>JAOSJO010000028.1 GCA_027494055.1 Anaerolineae bacterium | reverse complement strand
ACGCCCGGCCTCGCGGGCGAAGCCGCGCGCGCGGACAAACGCCCCGTGCCGCGCACCCGGCTGGGACTGTGACAACTCACGCCGAACGGGGGACGGTTGTCACTTACCCAGTTCTATGAGGCGAAATAAGATACAATTGGTCTGGTGACGAACCCGCTTATAGGAGTCGGTGTGATGCGCATCTTCCCAATTTTCACCCCAGCCCGCCGCTGGCAGCCCCTTTCTACCCCTTCCACAACCCTTCCCTCTCGGAACGCCTGCTGATCTGGACGGAGCGTCTGGTCAAGGGGCCGCTCTTTGGCTGCCGCATGTGCGGGAACTGCCTGCTCCAGGAGACGGCCTTCATCTGCCCGATGGAGTGCCCGAAGGGTGCGCGCAACGGCCCCTGCGGCGGTTCGACGCCGGAGCACTGCTACGTGGACGAGACGCGGCAGTGCGTCTGGTACCGGATTTACCAGCGTTCGGAGGCCATGGGCCGCGAGGACAAGCTCCTCGAAGTCCTGCCCCCGCTCGACTGGAGCAAGACCGGCGGCGAAACCTGGGGCGATGTGGTTCACCAGGTCAGGAGCCTGGGGCTGGGCAGCACGGCGAAGGGCCTCCTCAGCGGCGACGCCGCGCGCCGCGCCCAGACCTGGGACGCGATCTTCCGCCCCGTCCGCCAGCCTGACTGGTGGCAGGGCGACGACCAGTATCACCGGCCGGCCTATGAGGCGCCAATCTCCGGCCTTGAGGCGGCCTTGCGCTCTGGCGAGTTCGTCGTGACCTCCGAGGTTGCGCCGCCGATGAGCACCGCGACCGGCAAGCTGCGCGAGAACATCCGGCTCATCAAGCCATACGTCCGCGCCATCAACTTCACCGACAACCCTCCGCCACCCCGCGCATGTCCAGCCTGGCGTGCAGCCTGATCGCGCTCGAAGAGGGCGCGGAGCCGGTGATGCAGATCGCCGCCCGCGACCGGACGCGCATGGGCCTCCAGGCAGAGGTCATCGGCGCGACCGCGATGGGCATCCGCAACATCTTGTGCCTCTCCGGCGACCACTCGCGCATGGGGCCGGGGCCGCAGGGGCGCATGGACATCCTGGACATCGACTCGGTGCAGATGCTCTGGATACTGCGCCGGATGCGCGACGAGGGCCATTACCTCGATGGCCGCAACCTCAAGAACGCGCCGCAGATGTTCCTCGGCGCTGCCGCGTCGCCTTTCGCGTCGCTGCCGCGCTTCCAGGCCCTCCGCGAGCACAAGAAGATCAACGCCGGCGCGCAGTTCTTCCAGACCAACCTGGTCTACGACCCTGACGGCTTCAACGTCTGGCTGGAACTTCTGGGCGAGCGCGGCGTGCTCGACAAGGTCTATGTCCTGGTCGGCGTCACCCCGCTCAAGAGCCTGAAGATGGCGCAGTACATGCACGAAGAGGTGCCCGGCGTGCGCATCCCGGAGCCGCTCCTGGCGCGCATGGAGAAGGCCGCCGCCCAGGGCAAGGACGCGGAGCAGGAAGAGGGCGTGCAGATCGCGCTGGAGCTGATCGACGCGGTGAAGGGCAAGGCCGGCGTGAGCGGCATCCACCTGATGGCCGTCGGCTGGGAGAGCATCGTGCCGCGCCTCGTGGAAGAGACCGGGCTGGTCCCGCCCCCGAAAGCCGCGGAGGAAGCCTCGGAGGCCTCAGAGACGGCGTAGACCTGCGGCGCGCTGGCCCGATACGCACAAGCAGCGGCGTCCCCCCCAACAGGCGGGGACGCCGTTTTTTGCGCAGCGGGGTGTGTTCCAGGATAGGGGCAACTTCATGCGCAAGAACCACCTCACCCTAAATCCCCTCTCCACTCGTGGAGAGGGGACTTGGCATTCCTATTCTCCCCCTCTCCCATTTTATGGAGAGGGGGGCGGGGGTGAGGTAAAGACAGGCAGAATCACTGGCGGACCACAAGCATGCCCCCAAGATGAAATCACCCGCGCAGCGCTGCCGCCCCTGGACCAAGGTACAGGTTCAAACCGACCCGCCGGCTGTCGGCTGACGGCCCGCTTTTGTGCCATAATAGGCCAAAACCAGTTGATTCTAAAAAGGATCGGAGATGTCTGCAATTACCGAGCAGTTCGTCCGCGCCGCTGCGCTCGCCGATGTGCAAGCCGCCGGCCGCATGGCCGTGCAGGTCGATGGGCACACCCTGGCGCTGTTCGCCCACGGTGACACGGTCTACGCGGTCGATAACCGCTGCCCGCACATGGGGTTCCCCCTCGACCGGGGCACGGTCAAGGACGGCATCCTCACGTGCCACTGGCACCACGCGCGCTTTGACCTGGCAAGCGGCGGCACGTTCGACCAGTGGGCCGACGACGTGCGCGCCTACCCGGTGGAGGTGCGCGACGGCGCGGTGTGGGTGGACCTCACCCCGCGCACGGACCCACTCGAACACCAGCGCAAGCGCCTGCGCGACGGGTTGGAGCGCAACATCTCGCTGGTGATCGGCAAGGCCGTAATCCGGCTGCTCGATGGCGGCGTAGACCCCGTCGCGCCGTTCCGCGTCGGGCTGGAGTTTGGCGCGCACTACCGCGAGGCGGGCTGGGGGCAGGGCCTTACCATCCTCACATGCATGATGAACCTGCTGCCGCGCCTTGACGCGCCCGACAGGTCCCACGCGCTCTACCACGGGCTGTCGGCGGTCGCCAACGACTGCGCCGGGATGCCGCCGCGCTTCGGCATCCGCCCCCTGCCCACGCTGGAGGCCGACCTGCCCACGCTCAAGCTCTGGTTCCGCCAGTTCATCGAGGTGCGCGACGCGGAGGGTGCGGAGCGCTGCATCGTGTCGGCGGTCCGCGCCGGGGCGGACCACCGCGCGCTGGCCGATATGCTGTTTGCCGCCGCGACCGATCATCGCTACATCCAGATCGGCCACCCGCTCGACTTCACCAACAAGGCGCTGGAAGCGCTCGACCACGCGGGCTGGGCGCCGGCGCTCGCCGAGGCGGCGCTGACCAGCCTCGCGCACGGCTACGCCAACGCGAGCCGGATGGAGGAGTCGAACGCCTGGCGCAACCCGGTTGACCTGATCGAGATACTGGACCGCGCGTTCGATGCGCTGCCGGCCGCGCTCGAAGCCGGGCGGAGCCGGCGCGGGACCTGGGACGGGCGCGCGGCGCTGGTTCCGGTCCTGCTGGGTGAAGATCCGCAGGCCGCCGTGGCGGCGCTGCTCGCGGCGGTGCGCGCCGGCGCGACCGAAGACGCGCTCGCAGGCGCGGTCGCGTACGCGGCGGCGCTGCGCATTGCGCGCTTCCACACGAGCAACGAGTTCAGCGATTGGGACACGGCGCTGCACACCTTCACGTTCGCGAACGCGGTGCACCAGGGCCTCCGGCGGACGGCGTCGCCGGCGCTGCTGCGGGGCGTCTTCGATGCGGCGATGAGCGTCTACCTCGACCGCTTCCTCAACGTGCCCGCCGCGCGCATCCCCGCGCCGAATGGCCGCGTGCCGGAGGCGGACGCGCTGCTCGCTCAGTTGGCCGGCCGGCTCGACCGGCAGCAGCAGGTGAACGAGGCGGGCGAGCTTGTCGCGCGCTACCTCTACAGCGACGGCGACCCCGACCGGCTGCTGGCGGCGTTGGGCCGGCTGCTGCTCCGCGAGGACCGAGACTTCCACACCATCCAGGCCATCGAGGCGGCCTTCGCGCAGTACGCGCTGCTGCGCGGGACGGAGGCGGGCGTGCATGTGCTCGTGGCGGCGGCGCGCTACCTGGCCGCCCACGCGCCGACGGCGCGCGCACAGGGGCCAGCGCTACCAGATCGCCTACCGGCTGCACCGGGGCGAGCGCCTGTTTGAGGAAGCGTAGCGGCGCGCGTATACTACAACGGAATATCCACAGCCATGCGGCAGGGGAGTATGTCGATGCGGGAGCCATCTTCTTGATCCAGGACGACGGCCAACTGGTTGAGATGAACGAAGAACCCTACGGCACCGAAGAGCTGTTACAGAAACTCCTGGCAGACTACCCCAACCTCCTCGCAGGCGAGCAGATGGACAGCGCAAATCCGCGACGCTGGCTGTTGATCTCGCGCGAGGTGGCGGTGCCGGGTGAGGAAGCCGGCGCTGGCTCCGTCGATCACGTGTTCCTCGACCAGGACGCCATCCCGACGCTGGTCGAGGTCAAGCGCAGCGCCAACACGCAGATCAGGCGCGAGGTGGTCGGGCAGATGCTCGACTATGCCGCCAATGCCGTCGTGTATCTCCCGGTCGAGAGCATCCGCACCCGTTTCGAGCAGCGCTGCGCTGACAGGATGCTCGATCCTGAACAGGAGGTTGCCGACGCCCTGGGGATCGAAACCACCGGGTATGAGGCCTTCTGGGGCCAGGTAAAGACCAACCTGCAGGCGGGCCGGGTGCGCATGGTCTTTGTGGCCGACGCGATTCCGACGCAACTCCGGCGCATCGTCGAGTTCTTGAATGAGCAAATGGACCCCCGCCGAGGTGCTGGCGGTCGAGATCAAGCAGTATGTCGGGCAGGGCAACCTGCGCACGCTTGTGCCCAAGGTCGTGGGCCAGACTGCGGAGGCGGAACACAAAAAGGCTCCGGACGAGAAACCAGGCAGTGGGACAAAAGCTCGTTCTTTGATGCGTTGGTGGAGCGGCATCCAAGAGGCGTTGTCGATGTCGCCCGCAAGATACTGGAATGGGCTACTCAAAAAGGTCTTAGAATCTGGTGGGGTCAAGGCAAGCAGATTGGATCTTTCGTCCCCATCTATGATTTCATGGATCAGAATCACCTGCTGTTTGCAGTATATACATATGGAAAAGTCGAAATCTACTTCCAGTGGTATCAGTACCGAGAGCCATTCGACTCTGAAGTAAAAAGGCTGGAACTCCTGGAAAAGCTGAACGCAATTGAGGGTATATCCATTCCGCCGACGGAGATGACGAGGCGACCCAACATCCCCTTGACCGTTCTGGAGGACCGTGTCGCCTTGCGGCAGTTCCTCGACGTGTTTGACTGGTTTGTAGCGCAGATCCAGTGAGAGGATCGAGCAACAGCATGCCTCCCCACCGCCGCCTCTACCACATCGTCGCCGCGCTGATCTGCCGCGACGATGACGTGCTCCTCGTCCGCCAGCAGGGACCGGGCGACGCCCAGGCGACGTGGGCGCTGCCGGGCGGCGTCGCCGAGCCGGGCGCGCTGCTCACCGAGGCGCTGGCGCGCGAGGTCCGCGAGGAGACCGGCCTGACGGTGCGGAATCCGGGGCGGCTGGCCTATGTGGCGCAGCTCGACAACGCACACGAAGGCTACCAGTCCACGACGTTCACATTCGCGGTCGGCGCGTGGGCGGGCGCGCTGCGCGCCGGTGACCCCGACGGCCTGGTCGCGAGGGCGCGCTTCATGCCGCGCCTGGAGGCGGTCGAAACGCTGGAGCGGCTGCCCTGGCGCGTCATGCACGAGCCGGCGGTCGCCTACCTGCGCGGCGATGTCGCGCCGGGCGCGATGTGGTTCTATCGACGGGACGCGGACGGCGCGGACCAGTTGGTCACGCTGCTGGCCGGCGGCGCGCCAGAGGAGGCGTAGGTGGAGGGCACACTCTTCAAGGGCGAACGGGTATACCTGGCGGCGCGCCGCCCTGACGACGCCGAGGCGTTCAGCCGGTGGAGCGCAAACCCGGCTTACATGCGCCTGATGGACACCGAGCCGGTGCGCCCGCTCCCGACGGAGGCATTCGCCGCGCCGGACAGGCAGGGCGCCGCGCCGGATTACAACTTCCGCATCCGCACGCTCGCCGACGACGCGCTGATCGGCTTCGTGGCGCTGCACAGCTTCGAGTGGAGCAACGGCGTCGCCAGGCTCTCCATCGGCATTGGCGACCCTGCGTACTGGGGCAAAGGCTACGGCACAGACGCGCTGCGCATCGTCCTGCGCTATGCCTTCGACGAGCTGAACCTGTACCGCGTCGGGCTGGACGTGATCGCGTACAACACGCGCGCCATCCGCGCGTATGAGAAGGTGGGCTTCACGCGCGAAGGCGCCATCCGGGGCGCGGTGCTGCGCGACGGGCAGCGCTACGACAGCATCCTCATGGGCATCCTCCGCGAGGAGTGGCGCGCCCTGCAGGGGCGTGACCGCCCTGTTGCAGCCTGCGCGGCGCGGGACCCACGCGCGCCAAAGATGACCAACAAGAACCGGGGGCGGCGTCGCCCCGGCTTTGCGTGTTATGCGGTTGTCGTTGGGCGGCTGCGACCGTCGGTCGCGCCCGTTGGTCGCGCCCGTTGCCGGCCTAGTCGCACCAGCCGCGCAAGCGCACGGCGTTCGCCACGCGCTCGATGGCGAGGGCCTGCGCCGCGAGGCGGGTGTCGTTGTTGAACTCCGGGGCGCGGGCGTGCATGGTCGCGAACGCCGCCGAGATCTTCTTGTCCAGCCGCTCGTGCACTTCAAGCACGTCCCAGTAATAGTCGTAGGCGTTCTGGACCATCTCGAAGTACGAAACGACGACCCCGCCGGCGTTGCACAGAATGTCGGGGATGACGTAGATGCCGTTGTCCTGCATGATGGCCTCGGCCTCAAGCGTGCACGGGCCGTTGGCAAGCTCGGCGACGAGGCGCGCGCGGACGCGCGGCGCGTTCTCTGCTGTGATGACGTTCTCCAGCGCCGCCGGCACGAGAATATCCACGTCCATTTCAATCAACTCGGCGTTGGAGATGCGCTCGCCTTCCGGGTAGCCGCTCACCAGCCCGTGACGCATCGCGTAGTTGAATAGCTCGCGCGTGTCGAACCCCTTCGGGTTGTAGATGCCCCCGCCGATGTCGGCGACGGCGATCACCTTGCAGCCGAGCAGTTCCTCGCCGAGCGTGGCGGCGTACTTGCCCACGTTGCCGAAGCCCTGGACCGCCATTTTCGCGCCGGCGGTGTCCATGCCGAGCATCTTCGCCGCCTCGCGGATCACGTACATGCCGCCGCGCGCCGTCGCGTCTTCGCGCCCCAACGACCCACCCAGTTCAACGGGCTTGCCGGTGATCACGCCGAACTCGGTATGGCCCTTGATGACAGCGTATTCGTCCATCATCCACGCCATGATCTGCGCGTTGGTGTACATGTCCGGCGCGGGCACATCGACATCGAGGCCCAGCAAGCGGCCCACCTGGCGCACGTAAGCCCGGCTGACGCGCTCCAGTTCGCGCTGTGAAAGCTCCTTGACATCGCACACCACGCCGCCCTTCGCCCCGCCGAGCGGGATGTCAACCACGGCGGTCTTCCACGTCATCCACGCCGCCAGGGCGCGCACCATGTCGATGTTCTCGTGCGGGTGAAAGCGCAGGCCGCCTTTCGTCGGGCCGCGTGCGTCGTTGTACTGCACCCTGAAGCCCTTGAAAACGCGCGTGGAGCCGTCGTCCATCTTGACCGGGAAGGTGACGGTCAGCTCGCGCATCGGTTCGCGCAGGAAAGCGCGCATGCCGGGGCTGAGGTCAAGGTACGCTGCCGCCTGATCGAACTGCTTCTGGGCCATCTCGAACAGGCTGACAGGCTGCGCAACGACATTCTCTGTCATTCTGGCGATCTCCATTCGTGTTTTCTCCTGATCAAATTTGGTTTAGTGTATCTCTCACACCAAAAATAAAGGGCGGTCTATACAAGCCGCCCCTGGCTACCATACCGGTCAGTTACCTGACGCAACAGCAAGCTGGTCAAAAGGGTCGGGAGGATAAACACCTCCTTGCAGCATAGAAGTTGTGCGGCCATTGTGTCTGTCCGTGGCTGGCGGCCACCGCCCGGCGCGCGCCGGCTGGTGGTCGCGATTCTCCTGTCGTGTCACCGTCTATTGTATATGCTACATGGGCTTAGGGGCAATAGTAGTGTCAATTGTTACTCTATAATCGGGACAAGACTCCCCCGCACAGCCAGATTGGTTATAATGGGTCCGTCCAGCAAGAGGTAGTCTCCCTGTGAAGTGTTGGCGCGATGATGCGGTCTGGTTGACCTCACCCCCCGCCGCGCTGCGCGCGGCTTCCCCTCTCCATTGAATGGAGAGGGGGCCAGGGGGTGAGGTAGGCAGGCAGAAGCCATCTTCTGACACGCCAAGTGGCGCGTCAAGTGACGCATCAAGCCAAACGCCGCAGCAACAGCACTCAAGAGGGAGACCACCCAGCAAGCAGATTGCGCATAAAGTCAAATCTCTAGCAGGAGGAGAGTTCGATGTCGCGCAAGCATGTGTTGTCGTTGCTTTTGGCGCTGCTGATGGCGTTGCCGTTCAGCGGCGCGATGGCGCAGTTCGGGCCGGAGCTGCCAGACCTGGGGGGCCGGGAGGTGGTGGCGGTCACGGAGAACCTGTTCGTCCCGCTCCAGTTCATCGACCCCGGCACGGGCAAGGCGGTCGGCTGGGAGTACGACGCCTGGGTGGAGATCTGCCAGCGGCTCAACTGCACCCTACGCTGGGAGAACATCAGTTGGGATGCGATGATCCCGGCGATAGCGGACGGCCAGTACGACGTCGGCATGACGGGGATCACGATCACCGAAGCGCGGGCGGAGCAGGTGGACTTCTCAGACCCGTACATGACGCAGGAGCAGTTCCTGCTCGTGCGCGCGGACGAGGACCGCTTCACCAACGCGGAGGAACTGGGCGCTGATCCTGAACTCCTCATCGGCGCGCAGCCCGGCACCACCCCCTTCTACACCGCCGTGTATGACATCCTCGACGGCGATGAGAGCAACCCCCGCATCGTGCTCTACGAGAACTTCGGCGCGAGCGTGCAGGGCCTGATCGCCGGCGACGTGGACGCCGTCATCATGGACGCGGTGTCGAGCCGGGGCTACATCGGCGCCAACCCCGACCGGCTCAAGCTCACCGGCGGCCCGATCATCTCCGAGGACTTCGGCTTCATCTTCCCGAAGGGGTCTGACCTCGTCGCGCCCGTCAACGCCGCCCTCGCCCAGATGAAGGCCGACGGCTTCATCGACTACCTGGACGAGAAGTGGTTCATCCGCTACGACCCCGTCGCCGAGGAGACGTTCGTCTCGATGGCGCTGCCCGACCTCGAAGGCCAGGAGGTGGCGGCGGTCACGGAGAACCTGTTTGTCCCGCTCCAGTTCATCGACCCCGGCACGGGTGAGGCGGTCGGCTGGGAGTACGACGCCTGGGTGGAGATCTGCCAGCGGCTCAACTGCACGCTGGCGTGGCACACCATCAGTTGGGACGCGATGATCCCGGCGATAGCGGACGGCCAGTACGACGTCGGCATGACGGGAATCACCATCCGGGAGGACCGGGCGGAGCAGGTGGACTTCTCGGACCCGTACATGACGATGGAGCAGTTCCTGCTCGTGCGCGCGGACGAGGACCGCTTCACGAACGCGGAGGAACTGGGCGCTGACCCCGAACTCCTCATCGGCGCGCAGCCCGGCACCACCCCCTTCTACACCGCCGTGTACGACATCCTCGACGGCGACGAGAGCAACCCCCGCATCGTGCTCTACGAGCACTTCGGCGCCAGCGTGCAGGGCCTGATCGCTGGCGACGTGGACGCCGTCATCATGGACGCGGTGTCGAGCCGGGGCTATATCGGCGCCAACCCCGACCGGCTCAAGCTCACCGGCGGCCCGATCATCTCCGAGGACTTCGGCTTCATCTTCCCCAAGGAGTCTGACCTCGTCGCGCCCGTCAACGCCGCCCTCGCCCAGATGAAGGCCGACGGCTTCATCAACTACCTGGACAACAAATGGTTCATCCTGTACGATCCGACGGCGGCAGCGGCGGGTGAGTAAAGCCCGCGCTGCGACCGCGACACCGTCAAGGCGCTTCAGAGGGGCGCAGCACCGCGCAGGTGACCTGCGCCCCTCCCGCGCGCCAACGCCAGCCAGTGTGACCGTGAGAGCTGCCCCATGAGCGCCCTCGAAGAGACCATACCCCAACCAGAGAAGGCGCGCGCTGGGGCGCGCGCGTTCACGCCGGCCACACTGCCGTGGTGGTTGATTATCACCGCCCTGATCGGCGTGGTGCTCTTCTGGTCCATCCTCTCCAATGAGACGTACCGGGTGATCTTCGACGCGGTGCGCGAGGGCATCGGCATCACGATCTACGTCACGATTGTCGGGTTTGCCTGCTCGGTGGCGGTGGGGCTGGTGGTGGGGCTGGCGCGCATCTCCAAGAACCCGGTGATCTACCACACCGCGTCGCTCTACGTGGAGATCGTGCGCGGCATCCCGCTGTTGGTGCTGCTGTACTACATCGCGCTCGTCGTGGTGCCGGGGGCGGTGGTCGGGATGAACAACGTCGGCGCGTGGCTGGTCGAAAACAACACGCTGGCCGACCTGGGGGCGCGGATGTCGGCGCTGCGCGTGCGCGACCTGGACTTCACCTTCCGCGTCGTCGTGGCGCTCACGATTGGCTACGGCGCGTTCATCTCCGAGATTTTCCGCGCCGGCATCCAGTCCATCGAGCCGGGCCAGATGGACGCGGCGCGCTCGCTCGGCGCGACGCACTTCCAGGCGATGCGGCACGTGGTGCTGCCGCAGGCCATCCGCCGGATGCTGCCGCCCCTGGGCAATGACTTCATCGCCATGCTCAAGGACTCGTCGCTCGTGTCGGTGTTCGGCGTGCGCGACATCACGTTGCAGGGCAAGGTGTACTCGGCGAGCACGTTCCGCTTCTTCGAGACGTACAACGTCGTCGCCTTTCTCTACCTGGCGATGACCATCGTGCTCTCGCTGGTCGTCCGCTACATGGAGCGGCGGCTCTCAGGCGAGCGGCGCGCGCGCTGAGCGGCGTTGCATCTGGCGTTCCCGACAAACTTGCTATAGACTAGCGGTGCGCTGGCGCGCGCCCGCGCTGCGCCAATTCAAGCATCCGTTGCCACCGCACGAGGGAAAGAAGGTGACATGACTCGCCGCGTCGTCATCACCGGTATCGGCGCAATCACGCCCATCGGCCACGACCCGGAAAGCTCGTGGGAGGCCGCCCTTGCCGGGCGGTCCGGGATGGCGCCGATCACACTGTTCGACACAACCGAGTTTCAGACCAGGATTGCCGCCGAAGTCAAAGACTGGGACCCGACCCGGTGGATGTCGCGCAAGCAGGCGCGCCAGATGGACCGCTACCAGCGGTTCGCGCTCGCGTCGGCCTTGCAGGCGGTCGAGAACGCCGGCCTGGAGATCACCGACGCGAACCGCGACCGGATCGGCGTGATCTACGGCTCGGCAATCGGCGGGGTGATCTCGTTCCTCGAACTGAGCAAGGTCTATTTCGACCGGGGGCCGGCGGCCATCACGCCGTTCGGCATCCCGCGCATGATGCCCAACGGCGGGTGCGCGTACATCAGCATGGCCCTGCAGGTGACCGGGCCGGTGTTCGGGATCGCGTCGGCGTGCGCCACCGGTACCGACAACGTCGGCCTGGCGTACCACATGATACGCGGCGGCGTCATCGACGCGGCGGTCGCGGGCGGGGCCGACGCCACCGTCTCGGAGACGGCCATCGGCCCGTTCAACCAGATGCAGGCGCTCACGACCCGCAACGACGCCCCCACCGAGACGCCGCGCCCGTTCGACCGCGACCGGGACGGCTTCGCGCAGGGGGAGGGCGGCGCGGCGCTCGTGCTCGAAACCCTGGAGGGCGCGAAGGCGCGCGGCGCGAACATCCTCGCTGAGATCGTGGGCTGGGGTCGAGCGGCGACGCCTTCCACATCTCCGCGCCCGATCCCAGCGGGGCGGGCGGCGCGCGCGCGATGGTGCGCGCGCTCGACGACGCCGGGATCAACCCCGAAGATGTGGACTACATCAACGCGCACGGCACGGCGACGATGCTCAACGACGTGGCCGAGACGCGCGCGATCAAGACCGCCTTCGGCGACCATGCGTACAAAGTCATCATCAGCTCCACCAAGTCGATGACGGCGCACCCGATGGGCGCGGCCGGCGCGCTGGAGGCGATCTTCTGCGCGCTGGCGCTGCGCGATCAGGTGATCCCGCCGACCATCAATCTCGACAACCCCGACCCCGAATGCGACCTGGACTACACTCCGTGGAAACCACGCGAGGCCAGGCTCACCTACGCGCTGAGCGACTCGCTTGGCTTCGGCGGCCACAACGCTTCTGTCATCCTCAAGCGGTTCTCCTGAAGTACCCGGCGCAGAGTACCTATGACCGAACTGGACGATTTTCAAGCACGACTTGGCGTCACTTTCGACGACCCTTCGCTGCTGCGGCGCGCGCTCACGCACCGCTCCTACCTCAACGAGCACCCGCACCAGGCGCTCGAAGACAACGAACGGCTGGAGTTCCTCGGCGACGCCGTGCTTGACTTCGTCGCTGCTGACTGGCTCTACCACCACTTCCCGGAGATGTCCGAGGGCGCGATGACGCGGATGCGCGCCGCGCTCGTGCGCACCGAGGCGCTGGCCGGCTTCGCGAGAAGCCTGAGCGTCGACGCCGTCATGCGCCTGGGCAAGGGTGAAGAGGAAAGCGGCGGGCGTCAGCGGGCCGGCAACCTGTGCGCGGCGTTCGAGGCGGTGGTCGGCGCGATCTACCTCGACAAGGGCGAGCGCGGGCTGATGGCGGTGCAGCAGTTCGTGTACCCGTTGTTCGAGCCAACGCTCGAACGGCTGCTCAAGCTGCCCTCGGACAAGGACCCCAAGAGCCTGCTCCAGGAATGGAGCCAGGCGGAACTGGGCTGCACGCCGCAGTATCGCACCGTGAGCGCCGAAGGCCCCGACCACGCCAAGGAGTTCACGATTGAGGTGACGCTCAACGGCCAGGCCTACGGGCGTGGCACCGGGCGCAGCAAGCAGTCGGCGGCCCAGAATGCCGCGCGCGAGGCGCTTGAGCGGGCGCAGCGCGACTTCTTCTAGTGAAGCGGCTCCTCGTCACCGGGGCGAGCGGCGACCTGGGCGGGCCGCTGGTCAGGCTGGCCGCGCAGACCTGGGACGTGACTGCGCTGTACTTCTCGCGCCCGGAGCGCGCGCCGGCGCGCCGCCGCGTGCAGGTGGACCTGCGCGACCCGGAAGCGACCTGGCGCGCCGTGGCGGACGCGCGCCCGGACGCCATCATCCACACGGCGGTGTCAGAGCGCAGCGCCGACTATGCGCGCGCCATCGAACAGGCCACCGGGTCGATGGTCGCGGCGGCGCAGCGCGCCGGCTGCCGGCTGATCTTCCTCTCCAGCGACATGGTGTTCGACGGGGCCAACCCGCCGTATGACGAGGACGCGCCCCCTGCCCCACCTCCGACTATGGCGCGGCGAAGGCGCGCGCTGAGGCGCTGGTGCGCGCCGCGCTGCGCGATTACGCCATCGTGCGTACCAGCCTGATCTACGACTTCACGCCGGCCAACCGGCAGGTCGGCTGGATGGCCGTGCGCATCGCGCAGGGCGCGCCGGTGACGCTGTTCACGGACGAGGTGCGCCAGCCGGTGTGGGCGCACAACCTGGCCGGGGCGCTGCTCGAACTGGCGGCGCTGACTTACACGGGCGTGCTGCACATCGCCGGGCCGGAGCCGCTCACGCGGTGGGACTACGGGCGCGCGCTGCTCGACGCGATGGGGCTGCTTGAGACGGCGCGCGTGGAGCCGGTCCGCGCCGCCGAGGTTGCGCCCGACCGCCCCCGCGACCTCACGCTTGACCTGACGCGGGCGCGTCAGGCGCTCCAGACGCCGTTGCTCACCATCGCGGCGGCGCGGGCGGCCTGGCAGGCGGGCGTCGGCGGGGGTTCCGTCGAGATTGCGGGGTAGGCAGCCGGCCCGGCTGCGTTTCGTTCAGCTTCCGGCGGCGCGCAGCTCCGCGACGTACTGGTCGATGTCGTCGGCGGTGAGCATACCCAGGTGCTTCGCACGCACGATCCCCTCAGCGTCGATCCAGAACGTCATCGGTAGGGAGTTGACGCCGTAGTGGTAGGCGATGTCCTGTTCGGCGTCGAGGACGGTTGGGAAGGTCAGGCCGTGCGCGTCCATGAAGGCCTGCACCGCGTCGGCGGCCTCGGCCTGGTTCACGCCGAGCACGATCAGACCCGCGTCGGCGTAACGCGCGGCGGCACGCTGGAGTTCGGGCATCTCGGCCTCGCAGGGCGCGCACCACGTCGCCCAGAAGTTGAGCGCCACCATCGCGCCGCGCAGGTCGGCCAGCGCGATCGTCGCGCCGTCGGGCGTGCGCGCGGTGAAGGCAGGCGCGGGCTGTTCGACCCGAAGGTCTTGCACCGTGAGCGGGAGGTCGTAACTGCCGGGCTTCACCGCCGGGCGCGTGTCGCCGGTGGAGCTGGCGGCGGTCAGCAGCGCCATGAGCACGCCGGCGAGCACCCCGCCGAGCAGCAACAGGTACAGCCCCCAGGGTCTGCCGCGCGTCTTGGGTTGCACCTCACCGGCCATGCGTGCCTCGTTGCCCTGCTTCATGGGCCGTGGATTATAGCACATCGGCGCGGGGCGCAATTTCCAGCGGAGCGGCAAAATGCCTATAATGGCACGCGAAACAGGCGCGCAGGCGACGTGGAGCAGGATGGGGATGCTGCACGAGAGCAGGAAACTCACCGCCGAGGGCATTGAGGCGGCGAAGAACCGGCGGCAGTTGCAGGCCGAAGCGCTGCTGAGCGACGCGCTCATTCTCGACCCGGAGAACGAAGAGGCGCTGCTGTGGCTGTCACGGGTGGCGGTGCGGCCAGAGGACCGGCGCGCCAGCCTGGAGAAGCTCGTCGCGCTCAACCCGGCTAACGAGGCGGCGCGCGTCGCGCTGCACGCCACACAGCGCCATCCCCAGGGCGAGGCCGGCCTGCGCGACCTGGTCGCCCGCGCCGAGTCGGCGACGGCCGGCGGCGCGCGGCGGGGCGCGCTTGCGGCGTGGAAGGCCGTGCTCGACTTCGACCCCGGCAACGAGCAGGCGGTGAGCGCGGTCGTCAGGCTGCTGGGGTCAGACCACAGGCCGCAGGCGCGCGCGCTGGTGCAGCGGGCGCTCACCCATAACCCGCACAACGGCGGGCTGAAGCTGCTCTACGCCGAGGCGCTGGCGGAATCCAACCGGTGGGACGACGTGAAGCGGGTGCTGCCGACGGTCGGCCCCCGCGACCTGAGCGCCGCGCAGGCTTTCGAGCGGATGGGGCGGCTCCACCTGTCCGCAGGGCAGATGACGGCGGCGCGGGAGGCCTTCGCGCGCGCGGTGGAGTTGCCGGATCACGCGCCGCTCACGCACTTCCAGCTTGCGCGGCTGCTCGACCGGGAGGGCATGACCGAGCGCGCCGTGGTCGCGTACCGCGAGGTCGTCGATAGGACGTGGGGCACGCCAGAGGCCCGGCAGGCAGAGCAGCGGCTGCGCGAGATTTCGCCCTACCTGCCGCGCAGCGTCGCCGATAGCTGGCCCTTCATCCTGCGCGAGGCGGCGGGGTGGGTGGTGTTCGTGTTCCTGCTGGCGGTGATGGACAGCGGCGTGCGCGTCGCGGGGATGAGCGCGAGCGGCGTGGCGGCGATCATGCTGGCGGCCATCGGGGGGACCTGCTGGGCGGTGAGCGGCGCGGTGACCGGCACGGTCCGGTTCTTCGGCGCGCGCGCCATCGGCCAGGGGTCGCGCCGGGCGCTGCGCGTCGCCGGGGTCGCGCTGTGCCTCGCGGCGGTTGCGCTCGGCCTGTTCAACAGCCTGCGGAGCACCGCGCTGCTGCTGGCGCGCATCCACAGCGGCTGAGGAGGCGGGCGATGTTTCTCTTCCCCATCGGCGATCCTGAAGGCGTGCGCTATCGCTCCATCCCGATTGCGACCATCGCGCTCGTCCTCGCCAACGTCATCGTCTACGCTTTCGAGTTCCTGGCCCCCTACCCGGAGGGCTACGAGCGCATGGTCTATGCGCTGGGCATGGCGCCGACGGTGGTGCACAACCAGTTCGGCTTCGGCGCGCTGAGCGGCGTCACGTCGATGTTCATGCACTCGCGCGAAGGCCTGCTGTCGCTGCACCTGATCGGCAACATGGTCTACCTTTGGACGTTCGGCCGGCGCGTGGAGGACGCCTGCGGGCCGGTGCGCTACATGGTGTTCTACTTCACCGCCGGGCTGTGCTCGGCGCTGCTGTTCATCCTGGCCTCCGGCCTGGACTCGCCCATCCCGGTGATCGGCGCGAGTGGCGCGGTTTCTGGCGTGATGGGCGCGTACCTGATCCTCTTCCCCGGCGCGCGGATCCGCACGATCTTCTGGGTGGTGGTGCCCATCCCCTACCCGCTGTACCTGCGCGCGTTCTGGTTCCTCATCCCCTGGCTGGTGTACCAACTGCTGCCGGCCATCGACCAGTTGCAGGGCTACGGCCTCAGCAGCGTGGCCTACTTCGGCCACCTGGGCGGGTTTTTCGGCGCGCTGAGCATCTTCCTGTTCCTGCGCCGCGACGCGCTCTACCGCTACGTCACCGGCGTCGATCTCTAGCGCCGCCGCCTGCGTCACGGATTTGTTCACATTCTGATCCCCGCGACTGATGGATTTTGAACAATTACACTGGCAATGCTCTCTTGAACGCCCGTAGCGGCACAGCACGCTCTATCCTCATCCCGCCCTGTCTGGTGGTAGGGGCGAACCGGCGGTTCGCCCCTCATATAATCCGGGTATGCCCGAAGGTGCTGGTGAGGCCGCTTTGCCCCCTGGCGGCATAGACCGCGATGTGTAGACAGGCCCCCAGCACCGTAGAGGCAGGCCCAACCCTCAACCGCATGGAGTGGCACAGACCACGCATAGCGACGAGGTAAGGGTGCGCCTGCCCGACGGGATTATACCCGATTGCAGTGCCGGGAGGGATCTCATGAGCGACTATACCTTGTTCGTGGGCATCGACATCGCCGCGGCGAGCGCGACGGTGGCCTACGCGCGCGCGCGCGACGCGATCGCCGCGCCCTTCACCATCCAACAGACGCCCGCGGGCTTCGCGACGTTGCAGGCGCGCCTGGCGGCCACCGGCCACACGCCCACACAGACGCTGGTGGTCGTGGAGGCCACCGGCACGTACTGGATGCGGCTGGCGGTGGCGCTGCACGCAGCGGGCTTTAGCGTCAGCGTCATCAACCCCCGGCAGGCACACCACTTCGCCGCCACCCGGCTGCGCCACGCCAAGACCGACCCGCTCGACGCGGTGCTGCTGACCGAGCTGGCGATCCTGCTCCAGCCCGCCCCCTGGACGCCACCGGTGGCGCAGTACGAGCAGTTGCGCCAACGGCTGGCGCGCCGGGATGACCTGGTGCACATGCGCACCCAGGAACGCAACCGCCTCCACGCCCTGCGCCAATGTCCCGTCATCACGCCGCACGTGCAGGCCGACCTCGAAGACCATCCCTCGCCTACCTCGACCGCCAGCTCGCCGCCTACGCGGGCCTGGCCCCGCTCCCGCACCAGTCAGGCCGCAGCCAGCCGCGCCGCGACCGGCTCAGCGCCGCGTGCCACACCCGTCTGCGCACCGCCCTCTACATGGCGACCCTGTCGGCGACGCAACACAACCCCGCCATCCAGCGCTTCTATGATCGCCTCCGCGCGCGCGGCAAGCCCGCGAAGGTGGCCCGCTGCGCGGCAGCACGCAAGCTTGTCCATGTTGCCTGCGCCGTCGTCACCAAGGGGGTCCCTTTTGACAAGCACTATGTTTCGACCGCTTGACGGGCAATACCGCATCTACGACCCCTACATCGCAAGGTTTGTGATAGGCGCATAGCCATTCCGTGACTCTGCGAAGAGATTACCAGGGAAATTCATCCAAGCACATCAGTCGTCGGGTCACTAAGGAGATTTCTTATTATTCGTGTCATTCGTGATCAATCAACCTGCTCTCGCCCAGCTTTCCTCTTATGAGAAGAGGTCTGGTTACACGGCCCGACCGCCTGACTGAAGCCCTCGATGCGCCGGCCGCCCTGCCGGCGCACGGAGGAGACGGGAGACCCGCCCATGTGGGAACTATGCATCGTCGAAACCAACCAGATCGTCTACTATGGCTCGGACGGCTACCGGGTTGAGCGCGTCACCGACTACGCTGGCGCGCTCGTGGGGCTGCTCACGGCGGGCTGGGAGCCGTTCGGCATCGGGCCTGAAGGCCAGGTACACCTGAAGCGCCCCTCCCGCGCCGAGGCTGCCTCGCCGCTCTACCCGGGCCGGTAACCGCCCCCGGACGCGACATCCCCAAGCGCGATAGGCTTTACTAGCTTTCCGCCCCGTCCCGGTCCGGGTCGCGCAAGTGCGGGAAGAGGATCACCTCCCGGATGTTGGGCTGGTCGGTGAGCAGCATCACGAGACGGTCCACGCCCATGCCGAACCCCCCGTTGGGTGGCATCCCGTAGCGCATCGCGCGCAGGTAGTCCTCATCGACCGGGTGCGCCTCCTCGTCGTCCGCCGCGTACAGCCGGCCCATCTCCAGGAAGCGCTGCTCCTGGTCGAGCGGGTCGTTTATCTCGGTGAAGGCGTTGCCCATCTCCAGGCCGCCGATAAAGAACTCGAAACGCTCCACCAGGTTCGGGCTGCCGGGCTTGGCTTTCGCCAGCGGCGAGATGTCGCGCGGATAGTCGATGACGAACGTCGGCTGGATCAGGTGTGGCTCCACGTAATCGCCAAGCATGTCGTCCACCAGCCGGCCCCAGGTGGCGTCGTCGCCGGGTTCCAGGCCGGCGGCGCGCATCGCCGCCCGCAGCGACGCGGCGTCGGGGTGGGCCGCGTAATCGACCCCGGTGCGCTCGCGGATCGCGGCGCGCAGCGTCACACGCTGCCACGGCGGGGCCAGCTCGATCTCGTGCCCCTGGAAGACGATGCGCGTGCTGCCGGTCACCTGCGCCGCGACGCCTGACACAAGCCGCTCGGCCAGGTCCATCACGCCCTCATAGTCGATGTAGGCCTTGTAGAACTCGACCTGGGTGAACTCCGGGTTGTGCTTGCGGTCCACGCCCTCGTTGCGGAAGTCGCGCCCGATCTCGTACACCGCGTCGTACATCCCCACCAGCAGGCGCTTGAGGTAAAGCTCGAAGCTGATGCGCAGGTAAAGGTCCTGGTGTAGCTGGTTGTGGTGCGTGATGAAAGGCCGCGCCGCCGCGCCGCCGTAGAGCGGCTGGAGGATGGGTGTTTCGACCTCCAGGAAGCCCTCGTCATCGAGGAAGCGGCGGATCGCCGCGACGGTGCGCGCCCGCGTGCGGAAGACCTCGCGCACGTCGGGGTTGACCGCCAGGTCGGCGTAGCGCTGGCGGTAGCGCTCCTCCGGGTCGGTGAACGCGCCAAAGCGCCGGACGCCCTCCTCGCTCACCTGTTCCTTGATCACCGGCAGCGGGCTGAGCGCCTTCGCCAGCAGCGCCAGCTCGGTCGCCATCACGCTGACCTCGCCGGCGCGCGTGCGCATCATCGGGCCGCGCGCCTGCACGAAGTCGCCCAGGGCCAGCGCCTTCTCTTTGACCTGGTCGTACACCGCGTCGCCGAGGTTATCCTGCCGGAGGAAGAGCTGCACCCGGCCCGCGCCGTCTTCGATGTGCATGAACGAGGCGCGCCCCTTGATGTTGCGCCGCACGATGCGCCCGCAGACCGTCACCACCGGTGGGTCTGCGCCGCTGGCCTCCGCCGCTTCGAAGGCCGCGACCGCCTCGGCGGTCGTGTGGGTACGCTGCACGCGGTTGGGGTAGGGATCGACGCCATCATCGCGCAGGCGCTGGAGCTTTTCGAGCCGCTCGGCTTCGACCTGGTTGCCTGGTTCCCACGTCATCGTTTTCTTTGGCCCCCTTGATGCGCTGTCTCATGGTGCCGCCGGTCACAGCGGCAAAAGAAAAGCCCGCGCCGGACAGGTGCCCGGCGCGGGCGCAGACCTGCCGACTTATGCCTATGAAATCGCCTTGATGGTCACGACGAAATGCCCGTCCGGTGCGTTGACGGTAACTTTATCACCGACTTTGTGCCCTATCAACGCCTTGCCCATCGGGCTGGCGTTGGAGATGCGGCCTTCGCCGGGATTGGCTTCCGCCGCGCCAACCACCGTGTACGTCTCTTCTTCGTCGTAACCCTCTTCGATCACCGTCACGCGCGCGCCGAGGGTGACGATCTCGCGCTCGCCGTTTAACTCGATCACCTGTGCGTTGCTGAGCATGGTCTCAAGGCGCAGAATCTCGCCTTCGACAAATGCCTGTTCGTTCTTGGCGTCCTCGTATTCGGCGTTTTCGACCAGCTCGCCGCCCTCCTCAAGGGCGAGACGCAGGCGCTCGGCGACCTCGCGGCGACGGACGTTCCGGAAATACTCCAGGCGCTCCTCCAATTCCTTCAGGCCGTCTGAAGTAACATAAACCACTTGGTCTTGGTCGCTCATGCTTCTCCCTACCGATCTGCCGAACCTGCAACGGCGCGCCCTCCGCGCGACCGCAGGCTTCTGTGACACGAAGGACCGCCCGCATGGGCGATCCCCCTCGTAATAAGAACGCCGGGACAAACCCGGCACCGCCAGTCACTCATTATGAAGCGTGCACAATATATCACAGGCGATGCATTTTGTAAAGTGTTTGTGCCTGACTTCCACGCAGCGCCCGCCGTCCGCTTTCCCGCCGCACGCCCTCAACCCTGCCGCGCTCTGGCGGTCCGCTCCGGGCGTCGAATGTGCAGCGCCGGCGTCCTGAGACAGGCAGGACGCCGGCAAGATGACAACGCGCTATGTAAGTGCGCCCTACGGGATGATTAACTCCTGGCCCACGCTTAGCTGATCGGGGTTGGCCTGCAGGGCCGGGTTGGCGTCGATGATGGCCTGCGCCGTGACTCCAAACCGGCGCGCGATCCCGAACACCGTATCGCCGGCCTGGACGACGTAGGTCTGCCCGCCACCGCCCGCCGGCTGTGTGGGTTCGCCGCCCGCCGGCTCTGAGGGTTGTTCGCCACCAACCAGCTCCCCGTCCGCGCAGCCGGGTATCCGAAGCTCGGTGCCAGCCGCGACCGCGTTCGGGTTGGCGATGTTGTTCAGTGTTGCGATCTCGTCCACCGTGGTCCCCCACGTCTGCGCGAGGGTGAAGAGCGTCTCGCCGGCCTGGACCTCGTGGATGCAATCCCCAGCCGCCGGCCCGACGAGGAACTGGGTCGGCGTGTAGAGCGGGGTCGCGTCAGCCGGCGTGGGTGTGCCACCGGGCTGGCCGGGCTGCGGGGCGGCGCTCTCGGATTCGGATCCGCCCGAACCAGGCGGTTGCGTGGGCATGGGCGTTCCGCCGGCCTCGGAGGTTGCCACGAGCGCCGTCGCGGTGGCGGCAATCGGCAGCATCGTCGGCTGGCCGGGCGGCGGTGAGGTGGTCGGCGGCGGCGTCGCACTCGCCGGCGCGGTGACGTCCGCCTCCGTCGGCTGCGTGCGGTCGCTGCCGATGGTCGGCTGCTGTGGGTCGGTCGAAGCCGGCCGGAAACACCCAACGGCCAGAACGGCGATCAGGCACAGCATCAGCCAGCCCCATTTTTTTCATCATCATGGTCGTCTCCACCTCCCGGAACGCGCACCCACCATCAAACTGTACAACCGGTTGAGTTTAGATGCAACTTTTCAACAAGGTTGCGCCGGGTCTGTAGGCCGTCCGCCGGCCTCCCCTATGAATTGCGCTGCAAGAAACGGACCACCACCAGGTTCTCGGCGCACGTGTCGCGCGTCTCGAAGATGACGGCCGGCGAGAGCGCCTCGCCGGCTTCGTCCACCAGCTGGACCTGGAATCGCGCCGCCACCGGCGCGTCAGCGAGCTGCACCTGCCAGCCTGCCGCGCCGAAACTGTCGTTCGAACCGCTCAGGACCTCGGCCTCTAAGCGCTCGCCGGTCACGCGCACGCGCACGCCCTCCAGCGGGTCATCGCCGGTGCTCGCGACATCGCCGGCCACGCCTAGCCAGTCGCACCCGCCGACATACCGCTCGTAGTTAACTGCGCTGTCGCGGAGCGCGAACGGGTAGGCGGCGGCGTCAGGGAGCGGGGGTGGCGGTCGGCAGCGGGCTTGGGCTGTGCAGCGTGGGGAGGCGCGTCGGCAGGGTCGCCTGTTGCGTCTGCGCGTAGCGCGTGGCGGAAGCCTGCGCGGTGGCGGTTTCGCGGGCCTGCGCCAGCGGCAGGCCTGGCGTCGGCGTCGCCCCCGGCGGGGTGGTGACGAGCACCGCGCTCACCAGCAGGCACAGCGCGACGAACAGGACGACGCCCACGATCAAGAAGGGGAACAGCGGGCCGACCATTGCGCTCCAGTCGCGCCGTTTGCGGGTGTTCAGTTCTTCGCCCATACGCCTCTCACCTGTCTGTCGATTGCGCCTCACGCCGCCGCGCGCGCGCCAGCAGCGCGTCCAGGATGAGGAACTTGGCCCACTCCAGCGGGCGCAGCAGCCGGAAGATGACGGCGCTGTCCGTCCCCTAGCGGGATGTGAAACGCGCCCCGGCGCACCCCGCGCAGGATCAGGTGCGCGGCGCGCTCCGCGCTCATCACCGAAGACAGGCCGGCGACCGCGTTGACCTCCGGCGCGCGGGTCGCGCGCTCGGCGTGGAGCTGTGGCGTGTCTGTGTCCTCCGGATAGGCCAGCGACACGCGCACGCCGCGCGGGCGCATCTCGTGGCGCAGGACCTCGGTGAACCCGGCCAGCGCGCTCTTGGAGCCGACGTAGGCCGCGTAGCCGGGCAACGGCAGGAACACCGCCCCGCTCGCCACGTTGACGATGTGCGCGCCCCGGCGCAGGTGCGGCGCGGCGGCCTGGCACACGTGCACCGCACCCAGATAGTTTACCGCAATCAGTTGGCGATACACTTCCGCCGGCGTCACGTCGAAATAGCCGGGGCGGTGCGTCACCGACGGGTCGAGCGCCAACTGCTGCGCGACCACCCCGGCGCTGTTGACGACCAGTTGCGGGGCCATGCCCTGCGCGGCAAGCGCGTCGAAGACGGCCCTGACCCGCGCCTCGTCGGCGACGTCGAGCGGGTGCGCGGTGCAGTGCTGGCCGGGATGCCGGCGCGCCTGCTCGACCTGGGCGCACGCCTCGGCGAGCGGGCCTTCGCGCCGCGCGGCAATGTGAACGTGCGCGCCGTGCGCCGCCAACGCCACCGCCAGCGCGCGCCCGATCCCGCTCGACGCGCCGGTAACAAACGCATGGATGTCCGCAAAGTCTCTCACAGGACGCTCAGAATTGGATGCCGGCCTTCCCGTGCCTTACGCCGGGAGGCGAGGCAGAAGAGACAGTGCATTCGCGGTACACATTCACATTCCCCTCATCCCTCCCCTTATTGTGTTCAGGGAAGGATAGGCAAACGAAACTTCCAGGGGCCAATCAACACAATCCAGTAGGGGCAAGGCATGCCTTGCCCCTACGTGGGAGAGCAGGTGGGGGAAGTGAACCGATACGATTCGCGGACCACAAGCGCGCCCCCAACGTGAAATGCACCCGCCGCCCGCCGCTAGCTCCGGGAATCTGTCGCCCAATAAAGCTCTTCGATCTCCTCGCGCAGCCGCAGGTAGCTCTCATAGCGCTCGAAGGTGATGGTGTTGTCTTCAACCGCCTCGACGATGGCGCACCCCGGCTCGTCGAAGTGCGTGCAGTCCGAGAACTGGCACCGCCCGATGTAGGGCCGCATCTCGACGAAGTAGCCGTCAAGCTCCTGCGGCTCGACGTTCCACAGCGCAATGGAGCGGATGCCGGGCGTGTCCGCCACGTAGCCGCCGCCCTGGAGCGCGAAAAGCTCGCTGTGCCGCGTGGTGTGGCGGCCCTTTGTGGTGGCGGCGCTGACCTGCTTGACCGCCAGCCCCAGCCCCGGCTGCACCGCGTTGAGCAGGCTGCTCTTCCCCACGCCTGACGACCCCGCCAGCACCGATACCTTCCCTGTCAGGACCACGCGCAGTTCATCGACGCCGGCGTCCGTCACCGCGCTGGTGTACAGCACCGGGTAGCCGATGTCCTCATACAGGCCAAAGACCTCGCGCGCCTCGTCCTCGTCCACCAGGTCGAGCTTGTTCGCGGAGATCACAATCGACGGAATCTGCGCCGCCTCGGCGGCGACCAGCAGCCGGTCCAGCTTGCGCAGGCTGGGTGCGGGGTCGGCGATGCTGAACACGAAGATCGCCTGGTCGGGGTTGGCGATGATGACCTGCTCGCGGTCGAGCGGGTTATAGCCCCGCCCCTGCGGCGACGGCGCGGCGCGCGAGAGCGCCCGCACGCGCGGGAGCACCGCGTCGATCAGACCCACGCCGGACGACCCCACGCTGATCCTGACCCGGTCGCCGATGGTGCAGATGTCGGTCCAGACTTCCTCCAGCGCTTTGCGCCGGCGGTATTCCTCTTTCAAGCGCCCGCGCAGCTCGCACACGACCGGCCCCTGGTCGGTCTGTACCGTGAAGAAACCGCTCTGCGTCTTGATTACAAGGCCCTCCCGCCGGTCGGTCAACTTCACATTCCCCCTTGCCGCGCGCCCGTCAGGGATATCGCTGCGCGCTCCTGGCCCGCCGGCTTCGCCATGATGAGGCCGTCTTCTCCGTCGCGGTAGTAGCCCGGCCACCGCGACAGCACGCGGTAGCCGCACTGCTCGTAGAGCCGGATCGCGCCGGTGTTGCTGTCCCGCACCGTCAGGCGCAGGTCGAAGGGGGGCAGCGCCGCCTCGCACGCGCGCAGCAGGCGGCGGCCAATGCCGCGCCGCTGGTGCGCGGGGTACACCGCGATGGTCACGATCCACGACAACTGCTCTGTCGGGCGCGGGTCGCCGGCGATGTAGCCGATCAGCTTGTTGGCGTCGTCCACGGCTTTGAGGTTCACCACACCGGGGAAGGTCAGCAGCCCCAGGATTTCGTACCAGGGGTAGGCGTCAGGGCCGAAAGCCGCGCGCTCAAGGCGGCGCACGGCCCACAGGTCGCGCCACGTCGCCGGAAGGATCGGATACGCCGCTTCGCCAGACGCCATCCTCACAGCACCGCAGACTGGTTATACACCTCGTCTATCGCCTCGATGGTGTCCTGCATCTCCAGCACCTGGTTGGACACATCTTGCCGCAGGCGCTTTGCCCGCGAGCTGTCGAGGTCTTTGACGTCGATCAACTGCATCTGGGCGTAGAGGGTGCCGATGGCCGCGAGCATGTTGTCGATCTGGATGTCGGCGCGCTTCATCGTGTTCTCGACCTGCTGGAGGTTCGCCAGTTGCGAACGCCGGGTGTCCAGCGTGCGCGCGATCTCCTCGCGCACGCGCGGGTCGGTCTCGCTCCTCAGGCGGGCCTGCATCGCGTCGATGGTCCGGGGCACGGTCTGGAGGTCGCGCTTGAGGATCTGGTTGTCCATGAAGGCGTCGAGGCGGCGGCCCAGCGTGTACATCAACTGGACGCCCTGGTCCATCTCGTCCGCAGCCTGCCGCAGGTTGAGGCGCATCGCGCCTTCCTGCGCCATGATGAGCTGTTCCATCAGCGCGCGGTACTCCAGCGCCTTGTCCAGGCGCTCGCGGCTGCGCGCGTTCTTGATCTCGCCGGGGTTGATCTTCTCGCGGAAGAGCTGCTCCACCGCCTGGCTGCGCTTCTCCGGGTCGGTGAGGGCCACGCCGATCAGCGCCAGCTCCGCGAGCGCGCCGCCCACAAGCCAGAACCACTGCTGCCACTCTGGAAAAGGCTGGAAGTTCAGCGCCGTCAGGATGAGCGTCACGGCGATGATGACCGCGCTCTCCCAACTCCAAAAGGCGTTCGACGCCACCTTGCCAAGCAGTTCGCGCCCCACGCGCGCCTTGAAATCGCCTCGTTCGTCAGACATCACGATCTACCACCGGGTCTACCCACAACGGCTCAATAAGGTGTTCCTGCGTTCTCCGCTTTTCCTCGGCCAACATATCTTGTACCAGACTAATCAACTCGTCAAGTTCCGGCCTGTCCGGCGCGAGTCGTTTCGCCTCTTGCAGCACCGTGAGCGCGCGTTCGGGCCGCGCGATGCGCATGTAGCCATACCCCAGCCAGCGCAGGTATTCCACCTGCTGGGGCGCGCGCCCGACCGCCTCGCGGAAGTTCGCGACCGCCAGCGCCCACATGCCCACGTCCTTGTAGCGCACGCCCTTTCTGAAGTAGGCATCCGCCGACTTGAGCCTGGGGTCGGCCTGGACGGCAAAGCGCACCTTGACGATGGCGAAGTCGTCCATGCTCGCGCCGACCAGCAGCACCAGCGCGCCCAGCGAGGCCAGCCCGATCAGGGCGGTCGTCAGCCACCCGCCGAGGCCAGAGACGCCAACGATGGCCTGGTACGCCAGGTCGATCACCATCACCGCGACCCCGGCAAAGTATCCCCAGCGCCAGCGGTTGTACGCGCCGAACCACGCCACCGCAATCGCCGCGATGCGCGCAACGCCGAGCACGAACAGCGCGGTCGCCGTGCGCCCGTCCAGGAAGCCCGCGCGCGTCACCTCGCCGAAGAGCGCCCGCGGCACCGGGGCATCCAGCGCCGCGCCGATGCCCAGCTCAGCTGCGCGTTCAGGCCGCCAGCGTACCACTGCCCCAGCGCCACCGTGCCGATTTCGAGCAGGCCCAGGATCGCGGCGGTGCCGGCCAGGATGGTCGCCAGCTTGAGGACCGCGCTGGGCTGCTCGGACTTCGGCTCGGCGAACACGATCTCCCGCCCGCAGGCGGTGCACTTCCGGCGCTCAATCGGGTTCACCACGCCGCAGTACGGGCATTGGAGCGGGCTGTCGAGCGGGTCGCCGGCCGCCTCCACCTTCGCCTCGGCGAAGTAGTGCGCCAGCGCGTCCCGGCGCGCCTCCTCAAGCAGCGGCACGCTGGCTTTGGCCGACCCAATGGTCGCGGTGAGCCGCATCCCTTCCAGTTGTTCGAGGCGGTCTCTGGCGTCGATGTCGTCGGGGTCGGCGGCGAGGGCATTTCTGACGCACGCGACCTGGTCTTCCCAGCGCGTGACGATGTGGCTCAGCAGGCACCACGCGCGCGCCGTGTACGGCTCAGCGAGGAGCGCCTGCTCGACCATGCGCCGCGCGCTTTCGACGTTGCCCACTTCGAGCGCGGCCTGGGCGGCGGTCAGCAGCACATCCTGATCCTGACCCGCCATGCGCATTCCACTTTCTTCACGCAGGGGCACGGCCCGCCGTGCCCCTACTACTCTTTACGTTGAATTGCCTGGCGTGTTGCGCGAAACTGGGTCTAGAAGTACGTTGACATGACCCGGTACAGGTTCCGGATCGTCTCTGGCGACCCCTCCCACACGCGCCCGTTGGTCGCATCGACGATGGCCTGCAAGGTGGGGAAGTCGGCGTCGTCGCCGTAGGCCACGGCGAATACCACTACCGGCACCCTGCCCTCGCGGGAGAGCATCGCCGTCAGGTCGCGCAGCGACGTGACCGACGAATTTTCGATGCCGTCCGTCATCGCGATGATGGCGTTGATGTGATCGCGGTCGCCCTCTTCTTGCAGGCGCTCATACGCCATGCGCACGCCGTCGAGCAGGGCGGTCTCGCCGCCGGCGCGCAGCCCGCCGAACGCGCGGCGCAGGCGCTCGCGGTATTCGGGCGTCACCTGGGCGAGCGGCGTCACCAGGTGGGGGTCGTCGTAGAACTCGATCAGGCCCACGCGGTCGCGGCTGCCCTGGATGCCGTCCAGGAAGGCATAGAGCGCGTCGCGCACGTTTGTCAGCTTCGCGCCGTCCATGCTGCCAGAGGTATCGACCACGAGGTACACGTCGGTCGGGCGCTTGGTGTACCACCACACGTCCTGCACCACCGCCACCACCGCCCCGCCGGGGATTTGCAGCCCGGTCGTGGGCTGCGTCGGGTCTACGGCGTCGGTGCCGGCGAAGGGCGAACCACTCTGTTGCAGGTTGATGTCCAGGTCCGCCGGCCGGTAGCCCGCCTCCAGCACGCGCTGCTGCGCCTCCGGCGAGGTCACGTAGGTGGCGAAGTGCTGGAAGGCCAGCCGTTGCACGTCGGAGAGGTTGCCCGTCTCCAGCAGCGCCAGCGGGTGGTCAACCCACAGCGCCCCCTCTGAGGGGTAGACGGCCACCACGTCGTGGCCGAGGCGGTTCAGGTAAACGGCCAACTGCTCCTGGCCCACAAAGGCGTCGAGGTAGCGCGTGCCGTTCTGCCGCATCTGCGCATCGACCTGCTGCGCCACGTCCCACTCGCCCTGGCCGTAGAAGCGCACGGTGCGCTCGATGGCCGCGACGTAGTCCAGCGTGGCCTGCGACTGCACGTCCGCAATCGTCAGGTCGCGCGTCTTGCCCGCGCCGGCGTAGAACTCCGCCAGCGTCGCCAGCAGGCCCGACGCGGTGGACGTGCTCGCGTGCGACCAGGCGAAGTCCGGGTCCGACTGGGCGCGGCTCATCAGGTCCACCCAGCTTATCGCGCGCGCCGGCCAGCCCATGTTCTGCGCCACGTCGCGCCACATGATGATGACCACCGGCGAAACCGCGTAGCGCACGCTCTGGCCCACGAGCAGCGCGTTTTCGCTGCCGGTGTAGCTGGCCCATGCGTCGTCGAGCTGCGTGAGCCACAGCGACGAGTCGGGCGAGACCGCGTCCATCTCGCCCGCAAGCGCGGCGTCGATCATGGCGCTCGGCTCAATCGGGAAGCCCGCCACACGCAGAGGGGTCCCGTCTTGCGCGGTGAGGTTCTGCGCGTTGAAGCTGTCCGCGAGCGCGCGGAACAGCGCTTCCTTTTCCGGCGAGTACGCCACGCGCAGGTCGGTGGACGCGGGGGCGGGCGTCGCGTCGGCGGGGGGCGCGCTGAGGCCGAGCGCGTCCACGACGCTGTGATAGGCATACCAGACGATGTAGCACGTCGCCGCCACGACGATGACCATCGCGAGGGAGGGTCAGGGCAATGCACCCCGTACTGGATCGCTTTTGCTGAGCGCGGTTTGTCATGGCGCTACTCCGCGATGTTCAGTTCGAACCAGCGGAGGAATTCCTGCAGTACGTCGCGGTCGGGCGTGCGCATCGCGGTCGCAGCCTGGACCACAGCCGCGACGCCCTGATCTTCCCACTCGACGAACGGGCTGCCCTCGAAGTCAACGGCGACGTTGCCGACCGGGCGCAGCCCGTATTCGACCGCCTGCAACTGCACGTCGTCGCTGAGCAGGTAGCGCATGAACGCGAGCGCGGCGTTCTTCTCGGTGGCGGTGGTCTCCGGGCCGATCCACGTCGTGAACGGGTAATCGAACCAGGTCACGAAGCGCGGATAGTACACCAGCAACGGCTCGCCCCAGCGCAGCTCAGCGCCGCCCATGTGCTGGATGATGTCGCTCTCCAGCAGTTGGCCGACCTCGCCGCCGCTGGGGCCGAAGAGCGCCAGGCTCTCGCCGGGGTAGCCAAACGTGCTGGAGAAGTCAGGCACGGCGCCAAGGAGTTCCTTGAGCCACTGCCCGAACTCCGGGTTGGTGACGTCGGCCACGTCGATGTTGGGCCGCCCGTAGTACTCGCCCGCCGCGCTGATGAGCGCGCCCAGGCCGGCGACGTTGCGCCTGGGGCTGGGCAACAGCAGCTTGAAGAAGCCCCAGTCTGGCTGGCCGCCCAGGTCGGGCCAGCCGCCGGCCGCCATCGCGGCGTCGTGCAGGTTGGGCCAACTGATCTCGCCGAACGTCTCAACCAGCGCGTCCGCACGGCTCTTGTAGATGCCCCACGCGAAGAGCGAGAGCGCCACAGGCCGGGCGCGGTACTCGCCGTCGGTGAGGAACACGTCGCGGCCCAGGCTCGCTTTGTAGCCGGCGTTCGCCAGCTCCACAAGCCAGCGGCTGTCTGGAATCCAGGCAGTGGGGATGGGGTCCATCGTCTGGGTGTCGAAGCGGTTGAGCGCCACGAGGCCGTCCATGGGGATGACCTCGACAGTGATGGGCTGTCCTCCAGCGCCTCGCCGGCGGCGTTGAAGTCTGCCGCGGCCTGCGCCACCCACTCGGCCACGCCGAGCGCCGCCACGATCCGCACCGTGAGCGGGCCGGACGGCGTGGGCGTCGCCAGCGGGGCCGGGGGCGGGTTCAGCACGTTGCTGACCGCCAGCCCGGCAGCGATCAGGACGATGGCCGCGCCAATGATGAGCAGGAATACCAGTCGCGTTCTGTTCATGGTTTTCTCTTCATGTTCCGTTATGCGTTGCCGGTCACGGTGAGCACGCGCGCCAGCGCGGGTACTCTACCGACTTTATCTTAAAGGGATTCGCCTGTAAAGGACACCCCAATATCAGGTACTCCCGCGATGTTTCGGCCCCCAACAGGACGTATGTGGGGGCGCTGCGCCGCCGCCACGCCATCCCCCAGACGCCACACAAAAAACCGCAACCCGCCCGCGTTTGCGTTGGCCTGCGCTATGGTGAAGGGTGACAGGGTGGGGGCGCGCCCCACCCTGAGGACCGGCTATTCTTCGAGGCCCAGGCGGCGGCGGCGCTCCGCAAGCTGTTCCTGGAGCACCGAGTCGCCAATGGCCTCTTCCAACTCGTCTTCGAGGCCGGTGGTGTGCATCTCCAGCCGCGCCTCTTCCTCGTCCAGCCGGGCGCGGATGGCGTCGCCAATGCGGGCGATGTCCTGGTCGCCGATGCCCTTGAGGTCGTCGAGCGAGCGGATCGCCTGGACCGTGGTGCGTTTGGCTTCCGCGAGTTCCATGAGCGCCTTGAGCTGCTCGCGCTCGTCGCGGATGGTGTTGAGCTTGGTCTGCAGCTTGCGCCGGGAGTCGAACAGGCGCTCGTACTCTTTTTTCTGCTGCTGCCACTGCTCGTAGTATTCCTGCGCCATCTGCTGCTTGCTGTTCAGGTCGGCCTGGGCGGCGGTGGCGAGTTCGGTCTTGCCCTTGACCAGCAGCGTGTCGATGTCGCGGTCCAGTTTCTCCACGGCGGCGGCGTACTCTTTGTACTTGCGCTCCAGCGTCCGGACGGTGCCGCCGACGGTTGCCGCCGCGTCCTCCAGCGCGTCGAGGTTGCGCTCGGCCTGCCGGATGTACTCGTCCATCACTTTGACCGAGTTTGCCTCAAGCGCCTGGTCAACCATGGCGTGAAGGTTGGCGGAGATGAGAGTCTGCACCTTTTCGATTAGCGAAGCCATGCGGTCAATCCTCCTTAAGCTTCAGCGACGACGACTTGCTTGCGGCGAGCGGGGCCGCCGCGCGTCTCAAATGGACGTTTCACTATTCCTCTTCGGCGACAGGGATCGCGAAATAGAAGGTGCTGCCCTTCCCGACCTCGCTCTCGACCCACAACTTGCCGCCGTGCAGTTGGGCAATGCCCCTTACGATGGCAAGGCCGCTGCCCGCGCCCTGGTCCTCATAGCGCTCGCGGTCCACCTGGTAGAATGCGTCGAAAATGCGCCCGATTTCCTTTTCGGGGATGCCGCGCCCCTTGTCCGACACGGCCACGATGACTTCACCGTCCCCCGCCGTGACCTTGAGGAGCACATCGCCGCCTTCGGGTTTGCTGAACTTGATCGCGTTATCGACCAGCCGGCCCAGCGCGCCGCGCAGGTAGTCGCGGTCGCCCTCGACAACGGGGAGGTCGTCGGGCGCGTCGATCACAAAGGAGACGCTGTGGTCCTCGGCGTCGGCCTGCGCCTGCTCGATGACCGACTCCAGCAGCGTTTGGAAATCGTTGAAGCGGCGCTTGCGCCAGTTGAACGTCGCCGCCGCCTCGCCGGTTTCCAGCTCGACCAGGAAGATGAAGTTCTCGATGAGCTTGCGCAACCGGTCCGAGCCGGTCTGGATGCCGCGCAGGAAGCTCGCGAAGTCCTTGGGGTCCAGCTCCTCGGCTTCCCGCGAGAGCATATCGGCATACGCGACGACGTAGGTGAGGGGGTGCGGAACTCGTGGTTGAGGATCGTGAGGATGTTGCGCTTGAGTTCGGCAACCTGTGTGTCGGCGTGGTAGCCGATCTGCTTGGCGCGGCGCAGCCGCGACTCCACCGCGACGAGCAGGTCCTCCGAGTCGAACGGCTTGGTCACGTAGTAGTCCACGCCCATCCCCATGCCCAGGCGGACATCGGCCTTCTCGCCCTTCGCCGTGAGGAAGATGAACGGAATCGTGACCCAATCTGCCTCTGAGCGCACGATCTCGAAGAACTCATAGCCGCTCATTTTGGGCATCATAATATCCGACACGATCAGGTCCGGCGGTTCGGGTTCCTTTCGGAGATACTCAACGCCTTCTACCCCGCTGCTGACGGCAAGAACCGTATAGCCGTCGAGTTCCAGGATATCCCGGATGCCCTCCAGCAGGGCGACATCATCTTCAACGACCAGGATCTTCCCCTTGGACATGTCAGGCTCCCTGAAGGTGCGCTGCAGTGCGCGTCATTTGGGTAGGGCGGCGGGTAGCACCACCGTGAAGGTGCTGCCTTCACCCACTTGGCTCGATACCTCTATTGTACCGCAATGTAGGTTAATTATCTCTCTCACGATTGCCAGTCCCAGGCCGGTGCCGGGCGCTGCATCCGCCGCGACGTTGCTCCCACGGTAGAACCGGTCAAAGATGCGGTCGATCTCCTCCGGTGGGATGCCAGGGCCGGTGTCGCTCACTGCGACGCAGACCGCCGGCGCGTCAACGCGCCCGGTCGCGCACGCGCGCACGGTCACCCTGCCGCCCTCTGGTGTGTACTGGACGGCGTTGCCCACCAGATTGGTGAACACCTGGATAAGCTGGTTGCGGTCGGCGTTGACCGTGGGCAGCAACCCGTCCGGGACGAAGGCAAGCGTCTGGCGCTTAAGCTCCGCCTGGATCGCGTAGTTGTCCAGCACGGCGTTGATCACGCAGGCGATGTCCAGCATCTCGCGCTGCGGCGGTTCCGCCTGGCGTTCGAGGCGCGAGAGGTCGAGCAGGTCGGCCACCAGCCGTTCGAGGCGGCGGCTTTCGCGGTCGATGACCTGGATGTAGCTCTGTTGTCGTTCGGGCTTGCCCTGCTGGAGTAGCGAGAGGTAGAGCTTGATGTTGGTCAGGGGCGTGCGCAATTCGTGCGACACGGTCGAGACGAATTGGCTTTTGAGCCGATCCAACTCATACAGCCGCGTGATGTCACGCACGACAACGACCGTGCCCAACTCCGTGCCACCTTGCACCACCCTGGAGGCCGTCGCCTGGTAGACTTGCCCTGACAGCTCCATTTCCCTCAGCGCATCGTCGTCATCGGTCACCAAAGCGGCGACCCACTCCCGTACATTATGCTCTGTTTCGGGCTTTTCGAGCAAGTGCGCCGCCGGCGGGTTGGTCATGACGATCGCGCCGCCCAGGTCGGCGACGATCACCGCGTCGGGCACCGACCGGAGGATCGCCTCGGTCTGCTCCTTCTGCGCCGCGATCTCCGCCGTGCGGGCGCGCACGCGGTCTTCCAGTTCGTCGCGCTGCCGCCGCACGGTGTCGAACAGGCGCGCGTTGGATAGCGAGATCGCAAGCTGCGCCGCCAGGGTCTGGAGCAGATCGACCTCGCTTTCGTCGATTGCGTTCGGTTCCAACCGCGTGATTGCGAGCACGCCGAGCACGTCCTCCCCCATGACGAACGGCACCGCGAGATCGGTCCGGCCCGCGCGCTCCGGGGTATCGGTGACGCGCAGCCCCGCCGAGATCAACACCGACTCGGCGCGCCGCGCGGCGCGCTCAACCACATGCAGCGGCACCACGTCCGCGTCGAGCGCGCTGGCGTCAACTGCTGCGCCATCGATGTAGACCGCCTGCGTTGTCAGCGCGGCGGGCCTGGCGGCTTCGCCGGCGTTTTCGGCGGGTGCGCACTGGAACAACGCGATGATGTCATAGCCGAATGCCTCGTAGATGCGCTGGCACACGCCCTGCATCATCGCGGCTTCGCTGAGGATGGCCGTGGAAGCGCGCCCGACCTCGCCGACGAGCCGGCCAAATTCCAGCCGGCGGTTCACCTCGGCGTACAGGCGCGCGTTCTGCAGGGCGAGCGCGGCCTGAATCGCCAGCAGGTTCGCCAGCTCAAGATCTTCCTCGCAGAAGCGGTCTGGGGTGTGCGTGCTGACCAGCACAATCGCGCCCACCGCCTCGCCGTCGCGTATCATGGGCACGCCCAGCTTTGCCTGCGTGCCGGTCTCGGCGAGCCACGCCGGCGCTTCGCCGCGCACGAGTTGCGGGACGCGGTTCTCGTACTGCGGCTTGCGCGCGACGACGACGCGCGCGCCCAACGACCGCCCGATGAAGATGCGCTCCCGGCTGCCGAGGTAGGCCGCCATGCCCTGCCCGTGCGCCGCCGCGACGACCAGTTCGTCGCCCTCTACCAGCGAAACCAGCGCGCTCTCGACGCCGAAGATGGCGGTGCTCTCCCGGCAGATCATGTCGAGCACTTCCTGCTCGTCGAGCGTCGCGCTGACCGCCATGCCCAGGCCGCTGAGGACCCGCGACATGCGCTCGCGGCTCAGGGCATCCTGGTAATGCTGGGCGTTCACGACCGCCGCGCCGGCGTGCCGCCCGATGCTGACCAGGAGCGCCGTCTGTTCGCCGTCCACGGTGAGAGTCGTTCGGCGTCGCGACGCTCAGCGCGCCGACCACCCTGCCCGCCGCCGCCAGCGGGACCGCCAGAAACGCCTGCGGGCCGGTCGATGGGTCGGCGACGGTATAGCGCACGGGGCCTTCTGCCGTCAGCACCTGATCGCAGAATCCAGCGCCGACGGGCGCACGGAAGATCGCGCGCACGGTTTCGGGCGACAGGCCGTGCTGTACCTGCAGCACAAGCTGCGCGCCGGTCGGGTCGGTGAGGTGGATCGCGCCGGCCTCCGCGCCGGTGACGGCCAGCACGCGGTCGAGGACGATGCTCAGAAGCGCGCCGGGGTCGAGGCTCTGGCTGATTTCAGCGGCGATGGCGTTCAGCGTTTGCAGGTCTAGGCTGTGTTTGGTCGCCCTTTCCACGAGACGCCGGTTGCGCACGAGCGCCGCCAGGTAGTTTGCGAGCGTCTGCACGATGTGCACGTCGTCGTCGTCGAAGCTGTGCGCCGCCGCCCGGCAGATGCTGAGAACGCCGACCACGCCGTCGGGCGTCACGAGCGGCGCGCCAATCCAGCAGCGCAGCGCACAGCCGTCAGCGATCCCCGCCGGGTGCAGGGGCGTCCTGGGCGCGTCAGGGACCAGCGCAGGTCGGGCCGTGGCGACCAGGTGTTGCAGGTCAGGAAGCGCGGCAATCGGGACGCGCGGCGTCGGGGACTTCTGGTTCGCGAAGCCGCCGGCCAGGGGCGGCGAAGGTCACGGCGTCGCCGTCGATCAGCGCGACGCACCCGGCGTCGTAGTCGAGCACGTCGCGGAGCTGGCTCAGCGCGGAGTCGAGCAGCGCTTCCAGCTCTGTCGTTTCCGCCAGGCGCGTGGAGGTCCGGTGCAGCAGCTCGGCGCGGCGGCGGCGCATCGCTTCCGCGCCGAACAGCCGCGCGTTCTCGATGGCGATGGCCGCGTGTTCGGCGAACGCCTGCACCGTCGCGACCGTCTCCGTGTCGTAGGCGGCCGGCGTCTTGCTGTCCACGTTGAGCACGCCGATGACGCGGTCGCGCACGACCAGAGGCGCGCCGATGAAGGTGCGCACGTGTGCGCCTGCCGGCGTGACGATCCACAGCGGCTCAGCCTGCGTGTCCCTGACCAGCACCGGCTGGCGGCTGGCGCAGACCTCTTCGAGGACGGGGTTGCCCCGCAAGGCTTCGCGCGCCTGCCCCCAGTCCGTATCCGGGTTGAAGCCGGCGGCTGCACTCACCGTGAGCCGGCCGGCCTCATCGATGAGCATGACCGAGGCGCTGTCATAGGCCACCAGGCGCTTGAGTTCCATGAGGATGGCTTCGAGCGTGCTGTCCAGGTCCAGCGAGCTATTGACAATGCGGCTCACCTCGCTCAGGGTGTCGGCCAACTGGCGCAGGTGGCGCTCGCGCTCGTGCAGGCGGGCGTTCTCCAGCGCCACGCCGACCTGCCGGCCCACGTTGACGAGCAACGCGCAATCCCGGTCGGTGAACGCCCCCGGCGCGCCGCTTGCGACGGCGAGCGCGCCCAGCGTCAGGCCCTGCGCCACGATGGGCACGGCCAGGACTGAACGCATCCCGGCGCTGTGCCGCTGCGGGCTGCGGCCCGGCGTCGCGTCGTAATCCGCTGCCCACGCCGGCGCGCTGCGTCGCACCGCCTCGCCGGAGATCGACCGCTCGACTTCCAGCCACGGCGCAGGCGCGCCGCCAACGCCTTCGCGCGCGCGGTTGGCGGCGGTCTGGAGCCGCCCTCCTTGCTCTGGATCGAGCACGTAGATCGTGGCTGTGTCGGCAGCGGTGATGGCAAGCACCTGCTCCAGCGTCGTTTCCATCACGTACTGCGAATCCAGCGAGGCGGCGACGGCGTCGCTGATCGCGGACAGCACCGACAGTTCCTTGCGCAGATCGTCCAGCGCGCTCTGTGTCGACGCGGTGGTGACATCTTCCATGGTGAACCGCAGCCTCGGCAACGCCCTTTCGCCATCGAAGCGGCGCACGCCCTGAAAACACTATCTTCGCATTATAGCATCGTTAATTATTCTGCGATGGAACCTTCACTCTTCGTTAGTTTTTGTGCGTCATGTTATATTACTGATTCAAGGTTGGTTGTAGGGGCGAACCAGCGGGTCGCCCCTACCGCCCGATATGGCGGTGGATGGGGCCACAGCACGCTGCGCCTCTTCAGGGCGGTCAAGAGAGCATTGTCCGTGCAATTATTCAGAATCCATCAGTCGTCGGGTTACGCCAAACACACCACAGCACGACACTGAACCGGCAAGGTGAGCAAATGCGAAGTCAGTCTACTTGCAGGTGGATAACGGGCAGCGCGACGACATCAAGGCGGACGGGCTTGCCGAGGTTCGTCGCAATCATTTCCTCAATCCGGCCCACCTCCGCGCGCGATAGCTCCCCCACGTCCTGACGGTCGCCACGACGCGCAGCGCCCCCTCGTAGTCGCGGTCAACCTCGACGGAAACCAGCTCCCACTGCACAGCATCGATGTCTTCCCGGCTCAGCGCATCCTGGATCGCGCGGTTCTCCGCTTCGGTGGCGACCACCTGCCACAGACCAATACCCAGCGGCACCGCCAGCAGGACCAGCACGATTGCCAGGAACGCCAACCGCTGGCCCACCGACTGCAGGGCGACCTTCCCCAAGCCTGGCGTGATGCCGAGCCACAGGAAGATGCCCGCGCCGGCGAGGGCAATCGAGACGATGTTGAGCAGAAACAACTGGAGCGCGCCCAGCGCAAGCGGCAGCCTGCCATACGCGATGAGCAGCCCAACGGTGCACAGCGGCGGCATCAGCGCGGCGGCGATTGCCACGCCGGTCAGCGCCGCCGGCACGTCCTTGCGCGCGATGGCGTAGGCCGCCGCCGCCCCGGAGGCAAGGGCCACGAAGAGATCGAGGATCGTCGGCTGGGTTCGGAACGACATCTCAGTCGTCATGCCGCCAAATGGCGTGATCACCCCCACCACCACGGCGATCACCAGCGACAGCAACATGCCCTTCCCCACGTTGGTCGCCGCCTTCTGCATCAGGCGCAGCTCGCCGATCACCAGGCCGATGGAGAAGGCCAGCAGTGGGGCCATGAGGGGCGCGACGAGCATCGCGCCGATGATGACGGCCACGCTGTTTTGCAGCAGCCCGAAGCTGGCGATGATGCTCGACAGGATGACCAGGACGAAGAAGTTGACGCTAGGCCGCGCCATGTCGAGCGCCTGCTGGCGCACGCCCTCACGCTCGTTCGGTGTCAGGCGCGGTGAGAGGCCCGCAACCCACCGCTCGACGCGGTTGCGCAGCGACGGCTCCAGGGCGACTTCGGAGCTTTTCGACAGGATCACCGGGCCCGGCGCGTACTTCAGGATGCGCTGCGCGACGCTGCCGTACAGCCACCGCTCGAAAGGGCTGTGCTGTGCAAAGCCAAAGAGCACCAGGTCGTGCGGGCCGGCCTCGCCAAGGATGCCGAGCGCCACGTCGGTTGCGCGGATGACCTTCTGTTCCACCGCATTCGCGTTTGGGAGTTCAGCCAGGGTTGCCCCGATGACTTGCAGCCCGTGCCAGCGGCCTTCGGCCATCCCCTCCTGCACGTAGAGCGCCGTCATGGGCGCGTGGTAGCTCTCGGAAAGGACCATCCCCAGCCGCGCCGCCACCCGCGAGTTGGCGCCGCCGTCCGCCGGAATCAGGATGCGCTTGACCTTGATGTTGGTCTCGCCGCGATACACAACCAGGTCTGACTGCGCCGTGCGCGCCACCGCCTCGACGACCGGTCCCATCACCGACTCGCTGTTGCCGCCGTGATAGCCCAGGACAATCAGGTCTGCGCCCTCTTCGCGCGCCGCGTCCAGGATGCCGCGCTCCGGGTTGCTGGCGCGGATCGAGGTCGGCTTTACGCGCAGGCCCTCCTCGATCAACTCCTGCACGATCTGGGCCAGGTCGTCGGGCAGTTCGGCCACCGCATCGCTGTCGGCGCCGGCAACCACGACGTGCAACGCAAGCACCACGCCGTCTTCGGGGTCGGCCAGCGACGCGCCCAACCGGAGCAGCGCTTCGGCGTTCACCGGGTTGGCGATGGGCACAAGCACGTAGTGCGCGTATACCAGTTCCAGCGCTTTTTGGGCCTCAGTCTCGGGCGCGCCCATTCCCCTACCCCCTGGCGCTTTGGCTAACAGAAATAACTCCCTTCATCGATGACGGGAGCGAACCGGGTGCGCCGCAGTGAATCTACCATGTCCGGCTAACGCTGCCGAATTGCCGCGCGCCCGGCGACGAGCAGCAGGCCGAGCGCCACGAGCGTGAGCGCCGCGCCGGCGGCCAGCGACGCCGGGCGGAACTGCATGGTCACGGTGTGGCGGCCGGCGGGCACGCACACCGCCCGCAGCACGGCGTCCGCGCGCAGCACCGCCGCCGGCGCGCCATCGACCGCCGCTGTCCAGCCGGGGTAAAACTGGCCGCTGTAGACCAGCAGCGACGGCGCTTCGGCCTCGACCGCCAGCTCGACCCGGTCCGGCGTCTCTGCCAAGACCCGGACGCTGCCCGCGCCGTCGCCTTCTGGCGCGCACGGCGGGGCCTCGCTGAGGAGGACGGTTGTGCGGTAATCGAAGTCCGACTGGTTCAGCCGGCCGATGGGGTCCCCCGCGACCTCATACTGCCCGGCGAGCCAGGCGCGCGGCATCCAGCCGGGCCGCTCGTAGACGTAGACGCCGTACCCCTCGCCGACAAACGTGTAATCCGCCGCGTCTTCGAGCGCGCCCCAGTGCGCCACGTAACGCGCGTTGAGGAGGTCGTAGGCAGGCGCGCGCCAGTCCGTCGCCGCCAACTGAAACGCATTGTAGTCGGCCAGCTCCATCGTGTTGTAGCCGAAGACGCTCTCCACGTCGTCGGTGAGCGTCGCGCCGTTCTGCCAGAAGATGTTGACCCCCAGGGCACGATGCGGAACGGCCCCGCCGCGCGGTAGGCGTCGCCGGTCAGGTCGCGGATCGTGCCCCCACACCGGCTGCGGCGGCAGCGCGCCCGGCCTGACGAGCCGCAGGCCAAACGTCCACAGGTCGAGCAGCACCAGCGCCGCGACCAGCGCCGGCGCCCACCGCCCTGCCCCGCCGCGCGCCCACCACCACAGCGCGCCCGCGCCCAGCGCCAGCCACAGCGCAAACAGGAGCAGCGCGTTGCCCATGTGAAACGCGCGCCCCGCCTCGGAGTCGGGCAGGTTGAGCGCGAAGAACACGAAGGCCACCAGCGCCGCCAGCAGCGCCACGCCGAGCGCGCCGCGCAGCCAGCGTGCGTCGCGCGGCCTGAGCAGCCGCCGCCGCGCCTGGGGATCGTGCATCTGCGTCACCGCGAGGCCCGCCAGCGCGCAGACGCCGAACAGGAAGAGGAACCCCGCCCGCGCCGGCACGCCGGCGATGCGGAAGAACGGCAGCAGGCGGTACGCCACCGGGTAGACCGGGCCGTTCACGCCCAGCGCCAGCAGCAGCCCGCCGCCCGCCAGCAGCGCGAAGAACGCCGCCGGCTTGCGGAAGCTCCGCGCGCGGAGCGCCAGCAGCGCCAGCAGCAGCGGCAGCACGCCGGCGTAGTACATCGACTCGCCATACGCGCCGCGCGCCCAGTAACCGGTGATGAACGGCTGGCCGAAGAAGTCCGGCGCGGCGAGCGTGAGCAGGTGTTCGGGGTACAGGGAATAGCGCGCGAGCGCCGCGTCGTCGAAGCCGGCGCTGACGCGCGTCGAGCGCGCTGCGAACTCCGCCGTCGGGAGCAACTGCACGCCGGCGAGCGCCACGCCCACGGCGGCCATCACCGCGAGCGGCGCGCCGGCCCGCCAGAGGCGTTGCTTCCAGGCGCGGTTCTCAGCAACCACGGCCTGATATACCGCCGCCGCGAGCACGATCAGGGCGATGTAGAGCAGCGACGTGATGTGCCCGGCGAGGATCGCCATGCCGAACGGGAGGCCGGCCAGCGCCGCGCGCCGCCAGCCGCCATCGCGCGCCGCCCACCAGTAGGCGAGCACGACCCAGGGCGTCCACGCGAACGTGTTGATGTAGCCGTAGTGCCCCTCCGCGACGCGGACGCTCATGAAGCCGGAGAACGCGAACGCGATCCCCGCGACGAGCGCCCCGCTGTGCGACCCGCCGAGCCAGCGCACGAGCCGCGCCATCCCCAGCCGCCGAGCCACACGTGCAGCGCGAGGTTGACCGCCAGCCCCGCCGAGATGGGCAGGACGAGGCAGAGCCAGGTCGGTGGGTAGAAGAGCGCGACCTGGATGTTGGCGAAGAAGGGGTAGCCGGAGAACTGGTTGACATCCCAGTAGGGGAAGACGCCCTGGCGGATCGCGTCCCTGGCGAAGGTGAGCCAGGGGTAGAACAGCGCCTCGATGTCGGGCGCGGCGATCACCTGGCCGGGCGTCCACAACACGCCGCCGAAGAAGAGCAGGCTCAGCAGGGCGAGGAGGGCGGGGGTCAGCCAGGGGCGGCGTTGGAGAGTGTCTTCCACCGGTTGGGACGCTCCTTGAAGAAGGATGAGCGCGCTATCGGTGGTGGATTATAACAAAGAGGGGCACGGCGTGCCGTGCCCCTACGATGACACAGAGTCGTCTGGTACTACAGCGCCGCCTCCAGCCGCGTGTTTATCGCGTCCCACAGGCGGTCGCGCACGCCCTCGAACGGCACGCGCTCCAGGATGGGGACGAAGAAGCCGTTCACGATCAGCCGCTCGGCCTCGTGGCGCGGGACGCCCCGGCTCATCAGGTAGAAGATCGGCTCCTCTTCCATCTGGCTCAGCGCCGCCGCGTGCGTGCAGCGCACGTCGTCGGCCTCGATCTCCAGGCCGGGGATGCTGTCGGCGCGCGCCTTGCTGGAGAGCAGCAGGTTGCGGTTCGCCTGGAAGCCGTCGGTCTTCTGCGCGCCGGGCAGCGCACGGATCATGCCCTGCCACACGGTGCGCGCGGTGTCGGCCAGCGCGCCCTTGAAGAGCAGGTCGCTGGTGGTGTGCGGCGCGTTGTGGTTCTGCTGCGTGTCCAGGTCCATGAACTGGTTGCCCTGCGCGAAGTACAGCCCGGACATGCGCGCCCAACTGCCCTGGCCGTCAAGCTCGATCTCAAGGAAGTCCTTGTTGAACCTGCCGCCCATCGCGCCCATCATCCAGTCGAGCCGCGCATCGCGGCCCACGCGGGCGCGCTGGTGGGTGAACACGAACGTGTGCGCGCCCCACTCCTGCAGCGAGACAAACCGGAGCTGCGCGTTGTCCTTCACGATCAACTCGGTCACGCCGACGTACAGCGACTGCTGTTCCAGCGTCGGCGAGGCGTACTCGTGCAGGTAGGTCACGTCTGCGCCGTCTTCGACCACGACCAGGATGTGGCCGAGCGTCGCGCCGACGTGCGGCGCCCACATGACGCTGTGCGGCGGCAGTTCGACGTGCACGCCGCGCGGCACGTAGAGAAAGACGCCGTGCGTCCACATTGCGGCGTTCAGCGCAGCGAACTTGCCCTGTTCGGGCACAACGGCGTGCGTCATGAAATGTTCGCGCACCAGGTCGCTGTGCTCGCGGACGGCGGTGCTCAGGTCGGTGAAGATCACGCCCCTGGATGCCAGCGCGTCGGCGATCTCACGCGCGACGACCTTCTCGCCCACGTGGGCGACCATCCCGCCCTGCTGTGCGCCGATCAGCGGCGCGCGGTGATCCTCCGGGATGTCGCGCAGGACCACGCCGTTGACCGAATGCCGGGGCGTGGCCTCGTCCCAGCGGAGGTGGCGGTAGTCGGTGCGCCGCCAGGGTTCGTCGTTGGTTGACGGCCAGGGCGTCGCCTCGAACACGTCCCAGGCGGCGAGCCGCTTCTCGGTCACCCAGCCGGGTTCCTTCATCTGCTGGCTCAGCGCCTCGATGTCGGCGCGGGTGTAGGGTACGGCGGGTTCTGTGGTTCTGGTTCGGCGTTTTACTACACGGGCCAAAGTAACTTTCTCCGTTGTGGGTACTGACACATTTCGCAGGCAGGGCAAGGCATGCCTTGCCCCTACATCGCATCGTTTACGGGGGGACAGGGGGCTTAAGCCCCCTGTCCCGCCCTTGTCTGGTTCATTATCCAGCCGGGGCGGGCCTTACCCGCCTTACCCGATGGAGCCTTCCATCTGGAGCGCGATGAGGCGGTTCAGCTCGATGGCGTACTCCATCGGCAGTTCCTTGACGAACGGCTCGATGAAGCCGGTGACGACCATCACGTTCGCCTCTTCCTCGCTCAGACCCCGGCTCATCAGGTAGAAGAGCTGGTCCTCGTTCACCTTGGAGACGCTCGCCTCGTGCCCGACGCTCACGCGCTCCTCGTTGATCTCGATGTACGGGTACGTGTCCGAGCGGCTGCGCTCGTCCAGTAGTAGCGCGTCGCACACGACGTGGCTGCGCGAGTCGTGCGCGCCCTCGTACACCTTGAGCAGGCCGCGATACGACGCGCGCCCGCCGTCCATGCTGATCGACTTGCTGATGACCTGGCTGGTGGTGTGCGGCGCGTTGTGGACCATCTTCGCGCCGGCGTCCTGGTGCTGGCCTTTGCCGGCGAAGGCGATGGAAAGCACCTCGCCGTGCGCGCCCGGCTCCATCAGGTACACCGAGGGGTACTTCATCGTCACCTTGGAGCCGAGGTTGCCGTCCACCCAGTACATCTGCGCGTCGCGGTAGGCGACCGCGCGCTTGGTCACCAGGTTGTAGACGTTGTTGGCCCAGTTCTGGATAGTGGTGTAGCGGCAGTTCCCGCCTTCCTTGATGATGATCTCCACCACCGCGCTGTGCAGGCTCTCCTCGCTGTAGATCGGCGCGGTGCAGCCTTCGACGTAGTGCACCGACGCGCCCTCTTCGACGATAATCAGCGTGCGCTCGAACTGGCCCATGTTGCGCGCGTTGATGCGGAAGTACGCCTGAAGCGGCATCTCTATATGCTTGCCCGCCGGCACGTAGACGAACGACCCGCCGCTCCACACCGCCGTGTTGAGCGCGGCGAATTTGTTGTCGGTGGGCGGGATGATGGTCCCGAAGTACTCGCGCACGATGTCCTCGTGCTCGCGCAGGCCCGAATCCATGTCGAGGAAGATCACGCCTTGGCGTTCGAGGTCCTCATGCACCTTGTGATAGACCACCTCCGACTCGTACTGCGCGCCCACGCCGGCCAGGAACTTCTGCTCAGCTTCGGGGATGCCGAGGCGGTCAAACGTCCGCTTGATGTCCTCCGGCACGTCGTCCCAGTTGCTCTCCTGCCGGTCCGTGGCCCTGAGGTAGTAGTAGATGTCGTCGAAGTTGATCTGGCTCAGGTCCGCGCCCCAGGTGGGCATGGGCTTGCTCCGGAAGATCTCCAGGCTGCGGAGCCGCAGGTCCAGCATCCACTCCGGCTCTCCCTTCATCCAGGAGATTTCGCGCACGATCTCCTCATCAAGGCCTTTGCGCGCCTTGAAGACATAGTTCTCCGGGTCGGAGAAGCCGTATTTCTCCGCGTACTGGCTCTTTAAACCGTAAAGCTGTTCGTTCTCAGCGACCATAACGCTCTCCTCACCACAATGAAACTGCTGCGCTTCAACGCCGTGCGTTCGGCCCTGCGCGTTATTGCGCCGCGCCCGCGTACTTCTCGCGGACCCAGTCGTAGCCGGCTTCCTCAAGTTGCAGCGCCAGGTCCGGCCCGCCCGATTCGACGATGCGCCCGTCGAACATCACGTGCACGAACTGCGGCTTGATGTAGTTGAGAATCCGCTGGTAGTGGGTGATTACCAGCACGCCCAGGTTCGGCCCCGCGAGCGCGTCAACGCCCTCCGCCACGATGCGCAGCGCGTCGATGTCCAGCCCGGAGTCGGTCTCGTCCAGAATGGCAATCTCCGGCTCCAGCGTCGCCAACTGCAGGATTTCGGCGCGCTTCTTCTCGCCGCCAGAGAACCCGTCGTTGAGGTAGCGCCCGGCGAAGCCGTGATCCATCTTTAGCTGGTCCATCTTCTTCGTCAGCAAGCGCCGGAACTCCGGTATGCTGATGCCCTTGTCGTTGGGGTCCTCCAGCTTGCGGCGCGCGTTGATCGCCGTGCGCAAGAAGTTCGCCACGCTCACGCCGGGGATCGCCACCGGGTACTGAAAGGCCAGGAACAGGCCCAGGTGCGCGCGCTCGTCAGGCTCCAATTCCAGGATGTTCTCACCCTTGAAGATCACCTCGCCGCCGGTCACTTCGTAGGCCGGGTGGCCCATCAACGTGTACGCGAGCGTGCTCTTGCCCGACCCGTTCGGCCCCATCAGGGCGTGGATTTCGCCCTGCTTGATAATCAGGTTGACGCCGTTGAGGATAGGCTGATCCTCAACGTTGACGTGTAGGTTGCGGATTTCGAGTACGGAACCCATTTTCGAACTTTTTCCTCCTGCGCTGCCGCGTGGCGGCGGTGCCGTTTTCATATCAAGTCGGTGGGATTATACCACAGCGGGGAGGGTGCGTCAATAATTATGGTCACCATCATAAAAATTGACACCCCGCGCCGGCCATGATAAACTGGCAATATCATACAGTCCGGACCGGATAGAGGGAGTTGTTCGATGGCGGAAAACGTCGAGAACTATGAAGCGTTGCACGAGGCGGCGATGACGGCCATGCGCGAGGTCATGGACCCCGAGATTGGGATGAACGTGGTTGAGCTGGGCCTGGTCCGCGACCTGCAGATCGAGGCGGACAGCGCGCACATCGTCATGATGATGACCACGCCCTTCTGCCCCTACGCGCCGCAACTCCTCGAACAGACGCGGCGCGCCGCGCAGCAGGCCCTCGACCGACCCACCACCATCGAGATGAGCATGGAAATGTGGACCCCCGACCTCATGGAGGACAGCGCCGCCGCTGAGTGGGGGCTGTTCTAAAGTCAAAGATCAAACCACAGAGACACCGAGGACACAGAGAAATCAAAACCTCTCTGTGCGCTCTGTGTCTCTGTGGTGTGTTATGTGCTTTATGCGCGCCGCCTAGCGCGGCGGGCGGTGCTCCAGGATGTACGTGCGCGGATCGACGTAGTGCTCCTTGAGCGCGTTCCAGTCGAGGCGCGGCCAGTGGCCGGGGCGTCTGCCCAGGATGTCGGTCGGCGAGAGGTCGAAGTGCAGGTGGTAGGGATACAGCCCGTCGGCGTCGCCCACCTTCGCAATCGCCTCGCCGCGCTGCACCCGGTCGCCGGCCGCGACGCGCGGCTCCTCCACGTGCGCGTAGCGCGCGTACATCACCTCGCCAGTCGTGACCAGCGGGTCGTGCTTGATGACGACCAGGTTGCCCCAACCCTCCAGCTTGCCGACAAAAGTGACCTCGCCGCTCGCCACCGCGTACACCGGCATGTGCGCGTCCGCGTCCCATGTCGGCTTGTTGAGGTTGAGGTCGGCCCCGGTGTGGAACGCCTCGTCTGGCGTGCCGATGCGGTAGCGCGTCCCGAAGCCGGTCGCATCGACCCAGTGGCCCGGCCAGATCTGCGCGGTGGCGCGCTCCGCCGCCGTGCCGACGGGCGCGTCGAAACCGTCGGCGACGAATGCCTCGCCGCCCCCGCCGGCGAGCACCTCGCGCCAGCGGAGCGCGTCAAACGCGATCTCGCGCGCGCTCTCGCCGGTCAGGTCGTTGAGAAAGACCACGCCCGACGCCGGGTTGCTCACCGGGTCGAACTCGAAGATGCCCAGCGTCACCCACTGGTCGCTGTAGCGGCTCTGATCGACCTCGACCAGAAGCTCGCCCGGCTGCCCGACGACGCCGTGTAGCTTGTAGCGCGCGCGCCGGGTCGTGGCGTGGCGCTCCGGCACGTACACCGACAGCTCGTACCGCCCCGCCTTCGGGAGGCGCGGGTCCCAGCGTGCCCAGACCTCGCTGCGGGCGGCTTCCGTGTCGGTGGACTTCACCAGCCAATCGAACTTGTTGCGCGACACCATCCACACCTCGTCAGCCGGGCGGTCGGTGTGCACGCCGTCAGCGTAAGCGGCGTCTTCTGGCCTGACGATGATCGGCTCGCCGTACCCAGGCTCCTCGCCGTTGCCCGGCTCCTCGGCGCCGGGGAGCGGGTGGTTGATCGCCGGGAACTGCTCCGGGCCGATGACGCCAAAGCGCCAGTACGACACGCCCACTGCGCCGTACTCCTCTACGGAGATGCGCACCGCCTCCTCGATGTCCTCCGGGATGCCGTTGCCCTGCAACGCGGGGATGATGGGGATGTCGCGCCCGATCTCCTGCCCGTACCCCTCCCAGGTGTCAAACGCCTCGCGGATCACCGCGCCCACCGGGCGCTGGAAGGTCCGCCAGTAGCACTGCGGGTGCAGGCTATCGACAAACGGCATCCACTCGTCGGGGAAAATCTCGTGCTTGTGGTGGGGCCGTGGGTCCATCGAGAGGCCGATGTGGAAGGTCGCCGGCACCTGGGCGCGCACCTTCTCCATCAGCTTGCGCACGTTCGCTTTTGGCCCTTCCCAGAAGAACTCGTAAGGCTCGACATCGAGGATCATCGAGCGCACGCCCGGCACTTGGGCACGCCTGGATAATCAGGTTCGCCTCGGCGTCGAGTGTCTCCGTGCGGCCTTTGGGCACGCACCAGGCATGGAACTCCATGCCGTTGTTCTCCAGCTTGCTCACCCACCGCTCGATGTCCTGCGGCCCGTTGATCGCCAGGTCCGGCTTGGTGTCGAAGACGCCCTGCCAGACGGTCCCGTTGCTCGTCTTGACCCACACGCCGCGCGCGTGCGGCGCCCAGCCCTTTATGGTGGCGATCACTTCATCGATGGTGTTCTCGCCGATTGCCTTGCCCTGCCAGTGCCAGAAGCTGATTAAGCCCGCGTAAGGGTTCGCCATCAACCTCACTCCTTCTGCGCTCCCGTCTGCGCGGAGAGGCCCTCGATGATAATTTCGGCTTTACCTCATGCATTGTAATCTCAAACGTCGCAGGAGCAAACCTGGCGCGACCGAGTTCGACAGGCATCTTGTCCGCTAGGCGTCCGCGGCCTGAGCGAAGACGCGGGCGATCCGGTCGCGCTCGGCAAGCGGACGTCCCTGTTCATCGACGGCCCGAATCGCCCCGCCGATGCTGCGGGTGCGGACCGCGCCCGGCGCATACGGGTTGTTGACCAGTTGCGGCGCGTCCATCAGGCCGATCTTGACGGCGCGCGCCAGTGTCGCCGGGTCGGAGAGCGGGTCGTCCACGCCGGGGCTGAGCGCATGAATCGCATCCAGCAGGTCGCGCGTCTCGGCGACCAACTCCTCCTTGCGCTCCCGGACCAGCGGGTCGGCGGTCATGTCGGGGTTGCCGCGCAGCGCGACCTCGGCCACGTACCCGGCCATCTGCGCGCTCTCGATGACCTCCTCGGCGGTCGCCGCGTGGTCGGCTTCGGTGTAACCGACCACGTGGATGATGTGCGGCTGCACCGCCATCTGGAGCATCACGCTCTGCGCCAGGTGCGCCCGCGCCTGGGGCACGCCGAGCGGGTAGCTCAAGAGGCCAGTGCGCGTCTGCCGCCAGACGCGGAAGCTCTCGTCCACGAACGACTCCGCCAGTTCGATTTGGGCCAGGCACTTCGCCAGGTCCATCGCGTTGCTCAGGTGCGGGGGACTCTCGAACATGTAGGTGGTGATGTAGTCGCGCACGCCCGCCCGTTTGGCGACGTGGGCGTAGATATAAGACGCCGCGCACACCACCACGTCGGGCGCGTCGCGCATCCCCCAGTGATACGGCTCGTTACCCTCGACCGGGATGGCGCGCGCGCCGTGCCAGGCCATCAACGCGATGTGCTCTCGGATCGAGGTTTCGAGTGGCGCGGGGCCGCGCCCGTCCATCGCGTTGAACCAGAAGAGCGACGTCGCGCACCAGGCGTTGTCGATGGTGCGCACGAGCATCTCGGCGTAGCGCAGGTGGTTCGCCGTGCCGGAGTACGAGCGCATCAGCGGGAAGTTGCCGCGCCGGCTGGCTGCATAGAGCCGGCGCAGGTCCTCCTCCGTGCGGAAAGGGACGCCGCCCGCGCCCTTTGACTTCGGGTCTTGCAGCGCCGGCTGAAAGAAAGCTTCCTGCGCGTCCTGGTCCGCGCCCAGCGAGATCACGTCCAGGGCGCGGCTCTCGGCAATGCGGGCGATGCCGCGCGCGGTCGGTTCGATGGTCCGCGCCGGCTCGCCATAGTGGTGGCGCAGCAGGGGCACGGGCGCTTTCCAGCGAATGCGATCCACCACGTTGTGCGGGTACGCGTCGGGCACATCGCTCGGACCCTCCGCGCGCTGGAGGTAGCGCCGCACTTCGGCGACCGACTCGCCGCCCTCGAAATAGGCCTCAAACAGGTCGTCGAACTCGCGCGCCACCGCAACCGCGGGCGGCGTCCCGGCGAAAGCCAGGCGCCTGCCTTTGAGGCCCGCCGCCGCGAGCATGTCGCGCAGTTCGCGCAACAGCGGGCGCAGGTTTTCCGGCGTCAGCCGGTAGCTGACGCCGATCAGGTCAGGATCAAACGCGACCGCGGCGTCGATCAGCGTCTCCAGGTCGGTGGCCGGGCCAGTGAAGTACGTCTCGTGGCCCAGGTCTTCGGCGGCGCGCAGAAAGCGCGTCGCCCCGGCGACGTGAACGCAATCGCCCACACAGGCAGCCAGTACTCTCATGCGCCTGCTCCCTCACAGCGTGCTCCCCGGCGGATACCTCTACCCAACCCTTTGCGCCTGTCCATACATCACCAGGTTGGTGATCTCGTTCACGCGCAGCCCGGTCAGACCCATGCGCTCCAGCGTGCGCCCGCGATGAAGATAATCCGTGCCATGCATGATGCACGCCAACTGGATCATGGAATCAATTGCCGCCACGCTGACGCCGAAGCGCCTGCCGAGTTCGGCGATAGGCACCAGGCTGAAAGGCACGTCCTCGAAGATGTAGCGGTGCCGCAGCGAGCGCGGCGCGCTGATTCCCTGGTAGCCGGGGTTGTCATGCATCGCCTCGTTGAGGTCGCTCCCGGTCGCAGAGTAAGCGGTCGCCAGCCATTCCATCGCCGTCTGCGCGCGGACGCCAAGCGCCGCCGCGACGGTCACGCGCTCACGGTCGACGACTTCCAGCACGCGCGCCGTCAATGGCGTGACGCCATCCACGTAGAACTGAAAATCGCCCTGCGTGCGCTCGATCCACCCGGCGTTGAGCAGCGCCAGAACCGGGTGAAAGACCGCGCCCATGTTGTTCAGGCTGGTGTACAACACATTGGGCGCCGCGACGAACTGCGGGTAAATCTCGCGCAGAATATCCAGCACCACGGGCGTGCACGTGGCGGGCAGGGCAGCCAGCGGGACCGAGTTCTTGCGACGGAAGATGCGCGCCTCGGCTGGCCCCATCGCCCGGCTGGCGAAGAGCAGCGTCTCCGTCTCCGCGATAGTGACGTCCGTCGCGCAGCCTTCCTCAAACAGAATCTGTCTGAACTCCAGTGCGCCGCCGGTCCGGCCTGGATTCAGCACGATGATTTGACCATCTTGCAGAAAGGGCGCGCACGCGCGGGCGATATCCACGTGGCCGCAGGCGGGGACGACGACCATGACCAGCCTCGCCCCCTCCAGAACCGCCTCAATCTGATCGCTCACGACCTTCAGAGCGCCAAATACCTGCTCACCCTGTTCGAGTTGTAGTTCGATGCCGCCACGCGCCTTGATTACCTCAATATGCTCCAGTGTACGGTTGTAGAGACTGACGTGATAGCCGCGCGCGGCAAGGTCGGCGGCCATCGCCCGACCGCCGTGCCCCGCGCCCAAGACCGCAATCCGAAGCTCGTCAGTTGTTGCGTGGTACATTCACCGCTCCTCACTGCCCTTAGCCCTTGATCACTACCAGCGGGCGCAGGCGCGCAACCTTCCGCGCGATACCGGCCTCGTGGACCACCTGCACCACGTCGTCCACGTCCTTGTAGGCGACCGGCGCTTCCTCGGCGAGGCCCGCCATGCTCCCGGCGCGGACCGCGATGCCGTCACGCTTCAGTTCCTCGCGCAGCCGCTCGCCCCGGACGGTCTTCTTCGCCTTGCTGCGGCTCATGGTGCGCCCTGCGCCGTGACACGTGCTGCCGAAGCTCTGCGCCATGCTGCCCTCGGTGCCGACGAGCACGTAGCTGGCCGTGCCCATGCTGCCCGGCACCAGCACCGGCTGGCCGATGTCCTGGTACGCCGGCGGCAGTTCCTCAAACCCCGGACCGAAGGCGCGCGTCGCGCCCTTGCGGTGGACGCAGACTTTCACGCGCTTGCCGCCGACCTCGTGCGTCTCAATTTTCGCCATGTTGTGCGCGATGTCGTAAACCTGATACACATCCCAATCGGGCACCTGCCCGGCGAGCGCTTCTTCGAAGCTGCGGCGCACAAGGTGCGCGAGCACCTGCCGGTTGGCGAAGGCGTAGTTCGCCGCGCAGAACATCGCGCCGAGGTACTGCTGGCCCTCGTCGCTACTCACCGGCGCGCACACCAGTTCCCGGTCGGGGAGCGCGATGCCGTACTTGCGCACCGCCTTCTGAAAGTCGCGCACGTAGTCGGTGGCGATCTGGTGGCCGAAGCCCCGGCTGCCGCAGTGGATCTGCACCGCGACGCGACCCCGGACCAGCCCCATCGCGTCGGCGGCTTCGGGATCGTAGATATCCTCGATCAGGTCCACTTCGATGAAGTGATTGCCGGCCCCCAGCGTCCCGACCTGGTCGCGACCTCGCGCCTTCGCGCGCTGGCTCACCGCGCCGGGGTTCGCCTGTGCGAAGTAGCCGCCGCTCTCCGTGCGCTCCACGTCTTCAGGGCGGGCATACCCCGCGCCTATCGCCCACTTCGCGCCCTCGGTGAGCATCCGCTCGTATTCGTTGGCGCTGAGCCGCACCGACCCGCCCTGGCCCACGCCGCTGGGGCAGTTGCGGTACAGCGCGTCGGCCAGGTTGCTGGCGTGCGGGTCCAGTTCCTCCTGGTCGATGTTCGTCGCCAGCAGCCGCACGCCGCAGTTGATGTCGTAGCCCACGCCGCCCGGCGAGATCACGCCGTCGGGGAGCGCCGTCGCCGCCACGCCGCCAATCGGGAAGCCGTAGCCCTGGTGGATGTCGGGCATCGCCAGCGCGTGGCCGACCACGCCCGGAAGCGTCGCCGTGTTGATCAACTGCTCGACCGACCGGTCTACCAGCACATCCTCAAGCATCCGGCCCGTCGCGTAGAGGCGCGCCGGCACGCGCATATCGTCGCGGAAAGTGGGCGGAATCTCCCAGAGTACGTCGCTGATGCGCCTGAAATCCTGTTTTCTAACCATGTTCCCTCCCGTGTCACCTCCAGCCGTTGGGCTGGTTTCCTTCGCGCTTTTTCCCTGAATCTATGAATCTATACTAACACAGGTCGCGTCGTTGCTGCGCATGACAGGGCCCTACCCGATGCGGCGTCCGTACTCCCGTAGCACCCAGGGAGAGAACTTAAGCGATCCGATAAGTGTGTATCCAACCCCTGAATCGGTATCTTTGGCGATCAATCGCTATCGGCGACGATTAGCCGCCACTTCAGTCGGCGGTTACGAAACGCAACACCACTCGCGGCGATGAACGGTTCAGGGCGCACGAACGACGTAGCCACATCTCTGTCGCGTTACTCGCGGGGCGTCTGACGTGCCTCGCCTGGATTGCCCCCTTGATCGCGCGCCTCCTTTGCGTGTACGATAGGTGAGCGCGCGTGGTGTGTCATCGCAGAGGGAGGGAGCATGTCCGGCGTATCCGAAATCTCACAGGCGGCGTTGAGCACGATGGGCACCCGCGCCGACGATCTGCGCATCAGCGCGGACGACCGCGCCGTGCTGCGGCGGCTGGCGGCGCGCGTCGCCGAGCTGGCCGCCCGCCCCATCGAACAGGAGAAGCGCACGCTCTGGTACCGGCACAACGCGCTCGAACCGACCCGCCCGCTGGTCTTCTGCGACCCGGAGGTCGGCTGGCAGGAGATCATCACGCCCAACCAGATGGAATGCACCGGGGCGCTCGCCCGCGACTGGGAGTTCCGGCTGCGCAAGGAAATCTTCTGGGGCGCGGAGATGTGCGACGACCGCGTGATCGTGGCCGACTTCGACGTGCCCCACGTCTACCAGGAAAGCGACTGGGGATGCACGAAACGAGGATCGGCGGGGAGGACGGCGGCGCGTATGTCTGGGACGCGCCGCTCAAGGACTACGCGCGCGACCTGCCCCGGCTGCGCTTCCCGGAGATCGTCGTCGATCATGCGAAATCGGCGCAGGCGCTGGCGCTGGCCCAGGAGACGTTCGACGGCCTGCTCAAGCCCCGCCTCAAGACGGCGTGGTGGTGGACGCTGGGCATGACGTGGACGCTGGTCAACCTGCGGGGCTTGCAGCAGATGATGCTCGACATGATCGACAACCCCGACGGCCTGCACCGCCTGATCGCGTTCCTGCGCGACGGCCACCTGCGCAAGCTGGACTTCCTGGAAGCGAACGGGCTGCTCAGCCTGAACAACGACGACACCTACGTCGGGTCCGGCGGCTTCGGGTGGTCGCACGCGCTGCCGCAGCCGGATTTCGCCGCCACGTGCGCACCATTGACATGTGGGGCTTCGCCGAGAGCCAGGAGACGGTGGGCGTCTCGCCGGACATGTTCGCCGAGTTCATCTTCCCCTACCAGGCCTCGTTGCTTGAGCGCTTCGGGCTGAACTGCTACGGTTGCTGCGAACCGCTCGACCCCCGCTGGCACGTCGTCCGGCAGTATCCCGGCTGCGGCGCGTCTCGGCCTCGCCGTGGGTGGACGTGCGCGCGATGGCGGAGATGCTGGGCGACCAGTACATCTTCTCGCGCAAGCCCAGCCCCACCGACCTGGCGCTGCCGAGCTTCGACGAGGCGGGCGTGCGCGCCGAGTTGCGCGCGGAGATGCAACTCACCCGCGACTGTCGCATGGAATTCATCATGAAGGACAACCACACGATCCGCCACGACCCATACCGCGTGGTCCGCTGGGTGCAGATCGCGCGTGAAGAGGCGGAGGCGCTGTAGCGGCGGCGTCAGCGGGCGGCGCGGCTGATGTACGCCTCGATCTGCGCCCGCGACCACGCGCCGTTGCCCACCACGATGTGGTAGTCCAGCGCCAGCGCCGCGCCCGGCGGGAGGGTGTAGGCTTCGTCGAAGGTCAGGGCGAAGCTCGCGCACGCGAAGGCCTGGGCGCGCACGAACCACTTGTTCGGATAGCGCGGGTTGCCCGGCTGGTCCAGGAACAGCAGCGTTGCGCTGCGGTCTACGCCGTCGTGCTGGCCGACAAACGCCAGCCACGGCGCGGCTTTGCCGATCACGTCCGCCTCGTCGCCTTCCGCCTCCAGGCCGCCGCCCATCAGGATCGCGCCGCCGGTGAACGCGCGCACCCCGCGCCAGAACAGCCCGCCGTAGCCCGCCTTGGGGCGGCCCTCGACGGTGGGCGAGCTGAACACCAGCGGTTCCGCGTGCACGTTCGTGAGCCGCGTCCCGAACTCCAGACGCCAGCACCCCCGCGCCGGGTCCACCTCGGTTACGGCGATCCGCCGCGCCTCGTTGATCCAGGTCGCGCCGGCCTGGGTGATCCATAACAGCCGCTCGCGGAGCACGACCCCGTCAGGCGTGCAGTCGATCTGGTCCCACGCCTGGTGCGCCTGCCGCCCGATGTTATCGAGCACGACGTAGCCCGGCCCCTGCCCGCCCGCGCGCCTGTGGACATACGTGCCGCCGCCCCAGAAGTTCTCACCGGAGAGGTGCGCGCACGTCATCGCCAGGCCGTGATGCCAGCGGTGGTCGTGCGGGCGGAAGAGCGTCACCACGTCGCCGTCGAGGGTGTAGAGCGGGTGGAAGTAGGGCTTGGGCGCTTCGACGGCCGGCGTCTCCGGCATGTAGGTGTACCGGAAGAGCGGCCGGCCCCGGTACGCGAGTTCGAGGCAGTCGCCATAGACGTGCGTCAGTTGGAAATCCATCGCAGCCCCAGTGAGATGGTGCGACGCGCCGCGCGCTTCATGGCGCGCCGTGCATCGCGTGATAGAACGGGTCGTCCGGCGTGATCGAACCCTGCCTGACCGGCTGCCCGGTGAAGGCGGACTTGTACAGCGCGGTTGCAAACTCCAGGGTGCGGCGCGCGTCGGGGCCGCTCACCGGCGGGCGCACGCCCCGGACCATGCTGTCCAGCAGCGCCATGATCTGCGGCGTGTGTGACGACGGGATTTCATCCGGTATCGCCTGCCACGCGGCCAGCGCCTCGTGATCGGGCGACCCATCCGGGAGGGTGTACGTCCAATCTGCATTCGTGTAGTCGTACAGATACCGCAGCTCCACCGTCACCTTCTCGAAGTCGAGGCGCATGTAGGTCTCCTGGCGGGGCGAGACCGCGCTGTTCACCACGCTGAGCATCGCGCCGTTGGCGAAGCGTGCGCAGAGCAGCGCCACGTCATCGACCTCGATGGCGTGGTTGAGCGTGCCGATCATGGCGGTGACTTCCTGCCAGTCGCCCAGGAGCCACAGGGCCATATCCATCTGGTGGATGCCGTGTATCATGGTGGTGCCGCCGATCTCCGTCGCCCACCTGCCCCGCCAGGGCACGGCATAGTAGGCGTCGTCGCGGTACCAGGTCGTCTGGCAGAGGCCGAGCAGGGGCCGGCCCAGCGCGCCTGCGTCCATCAGGCGCTTGAGGTGTTGCGCGCCCGACCCAAAGCGGCGCTGAAACACGCTGCTCACGTAGCGGCCCGTCCGCCGTTCGGCGGCGTCGAGCCGGTCCATCTCGGCCAGGGACGCGCACAGCGGTTTCTCGCAGAGCACCCACGCGCCGGCCTCCAGGCACTGGATCACGAGGTCGCAGTGCGTCGCGGGCGGCGTGCAGACGTGGACCAGGTCCGGCCTGTGCGCCGCCAACATGTCGGCAACGTCGGTGTAGTGGTGCGGGACGCCATGCGCATCGCAGAAGGCCGCCACCCTGGAGGCGTCGATGTCCACAGCGGCGACGAGTTCGGCGCGCGCGCCGGCCTCGCGCAGGGCCGCGACGTGCGCGCGGGCGATGCCGCCCGTGCCAACAAGAGCCACCTTCCGTTTCATCAGGCCCGCTCTTGCTTCTTGAGCTGCGCCAGCATCTCGGCTTCGGGGCGCGACTTGTAGAAATGGTCCAGCGGATAGCACCCGGAGACCAGCCCCTTGCGCGGTGCAGTCGTGCAGTCGCTGAAGGTGCGGCAGATGCGCTTGCGGTCGAGCGGCCGGCCCTCCAGCACGTCGGCGATGAACTCAGGGTAGGCGAGCAACATGCGCCCGACCCCGACGAAGTCGGCCAGGCCGGCACGCACCACGTGCTGCGCCACGTTCGGCAGCCACTCCTGCAGGTAGGAGTAGGCCGACCCGACGAATGCCAGGTCTGGATGGCCCCGCTTCAGCTCCGCAGTGACCGCGATCTGCCGCGCGACGCCGGCCAGCGGGTCCTCCGGCGGCAGGTAGCCGTCGGAGGGCGGGAAGCGCGCCGGCCGCTGCACGTGCGGGACGTAGTAGGGGCTGCCGCCGGTGATGCACACCAGGCGAATGTCGAGCGCCGCCAGCATGTCGAGGAAGGCGCGCGGCTCGGTGAGGTCGATGCCCACGCCGGTGCCGTCCCCGCCGAAAGCGTAGCGGTACGGCCCATCGCCGAGCGCGACCCGCTCCCCGACGCCGTCCGGGCCGGGCTGGAACGGTGCCCAGTCGAAGGCGCTGAGCCGCACGCCGATCTCCAGCCCAGGGGCCTCCGCGCGGATGCCGTCCACGATCTCACGCAGAAAGCGCGTCCGGTTCTCGAAGCTGCCGCCATAGCGCCCTGGGCGGTCCACAGCGGTCAGCAACTCGTGGCCCAGGTAGCCGTGGCAGTGCTTGAGGTCCACGAAGTGGAAGCCGGCGCGCTGGCTCAGCACGGCGGCGCGCACGAAGTCGTCCACCAGCCGCGCCAGATCGTCGTCGGTCATCACCGGGGTGTCGTCGGTGATGCCGGTCTTCGCGTCGAGCAGCGGATGGCGATAGGCGATCATCGGCTCGTGGCGCGCCTTGCTGTTGGGCCGCGCGAAACGACCGGAGTGGGTCAGTTGGACGCCCACCAGCAGGTCGTCGCTGCGCCCGTACCGCGCCTCGTGCGCCTCGACCAGCGCCGCGCGCAGCGCGGCAATGTCGCCGAGCGTGGCTTCGTTAATCATCAACTGCTGGGGGTTGGCGCGCCCGTCGTGGCGCATGGCGACCGCCTCGCCACCCCAGATCAGCTTGGCCCCGCTGACGCCGAAATGCCGCCAGCGACGCAGGGTCAGCTCGGTCGGCCGGCCATCCGCTGTGCCGTCCCACCCTTCCATCGGCAGCGTGGCGAAGCGGTTGCCGATGGTGAAGCCTTTGACCGTGTAGGGCTGCGCAAGGGGCGCGTCAGGCCCCGCCTGCATCTCGGCGTCGAAGGGCAACGCGACGTCGATGCGCTCCAGGTAACGGCGCAGATGTTCGACTGTCCTCAACTGAGCGACGCTCTTGTAGTCTGTCATGAGATCGTCCCGGTGCGTGTGTGTGCCATTACAGACGGCGCAGGTGAAACCCGCCATCGACGTTGATCACCTCGCCGGTGGAGAACGGCAGGTATCCCTCGGCGATGGCGAGCACGGCGCGCGCGACATCATTCGGCTGCCCCCAGCGCGCGATGGGCGTCAGCCCGTCGGCAATCAGGCGATTGTACTTCTCTTTGACGGCGCTGGTCATGTCGGTGTCGATGATACCGGGGCGCACCTCGTAGACGTTGATGCCGTATTCCGCCAGGCGGTCGGCGAAGAGCGCCGTCAGCATGCCCATGCCGGCCTTCGAGATGCAGTACTCGGCGCGGTTGAGGCTGCTGGCGTAGGCGCTAACCGACCCGATGTTGACGATCTTGGGTGCCTCGACGGACCCCGCCTCAAGCAGCGCGATCATGGCCTGCGCCACGCGCTGCGTCAGGAAAAAGGGACCCTTCAGGTTGACCGCCATCACCTCGTCATAGCTGGCCTCGGTGGTTTCGAGGATGTCTCGCCGCACGCGCGGCGCCATGCCGGCGTTGTTCACCAGCAGGTCAACGCGGCCAAAGACCTCCAGGGTGGCATCGACCAGCCGGCTCCGGTCGGCGGCGGCGGCGAGGTCCGCCTGGACCGCCTGCGCGCGCCCGCCGGCGCGCGTGATCGACTGCACCGTCTCATCGGCGGCGTCCGCGTTGCCGCGGTAGTTCACAACCACGGCCCAGCCGTGCGCGCCCAGCGCCAGCGCAATCCCGCGCCCGATGCCGCGCCCGGCCCCGGTGACCAGCGCAACGCGCCTACTGTCCATCGCCCCGCGCCTTCACGCCCTTGTTGAGCGCTTCCACGAAGAAGTAATCGCCCCACATGACGCTCTCATCCACGCCCAGCTTCTTCTGCGTGTGGTAGGTGCCGTGCTTCAGGATGCCCTCCCAGCCGGGCGTCTCGATGGCAAGGAACTCCGGGCCGGTCAGCGTGTCCAGGATGCGCAGCGCGTACTCCCGGTAGAAGCGCGCACGCAACGGATCGCCGGTAAGCTGCGCGAGGTCCCACAGGCCACTGGCGGCGATGGCCGCCGCCGAGCTTTCGTAGGGCAGCGCCGGGTCTGGCTCCATCCAGTCGTTGGGTGGCACGCCGTGTGGCGGCGTGTGCTCGATGTAGAAGCGCGCGCAGGCCTCGGCGGTCTGCAGGAAGCGCGCATCGTGCGTGAAGGTGTAGGCCGTGCCAAAGCCGTACAGCGCCCACGCCAGCCCCCGCGCCCACGACGAATCGTCGCGCCAGCCCTGGTGCGTGCTCTGGCGCAGAAACGCGCCGGTCGCGGTGTCGAAGATGCCCTCGTGCGCGGTGCTGCCATCGCCGCGCACAAGGCAGCGGCGCGTGGTGAGGCAGTGCTGGTTGGCGATGCGCCAGAGATCCGCGTCGCCGGTCTGCTGCGCGGCGTAGAAGATGATGCCCACGTTCATCATGATGTCGATGAACAGGCTCTCGTCGGCGACGAACGAGCGGAGGTATTGACCCTTCTCCTTGAAGCGCAGGGCGAGCGTGCGCCCCGCCTCGATCACGACCGCGTTGGCGGCCTGGTCACCGGTCAGGTCGTACCAGCGCTTCCAGGTCGGCCAGAAGAGAAAGCCCAGGTCATGCACCGTGCGGTCGGTCTTGCGGTGTTCGATGAGGCGGCTGTAGTGCTCCGCGCGCGCGCGGAACCAGGGGTCGCCGGTGTGGGCGTAGATGAGCCACAACTGCCCGCCGAGGAAGCCCTCGCACCAGTTCGTCCAGGCGTCGCCGCCGTGTTTCCACCTGCCGTTGACGGTGTACATGGGGAAGTAGTCGGGATGCGCCTCGACGAGCCGCCGGAGCTGCCGGCCGGCGAACGCCAGGGCGGTCTCGCACCTCTCGTGTCGCGCACCTTCGTCGTGCAATGTGCCCTCCTGTGTGGCAGAGGCCTGCGCCCCGCCGCAAAAAGACGCTTGCCAGCCGCGACGTTCTCGTATATAATATATAATATATTCTACCGCATGCGGGCGCACGATGCAACAGATCACGGCATTTCGGAGCAAAAACGCGCTGGTCTACGATGCGCTGCGCAACGCCGTTATCCAGGGCGACCTGAAGCCCGGCGAGCGCCTGGTCATCGAGGACCTCGCCAACTCCCTCGGCGTCAGCCCTATCCCGGTCCGGGAGGCGCTGCGCCAGCTCGAGGGCGACGGCTTCGTGACCATCGAACCCTACGTCGGCGCGATGGTCACCGAGATGAAGCCCACGATGATCTGCGAAATCTTTGAGCTGCTCGCCGTCCTCGAAACGATCTCCGGGCGCGCGGCGTGCGAGCGCATGACCGAAGCCGACCTGAACACAATGTCCGAACACCTCACCCGCATGGACGCCGCGCTCGACGACCCCAACCAGTGGTCGCAGTACAACATCGCGTTTCACCTCCTCATCTGCGAGCATGCCCGCACCCCGCTCGTCCGCAACACGATGGCGAAAGCCTTTGACCACTGGGACCGGCTGCGCAACCACTACATCGAAGATGTCTTCGTGCACCGGCTGGACCGCGCCCAGCGCCAGCACCACGAGATGGTGGAGACGCTGCGCCGCCGCGATGCCGATGCGTTTGTCGCCCTCACCCAACAACACAACCGCGACGCCCTCGCCGCCTACGTCGATTACCTTGCTTCGAAGGGCATCATCGACACCGACACGGAGTGCCTCAGCCCCGCACCAGACGGGTAGCGATGGCTTTCACGATCATGCACACAGTAATGCGGGCAGGAGTGCCGCAGGGGTACCGGAAGGAGGGTCTATCGACTTGATGGGAGATTGCGCGCGCCAAACGCTCACCTTGCCAGATGTGTTCTAGGCTCTGACACGTTCTCGAAGGAGAAGAAAATGCGCAAGATATTGGTTTTCGCGCTGATCGCAATGCTGCTGAGCAGCAGCAGCGCGCTCCTGGCGCAAGAAGAGGAGATCGAACTCCGCATCGCCTGGTGGGGGTCGCAGAACCGCCACGACCGCACCCTCGCGGTGATCGACATGTTCATGGCAGAGCACCCCAACATCACCGTCATCTCCGAGTTCGCCGCCTGGGATGACTACTGGGTGCGCATGGCGACCCAGGCCGCCGGGCAGGAAATGCCGGACATCATGCAGCAGGACTACGCCCGCATCAACGAATGGGTCTCCAGGGACTTGCTCCTGCCGCTCGATGACCTCGTGGCGAGCGGCGCCATCGACCTCTCTAACGTCGCCGAGGCGTCGCTGGCTGGCGGTCGCATCGACGACGTGCTGTACGCCATCAACCTGGGCAACAACGCGCAGGCCGTTGCGTTGGACGTGGACGCCTTCGAGCAGGCGGGCATGGAGCTGCCCGACCCGCAGTGGACCTGGACCGAGTTCGAGGCGGTCGCCAACGAGCTTCATGAGAAGCTGGGCATCTGGGGCATGGGCACCAACCCTGGACTGTCCAACTACGAGCTTTGGAAAGACCTCTACATGAGCTGCTGCGACCAGTGGACCACCTCCCCCGATGGCACCGAGCTTGGCTACGCCGACGACCAGCCGCTGATCGACTACTTCAACATGCTCGTGCGCCTGCAAGACTCCGGCGCGATGATCACGCGCGAGGAGGAAGTCGCGGAGTTTACCGGCACGGGCGTCGAGACAAACCCCCTCGTGACCGGGGACTCCGCCATGGGCTACTTCTGGAGCAACCAGCTTGTCGCCGTGTGGACGGCTGCGGGCGAGGATCGGAACTTCAAGCTGTGGTTCGTGCCGCGCGTCGAAGATGCATATTCGGCCAACTACATCAAGCCGTCGATGTTCTGGTCGATCACCAAGCAATCCGAGCACGCCGAAGAAGCGGCGATGTTCATCGACTTCTTCACCAACTCCGTCGAGGCCAACGAGGTGCTCGGTGCAGAGCGTGGCGTGCCCGTCTCCTCGGCGGTCCGCGAGGCGATGATGCCGTCGCTTGGCCCGGCGCAGGCGGAAATGTTCGAGTTCCTGTCGCGCGTCGAGGAAGACACCATGCCCATTCGCCCGCCGGACCCGCCGGGATGGGGGGATATCCTCAACAACGTCTACTGGCCCATGTTCGTTGACCCGGTGCTCTACGGGCAGATGCCGGTGGAGGAGGGCGTCGCCATCCTGCGGCAGGAGGCCACCACCATCCTGGCGCAGAACCAGTAGCCGGCTGAACTGCGCGCGAGGCAGTTCGCACGCAAGGTTGTGGGCGCGGCTGAGCGGGACGCTCATGCGCTTGGCCGCGCCCCAGGTCGAAAGCCATAATCGAGGTGTGGGATGGGCGATTCAGCGGTCCCTTCTTCGTCTCCGCGCGCGCTCGCCGGCAGCGCGCTGACCCGGCGGGCGCGCCGGCGCGCCCGCGCCAGGCAGGACAACCTTGTCGGCTATCTGTTCATTTCGCCCTGGCTCATTTGCTTCCTCTTGTTTACGCTCCTGCCCCTGCTGGCTTCGCTCGCGCTCTCGTTCACCGATTACGACGTGATTGGCGACTATGAGTTCATCGGCCTGGATAACTTCCAGCGCATGTTCTTTCAGGATATTCGCTATGCGCGGTCGGTGAAGGCCACCCTCTACTATGTCTTTTTCTCAGTCCCGCTCCGGCTGCTTTTCGCGCTGGGGGTGGCGATGCTGCTGAACACCAAGCGCCGGGGGTGTACCTGTACCGCGCGGCCTACTACGCGCCCTCGGTCGTCGGGGGGAGCATCGCCGTGGCGGTGATGTGGCGCGAGATTTTCGGCAAGAATGGGCTGATCAACTTCCTGCTGGACACGGTCGGCATTCCCGGCGTCAACTGGCTGGGGAACCCGCAGACGGCCATCTGGACGCTGATTACGCTGGCGGTGTGGCAGTTCGGCTCGCCGATGCTGATTTTCCTTGCCGGCCTCAAGCACATCCCCGCCGAGCTGTACGAGGCGGCGGCCATCGACGGCGCGGGCGGGTGGCAGCAGTTCCGGCGCATCACCCTGCCGCTGCTGACGCCGATCATCTTCTTCAACCTGGTGATGCAGATCATCGCCGGGTTTATGATCTTCACGCAGGCGTTTGTTGTGAGCGGCGGCAATGGCGCGCCGCTGGACACGACGCTCTTCTACGCGCTCTACGTGTACCAGCGCGGCTTCGTCACCTTCGAGATGGGCTACGCCGCCGCGATGGCCTGGGTGCTGCTTGTGGTTGTCGCCGTCCTGACTGGCCTGGTGTTCCGGTCCTCATCGTACTGGGTGTTCTACGAGTCCAAGGAGGGGAGGTAGGCGATGAGGGTGGACGCGCTCAAACCCAGCCGCGACACGCTCACAGCGGACCGCAACCGGAAGCTGCTGCGGAGCATCACCTATCACGTCTTCATTGGGGTGGTCGGCTTCGTGATGCTCTATCCCATCCTCTGGCTGGTCGGCAGTTCGTTCAAAGGGCCTGACGAAATCTGGACCAACACGGCGGCGCTGATTCCGCAGACGTTCTACTTCGAGAACTACGCCAACGGCTGGGCGGGGTATGGCGGGGTCTCATTTGCCACATTTTTCAAGAACTCGATCATCTATGCCGGCCTGGGCACGATCATTCAGGTGACGGCGTCCGCCGTCGTCGCGTTTGGGTTCGCCAGGGTGCAGTTCACTGGCAAGAGCTTCTGGTTCGCGGTGATGATGCTGACGCTGATGCTGCCGATCCAGGTGCAGATCATCCCGCAGTACATCGTGTTCAGCCGGCTTGGTTGGTTGAACACCTTCCTGCCGCTGCTGCTGCCGCGCTTCGGCGGTTCCGCGTTCTTCATCTTCATGATCATCCAGTTCATCCGCGGCATCCCCATTGAACTGGATGAGGCCGCGCAGATCGATGGCTGTGGCAAGGTGGGTATCTTCTTCCGCATCATCCTGCCGCAGTTGCAGCCGGCGGTCATTACCGCCGCGATCTTCGCGTTCTACTGGACGTGGGATGACTTTCTCGCGCCGCTGATCTACCTGAACAACCCGAACCTCTACACCGTCTCGGTGGCGCTGCGCAGCTTCGCCGACCCCGCCGCCGCCACCGACTGGGGGGCGATCTTTGCGATGGCAAGCCTGTCGCTGGTGCCCGTCTTTGTTGTCTTCGTCGCCTTTCAGCGGTATCTTGTCGAGGGCATTGCGACGACCGGCCTGCACGGATCGTAACCCCGCGCGCCTGATGGGGCGGGCGAACCCCATGGGAGGGGGAATCTGATCCCATGATCGAGCGCGTCATCGAAGGCCACATGCCCCCGACCAGGCGGGCGCCTACCACCACTTCCCGTTCGAAGTCCCGCCCGGCACGGGCCGGCTGGAGGTGTCCTACGAGTACGACGCCGCAATCGATTCCAACCCGTTCCTCACCGGCGGCAACACGGTTGACATCGGCATCTTCGACCAGCGCGGGATCGACTTCCTCAGCGCGGGCTTTCGCGGCTGGAGCGGTAGCGCGCGCCAATCGTTCTTCATCGCGCCCGACGAGGCCACGCCCGGCTACGTTCCCGGTCCCATCGCGCCCGGCGTCTGGTACATCTTCCTGGGTTTCTACAAGGTCAGCGAGGGCGGCTGCAACTTCCGCGTGACGGTTCGGTGCCTGCCCGGCGGCGATGGCGGCGCGACGCCGCCGCGCTGGCTCACGCTGGCGGACAGCGTCACGCTCCCGCCCCGGCCCGACGGCTGGTATCGCGGCGAGTTGCACTGCCACACCTGCCACAGCGACGGCGACTCTGCGCCGGGGGAGGTGGTGCGCGCGGCGGAGCGCCTGGGGCTGGACTTCCTGGCGGTCACCGATCACAACACCATCACCGCGCTCGCAGACCTGGCGCAGCAGCGCCCGCAGAACCTCATCCTGATCCCCGGCTGCGAGATGACGACCTTCAAAGGCCACTGGTGCGCCTGGGGGCTGAGCGAGTGGATCGACTTCCGCGCCCTGACCACGGAGCGGATGGACCGGGTGATGCGGCACGCCGCCGCAAAGGGCGCGCTCGTCTCCATCAATCACCCGCGCGCCTACGGCCCGCCCTGGGAACTTCCGCAGGCGGATACGTGCGACTGCATCGAGGTCTGGAACGGCCCATGGATGCTCAACAACTGGGAGGCGCTGGCCTTCTGGGAAAAGCGGCTGCGGCAGGGCCGTCGCCTGACCGCCGTGGGCGGCAGCGACGCGCACCGCCTCACCGCGCACGCCCAGGAGATCGCCCGCATCGGCGTGCCCACGACCTGGGTCTACTGCCCCGGCGCGCCGACGGCGCAGGGCATCCTGGACGGCCTGCGGGCCGGCCACGCCTTCGTCTCGGAGCAGCCCGCCGGCCCGCAGTTGTACCTGTCGGCAGGGGGCGCGTTGATGGGCGACCGGATGCCGCCCCCGCCGGATGGGGAGGCTGCGTTGCGCGTGCGCGCGGTGGGCGCGGCCGGCCTGACGCTGGAACTGCACGACGCTTCCGGGCTGCGCGCCGCGCTGCCCGTCGCCGGCGACGACGAGACGCAGCCGATTCCGCTTGACGTGGCCGAGAGCCGCTACGTCCGCGCGCAACTGACGGAGCCGGGACCGGGCGGCACGCCCGTGGTCCGCGCGCTGACCAACCCGCTGTACATCGGGCAGCCCTGACTCGCTTCGCAGACTCACGGCACGGCTGTGCGCCGATCACAAACCTTGATGATGTAGGCGTAGGGGCGACCCGCCGGGTCGCCCCTACCGCCAGATATGGCGGTACATAGGGGCACAGCACGCTGTGTCTCATTCTTATTAACCGTGTAATCCGTGGTTAACTCTCCTCTCCGCGCCCTGACACCCTCCCAGGCGCGGCAGGCCACCGGCAAACGCGATTTTTCGCGATTCTTGTGGAGGCTTCGCCCAATTTGTGGATAATCAAGGTAGATAATTGCGCTGGGCGACAGGAAAACTGAACCAAAGAAGGACAGCGAAGGATGACTCACACAAAAGACCCGTTTGGCGTGCGCGCGGCTCTGGAGGGCGCGGGCGCCAGTTATTACAGCCTCCCGGCCCTCGAAGCGCGCGGCGTGGGGCCGGTGGCGCGGCTGCCGTTTAGCCTCAAAATCCTGCTGGAGAACCTGCTGCGCCACTTTGACGGCGTGGAGATCGCCGAAGACCTGGTGGCCGCCGTCGCCAACTGGGACGGCGTCGCTGCCGCGGGCGACGCCCGCGCGGACGACGCCACCGTGAACGGCGGGCGCGAAATCCCGTTCAGGCCGTCGCGCGTGCTGCTGCAGGACTTCACAGGCGTGCCGTCGGTGGTGGACCTGGCGGCGATGCGCGCGGCGATGGCGCGCATGGGCGGCGACCCGAACCGCATCAACCCGGTCGTGCCCGTCGATCTGGTGATCGACCACTCCGTACAGGTGGACTACTACGCCTCGCCGGAGGCGCTGCGCCTCAACGCCGAGATCGAGTTCAAGCGCAACCACGAGCGCTACCAGTTCCTCCGCTGGGCGCAAAAGGCGTTCGACAACTTCCGCGTCGTGCCGCCCGCGACCGGCATCGTGCACCAGGTCAACCTGGAGTACCTGGCGACGGTGGTCACCGAGCAGGGCGGCGTCGCCTTCCCCGACACGCTGGTCGGCACCGACTCGCACACCACGATGGTGAATGGCCTCGGCGTGCTCGGCTGGGGCGTGGGCGGCATCGAGGCCGAGGCGGGGATGCTGGGCCAGCCGCTCTACATGCCGGTGCCGGCGGTGGTCGGGTTCAGGCTTCACGGGCAGCTCCCGGAGGGCGCAACGGCGACCGACCTCACCCTGACCGTCGTGCAGATGCTCCGCCAGAAGGGCGTCGTCGGCAAGTTCGTCGAGTTCTACGGCGAGGGCCTCAGCTACATCTCGCTGCCCGACCGCGCCACGATTGCCAACATGGCGCCGGAGTATGGCGCGACGATGGGCTTCTTCCCCATCGACGCCGAGACGCTGCGTTACCTGTGGCGCACGGGCCGCGCGGACGCACAGGTGCAACTGGTGGAGCGCTACGCAAAGGCGCAGGGCCTCTTCCGCACCGACGACACGCCCGCCCCGGTGTTCTCCGACACGCTGGCGCTGGACCTGGGCACGGTCGAGCCGAGCATGGCCGGCCCCAAGCGCCCGCAGGACCGCGTGCCGCTGCGTGAGATGAAGGCCGGCTTCCGCGAGGCGCTGCGCGCGCCGGTGAGCAAGCGCGGCTTTGAGCTGAGCGCCGCCGACGCGGCGCGTACGGCGACGGTCTCCATGAACGGCAGCGCCGCCGAGATGGGGCACGGCACGGTCGTCATTGCGGCGATCACGAGCTGCACCAACACGAGCAACCCCTCGGTGATGCTCGGTGCGGGCCTCCTGGCGCGCAAGGCGGTCGAGCGCGGCCTGCAGGCCAGGCCCTGGGTGAAGACGAGCCTCGCGCCTGGCTCGCGCGTGGTGACGGCGTACCTCGAAGAGTCCGGGCTGATGCCCTACCTGGAGCAGCTTGGGTTCCACATCGTCGGCTACGGCTGCACCACGTGCATCGGCAACAGCGGCCCGCTGCCCGAAGCCATCGCCAAGGCGGTGCGTGAGGAGGACCTCGTCGCGGTCGCGGTGTTGAGCGGCAACCGCAACTTCGAGGGGCGCATCAACCCGCTGGTGAAGGCGTCATACCTCGCCTCGCCGCCGCTCGTCGTGGCCTATGCGCTGGCCGGCACGGCGGATATCGACCTGTACAACGAGCCAATCGGCCAGGACAGGGACGGCGCGGACGTGTACCTGCGCGACATCTGGCCCACGCGCGAGGAGATCATCGACCAGATCAACCAATCGGTGACGCCGGAGATGTTCCGGCGCATGTACGCCGATGTCTCCACCGGCAACGAGACGTGGAACGCCATGGCCGACAGCGCCGGCGGCGACCTCTACGACTGGGACCCGGAGTCGACCTACATCCAGGAACCGCCCTACTTCATCGACCTGCCGGTTGACCCGTCGCCGCTGGCGGACATCAAGGGCGCGCGCGTGCTGGCGAAGTTCGGCGACTCGGTGACGACCGACCACATCTCGCCGGCGGGCAGCATCGCCAGGGATAGCGCCGCCGGGAAGTACCTGCTCGAACGGGGGGTGCGCGTGGCCGAGTTCAACAGCTACGGCTCGCGGCGCGGCAACGACCGCGTGATGACGCGCGGCACCTTCGCCAACGTGCGCGTGCGCAACCAGCTCGTGCCGGGTGTCGAGGGCGGCTACACGCGCCTGCTGCCCGGCGACGAGGTGATGACGATTTACGACGCAGCGATGCGCTACAAGGAAGCGGGCACGCCGCTGATCGTGATCGCGGGCGCGGAGTACGGCACCGGCTCGTCGCGCGACTGGGCGGCGAAGGGGCCGGCGCTCCAGGGCGTGCGCGCGGTGATCGCTAAGAGCCTCGAGCGCATCCACCGCGCCAACCTGGTCGGGATGGGCGTGCTGCCGCTGGAGTTCGTCGATGGGCAGGACGCGGACGTGCTCGGCCTGACGGGCGAAGAGGTGTTCGACATCCCCGTGCCGGCGAACCTGACGCCGGGGCAGCGCCTCGACGTGACCGCGACGCGCCCGGACGGGACGGCCTTCACGTTCGCGGTGAAGGTCCGCATCGACACGGCGGTCGAAGTGACGTACTACCGCAACAGCGGCATCCTGCACACTGTGCTGCGCGACATGCTCAGGGAGTCGCGTGCCGGAGCGTAGGCGACCGGCGTCGGGGGGCGCAGCAGCGCTGCACCCCCCGTGACCTGAAAAGGCGCACTTTCAGGGACACGGCCCGGAGCCGTGTCCCTTTTGCGTCATTGTATGGGTGTGGCGGTCGGCACGACCGTCGCTGAGGGGAGCGGGGGGACGGTCGGTACCCACGTCGCCGAGGGGACCGCGCCCGGCCCTGCAGGTACCGGCGTGGGCGTGGGGAGCAGGGTCGCGAGAGGCGGGACCGTTGGCGGGACGGCGGTGGGAAGCGCCGGAGGCTTCGTGCCCGGCGTGTCGCTCAGCGTGAGGCGGAACGTGAAGCGGCCCACCTGGCCCTCCCGCGCCGGCTGCACCACGACGTAGTAAGCGCCGCCGTCCGCGAGGTAGAGGTCGCGGACTTCCGGATCGTAGCCGGGACCGCCGTCGTCGTCGGCGTACACCTCCGCGCCCCAGGGAGCAGCAGGCGCAACTGGCTGTCGAACGCGCCGTCGCTGTCCACGTTGATGGTTACGGTGTCGCCCCCGGCGGCCTCGAACGCGAACATCTGGAAGGGCAGGTCGGCGGTGAGTTCGCTCGCGACGACGTCGCCGTAGCGCACGTGCGTGACCACCGCATCCAGCGATTGCACGCTCAGCGTGAACGCGCCGAGGCCCGCCAGTGGGTCGATCCCGTGCACGTTGAGGATGACCTCCGCGTTGGCCGGTACCGTGAGGAAATGGACCTCGCTGGTGAAGACCGGGGCGCTTACGGGGCCGCCTCCACCCGCCGCCCCCACCACCGCCGCCGCCCCCCGCCGCCCTCGTGGATCATGGCGTGGCTCAGCACGGGCACGAAGTCGGCGGAGGCGAGGTACACGGCCACAACCCCTTCAGACTCGGTGTTGAAGGCGTAGAGGGCCTCGGCGGCGTCCGCGTCGAGCGCGCCGGTGATGGTGTCGCCGATCTCGATGGGCGTGGCTTCGGTAAGCATCGCCGGCATCTCGGCGGGCGCGGGGACGGGCTGCTGGTCCACCAGCTCAAGCGCGAGGCTGAACCGCCCTTGCGCGCCCTGGCTGACCGGCTCGACCAGCACGTAGTAGTCCAACTCCGCCGGCAGCATGAAGTCCATGATCTCCGGGTTGAAGCCGCGCCCGCCGTCGTCGTCCGTGATGTAGGTGGCGCCCTTGGAGTCGAGCAGACTCAGGCGTGTGTCAACGTCATCGCTGTCCACACGGAGGCTCACCACGTCGCCCACCGCGCCCTTGAAGAAGAACAGCCGGTTATCCGCGTCGTCTGCGATTGCGCTCTCGACCGTGTCGCCGTAGCTCAGTTCGGTATGCGGCGGCGCTTCCTCCAGCGTGAGGGTGAACGCGCCCGCAGCGCCCGGTTGCAGGCTGCTGACTGTGACCGACACTTCGTCGCCGGCCTCAAGGTCGAAGATGACGATCCCCGTCCCGCTGACGCTCCCGCTGGCCCGGTTCTGGATCGCGCCATCGGCGTCGACATGGCGGTGGGCGTAGCCGAGGAAGGGTTCGAACCCCTCCGTCGTGAGCCGCAGGAAGAGCACGATGTCACGCGCCGCCGCAATGCGGTAGGCGAAGACCGTCTGGTCGGCGTCGAGCGCGCCCGATACCCTGTCGCCCACCGCGATCTGCGGCGTATCGAGCGCGAACGGCGGCGCCCAGATGCGCTGCCCGACGGTGAGCGTCCCGCCGCCATCGGGCAGGCAGTTGGCGATCTGCATCTCCTGTTGCGAGACGCCAAAGCGCGCGCTGAGCGCGGCCAGGGTGTCGCCCGGCTGGACGATGTAGTGCGTCCAACCGGGATACGGCATACACGCGAACATGATCGGCGTCGCCGTGATGGTGGCCGTCGGGGGCGGTGTGACGGTGGCGTCTTGCGCGCCCGACCCGCCGACGCCGGGTTGTTCTGGGGCGGGCTGCCCGTTGATGTAGGCCAGCAGCGCCCCAAACAGCACGACCGCTGCGAGCGCAGCCGCCAGCGTGAGCCACTGCGCGCCGAAGCGCCTGAACGGCCTGAAACGACCGGGATGGATAGCGCCGATTGACGAATTCACGTTAACACGCTCCTGTAAGCTCTCGTTTTGATACGGTACGATCTCGGTGTAGGCCGGCTCCGAGGCCTTGCCGTCAGGGGAGAGCGCGGCGGCGGACGCGCGTTGCCACACGCGCCGCTGGACCGCGCCCGACGGCGCATCGACGTGGACGGCCTGGGCCAGCGCGCGCACGAAGGCGGCGGTCTTCCGGGTCGAGGCCGGGCGGGGCAGGCGCGAACGGGTTGTGGGTGAGCGCGTCGATGAACTGATCGATCAGTTCCGCTTCGCTCCGGGAGGATGGGACGTTCATCACTGCCTCTCCTTGCCGTTGGCGCTGGGCCCGGACCACTCGGCCCCATACGTTGCGGTGTACTGCGCGCGCAGCTTCTTGATGACCCGGTGCAGCTCCACGCGGACCGCCCCGGCGCTCTTGCCGAGCACCGCGCCGACCTCTTCGGAGGTCAGCCCGGCGACGACCTTGAGCGCGAGCAGGTCTTGCTGCGCGTCTGGCAGCGCCGCAACGAGGTCGCGCAGCGCCTCCAGCGCCTCGGCCTCGTCCAGGCGCGCGCCCGGCTCCGGGCCGTCGTCGGTCACGTCGAGGTCGGCGGCCTCCAGCGAGACCTGGGGCCGCCGGCCGCGCAGGTGGTTGACGACGGCGTTGTGTGCGATGCGAAAGAGCCACACGGCGACCTGCCCGCCTCGATACTTCGGAAGGCCCACGAGCGCGCGGGTGAACACCTGGCTTGTGAGGTCTTCCGCCTCCTGCGGGGTGGCGACGCGGCGCACACAGTAGCCATAGATGCGCGCAAAGTAGCGCTCATAGATGGGCGCGAACCGCGCCGGGTTGGCGCGCGCCGCCTGCATGATGCGGATTTCCTCCTGAGCTTCGGCGTCCCACACGCGCGCGGACGCCTCCGCGGGCTGCTCTGCCATGATCACCGCCTGCGTTGTGCTACCGGTAGCCTTCACCAAGAAAAGACACGGCAGCACGGAGCGTGTTACAGAATGGACGTATTCTGTGCCGGCTTTCGGGGAGTCGCAAAATTATGTGGACGCGCTGCGCGCCAGAGAGCGATTGCTGTTTGCCTCACCCCCTCAATCCCCCCTCTCCATGAAAATGGAGAGGGGAAGGCAGGCTCGCAGGCGCGGCGGGGGGTGAGGTAAGAAGCTATGCGATTTCGAGGCTCTGGTCAGATCCGTACCAGCACGCACGAAATCAGACAGGCACGCCTCGCTTTAGCACTCTAGTGATGAGAGTGCTATTGACGACGCGCAGTAATTCAGATATACTGAGCTTGGGTAACGGACATGTTGAAAGCGAATCATTCACGGAATAAAATCACCCAAAACTCACTGAGACGTTATGAAACGACCGAACTCATCTGACCGGAGTCGGTCGTTTTGTTTTAGGATGTGCCCAATCGCGGTGGGCAGGTCAGAGCCGTCCCGCCCAAGCATTGCTTGTGGTATCCGATTTTGCCTGCCGCAGATCACAAATGTGAAATCGTTGGGGAGAAGGAGGTTACATAGCTATGGCAAAGCGAACTTTCCGTCCAGGCCAGCGGTGCCCCAAGTCCGGGCAGTACGTCATTGTCTCGGCACGCACGGGCAAGCTGACGACGGTCGAGCGGACTGTGGTTCAAGGCGAACCGTTTCCGCCAACCCCTAAGCAAGGACAAGGCTATCAGCTAGCCGATCCGACAAAGACTAGCTAGCTGACAGCCAAGTCCATTGACCGGTGGGGTGACAGGTCGGCGGGACTTGTCACCCCGCACATTCTTGCACTTCCTATTCTATGCAAACCTATATTAGATGCAAAGGTGTTGTTGCCTTAGCGCGACGGCAACGCGCTATAATCCCCCGCATTTGGCGGCTCCGCCCTCTAACAGGAGAACACCGTGCGCGCTGCGAGCCTCAAAGCCCTGGCCGCCATCACCATCTGGGGAGCGTCGTTCGTCGCCACCAAGGTCGTCGTCGCGCAGATCGACCCGCTCGCGCTGGTGACGCTGCGCACGTTCGGCGGCGCTGTCGTGCTCTACGCGCTGATGCGGGTGCGCGGGCGCTGGGACGGCTGGATACGCGACCGGCTGCTGCTCGACCTGGCCGTGCTCGGCCTGGTCGGGATCGCGCTGCACCTCGCCATCCAGGCCGTCGGCCTCACGCTCACCTCGGCCACCACCACCGGCTGGATGGTGGCGCTCTCGCCGGTGTTCATCGCGCTGCTCTCGTGGCGGTTCCTGGGCGAGCGCTTTGGCGCGCACAAGGTCGCCGGTTTCGCGCTGGCGATGGGCGGCGCGCTGCTGATCGTGGTTGCGCAGGCCGGCGGGCTGGACGTGCTCGCGCTCCCCAGCACGGTGGGCGACGTGCTGGTGTTCTCCAGCGCGATCACGTGGGCGGTGTACTCGGTGCTGAGCAAGCGCGTGGCCGGGCGGCGGCGACCCGGCGTGCTGATGACGCACGTGATGGCGCTCGGCTGCCTGTGGACGCTGCCGGCCTTCGTGGCGCGGGAGGGCTGGCAGGCCCCTGGCCGCCTGGATGCGACCGGCTGGCTGGCGCTGGGGTTTCTGGCGGTGTTCGTCTCGGCGCTGGCGCAGCTCTTCTGGTATGACGCGCTCGCGGAGCTGGACGCCTCGCAGGTGGGGGTTTTCCTCTACATCGAGCCGCTGGTGACGCTGGCGCTGGCGGCGCTCCTGCTCGGCGAGCCGGTGCGCCCGCTCACGCTCGCCGGCGGCGGGGCGATCCTGGCCGGCGTGTGGCTGGTCACGCGCGCGGCCAGGCGACCCGCCCGGAGGGCCTAGAGCGTCGCCTTGATCGCGCCGCCGTCCACCGGCACCATCGCGCCGTGCACGTAGCTGGCCGCCGGCGAGCACAGGAAGGCGGCGACCCTGGCGAACTCCTCCGGCTCGGCCATGCGGCGCAGCGGGGTGTTGCGCACGCGCACCGCCATCTCTTCCTCGTAGGTCGTGCCGTTGCGCGCCATGTCTGCCTCGATGAGTGCCTCGACGCGCTCGGTGCGAGTGAGGCCGGGCAGGATGCTGTTGACGCGGATGCCCTCCGGGCCGAGTTCCTCCGCAAGCGCCTTCGTGAGGCCGACCACGGCGGGGCGGACCGCGTTGGAGAGCACGAGGTTGGCGATAGGCTGCTTGACGCTCAACGACGAGATTGTGAGAATCGCCGGGCTTTCCGACTGGCGCAGGAAGGGCAGCGCGGCATGGACCAGGCGCACCGCCGAGAGGAAGGTCAGCTCGGTCGCCGCCGCCCACGCATCGAGCGGCGTGCTTTCGAAGGTCCCCGGCGGCGGCCCGCCCGCGTTCGTGACCAGGATGTCCAGGCCCCCCAGTGTCTCTGCCGCAGCGACGACCATCGCCGTGATCTGCGCCGACCGGCTCAGATCGGCGACCAGCGGGTAGACGGGGTTGCCGCTTTCCTTGCTGATCACGTCGGCGGTTTCCGCCAGGCGCTTCTTGTCGCGTGCGCAGATCGCAACCTGAGCGCCCTCAAGCGAGAGACAGCGCGCCGTTGCAGCGCCCAGCCCGCGGCTGGCGGCGGCGACGAGGGCGCGTTTGCCACTGAGACCGAGGTCCATTGGAGTGCCTCCTAAAAGCGTTGCGTGCGTGCCGTCATGGGGAATGTGCGCCGCAGATAGTACCACAGAGAGGCACTACCGCAAACGCGCGGGGTTGTGTATACTGCATGAAATCGATGCACCGAGCGGAGGGAGCTGGATGCCCCAAGTCGTGCTTTTGGTAGAGGACGATAGCGACCTGCGCCGCCTGTACAAGCGCGTGTTCGAGACCGCCGGCTTTGACACCCTGGAGGCGGGCAACGGCGCGCAGGCCATTGACGCGCTCAAGAAGGAGCGCCCGGACGCCGTGCTCCTGGACATCGCCATGCCGGAGGTGTCGGGGACGGTCGTAATCGACCACATCAGGGGCAAGCTCAAGTGGGCCGATATGCCCATCATCGTGATTACGGCGTACCCGTATTTCCTCGAGTCGGCGGCGGCGGCGGGCGCGACGCACACGCTGCTCAAGCCCGTCGAGATGGACCAGGTGGTACAGATCATCCGCGAGGCGATCCGCAAGTAACCGCTGTTTTCGCGCGGCGGCGGCCTCGCCGGCGCGTTTTCCGCATCACCCCGATGGCGTCAGGCTCCGTCTGGATCAGTCAAGTTCCAGGCGGAGCTTTGTCCGTCCAATGCCGATGATGTCCCCCCGACGCAATCACGGTCGGCTCGGTAATCAGCGCGCCGTTGAGCGTCGTCCCGTTCGAGCTATCCAGGTCCTGGAGCCACCACCTCCCGCCGCGCAGGGTGAGCGTGGCGTGGTCATAGCTGGCGAACGTGTCCGGCAGGACGACCGAATTGGTGAGCGCGCGGCCCACCGTCGTGAGCGGGTGCAGCGGGAACACGGCCTGCTGCGGCGAGAGGCCGTCCGGTGCGCTTACCACCACGAGCCGGCCCTGGGGCGCTCCTTCTGCGCGGCCTGGGCGGCGGCTGCGCGGTAGTCGCGCCAGAGCAGGTAGAACAGCCCGCCGAGAAAGGCGTAGAGCAGCACGGCGGCGAGCGTCCGCAGCACAAAGAGCAGTTCTTCGCTCACTGAGCCTACCCGGTGTGGAGCTGGGTGTCGTGGCGCGGCGTGTCTGGGGGGTCCTCCTGGTAGACGGCGAACACGCCGCCGAACGCGATGCGGTCGCCGCGCCGGAGGATGCACTCCTGGACCGCCTGGCCGTTGACGGCGGTGCCGCCGCTGGAGCCGAGGTCGAAGAGCACATAACGCCCCTGGCGCAGGCGCAGTTGCGCGTGCCGCCGCGAGATGCGCAGGTCGTCGATGACGATGTGGTTGTCCAGACGGCGCCCGATGTTGACCGTCGGCTGCGTGAGCGGAATGGCGCGCTCGCCCTCGATGATGAGGCGGGCGTTGGGCGGCGGGGCCGCCGGCTGCGACGTGTGCGCGCCGGCGTCCGCGTCGATGATGGCCGTGCTGACCGGGGCGGACGCGATCTGGGCGGCGACGCGCACCGTGTGCCGGGGCACGCTGACGCTGGGCGAGAGCGTGACGCTGGGGAAGCGCGTGAGCGTCATCTCGGAGCGGGCGGCGAGGTCAACCAGGTGCGTGCCGAGCGCCGCCGCCAGGTCGGGCTGGGCCTGGGTCAGCGCGGCGAAGTCCTCCGGGTGGATGAAGACCGTGTAGGCGTCGGGCGCGATGGGGCGCTTCTGGCCGGGCGCGGCGTAGGCGTTGTCTTCCATGGCATGGGCGAGCTGGATGGCGACCTGGCGCGGCTCGAGACGCCCGGCGAACAGGCGCGCAAAGCTCCCTTCGACCAGGCGCTCGATGTGGGCTTCGAGGCGGCTGAGGCGATTCTGACTCATCACATGGGGGATTATACTGTCTGCCGCGCGGGCCGGTCAAAGCACGGTCGCGCGCGTGGTCCGGGAGGGTACCGGTTCACCCTGTCCATCCGGCGTCGTGCTGTTGTGTGTTTCCGTAGCCCGCCGAGTGATGAAGCTTGATAAATGACCCTGGTAATCTCTTTGCAGAGTCACGAAATGGCTGTGCGCCTATCACGAACGTTGAGATGTAGGTGCGTAGGCGAACCGGCGGTCGCCCCTACCGCCAGCCATGGCGGTAGACGGGGACAGCGTGCTGCGCCTCCACGGGGCGGTCAAGCGAGCAGTGCCGGTGCAACCATACAGAATCCATCATCGCGGGAACCAGAAGGCAAACAGATACCGGGAGCAAATTGGAGCGGCGGCGTCATAAAGGGAATGTTTACCTTCCGCACACCATAAACTGCTAGAATGCTTTCGAAGCGCGACGCGCGGCGATTGTCGGAGAAGTGTTGGACTTCCCCGCGCCCCATTGTCGCGCGAGTCGGCATCCCTTATACTGTAAGCAACGCTGTATCCGTCGAAGCATCACAGGCGAGGGACCGTGACGCGACAAGAGATCAGGCTGACCGCGCTGGCAAGCTGCGCCGGTTGAGCGTCCAAAATGGGGCCAGAGGCCCTGGCGCACGTGCTGCGCCCGCTCGACGAAACCTACCGGGCTGAGGACTATCCGGCGTTGCTGGTCGGGTTGGCAGCGCCAGACGACGCGGCCGTCTATCGGCTCAACGAGACACAGGCGATCATCTCCACGACGGATTTCTTCCCGCCGGTGGTCGATGATCCGTATGCGTTCGGGGCGATTGCCGCCGCCAACGCGATGAGCGACGTGTACGCGATGGGCGGGGAAGTGCTCTTCGCCATCAACCTGACGGCCTTCCCCGACGACGTGGACCTTGACATTCTGAGCGCGATCCTGCGCGGCGGCGCGGAGAAGGTCCGCGAGGCCGGCGCGGTCGTCGCGGGCGGGCACACCATCTCGGACCGGGAGCCGAAGTACGGGCTGGCCGTGACCGGCCTGGTGCACCCGGAGCGCATCATCACCAAGGGCGGCGCGCGGCCCGGCGACCGCCTGGTGCTGACCAAGCCGCTCGGCACGGGGGTGGTGACAACCGCGCTCAAGAACCAGACGGCCGACCCGGCAGACGTTGACGCCGCCATCGCGAGCATGGCGCGCCTGAACCGGGAGGCGGCGCAGGCGGCGCAGGCGGTGGGCGTGAACGCCGCAACCGATGTGACCGGCTTCGGCCTGTTGGGCCACGCGCACGAGATGGCGCACCTGAGCGGCGTGGCGTTCCGCCTGCGCGCCGGCGCGCTCCCGTGGCTGCCCGGCGCGGTGCGCTACGGCGAGGCGGATAACTTCGCCGGCGGGATGGGGCGCAACATGGCGTACTTCGGGCCGTGGGTGACGTTTGGCGCGGGCGTGGACCGGACGACGCAACTGCTGCTCTTCGACCCGCAGACCTCCGGCGGGCTGTTGCTCGCGGTGGCTGCCGAAAGCGAGGCGGCGCTGTTGCGCGGCCTCGAAGCGCGCGGCGTGCAGGGCTGGAGCATCGGCGAGGTGACAGCCGGCCGCGAGGGCGCGCTGGAGGTGCTATGACGCGGCGGGTGACGGACGCGCCCTTTGAGGAAATCGAGCACACGGCGGATTTCGCGCTCCGCGTGCGCGGCGCGACGCTGGACAAGCTGTTTGCGAACGCGGCGCGCGGGATGGTCATGGCGGCGGGGGCGGTCGCAGATACAACCCACCGCGCGACCCGGCGCATCGATTTGGAAGCGCTTGATGTCGAGACGTTGCTGGTTGATTGGCTGAGCGAGCTGGTGTACTTCATGGAACAGGAGCGGCTGCTCTTTACCGACTACGACGTGCAGGCCACGCCGACGGCGCTCCGCGCTGAGGTGCGCGGCGGCCCGCTGGTGGAGGTGCGGCGGCACATCAAGGCCGTGACCTTCCACAACCTGGCCGTGGTCCAGCACGAGGGTGGCCTTGAGGCGACGATTGTCTTCGATGTCTAGCGCCTGGCCGCGAGGCCTTTCCAGGGGTGAGCCTCGGCATGATGTCTGAGTTGACCGAATACGGGATGACGACCGACCTGTTCGTGAGCCGTAAGCCACACGGCGAGGCGATTGTGGTCGGCGGCGCGGGCGAGCAGGTGAAGTGGATGCGCGTGCTCTCCAGGCGTTGCGCCCACCTGCTCTGGATTCAACTGACGCAGATGCTCTTCCCGGAGAAGGCGCAAATCGTGATGGCGCTGGCGGCGACCACGCCGCTGCGCGGCCCCGAAGCGCCGACGATCACCTCTGATGTCCGGACGACGCTGGTCTCCGACGGGTTGATCGAGGTCGCGGGTGTTTCGGGGGACGCGACAGTGGGTCGCGCGCCTGCACGCCGAGGACGCCCGCCAGTTGTGGATGGCGCTCGACATCGCGCTGTACCCGGTCGGCTGGGAAGGGGGGCGCGTGGTGCGCCGGCACCAGTAGCGCCAGGAACCCTATCAGGCGGCAGCCTCCGGGCGGGTCGCGCCGATTGGCGGACGCGCCCGTTTTGTTTGTCGGCGCTGTCAGGCGAGGTACGACTACAGGATAGCGTGGAGTGCCTGAAAGTGGGTTGTAACGCTCAATTCTGAGCCAAACTGCCTAACCGGGTGGAATAGGACAGGGGGCTTAAGCCCCCTGTCCTGCCTCAGGTTGGATGTTCTTCATCGACCACGGTATCGTGAGGAGCTACTTCAGGCGCGCGGAGCAACAAAAAAGGCGGGGATCCACCCGCCCGATTGCGACCGTCCTTGTGGCGCGCCGCGCCCTACCCGGCGCAGCCTGCCTTGCTGAGACACGGGCGAAACTTATAGCCGTAGACGATCATGCCCTCTTCGCCCTCGGCGCGGAGCTTGCGCGTGACCATCTCGACGCGCATCCCGATCTCCGGCGCGCCGTCCAGGTCGGTGAGCTGCGCGGTCACCAGCGGCCCCTCGTCCAGCTTCACGAGCGCCACCACGTAGGGCGCCTGGTCCTCGTAGTCGGCGGGCGCGCTGCGACGGTGTACGAGTACACCTCCCCCAGGCCGCTGAAGGGGTAGTTCGTCGCTTCCATCACCGGGCCGGTTTACCCAACGCTACCGCGCGGCGCGGTCGAGCACGCCGACTGTCGCCACAGCCATGGCGGGCGCGGGCGTCTCGGCGCGCGCCGGCTCTGACATGTGCGCGCCGCAGACCGGGCAGACCTCGCGCGCCGGGAAGGACTTGTGCCCGCACGCGCACTCAGAGCCAACCAGGTTGTACCGCGCTTTCTTCAGTCGCCAGTGCTGTGAGATTTCCACGATATGCCTCCAATTTTGATAATTTCAGTAAAGCCCATAACCGGGTGCTTTTACGACCTGCCCAAAGTATGGCACTGAACGACTCTCAAAAACTGCCAGATAGCCCTTTCGGACTCCATTTCCTATCAGACAGGTCGATTTTCGTGCTAGCCCTTGCCTTACGTTACCTTTTCGAGGATGTGGGCGGCTGCGGTCGCCCCGGCGCTCCCCAGGTTGAGCGCCAGCCCGCGCTCCGCCCCCGCCACCTGGTTGGGACCCGCCTCGCCGCGCAACTGGAGCGCCACTTCGACCGCCTGGTAGACGCCCGTCGCGCCGAGCGGGTTCCCCGGCTTTGAGGCCGCCGAACGTCGCGAGCGGCGCGCGGCCGGCCAGGCCAATCGCGTCGCTGGCGGCGAGCTTCCAGCCCGCGCCCCGCGCCGCCAGGCCGATCGCCTCCAGTTGCAGTGCGGTCAGCACGGTGAAGGCGTCGTGCAGCTCGAAGACGTCCACGTCCTCGATGCCGATGCCTGCCTGCCGCAAGGCTCGCGATACTGCCGCCTCCACCGCGCGGAGCGCGAGCGGGTCGGTCCGGTCGTGGAGCGGGAGCGCGTCGGTCGCCAGCGCCGAGCCGGCCACCCGGACCGGCTGCGGCACGAGGTCGCGCGCCATCTCGGTCGGGCAGAGGACCAGCGCCGCCGCGCCGTCGGCGTCCGGGGCCATGTCGAAGAGCGTCACCGGGTCGGCCACCATCGGCGCGCGCGCGAACGCCCCCGGCTTGAGCGGGCTGCGGTACATGGCGTTGGGGTTGCTCGCGCCGTTGGCGTGGGCGTTGATGCTGAAGCCCTCGAAGGCCTCCAGCGCCACGCCATATTCGTGCATGTAGCGCCGCATCAGCAGGCCGCCCACCGCCGCCGGCGCTGTGCCCTGCGCGCCTTCGAACTCGCGGTCGGTCAGGCCGGTGGCGGCGTCGAGGCGGTCGACGGCGGTCTGGTCGGTCATCTTCTCCACGCCGACGGCCATCGCCACGTCGGCCCCGCCCGAAGCGACCGCGATGTACGCCTGCCGCAGCGCCGCGCCGCCGGAGGCCTCGCCCGCGTCCACGCGCGCCGCCTCGATACCGAGCAGCCCGGCGTAGTCGGCCAGCAGCGCGCCGAGGTGCTCCTGGCGCGAAAGCTGTCCGGCGAGCGCGTTGCCCACGAAGAGCGCCGCCACGCGCTCGAGGCCGGCGTCCTGCATCGCGGCGCGCATCGCCTGGAGCGCCAGCCCGCGCAGGGAGATGTCGTAGTGCTCGCCGACCGGCGTCTGTCCAAGTCCAATGATGCTTACGTCACGCATCTTTACCGATCTGTCCTTTCAGCCAGGCGCGCCACCGAACGGCGCGCGTCATTTCACTTTGAGCTTGCCCCGGTAGCGCGTGTACATCGCGTAGTCGATTTCGGTGCGGCGCGCGATGTAATCCCGTGTGGTAGGAGCGCGGCGCTGTCGCGCGCTGATCCGGTCGGTCGCCAGCAGGTCGAAGGCGTCCGACCCCGCGCCAGAGCCGTAGGACACCATCAAGATGCGGTCGCCGGGCTGCGCCACGTCCAGGATGGCCGTCAGGCCGATTATCGACGACCCCGCGTAGGTGTTGCCAATCACGCCGGCGAGCAGGCCAGTCTCGTACTGCTCCGGCGTGAAGCCGAGCGTCTTCGCCGCGCGCTGCGGGAACTTGACGTTGGGCTGGTGGAACACCACGTAGCGATAATCCGCCGCCGTCGCGCCCATCCCTTCCATCATGGCGCGCGCCGCCGACTCGACGTGCTTGAAGTACGCCGGCTCGCCGGTGAAGCGGTCGCCGTGCGAGGGGTAGGCCTGCTGCGGGCGACGCCAGAAGTCGGGCGTGTCGCTCACGTAGGAATACGACGCCTGGATGACGGCCAGCGCCTCCGCCGCCGGGCCGAGCAGGATCGCCGCGCCGCCGGAGGCCGCCGTGTACTCCAGCGCGTCGCCGGGGCGGCCCTGCGCCGTGTCCATGCCGATGGCGAGCGCGTACTGCCCCATCCCGGAGCCGACGAAGCCGATGCCGGCCTGCATCGCCTCGGTGCCGGCCTTGCACGCGAACTCCCAGTCCGCCGCCTGGACGCCCGGCACCGCGCCGATGGCCTCCGCCACCAGGGTCGAGCTGGGCTTGACGGCGTAGGGGTGGCTCTCGCTGCCGACCCACACCGCGCGGATGCACTGCGGGTTGATCTGCGCGCGGGCGAGCGCGTTGCGCGCCGCCTCGATGGACATGGTGATCACGTCCTCGTCCGGCCCGGCGACGGCCTTCTCTTTGACCGGCGCGCCGCCCTCGCCCTCAGACCACCGCGCGCGATTTCCTTGCCCGGCAGCCGGAAGCGTGGCACATACGCGCCGTAGCCGACGATGCCCACAGGGTGCGTGGGCCGCAGCAGGGGTTGGTTTGTCTGTTCGGTTGATCTCGCGTCCGCCATCTCTTCTGTTCTTTCCCTATGTATTTGGAGTGTTGCGCTAACCTCAGATCACCGCGCCCATCGCGCGGAGTCGATCCTGAAGCGGGCCAACCGGCGCTTCGCGCGGCGTGACGCCCGCCTGGGTTGCCATCGCCGCCGCGACGCCCGCCGCCCTGTCCCATTGCCATGCACTGCGCCATCACGCGCGCCGAGGCGTGCGCGGCGTGGTCGGCGGAGAAGCAGCGCCCGGCCACCAGCAGGCCCTCGACCTGTTGCGGCACGAGGCACCGGTATGGGATGTCATAGGCATCGCCCTCGGCCAAGCGTTCGAGGTGGGTGGCGTCGCCAGCCCGGTGGTCCTCAATCGGCCAGCCGCACCGGGCGACGGCGTCGTCGAACCGGCGGGCGGCAAGCACATCCGCGCGCGTCAGCCGGTAAGCGCCGAGAATGCGACGGCTCTCCCGGACGCCGGTCTGTACGCTCAGGCTCGCGAGCGCCGCCGCTTCGAAGCCCGGCACGCACGCCTTGAGGAAGCGGCAGTACGCCACCGCCTGCCGCCGCCCTTCGGTCTCCGCCTTCCGCAAGCTGGAGCGGGTCGGTCGCGTCCACGCCGCTCACGCGCGCCATGTTCACGGTCACGACGCCGGGCAGCGGCGTCAGGTTAAAGCTCCCGCCCGCGCGCGGCAGGTCGTGGTCGCCGTGCTGCATCGCCTCTGCCATGAGCGCGTGCAGTTGGTCCGCGCTCACCTCCTGCGCGCGCGCGACATCGACGTTGAGCAACCGGAACGTGGTCGTGAGCGCCTGCGCCGGGCCATCCACCGCGCTCTCGAACGGCGCGCCGGCTGCTGCCGCCACGTCGGCGTCGCCGGAGGCGTCGATGACCGCGCCGGCCCGTAGCGCAACAAAGCCGCCTTTGTTCACCGCGATTGCGCCAGCGACCCGGTCCCCGTCCTGGATCGCGTCCACCACGAGGGTGTGGTAGAGAACCCGCACGCCCGCCTCCCGCGCCAGGGACTCCCCAGACGACCTTAAGCGCTTCGGGGTTGTACGTGATGACGCGGATGTTGCCGTAGGCGCTGGTCCGGTACAGGACCCGGTCCCGCCGCTCCAGTTCCTCCACGACGCGGTCAGGGATGCCGCCAACGACCTTTACCGGCGCGTCGCCGGGCGTGTAGAAGCCGCAAAAGCTGTCGAGCGCCTGCGTGCCGATGCCGCCCAGAAAGCCATAGCGCTCAACCAGCGTCACCGACACGCCCTGCATGGCGGCGGCTACCGCCGCTGCCGCGCCGGCAGAGCCGCCGCCCACGACGAGGACGTCTGTCTCAAGCGTCTGCCTGACCGGTGCGCTGTAGGCAAGCATCAGCGGCTCCGCATCTCCTTGACAATTCTGCCGCGTCACGCCTGGGCGTTTCTCAACCTGTGCGTGCGTGGTCAATCACATTATAGATGGACAAGGTCGGCTCGGCGCCGGCTGCCTGAAACATCAATATCCCTCCAGGCGTTTCCACAGAGGCACGATATGCCTGCAAGGCCTCGCGACTGTGCCAGATCGTGAGGATCCGCCAGACTTCGCTGTCATCTTCATCTTGTATGAGGTAGGTCTGATAAATTGCGGATGGCAGTTGTTGGGTTCCTTCAGAAAAAGCTTGCTTCAGAGCGTCCCACTGCTCAGGTGCAACCCTGCCTTCAAGTTGTGTGAGAATCATTTCTCAGCGCTCCTAACAAATAGACTTTTTTGTGTGTGTGCGTCACCCAAACTAGGGCACGTTTTGGAAAGCGCACATTATACGGAACGTAGAATATTGCGAGTGTCTCCAACGTCTGCCTGACCGGCGCGCCGTAGACAAGCATCAGCGGCCCCGCATCTCCTTGACAATCGCCTCCGCGCGGTCGAGTCGGATCACGCCCTCGCGCACCATACGCTCCACCACCGCCTCGATCTGGTCGCCGGCCGCGCCGGCGGCGATGGCGAGCTGCCGGGCGTGCAGGCGCATGTGGCCCCTTCTGGATGCCCTCGGTCGCCAGCGCGCGGATCGCGGCCAGGTTCTGCGCCAGGCCGACCGCGGCCATCACCTGCGCGAGTTCGGCGGCGGTCTTGACGCCCAGAATCTTGAGCGCGACCTTCGCGGTAGGGTGCACGCGCGTCGCCCCGCCGACGATGCCCACCGCCACCGGCAGTTTGATCTCGCCGTGCAGGTCGCCGGCCTCGTCCTGCCACCAGCGCGTCAGCGACGTGTAGCGCCCGTCGCGGGCGGCGTAGGCGTGCGCGCCGGCCTCCAGCGCGCGCCAGTCGTTGGCGGTGGCGATGCACACCGCGTCCATGCCGTTCATGATGCCCTTGTTGTGCGTCGCCGCGCGGTAGGGGTCGGCGGCGGCGAAGGCCCACGCCTCCACGATGGCGCGCGCCACGTCCACGCCGCGCACGTCCCCGGTCTGGAGCGCGACCGTCGGCACGGCGCACGACGCGCTGGCGGTGCGGCGGTCGGCCAGGTTCGAGAGGATGCGCAGGTTGACGCGCCCGCCGGTGGCTTTCTCGATCAGCGGGGCCAGCGCCTCGCACGCGGTGTTGACCGCGTTTGCGCCCATCGCGTCGCGCACGTCGAAGAGCAGGTGCACGACCAGCATCGGCCCGGCGGGGGTGTCGGGCAGGGCCGCGCCTCGATATCGCGCGCGCCGCCGCCCAGTTGCAGCAGCATGGGATCGACCTTGTTCGCCTCGGCCATCAGCGCGTCCTTGATCGCCAGCACGGCCTCGCCGGCCGCTTCGGCGTCGTCCACGCCGAGCACCTGAATCTGCCCGATCATGACCGGCGCGTCGGCCTGCGCGGTGAAGCCGCCGCCCTCGCGCGCCAGCCGGGCGGCGTAACTGCACCCGGCCACCACCGACGGCTCTTCGACCGCCATCGGCACCAGGTAGTCGGCGCCGTTGACGAGGAAGTTTGTCGCGATCCCCAGCGGCAGCGCGTGCACGCCGATGACGTTTTCGATCATGTGGTCGGCGTCCTGTGCGGTCAGCCCGGTGATGCCGAGCAGCGTGCTGTGGTCGTTCGGCTCCAGGCCGGCCCACTGGCTGACCACGGCCACCCGCTCCGGGAGCGGCCTGTCATAAAAGCGCGGGATGCGGGAGGTTGTCTGGCTCATCGTACCCACCGTCTCTAGCCGGGCGTGTCGAGCCAGGCGCGCCCGGCTCACGGGCCATGTTATCAGCTTGTGGCTGTCAAAACCTATCAGAGAGGCGGTGCGGGGGTGCTTTGACAGGATTCTACATGTGATTTGCTGAGTTGGGAGACGAATCAGGTTTCTTTTCCAGTCTAGTGTGAGGTTGTTCCATTAGACTATCAAGCAATTCTTTTCGAACGATCGCGAAAAATGACGACACCAACTCGATGGAAGTAGTATCCGGATATCGATCTGAAGCAGTCCAGCAACAAAGCTACGGCCAATGAGCTGAAGAACGCAAGAAAAAGCTTGGCAAATAAGGGAAAGGCACTGATGGTTGCATAGAGAGATATGTCAATCTCGATGAGCCTCTGTTTCAAACGCAAGAAAAATCCAACAATTGCCAGATTTCCTAACAGTCGATCTATTTCTAGGAAGTGGGTCTTTCCATCTTTGAACAAATGCTCATCGTCTAGCATATGGGCATTCTGTGTCACTGAGAAAAGCAAGAATATGCTCACGAATAAATGCCGCTTGTGATTACCAATTCGTTGACAGTGACGAGGAAGTCTCTCGATCCACATTTCCAACCAGAAGGAGGAAGATCAAGATAGCCGCAATGAACATACCAGCATACAACCACCAGTTCAATTGAGTCGTCACGTACAAACGTCGAAACCTGAGGTGCTCTTTTGCCCGTAGAGTGTGTAGTTGACAGTTAGGAAGGGAAGATCGTTAGCATCGATTTGCTTGGATCTGGACCAACGCCCTGCTTTTTGAGATCAACAGACGATGGTTGTTCAACTCTGTGAACTCGCATAGGCATTCAGGCCATTTAGAACAATATCTACATGGGTATTGGGGTGTCCTCTTTTGCCCTTTACATAAATATCCCTGAATTCATCCAGAGTGACAGAGAAAATCCTTACAGTTCAATACTTCCAGAATGGTGCTGCAATTTCTGTGTGCGATTTGGGTCTACCATCGCAGCTATTCCTGTTAGTCAAACATTGGGCCAAAATCTTGTCGTTGCTGTCTTTTTCGATATTGAGCAGATTCTACGCGCCCCAGACTATCCCAAATCTCTAGAATCCTTTCGAGCTTGGATTGGTTATCGGGCTTGTCGGGTAGATCAACTGTATTTCATCAGTTTCTGTTTACGTCTGATTCTGATTTTGTCTGGTCTTTCCTTATCAACAGCCTTGATTTCATCCAGGTCACCAGCGGCAGCCATTCCTCTGGGGATGGGGCTCGGCCCAAATCCGCATCCTTTGTCCCTTCAAAGGTGGCTGCTTTGAACCTCGTTTCAACGTGTCAGCGATAGCGCCTCTACCAACCTCTTCCCAATCCTCGCGGGGATTGAAGAGCCTAACATCATTGGGAACTTCTTTTCCTTGGAGATTGCGTATCTTAACCTCAACCACCCTTCGCTCCTCGGAGAAAAAAACTCCAGGAGTTCTTCTTGACTTCTTGTTCCGCTGACTGATGCAAGCTCTAGCTCTCCAGTTCCACCCACCCCAATTCCGGCCAATCTGAAGGCATCTGCAAGAACTCTCTGCAAAGAGCTACGTGTCTCTATTCCCAGGTCAACGAAATCAAAAATGTGTCTTGACTGAATAGCCAATTGTCCAGTGTCAGTGAATAGAATGAAATATACGCTTTGTATGCAGAACGATGTTCAGCTCTCGGCCTCTTGTCTTCGCTCCAATTTGAAAGCTCCTTGGTTCCTTCATGAGTGAAATAGCCACCGATAGCTACGTCTGTGCGTTCCTAGGTAGACAAATGTGGCTTTTAGGTTAGCCTGTGGATTCCACCATCTTTCTGGATCATGAAGGTTTCATCAGATCCGATCAATCTGTTCAGGAGTAATGCTTCCCAATTGATAAAGCAATATCGTAGATTCGCATTGTTGCCATATCATACCTCCGACTAACAAGAATGAGGTTTCAGGCAATATAGCAACAGTATATCATAAAATAGTTGGATCGGAGAAAGAGCGAATTGCCACGATCCACACAACTTGCAGTCACTCGTCGCCTTCGCTGCCCCATTCGAGGAACGACGCGAACTGCGCCAGGGTCGTGTCGCTGCTGATGCGCACGCGCTTCATCAGGTAGGGCTGGTCGGAGTAGTGGCGTGTGCCCTGCTGTGTGGTCACCGCGCCCCACAGGCCGAACTCCGGCAGCGCCGCAACCAGGTTGTCGTCGAACGCGCCGGCGGGGTAGCAGAAGAAGCGCGGGCGGTAACCGGTGTGCGCCTCGATGCTCTCGATGGCTCCGACCACCTCGTAGACGATGTAATCGTGGGGCTTGTCGCGCAGGTCTGGGTGCGACTTCGAGTGCGGCTCGATGCGCATCCCGGCTTCGACCATCTCGCGCGCCTGCGCCCACGAGAGGTAATCCGGGTTCTGCTCGTCGATCCACCCGGTGACGACGAAGAACGTCCCGATCAGGCCGAATTCCTGCAGGATCGGGAAGGCGTTCTCATAGGCGTCGCGGTAGCCGTCGTCGAAGGTGAGGACGACCGGCTTCGGCGGCAGGGCGCGCCCCTGCGCGAGCGCGTAGATCACGTCGTCGAGGGTGACGGCGTGGTACCCGTTCGCCTCCAGGTAGCGCATCTGCTCGCGGAACTGGTCCGGCGTCACCGACAGGCCCACGCGGTAGTTGTCGCTGCCCTCAGGCGGCGTGCTGACGTAGTGGTACATCAGGATCGGCACGCGCACATTGCGCGCGGTGCGGTCCGGCGTCGGGCCGGGCGTCTCGGTGGGCGTCGGCGTCGGCGACTCGTGGGCGCGACAGGTGTCGCGGTCGGGCGCAGGGTTGGCGCCAGAAGTTGGGGGAGCGTGGCGGTCGCCTGTGGGGTGAGGCTGGGCTTGTGGGGCGGCGTCGCGGTCGGGCTGGCTGCCGCTGCCGCCCGCGCGATCTGCACGGCGGCCAGGGCGGTCGAGGCCAGCAGGGCCGCAAGCGCGAGCAGCCCCGCCATAAGAGTCACCGAGATGGTAATTCTGGGCTGTTTCCGGCGCATGGCGGGGAGCATAGCACGCTGCCTGGGCGCTGTCAAAACGGGGGGCGACGGGCGTGGGCGCGCGACGCGCGTTCTTACGAAAATTTTCACGCATAATCGGACCATTTGGATTATGATTAAGTTTATGATAAACATTCCCCTGTTCTGTGCGCCTGATTTGGGATCACAAGGGAGAGAATATCACGATGCGAGTCTGGAATGTGCGCGCCCTGACCCTGGCGCTTGTCGTCGCAGTTCTCGCTGCCGGCTGCGATTCGTCGCCGGCCGCGCCAACCGCCACGTCGCCCGCGCCGGTTCAGGGTGAAGTCGTGAGTTACAGCGCCGTCGCGTGCGGCGACACGATTACCGACGAATGCGACCGGCGGATCGAGAGCGAAATCCTGGGGCAGAAGCGCAACGTATCCGTCTCACCTGCCGCCCGGCTACGACCCGGAGGAGGCGACCCGTACCCGCTGCTCGTCTACTTCCACGGCTGGGGCGATAACGAGGCGCTCGCGACCAATCTGGTCGTCCCGGCGCTGGAACGCGCCATCGCCAGCGGCGACCTCCCGCCGGTCGTGGCCGCCATGCCGAACGTCTCCATCGGCGGGACGGGCGTGGACTTCCCGGAGACGGATTACGACGACAGCAAGGGCACGTGGTTCATCAACAGCAACCTGGGCCGGTATGAGGATTTTCTCGCCGAGGAGCTTTTCCCCTGGCTGCGGGCGACCCTGAACGTGCGCCAGGACGCCGCCGGCACGGCCCTCATGGGCGAGTCGCACGGCGGCTTTGGGGCGGTGTTCACCGCGCTGCAACACCCGGCGATCAGCCAGACCGTCGCCGTGTTCTATCCCACGCTCGACTTCCGGTATAGCTGCGACGGCGACCCGCTGGCCGACTACGATCCCACGTGCTACCAGCGCCTGGAGGAAGACCGCCCGGAGATGACGATCTCGACCGACGGCCGGCTGACGCTGGAGCGCCTGTACTACACGCCCTTCAACAGCGACACGCGGCCCGGCCCAACCTGGGACGAGGACCTCCCCACCTGGCAGCGGTTCAGCGCGGTGAACCCGGTCGAGCTGGTGGCGGACGAAGCGCGCGACCTGGCGGGCTACCGCTTCTTCATGGTGGCCGGCGACAGCGACGCGCTCAACTACGACGCGCACCTGATGGCCTTTCTCGACGTGGCCGAGGCGCGCGGGTTGGCCGTCGCGCCGGCGGGCGACAACCGCCGCACCGGCGGCCACGAAGCAGCCTTTGTCGAGGCCAACATCGACGAGGCGTTGCGCTGGATCGGCGCCCAGCTTGGGGAGGCAGCGCAATGAGACGCCTGTTGCTGCCTCTCAGCGGCATCGCCATCATCGCCGTGGCGATCAACCACGCAAGCCACAACGGCATCAGCCGGCTGTTCGAGGTGATGGGGTCGCCTATTCGCCTGACCCGGCGCAAAGCACTTTCTGGAACGCGATGACAGACCCCAACTACTGGTTCGACATCGCGGCGCAGCAGTTGCCGCTGTTCTCGGTGCCGGCCTTCCTCATGATCTCCGGGTTCTTCATCGCGTTTGTCGTGCGCGGCGACCCGCCCACCGTCAGCGGGAGCTTCGTCAAGACGCGCGTGCTCAACCTGCTCTGGCCCTACCTCATCTGGTCGGTCATCTACTTCGCCGCCGACATCGTGCTGCGCGACCGGGTGTACACGCCGCTGGAGTACGGGTTGCGCATACTCAACGGCAATGTGATCTGGTTTGTGCCGCTGCTCATGCAGTTCTGCCTGCTTGCGCCCTTCATCGTGCGGTGGGCCAGGCACAGACCCCGGCTTCTGCTGCTGATTGCCGGCGCGATTCAGGGTGGGCGTGACGCTGCCGCTCTACTTCTTCGCCGACTACGAGCGCATCGCGCGCTACGGCGGCGAGGGGAGCATTGTGCTCTTCGTGTGGTGGGCGCTCTACTTCCCGCTGGGGATGGTGCTCGGCTTTCACAGCCGGGAGGTTCGCCCCTGGCTGGAGAGGCACCGGCGCGCGCTGCTGCTGGGCACGGCGGTGTTCGCGGCGCTCAGCATCCTCGAAAGCGAGCTGGTGCTCCGCGCCATCGGCTGGCACGGCTGGGGATCCAACCCCAACAAGCTCACGTCGATGGCCTATGCGGTGTTCTTCGCGCTCTTCTTCCTATCGCTGGACCGGGAGCGCATCCCGTTCGCCAAGCACTTCGAGACGCTGGGCGGGCAGACCTACGGCATCTACCTGAGCCACATCCTGTTCTTGCGGCTCGGCGAGCGCGTCATCAACCGGGTCGCGCCGTCCCTGCATGGCGTCTCGTTTCTGTATGTGCCGGTTCTGGCCGTGATTGGCATCGGCGGCGCGCTGCTGCTCATGGAGGCGGTCCGGCGCTTACCGACCAGGCGACTTTATCCTTATCTTTTTGGTTAGGTTTCGTGCTGGGCAATTATTCACCTGCCGTTCACCTTGAATTTACGGCGCGGCGGTAGATTGATTGTGGTGAATCAGACCGAAAGGGTCAGTTGGCGTGCGTATTTTGGACCAGTTGCGTTATTACCTGAACGCTCAGAGCACCAGCCTGCCGCGCTACATTCTTGAACAGACCGTGATGGGCCTGCTGGGGTGGGTGCCCGGCCTCCCCGGTACCGGGCTGCGCGCGCTCGGTTATAAGCTCATCTTCCACAGCGAGGGGCTGCCGCTGGTGGAAAGCGGCGTCCGCCTCGCCCAACCCGCCAACATTCATCTGGGCAGGGGCGCGTACCTGGACACGCACGTCTACCTGCACGCCTGCCCCGATGGCATCCGCATCGGCGCGGGCGTCACGATCATGCACGGGACGCTGCTGCACGTGTTCAACTTCCGCGATCTGCCCCACGCGGGCATCACTATCGGCGCGAATTGCTTCATTGGCGAGTACAACGTGATGCGCGGCCAGGGCGGGATCACGCTCGGTGAGAAGGTGTTCACCGGCCCGATGGTGCAGGTCCTGGCCGTTAACCACGTCTTCCAGGACCCTGACATCCCCATTGCCGACCAGGGCATCACCGCCGAGGGCATCGTCATCGAGGACGATGTGTGGCTGGGTGCCGGGTCCATCGTCGTAGACGGCGTGCGCGTCGGCAAGGGCAGCGTCGTCGGCGCGAACGCGGTCGTTACGCACGACCTGCCGCCGTACAGCGTTGCGGTCGGCTCGCCGGCCAGGGTCATCCGCGACCGGCGCGACCAGGAAAACGTCAGGCGTCAGGTCGCCGCACAGGTTCACTTTGGCGCGCTGGACCGCGCGCGCGCCCAGGCCCGTTAATCTGTAAGCAAGTCGGAGCAGCTTCTAGGGGGCATCTCTTATGACCACGTTATCCATTGTCATTCCCGCGCTCAACGAAGAGGATGGCATCGCCAGCATCGTTGACCGGACGCTCGCGGTCGAACCGGAGTTGGCCGCGCAGGGCATCGAACTGGAGTTGATCGTCGTGGACGACGGCTCGACCGACCGCACCGCCGAAATCGTGCAGAGCTACGCACCGAAAGTGCGGCTGGTCCAGCACGAGGTCAACAAAGGCTACGGCGCGGCGATCAAGACCGGGTTCCAGCAGGCCACCGGCGAGTGGCTGGGCTTCATGGACGCCGACGGGACGTACCCGCCGGAGGCGTACCCCGCGATGTACGAGGCGGCGCTCCGCGAGGAGGCGGACCTCGTCATTGGCTCGCGCATGGCCGGCGCCGAAAGCGAGATGCCGCTCGTGCGCCGCATCGGCAACGTGTTCTTCGCCGGGCTGGTGAGCTTCGTGGGCAAGACCTACGTCAGCGACAGCGCCAGCGGGCAGCGCATCCTCCGGCGCGAGGCGCTGAAGAAGCTCTACCCCCTGCCGGATGGGCTGAACTTCACGCCGGTGATGAGCACCCGCGCCCTGCACGAAGACATGAAGGCGATTGAGGTGCCCATCATCTACCACGAGCGGGCAGGGCGCTCGAAGCTCAACCCCATCACCGACGGGATGCGCTTCCTGAAGACCATCCTCTGGACCGGCCTGAGCTACAACCCGGTGCGCCTGTTCTCCGCCGTTGGCCTGTTCTTCCTGGCGATTGCCGCCCTCGTCGGGGTCGTGCTGGTGTTGGGCCGCCTCAGCGGCGCGACGACATTCCACCCGCCCGGCGCGCTTGCGCTGTTCGTCGGCGTGGTGTCGGCGGTGCTGGGCGTGAGCGTCTATGCGTTTGGCGCAACCTTCAACTCCCTGGCGGCGCTCTCGCGCGGCGAGCGCGCGGCGTCGCGGATCGACCGGCACTTCGGCTGGCTTGGGCTGGCCTCGATTGCGGTGGGGCTGGTCATTGCCCTGCTGACCGTGATCCTGAACGCCGCCAACTGGGACCTGGGCCGCGTGTTCTTCTACCTGCTGGGCAGCGCGATGTTCGTGGTGATCGGCGTCCAGTTGATCGTCAGTTGGGTGCTGATGCGCGTGCTCGAAGAACTCAGCGAGCGCGCCCAGCTCGCGGCCAGGGACCTCGGCGCGGAGGCCGCAAAACCCGTTGTCGAAAAGGCGGAGGCAGTGTTTGCCTCCGCGCCAGCGAACGAAGCAGTGTGACCGGTATGCCTGACCCGACCGACGCCCTGGAGACTGTTCGCAGGCAGCGCCTGCTGCTGACCGCGCTGGATGCGTGGCTGCTGGAACAGGTGCGCCCCTACCTGGGGCAGCGCATCCTGGAGGTCGGGTGCGGGCACAGCAACCTCACCGCGCCGCTCCTGAGAGGGCGCGAGCTGGTGGTCGCCACCGACCAGGACGCCGCCAGCGTGGCGAAGGTGCGGGCGCGCTTCCCGGACGCCGCCAACCTGGTGACGCACACTGCCGACATCACCGACCCGGCAGTCCTGGACCTGGCCCGCTACCGGCTGGACACCGTGGTGTGCCTCAACGTGCTCGAACATATCGAGGACGACATTACCGCGCTCGCACACATGCGCGACCTGCTCACCGAGGGGTACCTGATCGTGATCGTGCCGGCGCTGCGCGCGCTCTACGGCACGATAGACCGGGCAATCGGGCACTATCGCCGTTACGCAAAGGCCGACCTGCGCCGCCTGATCGAGCGCGTGGGCCTGCGGGTGGTCGCCCTCCACTACACCAACCCCCTCGGCGCGCTGGGTTGGTTCGTCAACGCGCGCATCCTGCGCCGCCGGGTGCCGCCGGCGGGGCAACTGAAGTTGTTTAACGCGCTGGTACCGGCGCTCGCATGGTTCGAGCGCCACGTGCGCCTGCCGTTTGGCCTATCCGTCCTGTCCGTCTCGACGCGCACGGCATAGCCGGTGCGCAAACCTCGCCTTCATAATCGAACGTGAAAGTATTTCAGGGGAGTAACAGCACACATGGCTAGCACCCTTAAGGAAAAGAAGACAAGTACGAACGGCGCGAACGACGCCGAGGACCTCAGCCGCAACCTGGGGACCCGCCGCGTCCCCAAGCTGCCGATGGCGAAGTCGCCCGATGCCGATGCGGTGTTTCGCAGCCTGAGGCCGCCGCGCGCGCAGGACGCGGTTGACATCATGCTCGTGAACCCGCCCACGCCGGACGGCAAAATCTGGATCCGCAGCCAGCACCGCGTCGGGCGTCGCTCGCGCGAGAACATGGTGTGGCCGCAGGTGTCGCTGGCGCAGATGGCCGCCGTGCTCGCGCCAGAGTACACCGTCGAGGTCGTTGACGCGGTGGCCGAGCGCATGAGCTGGGCCGAGTTTGAGGGCATCATCCGCACCAAACAGCCCAAGTACTACATCAGCCAGGTCACAGCGCCCACGCTGACCAACGACATGTACGGCATCTTCCTCGCCAAGAGCATGGGCGCCAAGACCATCGCCTTTGGCACGCACGTCACCCCCATCCCGCGCCTGACAATGGACGACTTCCCGGCGCTCGATTACGTCCTGCGCGGCGAGCCAGAGCTGAGCGCTGCGCGAGCTGATGGACTACTTCGAAGGCGTGCGCCCACGCCCGGAGATCGACAGGCTGATGCGCGACACCGACCCCGAATACGAGTGGCGCCGCGTGCCGGAGGACTTCCACGGGCCGGGCAACCCCGACCTGAGCCACATCAAGGGGTTGGTGTGGCGGCGCGGCGACGAGGTCGTCGTCAATGAGGACCGCCCGTTCTTCCCGGACCTGGACGCCATGCCGCTGCCGCTGCACCATCTGCTGCCGCTGGATAAGTACCGGATTCCGATGATCAAGGGGCCTTACACCTTCATCGTCACCAGCCGGGGCTGCACGGCGGGCTGCCGGTACTGCATCAAGCACGTGAGCTACCAGTACTCGATCCGCCTGCGCTCGGCGCGCAGCATTGTTGACGAGATCAAGGTCCTCAAGGAGTTGGGCATCCACAACATCCATATGTACGCCGACCTGTTCACGGTCAACCGCGACCAGGTGATGGAAATGTGCGACCTTCTCCTCACCGAGGATGTCAAGATCAAGTGGACGTGCAACAGCCGCGTGGACTACGTTGACAAGGAATTGCTGGAGATGATGGCGCGCGCCGGCAACTGGGTGATCTCCTGGGGCATCGAGAGCGCCAACGAGCAAATCCTCAAGCGTGCGCGCAAGGGCACGACCGCCGACCGCGCCCGCGAGAGCCTGACTTACGCGCGTCAGGCCGGCATCAAAAACTGGGGTACTTCATCATCGGCCTGCCCGGCGAGACTGAGGAAACCATCCAGGAGACCATCGACTTTGCCAAGAGCCTGCCGCTGGATATCGCGCTGTTCCACATCGCCGCGCCGTACCCTGGGACGCCGTTCTTCTTCGACGTGATGGACAACGGGTGGTTCCGCCCCGGCGAGCGCTGGGAGTCGGTGGACATGGACAAATCGACCGCTTTGGACTATGCTCGTGGTAATGGCGGTGGTCTTACCAAGGAACAGTTGATGTACCATCAGCGACGCGCATTCCGCGAGTGGGCGATGCGCCCTGGCCCGATGCTCACCTACCTCAAGAGTCTTAACAACCTCTCCGTCCTGAAATCCGGCATCGAAATCGGCCTCGAAACGTTGGGCTGGGTCACAAAGTAGCGTGTATTGCGGCGGAACCCTGACCCCGGTGGGTACGTCCTTCCGGGGTCAGGCTCCAGCCAATGCAGGGAGATGTCTGACGGCGCGTAACAGATTAAGGTGACGGCTCATGAAGTTTCAGATTTCAGTGTGGGGAGTCCTTCGGCGGTGGTGGTGGTTCGTCCTGGCCGGCACGGTGATTGCAGCCGGCATCAGTTACTACCTCACGTCGAAGCAGCCCCTTATCTATGTGGCGAAAGCGACCGTCTCGGTGGGGCAGTCGATCCGAGACCCCGACATCAACCCCCAGATGCTCGCCCTCAGCCGCACCCTGGCGTACACCTACGCCGATCTGGCGCGCCGCCGCCTGATTACCGAAGCCGTCATCGAAGCGCGCAACCTCAACGTCTCACCGGATGAACTGCGCGAGCGCATCCAGGTCAACGTGATCCCGGACGCGCAGTTGTTGGAGATTTTCGTCTACGACACCGACCCGCTCCAGGCGCAGGCAACTGCCGAAGAGGTCGGGCGGCAGCTTGTGGACGAGCAGAACCCGCTCGCGGGTTCGCAGGAATACCAGGAGTGGGTCGCCGCGCGCAACGCCGCCCAGGAGCAGGTCAACGAAATCCAGGGGCAGATCGACGCACTGCGCGCGGAGATCCCCACCCTGTCGTCGGCGGCGGAGTACGAGGAAGCGCGGAACCGGCTGACGCAGCTTGAGACGCTGCTGGTCGATTACCAGGACATCGCCGTCCGGTATGCGACCCTCACCGCCAACAACCCGGCCAACGCCGTGTGGTGGGTAGAGCACGCGGTCGCCAATCCATACCCTGTCGCGCCGAACAAGACGCTGAACATCCTGCTAGGGGGCTGTCCTGGGGCTGCTGGTGACGGGCGGCGCGGTGCTCTTCCTCGAATTCTTCGATGATACGGTGCGCTGGCGCGACAAGGGTGTCGATGAGGTTGAGGGCCTGCCGGTGCTCGGCGTGCTTGGGTCGCCGTCGCGGCGCGACCCGGTGGTCACCCGCTACCGCCCGCGCTCGCAGCAGGCCGAAGCCGTGCGCCAACTGCGCGCCCGCATCGCCCTGACGCGCTCGCCGCACAGCCTGCGCGTGGTGTTGATTACCAGCCCGCGCGCCAAAGACGGCAAATCGACCACGGCGGCGAACCTGGGCGTCGCCAGCGCGCTGGGCGGGCGGCGCACGCTGCTCATCGACGCCGACATGCGCAACCCGTCGCTGAATGAGTTGTTCGACATCCCCAACGTCCTGGGGCTTGCCGATCTGCTGACCGCCGACCGCGAAGACCGCGACCGCCTGCTCGACAAGGCCATCCGAGAAACCTCGACGCCCAACCTGTTCGTGCTGACCGCCGGCCTCACACTGCGCGACTCGGCGTCGCTGCTCGGCTCGGCCAGCACGGGCGACCTCTTTGTGACGCTGCGCAACCGCTTCGACTACGTTGTTGTGGACACGCCGCCGCTGCTCGTCGTCCCCGACGCGGCGATTCTGGCCCCGCTGGTAGAGGGTGTGGTGTTCATCCTGCGCGTCGGGCGGGTAACCCGCCGCATGGTGCGCAAGATGAAGGAACTCCTGCTGGCTGCGGGCAACGTGAGCATTCTGGGCGTGGCGCTGACCGGTGCGCCCTCGCGGGTCGAAGGCAAGTCAAGCACCTACTACCGCTACCGCAGCGCCCCGGCGACCGAGGAGTTCCCCGGCCTCGGCGGGCGCATCTACAAGGCGCTCAAGTTTCTCCACCGGCTGCCGGTAGGCTACACGTGGAAGCTCAAAGACGGCACCATTCTCGTCCCCATCGCGCAGGTCGCGAGGCGGCTCGGCGTGCGCACGTCCACGGCGGTGAAGTGGTGCCAGGCCGGACGCCTGAAGGGCGCGCGCAAGCTTTTCCGCTGGTGGGTTTCTGAGCAGGAACTCCACGACTTCGTCAAGCGCGAGCTGGGCGAGGAAGCGGCAGCCGGCGAATCGGCGGCGGCGGGCGCGTTCTCGCCGGAAGATGCGGCAGCGTTGGAGGCCGCCGATGGGAAGGCCCCCGCAGAAGGTGCTGCCTTTCACCGAACTGGATGAGCTCGATCTGGAGCGGACCGAGGTGGCATCTTCGGAGGCCGAGCCATGACGCGCCGCCAGGTCTGACCGGTCGGCGCGCGCGGGCACGCGCCGCTCTGCACCCCGATCAGCGACATCCATCTCATCGACACAGCGAGAAGCAACATGAGTGGCATTTTTGGTGTCTGCAACAGCAAGCCAATCGAACATGCAGACCTGCCCGGCGCGATGGCGTCCGCGATGACGCACCGCCCCTGGTACCAGGTCGATACCTATACGGCGCCGCACGTCGCGCTGGGCCGCATTGGCATCGGCATCTTCAACCCCGATCCGCAACCGGCGATCAGCGAGGACGGCAGTCTGGTCGTCTTCTTCACCGGCGAGCTGTACGACACCGAACCGCTCCGGCAAGAGCTTGCGGCGCAGGGCGTGACGCTGCGCAACCGCACGTTTGAGGAGCTGGTGCTGCGCCTGTACCAGACGCGCGGGATCGACCTCGTGCACGCGCTTAACGGGCCGTTTGTCGTCGCCATCTGGGATGGCGGCGCGGGGACGCTCTATCTGGCGAACGACCGGCTCGCCCGTTACCAGGTATTCTACACGCACGACGCCGGGCGGCTGGTGTTCGCGCCGGAACTGAAGGGGATTGCGGTCGCGCCGGGCTTTGAAAAGCGCCTCGACCTGACCGCCGCCGCCGAGATTCTGCGCTATCAACGCCTGCTCGGCGACAAGACCTTCTTCGCCGGCGTGAAGATACTGCCGTATGCCAGCATCCTCCGCTATGACGCCCGCGCCGACGCGCTGGCGGTTACGCGCTACTGGGACTACGACCAGATACCGGCGCAGCCGGCCTCCCTGACCTTCGAGGATGCGGTCGTTGAAACCGGGCGTCTGCTGCGCGCGGCGATGGACCGCCTCACTGCGGATACGCCCTCTGCCCCAGCCTGTTCCTCAGCGGCGGCATGGACTCCCGCCTGATCCTTGGGCTGGCCGCGCAGCGTGGGCGCTGCGTCAGTACGGTCACTTTTGGGCAGCGCCAGAGCACGGACGTGATCTACGCGCGCGCGTTGGCCGAGAAGGCCGGCAGCGACCACCATTACTTCGAGTTCACCGACGGGAACTGGGTGCGCGAGCACGCGCCCTTTCACCTGGCGCTGACCGAGGGCCTGCACAGTTGGGTGCACATGCACGGCATCAGCACGCTGCCGCACCTGCGCGGGACCATCGACTGCAACCTGACTGGCTGGGCCGGCGATGAGTTCATCGCGCCGCGCCCCTATGAACTGATGCCGGACATGGCGGAGCCTGTGGACGAGACGACCTGGCACACGCGGATGTACCACGCCATGTGCCAGTTGTTCGCGTGGCCGGGGTTTCAGGAGGGCGAGGCGCGGCTGCTCTTCACCGACGCCTACGCGCACCTCAACGACCTTGCGTTCGACTCACTCCGGCAGGAGCTGCGCTGCTACGAGAAGTACCGCCCGGAACTCCGGCTAAACTATTGGCAGGCGTGGCACCACACGGTGCGCCTGACGCACAACTACGCCAGCTTCATGCGCTCGCACCTTGAGCTGCGCTATCCCTTCGCGGATTACGCTGTGCTCGATTTCGTCCTGGGCCTGCCGCTGGCGATGCGGATCCGGGGGCGGCTGCAGAAGCCGTCCTCAACCGCGAGGCGCCGGGGCTGGCGAAGGTGCCCTATGCCAGCACCGGGCTGCCCGTCACCGACCAGCGCTGGTATAAGCTGGCCTCGATGGCTGCGCGCAAGGCGCGCAACTTTGCGTCGAAGGTCATCCTGAAGGGGTTCAGGCCAGAGGTTATCCTTTATGCCGACTACGAGGCGTGGCTGCGCACCGACCTGCGCGCCTGGGGCGAGGGCCTGCTCTTTGATGAGCGCACCCTGGCGCGCGGCATCTTTGACCCCGACCTGGTGCGCTCGCTGTGGAACCGGCACCTAGCCGGCCACGAGTTGCACACCATCGGGCGGCTCGCGCCGCTGATGTCGTTCGAGATGATGATGCGCCTGCTCTTCGACGGCGACCCTGCGCCGGTCGCGGCGGGCGTCGCGACAGCGGGCACAAAGAACGAGACGGTTAGAGTATAGGCGTGGTGAATACAATGAGCGGGGTTTTTGGTGTCTGTAGTAGTCGTCAACAGGACGATCACGCCAACCTGCTATCAGTGATGGCGACGGCGATGACGCACCGCCCCTGGTACCAGGTGGATGTCGATCTCACACCCCAGGCCGCCCTGGGCCGCATTGGCATTGGCATCTTCAACGCCCATGTTCAGCCCGCCCGCGATGCAGAGCGCGACCTGGTCGTGTTCTTCACCGGTGAGTTGTACGACACAGCCCCGCTGTGGCGCGAGGTTGAGGCGGACGGCTATGTGCTGAACACCGTCACCTGTGAGGAACTGGTGCTGCGGCTGTACCAGCGCGAAGGCGCTGGCTTTGTCCGCCGCGTGGAGGGGCCGTTCGTCATCTGCATCTGGGACCGCGCCGCGCAGACGCTCCTCCTGCTCACTGACCGCTTTGCCCGCTACCAGACCTTTTACGCCCACTACGAGGGTCGCTTGGTGTTCGCGCCGGAGATGAAGGGCATTCTGTGCGATCCTGCTTTCTCAAAGCGCCTCGACCTGACTGCTGTGGCGCAGTACGTCCGCTTTCAGCGCCTCCTGGGCGACCGGACGTTCTTTGAGGACATGAAGATGCTGCCGCCAGCGACCGTGCTCCGCTACGACGCGCGGTCAGATGCGCTCTCCCTGGAGCGCTACTGGGACTACGACCAGATACCGGCGCAGCCGGCGTCGGTGACGTTCGAGGAAGCCTGTGTCGAAGCGGGGCGGCTGCTGCGCGCGTCGATGGCGCGGGTGATGGATGACGCCCTGCGCCCTGGGGTGTATCTCAGCGGCGGCCTGGATTCCCGGACCGTGTTGGGGCTGGCATCTGCATCTGGGCGACAGGTACCCACGATCACCTTCGGCGCGCGCCACAGCGCGGATGTGGTCTACGCGCGACGGCTGGCGGAAAAAAGCGCGGAGCGACCATCACTATTTCGAGTTTGCCGACGGCAACTGGGTGCTGGAGAACGCCGCTTTCCACCTGGCGCTAACCGAGGGCCTGCACAGTTGGGTGCACATGCATGGGATAGACACCCTGACAGTGGCGCGCGAGGTCATGGACTACAACCTGACCGGCTGGTTAGGCGACCATTACCTGGGCGCGCGCGTCTACGACCTGATGCCGGACATGGCGTATCCCATGGACGACCTCGCGTTCGAGACCCAGTTGTTCTTCGCCTGGTCGCGGGTGTTTTCATGGCCGGGCTTTCGCGAGGCCGGGGCGAAGCTGCTGTTCACAAACGCTTACGCCCATCTCAACGACCTTGCGTTTGAGTCGCTCCGCCAGGAGGCCGCTCATTATCTGAAATACGCGCCTGAGCTTCGGCTGGACCTGTGGACAGCCTGGCACCACAGCATCCGCCTGACGCACAACTACGTGGGCTTCATGCGCTCGCACATCGAGACGCGCTACCCGTTCGCCGACTACGCACTGGTGGACTTCCTCGTGGGGTTGCCGGTGGCGCTGCGCAAAGGGGGGCGGCTGCATCGCGAACTCATCATCCAGATGATGCCAGAACTGGCGAAAGTGCCCTACGCGAATGACGGGATGCCTTTGACGAACCAGCGCGCGTATCAGGCTGCCTACGTCCTGGCGCGCAAGGCACGCAGCTTTGTGAACCAGTTGATCCGGCCCACTTTCGCAGAGCCGGCGAGCCTCTACGCCGACTACGAGGCATGGCTGCGCACCGACCTGCGCGCGTGGGGCGAGGGCCTGCTCTTTGACGAGCGCACCCTGGCGCGCGGCATCTTTGACCCGACCTGGTGCGCTCGCTGTGGAACCGGCATCTTGCGGGCCACGAGTTGCACACCATCGGGCGGCTCGCGCCGCTGATGTCGTTCGAGATGATGATGCGCCTGCTCTTCGACGGCGACCCTGCGCCGGTCGCGGCGGGAGTCGCGACGCCGGCGGTGGCCGCTGCGTGAGGGAGAGGCCGATGCGAAGGGTGCTGCCGTGAGGATCGCGCTTGCCGTCCACCACTTCCCGCCGCGCTACCAGGGCGGCGCGGAGTGGCGCGCCTACCGCACCGCGCGCGCGCTGATGGCGCGCGGGCACGAGGCGCGCGTGATCGCGGTCGAGCACGACGCGCGCTTCGGCCTTGCGCCGGCGGCTATGGACGAGGTCTTCCAGGGTGTGCCGGTGCGCCGCCTGGGCATGGACGTGGCGCGCCTCCCGTTTCGCCAGACTTTCGCCAACCGCGCGGTTGGCGACGCCGTGCGCGATTTCGTGGGCGCATGGGATGCTGAACTGCTGCACCTTATCGGCGGCTACCTGATGACCGGCGCGGTCATCGAGGCGGCGAAGGACGCCGGCCTGCCGGTCGTGCTCACGCTCACCGACTTCTGGTTCCTGTGCCCGCGCTTTACGCTGGTGCGCGCGGGCGGCGCGCTCTGCGACGTGCCGGCTGACCCGATGGAATGCGTGCTCTGCCTCAGCCAGGATAAGCGGCGCTTTCTGATGCCCGACCAGCTCACTGGCGGGCGCTTCGGCAAGGCGCTGCTGTGGGCGTGGCGCAGCGCGGCGGCGCGGCGGCTCAGCGGCGTGGCGGACCTCGCCGCCGGGATGCCGGAGCGCCGCGCGTACCTGCGCCGCGTCTTCGGCATGGCCGACTGGGTGATCTCGCCCTCGCGTTTCCTGAAAGACCTGCACGAGCGGGAAGGGTTCCAGGCGGAGCGTTTCGTCTACATGCGCCAGGGCCTGGACGTGAGTGAGTGGGCGCCCCATGCGCGCGCGCCGCGCGACCCCGCCGCGCCGCTGCGCATCGGCTTTGCGGGGCAGGTCGCGCCGCACAAGGGCGTGCACGTGCTCATCGAGGCGTTCCGCGCACTGCGCGGCGCGACGGAGCTTTTCATCTACGGCGACCTGGGGCGCTTCCCAGACTACGCGGCGCGGCTGCGCCGCATGGCCGGCGCGGACCCGCGCATCCACTTTGAGGGACAGTACACGCGCGCGGACGCGGGCCGCGTGCTCGCGGGGTTGGATGTGCTGGTCGTGCCCTCGACGTGGTACGAGAACAGCCCCAACAGCATCCTGGAGGCGTTCGTCGCCGGGACGCCGGTGGTCGCATCCGACCTGGGCGGGATGGCGGAACTGGTCGCGCACGAGGTGAACGGCCTGGTGTTCCCTGTGGGCGACGCTGCCGCGCTTGCCGCATCTTTGCAGCGGGTGGTCGATACGCCAGAACTGCTGGACCGCTTCGCAGCCGCGCTGCCGTCCGTGAAGACGGTGGACGAGGAAGTGAGTGAGCTAGAAGATATCTATCGCAGCGCGATCGACGTAGATGCTCTCAAAGTAGACAGAGTGCGCTACTGGTAGGAGGGAACTCATCTATGTCGGTTACAGGCACAGAACAGGTTGCAGGCTCTTTCGTAGCCTTCGGTTGGTTGGGGCAGTCGGCGTCTTCCGGACTCCGGGATCGTATCAACAAGCTGGTCAACGTGCGCCTTGTACCCATCGGGGAGAGCGGCCACTTTTTTCTACACTGCGTCGCCGCATGCCACGGTCGCCGAAGATGGCGCGACCGTGTGCGTCGTGTTTGGGCGGGTCCGCGTCGGTGACGTGTCTCTCTCGGCTGAGGACATCATCCAGCAAGAATGGATCACGCCCCTCGGCGTGCAGCCAGAGGCGATTGGCGGCAACGCTGTGGTCATCTGCTTCAGCAAGTGCGCGCCGCGCTGCCTCGTGTACCGGAACATGCTTGCTGTGCCGCAATTCAACTATATGACCGACGGCGGCAACTTCCTGGGCGCTGAGAATCTGGGTTTGCTGATCGGCTTGCTGGATATGCCGCAACCGAGCGAAGAGGCGCTGCTGTTGCACATGATGTTTCGATATACACCCGGCGCGCAAAGCTACGTTCGCGATGTGTACCGGCTGCTTCCGGGGGAGGCGCTCACCTGGGACGGCGGCAAGTTGCGCATCGATTTGCGCCGGGACCTGCGCGCCCTATTTGACCCGGATGACCAACACCCGGTGAATCTGGCGACAGTCAGGGGTTTCTTTGAACAAGTGAAGGCATTGTTGTGCGCTTATGTCGATGACGCTGCACACGGCGCCGCCACGTTGCTCTCCGGCGGCGTCGACTCGACACTGATGCAGGCGGCGATCAATGGATGTTCCAGTGCAGCGAGGCCTTTCCCGACGTTCAGCTTCGCGCTCCAGACGCCGGCGTTTCTGGGGGAAATCGACTACGCCAGGGAAGCGGCGCTTGTTCTGGATACCGATCACACCTTTGTCAGCGTCAGCCCAGAAGAGTACGCCGACCTGGTGGTTCAGACTACCGAAATCCTGGGCCACCCCGTGTCTCACGAATGGCTTCCGTGCACGCCCCGTCTTCTTGCACATGTCGCGGCGCACCGGGGCGAAATCCGCTATCTCTTTAACGCCGGTGCGGCTGACGGCGCGCACGGCCTGCAATTGAGTCTGGAAACCGGGCGGGCCATGCGATACCGTTACTGGCCTGTATCGTTGCTAAGATTGGCGGGAGTCGTGCTCGCCCCAATCCTACAATCGAAGTCCTACGGTGCGCGCGTGGCCGCCGACACCCTCTCGGCGCTCAGGGACATTGAATCTCCCCGCCACCCGATGAATGCCCTCTCACTGTTCACCGACTGGGAACTGGTGAGGCGTTGTTTTGGGTCTGCGGCGGTCCGTCAGGCGCTGGCGCGGCGGCGCGAACTACAAATCCGGTACCTTGACTCCGATTTTCTCCTTGAGCAAGTGCACGCGATGGACCTAGTGACCGACGCAGTTGATGCTGCCGGTGCCTGGCGTCAGATAGGGCTGTTTTACGGCAATGAGGTCATCTTCCCATACGCGGATGAGGTCTTGCTCAGAGCGAGTTTCAGCTTTGACCCCCGGCAGCGCTTTTACCTAAAGGGCCGGACCAAGCCGGTCCTGAAGATGGCGCTTGAGGCGGAGACGAACTCTGAGGTCAGCCGGAAGCCCAAGTGCGGCGGCGGCTTTGAAACAGACCTCATGGGGTGGATGCGAGATGGTGTGCTGCACGAGATGGTCCGGGCTATCGAGCGGCCAGCTTTTATGGAATGTGCCGACTTTGAGCAGAAGGTCAAGCAGCCAGACTGGTTCACCTGGAACCTGCTCACCCTGGACATTTTTAACAAGCGTGTGTTGGCGCGCGCCTCTGCGGGCTAAGGGCACGAGAGGCGCGAAAGGACGAGGTGGCTGTGTCACTGCCTGAAACGGCGATTGTGGTTTTGAACTGGAACGGCTGGCGCGATACGCTCACCTGCCTGGAGTCGCTTGCGGCGGTGGCGTACCCAAACGTCCGCGTCATCGTGGTGGACAACGGCTCGACCGACGGATCGGTCGCGGCGATCCGGCGCGCGTATCCGGACGTCGAGCTGATCGCCACCAGCGAGAACCTGGGTTTTGCCGAGGAAACAACGTCGGCATCCGGCGCGCGCTGGAGGGCGGCGCGGATTACGTGCTGCTGCTGAACAACGACACGGTCGTCGCGCCGGACTTCCTCGACCTGATGGTTGGCGCGCTTGAGGCGGACCCAAACGCGGACGTCGCCGGCCCGACGATCTACTACTACGACGCGCCGGCGCGCGTGTGGTCTGCCGGCGGCGTGGTGGACTGGGCGCGCGGCGACACGAACAACGTCGGCCTGAACGAAGAGGACCGGGGCCAGTTCGGCAGCGCGCCGCGCCGCGTGGACTTCGTCACCGGCTGCGCCCTCCTCGCGGACCGGGCGACGTGGGCGCGCGCCGGCCTGTTCGACGGGCGGTTCTTCATGTACTTCGAGGAGACGGAGTGGTGCATCCGCGCCGCAAAGGTGGGGGCGGGCATCGTACACGTGCCGCAGGCGAAAGTGTGGCACAAGATTCCACTCCACGCGCGCGACGACTCGCCGCGCGTGCACTACTACATGACGCGCAACCGGCTGCTGTTCCTGAAGCGGTCGGGCGCGGGGGCGCTGACCTGGGCGCGCGTGGGCTTCAGCTATGCGCGCACGCTCGCAAGCTGGACGCTGCGGCCTCGCTGGCGCGGCAAGCGCGCCCAGCGGGATATGATGCTGCGCGCGATCGCCGATTACGCGCGGGGCCGGTTTGGCCGCGCCGAAGCGCTGGCGGGTTGAGGCCCGCCGCGCCATTTTGTGACGATTTTGGGGAACACATGGCAGACGTAAACGTAACCACAACCACCCCGCCCCAGGCTCCGCTGTCGAGCAAGGAATCGTCGCGCATCATCGCGCGCAATTCCGCCTTCGTGATGGGTTCGCAGGTCGCGATCCGCATCCTCGCCTTCATCTTTCAGGTGTACGTGGTGCGCAGCCTCGGCTCTGTCGATTACGGCAAGTTCGCGACGGTGATGGCGTACCTGATGATCTTCTCGATCTTCTCCGATTTTGGCATGGCGCCCTACACCGTGCGCGAGATGGCCCGCGACTGGACGCGCAGCCGCCGGCTGATCTCCAACACGATGTTCATCCGGCTGGTCCTCTCGGTGGCGGTGGTGATCGTGGCGACGAGCGTGGCGATCCTGCTCGACTACGCCCCCGACATCGTGACCGGCGTCTTCATCGCCGGGTGTGGGCTGTTCCTCTACGCCTTTCAGGGGCCGCTCGACGGCGCTGTCGTGGCGCGCGAGCGGTTGGATGTCACTGCACGCCTGCAACTCGTCAACCAGTTGATCTTTGTCGCCGTCGGCACCCTGATGCTGGTCGCCGGCGTCGGGTTTATCGGGCTGATCCTGGCGACGCTGCTGGGCGTGGGCGTCTGGGGGTTGGGGCTGTGGCGCTTCAGCCGGCGCAAGCTGGGCCTGGAGATGGGCCGGATCGACCCCGGCATCTGGCGCGAGCTGCTGATCGGCGCGCTGCCGTTCGGCGTCGCCGGGCTGGCGGTCGTGCTGATGCAGCGCTTCGACACCATCGTGCTCTCGCTCGCCCACCAGGGCTTGCCGACCACCCTGCCGGGCTTCAACTGCACCCTGTGCCTGCCGCCGAGCGCCTATGAATTCATGGTGACGGGCGAGCAGTTGGTGGGGTGGTACGCGGTGTCGGTGAACCTGGTGCTGATGACCATGCTGCTCGCGCAGAGCGTGGCGCAGGCGATGTACCCCACCCTGGTCCGAGAGCACGCGCGCGACCCGGAGGCGATCCGCAAGCCGATCCAGCAGGCGGTCAAGTACTTGATGGTGATCTCCCTGCCCATCGCGGTCGGCACGACGGTGCTGGCCGACCAGATCATCGTCAAGCTCTACACGGCGGAGTTCGCCCCGTCGATCATCACGCTGCGCATCCTGATCTGGGCAATGCCGCTGATGTTCCTGTCTGAAGTCTTGGGGCGCGCGATGAGCGTGCTCCGGCTGGAGCGCGCCGGCGCGCGCCGGACCCTGTTCGCGGCAGGGGTCGTGGTCGTGCTCAACCTGGCGCTGATCCCCGCCCTGGGGCTTCTGGGCGCGGCGCTGTCCTTCATGATCGGGCGCATCCTGATCGTGGCGCTCGAACTGGATTTGGTGGGCGTGGGGCTGTTCTTCAGCCGCGAGACCCTCGGCACGCTGGCGCGGGTGAGCGTCGCGGCTGCCGTCATGGGTGCGGCGGCGCTCTGGATGCACGACCGCAACCTGTTTCTCATCATTGGCGTCAGCATGGCGATCTACGCGGTAGGGTTGCTCGTCACGGGCGGGCTGCGCGTCGGCGAGGCGCTGCGCGTCGCCCGGATGATCCTGGGGCGGTCGGCGTGAGGCGCGGGATAAGGCGATGAAGCTGCTCTTTCTCTCCTGGTGGTTGCCCTACCCGCCGGACAACGGCATCCGGCAGCGGAACTATCACCTGCTGCGCGAACTGGCGCGCGCGCACGAGGTGACGCTGCTCTCCTTCGCCGAAGACGGCGAGGCCACGCCAGAGCGCACCGCCCCGCTTGAGGCGATCTGCGCGCGGGTGCAAGTCCTGCCCAAGCCGCAGTACAACCCCGGCGGCGCGCGCGCGCTCGCGGGCTTCTTCCACCCGTGGCCGCGCTGGCTCGTCGATGTGTACACCGACGCGATGCAGCAGTTGGTGCATGAGACGCTGCAAGGCGCGCACTACGACCTGGTCCTCGCCGCCGAGTTCTCGACGACGCCCTACGCGCTGTCGCTGCGCGGCGTCAGGCGGGTGTTTGAGGGCATCGAAATCGCCTTCTATCGCGACCAGGTCGACGCACAGACCTCGACCCTCAGGCGGCTTCGCTACAAGCTGACCTGGCTCAAGCTGGTGCGCTACCTGCGGCGCGTGCGCCGCGCCTTCGACGGCTGCACGGCGGTCTCGGACCTCGAAGCCGCCATCATCGAGCAGGTCACCAACGGCGGCGGGCCGCTCGCCGTCATCGAGAACGGCGTGGACACCGCCGCCCACGCCGGCGACTACGGCCCGCCGGAGCCGGATACGCTCATCTATCCAGGGGCGCTGTCGTATTTCGCGAATTACGACGCCGCGTCCTGGTTCGCCGGGGAGATCTGCCGCGCATCGCCGCCGCGCGCGCGGAGGTCCGGTTCCGCATCACCGGCAGCACCAGGAATGTGGACCTCAGCCGCTTCCCGGCCAGCGAGCATGTCCATTTCACCGGCTACCTGGACGACATCAAGCCAACCCTGGCGCGGAGTTGGGCGTGTGTCGTGCCCGTCCGGCACGGCAGCGGCACGCGCCTCAAAATCCTGGAGGCGATGGCCGCCGGCGTCCCGGTCGTCTCCACGACGAAGGGCGCGGAGGGCCTGGAGGTCACGCCGGGTCGCGATCTCCTGATCGCCGATGAACCGGCGGCCTTCGCGGACGCCGTGCTGCGCGTGCTGGGCGACACGGACCTGCGCCAGTCGCTGGCGGAGGCCGGCAGGCAGATCGTGACGCGCCGGTACGACTGGTCGATCATCGGCGACAGGCTGCTGGCGTTTGTCGATGAAGTGTGTGCGGTAGGGTAGGCTAGGGTAGGCCAATGCAGCGGATCATGATGTTGATAGACCTTCCTGGGCGGTTGATCTTCGACCTCCCGCTGGCGATCTTCAACCGCTACCAGTGGTTGATTATGCGGCCTCTGGTCGTGGTTGGGGCGCTGGGGGCTGTGCTTTGTGGCGGGCTATCTGGTCGCGCAGCAGCCCATCGAGCGCGTCACGATCATCGTCGCGGGCGTGGTCGGGGCGCTGCTGCTCCTGGTGAGCTTCTATCGCATGGCCTGGGGCCTGACGATGTTCGTCTTCGTGTCCCTGTGGGTGCGCTTCAGCCTTTCGACCGGCACGCAAAGCCCGCTAGTCGCCAGCCTGCTCCTCGCCATCGCGCTTGTCGTCCTGTGGATGCTGCGCATGTTCCTGTTCGAGAAGCGCGTCGCGCTGCCGCCATCGCGCATCACGGTGCTGCTGCTGCTCTTTGGCGGGGTCGCGCTGCTGTCTTTCGTGTGGAGCAACTCCTTCCCCGACCCGATGGTGGTGATGAACGGCATGTGGCCGCGTTCGTACAACACCCGCGTCGCGACCCTCATGGTCGTGCTCGCCTCGGTGGGGATCGCGTTGCTCACATCGAGGCACTTCCAGGAGGAGCGGTGGTACCGCATCACCGTCGTGATGTTCGTCATCGCCGGCTTTCAGGGCGCGGTTGTGTCGCTCGGCCAGGCCCTGGGGGTGTTCTCGGTGCAGGGCATCCCCATCCTGGGGACCTGAACACCTTCGGCCTGTTCCGCATGTGGGTGGTGGCCTTCTGCCTGGGGCAGGTGTTCTTCAACCGGGGCCTGAACTGGCGCTACAAGGCGTTCATGGTGCTCATCTCGGTGCTCTGGTTCTATTACTCGTTCTTCATCGTCGGCAACTGGCTCAGCGGCTGGGCGGTGCTCCTGGTCATCACGCTGGTGATGACGGCGCTGCGTTCGCCCCGGCTGCTCCTCGTTTTCTTGCTGCTTCTGATGGTGTGGGCGCTGTTCAATCTGGAGATGTTCGAGGAGATGTTCACTGCCGAGAGCGAGGAATCTGGCTCGACGCGGCTGGAGGCGTGGAACACCAACCTGCTGATGACGAACGGGCATTGGTTCCTCGGCACTGGGCCGGCCGGCTACGCGGCCTACTACCTGACCTACATCCCCAACGATGCGATGGCGACCCACAGCAACTACATCGACGTTCTCGCCCAGTTCGGCCTCGTGGGCCTCTCGATCATGGTCGTGCTGTTGCTGAGCGTGATGTGGAAGGGGTTCAAGGCGTTTCGCGCCATACCCGGCGGCGGCTTTCTCCAGGGGTTCGCCGCGAGTATGGTCGCGGCAAGCGTGGGCTTTACCGTCGCGATGGCGCTGGGCGACTGGGTGATCCCGTTTCCGTACACCCAGGGCATCGTCGCCTTTGGGCATACGGTTTGGTGCTGGATGGCGATGGGTACCATCGCCGCGCTTGAGTACAAATACCGGGATCGGGGCAAGCCCCGGCAGCGACCGGAGAGGCCCCGGCCTGATGACGCACACGATGCGAAAAAATCCCTCACGGCAGGTGTAAATTGATGTCAAATACCGCTACCCAAAACCACCCCGACCTGACGCTGAGCATCATCATCGTCAGTTGGAACGCCTGTGAACTGCTCGCGACGTGCGTGCAGTCGATCTATGACAACCTGGACGTCCCCCAGACCGAGGTGATCGTCGTGGACAACGGCTCGGACGACGGCAGCCCGAGATGGTGCAGACGCGCTTTCCGCAGGTGCGGCTGATCGAGAACGCCGAGAACCGGGGCTTCGCCGCGGCCAACAACCAGGGGCTACGCGCGAGTCGCGGGCGCTATCTGCTCCTGCTCAACAGCGACACCGAAGTGCGGCCCGGCGCGCTGCGGACGCTGGTGAACTTTCTCGACATGCACCTGAACGTCGGCGTGGTGGGTCCCAAGCTGTTGAACACCGACGGGACGCTGCAACGGTCGTCGTATACGTTCCCGACCGTGCTCAAAGAGGCGGTGCTGCTTGGCGGCGAGCGGGTGGCGCGCACGCTCGTGGGCGATTACCCCTTTGCCCCGATCACGCGCAGCGCCATGCCGGTGGACTGGGTGAAGGGCGCGGCGCTGATGATCCGGCGCGACGTGGTGGACGCGGTCGGCGAACTCGACGAGACGTTCTTCTTCTACACTGAAGAGACCGACTGGTGCTACCGCGTCAGGCAGGCCGGCTGGCTGGTGATGTACGAGCCGGGGGCCGCCATCGTCCACCATGACGGCGGCAGCTCCGGGCGCGTCTCGCTGCAGAAGCGCTTCCGCCTCTATGGCAGCAAGCAGCAGTTCTTTGAAAAGCACCACGGCCGGCGGGCGGCGCGGACCTACGCCGCCGCCGTCTGGGTCAGCGCGGTGGTGAAGATGCTCATCTGGCAGGGGGTCGCGGCGGTCGTCAACGGCCCCAAGAGCGAGCTTGCCCGGCACAACGTGCGCTCATACGCCACGCTGTTGGGCCTCTCGTCGAAGTCGGAGGGCGTGACGCCATGACGCGACGCGGCTATGCGGTAACGCTGTTCTTGCTCTTGCTGCTGTGCTACGGCTATTTCTTCCCGCGCTGGGCCGACTGGGCGCAGAACTCGCGGATGGACATGATCCTGGCGGTGGTCGATCAGGGGACGCTGCGCATCGACGACTACTACACCAACACCGGCGACTACGCCTACTTCGAGGGGCACTACTACACCGACAAATCGCCCGGCCCGTCGTTGATGGGCATCCCGGTCTACGCGGCGTTCAAGCTCGTGGCGTCGCTGCCGCCGGTGGCGGCGCTGCTGGAGCGCGCGGGCAGCAGCGAGGCGTTCGCGCAGACGCTGGAGGAAGGCGGCGAGGGCGCGACCGTCGATCGGGTGTACTTCGCGGCGGCGCTCTACGCCGTGACCTTCTGCGTGATCTCGATCCCCTCCGCGCTGATCGGCGTCGTGCTGTTCTACTTCGCGGCGAGCTTCGCTGTCAAGGACGCCTACGCCTTCTGGCTTGCGCTCGCCTACGGCTTGGCGACGCCGGCGTTCGCCTACTCCGGGTTCTTCGGGCAGCACCAGATCAGCACGTTCGGCGCGTTCGTCTCGTTCTGGCTGTTCTAGCCGCCTGCGGCAGGGCAAGGGGGCGCGTGGGTGCTGTGGGTTACGGGCGCGCTGTTCGGGCTGGCGCTGATCTCCGAGTATACCATCGCGCTGATCCTGGCGGGCGTGTTCTTCTACGCCGTGTACGCGCTGGAGAACAAGTGGCAGGTCTGGAAGATGGTTGCGGCGGCGCTGCCCTTCGGGCTGGTGATGGCCGCCTACAACCTGGCGACATTCAAGACGCCGCTGCCCGTCGGCTACCTTTACTCGCCGAACTACACCGACCTGCACTATGAGGGCTTTCTCAGCCTGACGTACCCCAAACTGCACGCGCTCTGGGGCATCACGTTCAGCCCGTACCGGGGGCTGTTCTTCGTCAGCCCGTTCCTGCTGTTGGGCTTTCTGGGGCTGTGGTACCTGTGGCGGCGGCGGGAGAACCGCGCGGAGTGGTGGGTGCTGACCTACAGCGTGGTCGTCTTCATCCTGTATAACAGCGCCTCGGTGATGTGGCAGGGCGGGTACGCCGTCGGGCCGCGCTACCTCGTCCCGATGCTGCCCTTCCTCGCGCTGCCGGTCGTGTTTGTGCTCAACCGGTGGGCCGGGCACAAATGGCCGCGCATCGGCATCGCCGCGCTGATGCTGCTGTCGGGCGCGGTGGTGTGGGCGGAGACCATCGGCGGCCAGTCCTTCCCGGACTGGAGCCTGAACCCGCTTGCGGAGCGGTCGCTCCCGGCCCTGCTGGAGGGGAACATCGCGCGCAACCTGGGGATGCTGCTCGGCCTGCAGGGCTGGCTGAGCCTCCTGCCGCTGGCGGCGGCGTTCGCGCTGATCCTGTGGGGCGTGCCCCGGCTCCGATTCGCGGCGCAGCCCCTCGGCCTGCGACCCCGCAGCGGTTGACTTCACGGCATAGGCGCCTGACATTGTACCTGGGAGCGGAGAATGCTTCACGAAGCGGCAGGTGAAGTGAGCCAGAACGCGCGCGCTGCTGCGCTGCGCCGGCGCAGCGTCCTGCTATGGGCCGTCGGCCTGGCGCTGCTGGTGCTGGCGACGCGGGTCTTGTTCCGCGCGGGGTGGCTGTATCACTGGGACTCGGTGAACTACGCGCTGGGGATGCAGCACTTCGACATGCGGCTGCACCAGCCGCACCCGCCGGGTTACTTCTTCTACATTGCGCTCGCCGACGTGGTGGATCTGCTCGTTGGCGACGCGAACGCCAGCCTGGTCTGGCTGAGCGTGGCGTTCAGCGCCGTGGGCGCGGCCCTGCTCTTCCTGCTGGGGCGCGAGATGTCGGGCGTGCGCGTCGCGGTGATCGCCGCGCTGCTCTACGTGAGCAGCCCCAACATCTGGTTTCACGGCGAGGTGGCGCTGCCGCGCAGCATCGAGGCGTTCTTCTCCATCGCCATCGCGCTCATGTGCTACCGCCTGATGCGCGGCGACGCGCGCTATTTCCTGCCGGCCGCGCTGATGCTCGCGGTGGCGGGCGGGTTCCGCCAGCAGGTGTTGATCTTCCTCCTGCCGCTCTGGGTGTGGGCGGGCTGGGGCCAGCCTCTGCGCCGGTGGGTGGCGGCGGCGGCGCTGGGGGTTGGCGTGACGCTGCTGTGGCTGCTCCCAACCTTTGCGCTGTCGGGCGGCTTCGAGAGCGGGGCCGGCGTCATGACGTACCTCTGGTCGCAGGGCGGCCTCTCGTCCGAGACGGGGGCGACCGGCCTGGCGCTGGTCGCGCTGAAGATCGCGCGGGTGGGCGTGTACACCTTCTACGGCCTCACGCTGGGTGTGCTCGCCTTCCTGTACGTCCCGGCGTGGCGACGCGCGTGGCGCGCGCGCCGCACGCGCAACAGCCTCTTCCTCCTGATCTGGCTCACGCCGGCGCTGCTGGTCACGTTCAACTGGGTGGAGCAGCCGGGCCACGTGCTCGTGTTCGTGCCGCCGCTCTTCCTGCTGGTCGGGGAGGTCGTCATGCAGGTGGGGCAGGCTGCGGCGTCGCGGTGGCGCGGCGCGCCGGCGACCTGGACGGGCGCGCTGACCGCCGTGCTCGTCGTGGCAAACGTCGCCTTCTTCCTGTTCGCGCCGTCGCCACTGCTGGGCCGCGAGGGCACGCTGACCATCCCGCCGGCGGCGCAGACCATCGCCGCGCGCGACGGCTTCCTCAGCACGCGCGTCGCGACGATCCGCGCCACGTTCGCGCCGGAGACGACGACCGTCATCGGCAGTGGGCACTACTTTCGCCACCCTGACTACTATCTGCCGGACTACCAGTACCCCGCCCTGAACGCCGACCTGACCGGGACGCTGATGTACCTGCCGGAGCACGTCGATACGCTGGTGCTGTTTACCGACGATCTGCGCGACCAGGTCGCCGAGGGCGTGCCGGTCGCGTCGCTGGCGCTGGCGGACGGCGCGACGCTGCACTACATCGAAGCCGGGGCCGGCCAGGTGTTCGGGCTGAGCGAGACCACTATCACGTTAGCAGACGCAGACGACACAAAGGACGCGGCCAACGATGCGTGAGATGTTGCGCGACGCCGGCTGGCGCTACGCAATCGGCCTGACCGTGCTGATCCTCATCCTGACCAGCCTCCCGTATACCTTCGCCTACCTGACCGCGCCGGATGACCTTGTGTTCACCGGGGTGCAGCTCAACGCCGCCGATCACGCGGAGTACTTCGCCTGGATGCGCGCCCACGAGGAGAGCTTCTTCATCCGCAACTGGATGACGCCGGAGCCGAACGAGCCGGTGTTCTTCAACCTGCTCTGGTGGGCGATGGCGCAGTTCGCCAGGCTTACCGGCCTGGACTACGCGGCGGTGTACCAGCTCCTGCGGTGGGCGTCGGCGCTCGTGTTCGCCCTGGTGGTCTACTGGTTCTGCCGGCTCTGCATCGAGGGCCGCGCCAGACGCCTGCTTGCCTTCACGCTGGTCATGCTGGCGGCGGGCTTCGGCTGGGCGCTGGTGGCGCAGAAATCGCTCCAGGGCCTGGAAGACGTGCCGTATCCCCTCGCGCTCTACGTGCCGGAGGCCAACAGCTTCCTGGCGATCCTGGGCTACCCGCATTTCGTGATCGCCGCCGCGCACATCGTGGCCGTCTTCGCGCTGTACCTCGTCGCGCTGAAGCGACGCCAGTTGCGGTGGGCGGCGCTGGCCGGCGTCGTCGCGCTCGCGCTGGGGTTGCAGCACGCCTATGATCTGGTCGCGGTCTATGGCGTCCTCGGCGCGTTCGTGCTCGCGCTCATGCTCCGCGAGCGCCGCATCCTGTGGTTCGAGATCGGGGCGCTGGCGGCGCTGGGCGTGATCTCGGTGGGGCCGCCGGCTTATTTCTTCCTCCTCACCAGCACCGACCCGGTGTGGCGCGAAATCCTGGACCAGTTCGTCCTCATCAACGTGTGGACGCCCGGCCCGATCCAACTCGTCGTCCTCATGGGCGCGCTGCTTCTGCTCGGCTTTGCCGGCCCGCTCGCCGACCTCTGGCGCGCGCGCCGCGCCAGCTCGCGCACGGTGCGGCTGGCGCGCGGCTGGCTGGCGCTGACCCTGCTCGTGGCCGCGCTGACGCTTGCCGCCAGCCTGGGGCAATCCTCTGGCCGGAGACGTTCGCCAACATGCCGGTCAACGCGCTCGGCTTCGCGACGCTGGCCCTCGTCGGTCTGGCGCTGGCCGTCGATCTCGTGCGGCCCCGGCAGGACCGCGAAATCGTGTGGACGTTCGTCAAGACGTGGGCGCTCGTGCACCTCGCCATCGTCTACATCCCGATTGAGTTTCAGATTCACCTGCTGAACCCCTGGCAGGTGCCGCTCGCGGTCCTGGCGGCGGCCTTCTGGCTGGACCGGGTCGGCCCGTGGTTGCGTTCGCGCGTGCCCCGCCTGGGCAGCCCGGCGACGCTGGCGGCGCTGCTGCTGGTGATCGTGATCCCCACCAACCTGTACCTGTTCGCGTGGCGCTTCATCGACCTGCGGCGGTACAGCGCGGAGTACTTCCTGAAGCGCGACGAGGCGGCGGCGCTGACATGGCTCGAGTCCAACGCGGCCCCGGAAGACGTGGTGCTGAGTTCGGTGGACATCGGGCGGCTCGTCCCCGGCATGGGCGGGAGCACGGCCTTCGCCGCGCATTACGCCATGACGCTGGACTACGAGAACAAAACCGGGACGCTGCTGCCGCGCTTTTTCGACGCGGCGACCGATGACGCCTGGCGCGAAACGCTGTTGCGCGCGTACAACGTGCGTTACCTGTTCTATGGGGACCACGAGCGCGCGTTGGGCGACTTCGACCCCGAAGGTTGGCCCGCGCTCGAACCGGTGTTCTCACAGGGCGGGACGACGGTTTATCAGGTAACATTACCGGCTGAGTGAGCGACGTTGCGACGAAAGATGGCGCCATGAAATACGTCAGGCAGCGGCATGCCACATTGGGGCGCGCGGTCATTCTCGCCCTCCTGCTGCTCGCGTCGCTGGCCGGCGGGGGCGCTTACGTGCAGGCGCAGGACGGCACGCCGGCCGCGCCTACGGCGTCGCCATCGCCGACCGGTACCGGCACGCGCACGCCCGCGGCGACCCCCTCAACCCGCACGCCTGCAGCGCCGCCCACCGCGACCGCCACGCCCACGGACGCCCCGACCGACACACCGACCGCCACGCTCGCCCCGCAGTTCACCGATACGCCCGTCCCGACGCTCACGCCGGATACGCGCACGTCAGCCCGCGTGGACCGAGGCGACGGTGATCGAAGAGGAATTCGGCTGGTGGCCGAGCATCGCCGTTGACCCGCTCGGCGGCGTCCACGTCGTGTGGTCCGCCGGGCAGCAGCGCGACCACGGCTTCCCGGTCGATGTGCTCATGTACCGCTACAATGGCGATGACGGCTGGGGCGACGCCAGCGACGTGCTGGCCGCCAGGGACTTCGGCTATACCGTGCGCAATGGCGTCACGGTGACGCCCGACGGGATGGTTCACGTCGTCTACCGCAACTGGGTGGAAATCTTCTATGCGCGCGCGCCCCTGGACGCGGCCTCGTCGCCCCAGATGTGGACCAGACCCCGGCTGATCAGCGGGATGGAGGCGGCGTACTACGCCGACATCGCCTCCGACAGCCAGGGGGTGCTGCACGCGGTCTGGAGCGCGCAGGCGTCAACGACCATCGAGTACGGCGCAAACCTGGACTGCCTCGCGTGTTCGGATGTCTACTACCGGCGCTCGGAGGATGGCGGGAAATCCTGGAGCGCGCCGATTGACCTGAGCCGGAGCGCGTGGGGGTCGGTCAAGCCGAGAGTGCGCGCCTACGATGACGGCACCGTCTACGTCACGTGGGAGGAGGGTTTTGACTGGTACGTCTCCAGCGGCGATGTCAAGGGTGTGGGCGTGATCATCTCGAACGACGGCGGGGTGACGTGGGGCGATCCGGTGCATTTCGGGCGGCCCGTGTACAACCCCAGCGCCATCCGGCTCGCTTTCGGGGAGGAGGCGCGCTGGTTCGGTGACGACGCGCCGCAGGAAATCGCCCTCAGCAAGGATGGGGCGGGCAACCTCGTGATCGCCTACCGGCGCGTCGTGGACGCCACGCGCAGCCTGTTGGACCGCCGCCTGTACTACCAGGTCTCCCGCGACGGCGGCGGGACCTGGAGCGCGCCCGACGTCATCGAGGGCGCGGTCAGCCGTTCGAGTCAGGATACCGGCCTCGACAGTTTCGATATGGTCACAGACAGCGCGGGGAACCTCCACCTGGCGTTTGTGGGCGCGGGCAATGAGGACGAGACCGGTACGAGCGTGTTCCACGTTGTGTGGGATGGCGACTCGTGGGGCGAACCCGAAAGGGTCTACTACTCCGAAGACTACTCGGAATGGCCGCGCCTCGCCATCGACTCCGGGGACGGCCTGCACCTGGTGTGGCACGTGCGCCCGGCGAACCAGGTGTTCAGCCTCAGCGGGTCGGCCGGCGACATCGATGTATGGTACGCCGCGCGGCCCGGCGGCCCCCTGCGCGAAGCCACCCTGGCCCCGACGCCCACGCCCTCGCCCACCGTGACGCTTGCGCCGACCGCCACGCGAAACGCCACCCCTTACCCGACGCCGCCTCCCGCCGCGCCGGGCTTCTCAGGTCGCTCGACCGTGGACGAGGCCGCCACGCAGATCGTGCTTGTCGCCGTGCTGCCTGTGCTGGCGCTGGTCGTGATCGTGATGTTGCTGCGCCGGTTCCGGCCACGCAGTTAGCGTATCTGGAACCGCTTCAGGTTTGTAAGATAATGGCGTTGCACGCGCGGTAAAGCTATGCTATAGTTAGGTTATTAAGGTGCTGAGGGCTGACGCCCTCACCAGGTCACCGGCCCGGAGCCTGGCCCACCGTCACAGAGGACAGGGCGGGGCCGGCGACCTGGTCAAAGCGCCAGCGATGGCGCTGAGGAGCTGATGCCCTCACCAGGTCACCGGCCTGTTGACCTACCCCACGCATCACCGAAAGGCAGGGCGCGGGCCGGCGACCTGGTCAAGGCACCAACCGCTGCCGGCGCAAAGCCGGTTGGTGGTGGAGCCGGCCCGCACAGCTTGGTGGGCGGAGCGGGCGGCTCGGACTCAGGGTGAGGTGGCCTATTCAGTTACCAAACCCAGGTAACGGCCTCGTGACAGCGGGGCCGTTTTCTTTACGCCAACGCCGAAGCGGAGACGCTAGCTCTCTCCTGTTTCATAGGGTCCAGCACGATCCTCTCCACGACCTTGATCTGTTCAGGATCTTTGTCAAGCATCCTAGCAAAGAACAGACGAAACCGCCACTCAGTCTCCGGAACGATAACCGGACAAATAGGTAGTCGGGTCATCGCTATCGGCATTATACCACTCATAGAACGTCTGGTGACTAATACCGATTTCGTCGGCCACACGGCGCTTGTCAATCGCAGCGATTCCAGAGATTCCGCTTTTCCCCATAATTTCCCCAGGAGAGAGGCTACATGAGTTCGGTAACGGGCGGCCGCCAACTCCTCACCTCCCTTCATATGGGTTGAGGGCAGTATACACGACATCTGACCCCCTGTCAATATATCCTAGAATCTCAGTCTAGATTACTTGACACATGTGTCAGGTTATGCTATCATGACTGTCAGTTGAGCATGAGACTCAGCGGGGAATGAAAGAGGCGCGACAACAGCCGGCAAGCTTCCTGTCGCGCCCTGCCCCATGTTGTGACGGTGGGACGACTCCATTTAACCACAGAGAGCCGTCCTGCGCAAGTAGAAAGGACGGCTTTTTCTATGGGAATCTCCACCACGTTCACCGGCCATTGGGCCGACCCCACGCGCGCCGTGCGCGATCCGACACTCAGGCGCGCCTCGACGAAGAGGCGCAGCTCCGCGCCCAGGTGCAGGACCTGGACGCCGCCGCCCCCGACGACGTGCGGCGCGCCGCCACCGAGACCTACCACGAGACCTACGCCGACCTCACCGTGCAGGGGGAAGCGCCCCTTAGTGCGATGATCGCCGCGCTCCGCGCGCGCCTGGACGTGCTCGCAGGTGGGCGTCCCGCCGAATGCCCTGCCGAGGCGCAGGCACCGGCGTGACCCCCTCCACCCCCGTTGGCCGGCCCGGTCAGGGCGCCGCACGTGCGGCACGCCGGCCGGCGGGGTCCTTCGGACGAAGCCTCCGCAAGAGAGGCAGAAAGTGAGGCAGGACCATGAAACAGACAGTCAAGATCGGAAAGCCCGCCACCCCCGCAGCGAACCCAAAGCGTACGCCGCGCTCCTGGCCGAGAACCAGCACGGGTCCTCGCGCCTGATCGCGCTGTCCGTGTACGCGACCGTGATCGACGCGCGCGCGGAGACCGACGCCTTCACGCGCGCGGCGTTCGCGGCGGCGCTGGCGCAGCGCTGGCCCGACGCCTGGACGATCAAGGTGTGGCAGCGGGATGAGGGCGAGTGGGCCGGCTGGGTCGTCTTCGTCGACGACGCCCTCAACCACATCACGGTCGAGGAGGCCGAGCTGTACGACACGCTCGTGCTCGGCCACGAACCCCTGGAGCCGCCGGAACGATGAACGCGCCACACCACGAACAGCCCCTGGCCTTCGCGGCCATGACGGCGACCGACCGCCACGGCGGCGAGCGCGTCATCACGCTCACCGCGTATCCGAAGCACATCGTCGCCCGCGCCGACCTGGAGCCGTTCAACCCCGCGCTGTTCGCGCAGATCGTCAGGCGCCGCTTCCCCGACGCCTACCTCGAAGCGGACGACGGCCCGGACTGCCGGCGAATGCGCATCTACGTGGCGGACCCGGCCGGCGCGTTCACGGTCGAGGAGACCGCGCTGTGGGAGGCGCTGCGGTACGAGGCCAGCCAGCGCAGCGGCGTGCGCGCCGTCCAGGCGCACAACACGCGCCGCGTCCCGCTCGACCTGCTGCAACGGCTGCTGCAATGCCACGCGCGCGCGGCGCTCTCGCCCTACCTGGACGACGCCAGGCTGCGCGAGCACGCGCGCTTCGCGGAAGAACTGAGCCGCGCCATCCACGGCGAGGGCGCACCCGAAGAAGACGAACCCGAACAGGAGGAGGTCGATGGGTAACCGACACATTCAGATCGTGGCCGAGCCGATCACCCGCGGCATCAGCAGCGGTCGCGTCGAGCGCCGCGTCGAGTGGCGCTACGAGATCGAGCACGGCCGGCCCCCGAAGACTACCCACTGCCTGAGCTGGGCAGCCAAGGATCGCCTGGATCCAGAGGAGTTGCGATTCCACAGCTTCAACCATGACGACCGCGCGGTCTGGGGCCACTTCGACATCGGCAACAGCATGAGCGAGGCAGAAGCCTTCGCGAAGGCGGAGGCGATCCTGGACGGGATCGCGCGCGACGAGGTCGAGTACGCCAGCCTGTGGCTCATCGCCCAGGAGGCCGCCCTGGCCTTCATCCAGGAGCACTACACCAGCAAGGGCATCGTCCTCAGTGAGCGCCTCAAGGCGCTGGAGATCAGCGCGCACGAGCAGAAGCTCGGCCTCGAAAACACTGGCGACCGCATTGGCAACATGGCGCGCGAGTCCCAGTGCCAGCACGAGCAGTTGTGCACGGAGCTGGACGCGATCGCGCGCCGGCTCGACCGGCTCGAAGCCACCGCCCGGCTCAGCAAGAAGAAGCTGGCCGCCTGGGAGGCGCGCCAGCCGGCGAACGGACACGCGGCGCCGGACGACGAAGAGGACATCCCATTCTAGGCGGAGGCGAGATGGCCGAGAAGCAGATCGACTGGAAGCGGCAGGTGCGCGGTGGGCCGGCAGGGCTACTGCGACGGGCAGGAGATCGCCATCGAGGTGGCGATGCGACTCGTCGCCGCCGGCGCGTGGGACGGCGAGGGCATCCTCATCGTCCACCACCCTTTTCACGTTTTCCAGCGCATCGTGCCCGTGCTGCCGCTCGCAGGCCTGGACCGGGCGCTGGGCGTGGGCGTGTACCAGGGCGTGATCGACGTGCTCCGGCCCGGCGTGGACTACGAGGTCGAAGGAGGAAACGGTGAAGGATAACGGCAACACCCAGAAATACCCGACGCTGGGCGCGGCCCTGGCGGCGGCGCGCGAGGCCGCAGGCCTTGAGATCGCCGCCGCGGCGACCGAAATCCGGCGTCTTTGCGCGCCTCATCGGGGAGTTCGAGCGCGACGCGAAGTTGCCCTCGCGCCAGCAGCTCCTCGCCCTGGCCTGGGCGCTGGGCGAGACGCCCGAAGCGCTCCTGCGGCGCGTCGCGCCCAGTCAGGCGCTGTACCGGCGCTTCAGCGACATGGTCGCGCTCGAGGTCTGCGGCGAGTTCAGCCTGGGCGTGGAGCTATTCGTCGCCGGCGAAAGCCGGGAGCAGATCGTGCGCGCCCTGTGCGCCTACCTGGACCGCGCGAAGAAGCGCCTGGTCGAGCACCCCGTGTGGGAGCCGCTGCCGACCACCATCCAGATCGACCACGAGGTCGAGGAGGCCGGCAGTGCGGCTGCTCCCCAAGGGAACGCCGTCCCCGCAGGGAACGGCGCTGTCTAGCTGGGTGATCTGATGGCCGGCAAACAGAAACTCGCGTGTCCAATCTGCGGAAAGCGTGTCGCCGACGCGGACGCGCTGGCGCGCCACATCGCCCGCCCTGCGGGCGCGAACTACACGCACTGCGGAAAGAAGCGCGGAAAGCGAGGTTGACCATGCCCATCATCGGCCTGACGACGGAAGTGAGCGCTCCGGCCACCGCGTCGGACCTGTACGACCAGCTGCTGCAGAACATCGCGCGCCGGCGGCAGGACCGCGACGACGAAGCCGAGCGCGCCGCCGCGCGCGAGCTGTACCTGCACGACCACGCGGTCAAGCTGCTGCGGGAGGCCGGCGTCTCCCCGGAGACGCACCACGCGCAGTGGGGCAGCAGCGACGACGGCCGGCGGCTGGCGCTGGTGGTGACGCCCGTGGGCTTCCGCTGGCGGCTGGGCGTCGAGCCGCAGATCGGCACGCCGCAGGTCGGGCGCGTCGCCCCGCTGCTGCTGCTCAGGTTGGGCGCTGCCGCAGAGGCCTCTGCGGCAGCAGAGGCCTCTGCCGAGGGCGACGTCCCGACCGTGGCCTACACCGTCTGGGCGCAGCGCGGCCCCATCGGGCTGCTCGAACAGATCAACGGCCCGGCGGTTGGCGCGTTGCTCGGCGCCGACCGGGCGCGCGCCCTGGACTGGCTGCAGGGCGAGCTGACGAACCCCGACCGGTTCTGGGACGCGGCGCAGCTGCGCGATCTGGCCGCCCGCCGCCGCCGCATCGAGGTGCGGCGCGTGCGCTGGGCGTGGTACGACGTGAACCCGCCCGAAACTGAGGAGGTGTAATTGTGCCCATCCAAGGGTTGACTTCGAACGTCAGCAATGAGCGCGATGCGCGCATCGGCAGTTACGTGCAGATCGGCAACATCCGCAAGGGCAAGCCGAAGACCGATCCCAAGAAGCCGGGGCGTGAGGTGGACTACTTTCGCATCGTGCCCCTGGAAGGCGAAGAGGAGGCCGCCGCAGAAATCTTCAAGCTCTACGGCACAGACAAGCCCAAGATGCTGCGCGTGCTCCTGCCCTACGACACGCCTCGAAGCGTTCTGGGATACCTGGCGCGAGGCGTACAGCGCCGGCGGCATGATCCACCGCTGCAACAACGACATTGTGGTGCGCGCCGCCGACCGCACCGAAGAAGGCAAGCCCTGCCAGCGGCAGCACCTGCCCAAGCAGAAAGGCGGCTGCATCCCGGTGGGGCCGGCTCTACGTCATCATCCCCGAAATCAACCGCCTGGCGGTGTGGTGCGTGCACACGACCAGCGTTCACGATCTCGCCAACATGACCAGGCAGCTCAAGGGCGTCTACGACACCACCGAGAAGCTATTTGGCAAGGGCAACGGCTTCTATCTGGGCGTGCCCATCATCCTGCGGCGCACGCCGCGCATGATTTCCACGCCCGGCGAGGAGGGCAAGCGCGTGCGCCGGCTGAAGTATCTCATCAGCATCGAGGTCGATCCCGCCTGGGTCGCCGAGGCGCAGCGCGTGCTCCAGCAGCGCGCGCTACCCGGCGGCGCGGGTCCGGCGCTGCCGGCGCGGGTTGTCGTGCCCGGCGGCCACGAACCGACGGAGCCGCCGGCGAACTGGCAGCGCACGAGCTTCGTGGGCGACGAGCTGGACGACGAAGACGACGCGGCCTTCGTCGAGGGCGAGGTCGCGGTCGAGGACGCCGGTGCAGGCGATCCCGAAGAAGCCGACTACGAGCCGCCCTTCCCGCCAGGCGCTGGCGAGGGCGCCACTGAGGACGCCGCTGAGGACGCCGCAGGGGCCGGCTACGACTGGCTCAAGGCGCGCGCCAAGCTCGTGATGCGCCTGAAGAACGGCGGCGGCATGACGCCCCAGCAGGCCGCCGATCTGCTCGAAGACCTGCGCCGGGCCGGCGCGATCCGCACCGAGCAGGACGACGACAGCATCCTGGCCGTCGCGCGCGCCAGCGCCCAAGCCACCGAACCCACCGAGGTCCAGGTCGAGGCCCCAGCAGACGCTGGGGTCCCGGCCGGCGCGCCGGCTGGGGGCGAAACGACCGACGCGCCGCACTGGACGGCACAGCCGAGCAAGAAGCGCCCCGGCCTGACCAACTGGGAGGCTTTCGTCGGCGCCGCCGCCGACAAGTGGGCCTATTCCGAGGCCGACATCCTGCGCTGCTTCCGCGTGGAGAAGCCCGAAGCCATCGCGCCGGACATGGAGGCGGCGTGGGTGCAGCTCAAGGCGTGGGACCCGCAGCGCGACCCCGACTGGGCGCAGCGCGGCGACCTGCTGGCGCTCATCAAGCTGGAGGTGTGGCTGTGCCCGGAAGGGACGGACGCGGCTGCCGTCGCGCTGCTGAACGCGGCGCACGCCGGCGGCGCGTTCGACGAACTCCCGACCTGGCGCAGGACCGGTTCGTGTTCGAGAAGCTGATGGCGTGGGCGCTGCGCAACGGCTACGTCAAGCCGGGGCTGAGCGAGCGCCTCCAGGCGGCGCGCGAAGCAGCGCAGAAGGCCCTGCCAGAGCCAGAGCCGGCGGGCGAGCCGGAACAGGCGAACATGTTCGCCGGCAAGTACTACGAGGAGGGCCTGTGACGGACACCATCGCAGCAACGGCTCCCATCGCTCTCGACCGGTACGACCCGGTCATCGTCTCCTGGTCCGGCGGCGACGACAGCACCGCGTGCCTGGCGTACATCCTGTCCCAGGTCCCCGCAAGCCGCGTCAAGGCGGTGTGGTGCGACACCGGCGCCGAGCACCCGGAGACGTACGGCTACATCTGGCGCATGGTCGACGCGGTGCTGCCGCGCGACCTCGAAGTGCTCTGCGTGCGCGGCGAAACCGTCTACGGCGAAAGCCTCGAAGCGGGGATCCGCCGCCGGGGCCAGTGGCCGGGCGCGAAGGCGCGCTACTGCACCAAGCACCTGAAGACCATCCCCACGGCGCGGCTCGTCCGCCGGCGCGCGTGGTGGGGCGGCGTGCTCGTCCTGGGCCAGCGGCGCGCGGAGAGCGCGCACCGCGCCCGGCTCGCCCCCTTCAACGCCGTGGGCGCGTGCGGCATCCCGACGTGGCGGCCGCTCCTGGACTGGACGAAGGACGACGTCCTGGCGCAGATCGCGCGGCAGGGGTGGCCGCGCAACCCCGTTTATGCATACCAGACGCGCGGTGGCAACTGCATGGTGTGCATCATGGCGCGGCCGGCCGAGATCGTCAGGACGGCGCGCCGGCACCCGGACCAGATCGCGCGCTGGGCGGCGCTGGAGGCGGAGATCGGCCACACGTGGGGCAGCCGGAAGGGCCACTCCATCGCCAACTTCCTGGCGACGGCGCGCAGCCAGGCGTTCCTGCCGCGCCTGGCGCCGGGCGACCTGGACGGCGAAGATGCGGCGCACGAAGGCTGCGACAGCGGCTTCTGCGAGATGGGGTGAAGGGGGGATCGATGACTGACGGCGTGCTGTGTTTTCAGGAGCCGGGCCAGACGCTCGAAGACGCGCTGGCGGAGGCGGTGGCGTGCTACCGGCGGCGCTTCCCCGGCAGGGAGCCGAACGCCGCCACGCTGCACCGCAACACGCTGGCCGCCGCCGGCCTGGAGCCTGGCGCGGTCGTGACGGTAGCGGGTGCGGCGCTCACGCTGGCGGTGGGGGCGAGCGTGCTGCCCCGCCACCTGTGGGTGGGGCGGGAGGAGGCGTAATGCTGCACGCGCTCCTGGTCCAGGCGCTCGCCGGCCGGCTGCCCTTCCCCGACGACTTCTTCCAGTGCGCGATCACCTCGATCCCGTACTGGGGGCAGCGCCTCTACCCCATCCGCCGGTGATCTACGCGCCTGCTGGCGCAGGCGGCGGCGACCCGGACTGTGCGCACGAGTGGGTGGAGGAAACCCGCGACCCGCAGCCGCACGGCGACGACGGGGTAAGCAGCAGCGGCTTGCAGGGCGGCAAGGCGACCCAGGCGGCCACGCGGATAGGCGCGGTCACGAGCCGGACCTGCGCCCGCTGCGGCGCGTGGGAAGGGCAGCTCGGCCAGGAGCCGACACTGGAACAGTTCATCGAGCACGTGGTCGCCATCTTCCGCGAGGTGTGGCGCGTGCTGCGCCCGGATGGAATCCTGTGGCTCAACTGCGGCGATAGCTATGCGGGGAGCGGCTGCGGCCCGACGACCGAGACGAGCACCCTGCGCGGTACCCGAACGCAGCGCATCGCGCGGCGCGGTGCGATATGGCAGAACAAGTCCAAGGTCGTCACGAGCGGTAGTTTCAAACCCAAAGACCTCATGCTGATTCCGCAGCGCCTCGCCATCGCGCTCCAGGCCGCCGGCTGGTGGGTGCGGTCGGCGCCGCCGTGGGTCAAAGCGAACCCCCAGCCCGATAGCGCTGGCGACCGACCCGGCTACGCGCACGAGGACTGGTACATGCTCACCAAGTCCGCGCGCTACTTCTGGGACCACGAGCGCGTGCGCGTGCCCCAGACCGGCAACGCCCACAGCCGCGGCAACGGCCTGACGCCCAAGGGCGCGCACGCCGACCGGGGCAACAACCGCGCCAACAACAGCTTCCACGCCGCCACCGCGCGGTACGTCGAGGTCCCCGGCGGGCGCTACCGCCGCACCTACGACTGGTTCGTCGAGAGCCTGGACCACGCGATTCAGGAGGCCGCCGCCTACCTGGACCACCTGATCCAGGTGCGGGAGGAGGGTGGGCTGCTGCTCGATCCCGACGGGGACCCGATCGCGCTGCTGGCGGCCACGCGCGGCACCAGCTACCAGCACTTCGCCACCTTCCCGCCGCACCTGGTCGCGCCCATGCTCAAGGCAAGCACGCCGGCGGCCGGCTGCTGCCCGCAGTGCGGCGCGCCCTGGGCGCGGGTGGTGGCGCGGGAAACGGCGCCGACGCCCGCCTCCTATCGAGGGAGCAGCTTCACCAAAGGCAAGACGGCCCAGCACCAGCCGGGCGCCGGCGAAGCAGCGCGCATCGCCGCGACCGCCACCCTCGGCCACCGCCCGACCTGCGCCTGCTACCGCACGCGCAACCCACGCAAGCGCCGCCGGCAGGACCGGATGGAGCGGGCGGTGCGACGGGTGGAGCGCGCGATGGACGAGGCGGCGCGTGCGGGGGCGGACTACGAGCCGCCGGCGTGGTACGCCGACCTGGCGCCCAGCCTATGGTCGAGCCGCGTGCGCCGCAGCGTCTCCGCGCCGCGCCGGCCCGCCTGGGTGCTCGACCCGTTCTGTGGCACGGGGACGGTGATGGAGGCCGCGCTGGAACTGGGGCTGCACAGCGCCGGCGTAGACCTGGGTTTCTCGTACCTGCGCGACATGGCCGCCGACCGGATCGCGTGCACGCGGGCGCGCCTGGCCGAGGCCGCCGGCGTGGTCGAGGTCCTGGTCGAGGTCGATGGCGCCGTGCGGCGGGTTGAGGCGCGGCAATTGGCGATGTTCTGACGAAAGGGGAGCAACTCATGCAGACGACACTCGTGTTGACCCAGCCCAACCTCGACGAGGCGCTGGCGCGTGCGCGGCGGTTCGTGGCGACGCGCACGGCGCTGCGCGCGCTCGCCTGCGTCCACCTCAAAGCTGAGGACGGCCGGCTCCAGGTCGAGGCGACGAACCTGGAGATCGGCGTCCGGCTCGCCGTCCCCGCCAGGGTCGAGCATCCGGGCGTGGCGCTGTGCGCGCCGACCATCGCGCTCGCCGACCTGGTCAAGACGCTGCCGCCCGACCAGGTCACGCTGCGCCTCGACGCCGAGACTGCCACGGCGACGCTGCTGTGCGGCGACACCTCGGCGACCCTGAAGGGCGTCAACGCCGACGAGTTCCCGGTGATCGCGCCGGCGGCGGAGGGCGATTTCCTCTTCCAGACGCCGCCGGGCGACCTGAAGGCGGCGGCGCGGCTGGTGACCTTCGCCGCGTCGGCGGACCAGAGCCGGCCGGCGCTCGCCGGCGTGTTCGTGTTCGTGGACGGCGCAGCGCTCACCCTCGTCGCCGCCGACGGGTTCCGCCTGGCGGTGCGCGCGCTGGCGCACACCGGGGCCGGCGCGGAACGGCGCGAATTCCTCATCCCGGCGCGGGCGCTGGACGAGGTCGTGCGCGTCTTCAGCGAGGGCGAGAACGACGTGCGGTGCACACTGCTGGCGGACGGCAAGCAGGCGGCGTTCACCGACGGTGAGGTGGACGTCGTGGCGCAACTGCTCGACCACGCCTACCCGGGCTACGCGGCCATCATCCCGGAAACGACCGCAACCCGCGTGGTGATCGCGCGCGCGGACCTGCTCCAGGCGTGCCGGCGCGCCGACGTATTCGCGCGCGACAGCCTCTTCACCGTGCGGCTCCACATCCAGCCCGGCGCGTCGGAGCTGGTACCGGGCACGGTCACGGTGCGCGCGTCCAGCGCGGAGACGGGCGAGGAGGAAACGACGCTGCCGGCGGCGATCAGCGGCGCGGATGAGGCGGTGAAGATCGCGTTCAACGGGCGGTTCCTCGCCGAGGCGCTGGGCGCGCTGGACGCCGAGCAGGTCGCGCTGGGCGTGAACGAACCGGGGAAGGCCGGCGTGCTGAAGCCGGTGGATAAGTATACGGACTACACCTACGTCCAGATGCCGATGGCGATCACGGCGATGCTGTGAGGGGAGCAGGCAAAGATGGGCGAGACGACGAATATCTCCTGGACCGATGCGACATGGAACGCCTGGTACGGGTGTCGCAAGGTCAGCCAGGGGTGCAAGCACTGCTTCGCCGAGCGCGAGATGACACGCTTCGGCAAGGACTTTCACACCGTCACGCGCGCCGCAGATCGGACGTTCTACGCGCCGCTGCGCTGGAAGGAGGGCCGGAAGGTCTTTGCGGCGTCCTGGAGTGATTTCCTCATTGAGGAAGCCGACCCCTGGCGCGCCGAGGCCTGGGACATCATCCGGCAGACGCCGCACCACACCTACCTGATCCTCACCAAGCGCCCGGAGCGGCTCGAGGACTGCCTGCCGGCGGACTGGGGCGCGGGCTGGGCCAACGTCTGGCTGGGCGTGAGCACCGAGAACCAGGAATGGGCCGACCGGCGGATCCCCCTGCTGCTGGATGTCCCCGCCGCCGTTCACTTCGTCAGCGCCGAGCCGCTGCTGGGAGGCATCGATCTGCAGACCTGGCTGCCGCCGCGCTTCGCCGACCTGCCGACCGACGTCGCGTGGGGCGTTTCGCATCCCGTCCCGACGGTTGGCTGGGTAATCGTGGGCGGTGAGAGCGGCCCGCGCCGCCGGCAGATGGACATGGCCTGGGCGCGCTGGTTGCGGGATCAATGCGTGGCCGCCGGCGTCCCGTTCTTCTTCAAGCAGGCCTCGGCGCTCCGCCCCCGGCCAGCGGCCCTGGATCGTCGAAGAGGACGGGACGCGGACGGCGTGGCATCAGTTTCCGGGCGCGCTGACGCCGGCGGAGATGGTGGAACCGTGAGCGATCCCGCTGTGGTCGAGCCGCTGGTCTGCGCAGCCTTCGGCGCGCTGCGGCGCGCGGTGCGATGGCGGCGGCCGGCGATCCTCACCGCCGACCTGGCCCGCGCCCTGGTGCTCTACCACGCCGCGCGCGAGGCGGAGCTGGCGAAGCTCCGCAACCTGGTTCACATGTTGGGCGGCGCGGCGCCGCCAGAGGACGCGAGCAATGGCAGGACGCGCTGAGAAGGAATTCGTGTACAAGACCACGCTCCGGAAGGTGTACGGCCTCACCGACGCCATGATCGCCGACCTGAGCGCGCCGGACGCGCTGGTCCCCAACCCGCACTACCGTGACGGGCCGCCGGCGATGCTCTACCGCATCGCGCGCGTCGAGGCGTGGATCGAGGCGCACGCGGCGGAGGTCGAGGCTGCGCGCGACCAGCGCCGGCGCCGCGCCGCCGGCCAGCGGCGCGCGACCGCCGTCAAGTACGACCGCACGCTGCGGTGGGCGCAGACGGCGCCCATCTACATTGAGGGCATCAGCTCCGACCTGCCGGAGCGGGCGGCGCGCTACTACGCGCTCGCGGCGTGGGCGCAGGGGCGCGACGACGGGTGGGGGGAGGCATTGACCGAGGGCGGGCTGATCGCCTACGCGCGGCACACGTGCACGAACTACGAGGACCTGCTGCGCGAATTGTCCGGGCGGGTCGGGGCCGCCGACGCCTATCCCATCCTCAAGACGCGCGTGAACGAAGCGGTGTGTGCGGCGCTGGTCGAGTACGGGCTGATCGCAGAGCCGGCCGGCGGGCTGCAATCGGAGGCGTTCGCCGAAAGACTGCCGTAGAGAAAGAGAGCGTACCATGCACAACCATCTCGCGCCCTGGCCGGCCTCCCCTCGCGCCGCGCCCCCTGGCAGCAGGCGATGCTCGCGGCGGCGCTGGCGCACCTGGCCGACCCGCAGCACAAGGACTTCTTCGCCGCCGTGTGCCCCGGCGCCGGCAAGACCATCGGCGCGCTCCTGGTCGCACGCGAACTCATGGCGCGCGGGGAGATCGTGCGCCTCTTCGTGGTCGTGCACACCGACCACCTGCGCACGCAGTGGGTGGACGCCGCGCGCCAAGTCGGCCTGCGCGCCTCGGCTGACCTTCCCGCCTCCAACCGCGACTGGATGCGCGACGTGCCCGTGCTCGTGCTCACCTACCAGCAGCTCGAGAAGGACCCGGAGGCGGTGCGCCGGCTCGTGACCGACCAATACCGCTCCGCCGTGGCCTTCGACGAGATCCACCACACCGGCGACGGGCAGGCGTGGGCGGAGGCGATCAAGACCGCCTTCCGCAAGGCGAAGGCGCGCCTGCACCTGACGGGCACGCCCTTCCGCAACGACGGGCGCCCCATCCCCTACGCCCGCTACGACAAGCGCTTCCACCGGCTGGTGGTGGACTTCGAGATGAACTACGAGGCGGCGCTGCGCGCCGGGGATTACGTGATCCCGGCGTACTTCCACACCTACGGCCTCGCCGGGAAGGCGCGCCGCGGCGATGTGGAGTTCGACGTGAGCTTCGACGACGGGGTGGGCGCGGCGGCGGCGGCAGTGCACCTGGAACATGGCGATCGAGAGCCGCACCTGGCGCGAGACCATCATCCGGGACGCGCACGCGCGCCTGCTGCAGGTGCGCCAGGAGCAGATGGCCGATGCCGGCGGGCTGATCGTCGCCAAAGACCAGGCGCACGCGCGGCTGGTGCGCGACCAGGTGGAGAAGATCGTCGGGGAGCCGGTGGAGCTGGTGATCGCCGACGAGCCGGAGTCCTCCGCGCGCATCGCCGCGTTCCGGGAGAGCGACGCGCCCTGGATCGTGGCGGTGAAGATGATCTCGGAGGGCGTGGACATCCCGCGCCTGCGCGTGGGCGTGTACCTCACCAACGTGCGCAGCGACCTTTTCTTGTGGCAGTGGGTGGGGCGCTTCATCCGCTTCGTGGGCGACGTGGAGGGCAGCCAGGCGGCGCACCTCTTCATCCCCGCGCATCCCGACCTGCTGACCTACGCGGGGAGATTCGTGAGCAGCGCCTCCACGTGCTGCCGCCGCCGAAGCTGGTGCGCGTCGAGGGGGAAGACGGGCCGGCAGCCGTCGTGCGCGACGCCGGGGAGGGCGCACCCGCGCTGGAGGTCCTGGAGGCGCAGGCGGTGGCGGGGCGGGTGATCGCCGGCGCGGACGAGTTCACGCTCGACGAAATCCTGGAGGCGCGGCGGTACAAAGACGCGGCGGGGCTGTGGCACATCTCGGACGTGGATGCGGCGCGGATGCTGCGCGCTTTTCGGCAAGGAGGGCGGACCGAGTGAACGTGTTGCTGATCGACGCCGACGCGAAGGGCCGGCGCGGCGCTCACGCTGGCGGTGGGGGCGAGCGTGCTGCCCCGCCACCTGTGGGTGGGGCGGGAGGAGGCGCATGGTTGACCGCCCGCCGCTGCGCTACCGCAGCGCGAAGTTCCAGTTCGCCCGCGCATCATCGCGCACTTCCCCGCCCCACGCCGGCTACTTGGTTCCAGTTTCCGAGGTTATGTCGGTATGTCAATGAGTTCTTAGACTCTGCAGAGAGGAGACTCAAAGACACTCTGACACCTCTATCCACACAGTGGAGAGGCGCGGAGGTGAGGTGAAACACTCGGAACACCGCTTAACCGAAAACCGCCCAAGAACGGAATACACCCGGCTGTTTTCGCGGTGCGGCGGGCGTTTCCTGCACTCATAATCCCTCTCCGATACACTGGGCAGACGCTTTTAGGTTTGCCTAAAATAGGATATAATGCACCATAAATATCTACATGAAGGATGGTCACGTAAAGCATGAGCCACAAGCCACTTGTGACACGCCGAGGCTTCTTCGGCGCGGGGTTAGGCGCGCTCGCTACAGCTCTTGGCGCGAGCTTGCTTGGGCGCGCGACCCGCGCGAAGGATGCCCTGCCATCGATGCAAGAGCATGAAACAGGGCACGATCATGGCGGGATGCTTCTGGTCGGCTCGGTCGACCATGTCCGCAACGGCTTCGACCCGCTGCAACTCCTGGTGGATTGGGATTACGGTAAGGTGAGCACGCTCCCCAACGGACAGACATTGCGCGAATACTTCATCGACGCCAGGGACGTTGAAATCGAGATCGCGCCGGGCATCTTCTTCCCGGCCTGGACGTACAACGGGCGCGTGCCGGGGCCGACGATCCGATGCACCGAAGGGGACCGGATTCGCATTCACTTCCGGAATTACGGCACGCATCCGCACACGATTCACTTCCACGGCGTTCATCCTTTTTGAGATGGACGGCGTCGCCGGGGCTGGGCCGGGCGAGATCGCGCCTGACGAGCTTCACGTACGAGTTCGACGCGGAGCCATTCGGCTGCCATCTCTACCACTGCCACGCGGTGCCACTCAAGCGGCACATCCATAAGGGCCTCTACGGCGCGTTTATCGTCGATCCCAAAGATGGTCGCCCGCCGGCGCGCGGGTTCGTCATGGTCATGAACGCCTTCGACACGAACTTCGACAGTGAGAACGAAATCTACGCCGTGAACACGGTGGGTCACGAATATGCGCGCCGCCCCATCCCGGTTAAGGTCGGCGACTTGGTGCGCATCTACCTCATCAACATCACCGAGTTCGACCCGATCAACTCCTTTCACCTGCACGCGGGTTCTTCGACTACTACGATCACGGCACCACCCTAGAGCCGACGCTGCGCACGGTCGATACCATCATGCAGGCGCAGGCGCAGCGCGGCATCCTGGAGTTTCGCTATCGCTGGCCGGGCACTTACATGTTTCACGCGCATGTCCAGCGAGTTCGCTGAATTGGGTTGGATGGGCAACTTCAACGTCGTACAGCCGGCGGACTTCGCCGCCGCGCTGGCCGGGGTAGGACTCGATCTGGAATGGGACATCAAAGCCACGCGGGGTGCGACCGCGCCCTGGCGCGAGGAGGGACAAGCATGAACACGCAGACACAATCGACGCATCCTGAACAGGCGCGCCTTGGTGGCTTCACGTGGGCGCTGGCGTTGATTCCACTGTTGATCTTGGGTGCGGCGTTGGCGTTGATCGTCGCCACTGGTGGCGGGCTGACCGAACTGTCGGGCCCGCCCGTAGAGCAGGTCACCTTCCAGCGCGTCATGTTGCCGGAGCCTGGAGTTGTTCAGGTCGTGGTGATCAACGACGGCCCCCAGGAGGTGACGATCCCTCAGGTGCTCGTGGATGATGCGTACTGGTCGTTCACGGCCCAGCCCTCGATGACCATCCCGCGCCTCGGACGCGCCACGTTCACCATCCCTTATCCCTGGGTCGAGGGTGAGGCGCACGAGGTTATGCTCATCACCTCGCTGGGTACGACCTTCCCGGCGGAGATTCCCGTCGCGGTCGAGACACCGCAATTGTCGATGAGCCTGTTCCTCCAGTTTGGCCTAATTGGTCTGTATGTAGGTATCGTGCCGGTGACGCTGGGCGTCTTATGGTATCCCTTCATGCGGCGCCTCAGCGGACAGGCAATGAACTTCATCCTCGCGCTTACGGTGGGCCTGCTCATCTTCCTGGCGGTCGGCACCTTCCTGGACGCCCTGGAGTTCGCGGGTGCGCTGCCGGCCTTTTGGCAAGGTGTGCCGATGGTAGCTTTCATTGCGTTGATCGCGCTGGGGCGCTCATCGCGGTGGGTAACCTGCGCGGGGAGCGCGAAACCTCTCCGCTGGGCGTGTCCTACCGGATCGCATTGGGGATCGGCCTCCATAACCTGGGCGAGGGGCTGGCGATTGGCGCAGCGTTTGCGCAGGGCGAAGCGGCGCTCGGCGCGTTCCTGATCCTGGGCTTCACGCTGCACAACATCACGGAAGGAGTGGGCATCTCTGCGCCGGTCATCCGCAAGAATCCTGGCCTGAAGCACTTTGCGCTGCTTGTAGCGCTGGCCGGCGGGCCGGCTATCGCCGGGGCCTGGATCGGCGGCTTTGCTTTCGACCCAGTGCTGGCGACGATCTTCCTCGCCGTCGGCATCGGCGCGATTTTGCAGGTCGTGTGGGAGGTGGGCAAACTGGTGGCGCGTGCCAGTGCTAGGCTCGGCCTGCCGCTGGTGAACTGGGTGAATCTTGCCGGACTGGTTGCCGGTATCCTGATCATGTATCTCACCGCGTTCCTGGTGAAATTCTAACCCGCACAACGGTAGCGTATCGGGGGCATGGCCCTGCCATGCCCCTTTGCGTCAAGAGTGCTCCCCTCAGAACTAAAGAGCGGGGTTGTGGCACATCTCGGACGTGGACGCGGCGCGGAGGCAGGGAAGCACATCGTGACGACAATCTACACCTTCGGCACGCAGCGCCGCCGGCTCGCCGAGCTGGTCGCGCTTGTGCACGACCTGGACGCGCTGGTGGTGGACGTGCGGCTCGCGCCGCGCAGCCGCGTGCGTGAGTGGAACCAGGCCGTGATGGCGGCGGCACTCGGAGACCGGTACCTGCACGTGGGCGCGCTGGGGAACCTCAACTACAAGACCGCCGGCACGCCGGTCCGGCTGTGCGACATGGAGGCAGGGATTGCGGCGCTGGAGCCGGCGCGTGCGGCTGGCCAGAGCGCGATCCTGGTGTGCTACGAGGGACCCGGCGCACTGCCACCGGCGGGACGTGGCCGGCCTGCTACACGCGCGCTGGGGCTGGCTGGTGGTGCATTTGCCGCGGGGCAGGTGATCGCCGGCGCGGACGAGTTCACGCTCGACGAAATCCTGGAGGCGCGGCGGTACAAGGACGCGGCGGGGTTGTGGCACATCTCAGACGTGGACGCGGCGCGGATGCTGCGCGCGTTTCGGCGAGGTCGAGGGTAGAGGCGGTGCTGCCACAAGGAATCACCGATAACGGATGACTCCGTGTTCCAACAGACAATCGCCGCACGTGGGCACGGGTTGCCACTGCAACCCTCTTTCTCTCTTTGAGAGAATTGGCATGTCATCCAGATTGACTTGGATCATTTCTCTGCACCAACCAGAGCAGGCCTTCCGACGATCACATCGCCAGATCCGCCGGCTCTCCACCCAATCCAATTCCCAATCTTCGGCAGTCATCATTGCGTAAGTGATAGAGTTGACAAATCGATGGTACGGTCCTATACTTCTGCCTGTAAACGATTGCACCACCTCCACTGAGCACAAATCGTACTGTCTCAGTTTCACGGTCTCTCAGCCACCTAGTGCTGCTGTTGTCCGCAAAGCGTCCGATTCTGTGTCACTGGTGGACCTCAATTGACGAAATTCCCGTGTGGCGAAGGTATGTGCAGCAGCACAATGCTGTTCCGTCACTGTAATCGTTTACACGAATCTTGGCAATTGAGGTAGTTGTGCGCTGCCAGTGCGCACGTTTGCGGTCTTGCTGTTTACGGCGCATACTTCTATATATCCCGAATCAACAAGCGTGGTGAGGCGAAGAGTTCGCCGCATCTGACCCAACTCCGGATCGATTGCAGAGAGAGGACATCGATGGAGTCAGCCCGGTTGATGATGGATGGCATTGGAAAGAGATTCCGCCTTTCGGCCAGAGCGCGACGCCAGTCATTTGCCTGGATCTGCCTCACGCCAATTCTCCTCTTTTCGCGATCTTCTGGATCTATCCAATTCTGTCTGCCTTCTTCATCAGCCTTAACGACTGGGGGCTGCTCACCGGTCCGGGGTCGTTTCTGGGCCTCGAGAACTACAGATCAGCGCTCGATGAGCCACTCTTCTGGAGGAGTCTGGGCAATACGGCGATTTACGTGGTCATTTTTGTCGGCGTGACCATCGTTACGAGCCTGCTTGCGGCGCTTTTCGTCGTCAGCCTACCGGAACCGTGGAAAGCCATTATGATGACGATCTACTTCATTCCGACGATTACGTCGATGGTGGTGGCTGCACTTGTGTTTGAGGTGATGTACGTTCCCAGTTACGGTGTCTTGAACTACCTGCTCAGTCTAGTCGGCCTGAATCCGGTGCCGTGGACCACTTCGGATACGCTGATCATGCCGTCCGTCGCTCTATTCATGATCTGGAAGAACTTCGGCTTCTACATGGTACTGTTTGTTACCGGTCTCTATACCATCCCGCAGGAGATTATTGAAGCGAGCGCCATGGACGGTGCCAACAGCTGGCAAAGGCTGTGGCACATCAAGCTCCCTCTGCTACGGCCCATTCTGACCTTCAATTTCGTGACCGCAAGTATCAATGCATTTCAGGTCTTCGGACCGGTGTACGTGTTGGGGAGGAGCGTTGGCGGACGCGATGCTGCCAGAACTCTCGTGCTCCATCTCTACAGACAAGCGTTCCAGTATTTCGAAGTCGGGCAGGCGACTGCCACGGCGTTCTTGCTCTTCCTTTTGATCCTGGGCTTTGCAATCTTCCAGATGCGTCTTCTGCGCGAGCAGTTTGAATACTGATTGAACGAAAAGAAGTAATCCAGAGCGTGTGACGAACCTATGAACAGAACCCTACAGGCATTCCGGATACTTCTTGCGATCACTTCGGCCATTGTCACGCTCTTTCCATTGTACTGGATGGTGGCAACGTCCTTTAAGTCAGGGCAAGAGATCAACACCTATCCGCCCGTATTCTGGCCGGCGAGTGTCAGCCTTAACAACTATGGCGCTGTCCTGGAGGATCTGCCATTCGGACAGTTGATGCTGAACAGCTTCATCGTCTCGAGTGTGATCACCGTCTCAACGCTGTTCGCCTCGTCGCTAGCAGGTTATGTCTTTGAGAAATTCAAAACGCGCCTGACGGAGTTCTTCTTCTGGGTCATCATCAGTATCATGATGATCCCTTTTCCGGTGATCATGCTGCCCGTCTATCTGTTGTTTCGAGACCTGAAGCTTCTGAATAGCCTGCAAGGGATCATCATCCCGGGTCTGGTGGGGCCGTTTGCCATTTTCTTGATGCGCCAACACATGAAGAGCATTCCCAATGAGTTGCTGGATGCGGCCCGGATGGACGGCGCTTCCGAATTCGGGATTTTTCTGCGGATCGTGATACCCAACTCCATTGCCACGCTTACGGCCCTGGGCATCTTCGAGTTCATGTTCTACTGGGAGGACTTCCTCTGGCCTTTGCTCGTATCGCAGGATGTTGAGTATCGAACCTTGCCTGTTGGCCTCGCAATCTATCGCCAATCTTATGGCCCCATGTCTACCAACCTTATCATGGCAGGCGCTATCATCGCCCTGGCGCCGATCCTGTTTCTCTTTGTTATTGGAAGGCGGAATTTCGTGCAGGGCATGACCTGACTGGTATAAAGGGTTGATGACGAGAAATCATCCATACGCTTCATGTCTGCAGCGAGAGGAGGCGCCAAGAGAAGAGGTCAAGAATCTGCCGAGCTTCAGGCTCCCACCCAAACGACGAAAGGAGGTGTGTGGAATCAGAGCAAGCAATCCCGTGCGTCATAGCCCGGAGCAAGATCGGTTGTGCGCGTGAAGCGACCGGGCAAGCGGTGCCACAAGTGTATGTTCGGACAGCCTCTATCGAACACGAGACAGAATCGAACATGAGACAAATAGGAGGAGAGCGATGTCCAAGAAGGGAACACTTTCACGCCGGGAGTTTCTCAAGACGGCGAGTGTAGCAGGTGCGGGTGCGATTGTCGCCGGCAGCGCCGCCAGGCCGGCACCGACCTTTGCCATCAGACAGAGCCAGGAAACTGTAAGAGTACTTCATCACACCTACAAACCTCTGAATGACTTGCATGAAAGGCATCTTGCCGAATTCATGGAAGCCAACCCGGACATCGATGTCAGGTACTCTACGGTACCCGATACGGAGTACAACGCGGTGTTGTTTCCAGCTCTGCAGGCCGGGACCGCGGCCGACATCGTGCACGGCTTCGGTTTTGCGCTTCCCGCCATCGCAGCAGCCGGTTATGCCTCTCCCGTCCCCGATGAAATCGCCGAACGAGTCAGAACTGAGTTCACGCCGATCACGTACAGCGGTGGTTTGTACCAGGACACCCTCTACAGCGTCGCCGATCAGATTGGCGTGCGCATGGCGATGTGGAACCTGGATCTGCTCGAGCAGAACGGAGTGAGCGAGGTACCGCAGACGTGGTACGAAGTGCTCGAGATGAACGCCAAGGTTGACCGGAAACAGGGAGACATCTATACCCAGGCTGGGACGCACCTGAACTGGGACCCCGTTGTCGAGTGGTTCCCACCGCTTCTGTGGGCGCATGGTGCATCCTTGTGGAACGAGGATGTCACCGAAATCACCCTTGACGAACCCGGCGCCGTCCAAGCCGCGTGGCTCTGGCAAAATTGCTGCCATCCCGAGCTGGGTTACTATGGCGATGCTTTCGTCGCTGGCCTGGTCGGCCTCGTCTCGACTGGCTCGTGGTTCAAGGGCTTCGTGCAAGAGGGCAACCCAGACCTGCGCTTGTTGGCGACCAAGATGCCGTCCGGTCCAATTGCCGCGCCGATGGGTGCCGCTCACCAGTCCTGGTTTGTCAATGCCGCCTCCCCGCCGGAAGTGCAGGAAGCCGCCTGGAGAGTCCTGGAATACTTCTGGATGCGACCGGAAACCCAGCTTGATTGGCTGGAGGTTGGGTTCCTGCCAAACAATCTCGCCGCGCTCAATGACCCCCTGGTGCAGAATGATGAATGGCTGCAACCCTTTGCCGACGCTCTGGCAACGGCAGAACTGGCCTATCCTGGGGGCTGCGTGGGTTGGCAGACAGTGGGCGATATCTTGATCGAGGAGGTCACCCGCCTGTCGAACTGGGATATCACGCCGGAAGAGTTTGTGCGGACGATGCGCGAGCGGGGCAACGCAGCGCTGGCCGAACAGGGCTGCTAGCACCCGCCCTATCGTGCCAACCTGCTGTGCGGCGAATGCCTGAGACGTTGGTTACGGATGAGAGACCCGGACACCAGTGTTCTGGGTCTCTCAACTCACTTAAGGCGGGCGTCTGGTCACGTTTCCGCGTTGTCGCGCGTGCGGCAGGACGTTGAGGAAACGTCTCGAGGCGCACGTCCATCAGATCTCGGAGCCGCCGCTGCTGACAGGAGCCACTTAGCCGACTGACGAACCGGGGAGCACAGCAGCAAAGCTCTAGCTCAATAGCGTCCGGAATCGAGCTACCCAATCAGATGTTCTTGGTACACGCCTGATCGCGGTGAATACTCTTAGCGCGCAGGCCAGCTGGCGTAACAGAAAGGAGATGTACCGTATCGCTGCGCGATTGCGGTACGCCAAACAAGATGGGAAATCGCGTCGAAGGCAAAGTCGCAGTGGTGACCGGAGCCGGCTCGGTCGGTTCCGGAATTGGAAACGGCAAAGCGGCTGCCCTTGTCTACGCCAGAGAGGGCGCGCGCGTGATGCTCGTGGACTACAACCTTGAAGCTGCTCACGAGACGAGAGCGCTTATCGAGCAAGAAGGTGGTGAGAGCTTCGCCTTTCAGGCGGATGTGAGTCAATCGGGCGCCTGTCAGCGGATGATTGAGGAATGCATCCGAACCTACGGCAGGATTGATATTCTCCACAACAACGTCGGTATTGAGCTTGCGGGTGGGCTGGACACAACGACCGAAGAAGCCTGGGATAGAACGATGGCCGTCAATTTGAAAAGCATGTTCCTGACGTGCAAGTACGCAGCCCCTTACATGGAAAGACAGGAGGATGGTTCGATCATCAACATCTCCTCGATCAATGCCATCCGGACCCTGCCAGCCCTCTCACTTCCATATGCGGCATCCAAGGCAGCAATCATCGCCATGACCAGAGAAATCGCCGTCGAGTATGCCGCCAAGGGTATACGGGCAAACGCCATCCTTCCCGGCATGATGAGCACGCCCTTCGTGGTTATGTCCCTTACGGAGGCATACGGGGGAGACATCGAGGAAATGATGAGCAAGCGCGATGCGCTCTGCCCAACTGGCAAGCAAGGCGAAAGTTGGGATGTTGCCTATCTGGCGTTGTTCTTGGCCTCGGATGAGTCCAAGTATATTACCGGTCAGGCAATCGTCGTGGACGGCGCACAGACTTGCAGGATTTGAGGATTCTCGACCAGATGAAAGTCGACAGGATACTCACGACTATCGATACCCATACAGAAGCCGGCCCGACACGTATCGTGCTGAGCGGCGTCCCGCCACTATCGGGCAAGAACGTGGCGGAAAAAGATGGCTTTCTTTCGGACTCATTATGATGAACTGAGGAAGCTTCTCCTTTGGGAGCCGCGAGGCCATAAGGATTTGTTCGGCGCAGTCATCACCGAAGCCGCCGATCAACGGGCCGATATCGGTGTGTTCTTCATGACAAGCGCCGGATACCTGGCGACCTGTGTCCACAGCGCGATCGGGGTTGTCGTGGCAGGCCTGGAAACCGGCTTCATTCAGCCAGCGCACGATAATGGCACCGTGGTGCTGGAGACGCCGGGTGGCTTACTGTCAATAATGCCAGAGTATGCAGGTGGGCGGCTGGTTGGCGTTGGCCTACAAATGCAGCCCGCCTTCGTGTACTCTCAAGAGACACCTGTCACTCGAAGCAGTGGCGAAACCCTGGTCTGCAGCATCGTTCACTGCGGCGTCTTCTTTGCGCTGGTAGATGTCGCGCAGATCGGACTTCGTGTCACGCCCGAAGGCTGGAAAGAACTGGTCGCCGTGGGCGTTGACGTTTTGGATGAAGCCAACCGTTCTGTGGAGGTCGTTCATCCGCTGGACCCGGCAAACAACAGGCTACACCTGATCCTATTGTATGAAGAGATTGACGATCGCCATGCACGTGATATTGTGATCAACCCCTCTGGAGGTGTGGACCGGTCGCCGTGTGGCGCAGGAACGGGAGCGCTTGTCACTCTCCGATTTGTCCAGAGCAAGCTGAATCTCAACCAGGATTACCAAGTGGAGGGTATCATCGGTACTCGCTTCTCCGGGCAGGTCTTGCAGCCTGCTAATATGGAAAGCTTTCCTGGAGCAGCGCCACTCGTCAGGGGGAAGGCATTTGTGACGGGTATGCATCGATTCATTCTCGATGAAGATGATGCCTTAGGTTCTGGTTTCCTCCTCACGTAGGATTGCAGTCTCGTCTTGCGAAACGCCCCTGGTCGTGGGTGCTCTCTTGTGTTGGGTGGCTATGTCGTGGGGCGAACCCATTCGCTCCTCAACGTCTTCTCTCCAGAACGCCGGCGAGCCGTCACGTGAGCTGCCAGCAACATGGAGGCCGATCCGACACAAGAGCGCGTCGTGAAAGGACTGAATTGTGATTTCCGGGTGTGAGAACTTCAAACGCACAGTCGAATTCAGAGGACCGGCCTATCTCCCCTGCACGCTGGAAGTCGATCTGGATTGGCTGTGGGAAAAGGATGCGGCCAAGGCTGAGCGCATCCAGGCACTGAAGACGCGATTTCCTGATGATATGCTCGGCAGGCTCAACGTCGCGCAGAACCTCGCGGAACCCGTCGCCGAAGAGGGGATCAGGCGTTGGGTTGACGAATGGGGAACCGGTTGGGCAGACGATGGCCATGGTGCCAAGCCTGAAGTGCATCCGTTGATCACAGGCTATGAGGCGCTCGACAGCTACACCTTCCCTGATCCTGACCTCTCAGGAGGTTCGCGCGCGTCGATATGCTCTTGCAGGCGCGTGGCGACCGGTACGTACAGGCTAGGGTATGGTTCACGCTATTCGAACGGCTCTGGATGCTGCGCGGTTTTGAGAACGTGCTCGTGGACCCTTACCTGGACGAGGTGCAGTTCGGCCGGCTGCGCGATCGGATCGTGGAATACAACCTGTCGATCATCGATCAATGGATTGCGCGGGATGTGGACTCGGTCTATTTCTCCGACGACTGGGGCAGTCAACGGGGACTGCTCATCAGTCCGGACGACTGGCGGAGGTTCTATAAGCCGGCATACAAGGCGATGTTTGATCGCGTACGGGCCGGCGGCGCGCACGTGTGGATGCATCTGTGCGGCAACATCTTGGCTATCCTACCGGACCTCATCGATATCGGGCTGAATGTACTCAACCCTGTTCAACCTCAGGCGATGGACGTGCGCAAGCTTGCTGCGGAGTTCGGTGGAAGAGTGTGCTTCAACGGCGGCGTGGACGTTCAAGGGACGTTGATCCACGGCAGTACCGACGCGGTCAGGCGCGAGGTGCACACCCTGGTGGACCTTTTTGGGAGGTTCAATGGCGGTTACATCGGCGGAACGAGTCACACGATTATGCCTGAGACGCCGCTGGATAATGTTATTGCGCTTTTTGAAGCCTTCCTGGAATATTATTAGACGCTCTGCGATTTGATGCTGGGATGGTCATCTCTTACCACCCAAAGGAAGCTCAAGGAGCGTATCGGCAGTCCGGAGCATTGAGCAATCTCGACCTCGCGAACCTGTTGGGGGCTTGCCGTGCGGGTGCAGCAGCGGTGGTGAGCCGCCAGTGGTACGATGAGCGACATGGGTGATCTGACCGCTCTCCCTCTGTTTGCGGCGCTCGCGCCGGCTGATGCACCGCGCGCAGGGGGCCGTAGCACCGCGCCCGACGATCTACACCTTCGGCACGCAGCGCCGCCGGCTCGCCGAGCTGGTCGCGCTCGCGGGCGACCTGGACGCGCTGGTGGTGGACGTGCGGCTCGCGCCGCGCAGCCGCGTGCGTGAGTGGAACCAGGCCGTGATGGCGGCAGCGCTTGGAGACCGGTACCTGCACGTGGGCGTGTTCGGGAACCTCAACTACAAGACCGCCGGCGCGCCGGTCAGGCTGCGCGACCCAGAGGCGGGGATTGCGGCGCTGGAGCCGGCGCGCGCGGCCGGCCAGAGCGTGATCCTGGTGTGCTACGAGGAGGACCCGGCGCACTGCCACCGGCGGGACGTGGCCGGCCTGCTACACGCGCGCTGGGGTTGGCTGGTGGTGCATTTGCTGCGGGGCGGGTGATCGCCGGTGCGGACGCGTTCACGCTTGACGAAATCCTGGAGGCGCCGCGGTACAAGGACGCGGCAGGGCTGTGGCACATCTCGGATGTGGACGCGGCGCGGATGCTGCGCGTTCCGGCAGGGAGGTTGAGAGCATGGGTACGACGGACTTCTTCGATGCCATTGCGAAGGCGCTGGGACCAACCTGCGTGCGCGCGCTGGAACAATCGACACCGCAGCCCTACGTCGATCACGGCGTTCGCGCTATTGCCGAAGACGGTGCGCGCGTGGAGCCGCTTGAGACAGGACCGGGCATGACTGAAGAAGAGCACATAGGCCTTCACGCTCCGGTGCAGATGGCGCGCCCTGGTTTCTGACGAAGTCGAGGCACCTCCGGCGGCGATTGCCCCAGAGTTGAGCGCCAATAGTCGCGACATTTCCCGCAACGATGACACGCCATATTGTGCTCACTGCATGATGGACCGCAGTCCTCGAAGGACGTGCTTTTTTGGGCCAGGATGAGCGTTATTCCCACCCCTTTTTCATTGGCGGCAGAATCGCCATCGAGAGTTGACAAGACCCTGAGGAATGCAGTAGACTGCAGGCGTAAACGATTGCGATGTTTCCCCTATATTTCAAACTGGGTTTGTTAATTCCACAGCTTCAGGAGACTCATCTACCGAGTTTGCTCGGCTGATTCCACGTCAAACGGTGCGCGGATTGGGGGTATCGCCTCGAAATTCGAATTGCGCCTATGATTGGACAATCGCCGCTGTAATCGATTACTCAAATTGCGGGGTTCAGTAGATGATCTTGATGCCAGGCATCAGCCCCATTCGATTGAAGGGAGGTGAGAACAAGGTTCTCAAACAGAGAGAGCTTGATGCGCTCGTCGTGTCCCTCACACAACAAGGAGAAAACAGAAGGTGAAAACGCTCAAGTCCGCACTTCTCGCCATCCTGGTTTCCAGCCTAATGATGGTAGCAGTTGCACCGGGAACCGGCGCTCAGGAAACGGTGACCATCACTTACGCTGCCAGAGCTGTCGCCGACACAGAGCTTGAAATGAGAGATCTCCTGCTGGCGAACTTCCAAGAGGCGCATCCCAACATCATTGTAGAGCGCGAAGAACTGCCGCACGCCGACTTCTGGGTGAAAATCCCTGCCGAAATCGCCGCCGGTACCGGCCCGGACGTCATCTCACTACCCTATCTCGAACAAGCGGTCACTTTCGCTGCCAAGGGCGTCCTTGAGCCGCTGGATGCATACATCAGTGGGCCAAACGGGATCGACCCGGAGGAGTTCCTTCCCGACGTGCTCGGTTTCGGCAACTACGCAGGCCAGCAACTCCTGCTGCCGCAGACAGTCATGCTGACGGCATTTGCCTACAACAAGGATATGTTCGATGCGGCCGGTCTGGAGTACCCGACCAATGACTGGACCTGGGACGAGATGCTGGCCGCGGCCAAGAAGCTCACGCTCGACAGGAACGGCAACACCGCCGAGAGTGAGGCCTTCGACCCAACGAGTATCGTGCAGTGGGGCATCTATACCTGGTGGTGGAACTCGGACTTCGACCAGTACCTTTGGACCTTTGGCGGCGACTGGCTGAACGAGGACGCTACCGAGTGCACCCTGAATAGCCCCGAAGCCATCGCGGCAATTACGTTCTACGGTGACCTAACCCAGCAACACCACGTGGCGCCTTACGTTCGTGAGCTTGCTCCAGCGCACGGCCACCCTGCTTTCATGGAAGAGCAAGTCGCCATGTTCATCATCGACCATCCGCGCTTTCCGGTGGTCGATGCTTCTGGGGTCAATTGGGGCGTGGTTCACATCCCCTACAAGGCCGATGTGGGAAGCCGTAGTGTCTTCATGTTTGGCGATGGCATCGCCATGCTGAAGGATTCTGACCAGAAAGAGGCGGCGTGGGAGCTGGTCAAGTACCTGGCCGGCCCGGAAGCCACGCAGCTTCTGGCGGAGGCCGGGCTTGGCTTCTCGCCATACAAGTCGGAGATCCAGCCCGAACTGTCGTATCCGGAGAACATACAGGTGATGCGCGAGATGCTGGAAGCCGGATGGCCACGCGCGATTCTCGCCACCGATTACGCCGGCATGGTCGTTGATCCGTGCAACATCATCATGGAAGCCGTGCTCAGCCCCGGTGTCACGCCTGACTACGAAGCGATCATGCAGGAAGCGAACGACGTCTGCAATCTGGCGCTTCTGGACGCGCCGCCGTTGCCAAGATGAGCGCTTCGCGTGGATGACCGGTCGGCGCTGATCGACTGATCGGCGCTTCCGGTCTCTACCGCGCAGCCGACAAACCGCGTCGTACGGATGTTGGGGTGTCTGGCCGCGGACACCCCAGCACCAATCACGCCTGTTCACAGCAGGCGGTAGCGATGACGGGCGCTAACGCCTGGCCGCAATGCCGCAGAATCACGTCGGGGGAACCTAGAAGATGACTCAACCAATGGCAGGTGCTCACGGGCTGATGAAGCGACGTTGGTATCAGGACTATCAAAAGCGTGCGGCTTTCTTGTTTCTCTTCCCATCGGTGGCGCTCTTGTTTGTGTTTACGGTGATCCCATTCTTCGCCGCGATTGTGTTGAGCTTCACGCAATGGGACCTGCTCAGTCCGCCAAATTGGGTGGGTTTTCAGAACTATGAACGGCTTACGATCGATAGCCGCTTCAAGTCCACGTTCCTGAACACCTTGTACTATGTTGTGGGTTATGTTCCTGTCGTCACCATCGTCTCTCTGCTCGTTTCCCTGATTATCAATGAGAGGTGGCTGAGAGGGAAGGTTCTGTTCCGAACCCTGTACTACATTCCGGTGGTGATTTCTCCGGTAGCGGCGGCCATGGTCTGGTCGTGGATTTACAATCCCGCCTATGGCTTCCTCAACACTGTTCTTGAGGGGTTGTTTGGCACCCCCCGCCAATTCTGGGTCTCAGACGCGCGGCTGGCGATTCCCTCGCTAATTGTTATGACGGTGTGGCAAACGTTCGGTTTCAATGTGGTCATCTTCCTCGCCGGCCTGCTGGCGATCCCTTCCGAATATTATGAGGCGGCCATGGTAGATGGCGCAAGCAAGTGGCAGCAGATCCGGCGGATCACCTTGCCGCTGTTAGCGCCGACGACGGTTCTGGTCGTCATCATGTCGATCATCACCTCCTTTCAGGTATTCGATCAGGTGCTGATCATCGGCGGCGTCCAGGGTCCCCGAAGACGCTGGAAGTAACGGTTTACTACCTCTACGAGAAGGCGTTTGGCTCGCTGAAAATGGGTTATGGGTCCACGATAGGACTCGTGCTTTTCCTCAGCATCCTTGTCGTTGTGCTGTTTCAGTTCCGGTACTATGTGAAGGAGGTTGAGGCATGATCGCAGGCCTTGAAAGGGGGAATGTACCCGCAGCAATTGGCAAAACACTGCTCTACGCGCTTCTGGCGATCCTTGGCGTGGCGACGTTCTTCCCATTGCTGTGGGCCGTTAGCACGTCATTGAAAACCGAAGAAAACGCTATCGCGATACCTCCCCAGTGGATACCGGACCCGGTCAGGCCCGAGAACTACACCGAGACCTGGGAGATGTTCCCGTTCGAGCGTTTCTATTTCAACACTGCCCTGATCGCCATCCTCGGCACGGTCGGCGCTGTGCTTCTGAGCGCCATGGCGGGATACGCGCTGGCAAAATACCGTTTCCGGGGCAGCTACGCTCTGTTGATCGCCATCGTGGCCACGATGATGATCCCTTACTGGATCAATCTGGTGCCGGTCTACACCATCCTGGCGAAGATCGGCTGGCTGGATACATATCATGGTCTGATCATCCCGCGCCTGGCAAGGCCGTTCGGCATCTTCCTGATGCGGCAATATATGTTGACTGTCCATTCGGACTACATCGACTCAGGCCGGGTGGATGGGGCGTCTGAGTTCAGTATCTTCTGGCGGATTGTCCTGCCACAGTGCACGCCCGCGCTGGCCGCTCTAAGCATTTTCTTCTTTGTCGCCGACTGGAACTCGTTCATGTGGCCGTTGATTGTCACCAGTAGCCTGGATATGCGCACGGTCACCGTCGGTCTGTCACTGCTGGCCGGCAGCCCGTTCCGCACCGCCTACGCGCACCAGATGGCGGGAGCGACGATTGGCGCGCTTCCAGCCATTGCCGTTTTCCTGGCGCTCCAACGGTACTTCACGGAAGGCATCTCGCTTACCGGCATCAAGGGGTAGGGCCACCAGCGCTAGAGCGCGATTGGAGACGCCCCAATCATACCTGGACGGAGAGTGATGGCTGATTTTCGGGAACGAACACACGTCGATCCTCTGGATGGTCTGGCAAGGATCAGAAGCTATCGTTCAAAGAAGGTCTCAAGTTATGACCGCAGCGGCAGGAACAAGGACTGTATTCAGATCGCCAAAGGGGAGACCGTCACGTTGGTGGATATTGAAGGGGCAGGGTGCATCACCCATATCTGGCTGACGCTGGCCTGCGACGATCTGCTTTACCCCCGAAAATGCTCTTGCGGATGTACTGGGATGGCGAAGTAAATCCCAGCGTCGAGTGTCCGTTGGGGGATTTCTTTGGCGTCGGCCACGCCCAGGTGTCTCACTTCGTGTCTGCGCCGCTTTCGATGATCACGCCGACACCGCCCATCCTCAACCGGGCTGCCATGAACTGCTTCTTCCCCATGCCATTTGCGGAGTCAGCCCGCATCGAAGTGGAAAACCAGTGTGATCGCGACGTCTGGGTATTCGTGTATCACGTCAGCTGCGAACGGTACGCCGCGCTTGAGGAAGACCTCGGTCGTTTCCACGCCCAGTGGCGGCGCGAGAACCCTACACAAGGCTGGGGCAGCTTTGCCATGAGTGATCCCTACATCGCCTTCCGACTCCAGTCGGTCGAGGAGCCGGTATGGGACATACCCAACCTGAGCGGCGAAGCGAATTACGTCATTCTCGATGCCGAGGGACAGGGGCACTACGTGGGCTGCAATCTCAGCGTCCACAACATCACCAACAAGTCTTTTACCTGGTTCGGCGAGGGTGATGAGATGATTTTCATCGACGGCGAGGGGTTTCCGCCGTCGATTCACGGCACTGGGACCGAAGACTACTTCTGTTCCGCCTTCGGTTTTCCTGGCAAGTTTACGACGCCCTTTTTCGGCGTTTCACTGGCCGGAGACCCTGCCACGACCGGCGGGAGATGGACTATGTACCGCTTTCACCTTGAGTCCCCAATCGCCTTCTCCAAATCGATTCGCGCCACAATCGAACACGGCCACGCGAACGACCGTTGGGACGATTTCTCCAGTGTGGCGTACTGGTATCAGAAGGAACCGCACAGGCCGTTTCCGCCCATTCTGCCGGTCGAGGCGCGCTTGCCCCGACCGGAGGTTCAGCATGGGCTAGCCGACTTCGAGGCCAAAGCTAGGCCGATCACACCATAGAAAGGATCATGTTCCATGTCACAGATCGCGCAACGATTGGGTGCCAGCCCGTTGAGTGGCTTGGCAAAGCTTCGGAACTATCGCTCGAAGAAAATCTCCAGCTATGACCGCACCGGAGCCAATCACGACTATGTGAATCTGGCGAAGGGCCAGACGCTCACTATCGCCGAAATCGAGGGGCCGGCCTGTATCACCCACATCTGGATTACCGTTGCCTGCGAGGACCTGCTCTACCCGCGAAAAATCCTTCTGCGCATGTTTTGGGATGGTGAGGACACCCCCAGCGTCGAGGCCCCGCTGGGCGATTTCTTCGGTGTGGGCCACGCGCGTGTCGCGTACTATGTATCCGCCCCTCTGGTTATGATCGCTTCGACGCCACCGGTCATGAACCGGGCCGCCATGAACTGTTTCTTCCCAATGCCATTTGTGAAGTCTGCCCGCATCGAGGTCGAGAACCAATGTGACCGCGACGCCTGGGCTTTCTTCTATCACGTCAGCTATGAGCGATATGAGAGGCTGGAAGATAACCTGGGCCACTTCCACGCCCAGTGGCGGCGGGAGAATCCCACCCAAGGTTGGGGGACTTCAAAATGAGCACCCCGTATCGCGCCTTTCACTTCGATCAGGACATCGAACCCGTTTGGGATACGCCGAATCTGACCGGTGACGAGAACTACTTGATCCTGGACGCCGAGGGACAGGGGCACTACGTCGGCTGCAATCTCAGCATCCACAACATCAGCAACAAGTCCTGGACGTGGTTCGGCGAGGGGGATGAGATGATCTTCATCGATGGTGAGGGGTTCCCACCATCTATTCACGGCACGGGCCTGGAGGATTACTTCTGCGCCGCGTTTACGCTGCCCGGCCAGTTCTATACGCCGTACTTCGGCGTTTCCCTTTCGGGCACCCCGGCAACGTTGGACGGCAAGTGGACGCTTTACCGCTATCACATCGAGTCCCCGGTTGCCTTCTCGAAATCCATTCGCGTGACCATCGAACACGGGCACGCCAACAACCGCTGGGATGACTATTCCAGCGTGGCTTACTGGTATCAGACAGAGCCACACAAGAAGTTCCCGCCCATGCTACCGATGAAGGAGCGCTTGCCGCGACCTGACCTGCTTCATGCCCTGGCAGACTTCGAAGCACGCGATCATCCAATTACGGAATAGTTCCTGGAATGTGATCACTCGGCTTGCGCGCTGGGAGCCTTTTCCGGGCGGACATACGTACCGGTGAGGAACTCCGGGGTGTGCGACGATCGCGTAACCTTGCAGGCACAGTATTGGCCCCGGATGATCAGGGCGACGCCAAGGCGTGTCTAGAGCTCAGTTCGAGTCACACGAAGAAGCCAATTTCGTGTCCTGACTGGCTGATCAATTGCAGTGAGTGGCTGCCCATGTCGAAGCAGCGCGACTAGAGCACGATAAGGACACTGTGTAGGCACGTCACAGATCGCCGACCTGCTGGCGGCGGGATGTGCAGATGCGGCGGTGCACGTGGGCCGGCTGTACGATGGGTTGCTGGCGAGCCAACACGTGTCCCTGCCCTGAAGCAGCCGACTCGACGCGCTGGCGCGCGGGCGATGGGGAATGATACGATAGACGGTACGCGTGATCTGTGTGCTCTCCCTCTGCTTGCCGCGCTCGCGCCGGCTGATGCACCGCGCGCAGGGGACACAGCACCGCGCCTGACGATCTACACCTTTGGCACGCAGCGCCGCCGGCTTCGCCGAGCTGGTCGCGCTCGCGCACGAACTGGATGCGCTGGTGGTGGACGTGCGGCTTGCGCCGCGCAGCCGCGTGCGCGAGTGGAACCAGAGCGTGATGGCGGAGGCGCTCGGAGACCGGTACCTGCACGTGGGCGCGGTGGGAAACCTCAACTACAAAGACCGCCGGCGCGCCGGTCAGGTTGCGCGACCCAGAGGCGGGGATTGCGGCGCTGGAGCCGGCGCGCGCCGCCGGCCAGAGCGTGATCCTGGTGTGCTACGAGGAGGAGCCGGCGCACTGCCACCGGCGGGACGTGGCCGACCTGCTACACGCTCGCTGGGGCTGGCTGGTGGTGCATTTGCCGCGGGGCAGGTGATCGCCGGCACGGACGTGTTCACGCTCGACGAAATCCTGGAGGCGCAGCGGTACAAGGACACGGCGGGGCCGTGGCACATCGCGGACGTGGACGCGGCGCGGATGCTGCGCGCGTTCCGGCAGGGGGTTGAGAGTTTGGCCGGCTTGCGAGGGACATGAAGCAGAATACGCAGCCCGTATGCCATGCCAGCCAGCGACCCTCCGAGTCAGCCGGGGCTACCTCTTTCTGGCTTCCTTCCTACGCTATCCCACCAGCAACCATCCCGACGTCGGCGGATGCGGCAATCACGCTGTATTCCCGCACGAGTCCCTCTCCCGGTACGCGCCTGGTTACCCTTCACTTCCGTCTGCTGCCGTCATCGGCGGCTGGCGTTC
>JAOSJO010000027.1 GCA_027494055.1 Anaerolineae bacterium | reverse complement strand
ACAAAAGACACCGACAATTTTCTTCAGCACTCGGGCTTTGCCGTCATGCAGCGCGTTTACGCCAGCAGCATCAGCCGGCCAGATCCCGGCCTGACCAGGCGCTACCGGAAGTCTGATCGACGACGACGCGCAACTCGACGGCGACGCGCTCTCCTCGCCCAGCTGCGACGGCTGGGCGTGGCGGCATTGGGTCTGCCGCGCTGCGGCGAGCGCATCGACGGGCCGTTCGATCAATGCTGGTAATGCGGCACGGCGATGCCGGCGTGAGGTTGCGCACCGCCCTGTTGATGACGTTGCCGCCGCTGATGTGGCCGGCAATGCGGTGGTCGGCCGCCTTGCTTGCCGGCTATGTGCCACCGCTGCTTCAACGCCATGCGTTACCCTGGCAGCACTGGTCCTGGCGCCGCTGGGTTGGGGCGCGCTTCACGACCGGCACGCTGATCGCGCCTAAATCCACCTAGCTGGCCACTTCCGCGGGCCTGGGCGTCGGCGCCTACAACGCGCTGTAATATTTCGGCGCTCACCACCTCGACGCCGTTCACGCATGCTTGATCGTGCGGCCCGCTGCTGGTCCAGACGCTCTTCGGCCTGCTCGCGGTGCTGGGGACAGCAGCAGCGGCCGGCGAAGCGGCGTTGACCGACGGCGCGGCCATCGATCGGCGCAACGGCTGGGTGCTGGCCGCGCTGTTGTTCGTCGCCATCGGTCCGTCGATCGTCGCCTACCGCTGCTGGGGTCTGGGCGTGACGCTGGCGGGCCGGCATTGGCCGCATTCTTCGCCAACCTGACGCCGCTGTTCGCGGCGCTGCTGTCCGCGTTGCCGTTAAGCGAAGCGCGCCGCGCGGCTACCACGCGGCGGCGTTCGCGCTGATCGTCGCCGGCAATGCCGTCTGGCGCGGCGCGCGCCAGACACCGACGCGCCGGCAATGGACCAGCTTCGGCGTGCTCACGCTGCTGTGGGGGCTGAACTGGCCGATGATGAAGTTCCCGCCGCGAGGCTCAGCCCGCTGTACTTCCTCGCGCCATCACGATGAGCGGCGGCACGCTCACGCGCGCCTTTCTTCGCCTGGCGCGGCGTGCCGCTGGCGACCTGCGGCCCAGGCGTGGCGTCTGTTCTGCTGGCGCTGCCCAACATCATCGGCTGGCACGTGTGTTCGATCATCGGCCTGAGCCAGTTGCCGGTTACCGCGCCGCATCCTGGCCTTCACGATGCCGGTGTGGACGGTGCCGGCTTGCAGGTTTCGACAGCGCATGAGCACCCGTTCTTGGCCTGCGGTGGTATCGGGATCGCTGCGGTCGGCCTGCTCGTACAACGAGTTGGTTGCGTTGTCGGGCCAGCTGTTAATCGGCGTTGTGGCTGCAGGCTGCCGCGCTGTCGGGCGCTGGGCACGGTGCTCCGCAGTGCGGCGCAGCTCGTTGCCGTTGCCGACCGAGGCAGCGACCATCTGATGATGCTGTTCGGCCTGGCATTCTTCTGCCGCGCCATGAATGAAACCTGGCCGGCGTAATAGTGCAGCGCGGCGACCTGGTGGTCGCTGGCTATGGCGTATTTTCACCTGGCTTCGCAGATCATCTGGTTGGCCTGGTGCGCGCGCTGCCGGCTCGGCCAGCGCCTTCGGTGATGGCGGTGCCAGGCATCGCGTCGGCCACAGCGGTCGTCGGCGAAGCGCCGTATGCGACCGATTGGCTGGCCGCATCGAAACATCGCGGCGATCGCCAGCGACGGGGCAGTCGGCGTGGCCGGCGCAGCGACAATCCTGCACCATGAATCGATGCCCTTACCGCTGGTTTGACGTTGCGCCGTAATGTGCCGTGCCATCGGGCCGCGGCGGTGCCCCTTGCCAGGCACGAGCGCGAGGACCAGAAGAAATTTCGTGACGTGACGATGGCCGCCCGGTGATCATGGGCCGCAAGACCTGGGACTCATTGCCGCCGCGCTGGTTGCCGCCAGGCGGCAATATCGTCAGCGCGCGATGCGCTGGTCATTGATGGCGCCGAAGAGCAGCGTCGGTCGATGTCGCACTGGCCTCCGACGCGCCGCTGGCGCGGCCAAGGTCTCGTGATCGGTGGCGGCGAGCTGTATGCCACCGCGCTGTCAGGCGTGCCGACGAGTTGGTGCTGACCGAGATCGATGCGGCATTCGACGGCGCCGATGCGTTCTTCCGGTCTTCGATCGCAACGACTTCGCCGAAACCAGGTCAGCGAAGTCCACTCAGCGACGCAGATGGCACGCGTTACGCCTTCGTCACCTACCGGCGCAGAACCTGAAGGGCCGCGCGACGGCCAACGGCCGGCGCTGAAGATGCGTGTGGGTTACGCTTTGCGCGAGGTCCCATGCCAGAAGCCACCGCCGACTTGGCCCGCCCCGACTATGCCCTGCCGACAGCCTGGGCCGAGCGGCGGCCGGGTCTACCTCACCGCGCCTGGCAGGCGTTGCTGCGGGTGATGTTGATGCAGTGTCTGCCCGGACGCTGCCGCTGGCCTGAACACACGCGGTTTATCAGCGGTTACCGCAGTGGCTCGCCGCTCGGCATGGTCGGACCAGACGCGGAAGGCCGGGCAGCGGTCTGGCGATGCGGGCATGCGCCTCTGCCCGCCATTATCCACCGAGAGCTTGCCGCTACTGCGGTGCCTGGCACGCAGCGCGTCGAGTCCGATGCCGAGCGCACCGTCGACGGCGTTCAAAGTTTGGCGGCTGGCAGAATGGCGCTGACCTGGCGGTAGCGATGCCCTTTGGCGGCGACAACGCCCATGCTCGTCGCAGCCGCACGAGGTGTGTATCGGTAGCCGCTGGCGACGACCATGGCTGCGTCGTCGTCGATGCCACCAGATGACCGCACGCTTGCAGGCCTGGCCCTGCTGATTGTTTGCCGGCCGGTCTTGGGTTTGATGATGGTTCGAGTTCGGCCTGTACGGCTATGCGCTGTCGCGCTACAAAGGAAGGCCGGATTGATTTGCGCCGTTTGAGGGAATGAGAGTTACAACGGTTGATCTGGACATCGGGTTTCAATGTCATGGCGGCGCGGCACACCGCTGGCCAAGTGAGCGAGGCCACCGGGCACCGCGCCCCGCCGACAACGCATCACGCTGGGCCTCGACCTGCCTTCGTTGCGCATCGAATCGCGCCTGGCCGACAAGCTGGCGGCGTGGCCCGTTCAGCTGCGTCAACAGTATCGACCGGCTGGTCATCGCCGCACCAACAGCGCAGTGGGCATCGACCGTCGGCAAGGCGACCTGACTTCATGGAAGTACTGCGCCGGCTGCAGCTGACGCCGGGCCATGCTCGGGGCCGAAGGCGCGCGCGTACAAGGTCGGGCTTCAGCTCGCCTCGAAAGCCGCGAGCAAAGCGCACTGCGCACCATCCGCGCGAGCTGTCGGTGCTGGAGGAAAAAGGGCGATCGTCGAGACACAGTTGCAGCTTGAACGGCGCAACGCAGCGGCCGACGCACGGCGATCGTCGGCAGCCGATGCGTAGTGCCGCTGGTGTCGGCGCTGGGGCGATGCGGCCGTCGCGCCTGATCGAGATCGTGGCCGCGGTCTGCCCGCCATGCGCCAGGGCGCTCGACCGCCACGAGCATGTGCGCGACTTCACTGCGCCCGAGCTGCTGAGCAAATGCCAGCGACAGCGTCGCGCTTGCCGTACTTCTGCGCCGGCCGCCCGCACAACACCAGCACCAAGGTGCCCGAGGGCGCACCGCGCGCGCGCGGGCATCGGCTGCCACTGCACAAATCAGATGGACCGCAACACGGCTGGCCTGATCCAGATGGGGGCGGCGAAGGCGTCGACTTGGGCCGCACCGACGTTCACCGTGGCGCCACGTTCCAGAACCCGCGACGGCACCACGGCCATCGGGCTGATTTCGCATCCGCCAGGCCGTGTGGCGGCCAGGGCGACGTTGACCTACAAGATCCTCTACAACGACGCGGTGTATGGAGCGACCGGCGGCCAGCCGGTGGACGGCGTGATCAGCGCCGATTAACAAAGCCAGGGCGCTTGAAGGCGTGGCCAGGGAATGTCGTGCCGATGACGACATCGCCAAGTACGACGCCATCCGCGGCCGCTTCCCGGCCGGCACCGACCACGGCCGTGACGATCTGATGCCGCGGCAGCGTCGCTTCATACGAGACGGCTGGCGTCACGGTGCTGATCTACGAGCAGACCTGCGCTGCCGAGAAACGCCGTCAGGCGTGGCAGTGAGTTTGTCGACCGGGCCGCGGCGTCACCTGTTCATCAACGAGCGCGTCTGCGAAGGCCAGAGACTGCGGGCGTAAAGCTAACTGCGGCCGTAAGCGAGCCGCATCGACGCCGCTGGTCGCCGCCGCATCATCCAGATACGCACACATCATTCCCTGCGCCAAGGGCTTTTGCCCCAGCTTCGTCAGCGTCACTGGCGGCAAAGTCATGGCGGTGCATTCGGGCATCCGGACCCGGCCACAGACGCTTTTCACCTGTCGCGCGAAGCAGCTGCCGGCCGCCTTATGGCTGCTCGGATCAGCCTACGATCTGCTCGTCACCGGAGCCTGGCGTACAAGTCGTCACGGTCGGCGCATTGCGGCGATGGCTTCCGCGCACCTGGACGGCAGCCGCCAGCGCGCCGACTTCGCGGCCGCAGGCGGCGGTCGGAAGCAGTCGCTCGCACGCCCGGGCCGACGTGCCAGAGCGGTTGAACCAGGTGCGCACGACGCCCAGCAGGCCGACGCCGTGCCTGCCTGGGTGACATGGTGGTCGCGGCTGCGCCCGATGTGCCAGGATAATAAAAGTGCCATGGCCGCACGAGGATCCTGGCCAACGAGCACACGGAGATCCCGGTGGCCGACTCCGGTGCGCAACCCGATGTTGAACTGGAGCGCGAGGTGCTGCATATTGCTGCGCTTCTGCCGCCGGTTATTGATCGGAGACTCTGACGCACAGGCGCTGGCACAGGATTTCCTGGGCGACACCATCGCCTCGAACATCGTCGCGCTGGCCACGCCTGGCAGCGTGGCCTGGTGCCGGTAGCCTGCTGGCGCTGATGCGCGTATTCCCAACGGCGGCGCGTGGCGATGAACCAGCTCGCGCTGTCGCTCGGCCGGCTTTTTGCCGCCGGTGACCTTGCGGCGCCGGCGTCTCGTGATGCGCGCCGGCCGGTTCCAACCCCTGGTTGACCAACTGCGAGAGCATCACGGTCGGCAGCCACTTGCGGCGGCGCTTGTTGCGGCACCGGCTGATCGTGATGGTGTACAGCCAGGTCTGGAACGCGCCCCGCGCGGGGTCGAACTTGTCCCGGTTCCGGTACACGTACACGAACACGTCCTGCACCACTTCTTCGGCGTCCTGTACGTGCAGCAGCACGCCGTAGGCCAGGCGATACACCCCAGGCGCGCACGCCTCGTACAGCGCGGCGAAGGCTTCCTCATCCCCCTGGAGGCTGCGCGCGATCAGCGCCTCCGGGTCGGGGTCCGCATTCTGCATACTTTCATTACACGTCATGCCATACCATTCCTCACCGTATAACTGTAACAGCCGTCTCCATCGCGCGCAATGGCGATGGGGTATAATCCCAGGAACAGTGCAAAGTCCCTCGCGGCTGTTCCCCTCACCCCCCCCGACCTTCGGTCAGCGCCCCCTCTCCCACGGCGGGGCGAGGGGGAATTGAGCGGGCTGAAGTCCCCTCTCCACTTGTGGGAGAGGGGATTTAGGGGTGAGGGGAAGAAAGAACAAAGCCATCTGCTAACATGGCTCCCCGACTTTGCAGAAGCCCTGGTATAATCCACGCGCCATCGCTGGTATTGCTGATGTTGTCTTATGGAAGGCCCATGCCCCGCATCCCGCATCCGCCATCCCGCGCAGCGGTCGCGCGCCCTTCGCCCTGACCCGCACGCTCGCCCTGCTCGTGGCGTTCCTGGCCGCCTGCGCCCCGGCGGCCTCGCCCACGCCAACCCGGACCATCCCCGCCCGCCGCCACAGCCACGCCCGCGCCGTCGCTCGCCCCGCCGACCCTGCCACCCACCTGGACGGCGACGCACACCCACACCCCGCTGCCCCCGACGGAGACGCCCACGCCCACCCTCACGCCAACGCCGCTCGACCCGGCGGCGGCCTGCGCGGACTTCCGCGTGCGCTCGGCCCCGACCCGGAGGAGACGCTCGCCTACAACGGCCTGGCCTACTTCGTGTGGAGCGACGTGCCGCGCGGCGTCTCGGTGCGGCTCGTGCTTGCGCGCCCGCGCGAGTTCAGGACGCTGCGCGCCGACGTACACGACCGCCGCAACAACGGCATCCTCATCCCGCTCCAGTCGGTGCCCTTCTCCGGCACGATCGATTGGCAACTGCTGCTGATCTACGAGGACACGGTGCTGTGCCGACGCAGCGGCCAGATGCAGAAGGCTCCGCCGCCGCTGGCGCACCTGTTCGCGACCCCCACGCCCACGCCCACATTGACGCCGACCGCGTCGCCGTCGCCAGAAGTCACAGCCACCGCAGAGGCGACCGCGACGCCAGAAACGCCCTCCGAGACGCCGACGCCTGACGGCGCGCCCGCCGGTGCGCCGGTTGGCGCACCTACCGGCGACGCCGAAACCGCCACGCCAACGCCCGCCGAATGAGCGTGCGCCGCACGCGCTGCCACGTCCGCTGAACCGCCTCCGCACTGGCGGCGGGTGAGCGCCGGTAGCGCTCGATGTTGTACCACTCGGTGATCTGCAAGATGGCGGGGGAGGCCTGCGGCGCGCTCTGCATCACCCGGCGGGCGCGCTCCGACGGCGTTTCGGACGGCGGCGGGCGCACGCCAAGCCAGCGCGCGTAGGCGTACAGCCGCGCGTATGCGCGCCCCACCGGGCTGAGGCCGTTTGCGCTCCGCGCCCGGAACAGCCAAAAGCCGAGGACGCCCAGCGCGAGCGCGGAAAGCGCGAGCAGCACGGCCAGCACCGGGCCGGCCGCCGAGGGTTCGCCGGGGTCGGCGGACCCGCTCTGCAAGGGCGGGAGGAGGGGGTCGGGCGTGGGCGTCAGCGGCGCGCCTGGCGTGGGCGTGCCGGCCCCGGCGTCGGGCGTCGTCGTCACGGCATCGGTCGCGTTGGGGAAGACGGTCGCGACCGCCTCACCCGGTGCGGGCGTGAAGGTCGCGGTCGGCGTGGGCGTGGCCTGGAGCAGCCCATCGCCGCGCGGCAACGCGCGGATGGCGGTCGGCTCGAACTCGATCCAGCCGTAGCCGGGGAAGAACACCTCCACCCAGGTATGCGCGTCGTTCTCGCGCACCACGTAGCGCGTGTTGACCGGGTCCCAGTCGCCCTGTGCGAACCCAGCGACAAACCGCGCCGGCACGCCGAGCGAGCGCAGCATCACCACCATCGCCGACGCATAGTAGGTGCAGTAGCCCTCGCGCAACTCGAACAGCACCCAGTCGACGAAGTCCTCACGGTCAGGCGGGGGCGCGAGCGCGCGTTCGTCGTACCGGATTTCGCGGCGCAGCCAGGACTCAATTGCGAGCGCCTGATCGTAGGGCGTGACGGCGTTCGCCTCGTTGACGATCCGGAGCGCCAGGTCGCGCGTGCGCTGCGTGACCGTGGGCGGCAGCGCAAGGTAGTGCGCCGTGACCCACTCCGGGTAGTTCGCGCCGCCACGCGCAGCGCGCTGGAGCTGGCGCGGCTCACCAGCGAAAGCGCCTCGTAGTAGTCGCCGAGGCGCAGCGGGCGGTTGGGCAGGATGGCCGAGGTGCTGACCGGGAAGTCGTCCTCAAGGATCAGGTCCAGTTCGGCGGCGAGGCCGAGCTGGTAAGGTTCCTGCGCGACGTAGAGCAGGCCCGACAACCCCGGCGACAGCCACGTCATGCGCTGAAAGAGATGCTGCTGCCCCAGGTACTGCGGCGACCCAAGCACCGCGCCCGCCGGCGCGCGGCTCCGCGCGTTGCCTTCAGCGTCCCAGGTACGACCGTCATAGGCGTCGTAGACGCGCGAGCGCCAGTAGAAGCGGTTGCCGCCCGGCGGCTCGCTCTCGACGTACATCACCGCGCCGTTGCCCAGGCTGACCGGCCCGCCCAGCGCCAGCGTGTCGCCGCCGTAATACTCCACCGTCGTGAGGACGTTGCGCTCCAGGTCGGCAAAGAGCCGGCCCAGCGTCTCGTCCAGGTTGGCGAACGGCCCCTCGCGCCACTGCTCCAGAAAGCGCTCGCGGTCGGCGTTGCCGGCGGCGGGCAAGGCCCACGCCGCCACGAGCAGGATCACCGCGAGCATCAGGCCGACGCGGAAGAACCCCAGGGCGGCGCTCCGTGCGTAACGCACCCCGTGGAAGCGCCACTCCAGGCGGCGCGTCTCCAGGTGCGAGTGCACCGCGAGCAGCAAGACAAACGCCAGGAAGGCGATGAGGAACAGCTCGACGTGCAGCGGCCCCTCATAGAAGAAGTTGTTGACGAGCAGCACGATCGCCGGCGGCGCGACCGCGCGCCCCACCCGCTCCAGGCGGAAGACGTGCCACGCGGTGTTGTGGCCCAGAAACCAGAACAGCAGCGACATGAAGACGACGAAAACCAGGTTGTCGTGGCTTGCGCCGCCGGTGAGCGCCGCCTTGAACCACAGGCCGATGCGCTCCGTCAGCTCGATAAGGCGCGCCTGCCACGTCAGTTCAGGGGAGAGCACGCCCGCGCTGATGAACGCGACGAAGAAGAGGGCGTAGAGCGCGCTGAGCAGCAGCGCGAAGAACTCATTGAAGCGCGTCCGCGCCAGCAACATGCCCAGCGCCGTCGAGAAAACCGCGACCAGCGTCACCTGCGACAGGTCCTCCGCCCAACCCGCCGCCGCCACCGCTCCGGCGGTGGTCACGGTGACGCCGAGCACGAGGACGAGCGTAAACCAGTCCTGTCGGTTGATCTGTGTGCGGTGGAAACTCAAGGCGTTAGCTACCTCGATAACAACGAAACAGGGGAATCAGCCACAACTGACCCCCTGTTTGGAGTGCGCCCAGAGAGACTCGAACTCCCGGCCTTCTGGTCCGCAACCAGACGCTCTATCCACTGAGCTATGGGCGCAGAGCGGGGAGACAGGGATTCGAACCCTGGGTGGAGTTTCTAGCCCCACAACCGCTTAGCAGGCGGCTCCAATCGTCCACTCTGGCATCTCCCCGGACAGGGCCTTTCCCGGCCCGATTGGGTTTGTTAAGGCGGAGGGAGAGGGATTCGAACCCCCGGAGACGGAAACCGCCTCAGTGGTTTTCAAGACCACCGCCTTCGTCCACTCGGCCATCCCTCCGGAAGCCGCTTGCAGGGGTCTCTCACCTCCAGCAGTTTTGTAGTATAGCATACCGCTATCGGCGGCGCAATGATTTTCACAAACCCACAGGCCGCCCGCACAAGGCCGATTCGCCCCGCCAGGGGCTGCACTAGAGCCTGTTATGCACTTTACAAAAGCCCGGCGATCAACTGAACGAAGCGCTGGGCCATCAGGATCGCAAAGGCGAGGAAATGCAAGCCTCTCAGGGTGTCTGGCAAGCGCTCATAATCACGCGCGAGGCGACGAAACCGGGTCAGCCAGCCAAAGGAACGTTCGACAACCCAGCGGCGGGGCAGAGCACAAAGCCCTTCTTGACGCCGGGCAACTTGACGACTTCCAGGTGGATACCTGCATCCGCCGCAGCCTGTTCGGCCTCAGCGCCGGTGTAGCCCTGATCCACAAAGGCCACCGCAACGGTCTGGCCGGTTGCCTCCTGGACCGCCTGCGCCAGGTGCGCCACCTGGGCACGGTCCTGCTCGTCCGCGGCGGTCACGTACAATGCCAGCAGGTGTCCCAACGTATCCACCGCCATGTGGGTCTTGCTCCCTTTGCGTCGTTTGGCGCCATCGTCGCCCGCCCGTCCACCACTCTCCGGACTGGATTGCAGTGTCCGGCTATCGAAGATCGCCGCGCTGGGTTGCGCGTTGCGTCCGGCGGCCAGCCGCAGCACCGCGCGCAGGTCATGCACCATCGCCTCAAACACGCCCGCTTTCAACCAGCGTTGCGCCTGCTGATACACCGCGTGCCAGGGCGGCAAATCGTTGGGCATCATGCGCCATGGTATGCCGCCGCGCACGATGTAGCGCAGCCCGTTGAACACTTCGCGCAGCGGATACGTGCGTTGCGGCGCGCCTTCTGTCATCAACGTCAGATAGGGCGCGACAAAGGCCCATTCGTCGTCACTTACGTCACTGGGGTAGGGTTTTCGTTCACTCATGCCCCCAGTTTAGCGCTTTGCGCTACAAAAGTGCATAACACGCTCTAGAGCGGGTCGCGCGTGATGACCAGTTCCGCCGTGGCGGGGTTGGTGGCGAGCGGCACGTTGTGCACGTTGCAGATGCGCAGCAACCCCTGGATGTCGGGGTCGTGCGGGTGCTTGCCGAGCGGATCGACGAAGAAGATCACCGCCGCGATCTGGCCGGTCGCCACCAGCGCGGCGATCTGCGCGTCGCCGCCGTGCGGGCCGGAGAGCATCAGCTCGACAGGCAGCCCGCACTTCTCGGCAATCAGCTTCCCGGTGGTCGCGGTCGCGACAAGATGATACTGCTTCAGGAGGTCATGGTGCGCGAGGACAAAAGCGACCATGTCCGCTTTCTTGCCATCGTGCGCGATGAGGGCGAGCGTCTTCTGGGGCACGTTCGAACTCCTTTGGCGGGGGGTCGGCGCGCGCTGTCCGCGGTCCCTGCACTGAGTGTAAGGCCGGCGCGCGCCCCAGGCAAAAATCTAGCCACGAAGAACACGGATTCTGGTTGGACACTGCCCGCATCACTTCAGGTGCAGTTGTCGTATTTGTTCACCTTGCCCACCCGCCGCTTTGCAGTTCTGCGTTTTTCGTAGCCTGCCGACTGGAGTCGGCGGCTGATCGCAGAATAGAGCCGACAGGAATACGGATTAGCCCGCGACTTCCGTCGAGGGGGACATGCATGTATTTTTCACAATTGTCCCTTCTCTTTTTGCGCCAGGGGTGTTATAGTTGACAAAACACAAACTGAGAATATATGTAAATGCAAGCCCATATGATCCTCTCCATGCTCGCGCTGCTCGCAGGTGCAGTGGCGGCAGCCGTGCTGGCGCGCCTTGCCAGTGCGCGAAGACCTGCGCCCGGCGCGCTGCCTTTCATGGTATTTGCGCTTGGGCTGGCCGCGTGGCTGCTGTGCTATGCGCTCGGCGTCGCGAGCGTGGACTTCGCCGCCCGGCTCTTCTGGATCAAGATGCTTTACGTGGGGGTCACGGCGACGCCGGCGGCGTGGCTGGTCTTCAGCGTGGCATACACCGGGCGACAGGCCTGGCTCACGCGCCGCAACCTCGCGCTGCTGGCGGTGCATCCCGCGCTCACGCTCATCGCGGTCTGGACCAACGAACAGCATAACCTGTTCTGGAGCGCGACCAGCTTCGACGCCAGCGACCCCGCGCCGCTGCTCGCCGTGGCGCGCGGCCCGCTGTACTGGGTTCACTTCGTGTACTGCGGCCTGCTCCTCCTGGCCGGCGGCCTCCTGCTAACGCTCCATGCTGCCCGCGCCGCGTCGTCCCAGCCGTGGCAATCGAACCTGGGCCTTCTGGGCGGCGCGGTCATCGCAATGGTCAGCGTGGCGGTGGCGTTGCCTGCCTCCGTGGCGCTGGGCCTGATCCCGCTGGCGCTGGTGGTCATCGCCGTGGCGGTGTACGGGAGCACATTCCACACCTTCCCGTCCCACCACCTGACGGACATCGTCCCGACGGCGCACGCCGCCGTCGTCGAAGGGATGGACGATGCGGTGATCGTGCTCGACGCGCAGTGCCATATCGTCGCCATGAACCCGGCGGCCACAGCGCTGCTCGGCAAGGCGGCTGCAGACGCCATCGGGCGGCCAGCGGCGAAGGTGCTGCCCGCCGGCGACGTGTTCGAGCAATGCTGCGCGCCGACCGAGACAGACACCGAAATCACCCTCGAAACGGGCATGGGGCCGCAGCATCTGGAATTGCACACCTCCCTGCTCTATCAGGGCGCGCACTGCGCCGGCCGGCTGGTCGTGCTCCGCGACATCACCGAGCGCCGGCAGATCGAAGAAGCTTTCAACGAGGAGCGCAGCCTGCTCCGCGCCGTGTTGGATCACCTTCCCGATGGCGTCCACATCAAGGACCGGGAGAGCCGCTTCATGCTCGCCAACCAGGAAGTGCTGTACGGCGTCGGCGCGCACAGCATGGATGAGGTCATCGGCAAAACCGACGCCGATTTCTTCCCGCCCGAACTGGCCGCGCAGTACTACGCCGACGAGCAGGAAATCATGCGCTCCGGGAAGCCGATGTTGAACCGCGAAGAGCCGACCATCACGCAGTCAACCGGCGAGAAGAAGGTGCTGCTCACCACCAAAGCGCCGCTGCGCGACAACCAGGGCGAGGTAATCGGGCTGATCGGCATCAGCCGTGACATCACCGAGCGCAAGCGGGCCGAAGAAGCCCTGCGCGCCAGCGAGGCGCGCTACCGCCTCCTGTTGGAGGCCATGTCGGACAGCGTCTTCGTACTGGACGCCGACTGGCGCTGCATCGTCGTCAACGAAGCTGCGACGCGCCTCACCCAACGCCCCAGGGAGGAACTGATCGGTGAGACGATGACCGACGCCGTCCCAGGCATCGAGCAGACCGCGCTCTTCGAAACCTGCCAGCGCGTGATGCAGACGCGCACGCCCGAAACGGTTGAGGAGTCATTCACTGTCGAGGATGGGCGCGTCGTCTGGTTCGAGGTGAACGTCTACCCTGTCCCCGAAGGCATCATGTGCGTCGGCCAGGACGTGACCGCGCGCAAGGAGGCCGAAGCGGCGCTGCAACGTCACAATGCCAAACTCCGGGCGCAGAACGAGGAACTCGACGCCTTTGCGCATACAGTCGCCCACGATCTCAAGAACCCGTTGAGCTACCTGCTCGGCTTTGCCGAAATCTTCGCCGAAGATTATGGAACGCTCGCTCCGAGCGAGATCGAGGACGGGTTTCACATCATCGCGAACTCTGCACTGAAGGCCAACAACATCATCGACGAGCTGCTGCTGCTCGCCGGCGTGCGCAAGCTGGACATCACGCCCGCTCCCGTCGATATGGCCGCCATCGTGGACGACGCGCTCGCGCGGCTTGCTCCCCAAGTCACCGAGAACCAGGCCGAGATCGTCATGCCCGACTCCGCAACGTGGCCGGTTGCGCTGGGCTATGGCCCGTGGCTGGAAGAGGTCTGGGTCAACTACATCAGCAACGCGATCAAGCACGGCGGGCAGCCGCCACGGGTCGAACTCGGCGCGACGCCCCTGGACGGGGCGGTGCGGTTCTGGGTGCGCGACAACGGCATCGGCATCAGCTCGGAAGACCAGAAGAAGCTGTTTGTGCCGTTCACGCGCGTGGGGCAGGTGCGCCCGCAGGGGCATGGGCTTGGGCTGTCCATCGTGCGGCGCATCGTGGAGAAGCTGGGCGGCAAAGTGGCCGTCGAAAGCGCGCCGGGCGAGGGCAGCGTGTTTAGCTTCACCTTGCCCGCCAGCGCAGGGCCAGGGGGCGCGGTCACCGGCCAGAATGAAGACCCTGGCGCGCCCGCGGCGGCGCACGCAGAATAGCCACATCACGCCACAATTGGCCCGCTCCCATCAATTGCCAAGCTTGCCTTCATTGTGCACTTGCATATAATGTTGTAGTATGAGTAAGGACGCGCGCCCCCTTAATGCCCGGACAAGGTAACCGCAAGGCCCCTCGGAGGAGGGTCAGTAGCCGGCGCTATCACGAGCACGCGCGCGAACTTCTCCGTGAGGATAGGTGCAATTTGTGCGCTCAAGCAACAGGAGGTCAATCATGTCCGAACAGCCGAGCCAGTGGGTAAGCCAGACCGATATTGCCGGCCGTCTGCGATTGCTGCGCTACGGCCTGATCGTCGCGGTCATCGTCATCTTCCTGGTTACCTGGCTGGTACCCTACGTGATCGTCAACCCGCTGCAGTCGCAGTTGGCAGACGCCGCCAATGTCGCCAGGGAGACGAACCCCGACGTCCCCGAAGTGGACACCTTTACGCTGGGTGACTCGCTGGTGTGGGGTCTGGCTGCAGCCGTCATCACGGCGATCATTGCGGTGATCGTCTACTTCGTGTACCGCGAAATCCTTAAGCGGGCGGCGGGCGGGTAAGCCTGACCGGCTCGCCCCCTTTGTGCGCCCCTCTCGCAGACACCGCAGGGCGCAGCCGTTGCCGGTTGCGCCCTATGGTTGGTTTGGGTCGATCTTAACAATCTTTTCACGGCAGCCCTGCCGCGTTCCCTTATAATGAATCTGGCGTTCTCCTGACATGCGCACGCTGTGTGCGGGAGATTTCGATGACAGGCGATGCAAACACCCTTGTCAGACAGGGGATCAAGGCGCTCAAAGCCGGGCAGAAGCAACAGGCGCGCGACCTGCTGCTCAAAGCCGTCGACCTGGACGAGCGCAGCGAGCAGGCGTGGCTCTGGCTCAGCGCGGCGGTCGATGACCCGGCGGAACAGGAAATCTGCCTTGAGAACGTCCTGACGATCAACCCCGAAAACCCGCACGCGCAGCGTGGGCTGGAGAAGGTGCGGCAGAAGCTCGGCAAGCCCGCCGCGCCGCCGCCCGCGCCCCCGCGGCACGCGAGCCGGCGCCCGACCTCCTGAACGACGACCCGCCCGAACCCCCGCCCGCCGTCCAGACGCCCGCCTCGTGGCAGGAGGGCGCTGCGGCGTCGGCTGGGGCGGCCCCCGGCTCGTTCTTCGCCGCGTTGGGCGCAGAGGCAGCCGCGCCACTTTCGACCCGCAAGAAGAAGGGCAAACCCAGCCTCGCCGAGATGCTCGCGGAAGACGCCCGCCTCCCGGCGGCGCAGGCGCAGCGGAAAAGCGGGAAACGAAACCTGCTGGCCCTGTTCGACGCCTGGGTTTCGGCGCTGATCTTTGACGGCAAGGGCGCTTACGAGGCGGAGCGCGATGTCGCCACCATCGGGCGCACCACATTGAACGTGATCATCGCGGTCGTTGTGGCGACGTTCCTCCTCGCCATTGGCCTGTTCATGGGCCTGACGCGCATCCTCACCGCCTGGGGTGAGGCGCTGCCTCTGGGCATCGGCGGGCTTGTCCAGGGCGGGACGAACTACGCCGGCACCATGTCCGTCCTGACCACGCCGTTTCTGGTCATCACTTTCTTTGCCATCGCGTTCGCGATGCAGAAGGCCGCCGGGCTGTTCGGCAGCACCCTGGACTTCTTCGAGAGCGCCCACCTGTTCTCGATCTCTTTCTCACCGACGGTGATTCTGCTCGCGTTCCTGCTGACGGTGAACTTCCTGCTGGCTGCGTTCATGCTTGGCTCGATTGACATGAATTCCAGCACCTGGTCGGCTGCGGAACTCGCGGCGCTGGAGCGCTACAACCAGCTCTCGCCGGTCTTCGGGGGGTGTTTGGGATCGGGCTTCTCTACTCGATGATTGTGTGGGCGCACGGCATCGGTGTCTCACACCAGATCGGCTTCTTTGGCGGGGTGGTCGCTGTGGTCGTCGGCCTGATCCTGGCGGTCATCTTCACGTGCTGCGCCTGCAACATCCTCAGCTACATGATGTCGATGCCTGACCTCGGCGGCGGCGGCTTCTGACGGCCTTCATAGCGCATCGTCCGCCAGCAGACGCCGGGCGGCCTCCAGGTCGTCCGGCGTGTTGACGTTGAAGAACGAGCGCCGCTCCGGGTCAAAGCGGTCGATCTCCGCCGCCTCCACGTAGCGCACGCGCACATCGGCGAAGAAGCCCTTCACGCTGAGCCGCCCCGCCGCGAGCCGGGCGCGGATCGGCTCAAGGCACGCCTTGCCGTAGACGGCGTGCAGGCTCTCAGGGAGGCCGCCCATGCGCGGCACCACCGCGTCATGCCCGGCGGCAAGCCCGATCATGTAGCGCAGCAGGTCGCGATTGAGGAAGGGCATATCGACCGCGACGACGAGCACGTAATCTCCGGCGGCGTGCGTGAGCGCGGTGTAGATGCCGCCGAGCGGCCCCTTGCCGGGGATCACGTCAGAGAACATGGGCAGGCCCGCGCCCGCGTGCGCCTCCGGCGTGTTGGTGATGAGCAGCGTCTCGCGGCCCAGACCGCGCAGCCGCGCCGCCGCGTGCTCAACCAGGGGACGGCCCAGCAGCGCGGTGAGCGCCTTGTCCGCGCCCATGCGCGTGCTCTTGCCGCCCGCGAGAATGGCGACGGTCACATCTTCCAGATCGCCCAGTTCGCCCACAGCGCCGTCAGTACCCCGCCGACACGTCCACCCGATTGGGCGCGTCGCGCCCCTCTGCGATGGCGTCCAGCACCTGCGCGAGTTCTTCCATCCTAAAAGGTTCGATCTCGCCGACCGCGTTGGTGCGGTGCGCGCTCATCACGACGTTCTCCAACTCGTGGAAGGGATATGCGGGCGGGTAGGTGTGCGTGCGCGCAGCCTCGTCAGGCGGGTACTGGTACCACACGTCCAGCGCGGCGGCGAAGAGCCTCCCGTCTTTGAGCGCCGCATAGAGCGCCGCCTCGTCCACAATCGGCCCGCGCCCCACGTTCACCAGGATTGCGCCGGCCGGCAGGCGGGCCAGCTCGCGCGCGCCGATGAGGCCCTCCGTCTCCGGCGTGAGCGGCAGGCACACGATCAGGGCCGTCGCGCGCGCGGCAGCAGGTCCGGCAGCGCGCCAGGCGGGATGAATCTCGACGTCGCCCTCCCGCGCCGGCTGCGTGATGCGCCGCCGCGTGGCGATCACGCGCATCCCCAGCCCCCTGGCAGATCCGCGCCACGTGCCGCCCGATGGCGCCGTAGCCCAGGATGAGGGCCGTCTTGCCGTAGAGCAAGACCCCCTGCCCGCCGTTGTACGGCACGGTCCAGTCGCCCCGGCGCAGGCTGCGGTCGGCGGGCACGACAAGCCGGGCCGCCGCCAGGAGCAGCGCGGCGGTGGCCTCAGCGACCGGTATCGCGGGGAAGTGCAGGTTGTGTACTGCCAGATGGGGGTGTTCGAGCAGCAGTGCGCGCGTCTCCGGGGGGATGCCCGCCCAGGGCACGATAAAGGTGTGCAGGTTTGCGCTGGCGGTCAGGTGGACGTGTTCGGGCCGCCCGCCGACGAGCACGTCATAATCGGCGTCGTCGGCGACCTCCCGCCCGAACGAGAGGCGGACATCGGCCTTGAGCGCACCACGCAGCGCCGAGAGCGCGTCCTCGTCGGGTTGGTGGAGCATGTGGACTCGCAGGGGCATTCTCTCTCTCCTTTGGTGTGCCCCTGAATATAACTGACTCCAGGGCATAAACAAAAGAAGCTGGCCGCGCACACAATCAGCAGCCAGCTTCCAGCATCCAGCTTCAAGCTTCCTATTACGCCGCGACCGCCTCCCCCTTCGCGAACGTCAGCGCGCCGTCGCGCACGTCCACCACCACGCGGTCGCCCTCCTTGAACACACCCTCCAGCAGGTGCAGCGCCAGCGGGTCCTGCACCTCGCGCTGGATCACGCGCTTGAGCGGGCGCGCCCCGTACACCGGGTCGTACCCCACGTCCGCCAGGTGCGCCTTGGCCGCCTCGGTCAGCGCCACCTGCAGGCCGCGCGCCGCCAGCAGCCGGTTCAACCGCGCCACCTGGATATCAACGATCTGGCCCAGGTGCTCGCGCGTGAGGCCGTGGAACAGGATGATCTCGTCGATCCGGTTCAGGAACTCAGGCCGGAAGGTGCGGTCGAGTTCGGCCATCACGTGGTCGCGCATCTCCTTGCGGATCACGTCGCCAGCGCCGTTTGCGCGCTGCGCCGCGCGGGCCTCCATCTCCTTGATGATCTGGCTGCCCACGTTGCTCGTCATAATCACCACCGTGTTCTTGAAGTCCACCGTGCGCCCGTGACCGTCGGTCAGGCGGCCCTCGTCGAGCAGTTGCAACAGCGCGTTGAACACCTCCGGGTGCGCCTTCTCGATCTCGTCAAAGAGCACCACCGCGTAGGGCCGGCGGCGGACCGCCTCAGTGAGCTGGCCGCCCTCGTCGTAGCCGACATAGCCCGGCGGCGCGCCGATCAGGCGGCTGACGGTGTGGCGCTCCTGGTACTCGCTCATATCGACGCGCACCATCGCGTCCTCGTCGTCGAAGAGGAATTCCGCCAGCGCGCGCGCCAGCTCCGTCTTGCCGACGCCCGTCGGCCCCAGGAACAGGAACGTCCCCACCGGGCGGTTCGCATCTTGCAGGCCGGCGCGGCTGCGGCGGACCGCGTTCGCCACCGCGTTGATCGCTTCATCCTGCCCGACCACGCGCCGGTGCAGCCGCGCTTCCATGCGCAGCAGCTTCTCGATCTCGCCCTCCAGCAGCTTGCTGACCGGGATGCCCGTCCACTTGCTCACCACATAGGCGACCTCGTCGGCGTCCACCTCCTCTTTGAGCATCGCGCCCGACGTTTGCAGTTCGTTGAGGCGCGCTTCCTGCTCTGCGAGGCGCGCGTCGAGTTCGCGCAGCCGGCCATAGCGCAGCCGCGCGGCGGCCTCCAGGTCGTTGCGGCGCTCGGCCTGCTCCAGTTCGAGGCGCGCCTGGTCGATCTCGGCCTTGGTCGCGCGCACGGCGGCGATTGCCTCTTTCTCGGTCTCCCACTGCGCGCGCAGCGCCTTGGAGCGCTCGTGCAGGTCGGCAAGCTCCTGCTCCAGCTTCTTCAGGCGCTCCTTCGAGGCCTTGTCCTTCTCCTTCTTCAGCGCGGCGCGCTCGATCTCCAACTGCATGACCTGACGGTCCACCTCGTCGAGCGCCATCGGCTTGGAGTCGATCTCCATCCGCAGCCGCGAGGCCGCCTCGTCGATCAAGTCGATGGCCTTGTCGGGCAGTTGCCGGTCGGCGATGTAGCGGTGCGAGAGCGTCGCCGCCGCGATGACCGCCGCGTCCTGGATGCGCACGCCGTGGTGCACCTCGTAGCGCTCCTTGAGGCCCCGCAGGATGCTGATCGTGTCCTCCACGCTCGGCTCGTCCACGAACACCGGCTGGAAGCGCCGCTCCAGGGCTGCGTCTTTTTCGATGTACTTGCCGTACTCGTCCAGGGTGGTCGCACCGATGGCGTGCAGCTCGCCGCGCGCCAGCATCGGCTTGAGCATGTTGCCGGCGTCCATCGCGCCCTCGGCAGCGCCCGCGCCCACAACCGTGTGCAGTTCGTCGATGAAGAGGATGATCTCGCCCTCCGCGTCGGCGATCTCCTTCAGCACGGCCTTGAGCCGCTCCTCAAACTCGCCGCGATACTTCGCGCCGGCGATGAGCGCGCCCATGTCGAGCGCGAAGATGCGCTTATCCTTCAGGCCTTCGGGCACGTCGCCGTTGACGATGCGCTGGCTCAGCCCCTCGACGATGGCGGTCTTGCCCACGCCGGCCTCGCCAATCAGCACCGGGTTGTTCTTGGTGCGCCGGCTCAGCACCTGCACCACGCGGCGGATCTCGTCGTCGCGCCCGATCACGGGGTCGAGCTTGCCCTGCCGCGCCAGTGCGGTCAGGTCGCGCCCGTACTTGTCGAGCGCCTGGTAGGTGCTCTCCGGGTCCTGGCTGGTCACGCGCTGCCCGCCCCGGATGCTCGTGAGCGCCTGGAGCACCGCGCCGTAGTCCACGCCATGGCGCGCGAGCAGGTCGCCGGTGTTCGGCGCTTCGGTCAGCGCGAGCAGGACGTGCTCGGTGCTGACGTATTCGTCGCGCATCTTGCGCGCTTCCTTTTCCGCGCGCGTGAGCGCGTCGGCGGCGGCGCGGTTCAGGCCGATCTGCGTGCTGCTGCCGTAGACCTTGGGCCGGTTTTGCAGCATGGCCTCCAGATCGTCGCTCACGGCGTCTGGCCGCGCGCCGACCTTGCCTACGACCTGAGGCGCAACGCCATCAGACTGGCGCAGAAGCGCGAGCAGCAGGTGCTCCGGGCCGATCTCGCTGTGGCTGTATTCGCTCGCCAACGCCTGCGCGCCGAGCACCGCCTGTTGTGCTTTGTTGGTAAAACGGTTCAGATCCATAACGGCTCACCTCTCCCACAAGACTGCATCGCAGTTGCACACTGCAACGTTGCATACTGCAACGCCCATACTCTACGTGGTCCGCATCAAAGCCATATCAGAGAAGCATCGGAGTCGCGTTAGATTGCGATTATGTCAATTCTCCCCACGATGCGACCGGCGTGGTAGAATTCCCCCGCCGCCATTACGCGCTGTGCATGAGAGGAGTGGTTGATGCCCGACTGGTCAGGCTACGCTGCGTTCATTGTCGCTTCCCTCGCCCTCCTGGTGACGCCCGGCCCTGCCGTGCTCTACGTCATCGCGCGCAGCGTCGACCAGGGGCGGCGCGCCGGCATCGTCTCTGTCGTCGGGCTGCACGTCGGCACGCTGTTCCACGTCGCGGCGGCGGCGCTCGGCATCTCGGCCATTCTCGTGTCCTCGGCGCTCGCCTTCAACGTCGTGAAGCTCCTGGGCGCGGCGTACCTGATCTACCTCGGCATCCAGAAGTTCAGGGAGCGCGGCCAGACGGCGCGCGTGGCGGTCTCCGCGCCGCAGAAGCAGGCGCGCATCTTCTACCAGGGCGTGGTCGTCAACCTGCTGAACCCCAAGCTGGCGCTGTTCTTCTTCGCGTTTCTGCCCCAGTTCGTCGATCCCGCCAGGGGCGCCGTCGCCGGGCAGATCGTCCTGCTCGGCTGCACGTTCGTGATCCTGGGCCTGTGCAGCGACAGCGCCTACGCGCTCCTGGCCGGGACGGCCCGGCACTGGCTGAGGGGCAACACTGCGTTCCTGCGCGGCCAGCGCTACTTCGCCGGCGGCATCTACATCACGCTGGGCGTCGCGACGGCGCTCTCCGGCTCCGAGAGCGCGTAGGCCGCGCCCGGTTTGGGCTTTACCAGGGGAGGCGCAATTCGTGGTAAAATGCCCGCCTGCGCGACCTCTCATCATAACGCCTTCAGGCTAAGGACGGCTCAATGGCAATCGATTCAGATATCAAGGACATCAATCTCGCGCCCGGCGGGCGCTATCGCATTGAATGGGCGGAACGCGACATGCCGGTGCTGCGCCAGATCCGCAAGCGCTTTGCGCAGGAGAAGCCGCTCCAGGGCACGCGCCTCGCCGGCTGCCTGCACGTTACCACCGAGACCGCCAACCTCGCCATCACGCTCCAGGCCGGCGGCGCGGAGGTGGTCCTGTGCGCGTCCAACCCGCTGAGCACGCAGGACGACGTCGCCGCCGCGCTGGTGAGCCACTACGAGATACCGGTGTACGCCATCAAGGGCGAGGACAACGCGACGTACTACGACCACGTCACCACCGCGCTCGACCACAAGCCGCACATCACGATGGACGACGGCGCGGACCTGGTGAGCACGCTGCACAAGTCACGCACCGAGCTGATCAGCGACGTGATCGGCGGGACGGAGGAAACCACCACCGGCGTCATCCGCCTGCGCGCGATGGCGAAGGAAGGCGCGCTCAAGTTCCCCGTGCTCGCGGTCAACGACAGCATGACCAAGCACCTGTTCGACAACCGCTACGGCACCGGACAGAGCACTATCGACGGCATCGTCCGCGCCACCAACCTGCTGCTGGCCGGCCGCGCCCTGGTCGTGGGCGGCTACGGCTGGTGCAGCCGGGGCATCGCCATGCGCGCGCGCGGCATGGGCGCGAACGTTATCGTCACCGAGGTGAACCCGCTCAAGGCGCTGGAGGCGGTGATGGACGGCTTCCGCGTCATGCCCATGATGGAAGCCGCGCCCATCGGCGACATCTTTGTGACCTCCACCGGCGACATCAACGTCATCGACCGCCAGCACTTCGAGGTCATGAAGAACGGCGCGGTCGTGAGCAACTCCGGCCACTTCAACGTCGAGATCAACATCCCCGCGCTGCAGGAGATGGCCGAAGGCCCGCCGCGCCGGGTGCGCCCCTTCGTGGAGCAGTACACCATGCCCGACGGGCGGGTCATCAACCTGCTCGGCGAGGGCCGGCTCATCAACCTGGCCGCCGCCGAGGGCCACCCCGCCAGCGTGATGGATATGAGCTTCGCCAACCAGGCGCTCGGAGCGGAGTTCATGCTCAGCAACGCCAAGACGCTGGAGAAGCGCGTATACACGATCCCTGAAGAGATCGACATGGAGATTGCGCGCCTCAAGCTGGAGTCGATGGGCGTGCAGATCGACACCCTCAGCCCGGAGCAGGACGCCTACCTGAACCAGTGGCAGGAGGGGACGTAAGCATGACAGGCGAAGCGCGCATAACGCAACCGTGAGGAGAGAACACGACATGAGTAGCAAGGCTGTGATCAAGATCGGTTTCGTGCTTGTCCTGGCGCTGGCCGCGCTTGCCATGCCGGCGCAGGCGCAGGAGACCGGGAGCGAGGGCGCTGTCGCGCGCGTGCGCGCCGTCCACGCCTCCGCCGACGCCCCCGCCGTAGACATCACGCTCGACGGCGCGGTGATCGCCGAGGGCGTGACGTTCGGCCAGGCGACGGATTACTTCCTGCTGCCGGCAGGCGACTACACCGTCGGCGTCAACATCGCGGGCGAGGCGACCTCCGTCGTCGAAGCGCCCGTGACCCTCGCCGCCGGCGACGCCGTCACAGCGGTGGCGCTTGGCCCAGGCGATGCGCTGGAGCTGAGCGCGTTCCGCGACGACCTCGCGCCGCTTGACCTGGGCACGGGCCGGCTGGTCGTCATCAACGCCTCCGCCGAACTCGACGCGGTTGACATCGTGACCGCCGACGGCGCGACCCTGATCGGCGGCGTGGGGCAGGGCAAGGCCTCCGCGCCGGCGGACCTGAGCGCCGACGCCTACGACCTCGACATCGTGGCGACCGGCGGCGATGGGACCGCGCTCCCCGGCTCTGGCATGTTGTACGTCAACACCGGCACGCTGCACACCATCGTGGTGCTCGACGGGGGCAGCCTGGCGCTGTCCGCAGCCACCCTCCCGGCAGAGACGCCCTCCGCTATGCTGCGGGTGGGCCACGCCTCGCCGGACGCGCCGCCGGTTGACGTGTACCTGAACGACGTAAAGGCCGTCTCGGCGCTGACCTTTGGCAGCGCCACAGAGGCCCTCGCGCTGCCGCCGGGCGACTACACCGTGGCGTTCTTCGTCGCCGGCAGCGACCCCGCTGAGGGCGCAGTGACCGCCGCCGCTTTCGCGCTCGGCGCGGGCGAGGCGCGCACGCTGATGGCGCTCGGCAACGTCGCCGAACTGCAACTCGTCCTCTACGCGGAGGACCAGTCGCCCCAAGCGCCGGCAGCGCGCGCCTGACCGCCATCCACGCCTATCCCGACGCGCCCAACGTCAACGTGGCGCTGCCCGATGGCACGCCGGTCTTTGAGAACCTGGGCTTTGCACAGCAGTCGCCCGGCGTCGAGCTGCCGCCCGGCGCCTATGACCTGGGCGTGGCCGACGCAGCCAGCGGCGACGCTTTGCTGCAACTCAGCCGCACCGCGCTCCAGGCCGGGCGCGCCTACACCGTCGTCGTGATCCCCTCGCCGAGCGGCACCCAGATCGTGCAGCCGCTCATGTTCTCGGTCGCGACGGTCCCCACCGACCTGACGCTCGCCGTGGCCGCGCCGGAAGAAGAGGAAGCCGCTCCTGCGGCGGAGGCCGAACCGGCGGGAGAGGCCCAGCCGGAGGAACCCACGCCGACGCCCATACCCACGGCGACGCCTACCGCCGCCGAGGCCGGCCCCATCGTCGGGACGGTCACGACCGACGCAGGCTTCTTCCTGACCGTGCGTCGGGGGCCGGGCCTGAGCTACGACCCTCAGCCGATTCGCGGCCTGCCCTCCGGCTACCAGGTTGAGGTCGCCGGGCGCGACGCCAGCAACGACTGGGTCTACATCCGCGCGAGCGGCGAGATCAACATCGAGGGCTGGGTCTCGGCCAACTGGATCGAAGTCACCAGGGGTAACGAAGTGGTGCCGATCAGCGAACTCCCGCTCGCCATCGGCGGCGAGGAGACCTCCGCCGAGGCCGGGGCGGAGGCTGGCGTCTCGGCCCCGGCTAGCGGCGGCGCGAGCTTCACCGTCCAGGACCTGCGCTACAGCGAGGACGGGCGTCAGGCGTTCATGATGATCCACGTCACCAACCAAGGCTTGCAGCCGGCGCTCGCCAGCGGCAACTGGTACCCGGAGCGCAACGCCGACGGCGGCCTGCGCTGGGTGACGCTGCTCAAGTCCAACGAGGGCGACCCGCCCGCCCCCATGATCGACGGCAACGCGCCGCTCTGGGAGTTCGTCATCACCCTTGACACGGGCCGGCAGTTCCGCGCCTACGCGGGCTGCGAATACAATGAGGAGATTGTCGGTACGGGCTTCGAGCCAACCGCGCAGGGCGGCTTCGAGTGGACCCAGACCCTGACCGGTGGCTGGTTCCGCTGTGGCCGTGACTACGATGGCTCGCCCAAGCCGCCGAATGACCTGCTGCCGGGCGAGAGCTTCGCGGTGCCGCTGAACATCTGGCTCATCGACCCGCGCGCCCCCGTTCGAGCCGGGGACCTACGTCGGGCGCATCGTCCGCATGGACTTCATCCCGAAGGCCCCCGACGGCACGTCGTTCGGCGTGCAGGCGAGCATGACCATCCAGTAGCCCCTTTTACCCGCCGAGGCGGCGCGGTGTGGGCGAACGCCGCGCGCCGCGCCGCCTCTTCCCAGATGCGATGACAGCACACGCCCGCACCGGATTGGCGCTCGCCACGCTGGCCCTGCTGGTCGGCGCGGGCGTGCTCATCACGCACCCCGCCGCGCGCCACAGCCTGTGGTACGATGAGGCGTGGTCGGTGCAGGCGATCAGCAGCCGCGCGCCGGCGACGATTGTCGCCATCGTCCGGGCGGACTACCACTCGCCGGCCTACTTCCTGACGCTGAGCGCCTGGGCGTCGCTCACCGGCCTGTCGGAGGTGGCGCTGCGTTACTCATCTGTGCTGTGCGCCCTGCTGGCGGCGGCGGTGGCCTATCGCCTCACCGTCGATCTGTACCGCGCGCGGGCGGCGGGCGCTTTCGCGGCGCTGGCGCTGTGCACCATGCCGTTCCACATCCGGTTCGCGCAGGAGGTGCGCATGTACGCGGCGCTTGCGCTGCTCGTCGCCGCGTCGATGTGGCTCTACTGGCGGCGCCTCGCCCAGAGTGCAATCCAAGATGGGGGGAGCTTCATGCGCCGGCAGAACCTCACCCCTAAATCCCCTCTCCACAAGTGGAGAGGGGACTTACAACATTCTTATTCACCCCCTCTCCGTTTTATGGAGAGGGGGTCGGGGGGTGAGGTAGAACAGGCAGAACATTCGCGGACCGCAGGCGCGCCCCAAAGCCCAAGATGGAAAGCACCCCTCACCCGCCCCCGCCGCGCGACCGCGCTGGCCTACATGCTCGTTACCACCGCCGCGGTCTACGTCCAATACCTGGCGCTGTTCGTCATCCCGATACAACTGGCGTATGCCGTCGCCGTGCGGCGGCGCGAGCGCACGCAATGGCGCACGCTTTGGCCCCTGGCGCTGCCGCTCGTGGCCGGGTTGCTCTTCCTGCCTTGGCTGCCGACCTTCCTCGCGCAGCTCACGTCGGCGGAGTACGTGCCCATCCACAGCCACGCGCAACCGACCAGCCTGGAGACCATCACGAACACACTATCGCGCGACTTCTTCGCCGGGCAGGCCGTGCTCTACCTTGCGCTCTGCGCCGTCGCCCTGCTTGCGCGCCGGGGGCAGAGCGCCCTGCCCCTCCGTATCCACGCGCCGCGCGCGGTTGGGTTCCTGGCGGCGTGGGGCGTCGGCTGGCTGGCGTTGATGTGGGCCTCGAACCTGCTCGCGCCGCACTACCAGCCGCGCAATGCGCTGCCGGCCCTGCCGGCGCTGGCGGTCCTGATCGGCGTGGGCCTCGACCGGCTGCCGCGCTGGCTGGGCGTGGCGCTGCTGGCGCTGCTCGTGGCCGGCAACCTGACCGGCTACAACGCCTTCCAGGCGGCGGACCCGCACTATCGCGACGCGGTCACGGCGCTGGCGCGAACGTACCAGCCCGGCGACCCGGTCTTCGTGCAGACGAACAACTTCCTGCACGACCTGCCGCTGGCCCACTACCTCGACACGCTGCTGCCGCCGCACCCCGAACCGGCGTGGTTCGGCACGCTGGCGGGCGGGTGGTCGCCCGGCTCGGAGGCGTTCGCCGCGGCGTTCGCGGCGCAGGTGGGGGCGCACGACCGTTTCTGGCTGTTGCAGACGCTCCCGGTTGACAACGCCTGGATCGCCGACGCCGCGCCGGGCTACGTCGAGGTCAGCAACGTGCACGTGGATGCGTTCCAGATCGCCCGATACGAGATGCCATGAGTGTCGAAAGCCAGGAGAAGGGGCTTAAGCCCCCCGCCTCTCTCAATTTGGAGAGCCGCCCCAACCGGCGCCCTGGGTACTGGCTGGCGGCGCTCGCCGTCCTGATGCTGGCGGGCGCGTTTCGCGCCGTGCTCATCACCGAACTGCCGCCGGGCATCATCCACGACGAGGTATGGAACCGCCTCAACGTGCAGCAGGTGCTCGACGGCGTGATTGCGCCTTACTACACACAGGGCGGCGGGCGCGAGGCGCTCTACTTCTTCCTCCAGGCGCGGAGCGTCGCGGCGCTTGGCGAGAACCTGGTGGCAATGCGGCTGCCCTCGGTCGCGCTGGGGACGGCGCTCGTGGCGCTGACGGTCGCGCTCGGCGCGCGGCTGTTCAACCGGGCGGTGGGGCTGCTGGCGGCGCTCGCGCTCGCGAGCAGCTTCTGGGCGGTGCTGTTCTCGCGGCTGGCGGTGCGCAACATGACGCTCCCGGTCGTGATCGCGCTGGCGGCCTACACCCTGTACCGCGCGCTCACCGACGACGCCGGGCGCTGGGGAGGCGCGCGCGCTTCGCGCTGGCGGGCGCGTGCCTCGGCCTTGCGCCGTATGCGTTCCCTGGCGCGTGGGGGCTGCCGCTCTTCGTCGCGCCGCTCATCCTCTACCTGGCGTGCTGCGAGCGGGAACGGATGCGCGGGCGCTGGCTGGGGCTGGCGGCGGCGGTCGTGCTCGCCGTGCTGATCGTGACGCCGCTCGTGGTCTACCGGCAGGCCCACCCGGAGGTCGCCGCGCGCGCCGCTCAGGTCGATGAACCGCTCCGCGCCGCGCTCGCGGGCGACTTCGCACCCATCCTGCGCAACATCCCACTGGTGCTGAGCATGTTCACGGTCGAGGGCGACCACGGCCTGGAGTACAACCTGCAGTGGCGCCCCGTCTTTCCGGAGCCGCTGATGAGCGCGCTGTTCTACCTGGGTGTGGCGCTGGCGGTGTGGCGGGCGGTGCGGCCCGGCGCGCGCGCCGCTGCATCACCCCCTGACTCCCCCTCTCCATCACATGGGTTGGGGACGGACAGGCAAACGAGACTTCCAAGCGCCAATCAACATATTCAAGGTCCTTTGAGTAGGGGCAAGGCATGCCTTGCCCCTACAGCCTCACCCATTTCGCGCCAAGACTCAACCCTGTCCGCCCCTGAACCATCACAGGGCGAAGGGGAGCTGCGACCCTTCCACGCACCGGATACCCCTTCTGCTAGCGCCCAGGGAGCTACCAAGCCGCGATTTGCCGAACAGGTAAGGCAGCAACGCCTGCCCTATCTCATAGTCCTCCTGCTCAGCGCCGCCATGCTCGCGCCGACCATCCTGACCTCCGACGCGCGCAACCCGTCGCGGCCCATCGGGCTGCTGGCGGTGCTGTTCTTCTACGTGGGGTTGGGCGCTTACGCCGTCTGGCGGTGGCTGAGCGCGCGCTGGGGCAGGGCGGGGCGGTGGTTGGCGGCGGGGCTGCTGGCCGTGACGTTCGGCCTCAACATCGTTCTGACCGCGCGCGACCTGCCCGCCTGGGCGGACAACCCGGTCGTGCGGTTCCTCTATCAGGACGACCTGTACCAGATCGCCCGCTATCTCGACGCTGCTGAGGACACCGCCGCCGAAGGCGACGCCCCCATCAGCATCGCGGGGCTGACGCCCGACTGGGTTGACCCGATGTCGCTGCGCCTGCTCATGGCGCGGCAGGACCTCGCGCCGTCCTTCTTCGACGGGCAGGGCGCGCTGCTCCTGCCGGCGGGCGCGCCCCCGGCGCAGGTGCTCGTGCCCGATATGTTCGCGCTGCATCCGGCGGTATCGGCCATGCTCGGCGAGGCCGGCGCGCCGGTTGACGCCGCCGGCTTCACGCGCTGGACGGTCACGCGCGCGGTCAGCCCGCCGGACGGCTACACGGTGACGCCGGCGGGCGCGGCCAACGCATACGCTGCGTTACAGGCGGTCGCATGGGACAGCATGACGCCGGGTGGGACGGCGAACCTGCTCAGCGTGTGGGCGACGCGCGCGCCGAGCGCGGCGCGGCTGCGGGTCTTCGTGCACCTGATGGACGCGGCGCAGACGGCGGTGCTGGCGCAGGATGACGCGCTGCACGTGCCCTCGCTGCAATGGCGGGCGGGCGAGGTGTTCTACCAGACGCACACGCTAAACTGCCCGCCGACCTCCCCCCCGGCGCGTACGCGCTGCGCGTCGGGCTGTACTGACCCGCTCACGGGCGTCCGCGTCCCGTTTGAGGACGGCACGGACGCCGCCACGGTCGCGGTGCGCGTGCGCTAGCCGCGCCACATCCCGAGACCGGGTCTATTCCGCGAGCGCGTAGAGCGCCAGGCGGTAGCCATCGAGCACGCGCGCATCGACCAGCGCGCCCGCCGCGCGCAGGCGGTCCTCGTACCACGAGGGCGGCGGCGGGTCGTAGGTGAGCAGCCACGCGCGCTGCGCGCCGTCGAGCGCGCGTTCGAGGAGGGCGTTGGCCTGGGGGTCCTCGTGCCACGCGCCGCGCGGCAGGCCCACCGCCGGCGGGCGATCCGCCAGCTCGACCAGCGCCCAGGTCAGGTCAGGGGTGAGGACGAGCAGCACGTCGCCCGGTGCGTGCGCCGCCAGCGCCGCCGGCAGCTCGTGGAGCGGCGCGCCGTCCCCGCCGGTCGCCGGCGTGGGCAGGCCGGCCAGCGCCAGGATCGCGGCCAGCAACGTCAGCGCCGCCGCGCCGAGCGCCGCCCCCCGGCGCGCCGCGCCCCAGCGCATGACGGCGACAACCGCCGCCAGGGCAAACGCCAGCGCGCCCAGCGCGCGCCAATCGACGCCGCCCGCGCCAACCCACGCCGACGCCGGCCCGCGTTCGAGGAGCAACCGCGCGTTCCCGATGATGGGCGAGAGCGCCGGGTCCGCCAGCGCGCGCCACCCGTGCGGGTAGCCGGGCGGGCCGTCCGCGCCGTGGGGGGTGCTCGGCGCTGAACTGGCCCTCGTAGACGTTCACGTCGGCGGTCGCGCCGATGACCTGCACCGCCACGGCCAGGGCGATCACCACGCCGGCGACCGCGCGCCACCGCCCGCCCGCCCGCGCGCGTTCCAGCACGGGCAGCAGCGCCAGCGTGAGGAAGGGCGCGGTTCCGAGCAGGAAGCGCGGCCCCCAGCTCACCCCGCCGGCCCACGCCCACCATGCGCCGAAAAACACCACCTGCGCGCCGACCGCCGCCAGCGACAGCCACGCCTCCGCCGGGTTGCGCCGCCGCCACATGAGCCAGCCGGGCAGCGCAAGCCACGTCAGCGGGTTGAACCATAGCAGGCCGCGCGCCGGGCTGAGGAGCAGCCCGAAGACGCCCAGCCACAGCGGCGCGTTGAAGCCCTCGCCCGCGTCGAAGTGGTAGCCGCTCTGCGCGACCGTCCCAAACCGGGCGAGGTTGTACAGGCCAATCAGGGCCAGGCAGGCGGCCAGCGCGCCGCCCATCCAGGCGAGGCGGCGCAGCGCCCCCGGCCGGCGCGCGAGGTAGACCGCAAAGAGCGGCGCAAGCGCCGCCAGCGCCAGGTTGCCGCCCGCCGCCGCCCCGACGCCGAGGCCGCAGGCCAGCGCGCCCGCGACTGCGCGCCCCTCATGCTGCGCGCGCCACGCGCCCCACAGCGCCAGCGTCAGGCCGAAGGCCATCACCGGCTCGCCGAGCAGGAACCGGCTGTAGACCAGCGCCATGCTCGCCCCGCTGTAGAGCAGGCCGCCCGCCGCCGCCACGCCGCGCCCGTAGCCCATGCGCCGCGCCAGGTCGTAGATCAGGGCGGCGGTCGCGGCGGTGAGCAGCGGACTCAGCAGCAGCGCCGCGTGGGTGCTGTGCAGCCAGGGGGCCGCCATCCCCAGGCGGAAGAGCGGCGCGGCGAGCCACGCCGGGGCGGGCGCTTTCTTGGCGTAGTAGTCGCCAGATGGGCCGAACGCGCCGAGGCTGCCCGGCGGCGGGAGGTCCCAATGTGAGTAGGCGAGTTCGTTGATGTCGGTGCGCCCCGCGCTGCCGAGGTTGGCCGCGCTCGCCAGGAGGGTGAAATCATCGATCAGGAAGGTGCGCCCGGCGTAGGCCAGCAGGCAGAGCAGCAGCGCCGCACAGAAGATCAGCAGGGCAGTGGGATCGCGGGGTTGGCGAGTTGGTTGGGCCATGGCGGAGAGTATACCGCCATCGGTTGCCGGCGCGATGTACCTGGGCTACTATGTTAATCAGGTAAGGCCTGATTAGGAATCCATCATGCCAGATAATCTAACGCCCGCCGACCGCAAACGAACGATGCAGTCAGTAAAAGCAAACGCACAAGTCTGGAAAGGCGGCTTCACGCGATGCTGGCAGGATCACACCGTCTGAGTGGTTGGCGGTTGAACTATGAAGACGCCCCCGGCAAGCCAGACTTTGCTTTTCCCGACTACAAGGTCGCAATCTTTGTTGATGGGTGTTATTGGCACGGCTGCCCCCACTGCAAGCGTCCATTGCCTGAAACGAACCATGAGTACTGGGAACGAAAGATTCAACGTAACATCAAACGCGACCAGTTGCACGACATGCAATTGCGCGATGCGGGGTGGCGCGTTTTTCGCATTTGGGAACATCAGTTGAAAGACAAGAATGAATGCCAAATGCTATTGGACCAAATACACGCGATTCTAGGTGAACAGAATGGCTGAACAAACGAATCCTATTGATAGTCTGCGAAATGCGATTGTCCGCTGGCTCCAGCAAGAAGGAACAGCGCGAAGCACTCTGGCTGGAGCTATCGTAGTACTTGATAGACTGCGCGACTATGCGCCCCTCTCCAACAAAGACATTTTTACGTCTGGAGGACAGCTTGTAGGCGGGCGCGGTGAGGCGTTGCGAAACACTTTGGCGCGAAATGGCGAGACGCGGGTATTTCTGGCAGATGGCGTTACGACCCGTTCAACTGAGAAGTTCAGGCGACTCGCTGAGGCCATTGATTGTGGCAAGGCGCTTGCGCCGTTCCCTGACGCTCGTAGAGAAAGCGCGGTCATTCAGCTTGTCGAACCCGTGCTTCACGAAATCAGTAACTGGTTCGAGCGTCAACATATGACCATAACCTGTGATCGAGGAGAATCCCTGTCACATGGGTCGAGCAAATACTTGAAAGCTCACATTCTAAGTCAGGTGGCCGCGTTGAACAGCATCTGGTTGGCGCTAAACTCGAGCTTCGTTTCCCAGGACAGCGAGTAGACGTTCATGCAGCATTCGCTGCTGATGTTCAGACGCAGAGATCAGGTGATTTTGTGGTTGGCGATACTGTCTATCACGTTACGGCCAGTCCCGCTCCGCCGGTTGTAAGAAAAAAGCGCCGACAATCTATCTCTAGGGCTTCATCCTGTTTTGTTGGTACCTCGAAACACGGTTGAGAGAGCTAGGGGTCTGGCAAATTATGAAGGCATTGACAAGAAGGTCTCAATCTTTGCTATCGAAGATTTCGTTGCTAGCCACCGGACACTTGAACAAATGATCGAGGAGTTGAACAAAGGGTTTCCCTGGTAAAGTTGAAGCACCAACCACAACTTGATCCAGAGGAGCGGCCCGATGAACAACTCCCAACTCCATCGTATCTGGCGTCAGCGCCTGGCGCAACTGGCGCCCGATGGGTGTGAAAGTCGGCTGACCAACATGGTGCTGTTGCTCGTCGCGTTGTTTCAGGCGCGCAGCGTCACCTGAGCCTGATCGCGCGCAAGCTGCCGGTGCGCGCCAAGAAAGCGAGCCTGGAGAAGCGTCTGCGTCGGTTGCTGAACAACGGCGCGATCCGTCCCCGGCAGTGGTATCGCCCGATTGCGGTGCGCCTGATCGCGGCGGCGTCGAGCGCCAGACGGCTGCACCTCATCATCGACGGCACGAGGATCGGGTTCGGGTTTCAGTTGTTGATCGTCGTGGTGGCGTATCAGGGGCGCGCGCTGCCGCTGGTGTGGACCTGGGTGCGTCATCGCCGGGGGCACAGCACGACGGTCAAGCAGATCAAACTGCTCCGCTACGTGCAGGGATTGATCCCGCCTGGGGTGAAGGCCTCGCTGGTGGGGGATTGCGAGTTTGGCAATGCGTTGCTGCTGGAGCAGTTGGACGTGTGGGGGTGGGACTACGCGCTGCGGCAACCCGGCGACCACCTGTGTAAGCCCTACAACACAGGCCGGTGGCTGCGCCTGGACGCCTTGCTGCCCCTGCAACCGGGCCTTACCGCCTGGATCGGACGGGTGCTGTTGACAAAGAGCAACGCCTATCCGACCTGCCTGGTGCTCCATTGGCGCAAAGGTGAGCCGCAACCCTGGTTCCTGGCCACCAACCTCCGTGCGCGCAGGCGGCGCTGAAGCTCTACCGCCGCCGCATGTGGATTGAGGAACTGTTCGGCGATCTGAAAGGGCATGGCTTTGACCTCGAAGCGACCCACTTGCAGCATTTCTTACGTCTGTCCCGGCTCACCCTTGCCGTGTGCATCCTCTATGTCTGGCTCGTCGCGGTCGGTGAACACACCATTGCCTCCCACCAAACCGATGCAGTTGATCGCCATGACCGCCGCGATTTGAGTGTTTTCCGTCTCGGCTGGGACTTCATCGAGCGGTGTCTGGCACTCGACGACCCTATCCCGCTTACGTTCGTACCGAACTTCTGTTCAGTGTCCGGTAGCTAGATTTCGTTGGTCAGAATCTGATGGAGGTAGCAGACAGCAAGAGCGAAACTTATTTCGAAGTACTGAGGGCGATTGTGGATATTTACAATAGACGAATAGAAGAGGCGGAAACCGACGCTTCCCTAAGAATTAACCTTCGCTAGTAGGCCGAGGGAATCAAGTTCCTTGACGAGGACATTGAGAATGTTGTCGGCAATCCAAGTAATCAACGGAACACATACTGCATCGCCAAAGCCGTTTAAAGCTTGAATCTCATCAACAGAATTGGATAAGAGTCAGGGACTCCCTGCAAGCGTGCATACTCGCGCGCCGTCATGTGACGCATTTTGATTTGACCGTTTCCGGCTCTAACAACCATCTGCCGGCTGCTGCCTCCGCGAGCAGTACGGAGGCAACCAGCAATATCGTCCTTTCTGACTTCCGCGCGCTGTTTGCCGAACCGAATGCGACGATAAAGGGTTCGATAGGTGACTTCTTCCCTATCTTTCAACGATAGGACCCTCTCTCGGTGAGCATCTGCCATCATAAGAAGATGCCGCTCAACCTCGACGTGGGGCCACCAACGAGGATCATCCTCATCCATGGCTTCAACGATTTTGTCAAGCCCTGCATGATGGAGGGAAGGTGGATCGGGAATATCCAACCATGCCCACCGGAGGTCGTAATTATCATCGACAGCTTTCTTCAACCGTTGAGTCGCCAGTGAATTCGGCCTGTTGCGCAGAGGCGCTGCATTTGGTGAAGGGGGCGGTTTTGCGCGCCTACAACAAACACTCGTGGACGGCTTTGCGGTGTAAAACGCAGCGCATCCAAAGTGAATACATCACAACTATAGCCAAGGTCGTTTAAAGCTCGAATAGTCAACCGAAAATCGTCTCCATGATTGGAGGTAAGCCAACCTATCACGTTTTCCAGGAGAACGAGCGGCGGCGCTATTCCATACTCGACTTGATATTTCAAGATGCGAAGGAAACCCCAGAATGCACTAGAGTGCTTGCCTTCTAAGCCATTCTGCTTTCCAGCCAGCGAAAGGTCAATGCACGGAAAGGAACTCGTCGCTAAGGTTGTTGAGGGCACAATAGAGGGGTCTATGTCAAAGATGTCAGACACTCGATAATGTTGCGCCGCATCAGGAAAAGCATCTTGATACATTTGGTATTTTTCCGGCGCAATATCATTTGCAAAAACGACCTTCCAGCCGGCGCGTTCCAGTCCAAGACGCACCAGACCTATCCCTGCGAAGTACTCTGCGACTGTATATTGCATAGCACTCAACCACTACGGCAACTGGACCGGGTTGATAATGTCGGCGAAGATCAGTACGATCATCAGCCCCAACATGAACACAATCCCGATCAGGTGGATCAGCCCCTCACGCGCCGGGTCCATCGGCTTGCCGCGGATCATCTCGATGAGGACGAACAGGATGCGCCCGCCGTCCAGCGCCGGGATGGGCAGGAGGTTGGTCATCCCCAGCGCCACGCTGATGGCGGCGGCGAACTGGAGGAACGGCGTCGGGCTGCTGACCTCGACGCTCTCCTGGATGAACTGGCCGCCAAGCTGGCTGATGCCCACAATGCCGACCGGGCGCGCCTCCTCGCCGGAGATTTCGCCCGTGAGGAGCATCACCGGCGCGCGGATCACCAGCCCGACCAGGGACACGGTGCGCTCAACGCCGTTGACGAGCGCCTCGCCAAGCGGCGCGCGCACGACGGCGGTGGGGTAGACGGTCTCAATCGTGGTGCCGGTCGCGCCCTCGCCCTCCGGGGGTCCGTCCGCGTCGCGGAGGTGAGCCGCCCAAGCGCGCCCTCCCGCTCGATCACGAAGGTGACGGGCAGGCCGGTCCACATGCGCACGCGCCCGGCGAGGTCGCTGGCGGTGTAGACCGGCGTGTAGCCCAGGTTCTGCACCACAGGGGCCTCTGCGCCGACCAGGGCAATGCCCAGGCTGGCGGCCGGCCAGGCGCGCTCCGGCGCGACCGCGCGCACGAGGTCGCCGCTTTGGACGCCGGCCGCCTCAGCCGGCGAATTGGCGTTGACCTCGCTGATGCGCACCGGGCCGCCGTCCACGACGTGCGAAACCAGATCGTCGGCGCTGGCGAGGGTGAAGTCGCGCAGATCGCCGCCGCGCTCAACCGTGAGCGTGACCGGCGCGCCGGCCTGCGCCACGAGGTATTCCTCCAGTTCGGTGGCGAAACTGAAGGGCTGCCCGTCGGCGGCGCGAATGACGTCGCCGGGGCGGACGCCGGCGCGCAGCGCGGGGGAGTCCCACGCGAGGCCGGCGATTGTGATGTCAGAGTGGTCGATGATGGGCGTGCCGACCAGCCCCGTGAGGATAAAGAGAGCCACGGCGAGCAGCACGTTGAACAGCGGGCCGGCCGCCATGAACAGGATGCGCCGCACCGGGGAGACATCGCTGACGGCGACGCCGCGCGCCGGCGCCTTCTCGCGGCGCTGCTTCTGCGCCTTCTCTTCAGCGACCGGGCCGATCATGTCCTCGCCGAGGGGGCGCACGAAGCCGCCGAGCGGCAGCCAGTTCAACGTGTACTCGGTGTCGCCGCGCTTGAACAGCAGCATGGCGCGCGGCGGGAAGCCGATGCCAAACTCAAGCACGGTAATGCCCACGAGCTTCGCCATGACGAAGTGCCCCAGCTCGTGAACGAAAATCAGCGGTACCAATACGACGACAAAGGAGATGATAAGGAGCGGAAAATCGGTGCCCATTATATTCTACAACCCATCACAATAAATGGGGCGTCGAAGACACCCCACTTCGCTTATATTGATTATATCCCCACGTGGAGGCCGGGGGCAACCGCGGTTTGTGCAAAACCCGGAGCGGGATTAAGCTGAACCCTGCCACACCTCTGATGCCAGGAGTGATGCTCATGTTGCTGCGCGGACGTTTGCCCATCCTGACGACAGCGGCCCTGCTTGCTCTGGCGGCGGCCTGCCAGCCGGCTCCGACGCCCACGCCGACCCTGCCCCCCGCCCTGCCTGGGGAGGTGAACCTGGTGATCGGCTGCGACCCGCGCGATGTGGACAACTGGACCGAAGCGATGGGCTACCTGTCGGAGGCTTTCGGAGAGCTGATCGTGCAGGCCGACGCCGCCGATGCCGGGGCCTTGCCGCCCATCATTGAAGAGATGCGCATCTACAAGACGAGCATCGACGCGCTGGTCGTGCCGGCCGAGTGCGCGCAGGAGACGCACCGGCTGGTCGCGCTGATGGTCGCCGATGTCATCAATGCGTTTGAAGCGCGCCTCAACGACCCCGACTTCGACGTGCGCCCGGTGGTCACGCGGGCGCAGGGCACGCTGCAGCTTGCCCGGTCGCGCATCGAGGTGCTCACTTCACAGATGGAAGCGACGCTGGAGGCGCGGAACCAGTAAGGGAGCCTGGCGTCAGCCGTCGGGCTGGAGCGTCTCGCGGGTGACAACCTCGCCCGGCGGCAGCAGAATGGTTTCTGGCACGGTCCCGCCGGCCATGAGCTTGATCGCCGCGTGTACTGAGGGACCGGCCCCGCTCTCCGGACCGACGACCTCGATAGAGCCGCGCAGGTACTGGCCGTCGCGGATGAGCCGCCGCGCTTTCGCTTCCGCATCGACGCTGACGATGACCACCGCATCAGGCGGAATCCCGGCGGCTTCAAGCGCGTTGATCGCGCCGTATGCGCCGGCGTCGTTGATGCTGAGGATCACATCAAAGTGCACGCCGCGCTCGATCAGGGACCGGATCGACTCCTCGGCGAATTCGATGGTGCCCCCAGGAAACGGCCCACGATATTCGCATTCGGCGCGCGTGCGAGCAGGCCCGCGACCATGCCATCGGCGCGCTCGATGATGATCGGCAGATCGGGGTAGTCCAGCACGACGACATCGGCCACACCGCCCATCTCTTCCGCGACGATCTGGCCGGCCAGCCGGCCGGGGAACTCGCCCAACAGGTAGTTGTCAACCGCCACCGCCACGCCGCCGTAGGCAGGTGGCCCCGCCGACGTTGTTCAGCACCAGCGGAATGTTCGCCCGGTCGATGGCCGCCAGTGCGTCGGCAAGCAAATCCGGGTCGAGCACGCACACGATCATCGCCCTTGCGCCGTCGGTCCGCGCGCGTTCGATCTGCACGGTTTCATTGTAGGCGTCGTTCTCACTGTCGTAAACGCGGAAGCGCAGCTCATACTGCCGGGCGATGTCGCTCATCTCGCGTGCGTGGGCGGCGAAGAACTCGGTGCGCTGGTTGCATACGATGTAGGCGATGAACCCGTCCTCGCCGAGGTATTGCGCCGCCAGGGCTATTTCCTCGATGGTCGGCGTCACAGCGTCCGCGCCGCTGCGCTCGCCGGCCACGACGGTAGGGGGGTGGAAGCTGGGCGCCAGCGCCGGCCGCGCCCACACCAGGGCCACAATCACAATGAACAGCGCGATCACGCCCGCCAGGCCCCAGAACAGCGGGCGCTGCATGTGCCGGGCGGAAGTTGCCAGCCGGGAGAGGCGGGAAATGCGCACGGTGTTGTCGGCGCGAGACGGCGTCGCCGTGGCAGAGCCGTAACGGGGCGTGGTGACGCGGCCCAGCGCGGCGTTAAGCGCCTGGGCCATCTCGTCGGCGCTATCAAAGCGCCGCGCCGGGTCCTTCTCCAGCGCGCGCATCACCACGGTTTCGACCGCCTGGGGCGTATCCGGGTTGATCGCGCGCGGCGGCGTAGGCTCCTCCTCAAGGAGCTGGTAGATGACCGCCAGCGGCGACTCGCCCTCGAAGAGAATCCGGCGCGTGAGCATGTAGTGCAGCACCATGCCCAGGCTGTAGATGTCGGCGCGGTGATCCACGCTCATGCCGCGCAGTTGTTCGGGAGCCATGTAGGCGGGCGTACCCACCACCTTCCCGGCGACGGTGATCGTGGTATGCGCCGACGAGCCGATCATCTTGGCAACGCCGAAGTCGCTGAGGTAGGCGTGCTGTTCCTGATCGAGCAGAACGTTGCTCGGCTTCAGGTCGCGGTGAATGACGCCGTGCCGGTGCGCGTAATCGAGCGCGTGCGCCACCTGCTCGAAGATGTGCGCCATCTCGTCGAGCGAGAGCGGGCGTTCCTGCACGAGGCCTTCCAGCGTGCCGCCGCGCACCAGGCGCATCGCCAGGTATGCCACGCTCTCGGTGATGCCATAGTCGAACACGGGCAGGATGTGCGGGTGTTCCAGCAAAGCGATGGTCTCGGCTTCCTTCTCGAAGCGCTTGCGGAACTCTTGCCGGCTCGACTCGGTGGCAAGGTAGATCACCTGAGCGCGACCTCACGCTTTATCGACGGCTGGTAGGCACGGTAAACATCACCCATCCCGCCCTGGCCGATGAGTTCGCGCACGAGATATGGGCCAACCTGCTGACCCGTGAAGTCGATTCTATTCACGTGGCTTTCCGAGAGCCGCCCGCCCCCGCTCTCAAGGGAAGGTATCGCGCAGCGCGCGACATCCTCAAGGATAACGCCTTCAGACACGCCGGACACGTTCATGCCCCGGTTTCGCGCGTTATGACAGAGCCTATTTCTCTAAAACAAGCAACCCCACCTATGGGGCCATTCTATCAGATGAAGCACATACGGACAATAGTGACTGTCTGTACTTTTCCCGTGAGACCGAACCTCCGTTGCCGCCAGACAGGGAGGATATTGAGCCGCAAATAACGCGAATCCGGCAAGGAATCGCGGTAGCTGCCCAGAAGCCCGTTAGATTTCAACCACTGCGGCCATTGATCCGCTTACGGGCGAGCGCGCCATGCCCCCCTGTTTTTTAGACTGGGGGGGGGGGGCGGCCGGGGGGCGCCCCCTCCTGCTCCCTCCCCTTAAACAACCGGGAGGGAAAACGCCGGCGACTACTCCAAAGCAGGCGATTGGCTTACAATAGGCGCGTGTGGACTTGGGCGCGTGCGTGAAGGGGTGGACGATGACAAAGCACTGGACCTTGTGGCTCGGTCTCGATCGTTGCGGCGGCGCTGGTCAGCGCGTGCGGTGGGCAGGCCCAGTTGATCGACATCAACGCGGTGGCGACGGCGACTGCGGCAGCCGCCCAGGCCGCCGCCCCCGCCCCGGACCAGGGCGCGGGCGAACCGGCCACGTCGGTCGGTGCCGCTGACGGCAGCGCGGGTGACGTTGCCGGTGAAGGCGGCGGCGCTGTCGCGGAAGATGCGCCTGTCGGAGAAGGCGTGCCCTGCCGATGAAGGCGGCGACGTTGCCCCGGAGGGCGCGCCGCCGGAGGCGGCAATCGCGACCCCGCTCCCGGCCTTCAACTTCACCGATCCAGACTTCTCGGCGTTCAGCAGCTACAGCGCGAACCTGACCGCCTACCTTGAGGACGCCGGCGGGCAGCGCACCGGCAGCATGAACCTGATGGTGCGCGTCGATACGCAGGCGTCCGCGGCCCACGTCGAGATGCTGGTCGAGGGCGCAATGGTGGACGTGGTCAGCAGCGGCAGTGAGGAGCCGGCACCAGACCACATGGTGATTGTGCTGCGCGACGGGGTGACGTACATGCTCGGCATGACGCCAGACGGCGGTTGCATGGCGCTTGCGGGCGGCGCGCCCGACATCACCAGCCCGGACAGCCCCTTCACCCCAACAGGGTTTCTCCCCCGACGCCGCCAGCATCGGTGAACTCGCGCTGGTCGGGCCGGGCGGCACGGTCAACGGCGTGCCGACAACGCAGTATCACCTTGAGGAGGGGCAGCTCACAGCGGATGTGTGGGTCGCCGACGACGCCGGCCACGTGATCCGCCTGGTCGCGGCGATGCCGGCGGACGCCTTCTCAGAAGGCCAGACGCCCCCGGCGGCGAGCGGCACGGTACGCATGGAGTACAACCTCACCAGCGTCAACCAGCCGCTCAACATCGAGACGCCGCCGGAGTGTGTGGGCGTCACGCCGATGGGCGGGTAGCTTGGAGTTTTATTAGAAACGACGCAAAAACCTTTACAAATTGCGGCTCAAGTTTTAAAAATGGGGACGTGGTTTGCGAATTATGTTAAGTATGGGTGACGGACCCTATGGAATACAAGGACTACTACAAGATACTCGGCGTTGACAAGAAAGCCGACCAGAAGGAGATCAAGAAGGCCTTCCGCCGGCTGGCGCGCGAATATCACCCCGATGTCAACCCCGGCGACAAGCGCTCGGAGGAGCGCTTCAAGGAGATCAACGAGGCCCATGAGGTTCTCAGCGACCCAGAGAAGCGCGCGCGCTATGACCAGCTTGGCGCGAACTACCAGAACTGGCAGCGGATGGGCGGGCAGCCCGGCGGCTTCGACTGGATGCAGTGGGCCTCCAGGGGGCAGGGCGCGCCCGGCGGGGTGCGCGTGGAATACGGCACTTTCGATGACTTCTTCGGCGGCGGGCAGAGCGCCGGCGGCGGGATGTTCTCGGAGTTTTTCCAGACCATCTTCGGCGGGATGGGGCGCGCTGCCGAAGCGCGCCGCGCCACCGACCCCCGGCGCGCCGCGCGCCACGCCCCGACCCAGGGCCAGCACATCGAGCAGCCGGTCCAGATTTCGCTGGAGGAGGCGTACAGCGGGGCCATGCGCCGGCTGCGGATCAACGACCGGCGCATTGAGGTGCGCATCCCCAAGGGCGCGAAGACCGGCACGCGCGTCCGCCTCAGCGGCATGGGCGAGCAGGGCCTGAGCGGCGGCAGCGCCGGCGACCTGTTCCTCGTGGTGGAGGTACGGCCACACCCGACATTCAGGCGCGAAGGCGACGACCTGCATGTAGACCTGCCAATCGATCTCTACACGGCGGTGCTCGGCGGCGAGGTGCCGGTGAAGACGCTCGCTGGCGAGGTGGCGCTGAAGATCGCGCCGGGCGCGTCCTCCGGGCAGAAGATCCGCCTGCAGGGCCGGGGGATGCCCAAACTCAACCGGGCGGACGAATACGGCGACCTGTACGCCCATCTCCAGGTGAAGGTACCGACCAACCTCAGCGCGGAGGAGCGCGACCTGTTCGAACAGCTCAGGCGCCTGCGCGACGGGCGCAGGGCGTGAGCGCCGCGCCGCCCAGGGCAAGATGCCCGACTTTTGCGATAATTGAAGTCGTAGATCGCTGTAGTTGATGGAAGTAATGGATCATGGGAAAAATCGCTCTCGTGCTGGCATTCGTTCTTGTCCTGGCCGCCTGCGCCCCGGCGGAGCCGGAACTGGTCGGCCAACCGCTAGATGACACGCTGCGCACGGTGGCGCAGGTCGTCGCCACGCCGACCGCGCTCGCCGATGCGGTGCTCGCCGAACTCGACGCCGCCGAACTGCTGCTCATCAACCTCTACGAGCGCGTCAGCCCGTCGGTGGTCAATATCGACATCGGCATCGCCGAAGACACACTCGACGTGCGCGGCGGGTCGGGGGTTTGTGTACGACGCGCAGGGCCACATCATCACCAACAACCACGTGATCGACCAGGCCGCCCAGATTCACGTGACCTTCTACAACGGGCAGGTCGCGCGCGCCGAGTTGGTCGGGTCGGATACGTACAGCGACATCGCCGTTATCCGCGTGGACATGCCCGCGGAGGCGCTGTTCCCGGTGACGCTCGGCGTCTCCCGAGAACTCCGGGTCGGTCAGCACGTTGTCGCGATTGGAAACCCGTTCGGCCTGGCCGGCACGATGACGTCTGGCATCATCAGCGCGCTGGGGCGCACGCTGCCCTCCGCGACGCTGGTCACCGGCGCGCCGAGCGGGTATAGCAACCCCAACATCATCCAGACCGACGCCGAGGTCAACCCCGGCAATTCAGGCGGGCCGCTGCTCAACTCGCGCGGCGAGGTGATCGGGGTGAATACCGCGATCCGCACCGAGAGCGGCGTGTTCCAGGGCATCGCCTTCGCCGTGCCCGTGGACACCGTGCGGCGCATCGTGCCGCAGTTGATCGCGCAGGGCTTTGCCGACTACTCCTGGCTCGGCGTTGAGACCGAGACCGGCGGCCCCGGCTCCGGCGGCACAGGGTTCACCGTGGCGCAGTTGCGGGAGCCGCTGGGCCTGCCTGTCGATTACGGCGTGATGATCAGCCGCGTCGTTCCCGGCGGGCCGGCAGCGGCGGCGGGCATCCAGGGCGGCAACCGTGACGAGTTCGTGCGCGGCGTGCGCGTGACCGCCGGCGGCGACATCATCATCGCGATCAACGGCGAGACGATCCGGGACTGGGAGGACCTGGTGGGCTATCTCGTCTCGCAGACCAGCCCCGGCGACATCGCCATTCTGACCGTGATCCGTGACGACAAGACGTTTGAGATCGCAGTGACGTTGGGTACGCGACCGCAGGGGAACTGATGGACTGGACGGATGACGCGCCCGATCTCGACGAGCCGGTTTACGCCATCGGCGTCGTGGCGCGCCTGGTGAACTTGCACCCGCAGACGCTGCGCAACTACGAGGATGAAGGCCTCGTCGTGCCGCAGCGCTCGGAGGGCGGGTTCCGGCTTTACTCGCCGCGCGACCTGGAACGCCTGCACAAGATTAACCGGCTTACCAACGACCTCGGCGTGAACCTGTCCGGGGTGCACGTGATCCTGAACCTCACCGAGCAGATCGAAACGCTCCAGGAGGAGGTCGAGGCGCTCCGCGCGCAGCTCGCGGAACGGGAAAAGGAAGCGGCGGCGGAGCCGGCGCGTTAGCCCTGGACCATCCCCCGCCGCACACACGAACGCCCCGCCGTCGGCGACGCGCGGGGCGTTTTGTTTCACGATCCGGGAACCACGTTCGATCAGGGAGGCTACAGATTCCTCCGCGCGGAGGACAAGGGACTTTTGCATTCTGACATAATAATCCCAGTAGCGGCTCGTCGTCCCGTGGCCCAGAACTGTTCACCCAGGCGAGTGGTATTAGGTTTTCCGTAGTCCGCCGACTGAAGTCGGCGGCTAATCGTCGCCAATAGCGATGATTGCCACGAAATTAGCCCGTGACTTCAGTCGCGGGGTAGGGAGAAGCATGCACATTATCGGATTAATCCCATGCCACGAAACGAGGTCAGGGGTGGAACCCCTGACCTCGCCAACCGTCCCGCGCAGAAAGCCTTAGAACAGGCCGATGATCCTGCCAGTCTCCACGTCAACGTCGATGTCCATGAATGCGGGCCGGGTCGCCAGGCCGGGCATGGTGCTCATCGCGCCCAGCAGCGGGTAGATGAAGCCCGCGCCCACGCTCGCGCGCACCTCGCGCACCGGCACGGTGAAGTCCTTCGGCACGCCCTTCAGGTTCGGGTCGTGGCTCAGGCTCAGGTGCGTCTTCGCCATGCAGATCGGCAGCTTGCCAAAGCCGGCGCGCTCATACGACTCGATCTGCTGTTCGGCCAGCGGCTCGAAGCTCACGCCGTCCGCGCCGTAGATTTCCTTGGCGATGTGCTCGATCTTCTGCTTGATCGACCACTCCAGCGGGTACAGGAACTGGAAGTTGCTCGGCTGCTCGCACGCGCCGACCACGGCCTCGGCCAGCGCCGCCGCGCCCTTACCGCCCTCGGCCCAGTGCGTGCTCTTCACCGCCGCGTATGCACCTTCGCCCTCGGCGTACTCGCGCACCATCTCCATCTCGGCGGCGGTGTCGTCGGCGAAGCCGTTCACGCACACCACCACCGGAATGCCAAAGCGCAGCGCGTTCCTGATATGCACGCCGAGGTTGCCCAGGCCCTTCTCCAGCAGCTCGAGGTTCTCCTCGGTGTACGCTCTGTCCAGTGGCGCGCCGGGCGTCACTTTCGGGCCGCCGCCGTGCATCTTGAGCGCGCGCACCGTCGCCACCAGCACCACCGCGTTCGGGATCAGGCCAGAGTAGCGGCACTTGATGTCGAAGAATTTCTCCATGCCGATGTCGGCCCCGGAAGCCGCTCTCGGTGATCACGTAGTCCGCCAGCTTGAGCGCGATCTGGTCGGCGACGATGGACGAGTTGCCGTGCGCGATATTGGCGAACGGGCCGGCATGGACAAACGCCGGCTGCCCTTCGAGCGTCTGCATCAGGTTGGGCATCAGCGCGTCCCTGAGCAGCACCGTCACCGCGCCGGCGACGCCGATCTGCTCCAGGTTGACCGGATTGCCCTGCTTGTTCAGGCCGATCACCACCCGCCCCACGCGCTCGCGCAGGTCCTTCAGGCTGGTGGCGAGCGCCAGAATCGCCATCAGTTCGGAAGCGACAGTGATGTCGAAACCCGCGCTGCGCGGGAAGACCGGGCTGGGCGACCCATCCTGAAGCTTGTCGTCGTTGAAACCGATCTTGATGCTGCGCATCACGCGGTCGCACACGTCAACAACGCGGTTCCAGGTGATGGAGTCCGGGTCGATGTCGAGCCGGGTCACGCCGCGCTTCTGCAGGCCCGCGTCACTCTGACGGCTCTCGTGGTACATGCGCGTGTCAATCGCGGCGGCGACCAGGTTGTGCGCCACGCTGATGGCGTGAATGTCGCCGGTCAGGTGCAGGTTGAAGTCCTCCATAGGGATGACCTGGCTATAGCCGCCGCCGGCCGCGCCGCCCTTGATGTTGAAGGTTGGCCCCATGCTCGGCTGGCGGATGCAACACATCACGCTCTTACCGAGCACGCTGCCCATCGCCTGGGTTAGGCCCACCATGGTGGTGGACTTGCCCTCGCCCAACGGCGTGGGGGTGATGGCGGTCACGTCGATGTACTTGCCCTGCGGACGGCTCTCGAAGCGCTTGAGCACGTCCAGGTGAACCTTGGCCTTATACTTGCCGTAAAAGTCAAGGTCGTCCTCAGTCAGGCCGAGCTTGCGCGCGATCTCGATGATCGGCCGGACATCTGCTGCTTGGGCGATTTCGATGTCGCTGGGAACCGTCATGGGTCATTCTCCTCGCTTGGAACGGATAAGCTTACACAATGGGGTGCGCCGTTGGCGTTGCAGTGTGGCACATTATTATAGTAAACGCGCGAAATGCGGACCTGACAAGTGACAAGTCACATAAACGCGGGCGACAAATGGCAATCGCGCAGCAGAGAAGAGAAGAGGCGGCAGGGGGAGCGTGCCGCCTCTTCAGAGTATTACGCCAACTCGATTGACTACCAGTACCTCGGCGATCTATTATTAGGATAAAGTCGCCCGCAATTGTTGTGTATAGGAACTCGGTACGGATTAGGCGTCCGCCACTTCTTTCAGCCGCGCGGCCCCACTGGCGGTTGCGTCAAGAAGAATGGAACCACAGATAACACGAATTACGCTAACCAGTTGAATCTCTTCCTGCCCACCGGGCCGTAGACCTGAGCGCGCAGCGCAGCAATGCGGTATGCTCAGGCGCGCGCCGGCGCGGCGCGGTGCGGTCCGCGCCGTGACCGCAGCCCGTTGCCTTTCTTCAATGAACGCCAGGGAGGTTCACATCATGCCTGATATCCGCTTCGACCGCTACTACCGCTACGACGAACTGACGCGCCTGATGCATGCCTTCGCCGAGGCGTTCCCCAACCTTGTCCGGGTCGAGGCCATCGGCAAGAGCTACGAGGGGCGTGACATCTGGCTCGCCACCGTGACGAACACCGCCACCGGGCCAGACACGGAGAAGCCCGCCCTCTGGGTGGACGGCAACATCCACGCCTCGGAGGTCTCGCCCTCCACGATGGGCCTGTACCTCATCCACACGCTCACGGCGCAGTACGGCGTCGACGAGGCCATCACGCGCTGCCTCGACACGCGCGCCTTCTACGTCTGCCCGCGCCTCAACCCCGACGGCGCGGAGTGGGCGCTCGCCGACCGGCCAAAGATCATCCGCTCCAGCACGCGCCCCTACCCCTACGACGAGGAACCGGTCGAGGGCTGATCGAGGAGGACATCGACGGCGATGGGCGTCTCCTGCACATGCGCATCCCCGACCCGAACGGCGCGTGGAAGGTGAGCGACGCCGACCCGCGCCTGCTGGTGCGCCGCGCGCCGGAAGAGTACGGCGGGACGTATTACCGCCTGCTGCCTGAAGGCCGGCTCAAGAACTACGACGGCGTGACGATCCGCGTTCAGCCAGAGAAAGAGGGCCTTGACCTCAACCGCAACTATCCTTTTGAGTGGCGGCAGGAGCACGAGCAGCACGGCGCTGGCCCCTTCCCCGCCTCCGAGCCGGAGGTGCGCGCGATGGTGGACTTCATCAGCGCGCACAACAACATCATCGGCGGCGTGTGCTTTCACACCTTCTCCGCCGTGCTGCTGCGCCCTTACTCGACGAAGCCCGACGAGGCCTTCCCGGCAGAGGACCTGTGGATTTTTCAGAAGATTGGCGCGAAAGGAACCGAACTCACCGGCTACCCGAACGTCTCCATCTTCCACGACTTCAAGTACCACCCCAAAGAGGTCATCACCGGCGGCTCTGACGACTGGATGTACGAGCACCGGGGCATGTTCGCGTGGACGGCAGAGCTGTGGGACCCGCGCCGCCAGGTGGGGATCACGGAACCGAAGTTCGCCGAGTGGTTCCGCGAGCACCCGCTTGAGCACGACCTGGCGCTGCTCAAGTGGAACGACGAGCAGCTTGACGGCAAGGGCTACGTGGAGTGGTACGAATTCGAGCACCCGCAACTGGGGAAAGTGGAGCTTGGCGGTTGGGATATGCTGTACTGGCGCAACCCGCCGCCGGCCTTCCTGGAAAAGGAGATCGCGCCCTTCCCGGCGTGGCTCGTCTGGCAACTGCTGATCTCGCCCCGGCTCGAACTGCGCGAGGCAAGCGCGACCGCGCTCGGCGATGGGACGTACCGCGTGCGGCTGGTAGTCGATAACACGGGGTGGCTGCCCACCTACGTCACCAAGAAGGCGCTGGAGAAGAAGCTCACGCGCGGCGTGATCTGCGAGATCGAACTGCCAGAGGGCGCCGCCCTGGAAGCCGGCAAGCTACGCGAGGAGTTCAGCCAGCTTGAGGGCCGCGCCGGCAAGACCGCCTTCAGCTACTGGAACGACGATTCGACGACCGACCGCCTCAAGGTCGAGTGGGTGGTCCGCGCCCCGCAGGGCGGCGACGTCAAGCTCCTCGCCCGCCACGACCGGGCGGGCGTGGTGCGCGCGACGGTGACGCTGGCGTAACCATGCGCCGGAGACGGGCACGCTCCGCTCCGGCATCGGCACGGCGGCGGACCTTCCCGAAAGCTTGGAGCTTTCGGGAAGGTTTCTGAGAGGCGGGATGCAACAGAGGGCGGGTTTCGGATCCGCCCTCTGCGATTCTGCGTCCTGGCAGCGGCGCGCCAGAAGCCTAGTCGGCGGCGCTCGCTGCGGCCTCCTGCGCTGCGTGCGGCTTCTTGAGGCGCACCGCGCACACCTTGTACTCCGGTATCTTCGCCACCGGGTCGAGCGTGTGATCCTGGGTGAGCATGTTCGCCGGCGCTTCGCGCCAGTGGAAGGCGATGAACACCGTCCCCGGCGGCACGTCGGTGCTGACCTTCACCCAGGTCTGCACCGCGCCGCGCCGGCTCTCGATCACGACTTCGTCGCCGTTCGCGAGGCCTGCCGCCGCCGCGTCTTCGGGGTTGATCTCGACGTACCCGCCCGGCTCGCGCCAGTTCAGCGGCGCGCTCCGGCGCGTCATGGTGCCGGTGTGATAGTGATACAGCACGCGCCCGGTCGAGAGGATCAGCGGGTATTCCGCGTCGGGAAGCTCGGCGGGGTCCTGCGCCTCCACCAGGTTGAAGAAGCCCTTGCCGCGCGAGAACGCGGCGGTGTGCAGGATGGGCGTGCCGGGGTGGTCGGCGTTTGGACACGGCCACTGGAGGCCCGCGCCCTCAAGACGGGGGTGCAGGATGCCGCCGTAGATGGGTGTGACTGCCGCGATCTCCTCCATGATGGCCGCCGTCGAGGGGAACCGCCAGGTGGCGGGGTCGCGGTCGCGCCCAAGCCGCTCGTCCAGGCGCGCGCCGATCTCGCCGGTGATCTCCCAGTCGGGGCGCGCCACGCCGGGCGGCGGGATCACGGGATAAATGAGCTGCACCCGGCGCTCCGTGTTGGTGATGGTGCCGTCCTTCTCCAGCGAGGACGCCGCCGGGAGCACCACGTGCGCCAGTTGCGCTGTATCGCTGAGGAAGATGTCCTGCACCACCAGGAAGTCGAGCGTGCGCAATGCCGCCTCGACGTGGGTCGTATTCGGGTCGGAGAGCATCGGGTTCTCGCCCATGATGTAGGCGGCGCGCACTTTGCCCTCCGCGGCGGCGTCCATGGCCTCGACGACCGTCAGGCCAACCGCGCCCGGCAGGTCTTCGACGCCCCAGCGCGCGGCGACGGCCTGGCGCCGCGCCGCGTCGGTGACGTTCTGGTAGCCCGGCAGCACGTTCACCAGGCAGCCCACGTCGCACGCGCCCTGCACGTTCGACTGGCCGCGCAGCGGGTTGACGCCGGTCGAGGGCTTGCCCACCTGCCCACACAGCATGGCGAGGTTCGCCAGCGTCATCACCAGGTCGGTGCCGTTGCGGCGCTGCGTGATGCCCATCGCGTACAGGATGGTGCTGTGCCCACGCCCGTCGCCGTAGAGGGACGCCCCGTCCGCGCGCTCGCCCAGCGCGTAGATGCGCGCCGCCGCCTCGATCTGCTCGATGGGCACGCCGGTCATCAGGGCGGCGCGCTCCGGCGTGTACGGCCTGAGCACCTCGACGAATGCGTCGTAGCCTTCCGTCCGCTCGGCGATGAAAGCCTGGTCATCCCAGCCTTCGCGCACGATCACGTGCATCATCGCCAGGAAGATGTAGATGTCGGTCCCCGGCTTGGCCTGGAGGAACAGCGTCGCGTGGTCCACGAGTGGCACGCGCCGGGGGTCGAGGATCACCACGTGCGCGCCGCGCTTCGCCGCGCGGACGACCTCGTAGCTGAGCACGGGGTGCGACTCCGCCGTGTTGGAGCCGGTGATGAAGATGCAGTCTGCATCGCGAATCTCACGAATGGAGTTGGTCATTGCGCCGCTACCGAAGGCCTTCACGAGGCCTGCAACCGTTGAGCTGTGTCAGAGGCGGGCGCAGTGATCCACGTTGTTTGTGCCGATGCCCAGGCGCATCAGCTTCTGGAACAGGTAGTTCTCCTCGTTGGTGCAGCGCGCCGAGGCAAGGCCCATCACCGCGTCGGGGCCGTAGGTCTGCACCGTCTCGGCGAGCTTCGTCGCGGTCACGTCGAGCGCGGTGTCCCAGTCCACCGGGATGAAGCTGTCCTCAATGTTGGGCTTCTCCACCTCAAGCACCGAGGTTTCCGGCAGCGCCCACGGCGTGTCGGTCAGGCCCAGCGCGTAGGCCAGGTCGCGCCGGATGAGGGGCTGCGTCAGCCGGTCGGGGCTTTCCGCAAAATCCCAGCCGTAGCGCCCTTTGGTGCACAGGAACTCGCCGTTGACCGGGCCTTCGGGCGTGCCGCGCGCGTAGAGGATTTCGCCGTCCTTCACCGCGAACTCGATCTCGCACCCGACGCCGCAGTAGCCGCAGATCGTCTTGATGCGGTCCAGCTCCCACTCGCGGCCCAGGCCCTTGCGCGACGCGGGCAGGAGCGCCGCCGTCGGGCAGACCTGCACGCAGCTTCCGCAGAAGACGCACGAGGAATCGATCATCGGGCCGTCGAAGGGCGTGGCGATGTGGTTGTGGAAGCCGCGCCCGGCGATGTCAATCGCGTGCGCGCCCACCACCTCGTCACACACGCGCACGCACCGGCTGCACATGATGCAGAACTGGTGGTCGCGGATGAAGAAGGGGTTGTCGTCCTGGTGGAGCGGGCGGGCCACCTCGACCGGGTAAGGTGTGCCGGCGAGGCCGACCTCATAGGCGTATTTCTGCAGGATACAACTGCCGGCCTTGTCGCACACCAGGCAGTTCAGCGGGTGGTCGGAGAGCAGGAGGCCGAGGATCTCCCGGCGGATCGCAGTAAGCTGCGCGCTCTGCGTGCGCACCACCATCCCTTCCTGGCACTCCAGGCTGCAACTGATCGTCGGGTTGAGCCAGCCTTCCACCTCAACCATGCACAGGCGGCAGTTGCCGGAGATGCTCAGCTCAGGATGGTAGCACAGCCGGGGGATGTCGATGCCGTGCGCCAGCGCGGCCTCCATCACGGTCGTGCCTGGCGCAGCCTGGATGGAATTCCCGTCTATGGTCAGTGTTATCATGCTTCTCTCCCCATCGGTTTCATCCAAGGGGTCTTGCCCCGGTTAATGGCGGTCCCGGCAGCTAAGCGCCGCCGCCGGCGATCAAGCGATCGTACATCGGGCGGAAGTGCGCCAGGGTGCTCAGCATCGCGTTCGGCGCGGACATACCCAGCCCGCAGAGGCAGGACTTCCGCATCATCTGGCCCAGCGACTCAAGCCGCGCCAGGTCGTCCGGCGCGCCGTCCCCGCCCGTGATCCTGTCAAGGAGCTTGGCAATCTGCACCGTCCCCACGCGGCACGGCACGCACTTGCCGCACGATTCGTGCACGAAGAACCGGGCGAGAGTCTTGAGGACCGCGCCCAGGTCCACGTTCTGGTTGAAGACCATCACGACGCCGGAGCCAATGGGCGCGCCGAGCGGGTTCAGCGCCTCGTTGGTGAGCGGCGTGTCGAAATTGTCCGGGTGCAGGAAACCGCCGGCCGCCCCGCCCATCAAGATCGCCTGCGGCGCGCCGTCGAAGCCGCCGCCGCCGAAGCGCTCCACCAGGTCGCGCACCGTCGTCCCGTAGGGGACCTCGACGACGCCGGGCTGTTTCACGTGCCCGCTGAGGCAGAACAGCTTGATACCGACCGACTTGCCGCCGCCCCACTGCTTCAACCATTCGCCGCCGTTGCGCACGATATCGGGCATCAGCGCCAGCGTCTCCACGTTGCTGATTGCCGTGGGCCGGCCAAAGACGCCGTGCGTGGTGGGGAAGGGCGGCTTGAGGCGCGGGAAACCCTGCTTGCCCTCGATGGCCTCGAAAAGCGCGGTCTCTTCACCGCAGATGTACGCGCCCGCGCCGCGCCGGATCGACAGGTCGAAGTCGAAGCCGCTGCCCATGATGTCCTTGCCGAGCAGGCCGGCGTCATACAGCGTGTCGATGGCCTCCTGCACGACCGCCGCCGCCTCCGGGTACTCGCCCCGGATGAAGATGAAGCCCTCCGTCGCGCCGACGGCATACGCGGAGAGGATCACGCCCTCGATGGTCCGGAAGGGGTCGCCCTGCATCAGCACGCGGTCCTTAAAGGTGCCCGGCTCTGACTCGTCGAAATTGCACACCACGTACTTGGGCATCCCGGTAGCGGCGCGCGTGAACTGCAACTTGAGGCCCGTGGGGAACCCCGCGCCGCCGCGCCCTGCCAGGCCGGACATCTTGATCTGTTCGATCACGTCCTCCGGCGTCATGGCGGTGAGCGCCTTATTCAGGCCGGTGAACGCGCCCTCGGCGCGGTGTGCGTCCAGGTCGGTCGGGTCGAGCACGCCGATCAGGCGCGTCATGACGCGCGGCGCGCCCGTCACCTGCAGGCGCGCGCGCTGCGCCTCCCCCGTTGAAGAGCGCCGCGACCGCATCCGCCTTCACGTTGGCGTAGGCGCGCCCGTCGATCAGCGCCGCCGGCCCCTGGTCGCAGAGGCCCAGGCAGGTTGCGCGGTGCACGCGCACGTCGCCGTCAGCGCCGGCGTGCTGCTCCGCCGCGGCGAGCACCGCCTCCGCCCCGGCGACGGCGCACGCGGGGTCGGTGCAGATCAGGCAGTGGCGCGCGCCGGTCGGCGTCAGGTGGTACATCTCGTAGAACGTCGCCACCGCGTAGGCCTGGCTCAGCGGCACGCCAAGCTGCCGCGCGACATAGGTCAGCGCCTCCTCCGAGAGGTGGCCGAATGACTCCTGGGCGGCGTTGAGCGCCTCCAGCAGGGCGTCCGGCGCGTAATCCAGGCGGGCGATGGCGTCGTCAACCGCCCGGTAGCGCCCGTCCTCATGCGTGTTTCCGTTCTCTTGCGCGTTCACTCCCGCACCTGGCTTCGCTGTCACGTTCATAGGCTGTTGCCCTCCCGCAGAATTCGGCGACGGTTGGGTGCAATATCCCGACAGTACGCCTCATTCTAGCACGCTCGCACCAGCCACTACAGTGACAACCTGCGCATTTTGAGTGACAGAAGGTCAAATTCAGACCGCAATGGTAGACGATTTCTAGACGGCGGCGGGGTACAGTGAGCATGGCGGACCGCCGCCGGCCACCCCGGCGACCAGACCGTCGCTTGCCGACCATGTGGCGCGCGCCGGCGCGGGCGCACGGGACTCGATAGTCATACGTATGAGGAGGCCATCGATGGACGCCCTGGCTATCTTGAAGAACGGGCATCGCGCGGTCGAAGCCGCGGTCGAGGGTTTGCCGGAGGCGGATTGGTACACCCTCGGCGTGGCCGGCGTCTGGTCGGTGAAAGACATCATCGCGCACCTGGCCGGGTTCGAACACCTGCTCGTCGAGGCGCTGCGTGCGCTGCTCAACGACGGCCCCACCCCGGCCCTGGACCGGTTCGTCAAGGACCGCGAGGCGTTCAACGACGCTGAAGTCGCCGCGCGCCACGCCATGACGGTCGGCGCGGTCTGGGTCGACTACGCGCAGGGTGGCAACGAGGCGCTGGCACAACTCGCCCAGACGCCGGAAGCCGCGCGGCGTCGGAAGGGCGCCCTCCCCTGTTTTGGGGCGGATTGCGACCTCGAAGACTTCATCGTGGACACGATCTACGGCCACAAGCGCGAGCACGCGGCGCAGATCGCCGCATTCCGCGCGCAACGGAAACGCCCCAAGAACGGCATCCCGCTCCTATCTCTGTAAATCACCTGCACCCGACTGCACGCGCCGGCGTGCGCGCTTTACAAAGCGGGGGCGGCGATAAAATCATGCCAGGTCACGGACGACCCGGACGGCGGTTGATGCTGCGTCGATGCGCCAGGGCGCGCTGTCCGGATCCGAGTCGCAGTTATCAAGGGAGCAGCAAATGAGCGTAAACATCCTCGAAAACTACATCGACGGCGAGTGGGTGCCCTCCGAGTCTGATCGCACGCTCGACGTGCGCAACCCCGCGACCGGCGAGACGATTGCCCAGGTGCCGCTCTCAACGGCGGCGGAGGTCGATCAGGCGGTGCAGGCGGCGAAGGACGCCTTCCAGGAGTGGCGCGAAACCCCGCCCTACACGCGCGCCCGCGCGATGTTCCGGCTCAAGGAGGCCATGGAGGAGAACTTCGAGGACCTCGCGCGGCAGATCGTGGAGGAGAACGGCAAGATACTCGACGAGGCGCGCGGCGAGGTGCGCCGCGCTATCGAGAACGTGGAGGGCGCGGCGGCCATCCCCTACCTGATGATGGGCTACAACCTGGAGGACGTCGCCACCGGCATCGACGAATACGCGATCCGCCAGCCGATGGGCGTGTTCTTCGCCATCGCGCCGTTCAACTTCCCGGCGATGGTGCCGTTCTGGTTCATGCCCTACGCCATCGCGTGCGGCAACACGTACATCGTCAAGCCGTCGGAGCAGACGCCACTCACGCAGGCGAGGATGTTTGACCTGATCGACGAGGCGGACTTCCCGCCGGGCGTGGTGAACCTGGTCAACGGCGACCGCGTGGCCGCCGAGGCGCTGCTCCAGCACCCGGACACGGTCGGCGTGTCGTTCGTTGGCTCGACGCCCGTCGCCCGGCACGTCTACCAGATGGCGACGTCGCACGGCAAGCGCGCGCAGTGCCAGGGCGGGGCGAAGAACTTCCTGACGATCATGCCCGACGCGGTGATGGACCGCACCGTCGCCGCCATCATGACCTCGGCGTTCGGCACCGCCGGGCAGCGTTGCCTGGCCGGGTCGGTGGTGCTGGCGGTGGGCGACAGCTACGAACCGCTCAGGGAGAAACTCGTCGAGGCCGCGCGCCAACTCAAGATCGGCAACGGCATGGACCAGGGGACGCAGATGGGGCCGGTGATCTCGGCGAAGTCGCTTGAGCGCGTCTGCAACTACATCCAGCAGGGCGTCGATGCCGGCGCGGAACTGCTGCTGGATGGGCGCGGCATCAAGGTGGACGGGTATCCCAACGGCTACTTCGTCGGGCCGACCATTTTCGACAAGACGACGCCTGAGATGCCGATCATCCAGGACGAGATTTTCGGCCCGGTGCTGAGCATCATGCAGGTGGACGACTTCGACGAGGCGGTTGACGTGCTCCATACCAGCCCCTACGGCAACGCCGCGTCGATCTTCACCGCCAGCGGCAAGTGGGCGCGCGAGTTTCAGTATCGCGTGCAGGCGGGCAACATCGGCGTGAACATCGGCATCGCCGCGCCGATTGCGGCCTTCCCGTTCGCGGGGATGAAAGACTCGTTCTTCGGCGACCTGCACGGGCAGGGCCTCGACGGCATCAACTTCTTCACCGACCGCAAGGTGGTCATCACGCGCTGGTTCTGACAGACCTGAACCCGCAGCGACGCGGCGGCCATGGAGGGCGCATCCAGGTCGCCGCGTTTTTATTGGGGCGCTCTCCCGCCGGACATGCGTTTTTGGGAAATCGGCGAAGCGTGCTATACTGGGCGCGCTATGAACACGCGATATATCCCGTTCCCTGCCAGCCCTAGTCCAGCGTTCCTCAGGGGAGGAAGCGCCGGCTAGCGCTGCCAGTCGCCTGGAATCGGCTTGAGCGTCAGCGTCCGGAACCTCCCGGACGCTGTTTTTTTCGCATCGCTATCGTTAGAGGAGGGGACGCCATGCGCATCACTCAGCTTTTTGGCCGGACGCTCCGCGAAGCGCCGGCGGACGCCGAAATGGTCAGCCACCAGCTCGCCATCCGCGCGGGGCTGGTGCGTCCCATCAGCGCCGGGGGTGTACACGCTCATGCCGCTGGGCTGGCGCGTGCTCCGCCGGCTGGAGGCCATCATGCGCGAGGAGATGGAAGCCATCGGCGCGCAGGAGATGCTGATGCCGGTGGTGCACCCCGCCGAGCTGTGGCAGGCGACCGGGCGGTGGGCCGCGTTCGGCCCGGTGCTGCAGAAGCTGGTCAACCGCGACCGGCGCGATTTCGTGCTCTCGCCGACGCACGAAGAGGTTGTCGCCCACCTCGCCGCCCGCGAGATCGCCTCCTACCGCCAACTGCCGCAACTGGTCTACCACATCCAGACCAAGTACCGCGACGAGGCGCGCCCGCGCGGCGGCCTGATCCGGCTGCGGGAGTTCACCATGAAGGACGCCTACAGCCTCGACGTCGACGCGGAGGCGCTGGACGCCGCCTACCGGCGCATCTACCAGGCGTACCTGAACATCTTCCGCCGCGCCGGCCTCGCGGCGATCCCGGTGGAGGCCGACACCGGCGCGATGGGCGGTCTGGCGTCGCACGAGTTCGTGATCCCCCACGCGCAGGGCGAAGACCGCTTCGTGCAGTGCGAAGGATGCGGCTACGCGGCCAACATCGAGGCCGCGGCTTTCGCGCCGCCGCCGGGCGTTGAAGGCGCGCCCGCCCCGCTGGAGAAGGTCGCCACGCCGGGCTGCAAGACCATCGCTGAGGTGGCGGCGTTCGTGGGCGTGCCGACGAAGCAGACGCTCAAGGCCGTGTTCTACATGCACACGCCCTTCGACGGGGCGCGGCAGTTCGTGTTCGTGCTGATACGCGGCGACCTGGAAGTCAACGAGACCAAGCTGCTCAACGCGCTCGGCGGCGGCGAACTCGCGGCGGCGGACGACGCCGACATCCGCGCGGCGGGGGCGGCGCCGGGGTACGCCTCGCCGGCCGGGGTGGCGGTGCGCCGCCTGGGCGAGGCCGGCGGCGTGCTCGTGCTGGCGGACGCCTCGATTGCGCAGGGTGCGAACTTCACCGTCGGCGCAAACGACGAGGGTTACCACTACGTGAACGCCAACTACCCGCGCGACTTCGCCGTGACGCAGATCGTTGACCTCGCCGAAGCCACCGACGGCGCAGCGTGCGCGCGCTGCGGCGGCGCGCTGCGCGTGCAGCCGGCCATCGAGTTGGGTCACTGCTTCAAGCTCGGCGCGCGCTACAGCGAGGCCACCGGCGCGACCTACCTGGACGAGGACGGCAACGCGCGCCCAATCGTCATGGGGTCGTATGGCATCGGCCTGGAGCGGCTGATGGCGGTCATCATCGAGACGCACCACGACGCGCACGGCATCATCTGGCCGGTGGAAGTCGCCCCGTTCGACGTTTACCTGCTCACGCTGGGGAAGGACGACGCCGTACACGCGCGGGGCGGCGCGCTCTCTGCCGCGCTGCGTGCGGCGGAGCTGGAGGTGCTGCTCGACGACCGGGCCGAGCGCGCCGGCGTGAAGTTCGCCGACGCGGACCTGATCGGCGCGCCGCTGCGTATCACGCTGAGCGAGCGCACGCTGGAAGCGGGCGAGGTTGAGTGGAAGTGGCGCGACGCCGACGAGAAGGGCCGCCTCCCGCTCGACGGGCTGGCGGCGCGCGTGCGGGCGATGCTCGCGGCGCGCCAGCAAGAGCACGACGTCAGGCGCGATTAGGCCAGCGCGCCGACCGGTTTTTCACTAACCTTTCATGACAGCCGGGCCGGGTCTGCGCTAAACTTGGACAGGATGGACCGGGGAGATCGTGAGGGCAAGGCGATGAGGCGAGTGCGCACGAGTCGGATACTGATCGTTCTGGCGCTGGCCGCCGTGCCGGTTGCCGTGGCGGCGGCCCTGTTCCTCCTCCGGGGCGCGCCCGCCCCGGAAGCGGAGGCGCAGGCCGAAGGCCCCACGCTGACCGAGATGGTCCCGATGGATGATGGCGTGCGCCTGGCGACCGACGTCTACCTCCCCGGCGGCGACGGCCCGTTCCCGACGCTGCTCGCGCGCACGCCCTACAACAAAGACCGCTACGGCGGCCTGCGTTATGCCAACGACCTCGGCGCGGCGCTCGTGGTGCAGGACATGCGCGGGCGCTACGCCTCGGAGGGGGAAGACCCTGCGTTCCACACCGACGCCGCCGACGGTCAGGCGACGTTGCGCTGGGTCGCGGCGCAGCCGTGGAGCAACGGCGTGATCGCGACGACCGGCGCGTCGGCGATGGGCGCGGCGCAGTACCTCATGGCCCCAGACGCGCCGGATGCGCTGCGCTGCCAGTGGTCGGACTTTGCCTTCTCGGACCTGTACCGCCACAAGGTCTTCCCTGGCGGCCTGTACCGGCTGCAACTGGTGGAGGAGTGGCTCGAACGGCAGGGGAACCTCCCCATGCTTGAGACGTGGGAACAGCACCCGCTGCTGGACGACTACTGGGCCGCCACGTCGATCACCGGGCAGTACGGGCGCATCCACGTGCCGGCGATGCACCTGAGCGGCTGGTACGACCCCTTCCTGCTCGGCACGCTGGAGGCGTTCAACGGGTACCAGGAGCAGGGCGGCGCAGGGGCAGCCGGCGCGCAGTACCTCATCGTCGGGCCGTGGACGCACGACCGCATCAACCCGGAACAGGGCGAGGTGACGTTCGTCGGCAACGCCGGCCTCGACCGGGCCAGCCTGATCCCGGCGTGGTTGCGCTGGTGCTTCCATGGCGAGAACACCGGCGTCGAGGCATGGCCGGCCGTCCGCTACTACACGATGGGCGCACTCGGCGAGGCAGGCGCGCCCGGCAACGCATGGCGCGAGGCCGACGCCTGGCCGGTCCCGGCGACCGAGACCGCGTTCTACCTGGGGGCGGACGGGTCGCTCAGCGCGGACATGCCCGCCGAGGACGGCAGCGACAGCTACGTCCACGACCCCAACGACCCGGTACCCACGGTCGGTGGGGCGAACATCGGGCCGGAGAGCGGCCCCTTCGACCAGACGCCCATCGAGGGCCGCGATGACGTGCTGGTGTACACCACGCCGCCGCTCGCGTCGCCGGTGGCAGTGACCGGCGTGGTGCGCGCGCGCATCTGGCTCGCCTCCGACGCGCCGGACACGGACATCATCGTGCGCCTGACCGACGTGTATCCCGACGGGCGCTCGATGCTCGTCACCGACGGTGGGCTGCGCGCCCGCTTCCGCGACGGCGACTACACGCGCGAGTCGTTCCTCACGCCGGGGACGCCCTACGCGCTGACCTTCGACGTGGGGGCGACGAGCATCGTGTTCAACGCCGGGCACCGCATCCGCATCATCGTCGCGTCGAGCAACGCGCCGCGCTTCGAGCCGAACCCCGGCCTCGCGGAGACGTGGCGCGCCGGCGCGTGGCTGGACGCCGCCCGCGCCGCGACGAACACGATCTTGCGCGGGCCGGCGCACCCCTCGGCGCTGCTGCTGCCGGTGGTGGATGAGTAGCGCCTGACTTCGCCGGCAACGAGAACCTTCCCGAAAGCTCTCAGCTTTCGGGAAGGTACCAGCCCCTTGTCATGCTCAAAGCAGGGTGAGTACATTGGCGCGGGGGCGTGTATTGACCTGGGGGCCTTCAGGGCGGCTTCTAAGAAAAGGCCAGAATATGGTCACCAGCCGTTGACTTTTCTATAACGATAGAACGCTATAGTGGCCGGTGAATCACAACGTAACGTAAGCATCGAGGCGGAAAGTAACACCATGTCCAACTTCAGCAAGGCCGACCTTCACATCCACACCACGTACTCCGATGGAAACATGACCCCGGAAGAGGTCGTCCGGTGGGCGGCGGAGCGGACCAACCTCCGCGTGATCGCCGTGACCGACCACAACACCGTCGCGGGCGGGATGGTCGCCAGGGCGTACCGCGACCGGCACGCCGACCGGTTCCCGCACCTTGAAGTCATCGTCGGGCAGGAGGTCATGTCAGAAGAAGCCGACATCGTTGGCCTCTTCCTCAAGCACGACATCCCGCAGGGCCTCTCCGCTGCGGAGTCCATCGCGCGCATCCACCAACAGGGCGGGCTGGCAATCGCGGCGCACCCGTTCACCATGGTGAGCCTGGTCATGAACGGGATGCGGGGCGCGGGCATGAAGATCCGCCGCCTGCCGTTCGACGCGGTGGAGGCGCAGCACGCCTCGCCCACCGAGGTGCTCAGCAACCAGGTTGCGCGGCTGGTCAACCGGTCAGGGCAGCGCCTGCCAGAGACGGGCAGCAGCGACGCGCACTTCCTCAGTTCGGTGGGCAGCGCGTACACGTTGTTCCCTGGCGCAAGCGCCGTCGACCTGCGCCGCGCGCTCGAAAGCGGGGCGGTGCGGCCGGCGGGGTTCTACTACAGCCCGATGTCGCTGGCGCGCATCGCCGCCGGCAAGATCGCAGACCGCGTGCGTCAGCGGCGCAAGGCCCCGGCCAACACGTGAGGTGTCTTTGTAGAAAGCCAAGCAACGGTACTAACGACGTGTGGAATCGGGCAAAACTGCGATATACTTGAGTAAGCGCTTATTCAGACACGCGCGGGTGAGTGGGTAGCCATGTTGAGGAAAACAGACACCGCTGCAAAGTTCGCCGCGCCGTCATCCGCCTGTGGGTCGGCCAGCCGAGCGGCGCCTTCGGCGACGGCGCGATGTTGCGCAAGATGGACGCCGTCGTCTACGAAGCCGTGCAGCTCATGATCCGGCGGCGGTGGCGGCAGATCCGCCGGCTACGCATCGCCCGCCGCCAGGTGAACCTCGCGCCAGGGTTCCGCACGCTCGAAGGCGAGCGCTGGATCACGATTGCGCTCGCGCGCATCCTGCCGCGCCTGGTTGAGTTCGCCAGGCGCGCCGACGAGGAAGGGTCAGACCTCTAGGGGCGTCAGGTCGGCGTCTGGATAAAGCGAATCAGCAGCCGGGTTTCTCCCAACTCAATCAGATCACCGTCGCGAAGTTCGTAGGCCTCCCCAGGCCGCAACGCACCGCCGTTAAGGCGCGTGCCGTTTGTGCTTCCCAGGTCCTCAAGATACAGGCGTTGTTCTTCCTGGCGGATCAGCGCGTGCCGCCGCGAGACCCCCTGCTCGCGCCCGCCGTAGGGCGTGAGGTCGAGCGTCGGCTCGAATTCCTGGCTGGGGTCGGCGCGCCCGATGGTGATCCGGTCGCGCACTTCCAGCCCGACCGTGGTCGGGTTGACGTGGCCGATCTGCACGAGCAGCCGCCACGGCGGGAGGAGCGAGCCGGTCCCAGAGCGCGGGCGCGGCTCCGCCGGAGGGTGCTTCCTGGCCGCGAGCAGCGAGGTCTGGGCAGGTTTGGGCTTGTCCGGCTCTTTCCGCACCGTTTGGTCTTCCGGTCTGGGTGGCTTCGCTGTCATGGCATTCCCGTCCAATTACCGCGCTCGGTGTCAGCGCCGGCGCGTGCCGCCGAAGCATCAGCCATTGTAGTCCGCTGAAGGGCGCGGTGTCAAAAAACCCTGGTCTGTCCCATCAGAATCCCGTAAGAAACCTGAGAATCGGCCTATGGTTTGTAGAGTTCACGCCGGGATTGCCTATAATGGACAATAAGGGGAGGAAATATCTGAGGCGTCGGGTTTGGTTTCCAACCAAACCGGGAATCCGCTCCCCGCGCGTGAGCGCATACCCAACAACAAAAGACTTACCAAAACAGCACCGCACTACGCACGCGAAGTTGCGCCGTCACAGCCTGAGTCTCTTTGCGTTGGGTAGTGGCGAGTTGTCCCTGACTAGAGTCTTCTTTACCCTTTTTGACCCTTCAAGGAGGTGCGCCAGAGAACAACAATCGCGCGTCGTGATGCTGTACGTAGCTTCACCAAAACACGACACGAGTAAGATACAGGAGGAACACAGCAATGCGTACTTCGAGACAGCGCAAATGGGTGGGCATTATCGTGACCGCAGTGATGCTCGCTTTGTTGGTTGCGCCAACGGCGGTTACGGCGCAGGAGGAACCAACGCTCACCAACGCCACATCCGACGATCTGCTCAAGGTCGATATTCTATTCGTAGGCGCGCACCCTGACGACGACTCGACCGCGACGGCGACGATGGCGCGCTACGTGTTCGACCGGGGCGCGAAGGCCGCCGTGGTCACCGCCACCAAGGGCGAGGGCGGCGGCAACGCCACTGGCCGCGAGCTGGGGCCAGCGCTCGGCATCGTGCGCGAGGCTGAAGAGCGCATGGCGATGCGCATGTTGGGCATCGACCTGGTCTACTACCTGAACGAGCTGGACTGGGCCTTCACCACCAGCGCCACCGCCACCGAGCTGTTCTGGGGCTACGAGGAGCCGCTCGGTAACATCGTGCGCCTCTACCGCGTGCTCAAGCCCGACGTGGTCGTCACCATGAACCCGTCGCCGAGCGGGCACGGCCATCACCAGTACATCGCCAAGCTGGCGACTGAGGCGTTCTTCCTGGCCGGCGATCCCAACGCCTTCCCGGAGCAACTTGAAGAGGAGTTCATCGACCCGTGGCAGCCGAAGAAGCTCTACTACGCGCTGGCTTACGGCGCGGCGGGCCTCGCGCCCAGCGTGGAGATTCCCACGAACGAGTACTCCCCCAGCCAGTTTGCCACCTACGCCGAGCTTGAGGCCATCGCGCTGCGCCGCTATCGCAGCCAGGGCTTCGACGCCGGCTATAGCGTGCCGCCGCCAGCGCGCCGGCTAAGCCCGGAGACGTTCACGCTTGCCGCAAGCGTGCTGCCTATCCCGGAGGTCGAGAGCGACCTGCTGGCCGGCCTCACGAGCGGCGTCGATCTGGCCCCGGCCAATGTGGAGCTTGAGGTGCTGCCGGCGGCGTTCTACGTGAGCCAGGGCGGCGAAGTCGCGGTCGATGTCGTCTTCCGCAATTTCGGCGACACCGACCTGATGGACCTCAGCCTCAGCCTGGGCGCACCCGACGGCTGGACCGTGAGCGACGCAAGCGCCCCGGTTGACGCGCCCGTCGGCGAGACCGTCAGCGCGACGTTCACCGTCGGGGGTGCCGGCGGACGCCGACGTGACCGACTTCCAGACAATCGTCGGGCGCTTCGACGCGGTGGACGGCGAAGGCGATGCGCGGTACGCCAGCAAGCGCGCGCTGCTCCAGGTCACCCCGCCGGTCTCGATTGAGCTACAGCCGATTGAGGCGGTGCAGATCTTCCGCGAATGGACGCAGCGCAACAACGTCGAGCACCTGATTCGCCTGGTGCCCACGGCGGTCGCCATCGGCGCGGGCGAGACGCGCTCGATCCCGGTGATTCTCACCAACCGCGCCGACGCCGACCAGGAGGTCACGGTGACGCTCTCGCTCTCAACCGACGCCGTCACCCTCGACGCGGGCGAGCAGCAGGTGACCGTGCCGGCGGGCGAGGCGCTGACGGTGGACTTCATGGCGACCGTCCCGGCGGACACGGCGCAGGGGACGTTCGACATCGCAACGACGCTCACCTACGGCGACTACGCGCTATCCGACGCGGGCACGCTCCAGATCGTGCCGACGGCGGGCGTGACTGCGCTGGCCGCAGCGCCCACCATCGACGGCGACCTGAGCGAGTACGCCGGCCTCGACACCTTCGAGATTCCGCACACCGCGATCTGGGAGGGTGCGACGACCGACGCCGCCGACCTGACCGGCAGCTTCAGCCTGGCGTATGACGGCGAATTTCTGTATGTCGCGGTCCAGGTGGTTGACGATGTCCTGGTCAGCAACATCGCGCCCAACGACATCAAGGGCCACTGGCGCAGCGACTCGGTGGAGATCACGGTAGACCCGCACGGCGGCGGGGCGAGCGAGAACACGCTGACCACGTTCAAGACGGGCATCTTCCCGTTCGACACTGAGGGGAACGTGCAGGCGGAGCGCGACGCCGACGCCAACCAGGGCGTCATCGCCGTGACCGCCCCCGACATGCAGGTCGCCTCCGCGCGCACCGACGACGGCTACATCCTTGAGGTTGCCATCCCGTGGAACGCCGTCCCTGGCGAGGTGACGCCCGGCAGCGACTTCGGCTTCAACGTCCTGCTCTACGACTGCGACAAGGCGGACGCGGCAGTCGGCGAGAACTGCAACGAGGCCCGCACCGCCTGGAGCGCGTGGTCCCAGATTCAGGGCACCCCGCGCCTCTGGGGCCATGCGACGTTGCTGGAACCGTAAGCGAGAACTGTGTTACACTAGGGTGAGAGTGTCCGCATGGGCGCTCTCACCCCACTTCGTCTTCACAATTCGTTGAAAGGAGAATGGTATGAACCGCAGATTAGCCGCTTTCTTCATCGTCGCGCTACTGGTCGCCGCGCTTGGGGTCGCGCCCTCTGCCGCGCAGGAAGAGGTGACGCTGGTGGTCTGGGACAACTGGACCCGCGACGCCGAACAGGCGATGATCCAGCAACTCAACGAGGAGTTCATGGAGGCGCACCCCGGCGTCACCATCGCGCGTGAGGTCTACGCCACGGACGACCTGACCGACATCCTGCCGCTGGCGCTCTCAGAGGAGACCGGCCCGGACGTGACCATGATTAACCAGGGCTACAGCGGCATGGGCGCGCTGGTCCAGGCGGGGCTGCTGCTGCCGCTCAATGACTACGCCGATCAGTACGACTGGTGGAGCCGCTACGCGCTCGGCCTGCACAGCCGCAACAGCTTCAGCGAGGACGGCGCGCAGTTCGGCGTCGGCAATGTGTACGGCGTCTCCAACACCGCTGAGGTGGTGGGCGTGTACTACCACAAGGGCATCTTCGAGGAATACGGCCTGGAGATCCCCCAGACGCTGGAGGCGTTCGAGGCGCTGGCGAACACCCTGCTTGAGAACGGCGTGACGCCCATCGTGTTCGGCAGCCTCGACGGATGGCCGCCCATCCACGAGTTCAGCGTGCTGCAAGGCGTGTACATCACGCTGGAGGAGCTGGATGCGCTCATGTACCGGCTCGAAGACGGCGCCTTCGACACCGAGGCGAACCTGATGGCCGCCGAGAAGCTGGTCGAGTGGGTGAACGCCGGTTTCTTCTCGCCCGGCTTTGAGGGCATGGACTACGACAACGCCACCTTCGGCGCGTTCCTCAACCAGGAAGGCGCGATGTGGATCACCGGCAACTGGATGACCGGCAGCATCGTCGAGGAACTGGACGCGGAGTCGGTCGGCTTCTTCGCCTTCCCGTCTGACGAGGAAGGCGTGCCCGCCATCGTGCCCGGCGGCGTGGGCGCTTGCCTATGGCATCCGCGCCGACAGTGCACACGCCGACCTGGCCGCTGAGTACATCGACTTGATCACCGGCCCGCGCGCGGCGGAGCTGCTCTTCGAGCAGGGCTTCTTCCCGGCGGCGGAGGTTGACCCTGAGATGTTGACCGAGGGCACGGTCGTCGCGGACCAGTTCGCGGTGTGGAACGCGGTCAACGAGGCCAATGCGGTCGGCCACTGGCTCGACTGGACGCTGCCGAGCGTTGACGCCAACATCCAGGAACTGATGGGCGGCGTGGCGACGCCGGGGGACTTCCGTCGCCGACGTCGAGGCCGAGTACCAGGCGGGCGGGTGAATTGCCCTTGGCATCGTGACGTGATACATATGAGGGGGTTGGCTTCGCCAGCCCCCTCACTCATTCCCTCCTCCATGGCGGGAGGGCGGTGAGGGCGCGGCCCGCACGACGCGATTCCCGGTTTGGCGCGTCTGTCCGTTTCCACAACGAGCGCAAGGAAGCCCTACAGTGATCTCCCGGAACCTCTCCCGTTTTGTGCGCGGCGCGACACCCTACCAGCGTCCCTACCAGGCGTACCTCTACATCCTGCCGGGGTTCGTCGTGTACGCGCTGTTCGTGCTCATCCCCATCGCCAGCACCTTCCTCTACAGCCTCACCGAGTGGACCGGCTTCAGCGACCCGGCGTACATCGGCCTGGACAACTACCGCCGGTTGGTCAACGACCCGAAGTTCTGGAACGCGCTCGGCAACAACCTGTTCTTCATCATCTTCTACACCATCCTGCCGATCATGCTGGGGCTGCTGCTCACCTCGCTGATCGCGCGGACCCGGCTGCGCGGCATGATCGTCTACCGCGTCGGCCTGTTCGTCCCGCAGGTGATGAGCGCGGTCGTGGTCGGCATCATCTGGCGCTGGATCTTCGACTTCAACGGGCCGTTCAACGAACTGCTGCGCACCGTCGGCCTGGAGAGCGCGGTCACGCCGTGGCTGGGCAACTTCCAGACGGCGCGCAACGCGGCGGGCGGGGTCGGCACCTGGGTGGAGTACGGCCTGGCGATGGTGCTCTTCATCGCCGGCGCGCAGTCGATCAACGAGGACCTGTACGAAGCGGCGCGGGTGGACGGCGCGAACGCGCTCCAGCAGTTCTGGTACATCACGCTGCCGGGGCTGCGCCAGCAGTTGCTCGTCGCGTTCACGCTCACCTTCATCGCGGCGCTGCGCGTCTTCGACCTGGTCTTCGTGCTCACGCGCGGGGGCCGGGTCGCGCCACCGAAGTCGTCAGCATGTTGATCTACGAGGAGGGGTTCAACCAGAACCGCGCCGGCTACGCCGCCGCGATGGCGCTGGTGCTCTCGGTCATCATCATCGGCGTCTCGGCAGCGATCTTCACCCTGCAATCGCGGCACGACGACGAGGCATAGGGTCATGACATCACGCAACTGGCGCAGCCTGGGGCAGAACGCCCTTGTCTACTTCCTCCTGACGGCCTTCCTGCTCGCGGCCATCATGCCGCTCGTTGGCATCCTGCTCACGTCGCTGAAGACCCCTGCCGAGCTGCGCAGCGCCGGCCCGTTCGCGCTGCCAGAGACATGGCGCTGGGAGAACTACGTCGATGCCTGGGAGGGCGCGCGCTTTAACGTTCACTTCCAGAGCAGCGTTATCGTCGTGGTGCTGGTGGTGGCCGTCGCGGTCCCCCTCTCCACGATGGCCGGCTACGCCTTCGGGATGATGCGCTTCCCCGGCGAGAACGCGCTGCTGCTGCTGATTATTCTGGGCCTCATGGTGCCCACCGAGGCCGTCATCATCCCGCTCTGGCAGCTCATGGGCACGCTGGGCATCCGGAACACCTACGGCGCGCTGGTGTGGCCGCAGGTGGCGCTGAGCTTCTCGTTCGGCACGTTCTGGATGCGCGCGCACTTCAAGACCATGCCGCGCGACCTGGTTGACGCCGCCGTGGTGGACGGCGCGAGCCAGTGGGGCGTGCTGTGGCGGATCCTGTTCCCGCTCTCGCGCCCGGCGCTGCTCTCGCTGGTGGTGCTGCTCTTCATGTGGACCTGGAACGAGTTCTTCCTGGTGCTGGTGATGGCGCGCGGCGACCTGCGCACGCTGCCGGTGGGGCTGGCGCTGCTGCGCGGGCGGTACTCCTCCGACGTGGCGGTGATGGCGGCGGCATCGACGATTGTCTCGCTGCCCGTCATCCTCGTCTACCTCGCCTTCCAGCGCCACTTCATCCGGGGATTGTGGGCGGCGCGGTCAAGGCGTAGGGCGCGCCGGGCGGCGCAGGGTGTATTCAATCCTGGAGGCACGCTTGTGGTCCGCGCAAGTTCTGCCTGTTTTGCCTCATCCCCCCCTCTCCATTCAGCAGCCCACCGACTGATGGATATTGAACAATTACACTGGCAATGCTCTCTTGACCGCCCTGTAGAGGCACAGCACGCTGTATCCCCATCCACCGCCCTGTCTGGCGGTAGGGGCGAACTCGGCGGTTCGCCCCTACATCCCCTACATCGCCAGGTTTGTGATAGGCGCAAAGCCATACCGTAACTCTGCGAAGAGACTACCAAGATAATCTTTCAAAAGGCATCAGTCACGGGATCAGAGAACAATGCGCTATTGGATTATCTTGCCTGCGCATGAAGTTGCCCCTATCCTGGAATGCACCCGCGGCGCGCCTCCCGTATCATGCCGCCCAAAAGTCATGATATACTAGGTACCAGCTATGGGTTAGGGAGCTGTCCGCACCCCTGCTCCCTGATTGGGAAATCGCATACCACCAAGGAGGATGAAATGAGAAGAGCTTCCGTCATGCTTGTTGTCGCGCTGTTCCTGACCCTTGCTGGGGGCGCAGCGCCGGCCGCCGCGCAGGAGGGCGACCTCCTTATCTACGCCACCGAACTCGACGACCTCATCACGCTCGACCCCGGTCGCGCCTTCGAGTCGACCAACCTGACCATCCACCACGCCACCTATGACACGCTGCTTGTCATCCCAGCCGACGACCTCACCGCCATCCAGCCAAGCCTGGCCGAGAGCTTTGAGGTCTCCGACGATGGCCTGCTCTACACCTTCACGCTGCGCGAGGGGGTCCAGTTCGCCTCCGGGAACCCGGTGACCGCCGAAGATGTCCGCTTCTCGTGGACGCGCCTGAAGAACATCAAGGGCAACCCCTCGTTCTACGCCGACCCCATCGCCGAAATCACGGTGGTTGACGAGCGGACGGTGACCGTCACGCTTGGCGCGCCCTTCCCGGCGTTCCCCGCCGTCGTGACCGCGCCAGCGATGAGCATTGTCGACAGCCAGGTTGTGATCGCGCAGGGCGGCACCGACGCCGAGAACGCCGACGAGGCTGACGCCGCGAAGGACTGGCTCGACCAGAACTCCGCCGGCTCCGGGCCGTTTGTCCTCACCGGTTGGGTGCCCAACAGCGAGGTCACGCTGGCGCGCAACGAGAACTACTGGGGCGCGCCGCCCGCGTTCTCCGGCGTGATTATGCGCGACGTGAACGACGCCAGCACCGCGCTGCAACAGCTTGAGCGCGGCGACGTGGACATCACCGACTTCGTGGACCCGGACCAGATTCAGCGCATCGAAGAGAACGCCGACCTGAAGATGGCAATCGGCCAGACGCTGAACCTGACCTACCTGGCGATCTCGCCCGGCGAAGGCCCCGGTACCGAGGGGCGGAACCGTGGGAAGCGCCGCTGTGGGACGCGCGCGTGCGCCAGGCGATTGCATTCGCGGTTGACTACGACGGCATCATCAACGCGCTGTTCAACGGCCTGGGCGACCGCCCGGCGGCGATGCTGCCGATTGGCGTGCAAGGCTCAGACCCCTCCGAGCGCTACACGCGCGACCTCGACCGGGCGCGCGAGCTGCTGGCTGAGGCGGGGTATCCCGACGGCTTCGGCGGCCTGACGCTCTCGATTGGCAGCGGCACCATCGCCGGCATCGTCCCCAGCGAGACGCTGGGGGCGAAGATCGCGGCGGACCTGGCCGAAGTCGGGATTCAGGTCAGCATCGAGCAACAGCCAACCTCGAACTTCCTGACCGCCTACCGCGCGCAGGAACTCCAGCTTCTCGTCGCGACCTGGACGCCCGACTACGTGGACGCCACGATGTGGTCAGACTACTTCTCCGACCCCGAAGTCGGCCCGGCCTTCCGCATCCAGCTTGACGCGGCGGAGATCGCCGACCTGGCGATGCAGGCCGCGTTCGAGACAGACCCCGCCGCGCGCACCGCGCTCTACCGGCAGTACCAGACCGCGCACGTGAACGAGGCGGTGTTCGTGCCCCTGCTCCAGCCGCAGCGGCCCTACGCGATGCGCGCCGGCATCGAAGGCTTCGCCTTCCACCCGGTGCCACTTCATCGACTTCTACAGCATCACCCGCGCCGGGTAGCCCTGCGCGGCGACGTATGGTAAGGTTGTGGGGGCGAACCCACCGGTTCGCCCCCATCCGTACCGGGGCAAGCGCGGGGGCGCTTCCGCACACCAGTCAGCAAACAGAAACCAGAGCGGCGGTGTCGCACAGGCTGGCATCCACCGGTGAGAGGGCTAGGCACCTACATCATCCGCAGGCTGCTCCTGGCGATCCCCATGCTGTTGGGGATCTCGCTGGCGCTGTTCCTCATCTACAACATCGTCCAGGTCGATCCCCTGGTGATGATCGTCGGCGAGCGCGCGATGAACAACCCGGAGATCGTCGAAACCGCCACCCGGCAGTGGGGGCTGGACCGGCCGCTGTGGGAGCAATACCTGACCTACGTCACCAATCTGGTCCGGGGCGACTTTGGCCGCTCGTTCCTCACCCGCCGCCCCCGTGCTTGAGGACCTGGTGCTCTACCTGCCCGCCACGGTCGAGCTTGCCATCGCCTCGCTGCTGTTCGCCACCGCCGTCGGCATCCCGTTGGGCATCGTCGCCGGGATACGGCACGGCAGCCGCATCGACCGCGCGGTCTGGACGGTGTCGCTGCTGAACGCCTCGCTGCCCCCTTCTGGAGCGGGCTGATCTTCCTTTTCGTCTTTTACTACCACCTGGGCATCATGCCGGGGCCGGGCCGCATCGACCCGCGCATGACCAGCCCGCCGCGCGCGACCGGCCTCTTTACGGTCGACTCGCTGCTCGCCGGCGACGGGCCGGCCTTCGTGAGTTCGCTGCATCACCTGGTGCTGCCGATGGTCATCCTGGGCGGGTTCACCCTGGCGATTGTGCTGCGCGTGACGCGCGCCGCCATCATCGAGGAGATGCGCCGCGAGTACATCCGCACCGCGCGCAGCAAGGGCCTCCGCGAGCGCCGCGTGATCGTCGGGCACGCGCTGCGCAACGTGTTGATCCCGCTCGTCACCATCCTGGGGCTGGCCTTCGCCAGCCTGCTCGGCGGCGCGGTGATGACCGAGACGATCTTCGACTGGCCGGGCCTGGGGCGCTACCTGGTGAACGCCGCCGCCAACCTCGACTACCCCGCCATCCAGGGCGGGACGATCCTGATCGCGACGATCTTCATCCTGGTCAACCTTGTGGTCGATATCCTTTACGGCATCCTGGATCCGCGCGTGCGCCATGGCTGAGACCTCCCTGCCGACCACCACGACCCGTGAAACGGCGCGCACGCTCAAGGGCGCGCGCTGGCGCCGGCTCCTGGCGCACATGAAGAAGTACCCCATGTTCTGGGTGGGCGCGGTCATGCTCTTCCTGTGGGCGCTGGTGGTGGTGTTCGCGCCGGTGATTGCGCCTTACGACCCGCTCGCCCAGAATCTCGACGACCGGCTCCATCCGCCGGGGGAGGCGCACCTGTTCGGCACCGACGAGCTAGGGCGCGACATCTTCAGCCGCGTGGTCTACGGCGCGCAGATTTCGCTGCCGACCTCGTTCCTGGTGGTGGCCGTTTCGCTCACCGTCGGGAGCGCGCTGGGCGCAATGGGCGGGTTCTTCGGCGGCTTCGCCGACGGCGCAATCATGCGCGCCGCCGATGTCACGCTCGCCTTCCCTTCCATCGTGCTCGCGCTGGCGATCTCCGCGTTTCTCGGCCCCAGCCTCACCAATGCGGCGATAGCCGCCTGTATCGTGGTATGGCCGGAATACGCGCGGCTGATGCGCTCGCAGGTGCTGGTGGTGCGCTCGCAGGATTACGTGCTGGCGGCGCGGTCCATCGGCGCGCGCGAGCGGGACATCCTGCGGCGGCACATCCTGCCCAACAGTTGGACGCCGATCCTCATCAAGGCCGCGCTCGACGTGGGCAGCATCATCCTGCTGGTCTCGGCGTTGAGCTTCCTGGGGCTGGGCGTCACCCCGCCCACGCCGGAGTGGGGCGCGATGATCTCGCTGGGGCGCACGAAATTCTACCAGTGGTGGCTGGCGACCTTCCCCGGCCTGGCGATCCTGCTGGTCATCCTGGCGTGCAACCTGCTCAGCGAGGGCCTGCGCGACTGGCTCGACCCGGCGTTTTGACCCCACCTGCCGTGTCTCATCCCGGCGCAAAGAGGTACAATCGGCGGGTCTTCGCGGGGGCGCGGCGTGCCGTGCCCCTTCCCACGCACACCTGAAAGGACCACCATGAACGTCACCGCCTTGCGCTGCGAGTATAAGATCAACCCGCTCGGCATCGATGCCGCGAAACCGCGCCTCAGTTGGGCGCTGGAGTCGGACCGGCGCGGCGCGCGCCAGACCGCGTATCAGGTCCTTGTCGCCGCAAGTCCGGCGGACCTGGACGCCGACCAGGGGACGCTCTGGGACAGCGGCAAGATCGCCTCTGACCAGTGCGCCCACGTCGTCTATGCCGGCGCGGCGCTGCACGCGCGCCAGCGCGCGTGGTGGAAGGTGCGCGTCTGGGACGAGGCCGGCGCGGCCACCGCGTACAGCGCGCCGGCGTGGTGGGAGATGGGCCTGCTGGACCACGCCGACTGGGTGGGCGACTGGATCGGCGCGTCCGTCGTCGGCGGACCCCGGACGGGCGTGCCGTGCCCGTTCCTGCGCAAGCCGTTTGCCACAGCAGACAGGCCAATCGCCTCGGCGCGGCTCTACGTGACGGCGCTGGGCCTCTACGAGTGCTACCTCAACGGGGCGCGCGTCGGCGATGAGGTCTTCGCGCCAGGCTGGACCGATTACAACACGCGCGTGCAGTACCAGGTCTACGACGTGACCGACCTGCTCCGGGCTGGCCCGAACGCACTCGGCGCGATCCTCGGCGACGGGTGGTACTGCGGCCACATCGCGCACGCAGGGCGGCAGCGCTACGGCGACCGCCCCGGCTGCGGGCGCAGCTCATGATCGACTACGCCGACGGCAGCGGGCAGACCATCGCCACCAATGCGTCGTGGCGGACGATGACCGGCCCGATCCTTGAGTCGGACCTGCTCATGGGTGAGAGCTACGACGCGCGCCTGGAGTTCCCCGGCTGGAGCGAACCCGGCTTCGACGCGGCGGGCTGGCTTCCGGTCAGCGTGTTCGACGACCCCGGCGTGGCGCTCGTGGCGCGGGTCAACCCGCCGGTGCGCCGCATCGAGGAGGTGCGCCCGGTCGCACCCCCGTCGCCGCAGCGCGACGCTTGGAACCACCCGGTGTGGGTCTATGACCTGGGCCAGAACATGGTCGGGTGGGCGCGGCTGAAGGTCAGCGGGCCGGCGGGGACCACCGTGCGCCTGCGCTTCGCCGAGATGCTCAACCCGGACGGGTCGATCTACACCGAGAACCTGCGCAGCGCGCGCGCCACCGACCTTTACACGCTGCGCGGCGGCGGCGAGGAGGTCCACGAGCCGCGCTTCACCTTCCACGGCTTCCGCTACGTCGAGGTGGCTGGCTACCCCGGCGAGCCGCCCGCCGACGCCGTGACCGGGGTCGTCGCCCACTCCGACACGCCCCCGGCCGGCGCGTTCGCGTGCGCCGACCCGCTCATCAACCAGTTGCAGCACAACATCGTGTGGGGCCAGAAGGGCAACTTCCTGGAAGTGCCCACCGACTGCCCGCAGCGCGACGAGCGCATGGGGTGGGCCGGCGACGCGCAGGCGTTCGCCCGCACGGCGGCGTACAACATGGACGTGGCGGCGTTCTTCACCAAGTGGCAGCAGGACATCGCCGACGCACAGACCGAGGCCGGCCAGTTTCCGGCGGTCGCGCCCAATCCGGCGGTGTTCGGGGAGGATGGCGGGCCGGCCTGGGCCGACGCGGGCGTGATCTGCCCGTGGACGGTGTACCTCTGCTACGGCGACACGCGCCTGCTCGAAACGCACTACGACTCGATGGCGCGCTTCATCGACTACCTCAAGGCAAGCAGCCCCGGCTTCATCCGCTGCCACCCCGACGCCGGCGGCTGGGAGGGCTTCGGCGACTGGCTGTCAATCAACGCGGACACGCCCAAAGACCTGATCGGCACGGCGTACTTCGCCTACTGCGCCCGGCTCATGGCGCGCATCGCCGGCGTGCTCGGCAAAGCGGAAGACGCCGAGGCCTACGAGCGGCTCTTCCAGGATGTGCGCCGCGCGTTCACCGACCGGTTCGTCACGCCGGACGGCCTGATCGTCGGCCAGACGCAGACCGCCTGCGTGCTCGCGCTGCATTTCGACCTGCTGCCCGACCACCTCCGCCCCGCCGCCGTCGAAGCGCTGGTGCGCGACATCGCGCGGCGCGGGATGCACCTCTCGACCGGCTTCGTGGGCGCGGCCTACCTGCTCCCGCGCTGACCGAGGTCGGGCGGCTCGACGTGGCGTATGCGCTGCTGGGCCAGAAGACCTTCCCCTCATGGCTCTACCCCGTGACCCAGGGCGCGACCACGATCTGGGAACGGTGGGACGGCTGGCGGCACGACAAGGGGTTCCAGAACCCCGGCATGAACTCGTTCAACCACTACGCCTTTGGCGCGGTCGGCGCGTGGCTTTACCGCACCGTCGCCGGCATCGACGCCGATCCGGCGCAGCCGGCCTACAGGCATATCATCATGCGGCCCCGGCCCGGCGGCGGGATCACGTCGGCGCGGGGCCACCACGACTCGCTCTATGGCCGGATCGTGAGCGAGTGGCGCATCGAGGGCGGCGGCTTCGACTGGCGGGTGACGGTCCCGCCCAACACCACCGCGACGGTCTACGTCCCGGCGGGCGCATCCGACGCCATCGCCGAGGGCGGGCAGCCCGCCGCCGAAGCCGAGGGCGTCACGTTCCTGCGCTGGGAGGACGGCGCTGCCGTCTTCGCCGTCGCGTCGGGCAGCTATCACTTCACCGTCGCCGGCGGCGCGCCCTGATCGCTCCTGCGCCCTGCTGGACAGCGCGCTGCGCCCCTGCAACCCACCATATCTGGCGGGAGGGGCGAACCGGTGGTTCGCCTCTCCTTGACCTCCATGCCTGACCTCCTGAAAGTGGAAGGAGAAACGCCAGTAAACCAATTAACTGTTTGACAAAACGGTGATAAAATGCGATTATTCCAGTACAGTATAATGAGACATGCCAACTTCTAGAGGCCGTTTCACGTGTGGCGCCCTGGGGCGCCATGGCAGCCAGGTCATAGTCTACATTCTGCTACCTCCACCTTTGCAGCGCGCTTGCTGGGAAGACAACTGTGGAGGTAGAATTTAAGGTACAGACAGAATGGGGGGGGCGTCCGGCATCCACGCGCCGGGCGTAGACGCGCACGACGGGTTTTTTAACAATGTCTACGGCGCAAGCGCATGAAAGGAGTGGGCCTATCGGACGCTAGTTGCTGTGTTTCCTCAGGCACGACCAACCTTTCAGTACCGCATCAGCCCGTTCTAAGAGGAGGAGATCAGAAAGATGCAAGCTCGAAAGACTTTGATCGCGCTACTCGTGTTTGCCCTGCTGGCGTCGCCCGTGGCTATGCTGGCGCAAGAGGAGGGGGAGTCGATCTTTTTCGCGAACCTCTCCGATGCGAGCACCTGGAACCCAATCCTTTCAGGTGACACGGGGTCTTCGGATGCCTTCCAGTTCCTCTACCTCTTCACCCTGCCGCTTGACCCCTTCACCGGCGCGCGCAGCCCAGGCGTGCTCGACAGTTGGGAAGTCTCTGAAGACGGCCTGACCTATACATTCCACGTGCGCGAGGACGTCGTGTGGTCAGATGGGGAACCACTGGACGCCTATGATGTCCTGTTCACCTACGAAGCGACCGTATCCGACCTGGTGGACACGCCGCGCAAGGCCGACTTCGCAACCGTCGTGGGCGCCGAGGTGATCGACGATCACACGATTGCCTTCACGTTCGCATCGCCGGACTGCAACGCGCTTGACGGCGCGGCCATGTACGTGGTCCCGGCGCACCGCTTTGCCCCTGACTTCAGCGACGTGATGACCAACTCGCTGAACACCGAGCCGGACATCTCCAACGGCCCCTACCTGCTGGAGGAGTGGGTGCCCGACGACTACCAGGCCTTCACGGCCAACCCGGACTACAGCGGTGGGCAGTGGGGCGCTCAGACACCGGCAAACATCGAGCGCATCTTCCAGCGCATCATTCCTGACGAATCGACCATCACCCAGGCGCTCAAAGCCGAAGAGATTGACTGGTATCAGATCAGCGCCCTGCAGTGGGAGGATCTGCTCGACACGCCGCACCTGAACCTGTTTGAGAGCGAAGCCAACCAGGGCGTCGTCTTCACCGCGTTCAACATGGCGGACCCGGCTGCAGGGCTTGTGCCGGGCCTGGACGAAGACGGCAACCCCCTCGAACAGCCCCCGCACCCAGTCTTCAGCGACGTGCGCGTGCGCCAGGCTTTGGCGATGGGCTGGAACAAACAGGCCGCCATTGACGCCGTTGTCCAGGGACACGGTCAGCCGATCTATTCCACCATCGCCCCGTCCATCGGCTGGGCCTACAACGCCAACCTGGAACCCCTCCCGTTTGACCCCGATGCCGCCGCCGCGCTCCTGGAGGAGGCCGGCTGGGTGGACGCCGACGGCGATGGCGTCCGCGAGAAGGACGGCGTCCCGTTGTCCTTCAGCCTGTTGACCAACGCCGGCAACGAGATTCGCGAGTCGCTCGGCCTGCTGATGCAGGACGACTGGCGCCAGATCGGCGTGGACGCCCGGTTCGAGGCAATCGAGTTCGGCACGCTTGTGACGGAGCGAATCTACAAGCAGGACTACGACGCGATCATCATCGGGTTCACCGGTGGCGTCCCCGACCCGGACGGCTATGCCCGCGCGCTCCTGAGCGTTGAGAACGACGTCGAGAACGGCTTCAACATGGTGTCGTACTACAACCCGGAGTTCGAAGAGGTGCTTGACCTGGCGTTGAACACGCCCGGCTGCGGCTACGAGGACCGCGCCGAGCACTATGCCCGCCTCCAGGAAATCATGTGGGAGGACGTGCCCTACGACTTCATCTACAACCCCTTCGTGCTGACGGCAGTCCACGAGCGCGTGCAGGGGTTTGACCCCGATCTCGCCTGGGCGCCGCGCTCGAACCTCACGGAGTGGGCGATCACGCCTTAGGGATAACGTGTCCGTACTGGCTGGCCCCCCTTTTCATCAAGGGGGGCCAGAACTGCCAAATCAAGCAAGTATCTGGATTGATAGGCTGCAGTGACATGGGTAAGTTCATTTTTCGACGTTTGTTACAGGCTATCCCTACTCTGTTTGGAATCACCCTCATCTCATTCCTGCTCATCCAGGCCGCGCCTGGGGACCCCATCACTTTCATTACCTTCAACCCCGACATCGACCGCGAGTCGACCGAGAAGCTGCGCCGGCAGCTCGGCCTGGACCAACCGGTTCTCGTACAATATGTGTACTGGCTGATAGGCAACGACTGGGTACACATCGACGTGGACGGCGACGGCGAGGGCGATGTGTACGGCACGCGCCGGGGCCTGCTGCGCGGCGATCTGGGCGTATCGATCCAGCACAAGCAACCCGTCCTTGACCTCATCCTCTCGCGCATCCCGATGACGCTCCGCCTGACCCTGACCGCTTTGATCGTCGGTTACCTCGTCGGCATCCCAATTGGCGTGTACTCGGCGGTGCGGAGGGGCAGCGGGTTCGACCAGATCGCGCGCGTCCTGTCTGTCGTCGGCAATGCGCTCCCAGGCTTCTGGCTTGGCCTGATTATGATCATGGTCTTCGCCGTGCAACTGCGGTGGCTGCCCACCAGCGGGACGCGTACCCTGGGCCTCGAAACCAGCGATATTTTTGACCAGGCGAAGTATATGATTATGCCGGTGACGGTGCTCGCGCTGGGGGGCATCGCGAACGTCTCGCGCTTCATGCGCACCGAGACCCTGGAGGTGCTTGGTCAGGATTACGTCCGCACCGCGCGGGCGAAAGGCCTGACCGACCAGAGGGTGTGGTGGGGCCACGCCGTCCGCAACGCATTGATCCCCATCGCCACCTTCCTCGGCCCGGCGCTTGGCGGGCTGCTTGCCGGCGCGGTGATCACCGAAACGATCTTCGCGTGGCCCGGCATGGGCCGCCTCTACGTGAACGCCGTCTTCCAGCGCGACTTTCCTCTCATCATGGGGAGCGTTGTGATCGGCGCAGTGCTCTACATCCTGGGCCTCATTCTGTCCGACGTCCTCTATGCCGTGGTGGATCCCCGCATTCGGTTGAGTTGAAGCAGCAGAGGTAAACGGGATGGCGACAGTAAATGAGACCGTAACCAGAAGACCTATCGACTTGGGCGCAGAACAGGCTGAGCACCAGTACAAAATCCGGGGATTCTGGCACAATGCCGCGCGCCATGTGTGGCATGATCGCCTCACGGTGGCCGCGATGGTTGTGCTGTTGGTACTCACGGCGGTCTGTTTCCTGGGGCCGCCCATTGTCGAAAGCGCCCTCGGTGTGGACCCGCGCACCACAAACATCCTCGACCGTTTCCTCCCGCCCAGTGAGGAGCACCTGCTGGGCACCGATCAACTGGGCCGCGACCAGCTCATCCGCCTGCTCTACGGGGGGCGCGTGTCGCTTGGCATCGCGTACACCGCCAGCATCATGGCGATCTCGATTGGCGTTGTGGTCGGCATCGTCGCCGGGTACTACGGCGGGATCGTCGATGACCTGATCATCTGGCTCATCAGCACCCTTGCCTCGATTCCGGCGTTGTTCCTCCTGCTCATCATCTCCTCGGTCTTCTCTCCCGGTCCGGAGGCGCTCGTGCTCATCCTGGGCTTCCTGGGGTGGCTTGGCGCGGCGCGCCTGGTGCGCGGCGAGGTCATGGCGGCCAAGGAACGCGACTATGTCATTGCCGCCCGCGCTGTGGGCGCAAAGACCTGGCACGTCATGTTCCGGCACATCTTCCCCAACGTGCTTTCCATCGTGGTCATCCTGCTGGCGATTGACGCCGGCATCCTGATCCTTACCGAGTCGGGCCTGAGCTTCCTGGGCCTGGGCGTGCAGCCGCCGACGCCGACGTGGGGCAACATGCTCACCGACTCGCAGACGTATTTCACCAAGGGGCCGCACCTGGTGATCTGGCCCGGCCTGATGATTACGATCACGGTGCTGTGCTTCTACCTGGTGGGCGACGGCCTGCGCGACGCCCTCGACCCCCGCTCGGAGCGAAAGTGACGCGATGAAAATCGAGGACGTCTGGGTCCGGGTCCTCCTCCTGATCCTGGCGGTCGGTGGGCTGCTGGCTGGCCTGCTGAGCCTCAGCGGCGGCGCGCCGCCGGCCTCCGACGTGCCCGATCTGGTCGAGACGTTCGCGGAGAGCGCCGTCTTCCACATGCGCTACCCGGAGCACTGGATGTACCAGGTTGGGCAGGGGTTGCTCGTTTTCGGCGAGGCGGAGGGCGTCTTCCGCGCGCGACCGGGACCGAGCATCACCGTGTTCCGCACCGAAGCCCTCATCGACCCGGACCTGCGCGGCAAGCTCGATACCTACCTGGAGCGCGGCCCCCTGCGCGGCGGGCATTTCGCGCGCACGGCGGAAGTCACCGAGACCACGTTTGCCGGCCGGCCGGCGCTCCAGACTGAGGTCGAGGGCAGGAACGTGGACGACGAGGCGGCGCCGGTGATGCGCAGCTATCTCATCCTCACCCTGGCCGACAACGGCGTGGCGTATATCATCTCAGCGGACGCCCCCCGCCGAGCAATGGGCGGCGCACTGGCCGCTGTTCCAGGCGATGCTGGACACCGCGGAAATCCGGGAGTGACGCCCACCCCGGCGCTGCCATGAGCGGGCGCGTTCAGGTGTCTTCGCCCAACCGGCTCACAGTCTCGATGTAGGCGGGCGTGTCCACGCGCGCGCGCCAGAACCAATCGACCAGCCTGGGCGCGATCCGCTCCACCCGCCGCGCCGAGGCGCAACTGAAGGCCGCCCATCAAGACCTCGCGGCGGTCGAAGCGCACCGCGTTGACAATCGCCGCCGCCGGGGCCTGCGGCGGGTCGAAGCGCTCGAAGGAAGCGAGCGCGCCCGACGCCTTCACCGCCGCCTCGCTGACCCCGCGCGTCATCGGCGTGTTGACGAAGGTCGGCATCACCGCCGAGACCCTGACCCCCGTCCCTGCTGTTTCGCGTTGCAGCGCCCTGCTGAAGCTGATGAGCGCCGTCCGCGTCGCGGCGTAGGCGGCCTGCCCCGGCGGCGCGATCACGCCCCCCATGCTGCTCACATTGACGATGTGCCCGCTGCCCTGGCGCAGCATCACCGGCAGGACGAGCTGCGCGAGGCGCAGGGGCCGTACACGTTGGTATCGACCAGGCGGCGCAGGCGCGCCGGCTCCAGCGCGTGGTGGCCGCCGCCGAAGGCCAGCCCCGCGTTGTTGACCAGGATGTCGATGCGCCCGCACGCGCCCAGGGCGTGCTCCACGAGCGCCTCCAGGTCGTGGTCGCAGGTCACGTCCGCCGGCATGACCCACGCCGCCGCGCCCATCTCCGCAAGCGCGTCGGCGACAGCGCGCAGCCGCTCGGCGCGGCGCGCGACCAGCACCACGCACGCCCCCTCGCGGGCGAAGGCGTGCGCCGCCGCGCGCCCGATGCCCGAAGACGCGCCGGTGATGATAACGACCTTGCCGGTCAGGTCGGCGGCCCGGCCCCTGAAGAGACCGCCTGCGCGAACGGCGCCAAACGGCCACCTGTGCCAACGGGTCATCCTGCGCTCCTTCGTCGTTGCGCTGGCATGTCGCATCAAAGCCGTGATAGTATAGCGTCATAGCCGGCGTTGCGGCACACGAGGGGAGAGGAAGGTGTGACATGGCAAAGGCCAACTTGCTGGTTGCGCAGTCAGGTGGGCCGACTGCGGTCATCAACAGCACGCTTGCGGGCGTCATCCACGCGGCGTACCGCCACGGGGGCGCAATCGACCGGGTATACGGCGCGGTGGGCGCGGTCGAGGGGATTCTCGCGGAGTCATTCGTCGATCTGACCAACCTGCCCGCCGACTTCCTGGACCGCCTGCGCGTCACGCCCGGCGCGGCGCTCACGTCGGCGCGCTACAAGCTCCAACCCGGCGACGTGGCGCGCCTCCTGGACGTGTTTGCGCGGCGCAACGTGCGCTACTTCTGCTACATCGGCGGCAACGACTCGATGGGCACGGTAGCGCAGTTGGACCGCGCTGCTGGCGACACTGGCGCGGCGCTGCACGTGATCGGCGCGCCCAAGACGGTTGACAACGACCTGGCGCACACCGACCACTGCCCCGGCTATGGCAGCGCGGCGCGCTTCATCGCTATGATGATCCGCGACACCGGCCTCGACAGCGCCGCCGGCTTTCGCTCCACGCCGGTCAAGATCGTCGAGATCATGGGGCGTCACACCGGCTGGCTGACCGCTTCCGCCGCGTTGGCGCGCGCGGGCCGCCCGGACGCCGCCCCGCACCTCATCTACCTTCCGGAGCGCCCGCTGACCGTGGAGCGTTTCCTTGACGACGTGGCGCGCGTGCATGAGGCGCACGGCTATGTGGTCGTCGCAGTCAGCGAGGGCGTGCGCCACCCGGACGGGGAATACCTCTTCACCACTTCGCGCGCGCACGATGCGTTCGGCCACCGCCAGCTTGGCGGCGTGAGCGTGATGCTGGCCCACGAGGTGCAGAGCGAACTCGGCCTCAAGGCGCGCTTCGAGAAGTCGGACACGCTGCAACGCGCGTTCGCGCACTGCGCCTCGACCGTGGACCGCGCCGAGGCGTTCATGGTGGGGCAGGAGGCGGTGCGGCGCGCGGTCGCGGGCGAGAGCGGCGTGATGGTGACGCTCGTGCGCGAGAGCGACGCGCCGTACCGGTGCGCGACCGGCGCGGTGGACGCGGCTGCCGTCGCGGGTGAGGAGAAACGCCTGCCGGAGGCCTGCATCGCGCCGAACGGCGTGGATGTCACCGCCGCGTTTCTTGACTACGCGCGCCCGCTCATCGGCGAGGCGCTGCCGCCCTACGCTTACCTCCCGGTGTGAGCGGGGGGTGCATGACATAGTCCGAGAGACAACGCGGATTGGAAACACGAAAACACGAAACGCGCGAAACATACGCCCGACCTTTTCGTGACTTCGTATCTTTCGTGCTTTCGTGTTACGAGTCTTTGGTGCGTGCATCTCCATGCCCAAACTTTGTCATCCTATCGTGAGCGGGGACCCCTGGAAGCAGCCGGACATATGGAATATAATTGGTGCATTGCGGCAGACGTGGCGTCGCACACGTCAACATAATGAGGTCTTAACAAAGGGTGTGTATACTGTTGAGCAGGCGTGCGCTGGTCCCGAACTGACTGGCGCAAACCAATCAGAAGAGGTAGGCTAGTATACGGGAAGGCCGGCACAAACCGGCTTCGGGTTCGACCCCCGAAAGTTTTACCATGGCCTCCGGCGCCGGGCCGGTGCGTGGGTTCGAGGCCCACAGGAGGCTGGAACGCCAAGGAGGGCGTTTTGTACGGCAACGTTCTTCTACTCAACGGCAGCACGTGGGAGCCGATTGACATCGTTTCTGTCCCTCGCGCGATCAACCTCGTACTTGCTGGCAAAGCGGTGATCGTTGAAACATCTGGGCGGGTGCTGCGCTCTGTGGCCGACACGTTCCCTGTGCCTTCAGTTATCGCGTTGCGCTACTACGTCAACGTGCCCCGGCGCGGCGCGCGCTGGAGCCGGCGCGGCGTGCTGATGCGCGATCACTATGTCTGCGTGTACTGCGGCGCCAAGCCTGGCGACCTGCAGCGGGGCAGGGCGCTGCGCAAGCAAGACTTCACGGTTGACCACGTGTTGCCCAGGTCGCGCGGCGGCGTCGATGGTTGGACCAACACGGCCTGCGCCTGCTACGCCTGCAACCACCGCAAGGGCAACCATATGCCCTCCGAGGTGGGGATGCGGATGCGCTGGGAGCCGAAGACGCCGCGCACGAGCTACCTGGTGATCACCGTCGGCAACGGGCCAGAAGCCTGGAAGAAGTACGTCGAAATCTAGGCCGCCTGACGCCGCTGACCACCTTGCTATCGATCACCTACCGGTCCCGAACGGATCGACAGGGTTGGCCCAATCACCCCCTCATGACGCCCTTCAGCCGCGACCTCCTCAACTGGTTCGACCAGCACGCCGCCGCCCTGCCCTGGCGGAATACCCGCGACCCCTACCACATCTGGCTCTCCGAGATCATGCTGCAGCAGACCCAGGTCGCCACGGTGGTGGACTACTACACGCGCTTCCTCGCCCGGTTCCCCACCGTCGCGGCGCTGGCCGCCGCCCCGCTCGACGACGTGCTCAAGGCCTGGGAGGGGCTGGGCTACTACAGCCGGGCGCGCAACCTGCACCGCGCCGCGCGCGTCATCATGGACGCACACGGGGGGCAGTTGCCATCCGCCGCCAGCGACCTGCAGAAGCTCCCCGGCATCGGGCGCTACACCGCGCACGCCATCGCGAGCATCGCGTTCGGTGCGGCAGTCGCCGTGCTCGACGGCAACGTGACCCGCGTACTCGCGCGGCTCTACGACATCGCCGACGATGTGGCCGAGGCCGCAACGCGCCGCCGCCTCTGGGCGCTGGCGGAGGCGCTCCTGCCGGCCGACCGGCCCGGCGACCACAACCAGGCCATGATGGAACTGGGCCGCGTGGTGTGCACGCCGCGCCGCCCGCGCTGCGCCGCCTGCCCGGTGCGGGCGCACTGCGTGGCGTTCGCCGCGGGCGTGCAGGCGGCGCGCCCGGTGAAGCAGCCCAAAGCGCCAACGCCTCACTACGACGTGGCGGCGGGCGTGATTTACGGGACGGGCGCGAACGCGGGCCGCTTGCTCATCGCGCAGCGCCCCGCTGACGGCCTGCTCGGCGGCCTGTGGGAGTTCCCCGGCGGCAAACAGGAGCCGGGCGAGAGCCTGCCGGAAGCGCTCGCGCGCGAGCTTGCCGAGGAGCTGGCGATCACGGTCGAGGTGGGGGAACGGCTCGTGCAGGTGAAGCACGGCTTCACGCACTTTCGCATCACGCTGCACGCCTACGAGTGCTGGCACGTCGCGGGGGAGCCGGCGGCGCGCGGCGTGGCCGACTTCGCGTGGGTCCCGCTCGACGCGATGGACGCCTATGCGTTTGGCGCGGCGGACCGGCGCATCATCCAGACGTTGCGCGAGCGGCCCTACCGGTTGCTCTAGAAGTCTCCACCGCAGCGTGCGAACTCAGCCAGCGACCGCCGGCGCTTACTCCAGGGCCGCCATCTCTTCCCACGTCTGCCGGCGGCGCACCACGCGGAAGGTCGCGCCCTCGACGAGCACCTCCGGCGCGAGCGGGCGCGCGTTGTAGGTCGAGGACATCGTCGCGCCGTAAGCGCCCGCGTCGAGCACGGCGAGCAGGTCGCCGGGGGCAAGCGGCGGCAGCGGCGCAGCGCGCGCGAGGAAGTCCGAGCTTTCGCAGATCGGCCCGGCCACACCCGCCGGCGACGCTGGCCCGGCGGCCCCGGCCACCGGCCACACGCGGTGCTCCGCGCCGTAGAGCGCCGGGCGCAGCAGGTCGTTCATCCCGCCGTCGGTGATGACGAAGCGCGCGCCGTAGTTCTCCTTGACATACTGCACCTCGACGAGCAGCGCGCCGGCGTCAGCAATGATGCGGCGGCCCGGTTCGAGAAAGACCGCCAGGTCGCGACCCTCCAGCAGCGGCGCGAGCGCGGCGGCAAAGTCCCCCACCGTCGCGGGCGCGTCCGCGCCGTCGTAGGCGATGGGGAACCCGCCGCCGACGTTGAGCGTGCTGATCGCGTGCCCGGCGTTGTTCGCTGCGTCGACGAATTCCAGCGCGCGCGCCACCGCCTGCGCCGTCGGCTCCGGCGTGGCAAGCTGCGAACCGATGTGCACGTGCACGCCCGCCAGCCTGAGATGGGGGAACCGGTCCCACGCGCGCGCCAGCCGCAGCGCCGAGGGCAGCTCCAGACCGAACTTCGCCTTGTCGTGGCCGGTCGCCATGTGGCGGTGCGTCTCGGCGGGGACGCTGGGGTTGAGCCGCAGCGCCACGCGCGGGCGCGCAGCCTGTTTTCCTCACCCTCAATCCCCCTATGTCAGGCTGTCGCCGTCGCTCCCTCTCCGCGGGGGAGCGGGCGGGAGGTTCCGTTCACCCGCCAGTTCGTTGAGCCGGCACAGCTCCTGTTCCGACTCGACGTTGAACCAGCCGACGCCCTGCTCCAGCGCGTAGGTCAGCTCGGCGCGGGTCTTGCCGACGCCGGCGAAGACGATGGACTCCGCAGGAAAGCCGGCGCGCAGCGCGCGGAAGACCTCGCCGCCGGAAACCACGTCCGCGCCCGCGCCCAGGCTCACGAGCCGGCGCAGAATTTCCAGGCTGGCGTTGGCCTTCAGCGAGTAATGGATGTGCGCGCGCAGCGGCGCGAACGCCCCCGCAACGGCGCGGTAGTTCTCCTCGATGCGCGCCCGGCTGTAGACCCAGGCCGGCGTCCCGACCGCACGCGCGATCTCAGCGAGAGGGACGCCGTCGCAGTGGAGGCGGTGGTCATGGTAGGCAAAGGGAAACATGAAGCATCCTCTCCGTAAGGCCGCGGAAAGACAACGGGCTTTCTTCTTCAGCCCCGCGACGGTTGAGTCTTAGCGAGACATTCCAATAGGGCATTGTTCTCCGATCCCGCGACTGATGGATTTTGAATGTTACACGGGCAATGCTCTCTTGATCGCTCTGTAGGAGCGCAGCGCGCTATGTGCCTGCCAGCCGCCATATCTGGCGGTAGGGGCGACCCGGCGGGTCGCCCCTACGACCCCTGGCATCCCAAGGTATTGTAAGCGCACAGCCATGCCGTGACTCTTCGAAGCGATTACCAGGATTATCTATAAAATCCATCAGTCGGCGGGCCGCGAAACAGCGCTTACCGCCACGCCCCCACGTGCTCGCGGTGCGCGTCCAGATAGTCATCCACAAGCGCCTCGGCGAGCGAATACGAGCCGACCAGCGGGTGCTCGAACAGCGCCGCAACCGCCAGCAGCCGGTCGCGCTTGAGGATGGCCTCGGCAGCGAGCCGCTCATAGCGCTTGACCTGGCGCATCAACAGGTATTGGTGCTCCGGCGTGTCGCCGATGGGCTGGGGTGCGGCCCCTCCGCATCGACGATGCAGGTCACCTCCACCACGTCGTCGTCGCGCATCCCGGCAATCGCGCCCTGGTTGGGCACATTGAGCGCGGTGCGGTGCGGCTTCCCGCTGCGGATTGCCTCGACGCACGAGAGCGCGACGCCCGCGTAGCCGCCGCTGTCCCCGGCTTCGACGGACTCCGGCGCAGCCCCGCCGGGGGATGCAGCCTCACCGGAGGGTGCGCCGTGCGCGCCGGCGTGGGCCATGTAGGTCGATGAGCGCTCCGACATGATGCCGTGATGGATTTCCAGCGCCTTCTCCGGGTCGTCGGTGTTGCGCAGCAGGTCGATCAGCGCGCCGTTGAGCCGCTGCACCTGCTCGCCGCGCGTCTCCTCCTCCGCCTGGAGCGCCGCCAGCGCCTCGTCGCGGTAGTAGTAGTAGTGCAGGTACTCGTTCAGGTACATCCCCAGCCGGCCGATGAGCGCCACGTCGAAGAGGCGCAGCGGGGGTGGCGCGCACGAAGGCCGGGTCTTCGAGCAGCAGCGGCAGCCGGTCCTCCCCATCGACGACCGCGCTGCGTGTCCACGAGAGGTGGTTCAGGCCGAAGACCTCGGTCCGCACCCGGTCGCCCGGCACGCCGAGGTGGCGCGCGACCTCGTGCTGCGCGCCGTTGGCGCTGTCGCAGATGCCGATCACGCGCGTCTCGTCCGCCTCGGCCAGCGCCTGCACAACCAGGCCCGCCGGGTTGGTGAAGTTGTACAGCCACGCGCCCGGCGCGACCTGGGCGCGCAGTTCGCAGTATTCGAGGATGGCCGGGACCGTGCGCATCGCCATCGCGAAGCCGCCCGCGCCTGTGGTCTCCTGCCCGATGACGCCGTGGCGCAGCGCCACCCGCTCGTCTGTGACACGCCCGGCCTCGCCGCCCACGCGGATGGTCGTGATGACGTGTTCCGCGTCGCGCAGCGCCGCGCGCGCGTCGGTGGTGCAGTGCAGGCTGAAGGGGGCCGCGTGCTTCTCGGCCAGGTGCCGGCACAGCCGCCCGATCAACGCCAGTTTCTCGGCGTCGGTGTCCATCAGCCACACTTCTTGCAGGTCGATGCGGGGCGCGTAATGGACCAGCCCCGCGATCATGAAGGGCGCGCGGACCCCGCCGCCGCCGATAACGGTCAGCTTCATGGTGACTCTCCACGACTGTTTCTGGCGCAGATGTGCGTCGCGCCGTGTGCGCGCAAGCCGATTGTACCGCATTCTACCTGCGCCGGGCCGCAGCAACGCACCGGCGCCGAGGGTGTTTTATGTAACGGATGGGTTCAGGTATAATACCGTGACTTACCTGGGGGCGCGTCTTGGACCGCATTACCGTCGATGGCCTGGTATATTACCGCTTCTCTGACCTGCCGGTCGTGCACGGGGTGTTTACGCGGCATGGCGGCGTGAGCGCCCCGCCGTGGGCCTCGCTGAACATGGGCGGCACGGTAGGCGACGACCCGGAAGCCGTGCGCCGCAACCACGCGCTGATGTGGCGCGTACTGGGTATAGACGGCGCGCGGCGTTACACCGTCTGGCAGGTGCACGGCGTGGATACGGTCGTGGCGACCGAGCCGCTCGATGGCCGGTCCCCCATCCAGGCCGACGCCATCGTCACCGACCGGCCCGGCCTCCCGCTGGCGATGCGCTTCGCCGATTGCGTGCCGATCCTGCTCTATGACCCGGTGCGGGGCGCGGTGGGCATCGTGCACGCGGGCTGGCGCGGAACCGTGGCCGGCGCGGGTCCGCGCGCGGTGGCGGCGATGCGCAAGGCGTTCGGCAGCCGCCCCGCCGACATCTGGGCGGGGATAGGGCCGAGCATCGGCCCGGAGCGCTACCAGGTTGGCGAAGAGGTCGTGGACGCGGTGCGCGCCGCCTTCGGGACGGTCGAGGGCCTGGTGCGCCGCGCCGCCGACGGGAGCGCGTACCTGGACCTGTGGACGGCCAACCGCCGCGCGCTTGCTGAGGCGGGCGTGACGCAGGTCGAAGTCGCGGGCATCTGCACCGCCTCCCGCACCGATGAGTTCTACTCGCACCGCGCCGAGCGCGGGCGCACCGGGCGCTGGCGCCGTGATTATGCTGCCATGACGATTGCTGCGAACGTCGCGCGCGTGCGGGCGCGCATGGCCGAGGCGTGCGCGCGGGCCGGGCGCGACCCGGCCGGCGTGAAGCTCGTGGCGGTGAGCAAGAACCGCGCGCCGGCGGCCATCCTGGAGGCGGCCCAGGCCGGCGTGACCGACTTCGGCGAGAACCGCGTCGAGGAGGCGGGTGCGAAGCTACCCGCGCTCCAGGGGGCCGGCCTGACCTGGCACATGGTCGGCCACATCCAGAGCCGCAAGGCGCGCGACGTGACGGCGCTGTTCGACGTGGTGCACTCGCTCGATAGCGTCAGGCTCGCGCAGCGCCTGTCACGGTTCTGGGAGCGGGAGGCCCCGCTGCCCGTCCTGCTCGAAGTCAACGTGTCGGGTGAGGCGTCCAAGTACGGTTGGGACGCAAGCCACTGGCGCGAGCGCCGCGAGGCGCGCCGCGCGCTCTGGGAGGACGTGGCGACGGTGATCGCGCTGCCGAACCTCGACGTATGCGGCCTGATGACGATGGCGCCCATCGTGCCCGACATGGAGCAGGCCAGGCCGGTCTTTGCGAGCCTGCGCGCGCTGCGTGACGCGCTCGCTGCCGACTTCCCCGGCGCGCGCTGGTCGGCGCTGAGCATGGGCATGACCGACGATTACCCGGTCGCGGTGGAGGAAGGCGCGACGATGGTGCGTATCGGGCGGGCGATCTTCGAAACAGGCGGTGAGGGCGAAACGCCGGCGCAGTAGCCGTCGAGCAGGAGGGGAACACAGTGCAGTCGACCCTTATCCAGGTGATCCAGCTTGTCTTCTACCTGTGGCAGTTGATGCTGCTGGCGCGCATCCTGCTGAGCTGGGTGCAGGTTGACCCGTACAACCCAATCGTGCAGTTCCTCTTCTCGGTCACCGAACCGATCCTGCGACCGCTCCGCGAACTGCTGCCACAGACCGGTATGTTTGACTTTAGCCCGCTTGTTGCTATCATTCTGGCACAGGTTGTGCAAATCGTCCTGGTACAGGTTATCCGGTCGCTGTTCTGAGGTATCCCGCGTGTGGGTCGAGCCGGGTTGTTTCCGCCGGTGCGTGCAAGAAAGGACGAGATAAGGCTATGCGCAAGTTCCAGATCACCGAGGCACAGAGCGGCGCGGCGTTCACTGTGCGCGTGGTGACGCGCGCACGGCGGCGCGAGATCGTGGGGATCAACGAAGACGGCTCGCTCAAGATTCGCCTCACAAGCGCGCCGGCGGAGAACAAGGCCAACGAGGAGCTGGTCGAATTCCTCGCCGACCGGTTGGGCGTCGCCAAGAGCCGCATCGAGATCGTGGCCGGGGCCGCAGGGCGCGAGAAGCTCATCAGCGTCGATGGCATCTCGCCCGACACGGTCAACCGCCGTCTCAAGCCGGACAAGCCCGAAGCGTAGAGGTGACGGCCCGGCCTCTCCCCACGCCGGCGCGGCGCGCGCTGGCCTGGCTCGTGATTGTCGTCGCCCTGGGGAGCGCGTGCGCGCCTGCCCCCGCGACGCCAACCCCGGCAGCGACCGCCACGCTCGCCGCAACCGCAATGCCGACCAGCCCCCGCCCACGCCCACCCCGCCGCTGAGCGGCACCGTCGAGGACCCGGTCGCCGAAGAGACGGTTCTTCTGGCGCGCGCCGACCTCGCCAGACGCCTTCAGGTGGACGCCGAAGACATCACGCTCGTCGAGTTGGTCGCCGTCACCTGGCCCGACACCAGCTATGGCTGCCCGCAGGAGGGCGAGACTTACGAGACGGTGGACGTGCCGGGGTACCGGCTCCTGTTCGAGGTGGGCGACGCGGTGCACATCTACCACGCCACCTTTGCGTCGGCTTTCTACTGTGACGCCCAGGACGAAGTGCTGCCGGAGTAGCGTGGCTGCGGCGATGCGCCCACGCTTAGAACTCTTGTTCATGCAGGTCTCCCCCGCTATAATCGACAAGAACCTGATCGCCATACCGGAGTCGCCGTACCGTGACCGATGAACACCCGCGCACCTTCAAGTGCGTGGGGATACTGGCTCACCCGCAACGCCCGGAGACCTTCAGCCTGGCCGACCAGGTTGCCGCGTGGCTGCGCGCGCGCGACATCGAAGCGACCGCGCTGATGCACTGGGACCAGGAGCACACAGACCCGTCGGGGTGGAACCTGGCAATCGGCATCGGTGGCGACGGCACGGTGCTCCGGGCGGCGCGGGTGTGCGCGGCCCTGGGCGTGCCGGTCGTGGGCATCAACATGGGGCGGCTGGGCTTCCTGGCCGAGATGAGTCCCAGCAACTGGCAGGCCGGGCTGGCCGCCGTACTGCGGGGCGATTGCTGGATCGAAGAGCGGCTGATGATCGAGGCGGAGTGGTCCACGAACAGCAACGTGGTCTACCGCGAAGAGGCGCTCAACGAGGTGGTCATCAGCCGGGGCATCGTGGCCCGCATCGTGGAGTTTGAGACCTACATCGACAGCGCATGGACGACGACCTACCGCGCCGACGCGCTCATCATTGCCACGCCGACCGGCTCGACCGCCTATGCGCTGGCGGTTGGTGGGCCGATCCTGCCGCCAGAGCTGCGCAACCTGGTCGTGGTGCCGGTGGCGGCACACCTGAGCCTCGACCGCCCGCTGGTGCTCTCTGGCAACGCGGTGATTGAGGTGGTGACGCATTGCAGCCACCAGGCTGTGCTTACGGTCGATGGACGGCTCGCCGGCCAGCTTGAGGATGGCGACCGGGTCACGATCCGCGCCACCGGGCATGTGAGCCGCTTCGTCCGCACCGGGGAGCGGACGTACTTCTATCGCTCGATACTGGACCGCATGGAACCCAAGTCACGCATATGAGCCACGTCGAAGGCACAACCCAGGAAGAGGTCATGTACTGCGCCGTCCACCCGCAGATCGAGGCGACGCTGCGCTGCAACCGGTGCAACCGCCCGATGTGCATCCGGTGCGCCGTGCGCACGCCCGTCGGCTACCGGTGCCGGGAGTGCGTGCGCCTGCAACAGAACATCTATTTCTCCGCCTCGGCGCGCGATTATGTGATCGGGGGCGTGGCCGCGTTCCTGGTCAGCGCGGTGGCGGGCGGCATCCTGCTGCGCATGGGCTTCCTGCTCCTGACCATCCTCCTCTCCGCGCCGGCGGGCGGGCTGGTCTCCGAGGTGGTCTGGCGCGCGGTGGGGCGTCGCCGGGGGCGCTACCTGTGGATCGTGGTTGCGGCGGCCACGGCGTTGGGGGCAGCGCCCGTCGCGCTGTGGTGGTACACGCAGGTGGGCGCGGTGCCCAACCTCTTGGAGACGATTATCTACATCGCCCTTGCCGGCAGCACGGCGGCGGCGCGCTTCCGTTTTGGCCTGCGGCTGGGATAGCGCATAGAGCACTGAGGCGTATGCTAACCGAACTGCGGATCATTGACTTCGCCATTATCGACCGGCTGGAACTCCGCTTCGAGCCGGGACTCAACGTCATCACCGGCGAGACCGGCGCGGGGAAGTCGATTCTCATCGATGCGGTGGGCCTGCTCATGGGAGGGCGCGCCGACCGCGATATGGTGCGCGCCAGCGCAAAGCGCGCCGTGCTGGAGGCCACGTTCGAGCTTGCCGGCGCGCTGGAGGCCGCGATTGCGCCGGTCCTGGAGCGCGAGAGCCTGGAAGGCGACGAGGAACACACGCTCATCCTCACGCGCGAGGTCCGCGCCGACGGGCGGGGCGCGTGCCGCGTCAACGGCGTGACGGCGCGGCTGGCGGTGCTGCGCGAGATCGGCGAGTACCTGGTGGACATCCACGGGCAGGGCGAGCACCTTTCGCTGCTGCGCCCGCGCGAGCACATCAACCTGCTCGACCGCTACGCCGAGTTGGGCGCGCCGCGCGCCGAACTGGCCGGTGCGGTGCACCGGCTTGAGGCCGTGCGCCGCGAGTTGAAGGCGCTCCTCGCCGACGAAGCGGCGCTCGCCCGCCGCGCCGACCTGCTCCAGTTTCAGATCGACGAGATCACGCAGGCCACGCCGCAGCCGGGCGAAGACGAGGCGCTGCTGGAGGAGCGCAACCGGCTGGCGAACGCCGAGAAACTGACCGCCCTGGCGCAGGAGGCGCAGCGCGCGCTCTACGACGGCGACCAGGAGGGCGCTTCGGCGACCGACCGGCTGGGGCAGGCGGCGGTGGCGCTGAGCCGGCTGGTGAAGATTGACAGCACGATGGCCGAGCCGGCCGCGCTTGCGGAGAGCCTGAGCGTGCAGGCCGAAGAGCTGGCGCGCACGCTGCGCCACTACCGCGAGTCGGTCGAGTTCAGCCCGGCGCGGCTCAACGAGGTGGAGACGCGCCTCCAGGTGCTGAACACGCTCAAGCGCAAGTACGGCGGCAGCATCGAAGCTGTGCTGGCCTGGGCAGAGAAGGCCCAGACCGAACTGGACACGATCACGCACAGCGAGGCGCGCGTCGAGGCGCTGCGCGCCGAAGAGGACGCGCTGCTCCACGAGGTCGGCGCGATGGCCGAAAAGCTCACGGCGGCGCGCGTCACGGCGGCGGAGGCGCTGGCGGCGCAGGTGGTCGCAGAGCTGGACGCGCTGCGCATGGCGCAGACGCAGTTCGAGGTGAGCATCGTCCAGCAGGAGGACCCGAACGGCGCTTACGTGAGCGAGCGGCGGCTGGCGTTCGACTCCACGGGCGTGGACGAGGTGGAGTTCCTCGTCAGCGCCAACCCCGGCGAGCCGCTCCGCCCGCTGGCGAAGGTCGCTTCCGGCGGCGAGGCCTCGCGCCTGATGCTCGCGCTCAAGACGGTGCTCTCGCGCGCCGACCAGACGCCGACGCTCATCTTCGATGAGATCGACCAGGGTATCGGCGGGCGCATCGGCGCGGTGGTGGGGGAGAAGCTCTGGAGCCTGACCGCAGGCCACCAGGTGCTGGTCATCACGCACCTGGCGCAGCTCGCCAGCTTTGGCGATGCGCACTTCCGCGCGCACAAGCAGGCGCAGAAGGGCCGCACCATCACCACGGTGGAGGTGCTGGACGGCGCGGCGCGGGTGGCGGAGATCATGGCGATGCTCGGCGCGGAGACGGAGAGCGCGCACCAGAACGCGGCGGAATTGCTGGAGATGGCCGAGCGCGTGAAGGAAGACAAGACCCCGGCGGCCGCGCGCGCGGGCGGCAGCCGTTGAGGCAAGTCGGCGGGCGGGCCTTGCCTCACCCCCTGGCCCCCTCTCTAGAATTGGACTTTGGCAGCCCGCCGACTGATGGGTTTCGAACAATTACACTGGCAATGCTCTCTTGACCGCCCTGTATAGGCACAGCACGCTGTATCCCCATCCACCGCCTATCTGGCGGTAGGGGCGAACCGGCGGTTCGCCCCTACGACCCTGGCATCTCAAGGTATTGGTAGGCGCACAGCCATGCCGTGACTCTGCGAAGAGATTGCCAAGATAATCTATCCGAATCCATAAGTCGCGGGATCAGAGAACAATACGATCATGGATCCCTTTGCCTGCGCATGAAGTTGCCCCTATGCTGGAATGCACCGAAGCGGTCAGCGCGCTACCGGCGACAAAAAAAAGCACCGGGCTGGCTCCCCCGCCGCCACCCGGCGCTTGCGATGAGGCCCCTGAGGGCCTGAAGTTTACCACGCAACTCAATTCGACACGTCGAACGTCACCGAGCAGGCATTCGTGTTGCCGTCCACGTCGTGGACAACGGCGCGGATGGTGTGCGTCCCGTTCGCGAGGGCCGACGTGTTATACCCGCCACACGTGGCGTCGCCCGCACCCAGGCAGTAACGGGAGATGTATTCGGTGCGGTAGAGGGTGTCGTTGACGTAGAAATCCACTTGCTGGATATTGTCGGGGCCGCGAATGTCGTCCACCACCGCTTCGAGGGAAATCGGCCCGCTGACCGTCGCCCCGTTCGCCACGCCGACGCAGCTTATGCGCGGCGTTTCACAGTACTCAATTTCGGGCATGTTCGCGCCCATCAGCGCGTAGGTCACGCTACAGAACGTCGCCCCGATCACGTCGCCGAGCGCCGCAATCACCACGATCACGACAATGGCGACAAGAGCAAGCAACAGGGCATAGGTGACCAAACCCTGTCCTCGCCCCAAGCGCTGCTTTCTGATCCTGGGCATGATGACCCCACGGTGCCGGTGCAGTCCGCGCCACTTTGATCTGGCACCACTAATAATGATAGCAGAAGAACCGCAATGAAGCGTAAATGTCGTGTCGTCAAAGCGTTAGAATTTCTAAACATCTCAAGCCGTAACGCGCCGGGCGGCGGACTCCACGCCCTGGCTCTACACGCCCATCAGGCTGAGCGCGTAAAAGCTGCGCGGGCGGCCCGCCACGACTTCGTGCACAAAGTCGGTCGCGATGTAGCCGGCGGCGAAAGTCGGCTCGAAGACCGCGCGCGCGTGCGTCCGCCACGCGCTGGCGAGGCCGTGGTCGCGCTCCAGGATGGCCCCGAAGTCGTTGGGGATTTCAACGAGGACCACCAACCGGTCAGTACACGCGACCGGCATGACCTTCTCGCCGGGCCGCGTCAGGCCGTCGCGACCTGACTCGGTCGGGTTGAGCAGCGGCGCGCCGGCTGAAATGAAGTGCTGCAGCGTCAGGCCGGGGCGCCCGCCGGAGAGCCGCTGCCGGACGCGCTCGGTGCTGATCCACCACTCCGCGATGACGCGGTCGGTCGGCGCGCCGCCGTTTTGCAGGTCGTGCAGCTCGCCGTAGTAGTCGCGGATGTACTGGTGCGTGACTGCGCCGAGCTTGCGCAGGTTGAAGTGCGCGTTGCGGCTGCGCAGCGGGTCGAACGTCCAGGTGATGAGGCTCACCCCCTGGCGGCGCACCAGATCGCGCTGCGCCAGCTTGAGCTTGAGGCCCACGCCGGCGTTCTGGTACGCCGGGAGCACGCCCATCCGCTTGGAGACATGCTTGAGCTTGCCCCCAGGCAGATCGGAGTCGATGGGTTGTTCCAGGCCCAGGAAGCCGACCAGGAACCCCACCATCCGGTCGCCGTCGTAAGCGCCCAACACCAACCCACCGTTGTGCGCGAGCGCGACCATCCAGTGGGTGTGGATCACCATGTGCTCGTCGTTGGACCAGATTGCGCGCTGGACGGCCTCGACCTGCTGCATCGCTTCAATCGTCGTGACCGGCCTGACTTCAATGTCGCCCATTGTTCGCCTCGATCTTGTCAATAGGGCCTGCGGCCCAACACGTACCGGATCAGTTCGCGGCCATAATGCCGGCCGGGCATGTAGGTGCGCACGGTGTCCTCGAAGCGCGCCGGCTGGAGGTGGAAGTGGTCGCTCATGCTGTTGAGGTCGGCAGTGCGGCTCTCGGCGATGCGGTCGAACCACTGCGAGGTGAGCACCGGGCGCGGCATCAGCCGCCGGAAAACCCACGTCGCCTGGCGCAGCCAGTAGGGCTGCAACGAGATCAACGCGCGCGGCGTGCGCGTCACGCGCATGACGGTGCGCACGGTCTGCTCGTAGGTCAGGTACTCCGGCCCGCCCACGCTGATCGTCGCATCCACCGTGTCGAGGTTGTCCAGCGCGCTGACCAGCGCGCGCGCCAGGTCCTCGATCCACAGCGGGTGGACCAGCGTGTCGCCGTCCGCCGGGATGAAGAACACGCCGGGGCTGGCCTTGAGCTGCATCGCGACGGCGTTTATGGTGCGGTCGTCCTCGCCGAAGATCATCCCGCAGCGCACGATGGTATAGGCCAGGCCGCTGCGCCGCACGACCTCCTCAGCCTCCCCCTTGACGCGCATCAAAGTATAGGCCGACGCGCGGTCCGCGCCGATGTGGCTGAGCACGATGATGCGCCCCACCCGCACCGAGCGCGCCACCGCGACGACGTTGCGCGCGCCGTCCACGTCCACATCGTACAGCGCGCGCGCGCCCGCCCACGGCGGCGCGGCGGCAAGGTGAATCACGGTATGCACGCCCACCATGGCGCGGTGCAGCGCCTCGGTGTCGCCAATCGTCCCGGTGATGAGGTTGACCGGCACATCCCAGATGTCGGCTTCGGTGCGCCCGCGCCGGGGCCGCACCAGCGCGCCACCGGCGCGCCCGACTCGGCGAGCCGCTGCACCAGATGCCGCCCGACGAAACCGGTCGAACCGGTCACGAGGATCACCCACAGACTCCTTCGGCTGAGTCGCTATTCTATCGCCGCAGCGCCGCAAGGCCGGAGGATTATAGCGCACCCGCAGGGCGATTGCATGAGGGCCGCGTCGGCGCATTTCCCCGCGCGACGGGCGTCACGGCGGCGGCAGGCACCGCAGCGGGAACTGCGGCGCGTCGGCGTCGTTGAGCGTCAGGCCCAGGTATGGGGAGGGGTCAAGCGTGTTCTCGAAGACCGCCTCGTTGCGATAAGCGCCGTCGGCGTCGCTCTTCACGATGCTGAAGTGCACGTGCATGGCGACAGGCCGGCTTTCTGGCCCGCCGTTGTAAACGCCCTGGTAGCCGATCACCTGCCCCCGCGTCACCGGGACCGCGCGCGCGCCCGGCGGGAACGCCGCCGCGATGAAGTCCGCGCTGCCGTCGGCGTTTGCCATGTGCGTGTAGTACGTCCAGATCGTCGCGCCGGGGTTGAGCGGGTCGTCGTGGCGGATGATGACGCTCGACACCCAGTCGGCCTCGCGCGTCAGCCAGCCATCGTAGGCCGCCCGCACCGGCACGGTACCCAGGTCGCTCTGCCCGAAGATGTCGATGCCGGGGTGCGGGTTGAAGATGTTGTACGGGCCATAGGCGGCGTTCCACGGCAGCCCGCCGACGAACCCGCTCGACGGCACGAGGAACGGGTAGCCCGGACACGGCGCGTCGAACGCGGTGGCGAGCGCGTCCCGCGCCGCCGGGTCATCGAACCAGCGCCGGATCGCCTCGTTGACCGGGCGCTGGAGCAGCGGCACGCGCCACTCGCGATAGACGACGTAGCCCGCGCCCACGGCAAGGAGCAGCAGCGCGCCGAGCGCCAGCCCGGCGCGACGGAAGCGTTGGCGATTGACGCGCATCGACCCCAGAGCGCCCTCCCCTCCGTCGGCAGGGCCGCGAGTATAGCGTAACCCGCTGCCCCGATGCCAGCGCGTGGTTTCACGCCTGGTGGTAGGCTTCGACGGCCTCTTCGAGGGCGCGCGCCTCGGCCTCGGTCGCGGCGGTGACCGTGACGAACATCCCTTTGGGGCCAACCGCGTCCAGCAGCGGGACGACCTCGGCGGGCTGCACGTTGATCGCCTGCACGCTCTTCCCGGCGTCGAGGATGCGGCAGTACATGGCGTACCATGCCGGGTCGCCGCCCTGCGGCTGGCCGACCTGCGGCGTCCACTCAATCGCGTCCAGCGCGTTGATGTGCAGCAGCGTGTCGAGGTGCGGGAGGGCGTGGGTGCCGTCCAGGTGGTAGATTGCGTAATCCAGCCACGCGCACTGCTCAGTGAGGCCGGGCGCGACGAACTCGGCGAACATCGCCGGTGAGATCATCGCCGCCGCGTCGCACTGCACCTTCGCCGTCTTGCCCGGCCCCCAGATGTGGAACGCCGAGAAGGCATTCCCGCCCCAGGGGTCCTTGATGATGTCGAAGAACGCATCGAACGCCGCGAAATAGACCTGGTTGATCTCGGCAACCTTCGCCTTCACGAAGTCCGGGCGCTCGACCAGGTCCAGCATGAAGACCTGCGTGTCGCGGAGCGCGGCCAGCGTGTCGATGTTCTCCACCAGGTCGGGCATGCTCACCAGGAACCGCCCCGCGCTCACGTCCATGCCCGCCTCAAGGAGGGCCTTCTGCCGCAAGAACCAGGGGTTCGCCGGATCGAAGCGGAGTGGCGTCGACGCGCTGAGGGCAGTGCGCGCCGGCCAGAACCAGACCGTGTCGGGGGCAAATTCTGGCGTCGCGCCCAGGTACGTCGCCAGGCTCCCAGGGCCGGTGTGCGTGTCAAAGTAGGGGAACGCCTCGCCGCCGAAGTAGATGTCCGCTAGATAGCGCGCCGCCCGCCGCGCGCGGGGGACGGCATCGAGCCAGTGCGCCGCGAGCGCATCCGGGCCGTCGAAGGCGGCGTCTGCATCCAGCCCCGACATGAGGTAATAGAACGGGGCCTGCGCATCGGCGTCATACGCGGTGCCGCCACGCGGGGCCATCACGTGCAGCACCATCCCCTCGCCGCGCCACCAGGCGATGTGGCGTTCGCGCGTCCGTTCCCATCCATCTTTCCAGAAGTTATCCCAGCGAGTGGTCATGGTGGGAAGCCTCCCTGTCGCCTATTTCAGCCCACCGGGGCACCCGCCCATCTGCGCCTTTCAGGCGGCGCTCGCGCAGGTCGATGGCAAACAGCGTCTCTTTGACGGGCGCGCCCTCGTAGACGATGGCGTAGAGCGCCCGCAGGAAGGCGAAGTCCTCCAGGTCGAGTCTGCCCTCTCCCGCCAGGTGGCTGACCAGCGCCCAGCCGGTGCGCACCGCCGGGTATCCCTCGGTGAGCAGGTTACGCGCAGCCATGTACGCGGCGACTTCGTCCGGCGGCGTCCCCGCGCCCACCATCTCGCCAAAGGTGCGGTTCCGCCCCGCAACTGCCGTCACGATCAGGTCGCCGGCCCCCGCCAGCCCGAAGGCGGTTTCTGGCTGACCGCCCATCGCCTCCACCACGCGCGCGATCTCATGCACCGCCTTGCTGAAGAAGGCGCTCTTGGCGTTGTACGATTCGGTGACCGCGCCCGCCTTCTCCAGCCCATCGAAGAGGCCGCTGCCGATGGCGAAGGCGTTCTTCAGCGCCGCGCACACCTCCACGCCAGGGAGGTCCTCACTGAGCGTGATGTGATAGTAGGGAGCGTGCATGATGTCCGCTGCAAAGGCAGCGTGCGCGCCGGCGTAGACCACCGCCGTAGGGATGCGGCGGCACAGCTCCACCGCCTTGGAGGGGCCGCCGATCTGCCCGTAATGGAGGGACGTGAGCGCCAGCGCCTCCACCGTGCGTGAGAGCCGGTCCATGTGGCCGTTGGGGCCGGGCAACAGCCCCTTGGTCGCCGACATGAACGGGATCTCATGGTCGATCAGCATCAGTACGGACTGCATCACGCGCGCGATCCCCTCTGACGTGACCGCGCAGATCAGCAGGTCAGCACCGTCAAGCGCCTGGGCAAGCTCCTTGTGCTTGTAGGTCTGAAGCGCGGGGAGCATCGCCATCTCGAGCCGTGGGTGCTCGTGGCCGATGCGCACTGCGTCAATCAACGGGTCGTCGAGCCACGTGCCCCAAAGCCGGACCTCGTGGTCGTTTTCGAGTGCAGGGAAGCTGAGCGCGGCGCCCATATAGCCCGCGCCGAGGATCGTGACAACGGCCATGATTACTCCTTGTCTGCCATGTATGCCGGTCGCAGCGGCGCGATTATACCCCTTTTGGCATCTGGCAGAGCGCGTTGGGCGTGGCGCATGTTGTTTTTGACTTTGCAAATACCCCATGCTATCATGCTAGCGTCCTGAGCGTGAGATCCAGGCCACCGGTGGGCGCGCCACCGGCATGATTGCTTGAAGAAGGAGCATCACCAAATGGCGAAATCGCGCACCGAGTTGATGGTGGATCGTTTGCGGGATTTGCAGGGCGGCACGCCGGACATCGAAGCCTCCGCCGTGGTGAGCGTCGATGGCCTGATTATGGCATCGCACCTCCCGACGGGGTTTGACGAAGACCGCGTTTCTGCCATGGCCGCCGCGATGCTCTCACTGGGCGAACGCATCGCCAGCGAGTTGGGCCGGGGCATTCTGGATCAGGTCTACATCAAAGGCGACAACGGCTTCGTGATTCTCATGTCGGTGGGCGAGGAAGCCGTACTCGTCGCCCTGATCCGCGAAAGCGCCCGCCTGGGTCTAATCTTCCTGGACATGCGCCGCGCTGCCGACGACCTGGAGAAACTGGTCTGAACCGGCGCGACCACTGGACATTGAAAGCTGATCGCTAAGTCCTGAACGCACCGGCGGGGAGACGCCCCCTGGGGTTCCCTCCCCGCCGCTGCATTTTGTGTTGTCAGGTTCGCCGCCGGGAGCGTGAGCAAAAGCGCGGCGACAGGAGAGATAAGGCGTGATACCTACACTTGGCCGTTCCCGCAGAGGGGAGCCAACCGCAGGTGCACATCAGGAGAGGGGCACAGGGTGCTGTGCCCCTCTCTCTATTGGAAACGTGGCAACAAGACCGTAAACATAGCGTGTTCGACAGGGGGTAACGATGCCAAAGTACATCTTCTGCACGGGCGGCGTGGTCAGCTCGGTTGGCAAGGGCGTGACCGCCGCCGCCATCGGGCGCATTCTCAAGGCGCGCGGGTTCAAGGCTTCGATTCAGAAGCTGGACCCATACATCAACGTCGATCCGGGCACGATGTCGCCTTACCAGCATGGCGAGGTCTTCGTCACCGCCGACGGCGCGGAGACCGACCTGGACCTGGGCCACTACGAGCGCTTCATCGACGAGAACCTGACCAGCGCCTGTAATGTCACCACCGGCCAGGTGTACGCCGAGGTCATAGCCCGCGAGCGGCGCGGCGACTTCCTCGGCGGCACGATCCAGGTCATCCCGCACATTACCAACGAGATCAAGCGCCGCATCCGGCTGGTGGGCGAGCAGAGCAACGCCGATATCGTTATCGTCGAGGTGGGCGGCACGGTGGGCGACATCGAGGGCCTCCCCTTCCTGGAGGCGCTGCGCCAGATGCGCGCCGAAGCGCCGCGCGAGGACACGCTCTTCGTCCACGTGACCTTCCTGCCGCACATCGGCGCAACCGGCGAACTCAAGACCAAGCCCACGCAACACAGCGTGCGCGAGCTGCGCAGCATCGGCATCCAGCCGCACATCATCATCGCGCGCGCCGACTACCCGGTGCGCGAGGAGCTGTGCGACAAGATCGCGCTCTTCTGCGACGTGGACCGCGAGGCGGTGATCCCACTCGAAACCACGCCGCTGCTCTACGAAGTGCCGCTGCTGCTTGAGGACGCCGGCCTCGGTGAATACATCGTGGACCGGCTGGACCTGCGCGCGCGGGCGACCGCGCCCAACCTGAGCGACTGGCGGCACCTGATCGGCGACATGCGCCAGCCCAAGCCCACGCTGCGCGTGGCGATTGTGGGCAAGTACGTCGAGCTGCACGACGCCTACATGAGCGTGCGCGAGTCGCTGGTCCATGCGGGCGTCGCCAACAACCGCGACATCGAAATCGAGTGGATTTACTCCGGCGACCTGGAGAAAGGGCGCGGCTTCGACGCGCTGCGCGGCGTCGATGGCATCGTCGTGCCGGGCGGGTTCGGCTACCGGGGCGTCGAGGGCAAGGTCAAGGCCGCGAACTTCGCGCGCGAGAACAAAGTCCCGTACCTGGGGCTGTGCCTGGGGATGCAGGTCATGTGCATTGAGTTCGGGCGCGCGCTGCTCGGCACCGAGTCGGTGAACAGCACGGAGTTCGAACGCACCGTGGATCACCCGGTCATCGACCTGATGCCCGACCAGCGCCCGGTGCGCAACATGGGCGGGACGATGCGCCTAGGCATCTACCCGTGCGTGCTGGTGCCCGGCTCGCGGGCGGCGGAGGCCTACGGCGTGCCGCGTGTTGACGAGCGCCACCGCCACCGCTGGGAGTTCAACAACGTCTACCGCGAACGGTTCGAGGCCGGCGGCATGTCCTTCAGCGGCCTGTCACCAGACGGCGAGCTGGTGGAGATCGCCGAACTGGGCGACCACCCCCTTCATGGTCGGGTGCCAGTTCCATCCGGAGTTCCAGAGCCGGCCCAACCGGGCGCACCCGCTGTTCCGCGCGTTCGTCGCGGCGGCGCTCCCGCCACGCCGAGGCGCGGCGCGAGGAGAGCCACAAAGGGAACGGGGCCGCCGAAGCGCCGGCAGCCCCGCCCACTGAGACAGTTTCTACTGGTCCTGGGTGATGACCCAGAAGCCGGGATAGTCGCACCGCAGGTGCGCCGCGTCTTCTTTGTAGAGCGCCAGGTAGAACTCGCCGTTGCCGGTGATCGTGCGGTCGGTCGCGGTGGCGATCAGTTCGTAGTTGACGAAGACGTGGAACTGGTCGTCCACTGCCGTGATGACCAGGTTGTTCTTGCCGCCGTTGCGCGTGTTCAGCCCGGTGACATCCCAGACGCCAAGCGACACCCAGTCGTCGCCGCTGTTCTCCCAGCGGCCCAGCTCGGCCCACCCTTCGCGACCCACATACACGGTGTAGGCGTTGCCGTTCCCCTGCGTGCGGAAAGCCACGCCGCACGCCACCACGTCGTCGTCGCCGTTCCAGATGAAATCGGTGCGGATGATGACGTCCGCCGCCCGTAGCCCTGGCCCACGCGCATGAAGAGCTGGTGCTCGTCGGCGCGGAACGACTCCAGGAAGGCGTTGTCCGGGATATTGATGCCGATGGTGCCGTCCCAATCCGGGATGACGCCCAACGCGATGAGGTGGTCAAAGGCGTCCTGCAGCTTCCCATCGATGAGGGCCTGATCCAGCGTGAGCGTGCCCGTCTGGCCGCCGGTCGTGCTGCCGCCCGTCGTGCCGCCCGTCGTGATCATCCCGCCGCCGCTGCCGGTCGTCAGCAGCACGCGGTACGCGCCGGTGGTCGAGCCGGCCTGCGTGTCGTAGCGCGAGACGATGACGAAAATCGTGTCGGCATTGGGAATGATCAGGCCGCTGATGGCCGAGTTGAAGTTGCCGTTGCTTGGATCGATGTCGTCATTGACGGCCAGCACATCGAGGCTGGAACTGATGACGACGAGTGTGGTGTCCAGGTTGCCGCTGGTGGCTTCGACCGCGACGTTGATCGTCTCGTTGCCCGGCGACTCGTAGCGCCAGACGTTCATGTAGTTGGCGTCGGTTATGGTGCCCGTGGCGGCCTGCCCGGCAACGAGGCCGCTTTCCTGGGCGAGGGCGGTCGAAGCGGGTACTATAGCGATGAGCAAGACCAGGAGCAGGCCACCCAGGCGACCGCACGTGCGGCCCCAGGCAGGGCGTCGGATTGCGCGCGAGTTGGACATCTGATCCTCCCTAATTGGTGGCGAGTGGCGAATTAGGAACCCGTGGATCAAAAATATCACAAAAACCTGCGCTTGGCACAATTCAATCAAGGAGCCGGCAACATGACAGATTGGCTTGAAGAATTCTGGGCCGACACACTCAGCGAGGAGCCAGTGCGGATCACGGCGGCATGGATGCGCCTCACCGTGGAGGAGCAGGTCGCGGTGCGCGCGCACCTCGTCAAGATGGCGACCGAGGCCGGCTGGGCCGAGGTGCAGCGCCGCGCTGCCCAGGCCGCATTGGAGGCGCTGGACGACGCCGAGGCGCGCGCGTGATGGGCGAGACCAATATCGTCTCCGTGGTCGTGCAGCGACCCGACGGGCGCGTGCTCATCGTGCAGCGCAGCCCGCACCGGCGCGTGATGCCCGGCAAGTGGTCGGTGATTTCGGGCCATATAGAGGAAGGCGAGAGCGTCTCCCAGGCCGCCACGCGCGAGGTGCGCGAGGAAATCGCGCTGGAGGTCGTCGTTGAGCGGGCGGGCGCGCCGTTCCCGGTGCAGGTGGGCGAGGAAACCCTGCTCATCCACCCGGTGCTTGCGCGCGCGCCGGCCGACGCTGCGGTGGCGCTCGACCGGGGAGAACCAAGCCTACCGCTGGATCACGCCGGAGGAAGTGTTCGATTACCCGCGCGTGCCCCTTCTGGAGGATGACTTCATCGCTGTTGGGGTGCTGCCGGGCAGCCCGCCCTCCTGAGCCTGCGACCCTGGGCGCGCGTTGCCCGTTCGGCGCGCGGCGGAGTAAAATAGGCTGCGCGGGGCGCTTCGCCAGAGCGCGCTTCCCTCCCTGTCAGGTCCATCGACCCGGTGACATCGCGGCCCGCGAAAAATGATTGACAGCCGGCGCGCGCATGGTTATAATGACACTCCGCGCCCCGGCTGTGGCTGGGGCGGACTTTTGGTTGAGGCCAATTTTCCCCTCGGGCCGGGGCGGGCGCGCCTCCGGCTGAGGCGGCAAGCGAAGATTGGAGAACGCACATGTACGCAATAGTACGCACTGGCGGACGCCAGTACCGGGTTGAGGAAGGCGCCGTCATCGACGTTGAGCGCCTCCCCCTTGAAGTTGGTGCCAGCGTCGAACTCGACGAGGTGCTGTTTGTCGTCGGCGACGGCGCGCCGCAGGTCGGCCAGCCCCTGGTCGAGGGCGTGAAGGTCCAGGCGACGGTGGTGGAGCAGTTCAAGGCCAAGAAAGTCATCGTGTGGAAGTACATTCCGAAAGAGCGCTATCGCCGCAAACAGGGGCACCGGCACCAGTACACGCGCCTGCAGATCGACAAGATCGTTACCGCGTGAGTGTTGGGTCGGCGCGTTAGAGGTAATAAGGAGTAGGCCATGGCTCATAAGAAGGGCGGCGGCTCCAGCCGCAACGGTAGGGACAGCAACGCAAAGCGCCTCGGCGTGAAGTGCTTTGGCGGCGAGTCCGTGATTCCCGGCAACATCATCGTGCGCCAGCGGGGAACCAAATTCCACCCCGGCGCGAACGTCGGCATGGGCCGGGACTACACGCTATTCGCCGTCGCCGAGGGCGTCGTGACGTTTGAGGTCAAGCGGGGCGTGAAGTTCGTGAGTGTGTATCCGGAAGAGAGTCAGGCATGAAAGAGAGCATCCACCCCAAGTGGTACCCTGAAGCGACGGTCACGTGCGCGTGCGGCGCGACCTGGACAACCGGCGCGACCGTGCCCGAAATTCGCACGGACGTGTGCTCGAACTGCCACCCGTTCTACACGGGCGAGATGCGCATCGTGGACACCGAAGGCCAGGTTGACCGCTTCATGAAGCGCCTCCAGGCGCGCGATTCGATCCGCGCCGAGGCCGAGGCGCGCGCGTCGGCGCTCACCGCGCCCGAAACACCGCTCAGCGAGCTTGAACTCGACAAGCGCATCATCGACGTACTCGCAGAGGCCGGCATCGACACGGCGGGCGCGCTGGTCGAGAAGCTGGCCGAGGGCGACGAGGCGCTGCTCGCGATCCCGCGCTTCGGGCACAAGTCGCTGATCGACGCCAAGAAGGCGCTACGGCTGCGCGGGTTCGAGCTTCCCTCGGCGGAGCTGGCCTGAGCCGCTGTTACGCAGACCTCCCAGCCCACGGCTGAACGCGCCGTGGGCTTTTTTGTTCCATAAAGACGGGAAACGTCGGCGCTTCCCGAAAGCTTGATTGATTTCGAATGATTACAACGAGCAACGCTCTCTTGACCACCCAGTAGAGGCACGGCGTGCTATACCTCTATCCACCGCCATCTCTGGCGGTAGGGGCGACCCGGTGGGTCGCCCTACAATCGCCACATCTCAAGGCTTGTGGTAGGCCATAGCCCGACTCTCGCAAGAGACTACCAGGGGAGTTCTCAAAACGCATGAGCTTCCGGGAAGCTATGGGACGCTACTTCCAGAGACGGCACATCAAGGCAAAAGAAGAGCGTGTCGCCACGCTCTTCAGATGCGGTCTGCCGCCCCGCGATGGGTGCGAGAAGTGTGCGATGCGCTTGACAAGGGATCACAAACGGGAAGGGGAGGCGCGAGTCGGCAGGCCACTGGGGAGGAGCCTCGTCAGCCAGGCGGTGAGGCTATACCCAGTTTACCACCCGGCCCCAGGGGGGCCAGGCGGATGGCCGGCAGGTTGTGAAGGTGCAAACCTGCGCGCATTATAGCAGAGTCGCCCGCGTGCGTCCGTGAAATTAGCGTGAATCTTGCCCGGCGGCCCCGGCCAGGTAGGCGTCGATCTCCGCCAGCACCTTCACGCGCGCCGCCGCCATCGAGAGGCCGAAGAGCGAGAAACCGGCGCGGCTGTCGTGGCCGCCGCCGCCCAGCCGGCAGGCGATCTGCTTCATCTGCAGGCGCGGCGACGCAGTCCGCAGGCTGCCCTTGATCTCGCCACCATCCCGCTCGACGAGCAGGCAGATGACATCCACGTCGTCCACCCGCGTGAGGAAGTCCGCCAGCCCCTCGGAAGGGTCGTAGACCGGCGCCGCCTCCTGCTCGGCCAGCGAAGTCATCAGCAGCGCCACGCGCCCGCCGCGCAACAGCTCCAAGCGGTTGAGCACCGCCCCCAGTACCGGACGCGCGCCAGCGCCAGCGCGTGGACCGCGCGCACCGCGTCCGGGTATGACGCGCCCGCCGACACCAGCGCGGCGGCGACCTTCAGCGCGGCGGCGTCGGTGCTGGGCGTAGTGAAGACCTGTGAGTCGCCCAGCACGCCCGTGAGCAGGCATTGCGCAACCTCCGGGGTGAGCGCCACATCGAGCGCCGGCAGCAGTTCGTAGAGGATGGACGCCGTGGAGACCGCGCCCGGATCGACCAGGTTGATCGCGCCAAAGGCCTCGTTGCTGCCGTGATGGTCGATGTTCACCAGAGGCCGCCCCTCGAACCACTCCGGGTGCCGCCTGGGGAGCGGGTCGATGCGCGCGAGCGCGCTGCAATCGAGCACGAAGACCACATCGGGCGTCGGGATGCCGGGCGCGCCGCCGACGCGCACCTGCGCCGCCCCCGGCAGATTGCGCACCGCGTCCTCCATGCGGGTGGGCAGGCACGGCGTGACCGTCTTGCCGCGCGCCTGCAGCGCCAGCGTCAGCGCCAGCAGCGAACCCACCGCGTCGGCGTCGGGGTAGGCGTGGCTGGCGACCACGACACGCTCCGCGCCCGCCACCGCCTGGGCGATGGCCGCAACCGCGCGACGGTGCTCTGCAGACGCCAGGCTCATGATCCGCGCCCCGGCATGTCTGGCGGCTGGATGCGCAGCGTCTCGAAAACCGGCGCGCCCGTAACCTGCACCAGGCCGTGGTCGGCGATCCAGAACGGGGCCGGCTCGCCGTCGAACAGCACGTCGGCGACCTCCCACGGGAGGCCGAACACCTCCACGTCCACCTGCCGGTACCGCAGCGGCGCGTCCGGCGGGCGCTCCCACTTCAGGATCAGCGTCTTCGCGTCCTGGTCGAGCCGCAGGTCGAAAGCCGACCAGCCATCCGCGCGCACCGGGCCGTCGCCCTCGTCCTCGTAGAGCGCCGCCCGGCCATTGCCCATGAAGGCGCACAGGCGCAGCGTCTCGACGGGGCGCTCGTCCGTGTACTGCATCACCGGCCAGAGTGGGATCGTCGCGCCCGCCCGGACGAAGAGGGGCAGCGTGTCCAGCGGCGCGGGCACAATGATCTCCACGCTGCCGTCGCGCCCATCGAAGCGCTGCCCGGTCCAAAAGTCGTACCACAGGCCCTTCGGCAGCGCCACCGTGCGCGACCGCTGCCCGGCTTCCAGCACGGGCGCAACCAGCAGGTGGTCGCCGAGCATGAACTGATCGTCCACGTTCCTGAAGCGCGTGCCGTGCATGAACATGGGCCGCACAATGGGCAGGCCGTCGCGGGCGCAGCGCGCGACGGCGCTGTAGATGTAGGGCAGCAGTTCGTAGCGGAACGCGATGTAGCGCCGGTTGATGTCCTCGTAGGGCTGGCCGTAGCTCCACGGCTCCTGGTCGGGCGTGCCCATCATGGTGTGCATCCTGAAGAACGGCAGGCACGCGCCCAACTGGATCCACCGCGTGACCATCTCGCCATCGGGCACGCCGCCAAACCCGCCGATATCCGGCCCGGTGAAAGACAGGCCCGACAGCCCCAGGTTGAGGCACATGCTGATGCTCAGCCGCACGTGGTCCCACGTGGACATGTTGTCGCCGGTCCACGAGATGGCGTAGCGCTGCGCGCCGGCGTGCGCAGCGCGGATGATGACGAACGGGCGCCTGTCGGGCCGCAGACGCTCCAGCCCCTCGCGCGTCGCGCGGCCCATCAACATGCCGTAGACGTTGTGCGCCGCCAGGTGCGTCGCGCCGCGCCCCTCCCAGTGGTGCGGCACGTCGTCGGGGAGGGTATGGATGCTCTCCGCGTCAACGTCGCCGCTTTCGGGGAAGACGGTCGGCTCGTTCATGTCGTTCCAGAAACCCGCGACGCCCATCCCGACAAGCTCGGCATAAAGATCGGCCCACCAGGCGCGCACCTTCGGACTCGTGAAGTCCGGGAAGTGCGACGGCCCCGCCCACACCGAACCCGTGTAGAGCGCGCCGTCGGGATGCTTCAGGAACACGTCCTGCGCCACGCCACTGCGGTACACCGCGTAATCGGGATCGATCTTGATCGCGGGGTCGATCATCGTCACCGTCCGGAAGCCGTCGGCGCGCAGGTCGCGGATCATGCCCGCCGGGTCGGGGAAGCGCTCGCGGTCCCAGGTGAAGCAGCGGAAGCCGTCCATGTAGTCGATGTCGAGGTAGATGGCGTCGCACGGGATGCGCCGCTTGCGGAACTCGGCGGCGATTTCGCGCACCCGCGCCTCCGGGTAGTAACTCCACCGGCACTGGTGATAGCCCAGCGCCCACAGCGGCGGCAGCGCCATGCGCCCGGTCAGCTCCGTGTAGCGCGCCAGCACGTCGGCGACCGTCGGCCCGGTGAACAGGTAGTAGCGCAGCTCCCCGCCCTCGAAACTGAACGTAAGCCGGTCGGGTTGCTCTGCGCCCACGTCCACGTAGCCGCGACAGGTGTTGTCGAAGAACAGGCCATATGCGCGCCCGTCCTCGCGCAGCGCCACGTAGAACGGGATGCCGAAGTAGATCGGCTCGTCGCCCCGATTGTAGCTGTTTGGGTCCTGGTTCCACAGCACATAGCGCCGCCCCCGCAGGTTGAGCGCGCAGGCGTGCTCGCCCAGGCCGTAGACCGCCTCGCCGGGCGCGAGCCGCTTGTGCAGCCAGAGCGCGCCCTCCTGCCACGCCATGCCGGCGAACTCGTCGGTGCAAATCGGGTGGCCCTGCGCCGTCTCGAAGGTCAGGCCGCTGTCCATCTTGCTCACGCGGCACGCCACGTCGCGCAACTCGACCGTCACCTGGTCGCGGTCGTCGAGCGCGGTCGGCTGGGGGCGGTCCCACTCCACGTCAGGCTTGGCGACGGCGTAGGAGAACAGCTCAGGGAACACCGGCGCCTGCGTGGCCCACACGCGAAAACAGTCCTCGGCGAGCGCAGTGAGCCGCAGCAGGCCGTTCGCGCACCGGAAGGTCACGGTTGCGCCATCGACGGCGTGCGCCTGGACATGGCCCAACGGCACGAAGGGCACTGGCGGGACATCGGCGGAATAGGTGGATTCGGTGTCGTCTTCGGGTTCAATCGGCCTGTGTTTGGGCATGGATCAACTCACTGCTGGCAGCGGGGCGGCGCGACACGCAATTGGCGGTTTCAATGCCGCCGGAACGGCGTGATTGTACTTGATGGCAGGCTGATAATCAACCGCGCGCACGCCTTTCCTCGCACGGGCGACGCCGCCGCCGGCTGCCAGATGTGGGGCCGTCGGTGCATCCACCTTCCACAACTGCCGCAATTCTCGCCAGTCGAATCCGCGTCCCATCCGGCAGAAGCAACGCCGCGCGCGGTAAGGTGTTGAACATTATTGTGGGAGCGTGTATAATCCCGCGCGTAGTCCTTAGCGCTTGGGAGCCATCAACATGCAGCAAGAAGAAGCCATCCACGGCGAGACCGAGACCGCCGTGGAAACCCCTGTGCCGGGTGAAGCCATCGAAAACGGCGCTTCAGACGAAGAGACGGTCGCGGCGTCCGAAGAAGAGGCCCCGGTTGCTGAAGCCGAAGTTGTCGAACCGCCGGCCGAGGCCGCTCAGGAAGCGGTCGCTCAGGAAGCGGTCGCTCAGGAAGCGGTCGCTCAGGAAGCGGTCGCTCAGGAAGCGGCCACTCAAGAAGCAGCGACTCAAGAAGTGACCACTCAGGAAGTGGACGCTGAAGAGGCGGCCCCTCAAGAGGCGGTCCTTCAAGAAGCGGTCGCCGAGGAAGCGGACACTCAGGGAGCGGACGCTGAGGTCGCGCCGGCTGAAGTTTACGAGGCCGCTGAAACAGCGGTCGCCGAAGAAGCGGCCGCTGAAGCAGCGGCCACTGAAGCAGCGGTCGCCGAGGCCGAACCCGAAGCGGGCGCGGCGTCCGAACCGCTGACGATGGAGGACTGGCTCGACCAGGTTGAGCGCGTCGAGGAAGAATCAGCCATCCATCGCGGCGACATCGTTGAGGGCGAAATCGTCCAGACCTCGCCCACCGAAATTCTGATCGACGTGGGCGCGAAGGCCGAGGGCGTGATCTCAGGCCGCGAGCTTGAGCGCATGGACCGCCAGACGCTTGAAACGTTGCAGCCGGGCAGCAAGGTGCTCGTGTACGTGCTCAACCCGGAGGGCCGCAGCGGCCACCCGGTCCTGTCGCTGTCGCGCGCGCAGGAAGAGCAGGACTGGCGTCAGGCGGAAGAGTATCGCGAGAGCCAGGACGTCTACGAGGGCAAGATCGCCGGCTACAACAAGGGCGGGCTGATCGTGCGGTTTGGCAAGGTGCGCGGCTTCGTGCCCGCGAGCCAGATCAGCGTCGAACGCCGCCGCCAGTCAAGCGGCGCGACCCCGAAGAGCGTTGGGCCGACATGATCGGCGACAGCATCATGGTCAAGGTGGTCGAGGTTGACCGCCCGCGCAACCGCCTCATCCTCTCCGAGCGCGCCGCCACCCGCGAGTGGCGCGCGAAGCAGAAAGAGGCCCTGCTCGACGAGCTGCAGGTTGGCGAGAAGCGCACGGGCCGCGTCATCAGCCTGACCGATTTCGGCGTCTTTGTCGATCTGGGCGGCGCGGACGGCCTGGTGCACATGAGCGAACTGACCTGGAGGCCGGTCAACCACCCGAAAGAGGTGGTGAAGGTCGGCCAGAAGGTGACCGTGCAGGTCATCAGCGTGGACCGGGAGCGCCGGCGCATCGGCCTGAGCCTGAAGCAGCTCGAAGAGGACCCGTGGGATCGCATCGCGCGCGAGTATCAGGTCGGCCAGTTGGTGCAGGGTACCGTCACCAAGCTCACCAAGTTCGGCGCGTTTGCGCGGCTCGTGGGCGCTGAGGAGATCGAAGGACTCATCCACATCTCGGAGTTCGCGGATACCCGCGTCGCGCACCCGCGCGATGTCGTGGCCGTCGGCGATGTGGTCACCCTGCGCATCATCAAGCTGGACCCCAACCAGCGGCGCATGGGCCTGAGCATCAAAGAGGTGGACTCGGCCCGGTACGCCGACCTCGACTGGAAGCTCCAGCAGGAGGCCGTCTACCAGAACGAACCTGCCGCGCCGACCATCGGCGACTCCGTCGGCTATGTCGCCGAAGATGTCGCCGAAGGCGACGCGGCGGACGACGTGGCGGACAAGTTCGAGATTGTCGACGAGAGTGAGGGCGAGTACGACTACGAAGACGAGGCCTCTGACGAGGACACTGACGAAGCCTCTGACGAGGACACTGAGGACGGGGACTTCGACGACGACGATGAGGACGACTTCGACGAGTCCTGACGCGCGCGAGCGAACGGCGCGCCCCTCAAACCTGTAAAACGAATCCACTTCCGATCACAGAATCTCGCCCATCGAGATTCTGTGCTGTATATGGTGTTCTAATGCCTTTCTAATCGCGTAGGACTACAAAGGGGTGGCGCGGAGTGGCGAGATTAGGTACAGTCTGACCATGGAGAAGTACCAGGATTTTATCAGAATGGACGTGTCGGTTCAGCAAATAGCCGTTGGGAGACTTTTCGACTACGTAGACCGGAAATGTGGAGGTTGGCGTCATGGCCAATAAGATGGAGCGCTTCACGCAGCGCGCGCGGCGCGTCCTGAGCCTGGCTCAGGAAGAAGCCGAGCGCATGAACCATAACTACATCGGCACCGAGCACCTGCTCCTGGGCCTGATGCGCGAGGAGGGCGGGGTCGCCGGCCGGGTGTTGCGTGACCTCGGCCTCGATCAGGACCGCGTCGAGGATGGTGGAACGCATGACGCAGGCCGGGCAGCGCACGGCCAACAAGCTCGACCTCTCACCGGGGACCAAGCGCGTCCTGGAGTATGCCGTTGACGAGGCCCGCAAGATGGGCCACCACTACATAGGCACCGAGCACCTGCTCCTGGGCCTGGTGCGCCAGCCCGAAGGCGTGGCGCTCGATGTGCTCAAGCGGCTGGGCGTCAGCCCGGAACAGGTGCGCCGGCAGACCCGCCGCGTGCTGCAGGAAAGTCCCGTCCAGTCGGGCCGCCCACCACAGCCGCAGGCACTCCTCGCGGAAGCCGCAGGCCAAGACGCCCCTGGTTGACCAGTTGGCGACCGACCTGACCGCCCTCGCCGAAGAGGGCAAGCTCGACCCGGTGATCGGGCGGCAGACCGAGATCGAGCGCGTGATCCAGGTGCTCTCGCGCCGCACCAAGAACAACCCCGCCCTCATCGGCGATCCTGGCGTGGGCAAGACCGCCATCGTCGAGGGGCTGGCGCAGCTCATCATCGCCGGCCAGACGCCGGAGCCGCTGCTGGGCAAGCGCGTGCTCCAGCTTGACGTGGGGTCGCTGGTGGCCGGCACGATGTATCGCGGCCAGTTCGAGGAACGCCTCAAGCGCGTGATCGACGAACTCAAGGCTTCCGACAGCATCCTCTTCATCGACGAGGTGCATATGCTCGTCGGCGCAGGGAGCGCCGGCAGCTCCGTCGATGCGGCCAACATCCTCAAGCCGGCCCTGGCGCGCGGCGAGTTGCAGTGCATCGGCGCGACCACGCTGGAGGAATACCGCAAGCACATCGAGAGCGACGCCGCCCTGGAGCGACGCTTCCAGAAAATCCTGGTGGACGAACCCACCATCGACGAGACGATTGAGATTATTCACGGCATCAAGAAGGCCTACGAGGAGCACCACAACCTCGAAATCACCGACCTCGCCATCGACGCCGCCGCGCAGCTTTCGGCGCGCTACGTGCCCGACCGCTTCCTGCCGGACAAGGCCATCGACCTCATCGACGAGAGCGCGAGCCGCGTCCGCATGTACAAGAGTCCGGATAGCCTGCGCGTGCGCGGCGCGGAGATGGAACTGGAGCGCGTGCGCACGGAGATCGGCGAGGCCGAAGACGAGGACGCCGAAGACCCTGCGCGAGCGCGAGGCCGAGCTGGAAGCGCAGCTCCTTCGCCTGCGCGCAAGCTGGAACCCGGAGACGAACAAGGCCCAGGTCACTGATGAGGATGTGGCCGAGATCGTCTCCATGTGGACCGGCATCCCGCTCACGCGCATCGCCGGCGAGGAGTCGGAACGGCTGCTCCAGATGGAAGAGGCGCTGCACCACCGGATCGTCGGCCAGGATGAGGCCATCGAGACGATCTCGAAGGCGGTGCGCCGCGCCCGCTCCGGCCTCAAAGACCCGCGCCGCCCGGTGGGTTCCTTCATCTTCCTGGGGCCGACCGGCGTGGGCAAGACCGAGCTGACCAAGGCGCTCGCCGAGTTCCTCTTCGGCTCTGAAGATGCGCTCGTGCAGCTTGACATGAGCGAGTTCATGGAGCGGCATACTGTCGCCCGGCTCGTGGGCGCGCCGCCCGGCTACGTCGGCTACGAGGACGCCGGGCAGCTCACCGAGGCGCTGCGCCGCCGGCCCTACTCCATCGTCGTCTTCGACGAGATCGAGAAGGCGCACCCGGAGGCCTTCAACATGCTGCTCCAGATCATGGAAGAGGGCCACCTTTCCGACGCGCGCGGGCGCACGGTGGACTTCCGCAACGCCATCATCGTGATGACCTCCAACGTCGGCGCGGAGACGATCAAGCGCGGCTCGGTCATGGGCTTCGACCTCCCGCGCGACGTGGCCGCGCAGTCCAAGAGCGAGTACGACGAGATGCGCAAGAAGGTGCTCGACGAACTGCGCAAGCTCTTCCGGCCTGAGTTCCTCAACCGCGTGGATGCGAGTGTCGTCTTCCGCGCGCTGGACCGGGAGGACATCAAGCAGATCGTTGACATCGAACTGAACAAGGTCCGCGAGCGCTTGATCGAGCACGGGCTGACGCTCGAACTCACCGAGGCGGCGCGCGGCTACCTGGCCGAGGAGGGCTTCGACCCGGACTTCGGCGCGCGCCCGCTGCGGCGCGAGATCCAGTCGCAGGTCGAGGACAAGCTCTCCGACGGCATCCTCAGCGGGGCTTTCCCGTTTGGCTCGACGGTCGTCATCGACGTGGAGACCGACCCCGAAAACGAGTCACGGCGCCGGCTGACGTTCACCACCGTGGTGGACGAGGTCAGCGAGGGCGAGGAGGGCAAACAGCCCGAAGCGCCGCCGGTCGGCTAAGCGACGCGACGCGAACCCAAAGGGGCGAACCACCGGTTCGCCCCTACTCGTAATCCACTGCTTCTTGACAGGGCACGCCCCGTAAGAAAACGCGTGAAACAAGAGTACGACCCAGACAAACATAACCGGCGCTCAATCCGCCTGCGGGGTACGACTACACCCAGGGCGGCGCTATTTTCACCCTCTGCACTCACAACCGGGGTGCCTCTTCGAAGTTGTCGATGGTGTCGCGCCTGAACCAGCTCGGCGCTTGCGTGGAGGCCGAATGGTTGCGCACCGAAACCGTGCGCCCGCAGTGGCCCTGGATGCGTTCGTCGTCATGCCGAATCACTTCCACGCCATTATCGTCTCAGCGACGCCCCGCCGCACGACGCGATCGAAATACCACAGGCGAACAGCCACCCCGTTCCCTCCGGCACGGCGTCGGGTTCGGTGGGCGCGATTGTGCAGCAATTCAAGTCGGTTACGTCGAAACGTATCAGGGCGATGCGCGGCGGGATGGTCGCGCCGGTCTGGCAACGCGGCTACTACGACCGCATCATCCGCGATGACAAATGCTCAACGCCATCCGGCAGTACATCGCGGACAACCCTGCCCGCTGGGAAGAAGACCCTGAGCACCCTAAACGGTGGAACAGGCCAATCGCGCGTAGGGGCGAACCGGCGGTTCGCCCCCTGCCCCTAATGGATCAGGCCCGCCGCATAGTGCGCCATCGTCATCACCGAAAGCTGCGGGTTCACCGTCGTCGCGCTGGGGAACACGCTCGCGTCGCACACGTACAGGTTCGAGAAGCCGTGCACCCTGAAATCCGGCCCGACCACCCCGCCGCGCGCGCCATCCACGCCGCGCACCTTGCTGATCGCGTTGCCGCCCTGCGGGTGGCCGGTGCCGAGCAGGATGTCGCGGTCGTCCTTGACGAGATCGCCCAGGTGGTCCAGCTCGCCCTCCGACGTGTACAGCGCCCGCCCGGACATGTAGCTGTGGTACTTCCGCGTCGAGGCGTAGACCTCCACCGCGCCGGCGGCGAACAGGATCCGCCCCAGGATAACGAGCGCCTCCACCAGCGTTTCGAGGTCGCGCGCCGTCGGCTTGTACACCACGTCCGGCATCCCGCGAAACAGCGTCGAGGGCTTGAGGTACGCCACCGGCTCCGTCCCCACGAGCACACCCACCGCCGCCATTTCGTCGTAGTGCTGCATGTTGCGGAAGTGCGTATCCAGCCAGCCGGGCATGGTCAGCGCCTGCGCAATCGGCGGGTTGTACCACGTCTCGTAGACGAACTCCGGGTGGTCCTTCAGCGCCAGGTAATGCGCGATCTGCAGGCCGGCGTAGCTGTCGATCTTCTCCCCGAAATACCCGTGCAGCGGGCTGCCCATGTTGAAAGAGATGCCCCGGCCCACCGGCAGCGCGCCCTTGCCGATGCCGCTCTGCATCAGCAGCCAGCTTGACGCCACCGTGCCCGCGCTGACGATCACGGTCTTGGGGTTGCGGATGCGCAGCTCGCGCCGGCCCCCCAGCCTGACCACGATCTCGCGGATGACGCCGCCCTCCCCGTTGAGCCGGACCGTCTCGGCCTCCGAGAGGATGCGGAAGCGCGCGCCGTGCGCCTGCTGCGCTTCGGGCAGCAGCGTGTCGAGCATCGAGAGCTTGCGCCCGTACCGGCACCCGATGTTGCAGTAGCCGCAGCCGAGGCAGTCCACGATGTTCGCCTCGATCACGTCATACTCGTGCGGCTGGTCTTTCAGGTACGCCGCGACGCCCTTGCTGATGAACCGGTCGCCGGGGTTGAGCACGTCCTCCCATGAGCGCGTCTTCGTCGAGTCCTTGATCGATTTCACCGACAGCAAATCCCGCACCGCCTGCTGCGACGCGCAGTATGCCGTCTCGTCGATGCCGGCGTTCGCGCCCGCCGGGTCGTTCCAGCGGCGCAGCACGCGCTCTGGCGTGTCGAAGCAGACCGCGTTGTTGACCACCGTCGTGCCGCCCACGCAGCTCCCCTGCAGGATCGTGAAGCGCAGCGATTGCGAAATCTGGAACGCGCCCTCCCGGTACAGGCGGCTGATCATGTCAACCTCGTCCTCAGAGAAGTCGTCGGGCGGGACGTACAGCCCCTTCTCCAACACGAGCACGTCGCGCCCCTGCGCGGCGAGCTGGTGCGCCAGGACCGCGCCCGCCGCGCCCGACCCGATGACGACGACATCCGCGCTGGAAATCGTGTCCGTTCCGGCGCGGCGCAGGTCCTCCGGCGTCGTGACGTTGAGCGGCGGGTGCCGGCGGATGGGCTTCGCTTTCCGGCCCTCCGGGCGCTCCGAGAACGGCGTGTAGCCAATCGCGGCCTGCACGCGCGGGTCGCCGTAGTAGCCGAGGTACGTCATCTGCATGTTGAAGCGCATCCCCGCCTCGATGATGTCGATCAGGTCAGGGGCGTGGCGCTCCAGCAGCGCGTACAGTCCGCGCGCGTTCACCACCTCGTGCTTGAAGTGCAGGTCGATGAAGTCACGCCGCAGCGCCGGGTTCTGGAAGCGCAGCGGCGGCTGGAGCCAGAGCAGCGGCAGGAAGTCCACGCCCATGACGGCCAGCCGCGACACCCAGATGCGCCGGGAGGCGAACGATCCCAGGTAGCCGTCGGCGCGCAGCGCGATCTGGTACGGCGGCGCCGTCTCGGAGGCCCCGCCCTCGATCAGCGTCTCGGAGACAGCCTCCAGCGCGCGGAATTGCAGCGGCGTGAAGTATGCAACGTGGTCGAGCAGCGCGCGGTTCATTGCGGCGAGCAGGAGGGCGAACAGGGCGATCACGCCGCCGTCGAGGAGCAGCGCGCCGAGCATGATGTCCCTGGTCGTGGTCGCCGCGCCGCCAAGCACGACCGCGGTCGCGCCGAAGCGGTTGATGCCCAGGTGGGTCACGAGGACGGCCACAAGCGAGACCGCGTTCGCCAGGATGAAGACGGTCAGCATCTCCTGGCGTCGCCGGATGTCCCACGCCGCCAGGAGCAGGCAGGCGGCCAGCGCCCCGATCTTTACGGCGGAGCCGCCGACCATCAGCGGCTGTGTGAAGAACGCGACGACCTCCGCCGGGCCGGTGAACGAAAACACGATGTGCGCCGCCACGCCCACCACCGACGCCAGCCCGACCACAACGCTCACCGCCCGACCGACCTGCTCCGCGCGCGTGAGCGGCTTGTCCGTCATCCACGGCTGCCACGCGGGGGCGGCGGGCCGCGCCTGCATCAGCGCCCACGCGACCGCCAGCGCCACCGCAGCGCACGCGACCGCGCCGATCAGCAGCGGCGCTTGCTGCGCCGGTCCGTTCGGGCTGAAGAGCAGCAGGATAAACACCGCCGCGCCCAGCCCCAGGCTGCCGGCCAGGATCACCGCGAGCGCGCGGAAGCGGCGCACGTCCGCAGCGGCGAACCACGCCAGCAGCGCCAATAGCCCCAACGCGGCCACGCTGTTCGACACGAAAGGCGGCTGCGTGAAAAACGCCGTCGTCGGCCCGAAGTAAGCGCCGACCAGCGCGACGATGGCGAGCAACGCCGCCGCCAGCGCCACGCGCCGCAGCAGGCGCGCCAGCCGGGACTCTTCGCCTGTATAGTCAACCATAGCACACCCCTGAATGCCTCGTGCTGCGATGCAGTGCAGCGATTGCCTGTCGTTGCCGTGGAGCGGTTGCGGGAAACGTCGCGTGTAGGCTCTGCGTTGGAGTATACGCCGTTCCGGCGCAGATACAAGATAATCACGGCCCGTTTTATCATCATATCGCCGGGCCGGTTGGATTATCGCCCGGCAACCTATACAATAAGCAGGCAGACCGTGATCCACAGGGGGGCAACAGCGATGCAAACGCCCTGGCATTCGGACCTGCTGCGCGCCGTGCGCCGCTGGCTGTTGGGCCGCGTGCCCGCGCCCGACTTCACGCTGCCCGAAGCAGACGCGCTTCCTGGCGACCCGCGCGTTTTCCAGCACACCGACGCCGGGAGCGGGGCGTTCGGCGTCTGGACGCTCGACGCCGCCGGGCTGCCCGCCTACGAGTACCAGCTCGACCAGTACAGCGATGTCCGCGCCACCTACCCGAACACCGAGGGCGTGGACCGCCGCGACCACTGGCACCAGGTCGGCAACGACCGCGTGACAGCGATGGCCTCCAACGATGGCACCGTGCAGCTCTACATGGCCGACCGGGGCGGCGTGTTCCTCAACCGGTTCGAAGCCAACGACAGCGACAGGACCCAGGCCGGCATGTGGCTGATGCGCGTCTTCAGGCGGCTGCTGGCCTTCCTGGTGGGCCTGTACCGGCGCATGGTCGTCCGCCGCCTGATGCGCGACTTCTACCGCATGGGGATGCCGCGCGGCGACATGCTCGCCGAACCCGCGCCCCACGCGCCGGACAAGGCGCGCCTCTACGCGGAACCACGCCACGCCTACGCCGGCGGCTACGCCTACCTGGACGACGGCGAAGAGGCCTGGGCGACCGCCTACCGCTACCGGCCGGCGGCGGCGGAGACGCGCCGCGTGTTCGGGATCAGCTACTACGAGACCGAGACGACCTATCGCGGCCTCCGGGCCGTGCGCCGCGTCTACGCGCCGGCCGGCGACGACCCCGCGCTCCTGATCGACGTGCGCATCGAGAACCTGCGCGAAACCGCCGTTGACCTGCGCTATTACGAATACTGGGATGTCAACGTCTACCAGTTGCAGCTCCAGTGGGTGCGCTCCGGCCTGGCCGCCTTCGTCGGCGACGAGATACGCCGCGCGATCAACGAGCAGTTCACGCCCGGTGTCATGTGGGACGCCGACGCGCAGGCGCTGCGCTTCCACCAGGAGCCGCCCGCCACCGCGCCGCCGCCGACCCACGTCAGCGGCATCGACTGGGCGCCGGCCGACGTGTTCCTTGCCGACCTGGCCGGCCCTGCCGACGGCTGGTACACCGACAAAGCCGCCTTCTTCGGCGCGGGCAGTCCGGCCCTGCCCGACGCCGTGCGCACCCGGCGCGACGGCGAACTGGCCGCGCCCGCCGGCAACCCGATGCCGTGCTGCCTCGTGCTCCGCCGCGACCTGCACCTCCCGCCCGGCGCGACAGCGACGCTCCGCTACGCCTACGGCGCGGTCCGCCCCGACCAATCGCTGGACTTCCTCGCGCCGTACCGCGCCGGCGACCCGCTCGCCCGGTCGCTCGACGCCTGGAGGGGGCAGCTTGCGTACTTCTCGACCGGGCGCGACCCCGTGTTGCAGCGTGAGATGGCCTGGCACGCCTACAACCTGCTCTCGGCCACCGTCTACAACGCCTACTACGACGCCCGCGTCGTCGCCCAGGGTTCCGCCTACCTGTTCCTGCACGGCGCGGACGGCGCGCCGCGCGACCTGGCGCTCGTCGCCCTGCCGTCGGTCTATCTCCGCCCTGACCTGGCGCGCGACACCCTGCGCGTCATCATGGGCATGACCGACGCCGCGACCGGCCAGATCGGTTACGCCTTCGCCGGCTTTGGCGTGCAGGACGGCGCAATGATCCACGACGCCCCCTCTGACCTGGACCTGTTCTTCCTCCTCGCGCTCGCCGAGTATCTGGCCGCCACCGGCGACATGGCCTTCCTGGATGTGGAGACGCCCTTCTACCCGCGCGAGGCGCAGCCGCCCGAACCGCTGGGCGCGACGGTGCTGGATCATGTGCGCCTCGCGGTGAGGCATCTGATCGAAGAGGTCGGCGTGGGCGCGCACGGCCTGATCCGCGTCAGCGACGGCGACTGGTCCGACGGCGTGGTGGTGAGCAGCGCGCTCGAAATGGGCGGCCTGCTGGGGTTTGTGTCGTGGTTCAACAACACGAAAGCGCACGGCGAGTCGGTGCCGAACACACAGATGGCGCTCTACGTGCTGCCGCTGGTCGCCGCGCTCGTCGAGGCGCGCGACCCTGAGCTGGCGGCGCGCATCCGCGCCTTCATTCCAGGGCTGCGTGACGCCGTCGCGGCGCAGTGGACGGGCGATTGGTACACCCGCGCCATCCTGCGCGACGACGCCAACCGTCCTGTGGTGTTGGGGCAGGACCAGATTTTCCTCGAATCCCAGCCGTGGGCGATCATCTCCGGCCTGGCCGCCGAGCTTGGGCACACCGAGGCGCTGGTCGATGCCATCGCCAGCCAGCTCGATGACCCCTCGCCCATCGGGGCGATGCTGCTGCCCCGGCGGAGCGCCGTCTGGCCGGCCGTCTCGCAACTGCTGACGTGGGCCTACGCGCGCAGCTACCCCGACCTCGCGTGGCGCTCGCTTGAGCGGCACACCTTCGCCGCGCACGCCCACGCCTTCCCTAACGTGTGGCTGGGCATCTGGTCGGGGCCGGACGGCGTCAACGGCATCGACGCGCCCAACCCCGGCGGCACGTGGGCCAGTCCGGTCACGCCGATGACCGATTTCCCCGTGATGAACGCGAACCAGGACGCGATGGCGCTGCTGGGGCTGCTGCGTGTGTGCGGCGTCGAGCCGTCGCCCGACGGCGACGGCCTGACCATCGCGCCGCGCGTCCCCAGGGAGCGCTTCGTCCTCGACCTCCCCCTGCTGCGCCTGGAGGTTGAGCCGCGCCGCATCGCGGGCGTCTACCGCGCCGCCGCCGATGGGCAGCGCGTGCTCTACGTCAGGATACCGGAGGGCGCGACCGGCGTCACGGCTGCCGCTGGCGCGCAGCCGGTGGCGGTTCCCGAACCGGCAAGCGGCGAGGTCGCGCTGCCGCTCGCCTTCCGCGCGGGTGAGGCCGTGCCCTTCGAGGTCACGTGGGAGGGTAAATTCTCTAATCCCGCGACTGATGAACTTTGGTAGATTACCCTGGTAATTTCATCGCAGAGTCACGGTCTGGTTATGCGCCTATCACAAACCTTGCGATGTAGGGGTCGTAGGGGCGAACCGGCGGTTCGCCCCTACCGCCAGATATGGCGGTGGATGGGGGTACAGCGTGCTGTGCCGCTACGGGTAGTCAAGAGCGCGTTGCCAGTCCAATTATTCGAAATCCATCAGTCGGCGGGCTGCGCGAAACGCAACACCGCTCGCCTGGAGTAAACAAGGGGGCTACGTCGCCAGCATTTCGCGGTACACGCGCACCGTCTCCGACGCGACGCGCGCCTGCGTGAACTGCGCCCTGACGCGCGCCCGGCCCCGCGCGGCGCGATCTGCCCACAGCGCGGGGTCGCGCATCAGGCGCGCGAGCGCCTGGCGCAGCGCGTCCACATCGCCCTCCGGGAAGATCAGCCCCGCGTCCCCCATCACCTCCGGGATCGCGCCGCTGTCCGAACCGACCACGGGCGCGCCGCACGCCATCGCCTCGACGATCACCCGCCCGAACTGCTCCTTCCAGTTGGGTTGCGTCCGCGAGGGGACGACCAGCGCGTGAATCCGCCGGTAGAAGTCCGGCATCTCCACGCTCGGCATCCACGCGCAGAAGTTCACCCGGTCCGCGATGCCCAGCGCCGCCGCCAGCCGTTCGAGGTCCCCCGCCGCCGGGCCGCTGCCGCACACCTCAAGCCGCCAGTCGCCCTCAAGCCCGGCGACGGCGCGCAGCAGCAGATCGACGCCCTTCTCCGGCACCAGCCGACCGCGTAACCGACCCGGAACGCCCCGGCGGGGCGCGCCGCACCGGGCGAGAAGATGTCGGGGTCCACGCCAAATTGGGGGATCACCGCGAGCGGCCCGTGATAGCCCTTCGTGCGCCAGACGGCGGCGGCTCCGTCCGTGCCGGCGATGGCGTAATCGACGCGGCGCAGCGTCCAGCGCTCGCCCAGGTCGAAGGGGAAGGGATAGCGCCGGTTGATGTTCTGCCACGTGAAGAACAGCGCCCGCGCGCCCGCGCGCCGCGCCAGCCACAGCGCGTGCCACGTCGCCAGGTTGTACGGCTCCTCGTCGATGTGCACCACGTCGGGCCGGAACCGCGCGAACGCCCGGCCCAGGCGCGGGTAGAAGTGCATGTGGAAATTCCCGCCGAACGCGACCGGCTCCACGACCAGCCTGTAGCCCGCCGTGTGCGCCCGTTCGAGCTTGAGTTCGCCGCGCTCGTCGCGCCACGCGGGGGGAACCACAACCACAAGCTCAACACCGTCATGGGCGGCGATGGCTTCGAGCTTGCGCTGGTACGCGCCCACGAGGCACGCTTTGGAGATCATCAACACGCGCATCCGGCCCTCCCCATGCTGAGGACTGTAGCGCGCGCCGTCCGGGCGGGCAAATCGCAGCGCCGCGTCACGTGCTGCGCGCCCGCGCGCCGTTTTTGACACCCTCCTGCGGCATGTTAAAATCGCGCTGACTTGAACACAGCAGAACCCGCTTCCCCCACCGGATATAAGGACGCGCACATCATCCCGGCGGCGTTGTTGCTCATCATCGGCATCGCCGTCCTTTTGCGATTCGCCGCACTCGGCGACGGGCCGCCGGGCGTCTACCAGGACGAGGCCTACAACGGCCTGGACGCGCTCGCGCTGGGCGCGGGCGCTGCGCCGTCGCTCTATTTCGCCGCAAACAACGGGCGCGAGCCGCTCTACATCTACATGGCCGCGCTGAGCGTGGGCGCGCTCGGCCCGACGGCGCTCGCGCTGCGGCTGCCGGCGGCGCTGCTCGGCGCGCTGACCGTCCCCGCCGCCTACGCGCTGGGGCGCGCCTGGTTCGACCGGCGCGTGGGCCTGCTGGCGGCGGCGGTCCTTGCGGTCACTTTCTGGCACGTCCACCTGAGCCACGTCGCATTCCGCGCGGTGGCGCTGCCGCTCTTCACGGCGCTGGCGCTCACGGCGGGGGCGCATGGCCTGCGCACCGGCCGGCGGTGGGCGCTCGTGGCGGCGGGCGTCGCCTACGGGCTGAGCCTGTATACCTACCTGCCGGCGCGCTTCACGCCGCTCGCCCTCCTGCTGATCGGGCTGGCCGCCTGCATCTGGCATCGCGCGGCGCTGCGCGCGCGCGGGCGCGCGATTGCGCTCATGGCGCTGGCGGCGGCGCTCACGCTCGCGCCGTTGGCGGTCGCAACGCTGCAAGACCCCGATCTCGTGCTCGGTCGCACGGGGCAGGTGGCGCTCTGGAACCCCGACATCCACGGCGGCGACCTGCCCGGAGCGCTCCTGCGGAGCCTGGCCGCCGCGCTGGGGATGTTCGCCTTGCAGGGCGACACGATTGCGCGCCACAACCTGCCGGGCCGCCCCGTGTTCGACCCGCTGCTCGCGCTGGTGTGGGTCGTGGGCGTGGTGATGCTGCTGCGGCAGTGCCGGCGGAACCTCGCCGCCGCCGCCGCCGTTCTATGGATAGGCGCGCTGCTGCTCCCGACGGCGCTCGCCGAGGACGCGCCGCACTTCCTGCGCGCGGTGGGCGTGCTGCCGGTGGCGGCGCTGCCGGCGGCGGTGGCGCTGGCGCGCGCGCCGCGCCTCCTGGCGGTGGGGGTGCTGGCGCTCGCGCTTGGCCTGACCACCTACGACTACTTTGGCCGCTACCTCCCCGCGCCGGAGACCGCGCTCGCGTTCGACCACGCGGCGACCGCGCTGGCGGCGGAGGTCAACCAGGCCGGCCGCGCCATCGTGGACTGGCGGCTGTGGGACCGCTACCCGTCGGTCCGGTTCCTCACCGCCCGCCATGACAACCTGGCCGTCTACGACGACCGCGCGCCGGGGGCCGCGCCCGCCGTGGCCGACGCGCCGGTGTTGCTCGCGGCGTGGCCCTACGAGCCGCAGGCGCGGCTGACGCAGTTCCTCCCGACGCCGGCGCTGGTGGCGGTCCGCGTCGGCCCGGAGGCGGTTTACGACCCGGACGCCGCGCCGTTTCATCTGTATGTCGCCTACGACGCCACCCCGCTGCCGCCGGGGTGGGCCGACGCCGAGGTGATTTTCGCCGACGGGATGGCGCTTGCGAAAGTTGAAACCGGCGGCTTACGCGATACACTACAGATTACGCTGTACTGGCAGGCCCGCCAGCAGCCGCACGCCGCCTACACCGCGTTCATCCACGGCGGCGGGGCGCAGGACGCGCCGCCCGGCACCTGGGCCTACCCGACGGACCAGTGGCGGCCCGGCGACGTGGTCGCGCAGCGCGTGGCGGGCGGCCCGCAGGACGCGCTCGAAGTCGGCCTGTACGACCCGGCCACGGGCGCGCGCCTGCCGATTGTCGACTCGCGCTGGCCGGTGCACGACAATGCAGCGCAGATCGCGCTCGCGCACTAGGGGGGCACAAAACGCTTGCGAGGATTGAGGCGAGGTTTGGCTATGGCACAATCGAGAACCGCTCTAATCGCTGGCCTGAGCGCCGTCGGGCTTGTGGCGACGCTCGTCATCACGATGGCGGCTTTCCCGGTCGCGGCGCAGGACGGCAACCTGCTCGTCAACGGCAGCATGGAGGGCGGCTACAGCCCACAAGACGGCATCCCGCAGATTCAGATGCCCAACGGCTGGCGCGCCTGGTGGACCGAGGGCGGCGGCGCGGACTGGGCCAACCTGCGCCCCGAATGGAGCACGTCGTCCGCCTCCAGCGGCTATGGCGAGCGCGTGGTCGCCGGCGACCGCGCCATGCGCTATTTCAAGGGGTGGGGCACCTTCACCGCCGGCGCGTACCAGACGGTGGGCGGCATCACCCCTGGGACCAACCTGGAATTCAGCGCCTACGGGCAGTCGTGGTCGTGCCTGGAGTGGGCGGCCTGCAACGAACCCCGCGACGCGCAGGGCCTCCCGCCGCGCGTGTGGTCCACCAACAACCCCGGCAACGTACACATGAAGATCGGCATCGACCCCACCGGCGGCACGGACCCCTTCAGCCCGAACGTGGTCTGGTCCGGCGTGGCCGACGCGCTGGACAACTACCTCCAGTTTCGCGTGAGCGCGACGGCCCAGGCCGACCGCGTGACGGTGTTCCTCTACGCCTCGCAGGACACCCCCGCCGAGAACCAGGACGCCTACTGGGATGAGGCGGTGTTGCGCGTCGGCGGCGCGGGCGGCGCGGCAAGCGGCGGCGAAGGCGGCGCGCCCGCAGTGAGCTTCGGCGTGGCGGTGATCCCGACCTACCCGCCGCAGGAAGACGGGCGCATCATCCACACCGTGCGCGCCGGCGAGACGCTTGGCGGCATCGCCGTGGCCTACGGCCTGGAGAGTGCGCAGGCCGTCCGCGACCTCAACAACCTGACCGGCGACATCATCTACAGAGGGCAGGAACTCCTGGTGGGCTACGTGGAAGGGGCCAGCCCGGATGCGGAGTCCGATGAAGAAACGGGCGACGACACAGAGGGTGAAGCCGGCGGCGCAGCGGTCCCTGGCGGCGCGGCGGCCCCCGGCGCATCCGGCGAAGCGGACGCGGAAGCAGACGCAGAGGGGTCTGCAGCGGCGGCTGCAGCAGCCACGACCGGCGAGATCTGCGTGGGCGTCTATGAGGACACCAACCTGAACCGCACCTTCGAGGGCGTGGAACGGCGGATCGGCGGCGCGGGCGTCACGCTCAAGAAGGGCGAGGACGCGCTGGCGAGCTACCGCACCGACGGCGTCAGCGAGCCGCATTGCTTCGACGGCCTGACGCCGGGCGACTACACGGTTGAGGTCACGCCGCCGCGCGCCTACAGCGCCACCACCTCCGCCGTGCTCGCCGTGCGCGTCGAGGCGGGCGCGTCGCAGTCGTTCGACTTCGGCGTGGCGCGCGGCGTCGCTGCCGGGGCCGCCGGCGAGGTCGTCCCTCCGGCGGCAGAGATCGAGCCGACCCCCGCGCCGGTGCTCCAGCAGCCCTCGGTGGGCAACCGCATCCTCGACTTCCTGTCGCAGTGGATCGGCGTGATCGTGCTGGTGCTCGCCGGGGCGCTCGTGGTGCTCTGGCTGGCGTGGCTGCGCCTGCGCCGCTGAGCGCGGCAGCCGCACGCTAGCGACCCGCCCCCGACGTGGGTACAATCACACGTGATGCATTTAACGAAAGGTAGCTGCGATGTGTAGTTGGAAGTGGCAACGTATTGCGCTGGTCCTCATGCTGGCGCTGGCGGCCCTGCCGGCGGCGGCGCTCCCTGCCGGCGCGCAGGCCAACCTGCTCAACAACGGCAGCATGGAAAACGGCTTCACCGACCGTTTCGGCGACGGCAACGGCGTCGCGCCCAACGGCTGGGAACCCTGGTACGTGGACCAGCCCAGCGGGTGCAACAACTTCCGCCCGGTCTTTACCCAGTCCGGGCCGGGCCAGGCCCAGGATGGCGGCGCGGCAGCCGTGATCTACCTGAACTACCAGACCTACACCGCCGGCCTCAAGCAGAACGTGAACGTCGCCGCCGGCAGCACGTTGCGCTTCACCGCCTACGGGCGCATCATCTCCAGCGACGAGAAGGTGGGCGCAACCACGTCGTCGGGCGAAGCGCAGGCGACTATGAAGATCGGCATCGACCCCACCGGCAGCGGCAACCCCTCTTCCGGGGCCATCGTCTGGTCGCCGAGCATCAGCGCAACCGGGGGCTATCAGCAGTTCGCCGTCGAGGCGACCGCCCAGGGCGGCACGGTGACCGTGTTCGTCTACTCCCGCCCGCAGTGGTGCTTTGCGGAGAACACCACGTTCTTCGACGCCGCTTCGCTGGTCGTCACCGGGCAGGGGAGCGCGAACCCCAACCCCGGCGGCGGGGCCGTCGCTCCGGTGCAGCCTGAGAACATCCCCATCCAGCGCGCCGAGCCGCGCGACGATGGCTCCATCGTGCATGTGGTCCAGTCGGGGCAGTACCTCAATTTGATCGCGGGCGTGTACGGCGTCTCGGTGGAGCAGATCCAGCAATTGAACAACCTCACCGGCAGCATTATCTTCTCCGGTCAGGAACTGCTCATCAAGCCGGCGGACGGCGCGGTAGAGGCCACCCAGGCGGCGGAGGAAGCCGCCGACGCCGAGCCGACGGACCCGCCGCCGCCAACCACGCCGCCCCAGGTCGCTGACGCCGGCGCGGTGGAGCCGGAGATGCGCACCAACGGCAACCTCTGCGTGCTCGCCTACAAGGACGACAACCGCAACGCCGCGCGCGACCCCGGCGAAGGCCTGCTGGCGGGCGTCAGCGTGACGCTCACCGACGGGCAGCAGGAGCAGGGGCGCTACACCACCAGCGGCGTCAGCCCCAACGAGCCGTACTGCTTCATGAACCTGCCGCCCGGCACCTATGACCTGATGATGAGCGGCGCGGACCTGATCGCCACGACGCCGGCCAACGTCCGGCTTGCGGTCCCCGCCGGGCAGACCGTCCGCGTGGAGTACGGCGCGGTCTCGGCGCGCGAGGGCGCGCCGGAGCTGGACTCCGGCTCGACGCTGTCGCTCGACCTGTCGGGGCTGTTCGTCAGCGAGAACGCCTCGCGCATCGCGGCGGCGTCCATCGGCGCGGCGGGCGCGGTGGTGTTCATGACGGTGCTCGGCGCGATCATCTACCTCCTCTTCCTCCGACCGAGACGCTAAACCGGTCGGGGACCATTTCGACATGGCAGGGCGGGGTGCTGAGGGCGGCAGCAGCGCAGTCAGCGCCCCGTTTGTATATCGGCGGCAGGCGACGAGGTGCGCTGCCCCGCGCGCCGGTGCGCGGCGGTGGTGATCCAGGGGCTGCACAAGGGGGGATTACGGCGGAAGATGGCGGCGCAGGATTGGGAAGTGCGCCGGATGACGCGCGACGACATCGCCGGGGCGACGGCGCTCACGCGGCGCGTGGGGTGGTCGAATGACGCCGACGAGTGGCGGCGGCTGCTGGAATGGGAGCCGGAAGGCTGCTACTGCGTCGCCGGGGAGGTCAAGGGCGAGCCGGCGCTGATCGGCACGGTGACCACGACCGTGTATGACGACGCGCTGGCGTGGGTCGGCATGATGCTCGTCGATCCGCAATACCGCCGCCAGGGCATCGCCACCGCCCTGCTCTCAACCTGCCTCCGGGCGCTGTACGCGCGGGGCATCGCGCGCGTGATGCTCGACGCCACCGACGCCGGCCTGCCCCTCTACCGGGCTTTCGGGTTCCGCGAACTGTACCGCGTGCACATGTGGCGCGGGCGGGCGACGGAGTTCTTCGGGCCGCGCGCCAGGCGCCTCCGCGCCGCCGACATGGGCGCGGTGATCGCCTACGACGAGCAGCGCTTCGGCGCGCAGAGGGGGCGCGTGTTGCTGCGCCTGCAGGCGGAGTACCCCCGGTGGTCGTGGGTGGACCGCGACGCGCGCGGTCGGGTGCAGGGTTACCTCCTGGCGCGCAGCCGTGGCGACGAGGTCATTATCGGCCCGTGGCTGCACGACTCTCCGTGGGGCGCGAAGGTGCTGCTCCACACCGCGCTGGGCGCGGTGCGCGGGCGCATGACGCAGGTTCACCTGCCAGACCGCAACCTCGCGGCGACGCCGCTGGCGGGGGATTACTCGCTGCATCACGTCGGGCACACGACGCGCATGATCTGGCGGGAGGTCGATCCCCTGCCCGACCAGCCGGCGGCAATCTTCGCCATTGCCTCGCCGGCGACTGGCTAGCGCGCCGACCGCTCGTACAGGATGGCGTGGCCGCGCTTCCCCACCGGCGTGATCGCGTCCAGCGCGCGCAGGCAGTAGGCCATCCGCTGCGCGAGCCGCCGTGGCGCGCCCATCACGGCGGCAAGGTCGGCGGTCGTGAACGGCCCGGCGAGCGCGTCAGGGAGCAGGGCGCACAGATCTGCCGGCGTCACGAAGCGCTGCCGATCCACCACCTCCAGCAGCCGGCGCTCGTGCGTCACCCACCCTTTTCGCCGCCAGCCCCGTTTGGCGTCGTACCGGCGGATCTCCTCCTCCCGGATGAGGACAACGTCTATCGAGAAGTTGGCGGCGGCGAGCAGTTGCGGGATGCGCACCAGCTCGTCGAAGACCTGCGCCACCGTGCCGCGCTTGGGCGACTTCCGCCGGCTGAGCCGCCCGCCCCCGTCCTGCGCAACGCGCACGATCCACTTCTCCTGCGCGACCGGGTAGACCAGGCGCACGCGATGGCTGGCCGTGAGCGCGACGAGTTTGCGCCTGATCGCGGTGAAGTTCCGCGTCTGAATCTCCACCAGGAGGTCGCCGCGCACGATGTCGATGACGTACCCCTCGACGGCGACCTCGAAGCGGTCGCCCGGCTCCGCGTACCAGGCCTTCAGCGCCGCGTGGAGCGACTTTTCGTTGAGCGTGCCGATGCCGGGGGCCTCGCCAGAGGCCGCTTCCGGCGCTGTTTCAGCCATGTGGCAAACCTGACGTGTTGAGAAGGTCCGGCGCGCCGCGCACGCCGCGCCGGCCTTACTGCCCTTCGTTGTTGAGCCGGATCACGACCGGCTCGCCGCCTACCTCCGCGCACGGTTCAGCCGCGTCGGCGGGCGCGGGCGGCACGTGCTGGTTCTCCTCGCGCCCCCACGGCAGGCTGATAACGCGAAACGTCTCAGCGAACGGGATTCCCTGGCTCTTGCCGCGCTCGGCGGCGCTCTCACGGATGCGCACGCCAATGTCGCGCCCGCCCACCTGGCTCACGTGCGCCTGCAACGCGCAGATCTTCAGGTCGATGGTGTCGGAGACATCGATATAGGTGTTCGCCCCCTCGCCCCACGTCGAGACGAAGATGTAGGGCGTGCAGTGCGCCGCGACGCCCTCCTCGGCCATCTCCGGGAACACGAGCGGCATCCCGGCGGCGGGAAAGACGGCGTCGAGCGCGGCCAGCCCCACCGCGCGGTGGTCCGGGTGGTTGATGTACGTGTCGCTGGCGAAGAGCACGGTCGGGTCGTTGGTCATCAACGCCTCTGGCTTGAAGCGGCGGATCTGGTAGACCAGCTTGCGGCGCAGCTCAAGCGTGTTGAACACCAGCCCGTCCGGATATCCGAGGAAGATCACCTCCGCCACACCGAGCACGCGCGCGGCGGCCACCTGCTCCGCGCGGCGGATTTCGGCGGCCTGTGCGCGCGTTACGCCGGGGTGGTGATGCCGCCGTCGCCGTCGGTGCACAGCACGTAACTCACCTTCGCACCGCCGCGCGTCCAGCGCGCGACCGTCCCCGCCGGGCCGAACTCAATGTCGTCGGGGTGGGCGGCGATCACCATCGCGCGCCTGGGGATGAAGGTTGCCATGTCGGGCGTGTTGTCGTTCATTGGGGAAATCCACGCTTTCCGTCAAACGTTGCAGGACATTGATTCTTTACATACGCTCTTGATAGAATATTGTTGAGATGCTTGTCTGCCATTGCGGAAAATCCATTTTTCATTTATTATAGAGGCGAGGCGCGAGTGTCGAAGTGCGCGCCATTGTAACACACGGCAAGCTGCGTTCCAACTGGCGGGCTGGGCGCAGTGACAAACGCTTTACTAACCGAAGTCGAACCAAAGCCCAATAATCAAGATATTACAAAACCTTAACCTTTTATGGATGATTCTTATGCTAAACTTTGTTGACGGGAGTTCACGCTAAGCTAACTCTTTGGCAATTATTCTGCGCATCTTCCTGGTGGGAGCAAGTTTCATGGCAGAACCCCGCGTGCTCTACATTGAAGACCACTACGAGAACCGTCTGCTGGTCAAGCGCGTCCTCATGGCCGAGGGCATCACGGTCATCGAGGCCGGGACCGCCACCGAGGGCATCGCAGCCGCCCGGCGGGAGGTCCCCGATGTGATCCTGATGGACATCAACCTGCCGGAGATGGACGGACTCACGGCGACGGTCAAGCTCCGCGAGTTCAAAGAACTCCAGCACATCCCCATCGTCGCGCTCACCGCCAACGTCATGCAAGAGCACCTGGAACAGGCCAAGAAAGCCGGCTGCGACGGCTTCATCGCCAAGCCGATTGACATCGACAAGTTGCCAGACCAGATCAGGAACTACCTGGGGAGCAGGGGACATGCCCGAAGCTGACGAGACCACGCCCGTACTCATGGCGCGCCGACGCGAACCCATCGACCCCAGCGAGGCCCACGTGCTGGTGGTTGAGGACAACGTCCCGAATTTCGTCCTCATCGCGCGCATGTTGGCCTTCATGGGCGTCCACAGTTGCGAGTGGAAGACCTCCGGCTGGCAGGTCGTCCAGTTCGCCGACACCCTGCCGCGCATCGACCTGATCCTGATGGACATCCGGCTGCCCTACGAAGACGGGTACCAGGCGCTCAAGAAAGTGCGCGCCAACACGCGCCTGCGCGACACCCTGGTCGTCGCCGTCACTGCCGAGGCCAGCGAGGAGCAGATGCAGAAGGCGCAGCGCGCCGGCTTCGATGGCTTCCTGGGCAAGCCCCTTGATCCCGACCGCTTCCCCGAACAGATACGCAGAGTGCTGGCCGGCGAAGCGGTATGGGAGTGGAAATAGCCAGCGAACCGGCGGGCGCCCGGAACCCGGCCGGCGTGCGGGCTTTGCCCCCGCCCTGCGGTGGTAGGGAGTGAGCCATGAGTGGACCACAGCACCATGACCTGGAGGCCACGCTCGCCAGCGTGAGCGACGCGCTGGAGGCCCTGGCAAGCGGCGACCTTGAGCGCCGCGCGATTTTTTGGAGGAGACGCCGGGCGCGGCGCGGCTTAACGCGGCCCTCGCGCGCCTTGCGGACACCCTCCAGCAGCAGGCCGCCGAGACAGAAACACACCGCCGGCAGCACGCCGACTACGCGGCGATCTTTGACGCCGCGCCGGCGCTGATCTGGTACAAGGACACCGAAAACCGCATCCTGCGGCTCAACGAGGCCGCTGCGGCGGCGATGGGCCGGACGGTCGCGGAAGTCGAGGGCCGGTCGGTTTATGACCTCCACGACAGGGCCGACGCCGAACAATACCACCAGGACGACCTGGAAGTCATCAACTCAGCGCAGCCAAAGCTGGGGATTGTCGAAGCGCTCCGCTCGCCGGAAGGCGAAACGCGCTGGATCCAGACCGACAAGGTCCCAACCTTCGACGCAGAAGGCAACGTCACCGGCGTCGTGGTCGTCGCGCAGGACGTGACCGCGCAGAAGGCAACCGAGCAGGCCCTTGTGGCATCGCACACCGAGCTGGAGACGCTCGTCCGCGAGCGCACCACCGCGCTTGAGGCCGAGCGCAGCCTCCTGCGCGCGCTGATCGACAGCCTGCCCGACAACGTCTTTGTCAAAGACGCCGAAAGCCGCATCATCCTCGACAACGAGGCGCACCGCCGGCTCCTGGGCGCGGCGACCGAGGCCGAGGTCGTTGGCCGGTCCGATTTCGACTTCTTCGAGGCCGAACTCGCAGAGCAGTACTTCGCCGACGAACAGCGGATTCTCCAAACGGGCGAGGCGCGCCTGAACTACGAGGAACCGTCCGTAGACCCTGAGGGCAACCGGCGCTGGCTGTCCACCACCAAGGTCCCCTTCCGCGACAGCCAGGGCAATGTCGTCGGCATCATTGGCATCAACCACGATATCACGAACCGCAAACAGATGGAGGAACAACTCGCCGAGGAGCGCAACCTCCTGCGCACCCTCGTCGACGCCCTGCCCGACATCGTTTACGTCAAGGACGCCGAAAGCCGCTTCCTTCTTATCAACGACATCCACGCGCGCCTGCTGGGCGAGGCGCGCATCGAAGACACCCTCGGCAAGACGGACTACGATTACTACCCTCGCGAGATGGCAGACAGTTTCCGGGCGGATGACCTGCACGTCATCCAGTCCGGCGAGCCCGTCACCCACGAGGAGCGCGCCCTGGGCGCGGATGGAGAAGAAATCTGGATTCTGACCACGAAGGCGCCATTCCGCGACGCCAGCGGCAACGTGATCGGCCTGGTCGGCATTGGCCGCGACCTCACCGAGCGCAAGCGGGCGGAAGAGGCACTGGCGAACGAACGCAATCTCCTGCGCACCCTCATCGACACCCTGCCCGACGTGATCTACGCCAAAGACGCCGAGAGCCGGTTCGCGATGGGCAATGCGGCGCTCACCAGGCAACTCGGCGCCCCCTCGCTCGACGCCATGATCGGCAAGACCGACTTCGACTTTCATCCCAGGGAACTCGCCGAGCAGTACTTCGCCGACGAACAGGCCATCATGCAGTCGGGTGAGCCGTTGATCGACCGCGAAGAGGTCGTCGTGGACGCGGCGACAGGCGAAACGCGCTGGTTTCAGACCACCAAAGCGCCGGTCAAAGACGCGGCCGGCAGGGTGGTCGGGTTGGTCGGCATTGGCCGCGACGTGACCGCCCGCAAGCAGGCCGAAGCGGAGCGCGAACAACTGCTGTCCGGAAGTGCGGCGCAATGAGCGGCTGCTGCGTTCCGTGCTGGACGCCACGCCAGACTGGATTTTCGTCAAGGACCAGGCGTTCCGCTACACCCTGGTCAACCAGGGCTACGCCGACGCGCTGCACATGAGGCCGGACGACGTGATCGGCAAAGACGACCTGGAGCTGGGCTTCCCCGAAGAACTGGTCTTCGGCAATCCCGAAAAAGAACATCCGCGGCTTCCGCGCGGACGACACCGCCGTCCTTGAGCGCGGCGAGACGCTCGTCAACCCCAATGACCCGGCGACCATTGACGGCGAGGTGCACGTCTTCCACACGTTCAAGACCCCGCTGCGCGACGCGCAGGACCGTGTCACTGGCGTGCTTGGCCTGTCGCGTGACATCACCGAGCGCCAGCAACTGCTGAACACCCTGGAGCGGCGCAGCCTCCAGCTCCAGGCGGGCGCAGAAGTGTCTGAAGTCGCGAATGCCCTCCTCGATCTGGAAGCGCTGCAACAGCGCGTCGTGGACCTCATCCGCGAGCGCTTTGACCTGTACTACGTCGGCTTCTTCCTCGTGGACCAGAACGGGCAGCCAGACGGCGAACCCGGCCAGTGGGCGGTGCTGCGCGCCGGCACCGGCGAAGCGGGGCGCGCCATGCTGGCGCGCCATCACAAGCTCGAGGTCGGTGGCGAGTCGATGATCGGGTGGTGCGTCGCCAACGCCAAAGCCCGCGTCGCCCTCGACATCGGCGACGAAGCCGTGCGCTTCGAGAACCCGCTCCTGCCCGAAACCCGCTCGGAGATGGCGCTGCCCCTGATCGCGCGCGCGCGCGTCATCGGCGCGCTGACGATCCAGAGCACCGCGCCGGCGGCCTTCTCCGATGAGGACATCGCCGCCCTGCAGACCATGGCAAACCAGATTGCCGTCGCCATCGAAAACGCGCGCCTGTTCGAGGTGGCGCGCCAGCGCGCCGCCAGCGAGGAACTGCTGAACCGGGTTGCCGGCCAGCTCCAGGAACACACCGACCTGGAGGCCATGCTGCACGTCACCATGCGCGAGCTGGGCCAGGCATTGGGCGCGCGGCGGGCGCGCGCATGCCTGCGCGTCTCACAGGATAACGGGAGGGACGCATGAACGAACGCCTCAGCCAGTGGCTGAACCTCTCCCAGTACCCGGCCGGCGCTGAGCGCAACCGGGCCATGCAGATTGGCCTGGTCCTGGTGGTGATCGGCGTCGCCCTTGTCCTTGCGCTCATCCAGAGCGTCGTGCTTGCTCTCGCCCAGGGTACCATTGCAGACAACCTGCTGTTGTGGGCGGTTTTCGTCGGCATCGGTGTGTTCAGCGCGGCGGGCTGGACCCTGTTGCGCCGGGGACACATGGAGGCGGCGGCAAACCTGGTCACGCTGGGCATCTTCGTCGGCCTGGTGATCTTCATGTGGCCGCAGCCGCTCTCGGCATCAGTTGGCGCCGACCTTGTCGTGTCAGTGCTGTTTGTCGCGATCATCGCCCGCTGGTATATCAGCCTGCTGTACACAATTGGCGCATCCGTCTACGCGACCGCGCACCTCTGGGCCGAGAACACCGGATTGCTGACGGTGACCGGCGAAGAGGCGGGTTCGCTCCTGCCGGCGTTTTTTGCGGCCTTTGCTGCTTTGATCGCGTTCGCGACCGCTGCAGGGCTGGTCTCCAACCTGCGCCGGGCGACACAACGCGCCGAGGAACGCCTGACAAGCATGGCGCTCACGAGCCAGATCAGCGCGCGGCTTGTCTCTGCGGTGGAGGTGCCCTGGCTCGTCGATCAGGCCATCGACCTGCTCATGGAGCACGCGACCCGGTTCGACCATGTGCGCATCTACCTCATAGAAGGCGAGCGCGTTGTCGGGGTTTGCTCCAGTGACGAGGGTTGGCGCGAGATCACGCACCCGTCTCAAGCGCCCCCCGCTGTACGGCGGGAGCATCCTGGGGCGGGTCGTCGCAGAGCGCCGCCCTGTGCTGGTGCGCGATACCCTGTTCCAGCCCTCACGGTCCGACGGCGAACTCTTCGCCAACACCCGCGCCGTGCTCGCGCTGCCGCTCCTCGTCGGCGACGCCCTCACCGGCGTGATCGAATTGCAGAGCCTCACGCCCAACGCCTTTTCCCCTGCCGACGCCGAACTGCTCCAACCTGTCGCTGACCTGATCGCCGTCGCCGTGGTGCGCACGGAGATAATCGCGGAGGCGCGCAAGCGGGCGCAGCAGGCCGAACGCCGGCTCGCTGAGGCGGAGGCGCGCGCCGCGCGCACACGGCGCCAGCAGACGCACGAAGCGATGCAATCCTGGCGGCAATATCTCCAAAGCGTGGGCAGCGGACAGGTGCTGCAACTCGACCTGCAGAGCATGACCACCCTGCGCTACGAAGGCTGGACGCCCGCGCTCGATGCGGCGCTAGAGCAGGGCGCGGTCGTCAAGGATGTGTCGGGCACAGCCAACGTGGTCGCTGTGCCAATCCGGGTCGGCGGCGAGGTGGTCGGCGCGATGGAGTTCGAGCTGGAGCGCCTCCCCTCCGAACAGGAACTGGGCGTGCTCAGCCAGATCACCGACCGCTTCGGCCTCGCGGCGGAGAGCAACCGCCTCCTCTTCGAGACGCGCCGCATCGCGGATCGCGAGGTGCAGGTGAACGAAATCGGCGCGCGCCTGCAGACCGCGACCGACCTGGAAGGCGTGCTCGTCTCTGCCGCCGAGGGGCTGCGCGACACGCTGGGCGCGCCGCGCGTCTCGGTGCGCATCGGGCTGCCGGCCCGCGAGCGCCTGCACGACGGAGGTGGCGCATGAACACGCTACAGCGCGGGGTGGGGCGGCTGGCCGCCATCCGCTACCCCTACGAGAGCCAGCCCGACCGGCGCAAGGCGCGCGCCCTGCTGATTATTGGCGCGACCTTCGTCGTTGTCGGCGCTGCGCTGCTGATCTTCAACACCACGCAGGCGCAGGACGTGTCCGAGATGACCGTCCCCTTCCTGAGCGCCGTGATCGCGTGGTCGGGGGCCATCGCAAGCTACATCCTGGTCCAGACAGGCCGGCTGCGCGCGGCCAGCCGGGCGATCACGCTGGCCTATTTCCTGGCCGTGTCCCTCTTCATCGCCTCGACCGGCGCGGACCGTGGCGCTGTGCTCGCTGTCGCCATCGTCGTCGTGCTGGCTTCGGCGCTGCTGAGCACTACCGAGGTCGGAGTCTGGGCCGTAGCGTGTACGGTCACCATCCTGATCATCGACCAACTCCAGAAGGCCGGCGTGCTCACAACCCAGGAAGTCACGTTTGACCTGGTCGTCGTCGGCGCGTCAACGCTGCTGGTTGACGCCGTCGCGCTCTGGTACTTCTCCATAGACCACAACGCCGCCCTGAGAGAGGCCATCGCGACCGCCCGCCGCCTCCGCGCGACCGCCCGGATCAGCCAGATCGCCGCCGCAACGCTGGACCTGGAGGTGATGTTGGGCCAGCTTGTGGACCAGATCCGCGAGCAGTTCCCGAACCTCTACCACGTGCAGATTTACCTGATCGACGAGGCGGGGGCATTTGCCGACCTGCAAGCCAGCACCGGCGACATCGGCCAGGCGCTGCTCGACCGGCGGCACCGTCTGGAGGTCGGCTCGCAGAGCGTCGTCGGCCAGGTGGCGGCCACCGGCGAGCCGTTGCTCGTGCTTGAGGGCGACCCGCTCCACCGGTACCGGCTGTTCCCCGACACCCAGGCGCAGTTGGGGCTGCCCCTGACGATTGGCGAGCGCCTCACCGGCGTGCTGGATGTGCACGGCAAGCACGCCACAGCGCTCCCCCCCGATGACGTTGAAGCCCTGCGCGTGACGGCGAACCAGTTGGCGGTCGCTATCGAAAACGCCCGGCTCTTCGCCGAGCAGCAGCGCCGCGCCGAAGAGAGCCAGATGCTGCTCAAGGAAGCGCAGGCAAACCTTGCCGAAGTCGAGCGCCTGAACCGCCGGCTGACCCGTCAGGCCTGGGACGAGTACCTGGAAACGCTTGAGCAGGAGGTCATCGGCGTCACCCTCGACCGCGACCAGACGCACGCCGACACTGCCTGGACGCCGGCGCTCATCCGCGCCGTGCGTGAGAGCCGCGCCGTCGCGCACGAGGAGGGCGACCGCCGCCTTATCTCGGCGCCAGTGCAGTTGGGCGGCGAGATCATCGGCGCGCTTGAGGTCGAACTCGACGCCGCGACCGCCTCCAGTGACGCGCTGGAAGTCGTCCAGGCCGTCGCCACGCGGCTCGCGCTCACCGCGCAGAACGTGCGTCTGGTCGAGCAATCGCAGCGTCAGGCCCAGCGCGAGTACCGGCTTGGCGAGATCGCCGGCGCGCTCCAGGGCCAGGCGACGGTCGCCGACATGCTCTCGGTGGCGGTGAGCCAGCTTGGGCGCACCCTCGGCGCGGAGCACGCCGCCATCCGCCTGGGGCTGCGCCACACCGATACCCTGTTCGCGCACGACCAGCCAGACGACAGCAACGGCGAACGCGGGGATTGAGGACGGATGCCATGAACGAGTTCCGCTTTCACCCCTATCGCGTGCGATACCAGTACGCCGATCCCGTCGACCAGGAGCGCGCGCGGCTCCTCCTGGCCGTTGGCGTCATCATCCTTGTGGTCAGCGTCGCGGTGCTGGCGCTGATGCTCGTGCGCGCAACCGAGAGTCTGGTCGCCGTCGTTGCGGTTCTGACGCCGGTGTGGGCCGTCGCCGTCGTCAACGTGTTCCTCGTGCAGAGCGGGCGGCTGCGCCTGGCGAGCGTCCTCTTCATGGCGACGATTCTGCTTGGCGCGGCGGTCAACCTGTATAGCTTTGGTACCGGGGCCACCACACTGCTGCCCATCGCCCTGAGCCTGGTTCTGGGCGTCACGCTCCTCGGCGTTCGCGGTGGGGTTCTGGTGTTTGCCGCCGGCAGTGCGCTGGTGGTCCTCACCGCGATTGCCCAGGATCAGGGCGCGATTGCGCGCATCATCGAGCCGGTGGGCGAAGTCGCCTACTCCCTGGCGCTGCTGCTCACGACGCTCATCGTGCTCGCCCTGTCGGTTGGCCGGCTGGAGGCGACCCTCCGGCGCGCGACAGACGTCTCGGCGCGCCTGCGCGCGACCCGCGCCGTCGGCCAGGTCATCGCAACCCACCAGTCGCTGGAAGCGCTGCTGCGCGACGCCGCCGCGCTGCTCCGGCAGCACTTTGGCTTCTGTCACGTCAATCTATTCCTCATCGACGAAGACAGCACGCGGGCCGTCCTCCACGCCAGCGCCGGGCGCGCCGGCCGGCGGCTGCTGGCGCAGGGGCATCACCTGGAACTTGACTCGCGCACCGTGGTCGGGCGCGCCGCGCTCGTCAACGAGCCGGTCGTGGCGGACCACACCGACCCCCTCTTCACCGCAGACCCCCTGCTGTCCAACGCGCGCGCTGAATTCGCCGCGCCGCTCCGCATCGCCGACCGGGTGATCGGCGTGCTGGAGGTCTACAGCACCGACCCCGACGCCTTCTCGGATGACGAGATTCCTAACCTCCTGGCCCTGGCGGAGCAGCTCGCGGTGGCGGTTGAGAACACCCGGCTGTTCGAGGCCACACAGCGCACGTTGGCAGAGAAAGCGCGCCAGCTCGACGACGCCGTGGCGCGCGCGCGCGAGGTGGAGCGCCAGAATCGGCAGCTCACCGGCGAGGCCTGGGCGCGCTATCTGGGCCACCGTGGGGTGGACACCCTGGGCTTCGACTGGCAGAACGGCGCGCTGCGCAAAGCCGGCGCCTGGTCGCCGGGCATGATCGCGGCTACGAGCGAACAGCGCGCCTCGCTGCGCCAGGAAGGCGACCGCCAGGTGCTCACCGTCCCGATTGTCCTGCGCGGGCGCGCGCTCGGCGCGGTCGAACTGGCGAACAGCGAAGGCGAGGACTGGAGCGACGACGCCATCGAACTGGCGCAGGCGGTCGTCAACCGGCTTGAACTGTCGCTGGAAACTGCACGCCTCACCGAAGATGCGCAGCGCCTCGCCGAGCGCGAGCGGCTGGTCAGCGCGGTCAGCGCCGAACTGCAGGGCACGCAAGACATGGCCGACATACTGCAACTGGCCGCGGCGGAGATCCGGCGCGCGCTGAGCGCGCACACGACAACGGTGCGTTTGGCCTCCGACAGCGCGGGCAACGGGCAAGAAGCGCGCCCGGCCTGAGCGCCGCCGCGACGAGGGGATGACGACGATGGACGCACAACCGACGCCTGCCAGGGAACTAAACCGGGGCTTCCTTTCCAGGAGAGCAACTTCGCGGGACCGCCGTGCTGCTCATGGTGCTGCTCGTGGTTGTTTCGCTCGCCGTCGTGACCATCATCATGCTCAGCCAGATGAGCTACCAGGCCAGAACGCAGGCAACCACCAAGCTGGAAGCCATCGCGGAACTCAAGCGGGCGCAGATCGACCAATGGCTGGACACGGTCGAGATGGGCGTTGACCTCTTCCTCAGCGACCTGCGCCGGCAGGCCGGCCTCAGCGCATACGTCGCGGATCCGAGCAGCGGCACCGAAGCGATTCACGTCCGCGTGCTCCAGGACGCCGCTGAAGCCGTTTCGGGCATCGTCGAATTCTTCGTGTACGACCGTGAGGGCCGCATCCAGGCCTCGTCGGACACGTCCCAGATCGGCGTTTCGGTCGCTGACCAACCCTACTTCGCAACCAGCGTGAGCCGGTCGTACCGCCAGCCCCCTACTACGACGCGGCGCGCGGCGCGGTCACGATCATCCTCACCGAACCGCTGCGCCAGGGCGACTTCACCGTCGGCGCGCTGGCAGCGCGGCTGGATATGGCGTTTCTGGCCGACGTGATGGGCGCGACGACAGGCCTGGGCGAGAGCGGTGAAACCTACCTGGTCAGTGCAGCAGATCGCTATCTGGTCACGCCCAGCCGCTTTGACGGCTACCCCGCCAACCGCGCCTACCACAGCGCCGGTATCGACCGCGCGCTGGCCCGTGAAGACGGCGTTGACACCTACGCGAACTACCAGGAGCCGCCGGTCACGGTCATTGGCGTCTACCGCTGGCTGCCCAAGCTCCAGGCCGCGATGCTCGCCGAAGTCGCCGAGGTGGAAGCGCTGGCGGCGGCGCAAGAGTCGCTGTTAAGTTCAATCGCGGTGGCGGCCCTGGCTGCCCTGGTCAGCGCCGGCGTCAGCCTCTTCGCGGTGAGCTACCTCACGCGCCCGCTCAGCCAACTGGCGCGGGTCGCTACCCAGGTTGCCCAGGGCAACCTGCACCTGCGCGCCAGGGTCGGCCAGCAGAACGAGGTCGGCCAGGTGGCGGCGGCTTTCAACTCGATGGCAGACCAGTTCACCAACCTGATCGACACGCTGGAACACCGCGTCACGGCACGCACCCGCGACATCGCCACCATCGCCGAGATCGGGCGCATCGCCACCCAGATTCACGATGTGGACGTGCTCCTGCCGCGCATGGTCAACCTCATCCAGCAGGCGTTCGGCTTCTACCACGTGCAGCTTTTCATGCTTGACGATTCGGGCCGGTACGCCGTGCTCAAGGCCAGCACAGGCGAGGCCGGCGAGGAACTGCTCCGCCGCCGCCACAGCCTCACCGTCGGCAGCCAGAGCGTGATCGGGCAGGTCACGCTGACCGGCGACCCGGTCATCGCGCTCGACACCGAGGGCGCGGACGTGATCCACCGGCCCAACGCGCTCCTGCCTGACACGCGCTCGGAGATGGCGCTGGCCCTGCGCATCGGCAACCGGATCGTCGGCGCGCTGGACGTGCAGAGCGTCGAGCCGAACGCCTTCGACCAGGACCACGTGAGCGTGTTCCAGGGCATGGCAGACCAGATCGCCGTCGCCATCAACAACGCCGCACTGCTCGGCGAATCCGAGGCGCGCCTGCGCCAGATCGAGCAGCTCAACCGGCAGCTCGTGGGCGACACCTGGCGGCGGCACATGCAGAACTACGCAAACGGGACACTTGCCTTCACCGCCGACCCCGGCGGGATGCAGCCCGCCGGCGAAGCGACGCCGACGCAGACCCGCGCGCTCACCAGCGGGGAGCCGGTCATCCAGCGCCGCGATGAGGGCATCCACGTGGCGCTGCCCTCCGGTATGGCGGGGCGGTGATCGGCGTGTTGGAGTTCATGGTAGACCACGCCGCATACAACGACGACAAGCTCACGCTGGCGCAGATGCTCGCCGACCGCCTGGGCGTAAGCGTGGAAAGCGCGCGCCTCTTCGACCAGAGCCGCCGCCAGACCTTGCGCGAGCAGACGATCAGCACGGTCAGCATGTCGATGCAGGGGCACGAAACCCTGGAAGACGTGCTCCGCACCGCCACGGCGGAATTGAGCAAAGCGCTCGGCGCGCGGCGCGCGGCGGTGCGGCTTGGCGTGGAACAGGGGATGAAACATGGCTGAGCGCGGATTTCTCAGCCGGGCGGGAAGACCCCACGAACTCAAAGACTGGAAAGAGCCGCGTCCTGGTCGCTGGGTAGCCGGCTGTTCGCTGCCTCCGGGTTCGTCGCCCTGCTCGTCGCGGCGGTGGCGGTGGTCAGCCTCTTTGTCGCCAGGGGCGCGACCGCGAGCCTGGAACACCTGGCCGGCGACCGCCTGACGGAGTTGAAGGCGCTCTATGAGGTCAAAGCGCGCGGCGCCACGTTCTTCGCGGAGACGCGCGAGTACCTCCTGACCGGCGACGTGGAAACCCTGGCGCAGTTGCATGCGTCTCAAACGGCGTTGGACGAAGCCCTGGCGCGCCTCGTCGCCGCCGGGACCGAACAAGAGCGCGAAACGGACAGCGCAGCGAAGCAGGACCTTCTGAAACGCCTGCCGGAGGCGCTCGCCGACGCGAAAGCGCACGCGACGGCGCTCGTCTCCCTGTACGACGCGGGCGTGGGGGCAACCGCACGCGCCGAATCGCTGGCGGCGATGGAAGCGGCGGAAGCCGCCCTGATGGCCGTGTTGGACGAACTGCTCACGTTTGTCGATGCGGCGTTCCTGGCGAACATGGACGACGCAGCAATGGCGGTGAGGGTGTCGCAATACCTGCTGATCGCGTTCCCCCTCATCGTGCTGGCGCTCGGCTTTGTGCTCAATGCCTATCTCAATCGCTACATCGTGGCCCCGCTTGCCCATCTGGCGCGCACCGCCCGGCGGATCGAGGTCGGGGACCTGATCCAGCGGGCCGGCGACGTGGGCGTGGCCGAGGTGCGCCAACTGGCGCATGGCTTCGACAGCATGACGGCGCGGCTGCGCGCGCTCATCGGCAACCTTGAGAAGCGCACCCAGGAGATCGAGGTTGTCGCCGACCTGGGCCGCGCTGTCGCCGGCGTCCGCGACCTGGATACCCTCCTCCCCCACACAGTCGATCTCATCAAGGCGCGCACCGGCCACGCCCACGTGCAGATCTTCCTGGTCGATGAGACGAACGGCCACGCCGTCCTGCGCGCCAGCACCGGCCCGGTCGGCGAGAAGCTCCTCCAGGCCGGCCACCGGCTCGCGGTCGGCTCCAGCAGCGTCATCGGCCAGGTGACGGCGCACGGCGAACCCGTCATCGCGCTCGACACCGCAGACGCCGCCGTGGTGCACAAGCCCAACCCCCTGCTGCCAGAGACGCGCTCCGAGATGGCGCTGCCGCTCCGGGTTGAGGGCGCATCATCGGCGCGCTGGACGTGCAAAACGTCAAACCAGACGCCTTCGACGCGGGCGACGCGCAGGTGTTCCAAATCCTGGCCGACCAGGTTGCCGTTGCCATCGAAAACGCGCGGCTGTTCGCGGAATCGGAGGCGAACCTCACCCAGATCGAGCAGCTCAACCGCCGCCTCGTCGGCGATGCGTACACGCACGCGCTCAGGCTCCGGCGCGCGGCGACGATAGGCTACAACACCGTCGATAGCACGGTCCTCGAAGATGACCAGTGGTCGCCGGCGTTGCAGCGCGCCTTCGCCGAGCAGACCACGGTGCTCGAAACCACGCCCAACGGGCGTCACATCGCGCTTCCGCTCGTATTGCGCGGCGCGACGATTGGCGCGGTTGAGTTCGAGATTGGGGACGAGGCCTGGAGCGAAGATACAGCGACGCTGGCGCGCGCGCTCGTCGCGCGCCTCTCCGACTCGCTGGAGACCACGCGCCTCTTCGAGCAGGCGCAGCGGTTGGCGGCGCGCGAACGCCAGGTGAACCAGGTGACGGCGCGGCTCCAGGGCGCAAGCGAACTCGACCGCATGGTGACGGTGGCCGCCGAGGAAATCCGGCGCGCACTCAGCGCGCGGCGGACGGCGGTGCGCCTCGAAATGGAGGAGCGCGCGTGATGGAGATCGCCCGCCCCGGACAACGCGCCGACACGGCGCGGGGTGTCTGTGCAATGACAGCAGCGCGACGGCGCGAAGTGAGGGGCGTCCCTGCAAACCGGAGGCAGCCATGCCTGATGAAAGCGTAATCTCGCGCACCCAATCGCCTGAATGGGCTGACCTCTCCGAGGCCGGCGCTATTGCGCGGCGCATCGCGACCCTGAAGAACGTGATCCGGATTGGCGCCGTCCTGGCCGTTATCAGCATCGGTAGCTATGCGCTGTTCTTCATACAGACGGGCGCATGGCAGGCGCTGGCGTGTATCGTCGGGGGTGATCCAGGGATTCTCTGCATGGTCCCCGGCTACCGGCTCGCAGGCCGTGGCCGGTTTGAGGCTGCCGGGTACTGGCTCCTGTTCGCTATCATGGTGATCTACGGCGCCGGCGAGATGTTTTGGTCCGACGCGACCCTCCCGCTGACGATCAGCGTGGTGCTGTTGATGTCGCTGCTGGGCACCGTTGTCCGGTTTCGCCGGTGGGGCGTCTTGGTAGCGATTCTCGGCGTCTACCTTGTCTATGTCTACGTGGTCAACCAGTTGGAGCTGCTACCCCGTCACCCACTCCTGGAGGTTTCGCCGGGCATGCCGCTCATCAATGTGCCGCTGGCGCTCCTGGTCGCCTGGCAGGTCATCCGGCTTGTGGTACAGGACACGATCCGCACCCGGCTGACCATTACTTTCGCCGCAATGGCCCTGTTGCCGACCGTCATCGTCGGCGTCTCCCTGATCGTCATCTACGCGCACGAATTCGAGGCGCGCGCACAGAGGCAGCTTGAGACGCTGGCAAGCTTCAAGCAGGCGGAAATCTCCAATTGGGTCGAACGGCTGCACACCGACCTGGCGGCCATTGTGGAGAGCGCCGCAGTGGAGTGGTATTTGCGCACCCTGATACAGGAAGACGCTCTCCCCACCGCATACGCGGTCGCGCAGGAAGGGTTTCGCAAGGAACTGGTCAGGAGTATCGAGCTGACGGGCCGATTCGACGGACTTTTCCTGATGGACCGCGACGGGAAGGTCGTTGTGTCCACGGATCCTTCGCAGGAGGGGCGATCTTCCAGGACGAGCGCTTCTTTGTGAGCGGGTTGGAAGCCCCTTCGATCCACTCAGTGGTCGTATCCGTGGCCCTCCCCGAAGACCTGTTCATCGTCACGCGCCCTCTGACCGATTTGGACGGGCAGCCCATCGGCGTCCTGGCCGGTCGCGCCAACCTGACGACGCTGAACGCCGTGATGCTCCAACGGGCCGGGATGGGCGATACTGGAGAGACCTATCTCGTAGACGCAAATCACTTCCTGCTCACGCCCTTGCGCTTTGGGGAGCAAGTTGTGGGCGAGACCACGGTGCAGACGCAGGCTGTGGACACAGCCATCAGCGACCGCGCCGCCGGCTTCGCGCAATATGAGGACTATCGCGGCACGCCTGTTGTTGGCGCCTATCGCTGGCTGCAAGAATTGCAGGTTGCACTCGTGGTCGAACAGGACCAGGCCGAGGCCATCTCGACGGTGGGGACAACCATCGCCATCGCCCTGGCAGGGGCGTCTGTGATCGTGGCGCTGATCGCCTCGGCATTCGTCAGCCAGGGCATCGCCGGGCCGCTGATCGACCTCGCCCGCACGGCGACGCACGTCGCCGGCGGCGACCTGAACCTCACCGCCGAAGTGAAACGCGCCGACGAGGTGGGCGCGCTGGCGCAGGCGTTCAACCGGATGACCGCGCAGTTGCGCGACCTGATCGGCAACCTGGAAGCGCGCGTCGCCGAGCGCACCCGCGACCTCGAAACCGTCGCCGAGCTGGGCCGCGCAGTGACCCGCCTCCGCGACCTGAACACCCTGCTCCCGCTGACGGTGGACTTCATCCAGCAGCAGACCGGCCATTACCACGTGCAGGTCTTCATCCTGGACGAGGCGGGCGAATACGCCCTGCTCCGCGCGAGCACCGGCGTGGCCGGCAAACGGCTCCTCGACGCCGGCCACCGCCTCGCGGTCGGCTCGGAGTCGGTCATCGGCCAGGTGACCAAGCGCGGCCAGCCGGTCATCGCCCTTGATACCGCGAACGCCCAGGTCCCGCACCAGCCCAACCCGATGCTGCCCGACACGCGGTCCGAGATGGCGCTGCCCTTGCGGATCGAGGGGCGCGTCTTCGGGGCGCTGGACGTGCAGAGCACCGCGCCGGACGCCTTCGACGAGGACGACGTGCGCGTCTTCCAGCTTCTGGCAGACCAGCTCGCCGTCGCTATCGACAGCGCCACCACCCTGCACGAACTGCGGGTGCGCCTGCAAGAAATCGACGCCCTCAACCGTCGCATGGTCGGCGAAGCGTGGACCGAGTACCTGCGCCGCCGCTATCAGGCGGGCGTGGGCGCGGTGTCCGACGAGCGCGCCGTGATCCAGCAGGCTGAGATGACCGACCGCATGGCCGAGGCCATCCGCAGACAGGACGCCGTCGTGACGCCCGCCGCCGGCAGCCAGGTCGTCGCCCTGCCGGTCACCTACCGGGGGACCGCGCTGGGCGCGCTGGAGTTCGAGGTTGACGGCGACACCGTGGACTCCGAAACCCTGGGGCTGGCGCAGACCCTGGTGGACCGGCTGGCGCTGAGCCTGGACAACGTGCGCCTCACCGAGCGGTCGCAGCGGATGGCGCAGCGCGAGCGGATTGTCAACGAGATTTCGGGCAAGCTGACCGGCATGACCGACATGGCCGAGATTCTACAGACCACCGTGCGCGAGTTGGGCCAGGCGTTGCGCGTGCCTGAGACCAGCATCCACCTGGCGCCGGCGCCGGGTCACGACGGCGACTCGGGCAACGGCGCGGAGGCTTGACGCCGCACCGGCGCGATCTGTCAGGGAGGCGCGAGATGCAACGGACCATAGACTTTCTGAGGCGGTTGCCGATTGCCAGGCGAACAATGCTCCTGTTGGCCGTGTTCGCGGCGCTCGTGATCGTGCTGTCCGTCGCCTCAGGGTACGCCCTCAACGTCGCCCATGCTATCGCGGACGAGGCAGTCAGCCGACACATGCTTGTTGAGCTTGGGCTTTTCCACGTTGCCGAGTCGCTGAGCATCGTGCAATCCCAGCTAAGCGATTTCGTCCGCGATCAAAGCGTTGACACGGCAGACGCGCTATCTGCCAGCGTCGAAACCGCACTGCAACAGGCGAAAGAGACTCACGACCTGAGCGGCGATGCGCGGCTGGGGGGAGGTGGTCGCGCGGATCGAGAAGTTCCAGGGTGATGTCATCACCTTGACGGGCGTGGTCGACAGCGGCGGGTATTTGCCGGTGGGCCGCCTGGAAAGCGCGAAAGCCGGCCTGTCGTTCGTGTTGGAGCGGGTCAGCGAACTGAGTGATGTGCTGCTCACGGAATTGCAGGCCGTCACATGGGCGAAGTTGGACTCGCTGACCACCCTGCAGACGATGCTGTCGCTTTTGGGCGCGTCGATTCTCCGTGATTTTCGTGGGCACATCCTACGTTTTTACCAGGAGCCTTGTCCCGCCGATCCTCTCCATGCGGGCCGACGCCGAGGCCATCGCCGGCGGCGACCTCGACCGGCGTGTGGTCGTGGGCGGGCAGGACGAGATCAGCGCGCTGGGCCGCACGTTCAACAACATGGCCGAGCAGGTCTCCGGGCTGATCGAGTCGCTCGAACAGCGGGTCGCCGAGCGCACCCGCGACCTGGAGGCCGTCGCCCAGATCGGGCGCGAGGCCGCCATCCTGAGCGACCTGGATGCGCTGCTCAACCGCGCGATCAACCTGCTGTGCGAGCGTTTTGGTTTCTACCACGCCCAGGTCTTTCTCATCGACGCGGTGGGGGAGGCCGCCGTGCTCCGCGCCAGCACCGGCGAGGCCGGGCGGGCGTTGCTCGCACAGGGCCACCGCCTCGGCGTCGGTTCGGACTCGGTGATCGGCCAGGTCACAGCGAAGGGCGAGACCATCATCGCGCTCGACACCGCCGACGCCGCCGTCGCCCACCAGCCGAACCCCCTGCTGCCCAACACCCGGTCTGAGATGGCGCTGCCGCTGCGCGTCGGCGCCAGCATCATCGGCGCGCTGGACGTGCAGAGCGTCGCGCCGAACGCCTTCGACGAGGACGACGTGCACGTCTTCCAGATCCTCGCCGACCAGCTCGCCATCGCCGTAAGCAACGCGCGCCTGCTCCAGGACGCCGAGGCCCGAATCCGTGAGATCGACCGCCTCAACCGCCAGCTTACGCGCCAGGCTTGGACGGAGTTCGTGGACGAAACTGGGACCGGGACGCGCCTCGGCTATCGCTACGACCTGAACGAGGTCGCGCCGATCACCAGCGCCGAAGCCGGCGACGGCGGCGGTCTTTCTGTGCCGATCCGGTCGCGCGGGCAGGTCATCGGCGCGCTGCACGTCGCCGGGCAGGTGGATCAGTTCGGCGCGGACGAACAGGCCGTCATCGAGGCCGTCGCCGAGCGCGTCGGGCTGGCGGTCGAGAGCGCGCGCCTCTTCCGGCAGACGGAGACGGCCCTGGACGAGAGCCGCGCGCTCTACCAGGGCAGCGAGCTGATTAACGCCGCCGCCGGCCTGGACGAAATCCTGCTCGCGCTGACCCACAGCACTGCCCTGAGGCGCGCCGAGAGGGTGACGCTGGGCATCTTCGACCGCCCCTGGGTCGCCGACGACGACCCGCCCGATTGGATCGAGAGCGCGGCCATCTGGCGCGGCGACGGACGCCCCGACCCCGACGCCGGCCAGCGCTACGAAGTCGAGCGGTTCCCTGCCGTGCGCCTTATGCAGTACGACGACGTGCTCGTCATCTCCGACGTTGAGACCGATGCCCGCCTTGACGAGGCCACGCGCGACCTCTACGGCAACCGGTTTGGTATGCGCAGCCTGGTCGGAATTCCGCTCTCGACCGGCGCAGAATGGACCGGTTTCGTGCTCGCGCAGTTCGCGGAGCCGACGACCTTCTCAGAGGCCGAACTGCGCCGGATGCGCAGCCTGATCGGCCAGCAGGCGGCGCTTGCCGTGCAGAGCCACCTCCGTTTCCAGCAGGTGGAGGCGACCCTCTCCGAGACCGCCGTGCTCTACGACGCGAGCCAGGCGCTCAGCGCGGCGACGACCGAGCAGGAGATCGTCGATGCGATTGCCGGCTACGCGATGGACGCCGGCGCGAACCGGGTCGCGCTCGCCTACATGGAGATGGACAGCGCCGGCGCGCCGGAGTGGGGCCAGTTCGTGGCGGCCCGCGTGCTTCCCGGCGCGGAACCAATCCCCGTGGGGGAGCGCTTCCGCCTGAGCGACCTGAAATTCTACGCGATGGCGTTTTCCGATCCAGGCGGCCTGCTGGTGATCGAAGACCTCCTCGGCGATACGCGCACCGACGCCGACCACCAGAAGACGCTCGTGCAGCAGACCGGCAACCGCGCCATCGTGCTGCTGGCGCTGCGCGCGCGCGGGCGCTGGGTTGGCCTGATCCAGATCGGCTGGGGAGCGCCGCAGACGTTCACCGAGCGCGACACGCGCATCTACCGCGCGCTGCGCGACCAGGCGGCGATCACGATTGACGGGCGGCGGCTGCTGATCCAGACGCAGGATACGGCACGCCGCGAGCAGGTCTTGCGCGAGATCACCGGGCGCGTGCGCAGCAGCCTCGATCCGGACGTGATCTTGCGCACCGCCGTGCGCGAACTCGGCGCGGCCCTGGGGCGGCCGACCTTCATCCGTCTCGGCAGCGCCCGCGAGCTATCCGAAGCGCCCCAGCCGCCGCCTGATGGCGACGCGCCGCCTGATGGCGACGGCGCGAAGCGCGCGGTTTCAGCGGGAGGCGAGTAGCATGGACGAACTCGCGTCAACCATTCGCCAGCGCCTGGATGCGCTGGCGGGCGACTACGCAAAGCGCCTGCGCGGCGGCGGCGATGGCTACGCGCAGCTCAGCCGGAAGGACAGGCTCGACGCCGCCCGCAGCATCCTGACGCTGGTGGCCGACTGCCTGGACTCCGGCGACGCCAACGGGTACGCGCCGTCCTTCCTGGCGCTGGCCGGGCAGCGGGAGTGCCTGGACGCGCCGGCGTCCATGCGCGCGCTGGCCGCACTTGAAGATACCCTCATGCCGCTGATGACCACGGTTGAGGCAGCCACATTCCTCTGGCGCGCGATGTCGCAGGCGCGCACCCTCCTTGCCGAGGAGGCCGCCGGCGCGCTGGCGGCCCCTGGCTCAACTGGCGAAGCCGCGCCGCCCAGCGCCGGCTTTGCCGAGGAGCGCAACCTGCTGCGCACGGTCATCGACAACATCCCGCTGCGCGTTTACGTCAAAGACACAGAGAGTCGCTTTGTGCTCGCCAACGCCGCCACCCTGCAAGCGATGCACGTCGCCAGGCAGGGAGGACCTGATCGGCAAAACCGATTTCGACTTCTTCCCGGAAGAGACGGCGGCTGGTTTCTTCGCCTATGAGCAATCCATCATGCACACAGGCCAGCCCGTCATTGGCGCGGAGGACATCGAACCCGCCAGCGATCCGTCTGGCGCGCCACGCATTACCCTCTCGACCAAAGTGCCGCTCTATGACGCCGGGGGAAACATCGCTGGCATCGTGGGGATCGGCCAGGATGTCACCGAGCAGAGGCGGGCCGAAGCCACGCTTGCGTCGGAGCGCAACCTGCTGCGCACCCTGATCGACTCGCTCCCCGACCTCGTCTACGTCAAAGACACCGAGGGACGCTTCCTGCTGATCAATGAAATCCACGCGCGGCGATTGGGCGAAAGCGACCCGGACGCCGTCGTCGGGAAGTCGGACTTCGACTACTACCCGCGCGAAATGGCCGAGGCCTTCTTCGCCGATGACCAGCAGGTCATGCGGTCGGGCGCGCCCATCACCCGCGAGGAACCCGGCAGGGACGCCGACGGCACCCAGACGTGGATGTTGACGACGAAAGCGCCGCTCCGGGACGCCAGCGGCAGCGTGATCGGGCTGGTGGGCATCGGGCGCGACCTCACCGAACGCCGGCGCGCCGAAGCCGACCTGGAAGACCGCCTCGCCGAGATCAACGCGCTCTACCGCGCGATGAGCCGCGAGGGCTGGGCGAGCTTCCGCCGCGCCGCCGGCCTCGCCGCCGGTTACCTCTACGACCGCGTCGATGTGCGCGAGGCCGGCGACCTCTGGGAGCCGGAGATCGGGCTGGCGGCACAGCGCGAGACGCTCATCACCTCCAACGCGGACCAGGCCAAAGTGGTCGCGCCGCTGGCGGTGCGCGGCGGCGAAATCATCGGCGCGCTGGGCGTCTACGACGACCCACAGGCCCCCTCGCGCCGGAGGATGTCGCGCTCATCCAGTCGGTCTCCGAGCAGGTGGCGCTCGCCCTGGACGCCGCGCGCCTCTTCGACCAGACGCAGGCCACGCTGCAAGAGACCGACGTGCTCTACAAAGCGAGCCAGGCGCTCGGCGCTGCTGAAGACGAAAAGGCCGTGCTGGAGGCGGTCGCCCGCTACCCGCTCGATATGCGCGCCGCGACGGCAACGCTCTGGTACATGCACACAAGCGAGCGGGGCGCGCCGGAGGCGCTTGAAATGGCGGCCTTCTGCGGTTCTGACGGCGCGCCACCGCCCGACCTCGACATCGGGAACCAGGTCGCGGTCGATGAGATGCCCGCCTCCGACCTCTGGCTCGAAAACCCCGAACGCCCGCTGTTTGTCGAAGACACAGCAACCGACCCCCGGCTGCGCGCGGAACTGCGCGCGGCGATGGCCAGATGGGGGCGCGCGCGGTGATCATGCTGCCGCTGCGTCCAGGCCGCCGCTGGGTCGGCATGATCGGCTTCAGTTGGGCCGAGCCGCAAGACTTCACCGAGCGCGACGCGCGCATCTACCAGGCGCTGCTCGACCAGGCCGCCGTCACGCTCGACAGCCGCCGCCTGCTTGCCGAGTCGACCGAGCGCGCGGAGGAGATGCGCTTCCTCTTCAACGTGACCCAGACCGCGACCAGCTCCACCGCCGACCTGGAATCGTCGCTGCACGGCGTCGCCGGCGTGCTGCGCGAGTTCCTGGATGACGCGCACGCCGATGTCTTCATCCCCGACGACGCCGAAGACGCGCTCCGGCTGGCGGCGTGCAGCCACCTCAGCCACAAGAGCGGCGCACTGTACCCGCGCGGCGCAGCCAGTTCCATCAGTTGGGCGGCTGAAGCCCTGGAGCCGGTCATCATCGAAGACGCCGCCGGAGACGCCGGCCAGCGCTTCGACGACATCGCGCCGGAGACGCGCACGGCCATCGCGATCCCCATCGCGGCGGGCGGCCAGCTCAGCGGCGTGATCCGCCTGCAGAGCACGCGCGCCAACGCCTTCGACGCGCACACCGTACAACTGCTGCTCACGCTCGGCGGCGCGCTGCACGCCATCATCCAGAACCAACGCCTGCTGCAAGAGGTCACCGCCGCGAACGAACGCCTGCTCGAACTGGACAAACTCAAGAGCATGTTCCTCGCCAACATGAGCCACGAGCTGCGCACGCCGCTGAATTCCATCATTGGCTTCAGCCGCGTGATGCTCAAAGGCATCGACGGCCCGCTCACCGAACTCCAGCAGCAAGACCTGGAGACCATTCACAGCAGCGGCCAGCACCTGCTGGGGCTGATCAACGACATCCTCGACCAGAGCAAGATCGAAGCCAACAAGATGGAACTCAGCTCGGAGTACTTCGACATTGGCGAGGTCATCAAGGGCGTGATGTCCACCGCCGTCGCCCTGGTCAAAGAGAAGCCCGTCGAACTCATCCAACAACTGCCCGCCGACCTGCCGCAAGTGTGGGGCGACGAGTTCCGCACGCGGCAGGTGCTGCTCAATCTCGTCTCGAACGCCGCCAAGTTCACTGAAGAGGGGAGCATCACCGTCGCTGTCGATCAGATGACGGCAGAAAGCGGCGTCGAGGTGCTCCGCATCGCGATCAAGGACACCGGCATCGGCATCGACCCCAAGGACATGAGCAAGCTCTTCGCCGCCTTCCAGCAGGTCGATGCGTCGATGACGCGCCGCGTCGGCGGCACGGGCCTGGGCCTGCAGATCGCCAAGTCGCTGATCGAAATGCAGGGCGGCGAGATTTGGGTCGAGAGCGAGGTAGGGGTAGGTTCGGTCTTCGCCTTCAGCATTCCCCTGCACCCTCCGCCCGCCCAGGAGGAAGAGGCCGAAGAGGCCACCACGGCCACCGAACCTACTCCTTCCCTCGCTCTCGACAGCGCGCCCGAAGCGCCAGCGGAACCCCTCGCGCCCGAAGCACCCACCCCGCCGCCGCGCAAGGTGCTGGTGCTAGACGACGAGGCCGGCGTCATCAACCTGTACCGCCGCTACCTGATCGACCGGGGGTACGCCATCGTCGGCACCACCGACCCCGACGCGCTTGAGGCGATGATCGCCGAGCACGCGCCCGACATCATCCTGCTTGACGTCATGATGCCGAACCGCGACGGCTGGGAGGTGCTGCGGAGCCTCAAGCGGAACCCCCGAAACCCGCGACATCCCGGTGGTGGTGTGCACCATCGTCGATGAACCGGAGCGCGGCCTGGAAATGGGCGCAGCCGAGTACCTGGTCAAGCCGTTTGTCGAGGAGGACCTGGTAGACGCCGTGCGGCGCATTGAAGCGAAGCTATCCGATCAAGAGAAAACCGTCACGGAGACCCCTGAATGAGCTTACCCCGACGCAACATCCACCTCCGCTGCACCTACTGCGGGTACCGGACCGTCTATGAGCGCCCGCTCGCCAGTTGCCCGGAGTGCGGCGAGACCATCATCGAAGCGGAATACGACTTACAGTCGCTCAAGGAGTTGAACTGGGTCGAGCAGATCCGCGCGCGGCCTGCCGGGCTGTGGCGCTACCGCGAGCTGTTGCCCCTCCACGACGAGGCCAACATCGTCTCGATGGGCGAGGGCGGGACGCCGCTGCTCCACGCGCGCAAGCTCGGCATGATGCTGGACCTCAAACACCTGTACATCAAAGACGAGCGCCAGGGGCCGACGGGGTCGTTCAAAGACCGGCAGGCGTCGGTCGCGATCTCGGTGCTGCGCGAACTCGGCATCGACGAGATGGTCGTCGCCTCGACGGGCAACGTCGCCATCGCCTACGCCGCCTACGCCGCGCGCGCCGACATCAAGCTGTGGACCTTCGTCACCAGCATGGTGCCGGGCGACAAGATGCGCGAGGTCGCCATCTACGGCGCGGAGGTGATCAAAGTCACCGGCACCTACGAAGAGACCAAAGCCGTCGCGGCGCGCTTTGCGCGCAGCCGCAACCTCTACATCGACAAGGGCATCAAGAGCATCGCCGCGGTCGAGAGCATGACGACCCTCGCCTACGAGATCGCGGAGCAGCTCGCCGCCGCGCCGGGCCTCCCGCCCGGCCCCGGCACGCCCTGGCGCGCGCCAGACTGGTACGTCCAGGGCGTCAGCGGCGGCATGGGGCCGATTGGCGTCGCCAAGGGCTTCCGCGAGCTGATCCGCCTCGGCCTTGTGGACAAGGTGCCGGCGCTGGCCGGGATCCAATCTGAGGGGTGCGCGCCGATGGTGCACGCCTTCCAGGCGGGCCAGTCGGTCGCCACGCCGGTCACCACGCCGAAGACGCTGATCGCCACGCTCGCCACCGGCGACCCAGGTCGCGCGTACCAGCTTCTCTGGGAGCAGGTGCAGCAGCACGGGGGCTATATGGCCGACGCAAGCGACCAGGAAGCCTTCGCGGCCACGCGCGTGCTCGCGCGCATGGAGGGCATCTCGGTGGAGCCGGCCACAGCAGTGACCTTCGCCGGGCTGTTCAAGATGGCGCGCGTGGGCCTGTTCAAGCCCGACGACGTGATCGTCGTCAACTGCTCCGGCCACACCTTCCCGGTGGAGAAGCAGATTCTCGGCGAGGAGTGGGCGCGCCAGGTGGACGTCAGCGGCGCGGGCGGGCAGGTCTCCCTACCGGAGGAGGGCCTGCTCTCGGCGCTGGACCACATAAACACCTCGGTGCGCAAGATCGCCATCATCGAAGACACGCCCGACGCCGCCCGGCTGATGATGCGCATCTTGCAGGCCAACGGCGGCTACGAGGTGAACGTCGCTCACGACGGCGCGGCGGGCATCGAACTGGTGCGCCGCTGGCGGCCCGACCTGGTCATCACCGACCTGATGATGCCCGATGTGGACGGCTTCCAGGTGATTGAGACGCTCAAGGGCGACGAGGACTTCCGCGACATCCCGATCATCGTGGTCACTGCCAAGGAACTCACGCCGCACGAGCGCGACCGCCTCAATGGCAGGATCACAAGCCTGTTGCAGAAAGGCTCCGGGATGAACGAGGAGTTGTTGCAGAGCATTGTCGAGTCGTTGCAGTGACGCGGGAATGGGCGGGCCGATTTGGTCTCCAATGATGTTGTTGGCGAGTGCGTGCTCGTATTCGCCTCACCCCCGCCGACCGAAGGCCGGCGCTCCCGCGCTCACAGTGGGGCGCGGGGGAGTTGGGTTGAAGCTGTAGGGGCAAGGCATGCCTTGCCCCTACACAGAAAACCTGAATTTGCTGATTGGCGCCTGCACGTTTCGCTTGCCTGTCCGCCCCTGCCCCCCTTTTGGGAAAGGCGATTCAGGGTGAGGGGCAGTGCGCCAACGGCGTCACCAAAGCCTTCACCCTGACCCGGCAGTGCCGCGCAAGGCGCGCCGCGCAGAGCGCGCCCCCTCCCCACACCGTGGGCCAGGGGAGGACGACGTCATCACCGGACCGCACGCGACTATGAAAGACGGCCAGGTCACCATTCTCTATATCGAGGACGACCCCGGCAGCCAGCGGCTGGTGCAGCGGGCGCTGCAATTCGCGGGCTACCGGGTGGTGCTGGCGTCGCGGGGCATCGAGGGCATCGACCTGGCGCTTCAGGAACGCCCCGACCTGATCCTCATGGACATCAACCTCCCCGACCTGAGCGGGCGTGAGGTCACCACGCACCTGCGCGCCGCGCAGGGGTTCCAGGACGTGCCCATCGTCGCCCTCACCGCAGAGAGCCACGCCGACGAGCGCGAGAAGGCCCTCGTGGCCGGCGCGACCGGCTACCTCACCAAGCCCATCGACATCGACAAACTGGCCGGGCAGATCGCCGGCTTCCTGGGTGGGATGAAGGAACGTCTCGCCGCCGAGGTCGCGCAGCAGGTGAGCGCCCAGTACAGCCAGGAACTCGTCAAGCGGCTGGAGAGCAAAATCCGCGAGCTGGAGAAGATCAACGCGGAACTGCGCCGCCTGGACAAGATCAAGGACGACTTCATCCAGCTTACGGCACACGAACTGCGCACGCCCCTGACCGTGATCCACGGCTACACGCAACTGCTCCACAACTCCGAGGCGCTGCGCCAGGTCCTGGCGGAGTCGCCCGAAATCGCCAGCCTCGTCGAGGGGCTGATGCAGAGCATCGAGCGGATGAGCGCCGTCACCAACGAGATACTCACCATCTCGCGCTTCGCCTCCGGGCGCATCGAACTCAGCCTGGGGCCGGTCTCGCTGGAGGAGGTCGTCGCGGTTGCGGTCGAGGACTACGCGCCGGCGTGCGCTGAACGCCGCCTCACGGTGACGGTCCGCCCCGAAAGCTGGCACCTCCGCCTCCATGCCGACGGCGAACTGTTGTACCTCTCCATCGCGAACCTGCTCGGCAACGCGATCAAGTACACCCCTGACGGCGGCGCGATCACGATCACGGTCGAGGAACAGGACGAGGCGGTGCAGCTCGCCATCGCCGACACCGGCATTGGCATCGACGCGGAGGAACAGGCGCGCATCTTTGAGCGCTTCTACACCGCCGGCGACACGCAACTGCACTCGACGAGCAAGACCGCGTTCCGGGGCGGCGGCCTGGGCCTGGGCCTGGCGATCTGCAAGGCGGTGATCGAGAAGCACGGCGGCAGAATCTGGGTCGAGAGCGCCGGCCGCGACGAGGGGAAGCTGCCCGGCAGCACGTTCTACATCACCCTGCCCAGGAACGACCCCGCCGGCATGAAGCGGCGCGCGCCGCAGACGGGTGCAGCGCCATGAGCGGGCCAGGGCGCGGAAGGTCAAGCGCCTCCGGGCGCGCCATTGTCGCCGCCTTGCTCTCCCCTGTCTTCCTGGGCGCGGCCCCGATCTTCGGCAAGCTCGCAACCAACGCTGGCGTCGATCCCTTCACGGTTGCGGCGGTGCGCACCATCCTCGCCGTCGGCATCCTGTGGGCGGGCTACCTGATTTTCTGGCGCGAGTACACCTACATTTACCCCGCCGCGCTGCTCGGCTGCGTGATGGTCGGCGTGGTCAACGGCATCGGCTCGATCTTCTACTACAACGGGCTGGCGCGGCTGGATGCGTCGGTGGCGCAGTTGCTCAACAGCGCGTACCTCGTCTTCGTCGTGATCCTGGCGCGCCTCGGCGGCACCATGATGACGCAGCGCACGGCGCTCCGCGTGGCGCTGGCGTGCATCGCGGTCGTGCTGCTCACCATGCCCAGCGCCGACCGCGTGGACTGGTTGGGGGTGGGCTTCATGCTCGCCAACGCGCTGCTCTTCGCCGGCCACGTGATTATGGGCCAGCGCGTGCTGTTCGAAATCCCGCCGCAGACCTTCACGCTCTACGTGCTCACCACGATGGGCGTCGTCGTGACGCTGGCGCGCGCCGTCTACGACACCCGCTGGATACCGCCCTCCACGGAGGGTCTGGCGGCCATCGTCGCCCTGGCCGTGACCACCGCGCTCTCGCGCCTGTTGCTCTTCACCGGCGTGAAGAAGCTCGGCGGCCTGCAAACGATCCTCCTCGGCGTGGCCGAGATTGCGCTGGCGCTGGGCGCAGCGATGATCTTCCTGGGCGAGAGCCTGAGCGCGCTCCAGTGGGTGGGCGCGGGCTTCATGCTCGGCAGCATGTTCCTCATGCGCACCGACTCCGAGACGCCCACCGGCGTCGATCCCAACGCGGTGGCCCTGCCCAACTATGCCGGTATGGTGTTCTTCCAGAAATCCGTCGCCTTCAACGCCGCGTTCCTCCAGGGCATCCCTGAAGACGAACTGGAGGCCATCCGCCGGATGGTCGGGCCGAGCGCGGCGGCCTTCTTCGGCGCGCAGACCCCGGAAGAACTCGAAGCCGTCCTGAAGATGGTCCAGGCCGACGACGTGCGCTCCGGCGAGTACGTGATAGGCCCGCACCTGGACAGCGACGGCGCGCCGGCCCGCCAGGCGCGGCCCCGCCAGGACCGTGCGCAATCCCCCACCACGTCGGGCCGCGCTGAGAAACCGCAGACGTAGCGGCCGGCTCCCTGATTGGTAGGACTTCCGGTTCTCATGAAGTAGGGGCAAGGCATGCCTTGCCCCTTCCAGCCACACCCATTTCGCGCCAAGACTCAACCCTGTCCGCCCCCTGGAATTTTGTGGAGAGGGGGCCAGGGTGGATGTGGTAGGCAGCGGAAGCCATCTCTTGACTTGCCAGGCCAAACGCCTCAGCAACAACGCGCAAGTGGAAAATCGCTGTTTTTGACAAGGCCCCAAAACTGAGCCAGAATCCCCGTGCTATTGGCAATAACGGGATCGGATCATGGACGAAGGACCTGAATTAGACAGACCGGGCCAGACCCCATAACGCGCCCCCGAAGGTTCCCGCTCACCCCCTCGCTGTGAACGCAGACACCTCCGGGAGCGCCGCATACCGGAGGTGTTTTCATGGAAGTGCGCGCACTTGATGACATCCTTGAGCAGTTGCGCCTTGCGCTGGAGCGCGACGATCTCGCCGCCGCTGCGGGCATCATTGAAGCGTTACGCCCGCCTGACCAGGCCGAGGTCTTCTCGGAACTGGAGGACAGCCACCAGCTTGCCCTGCTCCCGGAGCTGAACCCCGCCGACTCAGCCGACATCCTGGAGAAGCTGAACGACGAGGAAGCCGCCGAGCTGGCGCTGGCGCTCTCTGCCGATACGCTGACGCGCATCGTGGACGAGATGGAGCCGGACGAGGCGGCGGACCTGCTGGGCGACATTCCGCAGGCGCAGGCGCAGGCCGTCCTCGACCGGCTGGAAGACCCGGAAGAAGTCCACCCGCTGCTCCTGCACCCCGACGAGAGCGCCGGCGGCCTGATGACCTCCGAGTTCCTGGCGCTGCGCCGCCGCATGACGGCGGCGGAGGCGATCAACGCGATCCGCGCCTGGAAGCCCGACGCCGAAAGCCTCTACTACCTGTACGTCGTGGACGCGCACAACGTGCTTAGCGGCGTCGTCAGCCTCCGCCAGTTGATCGTCGCCGCGCCCGGCGCTCCCCTCGCCGACATCATGGACCCCAACGTTATCTCGGTGCCGGCGGGGACCGACCAGGAGGAGTGCGCCCGGCTCATGTCGCGCTACGACCTGCTGGCGCTGCCCGTCGTCGATGCCGCGCGGCGGCTGATCGGCGTGGTGACGATTGACGACGTGGTGGACGTGCTCGTTGACGAGGCCACCGAAGACATCCAGCGCCTCGGCGGCGCGCAGCCCCTGAAGACGGCGTACCTGGAGACGAGCGTCGTCACCGTCGTCCGCAAGCGCATCGGCTGGCTGCTGTTGCTCTTCCTCACCGAAAGCCTGACCGGAAGCGTGCTGCGCCACTTCGAGGATGCGCTACAGGCCGTTGTCGCGCTGACGTTCTTCGTCCCGCTGCTCATCGGCACCGGCGGCAACGCCGGCTCGCAGACCACCAGCACCATCATCCGCGCGCTCGCCGTCGGCGAGATGGGGCTGAGAGACGCGCTGCACTCCCTGTGGCACGAGCTGCGCGTCGGCTTCGTGCTGGGCCTGGGCATGGCGGTGGCCGCCTACGTGCGCGCGGTCACGTGGGGATCGTCACCGGAGCTTTCGCTCACGGTCGCGGTGGCGATCTTCATCATTGTGGTCTGGGCAAACGGCCTGGGGTCGATCCTGCCGCTGCTCGCGACCCTGCTGCGCATCGACCCGACCGTGGTCTCCGGCCCGGTGATGAGCACGCTCGTGGACGCGACCGGGCTGTTTATCTACTTCACGATTGCGCGGCTGGTCTTAGGCATCTGACGCTGCTGGCTGCTTTGAAAGAAGCCGGACGGAAACCTACCGCCCCACACCCGGACGCCCGCTCAGCGCGATGCTGAGATCGTCGCCCTGGCGCACGGGGTACACCAGCACGCCCGCCGCGCCGAGCGACTGCACCACCGCCTCGGCGCGGTCAAAAGCGCCGGCGGTCCCGCCGCTGGCGGTGGCGTCGCCCACGGTGGGGGCGCTCTCGAAAAAGCCGCTGAACGTCGCCGGGTCGAGGTGCACCACCACCACGCGCACGCCCTTGATGTCCAGGCGGCGCACGTCGTGGATCCAGCGCAGGCTCGTCGAAGGCGTGACCAGCACCACTGTCGTGGCGCGCCCGAAGCGGTCCGCCTCCAGCGAGAGCAGGTCATGGAGCGAGGTGGTCGCGCTGGCGCGCGTCAGCGCCAGCCCTTCGAGGATTTTGGACAACTGCCGCTCGCCCCGGTCCGGCTGGATGCAGAGCCGTTCCGGCGCATACGTGATGAACCCCACCGCGCGCGCCCGCTGGAGGAAGTACTGCGCCAGTGACGCCGCGATCTTGACCGCGTGCTCCTCGGTCGAGAAGGCGGGGATGATCGCCTCCGGGTGCACGCGGCGGTCGTTGTCGAGCACGAGCCACACGTCGGCCAGCGGGTCCATCTCGAACTCTTTCGTCATCAGCCGGTTGCGCCGCGCGGTCGAGAGCCAGTGGATGCGGTTCAGGCTGTCGCCGGGCGCGTACTCGCGCACGCCGGCGGCGTTCGGGGTGATGAACTGGGCCGGCTGGCGCTTTGCCTCGCTGCCCAACAGCCGGCCCGCCAGCGGCGCGAAGTCGCGGATGGGCACGACCTCCGGGTAGACCAGCACCTCCGAAACGGCGTCCACGTCGCGCCGCGCCTCGAAGAATCCAAACGGGTCCCCGCTGATGAGCGTCATCGGCCCCAGGAGGTAGAGACCGCGCAGCATACACGGCGTGCGCACCTGCCACTCGTGCACGGCGCGCGGCGGAATGTTGAACAGCACCCGGCCCGGCTGGTGGCCCGGCAGCGTGGAGTGGTCGCGCACCTCAAGCCACAGCCGGGGCAGCAGGCTCAGGTTGCGCACCCAGATCGTCTCCTCCAGCGGGCGGCCCACCTGGCCGCGGCGCGTGCGCGTGTGGCGCTCGGCGCGCACCCAGATCACCCCGCTCCACGTCCACGCCAGCGAGAGGACCAGCGTGCCGAGCGCGAGGTACGTTAAATGGAAGAACATCGGGTGGCCCAGCCACAGGCTAAGCAGCAGGCAGATCACAAGGATTATGTAGAGGGCGGCGCGTCTACCGGGCACGGCTCACCGGGCGCGGACCGCTGCGCCGGGCACAAGCGTGGCGCGGAGCACTTCCTGTACGATGCTGCCGGCTTCGATGTCGCGGATGCGCGCGTCGGCATTGATGATGATGCGGTGCGCCAGCGTCGGCTCGGCGAGCGCCTTGATGTCGTCGGGGAGCACGTAGTCGCGCCCCTGGCTGGCGGCATAGGCCTGGGCGCAGCGCCGCAGCGCCAGGCTCCCGCGTGGGCTGGCGCCGAGGTACACGTCAGGGTGGCGGCGCGTCGCCGTGACCAGCTCCACGATGTAGGTCTTGAGTTCCGGCGCGATGAACGCCTCGCGCACCGCCTGCTGCGCCTGGAGCAACTCCTCCACGCTGACGACCTGCTCCAGCCCGTCCAGCGGGTGCTCGTACTGCTGCGAGTCGAGCATGGCGAGTTCGTCCGTCGGCGCGGGATACCCCAGGTGGATGCGCAGCAGAAAGCGGTCAAGCTGCGCCTCCGGGAGCGGGAACGTGCCCTCGTACTCGATGGGGTTCTGCGTGGCAAGCACCAGAAAGGGTTCGTCAAGCGGGTACGTCGCGCCGTCAACCGTGACCTGGCGCTCCTCCATCGCCTCAAGCAACGCCGCCTGCGTCTTGGGGGTGGCGCGGTTGATCTCGTCGGTGAGCACCACCTGCGCCATGATCGGGCCGGGGCGGAACTCGAACCGCCCGGCGGCCTGGTTGTAGATCGTCGTGCCGGTGACGTCGCTGGGCAGCATGTCCGGCGTAAACTGGATCCGCCGGAACGAGCAGCCCATCGACCGGGCCAGAGCCTTCGCCATCATGGTCTTGCCCACGCCGGGCACGTCCTCGATCAGAATGTGGCCCTGGCACAACAACCCGATGACGGTGAGCTGGATTTCGCGCTGTTTGCCGATGATGACCTGGCTGACGTTCGCCGTAATCCGCCTTACAATTTCACGCACAATCTGCATCGCCGCTTACCACTCCTTACTCAAAGACTGGCGGATTATAGCCTACCGCCACAGGCGTCACAACGCCATCGCGGTTCGCCGACCTGCCCGCCTCCCTCATCTTGGACCCTCATAGCCATGACGGACCCAAACCGCCCCCAATTCCAGGCACATCCGCCAGGACACCGGGGGATAGCATGATAAAGTGCGGGAGTGGAGATACACGCACCATAGATTCGTAACACGAAAGCACGAAAGATACGAAGTCACGAAAGGTCGGGCGCATGTTGCGCGCCTTTCGTGTCATCGTGTTTCAATCTGCCCCCGGACTTTGCCATGCAATGACGCCGGGGAAACGCATTGACACGCGCGCGGTCTTCTGCTATAGTATGTGAAATCGTTTTCACACCTTCCAGTCGCATGACCACGATTAAAGATGTCGCCAAACACGCCGGCGTATCGCCAGCCACGGTTTCCCGTGTGCTGAACCGGCACCCTTACGTCGCGGACGATGTCCGTGACCGCGTCCTGGACGCCATCGAGGCGCTGGGATACCGGCCCAACCGCGTCGCCCAGCGCCTGCGCTCGGCGCAGAGCCGCGTCGTCGGTGTCATCTTCTCCGACATCAACAACCCGTTCTACACCGTCGCCCTCAGCGGCATGGAGGCCGCCTTCTCCAAAGAGCACCTCAGCGTGCTCATCGGCAACGCCAACATCGACCAGAACCGGGAAAACGACCTGATCGAACTCATGCGCACTGAAGAAGTCGCCGGCCTCATCATCGCCCCGGTCAAGGAAACCTCGCCGGTCCTCATGCGGGTCGTGCGCGAGTGCCTGCCCGTCGTCGTCATCGACCGCCGGATGCAGGACCAGGAACTCGACACCGTGCTCGCCGACAACTTCAGCGGCGTGCGGTCCGCTATCGCGCACTTCATCCGCCTCGGCCACCGGCGCGTCGCCATCCTCAACGGCCCGCAGCACCTCACCAGCGGTCGCGAGCGTTACGCCGGTTACCTGCAGGCGATGGGCGACGCCGGCCTGCCCGTCGATCTGAGCCTGGTGCGCTTTGGCGATTACCAGCAAGAAGGCGGCTACACCCTCGCCCACGAACTGCTTGCGCTCCCAGACCCACCCACCGCGCTCTTCGCCGCCAACAACCTCATGACCATTGGCGCGCTGAACGCCATCCACGAAACCCGCTACAAGATACCCAACGACATCGCAGTGATCGGTTTCGACAACCTGCCCTGGGCCATTTCGATCAACCCGCCGCTGACGACGGTGGTGCAGCCGGCGTTCGACATCGGCGCACGCGCGGCGGAACTGCTTATGGAGCGTATCATGGACCCCGAAGGCGCGGTGCGCACCGTCGTCCTGGATACGGACCTCATCGTGCGCCAGTCATGCGGGAGTCCCCCTACCTCAGCGCGAAAGGCAGCCTCGTAGCAATGAGCCGAATCGGGTCGCTCACACATCCCCCAGCGCCCATGCCCGCTGCCTTGCCTTTGCGTCGTTGCGCCGATCAGGCAGTTCAGGCAACAAAGGAGGTTAAGTGTATTGAGGTTGTCCGCGCCTTTCAACCATTTTTCACCACACACGTGATGAAAGGAGATCATGGCAGATGAAGAAGGCAAAGTCCCGCTTTACCGCGTTCCTGCTGGTCAGCGCCCTCTTGCTCAGCAGCCTCGTCGCTGCGGGCGTCACCGCCCAAGAACCGGTCACGATTGAGGTCTGGCAGCACGAGAGTGGGGGCAAGATCGAAGGCATCGCCAGCGTCATCGAAGGCTTCAACGAGCTATACCCCGACATCGAGGTGATCCAGTCGGTCTTCCCCTATGACGAATACCAGACCAAGATTGCCGCCTCTGTGCCCGCCGGCACCGGCCCCGAAGTCGCAATGATCTACTTCGGCTGGGCGCCCTTCTGGATGAAGTCGGGCTTCATCGCCCCGCTTCCAGATCAGGTCCAGGAAGTCCTGATCGAGGAGTTCGCCCCCTTCGTCGATGCGACCTTCCTCAAGGGCGACCACTACTCCGTCCCCACCTCGATCCGCAACTTCGCCCTCGTCTACAACATCAACTTTCTGGCCGAGGCCGGCTGGGATGCACCGCCCGACACCTGGGATGAGTTCGTCCAGGCCGCCATCGACTGCACCAAGTACGACGACAACGGCAACATCGTCCAGGCCGGCTACTACCTCGAATGGGGCGGCGACGGCTGGAACTGGTGGCGTCCGCTGATCCAGGGCCTTCGGCGGGGAGGTATTCAGCGAAGACAACATGACCACCCTGTGGAACGAAGGCGGCGCGGTCGATGCGTGGAATTTCATGATCGACCTCAGCGAGGTCCACAACGTCTCCGTGCCCGGCTTCTACGAGGGTGAGCTTGAGGCTTTCGCCGCTGGCCTGACCTGCATGACGCCGCAGCTCACGTTCGCCGTTGGCTTCCTGCGCGACAACGCCGCGCCCGGCGTTGAGTGGGCCACCGCCGTCATGCCCGAAGGGCCGGCGGGCCGCTTCACCACCGGCTCGTCGTGGCCGCTCGCGCTGACCACCAAGGCGCTCGACGACCCGGCCAAGCTCGACGCCGCCACCAAGTTCCTGCTCTACATGGCCTCGCCGGAGGGCCAGGAGCGGTACAACGACGAGACCGGCGAGCTACCGAGCCGCCTGGACATGATCGACATGCCCAAGTATGCTGAGGACCCCATTCTCGCCCCATTCATCCAGCAGTTGGAGCAGACCACCGGCACGTTCTGGGCTGACGAACTCGCCGAACGCCAATGCGCCCTCGACATGTACGACGCCGTGACCGTCGCCGGCATGGACAGCATGGAGGCGCTCAATATGGGCACCGAGTGCGACCAGGCCGTCCGCGACGCCTTCTTCGCCGACTGGTAATACGCACGCCAGGCCCCGACATCTGTCACGGCATCGGGGCCTGAAACCCGGCAACGCCTCCGAGGGCAGAACCGTCCGCACGCGCGGGCGCGCCCTCGAGGCAATCCCGGCGTGATTCGCGCCGCCTGGCGGCGCGTGATACACAGCGAGACACCGCGTCGATTAAACAGACTGTATTCAATGGGGTATCGTTTATGGGAACCCCCACCGACCGTTCATCGCACGTGGCGGCGCACCAGACGCGCGCGCTTCCAACCGCGCGGCTATCGCTCGCGCAGCGCAAGAAGATGTGGGCCTACATCTTCGTCGCCCTGCCCTTCCTCTCCACTTCATGTTCGTCAATTTCTCGGCCATGCCCACCTCGTTCCTGTTCAGCTTCGAGGACTATGTGACCATCCGCGCCGAGCGGAACTTCATCGGCCTGGACAACTACACCAATGTCGTCAGCAATCCCTCGTTCCACGCCGCGCTGCGCAACACGCTGGTCTTCGCAGGGGTGCGCGTGCCCATCGTCACGGTGCTCGCGCTGGGCATCGCGCTGCTGCTGCACAGCATCCGGCGGGCCAAGGGTCTCTTCCGGATGCTCTACTTCATCCCGTTCGTGACCTCTGGCGTCGCCATCGCCTGGGTGTTCAAATTCCTTTACCTGCCAAACTTCGGCCTCTTCACCTACATTTTTGACACCCTCAAGTTGCCACGTATCTACTTCCTCGGCGACCCGCGCACGGCGCTCATGTCCATCATCGCCGTGACGATCTGGGCCGGCATCGGGTACTACGCGATCATCTTCCTCGCCGGCCTGGAAGACATCCCGGAGGAGCTATACGAGGCCGCTATGGTAGACGGCGCGAGCGCCTGGCAGCGCTTCCGCAAGATCACCATCCCCCTGCTGAACCGCACGCTGGTCCTGGTGATCGTGCTGGCGCTCATCTCCTCTTTACAGAGCTTCACGTTCGTGCGCCTGATGAGCAAGGATGGCTTCGGCGGGCCGCTCAGCTCCACCCTCACCATGCCGCTCCTCATCTACAAGGAGGCGTTCTTCTCCCTGCAGATGGGCCGCGCGTCGGCCATCGCGGTGATCTTCTTCGCGATGGTGCTCATCGCGACCCTGATTCAGCGCCGCCTGCTGGTGCGGGAGTTTGAGTACTGATGAGCGCGCAAGCCACCTCCACTCACGAGGCCGACCGCTCCCAGGGGACCCTCACGCGCCCATGCAGTACGCGCTGCTGGCGCTGGGCGGGTTCGTCATGATCTTCCCCTACCTGTGGATGCTCTCAACGTCGTTCAAGGCGCGCGGGACGTGGTACAACATCAGCCTGATCCCGGAGCAGTTCAGCCTCGAACACTACGAGCGCATGCTCAGCGCCAGCCTTCTGCCACGCTGGTACCTCAACACCATCATCGTGGCGGCCATTGCGACGGCGAGCGTGGCCTTCTTCTCTTCCCTGGCCGGCTTCGTCTTCGCCAAGTACGAATTCCGTGGCCGGGAGGTCATGTTCGTCCTCATCCTTTCGACGATCATGATCCCCACCGAGATGCTCATCATCCCCTGGTACGTCGCCATCGCCCAGATCGGCTGGATCGACAGCCTGGTGGGCATCCTGATGCCGGGGATGCTCAGCGCCTTCGGCGTGTTCGTCATGCGGCAGTTCATGGGCAACATCCCCAACGAGCTGCTCGACGCCGGCCGCATCGATGGCGTCTCGGAATTCGGCCTGTTCTGGCGCGTGTGCCTGCCGATGGCGCGCCCGGCGCTGGCCGTGGTCGTGATCTTCACCTTCCTCGGCCACTGGAACGACTTCCTCTGGCCGTTGATCGTCGTCAACTCCGACCACATGCAGACGCTCCAGGTCGGCCTCTCCCGGCTCACGACACTGGAGACCGGCGCGGACTGGGGCGGGACCATGTCGGGCGCGGCGCTCGCCAGCATCCCGATGCTCATCGTCTTCCTGTTCTTCCAGAAGCACATCGTCCGGGGCATGGCGCTCTCTGGCCTGAAAGGCTGAACCTGCGCTTTTGATCCATCACCGATACATGGAGGGACCTGAATGAACAACTTCGACTGGTTCGACTTCGTGCGCATCAACGACTCCAGGCGCAGCCGGCGCGCCTCAAGCTGGGACACCGCCGGCGGCAACCGCGACCGCCTCGCCATCGTGCGCGGCACGACGCACACCCTGCTTGACGTGGAAGGTCCCGGCTGCATCACGCACATCTGGTTCACGCTCCACAGCATCGAGCCTTACTACCTCCGCAAGGTCCTGCTCAAGATGTACTGGGACGGCGAAGAGGAGCCGAGCGTGCTCGTCCCGGTCGGCGATTTCTTCGGCGTCGGCCACGCCGAGACCACCAACTACGCCTCGCTGCCGATGGTCATGGCCGCGCGCGACGGCGCGGGCCTCAACTGCTACCTCCCCATGCCCTTCAGCAACGGCGCGCGCATCGAGGTGACGAGCGAGAACTTCGCCACCGAGACGCGCCTGTACTACAACATCGACTACGAGCTGTGGGACGCGCCGCAGGACGACCTGGGCCGCCTGCACGCCTGCTGGCGGCGTGAGAACCCGACCGACGGCATCGAAGAGACGCCAGATATGACCGACCACACCTTCCAGCAGGCCGGCGTCAACCTCAGCGACGAGGGCAACTACCTCATCTTGGAGGCCGAGGGCAAGGGCCAGTACATCGGCTGCAACCTCAACATCCACCCGATGCGCAACAGCAAGGTCGATGGTTGGAACTGGTACGGTGAGGGCGACGAGATGATCTTCGTCGACGACGACAACGAGGGTGAGCGCTGGCCGCCCACCATGCACGGCACCGGCACCGAGGACTACTTCAACACCGCCTGGGGGCCGGACGAGAAGTTCGACTCGCCCTTCTTCGGGCTGACCAAGCCCGGCGGCCACAACTGGACGGGCTTCATCTCCTGGTATCGCTGGCACCTGCTGGACCCGGTGCGCTTCAGCCGCTCAGTCCGCGTCTCGATTGAGCACGGCCACGCCAACCGCCGCAGCGACGACTTCTCCAGCACCGCCTACTGGTATCAACTGGAGCCGCACAAGCCCTTCGGCATCCTCCCCGTCGAGGAACGCCTTCCGCGCGCCGACTTCCCGGCACTCAAGCCGCCGGAATAGGCGGCAGGGGCGCTTTTCAGGACAGGCCGTCATTGCCTCCCGTGCGGCCAGGGAGGGGCGAGCCGCGGGTTCGCCCCTCCGGGCGCGCACGTGAGGGCACGCGCCGCGCTTACAGGAGCAGGAGCAAGCACCGTGAATTGGTTTGACTGGTTCGATTTCGTCAGGGTCCGCGATGGCCGGCGCAGCCGGCGCGCCTCAAGCTGGGACACCGCCGGCGGCAACCGCGACCGCCTCTCGCTCGCCGAGGGGGACAAGTGCACGCTGCTCGATGTGGAAGGTCCCGGCTGCATCACGCACATCTGGTTCACGCTCCACAGCATCTCCCCGTGTTACCTCCGCACCGCCCTGCTCAAGATGTACTGGGACGGCGAGACGGAGCCGAGCGTGCTCGTCCCGGTTGGGGACTTCTTCGGCGTCGGCCACGGCGAAACCACCAACTACGCCTCGCTGCCGATGGTCATGGCCGCGCGCGACGGCGCGGGCCTCAACTGCTACCTCCCCATGCCCTTCAGCAACGGCGCGCGCATCGAGGTCGAACACGAGATGGGCAGCGACCTTCGCCTGTACTACAACATCGACTACGAACTGTGGGACGCGCCGCCCGATGGCCTGGGCCGCCTGCACGCCTGCTGGCGGCGCGAGAACCCCACCGACGGCATTGAAGAGCCGGCGCAGATGGCCGACGCCACTTACAAGGCAGGAGGCGTCAACCTCAGTGACGAGGGCAACTACCTCATCATGGAGGCTGAGGGCGAGGGCCAATACATCGGCTGCAACCTCAACATCCACGCGCTGCGCCGGGGCAAAGGCGGCACGAACTGGTACGGCGAGGGCGACGAGATGATCTTCATCGACGACGACAACGAGGGTGAGCGCTGGCCGCCCACCATGCACGGCACCGGCACCGAGGACTACTTCAACACCGCCTGGGCGCCGGATGAGAAGTTTGTCTCGCCATTCTTTGGGCTGACCAAGCCCGGCGGATATTACTTCAGCGGCTTCATCTCATGGTACCGCTGGCACCTGCTGGACCCGGTGCGCTTCAGCCGCTCGATCCGCGTCTCGATTGAGCACGGCCACGCCAACCGCCGCAGCGACGACTTCTCCAGCACCGCCTACTGGTACCAGCTTGAGCCGCACAAGCCCTTCGGCATCCTTCCCGTGGAGGCGCGCATCCCGCGCGCCGACTTCCCAGAACTCGACCCGCCAGAGTAGCAGGGAGACTCCACCATGCTCGACGCACTGCAAGCCCGCATCGAACAGGAAATCGCCGCCAGCGGCGCGCAGATCGGCGTCGCCATCCGCCACATCGAATCCGGCGCGACGCTGATGATCGACGCCGACCAGCCGGTCCCGCTCGCGAGCGTGGTGAAGATACCGGTGCTGGTCGAGGCCTTCCGCCAGTTGCGCGCGGGGCGCTTCCACCTCGACGACCGGTGGACGCTGCGCCACGAGTTCAAGGCGCTCGGCAGCGGCATCCTGACGCAGTTCGACGACGGCCTGACGCCGACGGTCAGGGACCTGCTGACGCTGATGATCATCATCAGTGACAACACCGCCACCGACATCCTGTTCGACCGGCTCGGCATCGACGCGATCAACGCGCACATGCACGAACTCGGCCTGACGCACACCCACGTCGCGCAGACGCTGACCGCGATCTTCAAGGACATGCTCCCCAGCCCTGACCCCGACCAGGACCGGCACGCGCTCGCCCGCTGGGAGGCGGAGCACGGCGTGCGCCGCGACGGGTTCGCCTACAGCCTCGGCCCGGACAACAACGTCAGCACCCCGCGCGACATGACGCGCCTGGTCGAGTTGATCTTCAAGGCCGAAATCCTCGACCGCGAGGCGTGCGACGCCATGCTCGACATCATGCTCAAGCAGCAGCTCAACGACCGCCTGCCGCGCTTCCTGCCCCCGGAACCCGCATCGCGCACAAAACCGGGACGTTCAGCGGCGTGCGCAATGATTGTGGTATCATCTACGCCAGCGAGAACAGCCACGTCGCCATCACCACGCTCTCGACCTGGGACCACGACGCGGTGCGCGGCGACCGCGTGGCGGCGTGGCGGCGCGGCGTCGAGATCGACACCGCGCTGGGCATGATCGGCCTGGCGGCTTACGAGGCATTCTGCTAAAGGCGGCTGTGATGGCGCAAGACGACGGAACGCACTTCCCCGACCGGATTGCCGCGCTCAACGCGCTCGCGCCGGAGAAAGTCGAGCAGGCCATCGGCCTCCTCGACGAGCTGGACATCGACACCTGGATCACGTTCACCCAGAAGATGGGCGACGCCGGCGGCGACCCGACCTACCCCATCATCTTCGGCGAGCGCGACCTCGGCGTGGGCCTCCTGCTCCTCACGCGCGCCGGGGCGCGCATCGCCATCGTCCACGGCCTGGACGTCGCCATCCCGCCCGCGACCGGGGTGTGGGACCAGGTCGTCGAGCATCGCGGCGACATGGACCGGAAGCTCGTCGAGACCCTCACCCGACTCGACCCGGCGCGCATCGCCATCAACTACGCGCGCCACAACCCCAAGGCTGACGGCCTCTCGCACGGCAAATACCTGTGGCTGAAACAGGCGTTGCAGGGCACCCCGTACCTGGACCGCCTCGTCAGCGCCGAAGACCTGGTCACGAAGCTGCGCGGGCGCAAGTCGCCCGGCGAGGTCGCGCTGATCCGGCAGGCCATTGCGCGCACCGACGAAATCCTCGACGCCGTGAAGCCCTTCATCCAGCCGGGCCGGACCGGGCGCGAAATCTACGACTTCATCCACGCCGAGGTCAGGCGGCGCGGCCTGGAGACCTCCTGGAGCCGCGACCACTGCCCGATTGTCACCGTCGGCCCGGTTGCGCCCATCGGCCACACCCCCGCCCGGCGACGCGGCGCTCAGGCGCGGCTGGCTGCTTCAGATCGACTTCGGCGTCAAATACAACGGCTTCTGCGCGGACTTCCAGCGCATGTGGTACCTGCGCGAGGCGGGCGAGGCCGCGCCGCCGCCGGAGGCCCAGCGCCTGTTCGACACGGTCCGGCGCGGCGTGGACGCCATCATCGCGCACCTCAAGCCCGGCGCGGCCACGTGGGAACCCGCCGAGGCCGCCAGAGCGGTGCTCGTCGGCGCCGGCTACCCGGAGTTCAAGTACAACGTCGGCCACCAGTTGGGCCGGGCCACGCACGACGGCGGCCCTGGCCTGGGGCGCCAGCGCGAGGACGCGCCCGAATGGCGCATCGAGGCCGGTAACGTGTTCACCGCCGAGGGGTTGGAGACGTTCCTGGAAGGGCGCGGCTGGATCAGCCTGGAAGACGACGTGCTCGTGACCGACCACGGCGGCGAGGTGCTCACGACGCAACAGCGGGCGCTCTGGCTGGTCTGACGCGAAGTCGGCGCGCTGCGGGCGCTATCCGCCCTCCAGCGCCCCCCGCACAATCAGGTACTTGGCGTGCGACCACAGCAGCGGGCGGGCAATCGGCCCACGCTGCGCCACCCACCCGGCATAGCTTGCCGGCGCGAGCATCGCCGTGTTCACCTGCTCCGGCAGGTTGCCCTCGGCGTCGGCCTGATCCTCCGCCCATGCCACCAGCGCGCGGGCGCGCGCCGTCTCGCCGGCCACGGCATAGTACCACGCCAGCCACAGCGCCAGCAGCACCCACGCGCCGCCGCCGTAGTACGTGTCCTCCAGGTGGCGATGCACCCCGCTGCCGTCCACGCACAGTTCGCGCTCGATCCGGGCGATGGTCCTGCGCATGATCGGGTCGTCGGGGGCCAGCAGGCCGTATGGCACGGCCACGCCGATCAGGTTCGCATCCACCATGTCCAGCCCCACCGACTTCGCCAGCTCCCCGCCGGGCGTCAGCCCGCGCGCCAGCACGAAATCGCGGACTGCCGCCGCGCCGTAGCGCCGGCCCGGCAGCAGCCGCTCCGCCGCGCACAGGCCGGCGTAGATCGCCCCAAGCGTGCTGATATGCACGCTGTCGCCACGCTCTTCCCAGCAGTCATAGCACGGCGTCCGCCACAGCGCCGCGAGGTAGCGCGCGGTCAGGTCCACGGCGCGCGCCCAGGCGAGCGGCAGGGGGTGTATGCGCACGCGCGGCGCATACGCGGCCAGAGAGCACAGCCAGGCCCCCGGCCCGTCAAGCTGGAACTCCGGCCAGCCGTCCGGCCCTGTCTCCCCATCGGGGCGATAGCGCGCGTTGAGCGTGTCCGCCAGCGCCGGCGGCTCGCCGCGCGCCGCCCGCGCGATGCTCAGCTCCAGCGCCGCCGCCCGCCGGTTGACCACCGTGGCGCACCAGTCGTGGAACTGCCGCGCGCTCTCCCACTGCGCCGCCATGCTCCCGCTGTGCGTGATGCCCACCGCGTCGCCGTCCACCGTCAGCGCGTAGGCGATGAAGGCTCCGTCCCGGAACCACGAGAACTGGTAGTCGGGCATGTTCGGGCAGGCCAGGTAAGCCCCGCCGGGCTGCTGGTTCTCAAGGATCACCACCTGGCTGTGTTCGTAGAGCCGCTGGCGGCGCGCGTCGTCGCTCATCATTCGTACTCCAGCACGATCATGCTCCAGTAGTCCAGGCGCGGCAGGGTAAAGGCCACGAACGCCCCGCCCTCGTCCTCGCCGGCGGCGAAGTCCAGCGGCTGCGCCGCGAGATCGTCCCGATCGGGCGACGCCTCCCAGACCCGCGCGACAGGCCGCTCCACCGCGATGCGCACCGCGAGGTCGTGCAGCGGCGTCGGCCCGCCGGCCAGCGCCGTCTCCCACCGCCCAGTGCTGAGGCCCATCAGGTTGACCAAGCTGAACGTCTCCGCCGCCGGCTCCCGGCCGGCAGCGCCGCGCCGGGCGATCACGGCCACCCGGTCGCGCGAGCGCAGCCCGCCGGTCTCCACGCCGTCAATGGCGAGCGCGTCCGTCCGCGCGGCAGCGTCCGTCGTGTCGAGCGATAGCAGCTCCTCGTACCGCACCAGGAAGTCGTAGTAGCGCTTCATCACCGCCTGCGCGGCCTCGTTCATCATGCCGAACCGGGGAAGTACGGGTCGGCCAGCATCGCGCCCGGCTCGCCCAATTCCAGATGATAGCCGCCGCTCGCGAAGATCAGCGCGTCGGCAAGGCGCACGTTGGCGAATTGGCGCGGCGGGATATAGGCGGCGATGATGACCGGCTTGCCGCCGCCCAGCGCCTCCGCATTGGCGACCAGCCGGTGCAGGTCCATGAACCCCGTGTATGGCGGCCACACCTCGATGTAGACTGCGTCCTGGTCCGCCGGCGCGACCGTCTCCACCGGCCAGTTTCCCACCGCGTTGAAGATCACCGCGCCGTCGTCGCCGCGCGCGGCGCGCACCACCCGCGCCGTCTCGTCGATGAAGGCCGGGAACGCCGCCGCCAGGTCCACGCGCTCGCCGGCGGCGTTGCGCCCGACGGTCGGCGCACCGTACTGGTCCAGGTGGATGCCGTCGAAGGCGGTCTCGTCCAGCACCTGCGCGAACGCGGCCAGCAGGTGCGTCGCCCAGGGCGCGCCGGGCGTCGGGTCCATGATGTACAGGAAGCCGCCGCCGAACTCATAGGGGTGGTCCGGCCTCTGGAACAAGGCCCAGTCCTTGTGCTGCGCGTAGAACGCCGGCGACGCGCCGTAGACCGCCGTGTACGGCATCGCGGCGATGTTGCGCGCGTGCGCCGCCGCGATCAACTGCGTCACCGTGTCCAGCGACAGCCGCCGCCCCAGCACGTCGGTGTACAGCGGCTCCGGTGGCATCAGCGCCTCGTGCCGGTACTGCCAGTCGTAGAATTGCAGCCCGTTGATGTGGTATCGCGCACACCACGCCATCGTCTCCGCGATGTCGTCCCGGCCCGGCCCGAACTCGCTCAGGAAACCGTAGCGCGGCGCTTGCATCCAGCGCTCCAGCACGTCGAACGCGGTCGAGGTCGTCGCCAGCGTCGCGCCGTCCGCATCCAGCAGCCGCAGATCGACGCCGTAGCCGCGCGGCGCGACCGCCGGCGGCGTCCACGTCAGGGCAGCGGCAGCGCCGCCATCGAGCGGCGCGCGCAGCGTCGTGACCGCCGCCGCCAGGTGCGTAATTGTCGCCTCGACCTGCGCCCCGCCCTCCGCCGTGACGTGCAGCATTACCGGCTCGCCGGGGCGGTAGAACGCCCTGTCCGGCGCAGCGTCAAAGACCGGTTCTTGAGCCAATGCAGTCCCTCCATGTGTCGCCGTCGCCAACGGCATCGCGGACGCCGCGACTGCCAGCAGCGCGGACGCCAGCCACCGCCAAGCAGGCCGAACTCGAACAGGCCGAATTCGAACAGGCCGAACTCGAACAGGCGTCATCCCTTGATCGCTCCTGAGGTCAACCCCCTGCACGAAGTAGCGCTGGAAAAGCACGAAAATGATGATCGTCGGGACGACCGCCACCAGCGACGCGGCGAAGATCAGCCCCCAGTCGGTGGCGTGCACGCCCCGGAAGTTCGCGATGGCGACGGGCAGCGTGCGCTTCTCCGCGTCCGTGATGACCGTCAGCGCCCAGATGTACTCATCCCACGCGCCCAGAAAGCTGAACACCGCCACTGTGCTCAGCGCCGGCGTGGAGAGCGGCACGATGATGCGCGTGAAGATGGTGAAATGGTTCGCCCCGTCCATCAGCGCCGACTCTTCCAGTTCGCGCGGCAGGCTCTCGAAAAAGCCGCGCAGCAGGAACGTGTTGAACGCCATCGCGCCGGAGGTGTAGACCAGCACCAGACCCGGCAGGCTGTCCAGCAGCGACAGCGTCCGCGCCACCATGAACTGCGGGATGATGAACATCATCGCCGGCACCATCATCATTGCCAGAATGGTGTAGAAGATCAGGTTCTTGCCCCGGAACTCGAAGCGCGCGAAGGCGTAGGCCATCATCGCCGTCAGCGTCGTGACCAGCGCCGTCACGCTCACCGCCACGCCCATGCTGTTGACGAACGCGCGCCCGAAGTTGCGCGCCGTGAACGCGGTCTCCGAAGTTCACGAGCGTGAAGCGCTCCGGAATCAACCGGGGCGGCACTTCCTGGATGTACGCCTGCCCCTTGAACGCCGTCCCCGCCATGTACAGCATCGGGATCATCGAGAGCACCGCGCCCACGCACAGCACGGCGAAGACCACCATGTTGAATGTGAGTTTTGATCGACTGTTGACGCCTACCATTTGCCGCCTCTCAGTAGATCTCGGCAGGCCGCCGGAAGACCCGCATCTGCAGGAAGCTGACGAACACCACAATCGCCGCCAGGATGTAGCTGAGCGCCGCGCCATAACCGAACAGCAGCCGCCCGAACGAGCGGTCGTACATGTAGCTCAGCACCACCTCCGTGCGGTGCAGCGGGCCGCCGCCCGTGATGAGGTACACCGAGATGAACACCTGGAAGCCGCCGATGATGAGCGCCACCATCACGAACAGCGTCGTCGCGCGGATGAGCGGCAGCGTGATGTGGCGGAACTGGCCCCACTCGCCCGCGCCGTCGATGGCGGCGACCTCGTAAAGCTCCGGCGGGATGCCCTGCAACGCCGCCAGAAACACCACCATCGCCCAGCCCACGCCTTTCCAGATGCCCAGCGCGTAGATGGCGATCCACGCCGTGCTCGATTCGCCCAGCCACGCGACCGGCTCCGGCAGCAGGCCCAGCACCGAGACCAGGATATGGTTGATCAAACCGCTGCGGCCTGAACTGAAAAGATACTGAAACAGGAAACTGACCACGACCCACGAGGTCACGACCGGCAGGTAATAGATGGCGCGGAAGATGCGCTTGCCGAAAGTGACCCGGTGGACCAGCACCGCCACGCCCAGGCCGAGCAGCATCTGCCCGATCACCGTGACGACCGTGTACTGCGCGGTGTTGCGCAGCGCCAGCCAGAAATTCGGGTCGGTCAGCGCCTGCTCGTAGTTCGCCAACCCGACGAACGTGCTCTCCTGGCCGGGCATGATGTTCCACTCAAAGAAGCTGATATACAATTCGTACACCAGCGGGTACAGCATCCACAGCACGTAGAGCAACAGGCCGGGGAGCAGAAAGGCGTAGGGCACATACCAGCGGTGGTGGAGTCGGGACTGCATGGGTTCGCCTCACCTGTGAAAAGCGCCTGCAGGGGCGGGTTGGCTCCCGCTAGACAGGGGGCTTAAGCCCCCTGTCTTGATCTGTTGAGCCGGCGGGGTCTGAAGCCCGCCCCTACAACGCAGCCTGTGCGCGTATGCTTACTCCGCCAGCAGCGCGTCGATCTCCTCGGCGGCAATGTCCAGCGCCTCCTGCGCCGCCATCTCGCCGCGCAGGATCAACTGCCCCGCGTCAGTCAGGACTTCCTCCATCTGCGTCCATTTCGGGTGCGGCGTGCGCGCGCGTGCGGTTTCCAGTTGTTGCAGGAAGATACCGTAGTACGGGTGAGTCTGGTAGTACTCCGTCTCCAGCAGACGCGGCAGCACCGTCAACTGGCCGGTCTCCGACATCTTGAGCTGGTACTCGTCCGACTGCGTGAAGCGCAGGAACTCCATCGCCTCTTCTGGGTACGGGGTCGTGCTGAACATCACGATGTTCTCGCCGCCCACCACCGAGATCGAGCCGCCCTCGCCGGCAGGCATCAGGGTAGTCTGTATCTCGAAGTCAGGGTACTGCGCTTCCGCGATGGGGTACATCCACGGCCCGTTCAGGATCGACGCAATCTGGTCGGTGAAGTAGCCCGCGCTCGGATCTGACGCGGTGCCGATCATGGCCGGCGAGAAGCAGCCGCTCTGGACCATCTCGGCCAGGAATTCGAGCGCGGCGACGCTCTGCGCGCTGTTCAGGTAGCCGCTCGCCATCGTGATGTCGGGGTCAGTGATGTCGCCGCCGAAGGTCCAAATCCAGGGCAGCAGGTTCCAGCCGGTGGTGTTGTCATCGCCGAAGACGTAAAACTCCTCGCCCAGCGCCTTCACCGCCTCGCACTGCGCCGCCACCTCGTCGATGGTCTCCGGCGGCGCCTCAAGGCCGACCTCTTCGTAGACGGTCGCGCCCCACATCCACACGCGCGTGTTGGTGTCGAGCGGGAGGCCGTAGTAGTGGCCGTCGTAGAAGTTGGTGGAGAGCGGGCCGGGGAACACGGCGTCGGCCAGCGCCTCGAAGTCAGGCATGACCTCGTCCAGCGTCGCCAGCACGCCCAACTCGGCGAACTCCGGCGACCAGATGATGTCAAGCCGGGCCAGCTCCGGACCCTCGCCGCCGGCGAGCGCCGTCAGCAGCGCCTGGCGGAACTCGCCATACGGGAATGGCACCGACACGACTTTGATGTTCGGGTGCATCTCCTCGAACATCGGGATCAGGGTCTCGATCAGCATCTCGTGCTCTGGCGAGACTTCGTTGTACGTGTGCCAGAATTCGATGGTAACCGGCTCTTCCTGCGCGCCGGCCAGCCCGACCGGGAGCAAGAGCGCGGCGACCAGCAATGCCCTCAGCATGTGTTTCATCTGAACAATCCTCCTCATGGGATATTCAACGGATCACCGAACCAGGACTTTGGGGTGACAGTCTGCCAGTTGCGCTTGTTTCACCTCCCCTCATACGCCTCCAGTGGCCTGCTGGCCGTGCAGTGAAGATGATGGCCGGCGACGCGCGCCTCAGCGCCGCCTCCGGGCTTCGTTCGTTCCGTGAACAAAGTCCGGCCAAAAAAAGTGCCTTGCGCGTGGGTTGCGACGCTATGAGGCCGCGCCCTGCGCACTGCGCAACGCCCTCCAGGCCCGGGCCGGCTGCGCCTCCAGTTCGGGCGCGTGGAATATCTGCCGCAGCGCCAGGCTCGCGGCCCCGCGCGCCCATGCGTCGTCGCCCAGCGGCTCGACGCGCGTCTCGAAGTCATCCGCCAGCGGGCCGAACAGATGCTGCCTCAAGGCCTCCGCCATCGGCCCGAACATGAAATCGCCCGCGCGCACCCCCTCCCCGCTGACGATGACCATCGTCGGGTTGAAGAGGTTCACGAGGCTCGCCATAGACCGGCCCAGGATTTGCCCCCCGCGCCGGAACACATCCAGCGCGACGCGGTTGCCGGCCTGCGCGGCGGCGACCAGCGCGTCTGGCGTGGCGACCTCCAGGCCATTGAGCCGCGCGTGCTGCACCAGCCACGGCTCCGCCGCGAACGTTTCCAGGCAGCCCCGGTTGCCGCACGTGCACAGCGGCCCCTCCGGATCGACCACGGTGTGCCCGAACTCGCCCCCGCCGCCGCGCGCGCCCCGGTAGACCTGCCCGTTCGCCACGATGCCCAGGCCGATGCCGCGCCCCACCGTGACCACCAGGAAGTCATCGACCTGCTGGCCCGCGCCATAGAGCCGCTCGACCAGCGTCAGCGTGTTCACGTCATTGTCCAGGTAGACGGGATAGTCCACGTGGCGTTCGAGCATCTCCGCAAAGGGCACGTCGCGCCAGCCGTTGAACGGCGACAGCCGGCACACGCCAGCGGCGGCGTCCACGATGCCCGCCAGGCCCACGCCCACGCCGAGCAGGCGGCTCCGGTCCACGTGGGTGGAGCGCAGCAGTTCGTCGATGCCGCCGGCGAGCCGGGCCGCGACCGCCTCCGGCTCCTGCGTCGCGAGCGCCACCGCGTGCCGCGCCACGACCTCAGCGTTGAGGTCGGTCAGCACCAGGGTGGCCTGCTCCTCCGCCAGCTTGACGCCCACCACGTAAGCGCCCGTCGCGTTGAGCGCGAGCAGGATGGGCCGCCGCCCCCCCGCGCGAGTCGCCCTCCTGCTTCTCGTACACCAGGCCGTCCTCGATCAGCTCGGCGGTCTGGCTGGTCACCGCCGCCGGGCTGAGGTCGGTGAGGCGGGCGATGTCGGCGCGCGAAATCGGCCCATACGCCTTGATGGCGTTGAGGATCACCGAGCGGTTGATTGCCTTGAGGAGTTGCCTGCGGGCCATACTTTATTCACCAAATAAAGTAAGTTGTGCTCATTCTACTCCCTCAGGCGGCGCGTGTCAACCGATTTTGGAGGAAAAGGGCGCATTTCAGGGTAGGGACGACCGCACGCGCGGACGCACTCTGCCCTCAGCTCCCTGGGAGCTACCGGCATTCCCGTCCACCCGCGGCGGTTTGAGGATTCAGGAGCGGACAGGGTTGAGTCATGGCGCGAAATCGGTGGGTAGGGGCAGGCATGCCTTGCCCCTACTTGTATATGCGATACATGGGCAGGACGCGACCTGCCCACAGCTCCCTGGGACCTACCGGCGTCTCCTTCCACCTGTGGCGGTTTGAGGGGGATAAGCCGGGCGACCCGCCGAGTCGCCCCTACCTTCAGATGTAGCATACCGGGGACAGAGCGCGCCCTGCCTCCAGACGCGGATGGCTGAATTGGATCAGGGCGTGGGGTTCAGGGGCGCGCCGGCCGGTGCTGGTTGATCGCGTCGCGCAGCGCGCGCGCCTCGGCGGCGGGGTCGTCGGCGAAGATGACGCTCCGCGCCGCGTTGATCACCATCCCCGCGCCGTGCGCGTTCAACCCCGCGCGGACCGTCTGCGCCACGTCGCCACCCTGCGCGCCGATCCCCGGCACGAGCAGCGTCATGTCGCCCACGAGCGCGCGGACCTGCGTCAGCTCTTCGGGATAGGTCGCGCCGACCACGAGCATACAGTTGCCGTGCGCGTTCCACACGCGGCTGACGCGCTCGGCCACGGCCTGCCAGAGCGGCCTCCCGTCCGTCGCCATGTCCTGGAACTCGCCCGCGCCGGGGTTCGACGTCCGGCACAGGATGATACAGCCCTTGTCGCGCCGCTCCAGAAAGGGCGCGAGCGCCTCCCGCCCCAGGTAGGGGTTGAGCGTCACCGCGTCGAAGCCGAGCCAGTCAAAGATCGCCGCGACGTAGCCCGCGTTGGTCGAGCCGATGTCGGCGCGCTTGGCGTCGCAGATCGTCAGGATGTCGGGATGGTGGACCTGCAGGTACGCCACCGTCTGCTTAAGCGCGGTGATGCCCGCCGCGCCGCACGCCTCGTAGAAAGCGATGTTGGGCTTGTACGCGCTCACATAGGGGTGAGTCTGCTCGATGATCCAGCGGTTGAAGGCAAACTGCGGGGCCTCGTCCACGAGAAAGCGCGGCGGCAGTCGGTCGTGGGCGCTGTCCAGCCCCACGCACAGCAGGGAGCCGGCCTGCGCCACGCGGTGGTCATACTTCGCAACCGCGCCGCCCGTCACCGGTAACGCTCCGCCCAGCCGTGAGGGTCGCGCGCCCAGTCCTGGACGATGGCGAGCGCGCGCGCGTCGAACTGCCCCCGCCGCGCCGCCTCGGCCACGATGGCGTCGAACGGCGCGAGGACGTGCAGCCGCACCCCTGTCGCCGTGAACGCCTCCGCCGCTTCCCGGAACCCGTAGCTGGTGATGCACGCGCAGTCCTCGACCGCTGCGCCGGCCTCGCGCAGCGCCGTGACACCCGACAGGCTGCTGCCGCCGGTCGTGACCAGGTCCTCGACCAGGAGCACGCGCCGGCCCGCCACCTCCCCGCCCTCGATGCGGCTGCGCGTGCCGTGCGCTTTCGCCTGCTTGCGCACAAACACCGACGGCGTCTGCAACACGTAGCCAAGCGCCGCGCTGTGCGGGATGCCCGCCGCCTCGATGCCCGCGATCACGTCGAAGGTCACGCCGCGCGCCTGGATCATTTGCCGGAAGCCGTCAATGACGGTGGTCCACGCGCCGGCCAGAAGGGCAGCCGCCGGTTGTCGATGTAGACCGGCGACCGCAGACCAGACCGGAACGTCACCGGCGCGTCGGGTGTGAATGCCACCGCGCCGATCTCCAGCAGGACCGCCGCGACCCGCCCAGCCACCGCCTCAAGCGACCCGGTCAAGCGCTGCCTCCTCCTCACGCGACGCGGATAAGCGCGCCATCTGCCCATGCTCGGCGGCGATCAGCGCCGCGACGAGCGGCCCCCGGTAGATCAGCGCGGTCCAGTACTGCACGGCGCGCACGCCCAGCCGGGCGAAGTTGTGGTAGGTGGGGGCGTCCATCACCCCGCCGCACCCGATCACGTCCACCGGGTAGCCCTGGCGCGCCTTCTCCTGCACGAGCAGCGCCGCCGCTTCGACCGCCTGCGCGTGCAGCCGCCCCCCGCTCACGCCTGCCGTCAGCGCGGGCGCGCCAGGCGCGGGCGCGGGCAGGGTGTTCGTGGCAATGATGGCGCGCACCCCCACCTCCGCGCACACCTGCATCAGCGCGCGGTACTGGTCCGCGCCCAACGCCGGCCCGACCTTCACCCAGACCGGCGCGCCGCTCTGGGCCGCCGCCATCGCTGCGCCGCACACCCGCCGCGCGAGGTCCGGGGTCTGCCGGTTGGCGGGGTCGTCCTCGACGTTGGGGCAGCTCAGGTTGACGGTGAACCACGCCGGGCGCACGCCGCGCTGCACGAACGCCGCCAGCGCCGCCGACACCTCTTCGGCCTGCTGCGCGGGGTCGTCCACGCCGGGGCTTGCGGCGACGTTGACGCCAAACTGCCGGGGCAGCCACCGCGCGCGCGCCGCCAGGAACGCCGCCGCCGCGACCGCGCCGGGGTTGCGCAGCCCGACGCGATTCTGCGCCGAGCGCGTGGGCGGGTCGCGCCACACCACGACGCCGGGGTTGCCCAGGCGCGGCCAGCGCGTGAAAGAGCCGAACTCCACCGGGCCGGCGAGCCAGGGTATGCTGCGCCAGCCGGGGATGATGTTCGCGCCCCGGCGCACCGCGCCGAGCGCGTCCGCCTCGGAGGCGAACCCGTCGCCCTTGACCAGCCCCGCCGCCACGATGAGCGGGCTGTCGAACATCACCCCACCGACCTCGACCGGGCCGGCTTCGGGGTCGAAGGCAAGCCCGCCCGCCGCGCGCAGGAGGGGCTGGAGCCAGCGCTGCCGGTCGGCCCAGCGCAGGATATCCAGGGTGCGGTCGTGCGCGGCCTGGGCCGACATGCGGAAGAGAAGCGGGCGCGCCAACCCATACAGCGCCCGGTTGGCTCCGAGCAGGGCAGCCCGCGCCCGGCGGCTCACGGCGCGCCCCTCTCCGCACGGTACAGGTTGACGCCGGACCCCGGCGCGGCCAGCACGCGCTCGCCGTCGTAGACCTTGCGCCCGCGAATCCAGACCTCACGCACCTTGCCGGTCACCTGCATCCCCTCGAAGGGGGTCCAGCCGCACAGCGTGTGCAGGTTTGCGCCCGTGATCGTGCCGGCCGCGTCGAGATCGACGACCGTGTAGGTGGCGGCGTCGGGGCGCACGCCAAAGATCGCCTGGGGCCGCAGCGCCACGAGCTCGACAAGGCGCTCGAGCGTGAGCCGGCCCTCCCGCACGGCGGTGCACAGCAGCGGCAGTGTGGTCTCCAGGCCCGGCACGCCGCCCGGCGGGCGCGCCGACGCCTTCTCTTCGCGCGTGTGCGGCGCGTGGTCTGACTCGACGACATCGACCACGCCGCGCGCGATGCCGTCCCACAGCGCCTGCTGGTCGGCTTTCGTGCTGAGTTCGGGCTTCATGTAGCCCAGCGCGCCCAGCGCCCCGATATCGTCCTGCGTCAGCAACAGGTGGTGCGGGGTCACACCGGCGGTCACAGGGAGGCCGTCTTCCTTCGCCGCGCGCAGGAGGCGGATCTCGTCGGCCAGGCTGATGTGACAGAAGTGGGTCGGCTTGCGATACTGGCGCACCAGCGCGAGGATGTCCGCGACCGTCTCCGCCTCGGCGTGGACGGCGATGGGTTTGCGCCCCGGCCAGGCGGCGTAGTGGCGCGCGCGCATCGCCTGGTCGCGGATGAGCAGGCTACCGGTGGTCGCGTTGTTGATGATCTTCAACCCGCACACCGGCCCCGTGATCTGCGTGTAGGCGGCGGTGTTGTCGTCCTGGCTGGCGCCGAAGTACACGCCCCAGTCGCAGACGGCGTCGCGCCCCAGCGCGTCGAGCTTGGCCGCCAGCGCCGCCGGGTCGGTCGTGGTCGGCGGGGTGTTGGGCATGTCCAGCACCGCCCAATACCCGCCCGCGAGCGCCGCCGCCGTCTCGCTGGCGAACGTCCCCTTGTGCGCCCAGTCCATCCCGCGCAGGTGGACGTGCGGGTCGAACGGTCCGGGGAGGGTGAGCGTGTGGGTCATCGCGGCCCCGGCTACACCCACGAGCCGCTGAGCACCTTCGCCAACAGCGACATGCGCACGAACATGCCGTTTTCCATCTGCCGGAAGTAGACCGCGCGCGGGTCCGTGTCGAGCGCGTCATGGTCGTCGGGCGTGCCCATCTCGTGCTTGCGGGGCAGGGGGTGCATGAGGATAGCGTCCTCTTTGGCGTGCGCCAGCACCGCCGGCGTCATGATGAACCGGTCTTTGATGGCCTGATACGCCGCCCGGTCGGCGAATCGCTCCTCCTGCACGCGCGTCCAATAGACCACGTCCGTCACGCCCAACACCTCGTAGAGGTCGTCCGTCTCGTAGACCTGGACGCCCCGTGACCGGACGAACTGCACCAGGTCCTCCGGCATCTGCAGCGCCGGCGGCGCGACCAGGCACAGGGTCGTGTCCTGCGCCTCGTACCGGGCGATCAGCTTCGCCAGCGAGTGCACCGTGCGGCCATTCTTCAGGTCGCCGACCATCGTGACGTGCAGCCCCTCGATGCGGCCCTTCAGGTCGTAGATCGTGAAGATGTCCAGCAGCGCCTGGGTGGGGTGCTCGCCGATCCCATCGCCGCCGCTGATAATCACCGTTGGCCGCACGATCTGCACGCCCAACATGTCGAGATAGTAGGCCGCTTCGTAGGACGAACCGACGTCGGGGTGGCGGAGCACGATCACGTCGGCGTAGCAGCCCGCCGCCCGGACCGTGTCGGCCAGGTTCTCGCCCTTGTAAATCGACGAGAAGCGCACGCCGTTGCTGGCCGCGACGACCTCGCCGCCGAGGTGGCGCATCGCCGCCTGGAACGACAGGTCGGTGCGGGTGCTGGCCTCATAGAACAGCGTCGCCATCAACTGGCCGGCGCATAGACTCAGCAGCCCCCGGTCGTTCTGCCTCATGCGCTTTCGGATCGAGATGGTGGCGTCGAAAAGGATCTGCAGATCGGTCCGCTCGAACTGGTCCACCGAGATGATGTGCTTGCCGGTGAAATCCCCGTTGATCTTCGGCGGCGTGTACAACGTCATGAACCGCCGCGAATCACGCAGGTCGTTTATCTCCACGACTGCTTCTGACATGGCCCCTCCAGAATATGCCGCGCACGCGCAGATCATCCGCCGCTGGCGGGTGCGGGCTGATGTAAGTTCGATGTTGATGGATCGATAGACGAGGTAAAAGAACGCCGGCCCAAATTCCCCCAAGCATACCCGATCAACCGGCGGAATTCAAACCGACAACAGCTCCCAGGGAGCTTGAGGCTCCCTGGGAGCTGCCAACAACCCGTCCGCAGACGCTCCGCGACACCGCCCCGACGGGGCCGTTCCTGCTCTGTGGTTATCTCACGACCCGGAACCAGATATCCGTTCTCGCACCGGACTCGAAAACCCTGATCTTTTCGAGCGCAAGACGCGCCGCATCAATATGCTCAAACAGGCGTAACCCGTCGCCGAGCAAGACAGGCATGATGCCGATATGGAGTTCATCGCAAAGCCCGGCGTTGATGCACTGCTGGTTCGTGCTTGCGCCTATCAAGATGACGTTTTTGTCACCGGCTGCGGCTTTGGCCTCTGCAACGGCGCGCGCAACACCCTCTGTCACGAACGTAACGGTCAGCGTTTTGGTCTGTTTGGGCTTTTTCTCCGGAACATGGTGCGTGAGAACAAAGATCGGCACCTGAAATTCGTAGTCGTCGAGGTATGAATCCGGATCTCCCATATAATAGGAGTTCCTGCCCATCACAACCGCGCCCGTCGTCCGGATTTCCTCTTGCAGCATCTCCGTGTTGCGCAGTTCGCCCAGGTCAGGGTAAAGGCGACTCACGTCACCGTGAGGGTCACTCACGAAACCGTCCAGGGACAACGTCATCCCACCAACGACTTTTCCCATCTGATTTCTCCACTAATCGAATTTGCCACAAGAATAGCTCATTTGTTCTATGGCGTCAAGGGCTTCTTCGATCCGCCGGCAAGAATCGGGGATCGGTTCATCGTCTGGTTCCCGCAACTGGTGGATATTGAAGAGTGCCGTCTCCCCATCCACTTCCACATCTGGCGGAAGGGGCGAACCGGCGATTGGCTCCTACATCTCACTACTCGCGGTCATCCTCCGCGATGGTGATGTCCTCCTGCTCGGCGAGCGACTCTACCTCGTCCAGCGTGCCGAACTCGTTGCCGGGGTGCGCGGAGGTGTACGCGGCGGAGGCGGCGGCCAGCTCCAGCGTCTCATCGAGGGGGAGCCGGTCCACCCGGCCCGCAAGGTAGCCGGCCAGCAAGGCGTCTGCCACCCCGCTGAGCGTCCCCTTCTCAAGCTCCGGCAGATCCACCAGCCATCTGCCGTCAGGCGTGACGAGCGCCGCGCCGCTCTCCTCGCCGGTGATGATCAGCACTCTGTCCGCGCCGCGCGCGCGCATTTCCTCGGCGCACGCAACGACATCCTCGTACACGCGCACGGGCCGGTTGAACAGCGCCTCCACCTCGACCTGGCGCAGCATCACCAGGTCTGGCTTTGTCTCCAGCGCCAGCTCCAGCGGCTCCCCGCTCGTGACCAGCACCGCCTGCGCGCCGAGTTCGTGGGCGATTCCGGTCAACCAGGCGTAGGTCGTCGCGTAGGCTTCGGCGGGCAGCTCGCCCGCGTAGACCACGATGTCGTCTGGGGTCGTGATCTTGCGCAGCGTCTCCACCACAAATTCGAAGCTCTCCTGGGGCACACCCTCGCTCTCTTCGATAAGGTGTGTCTCGGAACCGTCGCCGGTGTCCATGATGATGGTGTTGCTGCGCGTGCGCCCCTGCCGCCGCGCAATCGAGATCGGGAACGCCTCCTCAAGGATCAGCGCCTCGTAGGCGCGCCCGATGGCGTCATCGCCCAGGAGCAGGATACCGTGCGTCCGGCGCTCAAGGCGGCTCAGGGCGCGCGAGATGTTCATCCCCCGACCGGCAGGGTCGAGGCGAGTTGTTGCCGACAGTGCGATTTTGATACCCTATCGCAAGGTGGTGGACGACGACCGTCCGATCAAGCGACGGGTTTAGCGTTACAGTTATGACCTTTGGTTCACTCATGCCGTTCCTCCTGGGGCCTGGCGAAAGCCCTCAGACGCGAAGGAAAATGACTCAATGCACTGGCGCGACGCACAGACAACCATGCTCCGCACCCTGGTCGCCATCCCACGTCTGGGCCTGGTGACCGACATGGACGGGACCATCAGCCCCATTGTACCCAATCCTGACGCGGCGCAGGTCACGCCGCGCAGCCGCGCGCTGCTGAAGGCGCTGCAACCCTGCCTTGCGCTCGTCGCGGTGGTGTCAGGGCGCGCCGCCGCCGACGTCCGGGCGCGGGTGGCGACGCCGGGCGTGCTCTGCGTCGGCAACCACGGGCTTGAGGTCTGGTCGGATGGCGAGGTCAAGCTCACGCCGGAGGCCGCGCCGTACCGGCCCGCCATCGAGGCCGCGATCCGCGACGTGCAGGGGCGCATCGCGGTCCCTGGAATGCTGCTCGAAGATAAGGGTCCAACGGTTTCCATTCATTACCGCCAGGTCGATGACCCGGAGGCGGTCGCGCGCACCTTCCGCCCCGTGGTGGCGGAGATCGCCGACCGGCACGGGCTGACGTTCTTCGAAGGGCGCATGATTTTCGAACTCCGCCCGCCGGTCGCGGTCAACAAAGGCACCGCCTTCCGCCAGCTCGTCCACGACCACCGCCTCGAAGCCGCCGTTTTCCTCGGCGACGACATCACCGACGTGGACGCCCTGCGCATGGCGCGCCGCCTGCGCGAAGAGGGCGCCTGCTATGCCTTGGGGTTGGGCGTCGAGTCGGCGGGGACGCCCTCGGAAGTCAGCGAAGCTGCCGATCTGGTGGCGGAGGGCGTGTCGGGGGTCGAGGCGTTTCTCGCCTGGCTGCTCGACGCGCGCAAGGCGTCCTCCAACTGCGCATAGAACCAGCGCCGCACGTCCGCGCCCCTCACCTTCTGGCGCAGCGTCTCGGCGCGGCGGTGCCGCTCTTCAACCGGCATGGTGAGCGCGTGGTGCAGCGCCTCCGCCGTGCTGTGGATGTCGAAGGGCGACACCGAGAGCGCCTCGTCGCCCAATTCGTAGAACACCCCGGCGTGTTCGGAGAGCACCAGGACGCCGTCCTTCTGGTTGACCAGGGCGCCCTCTTTCGCGACAAGGTTCATGCCGTCGGCGACCGGGTTGACGAGCAGCACGTCGTAGAGCTGCATCGCCGCGATGGCGCGGTGGTAGTTGTGCCCCACGATGATGCGCACCGGCTCCCAGAATTCGTCGCTGTACTCGGCGTTCATCAGGCCGGCCTCGGCCATGATCTCGCGCAGGTAGCTCTGATACTCGTCAACCTCCATGCGCGATGGGACGAGAAGCGCAAGCATCTGCACCCTGCCCCGGTGTTCCGGATGGCGTTCCAGCAGGGCGCGGAACGCCTCCAGGCCGCGCAGGATGTTCTTGCTCGGTTCGATGCGGTCGATGCGCAAGATCAACTGGTGGTCGCCAGTGGCGTTGATGAGCTGCGACTTCAGGAGCCGGGTCTGCGCCTCGTCGGCGAGCGCGCTCACCTCCTCGACATCGATGGAAATGGGGTAGGCCTGCGCCTTCACCGCGCGCCCCATGTAATGGATGGTGTCGCGGCTGCCGCGCGAATGCGCGTCGGCAAGGTGAAAGCGGCACGTCTGGACGAAGTTGAAGGCGTCCTTGTGCGTCTGGAACCCGATCTGGTCGGACATGAGCAGGCTGAACAGGATCGCGGTGCGCATCTCCACCGGCAGCAGCCGCCAGGCGTCCGGGCCAGGCCACGGGATGTGGACGAACGGCTGAATCTTCACCCGGTCGCCAAGCCGCTGGCGCAGGAAGCCAGGGACCAGGTACAGTTGGTAGTCCTGCGGGAAGACGACGACGGGACGATCCGCGCCCTGCACCATCTCGGCGATGACGTCGGCGAACAGCTTGTTGATCCCGACGTACCCCTCGCGCCAGGCGCGCCACGTCTCGTAAGTGATGCTCGGATTGCGCGGCGTGTCCCACAACTGGTGCTGGATGAACCAGAGCAGGGGGTTGGAGATCACATTGTAGTACTGCTCGTAGCGCTGCCTCTCCGACCGGATGAGGCGCAGGCGGATGCCCTCGACGTTCTGGGGCTGAGTACCCTGCGCGCTGGCCCAGCGGCGGTCACCGGCGCTGAGCGCCGACGCGACCCAGAGCACTTCGTGGCGCTCGGCCAGCGCGCCCAGCGCCGTGACCAGGCCGCCGCTCCCGCGCTGCACGTCAAACGAGCCATCGCGCTTCGCCTTGAACGAGAACGGCCCCCGGTTCGACGCAATGACGATCAGGGCGTCCCGCTCCAGGTTGTGACTGTCCGAAGCTGTATCCATAACAATCTACTCCACGTTGCTGCCGGCGAATGCACGCGGTACATTCCGCGCACCCCCTGTGAGCGCGCGCGGCGGTGCGCCAGCAGCGTCCTTCACCGCCTGAATTAATATGATTATAGTCTACATTATGCGCCGATTTTACCCGGAGAACCCCGCGCGGCCCCGCCGGATCGCGCCCCGAACGCCGGTTCGGTGGCGCGCCGCGCCCGCAACTACAGACTATAGTGGCGGCAATCCGCCCGAACATGGTACATCCAGGGGGTTTCGGCATGGGCGAATTGGTGGGGTTGCTTATGGGTCAGTTGGCCTATCCGCCGGCCGAGTTCACACGGTAGCGCCCCGCACGCTTGAAGCGCGCGGGGCGTTGCAAAGCACCCTGCTCTTATCTTATTGGAGGCAGCCGGGTCGATGGGTCGCGGCTACTTCCACCCATCCAGGAGCTTCTTCGTCTCCTCGTAGTGGCTCGTCTCATCCATGACGATGTCCTCAAGCTGGATGGCAAGCCCGCGCTCGCCAGCCTCTTCGGCCTGATCGACGCGCGCGCTGTAGTCCGCGATGGCTTCCTTCTCGGCGGCGAGCACGTTCTCCAGCATCTCCTTGGCGTCCGACGCCGGCGGTACCGGGCGCGGCTCTGTCGTGGGTACCCCACCCAGCGCCACGATCTTGTCCGCCAGGAACTGCGCGTGCCCCTGCTCTTCCGGGATTTCAGCCTGGAAGAAGCTGACCAACTGCGGGCGGTACGGCCCCTTGACCTGCGCGGCGTATACAGTGTACATGATGACAGCCTGAAGCTCGCCCGCGAGGTCCCCGTTCAGCTTCTCGATCAGTTTTTCCTGTCCACGATCCGATACTCCTTTTTGTCAGGTGAAGCTGTTTGCGCCACTCACTTTGCACAATCAAGCCTCCTAATAACAACGCCGCTTTATCGTAGCCCTCCACCCCACAAACAACATGAGACTGTGCGCCGGTTTGCGCATAGGGCGCATGGCCCGATTCCCCGTAGGCCGGTTGGCCCATCGCGAAACCCCCAGGGTACCTCATGTGAGCGGCGCGATTATGCCTTATGCTTGGTGCAGCATTCCGGGGCAGTTCGACCAGCCTAGCCTGCCCTCATCGAAGCATTCATTCAGAGAAGTCTCGTGTGAAGGACACGGTTCGGATATAGCAGACACCATGCTGAAAGGTAACGACATTGTTGGTAAACCCGTCTTAGACAGCAACGACCACCAACCGATCAAGAAGGTGGAGGAGCTGATCTTCGACCCTTACCACAGCCAGGTCCTTGGGTTCCTGCTCCACAAAGGCGGGTGGGCCGGCGGCGCGCTTGCCCTGCTGTGGCCGAATGTGCTGGCCGTCAGCCCGGAAGCCGTCATCACGCGGTCGGGCGATCTCATTGTGGAGGCCAGGTGGACCGTGGAAATCAAGCGGGTTCTGGAAGTCAACGAGAGGCTGATGGGCAGGCGCATGGCGACCACCGACGGGCGCGACCTCGGTACCGTCACCGACCTGTTCTTCGACCACCAGACGGGCGCGATTGAGGGGTACGAGGTCGCCGGCGGCGCGTTCGCCGGGGGCGCGTTCGCCGCCCCCTCAACCCGCAGCTTCGCGCCCGCGCCGCCACAGCTCACCATCGAGGCCGACGCGGCCCTGGTGCCGCCGGTCGTGGCGCAGCGCATGGAAGAGCGCGCCGACGCCGCGCGCGCCCGGCGCGCCGGTTGCGGCGAGGCGTTGGAGGCCGCAAAAAGGCCTGCGCGTGCGCCAGGCGGTGCGCAGCCGGGGCCGCTACGTCGCCGCACAGGGCCAGATCGTGACCGACGCCGTCATCGAACGCGCGCGCGTCCTGCGGCAAGAGGCGGCGCTGTGGAAGGCGGTGGGTTGCGCCAGGACGGAGACGCGCGACAGCCTGTCGGCGCAATCATAACCTGTGAAGTTCGACGAAACGTGAAAAAGCAAAAGGAGGTAATATCATGACGACAGTTATCGGTGTTTTTGGTACCCAGAAAGACCTGACGGAGGCACTCGATGCGCTGTACGCGCAGGGCTTCGGCGACGAGGTCACCGTTGTCGATGCGAACCGCTCCGAGCCAGACGAGGGCGCTATCATCGTGCCGGCTGCCACCGGGCCGAACACGGCAGGTAGCGGGCAGAACACGGCGATGCCGGCCTTTGCGCCGGTTTACGATAACACGCCTGAGCCTGAGCTGCGCCGCACGCTTTCGGGTCTGGGCGTCGCCGGCGAGACGTTGGACTATCTCGTCCGGCGCGCCAGGCGCACAAGCGTGGTGGTGGTCGTCCAGGCAAGCGCGGACGACCGCGCGACCCAGGCGCGGGACATCATGCAGCAGGCCAGCGCCGAGCACGTGGCCTAGCGCGTCGCGTGGCCTGGCCGGCCTGCCGCGCGCAGGGCTGAGCGCAGCCCGTGCCAGAATCATAATTGATGCAGAAGGGACGCCGTCCATTTGGGCGGCGTCCTGAGTTGGGAGGAGGTTTACAGACCTATGGTAAAGGCCATCGCCACGCTGACCATGAACCCGGCCATCGACATGAGCGCCAGTGTGGCGCACGTCGCCCCGGAGATCAAGCTGCGCTGCAACCCGCCGCGCCGCGACCCCGGCGGCGGGGGCATCAACGTTGCGCGCGCGATCAGGCGGCTTGGCGGCGACGCGGTCGCCATCTACCCTCCGGCGGCCTCACCGGGCAGCTTCTGCAAGACCTGCTCAACCGCGAGGCCCTGCGCCACCAGCCGATCCCTATCAGGGAGATAACGCGCGAGAACGTCACCATCCTGGATGAGAACACCGGCCAGCAGTACCGCTTCGGGATGCCGGGGCCGCAGCTCGACGACGCGGAGTGGCAACGTTGCCTCGACGGGGTGGCCAGCCTCTCCCCCACGCCCGACTACCTTGTCGCCAGCGGCAGCCTGCCCGCCGGCGCGCCGGCCGAGTTCTTCGCGCACGTGGCTGCGCTGGCGCGCACGCTGGGCGCGCGGCTGGTATTGGACACCTCCGGGGAGGCGCTGAAGCAGGCGGTCGAGAACGGCGGGGTATATCTGCTCAAGCCCAACATGCGCGAACTCAGCCAGCTTGCCGTCCGGCGGATCGAGGACGAGGCGCACCAGGAGGAGGTCGCGCTGCAACTCGTGCGCAGCGGGAAAGCCGAGGTGGTCGTGGTCTCACTCGGCGCGGCCGGCGCGCTGTACGCGACGCGGGAGGGCAGCGAGCGGCTGCGCGCGCCGACGGTCCCGATCCAGAGCAAGATCGGGGCCGGCGACAGCATGGTGGGCGGCATGGTCTTGAGCCTGGCGCGCGGCGACGCCCTGCGCGACGCGGTGCGGTTCGGCGTGGCGGCCGGCGCGGCGGCGGTGATGACGCCCGGCACCGACCTGTGCCACCGCGAAGACGTGGAGCGCCTGTACCGCCAGATGGCGGGCGTGGCGGCGTGACACGCCGCGCCTGGGTGAAGGAACGCGCGCATGTGCTATAGTCGTATTGAACGAACGTCCATGAAGGCCGGGGGCGATGAACCGCATTCTGCTCCTGACCGACAACGCGGCGACGCGCGACCAGCTTGAGGACTGGCTCGCGGCGCAGTACCGGGTGATCCTGCCGGCCGGGGGCGAGGGCCTGCCCGAAGCGCCGTTCGACCTCTGCATCCTGGGCGATGACGCCCTGCCCCGGCACGCCGACGACCTGCAACAGCGGAAGGCGGCGGCGCGACCGCTCTTCGTGCCGGCGCTCCTCGTCGCACCCCGCGCGCGCAGCGACGCGCTGCCGGCGCACTGGCAGGCGGGGGTGGTTGACGAGGTTCTCTTCGAGCCGATCCTGCGCGCCGAACTGCACCTCCGGGTGCAGGGCCTTCTGGAGCGGCGGCGGCTGAGCGCGGCGGTCGAGGTCGGGCCAGGAGATCATCACGCGCATCAACAAGGCCATCGAGAGCACGAGCGACGGCGTAAGCATCGCCGACGTGCGCGGCACCGCCCTTTACAACAATCTGGCGTTCATCGAGCGGTATGGCTACACGGTCAACGACCTGAACCTGGGTGGCATCCCGGAGACGCTCTTTGTCAACCCCGATGTCGCGCGCGCGATTTTCCAGGCGGTGCAGCGCGGCGAATCGTGGAATGGCGAGGTGCGCCTGAAGACCAGGCACGGTGAGCACGTCTCCACGCTGGTCCGCGCCGACCGCATCGCGGACAACACGGGCACGCCCATCGGCATCATCAGCGTGTACAGCGACATCACCGAACTCAAGCACGCCCAGGCCGCCGAGCGCGCGCAGCGCGTGATGGCCGAGGCCCTGCGCGACATCTCCACCGCGCTCACGAGCACGCTCGACCTCGGCGAGGTGCTCGACCGCATTCTCGACAACGTCGGGCGCGTGGTGCCCCATGACGCCGCCAGCATCATCATGATCGACGACGATGGCCGCGCGCGCTTTGTGCGCAGCCGGAGCTATACCAACCACGCCCCGGAGACGGCCTCCCCGGCGGTGGAGTTCGCAGTCGCCGATTACGCCGCGCTGCGCTGGATGGCGGAAAACGAGCAACCGCTCGTGATCGAGGACGTGCAGGGCGACCCCACCTGGGGCCGCCTCCCGACGCCCCACCGCCGCGCTTACGTGGGCGCGCCCATCCACCTGCGGCGCAAGGTGATCGGCTTCCTCGGCCTACACAGCAGCACGCCCGGCTACTTCAGCCCAACCCACGCCGAGCGGCTCCAGGCGTTCGCCGGGCTGGCCGCAATCGCGCTCCAGAACGCGCTGTTCCACGACCAGGCGCAGGAACTCGCCGCGCTCGAAGAACGCCAGCGCCTGGCGCGCAACCTCCACGACGCCGTCAATCAGATGCTTTTCTCGGCCAGCGTCATCGCCGAGGCGCTGCCGCACCTCTGGGAGCGCGACCCGGAGCGCGTGCGCCCGCAGCTTGCAGAGCTGCACAAGCTCACGCGCGGCGCGCTCGCCGAGATGCGCATGTTGCTGATGGAACTGCGCCCCACCGTCCTGCAAGAGGCCGAACTCAACGAGTTGCTCCAGCAGCTCACGGACGCGCTCGCGGGCAGCAGCCGGCTCGCGGTCTCGCTGACGGTTGAAGGCGCGTCCACCCCGCCGCCGGAGGTGCGGGTGGCGCTGTATTACATCGCGCAGGAGGCGCTCAACAACGTCGTCAAGCACGCCCACGCCAAAGCAGTGACCGTACATTTGCAGCGCCGCCCCGACGCGGTGCGGCTGCGCATCGCGGACGATGGGCGGGGGTTCGACGTGGAACACGCGCCCTCGATGTCGCTGGGGCTGGGCATCATGCGCGAGCGCGCCGACGCGGTGGGCGCGTCGTTGCAGCTTACCAGCGCCCCTGGCGCGGGCGCCCAGGTCGAGGTCGTGTGGTCAGATAAGCACGGAAAGGAACCGATATGAGCGAGGCAGCGAACCCGGTTCGTGTGATGCTCGTTGACGATCACGAGATGGTGCGCAGCGGCCTGAAGGTCTTCCTTGGGGTCTACGACGACCTGGAGCTGGTCGGCGAGGCCTCGGACGGCGAGGAGGCAGTCTTGCTGTGCGGTGAAGTCAGGCCCGACGTCGTGCTCATGGACCTGGTGATGCCCCGAATGGACGGCGTCGCCTCGACGCGCGCCATCCGTGCGGCGCACCCGAACATCCGCATCATCGCCCTCACCAGTTTCACCGACAGGAAACTGGTGCAGTCCGCGCTGGAGGCGGGCGCAATTGGCTATCTCCTGAAAAATGCGTCGATTGACGAGCTGGCGCGCGCGATCCGCGACGCGCACGTCGGGCGGTCCACGCTCTCGCCAGAGGCGACGCAGGCGCTCATCGAGGCGGCGACGGCCCCGCCGCCGCCCGGCCACGACCTGACCCCGCGCGAGCGCGAGGTGCTGGCGCTGCTGGTCAAGGGGCTGAGCAACCGTGAGATCGCCGAGCGGCTCACCATCAGCCGCTCGACGGTCAAGAACCACGTGAGCAACATCCTCTCGAAGCTCGGCGCGGCGAGCCGCACCGAGGCAGTCGCGCGCGCGGTGGAGCACGACCTGGTCACCTGACCCGTATCCAGTTCGGCCAACCTCCCTATGCGAGAACCCCCAGGATGCCGCATGTAACCGGGGGGTTTTGCGCGTATAGTGGGGTTGAGCAATATGAATGCGTTGGCGTTCGTGTGTAGCTAGAGAGGATGACGTTATGGGTTCCCGGTTCTGGCCTTACCTCACGATTGGGCTGTTCGCCGGCCTGTCTGGCTGGGTCTTCACCCAGCTTGCGAAGCGACAGCGCGCGAACCGGCCCGAGGTCACGGAGCGTGACCGTGCGATTGCGCAGGCGAGCTGACCCGGCGCATCGCGCTCAGGCAATCAGATCGATTTCGCAGAAGGATATACGAAGGAGCAGAAGGAAATGACCGACACAGCCGAGACAAAAGCCGCTTACCGCGAGAAGATGGAAGCGCAGGTTCGGGAGATGGAGGCGGAGATCAGCAAACTCGTCGCCAGGGCGCAGGGCGCCAAGGCGGACGCCAAGATCGAATACCAGCAGCAGATCGACGACCTGCGCGGCAAGCAGGACGCGCTTGAGCGCAAGCTGCGCGAACTCGAGGCGGCCGGCGACCGCGCGTGGGACGACATCAGGACCGGCATCGAGTCGGCATGGGACGACCTGAAGGGCGCGGTGAACGACGCGGTCGCGCGCTTTCAGTAACTAAGGAAAGGCACGAACACGCCAGCACAGCCTCATTGCCCTGCACAGGACAGTGAGGCTGTGCATTTCGCGGTTCGATGGCGGTGCATGCCGCAAGACACACCATGACGCAGACCAAACGCACCTATTGTGACAAAATGCGGGCGCAACTCATCGCGCTCAAGGCGGAGATTGAGCGCCTGGCCGAAGTGATTCAGCGGGACGCGACGGCGGACGACTGGCTCCGTTTTGGGTACGCGGCGCACATCCGGACGCTGCGCGCCAGGCGGGGCGCGATGCAGGAGCGGCTGAAGCAGATTGACGAGGCGGACGGCGACACGTGGGAGCGCCACAAAGCGGACCTGGAGGCGGCCTGGGAGGCACTCAAGCAGGCCGTGGAGGTGGCGGCCTCCCGGATGCCGCCGGGCGGCGGCACGCCGCGCTGAAGCGGCGTGCGTTTTCCGTAGCCCGCCTACAGATGCAGTCTGAATAATCACACAGGCAATGGTCTCCTGACCGCCCTGTGAGGCATAGAGCGCTGCCTCTATCCACCGCCATATCTGGCGGTAGGGGCGAACCGGCGGTTCGCCCCTACACCTCCTGCATCTCAAGGTTTGTGATTGGCGCATAACCATACCGTGACTCTGCGGAGAGATTACCAGAGTTACTTTTCAAAGTCATCAATCACGGGATGAGAGAAGAGTGCACATTATCGGATTGATCTGTCAAGGTTCATGTAGTCTCTGGAAAGCGAGCGAAGGCAACGCGCTGCCTCACCCCAGCGCGACATCGAGCGCCATCATGACGGCGAAGCCGAGCAGCACGCCCGTCGTCGCCAGGTCGATGTTGCCCGCGCGGTGCGACTCCGGCACGACATCCTCCACCACGACGAAGATCATCGCGCCGGCGGCGAAGCTCAGCGCGTAGGGCAGGATGGGGCGCGCCGCAAGCACCGCCGCCGCGCCGAGGACGCCCGCAATCGGCTCGACCACGCCGGAGAGCTGCCCGTACCAGAAGGCTTTCAGCGGCGACAGCCCCTCCCGGCGCAGCGGCATGGCGACGGCGATCCCCTCAGGGAAGTTCTGCAAACCGATGCCGATTGCCAGCGCCACCGCCCCGGTGATCGACGCCGATTCGATGTCGAGCGCCGCCGCGCCAAACGCAACGCCCACCGCCAGCCCTTCGGGGATGTTGTGCAGCGTGATCGCGAGGATCAGCAGCACCGAGCGTTGCCAGGTCGTCTTCAGGCCTTCGGCTTCCATCAATGGGCCGCCCGGCGGGTGAAGGTGGGGCAGCAGTTGGTCGACCAGCCGCAGGAAGCCCCCGCCGAGCAGGAACCCAACCACAGCCGGCAGCCATCCGGGCACGCCCTGGCTCTCCGCCATCTCGATGCCCGGCGCAAGCAGCGACCAGAAACTCGCGGCGATCATCACGCCGCCGGCGAAGCCGAGCATCCAGTCGAGGAGGCGCTGGTTGAACTTGCGCACTGTGAACACCGACCCTGCGCCCAGCGCCGTCACCCCCAGGTGAACAGCGTCGCGAGCAGGGCCTGTGTGATCGGGGGAAGGCTCGTCAGGAAGTCAAGCATGTCGATTTTACCTGTGTTGGAGTCCGTGCAGAGGTTCGCGGTCAGGTTGGCATTCTGTGCCTACCTACATGCGGCGCGCTACCGCAGGCCGCGCAGGCGCGGGTCGAGCACGTCGCGCAGGCCGTCGCCGAGCAGGTTGAACCCCAGCACGCCGACCATGATCGCCAGGCCGGGGAAGGCCACGAGCCAGGGCGCGATCTCGGCGAGCGACCGGCCCTCGCTGAGCATCAGGCCCCACGACGGCTCTGGCGGCTGGGTGCCCAGGCCGAGGAAGCTCAGGCCGGCCTCGGTGATCAGCGCCCACGACAGCGCCAGGCTCACCTGCACAATGAGGGGCGCGACCGTGTTAGGCAGCACGTGGCGGAGTAGCACGCGCCACTCGCGCAGGCCGATGCAGTGCGCCGCCGTGACAAATTCCATCTCCTTGACCGAAAGCACCGGCCCGCGCGCGACGCGCGCAAAGATGGGGCTGTACACCACCGTGATTGCCAGGATAGTGTTGCGCAGGCCGGGGCCGAGCACGGCCACGACCAGCAGCGCCAGCAGGATCGTGGGGAAGGCGAAGAAAACATCCATGATGCGCATGAGGATGTTGTCCACCAGGCCGCCCAGGTAGCCGGCCACCGCCCCGATGGTCGTCCCGATCAACCCCGACAGCGCGACCGCCGACAACGCCACCTGCAGTGAGTTCGCCGCGCCTTTCATCAGGCGGCTGGCGACGTCGCGCCCGAACAGGTCTGTGCCCATCACGTATGCCGCGCTGGGACCCTGCATACGATCCGGCACGTGCTGCTCATTGGGCGGGTAGGGCGTGATCCCCAGCCCGCCGAGCGCGCCGGCGCACAGGAACAGCAGCACAAGCACAAGGCCCACCACGCCGCTGATGTTGCGCAGTAGGCGGCTGAGCACGCCGGGGCCGCGCGCCGCCGGCAGGGCAACTGCATCCGGGAGGGGCTGGGTGGTCTCAGTCACGGTGGGCATAGGAGATCCGCGGGTCGATGGCGGCATAGACCAGATCGACAAACAGGTTAATCAGGACGAAATTCAGGGCGATGAACAGCGTCACGCCCTGCACCAGGGCGTAGTCGCGCTGCAAGATGGCGTTGTAGGCCAGCCGGCCGATGCCGGGCAGCGCGAAGATCTGCTCCACGATCACCGCGCCGCCAAGCAGGTAGCCGATCTCGACCCCGATGAGGGTCACGACCGGGATCAGCGCGTTGCGCAGCGCGTGGCGTCTGATGATGGTATGCGAACGCAGCCCCTTGCTGCGCGCGGTGCGCACGTAGTCCTCGCCCAGCACCTCAAGCAGGGCGGAGCGCGTCATGCGCATCACCGACGAGGCGAACGAGAACCCCATCACCAGCGCCGGGAAGATCATCTGCTCCAGGTTGCGCAGCGGGGCCTCCTGGAAGTGTACGAAGTCGCCGGAGTTGGGCAAAATGCCGAAGTAGACGGAGAGCACGTAGATCACCAGCGTGCCCAGGAGGAAGTTCGGCACGGAGAGGCCGATGATGGCGAAGAAGCGCCCGATCAGGTCGATGAGGGTGTTATGGCGCAGCGCGGAGAGGATGCCGATGGGCAGGCCGACCATGAGCGCGACGGCAACCGCCAGGAGCGCCAGCTCGACCGTGACCGGGAAACGCTCCAGGATCAGGTCAAGCGCCGGCGCGCCGTGCCGCACCGAGTAGCCGAGGTTGCCCTGCAACAAGTTCCACATCCACGTGAAGTACTGCTCGCCGATGGGCTTGTCAAGGCCGAAGTAGGCCTCAAGCGAGGCGCGCTGGCCCTCGGTGAGCATCCCCGCCTCGGTGCCGAGCATCGCCAGGATGGCGTCGCCGGGCACGAGCCGGATCGCCAGGAAGACGAGCAGCGAGACGCCCACCAGGGTGGGGATAAAGGCGATTGCGCGCTGGGCCAGGTAGCGTGTCATGGCTCAATTTCAGGGGCGGGGACGGCCTTCGGATAATACCACACCATCGCGTGGTCGGTCCGCTCGGCGGGCTGCGGCCAGATGCAGGGGCGACCCGGTGGATCGCCCCTGCGGGCGGTGTGTCATCCCGTGCGCTGCATCGCGATCACGCGATCATGCAGACGTTCCGGCCCTCCCCGCCCCGGCGTCAAAGGCGCTTAGCGTTCCAGCGTGACGCGGTGCAGGAAGAACAGCGAGTCGTTCTCGATTGGCGCCCACCCTGAAACGTAGGGCTGGTTGGCGGTGTAGGTGAAGCCGCTGTACAGCCAGATCCAGGGCGCGGTTTCGGCCAGGTGGCGCTCAAGCTGGGCGAAGAGGTCGGCGCGGACCTCCGCGTCGGTCTCGACGCGGCTCTCCCTCATCAGCGCGTCGAGCGTGTCATCGACGTAGCCGGCGACCTCCTCGAAGCGTGCGCCATACTGCCAGTAGCGCGCGTACATGGTGTACGGGTCGGTGCGCCCGCCATTGAGCGCAATGGCAGCCTCGAAGTCCGCGGCGAGCCAGCGGTCCACGTAGGTAGCGAACTCCAGCGGCTCGATCTCAACCGTGATGTTGATCTCGGCCAGTTGCGCCTGGATGCTCTGCGCCTCCGAAAGGGCGGTCGGCGGCTCGGCCTGGGCGGCGATGACGGTCATCGTGGAAGCCGTCCTCATAGCCGGCGGCGGCCATGAGTTCCCTCGCCATCTCGATGTCCTTTTTCGTAGCAGAACAGCTCCTCGGTTGGCAGGCGGAAGCTCGCCATCGTCAGCGGGCCGGTGACCCGCCCTCGCCGAGCGCGGCGGTATCGACCACTTCCTGCCGGTCGATGGCGCACGAGATGGCCTGGCGCACTTCCAGCACGCCCAGCGGCTCGCTCGCAGCGGCGCGCAGTTGCAGCACGTGATAGTCAATCGTGGGGGTGCGGTGCAGCATGATCGTCTCGTCGCCGATGAGCAACGTCGCGACGAGCGGGTCATTCAGCAGGGCGAAGTCGATGGTGCCGGCGCGCAGCGCCGCCAGGATCGACGCCTCATCGGGGAGAATGCGGATCTCGATGCCGTCGATGAACGGCCCCTCGCCCCACCAGTCGGCATAGGCGGTGAGCAGGGTCGTCTCTTCGGGCGTCCACTGCGCCAGCGCGAACGGCCCGGTGCCAATCGCGTCGGTGGCGGGGTCCCCGTCGGCGATCACGTCCGAGGACAGAATCGCGGCGTTCGTGCTCGCCATCGCAGTGAGGAGCGGCACGTCTGGCTCCGACAGGTTGAAGATCACGGTGTAATCGTCGGGCGCTTCCATCGAGGCGATGCTGACGTAGTTCGTGCGCGCCGCCGAGGCGGTCTCCTCGTCGAGGATGCGCTCGAACGAGGCAATCACGTCCTCAGCGGTGAAGGCGGAGCCGTCGTGGAAGGTCACGCCCTCGCGCAGCTTAAAGGTCAGCATCATCGCGTCGTCGGAGAACTCCCAACTTTCCGCCAGCGCGGGCATCAGGTTGAGTTCGTCGTCGAGGCGGACGAGCGGATCATAGATGATCGCGAGCAACGTCAGGGGAGGCGAACGCGGTCTGGAGGTGCGGGTCCAGGCCGGTCGCATCGACCTCGCGCGCCATCACGAGGGTGTTGCCCTGCGCCTGGCCGGGCAGCGCGCTCGCCAGCAGCACCAGAATCAGTACCGAGACCAGCAACGTGCGGGTGAATCGCATGGATGCCATTTTCCTTCTCCTTCGTGACAATCTCAAAAAGCGCGGACGCGGGACGGGTCAGGTGGGTCAGTTGTTTCGATAGCCCCTCCTTACGCAGGGCAACTGCATGGCTGCGCGGTTGACACCGGAAAGACCGATACGGTCAGTAAAAAGCGACCGCCAACCCCCGCTTCATGGGGCGGCTGGGTCAAGCCGTTTCCAGAAGATGAGTTCCGCCACATCGGGCAGCACGTAGCCGGGGATCGCCCCCACCTGCTGGTAGTCGTGCCGCTGGTAGAAACGCTGCGCGGCGACGTTGAAATCGGACACGAGCAGGAACATCTCGCGGCTCACCGACGCCGCGCGGCGCTCCGCCTCGCCGAGCAGCGCCGCACCGATCCCCATGCCCTCAAGCCCTGGCTTCACGCCCAGCAGCCGGAGGTACGCGCTGCGGCCAAACAGCGCCCTGGGGCGCGCACCACACGAAGCCGCAGCTCACGTCCTGCGCGCCCCGGTCGGCGGCCAGCAGGATGTGGCCCCTCTCAAGGGCGGCGGCGAACTGCGCCACAAGGTGCAGCGCGCGCACCTGATAGCGCTGCCACAAGGGGACGGCGGCCACCCACCGGCTGACCTCTGGGATGTCGTCCGGCGTCATCGGGCGGATAACGAATTCATGCAGCATTACGGCCTGCCCCACCTGCCGCCGCGCCAGTTGCGGACGCTGCTCCCATTGTACCCGAAAGTGCGCCGGTCTGGGAAAGGCGGCGGCGTTAGGGCTGACGGGCAGGCCGTGCTCTAGGTTTCGGTGCGCTCCAGCCCCGCGCGGAGCGCGCGCAGCTCATCGAGGATCGCGGCCAGCAGTTGCCCATCGCCAGAGGTGGGCGCGGGCGCGGCTTCCTCCCCCGCCTGCGTGGGGGCCATGGCGCTGCGGAAGCGGCGCAGCTCCCCGGCGACCTTCTCGTAGATCGCCTGCACGTCGACCAGCCCTTCGAGCTTTTCCTCCGCGCCGGTCTGGCCGCTCATGCCGGCCGTCTGAATCTTCAGCGAGCCAATGCCAAACATCCGGTCGAACGGGCCGCGCGTCACTTCGAGGTTGGTCACGGTGCGGTAGGGCACGTGCTTCACCGTCTTGGTGACGATGCCGATGTGGACCACGACCTCATCCGGGTGAATCTCGTAGCGGATGCTGCGGTAGTAGGCCGGCACGAACGCCAGCGCAATCGCGACCGCGCCGCCGTTGATCAGTGCAGTGAACGCCAGCCCCAGGATCGCGCCCCCGCCCTCGGCCATCCCATAACCGGCGGCGTAGGCGAGTGGGATCGTCCACCACGAGAACACCGCCAGGATGAACAACGTCACGACGATGGCGAGCTTCGCCCGGTACTTCGGATCGGGGTAGATCACAACGGGTTCCATTTTCGACTCCTCACGCGCCTGTTCACTCTTGCGCGAATCTATTATAAACTCCCTGTGCGCCGGCGTGTCTCCCAAGAATCGGGGAACAGGGGTGAAGCAGAGTCATGTCCAGTGAGGCCATTAGCGCGCGCATCCAGGAGGCGATGGACCGGCATCGCATTCCAGGGCTTTCCATCGCGGTCGTTCAGGACGGCGCGCCGCGCCTGGTGGCCGGCTTCGGCATGGCGAACGTGGAACTGTCAGCCCCCGCGACGCCCGACACGGTCTACGAGATTGCCTCGGTCACCAAGCTGTTCACCGCGACCGCCGTGATGCGCCTCGTCGAAGAAGGGTTGGTCGCCCTGGACGAACCCATCGCGACCTACCTCCCTGACCTCCCCAGCGCCTGGCGACCGGTCACGGTGCGGCACTGCCTGGCGCACCAGTCCGGGATCAGGAACTACACCAGCGTGCCCGCGTACTGGGACACCACCCGCCTCGACCTCCCGCGCGCGGACATCCTGCGCCTGGTCTCCGACCTCCCGCTCGACTTCGCGCCCGGCGCGCGGTGGTCCTACGACAACACCGGCTACTACCTCCTCGGCTTCCTCATCGAGCGGGTCAGCGGCCTCAGCTATGGGGCGTATCTCGAACGGCACATTTTCAGGCCGCTCGGCATGGAGGCGACCCGCGTCAACGACCCAGCGGCGCTCGTCCCGAACCGGGCCGCCGGCTACACCGTCCGGGAGGGCGCGCTCCAGAACGCGCCGTACTACAGCCCATCGGGGACATTCTCAGCCGGCGTGCTGCTCTCGACCGTCGCGGACATGGCGCGGTGGGGACGCCGCGCTCTACACCGACCGGATTCTCTCGGCGGCGAGCCGCGCCCTGATGTGGACGCCGCACCCCTCCGCCGCCGGCAACGAGCGCGCGCAGGGTTTCGTCATGGGGCTGGGCTGGTTCCTGGTCGAGCGCAACGGGCGGACGTTCGCCGGGCACAATGGCGACATCGTAGGCTTTTCGAGCGCCTTCGCGCACTTCCTCGACAACCGGATGACGGTGGTCCTCTTCTGCAACGTGGGCGGGATCGACAGCCCGCACGAGGTGGCCTTCAGAATTGCCGCGCTCTTCGACCCGACGCTCGACGCTTGACCTCCGCCCTCACAGGCCTGCTTCGTCGAGGGCGCGCCGGATCGAGTCAAGGTCGGGCGCGGCGGTGAGCAGCCGGTTGGCGTAGGTGGCCTTGAGGTTCGGAATCTGGTCGGTGTGGTAGTCGAGGATGGCGGTCGGGTCCTTCAGGACGTGCCCGGTGAGGATGCCCACGACATGCGCGCCGGGGTCGATCACGCCCATGCTGACAAGCTTGCGCACCCCCGGCGAGCACGCTGGCCGAAGCCGGCTCGCAGCCCACGCCCGCCGCGTCGATCTGCGCCTTCGCGTCCATGATCTCCTGGTCGCTGACCTGCTCGACCACGCCGCCGGTCCAGCGCAGCGCGCGCACCGCCTTGGCGTAGTTCACCGGCGCGCCGATCTTGATGGCGGTGGCGAGCGTCTGCGCCGTGACGGTGGGCCGCGCCTTGAAGCCGTCCCGGTAGCCGAGGAAGAGCGGGTTCGCGCCCGCCGCCTGGATGACGGTCACGCGCGGCACGCGGCTGATGAGGCCGAGCCGGTACAGCTCCAGCAGCGCCTTGCCGAACGCCGAGCTGTTGCCCAGGTTCCCGCCGGGGACCACGATCCAGTCGGGCGGCTGCCAGTGCAACTGCTGCATGACCTCGAATATAATGGACTTCTGCCCCTCCAGGCGGAAGGGGTTGAGCGAGTTGAGCAGGTACACGCCGAACTCGGCGCACACCGCCTGCACCAAGCGCATCGCCGTGTCGAAGTCGCCGTCGATCTGCACGCAGGTCGCGCCATACGCGATGGACTGCGCCAGCTTGCCGAGCGCCACCTGCCCCTTCTGGAAGAAGACCAGCGCGCCCATGCCCGCCAGCGCCGCGTAGGCCGCCAGCGCCGCCGACGTGTTGCCGGTCGAGGCGCAGGCGACCCGCTCCATGCCCAGCCGGCGCGCCTGCGAGACCCCGCCCGTCATGCCGCGATCTTTGAAGGAGCCGGTGGGGTTCTCGCCCTCGTGCTTGAGGTGCAGCCGCTCCAGGCCGGCCCAGGCCGCCAGCCGGGGGATCTCGTAGAGGTTCGTGTTGCCCTCCGGGCGCGTGACGATGTACGCCTCCGGCAGGTCGGGATAGACCAGCTCCTTGAAGCGCCACACGCCGCTGCTGTACGGCCTGTCGCGCGCCCCGAGGCGGTCGTCGAAGGTGGCGTGCGAGACGCGCCCGCCCATCGCCTCGATGTCGTGCACGACATCGAGCAGGCGCCGCAGCGCTCGCAGGTGTAGATCACGCGGTCGATGGGGTAGACCTGGCCGCAATCCATACAGGCCAGATGGCTCTGCCGCTGGGTGGGTGCGTGCATCGGTTGGTCGTCCTCCAGGCGTCGGCGTCGAATGCACGCCATTGTAACACGGGTTCGCGCGCCGGAACCGGCGCACGGTTGCCGACCGAATCTTAAAATGTGGCGCAATTGGACCTTTTGGGGCTTGCGCGAAAAGTAAACCCGTGATACGATGATGTCCCATTTCAGAGCGCCACATCTAGGCCTTCTTTGAGCGAGATACCGTACATATAGGGTTTTGTCTCCCGGTTTTATGGTCTGGTATCATCTGTGGCAGCGGTGGAGTGGGTTCCCGCCCTGAGGGGCTAACGGACGCGGGTTCGACAAGAGGGGAATGCCATGAAATGCCCGTTCTGTGGATATATCGCGACCGGTGAGACGCGCCACCGTGTGCTCGATACCACGCCCGATACGCGGGGCGGCATCCGGCGGCGGCGCGAGTGCCCAAACTGCGCGCGCCGTTTCACCACCTACGAACGCCCGATCCTTTCGACGCCGATGCTCATCAAACAGGGCGGCGACCGCGAGGAGTTCGACCGCGACAAACTCATACGCGGCGTCCGCGTGGCGTGCGCAAAACGCCCCCGTGGCCGCCGCCGACATCGAGCGCATGGCCGACCGGGTGGAGAGCCAACTGCAACAACTGGGCAAGCCCGAAATCCCCAGCCGGCTCGTGGGCGAGATCGTCATCGAGGAGTTGAAAGAACTCGACCCGGTCGCCTACATCCGCTACGCGATTGTCTTTCTCGGCCTTAAGGACCTGCAATCGGTCCACGACGAGATCAACCGGCTTCTCGGCGAAAACTGACCGGACCGGCGCAATATACCGCCCGACCCCCAAACCAACGTAACATGCATTGTTCCCTGAGGAGGTTCTTTAATGGTTGATGGAGTCAAGACACGTAAGTCATCAAACGGCCTGGTTCCCCCGATGACCGCACGATTCAGATCACCGAAAACGCGATGGCCGTGCTGGAGCGACGCTACCTGCGCCGCGGGCCGGACGGCAAGCCGGCGGAGACCGTGCACGAGATGTTCTGGCGCGTCGCCAGCGCGGTGGCAGAAGCGGAGGCCGAGGTCGGCGGCGACGCACAGGAGGCCAGCCTGCGCTTCTGGGATCTGCTGACGACGCTGCGCTTCTTCCCGAACTCGCCCACCTTCACCGGCGCGGGCACGCCCCTGGGGCAGCTTGCGGCGTGCTTCGTGCTCCCCATCGACGACGACACTGGGGCGCAGCCGGGGCGGCATCTTCCAGACCCTCCGGGACGCCGCCCTCATCCAGCAAACGGGCGGCGGCAACGGGTTCGCGTTCTCGCGGCTGCGGCCCAAAGGGGCCATCGTCTCGTCGAGCAATGGCAAGGCCACCGGGCCGGTGGGCTTCCTGCGCGTGTACGACAAGGCGTTCGGCGAGATCGCGCAGGGCGGCGTGCGACGCGGCGCGAACATGGCCGTGCTGCGCGTCGATCACCCGGACGTGCGCGAGTTCATCACCTGCAAGACGGACGAGAACGCCATCACCAACTTCAACATCTCGGTCGGGATCACCGACGCCTTCATGCGCGCGGTCGAGAACGACGCCGCCATCGACCTGATGAACCCGCAGGACGGCGCGGTATGGGAGACGGCGCGCGCGCGCGACATCTTCGACCTGATCGTGAAGCAGGCGCACCACAACGGCGAGCCGGGCGTGCTCTTCATCGACGCCGCCAACCGGAGCAACCCGGTGCCGCACCTGTACGAGCTGGAGGCGACCAACCCCTGCGGCGAGCAGTGGCTTGGGCCTTACGAGAACTGCTGCCTCGGCTCGATCAACCTGGCGCAGCACATCGTCGATGGCCGCCGCCTCGACTGGAAGCAACTCCAGGAAACCATCGAGACGGCCACGCGGTTCCTCGACGACGTGGTGACGGTCAACGCCTACGTGCCCGCCGTGCCGCAGCTCAAGGAGGCGGCAGACCAGGTGCGGCGCATCGGCCTGGGCATCATGGGCCTGGGCGACGTGATGTACGCGCTCCGCGTGCGCTACGGCAGCCCGCCGGGCAGGAGCTGGCGGCGCAGGTGATGGAGTTCGTGCGCTACCACGCCATGCGCACCAGCGTCGAGCTTGCCAAAGAGCGCGGGCCGTTCCCCGCGATCAAGGGCAGCATCTACGACCCCGACGACCTGAAGTGGACGCCGCCGGAACCCATCACCCCCTACACGCACGACTGGGGCCGCCCGCCGGTCGACTGGGAGCAAGGTGGTCAAGGGGATGCGCAAGCACGGCATCCGCAACGGCGCGCAGACCACCGTCGCGCCGACCGGCACCATCGCCACCGTCGCCGGCTGCGAGGGGTACGGCTGCGAGCCGGTGTTCGCGCTGGCCTACGTCCGCCACGTCAACGACAACGGGCGCGACATGGCGCTCCAGTACACCAGCCCGCTCTTTGAGCAGGCGTTGATCGAGGCCGGGCTGGACGAGGCCGCGCGCCAGCGCATCGTCGAGCAGGCCAACCTCACCGGCTCGTGCCAGGCCGTCGCCGAAGTGCCGCCCGACATCCGCGAGGTGTTCGCGGTCTCCAGCGACATCACGCCGGAGGAGCACGTGCGGATGCAGGCCGCGATGCAGGCGTTCGTCGATAACAGCATGTCGAAGACGTGCAATTTCCCCGCCGAGGCGACCGAGGAAGACGTGGCGGCGGCCTACTTCCTGGCGTGGAAGCTCGGCTGCAAGGGGCTGACAGTGTACGTCACGGGCAGCCGCGAGAAGGTGGTGCTGGAGACGCACGAGACCGCAAAGGCCAAGGAGACGCCCGCGCAGCCGACGCTCTTCCCCGAAGAGAAGAAGAAGCCGCGCCCGGTCAGCCTCCCCGGCCTGACGTACAGTGTCAGCACGCCGCTGGGCAAGTCGTTCATCACCGTGAACGAGAACGGCGGCGGCCAGCCCTTCGAGGTCTTCATGCACACGTCGAAGGCGGGGAGCGAGACGGCGGCGATCTCGGAGGCGCTGGGCCGGCTGATCTCCTACATCCTGCGGCTCAGCTCTCCCATCGTGCCGATGAAGCGCCTGCGCGAGGTCGTGCGCCAGCTTGAGGGCATCGGCGGCGGGCGGCCCACCGGGTTCGGCCCCAACCGCATCAACTCGCTGCCCGACGGCATTGCGTATGCGCTTGCGCAGTACCTCACCGAGCGCGCGCCCGACGAAGAGCCGCCGGCGCGCTTCCCGCAGCAGATAGCGATGCCCATCGGCGACCTGTGCCCGGAGTGCGGGCAGGCGGCGGTGGTCCGCGAGGAAGGTTGCCGCAAGTGCTATGCCTGCGGGTTCAGTGAGTGCTGATTCCTACGGTGTAGCTCCCCGCGAGCTTGCTGGACATTGACGAACAGACCAGGCGTAGGGACCGGCGGTTCGCCCCTACCTTCAGGTCTGGCGACACCGAGGTCTGACGGATCGCCACCCCAAACTGTGGATTGTTGGGCTTCATAAGCGCGCGGGGTGCTTGAGTCACGCCGGCGGCTCGATCCCCATCTCGCTGAAGAGCAGATCCGCCTCGAAGAGGTAGCCGGAGCCGCGCGCCTGGTTCGTGGGGCGGTCGGCGCGCTGCTTGAGGAACTGGCCCAGCGCGCGCAGCGACAGCGCCAGGTCGAGCTTGCGCGCCCGGCCCCGCGCCGCCGCCACGCTGCGTTCGAGCGCGTCGTGCACCATATCGGCGTCGTCCGCGCCCGTCTCCTGCAGCGCGCGCGCCAGCAGCCGGTAGATGGCGGGCAGCGTGCGCGGGTCGCCGTTGACGCCCACCGCGGCCAGCGCCCGGCGAGCACTGTCCAGCGCCGCCGCCGGGTCATCGCGCGCCATTGCCAACTGCCCCGTGACCAGCTCGTGCTCCGGCAGGAACCAGTGCGCCTGCGCGGTCTGGATCAGCGCGCCGGCCTCGGCCAGCGTCGCCTCCGCCACGTCGAGCGCGCCGAGGCGCACCTGCACGTCGGCAAGCGCAAGCAGGGCGTACAGCGTCTCGTCGGTGTAGGAGGTCTGGCCGAGCGAGACGACCACCGTCTGCAAATGATCGCGCGCCGCGTCGCACGCGCCCAGGTCGCGCTCCAGGTCGCGACCGCGCGCGCTCATGCACCAGAACGGCCCGAACTCGTCGTCGTTCTCGGCGAAGATGCGCTCCGCCTCGTCGATGTGCAGGCGCGCAGGGCCGTACTGCCCGGCGAAGCAGAGCACCTGGCACATCCCGCTGAGCGCGTAGCCCAGCATCACGCGCGCGTCGATGGCGCGGAAGATGTCAATGGCCTCGTTGTAGGCCGCTATCGCCCGGTCGGCCTCGCCGCGCCGGAAGAACAGCTCGCCCTCGTTGTAGAGATACGCCGCCGTGCGCAGCCTGTCGCCGGAGGGGCGCACCAGCGCGAGCGCCTCGTCGAACATCGCCAGCGCCTCGATCAGCCGGTGTTCTTCGCCGTACATCATGCCCATGACCATCGCCGTCCGCGCGATGGCCGCGCGGTCGCCGGAGGCGCGCGCCATGTCGAGCGCGCGTTGCAGCGGGCGCTGCGCCTCCTGCCGCCGGTCGAGGTGCAGGTAGGCGTAGCCCATGAAGCGCAGCGCGTCGGTCAGCGCGCGCTCCAGACCGCCGGCCTCGGCGATGCGCGCCGCCTGCTCGGCGGCGTCGGCCATCTCCGCGAAGCGCACCTGCCGGTAGCGCAGCTCGGCCAGCAGGTTGAGCGCCTGCGCCTCGCGCTGCCGGTCGGCGTGGCTGGCGGCCAGGTCGCGCGCGCGCTGGATGTCGATCTCCGCCTGCGCGTACTGCCCGGTCTCCAGGTAGATTTCGCCCCCGGTTCAGCCCGATCTCGACCTCAAGCTCCCAGTGCGCCGTCAGCCCCAGGCGCGCGATGTTGCGCTCCGCCATCGCGTAGAGGTGAAGCGCCTCCGCGTTGGCGTAGAGGTCCTTGGCGTGCGTGGCCGCGCGCAGGGCGCAGGTCGCGGCCCGGTCGGGCACGTCGCCCTCGTCGTAGTGGTAGGCGAGAGTCGCGTAATCGCCCTCCCCCTCGACGCGCGCCGCGAGCCAGTCTGCGATGCGCACGTGCAGCGCGCGCCGCTGCGCCACCGGCAGGTTCTGGCGCGCGATCTCCTGCGTCAGCGCGTGGCGGAAGCGGTCGTGCCGGAAGTCCTGCCCCTGGATGGTGATGTTGAACGTCAACTGCGCCTCGACAAGCGCGTCGAGCAGCGCCCACATCTCCGCGCGCGGCATGGGCTGGGGATAGACGCCCGCCAGCACGGGGAACGTGAAATCGCGCCCGATCACGGCGGCGACCTGCGTCAGCCGCCGCGCCGGCGCTTCCAGTTGGTCGATGCGCGCCATGATGAGCGCCTGCAGCGAGTCGGGGATGTCGAAGGCGGCGGCCTCCTCGACCGCATAGCCGCCGTTCTGGCGGCGCAGCGCGCCGGTCTGGAGCAGGTTGTTGACCACCTCCTCGGCGAACAGGGGGGTTGCACGTGGCCTCGCCGCTCTCGGTCGCCGGGCCGAGCCGCGCCTCCAGGCGCGCGCGCAGCGCCGCCGGCCACGCCACGTCGCCCACCATCTGGCCGATGAGCTGCCAGCCCTGCTCGGCGGTGAGCGGCCCCAGGTCGATCTGCGTCACGTGCGGCTGGGCGTAGAACGCGGCGTCCAACGCCAGCTCCGGGCGGTGCTCCACGCAGAGCAGCACCGGGTGGTCCATGATGGACGCCGCCACGCGCTCCAGCAGCGCCACCGACGACGCATCGGCCCACTGTAGCTCTTCGAGGATCAGCAGCAGCGGGCGCTGCTCGGCCAGGTGGAGGATCACCTCGATGCAGACTTCGAACAGGCGCTCCTGGCGCGCGCGGGCGTCGAGCGTGGCGAGGTTGGGCGACGGCGCGACGTGGACATCCAGCAGCGGGCCGAGCAGGGCGGCGTCGTCATCGCCGTGGCCCGTGATCTGCGACAGCCGCCCGACCAGATGCTCGCGGCGCAGCGCGTCGTCGGTCTCGGACTCGAGATCGAAGATGCCGCGCCAGATCTCGACCCAGGGGTGGAACGGCGAGTCGCCGCCGTGCGACGGGGCCGCGCCCACATACCCGTAGCCGTCGGCGTCGAGCCAGCGCCGCACCAATTCCTCAATGAGGCGGCTCTTCCCCACGCCGACCGGCCCCACGACCATGAGCGCCTGCCCGCGCCGCTGCCGGACCTTGCGCGCCACGCGGTCGATGGCCTGGAGTTCCGCCTCCCGCCCGACGATGGGCCGGCGGCTGCGCAGGTAGCGCGTGATCAGCGCGCTCGTGGCGGTGCGCTCGCCTTCCAGGCGAAACGGCGCGACCTCGGTGGACTTGCCCTTGAGCTGCACCGGCGGCAACAGGTAGAACTCAAACGCCTGGTTGGCGCGCACCTGGGTGTGCGCATCGACCAGCACCTCGCCCGGCCTGGCGAGGCTCATCAGGCGCGAGGAGAGGTTCACCGTGTCGCCGATGACGGTGTACTCGCGCCGCGCATCCGAGCCGAGCGGCCCGGCGAACACGTGCCCGGTCGCCACGCCGATGCGCTGCTGCTGCCGGGCGGCGAAGGGGGCGCCTGCAGCGCGAGCGCGCACGCCATCGCGCGCTGCTCGTTGTCTTCGTGAGCCACGGGCGCGCCGAAGATCACGTGGAGCTGGCTGCCTTTGTCGCCGGTAAGCACCCGGCTCAGGTAGCCGCCGTGCCGCCGGATGATGGCCTCGGCCTGGTGCACGTAGTTCTGCAGCCGGTAACCCGCGTCGCTGGCGTCGTAGTTCGGCCCCCTGAAGTTGACGAACATGCTCGTCACGCGGCGGTGGTCGGCGGGCGGTTCGCCCTGGCCGGCCTCCAGGCGGCTGAGCAGCGAGGCGTCCAGGAACGGGCGCAGCGCGCTCTCCAGCCACGCCGGCCAGTCGTCCGCCTCCTCGGAGGCGACAGGCTCCGCGTCGGCGCTCAGGCCCCGCACGAGGCAGAGGTCTTCCGCGACCGGGTCGGCCTGCAGGTCGTCGCCCAGCAACGCCGCGAGTTCGGCGTCGGCGACGACCTGCCCCCTGGCGGCGTGGTGCTCGCACTTCACCGCCGCGTTGAGCGCGGCGCCGCCGATGACGAACTCCAGCCAGTGCGCGGCGTCGCCGACGATGATGCCCGACAGCCGCCCGTAGGCCACCCCGATCTTGACGCCAAGCTCGAAACGCGCGCCCACCGCCTCCACGACGCCGCGCGCCTGCACCGCCGCCTGCATCCGGAGCGCGCACGTGAGCGCGCGGCGCGCAACCTCCACCGCCCGCATGTGGCTGTACTGCGGCAGAAAGGCGGTGAGCGCGTCGCCGCCGAAGTAGGCAACCGCGCCCCCGAATGCGTGGATGTGGGCAATCAGGTCAGCGAAGATGGCGTTGAGGTGCGTGTTGACCGCCTCGATGCCCTCCGGCCCCTGCTGGCTCAACCGCTCCACCAGCGACGTGAACCCGGAGACATCGGCAAAGAGCGCCGCCGCGTTGAAGGGGGCGGCGTCGCCGGGCGTGAGCATGTCGCCGTTGCGCAGCCACGCCACTACCGGGGCCGGCACGTAGGCGGCCAGCGCGCGCGCCAGGTTGGACCGGGTTGTGTCCTGTGCTGTCACTGCCGAGCACCCATCGCGTCGTTTCGGTATACGCGGTCTCGCATCAACCCTGATTGTACCCTACCCGCGTGGGTGGGAATAATAGGCCGCGTATCCGCTGGCGGGGCGTTTTGGCCGCGCGGTGCATTCCATCTTGAGGGCAGGTCTGTGATCCGCGAATGCTCTTTCTGTTTTACCTCACCCCCACCGACCTTGGTCGGCGCCCCCTCTCCATGAAATGGAGAGGGGGAGAATAAGAATACTGTAAGTCCCCTCTCCACGAGTGGAGAGGGGATTGAGGGGTGAGGTTCTGTCTGCGCATGGAGTCACCCCTATCTTGGAATACACCCTGGTCGCAGTTGTGGTTGACACGGCTCCACGACCAAGTAGAATTCACTTGTCGGCGCGCCCGGCGCCGACCGCCATTCAGGGGGAGCGCGACGCAGAGACGGCGTTACTGTTCGCATTCTGAGTCGTGGCGCGTGTTACACCTCAACAGCTATGGAGTAATTGATGGCAGCACATCCAGGTACAGATGCGAACCCGCTGCGGGTGGCGATCATCGGCTCCGGGCCGTCGGGGTTCTACGCCGCCGAGCAGTTGCAGAAGCAAGAAGACCGCAGCATCCAGCTCGACATGTTCGAGCGGCTGCCCACGCCGTTCGGGCTGGTGCGCGGCGGCGTCGCGCCCGACCACCCCAAGATCAAGTCCGTCACCAGGGTCTACGACCGGATTGCCGCGCACCCGGATTTCCGTTTCTTCGGCAATGTCACGTTTGGCGCCGACATCACACACGATGACCTGACGCGGCACTACCACCAGATCATCTACGCGACCGGCGCGCAGACCGACCGCCGGCTCGGCATCCCCGGCGAGGACCTGCCCGGCAGCCACGCCGCCACCGAGTTCGTGGCCTGGTACAACGGCCACCCCGATTACCGCGACCTCACGTTCGACCTGAGCCAGGAGCGCGCGGCAGTGGTCGGCAACGGCAACGTGGCGATGGACGTGGCGCGCATCCTGGCGAAGACTTACGAGGAGCTGCGCGAGACCGACATCGCCGACTACGCGCTGGAGGCGCTGCGCCACAGCCAGGTGCGGGCGATCTACGTGCTGGGGCGGCGCGGCCCGGCGCAGGCGGCCTTCACCAACCCGGAGCTGAAGGAACTCGGCGACCTGGCCGACGCCGATGTGATCGTCGCACCGGATGAAGTGGAGTTGGACCCGCTCAGCCGCGAGTGGCTGATGACCACCGCCGACCGCAACGCCGAGCGCAACGTACAGACGTTGATGCGCTACGCCAGCAGCGGCGACAGGGACAAGTCGCGGAGGATTTATCTGCGCTTCCTCGTCTCGCCGACGCAGATCTTTGGGCGCGACCATGTGGAGGCGCTCCGCATCGTCAAGAACGAGCTATACCGGCGCGACGACGGCACGCTGCGCCCGCGCCAGACCGGCGCGTTCGAGACGCTGCCGGTCGGCCTGGTGTTCCGCTCGATTGGCTACCAGGCCGTGCCGCTGCCCGGCGTGCCGTTTGACCACTTCGCCGACGTGATCCCCAACGAGCGGGGGCGCGTCATCGATCTGGACCGCCGCGAGCCGATCCCCGGCGAGTACGCCGTGGGCTGGATCAAGCGCGGGCCGACCGGCATCATCGGCACCAACAAGCCCGACGCGCAGGAGACCGTCCAGGTGATGCTGGAAGACCAGGACGCCGGCCGGATGTTGCAGCCCGAAAACCCAGAGCGCGGCGCGATGGAGCGCCTGCTCGCGGTCAGGAAGCCGGACTACGTAACGTACAAGGACTGGCAAACCCTCGACGAGATCGAAGTCAGGCGCGGCCAGGAAGCGGGCCGCCCGCGCGTCAAGTTCACGCGCGTGGAGGAGATACTCAACGCGCTGGCGGCGTACCGGGGGCGCGCCCAGGGTCAGGATGGGCACTGAGGCCGACCCACTGCGGGTGGCGATCATCGGCTCCGGGCCGTCGGGGTTCTACGCCGCCGAGCAATTGCAAAAGCAGGAAGACCTCGTCATTCAGATCGACATGTTCGAGCGGCTGCCGACGCCGTTCGGGCTGGTGCGCGGCGGCGTCGCGCCCGACCACCCCAAGATCAAGTCCGTCACGCGGATATATGACCGCATTGCGTCACAGCCCAACTTCCGCTTCTATGGCAACGTCACGTTCGGCGTGGACATCACGCACGCCGACCTGAGCGCCCACTATCACCAGATCATCTACGCGACCGGCGCGCAGACCGACCGCCGGCTTGGCATCCCCGGCGAGGACCTGCCCGGCAGCCACGCCGCCACCGAGTTCGTGGCCTGGTACAACGGCCACCCCGACTACCGCGACCTGGCTTTCGACCTGAGCCAGGAGGTCGCGGTTGTGGTCGGCAACGGCAACGTGGCGATGGATGTGGCGCGCATCCTGGGGCGCACCTACGAAGAACTGCGCCAGACCGACATCGCCGACTACGCGCTGGAGGCGCTGCGCCACAGCCGGGTGCGGGAAATCTACCTCCTGGGGCGGCGCGGCCCGGCGCAGGCGGCCTTCACCAACCCGGAGCTGAAGGAACTCGGCGAGCTTGCCGGCGCGGACGTGGTTGTCGCGCCGGAGGAGGTGGAGCTAGGCCCGCTCAGCCGCGAGTGGCTGCGCACGCACGCCGACCGCACCGCCGAGCAGAACGTACAGATGCTCGGCCAGTACGCCGACCACACCGATTTCACCAGGCCGCGCCGCGTCCACATGCGCTTCCTGGTTTCGCCGGTGGAGATCATCGGCAAGGAGCGCGTCGAGGCGGTGCGGCTGGTCAAGAACGAACTGTACCTGCGCGACGACGGCACGCTGCGCCCCCGGCCGACCGACAATCACGAAGTGCTGGAAGCCGGGCTGGTATTCCGGTCCATCGGCTACAAGGGCGTGCCGCTGCCCGGCGTGCCGTTCGACAAGCACGCCGGCGTCATCCCCAATGTGGATGGCCGCGTCATCGAGCCGGAGACGGGCAAACCGATCCCCGGCGAGTACGTGGTGGGCTGGATCAAGCGCGGGCCGACCGGCATCATCGGCACCAACAAGCCCGACGCGCAGGAGACCGTCCACACGATGCTGGAGGACCTCGCCCGCGGCCACGTGCTGCGCCCGTCAGCGCCGCGCCGGGAGGCGATGGAGCGCCGGCTCCGGGAGCGCAAGCCGAGCTACGTCACGTATGACGACTGGCGCATCATCGACGCCATCGAGCGCAAACGCGGCGAGGCGGTGGGGCGTCCGCGCGTCAAGTTCACCGATGTCGAGGAGATGCTCACGGCCCTCGTAAAGCAGAAGAAAGCGCCGGTCCCAGACGTGGCGCTTTAAGCCGCGCGCCGGGGTGGGTTACGTCGCCGGCTGCGCGGCGAGCGCGTCGCTCGTGTACCGGCGCAGGCCCGGATAGCGCCACGCGATCCATGCCGTGAGCAGCACGGTCGCGAGGCCGCCGGTGAAGATCGCAAACGGCGCGCCGAACGCGGCGGCCACCAGCCCTGCCTCCAGTTCGCCAAGCTGCGGCCCGCCCATGAAGAAGATCATGTTCACGCCCACCATGCGCCCGCGCAGCGCGTCCGGCGTCATCATCTGGCGGATGGTGCCGCGAATCACGGTCGAAACCGTGTCGCCCGCGCCGGTCACCGCAAAGAAGAAGTACGAGAGCGCAAAGGCCGTCGCCACGCCGAAAAAGGCCGTCGCCAGCCCGTAGACCGCCACACTGACGAGCAACACCGCGCCCTGGTGGTAGATGTCGCGCCGCAGCGATGTCGCCGCCCCGGCGACCAGCGCGCCGACCGGCTGCGCCGTCGCGAGCAGGCCGTAGCCCTCCGGCCCCAGGCCGAGCACCTGGTCGGCGACGATGGGCAGCATGGTGCGCGCCGAGGAGAAGAACGTCGCGAAGAAGTCCAGCAGCATCGTGCTCCAGATGATGCGCGACCGGTAGGTGAAGCGCAGCCCTTCGAGCAGCGCGCTCCAGCCCAGGCCGGCGGTCGCGGCGGCGGCGTGGCCCCGGTAGCGCAACGCCCGCACCGCGCCGACGGCGACGGCGAACGTCAGCGCCGTGATCGCGTACACCATGCCGATGTCCTGGTCGCGGATGAGCAGGCCGGCGATGGCCGGGCCGATGATGGTGCCGATTTGCCACTGGAGCGTGTTGAGGCTGATCGCGTTGGTCATGTGCGCCGGCGGCACGAGGTGCGGCACGATGGACTGCTGCGCGGGCGCGTCGAAGGCCGAGACGGCGGCCCCGGCGGCGGTGAGCAGGTAGATCGCGGCGACGGTGGCGTGGTCAGTGAACGTAATCGCGGCGAGGATGGCGGCGAAGACCGCGGCAGCGACGCGCGTCCACAGCATCACCTGGCGGCGGTCGCGTATGTCGGCGAGCATCCCCCGACGAGCGCAAACACCACGATGGGCACGACGCGCACTAGCCCCAGCACGCCCAGGCCCAGCGCGCCGGCGTCAAGCGCCACGTCCTGGCCTAGCACGGAGAGCACGACGGCGTCGCCCTTGAGCAGCGCGTAGACGTGCCAGTTGATGGCAATCAGTTGCATCTGCGCGCCGATGACGGAGACAGTCTCGCCGGCCCAGAGCAGGCGGAAGTCGCGGTGGCGGAGCGCGGCCAGGCGCGGCGTGTCTTCGGTGGGGTGCTGGCTCATGCGTTTCTCGGCGGCGGGTTGGCGCGTGCGCGATTTCCGCATAGTGTATCAGCGGAGACCGCAACGCGCACGGGGTTGCCGCGCGCGCGCGCCGCGATGCTATACTCTGAAACATGGATCCAGGAAGTGACAGACCGCTGCGCGCGAAAGCGTGGGAGGTCTACCAGCGGCTGGTCGCGGCCTACGGCGCGCTGCCGCTCAAGCCGCGCCGTGAGCCGATGCACGAGCTGGTCTCGACCATGCTCTCGCACCGCACCACCGAGCAGGAAGAAGCGCGCGCCTACCGGCGCATGTGGGACCGCTTCGGCAGTTGGGAGGCCATCCGCGACGCGCCGCGCGACGCCCTGATCGACGCCATCGCGCCGGCCACGTTCGCCGAAGCGAAAGCGCCCAACGTCCAGGAGGCACTGCGCCGCATCATCGACGCGCGCGGGGCCCCGTCGATTGACTTCCTGGCCGACCTGCCGACACCGGAAGCGCTCGCCTGGCTGATGGCGCTGCCGGGCGTGGGGGTCAAGACCGCGTCGCTGGTGCTGCTGTTCTGCTTCGGCAAGCCGGCGCTCCCGGTCGATACGCACGTGCACCGCGTCAGCCAGCGTCTGGGGCTGATCGGCCCAAAGGTCTCGGCGCAGAAGGCGCACGAAGCGCTGCCGGCGCTGCTGCCGCACAAGGCCGAGGTGTATTTCAACTTCCACAAGGCGATGCTCCGGCACGGGCAACGGGTCTGCGTGTGGGGACGCCGCGCTGCGCGCGCTGCCCGCTGACGGACCTCTGCGACTGGTACCGCGACAGTATTTCGCGTTCTGATCCCCCGACTGATGGATCCTGAATAATCACACGGGCAATGCTCTCTTGACTGCCCTGTAGGGCACAGCGTGCTGTGTTCCTACCAACCGCCATATCTGGCGGTAGGGGCGAACCGGCGGTTCGCCCTACGTCCCCTGCATCTCAAGGTTTGTGACAGGTGCATCGCCATACCGTGACTCAGCGAAGAGATTACCGGCGGTAACGAGAGGGGCGAGGGTGTTCCCCTCGCCCCTGGCCTTCCAGTAAGCCTTGGTTTGTCGCTTACACTACTTCACACAGGGTCGTACTTTAGCGCGCCGGCGGTTCGAAACCCTCCGGGCAGGTCAGGTTGTCGAGCAGGAAGCCCGCGATCCAACCACGCCCGCCGCCGGTCAGAAGCAGCTCGTACCAGGAGCCATCGGCGTTCTGGCCGATCACCTGCACCTCCGCGCCCTCCGGCAGGCCGCCGATGCGACCGAACTCGGTGCTGGGGCCGGCGCGCAGGTTCGCGCCCGTGTTGACGATGGCGGCGCAGCGCGCGTCCTCAGCCGGGGTCTGCGGGAGGAGCACGGCGTCGATCACGTGGATGATGCCGTTGCGCGTCAGGATGTCCGCCGTGACGACATTCGCGTTCTCGATCTTGACGCCGTCCTCCGTGCTGACGGTCAGTTGCTCGCCCATTGCCGTCGGGATCGCATCCATCGCCACGACCTCAGCGGCGGGCAGGATGCCGGGCGCGACGTGGTACAGCAGGATCGAGGTCAGCAGCGTGGGGTCGGCGAGCGCTGCGGCGATAGTCTCCTCGCCGAGGGCGGTGAACGCCTCGTCGGTGGGCGCGAAGACCGTGAACGGCCCCTCGCCCTTGAGCGTGTCCACCAGATCGGCCTGGGTCAGCGCGCCGGCCAGCGCGGTGAAGCCGCCGACGGCCAGGGCCGTGTCCACGATGTCGCCATCGGGCGGCAGGATCACCGCGTCGATGACGTGGATGATGCCGTTGCGGGTGAGGATGTCGGTGGTCACGATGTTGGCATCGTTGATCATCGCGCCGTCAAAGAGCACCGGCGCGCCGTTGAGCATCCGCGCCGAGGCGGCGTTCAGCACATCCGCCGCCGGCAGCGCGCCCGGCACGACATGGTAGGTCAGGATGTCGGTGAGGGTGGGGATGTCGCCCTGCAGCGCCTCGAACGTGCCCTCAGGCAGCGCGTTGAAGGCGTCATCGGTGGGCGCGAACACGGTCAGCGGGCCAGGGCCGCTCAGCGCGTCAACCAGGCCGGCGATTTCGACCGCGGCCACGAGCGAGGTGAAGCTGCCCGCGTTCACGGCGGTCTCGACGATGTTGCCCTCCGGCGGGAGGATCACGGCGTCGATCACGTGGATCACGCCGTTGGAGGCGAAGATGTCGGTGGCGACGATGTTAGCGCCGTTGATTGTTGCGCCGTCGATGAGCGCCGGCGCGCCGTTGAGCATGGGCAGCCACGAGCGGCTGACGACCTCAGCCGCCGGAAGCGCGCCCGGCACCACATGGTAGGTGAGGATGTCGGTCAGGGCCGGGATGTCGCCCTGGAGCGCCTCGAACGTGCCCTCAGGCAGCGCGTTGAAGGCGTCATCGGTGGGCGCGAAGACCGTGAAGGGGCCTTCGCCCTGCAGGGCGTCGACGAGGCCGGCGGCCTCAAGCGCCGCCGCCAGCATGGTGAAGTTGCCTGCGGCGACAGCGGTTTCGACGATGTTGGCTTCTTCCTGAGCGATCGCGCCGCCAGGGACGACGGCTACGAACGCGAGCGCAATGAGCATCGAGAGGGAGACGAACCTTTTCACTTTACCTACTCCTTTATAGTCTGTCTGAAGCGTTACAGTTTGCCGATACATTCATTCAAAGACGCCTGGAACGGTGCGCTGCCTCCGTTTTCACGTTCGAGCAGTTGTCAGTACCTCCCTTGAGTGTCCACCTAACCTGAACATATTATATACACGCCGCGCGGGTTTGTCAAGTATTTGAGTGGGAATTGTCCATATTTGTTGGTAGCTCCCAGGCAGTTCAAGCTCCCTGGGAGCTATGGGAGGCGCCGCACATGTTGGCATGTCAAAGTTCGGGAACCGAGATGCACGCACCCAGATGCGTAACACGAAAACACGAAACATGCGAAGCCACGAAAGGATTGGGCGCTTCTTTTCGCGTTTTCGCGCCTTTCGTGGCTTCCGTGTTTCCAATCTGTGCTGCCTCCCCGGCCTTTACCATGCAGTAGCCGCAATGGCCGCACATGTTGGCCTTCGCGCCGTTCTCGATTAACATTGTACGTGCGCAGCGCAGCAGGCCGCAGACAGGGACATCGGCGTGAAAGAGTCCATCCCCATCTACAAGGTCGTCGTTGCCGGGGACGGCGCAGTCGGCAAGACCAGCCTCATTCGCCGCTTCTGCGAAGGCAAGTTCGAAGAGTCCCGCGTCATGACCATCGGCGTCGATTTCCAGACCAAGACCGTGTCGATTCGGAACCGCGTCATCCGCCTCTCGATCTGGGACATCGCCGGCCAGGAGCGTTTCGGCTCCTTCCGCGACCAGTTCTACCGGGGCGCGCGCGCGGTCGCGCTGGTCTACGACGTGACGCGCCCGGTGACGTTCGACAACCTGGCGCGCTGGCGCGAGGAAATCCTCAAGATCGTGCCGAACGTGCCCATGATGCTCGTCGCAAACAAGATCGACAAGGAAGGCGTCGTGCCTGCCGCGCAGGCGCAGGCGTGGGCCAGGACGCTGGGCATCCCCTTCCTGCAAACCAGCGCCGCCGATGGCCGCAACGTCGATCGTTTCTTCGGCGGCCTGGGCTATCTGGCGTTGCGCGCGGCCGGCGAGATGGCGTGACCGCGACCCACCGCCTATTTGCCGAGACGCCGCGTAAATGGTAGTGTTGCGCGTGCTATGAAAATAACTTCACCAACAGGAGAAACCCCCGTGAAACCGAAGCGCCTGCTTATCCTGGCGATCCTGCTGGCGTTGGTGACCGCTGCGCTTCCGGTCGCCAGCGCGCAGGAGCCGCCGAAACCGACCCTGGCCTACATCAAGGGCGGCAACCTCTGGCTGCGCTACGACAACAACACCGACGCCGCCCTCACCGACGACGCCGGGCGCGTCGTCGGCAACGCCGCCTACCCTGCGTACTACGAACCGCGCTACGCGCAGCCGCGCTGGTCGCCGGACGGCAAATGGCTCGCCGTGGTCCGCATCGACCGCGCCGGGCGCACGCTCTATCTCGCCGACGTAACCCAGCCGGAGATCAGGCTGGAGCCGGTCGTCGGCGGCCTGGGTATCGCCTTCCCGCCGGCGTGGAACGCCGAACTCGCTCCTTGCCTATGTCGTTGCGACCGGCGAGTACGACGCGGATGGCCGCGAGACGCACAACGTCTTCGCCGTCTCGCCGGAGGACCCCGCGCGCGAGTCGCTGCTGCTGGGCGCGTTCGGCTTCCAGGTCGGCTGCGGCGGCGGAACCTCCGACCCGGCGGAGGCCCTCTATTGGGAGGAGACGGCGAGCATGGGGGGTAACTCTCTCGCCTTCTACTGGACCGGCGCGCAGATCGTGCACGCGACGAACTGCTCCGGCGCGGGCGTCGCGGCGCTGGACCTGAACACCCAGACCGACACGCCGCTCGACATCGCGCTGGCGCGCGTGGTCCTGAGCGACGACGGCGGCTTCATCGCGGGCGTGGCCCCGAAGGGCGAGGATGGCGCAAGCGCCATCGCCATCTACAACCTGGACAAGCTCGACACGCCGCACCGCGTCGTGACGGTTGCCACCGACCCCAACCTGAGCGTCGGGCACGTCGCGTGGAACCAGAGCGCAACCGGCGTGTTCTTCAGCCTGATCCAGTTGGAGGCGGAGCGGACCACCGCCGATTCCATGCAGGACCGCGCGCTCCAGGTGTTCGGCCAGTCGCCGGTGATGATACGGGTGAACTTCTGCGGCTTCCGCTTCTACAACCTGATCGACGACAGCAACAGCCGTCTCTACACCGCGCCGGCGCACGTGCTGGCGAACATCTTCGTGCTGGACGGCAACAACGTCGGCTTCACGCAGATCGAGAACGCCGACGTGTGGCTCGACCTGTTCGAAGAGGGCAGGAGCGCCGCCGACCTCTCGTACAACATCCCGCGCCAGTTCGTGATTGTGGTCACGCTCGACCCCGCCGGCTCCAACATCCTCCTGGAGGATGCCGGGCAGGTCGCCGTGCGCCCCACCGAGCCATAGCGCGGGGCCGCAGCCCGACGAACACGCACACACCCCGGCCCTCACGCCGGGGTGTTTTTCTGCCTTTGACAAACTGCTGCGGGCGCATATCATAGGGACACAGGTCGGCAGAGGTATCGCGCGCGTGCGAAGGAGCGCAGACTCATGAAGTGGTTGCGTCTGGGGGTGTGGCTGGCTTTGCCCGTGCTGATGTGCGCCGCGCCGCTCATGCACGCTGGCGCGCAAGAGGACGACGCCTGTCCGGCGCTGGTCGGATCCACGCTGGCGACCGTCAGCGCGCGGTGCGCGGCGACGGCCCGGAGCCAGGCGTGCTACGGCAGCCGCCCGGTCCAGGCGACCGCCCAGCCGAGCTTCGGTGGGGACATCGACTTCGCGGTGGCCGGCGACCGGGTCAACGTGGCGCAGGTGAGCGCCTTCCGCGTCGGCGCGATGGACCTCGACGCCGGCGAGTGGGGCGTGGCGCTGATGCGCGTCCAGGCGAACGCTCCCGGCGCGCCAGCCGCGGACGTGACGCTGTTGCTTTTCGGCGACGTGACCGCCACGAACGGCGTCGATTACGCGGACGCGCCGCCGATGCTGATCGAGGTGTTCGTGCGGCAGAACACGCGCGTGCGCGAGGGGCCATCGACCAACACGCCGCAGGTCGGCGGCCTCCAGTCGGGACAGCAGGTCACGGCGGACGGACGGCTCGCGAACGGCCAGTGGATTCGCATCCGCCTGCCCGACACGGAGGGCGCGCGCGGGTGGGTGTTCTCTGACCTGCTCAACGGCCCCAACCTCAACATGCTCAAGGTCGTCGATCCCGCCGCGCCGCCGGAACCCATCGAGGCGGCAGGATCGGCCTACGCGCCCATGCAGGTCTTCACCTTCGAGGCCGGGCAGGACGCGCCCTGCGCCGAGGCCGCCAACGGCATCCTGATCCAGACCCCGGAGGGCGAGGCGGATGTGACGCTGGTGGTCAACGGCGTGACGCTTCAGCTTGCATCGCAGCCCGCCTCCACCGCGTACCTGGAGACGCCGTCGCCGGGCGAGATGGCGATCAACCTCCTCGAAGGCGCGGCGCAGGTGACTGCCACGGACGTGGTGCGGATCGTGCCGTCTGGGGCGCGGGTGCGCGTGCCGCTCGACGACGACCTGTCGGCGGCCGGCGCGCCGGAAGCGCCGGAACCCTACGACGCGCGCGCACTGCGGGCGCTGCCCCTCGCCGGCCTCGAACGCGAGGTCAGCGTCGCCCCGGCGGCCTCGCCGGCGGTCCTCGACGCGCTGAACGTCGCGCCGACGGCGGGCGCGTGGCAGGTGACGCTCACGGGCGAGGACCTGAGCTGCCCCGGCGCGCGCACGCGCTTCCGCTCTTCCCGGAAGCGCCGTACAACGTGGACCTGCGCATCGAGGCGGGCGCGACGCGCCTGGTGTGGGGGCAGACGCGATACACGCGCGTCGAGCCTGGCATCTACGAGGCGGTGGGCAGCTTCGTGTTTCGCGATGACGAAGTGGCGTATGCCAATACGCTGCGCGTGCTTGGCGACGCGCAGATCGAGGCCGAGATCGTGTTCAGCACCGAGGACGGCTGCACCCTCACGGCGACGGTGGAGGCCGCCTACGCGGCCCGCTGAGCGCGTTTGGCGGGACGCGCGCCACTGGCCCAATACCCGGTGTTTGCGTTAAACTCATGGCTGGTTGGTTAAGCGGTGTAGATGGGTCATGTCATGCGACGGGTTGTTACGCTCCTGGTTTGCGGTCTATGCATCATGGTCATCGGCGCGGGCGCGCTGATGCGCGTCCCCGCCTCGGCGTTGCAGGAAGCGCCTACGGCGACGCCGGCGCAACTGCAATTCCCCAACGCCTCGCCCTCGCCGCCCCCGGTCGATGTCGGCCCGGAGGCCGCCGAGACCGCCACGCGCACCCCCACCCCGCCGGGGCCGGCCTACGCCGAACCGATTGACGAGGCGAACGTGCGCTCCGGCCCGGGCCTGGACTTCACCCGCCTGGGGACGATCTACAACGGCGACCGGTACGTCGTGATTGGCGCGCACCGCGACTATCCCTGGTACCAGATCGAGTTCAACGACTCCCCCTCCGGCGTGGCCTGGGTCTACCGCGACCTGGTGACGCTCAGCGGCAACGTGCAGAACGTGCCCATCATCGAGGGGCCAGAGGCGCCCACCTCCGACCCGGCGCAGGTGAGCGTGCAGCAGACGCTCGCGGTGTTGGAGCAGACGCCGGGCGCGCTGGGCACCGCGACCGCGCTGGCGGCGCTGCTGCCGACGGGCGTCTTCGAGGCCGAAGGCGAGGCCGCCATACAGGCGACGCGCCCCCGACGTTCACGCCGCCGCCCCCTCGCGCCCACACTCCCCGCCGCCGCGTTTTCGCCAGGGGCCGGCCAGGTCGATACCGGGGCCAGCGGGCTGCCGCCCGCCATCCCCATCATCGGGCTGGCGGCGGTTGGCCTCCTTGGGCTGATGGTCAGCGCGGCGCGCCGGCTGTTCTAGCGGCAGACACAAGGAGTTGCACATGCCCCACCTGCTGGTGATGCAGCTTCGCTTCGTGCGCAGCGAGCTTCAACGCTGCCTGGCGGGCGTATCCGACGCGGACGCGCGCCGTCGCCTGGGACCGATGAACTGCATCAGTTGGATCGTGGGCCATCTGGCCGCGCAGGAGCATTTTCTCTGGGTGATGATGGCGCAGGGGCGCAACATCGCGCCGGGCCTGTACGCGCAGGTCGGCTTCGGCCAGCCGCCCAGCACGCCGCCGCTGGACGCGATGTGGGCGGCGTGGCGCGAGATCACCGCCGCCGCCGACGTCTACCTGGAGACGCTGACGCCGGAACGGCTGCGGGCGCACCTTGAGTGGGGCGGCCAGGCGCACGGGGGAGAACGTCGGCACGTCGCTCCTGCGCAACATCTACCACTACTGGTTCCACACGGGCGAGGCGCACGCCATCCGGCAGCAGCTCGGCCACCGCGACCTGCCGGAGTTCGTCGGGAGCTTCGGCGACGCGACGTACCGGCCCGAAGCCGGCTGAGCGCGGCCCGCCGGCGCTTCAGCCGGGCGGGAACAGCTCCACCCAGAGCGCGCGCAGCACCTTGTAGGTATCGTCGATCCATTCGGGGATGACGCGCGTCTCGCCGACGACCGTCATGTAGTTCGTGTCGCCCGACCAGCGCGGCACCACGTGCAGGTGGAAGTGCTCCTCAATCCCCGCGCCGGCCGCCGCGCCGATGTTCGCGCCGACGTTGAAGGCGTGCGGGTGCGACGCGGCGCGCAGCACCGCCATCGCGCGGTTCGCCGTCTCCATCAGGTCGGTCAGCGCGGGGGAGGGCAGCGCCTCCATGCTGGCGACGTGCGCGTAAGGCACGACCATCAGGTGGCCGTTGTTGTACGGGTAGAGGTTGAGCGTCACGAACACGTGCGCCGAGCGCGCCAGCACGTGCTCGGCGGCGTCGCTGGGGGCATCGACTTTCCGGCAGAAGATGCAGGCGTCGCCCATGTCATCATCACCGCCCTTGAGGTATGGCAGCCGCCAGGGGGTCCACAGGTGGTCCATCCGCCAGCCTTTCTCTGACACGCATGTGATTGTACCCGGTCTGGGCGGCGGGCGCCCTTGGCGCCCAGGCGAGCGCGCGCGACGCGAGAATCAAAAAGCCTCTTGGCAATGACCTACTCTCCCAGGGGGCTGCCCCCCAAGTACCATCGGCGCTGGCGGGCTTAACTACCGGGTTCGGGATGGGACCGGGTGTACCCCCGCCGCTATTGTCACCAAGAGACTTTTTGTTAACTTATCAACTGAATTAGGGATACTTGCGCGCAAACCAAAGGGCCAATTTCTCCGTACCACACAACACGGATAAGCCCTCGACCATTAGTACGGGTTCGCTGAACACATTGCTGTGCTTACACGTCCCGCCTATCAAGCTGGTGGTCTTCCAGCGGTCTTACTCCCACAAGGGGATGGGCGACCTCATCTTGAGGCAGGCTTCCCACTTAGATGCTTTCAGCGGTTATCCTTGCCAGACGTAGCTACCCAGCGATGCCGTTGGCACGACAACTGGCACACTAGCGGTCTGTCCACTCCGGTCCTCTCGTACTAGGAGCAGCTCCTCTCAAGTCGCCTACGCCCACAGAGGATAGAGACCGACCTGTCTCACGACGGTCTGAACCCAGCTCACGTACCGCTTTAATGGGCGAACAGCCCAAC
>JAOSJO010000026.1:5093-255123 GCA_027494055.1 Anaerolineae bacterium | reverse complement strand
AGCTTGTGCCGGAGCAGAGCACGGCGGCCGATTGTGGTCCACCACCCGAAAGCGAAGTACTATAGCGTGGGCGTGGACCGGACCGAGCAGTTGATGGCGGAGTAGGACTTGATAGACATAGGTGAATTACCATACTAAGTATCATCGTTAAATCTTGATCGATGAGGCTAGACATCAGTCTATTGATTTCTAGCCTCTTTTATACTAGATTTGCGCTATATATACCAAATCAGATAGATCAAATAGCGAGAGAGTGGATCTTTACCGAGACTATGCCCGGTGGTTCGACGTACAGACGGGATTTTTACCGTCGATAAATTGCTCGTTGCAGTTCAAGCATTTTGCTATATCACAACTGACTTTAATATAGCATATTTATAGTCGATTATTGGCTAGATTGGTCAATGAAAGACCATTCCATACTTCAACACTCTCAAGGGTAACGGAGAACCAGACCTTGGTGTTAGATGATCGTAAGAAATTCCAGCAGATTGAGCGCTTGAGCTTGACTCTCCGGGGGTTTTGGCGTAGAATCCTAGAAATGTACCAGTCAATGGTACAGCGTTAAAAGCAAGATCGCTGAACTATATCCTGGAGACCCGGAGGTGAAGACGGTGATGGATAATGAAGACGCTTTGGACAGTCTTTTCATCGACAAGCCTGGCCCAGACCCAGCACCGCTAGTCGCGAGGATTGTGCATCCATACATCAGGTTGGTCAGAGAAACAGGAGAGGTACTAACAACGGACCAATGGAGAAAATTGAACCTTCAAGGTAAGGTTCTTATGTATCTATTGGGTAGAAAAGCCTTGAGTATGAAAGAGGCACTCCCTGAGAGTGAGATTGAGGCTGCTTCACCGGCTCAAATCGCTAAGGATACTGGACTGAATCCTGACTCGGTTCGGCCAACCTTGTCGCGCCTCAAGGATGACCGGCTTGTTCGCTCTGACAGAGAGAACAACTATTGGGTTCCGGACTATGCATTACCTCGAATTGAGGAAATACTGGGTGACAAAGGAGAGAATCACCAATGATGGAACCAAGTGCAATTGAGGTTGAGAAGACAGTTAACCTTGCAAGGCAAAAGGCAATTGACGCGGGTGTTGCCCCAGAGAACCTCGATGCAGTTGCCTCAGCACTCGCAACACTGGAAATCCTGGGTGCCAGAAACACCGAGAAACAGCACCACACCGCATCCACCGCCGAATCTTTACCAGAGACTTTTGCGGAGTGGGCCGATCACTACACTCTCAAAACCCACTTCGAACGTTTCCTGGCAGCGACGGTGTATCTGCTTGAGCGCAAACAAGTCCAGGCAGTCACCACAAGTGACATCACGCGGATGTACGAGAAAGCCCGCTGGCCGAAGCCCAAGAATTTGGCGGATGTCTTCGCTAAGGCTGCACAAAAGGTACTCTTCACCGAAGCAGAAGATCTCCCCGATGTGTCCAGCGATGAAGGGCTGAAAATGTGGCGTCTGACCCAGAGGGGTTACAACTACTTTCAAACCTTGAGACAGGAGGTATCTGAATGAATGAGGGCTACGTTCGAGTACGGTATCGGTTTGGGGACGCGGAAATGGAGGCCGAAGGGCCACCGGACCGTGTCGAGCAGTACGCAGGTGCCTTTCTCACATTGGCAGCACAACGACCTGTGATTGAGGGTGAAGTGCTCAAAGAAGGAGATGGCACCTTGCTGCTGGGTAAAAGCGGCAACGTGCCATCCAAGATCAGCGACGACGGTGGGGACCATCAGTCACTTGATCTATGCGGATTGTACCGCAAACTGGCACCTAGAAACCAGGCACAGCAACTCATGGTAATTAACCGCCACCATGAGTACGAGGGCACTGAGTCCCTAACGGTCAAGGAGTACCTAGAAGCCTATTCTGCCCTTAGACGTGTGGGAGTCTCGAAGCCTGCGAATATCTACGCAAGACTCAACGAAGCCATTCAAGCAGGTTATCTCTATGAAGTAGAAGAGGGGGCAGGGCAGTACGCACTGACTGACCAAGGCAGGGAATTCGTGGACAGCATGGGGCAGCAACCAGAGAACGGAGATAACCAACCAAGACTACTATGATGTGAGAGGGAAAGAGGGCGGCTTGAGCCGCCCTTTTCCCTCTTTCTCACCCCAGGGCGAAGTACTACAGCGTGGGCGTGGACCGGACCGAGCAGTTGATGGCGGAGTAGGCCGAAACGTTCACTTTCTTTCGGAAAACGCCATTTTTCCGATTTCAAACCAAACTATACCCAAACTATACCGTCACCAGGGCGGCAAATTCGGGCGCGCATCCGCGCCGTTTCGCCAGCCTGGGGCCGGTGGCACGCCGCCGCGTAACGCCCATATCTGGCGTTTTCGGGCGGATTTTCGCGTTTCTTCTCCACATATATCCCTCTCTTTTTGAGCAAATGTTGCCCTTAAATTAAGCGTTCATTAATTTCATAATCCTTGCGCGAAGATACAAATACCGATAGGATTTGTTCACCAAAATATATACGAAAACCCCGCTACCGCACCGTCGACTTAAACATTACCGGCTGTCCGACACGAGCCAGGCTACCCAGGGGTGACCAGTGACCGCAGCAGCGGCTGGCTGATGCTGGTGGGTAGCCGCATCGATCCCACACCGCAGAAACCGCACTGAACACACATGAGAGAGGAGAGCATCATGGTCGCAGTGCCTGTTCCGTCTACCGATCTCCCCTATCCCGCACCACCCGCGCTGCGCGTCGCCGAGACGCTGCAATTCTCGCCGGAGCTGATGGCGCGCATGCCCATCACGGCGAGCGTCGCCCAGCACCTCGACGCGAACGCATTTGCCGACGCGCTCGTCATCCACACCAACCACCTCCTGGACGACGTGCTCCTGCTGAACGAGGTCTTCGTCCAGCTCGGCGCGGAAATGGTCTTCATTCCAGTCATGTACGGGGAAAAGACGCTCCCGGCGCACGTGCCCTACGATCTGATGTACCCGCGTGTCGAGAACGGCGAGGTCGTGATCTACCGGAACGGCGAGGCGGTCAGCAAGGCGCCGACCAACCTCGATAACGGCGTACAGGCCGCCATCGTCGAGGCGTTCCGGCACTACGCGATGCACACCCAGCGCAAGATACTCGTGCTCGAAGACGGCGGCTACCACTACGAGATGCTGGAATACATCAAGCCGCTGGTTTCCCGCCGGTCGCCGGGCATCGTCGCCGCCGTTGAGCAGACGCGCAAGGGCCTGCGCAACGCCGAGGCGCACCTCGCCCGCGCCAACGGGAACCACCACTACCCCGTGCTCTCCGTGGCGCGTTCCAAGCTCAAGACCCGCTTCGAGAACCAGTTCATCGCGCAGCGCGTCATCGAGGAAACCACGCTGATGCTGTACCTCCTCGATGAATTCCTGACCTACCGCGACGTGCTCCTGCTCGGCTACGGCGTGATTGGCCGCCCGATGGCGATGATCGCGCGCAACATGGGGTGCCGCGTCTTCGTCCGCGACACCGACCTGACGGTGCAGCGCGCCGCGCTGCGCGACGGCTTCGGCGTTGGGAGCGCCGTCTCGCCGGAGCTGTTCACGGGCATGCCCATCGTCATGGGGACGACCGGCGTCCCGTCGTTCACGCTCCCCATGTTCGAGCAATACCTCAAGAGCGCCGCACCGCGCCTGTACCTGGTCAGCGCCTCCTCCGGGCGCATCGAGTTCTCTCACCTCATCAAGTTCTTCGAAGGCACGCCGCAAGAGCGGCTCGCGCTGACGCGGGAATTCCCCCTTCCTGGGCCGGATCGAGGACATCTCGGTCGAGTTCGTCAACAAGGTCTACGTGTACCGCTTCACCTACTACGGCGAGCGGCGCGAGGTCGTCCTGCTGGGCGAGGGCTATCCCGTCAACTTCTACCGGCCCGACAGCCAGAGCCTCCCGGCGAAGATCATCGACCCGATCAACGCCGAGATTCTGGTCCTGGCCGAGTATGGCCTGAAGCACGGGCGCCTCTTGCAGCCCGGCGCGTACCTGCTGGGCCGCGACGAACTGCCCCACCTTACGATCAGCGAGGAGGACATCCTGCGGCTGTGGGGCGCACACAACCACATCGCCGCGCTCAACCACGAGTCGAGCGTGTGGTACACGTTCGAGCCGCACCCCTGCGAGGAGCGCCTTTGCGCCAACGGCAGGGTCAAGGTCAACGACGCGGGCAAGGCGCACCAGCCCGCCAGGCTGCATGAGATCGCCTTCGCGAGAACCCCGCGCCTGGCCGGCCAGCTCGTGCAATAGCGAATAACGGCCCGATCTTGGTATATCGCCGGAAGGCGGTATACTAGGGCGCAAGCGCCGACCGTCACAATTAACGGGTGCCGGCGCTTGCGTGTGTTTGGGTTGTGATAGAGGCCGCGGCCATGCCTGACCCCTACTTCCACATCGTCGATGTCGCCCGGTCCGGCTGCGAGATCATCCGGGTGCGCGTCGGCGGTCGGTGTATCTACATTGGCGAAGGCCCAGCACACCTCTAGGCGAAAGCGCCACACGAGCGAAGGACAAGCCACCTCCATGAGTCGACAGATCAGCGCCGGCGCGTTTACCCTCATCCTCGCCTACCTGGCGTTCATCGTGCTCGGCACGCCCGACGGGATGCTCGGCGTGGGCTGGCCGTCCATCCGGGACGGCTTCGGCCTGGAGAACGCCGCACAGGGCATCCTGCTCGTCGCCTCGACCATCGGCTACCTGATCGCCAGCTCCGGGAGCGGCGCCATCATCGCGCGCCTGGGCATAAGCCGCGCGCTGATCGTCAACAGCCTCATCCGCGCTGTGGGCTTGCTCGGTTACGCGCTCGCGCCCGTCTGGGGCGCGATGGCGGGGCTTGGCCTGATGTCGGGGCTGGGCGGCGGCGCGATTGACGCCGGCCTGAACACCTACGTCGCCGCGAACTACAGCGCGCGCTACATGAACTGGCTGCACGCCTGCTATGGCATCGGCGCATCCCTGGGACCGCTCGTCATGGGCGCCGCGCTCGACGTGGGGGATCGTGGCGGTGGGGTTACGCAACGGTCGCCGCCGTCCAGGTCGGGATTGCGCTCACCATCGCGGTCACGCGCAAGCGGTGGGACGTCGTCCCCGCGCCCGACGCGAGCGCGACCGACGTGGCGCCCCGGCTGGCGTCGAGCCGCGACACGCTCCGGCTGCCGATGGTGTGGTTGGGCATCGCGCTCTTCTTCATGACGGCCGGCATCGAGATCACCGCCGGCAACTGGTCCTACACCCTCTTCACCGAGGGGCGCGGGGTCGCGCCAGACCTCGCGACCGGGTGGATCGGCCTTTACTGGCTGAGCTTCACCATCGGGCGCATCGTCGCCGGCGTGATCGTCGCCGCGACCGGCGCAATCCGGCTGCTGCGCATCAGCGCGGCCGGCCTCATCGTGGGCGCGCTGCTGCTGTGGGTCAACGCCAGCGACGCACTCAGCTTCGTTGGCCTCATCGTTATCGGGTTCGCCATCGCGCCGCTCTTTCCCCTGCTGGTCTCGTGCACGCCGGCGCGGGTCGGCGCGGAGCACGCCGCCAACGCCATCGGCTTTCAGGTGGCTGCAGCGGGGCTGGGGATCGCCGTCTTGCCGGGCGTGGCGGGCGTGCTGATGACACAGACCGGCAACCTGGAGGTCATCGGCCCGTACATGGTCGCATTTGCGGTGATCTTCTTCGCCCTGCACGAGTTCACCCTCGCGCGCGAGCGGCGCGTCGCGCACAGCCGCGTGGCGGTGTAGCGCGGCCCGGTTCGTATCCGGAGAGACTTGCACACGCCCGCACTCTCTGGCACACTTGACCGCAGGAAACACACCCTGGGGACCACCATGGGCGACACTGTCTTTCTGAGCATCCTGACCGGCGGCGAAGCGCAGCACCTCGCCCTCCCAAGCTGCGCCGAGGCCGTCGTGACCGTGATCTTCCACGGGCGCGACCATCGCTGGTTCGACCTGCTGGCTTTCTCGGTGCTGCCGGACGAAGTGCAGCTCGTCGTGACTCCCCGGATGCAGAAGCCAGACAGCATCGTGCGCAACCTCCAGGGCCAGACGACGCCCCCTCATCGCGGCCCTCGTCCGCACGAAGGGCGACATCTGGGAGCGGCGCTTCCGGCAAAAAAGACCTCGACAGCCCCGAAGCGGTGCAGGCGCAGATCGAAAACGTGCACCGCACGCCCGTCATCATGGGCCTCAGCAAACACCCCTGCGATTACCCCTTCTGCTCGGCCAGCCCGCGCTATCGCCTGTCCATCGACGCCGTGCGTCAGTAGTGGTGCATCTGCTGCTTTGGCGCGGATCGATTGCGCTTCGCCGTTCACGTGCCTATAATCACTCAACTTAACGCGCTTGGGTTGCCGTCGAAGGAGCCAGGCCATGAGCGACCCTGCCCAGACCGCCGACATCGCCAGGGAGGAGGAAACCACCCACGAGCCGGCCGAGGCCGCTGAGTACCAGCCCCAATGGGGCGCGTGGACGCGCCAGTTCGTGATTGTTCTCCTGGTTGTGGCCGGGGTCTACGCGCTGACGTTGATCGGCCCGGTCATCCAGATGCTCATCATGGCCTTCATCCTCGCGTTCCTGATGTACGCGCCGGCGCGCATCATCGCGCGGCGCACGCCGATCCCCTTCGGCGGTGCGGTGGCGCTGCTTTTACCTGGCCCTCGTCCTCGCGGTCCTGTTCCTCCTGCTCGTCCTGATCCCGACCTTTGTCACGTGGGTGAACGACATCGTGGACAACGTGGAACAGGCGTATGCCGATCTGGTCGCTGCCCTGGAGGCGTATACCCTGACCAGGGGATCGTATACATTCTGGGCTTCGAAGTGGACTTCAATTTCCTGATCGAACCGTTGCGCCCGTTTGTCCTGGGCAGGGAACAGGTCGCGCCCCCCGGCGGAAGAAACTGGCGAGGCCGCGCCTCCGGCAGAGGAAACTGGCGAGGCTACGCCCCCGGCGGAAGAGACCGGCGAGGCCGCGCCCGACGAATCCACGGAAATGCAAGCAGAGGATCTCGTCGGCGAAGGCGGGCTGTTGGAGAGCGTGAACCTGCAACAGATACTCGACGGGCTGCTTAACGTGGCCGGCGCCATCACCAGCACCGTGACCTCTGCCATCACCAGCGTCGCGGGACTCGCCATCACGCTGATTATGGCGGTGTTTCTCTCATTCCTCATCCTGATCGACCTGAGAAACGCCGAAGGCGCGCTGGACAGGTGGGTGCCCCGGCGCTATCACCGCGAATACCGGCTGTTGCTGCACGAGATCGTGCGGGTCTGGAACGGCTTCTTCCGTGGTCAGCTCATTATCGGCGTCATCATCGGCGTCCTCACCTGGCTGCAACTCGTGCTGATGGGCGTGCCGGGCGCGGAAATCCTGGCGTTCTTTACCGGGGCCGTCTCGCTCATTCCGACCATCGGCGGCCTCGCCGCCCTCGTTCCGCTCACGCTGGTGCCGCTGCTCCAGGGATCGACCGTGTTCCCTGAGATGTCCAACGTGGCCTTCGCGCTGATCGTGGTGGGCGTGAACCTCGTTCTCCAGCAGATTATCTGGAACGTTGTCGCGCCGAAAATCCTCGGCGACGCCGTTGCCCTGCCACTGGCGGTCATCATCGTCGGCGTGTTCATCGGGTCCGCCCTCGGCGGCATCCTCGGCGCGTTTCTGGTCGCGCCCATCATGGGCACAATCCGGGTGATCCTGCTGTATCTGTTCTGCAAAATCGGCGGCGCGGACCCGTTCCCCGGCAGGGAGCCGCCCGAACCCATGCCCACCTTTGCCGAGGCGCGCGTCCGCATTCCCAGGCGGCGGCGTCCCTGAGCGCGCGGCGGCGCGGGAAGTCACGTTCGGTCGCCCGGCATGTGACAATCGGCGGCGGATTCTGATTGAACTTGCCCCGCCCCGGTGATAGGAATGGCGCGCAAGGGACTCCTTCGCCGCTTCTTGCACAAGGATGCCTTGCAATGCTCACCTTGCGCGACCTCATCGCCCACCTCATCAAGCTCCGTGAAGACCAGGGCATCGAAGTCACCGTGGTCGCCGTCTGCCCCAACTCGGACGCCGTGCTCGAAGCCGCCGTCATAGCCGCCGCCCGGAACAACGCGCCGATGCTGTTCGCGGCGACGCTCAACCAGGTGGATCGCGACGGCGGCTATACCGGCTGGACGCAGCAGGATTTCGTCGCCAGGATGGCGGCCTACGCGCGCAAGCACAACTGGGATGGCCCGCTGTACCCCTGCCTCGACCACGGCGGGCAGTGGCTCAAAGACGTGCACACGCTCAACCGGCTCGACCTGGAGGCGACCACGGCGGAGGTCAAAGCCTCGTTGACCGCCTCGCTGGAGGCCGGTTACAAACTCCTGCACGTTGACCCCACAGTAGACCGCACGCTCCCGCCGGGGAGACAATCGCCATCGACGTGGTGGTGGACCGCACGGTGGACCTCATCAGCCACGCCGAGCGCGCGCGCGCGCCCTGGGCCTGCCGCCCGTGGATTACGAGGTCGGCACGGAGGAGGTGCACGGCGGGCTGGTGGATTTCGGCAGCTTCGAGCGCTTCGTCGCCCGCCTGCACGAAGAACTCGCGGCGCGCGACCTGCTCCACGCCTGGCCGTGCTTCATCGTCGCCAAGGTCGGCACCGACCTGCACACGACGTTCTTCGACCCGGAGACCGCCTCGCGCCTGTACAAGATCGTCGCCCCGCGCGGGTCGCTCGTCAAAGGCCACTACACCGACTGGGTGGAGAATCCCGAAGCCTACCCCGCCTCCGGCATGGGCGGCGCGAACGTCGGCCCGGAGTTCACCGCCGAGGAGTACCTCGCGCTGGCCGACCTGTGCGAGAAGGAGCGCGCGCTGTGCCAGCACCGCCCTGGCGTGACGCCGTCGCGCTTCATGGAAGAGCTGGAACGCGCCGTGGTGGATTCCGGGCGGTGGCAGAAGTGGCTTCAGCCGGAGGAAGCCGGCCTCGACTTCGCGGCGCTTTCGCCGGCGCGGCGCGCGTGGCTCGCCCAGACCGGCGCGCGCTACATCTGGACCGCGCCGCCCGTGGTCGCCGCGCGCGAGCGCCTGTACGCCAACCTGCGCCCGGCCATGCCCGACCCGCACCAGTATGTGGTCGAGCGCATCGTCGCCGCGATTGACCGCTACATCACGAAGTTCAACCTGTTCGACGCCCTGACGGCGTTCAATGCCTAGCGGGTTTGCCTTTCGCCTTGCTCTTTCCTACCGGTGAAGCATGGAGGATCACATGACACGCATCGCGATTATTGGGGCTGGCAGCACCGTCTTTGCCCTGCAGGTGATGATCGACACGCTGGCGATCCCCGGCCTCGACGAGGGCGCGTTCGCGCTCGTTGACATCGATGCGCCGCGCCTGGAGCGCGCCTACAAGGTCGCGCAGAAAGCCATCGAGAAGGCGGGCAAGGGCGGCTGGACGGTCGAGGCTTCGACCGAGCGCCGCGACGTGCTGCCCGGCTGCGACTACATCATCAACACGATTGAGGTCTCCGGGCTGCAAAACGTCAAGTACGACTACGAAATCCCCATGAAGTACGGCGTCGATCAGTGCATCGGCGACACCATCGGCCCCGGCGGTGTGTTCAAGGCGCTGCGCACCGGCCCCGCGTGGATCGACATCCTGCGCGACGCCGAGGCGCTGTGCCCCAACGCCCTCGTGATGAACTACACCAACCCGATGTCGCTCCTCACGCTCGCCGGCCTGCGCGCCACCAACTTGCAGATCGTGGGCCTGTGCCACTCTGTGCAGGGGACCTCGCAGCAGATCGCCGGCTATCTCGGCATCCCCTACGAAACGATGAAATGGCGCTGCGGTGGCATCAACCACAACGCCTGGTTCGTCGAACTCTCGCGCGACGGCGAGGACCTCTACCCTCTGCTGCGCGCGCGCGCGACCCGGAAATCTACGAGAAGGACCCGGTGCGCTTCGAGATCATGCGCCACTTCGGCGCGTTCGTCACCGAGAGCAGCGGCCACTTCTCCGAATACGTGCCGTACTTCCGCAAGCGGCCTGACCTGATCGCCAAATACGCCCGCAAGGGCTACCTCGGCGAGAGCGGCTTCTACGCGCACGAGTGGCCCACCTGGCGCGCCAGGGCGGAGAAGCACGTCCAGGAGATGATCGACGGCGCGCGCGAGATGAAGATGCACCGCAGCCACGAGTACGCCTCGTACATCATCGAGGCGGTGGAGTATCACCGGCCCACCGTGATCTACGGCAACGTGCTCAACGCCGGCCTGATCGACAACCTGCCGCAGGGCGGCTGTGTCGAGGTGGCGTGCCTGGTGGACCGGAATGGCATCCAGCCGACGCACTTCGGCGCGCTGCCCGAACAACTGGCCGCGCTCAACTGGCAGCACATAGCCTTCCACGAACTGATGGCCGAGGCAATCCTCAACCACGACCGCGAGGCGGCGCGCTACGCGCTGAAGCTCGACCCGCTGACGGCGGCGGTCTGCGCGCTCGACGAGATCGACCAGATGTTCGACGAGATGTGGGAAGCCGAGCGCGACTACCTGCCGGGCTTCTAAACAGGCAAACATCGCGTAGCGGTGGGCTTTTCGGTTCTCATGAAGCGACAGGGGTATTTGCGCGTTATGCTTACCTCACCCCCCCGCCGCGGGTGCGCGCGGCGGCGGGTGAGGTCGATAAGAACCGGAAAGCCCCAGCGTAGGATGAACCGGCGGCGATTCCCTCCCGCTCTCTAATGCAAAGGACGGCGCACATGCCTGACACGACAAAGGTTGACGACGACCTGCTGCTGCGCGACTACAGGCCGCGCCCCCACCTCGTGACGAAGGCGACCCACATCACGCAGCCGCGCTACCCGGTCTACGACGCACACAATCACCTTGGGGAGACGTTCGGCGGCGGCTGGATCAACCGCCCGGTGGCGGCGCTGCTCGACCGGCTCGACGAGGCCGGCGTGCGCGTGTACGTCGATCTCGACGGCGGCTGGGGCGAGGACATCCTGCAGGCGCACCTCGACAGGATCAAGGCCGCCGCGCCGGCGCGGTTCCGCGTCTTCAGCGGCGTGGACTGGCGCGCCTGGCCCGAACGCGGCGACGGCTTCGCGACGTGGGCGGCGGAGCGGCTGCGCGCCCAGGCGGCGTGGGGGCGCGGACGGCCTCAAGATCTGGAAGCCGTTCGGCCTCCAAGTGCGGAACCCGGAGGGCGCGGTCGCGAAGATCGACGACGCCCGGCTCGACCCCATCTGGCAGACGGCGGGCGAGCTGGGCCTGCCTGTGCTCATCCACGTGGCCGACCCGGTCGCCTTCTTCGACCCGCTGGACGCCGTCAACGAGCGCTGGGAGGAGCTGCACGCGCACCCAGACTGGCACTTCCCAGCCCGCCGTATCCGGCGTTCCTGGCGATCCTGGAGGACCTGGCGCGCCTGGTGGCGCGCCACCCCGGCACGACCTTCATCGGCGCGCATGTCGGCTGCTACGCGGAGGACCTTGCATGGGTGGGCGCGCTGCTGGACCGCTGCCCGAACTTCTATGTGGACTTCAGCGCCCGCATCGCGGAACTGGGCCGCCAGCCCTACAGCGCGCGCCGGTTCTTCATCCAGTACGCCGACCGTATCCTGTTCGGGACGGATTCGGAGCCGGACCTCGACACCTACCGCATCTACTATCGCTTCCTGAAACCGACGACGAGTACTTCAACTACAGCCCCGCGCCGACCCCGCCGACGGGACGCTGGCAGATTTACGGCCTGCACCTGCCCGACGACGTGCTGGAAAAGGTCTATTACGGCAACGCGGCGCGCGTCATCGGGGTGACGCCAGAATACAACGGGGGCGCGGCGTTGCCCCCGCGCCCCCGGTCCCGTCCAGGTATCACGCGCGCCGGGGCGCGCTATTGTGAGGTGAACACCGGCAGGTGTCCCAGGGAAATGATGTCGGACCACTGCGCGCGGTCGCCCTCGGTGAAGATGGCCGCCTGCGCGACAACGTTCGCGCCGGCCTTGTTCATTATCAGCCGCATGGCCTGTAGCGTGCTGCCGGTGCTGATGACGTCGTCCACCAGGGCGACCCGCTTGCCGACAACGAGGGCGCGGTCCTTCTCGTCGAGGTAGAGCGTCTGTGACGCGCCCGTCGTGATGCTGAGCGTTTCCGCCTCAAGCGCGTCGCCCATGTACGGCTTATACGCCTTGCGCAGCACGACGTAGGGCAGCCTGGTCTCAACCGCGAGCGCGTAAATCAGCGGGATGCTCTTGGCTTCCGCCGTCACCAGCACGTCGAGGTTGAGCGGGGCCAGCCGTTCAGCGAGCGCGCGCGCCGCCGCCTGCGTCAGCTCGGTATCGCCGAGAATGTTCAGAATCGCGATGCGCACGCCGGGCGCGACCTCGAAGAGACGCAAGTCGCGCTTCAGGCCCGCCACCTCAACCGGATAGACCTCCGTTGTTTGCTCATCATGAAGTAGCCTCCCCTGAGGAAACGGTCACGCGCACAATACTATCCCCGATGGCCGCGCCGGACCAATACCGGCTCACAATGTGAGACGCCCCCTATAGCTCCCAGGGGCTTGAAGCGCCCTGGGAGCTGCCAACAGCGCCTCCTGCGGAATCTGGGGCTTGACAAACCTATTCGATGTCGATAGAATTATTTCGATTTCTATCGAAGGAGATGGGCATGGACGAGACAACGGTATTTGACGAAGCGCTGACCTTCCTCAAGGCGCTCGCAGACGAGAACCGGCTGCGCATCGTCGGCCTGCTGGCCGAGCGCGAGCACTCGGTAGAGGACCTCGCCACCCGGCTGAATCTGCAACCTTCTACCGTGTCGCATCACCTGTACCGGCTGAGCGAGGCGGGGTTGGTCTCGGTGCGCACGGAGAGTTACTATCGATACTATACGCTCGACCGCGACGCGCTGCAGAGGATGGCGCAACGCCTGTTCTCAGAGGCCACGCTCCCGGCCATCAGCGCCGGCGTGGACAGCTACGAGAGCAAGGTCATCGCCAACTTCACCGGGGACGATGGCCGGCTTAAGAGCATCCCGGCGCAGTACAAGAAACGGATGGTTGTCCTGCGCCACATCCGCGAGGCTTTCACGCCGGGCCGCCGGTATACGGAGCGCGAGGTGAACGACATTATCAAGCGTTTCCACGATGACACCGCCGGCATCCGTCGAGACCTGGTGGACACGCGCCTGATGCAGCGCGAAGGCGGCGGCGGGATGTACTGGTACGAACCCGAAGAAGCGTGACCTGAATGCGCCTTAGGCACAGCGACCGCGCAGGGGCGCAGCGCCTTGCGCCCCTGCCGGCCGTCAGCACTCTCCTCGCTTTGGTCTGCGTCGCCCTCTTTGTGGGCATGCAGATCATCACCGCACCGACCGACTCGCCCACGGTGGACGAGCAGGCGCACATCGCGCGCGGCCTCACCTACCTGCGCACCGGCGACCTGCGCCTCTATACCGGCCACCCGCCGTTCATCAACATGCTGGAGGCGCTGCCACTGGCGGCGCGCGATGACGTTGTGCTACCGCTCGACCTCGCCCTCCTGGCAGAACCCGGACTGGATCGCCTTCAGCGACGAGTTTCTCTGGAAGCGCGGCAACGACGTGGATAGGATCATCCATCTGGGCCGGCTGCCGGTCATCCTGCTGGCGGCGGGCCTGGGGTTGCTCGTCTTCCGGTTCGCGCGGGAGGTCGCCGGTCCGGCGGCGGGGCTGGCGGCGGTGCTCGCCTTCGTGCTCGACCCCAACATGGCCGCGCACAGCCGTCTCGCCACCACCGACCTGGGCGTGACCGCGCTCACGTTCGCCGCCGTGTACGCCTGGTGGCGCATGGCGCGGAACCCGCGCGCGGGCTGGGTCATCGCCGCCGGCGTGACCCTGGGCCTTGCGCTGGTCAGCAAATTCACGGCGGCGCTGTGGGTTCCCGTGCTGGTCGTGACCGTGCTCCTCATGCCTATCGACCGCCGCCGCGCCTGGCGCTGGCTGGCCCCGGCGCTGGCGCTCGCCGCGCTGACGGCGTGGGCCGTCTACGGCTTCGAGCTGCGCCCGACCACCGCGTTCGGCCTGGGCGTCTCCGTGCCGATGGCGAGCTACTGGGAGGAGGCGCTCTGGCAGGCCACCTTGCTGAGCGAGAAATCCTTCTACCTGCTCGGCGAGATCTCGCACGCCGGCTGGTGGTACTACTTCCCGTTCGCGCTGCTCGTCAAGACGCCGATCCCGCTGCTGATTGGGGCCGCCGTTGGTGTGGCAGTGTGGGCGAGGACCCGCGCGACGCGCCGCCGCGACCTGTTGCTCGTCGCCCCGCCGGCGGTCTACTTCGCCGCGACGCTGATCTCGTCCCTCAACATCGGCTACCGCCACCTGCTGCCGATTCTGCCGCACCTGTACGTGCTGGTGGGGCTGGCGGTCGCGTGGGCGTGGCGCGCCCGGTCCGGACGGTGGCGCGCGCTCCTCCCGCGCGTGGCGGTCGCCGGCTTCGGCTGGCTCGCGCTGAGCGCCCTCAGCATCTACCCCCACCACCTATCGTACTTCAACGAGCTTGCCGGCGGGCCGGGAAACGGCGCCAATCTCCTTGTCGACTCCAACCTCGATTGGGGCCAGGACCTCATCCGTCTCGCCGACGTGGTGCGCGCCGAGGGACTCAACCCGCTGCACCTGAGCTACCTCGGCACGTCGAAGGCCGCCTACTACGGCATCGAAGAGATCGACCTGCCGCCCAAGCCCGCGCCGGGCTGGCGCCCGCTGATCCCGGAGCCGGGCTGGTACGCCATCAGCGTCAGCAACCTGACCGGCACCACGGTGCCCCAGAACCCCGACGCCTTCGATTTCTTCCGCCGCCGCGAGCCGGACGCGCGTCGCCTACAGCTTCAACCTCTACCACGTGCCCGCCGAGCGCGGCACGGTCGCGGTCTGCGCGGACCCCACACCGGCGCTCGATCCCGAGACGGCGCGCGCCTGGTTCGGCGACCGCGCGGCGCGGGTGGCGGTGTTCGACTGCACGCACAGCCTGCTCCTGCCCACCGACCCCGGCCCGACGTGGTACCTGTTGCGCGGCGCGCAGGCAGAGGCCGCGCGCGCCCTGCTGGAGCGGGCCGGCGCGACGCTCCAGTATACCGAGCCGCACCTGCCGGACCCGGCATACGCGCTGTACCTCTACCGGCTCGACGACGCCGCGTCGCACGCCGGCGCATGGCGCGACGCCGGCGCGCCGGAGGCGACCTTCGGCGGGGTCGCGACCCTGCTCGGCTCCAGCGGCGCGGCGGACATCGCGCCGGGGAGCGTGACAGCCGTCTACACCGTCTGGCGCGTCGAAGCGCCGCCGGAGCCGCTGGAGCCGCTGTCGATCTTCCTGCACCTGACCGCGCCCGACGGCTTCACTCTGGCGACCGCCGACGGCCTGGGCGCGCCGGTGGAGGCGTGGCGCGCCGGCGACGTGATCGTGCAGGCGCACCGGTTGAGTGCGCCCGCCCCCCTGCCGGACGGCTGGCAACTGCGCGCCGGCCTGTACCGCCTCGCAGGGGACCAGGCGCGGCTGCGCACCGACGCGGGCCAGGACGCTGTGACGCTAGAGCGCGTTATGCACACTTCACAGTGAGACGCGCATAATGAGTGGTTGAACCACGGACGACGCAGCCAGTCCTATTGATCGATTTCGTCAAAAAAATGACCAGGCCTGCAGATCCGGCGGCTCGATCCCCAACTGCGTCAGAATCGCTTTGATCTGTTCGCGGTGTTCGGTGGCGTGATTGATGACCTGGGCGAGAACGATCGCCTTGGGCACCGCGCGCGGCGTACCTTCCCAATCGATCTCTACCATGTCGCCAGCCTGTATCTTTGGCGCCCACTCAACCAAGCCGGAACCGGTCGCACGCAGCGCGTCGGCCATTTCCGCCTGGGTCATACGCGGCGCATTTGATGGACGGCGGTAGGGCTGGCCTGTGCTGATGCGCGAGAAATAGGATTGTTCGGTAGTGACGATGTGCTGCAAGGTGTCATAGATGGAGCTATAGGCCCCTGGGATCGTGGCATCCAACTGCTCAGGCGTCAGCTCTGCACACCGTTCGAGCAGCCGGAGATCGCCCATAGGTGATGGCTGAAGAGCGTTGTGAGTGTGTCTGTCGGTTTCATTCATCCCTCCTCAGAACGACCGGGATCTTCATAGCCTGTGATGAGCAGACATCCGAACTGACGCGACGACGCACGTCGGCGCGACCATCAAGCGGCGAACGGGTGTCAGTCTACTGAGTCTCGTCCAGGCGCGCAAAAACATTGACGCATGTTTGCTTTTCCTGGCATGTGTTCTTGTGGTGGCGCATCGTTTCATTCAATGCTTGGCCTGCTGCCTCTGGCATTCATGACAGGCTCTGGGCAAAGACGCCGACCTCCGGTGGACTCCGCGCGCCATGCAAAACTGGCCCCTTTCCCGCGAACGTGTGATCCTCGCCGCCATCCTAGCCGCGTATGCGATCCTGGCGGTTGTCTACAGCGTCATGACGCCCATCTTCGAGGCGTCCGACGAGCTGTGGCATTACCCGATGGTCAAGTTCATCGCCGACACGCGCGGCGCGCTGCCCATCCAGGACCCGGACAACGTCGGCCCGTGGCGGCAGGAGGGGGGCCAGCCGCCGCTGTACTACTACCTCGGCGCGCTGGCGACCTTCTGGATCGACACCTCAGACATGGACATGGTGCGCCGCGAGAACCCACACGTCGATAACGGCGTCATCACGCCCGACGGCAATATCAACCTCGTGGTACATAACGCCGCAGCGGAGGCGTTCCCCTGGCGCGGGACCGCGCTCGCGGTGCACATCGTGCGGCTGCTCTCGGTGGCGATGGGCCTGGGCACCGTCTACTGCACCTACGCGCTCGCAAGGGAACTCGCCGAGGGCCGGCCAGAGGTCGCGCTGGGCGCGGCGGCGCTGGTGGCCTTCACGCCCATGTTTCTCTTCATCAGCGGCTCGGTCAACAACGACAACCTGACCATGCTCATCGCCGGCCTCCTGCTGCTGATGCTCGTCCGCATGGCGAGACGTCCCCAGCGGGCCAGGCTGCAGAACTTCGTCGCGGTGGGCGTCACCGGCGGGCTGGGGCTGCTCACCAAGTATTCGCTCGGCTTCCTGCTCATCCTGGCCGGCCTGACGTTCGGCTACGTCTGGTACCGGCGGCGCGACTGGCGGTTTGGGGCCAGGGGGGCGCTGCTCGCCGCCTTCCTGACCATCCTCATCGCCGGCTGGTGGTACCAGCGCAATGTCACCCTCTACGGCGACGTGACCGGGCTGAACGTCTTCATCGAGATTCTGGGGAAGCGCCAGGTGCCCGCCGACCTCGCGCAGTTGTGGCGCGAGCGCACCGCCTTCCTGCACGGCTATTGGGGCCTCTTCGGCGGGTTGAACGTCCCGATGGCGGGCTGGGTATACCCGGTCTTCAACGCCATCGGGCTGGTTGGCCTCGCCGGGGCCGTCGTCTATCTGGCCCGCCGCCTGCGCCTCCCGCGCCGCGCCGCCATCCGGGCGCTGCGGGCGCACGACTGGGGCGTCGGAATGCCGGAGCTGCTGGCGCTGGCGTGGCCGGTGATCGTCTTCGTCTCCTGGGCGCAGTGGGCGGCGGTCACGTGGAGTTCGCAGGGCCGGCTCGTGTTCTCGGCGATCACGGCGATCACGGCCTGGCTCGCCCTCGGCCTGACGGTGTGGTTCCCGCGCCGCTATGGACGCTGGGCGCTGGGCGCGGCGGTCGCGTTCTTCTTCATCTGCGCGGGCCTCGCCCCCTTCGTGTGGATCGCGCCCGCCTACGCCCCGCCGCCCGACCTGACGGCGGACCAGATCGCCGGCATCCCGAACCGCGTTGACGTGGACTTCACGCCGCCCGGCGCGGACGCACCCGCCATGCGCCTGCTCGGCTACGCGCTCGACGCGACCGGAACGCAGCCCGGCGGCGACGTGCCGGTTACGCTCTTCTGGGAAGTGCGCGCGCCGATGGCGCAGAACTGGAGCGTGTTCGCGCACCTGGAGGACTCGAACCGCATCCCGGTCGCGCAACGCGACACGTACCCCGGCGTTGGGCGGCTCGCGACAAGCGACCTTGCGCCGGGGCGCACCTTCGCCGACCGCTACGTCATCAACGTCCCGGCGGGGGTCTACGCGCCAGACACGCTCACACTCACGGTGGGCCTCTACGACTACACCACGTGCCCGGCGTGCGTGCGGATGCACACCGCCGGCGGCGTGGACGGTGCTCGACTACACGAAATCGCACTCGCCGCCCTGCCCGGCCCTGACGGCGCGCCCAACCCCACCGACATCAACTTCGGCGACAAGGCGGCGCTGATCGGCTACGAACTGGACGCGCGCCACGTCCGGCCCGGCGAGACGGCCACGCTCACGCTGTACTGGCGCGCCCTGGACAAGATGGACGCCAACTACACCGTGTTCGCGCACGTGCTCGGCGAGGACAACCACATCTGGGCCAACGGCGATGCGTGGCCGGCCGGCGGGGCCGCGCCGACATCGACCTGGGAGGCCGGCGCGGTCGTCGTGGACGCGCACGCGCTCTCCCTTGACCCCAACACGCCGCCCGGCGTCTACCCCATCGAGATCGGCCTCTACACCCAGACCGACGACGGCGGCTTTGTGCGGCTCGTCGTGGTCACCGACACGGGCGAGCAGCAGCGCGACTTTGCCTTCCTGAGTCCGATCCGGGTTGGGGAGTAGCACTTGCCCGCCGCCGCGTACCGGGGCAGAATGAAGGGCGCTTCCATGCGGCGTAAAGCAGAGAGGAAACGATGACCCGCCCCAACGTGATTGTCGTCATGCCCGCGTACAACGCGGCCAAAACCATCGAGCGCACATACAACGACATCCCCCTCGACGTGGTGGACAGGATCATCGTCGTCGATGACGTGAGCCAGGATGAAACCGTCGAGATTGCGCGCAAGCTCGGCCTCAAGACCATCATCCACCCCCAGAACAAGGGCTACGGCGGCAACCAGAAAACCTGCTATCTCGAAGCCCTCAAGGACGGCGCGGACATCGTCGTCATGCTCCACCCCGACTACCAGTACGACTCGACGCTGATCCCGGAGTTGATCCAGCCCATCACCGACGGCGAGGTCGATATGATGCTCGGCTCGCGCCTGCTCGGCAACCCGCGCGCCGGCGGGATGCCGGTCTACAAGTACATCGCCAACCGCTTTCTGACGCTGTGCGAGAACGTGGTGCTGGGGCAGCGCCTCTCCGAGGGGGCACACCGGGTTCCGCGCCTACAGCCGGCGGCTGCTCAGCACGATACCCTTCCTGCTCAACTCCGACGATTTCGTATTCGACGCCGAGATGATCGTGCAGGCGGTGGCCTTTGGATTCCGCATCGGCGAGATTCCCGTGCCGACCCGCTACTTCGACGAAGCCTCGTCGATCAACTTCCGCCGCAGCGTCATCTACGGCCTGCGCACCGAGTGGACGCTGATCCGCTACCTCCTCGACCGGGCCGGCGTCCGCCCCTCCGAACAGTTCCGCAAGCCGCTGCGCCAGATCATGAGCCGCTACCTTGCCGAGGAAATCCTCGGCCCGGAATGAAAGCCGCCTGATGCGTGCGCGGTCGTGGGTCTGGGGCCACCGGCTGGAGGCGGCGATATGGGTTGCCTATGTCGCCCTGGCCGTCACGTACAGCGTCGTGACCCCGATCTTCGAAGCGCCTGACGAGACGTTCCACGTCGCCGCCGTCGATCACATCGCCGACACGGGCCGCCTGCCCGTGCAGCGCCCCGGCGTGGCGACGCTGTGGGCGCAGGAGGGGAGCCAGCCGCCGCTGTACTACCTCCCTCGGCGCGGCGCTGGTGCGCGGCATCGACCGGAGCGACCTGGAAGCCACCCTGTGGCAGAACCCGCACGCCCACATCGGCGACGCCGGCCCGCGCGACAACAAGAACGCCGTCATCCACACCGACGCCGAGGCCTTCCCCTGGCAGGGGACGGCGCGCGCCGTGCACGTGCTGCGGCTCTTCAGCGTGGCGCTCGGCGCGGTGACGGTGGCGCTCGCGCCGGCCATCGCGCGTGCCACCGCGCCCGGTCACCCTGCCGTCGCCCCGCTCGCGATGGCGCTCACGGCGTTCAACCCCATGTTTGTCTTCATCAGCGGCGCGGTCAACAACGACAACCTGAACATCGCGCTCACCACGCTGGCGCTGTTCCTGAGCCTGCGCCTGCTGCGCGACGGCCTGCGCGCGCGCTGGGTGGTCGCGCTGAGCGTGGCGCTGGCGCTGGCCTCGCTGAGCAAGATCAGCGGGCTGGCGTTCTACCCGCTGGCCGCCCTCGTCCTGCTGATTGCCGCCGCACGCGGCGCGAAGGGTGAGGTAAAACCCGTCCGCGCCCTGGCATTCTCCCTCCTCGCGCTGGTCGGCGTTTGGCTTGCCGTCGCCGGCTGGTGGTACTGGCGCAACATCGCGCTCTACGGTGAGCCTCTCGGCCTGGAGACTATGGTCGCCATCGCCGGGCCGCGCGACCCCGTGCCGTCCTATCTGGACCTGCTCGCCGAGTTCGAGGGGTTCCGCCGCTCGTACTGGGGGGTGTTCGGCTGGTTCAACGTGCTGGCAGGCGCGCCCTTCTACATCTTCACCGACCTCCTCGCCACGCTGGCGGCGGTCGGCCTGGCGTGGTGGGGCGCACAGCGGGCGCGCGCGCGCCGCTGGGACGCATTGCTGCCGCCGGCGCTGCTGGCGGCGCAGGTCGCGGTCGTCGCCCTCGGCGTGCTGAGCTGGACGCGCCAGACGCCCGCCTCGCAGGGCCGGCTGATGTTCCCCCGCGGTCACGGCCACCGGCGCGCTGCTCGCGCTGGGCCTGTTGGAGCCGCTGCGCGCGCGCTGGAGGCCGGCCGCCGCGACCGCCGCCGCGCTGCCGCTGCTGGCGTGCGCAGTCGTCAGCCCGTTTGCGTACATCGCGCCGGCCTACGCGCCCCCGCCCACCGTCGCCGCCGCGCCCGACGACGCGCGCCCGGTTGCGGTCAGTTGGGGGCCTGTCGAGCTGCTGGCCTACCAGGTCCACACACCGACCGTTCACCCCGGCGCGGCGCTGCCGGTCACGCTGTACTGGCGCGCGCCCGCGCCGGTTGACGCGGACTACAGCCTCTTCCTGCACGCCCTGGGCCGGGAGCACGCCGAAGTCGGCAAGATCGACACGTACCCCGGCGGCGGCGCGCTGCCCACCAGCCGGTGGGAACCCGGCGCCATCATCGTGGACACGTACAGCGTGCCGGTTGACGCCGGCGCGCGGACGCCGACAGCGCTGCGCCTCGCGGTGGGTTGGTGGCGCTACCCGGACGAGGGTCGTACCTCCAGGCGCGCGACGCCCAGGGCAACGCGCTGGGGGCCGTCATCCTGCCGGCGTCGCGCCTGCTTGCACCCGACGCAACGAGCGCGCCTCCCATCCCCGCCGCGCCAGGCGCGACCTTCGGCGGCGCGTTCCGCCTGCACGGATACGAAGCGCCGGCCGGCCCCCACGCGCCCGGCGGGACGTTCGATGTGACCCTGTACTGGGAGTCGCTGATCGACGCCGGGGAGGATTTCACCGTCTTCGTCCACCTGCTGGCGGCGGACGGCGCAATGCGCGGCCAGGGCGACGGCCCGCCCGCCAGCGGCGACTACCCCACGTCGCTCTGGCTGGCCGGCCAGTGGATCGAAGACGCGCACACGGTTACAATTGAGCCAGACACGCCGCCCGGCGAGTACACGCTCGCGGTCGGCTTCTACCGGCCCGGCGACGGTTCGCGGCTGGAGGTGCGGGACGAGGCGGGCAACCGCCCGCCGGACGACGCCTTCACGCTCGACCTGTCCGTTCAGATTGGCGCGCCATGAACGCTCATGCAAACGCCCCCTCCACAGGCGCCGGCGTCCGCCGCGCAGACGTGCTCGCGTGCGTGTTGCTGGCGGCGCTCTGGGCGCTGTTCTTCTGGCGCGTGCTCACGCCCAACCCCGCCGATCAGGTCGCGCTGGAGGAGGGCGACTTCTCCGGCCAGTTCTACGCCTTCAGCGCGTACCAGGCGCGCCGCCTGCTCGCTGGCGAGATCCCGCTGTGGAACCCCTACGCCAACGGCGGGCACCCCTTCCTTGCCGACACGCAGGCCGCCGCCTTCTACCCGCCGCGTCTGGTCTTCATCTACCTGAGCAGCCTCTTCGGCGGCTGGAGCTACCACGCGCTCCAGCTTGAGGCCGCCGCGCACTACCTGCTCGCCAGCCTGCTGATGTACGCCTTCATCCGGCGCGTCACCGGCCGGCCCTTCGCGGGGATCGTCGCGGCGCTGACGTTCACCTACAGCGGCTATCTCACCGGCTACCCGATCCTGCAGCTCGCGATACTGGAGGCGGCGGTCTGGCTGCCGCTCGTGCTGCTCGGCCTCCACGAGGCGACGCGCCACGCCCGCCCCGGCTGGCTGTGCGTCGTGCTCGCGGGCGTGGCGCTCGGCCTGTGCCTGCTGGCCGGCCACCCGCAGACCGCGCTGTTCACCCTCTACCTGAGCCTGGCCTACCTCGCCTACCGCGTGTGGGCGCAGTGCCGCCGCGCGCCTGAGGTCCATCGCTACCGCGCGTGCGCCTACGACTTCACCCGCGCCGCCGCGTTGATGGGCGCGGTCGGGTTCGCGCTGGCGGCGGTGCAACTGCTGCCCGGCTGGGAGTACCTGCAGCGGACCACGCGCCCCGGCATGGCGTTCGACGTGAAGGCGGGCGGCTTCCCGTTCCAGGACCCCGCGCAGCTCCTCGTCTCCGATCTGGTCAGCCACTGGTCGCCGCTCTACCTGGGGCTTGCCGGCCTGGCGCTGGCGGTCTTTGCGCTATGGCGGCGCTATCCGGGGGCCGGCTTCTGGGGCGTTGCCGCGGCGAGCGGGCTGGCCTACAGCTTTGGCGGCCACACCATCGTGTATCACATCGCGTACAACCTCCTGCCGGGCGCGAGCCTGTTCCGGGGGCAGGAGCGCGCCGCGTTCGTGGTGGCTTTCAGCCTGGCGGCGGCAGCCGGCCTCGGCGCGGCGGCGTGCGCCGACTGGACGGCGGGCGATCAGGCGTTCGCGCGCCGGTTCTGGCGCGCGCTGGTGGGCGTGGCCGCGTTGACCTGGGTGGTGACGGCGGCGCTGTTCGTGCTGTGGCGCGGCCCAGACGCCGCAACCTACCTCGTGTCGCTTGAGCCGGTGGCGTTCGCGGCGCTGCTCGCGGCGCTGACGCTGGGCGTTTTCTGGTGGCGATTCCGCGACGCGCCCCACGCGCAGGACGCGCGCCCCCTGCCCGGTCTCCGCGCCGCCCCGTGGCAGGTCGCGCTGGTCGCGCTGGTGGTGTTCGACCTGTTCAGCGTCAACATCGGGCGCAACTTCGAAGCCTCCCCGCCGGGCGCGCGCCCGCGCCTCTCCTCGCTCGTCGGGGCCGCCCTCGCGGACGCCGACCGCCCGTTCCGTGTCGATGGGCGGGAGGGCCTGGGCGAGAACTACGGCACGCTCGTCGGCCTCCAGGACATCAACGGCACCAGCCCGCTGCGCCTGCAACAGCACGACGCCCTGCTGAACCTGCCGGAGGCTGACCGCTGGCGGCTGCTCGGCGTGCGCTATGTGTTCAGCGCGCGGGAGGCGCTGCCCGCGCCGAGCGAGATCGTCGCCAGGGACGGCGACCGCTACCTGCACCGCCTGACGGACGCGAACCCGATGGCCTGGCTCAGCACCGACCTGGGCGCGCCCATCGGAAGCGCCGAGGGTACCGCCATCATTGCCAGCTATGCGCCGGAGCGCATCACCCTCGAAGTGAACGCGCCCGCGGACGCCTACCTCATCCTCAGTGAGCACGACTACCCCGGCTGGACGGCGACGGCAGACGGGGACCGCATCGCGATTGAGCGGACGGCGCTCGGCCTGCGCGCGGTGCGCCTCACGGCGGGCCAGCACACGGTCGAGATGGTCTACGCGCCCGCCAGTTTCACGTGGGGCGCGGTCCTCACCGGGGCGGCGCTGCTCGCCGTCGTCGCGGCCACGCTGTGGTCGTGGGTCCGCGCCCGGCGCGCCGCGCGCCGTGAAAGCGAGGTCGGTGATGCGCGTCCTTGACCGCTTCACCCGGCTGGACGCCAACCCAAACGCCGCCGCCATCCTGATCGGCGTGGCGTGCGGCCTGGCCGCCGGCCTGATTGGGCTGGGCATGGCGACCATCGGGCCGATTTACACCTTCGGCATCGCCGTGGGCGCGGCAGTGGGGCTGTGGCTGCTCACCGACCTGAACGTGGCGTTGTACGCAGTCGTCGCCATCATCTGCGTGCTGCCGTTCGGGACGCTGCCCATCGACATCGGCATGACGCCCACCTTCCTTGACCTGGCGATGGGCGCGGTGCTGCTGGTCTACATCTTCCAGTGGATGACAGGCCGGCGCTGGCGGCTGGCAACGACGCCGGTCCACCCGCTGATGCTGGCCTTCATCGTCGTCACGATCTTCAGCTTCGTGGCCGGGCTGCGCTACGGGGGGGATCACGCAGTCGCTGATCCGCAAGTTCGCGGAACTGATGCTCAGCCTGGGGTTCGTCTTCGTCGTGGTGGACATCGTGCGCACCGTCGCCGACCTGCGCCGCGTGGCGCTGGTGATTATCCTCGCCGGCGTGGTGGCCTCCCTCATCGGCATCGGCCTGTACGCGATGCCCGACGACATGGCCGAGCGCACGCTGATCCGGCTCGCGCGCGTCGGCTACCCCGACGGCGGCGTGGTCCGCTACGTCGAGGACAACCCCGCGCTCAACGAGCGCGCCATCAGCACCTCCATCGACCCGAACGCGCTCGGCGGGATGCTGGTGATGGCGTCGGCGCTGGCCGCGCCCCAACTGTTCGCGCGCCAGCCGCTGGTGCGCCGCCGCTGGCTGACGCTGGCGCTCTTTGCCGTGCTCGTCGCCTGCCTGGTGCTGACGTTCTCGCGCGGCTCGATGGCGGCGTTCGTGGCCGCGCTGGGCTTCATCGCCCTGCTGCGCTACCGGCGCTTGGTCGCCCTGCTGGTGGTGATCGGGCTGCTCCTGCTGCTCCTGCCGCCAGCGCAGGATTACATCGCGCACTACATCGAGGGGCTGCAGGGCGAAGACCTGGCGACGCAGATGCGTTTCGGCGAGTACCGGGACGCGCTCACCGCCATTGGGCGTTACCCGCTCATCGGCGTGGGGTTCGCCGGCACGCCGGAGATCGACATCTACCTCGGCGTCGCCAACGTGTATCTCACGATGTTACAGAATACGGGCTTCCTGGGCCTGACCGCCTTCGCACTTGTGATCGGCGGCGTGTTCATCTACGGCGCGCGCCACGCCGCGCACGTCCGCGCCGCCGAGGGCATCGAAGCGGTCTGGCTGGGGTTCTACGCCGGCATCGTGGGCGCGCTGGTCAACGGCGTCTTCGACCACTACTTCTTCAACCTGGAGTTCCACCACGCCGCCACGCTGTTCTGGCTGTACGTGGCGCTGGCGCTGGCGTCAACGCGGCTGGCGCGCCAGGAGGCGGAAGCCGGCTGAGCGCCGGCTCCCACCCTAACCCCTCCACTCTGAAGGCAAGCGTCTCGTACAGCGCTCCATTGACATACACTTCGACCAGCCACTTCCCGGCCGGCCAGGCCTGCCCGAAGCTCTCCCAGTCAAGGCCGTAAACCTGCCAGTGCCCCGCCGCCACGTCCTCCGGGTCGAAGTCCACGCGCTCGCCGGTCGGCGTCACGAACACGGCGGATACCTGCACCGCGCCCGCCGCCGTGATCACCACGTTCAGGTCATCGTCGCTGGCGAAGACCGTGGTCGCGGTCAGCAGGTCAGACTCAACCTCGTCGCCCGCCGCCGTGTACACCGAGACGGCGCTTTCCCCAACCGGTGCGCCGCCGCCCGGCGCGCCGCCGCCCGGCGCGCCGATTGTAAACGTCAGCGTCTCCACGACCTCGCCGCCGACCAGGACCTCTACGGTGCCGGCGCCGGCCGGCCACGGCTCGCCGTAGCTCTCCCAGTCCAGCCCGAAGACGCGGCTCTCGCCCGCCGCGAGGCTGACCGGCCCGTCCTCTCCAGAGAGGTCGCCGGGCAGCGTGAACACGGCGGTCACCTCCGCCGCGCGCGACACCGTCACCACGATGTTGAGGTCATCGTCGGTTGTGAACACGTCGGTTGCCGTCAGTTCCTCCGGCTTCACGCCGTCCCCGGCGGCGGTGTACACGTCGCTCAGCGGGCCAGTATCTACATCGCCAGTTGCCTCGCCCTCGACCGTGATGGTGAGCGTCTGGGCGGGCCGCCCGTCCACCAGGATTTCAACCGTCCACTGGCCCACCGGCCACGGTTCGCCGTAGCTCTCCCAGTCCAGCCCGTTCAGCATCCTGACGCCCGCCTCCGCATCCTGCGGGTCAAGCTCCACGCGCTCGCCTTCGGATGAAGTGAGCACCAGCGTGACCTCCGCATCCATGTTGGTGACGTACACAACATTGATGTCGTCATCGATGCCGAAGGTCGCCGTTGGCGTCACGCGCTCCGGGCGGTAGCTGTCGCCAGCGGCGGTGTAGACCTGCCGCAGCAGGCCGCCCGTCGTGGGCAGCGCGAGGGTGGAGCTGCGCCCCGCTGAGGAATTCGAAGCCGTCGATCATCACCGAGAACGTGTTTGCGTAGGCCAGCTCGTACTCGTCGGTCGGCGCTTCGATCCAGTAGACGTAGTTCACGTCGCCGCGCGTCGTGACGAAGAACGCGCCCGTCATGGGGGTGTTGTTGGCGGCCCAGGTATAGCTGAAGTCGATGGCAAACCAGCTCTCGTTCCCAATGTAATACTCGCGCCGGTCGGTGACCGTGATGCCCTGTCGCGCCTCAAGGTCGTACAGCGCGGAGAGCCAGCGCTCCGCCAGCGCCTCGTTGTCGATGCCCCGGCTCCGGTCAGCGCGCATCGCGACGAAGGTCTGCGCGCTGCCCGTGTGCGGCGTGTACACGAACCAGCCGCCCTCGTCCAGGCGCGCCGACAGCCACTCAGAGCGCACCGGCAGCGCATAGCCGAGCGCCTGGTTCACGTCAACTGTCCACTCGCTGACGGCGGTCACCCGGCTCGGATCGAACAGCCGCAGGTTGCTCAGCATCACATCCATGCCGGCGAAGGCGGCCTCCAGGTCTTCGGGCGCGGCGTCGAGATCGAAGCCGAAGCCCATATCGAGCGCCGGATGGTAGAACGTGGCATAAATGCCCCCGCGCGGCCCCTTCTGACTCTCGTAGGTGTAGCGCACCACCATCGCGACGCCCTGGTCGATGGGAATCTGCCGCTTTTCCGTGATCGTCAGGTCAACCGACCACCGGTCTTGCAGCGCCGCCGCCGCCTCTATCGCCGAGCGCGCGCCCTCAAGCGGGTAGATCGTCAGCCTGATGTCGGCGTCCTCAGCGGTGGTCCACAGCACCTCGTCCACGCTGTCCCATGACGGCTCATTCCAGCCCTCAGGATAGAGGAAGTTGAACCCGAAATCCCAGTCGGTGAAGCCCCGCACCGTGCGGTCCAGCGCCTCGTTGCGCACCTGGAGGTCGATCCAGCGATACGACGAGACGCCGGCGATGTTCTCCGCGACAAACCCCATGCGGTATGTGCCATCTGGCGCGGGCACGTACTCGTAGCGGAATGGCGCGTCGCCAAACGTCAGCGTCTCGCCAGGCTCGTTGGTCACGGAGCCGTCGTCGTTGACGAACTTCCAGTAAAGCTGGAAGCGATCCCCCGGCCTCGGCTTGATCTCGAACGGGGCGCTGCCCGACGCGGTGGAAATGCCGTACACCGAGCGCACTTCCCGGCTATCGATGTCGAACACCAGCGTCGCTTCCACCCACTTCTCGCTGTCGGCGGCGATGTACCGCCCCTCGCCCACCGCGACTTCCAGGCCCTCGCGCGGCACGAGCAGCGCGTAGGTCTCGGTCTGGCCGTCGGTCACAACCGGCGTCTCGCCGTTCCACGGGAAGATGACGCTGTTCAGGCCGTTTTCCCATGAGTTCACCGGGACCATCTCGCCATTCACTTCTTCCCACGTGACGATGTTGTCGCGGTCAAGGGTCACGTAGCGGCCATCACCCAGCTCGTAGTTGACGACGAAATCCACGTGGGCGATGTCGCGCCCGGTCAGGTCGAGCGAAACCTGCGTCGGCTCGTGGATGCTCACCTGGTCCTGGAGCAGGCTGGTGATGAACAACTGCGGCGCTTCGACCACAACGCTCTCGACCGTGCCGTAGTACAGCCCCAGGAAGTTGAGCCAGCGCGCATCCGCCGCGCCGGCGACCTCGTACTCCGCGCCGTTCACCTCGTATTGAACCCGCGTGCGCGGGAAGTAGATCGACACCCCGCTCGCGCCAACCAGCGTCGTGCTGTGCCCCTCGTGGATCACCATGCCGACGACCGCGTCCGCGACCGCCTCCGCCGCGCTGGCGACCTGGCTGATGTTCGTGACGCGCGCCAGCCGGCCCATGAGGTCGCCGAGATCGACGGAGGCGTAGTAGTCCACCGTCTCGCGGTCCAGGTAGGCGCTCGTGTAGGCCAGGGCGTTGGTGCGCGCGTCGCCAATGTGCGAGAGCACCGCGCTGGGGTTGATCTGCACCGCCGTCCCCAACGCGCCCAACGCCGAGACGACCGCATCCGCCGCGCTGAGGTCTACCGCCGAGAGGCTGAACGCCGGGTTGCCGACATCGACATTCTGGTAGAAGTACATGAAGGTATCGACCATGACGCGGCCCAGCGCCTGGGCGTCCATGTCCGGGTTGGAGGCGAGCGCCTGGAGGACGCTGGCGTAGTCATACCCCATGCCAGGGACCAGCTCAGGCGACGCGACCCCCACGTCGCCGAAGGGCGCGAGCGCCTGGAACACCTCGATCTGCGCCATCAGGCAGGCGTCGAACGCGATCACGTCCAGCGCGCCGATCCCCGTCTGCGTCGCGACCCGCTCAAGCGCGCGGGCGATCTCCGGGATGGTCAGGCCGTCGTCGCCCGCCGCTTCGTCGAAGGCAACGCCGGGCCAGCCCGCGCCGTGGTCCCAGATCACCACCGCGTAGCGCTCCGCCGGGTAGGTCGTGATCCCCCACACCAGAAAGTCGGCGAGCGTGCCCTCGTCGCCCATGTTCAGCTCGCCCATCGACTCGACGAGTTGGCTGCCAATGCTGTTGGCGTTGGAGTCGCGCAGCGCGTAATACCGCCGCGTCTCGGTCCAGCCGCCCTGCGAGTTGTCGTAGCCCTCGGCGCGGTCGAACTGCACCAGCACATTCACCCGCCCGGTCGAACCGACTGCCTCGATCTCGGCCATGTCAAGCAGGGCGTATGGCTCCAGGTCGTTATCGCCGGCCATGTATACCATGAACGTCCACGCCGCGCCGGCCTGCGCGTCCGCCCCCGCCGGAACCGAAGCCAGGATCAACACGAGCGCAACAATCAGGGAGTTCAGCCGCCGGACATGCATCGTCGTCTCTCCGCCGTGGTACCGATTGGTGATATGCGTAGTCTAGTCTATTTTGGTGGCCGGTCAAGTACAAAGCCGCGAAAACGCGATCCCGGCGGCGTGCGCCATTGCGCGTTCGCCGGGGAGGGGATAGAGTCGTAGCGCGCTGCGGACTCGCGGAGGAATTGCGCCCTTGCTCAGTGGTCTTGAAGCCGGCTTTGGCCTCGACGTTGTGACGTGGCTGCAAGCGCATGGCAACGGCGTCTTTGATGCGCTCGCCGTGGGGCTGCACCTTGCCGGCGGCGAGCTGGTCTACCTGGCGCTCCTGCTCCTCATCTTCTGGTCGGTAGACCGGCGGCTCGGCATCCGGCTGCTCTTCGCCCTCCTTGCCGCCAACGTAACCACCGAAGCGCTCAAGTTCCTCTTCCAGACGCCCCGCCCGCACATCGCCCACCCGGAGGTCGTCACCCCGCTGGTCGAACAGGGCGGGTACGGCATACCCAGCGGCCACGTGCTGATCGCGCTGGTGGTGTGGGGATACGCGGCGCTCTGGCTCAGGCGGCGCGCGGCGTGGGCGCTGGCGGCAGCCTACGTGCTGCTGATGGCCTGGGCGCGCCTCTATGCGGGCGTGCACTACCCGCAGGATGTCGTCGTCGGCCTGATCTTCGGCGCAGCGCTGCTGTGGCTTTACGCCCGGCTCGTCGATGCGGTCGCGCCCCGGTGGGACCGCCTCGGCCTCGCGGTGCAGCTTGCGGCAGTGGTGGGCGTGGGCGTCGCGCTCGCCGCTGTTGCGTGGGCCAACGAGGAGGGCGCGACGGCGGCGGGCGTCGTGCTCGGCGTCGGGCTGGGCAGCATCGCCGAGGCGCGGTGGATCAACTTCGCCGTGGACGGCCCCGCGTGGCAGCGCGCGGCGCGCTACGTGGTGGGCGCGCTGCTGGTGATGGGCGTGCTGTTCGGCCTGCGCGCGGCGTTCGCGGGCCTTGAGCCGCAGCCGCTCTTCCGGATCGTGCGGTACGCGCTCGCGAGTGCGGTGGGGTTCGTCGTGTGGCCGTGGCTGTGCGTCCGCGCCGGCCTGATGCCCGCCGCGCCGGGCGCTACACCGTCTGCTTCCGACCGCCAAACCGATATTCTCAATCATCAACCCTAAGGAGACCAACATCATGACCGACACGCTCAACGGATTTGGATTAGGCGGGCTGCACCTGCTGTCCAACGCGCGCACACGCTCCATCAGCGCCGAGAACACCGACGGCGCCAAAGGCGGCGGCGCGCGCGCCACGCCTGAGGAAGTGCTCGCCAAGGAAGACTGGTTCGGGACGCGGGAGCACCCCGCCTCCGAGTTGGGGAAGGGGTGGAAGATCCGCCCGTGCATCACGCTGGGCGTGGGCGAGGAAGTGACCCTCGCCGACATCGAAGGGCCGGGCGTCATCCAGCACATCTGGATCACCGTCCATTGGGACGCGCTGCGCTCGTGCATCCTGCGCATGTGGTGGGACGACGAGGAAACGCCCTCTGTGGAGGTCCCGCTGGGCGATTTCTTCGCCGTCACGCACGGCAAGCGGCACGACGTCAACTCGCTGCCCGTCTCGGTCAACCCCGACGGCGGGATGAACTGCTACTGGCCGATGCCCTTCCGCAAGCGGGCGCGCATCAGCATCACGAACGAGTTCTTCAAGCCGATAGGCGGGTTCTTCTACCAGATCACCTACGCCCTGGACGACGTGCCCGAAAACGCCGCCTACCTGCACGCGCAGTGGCGGCGCTCGACGACACAGCGCGACTACCCCGAACACGTCCTTCTGGACGGCGTGCGCGGGAAGGGCCACTATGTCGGCACGGTGCTTTCGTGGAGCCAGTTCTCCGACGGCTGGTGGGGCGAAGGCGAGATCAAGTTCTACATGGACGGCGACGAAGCGGACCCCACCATCTGCGGCACGGGCACCGAGGACTACTTCGGCGGCGCATGGGGCTTCGAGCGCGAGGGGCGCACGTGCACCTTCTCCACGCCGTTTCTCGGCTACCCGTTCTACCACTTCAAGGCCGGCGAAGTGCCGAAGCACGGCCTGTACCGCTGGCACATCATGGACCCCATCCGGTTCGATAGCGACCTGCGCGTGACCATACAGGCGCTCGGCTGGTGGCCGGGCGGCAAGTTCGAGCCGCTCGCCGACGACATCGCGTCGGTCGCGTACTGGTACCAGAGCGAGCCGCACGCGCCCTTCCCACCCATGCCACCGCGCGAGCAGCGCTGGCCGCGCTGATCGAAAACGGTATCCAAGATGGGGACGCGGCGCTGCCGTGTCCCCATCACGCACCGCGAGCGCCGATCCTTTTGTTTATAGACATCTCTATCACCGGTCTAACGCTATTCTAAGCCGCGTCTGGCAGAATATGTGCGCATCATATTATGCCGGATTAGGTGGAGTGGATGATGTTCAATTCTTTAGAAAATATTGGTAATCAAGACCGGTTACAGCATCTGATTGCACAAATTCCGGAAGAACTTCCCATTCTTCCGCTTCGAAATACGGTGGCGTTCCCCTTCGCGGTGATCCCGCTCTCGGTCGGCGTGCCGCGCTCGGTGCAACTGATCGAGGACGCCATGCAGCGCGACCAGCAGATCATCGGCATGGTCGCCTCGAAGGACGCCAGCATCGACGAGCCGATGCCCGGCCAGCTCTACGAGACGGGCACGGTCGGCATCGTCCACAAGGTCGTCCGCGCCCCTGACGGCACGCTTTCGGTCGTCGTGCAGGGGTTGGAGCGGTTCAAGGTCGAGGAATGGACACAGAACAAGCCCTACCTGAAGGCGCGCACCACGCTGGCCCCGGATCAGACTGAGGGAGTCGGTGGAGGCGGAGGCGCTTCAGCGCAGCCTGGTCGAGGTCGCGCAGGAAGTCGTCGAGTTGATGCCCGGCCTGCCGCAAGGCGTGGGCCAGTTCCTGGAGCGCATCGATGACGCGCGCTTTCTGGCGTACTTCATCGCGGCGAACACGCGCATGGACCTGGAAGACGCGCAAAAGCTGATCGAGCTGGACTCGGTCAACGAGAAGATGCGCGCCCTTATCACCTACCTCAACCACGAAAAAGAGGTCCTGGCGCTCGGCCAGAAGATCACCGAGGAAGCGCAGGAAGAGATGACCAAGGCGCAGCGCGAGTACTTCCTGCGCCAGCAGCTTGAGGCCATCCGGCGCGAACTGGGCGAATCGGACGAGCAGACCGCCGAAGCCGAGGAGTATCGCAAGAAGATCGACGCCGCCGGCCTGCCGGAGGACGCCTACAAAGAGGCCATGCGCGAGCTGGACCGCCTGGCGAAGATGCCGCCGCAGGCCGCCGAGTACGGCGTCATCAAGACGTACCTGGACTGGCTGGTGGAGCTGCCGTGGAGCAAGTTCAGCGAGGACAACCTCGACATCGAGCACGCGCGCACCGTGCTGGACGAAGACCACTACGACCTGCAGGAGGTCAAGGACCGCATCCTGGAATACCTGGCGGTGCGCAAGCTCGCCCACGAACGCGACGCCGACATGGGCGGCGAGGAGGCGCTGCAAGAGGACATGCAGAAGAGCGCAGGCGCGATCCTGTGCTTTGTGGGGCCGCCCGGCGTGGGCAAGACCAGCCTGGGCAAGTCCATCGCGCGCGCCCTGGGGCGCGAGTTCACGCGCATGAGCGTGGGCGGCGTGCGCGACGAGGCCGAGATTCGCGGCCACCGGCGCACCTACATCGGGGCGATGCCGGGCCGCATCATCCAGGCGATCAAACGCACCGGCACGCGCAACCCGGTCTTCATGATCGACGAGGTGGACAAGATCGGCGCCGACTGGCGCGGCGACCCGGCAAGCGCGCTCCTGGAGGTGCTGGATCCGCAGCAGAACCGCGCCTTCCGCGACCACTACCTGGACGTGGACTTCGACCTGAGCGACGTGATCTTTGTGACCACCGCCAACCAGCTTGAGCCGATCCCCGCGCCGCTGCGCGACCGCATGGAGATCATCACGCTGGACGGCTACACCGAGTACGAGAAGGTCTGCATCGCGCAGCAGTACCTTATCCCGCGCCAGCGCCGCGCCAACCGGCTGCACGAGGACGAGATTTCCTTCACGGAGCCGGCCCTCCACGCCATCATCCGCGACTACACCCGCGAGGCGGGCGTGCGCAACCTGGAGCGCGAGATCGGCAGCGTGTGCCGCAAGGTGGCGGTGCGCGTCGCGGCGGGGGAGACCGAACACGTCGAAGTGACGCCCGAACTCGTGCGCGAGTACCTGGGCAAGCCGAAGGTCTTCTTCGAGGCGGCGCTGCGCACCGAAGTGCCCGGCGTGGCGACCGGCCTGGCCTGGACCCCGACGGGCGGGGATGTCCTCTTCGTCGAGGCGACGAAGATGCACGGCAAGGGCGGCCTGACCATCACCGGCCAGCTCGGCAAGGTGATGGAGGAGAGCGTGCGCATCGCGTACAGCTACGTGCGCGCCAAAGCGCCCGACCTGGGCATCGACGCGGACCTCTTCGACGAGACCGACTTCCACGTGCACGTGCCGGAGGGCGCGATCCCGAAGGACGGCCCCAGCGCCGGCGTGACGATGGTCAGCGCGCTGGTGAGCCTGCTCACCGGGCGTCCGGTGGACGCCGAGGTCGGCATGACCGGCGAGATCACGCTGCGCGGGCAGGTCTTGCCCATCGGCGGGGTGAAACACAAGATCCTCGCCGCGCACCGGGCAGGGCTGAAGACCGTGATCCTGCCAAAGCGCAACGAGGCCGACCTGGACGAACTCCCCGACGACGTGCGCGACGAGATGCGCTTCGTGCTCGTCGAGCGCATCGACGAGGTGCTTGACGCCGCGCTGTGCGCCGAAGGCGAGGAGAAAGCCATCCCTGCGCACGCCAATGGCGACGGCCACATGGCCGAGGTTGAAGTCGAAACCGAGTAACACCCACAAGGGCCGCCGCAATCGCGCGGCCCCTATGAGCCGCGCCGCCTGGGTCGCGAGAAAGACCCAGGCGGCGTTTCGATTCCGCGCCAGGAGAACGATGTGCTGAAATCGTACAAAACGGGTTATGATTAGGCGGCGCAACACCATACCGCGCTCTGAAGGGACCCGATGACGACAACCACAACCTACCCCAAACTGCGAAGCGTCGGCGTGCAGGGCGTGAGGCACGCGGGGAAGCCGGCGCTCCTCCTGCGCGACCCGCTCAACCTGAGCGACAGGGCGGTGGTCATCCCGCAGCAGATCGCCTTCATCCTCCCGTTGCTCGATGGGACGCACGCGCCCTCCGAGGTCCGCGCAGCGGTCGCCGCACGAACCGGCATCGTGCTCCCTGAAGGCCTGGTCGAGCGCATGGTCGAGCAGCTTGACGAGGCGTTTCTCCTCGAAAACGAACACTTTGAGCAGGCGGTCGCGGCGAAGCGCGCGGCGTACCGCGCCGCGCCCTACCGCGAGCCTTCATCGGCGGGCTACAGCTACCCCCGCCGACCCCAAGGCGCTGCGCCGCCTGCTGGACGGCTACCTCGACCGCCTCGAGGCCCCGCCGGAGATCGTCCCGGAGGCGCGCGGCGTGCTCAGCCCGCACATCGACTACCAGCGCGGCGGCCTCGCGTATGCGCGCACGTGGGCGTCGGCGGCGGAGGCCGCGCGCGAGGCCGAACTGATCGTGGTCTTCGCCACCGACCACAACGCGCCCACCAACCGCATCACGCTCACGCGGCAGCACTACGCCACGCCCTACGGCGTGCTTCCAACCGATCAGGAGGTGGTCGCAGGGCTGGCGGCGGTCATCGGCGAGGAGGCGGCCTTCGCCGACGAGCTGCACCACATCAGCGAGCACGCCATCGAGCTGCCGCTGACATGGCTGCACCACATGCGCGCGGGCGCGCCGTGCCGCGTCGTGCCGATCCTGTGCGGTTCGTTCCAGCCCTTCATCGAGGACGCGCGCAACCCGTGGGACGACGCCACGCTGAACGCCGTCATCGACTACCTGCGCCCGGTTGTCAGCGCGCCGAAGACCCTGGTGATGGCCTCCGGTGACCTGGCGCACATGGGGCCGGCCTTCGGCGGCAGCCCGCTGGGCCTGGTCGAGCGCGCGCAGGTGCAGGTGGCCGACAACCGGCTGATCGAGAACCTTGTCGCCGGCAGCGCAGAGGGCTTCTTCTGCGCGATCAAGGACGAGGGCGACCGGCGCAACGTGTGCGGCACCGCGCCGTTCTACATGGCGCTGCGGGCGCTCAGCCCGGCGCGCGGCGTCAGGGCTGCGTATGACCGCTGCCCGGCGGACGATCACAACACGTCGGTGGTGTCGATTGCGGGCGTGGTGATGGGGTGAGTCATCACGGCCTGCGGACACCATGAAGAATGAAAACACAGGGGCGCGCTGCGCCGTCTCCCATAGCTCCCAGGGGAGCTTGAAGCTCCCTGGGAGCTACCAAACCGCTACATAAAGAGCAGGTGCTACAGGTCCTTCCGCATGGTATAGTACGTGTGACCCGGCGGGTAGTCGTCCTGCTGGCCGACCACGCGATACCCACGCTTGCGATAAAAACCTGGGGCCTGAAAATCGTAAGTGGTCAGCCACGCCCACCGGCACCCGCGCGCCCTTGCCTCCGCCTCGGCGCGGTCCATGAGTTGCGCGCCGATGCCCTGCCCGCGCAGGGATTCGTCCACCCACAGGTAGCCCACGTGCATACAGCCCCAATACGTCTTGGCGGTCACGCCGGCGATGACCGCGCCGGCTTCGTCGCGCACCACGATCTCAAACGCACCCCAGTCGGGCGGCTCAAGCCGGCCGTTGAAGGCGTCGGGCATCACCGCGCGGTTGAACGCGCGCAGCCGGGCGCGGATGAGTTTGCGCGCGCCTTCATCCGAGGGGTTGTTGAGCGTCCACGTGTGCGCCATCACGCCCCCCTGCGCGCCGCCAGCATCTCCCGGTACTCCCGCTGGAACTGGAGCGCATCGGGCACGTGGTACTCGTCGGGCGCTTCGGCGGCCACCGCGCCGCGCACCTCCGAAATCGACGAGCGCCTGTAGGAACGCACGGTAATTGATGTCCGCCTCGTGCAGCGGGAGGTGCTTCTTCTCGCCTCTGGGGCCGTATTCGATGCCCGACAGGTGAAAGTGCATCCGCTCCAGGGCGGGGCGACCCAACACCGCCTCCACGGCTTTGAAGATGCCGGCGTACTCCTCGTAGGTGTTGTACGCCCCTTCGGTGCGCGCGTGCAGGTGCGCGATGTCGAAGCAGGGCAGCACGCCGGGCACCTCCTTGCTCAGTTGGATCAGCTCGTCCGCCGAACCGAACATCGCCGGCTTGCCCATCGTCTCCGGGCGCAGCGTGACATCAACGCCCTCCTCGCGCAGGATGCCGGTCAGCTCAAGCAGTTTCTCCTTCACGCGCGCGAAGACCTGCCCCTCCGGCTGCTCGTGATAGCTGCCGGGGTGGAACACGATGTCGCGCGCGCCGGCCAGGTAGCCCTTGCGCGCCGCCGCGAGCAGGCGCGCGTCGCTCTTCGCCATGAGGTCGGCGGTCTGGCTGTTGAGGTTGATGAAGTACGGCGCGTGCACGCTGAGCGTGATGTCGTGAGTCTCCGAAGCCGCTTTGATCCTGGCGCAGGTCTCGTCGCTGACGCGCACGCTCTGCACCCAGGCGATCTCCAGGTGGTCGAAGCCGAGTTCCTCACGCATGTACTGGATGGCGCGCTCGGTGCCGCCGGGTTTGGGCGTCTCAGAAGGCGAGCCGACGATGCCAAAACGGATGGGGTCTGTCACGGTTTCTCCTTTGCTGTCCTGGCGCGCTAGGCGGGGCGCTGGCGGGGCCGCCGCCTGATCTTCTCTCGCTCGCGCCGGTAGACGCCCAGCCAGCGCGCGGCGTCAAGCTGGCGCGGGTCTTCGGGCGGCAAGAGCTGGCGCGCGAAGCTCATGTCCACCTCGGCCTGGTCGAGCGCGGCGTTCTCGTAGTGGCACACGCTCCGGAAATAGTAACACTCCGCGCGTTCGGGGTCGCGCTCCAGCGCGCGCGAGAAGTGGTAGATGGCCTCGTCGTACCGCGCGCCGAAGTACGCGACCATGCCCAGGCCGTAGTGCGCGATCATCGCGCCGCCGCTGAGCCGCCGCGCGGTCTCGAAGTCGTATTCGGCGTATGGGTACTCGCCCAGCTCCGCCCAGACCAACCCGCGCGCCGCGTAGAGGTCGGCGCGGCGGTGGTTGTGCCGGATCGCCTCGCTGAGGTCGGCAACCGCCATCTCGATCTTGCCCGCGTCATAGAACGCGAGCGCGCGCTCGTAGTGTTGCTGCGCGAGGGCGCGCCGCACCCACGGCCACCGGAGTTTCATCAGCCTGCCTCGCCCGACACTGCGTCACCGGGGAGTGTACAGCAAATCCGGCGCGGTCGCACGTCGGCGGCACAGCAACCACGCCGGGGCACAAATCCGGTATAATCCCACGCGCATACTCAACTGAGGAGAAAACGCATGAGCGACACCCTGAAGATCGCCACCTACAACGCCAACGGCATCCGCGCCCGCATCGAGTCGATGCTCGACTGGATGGCGCGCGAATCGCCCGACATCCTCTGCGTACAGGAGACCAAAGTCCAGGATGAGGACTTCCCCGCCGACCCCTTCCGCGAGGCCGGCTACCACGTCACGTTCAAGGGGCAGAAGGCCCACGCCGGGGTCGCGGTCTTCAGCCGCGAGGCCCCCGCCTCGGTGACGTTCGGCTTTGACGACGGCGGCGAGCCAGACGCGCCGCGCCTCATCCACATGGACATCGCGGGCATCACGGTCGTGAATACCTACGTCCCGCAGGGGCGGGAGGTCCCGTCAGCGCACTTTCAATACAAGCTGGAATGGTTCGCCCGGCTGCGCGCCTTCTTCGAGCGGCACCACACGCCAGATGACCCGCTCGTCTGGGTAGGCGATTTCAACGTCGCGCCGGCGCCAATCGACCTCTACGCGCCGGAGCGCAAGGAAGACCACGTGGACTACCACCCCGACGCGCGCGCCGCGCTGGAGAAGGTCCGCACGTGGGGCTTCGTGGACGTGTTTCGCCAGCACTACCCCGACGAACCGGGGCACTACACCTACTGGGATTACCGCGTCAGGGACGCGCAGGCGCGCGGGATGGGCTGGCGCATCGACCACGTGTACGCGACCCCGCCCATGGCGCAGCGCTGCCAGCGCATCTGGATCGACACCGAAGCGCGCCGGGGGCCAAGCCCTCTGACCACACCTACTTGATCGCCGAATTCTCGCGTTGACAGGAGCACAGCAATGTTGAATCTGGTAGCAGGCGACTGGAAAGGCACCGGAGTCGCGCTGGCATGGGCGGCGCTGCGCGCCGGGCAGGCGGCGCTGGACGCCATCGAGCAGGGGATACGCGCGGTCGAGTCGAACCCTGACGACTGCTCGGTCGGCCTGGGGGGCCTCCCGAACCTCGTGGGCGAGGTCGAACTGGATGGCGCAGTCATGGACGGGCGCACGCGCGCTGCCGGGGCCGTGGGCAACCTGCGGGGCTACGCGCACCCGGTCAGCATCGCCCGCGCCATCATGGAGAAGCTGCCGCACGTCATGCTCGTCGGCGCGGGCGCGGCCCGCTTTGCGGATGAAATCGGGGCCGAACGGGCCGAGCTACTGACCGAGGATTCCTACCGGCAGTGGCAGGCGTGGCTCGGCAAAAACGGCGTGGACGCGGCAAACCTGGGCCACATGCCGCTCGCGCGCGCCGCCTGGGCGGCGATGGACCCACAGCACGCGGGCGGGACGACGGTCTATCTCGCGCAGGACGCCGCCGGGAACATCGCCGCCGCCACCAGCACGAGCGGCTGCGCGTGGAAGTACCCTGGCCGCCTGGGCGACACGCCGGTGGTTGGGGCCGGCCTCTACGCCGACAACCGCTACGGCGCTGCCGCCTGCACCGGCATTGGCGAACTCGCCATCAGGACGAGCCTGGCGCGCAGCACTGTGCTCTACATGAAGATGGGGATGTCTGTCGAGGAAGCCGTCCACGAGGCCATGGACGACATGGCCTCCCTGCCTGACTGGCGCGCCGGCGGCCTGACGCTCTACGCCATCGACGCGGCCGGCGGTCACTGCACCGTTGGGGCGTACAAGGACGACCGCGACGACTCGCCGCGCTATCACGTCGCCGCCGGAGACCAAAGCCAGCCCGTGGAACGCGACGTGACCCGGCTGGATGTTTAGGCGCTGGCGTGAGAGCCGGCGCTGCTGACCTGCTCCGCGCCCGGTTCGACGAAGCGCCGGACCCGGCTGATCAGGTCGCCCGCGCGGAACGGCTTGACAATGTAGCCCACGGCCTTCATGTCGCGCGCAAATTCGAGGTTCTCCGCGTCGCGGTGCGCCGTGAGCATCAACACGGGGAGGTGGCGCAGGCGCGGGTCCTGCCGGATCGCGATAAGAACTTCGCGCCCATCCATCCGGGGCATCATGAGGTCACACAGGATGAGGTCGGGCAGATCGGGCGAGGCGAGCATCGAGATCGCCTCAACGCCATCCCTGGCCCAGAGCACGTCGTAGCCGGCGCGCTCCAGGATGAGGCGCGTCACCTTGTAGACCCCGTCGTCGTCGTCGATGAGGAGAAGCTTTGCCATTGTGCCCCACTCTTGGTGCGATCTTTACACTAAGTCAATCTTAGCACAAGCTGCGGCTGCGCGCGAGGGGGGAAACGTGAAAAATTCCTAACCTGGCGACAGGTCAGGCGCGCGCTCAAGCCGACCTGTAAGCCGCGTTCTGTCATCCCCGGCGGGGATGCGGCGGTCATCTATCTGGGACGACGGTTGCCCGCCGCCTCAAGCAGCCTACCCGGCGCGGGACGAGCAGCCCCATCGCGCCTGCTTGGCCTTGCTCCCGGTGGGGTTTGCCTGGCCGCCCCTGTCACCAGGGACGCCGGTGGTCTCTTACACCACCGTTTCACCCTCGCCGTCTGGCCCCTTGCGGGGTCAGCTTAGGCAATACACCTCTCTGTGGCACTATGCCGTCGGGTCGCCCCGCCTGGCCGTTAGCCAGCACCGTGCTCTGTGGAGCGCGGACTTTCCTCAGGGCCAGCCTGTGGCCGGCCCCGCGACCGCCCGGTCAGCTTGAGCGCACCCACATTATAACACGATAAGAACACTCAAAAACGGTCGCTTCTATGGAAGAAGGCTGCTAAAATTGAGCACAGGTGACAATGTACCAGATACGACGAAGAAGGCTTATTCAATGAACCTGTTTCGCGCCCGCTGGATCCCCCTGCTCGTCATTGCCCTCAGCCTGGTTCTGTTCCCCACCCTCCCGCAGCTTGCGGCGCGCGCCACCGCGCAGAGCGAGGCCATCGACCCCGCCGACGCCGAGAAGATGGACGCCATCGAGGCCGCCGTGGTCGAACTGCGCGGACTTCAGGCGACCAGCTCCATCGCGCGCGCCGTGATGACGCGCGCTGAGCTTGAGGCGTGGCTGGCCGAACAGCTCGCGTCGGAATACACACCCGAAGAGGCGCGCGACGACGCGATCTTTTACAACGCGCTGGACTTCATGCCGCTCGACACCGACCTGTGGCAGCTTCAGCTTGACCTGCTCACCGAACAGATCGCCGGCTTCTACGACGCCGAAGGCGGGCGCATGGTCGTTGTGGGCGACAGCTTCGACTCGGTAGCCGAACTGACCTACGCGCACGAATTCGCACACGCGCTGCAAGACCAGAGCTTCAACCTGGCGAGCCTGGAGATCGGCCTGGCCGGCGACGAACAGCCCGACGCGCCCGACCTCATCCTGGCGCGCCTGGCGCTTATCGAAGGCGACGCGAGCCAGGTGATGGCGGACTACCTGATGTACCGCGTGCAGGAACAGCGCGACGCGGCGTTCGCGCTCGGCCTGTTCGGCGGGTTGGTCGGGGTCAGCATGGCGCAGCTCGACAGCGCGCCGGCGATCATCAACGCCGAGTTGTTCTTCCCCTACCTGGACGGCCAGGCGTTCATCCAGGCCGCGCTGGAACGCGGCGGTTGGGCGCTGGTTGACGCCATTTACGAACGCCCGCCGCTCTCCACCGAGCACATCCTGCACCCAGAGCAGTACTTCAACGCCGACGAGCCGGACCTGGTGCAGTTGGTCCCTGCCGACGCCACGCTCGGCGCAAGCTGGCGGCTGGTGCACAACTTCACGTTGGGCGAGTTCTACCTGCGCGAGTACTTGGCGCAGCGCGTGCCCGATGGCGACGCCACCCGCGCCGCCGAAGGGTGGGGCGGCGACAGCCTGGCGGTCTACTTCAATGACGGGACCGAGGGCATCGCGTGGGTCCTCCGCGCCGATTGGGACAGCGCCAGCCACGGGCAGGAGTTCGAAGCGGTGTACGCCGCGTTCGCCAGCGCGCGGTACGGCGCGGAGCCGATCATGACGATGGAAGACGGCGCCGTCTGTTGGGACGGCGCGGTAAGCGCGCCCGGCGCTTCAGACGCGGAGCCGGCGCAGCCCATGCGCTACGACTCCACGTGCCTGCTGCACAGCGGCTCGGATACGCTGGTCGTGCAGGGGCCTGACCTGAACACGGTTCTGGCGGTGCAACAGACACAGCTCCGCCTTGATTGACCCCCAGAGGTCGCATCCTGTGCTATACTCGGCCCGTTTTGGCCTTCCGGCAACATGAAGTATCCCGAACTGTGGAGAGGTAATTCAATGTCTGGACGTGCCGCTCAGCAAGCAATCAAGGTTCCCCTCGCCGTCACGCGCGATGCGTGGCGGCTCGCGAGCATCGTACTCGCCGTGCTCGGCGTCCTCGCAGCCTCATACCTGAGCTACGTGAAGCTGTCCGGCGGCTCAGCGGCAATGGCCTGCCCCGCCGAAGGCCAGACGTTACTTGGCCTGCCTATCGACTGCGGTCTCGTGGACCGGAGCCTTTATTCCATGATTGGGCCAATGCCGGTGGCGGTGCTCGGCCTGGGCGGCTACGTGGTGATCCTGCTGGCGCTCCTGCTGGAGGACCGGGTGCCGTTCCTCGTCGAGTATGGCCGGCTCCTGCTCTTTGGCCTCACGCTGTTCGGTTTCGCCTTCTCGCTCTACCTGACGTGGGCGGAAATCGCGCAGATTCAGGCCTTCTGCATCTGGTGCGTGGCCTCGGCGGTGTTGATGACGCTGCTGTTCATCCTCTCGGTGATCCGGCTGCGCCAGAGCCTCGCATCCTGAGCGCGCGGGTGGGCGCGACCGGGGCCGAGAGTCAAGGCCGCGCTGCATCGCAAGGCGGCAAACGACAAAAGAGGCGGGCCAAAGCCCGCCTCTGTGCGTTCTCAGTGGGGGCGTCTGGAGATCAGTCGCGCTTCTGGTGCTGCTGGAGCGTGCGCGCGATGATACTGTCGAGTTCCTGGTTGGCGGTGCGCGCCTTCGCGCGGCGGCGCTGCGCCTTCGCGTCGGCGTCGGCGCCTTCCATGGCACGCTTGAGCGCCATCGCCATGGCTGTCGGCATTTCGTCTTCCTCTTCCGCCTCCGGCGCAGCGTCGGGCGCTTCCAGCGCCTTCATGCTGAGGTCGATCTGCCGCTTCTTGCGGTTCACGCCGATGACCTTCACCTCGACCGCATCGCCGACCTTGACCACGTCGTTGGGTGAGTTGACATAGCCCATCGCCAGCTCGCTGACGTGCACCAGGCCGGGGCGCTCCGCGCCGATATCAACGAAGACGCCAAAGCGCTCGATGCGCGTCACCGTGCCCGTGTGGACCTGGCCCTCCGTGAGGTCATTCCAACCCACCGCGACTGGCTCGATCATGGTCAGGTCGATGCGCCCGTTCTTCCGGTCAATCTGCTTGACCCAGACCGTCACGTCATCGCCCTCAGAAACCACGTCACGGACGTTGTTGACGCGCTGGTCGCTCAGTTGTGAGATGTGAAGCAGGCCCTCGCGTTCGACGCCGATGTCCACGAAGGCCCCAAAGAGTTCAATCTTTACCACCCGACCACGCAGCTTCATCTTCGGCTCAAGTTCCTGCATGGTGGTTGGATTGGCAATCTCGCCGTTCTGGCTCACAGTACCTCAGGCTCCTTATAGCCGCGTTCACGTTGGAAATCAGCAGTTGGACGGGCGGAATTATACCCGCCCCCCGGAAGGGTGTCAACCGCGCTCGGAGGCGCGCGTCGCGGCGAGGGGAGGTTACTCGGTCTGGCCGATGCGGCGTTCTTTGCCCTGGAGCAGGCGCTCGATGTTGCTCCGGTGGCGATAGGTAATCAGCACGAAGACGACGACCGCATACACGGCCATCACTGGCGGCAGCTCGCCCAGCGCGACCCAGAGCAGCAGCCACGCGCCGCCCAGCCCCACCGCAGCGAGCACCCCCAGCGAGACCATGCGCAGCCGCCACAGAAGCACCGCAAACAAGGCGACAGCGGCGGCGGAGATGTACAGCGGCGCGAGTATGAGCCAGGTGCCGCCCGTGACGGCGGCGCTCTTGCCGCCCCTGAGGTGCCCGGTGAGGAACAGGACGTAGACCGACCAGCTATGGCCGACGATGGCGGCGAGTGCGCCGATCACGCCGCCGACATACGGGTCCCTGGGGAACAGCACTTCGCCAATCAGCACCGCGACCACGCCCTTGACAAAGTCGATGACGCCGGTCAGCACCGCGTAGCGCCCGCCAAGCGCCCGCGCGACGTTCGTCGCGCCCATGTTGCCGCTGCCGACCTCAAAATGTCGATGCCCCGGCTCCGCGCCAGAACGAAGGCGGTGGGAATGCCGCCAATGAAATAGCCGAGCGCGGCGGTCAGTATCAAGGGTAACGGATCCATGCTGTATCCTCACAAGGCAAATAACGTTGTGTGAATATTGTAACCCTTTTGCGCGCCATCGCCTGACAGGTCAGACCAGTCCGGGCGCGCGTCGGGGGGTTGCGGCGGCGAAAGGGTGGGCAGGCGTCAAGAGCGCGCTGTGTGTCATTGAGTAGAGTAACGTGTGTGGCATCTGTTCACCTTTCTGGTCCCCGCGACTGAAGTCACGGGCTAATTCGTACGCTTGTCGGCCTTGTTCTGCGATTAGTCGCCGACTTCAGTCGGCGGGTTGCGAAAAACACACAACGGCACGACGCTGAATAGACAGGGTGAACGGATACTGTGTGTGGCATTGTGCGCGTGGCCCCATTTGCCTACTTCTTGATCTGGAAGAGACGTGCTATCATCTCTATGGGCAACCCGCCCGGCAGAACAGTGGAACAGGAGGCGTCTGATGCGCAGAGCGGTGATCCTCGCAGTCGTTTTCGCGCTGGTAAGCATGACGGTGACGCCGGTCGGTGCGCAGGCTGTTGCGCTGGCGTCACGGCCGGCGCTGAGCCTGGCCGGCGCGGCGCTGATCCCGGACACATTCGCCGGCTACATCGGCCTGGTGGGCGGCGAGCAACTGCCGCAGGCGCTCGTAGCGCTGCGGGCGTACATGGGCGCGCCCGCCGAGCCGGACGCCGTGATGCAGCAGGTCGTCGATGCGATCTTTCCGGAGGGCGACATCGACTACGCCGCCGACATCGCGCCCTGGCTCGGCGATCAGATCGCGCTGGGCGTCAACCCGGCCGGCCCGGATGAGGAACCCGACTTCCGTGGCGTTGCTTGCCACCAACAACACCGCCTTGTCAGACGCCTTCGTGCAGAAGCTGATCGTGGCCTACGGCAACCAGGGCGTGCAGATCACGCCGATTGTTCACCAGAGCGCGGTCGTGTACACCGGCGGCGACATCGCGCTGGCGACGGTGAGCGGCCATGTTGCCTACGGGTCGCTGATGGGCGTGCAGGCCGCCATCGACGTGAGCGCGGGCGCGGCCACGCCGCTGTCAGAGACCCCCGGCTTTGAGAAAGTCGCGAGCGGGCTGGCGTCCAGCGCCCTCATCAGCGGCTACCTGAGCGGCGCGGCGCTCGACGGCTTCCTGGCCGAAGTCGGCCTCGACCTCAGCCCGCTCCTGGGCGATGTGACGGTGGAAGGTGTCGGGTTCTCTGTGGCGGCGGAGGGCGTGGAACCGGGCCGCCTCGATCTGGCGCTCGGCTGGTCGCAGCAGGTGGACGGCCCGGTGATCAACACGGCCACCGCCGGCGCGGCGGTGTCGCAAGCCCTGCCAGAGGACGCGCTTGGCTTTGTCGCCTCGTATGACGTGCGCTGGCCGGTCCGGCATCGGCCTGTACGCCTTCGCCGCACAGGCGTATATCAACGCGACGCTGAACGCACTCGCGGAGGGCGAAGCACCGCCCGAATTGCCCACGGCGGCGCAACTCACGACGCAGGCGAACGGCTTCCTTGCGCTGGCGAACCTCACGCTCACGCAGCAGCTTGGCGCCGCCTTCGACATCGAGACCAACATCCTCCAGTGGATGAGCGGCGAGTACGCGATCGGGTTCCTGCGCAACCCATCCGGGCTGTACGGCAACCCGCGCCTCCCCTACGACTTCGCCCTCATGGCGCAGGTGGATTGACCGGAACGCCTCGCTCAACACGGTGGAGGTGCTCAGCCGCGTGCTCGCCTCGCAGATGCAGCTTGTGCCCGTCATCATCAACATGGGCGGTTACGATCTGCGCGCCGTGCCCGACCCATCGACCGGCGGCAACCTCTTCGTCTACGGGCTGGTAGGCGATTTCCTGGTGCTGGCGACCGGCAACGGCGTCGAGCAGCTTATCGCCGTCGCGAGCGGGACGACGCCGAGCCTCGCGAGCAACGAAACCTGGCAGGGGCGCGCCATGGACCTCGCACCGGCGGTGGAGGGCGTGTTCTACTTCGCCATTGCAGACTTCGTGGACTACGTGCGCGCCGCCCCTCACCGGCGACGTCCTGGTCGAGTTCGAGGAGGCCAACGCACCGGTGCTGGAGCCGTTCGACTACGTGCTGGCGTCGGCGGACATGCGCGACGGCGGCCTGTGGACGCTGTCCGTGCTGGTGAAGGGGAAGTGACGGGAGAGGCGCGAGCGGCGCGCGGTATCTGTGCGCCTTTTGGTCCCTGCGACTGAAGTCGCGGGCTGATTCGTATTCGTGCTGGTCCTGTTCTGCGATTAGCCGCCGACTTCAGTTGGTGGGTTACGCTCATACAAAAGGGGGGGTCTGGACAAGGCCCGCCCCTGCTGTTTCACGCGCGAATCAGTAGGCGATGTCCAGCCGGCCCACGTTGAGCGGCGGCGTGCGCAGGAAGTCGGTCCCGCGCTTCTTGCTGTCGAAGTCGCGGTAGATGCGCGCCACCTGCTCCGCCGTGAGGTCGAGCGCGGCGGCAGCCTCGGCGGCGTCCACGCCGTGCTCCCATGCGTACCAGATCAGGTCCATGATCTCGAAAGGCAACTGGAAGAAGAACTCCTCCTGCGTCACCTCGGCAGTGTACGTGTCGGTGGTGGGGGTCGCGCGCTGGATGCGCTCCGGCACGCCCAGGTACGCGGCAAGCTGGTACACCTGGGTTTTGAACAGGTGGCCGATGGGCGTGAAGTCGTAGCCGCCGTCGCCCCACTTGACGAAGAAGCCCTGGTCGTGCTCGTTCTTGTTCGGCGTGCCGATCACGGCGTAGTTGCGCGCCTCGGCGTGGTAGTACAGCGTGGTGGTGCGCGTGCGCTGCTTGAAGTTGGTCGCCGCGACGATCTGCAAATACTCCTTCGGGCCGAGGCGCTTCTTCTTCTCCTCGCCCTCCGGGCTGATGATGGTCAGGCTGAACACGTTGAGCGTGTCCTGCTCCAGCACGTTGGTCGGCAGCGTGATCTTGGCCTTGTATGAAGGGTCGTATTCCGGGAAGACACGCTTGATCGCCTCGTCGCGGCGCTGGTAGCAGCCCAGGCCCACGAGCGCGCCGGTGATGTCCTCCACCACCGACTCGCACCCGAACCGGTCCACCAGCTCGCGCCCCAGCACCAGGCTCTTGGGGCTGGATTCCTTCTCCGGCATCATCACGGCGAGCACGCGCTCCGGGCCAAAGGCGCGCACGCATAGCGCCAGCGTGGTCGAGGAGTCGATGCCGCCGCTGACGCCCACCACCGCGCCGCGCTTCTTGAAGCGCTTGTGCACCACGTCGCGCAGAATTTCGGTGAGTTCACCAACGGTCTTTCCGGGGTCGAGCTTGAGCACGTCGCGGTTGAAGGTCGTTTTGGTCATCGTCGTCATGTTTCGCTTCTTTCTCGGTGGATTGATTCCAGGCGCGCTACGCCGGCTCGGCCACGATGCGCTTCCGCCAGGGGAGGTTGCTCGTGTCCGGCGTGGGCCGCGACTGGCAGTATTGTTGGTAGATCAACTGCGTGCTGAGCACGCCGACCAACGCCATGCCGTCGGTCTCGCTGAGTTCGCCGCGCTCTGCCTTGCGCGCCAGGCCCTCGACGGCGGCGGGCAGGAAGTAGCCGGCCTCGTCCACGGCGGCGGGCGCGAGCGTCTCGCGCACCCACGCGGGCGCGTCGGCGCCGAAGAAACACGCGCGGATGGGCGCGCGGTAGGCCTGCTTGTACCGCTTGACAACCGGGGCCGGCAGCATGTCGCGCACGGCGCGCTTGAGCAGGAACTTCTCCGTGAGGCCGTTGAGCTTATACTTCGGCGGCACGCGCGCCGCGAACTCGATCAGGCGGTAGTCGAGGAATGGGAAGCGCCCCTCGACCGAGTTCGCCATCGCGGGGCGGTCGCCCTGCGCGGCGAGCAGGTACTGGCTCATGAAGATCGTGGTCTCGAGCCACTGCGCCCTGGACAGCGGCGCCCAGGCGTCGAAGCCCGGCGGGAGCATCCCGCGCACCTCGCCCACCGTGTCGCGCGCGCCGATCTGCGCGATCAGGTCGGGCGAGAACAGCCGCTTGAGGCGCGTCCCGTTGCTCCACCGCAGCAGGTGCGAGTAGAGCGGGTCGCCGGTGTCGGTCAGGCCTTGCTTGAAGAACGTCGCCATCAGACCGCCGCCGCGCTGGAAGGCCGGGATGTAGGGGTACAGCCGGCGCAGCAGCGCCGGCCGCATCTGCGAGTCGGGGTCTCTGGCCCAGAAGCGGCGGATTGCGTCCTCTTTGAAGATGTCGTAGCCGGCCAGCACCTCGTCCGCGCCCTCGCCCGTGACGACGACCTTGATGCCGTGCTCGCGCACCAAGCGGCTGAGCAGGTACATCGGCGCGGGCGCGGTGCGGAGGATGGGCGTCTCGGCGTGCCACACCGCCTCCGGGAACGCCGCGCCGATCTCCGGGTTGGTCGCGCGGACGATGTGGTGCTCCGTGCCGAAGAAGTCCGCCATCTCGTACTGGTACGCGCTCTCGTCGTAGTCCGGGTCGGCGAACGTGATGGAGAACGTGTGCAGGTCGCGGTCCGTGAACTGCTTGATGTACGCCGTCGTTGCGGACGAGTCGATCCCGCCGCTGAGGTAGGCGGCGACGGTCACGTCCGAGCGCAGGAAGCGCAGCTCCACCGCGTCACGCAGCAGGTGGTGGAACTCGTCGATCCAGTCCGCGAGCGGGCGGTCCTCGACCGCGCCCGCCTCCGGGAAGCGCAGCGACCAGTACGGCCTGACCGCAATCTCGCCGTCGCGCGCCACCAGGACGTGGCCGGGCGGCAGCGCATAGATATCTTTGAACGCGGTCCGGCTGCCAAGCGTGGACCAGAACGTAAACACTTGGTCGAGCGCGACCGGGTCAAGCTCCAGGCTAACCGCCGGGTGCGCCGCAATCGCCTTGATCTCCGACGCGAAGATCAACTGGCCGTCGGCGACCGTGTAGAACACGGGGCGGATGCCCACCCGGTCGCGCGCCAGCATGAGGCTGTCGTCGCGGCTGTCCCAGAGCGCAAAGCCAAACTGCCCGTTGAGCTGCGCCACGCAGTCCGGGCCGTTCTCCTCGTACAGGTGCACAACGACCTCGGTGTCGGAGGCGGTGGCGAAGTCGTGCCCACGCGCCTTGAGGTCGGCCATCAGCTCGACATAGTTGAACGCCTCGCCGTTGTAGACGATCCAGACCGTCTCCGTTTCATTCGAGATCGGCTGCTGGCCGCTGCTCAGGTCGATGATCGCCAGCCGCGCGTTGCCGAGGCCGACTCTGGGCGCGTCCAGGTAGGTGCCCATCTCGTCCGGGCCACGATGGCGCAGCATGGCGAGCATGTTGTCCAGGTCCACCTGGCGGACAGGCTGGCCTGTGCGCAGGTTGTAAACGCCGACGATTCCGCACATTAGCTTATCCTCATCACGCTACCGCCCTAGGTGCGGGCGGCCACGGGCTTGAGTCTGGTCGCGAATTCGGGGTCCTTGAGCGCGGTCTTGTCGACCTTGCCGGAGGCGTTCTTCGGCAGGGCGTTGAGCACGACGATCTCCCTGGGCACCATGTACGGCGCCATCACGCGCTTGCAGTGCGCCATCACGTCCTCGACATCGATGTCCGCGCCCCGGCGCAGCACGATGAAGGCCATGACCGCCTCGCCCATCACGTCGTCCGGCACGCCGATGACGGCGGCCTCGACGACTTCGGGCAGTTCCACGAGGTGGTTCTCGATCTGCTTGCTGCCGACGCGGTGGCCCGACGGCTTGATGAAGTCCTTCGCCCGGTCCACCACGAAGATGAACCCGTCCCCGTCCACCTGCGCCAGGTCGCCGGTCCACAGCGCGCCGTCGCGGAAGCTCTGCGCGGTCGCTTTGAGGTCGCGCCAGTAGCCCAGGGTGATGTTGTCGCCGCGCGCCACGATCTCGCCGGTGACGCCGGGCGGGACGGGGTTGCCCTCTTGATCGAGGACCTGCAGGTCAACGCCAGGCATCCCACGGCCAATGGAACCGAGCTTGGTGTCCAGCAGTTGCGGCGGCAGGTAGGAGAGGCGCGCCGTGGCCTCGGTCTGGCCGTACATCAGGTAGTAGTCGGCGTAGGGGTGGGCACGCCGGAGTTCCTCAATGAACACGTTGGGCAGCTTGCCACCGGCCTGCTGTATCTTGCGCAGCTTGGGGAAGGTGCGCTCCGGGAAGTTGGAGTTGCGCAGCAGAATCTGGTAGGTGCTGGGCACGCCAGCGATGCCGGTGCACCCGGTCTCTTCCATCTGGTCGAGCACCAGCTTGGGGAAGGCGAAACGGTTGTTGACCACGACCGAGCCGCCAACGCGGAAGTGCGTGTGCAGCAGCGACGTGCCGAAGCAGTAGTAGAACGGCAGCACGTCCATGATGCGCTCATCCGCGTCGAGTTCCAGGTAGGCGATGATCGAGTCGGTGTTGGCGATGATGTTGCGGTGCGAGACCATCACGGCGCGCGGCGTGCCCGTCGAGCCGGAGGTGAACATCAGCGCCGCGAGGTCGGCGCGGTCGTCCACCGGCTTGCTCTCCACCGGGCCGCCGGGCCGGTGCACGGCCACGCGGAACCGGCCCCCGTGCCGCGCCGCCACGTCGTCGCTCTCGACGATCAGGGCGACGCCTTCGGGATACTGGCCCGCGTACTTGCGCAGGTAGCGTTCGGTGACGCAGAACGCGACCGGCTCGGTGAGCGCGATCAGCGCGGCGAACTGCTCCGGTTCAAGCGTGGGATAGAAGGGGAGCGCCACCGCGCCCGCCTTCAGAACGCCAATGTAGCTGGCGACCCAGAACAGCGAGTTGTCCGCGAAGATGCCGACGCGATCACCCTTCTGCACGCCCAGGTCGCGCAGCGTGCGCGCCATGCCGTCCGCCGCTGCGATCACGTCAGCGTAGGTGTACGTTTCCTGCTCGGTAATCAGCGCGATTTTCTCTGGCGCGGCGTGCGCCAGAAGGTAATCGGCAACGTTCATTGTGTTCAGCCCCTTTGACCCCTCACCGTGGGGGCAGGATGCCGCCCGCCGTGGGTTCAGGCCGGGACGTTTTGCTTGCGGGCGACGAAGTTCGCGAGGTTGTCGATGCTGTCGATGTTGTCGGGCATGACCTCATCATCCTCAACCTGGATGCCGAAGGTCTCCTCCAGGTAGAAGAGCGTCTGGAGCACGCCCATCGAGTCGAGGATACCGGCGTCAAGCAGCGAGGCGCTGTCTTCCAACGTCCCATTTTGCCCGAAGAGGAATTCATTCACGATGAACTGGCGGATCTGTTCTTTTACAGACATAGCTATCTCCTGCAGTGATGTGACTACGATGAGGTTTCAGCCCCGTCGCTGTGTCCATTGCTTGGGATCGGCGCGGCGCTGATCCAGTACCCCACGCCCCAGTTGGTGTGGATGTACCGGGGCGACTGGGGGTCTTCTTCCAGCTTCTGGCGCAGGCGACCGATGTAGAGGTGCAGGTTGCCCTTGCCCTTCCGACCGCGCAGACCCCAGACCGCCTCCAGCAACTCTTCCTGTGGGACCACCATATTGCACCGGCTCGCCAGGTAGGAAAACAGGCGCATCTCCGTCGTGGTGAGGTGCACCGTGCGCCCCTCAAACGTCACGGTGCTGTTGACCGGGTCGAGCGTGAAGTAAGTCTGCGTTGCAGGACGCTCGACGCCGGCCTGGTGTTGCCGCAGCGCGGGCCGCAGCAGCGACTGGATGCGCGCCAGAAACTCCAGAGGATGGACCGGCTTGGACATGCAGATGTCCGCCCCCATGCGGATACTCCGGACGATGTCGCGGTCCGTGACGCCGTCGGAGACCAGCAAGATCGGCTCGGTGACGAGTTCGCGCAGGCGGCCACACAGCTCCCACCCGTTGTAATCTCTCGATGCGACATCGAGGACGATGATGTCGGGGCGCGCGCTGTTGGCAAGCGCCAGGCCGGACCACTCCGATGTCGCAACGCGGGTCTGATAGCCCTGCTGCAACAGCGGTTCCTGAAGGTCGCGAATCGCGCCGTGGTCGCTGCTGATTATGAGGATCTCCCACCTTCGGTCCCGGATTTCGTTATGGTTGACCATCGATCGCTCGTAGGACAGAGACACGTGCTGAAACTTCATCAACTATGTGATAGCACCGGACGGTATCACATAGGTAAACAGAAGGTGAATATCTCCTCAGCATGTTAACCCACCGCACCGATCATACACAAAAACAAGGCCAGGCGGGGGGGAGCGCCTGGCCTGTCTGCGTGAAACCGGGCGGCGGCGTCTCATCCCATCGACTCGAAGGAGTAACCCACGCCGCGCACAGTCTGGATGTATTTCGGCTTCCGTGGGTCAATCTCCAGCTTGCGGCGCAGCCGGTAGATGAATTGCTTGAGCAGGTCGGTGTCGCCGATGTACTCCGCGCCCCAAATCTGGGAGAGGATCGCGTCTTTGGGAAGCACGCGCCCGGCATGTTGGACGAGGTATTCCAGCAACTCGAATTCTTTCTGCGTCAGGTGCACCGCGTTGCCCCGGACGACGACCTGCCGGCGCGACTTGTCAAGGATGAGGCTGTCGCCGTCGCCCAGCGCCACCGGCACGCGGCTGGCCTGGACCCCGGACGTGCGGCGCAGACACGCCGACAGGCGCGACGCCAGCTCCTCCATGCGGAAGGGCTTCGTGATGTAGTCGTCAGCGCCCAGGCTCAGGCCGCGGACGATGTCCTCGGTGCGGCCCTTTGCCGTGATGAAAATGATGCAGGTGTCGGTCATCTCGCGCAGGCGCTTGCACACCTCGAACCCGTCGTAGCTGGGCATCATCACGTCGAGCAGGATGGCGTGCGGCTGCATACTGTACGCCAGGCGCAGGCCCTCCGCGCCGGACAAAGCCTTGATTACCTCATAGCCGTTGCGCAGCAACATGCGCTCGATGATGCCCAGGAACTCCGCGTCGTCATCAATAGCCAGGATGCGCAGTCGATCTTGTGCCATAAGAGTCCCTATCGAATGATTCACGGTGCTAATCGTTGGAAGTGTCAACTTCGCTGCCTTTCACGTTCCGCCTTGATGACACGTGAATTGTAACATATGTGCGCCAATGCAGATCTAAAGAACTTCCTAAAAAAGCAAATACTTGATACTGATCCAAGAATCTCTCAATTTATCGATTCAATTGTACCGGAGGAACGACATCAAAAGTGTGAAAGACTCCCTAAAAAACGCGCGTCGCACGCAACGAGACGGCAAACAGAAGAGGGGCAGCCCTCAAAGGCTGCCCCCTCGCGGCTTCGCGGAACCAACCGGGTCAGTCAGCGATCTCGATGCGGTCCAGGTTCACGCCCAGTCCCGTCTGCCAGTCAGTGCGCGCATCCAGATGCAGGCGCAAGCCGACCTGCCCAAAGCTCACGTAGTTGGTCAGGTCACCCGCGTGCTGCCGCCACGTGGTGTCAGCGCCGCCATACATGTGCAGGCTGAGGGAGCCTGGCGGCGTGGGCGGGTCCAGCCAGACATAGCCGCCATCGACCGAAACCTGAATCCTGACGTGGTCGCCACTGCCGAGGTTGTAGATCGCCCAGACGGTCAGGACGGGGTGGGTCGTACCGCTCAGGTCAACCACGCCGTCCAGGGTCATCGAGGACGCGGTGGGGTGTGCGTAATTCGCCATCGGGCTGTCGTCGTAGGTCCACTCTGAGGGCTGGCAGAGCGGGTTGTTGCATGCGCCCCCGCCCCCGCCGACGCCGTAGTTGCCCATGGCCCAGGTGCCTTCAACGACCCAGTTCGGCAAGAAGCCCGGCTCCGCCTCGTCGAGGAAGGGCAGGGTGTAGACGCGCGGCGTGTAATCGACCACGCTGATATCGTCGATCCACCAGCCGTCGCCAGTCTGTGTGTTGTCGCGCGCGTCGAGGCGGAAGCGGATCATGATCTGCTGGTCGCGCCATGCCAACAGACTGATCTGCTGGCGCGTCCAGATCATGTTCGTACTGTAGTAGACGCGGTCGGTGCCATGCGCCGCATCCGCGCGCGTCCAACTGATGCCGTTGTTGTTGGAGACCTCGACCCAGCCGGTGTCATAGGCCCGGAGGTTGTAGGCGTGCCAGAAGTAGAGCATCGGGTTGGTCGTGCCGCTCAGGTCGATGAGGGCGTCAAGCTCCAGCGTGGCATTGGAAAGGTGTTCGTAGTTGGCGCCAGGGCTGTCCGTCCAGCAGGCGTTGCCCGACCGGCAGTCCCCGCCCGCCTGCGCCGGGCCTACAGAGGTCAACGCCCACTGGCCGCCGGGCGTCCAGAATGCCGAGAAGTCGCGCGCGTCGTTACACTGCGGCGTCGTGCCCGTCTCGAAGTCATCGCACCACGGCAGGGTGATGATGGTCTCCACGTGCTCGCGCAGCTCAACATCGTCGATCCACCAGCCGTCGCCGACCTGTGTGTGCGACCGCGCGTCCATCCTGAACCGCAGCCGCACGTTGAGGCCGGCATACGGACTCAGGTCCACGACCTGGCGCGTCCAGCTCAGGTTAGTTTCGTAGTAGTGGTTCCAGGTCGGGATCGGGTTCCACGACGCGCCGTCGTCCAGAGAGATGTCCACATACGCGCGGTCATAGGCGCGCAGGTTGTAGCGATCCCAGAAGACCAGTTCCGGGTGCGCCGTGCCCTCAAGGCTGACAATCGCGTCGAGGATCAGCGAGGAATTCGTGCCGTGGACATAGTCGCCGCCTGGGCTGTCGGACCACGCCGCGCCGCCCGAATGCGTCTGCTCGCCGGAGAGCGCCCACGTGCCTTCTGGCACCCACCACGCATTGCCGGCCTCCATGTCATCAGACCACGGGAGCGTGATGACGGGCGTGGCCGCCTCGGTAATCTCGATGTCGTCGATCCACCAGCCGTCGCCGGTGGAGGAGTTGTTGGTCGCGTCCAGGCGGAAGCGGAGGCGAATACGTTCGCCGATGTAGGGAGTCAGGTCGATGGACTCGCGCGTCCACGCCAGGTTGGCGTTGTTGTAATGGTCCAGCACCACCGTCCAGTTGTTGCTCTCCGTCGCGATCTCGACGTAGGCGTGGTCGTAGGGTCGCAGATGCCAGCGGTTCCAGAACCGCATTTCAGGACGAATCGTCCCGCTCAGATCGACCTCGCCGTTGAGCATGAGGGAGGAGTTGGTGCCATGCTGGTAGTTCGCGCCAGGGCTGTCCGACCACGCGGCGTTCCCTCTGTGCACCTGCTCGCTGGAAATCGCCCAGGAGCCGCCGGCGATCCAGCACGACCCGTCCGCCGGGCACTGCGCCGTGCCCTCAACATCATCGATGAAGGGGAGGGTGAAAACCTGGAAGTCGGCCTCGCGGAGCGCGATGTCGTCAATGTACCAACCATCGCCCACCGCGACATTGTTTGTGGCGTCCAGGCGGAAGCGCAGCCGGATCTGCTGGCCGATGAAGTCCGCCAGGCTGATGCGCTCATACGTGAAGGTCAGGTTGGTCGAGTTGAAGTGCAGCGAGCCGCTCTCAGCGGCCGCGACGTTGGTCCAGGTCGTCGTGCCCTCTTCCTGGACCTCCACGTAGGCGCGGTCATACTGGACCAGGTGCCAGCTATCCCAGAAGGTGAGTTCAGGGTCAATCGCCTCCGTCAGGTCGATCACGCCCCGGAACTCCAGCACGCAGTTCGAGTCGTGAATGTAGTAGCCGTCGGGGCTGTCGGACCAGGCATGGGAGACGGACCGGAAGCGCTCGGTTGTGATGCCCCAGCCGCACATCGGGTCGGTGTCGGGGGCGATGAAGTAATCGCGCGAGGTGGTGCCGCTCTCGCCGTCATCGTCCCAGGGCAACGTGAAGACCATATCCTCAGGCGTTGGGCTGGGGCCGGGGGTCTCGGTGTCGGGCGGCGTTGGCGAAAGCACCGTGGGCGTGACTGTCGGCGAAGGCGTAGGCGAAGGCGTGTAGGTCGCAGGGGCCGGCGTATACGTCTCGAACGGGGTCACGCCGGGCGTGACCAGCCAGATCGCCGTGACCGTGGCCCAGAACTCCTCCGGACTCAGGGTCTCGCGCGGCTCCTCGGCGTTGAGCAGCGTGTACACCGTGTTGGAGAATATGTTGCCAATCGCCGGACCGGTGATCGCCAGAATCACGATCAGGCCGATCACGATCAGCGCCAGGATGAGGGCGTATTCGGTGAGCGCTTGCCCAAGGGGTTTGCGCCGCTCGGTCGTGTGGCCGGGACCCGCGACTTCTTCGTTGTCGTTATGAACCATCATGCGAAGACCCCCTTGTGCTCATGCACCGGTCTTTGCTCCAGTATAGCGTCGAATGAGTCCTTATTCTATGGTACTCAACTCCAGGCCAGTAGCAATTTCGACTTTGTACCGGTTTTGTCAGGACTGATTTACATCTTTTCGACAGCACGGCGTTTTGGTGTCGGTTGGCGCGAGACGGGCGGACATTTGTTACTTGGCAGGAAGGCCAGGGTTGGATAAGTTAGAAATTGCGATTTCTCACGTCCGTTCATATTTGCACGTCGCTTACTCTGAATCACGAAGGAGAAAAGGGCCTTGACTGCCAAAATTATCGACGGCGAGGCGGTAGCAACGCGCATTCGCGAGCAGATCGCTGAGGCAACGGACACGATGGAACGCGAGCATGGGTTCCGTCCCGGCCTGGCGACCGTGCTCGTTGGCGAGAACCCGGCCTCAGAGCAATACGTCCGCATGAAGCGGAACCGCTGCAAGAAAGTGGGCATCGAATCGTTCGGCCACGAGCTGCCGGCCGACGCCACGCAGGAAGAGGTCGAGGGGCTGGTGCGCCAGCTCGGCGCAGACCCGAAGGTGCACGGCATCCTGGTGCAGCTTCCCCTGCCCGGCCACCTCGACGAGGAGGCGGTGCTTGGGGCGATCCCGCTGCACAAGGACGTGGACGGCTTCCACCCGATCAACATTGGCCGCCTGGCGATGAAGGGCCGCGACCCGCTGTTTGTGCCCTGCACCCCCGCCGGCGCGATGATCCTGCTCGAAGAGGCCGGCGCGACGTTCGATGGGGCGGAGGCGGTTGTGCTGGGCCGGAGCAACATTGTCGGGATGCCGGCCGCCATGCTGCTCATCCACCGCAACGCCACGGTGACGGTCTGCCACAGCCGCACCAAGGACCTTCCCGGCGTGTGCCGCCGCGCCGACATCCTGATCGCCGCAGTCGGGCGGGCGCAGATGGTCAAAGCCGACTGGGTGAAGCCCGGTGCGTTCGTCATCGACGTGGGCAGCAACAAGATCGACGACCCCACGTCAGAGCGGGGCTACCGGTGGGTCGGCGACGTGGACTTCGACGAGGTGAAAGAGGTCGCCGGCGCGATCACGCCGTCGCCTGGCGGCGTTGGGCCAATGACGATTGCCGGCCTGCTCCAGAACACGCTGCGCGCCGCACAGATCGCGATTGAGCGGGGCGAGAAGCCGGTATAGCGTTCCCTCATACCGACATACGGTAAGTCAGAGCGAGGGCGGCTGTGTATGCCGCCCTCGTTGCTTTGCGCGCCGGCTAGGTCTCTTCGACGCCGTTGTCTTCATCCTCGTCGGTGCGCTCCGGCGGGACATACGGCTTCGGGGCCGGGCGGGTGACGCGGTGGCGGGGATAGCGCGGGCGCACCGGCGCCTCCGGCTCGCTGCCAATGTAGCGCGGCGCGGTCGGCGGGGGCGGCTCTTCGGGCAGGTCCTCAGGCGGCGGCCCAGAAGGCTCGCGGCGCGCAGCCGGCGCGCCGGTCGCGGCGGTCGCCTCGCGCGCTTCGGGCAGCGGGCCTGGCTCGTCGCCACGCACGCTCACGCCGATCACCTGCGCCTCGACCGGGCTGGAGGCCAGCAGGTCGATGTCAGGCAGGATTTGGGTGGCGAGCGCGTTCTTCTGCTGGCTGGTCGCGGTCGGGACCACCTTCTCCAGCAGCTTGTACGTGGCGTTGACCCGCGTCAGCAGCGGCTGCGCCGGGCTTTCGCCGGCCTGGATGCGCCGCGCGGGGCCGCGCCGCTCCGCGAACACGACATCCAGGATGGTCTGGATGATGTCCGGGTGCCAGTAGCCGAAGGTGACGCTCAACGGCGAGTGGTGCGAAAGCTGGCGGATCTCGGGGTCCCACGCCGGGGGCTTGCCCTGGAGGCGCGCGACAAGCTCGTGCACGCGGTGCAGCGCTTGCAAATAGGGGATGACTTCCTCAGTCAGCAGGCTGAACGTCAGCGGCTCAGGGTGCGCCATCTGCAGCGTGACCCAGCTATCGTGGACCAACTGCGCCTCGATCTCGCGGCGCAGGGCGATGTACTGCTCGCGCTGCCGGGCGGTGATTTCCATCTCGGCCAGCACCTTGATGGCGTGCAACGCCTCGGCGGGGCGGCCGGCTTCGAGCAAGGCCGCCGCCGACTCAAGGGTCTGGTAAACCAGCGTGTTGAACGATTCGTGGGGCGAACGCATATCACTTCCTGACTCAACGCCATTTACAGGTCAATTGTACCCCGTCGAGCCACAGGCGAAAGGGGGGAACGTCAGCAGCGCGGCGTGCCCGCGCAGACCCTCTCCATGAAATGGTATGGGGGCGGACAGGCAACCGCGTAGGGGCAAGGCATGCCTTGCCCTACAGCCTCACCCATTTCGCGCCAAGACACAACCTTGTGTGCCCCTCAACCATGAAATGGACAGGGACGGTCTGATCCCACGACTGAAGGCGCGTACCTGTTCGCCTCTTGGTTCCCGCGACTGAAGTCGCGGGCTAATTCATTTTCTTGCCTGCCATTTTCCGCGATTAACCGACGGCTTCAGTCGTCGGGTTACGAAAAACACACTATAACGCGATACCGAGCGGACAACGTGCGTAAATACAAAGTCGCAGGCTGATTCGCGATCCTGGCGGGCTACGGAAGACGCAAGCCGGGCAGCCGCGATCCTCACACCCCCGTAGATTGCGCCATACTTCGCGCGCAGATAGTCCATGTACGCGCGCGCCTGCATTGGCTCGCCGGTGGCCCGCTGGACCAGCTCGGCCGGCATGTACTTGCGCCCGTGCCGGTGCACGTGCTCGCGCATCCAGCCGAGCAGCGCGCTGAACTCGCCGCGCGCGATCTGGTCCGGGATGTCCGGCGCGTCGGCGACGGCCTTCGCGTAGAGCTGCGCCGAAAGCAGGTTGCCCAGTGAGTACGCCGGGAAGTAGCCAAACCCACCACTCGACCAGTGCGTGTCCTGCAAGATGCCCTGGGCGTCGTCGATGGGCTGGATGCCCAGGAGTTCTTCCATTTTATCGTTCCACGCCGCCGGCGCGTCTTCAACATCGAGGTCGCCTTCGAGCAGCGCGTTCTCCAGTTCGAAGCGCAACATGATGTGCAGGTTGTAGGTCAGCTCGTCCGCCTCGACACGGATGAACGAGGGTCGCACCGTGTTGACCGCGCAGTAGAACGTCTCCACGTCCACGTTGCCCAACTGCTCCGGGAAGAGGGCCTGCAGGCGCGGGTAGTAGTGCCCCCAGAAGCCCCGGCTGCGCCCGACGATGTTCTCCCACAGGCGCGACTGGCTCTCGTGCACGCCAAGCGACGCGCCGTCCGCCAGGATGGTGCCCTCGAACGCCTGCGCCACGTTCTGTTGGTACAGGGCGTGCCCGGCCTCGTGCATGGTGGCGAACAGCGCCGGTGCGAGCCAGTTCGGGTCGAAGCGCGTGGTGATGCGCACGTCGCCAACCGAAAACGACGTGGTGAACGGGTGCACCGACCTGTCCTGCCGCCCGCGCTCGAAGTCGTAGCCGAAGTCCCGGATGATGGCTTCGCCGAAGCGCCACTGCTTATCGACATCGTAGGCCTGGTGCAACACCGAATCGTCTGTACGGCCGGCGCGCGAGAGCACCTTTTGCACCAGCGGCACAAGCCCCGCCTTGAGGTCGTCGAAGATTGCGCCGACCTCTGCGGTCTTCATGCCCGGCTCGTAGATGTCCAGCAGCGCGTCATAGGGACGGTCTTCGTAACCTATGTAGTCGACGCGCTGGCGGCAGAGGTCGATGATCTTCGTCAGCCACGGCGCAAACGCGGCATAATCCTTCTCTGCGCGCGCCTTCTCCCAGACGTGGTGCGCCTGCGAGGTCGTGCTGGCGAACGTCGTCACCCACTCGGTCGGGAGCTTGGCCCACCGGTCGTAATCGCGGCGCGCGGCGCGGACGAAGGCGGCGTCGTCGGCGTCGTAGTCAAGCGCGGCAGCCTCATCCTCCGCTGCGGCCAGCAGGTCGGCGGTCTCGCTGCTGACGAGCGTCTGGTGCGCGAGCTTGCTCAGAGTCGCGAGCTGCCGGGCGCGGGCGGGCGCGCCGCCCTTCGGCATGTGCGTCTGCTGGTCCCAACTCAGCAGGGCCATCGCCTCCTCAATGCTGCGGTAATCAGCCAGTCTGGCTTTCAGGCGTTCGATGCTGGTGGTCACGGTTCTCTCCTGTCTTGACTAAACATCATCGCTGACCGAATCGGGCGCTTCTGGCGCTGCGGCTGAGTCCGCAGCGCGCGCCGTTTCGTCTTCTTCTTCGGCCTCGCCGGCGGGGAGGTGCGTCACGGCACGGGCGAACAACAGATACCCCGTGTGCGCAACCATCCGGTCCTCCGGGCGGATGCGCTCCGGCACGACCTTGTAGCCACGCAGCAGCACCTCCTCGACCTCGACCAAGAACCAGGGCCCGTCATAGAGCGCGCGCACCAGCTCCTGCACCTGGTTCATGGTCGGCACAATGCAGCCGAGGACGCCCCCGCCGCGCAACGCCGCGCGCGCCTGCGCGAGATACTCCCACGGCGACAGCACATCGAGGAAGAGCGCCTCGACATCGGCCTCGTCGAAGCCCTGGCTGATGTCGCGCTGTTTGAAGGTCACGCGCGCATCCAGGCCCACCTTGCGCAGGTTCTGCCGCGCGAGCCGCTGCATGTCGGCGCGCCGGTCATAGCTGAAGACGCGCCCGTCTGGCCCGACGATGGTGGCGAGCGTCAGCGTCAGCGCGCCGCTGCCCGTCCCCGCCTCCACGACAACGCTGCCGGGGCGGATGCCCATCTTCATGATCGCGTATCCCAGGTCTTTCGAGAACATGATCTGGCTCTCGCGCCGGAGGTCCAGGATGAGGTCGTTCGTGGTCGGTGAGAGCAGGTAGAAGGAGCGGCCCAGGTGGGTACGGACCTCGCTGCCGTAGAGGACGCCGATCAAGTCATCGAACAGGATTTCGCCGCGATGCGTCTGCAGCTTCTCGCCCGGCTCCAGCCGCCGGATGAAGGTCTTCCGGTCTTTGCCCACCAGCAGGATCAGGTCGCCCGCGGCGGCAGCGGCTCCTGGCATGTCCCCCTCCTCAACCACGCCGGTCACTCGTCCGGTGTCCCCACCCAGGCGTCGAGATGGGCGCGCAGGTTATCCTCGCTCAGCGCCCCGGTAATCACCTGCCGCAGGTTGTTCGCCGCATCGACGAAGCCAATCGTGGGAACCTCGCCCCCATAAACCCGGCTGAACAGGCCGAAGTCATTCACCCGGTCAACATTGACGTAAGCGAAGCGCACCCGGTCGCCATACGTCGCCTCCAGGGAAAGCAGGAGGCGCACCATGTCCATCGCCTCGTCTGAGTCGAGCCGGTACATGATCGCCAGGATCGGCACGCCGGCCGGCGTCGGTCCGGGCGTGACGGTCGCCCCCCACGGCGCGAGGATCGGCAGCGCGTCGAGGTCGCCCTCCGCCACCGTGACCAGCCAGCCCGCCAGCCACGCCTCCCGGCCCTCGTGCTCGATGAGCAGCCAGGTGCTGTCGGCGTTGCGCCCCAGCACCTCGACCGTCACGCCCGCCGGCAGCACGCTGGCGACGCCGTAATCCAGGCCGGGGCCGAGGCGCAGGTTCATGCGCACGTCCTCGTCGGTCTGCACGAACACCGTCGCGGGTGTCGGCGTGAGGGTCAGCGTCGGGGTGAGCGTCAGCGTGGGGGAGGGGCCGGGCGTGTTGGTGGCCGTCATGGTGGGCGGGAAGGTCGGCGTTGCGGTCGGCACGTTCGCCGGCGGCACCGATGTCCATGTCGCGGTGCCGGTCACAAGCGGGACCGGCAGAGTCGCCGAAGGCGTCAGCGTGGGCGCGGCGGTTTCTGTCTCCGTGGGCGTGAGCGTGGGCGGGACGGTCGTCGGCGTGTCGGTCGGCGGCGGCGTGGGCGTGTCAGTCGGAGTCTCGGTCGGGATGTCGGTCGGCGTGTCTGTGGGCGGCGCAGCCGCCGGCGTATCGGTGAACGCCGCGTCCGCTTCAGAAGTGGGCGCGGGCGTGTCCGAAGGCAGCACCGACGCCTCCGGGACCGGCGTGATCGTCGCGGTGGGGGCCGCCGCGACCGCCATGACCGTGCAGCCCGCGACGCACGCCGCGCCGCGATAGCGCGCCGCCACGCGCTGGATGAGCGTGTCCCGGTCGATCTGGACGATCACCACGTTATCGCCCGTCTCGCCGTTGCCAAAGCGCGCCGGCGTCAACTCGCCCTGGACGGCGAGGAAGCTGGGCACGTTGAGCACGTAATCGCGGATCAGGGACGGCTCCGGGCCGGCGGCGCGGATCGCGGCGGCGATGAGCTGCACGGCGTCATAGTAGGCCGCGCTGCGCTCGTTCGGGTTGACGCGATAGGCCTGCACGTAATCGGCCAGGAACGCGCGCGAGGCCGGGTCGGAAAGCGTCAGGTCCCACGTCAGCGGCCCCAGCACGCCGGTCAGGTCGCCGCTGCTGACCAGGCTGAGGAACGTGTCGCCGATGTCGCTGTAGGCGAACGTCCCCCGCCAGCCGAGCGCGCGCAACTCCCGCAGCAGGAAGGCCGCCTGGAAGGGGTTGCCCCAATGCACGACGACCTCTGGCGCATTGCGCGCAATCGCCTGGGCGTCGGCAGACATGTCCAGGTCGGAGGGGTCGAAGCGGCTCTCGATCACCGGCTGCATCCCCAGGTCGGCGAGCGCCGCGTTGAACGCGACGATGCCGGCGTTGCCATAGAGGCTTTCGGTGAGCGCGACGCCGAAGCGCTGGAAGCCAAGCTCGTTGACCAGGTAGCCGGCCAGCGCAGCGGCGCGCGCCTGGTCGGAGGCGCGGATGCGGAACACGAAGTTAGAGCGGGCCTGCGCGGTGATTGCAGGGGCCTGCGCGGAGGTGAGCTGCGGCACTTCGGCGTCGGCGGCAAGGTCGAGGTTGGGCAGCATCTGCTCCACCGCGTCCGGCCCCAGGATCGCTGCCACGTCGCGGGCAAGCAGATTCGCGACGGCGGCGCGGGCGCTCGCGGCGTCGGCGGCAGACTCGATCACCAGTTCGAGGCGATAGGTCGTCCCGTCGGGCGCGGTCAGGCCGCCGGCCCGGTTGATCTGGTTGACGGCCAACTGCGCCCCTGCGAGCGAGCCGAAGTCGTAATTCGGCCCGCTGAGCAGGTAGCCCACGAACCCGATACGCAGCGTTTCCTGCTGCGCGCCGACCGGCCCCGCCACCGTCAGGACCAACGCAACAAGCAAGCTCAGTGCGATTCGCCTGCGCATACTGGGCCTTCCCTTCATGCCGGGTCTCTTGGGGGTCGAGCGCTCACGCGGGGTTTATACCCCACCAGACTGACAAAGACAACCGAGTGGCGGGAACGGCATCCCCTACACGTATTTAAGCAATAGCCGCTCTTCGCGTGTAGTATAGCAAGGAGAGATAATGTCACCTCACAACTGAGGAACACATGCTAAAAAAGAGCGTATTAGTCGAAATCGGCCTTGCGCTTTTACTTCTTCTATACACCTTCGTGTATTTCTGGGCCTTGAGACCCTGGGCAGTTCTCCCTAACCTCTTGCTTTTGTGTGCCCGCCCTCTTCTCATTGGGGCGCTATGCGTCTTGACGATTTGGAATGTATATTTTTACGCGCGCAAGAAGAATGGTATACCCCTGGCGGTGAGAACCCTGCACATTCTCATCCTGGTCACAGTGATCTATCTAGGCGCGTTTCACTTCAATGAAATCGCTTTTCTCCGCGACATAATCAACTTCCAGGCCCATCGAGAAGCCTTCGAGTCGTTGGTCTCCTACGCGGTAGATATCCAATGTCCTTCTTGGCACTCTGATTGTTTGTCTTTAAGCCTGCCAACAGAGGCCCAAGCCTGGACGGGACAAGAAAGCATATTCGTGGCTCGTGATCGGGATGAACGTGTCCGCGTCCTAGCTTTGGTAGGATATTCTGGTCTTCATGTCACCTATATTGCAGACCAAGACCAAATTCCAGAACCGGCGTACGCCGCTCACTACTGGGTTAACTGTCTTCACAAGTTGGATGCGAATTGGTTCATCTGTCGGATAAGCAGTGACTAGATCCGGCGCGCGGCGCGGAGTTTGGCGCTGCGGCTGCGCGGGTTGCGGGCGATTTCCTCCGCGCCGGGGACAACCGGCTTGCGCGTGAGGATTTCCAGCGCCGCGCGGTGGCCGCAGGTGCACACCGGCTGGCCCGGCGGGCAGATGCAGTCCTGCGCCTCGCGGCGGAAGGTCTGCTTAACGAGCCGGTCCTCCAGCGAGTGAAACGCGATCACCGCCACCACGTCCCCCGGTTGGAGCAGATCGATGGCGGCGGCAAGGCCCTGCTCCAGCGCGCCCAACTCGTCGTTGACCGCCATGCGCAGCGCCTGAAACGTGCGCGTCGCGGGGTGCAGGCCGGGCCGGCCCCTCACCACCTCTGCCACGACCGCCGCAAGCTCGATGGTGGTGTGCAGGGGCCGGCGCGCCACGATCCGCCGCGCGACCCCCCGCGCGCGCCGCTCCTCGCCGTAGCGGTAGATCAAATCGGCCAGCGCCGCCTCACTCAACGTGTTCACCAGGTCGGCGGCGGTCTGCCCCTGCGCGCGGTCGTAGCGCATGTCGAGTGGCCCCTCGCGCAGAAACGAGAAGCCGCGCGCCGGGTCGTCCACGTCCATCGACGACAGGCCCAAATCCAGCAGCACTCCGGCCACCGGGTCGAAGCCGTGCGACCGCGCGACCTCCCCCATGCGCGCGAAGTTGGCGTGAACCAGCGTGACGCGCGCGCCAAAGGCGGCGAGCCGTTCGCGCGCCAGCGCCAGCGTCTCGGCGTCGGCGTCGAGGCCGAGTAGCCGGCCGTGGGGTGCGCTCGCCTCCAGGATGCCCGCCGCGTGCCCGCCCGCGCCCACTGTCCCGTCGATGTACCCGCCGCCGGGTTGGGGGTCGAGCAGGCGGAGGGCTTCGTCAAAGAGCACGGGGCGGTGCGGCGTTTCAGCACCCAGGAGCTTGAAGCTTCCGGGGTGCTCCCGACAGGGGGCGTGTGGCGCATCTGAATCCATGTAGGGGAGTATATAGCGCCTGCGCCCGCCGTGCTATATACTTTTAGCACATTTGCTCGAATAGGAGTGCCGGGGTTGCCGCCATGCCAAAAGACGAACTGGTCCTCATCGATGGGCACGCGCTCGCCTACCGCATGTACTATGCGCTGCCCGTCGAAAGTTTCACCACCCGCGAGGGCGAAGCGACCAACGCCAGCTTCGGCTTCACGCGCCTCTTGCTCGACATCCTGGTTGACCAGAAGCCAAAGTACCTGGCCGTCGCTTTCGACGCCGGGATGAGCGGGCGCGACGAGGTCTTCCCGGACTACAAGGGCACGCGCGAGAAATCGCCCGACGACCTCAAGCCGCAGGTCGAGCGCATCCACAAGCTGCTAGAGGCGTTCAACGTGCCGACGCTCGAACTCCCCGGCTGGGAGGCGGACGACATCATCGGCACCATCGCGCCGCAGGCCGAGGCGAAAGGCGTGGACGTGCGCATCCTCACCGGCGACCGCGACCTGCTGCAACTCGTCACCGAACGCACGACGGTGCAACTGCCGGGCCGCCAGCTCAGCGACATCCGCCTCTACGACCTGGCGCGCTTCCGCGAGGAGTACGGCCTCGAACCACCACAGCTTGTGGACCTCAAGGGCTTCATCGGCGACAAGAGCGACAACATCCCCGGCGTCTTCGGGATCGGCGAGAAGGGCGCGACCAAGCTGTTGCAGGAGTACGGGTCGCTCGACGACGTCTATGCGCACATCGACGAGATCAAAGGGGCGCTGAAGACGAAACTTGAGGAGGGCCGCGACGACGCCTACCTGAGCAAGCAGCTGGCGACCATCCGGCGCGACGCGCCCATCACACTGGACCTCGCGAAGTGCGTCGCGGAGGACTACGACCGCGAGCCGGTGGCCGAACTCTTCCGCCAGTTGGAGTTCCGCTCGCTGATCGACCGGCTGCCGAAGCAGGCCGAGCCGGTGGGCGAGCAGCTTGCGCTTTTTGCGCCCGAAGCCGCGCCGACGCCCGCCGCCGAACGCGAACCGCCCCCTGAAGGGCCGACGCAGGTCACGGTCGTGGACACGGAAGAGAAGCTCGCCGCGCTGGTCAAGAAACTGGAGGCCGCGAAGGCGATCACGGTCGATGTGGAGAGCACCAGCACGGACCAGATGGCCGCCGCGCTGGTCGGCATCGCCATCACGCCCGACGAGGGCGAGGGCTATTACATCCCCGTTGGGCACAAGACCGACGATGCCCAACTCCCGCTGGCGCAGGTCATGGACGCGCTGCGCCCGCCGATGACGGACCCGGAAATCCCCAAGTATGGGCACAACATCAAGTACGATTATGTGGTGCTGCGCCGCCACGGGCTGGACATCGCCCCCATTGCCTTCGACACGATGGTGGCCGAGTGGCTGCGCGACCCGTCGAGCCGCAACCTGGGGCTGAAGAACCTGGCGTGGGCCGTGCTCAACGTCGAGATGACGCCGATTGACAGGCTGATCGGTTCAGGGCGCAACCAGATCACGATGGCCGAGGTCCCGGTTGCCCACGCGGCGACCTACGCCGCTGCCGACGTGGACATGACCCACCGGCTGGTGGACGTCCTCACGCCCGACCTGCACGAAAAGAAGGCGTGGGACCTGATGGTCAACCTGGAAATGCCGCTGATCCCGGTCCTTGCCGACATGGAAACGCACGGCGTGCTCCTCGACACCGATTTCCTCGCCGGCCTGAGCGCCGAACTCGGCACGGCGCTGGAAAAGCTGGAACGGGAAATCTACGCCATCGTGGGCTACGACTTCAACGTCAACTCGACGCAGCAGCTCAGCGATGCGCTGTTCGGCAAGCTGGGGCTGCCGGCCGCCGGCGTGCGCAAAACGTCGAGCGGCCACTTCTCCACCGCGTCCGACGTGCTGGACTCGCTGCAGAAGAGCGAGGAGGGCCACCACGAAATCCTGGGCCTCATCCTGGAACACCGCGAGCTTTCCAAGCTCAAGGGCACCTACGTCGATGCCCTGCCGCAGCTCGTGAACCCCGAAACCGGGCGCGTCCACACCTCGTTCAACCAGACCGGAACCGTCACCGGGCGCATCAGTTCCAGCGACCCCAACCTCCAGAACATCCCCATCCGCACTGAGACCGGCGCGCAGGTGCGCAAGGCGTTCATCGCCCAGCCGGGGTGGACGCTCCTGGAGTGCGACTACTCGCAGGTCGAGCTGCGCATCCTGGCGCACATGAGCGACGACCCCGGCCTCAAGCACGCCTTCCAACAGGGTTTCGACATCCACGCCGCGACCGCCGCCGTTATCTACGACAAGCCGATGAACCAGGTGACAAAGCGCGACCGCAACTTCGCCAAGCGCGTGAACTTTGGCCTGATCTACGGCATGACGCCCTTCCGACTGGCGCGCGAGACCGACCTTTCAGTGAGCGAGGCCGAGCGCTTCGTCAAGGCGTACTTCGGCGGCTTCCCGAACGTCAAAGGCTACCTCGATAGCACCATTTCGAAGGCGAAAAAGCAAGGCTACGTCGAGACGCTGATGGGCCGACGGCGCTACTTCCCGGTGCTGCAGACCGACGCGCGCGACCAGCAGCGCGCCAGCGTGGTCGCCCGGCAGCGCGCCGAGCGCGAGGCGATCAACATGCCGATCCAGGGCACCGCCGCCGACATCATCAAGATTGCGATGATCGACCTGCACCATGAATTGCGCGCCAAAGGCCTCCAGGGGCGGATGATCCTGCAGGTCCATGACGCGCTGGTGCTTGAGGCGCCGGAGGAAGAGCTTGAGGAGACCGCCGCGCTCGTGCGCACGGTCATGGAAAGCGCCTATACCGACCTGACCGTCCCGTTGAAAGTGGACGCCAACGCGGGGCCAAACTGGTTCGAGTAATCGCCCGTGGGGTGAGCGCCGCTAGCGGTTGAGCACCGCCCACACACGCTGGCGCAGCGTCTCGGTGGAGACGGGCTTCTCGATGAAGTCGTCCACCTCCGCGACTGTGAGGGCAAACACCCGGTCCTGATCCCCGCCGAGCGCCGTCAGGATGATGACCGGAATCTCCTGCAGGACCTCGTTGGCCTTCATGCGCTGTACCACTTCCCAGCCGTGCATGTCCGGCATCATCAGGTCGATGATGACCAGGTCTGGTTCAAGGTCCTCGATGATCTCCAGCGCCGCGCGCCCGCTGTGCACGGTGACGATGTTGACGCCCATCGCGCGCAGCGTGTGCTCGATCAACTGGGAGACAACCAGGTCATCCTCGGCGGAGACAACCGTCTTGGTCTCGGTCAGGGGCGTGATCGGTTGCTGCTCGGTTGCGGGCTGCTGCGGCGCGCGCGCGCCCGCCCCAACCTCGACAAACGCCACCGCCGTCTCGCTAAACAGGTCGGGGGCAGCGCGCCGGAGCACCTTCTGCGCCGCCTCGGCCTCGCTCAGTGCATCAAAGAGCTGCCCGCCGGCCAGCATCACGGCCACCAGTCCCAGGCGTTCCTCAACGCCATAGCGGTGATCGATCTGCAGATGGCGCAGCCGCTCGCGGGCATGGGGCAGTTGAGACGCAGGCAACGCTGTATTGAGATAGAAACGCCTCACACCCTCACTCCATTACGTGCGCGCGTGCGCGCTGACAACCCGCCCCCTGGTGAATAAATATTATACAGGCTTAAAGCATTCCTTTACAGTATTGAGAGCCTGCTGATTGCCTGCGTCACCCTCGTATCGCATGGGCAAGCAAGAAGTTGACCACGGATAACACGAATTACATGAATAATAACAAATGTATTTATGAACTTCCGCACCACATGGAGGGCCGGCAGTTTCCTCATAGGCAAGTTCGCGTTGTTCACGGTGCAGTTCTTCTCTGCCTGTGTGGACGCGCGCCCGGTCGCCCGCGCTACTCCGCAACGAGGACCGTCCCCAGGTCCAGCCAGTCCGTGTCCCCCACCGGCAGGCGCGCGCCCCCCTCCTGAAGATAGAATCCCACGCCGAGCGCATACGCGCCCGGCGGCGTGTCGGGCGGCAGTGCGAGCGCGTAGCGGTCAACCACCACCTCGCCCGGCGCCCACAGGTTGGTGGGATACGCGCCATCCACGGGCGGGTGATCCTGCTGGGTGCGGATCGTGCCATCCGGGTTGTAGAGGTGCACAAACACGGTGTAGCTCTGCTCGATCTCGGCCTCCGCCTGCCACACCAGCTCGACGTTGACGACCGCGCCGGGCTGCGCCGTGCGCGGGTCAATCGTGACGCCCAGCAGCCTGATCGCGTCGCCACGCGACGTGGCGCTGCCGAACAGCGCATCGACGCGCTCATCGAACGGCGGCGCGGTGAACGTGCGCGCCACCGCCTCGACGGTCAGCGGCCCCAGGTCCACCGCGACACCGCCGCCGTCCTGGTCGTTGATGCGCAACCTCAGCGCGTACTCGCCCGGCGGCATGTCGTGCGGCAGCGCGCCGGCGTAGCGATCCGCCACGATCTCGTTGGGCAGCCACACGCGCGCCGGGTACGTGTCGTGCACCGGGGCGCCCTCCCACAGGAGCCGGCCCGCGCCCTCAGCGTCCACCGCGTGGACGCGCACGAACACGTCGCCGTGCACCGTGGTCGCGTCCGCCTCCCAGTAGAGCGTGAGGAACACCGGAGTCGCCGGGCCGCGCCGACAGGGTTTCGCGGTTCCACCCCAGGAGCCGCACGCCCTCGGCGGCCTGAACCGGCTGGCTGGCCTGGATGGGAAGCTGGTCCGGGGCGGCGTGGGGCCGGCCCACCGACACGCCCGGCACCGCCGCCGCCGTGCTCACGTACCGCCCCTGCGCGTCGAGCGCCGGAATCAGCGCGCCCGTCTCCGCCTCGACCCAGCCGGCGCGCAGGACGTAGTTGTCCAGCGGCGGCGTCCCCGGCGGCACGCGCACATGCACGCGCGTGATGACCCACTCGCCCGGCTGCCACGTGGTCGCGTCGCCGACGAACACGTGATCCTTCGCCCAGGGCAGGCCCCACGCATCGCGCAGGTCCAGCGTCAGCCGCATGTCGCGCGCGGGCGCGGCGAGCACTTCCCAGTACAGCGTCGCCTCGGCATAGTCGCGCGCGGACGGGTACACGTCAGCGCCGCGCAGCGCCGCCACGCCGCCGAAGTACGCCTCAAGCGGGAAAGTCGGCGCCGGCGCGGGTGCGTCGCCCGCCGCGAAGCGGAACGCCTCGAAGGCAGCGTGCCCGTCTGGCGCGCGCGGCAGGTCGGCCAGGCGGTCAGGCTCAAGCAGCACGGCCCAGTCGCCAGGCGGCGCGGAGCGCGGGAAGACGTAGCGCGCGGCCTGGTCCGCCGCCGGCAGGATGAGCACGTCCCGCGCCATGAGCCAGCGCACCCGGTCGTAGTCGTCCGCCGTTGCCGCCATCGTCGGGTGCTGGTAGAACTTCGACGCGACGAAGAGCGCTTCATCGGGCAGCGCGGCCTCGTTGAGCCAGTGGCCGGCGGCTTCAAGGTCGCCCTCAAGCACGAAGTAGAGGTCGGCCCGCGGCCCCCACATGTCGAAGTACAGGTAACGGGTATGCAGCCCGCCGGCCACGATCACCGCAGCGACCGCGCCCCACAGCGCCGGCCGACGCCACCGCGCCGGCAGCGCCCGCGCCACCGCCTCCGCGCCGATTGCCGGCAGCACGAACAGCAGCGGGATCAGCCCCACGCTGCGCACGAAGCTCGGCGGCAGGCCGCGCACCGCCAGCGCCGACGGGATCGACATCACGATGAGGTTCGCAATCAGGAGCGCGTACCCCGTGCGCGCAACCGGGTCGCCGCGCCGCGCCAGCCGCCACGCGCTCACCGCCAGCCCGGCCACCATCAGCGCGCCGGCAACCGGGTCGAAGATGGGGCGGTCCGGGAGGTTCCAGCGTATCTGCGGGTCGCCCTTGACGAAGAACATGCCCGCCGTCCGCAGCGCCGACTCGGCGAACGACAGCGGCGCCTCGCCGACGGTTCCCCAGGGGCCAAGCTGCCCGATGCGCCCCAGCGCCTCGTCAGGGTGCGCCACGAAGTACGCGACCAGCGGCGTGATCACGAGCAGGGCCGCCACGCCGAAGACGGCAAGCTGGCGCAGGCGCAGCCGCCGGTCGTCCGCGACGAGGAGCAGGACGGCCCAGCCCGCCGCGATCACCAGCGGGAAGGCGCGCGCGGAGTAGTAGGTGTACATTGCCAGGCCGGCGGCGGCCCCCGCCGCCGCCATCAGCCGCCCCCAGCGCGCGCGCCGCAGCGCCCACCCCCCAGAGCGCCAGCGCCGCCGCCTGGACGGTCGCGACGGTGATGCTCTCCAGCGCGAGCCGGCTGTGGATCACGTTCCACAGTGACACCGCCAGCAGCGCCGCCGCCAGCGCGCCGACCGCCCGGCTCCTGAACCAGTGGCGCGCCGCCGGGTAGGTCGCAGCCACGGCCACGACGCCGCAGAAGGCCGCCGCCAGCCGCAGCGCGAACTCGCCGTCGCCGAGCAGGCGTATCGCCAGCGCGGAGAGGTAGAAGTAGACTACCTCCCGCCCCTCGAAGGCGTCGATATGCACCGGCAGCGCGCCCCGGTAGGCGATCTCGCGCGCCATGATGATGTTGGCGGCCTCGTCATAGTGCAGGCCCGGCGGTGGGTCGGGGAGGCCGGCCAGCCGCAGCCCTGCCGCCGCCAGGAGCACAAGCGCCATCGCCGCCAGGGCGACGCGCCGCGCGGCCCGGTTTCGACTCAGGCGGATCTCAGGTGCCATCGCCTCTGCTGGCCCGACACGGAATCGCGGCGCAAGCCCCCGCAAAAAGGCCCGGCAGGAGCCGGGCGGGTCGTGCAACGCCGCCGCCATCACCCCAGCGCGACCTGGATTTCATCGTCAACCACGCGGACTTCGTACCAGGGCACAGGCTGGGTGGCCGGCCAGCTCAACACCTTGCCGGACCGGATGTCGAACGCGCCGCCGTGCCGGGGGCACTCGATGCGGTAGTCTTCAAGCGTTCCCTCTGCGAGCGGGCCGCCGTCGTGCGTGCACACGTCTTCGATGGCGTAGTACTTGCCACCCACATTGAACACGGCGATGAAGTGGTCGTCAACCTCGACGACGATACGTTCGCCCGGCGGCACTTCATCCACCGTCGCAACGGTTACAAACTCTGCCATTAAACCTCCTGATGGGGTGTGGGGTAGGTGTCGATGTACGGGTTGATGCACGGCTTTCACACGCGGGCGGCGCACGGTGGGCCGTGCGCCTCATGCCGGTTATTCGTCCTCTTCGCCGGGCCAGCCCGTGAGGCCATACGCGCCCGCCTTGAGTATCTTGAGCGAGAGCAGCGCGCACTTCAGGCGCACCGGGCTTATGGGGATGCCCAACATTTCGAGGATGTCGTCTTTGCTGAAATGCTTCAGCTCGTCGAGCGTCTTGCCGACCATCGCCTCGCCGAGCATGGAGGCCGACGCCTGGCTGATGGCGCAGCCTTCGCCCTCCCAGCCGACAGCAACGACGCGACGCGCATCATCGAGCCTGACCGTCAGGTGGAGGTGGTCGCCGCACAGCGGGTTATCCTCTTCATAGTCGATGTCCGGATCCTCCACCAGCCCCCAGTTGCGGCGGTTCTGGTAATGGTCCAGGATCAACTCGCGGTACATGTCCATGGTGAGCTACCCCTCAAGCCCGATTTCAAAACGCAAACACCGATTTGGCGTAGTAGAGCGCCTCGATCAAGCGGTCCACTTCCTCCCGCGTGTTGTAGAGGTAGAAGCTGGCGCGCGTGGTCGCGACCAGGTTGAAGCGCTGGTGGAGCGGCATCGCACAGTGATGGCCGGCGCGCACCGCCACGCCCCGGTCGTTGAGCAGCTCGGCGATGTCGTGCGGGTGCATCCCTCCAGCGTGAAGGCCGCCACCCCGCCCTTCTTGGACGGGTCTGGCCCAAGCACCTGCACCCCCCGGCACTTCCTCCAGCCGCTCCAGCGCGTAACCCAGCAGCACCTGCTCGTAGGCGTAAATGCGGTCCATACCGACGCGCGTCAGGTAATCGACCGCCGCGCCCAGACCCACCGCCTGGGCAATCGCCGGCGTGCCGGCCTCGAACTTCCAGGGGACGTCGTTCCACTCCGCGCCTTCGAGCGTCACGCGCTTGATCATGTCGCCGCCGGCCAGGAATGGCGGCATCGCCTCCAGAAGCTCCCGCTTGCCATAGAGCACGCCGATGCCGCTCGGCCCGCACATCTTGTGCCCCGAAAAGGCGAGAAAGTCGGCGTCGAGCGCCTGCACATCGACCGGCTTGTGCGACACGCTCTGCGCGCCGTCCACGAACACCAGCGCCCCCACATCGTGCGCCGCCTGGACCAACCCCTCCAGCGCGTTGACGGTGCCGAGCACGTTCGACATGTGCGTGGCCGCCACCATCTTGACCGGCCCGCTGAGCAACGTATCGAGGCCGCTCAGGTCGAGCAGGCCGTCGTCGGTCACGGGCACGTAGCGCACCTCCGCGCCCCGCTCCTTGGCGATGAGCTGCCACGGCACGATGTTGGCGTGGTGCTCCATCTCCGTGAGCACGATCACGTCACCCGGCATCAGGTTGGCGCGACCCCACGCCTGCGCCACCAGGTTGACGCTCTCGGTGGCGTTGCGCGTAAACACGATCTCCCGGCGTGACGCGGCGTTGATAAACGTCGCGGTCTTCGCCCGCGCGCCCTCATAGGCCTCGGTCGATTCTTCGCTCAGCTTGTGGATGCCCCGGTGCACGTTGGCGTAGTGCTTCCGGTAGAACTCGGAAACGGCCTCGATGACCTGGGTGGGCTTCTGGGATGAAGCCGCGTTGTCAAGATAGACCAACGGGACGCCCGGCTTTACCTCCTGGTGAAGGACCGGGAAATCCTGCCGGATTGCTTCGACGTTCAACAGTGTTTCGACACTGGTCATGGTTGCTCCAGCATATGCTCACTTGAGCGTGCATTCCTGGAGATTATAGCACGCTCCTCCCTCCGCTGGCAGGTACCCATCTGCGGGCACCCCTGTCGGCGGAGGGAGGAGCGGCAGGCAGCAAGGAGGCGAGACAGGCGCGTCAGCGGCGCGTGCGCATCCGGCGCGCGAGGAACACGACCGACAGCAACCCAACCGCGCCCAGGCCGGCGACCATCAACCCGGTGTTAACCTCCCCGCCGAGGCCGGTGCCCGGCAGGCTCTCGTCCTCGGTGGGGCCGCCCGTGCCAAACCCCTGGCCGCTCTCAAGCTCCTCGATCAGGCTGTCGGCCACTTCGGGGGTTGGCGTTGGCGGCTCGGTCGGCGCGGGCGTATCGGTTGGGGCCGGGGTATCGGTCGGCGCGGGCGTCTCCGAAGGCTCAGGCGTGAAGGTCGGCGTCGGGCTGAGCGTGGGCGTACCGGTCGGCGTGGGTGTGTCGGTGTAGGCGTCAGCCGTCTGCGTGGCCGCGAGGGCGACTGCCGTCTCCTGCTGCTCGGTCGATACCGCCGCGTTGGTCAATTCCGGTCCGCTGGGGCCGCTGGGGCGCGACGCGAGCAACAGCGCCACGACCATCAGCGCGACGACGAACACGCCCGCCAGCACCGCCACGCCGATCAGGAAAGGCCGGTTGGACCGCCGGCCCTCCGCCTCGATCACAAGCCCCTCTTCGGATTCCTCCGGGCCGAAAAAGTCGTCCTCTTCGAACGCGAAATCGTCAAATTCGGGGAACTCGTCCTCGCCCATCCCATCGCTCCTTCCGGGCGGCGCTACGACTGGTCCTCATCATAGTTGCTGGTGCGTAGCCGCCGCGCCACGAACATCACCGCCAGCAGGCCCATCGCCGCCGCGCCCGCGATGAACAGCGTGCTCCCCACGCCGAGGTCGTCCGCGATGCCCGTATCAGGCAGGCCGCTTGGCGGCGCCGGCGTGACCGCGCCCGGCAGCCCTTCAGGGGTGGGGGTGTCGGTCACCGGCGACCCAATTGGGGTCACCGTCACCGGCGTGACTTCAACCGGGGGGTATCGGTGATTACCGCCGCGTCCGCCGTCAATTGCGCAATTGCGACCGCCGTCTGGCTCGCTGCCGCCGCCGCCGAGGCCTCCGCGGTGGCCGTCAGTGCCTGAGACGTAAGCGCCAACGCCTGCTCAGTCCCCAGCGCGTTTAGGGCCGCCTGCGTCTCCGTCGCAAAGGCCTCCTGCGTCAGCCGCTCGATCGCCTGCTGCGTATCGACGGCCTGAGTCGTCGCGAGGAGCTGCATGATGGCCGTGTTGGTCAGCGTGATGGGGTCAGTGGTGGGCCGCGTGAGGATGATGAGGAGCACCGCGCACAGCGCGATGACGAACAGCCCCGCCAGCACCGCGACGCCAATCAGGAAAGCGCGGTTCTGCGTCGCCGGGGTCGACTCCGCTTCCTCAAACTCAATCTCTTCCCCTTCCTCGACGTAATCGTCGAAGAGAGGTTCGTCGTCCTCAAACTCGAAATCGTCAAGCAGGTCGTCGTCCATGGTTGCTCCTCCCGCGCTCATAACATACGGGTCGTCAAGCTCTGCGCAAGGCACGTGGGCGGGGGAGCAACCCCGCCCCCAGATTGGGGGCCGGTTTTTTGCCTTGGCGAACAGTTGCCTATTTTATCTCACATTTTCAATATATATGCAACCATCGCCCTCAGCTAGCCTAACAGTTCCAGGTTCGCCAGCGGCGCGAACACAATCCGCCCCGCGCCCAGGTCCACCAGCGCGCCGTGAACCTTCAGCCCGCTCTCGACCACGCCGGGCCGCAGCGGGAGGGCCGAAACCACGCCCACCAGCCCGGCGTAGGGGGCGCGCAGCAGGCGCACCCTGGCCCCAACACGGACCGGGTCGCCTACGCGCGGGGTCGTGGGCAGTTCGCTGGGCGACAGCAGCGGGATGATGATCTCCGGGCGGTTGCGCTGCCACCGCTCCACCTCGGTCGCGATCAACACCGCCTCGCGCCCGTCGTGGTCCTGGAGCAGGTTGAAAATCGCGTCCGACATGACGCGCAGGCCAAAGCCTTCGGTGAGCACAATCGATGTCGTTTCCAGCGCGGTCGCCTTCTCGATCAGCGACGCGCGCATCGCGGGGGCGATGATGCCACGCACGCGCTGTTCCACCGCCGCGTCCATCGCCTCGGCGCTGAGCGGCACCCTGGAGACGATGATCGCGCCACCGTGGTCGAAACGGATCGCGCTCGGCTCCAGCTCGCCCTCCACCTCGTCGCTGCACACGCGCAGCCCGCCGCTTTCCACGCCGCCGCTGCCCCACACGCCCTGGATCAGCGCGCCTACTGTCTGGATTTGCACGCCATATCGCGGCAGCACGGCGGCCACCGAGCCGCTCATCGCCGCCTTCAGCTCAATCGACTCTGGCGCGGACTCCAGCACCACGCGCCCGCGCTCGACCAGCGCCACGATCCCGTCAATCGGCGCGGTGACCGTCGCCTTGCCGAGGAAGCGCCGCCGCTCGGCGATCACCTGCCCCTTGTCGACCGAGTCGCCCTCGTCAACGAGCAGGTAGTCGCCGGCGTTGTCCGGCGCGACGCGGAGCGCTGACGCCACATCGATGATCTCGTGCCGCGAGGAGGCGGCGGCGCGCGCCACCACATCGGCGGCGATGACCGAAGCCCCCTGCCTGACGACCACCTCGCCCGGCACGGACAGCCGCCGCTCGCGCAGGATCGTCGCCAGCGGCAAGACGTGGGTCTGCTCAGGATAGTACGCCATGTTCCTGTCCTGTCACCTGCGCCATCCACATCGGGTACAGGCGCGCCCGCTCCTCGGCAGTGCGCGGCATCGGCAGTGGCCGCCCGCGCGCGTCGCAGATCAGGCCGGCCATGCCCCCTGCACGCGCAGGTTCACCTGCCGCCCCCGGCCCCGTCCGAGGTCCAGCCGCCGGTGCGGCCTAACGATCACGTCGGCGCGGTCCGCCTCAATCGGGATCAGGCGCAGGCTGCCGGCGCGCACCCCGTAGTCGCTCACGGTCTCGCCCACCCGCACCCGGATCCGCAGGGCGGTGTCGCCTTCCTTCAATCGACCTAAAGGTGCAATAATTGTGCCCAACTGGGGCAGGTCGCCCGCCTGCAACGTCTGCACCACCACCAGCGGCGCGCGGTAAGCCGCAGCGCCCAGCGCCGGCGCAAGGCCGTAGGGATCGAGCATCACGCGCATGACGCCATGCGGCTGAAGCGCGTCGAGCAGCAGCAGCGCGGCGTGGCCGGGGTGCGCCGCCTCCCCAAAGACCGCGCCCGACAGCAGGATCGGGTCGAAGGCCGGCAGCAGCGCGCCCTTCCTGGGCAGGCGTCGCCACATCCCGCGCGCGCCCTCCAGCGCCGTCCGTATGACCTCACGCGCGAACGCCAGCTCAAGTTCGAGGTCCGCCTCGCTCTGGGGCGCCGTGCCCGGTCGCAGCCACTTGTTCCAGGCGTAGTCGCGCACGTCTTCGGGGTCGAGCCGGTAGGAGAGCCAACGCATGATGTTCTCCGCGCCGATGGCCTCGAACGCGGTCACCGCGCTCTGGCCCAGCCCCAGATCGGAGCGCACGCTGATGGGCGTCATGTCCTCCCACGCCGTCGCGAGCACCGTCGTCGCGCCGCCCACGTCCACGCCGAGCACCGGGCGCGGCGCGCCGCCGTTCTCGCGGGCGACCGCCGCAAGGAACCCCAGCAGGCGGCTGAACCCCTGGCTCGTCGGCAGCACGCCGATCCGGCTCACCTGGCTGATCTCGCGGAACCCGCCGGCGCTGCTCGCCTTGAAGCCGTCGTAGACAACCCCCAGGCGGGTCTGTGCGGCGTCAAGGGTCTCTTCGGCAAGGCTGGGGCGCACGTTCTGCGCGATGTGCGTCTCGGTCTGGCCGCCAAACATCTCCTGCACCTGGAAGCCGAGCGCCGCATTGCCCGCGAAGAGCACGCGCGGGCGGCGGCCCTGCTCCATGAGCGAGAGCGCAACCGACACCCGCCGGGCAAGGTTCAACACGGCGTCCTCCGCGCCGCCGTCGGTGCCGCCGACGATGAACACCACATCGGGCGCAAGCGTGATGATCGCGTCAATCTGCGCGTTCTCCGAGCGCGGGTCGGCCAGGCTGATGGCGTCCTCAATCGTCATGTAGGTCGCCGCCGACGCCCGCCGCGCGCTCTCTAGGCTGATCTCCGGCACCAGGCCCACCAGCACCGCGCGCATCGGGCGACCACCACTCGCGGTCGCCAGAAACTCGTCCGCCCCGACGCCCGGCGCGCGCTCCGGCACGAGCAGTTGGTCCAGCTCGCTCAGCATCACGCGGCCCGTCGTGCGCGTCACCTCACTGAGCGTGTGCCGCAGGCCCTCGCCCACGTCGCCGAAGGGCGGCCCGGAAGTCGTGGGCGCTTTGGCGTGGGCCACCATGCGGTAGCGCCCGTTCGCCAGCGCGAAGAGCACCGCGCGCGTGGTCACGCTGCCAAAATCAACCGCGAGGACCGAATTGGGTTGTGCGTGTTCGTCCGACATCGTGCCCGCTTACCGTGCTACGAGATCCGTCACAAACGCGACGAACGTGGCGAACCGCCCGGCGAAAATCGACAGGCTGGCGACAATCGCGCCGGCGTAGAGCGACGCCAGCGTCACGACGATGAACCCCTGCCCCACCGCCGCCACCAGCCGCAACGGCAGTGGGCGCACGATCTGGCCGCTTGGGGCGCGGCGCGCCACGAACATGAAATACAGCAGCGTGCTGATCGCGCCGATTGCCATGACCAGCCCGTTGACCCAGCCGCCCACGTCGGAGCCGATGCCCGGCACGCTGCCGGCGGCCCGCACCTGGGGCAACAGCGTCCCCAGGATGATGCCGTTGAGCGCCACCGCCGTCCCCACGCCGATCAGGTACGCCATCGCCAGGTTGCCCAGCCGCGCCGTGGACGGCGAGAACTTCAGGAGCAGCAGCAGGCCCAGAACCAACGGCACGACGCTCAAGATGCGCTGTGCGGGCGGGCCTTCCAGGTTGAACGCCGTCGCGCGCAGCCAGAAGTTCCACAGCCACTCGGCCACCGTCAGCGCCACGAACCCCGCCGCCGCCCCGATGAACAGGTACACGGCGATGCGATACAGCGGGTTGTCGCCGATCAGGTAGCTGAGGACCAGCAGCGTCAGGATGAAGGGAGGCGACGCCCGCGATGGCGTCAACGTCGATATTGGTCAGGTCCATACGTCCCCCATTGCCGGACCCAGATAGCGCTACCGCCGCCGGCGGCGACGCCGCCCCAGCAGCCCGCGTAACGCATAGCCCACGCTGCCCACGGCGATCACGCCCGCCGCCGCCACCGCGCCCAGCGTGACCGCAACACGGCGCGCCTCTGGATTGACGAACAACGTATCGCCCGCGTTCTGTTCGGTCGCGTAGACGTAGGCGTCCTTGTAGCCCGTGACGTACCCCTCAAGCTGGCCGCTCTCGTAGTACGCCGCCGCGACCGGCTCGCTGCCCGCGCCCACCACGGCCACCATCGGCACGGGCTGGCCTGGCAGGCCTTCCCGACCGGTCACGCTGTCCACCTGCTCGACCCAGGCGCGCAGGGCGTCGAGCTGGCCGGGCAGCACCACGATCAGCCGGAAGCTCTCGCGCAAGGTGTTCACGTCGAGGCCGCTCGCCTCGCCCCGGTAGTCGAAGCCAAACCGCAGCGGGGCCGCCGCCTGGGGATTCTCGTCGCGCGCCACCAGCGACCGCAGCCCGCCCAGGTACCCCGCAAGGTAGCCCAGGTTGACCACCTCGCCGCCGCCCTGCGTCACGTCGGCGACGAGGCGGTTCCCGACGAGCGCGCCGACCGGGTTGGTCGTCAGCAGCACAATCCGCGCGCCCCGGTCCGCCAGCCGCGCCACGACCGCGCGCGCCGCCGGCTCCAATTCGACGGCTTCCGCCGCGCCGTACTCGAACGCCAGGAGCACAGGGCTGCCCGCCGGCACGGCGTCGATCTGGTTGACCACCTCCTGGGCCGGCGCGGCCAGGCCGGCCGGCGCGTCGAGGTCGATGGCGACGAAGAACGGCACGGCAAGCGCCACGACCAGCAGCAGGCTGATCGCAATGCGCCCAAACGGAATCCGGACGCGCCGCCGCGCGGGAGCAGGGCGCGCTTCCGCGCCCGCTTCCTCTTCTTCTTCGAGGCCTTCCAGGAGATCCCGCGTGATCGCCGCCAGCAGGTTGGCCTGCCGCTGGTCTTCCTCCGTGACGACGCGGGCGGTCACCAGTTCGGGCGCACCCGGCACCGACATCATCGGCTCGGCCAGCAGCGTGCCCTTCAGCCCGACGAGCGGCCCGGCGCTCTCCTCGCGCGCGATGTCATCCGCCGCCGCAAGCCCGCCGGCCAGGGGGCTGAGCGGCTCTGCCCATTCAGGCACCTCGGCCTCTTCAGGGGCCGACGCCCCCCACCGCTCGAAATGCTCAGAGGGACGCGCCGCCTCCAGCCAGCCAGGGACTTCACCGGGCGCAAGCGCCTCTTCTTCGCCCGTCTCCTCGACCGCTTCGACCGCCTCGACGTCGTCCAGGCCCGCCGGTCGCATCTCCGCCAGCCATCCGGGCATGTCCTCTTCGAGCGCCGGTTCAGGCAGCGGCGCGGCGTCGGCGGCAGGCAGATCGAAGTCGGCCATCCAACCCGGCTCCGGCGTCTCGGCCTCGTCCACGGGTGGGCCGACCTCGCCCGCCGCCACCGGGGCTCCGAATTCGGCCATCCAGTCGAGCGCGGGCGCTTCATCGTCGGCTTCCAGCGCCGCCGGAACCTCCGGCAGCGCTTCGTCCAGCGCGCCCAGTTCCGCCATCCAGTCCAGTGTCTCAGCTTCAGGCGCGGCGGCTTCGGGCGCGGCCTCGGCTTCGTCCAGCCCGCCGAGCGCCGCCATCCAGTCCGGCTCCGCTTCGCCAGCCTCGACCTCCGGGGCAGCCTCGGCCTCGCCTGCCGGTACGCCGAAGTCGGCCATCCAGTCCGGCTCCAACTCCCCAGCCTCGGCCTCCGGGGCAGCCTCGGCCTCGCCTGCCGGTACGCCGAAGTCCGCCATCCAATCCGGCTCCAGCTCGCCAGCCTCGGCCTCCGGAGCGGCCTCTGCCTCGTCAACGGGCGCGCCGAGGTCCGCCATCCAGTCCGGCTCCAACTCACCGACCTCGGCCTCCGGGGCGGCCTCTGCCTCGTCCACGGGCGCGCCGAAGTCTGGCGCGCCGGCATCCGCCAACCAGTCCAGCGCCGGCTCTGCCTCACCCTCCGGCGACGGAGCCTCTTCCGATGCTTCCTCTGGTGCGCCCAGGCCGGAAAGCCACGCCAGTTCGGAGTCGTCCTGATCCGTCCCGGCGGGACCGCCCGCCGGCATCTCCACGTCGGCGAACCACTCCGGCACCGGTTCCTCGGCGGGCGCTGCCGGCGCCTCGCCCAGGAGCTTGTCGGCCAGGCTACCGGTGTCGCCCAGCAGGTCGGTGCCGCCGGAAAGATCGACCTCGTGGAACCAGTCGGGCGCTTCGGCTTCGGGCTGGTCCTCCAGGCCCATGAACCATTCCGGCGCAAACGCCGTCTCTTCACCCGCCGGCGGCTCCGGGAGCTTCTGTTCGACACCCTCGAACCAGTCAGGGGACCGCGCCGGCGAACTCGTCAGGCGGCGGCGCGTCGATCTGCGCCTGCCATGCGTCGAACGTCATCCCCGGCGGCGGCGCGCCGGCGGCGACTCAGCCTCCGCCGGCGCAACGTCCGCGAGCCAGTCCGGGATCTCGCCCTCGTCCGCGGGTTCGGCGGCGGATGCCGCCTCGCCAGTATCCTCGGTCAGCCAGTCGAACGATTCGTCGCCCCGACGCGGGCGGCGGCTCGGCGGCGGCGACCGGCTCGCCTCCCCTCAGCCGGCGCGCCGGGTTCAGCCCCCGTGAGCCAACCCGGCAGCGCCTCCTCGTCCTCCGGGGCCGGCGGCTGTTCCGCCGACTCCGGTGGCTCCGACGCCGCTGGTTCCTCTGGGGCCTCGTCAGCGCCGCGCAGCCACTCCGGCAGGTCGTCCTCGTTCCACTCGTCTGACAGCCAATCGTCAGCCATTACTCAACTCCCCAAACTGGGGCCAGTCTACCCCTTTATATGGCCGGTCGCGGCCAATGAGCACCCGAATCCCGACCACGACCGTACCGAGCGCCACGCCGATCAGGATGCCGCGCGCCCGCCGGTGGCCGGCACGTTCACGATCCAGTCGCGCACCCCGGCAAGCAGGTTGCCGATCACCGGCAGCGTGCCCCAGGCGAGCAAGAGCACCACAACCACCGCCACGAACAGCGCGGCGGACGGCGTGACGCGGCGGCGCATCATGCGGAAGGCGGCGTACACCAGGAAGAACGCCACCAGCCCCGCCAGCGCCGCCTCGATGGAGAATTGCAGTACGTCGAAGAGCGGGCCGGTCACGGGGCCGCTGCCGAGCGCGGGGTCGGGGTCGTTCTGTGCCAGCTCGATGACCCGCCCGACGATGACGGCGACCATGGCGATCAGCAGGACCAGGCTGTACACCCAGCCGGTGCCGGTCCGCGCCACGCGCGACAGGTGCACGACCGCCAGGTTGACCACGCCGATCAGCAGGGCCACGCCGGCCGTCACGGCGGCAATCTGGATGAAGACGCTGGCGATTGCGCCCGTCGTCCCGCCGACGACCAGCCCAACGAGCGTCGTCAGGCCAACCGCGATGGCGATAGCTTCAAGCAGCGGAAATCGGAGTCTCCTCACAATCAACTCCTCAGGTGCAACTTGGGGGTCGGCTTCCTGGGAGGCTCGGCTTCCAGCGCGCCCGCCTCACGTCGCGCCGGCGGTCAGGGTCGCGATGATGAAACTCAACACGATGATGACGATAATGCCCAGGCGCAACACGTCTTGCGCCAGCACGCCCGCGCGCTTCACCAGGTCGCGGGAGAAGTACGCGCCGCCGACGAACATCTCCTCGCCGATCAGCGGCATCTCCGAGATGGCGAACGCCACCGCCTGCCCTTCCAGCAGGTCGCTGCCGACCACCTGCGCGGCGTCGCGCCGCGCGCCCATCTCGCAGATGACGATCATCTCCGCGCCGAACCGCCCGATCATCACGTTCGCCGAAGCGTCCTGGTCGGCGGCAAGGCTGGCCGCCCCCGCCGCGAACGCCAGTGAGCCAGGCCCCTGCGGCAGCCACACCGCCGCCAGGTTGTCATAGCGTTCCGGGACGCCGCGCGCGCGGTAGCCGCGCCGCAGCGTGTCCTGCGCCAGCGCAAGGCCCAGGGGGTCGCTCAGCGTGACCAGGGGGAGCGGTCGCCGATGGCGGCGCGCTCCGTCATCGCCTGGAGCGCCTCCGCGCCAACCACCGCCGTGAGCGTGGTTTCTGCGCCCACGCCCGCGTGCCCGAACGAGACGTGCACCGTCCGGTCGCTCTCAATGGCCTCATCGACCAGGGTCGGCAGCGTGCCAAACGCGCGCAGGGGCCGCAGGCTCAGCCGCCAGCGCCGCATCAGCGCTGTCCCGGCGAGCGTCAACGCCAGGGCAATGAGCAGGATCACGACCACCAGCGTGTTGTCATTCATCGCCTTCTGGCTCCTCGCCTGCCAGCCGCGCGCCCAACCATGACAGCCCGTCCGGGTCTTCGAGCGCGTTGGCCCAGCCAGACACCCGATCCCAGCCGAACAGCGCGCCGACCAGCGGCTGCGTCGCCCACAGGAGGCCCGCGCCGACCGGCGCAAGCGGGCGCACGGCGTCCACCAGCGCCACACCGACCCCCGCCAGCCCCAGCGACTCGATGCGGTCGGCCCATCTTTCAAGCGTCGCACGATTGTTCTTTGTTTTCATTAGCGCCAGTATAGCACAACCTGTCTGTCAAGCGAAAGTTGGCCGCCGCAACGCACAGGGCGGCGGGACGTAAAGTATAGAGGGCGAATATGCGCGGGCAGTGCGCTGCCCCCAGACGATGCCGCAGCGCGCCAGCCACGGGCTGCATGTCTGGCTCCAAAACGGCGTTGTTGTCTATAATGAAGGGGTATGGAAGACGGAGTACAGGTATGCGAATCATTGTTCATACGGGAAAGGGCGGCACCGGGAAGACCAGCATCTCCGCCGCCACAGCGTTGCGCTGCGCCGAGATGGGCTACCGCACGGTGGTGGTGAGCACGGACACAGCGCACAGCCTCGCCGACGCGCTCGACATCAAGCTTGGGCCGGAGCCGGTCCAGGTGGCCGACAACCTCTGGGGACAGGAAATCGACGCCCACTACACGCTGGACCGGTACTGGGGACAGGTCCAGGATTACCTGGTGCGCCTGCTTACCCAACGTGGCGCCGATCACATCATCGCCGAGGAAGTGACCCTCCTCCCCGGCCTCGAAGAGGGCGCGCACCTGCTGTGGATCAACCACTACCTGAACCTGAACCAGTTCGACGTGATGGTAGTGGACGCCGCGCCGACCGCCGAGACCCTGCGCCTGCTCAGCCTGCCGGACGCGACGCGCTGGTGGATCGAGAAGATCATCAACCTGCTTACCGGGCGCACCGCCAAAGTGCTGCGCCCGCTGGCGCGCACCGTCGGGGCGGAACTCCCGGACGAGGAGGCGGCGACCGCCGTGCGCGAGCTGTTCGACACGCTGGACAAGGTGCGCGACCTGCTCTCGGACCCGGAGACGGCGAGCATCCGGCTCGTCATCAACGCGGAGCGGATGGTCATCAAGGAGACGCAGCGCACGTACACCTACATGAACCTCTACGGCTTCCCGGTCGATGCCGTGATCTGCAACCGTCTCATCCCTGCCGAGGTGGAGGACCCGTACTTCGCGGCCTGGAAGGCGATGCAGGCCGAGAACATGACACTGATCGAAGAGGCGTTCTCGCCGCTGCCACTGCTCAAAGCGCCGATGTTCAACCTGGAGATCGGCGGCCTTGAGATGCTGCAACGCCTGGCCGAGACGCTCTACGGCGATTCGGACCCCGCCCGGCAGATGTTCGCAGGGCTGACCCACCGCATCGAGCCGGATGGGAACGGCGGCTACCGGCTGCTCGTGGCGCTCCCCTTCGCCGACAGGGACGACATGGACCTCTACCGCTCGGCAGACGAGATCACGCTGCGCGTGGGACCCTACCGGCGCAACATCGTGCTGCCCTATGCCCTGTGGCAGCTGGAAATCAAGGATGCAACCTTCAAAGACAACACGCTCAACATCCACTTCATCCCCGCCTAGCGCGCCGCAGCCCGGTGCGCCGCAGCCCAGGCAGCCTGAGTCGGTCAGGATCGACCGCCACCGCTACCGGCGCACCATCGTCTTTTTTTCTGTGGTTGTTTGCGCGGGCGATCTGGTGGGAGTGGTTTCTCAAGCGCGTGCTCGGCGACGGCTTTGTGAGCCGTGGCCGCGGGCGCGCATCACGCGCTGGGCGCGCGCGTTTCGGGACCTCGCGCTCGATATGACGGGACTGATGATCAAGCTCGGCCAGTTCGTCGGTTCCCGGTCAGACATCCTGCCGCCGATCATCACCGCGCAACTTGCGGACCTTGCCGACGAGGTGCCACCGGAGCGGTGGGAAGACATCAAGGCCGTCATCGAGCGCGAGCTGGGGCCGGTCGACGCCGTCTTCGACTGGATCGACCCGGACACGCAGGGCGCGGCCTCGCTGGGGCAGGTGCACCGCGCCCGCCTCCCCAACGGCGACCGTGTGGTGGTCAAGGTGCAGCGGCCCCGCATCGACGTGGTGGTGGCGACCGACATCGCCGCGCTGGAAGTCGTTGCGCGGCTCGCGATGCGGTGGCGCTTCATCGCGCAGCGCGTGAACCTCCCGCTCCTGCTGGCGGAGTTCGAACGCGTCACGCTGGAGGAGCTGGACTACATCCACGAGGCGGCGAACGCGGAGCTTTTCGCCGCCAACTTCGCGCACGATATGGGCGTGTACGTACCCGGTGTGTACCGGGACCTCACGACGCCGCACGTGCTGGTGCTGGAGGACGTGACCGCCATCAAGATCACGGACTACGCCGCCATCGAGGCGGCGGGCATCTCGCGCGCCGAGGTCGCCCAACGCCTGCTGGAGACCTACCTCCAACAGGTCTTCGAGGATCGCTTCTTCCACGCCGACCCCCATCCGGGCAACCTGTTCGTCTACCGGCTGCCGGAGTCGCAGCACGTCAACGGCGCATCACCGGGACAGTCCTTCTACCTCATCTTCGTGGACTTCGGCATGACCGGCCACCTGACGGAGCAGATCGCCGAGGGCATCCGCGAGACGCTGATGAGCATCTTCTCGCGCGACACGCGCCGCATGGTGAGCGCCTTCGAGCGCCTGGGCGTCGTCATGCCGGACGCGGACATGGACCGCCTGGAGGAGGCGATGCGCACCGTCTTCGACCGCATCTGGGGCCTGGACATGGCGCAGATGCGCGACGTGGCCTACAACGACATGCTGTCGGTGGCGCGCCAGTTCCAGGACCTGCTCTACACCATGCCGGTCCAGGTGCCGCAGGATTTCGTGTTCCTGGCGCGCGCGCTGAGCATCCTCAGCGGGATGTGCACCGGCCTCGACCCGGACTTCAACCCCTGGCGGGCGCTCCAGCCCTACGCCGAGAGCCTGCTGGCGGAGGACGCCGGCAGCACGGTCGAGACGCTGGCCGTCGAGGTCGGGGCGCTGTTCAACCGGGCGCTGCGCCTGCCGCGCCAGGCCGAGACGCTCATGAACCGCGCCGAGCGCGGCGAACTGCGCGTCCAGATGAAGCCCAGCCGCGACTTCCAGCACCAGGTAGACCGCCTTGAGACGGCGCTGAATCAGCTTGTCATGGGGTTGATCTTCGCCAGCATGGTGCTTGCCAGCACGATCCTCTACGTCAGCCAGCAACAGGCGTGCGGGTCGGTGGGGTTCGTGGCGTCAGGCGTGTGCCTGGTCGTGTTGCTGCTGCGCGGTCGCCGTATGGGGTAAATCGAACCTCGCTGATATAATTACAGGTACCAAGACCCATCAACGCTTGCCAAACCTTCCCGCGCTACAGTGGGTTGTTTTGTGTCAGGCCGAAACGCCTGCTGTGCGCGCGCGTATGGCGCGCATGGGCTTTCCCCCTAAAAATTGGGGGGACAAAGGAAACACCCCATGGGCGATTTTATGTTATCTATATATCCCGTCACGGATTTGACGAGGATTTAACTGTGGCTCAAGAAGCCAACGGAGCACTAGCTGCATGACAGTTTCCACCCCCCACGCCCTGCCGGCCGAGAAGGTCGCCGAAGCGCTTGGTACCGATCTCACGCAGGGCCTGTCCCAAGCCGAAGCTGAAAAGCGTCTCGCTGAATATGGCCCGAACGAACTGCAAGAGGAGCCGCCGCCCACCTTCTGGCAGATGCTGCTGGCGCAGTTCGATAACTTTGTGGTGATCCTGCTCATCGTGGCAGCGATCATCTCCGGCATCGTCGGCGTCTACACCGGAGAAGGCCTGATCGATACCTTCGCCATCTTGCTGATCGTCGTGCTCAACTCCGTCCTGGGCGTGGTCCAGGAGGGGCGCGCCGAAGCTGCGCTGCGCGCGCTCAAGAAGATGTCCGCGCCTGAGGCGCACGTGGTGCGCGACGGCGCGACAAAGGCGATCCCCAACGGCGCGGTCGTCCCCGGCGACATCGTGATCCTGGAGACGGGCAACTACGTCCCGGCAGATGTGCGCCTCATTGAAGGATTCAACCTGACCATCGACGAGGCGGCGCTCACCGGCGAGAGCGTGCCTGCCGAGAAAGCCCCCGAAGCAATCGTCAAAGAAGATGCATCGGTAGGCGACCGGCACAACATGGCCTACATGAGCAGCATCGTGACCTACGGGCGCGGCAGGGGCGCCGTCACTGGGACCGGGATGCGCACCGAGCTTGGCCGCATCGCCGAGATGATCCAGAGTTACGAGGAGGAGGCGACGCCGCTCCAGCGCCGGCTGGACCACCTGGGGAAGTTGCTCGGTTGGGCAACGCTGGTCATCTGCGCCATCGTGTTCACGGTGGGCATCGCGCGCTTGCTGAGCCTCCACCCGATCCAGGGTCCCATCGATGTGTGGCTCAGTTCGGCGTTCAACGAGGAACTGACCATCCTCGATGAGATCATCGAACTCTTCATGGTCGCGGTGAGCCTGGCAATCGCCGCCGTGCCGGAGGGCCTGCCCGCCGTGGTGACAATTGCGCTGGCGCTTGGGATGCAGCGCATGATCCGCCGCAACGCGCTGATCCGCCGTCTTGCCTCGGTGGAAACGCTCGGTTCGGCCAACGTGATCTGCTCGGACAAGACCGGCACGCTCACCACCAACGAGATGACGGTCACGCACGTCTATGTTGACGGCCAGTTGATCAAGGTGGCGGGCCGGGGCTACGTGCCGGAGGGCGGCTTTAGCCTGGACGGGCAGGGCAAGGTCAACCCCGACAGCCGCCCGACGCTGCAACTTCTCGCCAGAGCCGCCGCTCTGTGCAACGACGCGCACCTGGTCAACGAAAACGGCGCGTGGAAGACGGTGGGCGACCCCACCGAGGGCGCGCTGCTCTCGGTGGCGGCCAAGGCCGGCCTGTGGTTTGAGGACGCCAATAAGACGTGGCAGCGCGTCGCCGAGGTGCCCTTCGACAGCGACCGCAAGCGCATGACGACCATCCACCGCGTGCCCAATCCAGGCGGCGCAGACCTGCCGCTCGACGGTGCGGAGTACGTGGCGTTCACCAAAGGCGCGCCGGAGTTGGTGCTCAACCTGTGCAGCGGCATCTACGCCGGCGGCAAGGTCGAACCGCTCTCCTACCAGGAGGGCGAGCAGATTCAGCGAATCAGCACCGAACTGGCGAGCAAGGCGCTGCGGATGCTGGCGCTCGCCTACCGCCCGATGGACAGCGTCCCCAAGCGCCCCAAGGCCGACGAGGTTGAACGCAACCTCATTTTCATCGGGCTGGTGGGCATGATCGACCCGGCGCGCCCGGAAGTGAAAGACGCCATCGCCAGGGCCAAGTCGGCGGGCATTCGCACCATGATGATTACCGGCGACTACCCGGAGACTGCCGTCGCCATTGCGCGCGAGCTGGAGCTGCTCCAGGCGGGTGGCCGCACGCTGACGGGCGCGGAACTCGACCGCATGGACGCGGAGGAACTCGTGCGGGCGGTGGACGATGTGGACATATTCGCCCGCGTCAGCCCGGCGAACAAGGTCCAGATCGTGGACGCACTCAAAGCGCGCGAGAATGTGGTCGCGATGACGGGCGACGGCGTGAACGACGCGCCCGCACTCAAGCGCGCCAACATCGGCGTGGCGATGGGGATCACCGGCACCGACGTGAGCAAACAGACCGCCGACATGGTGCTCACCGACGACAACTACGCCAGCATCGTCAACGCGGTGGAAGAGGGCCGCGTGATCTACGCCAACATCCGCAAGTTCGTCTTCTTCCTGGTGTCGTGCAACGTGGGCGAGATCGCCATCATCTTCCTGTCGATGCTCATCGGCCTGCCGCTGCCGCTCCTGCCGATCCACCTGCTGTGGCTGAACCTGGTCACCGACGGCGCGCCGGCGCTCGCGCTCGGCATGGAGGAGGCCGAACCGGACATCATGAAGCGCAAGCCGCGCCCGTCCAACGAGCCGATCCTGACGCGCGAGCTATGGACGCTCATCAGCGTGCAGGCCGTCGTCAAGACCCTCTCCACGCTGGGCGCGTTCGTGCTGACGCTCGGCGCGACCGGCATGCCGTGGAACACCTGGACCACCGAGCAGATCACCCTCGCGCAGACGGTGGCGTTCACCACGCTGGCGCTGGCCGAACTCTTGCGCGGCTTCACGGCCCGCTCCGAGCGCTACAACATCTGGCAGATTGGCTTCTTCACCAACCGGTGGACGTTGATCGCGGTGACGGTTTCCTTCGTGCTGATGATGGCCGTCGTCTACCTGCCGTTCTTGCGGCCCATCTTCAACACCGCGCCGCTGGGCCTGCTGGAGTGGGAGTACATGATCCCACTCATCCTGCTGCCCGCGCTGGCCGAGGAGATCGCCAAGTTCGTCCTGCGCCGGCTGGACCGGCGCGGGGACAGCGGAGCGAGCGAAGCGCCCGCCGCCGCCTGACGCCGCCTCTCACAGAGCGTCGGTGTGGGGCGCGGGTGCGGCTCCGCAGAAGCGCACCACGCAGAAAAAACACAGGGGCACGGCGCGCGCCGTGCCCCTTTTGCTTCCAGGTTGGCTGGGATCCGTTCAGGCTTAAGCCGCTGCCTGCATCGCCAGCGCCGCGTTGGGTTCCATCTTCACGCCCGGCCCCATCGTGGACGTGAGCACCGCGCGGCGCACGAATGCGCCCTTGGCGGCGGCGGGTCGGTTGCGGCGGATGGCGTCCATGACGGCGGCGAGGTTCTCGACAAGCTTCTGCTCGTCGAAGCTCGCCTTGCCGATGGGCACGTGGATGTTCGCCGTGCGGTCGTTGCGGAACTCGACGCGGCCGGCCCGCGCCTCCTGGATGGCGCGCGGCAGGTCCTCCGGCTGCACGAGCGTGCCCGCTTTGGGGTTGGGCATCAGGCCGCGCCGGCCCAGGACGCGGCCCAGGCGACTGATCTTGCGCATCATGTCCGGGGTCGCGAGGCCCACGTCGAACTCGACCCAGCCCTCATTCTGGATCCGGTTGATGACTTCGTCATCGGCGATGATGTCCGCGCCGGCGTCGCGCGCCAGTTGCGCGGCCTCGCCCTCCGCAAAGACCAGGATCGTCACCCGTTTGCCCAGGCCGTGCGGCAGCACGACCGAAGAGCGCACCTGCTGGTCGGAGTGGCGCGGGTCGATGCCGAGCCGCAGGTGCAGCTCGACCGTCTCGTCGAACTTGGCGGTGGCGCACTGCTTCACGAGCCTGACCGCCTCTTCGGGCGCGTATTCCTGCGTGCTGTCGAAGTTCTCAATCGCCTGCTGGTAGCGTTTTCCGTGTTTTGGCATGATTTCCTCCTTGTGGTTATGGCGGGCCGGCGGCCCTCCCACAGATCTGCTCAACCCTCAATGATAATGCCCATGCTGCGCGCCGCGCCCTCAACCTGGCGCATGGCCGCCTCCATGTCGTTCGCGTTCAGGTCGGGCATCTTGATCTCGGCAATCTCGCGCAACTGCTGGCGCGTGATGCGCCCCACCTTGGCGCGGTTCGGCTCAGCGGAGCCTTTTTCCACGCCGGCCGCCTTGCGGATCAGGCTCGCGGTCGGGGGCGTCTTGAGGCGGAAGCGAAACGACGAGTCGGTGAAGATCGTGACCTCGGCGGGGATGATGTCGCCCATCCGGTTGCTGGTGCGGGCGTTGTACTCCTTGCAGAACTGCATCAAATTGATGCCGTGCTGCGCCAGCGCGGGGGCCGACGGGCGGGGCCGGCGTGGCCTTGCCCGCGTTGGATCTGCACCGTGATGACTGCTTTGACTTTCTTTGCCATTTAGTTATTCCTCCTAAATGCAGGCCACGTGGTACGAGCGGCGCTCGCGAGGCCGGGCACGCTGTTTGCCCTCCCACATGGCAACGGGTATCAGGTTCTCTCGACTTGCAGGAAATCCAACTCAACGGGCGTATCGCGCCCAAAGAACGAGACCATCACGCGCACTTTCGCCTTTTCCATGTCGATGTCGCTGACCGTGCCCATGAAGTCGTTGAACGGCCCGTCGATGATGCGGACTTTCTGCCCGGGCTTGAACGTCACCTTGACCTTGGGCGCTTCGGCCTCCATGCGCTTCATGATCTGGTTCACTTCTTCGGGGCGCAGCGGCGTGGGCTGGTTGCCCATGCCCACAAAGCCGGTCACGCCGGGCGTGTTGCGCACGACATACCAGGAGTCCTCGTCCATAATCATCTGGACCAGGATGTAGCCAGGAAGACGCGCCGCTCGACGGTGCGCCGTTTGCCCTCGCGCACCTCGATCTCCTCTTCGGTGGGCACGACGACATCGAAAATCCGGTCCTGCATGCCCATCGTCTCGATGCGCTGCTCGATGGCGTGGCGCACTTTATTCTCGTACCCCGAATAGCAGTGCACCACGTACCACGACCGACCGTCGTCCGGTTCGGCCTCTGCGGCTTCTTCGGCGTCAGCGCCCTCGGCGGCGTCCGCCTCGGCGTCAGCCGCGTCAACCGTTTCTGCCTCCTCCGCTTCCATCGCCTCCATGTAAACCGGCTCGGGATCGAAGTCTACCACCTCGTCCTCGGCTTCCTCATCATCTGTTGCAGAGTTGGGCAGTTCATACTCAGACATGGTTCGCCCTCGTGCTGTCTACGCAATCCTGTAATTTCACGGAATCAGGCGGAGCAATACATCCAGACCGATACTGAGCACGTAATTGTAAAGTCCCAAAACCATCGCCGACACCAGCGTCACGCCCAGCACAATCCCTGAAAGGCGGGTCGCCTCCTGGCGCGTGGGCCAGGTGACCTTGCGCAGCTCCACGATTGTCTCCTGGAGGTAGGTTGTCAGCGGGCGGAAGGCGCGCGTGATGAAATTGCCCGCCTGATCCTTCTGGCGGCGGCCCGGCGTCGGCGTGTCCTTCCGGCGCGGGATTTCCTCGACCTCCGCCTCTTCCGGCTCGGCCAGCGTCACCTGGACCACGTCCTCACGGCGACGGCGGCGCGCCGCACGGCCTCGCCGCTTCTCCCTTTCAGGTTGACCGTTGCCGTCGGCGGGTTCCTCGGCCATGTCAAGCCTATCGTCGGTCTGGTCCTGTTCTTTTCGTTCTGGAATGCCACCGTAATCTCCGTTGCCGTACACTCAAGACACCGCCCTGGGGCGGTGTCTTGCCTAACCGCTTAGGCAGGCGCGGAAGGACTTGAACCCTCAACCTGCGGTTTTGGAGACCGCTGCTCTGCCAAATTGAGCTACGCGCCTGCGTCGGAGCACAAAGCCCCCCTTGACGCCGTTTTGATTATACCCTATTTCGTTTCCCGATGCAGGGTATGTTTGCGGCACCACTTGCAGTATTTTTGTAGCTCAATCCGGTTCGGATCGTTGCGCCGGTTCTTTTCAGTTGTGTAGTTCCGCCGACGGCACTCGGTACACTCTAGATGGATGACGGGGCGGATATCTTTTTTAGCCATCTCTGTTCCTGTTCAGGGCGCGCCGGCTTGTCACCGGCGCGCCGCCTTTCCTAAACTACGCGCCTCAGTTTTCGAGGATTTCGGTGATGACGCCGGCGCCGACGGTGAGGCCGCCTTCGCGGATGGCGAAGGTGGAGCCGCGTTCGAGGGCGACGGGGGTGATGAGTTCGACGATCAGGTTGACGGTGTCGCCGGGCATCACCATCTCCACGCCTTCGGGCAGTTCAATCGTGCCGGTCACGTCCATGGTGCGGATGTAGAACTGCGGGCGGTAGCCGCTGAAGAAGGCCTTGTGGCGTCCGCCCTCGTCCTTGCGCAGCACGTACACCTGGCTGCGGAAGCGCTTGTGCGGCGTGATGCTGCCCACGGCGGCGATCACCTGCCCGCGCTCCACCTCGTCGCGGTCGATGCCGCGCAGCAGCAGCCCGGCGTTGTCGCCCGCCTGCGCCTGGTCCAGTTCCTTGTGGAACATCTCCACGCCCGTCACCACGGTCTTGCGCGTATCGCGGATGCCCACGATCTCCACTTCCTGCCCCTTCTGCAGCATGCCGCGCTCCACACGCCCGGTCACCACCGTGCCGCGCCCCTTGATGCTGAACACGTCTTCCACCGACATCAGGAACGGCTTGTCGGTCTCGCGCGAGGGCGTGGGGATGTAGCTGTCCACCGCCTCCATCAGTTGCAGGATGCTGCCGTACTCCGGCGCGTTCGGGTCCGTGCTGCTGCTCTCCAGCGCCGCCAGCGCCGACCCCCGGATGATGGGCACCTCGTCGCCAGGGAACTCGTAGCTGCTGAGCAACTCGCGCAACTCCAGCTCCACCAGTTCCAGCAACTCCTCGTCGTCCATCATGTCCACCTTGTTCAGGTAGACCACCATCGCCGGCACTTCCACCTGCCGCGCCAGCAACACGTGCTCCCGCGTCTGCGGCATCGGCCCGTCTGGCGCCGCCACCACCAGGATCGCCCCGTCCATCTGCGCCGCCCCGGTGATCATGTTCTTGATGTAGTCGCGGTGCCCTGGGCAGTCCACGTGCGCGTAGTGCCGCGCGTCCGTCTCGTACTCCACGTGCGAGATGTTGATCGTGATGCCGCGCGCTTTCTCTTCCGGCGCGTTGTCGATCGAATCGAACGCGCGGAAGTCCGCCTTCCCCTTCATCGCCAGCACTTTGGTGATCGCCGCCGTCAGCGTCGTCTTCCCGTGGTCGATGTGCCCGATCGTCCCCACGTTCACATGCGGCTTCGTCCGCGCAAATTTCTGCTTGCCCATCTCCGGAGCACGCCTCCTTCAGGTTCGTCAATATCGAGTCAGAAAAGGGACATCAAAAAAAGCCCACAATGGGATTTGAACCCATGACCTCATTCTTACCAAGAATGCGCTCTACCGCCTGAGCTATGTGGGCGTCCCTATACAGGGCTAGGCCAAACTTGGCCCGCCAGCGCACGCATTTTAACAACTTCTGCGCCGTTGTCAATAAAAAATCGCGGGGACCGGACCGCCGCGCCCGGTTGGGGAGTCAGGGGAGCAGGCCGTCGGGCGGGTCAACCGTCACGCGGCGCGCCTCGAAGTCGATGTCGATGACCATGTGCGGCGCTGCCGGGATGAGGACCTCGCCGCGCGGCCCGCCGCGCACGACGTAGACGTCGTTTGCGCCCGTTTCGATCACTTCCTCCAGCGCGCCCAGCCGCTCGCCATCGACGGTGACAACCTCAAGGCCGATCAACTGGAAGAGGTAGTATTCGCCTTCCTCCAGCGGGACGGCATCCTCCAGCGGCACGAGCACCCAGCGGTCGCGCAGCGCATCCGCCTCGTCGCGGTCACGCACCGCCTCGCAGCGCAAGATCAGCCCGTTGCGGTGGCGGCGCGCGCTGCTCACCGGGATGACCGTCGCGTCTGTGCCGTCGGCGTCGGTGGCGAAGTACACCTCGCTCAGCACGCCGATGCGCTCCGGGTAATCGGTGAGGACCTTCAGGAACAGCTCTCCCTGCACGCCGTGCGGGCGGAGCACCCGACCCAACACCAAGAAACGGGGTTCAGAAGCACCGTGCCGCACCTCTGAACCCTCTGAATGTCGCTCTGATGCACGCTTACGGGTGGACATTGCCCGGACGCACGCCGCTACACAATTTCAAGCGTCACACGCTTTCCTTGCTTCGCCGCGATCACGCGCAACAGCGTTCGCATGGCGTTCGCCACGCGCCCTTGTTTGCCAATCACCCGACCCATGTCCTCCGGAGCGACATGGAGTTCGAGGATAACAGAGGTCGCGCCCTGAATCTCATTCACGCGCACCTGAGATGGGTCATCCACGAGGGACTTGGCAATATACTCAACCAGTTCCTTCATCGCGACTCCTCCTTAACCTGGGCGATGCAAATGGTGTGGTCGATAGCCATGCCGGCGTCTGGGTCGAGGCCCCTCCCAGACGCCACACGAGTCGCTCATCAATGAGGTGTCACACTCTGACGTCGCGACGTGAAACTAAGCGTCTGTTTCCGCCGATGCCGCAACCGACTCCGGCGCTTCCTCCGGTTCAGGAGCCGGCGTATCCTTCATCTCGGTTTCACCCGGCTCGTGCGCGGGCGCAGCGCCTTCCACCTCGCTGAGCACAGCCTCGACAGGTTCGCCCTGGCGGACGCGCTCGAAGCGCGCCCAGGTGCCGAGCTTCTCGAAAATGTGCTTCACCGATTCAGAGGGCTGCGCGCCATTGCCGAGCCAGTACAGCGCGCGATCCTCTTTGACATGCATGGTCGCCGGGTCAGTGAGCGGGTTGTAGAACCCGATGACTTCGATGTAACGTCCATCGCGTGGGCTGCGCGAGTCAGCCACGACGATGCGATAGCTGGGTTGATTCTTGGCGCCTGTCCGGCGCAGACGAATGCGAACCATGTGCTGGGAACCTTGCTCCTTTCAAGCCGATCAGGTCATCGAAACGACAACACCCACCGCCGCCAAACCGCAAGAGGGGCGGCGCGTGGCGTCCAGTTACCGGAACAGCCCCGGTATACTTGGCATCTTACCCTTTTTTATGTTTTGCATCAAGCGCTGCATCTGCCGAAACTGCTGAAGCAGGGCGTTTATATCCTGTACCGTCGTGCCGCTGCCGCGCGCAATGCGGCGTTTGCGGCTGCCGTTGACCAGCTTCGGGTTGCGCCGCTCGCCCGGCGTCATCGAGTAGATGATGGCCTCGATCTGCTTGAACTGCTTGTCGGTGACGTCGGGACTCATCTCCTTGGTGAGCCGCCCGACCCCCGGAATCATCTCAAGCAACTGCGAGAACGGCCCCATCCGCTTCACCTGCTGAAGCTGCTCCAGGAAGTCCTCCAGGGTGAACGTGTTGGCGAACAGCTTCTCCTGCATCTTGCGCGCCTGCTCTTCGTCGAACGCCTGCTCGGCGCGCTCGATGAGGCTCAGCAGGTCGCCCATGCCCAGGATGCGCGAGGCCATCCGGTCGGGGTGAAACACCTCCAGGCCGTCGAGTTTCTCGCCCGTTCCCAGGAACTTGATCGGCACGCCCGTCACGGCGCGCATACTGATGGCCGCGCCGCCGCGCGCGTCGCCATCCACCTTGGTGAGAATCAGGCCGGTGAGCGGGACGTGCGCGTTGAACCCCGCCGCAATGTTGACCGCTTCCTGGCCGGTCATGGCGTCGGCCACGAGCAGGACCTCAGCCGGGTCGGTCACCTTGCGGATGGCGACCAGTTCCTTCATCATCCGGTCGTCGATCTGGAGCCGGCCCGCCGTGTCGATGATGGCGACCGTCGCGCCGACGTCGCGCGCAGCCTGCACGCCTCGTTTGGCAATATCGACCGGGTTCGGCTTCGTCCCCTCGGCGTGAAACGGGATGTTGAGCTGGCGCGCCAGGGTCTCCAACTGGTCCACTGCCGCCGGCCGGTAGGTGTCCGCGGCAATCAGCCACGGGCGGCTGCCGTCGGCGCGGAGCTGGCGCGCGAGCTTTGCCGCCGTGGTCGTCTTGCCGGAGCCTTGCAGGCCCACAAGCATGATGACGCGCGGCGTCGGCCCGCTCAGGTTGAGGCGGCCCGGCTCGCCAAGCGTTTCGATCAACTCCTCGTTGACGATCTTGATGACGGTCTGCGCCGGGTTCAGGCTCTTGGCGACCTCCGCGCCGACGGCGCGCTCGCGCACGCGCCTGATGAAGTCCTTCGTGACATCGTAGCTCACGTCGGCCTCAAGCAGCGCCAGCCGCACCTCGCGCAACGCCGCCTTGACGTCGGCCTCGGTGAGCTTGCCGCGCCGTCCCAATTGCGCAAACACGCTCTGCAGCTTATCGCTCAGGCTCTCAAACATTAAAGAATCCCCTGAAATCGTGACGGGATGATTGTAGACGATGGCGTGCGTTCCGTCAATCACATCGTCCGTATATCGCAGGACAGAGGCGCGCTTTTACCTCGCCGGCGCAGATGGCTCGGTCATCAGGCGCGCATACGCGCCATCCCACAAGCTGGACGAGCGGGTGAACTTGTTCACCTTGATGTCGGCGATGTGCGGGTAGAGCTGCGCCAGCAGCGTTGGCAACTGGTCCCACGCATCGCTGCGGATGATGCGCTCCAGCGGCCCCGCCATGCGCCCGGCCCACGACCAGCGCTCGCGGAAGCGCTCGGCCTTGATCCAGTAGTCACGTTTCTCCCACGCCCGCGCCGACTCGTCCACACCGCCATCGATCTGGCGCAGGCAGTACACCAGCGTCGCCGCCATGTCCTTCGCCTCCTCATCAAGCGCGGCCTTCTGGCTGAGGCGCCGGATGAGTTCTGCGCACGTGCGCATCAGTTGGTTGCGTACCTTGCCTGGATTGTCTACCTTGAATACGCGGCTCATGCGCCGTCTCTAGCTCCTGACACAAAAAAGATCGGCTCCCGCGCCACGCGCTTGGAACGGCACAAACCATACTGCTGTCTGCCCGCCATGTCAAGCAATCGGCGTCTTTCACCGGAGCGAGGGGAGAACCGCCCTGCCGCGCTTCACGTGACCACGCATCATGTGGCGTCTTCGACATAATCAATCGGCGCGCCGGTGAAGAAGGCCACCGCCGGCGCGCGGTTGACGTACCAGCTTACGAAAAGCCCCAGCGCCGCCGCGCTGACCATCAGGAGCGGCTGGGTGGCGCGTTCGAGTTCGGCCATCGAGTCCAGCGGCGGCGGCTGGCTCTGCAGCCAGAATCCGCGGCCAAGCACGAGCGCCGCCTGGATGAGCGCCAGCCCAGCCACGGCCCACCGTATCCGCGCAGGGCGGCCCAACCACGCCAGGACCAGCACGACGCCAAACACGAGGCTATAGACGACCTGCAGCAGCCCCCACCCGCCGATGTCCGCGCCGGAGTCGCCGCCCGCCGGGCGGTAGACCAGCGCAAGCACCCACGGATAGAGCACGCTCAACAGGGGCAGGACCACGTAGAGCGCGAAGCACATCACCAGCATCAGCGACAGGCCCAGAGGCCGCCGGGGCGGTTTGGTCTCGGTCATGGTTTCGGTTCCCCTCACGGCTGCGGCGCGGTGACGGCCCGCGCCGACCCGGCCACGTAAGCAGCCGGGCGCTATTATACACCGGTTCGTTGCCCGGCGCGCCGGGACCGGAGACCGCAGACCTTCGTCGGCTGTCCTGCTTCGTGGTATCATCGGACGCTAGAATGGACGTTTTAACCAACACCAACGCCGGTCGCACCGCGCTCATCATCCGCGACGCCATCGAAACAGACCTTGAGGCGTGCGTGCGCCTGGACCATACGTATACGACGGACCAGGTATGGCAGATGGAGCTTCAGGAAGAGCCGGGCCGGGTGGGCGTCGCCTTCAGACCCGTGCGGCTGCCCCGCCCGATGCGCGTGGTCTACGCGCGCGACGCGGAAGCGCTACAGCGCGCCTGGGACCAGCGCGGCTGCTTCCTTGTTGCTTCGGTGTCGGGGCGGGTGCATGGCTATCTGACCATGCAGGCCGACATCGAGCGTGGCAACGGATGGGTGCGCGATCTCGCCGTGGAGGAGGGCTGGCGGCGGCGCGGCATCGGCGGGGCGCTGCTCAAGGCGGCGCGCCAGTGGGCGCGCGAGAACGACCTCAGCCGCCTGACCGTCGAGACGCAGACCAAGAACTACCCCGCCATTTGCTTTTGCGAGAAGTACGGCCTGACCTTCTGCGGGTTCAACGACCAGTATTACCCCAACCAGGATATTGCGCTCTTCTTCGCCCAGCGGGTATAGCGGGTATGCAGTGAGGCGGTCGCCAGGGGTGCCGTGTAATGTTTATAGCAGGCAAGGCGCTGCATGGCCGTCGCGGCGCGCGCAGATGAGTCGCCAGGTTTAGTCCAGCAATACGTTGAGTACGTCAATCGGAATCATGTGGTCGGAACTTTTCCTCGTCCAATTACCCGAACTCGTCAATGAAATCCTGATCGCGGCGATTGTCGTCATCTCCGGCGCGATGCTGCTCTACAGCCTGTCGCGCAAGTCGCAGAACCGCGTGACGCGCACGTCGAGCATCGTGCTCGCCGCCGTGACCGTCACCTTCCTCGGCGACGTGGTCATTTCTGTCGGGCCATCCTCGCGCCCGTCGGTCGAGGCGTGGCTGCGCTTCCAGTGGATCGGCATCGCGCTGGTGCCGGCCGCCACGTTCCACCTGTCAGACGCGCTGCTGGCGACCACGGGCCAGGTCTCCCGGTGGCGGCGACGGCTTGGCGTGCGCCTCCCTCTACCTGCTGGCGGCAGCGTTCATGGTCGCCGCCGCCCTCACGGACCAGGTGGTGCGGACGCTCACGCTTACGCCAGCGCCGCACCTCAAGGCCGGTCCGTTGTTCCCGGTCTTCGTGTTCTATGCGTTCTCCGCGTCGGCGCTGTCGGTGTTCAACGTGTACCGCGCGCGCAAGCGCTGCCTCACTTTCTGGACGCGGCGGCGCATGACCTACATGCTCATCTCGATTCTGACGCCGATGGTGGGCGTCTTCCCCTACACGTCGGTCGGCACCTACGGCGTCGCCGACGGCCCCTGGTTCTGGTTCCTGGTGAACCTGAGCAACGTCGCCGTCATCGTCATGCTCAGCTTCATGGCCTACCCGCTGGCGTTCTTCGGCAGTGAGGTGCCCGACCGCGTGATCAAGGCCGAACTGCTGGAGTTCTTCTTGCGCGGGCCGTTCGTGGGCGTGGCGACGCTCTCCGTCATCATGGGCCTGCCGCGCGCCGGCGAGATACTCGGCCTGCCGGGGCGCGAGTCCATGCCGCTGGCGGCGGTCGCCAGCCTCATCTTCCTGGAGTGGGCGGTCACCAGGGTGCTGCCGGTGCTCAAGAACTGGCTGATCTACCAGGACGACAAAGCGGAGATCGAGCGCCTCCGCGAGCTGAGCGAACGCCTCCTGACCCATTCGGATCTGGAGCAACTCCTCGAAGGCATCCTCGCCTCGGCGTGCGACTATCTCCGCGTCCCCTCGGCGTTTGTCGCGGCCTCGACCGCCGACGGGCCGGTGCTGGAGCAGTCCGTCGGGATGCTGCCCGACAGCGCCGTGACCCCTGAAGCGCTGGTCGGCGTAGTGGAAGCGCTGACGCTGAACGGCGCCAACGGGGCGCACCCGGCGGATCATGTCGGCAACATGATCGCGCGGGAGGGCTTCTGGTTGATCCCGCTGTGGCACGAGCCGAACGGCGAGGCGAATGGCAGGACGCTCTTCGGCGTGATGGGCGTGCACGCGCGGACCACGCCGCCGGCGCTGACGCCCGAAGAACAGGGAGGCGCTGCAACTGTGGGCGGAGCGCAGCGCGCGGGTGCTGCGCGACATGCGCCTGCAGGCCGAACTCGCGGGCTTTCTGGAAGGCCTGATGCCCCAGATGGAGGAGATCGACCGGTGGCGCGGCGTCACGCGCTACCGTCAGGAGCCATATGCCACCCCCGCGCAGCTCGTGCAAAGCACCGAATTTGCCAACGCGGTCAAAGACGCGCTCAACCACTACTGGGGCGGGCCGCGCCTTACCGACAGCAGACTGCTGTCGCTGCGCGTGGTCCAGGCCGAGCAGGCGCAAAGCGCCGTCAACGCCGCCCAGGCGCTGCGCACCGTGCTGCTCCAGGCCGTGGAAAGCCTCCGGCCCGAAGGCGAGCGGAGCATGACCGCCGCCGAATGGACGCTCTACAACATCCTGGAGATGCGCTACATCCAGGGGCGCAAGGTGCGCGACGTGGCGCGGCGGCTGGCGATGAGCGAGTCGGACTTCTACCGCAAGCAGCGCGTCGCCATCAACGAGGCGGCGCGCGCGCTGGCCGAGATGGAGTACAATGCGCAGTAGCGCGTCTTCTGGCCGGGGGCGCGCCCAGAATGATACTATTTCCGCCATGAAGTTAATCGAATTTATTGACTTACGCAAAAGTAACCGGTTCCCGACTTGACAAAGTGAGTTGATTCGATGATACTTCATAGAGTTAACCTCAAGCGTTGCGCGCAACGAATCCGGTCGCGCTGCGTACAGAGTTTTCAAGAGAAACGAGGCAGTTCAACCACCTGATTTCGGAAAGGAGGAGGCAGCAGGAGCAAGCCACTGCCACAAACGCCAGGCACGCCCACGGCGCTGCCGCCCAAGAGACCTGTCAGTGTCAGGTATTCCAGTCCGAGCGCGTTACCTTTTGTCTTTCCTTATAGGAGGAGATTTGATGAAACTCACTATCCGTGTTGTGATGATGCTCGCGCTCATCGCCACCCTCGTGGCGCCTCTTGCCGCGTCAGCGCAGGAAGAGCAGCCGTGCTATGGCCTTTCCCCCGCCGATTGCGCGCTGTACTACAGTACAGAACCCGCCATGAAAGCCGTGAACGCATTCTCAATGGGGTACACCTTTGCACTGTCCGTGTCCGGCATGGCTGATGTCAACTCGGACGGCAGCGGCAACTTCACCTTCGACCCCGACGCTATGGACCCGTTCTCCGCCGTCAGCTTGAATATGGACATCAATGGCACCGCCAACGACCTCGAGGCGGGCGAGAGCATGTCCGGGACATTCAGCTTCGTCATGACGGACGGCTACTTCTACATGACCGACCCTGAAGGCGGCGGGTGGGTAGGCTTCCTGCTCTCGGCGGCGGCGGATGCCATGGCCGAGGAGAGCGGCCTGAACCTGGAAGACCTGATGTCTGGCGACCTGTCGAGCATGGGTGACATGAGCGCCATGGAGGACCTTGATGTCGCCCCGCTCACCGACCTGATGACCAAATACGTCACCATCGAGCGCGGCGCGGATATGCAGGTTGGGGGCAATCCCGTGGCGGTCTTCACGACCAACCTCGACCTCCCCGGTCTGTTCGCCGACACGCAACTCGGCGCGGTGATCGGCAACCTCATTGCGGGGGCGTCTGCTGCGGGCGCGGCGGAAGGCGCCGGCATGAGCGAAGAGGAAATGCAGCAGATGACGGCGCAACTTCCGATGATTATCGCGATGGTCGGCGTGTTCTTCACCAATACCACCCTCTCCATGACGCAGCACGTCGGCATCAACGACAGCTACCTTTACGGGTTCGGGATTGACTTCGACATGTCGCTGGACCCGATGATGCTTGCCGGCCTGACCGGCGAGACCGCCGAGCCTGACGCCGAACCCCTCGACATCAGCCTCAGCCTCGCGGTCGAACTCACGAACCACAACGGGATGTTCACCTTCACCGCGCCTGCGGAATTCGTCGATATCACCGACGAAATGCAGTCAGGCATGTCCGGGTTCTAGGCGCGCGCCGCACTATTGCGCCACATCTATTGCGCCGCATTCACAGCGACGCATGGGGCGGGCTACTCCAGGGTAGCCCGCCCTGGACTTTGGCTATTTTGGCAAAAGGGATGACCTTCGGGCAAGCTTAAGGGTGCAAGACCGAAGCGAGCCAAAGGCCATCCCATGTCCAATATTCCACAAAACATTGAACTGATCAAGAATCTGTTTGCCCTGTTGGAGGCGCACCGCGCAGTCTTCAGGCAAGAGCGGGTCTACCTGCGCGGGGTGGCGCTGGTCTTCGCCGAGCTCTTCACGTTTTCGCGTCACACCATCACGCAACTGCTGATGGCGTTGGGTCTGACGGAGCAGGACTGGAGCGCGTGGTACCGGCTGTTCAGCCAGGGCGCTTCAACGCGCAACAGGCCAGCGCGGTGTTGTTTGCGCAGACCCTGCAGCACGTGGCGCCGGATGCGGTGTATGTGGTGGGCGGCGATGCGACACAGACGCCGCGCAGCAGTCGCACGCTGGAAGGGGCGGGGTGGCTGCGGAACCCACGCACGCCGCCGTTCATGACCGGCATCCACGCGGCGCAGCGCTGGTTCAACGGCAGTTGGCTGCTGCCCGCCGAGCAGGGCTACAGTCGCGCGCTGCCGCTGCGCTGGCTGCCCGCCTTCACCGCGAAGTCCTGGCCGGTGGCGCACCCGCCGGCCACAGAATGGGAGGCGGCGGCAGTTTCTGGGCTGGGTGCGGCAGGAGTTGACCTGTCACGGGCGGGCGCACCAGAGGGTGCTGATGGTGGGCGACGGCCACTACGACACGCTGGACTTGTGGCAGCGGCTGCCGGAGGGCGTGATCTTGCTGGCGCGCAGTGCCCGGAACCGCGTCCTGTACCATCTGCCCGGCGTCCAAAGCGGGCGCGGACGGCGGCGCAAATATGGCGCCCGCGCCTTATCCCCCCAGCAACTCTGACAGCACCGCCAGGGCTGGCGCCCCCTCACCCTCATGGTGCGCGGCACAGCGCGCCACCTGCAGGTGAAGGTGCAAGGTCCGTTTCTGCGTCAGGGTGCACCGGAGCGCCCGCTCATGCTGATCGTGGTGCGCGGCAAGCGCAACGCGCGCACCCACCGCCCCTCCCCTTCCTGGTCAACGCCGTCCAGGATGAAAACGGCGCCTGGGGCCTGCCCTTGCCGCTGGCGACCTTGCTCTTCTGGGCCTGGCAGCGCTGGGAACTCGAAGTCTGCCACCGCGAACTCAAGGCCAACTTCGGTCTGGGCGACAAGCAGTGCTGGAACCCCATCGCCGCCGTCGCCTCGGTCCAGTGGAGCGCCTGGGTCTACGCGCTCTTGCTCCTGGCCGGCTACCGCACCTGGGGCTTGTCCACCGCGCCACCCGTGCCCACGCGCTGGTGGCGTGGCGCCAGCCGCTGGTCGCTCAACACCCTCTGGCGCGCTTTCCGCGCGACCGTGTGGGGCGACCACGATTTTCGCCCCCTTTGCGCCCCTCACCACGGATGACTGGGGCGAAAAAGAGGCCCTGCTCCTGGCCTTACGCAACGCCGCCTTCGCTTCCGCCCGCGCTTAAGGCGTTTTGCCCCTTTCTCCGGCCTCTATCTCCAGCAAAGGCCGCTGTCTCCCCTCATCGGCCTCTTCAAACTGCCAAAGTCCAGGGCGGGCTACTCCAGGGTAGCCCGCCTTTTTGTCACGCGCCGGCCTGGACGCTGCCCGCAGGCGCGAGGCGCGTGATGAGTGGAGAAAAGGTACCCCCTGCGGTATAATGCGCCGCGCTTTCCGAGTCAATGGTTGAGTAGGGACAACGTTTGTGCTCAAAGGGGCCGCCGAGGCTGAAGAAACGGTTGCCAAAAGTGATTCAGCCGCCAGGCTCGAACCGCTGCCACTGACCGTTATTGCCCCCCCATCCGGTTGGACGAACCTTGATCTCCGTGAACTCTGGCGCTACCGGGAACTGCTGTTTTTCCTGATCTGGCGCGACGCCAAAGTCCGCTATAAGCAGACGGTTTTCGGGGCATCGTGGGCGATCATCAGGCCGTTCGTGACGATGGTGGTGTTCAGCGTGTTCTTCGGCGGCCTGCTGAACGTCCCGTCGGACGACATCCCCTACCCGATCTTCAGCTACACCGCCCTGGTGCCCTGGAGTCTCTTCTCTTCCGGTCTGGGCCGCTGCGCGGAGAGCCTGGTCAGCCATGCGAACATCCTGACCAAAGTCTACTTCCCGCGCCTCGTGCTGCCCATCGCGGCGGGGCTGTCGGGGCTGCTGGACTTCGCCCCGTCCTTCATCATCCTGTTGGGCATGATGGTCGTCTACGGGATGACGCCGACCATCAACGTCGTGTGGCTCCTGCCGTTCATGCTGACAACCCTGATGACCATGCTGGGCGTGGGCTTCTGGCTTGCGGCGTTGAACGTGCAGTTCCGGGACGTGAGCTTCGTGGTGGCGTTCCTGGCGCAGGTGTGGCTCTACGCGACGCCGGTCATTTATCCCATAAGCCTCGTGAGCGACGCGGGGAAGGCGCTCTACCTGCTCAACCCGATGGCGAGCGTGATCGAAGGATTCCGGTGGGCGCTGCTGGGCAAGGGCATGGCCCCCAGCCTTGAACTCCTGGTACCCAACGCGATTGCGCTCGTGCTCCTCGTCACCGGCGCGCTTTACTTCCGACGCATGGAAAACTATTTCGCGGACGTGGTGTGACGCCATGAGCGAAACTTCGATCCGGGTCGAGAACCTCTCCAAGCGTTACCAGATCGGCGCACAGCGCATCGGGCGCGCCACCCTGCGCGAAACGATGTCCGCGCCCTTCCGGCGCGCGCGCCGGCTGCTGCGCGGCCAGGCACGGAGCGCCGCCGACCTGCTGGAGACGTTCTGGGCGCTCAGCGACATCTCTTTTGAGGTCAACCAGGGCGAAATCCTGGGCGTCGTCGGCGCGAACGGCGCGGGCAAGTCCACGCTGCTGAAAATCCTCTCGCGCATCACCCTTCCCACGCAGGGGCGCGCGGAGACTCGCGGGCGCGTCGGCTCGCTGCTTGAGGTCGGCACCGGCTTTCACCCCCAGCTCACCGGGCGCGAGAACGTCTACTTCAACGGGTCGATCCTGGGGATGAACCGCGCGGAGATTGCGCGCAAGTTCGACGAAATTGTCGCCTTCGCCGGCATCGAGCAGTTCATCGACACGCCGGTGAAGTTCTACTCCAGCGGGATGCACGTGCGGCTGGCGTTCGCCGTCGCCGCCCACCTGGAGCCGAACATCCTGCTGGTGGACGAGGTGCTGGCCGTGGGCGATGCGACCTTCCAGCAGAAGTGCCTCGGCAAGATGGGCGAGGTCTCCAGCGAGGGGCGCACGGTGCTGTACGTCAGCCACAACATGGCGAGCATCTCGCGCCTGTGCACGCGCGCGCTGTGGCTCGATCATGGGCGTCTCCAGTTGGACGGCCCGGCAGAAGACGTGCTGTCCGAATACCTTTCGAACAACGCGGTCAACACCGGCGCGCGCGAGTGGCCCAACGGCGTCGCCGAATCCGGAGTTGACGAGCTTAAGATCTACGCGGTGCGCATCCGGAACAGCGACGGGGCGGTGAGCGGCGTGCTCGATGTGCGCCGGCCGTTTTTCATCGAGATCGAGTACCGGCTGTTCAAACATATCCCGCGCAACTTCCGGGTGGGCGTGGTCCTCACCAGCTCGGACGGCATCGACCTCTTCGACTCATACGACGTTGACAACGAGGCGCTTGTCGGCCCCAGGGAACCGGGGCGTTACGTCAGCCGCTGTGAGGTCCCCGGCAACCTGCTCAAACCGGGGCGCGTGGTCCTCACGGCGTTCGGCGGCATGTGGCAGATCAGGCAACTGGCGATGCTTCGCAATGTGCTCACCCTCGACATCGAAGACCTCGGCGGCGTGGGCACGCACTTTGGCGGCAAGCGGGTGGGCGTCATCCGCCCGGAACTTGAATGGCAAATGGAGAGACTCGCATGACAGCAGGCAGACTCGCGCGCCTGGTGACCGTGATCCGGAAGCGGATCAGGCAACCGTCGCGAAAGCAACAAGCGCCGGCGGAAACGCCGGTTCGCTGGCGCTCGCGCTCGGTCAACATCTACCACTGCTGCGCGTACAAGGCCGGCAGCCAGTGGGTGCGGAGGATGCTCTCCGACAAACGGGTCTATGAGTATTCCGGCCTGCGAACCCACACCTACCAGGAGACGCTGCCGGAACGCTTCGACACGCGCTGCATCCCAGAGCGCACGTTCTCCGAGCCGTTCCCGGAGCGCACGATCCTGACCCCGATGTACATCAGCTATGAGGGCTACCGGTCCATCCCCAAACCTGAGAGGCTTCACAGGCTTCTTCGTCATGCGCGACCCACGCGACATCGCGGTGTCGTGGTACTTCTCGAATCGCTATTCGCACCCCATGGTGACGGACGCCAACCGGGTCGCAAGGGAAACTCTCGAAGGGATGAACTTCGAGGACGGGATGATCTACACCATCGAAGAGATGGCACAGTGGGGCGTGTTTGAGGGTCTCCAGTCGTGGGTGGGCGCCGACCAGAAGGACAGCAGCGTCCTGGTCTTCCGCTTTGAAGACCTGACCGGGAAGGATGCTTATCCTCTGTTCCGGCAGTTGTTCGCCCACTGCGACATCCGCCTCCCCGATGACGCGCTGAGGCAGTTGCTCGACGATTTCAGCTTCGAGAGGCTGAGCAAGGGGCGCAAGCAGGGCGAAGAAGACATCATGTCCCACTACCGAAAAGGCATACACGGGGATTGGCAGCATTACTTCGACGACCGGATCGCGGCGCGCTTCGATGAAATCGCCGCCGATGTGGTAACCTACCTGGGGTATGCATAGCGCGGGGTCCATCATGACAGACCTGGGGCGGTCGGCCCTGACTCGCCGACCTGTGGCGCGCTCACAAGCACGCCTGCGCAGCGGCGCAGCTTCACCGGCCTCCCCCGGCGCGCGTCGCGCGGGTGTCTGGCCTTGTAAGGCCGATTTCTGGTTCAGGAAATGCTAGGGCGGGTTGTTGCCAGGTTTCTCACCATGCCACTGGTTCGCAGCCTCCGGTGCGCGCAGTTCCGGCGGCTGCGCCCGCTGCAGGATGGGCAGACTGCGGGCACCCCGATCGTGCGCGATTACTGGGCGCGCTTCCTCAGCGCCAACCGCGCCGATTTTCGGAGGCCGCTGCCTTGAGATCGGCTCGATATGGACCCTGAAGCAATACGGCAAAGAAACTGTGACCCAGGCAGATGCAATGGACCTGAGCGCACACAGCCCGCGCATCAACGTCGTGGCCGACCTCAGCCGCGCCGACCATGTTCCAGGCGATACCTACGATTGTTTTGTCATCCCGTTCACCATGCACATCATCTACGATATCGAGGCGGCGCTCTACCACGCGGTCCGCATCCTCAAGCCTGGAGGCGTGCTGCTGGTCAACTTCCCGTGCCTTTACACGTACCTGGGCGATGGCCTCGATATGGGCACGGGCGGCACCTTCTACTCCTACTGGTTCTTCACCCCGATCCAGGTCGAGAACCTCCTCCGGGTCATCGGCCTCACAGACGCCGACTTTCAGCTTGTGGTGCAGGGCAACCTCTTCACCCAGATCGCCTACCAGATGAACCTCCCCGCCGAACACCTCACACAGCGCGAACGCGATCACGTCGATATGACCTATCCATTGCAGATCTGTGCGCGGATGGTCAAGCCAGCGGGGTGGGCGGCGGAGAAGCCGCCGTATCGCGAACCGTGGACGCCAGGGAGGCTGACCCCTATGCTCAAGCGGCTGCCCTCCCGCGTGTTACCACCGCGCCTGCGCGAGCAGTGGCGCGCTATGCAGACGCGCCGCCGCCTCGATGCGCTCCGGGGGCGGATGATGAGCGACCCGCCGCGCACTTCTGGCGTCGAGGAATGCCTCGGCTACACGGTGCGCATCAACGACGCGCCCAACTTCTACACGATGTACAAGGACCTCTTCGTTAACCGCCTGTACCACTTCACCGCGTCGCGTCCAGACCCGCGCATCCTCGACTGCGGCAGCAACATCGGGATGTCGATCCTGTACTTCAAGCGCTGCTACCCGCAGGCGCAGATCGTCGGGTTCGAAGCGGACCCCATTGTCTACCCCTACCTGGAAGAGAACATCGCGCGCAACGCCCCTTTCGGGCGTGGAGCTGGTGCAGGCGGCGGTCAGCGCGCGCGCCGGCGTGATGACGTTCTACGCCGACGGCAAGTACGGCAGCGCCCTCGCCGCGCAGATGCCCGGCGGCGCTCCCGACGGCTGGAAAACGGTCGAGGTCCCGTGCGTGCGCCTGCGCGACTACCTCGACGCGCCGGCCGACTTCGTGAAGCTCAACATCGAGGGCGCGGAATGGGTCGTGCTCGCCGACACCGCCGACCGGCTGCGCAAGGTGCGCGAGCTTGTCATCGAGTACCACCATCTGCCGGGGCTGCCGCGCACGCTGCACAACCTCCTCACGCTGCTCCACGAGCAGGGCTTCGAGTACCTGGTCAACGCCTTCGACCCGCAGACCAACCCCTGGCGTGCAGCCGCCTTTCCGCCTGACAGAACATACTCACTATTTCTTGTTGATCTATGCGAAGCGCAAAGCTTAGACGCATCCCGGCAAAGATACGTTCGCGGGCAGCGCGGCTCGTCCCGGAGTCGGCGCGGCGCTGGCTGGCAGCGCAGCGGGCGCGCTTCAGCGTGTGGCCGCCGGTCGGGTGGGTGCGGTTTGGCGCGTTGCGCCGGGTGCAGCCGGTCAACCGGGAATTCGGCATCGGTCGCGGCTTGCCGATCTGCCGGTGGTACATCGAGCGCTTTCTGGCGGCGCACGCCGACGACATTGCCGGGCGCGTGCTCGAAATCGGCGACCCCGCGTACACGCGCAGGTTCGGCGGCGACCGCGTGACCCAGAGCGACGTGCTCCACATCGCCGAGGGAAGCCCGCACGCCACCCTCGTCGGCGACCTGACGCGCGGCGACGACCTGCCGGCGGAGGCGTTTGACTGCGTGATCCTGACGCAGACGCTCAACGTGATCTACGACGTGCACGCTGCCGTCCGCACCGTGTACCGCCTCCTCAAGCCGGGCGGCGTGGCGCTGGTGAGCGTGCCGGGCATCAGCCAGATCAGCCGCTACGACATGGACCGTTGGGGCGAGTACTGGCGCTTCACCACCGCCTCGGCGCGCCGGCTCTTCGAAGAATGCTGGCCGCCCGCGGGCGTCGAGGTCCAGGCGCATGGCAACGTCCTGGACGCTGCCGCGTATCTCTACGGCCTCGCCAGCGATGACCTGCGCCGGGGAGAGCTTGCGTTCCACGACCCGGACTATGAACTGCTCATCACGGTGCGCGCGGTGAAGCCGCAAACTGCCGCCGGCGCGCCGCCGCACAATCCCGACAGGGACGCGCCATGAGCCGCACGCCTGGAACGCCGCCCGCCGCACCCGACGCCGCGCTGATTTTCCTGCACGTTCCGAAGACGGCGGGCGTCACGCTGAACACCCTCATCGACCGCCACTACTCGCCAGAGGCGATCTACCAAACGCACATCGAGGCGCTGGATGACTTCTTCGCGCTCACCGACGCAGAGAAGCAGCCCATCCGGTGCCTGAGAGGCCACATGCCCTTCGGGCTGCACGCGGCGCTCCCCCGGCCGGCGACGTACCTCACGTTGCTGCGTGAGCCGGTCGCGCGCTTCGTCTCCGAGTACACGTACATTCGCACCAGCCCCGATCATTCTTTCCACGAGCATCTAATCGCGAATGATGTCACACTTGAGGCATACATCGAGATCGGCGAGCCGAACCTAATGACGCGGTGGCTCTGCGGGTTCGCGGAAACCGGGGACTGGCTGCCGAACCCCCTGCCGGCGGACGCCGTCGCGACTGCGCAGCGCCACCTTGCAGCTTACTTCAGCGTGGCCGGCCTGACCGAGCGCTTCGACGAGTTCCTGTTGTTGCTGCGGCGCGTGCATGGCTGGCGGCGCATCCTCTACACACGGCAGAACGTCACGCGGGCGCGCCGCCCCCACAACGCAATACCGCGCGCCACCCTCGCCGCGATTGCACAGGCCAACCGCGAGGACATCGCGCTCTACGCCCACGCCAAGGCGCAGTTTGACGCGCAGGTGCGCGCGCAGGGCCTCGCCTTCCAGGTCGAGCTGCGGCTGTTCCGGCTGTTGAACCGGCTCTACGCCGACGTCTCGCACCGCCGCCGGCTTCGGACCGTGCTGCGCCGGGGCGCGTACACCATCCGGCGGCTGCCGGCGCGGATCGCGCGCCAGAGGGATGCGAAATGAGCGCACCCGCCGAACCTGACGCCGTGCTGATCTTTCTGCACATTCCGAAGACAGCGGGCGTCACACTGAACACCCTCATCGACCGCCACTACCCGCCGGAGGCGATCTACCACACGAACATCGACACGCTGGATGAATTCTTCGCCCTCACCGACGCGGAGAAGCAGCCCATCCGGTGCCTGAGAGGCCACATGCCCTTCGGGCTGCATCGCTGGATGCCCCGGCCGGCGACGTACATCACGTTGCTGCGCGACCCGGTGACGCGCTTCGTCTCCGAATACTATTACGTCCGCCACAACCCCGCCCACCCGCGCCACAGACGCTTTCTCGAGGAAGGCACGACGCTGCACGAATACACCGAGAGGCACGGCGGCGATACAATGACGCGCTGGATAAGCGGCTTCTATGACTACGACGCGCGGAAATCCTGGGTAAGCGCGGACTGGACGGCGGAGGAGGCGGCGCAGGCCGGCGACATCGCCCGGCGCAACCTGGCGACGCAGTTTCAGGCCGTGGGGGTGACAGAGCGCTTCGATGAGTTCCTGCTGCTGCTGCGCCGCCGCCTGGGCTGGGGCAACGTCTTCTACCTGAAGCTGAATGTCACTTCGGGCCGCCCGGCGAAAGAGGCGCTCGCGCCCGAAACGCGCGCCCTCATCGAGGCGCGCCACCGCCTGGATACCGAGCTTTACGCCCTCGCCCACCGGCTGCTGGACGCGCAACTCCGCGAGACCGGGGTTACCCGCACCGAGGTGCAGGCCTTCCGCCTGCTCAACCGGCTCTACACTGATGTGTGGCAGCGGCACAACCTCCCTGGCAAAATCCACCGAGGCCGGCGCATCATCAGCCAGTTGCCGGCAAAGCTCAGGCCGGGAGGGTAGGCGATGCCGCCTGAAGCTTCAGACAGGGACACCCGGCCCGCACTGATCTTCCTGCACACCCCCAAGACGGGCGGGACTTGGCGGGTGCGCAACGACACGCTCGACCGCTTCTTCGCGCTCACCGACGCGCAGCGGCGCGTTGTGCAACCCCGCCGACGCATTCGGGCGCTCCTGAAGTGGCGGGACGCGCAGTAGGCCATGCGTAGCCTCCACAGCCTCCGGGAGCGCATCGCGGGCCGGCTGAGGCCGCACGCCGCCATCCTGCTCTATCACCGCGTGGCGGCCCTGGAAGCGGACCCACAGTTGCTCAGCGTCGCGCCGACGCGCTTTGCACAGCATCTCGACCACCTGCGCGCACACTACCGCCCGATGTCCCTTCCCGATCTGGCGCAGGCGCTCCGGCGCGGGCGCGTCCCGCACCGGGCCGTCGCTGTCACATTCGACGACGGCTACGCCGACAACCTGCACCACGCCAAACCCCTGCTGGAGGCCCATCAGGTCCCCGCGACGGTGTTTGTCGTGACCGGGCATACGGGCCAGGCGCATGAGTTCTGGTGGGACGAGCTGGAGCGGCTGCTGCTTCTGCCGGGCGCGCGCCCGGAGACGCTGACGCTCGCCATCGACGGGGAGGGCGCACGAATGGCGGCTGGGCGCCGCCGCCAGCTACAGCGCGGACGATTACGCGCGCCATCGCGGCTGGACCGTGCTCGACGCGGCGGATCCGACGCCGCGCCACGCGATCTACCGCGCGCTGCACCCGCTGCTGCGTTCCCTGTCGCCGGCGCAGCGCGCGGCGGCGCTGGCGCAGCTTCAGGCGTGGGCCGGCGTGGACGCGACCGCCCGCCCGACGCACCGCGCGCTCCAGCCGGGCGAGGTCGCCGCGCTGGCCGTTGGCGGGCTGGTCGAGGTGGGCGCGCACACGGTGAACCATCCGGTGCTGGCCGCGCTGCCCCCGGCGGTGCAGCGCGCGGAGATCGTCGAGAGCCAGGCGCGCCTGTCGGCGCTGACGGGTCGCCCCGTGACCAGCTTCTCCTACCCCTACGGCGCGCCGGGCGACTACACGGCGGAGACGGTCGCGCTGGTGCGTGAGGCCGGCTTCACCTGCGCGTGCGCCAACTTCGCCGGCCGCGTCGAGCCGGGCGTCGATCCGTTTGCGCTGCCGCGCTTCATCGTGCGCGACTGGGACTTCGCGACCTTTGCCAGCATGTTGGAGGCGTGGTTCGGTGACTGAGCGCCCGCTGCGCATCCTGCAGGTGAGCACGCACGACGTGGCCGGCGGCGCGGAGCAGATCGCCCGCGCGCTCTTCCAGGCGTACCGCGCGCGCGGCCTGGAGGCCTGGATGGCGGTGGGCTACCGGCACAGCGACGACCCGGACGTGTACGAAATCCCCAACGCGGGGCGGCACGGCGCGTGGCCGCATTTCTGGTGGGGCGCGGAGGCGCGCCTCCGCGCGCTGCGGCACCCCAGACAACTCGACCGGCGCGCCGTCTGGCGGCTGAGCCGGCCATGGAGCGCGCTGTGCGCCGCCCTCGCCGACGCCGCGCGCGCGCTGGCGCTGCCGGGCCGGTCGCTTGGCGTGGAGGACTTCAACTTCCCGGCACGCGGCGGCTGCTCCAACTGCCGCCCCAGAAGCCCGACATCGTCCACGCGCACAACCTGCACGGCGATTACTTTGACCTGCGCGCGCTCCCCTGGCTTTCGGAACAAACGCCAGTGGTGCTGACCCTGCACGACGCCTGGCTGCTGAGCGGGCACTGCGCGCACGCATTCGCCTGCACGCGCTGGGAGACCGGCTGCGGCCAGTGCCCCGACCTCACCATCCCGCCCGCAATTGCGCGCGACGCGACCGCCTTCAACTGGCGACGCAAGCGCCGGGTCTACGCGCGGAGCCGGCTGTACGTGGCGACGCCCTCCCGCTGGCTGATGGACAGAGTCGCGCGCTCGATGCTGGCCCCGGCCATCGCGGAGGCGCGCGTCATCCCCAACGGCGTGGACCTAACGGTCTTCGCCCCGGCGGACCGGCGCGCAGCGCGCGCGGCGCTGGGCCTCCCGCCGGACGACACGACGCTGCTCTTCATGGCGCAGCCGGAGAACCCCTGGAAAGACCACGCAACCTTGCGCGCCGCGCTGCCCCGGATCGCGGAGCGGCTGCGCGGGGCGGCGGTGCGCTTCGTCGCGCTGGGCATGGACGCCCCCGCCGAGCAGATCGGCGCGGCGGCGCTCACCTATGCGCCCTTCACGCGCGACCCGGCGACGCTGGCGCGCTACTACCAGGCGGCGGATGTTTACATGCACGCAACCAAAGCCGACACCTTCCCCGTGCCGTGCTGGAGGCGCTCGCGTGCGGCGCGCCGGTCGTGGCGACGGCAGTGGGCGGCACCCCGGAGCAGGTCACGGAAGGCGTGACGGGGTTCCTGACCCCGCCGGGCGACGCTGAGGCCCTCGCCGGCCGCGCCGCCTCCCTGCTGGTCGACGCGGATGTGCGGCAGCGCTTCAGCGCAGCGGCGGCAGCGGACGCCCGCGCGCGCTTCGACCGCGACCGCATGGTGGATGACTATCTCGGCTGGTACGGTACAATCGTGGCGCGCTGGTTTGAGTAAACCCAATGGCAGAATCGGACGCAAACGCGACGCCCCCTATATCAGCTTCGTCGTCACCTCGCGCAACGACGGCCACGGCGGCGGCCTGACGCACCGGATGCAGTTGTTCGTGACCAGCCTGCTGGAACAGGCGCGCCGCCACGCCCTCGACAGCGAGCTGGTCTTCGTGGAGTGGAACCCGCCGGCAGACCGGCCCCGCCTCGCCGAGGCGCTCGACTGGCCCGCGGACGGCGGCCCGTGCACGGTGCGCTTCATCGAAGTGCCGGAGACGTGCCACAACCGCTTCGGCTACAGCGACCGGCTGCCGCTCTTCCAGATGATCGCCAAGAACGTCGGCATCCGCCGCGCGCGGGGCCGCTTCATCCTCGCGACCAACATCGACATCCTCTTCGCGGAAGAACTCTTCAGCTTCCTGGCGTCGGGGCGGCTGGAGGAAGGCGTCATGTACCGCGTTGACCGCTACGACGTGCCGCCGGACACGCCGCTCGACATGTCAACGCAGGAACGCCTCGCGTTCTGCCGCGAGAACGTGATCCGCGCCTACACGCGCTACGAGATCGCCAACTTCGAGCCGGGCTTCCCCGGCCCGATCGGGCGCATCTACCCGTACCTGACGCCGCGCCAGGCGCTCCGGCAGCGGCTGTGGGCGCGCTTCCTGCCGGGCCGGCTCCGCGTGCGCAGCGACATCCACGCGAACGCGCCGGGCGATTTCACCCTGCTTGCGCGCCGGCACTGGTTCGACCTGCACGGCTACCCGGAACTCACGATGTCGGCCACGCACATCGACGCGCTGTTCTGCTACATGGCCTACCACGCCGGCGTGCGGGAAGCGGCGCTCAAGCCGCCGATGGTGATCTACCACATCGACCACAGCCGGCGCACCGGCGATAGCATGATCGACGCCAAACAGCCCCCCGCCGCCGGCAGGATACCGCGCCTGAGCGATGCGCAGTTGGGCGCCTGGGCGGTGCAGATGCGCCGGCAGCGCCGCCCGATCATCTTCAACGACGCGCGCTGGGGTCTCGCCGGCGATACGCTTCCGGAGACGAGGCTGTAGATGCCCGAACCGCCGCGCGTCTCCGTCGTCGTGCCGAGCTTCAACCGCGCGCACCTGCTGCGCCCGACAGTTGACAGCATCCTCGGGCAGAGCTACCCCAACATCGAATGCATCGTGATGGACGGCGGCTCGACGGACGGCTCGGTAGACATCCTGCGCAGCTATGGCGCGCGCATCCGGTGGACCTCCGCGCCGGACAGAGGCCCGGCGGACGCGATCAACCACGGGTGGGCGACGAGCCAGGGCGACATCCTGGCGTGGCTGAACGCCGACGACCTCTGGGCGACGCCCGACGCGGCAAGCCACGCCGTCGCCTACCTTGACGCGCACCCCGACGTCGACATCGTGTATGGCGACGCCGGGGCGGTCGATGTCGATGGCAACCTCACCGGCGTCACCTACTGCCGCGCCTGGGACCTGACATACGCGGTCACGCACTGCGACCACTGCATCCCGCAGCCGACGGCCTTCATGCGGCGGCGCATCCTCGAAGAGGTCGGCTGGCTGGACGACGGCCTGATCCTGATGGACCAGGATTTGTGGTACCGGGCCGGGCTGGCCGGGACCATTGCGTACCTGCCGATCACGCTGGCGCACACGCGCCGCCATCCGAGCTACTGGCACGCGCGGAGCCACGCCATCGCGGCAGACTGCGTGCGCATCATCGACAAGTTCTTCGCCGACGCGGACCTGCCCGCCGGCTGGCGGCGGCTGGAGCGCCGCGCCCGGAGCAACGCCAACCTGCGCGCGGTGGACTTCGCGTGGATGGGCGGGCGGCGCTGGGACCTCATGCGCGGGCACGCCGCCGAAGCGGTGCGCATCGACCCGGCGAACGCGGGCAACGCCCTCCGGCGGCTTTGGGGGTACGCACAACGCGCCCTCGAAGACAACCCGCGCCGGCGGTGGCTGTTGCAGCCCTACGACGCCGCGCGGCGCGGCTGGCGCGCGCTCCGCTCTGGGCTGAAGCCGGCCGATCCATCGCGCGCGCTGGCCGCCCTGTTCAGCCCGCGCGACATGGAACGGGTCTGGATGTCCTTCCACATGCCCGCCGGCCCCGGCGCGGCGCTGGACCTGCGCGCCGAAGCGCTCCTGGGGTATGTCGCGGCGCAGCGCGGTTTCCACGTGACGGCGGTCGGCCCTGACCCCGGCGCGTGGCCTTACGACCACCCGGACTATCGCTACCAGGGCGGCGACCTGCACGATGCCGCGCTGGCGGCGGGGCCGTATGACCTGATCCTGAACGGCGGCGCGACGGCGGTCATGGCGGACGACCTGGGCGCGATGGCGCGCCTGCGCGACGCGCTGAAACCCGGCGGCGTCATGCTGCTGACCGCCCCGGCCGGCCGGGACGCGCACTATCCGGGGCAGGGCCGCGTGTACGGCGCGGAACGGCTCCCGCGCCTGCTGGCGGGCTACGCCGTCAGCCGCGCAGACTTCTGGATCAGGCGCGGGCGCGCGGTCTGGAAGCCGTGCGACGAGCCGACTGCGCTGCAAGCTGATGGGTCGCCGGAGGCGCGCGACCCCGCGCGGGAGGCCTACGGTCTGGCGTGCTTCATCCTCACGCGGACATAGCCGGAGCGCGCCCCATGCTCACGCTCTTCACCGCTCTCAAGCCGAACCACGGCCACGCCGCCGTGATCCAGCGCAACGCGCTGACGAGCTGGTCGCTGCTGCCGGGGTGCGAGACGATTGTCTTTGGCGACGACGAAGGCGCTGCAGCGCTTGCCGCCGAGGTCGGCGCGCGGCAGATGCCGGAAATTGCGCGCAACGAGCGGGGCACGCCCCTCCTGAGTGATATGTTCGCCCAGGTCGATCACCTTGCGCGCAACGACCTGCTGGCCTACGTCAACGCCGACATCATCCTGATGCGCGACTTCCTGGAAGCGGCGCAGGCGGTGCGCCGCGCCGGGTGGCCCAACTTCCTGATGGTGGGCAAGCGCTGGAACGTGGACATGGCGCAGGCGTGGGACTTCGAAACGCCGCAATGGGCGCAGGCGCTGCGCGCGCACGTGGAGGCCCACGGCGCGCTGTACGTCCACTGGGCGATGGACTACTTTGTCCTGCCGCGCGGCGCGCTGGGCGCGATGCCGCCGTTTGCCATCGGTCGCCCGGCGTGGGACAACTGGATGGTCTACCACGCACGCGCGTGCGGCGCGCCCGTGATCGACGCCACCGAAGCGGCGATGGTCGTGCACCAGAACCACGACTATACCCACGTCGGCGCGCAGATGGACCGGGACGCGGTGTGGAAAGGCGCGGAAGCCCAGCATAACCGCGCGCTGGCCGGCATCGTCGGCAGGTACCAGTTATCGATCCACAACGCCACTCACCGCCTGACGCGGGCGGGTGAGATCGTCCCGGCGACGGAGGCCGCCTATGTCAGCCAGCGGCTGGACTCGCTGCCCGCCTACTGGCCCCGCGCCGAGCTGCGCGCCAGGGTCTACCTGAAAATCCTCCGCCTGCTGGCGCGCGCGCTCCCCGCCGCTGCGTGGCGGGGGCTGGTGCTCCGCGCCACAGACCGAGTTCACAAACCCTGACACGCCAGTCAAAGTCACTGGCTAATACCCCCATTACAAATTCGTACAAAACTCTTATGTGTTGGCTCCTGGAACCATGTTAGTATCATAAGGGAGAGTTAAGATTGAATTTGTGAATCGTCCGAAGTCCCTACACCTCGGGGAGGAGGGATTTACGATGTCTTATGCTACTTTGGGTCACCTGCGGCCAGCGTTGATCGGTCTGGTCGCGCTCATGCTCCTCGCGCTTCCATCTGCAGCCCTCGCACACCCAGCAGAAGCTCCCCAGGCACAGGCAGTGGAAGGTCTCTTCCAGAACGACCACTTTGCCGTCGTTTATTCAGGGCAATGGGTCTTTTTCACGAACGCGCAGGCGTCAGGCGGGTCGATTGACTACACCGACGACATTGACGCCACGGTATCGTTTGAGTTCAACGCCAACACCATCACGATCTACCGCACCCTCGGCCCGTCGCGCGCCATCATGCGCGTGCTCATCGACGGTGTCCCGATCGGGTCAGCGGAACAGGATGGCATAATCGACAATTATTCGCCCACCGTCCGCTATGCGGTCCCCTACCGCGTTACCGGCCTCGCAGCCGGCGTACACGAGATTACGATTGAGCACACCGGCACGCACAACCCCAGCGCCACAGGCAACTTCCTCGACATCGACGCCTTCGCCGTCGAGAACGTCGCAACCGTTAGCGGTGGCACTTATCAGGATACTGACCCGGCCATCTCCTACGCGGGCAGTTGGGCGCGCTTCGACACCACGAACGCGAACGCCGGCTCCGTATATTACACAACCCAGGCCGGCGACGCGGCCTATGTGATCTTCTCCGGCGCAAACGCCATTGAAATCGGGTACGCCAAGCACCGCTTCATGGGCATACTCGACATCTATCTGGACGGCGAACTGATTCAGACCCTCAACTGTTACGAAGCCTCGGCGGTGTGGCAGGTACCCTTCTTCTACGCCGGCATCGACCCCAGCGAAACGCACGTCCTGGAGATTCGCAACAACGGCGCGCGCGATCCGCTCGCCACAGACAACTACACGTACATCGACTGGATCACGATTATCCCCAAACTACATGACGCCAACGCCCAGCACGACGCCCACAGGGCAACCGATGGGCCGGTATGAGAATGACGCGGCAGGCGCGTTCACCTATCACGGCAGTTGGTACCGCTACGCCCACGCCTCGGCGTCTGCCGGGTCTGTTCACCAGGGCGACAAGGCGGGCGACATCGCCGGCATCGTGCTGTACGGCACGCAACCCACCGGGGCTAACACCGTCGAGATCGGCTACACGCGCAACCTCTGGGGCGGCATCTTCGAGGTCTATGTTGATGGTCAACTGAAGGCGACCGTCGATACCTACGGCCCCCTGCAATGGCGGACGACCGTCCTGATAACCCCCGTGGGCACATTTGCGCCACATCGCATCGAGATCGTCAACACCGGGCAGAAGAGTCCGTACTCTTTGGGCACGTACATCATGCTCGACTGGGTCGAACTCAAGATGTACCAGGCCCCGGCGCCCACCGCGACCAAAATACCGTGGGACAGCGATTCGCGCCTTGAGGACACCAGCCCGCGCTGGGATTACTACGGCGCGTGGACGGAATGGGCTGTAAGCGGCACCTCCGGTGGATCGGTGCGTTACACCAGAGCATATGACGACTCGGCGGGCGTCATCGTCAGGATCAACCAGGTTCCCGGTATGCTGGAGATCGGCTACTACCAGGCGACCTGGGCAGGCATATTCGAGGTGTACATCGACAACAATCTCGTCGCCACCGTCGACGGCCATGGCCCGCGCGAATTCCAGAAGACGTACCAGATATACGGTCTCAGCACCGGGAACCACTTCATCCGGCTCCGGAATACCGGCGAAAAGAACGCAAGCGCGACCGATACCTACTTCGCGCTGGACTGGATCCGAATCGAAAACGCCTACCGCACAGCGACGCCGACCTTCACACCCACCGCGGTCAGCGCCGCCGACCGCTTTGAAGACACCAGCAGCGCATGGACCTGGGGCGGCGGCGATTGGTACATCTACAGCAACACCAACGCCTCCGGCGGGTCGGTGAAATGGTCCACCGCGCCGGGGAGCACCGCGACCTTCAGGGTCGCCAACGTCGACCAGGTCGAGTTCGGCTACACACAGCAATCCTTCATGGGCATCTTCGAGGTGTGGCTTGACGGCGAAGTCTATGCAGTGGTAGACGCCTATGGCCCGACGGTCTGGCAGAAGGAAGTAACCGTCTCCGGCATCGGCAGCGGGATTCACGAGATCAAGATCCGGAACACGGGCGCCAGGAACGCAGCCTCGACCGGCAACTATGTCTACGTTGACTACATGGACGTGATCCCGGTCTATCACACGCCCACGCCCACCAGCACGCCCTTCCCCGCACTGAACCCCGGCACCTATCAGGACAACAACCTGACGGCGTGGAAGTATGGCGGCGCATGGGTCCAACATGCATGTACCCCGTGTTCGGGCGGCACCGGCCACTACAGCAACGAGGTCGGCGCCACCGCCGGCATCACGTTCACCGGCACGGGCGGCAACGCCGCCGAGGCCTTCGAAGTCGGCTACACGAAAGCGATGTGGGGCGGCATTGTCGAGGTGTACGCCAACGGTGAGCTAATCGACTCCTTCGATACGTACAACAGCACCGTCGTCCAACAGGTGACGCGCACGATTGCCCTGCCCGACTCGCCCACAGCCGTCCACACGGTTTACTTCAAAGTCACCGGCCAGAAGAACGTCGTCGCCAACGACGCCAACTTCTACCTGGATTGGCTGCGCGTCATCCCGACCTTTACACCGACCGACACGCCTGAACCGGTGTACTATGGCATCGGGCGTTATGAGACTGAGGACGACGCCATCGCGCTGAGCCAGAGCTGGATTGCCTATAACAACACCAGCTTCTCCGCCGGCATGGCGCACTACACAAACTGGAGCGGCGCGACCGCAACGCTCGCGTTCCATGGCCTGTGGGTGGAAATCGGCTTTTTCACGGGCCGTTCCTACAGCATGTTCGATATCTACATCGACGGCGCCTTCATCCACCGGGTGGACGCTTACGCTCCCGGCACCACACAGCCGGCCAGCTACGTGGCCCGCGCGCCGCATGACGGCAACCACATCCTGGAGGTGCGCACCGCCTCGGAGAAGAACCCGCTGGCGCTCAACACCCTCACCATGCTGGACTACTTCCAGGTGCTCAACGTCGTCCCGACGGAGACGCCAACCGTGACGCCAGCGCCCACGCAAAGCCCGCAGTGCCGTGCCAGCGTGTCCTCCGGAGAACTGCCCGGCAGCGTGCTCAGCGATCCGAACGGCGTCTTCGTGAACTGCGGCTACACGGGCGCGAGCACGGGTACATTCAGCCAACCGTACCATACCATCGCCGAAGCACTTGACGCCGCCACCGAGGGGAAACACGTCTACGTCTTGCCCGGCACTTACAACATCGACATCGGCGAATTCACCGTCGGCGCTCAGGTTGGCAGCCTCACCTTCAGCGCCAACAACGTCCACCTGATCTCCACGCACGGGCGCACCGAGACCGTCATCGACGCCGATGGGATGGCCGCACCCGTCTTCGAGGTCAGCATCTTTGCGAACCTGGTCATCGACGGGTTCCGCATCGTGCGCGGCGCCTCGGATTACGCCACGGTGGGCGGCGGCGTCTTCGTGCACGACTCGGCCACGGTAAGGATCACGAACAACGAGTTCTGGGGCAACGTCGGCGGGGCCATCGGCGTCACCGAGAGCGCCAGCGCCTCTATCGAGGGGAACCTCATCCACCACAACAGCAACTTCCAGAGTAGCGACGCGACCATCATCCTCAACAACACGCGCGGCGATGGCTACGTGCGCAACAACCGCATCTACGACAACATGCAGGCCGCCATCCGGGTCGAGAACGACAACACCCTGATCGCGCGCAACTTCATCTACGGCAACACCGCCCCGTCAGGCGCCGTCTCGGCCATCGACGCCCGCCAGTTTGCCGCCAGCCGCATCGAGAACAACGTCATCTACCGGAACACGTCCAGCGGCGCCGGCTCGGCTACCGTCGCCCTGGGCGATGACCAGGCGATCCTCGTCAACAACACCATCGCCAACAACCACGACGAGAGCACCGTCCTTGTGAACTCCGCCGGGTTCGCGGTGGTGCTCAACAACGCCATCACGCACAACACCGGCACGGGGCTGGTGAACTGCCTGTACGCAACCGAGGTCTTCGCCAACAACGTTTGGGGCAACGGCGGCAACTACGGCCCCGGCTGCGACCTCTACGCCGCCGGCGAAGACAACAACATCTCGACGAACCCCTTCTACTACGACATGGCGAACGACGACTTCCACATCCATGTGTATCCGCAGGGCATGAGCAACAAGGGCGTCGCGCAGACGGTGGACGGGGTCCTTGCGGCAGTGAACGACTCCGACGCGCCCTGGGCGGGCGAGGATGGCAGCCTGCTGCTGGGCCGTGACATCCCCACCAACCTGGGCGACCCGCGCAACGCGTTCCCGCCGCCCGACATCGGCGCGGACGAAGTTGCATACGATCCCATCGACCCGACGCCGACGGACACGCCCACGCCGACCGACGCCCCGGCGCCTGAGGGCGCACCGCCCGGCGTCTACCAGGAGGACTACGAGGACATAAACTACACCGGCGAGTGGGTCACCTACACCGACCCGAACGCGATGGACGGCGCAGCCGCGTGGACCAGGGAGAACGGCGGGCGATTCGATTTCCAGTTCGCCGGGAGCCGCGTCGAACTGTTCCTCGCCGAATGCCGGTCGTGCGGCACCGCAGAGATCTGGCTCGACGGCCAGCTCCTCGACACCATCGACACCTACATCGACGCAACGGCCACGTATGAGTGGAGCTACAACATCCTCACGGACTACGGCTCGCACAACGTGCGGGTGGTGAGCACAAGCACCAGATGGCTGGGTCTGGACGCCATCGAGGTTGCAATCGCCGATCCGATCACGGACGGCAAACACGAGAACAACGAACCCTACGCCTTCTACTTCACCGACGACTGGACGTTCTACTCGCCGGCGCAAGGCTCAGGCACCGTGCAGTTCTCGACGAACGCAAAGGCCCGCGCCTGGGTGCTCTTCACGGGCCACGGCTTCTCCCTCGAATACTTCGCCATGGGGCCGTGGGGCGGTCGGTTCGAGATCTGGGTAGACGATGTCATGTACCAGACGGTGGACACCTATGCGACTGCCGTGACCTTCGGCCACGCTGTCGAGATCACCGGGCTGACCGGCGGCGACCACGTGCTTGAGATCCGGCACGCGGGCAAGAACAGCGCGGCCACCGACCAGTACATCATGATCGACTACATCAACATCATGCCGTAGGCAAAAGCGCACGCTCCGGCTCGTCTCCCAGGCCCCCGCGCGATGTGGGGGCCTGGCGATTCTGGCTCAGTGCCGCGTGCGCGACGAGCCGGCAGGCAAGAAGCGCATGAGGCTGTCTTTCACCAAAGACCAGTCGTTGCCCTTCACGATCAAGACGTCGCGCAGCCGCGCCGACGCCAGACGGGCATAGATCGCCAGCGTGAGGAGCGCCCGGAGCACGAAGCTCAGCGAGGTTGCCAGCGCCGCGCCCGCGATGCCATAGGGGGGAACGAGAAGCAGGTTCAGGACGACATTTGTGACCAGGGCGGCGATGGACGCCCCGGCGTTGTAACCCGGATGCCCCCGCCCTGCGATGTCGCTGGTGAGCACCTGCGACAGCGCAAAGGCCACCACCCCCGGCAGCAGAAGCGCAAGCGGCACGACCGCCGGCGCGTAGGTCGCGGAATACAGCAGCGTCACCAACCAGGGGCTGATCGCCAGCAGCAGCAGACTGAGCGCCAGCGTGAAGAGCAGCGTCAGGCGCGCAACGACCGCGGTGAGCCGGCGGTCCCTCTCTTCGCGCGTGCCCGCGATGCGCGCAAATAGCACGGTGCCGACGGAGCCGGTCAGCGACCACAGGCGGTCGGTCAGCGAGGTGGCCGCCTTGTAAAAGCCGACCTGGTCGAAGGCCGTCAGCGCGGTGAGCATGTACACGTCGAGCCGGAGGTTCAGGAAAGTCGTGATCGAGGCGACATAGGAGCGTGCGCTGAAGCCAAGCGTGCCGCGCAGCAGCGCCCGGTCAACGTGGCAGCGCCAGCCGCTCTGGCGCAGCACCACCATCACGCCCACCACGGCGGCCACGATGACGCCAAAGCTCCACGCGACCAGCGCGCCGGCCAGGCCGCCATCCAGCAGGACCAGCAGGACCAACACGCCGATCACGCGCAGGAAGTTCGCGAGCACGCTTTGCAGGTTGTAGGACCCGATCAGCCCCAGGCCCAACATAAGCTGGCGGAACATCTCGGCGACCATCAGGCCGGGAAAGGCGAGCAGAAGTACCGCGAGAACCGCCCCGCTCACGCCGCCCTCGTCGCCGACCGCGCCGCCAAGCGCCTGGTAGCCGGCCAGCGCCAGCGCAACGACCAAGCTCAGAACGCCCGCCATGAGCAGAGAGTTGCCGATGAGGCCGGGGAGCTTCTCGACCTGCCGGGCCACATGATAGGTATTGGCGGCGGGCACGCCCAGCACGCCGAACCTTGCCAGCGTTTCGGGGATCACGATCCAGACCGCATAGCGCCCGGCGTCTTCGGGGCCGAGCAGGCGCAGCACGAGGATGCTCACCGCCGCTGCCAGCACAAAGTCGATCAGTGTGGTGGCGACGACGCGCGTGGCCCATTGCCCAAAGCGGTCTGTGGCGTGTTCGTTCATGTACAATCAAGCAGAAATGTGTTTATATCCCGCTATCACAGAACCGGCAAATCGCTGCGCCTTACGCTATGGCCCTCGTATCGCTGATTGGCATGTGCGGCCATTTGAGATAACCTTCGCGAGATGAAGCGTGCCCTGCCATTGCGCGACCAGAAGCGAGGAAAAGCGCGACATGACGACATACGACTACCTCATTCGCGATGGAACGATCTACGACGGGAGCGGCGGCGCGCCCCTGCACGGTGACGTGGCGATACAGGGGGATGCCATCGCCGCCGTCGGGCGGCGCATCGAGGGGGACGCCCGCGCGGTGATCGACGCGCGCGGCCTGGCCGTCGCCCCCGGCTTCATCAACATGCTCAGTTGGGCGGTCTGGTCCCTGATCGAGGATGGGCGCGCACAGAGCGACATCCGGCAGGGCGTGACGCTTGAGGTGATGGGCGAGGACATGTCGATGGGGGCCGATCCTCAGCGAGGCGGCGGCAGAGATGGCGCACGAGATGCGCGGCGACCTCGCGCACGCTATCGCGTGGACCACCCTCGGCGAGTACCTGGCGTTCCTGGAGGCGCGCGGCGTGTCGCCCAACGTGGCGTCGTTTGTCGGCGCGGGCACGGTGCGCGCGAACGCGATCGGGCTGAAGAACCGACCCGCCACGCCGGCAGAGCTTGCGCACATGCGCGCGCAGGTGCGTCAGGCGATGGCAGAGGGCGCGATGGGGCTGGCGTCGGCGCTGATCTACGTGCCAAGCTGCTTCTACACCACGGACGAGCTGATCGCGCTGGCGGAGGCGGCGGCGGCTTGCGGTGGCCTCTACATCTCGCACCTGCGCAGTGAGGACGATCAACTGCTCGAAGCGCTCGACGAATTCCTGACCATTGCGCGTCGCGCCGGCGCGCGCGCCGAGGTCTACCACCTCAAGGGTCGGGGCAGGCGAACTGGGGCAAACTCGACGCCGTGATCGCGAAGATCGAAGCGGCGCGCGCCGAGGGGCTGGAGATCACCGCCGACATGTACACCTACCCCGCCAGCAGCACCGGCCTCGACTCCTCGCTGCCGCAGTGGGCGCGGGAAGGCGGCCTGGAGGCCCTGCGCGCGCGGCTGCGCGACCCCGCAACCCGCGCCCGCGTCCGCCGGGAGATCGAGGGCGACCCGGAGAACATGCTGCTCGTCGGCTTCGACAGCGACGCGCTCAAGCCGCTTACCGGCAAGACGTTGGCCGAGATCGCGGCGCTGCGCGGCGTGCCCTGGCAGGACGCCGCGATGGACCTGCTCGTCGAGGATCAGAGCCGGGTGGGGACGGTGTACTTCACCATGCTGGAGGACAACGTGCGCCGGCAGGTGGCGCTGCCGTGGGTGAGCTTTGGCTCAGATGGCGGGGCGCTCGCCCCGGAGGGCGTTTTTCTCAAATCGAGCACGCACCCGCGCGCCTATGGCAACTTCGCGCGCGTGCTGGGCAAGTACGTGCGTGAGGAGGGCGTGATCGCGCTGGAGGAGGCCATCCGCCGCCTGACGACACTGCCGGCCACGACGCTGCGCCTCGACCGGCGCGGCGCGCTCAGGCCGGGCTACTTCGCCGATGTCGTCCTCTTCGACCCTGAGACGGTGCAGGACCACGCGACCTTCATGCAGCCGCACCAGTACGCCACCGGCGTGAGCCACGTGTTTGTCAACGGCACGCCCGCCCTCTGGGAGGGCGAGCATACCGGCGCGACGCCTGGGCGTGTGGTGCGCGGCCCTGGGTGGAACCGCGCCGCCACCTGACGGTCTGGGCCGTCCCCCACCGCGCGGGTGACCCCTGGCGCGGACTTGAGAATCAGGTCATCCAAGAAGATGCAGGACGAATGGCCGTGTCGTCGAAATCCGTGCCGCGCCCGTCAACCATGTAGCCGTCGCCGAACAGGTCAGGCGGTTCTGGCCGGTCTCGTGCATGGTGAGGCCCGCAACGTGCGGGTGCAATGGCAGCATATGGTATATTTGTGCGTGGGAATTTATCGCGCGCTTTGGTCACCACCGCGTGAAATGCTTGTGAACAGAACAGACTCCATGACAAAGATGAACCTGTCCGAATACTATGCTGACAAGCCGCCTGGCTATTTCACTGAAGCCAAGCAACAGGTCGTTGACCTGATCGATGGAAACAACCATCGGATACTGGAGTTGGGCTGCGCCGAAGGCCACACCAGTGCACTGCTCAAGTCCCTGGGCAAGGCGCGCGAGGTTCACGGCGTGGAACTCGTCCCCGAAATCGCCGAGCGCGCGCGCTCCCGTCTCGACTCGGTAATCACTGGCGACCTGGAGACCATGACCTTCCCCTTCGAGGCCGGCTCCTTCGACTACGTAGTCGCTACGGAGGTTCTCGAACACCTGAGAGACCCCTGGGCTTTGCTCAGACGCCTTGCGCCGCTCTTGCAGCCAGACGGCTGCGTCGTGGCGTCAAGCCCAAACATGCGGCACGTCCGCGTGCTCTGGAACCTTGTCGTACGGGGCGAATGGCGCTACGAGCGGAGCGGCCCGCTGGACCGCACGCACCTGCGCTTCTTCACAAAGCGCAGCTTCGCCCGCCTGTTTGAGGAGTCGGGGTACGCAGTCGATGCCATGCGCCCCGTATTCCTGCGCAAGGCGGCGCGGATCAACAGGTTGTTAATCAACCAAAGCGAGGAATTTCTGGCCTATCAGTACTTCTGCAAAGCACACGTGAACCACCCGGCGGGTTCAACCTGAACGCCCATGTGCAACCTGAGCATCCTCATCGTCACGTACAACCCCGGCGACCTCGTGCGCGATTGCCTGCGCAGCCTGCCCGCGGGCGCAGGGGAACGCTCCATGGAGGTGATCGTCATCGACAATGCGTCGGGTGACGGCACGGCGGCGCGCATTGCGTCGCAGTTCCCGCACGTGCGGCTGATTGCGAACGCGGATAACCGGGGCTTTGCCGCCGCCAACAACCAGGGGCTGCAGGTCGCCAAGGGGCGCTACCTTCTGCTCCTCAACCCCGATGTGGTCGTGCATCCGGGCGCGCTGGCGGAGATGGCGGCCTATCTCGACGACAACCCCACCGTGGGCATCGTGGGGCCGCGCACTCTCGACGGCGAGGGGCGTGTCGCACTCACGGCGCATGTTCCCTACAATGTGGCGGCCCTGCTGTGGCGGTACTTGGCGATTGATCGCGTGCTCCCCAATCACGTTTATGGGCGCTATCGTTCGGCGTGCCAGCACGCAACGTCGCCGTTTGATGTTGGCGCTGTGCAAGGCTCGTGCTTGATGTTACGCGCTGCGTTATATCAGCAAATCGGGGGATTGGACGAGACGTTCTTCTTGTTCGCCGAGGAAAACGACTTCTGCGCTCGCGCTATCGAAGCGGGATGGCGCGTGAGCTACCTGCCTTCGGCGTGCGTGACCCACTACGAGTCGAGCAGCGTATCGCGCTACGTCCCGGTGAAGGTGCGCAGCCATCACGTCAGTCCGCTTTATTACTTTCGCAAGCGAGGCCGCGAAGGAGCGGTGCTCATGCTGAAGGTTGGATTCACCGTCGAGCTGCTGGCGAAGTCTGTGCTCCGCCTGGTTCAAATGCTATTGCGGCGAGACGCAGAGGCCGCGCTGCGCGTGCGCACCTATAGAACGGTCCTGCTGGAGATGTGGCAATACTGATCAGCCTCAAATCAGGCCCGCCAGACGATCAACCTCAGCGTGAATCGCATGTTTGCGGGCTTCGAGCGGGAAATGCTCAAGGATATGCGCCCGCGCCCGCGCTCCGGCCTCAGGTGTCATAGAGAATGCCTCACGAATAGCGCCGGCGACCGTTTCAGGTGCGACATCGTCAAGGAAAACGCCAGTCTCTCCGACTACTTCTGGGAGCGCCCCCCGGCACGTCGTGACCGGCACGCAGCGCGCCAGCATACTCTCGGCAAGCGCCAGCCCAAACCCCTCGTGCTGCGATGCCTGAACATAGACTTTCGCGCGCTGCTGCAAGGAGATTAGCTCCGCGTCTGTCACATAGCCTGTGAACTCAACATTTGGCGAAGCGCTGCGGCGCAATTCATGGATGTAGTCATCGCGGGCCTTGCCGACCACCACAAACGGAACATCAGGACAGAGCCTTGCAGCATCGACAAAGGGGCGAATGCCTTTGCGGTAGGCGTTCACAGCATCGATATTCCCAATCGTGAGCGCAATGTCTTCTTTCTCGACCGGTTGCGAAAAGGCTGAGGCGTCAGGGACGCCCAGCGGCACAACGACCATGTTCTCCGCCTTCAGCGGCGTGTTGGATAGGGCCTCATGATAACTATAATGGGAGAGCATAAACGCCCGATCCGCCAGCCGAAACGTCAGCCCGCTGATCAAGCGGGGCAGACCGCCCTGGCGCAGCCCATACCCGATTCCAGGTTCGTCGGCAGTATCATAGCCGCCGCTGATGAGGAGTCTCGGAATGTTGCGCAAACGGGCGACGGCGAACGCTGGCAGACTGTGCCAGCTCGCGAACCACGCGACAACCAGGTCAATGTCACGGGCCTGTCGCCACATTTCAGTAAACAAAGATGGATGACGCCGGGTGACATAGGCCGCGCGCACGTCATACCGTTCGCGCAGGATCTCTTCATCAATCGCGACGAACTTCGCGCGCACATTGTAGACATAAAGTGTTCGCTTCACACCAGATTCCTCATCCGGGGAACTATGCTATAGTCGATGACTATAGTGAGATTCCAGGTCTGCGGCAAGAACACCCGATGCCGAAACAGGGCGACATGTCTCCACCCGTCAGCGTCGTTATGCCCGTGCGCAACGAGGGCGACTTCATCCGGCGCAGCCTCGGCGCGGTGCTGGCGCAGGATTACGCCCGCGATTGCCTGGAAGTGCTCGTCGTGGATGGCATGTCCGACGACGAAACGCGCGCCATTGTGACCGAGATAGCGGCCAGCGACGCGCGCGTGCGGATGCTGGACAACCCGGCGCGCATCGTGCCCACCGCGATGAACATCGGCATCGCCGCCGCGCGCGGCGAGATCATCGTCCGGGTCGACGGGCACACGCTCCCCGAACCGGATTACGTAACGCGGTGCGTGTACCACCTGCAACAGACCGGCGCGGATAACGTGGGTGGCCCGATGCAACCGGCCGGCCTGACCCCGATGGGTGAGGCGATTGCCGCCGCCACCAGCGCGCCATTTGGCATCCCGACCCGGTTTCACCACAGCCGCACGCCCGGCTATGTCGATACCGTCTACATGGGCGCATGGCCGCGCGCTGTCTTTGAGCGCGTCGGCGGCTTCGATGAAACACTGATCCGCAACCAGGACTACGAACTCAATTACCGCATTCGCCAGCATGGCGGCAGGATATATTACGCACCCGACATCCGCGCGACGTACTATGGCCGCCAGACGTTGCGCGCCCTGGCCCGCCAGTACTTCCAGTACGGCGTATGGAAAGTGCACGTGATCGTCCGTCATCCCGCCTCCACCCGACCGCGCCACCTGGTGGCCCCGGCGTTCGTCATGGCGCTGGCGGCGGGGGCGGCGCTGACGCCGTTCACGCGCCGGGGGTGGTGGCTCCTTGCGGCGGTCGCGGGCAGCTACGCGCTGGCGAACCTGGTCGCCTCGACGCAGTTGGCGATGCAACGCGGCTGGCGGCTGCTCCTGCGCGTGCCGGCGGTCTTTGCCACGATCCACGTCGCGTGGGGCGCGGGCTTCTGGCGCGGCGTGCTGCAACAGGCGCGCGGCTTGGCGTCACGGTGCGGGGCGGGCCGGCCATCATGAAGCCACGCAGCGCCCTGCTCGCCGCGCTCGTGATCACCCTCCTGGCCGCGCGCCCCCATCCATTGGCCGGCCAGGAGGCCGTCACGCTGACGCTCGCCACCAGCGAGCCGGCGCGGTTCCAGGCGTCTGCGGCGCGATACATGGACGCCAACCCGGACGTGACCGTCCGCGTCCTGCGCGTCGCCAGCGATGACCTCGCGCTTTACCAGCAGGCGCTGGCCGCGCACACGCCCGACATCGACCTCTACGACATCGAGATCACCTGGCCCGGCCTGTTCGCGCGCCACCTGTTCGACATGCACGCCGCGCTGCCCGCTGAGGCAACCGGCGCGTTCTTTCCGGCGCTCATCGAGGCGTTCACGGTTGACGGGCGGCTGGTCGGGCTGCCGTACCAGATCGACGCCGGCGTGCTCTACAGCCGCGCAGACCTCCTGGCGAAGTACGGCTACGACGCGCCGCCGGCCACATGGGATGCGCTCACTGCGATGGCGGCGGCGATCCAGGAGGGCGAGCGCGCCGCCGGCAACACGGCGTTCTGGGGGTACGTGTGGCAGGGCGAGCGCTACGAGGGCCTGGTCTGCAACGCGCTCGAATGGCAGTTCGTGAGCGGCGGCGGGCGCATCCTCGACGCCAGCGGGCAACCCGAAGTCAACAACGCCGGGACCCGGGCCGCGCTGGCGCGCGCCGCCGCGTGGGTGGGCACGATCAGCCCGCCGGGGGTGACGACCTACGTCGAGGAGGACGCGCGCCAGGTCTGGCGCGCCGGCAACGCCGCCTTCATGCGCAACTGGACCTACGTCGCACAGGACGCCGCCGGGAGCGCGGGGGCTTCTGACTTCATCGTCAGCCCGCTTCCCGCCGCAGACGCCGGCGCGTCAGGAGGCTGCCTGCGCGGGCGCGCGCTCGCGGTCTCGCGCTACGCGCCCCACCTCCGCGAGGCCATGGCGCTGGCGGCCTTCCTCGCCAGCGAACGGGAGCAGCGGCTGCGCGCGCTGGAGCACGCAGTCAACCCCACGCTGCCCGCGCTGTATCACGACCCGGATATGCTTGCCGTCGCGCCGTGGCTGGGCCCCCTCGAAGCGGCCTTCACCAACGCCGTCGCGCGCCCGGCGAACATCGCCGGGGCCGCCTACGACGCGGTCGCCAGGGCCTACGCCGCCGCGATACACGCGGCGCTCACGGGCGAGGCAACCCCCGCCAGCACGCTGGCGCGGCTGGAAGAGGAACTCACCGACATTCTGCACGCGGAGACGGGGATAGAACCGACTGCGACGCCGGCCGATTAAAAGCCGTGCCAGTCTTCGTCCTCGATGAAGCGCGGCGCTTCGAACGACCCGGCCTCAGGCGGCGCGCCCTCTGACTCCGGTGCGCGTTCGGGCGAGGCCGGCTCAGGGGCGGGCGGCGGCTCCGCCGGCGCGGAGGCCGCATCCGGCTCCGGTTCAGGCTCCACAGCGGGCGCGTCGGGCGCCTCCGGCGCTGTCTCTTCGGCGGCGGGCGCAGGCGCGTCAATCGCATCCTCTGCGGGCGCTTCGGGTTCGCCATTCCCGGCTTCCGCCTCTGTCACCCCGGCGGCCTCCACATCCGTCAGCGCCGGTTCGAGCGGCGCAACGTCGAGCGGCGCTTCCTCGCCGGCAGCCGGCGTCACGTCTGCCGGCCTCGCTTCAGCCGCCGGCGGCGCGACGCGAAGCGCCTCAAGCTCGGCCTCGGTCAGGTACTTGCCGTTGAAGCGGCGGTAGATTTCGGGGCTGCGGGTGATGTCAATGGCATAATGCCAGCGGTCGCGCCCGCGCTCGCGCAGCACAGAGCTGCACGTATCGCAGCGCACCACGCGCCGGCCCCGACCAAGCAGCCCCCTGCTTTTCTTCTCAACCGTTAACCGTCCACCACAGACGGGACATTGTTCAATCATGAATCACACCGCACATGTGCGCACACCGACAGATAAACATAGTAGCACTGTATCACGTCCATCCCATGCCGACAAGCGCGAACCGGGGGCAACCGCGCACCGCGTCAGGGCACGATCTGCCCGCTGCGCCGGGGCGGAGCGCGGCCCGGCGATTTTGACATCGAACAAATTTTCGTCTATCATGGTGCGCAGAAGACTACACGAAGCGAGGCGCACCATGACCGACGAACCCGCACAGCAGGCTGCCTTTCTGCCGGCGGAATCCGCCGCGCTCACGCGCGAGAGTACCCTCGAAGACGTGACCCTCCCCTTCAAGGCGTTTCTCCGGGACGCCGGCAAGACGAACAACACGATCCGGGCCTTCAACAGCGACCTCAACCTCATGAAGCGCTACTTCGGCGCGGACGCGACGCTCGGCAGCTTCACCGCCACGAAGCTCCAGGAGTACATGGCCTGGGTCGAGAACGGCCAGGGCGAGGGCATCCCGTGCAGCGCCAAGTCCTATGCACGGCGCGTGACCACGCTCAAAGTCCTCTTCAAGTGGCTGCACGAAAACAAGATCATCCTCGCCGACCCCGCCCGCCCGGTGCCGCAGCGCTCGATCAGCGCGCCCCTGCCCACGATCCTCAGCGACGAGGAGGTGGACCGGCTCCTCGCCGAGACCGCCCACCGCCGCTTCGCGGACAAGAACCCCGACGCGCGCCCGGAGTTGCTGGTGCGCCTGCTGCTCGACACCGGGATCAAGAAGAGCGAGTGCATGGCGCTGCGCCCCAGCGACATCCGCCGCGAGGGGCCGCGCCCCACCCTGGGCGTGCGCCGCCGCACCGCGCGCGACGTGTACAAGGAACGGCGCATCGCGCTCAACCCGGACTGGCTCGAGGTGCTCGACGAGTACATGGAACAGTACAGGCCGCCGGAGCACATCTTCAACTGCACAGCGCGCAACCTGGAATACGTGCTCACCGACCTCGCGGAGGCTGCCGCCATCCCCAACGTCTCGTTTGAGCTGCTGCGGTGGACCTGCGCCGTGCGCGACTTCCGCGCGGGCATGTCGCACGAGGACCTGCGTGAGAAGCTCGGCCTGAGCCGCATCAGTTGGCGCGAGACCGGCGCGAAGATCGAACGGCTGGCCGCCGGTACGGAACAACCACAGATAACACAGATCAGCCAGTGATTCTTGCCGCGTGCGATGCGCACGCGGCGGCGGCACCTGGCACAAGCGCGCAGAGCCGAAGAGGGGCGCGAGCATCTGCGGGGTTCGGCAGCGAATCGAGGCTTTCGAAGGGGCCGCCTACTCCTCGACCAGGACGCGCACGACGTCGCCCTCAAGCAGCTCCCCGTCCACCGAGACCGGGATGCGCGTCCCGTCGCTGAGCCGGTACAGGCCGATGGCGACCTCGTAGGGAATGGCGTCATCGGGCAGGGGCACGCGGTGCTGGTCGATGACCACATCCCCGGCAAGCCACGCCCACGTCGGGTAGTTGCCGCCGACGGGCGGCCCGTCCCCCTGTTCGATGAGCACGCCGTTCTCGTTCAGCGCGTGCACGAAGACGGTCAGGTCCTCGCTTACGTCCTGCTCAACCGACCAGTGCAGCGTCACACCGAGCGCGCCGTCGTTCAGATACGCCACGTCATAACCAACCAGCCGGACGCCAATCGCGGCGAAGTCCGCGTCGAGGGGGCGCGCCGGCGGCGGGGCTTCGCCAGGGCGGAAGCGCGTCCACCCCACGATGGGCAGCCCTTCCACGAGTTCGCCCGCCGCGTCGTAGACCGGCAACGCGCCCTGTTCCCCGTCCAGGAACCGCGCCACCACCCACGCCACCGCCGGCGTCGCCACCGTGTCGCCGACCGGCAGCACATAGGTATCGCGCGCCACCGTGCCCGGCTCCCACTCGCTGGTGGGCCACGTCCCGCCGCCGGGGAAGGTGGAGATGATCGTCACCGGCTGCACATCCTGCCCCAGCAGTTGGAGGTCGAGCGTGTAATCGGCGTCCATCGCCGCCAGCGCCTCCCAATAGAGCGTCACGTGGGCCTTCTCGCCCGGCGCGACAGACGCCTCTTCGACCGACGCGGCGAGTACGTTCACGCCCTCGCCGTAGCGCAGGTTGACCGGAGCCGCCGTCTCAGGAATCGCCGCCCGGTCCATTGGCGGCGGGGGACCAGCGTCGGGCGCACGTACACCAGCGGCGCGAGTGCGGCAAGGGCAGCCAGCGTCACCGGCAGGATCGCCGCCGCCCACCGCGCGCGGAGCCAGGCCGCCAGCCAGTCCAGACCGAGCACGAGCAGCAGCGCCACCGCCGAGAGCGCCGGGAACAACAGCCGCCCGTGATAGGCGTCCAGGTAGACGTTGTAGAGCGTGACGCCGGCGAACACCGCGCCGGACCACGCCACCACGAGACCAAGCCGCAGCAGGTCGTCCCAACGCCGGGCGCGCCACCGGCCCACCGCTAACGCCGCCAGCCCCGCCGCACCGAGCAGCGAGAGCGCGTCGAGCACGTGGTACCAGAAGAGCGGCACGAGTATCTTGAACCAGCCAAACAGCGCCCAGAACGAGTAGCGCAGCCCCCGGAACTCCTCCACGAACACCGCCGGGTCGGTGAGGAAGGCGGTGCGGTAGGGCGCGCCGGGGTAGCCCAGCGTCTGCATGAGCGCGGTCGTGCCGGTCAGCTCGCCGTAGAGCGCGTGGTTGCGCGCAAACCACCAGCCGCAGATCAGCGCCGCCGGGAGCAGGACCAGCGCGGCGGCCTGCCACAGCGGGATCGGCAGCCGGCCCCGGAGCCGCGCCACGATCACCACCAGCGCCGCCAGCGGAACCGCCGCCAGCGCGCTCGTTTTCGCCAGCACGGCCACCCCGCTGACCACGCCGAGCGCCAGGACGATGCGCCACGCGCCGCCGCCGTTGAGCACGCGCGCCATCAGCCAGAGCGCGATGGCCGACAGGCCGGCGACCGCCGCGTCGTTGCTCACCGCGCCGCTCACGGCGAGGAACATCGGGTTGAACGCGACAACGGCGGCTGCCAGTAATGCCAGCCGGCGCGGCTCAACGCCTTTGGACAAGGGGCTTAAGCCCCTTGTCGACACTGTGGCGTTCGTCGGGACAATTTCCAGCGCGAGAAGATACGCGCCGACGACCGTCAGCAGCCCAAACCCGGTCGAGACGGCGCGCGCCAGGTGCACGCCCAGCGCCGCGCCCTGCCAGGGAACGCCTCGGCGGCGGTATGGACGAACACGTTCTTGTTCGTCGGGTCCAGCGCCTCGAACATGTAGAAGTAGGGGTTGCGGTACAGCAGCGGGTCCATTGGGGCCGCGCCGCTCAGCGCGACCGGTATCGCCGCCGTCGCGTAATAGAGCGGCCCCTGCCCGCCCTCGTGATAGCGCCAGGGGTCTTCCTCGTTGCGCACGCGCGGCAGCACCGGCAACCCCGCGCCGCTGGCGATGTCGAGCACGTACTGGTAATGCCCATGCTCGTCCGGGTTCTCGAACAGCGGCGTCGCCGCGTTATTCAGGCAGCTCAGCGCGACGAAGGCCAGGCACAGCAGCGCCAGGGGCCGGTCGCGCCACCAGCGAATCAGGTTCACGGCTACCTTTCGTGGCCCACATCGTGGCCCACATCGTGGCCCACATCGTGGCTCACATCGTGGCCCACATCGTGGCTCACATCGTGGCCCACATCGTGGCTCACAGGCCGGTGCACCAGGTTACAACAGCGCGTACAGGCGGTAGTCCGGCCCTGACTGCCCCTCGCAGTGCGTCTCCACCAGGCCCGGACCGTCCGCGCGCAGCGCAGCGAGCGCCGACTGGCGCATCGACTCAGCGATATTCGGCAGCGCCTTCAGCTCGTCCTCAGTGAAGAAACGCGCCGCATCCACCTCGAAGTTGTCGGCCTGCGGCGCGCCGCGCACCAGCCGCATCTTGAACACCACATAGACCGCGCCGCCATTTGGCCCGGTAGCGCGTGCGCACGCCGATGACGCCCAGCGGCGCGCCCTCCACGCCGGCCTCCTCGCGCAGCTCGCGGACCGCCGCCTCATCGAGCAACTCGTCGTGGTTGGCGAAGCCGCCCGGCAACACCCACTTTCCCTTGGCCCAGCCATATGTCTGGCGCACCAGGAGCACCGCGCCCTCGTGCACCAGCGCCGCACCGACGCCAACATCCCACTGCTTACGTTTCTCGTCACGATCACCAAACACGGCACAGGAGTCCTTTCAAATATGCGCCCTCTGGGAAGGTCAGAGCCACCGGGTGATCGGCCCCCGGCCCCAGGTGGCGCAGAATTTGCGCCTCGCGCCCCGAATCGGCGAGCGCGCCGAAGACCACCTTCTGGAACAGGTCGGCGCTCACCAGCCCAGAGCACGAAAACGTCATGAGCAACCCGCCCGGCTTGAGCAACTGGAACGCCAGCAGGTTGATGTCTTTATAGCCGCGCGCCGCCGCGTCCACGTCGCGCGCGGTGTGCGCAAACTTCGGCGGGTCGAGCACGATCACATCGAAGGTGCGCCCCTCCGCCCGGAACGCCCGCAGCGCGCCGAAGACGTTCGCCTCGATGAAGTCCTCGTCGCGCGCCGGGAAGCCGTTCAATGCGACGTTCTCCCGCGCCAGCCGGAGCGCATCCGGCGCGCTGTCGACGTTGACCACGCGCCCCGCGCCGCCGCGCAGCGCGTAGACGGCAAAGCCGCCGGTGTAGGCGAAGCCATTGAGCACCGTTTTGTTCGGCGCGTCCGGGTCGGCGCGCAGCACCTCGCCGAGTAGCGCCCGGTTCTCGCGCTGGTCCAGGTAGAAGCCGGTCTTCTGGCCGGCGCGCACGTCCACCAGGAAGCGATGGCCGTTCTCGCGCACTTCGACCCGCTCCGGCGGCTCCGCACCCACGAGCACGCCGGTAGTAGGTTCCAGGCCCTCCTTCCGGCGCACGTCCACGTCGCTGCGCTCGTAGACGCCTGCCGGGACGCCGGCCTCTTCCAGAAGGTCCGCCAGCACCTGCGCAAGCAGCGCCTTGCGCAGGTCGATGCCGAGCGTGAGCGCCTGCACCACCACCCAGTCGCCGTACCGGTCCGCGATCAGGCCGGGCACGCCGTCGTTCTCCGCGTTGACCAGCCGGTACGCCGTCGTGGCGGCGTCCTGCGCCAGCGCCCCGCGCGTCGAGAGGGCGCGCGCTAGCCGGCTGCGCCAGAAAGCGTCGTCCACCGGCGCTTCGGGGTCCCAGGTGAGCAGCCGGGCGCGGATCTGCGAGCGGCTGTTCCAGTAGCCCACCGCCAGCGGCTCGCCGCCGGCGCTGCACACGGTCACCAGGTCGCCGTCGGCGGGGTCGCCCGCGACGCGCGCCACCGCCCCGGAGAACACCCAGGGGTGCCGGTTGCGCACCGGCTTGTCGCGGTCGGGCTTGAGAATGAGTGCAGGCCGGTCCATCCGCCGAAAACCTCGTCACAATCTGGAACGCACACAGGGGCACGACGCGCCGTGCCCCCACCACGACGAAACCACAGAAGCCGCACTACAACAGGGCCGGCTGCGCCGGCGCGCCGCCGTCGTCCGGGGCGGCTGCATCACCGGGCGCGGACGCGCCGGCCACCAACGCACGCAACCCGTCCTCACCCAGAACCGGCACGCCAAGCTGCTCCGCCTTCGCGAGCTTGCTGCCCGGACTCTCGCCCGCGACCACGTAGCTCGTCTTGCTGCTCACGCTGCCGGTGACGCGGCCCCCGTGCGCCTCGATCAGCGCGGTCGCCTCGTCGCGCGTCATGTTGGGGAGCGCGCCCGTGAGTACGAACGTCAGCCCTTCGAGCACGGCGCTGGCAGGGCCAACCACCGGTTCGCCTCTGCCGCCCGCTTCGAGGCGCACGCCCGCCGCGCGCAGCTTCTCGATCAACTGCTGGTTGCGCGGCGCGCTGAACCACTCCACCACGGCGCGCGCGATCTCCGGGCCGATGCCGGGGATCGTCGCCATCGCCTCGGCGGACGCCTGCGCCAGCCCGTCCACCGAGCCAAATGCGTCGGCAAGCAGCCCGGCCACCACGCCACCCACGCCCCGGATGCCGAGCGCGCCCAGCAGGCGCGGGAGCGGGCGCGTCTTCGCGGCTTCGATGGCGCGCAGCAGGTTATCGACTTTCTTCTCGCCGAACCCCTCAAGCGCCAGCAGGTCGTCTTTCCGCGCGCCGAGCGTGAAGACATCCGCCTCGTCGCGGATGAAGCCCTTCTCCAGCAGCAGCGCGACGATCTTGGCGCCCAGGCCCTCGATGTCAAGCCCGGCGCGCGAGACAAAGTACTCGATGTTGCGGAACACGCGCTCCGGGCAGGCGGGATTCGGGCAGTAGTACGCCACCTCCCCTTCAAGGCGCACCATCGGATCGCCCGAAGCGGGGCAGTGCGTCGGCGGCGCAATGGGCCGTTCGTCGCCGGTGCGCGCCTCCACGACCGGGCCGACCACGTAGGGGATCACGCCGCCGGAGCGCTTGACGATCACGCGGTCGCCGATGCGGATGTCCTTGCGCGCGATGTCGTCGTAGTTGTGCAGCGTGGCGTTGCTCACCGTCACACCGGCGATGAACACCGGCTCCAGCTTGGCGGTGGGCGTGAGCACGCCGGTCCGCCCGACGTTGACCTCGACATCAAGCAGCGTGGTCGTCGCTTCCTCGGCGGGGAACTTGTAGGCAATCGCGCCGCGCGGGTCCTTGCCCACCACACCGAGGTCCGCCGCCACGCGCAGGTCGTCGATCTTGATGACGAGGCCGTCCGCCTCGAACGGCAAGTCGTAATAGCGGTCGTGCCAGCTTTCGACGTAGGCGACGACCGCCTCCAGGTCGTCGAAGCGCGCCGCCACCTCCGCATCGACCAGGAACCCCAGCCCGCGCAGGTATTCCAGCGCCTCCCACTGGCTGGTGGGGACCGGCCCGTCTGCCTGCACGATGGCGTAAGCGTAGCACGTCAGCGGGCGCGAGGCGGTCACGCGCGGGTCGATCTGCCGCAGCGCGCCGGACGCGGCGTTGCGCGCGTTGACATAGCGCGCCAGCCCGGCCTCTTCCTGCTGCTGGTTCAGCTTCTCGAAGTCGTCCTTAAGGATCATCACCTCGCCGCGCACCACCAGCGTGTGCGGCGGCTTCGGGCCATCCGGCGCGACCGGGATGCGCCGGGGGATGCTGCGGACGGTGCGCACGTTGGCCGTTACGTCGTCGCCCTGCTCGCCGTTGCCGCGCGTCGCGCCGAGCGTGAGCAGGCCGTCGGTGTATGTGAGCACGACCGTCAGCCCGTCGAACTTCGGCTCGACGGTGTAGCGAAGCGCGGCGTCCTCCGGGAGCAGCCGCCCGATGCGCTTGCGCCACTCGCGCACGTTCTCGGCGTCGAAGGCGTTGCTCAGGCTCAGGATGGGCGCGGGATGATCGACCGTGGCGAAGCCCTCGGTGAGGTCCGAGCCGACGCGCTGCGTGGGCGAGTCGGGCGAAATCAGCTCCGGGTGTTCCGCCTCAAGCTGCTTGAGTTCATGATAGAGCCGGTCGTACTCGGCGTCGCTGATGACCGGCGCGTTGAGGACGTTGTACCGGTAAATATGGTAGTTCAGCGCCTCGCGCAGCTCGGCGGCGCGCTCGGCGGGGGGTCTGACGTTCTGCTCTTCCGCGCTCACAATAGACCTCGCCATCCCTGCATATCACACGCACGGACTCCTACGGTGGGGCTGGGGTTGCGGCCCGCCCCCACTGCGGTTGTTACTGTCCTTCGGGGGCTACGCCGATCACCTGCATGAACTCACGCACCGACCAGCCGGCGCGGTCGGGGTTCGCCGGATCGACGAGATACCACCACTCGTACCCGCTGCCGAACTCCGGGCCGTCCTGGATTGTAAAAATCTCGCCCTCGTTGGCGACATCCACGCTCTCGTACACCGTGCTTGGCCCGTCGCGTATGTTCAGCCCGGCGGGGCCGGTTCCCACGATCTCGACCTGCACGCCGATCCCGATGTCGATGTTGCTCGGCGGGAGCGTCGGCGGCGGCGCGTCGGTCGGCGCGGCTTCCGTAGGGGTGGGGGTCACAGTCGGCGGCAGCGTCGCGGCGGAGGCCGGGGCGGACGTCGCCGTGGTGATGATGAACGTGGGCGTGCGCCCGCCGGGCGGGGCGTCGCCGCCGGAACTGAAGACCAGCGCCCACAGCCCGCACGAAAGCAACCCCGCCACGACCACCATCCCCACCACCGACCACCACGGGAAGTACAGGCCGCTCTCGCGCGGGCTGCGCTTCGCCGGTGTGGGTTCCACCACCTCGGCAGTGGGCACCACGTACTGGGGCGGGCCGGTGTAGGCCGCCTCTGGCGGCGGCGTGGGCGGGGGCACGCGCCGCTGTGGCTGCGCCACCGGCCGGCGCGGGATCACACCGCCCGGCGGCGGCGTGGAATGCGCCGGCGGGGTCTCGTGCGGCGTGTGCGCCGGGCGCGGCGGCGGTTCAACCGTCCGGCGCGTGCGCATCGGCTGCGTTTCGTCGTCCGGCTGTGGCTCTGGCGGTTTCGGCTGCTCGCTCATCCCTCACCCGGCATGGTTACGTTGGACGCCAAGTAGTATACCATCCTCATCCGAACCGGGACAGCACGCTCACTCAACTGATGACCTCTCATCTTACACGTGTCACTTCCACCCCAACGTCGCCGCCACCGGCAGGTGATCGGAGCCGGTGGGAGCATCGGGCACCTGCACGTCGAGCGCAATCATGTCGGGGGTGTGCCAGATGTAGTCAATCCGGGTGTAGTTGGCGCGCTCGATCCCTTGAGCCGCGTGACCAGGCATGGTGTAACCGAAGCCCCATCCCACCTCTCGGAAAACATCGCGCAGGCCAAGTCCAGCGATGGCGCGGTAGATTGCCGTCTGATCGGTGATGTTGCAGTCGCAACCCATCCACACGGCTCGTCCGTGCGTCTGGGCTTCCGCAACCATCTGGCTGATCGCGCGTACAGCCTCTTCACGCTGCGCAGTGACCTCGTTCACGGCTTGGGGAAAGGGTTGAGGGCCATTGAGCAGTCGCATGAACAAGAGAGGCGCAAGATGTGCGCCGATCAGCCGGGCTGGACGCCCATCGACCTCCAGGTCAACCCAGAGCACAGGCGGCCTCCCGTCGATAGTCACGAATCCTTCGTCCGTGATCGGATACTGGCTGAGAATTGCGACTCCCTCCGCGCGCGCGTGGTAAGGGTATAGACCAGCCAGCGCGTCGAGCAGCCACTCCCCACTGTCTCTGTGTGACCTCCTGCATAACCAAAGCGTCTGGAGCAACTGCGCGGATTGTGGCCTCTGTATCGGTCAGCGACTCGTTGTTGTACAGAATGTTGAACGTCATCAATCTCACCATATCCTGAACCGGTGGGGGCCGCCGATCTTTGGGACAAGCAACGGGCCGAAAACCACGCCAAAGACTATCACGACCGGCGTCAGGCTAACCGTAGCTTTGTAACTGCGTGTCCCGATTGCCCCGATCAGGGCCACAGGCAAGAGTGAAAAGAGCACCTGCTGCGCCCCGGTGATCGGAAGCAGCCACCATACATCGCCCAGCAGGCGGTTCAGGACAAACCACCCCACGACAACCGCACTGTAGACCACGATGACCGTAACGATCACAGCACGCAGCCGCCGCGCGCGCCCTCCTGGTCGTGAAGCCATGTGCGCAACCCCGACCGAATTACCGTTAGCGATTTTGCACTCCCTCCCCCTCATGCTACACTGCAACCATCGCTACCGCCAACCTGCGGGGATGCCATGCGCCGTATCCTTGTGGTGAGTCTGTTGCTTGTGGGCGCGCTCCTGGCGGCGTGCAAGGGCGCGCCAACCCCATACCAGCCGCCAACCGAGACGCCCGCGCCCGCGCCGCCGCCGACCCTCCCGCCGCCGGCCAGCGCGCCCGGCGCATACACCCTCGCCAAGCAGACGCCCGACGAGATGATGGCCTTCCTCGAAGAAGCCGTCACGGGCGGCCTCGCGGACGCCGTCGCGGCTGACCGCGCCAGCCTGGCGGAGGCGGTCGAGATCACGGCGCGCGAGGTCCGCAGCGCGGCGGCAGGCGACGCCGTGCGCCGGGCGCAGGCGGCATGGTACGCCGCGCGCGCGCACCACCACGCCGGCAACACGGCGGAGAGCCTGGCTTGGCTGCGCCCGGCGGTGCTGGATAGCCTCAACGCCGGCGTGATTGCGCTCGCGCCGCCGCCGCACACCCTGAACGTCGAGGGCGTCACCATCGAGGTCGCGGCGCTCAGCGACCTGGACGCCGACGGCCTTGAGGAGTGGGTACTGTGGCTGCGCTTCGACACGCCGCCGCACGAGTCGGTCGCGTTCGTGGCGGTGCAGCAGGCTGGCGGGTATGCGGTCCTGCCGGCGGAGGGCGGCTGGCCGCAGGTCGGCGGCGGGGGCGCGCTGCTGGTCGAGGCAGTGGACGACCTCAACCGCGACGGCCTCCCTGAGATCGCCATCAGCGCGTACACGTGCGACGATCCCGGCTGCGTGGGCGCGCTGGCGGTCTTCGCGTGGCGTGGCGGGCAGTTCGCGCGGCTGACGCAGCCGCCGGAAGGCCTGCCGCTGCAGGACGTCAGTTGGGCGGTGGCGGACATCGACCAGGACGGCCTGGCGGAGATCAGCCTGCTCGCGGCGCACGCGGACACGTTCGGTTGGGGCTGCGCCTGGGAGGAGGCCACGATCTACGGGTGGGACGCCGCCGCGGGCGCGTATGCGCTGCGCGAGCACATCGCGCACTTCCCGCCGGGCGACCCCGCCTGCCTGATGACCCAGGTCGAGCGGGCGTATGCCGCAGGGAACGACAGCGCGGCCCTCCAGCGTCTGGGCGAGCTGCTCGCCCTGCCGGAGGCGACGCTGGTGGCGCTCGGCGCGGACTTCCCGGCGTTTGTGCGCTTCCGGTATGGCGTGGCCCACGCGCGCACCGGCCAGGTCGCGCGCGCCATCGAGGCGCTGGAAGAGGCGCGCCAGCAGAGCGCCTACATCGACGGGCTGGCCGGCGCGTTCCTGGACCATTACGGCAACGGCGCGACGTTCCACACGGCGTGCGCCGCCGCCGATTACCACGCCGTCACCGCGCCCCCGACCTACGACCTGGTCCCGGTCAAGGCCTACGGCGGCCTCGCGCCGGCGTCGGTGTGCCCCGGCGGGCACGACGCCATCCAGCGCCTCGTCCGGTCGCTGGACTGGCGCACCGACGGCGGCCCGCTCCAGACCCAGTTGGAGCGCGCGGGCATCCCGTTGCTGGGCTACGTGCAGGCCAACTTCGACGCCGACGCCGACCCGGAGGCGCTCGCGCTCACGCGGACGGACTTCCCGTTTCTGTGGCTCTTCGACGCCGACGCGAGCGGCGCGATTGTCCCGACGCGCGTCGCCACGGCCAAGCGCGCCACCGGGATGCGCGCGTTCACGCACGACCTCGACAGCGACGCCGCGCCGGAGACGTTCATCCTCATCGAGATGCAGGACCCGTTCGGCGCGCGCTGCCTGTCTGCCCCCACCGCAACCCTGTTGCGCGTGGTGACGTTCGCCAGCGGGGCGCAACGCACGCTGCTTGACACGGTGGATTGCCGCCCGGTCGCGGAACTGGAGGCCGCGCTGCGCGCCAACCCGACAACGGTCGTGGTCATCAACAACCTCGGCCTGCCGGAGCCGGCGATCTACACCTACATCTGGTCTGGGGGCGGGTACGTCCCCGCCGAGCCGACCGCCGCCCTGCCAACCACGCCGGCTGCCCCACAGCAGCCCACCGACGCCGAACGTGCGCAACTCAACGCGGTGAAGGACGCCATGCTCGAACGCAACGACCTGGCGGGTGCGTGGAGCCTGCTGGAACCGCTCCTGGCGCTTGCCCCTGAGGGGGCCGCGCCCGCAGCGCGCTACGAGGCGCGCTACCTGCTCGGCCTGTGGTACGAGCGCACCGGCGACTCCGAGGCCGCGCGCCAGGTGTACTACCAGCTCTGGGCGGACGCGCCGGGTTCGGAGTGGGGCGAGCTTGCGCGGCGCAAGCTGTCGCCGTAGCCCGGTTCTGCGTGGCGGCGCGTGCGTGGGGCGTGTCGCGCTTCGTGTTTCCATACGTGCTACAGAATTGCCCCTGCCTGACACTTATGCTATGATGACCGACGCACCGATATGCTGCGCGTGCGCCTGAGGAGACCATGAAACGCCGGACTTTGCTCGCGTTTATCATTTTGAACATTCTGGTATCCGTCGCCGTGACGTTTACCGTCGCGACGGTGCTCGACAATGGCCGGCCGCAACCCACGCCCATCATCCCGCCCACCGTCGTGGTCTTCATCACCAACACGCCTGGCCCCACGCAGACGCCTATCGTCCAGATCATCACAGCGACGCCCGACCCCAAGACGCTCACGGAGAGCGGCGACAACGGCGCGCTGGGCGACCTCACCGAGGAGGCGACGGAAGGCCCCACCGAGACGCCCACGCTCACCGAGGCGGAACTGACCGCGACCGAGGCGGCCATCAACGAGCTACAGACGCACACCGTCCAGGCGGGCGAGTCGCCGGCGCTGATCGCGGCCAACTATGAGGTGAGCGTCGAGGACCTGCTGTGCCAGAACGGCCTGGAAGAAGGCGACCTCATCTTCCCCGACGACGTGCTCGTGATCCCTGGGCCGGAGGGGTGCACCTACTCCCCCGCCACCGAGACGGCAGCGCCCGGCGAACCCGACGCGCCGGACGCGACCTCCACGCGGTCGCCGCTCCCGACGATCACGCTGCAACCCACGGCGGAGAACGCGCAGCTCCGCGTCGATGCGGTGATTGGCGCGGGCGACATCACCGCGGAGGAGGTCACGCTCATTAACGATGGCGGCTTCATCGACCTCACCGGCTGGAAGCTCTACGACCGGGAGGGCAACGAGTACACCTTCCCGGAGACGCGCATCTTCCCCGGCGGCGCGATGACCGTGCGCACGCGCCGGGGCGAGGATACGCCGCTGGTGCGTTACTGGGGGCTGAACACCGCCGTGTGGGGCGACGAGGGCGACGCGGTCACGCTGGAGGACGCGGAGGGCGCGGTACAGGCGATCTACGTGATCGGCGAGGAAGGCAGCGACGCGCCCGACGCGACGCCCACACCAGAAGCACCGTGACGCCGCTTGCGGCGCACAAGAGAAGCCTGGCTCAGGGACATGGCGGCGTCAGCCATGTCCCTGTTGTTTTGTCCGGACGCCCTGCGCCAGCGCGGCGTACCGGCGCTCCAGCCGGCGCAGCGCGCCCTCCCAGTCCAGACTCGCCTCCGCAAAGCGCCGCCCGCCCTCGGCGATGCGCGCCCACAAATCCGCGTCGCCGAGCAGACGCGCCACCGCCGCCGCGAACGCCTCCGGCGCGTCCGCGACAAGCAACGCCTCGCCCGGCGGGGCCGCGATGCTCGCGTTCGCCAGCGTCGTCGCCACGACGGGCCGCCCGGCCCACATCGCCTCGGCGATCTTCGCCAGCGTCCCGGCGTCGGACTGCATCGGCGCGACCGCCACGCGGCAGCGCGCGTACCAGGGGCGCAGGTCGGCCACTTCGCCGGTCACCTCCACGCCGGGGAGCGCGCCGAGCGCCTGCACCCCGGCGGTGGGCCGCGCCCCCACGATGACGAAGCGCGCGCCAGGGCGCGCAGCGCGCACCCCCGGCCAGACATCGCGGCAGAACCACGTCACCGCCGCGACGTTGCGCGCCCGGTCCATCGCGCCGGCGAAGAGGACGACATCGCCCTCGGCCTCGCCGGGCTGGATCGTGCGCAGCGCCCCGTATTCGACGTAGGCGGGCAGCACGTCCACCGGAACCGCCCCGCCGGCTGCCGCCGCGAGCGCGTGCGCGTCCCGCGCCGAGCGCGCCAGCGCCAGGTGGCACGCGCGGGCATAGCCAACCTCTCTCGCGCGCGCCCGCCGGTAAGCGACCTCCGCCCGCCAGCGCGCAAGCGGTCCGCGCGCCGCCCGGCGCGCCGCGTCACGCACGACGAAGCTCACGTCAACGCAGTCGAGCACGCGCGCCGCCCCCGGCGCGTACCGCGCGTAGCGGCCCATCGGCGTCCACACGAACTGCACGATGTCCACCTGGCGCGCCATCTCCGACACGTGCGCCGCGATCTCGGCATGGGCGCGCCGGCCCCACCGCCAGGGGCGCGGGTCGCGCCGCGCGCTGCGCAGCTTCGCGCTCCAGGTCGCCGCCGGCGTGACCAGCCGCACCGTCTGGCACCAGGGGTGCATCTCGTCCAGGCGTGCGGCGGCGTCAGGCGCGCCGAAGGCGGCCAGGTGGACCGTGTGGCGTGCGCTCAGCGCGGCGATGAGGTGAAAGAGGTCCTGCCCGCCGCTGTGCATCACGCCCGGCCAGACGGGGTAGAGCGAGACAAACAGGAATTCCATGAGTCTTTCTGTAGCGCCCAGGGCGCTTTTCTGACCATCCTGTCTGAAATCTGGACTCCGGACTCTGAACTCTGTAAACTCTATGCCAGCGTGCGGCTTGCCCCCGGAGAACCCCGTATGGCCCAATGGATCCCCGGCCCCTTCCTGGCCCTGTTCATGGGCGCGACCTGGATCACGCGCGGGTACATGGTGACGATGTTGCCGGTGCGCGGGACGTTCCAGGTCGGCGACGCCATCGAGGTGATCTGGCCGGGCGGGGACGCGATCCTGCTGGAGGTCGCCAGCGTCGAGGTGGAGTCGCGCTACCAGCCGGCCGCCATCGAGGACGCGCACCGCCGCCGCATTCCGCTGCGCCGCCCCGTCATCGTCGCCGCGCCCGAAGACGAGCGGCTCGCGCTCACGCCGGGCGCCATCCTGACCGTGCCGGAGGACGCGCCCCACTGGCCGGACTCGCTGCGCAGCCGGTTGCGCGTCGCGCCGGCGGGGGTGCTGCTCGCCGCGCCCGGCTCGCTGACGCACGAGAAGCTTAGCGCGCTCCCACCCCCGGCGCAACGGACCTTTCACAACGTGTTGGCTCTGGTCAGACAGGGAATTCTTTAACAATGAGCACCAAAGACAGCGCACCGCGCACCGCGTTCGACCTGACGGAACACCCCCACAAGCGCTACAACCCACTCACCGGTGAGTGGCTGCTGGTCTCGCCGCACCGGACGAAGCGCCCGTGGCAGGGACAGGTGGAGGACGCGCCGCCCGAAACGCGCCCCCGCTACGACCCGGACTGCTACCTCTGCCCCGGAAACACGCGCGCCTCCGGCGAGGTCAACCCGCAGTACGCGCACACTTTTGTGTTCACCAACGACTTCGCCGCGCTGCTGCCCGACACGCCGCCCGGCACCTACGCGCCGCACCCGCTGCTCCGCGCCGAGGCCGAGAGCGGCACCTGCCGGGTGCTGTGCTTCAGCCCGCGCCACGACCTGACGCTCGCCGAGATGGACACGCCGGCCATTGCGCGCGTCATCGCGGCATGGCAGGAGCAGATGCGCGAGGTCGGCGCGCGACCCGACATCGGGTACGTGCAGGTCTTCGAGAACAAGGGCGCGATGATGGGCGCGTCAAACCCGCACCCGCACGGGCAACTCTGGGCCACGCGGACGCTCCCGCGCGAGGTGGAGAAAGAGGACGCCGCGCAGCACGCCTACCTTGAGGCGCACAAGTCGTGCCTGCTGTGCGACTACGCGGCGCTGGAACTGGAACGCGGCGAGCGCGTGGTCTACGCCAACGCGCACTTCGCAGTCGTCGTGCCGTTCTGGGCGCTGTGGCCGTTCGAGACGCTGCTCGTCAGCCGCGCGCACGTGGGCGGCCTGCGCGACCTCGACGCCGACGCCGTGCGCGCCCTCGCCGACGCGCTGCGCCAGATCACCGTGCGCTACGACAACCTGTTCCGCACGTCATTCCCGTACTCGATGGGCTTCCACCAGACGCCAACCGACGGCGGCGTGTACCCGCACTGGCACCTGCACGCGCACTTCTACCCGCCGCTGCTGCGCAGCGCGACCGTGCGCAAGTTCATGGTCGGCTACGAGATGCTCGCCACGCCGCAGCGCGACATCACGGCGGAGCAGGCCGCGGCGCGGCTGCGGGGGCTGAGCGATGTACATTATCGGCAGGGTCAAATATAAATTGCGATAGGGACTATCTGGATGACAGGTCCTTCTATGTGAGTTATAAGTTTGGGAAATTCGACTTGCTCGATTTGGGAGAAAGCTTGATACAATGGTTCCAATTGCTTTGCTGACAGACGTTCCAAACCAGTACCACGCAATAGGTTAATCGAACCTCCTCCCTCGGGAATGTTGCGAACGACTTTTCCTAACACCACAAATTGCCCGTCAATGATAGAAGCTGGTGTTCTGTCAGAGAAATATTCAATCTCTACGGGTACAACAGCTTTCAGTTCTCTATCAACGAAATTAGCCAGAAGATCAAGCGTATTTGCTTTCGTAATTTGACCAAGAAAGCCCTCATAGGCTTTGCGCAACGGACTTTGGACTTGGGAACCACCTCTTGGCTTTTTGCCACCAGCGCTCGAACTATTTTGGCTCAGACCCTCGAAAAGCGGTCCCAGTTCTAGCTACCGGACACTGAACAGAAGTTCGGTACGAACGTAAGCGGGACAGGGTCGTCGAGTGCCAGACACCGCTCGATGAAGTCCCAGCCGAGACGGAAAACACTCAAATCGCGGCGGTCATGGCGATCAACTGCATCGGTTTGGTGGGAGGCAATGGTGTGTTCACCGACCGCGACGAGCCAGACATAGAGGATGCACACGGCAAGGGTGAGCCGGGACAGACGTAAGAAATGCTGCAAGTGGGTCGCTTCGAGGTCAAAGCCATGCCCTTTCAGATCGCCGAACAGTTCCTCAATCCACATGCGGCGGCGGTAGAGCTTCAGCGCCGCCTGCGCGCACGGGAGGTTGGTGGCCAGGAACCAGGGTTGCGGCTCACCTTTTGCGCCAATGGAGCACCAGGCAGGTCGGATAGGCGTTGCTCTTTGTCAACAGCACCCGTCCGATCCAGGCGGTAAGGCCCGGTTGCAGGGGCAGCAAGGCGTCCAGGCGCAGCCACCGGCCTGTGTTGTAGGGCTTACACAGGTGGTCGCCGGGTTGCCGCAGCGCGTAGTCCCACCCCCACACGTCCAACTGCTCCAGCAGCAACGCATTGCCAAACTCGCAATCCCCCACCAGCGAGGCCTTCACCCCAGGCGGGATCAATCCCTGCACGTAGCGGAGCAGTTTGATCTGCTTGACCGTCGTGCTGTGCCCCCGGCGATGACGCACCCAGGTCCACACCAGCGGCAGCGCGCGCCCCTGATACGCCACCACGACGATCAACAACTGAAACCCGAACCCGATCCTCGTGCCGTCGATGATGAGGTGCAGCCGTCTGGCGCTCGACGCCGCCGCGATCAGGCGCACCGCAATCGGGCGATACCACTGCCGGGGACGGATCGCGCCGTTGTTCAGCAACCGACGCAGACGCTTCTCCAGGCTCGCTTTCTTGGCGCGCACCGGCAGCTTGCGCGCGATCAGGCTCAGGTGCACGCTGCGCGCCTGAAACAACGCGACGAGCAACAGCACCATGTTGGTCAGCCGACTTTCACACCCATCGGGCGCCAGTTGCGCCAGGCGCTGACGCCAGATACGATGGAGTTGGGAGTTGTTCATCGGGCCGCTCCTCTGGATCAAGTTGTGGTTGGTGCTTCAACTTTACCAGGGGAAACCCTTTGTTCAACTCCTCGATCATTTGTTCAAGTGTCCGGTGGCTAGGTCCCAGTTCATAGAGTTCTAGCATTTTGATGATAGCCTCGATGACCTCAACAAGAGGGTTCTTTTGAAGCACAGCCGTAAATTCCACAAACGATTCTTGACGCAAGGCATCAATCTTGTAATCAGCACCAAGGATTTGCAGGAGTTTCCGTTGAATCAACGTCTCTCGAAGTCTAGTGAACAGGGAGGTTGGGGTGAAAACCCTCTCTTCGGATATCTCACGTCCCATTGTCTTTGTATCGTCTTCTGAACGAGCACCTTTCATACCTATTCCGAGAAACGCAAAAACGTTGCTTAAGCCTATCTCGCCTGCGATCTCCCCTTTTTCGCTTGTGCCTCTGACTCGGCGGTTCTTACAGTCCGAAGCTGGGAAAAACCTTCTTCGACTATCGCCAACAGGTCAAAGACAATTCTCTGGTTCAGGTAAATCGGGATTGGCAGTTGACGGTTGTTCATTTCCTACCCCCGATGTATCCGCGTCACGTCCTCGTCATCCTCGTCCCCGCGCCGGCGCGGGAGCGGGCTGGTCGGTTGTGAGGGTGCGGTGGGCTGGTCCGGGGGGCGGTCCGGCTCCTCGGTTGTGAAGCGGATGCGCGTGTACGGCCCCAACTCTATCAGGTCGCCGCTCTTGAGGAACACGCGCCCGGTGACCTCCGTGCCGTTGACGAACGTCTTGTTCAGCGCGCCAAGCTCCTCCAGGATCCAACTGCCGTCCATGTAGAGGATGCGCACGTGCTGCGACGACACGAAGCGGTCGCCCCGGAAGCAGATGTCGTTTGTCGAGTCGCGCCCCAGCGTCACGCGCTGCGCCTCGATGGTGAAGGGCGACTCGACGCGCGCGTCCGTATCCAGCGAGCGGATCACCTCCAGCCGGGCGCGCGCCCGGTCGCCGACGTAGAGCGCGGTGCGCTCCTCGCGCGGCTCGTCGTAAAGCTGCGTCGGCTCCGACACCCCCGCCGGCGGGAGCAGCACCGCCGGGCGCGGGTGTTCGTCGGCGTAATAGTCATAGCGAAAATCGCCCACCAGCGCCGCGTCCTCCGCCATCTCGATACGGCGCGACCGCCACCACAGGAACGCCAGCACCAGCCCGCCAATCAGGACCACGGCCCCGATCACGATCAGCGCCGGGCTGATCGCCGGGCTTTGGCCGGCGTCTGGGGCGGGCGCGGTGTGGGCGCAACCTCCGGCGAGGGCGAGGCGGCCGGCGGCGCGACCTCGCCAGCGACAGGGGTCTCGGTGGGGCCTGTCGCGGTTTCGGCAGGGGCCGGCGTAAACGTCATGGCCGACGGCGGCGATGGCGTCACCGGCGCGCTGAGCGTGAACATCCCGCCCGGGGTCGCCGTGGTCTGCGCAGCGACCTCCGTCGCTTCGACCAGCTCCGCAGGGCTGCGCAGCATCGCCGAAAGCTGCTCGCGCCCCACCTGGCCGCCGGTGTCGTAGGCCTCCACCGTGATGGTGTGCGCGCCGCTGGCGATGTCGCCCAAGGGCAGGGTGATCTCCCCCGCCGAACGCGCCCGGCGGCAGGGTGCTGAGCGGCTGCCCATCGAGGAGCACGATCACCGCCGTCACCGGCGCGGCGCGCTCCTGCACGTTGAGGCGCAGCACCAGGTCGCCGCCCGCGTCCTGGCGCGCCTCGACAATGGCAATATCCGGCGGCTCGCCGGTCCCCGCCGGCGTCGCACCCGCCGGGATGCTGATCACGGTCGGCGTGCGCGTCGAGCCGGCGGCGTCGGTGATTTGCGTCGGCAGCACGGCGGGAGGCTGCGTCGGCGGGACAAAGACCGTCGCCGGCACGGTCACCGACTCCACAGCAAGGAACTGCCCGCCGTCGGCCAGGGTCACGCCGATTTCGACATCGTGCGCGCCGCTGCCGGCCATCACCTCGGCGCTGACCGTGAACGCGGCGCGCAGCGCCTCCACCAGGCCAGCGAACAGCACGCCGACCTCGCCGCCGATGTCGGTGATGGCGTGCTGACCGCCGGTCGCGCGCGCGAGCTGCGCCAGCTCGTCGGGGCTGAGGTTCTGGGCGTTGCCGAGGCCCATAATGGAGATCGGAACGCGCGCGCGTTCCTCGGTGGCAAGCTGAATCACATCGTCCAGCGTGCGCTGGCTGCATGCCGGCCCGCCGGGCATCGTCTGGTCATGGCCGTCGGTCACAAGCAGGATGGCCCGCTGCCCGCTCGGCAGCCGCCGCACCCGGCCCACGGCCTCGTAGAGCACGTCCCACAGGCACGAGCCGGGCGTGCGCTGCGCCGGGCTGTACGAGGCCGCGCTGATCGCCGCCACGCGGTCGGTGGTGAAGTCGTTGCTGTAGACAATCGTGTCGTTGAACATGACGACGCCGATCCGGTCATCGGGCTGCTTCGTGTTCACGAAGTTGATAACCGCCGTGCGCGCCGCGTCCGCCCGCTCGCCCACCATGCTGCCGCTCGCGTCGAGCACAAGCAGGGTCGCGACCGGCGCGCCGATCTCGCTGACCGTCGCCGGCGCGGGCGCGCCGTCATCGACCCGCACGTGGGCCGACTCCACCTGCACGTCGCGCACCGGGCGCCCACCGGCGTCAACCAGCATCACGTAGGCGGTAATCTGGTTCGTTCCGCCCACGCGCGCCGCCGTCGCTTCCATGCCGGTGATGACCAGGCTGGCCGGCGGGCCGCCCTGCGCCGCCGAGGCGGCCAGGGCCGGCGCTGCCGGCAAGATCGCGCCCGCCACAACCGCCAGGAGCAGCGCGACCGTCCATGTTGTCCGCAAGGTTAACACCGCGTCTCGCTTCCCTCGTGCCTTATCAGCGCCGCCGATTGTAATACGTTCAATCCCTGGTGCGCAAACCGGCGTTACCGCCCCACATGGGGCCAAATCGCGGGCTTTGGGGCACCATGAGGCCGCACGCGAAGGCTGCGCGCACCCTTTCCTGGACTCTGCTGCCCCAACGCCAGGGACCTTCGGGTCATGGGGGCCGTGCCCGGCTCAATGGTATACTTGAATCGCAAAGTTAAGCAGGCGTTTTCCATTCTGCTGATAGTGCATCGAGCGAGCCTTTATGAGATAAGTCATATCTGCAATATCTCATTCTCGCGCGCCCGCTCCAAGCCGGGCGAAAAAGGGCAACAAGGGAAAGCCACGCACGAACCTTGCGCCGTTCACCATCATCGCTCATGCCCACGTCCGGGCAGAGCGAACCCTTAGGGGAGAGCCATGCCGCATGTCGAACCTGCTGCAACGTCTCACGCTCGCCGCGCTCCTGTGTTTGCTCTTCACCAGCCCAGGTATTTCGCCTTTTCCGGCGGAAACGGCGCAGGCCGCGTTCGCGCACCCGGTCATCGCCGACCACCGCCACACCAACATTACCCAGGTCCCTGCCGCGTACATCGAGCTTGCCAAACAGCAATTCCGCGTCTGGTACGGCCATACCTCGCATGGCAGCCAGGTCACAACCGGGATGCAAATCCTGAGGGCGCAGAACAGCCTGTACAGCTACAACAGTGGGGCGGGGTCGCTTTCCTACGTGGAACCCAGCGGCGTCGGCGACCTGGGGTCTCCCGACTGGATCACCTACACCCGTACCCAGTTGAACCGGGCCGACAACGACCGCAACGTTGTCATGTGGTCGTGGTGCGGCCAGCTCTCGACCGCGACCGAGGCTAACGTCGACTTCTACCTGACCGAGATGAGCCGCCTGGAGGCGAACTACCCAAACGTCCACTTCATCTACATGACCGGCCATCTCGATGGGACCGGCCCCACCGGGAATCTCTACGCCCGCAACAACCAGATTCGGCAGTATGTGCTGACGCACAACAAGATTCTTTACGACTTCGCCGACATCGAGAGCTACAATCCCGCTGGCGTGTACTTCCCCGACGAAACCGACGCCTGCGGCTGGTGCCAGTCCTGGTGCAACACGCACGCGTGCCCGACCTGTACAAGCACCTGCGAGCACTCCCACTGCTTCAACTGCTACCAGAAAGGGAAGGCGTTCTGGGCGCTGCTGGCGATGATGGCCGGCCTGCCAAACCCTCCGGGGCAGCCGACCCTGACCGCGCCGAACGGCACGATCATCATCAACAACCCGGTATATTCCTGGAATGCGGTCCAGGGTGCAACCAGTTACCGGCTGTACGTCGGGGGCGCGGACGGCATGGTGATCGATGAGCGGTTCCAGGCCCCCACCGTGTGCCCCAACGCGACATGCAGCGCGACGCCAGGCGCGTCGCTCGCCAACGGCGCGTACCAGTGGTGGGTGCAGGCCCGCAACGACGGCGGGGACGGCCCGTGGAGCAATCCGATGCACTTCACCGTGGCGGTACCCGTGCCGGGGGCGGCGACGCTCACCTCCCCTACCGGCAACATCGGCGCGGACAACCAGCCCACCTACTGGTGGAACGACGTGCAGTACGCCACGCACTACCAGTTGTACGTCTCCGGTCCCAACAGCTACGTCTTCAACGGCTGGGTGCGGGATGCTGTTGCCTGCAACGGGACGACGTGCAGCCACGACACCGGCGCGACGCTCGCCAACGGCGCGCACACGTGGTGGGTGCGCACGTGGAGTTCGGGCGGCTACGGCCCGTGGAGCGCAAGCATGGATTTCTTCGTCGGCGACCCGCTCCCGCCCGCACCCACGCCGCAACAGCCCACCGGCACGCTCTACCAGAACGCGCCCGCCTTCCAGTGGAGGCGGCGCAGTACGCCACCCACTACCGCCTGTACGTGGAAGGCCCAGGCGGCGCGGTGCTAAACCAGCTCTACACCGCCGGCAGCGAAGTGACATGCACCGGCGGCGTGTGCACCGTCGATCCCGGCCTGACCCTCGCCAACGGCGCGTATCAGTGGTGGGTGCAGGGCAGCAACGCCACCGGCAGAGGTCCCTGGAGCGCGCAGGCTGACTTCACCGTGGCGATACCCACGCCAGGGGTGGCGACGCTGACCTACCCGACCGGCAACATCGGCGCGGACAACCAGCCCACCTACCAGTGGAGCGACGTGGCGAACGCCACGCACTACCTGTTGTACGTCTCCGGCCCCGGCGGCTACGTCTCCAACGGCTGGGCGCAGGATGCTGTCGCCTGCAACGGGGCGACGTGCAGCCACAGCACCGGCGCGACGCTCGCCGACGGTGCGTACCAATGGTGGGTGCGCACGTGGAGTCCGGGCGGCTACGGCCCGTGGAGCGCGGCCATGGACTTCTTCGTCGGCGACCCGCTCCCGCCTGCGCCCGCGCCGCAGCAGCCCACCGGCACGCTCTACCAGAACGCGCCCGCCTTCCAGTGGAGCGCGGCGCAGTACGCCACCCACTACCGCCTGTACGTGGAAGGCACAGGCGGCGCGGTGCTCAACCAGCTCTACACCGCCGGCGTCGCGGTGACCTGCACCGCCGGGACGTGCACCGTCGCGCCGGGCGTCGCGCTCGCCGACGGCGCATACGCCTGGTGGGTGCAGGGCAGCAACGCCACCGGCAAAGGCCCGTGGAGCGCGCGCGCCGACTTCACCGTCGACGCCGTGCCCGACGCGCCCGTCCCGCAGCAGCCTGTCGGAACCATCACCGACACCAGCCCGACGTACAGTTGGAGCGAACTGCCGAACGCGACGCACTACGAGCTGTACGTGTCGGGGCTGGGCGGGGCGTACCTGCTCAACCAGACCTACGCGGTGGGCGCGGGTGTGACGTGCGCGGGCGGGACGTGCCAGGTGACGCCGGGCGGCACACTGGCGGCGGGCGACTACCGCTGGTGGGCGCGCGGCGTGAACAACGGCGTGGCGGGCGCGTGGTCCGCGCGCGCCGACTTCACCGTCGCGCCATAGGTCGCGGACCGGCGGAGCAAGGCGGCGTTCGCGCGCCGCGAAGCCAGTGCAGCGCACGCAAACCGGCAACCCGATGCGACAGCGATCAGGTCATCAACCCCTGTCGATACGTCAGGGTCGCATCAGGTAGTTGTTCTTGCTGCCGGAGATGGAAGCGGGTCTCGACCTGCGCAGGGAGCGTCCAGGCCGCGCAAGCGGCAAAAAAAGCAGGCACCCTGCCGGATGTCCGCCTCTCTGTCATCGATTGGCGACGGCCGGATTTGAACCAGCAACCAAGGGCTTATGAGTCCCCTGCTCTACCATTGAGCTACGTCGCCATTACCCTCAGACATACCACAGGCCATCATGGGCGCTGAGGTCGCGCCCATGATGATAGCGCAGTTCCCGACGCCCTGCAAATTCGATAGCCGCCAGCCGCCGGCCCGCTGCCCGCGCCGCCCAGCTTCGGCAGAGCCAGAGCGCGCTTTTGGGTTAGAATAAGCCCGCTGCACGCGCCGCGCATACGCACACAGGAGGATCACACGCATGCAGGTCCGCCCCTATAGCCCCGAAAAGGACCGGGCCGCCGCGCACCGCATCTGGTACGAGGTCGGGTGGCTCAGGGATACGAGCAAAGCAGAGGCGATGGACATCTTCATCGAGGGCGGGCGCGCCCTTGTCGCGGACTTCGACGGCGAGGCGGAGTGCCTGGCCGCCTCGATGCCGGGCACGATGCGCTACCTGGACGAAGACCTGCCCTGGTCGTGCGTTACCGCGGTGGCCACGAGCCGGGTGGCGCGCAAACAAGGGCTGGCCGCCAGCCTGACCGCACAGTTGGTGGCCGCCGACGCTGCCGAAGGCGCGCTGGTCGCCGGTCTGGGCATTTTCGAGCAGGGCTACTACGACCGGCTTGGCTTCGGCACGGGCGTGTACGAACACTGGCTCTCGTTCGACCCCGCGCAGCTCGCGGTAGACGTCGCGCCCCCTATGCCGCGCCGCCTCACGCCAGATGATTGGGAGCGCGTACACGCCGCGTTCCTCGCGCGCCGCCGGGGTCACGGCAGCATCACGGTCACGCCGCCTGAATTCACCCAGGGGCGGATACTGCGGATCCCCGGCCACACTTTCGGCCTCGGATACGAGGACGGCCCTGGCGGCGAAATCTCCCACCACCTCTGGGCTTTGGCCGAGGGTGTGAACGGACCGTACTTCATCTTGTGGATGACCTACCAGACACGCGCGCAATTCCTTGAGCTTATGGCCCTGCTGCGCGGGCTGGGCGACCAGGTGCGCGTCGTGCGGATGCGCGAGCCGGAGGGCGTCCAGTTGCAGGACCTGATCCGGCAGCCGCTCCGCTTCCGGAAGCTGACCCGACACGCCGACTTCGAGAACACCAACCACGCCAGCGCGTACCTGCAGATGCGCATCTGCGACCTGCCGGGCTGCCTGGAACGGACGCACCTGCGCGGCGGCGAGGCGCGCTTCAACCTGAAGTTGAGCGACCCCATCACGCGCTTCGTCGACGAAGGCGCGCCCTGGCGTGGCATCGGCGGCGACTACGTGGTGACGCTGGGACCGTGCTCTGGCGCGGAGCCGGGGACCGACCCCGCGCTGCCCACGCTCACGGCCTCGGTCGGCGCGTTTACGCGCCTGTGGCTGGGCGTGCGCCCGGCTACCGGCCTGGCGTTTACCGACGCGCTTTCCGGTCCGGACGCGCTTCTCGAGACGCTGGACCATGTACTCTGCCTGCCCACCCCCCGGCCCGACTGGGAGATCTGAGGCCACCTACCAGACAGCAAAAAGGGCGGGTTCTGTGGCCCGCCCTCAGTGCGCTATCCTGCCAGCGCCGCGCTACGGGGCCGGCTCCAGCCAGTACTGCTCGCCCTGGCCCTCGGCGGTCCAGCCCTCGGTGCCGCGATAGTTGACCCTCCACCACACGAAGCCGCCTTCGCACACCGGCCCATCCAGCACGTCGAATGTGCCGCCCGCCGGGATGTCGCGGACGTAGCGCCCGCCGGGTTCGGCGCGCATCCGGTTCGGGGTTCCGGGCGTCACGCGGCCCTGGCCGCCAACCGTCAGCCGGGGCGATGGCGCGCCGGGGCACTCGAAGTCGTCCGGCACCGTGGGCGCCAGGGGCGTCGCCGCCTGTGTGGTAGGCGCCTCCACTTCGGGGCCAGCGCCGGGTTCAACCACCACCGCCGTGCTCGCAACGCGCCAACCGGTCACGCCCCAGACCACGCCAGTGGTCGGGTCGCCGCCGGCCGGCTCGGTGCCGGCGATCTTCCCGGTCTGCCCGTCACGCCAGATGTAGATGCCCTCGTCGCCGATGTAGGCCACGGTCTGCCCCGTCGTGGAGAGCGCGACCTGCTGCGGGCCGCCCGTGAAGGGCAGCTCCCACGTCTGGTCGCCCGATGCGGACGTGAACAGCCAGGCGAACCGCAGGCCCGCCTCCTGGCCGAGGGTCGGCGCGAACGCCATCTTGCCCGACGCCTCCGGGAAGGGGAGGCTGTACTGCTCCGGCGTGCCCGTCAGCGGGCGCGCGTCACCGGTCTCTGGATCGACCAGCACCCAACTGCCGGACGAATATGCCACGCCGACGTAATCCTTTGCGCCATCGGATACCCAGAAGCAATCGACCACGGTCCCGTCGTCGCCCGCGCTCAGCCGCGCCTCGGCCTTGAGCGCGCCGCTCGCGTCGTAGACCAGGATGGCCTCCTCCGCGCCGTCGCCGGCCGCGTTCGGCACCGTCAGGCGCACCGCGATCCCACCGAGGCCCCAGAGCGGGTCCCGGATGCCGGGGACGCCGGCCTGCGCGGGCAGCGCCGGCACGATCACCTGGGTTTCGCCGCTCGCCACCGCGTAGGTCACAAGCTGGTAGTCGCCAGCGGCGAAGCTGAACTCCATCCACACCAGGTACGCCCCATCCGGCGACCACGAGGGCGCGGAGCGGGTGATGAAGTTGTCGGCGACGCCCTCAGCCATATAGGAGGCGTCGGCCGGCTGCCGGGCCACCGTGCTCGCCTGCTTGGACTCGATGTCAAGCACCCAGATGTCAACAGGCAGCGGGCTATCGCCCACGCCGCCGGGGCTTTCGAGCGCCGCCCTGCCGACCTCAGCGACCGAGGTGTAGGCAACCTGCTTGCCATCCGGCGCGAGCGCGAGCTGCGCGTTGTGCCCGGTCGTGGTCAGTTGTTCGAATGTCGGGGGCATCTCCCGCCACAGCCACAGGTCGCCCTCCATGAGCATGACGAGGGCGGCGTCTTCGCCTTCGGGCGCGGTCTGCGCGCCAGCGATGCCCACGCCTGGCATGGCTCCGGCCAGCAGGACCAGGATGAAGATACGACCCAGGGTTTTCCGATTCATGGCAGCCTCTCCCGTTCTTCCGGATTTTCGCACGCGCCTTTACTGTATCATCAACCGGCGAAACATGCATAGTCCGTGCCAGGTCGCGCCGGGCGGCGGCGCGACGACAAAGGGCGGGACAGATCTGTCCACTTTCTGGTTCCCGCGACTGATGCATTTTGATAGATTATCTTGGCAATCTCTTCGCAGAGTCGCGGCACTGTATGCGCCCATCACAAACCTGGCGATGTAGGGAGTGCAGGGGCGAATCGGCGGTTCGTCCCTACCGCCAGATATGGCGGTGAGATACAGCGTGCTGTGCCTCTACAGGGCGGTCAAGAGGCATTGCCAGTGTAATTGTCAAAATCCATCAGTCGTCGGGTTGCTTCTATAGCTTCCCGGAAGTTCAAGCTTCGGGAAGCTACCATCCGCTGTTTATTGGAGCAGGTCCTTGCCCGTGAAGTCGTCGCTATTGTAGAATGCACCCCTGCCGCGATTGCCCCTGCGCGCCGCTCTGCTATAATGACGCCGTCGCGTCACTTCGGTGGCGCGGCGCGCTGTCGGCGGTGCGCTGCGCATTAGAAGACGATTAGATTTCTCGAAAAACGGCCGACCGCGCCGCCCGCGCCGCGCGATCAGGCGGTATAATTTAAGAAACGTCGGGGAGGACCGTTTTGTACCAGTACCCGTACTCGCAGGATGACCCAGGCCCACAACCGAAGATCAACCGGGTCCGCCCGTTCCTTCGCGAGGTTGTAGAGACCCTGCTGCTGATGCTGGCGATCTACACCTTCGTCAACCTCACGCTGCCGCAGTACATGGTCGAAGGGCGGAGCATGGAGCCGAACTTCCATGACGGGCAACGACTGGTCGTCAGCCGTGCGGCGTACATGCTCGGCGAGCCGCAGCGCGGCGATGTGGTAGTGCTCCGCAACCCGACCGACCCCACCGGCAAGGATCTCATCAAGCGCCTTGTCGGCCTGCCGGGGGATCACATCGTCATCGAGAACGGCGCGGTCTACGTCAACGACACGCTGCTCAATGAGCCGTACATCGAGGACCTGGGCCACTACTCCGGCGAGTGGCAGCTCGGCCCGGAGGAGTATTTTGTGCTTGGCGACAATCGCAACAACTCGCGCGACTCGCACTACTTCGGTCCCATCGACCGCACGCTGATCGTGGGCCGCGCGTGGATTTCGCTCTGGCCGCCGCAGTCATGGGGCATCGTGCCAGACTACGCCAATGCGCTGAACGTTCCGAACCCGTGACGGGTGTCCCCGATCAACACCCCCTTCGATTCCTGATCGTGTCGGTTGCTGGCAGTGGCGAGAGAGAACCTGCGTCCTACTGAAGTCTCAATTGCAGAGGCAGAACCCAAAGCAGGCCCCCAGCCCAGGGCGCGGAGCTACCGCCGCCTCATCCGCGATGTGGCGGAGACGGCCATCGTCATCCTGGCAATCTACACCCTTGTCAACCTGACCACCGCGCGCTACGAGGTGCAGGGCGACAGCATGGAACCGAACTTCCATGACGGCCAGCGCATCATCGTCAGCCGCATTGCGTACATGCTCGGCGACCCGGAACGCGGCGACGTCATCGTGTTCCACTATCCCAGGGACCCGGACCGTGACTTCATCAAGCGCGTGATCGGCGTGCCGGGCGACCGCGTCGAGATCGAAGGCGGGCAGGTTTCCGTCAACGGGCAGCGGCTTGAGGAGCCGTATATCCGAGGCCCCTCCCGCTATGCCGGCGCGTGGGCGCTTGGGCCGGATGAGTTCTTCGTGCTTGGCGACAACCGCAACAACTCCAACGACTCGCACGACTTCGGCCCCATTGGCCGGTCGTACATCGTCGGGCGCGCCTGGCTCATCTACTGGCCGCCGGACGGCTTCGGCGTCGTGAGCCACTACGACTATGCCGGCGATTAGGTCCCCCGCCGGCCGGTGCGGGCGCGGGCGCGCGCAGATGCGCCCTGCGCGTTTTGGCGGCGTCGCAAAACCGGGTACAATCACCGCGCGGCGCGCGTTCGACGCACGACTATCACGCCGCGTTTTGTTCTTTATTATGCGCGCTACGCCGATCACGGGAGTCACACCATGACCAGCTTTCCGAGGACGACTGTCGGCGGCGTGTCGGTGTCGCGGTTGATTGTCGGGACGAACTGGTTTCTCGGCTACAGCCACACCTCCGCGGCCAAAGACGCCTACATCAAAACCCACATGGACCGGCGGAAGATCGCCGACGTGATGGAGGTCTTCTTCCGCGCCGGCGTGGACACGGTCATGGGGCCGCCCGCGCCCCTGCTGCGTGAGGCGATTGAGGAAGCCGAGGATCGCACCGGCGTCAGGGCCATCCTGATCATCACACCCGCGTTTCCCATCTCGCCGCGCACCCCGGCGGAGGGCTTAGACCCCGGCGAGGTCGCGCGCGTCCTGGATGACATGGCGCGCTATCGCCCGACGTTCTGCATGCCCCACCAGTGCACCACTGACGCGCTGGTTGACCGCTGCACGCGCGAGATCCGCCACATGGACCAGATCTGCCGGGCGATCCGCGCGCGGGACATGATCCCCGGCCTGAGCACGCACATGCCGGAGGCGATTGTCTACGCCGACGAGACCGGCCTCGATGTCGCGACCTACATCGCGATCTACAACGCGATGGGGTTCCTCATGCAGGTTGAGGTAGACTGGGTGGCGCGCGTCATCCAGAACGCGGCCAGGCCGGTGATGACGATCAAGCCGCTGGCCGCCGGGCAGCTCCGCCCCTTCCAGGGCCTCACGTTCGTGTGGCACACGATCCGCCCGCAGGACATGGTGACGGTGGGCTGCCTCTCGCCGAAGGAGGCGAGCGAGGTGATTGAGCTGTCGCGCAGCATCCTGGAGCACGCGCCGGCCCCGCTGGAGCTGCAAGAGACGCGCTCCAAGGCGTCGGTCAAGACGCTGAGCGCCGGCTGAGCGTGGGAAAGGTGGAGGTATGACGCTGCACGGCGTTATTTTCGACCTGGGCGGCACCCTCGTCGAGTACGGCGGGCCGCGCGACTGGGAGTGGCCCGGCCTTGAGGCGTTCCGGAAGGCGCTGGAGGGTTCGGATACCGCGCCCCCGCCACGGAGACGCTGCTGGCGGTACACGAGCGCCGCATCGCGAACCTGTACCAGCGCCTTGAGGAAGACCCGGACGCCACCCAGACGCAGGACCAGATCTTCGGCGCAATGCTGGCGGAGGCGGGCATCTCGCTGAGCCAGGTGCAGTGGGACGAGGCGCGCGCGCGTTACTACTGCGCCTGCCGCGAGCACATCCGCGCGGTGCCGCATGCACAGGAGATGCTCAAGGCGGTGAGCGCGCGCGGCCTGCGGCTGGCGGCGGCCTCCAACACGCACTGGCCCGGCGTCGAGATCGACAGGTTCCTCGATGACCTCGGCATCGGCGCGTATGTGCCGGCGCGCTTCTACAGCGCCGACGAGGCGGCCTGGAAGCCGTGGCCGGGCCTGCTCCAGCGGGCGCTCGCGGCGCTTGACCTGCCGCCCGATGCGGTGGTCTACGTGGGCGACCTGCCGCAGTACGACGTGCGCGCGGCGCGCCGGGCCGGGATGCGCGCGGTCTGGCTCAACCGGCGCGACGCCGCCATGATGGACGGCCTGACGCCAGACGCGACGATCCGCGCGCTTCCGGAACTGCTGGACGTGGTTGACCGGTGGGTGGGCGTGCCATGACGCTGCGCGGCGTGATCTTCGACCTTGGCGGCACGCTGATGAACTTCCACCCGCCGGGCGGCGGCTGGCGCGAGATGGAAGCGCGCGGCGCGGCGGGGTGGTACGCCTACCTCGCGGCGCGGGGCTACGCGCTGCCCGATGAGGCCGCCGTGATCGAGGCGATCTGGAGGCAGGTGTCATCGGCGTGGCGGGACCTGGGCGAGGGGCGGCTGGTGGACGTGGCCGAGATGGCCCTCGTGCGGCAGTTGGCGAAGGCGGCTGCGGCGCTTGGGATCGCGCTCACGCCCGAAGACGCCCTGGAGGCCGAGCGCGCCTACGTGGCGCGCATTCAGGAGGTCGTGCAGCCGATCCCCGGCGGCAGGGAGACGCTTCGCGCGCTCCAGCAGCGCGGCCTGCGGCTGGCGCTGATCTCGAACACGATGTGGCCGGGCGAGTTCCACAGGGCGGACCTGGCGCGCTTCGACCTGCTCGCGCCCTTCGAGGCGCTGTTCTTCTCCGCCGACGAGAATGCCTGGAAGCCGGCTCCGGAGATCTTCCAGCGGGCGGTGCGCGCGCTGGATGTTGCGCCAGAGGAGGCGGTCTACATCGGCGACAGCCGCATGCTGGATGTGTGGGGCGCGCAGCAGGCCGGGCTGCGCGGCGTGTGGGTGGAGAATGACGACCCCTATCTGCCACAGGGCATGGACATCATTCCAGACGCGACCATCCGGCGGCTGACCGACCTGCTGCCCGTGGTGGACGCCTGGCGCAACCATTTGGAGCAAGTACAGAAGTAGTTCGGAGGGTTATGGGAAACATGGCTCAGGACAACGCAGAACCCCGGAAGGGCACTGCCGGCCAGCGCAAGGCTGCCGCCCGGCAGCGCCGGGAGCAACAAAAGCGCCAGCAGACCTATGTGATCGCCGGCGTGATGGTTGTGGTGGTGGCATTGGTGATCGTCTTCATCGCGTACACCAGCCGGCCCGTGGAGATCACCATGCCCGCTGACATCGCGCAGTTCGAGGGCGTTGAGGCCGGCGTCACGGACGCAGGATTCTTCCGGCTCGGCAGCGCCGACGCGCCCGTGGTGATGGATGACTTCTCCAACTTCACGTGCAGTCACTGCGCGGACTTCCACGGGAGCACCCTGGGCCGGCTCATCGACGGGCAGATTGCGGAGGGCACGCTGTCGGTTGTGTTCTACCCGGTGGTGACCGGCGACCAGCAGTCTTTGCTCGGTGCGCAGGCCGCGGTCTGCGCCGCCAGCAGGACCCGAAAGCGTTCTGGGAGATGAGCGACGTGCTGTTCATGTGGTTGCGCACCGGGAACTACCCCTACTATCAGGGGCATGTCGAGGAGGCCGCGCGGCGGCTGGGTCTGGACATGGGCGCATTTGGGTCGTGCATGGGCGCGCAGGAGACGGTGGACCTGCTCCGCGCGTCGGGTGAGGAAGCCACCCTGCGCGAGGTGGGCGGCACGCCGGCGTTCTTCTTCAACGGCGCGCGCCCGGTCTGCGGCGGCGCCGACCCGAAGTGCGAGGGGAACCTGCCCTACGAACTGGTCGTGCAGAACATCGACCGTCATCTCGCCGGGCGCTGAGCGCCGGGCTATCGTAAGAGGCCGTCCAGGTGGGGGAGGGGAGACCTCTGCCTGGCGGGGTTCGTGTTAGTGAGGAGACACTGTGAGTCAGAAACGTCGTAGTAAGAGACAGAGCGCGTCGTCGTCCTCGCGGGTTGTGTGGCTGGTGGCGCTGGTCGCGCTGCTGGCCGTCGGCGGGGTCGTCGTTGTGATGCTCGCTTCCGCCAACCAGGACAACTCCGGCGCGGCGGCGCCTACGCGGGCATCGCCGCCGGGACGGACGCCGCCGGCCTGCCGCACCTGGGCGACCCGGATGCGCCGGTGCTGGTCGCTGAGATCGGGGACTTCACCTGACCGGGTTGCGGATTCTTCCATGAAGAATCCTTCGGCCAGTTGGTCGATACATTTGTAAAGACGGGAACCGTGCAGTTCGTGTATGTGCCCTACCTGTCAACCCATGCCGGAGCAGAGATGTCGGTGCGCGGGAGCCTCTGCGCGCTGCAATTCGGCAAGTTCTGGGAGACGCACGACAGGTACTTTGCCGCTTACGGGCAGGTTGGCCCCAGCGCTTTCTCTGAGGAGCGCGTCATCCAGACCGCCGCCGAGATGGGCATCCCAGAGAGCGACTTCGTCGCCTGCCTGTACAGCGCCGAGGTCGAAAACCTGATGAGCGTGGCCGCAAACATCGTGAGCACGCAGCGCGAGGCGGGGAACTTCTCCGGCACGCCGACGGTGCTCATCAATGGGGAGAACCCGTTCGCGCAGGGCGTTGTGCCGCGCTGGAACGAGGTCCGGTCGGTGATCGAGAGTGCCGCACAATGAGAGGCGTAGATGATCGTCTTCGACGCGCATGAAGACCTGGCCTGGAACGCGCTGACCTTCGGGCGCGACTACACATGCGCCGCGCACGAGACCCGCCGCGTGGAGGCCGCGAACGGCTCCGTCGCGCCCAGGGTGAACGGCGTGGCGACGGTCGGCCTGCCAGACTGGCTGCTGGGCCGGGTGGCGGTGGTGGTGGGCGTGCTGTTTGTCTCGCCGGCGCGGCGCGCGTTCGGCGCGTGGGACGCCATCGTCTACCACGATCCACAAGAGGCCTACGCACAGGCCATCCGCCAGATGGACTACTACCGGCGTCTCGACGAGGCGAGCACGAAGATCAGCCTTGTCGAGCGCCGGCCCGACCTCGACGCCGTGCTGGGCACGTGGGCGGACGGGACCGACCTTCACGACCACCGGGTCGGGCTGATCCTCAGCATCGAGGGTGCCGACTCGATCATCGAACCGAAACAGGCCGAAGAATGGTACGCGCGCGGCGTGCGCGCGGTGGGGCTGGCGTGGGCGGGCACGCGCTACGCGGGCGGCACCGGCGAACCCGGCCCGCTCACCGACCTGGGGCGCGCGCTGCTTGAGGTGATGGGCGACCTGGGCATGGTGCTCGACCTCAGCCACGCCGCCGAGGCGGCGTACTTCGAGGCGCTGGACCGCTACGAGGGCGCGGTGATCGCCTCGCACAGCAACCCGCGCCGCTTCTGCCCCTCCGACCGGGGACTCTCGGATGAGATGATCGCGCGCATGGTGGAGCGCGGCGGCGCGATCGGCATCGTGCCGTACAACGGCTTTCTCAAGCCGGGCTGGCGTAGGAGCGACCGCAAGGACGCGGTGCGCCTGGCCGATGTGGTTGACGCCATCGACCACGTGTGCCAGGTGGCCGGCAATGCGCGCCACGTGGGGATCGGGAGTGACTTCGACGGCGGGTTCGGCGCGGGCGACATCCCGGAGGAGTTCGACACGGTGGCCGACCTGTGGCAGCTTGGCGCGGCGCTTGCGGCGCGCGGCTACGCGCCGGACGACATCGAGGCCATTCTGGGCGGGAACTTCTTGCGCATTTACCAGGCGGCGCTGCCCGCCTAGCGGCTGGCGTCGCTGCGCGTGAAACGGAACGATCTGCATGGGCAGGCTGGCACAGGTTGGCGCGGTGATCGCCCTGTTGGGCCTGGTGTTGGCCTTCATGGGGTTGTTCCCCGGCACGATAGGCCTCGACCCGACCGAGGGCATTGGCGTGCTGCAGATCACCGCGACGCTGCTGGGCTTCGGCCTGCTGGACTGGGGCGCGTACATCTATGCCAAGGCGACGTGGTTCCGAGGCAAGCCGTATACCCTGGGGCAGACGGTCGCCATCCGCCTGACGCTGACCGGGCTGCTCGTCGCGGCGGCGGCGGGCCTTTCTGACCTCCTCGGCTTCGGCTCGCACCCCAGCGGGCCAGACACGCGCCCGTTCCTGGGGCCGTGGCAGGCGGCCGGCTTTGTCTTCGGCGTCGTGATCTCGGCGCTGGCGGTGGTGATCTTCGTGCTGTCGGGCGACTTCTCGGATGGGGATGAGACAACGGACGAACCGGGTTCGACAGAATATGAAGACACGGAACGCTGATCTGCGATACTATGACGTAGCCTGAATGATAAGGTTGTAGAGTTCGTCAGCTCTCTGGTTGCGAAAAGCCTCGAAGTCGTCCCGCCAAAGACATGATTCTTTTCCTGTGGGCAGATAGTGCGAGGCGAGTGTTACATCTAGTTTCCCACTTTCCAAATGCCTCTCGATCATCTGCAGGTATTTGCTGGGCGGATTCTTACCAATGGTCTTGTTAGTCTGGCGGTCGATTAATGTGCGATTGAGAATTGAGTCAATATCCCGCGCGTCAAGTTTTGTCGTTGCGTCAAGGTAAGCTTTGGGAAAAAATATGATGGTCATCAATGCCACTTGAGGCGATCGTATCCGCTGTCAGTTTCTCCCCGAATGAAAATCAATGGCGATTGGCGCAAAACCAAGCAAAGCACCCGCGATATACTGCACGCTGACGAGTCGTCGTCGAAAATAGCGCTTCCTTCTCGAACTTGAAGTCGCTTACACTATCTGGCAGACGATCGCCAGCAATCCAACGTTGAAGTTGCTCAATGTCAATCATGGTCTGCGAAGTTGGATTTGACTCATATGTCTGGCCGAAGACCGAACACCAGTACCATTGTTTGATCTTGTTACGCATTGCGCCGACTGCTGGTCCAGTCACTGACCTGTTCTTCATGAAAGTCGAGGCTAATGGTACCAAGATGGTATTGTAAGATAGCAGATCAGGTTTCAGAACACCGCAATCCTCAAAGAGCATCCTAAGTGCTTGTTCCATTCCCCATATCGCGTCTTTCCACACACGTGCCACTTCGTGAGCGTCAAGATCAAGTACATCGCTGCGCTTGATTGACCGTTTCAGTTGAGAGCAGATGACTTGCAGGATGTAATATGGGTCAATATCGAAACGCTGCAAATATTCTGACTCCTCTAGTGCATTAGTCCACATATCTCGTAGATTCTCGCCGTGTGCATGAAGCGCGCGGCGAGAAGATCAAATACGCTTAGGCGGACGCCAGTGCTATTGAGTGTTTCGAAAATAGTGCATACAGCTTCTAGAGACGTGTCTTCGCCTAATGTCACAACTGGAAACTCGTAACTAACGATAGGCTCCACATACGTCTCATAGACGTTGCGCAGTGCCTTGCTTTCATCTTTTGAAATAACGGGCTTGTCCTGATCCACGACTTCTTCGATCTCATCCAGCCAGTTGTGAATCCATCTCATCCAAAGATTTCTGCCAACGGCAATACTCGCTTCTTTGCTTGAACATCTCTCGAACTAAGGCGTTTCTGAGCCTTTTCACGCCGTTCAAAGGAGACTGCACTGTCTAGGTCGTCACTCTTCAACAGCATGCCCAAATCGACGTAATACAAGTGTTCACCGGTGCCGTAGAGTGCTTGATACAACGACGTGAGTCGTTGCTGACCGTCTAATACAATGTATTTTGGTCAATGGCCGTCAAGCTCAGGTGCTGTGGCAAACGCTCTTGGTGCGAAGATAGGCTTTCCTTCCATGCGAAGGAGACTGCCGGCAGGAAAGCCTCGCGCCAAAGAAACAATCAGACTCTTTGTCTGTCCGGGTTGCCAAACAAAATCCCGCTGGAAGTCAGGCAGCGCCATCTCGCGAGTATGAATCAGAGTTAGTAACTCATCTTTAAGCTTCTTTGGATGAGTCTCAAAGTTGCTCATTTGAACTTTCCTTGTTCTATTCAGGGGATCACTATATTATGCAGTATTATATGATAGTTTATCACATATTGCTCGTTTACTTTGCAATCCCAACTAAGTTCACGAATTATTCAGATTCTGGCAGCGTCACCGTGACCGTCGTCCCCGCATCCGGCGCGCTCGCCGCCTCGACCGCGCCGCCGTGCAGTTCGATGATGCCCTTCGCCACCGCGAACCCCAGCCCGTGCCCTTTCTGGCCGCGCACCAGGTCGTGGTCCGCGCGCCAGAACGGCTCGCCCAGGCGTGAAAGCTCTTCCGCGCTCATGCCGATGCCGTTGTCCGCCACCGTCACGCGCAGCGCGCCATCGACGCTGGCGGCGGCGACGGTGACCTCCCCCGCGCCCTCTGGCGTGTAGAGCAGCGCGTTGGCGACCAGCTTGGCGAGCGCGTTGCTGAGCCGCGCGCTGTCAGCGCTGAGCGCGGGCAAGTCGTCGGGCGTCGCGAATGTGAGGGCGTGGCCCTTGTCGTCGGCGAGGGGCCGGACCTGGTTCTCCACGGCGTTGATCACGTCCCGGTACAGCGCGACCTTCGGGTCGATCTTGAGCCGCCCGGCGCGGAGCTTGCTCAGGTCGTTGATGTTGTTAATCAACTCTTCCATGCGCACCGCGTTGTCGCGGATGACGGCAGCGAACTGGCGCTGCGTGTCGGTGAGTTCGCCGGCGATGCCCTGGCGCAGCATGTCGGCGTAGCCGCGCACGCTCGTCAGCGGGAGGCGCACCTCGTGGGCGATCAGCGAGGCGTGGTCGGCGGCCTCGTTGCGCAGCGCTTCCGTCTCGGCCTCGGCGGCGGCCAGGAGCGCGTCGAGCCGCGCCAGCCCGTCGCGGAGCGCGGGCGCGCCTGAGTCAGCCCGCGCGTGCAGGTCGGCAAGCACGGCGCGGGCCTGTTCGAGCGCGTTGGGGTTGGGCGTCTTCAGGGGCGGTGCCTGGGACATGGTTCACTCCGGCGCGGCGTGTCGGCGTCTACGGTGACCTGGGCGGAGAGTATACTCGCAAGGTTGGCGCTTCGAAAGCGGCGGATCGTAATAAAATGCAAACCCTTACCGGGCGGTAGGGCTGCATAATCGCGCGGTCTAGATACAGAACGTGGGACGACATCCTACCCGTAGGAGCGACCCGGCGGATCGCCCCTACATCTGGCGGCAGAAGAGCGCCGAAAGGAGCGACCACGCTTTGAAGTTGCAACAGCTCCCAGGGAGCTTGAAGCTCCCCTGGGAGCTACTCGCAGCGCGCCGGCGCGCGCTAGAGCCAGGGTTCTCGTCCAGCAGCACCGCCTGCGAGAAGCGGTCCACGAAGCGCGGGTCGTTGGTCAGCTCCAGATAGCGCACCTTGCCGGCGATGGCCTCGCCGCGCCGGCGCTCAGACAGGGAGACCAGGCATTGCCGCGCGCCCATCCCCGACGAGTTGCCCACCTGCCGGTAGGGCGTCGCGGGGCAGCGGCGGGAACATCCCGATTGCGACCGCGCTCTCGACATCGATGTACGAGCCGAACGCGCCGGCGATGATGAACGTGTCGATGTCCGCCTCGGTAAGCCCCGCCTCTTCGAGCAGAATCTTCACGCCGGCGCGCATCGCGCCCTTCGCCAGTTGAATCTCCTGCACGTCGGAGCGGCTGACCAGGATATCCGCGCCGTGGCCGGTGATGCGCGCCGGGGCGACGAGAAACGCCGTCCCGTGCACGTCGTCGATCACCGTGCGGTCGTTGCCGGCCATCGCGCCGGTGACGGACACGATCCCCGCAAGGCGCAACTGCGCCACTGCGTCGAGGATGCCGGAGCCGCAGAGGCCCACCGGCGGCGCGTGCTCGATGGTCTGGTACTGCACCTTGCCATCGACGATGCGCAGCCGCTCGATAGCGCCCTCGGAGGCGCGCATCCCGTCGCGGATGTGCGCGCCCTCGAACGCCGGCCCGGAGGCGGTCGAGCACGCGAGCAGACGCCCGTTCGCGTTGAGCGTGACCTCGGTGTTGGTGCCGATGTCGAGGCCCACCACCACACCGTCCATCGACGGGATGTTGCTGGCGAGCAGCATCGACACGTGGTCCGCGCCGACAAACCCGGCGATGTTGGGCAGGATGTAGACGTAACCGCCCGGCGCGATCTCCAGGCCCAGGTCCGCCGCGCGGATATCGAGCGCCTGCGCGACCGCCGCCACATAGGGCGCGGTGCCGAGCTGCTCGACCGGCAGGCCGACGAACAGGTGGTGCATCGCCGTGTTGCCCACAGCCACCATATCCACCACGTGACCGGGACCGACGCCGGCCCCGGCGCACAACTCGGCGATCATCTCGTTGAGCGCGCCGACGATGGCGCGTTGCAGCGTCTCGAGGTGGCTCTGGCTCTGCATCGCGTAGCCGATACGCGCCATCACGTCCTCGCCGTAGGCGATCTGCGGGTTCATGCGCCCGCGCATCCCCAGGGTTTTCCCGCTTTGTAGATCGACCAGGTAGCCCGCGAGCTTGGTCGTGCCCATATCCACCGCGAAGCCGAGCGGCCTGTCGCCGGGCGCGCCCACGCGCACCGCCTCGCAGCCGGCGGCGCGGCAACGGAGCACCACGCTCGCCTGCCAGTTGTGCCGCCGCAGCACGCCGGGCAGCGCAGCCATCACCGAGGGCGGGGCCGTCACCGGCCCCTGAACGCCCTGCGCCGCGAGCGCGTCGCACAGGCGGGTCCAGTCACTGCGCAGGTCTTCCTGCGTGGCCGGCTCAAGCTGGACGGTGTGCGCCACGACCGCCGGCTCAAGCGGCACGTCGAGCGTCTCGCCCTCGACCTGGGTGCGCTGCGGCGCTGAGAGCGAGTCGGGGGGACGTTCACGCGCACGTCGTCGAGCACTTCGGTCTGGCACGCGAGGCGCAGGCCGCCGGCCAGCTCTTCCCAGGTGAGGACGGCCTCTTCGATGTAGCTGGGTTCCGACACCTTGCCCTGCAGGATGTACACGCGGCAGGTTTCGCAACTGCCCACGCCGCCGCAGATCGCCGAGAGGCCCACGCCGGCCCGCTGCGCCGCGTCGAGCAGGGTCGTGCCCGCCTCGACCTCGACGCGCTTGCCAATCGGTTGGAAGTTGACGGTGTGCATTGCCATTGAATCGATTCTACTCAGTTTGCGTTGAAGCCACGATGTCGCTGCCGAATCGCGCGCCGTGCGCGGCTTACTCCTGATAGGGCTGGCTGTCCACAATGTCGCCGTTCATCTGCTGCGCGATCTCTTCGCCGGGCGGGACGACCAGGAAGTCATGGTCCCACGCGCCATCGATCAGCCGGCGGATCAGGTTGTTATCGCCCGCCATGCGCTCGAACGTCCAGCCGCGTTCGGCGGCGAAGGTCTGCGCCTCCCGCTTCGGCGCCGGAGGCGTCGCCCACACCCGTGTCGATGAACGCCGCGCGGTTGTAATGCTGCTGCCACGCGCCCATCACTTCCATCAGGTAGTCGGCGTTGTCCTTGCCGTACTTCTCGACGTATTCCTCGTAGGTCGCCTGTATCGAGTCGGCGGTCGCGTTGCTCCCCAGGACCACAAGCCCGTCGCTCTTGTCCGTGTTCGAGCGCTCCACGTAATCGAGGCTGAACCAGTAAGTGCCGGGATTGTCGGTAAACGCCCTCGTGTAGCGGTCGCGCGAGCCGAGGTACAGCGTGATGCAGTCGTGCGCCCTGGGGACCACGAGCGGCACCCTGCGCGCCTTGAGGCCCATCACAGACTGGCCGCACAGCCCGTAGGCCAGGACGACCGCGTCAAAGCCGTCCTCCGAGGCGGCGTCGACCTGCGCCTGGAGCGCGGCGCGCAGCTTTTCGGGCGTGTTGTGCAGCCCTTTGCGCAGCAGCTCGACATCGACAACGTTGGGCGAGTGCGCCGCGGCCAGGTAGACCTGGCGCGACAGGACCTCGCACGTGAGTGCTTTGAGATGTTTGGGCACGGCTGCCTCCTGCGCCTCGCTGATGCTAAAAACCCTCAGCTCTACGCCACGGGGCAAAAGCTGAGGGGAAATACGGCTGATACGATGGCTGTCGTCAGACGGTGCTATGCGCCGAGGAGCGCTTTGGCCCGCGTGACCGCGCTGCTGGCGTCGGGCGCGTAGCCATCTGCGCCAACCTGCTTCGCGTAGGCGTCGGTTACCGGGGCGCCGCCGACCATCACCTTGACACGATCGCGCACGCCGGCTTCGTTCAGTGCGTTGATCGTGGTCTGCATGTTGGTCATCGTGGTGGTGGAGCAGCGCGCTCATCGCGATCAGATTCACGCCGTTCTTCACCGCGTCCACGAATTTCTCCGGCGCAACGTCCACGCCCAGGTCCACCACCTCGAAGCCGGCGCCTTCCATCATCATGGCAACCAGGTTCTTGCCGATGTCGTGCAGGTCGCCCTTCACAGTGCCGATGGCGACCTTGCCGATTGGCTCCACGCCCGATTCGACAAGGAGCGGCTTGAGGATATTCAGCCCGGCCTGCATGGCGCGCGCGGCAATCAGCATTTCGGGTACGTAGAACTCGTTGCGCTCAAATCGCGCCCCCACCTCGGCCATTGCGGGGATCAGCGCCTTGTGCAGGATGTCACCGGGAGCGATGCCCTCGCCCAGGGCCGCCTGCACGCCAGACTGAACGTCGGGCGCTTTCCCCACGATCACATTGTTAAAGATCGATTCGAGCGTTGGATTCATGGTGTTGTGTACTCCGTGTGAGGTCCCCGATCATTAGGCGCAAGTTTAGTCCCTGTTGACGGTTGTGTCAACCTCTTTGTGCTTCAGACGACTGTCACAACCCGAGTCAGGGCCAAATCTCCGCCCGGCGGGGTATGCGAACGCATGGTGCGGCGTGGTCGCCGGCCGCCCGGAACCTATGATACGGCAGCCCGAAAGGTTCTTGCAGCGACGAAAGTACCCCGACGGCGCGATGATTGTCCCCATGCGCGGCGGGCGCGCGCTATGTCTTCGGACTGTTCCGCCCCCGTGAGAGCACTTCGGTCACGCGGTTCAAGACATCCCGGATGCCTTCGGGAACGGGCAGCTCATCCACGGCGGAGTCGTGGAGCATATCGTCGCGCAGGTCGTCCAGGTTGAGGAACAGGTTGTTGAGCGCCTCGGCGAGCGTGGGGTGCGCGAATACGCCGTCGCGGAGCGCGGTGTACGGCAGGCCGCCCATCATCGCGACCTGCAGGATCGCCATGATCTCGCCGCCCTCGATGCCGAGGATCGCGCAGCCGAGAATCTGCCCGGTGCTGGCATCGACGATGGCCTTCATCAGGCCGCGCGGCTCGTCCACTTCCAGCGCGCGCGCGACGTGACTCATGGGCATCTTCGCCACGCGGATGCGCCGGCCCTGCGCCAGCGCCTCGCGTTCGGTCAGGCCGACGCGGCCCAACTGCGGGTCGATGAACACGCAGTAGGGCACAAGCCGGTCGGTGATGGTGACCTCTTTGCCCTTAAGCAGGTTGTTGCACACGATGCGGTAGTCGTCGTAGGTGATGTGGGTGAACTGCGGGCCGCCCTTCACGTCGCCCAGGGCGTAGACGCCGGGCGCGCTGGTCTCCAGTCGGTCGTTCACTTTGATGTAGCCGTGCGCGTCGGTTGCGACGCCGGCCGCCTCCAGGTTGAGGCGGTCGGAATTGGGCGTGCGGCCCGTCGCGACCAGCAGGTGCGAGCCGGTCACGGTCTGCGCGCCGCCCGGCGTGTCGATGGCGAGCGCGACGCCGCCCTCCGCCGTGGGCGTGACGCGGCGCGCGGTCGCGTTGAGCACGACCTGGATACCATCCTCGCGCAGGATGTCCGTCACCGCCTCAGCAATGTCCGCATCCTCGCGCGGGAGCAGTTGCCCGCTGCGCTGCACGATGGTGACCATGCTGCCGAACCGGCAGAACATCTGCCCGAATTCCAGCCCGACGTAACCGCCGCCGAGGATCACGAGGTGTTCAGGCACGTCGCCCAGTTCCATGATGGTCGTGGAATTGAAAGCAGGGCACGTCCGCAAGGCCTTCGATGGGCGGCATGTGCGGGCGCGCGCCGGTGTTGATGAAGATCATGCCGGCGGCGAGGCGGCGCGTTCCGCCCTCATTGAGGGCGACATCGACCTCGTGCGGCCCGGTGAAGCGCCCCTCGCCGAGGATCAGGTCCACATTCTCGGCGCTGATGAGCCGGTTGGTCGTCCCCTGGCCCCAGCTTTCCACGATGTCGCGCTTGCGCTGGCGGACCGCCGCCATGTCCACGCTGACCGCGCCGCCGGCGTTGACGCCGTAATCGACAGCGCGGCGCGTGAGGTAGGCGACCCGCGCGCTGGCGACCATGGTCTTGGTTGGCGTGCAACCCTCGTTGATGCAGGTGCCGCCGACGTGCTCGCGCTCGATGACGGCGGTTCGCTTGCCGTTCTTGCCGAGCGCGCGCGCCAACGGCGATGCCGCCTGCCCGGTGCCGATGATGATGGCATCGTACTGTTCTGGTGAAGTCGTCGTCATCTGCGTCAGTTGTCTCCCCTCAGGTGAAAGCATCAGCGGCGCAAACGCTGTTGATGGTTGCAGCCTCGTCCGGTCCGGCCATGCCAATGGCGATGTTTCAGACCGCAGTCGTCGTCGCTGTCTGTACAGATATTGCCACCAACGCCCGTTGTGCGCAACGCGCGGCGGCGCATGGGGAGGGCGCCGCGTCCCTGTATGCAGACGCGGTCGGTGAGGAACACCCCTCGTGCGGCGGCAGGGGCAAGACATGCCTTGTCCCTACCTGTCCCCAACGTCCTCTCGCACGGTGGCACCCCCGGCGGTGACAAAGACAAAGTCCGGGAGGCAGCGCAGATTTGAAACACGAAGACACGAAGAGCGGGAAACGTGCGCCCAACCTTTTCGTGTCTTCGTATCTTTCGTGCTTTCGTGTTACGAGTCTTTGGTGCGTGCATCCCCATTCCCGCGCGGTGTCATGCTATATACAGGTGACAGGCGTCCAACCCCGATGTTTGACATGCGCCCCGGTTCTATTAGAATCACCCCGACAGCGACGCGCGGCGCGCCGCGTCGCCGGTGGCGGCGCGCCGCAAGGGAGGAGAGAGGCACATGTTTGGCAAACAGATTCCGCCAGGGGTTGTGATTCTGGGGAGCCTCGCTTTTGTGGCCGGCTTCTGGCGTCTGCTGACGTCGTGCTACGCGCTCTGGTGGAGCGCGCGCCTGATCCTGTTCCGTGGGGGCTTCAACGACGCCGGCGTCGCCGCCAGCCTGGGCTTTGACCTGCTGTGCCTGGGCATGTTCGGCCTGCTGCTCGCCATCGCGTGGCTGGCCGTCGCGGACGCGCTCATCAACCTGCAGGCGTGGGCATGGCAGGTGGCCGTCATCCTGGCGGGGCTGAGCATCCTCTTCGCCCTGCTGGAGATGGTCATAGCCGTGCTCGATCAGGGCCGCGTGGACTTCCCGTGGTCGAGCGTGGTCAGCGCCACGGTCAACGGTCTCGTTGCCTGGTATCTCTTCCGCTCGAACGTGCGGGACGCCTTCAACCTTCCGCCGGGCGGCGAGGAAGAGAAGCCCGCCGCTGCCACAGGCGGGGCCTAGCCAGAACCCGGTCGGCTTACCGGAGTCTGGACGTCCGGCGGGGGCGTCTTCGTGCCTGTGTCGCGCACAGGCCGCCCGCCCCTGATGCGCTCCCCACACACTCGACTTCCGCCCTGCCCCGTTTTGGCGCCGCATTTCGGCGCGCTGCGTGCTCCGTGTATAGTGACGGTAGATGGGCCTGTACGAATGCACTTGCAGGAGGCGACCCATGAGACAAGGTATCTACGACCGCAACGGCGAGCCTTTCGCCTATCTCGAAGGCGATAAGGTGTTTGACCTGAACGGCCAGCCGATGGGCGTCCGTCGCGGCCAGGTGATCTACGACATGCAAGACGAGCAGTTGTGGAGCATCGAAGGCGACGGCCTGTGGGCCGGCAACCAAAACGTCGGCTATCTTGGCGCGCCGCTTTTGCACGACGACTGATCTATGGCAGCCAAGCTGCAATCCATGCGCATATTGGAGGCGCAGGGCGTCGCGTACACGGCGCTGACGTTCTCGCCTGACGTCCACTCGGCGGAGGGCGTCGCCGAGGTGGTGGGCGCGCCGGTGGAGCAGGTCTACAAGACGCTGGTGGTCGAGCGCGCGGACGGCGGCAAGCCCCTGCTCGTGATGCTCGCCGGCAACCGCGAACTCGACCTGAAGAAGCTCGCCGCCGCTGTCGGCGCAAAACGCCTCCAGATGGCCGCGCACAAGGACGCCGAGCGGCTCACCGGCCTGAAGGTGGGCGGCATCTCCGCGCTGGCGCTGATGCACAAACGCTGGCCGGTCTACCTGGACCGGCCAGCGCTCGACTATGAGTGGATACTGGTGAGCGCCGGCCAGCGCGGCGTGAACCTGCGCGTGCCGGTCGCCGACCTCATCAGGGTCACGGGGGCGGAGGTTGTGGACGCCAGCCGCGCGCCCTGATCCGCGAAGCAGCCCTGAAGCCCAACGCTTGCGTCACAACCGGGTCACTGGTCGCCGAGGCTCACGCCCAGGTTGCGCGCCGTCTCGATCCAGGGATGGTCCAGCGGGACGGTCTTGCGCTTCCCGACCACTTCCTCCAGCGGGACCGGCTCCGTGCCCTCGCCGCGCACGGCCACCATCACGCCGAACACGCCTCGGTGGACCAGGTCGGCGCAGGCCGTCCCCAGCCGCGACGCGAGCAGCCGGTCTGCCGGGGAGGGGATGCCGCCGCGCTGGACGTGCCCCAGGATGGTCACGCGCGATTCGAGGCCGGTCAGCGCCTCCAACTGCTGGGTTAACTGGCTGGTGCTGCCCAGGCGCTCGCTTTCGATGGCGTGGAGCTTGTCCCTGGCCTTCTTCTTTTGCGCCTTGTCCTTGGCGTTCGCGCACGCTTCCGCCGCCGTGCGGAGCGCCTTCGCCACCTCTCTGGACATCGCCCCTTCCGAAACGGCGACGATGCTGAAGCGCTTGCCGGCCCGGCTGCGCCGCAGGATCGCGTCGGCCACCTTCTCGACATCGTAGGGGATTTCGGGGACCAAGATCACGTCCGCGCCGCCGGCGATCCCAGCGCCCAGCGCGAGCCACCCGGTGTTGTGGCCCATGACCTCGACGACGATGATGCGGTGGTGGCTGTGCGCCGTGCTGTGCAGCCGATCAATCGCCTCCGTCGCAATCGTGAGCGCGGTATCGAAGCCGAAGGTCACGTCGGTCATCGCCACGTCGTTGTCGATGGTCTTGGGCAGGGTGACGATGTTCAGCCCCTGCTTCGCCAGTTGGTAGGCGTTCTTCTGCGTGCCGCCGCCGCCCAGGCACACCAGCGCGTCGAGATGGTGCTTCTCGTAGTTATCGACCATCGCCTCGGTCATGTCCATCTCTCTGCCACCGATGGGCATCTTGTGGGGCTTGTCGCGGCTGGTGCCGAGGATGGTCCCGCCGACCGTGAGGATGCCCGACAGCGCGCCGCTGTCGAGGCGGATTGTGCGGTTCTCCATCAGGCCGCGGAACCCGTCGCGGAAGCCGATGATGTGCATCCCATAGGCGTTCATGCCCGCCTTCCCGACGCCGCGAATCGCGGCGTTCAGGCCGGGGCTGTCCCCGCCTGCCGTCAAAATGCCGATCACTCGCGCCATTATGTCACCTCTGCGAACCCGGTGTGGATGCGTTGCGAAGCCATGCCGACCCCTTCTCGGCTGACAGCTTCATCATACCACGAAGTGCGCCCAGCCTGCGCCGCGCCCGCCAATCCGCTGTTTTCAGGGCAGGTAAACATAACGCGCAATTATCCCTATCGCTTCTTGAGAGCCGCAAAGCCCTACCCTGTCGCGCCGCACCGGGACAATTCAAGTTTGATGTGTTAAAATTGCGCCCGCTCAAGGCCACAGAAGGCCGGACCGGGTTCGGACGCATCGTACATTGGGGACGCTGAGGGCGATGTAAATGGGAGCGGATGGCCTCATCGATGAGCCGCGCGTGATCCTGGTGGACCAGGAGCACGCCGGACTGCGCGTGCTCGTGCCGCTTCTGACCTTCTTCACGTGCATCGGCACCTATTGGTTTGGCTTGCAGATCATCTCCAACGCCGGGAGCGGCAGCACCTCGCTGACATTGCTCATCGTGTTGCCGGTCTCGGTTATCGCGGCGCTTGCGGTCGCGTGGCTGGGCGAGCGTGTGGTCAAGCGCCTGTGGCCGAGCCGCCGCCACCTCCAGGTCGAAACGTCCGGCCTGACGCTGCGCAACCGGGGTGAAACCGAGGCGGCGCTGAACTGGGATCAGCGCGTCAACGTCGTCTCCTGGCGGTTCGTCGTCCCGCCGAGGCGCGGGCGCGTGCCCAAAGGCTGGTACTGTATGGCCTGCCGCCTGACGCAGGACGACGCGGCCATCACGCTGTACTCGTTCTTCCCGCCGGACGAAGCCAAAGAGCTTGCGTTTTTCGATCAGTTTGCCGTGCTCGCCAGCCGCAAGATGTGGGAGAAGGCTACGCCGGCCGAGCGCCTGGCGATGGGCGAGCAGGCGCGGCTCCACAGCGCCGAGGCGGAGCGCTGGCAGTACGGCGCGGAGTTGACGCGCCAGGACTTCGCCGACCTGATGCATGTGCTCGGCGCGCGCGTCGAGGGTTGGGCGCGCGGTGCGCACGACCCGCATCCCGCGTCGCCGGTTGAGCCGGACGACGCCCCGGAACGGCCTCCCAGCAAGGGGGACGGCAAACCGGTCCAGCTTTGAGGTTGTGGCCCATCCATGCCGGTTCGGATTGCCCTGCTGATCGTCACACTCCTGGCGGCAGCCGTCCAGCCCACCGGGCCAGACGTGCGCTTCGGCGCGGTTGAGGCCTATGACGCCCCGGATGCAGCCTCCGAACTGGGCGTGGGGTGGGGCCGGGCGCGCATCAACTGGGCGTGGGTCCAGCCCGACCGCCCCGGTCAATGGGTCGATGTCGAATTCACGGACGAAGACCTGGCCGGCGAGCGGGCCGCCGGCCGGGAGGTCGTCGGCCTGTTGATCGGCATTCCCGACTGGGCGCGCGACCCCACAACCCTCATTCCCAAAGGCCTTTACCTCCCCTTCGACGACCCGGACAACACCTGGGGCGTGTTTGTGCGCGACGCCGTGAGCCGGTACGCCGGCCAGATCGACCACTGGATCATCTGGAACGAGCCGGACGTGTGGGATAAGAACCACCCGGCGCACACCTGGGACGGCTCGGTCGCGGACTTCGCGCAGTTGATGCGCGTCGCTTATCTGGCGGCGCGCGACGCCAACCCCGATGCAGTGGTGCACCTGGCAGCGATGGCGCACTGGTGGGACGTGCTGTACGGGCGCGAGCTGTACTTCCGCCGGCTGTTGTCGCTCCTGACTGCCGACCCGGAGGCCGCCGCGCACAATTACTACTTCGATTCGGCGTGTGTGCACGCCTACTTCAACCCGGCGCAGGTGTACGAGGTGGTCGATCTGTACCGGGCGATGCTGGCCGACTTCGGCATGGGCGAGAAGCCGGTCTGGCTCATCGAGACGAACGCGCCGCCCTCCCAGGACCCGGCGTGGCCGGTCGAAGCGCCCAGCAAGGTCGTCTCGCTCGACGAGCAGGCCGCCTACATCCCGCCGGCGCTGGCGCTGGCGATGGCGGCGGGCGCGGCGCGCGTGAGCATCTACAAGATGACCGACATCGAGACGGACCTGACCGCCAACCCGGAGCCGTTCGGGCTGGTGCGCCTCGACGGCAGCCGGAGGCCGGCCTTCGACACGACGCAGGTGGCCCTTGCGCTGATGCAGGGTGGGGAGGGCTTCCGCTGGGTGGACCGGCACACGGTGGGGCGCGTGGTCTGGCGGCAGGGCGCGCGGCGCATCACGATGGTGTGGAGCCGGCTGCCGGCATGGTTGACCGCGCAGTTCGCCGCCCAGTCCGAAAGCGCCACGCTGGTCGATGCCTTCGGGCGCGAGCGGACCATCGCGCCGGTCGATGGCGACTATTACGTCAGCCTGCCCGCCGCCGCGTGCCAGGAGACGGTGGGCGATTACTGCATGGTCGGCGGGTTTCCCATGTACCTGATCGAAGAAACCGACGCCGCCGAGGTCACGCCGCTGGTCGGGGATGGCGTGCGCCCGCCGCCGCTGCCCCGGTGGCCCTGGCAGAAGGGGGATTGACGGCAGATGGCGCAGCAACCCAACCACGATTCGGGAAGCCCTGCCCCAGGCGCGCCGCCGCTCTGGCGCGCGGTGCTGGCGGGGTGCCTGCTCGGCGCGGCGCTGGCGGCCTCATGGGCCGTCTTTGGCGTGGCAATCTACGCGCTGTTGCACGCGCTCGGCGCGAGCACGGCGCTCAGCGTGCTGGTGGGAGGGCTGCTTGGCCCGCTCGCCGGTTCGGCGCTGGTGGTGGTGTGGTGGCTCCGGAAGTACGGCAGCCTCCGCCGGGGGACGGGCGGCGCGCCCACGGACGACACGGACGCCGGGAACGCGCGGTGAGGCACGCCGGCGCAGCAATGGCGGAAAGACGGCAACGATGGCGGAGCGCATCCGGCTGTACCGTGAGCGTGACGCGCGACCTTGAGCTTGAGCGCGAGGTCGTCGGGCAGGTCGTGGCGACGCTGCCCCTGGAACTCGGCTGGCAGATCGACATCACGCCAGCCTCCGGCGCGCCGCTCAGCTGGAGGCCGTGCAGCGCGCCGACCTCTATGTGTGCCTGCTCGGTGCGGACGCCACGGCGCCGGTGGGCGCGGAGTGGTCATGGGCGCAACGCGCAGGTGCGAGCACCCTCGCCTACCGCAAGGAGGTGCATCGCAGCCCCTCGGCGACCCACTTCCTGCGCGCGTCGCCGGGCGTCTGGACGCCGTTCGCGGACGCGCACGACCTGCGCCGCCGCCTGCGGCCCGACCTCGCGCGGCGGCTCATCGACCGGGCGACGGTGCTTGGCCTGCACCTCAACGAGGTGGAAACCCTGAGCGCACTGATCGACGACGAATCGGCGCAGCCGGGCGCGGAACCTGCCGAAGACCGCCGGCGCGGCGCGGGCAAGGGCGGCGTGATCCTGGGGCGCGAAGGTCCAGAGGAACCGTAGGGGATTACGCGCGGTCGTTCTTCAACAACCGGGCGATGGCCGCCTCAACAGCATCGATTGAGGCCGGCTTGACGATGTACTCGTTGGCGCCGGCTCTGTAGGCGGCGGCAATGTCGGCCTGGCTGTCGTTGGCGGAGACCACGACGATGGGGATGTCTGCCGTGAAGGGGTCGCGGCGGATGTAGCGGCAGACCTCCAGCCCATCAACGCCGGCCATGTTTACGTCGAGGAAGATGATTTCGGGCACCGCTTCTTTGAGGATGTCCATCGCGCTGCGTGGGCCGTAGACGGCAATCGGGTTGTGGCCCAGCGTCGCGATAAGGTCGGCCATGGAGTCGGCCATCAACTTATCGTCGTCCACGATCAGGACGTTATACCGCATTCGTGCGCTCCTGCGCCGCTCACCGGCGCTGCTGTCTCTCTGCGCACATCTTCATTGTAGCTTCACCCGGCGTCCGGGTAAGGTTAGAATCCACATACCAGGCTGCCGATCCCCGCGCCTGTTACGGCGGCGTCTGGTGTGATTTGCTCGCCAGATATGCATCCAGGTTGAGCAGGTTTTGCTGCAACACCTGCCTGAGGAGCCGGTTCATCAACACGCGCTCCAGCAGGCGGCCCACCGGCCCCAGGCGCGGGAGAAACTGGTAATCGACGGTCATCACCACGTGCGTGCCCGTTGGCGACGGCGACAGGTTCAGCGTCATCTTCGAGGGGAGGGCGGCAGATTCGGACTCGTGAACCTGTTGGGTCAGCGGCGTGAACGTGGTGATACGCCAGGGCGTCACCTGGGGAAATGGGCCGAGGCGGTTTTGGTCGTGATAGACCGTGCCCAGCCCAAAGGGACCCGGCGTGACAACTTCCGCCGCCTCCAGGCCGACGACCCATTCAGGCGTGTGCGCAATATCGTTGAGGCAGTTCCACACGGCCTCCGGTGGCGCGTTCACGATCAGCTCTGCTTCGACGTGTCCCATCCCCCAACTCCGCGTGACGCCGCTCAGCGTACCGCACTGCGGGCCGCCTTTTGCGGGCGTTTCAGATTGCTCCCTGCACCGTGGTCAAAGCCATGATTAGTGTATCATAAATTCGCGCAACAGGCGTTCTCGGCGCTTGGCCGACGCATGACAAAGTCCGGGAAGCAGCGCGGGTCTGAAGCACGAAACCACGAAAGGGACGAAACCACGAAAAACACGCCCAATCCTTTCGTGACTTCGTGTTACGGATCGGTGCTGCTTCCGGTCCAGCGGCCCGATCCGGCATCGACGTGGTAAAAGGTTCTGCCAGCCGGTAGAATAGCGGCCACAGGGCGTGGCCCTTTTTACATCAATATGCCCAATCACCCACATGAAGGTGGCACCGACTATGACCCTCTTCCCCCGTTGTAGCGGCATCTTGCTCCATCCGACCTCCCTCCCCGGTCGCTACGGCATCGGCGACCTGGGCGAATGGGCGTACCGCTTCGCCGACTGGCTTGAGGCCAACAGCCAGACGGTGTGGCAGGTGCTCCCTCTCGGCCCGACGAGCTACGGCGATTCGCCTTACCAGACGCTTTCCGCCTTTGCCGGCAACCCCAACCTCATCAGCCTGGACAGGCTGGTCGATGACGGGTGGCTCACCCATGACGACCTGGCCGGCGCGCCGGATTTCCCCGCCGACCGCGTGGACTACGGCTGGATCATCGGTTACCACGACGAGATGCTCTCGCGGGCGTATGCGCGCTTCACGGCCAGTGACAGCGCCGAACAGAAGGCCGCCTATGCCGCCTGGTGCGCGACGAACGCCCATTGGCTGGAGGACTTCGCGCTGTTCGTCGCGCTGAAGGACCATCACGGCGGCCGGCCCTGGGTCGAGTGGCCGGAGGGCGAGGCGCTGCGCGACGCCTCGACGCTGCAAGAGGCACGCACGGCGCACGCCCGGCGCATCGACGAACACCGCTTCCGGCAGTGGGTGTTCCACAGGCAGTGGGACGAACTGAAGCGGTACGTCAACGGGAAGGGCATCCGGTTCTTCGGCGACATTCCCATCTTCGTGGCGCACGACAGCGCGGATGTCTGGGCGCACCGCGACATGTACTCCCTCGACGCGCGCGGCTATCCCACCGTGATCGCCGGCGTCCCGCCGGATTACTTCAGCCCGACAGGGCAGCGCTGGGGCAACCCGCTCTACCGCTGGAACGCGATGAAGCAGCGCGGATACGGCTGGTGGATCGACCGCTTCCGCGCGACGTTCAACGTGGTGGACTTCGTGCGCATCGACCACTTCCGGGGCTTCGAGGCGTACTGGGAAATCCCCGCCGAGGAGGAGACGGCTGTCGTGGGCCGCTGGGTCGAGGGGCCGGGCGCGGACTTCTTCACGACGGTGAAGGCGGCGCTTGGCGAGCTACCCATCATCGCCGAAGACCTGGGCGTCATCACCGAGGGCGTGGAGAAGCTGCGCGACGCTTTCAACCTGCCAGGGATGAAGGTGCTGCAATTCGCCTGGAGCGACCCCAAGAACCCCTTCCTGCCGCATAACCACGTCCCGAACAGCGTGGTCTACAGCGGCACGCACGACAACAACACGACGCTCGGCTGGTGGAACAGCGAGGTTGACGACAACACGCGCGGGTTCATTTCCGAGTACCTCGGCCAGGAGGTCAACGACCCGGCGTATACGCTGATGCAACTGGGGATGCGCTCGGTGGCGCATTCGTTCATCGTACCGCTGCAAGACGTGCTCGGCCTGGGCGCGGAGGCGCGCATGAACACCCCCGGCCAGCCGTCCGGCAACTGGACGTGGCGCTTCACGCCGGAGATGCTGGAGACGCGCGCCAATGACCGCCTGGCGCACCTCACCTGGCTCTACCAGCGCCGGCCCGACCAGCAGGCAAAGGAATACGGCGACGTCGCGGTGAAGCGCAGCGAATAGGCAGATAGTGCGCCGGCTCTCAATACAATGGCTCCCAGGGAACTTGTTGAATTCTCGCAATCAAATCCAGCAATCCGCGTTTGGAGACACGGTGTGCCAGCCCCCCCGGTATTGTCGCATCTGGCGTAGGGGCGACCCGGCGGGTCGCCCCACCCACCGCGCGCCTTTTGATGTCTGCAACGACTGCCGGCCATAAGTACCCGAGTACCGTACCGACGTCCCATCGACCATTGCGCAGATTCATGATATTTATATTCTGGCGCAACGCTTCGCGGCGGCGCGCCGCATTTGCCTGCCTGTGTGGGGGTGATGCCGGCCGGTGAGCGCCTTCGAAGTCCAGGTTGCCCATTCTGTTGACGAGGTCGGCCAGGAGGCCTGGGACCGCCTGAGCGCCGGGCGACCCTTCACCAGTTACCGCTGGTACCGCTTCGGCGAGGCGGTGCTGGACGATGGCCGGCCGCTCTACATCGTGCTGTGGCAGCGCGGCGCGCCCGTGGCCCGCGCCACGTTCTGGCTCGACATGCAGGAGGCGCTGCCAATAGCGTCCGCGCTGGTGCGCCGCCCGGTCGAGACGGCGCTGCGCCGCTGGCCGTTGATGGTCTGCCGCGCGCCGCTGCCCGTCGCCGTGTCCGGGCTGACCCTCCCCGAACCGCCGCTGCGCGACGCGGCGCTCGCCGCGCTTGTGGCCGCCGCCCAGGAACAGGCGGGCCGCCATCGTGTGTCGTTCATCGCCTTCGACCACCTGGAACGCGAAGCCACGGGCTGGCCCGGCTGGCCGGCGTCCTTCGCACAGGCGGCCTTTTCGGAGCCGCGCACGCGCCTCGACCTCCGCTGGCCCGACTTCGAGGCCTACCTCCGCGACCTGAGCAAAGGCGCGCGCAAGGACTATCGCCGCCACCGCAACCGGGCGCGCGACCTGGGCATCGCCGTCACGCCGCACACGGCGGTCAACACGCCGCTGGACCAGGCGATGCGGCTGATCGGCAACGTGGGCGCGCGCCATGACGACCCTCCCGACCCCTGGACGGTGCGGATGCTCGAACGCGCGGCAATGGTGGAGGCGACCTGGTTGACGGCGGACATCGGCGGCGACCTTGTTGGCTGCGGGTTGCTCCTGGGCGACAGCGGGGCGCAGTTCCTCGCGCTGCTCGGCCTTGACGACGGCGTGGATTACGTCTACTTTCAGTTGCTCTACCGGGCGATCCAGAGCGCGATTGAGCAGGGCGCGCGGCTGCTCTTCGGCGGGCGGGAGGCCTACGCGGTCAAGCAGCGGCTGGGCTTCACGTTGATGGACAGCGAATACGTGCTGTTCACGAGCCGGCTGCCGCTGTTCCAGCGCATCAGCCACTGGCTGGGCGCGCGCGTGGGGGAGGCGGCGTGAGCCAGGCGCAGCCCTCCGCGCCGGCGCTGGCCCCTCCCGCCGCGACGCCGGAACCGGACGCGGCGGATTTCGAGGTGGCCATCGTGCATGGCGCGGCGGAGGTCGGCGAGGCGGCGTGGGACCGCCTGAGCGCCGGGCGACCGTTCACCAGCTATCGCTGGTACCGCTTCGGCGAGGCGGCGATGGCCGAAGAGCGACCGCTCTACATCATCCTGTCGTATGGCGGCGAGCCGGTCGCGCGGGCGACCTTCTTCCTCACCGGCCAGGAGTTGCTGCCGGTCAACTGGGAGCCGCTGCGCCGGCTCGTGCTCGCGGTGCTGCGCCGCTGGCCGCTCATGCTGTGTCGCTCGCCGCTGTCGAGCGTATCCGGGCTGGTCCTGCCCGACCCGCCGCTGCGCGACGCGGCCCTGCGGCGACTGACTGCCGTCGCCGAAGCGCAGGCGCGCCGCCATCACGCGCTGTTCCTGGTCTACGATTACCTGGCGGAGCATGAGGCGCAGTATCCGGGCTGGCCGGAGGCGCTGCGCCCGTTTGCGTTCGCCGAGCCGGGCACGCGGCTGGACATCGCGTGGCCGGATTTCGCGCACTATCTCGACCACCTGAGCCGCAAGACGCGAAAGAGCTACCGGCGCAACTGGCGCGCCGCCGAAGAGATGAGCGTCATGGTCTGCGAGCGCGCGGCGGTCACGCGCATCGACGAGGCGTTGGGGCTGATCCGCAACGTGGAGGCAAAGTACCGCTCCTCGCCCAACCCGTGGACGCGCGGCATCCTGGAGAATGCCGGCATGGTGGAGTCCATGTGGATCACGGCGGAGATGGGCGACCGGCTGGTGGGCTGCGAGCTGATGCTGCGCGACGGCAACGCCTGGTGTGTGATGGCGCTAGGCCGGGATTACGCGGTCCCGATTGTGTACTTCCTGCTCGGCTATACCGACATTCGCCGGGCGATTGAGTCGGGGGCGAAGGCGCTGCGCTGGGGGAGCGGCGCGTTCGATACCAAAGAGCGGCTGGGGTTCCAGCCGGAGCTGAACCAGTACGTGCTCTTCACGGCGCACAACCGCCTGCTGCGCGGGCTGGCGCGCCTGCTGACGGCCATTGCCTTCTAGCGCGTCCGCGTGCTGTCAAAACTGAAGACAAACGTAACAACTCATTGACAATTAACGTGGAGAAAATTAAGATAATATTGAGAGGTGTCGCCGTGAGGATCGTCATTCGGAGCAGCACATACCGCGCCGGGCCGTGACGCTGCGTAGCGCACATCAGGAGGCGCAAGCCGTGGACATCGAGACGTTTCGGGCCTTGCCCACATTCGAAGTTGCCCGCCTGATCCGGGAGGCCGGGCCGAAAGTGTGCGTCTTCCCGATCAACGGCACGCGGCGGTGGTACCTACTTGAGCACGCCACAGATGGCAGGAAGTCCCTGACGCCGCCCAACTGGGCGCCGCCAACTTTGGCGCTGCGTACCTCGACGCCATCGGACAGCGGCACGTTGCGCTGTACCGTATGCTGTTCGACCACGGGCTTGACACGGTCCTGTCGCCCGTGTTTGGCCCGGACCTGCTCGAACGCGGCGACGATTACGCCGAGATGGCGCTTGCCGGGCTGGCCCGTCTGGCGCAGCACCCGGACTTCACGGATTTCTACCAGGCGTACCGCGTGCGGGTCCGCTTCTACGGCGATTACGCAAAGCACCTGGACGGCACGCGCTTCGCCTATCTCACGCGGCTGTTCGATAAAGCCACCGCGCAGACCGAGGCGCACGACCGGTTCCGCCTGTTCTTCGGCGTGTTTGCCCACGACGCCACCGAGACCATCGCCGCGCTGACGGTCCGCTATTACACCGAGTACGGGGCGATCCCCGACAAGCGCGCCCTGCTTGCGCTGTACTATGGCGAGTACGTCCCGCCGGTTGACCTGTTCATCGGCTTCGACAGGTTTTGCGCCTTCGATATGCCGCTCGTGGCGACCGGCGACGAGGACCTGTACTTCACAGTAAGCCCCTCCCTCTATCTCACAGAGGCGCAATTGCGCGACATCCTGTACGACCACCTCTACCTGCGGCACAAGGACATGGCCGACTACACGGGGGTTGACTCTGCCGACTGGTCAGCGATGCGGGCGTTTTATCACGCCAACATCGGGCGGACGTTGGGCGTCGGCGCGCGGCAGCCGCGCGGCGACTTCTGGTACCCGACGCCCCAGGTGCGCCTGGTGAATGGATTCGCGCATCCGGACGAATGAGAAGAGAGACATCGTGGACTTTCGCCAAACCATCCTTGACCTGCTCAATTCAATCGGGCCAAGCATCATCACGCGCTCGGCGTATGACACCGCCTGGCTTGTCCGCCTGGGCGAGATGGACGAGTCCCTGAGCCGGCCGGCGCTCGACTGGCTGCGCGCCAACCAGTTGCCAGATGGGAGCTGGGGCGCGCTCGAACCGCGCTACCATCACGACCGCATGGCCTGCACCCTGTCTGCGATGGTCGCGCTTGCCACGCACGGCGGCCCAGAAGACCGCTCCCGCCTGATACGGGCGCAGTCGATCCTCGAACACATGGCGCTTGGCCTGCCCGCCGACCCCGCCGGCGCAACGGTGGGGTTTGAGATGATTATCCCGACGCTCCTGGTCGAAGCGCAGGCGCTCGGCCTGATCGACCGCCTGGACGGCGCGCTCGACCGCCTCACCCGCCACCGCGAAGCCAAGATAACGGCGCTACCGAAGGGCGTCATCAACCGCGCCGTCACCGTGGCGTTTTCCACCGAGATGGTCGGCTCCGACGGCCTGCACCTGATCGATGTCGAGAACCTGCAAGAGGCCAACGGCTCGGTGGGGTACAGCCCCGCGGCGACGGCGTTCTTCGCCCTCAACATCTGCCCGAACAACCCGGAGGCGCTCAACTACCTGCGGCACTATGCCGTCGGCGGCGCAGTCCCCTACGTCGCGCCGATTGACGTGTTCGAGCACGCCTGGACGCTGTGGAACCTGGCGCTGACCGGGCCGCTCGACGCGGAGATGCGCGCGCGCTGCCAGCCATCGCTGGACTTCCTCGAAAGCGAGTGGAACCCGGAGCGCGGCATTGCGTCGGTCGCCGGGCTGACATTCACCGATGGCGACGCCACCAGCCTGACGCACAAAGTGCTGACGCACTATGGGCGGGAAGTGGGCCTCGACGGGGTGCGCTACTACGAACGCGACAACCACTTCCTCTGCTACCCGCTGGAGGCCAACCCCTCGACGAGCACCAACATTCACGTGCTGGGCGCCCTGCGCGAGGCCGGGCTGGGCGTGGACGACCCCTCGGTGCAGAAGGTGTTGCGCTTCCTGGAGCGCGCGCAGACGCTCGGCATCTTCTGGTTCGACAAGTGGCACGCATCGCCCTACTATCCGACCTCCCATGCCATCGTGGCCTGCAACGGCTACTGCGACCGCCTCGTCGCGGACGCCCTCTACTGGATGATCGAGACGCAGAACGCCGACGGCTCGTGGGGGTATTACCAGCCCACCGCCGAAGAGACGGCCTACAGCCTGCAGGCGCTCATTCACGCGAAGCGGCACGGCCATGAGGTCCCGGAGCGGACGCTGCGGCGCGGCGCGATCTGGCTCGAGGGACGGGTCGAGCCGCCGTACCCGCCGCTCTGGATCGGCAAGTGCCTGTACTCACCGGTGCTGGTCGTCCGCTCGGCGATTGTGAGCGCGCTGACCATGGCGGCGCAAGAAGGTGCGCTGGATTGACATGAACCTGCAACGCATTGACCAACTGCTGACGGTTTCGTCAACCGACCCGGAGGACGCGCGCCGGCGCAAGCTGCTCAACATCCTGCTGCTGGGTGTGGCGGTGCTCGCGCTTGCGGTGCTGGCCGGCATCAGCGTGATCGCCGTGCTGGGGTTCGCCGGCGAGGGCCTTGATGTCCTGCTGCTGTTCCTGAGCATCCCGGTCACGCTCGCGGGCATCGCCATCGTCTACGCGATCAACCGGTACCGGTCAGGGGTGCTGGCGAGCGCGCTCTTCCTCCTCTTCCTGACGTTTGCCTTCGCGGCCAGCGACGTGCCCCAGGAAGTCGCCAACGGGCGCAGCCTGATGTTCTTCGTGATCCCGGTCATCATGGCGAGCGTGCTCCTGCGCCCCTACGCGAGCTTCATCATGGCCGGCATCGCGGGGGCGCTGGTGAGCGTGATCGCGCTGAGCGTCGATATCGTGCCCAACGTGCCGGCCATCATCGGCTTCTTCGTCGTGGCGCTCGTGTCGTGGCTGTCGGCGCGCAGCCTGGAGCAAACGCTGGCTGAACTGCGCGCCATCAACCGGGAACTGGATCAGCGCGTCGCCGAGCGCACACAGGCGCTGGCCGAGGCGCTGGCGTCGGTGCGGTCCGAGTCGAGCAAGAACCAGGCGATCCTCGAAGGCATCGCCGACGGCGTCATCGTCCTCGACACGACGGGCCGGGCCATCGTCGCGAACCCGGCGGTCACCACCCTGCTCGAACTTCCCGCCGACCAGGTGATCGGCCACGACATCAAGGCGTTGATGGACGGCAAGGTCAGCGAAGAAAGCCAGCAGATGGTCTTCGACTTCTTGAGCGAAGAAGAGGCGCACAGCCCCAGCGTCCGGCTCGAATGGGGCAAGAAGATGCTCTCTGTGAGCTTCGCCTCCGTTCGGGATGCGTCCGGCGACTCCATCGGCACCGTCGCCGTGTTCCGTGACTTCACGCGCGAGGCGGAGGTGGAGCGCATGAAGAGCGCGTTCGTCTCCATGGCCTCCCACGAACTGCGCACGCCCCTCAGCGCCATCCTGGGCTACGCCGACATGCTGCGCGAGTCGGTGTACGGCCCGCTCACCGGCGACCAGCGCGGCGCAACCGACCGCATCATCGCCAACAGCCGCCGGATGCTGGGTCTGGTCAACAACCTGCTGGACCAGGCGCAGATCGAGGCGGGGCGGCTGTCGCTGCACGTCTCCGAGTTTGCGCCCGCAGAGCTGATCGACAACGTGCAGGCCGTGATGGGCGTCCTGGCCGAGAACAAAGGGCTGACCTTCACCTGCGCCATCGCCGGCGACGTGCCGGCGACGCTGCACGGCGACCCGCAACGCCTGGAGCAAATCCTCATCAACCTGGCGGGGAACGCGATCAAGTTCACCGAGAAAGGGTCGGTGCGCGTCAGCGTCCACCGGCCCGACGCAGACCACTGGGCGTTGGAAGTGATCGACACCGGTCCGGGCATCCCCGACGAGGCGCAATCCTACATCTTCGACGCCTTCCGTCAGGTGGGCGACCCGGTCACCCGGAAGCACTCCGGCACTGGGCTGGGCCTGTCGATTGTCAAGCAGATCACCACCTTGATGGGCGGCGACATCACAGTAAAAAGCGCATCAGGCGAGGGCAGCACCTTTCGTATCGTGCTGCCGCTCACCCCACCGCAGGAGGCAGCAAGTGAGTGATCTGCTGGCGCTGGTCGTGGAGGATGACTACGACATTGCGACGATCTTCGCGCAGGCCCTGAAGGCCGGCGGATTCAAGGCGCAGATCGCCCAGAGCGGCGAACAGGCGTTGGCGTATCTGGCCGACACCGCGCCGGATATCGTGGTGCTCGACATGCACCTCCCGGAGGTCTCTGGCCTGGACCTCCTCCGGCGTCTCCGCACCGAGGCGCGGTTTGCGCACACGCGCGTGCTCGTCGCCACCGCCGACCCGCGCATCGCCGATGCGGTTGAGCACAGCGCCGACCTGGTGCTCATCAAGCCCATCACGTTCAGCCAGATGCGCGATCTGGCGAAGCGCCTGCGGTCCGCGCCCGCGCGGTGATGCGGGCCGTCGTCTCCGTTTCGTCGCGTCCGACGCGCTATCCGGCCCTGGAGAGTTAGCCCCGTGACCGTGTGGCAGCAAGGCAAATGGCAGCGCCCGTTCTTCACGATATGGATCGGGCAGGCGTTCTCACTGATCGGCAGCAGCCTGGTCCAGTTTGCGCTCGTGTGGTGGCTCACCGCCAAGACCGGCTCGGCGACCGTGCTCGCGGTCGCGACGTTGATCGCCCTGCTGCCGGACATCCTGCTCGCGCCGGTCGCCGGCGCGCTGGTGGACCGCTGGAACCGCCGCATCGTGATCCTCGTCGCTGACAGCACTATCGGGCTGGTGAGCCTGCTGCTCGCGTTTCTGTTCATCACCGATTCGGCGGAGGTGTGGCACATCTGCGTGGTGATGCTGGTGCGCGCCGCCGCCGGGGCGTTTCACTGGCCGGCGATGGAAGCCTCGACTTCGCTCATGGTGCCAGAGCGGCACCTTTCGCGCGTGGCGGGGCTCAACCAGGCGATGAACGGCGTCGTCACCGTCGTCAGCCCGCCGCTGGGGGCGCTGCTCTACGCGGTGCTGCCCATCCAGCAGATCCTCTTTGTTGACGTGGGCACCGCGCTTCTTGCAGTGATCCCCTTGCTGTTCATCCCTCTCCCGCAGCCGCCGCGCGCCGCTGCCCCGACCGAGGCCGGCGCTGCGCCGGCGGCGTCGGTGTGGCGCGACGTGCGCGACGGCTTCCGCTACATTGCGGCGTGGCGGGGGCTGGTGATCCTCATGGGCATTGGGATGGCGGTCAACTTCCTCATGGAGCCGGCGTTCGCCCTCGCGCCGATCCTTGTGACCAACCACTTCGGCGGCGAGGCGCTGGAGCTGGCCTGGCTGGAGTCGGCGTGGGGTGTGGGGATGGCCGTGGGCGGGCTGCTGCTCGGCGTGTGGGGCGGCTTCAAGCGCCGGATCGTCACCACGCTCGTCGGGATGGTCGGCCTGGGGGTCGGCGTCCTCGTGCTTGGGCTTGCGCCCGCGTCGGCGTTCTGGATGGGGCTGGTGGGCCTCTTCATCACGGGCTGCATGATGCCGGTCGCAAGCGGGCCGCTGCACGCCATCATGCAGGCGACGGTCGAGCCGGGGATGCAGGGGCGCGTCTTGAGCACGTTCAGCGCGGTGGTGTGGGCCGTGAGTCCGGCTGGCCTGCTCATCGTCGGCCCGGTGGCCGACGCGGTGGACGTGCGCGTGCCCTACATCGCCGGCGGGCTGGCGCTCGTGCTCCTGGGGATCGCCGGCTTCTTCATCCCGGCGCTGATGCACATCGAACAAAACCGCCGCGAGGCCACGAGCGAGGCGGCGGCCTCCACGCAGCCCGCCACCGGCTGACAGAGCAGGCGCTGTTTCTGTCTACCTTGTCCACAGGCTGCTTTGCGAAATTGCGTTTTGCGTAGTCCATGACTGATGGACTCTGGATAATTGCACTGGCAGCGCTTTCTTGACCGCTCTGTAGAGGAAAGGCGTGCTGTTCCTATCCACCGCCACACCTGGCGGTAGGGGCGAACCGCCGGTTCGCCCCTACGCCCCCTACATCCTAAGGTATGTGGTAGGCGAAAGTCATATCGCGACTCTGATTAGGCGCGGGAGCCAGAAGGTGAAAGATACCTGGCGCTAGCTTTCGAGGTCGGCCAGGGTTTGCGCCATCTGCGCCGCAAGCTGACGCCACGCCGCAATGACGCGGTCGTCGAACGGGTCATCGTCGCTGTTCTCGATGCGGTGGTGCGCGTCGAGCCAGGCGACGGTGCGGCGCACGCCCTCCACCCACGGGACGGTGTAATGGAAATCGAGGTCCGTCTTGGCCGCCGTGTTGTCGAAGATGTTGTTTTCGGAGAAGTTGTTTACGGTGGCGGCCACGCGGCGCGGCGCGCATCCTGCCGAGCAGGGCCGTCGGAATGTGGATCAGCTCCGGTTCCGGCGCGCCCAGCGCCGCCGCGACCTGCTGGTGATACTGGTTCCACGTCATCCACGCCTCGCCGGTTACGTGGTACGACTTGCCAAACGTCTGCGGGTTGCCCGCTGCGTGGACGAAAGCATGGCCCACATCGTCGATGTGGCACGGCACCCACAGCGATGTGCCGTCGCCGTGCACGATGATGGGCCTGCCCTTGCGGATGCGGTCGATGTAGGTGGTGCTCCAGCCCAGCGTGTGGATGATGACGCCGCCCTCGCCGTAAGTCTGCGCCGGGCGGATGTTGGTGGCGGCGAAGTCGCCGCGCGCGTGCGCCGCCATGAAGATGTCCTCACACCGGGCCTTGTCCATGCCGTAGTCGTCGTTGACGTTCATGCGCGGCTCCGCCTCGGTGATGGGGTAGCGGCGCGCCGGTTTGCTGTAGACGTTGACCGTGCTGCAGAAGATGAAGTGCCCGACCCGACCCTTGAACACCTGCACCGCGCTCTCTGCCTGCGCCGGCGTGAAGCACACCATGTCGATCACGCAGTCGAACGGCCCCGCCTCCTGCATCTGCCGCGCGAACGCGGCGAAGTCTTTGCGGTCGCCGTGAAGGACCTTCGCGCCGTCGGGAAGGCGCGCGGGGGTCTTGCCCCGGTTGTAGAGCGTGAGGTCCGCGCCGTGCGCCAGGAACTCACGCGAAATCGCGGTGCTGATCAGGCCTGTGCCGCCGATGATGAGGACTTTCATGTCCAGTTTTCTCCTCTCATGCCAGGTGAGGGCAAGCGAACGGGAATGCCGCTTCACGCGGGCGCGGCGCGGGACGCCGCGCATTCGGGCCTAAGTATGGCGCAAAATGCGCGCGAGGGCACTATGACCCGAAGCCCCAGCCCGCCCCCATGACTCAAATAGGATTGAGCCGCTTTCTTCCACTTTGCACTTTATGGTATACTCCACTTTCAACAGCGTGGATGGCCCTTTTTGCATGAAAGCAGGCGATACATCAAATGCAGCACTTTCTTGACATCGCAGATTTGAGCGCGGACGAACTCAGCGACCTGCTGGACCTGGCGACGCGACTCAAGACCGAGTGGCTGGGCCGGGGCAACCTGCCGCTGCTGAGCGGCAAGGTGCTGGGTATGGTCTTTCAGAAGCCCTCGCTGCGTACTCGCGTCTCCTTCGAGGTCGGGATGCTGCACCTGGGCGGCCAGGCGCTCTACCTGTCGCCAGATGAAATCGGCCTGGGCAAGCGGGAGAGCATCGCCGATGTCGCGCGCGTGCTCTCGCGGTACGTCCAGGGGATCATGGCGCGCGTGTTCGCGCATGACCACGTCTTGGAGCTTGCCCGGTATGCAACCGTGCCGGTCATCAACGGTCTCTCCGACTACAACCACCCATGCCAGGCCCTGGCCGACATGCTGACGATTCAGGAACGCCACAAGCGGATCAAGGGGCTGAAGATCGCTTACGTCGGCGACGGCAACAACGTCGCCACGTCGCTGCTGATGGCGGCGTCCAAGCTGGGCGCACACTTCGCCATCGCGACGCCGCCAGATTACGCGCTCCAAGCCAGCGTCATCGCCAGGGCGGGCGAGTTCGCGCAAGAAAGCGGCGGGCAGATCAGCGTCACCACCGACCCCGGCACGGCGGCTGAAGACGCAGATGTCATTTACACGGACACCTGGACCAGCATGGGCAAGGAGGCGGAGGCCGAACGGCGACGTCTCGCCTTCCCACCCTACCAGGTCAACCGCGCGCTGGTCGAGCGCGCCCACCCAGACTGCATCGTGATGCACTGCCTGCCGGCGCATCGCGGTGAAGAAATCACGGACGAAGTGGCCGACGGGCCACACTCGGCGCTGTTCGACCAGGCCGAGAACCGGATGCACGCCCAAAAAGCAGTCCTGGTGCGCTTGATGGCCGATTGACCTCCCCTGGTCCGGGTGTATGAGGTACAGGCGCTATGCCCGGAAACCGTGAAGTATACAACCATGCGATGAATGATGGCGCCCAGGCGGCCTGGGACCAGCAGTGGGACCACGCCATCGATGCCTATGGGCGCGCTGTCGTCGAATTTCCGGAGGACCCCACGGCGCACATCAGCCTGGGGCTGGCGCTGCTCCAGGCGGGGCGGCTGGAGCACGCGCTACAGGTGTACTCGCGTGCGCACCAGCTCGCGCCCGATGACCCCCATCCCGCTTGAGCGCTCCGCTGACGTGCTCGAACGCGTGGGACGCCTCAAAGAGGCAGCGCAGAACTACCTGACCGTCGCGGAAATCTACCTGACCAAGCGCGACGTGGAGAAGGCCATCGGCAACTGGGAGCGCGCGGCGCGCCCTCACCCCGGCCTGCTGGAAGTGCATTCGCGCCTGGCGCTCGCCTACGAGCGCACCGGGCGGCGCAAGTCGGCGGTCCGTGAGTACCTCGCGATTGCCGCCGTGTTCCAGCGGCGCGGCGAGACGCCGAAGGCGATCCAGGCCTGCCAGCGCGCGCTGCGCCTGGACCGGAACAACCCGCAGGTGCTCAACAGCCTGCAGGCGCTCCAGGCCGGCTTTGGCGTTGTTGAGATCAAGCCGGAGGAAGAAGCGCCAAAGGCCCGCCCTGCCGAGGTCGAGCGCGTGCCCGAACCCAAGGAGCGCGCGCGCGCCTCGGTGGAGGCCAAAGGCCCGATTGGTGAGGCCCAGCTTGCGGCGCTCTCGGAGCTGGCGACCTACCTGTTCGAGAGCGGCGTCGCCGTGCAGCCCAGCGGCAAGGCCGCGACGCGCGCCATGGACTTCCAGCGCACGGGCGACCTGGGCGCGGCTATCGAAGCGTACCAGGAGGCGAAAAAGGCGCGCCTCAGGCACCCGGCGCTGCACCTCAACCTGGGTTCGCTGCTGGTCGAATATGGCAGCTACAGCGACGGCGTGCATGAGCTTCAGGAAGCCCTCAAGCACCCGCGCCTTGCCGCCGGCGCGCACTTCGCCATCGGCCAGGCCTACATGGCGATGGAAGACCAGCGCCGCGCCGCCGAGCACCTGCTCTACGCCCTGCGCGCCATCGCGCTGGACGTGGCAAGCAACGGCGATACGCCGAGCGACTCGATCTACGACAACCTGATTCGCCAGGCTTCCGAGATTGAACCGGCCCAACTTGGCGCGCTGAACCAGTCGCTGATCGCGTTCATGACCGGGACCGGGTGGCGGCGCAACGTGGCGGACACGCTCGACCAGCTTGAGGATACCGCGCGCCTCGACGGCGAGGCCGGCTTGCTGGAGATGATCGCCACCGACGGCACCGGGCGCATCGCGGCGATCATGAGCCGGATCGACCAGTACCGGCGCAACGGGCTGATTACGCTCGCCATGGACGAGGCGCATTACGCGCTCGAAATCGCGCCGACGTACCTGCCGGCGCATGTGCGCATCGCCGAGGTGCTGCTCAGCGAGAACCGGATGCGCCCGGCCATCGAGAAGTACAACATGGTCGCCGAGACCTACCGCGTGCGCGGCGACGGCAAGAAAGCCTCGCGCATCCTCTCTGAGTTGCTGCAGATCGCGCCGATGGACATCAGCGTGCGCAGGAAGCTGGTAAGCTGGCTGGAAGAGGAAGACCGCTGGTCGGAGGTGCTGCAGGAGTACATCAAGCTGGCCGACGCCTACTACCAGCTTGCCGACTGGGACGGCGCGCGCGAGGCCTACGAGCAAGCTCAGGCCATTACGGAGCGCACTGGCGCCTCGCGGGACCAGGTGGTGCACATCATGCACCGCATCGGCGACATCGACGTGCAGCGGTTGGACCTGCGTCAGGCGCTGCGCACCTACGAGCGCATCCGGCAGATGGTCCCGGAGGACGAGCGCGCCCGGCTCACGCTGGTGGATTTGCATTACCGTCTGGGGAACAGCGCGGACGCCATCGCCGAACTGGATGACCTCCTGCGCCTCTACGCCCGCAGCCGCCGTGTGGACATGATCGCCAAGGTCCTGGAAGACCAGATCACGCTACACCCGAACGAGATGGCGTTGCGCTCGCGGCTGGCGCGCGTGTACCAGCAGCAGCGCCGGTACAAGGCGGCGGTGATCCAACTTGACGCACTGGGGGAGTTGCAGCTTGAAGCCGGCCTGCGCGAGGACGCATTGGTGACGATCCGCACCATACTCTCGCTGAACCCGCCCGAACCCGACCGCGAAAGCTACCGGCAATTGCTCCGGCAACTGGGCGGTTAGGCGTATAGCGTCACGCCGACCGACACCACGCACAAACGAAATTACGCGCGACGGGAACCCATGGAAGTCTTTTTGGATTCTGCAAACTCTCGACTGGATAGATGTCGTTGACATCCTGGTCGTCGCGATAGCGATCTTCCTGGCGCTCCAGTTGATCCGCGGCACCCAGGCGGTTTCGCTGCTGCGTGGTACGCTCATCCTGCTGCTCATCGTGTGGCTGCTGACCAACCTCGTCCGGCTGGTCGCCTTTAGCTGGCTCGTGCGCGGCCTCGTCATCATGGCGGCAGTCGCCGTGCCCATCATCTTTCAGCAAGAGCTGCGCCGCGCCGTGGACATGGTCGGGCGCGCGCGCATCCTCACCTTCTCGCGCCAGAGCCACGAGAGCAGCCGCCAGCGGGTCATCCGGGAGATTTGCGCCGCCGCCGAGCGGCTCTCTGAGCGGCGACACGGCGGCCTGGTTGTGTTGGAACGCGAGATAAGCCTGCGCGAGTATGTCGAGACGGGCGTAAGAGTGGATGCGGTTGTGACGGACGAACTCCTCACCACCACGTTCTGGCCGAAGACCGAGCTACACGACGGCGCGGTCATCATCAGCGCGGACCGTATTGCCGCGGCGGCGTGCGTGCTCCCGCTCTCGGCGGCGCGCCAGATGCCCGACCGCAACATGGGCCTGCGCCACCGGGCGGCCCCTGGGCATCAGCGAGGTATCCGACGCCGTCGCCGTGGTCGTCTCAGAGGAGAATGGCAGCATCTCGCTCGCCGCCAACGCGCGCATCATCCGCCGCCTGGACAGCGAGCGCCTTTACACCCTGCTCAACGAGTTCTATGGCGACGCGCGCCAGCAGCGCAGCCTGTTCCAGCGGATACACGACGCCTTCCAGGCGTGGGGTCAGGCATGAACCCCTTCCGCGACTTCTGGGAGCGCCACGACGATACGGTACGGACTATCCTGAACCAGCTTGGGTGGTTCGCGATGGCGCTGGTTCTCGCGGTCATCGTTTGGGTCGTGGCCTCCACCGAGGATGACCCCATCAGCGAGCGCGTGTTCAACAGCCGCATCGATATCCGCCTGGTGAACCTGGACTCGGACGTGCTGGTCGTCAACGACGTGCCGGAGAGCGCCCGTGTCACAGTGCGTGCGCCCCAGTCCACGTGGGCGCGGTTGACCGCCAGCGACATTCAGGTGCAGGCCGATGTCAAGCACGCGCGCACCGGCGAGCAGGTGGTCCCGCTCCAGGCCGTGATGAGCCTTCCCGGCGCGGTGGTGGGCATCGAGCCGAGCCAGGTTTCCGTGCAGTTGGATGTCGCAGATCGAAAGACGGTGCCGGTGATCGTCGGCGTAACCGGCGAGCCGACCGTCGGCTACCAGATACGCGCCCCCCAGCCGAACCCGACCGAGGTTACCGTGTACGGGCCGGCCACGCTGGTGTCGCTCGTCACCGAGGCTTACGCGGAATTCCCGCTCAACGGCGAGCGAAGCGATGTCAACGACACTGTCTCCCTCACCGCGCGCGGCCAGGGGCAGCGGGTCGATAACGTCCAGATCGAGCCGTCAAGGGTGCGGGTCACGGTCCCCATCGAGACCCGCGAAGGCTTCCGCTCGGTCTCCGTCCTGCCGAACATCCCGACAAGCCCGCCCGCCGGCTACATCTGGCGGCTTGAGTCCTACGAGCCGGTCACGATCACCGTCACCGGGCCGCAGTCGCGCCTCAACAACATGGCCGTGCCCGTGCTCACCGACCCGATTGACCTGTCGAACCAGACCCAGAGCCTTGAGCGTGAAGTCGGCGTGATCCTGCCCTCCGGCATCGAACCCGCCGTCGAAGGGCAGACCATCCGGGTCAACATCATGATTGAGGCCATCGAGGGATTCCGCCAGTTCGACGCGGTAGCCATCGAGCTGCAGGGCCTGACGCCCGGCTACAGGGCCGTCATCACGCCCGAAACGGTGACGGTGCTCATCAGCGGGCCGCGTTTCACCGTCAATGGGCTGATGGGCGAGGATGTGCGCGTCATCGTGGACGTGACCGGCCTCCTGCCGGACACATACCAGCTTAACCCCACCGTCAACGTCGCCCGCGAAGGCATCAGCCAGGAGGGAATCTCGGTGCTGCCGCGCGTTGTCGAGGTGGAGATTATCGCGGACGGCACGCCAGCCTCCGCGCCGGGCCAGCCCACGCCGACGCTCATGCCGACGAGCGAAGCCGAAACCCCGACCCCGTCGCCCTGACGCGGCGCGGTGCAGCCGCGAGATTGACAGAGGACCCCATGCGCAAACCGCTCGTGGCCCTTGTGGGCCGCCCCAATGTGGGCAAATCGACCCTGTTCAACCGGCTCGCCGGCGAGCGCCTGGCCGTGGTGCACGAGACCCCCGGCACCACCCGCGACCGCCTCCAGGCGGATGTCGATTGGAACGGCGTGACCTTCACGGTGGTGGACACCGGCGGCATTGAGGTGTACCAGCCCAGGGGCGCGCGCGACCTCTCGCCGCTCGCTGAAGGTTCCGCCGCCTTCGTGCCGCAGATCCGCACGCAGGCCGAGATCGCCATTGCGGACGCGGACGTGATCGTCCTGCTCGTCGATGCCGTCCACGGGATCACCGCCGCCGATGAGGAGATCGCCGAAATCCTGCGCCGCACCGAGAAGCCGGTGCTGGTCGCCGCCAACCGCGTCGATAACGTCGTGCGCGTCCAGGACGCGCTGGAATTCTACGGCCTGGGGCTGGGCGAAATCTTCCCCATCTCCGCGCTACACGGCACGGGCACCGGCGACCTGCTCGACGCGGTGGTGGAGGCGCTGCCGGTCTGGGCGCCGGAAGAGCGCGAAGAGGAGGACGAGTCGATCAAGATCGCCATCGTGGGGCGGCCCAACGTCGGCAAGTCGTCGCTGCTCAACCGGCTGCTGGGGGAGGAGCGCGCCATCGTCAGCCCGGTGCCCGGCACCACGCGCGACGCGCTCGACATGCAGTTCACCTGGGAGTCGATGCCCATCACCCTCATCGACACAGCCGGCATCCGGCGGCGCGGGCGCATCGAGCCGGGCATCGAGAAGTACAGCGTGCTGCGCGCGCTCAAGGCCATCCAGCGGGCCGACGTGGCGCTGCTCATCATCGACGCGGTGGACCACGTGACCGCGCAGGATGCGCACATCGCCGGCATGATCCTGGACGAGTTCAAGAGCGCCGTGATCGTCGTCAACAAGTGGGACGCCATCGAGAAGACCACGCACACCATCGACGAGTACACGCAGCGCATCCGCCACGACCTGAACTTCCTCAGCTACGCGCCGATCTTGTTCATCTCCGCGCTGACGGGCCAGCGCACCGGCCAGGTGCTCCCGACGGCGGTGCGCGTGCAGGAAGAGCGCACCGTGCGCGTCCCCACCGCCGCGCTCAACCGCATCGTGCGCGAGGCGGTGAGCCGGCAGGCCCCGCCGAGCCGGGGCGGCAAGCGGCTCAAGATTCTGTACGCGAGCCAGGTGCGCGTGGACCCGCCGACCTTCCTGTTCCATATCAACGACCGGCGGCTGCTGCACTCACCTACGAGCGCTACCTGGAGAACCAGATCCGCGCCAGCTACCCCTACACGGGCACGCCGGTCCGGCTGAGCTTCCGCGAGCGCAAACGGGAGGGGTAAACGGCGCGCCCCGCCCGCTTCTGTATTCCCGAAGTAATTATAACAAAGAGACCCTATCTATTACTTGCCAACAGGGTCGATTTACTCCTATACTCATAGGTAGACGAACGCGCGCCAGCGCGCCCTATACGATAGAGCTTCATCCTGCGCCCGGCCTGAGCGGGCGCTTTCAGGAAAGCGCGCTTTCATGAAAGCGCGCCTCCAGAAAAGCGAAGGAGAGATATGCCACACTACAAATACCTGATTATCGGCGGGGGATGACCGCCGCCGCCGCCATCGAGGAATCCGTGAGGCCGACGCCGACGGCGCAATCGGCCTGATCAGCGCCGAATCGAATCCACCCTACAACCGCCCCCGCTTTCAAAGGGGCTGTGGAAGGGCAAGTCGGTAGACGATATCTGGCGGCAGGTGGAGCGCCGCGACGTTGCGCTGCACCTGGGCCGCGAGGCCACCGCGCTGGACCTCGCGAACAAGCAAGTGGCCGACGACGGCGGGACCGAGTACACGTTCGACCGGCTGCTGCTCGCGACCGGTGGCGCGCCGCGACGCCTGCCCGGCAGTGACGCTACCGGCGGCATTATCTACTACCGCACGCTGGACGATTACGTCAGACTGCGCGACCTCGCCGACACGCGGGCGCGCTTCGCCGTGATCGGCGGTGGCTTCATCGGGTCCGAAATCGCGGCGGCGCTTGCGATGCGCGGCAAAGATGTCGTTATGCTCTTCCCCGAAGCCGGCATCGGCGCGGGCCGCTTTCCGGAAGACCTCGCGCGCAACCTCATCGACTATTACCGCGAGAAGGGCGTGGACGTGCGCCCGAAGGCACTGGTGGACGGCGTGACCCGCCAGGGCGACACGTTCATCGTGCGCGCGCGGCGCGTGGATGCGGAGCAGGTGGAGGAAATCCCGGTAGACGGCGTCGTGGCCGGCATCGGCATCCGCCCGAACACGGCGCTTGCCCAGGCGGCAGGGCTGGCGGTCGAGGACGGTATCGTCGTGGACGAGCGCCTGCGCACCAGCCACCCCGACGTGTTCGCGGCGGGCGATGTCGCCGCGTTCTACAATGCCGCCCTCGACCGGCGGTTGCGCGTCGAGCACGAGGACAACGCGAACACCATGGGGAAGATGGCCGGGCGCAACATGGCCGGCGGCGTCGCGCGATACGACCACCTCCCCTACTTCTACTCAGACCTCTTCGACCTGGGATACGAGGCCGTCGGCGAGTTCGGCCCCACCATGGAGATGGCAGCGGACTGGCAGGAGCCGTACCGCAAGGGCGTCGTCTACAGCCTGCAGGAGGGCAGGGTGCGCGGCGTGCTGCTCTGGAACGTCTGGGATCAGGTGGACGCGGCGCGGCAGCTCATTGCCGAACCCGGCCCTTTCACGCGCGGCGACCTCGTGGGGCGCATCCCCGGCTGAGGCCGCCCGCCAGGCAAGGCTGCATCAACCAAAAAGCCCCGGCGCAGCGCCGGGGGCTTGCCGTATCGCCCGCCGCTGCGCTCACATCAGGCCCTTCAGCTCGTAGACCGTCGCCGACGCCTCGCGGCCTTTGAGGCGCATCACGCCCAACGGCTCCACCCGGATGCGGTCGCCGAGGGCGCGGATCACCGTCTCCTCGACAAGGATTTGCCCGCGCGCCGCGCGCTCCTGCAGGCGCTTCGCCAGGTTCACCGTGTCGCCGATGGCGGTGAAGTTCATGTGCTCTGGCGTGCCGATGTTGCCCACCACAGCCTCACCCACGGCGATGCCCACGCCGAATTCCAGCCGCCGCTGGGGCGGCGTGCGCGCGTTGTGCCGCTCGACGGTCGCTTGCAGCGTCAGGGCGGCCTCCACCGTGCGGAAGATGTGGTCGGGCTGCGGCTCCGGCGCGTTGAAGAAGGCCATCACCGCGTCGCCCATGAACTTGTCGAGCGTGCCGCCGCGCGCTAGGATCACCTCGCCGGCGATGCTGAAATACTCGTTGAGCGCCTCGACCACGACCTCCGGCTCGGTGTTCTCGCTGAACGTGGTGTAGCCCCGAATGTCGGCGAACAGGATGCTGATCGTGTGCCGCTCGCCGCCCAGCAACGCCGATCCGGGCTGTTCGAGCACGCGATCCACCACCGAAGGCGACACGTAGCGCGCAAACGCGCCGCGAATCTCCTGCGTCTCGCGCTCCTTGGCCTCTTTCACCTGCTGGAACAGCCGGGCGTTCTCGATGGCAATCGCCGCCTGGTCGGCGAGGGCGCTGAGCAGCATCCCGTCATGCTCGGTGAAGGGCTGCGCCTTGTGGAGGTTGTCCACACCCAGCACGCCGAGCACTTCGTCGCCCAGCTTGAGCGGCACGTACAGCACCGCCTTGGGCAGCCCCTTGACGCCCTCCAGCCCGCCGCGCTCCGCCGGCGAAAGCATCACCGGCTTGCCCGTCTGCACGGCGCGGTGGGCCAGGCGCTCGCCGGTCTTCTGGTTGGTGGGGCGCGCGGCGGCGTCGCCCTCCTCGCGGACGGCGCGCTTCCACAGCTCTTTGCGCTTGAGCAGCATCAGCGCGCCCTGCTCCGCGCCCGTGACGTAGATCGCCGCGTCCACGATGCGCGTGAGCACCTGCTCGATGTCGAGAAGCTGCGTCACGCTCTTGCCAATGCCGTAGAGCGCGTTCAGTTCCTTGATGCGGCGCTGCATATCGCGGTTGGATTTCAGCAGCCGCTCGGTGAGCGCCTCCTTCTCGCGGCGCAGGCGCGTCTCGGCGAGCGAGCGCTCGATGGCGTCGAGCATCTCATCGACCGTGAACGGCTTGATGACGTAATCGCGCACGCCCATGCGGAAGACCTGAATCGCGATCTCCTCAGAGCCGTGGAAAGTCATGAGGATGATGGGGATGGTCGATTGCGCGTCACGCAGCGCCTCCAAGACCTGGATGCCGTCCATGCGCGGCATCTGAAGGTCCAGGAGGATGAGATCGGGCGCTTCGGAGAGCGCCTTATCCAGCCCGGCCTTGCCGTCATACGCGACCGCGGCGCGAAACCCGTTGGGCCGCAAGATGTAATCGACGACGAACTCACAGTTCTCGCGACCGTCGTCAACCACCAGGATCAATTCGCCGGCCACGGCTTACCTCAGCAACCTCCCGTGCAGTTGTGAGTATAATGAATACCGTTTTCTAACGCCAGCACGCGAATGCGCGCTGCCAGGCCGACAGTCTCAGCATTTTTCACCTCACCCCGGCGGCGCTATCGCGCGCCGGGATCAGTTGTAGGGGCAAGGCATGCCTTGCCCCTACGCGACCTCCCCAAAACACTCCTGACAGCGCCCCGGTTCGCCGGCCGTCACCATACGCATGAAGCGCCCCCTGCGGCGGATTGGACGCCCGACTCTGAACGTTGTACAATCCGGCTGCTCATCGGGCCTTCACCTGACACAGGGAGCGTGGACACACACGATGCGGCGGTTCCTGGCAAATCTGCGATGGGGCGTGCGCTGGCGGATGCTCATCCTGGCGGTGTTCGTCGCGTACTGCGCCCCGGCGGCCTGTATTGCGGCGCTGGCAGTGCGGGTGCAGTTCGAGGCGCAGCAGCCTGAGGCTGCACCTGCGACCGCAAATGCGACCGCCAACCCGGTTGCGACCGCCCGCACCCCTGACCCTACCCCGGCGCGCACGCCGGCCAGAGCCACCGCGCCCGCCAACGACTCCGGGTGGGACTATCGCCAATCGGTGGACCTGCGCGCGGAGTTGTGCGCGCGCCTGCGCGTGCCGCGCTACTCCGAGGCGTTTGACACCCTGTGCGACATCGCCACGCCGCTCACGGAGAACACGCCCGCGCCCATCGTCGCCTACCTGCGCGCGGCGTTCACGCCGGGGAAGACCACCCGCGCGGAGGTGGACGCGGTCCTGGGCGCATATCGGGACGCGGAAGGCGCTTACCTCCTGCCGGTGCGCGTCGAGAGCGGGCGCGTGGTGGCGGCGCGGCTGGTCTTCGCGTTTGACGAGGCGGGCGCATACCAGGGCTTTGACTACGCGGGCGAGGTGTGACGCCGCCCCGCCGTCCGCCCTGGGCAGGGTATGGCGCGGGGCGCGGTAATGGTCCCCTTCGCAGCGCCCCAGGAGCAGTGCCGTTGAGTATCCCCTTAGGTGAGGCAGCCCCAAACGAAGCGGTCACCGAAGAAGCGTTGACCGACCCCGCCGTGTCGCGCGGCATTGCGCGCGCCGCGAGCGTGGTGGCGCTCGGCAACGTCGCCAGCCGCGTCCTGGGGCTGGCGCGCGAGACGCTGATTGCCAACTTCTTCGGCGCGGGCGCGCTGGTGGACGCCTTCCGCATCGCCGTCATCATCCCGCGCAGCGTCTTTGACCTCCTCATCGGCGGGCACGCTTCCTCGGCGCTGGTGCCCGTGTTCAGCGCGTATGCGAGCCAGCACGGCAAGGCGGCGCTCTGGCAATTGACAAGCGCCATGCTCAGCCTGGTGGCGGCGGCCATGGCCGCGCTGGTGCTGCTGGTCGAGCTGCTCGCGCCGGCGCTGGTCTACGCGGTAAGCAGCGGGGCCTCCGCCGAGGTGCAGGCGCTCGCCAGCGACCTGCTGCGCATCACCGCCCCGGCCATCCTCTTCCTCAGCCTCGCCACGGTGTTGACGGGCCTGCTCTACGCGCTGAAGCGCTTCTCGCTGCCGGCCTTCGTCGGCGCGGCGTTCAACGGCGTGATCGTGGCGACGACGCTGCTCCTGGCCGACCGGCTGGCGATCACGGCGATGGCGCTGGGCTGGCTGCTGGGATCGGTCACGCAGGTTTTGCTGCAACTGCCCGGCCTGCGCGATGCGCGGCTCCGCTTCACGCTGAACTGGCGGCACCCCGGCGTGCGCCGCATCTTTGCGCTCTACGGTCCCGTGATGCTGTCGCTCGTCGTTGACGTGCTCATCCTGCGCCCGGTCAGCTACAACCTGGCGTCGCACACCGGCGAGGCGAGCATCTCGTACATGGAGTACGCCACGCAGCTTACCCAACTGCCGCACGGCCTGGTGGCGACCGCGATCTCCATCGCGATTCTGCCCACCCTGTCGCGGCAGGCGGTCGCCCTGAACGGCGGCTTCAAATCCACGCTGGGGCAGGGCCTCCGCATGGTCACTTTGCTCATCGTGCCGGCGGCGGTGGGGCTGTTCGTGCTCGCCGGGCCGGTCATCAACCTGATCCTGGAGCACGGCGAGTTCACCGCGCAGGACACGGTGATGACGACGCTGGCGCTGCGCCTCTACCTGATCGGCCTGCCCTTCGCCGCCATCGACCTGCTCCTGGTTTACGCCTTCTACGCGCAGCAGGACACCCTCACGCCGGCGCTGGTGGGCGTGTTCAGCATCGTCGTGTACATGATCGTGGCGCTCTCGCTGATCGGCCCGCTCGGCCTCTTCAGCCTCATGATCGCCGACTCGGCCAAGCACGTGACGCACGCCGGCGTGAGCGCGTACCTGCTCCGGCGGCGCATCGGCGACATGGGCGGCCAGCGGCTGACGAGCACGACGGCGCGCGCGCTGCTCGCCTCCCTGGTGATGAGCGTGGTCGCGCTGGCGGCGCTGCGCCTGGCCGGCGGGCCGCTGGCCGGCGACGGCCTCGTCAGCGAGACGCTCGTCGTCGCCGTCCCCGCCGGCCTCGGCTTCCTCACCTACGTGGGGTTGGTGCTCGCGTCCGGCGGGCGGCGACTCATCGGCGGCGGGCGGTAGGACGGGCATTGGGCGTCCTGCCCGGCGATGTGGTAGCATCCCTACCGTATGACAACATTGCTTAAGCACAATTCTAACGGTTAAGGAGAGAGGGTATGTCTAGGCGCAGTCTTGCACTGGTGGTTCTGCTTGCCTTGTTGATTCCGGTCGCGCTGACGCAGGCGCAAGAAGAGCCAACCGAACTGATCGACCAGGCGCTTGCCAACCTGAGCGCGCGCCTGGGGTCTGAGGTCACGCTGACAGACCTCAAGGCGTGGACCTGGGCGGAGCAGTTCTTCGCGGATACCAGCCTCGGTTGTCCCGCGCCGGACGGCGTCTACAGCCAGGTCCAGACGCGCGGCTTCCAGATTCTGTTCACGACGTATGACGATGTTGAGTACGACTACCGCGTCTCCGCTGACGGCCAGATCGTGGTGCTGTGCGCGGAGGGCCGGCCGGCTGAGGCGCTGCCGCCGACGCCGACTCCCGGCCCTGGCGACCCCGTGCCCTGCGACCCCGCCGCCGACCCGACGTACCTCGCCCCCCGCGTCGAGGTGGGGAAAGAGGCGCGCGTGACCCGCGACGGCCTCCCCAGCAACCTGCGCAGCGCGCCCGCGACGACCGGTGAGTTGCTCGTGCAGATTCCACCGGGCGCGCGGCTCAGCGTAGTCGGCGGGCCGCAGTGCGGCGAGGAGATGGTGTGGTGGCAGGCGACCTACGGCAGCTTCACGGGCTGGGTCGCTGAGGGCCAGGACGCCGATTACTACATCGAACCGCTCGGCCCCGCGCCGCTCGGCGCGGCGAACGCGGGCGAGATGGCGCGGTTGAACGCCTTCCAGCATGACAGCCCCGTGACCGTCGTTCTGTTCGTCACCGACGGGCAGATCGCCGCCGGCTACGAGGATGGCACGGTGCGCCTGTGGGACGCGGCCGGCGCTGCCGAGCAGGCCCCGCTCGCCGGCGAGCCGCACGCGGCGGCAGTGACCGCGCTTGCGGCGATCCAGCCTGACGCGGCGGCGCTCGGCCTCACCGAGGCGCAGCCCCGCCTGGCGTCCGGCGACGCGGCGGGGACCGTGATCTTCTGGGACCCGGTCGCGCAGGCGCAGCTTGCGACGGTAGCGGCGCACAGCGACGCGATCATCAGCATGGCGTTCAGCGTGGACGGCACGCTGCTCGCGACGGCGGGCGCGGACGGCGCGGTCAAGCTGTGGAACGCCGCGACGGGCGCGGAGATTGCCGTCATCACGCAGTTCTCCGGCGCGGTCACGAGCCTGGCGTTCAACGCCCAGGGCGACCTGCTCACGACCGGCAGCGCGGACGGCGGCGTGTGGGTCTGGGGGCTGCCGGCGCAGTAGCGCGAGCGCCCCGCCGCGCGGCCACGTCCTCGGCGTGACGCCACAACGGGACAATTGGTAGCTCCCAGGGAGCTAGTCTATACGAGAATTTGACAGACGCGAAAAACGAACTATACTTCCCGCTTAGGTACAGAGCCATGTCGCACGACGCACCAGGGATAGGGAGTTCGGGAGCTTACACCCCCACATGTGGGAGTCTCCTGGGGGACTCTCCCCAATCCCGGAGTCGGCATTCGAAGCCCTTGGTCCAACGGACCAGGGGCCTTTTTTTATGTCGGCTGCCTGGCCTGACCGGCGAGCGCGGAACCGAAGCGGAGGAAACGCGATGCACACATAGCACGAAACCACTGAGATGGACGCATCGTTGAAACCAACCAAAGGGGGAAACACCATGGCGCAGCAGAAAACCTTCGGATATCTGCCACAAGACCGCCCCAACCCACCCGCGCTGGTGAGCCTGGGGCTGCAACACGTTTTGACCATGTTCCCGGCGACGGTGCTGGTCGCGCTCCTCACCGGCTTCGACGTGGCGGTGACGCTCTTCGCCTCCGGGCTGGCGACGTTTGTCGCGATCCTGGGGTCGCGCGGGCGCATTCCCATGTACTACGGCTCAAGCTTCAGCTACATCGCCGCCGTGTATGCCGTCGTGAGCGCGGAATGGGGCGGCGTGCAGCTCGCCCAGGCCGGCATCGTGGTGACGGGCATTCTCAACATCCTTGTAGGCCTTATCGTGCGCGCAGCCGGCAAAGACATCCTCGACCGCATCCTGCCGCCGATTGTCACCGGTTCGGTCGCCATCGTGATTGGCATTTCACTGGCGAAGACGGCGCTCGACATGGCCTCCGGCATGTGCCAGGGCTGCGTGGTGGATGCAGCCGGCAACCCCACGCCGAGCAACACCTGGTGGCTGGTGGCGATGGTCACGCTCGTCGTCACCATCCTGTTCTCGGTCTACCTGCGGGGGCGCGGGCTGCTGGGGATGCTGCCGGTGCTCCTGGGCGCGGTGGTGGGCTATGCTGTGGCGCTGGTCGCCGGGCTGGTGGACTTCGCGCCGGTCAACGAGGCCGCGTGGCTTGCCGCGCCCAGCTTCACCCTGCCGGACTTCGCGAATCCCAACCTGCTCACGGCAGTACTGGCGATTGCGCCCATCGCCATCGCCACCATCCCGGAGAGCACGGCGCACCTCTACCAGATCAGCCTGTACATCGACCGCCTGGCCGACCAGTTGAAGCGCCCCAAACCGGGCGTGAGCCGGCTGATCGGCCTCAACCTGGTGCTCGACGGCATCGGCGACACGATCAACGGCCTGCTGGGCGGGTGCGCGGGCACGAACTACGGCGAGAACAACTCGCTCATGGCGATCACGCGCAACTACTCGTCGGCGGTGCTGGCGGCGGCGGGCGTCATCGCCATGCTGCTGGCCTTTGTGGGGAAGCTTGGCGCCCTGGTCGGGACGCTGCCCACCGCCGTGACCGGCGGCCTGGCGATCTATCTGTTCGGCGTGATCGCCCTCCAGGGCGTGGCGCTGATGATGGCGGAACGGGTCAACCTCTTCGATCCGCGCCAGCTCGCCATTGGGGCCGCGATCCTGGTCGTCGGCATTGGCGGCTCGGTGTTCGAGGGGGGATGCTCCCGGTCGCCGGAATGCAGTTGCCCGCGATAGCCATGTCAGCGGTGCTGGGCATCGCGCTCAACCTGATCTTCCAGGTCTTCCCGGTACCCGAACACGCCGTCGAACCTGAGGGCACACTGGAGGAAGCGCCCGTGGCGGCGCGTCCGGTCGGGCAGACGAGAGCCAGCGGGGATTGAGCCGGCCGGTATTCCTGATACGCACGGCGCAGGGGCGCGGCGCTCAGCGGCCTGTGCCCCTGCGCGCCCTCCCAGAGCGGGGCGTCACGCCACCGCCGCATGATCCACCAACCAGAGCAGGCGTCCCGCCGCCGGTTTGACGACCTGCGCCGGCAGCGCGTCGGGCTGGTAGGGGCCGTGCAGCACTTCTCTGAGGCGGGCGGCCTTGTGCGCGCCGGCGACCAGGAAGATCACGTTGGCGGCGGCGTTGAGCACGGCGGGCGTGAGCGTGACCCGCCACGCACCGAGCTTCGCGACATGATGCGCTGCCACCCAGCGCGCCGTCTCGTGGACCGCCGCCGTGCCGGGGAAGAGCGAGGCCGTGTGCCCGTCGTCACCCATGCCGAGGAAGACCAGGTCGAAGCGCGGCGGGCCGTCCGCGCCGAAGAACGCGCGCAGCGCCGCCTCGTATTCGTCCGCCGCCGCCTCCGGGCCGATCTCGGCGCGCATCCGGTAGAGGTTGCGCGCCGGGACGGGCACGCCGTCGAGCAGCGTCTCGCGCGCCATGCGGTAGTTGCTCTCGGCGTGGTCGGGCGGCACGCAGCGCTCGTCGCCCCAGAAGACGTGCAACCGCTCCCAGTCCACGAGCGGCGCGAACGCCTCGGAGGCGAGGGCGCGGTGCATCGCCTCTGGCGTCGAGCCGCCGGCGAGCGCGACGCTGAAACGCCCGTGTTCCACGATGGCCACCGCCGCCAGCCGCACGAAATGCGCCGCCGCGCCGTGCGCCAGCGCCTCGGAGTCGGGGTAGACCTCAACATGCATTGCAGTGAATCCCCGGTTCGCCGCAGCCCAGCCGCCACATGCGCCCATCGCGCGCGATGAAGTCATCCGCCTCATGCGGCCCTGCGCTGCCCGGCTCGTAGATCGCGAGCGGCGGCGCGTCGGAGGATGCGGAGGCGGCGATCACCGGATCGATGAGCTTCCACGCTATCTCAATCTCGTCGCTGCGCGTGAAGAGCGAGGCGTCGCCGTTGAGCGCGTCGAGCAGCAGGCGCTCGTAGGCGTCAGGGAGCCTGGTCTCGCTGAACGATTCGCGGTAGTGAAAGTCCATGTCTACCGAGCGCATCTCCAGGGGCGAGTCGGGCACCTTGGTTTCGAAGGTCAGGTGGATGCCCTCGTCGGGCTGGATGCACAGCGAGAGGTAATTCGGCGTCATTTGCTGGTCCGCCGGCAGGTCGAACATCACGTGCGGCGGCGACTGGAACTGCACGATGATCTCGGTGGTCTTGCGGGTCAGCGCCTTGCCAGAGCGCAGGTAGAAGGGCACGCCCTGCCAGCGCCAGTTGTTGATGTAGAGCTTCATCGCGGCGTAGGTTGGCGTCTCGGAATTGGACGGCACGCCGGTGAGGTCGCGATAGCCGGCGTACTGGCCGCGCACCGTGTCTGCGAGCGCGATAGGCTGGACCGCGCTCAACACCTTGACCTTCTCGTTGCGTACGGCGTCGGCGTTGAACGACGCGGGCGGCTCCATCGCCACCAGGCTGAGCAGTTGCAGCAGGTGGTTCTGGAACATATCGCGCAGCACCCCCGTCTTGTCGTAGAAGCCGGCGCGTTCGCCCACGTCCACGCTCTCGGCCACCGTGATCTGCACGTGATCCACGTAGCGCCGGTTCCACACCGGCTCGAAGATGGTGTTGGCAAAGCGGAAGAACAGGATGTTCTGCGCGGTCTCTTTGCCCAGGTAGTGGTCGATGCGGTAGACCTGCCGCTCGTCGAACACCTCGTGGATCGCACTGTTGAGGTCATGCGCCGACGCCAGATCGTGGCCGAAGGGCTTCTCGACCACGAGGCGGCACCAGCCGCAATCCTCGCAGTGCATCTGGTGATGGCCGAGGCGGCGCACGATGACCGGGAAGTAATCCGGCGCGGTCGCCAGGTAGTAGAGGCGGTTGCTCTCGCCGCTTTCCAGCTCTGCCAGAAACGCTTTCAGGTTTTCGTAGCATTCGGTGTGGTCAACGTCACCGCGCGAGTACCACAGGCGCTGCGCGAACGCCTCCCAGGCGTCGGGCGTGAACAGGTCTTCGTCGAACTGCACTGCGCCCTCGCGCATCACCGCGCGAAACTTCTCGTGATCCCACGAGCGGCGCGCCACGCCGACGATCTGCACGTTGTCCGGCAGGCGGCCCTTCTGGCTGAGGCTGAACAGCGCCGGCACCAGCTTGCGCCGGGTCAGGTCCCCTGTCGCGCCGAAGATGACCAGGCTGATCGGTTTCGGATCGTCCAACGCGCATCTCCTTCGGTGCTGCACGCGGTGCAGCAAATCCAGGCACATAGTACCGGTGAAGCGCCCGCCGCCTCGTCAACCGGTGGCGGGCCTCAGCCATCAAGACGCATCCTGGCTGCGGAATCTTTCGGGTGCGCCGCCGCAATCCTCCGGATGCTGCGCGCAGTGCGGCGTCACGCCGGGGAGGTGCGACCTGTGCGCCGCGACCCACCCATAAATGGCGTCAGCGGCAGGCCGGATGAGGGGGAGCGCATACAGCTTGAGCAGGATGGGCGCGCCCAGCGCGCACGCCAGCGCCGCATGGACCGCACCGGCCCCTCGGTAGCGCCGGCCTTCCGCATCGACGGCCCAGGCCGCCGCCGCGCACGCCGCCGGGGTGAGGCCCACCGACTCCGGCGCGCCTGGCTTCTGGAAGGGGACGGTCGTCACGCGACCGTGGCGGTCGAGCGCCTTCACCCACCCGACCGCGCGCGTTCAGAAGCCTCAGGTGCCGTCGAAGAGGAGCAGCAGGCTGCCGTCGCGCGCGTCAGGTTGCATCGTCCACCCGCAGGCGCACCGAGTACGCACGCCTAAAGCACGGCGCGCCACGCCGGTCAACCGACCTCGGTGCGGAAGGCCACGCGGGCGACTCCGCTACGACTCGCCATAGACCGGGATCGCCGCGCCATGCACCGCCCGCGCCGCCGCCGACGCGAGAAAGAGGATCACGTCGGCGACCGCCTCCGGCGGCACCCACCGGCTAAAGATGGCGTTGGGCATGGCCTCCCGGTTCTCCGGCGTGTCGATGGTGCCGGGCAGCACGCAGTTGACGTTGATCCCGTGGGATTTGAGTTCGGCGGCCATGCTCTCAGTGAGGCGGACCAGCGCGGCCTTCGCGGCGCTGTAGGCGGCGGCGTTTTTGCTCCCGGCCAGCGCCGCCCGCGCGCCGACATGGATGACCTTACCGCTGCCGCGCTCCAGCATGTGCGGGACCACCGCGCGGCTCGCCAGGAACGCGGACCGCGCGTTCAGGTTCAGCATGTAGTCCCAGGTTTCCACCGGCGTCTCGTGGACCGGCGTCCCGGCGCGGTAGCCGCCGGCTGTGTTGACAAGCACGTCAATCTGGCCGAAGTGTGCCACCACCTTCGCCGCCATCGCCTCCACCGCGCTGGCGTCGGTCAGGTCGATGCCCTGCACCAGAAGGTGGTCGGGCGTATCGGCGAGGTCGGGGTAGAGCTTGTGCAGGCGGTCGGCGCGGTGATCGACGAGCGCGAGCTTCGCGCCTGCCTCAAGGAAGGCGTGCATCACAGCCTGGCCCAGGTTGCCCACTGCGCCGGTCACGACGACTACCTGATTGGTGAAGTCGTACATTGCTGCGCCTCAAGCAAGGCATCGGGGCAGGCACCGCCACAGGCACCGATGACGCCCGGTCTGCAAGCGCGCCTGCCTCACCCCGCCCTTTAGCGACTCAACCCGTTAAACAATCTCGATAAGTTCGATGTCGAACGTCAGGTTCTCACCGGCGAGCGGGTGGTTGGCGTCCAGCGTCACGCTCGTGTCGGTGATTGCGTGCACGGTCACGACGATCACGTCACCGCCGCGCTGTCTGACCTGCAACTGCTGGTCGATCTCCAGATCGAAGTCCGCCGGGAACTGCTCGCGCGGCACGGCAAGCAGCAGTTCCTCGTCGTAAGCGCCGTAAGCCTCGTCCGCTGGGATCGTGATGGTCTTCGTGTCGCCGGGGTTCATCCCAACGACGGCGGCCTCGAAACCGGGGATGATGTCGCCCGCGCCGATGGTGAACTCAAGCGGATCGCGCTTCAACGAGCTGTCGAAGACCGTGCCATCGTCGAGCCGGCCCGTGTAGTGAACTTTCACCCTGTCGTCCTGTTTCGCTTGCGCCATTCTTACCTATCCTTTCCCTAGATTGGCTGTATATGTTGTACCCATAGTGAGCCAAGAGGATTCGGCCGACGGCGCGGCGGGCAACCCTGCGCCGCCATCCCCGACATCGTCGAAGTTATTGGACACACTACGTCGCCCATTATACCCCATGCTGCGGCCCTTGCCGGGGCTTCTTTCGCCTGCGCCGCCGTGAGCGCTTGGCCGGACCGACAACTGGAAGCCTCGCGGCACGATCCGGCAGCGGCTGACGCTCTGGTTCTTCCCGCCGGTCTTCCGCACCTGGCCGAAGACCTACGAGTGGTCCGCGACGCTCGATCTGTCAGGGGCAGATGGCAGCGTGATGATGTCCTCCGGCTGGCGGCGCACCGGCCCTGACGCCCCCCAGACACAGATTGAACGGGTTTTCCCCAGGGGCGCAAACGAAAACGAGGAAGCGCGGCGCTTCCTCGCACGTTGCCGAACCGCAGGCCGGTCACTGGCCGCTTTCGATGGCGCGGAGCGCATCCAGGAGCGCCTGGAATTCCTCGCGGCAGTCCTTGCACGGTCGAGGTGGTCCTGAACCAGGGGCATGGCGGCTGCGGCGTCCATGCCCTGGAGGGTCATCTCTACGAAATGGTCAAGTTGCTCGAAGCACGCCTCGCACGCGATCTCGTCGGGTCGCGTGGCGAGAATGCCCCGGACCATCCCCCTCAGCGCGTCTTTGTTCAGTCCCATCGTTTGCCCTCTTGTTACCTCAAGGTAAAGACACCCAAAAGCGCCTTTTCCTTACCTATCAAGCGTCGAAGGCCGACAGGATGTCGTCCGCCGACAGGCCCGCCTCCAGCATCCGGCGCTTGAGGCTTTGCCGCGCGTCGTGCAAGAGCTTGTAGAGCGCGTTGCGGTTCGTGCCCATGCGCTCGGCGACAACCTCCAGGGGCAGGCCGTTAAGCGCCACAGCGACGAGCGCCTGGCGCTGCCGCGCCGTCAGCTCCTCGTCGATGACGCGGCGCATGGCCTCGATGACCAGCCTGCGCGCGGCCTGCTGCTCCGAGTCGGGCGCAGGGTCGGCCAGCGCAAGCGGGATGAACTCCCCCGCCGGTGGGCGTCTCTGTCATTGTTTCCAGCGAGACATCGCGCCACCGGCGGCGGCGCAGCTCGCTGAACGCCACGCGCACCGCGATCTTCTGCGCCCAGGTGGTGAGGCGCGCCTCGCCCCGGAACGAATCGAGGTCGTTGAGAACCCGGAGCAGCGCCTCCTGCACGAAGTCTTCCAGGTCGGCCTCGCGCACCGTCGCCCGGCTGGACAGGGCGTAGCGCAGGCCGCGCAGCAGCGTCGCCCGCAGGTCCGCGATGGCCTGGTCGCGAGCCGGGCCGGGCGCGCGCAGGTCGGCCAACCACTCGGCGTTGGTGCGTTGGGTCAAACGGGGGCTTTCTTCCTGGTCAGGCATGTGGCGTGAGTCGCCTCCGTCGCGCGTCACATAGTTTATCGCATTCTCACGCGCGATCTACGCACCGAATGGAATGCGTACTACCCTCTACTCAACCTGCGCCGCGCTGAAGGCCGGCCACCCCGCCGTCGTGGCGATGGTCTGCGGCGCGCCGCCGGACCGGACGTACTTCAGCGCAAGCGTGGCATCGACCGAGACGACGTAGACGTAGGTATCGGCGTCCACCCACGCCAGGTCGAGCGCCGCCTCGCCGGCGAGGGGCTGACGCGCGCCGCCGGCGCTGAGCAGCCACATCGACGTGGTATCCGCCGTGTCGATACGGTACGCGAACGCGCTCCCGTCGGGCTTCCAGCCGAGCGGCGCATACGCCCCAACCGCGACCTCGTCATGGCACGCCGGGTTGCCGCCATCGCCGGCGGCGATGCAGAGCGACAGGCGGTTCGCCTCCTGCGCGCCGGCGCGCTGTGTGTACACGATGTGCGCGCCGTCCGGCGACCAGAAGGCGTCGTTGAACACCACGCTGAAGTAATCCGCCGGCACAGCGCCGATCTGCCGCGCCGGACCGCTGACGGACGCTTCCCCACAGCGCGACCGGCGGCACGTCATCGGCCCCGTAGACGGCCTCCGGGTCGGGGATCGGGACGCGGAACCCGCTGCTGTCCGGGAGCCAGGACGGGATCGGGTAGAACCGGTACTCGCTGCCCGTGGCGACAGCGGGGAAAGACAGCACGTCCACGCGGCCCGCGCCGCTGGCGTCGAAGACACTCACCGTGCCCGGCTGGTCGGCCTCGCCGTAGCGCCCCGGCCTCGTGACTGCGATGTGCGCGCCGTCGGGCGCGACCGCAAAGTACCCGCCATCGCCCGGCGCGAGCAACTTCGTCACCGTGCCCGTTGTCGCGTCGGTGCGCCACAGGTCGTCCGTCTCGATGGTGAAGAGCGTGTCGGGCAGGACCCTGACCGTGTTGAAGTACAGCGTATCTGCGTCGGCCCAGGCAAACTGATTCACGCCGCGCCGCTCCGCGTCGGTCGAGATGGCGTCTGCGGTGAGCGACACGCGCTTCACGCCGCTCTCGATGTCCAGGATTGCCAGCTCCTCGCCCGGCTCCGGACCCAGCCGGCGGAACGCAACGCGCGCGCCGCCCGGCGCGAGCACCGGCTGCTGGATGTCGCGCTCGGCAATGCGCCGCGCCGCGTCGCCCTCCTGCCACAGCCACAGGTCGCCGTCGTCAACGTAGGCCACGACGAGGGCGGGCGTTTCCTCCTGGGCTGCCGCCCCACCGGCCAGGGTCACAGCCATAAGCAGCAGCAGAAGACCCGTGCGCCTCATGGGCCTGCCCTCCCTGTTTCTCCGCCGTCTGTACCGTGACCGGCGCAGCGCGCCCTCACCACTGGCGGCTCGTCCGGGGATACTTGTCTTTCAGCTCCTCGGTGGGCAGCACGATAAGACCCTCATCGGGGTCGCCCACCGCCGTGATCTGCTCCGGCCTTTCGACGGTGAGCCAGGCCGTGTAGGCCGCCGCCAGCGCGTCGAGCGTGTCATGGTCGAGCAGCAGGCCGTCGAAGCTCAGGTCGCCCATCAGCAGGCGGTGCGGCGTCAGCTCCTCCAGTACCGTCATAGGGTCGCGGACGCCCACGCCTGCGCGGTAAAGGAGCGCCTGGCGCTGCAAGCGGCCCTCAAGCGACACCTTCTTGAGCGGGCGATGCCCCAGCATGACGGTGAAGCAGGCGTGCGGGTGAACCTCGAAGACCTGGCGCGCGCCCGGCTCCGGCCAGGTGACCATGCCGGCGGCCTGCAGCGCGGCGTAGAAGCGCCAGCCGAAGCGCATCCACTTGGGGGCGGCGTCCGCGTCGCGGGGCGTGTTGTAGAGGCCGATGCCGCGCCGCCGCAGTTCGTACTCACAGACCTTGTAGTTGATGTAGGTCGATGCGCTGGGCCGCAGCCCAAGCTGCGCACGGTACTGGGGATCGGCCATCAGGCCGGCGTTGCGCGTCTGCGGCGCATCGACTGCGCAGACGACATGCGGATAGGCGCGCAACGCCGCGACCGCGCCGTCCAGGTCCGCCTTTGCGTGCGCGATGATGCGCCGGCGCGCGTCCAGCGCCGCATAGGTGATCGCGCGCTCGCCCGCCGTCAGGTCCACCCCGACGAAAACCCGATCCGTTGTCATTTCCGCGTCCATCGTCCCCCCGCCTCGCGCACCGCCCCCAGTGTCAGTGGGGCCGCCGTGCGCTCTGTTGCCGTGTCGTCGGCTGTGGCCGGCCGCCCGGCGCGCAGCCCGGTTCGAGTGTTGCTCGCCCCGGTTACCTGGGTCATCTTATGTATCATCGCACGAAGCCGCTTACAGGGCAACTGCGCCGCCGGGGACGCGCCCCCAATCCCTGTCGCCTTCGCTTTGACCGGGCGGCAGGCCGTTTTACCACAGATAACACAGATCGGACGAATCATAAGAATAGGAAAATTCTCTCCCCTCCCCCTCCCCCTCTAAGAAGGCCCCCTCCGAGGGCTTCCAAAACATCAAGCGTAGGAGGTACAGAGGCGGGAAGGAAGAAGCCCCGCTTCCCCCTACCCCCGGGCATCTTCATCCCTTTGGGGTCCCGGGCGGGGGAAGTTTGATGGCATTATTCGCGGTTTCATCAGGCGATCTGCCGCGCCCCGCGCCGGTTGCTTCTGATTATATATGATGCTAGTATGGGTGTGAATATCCGCAGGAACCGCCCGATGCGCCCATCCTTCTCAGAGATGCACGGCAGCGACGCGCCCACCTCCACCGAGGGCAGGGTTGTGAGGGTGTGGTGAAGCCACGCGCCAACGACCTCGACGGCAAAACCTGGACCCGGTATTCCCTGAGCGTCTGGGACGACATTCGCAAGACGCCGGAGGAGATGGCCCTCAGTCACCCGGCGATGTTTCCCCTGGAACTCGCGCTGCGCCTTATCCGTATCTTTACTAACGCTGAGCAGCGGACCATCCTCGATCCTTTTGCGGGCGTCGGCACGACCGCGATTGCGGCGGAGCTGCTGGGCAAGCGCGGCATCGGCGTCGAACTCAATCCCGCGTTCATTGCCGTCGCGCAGGACCGACCGCGACAACTGCCATTGCCCGACGAAGCCTCTTCGATGGCGGGCGGCGGCGGTACAAGCTGTTTCGTCCAGGGGGACGCGCGGCGACTGACCGAACTGGTAAGCGAGCCGGTCGATCTGGTGATTACGTCGCCGCCGTACTGGGACATCCTGACGCGCCGCCGGACGGCGGACAGCAAGGACATCCGCAATTACGGGGAGGAAACTGACGACCTGGGCCGCGTGCCCGATTATGCGCAATTCCTGGATGAATTGAGCAAGGTCTTTGCCGGGTGTTTCACGCTGCTGCGACCGGGTTCGTACTGCATCGTGGTGGTGATGGACATCCGCAAGAAGAACCGCTTCTACCCGTTTCACGCCGACATCGCGGACCGGATGGTGTCGCTGGGCTTCACGTTCGATGATATCATCGTCTGGGACCGCCGGCGCGAGTACAACAACCTGCGCCCGCTGGGCTACCCGTATGTGTTTCGCGTCAACAAGGCGCACGAGTTCATCCTGATCTTCCAGAAGCCTGAAACCTGAGTCCACACAGCGCGCAAGGAGACCCACCAAAGATGACCGGGCACGCTATCCCATCCGTGAGGCGACCATGAGCGATTACGCCATCGGCGTAGACCTGGGCGGCACCAAGATCGAGGCGGCGCTCATCGACCGGGGCGGCGCGCGCGTCGCCCGCGCGCGCCGCCCCACCCACCCCGCCGAGGGCGTGGAGGCGGTCGTCGGGCGCATCGTCGCCGCCATCGAGGAACTGCGCGCCGCCGGCGGTCCAATCGCCGGGATCGGCGTCGGCGTGCCGGGCGTGGTCACGGCGGCGGGTGTGGTGGCGCTGGCGTCGAACCTGCACTGGCGCGATGTGCCGCTGCGCGCCATGCTCATCGCGCGCCTGGGCGACGCCGGGGCGCGCGGCCTGTACATGGAGAAGGACACGAACGCCGCCGCGCTCGGCGAGATACGCTACGGCGCGGGGCAGGGCGCGCGCCACATGCTCTACGTCACGGTGGGGACCGGCGTGGGCGGCGGGATGGTGCTGGACGGGCGCATATATCACGGGGCGCGCGACAAGGCGGGCGAGATCGGCCATCTGGTGATCGCGCCGGGCGGCCACCGCTGCGGCTGCGGCAAGCGCGGCTGCCTGGAGACGCTGGCCTCCGGCACGGCGATTGAGCGCTGGATGCGCGAGGCGCTGGCGCGGGGCGAGCCGAGCGCGCTGGCGGGCGCAGACCGCGAGGCGCTCACGGCGAAAGACGTTGCGGCGGCGGCGCAGGCCGGCGACGCGCTCGCGCGCAGGGCGTTCGAGGTGGCGGGGCGGCACCTGGGCCACGGCCTGGCGCTCTACGCCGATCTGGTTGACCCGGAGCGCATCGTGATCGGGGGCGGCGTCGCGGCGGCGGGCGACCTGCTCTTCGAGCCGGCGCGGGCGGCGCTCCGTGAGTGGGCGTTTCGCGGCGATGAGATCGCGGCGTCGGTGGTGCGCGCCGGCCTCGGCCCCGAGTCGGGCGCGATTGGCGCGGCGGCGCTGGTGTGGCACAGCCTGGAGGGGTAGGGCGCGCCCGCGCAGCCGTTCGGGCGGCCAAAGGCCCCCAGGAGCGCCAAAACCGACTGACTTTGGCTTAGTTATCCCCTTCCCACGCAGAAAATCGGGTATAATAAGTCAGAAATTGATTGCAATTATCCTGTGGTTGCCCTACGATTGGCGTAGGGTCTGTTCTGCGCCCTATATGCAACTCCAGGCAGGGTACCGTGGTCAAACACATGGACATCAGTCCCAAAGTGCAGGAATACCTGGCCGAAGCCTACCGCCTCGCGCAGCAGGGGGGTGCCACCGTCTCGACCTCCGATCTGGCCGAGCAGATGGACGTGTCCGCGCCGGCGGCGGCGCGCATGATCAGCCGCCTGAGCGAAAGCGGCCTGGTGGAGCACGAACCCTATCGCGGCATCCGTCTGACGCCGGCCGGCGAGCGGGAGGCGCTCAAGAGCATCCGCCGCCACCGGCTGGTCGAGGCGTTCCTGGTCAACGTGATGGCGTTCGGCTGGGACGAGGTCCACGACGAGGCGGACGCCATCGGCGCGGTGGTCAGCGATGTGGTCGCCGACCGCATGGAAGCGCTGGCCGGCTACCCGACCCGGTGCCCGCACGGCGAGCCGATCCCCACCGCCGAGGGCGTGATGCCCGAAGTGCACGACATGCCCATGATCGAGGTCCACGCGCCGACTGACCTGATCGTCAGCCGGGTGCGCACCCACGACGCCGAGAAACTGCGCTACCTTGCAGACCTCCAACTCATCCCCGGCCAGCCGGTCACGCTCGTCAACCGCGCGCCGTTCCACGGCCCGCTGCGCCTGACGATTGACGGGCACGAGCAGGTCATCGGCTACGAGCTGGCGCGCGTGCTGCGCGTCGCCCTGGCCGAGTAGTTTCCTTCCATTAGCTCCCTGGGAGCTTCAAGCTCCTTAAGAAATCAATCCGATAATGGCATTCTTCTCTAACCCCGCGACTAAAGTCGCGGGCTAATTTCGCAGCGATCATCACTGTTGGCGACGATTAGGCGCTGACTTCAGTCACAGCCGACTTCAGTCGGCGGGCTACGGAAAACGCAACGCTACTCGCCTGGAGTGAACAGCTCTGGTCTACGAGGCGACGAGCCGCTACCGGATTTTTTACCAGAATGCGTCAAGCTCCCTGAGGAGCTACCAAACCGCGGTTTTTCAGAGAGGGAGGGCGGCTATAGCTCGCCGCCGAGGACTTTCGTCCCCGTCGGGCCGGGGCTGCCGCCCGCCGGCTCGATGGTGACGCCAAACGTCGAGTAGTCGAAGATCGGCTGCGGCGCTTCGACGATGGCCGCGCCGTAGCCGGCTTCGTCAACCGAGAAGACCGCGCCGCTGGTCCGCTGGCCCTCCTGGTCGATCAACCAGAGCTGGTACTGCTGCGTCGCGTCGAGCGGGGGCAGGCCATCCACGGCGAGGACGCCATGCCGCTCGTCCATGCTCACGACAAGCGTGCCGAGCGCGACCGGCGCGGCGTCGGTGCCGACGAGGCCGATGGTGCGCAGCGTGCCCACGGGGGGCGGCGCTTCGTTGAGCCGCTGCCAGAGGAGCAGGTTGCTGACGCCGAGCGCCACGATCAGCAGCAGCGCGGCAAGCCCCAGGACCGGCCACGCGGGCCGGAGCCAGCCCGCGAGCCGCTGCGCCGGCGCGGCCCGTTCGGAGGCCCGGCGAGACGCCGCAGCCGGCGCGACACGCGCCATGAGGCGGCGCTTCAAGGCGGCCGGCGGGGCCGCGTCTGGAGCGGCCAGCGCCAGGTTGCCCGTCACCGCCTCGTAGCCGGCCAGGTCCGCGCGGCAGTGCGCGCAGGTCTCCAGGTGAGAAGCGACCAGGGCGGCCTCTTCCGCATCCAGGCAGCCCAGCGCATACGCGGGCAGCAGGTCGGTGACGTGACGCTCAACAGCCATCAGAACCTTCGGAATTACCGGCCTCCTAGATCATTATACGTAGCCGACCCCCGGCTAGATTGGTCCGCCGGGGCGAATCGTTCGTCCTGTAGCATTTGGCGCAGCTTCTGCATGCCCAGCCGGATGCGCGTCTTCACGGTGCCAAGCGGCTCGCGGAGCGTCGCCGCAATCTCATTATGGGAGAGGCCCTGGAAATACGCCAGCGCCAGCGCCCGTTTTTGATCTTCAGGCAACGCCGCCATGGCGGCGCGGACGCGCTGCTGCTGCATGGCGAGCGCGACCTGCTCCTCCGGGCCGTCGATGTGCGGCATGTTGCTGGCCGACGTCTCGGCCCACTCGACGCTGAACTGCTCCGGGCGCGCCTGGCGGCGGCGCAGCACGTCGATGGCGCGGTGGCGCGCGATGCTGGCGAGCCAGGTCGTCACCGTGGCGCGGTCCGCCCGGTATGTGCTGGCCCGCTCCCACACGCGCGTGAACACGTCCAGGGTGATCTCCTCGGCGGTGGGGTGGTCGCTGACCGCGTTGAGCGCGACGCTGAACACCAGCCGGCAGTAGCGGTCGTACAGCGTGCTCAGCGCGTCTGCGTTCGCATGCGCGACCAGCCTGAGGAGGGTTTCGTCGTCCAGGGTCGTGTAGTTCACCAGCGCCCTATCGCTTCGCGCGCGCCTTCACGCGCGGTAACGGCCTGCAACGCACTTCAACCAATACCATGATACCGAAGAACGCCAACCGGGCAAGTGTCCGCGTCCTGACCGCCGCGCCCGTTCGATCAGCGCGCCGCTGCCACGGGCCGCCGCGAGGGCGCGTGATAGTCGCCGCTCTTGCCGCCGGTCTTTGCCAGCAGGCGTACCGGGCCGATTTCGATGCCGTGCGCGTACTGCTTGTGCATGTCGTAAATCGTCAGCGCGGCGAGGCTGGCGGCGGTGAGCGCTTCCATCTCCACGCCGGTCGCCGCCCTGCACCGGACGCGCGCCTCGATACGCAGCGCCTCCGGCTCGAAGTCATAGCCGACGCTGACGTGCGTCAGGGGGATGGGGTGGCACATCGGGATCAGATCCCACGTGCGCTTTGCGCCCATGACCGCCGCCACCCGCGCCACTTCCAGCGCGTCGCCCTTCTCGGTGCGGCCCTCCCGCAGAATCGCCATCACGTCCGCCGGCATGAGCACCCACGCCTCCGCGACCGCCTCACGCAGCGTGTCGGCCTTCTCGCTGATGTCCTTCATGCATCCTCCCCGCTCTGGAGCGGCACGCCCTCCAGGTACCTGCTTGCGCCGTTCACGTAGTGCTCTTCCTTCCAGATGGGGGCGCGCTTCTTGACCTCGTCGATTGCGTAGCGCGCGCCCTCGAACGCCGCCGCGCGGTGCGGCGCGCGCACCACCACGACCACGCTGACCTCGCCGAGCTTCAGCGGCCCGACGCGGTGCTGTATGCGGCAATGCCGCGCCGCGAAGCGTTCGCGCACCTCCGCCTCGATGGCGCGCAGCGCCTTCTCGGCCATCGTGGCGTGCGCCTCGTAGGTCATCCCGCTCACGGGCAAGCCCTCGTTCTCGTTGCGCACCGTCCCGCAGAAGACGACCACGCCGCCGCAGGCCGGGTCTTCGGTCTCGTGCAGCAGCGCCTCCGGGTCAAGCGGTTCCTCAAGGATCCACCGGCTCATATCACCCTCCACTTACGGGCGGCAGCAGCGCCACCTCGTCGCCGTCCTGGAGCGCGTAATCGAGGCCGACGAGCGCGTCGCCCACCGCGCAGGCTACCGCGTCCAGCCGCCCCCGCGAGCGCGGGATACCGCCCGGCCAGCACCGCCTTAAGCTCGCCCACCGAGATGCGGTCGGCGTCCAGCGCGAGGTCTTGCGCCTTCGCCCCGGCGTCCTGCTTCAACACCCCGTAGAAAACGACCCGCAACCGCAGCAACGCTTTACGCCCTCCTGGCAGCCCGCTGGTCACCCGCCGATGTGGTACATCTCGACCTTGTGCGGGCGCGGCTCTGTGAGCGCGCTGCGCACCTCGGAGTACCGGTCGGCGCGCCGGCCCCACACACCCCGGATGCGCCGCTCAAGCTCCGCGTCTGACGCGCCCGCGCGCAGGGGCTTCTTGAGGTCAACGCCGGCGACAGCGAAGAGGCAGGTGTAGAGGCTGCCCTCCGCCGAGAGGCGCATCCGCGTGCACGCGCCACAGAAGGGCCGCGTCACCGACGCGATGACGCCGATCTCGCCGCCGCCGTCGGCGTACCGGTACCGGTTCGCAACCTCGCCGGGGTAGTTCGGCGCGACGGGTTCGAGCGGCATCTCGGCGTCGATCATCGCCACAATCTCGTCGGCGGACACAACCGCGTCGAGCTTCCAGCCGTTGAGGCTGCCCACGTCCATGTACTCGATGAAGCGCACGATGTGGCCGCGCGCCTTGAAGTACCGCGCCAGATCGACGATGGTGTGCTCGTTGACGCCGCGCTGCACCACCGCGTTGATCTTGATCGGGCTGAAGCCGGCGCGCTCGGCGGCGTCGATCCCGTCCAGCACCTCCCGCACCCCCGACCGCCCGCCGTTCATCCGGCGGAAGACCGCGTCATCCAGGCTGTCGAGGCTCACCGTCACGCGGCTGAGGCCGGCCTCTTTCAGCGCCTGCGCCTTCTGCGGGAGCAGGTAGCCGTTGGTCGTGAGGGCAATATCCTCCACGCCCTCGATCCCGGCGAGCTGCGCCGCCAGCTTCTCGATCTCGGCGCGCACCAGCGGCTCCCCGCCGGTGATGCGCAGCTTGACCACGCCCAGGCGCACGAAGACCCGCGCCAGGCGCGTGATCTCCTCGAACGTCAGCAACTCCCGCTTCGGGAGGAACTGGTAGTGCGCGCCGTAGACGTCGGCGGGCATACAGTACGTACACCGGAAGTTGCACCGGTCAGTGACCGAGATGCGGAGGTCTCTCAGGGGCCGGCGGAGCCGGTCGATGAGCATGTTGTCACTGTCCCCAGGCGGGGACGCAAGATCATCAGATGAAAGTCGCACAGCCACAACCCGGTTTCATGATGCTGGAATTATACTAAAAAAGACTATAAGTATCAACGCGGAGCGGTGCAACGCCTTATTGCGTCGATGTGCTCACCGGCTTGACGCGCGGCCAGGCGTGCGCCGCGAACATCCCCGCCGCCAGCAGTTCGGCCACGCGGCCCAGCAAGACCGCCGCGTCCCAGCCCGCCAGCCCGCCCACGCCGACGCCGAGCACGCCCACGTTCAGGGTTACAACGGCCAGCGCCGCCAGGCGCACGTTCCCGCGCTCGGTGCCGCGAAAGCGCGGGAGAATCCAGAAGGCGACGCCCATTGCCAGTTGTGCCATCCAGCCGGCGAGCAACATCTCGACGTGCAGCGGCAGCAAGCGCCACAGCGCCGGGTCCAGCGGCGCGCCCTTGTGGAACAGGATCAGCGCGCCGAGGGTAAACCCCACCCCCAGGTGCAGCAGCGCCGCGCGCACGGTCCAGACCGCAAACCGGGGCATGTCAGCGACTCTTCACGCGCGCCCACGTGTTGGCGACGAACGCCCACGCGGCGAGCATCTGCAGCACTGCCGAGGCGGCCAGCAGCCAGCCGGCGTTCGCGCCGGGCTGCGCGGCCATGAGCGGCTCGCCGGCTGCGCGCAGCGCCAGGCCCAGGTTCAGCAGCGCGTAGGTGGCCCAGCCCAGCCGCTCGCTGCCGCGCGGGCGCGCCTTCGAGTACTTCGGAAACATCCAGTACGCCACGCCGATGATCAACTGCGTCAGCCAGCCGACCGTCAGCAGGTGCACGTAGGTGGGCGCGAGCGCCCCGACCGCCGGGGCAGGTCCAGCACAGCGCGCGCCACCACCGCGACGCCCATCAGCATCGCGAGGACGAACCAGACGAGGGAAGACTTGATGAACCAGCGCACGAGCGTCGGCATGGTTGCGCTCCTGTTTGTGCGGGGTGGGGCGGGCCGCGGCCCGCCCCGATGCCCCGATCAGTGTCCCAGCGGCTCCATGCGGCGCTCGACGCTGAAGATGCCGGTGGGCGTCATCACATCGCCGACCTCCGCCACCTTCTCGAAGGTCAGCGCGTCGTACACGCGCACCACGTTCCCCTGCCAGTCGCTCACGTACACATAGCGCCCGTCGGCGGTGAACTCCGGGTGCAGCGTCTGTATGCCTTCCTCGATCACATGCACCACGTCAAACGTCTGCTTGTCGATGACGTAGATGCGGTTGGGCTGCTCGGCGAACATGCTGTCGGCCCACACGTAGGGGGTTCTCCGGGTGCGCGCGGATGAAGAGGCCGGGACCGGCGGTCGGAATCTCCGCCACGATCCGGTTATCCGACAGGTCCCAGACCGTGACCTTGCCCTCGCCGGCGTGGACGGTCGCGCCATAGACCACGCCATCCACCTCCCACGCCGCGCCGGAGCCGGGATGCGGCGTGTCGCCGGTCTCGATCTGTTCCACCACCGTCATCGTCTCCCACATCGATGACGGCCATCCAGTTGTCACGCTGCGAAGCGATGCAGAAGCGCGTGTTGTCCGGGCTGAGGAATGCATCGTGCAGGATGTGGCCGACGTCCTGCACCACTCTGATCGGGAAGTCTGGCTGGCTGTAGTCGATGCGCCACACCTGCCCGGCTTCCTTCAGGGCGATCAGGAAATAGGGTCCTACCAACGCCTCCGACACGTCGCTGGTGATGGCGACGCGCGATGCGACCCGGTTGCCTTCGGGGTCGGCGGCCTCCGTGCGGATGACCGTCAGCGGCTCCAGGGTCGCCGCGTCGAGGATGACGGCGGTCGCGGGGATGTAGTTGCCGACGATGACGTACCTGCCGTCGTCGGAGATCGCCAGCCCGCGCGAGTCCAGCCCGACGCGCACCTTCGCTGTGGCCTGCAGGGTGTATAGGTCGATCTTGAACAGCCAGCCGTCGCGCCCACGTTGTACGCCCAGCGGTCCGAAGTCGGGTCGAAGGCGTAGCCGTGGGCGCGGTAGCTGGCCGCCACGTGGCCCAACAGCCGGTGGGTGTCGCCGTCGAACACCGCGATGCTGCGCGCCTCGCGTTCGGTGACGAGCAATAGGTTGTCGATGTTGCCGTCATGGGTCGGCTCGGCGGGCAGGTCGGCCTCCGGCACCAGAATCTCGCGCGTGACGGCGATCTGGTCCATCTCCCACTGGATGTCAACGGCGTCCGCCGCGCTGCGCATGTAGCCCACCATCGCCCAGATTTCCTCGTCGGACATGCCCGCCTGCCCCCACGCCGGCATCACCGTGCCGGGGCGACCGAACTTGATAATGTCGAAGTACTCCTCGTCGCTGCCGGTCAGGCGTTCGGGGATGAGGGCAACGCCCGTCGCCCTCGCGGGTTGGGACCGTGGCAGCCGCTGCAACTGTCGCGGTAGACATCCTCCACCGGGACGCCGTCGAACAGGGCGGCGCAACCGCCCCGCCGGGCAGCACGATGATGACGCCCTCCATCTGCGGATGGATGTCGCAGTAGTACCGGAACGTGCCGGGCCGGTCGGCGAGCCACGAGAAGGTCGCGCCAGCGGCCAGCTCGCCCGATTCGAACCACCCCTCCAGACTAGTGACGGTGTGGGCGCTGGCGTCCTCGTTCGTCCAGGTGATGGTCGCGCCGGTCGCGACCACGATGGCGTGCGGGCTGAACATCGTGTCGGCAATCGTGACGGCGGCTCTGGTCACGCCGCTGACGCCCGGACCGCCTTCGGGATAGGGCGTCGGGGCGGGCTGCTCCTGGACCGCCGCCGCCGGGAAGGCTGCGATGGCAGCAGTGACAGCCAGCGCGGGGACTATCGCCGCGAGCAGTACAAGGAGTTTTCTCATCATTTTCCTCCTGAAAACAGGCAAACCAATATCGCCTCAGTCAGTGCGTCGTGTCGCGGTGCGGATGATCCGGCGACGACTTTTGCTGACCGCAGCGATCCATTCTGATTACAGCGACAATCGCGCGCCGTTGCAGCCAGCGCCCCGGCGCGCTATGATTTGGACACGTCTCTGGGGAATGGTGACGTGGTAGCGCCCAGGGCGCTTGAAGCGCCCTGGGCGCTGTGGCAGGCGGCGCGCTAGCCGCCCGGCGCGGCGAGGTAGGCGTCGAACGCCGCCCTCAGGTCCGCCTCTGGCACCGAGCCGAACCAGCGCTGAATCTCCGTGCCATCCGGCTCGACGAAGACGAACAACGGCTGGTAGGAAAAGTCGTAGCGGTTCATCACGTCGCGGTTCGCGCGGTCGTCGCGGTCGAGATACACAAAATCCACCTCGCCCCAGTACTCAGCCTCTAACCTGTGCACGACAGGTTTCATCGCGCGGCAGGTCGTTCACCAGAACGCGAAGAACTCGATCAACTGGGGCCGGCCCGTGGCGGCTACCACGCTCGCCGGGTCAGGGCGGAAATCGGCGTCAACCGCCGCCGGCGCGTCGGGCCGCCCCGGAATCTGGGCGGGCGTCCCGGTCGGTGGGGGGGAGTCGGTCGTCGCTTCGGCGGGCGCGGACTCCGTCTCGGTGGCTGGCGGTTCGGGCTGCAACGCCTGGGGCGCGCCGCCGATCAGGCTGCATGCCGAGGCAAGCGCCAGCAGCACCGCGAAAGTCACACCCAGCCACGGCCTTTTCCATCGCAACAATGTATCGCCTCCTTGTACACGCCTTCTTGTCGTCGCGCGTCATATGCTTCAGAGTGACCGTCGCCGGGATATATTACGCGACCCTTACAGAAAACCACGCGACGCCACGCCGGTATGTTCACCTTCTGGTTCCCGCGACTGAGGGATTTTGATAAATCATCTTGGCAATCTCTTCGCAGACTCACGGCATGGCTGTGCGCCTACCAATACCTTGAGATGCCAGGGGTCGAAGGGGCGACCCGGCGGGTCGCCCCTACCGCCAGTTACGGCGGCTGGAGGAACACAGCGCGCTGCGCTCCTATAGAGCGATCAAGAGAGCATTTCCCGTGCGAATATTCAAAATCCATTAATCGCGGGCTAATTCGTACTCTTATCGGCTCTGTTTTGCGATTAACCGCCGACTTCATTCGGGGGTTACGAAAAGCACACAACCACACCGCGCCGAATGAATAGGTGAACAGATACCCACGTCCGCCGACACGATGCAATCCCGCCCCGCTGCGCACGCAAAGGCCCTCCGCTACGGCCCGGTACGGGCGGCGCGGAGGGCCTCAGCCGATGGGAGGTCGGTCTGCTTAGTTCACGCGCGTCGCGGTGCCGGTGAGCACCCATTGAACGTAGGTGTTCTCGCCACTGACCGCTGTAATCGTGACCTGGCCGGTGCGCGAGTCGTAGGTCACTTCTCTATCGACGATGGTCTGCCCGCAGGAATACGTCTGCCCGCCGGTGAAGAACTCGATGTTCTGCGTGCCCGTGCCGAAGCACGACACCGCAATGATCAGGCGCGCGCGCCCGCCAGAGAGCGCCGAGTTCGGGTTCATGCCGCTGATGTCCCACCGCACGCGGTCCGTCGTATCGCCGCCGGGGTACGACACGAAGTCAGTCACCGACGCGGTGCTGTCCAGCGGGATGTTGAGCGGGCTGTTGAAGTTCGAGTCGGGCGGCGCTGTGGGAGCCGGAGGCGGGGTCGTCGGCGTGTAGGAAGGTGTGAAAGTCGCGGTCGCGACAAGCGCCTGAGTTGTTGAAGTGTAGGTCGCGGTGGGCGTGTTTGTTGCCGTGGGTGCGCCAGGCACGGGCGTATACGTGTTGGTGGGCGTAAACGTGTAGCGTTGCCGTAGGGCCGCCGGGCGTATACGTGTACGTCGGCGTGTACGTGTACGTTGCCGTAGGGGCCGCCGGGCGTGTAGGTGTATGTTGGCGTAATCGTGGGGGCCGCCGGGTGTATAGGTGGCGGTGGGCGTGTAGCTCGGCGTATACGTCGGCGACGCGGTGGCCTCGCCTGGAGGCGAGACGGCCGGCAGGTCGCCGCACGGCCCGCTGGTGGCGATGACGCCGCCAAAGACCCACGCCGACAGCGCGCCGTAGGCCACGCGGTACCAGAAGCCATCGCTGGCAACGTAATAGCCATCGGTGACAAGGTAATTGCCGGGCAAAAGCTGGCCGACGCCGCTGAAATTGGTGCCGGGGCCGCTGCGCAGGTTGACGGCGCCCGCGCCGCCGGGGGTCACGCTGCACACGCCAGGCGGCGGCGAGGTCACGGGCTGCCCGCCGCCCACCGGGGTCGCGGTTGGCGTCACAGGAAGCGCACCGGGGAGCGCCCCGGCGTCGCCGGCAACGACCGTGAGGCTGCCCTGCATCTCCGGCGACAGCGCGGAGACCACGACCTCATAGACGCCTGCACCCGGCGGGAAGGTCAGGCTGGCGGCCTGGAGCGCGTCGCCGTTGAGCAGCGCCACCAGCCGCCCCATCTCGTCATAGACCCGCACGACAAACGCAAAGCCCGCCGTGTCGGTGCTGAAGCTCAGGGTCGTGGGGCCGCCGGGCTGCGCGCTGAAGTTGAACACCTGCGAAGGCATTTCTGAAGAGACGCTCGCAATCTGCGGGGTGTTCGGGTCGAGCGCGGCCCCGACCGTGGGCTGGCGTCCCTCAAGGCGGATGACGAAATCGCCCACGCTGGCGTTCGCGCTGCTGACGAGGAGCGAGTGCGCCCCCGCCTGCTCCAGCCGGCTGGAAGCTGCGCATCGCCGGGCGTGCTGAGCGGGTCGGCGGTGCTGTTGGCGAGCTGCTGCTGCGTGGGTGACAGCAGGCTGACGACGACTTCCATGCCGGGCGTGAGCGCGGTGACGCGCGCCGTGACCACATCGCCGGGGTTGCCGATGAAGGTGAAAAACGCCAGCGGCGCTTCGGCGGACAGAGTCCCCACGACGATGCCGCCGTAGGTCAGCGCGCCCCCCTGAGCGAGCGCACCCCCGCTCGCGAGCAGGCTGAGGGCGACGGTCGCGAGCACGGCGAGGGCGGTCGGGAAAGCCCGGCGCAACCGGCCCTTCCGGAATACGTGACTGACTTTCATAGTGGCTGTTCCTCTTTGGGTGAAAATAGGTGTTAACCACTATTGTACAGTTTAAGATGATATAGATCAACTTAATCTGATGAAATTTGCGGGTTTTTCACAAACGGACGCCCACCGCAGGCCCTACGGGCGCCAGCCGTCACGCGGTGTGGGAGTTGCGGCAGAAGTCGTGCAGGGTCTCGACCACGTAGGCGAGCATCTCCTGTGTCAGACCGGGGTACACGCCGACCCAGAACGTCCGGTGCATGACGATGTCGGTGTTGGTCAGGGGGCCGACGACGCGATATGGCACGTGCTGGTAGGCCGGCTGGAGCGTGAGGTTGCCGCCGAACAGCAGCCGCGTGTCGACCTTGTGCGCCTCCAGGTGGCGGATGAGGGCGTTGCGCGTGAAGGGCGCTTCGGGCCGCACGGTCAGCAGGAAGCCGAACCAGCTTGGGTCGCTCCGGGGGGTTGGCTCCGGCAGGATGAAGAAATCCTCCAGCGGGGCCAGCGCTTCGCGCAGGAAGCGCCAGTTGCGCTTGCGCGCCGCGATGAAACGGGGCAGCTTCTTGAGCTGCGCCACGCCGACCGCGGCCTGCATGTCGGTCAGCTTGAGGTTGTAGCCGATGCGCGAGTAGATGTACTTGTGGTCGTAGCCGGCGGGCAGCGCGCCGCGCTGCCACTCGAAGCGCTTGCCGCAGGTGTTCTGCTTGCCGGGCAGGCACCAGCAATCGCGCCCCAGTCGCGGAACGACTCGACCAGCTTCTTCAGCTTGGGCCGGTTCGTGAGCACGCAGCCGCCCTCACCCATGGTGATGTGGTGCGCCGGGTAGAAGCTCACCGTCGCCAGGTCGCCGAACGCGCCCGTCAGCCGGCCGTCATACGTCGCGCCGAGCGCGTCGCAGTTGTCCTCGATCAGCCACAGGTTGTGGCGTTTGGCGACCGCCGTCACCGCGCCCAGGTCGAAGGGGTTGCCGAGGGTGTGCGCGATCATGATGGCGCGCGTCTTCGGCGAGACGGCCTCCTCCAGGCGGCTGATGTCGATGTTGTACGTGCCCAGGTCGATGTCGAGAAAGACCGGCGTCAGGCCGTTCTGCACGATGGGGTTCACGGTGGTGGGGAAACCGGCGGCGACCGTGATCACCTCGTCGCCCGGCTGGAGCCGCCGCGCGCCAAGCTCCTGCGCGGTCAGCGCGGAGAGCGCGAGCAGGTTGGCCGACGAGCCGGAGTTGCACAGCGTCGCGTGCCGCACGCCCACGACGCGCGCGAATTCACGCTCGAACTGCTCGGCGTAGCGCCCGGCGGTGAGCCAGAAGTCCAGCGTGGCGTCGGCTAGGTGCGTCAGATCGTCCGCGTCGAACACCCGCCCCGACACCGGCACCGGCGTCTCGCCCGGCACGAACGGCTCAGGCGCGAACGCCGCCTCGTAATAGGCGGCGACGAGCTTGAGAATCTCCTGGCGCAGTTGTTCGGCCTCTCCCATGTGGTTGCGTTTTCCGTAGCCCACCGACTGAAGTCGGCGGCCAGTTGCCGAGCGCGATGACCGCTACGAAATCAGCCCGCGACTTCAGTCGCGGGGCTGGAGAAGAACTCTGCCCCCGCTCGACTCGATTGTAGCGCCTCCGTTCGTGGCTCACAAAACCGGTCGGGGCGCAACGCAGCGCCCCGACGATTGGCAGATGCAGGCGGCCAGGGAGGGCGACGCGCCCGGCGTCACGCCGGTTCGCGCTGCCCGTTCGCGCTGACCGGTTCGGCTGCGGGCACGAAGCCCTTTGCCGCGAGATAGGCCATGATGCGGCGCGCGTTCTCCTCCGGCGTGGCTTCCACCGTGTCCAGCGTCACTTCGGCGTGCTCCGGCGGCTCGTAGGGGTCGTCGATGCCGGTGAAGCCCGTGATCTCGCCGCGCCGCGCCTTGGCGTAGAGGCCCTTGGTGTCGCGCGCCTCGCACACCTCAAGCGGGGTGTCCACGAAAACTTCCACGTAGTTGTCTGCGCCGACCATGTTGCGCACGTCGTTGCGCGTGGCGCGGTAGGGGCTGATCGCGGCGCAGATCACCGTGCCGCCGTGGCGGACGATCTCCGACGCGACGAACCCGATGCGCCGGATGTTGATGTCGCGGTCTTCCTTGCTGAAGCCCAGACCCCTGGAGAGGTGCGTGCGCACCACGTCGCCGTCGAGCACGCTCACCTGGCGGCCATGCTCCAGCAGCATCACCGCCAGCACCTCGGCGGTGGTCGATTTGCCTGAGCCGCTGAGGCCGGTAAACCAGATGCACACCCCCTGTCGCCGGCGCGGCGGGTACGTCTCCGAGAGGATTTCCGCGACCTCCGGGCGCGTGAACCAGTCTGGCAGGGGCCGCCCGTTGTTGAGGTAATCCTCGCGCACCTGCGTCCCGGAGATGGACGCCGTCGCCGCGTTTTCCGGTATCCGCGTGACTTCCTCGTACCGGTCCTCATCGGACAGGTACACCAACATGCGGAACGGGACCATCTTCACGCCGATCTCGTCGCTGTACCGCGCGACCATCTCCTGCGCGTCGTAGGGGCCGTAGATCGGCTTGCCTTTCGAGTCGTTGCCAGGGCCGGCGTGGTCGCGCCCCACGATGAGGTGGTTCGCGCCGTAGTTGCGCCGGATCAGCGCGTGCCAGAGCGCCTCGCGCGGGCCGGCGAGGCGCATCGCCAGCGGCAGCAGCGCTAGCAGCACGCGGTCGGGGTCGTAGTAGTTCTCGGTGAGCGCCTTGTAGGTGCGCACGCGCGTGTAGTGATCCACGTCGCCCGGCTTGGTCATGCCGACCACCGGATGCAGGAGCAGCACGCCGTTCACTTCCTCGGTGGCGCGCTTGGTCAGTTCCTCGTGCACGCGGTGCAGCGGGTTGCGCGTCTGGAACGCGACCACGTTCTCAAAGCCAAACGTCTCCAGCCGGGCGCGCGTCTGCGCGGGCGTGAGGCGCAGGTCCTGGAAGTCGTAATGCCTGGGGAGTTGCAGCACCTGAAGCCGCCCGGAGATGTTGCGCGCCCCCCAGCGGTACATCTCCGCGACCAGGGGGTGGCGCAGGTCCAGGGTACCGAAGGCTTTTTGGGCCACCTCGTCGCGGTCCCAGGTGTAGATTTCCTCGACCGTCATGATCGCCAGCAGCTCGTTCTTGCGGTTGCGCAGCGCGATCTCCTGGTCCAGGTGGATGTCGGCGTCGTCGTCAACCGGCAGCGTGACGGGCAACGGGAACAGGTGCCCGTTGGCGAGGCGCGTCTCGTCCAGCACGCGCTGGTGGTCTTCGCGCCCCATGAACCGGTCCAGCGGCGAGAACGCCCCGACCGCCAGCAGTTCCAGATCGCAGATCGACCGCTCCGAGAGCACGACCGAGGGGAGCGTGTTGGCGTAGACCCGCAACGCTTCCAGGTCTTCAGGCGGCGTGCACAGATCGACGAGCTTGCCGCCGCAGGGTGGGATCAGCAGGGAAGTGTTCAACAGACTTGCTCCATATCGTGATGCAGATTATTCATAAGGCGCAGCAAAACGACCCGCCCGGCGCAGCCCGCCGGGGGACCTCCGCGTCGGATGCGTGCGCTCACTCCGTATAGATGACTTCGATCCACTGGTCGGTGACGAGGTCCACACGGAACTCCAGGATCGGCTGGTCAAGGCTGTAGCTGGCCGCCGGCGCTGGCGACGCGTTGACGACCCTCGCGCCCGGCGGCAGCTTGACCTGGACGCTGGCTGCCCCGCCGATCATGCCGGGCTGCTTCTGGAGCAGCAGCCGGTAGCGGTTGTAAGGTCCGAAGCGTTCCACGAGCGGCGGCGTGGTGTAGTAGAACTGGAACCGCTCACCGCTGTTGTACTGGACTTCGGTCTGAACGACAAAGATCGTGTGCGCGTCGTTCGCGATGATGTGCGGCGCGAAGCTCAGGTTGTTGGTGTCGGTCAGCCGGCTGCCCACCGGCACGAACACCTGCATGAGGTTCACGTAGTCGATGAAGTTGTAATGCCCCGGCTTCACCGCCGGGTCGTTGGCCGCGAGCGTCGCAGGGTAGTCATACGCGACGGTCGCGCGGCTCTGCAACGCGCCGTCGGCCTTGATCTCGACATCGTAAGTCAGTTCGCGGATGACCGACCGGTTCGACTTGTTGCCGAGGTTGGCGTCCGCCACCAGGAGGTAGTCGTGCGCCACGCCCGGCGTCTGCGCGCCCGACCACCCCAGGCTGTTCACCGCCTCGTTGAGCTGGTCGTCGGTGAAGTACAGCATGATGTGTTTTTCTTGCAGCGCGCGGATCACAGCGCCAAGGAGGTCGGCGCTGCGCTCGCGGTCGATGTTCTCCCAGTCCGCGAGTATCTGGCGGTAGAGGTCGGCCAGGAAGCGCTTGTGGGGGAGGTCGCCTTCGCCCTCCGCGCGGACCTCGTAGATCACGTCGCGGAAGTTATTCACCGTGATGGGGGGCGCTGTACCCTGGCATCTGGACGGCGCCCAGCGCGCCGATGATGTACTCGAACCCGACGAGGTCCACGCTCATGACGCCATCGACCGGGGACTGCGGGTTGTCGCCGCTGTTGTAGTACCATGCCGACATCTGCGCGGTGGAGGGAAAGTCCACGTACCAGCTCCCGTCCCACGCCGCGTAGATCGGCTCGCCGTACTGGATCCACCAGTCGGGCACCTCGATCTGGTCGACCACGGTCGCGGGCGGCGGGTTGGGGCTGGTGGCCGTCGTCGCGCTGTAGTTGTAGCCCGTGATGCGCGCATTGCGCACGTTCATCCAGCCAAAGGTGCTGATGTAGCCGCCGGAGGGGCGTAGCTCGTCGCTGTTCTGCGAGAGCACCAGGTAGCTCTGCATCTCATCGAGGCCCAGCCCCACGGTGAGCAGCTCTGGGGCCTGCGACACGATGCGGTTGATCGCGCCGAGCTGATCGTGGTAGCGCTTGAGATCCTCCACGAGCAGCAGCAGGTCGCGCGACACGCCCTGGCTTTCGAGGCGCTCCAGCGCGGCCTGGGCTTCCGCCAGATGGGCGTCGGCGTTGAGGAAGCTGCCCCGGCCCAGACGCAGCAGTTCCACGAGCCGCGCCCCGGAGGAAACCTGTGTGACCACGGCTTCGCCTTCCTCGCCGCCCGACAGGAAGAACAGCGTCGGGCCCAGCCCGGTGAGGAGGTCGTTGGCGCTCAGCGCCAGTTCGTGCGCCGCGTCGAGCGCGTCGAGACCGACGTCCAGGTCTTCGCTCAGGCCGGTGAACAGGTGCAACACCTGCGCGCGCGCCGTGGCGTTATTCAGGCTCGCGGTCATGTCCTTGAGGCTGGACTGAAGGCGCTCGAAGTCGCTGAAGGTTAGCGCGGTGCCGGGCTTGCTCTGCACCGCCGACAGAAGGCGGCCCAGGTTCGACCACGATGACCACACCCGGTTCGTCGCGTCGGCGGTGAGGACAAGAAAGGTCATCACCGCGACGGCGGTGATGCCGACGACGACAACGACGACAATGAGCCAGTTGATGCGCCGAAAAAACCGCCTGACGCGGCGCAGCCCCCGTGACTTGTGCTTGCGGCGGCGCTTGTAGGCTTGCGGCGTGGTCAGGTCAGTAGCCGGCGGCGGGCTTTCGAGTTCCGTCATGACACGCTCGTAAACAATCGTCTAAAGGACGGGCGTAAGTGTAACATATTTCCGGCTTTGGGGTCTCTCGTCGTGTCTGCTCACGTTGTCTGCCCGGTATCACGCGATAATGTGCTTCTCGTAACCCGACGACTCAAGTCGTCGGCTAATCGCAGAAAATAGCGGGCAAGAACACGAATCAACCCGCGACTTCAGCCGCAGGAGCCAAAAGGTGACCAGAACCCCCTAGTCAGCCGCGACTCCAAACGCGCCGTTCCGGCGCACGCGCGCGGCGCTGCCGGGGCAGGCAAGCGCAAAGATGTCCCGCTGCACGTCCGCGCTCTGGCTGAGGTCGGCGCGGCAGAGCTGGCTCACCTGCTCCAGATAGGCGGATGGTTTGAGGTCGTTCTCGCCGTCAACCAGCCGGAGGATATTCGGATGGGCGGTTGGGACCTCTTGCTCGGTCGTGCTGCGCAGTTCCTCGAACAGCTTCTCGCCAGGGCGCACGCCGATGAACTTGATCGGGATGTCCTTGTAGGGCCGCAGGCCCCGCATCCGGATCATGCGTTCGGCCATCTCCAGGATGTGCACGACCTCGCCCATGTTGAGCATGAAAAGGTCGCCGCCCGTGGTGAGACAGGCGGCGTGGATGACCAGGTTGACGGCCTCAGATGTGCTCATGAAGTAGCGCGTCATTTCGGGGTCGGTCACGGTCACCGGGCCGCCGTTTTCGATCTGGCGGTTGAAGGTCGGCACCACGCTACCCCGGCTGCCCAGGACGTTGCCAAAGCGGACGGCGGTGAACAGCGTGCGGTGCCCGTTCTGCTGCGCGAGCGCCATAATCACGCGCTCGCACGCGCGCTTGCTCGCGCCCATGACGCTCGACGGGTTGACCGCCTTGTCGGTCGAGATGAGGACGAACCGTTCCGCGCCGCAGTCGCGCGCCGCCTCGGCGACGTTCCAGGTGCCGCCGATGTTCACGCGCACCGCCTGATCGGGATAGTATTCCAGCATTGGCACGTGCTTGTAGGCGGCGGCGTGGAAGACCACCTGCGGTTTGTGGTCGCGGAAGACCTTGGCGATGGTGTCCCGTTCCGCGATGTCGGCGAGCACCGGCCACACGATGGTATCCGGGTGGCGGGCGCGCAATTCGGTGACCATATCGTGAAGGCCGCTCTCGTTGTTGTCCAGCATGATGAGGGCGGTGGGGTCGAACGTGAGAAGCTGGCGGCACAGCTCCGCGCCGATAGACCCGGCAGCGCCCGTGACCAGGACCAGCTTGCCCGTGACCGGACTCAGGTCCACCCCTTCGTGACGGTCAACCGGCTTCCGTCCCAAGAAGTCCTCCGGCTGGATCTCGCGCAGCAGGGGCGCGCCGTTCTGGGCGTTGAGCAAGGCGAACATGTCGGGGACGACTTTGATCCGCGCATTCGTGCCCTCGCACAGGGACAGGATGTGGCGGAACTTCGGCCCATCGATGTTGTGGATTGCCATCACGATCAGGTCCACGCGCTTGCTCTCGACGATCAGAGGCAGGTCGTCGTGACCCCCCAGCACCGGCGCGTTCTCCACATACATGTTGTGTTTAGTCGGGTCGTCGTCGATGAACCCGACGATCTTGTAGGATTCGCCGGTGGGGGCGTGGTGCTTGAGCCGTCGCGCAATGGCCTGACCCGACTCGCCAGCGCCGACGATCAGGACGCGCGTCGACATCGGCGGGAACTCGCGATGCCACACGGCCCGCCAGCGCCACAGCAGCCCGCTGAGGAGGCGCGACCGGTAACGCACCGCGATAAAGCCGCTTAGCGCCAGCGCGCTCCCCACGGCGATGACGCTGAGCGGCAGCGGGCGCGGCGTGATGAGCAAATCGACCAGGGTGACCATGCCGGTCGCAGCGGCAACGGCATAGATGATGATGATGATGCCGTGGCCGCTCGTCTGCGACCAGATGCGGTGGTACACCCCGAAGGCGTAGAGCGAAACCAGCATGAGCATGGCGGCAAAGATGGTGAAGCCCAGGCCGAGGATGAAGGCAGATGGCGCGAGGAAGGCGCGCGCGTAGAGCGCGGCCATATAGGCAACCACCGTGATGAGTGCGTCGGCCATCGCAGCCAGCGCAACCTGCCGGATGCGACGCCACCTGACGCTTGACGCCGGATTCAGGTGCATGGCGCTGTCGGCTTTCCTCCCGTCACCCCTGGCCCACTCTGCCGATGTGGTGGACTGGTGTCGCTCGGCCAAGACCCCCTCCTAGAAGATCGCTCGCATGATGGGATTGGTCCAATCGCGGGTATCAACATTCTATCTTAACGAAAATTTCAGCAAACGCAACCCCTTACGAAAGTAAAAATAAAGTTAAATCGATGTTAAGTATCATGGAAGATCATCGATATATGTATTAGTGCGCAAGCAACAAACGCGGCCCTGCAATGCTGCGCCTCTTCGCGTGGAACTCAGGTCGTCTTCAGGATTGTCGTACAGCTTGCCCCACCGGCAACAACGTTCGTACAGCAGTGTGGTGGAATCCGGGTGTCAGCATAGTGGCCGGGGTCTCAGCGTGCTGAGGCCTCAGCGTGAGGCGTGTTGTTCTTCCTCGCGCCCTTCCGCCTTGCCGTTCCGCGCGAAAAGCCGGCGTAAGCCAGTGCGCTGGCTCGGAGGGCCGAGGTCGGAGCTATAATAGTAGTAGTAGTTCCCGTACCCATAGCCGTAGCCGTGTTCGACCGGCTTGACCATGTTCAGGATGACGCCGCGCACGTCCACGTGAAGCTGTGCGAACTGCTCTTTCGCCCTGAGCGCGGCGCTGCGCCGTGTCCGGCCGGCCTCCAGAACAAGCACCACCGGCACGTTGATCGTCGCCGCCAGCACCGAACTGTCGGCCATGAACAACGCCGGCGGCGTGTCGAACAGGACCACATCAACGTTCTGTGAGGAGAGAAACACCTGGAACCAGCGCTGCATCAGCGCGGACCCCAGCACTTCGGTCGGGTTCGAGGGATGAAGCCGCTGGTGATGACACGCAGCCCAGGAACGGCGGTGTCCTGAAGGCACCGGCGGAAGTCCTCATTCTCGTCCGCGTTCGTCGCCGTCCGCGCGGGGCTTGCGGAAAGCAGCGTCGTCAGACCGACGCGGTTCTCCAACGAGAACACCTGGTGCACCTTCGGGCGGCGCAGATCGGCGTCGATCAGGAGCACGCGCAGCCCCGACGCCGCCATGACCACCGCGAGGTTGGCGGTAGTGACCGTCTTGCCCTCTTCGGGTCCGGGGCTGGTCACGATAAACGCGCGTTTGACCACGTTGTTGGTGGAGAACAGCAGATTGGTGCGCAGCGCGCGATAGCTCTCCGCCACCGGCGAGCTTGGGTCTGCCTGTGTGACCAGGCGGTTGGTGTACGCCCTCATCCGGCTTGCCGAACCGCACAATCGTCCCCAGGATGGGCAGCGCCAGCGCCTGCGTGGTCTCTTCCGGCGTCTTGAGCGTGTCATCGAGGTATTCCACGAGCAGCGCCACACCCACCGCCAGCGCCGCGCCCACGAGCGCGCCCAGCAACGTTGTGTTCAGGACGCTGGGGCTGTTCGACGCGCCTGGGATGCGCGCCGGCTCGACAATATCCAGCGAGTTGGCGCGCAGTTCCAGTTGTGTGATCGTGCCGCGCAGGCCGGCGATGGTCGAGAGCGCGGAGTTCTTCTGTTCGATCAGCGCGTTGCGCTGGCGAATCAGCTCCAACCGTTCTGCGTTCGCGACCGTCACCTCCGCAAGTTGCTGGTCCAGGGCGGCGAGTTCCGCGTCCGCAGCCTGGATCTGCGCCTTGAGGTCCTCGATCTCCGCATTCGCCGAGTCGCGCTGCTCCTGTTGTTCGGGGGTCAGGTTCGTCGGGCTTTTCGCGATCAGCGCCTGCGCGACCGCATTCGCCATGTCTGCCGCAAGGACCGGGTCGGTATAGGTCACGCTCAGCACCAGCAGCGATGTCCCCGATATGATGCGCACTTCAAGCGCATTGCCGAGCGCGCTCGGCGTGATCGATCGGGCAGCGGCCTCCGGGGCGTGTCTGAATCCGTGTCGAAGCTGTCGCTCACGCCGTCCTCGACTGCCGCGTTGAGCACGGTGTAGGTTTTTGCCATCACGGCGTAAGTCTGCGCCAGCTTCTCGCCGAGCGTGATCACGCCCGTGGTCGGGTTCGGCTCGTCGATGTAGTTGCCGATCAGGAGCGTCGCCTCAGCGCGATAGGTGGAGGGCTGGCCGCTCCGGGCGAGGAAGGCAACGCCGCCGCCAAGAAACGCGGCCAGCAAGACCAGCCAGAACCACCTGCGAAAAAGCCGGAGATACTGTCTCAATTCCATAAGCGATGGTTACTCCTGAGCGGCGCAACGGGCGCATCCCCGTCAGATGGGCGTTTTGTCGCTGCGTCCCGGGTCTTTGTATGAGGGGTCCCACCCTGCTGCGTATAAGCAGTTGACCATGAACGCAAGCGTCATTTGCAGTTTAGCACATAAACCCCACGTGCAGCCAACGCCCATCAGGCGGAAACCCTTCGCCGGCGCGACGGCGCACCAGAATTGGGCGTTAGAATAGAAAAAACTAACCAAAACATGACAGAAAATTGATGCTATGCTACCATTCACGCTTGCCAAGCCAGACAGGGCTATTATATACTAGAAAGGGTTTGCCTCAAAGCGTAAGCGCACTGAGTGCCCTTGTATTTTTCATTGTTTGCTCTTCTGCTACTCAACATCTAACAGCGTCCCGAAGTTTCCTACAAGGAGAGACGTTATGCGCGCAGTTGCCCTGGTTGTGCTCCTCGCCGTACTTGTCCTTGCAATTGGTCCTGACCTCGAGGTAGGCCTGGCACAAGGCGCGTTAACCTGTCCCCAGGTCGTTGACCAGGCCTTTGCCGGCCTGGGCACGAACTGCGCGAACCTCGGCCCCAACAGCGTGTGCTATGGCTTCAGCCGGGTGCAGGCGCAGTTTGCCAACGCCGTCGATAGCGACGCCTTCGGCGCGCCGGGCGACCGCGCCCCCTGACGACGCTCCAGCGCATCCAGACGGGCGCGATGAACGCCGCCGACGGCGCCTGGGGTATCGCGATCATGAACGTGCAGGCCAACATCCCCGCCGGCCTTTCGGACCAGGTCGTCTACATGATGCTGGGCGATGTCACGGTGGAAAATGCGGTCGCGCCGGAGGAGGCGCTGGCGCCCGTGGACCCGGTTACTGTCACCACCTCGGCGCAGGCCAACCTGTATAATGCGCCCGGCAAGAACGCCGCCGTCGTCGGGACGTTCCCGGCGGGCAGCCTGCTTGAGGCCGACAGCGTCAGCCCTGACGGTCAGTGGCTGCGCGTGCTCCACGTGACCGGGGTGGCGTGGGTGCCTCAGGAGGCGGTTGAGGCCAACGACGCGATCAACGACCTCCCGCTCATCGACCGCAACGCGCGCGCGCCCATGCAGTCCTTCCGCCTGACGACTGGGACCGGCACCGCGCCGTGCGTTGAGGCGATCCTGTCGGTGCTGGTCGTGCAGGGGCCGCAGAACTTCCCCGCCGACATCACCGCCAACGGCGTCAACATCCGGGTGCTGTCCACGATCTTCCTGCGCACCCTGCCCGGCAATGTGCTGCAGATCATCACCGGCAATGGCACGGCCATCATCCATCCTGGTACCCCCAACGAGATCGTGGTCCCGCCGGCCTTCTCGGTGACGTTTGCGCTCGACGAGAGCGGCAGCGCCGCCGACGCGGTCCCCAGTTGGACGCTGCTCACCCAGCGTGAGATCGACCAGTTCGCCGCGCTGGTGGACATCCCAGGAAACGTGTGGAACTTTGCCTACCAGCCGCCGGTCATCATCCAGCCTTCTGGCGTGGGCCGCCCCACGCCGACCGTGGTCCCGACCGGCCGGCCGCCCAGGCCGCCGAAGCCGCCTTTCCCGATCATCCCGTGGCCCCCAGGTCGGCCAGGTAGGGGATCCCGCGCGGCCCCTGGCAGCGCGTCGTCGTTGGGGGGCCTACCTGCCCGCCGTGGCTCTTCTACCACAGCGACCGCGATGGCGACTGGGACATCTACCGGCTCGGCAATGCGCGCCTGGGGAACGCTGTGAACAACAACGTCTCGCAGGGCCTCGGCAGCGCCGACATCCAGCCAAGCGCCTCGGCTGACGGCGAGTGGGTGGCGTTCACGTCGAACCGCGACGTGCGCGGCAGTTGGGAAATCTGGATTGCGAAGGCAGACGGGACTTTCCAGCAGCGGGTGACCTACAATACCGCGATAGACATCAACCCGGAGTGGGGTCCCGGCAACCTCCTCGTCTTCGAGAGCACCCGCGACGCCAACTGGGAACTCTACCTGGTTGACGTGTCGGGCACGGGCGAGCCGACCCGCCTCACCGACGACCCGGCCAACGACATCAACCCATTCTGGTCGCCCGACGGCACAAAGATCGTGTTCCAGAGTGACCGCGACGGCGACTGGGAAATCTACATGCTCGACATCGACACCGGCGAGTTGACGCAGCTTACCGACAACGACAGCGAGGACCAGGTGCCCGTCCTCTCGCACGACGGCGAGTCGATGGCCTGGATCCAGATGAACAGCTACGGCGTGTATGACCTGTGGCTGATGGACCTGGAAACGGGCGACGTTAAGCAACTCACCGACACCGGCGCCGACATCGCCGGCCAGCAGTTCGCCCCGGATGATACGTTCGTGGCCTACCACACCAACATCGACGGGGGCTTCGATATCTTCGCGGTGGACGTGGAAACCGGCGAGATCAAGAACGTCACCGACAACTCAGAGGTAGAGGACCGCGCGCCCACGTTCTGGTGCAACACGTCCATCGTGGTCTTCCACTCTGACCGCATCGAAAGCCTGGAGAAACCCGGCCAGCGCGAGATCTTTGAGATCGATGCGCTGCCCATCGACGGGCCGCCCGGCGCTGCCGCCCGGCTGACGAACTTCCCGCTCGATGACGACATCTACCCGCTCGGCGACCCGCGCGAGGAGGTCAACAGCCGGGAAGGCCGGATGCCGCCCAGCCGCTAGCCGCCGTCAGGGTGTGTTTCGCGCAACAAGAGCAGACCGGGGCCTCAGACTGAGACTGCAAGTCGAGGCCCCGGTTCGTGGTGTGAAGTCACGCCGGAGGGCCGCTCGCGCGCCCCGGACCACGCTGGATGGGGCGCGCGCGGGCGCCAGAGATTCTTATCATGATCTTACTTTTGGCGTGTTGACCGACTGCGAGACCTATGCTATAGTGTGTTCAGGAAGCAACTGCTTACCACGCACTGTGTGCTCCACTTTACGTGCCCAACATACAATCAACGTCACGAAGTGACAGGCTTTTCTAGCTGATTTTGACCTCATTTGCGTTGTGTTGTTTCGCCTAGCCGACGGCTGTCCTGAGTCAGCAGGGCACTGCCTGGAGATTGCACATCATGGATATTGTAGAATTGGAACAGAAGACCCTACAAGAGCTGCGGGATATGGCCCGCGACGCCGACGTCGGCGGCTTCAGCCGGCTCAAGAAACAGGACCTGATCCTGCGCCTGCTGCGGCACAATGCCGAGAAGCAGGGCCTGGAGCTGCGCGGCGGCGTGCTTGAGATCATCGAGGACGGCATCGGATTCCTCCGTTCAGACCACCTGCTGCCCGGCCCCGACGACATCTACGTCAGCCAGAGCCAGATTCGGCGCTTTGGCCTGCGCACCGGCGACATGGTTATCGGCCAGGTGCGCCCGCCCAAAGACAGCGAGAAATACTTCGGCCTGCTGCGCGTTGAGGCGGTCAACGGGCTGGACCCGGAAATCGCCAAGCGCCGCCCGAATTTCGAGCACCTGACGCCCATCTTCCCCGAAGAGCGCTTCAACCTGGAGACCAGCCCGCGCGTCCTCTCGACGCGGCTGCTCAACCTGATCGCGCCGATTGGGCGCGGCCAGCGCGGGTTGATCGTGTCGCCGCCGAAGGCCGGCAAGACCACCGTGCTCAAGGAAGTCGCCAACGCCATCTCGCAGAACTACCCAGACGTGCACCTCATGGTGGTGCTCATCGGCGAGCGGCCCGAAGAGGTCACCGATATGGACCGCTCTGTCGAAGCCGAGGTCATCAGCTCCACCTTCGACGACCCGGTGCAGAGTCACGTCCGCGTGGCGGAGATGGCGCTGGAACGCGCCAAGCGCCTCGTCGAGGGCGGGCGCGACGTGGTGATCCTGATGGACAGCATTACGCGGCTCTCGCGCGCGTATAACCTGGTCGTGCCGCCCAGCGGGCGCACCCTCTCCGGCGGCCTGGACCCCTCCGCGCTCTACCCGCCGAAGCGCTTCTTCGGCGCGGCGCGCAACGTCGAATTTGGCGGCAGCCTCACCATCATCGCCACCTGTCTGGTGGACACCGGCAGCCGCATGGACGACGTGATCTACGAGGAGTTCAAGGGCACCGGCAACATGGAACTGCACCTGAGCCGCCGGCTGCAAGAGCGGCGCATCTTCCCCGCCTTCGACATCGAGCGCTCGTCCACGCGGCGTGAGGAGCTGCTGCTCGGCCCCGACGTGTTGCAGCGCGTGTGGACCATGCGCCGCATGTTGGCGCAGATGATGTCGTCGCCGCCGAAGGGCGGCGGCCTCGACGTCAGCGAGGCGATGGACGCGCTGATGTCTTACTTCCGCCGCACCAACAGCAACGAAGAATTTCTTGAGATGCTGACCGAGCTGGACTGAGATAAGCGCACCGACAGACATCATCCTGGGGGACGCAAAACTGACACGAGCGTGCCCCCACCCACACCCGGGGGGATGTGTGTAAGTTGTAGGGGCAGGTCTGCGCGACCTGCCCCTACAGCGTTTCTATGCGTTTGAGTGGGCCCACCTGGATTTGAACCAGGGACCAACCGGTTATGAGCCGGCCGCTCTGACCGCTGAGCTATGGGCCCCGATACGCTGCCCCCGCGCGGGGCCTACTCGACCTTCACTTTGACCTTCTGGGGCGGCGCTTGCGACGCGCGCGCTTTGGGCGCATCGTTGCCCAGCAGGTCCGCCGCTTCGTCGAAGAACACGCCGAACGACAGCAGCCACTCGCGCGCCGCCGCCCTCAGGTGCGTGCGTGTCCCGCTTGGGACCAGGCTCACAACCGCCTGACCCACGTGCTGCGCGGCGTTGATCTGGTGGCGCGCGAACTTCCGCAACGGGCGTCGCCGGGCCTGCATGGGCGGTTTCTCTGCCAACGTCACTCCCTAACACGGCGTCCGGCCTGATTATAGCCGCGAGCCGGTGCGCGTCAAGGTCAGTAGCCGAACTGCCGGTCCACCAGGTTGAGCAGCCGCTCGCCGGAGAGGTAGCGGCGCAGGTTCTCCGCGAAGAGGCGGGCGGCGCGGGCGTTGTACCTGGGCGACAGCCCCGCGATGTGCGGGGTGGTGATGACATTGGGCAGCTTCCAGAGCGGGCTGTCGCTGGGCAGCGGCTCCTCTTCGAACACGTCCAGCGCGGCCCCGCCGAGCCGCCCCGCCTGAAGCGCCTCGATCAGCGCCGCCTCGTCGATCACCTCGCCGCGCGAGACGTTCACCAGCACGGCGTCGGGCTTCATGGCGGCGAGCGCCTCCGCGTCGATCAGGTGGCGCGTCTGCTCCGTGAGCGGCACCGTCACCGCCACGAAGTCGCACGCGCGCAGCATGGAGCGCAGCGCTTCAGGGGGGTAGAGCCGGTTCACCAGCTCGGCCCCTGGGTCGCCGGTGTCGGCCTCGGTGTACTCCGCGTCCTCGGCAGGGCGGCGCACGTCGCGCTTCGTGGCGAGCACCTTCATCCCGAAGGCCACGGCCAACCGCGCCACCTCGCGCCCCACGCTTCCATAGCCGACAATGCCGAGCGTCGCGCCGCGCAGCTCGCGCGGCAGGAGCGGCGTCTTCTGCTCCGGCCACTCCGCTCTGGCCTGCAGGCGCGTCAACGTGGGGAGCCGGCGTCCGAACGCAAGGAGCATGGTGAAGATGTACTCGGCCATCGTGGCGGTGTGGATGCCGCTTGTGGTGGTCAGCAGGATGTCTTTGACGCCAAACACAGGGTGATCGATGACCTGGTCCACGCCGGCGGAGTGCAACTGCACCCACCGCAGGCGCGGGACATCCTCCGGCGCGGGCAGGGCGCGAAAGGTATAGAGCACGTCCACCGTCTCCCAGATGGCCGCCTCGATGGTGGTGGGGTTGGTGGTCGGGCGCTTGATCAGATGCACCTGGGACGAGACCGCCGCCAATTGCGCCATCTGCGCGTCGGTGAAATCCACCGTGACCAGGACGTTGATCCGTGAGCTGTCGGTTGTGCGCATCATGACACCTCCCACGCCTGATTTTAGAACCCCGCCAGCATCTGCGCCACATCATTTGCCCGGTCGGGGCGCGAGGCACGAATCCGGCATGGCGTGACAAAGTCCGGGAGGCAGCGCAGATTGGAAACACGAAGACACGAAAGGCGCGAAAGCGCGAAACACGCGCTCAACCTTTCGTGACTTCGCATCTTTCGTGCTTTCGTGCTACGAATCTTTGGCGCGGGCACCTCCACTTCTGGATTGTGTCATACTATCCCAAGCAAGTAATTCTTGTATACGGAGCATGGTTGACGTAAAATTTCTACAAAAGTTATGACACAGGGGGAGCAACATGAGCGCAGAGGTGACCGCCGGCGGCCTGATCCTGATCGTGGTTGGGCTGGCGAACATGTTCTTTGGCTACCTGATCTTCCGCGTGCTGCTGGCGCTGAACTTCGCCGTCATTGGCGCGGCCTTCGGCGCCGCGCTTGGCGCGAGCATCGCCGAGAGCGACGCCATTGTGGTCCTCTGCGCCATCCTCGGCGGCCTGATCCTGGGGGCGCTGGCCTACTTCCTGTGGTCGTTCGGCGTGTTCCTGATGGGCTTGCTCTTCGGCGGCGTGCTCGGCGCGGAGCTGAGCCGGCTGCTGGGCGCTTCAGACACGACCCAGCTCGCGATTGTCATCATCGGCGCTGCGGTCGTGGGCCTGATTGCGCTGCTCCTGCGCAAACCAATTGTCATCATCGGCACTGCCTTCACCGGCGCGAGCGCGGTGCTGGCCGGCGTCAACCTGCTCGCGCCGGACATTGCCATCCTCGACCGCGCCGCCGGCGGCACGAACGGCGTCATCGCGTTCGCGATCTGGGTGGTGTTGGGGCTGCTGGGCACGCTGTGGCAGTTCAGCCGGAGCGCGCGGTGGCGCGCCTCGGACGCGCTGTAGGAGGGCAGTGCGCGGCGCGCACTGCTTGACACACCCCCCGCGCCCCGCTAAAATACGGCTACGCTCGAAAGAGCGTGTCTTTACAAGTGCATAACCGCCCAAAGGCGATGACTGGGAGTAGTAAGCCATCGCGGCAGCGAGCCAGGGAGGTGCAAGCCTGGCAACCGTGCCCACCGCGAGCACCCTGGCCCAACTCGCCCGGTTTCCTGATCGAACGGGAAAGCCACGCCGGTGAATTGGCAGAGACAACCTAGCCGGCGTCGTGAGCGCGCGTTAAGCGCTTCGAGCGGGTGAACCGACTCGTGTAACCATGGGCCTGTAGCTCAGTTGGGGAGAGCGCCACAATGGCATTGTGGAGGTCAAGGGTTCGAGCCCCTTCAGGTCCACTAGACCGGTTCACCAACCAGGGTGGTACCGCGGAGGCCCCTTCGTCCCTGAGACGATGGGGCTTTTTGTTTCTGGAAGTGGAATGATGAGCGGTTGGCGATTCGACACGGCAAAAACACAGGAGCGTTACGCCCGACTTCAGCAGCATTATGAAGTCGCCGGCTTAAATGCTGACGCCTTCTCTTGCGAGCGTGAATCCGAGTGTCGGGCCTCACAGAAAACCGACACTTGCAGGCAGTATTCGGGCGGGACAGTTGGCCTGATGCCCTTCTACGACGTGTGGTATGGGGGGCATCGCCCATCCGTGTTTTCATCATCGGAAAAGAGGCTTCATACGATCCGAAAAGCGCTTTGGGAACTGCCCCAAACTTCGACGCCCGGTCCGATGAATGCCTGAGAACTATTCATGCTGAAAAGCGGACCAATCACATTAAAGGCACGCTGTTGACCTCTCCGGCGGGTGTTTGAGGTTGAATCGGACCACCCCTATGCGTGTTACGCGCTTGGGAACGCACTGCGCTGTGCGTTTCAGCGAGCAGACGCTGTTCGGAACACGTCGGGCCTGAGGGACACGCGGAAGATGAGAGAAAACTGTTTCGGATATCTGGTCAAAGAGATCGAAATTCTGGAACCGACGCTCGTCATCACGCAAGGTGCATGGGCCGTGGGCAAGCCATCACTGGTTGACCTGTTCGGTGATCCGTTTGGAGTGCCGGAAGCGCTCAAAAAGAACGAGAGAAATAGGAGATACGGCCTGTACGAGTATCCTGGGTTCATGCTGATCACTTCTCTCCATCCCGGTTACTTGCACTTCTGGAAATCCATTTATGCTCCGGATACTCTATGGCCTATGATCGATTGTCTGAAAGCGCGTGGCTACCTCCCTCGGATCACTTCCGAGGACGCGCAAATCTTTGAACAGTTTGTGAGGCCAGCAGTGGACAAAGTGTTGACAGAGCGTGCGTCAATTGCCAGCTCGCAGCAGAAAGACGAACTCCTCGCGCTTGGTAGCGCCTAGCGCGCATGTGACGCTGCCGTTTCCAGGATTCCGCCGGGTGGGCAGCGACGCCCACCCTTTTTTTGTGAGCCGAGAATCAACCGGGGGACGCCCCCGCTTACATGAGGAGAGGTACCCGACATGGCAGACAAGTACAACCCGAAGGAGATTGAACCGAAATGGCAGGCACGGTGGGAGGCAGACGAGCTGTACCGGTCCGACGTGGA
>JAOSJO010000026.1:0-4208 GCA_027494055.1 Anaerolineae bacterium | reverse complement strand
GCGACGGCGTCACGGTGGTCGAGGCGCTGCCCGACGCGGAGATCGTCATCCCGACCATCGCGGGCAAGAACAGCGTCACCCAACTGAGGCACCACCTGGACATCCAGCGCATGTCCAAGAGCAAGGGCAATGTCGTCAACCCCGACGAGCTGGTGGCGCAGTATGGCGCGGACACCGTGCGCGGCTACCTGATGTTCGCCTTCGACTGGCAGAAGGGCGGCCCCTGGGACAGCAAAGGCATTCAGGGCGTGGTGCGCTGGCTGTACGACGTGTGGGAGGTGGTGTTGCACGCGCCGCCGCCGGCAACCGGGGCGGCCACGGACGCCGACGCGCGCGCGCTGCGCCGCAAGGCGCACCAGACCATCAAGCGCGTGACCGACGCGCTGGAGCAGTTCAGTTTCAACACCGGCGTCGCCGCGCTGATGGAGCTGAAGAACGCGCTGCAGGCCGCCAGGCGCACGCCGGTGGTGAACACGCCGGCCTGGGATGAGGCCGTCGCGACCATGCTGGTGCTGATGGCGCCGTTCGTGCCGCACATCGCGGAGGAGCTGTGGGCGCGCACCAGCAGGCCGTACAGCGTCCACCTGCAACCCTGGCCGGCATACGACGCCGAAGTCGCCGCCGAGGAGGTCATCACGCTGGTGGTGCAGATCAACGGCAAGGTGCGCGACCGCATCGAGGTGCCGGCGGACATCACCGAGGACGAGGCCAAAGCCCGCGCCCTGGCAAGCGAGAACGCGCAGCGCTTCATGGACGACAAGCCGCCGCGCAAGGTGATCTACGTGGCGAAGAGCGGGATCATCAACATCGTGGTGTGATCGGACAGCTTCCTGGAGGCCGCGCGCTTCCGGGAAGCTGCTCATTTACTTCCCCTCACCCCCCGCCGACCTTCGGATCGGGGTTCCCTCTCTCACAAACGCGGCGGGGAACCAGGCGCGCGCCTGGTGCGCTCTGGTTCCCCGCCCACTTTTATAAATGGACCTGGTATTGCATAATCGGAAATAATAGTAAAGAGATCAAAAATGGAAACAATACGTTCAAAAGATGGCACACTTATCGCCTTTGAGCGCAGCGGAGAAGGCCCCCCGTTGGTGGTCGTACCTGGCGTGCTGACGTCGTGCCGGCGGTGGCCGGTTCTGCCGGCTCTGGCGGAGCGCTTCACCGTCTATGCCGTGGACCGGCGCGGTCGCGGTGACAGCGGGGACGGGGAAAGCTATGCCCTCGAGCGCGAATTTGAGGACGTTGCCGCCGTGGTGGACACGGTTGGGGCCGAGGTCAACCTGCTGGGCCATTCGTTCGGCGGATACTGTGTCCTAGGGGCGGCGCTGCTCACTTCGAACATCCGGCGGCTCGTCGTGTATGAAGCGGATGCGCCAGAAGGCCTGGGCGAACAGGCACTGCCGGCAGGATTGATCGACAGGTTTCAGTCGCTGATAGATGCAGGCGACCGCGTTGGTGCAGTCACCGCCTTTTTCCGTGAGGCCCTCCAGATGACTCCGGAAGAGATCGAAGTGGCAAAGACATGGCCTACTTTCCCGGCAATGGTCGCCGCCGCACACACGCTTCCGCGCGAGCTGCGGGCGGCAGCAGCGTACCGGTTTGAGACAGCGCGATTTGCACAGATGAACGTGCCCACACTGCTCCTCCTGGGTGGCGACAGTCCCGACTTTGCCAAAGCTTTCACCGAAGAATGGCACGCGGTGCTGCCCAACAGCCGGATCGTTGTCTTGCCAGGCCAGCAGCATCTTGCGCACTACACCGCACCCGACCTGTTTATCCGTGAGGTGACGGCGTTTCTGAGTGAGCCGGACTGATTTCAGAGACAATCGCCGGTTGTACGCATTCCGATTCGAGGCAAAAACATATCTGGCGTTGCGTATTTGGGGTGTCGTATGCACCGGCGTTATCTGTGGCTGGATTCCGCTTCGCCTGCCGGCTACGGGGACGCGCTCACAGGATGAACCACACCACGTAATAGTAGCCGACCGCCGCCGCCACCAGGACGCTATCCAGCCGGTCGAGGATGCCGCCGTGCCCCGGCAGCAGGTGACTGGAGTCCTTGACGCCCATCTGGCGCTTGAACGCTGAGATGCCCAGGTCGCCAACGACGCCCAGCCCGCCCACGAGCAGGCCGATAATCGCGCCGTCGGCGAAGGTGGACGCCGCCCCCTGCGTGGCCCACAGGGCCGCCAGCAGGCCGGTAATCACGACCGCGCCGATTACGCCCGCGATATAGCCCTCCCACGTCTTTCCGGGGCTGATGCGTGGGGCGAGCTTGTGGCGGCCCAGGAGCCGCCCGAAGATGTAGGCGAGTGTGTCGGCGGCGAAGATGGCGGGCAGGGCGATCAGCGTCCAGTACATGCCGTCGGGCAGGTTGCGCAGCAGCACGAGGTGAATGCCCATCCAGCCCAGGTACAGCCCGCCCGCGAGCGCGACCATGAAGCTATTTTCGGGGTGGGGGTAGTTCCGCCCCGTGCGGATAACCATCTGCAGCAGCGTGAGCATCAGCACGAGCGCGACGCCCGGCCCCATCAGGCCGCGTTCGGGCAACTGCACGTCGAGCAGCATGACCCAGATCAGCCCCAGGACGCCTGCCAGCGACCCGGTGAAGCCGGGCTGCCCAAACAGGCGCGCCCACTCCCAGCCGGCAATGCTCAGCGCGAGCAGCGCCGCCCTCAATACCAAACACCGCCGGCTGCCACCGCCACGAGAAAGAGGACCAGCAGCGGCACGGCGGTCATTGCGCGTTGACGAAGCATCAGGTCTGAGTCACCAATCCAAATCGGCGCTCGCGCTGGCCGTAGTGGAGCAGCGCCTTGCGTAGCTCTTCTTCGTCGAAGTCCGGCCAGTAGACGGGCGTGGTGTAGTACTCGGCGTAGGCGGCCTGCCAGATCAGGAAGTTGCTCAGGCGCATCTCTCCGCTGGTGCGCACCACCAGGTCCGGGTCGGGCAGGCCGCCGCTGTACATATAATAGCTCAGCAAGGTTTCGTCGATCTCCTCCGCCGGGATGCCGTCGGCCACGATCCGGCGGACCGCCTGCACGACTTCATCCCGCCCGCCGTAGTTGAACGCGACGTTGAGGATCAGCCGGTCGTTGTGGCGGGTCAGGTCGAGGGCGTGGCGGATCTTGCGCTGCAGGTGCGGGGTCAGCCCTTCGAGTTGGCCCAGGTGGCGAATCTGGACGCCGTTGGCGTGGAGTTCGGCCAGCTCGCGGTCGATGACCATCTCCAGGATGTTCATCAGGCCGCGCACCTCGGCCTTTGGCCGCCCCCAGTTCTCGGTCGAGAAGGCGTAGATGGTGAGAATCTTGATGCCGTAGTCGGTGCAGGCCGTGAGGATGCGGCGCAGGTTCTCCGTGCCGGCGCGGTGCCCGGCCACGCGCGGCAGGCCACGCTCGTTGGCCCAGCGGCCATTGCCGTCCATGATGATTGCCAGGTGCGTTGGCACCCGTTCGGGCAACAGCTTATCGTCCAGGCCCGACCTCCCTGACGGTCATACCGACGCCCCGGCGACGCCAGTCGCCCGCGTTGCAGCGGCGCAGCGTCATACCTCCATGATCTCCTTCTCCTTGCGCTCGCCGATCTCATCGACCTGCGCGATGTAATCGTCGGTGAGCTTCTGGAGGTCGTCCTTCGCGCGGTGGAAGTCATCCTCCCCGATACCCTTGTCGCGCCTCCATGATGCGCAAGGTCTCCAGCGAGTCGCGGCGGATGTTGCGGACGGCGACCTTCGCCTCTTCCAGGCGGCGGCTCACCACCTTGACCAGCTCCTTGCGGCGCTCTTCGGTCAGCGGGGGCACGTTCAGGCGGATGATTTTGCCATCGTTGGAGGGCGTCATGCCCAGGTCGGAGGCCATGATGGCCTTCTCGATGGTGCCAATCGAGCCGGGGTCGAAGGGCCGGATGGTGAGCAGTTGCGGCTCAGGGCCGCGATGGTCGCCAGTTGGTTGAGCGGTGTGGGCGCGCCGTAGTAGTCCACGTTGAGCCGTTCGATCAGCGCGGGCGACGCTCTCCCGGTACGGATCGCGGACAGGTCGTCCTCCAGGGCGCTGATGGCCGACTTCATGCGAGATTCGCTTTCGCGCAGCACTTGCTTGGTCATGGCGCCGTTCTCCTGTTCTACGTTTAGTACACAGCAAAATCCAAGAATCCGCACAAACAGGGGTTGCGTTCGAGCGGTGCGCTTTGCATTGTCACCCAACAGGCAG
>JAOSJO010000025.1:81261-547328 GCA_027494055.1 Anaerolineae bacterium | reverse complement strand
ATACGCTGTTACTGGTAGACCGGGACCAAGACTCAGCATCAGCCGGTGTATTCCGCCGATCACTCTTTTCCTCGCCGATCGCCGAGATTTGGCCCAGTGATCACCGTGGCCGAAGCCCCGTGAGCGTCGCAGCGCGCGTTGGGGCAACACGACACAAAGTCGCCGTCGAGCAGATGCAGCGGCCTTCTTCAGCAATTTGCGGATAGATAGCTTGTTTATATCCTCCGCGAACGACGCTGGCTGAGTCCGAGATGTTTGAGCCGGAGCCTTCAGCCGCGACAGGTGGCGTTTTCTTCCGGCGCAGTTGGCGCGCACCGTCGTAAATAGGCGCAGAGTCCGATTAACCGACGGCAACGACGAGGTCGCCGAACAGAGCGGCGAAGGAATGAGTCAGTGGCAAAGGTCGGCTCGGTCGCCGCGCGTCGCGCGCTGGCAGTGAAACACGTTGTCGTCAATCACGGCAGTGATCTGGCGCTGACTCGCGCGCGGTGAGGCTGCCGAACCGGCCTGGCGGCGGCGCGGCAGGGGGACCCGCGCCTGCGGCCGGAGCGCGCGCGGTCAGCAACCTGGCGGTTCTGTGTTCCGCTCAAAAAGTCGGCATGCTGGTCGCGCCGGTGTCACGACCGCGCAGGGTTCTTCATCGGCGCGCCGATCGGGCGGCGAGGCGGTCGCACGCCGCCCTCCCACCGGAGATCGGGGCCACCTGGCGCCTACTCGGCGCCGGCGCGCCGAGCCATCAGCGCGTGCCTGGCGCAGGGCTTAGAGATGGCGTTGGCTGCAGCGTTGAACATTTTGTTGACGGAGACCGGTTTGGCACGCATAATCCGGTGGTACACATCGCGTACAGCTGCTTCGCGCCCGTATTCAGCCTGGGGCCGAGTTTGCGTCGCTGGCCGTGTCCTCCGCCTCGGACACGACGGTCAGTCCGGACGACGAGTTACGTACGCCTGTTCACGGAGGCTCGCCAGCACCTGGTTGCTGGCGGCGGCGCTGGCCTTCGGCGCGTCATGCCGCCGCTCGGCCTCCGAGATCGGGAACGCTCTTCGAAATGCGCCGTAATACCGGCACGAGGATGAGCGGTAATCCCATGTTGGACGTGGCGCCGGGCTGGCAGCGCAGGTCTGGAGGGGGAATATCACGGTCGTCGCACGTTCGGGCGCGCCGCGTTGTGCCAAACCATGGCGACGTGCTCATATGACTGCCTGCGCCCCATCGTAGAAGGCGGCCCGGTGATTTCACTTGTTTCTGGGGATGCCTGTCCTGTGGGAGGGTCGAGCCGATGTGGCGCGGTGATCCGAGAGCGGCAGATTTGCAGTGTTGCAGCGCGGCGGCGCTGTAGCTGGCGGGTCTTGAACACAGATCGCGAAGGGGGCGGCCGCGCGCGCCGGCGCAGCGCCTCGCACACATCGCCGCGCTGGGTGGCTCAGCGCTGACGCATCCGATGGCCACCACGCAGTCGATTGACGCCTGCAACGCCGAGCGCGACATCAGCCTGCCACCGCCTGCGATGCCTTCTTCAGCGGGAATGATACGCCGCGATAGTGCTGCGCGGTTTGTGACGACCTCGCAGCGGCGGTGGGCGGGCGGCGCACGGTGCGCCGCTTCGTGCCGCAGGTCACCGCCACTTCGGATAGCTATCACGCAGCACTTGCTGGCGCCCTTTCGTGTCAGGCCACCCGACGGTTTGCCGAGGCGGCGTATTGAGTTGGTTTCGACGCGGAGGGCGCGCAGGTGCAGCCGACCCCGCCTGCCGGGAAATAGCCTGTCGTGCCTATTGCATTCGTCAAACCCCCTATATCAGAAATATACCTGCGTTGAAGCGCGGCGAAGACACGCCCGGAGCATTTATCTGAAACTTCCTGATCCTTCACCACGCCGAAAGCCGCGCGACATGAGTTCGCTTGGAATACGCGGAAGGTGACGCGTTGCGCATTGCCAACTGGTCGAACAGATCGCCTGATGCCAGATCCCGGCCAGCCCGGCGCGAAAAGCGCAGCCGCGTCAGCCAAAGCGGTAATGAGGCGCGCCGGCGATTCACTCGATAAAGTGCCGGGCAGCGCATCCAGGCGGATCTCCAGAAGCGCGAACGGGAGATGGTGGCTCTGCAAGAAACCCAGGCGGCGTTGCAGCAGGAATGGGAGTGGGTGCAGAGCCAGGCCGCCGTTGACGAGTGGGCGCGCGGCCCTGGCAAGATGGTCCGTCCCGGCGAGGTTCTGGTCGTCCCCATCCCCGCCGGCGCAGCCGTGACGCCCACGCCGACCTCGCCCGCCGCCGAGCAGCCGGAGGCGGTCGTCACCTGGCGGGTGTGGTGGAACCTCTTCTTCGACCAGCCCCCGCCGGCCATCTCCGGCGGCTAGCCCCCGGCGCGCCGCCGCCGAGGCCGGCAGCGACCCCCGCGATTGACGTTCACTGTATCGTGTTTGCAGGAGACCCAGGGCGAAGCTGGAGCGCGTTCGGGGCGGCTAGGCGTCGCCGGTGTGGTCCTCCGACGGTGGGCAGTGCACGTCTTTGAGCACGCCCGTCATCTCGTCGATTTCCATCCAGCTATCGATCTCAAGGCTGATCTCCGCCAGCGTGGCGGTGGGCAGCGAGACGTCCACGCCAGTGAGCGTCTCCACAAGCTCCTCGAAGGTGGGGTTGTGCCCGACGATCATGACCACGTCGGCGTCATCCGGGAGCCGGCGCAGCACGTCGAGGTGGGTGTCCGGGCCGGAGAAGTACAGCGCCTCGGTAATCATGACTTCGCCGGTGTAGCCCGCCGCTTTGGCGGCGCGGCGGGCGGTCTGGAGGGCGCGCTTCGCGCCGGAGGAGACAACCAGGTCTGGCGTCAGGCCGATCTGTTCGACCAGTTGGCCGATGCGCGGCGCGTCACGCTTGCCGCGCTTGGCAAGCGGGCGCTCGTAGTCGTCCCAGCCGTTTCGTTTGGCTTTCGCGTGTCGAAGGATCAGGAGGGTTTTCAAGGTCACGTCGTCTCCGGGCGTGTCTCTTCGCCGCACTTCAACGCCGTGCGTATTTCTATTATAGGGGGTTTGACCTGAATCCGGCAATAGAACGTGTGAACAGGCCCTGGCCTACGGCGCAGGCGGGGTCCGAAGCGCATACACCTGCGCGCCCCTCCGCGTCAAACACCAGCTCCAGGTACGCCGCCTCAGCCGGCGTCGAGGTGGCCGCAATCACGAAAGGGTCGCGCCAGCGGAACATGCGCGTGTGCGCCTCCGGGTTGGCGATGACCTGCGGCACGAGCACGTAGCGCACCCCGTGCGCCGCCAGCACCGCCGCCCACGCGGGGTCGGCGGGGTCCGCCCAAAACCCGCGCAGCGCCGCCTGCTCCGCCAGCGACGCCTCGGTCCCCTTGAAGAACATCTGCGGGCGGTAGAAGACGGTGTCGCGCTCGGCGATCACGGGCGTCCAATCGGCCTCGTGGTTGGCCCCGTAGTTCATCACGCGCGCATCGGGCGGCGTGTTCTCCCTGAGCCACTGCATCGCGGCGACATCGGCGTGCGAGGAGAACGCGCCGAAGAAGCGCAGCCGCCCCTTGCTCGCGATCACCAGCGGTTCCGCGAAGACGCCCGCCAGCACGAGCAACGCCGCCGCGCCGCCTAACACCGCCGGCGTCCCGCGCCGCACCCACCGTTCCACACGCGCCCATCCGAGCCGGCCGCCGATCCACAGGACGGAAAGCGTCCCCAGGTAGAGGTAGGGGATCACCGGGCCGTGCCATGCGATGGAGAACGGGTAGTCGTACTTGAGCAGCGTCGCCATGAACGGCAACGCGCGCTCCAGCAGGCCGAGCGCGCCGAACTCGACCACGGCGACCAGCCAGGTGAGCATCCACACATCCACCGGGCCGCGCCGCCGCGCCGCCAGGGGCGCCCCAGCCACGGCCAGCGCCGGGACCAGGAACCCGCTCATCACGAGCATCGTGCCGAGGTGATACGGCGCGACCTCGAAGGGCGAGGCGATCTCGGAGCCGAGCAGCGGCGCAAGGCCGAGCAGCCAGGGCGCGATAATGACCAGCGCGCCCAGCGGGATCGCCGCCGCCAGCCCCAGCCAGGTCCGCAGCGCGGGCCGCTCCCGCGCCAGCCAGACCGTGAGCAGGAACGGCACGTAGCCGATCATCAGGATGACCGTCGTGTCCGGGTGCGCGAGCGGGACCGCAGCCAGGCAGACCGCCCCCGGCCACGCCGTCCTGCAGCCGCGCCCCGCCCCGCAGGTAGCGCACGACGAAGGTCACGAACGCGAACGAGAAAACGAAAGCGAGCAGCGTCGTGAAGTGCGAGTCCATGTACGCGGTGAACAGCCCGGTCCCGCCCACCGCCAGGACCAGCGCCGCCGGCCCGGCGTGCCGGCCAGTCTCCGGCTCCAGCTCGCGCCCCAGGTCATAGGCCAGCCACACGATGAGGAACCCCAGCGCTGCGCCCAGCGCCATCTGGGTTTCGTGCAGCCCTGCGCCAGAGCGCGCGCTGACGTAGGCCGCCAGCACCGAGAACGCCGGCGCATAGAGGTAGCTGATCTCCGGGTGGAAGGGGGCCAGCGTGTCGAGCGTGCCGCCCTCGCGCACCGTCAGCGCCAGGTAGCCGAACCCCTGCGCGTCGGTGTCGAGCGGCACCGGCACGACCAGCGCCGGCACGAGGTAGAGCAGCAGGGCCACCCCCAGGAACGCGGCCACGCGCGCGCCCGGCCACAGAGGGCGCGGGTCCCCCCTGCCGCGCCGCCGCCAGATGACGACGCCCAACGCCAGGACGAGCAGCAGCAACACGTCCACCGCGCGCGGGTCGAAGCCGAAGGCCGCCGCCCAGATCACCGCCATGTTGGTGAGCAGCGCGAGCACCAACGCGCCGCCCAGCGCGACGCGCGGCGACCGGGTCGGCAGCGCGCGGGCGACCATTGCGCCGAGCGCCAGCGTGACGGCGATGAAGACGAGCGCCAGTGCCAGGGTCATTTTGCGTCCAGTTGTCGGTTTTTTCTGCGCCTATTTACGCGGTATAGTCTCACGCGCCGGCGGCAACCGCCTGCGCCGGGAAACCATACCCTATATCGGCGAAAAGGCACAAGGAGAGGCGAACCCGTGAAGCGTCAGACCATTAGCGTCGCGTTTCTGGCAGTTGTTCTTGCGCTCGCTGTCGGAACCTCCGCCGGTGCACAAGAGGAGGCCCCCGCCATCCTGCTCATCGACGGCGACTTGTGGTCGTGGTTGCCCCCCAACGGCGCGCTGCGACAGCTCACCACCTGGGGCTACAACCACGAGCCGGTGATCTCGCCCGACGGGAGCCGGATTGCCTACAACTCGGCGGCGGAGATCACGGTGGCGGCAATCGAGCGGGAGGGCGGAATCGGCGGCGGGGCCACACCGAGCAACATCTGGCTGATGGAACGCGCCACCGGCGAGGCGTTCCGCGTCATCGACCAGCCGCCCGACGCCTCGCTGTTCGTGTCCGGCGTGCCGGATAAGGGCGTCTCGCGCTCCACGCCCACGTGGTCGCCCGACGGCGCGATGCTCGCGTGGACCGAACTCACCTATCCGGAGGGCGAGCATCGCCTGGGCGTCTACGACCTGGCGAGCGGACAGGTGCGGGTCATGCCGCTGGATATCCCGGAGCAGTACGGTGTGCCGACGCCGCTCTGGGTTGCGTGGGGCGGCGGCGGAATCGCGGTGCGGAGCATCACGGTTGAACCCGCCACCAGCGCGCAGATGGAGGCGGTTCTCGTCTACGACGCCGACGGCGCGCTCGTGTCGGAAACCGACCTGCAGGCAACCGGGGACGAGTTCCCTATCGAGTTCATGTGGATCGAGGACGCCGGCGTGGATTACGTCGGCGTGCTGTACAACACCGGGCGCTGGGCGCTCATCGACCCGGCGGGCGCGGCGATGCCGATGGACGGTGCGCCGGCGCTCTACAGCGTCGCGCAGTCCCCCGACGGCGTTTCGGTGACGTTCAGGCTGAGCGCCGAAAAGGACTACGAGTGGTCCGTCGTCTACGCCGACGGGCGGGCCGAGCCGCTGGGCGTGTTTTACCCCTGGCAAATTGCCATCTCGCCCGCCGGCGAGGCGATCTTGCTGACCGACCACCCCAGTTTCGGTGCGTTGTCGCTCTGGAGCGGGGGAAGAGCATCGCCATCGACGACGAACCCGCGCGCCTGGCACGCAGCGCAGCCTGGGGACCGCTCGCGTGGCGCGTCTGGCGCGAGGGCGAGTCGGGCGCGTCGGCGTGCCCCGGCTTCCTGCCCTCGCGGCTGGCGATTGGTGGGCAGGGGCGGGTGCTCCCGGCGCGCCCAACAACCTGCGCGGCCAGCCCACGACCGGGAGCCTGCGTGTGGGCCAGATTCCGAGCGGCGGGGTGTTCGCCGTGCTGGACGGGCCGCACTGCGCCGACGGGACGGCGTGGTGGCAGGTGGACTACGAGGGAGCGGTTGGCTGGACGGCAGAGGGCCAGGACGACGCTTACTGGGTCGAGCCGCTGCCATAATCTCACTTACCAACGGAAGGAGCGTTCAATGATCGATTCACTGCCCAAGACCGCACAGCCATTCATGGACTGGGGCTGGTCGCAGATCGAGCCATACACGAAGGAACTGGAAGGCCGCCCTCTGTCCGCCGGCAACCTGGCCGGCTGGCTTGCGGACTGGACGCAGCTCGCCTCGCTGGTCACGGAGACCTTCGCCCGGCTGTACGTGGCGACGACGGTGGACACGACCGACAAGGCGGCGGAGGCGCGCTATCGCGCCTTCCTCGACGAGATCTACCCCAGGGCGATTGCCGCAGAGCAGAAGCTCAAGGAGAAGCTGCTTGCCAGCGGCCTGCAGCCGCCCGCCGGGTTCGAACTCCCGTTGCAGCGGATGCAGATCGAGGCGGCGCTGTTCCGTGAGGAGAACCTGCCCCTGCTCACCGAAGAGCGCAAGCTCAGCAACGAGTTCGACAAGATCACCGGCGCGCAGACGGTCGAGTGGGAGGGGCAGGAAGTCACCCTGCCGCAACTCCGGCCCGTCTTCCAGAACCCGGACCGGGAGGTCCGCGAGCGCGCGTGGCGGCTGAGCATGGCGCGGCAACTTGAAGACCGCGACGCGATCAACGCCCTGTGGCAGAAGTTCATGGGCGTGCGCGGCCAACTGACCGCCAACGCCGATCTCGACAACTACCGGTCCTACCGCTGGCGGGAGATGCTCCGGCTTGACTACGGGCCGGACGACTGCATGACCTTCCACGAGGCGATTGAGGCGGTCGCCGTGCCCGCCGCGCTGCGCATCTACGAGCGCCGCCGCGCGCGCCTCGGCGTGGCCGCGCTGCGGCCCTGGGACCTCAGCGTCGATCCGCTGGGCCGGCCGCCGCTGCGCCCGTTTACCACGGTCGATGAGCTGGAAAGCAAGACGGCGGCCATGTTCCGCCGCGTCGATCCGCATCTGGGCGACAACTTCCAGATCATGCGCGACGAGGGCCTGCTCGATCTGGAGAACCGCAAGGGCAAGGCCCCCGGCGGCTACTGCCAGACGTTCGAGTTGGCGCGGAAGCCCTTCATCTTCATGAACGCGGTCGGCCTGCACGACGACGTGCAGACGCTGCTGCACGAGGGCGGGCACGCCTTCCACGTGTTCGAGATCCGCGCCGCTGCCCTATATCCAGCAGTTGGAGTCGGGCCTGGAGTTCGCCGAGGTGGCGTCGATGGCGATGGAACTGCTCTCCGCGCCGTACCTGCCCACCAGCGAGGGCGGCTTCTACTCCGAAGCGGACGCCGCACGCGCCCGCATCGAGCACCTGGAGGATGCCATCCTGTTCTGGCCGTACATGGCGGTGGTCGATGCCTTCCAGCACTGGGTGTACACCAACCACGCCGCCGCCGCTGACCCCGCCAACTGCGACGCGAAGTGGGCCGAACTCTGGGGCCGCTTCATGCCCGGCGTCGATTGGAGCGGGCTTGAGCAGGAGATGATGACCGGCTGGCACCGCAAGCTGCACATCCACCAGGTGCCGCTCTACTACGTGGAGTACGGGCTGGCGCAGTTGGGCGCGGTGCAGGTGTGGAGCGGGGCGCTCCGCGACCAGGCGGGGGCGGTGGCGCGCTACCGTCGCGCGCTGGCGCTGGGCGGGACGGCGTCGCTCCCCGACCTGTACGCGACCGCCGGCGCGAAGTTCGCCTTCGACGCGGGCACGCTGGGCGAGGCTGTGGCCCTCATGGAGCGCACCATCGCGGAACTGGACACGGCGTGACCGGCGTGGCCGGCGTGGCCGACGATCAATCGCAGGCCGGCGGCGCGGTCGATTACCGGGCAATCTACAACCACCACGCCGCCGAGTACGACCGCCTGGTGTCGCGCGAGGACCACCAGGGCAACCTCCTGCGCGCGCTGCATGGCATCCGCCCGCTCGACGGCCTGTCCGTCGTCGAGATGGGCGCGGGCACGGGCCGGCTGACGCGCCTGCTCGCGCCGCGCGTCGCGCGCATCCTCGCCTGCGACATCGCGCCGCACATGCTCGGCGTCGCCCGCGCCCGGCTGCGCGCGGATGGGCTGCGCAACTGGCGCGTCGCCGCCGCGGACAACCGGCGTCTGCCGGTCGCCGGCGGTGTGGCCGATCTCGCCGTCGCCGGGTGGAGCTTCGGCCACGCGACCGGGTGGACGCGCGGCAGTTGGCGCAGCGAGATCGGGCGCGCCCTCGCGGAGATGCTGCGCGTGCTCAGGCCGGGCGGGACCGCCGTCATCCTCGAGACGCTGGGCACCGGGCGCGAGACTCCGCAGCCGCCCACCGACGCGCTCGCCGCGTACTACGCATGGCTGGAGCGGGAGCATGGCTTCAGGTCGCTGTGGATACGGACGGATTATCGCTTCGCGTCGGTGGCGGAGGCCGAGGCGCTGACGGGATTCTTCTTCGGCGCTGAGCTGGCGCGCCGGGTGGCGCGGGAGGGGTTGACGCGCGTGCCGGAGTGTACGGGGGTGTGGTGGCGCGCCGCCTGAGCGCGCCGGAGGCGAGCCATCACATCTTGTGGGCGCCGTGAAGGATGAGGTCCCGTCCGGGTTCCGGTGGGGGCACGGCATGCCGTGCCCCCTGCGGCTCGCTTGATCTTCTTGTAAGGACACTGCGTGCTGTGTCCCTACCAACCCCATATATCATGGCGGTAGGGGCGACCCGTCGGGTCGCCCCACGATCCTTCATCGCAAGGTCTGTAATAGGCGCATAGCCATGCCGTGTCTCTGCGAGAGAATTGCCGAGGCAATTTGTCAAAATGCACAAGTCGCGGGCTAATTCTGTCGCGATCATGGGTCTCGGCGACGATCAGCCGCCGACTTCAGTCGGTGGGCTAATCGTACAACGTCCGTACTTCCGCACGCTTTCTCCCAATCGCGAACATACCCTCGAGGCTGGCGCGCGTCACTCCCCGCCGGCGCTTGCCGGCTCCGCGCCCCGCGCGTAGATTTCCGCGCCCTCAACGACGATCAGGAGGTCGCCCGGCGGCGTGTCGGGCGCGTCCCCGGCGCGAACACCCAGTAGTCATAGCGGTCGGCGTGCGCCGGCTCCGCTGCAGCGAACGCGGCCACATCATCGACTTCGAGCACGTCGTTGAAGCTGCTCGTATAGTAGCCGGCGAAGCGCACCGACGAGAGCACCCGCGCCCCGCGCGGCAGCGTATCCAGGTAGCCGCCGACGGCGAACGCCGGGCCGGTGCGGACCCGGTGCTTGGCGGCGTCGTCCATCAACGGGTTCCGCAGGATGTCGTCCTTGTGTTCCACGGCCTTGAACGCCGCCGGCAGCGCGAGCGCCAGCAGCAGCGCGAGCGCCGCCCAACGCGCCCAGGTCCTGCCGAGGGCGCGCCTGATCCGCAACGCCCAGGGCGTTTTTGAGGACGCCACGGCATTGAGCGCCGCGTCCACCGCGCGCCCGCCCATCACCGCGGCGAGCGGCAGCACCATGAGCAGGAAGCGCGTCTCGTAGGAGAACAGCGCCCACCAGACCGCAAACAGCGGCGCGGTGAATATCAGCGCCAACGCGGCGCTGGCGCGCTTCCGCGCCGCCCACCACAGCGCGGCCCCGATCCCCGCCGTGTAGACCAGCCCCGGCACGAAGTAATCGCCCGGATGGGCCAGGAACGGGACGAGGTTGCCCAACGTCGGCGCGGCCTGCGCCGTCCAGCCCGTGGGTGGGACGATCACGCCGAAGAGCAGCAGGTTGCGCGCGTACCAGGGACCCGCCACGAGCGCCAGCGCGCCCAGGGCGAGCGCGCCGTGTCGCGGGGCGACGGGCCGGCCGCCCTTCAGGGCCGGCCAGAGGCGGGCGCGCAGGTGGGTGTAGAGGAACCAGAGCGGGAGCGACACCGCGAGCGCCAGCGCGCCGTTCTTGGTCCACGCCGCCAGCCCTGCCATGACGCCGGCCAGCGCCGCGTGGCGCGCCCTGCCGGTCTGGTAGAGCCGCCAGCAGAAGAGCGCGCTCAGCGTGAAGAAGAAAGCCGCCGGCAGGTCAACGTAGCCCGACGACGCCCACCGCGTGTACGTCGGGGTGAGCGCGAGCAGCAGCGCCGCGACGACGCCGGCGCGCGCGGTGTGCATCGCCCGGCCCAACGCATAGGCCGCGGCCATCGCGCCCACCGCGAGCGCCGCCGGCGCGAGCCGCGCCAGGTATTCGTTGACGCTGTCGGCGACGAAGTGCGCAAACGCATAGCTGAACGGCACCAGCATCGGGTAGGCCTCGTACAGCCCCTCGCCAGCGGGCAGCGTCCCCTGCTCGTAGAGGTGCTTCCCCTGCGGTGCGTAGATGGTGAGCGCGTCCCAGTCGCCGAAGGGCCAGTAGCCGGCGTTGAACAGGATCAGCGCGCCGATCGCGACCGGGATGAGGACCGCGCCCGCCATGAGCGGCGACGCCACAAGGGCGCGGCGCGCCTGCGCCGCCACGCGGCGCACCGTCGGGCGGCCAGGGCGGATGACGCGCGCCTCCAGCCACACCCACGCGCCCACGCCAAAGGTCAGCACCATCAGCCCGCCGATTGCCGTGAGGCTGAACATGTCGGGCGCGACCAGCGCGAGCGCCAGCATCCCCAGGGTCAGCCCGCCGATGGAGAGCGCCATCGTGGTCAGCGCCAGCTCGACCGGCGCGCGCGGCGGGGGGAGCACCAGCATCGCCCAGGGGTAGGTGTAGGTGAACGCCACCGCCAGCGCGATCAGTTCGGGGACCGTCACCGGAGCGCCTCCACGATGGCGCGGAGTTCCGCCGCCCGGTGGCGGAAGGTGTGCGCCTTCAGCACCCGCGCGCGCGCCGCCTCGCCCATGCGCGCCCGCTGGTCGTCGTGGTCGAGCAGCCAGCGGTAGGCGTCTGTCGCTTCCTCCGCGTCATTGACGACCATCAGCTCGCGGCCTGGATCGAACCACTCCTCGATCCCCAGGTACGGGTTGGCGACGATGCACGCGCCCAGCGCGCCCAGCTCGAACGGGCGCATCGACGACGAGGCGTACACGCTCGTGTGCGCGCGCCGCGTGATGCACAGGTTGATGCGGCTGCGGCACACGTATTCCCGCAGCCGGCTGAACGAGAGGTAGGGCAGCGTCTCCGCGCGGCCCAGGTCGCCCAGCCGCGCGCCCCGCACCGCGAAGCGCGCCCCCGGCAGCGCCCGGCTCGGCCTGGCGATCATCGCCTCGATCCACTCCGCGCGGTACTCCGCGCCGTGCCCGTAGAAGAACACATCCACGTCTTTGGGGACGCTGAGCGGCTGGTAGACCTCCGGGTCCACCGCGTAATAGAGCACGTGGACGGGGCGCGCGCCCATCGCCTCCAGCCGCGCCGCGCCGCCCTTCGAGTTGCTGATGAAGGCGTCGAACTCGGTCAGGTCCGCGCCGGGGTAGATGCGAAAGCCGCTCGCGAAGCCCTGGAACCCCGGCAGACTGGCGGGCACGTCGCCGTCGTAGGCGATGACGGGCACGTGGTAGCGGTCCCGGAGGTGGCGCGCCAGCCCGCGCAGTTGGTTGAGGGGCACGGTGAGGAAGATCACGGCGTCCACGTCGCGCTCCCGTTCGAGCACGCGGCCCAGGGCGCGCTTCCACCGGGGCACGATGAGCGTCTGCGTGACGGTGTGGATCAGCCGCTCGCCGGCGGTGAGGTCCTCCGCGCCGGGCCGGTCGAGGTCGGCGCGGTGGCCGCGCCCGCGCACGCGGCGCAGCAGGTCGCGCGCGCGCTTGAACAGGTCGCCCTCCAGGCGCGCGGGGTTGGGCACGGCGCGCCACCACAGGCTCTCGATGGCCGGCCCCTGGTACGGCGCGGCGAGCACGTCGATGCCTTCCTCGTACAGCCCTTTCAACAACTGCCACCACGCCGGCGTGGCGCTGAAGGGCTGGGTGAGGTCAAGCGAGGAGATGAGAAACAGGAGCTTCATGTGTTCGAGGCGGCGGCGCGTGTTTCGATTTCCATGCGCACCAGCTCGCGGCGCAGCGTCTTGCCGACTACAGTCTTGGGCAGTTCATCGACGAAGGCGAAGCGCTTCGGCACCTCGTAGCCGGCGAGTTTGGTCCGCGCGTGGGCGATGATGGCTTCCGGCGTGAGCGTCTCGCCCGGCTTGAGCACCACCCACGCCTTGAGCGTCTCCTGCCCTACCTTGGCCGGGTCTGGGTGCGGGACGGCGGCGACCGCCACATCGAGGATTTGCGGCAGTTCAGCGAGCACCTTCTCCACGTTGTTGGGATAGACGTTGAACCCGCCGATGAGGGCCATGTCCTTCTTCCGGTCCACGATGTAGAAGTACCCGTCCTCGTCCATGTAGCCGATGTCGCCGGAGTAGTACCACTTCTGCCCGTCAGGGCCGTCGCGGAGCGCGTTCGCCGTCTCGGTGGGCATCTTGTAGTAGCCGGCCATCATCTGCGGGCCGCGCAGCACCAGCTCGCCGATCTCGCCCACGGGCATGTCCGTCACCTCGTCGTCGAGACTGACGATGCGGCATTCCACGTCCGGGAAGGGGAGGCCGATGGAGCCGGTGCGGTTCTCGCCCCGGAAGGGGTTGCAATGCGTGGCGGTGGGCATCTCGCTCATGCCGTAGCCTTCCATCAAGCGCCCGCCGGTGATTTCCTCGAAGCGCAGCTTGGTCACGGGCGGCAGCGGCGCAGAGCCGCTGATGCACGCGGTGATGGACGAGAGGTCGAATTTGCCGGCGAGCACGCCCGGATGGCTGTTCACCGCGTTGTACATCGCCGGGACGCCCATGAAGAGATGGCACCCGTAGTGCTCCAGGCACGCCACGATTTCGTCGGTGTCGCGCGGATTGGGCACCATCACCATCCCCGCGCCCAGCGAGATCGCGAAGTTCAGCACAGTGACGAGGCCGTAGACGTGGAACAGCGGGATCGCGGCCAGAAAGCGAAGCTGGTCGTTGGGCACCGGGCTGGCGTCCGCGAGCCAGGTGCGGCACTGGATGGTGTTCGCAATCAGCGCGCGGTGCGCCGACGCCGCCGCCTTTGGGGACGCCCGTCGTCCCGCCGGTGTACTGGAAGATGCACGGGTCTGCGGGCGAGACCGCGACATCGGGCTTCTGGCCGTCGTATGCCGCCAGCAGGTCCTGGAGCCAGTGATGGCCGGCGCGCAGCGCGACCGCGTGGCCCTCTTTCCTCTCGCGCGCGAGGGTGAAGAGCGCGCGCGCCAGAGGCGGCAGGTACTCCTTGATGTTGCTGACGATGACGGTCCGCAGGCCGGTGTCGGCCTGGACCTGGCTCACGGTCGGGTAGAAGAGGCTGAGCGTGATGGCGTGCTCGACCTCCGCGTCGTTGAACTGCTCGCGCATCCTGGCGGCGGGGAACGTGGGGTTGGCGGCGACGACAACCCCGCCTGCCTTGAGGATGGCGTAGAAGGCGATCACGAACGCGGCGCAGTTGGGCATCACAAGCGCCACGCGGTCGCCCTTCTTCATGCCCAGGTCAACCAGGCCGGCGGCGAGCGCGTCGGTCTGGCGGTCGAGTGCGCGGTAGGTGAGCGCCGCCGTCTGCCGGCCGAAAAGGGGCAGCCGGGCGGTGGTGAGGACCGCCGCATTGTCGGGGAACCGGGCGGCGGACTCCTGCAGAAAGGCGAACACCGGCTGGTCAGGGTAGTCGAGCGTCGCCGGGACCCCGGATCATAACATTTTAGCCACGGCTTATCGCGGTACGACATCTCCACTTCTCCTGAGGCTTCGCGCGGCGCGTGGGGCCGGGGCGGCGAAGCGGCTTCCCTGTCGGGCGCGGCCCCGTCACGCCGCGCCGAGGCGCACTTTCCATGTGTCGGGGAGGCGGGTCGGCTTGCCCTCGCGTGTGACGCAGATGTGCCGGGTCGTGCCGGAGACGCACAGCGCGCCGGTGTCGGCGTTGACGATCTCGTAGGCGAACGCGAGCGAGCGGCTGCGCACTTCGCTCAGGCGGGTGCGCACTGTGACGCGCTGGCCGTAAAGCGCCGGCGTCGCGTAGCGCGCGTGGACATCAGTAAGTGCGAGGAAGAAGCCCGCCGCCTCGAAGTCGTTGTAGGGCAGGCCCTTGGCGCGCCCCCACGCGCTGCGGCCCTCTTCGAACCACACGATATATGATGCGTGGTGCACGATGCCCATGGCGTCGGTCTCGGCGTAGCGCACGTGGAAGGTGGTTTCGACCACATCGGGGTTTTCGAGCTTCACAGGCAGTTCCTCCGGTTGGGGCAGCCCACGCGCCTATGATAATACCGCCAGTTGAGGGCGCGGGCGATTTCGTTCGCGCCGCGCGCCGGAGGGCGCTTCGGGGTGAGAAAACGCCCTGGGCGTTCGAGACGCCAGGGCGCAGGGCGCAAAGACAAACGGGGCTGAGTTTGCGGTGAAAGCTGCGGTGTGGCGACGATGGTGTGCGGGAATGTGTCCGTTCAGCCCCCGTTATGGTATATTGTACCCAAAATGTGGGGGGGTATTGGCGAATCCGGAGCGTGAAGGTTTGCTTAGAATCATGTTAGGTATGCTATGACCTGGCTTGAGATCGCCCTGGCCGTGGACGGCGAGGCCGCTGAGGCCGCCGCCGACCTGTTGCAGCGCTATGCCTATCAGGGCGTGGTGATCGAAGCGGCCGGCCCGGACCTGGACGCCTGGCCTGAAGACATCGCGGCGCTGACCGCCGGCCAGCCGGTGATCGTGCGCGCCTACCTGCCCCTCGACGCGCGCACGGAGGAGACGCGCGCGCCATCGAGGAGGGCTTTGGCACCTGGGCAAGCTGTACCCCATGCCGCAGCCGACGTACACGCTGGTCGAGGAGGAGGACTGGGCCGAAGCCTGGAAGGCACACTACGAGCCGATCCGCGTTGGCCGCCGCATCCTGATCTGCCCGCGCTGGCGCGAGGCGACGCCGGCCCCGGACGACGTCGTGATCTCGATGGACCCCGGCATGGCTTTCGGCACGGGCACGCACCCCAGCACGCAGCTCTGCCTGGCAACGCTGGAGGATTACCTCCCACCGGAGGCCCGCGTGCTCGATCTGGGGGTGCGGGTCGGGCATTCTCGCCATCGCGGCGGCGAAGCTCGGCGCGCCCGCCGTGCTCGCGGTGGACATCGACCCACTGGCAGTGCGCACCACGCAGGAGAACGCGGTCCACAACGGCGTGGCCGACCGGGTCGCGGCGCAGCAGGGGAGCCTGGACGCGGCGCTGGCGGGGGGGCAGCGCTTCGACCTGGCGCTGGTCAACATCCTCGCGAAGGTCATCATCGCGCTCTGCGACCAGGGTCTGGGCGCGGCGGTGCGTCCGGGCGGCGTGTTGATCGCGGCGGGCATCATCGAGGAGCAGGCCGACGCGGTGCGCGCCGCGCTCGAAGCGGCCGGCCTGACCGTCGTCGAGACGCGCACCGCCGCCGATTGGGTGGCGCTGGTCTGCCGCCGGGCGGCGGAGTGACAGAGCGGGAACGGATGCCGGACGCGCACGTCGATTACGACCGGATTGCGCCCACATATGACCGGCGCTACGCGGCGAACACGCTGGAAGGGATCGCGCGCGCTCTCGTGGCGCTGGTGCAGGAATTCGGCGCAGCCCGCCGCAGCGCGCCCCGCGTCCTTGAGGTGGGGTGCGGCACCGGGCGGTGGCTGGCGGCGCTCCAGGCCGTGACGCCGCACGGCTACGGCCTCGACCGCTCCACCGGCATGTTGATGCAGGCGCGCCGCCAGTCGGCGCGGTTCCACCTGGCGCGCGGGCGGGCCGGGCGGCTCCCATTTCCTGGCGGCGCTTTCGATGTCGTGTACTGCGTCAACGCGCTGCACCACTTCGACCAGCAGCGCGCGTTCATCTCCGAGGCGCGCCGGCTGTTGCGGCCCGGCGGCGCGCTCGCGGTGGTCGGCATGGACCCGCGCAGCGTTCACCGGCGCTGGTATGTCTACCGGTACTTTGCAGGGACCTACGCGACCGACCTGGCCCGCTTCCCGTCATGGGGGCAGGTGCTCGACTGGGTGATTGCGGCGGGGTTCAGCGATGCGGCCTGGCGCATCGTGGAGCGCGTCGTCGATCACAAGATCGGGCGCGCCGTGCTCGACGACCCTTTCCTCGACAAGGCCGCGACCTCACAGCTTGCGCTCCTGTCCGACGAAGCCTACGCCGCCGGCTGGCGGCGCATCGAGGCTGCGCTGGACGAGGCGGACGCCGCCGGGGATACGCTCGTGTTCCCGGTGGACCTTCCGATGGGGATGCTCACCGCGTGGTGTATCGGTTCACCTTCTGGTTCCCGCGACTGAAGTCGCGGGCCAATTCGTATTTCCCCCGCCATTCTCTGCGATTAACCGACGACTTCAGTCGTCGGGTTGCGAAAAGCACATATGGCGTGATGCCGCGCGGCCAAAGTGAATGGATGCCGCGTGGCGGGCGCGCGCGATTGACGCGCCCGCAAAACGTCCATTTTTCCTCCGCACAATAGACGATTTATAGACGCCATTGGTCTATATTGGCGGCGTCGCTGAACGAAGCGGCGCAACCGTAGACTGGAGGACATCATGGAAGCATTGCAGATGGTGGCGGAAACCGCGCTGGAGGTTGACTGGTGCATCCGCGAGGCGCTTGAGGACGACGCCGAGAAGTTGCTTGACTACCTCAAGCAGATTGCCGAGGAACCACTCAACAACACCCGCGTGCGCCCCGGCAGCGTGCCCGACACGCCCGAAGCGCAGCGCGGTGTGATCCGGTGGTTTCGGGAGCGGCCTAACTCGACCATGCTGGTGGTCGAAGCCGCCGATAAGCTCATTGGCCTGATGCAATGTATCGGTGGGACCAGCCGCTTCACAGAACACAACACCGAGTTGAGCATCAACGTGCACAGCGACTATCGCGGGCGCGGCATCGGCAAGGCGCTGATGGACTGTGCGCTCGAATGGGCGCAGGCGAACCCGATGGTGCGCCGGGTGGAACTGGAAGTGCTGGAGCGCAACGAGCGCGCGCGTCACTTCTACGAGCGGCTCGGTTTCGTGACCGAAGGGTGGCGCTGTAAGTCGCACTACCTCCCCGACGAGGGTACGTATCACGATCCGCTGATGATGGCGAAGTGCCTGTGAGGCGGGACTTGCAGCATACCGTGGAGATACGATCAGAGGGCGCGACGCGCCCTCTGCGCCTTTTCCGGGCTTGCGGGCGGCGCACCCTGCCCCCGTCTATGCGCCCAGTATGTCGTCGATGACGGCTGCCAGCGTCAGGTCTTCGCTGTGGGCGTCGATCTCGGCCCCGGCCTCCGGCTCCAGCTCGGCGAGCAGAGCGCTGGCGGTTTCGCGCGCCTCATATTCGGCGATCGGCTGCTGGACGACGAAGCGCGCGTGCTGCAGCGCGCGGGCCTGCTCCCCACGGGCGGCCTCGACGGCGGCGACCCCGGCGATGACGTCCAGCGCCAGCGGCGACGCCTGAATCGCGGCGGCGATCTTCAACGCGCGCCGCAGAGCGTGGTCGGCGCTCTCACTGTCACCGGTCTTCAGGTGAACGTCGCCCATCTGGCGCAACACGCTCGCCGTGATCCACCGGCTGCCGATCTCCTGGCTCTCTGTCAGGCTCGACTGGTAATGGTGCCGGGCTTTGGCGTATTCCCCCACCGCGTGGCACGCCCGCCCCAGGTGCATCAGGGCGAAGGCCTTGTTCCATCGGTGGCGGATTTCGTCGCACACGGCGACGCTGCGCCGGCACAGCGCCGACGCGCGCGCGTAATCGCCGAGCGCGTGCGCGACGCGGCCCAGGCTGACGAGCGCGACCGCCTCGCTCGTGCGCGCGCCCAGGGCCTCGCTCAGCTTCAGCGCCTCGGTGAAGTTGCGTTCTGCGTCCTCCAGTTGGCCCAACTTCAGGTTGATGTCGCCGAGCGTCAGGAGCGCGCGCATCCGCGCCTGGTCGCCGCCGACCTCCTCCAGGATTGCCAGGCTTTCCTCGATGACGTGCCGCGCCTCGCCATGGTCGCCCTGCACGGTCGCCACGTCGCTGAGGCGGAGCAGCGCCTTCGCGAGCGTGATGGGTTCGTCGGCGGCGCGCGAAAGCTCCACGACCTCTTTGAAGTAGGCCCGCGCCTGGCGGTAGTCGCCGCGTGAATAGACGATGTTGCCCAGGCACGACAGCGCCAGGCGCACCTCCCGGACGTCGGCCTGCGTCCACAGCGCGGGGAGGCTGGCCCGCAGCAGCGACCACGCCTCGTCGTAGCGCGCGAGGTTGTGCAGGCACGCACCGTGCAGCATCATCGCGCGCGCGGCGGCAAGGCGGCGCTCGCCTTCGAGGGCCGCGTTGAGCCGTTTCGCCGCCTTGCCGAACGCCTCCTCGCCCTCGATGTAGTTGCTCTGGATGTCGTACAGGCGGTAGAGCGGCCACAGGAACGGCCCAATCGCCGCCTCGTCGCCCTGGTCGAGCGCGTGCTGCCACGCGGCCCGGATGTTGTCGATCTCGCGCACGACTTCGGTGTATACGTTTTTGGGCTGGTCCTGCGCGAGCTTCTCGGCGCGCGTGCTCAGGAATTCCGCGTAGAACTGGCTGTGCGCTGGGTACATGGCGGCGCGCGTTTCGGGGTGGGCGTCCAGCTTCTCGCAGGCGTACTTGCGCAGCATCCCGTGGAACGCGAAGCGCCCGTTGACGAAGTACAGGAGCGACTTGTCGGCCAGCGCCGTGAGCGTGGGCAGCGACACCCCCGCGACCGCCTCGGCGGCTTCGCGCGCAAACCCACCCTGGAAGACCGAAATCCGCCTGAGCGCCTCCTGCTCGACCTCGGACAGCAGGTCCCACGATGACTCGAAGACCGCGCGAATGCTCTGGTGGCGGTCGGGCATGTTGCGCAGCGACGTGGTGAGGAAGTCGAGGCTGCGCTCGATCTCGGCGACGATCTGGTCGCACGTCATCAGCCGCACCCAGCTTGCCGCCAGCTCAATCGCCAGCGGCATCCCGGCGGTCAACTGGCAGATGCGCACCACCGCCGCCCAGTTCGGCTCCAGGTCGAAGTCGGGCTGGATGCGCCGCGCGCTCTGCACGAAGAGCTGCACAGCGGCGTACTGCGCCGCGTTTTCGAAGTCGTCCTCCGCCGGGACGCGCAACGCCTCGACCGTGAACAGCCACTCCTCGCGCAGGTTCAGCCGCTCGCGGGCGGTCGCCAGTATCTTGACCTCGCGCGTTCCCACAAGGATGCGGCTCACGAGCGCCGCGCCCGACATCAGGTGCTCGAAGTTGTCGAGCACGAGCAGCATCGCCTTGCCGTCCAGGTGCCGGATGAGTTCCTCTTCGGGCGTCATGTCGTCCCTGAAGGTGAAGTCCAGCGCGTTCGCGATGGCCGGCACGATGAAGTCCGGCGCGGAGACCGCCGTGAGCGGGACGTAATAGACGCCCTGCCGGAACTCCGGGAGGTGCTGCCTTGCGGCCTCCAGCGCGAGGCGCGTCTTGCCGATGCCGCCCGGCCCGACCAGCGTGAGCAGGCGGCATTCGGGCTGGTCGAGGCGCTGCGCGATCTGGGCGAGTGAGACCGGGCGGTTGACGAACAGGTGTCGCCAGCGTTGGCAGGTTGTGGGGCGTCTCTTCGACGGGCGTTGGGGCGATCTCGCCGGCCTGAATCTGCTCGTAAAGCGCGACCGTCTCCGCGTCGGGTTCGACGCCGAGTTCGTCTTCCAGGATTTGGCGGCACGCCTCGAACTGCGCGAGCGCGGCGGCGCGCTGGCCGGCGTGCGCAAGGAGCCGCATCAGCAGGCGGTGGGCCTCTTCCCAGAGCGGGTCGAACTGCAAGAGGCGGTTGGTGTGCGCGATGCCGGCGCTGTAGTCGGCGCGCTGGAGGGCGTTCTGGCCGAGCCGGTACAGCGCCTCCACCACCCGCCCGCGCAGGCGCTCCTGCTCGACGACCATCCAGTCCTCGAAGCCGCGCGCCTCGCGGATGTGGAAGCCCTGCAAGAACTCGCCCTTGTAAAGGTCCAGCGCCGCTTCGAGCTGGTCCGCGATGGCGCGCGCGAAGCTGCCGTGGTGCTCCCAGTGCGCGGCGGCGGCGTCGAGCGCCCGGTCCACGCGACGCTGTCCATCGAGATGTCGGCGTCGGGCGCAACGCCGATGGTCTGCCGCGTCACGGCCAGGAACGGCGCCAACTGCTTCTGCAGGCTCGACAGCGCCGTGCGCAGGTTCGCCATGGTGCGGCTCTGCGGCAGGTCGTCCCAGAGCAGGTCGCCGAGCACCTCGCGCGGGTGCTCGCGCGGGTTCGCCGCCAGGTAGACCAGCAAGGCATCCACCTTGCGCGAGACAGAACCCGCCCACCGGCGCGCCGTTGAGGTGGATGCTCAGCCCACCCAGCGTGGTGATGGTCAACCGGTCGCTCATGGCGCAATCCGGCGCGTGCCGGCCCATTCCGCCTGTATGGGGTTGGATGGTGCGCGTAGGTGCAGGATGGCGGTACTCCTTAAGATAGAATGCTATAAATGTATCAATAATCTGCGCAGAAGTCATCTCCTGGGCCGGTTGTCACGCTTCCGGGGGCGCGGCCCCGTCTCCGGTCAGGCGGGGAGGCATTGCACCGCCGATAATGCCGATTCACAGGAACAGAGACTACTTCGTCGGTGATCTCTTCGCAGAGTCACGGCAGGCTCTGCGCCGATCACTAAGCTTAAGGTGGAGGGAGCGCAGGGCGAACCGCCGGTTTTGCCTCTACCGCCAGGTGGGGGCGGCATGACTCAACCAGGGGTTCGTGGTTTGCTGCCTTCTTGGCATGGCAAAGCAGGCGTGATAGGCCGTCCGCAGTCGGACGTTACGCCCAAGATGTGCTAAGATGCAACTGTAGCGTCGTGCCATGAAACGCAAGAAGAGGAGAACGAGATGGCAGACTATCGCACGGAACGCGACTCGCTCGGCGAGGTGCAGGTGCCTGCCGACGCGCTCTACGGCGCGCAGACCCAGCGCGCGGTGGAGAACTTCCCGATCAGCGGGATCACCTTCCCGCGCGCTTTCATCTGCGCCCTGGGGCTGGTCAAGGGCGCGGCGGCGGTGGTCAACCGCGAGCTTGGCTTGCTCGACGGCGACAAGGCGCGCGCCATCGACCAGGCCGCCGGGGAGGTCGCTGAGGGGAAGTGGGACGCGCACTTTCCCATCGACATCTTCCAGACCGGGTCGGGCACATCGACCAACATGAACGCCAACGAGGTCATCGCCAACCGCGCTACACAAATCCTCGGCGGCGAGCCGGGCGCGAAGCTGGTGCACCCCAACGACCACGTCAACATGGGCCAATCGTCCAACGACGTGATCCCGACCGCGATCTACGTCAGCGCCTACATGGAGGCGCACGAGACGCTGCTGCCGGGGCTGCGCCACCTGCACGCGGCGCTTGAGCAGCGTGCCGCCGAACTCGATCACGTGGTGACGACCGGGCGCACGCACCTGATGGATGCGATGCCCGTGCGGATGAGTCAAGAAATCGGCGGGTGGGCGGCGCAGGTCCGGCAGGGGATCGAGCGGGTCGAGGCCACGCTGCCGCGCCTGGCGAAGCTGGCGCTGGGCGGCACGGCGGTTGGGACCGGCATCAACGCGCACCCAGACTTCGCGCGCCGCGTCATCGCGCGGCTGGCGGAGCAGACCGGGCTGCCCTTCGTCGCGGCGGATGACTACTTCGCGGCGCTGTCGGCGCTCGACGCGCTCACCGAGCTAAGCGGCCAGCTCAAGACCACCGCCTCGGCGCTGATGAAGATCGCCAACGACCTGCGCTGGCTGAACAGCGGCCCCATCGCGGGCCTGGGCGAGATCGCGCTGCCGGCGCTCCAGCCCGGCTCAAGCATCATGCCCGGCAAGGTGAACCCGGTGATCTGCGAGGCGATGATGATGGTCTGCGCGCAGGTGATCGGCAATGACGTGACAGTGACCATCGGCAACGAGCGCGGCAACTTCCAGCTCAACGTGATGATGCCCGTGATGGCGCACAACACGCTCCAGTCGCTCGCCCTCCTCGGCAACGCGGCGCGCGTCATGGCGGACAAGGCGGTGGCCGGCTTCGCGGTCAACGAGGCGCGCATCGCCGGGCTGGTGGGCCGCAACCCGATCCTGGTCACGGCGCTGAACCCGGTGATCGGCTATGACATGGCGGCGAAGATCGCCAAGCGGGCCTATGCCGAGGGGCGGCTGCTCAAGGACGTTGCGCTCGAAATGACCGACCTTTCGGCGGAGGAGCTGGACCGCCTGCTCGACCCACGCAAGATGACCGAGGGCGGCATCGCGGAGTAGCCGGCCCGTCGCCGCGATCACGCGGGCGCGTCTGGCTCTCCCTGCTGCGCGCGCCTGAACCACGCGGGCAACGTCACGTCGTCCACGTGGTCGAACTGCGGTATGAACGGTTTGATGTCCAGCACCGGGCTGCCGTCGAGCGCGTCCAACCCGCGCACGGTGAGCACGCTCCCCTCCACTTTGAGCAGCGCCACCGTCGTCAGCGCGATGTGGGTGGGGCGGTAGTTGGTGCGCAGCGCGAAGAACCCGCGCTCCGGCAGGTCGGCGCGGTCCATCGGGCGGCGGATCATGTCGGTCGCCGGGTCGAACTTCGACCTGTGCAGGTAGAAGATCACGATGATGTGGGAATTCTCCTCGATGCCCGTAAGGCCCGCCGCGAGCGCCGGGTCGATGTGAATCTCCGCGACGACCTCGCTCCAGTCGCGGTCGCCGATCTCGGTGTAGGGTGAGCGCACCACGCCCACAGGCTCGATGGTGATGGCGTCTGCCATGTCAGGCCTCCCTGCTATCCGGCGTTCCTGGCGGCTGCCCGTAGTGAAACGCGCCGGGGAAGTCGGGTGCCGCCTGCTTGCGCTTGCCGCTCCACTGCGCGATGTCCACCCGGTAGACGGTCGTGCGCGCCAGTTCGTCGTCGGTGATCGGGCGGTAGTGCGCGCCGGAATGCAGGTGCGGGAAGTACTTGTCCAGCAGCATCTGGAGCGCGCGCCGGGCCGCGTCGCGGTCCTCGACAATCGTGGCGCGCCCGAACACGACCACGCCGGCGTATTCGACGCTGAACTCCAACGCCTCGGTGGCCGGGAGCAGGCGGCCCATCTCGCTCACGCTGAAGCACACGCGCGCGTCGCGCTCGATGTTGGCGCGCGTGCGCCCCACGCGCGCCGTGTGCAGGTAGATGGCGTGGGCGGCCTCGTCGTAGACGTAAAGGTTGCTGTTGATGAACGGCTGGCCGTCGTACACCGTCGCGAGCGCGCCGAACGGCGCGCGGTGCAGCAGCGCCTTGATGCCGGCCTCGTCCATGGCGCGGTCGGTGCGGCGTACCTGGTTGTACGGTTGGGCGACGTAATCCCTGGTCACGGTGGCGCTTCCCTCACTGGCGCGATCTGGCGGCGAAAAAACACGGGGCCGCCCGCCGGGCGACCCCTGAAGTATACCGCCGAATTCCCGCTCACAGCGCCCCTTCGAACTGCAGGAGCCACTGTTTGCTGGGGATGCCGCTGCCGGCCCCATAGCCGTGCAGGCTCCCATCGCTGCCGATCACACGATGGCACGGGATCACGATGGGGATGGGGTTGCTGCCCAACGCCTGCCCGACGGCGCGGCTCGCCCTGGGCCGGCCGATGGCGCGCGCCACCTCCCCGTAGGTCCACACCGTGCCGGCGGGGATGCGCAGCGCGGTCTGCAACACCGTCCGCTGGAACGGCGTCATGCGGCTGAAGTCGAGCGGCATGTCGAAGCGGGCGCGCTTCCCGGCGAAGTACTCGCGCAGTTGCGCGGTGGCCGGCGCGAGCGCCTCCGGGTTGCGCTCGGTGCGCGCCGCCGGGTCCAGGCTTGCCAGGAAGGCGGCCTCCGCCACGCCGAAGTCGATGCTGCACACGCCCTCTGCGCTCAGCGCCACGTAGAGCGTCCCCAGCGGGGTCGGTATCGCGTCCCACTGCACCAGGGGCGCGGCCTCTGCGAACCAGGCGCGCACGCGCTTGCGCGAGCGCGCGGTTGCCTCGGCGGGCGGCCCGCCGAGCGCGATCTGCAATTGCTGTTCCAGTTGTTCATCCATCACGTTATCCCTCTTCCTGAGTCAACTCGCGCCGCAGGCGGTGGATGCCCTGATAGACGTTTGCACGGGCGCTGTCCTCCGAGCAGGCGAGCGCCTCGGCGATTTCGTCGTAGCCGAGGCCCTGCACGTGGCGCAGGGTCACTGCCGCCTGTTGCTTGGGCGGCAGCCGGCCGATGGCCTGCCGCACCGTCTCCAGCGTCTCGTTCCATGCCGCGCGGTGGTCGGGCGCCTCGCGCGCGTCCGCCTGGTGCAGCTCATCGTGCAGCGGCGTGCTGTGGTTCGCGTCGCGCCGCCGCTTCCGGAGCGCGGAATATGCGCGGTTGGTCGCGATCTTGTAGAGCCAGGCGCGGTGGTTGCTGCCCGCCCGGAGCCGCCCGAAGGCGCGATACGCGCGGAGGTAGACGTCTTGCGCCGCGTCCTCGGCGTCAGCCGGGTCGCCGAGAAGCCGCCACAGGTAGGCGTGTATCTCGTCGTGGTAACGGTCGATCAGGGTTTCAAAACGGGTTGGTGGTTCTGTCATCCATGCACCGCCGGTAAGCGTGTCCAACTTCATCTACACAATGTAACCGGGTTGGCGGGGATTTGTGAAAAGCGCCGGGGGGGACCTATCGCAGCCATTCAGACCGGCGGAGGGCAAACTCGACACGCTCCAGCGGTTCGCCCCGCACCGAGCAGTCCGCATAGTGGGGCAGGCGGGCAGCCTCTTTGAACCCGCACTTCTCGGCGCAGCGCATCATGCGCCTGTTGCCCGTCCAGGTCGCCAGCCTGACCGCCTCCAACCCCATGTCGCGGAACAGGTGGTCAACCAGCAGGCGCAGCGCTTCCGTGCCGTAGCCACGCCCCCAGGTTTCCGGCTCCGGCAGGTCGATGCCCACGTAAGCCGTGCGGGCCAGGGCGTCAAGACCGTAGTAGACGACCCAGCCGATGTGCCTTCCCTCAAGTGTATCGATCTGCCAGCGGGCGCTGCTGGATTGGGGCGGTTTTGGGCGTTGTTGCCGCCGGTCAAAGTCCTCACGGCTGATGGGCTGGAATGGCTGGTGCGGTTCGTCGTAGTACTGCCATTCCTCAAGCTGGAGCCAGCGGAACAGGTCCTCGGCGTCAGTGTCGCGCTTCTCGGCGCGCAGAAGGAGACGCTGCCCGACGATGCTCATATGGCAAGCGGTCCACTATCACTGACGTTGAACATACCCGGCCTTAGCAACCGAAACCTCCGGCCTGCCGTCCCGGTAAGTAATCACGAGGGAGGACACCTGGCCGTGCGCGTCAAGAATGAACTCGAACTTCAGATCTTCGTCCAGCCGGAAGCGTGTATCTGTGATGGGGATGAGCCTCCAGGCAACAGGGTGCGTGTGATGCCTGTATATTAAGGAGCCGTTTTCCAGCGTGAACGTGCGTTTATCGTATTGGCCTACATACCGTGACAGCGTAGATTCGGCGATGGTAACCGGCGCATACAGGCTCTTGAGAATCTCCCCCTCCCATTCTAGCGCGCGTTTCTGTTCGCCCTCCTGGCACTGTTCGGTCAGTTGCTCAAAGGCGTAGATGTGGGCCGTTTTGAGGGCGTCCTCTTGCGGAACAGCGATATGCGGTTCGACTCCCTTAGCTTCCCAGTTGTCGTTCGTGATAGGGTTAATGGGACGCCCGTAGGGAAGCAGCACTTGAAAATGCTCTTGGACGGTCTCCCGGCTGACCGGATGCGCCGCGCCGACAGTGGTTTCACCGACGATGGTCGCCCGTCCCATGTTTTTCAAGTTGTAGGTGAATTCCTCCGCACCTGAACCAGTGGCATGGCTGGTTAACACGTAGACCGGAGTGTCCGGCATCCGCTTGCCGAGCACATGGGGAAAGGTCCAGAACTGTTGGTAATCGTCGGTTGGACGGTAGTAGAAAGTGTTGATGTGTATGGGTTCTGGTCTAGTCAGGTAGCTGATGATAAGCTGGACCATACTGGGATAGCCGCCGTGATTCTGGCGCAGGTCGAAGATCAAGGCATCGCAGTTGGCGACGAAGTTCATGGCCGCCGTGGCGGTTTCTCCGGCATATTCGGCAGGCGCGAACTGCCGCAGGTCGATATAGCCGATGTTTCCCTTCAGCCGTTCGATCTTTTCAAAGCCAAAGTTGCTTCTGCGCGCCTGCTCCAGCCACCGGGCCAGTTGCGCCTCATTCTCTTCGGTTTCCGGGTCAATAAACGCTGTCTCCGGCGAAGGACTGTACATGACGGCCCAATGCCGATCCTTCGACGCCTCGCGCAGGTCCGAAGTCAGCGTGACCGCAAGCTCGTTGGCATCGGTGATGCTGGCGTACCCGCCTTGTTCGAGTTTCGACTGGATGTGGCCGGCGACCCTCTCGCCTACGTCGGGGTAAACATATTTTTCCTTCGCCAATCTGATAATATCTTGCACAACAGCACGGCGGAGTTCGGGAGTAAGGGTACCCAGCATGGCGGTTTTCCTTAAAGTGCAGGTAAATTCAACCTGATTATAGTGCACAACGCGCCGGGAGTCGCGTCAGAACGCCGCCACCAGCCCATCCTTGCGCGGGTCGCTGCCGCCGAAGAGCACGCCGGTCTCTGCGTCGCGCCGGATGATCTGCCCGCTCCCGAACAGCCCGCGCCCCTGCCCGGAGACCGGGCGCACGGTGTGGCCCAACGCCGCGAGCCGCGCCATCGCGCTCACCGGGATGCCCTCCTCCAGCGCCAGCACGCTGTCGCCCGTCCCGCGCATGAGGCAGAAGCGCGGGCGGTCGAGCGCCTCCTGCGGGTTGAGGTCGTCGTCGATCATGGCGCTCATCACCTGAAAGTGGCCCTGCGGCTGCATGAAGCCGCCCATCACGCCGAAGCTGGCCCAGAGCGCGCCGTCCTTCAGCGCCATGCCGGGGATGATGGTGTGGTAGGGGCGCTTGCCCGGCGCGAGCGCGTTCGGGTGCTCCGGATCGAGGCTGAAGCTCGCGCCCCGGCACTGCAAGAACACGCCCGTGCCGCGCGCGACGATGCCGGTCCCAAAGCCGGCGTACAGGCTGTTGATGAACGAGCAGGCGTTGCCGCGCCCATCGACGGCGGTCAGGTACACCGTGTCCGAGCCGGGGAGCGGCGCGCCGAAGGCGGGCGGCGCCATCGCGCGCGCCGGCGAGACCAGGGCGCGGCGCTGGTCGGCATAGGCGCGGCTCAGCAGGAAGTCGACCGGGGCGGGGCTGAAGGCCGGGTCGGCCACGTAGTGGCGCGCGTCGGCGAAGGCCAGCCGCATCGCCTCGACCATCAGGTGCAGGCGCTCCGGTGCGTCCCAGGGCAGGGCGGCGAGGTCCCAGCCGGCGGCGACGTTGAGCGCCAGCAGCGCCGCGATGCCCTGGCCGTTGGGTGGGCACTCGTAGACTTCCACGCCGCGATAATTAGTGTGGACGGGCGTCTCCCACGTGGAGGCGTGCGCTTTCAGGTCGTCATGCGTCATCACGCCGCCGTGTTCTTGCAGCGTGGCGACAATCGCGTCGGCGACCGGGCCGGTGTAGAAGGCCGCCGGGCCGCCCTCGGCGATGGCCTGGAGCGTGCGCGCCAGCCCCGGCAGGCGCACCACCTGGCCGACCTGGGGCGCGCGCCCGCCGGGGAGGGTAGTCGTCGGTGTTGGGGCGGGTGCGCAGCCACGCCTCGGCGTTCTGCCACGCCGCGCCGAACACCGGCGAGACCGGGAACCCGTCGCGCGCGTAGTGGATCGCGTCCACGAGCACGTCGGCAAGCGCCATGCTGCCATGCCGCGCGAGCAGGTCGTGCCAGCCCATCACCGCGCCGGGGACCGTGACCGCGTGCGGGCTGTCCGTGGGGATTTCGTCCCAGCCCTCCGCGCGCAGGTCTTCGAGCCGCAGCGCCGCCGGCGCGCGCCCGCTCCCGTTGAGCGCCGTGACCTGCCCGGTCGCCGCGTCGAAGAAGAGCGCGAAGCAGTCGCCGCCCACGCCGGTCGAGGCCGGCGCGGTGACGTTGAGCACGGCGGCGGTTGCGATGGCCGCGTCGGCGGCGTTGCCGCCCTGCCGCAAGATGTTGAGGCCGGCCTGCGCCGCGAGGGGATTGCTCGCCGCCACCATGCCGCGCCGCGCCGCCACCATCGAGCGGCGGGAATGGAAATCAAAGGACATCGGTTTCATCGGGGTTGCTCCGTGCTACGGGTTGATGCAGGGGAAGTACCGCCAACTGTAACACGAAGCCGCACAAGCCACGAAAAACGGCGCGCGGGGGGTCGCGGTGTCGATGTCGGCCCTTCGTGGCGGCGCCCCGACAGTTATGCTATACTCGCGGCTGCCCTGACTCTTGCACCCGCCATGGAGACCGCGTGCACTACAAACTGACCATCCCGGCCCGGATCAACCTCCTGGGCAACCCCTCCGACGCGAACGAAGGCGACTACGCCACCATCTCTGTTGCGATTGACGCTTACGCCGGCGCGTTTGTCCAGCCGGCGAAGGACCTGGTGCTTGAGCGCCTGGCGGACCGCAACGGCGGCTACGAACCGGTGGACCGCCAGGAGTTCCCGTGCGACCATCTGCCCCTGCCCTACACCGGCGAACTCGACCTGGTGAAGGGCGCGATCAACCGGCTCTATCAGCACAGCGCCGAGTTCCGCGCCAAGGTCGTGCAGCGCGGCGTCCACCTCGCGACGTGGACCGACGTGCCGCGCCAGAGCGGGTTGGGCGGCTCGTCGCTGTTCGTGCTGCTGGCGCTCGCCGGGCTGCGCACCTTCTATGACCTGGAGCCGCGCTTCCACAACGATTACTTCCTCGCCGAGCTGACGCAGCGGGTCGAGGCGAAGGAACTGGGGATCACGTGCGGTTTCGCCGACCGCTACGTGCCGCTGTTCGGGGGCATCGCGTACCTCGACTACCGGGGTAAGCTGCACCAGCGCGCGCTGCGCGAGGAACCCTTTGTTGCCTATGAACGCCTCGACGACTGGGTGGACGAGCTGCCGCTAGTTGTCATCTCCACCGGCATCGTGCGCGACTCCGGCGACGTGCATGGGCGGATGCGCCCGCGCTACATCGAGGAGCACGACGCCTGGATGGCGCGCGGCGGCGCGATGCCGCCGATGGTGCGCTTCATGACCGGCGCGTGGGAGACGGCCTGGCGCGGCAAGATCGCCCTGCTTGAGCGCGACTGGCCGGCCGTCGGCGCGCTGATGAACGAGAACCACCGCCTGGTGAACGAGATGATGGCCTACTGCGGGTTCGCTGAGGGCGCGGGCCGGATCAACAACCTGCTGATCGACGCCGCGCTGGCGAACGGCGCGCTCGGCGCGAAGCTCACCGGCGCGGGCGGCGGCGGCTCGGTGTTCGCGCTGACGCATCCCAGCCAGGAGGGGAAGCTGATGGAAGTGTGGCAGCGCGCCGCCGCCGAGGAAGGACTTACGGAGGCGCGCGTCTACCGCCCGAAGATCGCGCGCAGAGGGTTGGTCGTCGAAACCGAATAAACCTGGATGAGGGTACGCCCTGGAGGAGCACAATGGACGAACAAGCGAAGAAAGTGGCGCTGCGCAAACTGACCTACGGCCTGTACGTGGTGACTGCCATCGCCGACGGCGAGGTCGCCGCCGGCACGGTCTCGTGGCTGTCGCAGGCGTCGTTCAATCCGCCGCTGATCATGGCGGGCATCAAGGCCGACAGCCACCTGCACGCGCGCATCGCGCAGAGCGGCGCGTTTGCCGTCAGCGTGATCGGCGAGGAGCAGAAGGAGATGGCGCGGGCGTTCTTCCGCGCCTCGGAAATCGTGGGCGACCGCATCGGCGGCTACGCATTCGACCCCGGCCCGGAGACGGGCGCGCCGGTGCTTCTCGATGCGCCGGTGTGGTTCGAGGCGCGCATCAGGCACACCTACGCGGAGGGCGATCACACCGTCTGCATCGCCGAGGTGGTCAGCGCCGGCGTGCACGACGCGGACGCCAGCCCGCTGGTGTTGGGCAATACCGGCTGGTCTTACGGCGGCTGAGGCCGCATAGCGGCCCGCTGACGCTTGTCCCCTCCGATAAGGGGCCCGCATCGCGGGCTGCATCCCAAGCGAGCCGCATCGCCAGAGCTCAAAGTGGCGTGACAGGCTCTAGCACGCAGCGCCGTGCATCAACCGCGCCCGCGCGCCATGAGCCGGCGCGCCGAGCCGACCTGCTGCACGTAGCGCGCCATGCGCGCGTGGTCCGCCACCAGGCGGTCGAAGGTCGGCTCGTCGAGCGCCAGGATCACGCCGGGGCGGGTGACGCGGTACGTGGCAAAGTAGGGCGTGTCGGCGAAGAGCGCGTACTCGCCCACGTGCTCGCCCGCGCCGTACACGCCGATCTGCCGCTCGACGCCATCCTCGCCTGCAAAGGTGGCCTCGACGGCGGCGTCGATGATGATGAACAGGTCGCGGCGCGCCTCCCCCTGGCGCGCGAGCACCTGGCCCGCCTCCACCTTCCAGGCGGCGCGCGCGCGCCACCACCTCGTCGATCTCCCCGCGCGCTCAATTCGGAGAAGAGCGGCATCGCCCAGAGCGCCACTTCCAGGTCGAGGCGGGCGCGCACCTGCGAGGCGAGCGTCGTGTCGGCGCGCAGCAGCGGGTCGAAGTCGGCCCCGTCGATCACGAGGTACTCCGTGTAGGTGTTGGCGCGAAACGTCGCGTCGTAGACGCCCCGGCCCGCCAGCGCCTCGTGCCCGAATGTCGCGCCCCGGCGCAGTTCGGCGACCATCACCTCCGCCCCATCCGGCCCCCCGGCGGTACGCGCCGACCTCGCCGAGCCGCACCAGGTAGAAGCGCGCGGCCCGCTCCCCCGGCGTGCGCCAGCGCCTCCCCCGGCCCGGCCCTGCCCTCCGCCACAATCGCGAGCAGGCGCTCGAAGCCGGCTTCGTCGAAGCCGGAGAAGACCGGCGCGCGCCGGAGCAGGTCCAGATGCTCGCCGCGCGCGCTGGCGTCGCGCCCCGTGACCACCCCCTCCCATGCGGTGCCGGCGAGCGTGTAGCTGGCGAGCGCCTCGCGCTCCTGCCAGGGCAGCGCGTCGTAGGCGGCCTGCACGGCGCGCGCGGTGCAGGGCCGCCCCGCGACCTCGACCATCTGCGCGGCGAGAGTCTGGAGCAGCTCGCGATAGTGGTCACCCTGCCCCGTGACGCTCACATCGTCGCCCAGGTTGTCGCGCAGCCGGTACTGGGAGATCGTCGCCGGCCAGTCTGCGTCCCTGCCGATGGCTTCCATCTCGTCGCTGAGCGCGTCGGCGGCGCGCGCGCCGAACGACTGGCGGTAGCTGTCGAACAGCAGGGCCACCAGGCGCGCGAACCCCTGGCGCAGGCGGGCCGGCGCGGCGGGCGAGGACGCGCCCGCGAACTGGCGGCGGACGGCGGTCAGGCGATGGCTGAAGACGGCGTAGCTCGCGCCGGCAAGCGCCCACAGCGCCGCCGCGCACAGGTCGAGCACGGGGGCGCTCCCCGGCGCGACGTACAGGGCCAGGATGAGCAGCGCGGTCAGCGCGGCGGCGGCGGTGATCGTCAGCCACGTCGGGCCGTAGGGCGTTCCCTGGTACCCCAGCGCCCACGGCGCGCTGCACAGCAGGAAGGCGAAGAGCGCCGCCTCCGCGCCGGTGGCGGCCAGCCGGTCGAGTAACGCCGCCTCTGCCGGGCCGGCCCACAGCGCGCCCGTGACGGCCAGGAACGCCGCGCCGAGCGCCACCCACGCCGCGCGGCGCTCGCGGGGGCGGATCAGGGCCTGGTCTTCGTGGCTGGAGGCGGCCACCGCGCCGGGCAGGACCATCACGGCGGCGAGGACGGCCAGCGTGCGCATTTCTGTCAGGTCGCCGGGCGCGCGCGCCAGCGCCGCCGCCGCCAGCGCAAGGCCGAGGCCGGCGAGCAGCCGGCGGAACCGCGCGCCCCAGTACGCCGCCGCCGCGCGCGCGAACCCCGCCGCCGCGAGCAGCAGCAGCGCGGCCGGCATCCAGCGCAGGTAGAAGGCCTGCCCCGCCGGCGGCGCAAGCGCTGTCACGAGGAGCAACCCCACGGCACACAGGCCCAGCGCCGCAAAAACCCGCCGCCAGTCCGCGAAGGCCCCGCGCTGTTCCAGCCACTCGCGCTGCAGGCGCAGGCTGCGCCAGAGCCACAGCCCCGCCAGCCCGGCCAAAGCGACCAGCGCCGCCGCCGCTACCGCGAGCAGCGCCAGCCGCCCAGGGAGCGCCGCGCCCTGCCACAGGTCGGCGAAGATGCGCGTGATGTAGTTCTGCCAGAAGAACAGCGCGAGCCAGATGCTGTAGGCCGAGTAGAAGAGCGCCAGCGCGCCGAACGCCGTGAAGATGCGCTCCTCGCGGCTCAGGCTGCGCAGGCGCGCGCGCAGCCGGCCGGCGAGGCCGCGCCCTGACGCCGCGCCGGCGGCCCCCGGTTCGGCCTCGCCCGCGCCGCGCAGCTTCTGCCACAGCCCGGCCCGGAGGAACGCAAACGCGCGCTCGCGCAGCCGCGCGATGCCGAGCCAGTCCTGCAAGATCAGGTAGCCGTCCAGCTCAAGCAGCGGGTTGAGGTTGGTGTAGACGCTGATGTAGGCGGTCAGCGCGGCGAGGAACAGCGCGCCGCTCGCGCCATGCCCCTGCGACGCCGCGCCGAATGCGAGCAGGCTGCACACGCCGCCCACCACCGCGTCGGAGATCGGGCCGGCGGCAGTGACCAGGACGCGCGCGCCCTTCGGCTCCATCCAGATGTCCATGAGGTTCACGTAGAACGCCGGCATCCCGTAGTAGATCATCACCCCGCCGACGGGCACGCGCCGCCCGAAGTGCTTGGTGGTGAGCGCGTGCGCGTGCTCGTGGACGACGAGGAGGGCGGCGCTGGCGACGAGGAGCGTCAGCAGGCCGCCCAACACCGAACCGCCGTCGCCCTCGCGCCCGGCGGCGACGGTCGGGAACCGCGCCAGCAGGTAGAGAAACACGACGAACCCGGCGACGGCCAGCGCGCCGAGCACCGTCAGCGTCAGCCAGTGGAAGAGATAGCGGCCCACGCGCCGGTACAGCCGGGTGAAATAGGGGTCGAGTTCGGTGAGGGGGAACTGGCGCGCGAGGAACGCGCGCGCCGCCTGCTGGCCCGCGTAGCCGGGGTCGCGCGCGGCCAGCGCCTCCCGGATGGACCGGTAGGCATACGCCGGCTTGTCCACCAGGAACCCGCCCGCCTTGAGGTCGGCCACGAGCTGCGCCACGCGCGCATAGCCAAACGACCCGAACGCGGTAAAGTAAAACACGACCAGGTCCCTGACCGTGCGCGCGCCGTCCATTTGCTGCCAGAGCGCGTACTCGCGCTCGTCCAGGCGGAGGTAGCTGTTACTCTGGCGCAGCACGTAGTGCGTCGCGCCGTCTTCGTCGAGGCGGCGGACGGTCACGGCGGGGTCGGCGTGCGGGCGGTATTCCGCGTCGCTCACGTGCGCGCCGAGCCAGCGCCAGATGCCGTTTGGCAGTTGCGCGTCTGGGGCGTCCATAAGCCTATTGTACTGGGAATAGGCCCGGCGCGCGGTTAGCATCTCGTTACCGGAGCCTGTCACGCGCCGCATTGTTCGGTATAATTCGCCCCGTGCGCCGCAAAGATGCCCTAAAGGGGGACTCGTGAACCGACTGGTTGAGTGTGTGCCCAACTTCAGCGAAGGCCGCCGCCCGGAGACGGTGCAGGCGATCATCGACGCGATCCAGCGCGCCGCGCCCGTCCACGTGCTCGATTACAGCAGCGACGCGGATCACAACCGCTCGGTGGTGACCTTTGTCGGCGCGCCCGAACACGTCGAGGCGGCGGCGTTCGCGGCGATTGAGAAAGCATCTCACCTGATCGACCTCAACGAGCACCAGGGCGAACATCCCCGGATCGGCGCGACCGACGTGTGCCCCTTCGTGCCGCTGCGCGGCGTCTCGCTCGACGACTGCGTGCAGATCGCGCGGCGCGTGGGGCAGCGCGTGGGCGAGGAACTCGGCATTCCGGTGTACTTCTACGAGGCCGCCGCCGCGCGCCCTGACCGCGTGAACCTCGAAGACATCCGCCGGGGCGAGTTCGAGGGCCTGCGCGAGGTGATCCAGACCGACCCAGACCGCAAGCCCGACTTCGGCCCGGCGGCGCTGGGCAGCGCCGGCGCGACGGTGATCGGCGCGCGCCCGTTCCTGATTGCGTTCAACGTGTATCTCGACACGGACGATGTCGAGGTCGCGAAGAAGATTGCCAGGGCGATCCGCCACTCCGGCGGCGGGATGCGGTACCTCAAGGCGCTGGGGCTGCTGGTCGAGGGCCGGGCGCAGGTGTCGATGAACTTCACCAACTTCGAGAAGACGCCGCTGCACCGCGTGGTTGAACTCATCCGCCGCGAGGCCGGGCGCTACGGCGCGCGCGTGGTGGACAGTGAACTGGTTGGCATGATCCCGCAGGCGGCGCTCGTCGAGAGCGCGCAGTGGTACCTGCAACTGGACAACCTCAAGCCGGAGCAAATCATCGAGAACCGGCTGACGGAACTCCTCAGCGACGCGGCGGCGCGGGCCGCCGCCGAAGAGACGGTGCGCATCCTCCCGTCAGGCGCGCGGCGCGCGCCGGAGTCGCCGCTGCGCCCGGAGGGTTTCATCCAGGCCGTGGCCGAGGGCACGGCCACGCCGGGCGGCGGCGCGGTGGCGGCGCTCTGTGGCGCGCTTTCGGCGGCGCTGGCGGCGATGGTCGCGCGCGTGACGGTGGGCAAGCGGCGCTATGCGGAGGTCGAGGACGAGATGCGCCAGGTGGCCGAGCGCGCCGACCAGCTCACCGCCGCGCTGACCGACGCCATCGCCGAGGACGTGGAGGCGTTCAACCTGGTGATGGCGGCCTACAAGATCGACAAAGAGGACCCCAAGCGCGCCGAGCAGATCCAGGCGGCGTACATGCGCGCGGCGAACGCGCCGCTGCACGTGGCCCGGCTCGCGCTGGATTGCCTCCAGCTCGCCGAGACGGTGGCCGAGAAGGGCAATGTCAACGCGTCCAGCGACGCCGGCGTCGCCGCGCAGGTGGGGCTGGCTGCCGTCGAGGGCGCGACGTTGAACGTGCTCGTCAACGTGAAGGAGTTCGCCAACGCGCACCTCGCCGGCCAGGTGCGGGGCGAGGTCGTGGCTGTGCGCGACCGGGCGCGGGTCGCCTACCGGCGGGTGATGGCGACGCTCGAAGCGCGCGCCGAACTGAAATAGGCGAGAGGCGAGGCAGGCCCTTGTTGCGACACCGCCGGCTCATCGTTCTGACGCTTGCCGGGCTGCTCCTGACCGCGTGCAGCGCGGGTTTCTTCCCCGCCGGGGCATCCGACCAGGCCGCCGGAGAGGCGTCCCTGACCGACCCGAGCGCGACGCCGACCTTCGTCGTGTTGTACGCGCGCACCTTCCCGACCGCAAGCCCTACGAACGCCGCGCCGGCGACGCGGACCGCAACGCCGACACGGACCGCAACCGCCACCGCTTCCCCCAACCGCCACCGCGACGCGCGCCGGCAGCGGCCTCGACAGCGTGGCGATCCCGGTCAGCCGGACCGCGCTGCCGACCCTCGCCATGCCGACCCTGGTCGGGAGCGCGACGGTCTCGCCCACGCCGACGCCCTCCCCGACGATGACGGACACCCCGACCCTCGCGCCGCTGGCCGGCGGCGCGCCGAACGCCACCGCCAGCCCGCTGCCGCTGCTGATCAGCGCCGCGCCGTTCCAGGATCACTTCCTCATGGAGCGGCCCTTCGACCCGGAGCACACCAACTGGGTCTCGCGCAACTACCCGTACGGGAGCACCGGCGGCGGCAACTATCGCGTGCACCATGGCATGGACCTGATGAACCCGAACGGCACGCCGGTCCGCGCCGTCGCCGATGGGACCGTGCTCTACGCCGGGCCGGACACCGACCGCGTCTTCGGGCCGGAGCCGGACTTCTACGGCAACGTGGTCGTGATCTCGCACGACTTCACCACCGCCGATGGGCAGCTTGTCTTCACGCTCTACGGGCACCTGTCCAAGGTGAGCGTGCAGGCCGGGCAGCGCGTAGACCGCTATGACCAGATCGGGCTGGTGGGCGCGACCGGCGTCGCCATCGGCGCGCACCTGCACTTCGAGGTCCGCGTCGCCGACCCGTATGATTACGGCGCGGTCCGCAACCCCGACCTGTGGATTCAGAACTTTGACGGCTTCGGCGTGCTCGCCGGGCGCATCACCGACGCGGAGGGCAACCTGGTCGAAGGGCTGGCGCTCACGGTGAGCGCGCCGGGCATCGTGCGCGACCTCGCCACCTACAGCGAGGGGGTCTGGGGCGACGACCAGCTTGAGGAGAACTTCGCCATCGGCGACCTGCCCGAAGGCGACTACACGCTTATCCTCCACCTGGGCGACCGCAAGCTCCGCCAGCCGGTGACGGTGTACCGGGAGCGCGTCAACTGGGTGGAGATTGAGCTGCCGTGATCTGTGCTACAATGTGAGTGGTAGGGGTGTAGCGGAGTACCATCATGGAGCACTTCACGGTCAAGCACACCGACAAACCGATCCTCGGCCTGCCCGAAGACCTGCTCAAAGCGCTGAACTTGCAGGAGGGCGACCGGGTTGTAGTCGCCGTTGAGTATGTCGCGCGGCAGCCCGACCCGGCGGCAGTCGATGCGTTCCTGGCGCTGTCGGGCGTGTTTGCTGGCGATGCCGCCTTCGACGAGGCCATGCGCTACCTGGACAGGCAACCGTAAAGCTCCTTCAGGCATCAAAGCCATGTTCGCGTAACGCGGCGCGCGCCTCCGGCGTGCCGATTTCACGTAATGCTTCGGCAAGAATCTCACGGAAGCGCGTGTGCGATTGCAAAACAGTGTTATCCTCAAGAACGTCAAAGAAGTTAAGCGCAGTAGTAGGATCGGCGAAGTCGCCTTGATGATGCATCGCATCCTCGATAAAGCTGTGCATTTCCAAATCTACGCCGTGCAAAGCGGCAACAATGGATTCCACGGATATCTCTCCCATTTGGATTAACGCATCCAAGGCTTTCTCGCGCACACTCCAATTAGCATTGTTCAAAACTGCAATTAGAGGACTCGCTGCTGGCTTACCAATTAGCTTTAACGCTTCCGTAGCAGCTTGGCGTATCGAAGCATCCTCTGTCTTCAGTATGACCTTGACCAAAGGCTCAACCGCTGGCTCTCCAAACAGTCCTAGTGCTTCGACATAGGAGTCAATATGTTGTTTGTCACGAAGAGCCACAATCAACGGTTCAATTGCCCGTACATCACCAATCCGTCCAAGTGCATGCGCAGCAGCTATACGCACCCGTCCATTTGCATCACGCAAGGCGTTGATTAACGGCTCCACTGCCCGCGCATCCCTTATCTCGCTCATTGCATTTGCAACTGCCCAGCGCATTCGACTGTCCGTATTTCCGAGACCAGCAATACAAACTACAAGCACTTCATCACGGGCTGCCTCACTCATATTGGCGCGCATCACCAACATTTCCCACCGGTCAATCGATATCGTCAAACCCCTGCGCCAATCCATAGCCAGCGCTGCGAAATACTCCTGCATCAACTGGTGGAAGAATCGAATTTGGTTGGTGGTGATAGTTAACACACTGCACGCCTCGCCAACCCGCAGCAAGTCATCAGCGCGTCTCGTTGCAGGTGGATAGAGAGGTTCGAGCAAGAAGTGCCGCCCAATAACAGGCCGTCGTAAACGCTTTCTGGCCCATGCCAAGTTGACGGTGGTGCTGGCCCCTTCGTCAACCATAGCAAACGCCAGATTGCCAAGTCCCTCTGTAAATTCATGAAACGTGAAGTCGTGAACCTTCGATGCTTCAGGGTTCTCTTTTTGTCCCGCTTCGTGCAACCAGCGTTCAGTTACTATCTGCCGAAACAGGTCAGTTGTGCTCTCTGGCAACCGCTTGTCTCGCTCGTAAATCAGTGCCACGATAGTAAGGAGGTAGGGATTGCGCGCGAGTTCGAGCAGAGAGCGCTGTCTTTCATCCCTCCACGCATAGTCTGAAGGCTGAATCTCCTTCCACAGTGCCCTTGCCCGCGCCTTGTCACGGATATAGGCATTTAGGAACCGCCGTATCCGATCATTGTTGAGCGGTTGAGCAACCAGTCGGTCAAGATCCAATATCTTTTGTATTTCATCAGCGTAATCATGCTGCCGACACGTCACCACCATGCGCGTGCTCTCATACTCCTCTAGAAACGCGCCAATGGACTTCACACGCGCCGCACGGTCGCGTGCTCCCATCTCGTTGAGGCCATCGAGAAGTAGCAACACGTTCCGCGCTAGTGGTACGTCGCGGATAGCATGATCTTGGAAGTAACGTCCTACCCAGTCGCGCAGTGTCTCCACTTTTTTCGGGCCATGCACCCAGCCGCAGGTATACCGGCAGTGGGTTGTTGATAGGGTCTTTGAGACATGCCTCCGCCGCATCGACGAGGAGCACCTGCAACGTCGTGGACTTGCCCGCGCCGGGGTCGCCGAGCAGCGCGATTCGCTCATGTTGCTTGATGGCGTCCATGATCGACTCGACCGGCTCCGGTTCGGCATTGCCCTGTGCCGCGAGCCAGCTCAACGCAGTAGGAACGAGTGGGAAGTCGAATTCGTGGCGGCGCTGGTACACAGCATCGCCGCGCAGGTCGATGTAGCGTGCCTTGAGGTTGCGGTAGTCGCACCAGGGACGGTTGGGCGATTCGAGGATGGTGCGCAGGTAGCGCTCAACAGGGGCGGCATCCTGCCGGTAGACGATGGTCAGGTTCTCGAAGTAGGGACCGCCTTCGGTGTTGACCTTGCGCGACTGATCATGTAATTCGTCACCCATCTCGCAATCACCTTATGCGGAAGGTTGTTTGTCGGATCAAGGTTCATTATAACTTTAATTATAACACATCTGCGTATTCTGGAAATAATCACGCTGCGTCCTATTCCCCGCCCTCCGCCCTGCGCCGGCGGAACAGCAACCCCGGCGCGGCGATGCCGAACGCAATCGCTCCCAGGATCAGTGCCGTCTTCACCGCGCTGACGATCACCTCCGCCACCAGGTCGTAGTTGACCGGCTGGCTGGTGTCGGCGATGGTCAGCAGGCCGATCATCGTCTCGTAGGCGAACACGCCCGGCACCATCGGGATCGCGCCGCTGACGGTGAATGTCGTGGTCGGCGTCCGCCACTGCCGCGCAAAGACGCCGCCCAGAAAGCCCACCACCGTCGCGCCGGCCAGCGTCGCCAGTTCGATGCCGAGTCCGGCCTCCATGAGCAGCGTGCGCACGGCGTGGCCGGTCGCGCCGCACATCGCGCACCCCCAGAGCGTGCGCACCGGCACGTTGAACAGCACCGCAAAGCCGAGCGCCGCCATCGCGGACCAGAGCGCGTCGGTGAGGATGAGCCACAGGAACCCCAGCCCGCTCACAGCCACGCCCCCGTCAGCCGCATCGCCAGCAGCAGCCCTAACGCGATGCACAATGAGATGAGGATGCCCACCATGCCGCGCACGATGCCGATCACCAGATAGCCCTTGATGAGGTCCTCGGCGGCGTTGATGAGCGGGACGCCCGGCACCAGCAGGAGCACCGAGGCCGCAAGCGCGAGCCGGGGCGTCGCGCTCAGCCCAGGCAGGCCGGCGGTGCTGGCGAATACCCCAGCCACGAAAGCGGTCGCCAGGATGACGAGCAGGGGGTTGAACTCGCGCCGCGCAAGCTCCTGGCGCACGAACATCGCCGCCGACGCGGCGAGCCACGTCACGGCGAAGGCGGGCCAATCCGCGCCAAAGAGCCGGCTGAAGGCCGCGCACGCCATCCCGACCACGAGCACGACGAGCCAGCGGTTGTAGTGCGGCTTCAGGTTGCTGATGCGCTCCAACTCCGCGCGCACCGTGGCCCGGTCCAGCTCGCCCGCCACCACGCGGCGGCTCAGCCGGTTCACCGCCGACACCCTGGTCATGTCCACGCCCAGCGTCGGCACGCGGCGCACTTTCGTGCGGAACTCGACACCGCTGCTGGTGGTCACCAGGATCACGTTGGGCGAGACCAGCACGTCGATCCACTCGCAGCCCAGGCCGGTCGCCATGTAGTGCAGCGTCTCCTCGACGCGCTCGGCCTCCGCGCCGTGTTGCAGGAGAAGTTGCCCGGCCCATAGCGCCAGATCGATCACATCGGCGAGCGCCTCGCGCGTCAGCGGCGCGTTGGCGTTTTGGTCAGCCCGTCGTGCGGCGTCTGTCATTGTCGCTGCACCCCTTGCTTTCGTCCCTGATTTCCCCAAGTGTAGCGCGAATATGGCGAATTGCCGGGCGGTTGCGCGCGGTGAGTCGGTATAATCATAGCATGACGCGCACGCTGCAAGAGAAAGCCGCCCTGATCCGCGCCATGCTGGACCTCACGCCGCCGGCTGAGCAGCCCGCGCTGGCGGTCATGACCGGCCTGCCCGGCACGGGCAAGACCACGTTCGCCCGCGCGCTCGCCGAGGCCGGCCCCTTCACGCTGGTGGGGAGCGACCTGGTGCGCGCGGCGCTGTTCCCCAGCCCGCAATTCGCGCCGCAGGAGAACGCCGTCGTCTACGAAGTGGCCGACGCCGTGATCTGGGACCTGCTGCGCGAGGGGCGATGGGTGATCTACGATGCGACCAACCTCAGCGAAGGCCGGCGCGAGATGGTCCGCCGCGTGGGGCTGAACGCCGCCGCCCGGCTCGTGACGGTGCGCACCACCGCGCCGGTGGCGGTCATCAAGGCGCGGCTGGCGCAGCGCGCGGCCTCGATCCCGCCCGACGGCGTCTCCACCGCCGACTGGTCGGTATACGAGCGGCTGCGTGTGCGCGAGCAGCCCGTCGCGCACAGTTACATTGAGGTCGATACCACCCAGGACATCGCCGTCGCGGTCCGCGAGGTGGTGCGGCGGCTGCGCGGGTAGCCCCGCCGGCGGCGGATGTTAACCACGGATAGTATCCATTCACGTTGTCCGCTCGGCATCCGCTATGTTGTAGCCCGACGACTATTGGTAATGACAGAAGCGGCAGGTGACATCGGATTTCAACGGATAATACGGATTTCAGACACTTATAAGACAACCGCTTGACTATATCGCGCCCCTCTCGACGAGGGGCCTGTCATTTCTTCTGGATTGGCGTTATTCGCGTTATTCGCGGTTCAATTCTTCCTGCGCTCTGCGCAGTTGATGGCGGGGCCGCTCTCCCCTGTGAAGTGCATTCGTGTTGCGGTGGCGTTGGCGGCGCGAGGTGGGTTTTGCGACAATTGAGGTATGATTTTCAGGGGTCAGTGCACGCTGACCCCTGGCAGCATATCGACACAGGGGATTGCCATGCAGATGACACACATCGACCCCGGTTTCGCGCGCCCCGCCGACTTCCAGCACTTCGCGGCAACGACGTTCCCGCTGGTGCATCCCGTGCACTGGCTCCATTCGCACTTCGCGGTGGGCGGGTGGAGTCCGCTGCGCTACCTGAGCGGGATGCTCACCGCGCACATGACCCGGATCGCGCCGCAAAGCGGGTTCCCGTGGCACCCGCACCGCGGCCTGGAGATATACACCTGGGTGCTGGAGGGCACGCTCTCGCACGAGGACACGACCGGCGGCAAGGGCGACATCGGGCCGGGGGAGCTACAGCGTATGTTCTCCGGTGAGTGGATCGAGCACCAGGAGCTGAACCTGCGCGACGAGCCGGTGCGCGTGATCCAGATCTGGTTCGCGGTGGAGCCGGAGCATCGTGCGCTGCCGCCGCACTACCAGCAACTGCGCCGCGAGGCGCTGCCCGCGCAGCGCGCCGGCGACGCAACCGTGCATCGCCTTATCGGGGACGGCTCGCCGATGGATGACCACGTCGCGGCGCGGCTGACGGCGACGGCCATCGACCCCGGCGGCGCGACCGCGTTCGAACCGCCGCGCCCCGGCGAGGACCTGTTCCTCTACGTCACCGACGGCGCGGGCACGGCGCGCCACAACGGGGATGTGGTGACGCTCGGCCAGTATGACGTGATCCTGGCGCGGCCCGGCGCGGAGGCGGCGACGCTCTCCGCCGCGCCGGACGCCGGCCTGCACTTCCTCAGCTTCTACCTGCCCGCCTTCCTATGAAAAAGCAGGGGCACGGCATGCCGTGCCCCTACCCTTGTCCTATCGGGAACGGCTCACTCCACCGGCGCTGGCTCGACCGTGAAGAGCGCGCCGTCGCTGCGCCCGAACACCTCCGGGAAGTAGAAGGCGTAGGCGTGCGCGGGCAGCGTCTGGAACGCACCGGCGACGCTGGCGCGCACCTGGTACGTGTACACGTAGGTGCCGCGCGGCAGGAAGTCGGCGTAGAGGTTCACCTGCTCGTCGCGCATCTCGGTCCGGTCGAACCACCACCAGCCCCAGTACCAGTACGGGTCTTCCTCGATCTCGCGCTGGATCGACGGCTCTTCGGCCAGGCTGCTGGTGGTCAGCAGCCCGGTATCGACGGCCTCGACGCCGGCGGGGATCGGGTCCTCCAGCACGAAGTAGAACACATCCTCCGGCAGCGTGAGCGTCAGACGCACGGTGATCGTGTCGCCAAGCTGCGCGCCCGTGACCGGCGTTGCGTCCTCGCCTTCCTCGCCAGCGAGGAAGTACTCGCGCTGCACGCTGATGCCCCGACTGAGCGCGCTGACCTCCGAAGCGGGCAGGCGCAGTTCCAGGTGCGCGGTGTAGTAGAGGTTGCCCTCGCCCGCGCCGCGCGCCACGACGAGCCGGTTTGCCTCGTCGCGCAGCAGGTCGCTCACCGCCACGTGGAGCACCTGGCCCTCACGCACCGTCGCCGGCGTGACCGACCCCTCGGCCAGCGCCTCGCGGTTGAGGCTCGCGCTGTAGTCGTAGTTCCCCTGGAGTTCGCCGGTGAGCGCCATCCAGTCGGTGAAGGCGATCACCGCCCAGGCGGTCTCCTGCGTGGTCGTCCAGTGGTCGCCCTGGCGCGCGACCATCAGCCAGCGCACCGCGTTGGGCAGCAGATCGCTCTCCGGCGTCGCGCGCGTCAGCGCGCTGAGCACGAGCGCGGTGGTGCGCGTGTCGCTGCCCCAGTTCCACCAGTCGGTGTATTCCTCTTCCCAGTGCGCGCCGGTGGCGGAGAGCCGGGCGGCGGTGGTCAGATCGCTGGCGAGCAGGTCGATAGCCATGTTGCCGGGGAACAGCGCGTCAAAGGCCATGAGCAGGTACGCGCGCCCCGCGTAGGAGATGCGCAGGCGCTGTTCCATGAGCGTGGCGTAATCGTTGGCGGTGCCGATGCCCTCCCTTGCAAGCACGTATAGGAAGAACGCCTGCCGGTTGAGCTGCCAGTCGGGCGTCTCAACCCTCGGCGTGACGCGCTGCGTCTGCACGAAGTTGACCGCGCGGTCGAGCATCGCCGCGTCGATGGCGAAGCCGGCGTCGCGCGCTTCGATCAGGCCGAGCGCTGCGTAGGCGGTGACCAGCGGGTCGCTCGCCATGCCGGAGAACCACCCCCAGCCGCCGTCGGCGTTCTGCGCCTGGGTGAGCTTCGCCAGGCCGTCGCCGAGCGCACTCGCCAGGCCGGCCTCAAGCGCCGGGTCCGTGATGTCCAGCGTGCGCAGCGCGCGGTAGGTCACCGCGTTCGGCAGGAACCGGCTCACGGTCTGTTCGATGCACTGGTGCGGGTAGTTCAGCAGGTAGTCGAACGCATCGGTTGCCGTGACCGCAAGCGACGGGTCCAGGCGCACGGTGAGCGCGCCCTGATCAGCGTCGAGGCGCGGCGGCAGGCTCACCGCCTCGGTGCGCGCGCCTTCCTCGCGGAGCACGCCGCCGGTCCCGACCGTGTCGGGCGCGGTATAGCGGTACACCGGGATCGTGCCGTCCGGCCCGGTCGCGAGCATGGGCTTTGCAGCGTCCTGGTACTCCCCACCGACCGCGTAGAAGGTCAGATCCACGTAGTCCACGTCCTGCACGACCGCGTCCCACTCGACGCGCGCGCGCTGCCCGGCCTCGACGGTCACAGTCTGCGCCGCCGCGCCTTCGAGCACCACGCCCGCCGCGTCGAGCCGGGCCTCGACGGTCTGGTCGCTGTCTGAGTTGTTGTTGATGACGGCGGCAAGCTGCACGCGGTCGCCGACGACGAAGAAGCGCGGCGCGACCGGGCGCACGAGCAGCGGCAGCGTCGCAACCACCTCGGTTGTGGTCTGGCCGACGTCGGTGTCGAGCGTGACGCCGCGTGCGTCGAGGTGCCAGGTCGTCAGGTTGTCGGGCAGCGTCACCGAGACCGACGCGCGTCCGTCCTCGCCGGTCACCACATGCGGCACCCAGAGCGGCGTCTGTTCGAAGTCCTCGCGGACGAGAGGCATCTCGGGGCCGCCGCCACCACCGCCGCCGCCGCCCCTACCGTCGGCTGCCATCATGGTAAAGCGGTCGAGCAGCCCGTACACGGACACCACGGTATCGACGTAGTTGCCCTGGTAGTGGTAAAACCCCTCTTCGAGGGTGACGCTGTTGGGTTCGCGCAGCGCCAGGATGGCCTTATCCACCAGCGCCAGGCCGACCTCGGCCACTGCCGGCGCGCCGGCGGCGTCGGTGACGGTCACATCGAACGTGACCTCCTCGCGCGGCTGCGCCCGCGTGACCGAAGGCGTGACCGTGACGGTAAGCCGCCGGTTCACTGGCTCGATGTTCAGGTACACGCGCCCCTGGCGGTAGCCGGGCGCAACGGATTCGTCGTCGATGCCCTTGATGACGACCGCGCTCACATGGAGGGTCGGCGCGGAGTCGGTGGTGATGGGCACTTCATAGACCAGGGTTGACCCCTCCACCTCGATGACTTCGGTGGTCATCACGTTCACGCGCTCGGTGGTCATGAGTACCGTCGAGCGGCCCTGGAAGGGGAGTTGCACGAGCACCTGCGCGGTCTCGCCGGGGACGTAGCTGTCCTTGTCGGCGTTCAGCGTGATGTACTCTTCCGAGAAGGGCGCGCCCCACCACACCGGGCCGCCGCCGAACACCCAGAAGCGTTGCGCGCTGCTGCTGGTGCGTTCTTTATCGTCCATCGCGGTCGCGCGCACGCGGAAGACGCCGCCGCGCTCCGGGGTGAAGGCGTAGCTGGCGGTCCCGTCGTCGCCGGCCGTGATCTGCGCGGTCTCGACCTCGATCACTTCCTCTTCCCAGTTGTAGCGCCCGAACTCGCCCTCGATGGGCACGCGCGTCCAGCGGATTTCCTCGATGGTCAGGTCGATGCGCTGGCCCGGCAGCGGCGCGCTCGCCGCGTCCACGGCGATCAGCGCGACGTTGAGCGGCTCCCCGGCCTGGCCGAAGAAGCGGCTCGCGCGTATCCCGATGTAGACGTCCGCCGGGTGCAGCGTGAGCGTCGTGCGCCCGCTGATGGCCTGCTGGCTCTCGTCGGTGACGGTGGCTTCCACGGTGACGCGGAGCGGGTTCGACGTGTCGGGCGTGGTGTTGTCGGTCGAGATGAGGAACCGGCCATCCGTGTCCGTCGCGCCGTCGCCCCTGCCAACGTCCACCCAGGTGTAGCGCCAGGTGTCGTCGCCGAAGTGGTAGGCGCCCGGACCGGTGTAGTTGAACGCGGTCGGCTCGCCGTAGGCGGCCCAATTGAGCGCCGCATCGCTGACCGCGCCGCCGAAGTAGTACGACGCCTCGGCGATGGCGCTGAGCGTGTCGCCCTGGAAGAGGTCGTCCTGCTGCGCCGTCACCGCGACCTCGAACTCCGGCACGCGGTACTCGGCGACGGTGAACTCGATGCCCGCCGGGTAGCCCGTGTCGTCGGCCTCGCTCTCGATGCGGAGGAAGCCGTCGCCGACGGTTGCCTCCTCCGGCAGCACAAACTCGCCGCTGAAGGTGCCGAACGTGGTAAGTTCGACGTCCCCCGTGAAGAAGGTTTCATCGCTCCAGAACGAGCCGGCCGTCACGCGCAGCGTGCGCACGTTGGGCACGCTGAAGTCCATGTCGTCCTTGTCGCGCGCCACGCCCCGGAAGTAGACGGTATCGCCGGGGCGGTAGATGGGCCGGTCGGTGTAGAGGTAGGCTTCCGTGGTCGGGGGCTGCGGCTGGTACCCGCTGATCCACACGCCGTAGTGGTCATCGCTCTCGGCGATGATGGTGATGAACGCATCGTCGCGCGGGAGCTGCACCGGCGCGCGGAAGATGCCGTCGGCGTCGCTCGCGCCGCGCGCGATGGCCTCGTCCCGGTGATAGATCGTCACCGTCGCGCCCTCAACCGGCGCGGCGCTCACCATGTCGGTCAGCCAGACGAGCGTCTCGTCGTGCGCGCGCATGACGGTGAGGTTGGCGTCCGCGACGACCAGGGCCGTCTGGCTCAGGTTGCCGCTCTCGTTGGCGGGGAAGCGCGACACCAGGTAGTACAGGCCCTTGGGCAACTCCCCGCCCGTTTCGGAGGCGAGCAGCACATCACGGAGGGCGCGGTCCTCGCCGCCGGAGTCAAAGGACGCGGTCCACTCGCGCACCAGGTTCTCGCGGCTGGCGATGTACCACGGCAGGGTGTTGCTCAATAGCCTCCGCTCACCGCATCCTGCAAGTTGGCGAGGTCGAGACGGTGCAGCGCGAAATCCACCGTGGGCGCGCCGCTCACGATGATCGGGATGCGCGTGTCCTCGCGGTAGGCCCCGGTTGTCACGAGCTGGCTGGGCCGGAGCAGTTCCGCGTTCGTCTCGATGCCGGCGGTGGTGTAGCTGAAGATGTAGTCGGTCGGGATGGCGTTGCCGTAGATGTCCTCCATGCCGGCCTGGAGGGTGATGGTGTAGGTGGTGTTCGCCTTCTTGTTGAAGATCAGCGTCAGCCACATGCCCCCTTCGTCGGTGTAGGGGGTCCACTGCTCCGGCTCCGGGTCGATGGCGATCCGGCCTTCGAAGGTATTGGTGTTCATCGGCGAGCGGAACTGGATCTGGGTGTCTGTCTGCCACAGCGGGACGCCGACGGTCCCATTCACCGGCATGGTCTCCCGCACGCCAGGCATGGGCACGGTGGCGAAGCTCGCCGACTGGCCCTCCAGCAGCGCCGCCTCGCCGGCTGCGCTGAGCGCGGTGGGCGCGATGTTGACGACGTAGGTGCTTTCGAGGTTCAACTGCGCCAGGGGGTAAACGTGAACTGGGTGTTGTCGTCGTTCCAGCCAAACGCGCCCTCGACGGGCTGGCCCTCGTAAAAGCAGCGAAAAAGGCCGCCTCGGTGCTGGCAGCGTCCATCGACTGGCTGAAGGTGACGACAACCGCCGCGTCGAGCAGCACGCCCTCGCTGCCGGGGGGCGGCTCGATGCTGAGGATTTGCGGCGGAAGGGTGCGGAACGACCAACTGTAGCCCGCTTCGAGCACCGCGCCGTCCACGCTCGTCAGCCCGGCGGGCACGGTGACGGTGTACGTCGCGCCGCCCTGCAGCGGCTCCGCCGGGGTGAAGGTGTAGAGCGACGTGTTGAGCCACTCGCCCTTGCCCTCGGCGGGCGGCTCGATGGTGATCGGCGCGGGCAGGTCCGCCATCTCGGCGGTGGAGACGAGCGGCACCACGGGCCGGTTGAAGCTCACCACGATGCGCGCGTCGGCGTTGACGCCCTCCGCGCCGTCTGCCGGCGCGATCTCGCCGACCTCCAGCGGGCCGATGGTCTTCGCCTCGAACGCGTAGGCGTCTTCCAGGCTCAGGCCGCTGGCAGCGGTCGCGCCCGTCCCGATGGTGACAGTGTATGTGTTGGCTGTCGGCCAGCCCTCGGCGGGCGTGAACGCCAGCGTGCGCGCGTCAGGCCAGGCGACTGCGCCCTCCAGCGCCGGGCTGAAGGTCAGCGCTGCCTCGACGCTCACCGCCTCCATCGGCTGGTCGAACGTGATCGTCAGCGTCTCGTCGCCGGCGAGTTCGACGCCGGGCAGCGGCCACACGTCGATCACGTGGGGCGGCAGCGCGTCGTCTTGTGCGGCGGCCAGCCCGCCGGCGAGCATAACGGCGAGTACAACGGTCATCAGGGTCAAAACCAGCAGTCTGCGGTACATAGTGCTCCTCGCTATCGTGACAGAACCTCGCGGTGGTTCGATTGCATGGTGGTCGGGTGCGCTGATTATACATCGGAACGGCGGCGGCTCGACGATGCCGGGTGCCGCCGCGCCGCCGGCGCGCTGCGCTGCCGGCGCGCGATCCAAAGCGGATTGTAGCCGCTGGCTGTTGCGCGCGCATGGCCGCGCTGTTACAGCCTGGGGACAGGCTGTTACCGATCTGACACAGCGCGCGCCCACCGTCTGTTGCCGGAGTGTAAGGCAATGGTGACTAATATCATCTGAATAGCGTGATTGCTGCGCTTGGAAAATGCCTCCCTTGTGGGTAGAATCGCTCATATAGGATTCGGCGCGAGCGCGGCGCACGTGTGGCAGTGTAGGGTTGTTTCAAGGAGTGCGGCATGGCAGACATCACCTGGGCCGATAGCCCCGAAGAAGAGTCAGCACACGAACCCGTAGCCCAGGGCGGCGGCCTGAACATGAAATTCCTCATCGGCGGCCTTCTGATCCTCGCGGCGGTGGTGATTCTGGTGGTCGCGGGGACGCTCACCAGTGGCCGCTTTTTCATCACCGTCGAGGAGCTGGTCAACCGCCCGGAGCTGGTCGGCGAGACGGTTCAGACCTCCGGCGTCGTGCTCGGCGACACGATCAAGTTCCAGGAAGACCCGATGGAACTGCACTTCACCATCGCCCACATCAGCGATGACACCGCACAGATCGAGGACGAGGGCGGCCTCGCGCAGGCGTTGCACGTTGCGGCGAGCGACACCAGCCGGGCGCGCGTCCCGGTGGTGGTGGAGGGATGCCCATGCCTGACCTGCTCCAGCACGAGGCGCAGGCGATCCTCACCGGCTACATGGGGGCGGACGGCGTCTTCCACGCCACCGACCTCATGCTCAAGTGCCCCACCCGCTACGACGAGGCTGTGCCGGAGCAGGCCGGCTAGGCCGCACCGGTAAGGGGCCAGTTGGGGGCGCGCGGCGCTTGCGTGGCGCTGTCGCGTGCCTGCGCGCAGTATCGCCCGCCATTCATCAAGGTTGTTTCACAAAGGATACGGCATGATCGCCGAAATCGGCCTGGTCACGATGGTGCTCGGTCTCATCTGCGCGGTCTACGCGGCGGCGGCGGCGCTGTGGGGCGCTGGCCCGGTGCTCATGCCGGGGAACGTCGCGGTGCCGCTGAGCGGCGAGCGCGCGCGCTGGGTGCTCAGCGCGCGCAACGCAGCGTTGGCCGCGTTCGTGCTGCTGACGATCTCGTGCGGCACGCTGGTCATCGCGCTCGTCGATGGCGACTTCCAGCTTGCCTACGTGCACAGCACAACGATGCGCAGTTCTGACCTCTTCTTCAAGGTCACGGCGCTTTGGGGCGGGCAGCAGGGGTCGCTGCTTTTCTGGTCGTGGCTGATGAGCGTCTTCGGCGCTGCCGCCGTGCTCATCAACTGGCGGAGCCATCGCCGCCTGATGCCCTTCGTCCTCGCCGTGACCATGCTCACGCTGGCGTTCTTCCTCGCGCTGACGGCGTTCTTCGCCAACCCCTTCGACCGGTTCTGGGCCGACCCGGACACCGGGCGCATCGGGGCGACCGCGCTGCAACCCGCCGGCACGGTCCCGGTTGCGCCGTACCAGATGACGGACGGCACGCTCAGCTTCTGGCTGCAACCGCCCTTCCCCGGCGCGGAAACCGACGGCCTGGGCCTGAACCCGCTGCTGCGGCATTTCGGCATGGTGATCCACCCGCCGATGCTCTACCTGGGCTTCGTGAGCCTGGTGATCCCCTTCGCGTTCGCGATTGCGTCGCTGGCGGTGCGCGAGTATGGCGCGGCGTGGATTCGCGTCACGCGCCGATGGGCGCTGGTGGCGTGGCTTTTCCTCAGCCTGGGCCTCATCCTCGGCGGGCGCTGGGCGTATGACGTGCTCGGCTGGGGCGGCTACTGGGGCTGGGACCCGGTCGAGAACGCCGCGATGCTCCCCTGGCTGACCGCGACCGCGTTCCTGCACTCGATCATGATCCAGGAGAAGCGCGGGATGCTCAAGCGCTGGAACATGATCCTCATCATCCTGACCTACTGGCTGGTGATCTTCGGGACGTTCGCCACGCGCAGCGGCGTGGGTGTCGTCGGTGCACTCGTTCGCCGAGTCGCCCATCGGCGCGCCGATGCTGGCTTTCGTGACCATCGTCGTGATCGGTTCGCTGGCGTTGCTCGCGAGCCGCTGGCGCGGGCTGAAGGCCGAGGCGCGTGTGCAGAGCTGGTTCTCGCGCGAGAGCGTGTTCATGCTCAACAACCTGGCGTTTGTCAGCATCGCGGTCGCCGTGTTCTGGGGGTCGTTTGGCGTGCCCATCATCTCGGAGCTGTTCCTCAACCAGAAGATCACGATGGGGCCGCCGTACTTCGAGCGCGTCGCCGGGCCACTGTTCGCGGCGCTGTTCATCCTGATGGGCATCGCGCCCCTCGCTGCGTGGCGCAGCGCCTCGGCGGAGCGGCTGGGGCGCTCGATGCGCGTGCCCACGGCCCTGACCCTCGCGCTGATGGTCGCCTTGCTGCTGATCGCCGGCGGCGTCGAGGTCACGGCGCTGGCTGTCGTGATTGCCGCTGTGATCGGCGTGGCCCTCACCGGGTTGTATGCCCTCATCCGGCGGCGCAGCGAGAAGCGCGACCTGTCGACAGTCGCCCTGATCAACGCCCTGATCGGCGCGTATGCGGCGCTGGCGCTGCTGACGTTTGTCCCCGACCTGAACGACAACGCGCTCGCCACCGGCGCGGTGCTGGCCTATGGCTTCATCGGCTTTGCGGGCTTCTCGACGCTGTACGAGTATGTCAAGGGCGTGCGCGCGCGCGTCAGGGCGCGCGGCGAGAACCCGTTGACCGCGCTGGCGCGCCTGTTCCAGATTCACCAGCGGCGCTATGGCGGCTACTTCATCCACCTGGGGATCGTCGTGCTGGGTATGGGCATCATCGGCTCGACGGTGTTCCAGACGGAAACGCAGCAGACGCTCGCGCGCGGCGATGCGCTCTCGATTGAGCACTACACCATCCGCTACGACGGCCTGGATTTCGACGCCGGCCCGGACGTGATGATCACGCGCGCCAATGTCACGGTGTTTGATGGCGGGCGCGAGGTGGCGCAGCTTGCGCCGATGCGCGAGATGTTTGTCAGCGCGCGGGGCAACCAGTCGATGACGCCGCCCGCCCTCTACAGCCCGCTCTCCGGCGATGTGTACGTCCTGCTCGCCAGTTGGGAGAATATGGGCGAGACGGTCACGCTCAAGGTCTACCTGAACCCGCTGGTGGGGCTGGTGTGGCTTGGCGGGGTCATGCTCATCATCGGGACGTTGCTCGCCGCCTGGCCGCACCCGGAGCGCGTCCCTGCCGAGCGACGCGCGGAGATCCCGGCGGGCGGGAGCGCTGCGAAGGCATAGGCATGATCCACCACGGAGACACGGAGTCCACCGGGATTTCGGGTTAAAATAGCCCCGTGTCCGCCGCGTCTCTTTGATCGACGGTTGTTGCGGCTTACAGGAGAGGCTGGGGCAAGCATGATGGCGTCCCTGAAGCGATACAGTTGGGTTCTGGCGGTCTGCCTGCTGATCCTCACCACCCTCGCCGCCCCCGCGCTGGCGCAGGAGGGCGAGATCACAGTCACGGCGGACGACGTGAATCGCGTGGCGAGCCGGCTGTACTGCCCGCAGTGCGAGAGCATCCCACTCGACGCCTGCGGCACGCCGGCGTGCGTCGCGTGGCGGCAGCAGATCAAGGACTTCCTCGCCGAGGGCTGGACCGACCAGGAGATCGTTGACTATTTCGTGGCGCAATACGGCCAGCGCGTCCTCGAACTGCCCAGCGACCCGCTCATCAACCTGCTGCTGGCGGCGGCTCCGATCCTGGCGCTGGTCGTGGGCGGGGGCATCTTCTACTGGCAGTATCGCAAGTGGCAGCGCAACCGGCCGGCTCCGGCGGGCGCGGCGGCTGACGCACCCCCGGCTGAGGCGGTGGCGTCGAACGGCAGCGCCGGCGCGCCGGCGGACGACGCTGGCGACGGCGATGACGACGACTACCGCGCCCGGCTGGAGCGCGAACTCGACGAGGTATCGTGACGTGATGGCTGAAGAACGCGAATTCGTTGAGGTCCAGCACGGCGACGCGGCGGAGCCGCCCGAAGAGGCGAGGGGAGGGGCGCATCCCTGTTTGGGGGTGGGTCGCCATTGGCGTCGCGCTGATCTTCTTTGCGATTGTGGCGGTTGCGCTCATACAGGCGAACCAGAGCCGGCCCACAGGCGGCAACCTCGCGCACGACTTCACGCTGGAGACGCTCGATGGCGAGACCATCCGGCTCTCCGACTTGCGCGGGCAGGTGGTGCTCGTCAACTTCTGGGCGTCGTGGTGCGAGCCGTGCAAAGATGAGGCGCCGCTGCTCGAAGCCTTCTGGCAGGAGTACAAAGACAAAGGCGTCATGTTCATCGGCATCGACTGGGTGGACCCGGAGAACCTGGCGAACGCCTACCTGGGGGGGTTCGGCCGACGTTCCCCAACGGGCGCGACCTGGAGCAACGCATCGGCGACGTGTACAAGGTGGACGGCGTGCCGGACATACCTGATTGACCAGGACGGCTACATCGACCGGTTCTACTACGGCCCTCGATTCGATGACCTGCGTGTCCGCCTCGAACGGCTGACCAGTTCCTGAAAGAGCTAGATGATCGTCCTGGGTGGTTGGCGCAACGGGTGTCTTGGGAAGGAACGTGATTCCGCGCCTCGTTGAACGCGGGCACACAGTCAAGGCTGTTGTCCGCCGGCGTGAAGAGGCGCACTTCGCGCCATGCCGGCGTCGAGCCAATCGTCGGGGACGTTTTTGAACGCGAGAGCCTCAATGAAGCAGCGCGGGATGACGCGCGACGCCCTGCCATCCCAAAGTCTGAGGATCAGGGTTGGAGCCTCAATGATCGCATCCGACGTGAAGGGACGCGCAATCTGATGCGAGGGCCAAACGGAACGGAAACGCTACATTCAACAGAGCATCGCGCTGCTCTACGGCGACAATGGACATGCAATAGTGGATGAGTCAGCGCCCTTGCAGCCTGCGGCGGTAACTCAGTCGGCGGCGGATATGGAGGGATCGTTCGCGGTTCGGCGCTGGCGTGGTGCATTCTGCGCGGCGGGCTGTTCTATGGCGCGGGCACAGGTCGTGAGGACGGGTGGCGTCAGGCTGCGCGGCAGGGTCGCCTGGCCTACCGGGCGACGGCAGTGATTTAGTCTCACTGGTTCACGTCGTTGACATGGCCCGTGCCGTTGTCGCCGCCACGGAGAACGCCCCTCAAACAGTGTGTACAACATCGTCGATGATGAGCCAGTCAGCTACGAGCGCCTGTTCACCCATATCGCGGCGCAACTGGGCGCTGCTGCCCCCGGCGGGTGGGCCAAAATTCCTACCGTCTTTGGGTTGCAGCAATGCCAGGGTCAAGCAGGAACTGGCGTGGCAGCCGGCCTACCCAAGCTACCGGTCAGGGCTGGCATAGTAAGAGGACCTGTCACCGCGCTACGCCGCCAAAGGGGCGACGAAAGCGCGAACCGTTCGCGTTGCCTGAGAGTCTTCGCCCAGACACGTTACTCGTTGAAAGAGTCGATCATCTATGAGCATTCCCGGCCTGATCAGTGCGCTTGTTCTCCTCGCCGTCGTCGGCTATATCGTGCTGCGCCCGGTGTTCCAGCGCGGCGAACCTGAGGAGGCCATCGCGCCGCCCACCGCGCTTGATGAGCTTGAGGCGCAGCGCGAGACGGTGCTCGCCGCCATCCGCGAGCTGGACTTTGACTACCAGACGGGCAAGTTGACCGACGAGGATTACGCCGCGCGCCGCGAGGCGCTGGTGGCGCAGGGCGTGGCGCTCCTCCAAGAGATCGACCGGCTTCGGGCTGCGTCCGAGGCGACTGCGAAGGCAGACAAAGCCAGGGTCAAAGCGAAGGCGCGCTGATGCGTCTATCCTGTCGGGGCGCGGCGCGGCTGCGCCCCTGCGCCGGCGTCACAGAATCGTCTATCCCATGATCGAAGTCCGCAACCTGATGAAAGCGTTCGGTCTGCGCCCGGTGTTGCGCGGCGTTGACCTGACCGTCGAGGCGGGCCAGTTCCTGGCGCTGTTCGGTCCCAACGGGGCGGGCAAGACCACGCTCATGCGCATCCTCGCCGCGCTGAGCAAGCCCAGCATGGGCGTCGTGCGTGTGGGCGGCTACGAGTTGCCGCGCAACGCCGGCGCGGTGCGCCAGCGGCTCGGCGTGGTGCTGCACCAGCCCCTGCTTTACGAGGACCTCACCGCCAGGGAGAACCTGGCGTTCTTTGCACGTATGTACAGCCTCGACGGCGCGGGCGACCGGGTGGAGGCGATCCTCACGCAGGTGGGCCTCGCCGCGCGCGCGCACGACGTGGTCCGTACCTTCTCGCGGGGGATGCAGCAGCGCCTTTCCATTGGGCGCGCGCTGCTGCACGACCCCGATATCCTCCTGCTCGACGAGCCGTACACCGGCCTCGACCCGGAGGCGGCGGCGCTGCTTGACCGCCTGCTGCGCGAGGTGATCGCCGACCGGCCCCGCACCATCCTGATGACCACGCATGACCTGGCGCGGGGGCTGGCGCTGGCGGATCAGGTCGCCGTACTTGCCAGGGGGAAGATCGTGCACGCGGGCGCGCCTGACGGGGCCGACGCGCAGGACTTTGCAGCACTGTACAGCCGCGTCACCGGCGCGACGATCTTTGGGTGAGGAAGAGTGGGACCACTGAGCCACAGAGATCAGGAGGCTCCCTTGAAATCAGGCAGATCGCGTTGTAGCTTCCCGAAAGCTGCGAGCTTTCGGGAAGCTGCCGGCGACTTTCTCTGTGAACTCTGTGCCTCAGTGGTTACACCTGTTTGCAGGAGCATCGCTTGACGCCCATTCAACCCCGTGCGACGCCGTTCTTCAAGGCGGTTGCGGCCATTGCGTGGAAGGACCTGCGCGCCGAGCTGCGCAGCCGCGAGATGGTCAGCGCAATGCTGCTGTTTGCCGTGCTGGCTGTGGTGACGTTCAGCCTGGCGCTCTCGCTGAACCGGCAGGCGCGGCAGGACGCCATCGCCGGCGTGCTCTGGGTGACGCTGGCGTTTGCCGGGACCCTGGGCTTCAACCGTTCGCTGGCGCAGGAGAAGGATCGCGGCTCGCTCGACGCGCTGCTGCTCGCGCCGGTGGACCGGAGCACGCTGTTCTTCGGCAAGATGATCGGCAACGTGCTGTTCATGCTGGCCGTTGGGGTGGTGCTGGTGCCGCTGCTGACGGTGCTCTTCGGCGTGAGCCTGTTCGCGCCGGCGCTGTGGGCGATAATGACGCTGGGCATCGTCGGCTTTGCGGCGGTGGGCACCCTGCTCGCGTCGATCACCGTGCACGCGCGGGGCCGTGAGATGCTGCTGCCGATTGTGCTGCTGCCGGTGGCGCTGCCGCTCATCATCGCGGCGGTGAACGGCTCGCGCGGCGTCATCGCCGGCGAGATGGTGGAGCGGTGGCTCTCCTGGCCGTTCGTGCTGCTGGCCTATGACCTGGTGTTCATGGCGGCGGCGTACATGCTATTCGACTTCGTCGTCGAGGAGTAGCCGGGCGACCCGCGCTACGCTGGGCGCTCCTGGTCGGGCGGCTCGCTGGGCGGGGCTGCCGTGATGTCAACCGGCTGGGTTTTGGCCGCCTCCGGGAAGAACAGGAACGCCAGCCCGACGCCCACAACCCCCAGGCCGACGAACATCAAGCCCTGCCAGCGCCGGTTTTGCGCCTGGTCGCGCTCGCGCAGCAACAGCGCGAACGCCGTGTTGCTGGGGTCGTTCGGGTCGGTCGGCGGGCCGATGCGCTCTGCCGTCTCTGCGAGTTGCGTGTATTCGTTGTGCGCGGTGATGAACGCAAGCGCGCCGTAGATCAGCGCCAGCCCTCCCAGGACGGCGCAGAGCCAGGCGATGGTCCGTCGCCGCTCGTGGTCAGCCCAGAACGCGCGCAGGCGATTCAGCAGGTTCCTCATCGAGTCCTCTCGCGGAGTCTTCTCGCTATCTGCCCCAGCATGCAGATCATCGGCGCGACGTAGTGTAACTTTGCGTGGAGTTTGGCGCTACAATTCGCCCGCAGATCAGCCGCGTCGCTGCGCAACCTCCCGCATGTATGACGAAGTGCGCGTGCATAAACCTTACTGTGTTGTGTCGTTGCCGCCACATGGCTGCTGCGCTTTGTGGTGTTTACGGTATAATAGGGCAGGTCCGTGTCTTGACCGAGGAGGCGTCTATCGAACCCATCCATTCTGGGCATCGCCCAGCCCTTGCGCTTTACCAATTGACCTTCTTTTAAATCTCTGCGAGGAGAGGAGAAAGATCCATGCGTAAGCGAAACGTCGCCATTTTGCTCATCATCGCCGGCATGTTGCTGACGGCAGTCGGCGGACTCTCGGCCCAGGAAGCAAGGCCGAAGTTCTTCCTGATTGCGCACGGTGGCCCCGGCAACGTCTTCTGGGTAACCGTCATCAAGGGTATGACCGACGCCGCCGCGTTCCTGGATGTGGATGCGGAGTGGCTGGGCGCGGACACCGCCTCCAACGAGGCGATGGTCGGCTTCTGGGATGACGCGCTTGCCGCCAACCCCGCCGGCATCGGCACGACCGAGCCGGTCCCGGCCCTCATCGAGGACGCGATGAACCGCGCGGCTGAGGCCGGCATCCCCGTGATTGCGTTCAACACCCAGGACACCCGCCCGGTCGACGAGCGCGTGCCGCACCTGTTCTACGTCGGCACGAGCGAATTCATCGCCGGCCAGGAAGTGGCTCGCCGGCTGCTGGCCGACCGCGAGATCACCGCGGTGCTGTGCCCCATCCAGGAAGTCGGCCACACCGGCCTTGAGGCGCGCTGCAACGGCGTCGAGGACGTCATGGCCGCGGAGGGCATTCCCGTCATCCGCTTCACCATTGACTACAACGTGTCCGGTTCGGCGGGCCTGATCGGCGACGCCTTCGCCGCGAACCCCGAGGCCAACGCGATCGTGACCCTTGGCCCTGGCCCGGCGGAGTCGTACTATCAGTACGCCGAAGAGAACGGCGTCACCTCAGACCAGATTATCCATGCCACGTTCGACACCAGCCCGGCGATCTTCGAGGCCATCCAGGACGGGCGCTCGCTGCTGTGCGTGGACCAGCAGCCCTACGTCCAGGGCTTCGAGACGGTTATCTGGCTCTTCCTCAACAGCCAGTACCTGCTCAAGCCCGCCAATGACATCTTCACCGGCCCGAACATCGTGGACGCGAGCAACGTCGCCCGCGTCATCGAGCTGAACCAGGCCGGCTACCGCTAATCTGGAGCCGCTTCGCTTTGAAGGGAGGGGTCACGCGACCCCTCCCCTACCCGATAGGTGTGTATCCTCTAGCGCTTGACCGCGTTCCAGCAGCAAAGGGAAACGGCGTTGGCACGAGAAGTTTCGCTCACCTCAGAACGAAAGGGCATCGGCCTCTACTGGGAGGTCCTGCGCGAGCGCGTCAGCCGGTCGCCTGAGGCCGGCGCCGTCTTTGGCTTCGTCGCCGTCCTGCTTTTCTTTGTGATCGCCACAGGGCTTCAGTATGACGCCCAGGGAAACATCATCGGGATGCGCTCGCCGCAAATCCTTGACGCGCGTTCGGTTTCCTCGGTCGTCTCCAACGCGACCTCATACGGCATTATCGCTGTCGGCGTCACCATCCTTATGATCGCCGGCGAGTTCGACCTTTCGGTTGGCTCGATGCTCGGTTTCACGGCGCTGGTGTTCATCATCGGCGCAGACCGCGGCCTGGGCGGGCTGGTGCAGATGCTCCTGCCCCAAGACGCAGTGCAGTCCCTGGGCATCTCATATGCGCCGCTGCCCGGCCTGGTTGCCGCGGCAATTGCGCTGTTAACGGGCGCGGTGATGGGGCTGCTCAACGGCTTGATGGTCATCTCGACCCGGATCCCTTCTTTCATTGTCACCCTGGGCACGCTGTATATCTATCGCGCGTTCGTGCTCAACACGATCCCCGGCGGGGCGATAGCGCGCTATTTGCAGCCTCCGATCATTGTGCAATTGCACCCGCTCGTGGTGATTGGCCTCGCCATCGGGGCGGTCGCGCTGGTCGCGTTCTTCTCCTGGCCGGCCGTGAAGTTCAACCTCAAGAAGTACCGCAGCGGTAACGGAACGTTCGGCCCGGCGATCCGGCTGGGGCTGATCGGCGTCGTCATCCTGGCTGGCGCGGTGATTGCGGTGTCGATCTTCCTCCAGTACATCGGGGACCTGAACAACATCGTCGAAGTACCGTTCTTCACGCTTCTAAACGGGCAACTGCGGGACCTGCCCGGCAACTACCTGGCGTCCATCTTGTGGTGGTTCCTCCTGGCGGCGGTGTTCACGGTCGCGCTGAACCAGACCCGGTTCGGCAACGCGGTCTTCGCGACCGGCGGCAACCCCGGCGCGGCGCGCGCGCAGGGCATCAACGTGCGGCGTGTAAAGGTCATGGCCTTCATGCTCTCCGGGACGCTCGCCGCCGTCGCCGGCCTGATGGAGGCGGCGCGGTTCACGGTGGTGGAGCCGCTGCGCGGCCAGGGCTACGAACTCGATGTGATCGCAGCAGTCGTCATCGGCGGGACGTTGCTCACCGGCGGCTATGGCAGCATCATCGGGTCGGTGTTGGGCGTGCTGATTAGCGGCATCTTGAGGACCGGCCTGGTCCTCATCAACGTTGATACGAACTGGTTCCGGGGCGTGTTGGGCGCGATCATGATTGGCGCGGTTGTCATCAACACGAACATCCGGCGGCAGCGGTAGGGGGCAGCATGGCGGAGAACACACCGAGCAACGGACCGGGCAACGGGCGCGGCGACGGCAGCAGCCCGCCGCTGGTGTACATGCGCGACATCACCATGCGCTTCGGCTTGATCGAGGCGCTGCGCGACGTGGATTTCGTCGTCAACAGCGGCGAGGTCGTGGGGCTGCTGGGCGACAACGGCGCGGGCAAGTCCACGCTGATTAAGGTGCTCACCGGCATCCACCCCCCGACAACCGGGCAGATTTACTTCGAAGGCAAACCCGTCATCATCGATTCACCCAAGACCGCGCGCGCGCTGGGCATCGAAACGGTGTATCAGGACCTGGCGCTGGTCAACCTGATGAGCATCGCGCGCAACTTCTACCTGGGCCGCGAGCCACAACAGCAGATCGGGCCGGTCAGGTTCATGGACAAAGAGGTCATGAACAGCCAGACGGTGGAGGCGCTGGACCATATCGGCATCGAAATCCGCCGCCCTGAAGAGGAAGTGCTGCGCCTGTCCGGCGGCGAGCGGCAGTCCATCGCCATTGGCCGCTGTGTGTTTTTCGGCTCCAAGCTGCTGATCCTCGACGAGCCGACCTCGGCGCTCTCGGTGGGCGAGACGAAGAAGGTGCTCGACTACACCCTCGCCGCGAAGGAGGCCGGCCTGGGCGTGATCTTTATCACCCACAACGTCGGCCACGTCTACCAGGTCGCCGACCGGTTCACGATCATCAGCCACGGCAATAAGGTCGGCGACTTCATGCGCGACGAGGTCTCGCAGCAGGAGATCGCCGGCATGATTATGGGCGGCCCCGTCCCGGAGAAGTTGACGGCGGTCATTGAGAAGCGCGGTGCCGAAGAGCGCGCGCTGCACGACCTGGTGGAGAAAGCCGCCGCGCCGACTGTCCAGGCGGCGAAGCAGGCAAGCGCCCGCAGCCGGAACACGGTCTTGAGTGTGGCGGCGATAGGCATCTTCATCTTGCTTCTGCTGCTGGCTGGCGGCGGCGTCTTCAGCCCGGCGTCGCCCACCCCCACGCCGTCGCCCACCCCCACGGAAGAGGTCGAAGTCCCGGAGAACATCCAGACTCTGATCGATCAACTGCTCAACGACGCCGACCCTGGCCGGCGCGCGATTGCCGCCTCGGCGCTGGGCGCTGAGCGCAATCGACACCCCGCCTCGGTCGAGCCGCTGATTCAGGCGCTCAGCGACGAGAGCGAGAACGTGCGCGAGAGCGCCGCGCGCTCGCTCGGCAAAATCGGCGATGACCGCGCGCGGGGACCGCTGGAGGAGATGCTGCGCGACAACTACTCAAACGTGCGCAACGCCGCCGCCGAGGCGTTGCGCGACGCCTTCGGCCTGTCGTGCTCAGATGCGGAAGGGTGCAGATAGCCGGGCGCGCCGGACCGCAATACAAGATCGCACTTCGGGGCGCGGGAAACCGCGCCCTTGTTGATCCAGGCCGGCGCGTCGCGCCGGAAGCGTGCCGTCGCTACCCGTCCGGCCACTCGTAGCAGTGGCGGCAGCGCGGCTCGTAGAGTTCCTCGCCGCCGACGGCGATGGTCGGCGCGTCGAAGGGGGCGGGCCGCCCGTTGATGAGCCGCTGCGAGCGCCCGGCGTAGTTGCCGCAGCGGGTGCAGATCGCCAGCAGCTTCTCCACGTGCTCGGCAATCGCCATCAACTGCGGTATCGGGGGAAGGGCTGCGCGCGGAAGTCCTGGTCCAACCCGGCGACGATGACGCGCAGGCCCTGGTCGGCCATTTGCTGGCACGCCTCCACCGTCGCTTCAGGCGGGTTGACGAGAAACTGAATCTCGTCGATGGCGACCACCTGCAGGCCGGGGTGCTGGTTGACCGCCGCCAGCACGTCGTCGATGGTCTGGACCGGGCGCGCCTCCAGCTTGGTGCCCACGTGGCTCACCAGGCGGCTGGCGTCGTAGCGCGTGTCGGCGGCGGGCGTGAACACCAGGTAGCGCAGCCGCGCGTGTTGCACGTGGCGCAGCCGCCGTAGCAGTTCCTCGGTCTTGCCGCTGAACATGCCGCCGCAGATCACCTCGATCCAGCCGCGCCCATCGGGGCTGCGCAGCATGGGATCGGACGGGTTCTTTACCTGGTGGGACATCGCACGCCTCCATTCATAGCTCCCAGGGAGCTTCAAACTCCCTGGGAGCTGCACAGCGAAATTGTACCGCGCCAAAATACTGGCGCAACCGCGCACAAGCGGTAGACTTGAGCATGACACGATCTTGCGAATTTACCCGTCTCACCAAGGCGTCTCACCGTTATGGAAGAAATCGCCGCTGCGCCCGGCCAACTGATCGAACTCAACGACGACAGGTGGCGCCTGTTCCAGGTCAACAGCTTTGAGCGCCTGCCCGTGCTCGAAGCCCAGCGCAAGGGCGCGGTCCTGTTCTACCGGCAGGATTTCGGCAGGAAGCACGGCCTGCCGCCAGGGAACTGGATCACGGGCGAGCAGGTGGCGCAGGTGGTCGTCGGCTGGGCGCCCGATCAGCGGTGCTGGCTGCTGGGCCTGCAACTGCGCGGCGCTGAGGGCGACCGGTGGTGCGAGCTGGTGCGCTTCCCGCCGGCTCCCCGCGACCAGCACAGCACGTCGGCGCAGCGCGCCGCCCGCGCCCTCGCCGAGGCGTTGAGCGCCCCGCTGCGCGTCATCCGCGACCCGGTCGTGACCACGCCGGTGCCGCCGCCCACCCCAAACGCGGACGCGCCGCCGCCCGTGTCGCCGTCGGCGTTGTTGCGCCCGGCCTCCCCCGCCGCCGCCCATGCCGCCGGCGCAGATCGTCTACGATCTGCCAATTGTCCTGGGTCCGAAGGTGCTCCGGCAGACGCCCGCCGGCCTGCGGCTGGAGTACGCCGGCAGGTGGGTGCGAAACCAGTGCCTTCAGGTTGTCTTCAACCTCCTGCTGGCTGTGCTCTTCGGCTTCATCGCGACGCGCTCGCTGGTGACGCCCTACGCCCCGGTGCACGAGCCGTGGCTGCCCTTCGCCGGCCTGCTGGTGATGGTCACGCTCGCGGTCATGAGCGTCTTTCTGGCGATCCGCCTGATGCGCGCGGTCGATGTCGTTTTCGACCGCACGCGGGGCGCGATCTACTCCGTGCTGACGCTGGGTCGCTGGGTGCGCTTCTTGCGGCGGCAGGCGCGCGCGCCAATGCCGCTGCGCGCGGTCAAGGCGATGGTCGCGCGCAACATCGCGGGCGGCGGCGCGCGGGCGACTGGCTGGTGTTTGCGCAGACCGCTGGCGACGCCATGGTGTTCGCCGAGAACGCGGAGAAGCCGCCGGAGGGCGGCGGCTCGCCGCAGGCGGTTCAGGCGGCTGCGGCCATCGCCAACCTGCTGCACGTGCCGCTGCGCATCATGGAAGAGAGCGGCCAGGGCTGACGCTGCCGCGCCCCCTGCCCGGCTCGAACCAAAAACGCCCCGCGCGCTGCGCACGGGGCGTCAGTTTTTGTGTGCGGTCGCTGTCGGGCTACCGGTTGGCGAAGCGATAGCCGACGCCGCGCGAGGTCAGGATGTACTCCGGCTTCTGCGGGTCGTTCTCGATCTTCTGCCGCAGGTAGTGGATGTAGAGCTTGAGGCTGTCAATGGCGTCGGCGTACTCCGGCCCCCACGCCTCGGTGACCAGCTCGGTGCGCGTGAGCACGCGGCCGGCGTTGCGCACCAGCACGCCCAGCAGGTTGAACTCCTTGGGTGTCAGGTGCACGATGCGCCCGCGCACGCGCACCTCCCGGTTGAGGAAGTTGATGCGGAAGTTGCCGCCGTCGAACGCCAACTCTTCCGAAATGGACGACGTGGGCGCGCGGCGCAGGTGCGCGCGGACGCGGGCCACCACCTCGTCGTTGTCGTAGGGCTTGACGATGTAATCGTCCGCGCCCATCTCCAGCCCGCGCACCACGTCGCGAATCTCGCTGCGCGCCGTCAGGTAGATGATGGGCACATCCGAGAGTTCGCGCAGCCGGCGGCAGACCTCCCAGCCATCCATGTCGGGCATCATGATGTCGAGGAGCACCAGGTCTGGGTGCGTGCGGTAGGCCTTGCGGAGGCCATCCTCCGCGCGGTACGCCTTGATGACTTCGAACCCCCTGCGTTCGAACAGGATGGTCAGCAGTTGGACGGTGGTCTCTTCGTCGTCGATGATCAGGATTTTTTCGGGCATAGTCGGCGACTCCGGATGGTGTTAGATAACCGGGAGCAAACGAAAAATAACGTTGTCATTAACCAATTTACCATGCCTTTCGGTTCAGTGCAAGACTCACAAACCGATCACAAACCAAAAGGTAAGGGCGCAGCAGCGCTGCGCCCCTATTTGTTCGAAGCGTCGTTTGGCAAAGCCCAGAAAGCTGACGCGCGTCAGCTGACGCGCGTCTATTTGGTCGTGGGTAAGGCCGGTTCGGTCCAACTGAGCGGGTCGATCCACGCGCCGCCCACCGCCATCTCCCAGTGGAGGTGCGGCCCGGTGCTGCGGCCCGTGTTGCCGCTCAACCCGATGGGCTGCCCGGCTTCGAGCAACTGGCCGGGCTTCACCGTGATCTCCGAGAGGTGGCAGTAGCCGGTGAACACACCCCACCCGTGGTCGATGATGACCATGTTGCCGCGAATATCGAGGCGCTCGGCGAGCACCACCCGGCCTCCCGCCGAGGCATAGATTGGCGTCCCGGTGACGGCGCGGATGTCCTGCCCGGTGTGGCGCGAGGTGAAACTGCCGTTGTAGACGCGGTACACGCCAAAAGGCGACGTGGTTGCGCCGTACAGGGGGCAGGGCGAACGGCCCATCCCAATAGCGCTGCGGTGTGATGCGCGAGTAGATGTTCTGCAGCAGGGTGGTCTCGGCGTCGTTGATCGCCGGGTCGAGCAGGTAGCCCAGGTTGCTCGGCAGCGAGATGTTCTGCTGGCCCCAGTCGGCCCAGGCCACATCGACCGGCAGATGGTAGTTGACTTCCCCGCCAGAGTGCAGGCGCACGGTGGCGTCGAGGTACTCATCGACGCGCCCGATCTCCAGCGACGCGGCGATGAAGGCGATCAGGCTCTCGCCCTCGCGCTGGAAGGTGACCGGGCGGCCATCGAATGTGGCCTCCGCTGAGGCCACGTCCCAGCCCGTGACCATCACCATGCCGGCCGTCCCCGGCGCGAGGCGGTCAAAGTTGAACGACAGCTCCACCGCCACCGGCGTCACGTCTTCGGCCAGGGCGGGCGCGGCGCACAGCGCCATCAGGCAGATCACAAGCAGGATTGAGCGGCCCGGTTTCTTCATCAGGTACAGCGATCCCTCAATAACAACGCGAGCTTGATTCGGCCCCATTATGCACGATTGGACACTACTCTGCAATGAAGCGCCGGTACGCCAGCGTCCACAGCGCCGACGTGAACGTGTTGAAGATGCTGAAGATCGACACGGCCACGACGCCGATGAGCGCGCTGATGAACATCAGCAACAGCGCGCCAAAACCGACGCCGCCGCCGGCGACGAGCGCGAGGGATCGCCGGGATCGAGAGGGCGACGACGGTCACGCTCACGATCTGGAAGAACCACGAAACCACCATCCAGACGATGAACAGGACCAGCGCCTCGCTCAGGTGCGACCTGAGCACCGCCCAACCTCGCCGGAACGCCGGGCCGGGCGGCAAACCTTCGAGCACGGCGGCGCGGTCGGCGAAATGCTGGATAAGGCCGAGGCCGAGGCCGGCCAGCGCGAGCACGCAGCACAGCGGCAGGAAACACGCCACGACCGTCGCCGAAATGACGCCGCCCAAACCGGCGTCGCCGAAGTAGGCGCCGGTCATGGCGGGGACCGCAGCCACAAACGTGAGGAAGGCCAGCGCAAGGCCCGGCGCGGCGGTCACCAGGCCGATGAGGAAAAGCCGCCCGAAATTTTCCATGCCTTCGGGACCAAGCCTGGCCCGGCGTGCACACGCCGTCGCGGTCGAGCCGGTTGACCCCGGCGATGAGCGCGCCGCGCCCCACGACGGACGCGATCCACAGGATGATGCCCACAAGCAGCAGCACGCTCCCGATCCCCAGGATGACGATCAGCCGGTCCGGGGTGATCTGGCTGGCGGCGGCCACGCCGCTGGGCGCGACGCCGGACGGCGCGCCGATGCCGGCCGTGTTGCCGCCCACGCCCAATACGGCGACCAGGCTCGCCAGCCACAGCCACTTGTGCTTCCAGGCGAGACGCCAGGCCTGCGCAATGATGTCGCCGTAGTCCATGTGCCGCCTCATTTCATCGTCAGGGGTTCGCGAAGCAGGAACATGCCCTCAAGTATAGCGCATCCCCGCCAGCGCATTAGGCGCTCTACTGCGCGGAGGTGGCGGTCGGGGACAGGGGAGTCTCCTCCGTGAAGACCGGGCGAATCGGCTCGCCGGCCGGCGGCAGCGTCTCCAGGTACGGGGACTCAGCGCCGCCGGCGGCCTCGGTGGGCGGGCTTTCAATCGACGTGCCTTCGGACCAGCTCACCGCCCCCACACTGAAGATGTGCTGGCAGCAGTTGCTCTCCCTCCCGCCCACACGGCCCACGCCTCGTAGGGCTGGCCGTAGACCATCAACGAGGCGCGCACCGGCGGCGCAGGAAGCTCAATCGCGCCCGATTCGAGTTCCGTCGGGTCGAGGCGCGCGAACGTCCACGAGCCGTCCACGCTGTACACGAGCCACACGAAATCTACCGGCGCGACCGCGCCCGCCGCGACATCGGCGGCGTACTCGATGTACACCTTGTCCCGGCGGTGGACCACGCGCGAGTCGACCGCGATCACCGTCCAGCCCAGGCCGTCTTCGTAGGGGATGGGCGCCTGGACCTGCACCGTTTTCCACTCCGTCACGCTGGCGTCGCCGCCCATCGCGACCGGGCGCGCGTCGCCCGTCATCGGCGCGACATAGCTCCCATCCGGCGCGAGCGGTCCATCGAGCAGGCGGCTCACGCTCAACGCCAGCGCGCCGCCCTCGACCGGCAGGTCGCTGGCGCTGGCGACGGCGGGGTTGGTCAGGTCGGGCCGGATCAGCCCGCTGAGTTCGGCCAGCTCCGCAGCGGAGAGCCAGCCGTCGGCGGCGCGCGCAAGCGCGGTGCGCTCCACCTGGCGGTCAGGGTCGTGCAGCCCCCAATAGCTGCCCGGCTCCAGGACGCCGCGCTCCTGCCAGAGCAGGGCTTCGCCGCCCTGCGCGACGCCAAACGCGCCGAGAACCGTCGTGGGCGCATAGAGATACCCATCGCGCCCGACGCGCGTCGGCGTCAGCAACCACCGCCCGTTGTCCGCGTCCCACCGGGCGATAGAAAGCAGCGGCATGGCGTCGGCCTCGTCGCGGAGGCTGTCGGTGGGGATGTGCAGCTTGACCACCACCGGTTCGACGATGTTGCCCTCGCTCACGAGGACAAACTCGAACACCGGGCTGATGATCTCGCTCAGGCCCTCGACACCGCCTGACGGGTTGCTGACTTTGCGCTCTGAGAGCGAAGACAGGGCGGTGAGGCTGTCAGGCCGCACGATGAGGCCGGCTTCGCCATCCTCGCGCACGAACTCGGTCTCGCCTGTAAGCGCCGCCGGGTCAATCGACACGAAAAGGGGGTTGCGGTCCACGAAATCGGTCACAGGCTGGCCGGCCTGGCGCGCCGCAAGCAGGACCACGCCGACGATGATGGCGATGATGGCGAGCGCGTAGCCCAGCAGCCAGCGCGCGGGCACGTACCGCTGCTCGCGGTAGAGGTGCGCTTCCTCCAGCGCACGGAGCGGTGGCTCTACCCTGGGCCAGGGTACCACGTCGAGCACGTCGCCGTTCTCCACGCCGGCGTCGACCAGGCTGACGTGCGCCGGCAGGTAGCGCGCGCTGCGCCGGTGATAGAAGCCGTATGGGGATCGGCTCGCCGCGTTCGGTGTTTGTCGTCAGGCTATCGCGGGCCACCAGCCGCGCGTACAGGTGGTCGATGTCGGTGTTGAGCGGCAGTTCGACGTCGCGCGTTTCGCCCGAAGGCAGAATAACCCTGACACGGATCGTGATCATGCTCTACATTGTATGGAACACTGGCACGGTATGCAAAAAACCGGCGGGGCCATGTCGCCCCGCCGGCTCTGCTTACAGGCGGTACGCCGCGCGCCTCAGGGCGCTACGGATGCACGACCTCGGTGTACTCGCGCGGGGCCTGGCGGATGTAGGCGTAGACGTTGTCCAGCCAGACCGTCGTCGCGCCATCCCACGCCACCCTGCCGCGCACGATCAGCGGCCTGTCGGGGGCGTAGCTGGCGGTGAGGTCCACCGCACCCTGCGTCAGCATGACGGCGTTGCTCACATCGGTCACGACCCAGATCGTCATGTCGGCGTAGTAGCGCGCCAGGTCGGGGGTTAGTTCGTCCTGGTGCAGCAGGCCCCGGTAGAGGATGCGCGAGAGCGTGGTGTCGGGCTGTCGCAGCCAGATCGCGTTGGCGGTGAGCTGCGTGAACGTCGCGTCGTACAGACCGAGGACCACGACGGTGTCGCCGTCAACCAGGCGCGGTTCGTAGACGCCGTTGACCGGCTGCCACACCCGGACCACCGGGCTGATCTGGCCCTCAGACATCACCTGCGGTTCGACCACGCCCTCGGCGGTGGGGGTCAGGCTCGGCGTCGGAAGCGGCGTGGCTTCTGCCTGGAAGACCACCGGCAGGTCGACGCGCTCGCGCACGCCCTCCACCGCGACCACGCTCCCATCCGGCTGCATCAGGTCAAACTGGATGAACGGCGCGTCGTTGAAGAACCGCACGTTCGAGACCGTGCCTTCGATGACGAACACCTGGCTCGCCCAATCGATGCCCCGGAACGGGAAGTACGTCGCGTCGAGCGCGTCCACGCCCTCCACAGGCGGCGGAGGCGGCTCAGTGGGCACGCTGGCTTCGGCGGTCTGCTGGGCGAAGATCGCTTCAGCAGTCTGCGTGGCGGCGAACTCGCCCGCCTCCGCCGTCTGCTGTGCGAAGATCGCCTCGGCGGTCTGCGTGGCGAAGACCGCCTCCGCATCCGCCGTCTGCTGCGCGTAGAAGGCCGCTTCGGCGGTCTGCTGTGCGAAGAAGGCCTCGGCGGTCTGGGTGGCGAACACCGCGCCCGCCTCCGCCGTCTGCTGCGCGTAGAAGGCCTCGGCAGTTTGCTGGGCGAAGATCGCCTCGGCGGTCTGCGTGGCGAACACCGCGCCCGCTTCCGCCGTCTGCTGCGCGTAGAAGGCCTCGGCAGTTTGCTGGGCGAAGATCGCCTCGGCGGTCTGCGTGGCGAACACCGCGCCCGCCTCCGCCGTCTGCTGCGCGAAGATCGCCTCGGCAGTCTGTGTGGCGTAGAAGGCCGCTTCCGCCGTCTGCTGGGCGAAGATCGCCTCAGCGGTCTGCTGCGCGAAGATCGCTTCTGCCGTCTGCGTGGCGAAGAAGGCCTCCGCCGTCAACTGCATGGCAATCTCAGCTTCCGCGGTCTGGGTGGCGAAGATCGCTGCCGCCTCGGCGGTCTGTTGCGCGAAGACAGCCTCCGCCGTCTGCGTCGCGAAGAACGCGCCCGCTTCGCGGTCTGCGTGGCGAAGGCCTCGGCTTCGGCAGTCTGTTGCGCGAAGATCGCCTCGGCTGTCTGCGTCGCGACGGACGCGCCCGCCTCGGCAGTCTGCTGCGCGAAGACCGCGTCCGCCGTCTGCGTGGCGAAGGCCTCCGCCTCGGCAGTCTGCTGCGCGAAGACAGCCTCAGCCGTCTGCGTGGCGAAGACCACTTCCGCTTCGGCGGTTTGCGTCGCGAAGGCCTCCGCTTCGGCAGTCTGCAGCGCGAAGATCGCCTCCGCCGTCTGCGTCGCGAAGACCGCGCCGGCCTCCAGCGTTTGTGTCGCGAACACAGCGTCGGCGGTCTGCGTGACGGCTGCCGCCTCGGCGGTCTGTTGCGCGAACACGGCTTCGGCGGTCTGCGTCGCGAACGACGCATCGGCGACCGCCGTCTCCGTGGCTGCGATTGCCTCGGCGGTCTGCGTCGCCGCAAACTCGTTAGCCTCCGCAGTGAGCGCAATCGCGATCTGCTCCGTCGCGGTCGCGAAGAGCGACTCCTGCGTCTGCGTCGCGTGGACGATCTCAGCGGTGGCGGTCGCGTTGGCCTCACCGATGGCGTCCGCGGTCTGCTGCGCGTAGATCGCTTCCTGTGTCTGCGTGGCGTAGAGCGCCTCGGCGGTCTGGGTGATGAAGATCGGGTCTTCGGTCGGCGTCAGGGTGTGCGTCGCCGTCGGGGTAAGCGTCGGCGTCGCGGTGTGCGTCGGCGTGAACGTCGCCGTGGCCGTTGGCGTGTCGGTGATGGCCGGCGGCACGGTCATGGGCGTCGTTGGCGTCGCCGTCGGGGTCCGCGTCAGCGTCAGCGTGTGGCTTGGCGTCAGCGTTGCTGTGGACGGTCGTGGCGTGTTGGTCGGGTAGTCGCCGATGCGCGTCCAGTTCAGGCTGATGCGCGCGATGCCCGGTCCCTCGAAGAACTCCACGCGCATCTGGTGGTTGCCGGAGAGCGCGACATCCGCCTGGTAGACCTGGCCCGTCGCCAGACGCCACTGGTTGATGATGGGCACGTCGTCGATGTACACGCGCACGCCGTCATCGGAGAGGGCGGTGAAGCGGTACAGCCCCGCCGTGAAGCTGCCGATGCGAGTCCAGCGCACGCTGAAGTTGTCGCTGGGGATGCCCGGCCCTGGCGAGCCATAGCCCCAGTCCCAGTTGATGACCGGCTCGTTCCGAATGAAGATCGGCATACCCTGGAGGTTCGGGTTGTTGAAGTAGTCTGCGCGCCAGTCCGGGTAGTTGCTGATGATGTCCCACCACGCCGCGACCCGCGCCGCCCCCTGGTTCTCGTAGTACTCCACGCGCAGGGTGTGGTTGCCGTTCTGGAGTTGCACGTCGCGGCTGTAGGTCCCGCCCTGGGCGTCGTGCCACTCGTCGATGATGAGTTGACCGTCAACCCACATGCGCACGCCGTCATCGGCCAGCGCGTAGAAGCGGTAGGTCGCCCCCGGCAGGTAGAGGGTGCGCGTCCAGCGCACCGAGAACCGGTCCGCCGGGATGCCCGGCGCGGGCGCGCCAACGCTCCAGTCGAAGCTCAGGACCGGGTCGGCGCGGGTGAGCACCGGCTGCCCGCTGAGCGCCATGTTGTTGAAGTACTGGCCGGTCCAAGCGGCGTCGGTGAAGTCAACGCGGCTGATACGGAAGTCGATAGAGGCGAGGCCGGTGTACTCGATGAACTCGACGCGGAAGACGTGCGCGCCCTGGCTCAACGAGACGATCTGGCTGAACAACTGCGCCGGGCCTTCGCGCGTGGCGTTGAGCACGAGCTGGTTGTCGATGTACACGCGCGCGGTGTCGTCCACTACCACGTCGAGGTTGTAGACCCCCTCCGAGAGGAGAAGGGTGCGCGTCCACCGCGCGGAGAAGTAGTCGGCCGGGAGGCCAGGCGCGGGCGCGCCCGTGCCCCAGTTGAACGAGATGTTGACATCGTTACGGATGAGGGCCGGCGCGCCAAAAAGCGCCGCGTTGGGGAAGTACTCGCCGAGCCAGTCGGTGATGATGAGCTGCGGCGTCGGCGTGGGGAAGCCCGGAATCGGGGTATTGGTCGGGACAAACGGGATCGGCGTGGGCGTGGGCGGCACCGTGGGCGGGGGATGTAGAAGGGCGTGCCGGTGTTGCCGCTCACGACTTCGGTGACGAAGCCGCCGAACGTGGGCTGGACGATGGGCGTGAAGAGGCCGAAGCCGGTGTCCTCAGTTGCGGTCGGCAGCAGGCCCGGCGTCTGCGTGAGCGCCACCCCTTGCGTGCCCGGCCCGGCAGTCGGGAACTCCACCGTCTCGGTTAAGTCGCCCGCGACCAACGTCGGTTCGGCAGGTCGGGTGAAGACCACCACGAGCAACAGCAGCAGCGCGCACGCGATCCCCACGCCCAGGGCCAGACCGACGAAGATCAGCCCAATCTGCGACTCGCGGCTCATTTTAGCGAACGGCCCTCCAAGGCCGCTCAGGGGTCCCCTTCTCGCTCATCGACCTTCCCTCTCTCTCGGCAGTCGCCTGACCACCCGTCCCGATACAAGTCCCGTGCTGCGCGTGACGCGCGCCGTGTGTCCCCCATCAACGATTATCAACCAATGCCGCTGTAGTGTTCCTCATACTGACGCATTGCGTGGCGGATCTGCGCCTTCGCAAACTCCACCGACTCCCAACCGATCGGCTCGACGACGATGTTCTCCAGTTGCTTGTAGGTGCTGAAGAAGTGGGCCACCTCGGCCTTGAAGTGCGTCGCCATGTCGTCCAGGTCGTGGATGTCGCTGAAGTTCGGGTCGGTGGCGGGCACCGCCAGAACCTTGTCGTCAGACTTGCCCCGGTCCATCATCCGGAACATGCCCACCGGGCGCGCCTCGATCACACAGCCGGGAAAGGTGGGCTGGGTGGTCATCACCAGGATGTCGAGCGGGTCGCCGTCGTCGTAGAACGTGCGCGGAATCAGCCCGTAGTCGCCGGGATAGTGCACGGACGAGTACAGCACCCGGTTGAGCAGGATCACGCCCGTGCGCTTGCTGTACTCGTACTTGTTGCGGCTTCCAGACGGTATCTCAATGATTGCGTAGACACGATCAGGCGCCTGTGGGCCGGAAGGCAGCTCGTGCCACAGATTCATGCGCGCTCCTTATAGAGGTTGTGTGCTCCGAAGGATATAACGATAAGAATATCACCGCAACCGGATGGCGGTGCGTGTCCCCCATCTACATAATAACATGTTCTGCGAAATTGACACCTCTTTCGTCCGGATGGCGTTGCGTGTTCAGTTGGATCGCGTCATGGAGGCGTAGGGTACGCCGGGCACGCCGTAGCGCCGGCGTCCTCCTCGTACTCTGGCGCGTTCACGTTTATACTTGATGCGATGATGCGACACAGACGAGATCGCGCAGCAGCGCGCATCCGGCGCTGGATGGCCGTGATTCTGGCGTGCTTTCTGGCCGGGTGCACGCTCCAGCTTCCGGAGGCGACCGGCCCCGCCCCGCCGGCGGGGACCACGACGGCAGCGGCGGCGACGCGCACCGCGACGCCCCTCCCCCCAACGGCCACCGCGACGCCCGCGCCCGCCCTGCCGACGGCTGCGGTCCCCTTTGGGCCCGTCGTCAGCGGACCGGCGACCGATACGCCGCCCCCGCCGGCCGACGCCGCCCCGACCGCGACAGGCAGCCCGGCAGGCGGCGGCTTCGGGCCGGTGGTCAGCGGGGACGCCACCGCGACGCCCGCCCCACTGACGCCGGCGAGCACGCTGCGCTTCGTCCTGCGCGACGAGGCGATCCGCTTTCAGCCGCACCCGGACGGCTGCGGCATCATGGTGCTGGCGGGCCAGGTCTATGACGCGGAGGGCGTCGCGATGGCCGGCGGGCACCAGGTGCACGTGTGGGGCGGCAGCGTTGACGTGACCGTCACCGCCGGCTCTGAGACCCGTTGGGGGCCGGCGGGGTTCCAGGTGGTGCTTGCGGATCAGCCCCAGGAGATGGCCCTGCGCCTGCAACTGCTCAATGCGAACGGCGCGGCGGCCTCCGAAATCCTCTTCGTGCGCACGCTGGCGCGCTGTGAAGCCAACCTCCTCGTTGCCGATTTCGTCGCCGATTCCGCCGCCGACTCCGCCCCGGCGCAAAATTGACGAACCGGGCCGGCTGCGATAGCATCCCGCGTGCTGTGGACGGGACGTGAGGTTATGTATCGTAAGCCACATCCGAGAAGGCGGCGCAACCCGGTCGCAACCGCCGTTGGGCGCTATGGCGCGCTGGTATTGTCTTTGCTCGTTGCGCTGGCTGCGCTCGTCGTCGCGTTGACGCCGCAGCAGGCGGGCCAGGGTGCCCGCACGGGCGACACGCCGTCACAGGCGGGTGTCGGTTCCACGACAGACGTGGCGGCCCTCCCCACCATCGACCCCGCTGTGCTGGACCCAATCCTTCAGTTGCCGCCGGCCGAGGTCGCCAGCGGCGCAAACATCATGCTGGTGCGCCAGCCCGAACCGTTTACCATCATTCCCGACCGGCCGCGCACGGACATCATCAACTATGCGGTGCAGGAAGGCGACACCGTCTTCGGCATTGCAACCCGGTTCACGCTCGCGCCGGAGACCATCTTCTGGGGCAACACCGGGACCCTCCACGACGTGCATATGCTGCACATCGGCATGGAGTTGAACATCCTCCCGGTTGACGGCGTGCTGCACGTCGCCAGCGGCGACCAGAGCATTCAGAGCATCGCCAACCGGTACGGCGTGGACCCCTACGACATCATTTTCTCGGAGTACAACGACCTGGGCGACGCCCAGCCCGATACCAGGCCGCCCGCCAACACGCGCGTGGTGATACCGGGCGGCACGGCAGAACTGCCCGACCTGTCGCGCAGCATCGTCGTGGAGGGCAGCGGCACGAACGGCGGCGCGGTCCGCGTCACAGGCGGGAGCGGCACGTGCGGTCTGGTCACCGTCAACACCGGCGGGCGCGGCGTCTTCTCGCTGCCGATGCACAGCTACACGTTCTTCCAGGATTTCTACTCCGGCATCCACAACGGCGTGGACCTGGCGAACGAGGTCGGCACCCGGTCTACGCCGCTGACAGCGGCACCGTGGTCTTCGCCGGCTGGCACAACGGCGGGTTCGGCAACCTGGTCGTCATCGACCACGGCAACGGCTTCCAGACCTATTACGGCCACCTGTCGCGCATCAGCGTGCGCTGCACGGCGGGCGTCTCTGCCGGGCAGCAGGTCGGCGCGGTGGGCAGCACGGGCAACAGCACCGGCCCGCACCTGCACTTCGAGATCCAGCAGAACGGCATGCCGGTCAGCCCGCACTTCCACATCATCCTCTGACGCCCTGGGCGCGCTGGCGCTTCGCGATTGGCCTTCGGACGCCAGTTTGTGGATACTAAGAGGTAGCTTGAGCCTGTGTCTCATTCGCAATTCTCAGCCTGGAGTCAAACGCATGGGTAAGCTGAAATGGGTCGTCGGAATTATGGGGGCGCTGGGTGGCGCGGCGTGGCTCGGCACGAAGATACAGCCGGAGCCTTTCGCGCTGCCTTCCGACCCCGGCCACGACCTGGGCATGGTGGACCTACCGGATGACCTGCCGAAGCCCGTCCACCGCTATTTGCAGGCGGTGACACTGTTGCCGCGCGTGGAGAACCTTTACGCCAGCGGGCGCGGCAAGGCCGCGTTTGACGTTGGGCCGCTCAAGGTGTGGGTGCCGCTGCGGTGGCGGGCTTACGTGGAGCCGGGCCGCCAGTTCCGGTGGGAGGGCGAGCTGGCATGGTTCGGCCAGCCCATCCTCGGCGGCAGCGCAAGCATCATCGACGGTGAGGCGCACGTCACGGAGGGCTGGGAGACCAAGACCGGCGCGGCGGTCCTCAAGTCGGAGCACACGATCTTATGGCTCTACACGCTGGCGTTCGCGCCCTCGGCGCTGCTCACGCTGCCGGAGATCACCTGGCAGCCGCTCGACCGGACGGCGGCCCGGATGATCTTCCCCTATGGGGACGATGAGTGGAGCTTCTCGCTCTTCTTCGACCCCGCCAGCGGCACGCTGGAGCGCCTGACGACCCACCGCTTCAACGAGGAAATCGGCGCGTTTCGCCCGTACCAGGCCCGCTTCGGCGAGCGGCGCTCCCTGGGCGGCACGAGCCTGCCGGCCTCGCTGGCCGTTTCGTGGGTGGATGTGCCCTACATGACGATGAACGTGGAACACGTCCGGTACAATGTCGAACTGCCGTTCCCGGCGCAGGCCGCGCGGTCCGAAGGATGAGCCTGCTCCGCTGGCTGTGGACGCAGCTCTTTGGCGGCGACCGCCCCGGCGCGGAGCCGGGTCACGACGCGGCGGTCGCGCGGCTGGAGGCAGCGTTTGGGGTGCGCGTCGTGGAAAGTGACGCGAAGGGCAACGCGCGCCCGCTGCGCATGGCGGAGCTATCGGCGCTGCTGGAGACGCTGGAACTGCTGGGGCCGCGCTTCTACGGGCCGTTCCGCGACGACCCGCTCCACCTGTGGGTGGACCGCAGCCCCGGCGGGGGCGGCTATGGCAACAAGTGGCTGCGCATTGGCGAGCCGGGCAGCGATGAGACGGTGCTGTACCGCGTCTTCCTGCACGAGGGCACGCATGCCTGCAACGAGTATCGTGGGTGGCCCTACGAGTCGAAGTGGTGCACGCTCCCCGGCCTCGACTGGCGCAAGGACGGCGGCGGGAACTGGGTCCACCCGCGCCAGCAGGGCCGCCCGCCCGAACCGGGCGCGTGGGAGACGCTGCCGGTCACGACGCAGGACGTGAGCACCGCACCTGGCGAGGACCTGGCGGAGACCGTGCGCTACTTCGTCCATTCAGTGAAGGACGAGCGCGCGTTCTTGTGGCCGCTCGACCTGAGCCAGCCGCCGCTCTACCTGTGGGATACGTCACCGACGCGGTTCGTGCTGGTGCGCGATCACTTCCTCGCCCTGCCGGAGGGCACCCTGGCGTCGCCCGCTCGAACCGGGGCAGGAGGCGCGCGCCGCCGCTAACCTGGCGGGGATTGAGACGGGATGATGTGTTAGCGCTTCGGGCTGCAGTCGCGCGGCCCGGCAAGAAGAGATGGGTGTGGTTGGTTATGGAAAAGGATGGAGTGGAAGGGCCGGTTAACGGGTTGTTGCACGCCTTGCGCGGCTCGATTGCCCTGCTCGCGGCAGTGGCGATGGTGGTTGTCTCCGCGATCTTGATCCTCTCGTTCCCCACGCGCCCGCTGATCGGCCTCCTGCCGACGCCCGCGCCGCCGACCGAGACGCCGACCCCAACGCAGACGCCCACACCGCGCCCGCCGCTGCCCACGCCGAGCTTCGATACGCTCACCGACCTGGCGGCGCTGCCGGTCGCGGGGCAGGGCAGCGACCCGCTCACGCGCGCGATGGAGCCTTTCACCCTGCGGCCCGACCGCCCGCGCGACGAGGTGCTGGTCTACACGGTGCAGCCCAACGACACGCTCTGGACCATCGCCGAGAACTTCAACATCAAGATGGACACGCTCTTCTGGTCCAATCGCGAGGCGCTCCCCGATGTGCATATGCTGCGCGTGGGGCTGAACCTCAACATCCTGCCGGTGGACGGCGTGTACCACACCGCCAACGGGAACGACACGCTGCAAGACATCGCAAACCGGTTCTCGGTTGACCCCTACACCATCATCGACTCGCCGTTCAACGACCTGGGCGACCTGGGGCCGGACGACGCGCCCTCAGCCGGGACCAGGGTCGTCATCCCCGGCGGCGTCGATGACTACGCCGACTGGGTCTGGCGCCCGCCGGCGGTCGAGATTGCCACCTCCGGCGGCCCGCAGATCAACTTCGCGCCAGGGCATCCGGGGAGTTGCGGCGCGGTCCCGACCGGCCTGGGCGGGGACGGCACGTTCCGCTCGCCGCTGCCCTGGTATTACGTCGGGTGGACCTTTCAGGAGTGGCACCGGGGCATCGACCTGATGGCGGCGGAAGGGACGCCGGTCTATGCCGCTGATCCAGGCATCGTGATCTTCGCCGGGTGGAACACGTGGGGCTACGGCAACCTGATCGTGATCTCGCACGGCAACGGCTGGATGACGTACTACGCGCACCTGAGCTACCTCAACGTGGGCTGCGGTTCCTTCGTCAATGCCGGGCAGCAGATCGGCGAGGTCGGCACGACCGGGCGCTCGTCGGGGCCGCACCTGCACTTCGAGATCCGCCAGAACGGCGAGCCGCTCAACCCGCAGAACTTCGTGGGCTTTGCCAACGCGGAGTAAATGAAAAACAAAGCTCCCCGCGCCGCGTGGGGAGCCAGAACGCCCGGCGCTTGACGGCGCGTCACGCCGACATGGGCCGCCGGACCGCCGAGGCGAACAGGAGTGCCAGCCCCGCCAGGATCAGGAGCAGCCACAGCTTGAGGCCGACCGCGAAGATCACGCCGAGGCCGATGAGGGAGGGACGCCGCTCCGCATATCGGACGCGCGGCGGTTGTCGGCAATCGCCTGCGCGATCATCATGAAGCCGAGAACAAAGAGGATACCCGGCCACCAGTAGCCGGTCAGGAACATCCAGCCCAGGCCGATGAGCAACACCCCAAGGCCGACATGCCTGGCATTATGACGAGACACCGCTGACATTTCCCAAAACCTCCGCCGTTCTTCAGTGCGTTGACGCACTGTCCGCGTTTTGTATGCTCAACATCCTATACGGAGGGCGCGCACGGAGGTTGCGCCGGGCGCGGCATTTTTCTCCTGAAATGCGATGGGTGTATATTAGGACACACGTTTCCGTCCCGGAAACGCGACCGGCGCAGTTGCGGAGGCGCGCCATGACCAGCCTGCTAAGCCACCTGGAGTGCTCGGAGTGCGGCGAGCGCCTTGACGCAGACCAGCTATGGACGCTGTGTCCGCGCTGTGAGAGCGTGCTTCTGGCGCGGTACGACCTCGCGCCGGGCGTGGTGTCCAGGGCGGCGGTCGAGGGCGCAGCCGGCGGCTGTGGCGCTGGCGCGAGCTGCTGCCGGTCCGCGACGAACGCCACATCGCTGACCTGGGCGAGGGCGGGACGCCGCTCCTGCACGCCGCACGCCTGGGCGACAGCCTGGGGCTGTCGGCGCTCTACATCAAGGTCGAAAGCCTCAACCCGACCGGCTCGTTCAAGGCGCGCGGCCTGGCGGTGGCGGTCGCGCGCGCGGTGGAACTCGGCGTGTCGGCGTTCGTGATGCCCACCGCCGGCAACGCGGGCGGCGCGCTGGCGGCCTACGCCGCGCGTGCGGGCAAGCCGGCGCACATCTTCATGCCGGAGGACGCCCCGCCGGTCAACGTGGCGGAGTGCCGCATGATGGGCGCGGAGGTCACGCTGGTCGAGGGTTGATCGGCGACGCCGGCCGGGCCGCTGCCGCCGCCGCCGAGGAACACGGCTGGTTCAACGTCGCCACGATGCGCGAGCCATACCGCATCGAGGGCAAGAAGACGATGGGCTTCGAGCTGGCGCTCGACCTCGGCTGGACGCTGCCGGACGTGATCGTCTACCCCACGGGCGGCGGGACGGGGTTGATCGGCATGTGGAAGGCCTTCGACGAGATGGCGCGCCTGGGCTGGATCAACGAGCGGCGGCCCCGCATGGTGTCGGTGCAGGCGAGCGGCTGCGCGCCCATCGTGCGCGCGTTCAAGAACCACGCGAGCCGGGCGCAGCCCTGGGAGGACGCCCACACCATCGCGGCGGGGCTGCGCGTGCCGTTCACCATCGGCGACAAGCTCATCCTGCGCGCGCTGTACGAAAGCGATGGGACGGCGGTCGCAGTGGACGACCTCGACATCGTGATGGCGCAGCGGCGGCTGGGCGCGCTGGAGGGGCTGTTCGCCTCGCCAGAAAGCGCCGCGACACTGGCGGCGCTCGATCAACTGGTGATGGGCGGTTGGGTCAAGCCCGACGAGCGCGTGGTGCTCTTCGACACCGGCGCGGGCTACAAGTACACGCACCTGCTGGCCGACGCCTCTGAGGGAGAGCCATGACGGCCAACAACCTGCCCGAAAAGGCGGCAACCTACCTGCAAAAGCTCTGCCGGGACATTCCGAGCCGGCGCGTCGGCAGCGCCGGGAACCGCGCGGCGACCGATTTCTTTGCGGGCGTCGTGGCGTCCTTTGGCTTCGAGGTCGAGACGTCCGCGTTCGACTGCGTCGACTGGCGTCAGGCGGGCGTTGACCTCCGCGTGGGCGACCGGCCCTTTCAGGCGTTTCCCAGCCCCTATTCGCTGGGCTGCGATGTCCGCGCGCCGCTCGTTGTCGTCGCCACCGTCGCGGAGCTGGAGGCCGCCGAGATCGCCGACAGGGTGGTGCTGCTGCGCGGAGGCATCGCCGCGCACCAGGTGATGCCCAAGAATTTCCCGTTCTACAACCCCGAAGAGCACCAGCACATCATTCGCCTGCTGGAAACCGGGCGCCCGCGCGCCATCATCGCCGCCACGACGCGGGACGTCGATACGGTCGGTTCGCTGTACCGTTTCCCCTCTTCGAGGACGGCGATTTCGACATCCCCTCGGTCTACATGACGGATACGGAGGGCGAACGGCTGGCCCAACACGCGGGCGCGGCGGTCGCGCTCACGAGCCGTGCCGAGCGCATCCCGGCAACGGGCTGCAACGTGGAGGCGCGCAAGGGCGCGGACCCCGCGCCGCGCTGTGCTCTTTGCCCACATCGACGCGAAGATGGGCACGCCGCGCGCTGGATAACGCCAGCGGCGTCACGGTGCTGCTCCTGCTTGCGGAGCTGCTGGCGGCTATGCCGCAATCTGAGTGTCGAGATCGTGGCCCTGAACGGCGAGGATTATTACTCGCCCAGGGAGAAACTGTATCTCGCGCGCAACGCCGCCAGTTTGGCGGATCGTCCTGGGCGTCAACATCGACGGCGTGGGCTATCACAGGGCAATGTCGCCTATTCGCTGTACGGTTGCCCCGACGCGCTCGCCACACGGTACGCGCGGCGTTCGCCGCCTACCCCCCATCATCGAGGGCGAACCCTGGTACCAGGGATCACGGCCTCTTTCTGATGAACCAGACGCCCGCCCTGGCGCTGACGTCGGCGCCTGACGGAACTCCTGTCGGAGATCGTGCACGCGCCCAAAGACACCCCTGACCTTATCGACGCGCAGAAGCTGGCCGATACGGCGGCGGCGCTGCGGACCTGCTGTTGCGCCTGGATGCGCCCCCGGCCTGAGCCGCGCCCGCCCCCTGCCCGCGCATCAGACGGTCGACTCGTAGCCTTCCTGCGACCCGGTGTCGGTGATGACCTGCGTCACGTCGTCGGACTTGCCGGCGGTGGCCTGCTGCGTCTTGATGAGCGCGAGCGCCGCCGCGACGAACAGCAGCCGCTTCGCGCTGGCGGTCACGGTCGGCCAGTCGAGCGTGCGCAGCGCGCACATGCACAGCGCGGCGTGGTACTCGACCCAATCCGAGGGGCTGGCGAGGCACTCCAGCGCCACCTGGCGCACCCTGGCGAGCGCGCTCCCCGCCGCGTGCAGCGCCGCGTTCCCCCGTCGGCGGCAGCGACCGGTTGTCGTTCAGCGCGGCGACCATCGCAACCGCTGGTTCGATGTCCGCCGCGACGAGCGGCGCGATCACATCCGCCAGGATGCTCACCTCCAGCACCGCCCAATCGAACAGGGTGTGGCCGTCGCGCGACCAGCGGAAGTCGATGAGCCACGCGCTGCCGCCGGGGTCAACCACGATGTTGCCCAGGTGCAGGTCGCCGTGGATGGTGGACAGGGTGCCGCTGACGGGCCGTTCGAGCAGCCGGCGGTAGAACACCAGCGGGTTGGAGAGCGGCCCCATCCCCGGCACCGGCGTCACCGTGAGTGCGTCCGGGTCGAGGTCGGGGGAAGGCGGCGCGCACGCGCGCGTGCAGGATGTCGTCGCGGGTCTGCGCCACGCGCCCGGCGAGCCGGTGGACGCGCTCGCCCTGGCTGGCGGTGCCGCGCGCCACGCCGCGCACCACGACCTTGTGCGCGCGCGCCGACGCCTCCGGGCCGTTGCCGCCCACCACGGCGATGCGGTCCTCCCCCGGATAGACGCGGTAGATCGTGAAGCCGTCGAGCATCACCCGGTCACCGGCGCGCACGCTCCCGTCTCGGCTCCAGCCGCCGTCCGGGGCCAGCGTCTTGTCGCTGTCCAGCGCCTTATCGCTGGCCTCAAGCGCCGGGTCGAGATCGACGATGAGCGCCGGCGGCAGCACGTGCTCGTACTCCTGCCAGAGGTTGAAACGGTAGGGCTGGCGCTGCTGCCACCACCCCCTGCCGAACGTCGCGTAGACCTGCCCGCCGATGATGCCGCCGAGCGCCGCCGGGCCGTTCTCGCGCACGTATTCCAGCAGCGTCTGCGTGCGCGTGGCGTCTTTCTGGCCCACGAACGTGTACTTCAGGCCGCCGATGTTGGGCGGGTCCAGCACGACCGGCGGGTCGGGGATGCGCGCCGTGACCGGCGGCAGGGTGGTCTTGACGTAGCTGTCGTAGCGGACTTTCTCATACCGGATGCTGTGCCCGTGGTCCATCTTGACCACCAGCGCCGCGTCCGCCCGCCCGTCGGTCTTGATGGGGCACACGAGCAGCACCCGCGCGCCGCTGAAGCCGGCAAACTCGCGCTCGATTTCCAGGCTGGCATAGGACCGGAACATGTGGCTGAGCAGGCGGCGCTCGTCGTCGGTGAGCACCGCGCCGGCCACCGGGATCACCGGCTGCCGGGGTTCGGCGGCGTCCGCCCAGCCGGCGACGATGGCGACCATGTGCGGCAGATCCACGCCCAGGTGGGTCAGCACGCGCACGGGGATGCTCTCCTTTTCGTCGAGAATCGCGAGCAGCAGGTCGCGCTCCCCCACGGGCGCGGCGCCCCGCGCCGCCGCCAGCGCCGCCGCCCGCGCTATCACGCGCTGGTAGCGCGGCGTGGGCCGGAAGGCCGGCCAGTAGCGCTTGTTGTCGCCGCGCCCGGTGGCGTAGCGCAGCGACTGGCGCACGAACCGGCCCGAAAGGCGCAGTTGGTTGAGCGCACTGACGGTCACGCCGCCCTCGATGCGCGTGAGCGCGGCGAAGAGGTGCTCGACGCCCAGGTAGTAATGGCCCATGCGCGCCGACTCGCGCTCGACGAGCGTCACGATATCCTGCAAGCCGGTGTCGAAGTGCGGAGGTGGCGTCTCCATGGCGTCTCCAGGGCGTCATCTACGGCGCTGCGGTGAGATGAGCGCGCCGTTCGCTGGACGTGGGCGCGCGTTGCATAGTAGTATAACATTACTTGGTGTCTGGTTGACCCGAATTAACGCTACGCGCCATAATCGGAGCCGATCTTGGACATGAATGGTGTGACCGCAAAGGAAAGAACGCGCGGCGCGGTGCTGGTCTCGGCGGCGGCGCTTGGCGCGACTTTCCTGCTTTGGCAGGTCGAGGCGCTGAGCCTGCTGGTGGTCCCTTTCCGCCTGTTCGTGACCCTGGTCCACGAGCTGGGGCACGGCGCGGCGGCGGCCCTGACGGGCGGGCAGTTCATCGCGCTGGAGGTCATGGGCAACGGCGCGGGGCTGGCGACCACCAGCGGCGGGACGCGCTTCATCGTGCTCCAGGCCGGCTACCTGGGCGCGGCCCTGTTCGGCGGGCTGCTGCTGGTCCTCGCAAACCGCCTGCGCGATCCCCGCCCGCTCACGGCGTTGATCGGCGTCCTGTGCGGCGGCACGGCGCTGGTCCTGGGGCGCGACCTGGGCACGCGCGTCATCGGCCTGGCGACCGGGCTGGTGCTGTTCGCGCTGGCGCGCTGGGGGCGGCCCTGGCTGAACACCTTCGCGCTCAACCTGCTGGCGATGATGGTGGCGCTCAACGCGGTGCTGGACATCTGGGGGCTTGTGAACAGCCTCGACGTGACGCTGTCCGGCGTGCCCAACGACGCCGTCGCGATGCAGGCCCACACGGGCATTCCGGCGCTGTTCTGGGGCGTGCTGTGGATTGCCCTCTCGGTGGGGTGGCTGCTGCTCTGCGCCTACTGGACTTACTGGCGGCGGGATGATGGACGCGCAGGTTGAGGCGGCGGTTCATGCCGTGCTCGCGCGCCCCTACAAGGGCGTGCTGGCGCTCGCCGGCGCGGGGAGCCAGGCGCTGCGCTGGCTGCTGGGGGTGAGCGGTGCGTCGGCGTTCCTGCTGGAGGCGGTGGTGCCCTACTCCACGGCGGCGATGGCGGACTTTCTCGGTTTTGCGCCGGCGAAGCACGTCACGATAGCGACCGCGCACGCCATGGCGCGGCGCGCCTACCACCGCGCGTGGACCTTCAGCGCGTCGGGGGAACGGGTGATCGGGGTGGTGTGCACCGCCACGATCAGGACGAGTCGCCCGAAGCGCGGCGATCACCGCACGCATGTCGCCACATTCGGTGAGGCAGGGCTTAAGGTGTACTCGCTGACGCTGCAGAAGGGCGCGCGCGACCGCGCCGGCGAGGAGGATGTCGTCAGCCGGCTGGTGCTCCGCGCGCTGGTGGATGCCGTCGGCGCGGAGGCGGAGGTCGCGCTGCCGCTGCTGGCGGGCGAGCGGGTGAAGATCGCGTGCGACGACGCGCGCGCGCGGATCGGCCGGCTGCTCGATGGCGCGGTGCGGACCGTGCGGGTCGGCCCCGGCGGCGAAATGACCGACGACGCGCGCGTGACGGGCGCGGTGTTGCCGGGGTCGTTCAATCCGCTGCACCGCGCGCACCTGAAACTGGCGCGGGTCGCCGCCGATATGCTTGGCGCGCCGGTCACGTTCGAGATGTCGCTGACCAACGTCGATAAGCCGCCGCTCCACGCCGGCGAAGCGGTGCGCCGGCTGGCGCAGTTCGCGTGCCAGGGGGCGGTCGTGCTCACCAGAGCGCCGCGCTACGATGAGAAAGCCGCGCTCTTCCCCGGCTGCACGTTCGTGATCGGGTACGACACGGCGCGGCGGCTGTTCGCGCCGCGCTACTACGGCGGCTCGACCGAGGCGATGCACCGCGCGCTGGAGGCCATCGCAGCGGCAGGGTGCCGGTTCCTGGTTGCGGGCCGGGTGGACGAGACCCGGCGCGTTCCGGACGCTGGACGACATCGCCGTGCCGCCGCGTTTCCGCCCCCTGATGGCCGGCATCCCGGAGGCGATATTCCGCGCGGATATCTCCTCGACCGCGATCCGCGAAGAGCAGGTGGGCGAGGCGTCGGCCACCGGAGCCAGGTAGGGGTGCGGCGGAAGTTTTTATACATTTCTTTCGGTGCGTCGCCTGGAATTAGTGTATCATTGTCATGATGACAAGATGGGTTGATAACGAATCGCTTTGGGGGGTACAGGATGCAGAATCGACCGACAGGATCAAAACCAGATAGAAATGGCGATAACAACGATCAGCGCCCGAAGTTCGGGCCGGGGATTGGGTGTTCGCTGGTCTACATTCTCCTTGCGTTTGTGGGCATCTGGCTGTTTCAGAGCCTCCTGCGCCCCATCGCCTTCCAGGCGACCGAGGTGCCCTATAGCGCCTTCAAGCAGATGCTTGAGGCCGGCAGGGTCAGGGAGGCGACGATCGGCGTAACCACGATCCGCGGCGCGGCACACGACGGCTCGACCTTTACGACGATCCGCGTGGACGACCCGGAACTTGTCGAACTGCTTGACCAGCAGGGCGTGGCCTACGCCGGCGAGCCGCCGGAAAGCGGCCTGGGGGCTTTCCTGCTCTCGTGGATCTTCCCAATCGCGTTGATTGGCGTGATGTGGTACTTCCTCTTCTTCCGGCGCGGCGGCATCATGGGCGGCGGCGGGGGCGGCATCTTTAACGTGGGCCGCAGCCGCGCGCAAAGGGTCGAGAGCGAGCACGTTGACGTGAATTTCAAGGACGTTGGCGGCGCGGATGAAGCCATCGAAGAGCTTCAGGAGATTATTCAGTTCCTGAAGAAGCCTGAGGAGTTCCAGGCGCTGGGCGGGCAAATCCCCAAGGGCGTGATCCTCGTGGGGCCGCCCGGCACGGGCAAGACCCTGATCGCCAAGGCCACCGCCGGCGAGGCGGGCGTGCCGTTCTTCGAGACCAGCGGCTCCGAGTTCGTCGAGATGTTCGTCGGCGTGGGCGCAGCGCGCGTGCGCGACCTGTTCGAGCAGGCGCGCAAAGAAGCGCCGGCCATCATTTTCATCGACGAGATTGACGCTATCGGGCGCAGCCGGGGCGGGCTTGGCTCCATCGCGACCAACGACGAGCGCGAGCAGACGCTGAACCAGCTCCTGGCGGAAATCGACGGCTTCGATACGAAGCGCGATAAGCCGGTCATCATCATGGCCGCAACCAACCGCCCCGAAGTGCTCGACCCGGCGCTGATGCGCGCGGGGCGCTTCGACCGGCAGGTCGTGGTCAACAAGCCCGATTTGGAGGGGCGGAAGCAAATCCTGCGCATCCACGCGCGCGACATCAAGCTCTCGCCCGACTTCGACATCGAGCGTGCGGCGCGCATCACGCCGGGGTTCAGCGGCGCGGACCTGGAGAACGTGATCAACCAGGCGGCGCTGCTGGCGGCGCGGCGCAAGGCCAGCGCGGTGGAGATGCGGGATTTCGAGGAGGCCATCGAGCGCGTGGTGGCCGGGTTGGAGCGCCGCAGCACGGTGATGAACGACCTGGAGCGGGAGACGGTGGCCTATCACGAGGCCGGGCACGCGCTCGTCGCCGAAAGCGTGCCCACCGGCGACCCCGTCGCCAAGATCAGCATCATCCCGCGCGGCAAGGGCGCGCTCGGCTACACGTTGCAGATGCCCACGGAAGACCGCTACCTGCTCACAAGGGATGAACTGCTCGACCGGCTGGCGATCATGCTCGGCGGGCGCGCGGCGGAGGAGGTCGTCTTCGGGCGCATCAGCACCGGCGCGGTCGACGACATCCAGCGCGTCAGTGAGATGGCCCGCCGCATGGTGACGGAGTTCGGCATGAGCGAGCGGCTTGGGCTGGTGCGCTACGCGCCGGGCGAGGCGGCCCGCTACCTGGAGCTACCGGGGATGGAAACGTCCGGCCACCTCAGCCCGGAGACCAAGGTGCTCATCGACGAAGAGGTGCGCCGCATCGTGGACGAGCAGTACGAGCGTGCAAAGCACATCCTCGTCCAGTGCCGCGACGTGCTCGACAACGTGGCAAACATGCTGCTAGAGCACGAGGTGATCGGCGCGGAGGCGATACACGCGCTGTTTGAGCGCCGTGTGTGCCGGGAGCCGGACGCCGTATCTGCCGAAAAAGCGGCGGCGCAGGCCATCGATTAGGCTGCGCCGGCGACAAAACGATCAAAAACAGCCTGGGCGAACGCTTCGAAGTCGCCCAGGTTTTCTTTCAGGAGGTCTCTGCAAGGAACTGAAGGAGAGGCGTTGGATGTTGAGGCCGCTGGCGTTCTGGATGACCATGCTGCTTTCGTTCTCGCTGTTCCCCGCTTATGCTCAGGGCGATCCCCCTCCGCCGCTGTGCTCTGCTGAGGACCTTGCCAGCTCCCGGCTGGCGGGTGGGGTGTTTGCGGAGGTAGTTTCTGACGCCTCCCTGACCGTTTACAGAGACAGATCACTTGAGAGCGACGTGGTAGCCCGGCTTGGACCGGGCGCCCAGGTGTACGTGCTCTCTGACCCCCGGTGCAGCGACGACCTGATCTGGTGGCCGCTGAGATTCAGGAGAGAGTTTATCTCCGGTTACACCCCTGAAGTGGTCGGCGGGGTGGACCAGCTCAGGCCGATATTCCAGACTCTGGGCGTGCCGACGACAGATACGCCAATCACGGCAGCCAACTTCGGTGACCTGGAACCGGTGGCAGAGGCAGCGTATCAGGAGCCGGTTGATCTCGTGTGGTCGCCCGATGGCGCACGCCTGGCAATCAGCACGCCTTGGGCGGTCTGGGTGCATGACATTAAGGGCGTACCCTCGGAGCCACGCCGGTTGGACCCCACAGTACGCGCGCCCTGGAGGATGGGAGCGCTACAGTTCAGCCGTGGGGGCGAGACGCTTGCCACGGTAGATGTGTCTGATGGGGACCTGCATCTGTGGTCATTGGAAACGGACGAACACACCGTCGTGGATGTCGAGGCTGAGCACTATAATGGGATCGCAGCCATCAGTGCAGACCTGTCCATGTGGGCAACAGCTTCTCTGGGTGGCAGCATCAGCCTGTGGAGCGCCGCAACGGGAGCCAGACTCGCGGTATCGGAGGGGCACGAGGCGGTTGGCGCGCTGGCCTTCAGCCCCGACGGCGACCGGCTTGTCTCTGCCGGTTACGCTGACCCGACAGGCCATGGTGTTCGAGATACGTCGCTGCGGCTGTGGGATACCACAACCGGTGAGCAACTGGCGGTTTTCGACCTGGGCGCCCCGTTTGACCAGGCAAACGACCCCGGTCGCGCGATCACCTTCTCCCCCGACGGAACCATCGCAGTTTTTCCGTTGCTCATGCGGGGCGACAGGTATCAAGCTGTCATGGGCATACTTGATGTTGAGGAAATGTCGTATACGACATGGTCTGTGGCGGATAATCTCAATTCCCTTTCCTTCAGCCCCGATGGCGACATGCTGGTCGTTACGCTGGTCGTTGCCGCGTATTCCGAGGCGTGGTCAGATCCGTTCGTGTTGTTACTGCTGAACGCGACAAGCGGGGAGAGGCTGGCCGAACTGCCGGTGGAGCGCCTGGTGATGAGAGCGGTTTTTTCCCCTGAGGGTACGCTCCTGGCAACTACCCACACAGGACTCACTTCCTCCAGTTCGGTGCGTACAGATTTGATCTCCAGTGGGGTGGTCGTGTGGGCTGTACCCTGATTTCTCGCACCTTGACCCGGCGGTTTCCCGAAAGGTAGCAGGAGAGTGGATGACCTCTGGGTTATCTATCTCTGGCGCGTTGTGCTCACGGGTTGGGTATCAGCCCAGGGTGGGTGAACTGTCGCGCCAGAGCAGCCACATCGCGGGCAGTGCAGCAATGGATGATCTTGCTGGAGAAGGCTGCCAGATACGCGATGGCATCAGCACGATTGGTCGCGTCGTCATCATCGGGAGCGGCCGGCGTCAGAGGCCCATCGGCCACATAGTACCCCCGCGACCAGTGTAGAAACGCGATCAGCCGTCGCAAGCCGGGGTGACGGTTAGTGCCGGCCAGGGTGGCTCGGAGGTGGCGGCGCACGATCCGCAACACGATGACCCGCCACGGCAAATCAAGCCAGATGACGGCATCGGCGGCGTGGAGCAGATCATCAAGCTACCAAAGATAGATACCCTCCGTGATCCACGCCTGCTCGCCAACAATACGCTCTATGTCGCCCAGACGTGCGTCAAGCGAGCGCTTTGAACTCGCGCCGCGTGTGCCGGGAGCCGGACGCCATATCTGCCGAAAGAGCGGCGGCGCAGGCCATCGATTAGGCCGCGCCGGCGACAAAGCGATCAAAAACAGCCTGGGCGAACGCCTCGAAGTCGCCCAGGTTTTCTTTCAGGTGGCGGTAGACTTGACGATCATCGATCTGCACATATTCATGCACCAGGATGTTTCGGAACCGTACCAGCCCCGTCATTCGTTCAGCCAAATCAAACGGGATGATTTTCTCTTGTCCCAGGATAATGAAGATGTTCGTTTGCTCATCGGGTGTCCGCAGATCAAGCTGCGCGATCAGGTAGTTGGCAATATCAATGCAGACCTGAGCGCATAGCTGAAGCAGCCGCTCCACTGCCAGACGGGTTATCGCTTCATCCAAATACTCTTCAGGAGTTGTCGCCTGAAGTGGACGCAATTCGTTCAGATATTCGCTTAATCTCTGCACGCGCGTCACGATGACTGCGGTGTCCACGACCAAAGCCCTGCTCCTTTACCCGCTTGATGAACTCGCGGCGGTGGTAGTCGAGGTAGTACTTCTCGTCGTAGTAGCGGCTCATCGCGTACATCTGGAACTCGCAGCGCGCGGCGCGGTCGCGCTCAAACAGGCGCTCGCCCGTACTGAACACCTTGAACTGCAATAGCGGCGGCGCGTCGTTCAGCACGATGAAATCCACCGGCAAACCTAACCGCCGCTCCAGCTCATCCAGCAGGAGAAGCCGCCGGTCAAAGCGTTCGTCAGGCGGCATATCCGTCGGCAGCAGCGCCGCCACGTCTACATCGCTGAAGCGGTGCGCCTTGCCGCTCGCCTGCGAGCCGAACAGGTACACGGCAATGATGTCAGGTTGGCTTTCCGCGAACTGGCGGATTTCCTCGCGCACGTCCATACAGACCATCCCAGGCGGGGAGCCAGCCCGCCCGCCTAGCTGAGCAACCCGATAAAGTCGTCGATGGGGACGGCCGGCATGGATGTGATCCTGACGCTGCCGCGCGACCCCATTTCCACCGAGATGCGGAAAATCGTCTCGTTGTCCGGCGCTTCGACCACGTTCACGAAGTCGTAGGCCCCAAGCGTCGCAAACTGGGCGACGACTTTCGCGCCCAGTTGCTCAAGCTCCTTGTTGACCTCCTGGATGCGCGCCGGGCGCAACTTGATCGTTTCGGCCCCTTCGTCGGTCAATTGGCTGAGCAAAATGTAAGTTGGCATCTGTCTCCTCCCCGTGTGACACGCGCGCCGGCTGGCTCCCCTGCCGCGCTCCGTGCTTTGATTGTATCACAGGTGGTATTACAGGTGCGCGCGGACGAAGTGCGACACGCTCTCGATGTGGAACGTCTGTGGGAACATATCGACCGGCTGCGTCTCGACGAGGGTGTAGCCATGCCGCGCCAGCCGGCCGGCGTCGCGCGCGAGCGTGGCGGGGTCGCAGCTCACATACACCAGCGTGCGCGGCGTGTGCGCCGCCAGCGCGTCGAGCGCTTCGGGCGTCATGCCGGTGCGCGGCGGATCGACCACGGCGGCGTCGAAGGGGCCTTCGAGGTCAGGCAGCACGTCCTCGACCGCGCCCTCGATCAGGTCCACGTTGTCGAAGTCGGCCAGGTTGTCTTCGGCGTCGGTCACGGCAGGGGGTACGACTCGACGGCGGCGACCAGCGCCGCGCGCTCCGCGATGAAGGCGCTGAACAGCCCCACGCCGCTGTAGAGGTCGAGCACGCTCGCGTCGCTGCTGAGGTCGAGCCGGTGCATGACCTCATCGACGAGCAGGCCGGCGACCGGCGGGTTGGCCTGGAAGAAGCCTCCCGCGGTGACGCGGAACCCGCGCCCGCGCACTTCGTAATGCACGTGGGTGGAGCCGATCAGGTTGAGCGGTTCGTTGTCGCTGAGCAGGAAGTTGATCGAGAGCGGCAGGTCGGTCTCCAGCGCGGGCGGCGTGTCGTCCGCCGTGCTGAGCACCATCATCAAGGCCTCATCCGCGCCGACCTGCAGGTGCACGTGGGTGAGGCCGGCGTCCTCGAATTCGAGTTGGGTGAGCAGGTTGAGCAGCTCCGGGCGGATGATGTGGCATTCCTCAATGGGCACGATGTGGCTGTTGTCGTCGGACCAGAAGCCGAGCGCGCCCGCGGCGTCGGCGTGGAGCGTCACGTGCACGCGGTACGCCCAGGGGTCGGGCGCGGGCAGCGTCGCCAGCACGCGCGGCTCCGCGACCTTGCCGACGCGCTGGAACTGGTCGATCACCACCGCGCGCTTGAGCCGGAGCTGCGCGGCGTAGTCGATGTGCTGCCAGTGGCAGCCGCCGCACTGCCCGGGTCCGAAGTGCGGGCACGGCGGCGTGGCACGGTCTGGCGACGGCGCCAGCAGGTCCACGACCTCGGCGCGGGCATAGCGCCCCTTGTCCTCGACGATGCGGGCGCGCACCCGCTCGCCGGGGAGCGCATACGGGACAAAGATCGCGCGGCCCTCGTGCCGGCCGAGGGCGCTCCCGCCGTGGGCCATCGTGGTGAGTTCGAGTTCAAAAGTGTCGCGGTCGCTCATGGGGCGAGTATAACGCCCCGCGTTGCACGCACAAAACCGCCTGGGCTATACTGGCAGCCAGGGTGGTTGAGGTTTGTCACAGGGGTGAGGGGCAGAGTTCGCATGACGCCGTCCTTGCCGCGCGAGCCACGTTACCGTCATCTCCACCGTGCTCAACGAGGGCGCGAGTGTCCGCCGGCTGCTGGACTCGCTCGTCGCGCAGACGCGCCCGCCCGACGCGGTGGTGATCGTCGATGGCGGCTCGCGCGATGACACCGTTGCCGTGATCGAATCCTACGCCGACCGGCTGCCGCTGCGCGTGATTGTCCGGCCCGGCGCGAACATCAGCCAGGGGCGCAATGCTGCGGTGGCCGCGGTCCCGGATGGGATCATCGCCAGCGTCGATGCCGGCGTGCGGTTGGACCCGGCGTGGCTGGAACGGCTGGTCGCGCCGTTCGAGGCTGACCCGGCGACGCAGGTGGTCTCCGGCTTCTTCCTGCCCGATCCACAGACGCCCTTCGAGATCGCGATGGCGGCAACCGTGCTCCCGCGCATTGAGGAGATCGACCCGGGGACATTCCTCCCGTCGAGCCGGTCGGTGGCGTACCGGCGCGAGGCGTTCGCGGCGGTGGGCGGCTATCCGGAGTGGCTGGACTACTGCGAAGACCTGATCTTCGACCTCCGGCTGCGCGCGCGTTTCGGGGGCTTCGCGTGGGCGCCGGATGCGGTCGCCTACTTCCGCCCGCGCGGGAGCCTGCGCGCCTTCTTCGTGCAGTACTACCGCTATGCGCGCGGCGACGGCAAAGGCCGACCTGTGGCGGCGTCGCCACCTGATACGGTACATTACTTACCTGCTTCTGGGTCCGTTTTTGCTGCTCGCGGGCGCGCTGCACCGCCGCTGGTGGTGGCTGCTGCTGGCAGCGGGCGCGGTGTGGATGTTCAGCCGGCCGATCTGGCGGCTGGGGCGTGAATACCCGCTGCCCGTGGTCCTGCGCGTCGGCGGGTGGACGCCGTTGATCCGGGTGACGGGCGACGTGGCGAAGATGCTCGGCTACCCGGTGGGGTGTTGGTGGCGGTGGCGGCGCAAGCCGCCCGATTGGCGGCGCGCCTTGTAGGTGCGTCTTGTAGGCGCACGGTCAGGAGGGGGCAGATGGATGTGACGCTCAACATCAAAGTCGCGTTGATGGACTCGGATATTTACGCCTTACATGCGGTGAACAGTTACCTGGCGTGGGACCGGCGCACGCGCGTTGTGGCGCGTTTCGTCTTCCATGAGAACCTGGTGGCGTGGCTTGCGGAAGCGCAGGAGGCCGAGCTGCCCGACGTTACCCTGTACGAGGTGGACTGGACGCCCGACCTCGACCGGCTTCACGAGGCCTTGCGCCAGCTTGGACCGAGGGCGGGGAAGGTGTTGGGCCTTTCATCGCGGGCCGAGCGGGAGCGCATCCTGACGGCAAGCCGGGCGGGCGCGGCAGGTTATCTGGTCAAGGGCGACGTGCGCATCGGCATCGCGGGGGCGGTGGTTCACGCGACGCACTACGAGTTCGTCATCAGCCATGCAGTCGCAGAGGCGCTCGCCGACAACCCCGAAGGGGCCTTCACGCACGCCGAGGTGCTGCCGGGCCTGCGGCGCTACCCCGGCCTGACCGACCGCGTGGAGCAGGCGCTGCGCCTGTGCGTGATCGAGGGGATGCCGGCCGACCTCGCCGCCGACGAGATGGGCGTCAGCCCGCACACGATCCGCAGCTACGTCAAGGAAGGCTACCGCATCCTGGAGTCGCACGACGACACGCACTTCCCGATCGATCTGTCGCCGCAGGAGCGCGCCTTCATGCGCTTCACCGCGCTCCGGGAAGACCGCGACTACGACTTCTGAGGGCATTCAAGCAAAACGCCCGGCCTGCGCCGGGCGCTGCGTGGCTGGGCGTGCGCGCCGATGCCTAATCGTCCGCCGGCGGCGGCACGGGCAAATCCTCGACCGCGACATCCTTGTACTTCTCGCCGACCTCGACCAGCATGATCGGGATGCCGTCGCGGATGGGGTACTTGTAGCCCGACTCGTGTGAGACCAACCAGCAGTTGTGCACCAGCTCCAGCCGGCCGGGGTCGTCGCCTTCGTAGTGCACGGCCACGGGGCAGCGCAATATCTCCAGCAGTTCCGCATCAATGGGAGGGGATTCGCTCGCTTGTGACGCCTCATCCGCCATTGGGTGGTTCTCCTGTTGCCTGTTCGGGATGCGTGACAGGAGTATAGCCGCGCGGTGGGGCGCCGTCAACCGGGCTTGACCCGCCGCAGCGTCTCGTGTTATCCTGGTCGTGTCAGCCTGAGTGACTAGGGTTCCGCCGGCGCGCCGGGCCTGGACCGAGCGTCACAAAAGCCAGAGGGCGTAGCACCTGATAGGATAAAAGCCTGGAGGGGTTAGGTTGGCGCAGTGTTTTCGCGTCCCTGGCCTTTTTGATTCCGGGAGGTGCCGCCGTGCTGCCCAAGCGCTCGCCCCACGTGATCGCGATACTCCAGGCGCTGTTCGTGACGTTCCTCTGGTCCACCTCGATTGTCCTCATCAAGATTGGCCTGAAAGACATCCCCGCGCTGACCTTCGCCGGCCTGCGCTACACGCTGGCGTTCCTGTGCCTGCTGCCGCTGGTGGTGTTCCACCGGCCCCGGCTGGCCGCGCTGCGGACCCTGCCCCGGCGGCGCTGGGCGCTGCTTGTCGTCCTGGGGCTGGTCTTCTACGCGGCGACCCAGGGCGCGCAGTTCGTCGGCCTGGACTACCTTCCGGCGATCACGTTCTCGCTGGTGCTGAACTTCACGCCGGTTGTGGTGGCGGTTGCGGGTATCGCCATGCTCGGCGAGCGACCGTCGCGCCTGCAGTGGGGCGGCGTCGGCTTCGCCGTCCTCGGCGCGCTGATCTACTTCTCCCCCGCCGGCCTGTCGGGCGGCGCGCTGTTGGGTTATGTCGTCGCGGCGGTGGGGCTGCTCGCCAACGCCGGCTCGTCGATCCTGGGGCGGCGTGTCAACCGCGCCGGCGACCTCCCGCCGGTTGTGGTCACGGTGGTGAGCATGGGGGGTGGGCGCGGCGGCGCTCCTGCTGGCCGGGGTCGCGCTCCAGGGGCTTCCGGCGCTCAGCCCCTGCACTGGGCCATCATCGGATGGCTGGCGGTGGTCAACACGGCCTTCGCCTTCACGCTCTGGAACCACACGCTGCGCACGCTCCCGGCGATGCAGAGCAGCGTCATCAACAACACGATGTTGATCCAGGTCGCGGTGCTGGCCTGGCTCTTCCTGGGCGAGCGGCCCACGCTGGTGCAGGCGGGCGGGCTGGTCCTCGCGGGGGTCGGGGCGCTGCTCGTGCAGCTTCGCCGCGCGTAGCGGGGGACCGCGCACCGGGTCAGGCCGCCGCAAGCGCGCCGCCGGCGCGCCTTTTATGACATCCCGGCGCTTTGAGAAAGGTTGCCGACTGCGCCTGCCTGACTTACAATTGATCCGTTCGTGGCAAACTGGGGCTGTTCGCACACCATCGGTCAGCCACGGGACCAAATGGAATGCAAAGAGGAGTGCAAGAGGCTATGTCAGACCGTGTTCAATCATCGCACGTGCGCATTGCGATCACGACCGCCCTGCTGCTGGTCGTGGTCATCGGGTTGACGCCCCCGGCGTCGCAGGCCCAGACCGCCGGCGGGCAGATTGCTTTCGCCTCCAATTCGATTGATTCGGATGGCGACGGCTTCGTTACCACTCGCGACCTGGCAAGCCTCTTTGTCGCCAACCCCGACGGCACCGGCCTGACGCAGGTCACTGACGGCGCCAGCCTCGATCTGGAGCCGGTGTGGTCGCCGCAGGGCGACCGGATCGCGTTTGTGTCGCGCATCGACACCAACAACGATGGCGTCATTGACGCGCTGAACGACACGGCGAGCCTGGATGTGATCAACGCCGACGGCAGCAACCGCCTGCCGCTCGTCTCCGACACGCTCAACGCGACCCAGCCCACCTGGGCGCCGGACGGCAACCGTCTTGCTTTCGTCTCGCGGCGCGACGTCAACGAGGACGGCGTGATCAACTCCGCCGACCCAGGCGCGATCTACATCGTGGATGGCGGCGGCGGCGGCCTGAAGCGCATCTCCCCTGATGACCTGGACGCGACCGACCCCGACTGGTCGCGCGATGGGACGCGCGTGGTCTTCAGCGGCGTGAAGGACACCAACGGCGACGGCGTGATCGACAAGAACACGGGCGACACCGCCAGCCTGTACGTCGTCACGCTGGAGGACAGCGCGGTTGCCCAGATCACTGAGGACGACAGCAGCGACTTCGGCCCGCGCTGGTCGCCCGATGGGTCCAAAATCGCCTTCGTGAGCTTCCGGCGCGACGACACCGCGGATGGCCTCATCACGCCCGCCGACGTGCCCAGCGTCACCGTGGTTGACGCCGACGGCGGCAACCGCCGCCAGCTCACCGACGATGAGTACATCGACTTCGACCCGCGCTGGTCGCCCGACGGGGCGCTCATCGCCTTTCGCTCGTACCGTATCGACACCGACGGCGACGGCGCGGTGACGATCAACGACGCGCCGGGCATCTACAAGGTCAGCGCCCAGGGCGGCAACCTGGTGATGCTCAGCGACCCGGCCGGCGCTGCCGAACGCCCTACCTGGTCGCCGGACGGGACGCGCCTGGCGTATCACGGCACGGTTGACACCAACGCCGACGGCGTGCGCGAGGTGAGTATCTTCATCACCGACGCGACCATCACCGACGAGACGGACCGGCAGATCACGGCCATCACCGGCCCGACCACCATCGACTTCCAGCCAGACTGGTCGCACCCCGGCGCAGCCATGGTCATGGAACCGGCGGAGCCGGCGCAGGAGACGGCCATGCAGCCGGCTGAAGCCGGTGAGAATACTGCCGACAATGCGGCGGAGGACGCCGCCGAGCCGCCCGCCCCGGTGGTGGACGTGCCGACGCTCCAGGCCGCGCCCACGCTCGAAGTGATGGACACGCCCGCGCCCGTCGTCGCGCAGCCGACGGCGGTGCCCACAATCGCGCAGCCGACTGTCGCGCCGACCGACGTCGTGGAGCCGACGGCTATACCGACCGAGGCCCCGCCGACGCCGCCTCCCCCGCCGACCGACCCGCCGCAGCCGCAACCGCTGGGGCCGCTGCAACTGGTCTACCTCTCGCGCACTGCCGACACTACCGGCGACGGCTTCATCGACGCCCGCGACCGCGAGAGCCTGGTGACCACCAACGCCGATGGCAGCAACAAGGTGCAGATCACCGGCATCGACACCGACGACGACAACCCGAAGTGGTCCCCAGACCGCCAGTGGATCGCCTACGAGGCGCGCGCCGACACCAACGGCGACGGCCTCATTCGCGCTGAGGATCACGTCGGCATTTACGTGGTCGCCGCCAACGGCAGCAGCATCATGCGCGTGACGCCGGTCAACATGTTCGCCGCCGGGCCAAGCTGGGCGCCCGACGCGCAGCGCCTCGTGTTCTACGGCACCACCGTAGACTCGGACGGCGACGGCCTGCTCACCCGCAGCGACAACACCAACATCTACATCGTCAACCGCGACGGCACCGGCCTGATCCAGGTCACGCTGGACCGCACCGACGACCTCGACCCGGACTGGTCGCCCGATGGCACGCGGCTGGCGTTCGCCTCGCGCGCCGCCGACACCAGCGGCGATGGCCTCATCAGCCTGTTCGACAACGCCAGCATCTTCGTGGTAAACGCCGACGGCAGCAACCTCACCCAGATCACAGTGAACGCGACCGAGGATCAGGGGCCGAAGTGGAGTCCGGACGGCGGCCACCTGGCGTTCGTCTCGTGGACGGCGGACACCAACCAGGACGGCTTCATCAGCACCGACATGGACTACCCCAGCATCTACGTGATCGAGCCGAACGGCGCGAACCTCACGCGCATCACCGACCCCGGCACCTATGCCGCCAGCCCGGCGTGGGACCCGACTGGGCGGCGTATCGCCTACGTGGTCCGCCAGGATAACGACGGCGATGGCGTGTTCCGCTTCAACGACGCGGGGCACCTGTTCATGGCCGATTACACGGGCAGCATCCGCGCGCAGCTTACCGACGACACCTTCGGCACGCTGCTGCCTTCGTGGAGTCCGGACGGGGCGCTGATCGCCTTCCATACGTGGCGCGACGTGAACGGCGACGGGCAGATCAGCTTCCCGGACAACCCAAGCATCTACACGATCACGGTTGACGGCGCGACCCGCACCCGGATCAGTGATGACGCCTTTGCGGACTTTAACCCGGTTTGGGCGCCCTGAGCAGGGCGCGCTCCAGAACGGCGGAGAACCCTGGGGGTGAGCCGCCAGCCCACCCCACCAACCGGCTGTATGTGGAGGAGTTGGACACCGTGAGACACCTGCTGGTTTTGCTGACATGCGCCCTGCTGCTGAGTCTGTTCGCCCTCCCGGCGGTTGCGCAGGAAGGTGTGGACGGCGTGTCAGGGCTGATCGCCTTCATCGCCTATACCGACACCAACGACAACGGCGTGATCGAGCCGGTGAGCGACAATGGGAGCCTGTGGGTGATCGACGCGGCCTGCGCCGCCGAGCCGGAGACCTGTAGCCAGGTCACCGTCACCCTCACCGCCCCCGACAGCGACGAGCGCGACCCGGCATGGTCACCCGATGGGACGCGCATCGCCTACGCCTCCCACACCGACCTCGACGGCAATGGCGTCATCGACAAGCGCGACTTCCTCAACCTGTACACCTTCACCCCTGCCGACGGGTCGATCACGCGCGTTACCAACAGCTTCACGCTCGACCAGCGGCCAAGCTGGTCGTCCGACGGCCAGCGCATGACGTTCCAATCGACGGCGGACACCAACGGCGACGCCTTCGTCACCTTCGCCGACCTGCCAGCGGTGAACGTGATCAACGCGGGCGGCGGCGGGCGGACGCTGGTTGCGTCGGGCGTGTACAGCGTCACGCCGGCCTGGAGTCCCGATGGCACGGTTCTGGCCTACGTCGCCTTTGCGGAGGACGCGCTGGCCGGGACTTTCGTCACAAGCCTGTTCCTGATCGGTCCTGACGGCGGCGGGCGCGCGCAGATCACCGGCGCGGGCAGCATGGACCGGACACCGGTCTGGTCGCCCGACGGAACGCGCATTGCTTTCGTGACCACCACGGACACCAACGGCGACGGCGTGATCGACCCGCTCACGGACAACAGCAGCGTCGCCGTGACCAGCCGCGACGGCGGCGGGCTGCTCACGCTCGCGGCGAGCGACCCCTTCCCGGAGACGCTCGCGTGGTCGCCTGACGGCGCGCGTATCGCCTACGTGTACCAGGGGCAGCTTTACACGGTGGATAGCACGCTTGCCGGATCGACCGTGCAACTCACCGGCGAGGGCTTTGACGCCGAGTCGCCGACCTGGTCGCCGGACGGGCGCGCGATTGCGTTTACGTCCGGCGGGCGGCTGTACGTGATCCCGGCGGACGGCGGCACGGCGGTGGCGATCACGCCGGCGGACTTTGTCGTCGCGCAGCCGCGATGGTCGCCGGCCGTGAGCGAGGACGGTGGCCCGACGATCCAGCCGCCGGAGAACCTGCCGACCGAGACGCCGGCCGGCACCGGCTAAGCCGGACGCATACCCGGCAATACAGGGCACAGGGGCGCGCACAATCGCGCCCCTTTTTGTTTGGAGGCGCCGGTGGGTTGCCGCGCGCTGCTTGGACTCCAGGAGGTAGGCCAGGAGTGGCGCACCCGCCGGGTCGCCCTGGCTTTTCCTCTCCCACGCTCCGCCGCGCTGCGCACGGCTGGGGAGAGGGGGCCAGACACCAGATGTGGCGGTTTCCGTTCCCCCTCCCCACTTGTGGGTTCAGGGGCGCACAGGGTTGAGTCTTGGCGCGAAATGGGTGAGTAGGGGCAAGGCATGCCCTGCCCCTACTACGCAAAAAACCTTGAACACGTTGCCTGGCGCTTGGGAGTCTCTCGTTTGCCTGTCCGCCTCCAACCTACTTGTGGGGGATGGGGCGCGCCGAAGGCGGGCGGTGGGGGGACAGGGTGAGCCATCAAAATCGCGCCATCAGTCAAGCGTTCACCACGACCTGGCTATGCGCCTGTCACAAACCTTTGAGGTGTAGGGGTCGTAGGGGCGACCCGCCGGGTCGCCCCTACCGCCAGATATGGCGGTTGGTGGGAACACACCACGCCATGCTCCTACGGGACGGTCAAGAGAGCATTGCCCCGCCGCAAGGAGAATTCTTCTCATTGGCCACGCTATTGCGTCGCGTTGCCGCGTTTCTGTCGTTTCCGTATGGAGGCGTGGGCGGCGCGTCGCGTCAGAGCGCGAAGGTCTCGTGCAGTTCGGGCACGGTGACCTCGGCGAAGCCCAGGTCCTTTTCCAGCGCGTCCTTGAACGCGAGCGACGACTCCATCTCGCCATGCACGACGAAGGTGCGTGCGGGCTTGCTGGTGATGTGCGACGCCCATTCCACCAGCTCGTCGCGGTCGGCGTGGGCGCTGAAGCCGTTGATGACCTCGACCCTGGCGCGCAGCTTGAACCAGTCACCGAAAATCTTCACTTCCGGCATCCTCTCGACCAGGCGGCGGCCCAGCGTGTCGGGCGCCTGCCAGCCGACGATGAGGACGGTGTTGGCCGGGTTCTCGATGCGGTGTGCGAGGTGGTGCTGGATGCGCCCTGCCTCGGCCATGCCGCTGGCGCTGATGATGACCATGGGGCCGTCAAGCGCGTTCAGCTCTTTCGACTGCTCGACAGTGGGCGTATAGCGCAGCGACTCGAAGCCGAACGGGTCGCGCACTGTATCCTCGCGCAGAAAGGTCCGCGTCTCGTCGTCGTAGGCTTCGGGATGCAGTTGAAACACGCTCGTGGCGTTGATCGCCAGCGGACTGTCCACAAAGACCGGGACGGGAGGCAGCCGGCCCTCGGCGATGAGCTGGTTGAGCAGGTAGACGAGCGTCTGCGTCCGGCCCACGGCGAACGAGGGGACCACCACCACGCCCCCCACGTCATAGGCGTTCTGGATCACCTGGCGGAGCTTTTCCTTCGCGTTGGGGAAGTCGTCGTGCGTGCGGTTGCCGTAGGTGCTCTCGATCAAGAGGATGTCGGCGGCGTCGATGCGCACCGGGTCGCGCAGAATGGGCGTGTTCGGGCGGCCCAGGTCGCCGCTGAAGACGAGCCGGCGCTGCACGCCGTTCTCCTCGATGTCGAGCGCCACAATTGCCGAACCGAGCATGTGCCCGGCGTCGTAGAACGTCACCCGGATGCCGGGCGCGATCTGGTAGGGTCGCTCGTAGCCGATTGCCATGAAGTAATGCAGGCTGTCCATCGCGTCTTCCTGGGTGTAGATCGGCTCCATGGGCGGCTCGCCCTTGCGCGCGCGCTTCTTGTTGACGTACTCCACGTCGCGCTCCTGGATGTAGCCGCTGTCGCGCAGCATCGCGGCGCACAGGTCGCGCGTGGCGAACGTGCAGATGATGTCGCCGCTGAAGCCGCTCTTGACCAGGTTGGGGATGTTGCCGGAGTGGTCGATGTGCGCGTGGCTGAGCACCAGCGCGTCGATTTCGTCGGCGGGAAAGGGCAGGTTGCGGTTGCGTGTGTACGACTCCTCGCGCTTGCCCTGGTACAGCCCGCAGTCGAGGAGGAGCCTGTATCCGTTGATGCTGAGCAGGTGTTGCGAACCGGTAACCGTGCGAACGGCGCCGTGAAAGGTGATTTCCATTAGCGTTTGCCTCACTTGGTCGGGGAATGGTTTTCGGCAGGAACCGAACGGATAACCTCAAGGAGTTCCGCGCCGTAGGTCTTGCGCCGCCACGCGCCCAGTCCGTCGATCTTGTTGAGTCCGTCCCAGGTGCGGGGGCGCGCTGCGCGCGAGCGACCACAGCACGTCGCGCGAGACGATCACATCCGACTCGACGCCGCGCGCGCTGGCGCGGTCGCGCCGCCAGACGTGAAGGGCGTCGTAGCGCGCGAGCACATCCGGCGGGGGGACGTCATTGCGGCGCGGTAGCCTGGGCGGGTCGCTGCGCTCGCCGCGCCGCAGCGCCTGCAGGATCGCCTCGCCGTAGCGCTGCACCTGGCCGGCGCTCATGCCGCGTATCGCGCGCAGGGCTGCGCGTCCCTTGGGCGCCTGCACCGCCAGCGCGACCAGGGTCGCGTCGGAGAATATCTTGAATGGCGGGCAGTCGCGTTCGCGCGCCATCCGGTCGCGGAGGAGGTAAAGCTCGCGCACGAGCGCCATCTTCTCCCGCGAGAGATCGCGCGTGCCGTTGACGCTCCAGAAGCCCTCCGGGTCGAAGTTGTGCTCGGCGGCAGGCACAGACACCAGGTCGGCGAAGGTCTCTTGCGCCTCCTCCCAATGGCGGCCGGCGCGCAGCGCCTGCGCCTGGCGGTCGCGGAGGGTGGGGAGGTAGTGCGTGTCCATCTGCGCATAGCGGAGGCGGTCGGGCGGCAGCGGGCGCTCGCCCCAGTTGGCGCGCTGGTGCCGCTTATCGACCTTGACGCCGAACTCCTTGCCGAGCACGTTGCCGAGGCCCACCTGCCGCCATCCGAGGATGCGCGCGGCGATCATGGTGTCGAACAGGTTGGCGAACTGCCAGCCGAAGTCGCGCTTGAGGCACATGATGTCGTACTCGGCGGCGTGGAACACCTTCTCCACGGCGGGGTCAGCCATGAGCGGGCTGAGCGCGCTCATGTCGTCGAGCGCCAGCGGGTCGATGAGGTAGTCGGCGCGCCGCGTGGAGACCTGAATCAGGCAGACGCGCTCGCGGTAGGCGTACAGGCTGTTGGACTCGGTATCGACGGCGAGGAGCGGCGCATCGCGGAGGTCGTCCAGCAACCGGCGGAGGCTCTGCGGGGTGTCGATGAAGGTTGCAGCGGGCAGGGCGGGTGGGGTCACAACCATCTCCGGGAGCGGAAGAACGCGAGCATCAGCAGGGAGATGATGAACATCCCGCCGCTGATGAGCCAGAACGACAGCGGCTCTTCCTCGCCCGGCACGGGGACGTTCATGCCGTAGCAGCCAGCGATCAGCGTGAGCGGCAGCAGGATGACGGAGAACACGGTGAGGATGCGCATCACCTCGTTGATGCGGTACGAGGCGAGCGTGTCGCTCGTGTCGGCGAGGCCCTCGATGACCTGCGCCTCGTCCTCGATGATGTCGCGCGCCTTCTGCACGTGGTCGAGGATGTCGCCGAAGAAGACCTCCAGCTCCTCGCGGATGAAGGGGCGGTCTACCTTCTCCAGGTCGGCGATGATCTCCACCTGCGGGCGCACGATGCGGCGCAGCGCGATGATGTCGCGCCGCGCGACGGAGATCTCTTGAATGACGGTGCGCATGTCACCGGAGAAGAGCGTCTCCTCGATCTCGTGCGTCTTCTCATCGACTTTGCGCAGGATGGGGAAGAGGTAGTCCACCAGCCGGTCGATGACGGCGTGGAAGAGCCGGCCGGCGCTCTCGCCCATGTACTCCTGGCGCTTGTTCTCGTAGTGCTGGCACAGGTAGAGCAGGTCGGCGAGGGGCTTCAGTTCGCCATCGTGCACGGTGACCAGGTAGCCCGAACCGACGAACATGTCCACCTCGCTGGGCCGGGAGATGCGCCGCTTCTCGTCCCAGATGGGGAACTGCATCACGACGAAGAGGTAATCCTCATAGTCGTCGATCTTCGGGCGCTCAATGCGGCTGGTCAGGTCTTCCAGGTCCAGCGGGTGGAAGTGCGGGTACGCATCGGCAAGCAGGCGCAAGTCTTCTTGCGTGGGGTGCTCAATGTTGGTCCAGGTGACTCTGCCGTGCGAGATGATCTGGGTAGCCATGGCGCTAATTATGGACCGCGCAGGCAGATGCGTCAACTCGTGCGGGGGCGGGTGAACGCGTTGATACGTCGCAACGCAGCGGTGTGTATTGACCTGAGGCGCCTACGCCCTACAGAAATTCTACATTTTGGATTTTTTACACAGAATTCCTATTTATTTTTGATAGAATTGGTCTATAATAGCTGAGTGGATGGGGGATGGGCGGTTTCATTTAGGTCTCTCTTACTGAGAACCGAGTTCCCATAGGCTTCCGCAAATCGAAAGAGCGAGAGCGCGTGCGCCCTTTGGCGAACAATGAATGGCTGTGTGAATGCCTCTTGGTTGGGACACAGCCGCTGGCTTTCTTGATTCTTCACAATACGAGCGGCTGGCTGAAGTGCTCCGGGATGCGCGTGTCACGGGTGAGGGCGCTGGTGATGCCACTGCCGCCAGCCTGCTGGATGTCACCTACCAGATCTGCCTGGCTTGTATCCGAAACCATTCTGAGGCGGCGTGGCACCTCCACGCGCACCACGAGATCGCACAGCGCGAGCAAGAGTTGAAACAACAGCTTCGCGCCTTCCTCGATGCGCTCCGCATTCTCTTCAGCAGCTTGTTGGCGGAACAGACTTCAACGTCTGAGGCAACTCCTGGGACCTCGCTTGAGGCCTCTCCTGAGGACGACCAGGGTCCGCGTGCGCGCGATGCCGGGGAAGCGGCGGGACAGCCCAGTGTGTGGCAGCGGCTCCAGGAAGTGCTCAGGCCGGAGTCGCGCGGTCATTGGCCGGTGCGTGAGGCCATCCCGGGACCGGTCAGGCTGCCCGAATCATGGGAAGCGCCCGGTCTCGAAACCGATGCACCGGTCGAGGCCCGCGAAGAGGCGCTTTCCAGTGCGTTGTTTGTCGTGTATTGTCTTGGACCCTTCCGGGTTTACGTCAATGACCAGCCGGTCGAGGATTGGCAGAGCCGAAGGGGGAAGTCAATCTTCAAGTATCTCGTGACCCACCGTGAGCGGCCTACCCCGAAGGAAGTGCTCATGGAGCTGTTCTGGCCTGATTCACTTCCCGACGCCGCGCGGAATAACCTCAACGTGGCAATCTATGGCCTCCGCCAGACGCTGCGCCAGGATAACCCGGCGTTCCCGCACGTCTTGTTTCAGGATGATTGTTACTTTCTCAACCCTGAGTTACAGGTGTGGACAGACTTTGAAGCGTTTCTGGAGCATTTCGAGACGGCGCAGGAATGGGAGCTGCGCGGCGACCTTGCCGCCGCGATCCGCGCCTACCAGACGGCTGACCCGTTGTACCAGGGCGAATTCATGGAAGAGGACCGGTATGAAGACTGGCCCATCGCGTTGCGCGAGCGCTTCCGCGAAGCCTATCTTCAGCTCCTGGACCGTTTGAGCAGCTTTCACCTTGACCGGGCAGATTACACCGCATGTGCGACGGCATGCAACAAGATGCTCCACGTCGATAACTGTCACGAAGGCGCCCACCGCAGGTTGATGCGCTGCTATAGCCGGCAGGGGCAGCGGTACCTGGCGCTGCGGCAGTATTACCTGTGCGTCGAAACGCTGCGCCGCGAACTCGATGTCGATGTCAGCCAGTCCACGCTTGACCTCTACGAGCGCATCCAGCGCCGGCAGCGCGCCTAGGTGGGTCCAGCTTTCCGTGCACTAATGCAACTAAAATCGGCCAACTTAATCCGAAACTCGTGAAGATTAAGCGGTAGAACAGCGCGCGTTAAGTGCATTCCTTTAGTATGGCTGCACGCTGGATGGCTAACGGGCCCGTAAGCTGACAGCCGCAACTGCGCATAAAGCGGCGTTGCACGAGTTGAGAGTTGAGTGCCTAGGAGGACATTACCATGGCAGAAGTACCGAGCGCAGAGCATTACAGAGGACACCTGTGTGAGGTGGAAGTCAGTCGGTTCGCCGATGACCTCAGGGTCAGCCTGGGTGTGGGCATCTATGAAGACGCTGCCGCCCCGTCGCCGACGACGATCCTCGCGACCGATCAGGAGTGGTACGTCAGTGTCGAGTGGTGGGTGACAGGGCACCTTCGACACCATCTGTGTGGCTCGTGGTGCGTGTGTCTGTTCCTCGAGTCCATCGGACCGGGTCCCGAGATCAGCATCCCAAACAACTGCCAGATCGTGGAGATGGACCCCTGCGGAGAAGGTTACTACAGGTTCACCTTCAGGGTTCCGCCGGGTACGGTGTCCGCAGCGGACTGCGGTACCGTGTACATCCCTACGGTCACCCTCGGCAGCCGCGATGCGTGTGGCAACGCGGGCCACATCTTCGGTCACTGCCGATTGCCGGACCTGATGTTCCATCCCCGGCGCACGGGTAGACGCGCGGGTTCCGCGCGCCTTCGAATCACGCCCACGAGCTCCTGGCCCTGGCTGTGCATCCAACGCGCATCCGGGGCCAGGCGACCCCATACCCGCAAGCTGACAGCACTTGTGTCCGAGTGCATCACCTGCTCCGAACGGTAGGACGTGGGAGGCGAAGGAGCAATCATGACGACAACACTGACAGACGAGAACCCGACACAGACAACCGGCGAAGAATTCGACGATCTGAAGAGTAGCATCAAAGGGATCGGTGACAAATGGCAGCGGTGGCTCAGAAGGTCACTTGGTGTTCGCACCTATGAAGACCTGGCCGCGCTGACCGTGGACGCGATCCAGGCCAAGATCGAAGCTGAGGGCGAGCAAGCTGTCCCTGAACACGTCATCGAGGGATGGATCACGCAGGCCAGGGAGCTTGCCGAGGCCAGAAGCCTTGAACGCAGGGCGAAAGAGAAATTCGGAACTGACGGTTGGGACAACCTCGCGGTATTCCTGGTCAAGTTCCAGAAGCGGGAAGGCGAGAGTGGGGAGAGAGAGGTACAGACGGTGGTGGACCTCATGGACAACGGTGAGGACGCCGTGTGGCATGGCGCCTCCTGGCCTGGCATCGAGGCTGAAAAGGCCCGCCAATGGATGATGGATCGCCTCCGCGCGAGAGCGCCCCAGGTTTTCGAAGCGGCGGCTCAGGTTGCGCCGCCGCCGGCCCCTCCCGCTTTCGAAGTCCCTCCCTCAGTTGCTGAAATCGCACAGGTTCGGATCTTCCAGCCGCCACATGCCGAGGTACCGCTTGGCGTGGGCCTGCCAGACCAGCCAATCCCTGAGCGTGTCCGAAGCGCCGACGCCCTGACGCTGGAGGTTCCGTTCGCTTTCGTGCGGCTGGACGAAATTGAAATCGATATTGCGCAGGCCCGCTATGCTGTGCAATTCCATGCCTTTAACCTGACCACTGGCGCCGTCATCCACCTGGGCGACACGGAACCGGCGCCTCTCGTCGCCGGCCAGGCGACCTTTGCTGCCGCGTTGCGAAGCGTGAACCTTCCCACGGGCATGTACCGCCTGCGGGTTCGGGTGGTTCTGGCTGATGCGGAGGCCCAGTTTGGGGGTCTGGCATCTTTCGTGTTCGAGGTCGTATAGCGCCGGCGCGGCGCTCAGCGCTCCGGCGTGGAGTGTTGCTTGAGCAGGGCAAACCCCACCAGCACGAGCACGCCCATCACGAGCAGCGCGACGAGCTTGAACAGCCGCGAGGTCGTCACCAGCGTCAGCGCGCCAAACGCCGCCGAGAATGCCCAGTAGCCCAGCGTGATCTGGCGCTGCGTCAGGCCCAGGTCGAGGAGGCGGAAGTGCAGGTGGGTGCGGTCGCCGTGGAGGGGGTGCTGCCCCGCGCGCAGCCGGCTGGCGGCGACCCACGCCAGGTCGAGCAGCGGCAGGCCCATCACGAGCAGGATCGTCGCCATCTTTGCGCCGCCGATGATCGCCAGCGCGCCGAGCGTGTAGCCGAGGAACATCGCCCCTGACGACCCCATGAACACGCGCGCTGGCGGGAAGTTGAACGGCAGGAAGCCGAGCGTCGCGCCCAGGAGCGCGAGCGGCAGCAGGCTCACGCTGTGCTGCGGCGGGTCGAGGCGGAAGGCGGCGTTGATGAAGAGCACCACCGCCGCGACGCCCCCACGCCCGCCGCCAGCCCGTCCACGCCGTCGATGAAGTTGACGGCGTTCATCATCAGCCCCATCCAGAACACCGTGAAGAACACCGTCACCACGTGCGGCCAGGGGTCGGTCTGCGTGTTGGTGAGCGGGTTGTTGACGTATTCGATGAAGATCTGGAAGATGACGGCAATCGCCGCCGCCCCAAGCTGCGCCAGGTATTGCGGCAGCGGGCCGAACTCATAGCGGTCGTCGAGCAGCCCGAAGACGAAGCAGAACGTCCCGCCGAGCAGCAGGCCGCTCACCCGCACGATTTCCATCGCGTCGAAGCGCGGCACCGGGAGCGCCTGCGCGATCAGCACCGCCGCCGTGAACGCGCCCCATAGCGCCAGCCCGCCGAACTTCGAGAGGGGGCGCGGGTGCTGGTGCCGGCCGCGCGGCACGTCGATGACGCCAAAGCGCCGTCCCAGCCCAATTGAGGCGCGGCTCAACACCAGGGCGAGCGCGAAGCTCACCACCAGGACGATGATAAACGGCCCGATGGGGGCATCGGTGGGCGGCGCGTCTGCCACCGGCGTTACCCGGTCCCGAACTGGCGGTCGCCGGCGTCGCCCAACCCCGGCACGATGAAGCCGATCTCGTTGAGGTGGTCGTCAATCGCGGCGACGTGGATCGGTACGTCGGGATGGGCGGTGCTCAGCGCCTCGATGCCCTCCGGCGCGGCGATCATCCCCACGAACTTGATGCGCTTCACCCCCCAGCGTTTGAGCACGTCCACCGTCGCGACCGCGCTCCCGCCGGTCGCCAGCATGGGGTCGAGGATCAGGCACACCGAGACGGTCGGCTCGACGGGAAGCTTGTTGTAATACTCCACCGGGCGGAGCGTCTGCTCGTCGCGGTAGATGCCGATGTGCCACACCTCCGCGCCCGGCATCATCTCCCAGACGCCATCGACCATCCCCAGCCCGGCGCGCAGGATCGGCACCAGGCCGATCTTCTCGCGCAGGTCATAGCCCTGCGCCGCGCCCATCGGCGTCTCCACCTCCACGGGCGTGAGGTTCACGTCCTGGGTCGCTTCATAAGTGAGCAGCATTGCCATCTCGCGGATCAGTTCACGGAACTTCTTGGGTTTGGTGGTCTCGCGACGGAGCAGGGTCAGTTTGTGTTTGACGAGTGGATGGCTCGAAACGTGAACGTTCTCGTGGTTCATGACTTCCTCCTGGAGCCGGGGCAGATTGTAACCGGCGCACCGTGCTTGTCAACGGAGACAACAGACGCCCGGACGCCCTCAGGACCATCTCCGTGCGGGAAGTTGGCGACGGCACGCGCACGAGCTGGTTGGGGGAAAAGGGTTCTCCAGGAGTATGTAAAGCTACGTTTGGCGTGGCAGGATAAACAGCTCCCAGGGCGCTTGAAGCGACCTGGGAGCGACGAACTGGAACGCGGCGCGCTTGGGGATTGGCGCGCTTACCCGTTCAGGAAAGCGATGAGCGCGTTGATCTCGTCGTCGCTGAGGCCAAGCGCCGGCATCACCGCATCGGAATCCACGGCTGAGGGATCACGTAACCACTCACGCAGGTACGCCGCGTCGAACGACCGCCGGCTCAGGTCAGGCCCCCGGTTGATCGTGGCGACCGGGGTGACGCCAGACTCGCGGTGGACGTGGCACATCGCGCAGCCCTTTGCCACAAAGAGCGCCTCCCCATACTCCGTCAGCGAGAGGACCGCCAGCGGGGGCAGGGATTGCTCTGGGCCAAACGCGCTGATCGACCACGACCAAATGCCAGGGCTGGGGAAGATTAAGGTGGCAACGTAATGGCCGACATCACCCTCCGGTTCGGCGATCACCTCAGCGCGTTCACCGGTGTCGACCTGGATGGCTGTGATCGTTGGCGCCAATCCGTCGATGGGGTGGACGCCGTGTTGCCGGACGAAAAAAGCCGACCGTAATGGGTTCCTGAGCGATAACTTGAGAGGGGATGCTGTCCAGCGTGATGACAGACCAGCCGCCAGCCAGCGCTGGCGCAGCCAGCATCAACAGAGCGGCTAACATGACCACTAACGCGGCGACTCTGTACGACATGATAGTCTCCTCCAGGCGACATATCTGGTCTTCATTGTTCGCTATACTCATATACACCGCCGGCGTGCGCTGGGTTCCCACTTTGGGCAGGTTATCACCGCCAAGCGGCGATTGGCGGCTGATGTGCCCTCGCCCACAATGGGCATTTGGCCCTTGAACAAATGATCTGTATACTTGCCCGTGACGGTTGTACGTGGTGAGAACCAGACATGACTGACCGACTTGTGAGCGGCAAAGCGAAACCCGAAGACCGTTCCAGCCTCACCCTGCGCCCCAGGCGGCTTGCGGAGCTGATCGGCCAGGATCAGGTCAAGGCGAACCTGGCGATCTTGATCGAGGCGGCGAAGGCGCGCCGGGAGGCGCTGGATCACGTGCTGCTGTACGGGCCGCCCGGCCTCGGCAAGACCACGCTCGCGCACGTGATCGCCAACGAGTTGGGCGTCAACATCCGCGTGACCGCCGGCCCCGCCATCGAGCGCGCCGGCGACCTCGCCTCGATCCTCACGCACCTGCAAAAGGGCGACGTGCTCTTCATCGACGAGATTCACCGCCTGGGCCGCGCGGTCGAGGAGGTCCTGTACCCCGCGATGGAGGACTTCGCGCTCGACATCGTGATCGGCAAAGGGCCGGCGGCGAAGAACGTGCGCCTGAACCTCCCGCGCTTCACGGTGATCGGCGCGACGACGCGGCTGGCGCTGCTCACCGCCCCGCTGCGCGCGCGGGTTCGGCGCGGTGCACCGGCTGGACTTCTACGACCGGGGCGCGGTGCAGGCCATCGTGGAGCGCGCCGCCGAGCTGCTCAACATCCCCACCACCGAAGACGGCGCGGTCGAGATTGCCCGGCGCGCGCGCGGGACGCCCCGTGTGGCGTTGCGGCTCCTGCGCCGCGTGCGCGATTACGCCCAGGTCCGCGCAGACGGGATGATCGATGCGGGGGTGGCGCACGACGCGCTGGACCTGCTCGACATCGACGAACTGGGCCTGGACGACATCGACCGACGCGTGCTGCGCGCCATCATCGAGAAGTTCGGTGGGGGCCGGTGGGCCTGGACACCATCGCGGCGTCGATCAGCGAGGAACCCGACACGATCATGGACGTGTACGAGCCGTACCTGCTGCAGCTCGGCTTCCTGGACCGGACCTCGCGCGGGCGCGTCGCCACCCGGCGCGCTTACGAGCACCTGGGCATCGCCTACGATGGCGCGGATCAGGCGTCCCTCTTCTGACGGTAGGCTGACGCGATGAGCGCGCGCGGCGAAACGGCGCGGAAGGTTCCGCCGCAGAAGGCGCGCCGGCTCTTTGCCGGCGACGCGCAGGGGCGGCTGGACGAGGAGCTTCTGGACGACGTGGCTTTTGGTCTGTACTCCCGGTGCGCGTCCCTGCTGGAGGCCGGGGGGCTTGACCCGGCGCAGGTCGCCCTGCCGAGAGTGCGCGGCGTCGTCCAGCGCCCGGCGGAGTGGGAGGGCTTCGTCAAGCGGCAGCGCTACACGTGGGAGATCACGTGGCGGGACGACTTCGAAGCATACCACCGCCGCCCACTCGACGCCGGCGGCGACCTGGAGGTGATGGCGTACTTCGTGTCGCGGCTGCCGCTGGCCCGTTCCCCGCGCGAGAAGATGTTGCTCGTGAACCGGCTCCTGTACGAATGCGCGCACAGTCTGCGCACCCCCGCCCCGCCAGACGCCCCGCCGCTGGCGCTGCGGCTGCTGCAGGGGACGCGGGACGGCGTGCGCGCGGCGCTCGATGGGCTGTTTTTGGCTCTGGCGATTCTGGCAATGACGAAGCCAATGGACGATGACGACGCGCAAGCGCCAGATGACGGGTTCGACGCGGTTCCGCCCACGCCGAGGCAGCCAATGGGCGTGATGGGCGTGCTCTTGATCTTCATCGGCGTGGGGCTGGCCGTCGTCGGCGTCGTGCTGGTGATCCTCGACCGCCTGGGCGGCGGCGACCTGCCCGGCGACGTGCGCTTTCAGGTCGGCAACGTGCTGGTGTCGGCCCCGTGCATGACGATGCTCATCATCAGCGTGGTGGGCAGCATCCTGCTCACGCTGGTGGTGAACGTGATCCTCCGCCTGCTGAACCGGTGACGCCGCGCTGGCGGCCTGTCGCGGTGTGGCAATTCTCCAGATTGTCACTACAATATCGCGAACTGGCCTAACACTGTGGTTGGAGGGAATTCATGGAAGACGAAACGAACGGCACGCCGCGCCGCGTTGGTAGGACGATCCTCTATATCGTCATCGGCATCATCATCGTGAATCTCGTGGTGAGCGTCACCTTCCGGTGGCTGCTCAAGAACCGACCAGAGGTGATCCCTGCGAACGTGCGCGAGGCCATTGCGAAAGCCGAGGCGGAGGCCAAAGCGCAGAAGCAGGCCGCCGCCGGGTAGGTTGCCTGGGCGTCATGGCGTCCTTGAAGGCGTCACGAAGGCGTGGAACGAGGGTTGGGAGGCTGTCCGCCGGCGGGCGCTGACGGCGGCTCACCCCTTTGCCTCCCCTCACGCCATCTGCTACACTTCCTCTCATGCGGCCATTGGAGACGACTTTACGCGACTATGACCTCGACCTGCTGCGGGTGATCGCCGGCCGTTGGGACGTGGAACTCGCCGGCAGCGATGCGCGGCAGGCGGCGCGCGACCTCGCGGCGGCGATGCTCGACCCGGAGCGGGCCGCCGACACGTGGTCCCGCCTGGGCGAGGACGAGCGCGGCGCGCTGCAGATGCTCCACGCCAGCGGCGGGCGCATGACGACGGCGCAGTTCACGCGCGTGTTTGGCGGGGTGCGCGAGTGGAGCGGCGAAATGGGGCCGGCCAAGCGCAAGAAAGAGGCCCCCTACCGCAGCCCGGCCGGCCCCGCCGAGGCGCTGTACTACCGCGGGCTGGTCGCCACCGCGTTCGACCAGGACAAGAAGGGCAACACGGTCGCGTACACCTACATCCCCACCGACCTGCGCACGGCCATCCCCTTTACCGCGTCTGCCGAGACGCCGGAGGCCGTCGCCGAGAGCGAGGAATTCACTGCGCCGCTTGCGCCCGTCCCGCCGCCGGCCGAGCCGCTGCCTGTCGATGACACCGCCGTGGACGACGCCGCCACGCTGCTCGCGTACCTGCAACTCCACGCGATCGACGGGCCGCTGCGCGGCGCGGAGCAGGCATACCTGCGCGAGCACCTGCTCGGCTCGGAGGAGCGGGCGCGACTGGCGCTGCTGCTGCAACTGCTCGCGACGATGGACCTGGTCGCGCCGGACAGCGACGGCGTCTTCCGATTGGAACGCAACGCGGCGCGCGCGTGGCTTGAGGCGCAGCGTTCCTCGCAGGCGCAGGAGTTGGCGCTGGCGTGGTGCGTGAGCGAGACCTGGAACGACCTGCGCCACCTCCCCGGCCTGGCGTTCGAGGGCGCGTGGCAGAATGACCCGCTGCTCGCCCGGCAGGCGGTCTTTCACTTCCTGGAGATGCTCCCGCCCGATGCGTGGTACGCCATCGATGACTTTGTGGACTTCGTGAAAGAGGAAGCGCCCGACTTCCAGCGGCCCACGGGCGAGTGGGATAGCTGGTACATCCGCGACGAGGCGACGGGCGAGTACCTGCGCGGTTTCGAGAGCTGGGACCGCGTGGACGGCGCGCTCATCGACTTCATGCTCGTCGGGCCGATGCGCTGGCTGGGGCTGGTGCAGCTTGACGCCGACGGCGACTGCTTCCGCCTCACCGACGCCGGCCTCGCCGCGCTGGAACTCGCGCACTGGGACCGGTCGCCCGACCCGCCCGGCGCGACGCTCGCCATCGCGGAGGACGGCACCGCGACCGCGCCGCGCGCGCTCAGCCGCTACGACCGGTTCACGCTCGCGCGCGTGTCCGATTGGGTGGGCGTGCTCGACGATGGCTTCGTCTACCGCTTCAGCGCGGGGAGCCTGCGCCGCGCGGCTGACGCGGGCATCGCGGTCAAGCACATCCTGGCGTTCCTCAAGCGCGTCACCAGCGACCACGTGCCGGAGCCGCTGGCGGCAGCGATGCAGCAGTGGGCTGAGGGCGGCGCGCGGGTCACGCTGAGCCGCGCCGTGATCTTGCAGGTCAGCGCGCCGGAGGAGCTGGCGCGCCTGCAGGACGAGCCGTCGGTCAACCGCTACCTGGGGCGGCAGTTGGGCAGCCTGGCCGTCGAGGTGCTGCCCGGCGCGTGGCCGGAGCTGGCCGGCGCGCTGCAGGCGCTAGGCGTCCTCCCGGACGTGGTTGGCCTGGAGGATGACCTGGGGGTGGAGGCGTGACGGCGATCTCCCGGCGTGACTTCCTCCGGGTGTGCGGCGTGGCGCTCGCGGGGGCGGCACTGCCGCCGGTGCGCGCCGGCCTGGGCGCGCCGCGCGTCGCGTTTGCCGGGCGGGCGCTGGAGACGGCCATCATCCGCGCCGCGCCGCGACCGGATGCGTCCATCCTGCGCACGGTCCACCCTGACCGCGTGCTCTCACTGGCGGAGGCGGTCGCGGGGTGGTTCGCGGCGCGCGACCCCGACGGCGGCCTGACCGGGGCGGCGGCGCGCGGCTTCGTGGCGGCGCGGCAGGTGCAGCCGATGGCCCCCTACACGCCGCCGGCGGTGGTCACCGCAGCCGACGGCCCCTTCTGGGCGGAGGTGATCGCGCCGGTGACGGTGGCGCGGCGGTGGCCGCTGCCCGATGCGCCGTCATTGGGGCGCGTCGGCTACGGCGGGGTGTTTCGTGTAGTCGATACACAGGCGGACGACTGGGACTGCGTGTGGTATCGCAACGCCGACGCGGCTGGCGGCGGCTGGGTGCAGGCGTTGCACGCGCGCCCGCTCGATCCTGACGCGCTCGCCTCCATTGACGCGGGGGTCGCCGGCAAGCGCGTCGTGATCGACGCCGCGCGGTGCGCGCTGACGGCGTGGGCGGGCGACCGGGCCGTGTTTGCCGCGCCGGTCGCGGTGCCGGCGTCGCCTGCGGGCGCGGCGCGCCGCCTCCCTGCCGGCGGCGTGTGCGACGACAAGCGCGCCGCGCAGCGCGGTCGACGGCTACGTGGGCGCGCCCTGGGTCATTGCGGCCGGCGGACTCGCGCTGCATGGGGCGTACTGGCACAATGACTTTGGCGCGCCGCGCGCGGACGAGGGCGGCGCGGTCACATTTGCGCCGGCGGTGGGCCAGTGGCTCTACCGCTGGGTCGAGGTTGGCCGGACGCACATTGAGGTGGTCGGCCAGGGTGCGGTGAGATGAGCCGGAGGCTGACGCGGCGGGATTTCTTGCGAGCGCCCGCTGCGGCGCTGGCGACGGCGCTCGGCGCAGGATGCGGCGTCGCGGGGGCGGCGCGCGCCCTGCCGCCGCGTCGGATGCGCCGCCGCCGCCCACCTCCTGGGACGACGCGGCGAACCTGCTCAAGCTGGGGCGCGTCACCGCCTCGAAGCTGGCGGTGCGGGGCGGCCCCGGCGCGGAGCACACCGTCTGGGACGAAATCCTCTTCGACGACGTGGTGACAGTCTACGGCCTGGTTGAGGGCCAGGCGTTGCAGCCGTACAACGCCATGTGGTGCAACATCGGCGGCGGCTACGTCTACTCGTCGTTTCTACAGCCGGTCGTCGAGGTCTTCAACCCGGTTGAGGAGGTCGGGAACGGCTTCTGGGGCGGGATCACCGTCCCCTACGTGGACAGCCGCGAAGCGCCGCGCGCCGACGCGCCGGTGAGCGCGCGGCTGTACTACCACAGCGTGCTGTGGGTGCGGGAGCGCGCGCAGGACGACGCGGGCCAGTGGTGGTACCGGCTCGACTCGCGCCGGTCGCGCCAGTTGATCTTCTGGACGCCGGCGGACGCGGTGCGCCGCATCCCGGAGGCGGAGTTCGCGCCGATCCGCCCCGACGCGCCGGACAAGCGCATCCGGGTTGACCTGGACGCCCAACTGCTGACCGCCTACGAGGGCGAGGAGGTGGTGCTCCGGCAGCGCATCTCGTCAGGGGCGCGCTTCATCGCGCGCGCGGCGGGCCTGGACTACCGCACGCGCCCCGGCAGCTACCGCGTCACGATCAAGCGGCCCAGCACGCACATGGTCGGCGGCGTGAGCGACCTCGACGCCTACGACCTGCCGGGCGTGCCCTGGGTGACCTTCTTCGACTACACCGGCCTCGCCATTCACGGGACGTACTGGCACAACGACTATGGCCGCCCGCGCAGCCACGGCTGCGTGCACGTGCCCCGGCGGTCGCGCAGTGGCTCTTCCGCTGGACCCGCCCCACCCCCGCCTATCGCGACTTCCAGATCGACACCAACATCTTCCGGCGCGGCACCGAGATCGCTGTGCGTTAGCGGTTCGGCTATGCTCACGCTGGGCGACCTCTTTCACCTGCCCCAGGTTGACGCCCTCGTCGCGCAGATGGCCGCCGGCGAGCCGGGTCTTGTCGTCGTCGCCGGCCTCGACCTGCGCCCGGAGTCCGCTTCGCCGGCAGCCGGTAGCGGCCTCCTGCCCAGCGGTCGCGCCACGATCTTCCGCATCCTGATGCGCGAGTTCCTCGCCGCTGACGAAGCGCTGCGCGCCACCGTCGTGACCGAAGACCGGTCGGTGGTGCGCCTGTCGCGCCAGCTTCGCGACCGGGTGGAGTTCGCGCAGGTTCGCCCGCCCTATTCGTACCGCCACCTGATTACGGTCACGGCCGGCCGCCAGCCCGGCCTGCTCGTGGTGGACCACCTGACCGCCGAGACGGCCCCGGCGGCGCTGGAGGCGGCGCAGCGCGGGGTACGGGTGCTCTCGCAGCTTGACACGGTTTTCAGGGGGGTGGGCGTGGTGCGCCACCTGCTCGACCTGGGCGTGACGCGCGCGCAGCTCGGCGGGCTGGCGTGGGTGGTCGCCGTGCAGCGGCTGGCGGCGCTCTGCCCGGCGTGCCGGGAGCCGCTTGCGCCGTCGCCGGCACAGTTGGAGAGGCTCCACCGCCTGTACCCGGACCTGGACGCCCTCCGGATGTCGCTGCACACTGAAGCCGGGGGCGCGCCGGACCGGGGTCAGGCGCTGACCTTCTTCCACGCGCCGGGCTGCCACGAATGCGGGCGCAGCGGGCGCAAGGGCGATGTCGCCGTGTTCGACATCTTCCGCGCTGGCGCAGACGCCGACCTGCTGGCGCAGCCCAGCGCGCTGCCGGCGGCGGTCTACGCGCTTCAACTGGCGCTCCTCGGCCACCTGGCGTTGCAGGACGTGCTCCAGTTCGAGGAGGACGAGTTCCGCCGCGTCTACAACCAGTTCGTCGCCAGCGAGCGCGCGATGGCCGAGGCCAACGCCGCCGTCGAGCGCAAGCTGGTCGAGCTGGAAGCCGCCAACCGCGTGCTTGAGCAGCGCACCAGGGCGCTGGTCTCGCTGCAGGAGTTCGGGCAGGCGCTGATCTCGTCCACCGACCTGGACGAACTCGCGGCTCGGGTGTGCCACCACGCCCGCGACCTGTGCGGCGCGGACCGGGCGATCCTGTACTTCCAGCACGCGGCGTCGGCGGAGGTCGAGGTGCTGGCGGTGGCCGGCTGGGAGCCGGAGCTTCTCCACCAGCGGCTGGCCGCCGGCCCGGCGTTTGGCGGCGTCACAGGCGCGGAGCCGGTGGTGTTCAACCGGTGGCCGCCGGGCATCCAGCCCCGCAACCCCGATGTCGAGGGCGCGGCGCTGCGCGCCGGCCTGTGCGCGCCCCTCATCGCCGAGGGCCGGCGCGTGGGCGTGATGGTCCTGCACGCGACGCGCAAGTCGGCGTTCGCGCCGGGCGAGGTGGCGCTGCTCCAGACCTTCGCGCACCAGGCGGCGCTGGCGATCCAGCGCGCGGAGTTGATCGAACAGCTTCAGACCAAGGTCGCGCAGCTCCAGGCCGCGCAGGCCGAGCTGGCGCAGAAAGAGCGCATGGAGCGCGAGCTGGAGCTTGCCCGGCAGGTGCAGCAGAGCGTGTTGCCGCGCCGGTTCCCCTATGTGCCGGGCTATCGCTTTGCCGCGCGCAACGAACCGGCGCGGCAGGTTGGCGGCGACTTCTACGACGTGATCCGGCTCGACGACGACCACTTCGGCGTGGCGGTCGCCGACGTGTCGGATAAGGGGATGCCGGCGGCGCTCTACATGGCGCTGACGCGCAGCCTGCTGCTTGCCGAAGCGCGCCGCGAGCGCTCGCCGCGCACCACGCTGACGAACGTCAACCAGCTCCTGCTCGAACTGGGCGAGCCGAACATGTTTGTGACCGTGTTCTATGGCGTGGTCGCGTGCAGCGCGCGGCGGCTCACCTACACCCGCGCCGGCCATGACCGCCCGCTCCTGCTGCGCGGGGGACGGTCACAGAGCTGGGCGGGCGCGGCGTCGCGCTTGGGCTGTTCGACCGGGAAGTGCTGACGATGACCGAGGAGGAGCTTGACCTGGAGGCGGGCGACCGGCTGGTGCTCTACACCGACGGCCTGACCGACGCGCTGGCCCTCGACGGGGGCCGGTTCGACCGGGTGCGGCTGAAAGCGCTGCTCCAGACGGCGGCCGGCCAGGGCACGGACGCGCTGTGCGCGGCGGTCTTCAGCGTGCTGGGGCGCTACCAGGCTGGCGCGGAGCAGTACGACGATATGACGCTGCTGGTCATGGGGGTGGAGGCGTGAACCTGCGCGACAGCGCCGGCGCCCCCGGCCAGCGCCGGAGAAGGACGGTCCTGATGCCACAAGAGACCATGACCCCGCGCGAGCGCTGGCTCGCGGTGCTCAACCGGCGGCAGCCCGACCGGGTGCCGATGGACTACTGGGCCACGCCGGAGACCGACGCGAAGCTGATGCGGCACCTGGGTTGCGACGACGTGCGCGCGATGCTCCGCAAGCTGCACGTGGACTACGTGGTGACGGTCGCGCCCCGGTATGTCGGGCCGCCGGTGCCGCGCAACATGAACGTGTTCGGCGTGCTGTTCAAGCCGGTGGACTACGGCGCGGGCGTCTATGACGAGGTCGTCTCGCACCCGCTGGCGGAGTTCAGGACGGTGGACGAGATCAAGCGGCGCTATCTCTGGCCGGAGCCGGACTGGTGGGACTACAGCGACATCGCGGCGCAGGTGGAAGGTCAGGGCGATTACCCGATCCAGGGCGGCGGGTCCGAGCCGTTCCTGATCTACGCGGAACTGCGCGGGCAGGAGCAGGCGTACATGGACCTGGTCCTGAACCCGGAGATGGTCCACTACTGCCTGGACAAGCTCTTTGAGCTGGCGTATCAAAACACGTTGCGCATTTTCGAGCAGATTCCGGGGCAGGTGACGCTGAGCTACGTGGCGGAGGACATGGGCGGGCAGGAGGATCTGCTCTTCGCGCCGGCGCACATCCACGAGTTCCTGATTCCGCGCATGAAGCGCATGATCGACCTGGTCCACGAGGCGCGGGCGTTTGTGTTCCACCACAGCGACGGGGCGATCCGGCGCATTATCCCGGACATGATCGAAGCCGGCATCGACATTCTCAACCCGATCCAGTGGCGCACGAAGGGCATGGACCGTGCCGCGCTCAAGCGCGACGTCGGCGACCGGGTGGTCTTTCACGGCGGGATGGACAACCAGTATGCGCTGCCGTTCGGCACGGTGGCCGAGGTGCGCCAGGAGGTGCGCGACAACCTGCGCATCCTGGGCGAGGGCGGTGGCTACATCCTTGCGCCGTGCCACAACATCCAGTCGAACACCCCGCTGGAGAACATCGTCGCGCTGTACGAGACCGGGTACGCGGAAGGGTGGACGTGACCGGCGCGCATTGGTTTGCGTTCTGATATCCTGAGAACACGACAAAACCGGCAAACTTGTGTAAGATCAGGATAGATCATCTCTTCTATTGAAGTGACGGGAAGGCAGGCATGGACATTCTGACGCTCCTCGCTCTGGTCAATGTGATCCTCTGGGGCGGCGCATTTGCGGTGCTCTGGTGGCTGAACCGCGCCGAGTCGGCGCTGGACGCGGAAATCGCCGCGCTGGAGCGGCGCGTTCAGGACCAGCCGTAACCTTCTCGCGATTCCGGGCATCTAAGATAGCAGAGGCGGGGGCCGGGCGGGCCTTGCCCCTTGCGGCGAGTTGTATGGAGCAGGCTGACGATGGAGATTACGGTTTGGTTGGCGTTTGCGGCGGGATTGGTGTCGTTCATTTCCCCGTGCGTGCTGCCGCTGGTGCCGGCGTATGTCGGCTACATGGGCGGCCAGACCACCCACGCCGCCGGGCAGGGGCGCGCGCGCCGTTTCGACGTGCTGATTCACGGCGTGTTCTTCGTGCTGGGGTTCTCGGTGGTGTTCGTGCTGCTGGGTGTGGCGGCGGGCGTCGTTGGCGACATCCTGCGCAGCGACGCGGTCGCCTATGTGGGCGGCGCGTTCATCATCCTGTTTGGGCTGCACATCATGGGCGTGTTCCGCGCGCTCTACACGCGCCTCTCGCCCACGTGGCAGGCGCGCCTCCAGCCGCTCTATGCGGCGCTGTACGCAGACACGCGCGCGCAGATCAGGCAGCGGCCTGGGCTGGGCTACGCGGGGTCGTCGCTGCTGGGGCTGGTGTTCGCGGCGGGCTGGTCGCCGTGCATCGGCCCGATCCTCGGCTCGGTGCTGTTGCTCGCCGGCAGCGAGGGCGGCGACCCAGCGCGCGGCGGGCTGCTGCTCTTCGCGTACTCGCTCGGCCTGGGGATTCCCTTCCTGGTCATGGCGGGCGCGCTCGACCGGATGACCGGCTTCCTGCGCCGCTTGCAGCGCCACATGCGCACGGTCGAGATCGTCAGCGGCGCGCTGCTCATCGTGATCGGGGTGCTGGTGTTCACGGGCACGCTGCAACAGCTCTCGCAGATTGGCAGCAGCGCCGATATCGCGTACATTCTGGAGGAGTGCGTCGTCGGTCGGTGGTTGGGGGCCAGATCGCCTTTGACGAGATCGGGCCGTGCGCCGACGAACTCCGCCTGGTGCTTTCGGGGGCGGTGGCCTCGGCGGAGGCCGCCGGCGCGATCTGGGGCGCGCTCCCCGACGGCAGCGCGGTCGATTGGGAACTGACGGCCGGCCCGGTGGAGACGATGGCGGGCGCGCGCACGGTCGGCCTGGAGGTGGGCAACGTCGCGCCCAACTTCCAGACCCAGCAGTTGGACGGCAAGATCGTCACGTTGGAGGATTTCAGGGGCAAGACGGTGCTCCTCAACTTCTGGGCGACGTGGTGCGGCCCGTGCCGGGTGGAGATGCCGGCGTTGCAGCAGGCCGCGATTGAGCACAGCGACGCGCTAGTGGTGCTGCCGGTCGATTTCGCCGAGACGCCGGCGCAGATTGTCAAATTCGCCGACGAGCGCGGCCTGCGGCTGAACTTCGTCATCGACCAGGAGGCGCTCATCCAGGAGCTATATCGTGTGGTCTCGTACCCTACGAGCTACGTCATCGGGCCGGATGGCGTCGTCGTGCGGCGGCACGCGGGTCCCCTGACGTTGGATTTGATCGAGCAGTATTTACAGGAAGCCGCGGAGACGGTCGCAGCGCGCAATGACGCCTGAGAACAAAACGGTCACGTGGGGCAGCCGCTTCTTCCAGCGCCTCACGAAAAACTGGCTGAGAGTCATCATCATCGTGCTCGCGCTCTACGTGGGCCTGCCCTTCGCAGCGCCCACGTTGATGCGTCTGGGCCTGGAGGGGCCGGCGCACCTGATCTACACGGTGTACGCGCCGCTGTGCCACCAGCTCGCGTTCCGGTCGTTGTTCCTCTTTGGCGCGCAGCCCGTCTACCCGCTGGCGGCAGCCGGCGTCGAGAGTCTGGGCACGTTCGAGGCGTATGCGGCCCAGGACCCCGCTTACCTGGCCGTCTACACGCCCTACTACGAGCAGGCCGCCGCGAACGAGGCGGTGGTGGACCCGGAGCGCACGGCGCACCTGTCTGCAGCGCGTTACTACGAGGGGAACCCGCAGATGGGCTACAAGGTGGCGCTGTGCGAGCGCGACATCGCCATCTACGGCGCGCTCCTGATCGGGGCGCTGCTCTTTTCGCGGGTACGGGGCCGGCTGCGCCCGGTGCCGTTCTGGCTGTACTTCCTGCTGGGCATTGCGCCCATCGGCCTCGATGGGTTCAGCCAGTTGTTCAGCGACCCGCAGATCGGGCTGTGGCCGCTGCGCGAGAGCATCCCGGCGTTCCGCCTGCTCACCGGCGCGCTCTTCGGCCTGATGAACGTGTGGCTCGCGTTTCCCTACGTCGAGATGACGATGCGCGAGGCAGAGCGCGAGATGGACCGCAAGGCGGCGCAGCAGGCCGGCGTCGAGACCGCGCGGGCGCGCGCGCGCGAGCGGCTGCAGGCGTGGTCCGAGGATGTTGACGCGCCCCGGAGCGACGGCTGACGCTGGTCGCTTCTGGTAAGCTGTTTGGACCTTATGGGATAGACCAGCAATTGCGCAACCCGCCGTTGCGTGTAGGGGCGACCCGCCGGGTCGCCCCTACCTCCAGATGTGGCGATATTGGCGGGAAACCGTAAGCCCGCCTCCCAGACTCACCCCTACCCGCCGTCGGGCGGCAGCGCCGCCGCGAACGCCTCACCGAGCAGGGTTTCAATGTAGGGGGTCACGCCCCAGAAGGCCTTGAGGTCGCGATACTCACGCGCGGCGTCTGCGTCGCCAGCGCCATCGTCGCTGTCATGCCTGACGGCGCGGATCATCAGGTTGCGGTCGGTGTGCTCGGACGACACGAACTCGACCACGTCGGTGCGGTAGCCCATGACGCGCAGCGCCAGCCCCGGAACGTGTCCGTGAGGATGTCGGCCAGCCGCTTCTTGAGGATGCCCTCCCGCAGCACCGGCGCGAAGGGCGGTGCGCGCTCAAGCTGGCGGTGCAGGTGGTGGTGGCAGCAGGGGACGGCCAGAATCAGGCGCGCGCCCCACTTGATCCCCTGCGCGAGCGCTTCGTCGGTGGCGGTGTCGCAGGCGTGCAGGGCGAGCACGATGTCGGGCGGCGCGTCGGGTTCGTAATCGATGATGGCCGACCGGTAGAAGCACACGCGCGCGTCGAGGCCCATCGCCTGGACCTGGGCGCGGCTCTTCGCGATCAACTGCGCGTCCACGTCAACGCCGTCAAGCGTCGCCGGCATCCCGCGCACGTCGTTGAGGTAGTGGTACGCGGCAAGCGTCAGGTAGGCGGAGCCGCACCCGCAGTCCACGAGGCGCACCGGCGTGTGCGCGATGCCCTCCAGCGCGCCGGTGTGCTCAAGCAGCTTCAGGAACTCGTTCACCTGCCGGAACTTGTCGCGCATCCGGGGGCGCACGCGGCCTTTCGCGTCCATGACGCCAATCGCCTGCAAGAAGGCGTCGGGCCGGTCGTCAGGGAGCGGCAGCGCCTTGTGGCGGTCGTGCGCCAGGTCGGGGAGGGCCGCGCCCGCCGGCGGGGCGTCGTGGTGCAGGATGGCTCTGCCCGTCTTGGTGATCTGCACGCGCAGCGTCTCGGCGGTCGTCTCGACCTGGATGCTGTTGAACGGCATGGCGAGGAGGGCGTCGAGCTGCGCCCCCGGCCTCGTCGCTCCGGTAGTTCTTCGCGACGTGCTGCCGGGCGTCGTAGTAGGAGAATTGCAGGCGGCGCTCGTGCCGGACGGTCACCGGGCGCACGGTGACCATGCGCCACGGCGGTTTGTCGCCGCCGCGCGCCCTGCCCTTCAGCGTCAGTTGGATGAACGACGCTGCATCGAGCGCGAGCCGCCTGACGGTGTCGCGGTAGTCCTCTGCTGCCATGCGCCCCATCCTTTCACGCCAATTGTAGCACGCCCGCCCGCGCTTGACGCGCCGCCGCCGGCGGAGCACAATCGTCGCCATGCGGACTGACGGCGAACTGGCCCCCATCGTCATCCTCGGCGGCGCGGCGCAGACCGGCGCTTACGTGCTGCGCGTCGCGGTGCGCGCGCCGCTGGCGCTGGCGTTTGGTCGCTTCAGGGGCGGGGAGGCGATCAGGCTGCCGGCCGGCGACTACGCCTACGTCGGCTCTGCGATGGGCGCGAAAGGCGCTGCGTCGCTGGCGCGGCGGCTGCTCCGCCACGCCACGCGGACCGGGGCGCGCCCGCCGCACGCGATCCGGCCGGCGATGCTCGCGCGCTTCGCTGCCGTTGGGCTTGGCGGCGTGGACCTGAAACCCGCGCCGGCGAAGCGGCTCCACTGGCACGTCGATTACCTGCTGGACCAGACCGCTGCCGAGATCACGCACGCCATCGCGCTCCGGACCGCCGACCGCCTGGAGGCGGCGCTCGCGCGGCTCCTGCACGGTGAGGCGGAGGTCAGCGTCGTTGCGGCCGGCCTCGGCGCGAGCGACGCGCGCGGCGGCGCGCACCTGCTGCGCGTGACGGCGGACGAGGCCTGGTGGCGCGCCCTCCCGGCAAAGTGCGCGCGCGTGGCGCAGGGTGGGGCCGCGCGCTGATTCGTATCGCCTTTGAGGGCGATGATTGTATAATTTCCCCATGACACGCCGTGAGTCCCGACCCGTCGAGATCGAGTTGCGCCCCTGGCGCGTCCAACCCAGGCGCTCTGGGTGCATGAGGGGCGTGCTCGTGCTGGCGGTGTCCGTCGCGGCGTTTGGCGCGGCGCTGGCGCTCTACCTGCTGACCCGCCAGCCGCCGCCCGCCGCTTCCCCGACGGCCACCCCCAGCCTGACGCCGGTCACGACGCCCACGCCGACGCTGGTCGTGGTCACTGTGCCCCCGCCGACGCGCACGGTTCAGCGCCAGCGTTTGATTATTCCCTGGCTGGAGGTCAACACGCAGATTGTCGAGATGCCGATTCGCTACGGCCAGTGGCAGATCGATGGCCTGGGCGACCGCGTCGGCCACCTGGCGGGCACAGCGCCGCCCGGTTCAGCGGGCAACGCCGTCATCGCCGGCCACATCACGCTGCCCGATAACCGCTACGGCCCCTTCGCCGACCTCGCCAACCTCCCCGTCGGCAGCGAGGTGATCGTGCAGGATGGCGCGCGCCGCTACGTCTACGCGGTCGAGAGTTCGCAGGTGGTCGCCATGGACGACCTCTCCGTGGTCGCGCCGGCCGATGCGCCGACCCTGACGCTGCTCACCTGCACCGGCTGGGACATCCCGCTACAGACCTACGTCGAGCGCGTCATCGTCGTCGCGCGATTGGTCCAAGAACAATAGCGCACGCCAGGCCGATGAGCACCAGCCCGATGATGATCCCGCCGAGCGACGGCCCGGCGGGCGGTTCGACCACGGGCCGCGTGCCCAGTTGCGGCAACTGGGCGACGCCCAGGCCGATCTCCACCTCAACCGGGTCGCTGTCGATCCTGCCAAGCAGGTCGTCGGTGAGTGTGGCGCGGTTCTGGATCACCGTGCCGCCGACGGCCCGCTGGCTCACCTGCGTCACGATGGTGATGGTCACCCGCTCGTTCGGGGCCATCCCGCCGATGTAGACCGTCACCGTGTTGCCGCTCACCGAGACCGTCCCGCGCGTCGTCGCCACCTCCAGGATGTCGAGGGCGCTGTCCAGCGCGTCGGTGACGACCACGTTCGGTATCGAGATGTCGCCCCGGACGTTGAAGGCCGTGATTGTAAACGTCACGCGGTCGCCGATGGCCGCCTGTGACACGCTCGCGGCTTTGGTCACCGCCGGGTCTGAGACCGCCGGGGCAGCCGGCGAGGGCGCGCCCGGCGAGGGCGTCACCGGCGGGCCGCCGACGTTGATGGTCGCGGTGGCGCTGTTGTTGCCTGCGTCCGGGTCGGTCGGGTCGGCGGCGGTGGCGGTCGCCGTGTTGGCGATGCTCCCGCTGGCGTTGGCGTCAACCGTGGCGTCGATGGTCAGGGTCGCGCTCGCGCCGTTGCCCAGGCTGCCGACGGCCCAGACGCCGGCGGCGGGGTCGTAAGCGCCCTGGCTTGCGACGTGCGCGCTGTGCGTCACGCCGGCGGGCAGCGCGTCGGCGACCTCGACGCCGGTAGCGTCGGCCGGCCCGTTGTTCGCGACGGTGATGGTGTACTGGATGGCGTCGCCCGCGCCCGGCGTCGCGTTGTTCACTGCCTTCGTCACGGCCAGGTCTGCCGCCGGCGGGGGCGCTTCGGGCGCTTCGAACGCACCGATGTCGCAGACCGCGCCCGCAACGCCGTCGCCATCGAGCGGCCGGCTCACGCCGCGCTGGTCGGTGGCGGGGCAGCCTGTGTTGTTCGCGCTGTCGATGGCCGGGCTGCCGGCATTGAGCGCGTGCGTGAAGGTCGGGCCGCCATTGTCCTGCAGGGGGCCGAGATTAGGCGATACGCCGGTCTGGTCGTTTGCTCCGGTGAAGTTGCACGTGTCCCCGCTGTCGATGTTGTAATCGAGTGAGGTCACGGCTGCTCCGGTGCAGTTCGTGGCCCCGGCGGCGTCGCCCACGATGCTGTTGCCGACGTTGGCCGCCGCGCCGTCGTTCTGGATCTCCGCGCCGGCGTTGAACGCCACCGTGCTGTAGTTGATGTTGACCGTGCTGGCGGCGGCGACCAGCACCGCAGCCCCGCCGCCGAGGTTGCCGGAGACGGTGCTGTTCGTGAAGTCGGTCGTGCCGCCCACAGCGACCGTGATCGCGCCGCCGCTCGTGGGCGCGGTGTTGCCGGAGAGCGTGCTCCCGGTGATGGTGGTCGCCGAGGCCCGTGAGTAGACGCCGCCGCCGAGGTCGTTCAGGGCGGTGTTGTTGCTGATGGCGCTGTTGGTGATGATCGCCGTGCCGGCGTCAACGAAGATGCCGCCGCCCCGGTACGCCTGGTTGCCCGTGACGGTGACGTTGTTGAGGATGAGCGTCGCGCCCGCGTTCACGAGCACGCCGCCGCCGTGCAGGCCGGGGACGTTCGGCAGCGTGCCGCCCGACACGGTGAGGTTCTGCAGGGTCAGCAGGTTGCTGGCGGCGACCTCGAACACGCGCTGCCCCGCGCCGGCCTGGTTGATTGTGATCAGGCCGCCGCCGTCGATGACGGTGGGCTGGGCGTAGTTCACGGTGATCTGCGCACCCAGGTTGATCGTGTGGGGCGCGCCGCCGCAGTTAAAGGTGATCGTGCCGCCGGTCGGCGCAGCGCCCAACTGCGCCAGCAGCGCGGCCTCGGTGCACGAGGCGGGCGTCCCCGTGCCGACGACGCCGGTTGCCGCGTGCGCCGGGGACGGTCCCAGGCCGGACGCCCAGCCAGCGAGGAGGATGGCGATGATGAGCCAGCGCAACGCGCGGGCGCGGCGATGCGGATGAAAGCGCGTGAATTCAAAGGCGCGTCGGTTCACGGCGGTTTCCTTTCAACGTGAGCACACCATGCGCGCTACCAGAGTCAGCGTGACGCCAGCGAGGCCCCGTCGCCGGGGGGAGTCCCTTCAGCCGCGCCATCCATTCTACAACGCTTCCCCCAAAACTGACCAAAACCGTGTGCATTCAGAATTGGGCATGTGCGCCGCGCTGGCCGTGTCCCGGTGGGACCAGGAAGGATTCAGAAGCCGTTTGAAAAGTCATCCTGAACCTGCACATGTGGTCAGACAGTGGGCTTAAGCCCACTGTCTGGCCGGGAATGGCTCCTCTTTTCAAACACATTCTCAGACTTTTCAAATGGTCTCTCAACCACGGATAACACGGATAATAAAACTATTGTTAGAACCTGCTCTCGCCATTCAGGTATCTGTTCACCTTTTGGCTCCCGCGACTTCAGTCGCGGGCTAAGTCGTACTCCTGCGGACTTTTTTCAGCGATTAGCCGACGACTTCAGTCGTCGGGTTACGATCTGGTATCTGACCCCTCTCCCCTTGTGGAGAGGGGACGCCGACCTTGGTCGGCGCGGGTGAGGGAAGCAGGGGCGAACCGGCGGTTCGCCCCTACCCCGAGATGTGGCGATTTCGGGAGAGTTAGCCCACCGTGGCTCCAAACCTTGATGATGTGGAGATGACGCCCACCGTCGCGCACTTTTCACCCTCTTGTGAGGTCCCCCCCTCAGCGCCGCCAGAGGAACAGCGCCCAGGCCTCGCGCAGCGCATCGGCGCGCGCAAACGCGGCCTGCGCCGTCGCCCTGTCGCCAACCGCCAGGTGATACTCGCCCATCGCGCCCACCGCGCGCGCGTAGTCGGGCGCGAGCGCCGCCGCCCGCACGAAGTCGGCGCGCGCCGCCTGGTGCTCGCCCAGCTCCAGGTAGGCCATCCCCCGGTCGAGCCATAGGTCCGGGTTGGTGGGCGCGCGCGCGATGGCCTCGCCATAGGCCGCCGCAGCGGCGGCGAACGCAGACGCGCGCGCGCCGGCGTCGTTCCACGCCTGCCGGATGTAGAAATCGCCGAGCGCGCGCCAGCGCGCAGCGTGGGCCACCGCCGGCGGCGACGTTGCCAGCGCGCGGAGCACGGCCTCGCCCTCGACCCACTGGCCCGCCTCCGCGTGGTAGAGACCCAGCGCCGCGCCGTAGTCGCCCGGCGTGGGCGACGTGCGGTCGGCCCAGGCGGCGAGCGCAATCGCCTGCGTTGGCGGGGCGCGCTCGGCCAGGCCGCCGAGGATATCGGGCGTCACGATCGCCAGCGCGCAGACCGCGCCGGCTGCGCCGAGCGCCGCGCCCGCTGCGCGGGGCACGCGCACCCGCCGCGCTTCGCCCGCCTCGGACATGCCCGCGAGCAGCCAGAACACCATCGACGCGCCGACCGTCTCGAACTCAAGCAGGCTGGTCACCAGGCCGGCGACCCCCGCCGCCAGCACGGCCACCTGCGCCACCGATAGCCCGCGCCGGCCCCGCGCGCCGCGCCACATGCCCCAGAGCACCGCCCCCACCAGCCAGAAGTAGGCCGCCGCGCCGGGCAGGCCGACGGCGGCCCCGACCTCCAGCGGCAGGTTGTGCGGGTGCCCGCCGAGCGCCTTTGCGCCGCCGTAGGGTGCCAGACCCGGCGGGTAGTAGGCGTCGAGCGCCAGGCCGTAGGTCCCCGGCCCGAAGCCGAGCAGCGGGCGGTCGGCGATCATGCGCCCCGCCGCCTCCCAACCGAGAAAGCGAATCTGCACGGTGGGGCTGTCGGTGCGGAAGACGGCGGTCAGCGTCTGGAGCAGGTGCGGCGCAGAGCCAGGCAGCGGCGGGCCTGCGCTCAACACCAGGAGAAGCGCCGCGACAGCCGCCGCGCCCATCAGCAAGGCAACCACCAGGCGGCGACGCCCGGCGCGCCACGCCCAGGCCAGCGCAACCATGCCCAGCGCGGCGGCCATCGCCAGCCACCCGGAGCGCGAGAGCGTCAGCGCCACGCTCGCTGCCTGCGCCGCGAGCAGCGCGCTCCAGAGCAGCCGCGCCCGCCGCGACCGGGCCGAGATGGCCCGCGCCAGGGTAAGCGGCGCGACCATCGCGAGGTACGCGGCGAAGAAGTTGGCGTGCCCGAAGGTCGCATAGACGCGCGGCAGGTTGTCGCCAAGCAGCAGGAGCGGGTCTAGGCCGGCAGCCTGCAACGCGGCGTAGGCGCAGGCTGGCGCGCTGCCGACCAGCAGCGCGTCGATCACGCGGCGGCGCGCGCCCGCCCGGCGGAGCTGGCCGGCCGCCGCCAGGAAGGTCAACGCCAGCGCCAGCCAGGTCAGCAGGCCGAAGCGCCACCCTGGCGCGCCCCAGACGCTCACCGCCGGCGCGACGGAGAACGCGGTCGCGAGCGCCGCCGCCAGGGTATAGAGCGCCAGCGGCCACCGCACCGCCCGGCGCGGCAGCGCCACGCCGCCGCCCGCAAGCAACCCGGCAAGCAGCAGCAAGAACGCGGCCTTGTCCGGCTCGAAGTGCCAGCGCGAAACCGGGTTGAACCCCAACGGGATCAACCAGACAAGCAAAAGCCACAGAGCCATGCGCGGCATCGGAATGATGGGACTGGCTGGTTTGCTGAAGGGGCGGCGGGGCCTGGTCAGCCCCGCCGCGTGCGTTCAGCCTTTACGCGCGGTACGCCCTTACGGTCCGTACGCGCCGGACACGTAGATCGTGAGGTAGTAGTCGTTGGTCGAACTGTCCGCGTTGACCACGCGCAGGGTGTAGGTGGTCGTCGTGCCGGGGCACACAAGCTGGCTGCTGTGGCCGCCCACGCCCACGCCCTGGAAGTACACCGCCGACACGCCTTCCACGTCCCAACGGATGGTGGTGCAACCACTTGGCCCAAGTGCATAGTTATCGGCGCGGTAGTTGACGTAGGGTCCGGTACCCACGATCAGCGTGACCGTGTAGAACTGCTCGACGCCGTTGGTGAAGATCACCGACAACTGGTAGGTCGTGGTCGTGCCGGGGCACTCCACGCTCGAACCCTGGCCGACGACCGGCACGCCCTGGTAGTAGACCGCCGAAACGTTCTGCACGTCCCAGCGGATGGTGGTGCACTCCCCTGGCGAGAGCGTGACCTTGTCCGCGAAGAAGTTGACAACGGGGCCGGACGGCGTTGGCGTCAACGTCGGCGGCAGCGGGGTTGGCGTCGGCGGCACGGGGACGACGGGCACCAGATTCACGTCGAGATTCACGGTCAGCAGCCACGCCGCAACCCAGCCCTGCAGCCCGGTCGGGGTGACGACCCTGAGCCAGAGGTCGCGCCCGGTGCAGTTGCAGTTCTTGCCCAGCACCGTCAGCGGGGTGCCCTCGTTGAGCACGCCGACCGGCGGCGCGTAGACCGTCCCTGGTCCGTAACGGATGTTCATGTTGCGGGTGGCGACGATGGCGTCCGCCGCCGGGGTGGGTGAGGACACAATCACGGTTGGCGGCGTCGTCGCGGTGATGATGACCGGCTGGCTCGGCTCCACGACCGTGGAGCCGCCCATCAAGGCCTCCAAAAGGCTCTGGCTATCGCACGCCGTCGCCAGCAGCGACAGCGCAACTAACAATACAACCAAGCGAGCGAACTTCATTGGTAACCTCCATCTGCCTCCTGGGCGAGTGTGTCTGTACGTGTCCCCCGATTGTACTTACATCATACACTGCAATACAGCCACTCAGCAACCCCTCGCAGGTCTTACGCACCCTTTGCGTTGGAATTCCGTTTGGAGTAGCTGCACACGATACCGTGGTCGATTAAGAACACCCCACCTGAGGCCGGACAAAGGGGCTTAAGCCCCTTGCCCTGTTCCACTTGGTGAGATAGTCTGGCTCAGAATTGAGAGGCCGCTTGAAAAGTCATCCTGAACTGCACATGTGGTCAGACAGTGGGCTTAAGCCCACTGTCTGGCCGGGAATGGCTCCTCTTTTCGACCAACTATTCGCTTTTCCTCTCTAGGATACTCTTAGTTTTGCCATTTCCATATGGTCTCTGAGTGTTATAACCCACTTTCAGGCGCTCCACGCTATTCTGCAGTCGTGCCCCGTTTGGGGGCGCGCGCCGGCTATCGCATGTACAGACCCAGGTCCGAGAAGCCGCGAATCGCCAGTTCGTCGAAGAGCGCGACGGTGTCCGGCTCGACGCCGATGACGACCGAGCCGGCCCTCGGCTCGGCCTCGCCAACGTAGACCATGCGCCCGTTGACCAGGAAGGCGATCCGCTCGCCCCGGACGACGATGGTCAGCGTCGCCCACCCATCGGCGTCGGGCGCGTCTGGTTCAGGCCCCTGCCACAGGATCACCGGCTCGTCGCCGCCGTCAACCCGCGCCGTGACGGTGCGCGCGCCGTCTGGCGCTTGCTCAAGGCTCAGGCGGTAGTAGTGAAGGCCCATGTCGGCCACCGAGAGCCACGCGCGCGCCCCCAGCCAGGCCACGCCGCGCGCGCCCTCCGGGAACTTCACGTCCACTTTGACCATGTAGTCCGTCGCGCCGCCCGCCTCCCCGATGCTGAAAGGCTCCGCGTCGTCGCGCCAGCGCCGGAAGCGTGGCGCGTCGTCCGCCTCCAAACGGTAGAAGTAACGGCGGCGCACGCCCTCGACCGCCGGGTCCTCGACATACGCGCCGGGGCCGCCCGGCTCGCCGGCCCAGTACGCCTCGGTGCGGATCGCCGAGTTGAAGTCCTCGAGGTAGTTCTCGCCCCAGTTTGGCGGCGGGCCGAGCGCCGTATCGCGCGCCGCCAGCGCGTCCAGCAGGTCGAACGCAAAGCGCCCTGGCTCCATCGCCGAAGGCTCCAGCGGATAGAACAGGCAGTCGTCGAGCGCCAGGTTGTCGCCGCCGCCGAGCACGAACCGCAGCGCCCCAGCCGCCGGCGCGCCGCGCCACACCTCCGAATGCCACAGCCGCCCGCCGCCGTAGACCGATAGCCGGCCGCCGCGCGCGACCACGCTCAGGTCCTGCCACCCGGTGTTGTGGTAGAAATCCGCATACGACGCGCTGGCCGCGATTGCGCGTTCGGGGCTGAACTGCATCACCGTCAGCCCGCCGTTCCCGAAGTCCAGCGCATACGCGCCGTCAGCGCCCCTCGCGCGCGTACAGCCTGAAGCCGCCCGCGCGCGGCCAGTAGCGGCACGCCATCATGAAATCGTCGAGCGCGCCGGTCAGCGGCGCGAGTTCGGTCTTGCTGGCCTCCAGGTAGCCGCCCTCCGCTTGCTGCGCGACCTCGGCCTGCCCGGCGGCGTCGCGCTCCCAGCTCTGGGGCCACATCGCGGTCTCGAAGTGGCTGCTCGCGGGCAGCGGGTGCGTGACGCGCAGGTCGTCGATGCGCAGCGGCGCGTCGGGGCTTGCGCCGCCCGCCTGCAGGACGATCTCGCCGGGCGTCAGCAGGTCGGCCTCACGGTAGGCGATGCGCAGTTGCTGGTCGGCATAAACGTAGATGTTGGCCCCTCCAGCCAGATCATCAGGTCGTGCCACTGGCCCGGCTGCACGGCGGTGTCGCGCGCCGCGACCTGCCGGCCGCTATCGATGCTGCCCAGGTCGCTGGGCACGGGCGCGCGCCGCAGCGAGATCGTCCCCGGCGCCGCCGTCACTGCGTAGAAGCCCTGGCCGCCGCTGCGGAAGGCGACGCGCAGCGCGCCGTCGGGCGGCAGGTTGAACCGCAGCGCGATCACGAGGCCGTTGCCCTCGGCGTAAGTCCATTCCGCCGGGAGTGGCGGTATCCTGCTGCACGACGGCGGCCTGGTCGGGTGCGCCGACCGCGTAGAGGACGCGGTTGCGCGCCTCCTCTGGCGTCGCGCCCTCCTCGGTCACGACCTGCCAGGCTTCGGGGTCGAGCGCCCACGCGGCCAGGGGGTCGTAGCCTTCCATGTCGCCGACGTAGGGCATCGCCATGAAGGGCAGCGGCGTGGGCGTGGGCGTGTCTGACGGCGTGGGCGTGTCGGAGGCGGTGGGCGTCGCCGTCGGCGTGCTGCTCGGCGTGGCGGTCGCGGTCGGCGTGTGCGTCGGCGACGGCGTGGCGGTTGCGGTTGGGGATGCTGTCGCGGTGGACGTCAGGGTGGCCGTTGGCGATGCGGTATGCGTCGCGCTGGGCGTCACCGAAGGGGTGGGCGTATCGGACGGCGTGGGCGTGTCCGATGGCGTGAGCGTCTCGCTCGGCGTGAGGGTGATGCTGGGCGTAAGCGTGACGGTCGGCGTCTCGCTGGGCGTGGGCGTGAAGGTCGCCGTCGCGGACGGGGTGAGGGTGTCGGTCGGCGTGTTGGTCGGCAGCAGCGCGAGGGCGGTCCCGGTCAGCGAGACTTCGGTCGCCCGCCCGGCCATGAAGAGCGCGGTCGCGGTCTCGGCGCGCTGCGCCTCGGAGGGCCGAACAGCCCGCCGAGCGGGGCCCCCCGCCCCCAGCGAGCAGCGCCAGCCCGCCCAGCAGCCCCACCGCCAACAGCGTCAGCGCCACCGCGCCAACCGTCAGGAGCGCGGCGCGCCGCCGACGCGGCGGTCCCTCGTCGGCAGGTTCCGCCTTCTCCAGGGCCGACGACAATGGCGTCGGCGGAGGGGTCGCCGGCGTGCATGGCCGGCGATGGCGGGGGCGCGGCTTTTTGCGGCCTGGGCGGCGCTTCGTCGGGCGTGGCCTCGCTGGCGACCGCCGCTGGCGGTGGGGTGTATGCAACCGCTGGGATGCCGTAGCGCGGCGTGTAGCCCGGCAAGCACGAGCAGGTGATCGAGCATCATCTCGGCAGTGCGGTAGCGCTGGTCGGGTTCGGGCGCGGTGGCCCGGCGCACGATGCGCGCGACGCCGTCGGGCAGGTCGGGCGCGAGGGTCAGCGCCCCGTTTCCGGTGGGCGGCGCACCCGCCACCAGCTCGTGGAGCAGCACGCCGAGCGCGTAGACGTCAGAGCGCTGGTCGCACGGCGCGTTCTGCCGCTGCTCTGGCGCGAGATAGGCGGGGTGCCCGAACGCGGCCTGGTCTTCCCCGCCGATCAGGCGCAGCAGGCCGAAGTCGGTCAGCCGCGCCGGTTCTTTCGCCTTGACGAGGATGTTCGCCGGGCGCACGTCGCCGTGGATGACGCCCTCGGTGTGCGCGTAGTTGAGCGCGCGCGTCATGTCGGTGGTGATGCGCAGCGCCTCGTCGAGGCTGAGCCGCTGCTCGCCCATCGCGGCGAGCCGGGCGCGCAGGGTGGGCTTGTCGAGGTACTCGTAGACGATGTAGCAGCGCTGGCCGTTCTCGTCGTCGTCCAGGCAGCCGAAATCCTGCACCGTGACGATATTGAGGTGCTGCAAGCCAACGAGCGACTTGGCAAGCTGCGTGAAACGCTCGATGAAATCGGGCGCGGTTGTCAGGTGGCCGTGGATCAGCTTGAAGGCGAAGTAGCAGTCGCAGTGTACGTCGAAGGCTTTGTACACCGTGGCGGACCGCCCACCGCCGATCCGCTCGCGGATCTCATACCGCCCGCCGATGACACGACCGATATAGTCGGTGCTCATCTATCGTGCTGTTCCCTCCCCCTGGCGCACGACTCCTACCCCACGCGAGCATTGCTCACAAGTGAGTGTTTCGTGCGCTGTGGGAGGGCGCAATGCAGGGCCGCGCCGTTAGGCCCGCTCGCAGTCAGTCTGCGGGGCGCGCGTCACGCACCCGATTTCCCAAACTCGTACACGTCGCACACGCTATCCTGCCGCAGGTCCACGATCTCGGCGTCGGACTCTTCGAGGCGGTGGCGCAGCGCATCGGCGTCGGCGCCATGCTCTTTGATCGTCAGGATGCTGTCCTCGTCGCCCTGGTTTGCTCTCCAGACCACCACGCTGACGATGTTGCCGCCCGCCTCCGCGACGTCGCCCGCGATCTGCGAGAGCTTGCCCGGCACGTCGGGCACGCGCACGCTGAAGCGCAGCCCTTCCCGGCCCCCGCCAAGCACATTGACGAGCGCCTTGAAGATGTCGGTCTCGGTGATGATGCCCACCAGCGTCTCGCCGCGCATGACGGGCAGGCAGCCAATCGTGCGCTCGATCATCACGCTCGCGGCGGCCTCCGACAGGGGCGTCTTCGGTGACCGTAATCACCGGGCGCGCCATGAACTGGCGCACCTTGAGCTTCTCCAGCAGCGAGTAAATCTCGTGGATGCTGAGCGCCGTCGCCGGTGAGGGCTGCGTCGAGAGCAGGTCGTTCTCGCTCACGATGCCGACCAGCTTGCCGCGGTCGAGGATCGGCAGGCGGCGGACATTGTGCGTGCGCATCAACTCGAACGCCTCGCGGTGCGAGGTATCCGGCGATGCGGTGATCGGGTCAGGGGTCATGATTTTGCCGACTAGCATTGGCTCCCTCCATTTTTTCCTGTATGAGATACCGGGTCTTCAGGTCGGGTCTTCGTCTCCACCGGGCAGAGCATGGCTGGTACACGCAATCAACGCCGGACCACCATTGGCCCCATAGGCCGCCCACCGAGGCAGGTGCAGATGCAGGTGAAACACCGTCTGCCCGCCCTCGTAGCCGCAGTTCATGATCAGCCGGTAGCCGCGCTCGGCAAAGCCGTGCGCCTCGGCGATCTGCTTGGCGACCAGCACCATGTGCCCGACGAGCGCCTCGTCGTCCGGCGTCAGATCGTTGATCGTGGGGATCTCGGCGTTCGGGATGACCAGGATGTGGTAGGGGCCTGCGGGGCGATGTCCCAGAACGCCGTAACCCGGTCGTCCTGGTACACGATCTTCGCCGGCGCTTTGCCGTCCGCGATCTGCTTGAAGATGGTGCTCATGCGGCGCTCCGAAGCATGGGCGATGTGCGTACTTGACTACAGGGCAAAGTATACAGGGAGGGTGCGCGGGCATTCAATACGCCCGGTTTGCATCCCGCGCTCAGCCCGGTACAATCGCAGTCAGATGTTGAGAGACGGGTTCTGACCGTTGAGCAAGTCCATCGATGTGAACGTCAACGACGTGGTGCAACTGCGCAAGCAACACCCCTGCGGCAGCGACCGCTGGCAGGTCTACCGCGTTGGCGCCGACATTGGCATCCGCTGCATGGGGTGTGGCCGTCGCGTGATCTTGCCGCGCAGCAAGTTTGCGCGCCGCGTGAAAGCGGTCTTGCCGCCCGAAGGCGCGACGGATGGGACCGATCAGCAGCGGGAAAAGCCATGAAACGCATACTGTTTCTGATGTCGGACACGGGCGGCGGCCACCGGGCGGCAGCCGAGGCAGTCGTCGCGGCGCTTGAGATACGCTATCCCGGCGAGTTTCGCTCGCGGCTGGTTGACGGCTGGCGGCACACGCCGTTCCCCTTCAAGTACTCGCCGGAGACCTACGAGCCGACCGTGCGCTACGGCCGGCTTGGCTGGTGGGCGGGCTACAAGATCACCAATGGGCCGACCGCTGCCAGGGTCGCGATGCTGCCGATGTACCACGCGCTGTTCAAGAGCGGCATGAAGCGCATCCTGCGCGCCTTCCACGATGTCGATCTGATCGTGTGCGTGCACTCGGTCTTTGTGCGCCCGACCGTGCGCGCCCTCATCGGGCAGGAGCGCCGCCCGCCGATTCTCACCATTGTGACCGACCTCGTGTCCACGCACATGTGGTGGTACGACCCCACGTGGACCGCTGCCTGGTCCCCACCGAAGCCGCCTACGAGCGCGGCCTGCGCGCAGGCCTCACGCCGAAGCAGATGCGCATCACCGGGCTGCCGGTGCACCCCCCGCTTTGCCGAAGGCCTGATGGACAAGGCCGAGGCGCGCGCCGCCCTCGGCTGGGACGCGGACCTCCCGGCGGTGCTGGTGATCGGCGGCGGGGCGGGGATGGGGCCGCTTTACGCGATTGCGCGCGCCATCAACGCCAAGGGCGCGTGGTGCCAGCTTGCGGTGGTGGCCGGGCGCAACGAGAGCCTCAAGGCGCGGCTCGACGCCGCAACGTGGCGCCAGCCGACGCACATTTACCCATACGTGCACAACATGCCCACCATGATGGCCGCCGCCGACATCCTCGTGACCAAGGCCGGCCCCGGCACCATCAGCGAGGCGTGCATCGCCGGCGTGCCGATTGTCCTCAGCGGGGCGATACCGGGGCAGGAGGAAGGCAACATCACCTTCGTGGTGCGCAGTGGCGCGGGCGTGTGGGCGCCGGGTCCGCACCGGGTCGCTGACGCGGTCGCGTCGTGGCTTGCCGAGGGCCGTGAAGGCCTGGCGCGCCGCGCCGCAGCGGCCAAGGCGCTGGGCCGCCCCAACGCCGTGTGGGAGATTGCCGAGGAAGTCCGCCACTATGCCAGCCAGCCGCGCGTGATCGTTGACGAGCGCGGCAACCGCCGCACGGCGCTGCTGCCGCACGCCGGCTCCCGTTCGTGATGCGCGGCGCGTGGTGCCTGTTCACCTTGTCCACACCTGCTCTGCTATGCTGCGTTTTTCGTAGCTCGACGAATAAAGTCGGTGGCTAATCGCAGAATAACACCGCCAGGATCACGAATTAGCCCGCAACTTTTGCATTTTGATAATCTACCAAGGTAATCTCTTCGCAGAGTCGCGGCATTGCTATGCGCCTATTACAAACCTGGCGATGTAGGGGTCGTAGGGCGAACCGCCGGTTCGCCCCTACCGCCAGATATGGCGGTGGATAGGGCACAGCACGCCGTGCCTCTACAGGGTGGTCAAAGAGCATTGCCAGCGTAATTATTCAAAATCCATTAGTCGCAGGAACCCCATAAGGTGAACAGATACGGCGCGTGACCCTGCCGCGCCGCCCTCCAGAAACCTGAGCGTTCGATTAAGATAACAGACGCGCCCCGCCTTTCTTGCGCCATTCTAATACTGACCTAATAAGATTCTCATCTGGAACCGCAGCATTGACACGAAAATGCAACAGTGTTGGGTTCTTATAATATGTGGCATGGTAAGCCAAGTGACGCCTAAACCAAGTTTTAGGAGGGTTGTAACCTATGCTAGGCGCGTTTGTGAGACAGTCGGCAAAGTTGGTCATGCTCGCCGCGTTGATCGTGGCGTTTGGCGCGGGCGTGTTAGTCGCGTCACCGGGCGCGGTCGCGCCGGCGGGCGCGCAAGACCAGTACGCCATGGGCAACGCCGACATTGCCGCCGTGTACGAAGCGGTGGCGCAGTCGGTGGTGAACATCAACGTGGTGCAGCACGTGGAGGGTTTCAGTTTTGGGGTACCGAGCGTGCCTGCACCGGATAACCCCGACGAGCAGCAGCCGCCGGAGGGCTTTCAGTTCCCCTTCCCGGATCAGGGCGACGACTTCGTTCAGCAGGGGCAGGGGTTCTGGCTTCGTGTATGACACGGACGGCCACATTATCACGAACTACCATGTGGTCCAGGGCGCGGACAAAATCGTCGTATCCTTCTACGACGGCACGCTGGCGCGCGCCGAGGTCGTGGCCGAAGACCCGGGAGTCCGACATCGCCGTGCTGGAAGGTGGAGGTCGATCCTGAAGTGTTGCAGCCGGTGACGTTCGCCGATTCCGAAGCGCTGTACGTCGGGCAGCCGGTGATCGCCATTGGCAGCCCCTACGGGCAGGAGTGGACGCTGACCACCGGCGTGGTGAGCGCGCTGGGGCGCACGATCAGCTCCGGCTTCAGCAGTTTCTCGATCTCGTCCGGCATCCAGACCGACACGGCGATCAACCCCGGCAACTCCGGCGGCCCGCTGATGAACATCAATGGCGAAGTGGTCGGCGTCAACGCGCAGATTATCTCTCAGGCGCGCGCCAACGCGGGCGTCGGTTTTGCCATCCCCGGCAATCTGGTCCAGCGCGTGGCGCAGGCCCTCATCGACGAGGGTTCCTACCATTATGCGTGGCTGGGCATCAGCGGTCGGACCATCGACCTTGACCTGATCGAGGCGCTTGACCTTGAGGCCAACCAGCGTGGCGTGCTCGTCGATACGGTGACGTCGGGCGGCCCGGCTGACGATGCCGGTCTGCGCGGGAACGATGCTACGGTCACCGTGGACGGCCAGGACCTGCGCGTCGGCGGCGACATCATCATCGCGGTGAACGACGAGCCGATTCGCTTCATGGACGAACTGATTGCCTACCTGGTCGAAGAGACGCAACCCGGCGACGAGATCACGCTCACCGTGCTGCGCGACGGCCAGGAGGTGCCAGTCGCGGTGACGCTGGGCGACCGCGAGGACTTCTCCGCGCGCGCGCAGGCGCAGTAATCCGGCCCGTGCGCGGCCTTGAGGCGTCGAACGCGACGCCGCGCCGCGCGTTTTCACCCATATGATCGGGGGCAGGCAGGTCGCCCGCCCCCGTTGCCCGGACCGAGGTCGTGGGGTGGTGAGGCCGCCTTCTGGGCGTGTGTGTTTCTGCCTCACCCCCGGCCTCCTCTCCAGTCTACGACATTTCCAGTGTCCGAGAAATCGGGGGAAGGTCAATTTTGATTACACAATTGTATATGATGTACCATTTTCTACGTCCATCGGGTAACGTCAGTACAGGACCAACGCTCGGCGTAATTTCCTGGCCTGAGCGACCAGGAGAGACTATTATCGCGTCCACGGTGGGTGGGAATCTAATCGGGACGCTTGAAGGCGATGTCCAGATTGCTCAAGATGGAAGCGGGGGTTCGTGTTATTTTTTGGGTCCAAGTTGGAGTATAGGGGTGAGCAGCCCAGTTTACGGAGCGACTGGAGCATCTATTTACTGGGACCTAATTTGTTTGACCTTCCCCCCGGTCCGATTGGCTTTAGGTGATGTCGGACGATTGATAAACGAAAGATAAAATGCCTAATGGGATGGAAGTCTCCCCATGAATGATATCCTCCTTGGTCTTATTTGCCCTGCGATTATCGCTTTAGCGTCTATTCCCTGGCTGCACTTGGGGTATCAGAGTATAAACTCGGTCGAGAAATCATGCGTACAGGACATACTCCCCCAGGTTCATATGCATGGAATAACCTCCGACGGAGACCGGGCTATTTTTGTAGGAAGAACCAAAACACTGGGTGGAATTTTCTGGCTGGTGCTAGGGTCTCTTGCTCTTTTGGGTGGACTGAGTCAGTTGATCGTGATGGTGAGATAGCCAAATGAGCGCACGGGTGTGATTAATTCTTCAAAATGCGAGAGATATCGAGAGGAGTGGAATCGCCTTTGGGTCTTGCGCTGATCGCTACGCTTATAACCAGACCTCGGTGGGCGCGAAATTCGGTCTCCGCGTGGGCACCCCCTTTAGCTCGAGCCTCTGACTTGACGGCACCGCGAGGCACTGAGCGCGTTTTTGGACCGCAAAGCCATATCCCAGACCTTGCATCCGCCACAATCGATAGAACCTAGAAAACAATTCGGCGAATATGGGGGGTGGACAGTTCTATAATAGCCGCCGCCGATAAGGGATGTGGAGCAGCCCTGCCGCTCGTCATTTGGTCTCTTCGGGCCTTCGGTCGTAGCGGATGGTGGTCTGCACGTTGGCGTGGCCGGACATGGCCGCGACCGTGGCGATGTCTGCGACGGCATCGAAGTGCTGTACCTGGTCGATCCGCTCGACAGCTTCATGCTGATGGGCGTCCCGGAATACGAGGGCTTCCCCGCTGCGGAACGTGGACGACGCCGGGCTGGACATCACCGACCTGGGCCAGCCGGGAAGCGCCGAGGAGGCCGGCTTCGAGGCGGTGCGCGCGTGCGTCGCCGAGGTCCTGGGCGCGCGGGTGGTCGAGGTGCGCGCGAGCAAGACGCTCACCGACAGCCCGGCGCGCCTGGTCTCGCCGCAGGACGCGCCCGGCCGCAACGTGCAGCGCGTCTACCGGCTGCTGGAGCGCGACAATGAGGTTCCCAAGAAGATCATGGAACTCAACCCGCGCCACACGCTGATCCGCAACCTGGCGGGGATGCTCAGCGCCGCGCCCGACGCGCCGCTTATCAACGCGGTGATCGAACAACTGTATGAGAGCGCGCTGCTCGTCGATGGGCTGCATCCCGACCCGGCGAGCAAGGCCCCGCGCATCCAGGCCCTCATGGAGAGCGACGACGGCGAACGTCGGGCCGCCGCGTGAGGCGTCGTGAGTCGAGGCTCCAGGCGGGGCGCGCGGGTGAGCTGCGCGCCCCGCTTCTCTTTTCGCGTTGAACGCGGTGCGGTCAGGACTCTTCCGCCGGGGGTTCGTCTCCTCACCTGCCGGGTCGGCGCTTTCGACCGGGTTCGCCGCCTGCGCCGCGAAGCGGGCGGCCTCGTACCGTTCTTCGACCTGCGCAGCCATCGCCTCGGCTTCGGGCGCAACCGCGCCAGGCCGGTGCCGGTACAGCAGAATCGCGAGGGCAACCAGCGCGGTGACGCCCATGATCGCCTGGTTGATGTTGATGCCGCCAACCGTGGCGACTTCCACGCGCATGAACTCCATGAGGAACCGCCCCGCCGGGTAGAGCGTGAAGTACGTCAGCGCGATGTCGCCCCTCCGGAGCCGGCCGCGCAGGGCGCTCCACATGTAGAAGAGCACGCCAAACGCGATGAGGTTCCACAGCGACTCGTACAGGAACAGCGGGTGGAAGCGCGTGTCGGGGCCGTAGACGGCCATGTTGTTGTACGGCTCCACGCGGGCGGCGCGTGGAATCTCGATGCCCCAGGGGAGGTCGGTGGGCGGGCCGTAAAGCTCGTGGTTGATGAAGTTCCCCACCGCCCGATGGCCTGCCCCAGCGGCAGCACCACAATCACGATGTCGAGCCACTCAAGCAGCGGCTCCTCGCGGTGGCGACGCCAGTAAAGGTAGATGCCGAACAGACCACCGATCACCGCGCCCCAGATGCCCAGGCCGCCGTACCGGATGGCGAAGGGGCCGTACTCCAGGTCGAAGGGGTGCGTGAGCATGTAATACGTGCCGTGCCCGGCGGCGACCACGCTCTCTGCCGGGAAGAGCACGAACCACAGCCGCGCGCCGATGAGGGCGGGGATCAGCGCCCACGTCAGGCCGCCCCAGATGTGGTCAGGGTCTTTGCCGGCGCGTTTCGCCATCCCGCTGGCGACGCCCGCGCACACCAGAATCCCGATGACGATCAGGATGCCGTAATAATAGATCGTGAACGAGCCAATGGTGATGCCCTGCGGACCGAAGATGTCAGCCATCGCTAACGACGCCCTCCATAGGTTGTGACGATGTTTCCGCCTGGCGCGCGGCTTCCGCCTGCGTGAGCCGGTAGGCTTCGACCAGGCGCTGTACGGCGGTGTAATTGGTCAGCGCCGCCATGACCCAGAGTCCGAGGCCTGCCTGGCCCGTGAACAGCATCAGGAACCAGGTGACCATGCGCTCGAAGCGTGAGAACAGGCCGATCTTGATGCTCGGCAGCCCCAGGCCCTCCACGCGCGCGCGGACATAGCTTACCATAAAGGAGCCGTTTATTGCAGCCCCGCAGAGCGCGACCTTGAGGTAATCGCGCTTGCGGGCGAAGTAGGCGCTCAGGCCCATGAAGAGAAGTCCCTCCGCATAGCGGTCGAGCGTGGAGTCGAAGACCGCGCCGAAGCGGTCCTTTCGGTCCATGGCGCGCGCCACCGCGCCGTCCACCGCGTCGAGCGGCGCGCCAACCAGCAGCACCCAGGCCGCCGCCCGGAACCGCCCCAGGGCGATCAGCGCGCCGCTGACCCCGGTCAGCGCCAGCGCTGCCACCGTGACCGCGTCGGGATGCACGCCCAGGCGGTGCAGCCGCGCGCCCACCCACGCCAGGAGCGGTTGCGTAAGGTCGCGCAGGCGGTCCGAGAAGGCGACCGGGGGCGCTTTTGCTGCCGGGTTGTGGTTTGTCAAGTGCGGCGACGCGGGGTAAAATCTGTCGCGTTGTTCGGGGCGTAGCGCAGTTCGGCCAGCGCGCATCGTTCGGGTCGATGAGGTCCCCGGTTCAAATCCGGGCGCCCCGACAGAGTCCTCTCCGTCGTTCATAGGGCTGCATCCTTTGGGTCAGGTCGCAAGGCCAGTCAACAGGATGCAATTGTAAAGGCTCAGGCAGCGGTTTACAAGGCTCCCAGGCAGCCAGAGCCGGAAACTCGAGACGGGAGGAAGGCAGCCGCACCTGCGGCGACCACCAGAAGCGGCCTCGCTATTGCGAGGCCGCGTTTTTTTCCGTGTCGCCCCTGCTGAGTCCCGCCACATCTGTTCACCTTCTGGTCCCCGCGACTGAAGTCGCGCGCTAATTCGCATTCTTGCCGGCCCCGTTCTGCGATGGACCCCAGCACGAAAGATGCGAAGTCACGAGAAGGTTGGGCGCGTGTTGCGCGCCTTTCGTGGCTTCGTGTATCTAATCTACGCTGCCTCCCAGGCTTGTCATGCAATGAGCTTACCCCGGCCAGGACTCAGGATGGGCGCGGGTGTGTCCGGGCACAGAATGTGCAGCGCCCTCCCGGCGGGGAGCGGTGGTGCGGCGGATTGGGCGCGTCGGCGCGGACACGCTCGCGCTCAAGGCCATCGCCGCCGCCGACCTCGACCTGGCGGCGGCCTTCGACCCGGCGCACGCCTGTGGGTCACCCTTCATCCCGGTGAGGACGATCCCCTGAATGAAGTACCGCTGGGCTACGAAGAAGAGCAGGATTGTCGGGAGCGTCATCACCACAGAAGCCGCCATCAACCAGTGCCACTCTGTCTTGTAGACATTGATGAAACCGCCCAACCCCAAAGCAATCGTCTTCTTGGCCTCGGAATTGATGTAGATCAGCGGCCCCATGAAGTCGTTCCACGAGAAGAGGAAAGCGAAGATCCCCACCGCCGCGAGCGCAGGCTTGGCGAGCGGCAGGATGATGCGGCCATAGATGCCGAACTCCGAGCAGCCGTCAATCCGGGCGGCGTCCGAAAGCTCTTCAGGTATGGTCAGGAAGAACTGCCGCAACAGAAAGATGTTGAAGGCGCCCCCACCGAAGTAGACCGGCACGATCAACGGGTTGAAGGTGTCGATCCACCCCAGATACTTGAACATGATGAATTGCGGGATCATCAGCACGATGCCCGGCAACATGGTGGTGCTCAGCAGGACCATGAAGATGAGATCGCGCCCCGGAAACCGCAACTTGGCAAAGCCATAGGCGCAGAAAGACGAAGCGGAGACCACGCCGAAGGTGAAAGCGCAACTGACGAAGATCGTGTTGGCCGCCAACTGCAGGAAATTGATCTTGGACAGCGCCTCCGGGTAGTTCTCCAGCCGCACTGGATTCGGAATCCACTGCGGCGGATACACCCATATCTGGGCCGGCGGCTTGAGAGAACTGCTGACCAGCCAGATGAAGGGAATCGTGAAAACGAGGCTCATCAGGATCAGCAGGATATACAACGTCCCACGCCCTGCGTACCACCGCCAGGAGCGGCGTTGCACCCACGCGAGAGAACCCCGAAGACTCATCTGCGCCATGTGTCCTTCACCTCGGGATCACCCTCATGTTCCTCAGCGTAGTGAACCATCTGGCCAATGTACTTGAAGATGAAAGCCGTGATGACCAACACGATGAAGAACAGCACCCACGACAGCGCCGCCGCGTAGCCCATGTTCAACCACTTGAACGCATTGCGGTAAAGGTAGAGCACGTAGAAAAGCGTGGCGTGGTCCGGCCCGCCGTCTGTCATCAGATAGCCGACGGTGAAGACCTGGAAAGTGTTGATGATGCCGATGATCAGGTTGTAGAAGATGATCGGGGAAACCATGGGGATGGTCACGTAGCGAAAGCGCCCCCAGGCATTGGCGCCATCGATTGAGGCCGCGTCGTACAGCGCCTGCGGCACCCCCTGCAGCCCGGCCAGGAAGATGATCATCGCGCCGCCTGCCGTCCACAGGTTCATGATCCAGAAGGCCGGAAAGACCCATCCCGTATCAAGGAGCCAGTTGACCTTCGGCAGCCCCACCTGGCGGAAGAAGTAGTTCGCCAGTCCGTATTCCGGGTTGTAGATCCAGCGCCAGAGGGCGACGCTGGCGACCGTCGGCGTCAGGCTGGGCAGGTAGAAGAAGGTCCGAAACCACGGCATGGCGCGCACTTTGCTGTTGAGCAGCATCGCCAGCAGGAACGAGAAGACGAGAGAAGTCGGCACGGCGACAATGGTGTATTTGAAGGTTACCCAAAGGGAGTGCCAGAAAAACTCGTCTTCCTGAAACATGGTGCGGAAGTTCGCCAGGCCCACAGCCTTCGGGGCGGAGATGATGTCCCAGTCGGTGAAGGCCAGCCAGACCGCAATGAGCATCGGACCGATTGTCCAGATGACCAGTCCCAACACCGCCGGCGAGACGAAGATATAGCCCAGCATTGCCTCGCGGCGCGCGCGGGGACTAAGGGCGGCGAAACGGCGCCACCCCCCGCCGTTGCCGCGCCTTAGCCGTTGCAGCAGTTTCAACGTCTCTTTTTCCATGATGATGCGACCCCCGCTCCTGGGAGGCGTGGAACGAGAACACCGAACCCTCGTGTCCCCATGAGCACGGCTCAGCGCAGGCCTGCGCGCCGAGCTGCAAATAGACACGGGTCAGCGGGACAACGATGTGAGCGCGGGCCGCGACGCAGCCCGCGCTCATCCAAAGGTCGTTAAGCCGTGACGATATTGCGCTCCTCTATGACGACTTCGGCCCTGATCGCGCTTCGGCTGAGATGCTAGGCAGGAATCCAGGGCGGATTCTCTGCAAAGAACGCATTGGCTTCGGCTTCCGCCTCGGCCAGGACCTCTTCAGCAGGACGGCGGGCAAAGAGCGCGGAGTCGATGGCCGGGCCAATCCACTTGTCCCAGGCCTCCTGCCACCCCTTGCGCATCGGGTCGTTCTTCATGTAGTGCGCTGCGGGGATGCAGGCCGCGGTGGGATACTCCTCCGGGTGGACACCTTCGGTGAGCCAGGTCTGTTGCTTCTCCGGATCCGCCAACAGGCTCTTGAGTTGCGGCATCCAGAGGCCCGTCTTCCAGATAGACGCGGTCCCGTCGCCGTAGGCGACATAGGAGAGCAGTCTGTAGGCTTCGTCCGGGAAGTCGGTCGTGCTGCCGATGCTCAGCCCTTCGCCCGCGCCCCAGATCGCATATTCCGGACCGAGTTTGGGCAAGACGGCAGCGCCGACGCTGTACTCAAGCTCCACGATCTCCGGCAGCAACCAGTTGGCGCCGGTGATCATGGCAATCTGCCCACGCGCCTGGGCCTGGGTCATGCCAAACCCCATCTGATCGTAATAGCCTGCCGGAGGCGCGATGTGGTGCGCTGTGGGGATTTCGCTCAACTTGGTGTACGTTTCGACGACGGATGGCTCGGTCAGGTTGACCGTCATCAAGTCTGGGCCGGTGAAGAACTCAAGCCCGTTCATCCACCATACGTTCGCCCCGCCAATCCAGTTCCACCACTCCCAGCCAAAGACCTCGACGTTGTCCGGATCGAACCCCTCTTCACCGGGGTGATTGCCGTTCTGGTCGCGCGTGAGGCGTTTGGCGACCTCGATGATCTCATCGAGTGTCCAGGCTTCTTCGACTGAGGCCGGAGGATAGGCCTCGCCGGCGTCGTCGAACACGTCGCGGCTGTAGAACATGACCTGCGGTTCTGTGGTCACCGCGGCAGCGAAAAAGTGGTTGTTGATCTGATACAGGTTGGCTTCCACGATGTCGGCCATGTCCACCGAGGGATCGCTTCCGAGTTGCTCGGTAAGCTCCATGAGCAACCCCTTCTCCGCCCAGTCGGCAATGAACCCCTTCGAGATGTAGAAGACATCGGGCAGTTGGTCGGCGGCGGCAGTCACCTGAAGTTTTTCCATGTAGGATTCGGTGGGAACTTGGTGCGTCACTTCCACGCCAGTCAGGTCGGTGAAGTCGCGCAGCATCTGCTCGATGGTCTCGCGGGTGATGCCGCCTTCCCAACTGGCGAAGACAAGTTGCGGAGTCTCCTGAGCAGGAGGAGCGGACAGGGTTGTCGGGACATGGACGAGGCCTGCGGCGCCAGACGCCATCATCGCCGCGCTCGCCTGCAGGAACTCTCTGCGGGACAGCCTCTTGTGAGAACCCATCTTCTTCTCCTTTCCGCTGCAAAACGCTGAGAGGACGAGAGTTTCGGTTGTCTCTACTATGTCTGGTGGCACCTCCTGTGAGCAACAGCGTTTCTTTGCCGCCCATGCTTGCTTCAGTGCGATGCACAAACGCAAAGCCCTGCTCCCTTGACGGGTGAGCAGGGCCGGGGTATCTTCCCTCGGTGGCTCCGATGCTCATACCCATCAGGGGCCGACGGCCAGCGATGTGACGGCATTGCTGGCCGTTTATTCCGGGACGGTCCAACCGCATTATACGCCATGCCGGGACGGGCGGTCAAGCCAACTAGAAGGGACTCTAGTTTGAGGTTCGGGGTCGGACACGGATAGCGAAAGCGGGGATAGGGCAAGCAGGTGCACTCTCCCCGCTTTTTTCCAGACCCAGTCCCCTACACATCCTCGCGCAGCAAGTGCACCACTGGCCAGCCCCAGCGCGCGTGCAGCAGGTCGGCCACGCCCCCCGCAAAGGCCCGCAGCGGGCGCCCCCCCCCCCTCCCGGCCGGGGTGCGGGGCGCGCTCAGCCGCGGGCCCACCCCCCCCCCGCCCTGGCCCCCACCCCCCCCCGGCCGGCCCTAGAGCGCCTGGCTCCCGTGGGCGACCGACCATCGCCTGGCGACGTCCGCTAGGGCTGAGCCGCGCTGAATTCGTGCGCCGCGCGCTGGCCCAGATTGGCGTGCCGTCACCCGAGCGGTGACGGCGACCGCTGGATCACTGTCTGATCCTGGCGGGCACAAACAAGTATCTTGGCTTTCATCCTGCGCAGCGCGCAGGGGTCGAAACAGTTGTCTCTTGCCCATGCTGACGCGACGCGCCACCTGGACGCTTGACATCTTGCGCTCCTTGGCGTCGCTCCCGCTGATTAAAATCGACGCTCATGATGTGTGGTCGCCGAGGCGATTTCGGGACCGATAAGGTATTTGGCCATATCAAGGGTTGAGAACACTTGCAGGACCATCCAGCCCGTGGTGAGCCTTACGCTGAACACATTCCACCCGCTTCGAGAGCATTCACCTGCCCGGTGGCGAATGATTTGGTCGAAGATTGCACTGTGGACACACAGAAATCACTTCATACTGAAGTCCCGGTTCAGTAGATGTCAAGGTCCTTTCCCGACACAACGCTTCCGTCGTACCCTTCTTGAATCTCGCTCAAGAGCCTATCTTCGGAAGCGCCCCAAAACAGTTGATGGTACAGGATCAGCAGGCCAGGTCTCGCCTTGGAGGCAATCTCAGCCAAACGGCGTGACGAGGTATGGTAGGCCGAATGATACGTTTTCCATTCGGGGGTATCTTCTCGAACGCCGTCGATGAATACACCTCGTGGATCAACACATCACACCCCATCGCCGCCTCAATCACCGTTTCCTGGGGCGATGTGTCGCCTGAAAGCACGATGGTCCTGTCCGGTGTTGTGAACTTGTATCCAAACGCTTTCCAGGTTCCATGTTTGACCGGAAAGGCCTCGACAACCACGTTCGCGTCCCGATAGACGACCCCGGGCTCGATCTCGTGGGCGTTTACCTGGTACCCGCGATCATTCGACGGCTCAAGACCATAGCGACGTTCGTGAATGTCCTGCTCATACGCCGCAAGCAGATGCTCGGTCATTGCCCGAACACCGGGAGGGCCGTAGACCTCCGCCGGTTCATCGCGTCCAAGCACCCAGGGCGTGAAGATGAAGTCGGGGTAGCCAACCGTGTGGTCCGAATGCAGGTGTGTGATGAAAGCGCGTTTCAGCTTCTCGACCGCAAGCCCGCGCACGCCGGCCTGGTGCGCGGCGGACGCGCGCCGCACGACGCCCGGCCCCAGGTCAACCAGATAAGGCATGTCGCCAACCACAACCGCAACTGACGGACCGGAGCGGTCCGGGTCGGTGATGGGGGTTCCCGTGCCCAAGAGCACGATTTTGGTGGTCATACCGGCATCAGAAGGCGCGTTCATCGACATCCTCATTGATGCTCAGATGCTCACGCACGATAAATCGTACGCGGGTCAAGCGCGTCGCGCAGCGCGTCGCCCAGCAGGTTGAAGCCCAACGTCGTTACCAGAATCGCCGCGCCGGGCAGAAGAATCAGCCAGGGTGCGTTGCGGTAGTAGGTCTGCCCGTCGGCAATCATGTTGCCCCAGCTCGCCGTTGGTGGCGGGACGCCCACGCCGAGGTAACTCAGCGCGGTCTCCAGCAGCACGGTGTTGGGCAGGCTCAGCGTCGCCCAGATGACCACGAGCATGAGGATGTTGGGCAGGATGTGCCGGGTGATGATGTAGGGGTCGCCGGCGCCAATCGACCGGGCGCTCTCGACGAACGCCAGTTCTCGTACCAGCAAGACCTGGCTGCGCACAATCCGCGCCAACGCCGGCCAGGTAATCACGGCGATGATGACGGTGACGACCACCGCGCTCGGCCTCAGCACCGCCGCCAACCCCAGCGCCAGCAAAATCGCCGGGAAGGCCATCAGCACATCGGTGAAGCGCATCAACAGTGAATCGAGCACGCTACCGGGGAAGTACCCGGCAGTTACACCGACACTGGTCCCGATGCCCGCGGCCAGCGTGTTGGCGACCAGGCTCACGAAGAGCGACACCTGAGCGCCGTAGAGAATCCGGCTGAGCATATCGCGCCCCAGATTGTCCGTGCCCAGCAGGAAACGCCCGGTGCCGGGCGCAAGAGGCAGGCCGACATTTGATAGCCCATCGCGGAACTGAAATGTCGGGTCGGCCGGCGCGATGACGGGCGCAAAAATGGCCGCCGACAAAGCGGCGATCACCAGCGCTGCGCCCACCCAGGCGCGCGGCAACCGGCGTATCCTTGCCCAGAAACCGAGACGTTGGCTGACTGGAGGCTGGCCGCCATCATTGGGATCAGACCGGCTACTTCTCATCCCTCAACCGAATCCTGGGGTCAAGCGCAACGTAGGACAAGTCCAGCGCCAGGTTGATGAACACGACGCACACGGCGGCGAAGAGCACTGTGCCCATCACCATCGGAAGGTTCTGCTCGCGGATCGCGCGGTAGGCCTGTTGGCCCATCCCCGGCCAGCCGAACACCGCCTCAATCAGCACCACGCCGCCGAGCAGGTACGCCAGGTCCAGCCCCGCCAGGGTGACGACCGGCAGCAGCGCGTTGCGCAGCGCGTGGCGGAACAGCACGCCGCGTTCCCTGACCCCCTTCGACCGCGCCGTGCGGACGTAATCGTTGCCCAACTCATCCAGCAACGTGTTGCGCAGCAGGCGCGCGTACCACGCACCCCCGCTCAACCCGAGCGTGATCGCCGGCAGAACGAGGTGCGCCGGGGTCCCATAGCCGCCCAGCGGGAAGATCGGGACCAGATAGCCGAGAAAGTAGAGCAGCGCCAGACCGAGTACAAACGGCGGTATCGAGATGCCAACCAGCGCGCCGGTCGTCGCCAGCGCGTCGGCCCACGAGCCGGGACGGGTCGCTGCCAGGATCCCCAGCGGGATGCCCAGCAGAGCTCCACGATGACGCCGGCTACGGCAAGCTGGAGGGTTGCCGGCAGGCGCTCCAGCACCGCCGGCAACACCTCTCGATTGTCGCGGAGCGAACGACCGAGGTCCCCCTGAACCGCGCGCACGAGATAGCGCACGTACTGCACAGGGATCGGATCGCTCAGCCCCCACTGTTCACGGATGCGCTCGACGGTCTCCTCCGGGGCGCGCGGACCGGCGTACATCCGCGCGGGGTCCCCTGGTATCACGAGCACCATGACGAAAGTGATCACAGAGATACCAAGGAGGACCCCGATGGCCTCAATCAGCCGCCGGAAGAGGTAGCGCGTCACGGCTTACTGAACGCTGGCCGTCTCAAACGTCAGCAGGTTGCTTGGGAACGAAATCAGCCCACTGACCCGGTCGCTCCGGTAGAAGTACTGCTGCGTGTGCATCATGAAGATCACCGGATAGTCCTGCTGCAGGGCGATCTCATATTCCTGGAACGCCTCCCAGCGCGCATCGCCGGGCGGCACTGCATTGGCAGCCTCGAACATGGCGTCCATTTCTTCGTTGCAGTACCCGCCCGCATTGCCGGCCGCCCCACACAGCAGAAGCGGCTCGTAGGCGTTGCTGGGGTCCGGGTAGTCCATGCCCCAGGGGAAGTACCCTATCGCCATTTCCCCAGGGTTCTCGCCATACCACAGGTCCATCAGCGGCCCGATGTCGAGCGTGACCAGCTCAACCTGTACGCCGATCTGCCCCAGGTCTTGGGCAATCGCCTCGGATACGCGGGAAATGTTGGGGAAGTTGAGCGTGTGGATCGTCGTCGCGAATCCATCGGGATAGCCCGCCTCGGCCAGAAGCGCTTTTGCGCCCTCAGGGTCGTAGGGGATGGGCGTCAGGTCGGGATTGTAGCCAGACACAATCGGGGGGATCATGCCGTACAGCGGTACCGCGAGTCCGCCCATCACCTGCACGAGCCGTTCGCGGTCCACCGCCATGTTGAGCGCCTGGCGCACGCGGACGTCATCGAACGGCGCCTCGCGGACGTTGAGGGTCGCGTAGGCAATGGCTGGGAATGCCTGGATGTAGATAAGCTGGTCAGACAGGTCGGGGTCCTGGGAGATGCGCGCGTATTCGGGCGCCGAGAGGTAATCCCACGTGAGGTCAGCCTCGCCGCTTTCAATGCGCAGTATGCCCACCGAGGGATCGATGCCGATGTCAATCACGATCTGATCCAGCTTGGGATAACCCTCACGGTAGTAGTTCGGATTGCGCACGAAGACGGCGCGCTGTCCCGAGTCCCACGACTCCAGTGTGAACGGCCCCGCACCCAGCGGCATACGCGCGAAGTCTGCGCCGGCGGCCTCCACCCCTCGCGCGCGACGAGGGAGGTGAACGGCAGCGCCATACGGATCAGGAACGTGTACTCTGGGCGGCTCAGCGTGATCTGCACGGTGCGGTCGTCCACCACCTGAACGCCGCTTACCTCTTCGGCTTCGCCGTTCATGTACTCCGGCGCGCCGGCGATCATCTCGTAGATGAACGTGGCCGGCGAAGCGGTTTCAGGACTGAAGAAACGCTCGAACGTGTACTTCACGTCCTCGGCGGTAATCTCACGCCCATTTGAGAACAGGATGCCCTCACGGAGCGTGAACGTGTAGGTGAGACCGTCCTCGCTGGCCGCATAGCTCTCGGCCAGAGTCCGGTATGAGTTCACCGGTCTCTGAATAGCCGATCAGTCCCCGATAGACCAGCGGCTCGGCCAGCCACGCCGTCAGGTCGTAGCCGATAGCCGGGTCCAGGGTAGCGATGTCGTTGGACGACACGATGTAGAGGGTGTTATCTTCCTGCGCGCTGACGCCTGCGACGCCGGTGACCGGGACCAGCAATGCAAGAATCAGAAACGCGAAACCCCACCGTTTCATCGACCTCCTCCTCTTCTATTGTGCGGTGAAAATGCGAACCGATCTCCGCATATTCTACCCCTTCTGATGGCAAAACCGGAAGTGAAAACTGCACAAACTCACATCGGGACTCTGTTGGCGGCGCATCCGCCGCCCCGGATTCACGCCGGATGCGCCAGCGGACGATTGAGGCGTCCCAGAAACCGGAACCAGGCGATCTTGCCGTCAGGGTCGCGCAGAAACTCGCCGCGTTCGCCCTTCATCGGCGGATCCATCACAACCACGCGGTCTCGGTCGTAAAAGCCCAGACGCATGCGCGGCGAGAGCGGCTCCATCGGCGGCGGCGAGTCTTCGGTAGGGAACCCGCCTTTCCACTCAAGTTGCAGCCAGAGATGCGCATCCTGCACCGCCAATGCAACCGCAAAGAGGGTGCAATCGTATCGCCCGGCGAAGGCGTCAGGCGTGTGCGCTGGCGCTTCGCGCAGGACAGGTTCCGGCTTTTCGACCTCCAGGAAATGCTTGAGCGCCCATGCCGTCGTCTCGTTCAGGAGTTCGCCGCCCGCGTCACAATTTGTCAATAGGACGACGGCGAACGAATGCTGCGGCGCGAGCACCAGGACGGCTTTCTGTCCATTGGTCGAGCCTTCATGCATGACGATGCGGGCTCCGCCAATGTCTTTGATCCACCAGCTCATGCCGACGGCGTCAGCGAAGCAGCCAGCCTCGACGGCGGGCGCGTGCATGAGGGCAATGGTTTCGGGATTGAGCACCTGTTCGCCGGTTTCAGAAACGCCATCGTCCAGGTGGAAGCGCGCGTATTTCAGCATGTCGTCCATGCAGGACGCCACTCCGCCGGCCGGGTGGGTCGCGCGCGTGACCGGCCAGGGACCGGTCACGACGGGCTTGCCATCAGCGACTTCATGGCCGACGACGAACCGGTGCATCATGACGTCGGAAGTAAAGAAGAACGTGTGCGTCATGCCAAGTGGGTCGAAGACCAGCGCTTTGACCGCCGCTTCAAAGGACTTGCCCACGACAACCTCGATCACGCGCCCGGCCAGGCTAAACCCTGCGTTGTTGTAAGACCAAACTTCGCCCAACGGCGCTCGTTGCGGAAGGTGAGCCATGCGGCTGACATACTTCGCAAGGGCGTCATCGCCTGGATCGAAGTCGCCGAAGAAGTCGCCCTCCCATCCGCCAGTGTGGGTGAACAGGTGCCGCAGCGTCACCCGATCCGTCAGATCGTCGCTGGAGAGGCGCAGGTCTGGGAGGTAGCGGCGTATGGGCGCGTCAAGATCAAGCCGACCCGCCTCCACCAACCGCATGGCTGCCGTGGCAGTGACGGTCTTGGAGATGGACCCGACCTGAAACAGGGTGCGGGTATCGACCGGGAGCGGGTGATCCACACTCGTGACGCCGAACCCCTCGGCGAAAACCACGTCCTCATGCAATACGCCTGCTGCCACACCAGGGATGTGGTATCGCTCCATCGTGGTACGAATCTGCTGGCCCAACAGCCGAAAACTGGCAGATGTGCTCGCAACTAGCTCGTGCATCGCTTCCTTCCTTGGTTTGAGCCTCCCGGATCGGTTCGAGCGAGTATACCTGTGTCCGGCAGCGCACACGAATGATGGTGCGGGAGGAACACTGTGAGAACCCGTTGGACGCGGGGGAACGCCATTCCAGACTCATGTGGGACGACCTGACAAAACAAAGCGGTCCGCCAGGATATGGCGGACCTCCTTGTAGCGGAACACATTCTACCCGCTTCGGGAGCGACGGGGATTGACCGCGAGCGTGTATACAGGTTGTCCTTTTCGCGCCTCGCCATGTCGTTGGAAATTGTCTCTACAAGCCGGCAGAATCATAGAAATGGCAGCGTAGCCCGCCTTATCCCCCACATTTCTGCTGCTCCCTCGGCTCAGAGCTTCTGACCCGTGCTACTCCTTCACAAGAATCAACACTTCCCTTCCGGCCAGAGATACCACTCCCGACTTGTGTGCACCGGTGATCAGGTCAAAGTAGGCTCCATTCAACACAAGATCATGCGTCTGCGCGTCATGGTTGAGGATGCAGAACACGGGTTGATCGCCTTTCCAGCGCGTAGCAACCTCCACACTGGGTGGCGCTTCGAGCGCCGGGTAGATGTCGGCCAGCCGCAGCCGTAGGGCCAAACAACCTCGTCCGGACCGGGTTCCAGCCTATGCGCGTTGGGTTGGAAAATCCTTGTGAGGGCCGAGAACTCTATCCGTGCCTGACGCAAGCTGCCGTTCGCTGATAGTGGTGATTTCGTCCAAAGACCGTAAGGGAGAGAAAAGCAAGCCCGTCTTTCATGCAGCCAGTTGAAACAGTAGGTCGGGATTGCAGGCGGTGCAAAACGGCGCGAAGGCTGCAATTCGTATACACGCGCTCGCCCGAAGCCCGTCGATCCCGCCTTTGCACAATTCAAAAGGACAGGAAACAGAACTCCACTTCGTTGTACTCTTTGAGGCAAGGCATCTTTGACGGGAAATTGGCTGCCATAGAGCAGTAACGCGACGTTAAAGGGCTGGCACACGGGGTTCTGTCACTTAATGCTGGACAGACTGCAGAAACGAGGTGCGCTCTTTTCATCTCCCATTAATCAACCAGATAGTTGCGAGCCCAAGGGGGTCACAGCACATGAGGCAGCCCGATGGCTAGAAGCACCGGCAATGCGCGATCCTGCCACGTGAGCTTGGGGCGTTTGATTGCAGAGAACGGCTCGGTAGTTGCTTTGCCGGGAGGAGACGCGATGGTAATTGCGGATTCAGTTTAGTCACTCGAAATGAGCGAGGCGTTGCAGCCACAAGATGGCTGCGACGAGCAATCCCGCCGGCAGCAAGCTGCAGAAATTGGCGGGTGCAGCCACGCCCTGACATTTACCACACATTTTGTCTTATTTAATGAGGGGCAGTATACTGGCTGGAGAGGACCTTCTTCACACATGAACACCTGGCGTCACAATTCGCCCGATATCCCCGGCGAAGGTTCTCGGTAAGTGGCCTTTTCTGGACCCTGTGTTATAGAAAGCTGCCCTGCTTCCACGTCTGTACTGATTCAGCTTGTCCTCGACTGTCCACTAGAGGGGGAGAAATGAGACAACAACCTCAGCATCGAACAGATGAAGTGCGCCGTCCGTTTTCTAGCGTCGCGCACATTTCACCACACAGGCCGCGCATCTCTCTGACTACCTCATTCCTGCGGCCTAGATGGGGCTACATCCTCATCGTACTCGTCGTGTTCCTATCAACGGCGTGCGACATCAATCGATTCGATCCAATTAGAAACCTTGTCTCGCTGACAAGCCCAGCGCTTTCAGGTCATGCGGACGGCAGGCTATATGTTGTAGCGACTGATGAAAGGGGAACCCTACAGTATTCATCCTCCTGGGAGCCTGGAGCCTGGGCACCCTGGCAGGCACTTGGTACTATGCCCCAAGGTGGTTTTGAAGTGACAACCGCGCCTGTACTTGTGAGATCTGGACGCTATCTTTATGTCTATGCCCGTGGGGCCGATGACAATCTCTATCGGGCAACGAAGTTTGGCGCAGATCCTTGGGGACCTTGGTCAGCGCTTGTGTCTGACGGGAGCGTGAAAGGGAGAATTTCAGTCACCATCACGCAGAACCCAGATGTGCCTTTTGTTGATGAGCATCATATCGTATTTCGGTCAGACAACGGCACGAAATATGTGCGCTTCATCGGTCCAGGTTTCGTTGCAACGCACGACTGGCTGGGTGCATCGGAAGGCGTAATCGAAGGGGATGGCAGTAGCGAAGTGGTTGTTGCCCTCAATTTCCAGGAGCGGGTGGTGCTTGAGGTGAGACAGCGCACCTCCAACTGGAATGTTGATAGCACGCGCTCGCTTTCGCGTGACGTACACGAGATGTCTAATCTGGTCCGCTTTGGCGAGGAATATCACCTGGTGGTTGCCGAAGAACGCTTGGCGGACGATGTATCATCCCGCCCTGAATTCAGGCTCCTTCACGCGTGGTTTGAACCGCCGAGCAGGCAAGTGGAGGCGCGCATCATTGACGATTACGTGCCCCAAGCGTCAAATCATGCAGAACCGTCGCTGCTGCTGTATCGCAACAAGCTACTGACGGCCTGGAGTGAGCCAGATGGTGATTTGCGCGCCGCTCGTTGGGACAACGCCGACCCAGAGAAACCCTGGATTGCGGAGGGCTCTCTTGGATCAGGTGGGAGTGACTTTCGACCTGCTTTGACTGCATTCGATTATCGTGGGTTCATCCCGAGCAGCCCTGCTTCGCTGTTTGGCTTGAGCAATTATGGCAATGACGCCATGGCCGCCGTGGCAGGCAAAGAAGCAGATGGTCAAATCGAATTCATCATCATGAGTCGTGCGCTGATGCGCGATGACATCTCCCGAGAATTCGATCTCTACAATTCGCAAAGCGATACCCTTAACCCGGTATGCCGAACGCCCGATGAAGCCTCCGGCCCAATCCGAGTAACGAATCTCTGGCAGGAAGAACGTCCCATATTGACAGAAATCGGCTTCAATCTGTGGGCATTTCCTGATTGGTTCGTGAGGGGTCTTTACGCAGATTTCACGGACTTCATGTGCGGGCCTCAGGGAGAATGGGGGGCCTCGAATACACCATGCCTCAGGAATCGTCTCCCAGTCTATGTGAAAGCCATGGGTGGTCTTTTCAACTGTAGAGGAGCCTGGATCAACCATGACAACACTTACATCCGTGTCTGGGAGGAACTCGGGCACTACATGGGACCGGCGCTCGGGATTGGCACAGCCATGTCGCCCACGCAGGAGACATCTGATCGAACGGGGATCCCGTTGTCAGTATTGCAGGCAGGATATGACCTTTTTGGTGAGGGTCTGTCAGACTGCAACACTCCAGCGCCGCGCTGCCGTGGCTTTACAGGAATTGGGGGAAACTACGATGCCCAAGGACGTGAACACTCATTTATCTACACAGTCTATTACTATCTGAGCGACGGTGACGCGATTCGGCTGTTCATTCAGGAAGATTTGGCAGCAGGCAATAACCTGCTCCAACGGAAGTACAATTGGGTCCGAGATGTCATATTCCGCGGCGTTGAGTTCCGTGGGGACCTGGAGCCATTCTGATGGTACTCCAGGTTGGAATCTGACTACAGCGTTGGCACACGCTCCACGCTGGATCCGAACCGGCCTAACAAGCCAGGCAAGACGCAATGGTGCTACGATCTATCACTCCCCACCGGGAGAGCTGACTTGTGCTGCTGGCCCAGCGGCAGCATGGGGTTGTATATGTGCCGTTTTGTGTCAGAGATGGCGCGACTGCAGTTGATATAGGCATCTGCCACACACAGAAAACGCCCGCCTGCCGTAACGAGCGTCCTGGTCGAGCACGTCGGTGCGTGTCGCCACGAAAACGGCTGGGTGTGTGCCACCGACATCCCCATGTCTTGCGGGTTTGGGAGCAGGCCTTGACCTGGCCCCACCCTGAGAAGCAGCCGACCGTGATCCTCGTCAGTCAGGTCCTGACCCTTCAAGGCCGGGGGCAGCGCACGGGCCACTTCATGTCGATCTCGCCGCTAGTGGTCTGGGGCTTGGAGTCGGCTGCTTCCGGAAGGAGACGGACACGCACCGATACTGGATCATGAGAGGTTTGGTGCTTCTCCTGGAGATCCACTGTCCCTGCACAACCAATATCCCGCTGACCCCTATTCTGTCCCTCATCACAGTCGACAGTCCTGGAGGTCGGCATGGTCTGCAGCGGCGCGTGTGCTCTGCATTGTCAGGCACGGTGGCGTCGGTTAGTCCGGCGCGCGCGTATTCCTGAAGTAGACCGGGCCTTCCACCACGCGGATGCCAACCAGGAGGATGGCTGGCCCCCAGAGAAACGCATACCCATGCCCTGGGATGTCCAGATGACCGCCCACGAGCCAGGCGGCCAGAACGCTCGCGCCACAGAGGTTGATCGCGATCGCGCCGGCCAAGCCCAGACCCACGATCGGCATACCGCGCTTGAAACGCTCCAGCAGCAACGCGATGCCGATCCCAGAGAGGACAGCCCCGAGGAGGCTGGGATAGAACGCACTGTCCACCTGGGGAACGACAAGCATTCCGCCACACTGGTCTGGAATACCACGAGCAGGATGCCAAGCATGAGGTTGACAGTGGCGTCAACGGTGAGGAGAACTGACTCCACCATCATCTCCCTTCGCTCAGGGCAGTGCGCTTTTGCCCTGCCGAAGCGCTGCAAATCCCTCTACCCGGGCGGGACAGACCGAAGACGCGGCGCTGAGCGTCTCGCGCACTTCACAGCCGCACGGAATCGGCTATACTAGGGATGAGCGGTGACTACGGATCCAAGTACCGGGGTTGAGGTCTTCGTCCCGGGGCGTCAGGATAGGTACCCGATCGTGTGATCAGGAGTGCCGACCTCCTTGTGGCACCGCTCACCGCTTTGCTCCGCGCCTTCTCCGAAGTCCATGTCCACCAGGGTCTTGCGCAGCCAACCAAGTGCCTCTGCGTCCTTGCGCCATATGTCTTTGGCATCAACCGCATAAGGGAGCGCTGCGTGCTCGTCGCCAAAGCTTATGTAGGGCGGCAGCCGTTTCAACAAGCGCTTCTTGTCCCACAGATAACCGGGGACGAAGGGGTTGAAGGCAATCGCCGCTTCAGGCTGCGCGGTGCCCGCTCCGATTGCCCCTTTCTGGCGAAACCGCAATAGCGCCCGGTGCAGCTAAACACGCTTTTGCTACGGCGTGAAGGGATGCTGTTTTTTCGCAGGCTTGAAATTGCGACATCAGCCCGCAGGCTGCGCGCCAATGGTCGGCATCTGGGAGTGCGTAACCCGGGGGCAAGTTGCATAGTCCTGTTCTGGTCACCGATCCGACATGGGGCTTGGCGCGCTTGACCGGGCCTTGCGCGATCGCCAGATCTCATCGAAGATCTTGTCCGCACCCCCATGCCTGTGCAGCCGCCCAGGCGATCTTGCGCCGTTCCTCGTAATCAAGCGGCGCTTCCAGTTTGTAACCGAGGTCGTGCTCGGCCTCAGCCCAGGCATGTTGGAAAAGCGTACTCACCTGGAGTTCGAAGAAATCCACCGGCGATGCGGCGCGCGCGCAGATGTCTGGCGGGACGGCACACAGGAAGTGTTTTCCTTGATAGCCGAAGATGCGGGGATCGGGATTCTCCATCTGGCGATCTTCGATCAGGCGAAGCGTTGACAGGACGGTCTGCGCCACCGCGTCCACGTCGCTCTTGTAGAAAACCACGACACGCGCCCCGATCTGATCCTGAATGTCCCTGAGAGGGTCCTGCCACACCTCGCGGCGGGCCTTCTCCAGGAAGCGCTCCACCGACTTGGCGCGCACCGAGATCATATCAACCCGTGGCACCCCGTGCAGGATCTCTCGCAGGACCGCCGCGATCTCCCCGGCAGCGCGCTGCAAGGTGACAAGCCGGTCGCGATACCGAGTCTCCAGGTCCATACCCGCTCCAGAGGAAGAAACCTCAATCCGGCAGTAAGCAGCGTCCTGGCAGCCCGGACCGCTGTCAGCGGTTCAATACCCTACGAACGAAACACATTGCTATGCTGCGCCCGCATTGCTTCATGCCGCCCGACCCTGCACCAGCATCCGGAAGATATCACTCTCTGTGATGATGCCCACCAGCCGGCCCCGATGATCCCGCACCGGCAGGCCTCCGATCTTGTGTTTCAGCATGAGCTGGGCGGCGCGTGCGATGGTGGTTAGCGGCGTGACGGTGATCGGGTTTGGCGTCATCACCTCGCACACCGGCAGCGCGACCAGTAGCGTTTCCAGCTCGAACACGCTGAGCGACGTGGCGTCCGATGCCCAGGCTTCCCGAATATCGCCCCACGTCACAATACCCACCAGTTTGCCCTCATCGACCACCGGCAGACGCCGAATCCCCTTTTCCTGCATCAGGCGCTTTGCCTCCGGGAGGAGCGTGTGGCTGGTGATCGTAATCAGTTCGCATGTCATCCAATCTTGTACCAATGCCTCTCGCATCTCGACCTCCGCACTTCACAGTCCTGCAAAATCCTGCTTCTTCCCCGCAGCCCCAACCAGCACCGAACAAAAAAGCCGCCTCGTCTGGCGGCGACGTCAGCGGCGACGTCAATCTCAGTATACAACAAGACGAGGGTCGACTCAAGCAGTTTCCCGCCGCATGATCGGGCGTGCCATGTGCACTTCGGCTTCGGATCGGAAGGCGCTTTCACATCAACGGTTCTGTTCACCATCACGGGTGACGGAGCGTCCGTTGTCTGCTCTCATTTCGTGCCGTTCTCAGGTCCCTTGTGTGATATGGCATTCAGGATCGTGCTGACCACAAACAGACCCGCGTACACATACCACAGCGGTCGGCGGATGAGGCCCACCGGCCACCAATAGAGCATTACCGTAGCCAAGTAAAGCACCACATACGGGCCAAAAATTGACCAGCGAATGGGATTGCGCCACTCGATCCCTTGCACATATTCAACCGCAAAGCCGAAGACCGCCCAGATGAGGTAGATGAAGCCTGTGGGGGCCGAAAATGCCATCCGTTTGTGAATGGGCTGCCGTACCAAACAGAAATCTTCTGTGAGTTGGTTGGGAGTTGTGGAAACAGTGGCTACTGGTCAAAGAGGAAGCTCCGCAATTGAGCCTACGGGGAGTGAGTAGAGCAGGATTATACCCAGCAGCGCGTGACGCCCGTCGATCCCGCTTGTGCCCAATTCAACGGGACACAGAGATATTGTCAAAAGTTGTGGATGGGTAGGCATCAGGCAGCTGCCTCATGAGTGCTCTCCGTGTCGGTGAACGCAGCCGATTGTGCTTCGGTCACGCGCGCGCCATCTTTGAAAGTGACACCCGCGCGGACCAGGGCGACGAGGTGAGGCGCATTGACTTTGCGCCAGCGCTCCTGGGCGGCGAGGGCGAGCTGAAAGCCATCGCCAAGCCCGCGTTGCGCGAGCCCGCACCTTTGGTGAGGCGGGTGCGCGCCTTGACGGTGGCGAAGGGCGACTCGATGGGGTTGGTGGTGCGCAGGTGGATCCAGTGCTCGGCAGGGAAGTCGAAGAAGGTCAGCAGGGCCTCCTGGTCGGCGGTGAGGCATTCCGTCGCTTTGGGGTAACGGGTCTGATATTCGCCGACGAAGTGCGCGATCTCGTCCTTGGCATCCTGGCGGCTGGGCGCGTGCATGATCTCGTACAACATCGCCTTGGCGCGTGGCTGGAGGCGCTTGGGGAGCTTGTCGAGCACGTTGGCGAGCTTGTGGACCCAGCAACGTTGTTCACGAGTCTTCGGGTACACCGCGCGCAGCGCCGCCCAGAAGCCCAGCGCGCCATCGCCGCGCCCGCAGGAGCGCGCGACCGCCAGCACGGGCGCGGGCATCCCGCGTCGTTTCAGGTCACGCAGCACCGTCGCCCACGACTCGGTCGATTCCCGGTAGCCGTCTTCGATGGCGATCACCTCCTTCGTGCCGTCCCGGTTCACGCCGATGATCACCAGGCAGGTGAGCCGGTCGTCTTCCAGGCGCACGCCGAAGTTGACCCCATCGACCCAGAGGTACACGTAGTCCTTGCCCGCCAGCGACCGCTTCCGCCATGCCCGGTACTCGTCCTGCCAGATGACCGTCAGCCGACTGATCGTCGAAGCCGAGAGACCCGCCGCCTCCGGCCCCAACAAGACCCGCAAGGCTTCCGCGAAGTCACCGGTGGACAGACCACGCAGGTACAACACGGGCAACGCTTCCTCCAGCCGTGGCGAGCGCCGCGCCCACGGCGGCAAGATGTGGCTCGTGAATCTGTGGCCTGCGCGCCGGTCGTTCACACGCGGCGCTTCAATCTCCACCGGCCCCACGCCCAACGTCACCGTGCGCGGCCTGGCTTTACCGTTGCGCACCACCAGTGCGTGGCCCTTTTCGTCGCGCAGGTGCTGCAACTTCGCCACGTACTCGTCCGCTTCCAGCTTCAGCGCTTCGGCGATCATCCGCCGCGCTCCCTCACGCGCCAACTCGTCCAGCGTCTGGCTGGTCTCTGGCGCTGTTCCGTCTCCGTAATCCGTGGTAAGCTTAAGCATCAGCGTATCCTTTCCCGGCTCCGCGCCGGTGCGTTTAGGTTTGGGCACCTAGAGGATACGCTGCCTTTTGTCTCGCGCCAATCCACAACTTTCGGTTATATCTCCGGGACACAAGAAAGAACTCTGTTTCGTTTTGCCCTTGGGGCAAGGCATCTTTGACGGGAGACTTGCTGCCGTAGAGCAGTACGGCGACGTTAGAAGGCTGGCACACCTGGGTTCTGTCACTTGTTTATGTCCGTTCGTCCTCGGTCAAGCGTACAATGTATCGTTTCGCAGGCAATTCCCGAAGCCTCCGTTCGTGATCCAACACATCACGAATACCCTCTTTGACCGCTGCCATCCATCAGACCCGCGTGCGATAGCGAAGATAGACCCATCCATTACCAACACGGCGCTCATCCAGGAGATCCAGCTCTGCGCCTACGTTGCTGGGCAGAACCCGCTTGCCACCGCCAAGCATAGTAGGTACGACGAGCAGTTGATACTCGTCGACGAGCCCAGCCCGGATCGCCTGTGCGGCCAGGTTCGGACCAGCCACCGAAATATCGTGAGGCAATTGAGCCTTCAGATCGCGAACCGTCTGCGGGTCGAATTCCCGCTCGAGACGCGTCTTCGGCGTAGAGACGGTCTCCAGCGATTTGGAATAGACGATCTTATCGGCCGCTTGCCAGATCCGCCCGAAGTCCATCATGGCCGACGTCCGACCAGGAATAACATCTGGCGTTTCCCAAATCGTCATCGTCTCATAGTTCTTGCGTCCATAAAGATATGTGCCGATGGGGCGGTGCAGATCGTTGATGAAAGCGGATACCTCCTCGTCCGGCGCCGACCAATCCTTGTAGGGGTCGGTTTCACCCGCGATAAAGCCATCCAGCGACATAGGCATAAAGTAGATCAGTTTGGACATCGTGCAGCCTCCATATTGTCTCACTCGGGTTAACTATACGACTGTGTCTGTAAAATACTTGTAAGTCCAATTTAACCGCCATGAAACGCCGTATTTATCGTCGATCCAAGCGAATTTCTGGCTGGATCCGTACTTGCCAAGCGGCATACGGGCATAATTCGCTTAAGTCCTTTTGCTGATGAAACAACATCGCCTTCATCCCTCATATTCAGAATGACTGAGTACCACCGCCGCGCGCAGGAGGTACTGGTTCACCCAGCTCGTCTCAGGCAAAAAGACACTGCAAACTGGCGAACCGGGACCGGCGCCCGCCTGATCGCGTGCGCCTGCCTCTAGTGGGCGCGTCATCTCTGGCCTCAGGGAGACCTGGGGCCGTTTTCGTTCCCCGGTCGGACAATCGCTGCGCTAGCGACCCCCCTCTATGGTCGCTGGGCGCCTCAGAGGCTGACGTGGACAGTTGACCTAGTGCAGCCTCCTGAGGTATCGGATGCGTAAACAATTACTAAGATAATCCTATCATATTAGTGGGATCCCAGCGACATCTGTCCACTCAGGGCGGTTTGACACCATAGAGGCCCGAAATATCGGCACGTTGCCGGGCGTGCCTCGCGGCCATTCGTGGCCGGGCCTGTCCTGTTTCTCATCCGGTCAACAAAACCCGGTTAAGGGGAAAGGGGAGACAAGATAGCCGGAATCCTTCGCGCAGACGCAGTACTGCTTGACCCGACGATCATGTAAGGTGCCAGCGCCTCGCGCTCTTGTGGATGCAAATCAGTCACTTGCTGTGAGACGTTGCGCCTGGCTCCAGAGCCAAACCTGTTTCGCTCACAGCCTCTGAAGGAGACGAATGCCATGCGAAAGTCAATGATCCTGCTCCTCATCGCGACATTGCTCCTGGTCGCGGCGTCTACCGGAATTGCGGGGGCAACTTCCGGCGAAGGCGGCGACCCTGGCAGCATCACGGTACACAAGTTCAATGACGCCAACGACAACGACGCTTGGGACGCCGGCGAGGAAGCCATCCCGAACTGGCCATTCCGGCTGTACGTCTTTGCCAAAGACGGCACCGTCCCGATGGTCAATCAGGGCACGACCGATAGTGCCGGCACCGTGGTCTTCAGTGACCTGCCGCCAGGCACCTACAAAGTATGGGAGCCGGCGGACAACTGCTGGGAACCTACCTTCCAGGGCAATTTCTGGGAGGGTGGCTACTACGTACGCGTCGATCTCGCGTCGGGTGTGCAATTTGAGATTGCCCTCGGCAACATCTACACCTGCTGCATCGACACGGACGCGGATGGGATCTGCGACGATGAGGACAACTGCCCGTACACACCCAACCTGGACCAGGCTGACAGCGACGGCGATGGCGTGGGCGATGCGTGTGACAACTGCCCGTACACGCCCAACCCTGACCAGGCTGACAGCGACCAGGATGGCGTTGGGGACGCATGTGACAACTGCCCGTACACACCTAACCCCGATCAGGCCGATGCGGACGGCGATGGCGTGGGCGATGCGTGTGACAACTGCCCGTACACACCCAACCCCGACCAGGCTGACAGCGACCAGGATGGCGTGGGGAATGTGTGTGACAACTGCCCGTACACATCCAACCCGACCAGGCCGATGCGGACGGCGACGGCGTGGGCGATGCGTGGACAATTGCCCGTACACACCCAACCCCGACCAGGCTGACATAGACGGCGATGGCGTGGGGATGTGTGTGACAATTGCCCCGATGTGTACAACCCCGACCAGGCCGACAGCAACGGTGACGGCATCGGCGACGCCTGCACACCGAGTGGCAGATGCTCCCTGACCCCAGGCTACTGGAAGACGCACTCCAGGTACGGCCCTTCGCCATACGACGACACCTGGGCCGTGATCGGCGAGGACACACCCTTCTTCCTGAGCGGGCAGAGCTGGTACGAGGTACTGTGGGTTCCGCCGCAGGGCAACGCCTACTATATCCTGGCGCATGCTTACATCGCGGCGCAACTGAACGGCTACAGCGGGGCGGACACCTCAGTGGTCACCGTTCAACTGGGCCAGGCAGCCGCCCTACTGGCAACCTACACACCTGCCGACGTCGGCGCGATGCGGGGCAACAACCCCGTGCGGCAGCAGTTCATCTCTCTGGCCGAGGTGCTTGACCGCTTCAACAACGGCCTCATCGGCCCTGGACACTGCCCCGGATAATCGGTTGCCCATCGCATCAGCTCCAAACATGCAGGGCGCTGGGGTGCATCCCAAGCGCCCTGTCCGTTCTCGTGCCGTGCATCGATACAGAAAAGGGGCCGGCCCTTCACCGCGATCGACTCAGATTCGGTGAAAAGCGCGATCTCCGTGCATGCAGACACCACCGTTCTGAAGGCTGCTCTCCTTCTGGCGCCTTCCTGTCTTTCGGGACAGACGCAGGGCGAAAGTGACGCTCTGTGCCCCCGTCACACCTATCCGGCACCTACTCCCATGTCCCTGCCCGGATCGAAATGAGCGACGGGCTCACGCTTGACGAAATCCTGGAGGCGCGGCGGTACAAGGACGCGGCGGGGCTGTGGCGCATCTCGGATCTCGGAATGGCGTGGTTGGTTGACGAATCTCAGAAAGGGTCGTTTAATAGGGCTAGACCCCAGTTTCTTCGCACCACGCGAAAACATCGTCAATTGCGCCTAGCAGGCGCTCTGTTCCCCCGCGTGCGTCGGCTCTCGTGACGGCAGCTACGTCGTTCGCCCACTCTCGTAATCGTTTTTGTTCGATGTATCGTCGATGTTTTCGGCTGTCTTACCGCCGGCAAGTGCGTTCAAGGAGGAACGATCCCATGACACGTCGGAGGCTCTCAATAGTCGCATTGTTCGTTGCCATGGTAGGCATTCTAGTAATTCCCTCCACTATCGTGGCTCAGCAGGGCCAGGAACGAGTGAGCATTTGCCATCGTGATGGGCGCGGTCAGTTCCACCTGATCACCATTGCTGTGTCAGCCGTGCCGGCCCATCTCGCTCACGGAGACCATTTTCCTCAACCCTTCTACGTCGATAGCGATGGCGATGGGTTCGGCAATCCCGCCGACACAGTGACGGCCTGTGTGGCTCCAGACGGGTATGTCACCAACGGGAATGACTGCGACGACAGCAACGCCGCCATCAATCCGGGCCAGCCTGAGGTATGCAACGGCCTGGTGGACGAGGGCGTGACGATTACCCTTTACCGGGATGCCGACGGCGATGGGTATGGCAATCCCGATGTCTCGATACAGGCCTGCACGACAGGGAACGGGTATGTCACCAACGCGGACGACTGCGACGACAGCAACGCCGCCATCAATCCGGGCCAGCCTGAGGTATGCAACGGCCTTGACGACAACTGCAACGGCCTGGTGGACGAGGGCGTGACGATTACCCTGTACCGGGATGCCGACAACGATGGGTATGGCAATCCCGATGCCTCGATACAGGCCTGCACGATGGAAAGCGGGTATGTCAGCAACGGGGATGATTGCGACGACAGCAACGCCGCCATCAATCCGGGCCAGCCTGAGGTATGCAACGGCCTTGACGACAACTGCAACGGCCTGGTGGACGAGGGCGTGACGATTACCCTTTACCGGGATGCCGACAACGATGGGTATGGCAATCCCGATGCCTCGATACAGGCCTGCACGATAGAGAACGGGTATGTCACCAACGCGGACGACTGCTACGACGAAAACCCCTGGGCCTTTCCCGGCCAGACCGAGTGGTTCACTGAAGGGCGCGGGGACTGGTACTGGGAGGGCGGAGACTGGTACTGGTCCTACGACTACGACTGCAGCGGTCTCGAGGAGCAGCAATGGACAGATCTGTACGGTGGCAGCTGCTATCAGTTGAATTGGTGGTCTCCTACGTGCTCGAGTATCCAGCCTGGATGGCAAGACTCCATCCCAGAGTGCGGCAATGTGGGGGTGTGGGTAATCGGCTGTTACTGGGTGGGGTATCCGGATTTCTGTAGCCTGGGGATCGGGTATCGGCAGCAAGCCTGCCACTAGTCCTGCAGCCGCGTTTGGCGCTTTCGGCTTAACTTTGTGGCCGCCAAGCCCATCAGTGTAGGGACGCGGATTGCGTGGGACCGGAGTATCCGGGCTCAACGGGCGAAGTGCGGCTGTAGTACTGAGGCATGATCGAAAGGTTGACGGTTCCCCAGAACCGCTTCGCCTAGACCACTAACCGCCAAGAGAAGTACTGCCTGCCCCAAGGAGCCATCGCCCCTTTCCGACAACCTTATGTCCCCCCGGATACGCCGTGAAGGCGCATCACCACGCTGTTTGTCTTTCGACACCGCATAACATGCGTGCTGCGCGCAGAAACTCAAAAAGAAACACCTAATTCCTATGCAATTCCCTCATCCTGTGCAGGTATGTTGACAGCAACAAGAACCTGATGTGTCGCGTCAACCGCGAGGTCAGCGCGACGCGAGCGTGAAGGGAGACAGGAAATGCGTGGCGGGAGAGGTGGTTTTGGGGTGCGCGGCTACCGACGAGAAGGCCCCCCTGTGCCTCGTCCTCAAGCCTGGCGTCCCCTGTTGTGGTGGCCCCTGGGCTTTCTCGGTCTGAGCGGGCTCCTGCCGCTGCTCTTGCTGCTGATTCTCCTGCGCTGACTGCGGCTCGGCCTCAGATTTACCGTAACTCGGATTAGGTGACTTAAGGAGAACAGCCACGAACAAGAAACGCACGCTCATCTTCGGTCTGGCAGCTTTCGCCCTTGTTGCTGCCATCACGTTCAGTGTCGCGGGCACCGCGTACGCGCAAGAAGGCGTGGGTCGTGGCCGGCGTGGGGCTGGCACCGGCGAAGCGTGGCTGCCTGCTGGGCGCGCGCTGGGGTTGGCTGGTCGAGCATCTGTTGCGGGAAGGTGGGCCGGGCAGCGCATAGAGGCGGCAGCGACATTGGGCCGTCGTTCTGTTTCTTCCCGGACCGGTCGGAGTGGGTGATTATCTCCCCCATTCGAGCCCGTGATCCGTCGCCCAGTGTCCGAGGCTGACGATCTTGCCATCCGACTGCTCTGGGCGCACTCCAATAGCACTTGACTAATGGTTCGCCCAATCCTAACATGTAATGGATAAACCAATCAGAAAACGCCTAATCCCAGAGGGGTGAAAGCATCCATGAAGTTGGTCGAAAACAGGTCTCATTCAAGCAGGTCTCGAAATCATCAATCAAGGGCTGAAACTGACGGTAGGTGTGGTTGTGGCTGATGGCGTCCCGTGCTCGCGCCCCCACACATGTTCTTGAGGGTTCAAGTCGGGACAAGCAGGGGGAAGTGCATGACGTGCAAGCGGTCGGTTTCGGCAATCAGGGTGCTGACCTCGCCATAGTGCCAGGGCGCACGGTCCAGTAGCAGGAAGATGGGTTGTGGATAGAGCATCAGCACCTGCATCAGGAAGTTGGCAGTGAGCGCACTGGTCGCCTCGGGTGCGGGCAGCGCAATCTCGCGGCCGGTGCACAGGTTCAGAGCCCCATAGAAATGCACATGGTCGCGCTGCGGATGCACGGCGACAATCGGCGTCTGGCCGACGGGTGCCCAGACGCGGGTCAACGTGGCCTGAAGTAGAGGCTCATCTCGTCCAACGCCAGCACCACGCCATCGGGGTGGTCTTGCAGAAAGTCGGTCACTTTTTTTTCCAACTCGGCTTCGAAATCGGCGATGGTCTGCGCGTCCGGCCGCGAGCGATAGACCTGTTCGGGAGTGTTGGTAGCTCAGCCACATTCATGCAGCAAGTTGCGATACGACTGGGGCTGCGGTAGACCACGTCGTACCAGGCTTCCACTACAATCTGCATATCGCTGGCCGTCCAGAACGCGCCCCGGCTGACCCGCAACTCCGGTGCGATCACCTCATCGGGCCGGTATGCCTGGACCCGCTGCTTCAAGTCCGCCCGTTGCACGCGGCTCAACTTCAGCGCATTCTCCCCTTGCCACTGCGATTTCAGCCCTCCAGGCCGTGCTGGCCGTACTTCTGGGCCCAGACCCGGATACGCCGGTCGTCGCAGTGCACCAACCGCGTGATTTCTGGTGTAGGCACCCCCGCTCCCGTAGAGCCGCACGGCTTGCAGGCGTCTCAGTTCGTAGGCATCGCGCGTTTGCCGTTCGGCTTGCGCAATGGCCCTGATTTCTTCGTCCGTGAGTTGAAATTGTCGTTTCGCCATGCGCCCGATTATACTTCAGGCCTCTCTGTTTTGGCCTATCCATAAAGTGTAGTCGAGACTCTCAGCGCGTCGCTCCAGATCTGGCAAGTACTCACGCCCCGGCAGTAGCGGCGATTTGCCCATTCTCTGCATCTGAGTCACCGCCAGACCACCACCCAGAAAGGAAATCACGATGCGGCGCGTATTGCTGCTTTTGCTTGCCCTTCTCCTTGCCGGCTGTAACCCTGGCCCTCCCCCCGCACTGGGAACGCTGGACACGATCTGTGTGGAAGTGGACCAGAACTACAAGGTGATTGAGGATCCTGAATTCAGTCTGCCGATCCGGGAGGTCGTGACCGAGTACCTGGACGCCATGGGCCTGGAGGTTGTGTCGGGGGTGACCCGTGTGATGCAACCCTGACGGTCGACGTGGACGGCGAGCCGCTGGGGGCAAAGTACGGCGGGGCGGAAGAAGACATCTGCTATACCGGGGCAGACATGACGGGCACGTTGACGCTTCAGGTGCCGGACCACCGCACACTGAGCGCGGGCGCCGATGCACGCCGTGACCTGCCGCCAAACATCTACCTGTGCTCCGACAACCCTGCCTCAGCCCCCCTGGAGGCGGTGGCATCCGAAGCGCTCCTGGAGGGCATGATTGGCATCTGGGCGGAGGCGGCGATTCTGGGCACCTGGCGCCAGCCCATTAGGGACTACGCTGAGATGTATCGGACCATGCTGAGCGACGAGGAAATCGAAGGCAGTCTGCTGGCGTCGGCCCTCATGGAATCCCTGGAGCGCGGCGACCCCGCCGTGAGCCGGCAGGCACTGCTCGATCTGAGCGAAATCCCCTCGTCGACCTTCAGCAGAGAGGTGCGTGATGATCTTGTGCCGCATGCCGAGGCGATTGCGGGCGCGATCGCGGACCCGCTGACGCGCGACGCGGCGATCAGACTCTTGAGACGTTTAGGAACCGAAGCAGCTGATGCGCTCCCCGCTATCATCGAGGCGCTCGATGACGACAACCCCGAGGTGCGCTATGAGGCGACGGGCGCCCTCGTATCGATCAGTCCGGATGCGAAGATTGTTCCGCACCTGGTGGATGCCCTGCACGATCCAGCTCCCGACGTGCGCAGGATGGGAGCCATGGGTCTGGTGGAGCTTGGCGGTGATGCGGTCGATGCCGTCCCTGCGCTGATTGATGCTTTGGGAGACGATGATCAGGACGTCAGCCGGCTGTCTTTTGAAGCGCTGGCGGCGATTGGTCCCGGTGCCGTTGACGCCGTCCCGGCGCTGATCGACGCCTTGGGGGATAGCGACTGGCACGTATGTGAGAGGTCCTTGGAGGCGCTGAAGGCAATTGGCGCCGATGCGATGGACGCGGTGCCGGCGATCATCAGTCTGATGGATACCGCAACCTTTGGAAACTCGATTGTGCGCCATACCGTGTTTGAGACCCTCGAGGCGATCACAGGCGAGGACCTGGACGACGATGTCAATGCCTGGCAAGAATGGGCAAGGACCGGCGCTCCCGTGCCGGCGGCGACGTTTGCGCCATCCCCTGAGAGCAACAATTGATCCCGGCCTTCGTCGCAGCCAATTCGCTTGCAGAGTGCGTGATCCTGGTGTGCTATGAGGAGGATCCTGCGCACTGCCACCGGTGGGATGTAGCCGATCTGCTACACGCGCGCTGGGGCTGGCCGGTGGCGCATCTGCTGCGCGCCGGCCTGGAATGCGCAGAAGTATAGCCAGCCCGCGTTTGCACCGACCCCGTATAGCCCTGCCCGCTCCATTCTCAAGGCGATCCGATAATGGTCCATGCTTAGAAATTATACCAATTCTGTCTAAGCGGCGCGTGTATCAGGCAAAGGCAGTTGATCATGAGCCGCGACAATCCAATCCCAACCGATCAACTGCCGCAACCGAGTTTTGTCTGCGCGTAACGGGCGCAGGAAGTGCTCAATTGCCCGTTGCTTAGCGCGCAGTGAGGCATAGACCTCGCCTTCAATCGCACGCCGAATTTCCTCGAAGACACGTTCCGGCGGGGTGAGACCCGCGGTGACGAGCGCGGTTACCAGCCCCCTTTTTTCCAGGCGGCCGGCTGCGCGGGATCGGCTTTCTCCGATTGTGGCCGCGGTACTTTCAAGGTCAACCGGTGGCGCTTCATCAAGGAATACATCCCCTTGTAGCTATAGCGGATCCCCCACCGCGCTTTGACCCACGCAACGACCTCCCACACGGATTTGAAATCACCCAATTCCATTCGTACCGCTAACACACGTTGTTGTTTGGCATTCAAATTCCTGCCCGCCATTTTCTGCGATTAGCCGCAGACTTCAGTCGTCGGATTGCGAAAAACGCGCTATGGCGTGATGCCGAGGGACAACCTGAATTGATTCTTCTGTCCCGTGTAGGGTCCAGCCGGGAATGCCGCCATCACAGGTGTGATTTATCTCTTGACCGAAAGTGATAAGTGTCCAGCGAGTCTGCGCCGCTTTTGACATATAATCTGTCTGGAATGTGTCGTGCTTCACAAGCGTGGCCGTGAGCGACCACGCTTGCCTCAGGCCAGACGGTTACCGGCGGACTCAACATCGGCATCCACAAGAGTAAGGGAGCCTAGACAGCTATGAGTTTTAAGATCATGCCAAAACCTGCCCTGTCGGATTGGGTGGATCAACTCAAAACGAATTACCGCGTCGTCGGCCCGAAACCGCATCAAGGACAGTTTGTCTTCGACGAGGTCGGAACCGCCAGCGACATGGCGCTCGACTACCCGACCTCCGTCCTGCCGCCCAGAAGTACCTGCTGCCGCCGCGCGAGACGCTGTTTACGTTCTCAAACGACGGGATGCAAATCGAGGCGGAAATCGAGCACGTGCCCACAGTTGTGATGGGCGTGCACACCTGCGATATGCACGCCATCCAACTGCTGGACCGCGTGCACGCGACCGGCTACGCCGACCAGCACTACCTGGCGCGCCGCCAGAACACTGTGCTGGTCAGTGTGGAGTGCCTGCGCCCGTGCATGCCCCACTCGTTCTGCAAGAGCATGGGCACGCTGTCCATCACCGAAGGCTACGATATCCATCTGACCGACTTGGGCACTGACTACGCGGTGGATATCGACTCGGAGAAGGGCGAGGCGATCATCGCGGGCCTCTCCGCGCTGTGGGACCCCACCGACGAGGATTACGAGCGCCTCAATCGCGTCATGGCGGAGAAGTGGCCGCGCTTTGCCTACCGGCTCGATTTCGACGTGACCGAACTGCCCAACCTGATGGGCATGAGCTACAACAGTAGCTACTGGGAGGAGCTGGGCGCGCGCTGCCTCGCCTGCGGGATGTGCACCAAGGTCTGCCCGACGTGCTACTGCTTCAACGTCAGCGACGAGGTGGACCTGAGCCTGCAGAACGGCAAGCGCCTGCGCATCTGGGACTCGTGCCAGGTAGACCAGTTCGCCGTCGTCGCCGGTGGGCACAACTTCCGCGCGAGCCGCGCCGCCCGCCAGCGCCACCGCTTCTTCCGCAAAGGCAAGTACCAGACCGAGGCCTATGGCCTCGTCGGGTGCGTGGGCTGCGGGCGGTGCGCGGCGGCCTGCCTGGTGAACATTACCCCTGTGGACACCTTCAACGAGCTATACCGGCGCCGCACTGAGCGCAACCACGCGGAGGCGAAGTCATGACCACCCTGCTCAAAGAAACCCTGGAAGACCCTTCCATCTACATGCCCACGCCGGCGCGCATCGCCGAAGTGCGCGACATGACCGCCTACGAGAAGTTGTTCAGGATCGAACTGCCCGGCGGTTTCTCGCTCAACCACAAGCCGGGCCAGTTCGTCGAGATCTCGGTGTTGGGCATCGGCGAAGCGCCGATCAGCATCTCCTCCTCGCCGAGCCGGAGCAACGGCGACTTCGAGATGTGCGTGCGCCGCGTCGGCGACCTCACCAACATGCTGCACACAATGCACGCCGGGGACGCGCTCGGCGTGCGCGGGCCCGTTCGGGCGCGGCTTCCCCATTGAGCGCTTCCGGGGCAAGGACCTTCTCTTTGCGCCGGGCGGGCTGGGGCTTGCGCCGCTGCGCTCGCTGATCAACGAAGTCCTCGACGAGCGCGGCAAGTATGGCCGGGTGATCATCCTCTACGGCGCGCGCACCCCCGCTGACCTGCTTTTCAAGGAAGAACTGGCCGAGTGGGGGGGAACGCGACGACGTAGAGCTGCACCTCACGGTGGACCGGGGCGACGAATACTGGACCGGCAACGTGGGTGTGATTACCACCCTCTTCCCGAAAGTGCAGATCCACGCGCGCAACACCGTCGCCGTGGTCGTCGGCCCGCCGGTGATGTACCGCTTCGTCCTGATGGAACTGCTCGGCAAGGGCATCGCGGATGGCAATATCTGGTTCAGCTTCGAGCGCCGGATGAAGTGTGGCGTCGGGAAGTGCGGCCACTGCCAGATGCACCACATCTATACGTGCCAGTCCGGCCCATCGTTCTCCTACGCCGAAATCAAGCATCTTGAGGAGGCGCTCTGATGTCTGCGAAGCCCAAGGTTGCCTTCTTTGAGTTCACGAGCTGCGAGGGCTGCCAGCTCACCGTGGTCGACTCGCTCCAGGATCACCCGGAGCTTCTCGACGCAATCGAGATCGTCAACTTCCGCGAGGCGATCAGCCGGCGCGACCACGACTACCAGATTGCCTTCATCGAAGGGTCGTGCTCGCGGCCCAGCGACGAGGCGACGCTCAAGGCGATCCGCGCGCAGGCCGGCATGGTGATCGAGCTGGGCGCGTGCGCCCACCTCGGCGGCATCAACACCATCCGTAACCGGCAGAACCTGGACGACGTGCGCCATTACGTCTACGGGGACAAGGCCGACTGGTATGAAACCTACCCGGCGCGTCCGATCCACGCCGTCATTGACGTGGACGCCGCCATCCCCGGCTGCCCCATCGACCGCGACGAGTTTATCATGGCGGTGACGCAGCTTCTGCAGGGGCGTATGCCGCAGATTCCAGACCATCCCCTGTGCATCGAGTGCAAGCTCAAAGAGAACGTGTGCGTGTACCAGCGCGGCATGACGTGCCTGGGGCCGATCATCCGCGCCGGCTGTGACGCCATCTGCCCGACCTACGGCGACGGCTGCGAGGGCTGCCGGGGCATGATCTCGAACCCGAACTTCGACTCGCTCAGGGAAGTGCTCGCCGAACATGGCATGAGCGAGGACGCGATCAAGGCGAAGTTGACAATGTTCCTGACATACCAGATGATGGATAGGGGAGGGATTGGCGATGACAATGGCGCCACCAACGCTTAAGGTAGACGTCCACCACGTCACGCGCGTGGAGGGCACGGCAACATCGTCGTCGATGTGCAGAACGGCGAACTCAAGCAGTGCGAGTTGCAGATCGTCGAGACGCCGCGCTTCTTTGAGGCGATGCTGCGCGGGCGGCCTTATGGCGAGGCGTCGCACATCACCTCGCGCATCTGTGGCATCTGCGCCGTCGGGCACGCCACCGCCTCCCTGCGCGCCACTGAGAAGGCGCTTGGCGTTGCGCCGAGTGAGCAGACCGTCTTGCTGCGCAAGCTCAACTTCCACGGCGAAATCCTGGACAGCCACATTCTCCATACCTACATGCTGGTCGCGCCGGACTTCCTGGGCGTGGACAGCGTGATCCCGCTCGCCAAGTCCGCGCCGGAGGTGGTGCTGCGCGCGCTGCGCATGAAGAAACTGGCCGGCGACATCTGCAAGGTGATCTGCGGGCGGCACACGCACCCCCATCGCGATGACGGTCGGCGGCTTCACGCACTACCCGTCGAACGACGAGATCGCCGCGCTGCGCGCACGGCTTGTCGCGATGCGCGATGACGTGGACGCGACCGTCGAGCTTTTCCAGACGCTCGCCGTCCCCGACTTCGAGCGCGAGACGGAGTACATCTCGCTGCGCAAGCCAGACGAGTACGCCTTCATCGACGGCGAGATCGTCAGCACCGACGGCGGCGCGTGGCCCATCGAGCAGTACCGCGAAGTCACCAACGAGCACATGGTCAGGCGCTCCTCGGCCAAGCACGCGAAGAACGCCCGCGAGTCCACATGGTGGGCGCGCTGGCGCGTTTCAACAACAACTATGGCCAGCTCCACCCCAGGGCGAAGGCCGCCGCCGATGCGCTCGGCCTCAAGCCTCAGTGCGCCAACCCATACATGGTCAGCATCGCCCAGGTGGTGGAAATCGCGCACGCGGTCGAGGACGCGATTATCCTCTGCGACACACTGCTCGACCGCGGCATTGTGTGGGAGGACCCCGCACCGCCGGCGCGGCGCTCCGGGGAGGGCGTTGGCTCGTGCGACGTGCCGCGTGGGCATCCTCTTCCACAACTATGTGATCGAGGACGGCGTGGTCGTGGGCGCGAACTGCATCATCCCCACCGGCCAGAACCTGGCGAACATCGAGGCCGATATGCGCGCGCTGGTCCCGACTATCCTGGACCGGCCCAAAGAGGACATTACGTTGGCGCTGGAGATGCTGGTCCGCGGCGTATGACCCGTGCATCTCCTGCTCGGCGCACATGCTGGATGTGAAGTTTGTCTAGTCGATCCTTGACCGCCCCTGCCGATCACGCCGCCGCCGGTGGGACCCTCGTCCTCGCGCTGGGGAACCCGCTGCGCGGCGACGACGGCGTGGGCGCGGCGGTGCTGGAGCGCCTGGCGCAGGCCGGCCCGCCGCCCGGCGCGACCCTGCTCGACGGCGGGACGCCGGGCCTGGAGACGGTGCTGCTGCTGCAACACTGCGCGCGCGCCATCATCATCGACGCGGCGTCGATGGGCTGCGCGCCGGGCGAGTGGGTCCGGTTCCGGGTGGACGCGGTGCAGATGCAGCCCGCCGACCCAACGCTGCGCGGGACGCTGCACAGCGCCGGCCTCGCCGAAGCGCTGGCGCTGGGCGCGGCGCTGGGGACGCTGCCGGGCGCGGTGGTGATCTACGGCGTCGAGCCGGAGGCCATCGGCTGGGAGCCTGGGCTGAGCGCGCCGGTCGCCGCCGCCGTCCGGCGGTGTGCGCCGCGATCCTGGACGAACTGAGCGCCGACCGGGCGGGGCAGGAGGCCGCAGCCCCGGTCGCGCCCCTTGTCGCGAAATGAGACGCACTCAAGAGAGGGTGAGCAATGGCGAAGGGCAAAATCCTGATAATTGACGACGACCCCGACATCACGCTGGCAACCCGCCTGTGCCTCGAAGGGGCGGGATACGAAGTTGAGGAAGCGCGTAACAGCACCGAGGGCCTGGCGAAAATCGAGGCCGCCCCAGACCTGATCGTACTGGATGTGATGATGGATTCGACGACCGAGGGATTCCAGACCGCGCTCAAGCTGCGCAGCCCAGACCCGAAGTCGGAGTACGCGGCGTACAGCGACATCCCGATCATTATGTTGACCGCCATTCACGACACAACGTCGGTGCGCTTTGCGCCCGACCACGACTACCTGCCCGTTGATACCTTCATTGACAAGCCCATAGACCCGGATAAGCTGGTCCAAAAGGTCGAGGAACTTCTGGCAGCGCGCAAGGCGTAGCGGCCCGCAACGAGTGGCGTCACGCACATCACCTGCCACAATTGAGGCTGGGTGTGCCCATGACCAACCAAAACTCAGAAACCGGCCCGCTTGAGGCGTCGCTGCCACGCGACAGCGCCAGCAACAGCGCGCGCCTGATCGCGACACGCTGGGCTGCGGGCGTGATGGTGCTGCTGGCGACCTTCTTCTGTGTCCACGCCCTGAACCTGTCCCTCCCTGAAACCGCGCTCTACGTCGTGGGCATCGCGATCCTGGTATATAACAGCGCGTTGTGGTGGCTCAAACGGCGCACATACACGCCAGACGTCACCCTCTACCTGCGACGCATCCAACGCCTGGTGTTGTTGCAGGTCGCGCTGGACTGGCTCAGCATGGCCGTTTTCCTGCACCTGACCGGCGGCGTGACCAGCCCAGGCATTGCGTTTTTCTTCCTGCACGTGCTCATGGTCACCATCCTGCTGCCCGGCCAGTCGCCATATGTCTACGCCGGGCTGGCGGTGGGCGTCGTGATCGGGATCACGGTGCTGGAGGGATCGGCGCGCTGCCGCACTATGCGGTGATCCCTGGCCTGCCGCCGGACCTGCACAGCAATCAGACCTTCGCCCTGGCGGAGATCATCTTCTTTGCGACAGCGCTCTTCGCAACCGTCTACCTGACCGCCTCGATGATGGCGCGGCTGCGCGAGCGCGAGCGGCAGATCGCGGCGCTGTTCCAAACCACGCAGGATGTCTCCTCGACGCTCAACCTCGATGACGTGCTGGCGCAGTTGGCGCGCAATGCCGCGCTCGCGCTCAACGCCAACGCGGCGACGATCCGCCTGCTGGATGAACGCGGCGAAAAGCTCAATTTCGTGGCGGCTTACGGCCTCAGCCAGGCCTACCTGAGCAAAGGCCCGCTGGAGTTGACCAACCCGCTGGTAAGCGCGGTGATGTCTGGCCGCTCGGTGATCGTGGACGAAACCACCACCGACACGCGCCTCCAGTACCCGCAGAAGGTGATCGAGGAGGATTCACAGCATGGTCATCGCGCCCGTCATGGGCCGGGAGCGCCCGCTGGGGCTGCTGCGTGTCTACGCCCGCGAACCGAACTTCTTCACGGACGATGACGCCGATTTCGTGCTGGCGATTGCCCGACAGGGGGCGACCGCCATCGAGAATGCGATGGCGCACGACGCGGTGCAGCGCGCCGACCAGGAGCGCGCCCAGTTCGTCCGCATCGTGACGCACGAGCTGCGCGCGCCCGTCACCGGCGCGCAGAGTCTGCTCAGAGTGCTGCTGCGCGACATGGTGGGCGAAATGACCGCACAGCAGCGCGACATCATCTCGCGGCTGAACAGCCGGCTCGACGCGCTGTTGGAGTTGATCAACGACCTGCTCGCGTTCGCGGCGACCAAGTCTGTTGATACGCACAAAGCCGCTCGTGCGCCTGCCGCTGCAACCGGCGCTGGAGCACGTCGTCGAGCGGCTCGCGCCGCAGGCCGAGGAGAAGCACATCACGCTCACCTACGAAGCCCCCGCCGATGCGCTCACCGTTCACGCGACCGAGGAGGGCTGGTGCGCATTTTCGACAACCTGATCGGCAACGCGGTGAAATACACCGCCGGCCGGCGGGTCGGTGAACGTGCGCGTCGAGGCGCAGCGCGAGACGGTGGTCGTGACCGTGGCGGATACGGGCATCGGCATCCCGCAGGAGGCGCTTGAGCGGCTCGGTGAGGAGTTCTTCCGCGCGCCCAACGCCAAGGCCGAGGGGCATCACCGGGACCGGCCTGGGCGTGGCAATCGCCAAGCAGTTGATCGGCACGTTTGGCGGGCGCTTGAGCGTGCAGAGCGTCATCGGCGAAGGAACGACGTTTACCGTGGCGCTGCCTCTACATGGCCGGGAGAGGTGAGGGCCAACCGCCGGCGCAGGCCGGGAGCAGGTCAGGTGCAGAGAGAGGGACCCGTGATAGCCGGAAATGTCATCCGTCTTTGAATCAGGCTGCTTTCCCGCCGCGATGTGCATGGACGTGAGCGAAGACCGTGGAAGTGGTCCTGGGCCGATGAATAAGCTCTGCGACGGACAATTAATCGGAAGCGCTTGTCCCCCTTCGCCGTTCTTGCAGTGCCTGCTCACGCAGGGTCGGAGTAGAGAAGATGTCTGAGGACGTGTATCGCAGGCTCGCACAGCGGCTCGATGCCATTCCCAATGGCTTTCCCGCCACAGAGGCGGTGTAGAACGGCAGCTGCTGTCGAAGATGTTCTCACCCGAAGAGGCGGCGTTGGCAGCCGTCATGCGTCTGGCGTGCGAACCGGCCGCCGACATCGCGGTCCGTGCAGGTACTGAGTGTTGACACGGCCGTGCACGCATGAACTCAAGGCGATGGCCCGAAAAGGGCTGATCGTCGCCGCGCGTGGTGCGGAAAGCCTAGCCTTTGGGCTGACGCCTTTCGTCGTCGGGATCTATGAAGCGCAGTTGCCACACCTCGATGCCGAGATGGCGGAGTTGTTTGAGCAGTACTACCAAGAAGCACGCGGTGCCTTTACCCGTGATATACCTGCGCTGCACCGCGTCATCCCGGTCCAGCAGGCCATCCCGTTCGAACTCGCAATCTTCCGCACGAGCGCGCAACCGAGATTGTGATGGGAGCGAAGTCGTGGGGGGTACGTGACTGTATCTGTCGCGTGCAACAGCGACTCATCGGCAAAGGTTGCGATCGCCCGGTCGAGAATTGCCTGGTATTAGCGCCAATTGAGGGGCGCCTTTGACCATAGTGCGACCGATCGTGCCATCACCAGAGAAGAGGGCGCTCCGCATTCTGCGCGAGGCTGAGGATGCCGGACTGGTGCACTCGACCCGAAACTACCAAGGTCCGCACTTCTATATCTGCAACTGCTGTACTTGCTGCTGCGGAATTCTTCGCAGCGTGGCTGAGTTCGACCTCCCCACCGCCATAGCGCGCTCTGACTTCCGCGCCGTCGTCGATGCCGAGATATGCACCACCTGCGAGGATTGTGTTGCGCGCTGTCAGTTCGGGGCACTCGCGAGGTCAGAAGCAGAAGGCGTGTGCGTGGTAGACTATGGGCGGTGCGTGGGCTGCGGGCAGTGCGTGACGGTGTGTTCCACCGGCGCGCTCCCACTTGGGCGCCGACCGGTCGGTGAGGTCTCTCTCCCACCGACTGATCCTCAGGCTTGGATGCAGCAGCGCGCGCTGAGCGGAGTCTGGACTTGGCTGATATCATGTAGTGTTCGCGGATTTCCTCGAAGTCATTCGATGTCGACGTCAATGGCGTCGACATCGATCACGCCGATCACCGTCGCCAGTTCGACACCCCTCGTCGGCGGGTCCTGGGCGGCGCTCGCGCCGGGCAGCACGACCAGGACGAGCAGAAGCAACATGACCTTTCCCATGATGTAACTACACTCTCACAAAAACCGATCACATCGACGAGTCCATTTTACGCGAGAACGCGCCGTACTTGCGTAACAGTTTTATAACAACCGGCGCGCGGCTGCTGTCGGTTTCCGCAAGAATGGGGGCTGGTTCAGTTCTCGTCCTGAAACAAAAAAGCGGGGAGAGGGCATCTGATCGCCCTCTCCCCGCTCTAGTTACTCATCCTGGCGCGCACGGTATGCCTCGACCGCCGCCGGGTCGATGCGGTATTCGTACTCATCTTTCTCCGCCGGCAGCTCGCCGCTGAGGATGAGCTGCCGCACATACTCATGCGAGACGCCCAGGGCTTCCGCTGCCTCGCGCAGACTGAGCCGTTCCCCGTACAGGCCGGGCCGGCCCAGCTGGCGGTTGCGCGCGAAGCGCTCCACCGCGTCGACGTGGGCGAACCAGCGCGCCGTAATCGGGTTGTCGTTCGGGTCCCAGAGCATCAGCTCCGAGGTGTGGAAGTGCCGCCGGGGCCGACCCGTCCTGTCGCGGTCAAGCTCGGCCCGAATCACGCTCAGGAATGCGCGCGCCGAGATCGGCTTTTCGGGGCACAGCCGGCTGACGAGTACTGCTGCCTGATGTGTGGTCAGCCAGTCGCCCGGTTCGTCCTCGCCCATGGCTACGCCCTCACTGTGGGGTGGCATCGAGCCGGCTCAGACGCTCGAAGCGGACGAACCAGAGCTTCGGCCCGAAGATGGCCCCACCTTCGCGCAGGAACGCCTCCAGGCTGGGGAAGTCCAGCGCGGCCAGGTGCTCGTCCATCATCCGGTCGCGCTCCACCATCTCGATGCCGGTGACCATGATGTAGCCGATAGGCTGCTTGGCGAGGTAGAGCACGGTTGTTTGATCGCCGGCTGCGATTTGGTAGCGATTGGAACGGTGACCATCTCCACCTGCTGGCCGTGCTGCCAGCCGTCGTCGCGGCGGCGCCACTGTCCATCGACCAGGTAGCGGTCGATCTTGAGCGCTGGCGCCACGAAGGCCGTCTTGTTGTCCAGGTTGGTGATCCCGATGGCGAGTTTTTCGGGCATAGCCCACTCCTTTCTGCCGGGGGGCGAGGCGGCGCCTCGCCCCTCTATCTTATCCTTCCGCCTGGCGCGCCGCCACAGGCGCCACCCCAGGCGCTTCGAGCGCGCCGATGATCTGGCCGGCGGCGCGCTGCACCGCCTCCAGGTTGGCCTGGAGCGTGGCCGCGTCCGCGTCCCACAGCGCCAGGTAGACCCCGCTGGAGGGCAGGTCGTGCCCGAAGTGCGCCAGCACCACGTAAGCCACGGCCTCGGCCTGGTGCTCGCGCTGCGCGCGGGTGGTCGTGGCGCGCACCGCCGGATCGCGGTGCAGCAGCTCGTGCGCCAGCTCGTGCGCGAGCACGGCGGCGCGCCCCAGCGGCGCCAGGTCCGCGCTCAGGTCGATGGCGCCGCCCTTGCTCACGCCGCCCGCGCCGCCGGTGTCGGCGTCGCGCACGGCGATGCCCAGGGACGCGGCGTAAGCGCGCAGCGCATCCGCCAGCGCCGCGCCATCCTGCCCTTCTGCGAGCCAGCGCACCTCCGGGAGCGGGTCGCCCTCGGTCTGGCTCACGTCGAAGACCCACGCGGTCCGGAACGTGAGGCCGGTCGCGCCGGTTGCCTCGCCCGTCTCCGGGTCGCGCCGCCGGAACGTCACCGGCGCCAGGATCGCGATGCCGCGCTCGCCCTTGCGCACCTGCCGGCCCAGCTTCTGCCAGGTCTTGTAGCCGGCCACGTGGGTGGCGCCGGGGCGCTGGGCGCAGATCAGCATCACGTTGTTGAAGCTGTACCGGTGGAAGCGCGCGCAGAACGCGAGGTAGGTGCGCATTTCGTCGCTGCGCTTCGCCGCGTCCACCAGCCCGGCGAGCCGCTGTACGCGCTCTGCGATGCGGGCGCGCAGGTCGGCAGCCGTCACTTTCTGGCGTTCCTTGCTCATGTGTGTCTCCTTATCGGTCGTGGTGGGGCGGGACTGGCCCGCCCCACCGGTGACCAACTGCTCCGTGGTTAGCCTAACCGCGCAGGTGCATCGGCATGACGACGGCGAGGTATGGCTCGGCGGGGTCGGCAGCTTCGATGCGTGCCGGCGCCGCGGGCTTCGTCAGCCCGATCCGCACCGTCGTGGCGCGGACCGGCGCGAGCGCGTCGATCAGGTAATCCACGTGGAAGCCGATCACGAAGTCGCCTTCGCCCGCGGCCTGCACATCGACCGCCACCTCGGCAGTGACCACGCCCTCTTTGAGCGTCCACATCCTCAGCGGCGCGCCCGGCGCGACGCCGAGCCGGACCGCGTCGCCGGCCTCCTGCGCCGCCGGCCGCAGCGCCTTGCACGCTTCCAGGAGCGCGGCGGTGTCGGCGATGACGGTCACGGGCGGGTCGCGCGGGATCACCTCCTCGAGGCGCGGGTACTGGCCCTCGACCAGCCAGAGGTTGGCCTGCGCGCCGTCCCAGGACAGGGTGGCGCGCTCCGGGCCGATGGCGCCGATGGCGACCGCGCCCGCGCGGGGCAGGCACTTGACCGCCTGGCGGAGGGCGCGCGCCGGCAGCAGGAAGCGCCGCGCTTCCGGACCCAGGCGGGCGGTGCGGAAGCCGTCCCACGCCGCCAGCCGGAACCCGTCGGCGGCGGCCACCGACGCCACCGCGCCGCCGTCGATCCAGAGGTCGACCGCGGTCAGGATGGGCCGCGTGCTGTCGGTCGCAGCCGCCGGCAGCACGTGCGCCGCCACATCGCGCAGCCAGCCCGCGTCCACCTCGGCGACGGTCTCCCCGCCGTCGGGAACGGCGGGGAAATCGTCGAGGCGAAAGCACGGCAGCGTCGCGGTGAAGATGCTGCAGCGCACCGTGAGGGCGACGCCGTCGCTTTCGAGCGTGACCGCGCCGCGGGGCAGCTCGCGCACGATCTGCGCGAGCGCCGCCGCCGGCGCGATGCACGCGCCCGGCGTGTCGACGCGGGCCGGCACGGTGCGGATCAGCTCCAGCTCCAGGTCGGTGCGCGCCAGCGCCAGGCCCTCGCCTGTTGTCGCCAGCCGCACGCCGGCCAGGACCGGCAGCCGCTGCTTCTGCACCCGGTTGACGACCGCCAGCGCCGCCTTGAGGTCGGCCTGTTGCACGGAGACACACATGACAGGGGTCGGGCGCGTGCCCGTCGATGGCGTCACGCCCGACGCTTCCGTCGCGCCGGCGTCGGCGCGACCCTGCGTGATTGACTCAGACATCTCGTCACCTCCAAAACTCTGCGATTCTTCGAAAAAGGCTGCCAGGGGGAGGACTCCAACCCCCGTGCTGGCGTCCCAGGCCGGCCCTCACTTGGCCCAGCGTCCCAGGCCTTCAGAGCGCGCGGGCGCGCTCAACGATATTGGACCGGCTCCTCACCGCGTTCGGTTACTCCTGGCATGTTGGTCACGTTCTAAGATATGTCGGAAGGGGGCGGTGTGGGGGCGCGTGGGCGCGCCCCCCAGGAGTGCTAGAAGATGTAGAGGACCCCGTCGATTTCGACGGCGAACGCCTCCTGCTCCAGCTCCTCTTTCAGAGTGCGGCAGTAGGTGTACACCGCCTCCAGGCTTTCGCTTGACAGCTCAGCCGCGTTTGCGTAGACTATGGTCACTGTCTCAGTAACCAGGTCGCCGCTACTTGCTACCAAGCGCCAGTGGCAGCCTGGGCAGTCGCGCCGCCGAACAGGTCGGCGAGGAACGTCAGCGCGTTTCTCACCCACCAGTCGGCGGCGTCGGCATTCAGGGGTTTGTCGACGTCGAAGGTGGAGGGGATGTAGAGGGTTACCTGGTGAGGTAACCCGTCGGTGAAGTGATCGGACATTTGGGAACCTCCTTGAAGTAGATGTGACACCGCCTTCCGATTTTGCGCCCTTGTTCCGGGGCCGCTCCCCCGTGTCTCCGGTCACCCTCTCCGGTGGGTTTTGTCTCTGGAGGGTTTCCCCTCGTTGTTGACATTATCATATAGCAACTAGCCGGAAATGTCAATAGGAAAGGACGAAAAAGTCACCCCCAATTCTTGGGGGGGCATTGGCTTGGGGATAGAGGGTGACGGTGTGCGCTTGCATCAGCCTGGCGTGAGACAGGCGCGGAACCGGAAGAGAGGTCGGCCCACCAGGGCCGGCCTCTTTTGACCCCATCAGCAGCGGGGAGAATCCTGTGCACGGATGATTCCAATCATAGAACTTTCGTGCTAAAATGGCTTATGGTTCCACGACGATGACAGAATGGGAACCATACGGAGGGCATTATGGACGCCGAAAGCAGAGGCCCCGCCGAAGGCACAATCGTCATCCGGCGCACGGTGTCGCGCCACCTCGCCGACGCGCTGGTCGTCTGGGCGGAGAGCACGACGCGGCCCGACGCCACACCGCTACGCCGAGTACGTGCAGTCCAAGGTCAGCATCCTCAACGCCTTCTTCGACTTCGCCGGCAAGCCTGGACCAACGCGGTGACGCCGGGCGACGTCGCTGCGTGGCGGCGTTCCCTCGAAGCCGAGGGCTGGCGCCATCCACGATTTACGGATACGTCTGCCGCGTGTCGTCGTTCTACGAATTGGCCAGGAAGGACGAGAAACTCCAGCAGGTCATCACGTCCAACCCCACCCGGATTGCCCGGCCCGAAGCGCCGGCTCCCTACCAGAACAAGCGCGCGCAGGCGCTCGCAGACGAGGAAATCCAGGCGCTATTAACGATCATACGACAACACGCCATCGACAACCTGCACGCGAAGCGGGATTACGCACTCTTCCTGCTCTACATCCTCACCGGGATGCGGCGTGCGGAGGTCATCGGATTGCGCTGGGGCGACGTGAAGGTCGGCGACGTGATGAAGATACGCGCGCAGGTCAAGGGCGGCGACTTCGTCGAGCGCGAGGTCGCCAACGCGCAGGCGCAGACCGCCCTGCTCCACTACCTGAGCGCGAGCGGGCGGCTGGAGCACATGCGGCCTGAGACGCCACTGTGGACGCGGCACGACCGCGCCGGCCGGCCCGGCCCGCCGCTGACGGCGCGCGCTTTCGTCGAGAACCTGAAGCGGTACGCGCTGGAGGCCGGCATCCCGCACATCCACCTGCACCAGACCCGCCACACCTTCGCGCGCATGGTGGCCGAGGAAACCGGCAGCCTGATCGAGACGCAGGACGCCCTTGGGCACGCGCACCTCAAGACGACGCGCGTGTATGTGAAGCGCATCGCGGTCAAGAAAGACAAGCACAGCGACCGGATTGCCTCGCGCCTGGGAATCTAGGGGCGCATCCGGCCTGCGTGTACCCGGCAAACAACTGGGGAAGCACCTCTCCACACGTTCTATTCCATACAGGATTCACACGCCTGAAAGACGTGGTGGATCCCCTTCTTGCACCTGCCTCCAGGGATCCACCACGACCAGAATGTGCCCCGCCGGCCCGAATGGACGCAGGCGGGATGTCACACAGCGAGCCTAGAAGACGCTATCCGGATTGTAGTACCTCCCAACGTTGTCGATTGTGATGAGTGGCGAGGGCAGAACCGTATCCTTCGGTGCCACGGCTCCGGCGAGTATCGCCATCAGGCGATGGAACGCAGCACGCCCGATTTGGTCTGAGTTGTTCAACCCGGTCGCGGCGTAGTTGGTGCCGTTCAGTATCTGCAGCAGCGCCTCTTTCTGACCATCGACGCCTACCAGGAACATCTCCTCGCTGCGCCCAGCGTCCCCAATGGCCTTCTGTGCGCCCAGGCACATCGAGTCGTTCTCGCAGAAAACGGCGTCGATTGTGTCAAAGCGCGCCAGCAGATCCTCCATGAGCGTGAACCCGCCGTCTTCGCTCCAGCCGCCAAAGTCAGGCGCAGTCTCGACCTCAATATTGGATTGTTCGACGACGGACAGCATACCGTTGGTGCGATCCAGGCCGATTGAGTTGTCTGCCGGGCCACCGCGCAGCACGACCAGGCGGCCCTCCCCGCCCAGCCGGTCAACGATGTACTGCCCATCCTGGACGCCGATGGTGTAGTTGTCCGGGCCGATCCAACTGGTATATTCTCCGCCCTTCAGCAGACGGTCTACCAGCACGACGGGAACGCCGGCAGCCTCGATCGCATCCAGGGCAGCGGGCGCGGCCTCAAGCGGCCCGCCGCTGATGATGATCCCATCAACGTTCTGCGCCAGCACGTCTTCTACGTCCGACGTGAGCTTGGCGGCGTCACCGTTGGCGTCGGTGATGATTAACTCGATGTTGGAGTAAAAGGCTGCTTCTTCTTCCACAGCCTGCGACATGCCGATGAAGTAGGCGCAACACAGCGTAAAGTTCACCATACCGATGCGGATGGTCCTTGGTTCCTGTGCGGCGCCCGGCACGATAGCCACGAGCAACAGCGTGGCAATCAGCACCGTGTTTAATGCGGCTCTCCGGTTCATAGCAAGCATCCTCCTCTTGTCAGATCGTCATAATTCGGCGGTATTTGATCCGAGGTTGTTAATGTTCCTCCCACTTCACCTCCTTTGCAGAGATACCCTTCCAGGCTTCGCATCCCCGGGTGGAAAGGCTCACGTCTCCTTCCGTCGCACGAGCACAGCGAACAGGATGATGGCGCCCTTGAGAATCTGCTGGTAGTACGATTGCACGTTGTAGAGATTGAGCAGGTTGTCGATCAACCCCAGGATCAAGACGCCGCCAAACGTGCCGGCCACACTGCCGCCGCCCCCGCCCAGAATCGCGCCACCGATGACGGTCGCGGCGATGGCGTCCAGCTCGTAGGCCGCGCCCAGGCTCGGCTGAGCGATGCCCAGCCGGGCGGCCAACAGCACGCCCGCCATGCCAGAGAACAGGCCCGACAGCACATACGCCAGCACGATATGGCGCTCGACGCTGATGCCGGCCAGTCGGACCGCTTCCTCGTTGCCGCCAATGGCGAAGATCGCCCGACCAGAGGTGGTCCGGTTCAGAAAGAACCACACCACCGGGTAACAGATGACCATGATGATCGTCGCGACCGCCACCGGACCGATGAACCCGCCAAGCAACTGGCGGAAAGCGGGGTCGGTGGGAGACTGCGGTGTGTCTGAGTAGACATACACCAACCCCTGGATTCCCCCCAGGGTTGCCAGGGTCACGATGAAGGGCGCCAGCTTGAAGCGCGCGATCATGATGCCGTTGAACGCGCCCGCGAGGACCGGAAACGACCAGCGCGACAAGGATGGCGAGCGGAAGCGGTATCTGCGCCTGCAGGCCAGTCGCCATGATCCCCGCCAGCGCGACGACGGACCCGACCGAGAGATCGATCCCGCCGGTCAGGATCACGATCAGCATCCCCAGGCTGATGAGGCCGTTGGCGGCGATCTGGCGCAGCACATTGCTGATGTTGCGCTCGGTGAAAAACGTGTCGGTGGCCGTGGCGGCAATCAGCATCAGAATGATGAACGCCGCCATGAAGCCGTAGTCTGCCCAGCGGCGCTGCGAGGTTTGGCCGAGAAACTGGGCCGGCAGCGCCGCGCGCAATCGCTGCTTCACCTCATCGAGGCGGGACGACGTTTGCATAGTGCGCCTCTGTCCTCTGGCTCATGACGGTTGCAAGCGAGAGCAGGTGTTCTTCAGTCGCCTCTGCCTTTGTCAGCTCGCCGACCAGCCTGCCCTCGCGCATCACCAGTATCCGGTCGCTCATGCCGAGAATCTCGAGCATCTCCGAAGAGATGAGCAGGAACCCGATTCCCCGCTCCGCCAGGTCGCGCATGATCTGATAAATCTCCACCTTGGTGGCGACGTCCACGCCGCGCGTCGGCTCGTCCAGCATCAGCACCTCCGCCTGGGTGAGCAGCCACTTCGCCAGCGCGACCTTCTGCTGGTTGCCGCCGCTGAGAGACCGCACCAACCGCTCGATCTGGGGAGGCCGAATCGCCAGCTCTTGCACCATCGCCCGCACCCGCTCTTCTTGCTGGCGGCGCTTCAGCACCCCCAATTGGCTCACGCTCGGCATGGAGGCCAGGCTCACGTTATCCCGGACCGAGCAGCTCATCACCAGGCCGTTCTGCTTGCGGTCTTCGGTGAGAAAGCCGACACCCGCGGCGACGGCACCCCGTGGGTGCTTGGGGTGAAACGGCTTCCCCCTTCAGGCGAATCTCGCCGGCGGTGAAGGGGTCTGCGCCGAAGAGGCATCGCGCCACCTGGGTGCGACCGCTCCCCACCAGCCCGAAAAGGCCGAGGATCTCGCCGCGCGCAAGGGAGAAGCTGATCTCCTCGAAAGCGCCGGCTTTGCTGAGATTCCTGACCGACAGGATTTCCGCGCCCGGCTGCGAGCGGCGGGGCGGGTAGATTTCGTCCAGCGTTCGCCCTACCATCATCTTGATGAGTCGGTCCTCGTCGATCTCCTGGGGCCGCACCGTGCCGACCAACTCCCCATCCTTCAGCACGGTGATTCGATCCGCCACCTCGAAGACTTCATCAAGCCGGTGGGAGATGTACAGGACCAGCGTCGATTGATCGCGGAGTTGTCTGATCAGGCGGAAGAGGGATTTCAGCTCCTCCTGCGAGAGCACGGCGGACGGCTCATCCAGGATCAGGATGCGCGGCCGGCCGGCCACCGCCTTGGCGATCTCCACCATTTGCTGATGCGGAACGCTCAGCCGCGCAACCGGCGTCCTGACGTTAAACCCGTGAAACCCGATCCGCTCCAGGATGTCTTGCGCCTGGCGGTGCGCCGCCCGCCAATTGACCCACCAGTCCACCCTGCCGGTGGGCATCTGCCCCATCAGGATGTTCTCGGTGATTGAGAGGTGCGGGACCAGGCTGAACTCCTGGTAGACGGCGTAAATCCCCAGGCGGTGAGCATGAAGCGGCGAGTCGACAGACACCGGCTCGCCGTCGAGCAGAATTTCGCCCGCGTCGCGCGCGACCGCGCCGGCGAGAATCTTGACCAGCGTGGACTTCCCCGCCCCGTTCTCGCCGACAATGGCGTGCACCTCGCCGGCGTCGGCGGAGAAATCCACCGCGCGCAAGGCCTGCGTCACCCTGTAGCTTTTGCTTATCCCCCGCATCCGGAGGAAGCTAGCGTCTGACATCCGCTCAGTACCCCGGAGCGACCCCTGGCAAGGCGTTGTACACGATGATCGTTTTCTGGTAGGTCATGGCTTCCAGCGTGTCGTGGACGCCTTCGCGCCCGTGTCCGCTGAACTTGACTCCGCCGAAGGGCAGGGTTTCGACGCGCAGCGCCGAAGACCAATTTACGATGACCCCGCCCACATGCAGGCGGTAGGCGATATCGAATGCGCGCGCGATGTCGTGCGTGAAGACCGCCGCCTGAAGCCCGTAGACGCTTTGGTTGGTTAGCTCGACCGCCTCATCGAAGGTCTGCACCGCAACCAGCGGCGCAACCGGCCCGAAGACCTCCTCACTCAAGAGGCGCGCCGTCCCCGGGACGTCGGTCAGGAGCGTCGGCTCGACGAACGTGCCATCGCGGTGCCCACCGGCTTTGAGCGCAGCCCCGACGCGCACAGCATCCTGGATGGCGGCCTCGACGCGCTCAGCCGCCCTGGTGGTGATGAGCGGGCCAACGTCAGTGTCCTCTTCGAGGGGGTCTCCGACCTTGAGCGCGCCTGTCTTGTGGGTCAGAATCTCGGTGAGCGGCGCATAAGCAGGCGTTTCGACAAAAATGCGCTTGACGGCGCAGCAAATCTGGCCGTTGCCGCGCGCCAGCCGGCCCAACACAATCGCGTCGGCGACTTTTTCCAGGTCTGCGTCCGCGCAGACGATCAGGGCGTCGTTTCCGCCCAACTCCAGGTGAACCTGCTTGAGGCTCTGCGCGGCCAGCTCGGAAATGCGCCGGCCGGTGGCGGTGCTGCCCGTAAACGTGATGAGTTGAATGTCCGGGCTGGACGCAAGGAACTCCCCGATGAGCGCACCTGGCCCGGTGATGACTTGGTGGGCGGCCGGCGGCAGCCCCGCTTCTTCCATGAGCGCCGCGATCTTCAATAGCGTAAGCGGGCACTCCGGCGGCGGCTTGACGATGACGGCGTTCCCAGCCGCCAGCGCCGGGGCGGCTTTGTGGGCGTAAAGCTCCACCGGATAGTTGAAGGGAATGATCGCGGCGACCACTCCCAGGGGCTGCCGGATGGTCAAGGCCAGGTGATGCTCCTGGCCAGGCACGGCGTCGAGGGGCGTGACGCGCCCAAACATGCGCTTCGCCTCTTCCGCAAATCCCCGGAAGATGCGCGCTGTAACGCGAACCTCGTCGCGCGTCTGCCGGATGGGTTTGCCGTTTTCCGTCGCCAGAAGCGCGGCGAGGGATTCGAGGCTGGCCTCGAGTGAGTCGGCAATGCGGGACAGGATGGCAGCACGCTCATGCGCCGGCAGCCGGCCCATCGCAAGCTTGCCGCGTTGTGCGGCCTCCACAACCTTCTGCGCGTCGTCGAGGGTGCCTTTGGGCACGGTGTCGATCACCTCGCCGGTGGCGGGGTTGCGGACCTCCATCCACGCGCCATCGGAGGCATCGACCCATTGGCTGTCAATCAGCATTTTCATGTACCCGCTCTCCCATCTTATGAGGGTCAATCATATCCTGGTCGTCCAGGCACGGATGGTGCGGATGCCGATGGGGGTGTTCAAAATTTGAAATTACGTATCAACTATTGGAATTATAGTGGAAAACACAGCACCTGTCAACTCATACTGAGAATATAACGCTGACGATACGCATCCGGCTTACTTCCAGGGCGCGCCGCCCAACCGCTCGGAGAGGTCCCACGCTGCGCGCAAGAGCGGACCTCTCAACTCTTCCAGTCTCTGAAGCGTATACCGCGTATCAGGCCCCGACAGGCTGATGCCCATGCCCACGTGACCATCCGGCTCGAAGATGGGGGCGGCGATGCAGCGCATACTGTCGGAGAACTCGTGATCGTCGATGGCATATCCCTGCGCGCGCACGAGGTGCAGTTCCTTTCGGAACGCCTCCGGGTCTGTGAGCGTATTGCTCGCCATTTTGGGCAGGCCGGCCGCAATCACTTCTTCGATGAAGCGCACATCCTGAAATGCCAGCAGCGCTTTCCCGATTGACGTACAATGCAGCGGCGACCGGTCCCCGATCTGGAAGTCGACGGCGACGAGCTGCGTACCCTTCACCTTCTGGATGAGCACCGTCTGCTGGCCATCCAGCACGCAGAGATGGGTCGTCTCGCCCGTCTCCGCGGTGATCCGCTCAAGCATCTGGTGCGACAGCCGCATGACCTCGTTTTCAGCAAGGAGATTGCGGCTCAGGTAGACAACCTTGTAACTGAGGCTGTACCGTTTGGCGAGGTCATCACGGACGATATACCCGGCTTCAGCGAGCGTGTTGAGCATCCGATAGGTGGTGCTCTTGTCGAAGCCTACGGCTTCCGCAACATCTGAAAGACCCATAGGCTGAGGTGACGCCGCAACTGCCTCAAGGACACGCAATGCCTTGAACGTTGTGGAACTTGTGACGGCTTTTCTGTCGGATCCAGGCACGAAAGCCCCTCTTGTTTTCAAGACACGTTTGCTATTTCAATAAATGAAACTTCATTACAATTGTAGTCAGTAGGTGTATTTTGTCAAACGTCATCCTGTGCCAACCGGCACGGGTGAGAGGGGTCTGTTTCCGTTCGTGCGCCTGCGCGTTGACGATGAGGATACGCCACTGGCTTCGCTCTATTGCTCCGGCCAAACACGTCTCACATCAAGCGAAGAAGGCTCACCGCCTCTGGTGAGTCTCATACAGAACACACACATGATCATGGACGCATCGTTCGCCGCTACCCGGGAGAGCGATTTTACCTTTTGATCGGGGGGGTGCTCTTTGTTTATTACCCCCCTTTAGCTCCCCGGCCTAAAAGTGAAACACACTTAGGTCGGGCCCAAAAGTGCAGAACACACTCTTTAGCGTCGAGGCTAATGCATTTCGCTTTTGGGATCCGAAAATCATACTGGGCACCAGAATCTCTCGCCGGAGGAGTAGCATCGCGTTCGGCCCAGTCGGGAACGCGCCAACAGGAGGGCGTGCGGACCTTTTTGACCGTTGGGGGACGGTCTTGCCGCACGGGGACGTGAATAGTTGCCCTTTCCTCAGTTGCACCCCGTGTCGTTCACTTCCGCCCAGTACAATTGCATACCGTTCCATTTTCAGCGCGCAAGGGGGCAGGCGCCCGTTGCAGCGAGCGCCCGCCCCAAGTGTTGCCGTCAGAAGAAGCTGACCTTCTCGATCTCCTCCTGAAGCGCGCCCAATGGCTTCTGCGTGTAGATCTGCGTGGTAGCCAGGTTGTCATGCCCCAGGATGTCGGCCAACCCCACCAGGTCGTTGCCTGTCTTTGCCAGGTAGGCATACGCGAAGGTGTGGCGCAGCACGTGCGGCGTCACCGCCTCCCAGCTGCGCCCACGCGGCGTACTTCTTCACCACGCGCGCCACCGCGTCCTCCCCCAGCGGGCCACGTTGGCCCACGAACAGCGCTCCCTCCCCGGTCGGGTGCACCTCCAGATACTGTGCCAACCGCCGCCGCGCCTCAAGCGGCACCGGCACCCGGCGCTGCTTGCCGCCCTTGGCGTGCTCCCCCGGATGAGCAGTGTCCCCTTGCGCGCCGCGAGGGTCACATCCGCCACCTGGAGATGGACCAGCTCGCCCACGCGCACGCCGGTGAAGAGCAAGGTGTAGAGGATGGCCTGGTCGCGCGCCTCCGCGCGCAGCTCGACTTCTTTGAGCAACCGCCGCACTTCCGCTTGGGACAGCGCGCGCGGGGCGAGCTGCTGCTGCTTGGCCAGGGTCACGTCCTTGATCGCTTGCAGCACCGCGGGCGCCACGTGTCCCCGCTCCAACCCCCACGCCGCGTAGTGCTTGACGAACCCCAGCCGCCGGTTGATGGTGCTGGGCGCCAGTGGCTCGGCCAGCGCCCACGCGCGGTAGTCGTTCAGGTCGAGGGCGGTCAGGCGTGCCAGGTCGAAGGGCTCGGCGTTGGTCGCGTGGGTACCAGGCGGCGAACTGGCCCCAGTCGGCCTGGTAGGCGGATATCGTCCGCGCCCGTCGCCGCGCGCGCAGCCAGTCCCAGAACGCGGCGGCGCGTTGGGCCTCGGCGGCCGTGACCGGCGGGGCTTGCGATGGGTTGTTGGCGCGGTTTCTCATCTTATCCGACCAGTTTTGGCGGCCTTATCCCCCCGTCCGCGCCCCAAAGCGGGGCCTTTGGGGGAGAAACTGACGGGATAAGTCTTATTATCCTTAACTCATATTACGTGTACTTATCCCGCGTGTCAACCGGATGCGGTATAGTCTGTGCGACGTGCCTTCCCGCTCTTGGAGTGCCCTCATGTTAAGCCACAAACCCAAGCATTTCAAGCGCCGCCTCGCCGTCGCCCTCGACGACCTGGTGCCGCACGACAACTACACCGCCAGGTCGAGGCCAAGCTTGACCTGAGCTTTGTGCGAGACCTGGTGAACGGCTGCTACTCCGCTTCGATGGGGCGCCCGTCAATTGACCCTGTCGTTTTCTTCAGGTTGCAACTGATCATGTTTTTCGAGGGGATCAGGTCAGAGCGTCAGTTGATGGCGATGGTGGCCATGCGGCTCGATTGCCGATGGTTCATTGGCTATGACCTCGATGAGGCTGTCCCGGATCACAGCAGCCTGAGCAAAATCCGTGACCGGTATGGCCTGGAGGTCTTCCAACAGTTCTTCGAGCACATTGTGGCGCTTTGCATTGAAGCTGGCCTGGTCTGGGGCAAGGAGCTGTACTTCGACGGCACGCAGGTGCGGGGCAACGCGAGCATGGACAGCCTTGCGCCCCGCATCCAGGTGCATCTGGCCGCCCAGGTCGGGGAAGCCGCGCCCGCGACCACGGAAGACGTCGGGACCGAGGTTGCCACCGAGGCGTCCCCCGCGCCTTCCTGGAGCCTCGTCGAAGTACAGCGGCGCGCGTATCCCCGAGCAGACCCAGACCATGTCCTACCGCCGGATCACCGATGTGCGGGTCAGCACCACCCGACCCGGACGCCACCCCGATGAAACCCGGCTACATCGGCTACGCCCGCCTGGGCTATCACGCCCACTATGTCGTGGATGAGGGCAAAGCGCATCTTCCTGGCAGCGTTGGTGACCCCGGCGTCGGTGATGGACAACACCCCCATGCTGGACCTGGCCCGCTGGGTGCGCTTCCCGCTGGTGCCTGCGCCCGAAAATCGCGGTCGGCGACGCCAAGTACGGCACGCACTACAACATCGCCGGGCTGGAGCAGGATGGGGTGCGCGCGTTCATGCCACCCCACGACCAGGCGCACGAGCAGAAGGCCAGCTTTTCCCCCGATCGCGTTTCCACTACGACGCCGCGAACAACCGCTACCATTTGCCCTCAGGGACACCCGCTGCCCTTCAAGTACACCGTCACCAGCACGCAGGTTCACGTCTACCGCGCCCGAAAGCGCACCTGCGACGCCTGCCCGGTCCAGGCGCAGTGCCGGACCGGCAAGTACGTGCGGAGTGTGTCGCGGTCGATCTTCGAGGACTATGTGGAGCGCGCGCAGGCGTATCAGGCCACCGAAGCCTACCGGAAGGCGCAGCGCAAACGGCAAGTGTGGGTCGAGCCGCTCTTCGGTGAGGCCAAGCAGTGGCACCGCTTGAGACGGTTTCGGCTGCGCGGCCTTTTCAAGGTGAACGTTGAAGGGTTGATGACCGCCGCCGGACAGAATATCAAGCGGCTTCTCAAAGCCAAGCGCTGGCCCAAGCGCCATGATCCGGCGGGCGCGGAGGCGCTCCAGCCGCTTCTTCTTGGTTGTTTCTTCGTCGGGAGGAGCGACTATGCAGCGGACGTATTGCAGCCCGACTTTTTTCAACAAGCTGCGCCCTTTTCGTTAGTACTGTATTGGGGAGTATGGACAAGGCGCTTGCGACCCGCACCGACTTCGACGCCCTCGTCGAGGCCGTGACGCACGCCGTCGCCTCGCCCCGGTCCGCGCGCGCTTACGCCTCGGACCTGAACGACTGGCACGACTGGTGCGACGAGTTTGGCGAGGACCCCGCCTTCCCTACCCACCGCACGGCGTCGGCCTACCTGGACCGCCTGAGCACGGCGGGCGCTTCGCAACGACGCTGCGCCGCCGGCTGGCCGCCCTGCGGAAGCTCGCGCAGATGGCGGCGGTCATCGACTACACCAACCCGGCGCGCGAGGCCGCGCTGAAAAGCCTGAGCTTTCTGAAGCCGCGCGCGAGGCGCGACGACGAGCGCAAGGGGCGCGCGCTGCGCGCCTGGGATGGCTCTTCCCTGCTCGGTGCGCGCAATCGCGCCCTATTGGGGGTGATGTTCTGTTGCGGGCTGCGGCAGGCCGAGCTGGCGGCGCTGACATGGGACGATGTGGATCTGGAACAGAGCATCATCCGCGTGCGACACGGCAAGGGCGACAAATCTCGCCACGTCCCTAGCTACGGCGACTTCACGCCGGCGGCGCTGCGCGCCTGGCGCAGCCTGGCGGGCAAGGATCGACAGTACGTCTTTCCGCGCATGTTTGCCGGCGACGTGATCGGCGACGACGCACCGATCACGACCGATGGCGTGTTCCACGTCATCCAGGAAACGATCAAGCGCACCGGCGATCCCTTCTCGCCGCACGACGCGCGCCGCACGTTCACCACCGAAGCGCTGGCGACCGGGCACACGCTCGCCGACGTCCAGGCCGACGCCGACCACAAGCGCCCCGACACGACGCTGGACTACGCCCAGCCCAGTCAGGCCGTCGAACGCCGGCAGCGCGGGCGACTGCGGTACGGCTAATCCGCACCCTTACGCGGCTTGATGGCGCGTCAAATGCCCCTGGCGCGCCACGGGGATAGCATGACAAAGTCCGGGGGTTAGTTCCAGGAATCCGCTCAGCGCTGCGGGTCGCTGAAGCGTATAGGGCACGGAGGTTGAAGACGGCGTCAGCGGAATCCCGGTACCAAGTCATGCCGCGCAGCTCGCAATGTCGGTTGCTGGTGAGATCGGCCGCCTTCTCCACCAGTCCAGAGCCGACATGAAAGCCTTGCGCACAGAGTTCGGCACAGCGGATGCCGCCTTGGTCCGTGCGGACGTAGCGCATCAGGTCGGTAATGGCGTCACGGGCGTTGGGGTGCGCCGGGTGTCCACGCTGCCGGTCGAGGCGGTCGAGCGCCAGTTCGACTTTCCCAAACCAGAAAAGGTCGCGCAGCGTCATCCGCACCGCGGGCACATAGCCGGCGTCCAGAAAGGATCTTCGCGCGTCGCCGTGCTTGCTCCAACTCCTCGTGCACTTGTTTCTCAGACGCTGCCCCGTTCTCTTCGCGTCGCCCGGTTCTACTCATTGCCTCCCCCTCTCCCCGGACTTTGTTATGCTCTCAAGCCGCTAGCCGCTGAGCAGCCAGCCGGTTCGCGCACTTGTCCAGCCGGCGCCTCTTGAGTACCATGTTTGTGCATTGCTTCACTCATCGCCATGCATGGCCTCCGATCCGAAGCCGCACCTCGCCCAGGAGGGACAGGTGGATAATCCTGCCGACAAGATCATCAAAGGCTACGAACTGCGCGCATTGATCGGCAAGGGTGGATTTGGTGCAGTCTACCGCGCCTGGCAGCCCACCCTTGGGCGCGAAGTGGCGATCAAGATCATTCTGCCTCAATACGCCGACCACCCCGATTTCATCCGGCGCTTTGAGGCCGAAGCGCAACTCGTGGCGCGATTGGAACACCCGTACATCGTCCCCCTTTACGATTACTGGCGCGAGCCGGGCGGCGCATACCTGGTGATGCGGTATCTGCGCGGCGGCAGCGCGCGCGCGGCGCTCGCGCGCGGGCCATGGTCGCCGGACGCTGCGGCGCGGCTGCTCGACCAGGTGGCGGCGGCGCTGAGCGCGGCGCATCGGGCGGGCGTGATCCACCGCGACATCAAGCCTGACAATCTCCTGCTGGACGAAGACGACAACGCTTATCTGGCCGACTTTGGCATCGCCAAGACGTTGAGCGCAGACGTGACGCGCACGGAAGGTGTGGTCGGGTCGCCAGCGTATCTTTCGCCGGAGCAGCTCAAAGGCGAGGCTGTGACGCCGCAGACCGACCTCTACAGCCTGGGCATCGTGCTGTACGAACTGCTCACCGGTCAGCACCCCTTTCCTGACGTGACGCCGACGACGCTAATCGTCAAGCACCTGAATGAGCCGTTGCCGTCCCTGGCGATGGTGCGCCCCGACCTGCCCGTGGCGCTGGATCGGGTGCTCCAGAAGGCGACGGCAAAGGCCCCAGCCGACCGCTACCCTGACGCGCCGGCGCTGGCGGCAGCGTTCCACGCGACGCTGGCCGGGCAACCGGCGGCGCCCGTGTTTGGCGATGCCGCAACCACGCCCGACCTGGCGCCCATCGTCGTCATGGCGGCCCCGCCGGAGCCGGCCAACCCCTACAAAGGACTGCGCGCGTTCACCGAAGCCGACGCCGACGACTTCTTTGGGCGCGAGGCGCTGGTGCGCCAGCTCATCGCGCGGCTGGGCGAGGAGGGGGACGTGACGCGCTTCCTGGCGGTGGTCGGTCCGAGCGGCAGCGGCAAGTCAAGCGCAGTGCGGGGCAGGGCTGATTCCGGCGCTGCGGCAAGGGGCGCTGCCGGGGTCAGAACGGTGGTTTGTCGTGGCGATGCTGCCGGGCGTGCATCCGCTCGAGGAACTGGAGGCGGCGCTCCTGCGTGTCGCGGTTAACCCCCCGGCGAGCCTGCTGGAACAGCTAAGGCAGGACGAGCGCGGCTTGCTCCGGGCGGTCAAGCGCGCGTTGCCCCTTGATGACGCCACCGAATTGTTCCTGATCGTGGACCAGTTCGAGGAAATCTTCACACTCGTCGCGGATGAGGCCGAGCGTCGCCATTTCGTGGAGAGCCTGTACCTCGCCGCCACCGAGCCGCGAGGTCGGCTGCGCGTGGTCGTGACGCTGCGGGCGGACTTTTTACGATCGCCCGCTGCTCTATCCCGATCTGGGCGAGCTGGTGCGCCAGCGGACCGAGGTTGTGCTGCCGCTCTCGCCGGAGGAACTGGAGCGGGCCATTGCCGGGCACGGCGCGCCGGGCCGGCGTAGCACTTGAGCCAGGGCTGACGACGGCCATCCTCGACGATGTGAGCACTCAGCCAGGCGCGCTGCCGTTGCTCCAGTACGCACTCACCGATCTGTTCGAGCACCGCCAGGGGGGGACACTGACGCTGGCGGCATACCGCGCGCTTGGCGGGGTGCGCGGCGCGCTGGCGCGACGCGCCGAAGCGCTCTACGCTGGCCTGGAGGCGGCAGGACAGGAGGCGGCGCGACAATTGTTTCTGCGGCTCCTGACACTAGGGGAGGGGACTGAGGAGACGCGGCGGCGCGCCCGGCAGGCGGAAATTCTCTCAGCGGCGGGGGGATGCGCGGTGATGGAGGTGGTCATCGATGCCTTCGGGCGGCGCGCGGCTGCTGACGTTCGACCGCGACCCAGCCACGCGCGCGCCGACGGTGGAGGTGGCGCACGAGGCGCTGTTGCGGGAATGGGACCGACCGCATGGATGGCTGGAGGCGAGCCGAGAGGACGTGCGGGTGCACCGGCGGCTGACGGCGGCGACGGGGGAGTGGGTGAGCGCAGGGCGCGACGCCAGCTTCCTGGCGCGGGGGAGCGCGGCTGGCGGGTTCGAGGCATGGGTAGAGACGACCAGCCTGGCGCTCAACGCGGAGGAGCGCGCGTGCCTGGCGGCGAGCCGGGCGCTGCGGGAGCGCGAACAGCAGGAACGCGAAGCGCAGCGGCAGCAGGAATTGCGACGGCTGCGCATCTTCGTCGGCGTGCTCGCGGCGGGCGGTGATTTCTCGCCCTGGCGCTGGCTGCACTGGCGGTGGACGCGCGCCAGCGCGCGGACGCGCACGCCGCCGAAGCGCGGTCGCAGGCGGTCACGGCCCAAACCGCCCAGGCTCGGCGCGGAATATCAGGCCGGTGTCTCCAGGTCGCTGGCGCTGGCGGCGCAGGCGCAGCTTGAACTCCAAGGGCGCTACCCGGAGCGTGCGGCGCTGCTGGCGCTCGAGGCGCTGGAGAATTACCCCTACACCTGGCAGGCGGAGCGCGCCCTGGCTTCCGCCGTCCAGAACAGCCGGGCTGCGCGGCGTGTTTTGGGGCCACGGCGATTCGCTGACCGAGGTGGCGTGGTCCCCAACCGGCACGCACGTCGTTACCGCCAGCGAAGACGGCACGGTCATCGTATGGGACGCAGACACGGGCGAGGAAGAGATTGCGCTCCCCAGCCAGGGATACTTTGCAGCGTGGTCGCCCGATGGCGCGCGCCTGGTCACCGACGGAGGGGATGGCGCCGTGAACGTGTGGGACGTGCGCACGGGGGAGGCGGCGCTCACACTCTCCGGTCATGCAGGAGCGGTCTTTGGCGCAGCATGGTCGCCCGACGGGACGCGGATTGTGACGGCCAGCCTGGACGGCACAGCAAGGATATGGGACGCGACAACCGGGACCGAACAGCTTACCCTTTACGCTGACGTCGGGGACTGGGTCCAAAGCGCGGCCTGGTCCCCGGATGGCGCGTATATCGTCGCCGTTGGCGGTGGCGGCGACGCGCGCGTGTGGGATGCTGAGACAGGTGCAATCGTGCTGAGTTTGACGGGCCGCAGCCCGACCGTGCACAGCGTGGCGTGGTCGCCCGACGGCGCGCGCATCGTGACCGCCAACGGCGACGGCACGGCGACCGTGTGGGACGCGCACACCGGGGCGGAGGTGCGGACTTATGCCGAGGACATAACTGGCGGGGCGAATTGCGCCGCTTGGTCGCCCGACGGCGCGTACATCGTCACCGCGGGTGCGAACGCCGTCGTGTGGGACGTCGCGGCGGGCGCGGTGCGCTTCACCATCTCTGGGCACGCGGGCGGCGTGCGGGACGTGGCGTGGTCGCCCGACGGCACGCGCATCGTGACCGTCGGCGGCGACGGCACCGCGAAAGTGTGGGATGCCGATGTCAGCCCCGAACTCCTGGCCCTTTCCGGCCACATCTTCCGCGTGCTTGACGCGGAATGGTCGCCCGATGCGGCACGGATTGCCACCGCCAGCGACGACGGCACGGCGAAGGTGTGGGATGCTGTCTCCGGCGCGGAATTGCTCACCCTTGCTGGTCCGCCGGCAGGTGCGGTGACCGGCGTCGCATGGTCGCCGGACGGGACGCGCGTCGTCACCACTGGCGCCGAGACGGCGGTGTGGGACGTGGCGGCGGATGTGAAACTGCTCACGCTCGCCGGTCACGCGCGCGGCACTGTCGAAGCCGCCTGGTCGCCGGATGGGACGCAAATCGCCACCGCCAGCGCGGACAGCACCGTGAAGGTGTGGGATGCAGAGACCGGCGCGGCGTTGCTCACCCTGGCCGGCCACACAAGCCCGGTGTTGAGCGTTGCCTTCAGCCCCGACGGGGCGTGGATCGTCAGCGCCAGCTACGACGGCGCCGCGAAAGTATGGGATGCGGCGACCGGGGCGGAATGGCTCACCCTGGCCGGCCACACGAGTCCGGTGTTGGGCGCGGCGTTTAGCCCCGACGGGACGCGGGTCGTCACAGCCAGTAGCGACGGTACGGCAAAGGTCTGGGACGCAACGACCGGGGTGGAACTTCTGGCACTTGCGGCTCACACTGGCGAGGCATGGAGCGCGGCGTGGTCGCCGGATGGCGCGCGGATCGTCACCGCCGGTCAGGACGCTATGGTGAAAGTGTGGGATGCCCGCACAGGCGCGGGGTTGCTCACGTTCTCTGATCACATGAATGTGGTCTACAGCGTGGCATGGTCGCCGGATGGGACGCGGATCCTCACCGGCGGTCTGGATGGCACCGCGAAGGTGTGGCGCGTCTGGCCCACGACGCAGGACTTGATCGACGACGCGCGGCAGTGCTGCGCCGTTCGCGAATTGACGAACGAGGAGCGCGCGCAGTTTGAGCTGCCCCGGTGAGTCGGCCCGCCGCCGCCTACGTCTACACCTGCGGGCGTGGCAGGTGGTTGTAGCTGTTGAGTTCATTGGTGTGCACCTGGGCGTGCGCGTGCGTGAATAGAGTGTTTCGGATGACACAGCAAGATTAGGCGGCCATTGCCGGCACAAACAAATGTGCTATACTGAATGCAGTCCGACCGTCACCTGCGGCGACCCCGCAGCCGATGATTGCCGGATTTTCCGATTCTCTACGGGTGTGCGGGCGTGCATCTGAAGAACGACGGCAACCCTGAGAGCCTTCACGTTTGGGGGATGTCATGGACACCTGGGTATGTCATGGACGAAGGAACCTGACGTGACCCCAGAAGAAGCGGCGATCAAGGCGCAGGTGGAAGCCGACCACGCCGCCGGCCTGGACCCATACCGGACAGGGCAGAAGAACGCGCAGGGACGGGTCATCTGTGGCGCACGCCGGCACCGGATCGGCCTGCCGTGCCAGAATGCGGCGATCTTTTTCGAATGGACGATGCCGATTCCACGGCGGCAAGAGCGCCCGCCGGCGTGGCGCACGCGAACTTCAAGCATGGGCGCTACTCGAAACACCTGCCGGCCAACCTCCTCGACCGGTACCAGGCCGCCCTGGCCGACGCGGACCTGCGCGCGCTCGACGACAAGATCGCGCTCGTCTACCGAGGGACAGCCGGCGTGGGCGCGGGTCAAGGCGGCGCACGCCGCCCTCGTCCAGGCGGTCAAAGCCGGCCGGAACGCGCCGCTCGCGGCGGCCATCGACGACCTGGGCGAGGCCATCGAAAAGGCGGACAGCGAGCGCGACACGTGGAACCAGCTCCTGGTGTTGATCGAGCGCCGGCGCAAGAGGCAGCCGAAGAGCACGGCGAGCAGCGCCCGGTCGCGCCGCCCACGCAGCGTGTCCGCCGGCGGCGCGTCGACGAGGGCCTGCGTCTCGTCGAGCGAGAGGCGCACTCCCACCCTGGCGCCGGCCTGCCTGACGCTCCTCACCTCACGGGTGATCTCGGCCTGTTCCCGGACCTCGGGGTAGAGCTGGCCCACCTTCCTGAGCAGGGCGCGCACCGCGGACAGGTAGCGGTTGACGGTCGCCGCCTTCTTGCCCTCCGCCAGCAGGTCGGCCTTGTAGGCCTCCAGCGTGGCCAGGTGGAAGGCCGGCTGGCCGCGCTCGCTGCACCAGGCCAGGTAAGCAGTCGATGTCGCGCGCATACGCGCGCTTGCTGTTGGGGCGGGTCAGGCTGTCGAGGGTTGCCTGCCGCGCGCGCAGGATTGGCTCGGGCAGGCCAGCCAGGCTGTGCGCCGGCCTGTCTGCGCCCAAAATCAGTGCACTCTGGTCGCTCACCTTGGCCCTCAATTTGGTAACGTTAATTGGCATTATCACAATCAATAATCGCCCGGAGGGAAGCTTCATTGGCCATCGAGTCCGGTTTGGCTTACCCAGAGTGTAGAACCTCAGGGCAATTGCGTCTCTACTGGAGGCGGCTCTCAGAACAGGAGACAATCACCCTGAGGATTGAGGCACTGGGGAGGATATCCTTTCGCCACGTATCGTGTGATGCGGAAAGCAACACACAAAAAACGCTCGCCATAGTGGCGAGCGTCGCATGAGCACATCCGGGCCGGCTACTCCGAACCCTGGTTTTCCGCCGTTTCATCCGGTGAAATGGTATCATTCACCCCCGCCTCACGCCCAGGCGCTTCACCCCTGTCAGCCTTGGCTGCAAACGCCAGGAGGCTTTCGCGCTTGAAGAGCCACCGCCCGCCCAACTTGACTGCCTCTACACGCTGATCCTGCGCAAGCCTGTGCAGGTGCTCCACACTGAATCCGGTCAAGTCCACGGCCTCGGCAACGACCAGCCAGTTATCGAAAACCCGAAGCGTATCATGTTCGTCGCTCATGCCACTGATACCCGCATTCCCCCCTCTTCTTGAGTGAAGTATAGCACAGGCTGTGCACGCAGAAGGGCGCATCCCCAGGGCAATCGCGTCTAAATTCGATGGGGGCATATGTGGCGCTTCCAGGCAAATCGTACCCCACATATGGGATTGCCGCTTTGGAGCGTCGCAAAGTGCGCCGCCACATTTAGGTGCTGGTATGATGCGCCCTCCACAGGTGGGGGTTTCTAAAATAAGACGCGATTGCCCTGGGCGCATCCCGGCTAAATGCGCCGGCACCCTGTTTTTGGGGTATACTACAAGTAACGTTGCCGCTGATGTTTCCGCCCCCAAGGCGGTTTCTTGTCCGGTACCAATTCAGGGTGCGCGAAGTCATGACGCGCAACCCAATCACTGTCACGCCTCATACTTTCATCGCGCGCGGCTCAATTGATGTTGAACGGCAAGAGCGGCGGCCTGCCATTAGCGGATCACCAAAGGCAAGCGGGTGGGCATTATCACCTTGGGCGACATCTTCTGCATGTTGGCCTTGGGCAGGGCCGCCTAAGGCTACACGCCGCTGATGCAATTGCCAGGCTAACCTGCCAAGCAACGGAGGAAACCGTATGATAAAAAAGGTCTATTCCAAGTCGCGTCGTTCGTGTCAGGTGACGTTTACGTTCGTCCCCCAAGCGGAGGTCCAAACCGCTCACCTATGTGGTGAATTCAATGATTGGGACAAGGCCACTCATCCCATGAAACGGCGCAAGGATGGCAGTCTCACGATAACGATCTCACTTCAACCAGGCCGACACTACCGCTTCCGCTACTTGCTTGATGGTGAACGCTGGGAGAATGACGAAGCCGCTGATGGTTACGTCTCAAACGCCTTTGGCAGCGATGACTCGGTGGTGGACGTATAGGCGAGAGACTTTAAACACCAATTCCCAAAGTTACTGTCGAGCACGACCATCTTCATTGGTTACCGCCGGACTTTGAGGACGCTACGGCAAGAAACTTGAGAGAAGCCTATGTCAAACGTCCTCGAGGAAGGCGGCTCAATTCAAAGGAGTAAGTCATGACCGCATCCAGAGAACCAACCGGTGAGGAAGCTCCCCAAAAAGGCTTCCCTGAATCGCCTGAGTCTGCGGAGCAAGATCATCGGCGTCGCCCTGCTCGTGCTCGTGGTGTTGCTGATCATCTCGATCCCTAACGATCAAAGCCAACTGGTCGCCCGCCAGGAGAGGGTTGAGGCGGCGCAGATAGCCTTTGATCTCACCCTTCCGGCAATCGCTCCTATGATGGAAAGGGTCATAGCTTCCATCGACGACGCTGGCGTAGATCTGTCAGCTAATCGGCTATATACTGGGCTTTCGAGTGCATTGACCACGTTCAATCGCGCCGATGCCACAGTGGCAAGTCGATTTCAGGGCCTCGTAACGTTTAGTCGGAATGTCCATTCGCTCTTGGATGGCAACAATGCTGTTCCGGAACTGGATACGGACGAGTTCCGAACACTGGTCGCCGAAATGGATACGACACTGAGCGTGGCCTGGATCGCTCTGATGGAGCTGAACGTCTCCACTGACGAATACAACGGTTACCAGAACTGGATTAGCGCAAAGGTAGCCCGTGCACTGTTTGGCCTGCCACAGGGTTACCCTGATCCGGTTCCGACCAATAGTCCACTGCTTCGCACATCGCTGAGCGAGTAGACAGCTGGCCTGCTGGAGTAAAACAGACAAGTGGGTTGAACCTACCCATTAACCCACTTGTCTACCTCGTCATTCCTTTCCACCAATCTCCTATTTCACCCGCATATATCTGGCACAAGTTGGGCAAAAGGTAACTTGTATTCGCTCGCGCCTTGTGCTGGATTAGGTGATGCGCTGGGGATACACCAGCTGGCACGCCACTGACGCTGCTGTAACCAATATCGAGTGCTGCGTGCGGCATAGCAAGACAGACCGGCCATTGCCGGCACAAACAATTGTGCTATACTGAAGTCAATCCGACCGTCACCTGCGGCGGAACCGCAGCGGATGATGGTCGGATTTTCGATTCTCTACGGCGTACAGACGCGCTCATGGACGCGAGGTCATTACGAGCGTGCGGCAATCCCTAAAAAGAGCCGGAAACCCTGAGATCAACGAGGCGTGATGGCGTGACTCCGGATGAAGCAGCGGCAATCAGGGCGCAGGTGGAGGCCGACCGCGCCGCCGACCTGGACCCATATCGGACGGGGCAGAAAAACGCGCAGGGGCGGGTTATCTGCGGCGCGCGCCGGCGCCTGACCACCATGTCATGCCAGAGCATGGCGTTGTTCCCAAACGGTCGGTGCCGGCTGCACGGCGGCAAGACGCCCGCCGGCGTGGCAAGCCCGAACTTCAAGCACGGACGGTATTCGAAACACCTGCCGGCCAACCTCCTCGACCGGTACCAGGCCGCCCTGGCCGACGCGGACCTGCGCGCGCTCGACGACGAGATCGCGCTCCTCTACGCGCCCAGACCCAGGTGCTGGACCGGCTGGGCACGGGCGAGGGACAGCCGGCGTGGGCGCGGGTCAAGGGCGGCGCACGCCGCCCTCGTCCAGGCGGCCAAGGCCGGCCGGAAAGCGCCACTCAAGGCGGCTGTCGACGACCTGGGCGCGGCCATCGCGCAGGCGGACACGGAGCGCGACACGTGGAACCAGCTCCTGGCGCTGATCGAGCGCCGGCGCAAGCTCGTGGAGAGCAAGGCGCGCGTCGAGGCGCTCGGCGAGCAGGCGGTCGCGGCGCGCGAACTCATGGCGCTGGCGGCGGCGCAGCTCGACATCATCCGCCGGCACGTGCAGGACCGCGACGCGCTGGCGGCGATTGCGGCGGAGTTCCGCACGCTCTTCGTCGCCAGGGGGCCGGCACAATGAACCCGCTGGCGACCCTGGAACTGACGACGGCGAGCGACCAGGGGCAGCGCTCGGCGCGAGACCGGTACATGCGGGCGCTCGTCGAAGGCCTGGAGACGGTCGCCGGCAGCGCCGAGGACGAAGCGCTGACGTCCGCGCGCCAGAGCCTGCTCGCCTTCACGCAGCACACCTTCCCGCGCTACGTCGCCGAGCCGGCGCACGCGCTGATCGCAGAAACCCTCGACCGCGTGGTGGCGGGGGAGATCACGCGCCTGATGATCTTCGCCCCGCCACAAATGGGAAAATCGGAGCTGACCTCGGTGCGCCTGCCGGCGTTCTGGCTGGGCCGGCGGCCCGACGACCCCATCATCCTCGCCAGCTACGGCGCCGACCTGGCGTACAGCAAGTCGCGCCAGGCGCGCGGCATCGTCGAGAGCGACGCCTACCGCCGCCTCTTCCCCCACCGTGGCCACGCGCCGCGACAGCCGCGCGGTGAACCGCTGGGAGCTGGCCCCGCCCTACCGGGGCAGCCTCCTGGCGGCAGGCGTGGGCGGGCCGATCACCGGCCATGGCGCGCTGCTGGGCATCATCGACGACCCGTTCGAGAACTGGGCACAGGCGCAGTCGCAGACCATCCGCGACCACGTGTGGGAGTGGTACCGCACCACCTTCCGCACGCGCGTCTGGGAAGAGGGCGCCATCGTGCTCGTTTGCACGCGCTGGCACGCCGACGACCTGGCCGGCCGGCTGCTGCAGGCGCAGGCGGAGGCCTGGACGGTGCTGCGCCTGCCGGCGCTGGCGGAGGACCAGGCGACGCGCGACGCCAACGACGCCTACCTGGGTCTGCCCACCGGACAGCCGGAGCCATTGGGGCGCGCGCCGGGGAGCCGCTGACGCCGCAGCGCTTCAGCCGGCCGGCGCTGGCGCAGCTGCGCACCGACCTGGGCGAGGTGGCGTGAAGCGCCGAGTACCAGGGCGTGCCCCGGCCGCGCGAGGGCGCGTGGTTCCGGCGCGAATGGTTCGAGATCGTGGACGCGGCCCCGGCGAAGGCGCGGCGCGCCCGGTACTGGGACAAGGCCGGCACGAAAGATGGCGGCGCGCGCACGGCCGGCGTGCTGCAGGCGCACGCGGACGACGGCCTGATCTACATCGAGGATGCCGTATTCGGCCAGTGGAGCGCCGGGGAGCGCGAGGCCGTCATCAAGCAGACCGCCGAGCTGGACGCACAACGCTACGGATCGCCGCGCGCGGTGCGGATTTACATCGAGCAGGAGCCGGGGTCGGGCGGCAAGGAGAGCGCGGAGGCGACGATCCGCAACCTGAAGGGCTTCGTGGTCGAGGCCGACCGCCCCACCGGCGCCAAGGACACGCGCCTGGAGCCGTTCGCGGGCAGGCGCAGGCCGGCAACGTGCGCCTGGTGCGCGGCGCGTGGAACGGCGAGTTCATTGAAGAGTTCACCGCGTTGCCCAACGGGCGCTTTCGCGACCTGGCGGACGCCACCGCCGGCGGCTTCAACAAGCTGGCGGCGGCGGGGGCAATCGACGGGCGCGGCGCGCGTGCGCGTGCGCGGGCTGTACCGCAGCCAGGGCGGGGATCGCGACCGGGAGGTGCCACGTTGAGCGAGCTTTCACTCACGCTGCGCGAGCGCGTGACGGGGCGCGTGCGGGCCGCGCGCCTGACCCCCACCGTGCGGCAGATCGTGGGCCGGGTGTCGCGCGCGCTGGGCGCGGACTTCTGGATGGCGCGCCTGGGCCGACCGGCCGGCCTGGACCGCAAGCGCGCCGACTACGCCTTCTGGGACAAGCTGCGCCGGGGGCTGCAGAAGGGCTACACCTTCGGCGGGCTTTTCGCCAAGCCGCTCACCGAGATCGTCGCCAGCTACGTGCTCGGCGGCGGCGTGGGCTTCGTCCTCGCGCAGAAGCCCGCGCCCGACGCGGACCCGGAGACCGACCATGTGGCGTACACCAACAACCGCCTGGCGGTGTTCGCGCGCCGGCATCGCGCGCTGTTTCTGTCGCTGGTCGAGGACCTCTACGCGCTCGGCGACCAGTTCGTCGCCGTCAACGCCGACGGGTCGCTCACCGTGCTCGCACCCGACCTCGGTCACCGTGCGCGTGCACCCGCTCGACTACCGCCGGCCCGTCGCCTACACGGTGCACGTGGAACTGGACGAGGTGTCGGTCACCGACGAATACCGCCTCGACGGGCGCACGCTGAAGCTGCGGTGGAAGAAGGCAGTGGACGGGCACTACGTCGGCGAGGTGGAGACCTTCCAGTACGCCAACCTGATCGGCCGGCTGCCCATCGTGCACCTGCCCAACGACCGCAGCACGAACGAGTTGTTCGGCCGGCCCGTCTACGAGGCGATGCTCGACCTCTTCTACCGCTACGACGTGCTGCTGCGCAAAAGGCCTGGACGGGGCCGAAATCCACGGCAACCCGATGCCGGTCGTGGAGGGGCCGAGGACCCGGAGAAGGTGAAGGAAGTCAACGGCGAGGAGGTCGAGTACTACGACGCCGCGTCCGGGACGTACCAGAACGTGTTCGAGATCATCTGGCACCGGCTGACGATGCTGATCCTGGGCAAGGGGGCGTCGTTCAAGTTTGCCTCGCCCAGCGTGGGCTTCTCGGAGGACATCCGGTCGATGCTCAGCTGCTCTTCCTGCTGCTGCTCGACCACAGCCGCATCCCGGAGTTCCTCTGGGGCGGGGCGATTGCGTCGAGCAAGGCGAGCGCGGAGGTGCAACTGCCGCCGTTCCTGAACTTCGTCGAGGGCCGGCGCACCAAGATCGAGGGCGTGGGCGAGGACGAGGCCCTGGGCAGCGCCCAGGGCGGGCTGCGGTCGCGTGTAATAGATTGTAAGATAATCTTCACGCGCTTTTCACCTTAAGAATACCAGTAAATGGTATGAATCAACTGGACGACCGAACACACCCCCGCTTTCGAGGCGCTATGATGACGTTGCTGGCGAGAGCAATCGCTTCCGGCCTACTTGCCTTTGTGATCCTGTGTTTGGGCTACCTGTATGCGCTGGCGTTTGCGAGCATCCGCAAGCCCCGTCCGAGGTCGCCGGCCCAGCCCGTCCACCGCTTCGCGGTGACGATCCCGGCGCACAACGAAGAAGCGACGATTGGGCGGACGGTCACGCGCCTCCTTGCGCAGGACTACCCCGCGGACTGCTTTGACGTGTTTGTCGTCGCGGACAACTGCACCGACGCCACCGCCGAGGTGGCGCGCCGCGCCGGCGCGATTGCTCTCGAACGGCGCAATCTCGAACAGCGCGGCAAGGGCTACGCGCTCGCCTGGCTCTTTGACGCGGTCCTCGCCCGCGAGCCGCGCTATGACGCGGTCGTGGTTTTTGACGCCGACACGGTTGTGGACCCGGCGTTCCTGCGCGTCATGGACGCCTGGCTTCAGGAGGGGCACACGGTCATTCAGGGCCAGCACGTCATCGCGAACCCGGCAGACGGGTGGTTCACGGCGATCATGTACATCGCGTTCGTCATGGACAACCGGCTGCGGAACCTGGGGCGCAGCAACCTGGGGCTGTCCTCGAAGCTGATGGGCGACGCGATGTGCTTTGCGCGGGGCGTCCTGGAGCAGTACCCGTGGAGCGCGTCGTCATTGACCGAGGACGCCGAGTATCGCGCGCACCTGTTGCAGCACAACATCCGCGTATTCTTCGCGCCCGATGCCCGCGCCTATGGCGAGATGGTGAACAACCTGAGCGCCGCCCGCCACCAGCGGGCGCGGTGGATGCATGGCCGCGCAGAAGTCACCAAGAAACTTGCGCCCCGGCTGTTCAAAACCGGGCTGCGGAACCGCAGTTGGGCGCAGGTGGACGGCGCGATTGAGCAGTGGATGCCTTCGTTCTCCAGCCTGGGCGTGATTGCCGCGCTCAACACCGGCCTGATCGCCGCCGTGTCGTGGTTCACCGCGCATCCGCTCCCGTGGCCCTGGCTTGCTGCCCTGTGGATCGGGCTTCTGGCGTACGCGCCGCTGGGCCTGCTGCTGGAGCGCGCGCCGCTCAAGGTCTATCTGAGCCTGCCGGTCGCCCCGTTCTACGCGCTGTGGCGGACCATGCTGCGCCTGCGGGTGCGCGCGCAACGGAATACGAACGTCTGGGTACGCACGCCGCGCTCGACCGAGGCGGCGCCCATTGTCGCTGAGGTAACGCAATGAGCCATCGCATCATGGAGTTATGCCTGGGGCACGATCCCAACCGCCCGCTGATGGCGCTCACGACCCTGTTGTTTCCAGGTTGGTTTACACGGCGGCTCTACGCCGACTACGTTGACGATTTCCCCTGGCCGGCGGGCAAGAAGACGTGGGTCAACCTCTCGTTTGACCTCGACCTGCCCGAAGACATCGAGGCGATGCCCTGGCTGCTTGACACGCTCGCGCCCTACCCGTTCAGGGCGAGCTTCGCCTGCATCGGCCAGTGGATCGAGCGCGCGCCCGACGTGCACCGGCGCATCATCGACGAGGGGCACGAGGTGCTCAACCACACGTACTCGCACCCGCATAGCGAGGTCTTCAACCCCCGACGCCTTGTCGATATGTCCTTTGATGAGCAACGCGCGGAGGTCGAGCGCGGGCACGCGGTCTGCGTCGATCTGCTGGGCTACGCGCCGGTCGGGTTCCGCCTGCCGCACCTGGAGTTCACCCCCAACATCTACCCGATCCTGCGCGACCTGGGCTACCAGTATTCGTCATCGGCGCTGATGCGGCGCGACAAGAAGCTCGTGCCGTTCCAGACCCGCGAAGGGCTGTGGGAGTTGCCGCTCAATCAGTGCCCGCGCCACCCGTCGAGCGTTTTCGACACCTACCATGCGTTCCGCTCACCCAGCAAGCTCTTCAAAGTCTGGCGCGAGGACAACGCCGGCTTCTTCGCTTCGTTCCGGCGGTTGATCGATCTCGGCGTGCAGACCGGGGCCTACGTGAACGTCTACTTCGACCCGGTGGACGTGCGCGGCCTGCGGTCCTTCAGGCAGATGCTTGACTACCTCGTCGCGCGCCGCGACGAAATCGGCATGGGGACGTACTCTGAGCTGCTCGCGCTCGTATCGCGCGAGGCGGCGCAGGGCGTCAGGGTGGCGTAGCCATGTTGAAGGTGATGAGTGTGATCGGGACCCGTCCCGAAGCGATCAAGATGGCGCCCGTCATCAAGGCGCTGGCGCAACACCCCGACCGAATCACCTCGGTGGTGTGCGCCACCGCGCAGCACCGCCAGATGCTCGACCAGGTGTTGGAGGTCTTCGACATCCGCGCCGACTATGACCTCGACGTGATGATGTCCAACCAGACTCTGCCGCAGCTCACCGCGAATATCCTGCTGCGGCTCACCGACGTGGTTGCAGCGGCGCAGCCCGACTGGCTGCTGGTGCAGGGCGACACGACGACCGTCATGGCCGCCAGCCTCGTGGCCTACTACCACCGCGTGCGGGTCGGCCATGTCGAAGCCGGGTTGCGCACCCACGACAAGTGGCAGCCCTTCCCGGAGGAGATCAACCGGCGCGTCACCGATGTGGTGGCCGACCTCTACTTCGCGCCCACCGAGCGCAACCGGCAGACGCTGCTGGCCGAGGGCGTGCGCGACGACGCCATCGTCGTGACCGGAAACACTGTGATCGATGCGCTGCTCATGACCGATGCCCGCATCGCGCAGGAACGCGGCAATGCGCGGCGATGGTCAGCCGACGGCAAGCGGCTGATCCTCGTCACCGCGCACCGGCGCGAGAACTTTGGCGAACCGCTGGCGCACATCTGTGACGCCCTGGCGGAGATCGCCGCGCGTTTCACTGACGTGCACATTGTGTACCCTGTGCACCCAAATCCCAACGTGTTGTTGCCCGTGCAGGCGCGCCTCAGCAGCATACCGAACATCACCCTGATCGAGCCGCAGGGTTATTACGATTTCGTTGGCCTGCTGCGCGAGGCCCACCTCGTGCTCACCGACTCCGGCGGCATCCAGGAGGAAGCGCCGGGCCTGTCGGTACCGGTGCTCGTCATGCGGGAGGTCACCGAGCGACCGGAAGGCGTCGAGGCGGGCGTGGTCAGGCTGGTTGGCACCGACCCGCGCCGCATCGTGGACGAAGTGGCGCTGTTGCTCCAGGACGCGGACGCGCACCGGCGCATGGCGCGGGGCGCAAACCCCTATGGCGACGGTAGGGCGAGCCAACGGATTGTCGATGCGATCCTTGCCGCCTCAACAACCAGTGGGTCATCGTCCGTGATGGAGAAGATCGTATGTATAGGTTTAATAAATATGCCGGAATCCGGAAAAGAAGTTTTGCTGCTGACGCAGGTTTTGCCCTATCCCCCGGACAGCGGGCCGAGGGTCAAGACCTACAACGTCCTGAAGTACCTTGCGCGTCGCCACCAGGTGACGCTGCTCTCCTACCGGCGCGCGAGCGCCCCTGAGGCGGCGCTCCGCCATCTGGAGGGCCTGTGTAAAGCTGTCTACACCGTGCCGATGAAGCGTTCATATGTCACCGAGGTTGGATACCTGGCGCGGAGCCTGCTTACCAACCAACCCTGGGTGATGGTCCGCGACGATCACGCGGCGATGCGCGCAGCGGTTGACCGGCTCGCGCGGCAGACCCGGTTCGACGTGGTGCACGCCGACCAGCTCAACATGGCGCAGTTCGCGCTGCGCGTCAACGGCGGCGCGCACCGGGTGCTCGACCTGCACAACGCGCTCTGGAAGCTTTACTGCCGTCTGGCCGAGACGTTGCGCTTCGGGCCGCGTAAGCTGCTCGCCGAGCGCGACTGGCGCCTGTTGCAGCGTTACGAGGGCGAGATGTGCCGCCGGTTTGACTCGGTGCTGGCCGTCAGCGAGGCGGACCGGCGCGCGTTGATCGAAGTCGGCGCGCGGGATGACGTCATGGTGATCCCTATCGCCATCGACACCGATGAAGTCACCGTCATCGCGCGCACGCCGGCACGGCCAACGATCATGCACATCGGCACGATGGATTGGCCGGCCAACGTGGACGGGATTCTGTGGTTTCTGCACGATATCTTTCCGCGCGTGAAGGCGCAGGTGCCGGACGTGCGCTGCGTTTTGATCGGCGCACGCCCGCCACATGAGATCGTGCATTGGGGCCAGACCGACCCCAGCGTAGAGGTGACCGGCTATGTCGAGGACCCCTCGCGCTACCTGCACGAAAGCACGCTGATGGTGGTGCCGCTCCGGTCGGGGGGTGGGATGCGCGTGAAAATCCTCAACGCCCTGGCGCAGGGGATCCCGCTCGTCACCACCACGATTGGCGGTGAAGGGATTGCGATACGGCACGAGGAGCAGGCCCTCATTGCCGACGAGCCGGAGGCCTTCGCCGACGCGGTCGTGCGCCTGCTCACTGACCCCGCGCTCGCCGGCCGTCTGGCGGCGAACGGACGCCTGCTGGCCGAGATGTGCTATGACTACCGGCTGGCGTTCCGGCCCCTCGACGCGATCTACGGAGTTGCGTGATGCGCATCCTGTTCCTGTCGCCCTACCTGCCCTCGATGATCCGGGTGCGCCCGTACCACTGGGTGCGCACCCTGGCGCGCCGGGGGCATGAGGTCACGTTGGTGGCGTTGCAGCCGCCGGGCGATGACGCCGGGGCGCTTGAGGAACTGCGCGCGGTCTGCGAGGCGGTGTACCTGGTGCCGCACACGCGCTGGCGCACCCTGTGGAACGGGCTGCGCGCGTTGCCCACGTCGCAGCCGCTCCAGTACGCCTATTCGCACTCACCGGAGGGCGTCCGCCTGGTGCAGCGCCTCAGCGCGGAGACGCACTTCGACGTGGTGCACATCGAGCACCTGCGCGGGGCTGCGCTCAGCGCAGGGGTGAACGGCGCGCCGGTGGTCTACGACGCCGTGGACAGCATCACGCTGCTGTTCGAGCGCGTGCTCGACGACCCGCCGACGCTCAAGAGCCGGCTGATGGCCCGCCTCGACCTGGGGCGCACCCGCCGTTTCGAGGGCAGCCTGGCGGACCGCTTCGACCGCGTGCTCGTCACCTCGCCAGCCGACCGCGACAAGCTCGTCGCGCTGGCCGGGCGGGACCTCGGCGCGCGCTGCGTGGTTGTGCCCAACGGGGTGGACCTGGATTACTTCCACTGCGCGCCGCCGCACGAGCGCGACCCCGCCACAATCGTATTTACGGGCAAGATGAGCTATCATGCGAATGTCGCTGCCGCGCTTGACCTGGCGGGGCGCGTGATGCCGCTGGTGTGGGCGGGCGCGCCCGAAGCGCGCCTCATCGTCGCGGGCAAAGACCCCGCGCCGGCGGTGCAGGCGCTTGCCGCTGATCCGCGCGTCACCGTGACCGGCACCGTCCCCGACCTGCGGCCCTTTCTGGCGCGCGGAACTATTTCGGTTAGTGCCATTCGCTATGGCGTGGGCATTCAGAACAAGGTTCTGGAAGCAATGGCGACCGGGACGCCCGTGGTGTGCACGCCGCAGGCGTGCTCCGCGCTGGCGGTGACGCCGGGCCGCGACCTGCTCACGGGGGAGTCGCCGGATGCGCTCGCCCGCCACGTACTGGACCTGCTCGCCGCGCCGGAACGCCGGGTCGAGCTGGGCATGGCGGGCCGCCGGTTTGTTGAGAACCATCACAGTTGGGATGCGAAGACCGCAGCCCTGGAAGACATCTACGCAGAAGCGATGGCTGACAATGATGACGCACACTGACGATGTAAAACTTGCCTCTTATGAAGGCGAGGCGGAGGGGGCCCCAACGGGGCAGCCCGTACCAACCCGCGTCGAATCGAACGGCTCCAGCGAGGGGCACGCCGTCACGGGATGGCAACAGTTCGTGCTGCCGCCCAAAGCAGTGTGGAAGTCAAGGTTGCCGAAGTGGAGCAGGGGCCGGGGCGCGCTGCTCATCGCGCTGTTGGGGACAGACGCGCTGGCGGTCGGGTTTGGCTATCTCGTGGCCTACCTGCTCCGGTTCGAAACCGCGTCGCCCCTGTTTGACCCGCAGGGCGTGCCCAACTTCCTGCTCTACACCAGGCTGGCCTTCACCCTGATCCCGCTCTCGCTCATTGTTTTTGCCCTGTCCCGCCTCTATGACAGCGCGGTGCTCTTCGTCGGCTGGCAGGAGTACATGCGCGTCTTCAACGCGACGACCATCAGCATCACGCTCGTGATAGCGGTGGCCTTCATCAACACTGAACTGGTCATCGCGCGCGGCTGGCTGTTGTTGTCGTGGGTTCTCGTGACCGCATCGGTGACGGCGAGCCGGTTCACCATGCGGCGCGTCGTGCAGGTCATGCGCCGTCGTGGGTATCTCACCGCGAGCGCCATCGTGGTGGGCGCGAACGGCGAGGGCGTTTCCATCGCCCGCCAACTTCTGGATGCGTCGGGGGCGGGCGTGCGCGTCGTCGGGTTTCTGGACAACGAGCAGCCCATCGGCGCGGAGGTCCTCCCTGGCCTGCGGGTACTGGCTCGGACGACCGACCTCGGTGCGGTCCTGGCGCGTCACGAGATTACCGAGTTGATGGTGGCGACGAGCGCGCTGCACCGACTGGAACTCGTCGATCTCGTCCAGCAACAGTGGACGCATTCGCGGGCGGTCAACGTGCACCTGTCCACCGGCCTCTACGAGATTCTGACGACCGGCGTCGAGGTGCGGAACATCGGCTACGTCCCGTTCCTGGATGTGAACCAGCTTCGGCTCACCGGCGTCGATGTGGTAATCAAGCGCGCGCTTGACATTGTGTTTGCGTGTTTGGGTCTGCTGATGCTGAGCCTCGTCATGCCGCTCATCGCCTTCATCATCCGCAACGACTCGCCGGGGCCGATATTCTACCGGCGGCGCGTGGTCGGCGTGGGCGGGAGGGAGTTCGACGCTTTCAAGTTCCGCACCATGGTGACGAACGGCGACGAGGTGCTCGAAGCCTACTTCAAGGTCCATCCAGAGGAACGCGAGACCTACGAGCGCGAGATTAAGCTCAAGACGGACCCGCGCGTCACGCGCATCGGGCGCTTCTTGCGCAAGACCAGCATGGACGAGCTGCCGCAGCTTGTGAACGTGCTCAAGGGCGAGATGAGCATCGTCGGGCCGCGCATGATTACCGCGCCCGAACTGGCCCATTACACGCAGTGGGCGATGAACCTGCTGACCGTGAAGCCGGGCATCACCGGGCTGTGGCAGGTGAGCGGGCGCAGCGACGTGACCTACGAAGAGCGGGTGCGCCTCGATATGTGGTATATCCGCAACTGGTCGATCTGGCTTGACATCCAGATCGTGTTCCAGACTTTTGCCGTCGTGCTTCTGCGCAAGGGCGCGTATTAGGCCTGGGCGCGAAGGTTGCGCAGGTCCGCTGGCTGGCGCGCGCATGGGCGGGGCGCAGCCAGACCGCGCCCGTTGACGGGCCTTTGCTTCAAAACCATCACTTCAAAAGGGGATCAACATGCACATCCTGGTGACCGGCGGGGCCGGCTATATCGGCAGCGTCGTGGTTGAGGAACTGATCAAGGCGGGCGACAGCGTTGTGGTCCTGGACAATCTGTATCAGGGGCATCGCGGGGCGGTGCATCCCGACGCCGAATTCGTCGAGGCCGACCTGGCGGACATGGGCGCGTTGCAGACACTCTTTGACGCGCACCGGTTCGACGGCGTGATGCACTTTGCCTCGTACACGCTGGTGGGCGAGTCGATGGAAGCGCCGTTCATGTACCTGGGCGACAACATCACCAACGGCCTCAACCTGCTGCGCCAGATCGTCGATCACGGGGTCCCGCGCTTCATCCTCTCCTCCACGGCCAACCTGTTCGACGACCCGGAGCAAATCCCCATCACGGAGAACGAGCGCATCGTGCCTGGCAGCCCCCTACGGGGAGTCCAAGGCCATCCTGGAGCGCTACCTCTACTGGCTGGATCGGCTGGGCAGGCTGCGCTATGCGGCGCTGCGCTACTTCAACGCCTGCGGCGCGAGCGCCGAGCGCGGCGAGGATCACGACCCGGAGACGCACCTGATCCCGCTCGTGCTTCAGGTGGCGCTGGGCCAGCGCGAGAAGGTGCGCATCTTCGGCGGCGACTACCCCACCCCGGACGGCACCTGTGTCCGCGACTACGTCCACGTCTACGACCTGGCCCAGGCGCACATCCTGGCGCTGCGCGCGCTCGACCTGGGCAGCCGCCGCTACAACCTGGGCAACAGCAAAGGCTATAGCGTGATGGAGGTCGTCGAAGCCGCGCGCGCGATCACCGGCCACCCCCATCCCGACGGAGATCGGCCCGCGCCGGCCCGGCGACCCGGCGGTGCTCATCGCCAGCAGCGAGACGATCCGGCGCGAGCTGGGCTGGACGCCGCGTTACACCGACCTGCACGAGATCATCGAGACCGCGTGGAACTGGCACCGGGCGCACCCGCACGGCTACGGTGATTGAAGGTCGACGAGGGTGAGGGGAGGTATCTGACGGGGCCGCCTCCCAATACAATCTTATGATCCGCGCAATCTGTGTTACCTGTGGTTAACTCCCTCCTGGCGCAATCGCAGCGAAGGCGACGGACGGCCGGCCTCTCGGCAGGCAAAATAGCGGGGCTACGTCGCCGGTAACAGGTGGGCGCGCTTGCGCTGAACAGGCGAACAAGCTATCGTTAAGGTCACGAGCCGCTTACGTATGAACAGGTGGGTGACGTGGCTGCCCGGACGGCGCGCAAAGTAACCCAGCTAGAGCACCTCTATCACGGATTCTTCATGGAGGCGGGGCGACCGGTCGGCACGCCGCAGCTCATCGCGTATTCGCCGGACGTGGCCGTCGGCCAGTGGAAAGAGGCGCTGCGCCTCGCCCCCATCGCGCCCGTCGGCGACGAGGACGTGAGCGGCCCTGAGTCGAACGCGGTCGGCCTGTTTCGGGGCAAGAGCGCCGACTACATCGTGGCGCACGCGCAGCGCAACTGGGCCGAGGACGGCGTGAGCAACCCCGCGACCGTCCACTACCTGTTCGCGCCGGCGCACGTGGCCGAAGGACTGGTCGAGAACCTGGACGCGCTCCCGGCGCGGCTCGACGTCAAGATGCCCACCTTCAGCACGCTCAACAGCGCGCTGCGGCCCACCACCCTCATCGTCCCCGATCCGCCGAAGCCGAAAAAGCGCGTCGCGGCGCTGACCGCGCTGCTCGACGCCTGCGACAACGACGCGCGCACCGTGCGCGGGCTGCTCGCCGCCATCGTGCAGGCGAAGCCGCTCGCCATCGTCGGCTGTGACGCGCCGCTGGCGGCAAGGCTCGACTTCATCCAGGGGCTGCTGACGCTGCTGCCGCAGCCCACGCGCGCGCTGGTCACTTTTGTGACCAACGTCGCCGACAGCGCCGCGTGCCCGGCGCAGATCAAGTTCGTCGCGGGCGACAGGGTCGCCGCTGAGGACCAGGTCTACAACTGGCGCGAGGCGAGGCTCGTCACCGCGCCGCTGCGGGGTCCCTACAGCGCCTTCGCCATCGGCCAGATGCAGCTCAACCCCGTCTCGCTCATCAAGCAACTGGACGGCCTGGCCGACGCCACGCGGCACCACCTCCAGTACATGCCGCTGTCCGAAGCGCTGGAGACGGTCTCGCGGCGCGCGGTGATGGACATCTCGCTGGCGGAGGGCCAGCCCATCGACCGCGAGGCCGTGATCGACCTGCTGCAGAGCGATCCGACGCTCTCCGGGCGGCTGCTGACGGATTACGCGAGCTATCTCCTGCGCATCACACTCTCGCTCGACGAGCCAGAGACTGCCGACGCGCTCCTGCCGCTGCTGGAAACCGACCGGACGCTGGCGGTGGCGCTCTTCAAGCAACTTGACGCGGCGGCGCAGGGCGGGCAGGCGCGCGCCGCCTACAACGTGCTCCGGCGCTGGCTCAACGAGCGCCCCATCATCGCCGAGACGCTGCCGCGCGTCTTCGGGCGGATCGCCCTCGCCTACGAGCAGGAGCTTGTCGAGGCCGGCGACCCGGCGGCAGTGGCCGCGCTGCTGGAGGAACTCGCGGTGGTCCCGTTTGTGCTTGACCAGCGACCGGTGCGCAACATGCTGCACGGCGCGCTCTCGGCGGCGCGCAGCGACGAGCGCCTCGCCAGGGCAATGCTCTGCTTGGCGGCGCAACACCTCGAAGCCGCCGACTTCGACAGCCTGCTCGCCGACCATGACCTCGTCGCGCAGCTCCCCAGGCCGGTGCAGGACGCGCTCGCCCACCTGGGGCCAGAGCCGCCGCTGGAGCGCCCCGCCGGCGACCTGCTGGTGCGCGCCGCCGAGTCGCTCGGCCCTGCCGGCGACATGGTGCTGGCGCGGCTCGCCGAGCAGGCGGTCGTGACCGACCGGCACCCGCTCGTCGGGCTGCCCGTGCTCGAAGCGCTGCGGACGCTCGCGCGCTCGGAGCGGGGCGCGCGCTTCGGCCAGGTGATCCAGCACACCATCCTGTCGCTGGCCCGGTCAGGGACCGGCGCGAGCCTCCCTGCGCCCGCGCCCTTCCTCATGGCGCAAACCCTCCTGACTCTGGACCTCCCCGCCGACCTGGCGCAACTGCTGCTGCTCTTCCAGTTCCAGCTCTTCTCCGGGGAGCGGCGCGAGGACTTCCGCGACCTGGTGGGCGACCTGTTCCAGCAGACGCCCATCCCGCCGGAGCAGGCGCTGCGCGCGCTCCGGGGGATGGAGAGCGCCGAGCAGGCCATCGACCACGTGGCGCTGGCGCGCGCGTACCAGGGCGTGCTCACCGCTCACGGCTGGGAACCCGCCATCGAGCCGGCCGCCAGCCGGATGGTCGATCTGGTCAACAAGCGCCCCGACCTCGTGGTGGTGGTCGGCTATCCGTTCATCGCCGATCTGGTGCGGTTTCTGGCGGGGCGCAAGAACCGGACCGGCGTCATGCGCGTCATCGGGCCGCTGTTCGAGCGGCTGCCGGAGAATTCCCGCCGACGCGACGCCGATCCTGCGCCGGCTGTGGCCGGCGCTGGCCGCCGACGTCGACACCCACGAGGCGGCGGTCGAGCTGCTGCGCGATCATGCCCGGCGCATCCCCAGAAGGAAGCCGCGCGCCTGGTGGAGACATTCGGCGGGCAGCGCGCCGTCCGCGAGCGCGAGGCGCTGGTCGCCTGCATTGCGCTCCGCCCCATCTTCGACGACCGCAATTTCCTGCTCCTCGCCGAAGAGATCAAGATTGCCGCCGACTTCTTTGGCGACTTCCTGCTGGCGTTCGAGCTGAACCGGCCCCCCACGCCGAGGCGGCTGGCCGGCGAACTCGACGCGCTCAGCGGCAGCCTCTCGCACGAGGAGCGGCTGACCCTCTCGGCGCAGGCGCTGGAAGTGGCAAGCTACGTGGAGGAGCTTGGCGACCCCCGCTACCAGGGCAACGAGGCGGCGCTGCTCGCGAACAAGGCCCTGCCCCGCTCCGGGCTGGACCTGCTGCGCTGGTTGGGCGGGCACTTCTCCGAAGGGAAGGTGCGCCAGCGCGTACTGGACGCCGAAGCCCCCCGCACGCGCTTGGTTCCCGGTCAACGCCCGTCCTCTTCCGCGAGATCGACATCATCGCCGGGCTGCTGCGCGGCTTCCTGCAGGCGTTTCCACCCGGCGACCCGCCCAGGCTCACCCACGACGCGCTGCGGGACGAAATCCAGAGCCGGTGGCGCAAACTCCGCCTCAACGAGCAGCGCCAGCTTCAGGGCGTGCTGGCGCAGGATTGCCAGACGCTCGCCGCGTATATCGCGCGCATCGCCGAGACCGGCGGCAGCCGGAGCTTCCTGGGCGCGGACGCCGCCGACCAGGTCGTCGATGGGAAGGTATCGCCGCGCTCCGTGATCGATGCGCTGCGGTGGATCAGCGGCTTCTATTCGGGCAGGCACCGCCCATAACGTGCCTGCGCCGTCCCTGCCAGGCGCGCACCATTCCAGCCAACATCTAAGAAAAAGGTTCACCTGGCGTTTACCTATGGTATACAGTTTCTTAGTATGTTGGTTAAAGGGAGAAAGGGACTGGCCCTCGTTGTTTCCATCGCGTTAAGATTGCGATACGCTCCAGGAGAACTGTTCAATGAAAACCTCTGCTACGCCAAGGACGGTGTTTGTCGCTGTCATGGTGGCGGCGCTCGTTGCCGGGCTGTTGCCGGCCGGCCTCCCCGAAGCAGCGGCGGCCCCACTGCCATCGACCGTGACCCTCTACGGCAATGCCAGCGCGCTGAACGACATCGTGTTCTCAGAAGACGCCGCGTGGGCGGTCAACTATGTCGGCCTCATCCGCTGGGACCGCGAGGGTGAGTATCAAACCGAAGTGCCCTCCGTCGAGACGCCGTCGGGTGCTCCCGTCGAACTCGACCCCTGGGAGGTGCGCACCGACGGGGCGGTGGTCAGCAACGTGCGCCTGACCTCCCTCATCGTGGACGGCGAGGGGCGGCTCTGGTCGGTCGGCGACCAGCTCGCGCTGCTCGACGACGAAGGCCGGACCGTGACAAGCTACCGTGGCGACGACGCCTGGTGGCTCGGCCAGCACTACGAGGCGCTGGTCAACAGCGTCTACACCAACCCCAGGGTGATGGCCGTCGATCACACGACGGGTTGGCTCTGGATGTATCACCCGCGCGTGCGGGTGGCCGCCTTCGACGGCTTGCGCCTGCACACGTGGCGCACCGAGACCTTCCGCCCGGAGAACACGCTGTTTGCCAGCCCGGAGGGTGAGGTCTGGGTAGCCGGGCCAGAAGTGGCCTACCGCTACATCAAAGACGAAGACTCCTGGCGCGAATATCACTATGCTGAGGACATGGGCCTGCCCGCGTATGACTGGGGGCAGCGCATCTTCTCGTTCGACTCGGACCTTCAGGGCCGCGTCTGGGTGCGGACCTCCGCCGGCGCGGCGCGCTTCGACCCGGCGACCGAGACGTGGGAGGCCTTCGGCCCCGATCAGGGCGTGGTTGGCTCCACTTATGCCGATATCCGCGTTGACCCTGAAGGCAACGTGTGGACCCTGTCGGGCTGGAACCTTGAGCAGAACCTCGCCATCCTCGACGAGGCGGAGGGTATGTTTGTCCCGGCAGCGCCGCTGCCGCGCTATTTCGTTGAGCCGGACGCGGTCCAGGAAGAGCCATCGGTGGCCCAGGTTCGGACGATCCGCGGCATGCGCATGGACCTGGACGGCCGGCTGTGGATTCTCACCGAGATCGGCGCGCTGCACTGGAACGGCGAGCGCTGGCAGGCGCTTCGCGTCGCCGGGCCGAGTATGCCCGCCTGGTCCCCGGCCTTTGCGGTCGCCAACGCCCCCGAACTGGCCGACGACCCGATCCTGTTCATGGGCGGTTCGAGCAAAGTGCGCCTCGCCGACGACGCGGAGACCTGGCCGATCTTCTCAGAGAACCCTTTCTCCTTCCGCGACGTGCCCGGCCTCTCGTTCGGCACGGTGGGCGCTGACGGCAAGGTCTACGCCTTGCGCGGGCGCGCGGACCTGTGGACGTTCAACGAGGGCGACATCGCAGACCAGCCCGAAAACGATTGGGTGCCGCTCGCGCCGGCGCGCGTCTCAGGCAACCCCAACCATCCCATCGCGTTTTCGTTCATGAACGACCTGGCGGTAGACGCCGAGGGCACCGCCTGGCTGGCGAGCACGATGGGCCTGTGGCGCTGGCGCAACGATGAGTGGTTCCTCTACGAGCAGCGCGACGGCATCCCGGTTCACGCCCGCTCGCGCCTGATCGGGACCGTGATCGACCAGCTTGAGCTTGACGAGGACGGCAACATCTGGTTCATCACCGCGCCTTACATGCTTCAGTTCGACAACTACGGCGGCTTCCTGGTGAAGTTCGACGGGGAGACCTTCGAGACTGTGGCCGACCTGCCCATCCGTTACCTGGGCAACACCGGCGAGCCAATGCGCTATGACCCCGTGACCGGCCTGATATGGCTGCGCGACCGGAAAGACCTGCGCGCCTATGACACGGCCACCGGCGCGTGGCAGGTGGCGGACCTGTCCCCGCTCGGCCCGGACGTCACGCTGCGCGACATGGCCCCCACCGGCGACGGCGGCGTGTGGGTCGTCACCGAGGCGGGCGCGCTGTTCCGCTATCAGGAAGGCGCGTTCGAAAGGCTGACCTTGCCGGAGGCGAACCCGGTCGCCGGCCGCGTCGGCGCGGACCCGGCCGGCAACACGTGGGTCACCGGCCTGTCGGGCACAGTGTCGATGTGGGACGGCGCGGAATGGACGATCTTCACCGCCGAGGACCAGTTGATGGGTGGCCGCCACCGCGACCTGATCTTCCGCGACGACGAAGTCTTTCTCCTAGGGCAGTTCAGCGTCGATTATCGCAAGGGCGCGGGCGACTGGACGCCACTGCGCCCCACGCAACCGCTGCCGAATGCGCCGCTCAGCCCGCTCTCGGCCATGGTCGACTCGGAGGGCGTGCTGTGGTACGTGGACCGGCGCGGCGTCGCGCGCTACGTCGATGGCGCGTGGGATATCGTGCTGGTCTTTGAGCAAGACTTGCGCGGCGGCGGGCTGTACGACATCGTTAACCTGCCGGATGGCCCGCTATGGATGTCAAACCGCGCCGTGCTGGGGTCTTCGACGAGGTGGACTGGACGTTCATCCGCTACGGCACGACCGCGCCGGTGCTCGGCTTCCGCTCTTCAGAGTTCTGGGAAGACATGGCGCTGGGCGGCGTGGATGACCGCGTGTTCTTCGGGTCCAGCATCTTCTCGTTCAACCTGCGCATGTACAACCCTGACATCACCTACTGGATGCGCTTCCCCTCGACGGCGGAATTGACCCACCCGGTCGCCGACATGGAACTCGCGCCAGATGGCCGGCTGTGGTTTGGATCCGGGCGCGCGGCCTACCTGGATGAGAACAACCAGATGTGGGTGCCGCCAGGGACGCTTGAGGTGTACGGCCAGCCGACCATCAGGCGCATCAGCCACGGCTCGCGGGAGATTTTCTGGGTGCTGGGCAGGGACAATTTCACCGAGGACGAAAACCTGCTCTCGCGCTGCGACTGGATGGCCTGCGACTGGGTTTTTCTGGAACCGACGCTGAAGATCGACGAGGTTGTGGCGACCTCGCCTGACGACGCCTGGCTCAACGGCGAGGGCTTCCTGGTCCACGTCCGCGTCGGCGAGCCGGAGATCGAGCCGTCCGGCGGCTACCTGCGCGTGCCGCCCACACCGACGCCCGGCCCGATCAGCGGCGGCCCGACCGGCTACGGTGCGGTCCACGACGGCGTGGTGATCCCCGATGACCCCTTCGACCAGTGGGGCATCAGCGCCAACGGCGGCGACATCATCACGCTCCGGCTGCAGAACGTGACAGGGGCGTCTGTGCTGGGTCTGTACCTGTTCCGCAGCGATGGCAGCCTGGTGACGTTCATGACCGGCCCGGACGAGGAGCTACGGCTCACGACGCCGGAACTCTTCACCGACAGCTACATCATCCAGGTGCAGTTGGTGGACGGCGAGCAGGCGAGTTACAGGCTCCACATCGGCATACCCTGACGCCAGCGAGAAGACAGGCAGGGATACGACGGCTGTATCCCTGCCTGCTCCTCTGAAAATAGCAGCCTGTGCGGTTCAACGCTTCACCGCTTATCGATAGGCGAGGGCGATTGCGGCGGAAAGGGGCGGGGACCTCATGCGCCGGCCTGCTCCTCATCCTCCGGCGCGCGCGCCGGGACCGCCACCCTGGTCGCGAGCCGGCGCAGGTAAGGCAGCACGAGCGCCGCCGTCGCCGCCGTGCTCACCGCCAGGAGCGCGGTCGTTGTCCATGCCGCGCCCGGCGCGGCGTGCTCCCGGATGAGCCAGTAACCGGGCACGGCGATCAGGACGAGGGCCGCAACCTTCGCCGCCAGCGCCCACCGCACGCGCTCCAGCGTGCGGTAGAGCGCGCTCACGCTGCCGCCCGCCGCCGCAATCGCGCCGTACACCGACATCACGCCCACCAGTGGCACCGTCGGCAGGCTCTTTTCCCTCGTACAGGAACGGCACGAGCCACGGCGCGACCAGCGCAAACACGCCGAAAATCACCACGCCGCCCGCCGCCAGCGTTGCCGTCACGCGCGCGTAATTGCGCCACATCGCGGCGTAGTCGCCGCGCCCCCGGTCTTGCGGCAGCCTGACGCCCAGGTTGTGCATCACCGTGTCGAACATCGACGACGGGATGCTGACCGCGCTCTGCGCCAGGCTCAGGAAGCCGGCGACCTCTGCGCCGTGCAGGCTGCCCAACACCTGCAACGGCAGCAGCGTGAACAGGTTCGAGATGTTCTTGTCGAGCGCGATGCCAAAGCCAAAGCCCCAGTAGCGCCGCACCGGGACGCCCGCCGCGCGCCGCATCACCGCCCCCCAGCCGGGAAGCGCCGGATTGAGCCGGCCCCGCACCCGCGCGTAGTACGCCACCGCGTAGGCGCTGAGCAGCGCGCTCGCAGCGAGCCGCGCGGCGATCACCCCGCCCGGCCCCCGGCCTCCGAACACCGCCGCCGTGACCAGCCCTAGGCTTGCCAGCGCCGAGAGGGTGGTGAGCGTGGTCAGCCGCGCCATGTGCCGCCCGCTCTGCAGCACGCACCGCACCATGAGCTGCGGCGCGTCGAGCACGAAGAGCAGCGCCAGCCAGCGCGCCAGCTCGCCTACCTCCGGGTCGCCGTAGAGCCACGTCGCCACCGGCGGCCCCAGCGCGAACGCCAGCGCCAGCATCCCCACCGCCACCGCCGCCGAGACCTTGATGTAGTACGCGAGCAGCCCAAGCGTCTCCGCCGGGTCCTCGATGGCGAGCGCCGACGCCAGGCGCACGATGGTGGACAGCCCCAGCCCGGTCAGGTCCAGCGCGACGAGCGTGCCGTAGAGCGCGACCGCCAGCCGGTACACGCCGAACGCTCCCGAATCCAGGCCGCGCACGACCACAACCGAGGTCAGCACCAGCGACGCGATGGTGACCGCGTTGCCCACCTGCAAGATCGCGCTGTCGCGCACGAACTTGATCTGGGTGAGCCGCAGGAGACGCTGCTTGATGTCGTTCAACCGGCCTCCAACGCTGCGCGGTAGACGTCGAGCATCCGCGCGGCGACCCGTTCCCACCCGTGCGCCTGCGCGCGACGGCGCGCGCCCTCCCCAAGCCGCGCGCGCAGCGCCGCGTCGTCGAGCAGGCGCAGGATGGCCGCCGCCGTCGCCTCCGGGTCGTTCTGGGGCACGAGCAACCCCGCTCTCGTTGTGCACAACGGCCTCCTCCGCGCCCGAACCGCAGGCGGCCACCGCCGGGACGCCCGCCGCGCCCGCCTCAAGGTACACCAGCCCAAAGCCCTCGAACTTGCCGCCCACCGTGACCGGCGTCAGCGCAAACAGGTCGGCCTGATGATACCACCCGCGCAGCGCCTCATCACTCACGCGGCCCAGCAGCCGCACGCCGGGGGTTGCGCGCAGCCGGGCGGCCAGCTTCGGGTCAACGCTGGTGTCGCCGATGATGACGTATGTGGCATCACGATAGGCGCTACGCACGATCTGCATGGCCTGTGCGACCACCTGAAACCCCTTGCGCGCTTTGACCTGTCCTACGCCGAGGATCACGGGGCCGGGCATCGGCTCAGGCGCGCCGTCTGGCTCTGCGAACCAGCGCCAGTTCACCCCATTGTGGACCACGACCGTGCGCGCGCCCGGCAGGCACGCGCGCACCACCGACTCTGTATGGGCGCTCACGCACACCACGGTCGCGCGCAGCGCCACGTGCGCAAACAGCCTCCCGATCCACCGCCGCTGGACGGCCCCAGGCAGGTGCGACCCGTGCGCCGTCATCACGTGAGGCCGGCGGCTCCCGACGCCGAGGGGGATAAAAGGCTCCGCCGTGCAGTGGACGAGCGCACACGCGCGCGTGAGCCGCCGGACCGCCGGGATCTGGCGTATCACCCGCACGGTCAGCCAGCGCCGGCTCGAAGGCAGCGACGGGAGAATCGGGTAACACGGGACGTGCGGCGCGCCGCAGTTGGTTGGAGAGTCGGCAGATGTGATGACGAGCGCCTCGAAATCATGGCCTTCGGTCGCCGCCAGGGCGCCGACCAGCTCCAGCGTATACCGTCCCCACCCGTGCGTCGGCGTCAGCGAGGGCGCGACAAACCCCACACGCATGGTCATGCCTCAGAGAACGGACTTTCAACGGACTTTAGAATACCTGCCGCCCGCGCCTTCCACGTGTAGCACGCCGCCACGAGCGCCCGCGCCTCCGCCGCCAGCCGCGCGCCGAGCGCCGGGTCGTCCCTGAGCCGCCGGAGGGCCGCCGCGAGCGCTTCCGGGTCGTCCGGCGGGACGAGCAGCGCGCTCACCTCGTGCGCGACAATCTCCCGCGTGCTGGGCAGGTCGGTGGCGACGAGAGGCCGGCCGCTCGCCATGTACTCGAACAGCTTGATCGGCGAGGCGTAATAGGCGAAGTGCCGGGTCCACGGGAAGGGCATCACGCACACGTCGAACGCCGCCAGGCAGCGCGGCACTTCGCCGGGCGGCACCTGGCCCAGGTAGATCAACCGCGCGTCGGGGAGTGTACCACGCGCGCGCAGTTCGCCTACCGTCTCCGCCGGCCCGCCGACGAGGCACACGTGCACGTCGTCGGTGCGCGCGGCGGCCTCCACAAGCGTGTCGAGGCCCTTGGGCATGTCCATCGTGTGGAAGCGCCCGACGTACCCGGCGACGAACGCGCCCGCCGGCACGCCGAGTGCCCGGCGCGCGTCGGCTCTGTCAGGGAGCGTCGCAAAGCGCGCCCACTGCACGGCGTCGGGCGCGACCACGATGCGGCCGGCGGGCGCGCCGAGTGCGGCGTAGTCATCGGCAAGCTGGCGCGTCAGCGCGACCACGCCCGCCGCGCCGCGCAGCGCCCACCGCTGTACCGCGCGCCCCAGCCGGGAGCCGGGGAGCCGGTGCGCCTCGTAGACGGTCCTGCGCCCGCGCCCGCTCAGCGCGAGGAGGAGCAGCAGGGCGGACTCGCGGGTGTAGAAGAGGTCGGCGCGGGCGCGCGGGAGCCGCCACAGCGCCGCCAGCGCGTAGGTGACGACCTGGATCACGAACGCCGCCCGCAGCAGCGGCGCGGGGTCGCCCAGCCGGTGCGCCAGCGGGAAGCCGTCCAGGCACGGGAGCGTGCGCACGGCGAAGTTGCGCGGCACGCCGTAGTGCGTGAACGGGTCCTGCGCCGCGAGGTCCGGCAGGTTGACGCGGCGCGGGTGCCAGAGCGTGACCTCCGCGCCGGCGTCCGCGAACGCCGCGCACATCTGCATGATCTGCCCGCCGTGCGCCTTCTCGGTTGGCAGGCGCGCGTTCGAGAGGTAGAGCAGCCGCGTCATTGCCCGGCGGCCTCGCGCAGCAGGGCGGCGAGCCGGTCCATCAGCCCGTCGAGGCTGTGCGCCGCATGGGTCGCCCGGCGAAGGTCCGCGCCGATGGCCGCCCGCGCCGCCGGCCCCGCCGCCAGCAGCGCCGCGAGCCGCGCCGCCAGGCCCCCGGCGTCTTCGGGGTCGTCCAGCAACAGGGCGGCGGCGTGCGCGCCCAGGAGGTCGGTGTAGGCGGGGTTGGCGACGATGACCGGTTTGGCGCACAACATCGCCTCCAGCGCCGCCTTGTCGAAGTGGCCCGGCGGGCTGAGGTTGAGCGCCACCACCGACCGGTGGTAGAGCGCCGGCAGGGCGCTGTAAGGCATCCCGCCGGTGAAGTGGAAGCACTCGCCCAGGCCCAGCCGCGCGACCTCGGCCTCAAGCTCGGCGCGGTGGCGCGGAAATTCGGGCGTCTCACCGCCCACCGCGACGAAGCGCACGTCTTCCATCCCGGCCTCGTCGCGGAGTTGCGCCGCTGCGCGGATCATGGTGCGGTAGTGTTTGCTCGGCGAGAGCCGCGCGACCATCACCACCTGTGGCGGCGCGGCCTCGGCGGGCGCGCGCGCGGGCGCGAAGAGGTCGGCGTCGATGCCGTGCCCGATGGCGACCACTTTGGGGCTGGGAATCGGGAAGCTGTCCGGCGCGGCGGTCGCCACGCGGTCCACGAGCGCAAGTGCCAGGCGGAGTTCACGGCTGGGAGTGCGGTGCGTGAACCACAACACTATTGGCTTCCGATGCAGCCGCGCCAGCGGCGCGATCAGCCAGGCGTAGCGTGGGATCATGTGGCAGAAGATCACGTCACTGCGCGGGACCTCGCGCCATGCGGCCCGGTAGAAGGCGGCGAGCTGTCCGGCCCGCGCCAAGCCGCGCTCTTTGCCGAGCGAAGTGGCCGTGACGTTCCCCGGCAGCGCCGCTGCACCCATCTCCTGGCAGATGACAGTCAGCCGCTTCACACGCGCACCCAGCGCCCGCACCCAGTGCAGCGTGAACCCGACAATCGGGTCTTGCGCGTCGAGGATGCGGGTGGTCATCAATACACGCACGGGTCACATTCTCCGCAGGGCGGCGGTTGCCTGCCACCCCTCCACCAGCGCCTCTATCAGGCGTTCCCGGTCAAAAACCTGCGTGACGTGCCGCCGCGCGCGTTCGCCCATTGCGCGCGCCAGGTCTGGGTTCTGGAGCAGGTATGCCAGCTTCTCGTCCATGTCGTCGGGGTCATCGGGGCGAGTGAGAAAGCCGGTCTCTCCGTCGATCACGGCGTCCTGGACAGCGGCGATATTCGTGCTCACGATGGGCAGGCCCGCTGCCGCCGCTTCAATCGACACCCTCGGCATCCCCTCGTAGTACGAGCTAAGCGCGTATACCTGGCTCATCGCATAGTAGGGGGGCAGCTCAGCGTGCGGGAGCGCGCCGGCGAAGATCACCACGTCGCCGAGCAGGGCGACTGCCTGCTGGCGCAGGCCTTCGGCCTTGCTGAAGTCTCCGACCAGCACCAGCCGCATGTCGGGCACGGCGCGCCGCGCCCGATCAACCGCCTGAAACAGCAACGGCAGGTTCTTGAAGCCGACTGGCCTCCCGGCCCACAGCGCGACGCGGTGCTCTGGGCGCAGGCCCAGTCGTTCGCGCAACGCCTGGATCGCCTGCGGGGGTACTGGCGCCAGGAACCGGTCCAGGCTGGCCGGCACGGGGATCACCCGAACGCGCGCCGGGTCAAGGCCAAGCGCGATGTATTTGTCGCGCTCATAGCGGTTGACCACACGGCAAGAGTCGGCGCGGCGGACAATGAACTTTGCCAGCCGGTTGAGCCAGGGGTTGAGAGCGCGCTCTCGAAGGAAGTAGGGGTTGTCGATGAATGTGCTGTGGCTCTGCACCTCCAGCGGCAAGCCGAACCGCCGTTTGAGCATCCACCCGACCAGCCCGGTCCCGAACGGGTCTTGCGTGGTAATCGCGTCGGCAGGGCGCTCGCGGTGCACCTGCGCCGCCAGGCGGTAGGCATCCCATACGAACGTCAGGCGCGCGCGGCTGTGTGTCGGAATGACGGTCAGGTGGGGTGAAAGCGTTTCGGGGCGCAGACGCTCGGCGCGCGCGGCATAAACGATCATGGTGATGTGGCCGGCACGTGCGGCATAGTCGATGTGGCGCTGGCGCGCGTCGCCGATGCGCTCAGTGAGCACAGGGGTGGAGAGGCTGATCATCAGGACGTGCACAGTTCGCTCCCTGCGATGGTGTGTTCGTCACCGCGCGATAGATGATACCAGACCCGCGCGGTTTGCGCGCAGCGACTCCGCCCAAACGCAGCCGGGGCGGATTGTGAGTCCGCCCCGGCGATTCACGTCGATCCGGGGTTGTGAGGGCCGCGCTACGCCAGGTCCATCGCCTTGCGCGCAATCACGCCCGTCGCCAGGGCCGCGAACTCGCTGACCGGCTTCGCGCCCAGGTCCTCGCCGGTGCGCAGGCGCACCGCCACCGCCTCGGCTTCCATCTCGCGGTCGCCGATGACGAGCATGTAGGGCACCTTCTGCAACTGCGCGGCGCGGATCTTCGCGCCCATGCGGTCGCTGGAGAGGTCCACCTCGGTGCGCACGCCGGCGGCCTTGAGCTGCGCGGCGACGCGGCGGGCGTAGTCGTGGTGGCGGTCGGCGATGGGGATGATGACCGCCTGCACCGGCGCGAGCCATACCGGGAACGCACCGTTGAAGTGCTCGATCAGGATGCCGATGAAGCGTTCCAGGCTGCCGAAGGGCGCGCGGTGGATCATCACCGGGCGGTGCGGCTGGTTGTCCGCGCCGACGTATTCCAGCGCGAAGCGCTCCGGCAGGTTGTAATCGACCTGGACCGTGCCAAGCTGCCACTCGCGCTTGAGCACGTCGCGGAAGATGAAGTCGAGCTTGGGGCCGTAGAAGGCCGCCTCGCCCTCCTCGACGACGTAGTCGAGGCCCAGCTTCTCGGCGGCGTTGACGATGGCCCTGACCGACTCCTCCCAGACGGCGCGCTCGCCGACCCACTTGTCGCTCTCGTCGTCGTGCGTGCCGATGCGGGCGCGGAAGTCGTGCAGGCCCAGGCTGTCGAACACGTACTGGATGAGCTTCACGACCTCGATGAACTCGTCCTCAAGCTGCTCTGGCGTGACGAAGAGGTGCGCGTCGTCCACCGTGAAGCCGCGCACGCGCGTCAGGCCGGTGAGTTCGCCCGCCTTCTCGTAGCGGTACACGGTGCCAAACTCGGCGTAGCGCTGCGGCAGGTCGCGGTAGGAGCGCATCTCGCTGCGGTAGATTTCGATGTGGTGCGGGCAGTTCATCGGCTTGAGCAGGAATTCCTCGCCGTCCACATCGATGGGCGTGTACTGGCTGTCCTTGTAGTACGGGTAATGGCCGCTGGTCTTGTAGAGGTCCAGCTTGCCGATGTGCGGCGTGACCACGGGCAGGTAGCCGCGCTCAAGCTGCGCCTCGCGCAGGAACCGCTCCAGCGTCTCGCGGAGCATCGCGCCCTTGGGCTTCCACAGCGGCAGGCCCGCGCCCACCAGCGGGCTGAAGGCGAACAGGCCCAGCTCCTTGCCCACGCGCCGGTGATCGCGCTTCCGGGCCTCTTCCAGCCGCTCCAGGTAGTCTTCGAGTTCGTCCGCGGTCTTCCAGGCGGTGCCGTAGATGCGCTGGAGCATCGGGCGGTTCTCGTCGCCGCGCCAGTACGCCCCCGCCACGTTCAGCAGCTTCACCGCGTCCGGGTTCAACTCCCCCGTCCGTTCGACGTGCGGCCCCCGGCACAGGTCCTCGAAGGCGTCATGCCGGTACGTCGAGAGTACCACCGGCTCGTCAGTCCGCTCGCCGTACTCGTCCAGCCCGCCCTGCTCCAGGCCGTCGATCAACTCCAGCTTGTAGGGCTGGTCGGCGAAGAGCTGGCGCGCCTCCTGGGCGCTCACGACGCGGCGCACGAAGGGATGGTCCTCGCGGATGATGGCGCGCATCCGCTGCTCGATCTGCGCCAGGTCGTCGAGGGTGAGGGAGCGGGGGAGGTCAAAGTCGTAGTAGAAGCCGTCCTCGATGGGCGGGCCGATGGCGACCTTGCCGCCGGGGAACATCTCCAGCACCGCCTGCGCCATCACGTGCGCCGCCGAGTGCCGGATGCGGTGCAGTTCTTCGTCTTCGTAGCGTTCCATGATGAAAGATCTCCTCAGGTGAACCCTTGCCCCTCTACCACAGGGGCAATCGGGTAAGTCATACTATACCAGTTCAATCGCCTTGTTGTCGATCACCGCCCGCGCCAGGGCCGCGAACTCGCCGACCGGCTTCGCGCCCAGGTCCTCGCCAGTGCGCAGGCGCACCGCCACCGCCTCGGCTTCCATCTCGCGGTCGCCGATGACGAGCATGTAGGGGACCTTCTGCAACTGCGCGGCGCGGATCTTTGCGCCCATGCGGTCGCTGGAGAGGTCCACCTCGGCGCGCACGCCGGCGACCTTGAGCTGCGCGGCGACGCGGCAGGCGTAGTCGTGGTGGCGGTCGGCGATGGGGATGATGACCGCCTGCACCGGCGCGAGCCACACCGGGAACGCGCCGGCGTAGTGTTCGATGAGCATCCCAAAGAAGCGCTCCATGCTGCCCAGCAGCGCCCGGTGCACCATGTAGGGCCGGTGTTCCTGGCCGTCCTCGCCCATGTACGTGATGTCGAAAGCGCTCCGGCAGGTTGAAGTCGAACTGGATCGTCGAAAGCTGCCACTCGCGGTCGAGCGCGTCCCTGACCTTGAGGTCGATCTTCGGGCCGTAGAACGCGCCCCCGCCGGCATCGACCGCGTAGGGCAGGCCCGACCGCTTCAGCGACGCCTCAAGCGCGGCCTCGGCAGCGCGCCAGGCGTCCGGCGCGCCGACCGCCTTCTCCGGCATGGTGCTGAGGTAGGCGTGGAAGTCGCGCAGGCCAAACGCGCGCAGCATATCCAGGCAGAAGTTCAGCACGAAGTCGATTTCGTCCGGCATCTGGTCGGGCCGGCAGAAGTGGTGCGCGTCGTCCTGCGTGAAGCCGCGCACGCGCAACAGCCCGTGCAGCGTGCCGCTGCGCTCGTAGCGGTACACCGTGCCCTTCTCGGCGTAGCGGAGCGGGAGGTCGCGGTACGAGCGCGTCTGGCTCGCGTAGATGTGCACGTGGAACGGGCAGTTCATCGGCTTGAGGTAATATTGCTGCCCTTCGATGTCCAGCGGCGAGTACATCGACTCGGCGTAGAAGTCCAGATGGCCGCTTGTCTCCCAGAGCTGCGCCTTGCCGATGTGCGGCGAGTACACGAAGCTGTACCCGCCCTGCTCGTGCGCTTCCTCCCAATAGGTCTCGGTGACCCGGCGCACCGTGCCGCCCTTGGGGTGCCAGAGCACGAGGCCGGCGCCGACCTCCTCGTTCATGCTGAACAGGTCAAGCTCGCGGCCCAGCCGGCGGTGGTCGCGCTTCTTCGCTTCTTCCAGCTTCCAGAGGTGCGCTTCGAGTTCGTCCGCGGTCTTCCAGGCGGTGCCGTAGATGCGCTGGAGCATCGGGCGGTTCTCGTCGCCGCGCCAGTACGCCCCCGCCACGTTCAGCAGCTTCACCGCGTCCGGGTTCAACTCCCCCGTCCGTTCGACGTGCGGCCCCCGGCACAGGTCCTCGAAGGCGTCATGCCGGTACGTCGAGATGACCACTCTCCTCGCTGGTCCGCTCGCCGTACTCGTCCAGCCCGCCCTGCTCCAGGCCGTCGATCAGCTCCAGCTTGTAGGGCTGGTCGGCGAAGAGCTGGCGCGCCTCCTGGGCGCTCACGACGCGGCGCACGAAGGGATGGTCCTCGCGGATGATGGCGCGCATCCGCTGCTCGATCTGCGCCAGGTCGTCGAGGGTGAGGGAGCGGGGGAGGTCAAAGTCGTAGTAGAAGCCGTCCTCGATGGGCGGGCCGATGGCGACCTTGCCGCCGGGGAACATCTCCAGCACCGCCTGCGCCATCACGTGCGCCGCCGAGTGCCGGATCCGGTATAGTTTATCTTCAGCGTGTTCCATGTGTGATGTCTCCAGTGTCTGATTGTCAAACGCAATCGCCGTACCGCGCGGGCCGTTGACCGTCGGGGCGCTGCCTCCCATAGCCGGGCAAGGCGCAGCGACAGGCCAGCACAACGCCCGCCCGCGAGCGCGCGGCGTGAGCCTCGCTTCGCGCCTGGGGCGGCCAGTATGTCAGCAGGTCGTGCGTGCGAAACCCGGTTGGGGAAGGGTGGGATAATCCGGTGACATAGGCTGCCTCCTGAGGTGCGGGTATAGATGTCTCAACGACGCGCGCAGCAGAGACAGCCTGGGCTGCCCCTCTGCCAGATATGCGGCGCGGCCGGCAGAGGGACACCGCAGGGTGTCCCTACCGTCCGCGCCGCCCAGTAGTCGTGCCGGTCGTGTCATCGGTCATGGTCATCTCCTCGGTGAAAGATCGCTGAAGCGCCGCATGGCCGGCCCCTCACTCGTTGGGGCAGGGCATGAACACCGACCCGAAAATCTCGCGTTCGAGCAGGCAATCGATGGTATCCTCGATGGTTTCAAGCCGCAAGTCCTCGACGACGACATGCGGCGTGTCGAGCGTGGCATACCCGACCGGCAACATGCAGCTTAAGGCGGCGTGTTCCTTGCTGAGCCGCATTTGCTCCTGAATGTAGGGTATGGTCACGAACAGCGCTGACCACAATCGCCCATCGTCCGTCTCAACCCACACGTCGGCGCTATCGGTTTCGGGGTTGAAACCCGGCTCGTATTGTTTTTCAATCCACACGCGCTTTACATCCAGCATAGCGAGCATCATTCTATCCTTCAAAGTCCCTGCTTAAGTCAACCGCAAAGGCGGCCATTTATGCTATTGCAGATTATAGTAATTACGACCTAAAGCATATGACAAAAAGACCAGCCGTGTCAACCCCTCTCGCCGGAACCGACGAAGTTCTTATGAAAGTCAGAGGCGGACAGCCGGTGGCGCGGCGCGCCCGGCGGCCTCAGTCGAACGCGCTCAGGTCAACCGCGCCTTCGAACACCCACCGCGCCGGCCCGGTCATGAAGACGGCGTGCGCCGGGTCGCCGTCCCACTCGACCAGCAAATCGCCGCCCGTGAGGTGGACCATCACGCGGGGGCCGTGCTTCCCGTTCAGGATGCCCGCCACGACGCTCGCGCACGCGCCGGTGCCACAGGCGGCGGTCTCGCCGCAGCCGCGCTCCCAGACGCGCATCTGTATCTCGGTGTCGGACATCACATTGATGAATTCGACGTTGGTCCGGTTGGGGAAGAACGGGTGCCGTTCGAGCTTCGGGCCGTAGCCGCGCACGAGGGCGTCGGTCAGGTCGTCGCGGTAGATCACGGCGTGCGGGTTGCCCATCGAAACCGCCGTCACGGCGAAGGTCTGGCCGTCAACCACGAGCGGTGCCATCACCACGCGCCCGCCGGGCTGCGTGGTCGGTATCCGCGCGGCGTCCAGCACCGGCGCGCCCATATCGACGCGCACCTGGTCGCCGGTGCGCCACGTCCGAATCAGCCCGGCGGGCGTCTCGACCGTGAGCGTCGCCCTGTCTGTCAGCCCCACGCGGTTGGCGTAGACGGCCACGCAGCGGATGCCGTTGCCGCACATCTCCGCCTCGCTGCCATCCGCGTTGATGGTGCGCATCACGAAGTCAGCCTCGCCCGCTGCCGGCGGCAGCACGGCCAGGATTGAGTCCGCGCCGATGCCGCGCCGCCGGTCGCAGAGCTGAGGGGCGAGCCGCTTCAGCGACGCGATGTCGGCCTCGCTCAGGTCGTGCGTGACGATGAAGTCATTGCGCAGCCCTTCGAGCTTGGCGAACTGCATGACCTAACCTTTATGCGCCGTATTTGCCGGCACGTGCCAGCGAGCCTGCCCGCGCCGGTTGAGGGCTGCGCCGCGCCCGGCGCGCCGTTACTTCGCGCGGATTTCTTTGCCGGTGAATGGCAGCCCAAAGAGCGGCGCGATCAGGCACACATCGAACGCGCCGACCGCCAGCGGGATCGCGCCGATGATGACGACGACGATGCGCGCGGCGTCCTGTAGGCCGAACAGGCCAAGCGCGATCACCACCACGCCGACGACGATGCGCGCGATGCGCCCGTTGGTGCTTGCCAGAAACTTGGCGAGATCCATCTTTCATCTCCTGCTGAGATCCGCACAGAATGCAAATGCCAGGGTAAGAAAGCGGCGTATGAACGACATAAGCGGTGCGTTGTATCGACGCAAGACATGCGCCGCCGTAATGGGAGGGCGCGAGCACCCTCATTGTATCACGTTTCGCGGGAGCGGTGTCGATGGCGGAATCAAAAGCGCGCGCCTGACGCAACCGCAGGCGCGCGCCGTGCCCTCAAGCGCGGGCGCTAGGCGCGCTCGCGTTCTTCTTCGTCAATCAATGCGGCGAGGGTTCGCGCCTCGCGCCGCAGGCCCCGCGCCCGCCACGCCAGCGTGGCGATGAAGCCAATGCCGATGGCGAAGATCAGCGCGTACCCCAGGATCAAGAGATCGACGGTATCCGGCGTGACGCGGAGGTCGATCGGGTCCGTCGCGGTCTCGCCCGCCTCGCTCTCGGCGGTGAGTTCGATGGTCCACAGGCCGGTGCGCTCGACGGTGAAATCGGCGGGGAGGGTGAGTTCGCATTCCCTCGCCGACCACGCGGCCGGCGTCCTCCTCGGCGAAGCGCGCCGCCGGGACGGTGATGGTCCAGGTGCAGCCCGCAAGCTCGCCGCCCGACGCCGCGGCGCGGAGCGTGATTGGCTCCCCGGCGACGACCGCGATGTTGGGGCCGGCGCTGGCCTGGAAGCCCTCGCCGGCGGGCGTTGTGTCTTCATCCTCTGGCGGGATGTCCGCGCCCGAACAGGCGACGAGCGCCAGCGCGAACAGCAGGGAGAAAGCAAGCCGGGTGAAATGGCGGAAGTTGCGCATGGTCCAGCCGTTCTCAGCGTGAGAGGATATGCATCTTCAGGGCGGCGACGCGCTCAGCCAGGTTCTCCAGCCGCACGCGATACCACAGCAGCGTGAAATACAGCACGACGAAGCTGAAGCCGGTGAACATCAGCGTCATGGACATCGGCTGGGTCATGGCGAAGCTCCCCGTGCCCGCGCCGCTCTCCGAGCCGGGACCGATGACGGTGGGGTGCGGGTTCGTGATGGAGGTGAGAATGCGCGGGATGGCGAACGTGCCGATGACGCTCAGAAACGCGACGATGCCGTACACCGCGCTGAAGCGCGCGCGGCGGTCGGGGTCTTCGATGCTGCGCCGCAGCATCAGGTAGGCGGCGTAGACCAGCCACATGATCGTGACCATCGTCAGGCGCGGGTCCCAAGCCCAGAGCGCGTTCCACGCGAGCGACGCCCAGACCGGGCCGGACAGGATAGTGATGGCGCTGAACGCCAGCCCGATCTCGACCGAGCCAGCGCCGATAGCGTCCCACTTGCGGTTGCGGGTGCGCAGGTAGGCGACGCCCGCGACGACCGTGCCGAGGAATGCCGCCGTCGCGCCCATGAAGGCGCCGAGGTGGAAGTAGAAAACGCGCTGCACCTGGCCCATCGAGGCTTCCATAGGCGCGTAAAGGAACACCAGCCCCAGCGCGGCGACAATGAGCACGAGGCTGACGACGGTCAGGATGGTCAGCCCGCGCGGCGTCGGTGAAGTGACAGCGTTCATACGAGACCTCGGTGAAGACTCAACGTTCTGGCCGCAGTACTGCAAGAAATGCGAACAACGCGCGTTGCCCACTCGCGAATTCTACCCGTTGGGCGCGCCCCGCGCATGAGAAATTGCCCCATTTTTGTCTCATTTTCAGGGTGTCCGCAGCAGCGCCGGCGCGGACGCAGCCGCACGGACCCACCGAACCTAATACGGGCACAGGTCGGTCACGCTGTACTGCCGGTTTGCGGTCCCGTAGCTGTTGAGGATGGAAAGCGCGTCGGGGCGGGTGGCGGCGGCGTTCCGCGCCTGGGCGCACGCGCTGCCGGCGTTGCGGCTACTGGCGTAATCGTTCCAGAAGGCGAGCGCGATGGTGGTGAAGGCGTCGCCCGGCGTCCCCGGCGGGTACTGCTGCGTCAGGCGGTCGAACGCCGCCTGCGCCTGGCCGGTGTCGCGGCGGAGCGCGTGGGTCAGCACGAGCCGGTAGAGCGCGCAGGCGTTGAGGTAGGCGCGCTCGTTGGGCAGCGTCCAGGGCAGCAGCGCCTCGTCGTTCAGCACGCGCTCGTAGGCGGCGCGCGCGTCGGGATAGTTGCCGGCGGCGAGGGCGGCGTCGCCATCGTGCAGCGCGTGGATGCGGTACACCGGGGCCGCCGTCTCGACAACGGCGAGCAGGTAGCTCTGGCCGTCCCAGTCCCAGATTTGCGCGGTCGTCCGGGTCGGGCCGGTCGCAGCGCCGGTCGCGCCGCCGCCGGTGACGGTCAGCTCAAGGATGCCGTCGCCGTCCACATCCACGACGCTGAACTGCGCGTTCGGCGCGCTGACCAGGCCGGCGTTGAGCGGCTGGAAGCTGCCGAGGATGGCGTCCCAACTGAGAATCTGCGCCGCGCCGGTGCAGACGGTGGGCTGGTCGCAGCGCTGCGTCTGGAAGACGACTTCAGCGCGCGCGTCGCCGTTCATGTCGCCGACGCGCAGGAACACCGGCAGGCTGACTGCCGGGTCAGCGGTGGAGGCGTAGAGCAGCCGGTAGCCCCGGTTGTCGCAGCCGAAGATCAGCAGTTGGCCGGGCCGGGGCTGGCGGTCGGCGTGGGTGGGATCGAGCACGGTGATGATGACCTCGTTCACGCCGTCGCCGGTGATGTCGGTATCGACCTTGACCAGGCCGCCGGCGTCGTTGATGGCGTCCCACGAGCGCAGCGTGGCCTCAAGCAGCGTCGGCGCGCCGCCGGCGCTGAGGTATTGCGCAATCACCTGCGGGTACTGCACGAACGCGGCAGGGCGCGCGGGCGGCGCGGGGTTGCCGGGCGCGGGACACTCGCCCGGCTGGTAGGTGGGTTGCTGCGCGGGCGCGGCGGCCTGCGCGGTGGCGGTGTTGATGATCGCGGCGGCGGCGGTGGCGGTGCCCACCGGCGCGACGATCGCGCCCGGCGCGGTGGGCTGCGCGACCGGGCTGGTGGGCGGCAGGTCCAGGCCGGGGGCGTCACCAGCCACACCGAGATCACGCCGCCTGGTGTGGTGGTCGCGAAGGAGGCCGCGGTCACGGCAGCGGTAGGTTCCTCGCGCCGCTGCCCGATGCCCAGGTCGGCGGTGCTGCACGCCATGATTGCGCCGGCGAGCAGCAATGAAACGAGCGCCAGGGCGAGAGTGCGCTTCGATGCCATGCGCCTAATCGTACCGCTAGAGGCGCAGGAATCCAAGCGCGGGGGAGGGCGCGTGGGTGCGTTTCGCGTTCCGGGGGAGTTCAAGCAGAGGGCGAACCGCCGGTTCGCCCCTACACATCAATTTCATCCATTTGTGGCGTCCTCTGGAAATAGCAGCCTGCCTTGCTGGGTCTCGCAAGCCCCCTGGCCTGCAAGCACAAAACCGGGCGGCGCGCGCCCCCCGGCGTCGCATGGCTCAGGATTCTTGAGGGACTGGGGATCGGGCTAATCGTCGCACAGGTCGATGGTCTGCCCTCGTGCGCCAGGAAGACGCCCGGCATCGCCGCGTCTGCGGCTTCCGCGATGGCATCGAGATCGTCATCGTCGTGCATGGCGTTGTGGTGGGTGAGCGCCAGCCGCTCGACCCCGGCCTGCCGCCCGACATCGCACGCCATCTGCCACGTGCTGTGGCCCCACCCCTGCCGCGACATGTACTCTTCCTCGGTCAGCTCGGCGTCGTGGATCAGCAGGTGCGCGCCTTTTGCGAAGCGGATCAGTTGCTGGTTGCCGCCGATGTAGCCCTCGGTGTCGCTGGCGAACACCATCGCCCGGCCCTGGTACTCGACGCGGTAGAAGGTGATGCCGTCAGGGTGAGAGGTCAGGCTGCGCAGCGCGGTGATGCGGACCGTGTCGCCGGGGAGGGACGGTTCTTCGCGGAGGACGTTGATGACCTGGGGGACCGCATCGGGTTCGGTCAGGATGATCATGTCGCGGTCGCGGATGATGCCGATGCGCCGGTTGCACGGCAGCTCGTCCAGCGAGACGGGGAAGCGCGGCGACATCATCGAGCGCCGGAGCACCTCTTCCAGGTCGCTGGGAAAGAGCTTCGGGCCGAAGATGTTGAGCGTCGTCCCGGCGGAGTAGGCCGGCGCAAAGAACGGGAATCCCTGAATGTGATCGTGGTGCGTGTGGGTGATAAGCAACAGGATGTTGAGCCGGTCGTCGTTCTCGGCCATCGCGTCGCTGAGCTTCCGGCCCAGGGGCACGATGCCGGTGCCGGAGTCGATGATGATCAGGTGGTCGCCGGCGCGGACTTCCAGACAGGTGGTGTTGCCGCCATAGCGAACCGTGCCGGGGCCGGGGACCGGGTAGCCGCCGCGCACGCCCCAGAAGGTTACTTCAAAGCGATTCGTTGTGCTCATCACAACCCCTTCGTCAGCTCCAGGTGCAAGACCCGGTACGCGATCGCCTGGCCGACCTCCAGTGGCTGTCTTCTTGCGTGCCCATATTAACCGAATCAGTGGCGTGCAATTGCGCAGGTGTTGGTGGAGCTGCAACGTATTGGGCTGTCCATCGTGAGCGCGACATCCGGCGACTCGCTTAAGAGGCCAGGCATTGGTGGACGAAATCGCGGTAAGAATACAACTTTAGCGACGCAATGGCAACCCTGGCTGCGTTTGGTTCGTGAGCCATGGCCTTGCCCCAACGCCGTGCAACGCGCGCCGATTGCGCCCGCTCTCAGGTGTCGCGCCGCCGGCGCTGGTCCGGGTGGGAGGAGCACCGATGTGCTGTTCGGGTTGGCGTAGTAACGCAGCACCACCCCGTGTTTCGGGCAGCGCAGGACGAGGAGGCGGGCCGAGCGTTCGATGATTAACACGCGACCGCACGCACATCGGAGCATAGCAGCGACCTCACTGAACCGTTGGCGCGCCGGCGTCGCCGCGCGGCGTCCAGAGTCGGGAGCCTCATTATAGCACAAACGTTCTATTAACCGTGGTTTGAATCCGGTTAGAAACCGGGCAGCGCATTAGTGTCGCTTCGCCTGGGCGCGAGGGTTCATGCGGATAGCACCGAGGGCGACCCGCCGGGTCGCCCCTGCCGCGCAGCTTCTTCTTTGCTGCGCGTGAGGCTATTCTGGCTGATTCGTGCTATGCTTTGGGCGGGTCCCCGGCACGCACGCGCGACCGAGGGCCGACCTCCAGGACCGCCAGGCAGGGATGCATATGCGCTTTGCAGACAGGGTCGCCCTCGTCACCGGGAGCGGGCGCGGCATTGGCCGCGATATTGCGCTCCGCCTCGCGCGGGAGGGCGCGGATGTCGTGGTCAACTACTTCCGCAACCGCGCGCCCGCCGAAGCGACCGCCGCCGACATCCACGCGCTGGGGCGGCGCGCGGTCGTCGTGAAGGCCAACGTGGGCGCGCACGACGAGCTTGGCGCGCTCTTCGACGCGACCGAGGCCGCGTTCGGCGGGCTGGACATCCTGGTGAACAACGCCGCGTCGGGCTACAACCGCCCGGTGATGGCGCAGCGCGTCAAAGGCTGGGAGTGGACGGTCAACATCAACGTGCGCGCGGCGCTGTTCGGCGCGCAGCGCGCCGCCCGCCTGATGGCCCCGCGCGGCGGCGGGCACATCGTCAACATCTCCAGCATCGGCGCGCACCGGGTGCTCCCCGATTACGTGGTGGTGGGGGCGAGCAAAGCCGCGCTGGAGGCGCTCACGCGCTACCTGGCGGTCGAGCTTGCGCCGTTTGGAATCGCCGTGAACGCGGTGTCCGGCGGCGTGGTCGATACAGACGCGCTGGGCTTCATCCCCGGCATCCACGAGCGTTTTGGCGCGGACCTCCAGGGCGTCGTGAACCGGACGCCCGCCGGCCGCCTGGTGACAGGCGCGGATATTGCGGCGGCGGTGGCGTTCCTGTGCTCCCCGGAGGCGCACATGATCCGCGGTCAGGTCATCGTGGTTGACGGCGGCTTCACCCTGCCGGCCTGACGGACCCGCCACCCGCTACGAGGCCGCTACGCGGACTCCGATTCGAGGATGATGGTCACCGGGCCGTCGTTGTGGATTTCCACCTGCATCATCGCGCCGAAGACGCCGGTCTCCACCGGGACGCCGTGCTCGCGCAGCATCGCGCAGAAGCGTTCGATCAGCGGCTCGGCCACCTCCGGCGGCGCGGCGTCGGTGAAGGAGGGCGGCGGCCCCTGCGCGTGTCGGCGTAGAGGGTGAACTGCGACACCACGAGCGCGCTCCCGCCCACGTCGCGCAGCGCGCGGTTGAACTTGCCCGCGTCGTCTTCGAACACGCGCAACCCGGCGATCTTGCGCGCCATCCACGCGGCCTGCGCTTCGCCGTCGCCGTGGGTGACGCCGACCAGGATGACGAAGCCGTGTTGTATCTGCCCGGTGACTTGGCCCGCGACGGTAACGCGGGCGTGGTTGACCCGTTGGAGCACGGCGCGCATGGATGATCCCCCTTTCGCCTCGGTGCCCGGTATCCCAATCTCGATGTGGTCACTCCAGAAATGGTACCTTTTGTTCGCAATTGCCGGCGAATCATGGTAACATGTGCCGGAATGCGCAAATGCGTCGTTCTAACCAGGTAAGAATATGCGGTGTTTGGTAATCTCTGACATTCATGCTAACTTGGTTGCTCTGAGAGCTGTGTTGGACGACGCACCGGACTTTGACTTTATATGGTGCCTGGGCGATGTGGTCGGCTATGGACCAGACCCGAACGAGTGCGTGGAGCTGTTGCGCAGCCATCCGCACCTGTGTCTGGCCGGCAACCACGACTGGGCGGCGTTGGGGCGGCTGGACATCAGCACGTTCAACGCCGACGCGCGCAGGTGGTGACATGGACGCAGGAACAGCTTTCACCGGAAAGCCGGGAATATCTGGAAGCGCTGCCCACGACCTTTGTCCTGGGTGACTTCACGCTGGCGCACGGCAGCCCGCGCGAGCCGGTATGGGAATACATCCTCGACCCGCTCGTGGCCGCGCTCAACTTCCCGCACTTCGAGACGACGTACTGCCTGGTTGGGCACACCCACCTACCCGTCATCTTCCGCCAGGCGTCGCAGGGTGAAAGCGAGGCGCTGCCACCGGATTATACCAGCCCATACCCGCTCAACGGTATGCGCCAGATCATCAATCCCGGCAGTGTGGGGCAACCGCGCGACTCGAACCCGGAAGCGGCCTATGCCATTCTGGATCTCGACCGCTGCACCTGGGAACCCCGGCGTGTGCAGTACGACATCACCGAGGTGCAGGCGCGAATGCGCGAGCGCCAGATGCCGGAACGCCTCATCGCCCGGTTGGAGCACGGCTGGTAGCCGCCGCGCCGACCCGGTTGCCCGGTCCCTCGCCCATCGCTCCAGGCCCATTTTGAGGTTGTCCAACTGAATCTGTGTCGCACGGTTTGCGACTGAACCCTGCAATTGACGCATGGATGCAGGGCATTTTGTGCTAACTGATAGGAGTTTGTAATGCCTGATAAGAAAGTGCGGATCGTCCCCCTGGGAGGTTTGGGGGAGATCGGCAAGAACATGATGGTGTTTGAGTACGGCGATGAGTCGATGATCGTCGATACCGGGATCATGTTCCCGGAGAACGACATGCTTGGCATCGACTACATCATCCCCGACTTTGACTACCTGCGCGCCAAGGCGCACACGGTCAAAGGCATCATCATCACGCACGGTCACGAAGACCACACCGGCGCGATCAGCCACGTGATGGAGGCGTTCGACGCGCCCGTTTACGCGACCAGCCTGACTGCCGGCCTGCTGGAGAACAAGCTCCAGCAGGCGCACATGCTGGACGGAATCCGGCTCAACACGTTCGAGGCCGGCGACGAACTGGAGATCGGCCCCTTCCGCGTGGAGACGTTTCACGTCTGCCACAGCATCCCCGACGGCGTCGGGCTGGGGTCACCACGCCCGCCGGACTGATCGTCCACTCCGGCGACTTCAAGCTCGACCACACGCCGGTCGATGGCTGGCCGCCCGACTTTGCCAAGCTGGCGGAGTTCTCCGGGCGCGGCGTGCTGGCGCTGCTCTCTGACAGCACCAACGCCGACCGGCCCGGCTGGACGCCTTCCGAGTCGGCGGTGGGCGACACGCTCGACGCGGTGTTCCGCCAGGCGAAGGGGCGCATCATCGTGGCGACGTTCGCCTCGCTGATCTCGCGCATTCAGCAGGTGGCGAACATGGCGGTGCGCTACAAGCGCAAGATGGCAATCGCCGGCTACACGATGACGGAGAACGTGAAGATCGCGCGGCAGCTTGGCTACCTGGACATCCCGCCGGATCTGATCGTGAGCCTGGACCGCATCGCGTCGATGCGCCCGCACGAGGTCGTTGTCATGGCGACGGGCACCCAGGGCGAGCCGACCGCCGCGCTTGGCCGCCTGGCGGCGGGCCGGCACCGCCACCTCCAGGTGGAGGTGGGCGACACCATCATCATGTCGTCGCACCCCATCCCCGGCAACGAGGAGATGGTGCACCGCATCATCAACCGGCTGTTCCAGCGCGGGGCGGACGTGCTCTACAGCCCCATCGCGCCGGTGCACGTCTCAGGGCACGCGAGCCAGGAGGAGCAGAAGCTGCTCATCAACCTGCTGCGCCCCACGTTCTTCGTGCCGATTCACGGCGAGCTGCGCCACCTCAAGCAGCACGCGAAGATGGCGCAGGAGCTGGGCATCCCGGCGTCGCATATCGCGGTGGTCGAGAACGGCGCGGTGCTCGAATTTGGCGCGAAGGCTATGACGGTCGGCGACCGCGTGCCGGGCGGGTACGTGTTCGTCGATGGCGCGATTGTCGGCGACGTGGGTCCGGCCGTCATGCGCGACCGCGACGCCCTCTCGCGCGACGGCTTCCTCTTCGCCGTGGTCAACCTGGACCGCAAGACCGGGGATGTCGTCGGCGCCCCGCAGGTGTTGTCGCGGGGGTTCGTGTTCATGCCAGAGGCCGAGGAATTGATCGCCCAGCTTCAGGAGACGATCCGCGAGGTGCTCGGAAAGCGCCCGTATGCCGGCGACCTTGAGGGGTTCCTGCAGACGGCGCTGAGCAAGACGATCTACCGGGAGACGCGCCGGCGGCCTATGGTGCTCGCGGTGGTCAACGAAATCTAGAGCGGCGTGACGCCGGCGAGCCGCCTCCGCCCGCCTCAGCCCTTCCCGGTCGATCTGTCCCTGCGCCCGGCGGGTTCGTCCTCCAGAGTCAGGCGGTACAGCCGGCGCCGGCTCCAGCCGCTCGCGGCGGCCACCTCGCGCGCGGCCTGCGCGGGAGACGCGCCCGCGCCAATCGCCGTCTCCACGGCCAGCCGCACCTCCGCCTCAGACCAGCGCTTCTCGGCCGGCGGCGCGCCGGCAATGACGAGCGTCACCTCGCCGCGCGGTGCGGTGAAGTGCGCCAGCGCCTCGCTGAGCGCGCCCCGGAATATCTCTTCGTGGAGCTTGGTCAGCTCGCGGGTCACGGCCACCTGCCGGTCGCCGAGCGCCTGGCGCGCGTCTTCGAGGCTTTCACGCAGCCGGTGGGGGACCTCCAGCGCGATCAACGTGCGCGGCTCCGGCGCGAGCTGCTCCCAGAACGCACGGCGCTTCTGCTTCTGGCGCGGGACGTAGCCAAGGTACACGAAGCTGTCGGTGGGCAGCCCGCTCACGACGAGCGCCGCCACCGGCGCGCTCGGCCCAGGGACGGGGGTCACGGTTATGCCACGCGCGATAGCCGCGCGCACCAGCTCGTAACCTGGATCGTTGAGGCCAGGCGTGCCCGCGTCCGAGACCAGCGCGACATCGCCGGCCTCAAGGGCGGCGAGGATGCGGTCCAGCCGCGCCAGCTTGTTGTGCTCGTGATAACTGACGAGGGGGTGTCGATCTCGTAGTGCGCCAGCAGCTTGCGCGTCACGCGTGTGTCTTCGGCGGCGATGAGGGTCGCTTCGCGCAGCATGCGCAGCGCCCGCAGGGTGATGTCCTCCAGGTTCCCGATTGGCGTCGCGACGAGGAAAAGCGTGCCCATTTACTCCACAGTCGAGACCAGGCTCCGCCGTGCGAGGCCGCTCAGCAGGCCGGTGTACCCTCCATCGGTTCACCGACAGTGATGCCGCCCATCCCGATGGTGTAGCGGTGGATGGTGTTGTCGTGCGCGCTGGAGCGCATCTTGAGCACCAGCAGGGCGCGCCCGATGGCGCTCTCGACTTCCAGATAGCGCAGCATCACGATGCAGTCCACGACGAACGACAGGCGGCCCTTTTCGTCGGCGGTGAAGTCGCTCTGGCTTTCCTCGCCGAGGTACATGCTGGTCACGTCCCCGCGCTTCAGCCCGTTGATGACCGTGTTGTAGATGTTGCGGAGTTCGTGCGTGTCGCTCGTCATGCGCGTGAAGTGCGTCAGGCTGTCGAGCGCCACGCGCTGGATGTTGTGTTCCGCGATCAGGCGGCTGACGGGGCTATCGTCGGTCGTCAGGCTGCTGAGGAAGACGTTTGGCGACGTGAACAGGATGTGGAGCTTGCCATCCTCCTCCCACTTTCGCAGGTCCCAGCCCAGCGACGTCGCGTCGCGGTACAGCGACTTCGGGAATTCCTCGAATGAGATCAACAGGCCGGGTTCGCCGTTGCGGGCGCCCTCGATCAGGTAGTGGAACGCGAGCGTGGTCTTGCCGGTGCCTGGTGCGCCGCGGACCAGGATGGCCGACCCTGGCACGAACCCGCCACTGAGCATCTGGTCCAGGCCCGCTACGCCGGTCGCGAGTCGTTTTTCGGTCATGCCGTCGCGCTCCTCGAGTCTCGCCGCCGCGCTGATTGCGTCCGCTAATCATAACTGCGCTGGTTTGGGTGTGCAAACGCCGCGAAGGGCGTAACCTGCCGACGGGTTCCCCATTTCGCGGGGCGACGCCACAATGGGTTGGAAGCGCGCGGCGGCGGGGAAACGTCGGTAGCTCCCCGAAAGCTCTAAGCTTTCGGGAAGCTATCGGAATGCTCTTTTCATTGGGAGGAGAGGCTTACCGGTTCTGGACGAAGTTCACCAGGGCGACGTTCTGCTCGCAGCGGTCGATGGTCTCGACCACGATCTCGTCAGAGAGCGGCTCGCCGCTCTGGCCCACCAGCCGCACAACGTACTGCCCGCGCCGGGGCGTATCGCCAAGCGACAGCTCAAAGCCGCTGGGGCCAAACGCCGGCTGTGAGCCGGTGGGCACGAGTTCGTCCACCCCCTTCGCCCCGTATCTCGACGTAGAGCGCTTCTTCAACCGGGCGGTTGTCCAGCCCGGTCACGCGCCCGGCGATGCTCTGCCACGCGCACGCTGCGCTGTTGTAGTTGGGGCCGTAGGCGACCGCTTCGCCTTCGAGCGTGAACGGATATGCCGAGGGCGTGTTGGTGATCGTCGGCGTGATCTCTGGGGTAGGGGTGAGCGCGGGCGTCGCCGTGGTGCGCGCGAAGAACGGCTCAAGGGTGGGCAGGGGCGTCGGCGTGACCGGCGTGGCGCTCGGCGGCACGGGCGTCTCGGTCGGCGTCGGCGTGCCGGTAGAGGGGTCCGGCGTGGGCGACTGGTACGGAAGCACGACCACCTGGGGCGTCGGCGACGGCGGTGGGAACGGGTTGTACCACTCGTATGGCGCGTACATGACGAGGGCGACCCAGACGACCACGAGCACCGACAGCCCCAGGAAGAACAGGGCTACGAGGTCGTACAGAGTCAGTCGCCGGCCTGGCGCGCCGCCGGGGCGATCCTCAGGTTCCAGGTCGTGCAGCATCGGGCGGCTAGAATCCCTTGACCTGCTGGAAGTAGACCAGCGCCAGGTTGCCGGCGCACGAGTTCGGGAACACGACGCGGATCACGTCCGAGAGCTGGCGCGTGTCTGGGTGCATCAACTGCACGAAATACTCGTTGCCGTTGGGCCGGTTATCGACGAACTGCTCCCAGCCGCTCTGGCCGTAGTTCGGGTTGGTGCCGCTGGTGACGATGGTATCGATCCCGCTGCCCCACACATGTACCAGCAGCCCGGACAGCGGCTCGCCGTTGAGGCCAAGCACCTGCCCGGCGATGCCCTCCCAGTTGCACCCCTGCGACGGGTAGACGAACTGCGGCACAAACGTCACCTGGTTGCCCTGCAGGATAAACGCATACGGCGGTTCGGTGGGCGTGGGGGTGGCGGTTGGCCCTTCGGGCGTCGGCGAGGGGAGCGGCGTCTCGGTGGGGAGCGGCGTCTCGGTCTCCGTCGGCGTGATCGGGGTGGGCGTGAGCGTGTCGGTCGGGGTCAGGGTGATGGTGGGCGTGTCCGTCGGCGGCTCGGTGGGCGTGGGCGTGAACGATGGGGTCGGCGTGTTGGTCGGCGTGGCGGTCGCCGAGGGCGTGAAGGTAGGTGTTTCGGTCGGGCGTGGCGTCCACGTCGGGATGATGGTTGACGTTGCCCTGGGCGGGAACGGGTCCAGCCTGCCGACGCCGATCATCGCATAGACGACGATACACACGGCAGTCAGCAGCAGGACCAGGAACGTGAGGATGTTATAGATCGTCGAACCCCGGTTCATCTGGCCTTGCCTCCACAGGTTAGCAAGGGGGTCGGTCGCGTCTCAACACGTGCTTTCACACGCGCGCCTGTCTATCCCTCGGCGCTGATGTAGCGCTCAATCTCGGCGCTCTCCCACAGCGACGCGGTCCATTCTTCGATGGCGCGTTCGATCATGGCCTGGCGCGCGGCTTCGTCAAGGGGCCGCGCCGGGTCGCGTTCAAGCGTCTGCACGACGTGGTAGCCGATCTTGCTGACCACGACCCCGCTGATCTCGCCCGGTTGCAGCGCGAAGGCGGTGGCCTCGACTTCAGGCTCCAGCAGTTGCCCGCGCGCAAACCACGCGAGATCGCCGCCGGCCTCGCGCGTGCTCAGGTCGATGGAGTGCTGCAAGGCCAGCTCGGCGAAGTTCGCCCCGCCCTGCAGGGCGCTGAGTATGTTCTGCGCCCCCGCCTCGGTCTCCACCAGGATGTGGCGCGCGTGGACCTGTTCGGCGGTGGCGGGCACGTCGGCGGCGATCTGGGCGGTCATCATGCCGCCGAGGAGCTGGAGGCGCAACTGCGCGCGGTACTCCGGTTCGGTGAGGTTGCTCATCGCCAGCCACGCGGCCCAGCTTTCCGCGCCGCCCGCCTCGGCGATGGATTGCGCCACCTGTGCGTCAAGCTCCTCTTCACTGAGCGTGATGCCCGACTCCAGGACGGACTGCTCGATCAACATGGCCTCGATAAGCTGGTCGAGCACCTCGCGCTCGAACGCCGCCGGCTCCGGGATGAAGAGGCCCAGGGCTTCGCGGCTGGTGCGCTCGCGGGCCAACTCGCTCTGGAACGCCTCCAGCGTGATCGGCGCGCCGTTCACCCGCGCGGCGAGGCCCTCGGCGTCGTCCGTCTGCCCTGTGGCCGGCTGCGCAGTGGGCGCCGCGCCCTGCGCATCGTTGCTCCTGGCGGCGGGCGCGCCGGCCGGCGAACCCGCCGCCGCGAAACTGCACGCCGTGAGCAGCACGACGAGCGTCAACGAAACCAGAAGCCATCCTCTATGTAGGGTCACTGTTGCTCCTTATGGCCTATTATGCAGTCAGCAGAGGTCTGGGGCAAGTGGGCGCGGACAGGGGATGCGTTCCATTTTGGGAGCGCATTCGCGGTCCGCAAATGCTCCGCCTGTTTTACCTCACCCCCCGGCCCCCTCTCCATGAAATGGAGAGGGGGTGAATAAGAATATCGTAAGTCCCCTCTCCGCGAGTGGGGAGGGATTCAGGGGTGAGGTCGCCCTTACAGCCATGCCTGTGCATGAATCTGCCCCTGTCTAGGTATGCGCCGCGCGTCCGCTCACTCGCGCACTTCGACGATCATGCCATCCTCTGCCCAGTTGTAGAGCCACTCGGCCTCCCCCAGGCCAAGGATGATGCAGCCAAAAGACGTGTCGTAATTGCCGAGGGCGTCGCCCCACACGGCGAGGCGGCCACTCCCCGTGTTAGGCAGCCCGTGAATGCCGTTGAAGAAGCCGGGGGCTGCCTCGTAAACGTCGATGAAATGCGGCATGTATAGGTCCCAGCCGGGGTTGTAGGCCATCTCATAGCGACCCTGGACCTGGAAAACGCCAGGGTTGGTGGGGCTGCTGGGGATGCCGGTCGAAGTGGGCCAGTCGTGGATGAGCTGGCCGTTCTCGTACAGGTACATGTGCAGGTCGCTCATGTCCACGATGACGCGCTTGTGCGGGACCGGGTCGAGCGGGATCAGCGAGTCGGGGAAGGGATGGTGATCTCCTGCCCGACGGACAGCGCGTGCGCGTCCACGTCCGGGTTGGCGGCGGTTATCATGCGCGGCAGGATGCCGAACTTGCGCGCGATAGACATGAACGTGTCGCCGCCCTGCACGATGTACGGCTGCGGCGCGTGCGTCACGCGGAGCGTGGCCGCGAGGCTGCTATCCGCGACGGCGGCGCGCATTTTCGCCAGCGCGCCCTCCATGTCCACGCCGCGCCCCCGCCCAGGTAGCCGGCCATCTCCTGCAGATAGGTCGCCGGCTCTTCCTCGCGCAGCGACAGCACCACGCGCCGCCGCTCGTCCACGCCCGCGCCAAACCAGGACGCGAGGGTCTCCGAGGCGACCGTCCAGTCGAACTTCTCATCGCTGATCGCGTCGTACACGGTGAGCGTCAGCGACCGGCCCAGAAGTTGCTGCGCCGCCGCCAGCGGCTCGGACACGTCGGTGATCTGCGGATAGGTATCGACCATGCTGAGGTTCAGTTCGCCTTCGGCCAGCGCCGCTGTAGGATCGGTGACGAGGTTGGACAGCATCCGCTCGGTGTCGATCACGCGGCCCGGCAGCGCGTTGATGATCTGGAAGTCCGCGCCGTTGAAGCGGATGTCGGCGTCCCTGGCCGGGAGGTTGACGTATGCCGCCAGCGCGTCGAAACCGGCGCGCGCGCGGCCCACATCGACCGCGACGGAGGGCGCGACCTGCCGCCCGTTGAACAGGCTGTGGATGGCCCCGCTCAGGCCATCGTCGCCGCGCCCGACCTGCGCAGCGCGCACCGCGGTCTGTGCGGCGTCCAGGCTGAGGCCCAGGTCCGCCGGAGAGACCGTCCAGCGGCGCTCGCCGTCGCGCACGGTGAGGACGGCCTGGTCGCTCTCCCAGGCGGCGCGCAGCCGCTCGGCGGCCTCGTCTACGGTCAGGCGACCGAGGTCCACGCCAAGCGCCGCGACGCCGGGCATGATGCGTTCGGAGTTGTAGAAGGTCAGCATGCCCAGCCCGGCCACAATCGCGATCACGACCACAAGGATCAGGCCCATCTGCACGCCGATGAGCACCCAGGGCAGGGTGTTGATAAGCTGCTGTGAGGTGAAAACCGGTTGCTGTGCTGCGCGTTGCATTTACCTTAACTCCCCGACTAACCTTCGCGCATTATACACTAATTCCCTTACGCGCATAACACGCAAGTCCTGTGCCAGGCTGACGCAATGTAGACGCCAGTTTCAGTTCTATTTGATTGGGAATCCAGGAACTTAGGTGCTCTGGGGTCGAGAGAGCCGATCCAGTACGATAGGGAGGGTCTGTTTTAGCCAGTTGGGTCCCTTGCCGGTGTACGTGATATAGAGACAGTCGCGGGCGCGAGTCATGCCAACATAGATCAGTTGCTTTTCCGCGACAAGTATCTCTTCCCATTCTTCTTCGCTAAGTTCCGCAGAGCGCAAATGATCTTCATTCAGACAATCAACGCCACAAATGAACACAACCCGAAACTCCAGCCCTTTTGTCTTGTGCATGGTGCATACTTTTATACTCTTCTTGCGGGGGTCATAATCTTCTTCGCCAAGTAAGGATGTTACCAGCCCGGACCCCTGCAGAGCGGTTGCCAATTCTTTCACGCGGTCGTTGTGGCGGTGGGTAACGAGAATGTCCTGTGGATGGTAGCCATTAGCAAGAAGGTTATGGATCTGGTCTACGATGTAGTCGAATTCTTTCGCAGGGTCATCGAAACCGACAAAAACAGGAATCGGTCCGTTACGCATTGTCACATCCTGATAATCCGGCTCAAGAAGCTCATCTCCCTGGCGAACCAGAGATTCCCGCACGGAATCATCGCCTCGGATGACTTCACTAGCTGCCTTCATGATCTGATATGTGTTGCGATAGCTTTTTCTTAGAATGCGGGTTCGTTGTCCGCGCACGTCAATGCCCATTGAAAGCCATGATCCGCTACGTTTGTAGATTCGCTGTGCTCCATCTGCGGCAAGGAACAAAAGATTCGTCTCTGGCTTCAGCATTTCTTGGGCCACTTTGAGCCACGATGGTGCGAAGTCTTGTGCTTCGTCAATCAATATGGCATGGTACTGATGCGGAGCTATCCTCCCATTAGCGATGGCGCGTAGAATCAGCAGAGGAGGATCATCCCAATCCATTTTCTTGGGACTAAAGCTGATTAGGAAGCGCTGATAGTTTTGGAGCAATGTGAAAATCTCATACCGCTGGCTTTCTCCAAGTCCTCGTTGACGGCCAGTTCGCGGGGCATTCTTGTACTCCTCCCACCGCGTTAACAGACTTCCCTTTATGAATTGAAACTCGCTGGCAACCATCGCTGCATCGAATTCGAAACCGCTCACAGTGAGAAGTTTTGTGATAAGTTCTTGACGAAACGGTCCACTTATGGGTTCGCGCCATTCACCGATAGGACCAAGAAGCCTGTGACACCAACGATGAAAGTGCATGATCTCTATTTGAGTTGTCTCTTCTCCTGTGTAAACGTTCAGTTGTTCCAGATAGTGTGCTAGGGGGCGATTATATGTCAGGACAAGTATTCTCCAGTCAGAGTAGCTCTGAGCGAGAAATTGGGCGCGCCTGATTACAATTAAGCTCTTCCCACTTCCTGCAACTCCGCGCACCATCCTCACATCCAGCTCACGTGCTGTTCGTTGACCCTCTTCTGAAAGATAGCTGTGGCTTTTCATGATTTGCTCTTGTTCTGGATCGAGCAATGCGATTTGTTCGCCTTCATATGGCGGTCTCACCTCGACCTCTGGATAAAGCACCGCCCGTATGAGATCGATCTGGCTTCGATTCAGGTGGTTGTTACTTTTTTCAAACCAGAGGGGACGATTCGCCAGCAAGTGCCCTAAAAGGTCTGTGCTCAGATCCTCCTGAAACAGCACATGATCTTCATCCAGGAATCTGGCCCACGGAGCCATGACGTACTCGCCACGTGATATGCGGGGAAATGCAACGAAATAAAGGATGGGGAATCTTAGCCGTCCTTCGTGAGGACCACTCAGATGCACCAGTGCCCGCTCTCTCTTTCTCCGAAGCGCGTCAAGAATCCCGTGGTGATAGTCCCGTGCTTGCTCTATCGGGTTTTGCCGTTTATCTTCGCCTCGAAGATAGAAGAAGTGTTGGTCTGCGTTAACTACACTCTCGGTTTTCCAACCTTTGACTTCAACGACCGTCACCCCAAGGTCTGGTCCCAGAACGACAAAATCTGGTCGAAACAGGTCGCGCTTTCCTCTCACCTTGAGTTCGTGCCACACCCAATAGTTGTCTGGCAAAGATCGACGCAGGTAGCGGTGAACGAGTGCTTCACCCTTTTCTACTTCGCCTAAATAGTCGGGTATCATTATGGGCGACATCGCCATGCCTATCTCATCTACTTCGGAGATTCATGAATTGGCATCATTTATCTTAATCTAAGCATAATATATATCAGGACCATACGCAAGAGACTCGGAGTGTTGTTTATTAGAAAAGTGCAATGTCGGCACAGTCTTCTGCCTGCTATATAATGGCTTTGTGATAGGATTTGAAACTTGAATCAGCATTCCGACTTTGACCGACGCCTGTTGCTGGCAATCGCCGTGATCGTGGCGGTCCTGGTGATCGTCGCGGTTTGGGTCACCCCCTACAACCTGCGCTTCCCCGGACAGGGCATGATCAGTCCCTATGAGCCGCCGCCGCTGAGCGCGCTGCAACCCGCACGCGCGGCGATGGCGGCGCTGCTGCCGGCGCTGCCGCTCGTCGCGCTGATTGTGGCGGCGATCCTCAGCCCTATCGCGCTCTGGTGGTTCTACCGCGCCGGCAAGCCGCGCGAGGCGCTCCGCGCCGCCGGGCTGATCACGGCGCTGGCGATGGCGGCGGCGGGCCAGGCGGCGGGCCAGACAGGCGAGTACACCGTTGCAGCGTTCCTCTACCTGGTCGCGGCGCTGGGCTTCGCCGGGTGGGTGGCGCTGAGCCGGGAGACAATCGCCGCCGGCGTGACCCCCCTGCGCGTGCCGCGCCGCCTGGAACTGACCGCGCTGGCGTTGGTGATGGTGCTGGCCTTCGCCGCGCGCTTCTACGAGTTCCAGCGCATCCCCTACGGCATCGAGGGCGACGAGGCCAAGTGGACCGCCGAAGTGGTGGGCGCGATGATCGACCAGCGGCACGTGCTCGCGAGCGACTGGCACTACGGCGGCGTGCCCGGCAGCTTCTACATGCAGGCGCCCTTTCACCACCTCTTCAAGCCGACGCTGCTTTCCGCGCGCATGGCGGTGGCGGTCTTCAGCCTGCTCGCGACCTTGTTATTCTACGCGCTGGCGCGCACGCTGTTCAACACGCCGGTGGCGCTGCTGGCAACCGGGCTGATGAGCGTGTCGCTCGTGGACATCAGCGCGAGCCGGCAGGCGTTGGTGGAGGGGCACACCAAGCTGTGGATCATCGGCGGGCCGGCGCTGCTGGTGATGGCGCTGCAACACCGTCGCGCGTGGATGTTCGCGCTCGCCGGCGCGGCCTTCGGCCTCGGCATCGTGACTTACGACACCTACCTGCCGATGCTCGGCGTCGGCGGCGCGATCTTCGTCGTAGAGATGCTGTTCATCCTGCGCGCGGAACCGGCGGAGCGCGCCTGGCGACCCTGGGCGGCGCGGTGGGCGGCCTTCCTGGCGGCGCTTGGCGTGTTCCTGGGGCGGGCGATGCTCTACGTCGGCGGGCGTGGCGGCGACTACCGGGTGGAAGACCTGGGCTGGGCGAGCGCGCCGCTTGACACCTTCCTCCTGGGGCTGGGGCGCGTGCTCCGCGTCTTCTTCGAGCAGGTGGACCGCGACTTCTTCCACGACCGCGAAGGGCCGCTGATCAACGGGCTGCTGGCGCCGTTCGTGGTCCTCGGCGTGATCGGCTGCCTGGCGCTGTGGCGGCAGCGGTCGGCGCGCGTGGTGCTCATCTGGACGGCGGTTACGCTCTTCCCCGTGCCGATTGCGCTCCTCGTGGTCTATCCGCGCGTGCTCTACAAGGTGTTGCCCGCGCTCTACCTGCTGGCGGCGCTCGGCATCTTCTGGGCGCTGCGGTTCGCGTGGTCGCTGGCCGGGCGGTTGGGCCGTCCGGCAATCTGGGCCGCCATCGCGGTGTGTGCGGTCGCCTACCCGACGCTCAACCTCTACATCTACTTCAACGAGGTCCACGAGAGCGCCAACGACACCGCCTATCGGGAGATTTCGGACTTTCTGGTGCACTACGCCGAAGAGGGTCGCCTCATCCTCATCCCCTACCTGCCCTTCAGCCATGACATGGCCGAGGACGCGCAGCCCTGGCTCAATTTCTACATGCGCCAGAACTTCGACGAGGGGACGCAGGGGCGTTTCTACAAGATCGTCTCCTATGAGGACCTCTTCGCCACGATGACGCAGGCGTTCGCGCAATACGAGTCGGTGGGCGTCATCATCGACCGCAACGCCATCGACCCCACGCCGCGCGAGGCGATCATCGCGAACCTGCGCGAGTGCTACGTCGCCGATGCCGTCTGGCCGCGCACCTACGCGGACTTCATGCTCTTCTGGTCGGACGCCCAGGAGGGCGCGCCGTGCTACAGCGCGCAGGTCACGTTCGCGCCGGAGGTGACGCTGCCGGCCTACCCCGCGACCGCGCCACCGGTCTTCTACTGGTCGGCCAGCAACGGGACACCGCGCCAGGTTGCGCTACAATGCCAGCGCCAGCGCCAGGACCTCCTGTTCCTCGAAGCGGAGGACTTCGACGAGTCGCAGTACTACGTGGTGCGCGAGGACATCGTCGAGGGGTTCAGCGGGCGGGGCGTGATCTCCGACGAGCCGGGCGACCTGATGCCGCTCGCGGCCAAGCGGTTCAACCTGCCGCGCGACGGCGTTTACACCGTCTGGGTGCGCTCATACCGTATCCGCGACGACGGCTTCCCGCCTTACCTGACCGTGGGCGATTACCCTGAGCCGTTCCCGTTCAGCGTCAACCCGGCGCTGTTCGCCTGGCAATGGGACCGCATCGGCGACTTCCGGCTGGGAAGCGGCGAGGTGTACATCGCGATCACGCGCCCCTACGAGGGCGTGAAGCCCTTCGCCGTCTATGTGGATGTGGTGCTGCTGACCAGCGACCCGAACTTCGACCCGGAGGCGACAGAGGCGCGCTGGGAAGATGTGCTCCCCGGCGACCCCGTCGATCTGCCCGCACCGGGCATCCAGCAGGGCGTGCTCACGGTCGAGGAGAACTGGACGCCGGGCATCTACCGGTGCCGCGTGGGCGTGTGGGATGGCGAGCGGCTGCGCGACAACGAGGGCACGGTCGGCGTGCGTTCGCCGTGGCTGCAACTCGTCATAACCGCGCCGGAGCCGGCCTCACCGGGTGAGGGCGACGGATAGGGCCGGGCGCACATCCTTCCCCCCTAATCACCCCCGCCAGTTGTTCCACTGCCGCGACAATGGCGTCATGCAGCGCCGGCCGGAACGCCGAGATCGGCTCCGGGTCGCGCCCGTGATAAACGCGGTTGGTCAGGCAGGCGACGAGCAGCGCGCGCGTCGGGTCGATGAAGAGGGACGTGCCCGTATACCCCGTGTGCCCGAAGCTGTCCGCGCTCATGCGCGCGCCCATGCTGGAGACGTCCCCGCCCGCCTTGAGCAACCACCCCAGGCCGCGCCGCAGGTCGCCATCGACGGCCTGCTCGCGGACGGCTTCCCGCGCCAGCGCCGGCGGGACGGGGAGCGGGCCTTGCGCGCCGGTGAGCACGCAGTCGAGCCATGCCTGCCCGAACGTCGCCAGGTCGCGCGCGGTGCTGAACAGCCCCGCGTGCCCGGCCACGCCGCCCAGGCTGGCCGCGTTCTCGTCGTGGACCTCGCCATGCGCGCGGCGGCCCCGCCAGCGCGCGTCGAACTCGGTGGGGACGATCTGCTCCAGCGGGTAGCCGGCGAGCACAGGGTTGAAGGTCGTCCGCGCTAACCCCAGCGGGTGGAGCACCCGCGCCGCAATCGCCGCGTCGAGCGGCGCGCCGTGCAGCCGCGCCACCGCCTCGCCGAGCAGGATAAGCCCCTGGTCGCTGTAGCGGACGCCGCTGTCGGGCGGCCCGGCGAAGGGATACGCGCACACAATCTCCAGGCCGGCCTGTCGGCGGCGGGCGCGCGCCTCCGGGTCGGCGACGCCCTCCGGCGGCGGGACCAGCCCCACCTTCTTGAACATCAGCGGCCAGGGGGCCAGCCCGCCGGTGTGCGTGAGCAGGTGGCGGAAGGTCACGCGGCGCGGGTCCACGCGCTGGCCGGCATAGGCGGCCTCGACCGGCGCGGTGTTCCACGTCTCCGGATCGTCGCCGGCGTCCACCCGGCGCAGGCCGTCCGCATCGACGCCGCGCGCGGCAAACTCCGGGATCACATCGGTGAGGGGCGTGTGCAGCGCGGCGCGGCCCTCGCTCACGAGGGAGAGGAAGGCGGTCGTTGTGAAGAGCTTCGTCACCGAGGCGAGGTCGAACAGCGCCGCCAGGCTCGCCGCGCCGTATGCGCGGTGCCACACCACGCGGCCCGCCACGCACACGAGCACCTGCGCCGCCGGGAAGCACCGTTCGAGGCCGTCTTGCATCGCGCGCTCGATGCCGTCAGGGGGCAGGGCGGTCACTTCCTGGCTCGGCGCGAGCGCGCCCAGCGGCACGGGGGTGGTTTGGGTCATCGGCGTTTCCTTTGCGCGTACAGGCAATGTGCAGAAGCGTAGCACACGTTGGGCGCGCGCTCAAGTCGCCGGCGGCGGTCCACACACTCTCCAGACAGGGCCGTATCCGCCCGCGTGGCGTGTTGCATATTTTTGCGGATGTGACGGTATAATTCCCCCCTGGCGGGGCGGCTGCGGTTGACGCTTCCACGGGAATGTGGACGCCAAGCCCCGGTAGAGGGGTTTGGCCGTTATGGACGAAGACCTGACCACCCTCATCCTGTGCGCAGCGATCGGGTTCGTCGCCCAGCTTGTCGATGGTTCCCTGGGCATGGCGTATGGCGTGACTTCAAACACCTTCCTTCTGAGCATTGGCCTCCCGCCGAGCCTCGCCAGCGCCAGTGTCCATACGGCCAAGGTGTTCACGGCTGCCGCCTCCGGGTTGTCGCACCTGCGCATCGGGAACGTGGAAACGGCATTGGCGAAGCGGCTCCTGGTTCCCGGCGTCGTCGGCGCAGTGTTGGGCGCCTATGTCCTCACCGAAGTGGAGTCGCGCCTCCTGGGGGTTTTCGTCTCCGTCTACCTGGTGATCATGGGGCTGGTCATTGTGCTCAAGGCGCTGAAGTGGACGGACTCGCACATCAAGCCGCTGCCGCTGACCCCCGCTGGGCGTCACCGGCGGGTTTCTCGATGCGGTGGGCGGCGGCGGCTGGGGGCCGGTCGTGACGACGACGCTCATGGGGACCGGCTACCACCCCCGGTTCGCCATCGGGTCGGTGAATCTGGTGGAGTTCTTCGTCGCCCTTGCCGCGTCGATCACGTTCTTCATCGCGCTCAAGGAGATCAGTTGGCCGAGCACGGTCGGCCTGATTATCGGCGGGGTGCCGGCCGCCCCGCTCGCGGCCCTGATGTCGAAGCGGATGTCGCCGCAGAAGTTGATGCTTTTCGTTGGCAGCCTCATCATCCTGTTGAGTGTGCGCAATGTCCTCGTAACGCTGGCGTGAGCGCCCCACTCTCTGGGGGAAGGCGCGCCATAGGCGCGCGCCGGGATGCGCCACCCCCATCGCTGTAGCCCTGTGGGATACTCCGTGAGTAGTGGCGACCAGGGCCGCCTGCGGCGCGCGTGCGCCGAAGGTCGCCGGCCTGCAATGCGCTCTTTTTGTTGGTTTCGTGGTTCAGCAACAAGAGGAGAGTTTCCACGCATGGACCCAAACCTGCTCACTTTCGTTGCGTGTCTGGCTATCGGCTTCATCGCCCAGATGGTTGACGGCGCGCTGGGCATGGCCTACGGCGTCACCTCGAACGCCTTTCTGCTCAGCATCGGCCTGGAGCCAAAATTCGCTAGCGCCAGCGTCCACGCCGCTGAGGTCGCCACGACTGCGGTTTCGGGACTGTCGCATTTCAAGATCGGCAACGTGGACCGGGAGGTGTTCCGGAGGCTGGTGCTCCCAGGGGTGATCGGCGGCGTCGTCGGCGCGTACATCCTCACCGAGATCGAGGCGGACATCATCAAGCTCGTGGTTTCGATCTACCTGGTCATCATGGGTGCGGTCATTCTTCTGCGCGCGTTTCGGCGCGCGCGGCCCACGGAAAAGACGCCGCCGCTCGTGCCACTTGGCCTGGCCGGCGGGTTCCTGGATGCCGTCGGCGGCGGCGGCTGGGGGCCGGTCGTGACGACGACCCTGGTGGGCAGCGGCTACCACCCCCGGTTCGCCATCGGCTCGGTCAACATGGCGGAGTTCTTCGTGACCCTCGCCAGATCAATCACCTTTATCCTGGCGCTCGGCACGGGGATGAACTGGTTCGCCATCCTCGGCCTGCTGCTGGGTGGGCTTCCGGCGGCGCCCCTGGCGGCCCTCGTGTCCAAACGGGTGGCCCCACAGCGGCTGATGCTCCTCGTGGGAGGGCTTATCATCTTCTTGAGTGTCCGAAACGTCCTCCTGGCGCTGAACCTGTTATAATCTGCGCGCTGGACTGACGTAACCTGGCGTACCTGTGGAGCGGCCATACCTGTGCTGACCGCGAGCCGCCTGGCGAAGAGCTACGGCGCGCTCGATGTCTTCGATAATGTCTCGGTGGAGAATTCCGCACGGCGCGAAGATCGCGCTCGTGGGGCCGAACGGCGTCGGGAAGACCACGCTGCTGCGGCTCCTGATCGGCCTCGAAGCGCCTTCCGAGGGCGCGGTGAGCCGGATGCGCGGCCTCACGGTCGGCTATCTGCCGCAGGAGGCCGACATCATGGGCGCGCGCACGCTCTGGGACGAGATGCTCACCGCCTTCGCCGCTCTGCGCGCGCGCGAGGCGGAACTGCACGCGCTCGAAGCGGAGATGGCGGACGGCACCCACGACGCGTTGATCGCCCGCTATGGCGAGCTGCAGGCGCGCTTCGAGGCCGAAGGCGGCTACGAGTATGAGACGCAGATCCGCCTTGTGCTGGAAGGCCTGGGCTTCGACCGCGCCACCGACTTCCCGCCCGCTCACGCAGCTCAGCGGCGGCCAGCGGACGCGGGCGCTGCTAGCGCGCCTGCTGCTGGAAAAGCCCGACCTGTTGGTCCTCGACGAGCCGACCAACCACCTTGACCTGAAGGCAATCGAATGGCTGGAGGCGTTCCTGCTCAAGTGGGAGGGGGCGCTGTTGATGGTGAGCCACGACCGGTACTTCATGGACCGGGTGGTGAACGTGGTCCTGGGGAGATGAACTGGGGGCCAGTTGGAGGTCTACCGGGGCAACTACAGCCACTACGTGCAGCAGCGCGAGGCGCGACACGCGCGCCAGCTAGAGACCTACCGGCGGCAGCAGGAGCGCATCGAGAAGGAAGAGGCGTACATCCAGCGCAACATCGCCGGGCAGAACACACGCCAGGCGCAGGGCCGGCGCAAGCGGCTGGAGCGATTCCTGCGCGACGAGGCGATAACGCGCCCGCGCACCGACCGCACCATCCGCATCCGCCTGGAGAGCGAGTACCGCTCTGGCGAGAAGGTGTTGATGACCGAAGGTCTGGTGGTCGGCTACCACGACGACCGCGTGCCGCTGTTCGCTGCGCCGGACATCACGCTGTACCGGCGCGAGATCGCCGCGCTGATCGGCCCAAACGGCGTGGGGAAGACGACCTTCATCAAGACGATCTTGAGCGAGCTTGCGCCGCTTGGCGGCGAGGTGCGGGTGGGCGCGAGCGTCAAGGTGGGCTACTTCGCGCAGGGGCACGAAGGGCTGGACCCGACGCAGACCGTCCTCGACGCGATCCTGGCAATTGAGGATATGCCGCTCTCGCAGAGGCGCGCAGCTACCTGGCGACGTTTCTCTTCCAGGGCGACGACGTGTTCAAGCCCATCAGCGCGCTCAGCGGCGGCGAGCGCGGGCGCGTGGCGCTGGCGCGGCTGGCGCTCGGCGGCGCGAACCTGCTCCTGCTCGACGAGCCGACCAACCACCTCGATATTCCGTCGCAGGAGATTCTGCAGGCCGTCCTCGCCGACTTCGACGGGACGATTCTGCTCGTGAGCCACGACCGCTACCTCGTCGATGCGCTGGCGACGCAGATATGGGCGCTCGACGAGGGCGAGATGGTGGTCTTCGAAGGCCCGTACCGCGAGTACGTGCAGGCGCGCGCCGGCGGGCAGAGTCCGCCGACGCCCTCGCCGCCTGAGAAGCCGCCGGAGACTGGCCGCAAGGCGAACGGCCAGGAGCAGCGCGACAGGCCGCGCCTCTCGCCCTACGCCCGCACCCGGCGCGTGAAAGAGGTGGAGGCCCGCATCGACTGGCTGGAGGTGCGCCTGGTGGAACTCTCCGGCGAGCTGGGCGCGGCCAGCGAGGAGGGTGACGTGGCGCGCGTGCGCACGCTCGGCGAGGAGTACGCCACGGTCGAGGCCGAGCTTGAGTCGCACCTCGAAGAGTGGGAAGCGCTCATGGAATAGCGCGGGCGGCGAGACCGCGTTCGCGTCGTTCCCGTTGGGAGGATCCAGATGGCAATATCGACCCTGCTGCGCGCCGCGATTGCGTTTGCCGTGTTGCTCATAGCCCAGGGCGATGGCGTCCCCATCGCGTTGGGCGACGCCGTTGCGGGCGAGCTGGCCGCCGGCCAGGAGGCGCGTTACATATACGACGGCGCGGCGGGCGCAGCTATCGATGTGACGCTGCGCGCGACCGGCGGCGACTGGGATCCCGTGCTCGAAATCTACGCGCCGTCGGGCGAGTTGCTGGCCTTCGATGACGACTCGGCGGGCGGGCGCGACGCGGCGGTGCGCGACCTGGCGTTGCCGGTGGACGGCGCTTATGTGCTCGTGGTGCGCGGCTACGGCAGCCGCAGCGGCGGCGCATACACGCTGACCCTGGAGGGGGTTCCGCGCCGCCGACGCCGATTGCCGGCGGCGGGCCGATTGCGTTTGAGCAGATGGTTGTCGGGGAACTGACCGAGGGCGGGCAACGGGACTTCTGGACGTTCGAGGGCCAGAGCGGGCAGCAGGTGTCGGTTGCGATGCAGAGCGCCGAGATCGACTCGTTTCTCACGCTGAACGGGCCTGACGGCCAGGAGGTCGCCGCCGACGACGACAGCGGCGGCAACCGCGACGCGCTCATCTTCGGCCTGACCCTGCCGGAGACCGGCGCGTACACCATCGTCGCGCGCGCCTTCGATGACTACCAGACAGGGCGCTACCGGCTTATCCTGATGCACGGCGCGGCGACGCCTGAGCCATCCACACCGACGCCAGCGCCCACGTCGGTCCCGGCCGGCGCGCTGAGTTCGGGCGTGGCGGTGGAGGGTATGCTCCCGGCCGGCGCGACCGAGGCGTGGACCTTCGCCGGCGAGGCCGGCGACGTGGTATCGCTCGCGCTGGCGACCGCGGCCTTCGACGCCTACCTGAGCGTCTACGGGCCAGACGGGGCGTTGCTGGCGTTCGACGACGATTCCGGTCCGGGGACGAACGCGCTCGTCCATGAGGTCGCGCTGCCGGCGGGCGGGGTGTACTCGGTCGAGGTGCGCGCGGCGGCGGGCTATGGCGGCGGGGCGTACACGCTCACGCTGTACGATCAGGACACCGCGCCCCCGCCGGCCAGCGGCGCGGGCGTGCTGACGCCCGGCGAAACCGTCATGGGCGCGCTGGCGGCGGGCCAGGTGGACATGTGGGCCTTCACGCTCGAAGCCGGCGCGACCGCTGCGCTTGTCGCGACGCCGACAGGCGGCGACCTGTACCAGGTGGACATCGACCTTGCCAGCCCCGCCGCCGGCGAGGTGGCGGTCGGCGTCAACGCGGTGACGCACCCGCTGGCGGAGCCGGGCGAGTACGTGGTCTCGATCTACGCCTTTGGCGACCAGTCCGGCAGCTACACGCTCACGCTGACGCTGAGCGACCTGCCCGTCGTCGGTGGGGGCGCGATTGGCGTGGGGCAGTCGGTCGAGGCCCACCTTGAGCCGGGCGCGCGCGATACCTGGACGCTCGCTGGGCCGCACGGCGCGCCGGTCGCGATTGCGATGACGGCGCTCGGCGCAACGCCATTCGACACATACCTTGAGATCTACGCGCCTGACGGCAGCATTGTCGCCATGGACGACGACGGCGGCGCGGGCTATAACGCGATGGTCACGGCCCTGAACCTGACCGCCGCCGGGGATTACGAAATCGTGGCGCGTGGTTATGACGCAACCGGCGGCGGCATGTACCGGCTGGAGGTCTTCGAGATGCCCACGATCGCCCTGGGCGAGACGGTGACGGGCGCGCTGACCGACCCCGAAGACAGCGCGATCTGGGCGTTCACCATCGCGGCGCGCACGGCGGTCAACTTGACCGTGGACGGCGTGGGCGACTTTGTGCCCGTCGCGGAACTCTACGACCCGAACGGCTACTTCCTTGTCGACGACTGGGAAACACCGATCCAGAACTTCCCGCTGAACCGGCCAGGGACGTACACCGTCGTCGTGGCGGGCTACGGCGAGGTTGGCGCGTTCTCCCTGGCGCTGAGCGAGGGCGAGTTGCCAGTTGACCGGGGCGGCCCGATTGCGTTTGGGAGCCGGGTCGCCGGCGTGCTCGTGACCCCCGGCCAGATCGCCACCTGGACGTTTCGCGCGGAGGCGGAGACGGTCATCACGGTGCTGCTGGAAAGCCCGGTCTTCGACGCCTACCTTGAGGTCTACGACGCGGACGGCGTGCTCATCGCGGAGGACGACGACAGCGCGGGCGCCACGAATGCGCAACTGACCGGGTTTGCCCTGCCCGGCGCGGGCGAATACCGGCTCGTGGTGCGCAGCTACGGCTTCGTCGAGACCGGCGCTTACGAATTGGGGCTGTTCCGGGGAACCATCGTACCCAAGCCGCCCGGCGTCGATGGGCGGGTGGAGTTGGGCCAGACGGTGGAGGGCGCGATCTCGGCGGTGGGGCAGCGCGACACGTGGCGCTTCACCCCCAGGCCGACTCGCAGTTCAGCATCACGCTCCGGGGCGATGACGCCATCGCCGGACGCCTGTACGCTACGGTCTACGACCCCGACGGCTACGTGATTGAGTCCGCTCCGGCAGAGGACTCCAGCCTCAACGACATCTATGCCTATGTCACCGGGGAGTACCGCGCCGTGGTGATGGCGCTCGGCAGCACGGGTGCCTACAGCCTCACCTACGACCGCGCCATCCTCCCGCCGACGCCGGAACCCACCCTCGCTGGCGCGCTCTCGCTGGGGAGTGAGGTCGCCGGCAGCCTGGAGTACGGCGCGCGCCATGCATGGACGCTGGCGGTCGCGGAGGACGTGGTGGTTGACATCACGCTGCTGTCGTCGCCGCCGGGCGCGCTGGACACCTACCTCTATCTGCGCGACGCGGACGGCGCGGCGCTCCTCAGCAACGACGACACGCTCACCAGCACCGACTCGGCGCTGGTCGGCGTCCCCCTTGCGGGCGGCAGCACGTACGCCGTCGTTGCCGGCAGCTACGCCGACAGCGGCGAGGGCGACTACGTGTTGCGCGTCCAGCCGTCGCCGGTGATGGACCTGGGCGAGACGGTGCGCGGGGAACTACACCCTGATGGCGCGCCGGTGGGTTGGGTGCTGCGCGTCGAAGCGGCCGCCGTGGTGGACATCGACGCGCGCTGGGCGGAGGCGGGCCAGCAGTCTGACCTGTGGGTGCAGGTGTACGATACGCAGAACCAGTACTACCCGATCGACACAACCAGCACGGTCCGCAACCTGCAACTGGGTGGGGGCCGGCGTCTACTACGTGAGCGTGTATTCACTCAATGCCGAGGCCGGCGCGTTCACGCTGGCGGTCGCGGCGGCGGGCGCGCCGGAACCGCCAGAGCCGCCGGTGCCGACAGGCGACGGAGGCCGGCCTATCGAACTGGGCCAGACCGTCCGCGGCGAGTTCGCGGAGGCCTACCAGGCCGATATCTGGACGTTCAGCCTCGGCGAGCGGGCCACGGTGCAGATTCTGGTCGAGGGCGAAGACGGCGTGGGCGTGTGGATCGACCTGTTGGACCCGCGAGGCACGTACCTTGCGGCGGGCCGCGCGCTGGGGAACCTGATCCTCCGGCCCGGCGATTACCGCATCGTGGTGCGCAATGTGGAGGGCGTCGGTGCGTACACGCTGACGCTGGGGCAGGTCGTGCCGCCTACACAGCCGTCGACCGCGGGCGTGGTCCAGGGCGGCGGGCAGATCAGCTACGGGGCGACGGTCCAGGGCAGCATCGACGCGCCCGGCCAACGCGACCTGTGGCGGTTCAGCGCCGACGCGGGCGACGTGGTGTCGGTCGCGCTGACGAGCGCGGACTTCGACACCTTCCTTGAGCTGTTCGACGCGGTGGGGAACCGGCTGATCGTGGACGACGACGGCGGCGGGGGACCTGAACGCGGCGCTGCGCAACTTCCGGCTGGACCGGCCCGGCGAGTACGTCATCGTGGCGCGGTCGCTGCAACCGCGCACCGGCGGCGCGTACACGCTGACGCTGGAACGCGCGCCCCGTTAGCCGCAGGCGGCGCGCCTACCGCAGCAGCCCCAGCGCGGAAGCCAGCGCCAGGGTCACGAGCAGGGCGGCAATCAGCAGCATCCACGCCACCAGCCGGCCGGTTGTCTGCGTGGCGCGCAGCGGGGTCTCTTCGACCTGCACCTGGCCCAGCCAGTCCACGCGGATGTAGACGTTGCGCGCACCCTTCGTGAGGTTGGCGCTGTAGTCGTCCCGGTCTATGAGAAACCACTCGTCCTCAAGGTAGGGTTCGAGCGCCTCTTCCAGGGAGGGAGCGGGCCGCTTCCGGTTCGATAGGGTCAATCTGATCGCGCATAGGCCTAATCATACCAGGGCTGGCAGGGCCGGCAAGCCGGCGCGACACGACTCGCAATCCGTGCGACTCTGGCGATAATATGCTTAGAAAGCCCACCGGGTTCAGGGGCAGGGGGTTATGGCGGTCAGGACGCGAACGGCCAATCTGGACCTCCAGACGGCGCTGGACGGCATGGAGCAGGCGGTGCTGGTTTTCGCCGCCGATGGCGCGCTGCTGGTGGACAACCTCGCTGCCCGGCGGCTGTTCGGCCCGGAACTTGCGCACTTGCGCGCCGAGGGGGTGGGCGCGCTTCGCCGGGCTGGTGCGCGCCGGCCAGGGCGACGCCGCGCTCGACATCGATGCAGCGCGGACCCAGAGCCTCAAGAGCGCGAACCCGGTGCACTTCAGCACGCGGCTCGGCGGGGTCCACGTGCCCGGCGCGGTGGCCGCCCTCTACGAGCGGGACGGCGCTGTGCTGTTGCAGGTGTGTATGCAGCCGCCAGACTGGACCCCGCTCACGGCGCTCATGGACACGCTGCGCGCCGAGACGCACTCGGTCATCAGCGCCACGCGCGGCCACGCCGACCTCATCACCAAGCTGCTGCACAACCGGCCTGAGCACATCGGGGCGGACGCGCTGGCCGCACAGGTGGCCGGTCTCACAGAGATCGTCGGCGCGCACATGTTCCGCCTCGACGCGCTGATGAACCTGTTCGAGCGCATGGAAGCCGCGCTCACCGGGCGGCTGCACCGGGAGGCGCGACGGCTCCGGCGGCGCGTGCGGCTCGATGACTGGCTTGAGGATTTCCTCGACGACACGCTGGACGAGACGCTCGTCGATCCTGAGGCGGAGCGCTCCTACGACCACGAGCGCTTCGCGCTTGACTGTCCTCCGGGCCTGGACATCGCGGCCTCGCCGGCGCACCTGCGCAACGTGCTCCGCGACCTGTTGAGCAACGCCGTGCTCTACAGCGAGGACGAGACGCCGATCATGATCCAGGCCAGGGCCGCCGCCGACGGTCGCCACGCCTGCATTGACGTGATCGACCGGGGCTATGGCATCCGCGCCAGGGAGGCCGACCGCGTGTTCGCGCCCTTCCAGCGCGCGCGCCAGCCGCAGATCATCAGCCAGTTCGGCTATGGCCTGAGCCTGTATGTCGCCAGGGCCGAGGTCGAGGCGATGGGCGGGCGCATGTGGTTCGACAGCGAGGAGGGGATGGGTTCGACCTTCAGCATCAAGCTGCCCCTTTGGGATGAGGCGCGCCACCGCCGCGACGAGGATAACGGCGACAACAGCGACGCGGCCGAGGGGGCCTACGCGGCGTTTGCACCCTACGACGAGTGACCTGTGTCCCCGGAGGGCATGAGCGAACCACGCCGGTACTTCGTGGCGGTGGCCGGCAACATCGGCGCGGGCAAGAGCAGCCTGACCGGCATCATTGCCGAGGCGCTGGGCTGGGAGCCGTTCTTCGAGCCGCACGCCGAGAACCCCTACCTGGCCGATTTCTACGCCGATATGCCGCGCTGGAGCTTCCACTCGCAGGTGTTCTTCCTCAGCAAGCGATTGCAGCACCACCGCCAGCTTATCGACTTCCCTGGCAGCGTGGTGCAGGACCGCAGCGTCTACGAGGACGCCGAAATCTTCGCGCGCAACCTTTTCCAGCAGGGCCAGATGAGCGCGCGCGACTTCTCGACCTATCGCGCGCTCTACGAGGGCGTGCGCGCGTTCCTCCCGCCGCCCGACCTGGTGATCTACCTCAAGGCGAGCGTCGGCACGCTGGCCGAGCGCATCAGCCAGCGGGGGCGCGCCTACGAGCGGCAGATTTCCATCGAGTACCTGACGCAGCTCAACGCGCTGTACGACCAGTGGGCCGGCGCGTGGACCGAGTGCCCCATGATGACGGTTGACGTGGGCGTGCTCGATTTCGTGCACCGGCCCGATGACCTGAGTTGCGTCCTCGACGAGCTGCGGCAGCGCCTCACTCTGTGAGGCGGTCGCGGCTTGGGGCGAGGCGCGTCTGCGGCGTCGTTCGCAGGGCGCAAACTGAATCCCAAGCCGATTCCAACCGATTTCCTATCAAGAGTGCGCGTATCGGCAAAGCGGTGTAGAATCAGGGCATGGCGCAAGAGACGCTGCTCAACAACCGGTACCGGCTCCTCGCGCAGCAGGGCGCGGGGGCATGGCCGTGATCTACAAGGCGCAGGACATGCTGCTGGGCCGCGCGGTGGCGGTCAAGATTCTGCGCCCCAGCCTCACGAGCAACCCCGCCTTCCTGGAGCGCTTTCGCGAGGAGGCGCGCGCCGCGGCGCGGCTGGCGCACCCCAATATCGTCACCGTGCACGACGTCGGCCAGGACCGGAGCACCCACTACATCGTCATGGAGTTCGTGGAGGGGAAAGACCTGAAGCGGCTGATCCGCGAGGCGGGGCCGTTCAGCATCGACCGCGCCCTCGACATCGCCATTCAGATCTGCGCCGGCGTGGGCTACGCGCACCGGGCCGACCTGGTGCACGCGGACGTGAAGCCGCAGAACGTGCTGGTGACCGATGACGGCACGGTCAAAGTGACCGACTTCGGGATCGCGCAGGCGTTCTCGTATAGCGCGCCCGGCGAGAGGCAGTCGGTGGTGTGGGGCAGCCCGCACTACTTCTCGCCAGAGCAGGCGCAGGGCGAGCCGCCCACCCCCGCCGCCGACGTGTACGCGATTGGCGTCGTCCTGTTCGAGATGCTCACCGGCGAGCTGCCCTTCAAAGGGAAGGACCACCGCGAGCTGGCGCTGGCGCACATCCGCGAGGAAGCGCCGTCGGTCAGCGACGTGAACCCCGGCGTGCCGCGCAAGCTGGGCCGCATCGTGCGCAAGGTGATGGCGAAGGAACCTTCCGCGCGCTACCGCACGGCGGATCAACTGGGCCGCATCCTGGAGACCTACCGGCGGCAGGGCGTGGACACCACGACCCCGCCAACCCGCTGCAGCGGCGGAGGCTCCACCGGCGGCCGGCCAGCCGACGCGGCCTGCGGGCTTTGGCGCGCCCGGCGCGGCTGCGGGGAGCTTCAGCGACGCCACGCGGCAGGGTCCGCCGTCGCCGGCGTATGGGTATCGCTACGCCGACGCGACGGACGCTGACGCCCGGCCCTATCGCTTCCCCGTGAGCCGGACGCTGCGCCGCAACCGTCACCGGGCGCGCGCCGCGCCTGGCAGAACTTCCCGTGGCAGGTCCTCGTGATCGCCTTCTGGCTGGTTGGCCTTGTGTGGGTCTGGTTTGAGGTTGCCCTGCGTTATCTCTTCTAGGCCCCCGCCGGAGTCAGCGCGTCAACCACCCATCATGTCGTCGCATCTGTTCACCTTTTGGTTCCCGCGACTGATGCATTTTGATGATTTACCCTGGTAATCTCTTCGCAAAGTCACGGCAGGCTCTGCGCCTATCACAAACCTGGCGATATAGGGAGTGTAGGGGCGAACCGCCGGTTCGCCCCTACCGCCAGATATGGCGGTGGATGGGGATACAGCGTGCTGTGCCTCTACAGGGCGGTCAAGAGAGCATTGCGAGCGTAATTATTCAAAGCCCATAGGTCGCGGGCTAATTTCGTACTATTGCCCGCCACTTTCTGTGATTAGCCGGCGACTTTAGTCGTCGGGTTGTGAAAAACACACCATTGCGTGATGCCGAGCGGACAACGTGATTTGATACTTCGTCGGCTCCCTCTGGATGCAGGGTCTACGAGTTCTCCTGAATCAGCGTTCTTCGCGTCATTCGCGGCTCAATTCTTCCTGCTCGACCGGTAAGGGGGCGCTCTCTATAGTAAACGCATAAGAAAAATTAAGAGAACTTAAGAGATGCTAGCCCATAGCCGTCGATTTCTGTTATAATGACTACACAAAATACTGAGTTGTGAATCCTCGAAGGGCAGTCCGTGTTGAAGTTTGCCGTTTAGACCAAGAATCGCCTGCCATTAGGCGCGCGGTGTCTGGGGATGGAGGATGTATAAGGTGAACAATCCCCGTTTTAGAAACATGTTTGTGTACATTCTGATCCTGGTCGCCATCGTTGCCATCTTCCTGGGTGTCAGGCGTGGCGCGGACAACCCGCGCGAGATTACCTTTACCGAACTCGCCAACGCCGTCATGGAAGGGCGCGTCGATACGATCTCTGTCAGTGAGGACGACCTGACAATCCTCATGAACAACAAGCAGGCGTACATCTCGCGCAAGGACTCTGGCTCCTCTGCCGAAGAACAGCTCATTGCGCGTGGCGTGACGCCGGAGCAGCTCAACCGCGTCGAGTGGATTAACGAACGCCCAAGCGACTGGACCAGTTGGATCGCCGCGCTTGGCTACATGCTTCCCCTGATCCTGGTCGCCGGCTTCATCTACCTGATGCTCCGGCAGGCGCAGGGTACCAACAACCAGGCCCTGAGCTTCGGCAAGAGCCGCGCCCGCATGTTCACCGGGGACCAGCCCACGGTCACGTTCGAGGACGTGGCCGGCGCGGACGAGGCGAAGGAAGAGCTGTACGAGGTGGTCGAGTTCCTCAAGGAGCCGGAAAAGTTTATCCAGCTTGGCGCGCGCATCCCGAAGGGCGTGCTGCTGGTGGGCAGCCCCGGCACCGGGAAGACGCTGCTCGCCAAGGCCGTCAGCGGCGAGGCGGGCGTGCCCTTCTTCTCGATCTCCGGCTCGGAGTTCGTGGAGATGTTCGTCGGCGTGGGCGCGAGCCGCGTCCGCGACCTGTTCGATCAGGCGAAGCGTCACAGCCCGTGTATCGTCTTCGTGGACGAGATCGACGCGGTGGGCCGCCATCGCGGCGCGGGCCTCGGCGGCAGCCATGACGAGCGCGAGCAGACGCTGAACCAGATTCTGGTCGAGATGGACGGCTTCGACACCGACACCAACGTCATCATCGTCGCCGCCACCAACCGCCCGGACATCCTCGACCCGGCGCTGCTGCGCCCTGGCCGCTTCGACCGGCGCGTGGTCCTTGACCGCCCCGACATGCGCGGGCGCGAGGAAATCCTCAAGGTGCACGTGCGCGGCAAGCCGCTCGCGTCGGACGTCAAGCTAGAGGAACTGGCGAAGTCCATACCCGGCTTCGTCGGCGCGGACATCGAGAATCTGGTCAACGAGGCCGCCATCGTCGCAGCACGCAAGAACAAGAAGTCGGTCTCGCACAACGACTTCGAAGAAGCCATCGAGCGCGTCATCCTCGGCCCGGAGCGCCGCAGCCGCATCATGACGCAGGAAGAAAAGCGGGTCACGGCCTATCATGAGGCCGGCCACGCGATTGTGGAGCACTTCGTCGCCACGTCGCACAAGGTGCGCAAAGTGACCATCATGCCGCGCGGCATGGCGCTCGGCGTCACGTGGTCGATGCCCGACGAAGACCTGTTCAACATGAGCGCGTCGCAACTGCGCGAGACCATCGCCGGGCTGCTCGGCGGGCGCACCGCCGAGGAGATCGTCTTTGGCGAGATCACCACGGGCGCGTCGAACGACCTCGACCGCGTGACCAAGGTCGCGCGCGCGATGGTCACGCGCTACGGCATGAGCGAGCTGGGTCCGATGGTGTTCGGCCAGAAGGAAGAGCTGGTCTTCCTGGGCCGCGAGATCGGCGAGCAGCGCGACTACTCCGAGGCGGTGGCGCAGGAGATCGACACGCAGGTGCGCAAGATCATCACCGAGGAGCACGAACGCGCGCGCGAAATCCTGGTCAAGAAGCGCGAAGCGCTGGACACCGTCGCCGAGCGGCTGCTCGAAGTCGAGACCATCGACCGCGCGGAGTTCCTCCGCCTCATCGGCGCGCCGCCCGACGAGGAGGACGAGGACAAGCCGAAGGCGACGCCCTCGCCCTCAACCATCGAGAAGCCCAAGCCGGCCGACGATGGCGAGGAGCTTTCGCCCGGCATGCCCCCCGCGCCCGCCCCGGCGTGAGCGCGCCATCACCGCAGAGCGCAGGCCCGCGTCCCCCGGACGCGGGCTTTTTCATGTTTGACGCCCGCCTGGTTTGCTCTTACAATCCGCTCACGAGTGCGTTAGGATGAGGTTTTTACAGGTATGACCCAACCTTCTGTGGCGCACGACGCCGGCGCGCGGCGCGGGTCGCGGCCCTCCGCCCTGGCGCTGGTTGCAATCGCGGCGCTGGCGCTGCTTGCGCTGGCCGCCGGGCAGCTTACGGCCCAGGCGATGATCCCGGAGCCGGTGATTGCGCTGGTGGACATCTACGGCCCTATCGACCCGGCATTCCGCGCCAACTACCAGGCGCGCTTCGACTACATCAACAGCCACCCGGAGGTGGCCGGCGTTGTCCTGTTGATCGACAGCCCCGGCGGCGAGGCCTCCGCCAGCGAGGAGCTTTACTACGACATCGCGCGGCTGCGCGAGCGCATCCCGGTGGTGGCGTCGATCATGCGGCTGGGCGCGAGCGGCGCGTACTACGCCGCGATGGGCGCGAACTACGTGATGACCAAACCCGGCGCGAACGTCGGCTCGATTGGCGTGATCTCCAGCGTCGTTTCCCCGACCGAACTGACCACGACCGAACTCACGAGCGGCCCGTTCAAGGCAAGCGGCTATTCGCCGGTGCAGTTCGCGCGCGGCCTGGAGATGGTCAAGGAGCACTTCGCGGGCGTGGTCTACGCCGAGCGCCTCATTGCGTGGGACCGCTGGCACGCAGACGCCGGCCCCTTCCCGCAGACGCAGGACAGCCTCTCCACCGGGCGCGTCTGGGCGGGCGCGGCGGCGCTGGACGCCGGCGTCGTCGATGGCTTTGGCTCGACCGAGGACGCGATTGAACAGGCAGCCGCCATGGCCGGCCTGCGCCGCTACCAGGTGCGGTACCTGGACTACAACTTCATGACCGAGCAGGGCTACACCATTGCCTTCGAGGACGACACGCTGCCGACCATCGACGAAATCCTGGCCCGCATCGACGAGTGGCCCGGCTACTGGTACATCTTCGTGCCGCCGGTTGAGTAGCGCCTTGAGGACGCGGGCATGAACAACCGGCAGGTTTACGCGCTCGGCGCTGCGCTGATCGTCCTGGCCTTCCTGGCACCCATTGTACTGCGCACGCTGACCACCGCGCCCGGCGGGTTGTACCAGGGCTACGTCGCGCCGACGCCCATCCAGAGCGCGGTCGAGTCGCTGGAAGGGCCGGTGCCCCTGCCGCCGCCCGGCCTTGACAACGGGAGCGGCATGGTGTTGATCGACGCCGCGCACGCCAACGACTTCTTCCCCGAAGAGCTGGCGGAGCTGACCGCGAAGATCAACGACCGGGGGCACTACGTCGAATACCTCACGGACCCCGCGCTGCTGGCGACCAGGCTGCGCGGTGCGGACGCCTATGTCATCATCGCCGCGCGGCAGTCCTACCTCCCGGAGGAAATCCGCGCGTTGGAGCGTTTCACGGCGCGCGGCGGGCGCATCATGCTGGTGGCGGACCCGATACGCAACCGCGACATCAACGACATGAACAGCGTCGCGACCGCGTTCGGCGTCGTCTACCAGGACGATTACCTGTACAACGTGGTCAACAACGCCGGCAACTACCGGGACGTGATCGTCCATGACTTCGCCGACACCGCGCTCACCGATGGGGTGGAGTCGGTGGTGTTCTTCACCGCGCACTCGCTGCGCGTGGCGAGCGGCGGCATCGCCTTCGGCGACGAGAACACGTTCGCGTCCAGGAGCGAGCATCCCGGCAATCAGGTCGCGGTGGCGCAGCAGGCGAACGGGCAGGTGCTCGCCCTGCCGGACATGACGTTCCTCACCAGCCCGTACAACAGCTTCGCCGACAACGACCGCTTCATCGACAACATCACCGGCTGGCTGGTGCGCGCCGAGCGCACGTATGTCCTGGGCGACTATCCCTATTTCCTCAGCCCGGAAGCGCAGATCGTCGTCGGCGACACGTTTGTGTTCAACCGGCAGATCGGCGGCGTCCTGAGCCTGCGCGCCTGGCTCGAAGGGTTCAATATCGACGCGCGCCTGCGCGACAGCCACGACGCGGGGGCGAACGCGATCACCATCGGCCTGTATGACGACATCGACCTTGACCTCGTCCGGCTCTTGCAGGATGACGGCATCGCCGTGACGGACCTGATCGACCCGATCCCACCGGGCGCTGACCCCGCCGCCCTCCCCAGCGCGACCCCGCCGCCGACGCCCGCCGTTGACGCGCAGGGCCAGCCGCTCCCGACGCCCACGCCTGCCGCTGCGCCCGGCGACACCCCGCCGCCGCGCTTCATCGAGGGGCAGGTCTATCTGGCCGGCGTCGGCAGCTTTGAGCGCGCCGGCACCACGCTCGTGCACCTGCACCGCGCGGGCAACGTGTACCGCCTCATCGTGCTCGCCGCGGACGAGACCGCGCTCGCCAACGGCCTGAGCACGCTCGCCGGCGGGATGCTCGACGCCTGCCTGCTCACCGAAAGCACCGCCCTGTGCCGGGGCGTGGGCGGCATTGCGCCGCCGCCGACGCCAGAGCCAACCGCCGCGCCCGCCGCCGCCGAGGCCGCCGGCGTGCCTGAGATTCTCGTCGTCAGCGACGACGACGGCGCGCCCGGCCCCGGTTCGACACCGGCGCGTTCGAGATCGCGGGTCTCCTCGGCGCGCAGTACCGGGTCACGGTGTGGTCGGAGGCGGAGTTCGGCCCGCCGCTCCTGGCCGACCTGCGCGCGCGTGACGTGGTGATCTGGGCGACGGGCGACTTCACCGAGCGCGTGCCGTCGCAGCGCGACGCCGAGCTTCTGCGGGAGTACGTGAACGGCGGCGGGCGGCTGTTCCTGGTGGGCGCGCACATCGGGCAGCGGTGGCGGCGCAGCGACTTCTACCGCGAGGTGGCGCAGGCCGACCACCTCGGCGCGGTGACGCTGTACGACGTGGCGGTGGGCGAGGCGCGCCATCCCATCCTCGCCGGCTTCGAGCCGGGGCAGGTGATCGCGCTGGAGACGCCCGCCGAGGACGCCGACATCGTTGCGCCGGTCGCGCCGGCGGTGGCTGTGCTGGTGCGCGGCCCGGAGAGCGAGGCGGCCGGCCAGGCGGTGGTCATTGTCGGCGAGGCGCGGGGCAGCCGGCAGGTCTACGCCGCGTTCCCGGTCGAGTTGCTGCCGGTTGAGGCGCGCGCGGCGCTGGTGCAGAACGTCGTTGCGTGGTTGCTCCGGTGAGGCGGGGCGCTGCGCCATGCGCGTTTGGGGGTGACTCGTGAGGAAACAGGTAGGACCGATGCGGGCGCGGGTTGCGACTCTGCTTGGCGCGATGCTGCTGCTGGTCGCGGCGTGCGGCGGCAACAGCGACAGCCCCACCGCCGCCGACCTGATGCCCGACCTCGACGGCTACAACGTTGTCGAGGGGCAGGACCTGACCGACGCCATCGGCAGGACGGCAGGAGGCGCGGCGCTGCTGAGCGGCAACCCCCTCATGGCGGGCGCGATCATCGGCGTGGATGAGGTCATTGCGTGCTACCAGGAGCAGGGCGCGGTGAGCGGGCGCTTGTTCAGCAAGGCGGATGACCTGCTCGCCGCCGGCGTCATCGTCATCGTGGACCGCAACCGCCTCACCAGCCCGGAGACCTTCCTCAACTGCATCCGGCGGCCCGGCCCGGAGGCGGCGCAGGCCGACATCATCCAGCCGTGCGCCAAGGCCTACACCCTCCAGCGCGACAACAACGAGTACTATATCCTCTACGCCGCCAGCCAGCCGCAGGTCTGCCAGACCTTTTGCGCGGCGCTGGAGGGCTGCACGCCGTAGCGCGGCCCCCGTATCTGTTCACCTTGCCCATACGCTGCTCTGTCATATTGCGTTTTTCGTGGCCCGCCGATTGGTGGATTTTAAACGATTACACGGGCAATGCTCTCTTGACGGCTCTGTAGGAGCGCAGCGCGCTGTGTTCCTGCCAGTCGCCATATCTGGGGGTAGGGCGACCCGCCGGGTCGCCCTACGACCCTGGCATCTCAAGGTATTGGTAGGCGCACAGCTATGCCGTGACTCTGTGAAGAGATCACCAAGGTAATTTATCAAAATGCATGAGTCGGCGTTTGATCGCAGATCAGCGTCGACAGGATTGCGAATTCGCCCGCGACTGAAGTCGCGGGAACCACCTACCCCCTGCCATCCGTATTTGAATCTTGTGACAAAGTGCACATGACATGCCGGGCACGATTTTATATAATTATGATTAAATATATCTTCAATATCGTGTCACGGTAGTCTGCATGGGAGGCCCATCGATGGGTGAAGAAAGCGAGCACTTTGTCAAGACGCGGTGGGGCACGGTGATCGAAGACCCGCCCGTAGCGCGGTTCATCTTCGACGACACGCGCTTTGCGCCGGTCTGGCTGGTGGTGCGCGTGTTGGTCGGGCTGGTATGGCTCGAGTCGGGGCTGGGCAAGTTCGGCAACCCGGCGTGGGTGCAGACCGGCGAGGCGCTGCGCGGCTTCTGGGAGCGGGCGGTGGCCGTGCCCGACGCCCCCGCGCGCCCGGCCATCGCGTTTGACTGGTACCGGAACCTCCTTCAGGGGATGCTCGACAGCGGCGCGTATGTGTGGTTTGCCAAGCTGGTCGCCCTGGGCGAGTTCCTGGTGGGCGTGGCGCTGATTACGGGCACATTCGTCGGCATCGCGGCGTTCATCGGCGCGTTCATGAACTGGAATTTCATCATGGCCGGCAGCGCCAGCACCAACGCGCTGCTGGGGCTGGGTGCGATTCTGCTCGTGCTGGCGTGGAAGACCGCCGGCTACTACGGCCTGGACCGGTGGCTGCTCCCGCGCCTGGGTACGCCCTGGAGTCCGCGACCGCGCCAGCGTGAAGCGCCGGGCATCGGAAAGGAAGAGAAAGCGCCCGGCGTGGCGTGACGGCTGAGGGCCGCTTGCGGCCAGAACACCCCGGAAGCGTGCGGCTTCCGGGGTGTGTGTTTTCAGGGGAAGGGCGAACCGCCGGTTCGCCCCTACGATCAAATCGCTGTCTTAAGTGTTGCGTTTTTCGTACCCCGCCGACTGAAGTCTGCCCGCTGACTGAAGTCAGCGCCTAATCGTCGCCAAACCCCATGATCGCTACGGAATTAGCCCGCGACTTCAGTCGCGGGATCAGAGGACAATGCACTACTGGATCACCGCGTTGCGACTCAGCAAGCGCGCCGGGCGCTGCAATGCGCGTTATGAAACCGCCTCCCGCTCGCGGCTGAACTGCGTCTTGTACAACTGGGCGTACAGCCCGCCGCGCGCGAGCAACGCGGCGTGCGCCCCGTGCTCGACGATGCGCCCCCGGTCCATGACCAGAATCAGGTCCGCCGCGAGGATGGTGCTGAGCCGGTGCGCGATCACGATGCTGGTGCGGCCGGCCATCACGCGCTTGAGCGCCTCCTGGATCAGCGCCTCCGACTGACTGTCGAGGTGGCTGGTGGCTTCGTCGAGCACCAGGATGCGCGGGTCCTTGAGGATCACGCGCGCGATGGCGACGCGCTGCTTCTCGCCGCCGCTGAGCCGGTAGCCGCGCTCGCCCACGACCGTGTCATAGCCGTCCGGCAGCCCCATGATGAAGTCGTGGATATTGGCCGCCTGGCACGCCGCTTCGATCTCATCCTGAGTTGCGTCCAGCCGGGCGTAGAGCAGGTTGGTGCGGATCGTGTCGTGGAACAGGTGCGTTTCCTGCGTCACCGTGCCGATCTGCGCGGCCAGCGAGTCCAGCGTCACGTCGCGCAGGTCGTGCCCGTCCAGCAGGATGCGGCCTTCCGTGGGGTCGTACAGGCGCGGGATGAGGTAAGTCATTGTGGTCTTGCCCGCGCCGCTGGGGCCGACCAGCGCCACAAGCTGGCCGGGCTTGATGGCGAACGAGATGTCCTCCAGCGCGTGGGTGCGCGCCTGGCTGGCTGGCGGCGCCTCGCCCTCGGCCTCGCCGCTCTCGCCGTTGCCTGGGCGCGCGGCGGGCTTGCTGTCGCCGCCGGAGAGCACCGCGCCGACGCTGTCCATCTGCCCGTGGCGCTCCACCTGGCTGAGCAGGGGGACCTGGCGCGGGTCGTAGATGAACGTCACGTGCTCGAAGGTCAGCTCACCGCGCACGTCGTCGAGCGCGACCGCGCCAGGCTTCTCGTCGATCACGACCGGCAGGTCAACCACCTCGAAGACGCGCTCGAAGCTCACCATCGAGGTCGCGAAATCGACCGGTGCGGTCGTGAGCGCCTGGAGCGGGCCGTACAGTTGCATGAGGTACGCGCTGAACGCGACGATGGTGCCGATGGTGAACACCCCGCCCAGCACCAGGTGCCCGCCGAGCCAGTAGACGAGCGCCGTGCCCACCGCGCCGATCAGGCCGAGCACCATGAAGAACTGGCTGCCGGCCACGGCGCGCTTCACGCCCGTGTCGCGGACCTTCGCGGCGCGCTCCTTGAAGCGTGTGACCTCGGTGTGGCCCCGCCCAAAGAGCTTGACCAGCAGCACGCCGCTGACGTTCAACGTCTCGTTCATCGTTGCGTTCATGCGCGCGTTGTGGTCCATCATCTCGCGCGCGATGTCGCGGAGCTTCATCCCCAGGCGGCGGCCCACCAGGACGAACAGCGGGAAGACGAGCACGCCAATCGCCGTCAGCCGCCAATCCAGCGCCAGCATCACCGCGAGCGTCGCGACCGCCGTGATCGCGTTCGTGACGATGCTGACGATGGTGTTGCTGATGGCGTTCTGCGCGCCAACCACGTCGTTGTTGAGGCGGCTCATCAACTCGCCGGTCTTGGTGTTAGTGAAGAAGCCGAGCGACAGGCGCTGCAGGTGGCTGTACAGCGCCACGCGCAGGTCGTAGATCACCCCTTCGCCGATGGCGGCGTTAAGCTTGCGCTGGTAGACGCGCATCACGCCGGTCGCCAGCGGAATCAGGATCAGGGCGACCGCCAGCACGTTGAGCCGCTGCACGTCGCCGTTGGGCAGCGTGTTGTCGATCAGGTCGCGCAGGATCAGCGGCGTGAGCAGCTCCAGCCCGGTGATGAGCATGATGAGCGCCAGCATCAGCGCAATGGCGCGCCAATACGGGCCGGCGTAGCCGAGCACGCGCCGGAGCAGCGTCCCCGTCACGCGCGGCTTCTCGCCCGTGTCGCGCATATAAGCCCACCAACCATGCCCCATAATTCACCCTCTCGTTCTTGCGTCTCTTGTTCGAAATACCGGGTCACCACCCAGACTCTAGCAGATGCACGCGCGAATCCGCTAATAATGCCCCTGGCCGGGGGGCGGGCGCGGCCTCCGTGCGCCGATTGCGCCGTTAAAACGTATAGGACTATGAGAAATAAGGAGCGAGCGTTTGCAGCAAAGGACCGTTGGCAGTATCCTTGCTTCCGCGATGAGCGGCAATCATCATGAACGTTACGATGCGATCCGGCTGCGCGAGCAAGCCGTGCTTGGCCGCCTGCTCGATCTGCTCCAGCGCGTTGACCATGCGCCGGCAGAATCGGTCGAGCAGGTGCGCGATGCGCTTTTCCACACCGATAACCCGTTCCTCATCGTCCTCGTCGGTCCCTTCAGCGCGGGCAAATCGGCGATCATCAACGCGCTGGTGGGCGCGCCGGTGCTCGAAATGGGGCCGACGCCGACAACCACGCGGATCACGATCCTCCGTCACGGCCCTGACGACCAGGAGATCCGCACCAGCGACAACGTGTACACTCGCTTTTACCCCGCGCCGATCCTCGAAAAGGTGAGCTTTGTCGATACGCCGGGCCTGGAGTCGGTCTTCACCGTACACGACGAGATCACGCACCGCTTTCTCCACCGCGCCGACGTGGTGTTTCTGGTCATGTTCGCGACGCAGGCGCTGCCCAGAGGCAGCATGGACGACCTCCGCGACCTGCTGAACTACGGGAAGCCGGTCAACCTGCTCGTGAACCAGGCCGACCTGCTCGAACCGGGCGAGGCCGACGAGGTGCGCGCGTTCATTGCGGAGGAGTGCCGGCGGTATCTGGGCGTCGTCCCTGAGATCTGGCTGGTCAGCGCCCGGACCGGGCTGGAGGCGGCGGCGCAGGTCCCCGACGACCCCCGGTGGTACCGGAGCGGCCTGGGCGCGGTGCTGCAATACATCGATGAGCGCCTGAACGATGAGGAGCGGCTGCGGCGCAAGCTCCAGACGCCGATCAAGATCGGGCAGCACGTCGCGCGCGAGACGCTGGCGCTCGTGCAGGACGACCTGGAGCAGCTGGGCGACCACCAGCGCGCGGTGCAGAACCTCCAGGCGCAGACCGACAAGGCGCTGGCGGAGCAGAAGCATGTCGCGGACGAGCTGGCCGAGATGGCCGGGCCGGCCTTCGACCTCGCCGCCGAACGCGGCGCGCAGGCCATCGGCAACATGTTCCGCTTCAGCGCGGCGCTGGGCCTGCTCCGGCGCGGCGTGGCCGAGCTTATCGGCCTCGCGCGGTTTTCGCGCCGCCTCACGGCGGGCGCATACGCCGACCGGGCGCTTGAGGCGTTCCAGGTGCGCCGCCCCCTGGAAGACCTGGAGGCGGAGGTCAACCGGTTCGCGCCGCGCGTCGAGGGCGCGGACCTGCAGGACATTGACCGGCTCGTGGAGTATGGCCGCGCACAGGTCGAGCGCCTGCCCGACACGCTGCGCGAGAAGGTCATCGGGCGCGTCGCCGCGCCGGCTGTCTACCAGCGGGAGCACCTCCAGCAGGCGCAGCGCAGGCTCAACGACGTGATCCGGGAGGCGACCGTCGTCGATGGCAGCCGACTCGAGCTGGCGGTGCGCAACGCGCTGCTGACGCTCGCCGCGTGGGAGCTGGTCATCTTCGCCGTGACCATCATCCTGCGCGTGGCCGGCCTCATCCGGCCAGAGGACGGGCCGACGTGGGCGTTGATCGTGCTCTTGCTGGCGGTGGCCGGCTTCATCTGGATGCCGTTCCAGGCGATCCGCGTCTCCAGGCGCTACACCGACGACATCGTGCGCCTGCGCGACGTTTTCCTCGCCGTGCTCGACGCCGCCGTGCAGCGGCACATGACCTACGCGCGCGAGCTGCGCGCGAACGCGATGCAGCCGTACACGCGCCTGGTCGAGACGCAGACCGCGCAGATCGAGGCGGTGCGCCGCGATCTGGTGGAGGTGCAGCAGGAGCTGGCCGGCGCGGAGCAGATGATACAATCGCTGAAGTAGTAAGGCCGCGCTCCCGGCGCTGACGTCGCGCGCTGGGTGCGCTTTCGTGGGCACGATGGAAGCGACGCATTGAAGAGCGGGTATGTCACAGGTCACGCTTGAAGGGCCGCTCGCGCACCTGCGCGAGCGCGCAATTGAGACGCTGCACACGCTCGCCGGCCTGGTCGAGGGCTGGACGAGGACGGCGCGACCGATAAGCGCCGCCTGCTCGAATCGGCGGAAGACCTGCGGTCGATGTTCTTCCTGCTGGTCGTGGTCGGCGAGTTCAACGCCGGCAAGTCCACGTTCATCAACGCGCTGCTGGGCGACGCGCTGCTCCCCACCGGCGTCACGCCGACGACGGCCATGATCGAGGTGGTTCGCTACGGGCGCGCCAAGTCGAAGAAGCCGGAGGCCGAGGACGACACGGTCCGCGAGTGGCGACACCCCAACACGGGCGGCGAGGGGATCGCCATCGTGGACACGCCCGGCAGCGGGTCTGTGTTCCAGCGGCACGAGCAGACGGCCAAAGCCTTCCTGCACCGCGCAGACCTGGTGATCTTCGTGATCTCGGCCAAGCGCGCGTTCGCCGAGACCGAGCGGCTCTACCTTGAGCTGGCGAAGAGCTTCGGCAAGAAGGTGATCCTCGTCGTCAACCAGGTTGACCTGCTCGACGCGCGCGAGCGCGGCGAGGTCGAGGCGTTCGTGCGCCGGCAGGTGCAGGAGCTGCTCGACCTGGAGCCGCCGCTGTTCATGGTGTCGGCCAAGGACGCGCTGAGCCGGCAGGGGCGGCGTGGCAACGACACCGGCGTCGAGCATGTGCGCAACCACCTCAACCGGAGCTTCATGCAGGTCCCGCCGGCCAAGCAGAAGTTACTCGCCCAGCTTGCGCTCGCGGCGCAGATGGCGGGCAAGTACCGTGCAAAGGTCAACCACCGCCTGCGCCTGATCGGCGACGACGCGACGCAGGCCGAGGAGGTGCGCCGGGAGCTTGAGACGCATGCCGACCTGCTGTACGAACAGCGCGACGCAACCCTCGCTGAGATCATCCGCGTGTTCGAGAACCTGCGCACGCGCGGCGGGCGCTTCATCGACGAGAACCTCCGGCTGACGCGCGTCGGGCGCGCGCTCGACCGGGAGCGGCTGCGCCGCGAGTTCGAGGAAGAGGTGGTCGGCCAGGCGGTGGATGCCATCTCGGCGGCGTCGAACAGCTACGTCAACGCGCTTGTGGACGGCAGCCGCCTGTACTGGCGGCGCATCCTGGACCGGCTGAACCGGCTCGACGCGCTGGTCGAAGCCGAGATCGGCGCGGTGGACGCCGGGGTGTACGCCGACCAGCGCGCGGCGCTGCAACAGGCGATCTACCAGGCGGAGGCGGCGCTCAAGGCCTACTCCGACGCCACGATTGCCGAGGAGTTGCGTGGGCAGTTTCGGGGGAACCTGCTGGGCCTGGCGACCAGCGCGAGCGTGGCGCTCGCCGGCGTGCTCACGGTGCTGCTGGCTTCCGCGCCGGCGACGGCGGGCGCGCTCTCCGGGTTGGGCATTGTGTTGGGGCCGGTCGCGTTTCTGGCCGGGGGCGCGGCGGCGGCGGTGTTTCTGCGCCGGCTCACCGCGGACGCCAAGCGCGACCTGGGCCGGCGCATCGACGCGCTTGAGGTCACTTACCGGCGCACGCTGGGCGACCTGACCGAGCGGGAACGCAGCCGGCTTTTTGCAATATGGGCAGCAGGTCCTTGCGCCCGTGCTGAGTCAGCTCCGGGTGCTGGCGGAGCGCTACCGCCAGCAGGAGGCGACGCTGGCGGCGTTCGAAGAGGAAATCGCCCACCTGCGCGCCGAGGTCGAGCGGGCAGGGTAGGCGCTGCGCCGACCTTCACCGGGCCGGCGGCTACTTGATAAGTTCCACCTGCTCGGCGACGACTTCCACTTCAGGGCGGTTATGCTCGATCCAGTGGACGATGCGCTCAAGCGTCTGCTCGGCGTGCGCGTTGCCGTTGGTGACCACCACAACCGCAATCGCCGCCGACTGCCACACGTCGTTGAGATCGACCTCCGCCACCGAGACGTTGAACTCGCGGTGCAGCCGGGCAAGCAGCGACTTGACGATGCCGCGCTTCTCCTTCAGCGAGCCGCAGCCGGCGATGTGCAGTTCGATGGTGCAGACCCCGATGACCATCGGCCCTCACCTCCACAGCGCGCCAACGCGCAGCGACAGGCTGTAGCTGCCCCCGCTGCGGTCGCCATACCCCCGGACGATGATGGTGTACGTCCCGGTCGTTGGCAGCGTGACCGCCAGCCGGGCATCGACCATGCCAAAGTCGGCGTCGTCGTTCTCGTAGAGGAATGCGCCGCCCGGCCCGTAGAGTTCGACGAAGGGGTCGAGGGCGGTCGGGCGCGTGCCCAGGCCCACGAGGTCGATGACGACCGGCAGCCCGCCGGGCGCGTCGAAGGTGTAGGCATGGCGACCACCGACCGGCAGCGAGGCCTCCACCGACTGGCCGATTGCCAGCGCGTCGCCCTCAACCGGCGGCGCGGTCGGCGACGCCACGACCGGGGCAGCGGTCGCCGTCGGTTGCAGCGCGGCGGCCGGCGTGGCCGTGGGCTGGCTGGCGGAGGCGGCAGGGAGCCGGCCCGCGCGGAGCCGGTAACCGCCGATGGTGTTGGAACCGCCCGGTCACGCGCACGTAGTGATTGCCGTCCTGCGGGGCGGTGACGTTGGGGATCACGACATTGGTGCTCCCGCTGGCGTTGTCCGCCTGGCTGAGCAGGTTGCCGGCCGGATCGAACAGGCTGAGCTGGGGGTAAAGCGCGGCGTCGGCCTCGGCGTTGGCGGTGATGAAGATCGCGTCGCCGGCCTTGAGCGGGAGCGTCCACCACTGCGCCGGCGCATCGACCGTGAGGTTGCCCGTCCGGCCCTCGTCGATCTTCAGCAACCCCTGGCTGAGCGCCTCCACCGTGCCGACATCGACAGGCGTGGGCGCCGGTTCCTGCGCGCGCGCCGCCGCCACGCCGCTCAGGAGCGCGGTCAGGGCAAGGAGCGCGGCGCTGCCCAGCGCGGCGCAACGCCGCACGCGCGCGGCCAGCGGGCCGACATTTTTATCTTTCATTAATGTTTGGGATTTGTGCACAATTATCCTTCAATGATTGACAGCAGTTGCCGGCTGTGGTACATTGTTAGCGCGTTAACTTTCATTCATTCTATCTATTCAAAGGAGTGTTTACCATGTTGTACCTTCCGCGTGAAGAGGGTCAGGGCCTCGTAGAGTATGCGCTGATCCTCGTGTTGGTCGCCGTCGTCGTGATCGTCATCCTGGCGCTGCTCGGCCCCGCCATCGGCAACATCTTCTCCGAGATCGTCAGCAGCCTGTAAGCATCGATCACGACCAAGAGCTTCGCAACAGGGGCGCCCACTTCGGTGGGCGCTTCCTATTTGGGCGGTGGGCTGAAAATGAGCCGCGCGTTCACATTTCTTTCAGGCATGTTCGAGATTTGTTTGGGTGCATCTTAACCAGTTGACAGCAACGCAGAGTCGTGATAAATTAAGGTCACAATATTCATTTCATTCTATCTATTCAAAGGAGTGTTTACCATGTTGTACCTTCCGCGTGAAGAGGGTCAGGGTCTCGTAGAGTACGCGCTGATCCTCGTGTTGGTCGCCGTCGTCGTGATCGTCATCCTGGCGCTGCTCGGCCCCGCCATCGGCAACATCTTCTCCGAGATCGTCAGCAGCCTGTAAGAACCGCCTGTGTCTTCCTATGGAGCGCCCACTTCGGTGGGCGCTCTGCTTTTTGCCTCACACGTTGAAGAAGACCTCGATCACGTCCCCGTCGCGCACCACGTAGTTGCGCCCTTCCATGCGCGTCTTGCCTGCTGCCCGCGTCTCGGCGAAGCGCCCGCCCGCCGCCGCCAGATCGTCAAACGGCGTGACGGCGGCGCGGATGAAACCGCGCGCGAAGTCGGTGTGCACCGTGCCGGCGGCGTCGAGCGCGGTCCCGCCCACAGGCAGCATCCACGCGCGTACCTCGTCATCGCCAACGGTGAAGAACGAGAGCAGTCCGAGCAGCTCGAAAGAGCGGCGGATGATGCGCGCCGCCGTTGGCTCCTCGATGCCGTATTCCGCGCGGAAGAGGGCGGCGTCCTCCTCATTGAGCTGCGCGATCTCCGCCTCGATCTGCGCCTGAATCGCCGCCACGCCGCTGCGCCGGTGTGGGTAGTCGAGAGCGGGCGGGGTTGGCTGGTCGGTGTTGAGCACGATGAGGACCGGCTTGAGCGAGAGGAACCCGTAGCCGCGCAGGGCCTTGATCTCTTCGTCGGTGAGGTCTTCCATGTCGCGCAGGGGCTTGTCCGCAGTGAGGTGCGCCTGCAGCCGCTCGAAGACGGCCTGCTCGCGCGCGTGCGTCGCCTTGTCTGCGGTCTTGTGGCGGTCCTGGTCCAGACGTTCCAGGCGGTTCTCCACCGCAATCAGGTCGCTGAGCAGGAACTCGGCGTCGAGAATGCCCACGTCGCGCGCAGGATCGACCGTCTCGTAGGGATGGGGCACAAGGTCGTTCTCGAAGGCGCGCACGACATGCAGGAAGCCGTCCATCTGCGCGAGTTCGTTGCGGAGCGGGCCGGCCAGCGCGCCCTCGCTGACGCCCTTGTCCACCCCGCCGATGTCGCTGTACGTGACCTGGGCGTAGACGGTTTTGCGTGGGTGGAACAGCAGACCTAACCTGTCAAGGCGCGCATCGGGCACGTTGACGGTGGCGCTGTGTACCTCGATGCGCCCGGTGACAAGCTGGCCGGTGGGCAGCGCCTCGCCGGTGAGCGCGTTGAAGAGGGTGGTTTTCCCGCTGCTGGGCAGGCCGATAATGCCAAGTCGCATGTGAAACCTCGTCGCGTGGCCGCGCGCCCAGAATTATAACGCGCCGCCTGAGGTTGCGCCGCCTGCGTGGGAGCGCCCCGACAGAGGTATATTGCACAAATGATCTACTCGTTGTACACTCCGCTCGTTCGGACGAGAAAAGAACCTTGTGGGTCGAAGCAGCGGGAGGCAGCCCTATGGCCGATTCGGGGCGCGAGAAGGCGCTAGAGGCGGCGCTGGCCGATTTGACCAAGCGGTTTGGAGACGGCGCGATCCTGCGTTTGGGCGACGCGCCACACATGACCGTCGAGAGCATCCCCACCGGCTCGCTTTCGCTCGACATTGCGCTGGGCGTGGGCGGCGTGCCGCGCGGGCGCGTGATCGAGATTTACGGGCCGGAGGGCGCGGGCAAGACGACGCTGTGCCTGAGCATCGTCGCTGAGGCGCAGCGCATGGGCGGCATCTGCGCCTTCATCGACATGGAGCACGCCATCGATCCCCACTACGCCGGCAGCGTCATCGGCGTCAACATCGACGACCTGTACGTCGCGCAGCCGGACACCGGCGAGCAGGCGCTGGAGATCGCCGAGGCGCTGATCCGCTCCGGCGCGGTGGATGTGGTGGTGCTGGACAGCGTGGCTGCGCTCGTGCCGCGCGCCGAGATCGAGGGCGAGATGGGCGACGCGCACGTGGGCCTGCAGGCCCGCCTCATGAGCCAGGCGCTGCGCAAGCTCTCCGGCGCGATCAAGCAGTCCAACGCGGTCATGATCTTCACCAACCAGTTGCGTGAGAAGATCGGCGTGATGTTCGGCAACCCGGAGACCACGTCGGGTGGGCGCGCGCTGCGGTTCTACGCGAGCGTGCGCCTCGACGTGCGCCGCGTGCAGACGATCAAGCTGAGCGGGCAGGCGGTCGGCAACCGGACGCGCGTGCGCGTGACCAAGAACAAGGTCGCGCCGCCGTTCCGCGAGGCGGAGTTCGACATGATGCACGATGAGGGCATCAGCAAGACCGGCGACCTGCTCGACCTGGGGGCGGAGCTGGGCATCATCGACAAGCGTGGCGCGTTCTACCGCTACAACGACGAGCTGCTCGGCCAGGGGCGCGAGAACGCCAAGGAGTTCCTGCGCGCCAACCCGGCGATGGCTTTTGAGATCGAGCAGCGCATCCGCGCCGAGAACCGCCTGCCGACGCTCGAACTGGTCCCGGTCGAGGACGAGGGCGAGTAGGGCGCGGCATGGCCGGTCGTTTCCCCTCGTCTCCTGTGGATTCAGGGGCAGGTAGGGTTGAGTCTTGGCGCGTAGGGGCAAGGCATGCCTTGCCTCGACTTGGAATAGGTTGATTGGCGCCTGGAAGTTTCGTTAGCCTGTCTGCCTCCAACTTCCCTGTGGGAGAGGGAGCGCCGGCCGACGGTTGGCGGGGGTGAGGGATTTCCCTATGGCAAAAACCCGCACCGAATACGTGTGCCAGAACTGCGGGCGGACCACCCCCGCGCATGATGGGCCGGTGCCCGCAGTGCGGCGAGTTCAACACGATGGTCGAGGTGGTGGTGGAGAAGCCCGCCGCCGCCCGCGCCGCCGCGAGCGTCAGCCCCGATGCTGTGCCGCAGCGCCTCACCGAAATCGAGGCCGAGGCCGTGGACCGGCTGCCGATGTCGATGGCCGAGTTCGCGCGCGTGCTCGGCGGCGGGATGGTGCCGGGGAGCCTGGTGCTCCTGGGCGGCGACCCCGGCATCGGCAAGAGCACGCTGCTCCTTCAGGTGGCCGGCGAGATGGCCGCGACGAGCGGCCCAGTGCTCTACGTCAGCGGCGAGGATCGGCGCGGCAGATCAAGATGCGCGCCAAACGGCTCGACATCCACGCCGAGGACCTATACCTGGTCACCGAGACCAACCTGGAGAGCATCCTCGTCCACGTCGAGAACGTGCGCCCGCGCCTGCTCGTCGTCGATTCGATCCAGACCACGTACACCGACGACCTGGAGTCCTCGCCCGGCGGCGTGAGCCAGGTGCGCGAGTGCGCCAGCCGCCTGCAAACGCTGGCGAAGCGCAGCGGCGTGGGTATCTTCCTCGTCGGGCACGTGACCAAAGAGGGGACCATCGCCGGGCCGCGCGTGCTGGAGCACATCGTTGACGCGGTGCTCTACCTGGAAGGCGACGCCTACCAGGCGTTCCGCGTGCTGCGCGGCGTCAAGAACCGCTTTGGCCCCACCTCCGAGGTCGGCGTGTTCGAGATGCGCGACGCCGGTATGGTCGAGGTCCCCAACCCCCTCCGAGGCGTTCCTCGCCGAGCGCATGGTCAACGCGCCCGGCTCGACCATCGCGGTGACCATGGAGGGCACGCGCCCGCTGCTCGTGGAGGTGCAGGCGCTCACCAGCCCCACACCCTACGGCAACCCGCGCCGCACCGCCAACGGCATCGACTTCAACCGGCTGCTGCTGCTGACCGCCGTGCTGAGCAAGCGCGCCGGCTTCCGCCTGGCCGAGCAGGACGTGTTCGTGAACGTGGTCGGCGGCCTGCGCATCGAGGAGCCGGCGGCTGACCTGGCGGTCGCGGTCGCCATCGCGTCGAGTATGCGCGACGCGCCCGTGCCCGCCGACCTCGCCATCGTGGGCGAGGTGGGCCTGAGCGGCGAACTGCGCGCGGTGAGCCAGCTCCCGGCGCGGCTAGGGAAGCCGCGCAGCTTGGCTTCAAGCGCTGCCTGGTGCCGCGCCGCGCCGGGCGCGGCGGCCCGCCCCTGCCCGACGGCATCGACGTGCTGAGTGTGCGCAGCCTGCGCGACGCGCTCAAGGCCGCGCTGCCGGACTGATCCCAGGTCATCCCCCAGGAGGTTGACCCGTGCCCCAAATCGACATCACAAAGCGACTGCTGCGAACCGGGCAATTCGCCAACCTGTTCCAGTTCTACTTCTACGATTTCAGCGAGATGCTTGGCTTCTCAGTCAGGGAGGATGGGCGTGGCCTACCCGACCTGACCCTTTTTGCAGAACCCTGGCGCACGTGTTTTGCTCCGCGTCGATGGCGAACTGGCCGGGTTTGCGATTGTCGATGGGGGGCGTCCGTGGGGACCATCAACATGGACCAGTTTTTGTGATGGTAGTTCGGGGCCAGGCATTGGGGCATGGTCGCCGTCACTCTCGACCGTTTTCGTGGGCGCTGGCGCATCTCGGAGTCGCGCAGAACCCCGGCGCGTGGGTCTTCTGGCGCAAGGTGATTGGCCGCTACACTGGCGGCAACTTCACCGAGACAGCGTGGCAAACCGGGACGGACAACGGCACGGTGCAGTATTTCCGCAATGACTCAACGGAGCACCAGGGTAGCGTACATGCGCACGACAGTGAGATTGGAATAGCGCGGGCTTGCGCAGACGCGCATTGAGCAATCCTGTAGATCAAAGGGGGAAATGAGCATGTCAGACTCAATACTCGTCGCGTACTCGACGCAGTACGGGTCAACGCGGGAAGTCGCCGGAGGCCATCGCGTCCACCCTGCGCGAGCGAGGCATGCAGGTCGCCATTCAGCCGGTGGGCGACGTGCAGACGCTCGCGGACTATCGCGCCGTCGTGATGGGAGCGCCGCTCTACATCGGCAAGCTGCGCAAGGACGCGCACCGTTTCCTCGCGCAGCACCGTGAGGCCCTCACGCAGCGGCCCGTGGCGCTTTTCGCGCTCGGTCCCCTCGACACGGATGAGGAGGGGATGCAGGGCGCGCGTGCGGAGCTTGACAAGGAGCTGGCGCAGTATCCCTGGCTCAAACCGGTCGCTCTCGAATTGTTTGTCGGCAAGTACGACCCGTCGAAGTTGAGTTTCTTCCATAAGCTGCTCACCAAATTGCCGGCAAGCCCGCTACACAACCTGCCCGCCAGCGATAACCGTGATTGGGATGCCATTCGCGCCTGGGCAAACGGCCTGACCGCCAGACTTGGGCTGTAAGTCAATCTCCGAATGGCCGCCGCGCTCAGCCTCGCATTACCGGCGCGGGGCCGCGTGATGGTAGACTCGGTACCCCTCACCCCCTGCCGACCTTCTGGTCGCCCCCTCCCACAAGGGGTTCAGGGCGGACAGAGTTGAGCGCAGGGCATGCCTGTGCTTCAATAAACCTTGAATTGTTGACTGGCGCTTGAGCTTTCGTTTGCCTGTCCGCCCCACACGCCTTTATGCTAAGAGGGTGAGGGTAGAAGACCGTCGTCATGTCAGGAGCAACCATGCCCGACACCGACCTCATGCTGACGCTCGGCAAGGTAATTATCGCGGCGGCCTGGGCCGACGGCGCGGTAAGCAACGACGAGGTCAACAGCCTCAAGGACCTGCTCATCCACCTGCCGAACCTCACCGCGCGCCATTGGGCGACGCTGGACATGTACATCGAGACGCCCGTCGATGCGGCGGAGCGCGCCCGGCTGGTCGAGGAACTCAGGGCCGCGCTCCGCTCGCCGGCAGACCGGGCGCTGGCGCTCGCGGCGCTGAACGATCTGGTCACGGCGGACGGCGCGGTCACGGAGGCGGAGCAGCGCGTCGTGGCGGAGATCGAGGCGGCGCTTGCCTCGGCGGACGTGGGCATCTTCGGCGCGCTCGCGCGCCTGTTCAAAGGCCCGGTGGCGCGGCGCTCGCAGGCGGCGGACGCGCCGAACCGGGAGGCGCACTTCGAGGACTTCCTCAAGAACAAGGTGTACTACGAGATGCGCCGCCGCCTCAACCTGGGCGAGGGCGACGTGCTCCTCCCGGACGACACGCTGCGCCGGCTGGGCCTCGCCAGCGGCATCATGGCGCAGGTCGCGCGCGTGAGCGGCGGGATCAACGCGGCGGAGTTCGCCGCGATTGTCGACGCCTTGCAGCAGCACTGGGGCGTCTCCAGGGAAGAGGCGGCCTTTGTGGCCGAGGCGGCGACGGCGGACGTCACCGCCAACCTGGATGCGTGGCGGCTGGCGCGCGAGTTCGTGGATACGTTTCCCTACGCGCAGCGTGTGCGCTTCCTCGACGTGCTGTTCGCCGTGTGCGCCGCCGACGGGAAGGTCTCCCGCGCGGAGGTCGAGAGCATCCGCGCTGTCGCCCGGAGCATGTTGGTCTCGCGCCGTGATTTTATCGATGCCAAGTTGAAGGTCCCCCGCGCGCAGCGCGAGGCGTGACCGGCGTCGTACTCCAGGACAACTATGACACTGCAGGACACACGTAGAGCCATCCGTCGCCTGCTCGACGAGCGCAGCGCCGCCGACGCGCCGACTGCCTACTACGCGCTGCACCACCCACCGGCGCGGACGGCGCTCTTCATCGAAGAGGACGCGCGCGGGCGCGCGGTCGGGTTCGTGGCGCGCTGCCAGACCGGGTTGGACCTCTTCCGCCCGCTGGTGACGATGCGCTGTCCCGCGCAGGATACCTCGGCGGAGGGCGCCGCGCGCCTGCTCGACAGGGCGCTGACGCCGGGCCGCCCGTACCTCCTCTTTGTGCCTGAGAGCCAGTATCCGCTGGCCGGCGGCAGCGTGCAGGTCGAGAGTGAGCGCGTGCTGCGCATCTACCGGCTCGACCGCGCGCGCTTCAAGCCGGTCATCAACGTGATGGTGATGCAGCGCACCGGGCAGGACGGCGCGCCGCGCTACGAGGTGCGCTCCGGCGGGGTGCAGGCGGTCGCGGGGGGTGAACTGGCAGTCGCCCGGCTTCGCGGAGATCTACGTCCACACCGAGCCAGGCGCGCGCCAGCGCGGCTGGGGCCAGAGCGTCGTCGCCGCCTGCACCGAGCGCGTGCTTCGCGACGGGCGCACGCCGCTCTACCTGGTTGATGAAGACAACGAAGCCTCACGCGCGCTGGCGGAGAACGTTGGCTATGTGGATACGGGCGCGCGTCAGGTCTACGCCGAGGTCATCTACACCGGCAGCCCGCTCGACGACGGAGGGTGGCAATCCCAAACCGCGCTGATCGACGTACCGGCAACCCCGGCGCGCGGGTGAGGCATGGCGCATCGTGAACGCCTGGCTTCGGGCGGCTACCGCATCCGGCGACGCCACTGGTCTTTGGGTTGGAGGTCCTTGAGCTTCTGGCCCGGCTGCAATTCCAGGAACGCGGTGATAAGCCGCGTGACCTTGGCGGTTGCATCGACCATGGGGAAGTGACGGCTGTCCTCCAGTTCGATGAAGACAAACCGGTCATGCTGGTCGAGTGCGTCCAGCGAGTCGTCGTCGGGGAAGCGGACGAGCGCGTCTTGCGTGCCGTGCAGCAGCATGACCATGTTCGGCGGCGTGGTGTCCATGTCGAGGATGTCGAAGAGGAGCGGGCGCAGGTCGATGGGCGCGCCGTTGCCGGTGTCCTCGCCCCGGATGTTGAGCGCGCTCCGGATCACCGCCTGCACGTCCACCTTGGCAATCTCGGCCTCCAGCTCGCTCTGGGCGCTGGAATCGCTGACAGCGCGCGCCGCCAGGCTGGTGAGCTGCGCCAGCGACGGGTTGTTCAGGTCAGGCGTGAGCCAGCCGCCCATCACCGGAGAGCTGATCGCAATGGCGCGCGGCACTCGGCCAGGGTTGCCGGCGGCGTACTTGACCACCACCGTCCCGCCCAGGCCGTGCCCGACCATCGCGGCGCGCTCGATGCCCATGCGCTCCATGAACTGCCGGAGCAGCGCGACCTGGTGCTCCAGCCCATAGCGGTCCTCGCCCCCGGCAAAGGACTTGCTGCTGTCGCCGAAGCCCCAGAGATCGAGGGCGTAGGTGCGGAACTTGACCGCAAGCTGCTGCATGGTCGGAATCCAATAGCGCCAGGAACCCAGCCAGCCATGCACGAAGATGACCGGGCGGCCTCGCCCCAGCACCTCGTAATGGACCAGTTCGTTATCGACGGTTACGGCGCTCATTGGCTCCCCAAACGCAGCGCACGGCGGCTAGCGCTTCGCCGCCTGTTCCAAAAACTCGTTGACGCGGCGGTTCAGCTCATCCGGCGCGAAGGGCTTCAGGATGTAGGCGATGCCGCCGGCGTCCAGGCCGGCCTGCACCTCCTGATCCTGCCCCATCGCCGAGAGAAAGACGACCGGGATATCCCTTAGCGCGGCGTTCTTCTTCAGCGCGGCGCACGCCTCGTAGCCGGTCATCTTCGGCATCCGCACGTCCATCAAGATGAGTTCGGGCTTGTGCTTCTTCACCATCTCGACGGCTTCCACGCCGTTCTGCGCCTGGTAGACCTCGTGGCCGGCGTATTGCAGCGTAAACGTCACCAGGTCCCGGATGTCGCGCTCGTCCTCAGCAATCAGTATCTTAGCCATATTCTCCCCGACTTACCGTTTCTGCTTGGCCGGCGTCTTGTTGCCTGCGCGTCGCGTCGCCTTTTCTGTGCCGTGGATGGGCAGCACGAACGAGAACGTCGTACCGCTGCCCAGCGTGCTCTCAACCCAGATCTTGCCGCCGTGCATCTCCAACCAGGTTCTGCACGATTGCCAACCCCAGACCTGTGCCCGCCGTTTCCATCACCAGCGGGTCCTCGCCCCGGTAGAAGCGCTCGAACACGCGCTCCAGGTGCTCTGGCGCGATGCCGATGCCGGTATCGGCGACATCGACCTGGATGTGGTCCTCCGTGACCGACGCCGTGACCGCGATGGTACCTTCGGCGGGCGTGTACTGGAAGGCATTATCCACCAGGTTGGTCACGATCTGCGTCAGGCGGTCGTAGTCCGCGAGCACCGGCGGCAGCTTGCCGGGCACGCTGACCTTGACGCGCATCGGCTTGTTCTGGTCCTCGATCCGTCCCTTGAGGTGCTTGACGACATCGTTGATGACGTCTGCGACTGATACGGGCGCGAGGTTAAGCTTGGCGCGGCCCTGGTCGATGCGCGAGATGTCCAGCAGGTCGTTCACCAACATGCTCAGCCGGTCGGCGTTGTTCTTGATGATCTCAAGGAACTGGCGCTGCCGCTCCTCGACCGCGCCCGCCGCGCCGAGCAGCAGCAGGTCGGCATAGCCCTTGATCGACGTCATCGGCGTACGCAGTTCGTGCGACACGGTGGAGACAAACTCGCTCTTGAGGCGGTCCACTTCCACATCGCGCGTGATGTCGCGGATTACCGAGACCACGCCGAGGAAGCTCTCGCCCATCGTCACCGGCGAGAGGTGGACGCTGACGAAGCGCCGGCCCAGTTCGAGGCGCTGTTCGAGGAAGTCCTGTTCGACGCTCGCCGGGTTGGCCGCCCACGCCTCGATGGCCCGGAACCACTCCCGCGCCGCGCCGCCAAAGACGCCGGCCAGTTGGCGGATGTGCTTGCCGACCATCTCGCCCCGACCCAGGCCCAAAACGCGCTCGGCGGCGCTGTTGAACAGGAGGATCTCGCCCTGGCTGTCCGCGACCATCACCCCGTCGGCGACGCCTTCCAGGATGGCCTGGCTCTTGGCGGCCTCGGTCTGCTCGCGGCGCAACAACTCGGCAAGGCGCTCGGCCTGCTGGCGCGTGAGGCGGTAAAGCTGGGCGTTGTTCACCGCCGAGGCGACCTGCGCGGCGGCGGCGGTCACCAGCTTCTGATGCGCCTCGTCGAAGGTTGCCGGGCGGGTGCTGTAGAGCACCATTAGGCCCAGCAGGTCCTCGTTCTGGAGCAGCGGCGCGGCCATCACGGCGCGCGTGCGGTCGCCGTCGGCCACGGTCCAGCGCGCGTCGGCGGTCGCGTCCGCGATGCGCAACGTCTCGCGGTGCGCCGTGATCCACTCCATGAGCTGCATTTCCAGGTCGCTCGGCCCCGCGCCGTTGGTCCCGGTCTGGCCGAGCTGCGTCCGGTGCGTCACCTCCTGCGTCGCCGGATCGATGAGCAGGATGGCGGCGTGTTCCGCGCCGACCGCGCGCGTCATCATGTCGAGCGCCTGGTGCAGCACCCGTTCGACATCGAGCGTGGTGCCAAGCTCGGCGGTGATCCTGAAGAGGGTTTCGCTGCGGTCGCGCTCGTTGGCGAGTTCCTCGGTGCGCTCCTGGACGCGGTCCTCAAGCTCGGTGAGGAGGCCGGCCTTCTGCAGCGTGGCGGCGATCTGGCTGGCGACGGATTCGAGCACCGGCACGTCTGGAAGGTTGAAGGCGTAGGGGTTATCGAAGTCGCGCACGGCCAGCACGCCGTAGACCTCGCCGCCGGTCGCGATGGGCACGCCGCAGTAGGCGACAAGGCCGGCCTCGCGCCGTTCGATGCCCTCGCGGTGCATGATCGCCTCGATGTTGCTGAACTCGCTCGCGCCGCCCGCGAGCAGCGGCGTGCGGTTGCGGATCACCCACGAGACGAGGTCGTTGCGCAGCTTGTGCGCGCGGATCTTCTCTGGTTTCCCGTCGCGCAGCGCCACCGGGTAGGTCACGCGCTCCTTCCCCTTGTCGTAGAGCGCCAGGAAGAGCGCCTGCGCCTTCAGCAGCGTGGGCAGTTGCGACTTGAGCACGGCGTACATGGCGTCGAGGTTGACCGTCACCTGCGAGAGGCGCTGGCTGATCTCCTGCAGCGCAAACGACTCCTCGACGAGCTTGTACGCTTCCGCCTGCAGGCGCGCGTTCTCAATCGAGACGGCGGCCTGGCTCGCCATGGTGCGCGCCAGCCGGACGCCGCTCAGGGTGAACGTGTGCACCGGGTCGGCGGTCTGCACCTCGACCAGGCCAATCGCTTCCTCGCGCACCACCAGCGGCACGATCACGCGGCCCTGCATCTTCTGCTCGCGGAGCTGCGCCAGCTCGCGCTTGTCGCCGTCGCTGTTTTGCCGCGAGACGATGAAGTGATCGCGCTTCACGAGCGCCTGGTTGCGCGCCGGGTAATCGCTGAGGTCCAGCGTCGCGCCCGGCGCAAGCTGCAAGGGCGCGTCTGCGCGGCGGTCCGTGTGCGCGGCGACCTCAAGCTGGTGGTTGACCTCGTTCCAGTAATAGATTGTGCAGGTGTCGCCGCCGAGCGCCTGGAACATCTGCTGCATGACCGAGTCGAGCACGGCGTCCAGTTCCAGCGTGCTGGAGGTCACCGCGCCGGCCTCGAACAGCATTTCGAGTTCGTGCGTGCGCTGCACGGTCTGCTCGAAGAAGCTGTTGTTCTGCACCGCGACCGCCGCCTGGTTGGCGATGGTCTGCGCCAGTTCCACCTGTTCGGGTTCGAAGCGGCGGCGCGCCCGGACCGAGTCGAGGCTCAGGACGCCGATGATGTTCTGGCCCACGATCATCGGCACGATCAGGGTTGACTGGACCTCCCCCGCCAACCATCATGGGGCGCACCGGCTCCAGCATGGGGTCGTGCTGCGCGTCCTCGATGGCGAGCGGCGCGCCGGCGAGGCGGACATGCTCGACGACCGGGTTGTCCTCAAGCGGGATGGCGGCAAGTTGCGGGATGGGCGGCTTCGGGAATTCGGCGCGCAGCCGGCCGACGCCCTCCTCGAAGTCGAAGAGCAGCGCGCCGGCGTGGTCCACCCCCAGCGCCTGCGCCATCTCGTCGAGGGCGATCTCAAGCACGCTGTCGATGTCGAGGCTCTGCGCCATCTTCTGCGACACGCGGTTGAGCAGCGCGAGGCGTTGCGCCTGGCGGTCGAGTTCGGCGGTGCGGCGCGCGCTTTCCTCGAAGAGGCGGGCGTTTTCCAGCGCCACCGCGACCTGGTTAGCGAACGCCAGCGTGAGCTGTTCGTGGTGCGGCTGGTAGAAGTGCGGCTCCACCTTGTCCAGCGTGAGCAGGCCCGTGACCTCGCCCTTGCTGATAAGAGGCGCGCCGAGCCAGCTTCGCGTGGCGCTCGCCTCGGCGGCGGGGAAGCGCGCATCCTCCAGCACGTCGGGGACGCACAACGTGCGGCGGCTCTCGGCGATGTCCTGGAAGAGCTGGCTCTCATGCACGTCAACGGTCACGCCGAGCAGGTGCTGCGCCTCGGCGAAGCCGCGCACCGCCGCCACGCGCAGTTGGTCGCCCTCGCGCAGCCACAGCGCCACGCTGTCGAAGTCCACGACGAGGCCAAGCTGGTCGAGCACGGCGTTGATGATCGCGTCGCGGTCGAGCACGGCGGTCATCTGCGAACTCACCTGCGTGAGCGCCTCAAGCTGGGTGGTGCGCTGGCGCTCGGCCTCTATCAGGCGCGCGTTTGCGATGGCAATCGCCGCCTGGCTGGCGACGCCGCTGAGCAGCGCCAGGTGTTCTTCGCCATAGGCGTTCAGGCTGTAACTCTGTGCGGAGATCGCGCCGATCACCTCCGTACCCGCCACAAGCGGCACGAAGAGCAGCGACGCCGAGAGCCTGGACGCATCGCCGAGCGGACTCTTGACCGTCATCGACGCGAGTTCCTCCGGCGTGCGGTTGATCATGATCGGCTCGCCCGTTTCGATCACGCGCCAGATGGCGGTGCCGGGCGGCGGCAGGTCGGGGCCTTCCTGGTAGCGCTTGCCGCTGTCGTAGATCAGCGGGTAGGACACCATCCCGATGCTCGCATCGTAGAGGCAGACGACGAACGTGTCCAGCGACAGGCTGCGCTGCACCTGCTGGTAGATGACTTCGAGCACGCTTTCTACGTTCAGGAGCGACGACACCGCGCGGCCAACCTCGTTGAGGGTGGACAGGTGGGCGGCGCGCTGCTGCGTCTCCTCAACGAGGCGGGCGTTGGCGATGGCGATTGCGGCCTGCGTGCTGAAGAGCGAGACCTTCTCGACATCGTTCGCGCCGAAGCGCGCGGGGTTGTCGGCGTCGGTGAGGACGAGCGCACCCAGGGCGCGCCCCTCGCGCAGCAGCGGGACGCCCATCACCGACTGGGCGGCGGCGACGCGGGTCGCGGCAATCTCCGTCCCGTTTTCGCCACAGTTGTTGACAATGAGCGCGCTGCGCTCGCGCACGATGCGCGCCTCCAGCGCGTCGGCCTCTGCGATGGGGAGCCGCGCGCCGGCAAAGTCGCCGTCCAGCGGGCCGGCCGCCGCCGCGCCGACCAGTTCATCGCCCTCGACCAGGTAAATGAACGCGTTGTCCGCGTCGAACACCGCCAGGCTTTCTTTCGCGATCAGGTTGAGCACGGCGTCGAGGTCCAGCGTGGCGCTCAGGGCCATGCCCAGGCGGTTGATGTCGGCGGCGAAGTTCTCGCGGTCGAGCACCTGCTGGAACAGGCGCGCGTTCTCCAGCGAGACGCCGGTCAGGTTGGCGATGCGCTGGATAAGCGGCAGGTGCTCGCTGAATCCGAACGCCCTGCCCAGTTCGGTCGCGACGTTGAGGCTGCCCACCGAGTTGCCGCCGACGACCATGGGCACAATCATGATCGTGCGCAGGCCGGCGTTGCGGAGGTCGCGCAGGTCCGGGTACGCCTCCAGCGCGTCCTGTTCGGCATAGTAAATCTGCGTCCGTTGCGCTTCGAACGCGCGGCCAATGGCCGTCCCCTCGAAAGGTATGGTCGCCTGCCGGGTGACGATGACCTCTTCCTTCTCCTCGACGATGAGGAGCTGCTCCAGAGCGGTACGGCTGACGTTGACGAGCGCGAAGCTCATGTAGGTGTAGGGCACGAGCAGGCGCAGCCCCCGCGCCACCGCCTGCGCAATCGCCATCGGGTCGAGCGAACTCGTGGCGGCCTCCATGATCTCGCTGATGAGCGCTTCCTCGTCGGCGGTGCGCATGGTCTCGACGACCAGGCGCGTCATCTCGATGATGGACGCCGCCTGCCCGGCGAACAGCTCAATCGGACGGAGCGTCGCTTCGGTCGGGCACAGGCCGTCGTGCGGGTCGGCCATCTCGATCAGGCCGATGATCTGCTGGGTGGAGCCGTAGAGCGGCAGGATCACGGTATCGAGCGGGTGCCACACGCCTTCCTCAACCGGCTCGTAGCCGGCGGGCAGCGCGCCGCCCCACAGGTTCTCCATCACCCAGGGGTGGTCGTGGCGCAGGAGTACGCCTGGCCGATGCGCAGCGCCTCGAAGGCGGGGTTGGCGAAGCGCGCGCGCCAGACCGCCGCCGGCGTGGTGCTCTCGGCAAGGTTCTGGATTGCCGCTTCGCTGTACCCGGAGGTAATCAGCGCGGTGGACTCCATGTCCTCGTCGCGCAGCGTAATCATGACGCGCGCCCAGCCGGCGGCGCTGATGCCGTCGGAGACAATCTGCAGGCGTTCGGGCACGGTGCGCGCCTGCTGCGTGCGGCTCGCGACGACGTGCAGGGCTTCCAGGCGGTCGCGCTCGCGCCGGGTGGCGGCGGCCTCGCGGTGGAGCGCATCCAGCAGCGCGGCGTTGGTGTACAGGTAGCCGATCTGGTCCGCGAGGATGGCGAAGAGGTCCAGGTCCTCGCGCGTGTAGTGCATCTCCTCCTGCCGGCTCCTGCAGAGCAGCGCGCCGCGCAGTTCGTTCTCGACGCGGATCGGCACCGTGACGAAGGTGGTGAGCTTGAAGCCGGTCACGGCGGGGTTTTCAGTCCACGCGCTGTTTGCCACGTCGTCTACCAGGATCAGCCGCTCGCGGAGGATGCTCTGCGCCAGCGGCCCGTCGGGCGCGACCGCCAGGTCCGGGTCAACGTCGCCGGGTACCAGGCCCGAAAGCGCCGCCAGCCGCAAGGAGCCGTCGTCGTCAACCAGCGCGATGCCACACAGGTCCACGCCCATGCCGTCAACGACCGCGCCGGCGATGGGCTGGAGCACGCCTTCGCCCTCGCTGCGGGCGGAGGCGACGGCCTCCGTGACGCGATGCAGCGCGAGCAGGCGCGCGGCGCGCAGCTCCAGCAGGCGGTTGACGGCGCTCAGTTCGTCGTCCTTGCGCCGCAGGTTCTGCGAAACCTCGTCAAGCTGCCGGTAGCTCTCTTCGCGTTCGGCCAGGCTCCTGGCGAGTTCGTTGGCGCGCTCCTCCATGCCCGCGTAAAGCTGCGCCGTCTCCACCGCGAACGCGGCCTGGCTCGCGAAGATTTCCAGCAGTTCCACGTCCGTCTGGGTGGGGCGCAGGCCATCGCGCGGCGCGTCCACAGTCATGTAGCCGACGATCTCGCCCGTGATGGTGCGCAGGGGATGAGCATCAGGTCGTTGGGCCGCCAGTGCGCCGCCCCCGCGCCGCCGGCGACGTCCGGCGGCGTGTAGACGTCCATGTCGTCGTGCCGCCACTCGGCCTCACGCTCCGCCGGCAGGAAGTACGACGCGCTGATCTGGAACTGCGGCAGCATCAGGCTGTGGAGGCGCTCCATGGCGACGGGCGCGCGTTTCATCTCCTCGAACACGTCCTCCGGCAGCCCGACGTTGACCATGCGCAAGAAGCGGTCTGGCTGCGCCTCGTCCCGCAGGCTGATGAGCACCGTGTCGAAGCCCGCCGTCTCGCAGATGCTCCTGGCGACGGCTTCCAAAATGGCGTGCAGCGGCTGCTCGCCGCGCAGCATCCGGCTCACGCTGTAAATCTGGCTCAACTGCTCGGCGCGCTGGCGAAGCTGCTCGCTGCGCTGCATCTGTTCCAGGTAGAGTTCGGCGTTGCCGACCGCGATGCCGGCTTGTTCGGCGAGGGAGAGCGTGAAGTTGCGCGCGCGGCGCTCGAAGTGGTGGGGCGTGCGCGACCACAGGTGGATCAGCCCCACGATCCGTTCATCGTGGAAGATCGGCGCGGCGAGCGCAGAGGCGGCATCGGGTGGGGCCGGGGTCAGGCCGGCCGCGCCATCGCCCGTGCCGTCCTCCACGTAATCGCCCACCCAGACCTCCGCGCCGGTTGTGGCAGCGCGGCGCTCGATCTCGGCCAGGCCATCGAGCGCGCCGGCAGCCCCCACGCGCCGCTCGACCACGGGCTGGTCTGCGGCGGGCCACTGGTCCACCGGCGCGAAGAGCACCACGCTGGCGTCGTCGGCGTGGGTGGTGTAGAGCGCTTCTTCGATGATGACCTGGAGGATGCGATCCAGGTCGAGGGTGGCGTTGAGTTCGCGGCTGATGTGCGCCAGCGCGTTCAGCTCCTCCAGGCGCTGGCGCAGGTTCTCGTCGGTGGCTTCATAGAGGCGGGCGCGCTCAAGCGCGCCGCGCGCACTGCATCGCGATGGTGCTCAGCAGGTGTACGTCGCTCTCGGTGAAGTCGCCACTGGCCCGGTTGGCGACCAGGACTTCGCCCACGCCCCGGTCCTGAATGACGAGCGGGGCGCTGATGATGCGCTCGATCTTGTAGCGTTCGACGAGCGGCCTGTACGCCGGGATGAGGCGCGTATCGGTGGCGGCGTGGTTCGACAGGAACGGGTGCAGCGTGCGAAAGACGCTCTGATCCATGCCGCCGGCGTCGAGTTCGATGCGCAGGCGGCGCGCCTCCTCCGGCGGCACGCCGAAAATGGAGGCCGCTTCGGCGCGCAGGAGCTTGCGCGGTTCATCGACCATCATGACGACGGCCTTTTCCGCGTCCAGCAGGCGCACCGTCTCGGCGATGACCTGGCTGAAGATCGCGTCGGGGGTGAGGGCGCTGCTGGCAATCTGGGCGATGCGGCGCAGCCCTTCGGCCTCTTCAATGCGGCGCTGGCTCTCGCGGTAGAGGCGCGCGTTGTCGATGATGACGGCGGCCTGCCCCGCGTAGAGCGCGAGCACCCGCGCATCCGCCTCGGTGAACTCGCCGGCGCGCTTGTTCGACACCTGCACCACGCCGAGCCGCCGCCCACCCACCGCGAGCGCCGCCAGCGCGGTCTGCTCCACGCTGAGGGCCTCCGCGAGCTTGTCGAGGCCGGTGGCGCGCGCCAGTTCGTCCGCCCCCCACGTCGTTCGTGTACCACACGTCGCTGCGGGTGAACAGGTCGTGGGTCGGCGAGCCTTCCGCAAGCGGGATGCGGTACGCGCGCACCAGGTCGTCGGCCACGCCGTGAAACGGCGGTTGGCTCACCAGCGCCTGTTGCGCCGCGTCGTAGCGGAGGACGCCGCACATCTCCACGCCCATCAACTGCGCGATGCGCTGGTTGAGCTGGGCGTAGAGTTTGTCGGGGTCGCTGAGCGCGGCGAGGGTCTGGCTGATGCGCTGCAGGCCGCTCAACTCCTCGGCGCGGCGCTGTTCGGTTTCGTAGAGGCGCGTGTTCTCCACGACGATGGCGGCCTGGGTCGCAAAGACCGACAGGAGCGCCACGTCGTCGCGCGAGAACGCCGATCCATCGCGCTTGTTGGCGATCTGGACCACGCCGATGCGGCGCGTCCCCACCGTCATGCTCGCGATGGCGCTGGTCCGCACCCCGACGACGGTCGCCAGGTTGAGCAGGTCGAGGTCGCGCACCGAGGCCTCGTGCTGGATGTCGTTGCTGTACCAGGTCGGGTTGTCGCCCAGAGCGCCCGCGCGACGCGCGCGTCATGGAGCGGGATGCGGTACATGCGGACGACCGTCTCCGGGACGCCGAAGAACGGCGGCTGGCCGACGAGGGCGTGGCTCGCCTCGTCGTAGAGGAGCACCCCGCACATTTCGACGTTCATCAGCCGCCCGATGCGCTCCGTCAGTTGCGCGTAGAGCTGGCGCGAGTCCGTCAGCGCGCCCATGGTCTGGGCGATCTGCTGGAGGCCGCTCAACTCGTTGAGGCGCTCGCGCTGTTCTTCGTACAGGCGCGCGTTGTCGATGGCGATGGCGGCCTGCCCGGCAATGGCCTGGAGCAGGAAGAGGTCGTCGTGGTCGAACGCGCTGAACTCGCGGCTGATGAGTTCGAGGGTCCCGATGAACTGGTCGCCGACGTGCAACGGGACGCCGACATAGGACTGAAACGGCGCTTCGGGGCTGTTGAACTTCGGGCGCACGTCGGTGCGCGCGGCGACCTCGCCGACAAGCAACGGCTGGCGGTAGCGCGCCAGCCAGCCGGTGTACCCCTCGTCGATGTGGTACTCGCCCCCGGCGCGGTCGAGCGGTTCCAGCAGGTCGGGGTCGCCAATGCGGCCACGCGGCTTCAGCGTCGCGCGGTCGGGGTCCCACAGGCAGATTTCGCCGGCGTCATAGGGCACGACGCGGGCGACGCTGCTGAGGATGGAGTTGAGCGTCTCGCTCAGGTGCAGGCTGGCGCTGATCGTCTGGCTGATGTCGCTGATGACCACCATCGCGCGCGCGGGGTCGAGCTGGCGCTGGGTCGGCGCGTCCACGGCGTGGCGTTCCTGGAACACGACCATGAGCTGCCGCCCGCTCTCGGTCTGGATGACGTGCGAGGTGGCCTCGACCTGCCGCTCCCGGAGGTGGAAGGTGGCGCGGCCCGGCGCAGAGAACAGCTCCCAGAAGGTGTTGACCGGGCGGGCCTGCTGCGCCATCAGCCACAGATCCGGTTCCGCGCCATCGAGGCCGAACCAGCGGCGCGCCGTGTCGTTGAGAAAGACAACACGCCCGCCCTCCCTGGCGACGACGACGGCGTCGTCAGCGGCGGCCAGGCTGACGGGGATGTAGGCCCTGTTGGTGAGGCGCGTCTCCATTGCGGCCTGCTCGGCGCGCTGGCGCAAGATCAGGTAGACCATGAGCAGCAAGCCGAGGCCGATTACAACAGAGACAAGTGCAAATCCTACGTCCATTTTCTAAAGCGCAGCGGGGGACGCGGCGGTGAGGGTCGTCGATGCGCGTGTGTCGAGCGGCCCGTGCGCTGCCCTCCCCACTACCAGCTCGCCTCGATATCCTCGGCGCTGTCGCTGCCGCGCCGGCGGCTCTCGGCAGCGAGTTCGGTGACCTCGCGGATGTCCGCGAACTGGCGCGTCGCCGTCGAGACCTGCCCGACGGAGAGAGACATGAGCGGCACCTCGCGCTGCCCGCCCGATCCGTCGTCCACCGTGATCTTGCCGGCCTCGCGGTCGATGAAGTTGTAGTGGGTAAGGATTTCCTCGTTGAAGCGCGCCTGGATGTGGCGCGCAAGTTCTTCGGGGCGGTTGGCGAAGCTGATGACGACGAAGTTGTCCCCCCAGGGTGGCCGATGAAGTCGTCTGGCGTGCCGTGTTCGTCCACGACTTCGCCGACGAGCAGGGCCGTGAACCGGAGCACTTCGTCGCCGGCCAGAAAGCCGTAGACCTCCCGGAACGGCTCGAAGTAGTTGATCTTCGCGTCAATGTAGGCCCAGGCGCGGTCCTGGCGCATGAGGCTGCGCAGTTGGTCTTCGATCAGGCGGCCACTCGGCAGGCCAGAGCGGGGGTCGGTGAGGCTCTCGCGCTCGCTGCGGTCGATGGCGTTCTTGACACGGTACTTCAGTTCTTCGATGTCGAACGGCTTGGTGATGTAGTCGTCCGCGCCCAGTTCCAGCCCGGCGATCTTGTCGCTGCGCTCGTCGCGCTGGGTGAGGAAGATGATGGGAATGTGGCTCGTGCGCGTGGTGGTGCGCAGCTCCTTGCACACTGCGTAGCCGTCCATGTCGGGCAGCATGATGTCGAGGATGATGAGATGTGGCAACTGCTGCCGGGTGAGCGTGAGCGCATCGCCGCCGCGCGGCGCGACCTGCACGTCGTATCCCTGCCCGGTGAAGTAGATGCGCAGCATGTTCGAGATGTCGAAGTCGTCTTCTACCACCAGTATCCTGGCCTTACCCATGCACGCACCTCCCTGCTCATGCATGCAGCCCCTGTTGGAGGGACGGGGTGATTGTTGCGGCTTCTGTCCTGCGGATTTTTCAATGATACATGCGAACGAAGCGACGCGCCAGTGTGCCCGCGCGGGGCGCTTTCGCCGGCGTGTCGCGCTCCGCAAGGCGCGCACACTCGACAAGCCTGGGTCGATTGACCAGGCGTCTTCATTCAATATCGAGTTTAGGACTATTATATACTTTTACTTCGCTTTTGTTGAGACGACCAGAGGCCTATTTGCGTTAGCAGGGCCTAACCAAATGGGATTTTGGTTAGCATGTGGTATGAGGACCGCTTGACTCTGGTAGCAGACGGCGTCGTGTCTGCGCGGCCTCACTGCGGCCAGTAGAGCAGTATCCCCGCGATCAGCGCCGCGCGCCGCGCCAGGCCCGGCACGAGGATGTGTTCGTGTGCGGCGTGCGCGCCGGCCCCGGCCGGCCCAAGCCCGTCGAGCGTCGGGACGCCCAGCGCGGCGGTGAAGTTGCCGTCTGAGCCGCCACCGGCCGAACCTTCGGTGAGCGGCGGCAGCCGACCCGCGCCGCAATCGCGGCGGCCTGCTGGAAGGTCGCGATCATCACGCCGTCGCGCACCATCGGCGGGCGGTTGAAGCCGCCGCGCACGTCGAGCGTCGCGCCGGGAAGAGCCGGCGCGAGGCCCGCCATCGCGCGCTCGACCCGCGCGCGCTCTTCGGCGCGGGAGGCGCGCACATCGACGGCGAGCGTGGCCTGGTCTGGGACGACGTTGGTGGCCGCGCCGCTCTGGATCACCGTGGGCGTGACGGTGGTGCCGCGCTCGAAATCGCTGAGCGCGGCAATCGCCTCGACCTGGCGCGCGATCTCGACGACGGCGTTGACGCCCTTCTCCGGCTCGTTGCCGGCGTGCGCCGACTTCCCGTGCGCGGTGACGTAGAAGGTGCCGACGCCCTTGCGCGCGGTCTTCAGGCCCTCGTCCGGCGTGGGCAGCTCTGGCACGAGGACCACGCCGGCCTCCTGAGCCACCGCGCGCAGGTAGTCGGCGGAGTGGTGGCTGCCGGTTTCCTCGTCGGTGGTGAAGAGCGCCCAGATGGGCCGCTGCGGAACGTGGTCCAGCGCGTGGAGCGCCTTGATTGCGCTGAGCACCGCCGCGATGCCGCCCTTCATGTCCGAACACGCCGGGGCCGTAGAGCCGGTCGCCTTCACGGCGCAGCGGGCGCTGCGCCAACGTGCCCAGCGGCCAGACCGTGTCCAAGTGCATGACGGCGACAATCGGCTTGCCCGGCGCGCCGTCGTGCCACTTCGCCAGGACGAGGTCGCCAGCCGCCGCGCGCGGCTCAACCGTGACCGCCGCGCCGAGGTCGCGGCACAGGCCGGCCACGTAGCCGCCGAGCCGGTCCAGCGCGGCCTTGTCGCTTGAGGGCGTCTCGTGCGCGACGAGCGCTGCGAGCAGGTCGAGCATGTCGTCCAGGTGGTCGTGGCAGTAGCTGAGCAGATCGGCCATCTCTTCCCTCTCCGGTTCTCCGGTCGCCCGGCGGTTGCGCGCAACAGGCGGGCCTAGGTCATGTGTTCCGGCGGCGGCGGCGTGGCGAGCGCGGGCGGCTCCTGCGCCGGTTCTCCTCCTCGCCATTGACGACGTGCGCCCCCTGTTCCGGAGGGCCGGGCGACGAGGCTCTCGCAGGCGACGCCCGCCTTGCTGAACGCCGCCGCCATCGCCTTGGCCGCGCGCTTGGCGACGCGGCTGCTGTCGCACATAGCGCACACCGCTCGGCCCGGCCCCGCTGATGATGAACGCCAGCGCCCCCGTGTCGAGCGCCGCCCGGCGCGCGGCCTCGAAAGCCGGGGATGAGGCGCGAGCGCGTCGGCTCGGCGACCACGTCCACCATGCCGGCGGCGAAGCGTTTCACGTCGTTCTCGTATAGCGCCGAGACCAGCGTCGCCACATTGCTCGCCTGGGTGACGACATCGGTCAGCGGGTAGTCGTGCGGCAGCACCTTGCGCGCCACCGAGGTCGGCAGGTCCACCCTGGGCAGGGCAAGGGCGCAGACCAGCTTCGTCGGCACGGGGAGGCGGCTCACGCTGCGCCCGCCCTCGCGGACCATGACGATGCCGCCGAGCAGGCCCGCCGCCACGTTGTCGGCGTGGAACCCGCTCACCACGCCCTCCCGCCGCGACGCACGCCTCGATCAGGTCCTCGCGCGACAGGGGGCTGCCAAAGAGCGCGTTCGCCGCCACCGCGCCCGCGACCGCGCTCCCGGCGCTGCTGCCCAGGCCGCCCACCATCGGGATGCCCTTGTGCAGTTGGAGATACATCCCCTCTTTCTTGACGCCGAGCTGCTTGAGCACCTGCAGCGCCGCGATGCCGGCGGTGTTCTTCTCCGGCTCGCGCGGCAGGCGACCGCCGTCGTTGAGTATCTCCAGTTGCAGCCCCGGCTTCTGGGAGCGGCGGGCAATCGCCACGTCCCCCGGCTGGTCAAGCGCGAGGCCCAGGACGTCGAAGCCCGACCCCAGATTGGCGATGGTTGCCGAGCGCGAACACCTTCACGGCCTGGTGATTGTTTTCCATATCTGTGCCCTCCGTTGGGCGCGCGGTGGCCCTCATAGCAAAAAGCGTGGAGCCGGTCTGCTCCACGCCTTCTTTGCTGGTGCGCGCTTGTCGCCCGATCACCGCACACGCGCGAGCAGACCGCCGATCCCTGGACCGGTGCCGGTGGTAGTCGCGGTGCGGGTGATGGACAGAACAGCGATCATCAAACTGCATTCCGGTTGCTGTGCGTAACACCGCCATGCTAGCACACCTTGCGCGGATCGTCAACGGTTGCGCGTTGGTCCGATAGCATGACAAGGTCCGGAAAAGGAGATGCACGCCCCGGAGATTCGTAACACGAAAGCACGAAAGATGCGAAGGCACGAAAAGGTTGGGCGCATGTTTCGCGCCTTTCGTGTCTTCGTGTTTCCAATCTGCGCTGTCTCCCAGACTCTGTCAGGCAAGGGCGCCGGTCCGCGCCGCCTTACGGGAACCCGCCCTGCGCGGGGGGCAGGCGGGCGACGTAGTAGAGCGCCAGTTGCTTGTCCAGGGGAACGTCGTACGGGCTGAGGCCCCGGTACTGCGCCGATGGGAAGCGCGCCCTGAGCCGGCGGACGGCGGTGTTGTCGTTCTGCAGGATGAAGAAGGCGTGATCGACGTGGCGCGGCAGGCGCTCCAGGTACGATGGCGTGAACTGGTCCGGCGGGATGACATCCAGCGAGAGGCCATCACGCAGGTAGCTCAGCAGCGCGCGCCCGTAATCCTGCGCAAACGATTCGTAGGTCACGATGTGAATGTTTGTCCCGTCTGGGAAGCCGAGCGCGCGGTAAACGGCGTCTTCGCCGTCGCCGTCCCGCGCCTCGCGCGCCTGGACGTTGAAGCGCTCAAGGTGGGGGCCGAAGTGATAGCTGACCTGTGCGACGCCGATGGCGGCCACCAGCGCCGCGACAAACAGCCGGCGCAGTGCGCACGCCTGCCCGTCAGGCCAGATGAGCGCCAGAATGTACCGCAGCCCGACGGCAATGATTAGCGCCAGCGCCGGGAGCACCACGATATAGCGCGCGGCGGTGTAGCTCCCCAACAGGAAGCTGTTCCCGATGACGTTCAGCCCAACCCACACGAGCAGGGCGGTGCCTGGGGCGCGCGCGCGCCAGACGATATAGGCCAGCCCCAGCAGAAAGAACGGGACCAGATATGAAAGGATGAGGGGGTCGTCGCCGTCGTAGTAGTAGATGGCCGGTTGCTCCCCCAGGTGCACGTGGTAGAGCAGCGCCGACTTGAGGTGCCACAGGTAGTCCTCGGTCTCGCCCTCGCGGACCTGGTCCAGCAGCACGTCAGGCTCCTGGCCGGAGACCGGCAGCCGCTGCACGAACGGCGCGCGGATCCCGAAGAGGCTGTAATAGAAGGGCAGCCCGACGATGAGCGCCGCCAGCGCCAGCACAACCAGGTTGCGCCACCGGGGGCGGGGCCGCCAGGCGAGCCAGCCATATCCCAGCCACGCCGCCGCGACCAGGGGGAACAGCAGCCGCCCGCCTTCGAAGAAGTACTGCGTCATGCCCAGCGCCGCCCCGCCCAGCGCGTAATCCGCGCGCCGGTTGGTCTTGAACGCGCGCATGGTGAAGGCGAGCGCGAGCGTGCCGAAGAGGGGGTCGCCGATGAGGGGCATCGCAATCCGGCTGAAGTGGATGTGCGGCGGGAAGAACGCCAGCGCCGCCGCGCCCAGCATCGCGACCTTCCGGTCGAACAGTGCCCGCCCCAGCCCGTAGACCGCGAGCACGTTCAGCGTCCCGATGATGCTGCTGACCGCGCGCAGGCCGGTGAGGTTGCGCCCGAAGAGGGCGACCGTCCCGACCTCCCAGTACGGGTAGAACCACGAATAGGGCGAGATGCCCGTCATCGGCGTCAGCAGCGGGACATCGCCGTACTCCCAGAAGTATTGCACGCCCTCGACCCAGTGCAGCTCGTCGACCAGCACGCGCAGCGTCTCGTCGAGGCCCCACAGCCGCAGGAAAAGGGCCACTGCGATGATGGCGAGCAGCGCGGTCGCCTCAAGCCGCGTGAGGTCGGGCCGCCAGCGCGGCGGCCAGCGCCAGGTCGCGCCGCTCAGACCCCACACGCTCAGCGCAACGCCCCCACGAACAGCGCGAACTGGAGGTGGTGCGACATGTCGTCGAGCAGCTTCACGCCCAGCACCTGCCCATTGGCCTCCGAGACGAGGAACAGGCAGAAGACCCCCGCACCCACCCACTTCCAGCGCGCGAGCGCGGGGACGAGCGGGCTGTCGGTCACAGCGGCGGGCCGGAGGTGCGCCGGCGCCGCCTTGAGCGCCGCGCCGAGCGCGATGCCGCCGATGACCATCAGCCAGAAGCCGGTTTCCAGCGTGTTGAAGCTGCCCGGCCTGAAGCTGTAGGCGCTCAGCGCCATGAGCGCCAGCGCGGCAAGCGCGTAGGCGCGCGGCGGCGCGCGCAGCGCCTCCCAGAGCGCCGACAGGGCGCGCCTGACATCGGTTGGGTTGGGGTGTTCCAGGAAGTGGATTGCAGTCTGAAGGAACGGCCAATGCGGCAGACCAGACCCGCGCACCAATACAGCAGCCAGCCACGAGACGGCGACAAGCGCCACAAAAACGACGGTCGAGATGGGTGAAGGCAGCGCCAGGGTCAGCAGCCCAATAGTCGCCGCCACCCCGGTGAAGACCAGCCAGCGCCGGTAGTTCGGGACGCTTCGGTTGGAAATGGGCGACTCCTGCTCGTTTCCGCGACGGTAGCGCTAGCCCCTCCCCACCGCCGTGACCCGCTTCGCCGTCTTCGCTACCGTCCTCGTCCGACTCGTCGTCCTTATTCTCGTCCTTGTCCATCTTCTCGGCAAGTTCGGCCAGCCGTTCGACGACCGCGCGGTTGACCGTGCCTTCGGGGTAGGTGTTGTCCACTTGTAGCGCGCCTGCCGGCACGTCTGTGAGCACCTCGATGCCCTGGTCGATGGTGTCCACCGCCCAGATGTGGAACTTGCCGGCCTTAACTGCCTGTACCACTTCCTCTTCCAGCATCAGGTCGCGGAGGTTCGCGTTGGGGATCAGCACGCCCTGCTCCCCGGTGAGGCCGCGCGCCGCGCACACGTCGAAGAAGCCCTCGATCTTCTCGTTGACGCCGCCGATGGGCTGCAGGTGGCCCAACTGGTTGACCGAACCAGTGACGGCGATGCCCTGCTTGATCGGGATGCGCGCGAGGGCCGAGAGCAGCGCGTACAGCTCGGTGGAGGCGGCGCTGTCGCCGTCCACGTGGCCGTAACTCTGTTCAAACGTCAGGCTGGCGTTCAGCGAAAGCTGCCGTTCCTGCGCATACTTCGCGCCGAGGTATGACCGGAGGATCAGCACGCCCTTGTTGTGGATCGGCCCGGTGAGGTTGACCTCGCGGTCGATCTGGACCACGCCATCGCGCCCCAGATGGACCTGCGCGGTGATCCGGCTGGGCATCCCGTACTCGTGGTCGGGGCCACCGGTGACGACCAGGCTGTTGACCTGGCCGACCACCGCCCCGTCGGTATCGACGAACACCGTGCCGTTGACAATGTGCTCGCGCGCAAGCTCTTCGTCCAGGTCGTGCCGGTAGCGTCGCTCGCTGATCGCCCGCTCGACATCCTCGCCGGTGACGACCTTGTGCTTGTTGCGACGCGCCCAGTACGCCGCCTCGCGGATCAGGTCGGTGATGTCGCCAAACCGCGTGCTGAGCTTGTACTGGTCTTCGGCGAGGCGCGACCCGTAATCGACCACCCGCGCGACGCCGGTGCGGTCGAAATGCGGCAGGCCGTCTTCCTTGCAGCGGGCCGCGATGAACTGCGCGATCCGGTCTTCGTTCTCAGGGGTCCGCTCCATCGTCGCGGCGAAATCGGACTTGACCTTGAACAGTTCCGGGAAGTCCTCTTCCTGGTCGTACAGGGTGTAGTAAAGCCACGGGTGGCCGAGCAGCACCACCTTCACGTCCAGCGGAATCGGCTCCGGTTCGAGCGTCTGCGTGGTGAGCGCGGTGATATCCTGCGCTTCCGGGTTACGGATGCGAATCTCGCCGGACGTCATGGCGCGCTTGAGCGCTTCCCAGGCGTAGGCGTGGCTGAACACGTCGATGGCGCGGACCACCAGGTAGCCCCCGTTGGCCTGGTGGAGCGCCCCGGCCTTGATCATCGTGAAGTCGGTGGTCAGCGCGCCGAACGTCACCTCCTGGTCGATGCGCCCGACCAGCTCCCGGTAGGAGGGCTGGTTGACCACGACCACGGGCGCGCCCTCGGTATCCTTATTGTCAACGATCAGGTTGACCTCATAGCGGCGGTAGGGGTCGTCGGTGCGCGCCGGCGCGCTGCTGTCCCCGCCGTCGCCGAGGAATTCCTTGATGTTTTCGATCACGTCGGCGCGCGCGGCCTCCAGGTAGGCGACGGCGTCAGCGAACTCAGCCCACTCCGCCTTCACCTCGTCGAGATGCGCGTCCACGGTGTGCGCCGCCACCTCGCGCGCCAGCGTGTCGAGCGCCTGCTGCGTTTCGCGCTCCAGGCGGCGCACCTCGCGCAGTTGATCCCGGAGGGCGTCCTCCAGCGTCTCGCGCGCGGCGTCGATGGCGCTGCGCTGCTCCGCCGGGAGCTTCTCGTAGCTTTCGGGGTCCATGAGCTGCCCATCTTCGCGCAGCGGGACCACCGCCAGCCCCGAAGGCGAGTTGGCGAGGGCCAGGCTGCTGCTGGCGGCCTGCGCCTGGAGCGCCTGCAAGATTGCGCCGCGTTTTTCCTCGAGGTCGTGGTGAACGGCCTGCGCCGCGTCCTGGTAGGCCTCGCTCTCGAAAGCGCCGGGGATCTGCTCGCGCAGGTAGGCGACGAAGGCCCTCATGTCCTGGCGCAGTTTGTCGCCCCTGCCGGCTGGCAGGCGCAGCGCCTTGGGGCGGTGCGGCGCGGCGAAATTGTGCACGTAGAGCCAGTCATCGGGTACCGCGCCGTGGCGCGCGTGCTCTCGGATGAAGCGCTCGACGGCGGTGAGGCGACCGGTGCCGCTCGGCCCCAGCACGTAGATGTTGTAGCCGGGGCTTCGCATGTCGATCCCGAATTCGATGGCCTTCACGCCGCGCGGCTGCCCGATGATCTCGTCGAGCGCGGTAAGCTCAGCCGTCGTCTTGAACTTGAAGCGCTTTGGGTCGCAGCGGCGGCGCAGTTGCGTGGGTTTCAAACGCCATTTATCGGCGGGCATAGAGGTCTCCTGTTCTAGGGGCCGGCCGGGGCCATGCCGTCGAGGTGAGGGGCGGGTCCGCCTGTGTCGTCAATTCCCGGTTCAGGTCGATTGTGCCTTGTGGTCGGCATCTTCACTTCAGTTGAACGCAAAACACGAACGAGTGACCGCACGCGCGCAGGGCGAGAAGCATGTCCGGCAGCAAGCCGGCTCTGGGTGCCGGAGGAGCCGGCGACTATTGTTCGTAGACGACCCGCCCCTGGACCATTGTCAGCGCGACGTGCAGGTCTTCATCCAGAATCACGATGTCCGCGTCCTTGCCGGCTTCCAGGCTGCCCTTGCGCGCCGCGAAGCCAATGGCCTCCGCCGGCGTGAGGCTCGCCATGCGCCACACATCAGCGAGCGGCAGCCCGGTGGCGCCCTTGACGTTCCGCAGCGCGGCGTCCATCGTCAGGCTGCTCCCGGCAAGGCTGCCCTCTGGCGTGCGCGGCAGGCCATCCTCGACGATGGCGGTCTGCTTGCCCAGCATGTACACGCCGTCGGGAAGGCCCGTCGCGCGGATCGCGTCCGTGATGAGCAGGACGCGCGTCACGCCCTTGACGCGCACGAGCAGGTCGATCATCGCCGGGTGGACGTGGTGCAGGTCGCCGATGACCTCGGCGTAGAGTTCGGGCGCGGTCAGCGCGGCCAGGGGCGACGCCGGGCGTCCGGTGGTCCAGGCCCATCATGCCGTTGTACGTGTGCGTGACGTGGTTCACGCCGAGGCGCACGGCCTCCAGCACCTGCTCATACGTGGCGCTGGAATGCCCCACAGAGACGGCGGCGCCCTTCGCGCGCGCGTACTCGATGAGTGCGTGGTTCTCCGGGAACTCCGGCGCGAGGCTGATGATGCCGACCGTGCACAGGTCGAACCACTGCGCGTACTCGGCGGCGTCGGCGCGGCGGATGTACGCGGCGGGCTGTGCGCCCTTCTTCGCCATGTCGAAGTACGGGCCTTCCACGTGCGCGCCGAGGATTTCGGCCCCGTTGCCCGTCGCCCCCTGGTGCGCCCCGATGTTTGCCAGCGCGGCGCAGATCGCCTCCGGCGTGTCGGTCATGGTGGTGGGCAGGAAGGCGGTCACGCCGTGCCGCGCCTTGTACGCCGCGATGCGCTGGAGCGCTTCGGGCGTGGCGTCCATGGCGTCGCAGCCGTCCGCGCCGTGTACGTGCACGTCGACGAAACCAGGGCCGACATAGCGCCCGGCGGCGTCGATGGTGGCGGTCGCGTCGCGTTGCAGCGCCTCCGGCGGCGCGCCTGCGCCGAGCGCGCGAATCTGCGCGCCCTCAATCGCGATGTAGCCGTCTTCGATGACCTCAGTCGGCGTGATGATGCGGCCGTTCTTGATTAGCGGTGTGTGTCATGGCGATGCCTTATGTCTGTGCGCGTGTCGCGGTTCAGGTTACATGATAGCGCCGATGCCATACGCCAGCAATGCCAAAGTCTATTGACATGTGGGGGAAATTATACCGAACCAGAGCGCCCGGCGGCGATTTGCGCCAGCCGCCGCCTGCGGCGGGCATGGCGGAAACATGGATGGTGCGTTGCAGGCCTTCGTGATACAATTTCGGGCGCAATTTCAAAGCAGGGGCAAGCGGGCGGTCTTGCCCCTGTTGCTTCTGAGGATGGACTCATGCGCTTTCAGGAATGGGTGCTTGCGGCAGTTGTTGCCGTTTTTCTTGTGTTCGTCGGTGTGGCGTCGTTCCTCGCCTACGACACCGCGCGGCGCGTGACCGTCGAGTCGGGTGAGGTGGTGCAGCCGACCGCGCTGCCGCCCGCGCCGACCGTTGCGCTGGCGGCTTCCGCGCCGACCGCCGCGCCCGTCACGCCCACAGAAGGCCCCACCCCCACGCCCACCCTGGAGTTCGCCCCACGCGACGACCCGGAGCGCGTGACGGTGTTGCTGCTCGGCGTCGATGAGCGCGACATCGAGGAAGGCCCCTGGCGCACCGACACGATCATGCTCCTCTCGTTCGACCCGGTGCGCAGCACAGTCTCGATGCTCTCGATCCCGCGCGACCTGTGGGTAAACATCCCCGGCTACCAGCCGGCGCGGATCAACATGGCGAACTTCTTCGGCGATGGCACCAACTTCCCCGGCGGCGGCCCGGTGCTGGCGATGCGCGCGGTCGAGGCAACCCTGGGAGTCTCGGTCGATCACTATGTCCTGATCAACTTCGAGACGTTCCTCACGCTGGCCGACACGCTCATCAGCGCAATCGGCCGGCCGGGTGTGGAGATCTGCGTGCCGGAGGAGATCGACGACCCGGCGTACCCGGAGCCGGGCGGCTACGGCACCATCAGGGTGAACTTCCCCGCCGGCTGCCAGGACATGGACGCCGAAGCGCTGCTCCAGTATGCCCGCACCCGGCACGGCAACTCAGACTTCGACCGCGCCGCGCGCCAGCAGCAGATCATCCGCGCGATCAAGGATGAGGTTGTGAGCGTGGGCGGCATCCAGGCGCTGATCGGGCAGGCGCAGGCCGTCTGGGAGGCCGTGCGCGAGGGCGTGCGCACCGATCTGGCGTTCGACCAGATCATCAGCCTGGCGCTGGCGGCCCAATCGGTGCCGGGGGAGAATATCCGTTCGGCGATCCTCGACCAGCACTACGTCACGTTTGAGCGCACGACCGACGGCCAGGAGGTGCTGGTGCCGCAGCGCGATTCGGTGCGCGCGCTGGTGCAGATGCTCTTCAGCCCGCCGCTGTCACAGCAGGAACTCGCCAGCCTCGCGCGGAGCCGCGAGGCGGGGGCGGCGATTACGGTCACCAACGGGACCAGCGTCGAGGGATTGGCGGCGAGCGCGGCGGACGTGCTGCGCAACGCCGGGTTGAACGTCGGCGCTGTGCTGCCGGCGGACAGCAACAACTACGAGGAGAGCGTCATCTGGGTGCGCACCGGGCGCTGGTACAGCGCGTGGTATGCCGCGTCGCTGCTTGGCATCCATCCTGAAGTCGCGCAGCCGGGGCGCGGCGGGTTCCCCGGCGACTGGGACATCCTGATTATCCTCGGCGCGGATTACGCCGGCGCGGGCCAGCAGCCGCAGGTCAGCGCGGCGGACGCCGAGCGCTAGTCGCACCCCCGCGACTCAATAGCACACTTTCCAAAAGCTCCGGGAGTTCGAGTTTCGGCTAGGTCTTCTGATCTTGGATTATCTTCATCGCTATTGGATATACCGAGCTAGCGTATAGAATGTAGTGGTTTCTGACATCCTCGATCAAAATGACAGAAGATTCGTGGGCTGCTCGTCCTCCTAAATCTCGGATGGAATGAAATGCGGACGTAAGCGGTTGGTTACATCTTCTGGGCGTACACCAGTCCTTGTCCGATCCCAACTTCCTGAAAATCGCCTCAGCACGTTCCTCAATTTTGATGCCCGCCCTCCTGATTCTACTTTGCAGGCTGTTGCGTTCATTTTGTTCTGAATCACGCGCATTGTGGAGTCAATCAGTAAGTCAAGAGTGTGTTCTGCCGCGAGGCGGACAAGACAGCAGAAGCACGACTCAGATGATTCCGAAGACAGGCGAGGCCTTCGACTAAGACACCTTTCAGTACATCGTCAGGTTCAGCGACCTGGCGTAGTAAGTCCAAATACTGTTCCGCAAAATAAGGTCTTGTCTGTGCTTCAGATATGAATCTGGCTCCATGTTCAGTTAGCACGACCCATCCATTCGCAAAGTCGAATTCGAAATCGAACGAATGAGGCGATGCACGTTTGAAACGCGCTTCTGCAAGAACCCCAGCCCGAACGAGTTCAGCAATTTCCTCGAGGATCAGGACTTCACAAAAATAGGATAGTAGGCGTTGTAGGCTGCATTTGCCCGCTATCGCTCACAGGTACATCAGTACATCTCATCTTGCCAGATGAACGCAATTTCTGGAAAACCTCGCTGATGACTTCTGTTTAGCTGTCTGTCGGCTTTGAAGGTCTGTCCAGACCAATATCTGGCTGCGTCCATGAGTGATCCTGGTTTTGGAAGCACCAGTGCATCGCGGTGTTCACGCAGGTACTGTAATATCTCGTCACGAATAGTCTCTCGATCCACTTCCATTCTCGTGTACTTCATCAACTACTCCTCCTTGAGGACGAACGAATCATCGCCTGCCTGCCGAGGTGAGGTCTGGCGCAGCAGTTCGACAAGCACCTGTTCGGTTGTGGGGCGGGTGTCGGGAACAGGCCTACATCTCAGTCGCACCCCGCGACCGGCGGGAGCGTGACCGTCTGCTCGGCTGACTCGCCACCCGATTCCACGCGCGCCGTGCCCCTGAGCGGGACGCGGCCCCCCGCCCCGCATTTCCATCACGAAACTGCCGCTCACCCCCACGCCGACGGGCTGGTCCTGCCATGCGTAGTTGTAGACGCAGGTGCCGCCCTGCGCGACCATGCGCACGTAGTAGGACCAGCCGCCGCCCTCCGTGCAGCGCCCCGTACCCGTGTAGACGTTGAGTTGCAGCGGGCCAGGCCGGCACACCGCGTCGAGCGTGTCGCCGGGCGCGGCGAGCGTCGGGTTGGCGTCCAGCGTCGCCGTCACGGTGAGCGCCGGGCCGGCATCGACCGGGGTGGGCGAGACAACCGGCACGGCCTCGAGGCCACCGTCCCACTCGAGATACTGCTGCAAGACGTATCCGCGCCGTCCGTCCTCCAGGGCGACCAGGAACCAGTGGCGCCCGTTGATCTCGTCCGTCTGGCCCTCGATGGCGACCGGCACCCCCGGCCCCAGGAAAGCAATCGGGTTCCGGTCCGGGAAGTCGTAGAGGCGCGTGCTCCGGGTCACGCTGGCGTGCGGCAACCCCGCCGGCGTCGGCGTGATGGCGGTTGCCCACATCCGGCTGATGGTTGGCTCGCAGATCGCGAGGTCGGCCTCCCCGGCGCGCAGCCGGGCGATTGCGTCCCGCGCCGCCTGCGGCTCGCCCACCAGGCTCAGCGCATCCACGCACGCGCCGAGCGTGGCAGCCTCGGCGCTGTCCGGCTGGAGCGCGGCGGCGTAGCTCAGGTAGCGGCGCGCGCGGTCCACGAGGGGCGCGGCGTCGGCGGGCGGCTTGGTGTAGGCGCTGGCGTAGTCCAGGCGCGCCGCCTCGATCAACTGCGCGTAGAGCCAGTCGTCGATGCGCGCCATGCAGCCGGGCAGCGCGTTGGTCAGCGCGTTGATGGGCGCGTTCTCGCGCTCGACGAGGTACTGGATCAGCGCTTCCTCATTCGCCTGGTTGTCCGCCGCGCCCGACGGGCCGAACCCAGCGGCGTCGCGGAGCAGGCTCGCGGTGCGGCACCACGCCTCAACCGGCGCGAGCGCGGCGACGACCGCCGAGGTCGGCGTGGGGGAGGCGGTCGGTGTGCGCGTGGGCGTCCGGGTCGCTGTGGGCAGCGCCGTTGACGTCGCCGAAGGTCGCGCTGTGCGGGTCGGCGTGCGCGTCCCGGTGGGCGTGTCGCTCGCCTCTGGGGTCGGCGGGAGGTCCGACGCGGCGGGCGAGAGCGCCAGCGGCGCGGTCGTGGCCGTCACGATGGGGCGCGCGGTGCCGGTCGCTGTAGCCGTCGCGGTAGCGGTCGCGGTGCGCGTGGGCGTGCGCGTCGCTGCGCGCCGCGTCGGGGAGGGCGTGCGTGAGGCGGTCGGCGTGGGCGTCCGCGCGCGCGCCAGGGCGGTCCTGGTTGCGTTGGCGCGGGCGGTGGCGGTCCGGTCACGGTCCGGCGTCGGAACGTGCGTGGGCGTGCGGGAGGGCGTCCGCGAGGGTGTCGCAGTCGCGCTGGCGGTCGGCGTCGGCGCGACGGCGTCAGGGAGGGCGTCGCCGAGGGCGTCGGGGTCGGGGTGGCAGACGCCGGCACAACCGCCAGCGCCAGGGCGGTGCCCGTCGTCTCAAGCGCCAGGCGCTCCGCTTCGAGCGTGAGCCACCCGGCGGTGGTCGTCAGGTTGGGCGTTTCGGTTGGTGGCGCGGTCGGGGTCGCCGTGTCGGAGGGCGCGGGCGTCGTACTGGTCGCGGTCGGCGTCGCCGTGTCGGACGGCGTGGGCCGCGGGAACGGCGACGGGATGGCCCCGGAGAGCATCAGCAGCGCCGCCGCGACGATGCCGATCAGGGCCAGCGCGAGCACAGCCGGGAGCAGACCGCGCGGCCGGCCGCCCTCCCGCCGGCCGCGCCGCGCGGAGAAGCGCGTCGGCACGGGCCGGGCGTCGACCTGGCTGAGGATTTGCATGTCAGCGGGGAGGAGCGGGCGCACGGCGTCGTGGACCGCGCGCATGAACGCCATCACGTCGGGGTAGCGCGCGTCCGGCGGCTTGGCGAGCGCGCGGCTCACCGCGGTGTCCAGCTCGGTAGAGAGGCGCGGGTTGTGGGTGCTTGGCGGGCGGGGGAGCTGCCGCAGGTGTTGCTCGATGAGGCGCTGTTCCATCTCGGCAGTGGGGAGGTCGTCGGTTGGCCCCTCGAACGGGCGGTGGTTGGTGAAGAGCTGGTACGCGACCGTGCCGAGCGCGTAGATGTCGGTCGCCGGGCTGACCGGCTGGCGCAGGATTTGCTCCGGCGCGAGGTAGGCGAACGTGCCGATCAGCGTGTGCGTGACCGCGCTGGTCGCCAGGTCTTTGGCGATGCCCAGGTCGGTGAGGAAGGCCGCGCCGTCAGACTGGCGGATGAGGATGTTGCCGGGCTTGACGTCGCGATGGACGAGTCCCTGCTCGTGGACGCGCGAGAGCGCGCGCGCGATCTGCGCCAGGATGCGCACCGACTCCTCGACCGGCAGCGGCCCCTCGCCCCGCTGGCGACGCAGCCGCAACAGCCGCGAGAGCGGGTAGCCGTCGATGTAGTCCATGACGATGTAGGCCAGCCCGTCGGAGGTGACGAAGTCGTAGAAGCGGACGATGTTGGGGTGTTGCAGGTCGCGGAGGCGTTGCGCCTCGTCACGGAAGCGTTGCACGAAGCTCGGTTGTTCGAGCAACTGCTCGCGGATGACCTTGATGGCATAGTCGTGGGGGGCGTCCACGTCTCTGGCCTTGTAGACCTCGGCCATGCCGCCGGAACCCACGAACTGCTCAATCCTGTAGTGATTGTTGAGCACGGCGCCGATCAGGTCTTCCACAACGCGGTGTCCCCTCCCTCAAGCCCGCACGGTGTCAATTCTCGTCCCCGCTGCACTTGTGGGCGCGCGGCCCCTCCTCTTCTGCTTCATTGATATAAGAGGAGGGGGGTCGACGGGGTGAGGCGAAACCAGGGCGCGCCCTCCATCCGGTTCTGCGCGTGCCTGAACCGTCCGTGCGCGCCTGTCAAGTAGGCTATGGGTCTCGAAGCCCGTGCTCATTCTAGCGTAACTGTTACACGCGCGCACACACTCCTATCGCATCAGGTGGCGCGACGGTGAAGGCAGTGCGCGCCGGCCACGCGCCGGCCAGGCCGTTGTTTACCTCGCGTGTCGCGGACCGGCTCGCCGGCAACCCCGGCCTCGATAGCATGACAAGTCCGGGAATGGAGATGCACGCACCAAAGTCTCGTAACACGAAAGCACGAAAGATGCGAAGTCACGAAAGGTTGGGCGCATTTTCGCGCGCCTTTCGTGTCTTCGTGTTTCCAATCTGCGCTGCCTCCCAGACTTTGTCATGCAATGCCCAGCCTCCCATTTGCTCCTACGCCTGGGGATAGTACACTATCGTAAAAGCGCCTTCCATTCCAGGCGCAAATCCGGAAGCCACCGGATAGGAAGTGGTGCCAGGCCGTAAGGTCCCGCGCGCAAAACTGGAGGAAGCCCATGCTCAGGTTTGTGATCGGCATCTTTTTCGTGCTGCACGGCCTTGTTCACTTGTTGTACTTTGGACAGAGCGCACGGCTGTTTGCGCTTCAGCCTGGGATGGTCTGGCCTGATGGCGCGTGGCTGTTCGCGAGACTGCTTGGGAATCGAACAACCCGAACGCTTGCCAGCGTCTCTTGCGTGTTGGCTGCAATTGGTTTTGTGGCCGGCGGGGTTGGGGTCTTCGCGAGTCAGGACTGGTGGCGTCCAGTGGTCGGGGCCTCGGCGGCGTTTTCGGCAGTTCTCTTTGCGCTGTTCTGGGATGGGAAAGCGCAAAAGCTGCATGACAAGGGCGGGATTGGCCTTCTCATCAACCTGGCGATTCTGGTCGCCTTACTTGTACTGCATTGGCCCCCTGCTGAGTTCTAGCCGAACTCCCGACTGTCTCCCTCCATCACAGCCAGCTCCACGCGCGAGGGAGACAATCAGAAAGCGACATTGACTACAGGCGCTCTGGTGCGATCAGAGAGCCTTGCGCGCGCCGGATTACTTCCTGCCGCCGCCGAACAGCTTGTTCAACAGCCCGCCACCCTGCTTGCTCATCCCCGCGATCTGGGAAATGTCGGTGACCTGGCCGGAAAGCAGTTTGTCAACTTCCCGATTCAGCGGGGCAGGCAGGACTTTCTCCAGGAACTCCGTGACCACCCGGACGATTTCCCGCGCAGTTGCCTCATCCACACCGGTCTTTTGCGATATGAGTTTTACTAGCTCATTCACAGCAATCTCCTTATGCAAAACGAAAGGACCTGATACTGTTGTACCATAATTCACGGATTGCAGCGAATCAGCGACAGCGCAGATTGCTCGCGCGTCCCCGCTGGACGGGCAGCCGTTGCCGCACGCCGGCCCAACGTCTGCGCGGTGAGTGGCGGGGGCAACCGGCGCGCCGGCTATCGCGTGGCACGGGTGGAATGCTTTCGGTAGGAAGTGGAAGGCCGGGCGCTGGCCGGCAAAATGGCCTTTTTGCGTCAAGGCGTCTGGCAGCACAGGCGCAGAGGGCGCGCCCAAGTCTGCCCGGTGGTAGGGAAGGGCTTCAGCCCTGTGGATTCTCGAACCGGAAGCCGTGCCCGCGCACCGTGACCACGTACTGGCTGGCGGGGTCAATTTCGGCCAGCCGGTCGCGGAGCCGCCGCACCAGTGCGTCGATGGCCTGCTCGGAGATGCCCTCGCCCGACGACTCCGGCCACACGCTCTCGATGACCTCCTCGCGGGTGCACACGCGGCCCTGCCCTCGAACAGCAGCTTCAGCAGGCGGTACTGCGGCAGCGAGAGCGGCGGGTCGAGTTCGATGTTGTCGATAAAGACCCGGCGCGTGTTCTCCTCCAGGCGCAGCCGCCCGCCCGACGGCGCGCTGGCCTCGCCGAACTCCACCGGCAGGGTGACTTCCGAGCCGAAGAACGCCAGCTTGACCGCCAGCGCCAGCTCTATCTCGTCGCCATCGCGGAGTTCGATCTCGCCTTTGAGCGGCCTGCCGTTGATGAGGGTTCCGTTCTTGCTCTCCAGGTCTTCGATGTAATAGTGATCGCCCTCGCTGCGCACGCGGGCGTGCTGGCGCGAGACCTGTCGTTCGGGCAGCACGATGTCGCACTCCGGCCCGCGCCCGATGACGATATCGTCGCCATGCAGCACCCAGCGCTGGCCGGCCGCTTCGCCATCACGCACGATGAGAATCGGTTTGTCAAAAGCCTGTGACATGACCGCCCCCAAAGGTTGACAGATGCGGACAACTCTCTGTCCCCCATTACAAGTATACTCGCCCGTAGGAGGGGCGGCAAGCCGGACGCACGCAGCATTGGCGCGATACGCCAGCCTGCGTGACACGAATCGAGACGCACCCGGTCTGCGTGGGGTCAACGAAGCGTAGGGATTCCGTAGGGCAAGCGTAGATTGAGCGTATAGGAAAAATGGCGACTTCATGCTACCTTAATGATGCGGACGCCTTCTTCTCCTCCTCAACAGGAGCGTCACCGGTCCCCCCACCGGTGACGCTCTTGAATTCCTGCGTCCCCATCCAACGCGCCCCCCGGCGCGGCCTTCAGGGCCGGACTCAGGTTCAGTCTTTGTTCATCTCCAGGCGCATGAACAGCGGGTCTGGCGTGGTCGCATCGACAAGGATCGCGTCCGCATTGACGGGCAGGTAGCCCTGCGCGCGGATCACCACACTGTAGAATTCCGTCCAGCGGCAGGCGCACGGGGATTTCGAAATACCCTTCCTGGTCCGCCACCGAGGTCGCCAGCACCTGGGCGCTGTCCCACGTGAAGTCCTCGACCGAGTACTCCGGGCGCAGCAGGATGAACAACGCGCCGGGGATGCCGGCCCCGGTTTCCGCGTCCACAATCTCGCCCGCCACCTGGACGCCGCTCGCGCGCGCCGCACGGATGCTGTTCAGCCCCGAACCGACCACGGCGCTCGCCGACTGGAGCACTTCGGTACCCACCAACAACTCCAACTGGTACACCCCATCCGGCAAGCGATCCACCCCCTCCACGCTGAGCGCCCGGTTCTGCCCGCCGCTCTCGCCGCTCCACGGCTGGGTGACCGTGAACAGCACCTCGTTGTCGACGCGCCAGCGCCACGTCCACGCGATGCCGGGGGCGAGATTCTGGTAATCGAAGAAGGCGAAAAGCTGCTCCAGGCCGGCGGGGAAGCCGGCGTTTCCGCCCCCGCGATGATGCCCGCCGGCGCGCCGTTCGACGCAATTTCGTCGGCGAACGTGATCGGGCCGAAGATGGTCGTGTTGGGGCCGACTGCGCCGCCGGCCACGGCGAAATCGCCGGTGTCCGCCAGCCGCCCCCGATGAGCAGTTCCAGCCGGTACCGCCCAGGGGGGCAGGCCCTGGTCGCTGCTGACGCGCAGCGTCTTGACCCCGTTCGCGCCGTCCGTCCACGCCGCGTCGTTGCGGTAGAGCTGCGCGCCTTCGTAGTACCAGACCTCGGTCCAGGGCGTATCGGGCACCATGTTCTGGTAGACGAAGCGCGCGTTGATCACGTTGATGCCCGACGGCAGCACATGGCCGCTCCCTAGCAGCGCGCCGTCTGGGGCCTCGACCCCGAACACCAGGTCGGTGAAGGTGCTCAGCGCGGGGGCCTCGCCGCCCACGTTGATGCGCGCCGAGCCGGCCGGCTGTCCTTCAATGAAGAGAAGAAACTCGTATGCGCCGTCAGGAAGCACCGGCGCGGTGCTGCCCAGATACCACAACCCCGATTCGCCGCCGCTCCACAACACCGGCGCGAGGCTGAAGCGCGGGTCTGGCACGCCGTTGACCGTGGTGCGCAGTTCGTAGGACAGGCCTTCGGCCATGTTGTGGTAGTCCCAAAACAGGTAGAGGCTGCTGGTCCCGGAGGGCGCCTGCGCGAGCACGGTGCTGGGCTGGCCGCCCTGGTCAACCGACGGCGCGAAGAACAGCCGGTTGAACGCCGGCTGGCCGCTGGCCGGGGGCGGGGCGTCGCGCAACGCGCCGGGCCGCACGCCAAGCTGCGCCGCGCGCACCAGCGGGCGCGCCAGCCGGACCGGGCGCAGCACGTTGATGAACCCGCCGAGCGGAATGCACCTGTCGTTGGAGTCGATCAGGCCATCGGTGTTGGTGTCCTGCACGGCGCGGCAGTCGATGGTCTGCGTGCCCGCGCCCGCCGGCGCGATGGTGGGGATGCCCACAAGTCGGCCCGCGCGGTCATACGCGCCGCCGCCGCTCATCACGCCGGGGGCGCTGGCGGTGGTCTTGATCCAGGCGCGGTCGCCCGCGCGCGCCTCCGCCATGAAGGCGCTGACCGCGCCGGTGTACGCCTCGACCGGGTCCTGCCCGATGCCCGGATACCCGACGATTGTCACCCGGTCGCCAACCGCCAGCGCATCCGGATCGCCCAGCTCAACGAAGGGCAGGATGATCTCGTTCTGCAGCACCAGGCGTCCGTCCAGGTGCCGGGCGATGCGCAACACGGCCAGGTCCAGGCCGGCGTCGGCTACCACGACTTCGGCGTAGTAGGTCGGCACCGGCGGCTCGTCCGCGTTGACCGTCAGCGCGACCACAATCGCGTCGGCGCGGCAGCGCCGGCTCTCCTGGGCGTTGTGCGCGTTGGTGAGGATCAGGCCGTCGGGGCTGACCAGCGTGCCCGATCCCACGCACGAGATGAATTGCCGCCCCCGGCTTTCGTAGACCTGCATCAGGAACACGGTCGCGCGCGCCTGTCCGAGCGGCGGCTGTTCGCCCGCCGGCGCGCCCTCCTGCGCCACGCCGAGCGCCGGGAGCAGCGCCAGCAGCCCCACCATACCAAGCAGGGTCGCACGGCGCGGCCAGCGCGCGCGCCATGCTCGACCGGGGCGCGTTCGGTAGTGATTCATCATCGCACTCAACCTAGAATCGCAAACTCGACAGAAACTGCTCGAACCTGAAATACTGCTTCTCGAACTGCTCCGCCTCCGCATGGTACGAGGCGATGATCGCCTGGTCGCCCTTGCGGTAGACGATGTCCACGCCCCGGACGGTAACGGGCAGAGACGCCAGGAAGGGGTTCGCGTTTGCGGCGACGAAGGCATATTGCATCTCCGCCGCCGGCCCGTTGGGCGTGGCAACCGGGTCGGTAACGCTCAACACCTGGTAGCCGGCAAACAGCGACGAGCGGCGCAGCGTCAGCGTGTCGAGCACGTTGCGCCCGGTGGCGTCGGGGCCGATGGTGATGACCGTCACCTGGAGCGTGGTCTGGAACGGGCGCACAACCGGGTCTTGCAGCCGGAAGACATAATCGCCCTGGGTGTCAACCAGCCACTCCGCCGGGCGCATCACCTCGATGCCCGCTGCCGGGTCTTCGTAAAGCACCAGGTCGGCGCGCACGCTCTCGCGGAGCAGCAGCCCGCCGAGCAGCGCGAGCAGCGTCGCGCCAAGCGCCAGCAGGTTCGACCACATCTGGCGCGTGGTTGTGACGCGCGGCGGCCCAGCCGCCATACTAGGCAGCGTCATCGGAGCACCCTCGCGCCGGGCACGGCGGCCTCGCGGATTTCGGCCTGACGGCTGAGGAAGCCGAGCACGGCGAACGTCCCCAGCGCGAACGCGACCGCCAGCAGCAACGCCAGCAAGGGGGTGTTGGCCGTCGCGCCGATGCCAAACGAACCGACGATCAGGCCGCCGCGCAGCGCAATGTACAGCCCGTTTAGCAGCGCCGTGACCGCAATCCCCACCGCGAACCACCAGACCGGCGGCTCCTGCCGCGCGAAGCGCGCCCCGGAAAAGAAGTAGCCCAATACCGCGCCGAAGGCGATCTGCGAGAGCGTGATGCTGGTCACGCGGGCCGCTGCCGGGCCGAGCGGCGCGGAGCCGCCGTCGATGAAGAAGCGCAGGCCCAGCAGGGCCGCGAAGCCGAGCGACACCGCGACGCCATAGGCCACGCCATCCGCCCGCTCCATCAGGGCGTTGGGATACACGGTGAACCGGATGATGATGAACTTCAGATATTCCTGCAGGAAGCCCACGATCAACGTGTAGCCGATGATGCGCGTCAGGCCTGACGTGTGCGGCAGCCAGGCGTCCACCTCGTACACCTGGTCGATGATGGGCAGCGCCACCCCGTTGGCAAACACCGCCGCCAGGATCATCAGCGTGGGCATCCGGGGCAGGAGCCGGCCCATGCGCCGCGCGGGCCGGTAGTAGAGCGCCCACCATAGCACGAGCGGCAGCGCCAGCAGGCCCAGGTTGGCCGCCGCGCGCACCAGGCCCTCCAGCTCCAGGCCAACCAGGCTGGTGACCAGCATGATCGCCAGCGTGACGACCAGCAGGAGCACGCTCATGAGGGGCCGGCGCGCCACACCCCCGGCGGGCGGCGCAGCCGCTCGCCGTCCAGTCCAAATCGCATTGCCACCTCCGAGGGAGTATTCTACCACGCGCTTCGCAGGCCGGTACTGCGGCCTCCGCTCTCCCGGAGTTGCGGTATACTCCACGGTCGGTTATGGCGTGTGCGCCGCGCTGGACTGAGAAGGAAGCTTAGCGCCCATGAAGCCGATCCGTGTCAGGTCACCGTATGCCGTGCTCGTGCTGGCAGCGCTCCTGCCCGCGCTCATCCTGTCGGCCTGCGTCAGTCACTCCGCCGACGAACCGGTGCCGCGCATCGTCTACGGGCTGACGCTGAACCCAACCGGTTTCGACCCGCACGTCCACGCCTCCTCCGAGTTGGGCATCCCGTTGCGCAGCGTCTACGACACGCTGGTCTACCGCGACCCCGTCACCGGCGGCTTTGTGCCCGGCCTGGCGCTGGAATGGACCGTCTCATCTGACGGCAGGGTGTACACGTTCAAGCTGCGCGAGGATGTGACCTTCCACGACGGCACGCGCTTCGACGCGGCGGCGGTGGTCGCGAACTTTGCGCGCATCTTCGCGCCGGAGACCGGCTCGCAGAAGGCCGCTTTCATGATGCCCTTCGAGCGCGCCGAAATTATTGACAACTACACCGTCACGATCACGCTGCGCGAGCCTTACGCGCCGACGCTCGACAGCCTGGCGCAGGTGTACTTCGGGATGGCAAGCCCCACCGCGCTGAGCCAGCACGACGCCGACACCTACCAGTTCCACCAGATTGGCACCGGGCCGTTCCGCTTTGTCGAGCTTATCCCTCCGACCGGCTTGTGCTCGAACGCAACCCGGACTATGCCTGGGCGCCTTCCATCTACCAGAATCAGGGGGTGCCGCGCGTCGAGCGGATTGAGTTCCGGTTCTTCACCGACCCGCCGACGCGCGCGCTGGCGCTCGAAAGCGGCGACGTGCAGATCGTCGGCGAGTTGCTCCCCACCGACGCCGAACTCATGGCGGGGAACACGCGCGTGCAGGTCTACCCGGTGCCGATCCCCGGCCAGCCGCTCCAGTTCCACCTCAACACGCAGCGCTGGCCCACGAACGACCTGACCGTGCGCCGCGCGCTGCTCCTGGGGACCAACCGCGCCGAGATCGTGGACAGCGTGTTTCAGGGGTTCTCGCAGGTCGCGCACGGGCCGCTGTCGGCGGTCACCGCGTACTACGAGCCGGCGCTGGCGGACGGCTATCGCTTCGACTTCGCGCAGGCGCGCGCCATGCTGGAGGGCATCGGCTTTGTCGATACCGACGGCGACCGGGTGCTCGATTTCGAGGGCCGGCCCCTCAAGCTCGACGTGGTGATCCCAAGTTGGGGGCTGCTGTCGCAGGTGGCGCAGCTCCTTGAGGCGCAGTGGGAGGCGCTCGGCGCGGACGTGCATGTCGTCCAGGTGCCGTCGTTTACCGCGCTCCAGGCCGCCGCCGACACGAACGAGTACAACGCAATTGCGCTCAACTTCTTTGGCGTGGATCCCAGCCTTCTCGACCAGTTCTTTCTCTCGAACGCGCCGCTGAACTGGTCGCGCGTGGCGGACCTGGACCTCGACCTGCTGCTTGCCGAAGGGACGCACGCCAGCGACCCCGAACGCCGCCGCAGCGTCTACAGCGAGACGCAGCGGCGCATCATGGACCTTGCCCTCATCATCCCGATTCGCGATTACGTCAACCTGAACGGCGCGACGGCGGACCTGCAGGGGCTGCATTTCGACGCCTATGGCTTCTACCCCATCCTCACTGACCTGCGCCGCGCGGAGGCGCAGTAAGGCGGGCGGTTGATGCTTGCCTACCTCGCCCGGCGGCTGCTTACGGCGCTGGCCGTGATCTGGGCGGCGGCGACCCTGGCGTTCCTGGCGCTGCGCGTGCTCCCCGGCGACGCCATTGCCGGGCAACTGGCGCAGGGCGGCGCATCGGCGACAGAGATCGCCGCCCGCCGCGCTGCCCTGGGGCTGGACGCGCCGCTGGCGGAGCAGTATCTCGCGTACATGGCGGGCCTGGTGCGCGGTGACCTGGGTGTCTCGCTGCTGAACCGCCAGCCGGTCGCGCAGGCCATCGCGCAGCAGTTGCCGTCCACGGCGTCGCTGGCTGTGGCGGCGCTCGTGGTGGCGCTGGTGATCGGGCTGGCACTGGGGTTTACGGGCGCGGCGGCGCGCCCGGCGTGGCTGCGCCGGCTCAGCAGCGGGCTGGCGACCCTGGCGCTGGCGATGCCAGTGTACTGGACCGGCACGCTGGCGATCTGGCTCTTCAGCGTGCAGTTGGGCTGGTTCCCCGCGACCGGCGCGGGCGACTTCCGGCACCTGGTCCTGCCGGCGGCGGTGTTGGGGTTCAGCGTGGCGGGGAGCATCGCGCGCGTGACGCAGACGGGTCTGGTTGAGGCGCGCGACCAGGCGTTCGTGCAGTACGCGCGCGCAAAGGGTTGCGCGACATTCACGTGTGGGGCCGGCACATCCTGCGCGTGGGGCTGCTGCCGATCATCGCAGTGGTGGCGCTGCAAATCGGCTTCCTGCTGAGCGGGACCGTCATCACCGAGGCGATCTTCGCACGCGGCGGGCTGGGCGGGCTGCTGCTGCGCGCGACCCTCGACCGCGACCTGCCGGTGGTGCAGGGCGTGGTGGTGCTCGCCGCGCTGATCTACAACGTGGTGAACGCGCTCGCCGACGCGCTCTACGCGCTCGCCGACCCGCGCGTGCACCTGGAAGCGCCGCCGGAGGCTGCGTGATGGCCGCGCGCCTGACGCTCCGCCACATCGCGCTGCCGGCGGCGATGCTCCTCTTCATCGCGCTGGCGTCGGCGCTGGCGTCGGTGCTCACCTCCGCCGACCCGATGGCGGTCGCGCCCGCGCAGGCCAACGAGCCGCCCACGCCGGAGCACCTGTTCGGCACGGACCAGTTCGGGCGCGACGTGTGGAGCCGCACGCTCTGGGGTGGGCAGCGCACGCTCACGGTGGCGCTGGTCGGCACGCTGATCGCGATTGTGCCCGGACTGTTGATCGGGCTGGCGGCGGGTTATTGGGGCGGCTACCTCGACCGCGCGCTCATGGGCGCGGCGGACGTGCTGCTGGCGTTCCCAAACCTGCTGCTGGCGATGGCGCTGGTGGCCCTGCTCGGTTACGGCACGCACCAGATCGCGCTGGCTGTGGGGCTGGCGGGGTTCCCGGCGTATGCGCGCGTGGCGCGCGCCGCCGCGCTGGAGGTGCGCGGTACGCCGTACGTCGAGGCGGCGCGCGCGGTGGGCGCGGGGCGGGGGCGCATCATTGCGCGCCACATCCTGCCCAACATCGGCGCGACGCTGGTGGCGTTCGGCGCGGTGACGTTTAGCTGGTCGCTGCTCAACGCGGCGGCGCTCAACTTCCTCGGCCTGGGCGGGTCGATCTCCACGCCCGATTGGGGCATCATGCTTGCCGATGCGCGGCAGGCGTTCCGGGTCGCGCCGTGGGCGGGGGCCGCGCCGGGCCTGGCGATCACGCTCACGGTGCTGGCGGCGAACGCGCTCGCGGAGGGCTGGCAGCGCGCGACACAGGTGGGGGCGGGAGGTAGGGCTTGTCCGCAGTGAATGCAGGAGTTAAACTATTATTTAGGTGACAAATTTCCATTGTAGTCCAAACCATTCGCTTTTAGCTTCTCTGACATGATCCGCAAGTAAGTAAAGCTTAGGGTAGAGCAATGCCTTTACCAAACCGACAGGCATTTTCGGAGAGGATTGGCGAACTAGTCGCGAATAATCAGGTGCGGGTAGCGCTCGAAGAAATCGAGATAGTCCTCAATCAACTGCAAGATTATCCAAGTGCTGGCAGCATTTCAGAACTGAGAAACGAGCGCTCGACCCTGTCAAAGCGTTTTACACAAATCGGCCAGGATTATAGGCTGGGGATCCTCACCTATCAGGAAAGGACAGTTGCGGAGAACAAGATCGTCACCGCACTCCTGGAACTTCGTGACGACATCGTTGAAAGACTCGAACGTGCTCTGTCGGTGTCAGGCCAGCCTCCGACAGATCCACAGCCCATGAACCATGCAGGTGAGCAACGACCGGGGCCGTCGCCGACCGAGCATCCACAACCTGTCCCTGCTGCGCCAAAGCTAAACGTGGTGGTTTTGAACCGAGTTTTACTACTTGTTGTTTTGGGAATGTCCTTTTCACTATTAATATACCATGCTCAAGGTCTTGCCGATGCCATTATTGCAGCAATCGGTGCGGTTATTGCCCTTGCCGTATATCTGTTTAGACGTGAACGCGATGTTCTTGTAGGTAGGTTGCTCGGCGCTCCGGTGAGTCTGATTGCCCTCCTCATAGCCCTATTTGTGTTGTTTGCTCTCTGGTTCCTCACGTTAACTACTCTGAATGAACAGCCACCCCAACCGACTGCAACCAGACCTGTCTCTACGAGCGCTGTCACCCCTACCACAGCGCTAGCCACCCCCAACAGTGACAACCAGCCCGTCTCAAACGCCGAGTGACACGCCTGCTCCAACGGATACACGAATCGCCACAGACACACCCACAGTCGTCCCAACTCCCGATGTAACGCCTACACCTATCCCTGCCGGTGTTGTGCCAAATTGGATACCAATGGTGCAGACGATCGCTAGCCTGCCGATGGTCTATGTGCCGGCGGGATGTTTCATGATGGGTAGTGAAGACGGAGAGCGAGATGAACAACCAGTACACGAGGTGTGCTTGAGCGCTTTCTGGATTGGTCAGACTGAGGTAACGAACGATCAGTACCGTGAGTGCGTGAACGCCAGCGTATGCAGACCGCCAAGCGATCGGACCTATTTTGACGATCCAGCGTATGCTGATCACCCCGTTGTCTTTGTAAGCTGGGAACAAGCGAAGATCTACGCTCAATGGATCGGTGGTTCTTTGCCAACTGAGGCTCAGTGGGAATATGCGGCGCGAGGACCGGCTGGACATATGTACCCCTGGGGTAACGCGACACCAGCGTGTGAGCTAGCGAACTACAGTGACTGTGCTGTGAGGGACACAGTGCCAGCACACAGCTATCCAGACGGTGCAAGCTGGATAGGCGCACTACAGATGGAGGGCAACGTCTGGGAAGGAGTTGCCGATTGGTATGATAGCACTTATAGTACTTTGGGTGAGGATATGTTGGACCCGCTTGGCCCATCCGATGGCTATTATCGAGTGTTACGAGGGGGTTCCTTCCTAAACGGTGAGTGGACTATGCGCGCCTCATTCCGGAATTATTACTTTCCCCTTAATACAGAGCGAGTTTCTGGTTTTCGAGTCGTCTCCCCACTTACACCAAGCTTCGTTTGCTCACAGTCTGGACAGAGGGTGTGACGATTGTGGTAAGACCGGAAGATGCTGCCTTTGCGGATGGTGTTCATTCCGAACGGCCCATTGATGAAATTTGGACCGTTAGCCGCAACGAGTTTGGCTGGTTAACCAAATCTACCGATACAGAGACTGTCCGAGATGAAGTCTGGGCGCGTTGGGACCCACGCCTGCCAGAATTAGGGTGTTACGAGATCTCAATATTCGTACCTGACTTTGACGTACCCTTGACCCATCGCGCAAGATATAAAGTACATTCTGTCAAAGGTCAGGCTGGTGAATACCTTATAGAAGTTGATCAAGCCCAATATAGGGATCAATGGGTTTCTCTAGGAGGTCTTTGAGTTCGATCCGATGGCAAATCCAGCGGCAGGTGTCGTATTTCTAAGCGATCTAACCGGCGAGAGTGGTCGAGCGATTATCTTTGATGCAATTCGGTGGCAACGGATTCTGACAGACCAATAAGAGAGTAGAAGGTATCCGTTCAGAGCGGATTCGACACTACATCAAGAATTAACTTCAGCCGTCACTACCGTCGGTACCGCTTACGAAATGAGCCACGCGCGCACGAAGTCCGTGAACGCCTCCGGGCCGGTCTCCGCCACGTCGAACCAGCGCACGCCTTCCATCGCGTTGAACCACGTGTACTGCCGCCGCACGAAGGCGCGCGTCTCGCGCTTGATCGCCTCGACCGCGGCCTCCAGCGGGCAGTCGCCACGCAGGTGCGCGCCCAATTGCGCGTACCCCAGCCCGCTGAGCGCCGGCGTCTCCCAACTGTAGGCCGCGCCCAGCGCGCGCGCCTCGTCGAGCAGGCCGGCGGCCATCATCTGGTCCACGCGCGCTCGATGCGCGCGTACAGCGCCTCGCGGTCCAGCGTCAGGCCGGTGAGCAGGACGGCATACGGCGGGGGGTGTTTCGCCTGGAGCTTGCTGATCGGCTTCCCGGTGACGGTGCAGACCTCCAGCGCGCGGACCACGCGCCGCACGTTGCGGTAGTCGATGCGTCCGGCGGCCACCGGATCGAGCATCGCCAGCCAGTCATGGAGCGCCTGCGCGCCGCGCTCCCCGGCGTAGGCCTCGAACTCCGCGCGGAGGTCGGGGTGCGGTGGAACCTCCGGCACGCCCCAGCCCTCGATGACGGCGCTGATGTACTGCCCCGTGCCGCCCACCAGCAGCGGCAGGCGTCCGCGCGCGTGGGTGTCGTCGATGGCGGCGTAGGCCCTGCGCTGGTACTCGGCGAGCGTGAGGGTGTAGTCGGGGGCGACGACGTCAATCAGGTGGTGGGGACGGCGGCGCGCTCCTCAGGCGTGGGCTTGGCGGCGCCAATGTCCATGCCCGTATAGATCTGCCGGCTGTCCGCGCTGACGACTTCGCCGCCGAGGTCGCGCGCTGCGTGGACCGCGTAGGCCGTCTTCCCGACCGCTGTCGGGCCTAAGATCACGACAAGCGGGGCATCACTCACCGATTGCGCTCTCAATCACGTCGAAGCGGCGCATCACTCACCGATTGCGCTCTCAATCACATCGATGCGGCGCAGCTTGCCCTCGTTGGTCAGCTCCACCAGCACCACATCGATGCGCCACGGCCTGTCTTCGTCGCCCTTGAGCTGGACGTAACGGTGCGCCAGCTCGACGAGCTTGGCCTGCTTCTCCGGGCCGATGCTCTCCTCCGGCGGCGCGCCCCAGCGCGTCTTGACCTCGACGAACACCAGCTCGTTCTTGTGTCGCGCCACAATGTCGATCTCGCCTGCCGGGCAGCGCCAGTTGCGCCCGACAATCTCGTAGCCCGTCGCCACCAGGCACTCGACTGCCTGATCCTCCCCCCACCTGCCGAGCCGCTGTCGTCGCGTCGTCATCCTGTTTTCCCCCTCAGTTGCGTTTGGCCGGCAGATGCACTAGAATGACCAGCACATAGGATTTCGGCCCTTCCACACTATTGTACAAGACTCTCCGCAAGGAGGCAGGCAGCCATGTCGCTGACGACAGTGCTCAAGCAGGCCGATATCTTTGACGAACTCTCCACCACCCAACTGGAACTCGTCGCGTCGATCTGTGAGGAGAGGCACTTCCACGCGGGGGATGTGATCTTTGCCGAGAACACCACCGGTCACGAGCTCTATGTCATCGCCGAAGGCGAGGTCCAGATACAGGTAGACCCGGCGCTCGTGGGCACCGGCGCAAGCGCCGGCCCGAAGACCATCGCCACCCTGCGCCGGGGGCAGTCGTTTGGCGAGGTGGCGCTGGTGGACCAGGGCGTCCGCTCCGCGTCGGCGCGCTGCGCCAAACAGAGCACGCGCCTTATCGTCATCCCGCGCGATAAGCTCACCCTCCTGTGCGACACTTACCCCCAGCTCGGCTACCGCCTGATGCGCAACCTCGCCGCCGACCTGGCGATGAAAATCCGCAACACCGACCTCCAGATTCGCGAACAACTCACCTGGTCGCGCTGAGCGCCCGCCCGCTCACTCCACCGTAAGCCGGTCCTTCATCGCCTCGAACGTCGAGGCGCCGATGCCGGGCACCTTCCATGACCTCCTCGATTGACGTGAACGGCCCGTTCGCCTCGCGAAAGTCGATGATGCGCTGCGCCAGCCCCGGCCCGACGCCCGGCAGGGTGTCGAGTTCAGCCACCGTGGCGTGGTTGAGGTTCACGACCGGGCTTGTCGTCGCAAGACGGACCTGTTCCTCACGCGCCGGCACGTGGATCTGGTCACCGTCGCGCAGTACGTGCGCCAGGTTCACGCGCGCGAGATCGGCGGAGGCAAGCGCCCCGCCCGCCGCATCGACGGCGTCCTGGGCGACGGCCCCCACGGCAGCGCGTACACGCCGGCGGCGCGCACCGCCCCGCTCACATAGACGCGCACCGGCGCGTGCGTCGCCGTCGGTCCGGGCGTGGGCGTGGGCGCGGGCGGGATGATGACCATTTCCACCGGCGCGGGCCGCCCGGCAAACAGCGCCGCCGCCCCCACGAAGATCGCGACAACAAGCACGCCCAGGAGCACGTTCTGGTAACGCTCCAGGAGGGGCGCGCGACCGTCCTCAGGCGGCTCTGGCTCATGCAAGTCCACTGCCATGGCGCTGCTCCGCTGCGATCAGCCAACCGGCGCGCGGGTGCGCTCGCCATCGACAATGCGCCAGATGCCGAGCGGGTTGCTGTCCTGCAACGCCGGCGGCAGGAGCGCATCCGGCAGGCCCTGGAAGGCGACCGGGCGCAGGAAGCGCCTGATGGCCGTCATCCCGACCGAGGTGGTCAGCGGCGCGGTCGTGGCCGGGTATGGCCCGCCGTGCTGCATTGCGTACACCACCTCGACCCCGGTGGGGAAGCCGTTCCAGATCAGGCGGCCGGCCTTCTCGCGCAGGATGTCGTACAGCGACCGCGCCAGGTCCATCTCCGCATCCGTCGCGTGGACCGTCGCCGTCAGGTTGCCGTGCAGCGCTTCGAGCGCCCCGCGCAGGTCGTCCGCGTCGTCACACACCACGAACAGCGTCACCGGCCCGAAGTGCTCGGTCTGCAGGCGCGCGTCCGCGCGGAAGGCGGCCCCGGTCGTGCGCAGCAGGGTGTTGGCGTAGCAGAAGCCCGCGCCCTCCACAGCCGCGCCGCCGGTCACGCGCTGCACCGCCGGGTTCTGGAGCGTCTCCGCGACCGCCTGCGCCAGCCCGCGCGCGACGTTGGCGTTGAGCAGCGTCGCCGGTGCGTGCGCCTCCATGCGCGCCTTCGCGTCGTCGATGAAGCGCTGCGCGCCCGGCCCGCCGAGCATGAAGATCAGGCCGGGGTTGGTGCAGAACTGGCCGGCCCCCAGGGTGACGGAGTTCGCCAGCCCCCTCGGCAATCTCCGCGCCGCGCGCCTCGATTGCGCCCGGCAGCAATACCACCGGGTTGACGCTCCCCATCTCGGCGTAGACCGGGATCGGCTTAGGGCGTTGCGCCGCCGTGTCGAAGATCGCGCGGCCCGCGCGCAGCGAGCCGGTGAAGGCCACCGCCTCGATGGCCGGGTGCTGGACGAGCGCCTGCCCCACCTCCACGCCGTCGCCCTGGAGGAGCGAGAAGAAGCCGGCGGGGAAACGCTCGGCCTTGACCGCGCGGTTGATCGCCGATGCGAACAACTCCGACGTCGCCGGGTGGCCGGGGTGCGCCTTCACGACCACCGGGCAGCCGGCGGCAAACGCGGAGGCGGTGTCGCCGCCGGCGACGGAGAACGCGAACGGGAAGTTGCTCGCCGAGAAGACCGCCACCGGCCCGATGGGGAACAGCATCCGCCGGATGCTGGGGCGCGGCGCTGGCTGGCGGTCGGGCAGGGCCGTGTCGATGATGGCGTCCACGTAGGAACCTTCGCGCAGCAGGTTGCCGAACTGGCGCAGTTGGCCGGTGGTCCGGGCGCGCTCGCCCGTGAGCCGGGCGAGGCCGAGCGCGGTTTCCATGTCCGCCGTTTCGAGCAGCGCGTCGCCCAGCGCCTCGATCTCACCGGCGACGCGGTCCAGGAAGCCGGCCAGACGTTGCGCCGGGTAGTGGCGCGTCTCCGCGAATGTGGCGGCGGCGGCCTGTGTCGCGCGGTCGATCTCCTCCGGCGTGGCGTTGTAGAAGGGGACCGCGCCGGGCGTCCGGGTGCGCGGGTCCACGCTGGTGAAGGTCTGGCTGCCGGCACGGCTCGGCGCGCCAGCGATGAAGTTGCTCCCGGTCACAGTCACGGTTCCGTTCCCTTTCCCTATGCTATGGTGCGGTGGTCGCCCGGCTGAAGGTTTTCGTGTAGGGCCAAGGCATGCCTTGCCCCTACCCTCTCCGACATCTTGTAGCGCGCGCTCTGTGATGCATCCTTCTGCACTGGCGTTGTTCGCGGTCCAACTATGTGTCTACACCACCTTGACGGTGTTGACCAGCCCCCGATCCCCTCAATCGCGATCTCCACCGTGTCGCCCGCCTGCAACGTGAACTCAGCCGGCGGGACGATCCCGGTCCCGGTGAGCAGGACCGCGCCGTCGGGGAAAGTGGCGCTGCGCCCCAGATAGCCGACCAGCTCGCCGATGCTGCGCCGGAGGCGGCGGGTGTGCGTCTCGCCCGCGAACGCGACCGCCCCCGCGCGGCGGACGGTCAGGCGGATGGCGGCCTCAGGCCACCGGTCGGCGGGCTGGAGGACGATCCCCGGACCAATCGCGCACGCGGCGTCGTAGATTTTCGCCTGGGGGAGGTAGAGGCGGGTTCGCCCCTTCGATGTCGCGGCTGCTCATGTCGTTGCCCACCGCGAAGCCCACGACCTCCAGGGACGGGTTCAGCGCCACCGCCAGCTCTGGCTCCGGCACCGACCAGGCCGCGTCGGCGCGGATGCCGACCGCCCCGAACGGCCCGACCACGCGGCTGCCATGCGCCTTGAAGAACAGCTCCGGGCGCTCCGAGACGTACACGCGCGCGTAGATGTCGCCGCCGTCAAGCGCCTCCTCCTGGCGCGCCTCGCGGCTGCGCTCGTAGGTGACGCCGGCGGCCCACACATCCTGCACATCGACCGGCGGCAGCCAGTGGGGCGCGCCCGGCGCGGGCGCGGCGTCGAAGCCCGCCGCCGCGAACACCGGCGCGGGTGGCGCGGCGTGCGCCAGCAGTTCGTCGATGGCCTGCGTCACGCGGCCGGCGCTGGCCTTCAGCCACGCCCCGGTCGAGGGAAAGCCTCGGTGATGTCGTGCACCGCATCGCCAGAGCGCACGCCAAGCCTTACGCCATGGTCGGGGTGATAGAATCGAACGAGCATCGGCGTGTTCATGGGGTGTCGCTCCGGGTCAACTGCGATTCAGGGTGAACGGCCTTGCGCGGTCCAGGGCAAGTATACATTTTGTGGCGACGGCCCGCTAACCCGCCGGCTGCGGCGAATCGGGCGCGACGGAGGCGATTATGGCGCCTTCTTGCGCGGGAACCAGGGGATGAAGGCGCTCGTGGTCTCCATGTACTCCTTGTAGCCGGGGCGCTTTTCGGCCAGCGACCTCTCCAGCAGCGCTACGCCAGAGACGCGCACGAGCAGGATGGTCATGATGATCGGGCTGAACATCGTGAACGCGCCCTCTCCGGTCGCGGCGGCGAAGAGGTAGAAGGCCCACCACTGCGTGGCGTCGCCGAAGTAGTTGGGATGGCGCGTGTAGCGCCACACGCCGGTCTTCAGCACCTTGCCCTTGTTGGCCGGGTTCGCCCTGAAGCGCGCAAGCTGCCAGTCGCCCACCGCCTCGAAGAAGAAGCCGACCGTCCACACGGGCACCGCCGCGATGTCGATGACGGTGAGCTGCGCCGGAGTCGCGCTGATCTGCGCGGCGAGCAGCGGCGCGGCGATCACCCACATCAGCACGCCCTGCAACAGGAAGACCTTGAAGAAACTGTACCACCACCACTTTGGCCCGGCATCGTCGCGCCACTTCTTGTAGCGGAAGTCCTCGCCCTTGCCCCAGTTTCGGTACAGGATGTAGAGCGAGAGCCGCAGCCCCCAGACGGTCACGAGCGCGCACAGGAGGAGCTTGCGCGGGCGAAGCCCTCCGGCGTCAGCGCGTAGAAGAGCCACGCCACGAGGACGAACCCTGCGCCCCAGAAGATGTCCACGATGCTGGCGTTGCGCAGCCACAAGCTCAGCAACCAGATCGCCGTCATGAAGGCGACGATCGCCAGCCCACCGAGCGCATACGTCTCAAGGAACGTCATCGTATCTCCCTTTTGGTTTCACGTCCGCGCAGTGATGCACGCAAACCCGACCGCGCCCGGCCCGATGTGCGCGCCGATGACCGGGTTGATGTTCATCGCGGGGATGTCGGCGGTGGGCAGGAGAGTCCGCGGCGCGCTGGCGCAGCGCTTCGGCGCTTTCGAGCGCGTTGGTGTGCAGCAGCGCGACCCGCTCCAGTGGCGCGCACGCCTGCAGCAGCTCGATCACGCGCCGGATCGCGCGGTCGCGGGTGCGCACCCGTTCGGCGCTGGACTGGCCGTCGTACATCTTGAGCAGCGGCTTGATCTGGAGCAGGGTGCCCAGCCCCGCCACGGTCCAGCTCATGCGCCCGCTGCGCTGGAGGAACTTGAGCGTGTCCAGCGCGGCGAACACGTGCGTGCGCCGGATCTGCTCCTCCAGCATGGCGAGAATCTGGCCCAGGTCATGGCCCAGCGCGGCGGCCTTGGCGGCGGCCTCGACGAGGAAGCCCGTGCCCATGCTCAACTGGCGCGAGTCGAGCACGGTCACGCGCACGGCGTTCAGCCCCTGGCCGCGAGCCGCGCCACATCGACGGTGCCGCTCAGGCCCACGGCGATGTGTATGGAGAGCACGTTGGTCGCGCCCTCGTCCGCCAGCCGTTCGTAGGCCTGGCGGAACATCCCAGGGCTTGGGGTCGCGGTCGTGGGCGGCGGATCGAACGTCGGCAGCCGCCCGTAGAACTCCTCGCGCGACATCTCGACGCCGTCAAGGTAGCCCTGAGCGCCCACGTTAATGAACAGCGGGACAACCGTAATGCCATTGGCCTCCACCACTGCCGCGGGCAGGTCGCACGTGCTGTCGGTCACAATTCGGATGGTCATCAATGCTCCGTTTTCGCAATAGGATCGTTATCACTGATTATACATTTCTGGGAACCAATGGCACAACGCGCAGGCAAAGACGCCGGCAACAGGGCATTGGCAACTCGCCGGGTCATCCCTGCTCCTGGCTAATCTCACGGGCCGGCGGCCAATCGGATCATGTGAACAGAGGCTGACGCAAAAGGGGCGAGGCTCATCATAGCCTCGCCCCGTGGCGTCGGTTGGGTCAGCGCGGGTGGTTTACAGCGGGCATTCGTACAGGTTGAGGTGGTAATCGACCTCCGACGCCCACGCGAGCATCGTTTCACGCGTGCCGAACCAGAGTTCGTTCTGCGTGCGGCCAAGCACCAGGAGGCTGAAGTCGAAATCAGGAGCAGGTTGGTGAGCGCGCCGGCCACGGCAGCCCGCAGCATGATGCGCGCGCCGCCCTCAAGGCCAGGGCCGCCCTTGTACCTCAGCGCCTCGATCAGCGGGTCGTCGGCCAGTTGCGGGAACCTGGCCCAGGCGGCGGAGAACATATCGCCGACGGTTGAGGTGTAGGGATCGAACTTGTTCCACATGTCGGGGTGGTTCTTCCAGTAGCCGGGCGTGCAGCCGACGGGCGGCTCGTACCCCAGCGCAACCGAAGCGGGCGTCAGCATCGTAGCGGCCAGTAGCGCGGCAAGCAGGGTCTTGAAGACGATGGATCGGGTATGCATGTCGGTCTCCTCATTGATGTCCAGGATGGTGTGTCTTTGGCGTCAGCTAAACCGCTGTATGCGCACGAACGTTGCGTGGTACTTTGGCATCAGTTGTTCTGAAGGTCTCTCTCCTGTAATTTGAACGACTTCATGCTTTGTTTATTGAAGCAGAGTAATAAAGGCGACACCCACCCCGGGGGGAACCGGGTGGGTGTCTTTTAGAGCGCCAGCATGGCCGGCAGCCGGTCGAAGCCGGCCTTGCGCATGAACCGGCCCAGGCGCGTGACCTGCCCGTTCGCAGTGATGGTACGGAACTGCGGGCCGTCCGTGTAGACCAGCACCGGCCCTTCCGAGTCGAGCTTGACCGCGATTGCACACACGATGAGCATCGGCCACATCAGCGCGAGCGCCGCCAGATGGCCCGCCCACTGCATGAGCCGCAGGGCAACCGGGCGCGTAGATTTCGCGTTGTGGGTGTGATGAGAGGTGTAGCCTGCGCGCATTCTGATTTCTCCATAGGGTTGCGGTAATATACAATGTCACCATCCACATTAAACCGCGGCGTGGTATACGGCGCGTCATTCGTTGGTGAACAATTTCATTAAAGATCGGCGTGGCGGGGCTGCAGAGTGGCGGGGAGCGCCTGAGGGTGGGGCTGGACAGGGGGTCTAAGCGCCTTGTCCAGCCACGGGGAAAGACTAGCGCCCACCCTATGCGGGGTGGGCGCGCAAGCCGGTGCAGGCGATGCTGCGTGATTACTGCGCGACGACGAAGAGTTGGGGCAGCGCGTCCAGCTCTGATTTGCGCAAGAAGCGGCCCAGGCGCGTCAGTTTGCCGTCGCACCCTACTGTCCGGAACCGCAGTCCATTCTCATTAATGAGGACCGGCCCCCCGCTTTCCAACCTGATGGCAATGGCGCACACAACCGCGAGCGGCCAGAGGACAGCCATCGACATAAGCACGTTGGCTGCGTCCACCAGGCGGAGCAGGCCGGGGCGTGTGTTGCCGGCCCTGCGGCTCCCCACAACGACTCCCATTCTTCCTCACACTGGCGCTCCTACATAAGACTTTGGGGCATTTCTGCACCCTTATGGGAACATCTTTCGGTGTACAACAAGTCACGCCGCAGTAAACAAACACATAGACATTTCTTAGCGGCGTCGCGCGCCCGGATTCCCTCGCCCAGTCCGGCGCGAAACTGGCCCTACATGGCATGAAGAAGTCCGGGAGGCAGCGCAGATTGGAAACACGAAGACACGAAAGGCGCGAAAGTGCGAAACATGCGCCCAACCTTTTCGTGACTTCGCATCTTTCGTGCTTTCGTGTTACGAATCTCTGGTGCATGCATCTCCACTCCCGGACTCTGTCATGCTATCCAGGCCCCATGCCAGACTTGAATAACCCGCCAACGTGAACTACACTGCACGGTAGTTGTGCCTATTGCGGCGCCTCTGCCGGGCGCGGCGCGGGCAGGGCGCTTTTCACAAACCGGGGCGGCGATTCCGGCGGCGCGCTTTTGATACTTGACATCACGCAATGGAGGAGGCGTTTTCATGGTCTGGCAGGAAAAGATCGTTGTCATCACGGGCGGCGCTTCGGACCTGGGGCAGGCCGTCGCCCGCTTCTTCGCGGAACAGGGCGCGACGGTCATCCTCGCCGACCGCGCGCGTGAGGCGCTGGAGGCCGCCAGGGCGGCGGTTGGGGGCGGACCTTCCCGGCGCTGGCCGACATGGGGGACGAGGCGCACGTGCGCCAGTTATACGCGCCGCTGGAGCGCGTGGACGTGCTGGTAAGCTGCGGCGGCCTGCTGCCGACCGCCCCCGCGCCGATTGAGGAGACTCCCGCCGACCCGCTCGTCGCCGCCGTCGAGGCCGGCGTTTACGGCCCCTATTGGGCGGCCAAACACGCGCTCCCCAAGATGGACGACGGCAGCGCCATCATCTTCATCGCGCGGGGTCCGGCCCCTTACGCCAGCGCGCAGAGCATGGTCGGCGGCGCGGTGACGGCCCTCATGCGCGCGGTCGCCGCCGAGGTCGAGGAGCGCGGGGTGCGCGTCAACGGCGTGATCCTGGGGCAGGGGAGCGAGGCGGACCTCAGAGATGATGCGGTGCGGGCGGTGGCGTTCCTTGTGGAGGCGACCCACATCACCGGCGCGGCCATCGCGATTGGCCGCGCGCCGCAAAGCTGAGCGCGCGCGCCAACGAGGCCACCATGATCGATGTGGTTCAGAAAACCGGCGACACCGAACTGAGCGCGCTCCGTGCGCTCTTCAGGCGCGCCAATAAATGGATGCTCTTGATGTGGCGGTTGGGGCTGGGGCGCTTCCTCGCCAGCCCGGTCGCCGGCTACATCATGATTCTGACCACGACCGGCCACAAGACCGGCCTGCAGCGGCGCGCGCCCGTCAACTTCGAGCAGGAGGGGCGCACGGTGTACTGCCTCGCCGGGTTCGGCAAAAGCACCCACTGGTACCGCAACCTGCTGGCGAACCCGCACTGTGAGGTCTGGCTGCCCGACGGCTGGTGGGCGGGCGTCGCCGAAACCGTCAGCGACCCTGGCGAGAAACTGCGCCTGTTGCGGCGCGTCCTGATCCGCAGCGGCTTCGCCGCCCGCCTTCTGGAGGGTGTCGATCCCGCCGCGCTCTCCGACGAGGACGTGCAGAAGTTGGACCGCGGCTACGAGGTCGTGCGCATCCGGCTCGTCGCGGAGCGCAGCGGACCCGGCGGCCCTGGCGACCTGGCGTGGGTGTGGCCGGCGCTCGGCCTGGCGCTGCTGTACGTGATCGGCGTGGCGCGGCGCGTGCGGCGGCGCGGGGGCGACGCTTAGGACGACCCGCCCGCATCCCCCTGGACTGGCACTGATCTTGCACCACCCTGTAATACACATTCGACAGGGGCCGTGAAACCGTCCGGGGGAAAACATGCAAGTGCAGAATCAGTGCGTCTATCACGTCCGCCCGACCGGCGGCAGGCGAACGCGGGACAGCCTGGCGCTGGCGAGCCAGTGGCTCCACGCGCGCTTCTGGCAGTTTGTCGCGCTGAGCCTCTACGCCCTGTACCGCTACAAGCAGACTGTGCGGTCACTGCTCATCGTCGGGCTGGTGCTGTACGTGACCACAACCGTTTCCACCTACCTGATCCTCTCCCTGCTCAACGTGTATTAGCCAGTGCAAGACGCGATGACGTGCGCGCGGCAGGCGCGCGCTGCAGCCGGGCGCTGATGCCATGAAATGGGGCGCATTTCTCCTGAGCGTGCTCTTCGTGGGCGCGTGCGTGGCCGCCGGCGCGCTCACCGGCGTTGCGATCCACACGCGGGTGAATGCCGACCGCCCGCAGCCGGTGTTGCTCCTCGCCGCCGGGCGCGACGGCGCGCTGCGCGCCGTATGGGTGGCGTCGCCGGCCGGAGACGGCCTGCACCTGATCGGCCTGCCGCCGGAGACGTGGTCCCCGGCGGAGGCGGCGCGGCTGGCCGACCTCTACGCGGCCGGCGACGAACGCCGGCTGCGCGGCGCGGTCGCGGCGCTGCTGGAGGAGGTCGATTACCTGGCCGGCACGATCACGTTTTCGACGGAGGCGCTGGCGGCGCTCCTCCCGCTGAACGGCGACTCGCTCGTCCTGGGGGCCGTGCCGCAGGATGCCCACGGCCTGGCGCGCTACCTGGACCGCAGCGCCGACCCCCTGGACGCGCTGGACCGGCAGGCGCGCGTGCTCAAGAGCCTGACGGCGGCGCTGGCGCGCCTTGACGCGCGCGACGTGGCCGCCGCGCTCGCCGGCCACGCCCGGTCGGCGCTCCCCGAACACGTGCAGGCGGCGTTCTGGCGCGCGCTCGTCGCGCAGGAGGCGCGCGTCCTGCCGACGCCGCGCGAGCGCCTGCGCGCGATGCAATCCGGCGATAGTCAGCCCGCGTACACGCTGCACCCCTGAGGCCTCCGCGCGCACCCCTGGCCGAAATCTTCACGCGCTTTTCAGATTGCGCCGCGCAAACGCCGTTGAAACGGCGGTATAATCATTGAGAAACACTTAAAATCCCAATGTTCGCCTGCGCCATCTGAATAACTTTGCGCACGCGAGGAGCAACGCAGCCATGACCCCAGAAGACCGCCAGCAACTTCAGCACGCCTACCAACTTGTCAAAGCCAGGCGCAAAGCTGAGGCGCGTGCCGCCCTTGAGGCGATCCTCACCGCCAACCCCCGCCTCGTCGAGGGCTACTATCTCTACGCGCAGGTCGCGTCAGACCCGGGAGAGGCGCGCGAGGCGCTGGAGATTGCGCTCGAAATCGACCCCGGCTACGCACGCGCGCAGCGCGCACTGGAACGGCTCAGCGCGCGCTATCCCGCACGCGCTGGCGCGCTGGCCGGCGCGCCAGCCATCGTGCCGCTCGACGACCCGCCCAATGTGTACGTCTCTCTGGCCGACGCCGACCGCGCCGGAGTCGAGGCTGACGACGAAGACAGGCCGGTTTCGGCGTCAGACATTGCGCTCAAGCCGGCCAAAGGCCGGATGGATCTACCGGTCAAGTCGCTGATGGCAATCGGCGTGGGGATGGTCCTCCTCGTGACCGCAGTGTTCGTCATTGTCCTCAGCGTATAGCGCATACCGCGCGCCCCCATTTCCTCGAACAGCCCGACGCGGCAGCGCCGGGCTTGTTTCTTGCAACATGCCCATTTGCCGGGTTTGCCGAGCGTGACTATACTAACCTTTAATAAACCAACAAAGGGGGCGTAAGGGCGTTGAGCGACCCGACTCGCGAACAGATGCAACGCGCCCATGCGTTGATCAAGGCTGGCCGCCGGACGGAAGCGCTGCACATCTTGCAGCAGATCATCCTGGTCGATGACCAGAACGCGAACGCCTGGTGGCTCATGGTCCACGCGATGGACACGCCGACCGACAGGCGGGTTGCGCTCGATCACGTCCTGAAGCTGAAGCCGGGCCACGCGAAGGCGCGGGCGATGCTGGCGCAGCTTATCGCGCAGTATCCGGAACTCGCGGAGAAGCCATCGATCCTTGAGGCCAGGCCGGCAACCCGGAAAGCGCCCGTGAAACCGAAACCGGCGCAGCCCAGCACGCAACGCCGCAAGGGCACGGCAAAGCGGGGCCGCCGGACCGGCAACCGGACTCGTTTGCTGATCGCGTTGGGGGTCGCGGTGCTGGTGATCGTCGTGGTCGTGGTTGTGGTGTTGGTCACCAGCGGTTAGCACCGACCCACTGGTGCGAAGGGAAGGGGCAATGGACGACATCCGTCAGAGAGAGTACGAGGCCACCCGCCTGATCCAGGAAGAGCGCTTCGATGAGGCGGTCGAAATCCTGGAGGACGTGCTGCGCCAGGACATGGACAACGTCAACGCCTGGTGGCTCATCGCGAACGCCGTGGATGCGCCAGACGAGGCGCGCGAGGCCCTTAACAAGGTGCTGGAGCTGAACCCCAACCACGCCAAAGCGCGCCAGATGCTCGACCGGCTCAACGCGCTCTATCCCCCGCCGGCCGCGCCCGCGCCGGCCGACGCCTTTGCGACCGCCGGGGGCATCGAGGAAGTAACGGCGGAACAGACGCCTACCGAAGTGATGATGACCGGGGTCGCGGCGGAAGCTGCGCCTTCCGAGGCTGCTGCCGGGGCCTCGATAGAGGACCTCGAAGCGGTTGAAGAGGAAGCGGAGGACGCATGGGACTTCGCGTTTGAGGAGGAAGCCGGGGCGGAGGCCTCCGCGCCCGACTTCCCAGACGAGTCGCCGGCGGCGGTGCTCTCAAGAGAAACCCCTTTCGAGCTGGAAACCAGCCCCTTCGACCGCCCGACCGAGGTCGCCGAACAGGCCTATGACGAGTCCCTTGAGGAGTCTCCCGACGAGGCGATGTTCGACTTCGACGACGATGACGCGCTCTTCGCGGCGGCGCTTGCAGACGAGGACATCCTCTTCGACTTCGACGAGGGCGCGGCTGCGGGCGAGGAAGACGCGGCGTTCGCGGGCGAAGAAGAGGCCGAAGCGCCGCGCGCGCGCGGCAAGGGCGGGCGTTTGCTCCAGTTCATCCTGGTGCTGGTCATCATTGCCCTGGTGAGTACGGTCATCGCGATTCTCGTGCTCAACCAGGGGCGGGAGGCCGCCGGGCCGCCGGCCCCGACCGCCAACCCTACCCTCACCGCGCTCAACGAGGCGAACGCGCGCGCCCTCACCGACACCGGGTCCGCGCTCTCCGCCGCCGGGTTCGCGGATGCCGCCGCGGCCTTCCGGGAGACCCCCGCCGGCGTGGGGTTGATCGGCCTGTTCTGCTGGCCGGGCGGGCCGGGCTTCTCGGATGCGTCGCTCGATGCGATGGGCGTCGTCACGGAGCAGGCCCAGGGCCTCGACGGCGTTGACGCCGTGGGCGTGGAGTTGGCGCTCTGCGACCAGTTGGACAATGTGATCTTCACGGCCACCGCCCCGCGCGCCCAGGCCGAGGATTTCTTCATCAACCAGGACGCCGACGAGGTGGCCTTCCGCGCCGGTTGGGTTACCGGGCCGTGACGCACGCTTAGCGCGCCCCGAACGCGGGGCGCACTCGCTGCGCCAATATTGATGAGAGGGCGCGGCGCACGCCGCGCTCTTTTCTTGCACCACCGACCCGCCGGTGCGCCCAGGGGAGAATGGCCCTGGCGCGATAGGGACAAAAGGCCGCAGCCCCTCGTGGGAGGGGCTGCGGTGCGGAGCCTTCTTTTTCTCCTGAGCTGCGCGCAGGGGCGCAGCAATCGGCTCAGGTTTAGTAGTCCATGCCGCCCGGCGGCATCGCGGGGGCCTTTTCTTCTTCGGGCACGTCGGTGATGAGCGCCTCGGTGGTGAGGATCATCGCGGCGATGGACGCAGCGTTTTCGAGCGCGCCGCGCGTCACCTTCGCCGGGTCGATGATGCCGGCCTTGACCATATCGACGTACTCGTCGGCGATCACGTCGTAGCCGATGTGGTTGTTCTTCTTCTCCTGCTGGCGGCGGCGGATTTCAGCCTGCACCACCGCGCCATCCAGGCCCGCATTGCGCAGGATGCCGCGCATCGGCTCTTCGAGCGCGCGGCGCACGATGCGCACGCCGGTCTGCTCGTCGTCGTGGCCCATCTCAACGTCGTCCAGGACGGTCAGGGCGTTGATCAGCGCCACGCCGCCGCCGGGGACGATGCCCTCTTCGACCGCAGCGCGGGTCGCGCTCAGCGCGTCCTCGACGCGGTGCTTCTTCTCTTTCAGCTCGACCTCGGTCGCCGCGCCCACGCGGATGACGGCCACGCCGCCGCTGAGCTTCGCCAGGCGCTCCTGCAGCTTCTCGCGGTCGTAGTCCGAGGTGCTCTTATCGATCTCGACCTTGATCTCCTCGATGCGGCCCTTGATGTCCTTCTCCTCGCCCTGGCCGTCCACCACGGTGGTGTCGTCCTTGGTGCTCACGACCTTGCCGGCGCGGCCCAGGTCGCTGATCTGCACCGACTCGAGCTTGCGGCCCAGTTCCTCGGAGATGACCTGGCCGCCGGTCAGCACGGCGATGTCGCGCAGCATGGCCTTGCGGCGGTCGCCGAAGCCGGGAGCCTTCACCGCGAGCACGTTGAGCATCCCGCGCAGCTTGTTGAGCACCAGGGTCGCCAGCGCCTCGCCGTCGATGTCCTCGGCGATCACGACCAGCTCGCGCTTGCCGATCTGCACCAGCTTCTCAAGGATGGGGACGATATCCTGCGCCGCCGAGATCTTCTTGTCGTGGATGAGGATGTAGGGTTCCTCGATCACGGCTTCCATGGTCTCCGGGTTGGTGACGAAATAGGGGCTGATGTAACCGCGGTCGAACTGCATCCCTTCGACGTACTCGGTCTCGAACTCCAGGCCCCGACTCTCCTCGACCGTCACCACGCCGTCTTTGCCGACCTTGTCGAGCACCTCGGCGATCAGCTCGCCGATCTCGCGGTCCTGCGCCGAAATCGAAGCGACGTGCGCGATCTCTTCCTTGGTGTCGATGTCCGCCGCCATCTCGCGAATCTTGGCAGCGACCTTCGCGGTGGCGGCCTCGATGCCGCGCTTGATGAGCATCGGGTTCGCGCCGGCCTCGACGTTCTTCAGGCCCTCGTTGACGATGGTCTGCGCCAGGACGGTGGCGGTGGTGGTGCCGTCGCCGGCAATGTCGTTCGTCTTGGTCGCGGCTTCCTTGAGGAGCTGCGCGCCCATGTTCGCGTATGGCTCTTCAAGCTCGATTTCCTTCGCCACGGTCACGCCGTCATGCGTGATGGTCGGCGCGCCGAATTTCTTGTCGAGCGCCACGTTGCGGCCCTTGGGGCCGAGCGTCGTCGCAACCGCGCTCGCCAGGATGTTAACGCCGCGCTTGAGGTCACGGCGGGCTTCTTCTGAGAATACCAGTTGCTTGGGCATTTGTTGATTCCTCCGCTTAGGGTGCTTCAGATATTATGGATGAACAGACGCTGCGAGTTAATCTTCGACGATTGCCAGGATGTCGCTCTCTTTGAGGATGAGCAACTTCTTGCCGTCGATCTTGACCTCGGTGCCGGCGTACTTGGCGAAGAGGACGCTGTCGTCAACCTTGACGTCCAGCGCAACCCGCTTGCCGTCTTCGTCAAGCCGGCCGGGACCAACGGCCAAAATCTTGCCCTGCTGGGGTTTTTCTTTCGCGGTTTCGGGCAGCACCAACTCGCCACCCGCAAAGGTCTCTTCCTTCTCCGACGGTTCAACGATCACGCGGTCGGCCAGTGGCCGCAACTTCAGAGCCATGGTCAAACTCCCTCCTTAGGAATTCTGCGATCTGGAACAGATTGTTCCGATTAAGCGCGTACTGCATTTTAGCACTGTCGATGCGTGAGTGCTAACATGCGACCGTATGTTACCATCATGCTTGGGGGTTGTCAAGAGGTTTTTGGCAGTACGCCGCCGAGAGTGCCAGCCTTCCTGACGGGGCGCGGGCGCGAGTATACCCTATTCGCCCTCAGATTGCGACTCGGTTTCGGGGTCGGGCGTCGGCGTGTCGAGCGCGATGCCCCGGCACTCGTTGATCACCTGCCGCATGTCCGACTCCGTCTCGGTGTCCAGCCCGGCCAGCTCCAGGCCGCGCCGCGCGTAGTTGACGGCGTTGTCGCAGCGACCAATCAACTGGTTGGAGATCGCCGCGTAGTAGAACACGCTGGGCCGGGTGCTGCCCAGGTCAATCGCGCGCGCATAGGCGTTGGCCGCGCGGTCGTACTCCTGCTGGAAGATGAGCAGGCCGCCCAGGCGCTCCCAACAGGGGCGGTAATCCGGGTCAACCTCGACGCAGGTCTCGAAGTTGCTGAGTGCGGAGGGGTAGTCGCCCTGGTATTGCAGATAGCCGTGCCCCAACCAGTAATAGCTCTGCGCGTCGCCGCCGGTGATCTGCACCGCCTGCAGCAGCAGGTCGAGCGCGTCGTTCACCTTGCCGAGCACAAAGTACAGCCGCGCCAGGTGAATGCGCAGGTAGGGCAGTTTGGGGTTGAGGCGGATCGCCTGTTCGAGCTGGTCCGCCGCCCCCTCATAATCGGCCTGGTATTCGAGCACGCTCCCATAGTTGCGGCGGGCCTTGTAGTTGTCCGGGTCGATCTCCAGGGCTTTCTGCGCGGCAATCTCCGCCTCGGCGAACCGTGCCTGGTCGGCGTAGATCTCGGCCAGGAATGCATGGGCGTCGGCGAAGTTTTCGTCGATCTCCAGCGCTTTCAGCACGTAGGCCAGCGCCTCGTTGTAAAGCTCCGGTCGCCGGGTGGACGCAGCCAGCCAGTCCAGCGCCATGCCGGCGATGGCGTAGCCGTGGGGCGCGGTGGGGTCGGCCATGATGGCTTCCCTGGCCGCCTTCAGCCCCTCCTCCTCGTACCCGCTGGTGATGAGCAGGAACGCGCGCTGGTAATGCACGCCGATGTCGTTAGGCATCCCCTTCACGGCGCAATCGTAGTAATCCAGCGCCACGCTCATGTTGCCGGCCTCATATGCGGCATTCGCCCGGCTCAGGCACAACATCGGGTCCTGCCCAGGCGTCGGCGTCGGCGCGGACATCGTCGCCATCTGGTTCTCGGCGGTCGCGAGCATCCCGACCACCTGCGCCTGCAGCGATTCCTGGTTCTCCAGCACGAAATCGGCCAGCAGAATGCCCAGGCCGGCGAGGATGGCAAGCACCAGCGCGCGCCGCGATATGCTGCGCCGCCGGCCGCCCTTCTGGTAGCGTTGGGGGTCTTCAGGTACATGCAGCCTCGCGCGACGCTAGGGCAGCCCGATCGGCGTCGATTCAGGCAGGGGGTTGGGGTGGGGCCGGGCCACTCGAACACCGAGCCAGACTCCTGACACAGCCGCAGCCCCTCGTAGGCGATCTCTTTGATCGAGTCTTCCGCGGTCAGGTTGAGGGACTGGACGAGAATCGGCACTGCGAACTCGCACCGCGCCAGGTAGTAGTACGCCAGACCGCGCAGGTACCAGCACTGCACCGGCCTGATCCCGTTTCCGGGCACATCGGGCGTCTGTGGGTTCTTGTCGCAGTCACCCCTCCGCCAAGCACGCGCACGTCTCGAACGCTTCGATGGCGCTCTCATAGTTGCGCCGCGTGTAGTAGACCTGCCCGCCCTGCCGGTAGGCCGGCTGGTAGTTCGGGTCGAGTTCCATCGCCTGCTCGCAGTAGTCCTGCGCGTAGGTGTCCTCGCGTTCGGCGAAGTAGGTGGTGCACAGTTCCATGTAGGCGCGCACGTTGTTCGGGTTCTGGCTGCGGATGCGGTCGTAGATGGCAATCGCGGCGGGGGCGTTGTCCGTCGCGCGGTAGAGCGCGGCCAGCTCGAATTGCAGGTACGTCAGGTTGGGGTGCAGCCGCACCGCGATATCCAGTTGCTGGATCGCTTCCTGATACAGCCCCACAACCCAGAGGCTATAGGCGTAATCGCGCCGGGCATCGACGCTGCTGGGGTTGATGTCGATGGCCCTCCTGCCGTATTCCTGCGCCTGCGCCCAGCGCTTCACGTCCGCCGACGCCTCTGCCAGGTAGCCGTAGCTCTCGGCGAATTCCGGGTCGCGGTCGATGGCCTCCAGGCAGTAGGGGATGGCCTCCTCAGGCCGGCTGTCCCAGTCCAGCGCCTTGCACATGATGGCGTGGCCGCGCGGATCGGCGGGGGCGGCCTCGATGGCCTGCTGCGCATAGCTGATCGCCTGCCCGATCCGGTCCTGGCCCAGCGCCGCGCGCTCGTCCTTCGTGAACACCAGCAGCCGCGCCAGCTCGAACAGGTAATCGACATTGTCCGGCTCCTGCTGCGCGGCCCGGCGGAACTCGGCGATGGCCGTCTCCAGGTCGCCGGCCATGTACGCTTCGTAGCCGGCGTTGGCGCGGACGTAGGCGGGCGGCGTCGGGGTCGGGCCGATGCCCATCGCGGCGAGCAGCGGCGGCTGGATCTGGTCGAACTGCCAGATCACCACGCCCACCACGCCGAGCAGGAACAGCAACAGCGCAATCCGCCAGCGCGACGACTGGCGTCGCCGCCGGCCAAAGGCCAATGCCGAGCGGTCGCGGCGTACATACATCGCCGGGTAAACCTCAACCCCACAAGACAACTAACCGGCGAGTGTTGCTCCCCCCGCCGGCATCACAGTGTGCAATCAACAATGGACTTCTAACAACGAACACAACGCTATGGTAGCATCCCCGGTGTCAGGCGTCAAGATCATCTCAATCCGCCAGGACGCCGGAACTTCTTTATTTCGCTATTATACCTGTACTTTCTCATCTGATCGATGCGAACCGACTCCGCCGCCGCGCCGGGTCACCTGGTAACTGTTCACCTTTTGGTTCCCGCGACTGACGCATTTTCATGATAATCCTGGCGATCTCTTCGCAGAGTCGCGGCATGGCTATGCGCCTATCACAGACCTGGCGATGCAGTGGTCGTAGGGGCGACCCGGCGGTTCGCATCTACCGCCATATCTGGCGGTGGATGGGGATACAGCGTGCTGTGCCTCACAGGGCGGTCAAGAGAGCATTGCCAGTGTAATTGTTCGAAATCCATAAGTCGCGGGCTAATTCGTGCTCTCCACTGTCATTTTCTGCGATTAGCCGACGACTTTGGTCGTCGGGTTGCGAAAGACACACTATAGCTTGGTACCGAGCGGAGAATGTGAAAAGATACGTCACTTGACCGCGCCGGCCGTCAGGCCTTCAACGAAGTTCCGCCCGAACAGGGCGAAGAGGATCAACACGGGGATGGTCGTGACGGTCGCGCCGGCGAGGAGCAGCCCCCAGTCCACCTGGTACTGCCCCACGATGCCCGCCAACCCCACCGGCAGGGTGCGCGTCGCGTCGCTGAGGATGAGCACCGAGGCAAACATGTACTCCGTCCACGAGGTGATGAAGGCGTAGATGGCGATGCTCGTCACGCCCGGCAGCGCCAGCGGCAGCATGATCGTGAGCAGGATGCGCACCCGCCCCGCGCCGTCGAGGGCGGCGGCCTCCTCCAACTCGTAGGGAATCGCGCGGAAGAACGCCTGGAGCAGCCACACCGCAAACGGCGCGGCGAACGTGACGTTGATGAACACCAGCGCCCACAGGCTGTCGATCAGCCCCAGGCGGCTCATCATCTCGTAGAGCGGGATCAGCAGCAGGATGCCGGGGAAGACGTAGGTCACCAGGATGATCTTGAACAGGAAGTCGCGGCCCGGAAAGCGCAGGCGGTACAGACTGTACGCCGCCATCGTCGAAAGCACAACTGTGATCGCCATGGTCAGCGCCGCGACCGCCACGCTGTTGACGAGATACTGCGGGAAGTCCGACGACGCGAGTAGCTTGTCGTAGTGGGTCAGCGTGAACGACTGCGGGAAGAGCGTCGGCGTCTGCGCGATGATCTCCTCCGGCGCTTTGATCGAAGCGGTGAAGATCCAGTAGAACGGCGCGATGACGACGAAGAGCAGCAGAAAGACAGACCCGCCGACGACGAGGTTGCGGCGCAGTTGGTATGTGTCCCGCAGCATGGTCTCCCCCTGCCCCTAGTCCTCGTCGGCCGGCGGCGACATGAAGCGGATGAACAGCGCCGCGAACACCAGCAGGATCAGCCCCATTACCACCGAGGCCGCCGCCGCCCGGCTGAGCCTGTAGCTGGTGAAGGCCGTGTCATAGATAAAGACCGGCGCGGTCGTCGTCCCGCTCGACGGGCCGCCCTTGGTGAGGAGCCAGATCACGTCGAACACGTTGACCGACCAGAGCGTGCCCACCAGCCCCAGCACGAAGAGCACTGCGCGCAGGCCGGGAAACGTCACGTGGCGGAAGCGCTGCAATGGCGACGCGCCATCGACCGCGGCGGCCTCGTAGAGTTCATCGGGGATGCTCTGCATCCCGGCGAGCAGGATCACCGCCATGAGCGGGAACCAGCGCCACGAGTTGATCAGCGTCAGGGAGGTGAAGGCGCCGTTTGCCGTGCCGAAGAAGCCCACCGGCGCGGAGGTCAGGCCCAGCGTCACGAGCAGGTAGTTCACGATGCCGCCGGAGGTGCCCAGGAGCCACCGCCAGATGATGACGACCACCACCGTCGGCACGATCCACGAGAGGATGACCCACACGCGCGCCGCCCCCGGCCCGGAAAGCGCTGGCGCAGGATCAGCGCCGTGGCGAAGGCGGCGAGCGTCTGCACCACCGCGTTCGCCACCACCCAGAACAGGCTCCGTCCCAGCGCCGGCCAGAACTGGTTGCCGGTCAGGATCCGCTCGTAGTTCCTCAAACCGACGAAGTCCCCGCCGGTGCCGATGATGCCGACATCCAGGAAGCTGAGCCGGACCGCCGAAATCAGCGGGTAGAGGATGGTGAACGCCAGCCACAGGATCAGCGGCGCTACGAGCGCGTAGCCGAGAAGCGTCTGGCTGGACACGCCGAACCGGGCGCGGCCCGCCCAGGCGCGCGCCTGTCGCTCTTCAACCGTCTGGGGTACTCGCATCCGGAATGTCACCTGTTCACAACGGGTCACGCGGCCTGGGAGACGCACCACGGCGGCGCACTGCGGCAGAAGGGTCGGTGAGGGGGCATTCCCTCACCGACCCTGAGTATAACCGGTGCCGGCCTAGTCTTCGATGGCCGCCATCATCTGTTCCTGGCCCCAGGCGACGGCAGAGGCCGCATCCTCGCCCTCAAGCACCACCCGCTGGAGCGTCTGCGCCAGCAGGTTTTGCGCCGAAATCTGCGCGATGCTGGGGAAGATGTTGCCGCCGGTGAAGCCGAAGAGCATGCCGTTGCGCGAGTTCTCCAGCATCACCTCGATCTGCTCGCGGTACTTGACGACAAGCTCATCGCCCCAGTAGCTTTCTGCCTCGCCACCGTCTTCGGTGACCGGCAGGTACAGCCCCGGCTCCATGTTCAGGAAGCGACCGTAGTTCTCCGGCTCCAGGATGAAGCGGAGGAACGCATAGGCCGCCTCTTGCTTCGCCGGGTCTTCTGTCAGGATCATCACTGCGTTGACATAGGAGATGGTGCCCGACGCCTCCAGGTCGTCGTCGTGGGGGATGGGGATGACGCCCAGCGTCTCAGGGTCGCCCGCGCCCTGGGTGTCGTAGGTGGTGATGACGGTGAACTGGAGAACCGAGGCGCAGGTGCCGCTGTTGAAGCACGCTTCGGCCTCGCCCCACGTCCAGTTCGGGCTGTCGGCGGGCGAGAACTGGTAGAGCTGGTTGTAGAAGTCGAAGGCGCGCGCGGTCGCCTCGTTGTCGAAGCGCAGCGTGCCGTCCTCGTTGTAGATCTCCGGAAGCGCCGGCGTTGATCATGAAGTCGTAGGTGGTCTGGTCGGCATACAGGCTGCGGCTGGACGGCAGGCCGATGCCGTGCTGGCCGTCGGTGGTCAGCGCCTCGACGGCGGCGAGCCACTCGGTCCACGTGGTGGGCGGCTCAATCCCCGCCGCTTCGAACACGTCCTTGTGGTACCACATCGAGTGCGCCATGTTCCACACCGGCACCGCCCAGATGTGGTCATCGTAGCTGTGAGGCTCGATGGCCGACGCGAAGTAGCCGTGCGCCTCGTCCATCTCGGCGACGAAGTCATCCACCGGCTGCACCGCGCCCGCCGCGCGGATGATGGGCGTGAAGTCGGGGATGGCGAACAGCATCTCAGGCGCGTTGCCCGCGGCCAGCGCCGCCGGGGCCTTTGCGTAGACCTCGCCCCAGTTCTGCGGCTCCTGCTGGACCACGATCCCCGGATTTGCCGCGTTGAACTCGTCGATCAACTCCTGGAAGCGCTCGACGCGGTGCGGCGGCTGTTCCATGTGCCAGAGCGTGATCTCGACCACGTCGCCTTGCGCCGTCGCTGGCCCGATCGCGGCAATCACCAGGACGCAAGTCACCAGTACACCAAGGATTCGGGTGCGCATCTTTTTCTCCTTCTCCGCACACTTGACGGTTAATATGGACAGGGTATCGACACGAAAAGTGAGACAGAACCCTCGATAGGCAGCCTCCTCATCTTCTGCTCACAAGCGCCCCTGGCCCAGCTCGCCGCTGAGCCAGCGAATGGCCTGGTCCCAAAACTGCTGGTAGTGCGGCCACTTGACGAAGCCGCTGCCCCAGTGCGGCGCGACATCGGACGTGATCGCCAGCACGCGGCCCTGCCCCACCGACCCGCAGGCGATGAAGGGATCGTCGTCGTCGCCGATGCGCGCGAGCAGGTCTGCGTCCGCGCGCGGGTTGGTCTTGTTGTAGCCCATGAACAGCGGCGGCTCGTCCCACGGGATGCCGGCCATCACCGGGTGGTCGGCGTTGAGCACGCGCGGGCGCACGCCCTCTGGCGTCTCGATGCGGTCGTCGTGCAGCGACAGAATCTCCACCGGCAGTATCCTGGCGACGGGCGTGCCGTACCAGCGGCCCTGCCCGTGGTGCCCCTGGAACGTGAAGTACCCGCCCACGTAAGCCAGACCGCCGCCCTGCTCCACATAGCGCACGATTTCCTTCATGCGGTTTGGCCCCATCGGGACGGCGTTGCGCCGTTCGCCGGGGTACAGCATCACCGTGTCGTGGCCGATGTCGCTCAGGATGAGCACATCGTGCGCGGCCAGCGCTTCGGCGGTCTCCGGGAGGTGGTAATACGCCTCGTGCGAGAGCAGCCGCGTGACCGTGTGGCCGGCGGCCTCCAGCGCGGTCCGCAGGTGCACCCCCGCGTCCCATATCTGGTCCATGAGCGAGAAGACCTCGATGCCCTCCAGGCCCAGAACCGCCATGATGGCCGAATCGCCGGCGTAGAGTACCTTTGCCATGAGCTAGCTTTCTCCTTGTGCCTGTAAGCCATGCCAGACCAGCGCCGCCGCGCCGACCGCGCCCGACTCGCTCCCCAGGCCGGCGAGCACGATCTGCGCGGCTTTGGCGTTGTTCGTGAGCGCGCGCTCGGCGACCGCCTGGCGGGCAGGTTCGACCAGCAGGTTCCCCGCCGCCGAGACGCCGCCGCCGATGATGATGCACTCCGGGTTGTTGAGGTCCACGTAATACGCAAGCGCGATCCCAAGATAGCGCCCGGCGCGCGCCAGCACCGAGCGCGCCAGCGCGTCGCCGGCACGGGCCGCCTCGACCACCTCGACCGCGCTCAGCCCGTCGTGCCCCAGGGCGACCAGGGCGCTCGACTCGCCCCGCTCCAGCGCGGCGTGCGCCTCCCGTGCGATGGCCGGGCCGGAGGCCAGCGTTTCCAGACAGCCGCGCTTGCCGCACCCACAGACCTCGCCCTCCGGCTCCAGCACCAGGTGGCCGATGTCGCTCGCGCCTTCGGTCGCGCCGTGATACAGGCGGCCGTCGAGCACCATCCCGCCGCCCACGCCGGTGCCCACAGTGACGTACAGCAGGTGCTTCGCCCCCTGCCCCGCGCCGTAGAGCATCTCGCCCAACGCGGCGGCGTTCGTGTCCTTGTCCACCCAGACGCGCTGCGCCCACGCCGCCCCCAGGCGTTCGATCACCAGGTCGCGGAGCGGGACGTTCTCCCACTTGAGGTTGGAGGCCATGAGCACCACGCCGCGCCGGCTGTCGGTCATGCCGGCGGCGCCGATACCGATGCCGCTGATGGGTTGCGCGTCGCGCATGAGCGCCCCGATGCAGCCGGCGATGCGCCCAACCACCGCATCGACGCCCTCCTCGACCGCCGTGAGCTGGCGCGTCTGCGCCAGGACCGCGCCGGCGCGGTCGATGAGCGCCCCTTCGATCTTCGTGCCGCCCAGGTCAATGCCGATTGCGTAGTTTTCCACCTGTGTCCCCCGCGCCTCTCGGCGCACGGTGCGCCCCGGTCAGTACCGCATACGGGCGTTGTGCTCGTCCACCCCCCGCAGGGTCACGTGCAGCCGGTACTGGTCGCCCCGGTAGACGGCGCGGACAAACTCGACCGGCTCGCCCAGGTCTGTGAACGTGAGCCGGCTGATGCTCAGTACCGGCGTGCGCCGGTCCAACTCCAGAAGCTGGCGCTCGCGCTCGTGGGCCTGCCGGGCCTCGATCACCTCCTCGGCGCGGACGAGCGCGAGGCCGTAATCGCGGCGCAACACCTGGTAGAGTGATTCGCGGCAGAAGTCGTGCCCGTTCAGGATGTTCGGGCACATCGCCGCCACGAGGTAGGCCGTCTCCAGCGCGAGCGGTTCGCCATCCGCGAGGCGCACGCGGCTGAGCACGGCGACCTGGTCGTCCGGCTTGAGCTGGAGCTTCTCCGCAAGGATGCCGTCCACCGGCTCCAGGCCGGCGTGAATGACCACGCTCGACGGGTCCAGACCGCGCTGGTGCATATCTTCGCTGAAGCTCGTGAGCGCCTGGAGCTGGTTGTCGATCTTCGGCGCGCTGACGTAAGTGCCCTTCCCCACGCGCGAGTACGCCAGGCCGTCGGCGATGAGCGCCTGCAGCGCCTGCCGCGCCGTGAGGCGGCTGATGTGGTACTCCTGCGCCAGCTCGCGCTCGGAGGGCAGGCGCGCGCCAGCCGGGTAGACCCCGGCCTGGACCTGCTGCCGGATGCGCTCTTTGAGCTGGATGTACAGCGGGGCCGAAGAGTCCCGCTCCAGGGGCGTTGTGTCCATGGCGATCTGGTCCAGTGTGGTATAGACCACCTACCCTATTCTACACCAGGGAGCGCCCGTCCTTCCGTTAAGTAAGGGTGAATACGCTTAAGGAATCGTGAAATTGCGCGGAGGTTGCTGTCGGGGGCGTATCAGGTCAGGGGCAGCATAGGGTACGAGTGCGCCTCCTCACCCCCGCCGACCTTCGGTCGGCGCCCCTCTCCCACGCTCCGCCGCGCTGCGCGCGGCTGGGGAGAGGGGTCAGACACCAGATACGGCGCTTTCCGTTCCCCTCCCCCTTGTGGGGAGGGGTGCGCCGCAGGCGTGGGGGTGGGGACAAACAGAGAATTGCGCGCGGTTGCGGCCAGGGCGCGCGACGTCGGCGCGGCAGGGGCGCGGAGCGGGCTGCGCTATAATCGTCGGCGGCCCGGCCTGTGCGAATCGCGTCCCACGCGCGGCCCACATTGCGGAGCAGCCCATGATGTCACACACGCAGCCCTACGCCATCCATGATGGCCTCGCCGTCTACCGCATCGGCGACGGCGCGCCGACCCTGCTGATGCCCGGCCCGCACCGGCTCCAGCAGCCTGGTCACCGCACCGCCGACGCCCTCATCGACGGCCTGGTGCGGCTTGGCCGCCAGGTCATCACCTATGACCCACCGGCGTCCGGCCACTCGACGCGCCCGGCGCGGCTCGGCATGGCCGAGATGCACGGGTGCGCCGATGAAGCGCGCGACGTGTGCGGGGTCGGCGGTCCGGTCGATGTGCTGGGGCACAGCATGGGCGGGCTTGTGGCGCTGGCCTACGGCGTCGCGCGCCCGGCGCACGTGAAGCGCCTGGTGCTGGTGGGCACGGGCGCCGGCGGCCCGGCCTACATGAACGCCCCCGGCGCGCTGTGGAACCGCAGCCACCCCGCCTTCTGGCGCATGGCGGCGCTCGGCACCCTGCACGTCCTGTGGCCGCGCCTGGGGCCGCAGTTGGTGATGCTCAACTTCATCACGCGCCAGTCCTTCTACGACCAGAGCCTGGCCGAGACGGAGCCGGTCAGCCTGGGCGACTGGCTCCGCCCAGGCAGGGCCGCACCGACTGGCACCGGGTGGCGCGCAAACTGGACTACGCCCCGCGACTGGGCGAGATCGAGGCGGCGGCGCTCATCCTGTGTGGCCGCCATGACCCGCAGTACCCGCCGGCCTGTTCGGAGGCCCTCGCGGCCGGCATCAGGCGCGCCCGCGCGGTGTACTTCGCGCGGAGCGGCCATTACCCCTTCATCGAGGAACCTGAAGCGTTCTGGCGCGCGGTGGGTGATTTCCTCGCGCAGCGTTGAGCGGAGGGGCGCGGCCTCAAGTGCGGCGGCCCGCGCCCCTGGAGGTCGCACGCGGCGCTTACGCCTCTGGCGGGATCACGCCGATGGTGAGCAGGATGTTGGCGTAAATGCGCTGCTCGGCGGTCGCGATGACCAGCGCGACGTTCGGGTCGCGCGCGGCGTCGTAGAAGGCGAAGCGCTCCAGCGGTTCGAGCGCGATGCCCGGCATCAACTGGCGGAACTCCGCCCAGATGCCCGGCGTGCTGCCGTCGGCGGTCGCCATCACCTGCGCGGCCTCGACCGGGACTGCGCTCAGCACCGCCTCAAGCGCCTGCGTCACGGTGACCACGCCCGGCATCAGGTTGAGGTAGACGTGCGCGGCGGCGGGGTTCGAGCCGGTGGTGAAGGGATAGTTGCCGTCCGGGATGAGGACTTTGCTGCCGTGCCCGGCCTTGCCGAGCGCGTCGAGAATCTGCGGGTGGAGCAATTTGGAGCGGAGCATCCGTTGCCTCCTGAACGTTGTCACATCGGTGCGCGAGGCAAGTATAGCACGGCCGGCGCGCTTCCGAGAAGACAAAGCCCCGCCGCATAGGGCGGGGCTTGCTGTACTCTGAGGTCGGCGGTCGCGCGCAGCCTATTCGAGCGACCAGAACAACTGCGTCTTCCATTTGGAGGGGTCCGGCTCTGCATCGGGGTCCGTCTCGTAGACCTCCCAGCATGTGGCCCCGGTGTGGAGCGCCTGCGCCCTGAGCCACCCTTCGAGGGCGGTCCACGTCTCGCCGAGACGTTCGTATGGCCCGACGTGCATGGTCGTCGCGACCCTGCCGCCGGGCTGCTCACCCGGCACAATCTCGCCTTCGGCAACGACCGGCCCAAACACCGGAAAACCCACGGTGATGGCCCACTCCGCGCCGCTGACGTCGTTGTATACGACAAACGGCGGCCCGGCGAAGCGACCGCCGTGCTGTTGTATGTAACCGGCAATAGCGCCCATCTTCGCGCCGATGCTCTGGCCCAGCTCTTCCTGTGTCGTCTTGTAGTTGATGACGGCGGCAGGTCGCGCCTCGGTCACTCTGACCTCAACTCCCAGCGCCATGGTCACACCCTCCTTATAGTGCGGTACCTGGCCCCAAACCAACAATAGTATAGAACTTTTGTTCCAATTCGTCAAACGCACGAAGCCGGGTACGGGGCGGCTCCCGCTATGTGGCGTGGGGACGCTGGATGTGCGTCAGCGTTTGTATTGATCGCGCGCTTACGAACCGGCAAGCTGCACTTTTCGGATGACATCTCTCGCATTTGTAGGGAACCCTGTCACTGAACCAAAAACCCCATCTCGTGTTACATTTACCTGTGCCAGATCGCACGGGACGCGACGCGCGTCTGAGGAGAGGACGTTGACGCAACATCAGTTCACCCGCCGCGCCATCCACGTCGATGGTGTGGTGCAGGGCGTGGGCTTCAGGCCGTTTGTGTACGGCCTTGCGACCCGGCTCGGCCTGAGCGGATGGGTGCGCAACACCTCCGCCGGCGTGGACATCGAGGTGCAGGGCGCAGCCGGCGCGCTCGACGCCTTCACGCAGGCGCTCCGGGCGCAGGCCCCGCCGCTCGCCGTGATCGAGGGCATCCAGGAGCGGGAGGTCGCGCCGGAGCCGGCCAACGGCTTCGTGATCCTGCACAGCGCGCCGGCCGCCGGCGTCAGCTTGGTCGCGCCGGACGTGGCGGTCTGCGCCGACTGCCGGCGCGAGCTGTTCGACCCGCGCGACCGGCGCTACCGTTACCCGTTCATCAACTGCACGAACTGCGGGCCGCGCTTCACCATCATGCGCGGGCTGCCTTACGACCGCCCGCAGACCACGATGCAGCCCTTCCCGATGTGCCCGGTGTGCCAGGCCGAGTACGACGACCCGGCGAACCGGCGCTTCCACGCGCAGCCGAACGCCTGCCCGGTCTGCGGGCCGCACGTCTGGCTGATGCGCGGCGACGGGACGCGCCTCGCGGTGCGTGACGACGCCATGCGCCAGGCCGCCGACCTCCTCCGCCAGGGGGAGATCGTCGCCGTCAAGGGGCTGGGCGGCTTTCACCTGGCGTGCGACGCGACCAACGCGGAAGCCGTGGCGCGGATGCGCGCGCGCAAGCGCCGCCCGGCCAAGCCCTTCGCGGTGATGGTCGCGGACGCCGCCGAGGCGGCGCGGCATTGCGCCCTCGGCGACGCGGAGGCGGCGCTGCTGGCCGCGCCCGCCGCGCCGATCCTGCTGCTGCCATGGCGCGACGGGTCGCCCATCGCGCGCGCGGTCGCGCCGGGGAACCGCTACCTGGGCGTGATGCTCCCCTACACGCCGCTGCACCATATCCTGCTGCATGACGTGGGCCGCCCGCTGGTGATGACGAGCGGCAACCACATCGACGAGCCGCTCAGCTTCCGGAACGAGGACGTTGTCGCCGAGCTGGGCGACATCGCCGACGCCTTCCTGCTGCACGACCGTGAGGTGTACATGCGCTGCGACGACAGCGTGACGATGGTCGTCGAGGGTGCGCCGTATCCGGTCCGCCGCAGCCGGGGGTACGCGCCATACCCGATTGCGCTGTCGCACCTGGCGGCCCCCTCCCCGCGCGAGGTGCTTGCCGTCGGCGGGCAGATGAAGAACACGCTCTGCTTCCTCAAGGGCGCGCGCGCCTTCCTCAGCCAGCACGTCGGCGAGCTGGACAACCTGGAGACGCTGGCCTATTTCGAGCAGGTCGCCGACCACCTGCGCGACGTGTTCCGCGCGCAGCCGGCCGCCCTCGCCTATGACGCGCACCCCGATTACCTGGCGTCGCGCTGGGCGCGGGGCGAGATCAGCGTGGCGACGCCCGTCGCGGCGCTGCTGCCCGGCGTCGCACGCCGCGTGCCCGTGCAGCACCACCACGCGCACATCGCCGCCTGCCTGGCGGACAACGACCACCCCGGCCCGGTGATCGGCCTGGCGTGGGACGGCACAGGCTACGGCCCCGACGGCGCGATCTGGGGCGGGGAGGCCCTGCTCGCCGACCGCGCGCAGTACACGCGCTTCGCCCATCTGGAGTACGCGCCGCTCCCCGGCGGCGAGGCGGCCATCATGCGGCCGGCGCGGCTGGCGGTCGCTTACGCGCAGCACTTCCTCGGCGCGGTCCCCGACCTGCCGGGGCTGGCGCGCGTGGGGGCGGTCGAGCGGCAGGCGGTGGCGCAGCAGGTCGCGCGGGGCTACAACACCGCGTGGACCTCCAGCATGGGCCGGCTGTTCGACGTGGCGGCGGCGATGCTCGGCCTGTGCCCGGATGGCGTCACCTTCGAGGCGCAGGCGGCCATCGCGCTGGAGATGCTGGCGCTGGCGCACGACGACGGCGCGCGCGCCGGCCGGGTGCGCGCCCCCGTTTCCGATCTCCCTCACCCCCTGCCCCTCTCCCACGAGGGGAGAGGGAAGCCGGAAAGCCCCTATCCCTTTATGGGGGAGGGATTTAGGCGTGAGGGGATCCATGGATCATCCAGGTTGCCCCGGCGCTGGCGCAGCTCGCGCGCGACGTGCTGGCGGGCGCGCCTGGGCCCGAGATCGCCTTGCGCTTTCACGCCGGGCTGGCGGAGGCCGCGCGCGACCTGGCGGAACTGGCGCGGGCGCACTATGGTTACAATGCGGTGGCGCTGTCGGGCGGGGTCTGGCAGAATCGGCTGCTGCTCGGCCTGACGGTGGCGCGTTTGCGCGCCGCAGATTTCGCGGTATTGGTGCACCGGCGCGTGCCGGCCAATGACGGCGGCCTGAGCCTGGGGCAGGCGGTGGTGGCGCAGGCGCAGCTTGAGAGGGAACCATGACCGAACTCAGATTGGGGACGCCGGAGGAAGCCGGCGCGTCGCCGGAGCGCGTGCAGCGTGTCCGGGAACTGTGCAGCGGGTGGATCGAGGAGGGCATGGGGCCGGCGCTGGTCGTGCTCGCGGCGCGGCGGGGCGTGGTCTTCTTGCACGAGGCGTATGGGCGGCTGCGGCCCGATTCCGACGCGCCGGTGCAGCTCGACTCCGGTCTTCCCGCTCGCGTCGATCTCCAAGCCGCTCACGGCGACGGCCATCATGCTGCTCGTCGAGGCGGGGCGCGTGGGCCTCAACCGCCCGGTGCAGGCGTATGTGCCGGAGTTTGCCGGGCCGGGGAAGGACCGCATCATGGTGCGCCACCTGCTGACGCACACGTCGGGCATGCGCGACGACGACACGTTTGCGTATGGCGACATGCAGGAAGGCCGGCGCGACATTCCGCCGCCGGAACCGAACCAGCACCCCGGCATCAACCGGATACTGCACCTGCGGATCGGCGCGCCGCAGCGGCAGCCGCCCGGCGTGGAGATGCACTACTACAACTTCGGCTTCACGCTGCTCGGCGAGGTCGTGCGGCGCGTCACCGGCGAGTCGTTCGACGACTTCACCCGCAGGCGCGTGTTCGCGCCGCTGGGCATGACGGACACGCACTTCACGGTGCCGGAGGCGCTGAAATACCGCATCGTCAAGCGCCATGAGGGCACGCCCTACGACTGGTGGAACGGCCCTGAGAACGAGGACTGGCCCGGACCCGCCGGCGGCGCCTTCTCGACGGCAATGGACATGGCGCGCTTCGGGCAGATGTTCCTCAACGGGGGCGAATATGGCGGGGCGCGCCTGCTCAGCCCGGCGTCCGTCGCCGCGATGACGCGCGACCAGACCGGCCTGCGGATGCAGATCCCCTACGACGAGACGAGCTTCCCGAACTGCCCGTATGGCCTGGGGTGGTTCCTCTACGGTGCAGACACGAGCCGGAAGTCGGGCGGGCTGTGGTCGCCGCGGACGTTTGGGCATAGCGGCTCCGGCGGCGTGATGCTGTGGGTCGATCCGGCCTATGAGTTGGTCGGCGTCTTCTTCTTCGCGCAGGTGCAGGAAGACGTGTGGCCCGGCGACCTGTTCGCCAACGCCGTGACCGCGAGCATTATCGACGTGAAATGAGGCTCCCCGAAGGCTTCCCGGAAGCGCGAACCAGGAGTGACGTTATGTGTTTGGGGATACCCGCAAAGATCACAGAAATCTACGAGCGCGACGGCCAGACGATGTCCATGGTGGACTTTGGCGGCGTGAGCCGTGAGGTGTGCCTGGATTTCGTCATGCCGCAGGCGCAGGTCGGCAGTTGGGTGATCGTCCACGTCGGCTTTGCGATCAGCGTGCTCGACGAGCAGGAGGCGCAGGAGACGCTGGCGCTGCTGCGCGAGATCGAAGGAGAATTAACCGCCAATAACGCGAATAACGCGAATTGAAATTCGTGTTATCCGTGTGATCCTTGGTTTCAAATCATGAAGTACCTTGACGAATACCGCGACGAAAGCGCCGTCCGCGCTGTCCTCGACGAGATCCACCGTGTCACCACGCGGCCCTGGGTCATCATGGAGGTGTGCGGCGGGCAGACGCACAGCATCATCCGCAGCGGGCTGGACCGCCTGCTGCCGGACGCGATCACGCTGGTGCACGGGCCGGGCTGCCCGGTGTGCGTGACGCCGCTGGAGCTGATCGACAAGGCCATCGCCATCGCCGCGCGCCCGGAGGTGATCTTCGCCTCCTATGGCGACATGTTGCGCGTGCCTGGCTCCGGCAAGGACCTGTTCGCCGTCAAGAGCGAGGGTGCCGACGTGCGCGTGGTCTACTCGCCGCTCGACGCGCTGACCATCGCACGCGCGAACCCGGAGAAGGTCGTCGTCTTCTTCGGCGTCGGCTTCGAGACCACCGCGCCGGCCAACGGCATGGCCGTCTACCAGGCGCACAAGCAGAGCATCGACAACTTCGCGATGCTGGTCTCTCACGTGACCGTACCGCCGGCGATGATGGCGATCCTCAGCTCGCCCACCAACCGCGTGCAGGGGTTTCTGGCGGCGGGGCACGTCAACACCGTCATGGGCTTCGCCGAGTACGAGCCGATTGCGGCGCGCTTCAAGGTCCCGATTGTGGTCACGGGCTTCGAGCCGCTGGACATCGCCAACGGCATCCTCATGGCGGTGCGCCAGCTTGAGGAAAGCCGGCACGAGGTCGAGAACGCCTACGCGCGCTCGGTGCGGCGCGAGGGCAACGCCGCCGCGCAGGCCATCATCCGCGAGGTGTTCGAGCCGTGCGACCGCGCCTGGCGGGGGATCGGCGTGATCCCCATGAGCGGCTACCGGCTGCGCGAACCCTACGCGCGCTACGACGCCGAGCGCCGCTTCGCCGGCGTGAGCGCGATCAGCGCCGAGGAGTCGGGCGTGTGCATCAGCGGGCTGGTGCTGCAGGGCGTCAAGAGGCCGGATGAGTGCCCCGCCTTCGGGACGCTCTGCACGCCACAGCGCCCCCTGGGCGCGACGATGGTCAGCAGCGAAGGCGCGTGCGCGGCGTACTACAAGTACGGGCGGTACATGGACGACGCTGGCGCGCCAGTGTGAGCGGCGGAGACAACATGCGCCCAGATCAGAAGCTGTTCCTCGTCAAGTTCATCCATTCCGCGATCTTCTTCGTCATGTCGCTGTGTGTGATGTACATTCTCTACGCCGCCGTGACGGACCAGCGCAGCCCGCTCCTGGCCGTGGCGGTGGGTGCGGTCTTGCTCGAAGGCGCGATCCTTGCCCTGAACCGGTGCCAGTGCCCGCTCACCGACGTGGCGAAGCAGTACGGCGACGCCAAAGGCTCCGTCACCGATATCTTCCTGCCTGCGTGGTTCGCGCCGCACGTCTTCACGGTGTGTACGACGTTGTTCCTGATCGGCGTCGTTTTGTTGATCGCGAACTGGATATGGTAAAGAACGTGGATAACCCCCTCGATTTTGAAGGCTTCACCTGCCCCCTCCCCCTGCGCGACTACCCGCAGATCGTGATGGGGCACGGCAGCGGCGGGCGCATGTCCGCCGACCTGGTGCGCCACCTCTTTGTGCCGCTCTTCGACAACGCGGCGCTGAACCGGCTCGACGACCAGGCGGTGCTGGAGATGCAACTCGACGGCGGACGGCTCGCCTTCACCACCGACTCGTTCGTGGTGCGCCCGCTCTTCTTCCCCGGCGGCGACATCGGCAAACTGGCGGTGCACGGCACGGTCAACGACCTGGCCGTCAGCGGCGCGCGGCCCCTCTACCTGAGCGCGGGCTTCATCCTGGAGGAAGGCCTCCCGATGGACGACCTGTGCCGGGTCGCGGCGAGCATGGCCGGCGCGGCGCACGAGGCCGGCGTGCAGATCGTGACCGGCGACACGAAGGTGGTGGACCGGGGGCACGGCGACGGCGTGTACATCAACACGAGCGGCGTGGGCGTGGTGCCGCCGGGCGTGGATGTGGCCGCGCAGAACGCCCGCCCCGGCGACGTGGTGATCGTCTCCGGGACGCTGGGCGATCACGGCGTGGCGGTGATGTCGGTGCGCGAGGGGCTGCGCTTTGACGCGGCGGTGGTGAGCGACACCGCGCCGCTGCACGGGCTGGTGGCCGCGATGCTCGCTGCCGGGCCAGACATCCACGCCATGCGCGACCCGACGCGCGGCGGGCTGGCGGCCAGCCTCAACGAGATTGCGGCGGCGTCCGGCGTGGGCGTGCTCCTGGACGAGCGCGCGATCCCGGTGCGTCCACCGGTGCGCGCCGCGTGTGAGATGCTCGGCCTGGACCCGCTCTACGTGGCGAACGAGGGCAAGCTGGTCGCCTTCGTCCCGCCCGGCAGCGCGGACGCCGTGCTCGACGCGATGCGCGCGCATCCGCTCGGCGCGGAGGCGGCCATCATCGGGCAGGCGGTGGCGGCGCACCCCGGCATCGTCGCCGCGCGGACGGGCATCGGCGGCAGCCGCGTGGTCGATATGCCACTGGGCGTGTTGCTGCCGCGCATCTGCTGAGGCTGCAATCGCGCCGGCAGAGCGTCTGCAACCACAATCCGCTGCGACCCGGACTTACGCGCTCAGGAGGATGCCATGGCTCGTTTCCTCAGCGGCATACGGAGGCCTGTCAAGCGCGCGGAGGCCTCGCGTTACCTGATTCTGGTGCTCGTCAGCTTCGCGGTCTCGGTGGTCGGCACGCGCCTGTTCCTGGAACTCACCGGTTATCCACAACTTGGCGGCGGCACGCTGCACATTGCGCACGTGCTCTGGGGCGGGCTGCTGCTGTTCGTCGCCACGCTCGTCCCACTGACGTGGGCGAACCGCTGGACGTACCCGGCCACGGCGGTGTTGAGCGGCCTCGGCGTGGGCCTGTTCATCGACGAGGTGGGCAAGTTCATCACGCAGAACAACGACTACTTCTACCCCTTCGCCGCGCCCATCATCTACGCCTTCTTCCTGCTGACCGCGCTGATCTACATCCAGGTGCGGCGGCTGCGGCCCTCCAGCGCGCGCTATGAGCTGTACAGCGCGCTCGACGGGCTGATGGAAGTGCTCGACCGCGACCTGGACGCCGAGGAGCACGCCCTGCTCGAAAGCCGGCTGCGCTACGTGGCGGACAACGCCGAGCACCCCGACCAGGCGCAGCTCGCGATGGCCCTGCTGGCGTTTCTCGCCTCCGACGCGGTCCGTCTCGTGCCGCAGAACCCCGGCCCGCTCGACCGGTGGGTGGCGCGGGTGCGCGCGTATGAGCGGCGCCTGTTCACGCGGGCGCGGCTGCGGTGGCTGCTGATTCTTGCTCTAGGGCTGACCGGGGCGGTCGCCCTCTCTGAACTGGTGACGCTGGGCGTGGCGCTGACGACCCCCGACATTGTGCTGTCGCAACTGGCGGAAAGCCTCGTCGCCAGCGGCCTGTCGCCCACCCCCGCTTACGCGCTGTGGTCTATCGTCCGCCTGGCGCTGGAGGTGCTCGCGGATATGCTCCTGCTGGCGGGGAGCTTCTACATGCTCCGGGGCCAGGAGGAGCGCGGCGTGATGTTCGGCACGCTTGGCTTCCTGATGCTGCTGACCACCGTGAATCTGCTGGTCTTCTTCTTCGACCAGTTCCGGGCCGTGTCGGTGACGCTCTTCCAACTGACAGCGCTGCTGGGGCTGGTGCGCTACCGCCAGCGCTTCCTGGCCGAGGCCGGCGCGGCCAGCATCCGCGCCGGGACTGGCGTGCGTACGTGAGGGGCGCTCACGGGCAGGTCGCGGGCAGCGTCTCTACCGGCTGCGCCTGAACCCACGCGAGCACGTTCTGCACCGGGTCGGGCCAGAGCTGGAGCGCCTCGAAGTGGAGCGCGAAAGCCGCGCGCTCGGCGTTCTCATCGACAGCCAGCGTCACCAACGCCTCTTGATCGGGCGCGATTTGCCTGTCGCCCGTGAAGCCGAGCGGCAGGTCGAACACGAACGGCACGCCGGTCTGGCACGCCAGTACCTCGCCGCGCGGGGTCCAGTAGAGCGTCACAAACGGGTTGTCGGGCCGGTACACCCACTGCTCGAAGAACAGGCTGAGGTCCTGCCCGGAAACCTCCTCGGCCACGTCCCAGAGGTCCTGCGTGGTCGCCGTGCCGCCGCCAAACCGCTCCAGGTAGGTCTGCATCATCGCGACAAAGGCCTCGTCGCCGATCTCGCGCCGCAGCATGTGGACCACCCAGCCGCCCTTCTCATAGCTGTTGGCGCCGAAAAGGTCGGTGACGGCGGGCTGGGCAAGTGGGGCAGGCTGCCCGCTGAAGAGGACCTGGTTCTCATCGGCGCCCAACGCCGCCGCCATCGCCTGCTGGCCGGAGTCGAGCTCGGCCCAGAGCACCTCGGCGTAAGTGGCGAAGCCCTCGTTGAGCCAGATGTCGCTCCAGGAGTCGGGCGAGACGTGGTCGCCGAACCACTGGTGCGCCAGCTCGTGCACGATGATGCGCGTCCCGCCCGCGCCGGCGTTCGCCAGGCCGGCCGGCATGATGGTCATCGACTGGGTTTCCATGCCCACTGCGCCCTGCGGCGTGAGCACGTGGCCGTAGCCGTCAAACGGGTAGGGGCCGAACAACTGCTCGAAGACATCCAGCGCCCTGCGGGTGACGGCAAACGTCTCGCGCACGTTCGCTCTGGATTGCTCGGCAAAGTAATAGTGCCGCAGGGTGATGCCCCCTTCGGCGGTCTCTTCGATCACGCGGTAATCGCCCACCGCGATGACGGCCAGGTAGGTCGCCATCGGGTAGTCCATGCGGTAGACGAAGGTGCGCGTGCCGTCGCCGTTGTCCGCCGGCGGGTCAGGCTCGCCATTGGCGACGGCGGTCAGGTCGTCGGCCACGGTGAGCGTAAACGTGAACGTCGCCTTGTCGCGCGGGTGGTCGTTGCACGGGAACCACGCGCGCGCGCCGTCCGGCTCGTTGAAGGTGAACAGGTAGCGGTTCGCCTGGCTCGCGTAGACGCCCAGGCTGAGGAACGGCATGTAGGGCGACTGGAAGCGGCCCGGCCACCCGGCGTAGTGCACGCTGAGCACGAAGGTCTTGCCCGCCGGCGCGGGGCTGGGGAGCGCCACCCACAGCTTGAGGTCCTGGCGCTGCCAGGAACCGGCGCGCCGTTGAAGCGCACGTCGGTCACGGGCGGGCCGGCGTAATCCAGGCTGAAGCGCGCCAGGTTGTCGCGCGTCGGCGCGATCACCAGCGTGGCGACCGCCGCCATCTCCAGGTTGTCGATGTCGATGTCAAAGCTCAGGTCATAGTGCTGCACGTCGTAGCCGGTGTTGCCGAGGCCGGGCGTCGTCGCGTCGCCGATGTCCGGCCGACCAGAAGCGCCGGCCGGCAGGGGCGTCCAGGTGGGCGCAGGGGTTGGCGTGACCGTCGCGGTGACGGTGGGCGGCGGCTGCGCCGGCGGCGCGGGGTTGCCGCCCTCCGCCGCCAGGACGCCCGCCGCGACGCCAAGCAGCCACACGGCAACCAACAACGTTGCGAGATGCCGGGGAGAGGGTTTCATCGTGCCTCATTTCGGGTGCGCCTTGCCGCGTTCCTGTTACACAGTTGACTAATTGTACATTGATTTGACCGAATCCGCCCGGCGCGCGGCAGCCGGCCAGGGCGCACCGAGGGCAATGCGCCCCCGGTGCGCGGGTTGCGCCTGCCGGCTGGCTGCGCCGGTTCACCAACTGAAGACGCCGAAGCGGCCTTCCACGAGAATCTGCGGGGCAGCGCCGGGGTCGCCGGCATCAATGAGCGAGACCACGTCCCGCCCGTCGCCCAGCCGCTCGGCATAGACGATGCGCGCGCTGTCCGGCGACCACAGGCGGTGGCCGCGCGCGAACTGGTCGAAGAAGCTCAGGTAGTAGACCATGTCGCTCGTGGGCGTGAACACGACTGACACAGCGGTGGCGTCGGTGGCAAGGTCGTAGATGAACCACTGAAGCTGCGGGGCCTGCTGCGCCGGCTGCCGGTATGCGATGGGTTGCGGCGTCAGGCGTTCAGGCTCGAACGTGAGGTAGGCGATGCGCGCGCCGTCGGGCGACCAGAAGAAGGCCACGACTCCCTGCGCCAGCGCGGCGACCTCGCTGCCGGTGTTGGCGTCCACAATCTTGAGGTGCGCGGTGTCGGCGAAGTCCACATACGCGACCTGGGTTCCGTCGGGCGACCACTCGAAGGCCACGCCGCCCTCCAGCCCTTCGACCAGCACCTCCCGCGCCGCGCCATCGAAGACGACAAGGTCAAAGGCGCCGTCTGCCCGGCGCACTGAGGAGAGCAGGCGGTCGTCCACCGGCGACCAGTCCACCGCGCGCTCCAGCCCTTGCGCCTCCGCGAAGGTCTCGACCACCGCGTTGGCCGCCACGTCGTAGCGTTCCAGCAGCGCCCCGAAGCGCGCCCAGAACATCGATTGGCCGTCGGGCGACCAGTCCCAATAGAACGGACCGCCGGTCTCGACCTCGACCACCGAAACGTCGGCGGCCCCTTCACCGGCGCGCACGCGCCGCAGCGCAAGCTCGCCGTTCGTGTTGGTGTAGAGCACGGCCAGGTCGCGGCAGTCCCCGGCGGGGCAGTCGCCCGGCGCCCAGTGGGCATAGGTGAAGCTCTCGTCGCGCGCCGTGTGCGCGCGTATGGGGTCGCCCTCAGGCGGCTGGAGGAAGATGCCGAACCGGTAGGGGTCGCCGGGCTGCACGCTCACGCCAAAGTAGGCCAGTCGCCCGTCGTTCGACCACGTGGGCCAGATGTAGACCTTCGCGTCGGGAGCGCCGTCCTCGGTCAGCGGCGTAACCACGCCGGTCGCCACGTCGTACAGGTGGATGTTGCCGTCGGCCCCGGCGATGGCGATCCGCCCGGCGTCGCCGGCCTCCTGCCCCAGCGCGCCCGCGCCCCCGACCGACGCCAGCACGAGCGCCAGAAACAATACAATGCGCCTCATCACACGCACTCCAAAAACTTTGCCCATCCTGTTTATCCAATTATCGCACATCCGGGCGCGAACCGGCGACGCCGACCGATGGGCGCGCTCCGGATCGTGGGGCAGCGTGGCGTGCGGTATCCGTTCACCTTTTGGGTCCCGCGACTGATGGATTTCGGAAAGTTACACGGGCAATACGCTCTTGACCGCTCTGTGGAGGCACCGCACGCTGTGCCCCCATCCACTGCCATATCTGGCGGTAGGGGCGAACCGTCGGTTCGCCCCTACGCACCCTACATCGGAAGGTTTGTGATCGGCGCATAGCCATGCCGTGACTCTGCGAAGAGATTGCCACGGTAATTCATCAAAACGCATGAGTCGCGGGCCAATTCGTATTCCTGTCCGCCATCTTCTGCGATCAGCCGATGACTTCAGTCGTTGGGCTATGAAGAAAGCACTATGGCGCGATACCGGGCGGACAACGTGAATAGACACGGTGTAAGCGACGCGCCATTGCATGACGGAGTCCGGAAGACAGCGCAGATTGGAAACACGAAGCCACGAAAGGCGCAAAAACGCGACAAAAGCGCCCCTTCCTTTCGTGGCTTCGCGTATTTCGTGCTTTCGTGTTACGCCTCTGGGTGCATGCATCGCCGTTCTCGAACCTTGACATGCTATCGCAACGCGCTACATCCAGTGGAACTGCGGATAAAATCGGTGTATAATATCTAATCATAACCAAAACGCTTCTGTTCTAAGCGATACCGAGTATCGCCGCGGTGCTGCGTATCGCCGTCACTGCCCGGTCAGGGCTTTCTCCATTTTCTGGGGGGAACCATGTCGTCCCTGTCTCCCAGTGAACTGCGTGTGCTAAAGTATCTGAACGACTCCTACCACAACCCCGGTTGACCGCAACCTGCATTCGATTCGCCTGAGGTTGGGGCTGAGCGAGCACGAGGCGAACGAAGTCCTGGACAGCCTCGCGCGGGCGCGCCTTGTGCGATATGACTCCGGGGGGTGGTACAACCTGACCGCGGATGGTTGGGACACCTACGAGAAGCTGCAGAAGGCCGGCGACGCGATCCACATTAACGGCGATGTCGGGCCGGGCGCGGTGGTTGGCTCTGGGAGCGTCCGCGCGGACAACGTCGCGGGGGGCAACATCAGCGGGCAAACGCCCTTCACAGGCCCGGCACACGCTGCGCGCATCGCCGGCGGGGAGTCCCGGCTCGGCGTCGCCTGGGAGTCTGCCGACGCCGCATCGACCATGCGCCGCTGGTGGCGGGCGGCGGCGAGCGTGGTTGCGGGCGTGCTGGCGCTGACCGATGGCAGCGTCTTCCTCGTCATCTTGCTGCTGGGCGCTGTCGGCGTCGATCACGCGATCAAGAAGCGAGGCTCGCGCGCCGCTGTGTTCCTGGGGATCGCCGGTTTCCTCATCTTGATGAGGCTGGTGGGCGCGGTGCTGCTCGACGAAGCGTACAATTCTGTCTACCTGTACGGTTACGACACTACGGGGTATGGCGCGCTGGTCTCATTGGTCGGGATATGTGGCCTGGCGCTGCTCGCCGTCGCTATTGGATGGTCCACGCTTGACGCATTCCGTAACCAGGCGGTCTCCTGAAATGCGCGCAACGCCTGCGCGCTTCCCCATCCCCGGGCCCTGTCATGCTGCGTGAAAAAACCTTGACAGGCAAAAGAAGTGTGATATCATATAGTTTCGTGTAACCTCGGCAAGGAACCTCAACCGCCCCCATTTCCCCAGGTGTTCCTTGCCCGTTTAGTGTCTTTTGGCGTTAGTAAGCTTCTATTCGCAGGGGCGCTGCACCATAACAGTTTTTGCCAAGAGGAATTCCATTTCACGGGGAGATTGCATGGACAGAATCAAGAACTATGCGCGCACGAGCGACGTGCTGGAACTGCCGTCGCTGATCGAAGTCCAGCTCAACTCGTTTGAGTGGTTCAGGGACGAGGGCCTGCGCGAGCTGTTTGACGAGATCAGCCCTATCGATAGCTTCAACGGCAACCTCAAGCTCTACTTCCCCGGCAACAGCCCTGAAGCACAGCAGTTCGGCCTCGATTACTGGTTCGAGGAGCCGAAGTACGACGAAGAGACCTGCCTTGAGCGCGACATGACCTTCGCCGCGCCCATGTACGTGCGCGTGGCGCTGGTCAACCGCGAGGCCGGCGAGGAGGTCATCACCTCCGACATCTTCCTGGGCGACTTCCCGCTCATGACCGCCAACGGCACCTTCATCATCAACGGCACCGAGCGCGTGGTGGTGAGCCAGCTCATCCGCTCGCCGGGCGTCTACTTCGACGCCGAGGAAGACCGCGTCACCGGGCGTCTGCTCGCCACCGCCAAGCTCATTCCCGACCGTGGCGCGTGGATGGAGTTCGAGACGCGCAAATCCGACTACCTCACCATCAAGTTCAACCGCAAGCGCACCATCCCGGTGACCGTGCTGTTGCGCGCGCTGGCCGCGGTCGCGGACGGCTGGCCGGGGAGAAGCCGATCGAAGAAGGCACCTCCGAAGAACTGCTCGCGCTCTACGCCGAGGTGGACAACGACCCCGACCACCCCTTCATCGAGTCCACCATCAAGCAGGAGCCGGACTGGAGCACCCTGGCGCGCGGCTCCCAGACCGTCGCCGAGGTCGCGCTCCTTGAGTTCTACAAGCGGATGCGCCCTGGCGACCCGCCGACCCTCGACAACGCGCGCGAGTACCTGGAGCAGCAGCTTTTCGACCAGCGCCGTTACGACCTGGAGCGCGTCGGGCGTTACAAGCTCAACCAGCGCCTCCGCATCGATGACAAAATCCCGCGCACGCACCGCACCGTCACCAGCTTCGACCTGGTGAAGCTGATCGAGCGCATGATCCAGATCAACAACGGCGTGGCCGACCCCGACGACATCGACCACCTGGGCAACCGCCGCGTCAAGACGGTCGGTGAGTTGATCCAGAACAAGCTGCGCGTGGGCCTGCGCCGCACGGAGCGCGTCGTGCGCGAGCGCATGTCGATCCGCGAGAGCGCGGACCTGACGCCCATCAACCTGGTCAACATCCGCCCCATTGTGGCCGCCATCCGCGAGTTCTTCGGGTCGAGCCAGCTCTCGCAGTTCATGGACCAGACCAACCCGCTCGCCGAGCTGACGCACAAGCGCACGCTCTCGGCCCTGGGGCCGGGCGGCCTGCGCCGCGAGCGCGCCGGCTTCGACGTGCGCGACGTGCACCACAGCCACTATGGCCGCATCTGCCCCATCGAGACGCCGGAAGGCCCCAACATCGGCCTGATCGGGCGTCTGGCGTCGTATGGGCGCGTCAACGAGTATGGCTTCATCGAGACGCCGTACCGCAAGGTGCTGCGCTCGCTGCCGCCGGATGACGACCGCCTGCTGGGCCGGGTGCTGCGCGAGGATGTGCAGCATCCCGAAACCGGCAAGGTCATCGCCAAGGCCGAGACGCCCATCGACCGCGAGCTTGCCCGCAAGCTCAAGGACGCCGGCGTCGAGCGGGTCCCGGTGCCTACGTTTGTCTCGCCGGAGATCACCTACCTCTCGGCAGACGAAGAGGACCGTTACACGATTGCCCAGGCGAACGCCGAGGTGGACGAACTCGGACAGTTCGTCGGGGAGCGCGTCTACGCGCGCTTCAACCAGCGCTTCCTGTCCGCGCCGGCGCAGCGCATCGACTACATGGACGTCGCGCCGCGCCAGATCGTCGGCATCTCGGCGGCCTTTATCCCCTTCCTTGAGCACAACGACGCCAACCGCGCGCTGATGGGGTCCAACATGCAGCGCCAGGCCGTGCCCTGCTCATGCCGGATATCCCGGTCATCAGTACGGGCATGGAAGGCCAGGCCGCGCACGACTCCGGGCAGGTCATCGTCGCGGATGTCGAGGGCGAGGTCTTGAGCGTCGAGGGCGATAAGGTGGTCGTGCGCGCCGACAACGGCAACGAGCGGGCGTACCGGCTGCGCAAGTTCAACCGGTCCAACCAATCGACGTGCATCGACCAGCGCCCGGTTGTGGTGAAGGGCCAGCACATCAAGCCTGGCGACATCATCGCCGACAGCTCCTCCACCGTCAACGGCCGGCTTGCCCTGGGCCATGACGTGCTCTGCGCCTTCCTCTCGTGGGAGGGCGGCAACTACGAGGACGCGCTCCTCATCAGCGAGGAACTGGTGCGCGAGGACAAGTTCACCTCGATCCACATCGAGAAGCACGAGGTCGAGGCGCGCGACACCAAGCTCGGCCCGGAAGAGATCACTTACGACATCCCCAACGTCGGCGACGATGCGCTCAAAGACCTCGACGAGCACGGCATCGTGCGCATCGGCGCGGAGGTGGGGCCGAACGACATCCTCGTGGGCAAGATCACGCCCAAGGGTGAGAAGGAACTCTCGCCGGAAGAGAAGCTGCTGCGCGCCATCTTTGGCGAGAAGGCGCGCGAGGTGAAAGATAGCTCGCTGCGCCTGCCGCACGGCGAGAAGGGCAAGGTCGTTGATGTAAAAATCTTCACCCGTGAGGAACACCGCGACCTGCCCGCCGGCGTGGACCAGATGGTGCGCGTGAGCGTGGCGCAGCGCCGCAAGATCACGCAGGGCGACAAGATGGCCGGCCGCCACGGGAACAAGGGCGTGATCTCGCAGGTCGTCCCGATTGAGGATATGCCCTTCCTCGAAGACGGGAAGGCCATCCAGATCATCCTCAACCCCACCGGCGTGCCAGGCCGTATGAACCTGGGCCAGGTACTTGAGACGCACCTCGGCTGGGCCGCGACCCGGTTGGGCTTCCGCGCCATCACGCCGGTCTTCGACGGCGCAAACGAGCTGGAGATTGAGGCTGAGCTGGGCCGCGCCTGGCTGGTCGATGTCGCCTGGAAGGACATCACCGAGCGGGCGTGGCAATGGGCGGCGGAGGCCAACTACGACCCTGAGTCCATCGAGGACGACGGCGAGCTGCGCCGCCTCTACATCGACGAATGGCTTGGCGGGCGCCCTGAGTACAATCAGGACAGCCTGGCCCTCGACGAGACCTACGCCCGGCGCGCCGTCCTGAAGGGAATGGCTGCGCGAGCAGGGCATCATGCCTGACGACGTGCTCGACTTTGGCGACGAGACGCTCTTGGTCGCCGAGCGCGAGCGCCGCGACTCGCAGGCGCGCCACATCACGCTGCGGCTGTGGGTCGAGCACATGACCGGCGAGCAGGTCGATCCCAACACTGACCCCGACACGCTCAAGCAGATGGCCGACACGGTGATGTTCACCACCGGCCACCCGGTGCCGATCTACGGCAAGATGCGGCTCTACGACGGCAAGACGGGCGAACCGTTCAACCAGTCTGTGACCGTCGGCGTGATCCACATGCTCAAGCTGGCGCACCTTGTGGAAGACAAGGTGCACGCCCGCTCCACCGGCCCTTACAGCCTGGTGACGCAGCAGCCGCTCGGCGGCAAGGCGCAGTTCGGCGGCCAGCGCTTCGGCGAAATGGAAGTGTGGGCGCTGGAGGCCTACGGCGCGGCGCACACCCTGCAGGAGATGCTCACCGTCAAGTCCGACGACGTGCAGGGCCGCGTCAAGACCTACGAGGCCATCGTCAAGGGCGAGCCAATCGAGGAGCCGGGCATCCCGGCGAGCTTCCGCGTGCTCGTCAAGGAGTTGCAGAGCCTCGGCCTGGCGGTCGAAGCCATCGATGACAACGGCGAGATCATCCGCTTCGGCAAGGACGAGGAGAGGGCGCGCGCGCCCAAGCTCGGCCTGGGGCTGCTCGGCCTCAGCGGCGACCGGTAGCGACCGCGCGATCAAACATGAAGCCCCGCAGCGTTGCGGGGCTTTTTCTTTCAGGCGGGCGCGGCCCATGTGCATCACTCAGCGCCGGCCTGTTGCCCCTCCTGCGCCGCCTGAGCGCGCCAGGCATCGATGTCGCCGGGGCGGACGCCGGCCTCCTGCAAAATACGCGCAATTATCGCCGGCTCTGCCGACGCCAGCGCCACAAAGGTAGTTATTCCGCCGGCGTGGAGCGCGCGCGCCGTCTTGGGGCCGATGCCCTTGATGCGCGTGAGGTCGTCCGCCGGCACGGGCGCTTCGGGAGCCGCCGGCGGTTTGCGCGGTTCGGCCTCCCCGGTCGCCTCGGCCATCTCGCGTGCGACGTCCTCGGCGGTCAGCGGGGCGGCGGACCAGTAGGGCGGCAATGCATCGCCGGCGGTGGGGTGTTCGGCGCGCGCGGCGTCGGCCAGCAGGAGACCTAGCGCCAGCAACCCCGCCAGCGGACTTAGCATCGCGCCGGAGAGGGGCAGCAACCCCAACAACTCCAGCGCGACGCCCCATTCGCCCGCCGTCAGCGAGCGCACGGTCAGCGCCCCCCACAGCGAAACCAGCGGCAGCGCCATCGCCAGCGCGGCGGGGAGCAGCCAGCGGGAGGCGAACGTCGCCTGCGCCTGACCTCTGGCGACCCGCAGCGCGACGATCCACGCCCCGGCCAGCGTGACCAGCGCGAACAGGGCCGCGGCCACCGCCAGCGAAGCCGTTATCGTCGCAGCGGTCGGGTCTGTGAGCGCATTGGCGCTCCAGACGGCCCCACCAGCTACCATCACCCACGCCACGACACAAAGCAGCACCGCGAGCCTTGAATGCGTGCGCGCGTTCATCGCGTGCCCCTTCGAGACAGTGATTCCTGCACCCTATTCTACTGGAAAAGCGGAGGGGCGCGACAAATCGTCGCTTCTGCACACGCCGCCAGAGTCCCACAGACGCGCAGCCGGTTGCGCGCGCCGGTCAGGCGGTCGCGCCCGTGCCGCGCCTCAGCATTCTGAACGCGCACGGCGGAGACCCCGCCTCCAGACGGCGCTTGATCTGCAGCGCGCACTCCAGCGGGCTGAGACGGGAGGTATCCACATCAAGGTCGTACAACCCGTGCGCGTGAACCGCCGCATACTGCGCCCGCGCCTGGCCCAGGGTCCGGTCACGGCGCGCCTTTTTCGCGTTGTTCGAGCACATCAAGCGGACAGCGCACCCCCGACCAGAAACGCCGGCAGATCGCTGAACAGCGCGGCGCACTCCTGGACCCACGCCGGTTCGAGCAACACATGGTCCGCGACGACGTTGCTCCCCGCGCGCGCCAGGGCAGCGATGGCGTGATGCATCCCCGACATGACCGCGCGCCCCACCGGCCCGGCCTGGATCGTGAGCGTCATCGCGCCATGCTCCTCACGCCAGAGGTACTCAAAAACCTCATGCCAGAGCGGCTCGCGCAGGTACCGGTCGGGCAGCATCCAGAGGAATTTGTCGATCCCGGCGTCGAGGTAGGGTGCGTCGAGAACACCCTGCAAGGCTTTGAGGATGCTCGTCTTGCCCGAACTCGACGTTCCATTCAGGATGACGATGTTGCCGGGGGTCATGAACGATCACCCTTGACTGCAAGCCGAGAAAGCGCGAAGAAGAGAGGGGAACGGGTTAGCGCCCGTCCCCCTCCTGGCTGCATCCTACCCGGAGCGCGAGGCGCGGAGCAGGGTCATCCCATTATGGGGCACGCTCTTGGGTCGTGAGTACTCTGCCTGTCTTACCTCACCCCCGGCCCCCTCTCCATAAAATGGAGAGGGGGAGAATAAGAATATTGTAAATCCCCTCTCCACGTGTGGAGAGGATTCAGTGAGGTCGTGCCTGGGCATGAAGTTGCCTATTTTGAATGCACCCGCGGCGCATTACCCCTTGTGGTAGTAGACCTTCCAGCCGAGATACTTGCGCGTCGCCTCGTAGACGGCGTCGGCGACGCGCGCCTGGTTCGCCGCGACGTGGTGCTCGAAGCCGGTCTCGCAGATGTAGTGCAGCAGCCCCTGGAAGTTGGGCACCTCCACCACGCCGTAGCCGCCAAACGTGTCGATGGGGTCGTCGGTGAAGACGCCCTCGCCCACATACGCCATGACTTCACCGCTGTAGTCGTCGGTGGAGACGCGGCAGTAGGTGAACGGGGCCGCCTTCATGCGCCCGTAGATCGTGCCATACGTGCTGTCTTTGCCCACCGTGCCGGCAATGATCTCTTGGTAGTTCATCACCGGGATGTCGGCGACGAACACGTCTTTGGGCAGGTTGGAGCAGTGGAAGACGACGCCCTTGTTCGGGTCGTTGCCGTAGTTGTTGTTCCAGTCGAGCAGCGCGCTGGGCTGGCCGGAGGCGAGCGCCATCGCATACATGCCGATTGCCCCGGTGATGTCGGTCTCGCACGCGCTCGGCAGCAGGCGGTTGCTGAGCATACTCATCAGCGTGCAGGGCACGATGCCGAAGTACTCCTCCATCGAGGTCCAGCACTGGAGCGCGGTTGCGACCAGCTCGTTCGCCTCGATCCAGCGCTGGAGCACGACGCCGAAGCGCGCCATCTTGTTCAGCGCGTCCGCCGGGACGCCCCTGGTGGGCACGTACTGCTCGATCTCAGCGCGCTTGGCTCTGACGGCGTCGTTGTCGTCGCTGAGCGCGTTCGCCTGCCCGAACGCCTCCGACAGGTCGAGCGTCTCCACGCTGATGCCGGCGCGTTCCAGCACCTTCTCGCTGTAGCGGACGGTGTTGAACGCGGTCGGGCGCGCGCCGAGCATCCCCATGCGCACGCCGCGCAGCCCGCGCGCCACGCGGCACGTCGCGCCAAAGCGCTGCAGGTCGGCGCGGAAGCTCGCGTCGTCGGGATCGACCGTGTGCAAGGTCGTGAGCGAGTAGGGGATGCCGTACTGGTGCAGGTTGTTGCACGCCGACATCTTGCCGCAGAAGCTGTCGCGCCGGTTCTGGATGTCCATCTTGCCCACATCGTCGGGGAAGGCCTGGATCAACACCGGAACGTTCAGGCCGGCGAAGCGCAGCACGTTGGCGATGGTCCGCTCCTCGCCGAAGTTGGGCAGCGTCACCAGGATGCCGTCGATCTCGTCCGCGTGCTGCTTGAACAGATCGGCGCACTTGTGCGCGTCGTCCAGGCTCACCACCGAGCCGTACTCGGTATCCTGCTCGCTGAGCGCGATGATCTTGAAGCCCTCCTCCTCCAGCACGCGCAAGACCTGCTCGCGCCCGGTCTTGCACAGGTGGCTGGGGAAGAAGCTCCGGTTGCCGACGATCAAACCCAGGGTCGTTTGCGCTGTCATGTTATTGCTCCTTCACTCATAGGCTCTCAACCGTGCGGTGCGATGCGTGCCATCTCTGTGATCTCGCCCACAGCCGAAGCGGCGACCACAATCAATCATGGTGGTCGCCGGCGTCCTCGTCCAGCGCGAAGTGCTCCGCGCCGGGAAGGATGCCGGCCAGTTGCGCAGGGTTGTGGATCAGGATGGGCAGGTGTTGCGGACAGATCCAGACTTCCTCCTCCCGGTAGCGCAGCGGCAACAGCGGTACCTGCGCGCTGTCGCGCCGGCAATAGAGGCAGCGGGGCGCTGATTTTGCTTCGGGGTCAGGCATAGGCATTGCTCCCATTGTTCGCTAAAGCGGCGGCACCAGCCGGTCGAAGGCGTCATCGGGCAGCGCGTCCAGCCCCGGCGCGATAACGTCCGCCCCGTCAAGCGCGCCGGCGTCGTGCGTCGTCGCCACGGCGATGCAGCGCATCCCGGCGGCGCGCGCCCCCGCGATGCCGGAGGGCGCGTCCTCGACCACCACGCAGCGCGCCGGGTCCACGTCCATCGCGTGCGCGGCGTTCAGGAAGAGCGCCGGGTCGGGCTTGGAGGGAAGTTCTCGCCGGAGCTGATCGCGCACAGGTAGTCGCGGAAGCCGAGCACCTCCAGCACCACGTCGATGTTGACCCTGGGCGCTGAACTCCCCAACGCCTGCCGCCAGCCGGCGCGGTGCAAGCGCGCCAGCCAGTCGCGCGCGCCGGGCATGGCCGTTGCGTTGTGCCGCGCCTCGCCCCGGTAGAGCGACTCCTTGCGCTCGACCACGGCGGCTTCCAGTTCGGGGGTCCACCGCGCGCCCAGCCAGCGCTGGAGCACGGCATGGTTGTTCATCCCAAACGTGTCGTTGAACGTCTGCGCGCTGAACGGGATGCCGAACTCGCCCGTCACCTGCTGCCACGCGCGGAAGTGGCTGGCGTGGCTGTCGAGCAGCACGCCGTCCAGGTCCCAGATCACGCCGCGAAGGTGGTTCACCTCAGTCAAGAAGATACCCCCAAACCTGCCCGGATGGTTCGCTTTGTCTGTGTCAAAGAGTGGCTTTCCTTGTCGAAACCAAACAGCCGATGTAGTTCAGCCGATTGTCGCGCGGCTGGCAGTTGGCTGCAACGATTCATGAGTCTGCCCCTACGGCTGCGGCCATATTCTGCAACGTTGGCAGGAGAAGTAAGAACAGGATCGTCATCACCGCTAGGCCGCTAGCCAATCCGACCAGCGCCAGTTTCTGAGTGCGCGATGCTAGCCGCCGGTGGGTGACAACATGCGCGGCTGCCACAGCCAGGAGAAACGGCTCTGCCAGAAAGATGGGGTCAGAAGCATATGCCCAGAAACCGCCTTCAAGAACGCGCGTGGATGGCGCGCCAAACATGTGAAGTGAAAGAGGGTAGAGTAAGGGTGTGCCATGTGACAAAATATCCAGAATCAGATGTGAGAACCCGCCGACGGCAACGAGTCCAATGAGCGTTTGCAGGAAAGGCCATCGCCCGAAACGACGCAGCAGCCACCAAGAGAAGCCGATACCAGCGTGTACGAATAGACTGTGTGTCCAGAGCGTACTATGGTTGATGAATCCGCGAAAGAGCGCGTTGTAAACGACATCCAGATCAGGCACGAATGTGCTCACGAGGGCAGCTGTCCAGAGCACAACCCGTTTTGATCGACTCCAGTCCGCCTTCCAATGCGACTGGGACTTCGTTGCTGCAAAGTAGCCGGGCACTAGATGTGCAATCAGCACAGACTTCTCCAGATTAACCCTATCGCTGGCGAAAAGCGGCACGACTTATGGGACAGTGCACAAAACGAATCGAGGCACATCTTGTTCTATCTGCAGGGGCACATGCGCCTTCGGCGCAGCGTTGTGCCCCTAACCCAGATTTTACCGCAGACCGCGTTGCCAGTAGTCTCCCCGTGAAGTATTGGTGCGATGATTCGGTTTGGTTGACCTCACCCCCCGCCGCGCCAGACGGGACCTCCATAGGGGGGTGAGGCAGGTAGCCGGAAGCCATCGTCTGACTCGTTAAGCCAAACGCCTCCGCAACAACACTCAAGAGGGAGACGACCGCGTTACTTATTCGCCACGATTTCCGCGCGCATCGCCTTGAGGCGCTTCATCACGTCGTTCTCGCCGCGCCCAAAGTAGTCGTGCAGCGTCACATACTCGGCGTACAGCCGGTCGTAGACCGCCGTATGTTCGGAGATCGGCGTGAACATCTCGTCCTTGAGATGCGCCATGTGCTGCGCGGCCTCGACAATCGACTCATACCCGCCGGCGGCCATGCCCGCCGCGACCGCGCCGTGCATTGCCGAGCCGAGCGCCGACCCGTAGGCCGTCGCCACCACCTTGAAGGGGCGTCCGGTCACGTCGGCGTAGATCTGCATGAGCAGCTTGTTCTTTTCGGGCAGGCCGCCCGCCGCCACGATCTCATTGACCGCCACGCCGTTGTGCTCGAAGGCCTCGATAATCATGCGCGTGCCGAAGGCCGTCGCCTCGATGAGCGCGCGGTAGATCTCCGGCGCGGTCGTGGCGAGCGTCGCGCCCACCAACAGGCCGGTCAGGTCCACGTCCACCAGCACGCTGCGGTTGCCGTTCCACCAGTCGAGCGCGACCAGGCCGCTCTCGCCGGGCTTGAGCCGAGCCGCCTCCGCTTCGAGGAGCGCGTGCAGGTCCAGCCCGCGCGCCTGCGCCGCCTCGTGATACTCCGGCGGCACGCCGTTATCGACGAACCACGCGAAGATGTCGCCCACGCCGCTCTGGCCTGCCTCGTAGCCGTACAGGCCGGGGATGATGCCGTCCTCGACCACGCCGCACATCCCCTCGACCTCTTTGCGCTCCCTGCCGAGCACCATGTGGCAGATCGAGGTGCCCATAATCATCACCATCGTTCCCGGCTCGGTGACCGTGGCCGCTGGCACCGTCACGTGTGCGTCCACGTTGGCGATGGCGACCGCCGTCCCCGGCTTGAGGCCGGTCCACCCGGCGGCTTCTTCGGTCAGGCCGCCGGCGCGCGCGCCCAGCGGGTAGATGTCGCGGCTCATCTTCGTGTCCACGATGTCGGCCATGCGCGGGTCGAGCGCGGCGAAGTACTCACGGCTGGGGAAACCTTCCTTCTTCTGCCAGATGGCCTTGTAGCCGGCGGTGCACAGGTTGCGCTTCTCCTCGCCGGTCAGTTGCCAGACCACCCAGTCCGCCCCCTCGATGAGCCGGTCGGCGGCCTCGTACACGTCCGGCGCTTCGTCGAGAATCTGCAGCGCCTTGCTGAAGAACCACTCCGAGCTGATCTTGCCGCCGTAGATGGGGAGCCAGTCCTCGCCGCGCTGCCGCGCGACCTCGTTGATCTTATCCGCTTCGGGTTGGGCGGCGTGGTGCTTCCACAGCTTGACCCAGGCGTGTGGGTTGTCGCGCCACGCCGGGAGGGCGCACAGGGGGGCGCCGTCTTTGCGCGTGGGCATCATCGTGCACGCCGTGAAGTCGATCCCCACGCCGATCACGTCCGCCGGATCGACGCCGGCCTCCTTGAGCACTGCCGGGACGGTGCGCTTGAAGGTCTCGATGTAGTCCAGCGGGTTCTGGAGCGCCCAGTCCGGCGGCAGCGCGAGGTTGGCGCCGGGCAGCTTTTCGTCGATCACGCCGTCGGCATACTGGTAGACCGACGTCGCGACCACCGCGCCGCTCGACACATCGACCAGCACGGCGCGCCCGCTCTCGGTGCCGAAGTCGACGCCGACTGCGTACTTCTTCTGGCTCATGTCATTGCTCCTCTCGTTGTCCTGTAGCCAAGGTTACGTCAGCACCACGCCGGACCGCGCCGGCACGGTGATTTGGGTCTCCCGTTCAGAGAGGGTCAAAGCCTGTGGCGTCCCGAAGGCTGCCCCGTGCAGGCCGCCGGCCGGCAGGGTCACGGCGGCGTCTTCCCGCCCGGCGTTGAGCACAACCAGAGCGTGCGCGCCCTCAAACGCGCGCCGGTAGGCGATCACGTTGCCCTCCGCATACACGACCTCGAACGTGCCGCGCCGCAGCGCCGGGTGCGCGCGCCGCAGTGCGACCGCCGCCTGGATGAACGCCCACGGGTCGCCCCGGTTTCCGTTCAGCCGGTCGGGCGGTATGGCGTTGCGGCACCCCGGATCGGGGCCGCCTTCCAGCCCCAGCTCGTCGCCGTAGTAAATGCACGGCGCGCCGGGCAGCGTCATCATGCACAGCGTCGCGAGCCGGAGCGCGGACACGTCCCCGGCCACCATCGAGAGGAAGCGCGCGGTGTCGTGGCTGCCGAGCAGGTTCAACTGCGCCAGCACGACCTGCCAGTCGTAGAGGGCGACCGTGCGCTGGAGCGTCTTGGCGAAGGCGGGCGCGTTGAGCTTCTCGATCTTGTACGGGCCGTGCTTGAGGCCGCTGAGTGTCTCCGCGCCGAAGAACCCAATCGCGGTGCGCGCAAAGATGTAGTTCATCTGCGCGTCGAACTGGTCGCCCTGCAGCCAGCGATGCGCGTCGTGCCAGACTTCGCCGACGATGTAGGCCTCCGGGTTCGTGGCCTTCACGCGCCGGCGGAACGCCTGCCAGAAAGCGTCGTCGTCGATCTCCGAGGGCACGTCGAGCCGCCAGCCGTCCGCGCCGAAGCGAATCCAGTGCTCGGCCACGTCGAGGAGGAACGCGCGCACGGCGGGCGTGTCGGTGTTGAGCTTGGGCAGCGCCGGCAGGTTCCACCACGCGGCGTAGTTCGGCTCCTTCGCCTTCGGGTCGTAGGCGTTGAGCGGCCAGCCCTTGACGATGAACCAGTCCACATAGGGCGAGGCCGGGCCGCACTCCAGCAGGTGGTTGAACTGGAAGAAGCCCCGGCTGGCGTGGTTGAACACGCCGTCCAGCACCACGCGGATGCCCCGCGCGTGCGCCGCGTCGAGGAGGGCGCGCAACGCCGCGTTGCCGCCCAGGATCGGGTCTACCTGGTAGTAATCGTGTGTGTGATAGCGGTGGTTCGACGCCGACTGGAAGACGGGGTTGAGGTAGATCGCGTTGATGCCCAGCGCCTCCAGGTAGTCAAGGTGTTCCAGCACACCGCGCAGGTCGCCGCCTTTGAAGCCCTGCGCCGTGGGCGGCGCGTCCCACGCTTCGAGGTTGGCCGGCTTGGGGACCGCCTCGCTTTTGGCAAAGCGGTCCGGGAAAATCTGGTAGAAAACGGCGTCCTTGACCCATTCGGGGGTGACGACGGCGGACATGCTCGATTCACGCTCCTCGTGTCTGAACGCGAGAAGCTAGAAGCTGGAAGCTGACCTGAGCAGACGCAGACCCGCTTCGAGCTTCCAGCTTACCGATCATGCGTTCGGCTCAATGACGGCCTTAATTACCTCGTCGGCGTACACACTCACCAGGTCGAAAGCCTTGCCGCCCTCGTGGAGCGGGAAGGTGTGCGTCACAAGCGCGCTGACGTCGATCTTGCCGCTCTCGACGAGCTGGATCGCACGCGGGTAGGTGTGCTTCATGCGCCGCACCAGCTTGATCGTCAGGCCCTTGCGCCGCGAGGAGTGCGCGCTGAACATGATGTAGTCCTTCGGCGGGATGCCGATGTAGACCACCATCCCGCCGCGCCGCGCCATCTCGACCGCGTCGCGCGGCGCGTCGTTGTCGCCCGCCGCCTCGAACACCACGTCAGCGCCGCGCCCCGCCGTCCAGTCGAGCACGCTCTCGATGTGGCTGTCGCCGGTGACGAGCAGGGTATCGTCTGCGCCCAGGTCGCGCGCCGCCTTCAGGCGGTAGGCGAGCTTGTCCAGCGCGATGACGCGCCCCGCGCCCGCCAGCCGCGCGCACTGGAGCGTGAGCAGGCCGATCGGCCCGCAGCCGATGATGACCACGGTGTCGCCGAGTTGCACCTTCCCCAGGTCGGTCGCGAACAGCGCCACGCCCAGCGGCTCCAGCATCGCGCCGTCGGCGTCGCTGATGGCGTCGGAAATCTTGAAGCAGCACCTGGCCGGCCAGTTGACGAGCTGGCGCAACGCGCCGTCTTCGTCCGGGGGCTGGCCCGCGAACCGCAGGTTGAGGCACAGGTTGGGGTGCCCCTTGAGGCAGAACTCGCATTGCCCGCACGCAATCGACGGATCGACCGCAACGCGGTCACCGACGCGGAACTCACGCACGCTGACGCCCTCGCCCGCCGCCTCGATCACGCCGGCAAACTCGTGCCCCATGATGAAGCCGTCGCGGATCACCGCGTCGCCGATGCAGCCTTCTTTGTAGTAGTGCAGATCCGAGCCGCACACCCCGACCGACTTGACCCGAATCAGCACCTCGCCAGGGCCGGGTTCGGGATCCGGCGCGTCGATCACGCGCAGGTTGTGTGTACCGTGAAGTGCTAACGCTTTCATGCCCCCAATCCTTGCTCTCGTGACCGATCTGTGACAGGGGCGGCCCGGACCCCGCCCCGCAACGCGCGGACCCGCCGCAGGGCGCGCGCCATGCGCGCGGAACGTGCAGGCCATGATTATAGCGTCAAACCGGTCGCTCTCTCAAGGTTCCTCAAGGTTGTGGCTACCGGGCCAGCGGGCCGGGGTGCGTAACACGAAAGCGTGAAAAACGCGAAGCTGCGAAAGGTGCGCCCCGCGCACTTGCGCCCATCGCATTTGGAAATAGAATGAGGGCAACTGAAACCCAGGAACGAGGTTCGTCATTGCCTGAGTTGGTTTCGGCGTGTATCGCAGAGGCATTCTCTGCCAACAGTGTCCTTGGAGGCTCAGCGCCCACAACTTCACTGAATATCCCCGGAAAGCGCCCCGCCCGAAGACCGTGACGGCTGGATGAGGGGCTGTTATCGCCGCCCGTTCTTGCAGGGATAGGTCTCAAGGAACCGAACCGAAACCAGGCAGGGTACCCATATGCGCGATTTCTTCGGGCGATTCGATGTCCGCGTCAGTGCCGTGTACGCCGTGGTCGCGGGTCTGTGGATCGTCGTCTCCGACACGTTGCTGGGGCTTCTCGTTGACGAGGCCCCAACGTCTACGACCATCAGCCTGGCGAAGGGGCTGGGCTTCGTGGCGGTGACCACGCTGGCCCTGTTCAGTGTCTTGCGCGTCGAACTGCAGAAGCGCGCGCGCGTGGAACAGGCGCTCCAGGATGACATCGCCGAGCGGAAACTTGCGGAGGACGTGCTGCTCGAAACGACGCAGACGATGCAGGCGATCATTGCGGCGTCGCCCCTGCCGATCATCACACTCGACACGGACGCGCGCGTCAGGGTGTGGAACCCTGCCGCCGAGCGTGTCTTTGGCTGGCGCGCGGTGGAGGCGCTCGGCGCGCCCAACCCCATCATCCCTGACGACCTCGTGGTCGATTTCGGCGACCTGCTGGGAGTCGCCGCGCAGGGGACCCAGCTCAGTGGGTTGGAGATGCGCCTCTGGACGAAGGCAGGGCGCAGATCGACGTGAGCGTGGGGATCGCGGCGCTGTACGACGCGCAGGGCGTCGTCAGCGGGTTCCTGACCATCCTCGACGACGTTACGGAGCGCAACCTGATGGAAGAGGCGCTCCGCGAGCGCGAGATTCTGCGCGTGGAACTGGAGAAGGAGCGCGAGTTGAACGAACTCAAGACGCGCTTCGTCTCGATGGTCTCGCACGAGTACCGCAACCCCCTGGCGACGATCCTCATCACCAGCAATGCGCTCCGGGACTACATCGACAGGATGAATCCGCCCCAGGTGTTGGAGCGGCTGGACCGGATCAGGGACCAGGTGGCGCACATGACCCGGCTCATGGAGGAGGTGCTGGACATCGCCAAGCTGGAAGCTGGCGCGGTGCAGTTTGCCCCGGCCCCGCTCGACCTGGATGTCCTCTGCCGCGAGGTCGTGGACGAGTTCCGCAGCGTCGCTTCGGCGGCGTCGCGCCTGGAGTACACGCGCACCGGCGCGTTCACCGCCGCCAACGTCGATGCCCACCTGATGCGCCAGGTCCTCACGAACCTGCTCTCGAACGCGCTCAAGTACTCGCCGCCTGAGAGCCAGGTGCAGGTCCACCTGGCGCGCAACGGCCACACGGCGGTGCTGCGCGTCACCGACCGGGGGATCGGCATCCCGGAGGCGGACCAACCCCGGCTGTTTGCGCCCTTTCACCGCGCCAGGAACGTCGGCGAGATCAGCGGGACGGGGTTGGGGCTTGCCATCGTCAAGCGCGCTGTCGAGCTGCACGGCGGCGCGATCACGTGCGAGAGCGGGGTCGATGCCGGGACGACCTTCACCGTCACGCTCCCCTTCGTTTTGGAGGCGTCAACGGGCGCTGACCAGCTCCCTTAGGTGCGTGATGCAAGGTGCTTGAATGATGGACGAGTTTTCAATAATGACGATCTTGTTCGGAACCGTTTTGACGGCTGATGGTATATATATTCTTCATAGTGGAAGATCATTTTTCTCGAAGGCCGTCTTTGTTGAAGAAAAGCGCGAGTTATGGGAGCATTGAGTATAACAACGGGAATATTGGTTTTAATTTCATCGTGATTATATTCAGATGTTTTTATGCATCGCTGTAATTTTATTTAGTGTATATATCTTATTATTTCTTAATATATCGGTGAGGGGGCGAACAGTGGCGGACCGCATGTGCGCTCGCGCTCCCAGCCACCCATGCGCAGATCCCTCAGGCAGAACCCGCCGAAATCCCGGCGGGTTCTGCATTATCCGGCGCGCAAGCACTTTAGGATCGGGACTTCTGCGGTACCTTTGGCGGGGTATCTCCCAACAATGCAGATCGAGGGCGCAGCATGGGCAGAAGAGTCGTGAGCGTTTTCGGCGGGTCGTCGCCGCGACCGGGGTCGCCGGCCTATGAGGAAGCTTACACGCTGGGCGGGTTGCTCGCCCGCGCCGGCTACGCGGTGATGAACGGCGGCTACAGCGGCACGATGGAGGCTGTGAGCCGGGGCGCGGCGGAGCAGGGCGGCGACGTGATCGGCGTGACCGTGGGCCTGTTCGCGCGCTATGGCCTGGCCCCCCAACCGCTGGGTGACGGAGGAGGTCCGCTTCGAGACGCTCCAGGCGCGCCTGCTGCACCTCGTCTCGGCCTGCGATGGCGTGGTGGCGCTGCGCGGCGGCGTCGGCACGCTCAGCGAGGTGGCGATGACGTGGAGTCTGCTTCAGGTCGGCGAGATCACGCCCAGGCCGTTCGTGCTCGTGGGCGCGGGCTGGGCCAGGGTGCTGGAGACGTACCGCGCCGAGTCCTACATCAACGCCGACCGCGACCTGGCGCTGGTCCAGGTGGTGCAGACGGCGGAGGAAGCGCCGCCGGCGCTTGCGGCCTGGTTCGCCAACCCGCCGGAGGTCCCGCTCCGGCTGAGCGGAGGCTGAGCCACACGTGGACCAGTACACCGTCGCGAGCAGCATGGTGCTCGACTACCTGTGGGATGACGCCGCCTTCCGCGCGCACTTCTACGCGAAGGGGTACGAACTGCGCGACATCGCGCCGCTGGTCGATCAGGTGTTCCGCGCGGCCTACATGCAGTTCCTGTCGAGCCTGCCCCCGGCGGAGGTCCGCGTCATCCGGCGGGACGTGATCGACGAGTTGATTATCGAGATGGTCGAGAACCCCGCGTTTGAGGGGACATGGCATAGCTGGGATGAGGCCTACCAGGAGCGCTTCCTGGCGGTCCAGTCAGAGCCGCTCTTCGCTCTGCGGCTGATGCGGCTCTATGCCGAGGAGGCGAGCGCGGCGTACCGGCAGGCTTTCGACGCCTACGAGGCCGACGCCGCCGGCAGGTAGCCGGCGGCTGTTAGCCGGGGCCCGCGCGCCTGCCCTACCCACCGCCCTTATCGCACGGTATACTTTGTAACCGGCGGCAAGCGCCGCCGGTTTTATGTCTGAGGCCTGAGGGGAGCAAGCGCGCATGTCGTCTCAAAGTGTCACCCCGCGCAGCGTGGACTACTCGCGCTGGTACACCGACGTGATCCAGAAAGCCGAACTGGCCGATTACGCGCCGGTGCGCGGCTGCATGATTATCCGGCCCTACGGTTACGAGCTTTGGGAGGGCGTCAGGAGCGGGCTGGACCGGCGCTTCAAAGCGACCGGCCACCAGAACGCCTACTTCCCGCTCTTCATCCCGATGAGTTTCCTGCAAAAAGAGGCGGAGCACGTCGAGGGCTTTGCGCCCGAACTGGCCGTGGTCACGCACGGCGGCGGCAAAGAGCTGGAGGAGCCGCTGGTCGTGCGCCCCACCTCCGAGACGGTGATCGGCCACGCTTACGCAAACTGGATTCAGAGCTACCGTGACCTGCCGGTGCTCATCAACCAGTGGGCGAACGTGGTCCGGTGGGAGCTGCGCACGCGCCTTTTCCTGCGCACGATGGAATTCCTGTGGCAGGAGGGCCACACTGCCCACGCCACCTACGAAGAGGCGCACGAGGAAACGCTGCGGATGCTCGACGTGTATGCCGACTTTGCCATCAACGACGCGGCAATTCCCGTCATCAGGGGGCGCAAAAGCGACCAGGAGAGGTTCGCGGGCGCGGTGTACAGCTACAGCATCGAGGCGATGATGGGCGACCGCCGCGCGCTCCAGGCCGGCACCAGCCACAACCTCGGCCAGAACTTCGCCAAAGCGTTCGACATCAAGTACCTGGACCGGGATAACGAACTCAAGTATTGCTGGACCACATCCTGGGGCCTGAGCACGCGCATGGTCGGCGCGGTGGTGATGGCGCACGGCGACGACAAGGGCCTGCGCCTGCCGCCAGTGCTCGCGCCCTACCAGGTGGTGGCGGTGCCCATCTACCGCGACGACGCCGAGCGGAGCGCCGTGATGCCCACGGTGGAGAAGGTCGTCGCCGAACTGAGGGACGCGGGCGTGCGCGTCCACGTGGACGACCGCGCGGAGCTGACGCCCGGTTTCAAGTTCAACGACTGGGAGATGCGCGGCGTGCCGCTGCGCGCCGAGATCGGGCCGAAGGACGTGGAGAAGGGCACGGTCGCGCTCGTGCGCCGCGACATCGACGACCGCAAGCAGGCGAAGTTGTTCGCGCCGCAGGCGGGCATCGCCCAGACCGTACCGGCGCTACTTGGCGAGATTCAGGCGAGCCTGCTGGGCCAGGCCACCGCGTTCCGCGACGCGCACCTGCGCGTCGTCGATACCTACGACGATTTCAAGGCCGTGATCGAAGCCGGCGACTGGGCGCTCGCCTACTACGACGGCAGCGCGGCGGTCGAGGACCAGATCAAGGCCGACACGGGCGGTGCGAGTTCGCGCTGCTTCCCGCTCGACCAGGAGCCGGGCGAGGGCGCGTGCATCGTTACTGGCAAGAAGGTCGCCGAGCGGGCGTGGTTTGCGCGGGCCTATTGAGCGCCGCCGGATTTGTTCGCCTTTTGGTTCCCGCGACTGAAGTCGCGGGCTAATTCGTATTCTTGTCACTGTTTTCTGCGATTAGCCGACGACTTCAGTCGTCGGGTTGCGAAAAACACACTACAGCCCGATACCGGGCGGACAACGTGAAGAGATACGCGCCGCGCGCCGGGCGTGCACCGTAACACAATCTGCACACCACGCTTGACACCCGATGGATTTTGCCGCGCCTAACGCGAGCGCGAAGCGTCGTCGCACGGCGGATTTAACCCGGTTCATCGTCCCTGCGCGCCAATCTCGCTACAGTGGGGTGTGAAGTATTTGCGCGCAAAGGTATTTGCGCGCAGGAGTACAGTCAATTTATGGAAGCCGGATCCATGGAAACAACATCGACGGAAGCGAGCCAGCCCCGCCCGGTTGAGGCCGGCGCGGCGCGGTACCGGGGCGTGCGGCGCGTCCTGGTCGTGACCCTGGCGGCGAACCTGCTGGTGGCGGCGGCCAAGCTCACCATCGGCCTGCTGACCGGCACGCTGTCGATGGTCGCCGATGGGGTGCATTCGACGCTGGACGGCGCGTCCAACGTCATCGCCCTCGTGAGCGCCTTTATCGCCTCGCGCCCGCCGGATGAGGAACATCCCTACGGCCACCGCCGCTTTGAGACGCTCGCGAGCATGTTTATCGGCGGCCTGCTGATGCTGACCGCCTGGGAGATCATCAAGAGCAGCCTGGGCCGGCTGTCGGGCGGCGAAGCGCCGGAGGTGGGTGCGATCAACTTCGTCGTCATGATCGCGACGATCGGGGTCAACATCGGTGTCACGACCTACGAGTCGCGCGCGGGCCGGCGGCTGCAATCCGAGATACTGCTCGCCGACGCCAGCCACACGCGCAGCGATGTGTTCGTCTCGCTCACCGTGATCGCCAGCCTCGTGGCGGTGTGGCTGGGCTGGACCTGGGTTGACGCGCTCGCGGCGCTGGTCGTGGTGGCGCTGATCGCGCGCACGGCCTGGCGCATCCTGCGCCGCGCCGCCGACATCCTGGTGGATCGCGCCGCGCTTGAGCCGGACGCGGTCGCCGGGGTGGTGCAGGCCGTCCCCGGCGTCCAGGAGGTCGTGCGCGTGCGCAGCCGGGGGCCGGGCGACGACATCTTCCTCGACCTGGAGGTGCGCGTCGCCGCGCCGACCACCGCCGAACACGCCGCCGCCATTGCCACGACTATCCGCCGGCGGCTGCGCGCCCGCTTCAGCGGCCTGCGCGATGTCGCCGTGCACTTCGTGCCGGCGCGCGACGGCCGGCCCGATTACGCGCTCATCGCGCGCGCTGAGGCCGACGCGCTTGGCCTGGGCGTCCATGAGGTGATCGCGACCAAGACCGATGGCGGCTTGATCCTCGACATGCACGTCGAGGTGGACCCGGCGCAGACCGTCGCCGAGGCGCACGCGGTGGTTTCGCTCTTCGAGGAGGGGGTGCGGCGCGCCGTCCCGGACCCTTGAGCGCATCGTCACGCACATCGAGCCGGCGCACACCCGCCGCGAGATCCACACCTGCGACGAGGACGCGCACGCGCTGGTCCGCGAGGCGCTCTACGTGGCGCGGCGGCTGTTCCCGGACAAGGACTGGCACGACTTCAACATGCGCGTCGAGGCTGACGGCGGCTATGCGCTGAGTATGCACTGCCACGTGGACCCCGACACGCCGCTTGAGGAGGCGCACCGTTTGGCCGAGATCGTTGAGACGCAGATGCGGGCGGCCTTCCCGCAGTTGCACCGCGTCACCATCCACACTGAGCCAACCGGGCACGACGAGGAGGTATAGCCCAATGCCTGCACCGGTGTTCCGCTACCTGATTTGGGACTTCGACGGCACCCTGGTCGACGCCTACCCCGCGCTGATCGAGGCGCTGTGCCGCGCCCTCGCCGAGTACGGCGTCGTTGGTGAGCCGGAGCGGATCGCGCGCCTGAGCCAGCAATCGCTCTCCTACGCCGTCAGCACTTACGCCGAGGCGAACGACATCGACGTGGAGACCCTGGGCGAGCGCTACATGCAGCATTACCGCGCCATGCCCGACAGCGCGCAGCCGCCATTTGCCGGCGTGGCGGCGCTCTGCCGGCGGGTTGTGGCGGCGGGTGGGGCCAACTACATCGTCACGCACCGGGGCCGCGCCTCGCTCGTGCGCCTGCTGGACCATCATAAGATGCTCGATCTCTTCGCCGACTTCGTCACGGCGGACGACGACTACCCCCGCAAGCCCGACCCGGCGGCGTTCGTGGCGATCATCGAGCGCCACCGCCTCCCCCGCGCCACGACGCTCGGCGTCGGCGACCGCGACCTCGACATCCGCGCTGCGCAGGCGGCAGGGGTGAAGGCGTGCCTCTTCGCCGGCGCGCTGTCCGAGGCCGCGTCCGAGTCGGGCGCGCCGAAGAGGCAGCCACGCCTGACTATGTTGTCCACGACTACGCCGCGCTGGAGGCGATCCTGTTTCCACCCGAATGAGGGGGCGCGCAGCGGCGCGCAGGGTCAGTCGAACCCTGTGAGCGGGTGCCCGCCCAGCGGGCAGGTGTGGTCGGGGTCGAGAATCTCGGCGGGCTTGCAGCACGGGGCCTGGAGCGCCATCGCATAGCACCGGAGGATCGCGGCGCAACGCCGGTCGCGCTGGCGTTCCGTGGCGTTGTCGGCCTGCGTCGCGAGCGTGTGCAGCGCCTGGGCTGCGTTCATCGGGAAGAGCAGCCAGGCGAGCGGGACCGCGTCGCAGTGCACGCGGCAGAGCAGATCGACGATCTTGAGCAGCACAGCCATGCGCTCCGCTGTCGTCTCCCCGTTCCACCCGCTGGCGCGGATCCACCGCTCGACGATGGTGTGCGCGTCGTCGAGGTCGGCCTGTGCCGCCGCGCCGGCGGGCGGGGTCATGCCTGGCGCGCACTGGCGCGTCAACGTGCGCGCGTAGCGGTTGAGTGTCTGCGCGGAAATGGCGCGTCCTCCTGGTTGTGCGGTCGCCTAACGCCTAGCTTACCCGATTTTTCCAGGGGCGCGCATTACAAAAGTATCTCAATCTGTGTTCACGGTGAAGAAGACGGGCGCGCTCTCCAGCTCCGCGCCGTCGCGGAGGGTGGCGCGGGCGGTGAGTTCGTGCGCGCCGGGCGTGAGCGCCCACCACGTCTCCCAGGGCGGCCCGTCCAGCGTGACCAACGGCGCGCCGTCGAGGAGGAACGTCAGGCGGGCGGCCTCCGGCGGGGCGATGGCGGACAGGCGGATGCGCTGCGTCTCGGCGGGGGTGCGCGGCGAGAGCCGGAAGATCGCGTAGGGGTCCGGGGCGGTCAGGCGCAGCGCGGCGCCGGTTGCGGTCCCGGCGCTGGCAGCCGGCGGCGGCGGTCGGACGGCGGCTCCGGGATGCCCTCGCGACGTGCCCAGTCGCGCGCTTCGGGCGGGAGCACCAGGTACACGCGCTCGGCGCGGCGCGCCGGGGCGTCGACTCGTTGGCGAGTTGCCCCGTCTCCACGTCGATGGTGAAGCGCCGGTACAGGTCGTCATACGCGGTGGGGACCGTGCCCTTGATGAACCAGTCCACGACGCGGAGCGTGCAGTCGTCCGTCGGCAGCAGCCCGGAGAGCGCGCACACCTCGGCCTGCGTCAGCCCCTCCGGGCGCGCGAACGTCAGCGCCGGCTGGCCGCGCAGCGCCAGCCGCATGAAGTCGTGCCAGATCGGCCCCGCGCCGCTGACGCCGGTCACGTCCACCATCGCGGTGTTGTCCGCGTTGCCCACCCACACGCCGGCCACCAGGTTGGGCGTGTAGCCGACCGTCCAGTTGTCGCGGTAGTCGGTGGTGGTGCCGGTCTTGGCGGCGGCGGGCCGCCCGATGTTGAGCGGGCTGTGCGCGCCGAACGAGGGCGCGCGCGCCTGGTTGTCCGCGAGGATGTCGGTAATCAGCCACGCCACGCGCGGGTCGATGACCTGCGGGCCTTCGCGCAGCGCCCATTCGTAGAGCACGTCGCCGGTCGCGTGGTCGCGCACCTCCAGCAGCAGCGCCGGCGCGACGCGCCGCCCCCCGTTGGCGAGCGCGGCGTAGGCGGCGGTCAGTTCGAGCAGGCGCACCTCCCCGCCGCCGAGCGTCACCGCCAGGTCGAAGCGGTCCGGGTCGGTGAGCGTGGCGATGCCCAGGTCGTGGAGCAGCGTCGCCAGCGTGTCGAGGCCGATGTGTTCCAGCGCGATCACCGCCGGGATGTTGTACGACGACGCGAGCGCGGTGCGGACGCGCACCGGCCCGTGCTCGTCGAGGCTGAAGTTGGCCGGCACGAAGCGCTCCAGCTTTTTGGTGACGAACGCGGTGCGGATGTCCCACAGCACGGTCGCGGGCGACCAGGGATCGGGCCGCGCGGGGTCGAAGGCGGCGGCGTAGGTGAACGGCTTGAGCGCCGAGCCGGGCTGCCGGGGCGTGAGCGCCCCGTTCATCGCGCCGCTGATGCGCGCGTTGAAGTAGTCCGGGCTGCCGAGCATGGCGAGCACCTGCCCGGTGTGCGGGTCCAGCGCGACGAGCGCGGCGTTGTGCGCGTTGTGCGCCGGCGCGTCGGGCCGGGGCGTGTTGAGCCGCGCCAGGCGCCGGCGCGCGATGTCCTCCGCCGCGTGCTGCCAGTCCAGGTCGAGCGTGGTCGTCACGTCCAGGCCGCCGGCGTAGAGCGCCTCCGGGAACTCGCGCAGGAGCTGTTCCCACACAGCGGCGACGAAGTGCGGCGCCTCGATGGGGAAGGGCGCGGCGGCGAACTGGAGCGGCTCGGCGGCGGCGCGGTCGGCCTCCGCCTGGGTGATGTGGCCGTGCTTCACCATCAGGTCGAGCACCACGCGCTGCCGCGCCCTGGCCGCGTCGGGGTCGGTGAGCGGGTCGTAGAGCGCGGGGGCCTGCGGCAGCCCGGCGAGCAGCGCGCACTGCGCCAGATCCAGCTCGGCCACGCCGCGCCCGAAGTAGGCGCGCGCCGCCGCTTCGACGCCGTAGGCCATGCTGCCGTAGTAGGTCTGGTTCAGGTACAGGCGCAGGATGTCGTCCTTGCTGTGCGACTGCGCGAGCCGGATGGCGAGGATGCTCTCGCGCAGCTTGCGCGTGAGCGTGCGCTCCGCGCGCTGTTCGGGGTCGAGCAGGAGGTTGCGCGCCACCTGCTGCGTGATCGTGCTGCCGCCGGCGAGCACCTCACCGCCGCGCAGGTTGGTGAGCAGCGCGCGCGCGACGCCGACCGGGTCCACGCCGGGGTTGCTGTAGAAGTTGGCGTCCTCGGTGGCGATGGTCGCGGCGATGCAGGCCTGCGGGATGTCGCCAAGCGGCACGGCGCGGTGCAGGCCGCCGCTCGCGTCGGCGGCGAGGATTTCGAACAGCAGCCGGCCCTGCCGGTCGTAGATGCGCGTGTTGGGCAGCGCCATGCCGGCCTGGAGGTTGTGGATGTCCGGCAGGCCGGCGAACAGCCACGCATACACGCCGACGCCGCCGAGGAGGAGCAGGACGGCGGCGAGGAGGAGGGCGAGCTTGTGGCGGCGTTGGAGGTTACGCCAGTATTCCACTATCGCACGCCCCATAGACGTACTGTTCCCTTCTCACGTGAGGAAGAGAGTATCGTTCCGTCTGGACTTACCGAGGCTAGCAGCGTCCCATCTGGATTGAAGGCTACAGTCCATACTATATCGGCTGCCCCCTCCTGTACGGTTATTTGTTCACCCTTTGCAGTATCCCATAACCGTACTGTGCCATCATTGCTACCAGACACAAGCAGAGTTCCATCAGGGTTGAGTGCCATGCCATGCACGAAATCAGTGTGTCCCTCCAATTCGGTTATAAGTTCTCCTGTCGTCGTGTCCCAGAGTCGAATGGTGCTGTCCCGACTTGATGACGCCACCACTGATCCATCAGGGCTGAAAGCTACGCGCAATACTGCGTCCGTATGTCCCAAAAGGGTTAGTAACATTTCTCCTGTTGCTATATCCCATAGCCGTACTGTGTTATCTCCATAACCACCTCCTGAAGCAAGTCTCGCTCCCGTAGGATCGAATGCCACACTAAAGACGCCACCAACATGCCCTCTTAGGACGCACAGTTGTTCACCTGTCGCAATATTCCACAATTGCACTGTCATATCGTCGCCTCCGGTAGCAACCACAGTTCCGTCAGGACTAAAGGTTGCACTCCAAATGCGACCAGTGAATCCCTTCCAATGTCAAGGTCTCTAATCTCTCACCTGTAAAGGAATCCCAAAGAGAAATGACCTCACACCCGCAACAGCCAGTCTTGCTCCGTCAGGACTGTAGCTGACATTGTAGGCAGTTCCCTCGACTAGAAGCGGATCTGCTTCGAGGTCATCAATGCTATACAACCATATGCCAACCTCACTAGCAACTGCCAGCGTCTTTCCATCCGGCGACCACGCCAAGTCGTACAACTCTCCGGTTGCCAGTATCGCCAATTGCTCTACACGGTCGGCGTTTTCCACAGTAATCGGCTGCAAATCGGAAAGCCGAAGTGGAGCAGGCGTCGGCGTGGGGGTCTTCTGCACTGACCATGCCCATGCTGACACATGCGAACAGCGCCAGTAATGTGCGAGCGTACACCGTAGCAGTCCCCATGGCGTTTTGCTCCTCTCATGCCACTACGATTGACTCCAGCATATCACAAAACCACCCTACCTCCGCCTTGCCGTCATCATCCGCGCCTTCGTACAAAACAACAGGGGGCACAACGCGCTGTGCCCCCTGGAAGTCGTCACCGGAGCGGGTCTAGAACCCCTCCAACTTGCTCAGGTCCGCCCGGCCCTCAGCCAGCGCCCCGATCCGCTGGAGCAGCGCCAGCCGGTTCTGGCGGAGGTTCATGTCCGGGTCCATGACGAGCACGCCGCCCTCGTCGGCGGAGGCGAAGAAGCGCGCGATGGCCGGCGCCAGCGGCGCGAACGCCTCCAGGAACGCGCCCACGTTGCTGCCGGCGTCCAGCTTCCCCGCCGCCTCCTGGTACGCCGTGTAGAGGTCGTCCTCCACCGGCGCGACGAGCAGCTTCCGGCTGAACTCGTACCGCGCGTGCCCGCGCGTGATGCGCACGCAGCGCGCGTAAGCGTCCAGGAGCGCGGGCCAGTCGTCGCGCCCGGTCCAGGCGGCGAGTTCGCTCACGCCCACCGAGGCGCGGTGCGGGTTGTGCCCCTGCGCGGCGAGCACCGCCTCCACCACGTCGTGCGGCTCGCCGCGCTCGCGCAGCAGCACGAACAGCCGGCCGGCCACGAACTCCACGATCTGCGCGCGCACCGCGTCGCTCACCTCGACGAGCTGCACCGTCGCCGCCTCTTTCAGCGCCGCGCGCAGGTCGAGGTCAAGCGCGTGGTCGAGGAGAATCTGCACCAGGCCGAGCGCCGCGCGCCGCAGCCCGAACGGGTCCGCTGAGGCCGTGGGCGCGAGGCCCACCGCGAACAGCCCCGCCAGGCTGTCCAGCCGGTCCACGATTGCCAGCGCCGCGCCGGCCGGGGTCTGCGGGAGGGCGTCGCCCGCGCTGCGCGGCAGGTAGCCCTCGTAGATCGCCTGCGCCACCGCCTCCGGCTCGCCGGCGATGCGCGCGTACTCGCGGCCCATCACGCCCTCCAGCGAGGTCATCTCGGTCACCATTTGGGTGGCCTGATCGGCCTTGCTCAGGTGGGCGGCGCGCCGGGCGACCTCCAGTTCCTCCTTGCTCAGGCCCAGCATGGGGCCGATGAGGGGGATCAGCCGCGTCACGCGCGCCGACTTGTCCAGGTACGACCCCAGCTTCTCCTGGAAGGTTTTGGTCGCCAGGCGCGGCAGGAAGTCCTCCAGGCTGCGCTTGCAGTCCTCGCGGCAGAAGAAATCCGCGTCGGCGAAGCGCGCCAGGATCACGTGCTCGTTGCCGGCGGTCACGATGTCGAGGTGCGCGTCGTCGCCGTTGCGCGCCGCGATGAAGTAGGGCATCAGCCGGCCCTCGGCGTCCACCACCGGGAAGTAGCGCTGGTGCTTCTTCATCACCGCGACGAGCACCGCGTCCGGCAGGTTGAGGTACTTCTCGTCAAAGTGGCCGCGCAGCAGCGTCGGGCGCTCCACCATGTTGGTGACCTCCCGCAGCAGCGCCGGGTCCTCCGGCGCGCGCCCGCCGACCTCCGCCGCGAGCCGGGCGACCTCGCGCGCGATCAGGGCGGCGCGCTCGGCAGGGTCGAGCACGATGCCCTCGCCGGCCAGCGCCTTGAAGTACGCCGCCGGGTTCCGCACCGTGAGCGTGCGCGGGTCCAGCGCGCCCCGGTCGAAGGCGCGCAGGCCGCGCGTGGTCTTGCCGCTCGCCACGCCCGCATACGCAAACGGGATCACTTTGCCCCCAAACAGCGCCAGGATCCAGCGGATGGGCCGCGAAAACGCCACGCCGCTCGCGTTCCACCGCATCGGCTTGCCGAAGCGCAGCGACGCCGTCAGGTCGGGGAGGCGCTCGGCGAGCACCTCGGTGGCGGGGCGGCCCTGCTCGCGCACCACCGCGACCACGTAATGGCCGCCGTCCATCTCGCGCTGCTCAAGCGCGCCCACATCGACGCCCTTGCCGCGCGCGAAGCCAAGCGCCGCCTGGGTGGGGTTGCCGTCGGCGTCGTAGGCGCGGTTGACCGGCGGCCCCTTCACCAACTCCTCGGTGTCGCGCTGGCGCGGCGCGACGCCCTTCGCGTAGACCACCAGCCGGCGCGGCGTGCCCATCACCGCCACCGCCTCCACGTCGAGCCGCAGCGCCTCGAACAGGGCCGGCGCGCGTTCCTCAAGCTGGAGGAGCGCGTCGTCGAGGTCGCCGGGAGGCAGCTCCTCGACGCCGATCTCGATCAGCACGTCGGCGGGGCTGGTCGGCGGGGCAGGCATGGCGGGCAGTGGGTGCGATGACGCGCGCGCCGTCCAGCCGGCCGGGGCCTTGTCGATGAGCGGGAACTCCAGGCGCTGGCGCTGTTCCACGTAGGCGGTGGCGATGGCGTTGGTGAGCGCCGCCATGCGCCGGAAGAACGCCGCGCGCTCGGTCACGCCCACCGCGCCGCGCGTGTCGAGGATGTTGAACAGGTGCGAGAGCTTCAGGCTGTAATCATACGCCGGCAGGATCAGCCCCTCCGTGAGGGCGCGGCGGCTCTCGGCCTCGTAGAAGTCGAAGGTGCGGCTCAGTTGCGTGACATCGGCGACCTCGAAGTAGTACTTGCTGTGCTCCCACTCGCTGCGGTGGTAGATGTCGCCATAGGTGATGTCGTCCAGCCAGTCGATCTCCCACACCGTGTTCTTCGCTTGCAGCGCGAGCACGATGCGCTCAATGCCATACGTGATCTCGACGCTCACCGGGTCCAGGTTCAGGCCGCCGGCCTGCTGGAAGTAGGTGTACTGCGTGATCTCCTGCCCGTCGAGCCAGACCTCCCAGCCCAGGCCCCACGCGCCGAGCGCGGGGCTTTCCCAATTGTCTTCCACGAACCGCACGTCGTGCGCGCGCAGGTCGAGGCCCAGCGCCTCCAGGCTGGCGAGATACAGCTCCTGCGGGTTGCCGGGGTCGGGCTTGAGGATTACCTGGTACTGGTAGAAATACTGCATCCGGTTGGGGTTCTCGCCGTAGCGCCCGTCGTCGGGGCGCACGCTCGGCTCCACGTAGGCGACGCGCCACGGCTCCGGCCCCAACACGCGGAGCGTCGTCGCCGGGTTGGCGGTGCCGGCGCCCACCTGGATGTTGTACGGCTGCCAGAGCACGCAGCCCTGCGCCGCCCAAAAGTTGTGCAGCGCCATGATGACGTCTTGGAACAGGCGTGGTGGGGCTTCGGTCATCGTGTCTTTGTTCTCCTGGATGTCAAGTTTTGGGCGTCACGCCCGGCTGCACGCGCAAGGCGCGCTGCGCCCCGCCGTCAGGGCTGCGGCACCCGCGCGGCGACCACCGCCACGATCTCGGCGCACAGCGCGTCAACGGGCTGCGCCGCGTCGAAGACCACCCAGCGCGCCGGCTCGGCGGCGATGAGTTCATGGTAGCCCGCGCGCACGCGCCGGTGAAAGTCCAGCGCGTAGGCGTCGAGGCGGTTCCACTCCGCGCCCGCCTGCGCCGCGCGCTGCCGCCGTTTCAGGCCCTCCTCGGCGCTGATGTCCAGATACAGCGTCAGGTCGGGCTTGAGGCCCCCGGTGGCGAAGGCCGTGATCTGCTGGAGCGCGTCCAGGTCAAGCTGGTGGCCGTAGCCCTGGTAGGCCAGGGTGCTGTCGTAGTACCGGTCGCTGACCACGACGCCGCCGCGCGCCAGGTGCGGGCGGATGCGCTCGTGCACGAGCTGCGCGCGCGACGCGGAGTATAACAAAATTTCGGTGCGCGGGTGCATCTCGGTGTTGCGCAGGCTGTGCAGCACCTCGCGCACCTGGTCGCCGATGGAGGTGCCGCCCGGCTCGCGCGTCTGGAGCACGTCATGGCCCTGCGCCCGCAGCCAGTCCACAAGCAGGGCGGTCTGTGTGGTCTTGCCACAGCCGTCAGGCCCCTCTAGCGTGATGAAGTATCCCAATGGCCTCGATCCCAAAAGCAGTTGAAGGCGCAGCGCGCCGGCCAATCATACCGGCCCTCAAAGTTCGGGCACGGACGTGCCGTGCATCCGTGCCCGAACGCGATCTACCCGAAATGCCTGCGCGGTGCGCTCAGAACTCCGCGCGCTGAACGCGCACGTGCCGGTGCGGCTCCTTGCCGTAGCTGCGCGAGAGCAGGTTCGCGTCGCGGATCATCTCGTGCTGGCGGCGGCGCACGTAGGCGCTCTGCGGGCTGAGGTCCACCGCGCGCGCGCCGCCCAACACCTGACTGATGGCTGCCTCGGTCTCGCGCACCGCTGCAGCGTAGTCGCTGTCGGGCACGTTCGCCTCACCCAGTTGGAACACGTCCTCCAGGAAGTTTTCCATCTGCGTGATGGTGTTGGAGCGCAACACGTAGATCGGCAGGCCGCGCCGCTCCGCATCGACGATGAGCTGCGGCCGGCGGCGGTAGTAGTTCTTCAGCGTGACGATGGCCTGCGCCTCCCGCAGGTCGTCCACGATGTTCACCGGGACCTGCATCCGCTTGCTCGCCTGGCTGAGGCGGTTGCGCGCCACGCCATAGGGATACACGTTCAGCGTGCTCGCCGACGCGCGCACCCCGCCGGCGGCATCGCCGGCCGGGAGGTTGCGGCCCGTAACGCGGCGGGCTGCCGGCCCCTGGCTCTCGCCTGGCCGCCGCTTGTCGCGCCGGCCGTTGCGCTGGTCGGCGCGGCTGCCGTTGCGTTCATCCAGGGTGATGCGCTCCTCGTGTTCGACGCTGACCTTCCCATCGGGCGCGCGCGTGCGAATCTCGATGGAGAGCGGCCAGCGCCGCAGCAGCGCATCGACGGCCACGGCCACGTCCGGGTGGAGGGCGAGCCGGTGGCGCGTCTGCATCTCGATCAGCACGTCGAACGTGGGCGGGGCGCGGCGCTCAAGCACCGTCTTCTGCGTGCCCCGGCGGCGCGCCTCCTCGTCGGAGAGCGTGACCGACTCGATGCCGCCCACCAGGTCGGAGAGCGTGGGGTTGAGCAGCAGGTTGTCGAGCGTGTTGCCGTGCGCGGTGCCGATCAGCTGCACGCCGCGCTCGGCGATGGTGCGCGCGGCGATGGCCTCAAGCTCCCGGCCAATCTCGTCGATGACGATGACCTCCGGGTTGTGGTTCTCCACCGCCTCGATCATCACCTCGTGCTGGAGCGCCGGCTCGGCCACCTGCATCCGCCGCGCCCGCCCGATGGCCGGGTGCGGCACGTCGCCGTCGCCGCCGATCTCGTTGGAGGTGTCCACGATGACCACGCGGCGGCTCTCGGCCAGCACGCGCGCCGCCTCGCGCAGCATCGTCGTCTTGCCCACGCCGGGCGGCCCCAGCATGAGCAGGCTCTTGCCGCTCTCGATCAGGTCCTCCATGATGTCGATGGTGCCGTAGACGGCGCGCCCCACGCGGCACGTGAGGCCGACGATCACGCCGCGCCGGTTGCGGATCGCCGAGATGCGGTGCAGCGTCCGCTCGATGCCGGCGCGGTTGTCGGCGTCGAACGCGCCCACGCGCGCCACCACGTAGTCGATCTGCTCGCGCGAGACTTCATCCTGGGCGAGCACGACCTCGCCATCGGTATAGCGCGCCGTCGGGACGCGACCCAGGTCCAGGATCACCTCCAGCAGCTCGTCCGTGCGCCCGATGCGCGCCAGCGCCTCCGGAATCATCTCCGGCAGGATGGCGGTCATTTTTTCGATATCATCCGTGATACGATGTTCCATAACTGTTCTTGTCGTTTACCTCTTGTTCGCTGTCGGTTCGGCAACCTGCATCTCAACCACCGGCGGGGCCTGCTCCAGCGCCGGGAGCGGCTGGTAGGCCGGGTGCTGGACGCGGCGCACCGTATACTTCACCATGACGACCTGGCGCGCCCACGGCTCGAAGCCCACCTCCGCCAGCGGCCCGCGCAGCCAGTCCTGGTAGCGCTGCACCGCGCAGTACACCGGCGCGCGCTCCGGGTGCGGCAGGTAGGTGATCGCGTCCGCGAAGAGCGCGGCGGCCTCGTCACAGACCTCCGGGTGCAGCAGGGCCTTGAGCAGAATGCCGAGCCGCCCCTCGTAGACCGTGATGTGCCCCGCGACGCTCCTGTCCGCGTTCACGTAGACCAGGCCCCGTTCGTCCGCTTCGGGCGGCGGCGCGGCCTGCTGGACCAGGCGCGGCACGGCGTTGGCGTACAGCGTGCCGACGCCGATCATGTGCATCGACGTGCGCGGCTGGAGCATCCGCGCCGGCGACGGGCTGGCCGGGGCCGGCGCGCGCCGCCAGAGGTCCTGGCGCGCAAACACCGCAAAGCCGGCCTCCCGCAGCGCGACGAACGCCGCCGAACCGGGATCGACCTCGGCGTGCACCGAGTGCGCGCCGCGCGCGCCGGCCGCCGCCGTGACCCCATCGATCAGGCTGAGCCAGGCCGCCATCGCCGCGTCGTCGCCATCGCTCAGGTTGGGCGCGATGTACGCGATGTGCGCGTGCGTTGCGCCCTCGCGATGGCGCAATTGGGCGAGCAGGCCCCTGCCGTCGGCGCGTAGCACGTAGGTGGGCATTCCCCTGTCGCCCAGCGGGAGCGAGGCGAGGAAAGCGTCGTTGACCGGGCTGATGCCGCGCGTCAACCCCGTGACCGTATCCAGGCTCACGCCAAGCGGCGCGAGCCGGCGCAACAGCGGCACGTCTGACAACATGAACGACCGGACTTCCGTCATGCCAGGTTCAGCCTCATTTCGTTGCTCGCCTTGAAGCCCAACATCTCGTACAGCGCGTGGCGGTCATCCGGCGCGTGGAGCGCGACCTGCGTGATGCCGCGGTCGCTCGCCCAGCGCAACATGGTCTGCACGAGGCGACGCGCGATGCTCTGGCCGCGGTACTCGGGATCGGTGACCACGTTGGCGATGTAGGCAACCTGGCCCGACAGGTTGTCTGGCGAAGGCGGATGCTGCTGGACGACGAGGCCGCCCGCAGCGACAGGCCACCCGCTCTCGGTGACGGCCAGCCAGCCTTGATACGCACCCTCGGCGATGGCGTGGGTGAAGTAGGCGGCAGCGGCTTCTTCCAAGGCGTTGAAGTCCGCAGGCCCGTTGAACCCAACCGCCTCGAACATCATGCGCTGCAACCGAACCAGGTCCGCCACGTCGTCCGAGGTCGCCCTGCGGATGGTAATTGCCGTATTATTCGATTTCATTACCGATATTTTAGCGCACCCCATATTGGAGGCGCAATGCCGACCGCCCATCACTTTCGTTTTGCCTGGGCAAGAAGAAGGTTAACCACGAATAACACGGATTACACGAATAATAAGCTTTCTGTTTATAATCCCCCCATCACGCCGTCGCACGCTCACTGGATGGAGGGACGCCCCGTCTTCTGCATCCGCGTTCTTCGCGGTTTGATTCCTTCCCGCTCAGCCGATCCATTATACCGCACCGGCGGGCGGTCCCGGACGTAGTTACGTTAATATTGTCATAGAATCGTGCACTAAGACCGCCCGCGTCTACCCCGCCGGGTCGCGGTACCGCTCGCGAACGTTGGGTATCAGGTAGCCGGAAAATGCGCGCCGCGCGCGTCAGGCGCGCCGCCTATCCCGCCGGGCTGCGGTACCGCTCGCGAATGTTGGGTATCAGGTAGTCGGAAAACGCGCGCCGCGCGTGTTGCGTGCGCCGCCTATCCCGCTGGACTACGGTACCGCTCGCGGATGTTGGGTATCAGGTAGTCGGAAAACGCGCGCGCCTCGTCATAATCCGGCGACCAGCCCCAATCCGCGCGCGCGCGGCTGTCGTCCTGGTTCTCCGGCCAGCTATCGACGATCTTCTGCCGCTTCAGGTCCGGCTCGAAGGTGATTGCCGCGTTGGGGAAGGCGGCCTTCGTGCGGGTGAACAGCGCTTCCGCCGAGGGGTTGAAGCTGGTCACGTTGTAGGTGAGTTGCGTCAGCGACTCGGCGGGCGCGCGCTCCAGCTCGACCAGCGACTTGATCGCGTCGGGCATTGCCATGAAGGGCAGGCGCGTGTCCTCGCGCACGAAGCAGGCGTAAGGCGCGCCCTGCGCGGCGGCGTGGATCATCTCCGGCGCGTAGTCGGTAGTGCCGCCCGTGGGGAGCGTGAACGCGCTGATAAGGCCGGGGAAGCGGATGGCGCGGAAGTCGATGCCGCCGGGGCGCGCGTTGGCCGCGAGCTGCCGGTAGTGCCTGGCGTAGTAGCGGCCCAACTGCTCGCCGTAGAGCTTGTTGCAGCCGTACATCGTCGTCGGCATGGTCCACTGGTGCTCTCTGACCGCGCCGACGCGCGCCTTGGTTTCCAGGTCGGGCATGCCGTAGACCGCCACCGAACTGGGGAACATGAAGGTCACCGGCCGGCCCAACCAGCTCGACTGCTCGACCGCCATCTTCAGCAGCTTGAGCGTGCCCTCGACGTTGACCTGGTGCGCGGCTTCCGGCGTGAACTCGGCGCGCGTGGAGAGCAGCGCCGCCAGGTGGAAGATGCGCGGGATGGCGAACTCCGCAACGAGGCGGTCCATCAGCTTCCCGTCGAGGATGTCGCCCAGCATTGCCAGTTGGCAGCGCGCCCGCAGCGCTTCGGGGACGGGCTTCACGTCGAGCGCGAGGATGTTCTTCACGCCCTCCTCGGAGAGGCGCTCGATCAGCGCCTGCCCCATCTCGCCGGCCGCGCCGGTGATGAGCACCACTTCTTTACGCATCATTTTCTCCTCGCTTGCCCCACATGACAGCGTGGTCGATGAAAAACACCTGCGGCTGGACAAGGGGGCTTAAGCCCCTTGTCTTACCCGTCTTCCATCCCGCCGGGTGCGGCGGTTCGGCTCAAAACTGGGCGCTATAACCACGTTGCGCGCCCGGCCTGATTGTGCACGGGTTCACGGGCAGTGTAGCGCGGTTCATCATCGCGGCGCAAGCGATTCCCACCAGCGCAACCGAGAACGCCTCCAGCGAGGGCAGCACCCGGTCGGCAAGCGCGAGCACGTCATCGGGCAGGGGGAAGCCGGGGCTGGGCACGGCGATGGCGTACATGCCCGCCGCCTTGACCGCCCGGAGGCCGTTCGCCGAGTCCTCGACGCCGACGCAGCACGCCGGCGGCACGCCGAGCTGCCGCGCGGCCTCCAGGTAGATGTCGGGCGCGGGCTTTCCGTTGGCGATGTCGTCGCCGTAGACGATGGCCTGGAAAGCCTCGCCCAGGCCCAGGTGCGCGATCACGTAGTCGATCACGCGCGTGGGCGACCCCGACGCCAGCGCCACCCGGTACCGGCCCTCCGCCGTGCGCACCGCCGCGTGCGCGCCGGGGAGCACCGGCACGCGCGCATCGTACCGCGCGAGGATGCGCGCAATCATGTCGTCGATGATGGCCTCCAGCGGCGTGTCGATGCCCAGGCGCTCCTGCATCACGCGCGCCCACTCGACCGTGTTGCGCCCCATCGCCGCGCGCTGATCGTCCATCGTCCACGCCTTGCCGCGCTGCTCGGCGAACGCCCGGCGGCTCGCCTCCCAGTACACCTCGGAGTCGACGAGCACCCCTTCCATGTCGAAGATCACGCCCTCAACCGGCATGTGGCCTCTCCTGTCCGCTGCACTATAATCGCCCCTGCACGACAATCGCCGCCGCACATTGTAGCCCACCCTGGGAAAACGATGAAGCTCCTCACGCTGAACCTCCGCCACAACGCCGACCGCTGGCCCGAACGGCGCGCGCTCATCATCGCGGCGCTGCGCGCCGAGCAGGCCGACGTGATCGCCTTCCAGGAGGTGTGGCTGCCGATCCGGCAGGCGCACGACATCGCCGAGGCACTGAACGCGCCCCGCAGCGACCGGCCCTACCATGTCGTCGTCGCGGAGAAGTGGCTTCCTGGCCCGCAAGAAGGTATCGCCGTGCTGAGCCGCGCGCCCATCGTGGAGCACGAGCGGCTGACGCTGCCTGGCGAGGGCGGTCGCGTGGCGCAGCGGATCTGCATCGAGGTTGGCGGGCGCATGGTGGATGTCGCCAATGTCCACCTGCACCACCGCCCGTTCGGCGACGAATCCGTGCGGCTGCCGCAGGTCCGGCGGCTGCTGGACTGGATGTTCGCGCGCGGCGACGGCGTGGCGCGTCGGTGGCTGCTCGCCGGCGATTTCAACGCCCCACCGGAGACGCCGACGGTCCAGGCGGCGCGGGCGCGCCTTGAGTCGGCCTGCCGGGCGGTGCATGGCGTGGAGCCGGGCACCTTCCCGACGCCGATGGCCGAAGCAGACTACCCCGGCGGGCGGGTCGCGCTGGATTACGTGCTCTACGATCCGGCGCACTTCCGCGCTGAGGCGGCGCGGCGCGCGTGTGTGCGCCCCCACCCCGACGACCCGACCCTGTATCCCTCGGACCATTTCGGGCTGGCGGCGACGTTCTCCATCCTGTAGGCCCTGCAAGCTTCAGTCAGCCCCCCTTGAGGGAGAGCCTGCTTTGCCGTCAGGTAGGGCGAACCGCCGGTTCGCCCCTACGTCCAGATGTGCCGATATCGGGGGCACGCGGGAGCCTTCACCGTGTCTGCGGGGCATGATGGCTCACCCGGCAAGCGCCCGGAGCGCGGCCGCGTAGGCGTCCAGCGTGCGCCGGTCGAACAGGACGAAGCGCACCCGTTCGAGCCGGCGCCCGCCCGCGCGGAGGAAGTCGACCACCGTGCGCAGCGCGACCGGCGCGGCCTCCGCGACCGGGTAGCCATACGCGCCTGTGCTGATCGACGGGAAGGCGACGGTCGCCAGCCCGTGTTCGACCGCCACTTCCAGGCTGCGGCGGTAGGCGCGCGCCAGCAGGTCCGGCGCGGCCTGCGGGTTGCTTTGCGTAGACCGGGCCGACGGCATGGATCACGTGGCGCGCCTTAAGCCGGTAGCCACGCGTGATTTTGGCGTCGCCGGTGTTGCAGCCGCCCAGCGTGCGGCACGCCTCCAGCAGCGCCGGGCCGGCGGCGTGGTGAATGGCCCCGTCCACGCCGCCCCCGCCCAGCAGCGTCGGATTCGCCGCGTTGACGATGGCGTCGGTGTCCTGCTGCGTGATGTCGCCCTGGACCAGTTCCAGGATGACGCCGTTGGCTTCGACCTGCACGTGTTGCTCCGGTCGCGCGCCGGGCCGCTGCAACGCCCGCTAGCGGGCGAACAGGAGATCCGGGTTGAGCAGGTTCGCGAGCAGCGGCGCAAACCCCTGTGTCATGTCGGGGTCGAACCCGGCGCGCACTTCCAGGTGCAGGTGCACGCCCCTGGAGTTGCCGGTCTCGCCGCACGTCCCGATTTGCGCGCCGGGCGCCAGCATGTCGCCGGTCTTGACGTTGAGGCTGTCCAGGTGCGCGTACATGCAGAAGAGGTGCGCGCCCGACAGGTCGCGGTCCGCGAGCGCCTGCTGGACGCCTTCGGGCAGCATGTCGTTCATGTAGCGCACGATGACGTGGTGCCCGAAGCCCCACCCCCACGCCGCGTCGTTGAGCACGCCGGCGTCGTCAATCTCCAGGCCGTGGTGGAGCACGCTCGGCTTGTCGCTGGTGCATTTCGTGCAGCGGTGCGCGCGGATCACGAACCCGCCGGCCGGCCGCAGAACACCGGCTCGCCCTTCGTCGCGCCGTAATCGATGCCCCAGTGACCGTCAGCGCCGCTGAACGGCTGCGTGACCTGAAAAGCGTTCATTGCCGCCGGGTACAGCCCGTCGGTGGGTGGGGGCGTCTCGGCAAACGGCTTGAGGATCCACGCTGCGGACCACCCCGCGACGCCGTCCGGCGCGCGCAGGTTGATCCACTCACCGTGCACGCCGAGCTTGGCCGAGGCCGCCGCCCAATCCTCCAGCACGGCCAGCCGGTCGCCGGGGTTGACCACCGACAGGATGCTGTGCTCCAGGCCGGCGCCGCTGCGCACCTTCAGTTCGAAGTCCGTCGGCGTGAGGAAGTGTTCGGCTGCCTCCGGCGGCCCTTCGGCAAACGGCTCAAGGATCCACGCCGCGGACCACCCCGCGACGCCGTCCGGCGCGCGTAGGTTGATCCACTCGCCGTGCACGCCAAGCTTGGCGGAGGCCGCCACCCAGTCCTCCAGCACCGTCAGCCGGTCGCCGGGGTTGACCACCGTCAGGATGCTGTGCTCCAGGCCGGCGCCGCTGCGCACCTTCAAGCTCAAAGTCGGTTGGGGTGAGGAAGTGCGCCGCTTCTTCCGGAGGCGTGACCACCGTCGGGACCGCCTCAAGCTGCAAGGCGTCGATGAAGAAGTCCTTGGCGTTGGGCCACTTCGACTTGACGCGAATGACCACCTCCACCGTGCCGCTGTCGGGCACGGCGACGGTCTGCGCGTGGGTGTGCCAGGTGCGGTTGCCATGCTGCTCCAGGTTATGCCATGCGCCCTGTCCGTTGACCCACAGCCCGGCCTCCGCGCCGAAGCTATCCGCGTCGCCGTGCCCGTCGATGAGCACCGGCGCGCGCACCGTCGCGGACGCGCCCGGCGCGAGGCCGCTCACGACCTGGCGCAGCTCCGCGCCAAACGACGCGCCAGCGTGGAAGATCTTGTACACCCACGCGCCGGCCAGGATGAGGGCTTCGGGCTGGCCGGGGTGTTCGTGCGGCGGCAGTTGATCCTTGTGCTTGTGCACGCATTCCGGGATGCCGCTGGCCGGTTCGCTGCCGTCCCAGGGGGTCTGGCCCGGCTCCAGCCAGGTCAGCTGCCAGCCCTTCGGCTGCTGGTTGATCAGATTGTCCCCGGTCGGCGGCAGGTCGTCCCAGCCATCTTCGAACGAGCCGTTGACCAGCAACTCTTCCGCGACCGGTTCGGCCCCGGTGGTTGTGTCCGCCAGCGCGCCGGTGCCCGGCTCGGCGGGGATGACCGGGTAGCCGGGCCAGCTCATCAGCCCCAGGCTCAGCCGGTCCGCATCCGGCAGCGCCTCGCTCACGGTTTCGCTCGCCGGTTCTTCGACCGGCGCGGGGGCGGCCTCAAGCCGGATGTCGTCGATGAAGAAATCCTTGGGTCCGGGCCATTTCGACTTGAACCGGAGCACGACCTCGACCGTCCCATCGGGAGGCACGGTGACGGTCTGCGTGTGGGTGTGCCAGGTGCGGTTGCCGTGCTCCTCTAAGCTGCGCCACGCGCCCTGCCCGTTGACCCACAGCCCGGCCTCCGCGCCGAAGCGGTCCGCGTCGCCGTGCCCGTCGATGAGCACTGGCGCGTGCACCGTCGCGGACGCGCCCGGCGCAAGGCCGCTCACGACCTGACGCAGCTCCGCGCCAAACGGCGCGCCGGCGTGGAAGATCTTGTACACCCACGCGCCGGCCAGGATGAGGGCTTCGGGCTGGCCGGGCTGTTCGTGCGGCGGGAGTTGGTCTTTGTGCTTGTGCACGCACTCCGGCACGCCGCCGGCCTGATCGACGCTATCCCACAGCATCGCGCCGGGTTCGAGCCAGCTCAACTGCCAGCCCCTGGGCTGCTGGTTGACGAGCGTCCCAACCGGCGGCAAGTCGTCCCAGCCTTCGGTGAACGCGCCGTTCTTGATTCCGACTTCGTGCTCGCTCGACATGGACCTTGCTCCTTGTAGTCCAGCGCAACGGACGTTGACCGGGCATCAGTGCGCGCCGCGCCTCGCGGAACGGCCAACTCTCATTATACTCGACTTCCCGGCGGCACCAATTCGACTTAAGTTGTCGGATTGAGCGCCGCCCACCGGGAGCCGACGGCGCATCGCCGGTATAATTGCGGGCAACGGTTCGGCGATGAAGGAGCCAGTGCAGCATGGACGTGTGGGATGCAATCCGCGCAAAGCGCGCAGTCCGGCGTTTCACCAACGCGCCGCTGCCCGATGCGGTGGCGCGCCGCATCCTCGACGCGGGGCGGCGGGCGCAGAGCGCCAAGAACTCGCAACCCTGGGATTTTGTCGTCGTGCGCGACCGCGAGCGGCTGCGCGCGCTCTCGCAGTGCGGCGCGTGGCTTGGGCACGTGGCCGGCGCGGCGCTCTGCGTCGCCATCGTCACGCCGTCCCCGGCGGGCAACGACCGCTATGTCTGGAACCTGTTTGACGCCGGGCAGTGCGCCGCGTATATGCAGCTTGCGGCGCAGGAGATGGGCGTCGGCTCGTGCCTGGGGACGGTGTATGAGGCGGAGCGGGCGCGCGCGCTTCTCGGCTACCCGGAGGATCGCGAGCTGCGTATCGTCATCTCGTTTGGCTACCCCGATCCCGACGCGCAGCAGGGCGGCCTCGGCAGGGCGGGGCGTCGCCCCTTCGATGAGGTGGTGCACTGGGAGCGCTGGCAGCCGTGAGCCGCGCGCCGCGCTGCGCGCCCAGCACCGGTCACTGCTGCCAGGAGCGCGACCGCGTTACCGGTAGGTGGGGAGGCATTGAACCGCGAATAACGCCAATTCAGAAGAACGGCTTCCATTTGAAGGCGAGACGACGCTCTTTGTTCGCGTTCTGATCCCCGCGCCCGTGGATTCTGACAAATTGCCGCGTCGGGTCACGGCATGGTTATGCTCCTATCACAAATCTTGAGATGTAGGGGGCGTGGGGGCGAACCGCCGGTTCGCCCCTACCGCCAGATATGGCGGTTGGTAGGGACACAGCGTGCTGTCCCCACAAGACGATCAAGAGAGCATTACCCGTTAGATTGTTCAGACACAGACGAAGTGATAGGGACGGTCTCTAGCAAGAAGTGTTATCACTCGTGTTATTCGCGTTATTCGTGGTTGATCTTCTCTGTGACCAGGGAATGCGCTCACCCCGGACGCATGACGAAAGGCATTGGACAACCGCCGCGCGCGTAGGCTATGATACGGGATGCTACGCGGTGTGCTCAACGCTGAAGATTGGAGCCTAACTCCGATGAGCGACTTCTCCGTTTTCTTCAGGCCGCGCGGCGTGGCCGTGATCGGCGCGTCGCGCGACCCGAACAAGCTCGGCTACCGGGTCATGCAGAAGATGATCCAGTACCGCTACCGGGGCGCGATCTACCCCATCAACCCCTACGCCGGTGAAATCCTCGACCACAAAGCCTACCCCAGCGTGGTGGACGCGCCCGATCCGCTGGACCTCGCCGTCATCATCGTGCCCGCCCCCCTACGTCGCGCCGTCACTCATCGACTGCGGCGAGCGCGGCGTCAAGGGCGCGGTGATCCTCAGCGGCGGCTTCCGCGAGACCGGCGCGGAGGGCGCGCAGCGCGAGCAGGAGATCAAAGAGATCGCCCGGCGCTACGGCATCCGCATGGTCGGCCCGAACTGCGTCGGCCTGATGGTCACGCATCAGAACCTGAACATCACCTTCCTCAAAGACATGCCTGCGCCCGGCGAGATCGGCTTCCTCTCGCAGTCGGGCGGCCTGTGCGCCGCCGTCATCAACTGGGCGCCGCAGGCCGGCATCGGCTTCTCGCGCATCATCAGCCTGGGCAACCAGTCCGACATCAACGAAACCGACATGCTCGCCGCCTTCGAAGACTCGACCAACACGCGCGTCATCACCGTGTACCTGGAGGGCATCGACGACGGGCCAACGTTCATCGAGACGGCGACGCAGGTCTCGCGCACGCGGCCCATCGTGGCGCTCAAGGTCGGGCGCAGTCAGGCCGCGTCGCGCGCGGTCGCCTCGCACACCGGCGCGCTCTCCGGCACGGACGAGGCGTACTCGGCGGCGTTCAAGCGGGCAGGCGTGCTGCGCGCCTCGTCGATGGAAGAGCTGTTCGACTGGGCGCGCGCGCTCGCGTGGCAGCCGCTTCCGCAGGGCAACCGCGTCGGCGTGCTGACCAACGCGGGCGGCCTGGGGATTGTCGCGGTAGACGCGCTGGAGGCCGCCGGCCTGAAGCTCGCGCCGCTCACGGAGGCGACCAAAGCCTTCCTGCGCCCGCGCGTGCTGCCGGCGGCGAGCGTTGAAAACCCGGTGGACATCCTGGGTGGCTCCGGCTCGGCGACCTACGCGCTCGCGCTCGACGCGCTGCTCGCCGACCCCACGGTAGACGCGGTATGCGTGGTGCAGGCCCCGCAGGACTGGTTCTCGTCCACCAGCCTGGCCGAGGTGGTGGGCGAGATCGCCTCGCGCAGCCGCAAGCCGGTGCTCGCGTGCGTGATGGGGCTGGAGTCGCCCTCCACGAGCGCGGCGGCCAACATCCTCAACCAGCGGCGCATCCCCAATTACACGTTTCCAGAGCGGCTCGGCTCCGCGCTGGCGGCGATGTGGCACCGGCAGACGTGGCTCCGCGAGCAGAAGGACGCCGCCGAGGTGCACGAAGACCCGCCGGCGCGCGACGCCGACGCGGCAAGCGCCGTCCTCCAGCGCGCGCGCGACGCCGGGCGCACGGCGCTGCTCGCGGAAGAGGGCTATGAACTGATGGCCGCCTACGGAATTCCGACGCCGGCGGGCGGCCTGGCCCCGACCGCGGACGACGCGGCCCGTATGGCGGAGGCGATTGGCTACCCGGTGGCGCTGAAGATCGTGTCGCCCGCAATCGTGCACAAGACCGATGTGGGCGGCGTGGCGCTCGACCTCGCGGACGCCGGCGCGGTGCGCGCCGCCGCCGACGCGATGCGCGACCGCGCGAACCAGCGCTTCGGCAATGCGCCAATTCACGGCTTCCTGGTGCAGAAGATGCTGACCGGCGGACAGGAGTTGATCGTGGGCGTGACGCGCGACGCGCAGTTCGGCCCGCTCGTGATGGCCGGCAGCGGCGGCGTCGCCGTCGAACTCACGCGCGATGTCGCGTTCGCCCTGGCCCCGCTGCGCCGCGCGCAGGCCGCTGCGCTGCTGGACGAGACGACCGCCGGCCCGCTGCTGGACGGCTACCGGGGCGCGCCGGCCAGCGACCGCGCGGCGGTGGAGGACATCATCGTGCGGCTGGCGCAGCTCGCGCTGGACCAGCCGTGCATCGCGGAGATCGAGATCAACCCGGTGATTGCGCACCGGGCGGGCGCGGGCGCGTCGGCGGTGGACGTGCGCGTGATCCTCAGCGCGGACGACAGGGCAGGTGCAGCGTGACGGTAAAACGGGCCGACAGCGCGACCAGGAGCGCACTGCATGGGGTGATGCGCCTGCCGTCGCGGCTGCGCCGGTTGGGGTTGGCGGGCGCGTGGGATTGGCTCTACCGCAACGCGCGGCGCGTGCTGTGGGGCGTGCCGAGGCTGTCGCGCGCGCGCGTGACCGACCAGCTCTACGTCGGCGAGCAGTTCTCGACGCGCGGTTGGGAGGCGCTGCGCGCGGCGGGCATCACAGCCGTGGTGAACATGCGCGAGGAGTTCGACGACCGCGAACTCGACATCGACCTCCCGACTTACTGCCGCCTCCCCACCCCAGACTGGCACGCGCCCTCGCAGGCGCACCTGCGCGAGGGCGTCGCCTTTATCCGGGAGGCCATCGCGCGCGGCGAGAAGGTGTACGTCCACTGCATGTCGGGCATGGGGCGTGCGCCGATCATGGCGGCGGCCTATCTGGTCACGACCGGCTTGACGCCGGACGAGGCGCTGGAGCGCATCCGCGCCGTGCGCCCCTTCATCGAGCCGAACGCGGAGCAGGTCGCGAGTCTGCGGGAGTTTGCGGCGGCGCATCACGTCACCGCATCCGGTGGAGGCAGTTGAGCCAGAATGCGCTGTGGTGGTTTTCACGTGAAAGCGCGCGACGTGCTAAAATAGGCGCGCGCAGAACGGCACACAACACGGAGGGTTCGTGTATGAGCGAGGGCGCACGGCCAGCGCTGGACATCCTTGAGGATATCGAGGCGATCATCCGCACCTACCCGCCGCTCCGCGAGAGCCGCCCCCACCTGACCATCGACGTGAGCGACAGCGGCGTGGTGACGTTCCGGGGCAACGTGCGCAGCGGCGTGATGCGTCGCGTGCTGATCGACAGCACCATGCAGGTCCCCGGCGTGACCGGCGTGGTCGATGACGAACTCCACGACGACGACGCGCTGGAGATCGCCATCGCGCAGCAGATGCCCCCCAGGGTGTATGTGACGTCGGTCAACGGGGTGGTGGTGCTCAGCGGCGGCCTGCGCGACCCGGCGGCAGCCGAGGAGGCGGTCAGGGCGGCGCAGGCCATCCCCGGCGTGCGCGCCGTCACGACTGACTTCTACGCGCTCCGCGCGCGCGAGCCTGCGGCGGTCGGGTGAGCGCTGCGCGTGGCCTGGGGGCGCGCGTCACGCCACCCACATATCGAACGTGAAAAGCGTCGCGAGGAGGCCCATCAGCAGCGCGCTCGCCAGCGTCCACGCCCGGTCGAAGGCCGGGTGACGCCCCAGGCGCGCCAGAAAGATGTAGATCGCCGGCGCGACGAGCACGTAGCGGATCAGGCTCTGCGGCCACCCGCTGGTCAACGCGACCACGGTCGCGGCCAGCCCGAACAGCGCGACGCCCGGATAGCGCCGCGCGACGGCCAGGCACGCAATCAACGCCAGCGCCACGCCGAAAACCTCGATGCTGTAATACGCCAGCGTCTGCGGGTACTCACCCGCAGACAGGACAGCGACGATCTGCTGCCAGTTCTTCAGCGTGCGCTCCACGACGAGCAGCCCGCGCCCGAACCAGTACGCTTCGACCAGGTCGAACTTCGCGCCGAGGGACGCGCGCCAGATCAGGTGCGCGAGGATGGGCGCGAGCACGAGCAGCCCCCGCGCCAGCGTGCGCCATGACGGCAGCCGCGCGGGCAGCCCGCCCCAATCGACCTCACGGGCCCAGGCCAGCGCCAGCGGAAAGACCAGCGCCAGCCCCACCGCGCGCGTCCAGGTGGCGAGCATCGCCAGCGCCGCCGCCGCCGGCAGCGCCCATGCCACGTGCCTGCGCCTGAGCAGCGCCAGAGAGACAAACGCCAGCCCCACGAACAGCCCCTCGGTGTAAACCTGCGCCAGGAAGAAGCCGGAGGGGAAGATGAGCAGGTAGAAGGCGGCGCGGAGGCCGCCCGACCTGCCGAGTTCGTCGCGCGTGATGTCGTACAGTGCGAGCATGGCGGCGAGCGCACCCAGCAGCGAGATCAACACCCCGGCCAGCGTCGCCGCGGCGACCGGATTCAGGCCAAGCACGCGCAGCGGCACGGCGACGATGCCCGTCACCAGGGGGTAGAAAGGGAAGAATGCGTAGTTCATCGACACGCTCCCAACGCCGGGGATGAAGACGCCGCGGACGTAGGGATCGTCGTAGCCGCGGGTCGCGATGGACAGGTAGAACTCCGAGTCCCACGACACCTGCGCGTTCATGAACGGTTCGATCAGGTAGGGCTTGTCGTCCCTGCTGGTGTGGCCTGTCTCGCTTGGCGTCCACGGCAGCACGTAATCGGGACGCCTGGGTTCGAAGCGCGCCGCGACGAGGTTCTGAAACCCGATGAGGAGAACGGCCCAGGCGAGCCAGATCAGGGCGATGATACGGACGGGCCTGACGCCAGGCATGGGAAGCCGCCTACCCTTTGTCGATCACATGCCAGGATTCTCAACCGACGCCTCCCTGCCCGCGCGCCGCCGGTCACAGGGCTGAGTCGGCTTTGATGAAGTCGATCAGTGCATCGACATACGTAAAGGCTAGGCAGGTCACTGTGTCCGCGCCGCCGTAGTAGACGGCAATGCGCCCGGTCGGCGCATCGGTGAGCGCGGCGCACGGGAACGCCACGTTCGGCACGTCACCGACGCACTCGTAGAGCGCCTGCGGCGAAAGCACGTAATGCGCGCCCCGGTAGATCACCTTCCACGGCTCGTCGAGGTCCAGGAGCGCCGCGCCCATGCTGTGGACGAAGCCGTTGCACGAGGTCAGGACGCCGTGGTAGATCAGCAGCCAGCCTTCGGTGGTCTCGATGGGGGTGGGGCCGGGGCCGATCTTGGTGCTCTGCCAGGTCCACGGCCTGGGGGCCATGACGAAGCGGTGTCGCCCCCATGCGTCAGGTCGGGGCTTTCGCTGTAGAAGATGTCGCCGAACGGGGTGTGCCCGGTGTCGCTGGGCCGGCTGAGCATGGCGTACCTGCCGTTGATGCGGCGCGGGAAGAGCACGCCGTTGCGGTTGTACGGCAGGAAGGCGTTCTCAAGCTGGTAGAAGGTCGCGAAGTCGTGGGTGTAGCCCACGCCGATGGTCGGGCCGTGGTAGCCGTTGCACCACGTGACGTAATAGCGGTCCTCAAGCCAGCACACGCGCGGGTCGTAGCTGTATTCGAAGCGCCCGATTTCCGGGTCGTCGCACACGAACTGGATGCGTTCGGGGTTGATGGCCCAGTTGACGCCGTCCGCACTGCGGCCGGCGTGGATCTGCATCACGCGCCGGGTGTCGTCGATGCGGAACACCCCGGCGAAGCCGTCCTGGTAGGGGACAACCGCGCTGTTGAAGGTGCTGTTGGCGCGGGGGATGGGATCGCGCGGGATGACGGGGTTCCGGCTGTAGCGCCACATCACGGCGTCCGAACCGGCGGGTGGGTCTTCCCACGGGATGTTGGGCAGCGGCGTTCCGATAATCGTCGGGGTTGTCAAACGGCTCGCTCCTACTTCTCGATGCGGGTAACACGCACGCCCTGCATGAAGAAGCGTTGCGCCGGGCTGTCTGGCTCACCGCTTGAGCAGCGCGCCACAGGAACCGCGGATCACCAGCTCAGTGGGCAGTAGCACGTGATACGGCGTCGCGAGCGCCCCGTCGAGCAGGTTAATCAGCGCCTCCGTCGCCACGCTGCCCAGCCGCCGGATGGGCTGGCGGATCGTGGTGAGGGGCGGGCTGAGCGCCGCCGAGATGGGCAGGTCGTCAAAACCGACGAGCGCCACGTCATCGGGCACGCGCAGCCGCTCCTCGTGGAGGGCGCGCATCGCGCCGACCGCCATTGTGTCGCTGGCGCAGAACACGGCGTCCACATCCTGGTGCAGCAGCATCTTCATGCCCATGTAGCCGGACGGCTCCAGGAAGTTGCCTTCTGCGATGCGGCTATCGCTCGCGCTGCGCCCGGCCATGCGCAATGCATCGCGGTAGCCGTCCAGGCGCGCCCGCGCCGAGGGCATCTTGAGCCACCCTGTAATCATGCCGATGCGCTGGTAGCCCAGGTGGATGAGGTGCTCGACGGCGACGCGGGCGGCGTGGCGGTTGTCGATGTCGATGCTGTTGAGGCCCTCGCGCGGCGGCGGGCCGATCAGCACGAAGGGGAACCGGTCTTCGACGAAGTGCGCGATCAGCGGGTCGTCGTCCACCACCGAGGCGACGACCACGCCGTCGATCAGGCCGGTCTGCCGGATGCGGTGGTAGAAACGCTCCTCCTCCTCGGTGCCCTCGCCCAGCCACAGCATGAGGGCGTAGTCATACTGGTTGGCCGTGGAGGAGATTCCCTGGATCAGGGCGGGGAAGTAGGGGTCGGCGAAGACATCAGGGAGCGCCTGCGGCGTGATGAAGCCCAGTACGCGCGTGCGTTGGGTGACCAGGGTGCGCGCCGCCGGGTTGGGGAAGAAGCCCTCGCGCTTGACCACTTCCATCACTCTGCGGCGGGTCAGCTCGCTGACGTGAGGGTGGCCGTTGATCACGCGCGAGACGGTGGAGCGCGAAACGCCGGCCAGACGGGCGATGTCCTCAAGGTTTTTGCTCATGTGGGGCTTACTTTGGGCGCGCCCCCAGAAAAACCCGGTGGACAGGACCGACGCGGCGTTAGGTCCTGTCTTTGGGAGCGCTCCCAAAATCAGTATAGGGCAAATGGAGGGCGCTGTCAAGCGACAGTTGGCGCAGGGTGCGTCGTAGCCCAGGCCCTACCTGATGAACGGTATCCTCGGCCAAACCCGCAGGAACCACCGCAACAGCCGCACCTGCCACGCCTTGATGCCCAGCGCCGGCGGCCCGATCAGCGGCAGGGGGCGGCGGCTGACCGCGATGGTCTGCATTTCGGTGAACTTGCGGATGCCGACCTCGCCGTGACGGCGGCTCACGCCGCTGGCTTTGACCCCGCCCATCGGCGCGTCAACCGTGGGGTAGGCCAGCAACACCTCGTTGACGCACGCCGTGCCGGTCTCGACGCGCGCCGCCAACGCGCGCCCGCGCGCGAGGTCGCGCGTCCACACGCTGGCGTTCAGGCCGTACTCCGAGTCGTTGGCCGCAGCCAGCGCCTCGGCCACCGACGCGACGCGGTAGACGGACACCACCGGCCCGAACGTCTCCTCGCCAAAGACGCGCATCGCGGGCGTGACGCCGGTCAGCACGGTCGGCTCGTAGAAGAGCGGCCCCAGGTCGGGGCGGCGCCTGCCCCCCGCGACCACCCGCGCGCCGCTGGCGACCGCGTCCTGCACGTGCGCCTCAACTGTCTCAAGCTGCCCGGCCGAGATGAGACAGCCGACGTGGTGGTCGTAATCCTTCGCGCTGCCGAGCCGGAGCGCGCGCGTCTTCGCCGCCAGCCGTTCGAGGAAGGCGTCGTAGATGGCGGCCATCACGTAGACGCGCTCGATGGCGATGCACTGCTGGCCGCAGTTGGCGAACGCCCCGTCGAGCAGGTTGTCGGTCGCGGCTTCGATGTCGGCGTCCTCCAGCACGATCATCGCGTTCTTGCCGCCGAGTTCCATGCTGTACGGGATCAGCCGCGCGGCGACGCGCGCCGCCACCGCGCGCCCGACCTCCGTGCTCCCGGTGAAGCCGAGGAAGTCCACCTGGTCGATGAGGGCGTCGCCTGCTTCGCGCCCGCTGCCGGGCGCGATCTGCAGCACGTCGGGTGGCAGGCCGGCCTCGGCGAGCGTGGCGGCGCCCCAGAGCGCGCTCAGCGGCGTGAGGCTCGCCGGCTTGATGACGACGGCGTTGCCCGCCAGCAGCGCCGGCGCGGCCTCCGCGATGGTGAGGATGAAGGGGAAGTTCCAGGGACAGATCAGCCCCACCACGCCCAACGGCTTGAAGACCAGCCACGCCGCCGTGAAGAGGGGGTACGCGCCGCGCCGCCGCTGCGCGCGCAGGTGCCGCGCGCCGTGGTTGGCGTAGTAGCGGATCGTGGTGGCGACCATCCCGACCTCGGCGAAGGCGTCCCACCGGCTCTTGCCGGCCTCCGCCTGGATCACGTCCAGGATCGCGTCTGGCGTGGCAAGCAGCCGGTCGTGGAAGCGCATCATGACCCGCGCGCGCTCCCTGTAGGGCAGCGCCGCCCAGGCTGGCTGCGCCGCGCGGGCGCGCGCCGCCGCATCGATCACGTCCTGGCGCGTGGCGGCGGCCACCTCGCCGATCACCGCCCCGGTGACCGGGCTTGTCACCTGGAGCGGCGCGCCGTGCGTGCGGAGGCGTCCGTCTGCCCTGAGGTTGGCGACAAGCGTCGATGTCGCGTCAGAGTGTTGCATCATGATGATCTTCCCCCATGCTGCGGCAGGACAGGATGAAACCCTAAATCGTGCTGATGACACGGATGAGAAAGGGACAACCGGTAATCGCGCTCTGCGCAGTTGATTCTACCCCCCGCGCAGGAAGGCGGGTAGCAGCGCGGCCATGTCGCGGCCCACATGCGGGCTGAGCGCCTGCCACAGGTTGCCGTAGCCGTCGGCAGTGTTGTACAGCCGGAACGCCGGGTATTCCAGGCCGAAGAGCAGCACGAAAACCGCCCACAGCACGAGTGCCCCGTAGCCAGCCCACAGCGCCCACCGCAGCCAGCCGCGCGGCGCGTCGAGGAGCGCGCCGATGGGCAGCGCCAGCAGCGGCAGCGCCCCGACCATCTCGCGCGCCGGGACGCTGTAGCCGCCGTGCCAGTCGAACCACGCCGCCGCCGGGATGAAGACCAGCGTGAACACAGCGACCACCTGCGCGGCCAGCGCGCGCGTCTCCCGACGCCAGAACATGAGGGCCAGCCCCGGCAGCGCGAGTGCATAGGCCGGCGCGTAGGGCAGCAGGCCGAACTCCTGGTCGAACCAGAGCGCCGCCGCCTGGCGCGGCGCGCGGTCCCACCGCCAGAGGCCGGGCGTCTCCACGCGCCAGGGTTCGACCAGCGCGCCGTACATCGCGAGCTGCATGGCCGCGAACGCGACGCCCATCACGAGCGGCGGCAGCAGGAAGGCGACCAGGTCACGACCGCGCGGCCGGCCAGTCCACAGCACGAGCGCGCCCAGGAACAGCCCCGGCAGCGCGAACTTCTCCTCCATCCAGGGCAGCGCGCCGAGCGCCACCCCCAGCGCGAGCCAGCGCGCGGAACCGGCAAGGGGAGCGCCGGCCCCGTCCCCGCGCCCGGACAGGTACAGGATGAACAGCATCAGCGCCGCGCCGACCATGTCGCTGTAGAACTGCACCGCGAAGAGAAACATCGGCATGGTGAACATCATGCCGGCCCACGCGAGCCACGCCGCGCGCGCCGCCACGGCACGGCGCAGCCAGTTGAGCAGCAGCGCCCCCATCCCCGACCACACGAGCACCATCACCGCCGTCGCGCCGCCGCGCCCGCCGAGCGTGTACCCCGGCGCGATCAGCGCCGGCACGCCCGGCTGGTGCATTGGGTAGAGTCGGCCGTCGCCCCAGTAGTCCTGCGCGTGCAGGTCCAGCTCCGGCGCGAGCGTGCGGTACTGGTTCGCCAGGTCGAGGTCGCCGTCGCGGAGCAGGCTGTCGGCCATGAGCAGGTAGTGCGGCTCGTCCCCGACCGGCGCTTGCAGCGGCGTCCAGTGGAGGGCGAGCGCGGTCCCGGCGACGAGACAGATCAGGAACGGGCGGAGCCAGTCGCGCCACCTGACGGCAATGGACGTGCCCATATTCACGTGCTAATATCGTTGTATGAGGCGTTTGACGATCATGCTGGCGCTCCACGTGCTGCTCTGGCTGGCGATTGTACCGGAAACCCGCGCCCGCTCCACATCCGCCCAGTCCGGGCCTGCCGCCGAGGTGTTCGCGCTCGTCAACGAGCTGCGCGCGCAGTACGGTGTGCCGCCCTACCAGTACAGCCCCGAACTCGCGGCGGCGGCGCAGGCGCACACCGAGTGGCGCGTCGCGTCGGGGCAGATGACGCACATCGGGCCGGGCGGCACGCGGCCCTATCACCGCGCGGTGGCGGCGGGCTTCGGCGGCGGGAACGAGGTGTACGTCTCCGAGAACATCATCGGCTCGCCGAACCTCACGCCGGCGCAGGCGGTCCAGCGCTGGACCGGCGACAAGCCGCACCTCGACACGATGGTCTCCGACTTCTACGAATACGCCGGCGTTGGCTACGTCGAGGTGGGCAACCGGCGGCACTACACGCTGCTCGCGGGGGTGATTGCCAACGCGCCGCGCTACGTCTCGCCAGCGCCACCGCCGGGCGCATCTGGGAGCGCCGTGAGCGACAGCCCGCCCGCGCCGACCGCGCCGCCCGCCCCGGTGCGCGTGGCGACCGCGCGCCCCGACGGCGCGATCATCCACAAGGTGGAGGCCGGGCAGTCCTTGTGGACCATCGCGGCCGTCTACGGGGCGGATCTCGGCGCGCTCATGGCGGTCAACGGCTTCGAGGAGGGCGCGGTGATCTTTCCCGGCCAGGAAGTTGTCATCCGCTCGCCCGACACCCCCACGCCGACGGTGACCTACACCCCCAGCCCCACCTTCACCCCGTCGCTGACGTTCACGCCTTCGCCCACGGATACACCCAGCCTCACCCCGACTGCATCAGACACGCCACGCCCGACGGACACGCCCGCCCCAACGGAGATCGCCCAGGTCGCCAGCGGCGCAGACCGGGGTCGCCGCAAGCCCCACGCCGTCGCCCACGGTTGCGGTCGCCGCGCCCGAAACGGAGCGGCTCGCGTTCATCGGCAGGGGCGCGCTGGTCGCCGGGCTGGCGCTTCTGGGCTTCGCCGGGCTGGTGACGCTGGCCGGCGTCGCGCTGGAGCGGCTGCGGCGCTGAGGCCGTGGCGCGATCTGGACACGCACGGGAGTCCGCGCTAGTATGAGCGCACCATGCGTCATGCAGTGATCGTTGGCTTCCTGAGCGCCCTGCTCTGCCTGGGCGTGCTGCCCCGCGCGGCGGGCGCGCAAGACCCCGCCGGGCAGATTCTCGCGCTGGTGAACCAGGTGCGCGCGGACGCCGACCAGCCGCCCCTGCGCTGGAACGCGGCGCTCGCGGCGGCGGCGCAGGCGCACACCGACTGGCGCACGCAGACCGGGCGCATCAGCCACACCGGCGCGGGCGGCTCGACGCCGCGCGACCGCGCCATTGCCGCCGGCTACGGCGGCGGCGCGTCGGTGGACGTGGCCGAGAACATCGTCGAGGGCGGGTTGATGACGGTGGAGGCCGCAATCCGCTGGTGGCGGAACTCCCCGGTGCACTACAACACGATGACGTCCCCCTATTACGACGAGGCCGGCGTCGGCTACACGATCACCGAGGACGGCTACAAGCGCTACACGCTGGTCGTGGGGCATGTGGGCGCGCGGCCTGCAGCCGGGAGTGGCTCAGAGGGGCAGGCGCAGGGCGGGGGGCGCGCCGCCGGTCCGCCGCCCACGCCGGCGATTCTGCCGGTGGCTGTGGCCGCCGCCAACCCGGACGGCTCGATTATCCACACCGTCGAGCGTGGCCAGGCGCTGTGGACCATCGCAGCGGTCTACAGCGTGGACCTGGGCGCGCTGCTGGCGATCAATGGGCTGGAGGAGGGCGCGTACATCCAGCCGGGCGACATGGTGATCGTCCGCCCGGCTGACACCCCCACGCCCACCCCGCCGCCGACCGCGACGCCGCTCCCGCCGCCCTCGCCGACGCCGACCGCCGCCCCCACCGAGGTCGCCGTGCTGCCCTCGCCCACGCCATCACCCACGCCCGACCCTGCCGAGCCGGTGCGCTTCGTCGCGAACGGCGCGCTGGTCGTCGGGCTGGCGCTGTTGGGGTTCGCCGGTGTGGTGTCGGTGGTCGGGATGGCGCTCGAACGCCTGCGGCGCTCGTGACCATCCGTCGCTTTCGCCTCACCTGAGCAAGAGAAAACCACGGATTACACGAATTTCAAAGCCGACCCATCACGCCGTCGCTATCTGTTCGACTTTTGGTTTCCGCGACTGATGCATTCTGATGAGTTCTTGCAGCAATCCCTTCACAGAGTCACGGTATAGCTGTGCGCCTATCACAAACCTTGAGATGTGGGGTGTGTAGGGCGAACCGCCGGTTCGCCCCTACCGCCAGGTATTCGGTGCTGTTCACGTTCTGATCTGAACTGGCGTTATTCGCGTTATTCGCGGATTGAATCTTCCCAACCTGTCCGGCAGCAGGGAGTCGCTCTCCCGGCAGAGGCAACGCGCGTTCAGGCGGCGCTAAGGGGCGCCAGGGGCCGGCTCCAGGATGTAATAGCTGCGCCGCACCCCATCGACGACCGGGCTGGCGAAGTCCACCGCCGCGTACCCGGCAGCAAACGCCGCCTCGAACAGGGCGCACGTGTGCAGCCGCCAGGCAAGCGCGAGCGCGCCGTCCGCCTTCCGCACCTGCTGGAAGTGCGCCGGTATCTCGATGGACACGCGCCCGCCTTCCCAGCCGGTACCCACCTCAGCAGGGGACCGGCAGACCATCCTCGCGCCACGTGACCCGGTTTGCCGGCTGCGCGTCCAGCGCGGCAAGGTCCGCCGGCTGCGCCCTTTCGAGCCGCGCGCGCACGCGCGGCGCGTCGATCCACCATTCGACCTCGAAGCGGTCACTCGGCAGGCCCAGGTTGATCGCGTCGCGCATGTCGCCGTACAGGTTGCGGAGGTAGCGGCGGCACACGCCCCCAGCTTGCCGATGTTGAGCGCGGCGTTGCGACTCTCCAGCGGGTCGTAGGTCCACATGACCAGGGCAAGCCCCTGCCGCCGCACGTGGTCGCGCTGCGCCAGCTTGAGCCGGTAGCCGACGCCCTTCCCCTGCCAGTGTGGGTGCACGCCCATGATGTGCGAAATGTGGACGTGCGGCCGGCCCGGCGTCGCCTCGTCAACGCCGAGGAAGCCGAACAGCGCACCCGCCAGCCACCCGCCCGGCGCGAACGCGCCGAGCGTCAGCCCGCCGTGCCGCTGCGCCGCCAGCATCACGTGGTCGCAGACGATCTCGCGCGGGTCCAGGCCCCACACGGCAATCTGAAGGTCCTCGCAAGCGCGGTATTCCGCAATCGTTTCGAGCCGCCTGATGGTGAGCGCGTCGGCGTTCACTTAACCCTCCATGAGACAGGTGCGGTCAATGGCGTAAGGCTTCGGTGTGTGCCGCCTGCCTACTCGGTGTCGGGCGCAGGGCGGTCGTGCAGGCCCAGGTTCAGCCGCAGCCGTGCCGGGATCACGTCCAGGTGGCGGCGCGTCCGGGGCGACCGCAGCTTGAGCCACTGCCGCTTGAGGCGCGCGTAGGCCGCCATGAGCCGGTTGCGCGGCCCGGTGAGCCGCCCCACATCCGGGGCGTAGCGTGAACGCACTGCGCGGAACTCCGCGTGTGCGGCGGCGACGCTCCGCGACGACTTGGCCTCCGCGTGCCACCGGAACCCGGCCAGGTATTGCGGCGTGTGCGCGAAGCGCATCCCCGCGCGCGCCATGCGCAGCCACCATTCCCAGTCCATCACCTGGTGCAGCGACTCGTCCAACGGGCCGGCGGCCTCCATGGCGCGCCGCCGCCAGAACACCGCCGGCTGCGGGATGTAGTTCGCGCCGTAGCACAGCACGGTGTAGTCGAAGTCGATTTCGGGCCGGTAGAGCAGCGGCGCGCCGTCCGGCCCGATGATGACCACGTCGCCGTACACGACATCGACCTTCGGGCGCGTCTCAAAGTAGTGGCGCACGGTCGCCAGCGCGCCGGGGAAGTACACGTCGTCGGAGTTGAGCCAGGCGAGCACATCGCCGGTGGCGCGCGCCAGGCCCTTGTTGATTGCGTGCGCCTGGCCCCGGTCTGTCTCCGAGTAGAACGCCAGGCGGTCGGCGTAGCGCGCCAGGACGGCGAGCGTGCCGTCGGTGGAGCCGCCGTCCATGACGATGTATTCCAGGTCAGGGTCGTCCTGGTCCAGCACGCTGCGGAGCGTCGCCTCGATGTACCGGCCCTGGTTGAACGAGGGCGTGATGACGGACAGCCTAACCATCGCGCACCGCCGGCGGTCGGGGGTCGCGCTCCCCCTGGGGTGGCGGAGCTGGTACGCCAGCCGGTAGAGCGGCGCAAGCGGCTTGAGCACGGCGCGCCCCAGCGCGTATCGCCGCGAGCGCAGCAGGCGCTCGATGTCATCGACCGGGCGCAGCGCGACCTCCACCGCGCCGGCGGCGATGTCGGCGCGCAGTTGGCGGATGGCGGGCGGGTGCTCCCCCTCGAAGCGTTCGAGCCAGCTTGGGTAACGGTACACGTTGTGCACGTGGTAGGGGCGCGCGAGGCGCGCGTAGCCCGCCTCGGCCCACGCCGCCGCCCCGCGCGAGTGCACCCAGTTCATGTGGCGATAGTAGGCCGACTTCTCCTCGACCTGCTTGGGGAACACCAGCGAGTAGTGGAACAGGTAGATGCCCGCGCGGCGCGCGAGGCTGTCCCCGTCGAGCTGGCGCACCGTGTAGAGGTCGCGCCCCTGCGGGTCGCGCACGGTGGGCGGGCGGTGGGTGTCATAGCAGTAGCCCGCCCCCCAGCGGAACAGCCGCCGGAACACGCCCGACCCGCGCCGCAGGTACCACCCGTCGGTGATGTAGTCGAAGCCGCCCCAGAACGTCAGCGTCTTGAAGGAAACCATCGTGATCGCCGGCTGCTGCGCCAGCCGTTCGAGCACGGCGCGCATGTCGCCCGGCTGGTAGAACTCGTCAACGTCCACCTGCCAGAGCAGGTCGCCGGTGGCGCGCGCCGCGTAGGCCTGCGACTGCTCGTCCTTCTCGCTCCAGAAGCCGTCGCGCGTCACGATCTGGAGCTTGTCGTCGGGATCCTCCGTTGCCTTGAAGCGCCGCAGCGCCTCCAGCGTGCCGTCGGTGGAGTGGCCGTCAGGCGTGGCGGCGAAGCGTGCCTTCTCGACCGCACCCTCGACCACGATGATCTCGTGTGCGAAGGGGTACAGCGCGCGGAGGTTGTAGCGCGTGAACGGCTCGCCGTTCAGCACGATCATGCCAAACGTGACGCGCGGGATGTCCATGCCAGCCTGCCCAGATTTTGGGTGCATCCCAAGATAGGGGCAACTTCATGCCCAGCACGACCGTCAGGCCTCACCCCTAAATCCCCTCTCCACACGTGGAAAGGGGGCTTACGATATTCTTATTCTCCCCCTCTCCATTTCATGGAGAGGGGGCCGGGGTGAGGTAAAACTGGCGGAATACGCAACGCCCAAGAGGAGCCTCCAAGATGGGATGCACCCCAGGTTTCGGCCCGTCTCAGGGTGCCCGGATTCTATCGCCCGGCCTTGCGCTGTCAATCGGGCGCGTAGCCGGCGCGGGCGCGCCGGTACACGTCCATCAGGCGTGCGTAGTACGCTTCCGGGTCGTGGTCGCGCGCAATCGCCGCCCGCGCCGCCGCCCCAACCCGCCGCACCAGCGCGGGGTCGGCGGCCAGCCGCTTCAGGTGCGCCGCCAGCTCGTCCGCGCGCCCCGCCTCGAAGAGCAGGCCGGTCTCGCCCTCAAGGACCAGTTCGGGCATGCCGCCCATGCGGCTCGCGACCACCGGCACGCCCAGCGCCATCGCCTCGGCCACGGCCATCGGGTACTGCTCGTGACACACGCTCGGCTGCACCAGGCAGGTCGCCGCGCGCACGTGGTCGAAGCGCGCCGCGCCGGGGACGAAGCCGAGGAACGCCACGTTGCGCAGCCCCAACGCCGCCGCCTGCGCCTCCAGCGCCGCGCGCGCCGGCCCCTCGCCGATCACCCGGAGCGTGAGTTCAGGCGTGCGCGCCATCGCCTCCACCAGGGTGCTGACGCCCTTCTCCACCGAGAGGCGGCCCATATACACCACGACCGGTTCGAAATCCGTGCGCGGCGCCATCGCTTTGAGGGAGCCAATGGGGTAGGGCATCACGATCAGCCGCGACGGATCGCGCATCCGCCGCGCGAGCATCTGCGCGGTGAAGTGGTTGGTCGGCAGGAGGAAGCCCATCTTGTCCGGGAAGGTGCCGAGCCGCCAATGCAGCGCGAGCGACGCGGCGTAGGCGGCGCTCATCGGGAGGCTGCCGTGCAGGCAGCGGTGCGCCACCGCGTGCGCGTAGTTGCCGCCGCTGCACCGCGTACACACCGCACCATCGATGAAGAACAGGCCGTTGGGGCACAGCAGCCGGAAGTTGTTGATCGTCTGCACCACCGGCACGCCGAGGTCGTGGAGCGCCACGTACACCGAGGGCGAGAGCAGCGGGAAGACGTTGTGCACGTGCGCCACGTCGGGGCGGGCTTCGGCCACAAGCCGGCGGATGGCGCGCGCGCTCTGCCGCGAGTAGAGGATGCGCAGCCCAAGCCCCAGCTTCGCCACCGGGCCGTATGCCTCGATCTCGCGGCTGTCGGCCGGATACTCCACCACCTCGTGGCCGTGCGCCCGGAGCAGCGCGGTGAGCAGGTCTTTGGCGCTCTCCTCACCGCCCCGGAAGCGGTAGAGGTTGTGGCACATGAGGATACGCATCGGCGTGTACTTCTGGCCCCTCTCCCGGCGCGCCGCTGGTCCGCCCCGCTTACGGAGGCGCGACGCGGTAACTGTCGAACCCGAAGTGCAGGTATTCCCCCACCAGCTGCCCGGCGTCATCGACCATCGCCAGCCGCGCGCCGGTGTCGGGATCGACGAAGCTCAGCGCGAAGAAGCCGACGGCGGGCGCGGGATAATTGTCGTTGACCGGCACGCGGTACCGGTCCGCGATGACCTCCCCCGGCTGCCAGCGGAACGTCGGGTACTGGTCGCGCCCCGGCATGATGCGACAGAACCCGTAGCCCTGGCCGTCCGGCCCGACCGCAACCAGGTCGGTCTGGTACGCCTCAGCGACGGGGCGGTCGGTCGCCAGGTAGAGCACGAGCATCACCGCGCCCCCGGCCTCGACCGTAGGCGTCTCTTGACGCGGTAGCCGAGCAGCGCCATGCCGTTTTCGAAGTGGGCGTCCGCCGGCGCGACGTCCGCCAGCGCCGCGAACCCCGCCGCGTCCAGGCGGGCGGGCGGCGCGTAGGTCGGGCCGATGAACCGGAACGGCGCCCAGGCTGCGATCAGCAGGACCGGCGCAAGCATCGCCGCGACCTTGAGCGTGGGCCTGGCGCGCAGCGGCAGCGCGGCCCAGCCCAGCGCGCCCAGGGTCGCGAGCGCGGGGAAGGCCGGCAGCAGGTAGCGCCCGGCGGCGACGAAGCGCGTATCTTGCAGCGACCGGAACAGCGACGCCAGGGCGACGGCGAGGACAATCGCCAGCAACAGCATAATCGGCAGCCACGACGCGCGCCGGCATCGTGCCCGGAGCAGGGAGGCCACGACGCCGGCCGCCGCGACCAGCATCCACGCCCCCAGGACGGCATACACCCACGCGCTGGCCCGTACGTTCTGCCAGCCGTAGGCAGCGATGAACGTCCAGAACGTTTCCGTGAGGACGGCGGGCGTCCGGTCCCAGTAGAGCCGGTTGACGAACCGGTCCGGGTTCTCCAGCATCTGGTAGAGCGTCCGCACCGCGCCAGCGTAGCGCTGGCCCGGCTCGGCGCTGAACGCCCACGCCCGGACGGCGACGAGCGCCACGACGGCCACGATCACGGCGACGGCCAGCGCCGCAAGCGCGACCCGGCGCGCGCGGCGGTTGCCCCTGGACGCCCGCGCCGCCCAGATGATCAGCGCCAACGCCGCCGGCAGCGCCAGCGCCGCGCCCGAAATCTTGCCGAGCGCGCTCAACCCCAGCGCGAGCGCCATCCCGACCACGTCCCAGGCGCGGGGCCGGGCGGCGACCAGGCGCACCGCGAAGTACAGGAACAGCGCGCCGGCGAACAGCGCCATGCTGTCGTTGTTGACGACGCTCCCGATGTAGACGACCTGCGGCCAGAACGCCGCCACGCCCGCCGCGCCCAGCGCCAGCGCGCGCCGGCCCGGCCAGGCCACGCGCGCCGCCCGCCACGTGAGGTAGGCCGCCGCCGTGCTCAAGATCACGGAGACCAGGCGCGCCAGGTGCGCGGCCAGCGCCGTCCCGCGCCAGGGAAGTCCTCGCTGCGTGGGTGCAGGTAGACGTTGGCGCTCGGCGGCAGCGCGCCGCACGCCGGGAGCGGCTTCGCCGGCCCTGGCACGGCCTCGCCGGCGTCGAAAAGCGCGACCACAGGCGCGACCATCAGGTAATAGAGCGGCGGCTGCGTGAACTGCCCCAGGTCGCCGGCGGCTACGTTCTCGGCGTCGCGCTCTTCCTGCGTGGGCAGCCGGCCCTCCTCCGCGATGAAGCGCGCAAAGCGGTAGTGAAACGGCTCGTCGTTGGCCTCCCAGAGCGGGATGGCCCCGGCGTACACCACGCCAAGCAACAGCCGCGCCGCCAGCAGCAGCGCCACAGGCAGGGTGGTTGCCTTCAGCAGTCTGTTTCTCTGGCTCGCGCCTGAGTCGCGTCTCGGATACATCTTCGGAAACATCGTCGGCGGCCTGCCCGCCCGTGACTATCGCTGCGATTGTGCACGAGGCGATTTAACCACAAAAAACGCGCGTTCCGCGAACGAGACGAATACGGCGCAGAATCCGCCCCCGTCGCCCGGCCTGGACGGCGCGATGCCGGGACTCTGCGCCGGCCCTCCGGCGGGCTAGATCTCGTCCGGGAACTCGTCCAGTTCCGCGCTAATCCGCTGCAACAGGGCCGCACGCTCCGCTTCAGGGAGGAAGGCCGCCTGACATGACGTGCGCTGCATCTGTTTGATGTCGCGCAGCGTAAACCCCAGCCCGTCCATGACGGTCGCCACCTCGTCGGTGAGCGTGACCCCGCTGACGCCCGTGTTGTCGGTATTGAGCGTCACCTTCAGGCCGAGGTAGAACATGTCGCGCAGCGGGTGAACGCCGATGTGCGGCACCACGCCGCTCTGCAGGTTGCTCGTCGGGCACACCTCGAAGACGACGCCCCGGTCGCGCGCCAGGGCGGCCACTTCCGAGTCTTCGACCACGCGCACGCCGTGCCCGATCCGGTCAGCGGACCAGTTCTCGATGGCGTCCCGCACCGACGCAGCGCCCGACCACTCGCCCGCGTGCATGGTGATGCCCAGCCCTGACTGCTTGGCGTGGATGAACAGGGGGCCGAATGGCCTCGCGGAGTAGCTCGCCTCGTCCCCGCCGATATCCAGGCCGACGACGCCCTGACCGGCGCGGTCTACTGCAACCTGCGCGATCTTCTCGCCAATCGAGACCGCCTCGTGCCGGTTCATCGACAGGATAATCCGCACCATGATGTTATGGTCCGCCGCCGAGCGCTGCACGGCATCGCACACCCAGTCTGTCACCTGCTCGAACGGGAAGCCCGACACGCTCGCGAGCGCCCTGGGCGTGAAGCGCAGCTCCAGATAGCGCACGTTGTCGGCGGCGGCGTCGGCCACCGCCTCATACGCGAAGCGGTGGATGATCTCCGGCGTGCGGTAAAAGAGGCGCAGCGTGTTGAACTTCTGCAGGTAAGCGTGGTTGTCGCCCCGGCGGTTCGCCATCGTGACCAGCGCGCGCATCTCCGTGACCGTGCGCGCCGGCACGCCGATGTTGTCTGTCTGCGCGATTTCTACAAGGGTTTCGAGGCGCAGCGACCCTTCCAGGTGGCGGTGAAGGCCGACCTTCGGCAGGCGGTGGAGCAGGTCGCGCCGCGTCGGATCAGGTTTCGGTGGCTGCATTATCATCGTCGGCGACCACTGGCAATGTGAACGTGAAGGTGCTGCCCTGCCCCGACTCACTCTCCGCCCACACTCTGCCGCCATGCGCTTCGACGATGCGCTGCACAATCGCCAGACCGAGGCCCGCGCCGCCCTGCTGATAGCCCACCATGGGGTCTACCTGGTAAAAGCGCTCAAACACATAAGCAAGCTTGTCCGGCGCGATGCCAATGCCGGTATCGCGGATGGTGACGCGGGCGAAGCGGATGTCTCCTTTCGGGGGGTGGGTGGCGACGGTGATCGCACCGCCGTCACGGGTGAACTTCACGGCGTTGGTGATGAGGTTGTAGATGACCTGGTTGATCCGGTCCTTGTCAATATCGACCAGGATGGCGTCGGAACCCGGTTCGTGCGTCAGGGTCAGGCTGCGCCCTTCGGTGAGCAGGCCGACTTTCGCATCGGACACGGCCCGCGCCACGATGTCGATCAGGTTGTGCCGTTCGCGGTGCAGGGACGACGGCGTAATGCGCTCCAGCGCGAGGATGTCGCTAATCAGCCGTGAGACCGAGTCGGTCTTCTCGTTGATGACATTCAGCGCCTCGATCTGTTCGCCGCTTACCGGCCCCAACTCACCGTCGCGGATCAGGCCGATGTAGCCCTTGAGGAAGGTGAGCGGGTTGCGCAGCTCGTGGGTGACGTTGGCGACCATCTCGTTGCGCAGGTCGTTGAGTTCCTGTAGTTCGCGGTTGGCCGCTTCAAGTTGCTCCGCCCGGTCGCGGAGTTGCTCGTAAAGCTGCGCGTTCTCAATCGCCACCGCCACCTGCGAGGCGGCGATGGTCAGCAGGCGTTCGTGGCGCTCGGTGAAGGCATGCGGCTGGTCGCTGTCGAGCGTGAGCGTGCCGATGATGTGGTCGTGTACGCGCAGCGGCACGGTCAGAGCGCGCGCACGCTCCGGTCGAAGAAGATGTAGTCGGGGTCTGCCTGCGTGTCCGCGACGTACATGCTCTCGCCAGTCTGCACGACCCGCCCGCTGACGCCCTCGCCGACCTTGAGCCGGGCGACCTCCTGCCAGTGCTTGGCGATGCCGACGGCGGTCTTGATGACGACCTCGTTCGTGGCTTCGTCCAGCAGCGCAATCGACGCGCCGCGCGCCTCGAACAACTGGCGCAGCGTCTCCACCACTTTCTGAAGCACGGCTTCCAGGTTCAGGTTGGAGATGGTCTGCTTTGCCATGTCGTAGAGCGCCGTCATCTCGCGCAACTGGCTCTGCGTCTCCTGGTAGTTGCGGGCGTTCTCGACCGCAATCGCCGCCTGGTTGGTGAACAGGCGCAGCAGGCGCATCTCCTCCTCGTGGAAGTGGCGCGGCGTATCGTAACCCAGGCAGAACAGCCCCAGGACCTGGTCCATGCGCTTCATCGGGAAGGCTGCGAGGCCGCGGAAGGGGAGATCCGCCGGGTCAACGCCGGCGGAACAGCGGGTGGTCGGGCGCATCGGTGACGAGGAGCGGCGCGCCGGTGCGCGTGACTTCCTGCGTAACGACGCTGAGCAGTTCGAGCCGCATGTTCCCAAGGCACCTGCCGGCCATGCCCTCAGGCGCTTGCACGCGCGCCGTGGCGGTTGGGTCCGCGTAATACCTGTCCTGAGGCAGCCCTGCCTCATCGACCATGCAGATGCACAGCCCGCACGGTTGGAGCAGGTCCATCACGTTCTGCGCGATGCCCTCCAGGGCGACCACCGGGTCTGGGGCCGAAGTGAGCGAGAGGCTGGTCTGTTGCAGCGCCTCCAGCGCCGCCAGCCGGTGTTCCGTCTCGTCGAAAAGCTGCGCGTTTCGGATCACGACGGCGGTCTGGCTGGCAATGGCCTCGACGAGCAGCGCGTCGTCGTCGCTAAAAGCGTCGGGCGTCTCGCTCTGGACCGAGAGCACGCCAACGATCTGGTCGCCCGCACTCAGCGGCACCAGCAAGAGCGACCGCATCGGGCTGCCCCGCACGGAGAGCGGCACCGGCGGTTCCTGGCGCTCGGTATCGACAATCACGACCGTCTGTTGGTGCGCAATCACCCACCCGACCAGCGTGCCTGCCGCCTTGACGGTGAACGGCTCAAGTGGCGCGCCGCGATCAAACGACAGGCGGAAGTGGACGCTGTCGGTCTCGGTGTCGTAGAGGGCGATGTAGAAGGTGCTCACGTCCATCAATTCGCTGAGCTGGCGGTGAACCAGCCGCAGCACCTTGTCCACGTCGGTGTGCGAGATGGCAAGGCCGATCTGGTAGAGCGCCCCCACGTGGTTGGCGCGCGTGAGCGCCTGCTCGTACCGGCGCGCGTTGTAGAGCGCGACGGCGACCTCCTGCCCAAACGAGAAGGCGAGATCGGCGTCGTAGGCCGTGTATGCCCCTGCCGTCTGGCTGTCGATGCTCAGCACGCCGAGGACCTCGTCGCGCGCAATGAGCGGCACGCCGATCCACGCACGGATGTGTTCCGAGCCGCGCGCGGCCTGCCATGCCTCAGACTGTGCAGTATCGCGGACCAACAGGGGCCGCCGCTCGCGGAAGAGGCGCGCGAAGGTGGGGAAGCGCTCCAGGCGGCCCTGAACCTGTTCGGGGTACTCCTCCGGGTAGCCCTCCGCGCGCGCGACGCGGAAGCCGTCCCGCCCGTACAGCAGAAGCGCCGCTGAGTCGAAGGGCAAAACGGCGCGCAGGTGTTGGAATGTCAGGTCGAGGATAGTGGGGAGGTCAAGCGTGCTCGCCAGCGCCCGCCCGGCGGCGGCGAGGGTTTCCAGTTCGGCGATGCGCCTTTCCAAAGCGCCCGGCGCGGGGTGGACGACGACCGTCCACGCATCCGGCGGCGTGGTCGGCTCAAAAACGAGCTGCACCATCGGCCCGTTGCGCAGCGGGGCCTCGATCTGGTTGGGCGCGCCTCGCGCCTGAAAGGCTTCCCATGCGGCGCGCGCGTCTTCCTGTGCGGTGTCGGCGAGCCAACTGCAGAAGTGCGCGCCGCGCCACCCCTGCTCCGGGTCATCCAGGAGCGCCGCAAGGGCCGGGCTGGCAGAGAGGACCGCGCCGTCGGCATCGACCGCCAGCGTGCCCGCATATCTGCCTGTCGCAAGCTCGCTTACCGAGGACCGTTCCACCGGCACACCTGTCACTCGCTATTCATCCGCGCTCGCTGAGCAGCCACCCCCAGTAACGCCAGGCGACGATAGCGCTGACCGTCAGGCCCAGCGCGATGGGCGCGCTGAAGGTGAGAAGGTAAAACGCCTCCTGGTACAGCAGGCCAATACCGGGGAGCCGCGTGCTCAACACATGCAGCATCCCAAAGAGCGCGGCAACGCTCACCAACCCGGCAGCGCCGTAGAACCAGCGATAAAATGGCGGGGTGTTGGTCACCGCCCCAAGGCGCTGGCTGAGCAGACCAAGCACGACCAGCGTCACCGCGATGGCGATAGGCGTCAACACGCCGGACAAGCTGAGCAGGGTTTCGAGAATTTCCATTGCGCTTCTGGCTTGACGATCATCCCGGCGCAGGCGATTGGTAGCAGCGTGCGTCGGCACGCAGCATCCCGCGCCACTGTATGGGTAAGGGGTCGCGCATCTGCGCCGCCACCCGCTTAAGGTGTGCGCGTGGCATCGGCTCCTTACCGGGACCGAACGCGCGATGCCGCGGGCTGGAACTGCGCGTCTTTGACGTATCTTCGACTCTAATTTAATCCATACTCCATCTTTGCGCTAGCGCCCTTTGGTCATCTGCCGGTAGAGCGACACGCACAGGAAAATCTGCGTCGCGCCGCCCAGGAACCAGAGCAGCCCGCCGAGCGTGTCGCCGAGGATCTGCCCCAGGCTGGCGTACCGAAGCGTGCCGCCCAGAAAGAGCGCCAGCGGAACCAGGAAAAGCTGGTATCGCGTCGCTTCGCCGGAGCTTTTCTCATAAAAGCGGGCAATGAGAAAGACGATGGCGGTCAGAAAGGCGAGCAGGACCCAAATATAGAGCGCCAGGACTTGCGTGACGTTGACGTTCCCCATCACGCACGCATTTACTTGTTGGCACCGGGAAAGGCCTGGGCGAAGGCGTCGCGCATCCGGCGGCGTGGCGTGCCGGTGAAAATGCCCTCCTGATCCTCGAAGCGCGTCTTCACCTCCATGCCGTCCGGGCCGATGGTGAACTCGCGTATCTCCTTGTCGTGGTTGCTTCCCCGCAGTTTCAGGACCAGCAGCGCCTTGTGCACCGCGCTCTCGATCTCCACGTAGCGCAGCAGGATATAGCTGTCGACGACGAAAGCCAGGCCGCTGTCCTCGACATCGCCAGGTTCGCCGAGGAGGGCGGGATTCTCGCGCGTGAGCACGCAGGTGAAGTTGAGCCGCTTCAGCGCGTTGATGAACTCGAACACGAGGCCGCGCAGTTCAATCGGGTCGGTGGTCATGCGCTCGAAGTGCGACAGGCTGTCGATGAGGATGCGCTGCGCGCCGATCTCGGCGGCCATGCGCTCGACCTGCCCGTTGACGCGCTGGAGGTCGAGCTTGGTCACCTCCGGGCTGGTCATCACGACGCGCAGCTTGTTCTGCGCCTCAAGCGCCTTGAAGTCCCAACCGAAGCTGAGCGCGTCGCGGTAGTACTGTCGCGGGAATTCCTCAAACGTCAGGATCAGCCCTGGCTGGTCGAACTGGGTCGCCCCGTTGTAGATGAACTGCATCCCCAGCGTCGTCTTGCCGGTGCCGGGCGCGCCCTCCACCAGGTTGGCTGTCTCCGGGAGGAAGCCGCCGCTCAGCATCTCATCCAGGCCGTGGATGCCGGTCTTCACTCGCTCCATTGCGGTCTCCTGTTACTTCATGCCCCGGATGACGTGGTAGATGGCCTTGACGCGGAACTGGCGGTCATCACAGGCGAGGATAAACCGGTCGATCAACGCGCGCATCTCGGCGTCGGTCGCCAGCGTGTACACCTTGTAGTTGCTGACCTGTTGCATCTCCAGCACGCCCGACCGCGTCAGCTCGATCAGCTCGCTCTCAATGGTGCGCGGATCGCGCCCGGCATAACGCGCGATGTTCTCCGCCGTGTCGGTGGTATGCGGGTTGTCGTGAAAGAAGCGAACCAGGTCCCATTTGATGAACGAGTTCACTTTCGTGCGCAGAAATTCCAGAAGTTTGGGGTCCATGTCGTCCATCAAGCGCGCCGCCATATCGTCCTGGTTGGTCATGGGTCTACCTCTGCCTCCGAACTCCCCCTCGCGAGACTTCTAGCGCCGACGGCGGCTGCTGGGGCCGCGCTTGACCTCGTCGTGCGCCACGGTGCGCCGCTGTTTCTGGACCTCGCGGTAGTGGCAGTTCTTGAACTTCTTGCCGCTGCCGCACGGACACGGGTCGTTGCGGCCCACGTTCTCCCCAGATGTCGGCGCGCAGGGGCGCCGCATCGCGGCTGCCGTTGCCCTGGTTGGTGCTGTACTGGACCCGGCGCTGCTGTGGCTGCGCCTCGCGCGGCTCGACGCTGAAGATCAGGCTGACCACCTGTTGCTGAATCTGCCCCAGGAGTTGCGTCCACATCGTGTGCGCTTCGCGCTTGTACTCCACCAGCGGGTCGCGCGCGCCGTAGGCCTGCAGGCCAATGCCCTCGCGCAGCACGTCCAGGTCGGTGAGGTGGCGCACCCACAGGCTGTCCACCACCTGCAGGATCACGCGCCGCTCAGCGAAGCGCATGAATGGCTCGCCCGCGACCATTACGTCCGCGAAGCGCGCCTCGCGTTCTTCATAGACCTGGACGGAGGCGTCAACGAGCTGCTGCGTGATCTCGTCGCGCTCCAGCCCCTCCCAGCCCTCTGGCGTGATCTCCTTGGGGACGGGGAACAGGCTCAACGCCGCCCGGTGCAGGCCAACGAGGTCCCACTCGTCCGGGTACTGGCTGGCGAGGTGCGTTTCGGCCAGCGCCTCGATTTCCTCGCGCACCATGCGCAGAAGCTGGTCGCGCAGGTTCTTGGAGAACAGCACCTCGCGCCGCTGGTTGTAGATCACCTCGCGCTGCTTGTTGACCACGTCGTCATATTCGAGCACGCGCTTGCGGATGTCGAAGTTGTAGCCTTCCACGCGCACCTGCGCCTGGGCGATGGCGCGGGAAATCCAGTTGTGGGTGATGGGCTGGTCCTCGTCGTAACCGTCCTCGCCCTGGCTGAGCCGGCCCAACATCCCGCTCATGAAGTTCTTGATGCGCTCGCCGCCGAAGCGCCGCATCAGGTCGTCTTCGAGCGAGAGGTAGAACTGCGACGAGCCGACCTCGCCCTGGCGGCCGGCGCGCCCGCGCAACTGGTTGTCGATGCGGCGCGCCTCGTGCCGCTCTGTGCCCAGGATGTGCAGCCCGCCCTGCTCCAGCACGCGCTTGCGATAGGCGGCGCACTCTGCCTTCGCCTCGGCCAGCGCCGCCTCCCACTGCTCAGGCGTCGCCTCGGTGATCTCCAACCCCTGCGCGCGGAGCTTCTCGCGCGCCAGGCCCTCCGGGCTTCCGCCGAGCAGGATGTCCACGCCACGCCCGGCCATGTTCGTCGCGATGGTCACCATGCCCGGCTGGCCGGCCTGCGCGATGATGCGCGCTTCGCGCTCGTGCTGCTTGGCGTTCAGCACCGTGTGGGGGACGTTCGCCCGGTCCAGCAGCCGCGAGAGCCGCTCGGAGGTCTCGATGGCCGCCGTGCCGACCAGCACGGGCCGCCCGTGCGTACGCAGCCGACCGATCTCGTCGACGACCGCGTTGAACTTGGCCCGCTCGGTGATGAAGACCAAGTCTTCAAGGTCTTCCCGGATCACCGCCTCGTGCGTCGGGATGATGGTCACTTCGAGGTTGTACGTCTTCTCGAACTCCTCCGCCTCCGTCGCGGCAGTGCCCGTCATGCCGGCGAGCTTCTTGTACATGCGGAAGTAGTTCTGGAACGTGATGGTCGCGAGCGTGAGGTTCTCGCGCCGCACCTCGACGCCCTCTTTCGCCTCGATGCTCTGGTGCAGGCCCTCCGAGTAGCGGCGGCCATACATCAGGCGGCCGGTGAACTCGTCCACGATGATGACCTGCCCGCCCTGGACGATGTAGTCCTTGTCGCGGTGGTAGATCACGCGGGCGCGCAGCGCGTTATCCAGGTAGGGGAGCAGTTCGGAGTGCTCCGGATCGTACAGGTTCTCGATTTCGTGGCCCAGTTCGCGGCGCAGCAGGTCCTGCACCTTTTCGACGCCCGCCTCGGTGAGCGTGACGTTGCGCATCTTCACGTCTTCGACGTAATCGCCGTCGGGTTCGCCCTCCTCGACGCTGTCCTCGCTGCTCGGCTCGAGCTTGCGCACGATCTTGGCGAATACCTTGTAATAGGGCGAGGACGCTTCCGCCGGCCCGGAGATGATGAGGGGCGTGCGCGCCTCGTCGATGAGGATGTTGTCAACCTCGTCCACGATGGCGTAGTACAGCTCGCGCTGCACGATCTCCCTCGGATCGACGACCATGTTGTCGCGCAGGTAATCGAAGCCGAACTCGTTGTTGGTGCCGTAGGTGATGTCCGCCTGGTACGCCTCGCGGCGCGTCACCGGGCGCAGGTGCTGGTAGCGCTCGTCGTCGGAGGCGAACGCCGGATCGAAGAGGAACGAGCCTCGGCTTGGGTCTTCGGCAGCCGCCTGGATCACGCCCACCGACACGCCCAGCAGGTGGTAGATCGGCCCCATCCACTGCACGCCGTACTTGGAGAGGTAGTCGTTGGGCGTCACGAGGTGCGCGCCGCGCCCCTCCAGCGCGTTGAGATAGAGCGCGAGCGTGGCGACAAGGGTCTTGCCCTCGCCGGTCTTCATCTCGGCGATCTTGCCCTGGTGGAGCACGATGCCGCCGATCATCTGCACGTCGTAGTGGCGCAGGCCGATGGTGCGCTTCGACGCCTCGCGCACGGCGGCGAACGCCTCCGGCAGCAGGCTGTCAGTCGACTCGCCCGCCGCCATCCGCGCGCGGAGTTCGCCGGTCTGGCGCGCAGCTCGGCGTCGCTCAGCTTCTCGAACACCGGCTCCAGCGCGTTGATGTCATCGACGACCTCCTGGTGGCGCTTGATCTCGCGCTCGTTAGGGTCGCCGATAACCCTGGTTAAAACTTTGCGAAACATACGTTGCCAATCCCTGCTCTAAGCCGAAACTTGAACCCAAACCGTATTCCAGATAGCGGAATCGTGCTGTATTGCTCACTTATTGAAGATGTTGCGCGTCATTATAGCATAGTCGTGCCAGCGCAGAAACCACAGCCGCGCGCGGTGCATGGGTGTAGCCAGTTGCTGGCAGTTCCCAGGGAGCTTGAAGCTCCCTGGGAGCTTTGGGAGGCGCTGCCCCGCCCCGCGCCGCCTCCCGGCTCAGCCCTCCAGCAGCAGCGCCTCCGGGTCCTCGACCAGCGCCTTGACCCGCGCGAGGAACTGCACCGCCTCGCGCCCATCGACGAGGCGATGGTCGTAGCTCAGCGCCAGGAACATCATCGGGCGAATCACGACCGCGCCATCGCGCGCAACGGCCCGGTCTTCGATGCGGTGCAGGCCCAGAATGCCCACCTGCGGCGGGTTGAGGATGGGCGTGCTGAGCAGCGAGCCGAACACGCCGCCGTTGGTGATCGTGAACGTGCCCCCGCGCAGGTCCTCCAGCGCGAGCGTGTTCGCCTCGGCCTGCTGGGCATAGTCCTTGATGCGTTTCTCGATCTCGGCGAACGACATGCGGTCGGCGTCACGGAGCACCGGCACGACCAGCCCGCCAGAAGCGCCAATCGCCACGCCGATGTCGTAGTAGTGCTTGATGACCACCTCGTCGCCGTCGATCTCCGCGTTCAACTGGGGGAACGCGCGCAGCGCCCCGACCACGGCCTTGACGAAGAAGGACGAAATCCCCAGGCTGACGCCGTGCTTCTCCTTGAACGCCTCCTTGCGCCGCGCGCGGAGGTCCATCACTGCGCCCATGTCCACGTCGTTGAACGTGGTCAGCATCGCGGCGGTGCGCTGCGCCTCCACAAGGCGTTCAGCGATGGTGCGCCGCCGCCGCGACATGCGCACGCGCTCCTCACGCCGTCCCGCGTCCGGCAGGGCGGCAGCAGGCTCATGCGCCGGGGCAGGGGCTTCGGGGCGCGCCGCCTCGCGACGGCCGGCGATGTAGCGCTCCACGTCATCCTTCGTCACCCGCCCGCCCGCGCCGCTCGGCATGACCTCGGCGAGGTCCACCGCGTGCGATTGCGCCACCCGCCGCGCGACCGGCGTGACGCGCTCGCGGTCCGGGCCGGCGGTGCGGTCTGCGCCGTCGCCGGCCGGCGCTGGCTCCGGCTCCGCTGCGGCGGCGGGTTTGGGCGTCATCTCCGGCGGCGTTTCCGCCGGTTGCGCCGCCGCCTCGATGAGGCCAAGCACCTCGCCGACCGCTGCGTCCTCACCCTCGCGCCGCACGATGCGCGCCAGCACGCCGCTCTTCTCCGCGCCGACTTCCAGGTTCGCCTTCTCGCTCTCGATCACGACCACCGCCTCGCCGACGTTGACGTAATCGCCTTCCTTCTTCAGCCACTCGGCAACCGTGACCTCGACCACCGACTCGCCCAGGTCGGGCACGACAATTTCTACTGACATGGTCCCTTCCTCACCATCAGGATGAAACTCTCCGTACTCTCGGCTTCGCCCTCGCCGAAGGCGTGCGCAATGAGGCGTTGCTGGTTCGCCGCGAACCACGCCGCCGACCCCTCCGCCGGGCTGGAGCTTGGCGCGCGCCCGACGTATTGCAGCGGCCAGCGCCCGTCGATAAGCTCGCACAGCCGCGTGCTGACGAACGTCCACGCGCCCATGTTCTGCGGCTCCTCCTGCACCCAGACGACCGCCTCCAGGTTCGGGTAGCCGTCGAGCACGGGGCGCAGCGCGTCGGCCTGAAACGGGTAAAGCTGCTCGACCCGGACAAGCGCCGCCTCCGGATGGGCTTCGCGGTAGGCGCTCGTCGCCAGGTCAACATAGACCTTGCCGTTGCACAGCAGCAGCCGCCGGACGGCTTCGGGATGTCGCCGCGCCTCGGCGTCGTCGATCACCGGCTCCCAGCGCCCGCGCGCAAGCTGGCGCAGCGAGGATGCCACCAGGGGGTGGCGCAGCAGGCTCTTTGGCGTCATCACGATCAGCGGGAGCGGGTCCGCGGCCAGGAGCAGGGCCTGCCGCCGCAGCAGGTGGAAGTACTGCGCGGCGGTGGTGCAGTTCGCGATGCGCATGTTCTTCTCGGCGGCAAGCTGGAGGAAACGCTCCAGCCGCGCGCTTGAGTGGTCCGGCCCCGCGCCCTCCGAGCCGTGCGGCAGCAGCAGCACGAGCGACGGCGTCAACCCCCACTTGGAGCGCGCCGCGACGAGAAACTCGTCGATGATGACCTGCGCGCCGTTGATGAAATCGCCGTACTGCGCCTCCCAGATCACCAGCCGGCGCGGCTCCTGGATGTTGTAGCCGTACTCGAAGCCGAGCGCGGCGGCCTCGGAGAGCGGGCTGTCGTGGATTTCGAAAGCCGCCTGCGCCTGCGGGAGCGCCTGGAGCGGCGTGAACGTCGCCCCGGTCGTCGCGTCGTGGAAGACGGCGTGGCGCTGGCTGAACGTGCCGCGCTCGGTGTCCTCGCCCGTCAAGCGCACCCGCGATGCCGTCCTCCAGGATGCTCGCCAGCGCGAGCTGTTCCGCCGCTGCCCAATCCACCGCCAGCGCGCCGAGGTCTTGCAGGCTCTCGCGGCGGCGCTCCATGAAGCGGCGGATCTTTGGGTTCAGGTTGAAGCCTTCGGGAACCTGCAACAGCGCCTCGTTGAGCGCCTGCAGGCGCGCGAGGGCACGCCGGTCTTGACCTTGCGCGCCGCGCCGGGCGGCGGCGGCTCCGGTTGCGGCTCATGGAGGGCCTCTTCAGGTTGCAGCGCCTCCAGCTCTGCCTGGAGCGCTTCCATGTGCTGCCGCTCCAGCGCGGCGGCCTCGTCCAGGTTGATGACGCCGCGCACGGCCAGCGTGTCGGCCCACTGCTCGCGCACCGTGGGATGGGCGCGATCCTCTCGTACATGACCGGTTGGGTGAAGCCGGGTTCGTCGCCTTCGTTGTGGCCGTAGCGCCGGTAGCCGATGAGGTCGATGAGGAAGTCCTTGTGGAACGCGGCCCGGTAGGCGAACGCAAGCCGCGCCGCCTCGATGCACGCTTCGGGGTCGTCGGCGTTGACGTGGACGATGGGGATGCGGAAGCCTTTCGCCAGGTCGCTCGCGTAGAGCGTGCTGCGCGTGTCGTCCGGCAGGGCGGTGTAGCCCAACTGGTTGTTGGAGATGATGTGGATCGTGCCGCCGGTCGTGTAGCCGGCAAGCCGGGAGAAGTTGAGCGTCTCGGCGGCGATGCCCTGGCCGGGGAACGCGGCGTCGCCGTGGATGAGGATCGGCAGCGTCAGGTCGGGGTCGAAGTGCGGCGGCCCCGGCGCATCGACGTGCGTGCCGGCGGCGCGCGCCATGCCCATCACGACCGGGTTCACCGACTCCAGGTGGCTTGGGTTGGGCGCAATCGTGATGACGCCCTGGACGGGCTTGCCGTCGCGCATGTCGGCGCCCTTGTGGTACTTCACGTCGCCGGTCCAGCCCATGTCCTCGCGGAACCGGTGCCCCTGGGCCGGGTCCTTGAACTCGGCGAAGATGTGCGCATAGGGCTTCTTCAGAACGTGCGCCATCACGTTGAGCCGGCCCCGGTGCGCCATGCCGATCAGGACGTTGCACGTCCCGACATCAGCCGCCGCCTCGATGACGACGTCGAGCATCGGCACCATCATGTCCAGCCCCTCGATGGAGAAGCGCGTCTTTCCGGGGAAGATGCGGTGCAGAAAGCGCTCGAAGACCTCGACGTGCGTCAGCCGCTCCAGCAGCGCCGCCTGGCGCGCGGGGTCGTCTGGCGGGCGGAACAGCCGGCACTCGGCGGCGTTGCGCAGCCATTCGCGCTCCTCGGCGATGCGCACCTGCTCGTAGTCGTGCCCGATCCGCCGCGTATAGACCTCGCGGAGCTGCGCGATGGCCTCAAGGGCGTTCCCGGCCTCGCGGGCGAGCGGGCCGCCGACGACGGCGGCGGGGAGCTGGCGTAGGTCCGCCTCGGTGAGGCCGTGCGCCTCCAGTGTGAGCAAGGGGAAGGGCGGCGGCGCGATCATCCTGAGCGGATCGAGGTCCGCCGCCAGGTGGCCGTGCTCGCGGATCGCCTGCGCCAGGTTCACCGCGCCGACGACCTCCTCGACCGGGGGCGCAGCCGCCGCCGGGGCGACGGCCTCTGCCGCCGTGAAGCCGTCCCTGGGCGGCGACCACTGCGCAAAGCGCGCGCGCGTTTCCGGGTCCACCGATTCCGGGTCCTGGCGGTACCGCTGGTACAGCTCCAGCACGTAGCCGGCATTCGGACCGTGGAAGTCGCGCCACGGGTCTGCCGGATCTTGTTTCATTGTAAGGCTCATCTCAAGCACAGATTCCTTTTCCAAGCGCGTCACAATGGGAAACCGGCAACCCTCCCTAATAGATTATAAGCACAAGCCCGGCGCAAGTGGTCGCCGCCGGGCCTATTCCACAGTGACGCTCTTGGCAAGGTTGCGCGGCTGGTCCACGTCGCAGCCCCGGCGCACGGCGATATGGTAGGCGAGCAGTTGCAGCGGCACGACGTTGACGATGGGCGCGAGCAGCGGCGGCGCGTCGGGCACGTAGAGCACGTGGTCGGCCTGCGCGCGGATAGCTGTGTCGCCTTCGGTGGCGAGGGCGATCACCACCGCGCCGCGCGCCCGCGCCTGCTCGATCTGGCTGAGCATCTTCGCGTACACGCCGTCGCGCACGGCAATCGCCAGCGCCGGCATGTGCGCGTCGATCAGGGCGATGGGGCCGTGCTTCATCTCGCCTGCCGGGTAGCCCTCGGCGTGGATGTAGCTGATCTCCTTGAGCTTGAGCGCGCCCTCCAGCGCGATGGGGTAGTTGACGCCCCGGCCCAGGTAAAGGAAGTTCTCGTACTGGCAGAGTTCCGCCGCCAGCGCCTCGACCTCTGCGTCGCGGTCCAGGGCGCGGCCTACCAGGTCGGGTAGGCGCGCCAGGTCGTCGACATGCCGCCGCTGTGCCTCTGGCGCGAGCGCGCCGCGCCGCGCGCCGAGATACACGGCCAGCAGGTACAGGTCGGCGAGGCTGGTGGTGAACGCCTTGGTGCTGGCGACGCCGACCTCTGGCCCGGCCTGCATGGTGATGTAGCCGTCGGCGGCGCGCATCGCCTGGCTGCCGATGGCGTTGACGATACTCCACAGCCGCGCGCCCGACGCCCGCGCCTGCTCCATCGCCGCCAGCGTATCGACCGTCTCGCCGCTCTGCGTAATGGCGAGCACGGCGGTGTCGCCGTCAAGGATCGGCGCGCGGTAGCGGAATTCGCTGGCGTAGTCCACCTCGACCGGCAGGCGCGCGAGCTGCTCGATCATGAACTTGCCCACCAGGCCGGCGTAGGCGCTGGTGCCGCACGCCACGATGACCAGCCGGCGCAGCGCCCGCGCCGCTTCCGCGCTCAGCGGGAGGTCGGGCAGGTCCACCTGCCCGGCGGCGAAGTCGGCGCGCCCCCGGAGGGTGTCGGTCAGCGCGCGGGGCTGCTCGAAGATTTCCTTCTGCATGAAGTGGCGATACGCCCCCTTCGCCGCGCCGACGGGGTCCCAGGGGATGATGTGCGTGACCGGCTCCACCGCGTCGCCGGCGAGCGTGCGCACCTCGAAGCGGTCCGCGCGCACCACGGCCATCTGCCGGCTTTCGAGGAAGACCATGCAGCGCGTGTGTTCCAGGATGGCGGGGATGTCGGAGGCGATGAACATCTCGCCCTCCCCGACGCCGAGCGCCACCCCACCCGCGTTGCCGATGCGCGCCGTCACCAGGTTGTCGGGTTCGGCGGCGCGCCGCGCGACGATGGCGTGCGCGCCCTCCAGGCGTGCGGCGGCGCGCCGCGTCGCCTCGGCGAGGTTGCAGCCCTGCTGGAGGTGGCACGCGATCAGGTGCACGATGACTTCGCTATCGGTGTCGGAGGCGAACCGGAACCCCTCGGCTTCGAGTTCGGCGCGCAGGCGCTGGAAGTTCTCGACGATGCCGTTGTGCACCACCACCACGTCGCCGTCCATGCTCGCGTGGGGGTGTGAGTTGCGCGCGCTCGGCCGGCCGTGCGTGGCCCAGCGCGTGTGCCCGACACCGATATGGCCGTTGACCGGCTGCGCGCTCACCAGGCGGTGCAGGTTGCTCAGCTTGCCGGCGTCGCGCCGCAGCGCGATCTGCCCGTTCTGGATGACGGCCAGCCCTGCCGAGTCGTAGCCGCGATACTCAAGCCGCTGCAGGCCGCCGAGGATCAACTCGGTGGCCGTGCGCGGACCAACATAGCCGACGATACCACACATGGGATTCCCTCCTGTGGCGGGCCATGGAAGCTGGATGCGGAAAGCGCGGCGGTGAAGCGGTGGGGAGGTAGCCCACAGCGCGCCGGCGGCATCCGGCGTCCGGCTTCGAGACCCTGTATGCTGGGTGTTTCGGGTTCCCACAGCGGGCCATTTTGTCCCGCCGGTTGCCCGGCGGCTTTGACGGCGCGCTTGACTTTCAGGAGGGGAAAAGGGAGGGCGGTGGGTGCGCCCTGGCGGCTTCCGCTGATCTGTCGATTTTCGGGCCGGGATCGGCCCTTAGCCTCGCGGTGAAGCGAGGAACCGCCACCTCGTCACCCCGGCAGGGCCGGGGCCATGCGCTGCTTTCCCCCATTGCGAGTTGGGTCGATAGGCGCCTCCTGGTGCATATGCCTGTTCGCAATGCCGACTATAGCACATTATGGTGCAGAGCCGGTAAAATCTGGGTGAAGAACTGCATACACGGACTTCGTGCGCCAAAGCGCGTATCGGTGAGTGTGAGACTGTGCCGCCCTCACCTCAATCTCTAAGCCGACGTCGCGAAACGAGTCTCAGGGACCTGTCCATGTCGGGGGCGACACTACAAGAGGATGAAGGTACCTGGAGTAGGGGCGACCCGCCGGGTCGCCCCTACACGACCGCTTACCGAACCTCCCCAGGTCGAGAGGAGACCTGCTTCATTCTTGCGTGGGTACGGTCGAAAGCTTTCCACAAGCTCCAGGCTTGCGGGAAGTTGCAAAACAGGCTGCCGTTTTCAGGGAGCGAAGACGATGATCCACACCTGCAACTATTGTGGCGAGGCAATGCACGAAGAGGAAGTGACCCACATTCAGACGTTGGAGACGGGCATTGTCATCGTCGAGCACGTCCCGGCGCTGGTCTGTGGGCGGTGCGGAAATCGCTACTACACGCCGGAGACCTACGACCGCCTCTACGCACTGATTCACGGTGACGCGAAACCCCTGCGCGTCGAGTCTGTCCCCGTGCTCGATATGCGCCAGTCGGCGGCGTGAGATAGGCCGTAAAACCTCCCGGAAGCCCCGAGCTTCCGGGAGGTTGGCATCGTTGCTTCCCCGTCCAGAACGAGCGCGGGCGAGCCGCCGGCCCGCCCCCACAAATTACGCCCGTTCCGGCTCCACGCACCGGATGTACGCGCACAGGAAGCGCCCGGTGTGGCTCGCCTCCACCTCGGCGACCGCCTCCGGCGTGCCCTCGGCGACAATGTATCCGCCCTCGTCGCCGCCCTCCGGCCCCAGGTCGATGATGTGGTCTGACACCTTGATGATGTCCGGCTGGTGCTCGATGATGACAACCGTGTTGCCCCGGTCCACGAGCGTCTGCAACACGTCGATCAGCTTCGCCACGTCCGCCGCGTGCAAGCCCACGCTCGGCTCGTCGAGCACGTAGAGCGTGTTGCCGGTGTCGCGCTTGCTTAGCTCGCGGCTCAGCTTGATGCGCTGCGCCTCGCCGCCGCTGACGGTCGGCGCGGGCTGGCCGAGGCGGATGTAGCCCAGCCCCACCGCCTCCAGCGTCTCCAGCGGGCGCACGATCTTGGGGTGGGCGCCAAAGAACGCGACCGCCTCGCTCACCGTCATGTCGAGCACGTCCGCAATGTTCTTGCCCTTGTAGCGCACCTGCAAAGTCTCGCGGTTGTAGCGCGCACCGTGACACACGTCGCAGGGGATGTAGATGTCCGGCAGGAACTGCATCTCGATCAGAAGCTGGCCCTGCCCCTGGCACGCCTCGCAGCGCCCGCCCTTCACGTTGAAGCTGAAGCGCCCGGCCTTGTAGCCGCGCACTTTGCTCTCCGGCAGTTCGGCGAACAGCTCGCGGATGCCGTCGAACATCTTCGTGTACGTGGCGGGGTTGCTACGCGGCGTGCGCCCGATGGGACTCTGGTCGATGTGGATGATCTTGTCGATCTGCTCGTAGCCCTCGATGCCCGCGTGCGCGCCGGCGCGCTCCCGGCTGCCGTGAAGCATCTGCGCCAACCGCTTGTAGAGCACCTCCAGCAGCAGCGTGCTCTTGCCGCTGCCCGACACGCCCGTGATGCACACCAGCTTGCCAAGCGGCACGCGCACGTCGATGTCCTTCAGGTTGTTCTCGCGCGCGCCGCGCACGACCAGATAGCCGCCGGTGCCGGGCCGCCGCTGCGCGGGCACGTCGATCCGCTTCCGCCCTGAGAGGTACGCGCCGGTGATCGAGTCCGGGTTCGCCATGATCTGCGCCGGCGTGCCCTCGGCGACGACGCGCCCGCCGTGCTCGCCCGCGCCCGGCCCCAGGTCGATGATCCAGTCGGCGCGGCGCATGGTCTCGTCGTCGTGCTCCACCACGAGCAGGCTGTTGCCCAGGTTGCGCATCCCCTCCAGCGTGTGGAGCAGGCGCTCGTTATCGCGGTGGTGCAGGCCGATGCTGGGTTCGTCGAGCACGTAGAGCACGCCCGTGAGCCGGCTGCCGATCTGCGTCGCCAGACGGATGCGCTGCGCCTCGCCGCCGCTCAGGCTGCCCGCCGAGCGGTCGAGCGTCAGGTATTCCAGCCCCACGTCGGCCATGAAGCCCACCCGGTCGGCGATCTCCTTGAGAATCTGGTGCGCGATGGACAGGTCGCGCTCGCTCAGGCGCGGGCCGGTGCCGTTGGTCTCGCCGCTGCGCAGCGCCTCAACCCAGGTGCGCAGCCTGGCGACCGGCATCGCGGTCACTTCGTCGATAGACCGGTCATCGACCGTCACCGCGAGCGCCTCAGGGCGCAGGCGCTTGCCGCCGCACTCGGTGCACGGCAGCTCGCTCATGAACTCCTCGATCTTGGCGCGGATGTAGTCGGAGTTCGTCTCGCGGTAGCGGCGGCGCAGGTTGTTGATCACGCCCTCGTACTGTGTGGTGTACTCGCCGCTCCGGCCGTCGGGGCGCTCGTAGCGGATGCGGAAGCGCTCATCGCCCGCGCCGTAGAGCAGGATGTGACGCTGCGCCTCGCTGAGTTCGCGCCACGGTTTATTGATGGGGATGTTAAAGTGCTGCGCGACCGCCCGAATCCCCAGCCAGCGGTAGCCGTCCTCGTCGCCCACCGCCCAGCGGTCCAGCGCGCCCTCTTTTAGCGAGAGGTCCGGGTTGGGCGCCAGCCGGTCGGGGTCGAGTTCGAGCCTGACGCCGAGGCCCTGGCAAGTGGGACACGCGCCGTGCGGGCTGTTGAAGCTGAACATGCGCGGCTCGATCTCCGGCAGGTTGACGTGGCCGTACACACAGGCCAGGTGCTCGCTGAAGAGCGTGTCGGTCGGCGGGTCCTCCGAGACGTTGTTGATGATGACGACGCCGTCGCCCAGGTCGAGCGCGATCTCGATGCTGTCAGTGAGGCGGGTGCGCGCGGCGTTGGCATCCTCGCTGTCGGGGTCGTCGAAGCGCGCGATCACGAGGCGGTCAACCACGACCTCGATGGTGTGCATCTTGTAGCGGTCGAGTTCGATGTTCTCCTCGACATCGTGCACCTCGCCATCGACACGCACGCGCACGAAGCCGGCCTTACGCACGTCCTCGAACACGCGCTGGTGGTGGCCCTTTCGGTCCTTGATGACGGGCGCGAGAATCTGGATGCGCGTGCCTTCGGGCAACGCCTCGACGGAATCCACGATCTGCTGCGCGCTCTGCTTCTCGACGCGCGCCCGCACACCGGGCAGTGCGGAATGCCGATGCGCGCGTAGAGCAGGCGCAGGTAGTCATAGATTTCGGTGACGGTGCCCACCGTGGAGCGCGGGTTGTGGCTCACGCCCTTCTGGTCGATGCTGACCGCCGGGCTGAGGCCGTCGATCTGGTCCACGTCGGGCTTTTCCATCTGGCCGAGGAACTGCCGTGCGTAGGCGCTCAGGCTCTCCACGTAGCGCCGCTGCCCCTCGGCGAAGATGGTATCGAACGCCAGCGATGACTTGCCGCTCCCGCTGATGCCGGTGATCACAACAAGCTTGTCGCGCGGGATCTCCACATCGATGTTCTTCAGGTTGTGTTCGCGCGCACCACGCACAATGATCTTGTCTTGCGCCATCGCCCCCGCCTGCTGTCGCCTCTACAGAACACCAGTTCTAATGATACGCCGGTAGCCTTTTTGCGTCAAGGCCGAACGATGAGTCTAACCCGCCGGCTGGGGACATGCAAGAAGAATCCGGTATGAATCCGCCTGCCTGCTCCGCCGCCGTCCCGTCTTGAGAATCCCTGGCGGGGCAGGGCAAAACTTGCGTTTTAGAACAAATGTACTATAATTGACTCCTGGATCGCCAGAGGAACACGTAAGCTGGAGGGGACAGTGAAACACGTTTTCGTATGGGTTGAGATTCCGGTCACCGACATCCACCGCGCCATGAGGTTCTACGGGGCGCTGCTTGAGCAAACGCTCGAACTGGGCGACGACGGCGTGCGCAAGTTTGCGGTCTTCACCCGCGAGGAAGGCGGCGTGGGCGGGTCGCTGACCCAGGCCACCGGCTTCGAGCCAAGCGCCGACGGCGTCCTGGCCTACATCGACGGCGGCGCTGACCTCAGTGTGATGCTCAGCCGCGTGGAACCCGCCGGCGGCAAGGTGGTCATCCCGAAGACCTCGATGGGCGGGAGCGGGGGTTACTTCGCCACCTTCAGAGACACCGAGGGCAACACGCTGGCGCTGTATTCGGTTGGCTAGGCGGGGGCCTAGTCCGGTATCACATACGACGCGATGTCCGGGATCGGGTCGGGGTAGCGCAGCCCCATCCTTTCCATGGTCTCAAGCAGGATTTGGGAGACGGCCAGGTTGCGGTACCACTTGCGGTTCGCCGGGATGACGTACCACGGCGCGTACTCGGTGTTGCACCGGGTCAGCGCCTCCTCGAAGGCAGCCATGTAGTCGTCCCAGCGCGCGCGCTCTTTCAGGTCGCCGGGCGCGAACTTCCACTGCTTCGAAGGCGTCTCCTGCCGGGCGCGCAGGCGTTCTGCCTGTTCTTCCTTGCTGATGTGCAGGAAGAACTTGACGATGGTCACGCCGCTGTCGGCGAGCAGCCGCTCGAAGGCGTTGATGTGGTCGTAGCGCTTGCGCCACACGTCTTCGGGTACCAGGCTCTTGACGCGCACCACGAGCACGTCCTCGTAGTGCGAGCGGTTGAAGATGCCGACCATGCCGAGCCGGGGCGTGACCTTGTGCACCCGCCACAGGAAGTCGTGCGCAAGCTCTTCCTCGGTGGGCACCTTGAACGGGGGAGACCTGCACGCCCTGCGGGTTGAACGCGCCCATCACGTGCTTGATGGCGCCGTCTTTGCCGCCGGCGTCCATCGCCTGGAGCACGATCAGCAGCGCGTGCTCTCCCTGCGCGTAGAGCATCTCCTGGAACTCGCGCAGCTTTTCGAGGTTTTCCTTGGTCTGGTCTTTGGCGTCCTTCTTGCTCTTGAACGCGCCGGTGTCGTCGGGGTCGAAGTCCTTCAGGCGGAACGACTTGCCGGGCGGGCGGGTAAACGGCTGGTCGGTCATGGGGTTCTGCTCCCTGGTGCAATATGCGGCGCAATGATCGTGCTTACGGCGGGGTCATCAACCGGGATGCGCTTCGGCGTCGCGCACGGCCTCCAGCGAGAGAAGCGCGTGCATGCGCGGGAGGTAGTAGGCCTGGCACCGGCGCTGCGCGAGGCCCATGGACTTCAGCGTCTTGAAGAGGCTGGCCGGTACGTCAAACACCGCGTCGCCGACGGCGCACTCGTAGCCGGGCGCGCCGTCTTTGTCCACCACCCGCAACGCGAGCGCGCCGCGCGCAACCGCGACGCCGCCGGCGATGGAGAGCAGGGTGGCCGTCCAGCGCAGGGAAAGCGGGAACATGAGGATGGTCCCCACGATCCCCAGCACCGCCACGAACATATCGGGTGAGGCCGCCGTTTCCAGCGACGCGACAAACGCCAATCCGACCACCAGAAGGCCCAGCAGAACCAGCGCGAAGAGGGTCGCATCGAAGTTCGGCCTGAGCAGCGCCCACTTCTGGCGGCAACTGACCCGGCCCGCCCGATTCGCGGCGAGGTCGTCATCCGCGCAGTCGAAAACGGCCATCAACCCGTCGTTGAGCGCCCGCGCTTCCATGTCTTCAGCATATCATAACTTCGGCGGTTTGGCAGTTGCCAATGACCGACCGAGAGGGTAGGCTTTTCCGGCGTGGCGCAGGACAGAGCGAGGCCGTCAATGACCGTATCGTCGGAGCAAAGCGAAGCGGCCCTCGACGCCCCGCCGACTGGCGGGGCGCGCCGCGCATTGACAGGCGACCGCCTGAAGCGCTGGCTGTGGACCCTGCTGCGCGTCGGCTTCACGGTCGGGGCGATGGCGTTCGTGCTCAGCCGCGTGGACCTCGGCGAGACGCTGGCGCGGATGCGGCGCGCGCACGCGGGTTACTTCGTACTCGTGCTGGCGGTCTTGCAGGTTGGGATGGTCGGGCGCGCGTGGCGCTGGCGCTTTCTCCTCGCGGCGCATGGCATCCACGCGCCCCCTGCGCCGGCTGACCGAACTCACCTACGTGGGCGAGTTCTTCGGCCAGTTCCTCCCCACGGCCTTTGGCGGCGACGTGGTGCGCATCCTCGCGTTCGGCGAGGCCAGATCCCAGGTCGTCGCCGCCACCGCTATCCTCGACCGCATGATGGGCCTGTTCGTGCTCTTCGCGATGGCGCTTGCCCTGCTGCCTTTCAGAGGCGACGTCCTTACGGCTGAGATCGTGGCCTTCACCGCTATGGTTGCCGGCGTCGGGCTGCTTGGCGGGCTGGTGTTGCTCGATGGGCGGCTGGTGCGGCGCGGGATCGGCTGGCTGCCGGGGCCGCTCTCGCTGCGCGGGGCGGGTTGGCTCGCGCAGACCTACGACACCTTCACAAGCACCGGCCGGCGCGCGTTGGGCGCGGCGGCGCTGATTTCGCTGGCCTATAACGCCGGGTTGGTTGTGAATAACTACCTGGTCGGTCGCGCCTACGGCGTCGATTACGTGCCGTTGGAGCTGTACGCGGTGTTCGTGCCCGTGGTCGTGACCTCGTACCTGCTGCCTTCGATACAGGGTTGGGGCGTCGCGCAGGGCGTGTACGTGCCGCTGCTGATGTCGGTGGGCGTGCCCGCTGAGACCGCGCTCGCCATCTCGGTGACGGTCGCGCTCTCGGATGTCGTCACCGGGCTGCTGGGCGGCGTGGTCTTCGTGCTGCCGACGCGCCGGCTTCTGGGGGTCCGCCCGCCGTCGGAGAAGGCCTGAAGCGGCCTTATCGCCTGTTGCGGGGCGAGCGGAGGCGCAGCCATTGCGCCAGCCCATCGGCGACCGAGGCGCGGAGCGTGCTCCCGACGAGCAGGAGCGCCGCGCCCGCCACGAGCAGCAGCGCCACCACGATGACGCCCACCGCGCGCGCCGTCTCGCTGGGCGACCAGTCGGTGGCCCCGGTCTGCGGGGCGACGGGCGCAATGACGAGGACCGTCATCGGGGGCGACACGGCCAGCACCGCGCCGCTCTCCGGCTGGACGACCTGCGCGATCACGCTTGTCTCGCCAACCTGCGTCAACTCCACGTCGGCGCTCCAGGTCCCGCCGGCGTCCGCCGTCGTCGTCGCCAACACCTGACCCGAGATATCCGCGACCTGCACCGTGCTGCCCGGCGCGGCGGTCCCGGTGAAGGTGTTTGTCCCCGCCGCCAGGGACTCGCCGTTGCGCGGGGCCGTGATCGCGGGCGGCGCGGTCGGCGAGGGCGTGTGCGTCGCGGCCGGCGTGCTCGTGACGATCAACGACTGGGCGACTGGCGTCGGCGTGCGTGTCGCGGCCGGCGTGTTGGTGACGCTCAACGACTGGGCGACCGGCGTGACGGCGGCCACGGTAAACGTCACCGGCGCGGATTCGGAGAGGACGCGGTCGTTGCGGTCAACGATCGCGGCGGAGAAAGTGTACTCGCCCTCCTCGAAGAGCGGGACGGGTATCTCCCAGTCGCCGTCTTCATCAGCGATGATGCCGCCCACCGGTTCGCCCTCCGTGTCCAGGACGAAGATGCTGTCGCCTGGGTCCGCCCGACCCTGGAAGAGCACCCAGCCCGGCTCCACGTAACCGCCGGCCTCCGGCGCGCTGATCACCGGCCAGCCGTCGCCCGCGACCGTGCCTGTGTCGGTTCGGGACGAGTCCGAGGCGGGGGCCGTCGGGGTGGCGGTTGGGCGCGGCGTCCGGGTCGGCGCCGGCGAAGGCGTCGCGGATGGCGTGGGCGTGCGCGTGGGGGGGCGGGTCGGCGTCCGGCTTGGCGACCGCGCCGGCGTCGGCGTGCGTGATGGCGTCGCCGAGGCGGTTCGCGTTGGCGTTGGCGTGCGTAATGGCGTCGCGGTTGTGGTCCGCGTTGGCGTCGGCGTGCGCGTTGGCGTCGCGGTTGCGGTTCGCGTTGGCGTTGGCGTGCGTGATGGCGTCGCGGTCGCGGTCCGCGTTGGCGTTGGCGTGCGCGTTGGGCGTCGCGGTGGGCGTCGGGGTATGCGAGGGCGTGAAGGTCGCCGTTGGCGTCGGCGTGTCGGTGAACGCCTCCGCCGTCTGCGAGGCGGCGAAGTTGTCGACCAGCGCGCGCAGCGTCGCGGCGACCGCCGTTGCTGCGGCATCCGGTGTGCCCGTCGCCGCCGAGTCGCGCGCCAGCGCCTCTATGGTCGCCGCGATCTCGCCGACGCGCGGGTCTGGAGTCGGCGTGGCGGCGGCGGCCTCGGCGGTCTGCGTCGCGGCAAACGCGCCGAGCAACGCCGCCAGCGTCGCGGCCTGCGCTGTGACCTGTTCGGAGACGGCGGTCGCGCTTGCCTGCTGATCCTGGTAAGCGGACACGAGGGCCTGCAGGGTCGCGTGTGCGGCGGTTGCCGCCCGGTCGAGAGTGGGCGAGGGCAGGGGCGACGGCGTCCCGGTCGCGGTGGCCGCCGCCGTGAGCGATGGGCTGGCGGTCGCGGTGGCGGTCCAGCTTGCAATGGCGACGGCGGTGGCGGTCTCGTCGCGCGCGGCGGCGTCCAGTTGCGCGTTGCGCGCGGACGCGATCAACAGCAGGGCAAACACCAGCACCAGGCCGCCCAACAGGCCGAACTTGACGACGTTGGCGTAAGCGCTCTCGACGCCGTCTGTTGCCGGCGGCCCGGCAGGTTCGGGCGGCTGCGTGCTCACGAAAGCTCCCCGGTCTTGGCGCGGCCCGACACGTACAGCCGGGCCTGTTCGATCCAGCTCTCGGCGTCGATCTTGGGCCGCCCGCGCACGTTCATCATCGCCGCCAGCTCCTCCGGCGTGAGCGCCGCGATCTGCCTGAAGCTGTGGATGCCCATCTCGTGCAGCCGGCCGGCGAATGCCGGGCCGATGCCCTTGATGTCGGTCAGCCGGTCGTGCGGGACGGCTTCCTCCGCCATGGCGACGCGCAGGCGGTCCACGAGCGCGTCTTGCAGCCCGTAAAGCTGCGCGCCCAGCGCGTCGATGCTCTTTGCGCCCTGGCTGGTGGCCGTCTCCGTGCGCTGGAGGACTTCCTGCTGCCCCTGCAGCGTATCGATGAACTGCGCCAGCGTTTCCCTGATTTCGGCGTCGGGGAGCGTGGGTTTGGCCGCGATTTCGGCAAGGTGCGCGTTGAGGCGGGCGACGGCGGCGTTCTCGGCTTCGCGCAGCGCTTCCAGCCGGGCGAGGGTGGCCGTTTGCTCGCGCAGGGCGACGCGCAGTTCCTCATCGGGGACGGTGCTGGCCTGCTGGCGGCCCTGGGCGATCCAGTGGGGCCGCAGGATGAGAAAATCGACGATGAGGCTGACCACCCAACCGATGAGTATGCCCAGCACGACGAGTGCGAGCGTGCCCGCTGCGTCCATAAGCCTGGCCCTCCTGCGCAAGAGAACGGTCTGCGGTTCATTATAGTGCAGAAAATTGACAGGCGAAAACCGGGCGGGCGTAAGGTACATTCCAAGATGGGGGCGGCTGGCTTCGGGGGAACTGCGACGCAGGCACGGCGACGTCCCGCTGGAGCGCCCCCCGCCGGTCATGACCCCACACCTATTGCACAATGGTGATTGTGTACTACAATTGATTAGTATTGGAAAAAAATCAAGGCGAAAATGAGATGATCGAGACAGTCGGGCTGACAAAGGATTTTGGCGACTTCCGCGCGGTTGACAACGTGACGCTGTCGGTCGCGCGGGGGGCGGTGCTGGCGCTGTTAGGACCGAACGGGGCGGGCAAGACCACCACCGTCAGGATGCTGACCAGCGTCCTCGCCCCAACGTCGGGACGGGCGACGGTCGCCGGTCATGATGTGGTCGAGGACGCCGCGCGCGTGCGCGCCAGCGTCGGCGTGCTCACGGAGCAGCATGGCCTGTACCTGCGCATGAGGGCGCTGGAATACCTCGACTTCTTCGGCCAGGTCTATGACCTGCCTCCGGCGCGCCGCCGCCAGCGCAGCGTGGCCCTCATGGAGCGTTTCGGCCTGGCCGACTCGCTCGACCGCCGCCTGGGCGAATTCTCCAAAGGAATGCGCCAGAAGCTCTCGCTGGTGCGCGCCATGCTCCACGACCCGCCCGTGCTCCTGCTCGACGAGCCGACCTCCGCGATGGACCCGGAGAGCGCCAAGCTCGTGCGCGACGCGCTGCTGGAACTGCGCCGCGACCAGCGCGCGATCATCATCACCACGCACAACCTCAACGAGGCGCAGCTTCTCGCGGACACCATCGCCATCATCCGGCGCGGGCGCATCGTCGCGCACGGCACGTTCGACGAACTGCGCGTGCAGATGCTCGGCGCGCCCCTGATGGAGCTGCGCGCCGCCTCCTTCCTGAACGGACACGCGCAACTGATCGCTGACCTGGTGGAGGTCGAAAGCGTGGGCGAGGACTGGCTGCGCTACCGCGCGCCTGCGCCGGTCGAGGTCAATCCGCAGGTGTTGCGCCGCCTGACCGAAGCCGGCGTCGGCGTCGTTACGCTCAGCGAGGTGCGCCAGAGCCTGGAGGACGTTTATCTGCGGGTGGTGGCCGACGGGCAGGAGGCGGCGTGACATGACAACACAGGTCGAGCGCATCACCGCCCCACCGGTCCGTGAGCCAGGCCTCTGGACCGCGTTTCGCACGACGATGAGCCACACGCTCATCATCACGTGCCGCGAAGTACGCGACAGCTTCCGCGACTGGCGCATCATCGCGCCCATCTTCATCCTCACGCTGATCTTCCCGCCGCTGGCGCAGTTCGCCGCCGAGCGGTTCGCGACGTTCGTGGAGGGCTACGGCGCGGACCTGATCGGCGAGCGCACGCTGCCTTTCCTGCTCATGATCGTCGGCTTCTTCCCGATCTCGATCTCGCTCGTCATCGCCCTGGAGACCTTCGTCGGCGAGAAGGAGCGGCGCAGCCTTGAACCCCTGCTCGCGACGCCGCTCACCAACACGGAGCTTTACATCGGCAAGACCCTGGCGGCCATCATCCCGCCGCTGGTGTCCAGCTACGGCGGCATGGGCGTGTACCTGTTCCTGCTCGTTTTCGGCGGGGCGCAGTGGCGGCCCGATCCTGGCCTGATCCTGCAGATCGCGGTGCTCACCGGGGTGCAGGCGCTGGTGATGGTCTCGGCCAGCGTGGTCATCTCAGCCAGACCACGTCGGTGCGCGCGGCGAACCTGCTGGCGAGCTTCGTGGTGATCCCGATTGCGCTGCTGGTGCAGTTGGAGAGCGTCATCATGTTCTTCGCGGGCTACGAGTGGCTGACGCCCATCATCGTCGGCATCGTGGTCGTCAACGTGCTGCTGATCCGCATGGGCGCGCGGCTGTTCAACCGGGAGGAACTGCTGGGCCGCGAGCTGGATCACCTGAACCTGGGCGGGGGCGCGGCGGCAGTTCTGGGGCTTGCTGAAGGGCGACGCCACGACGCTCTGGCGGTGGCTGCGCCGTGAGACGCTGGCCGCCGTGCCGGGCCTGCGCGGGCAGGCCGCCTTCGTGGCGTTCTGCATGGCCGCCGCCTTCGCCGTCGGTTTCGCCGCGCCGCTCGTCAACCCCGGCCTGCGCATCCCGCTGACGCACGACACGGATGCGTGGGTGGCGAACTTCATCGGCTATTACAACCTGCTGGGCGGCGAGGGCACGCTGGTATCGCTCGCCGTGTGGCAGAACAGCCGGGTGCTGCTGGCCGGCGCGTTCATGAGCATGTTCACGTTTGGCGTGGTCGGCCTGATCCTGGCGATGGCGCCGCTCGGCATCCTGGGTTTTGTCTTTGCGCAGTTCGTGCTCAGCGGGGTCAGTCCGGTCGTCTTCCTGGCGGCGGTCGCGCCGCACAGCCTGTTTGAGGTGCCCGCTGTCATCCTGGCGACGGCGGCGGCGTTCCGGCTCGGCGTTGTGTTCATCGACCCGCCGAAGGGCAAGACGGTCGGGGCGGCGTGGCTGCACGCGCTCAGCGACCTGGTTAAAACGGGTGTGTTGGTGCTGGGTCTGCTCGTCGTCGCGGGTGCGGTCGAGGTCTACGTCACGCCGCGCCTCGTGCAGCTTGTGATGGCGGGGCTGTCTTAAGGCAGCACCCGTTCACGGTGTCCGTTCGGCGTCGTGTCGTTGTGTGTTTTACGCAACCCGACAACCAAAGTCGTCGGCTAATTGCAGAAACTGGCGGACAAGAATGCGGATTAGCCCGCGACTTCAGTCGCGGGAACCAGAAGGCGAACAGAGACTAAGGCACAGCGTTTGTGAAGCGCGCCGGGTCTTCGGTTATGCGATAGGATTCTCCCATGCCCCGATTGGTCATTCTTGGCTCAGCTTCCGCCGTCTCCAACTGGGAGCACGACAACACGCACATGGCGCTCCAGGGAGACAGCGGCGACACGGTGCTCATCGACTGCGGGTCGAACTCCATCGTCCGGTTGCTGCGCGCCAACATCCACCACGAACAGCTCACTGACCTCATCCTGACCCACTTCCACCCGGACCACGTGCACGGCGTCCCGATTCTGCTGATGCACATGTGGCAGACCGGGCGCGTCACGCCGCTGCGCGTCCACGGCCTGCACCACTGCCTGCACCGCACCGAAGACATGATGGCCTTTTTCACCTGGGATGAGTGGCCGAACTTCTTCCCGGTCGCGTTCTACCGGCTCCCCGAACGTGAAGGGATGCTGATCCTCGACTCGGATGAGTTTCGCATTACGTCGTCGCCCACGCGGCACTTCAACGTCCCGACCATCGGCCTGCGCATCGAGGTGAAGTCGAGCGGGCTGGTCGTCGCGTATTCGTGCGATACCGCGCCGTGCGATAGCGTGGCGCGCCTGGCGCAGGGCGCAGACCTTTTCATCCACGAGGCCACGGGCTATGATCCCGAAGGCCATTCGAGGCGCTGCGCAGGCCGGCGAGATTGCGACGCGCGCCGGCGCAAAGCGCCTGTGCCTGATCCACTACCAGGTGTGGGGCGACGTCGATCCAAACGACCTCATCCCGGAGGCGCAGGCCACATTCTCGGGTCCGGTGGAACTGGCGCAGGACTTCCTGGAATTCGACCTGTCTCCAGGGGCGCTCTCAGGGGAGGGCGCAGTGGGCCGGCTGCTCTTTGGAACGAAAAACGCCCCGACCTGAGCGGCGAGGCGTGCGTTGCTGAGTGTATCTGTTCACCTTTTGGTTCCCGCGACTGAAGTCGCGGGCTAATTCGTATTCTTTTCCGCCATTTTCTGCGATTAGCCGACGACTTCAGTCGTCGGGCTGCGAACAACTCACCATTGCGTGATACCGAGCGGACAACGTGAAATGATACAGCGGAGTGGCGCGGCGCGACTAAGGGTTTTCGTTCTCGTCAACCAGCCTGACGGTCACGTGCAAATACTGGAAATCGCCGCGCGGGGGCGTCATTTCGAGGACCTCGGTCACCTCGAACACTTTGTCGCCGATCTCGACCCGGTCCCCCAGTTGGGGACGCTCGTACTCGTTCATGATCGCGCCGGGGTGGCGTCCGCCGCTCACAACGTAACTTACCTTGTAGATCATGGCCCGCTCCCCCAAAGAGTCAGCGCCGCGCTGGCTTCGCCGGGCTAGACCAGCGTGAGATTGTGATGCCGCAGCTTGAAGGAAAGGTCGTGGGCCATGTTGCGCATGACCACGTACCCGATGGCCGTGTCGGATTTGCACAGGTTGGTGAACGCCTCGCGCGAGACGCCGTAGACCTGCGTGCCATTGCGTGAACACACCGTCGTCGCCGAGCGCGGCCCGCCATCGAGCAGCGCCATCTCGCCGAAAATCTGCCCGCGCCCCAGGTAGACCTGCGTGCGTGCGCTGCGGGGGTCTTCGCCCACGCGCACAACGACTTCCCCGCTGCCGACGATGTACAGCCGGTCGCCCTGTTGACCCTGCTCGAAAATGACCGTGTCCTTGTCATAGCGCGCCGGTTCGCTGATCTCGGCCAGGCGCTGCAACTGCGCTTGGGTGAGACCCTCGAACAGCTCGACGGTCTTCAAGAGTTCGACAAGTTCCATGGCGCTACTCGTATCTCTTGGTAAGCAATGTGCAAGTACATTTTACTCCGAACTCAGGCACGGGCAAACGGGGCGCGCCGCCTTCTACGGCTACCCGCGCGCTTCAGGCTGACGGCGAGCTACCAGACCGCTGTATCAGGGCGGGGTAAGAAGGCACAAAGCCAGATGCTGGCATTGCCCACCGGCTTTGCAAAAGCCCTGCTCCCTTCGCTTCACCGAAGAGGACAGGCGACGTCCTCTTTTTGACAGCGCTTTCGGTGTGGGATACATTATCCGCACTCGCGACACACTGAGGAAGACCCGTGAACGCACAGCGCTGCCAGCACCATTATCACGCAGGCTTTGCCCGGACCGCAGGCCCGGTGATGGTGGCTGTCGCTGCGTAGCGAACGCAGGAGTTGCTCATGAACACCCCGGACCTGCCGGGGTGTTTTTTGTTTGACGTATGGGGGTATGCAGGATGCCGACAGACATTCGGATTGCGCTGCCAAGCAAGGGCGCGCTCGGTGACGCGACGCTCGACTTCCTGGAAGAGGCCGGCCTGGGCGTGAACAAGACGAACCCGCGCCAGTACACGGCGACGATCCCGGCGCTGCCGGGCGTGCAGGTGTTGTTCCAGCGGCCGGCGGACATCCCGCTCAGCGTGGCGCGCGGCGATGTGGACCTGGGCGTCACCGGCTACGACCGGGTGGCGGAGGCGCACCCGAAGACCGGCGCGGCGCTGCTCGTGCTCCACGAGGCGCTGGGCTACGGGTATTGCGGGCTGGTGCTTGCCGTGCCGGTCGAGTGGACCGACGTGAGCGCGATGGCGGCGCTCGCGGAGAAGGCGCGCGAAAGAGGTGGGCTGCGCGTGGCGACCAAGTACCATCACCTGGTGTCGGAGTTTCTGGCGCGGCACGGCGTGGGGCCATTCGAGCTGGTCTACGCCGACGGCGCGCTTGAGATTACGCCGCTGATGGGCAGCGCCGACCTGATCGCGGACATCTCCGCCACCGGGACCACGCTGCGCGAGAACGGGCTGAAGCCGCTGACCGACGGGACGGTGCTGCACGCGCAGGCGTGCCTGATCGGCAACCGGCCCGCGTTGCAGGCGCGGGGTCGCGTGCTCGACGTGGCGCGCCGGCTGCTGGAGTACATCGAGGCGCACCTTGCGGCGCGCGAGCGGGTGCTGCTGATCGCCAACATGCGCGGCGAGAGCGCGGATCGCGTGGCCGAGCGCGTGCGCAACCAGACCGAACTCGGCGGCCTGACCGGGCCGACCATCGCGCGGGTCTACGCGCGCGATCCTGACGCCGGCTGGTTCTCTGTAACGGTGGTGGTGTTCCGCGAGCGGCTGTACGAGGCGATAGGGCAGTTGCGCGCCATCGGCGGGAGCGGCGTCGTGGTCACGCCGCTGACGTACATCTTCGACGAGTATCCGGAACGCTGCCGCGCGCTGGATGCGGCGCTGGGTGGAAACTAGAAGCTCGAAGCTGGAAGCTGGCTTATGCCGTGAGGCGCGTTGCGTGGACTGAGACGCAAGGGAGGGCAAACCGTGCGCATTTACGACGTAGCGACTGCGAAGCAGACCATTCTCAGGCGCGGGCGGCCCGAAGCGGTCGAGGCACCGGTGAGCGTGCTCGACGGCATCGAGCGCCGGCTGGGGAAGCGGATGCATCCGGAGGAGGCCGTGCGCCACATCGTCGAGGCGGTGCGGGCCGGCGGCGACGCCGCGCTCAACGAGATGACTGCGCGCATCGACGGCGTGACGGTGGGCGCGCTGGCGTGACCGCCGCCGAGATCGACGCCGCCTTTGACGAAACGCCCGCCGACGTGCGCGACGCGATGCAGCTTGCGGCTGGCCGCATCGAGGCGTTCCACAAGCGCCAGCCGGCCATCTCGTGGCTGGACAGCGGCGAGGCCGGCATCCTGGGGCAACTGGTCCGCCCGGTGGACCGCGCCGGCGTGTACGTGCCCGGCGGGACCGCGCCGCTCTTTTCGTCGCTGCTGATGGCGGCGATCCCGGCGCGCGTGGCCGGCGTGCCGGAGGTGATCGTGTGCTCGCCGCCGCCGGTCCACCCGGCTATCCTGGCCGCCGCACGGATCGCCGGCGTGGATAGAGTCTTCCGCGCTGGCGGCGCACAGGCGATTGCGGCGATGGCTTACGGCACCGAGACGATCCCAAAGGTGGACAAGATCGCCGGCGCGGGCGGGCTGTTCGTCACGCTCGCCAAGCGGCAGGTGTACGGCGCGGTCGGCATCGACGGGCTGCTCGGCCCGACGGAAACGATGGTCATCGCCGACGCGCGCGCCAACCCCGCCTACGCCGCCGCCGACCTGCTCGCGCAGGCGGAACACGACGTGCTGGCGAGCGCCATCCTGCTCACGCCGGACGCGGCGTTCGCCGAAGCGGTCCAGGCGGAGGCCGAGGCACAGCGCGCGACACTGAGCCGCAGCGCGATTCTCGACCAGAGCCTGGCGCACAACAGCGGGATTGTGGTCACGCGCGACCTGGATGAGGCGTTCGACCTCGCCAACGCCTACGCGCCGGAGCACCTGTGCCTGCTGCTGGCCGAGCCGTGGCGCTATCTCGGCAGGGTGCGGCACGCGGGCGGCGTCTTTCTGGGCGAGGGGTCGTTCGAGGTGCTGGGCGATTACGTCGCCGGCCCCAGCCACGTGATGCCCACGGCGGGCACGGCGCGGTTTGCGTCGCCGCTTAACGTGCTCGACTTCGTGAAGCTGGTCAACGTGATCGGCCTCGACGCGCCGGAGCTGTACGCGCCGGCGGCGCGCATGGCCGAGGCGGAGGCGCTCGACGCGCACGCACACGCGGCGAAGGTTCGTATCAAGGATTTGTAGGGGCAAGGCATGCCTTGCCCTATCGGTGGGAGGGTTACGTATGATCGAGACGGTTGAAGCCCTGGTCCGGCCCGACATCGCCGGGATGGAACCGTACACGCCCATTGTGCCTTACGAGGTCCTGAGCGCGCAGCTTGGCATCCCGCCGGAGAGGATTGTCAAGCTCGACGCGAACGAGAACCCCTACGGGCCGGCGCCCAGAGTGCGCGCAGCCATCGACAGCGCGAACCTGCACATCTACCCCGACCCGGAGAGCCGCCGCCTCCGCGACGCGTTGGCGGCGTTCACCGGCGTGCCCGCCGCGCACATCATGGCCGGGGCGGGCGCGGACGAACTGATTGACCTGACGTTGCGCGCGCTGATTGCGCCGGGCGACGTGGTGATCAACTGCCCGCCAACGTTCGGGATGTACAGCTTCGACGGCGCGCTCAACGGCGCGCGCGTGGTGGCGGTGCAGCGGCGCGCGGACTTCGCGCTCGACCTGGACGGGATCGAGGCAGCGGCGCGGGCGCACAGCGCCAAACTGCTGGTGCTCTGCGCGCCCAACAATCCGGATGGGAGTCTGCTGCCGGCCGGGGCGCTGGACCGGCTGCTGCGCCTGCCGCTGGTGGTGATGCTCGACGAGGCGTATGTCGAGTTCAGCGGCGCGGCGAGCCACATCGCGCGCGTGCCGGAGACGCCCAACCTGGTCGTGCTGCGCACGTTCAGCAAGTGGGCGGCGCTGGCGGGGCTGCGCGTGGGGGTACGGCGCGTTCCCCCTCTGGCTGATGGCGCACCTGTGGAAGATCAAGCAGCCGTACAATGTCAACGTGGCCGCGACAGCCGCCGCGCTGGCGTCGCTGGATGACGCGGCGACGCTGATGGGCAACGTGGCGCGGCTCGTGGCCGAGCGCGAACGGCTCTGCCGGGCGCTGGGCGCGTTCGATTTCCTGCGCCCGTACCCCAGCCGCGCGAACTTCGTGCTCTGCCGCGTGGAGGGGCGCGATGCGCGCGGGCTGAAGGAGGCGCTCGCGGCGCGGGGCGTGCTCGTGCGCTATTTCGACAAGCCGGGCCTGCGCAATTGCATCCGCGTGAGCGCGGGCAAGCCGGAACACACGGATGCGCTCGTGCGGGCGCTGGGAGAGATTGACCACGCATGACGCGAATCAGGAGACGAGGAGAGACAGTGGCCGATACACAGATGCGACGAGTTGCCGAGGTAACGCGCACGACGGCGGAGACGGCGATTCGCCTGTCGCTGGACCTGGACGGGAGCGGCAACGCGGCGATCAACACCGGCGTGGGGTTTTTCGATCACATGCTGCATCATGTGGCGGTGCACGGCCTGCTCGACCTGACGGTCGAGGCGAAAGGCGACCTGCACATCGACGCACACCACACGGTCGAGGATGTGGCGATTGCCTTCGGGCAGGCGCTCGACCGCGCGCTGGGCGAGCGCCGGGGGATCAACCGCATGGGCAGCGCCTACGCGCCGATGGACGAGAGCCTGGCGCGCGTGGTGGTGGACCTGAGCGGGCGGTCCTATGCCGTCATCGACGCGGCGTTCGACGCGCCGGCCATCGGCGCGATGCCGGCGTCGCTGGTGGCGCACGCCCTGGAGAGCATCAGCGCGCACGGGCGGCTGAACCTGCACGCGCACGTGCTCTACGGGCGCGACGACCATCACAAGGCGGAGGCGCTGTTCAAGGCGTTGGGGCGCGCGCTGCGCATGGCGGTCGAGATCGACCTGCGCCGCGCCGGCGCGGTACCCTCGACGAAGGAGACGCTGACGGCGTGATTGCGGTGATTGACTACGGCGCGAGCAACCTGCGCAGCGTGGTGAACGCGCTGCGCGCCATCGGCGCGGCGCCGGTGGTGATCGACACGCCCGACCGGCTGCAGGAGGCGGAGAAGGTCATCCTGCCGGGGGTGGGCGCGTTCGGCGCGGGGATGGCGCAACTGCGCGCGCGTGGCTTCGTCGAGCCGCTGCGCCAGGCCATCGCGCGCGGCGCGCCGACGCTCGGCATCTGCCTGGGGTTGCAGTTCCTGTTCGCGTTCAGCGCGGAGCATGGCCGTCACGAGGGGCTGGGCGTGCTGCCGGGGCGGGTGGTGCGCTTCCCTGACGACGGGCCGAAGGTCCCACACATCGGCTGGAACCAGGTGCAGCATGACGGCGCGTCGCCGCTGCTGGCCGGCGTGCCGAGCGGCGCGTATGCGTATTTTGTGCACTCGTACTACGTCGCGCCGGCGCGCGCGGAGGACGTCATCGCCACGACGGATTACGGCCGGAACTTCACGTCGGTGGCAGGGCGCGGCAACCTGTTCGGTGTGCAGTTCCACCCGGAGAAGAGCCAGTGGGTGGGGCAGCATATCCTGCGCAACTTCCTGGGCTTGTGAGGGGGGTTAACCACGGATAACACGGATAAAATACCCATTGCCCCGCGCGCTTATCGCGCGCGGCGGGAGGCGTTGTCTGACCAGTTGTCGTTCGCCAGATACGGGGCCGGTCTATGTCAACATGGAAGGAGCGATGAACCGATGGCTCAGTTGATCCACGGGGACGAGACTTATGCCATCATCGGCGCGGCGATGGAGGTGTACAATCAACTGGGCAACGGATTCCTGGAAGCGGTCTATCAAGAAGCGCTTTGCATTGAGTTCGCGTTGCGCGGTGTCCCTTTTCAGGCGCAGCGGCCCCTGGTGATTCATTACAAGGACCGACCGCTTGCCCAGAAGTACATCCCGGATTTTGTGGTCTACGACGCCGTCATTGTTGAAATCAAGGCGGTGGACACCTTCGGCCCGAACGAGGAAGCGCAACTGCTGAACTACCTCAAAGCGACCGGGCTGCAGGTGGGCTTGCTCGTTAACTTCGGGGGCGGCGCAAGTTGCAGTGGAAGCGCATGGTTCTTTGAACACATCCCGCGCGGGATTAGCGCGCGGCTTCAGTAAAATATCTGTGTTATCTGTGGTTAAAACGCTTTTGTGTTGCACGGTGGAGGATCATGATAGTCTACCCGGCGATTGACCTGCGCGGCGGGCGCGTGGTGCGGCTGAAGTACGGCGACCCGGCGCAGCAGACGGTCTATGGCGACGATCCGGTAGCGGTTGCGCACGGCTGGCGCGCGGCCGGCGCGGCGTGGCTGCACGTGGTCAACCTGGACGGCGCGCTCGGCGCGGCCGGCGCGGAGGCAACCCTGAAAGTGGTGAGCGCCCTCGCCGTTGCGACCGGGATGCGCATCCAGTTCGGCGGGGGCGTGCGCGACGCGGGACTCGGTGGCGCGGGCGTTCGATGCCGGCGCGGCGCGCGTGGTGTTGGGGACGGCGGCGGCGCGCCGGCCGGAGTTCGCGGCGGAGATGGCCGCGTGCTGGGGCGCGGACCGCGTGGCGGCGGCGCTCGATGCGCGTGAGGGGCGCGTGGCGGTCGAGGGCTGGCAGGCGGCGAGCGAATGGACGC
>JAOSJO010000025.1:0-79823 GCA_027494055.1 Anaerolineae bacterium | reverse complement strand
TATGCGCCCGTTCCGGTTACGTATTACTAAAGATTTAACCTGGTAACTGGGACACAAGACTCCAGCACCCTAACGGAACAGCCTTCGCAATCAGCTAGAGCATTACTCCGTTGATGCTGACGCGGAGGAAATCGTGCGGCTAATTGCGGCGGTGCGCTACCCTCTCGGACCTTTTTGAAGCCCAAATCGGTAGGATTGAGTTACCGATTGAGATCAGCGAGACTCTAGATGGGATACAGAATGAGGTGCATGAGTACGTTCAACTTGTTCGAGAAGTGTGTTCGTTAGTAAAGAATTTTCGGGGACAACGGGTTCCAGGTTATCTATTTAATGTCGAGGACGTTGTGACTCTGCCGACTTTCACGAGAGTTATGCCTGAGCACTATGTCTCTGAATCAGCGCCTATGGCAGATGTGTGGTGCGAAGGCGAAATAGATGCTTGGGGCAGAGGTTAGAAGTAAGGTGGGCAATAGGGATGGGGCTCGCGGTTTTCGGCATCGATGATTTTCGCGCTACTGAAATAACTTTTGATACCGTGCTTCGCAATTTGACGTACTTTCGAGTCTTTGAAAAAGTGACAGCTTGGCTTGTTGGATTTGTCGGAAGCACCCGATTGGGTTATTTGGGAAGCGAGGAACAGAATATTCTTGTTACTGGACTTGACGAGTGGGATGAGTTGAAGGGTTAAGTTTCTGTGGAGGCAGGAGACGAACATGCTCGCTAAGCGTATCATCCCTGCCTGGACGTGATGGATGGGCGCGTCGTCAAGGGCGTGAACTTCGTCAACCTGCGCGACGCCGGCGACCCGGTGGAGCACGCGCGCGTGTACGACCAGGAGGGCGCGGACGAACTGGTCTTCCTCGACATCACCGCCACGCACGAGAACCGCGCCACCACGCTCGACATGGTGCGCCGCGTCGCCGACGCGGTCTTCATCCCGTTCAGCGTGGGCGGCGGCATCCGCACCGTGGACGACATCCGCGATACGCTGCTGGCTGGCGCCGACAAGGTGTCGATCAACAGCGCGGCGGTGCGCACGCCCGACCTCATCACCGAGGGTGCGAAACGCTTCGGCAGCCAGTGCATCGTCGTCGCCATCGACCCGCGCCGTGTCGATGGCCGGGGGGTGGTGCACGTGGCGGGCGGGCGCGTCCCCACCGATAAAGAGGCGGTCGCCTGGGCGCGCGAGGTCGAGGACCGCGGCGCGGGCGAGATCCTGCTCACCAGCATGGACCGCGACGGCACCCAGGCGGGCTTCGACATCGAGATGACGCAGGCGGTCGCGGCGGCGGTGAGCATCCCGGTGATCGCGTCAGGGGGCGCGGGCGCGCTGGAACACTTCGCCGAGGCGCTCACGGTTGGCGGCGCGGACGCGGCGCTCGCCGCGAGCCTGTTCCACTTCCGCACGCTGACCGTGGGGCAGGTGAAGGCATACCTGGCGGCGCGGGGCGTCCCGGTCCGCCTCACGGAAAGCGCGTAGCAGATGGGCACGGTGCACGCCGTGCCCTGCCGGGTCAGGAAGGAAAGACGCGGTGTGGATACAGACACCCTGAAATGGGACGACCGGGGCCTGATCCCGGCGGTTGTGCAGGACGCCGCCGACGGTGCGGTGCTCATGGTCGCGTGGATGAACGCCGAGGCGCTGCGGCTGACGCTCGAAACCGGCGAGGCGCACTTCTGGAGCCGGAGCCGGGGGCGAGCTGTGGCGCAAGGGAGCGACGAGCGGCAACGTCCAGCGCGTGGAGGGCGTCTGGGTGGACTGCGACGCGGACACGCTGCTGCTCAAGGTGCGCCCGGCGGGGCCGGCGTGCCACACCGGGGCGCGCACGTGTTTCTACCGCACGCTGGACAGCTTGCGGGCGTAGGGGGCGGGGCGTCTGGAACCCCGACCCCGCCCGGCCAATGGGGGGCAGATGGACGAGATCATCGACAGCGTGTTTGCCGTGATAGAGGACCGCCGGCGCAATCCCAGGGCGGGCAGCTACACCAACCGCCTCTTCGATGCCGGGCGCGACGAGATCGCGAAGAAGGTGGGCGAGGGAGGCGATTGAGGTAATCCTGGCGGCGAAGAGGCCAGGGCGAGGCGCGGCTGGTCGAAGAGCTGGCCGACCTGACCTATCACTGCCTGGTTCTGCTTGCCGATTGCGGCCTGGAACCGGCGGACGTGGCCGAGGAACTGAGGAGGAGGTTCAACCCGTGAGCAAGCGCGCGTTGCTGAGCGTGTGGGACAAGACCGGCCTGGTCGATTTTGCGCGGGGCTGTCGGCGGCGGGCGTCGAGCTGGTGGCGAGCGGCGGCACGGCGACGGCGCTGCAAGACGCCGGCCTGCCCGTGAGCACCGTCGAGGACCTGACCGGGCTGCCGTCCGTCCTGGGCGGGCGCGTCAAGACGCTGCACCCGGCGATACACGCGGGCATTCTGGCGCGCGACACCGGCGAGGACGCCGTGACCCTCGCCGCGCAGGGCTGGGGCGCGATTGACTACGTGGTGGTCAACCTCTACCCCTTCGAGCAGACGGTCGCGGAGCCTGGCGTCACCCACGCGGCGGCGATTGAGCAGATCGACATCGGCGGCGTGGCCCTCATCCGCGCGGCGGCCAAGAACGCGGCGCGCGTGACCGTGCTCGTCAGCCCTGAGGATTACGGCGCGGTGCTCGAAGAGGTGTGCGCGCACGGCGATACGCTCCCGGAGACCCGCGCACGCCTGGCGCTGAAGGCGTTCCGGCGCACGGCGGCCTATGACGCCGCGATTGCCGCCTATCTTGGCGCGCTTGCGCCAGACGGCGGCGCGCTGCCAGAGACGCTGACGGTGGCGCTGCCCAGGGCGGAGGCGCTCCGCTACGGCGAGAACCCGCACCAGCAGGCCGCGCTCTACGCGCCGGCGGGCGTCGGGCCGTTGGGCGGGGCGCTGCTCCAGGGTAAGGCGCTGTCCTACAACAACCTGCTCGACCTCGACGCGGCATGGCGCTGCGCGGCGGACTTCGACGGCACGGCGGTCGTCATCGTCAAGCACCTGAGTCCGTGCGGCGTGGCGCAGGCCGACACCGTGACGGAGGCCTTCAAGCTCGCGCTCGCCAGCGACCCGGTGTCGGCGTTCGGGGGCGTGATCGCCGCGCGCGCCCCGTTCGACCGCGACGCCGCCGAGGCGCTTGGCGACCTGTTCGTCGAGGCGATTGCCGCGCCCGGCTTCACCGAGGGCGCGCTTGAGGTGCTGGCGCGGCGTAAGAACTGCCGCCTGCTGGCGATGGGCGACCTGCCCGCGCCGCCGTTTGAGCTGCGCGCGGTGCGCGGCGGCGTGCTCGCGCAGACGCTCGACGCGGACCAGGGCGAGGCGTGGCGCGTGGCGAGCCAGCGCGCGCCCACCGACGCGGAGATGGCGGCGCTGCGCTTCGCGTGGAAGGCGGTGGCGCATGTGAAGAGCAACGCCATCGTCTTCGCGCAGGGCCGCGCGACGGTCGGCATTGGCGGCGGGCTGCCCAGCCGTGTGGACGCGGTGAAGCTCGCGGCGGCGAAGGCCGGGGCGCGCGCGCAGGGCGCGGTGATGGCGTCCGATGCGTTCTTCCCCTTCGCCGATGGCATCGAGGCGGCGGTTGACGCCGGCGTGACGGCGGTGGTCGAGCCGGGCGGTTCGGTGCGCGACGACGAGGTCATCGCGGCGGCGGACCGGCTCGGCGTGGCGCTGGTGTTCACGGGCGTGCGGCACTTCCGGCATTAGGCCGGCAGGCGGGACCTGGACCCCTATTCAACGAGAAAGACCGGCTGGCTCCACGCCATGCGGCCACCGGTGTCGGTGACGGTGACGCGGACGTACTGCCCATCTGAGAGGTCGTATTCCGCATCGGTGAGCGTCTCCGCGCCTTCGGCGGGGCGCACGACGACGCCGCGCCAGGCCGCGCCCGAAAGGTGATGCTGGCCGCCGGCGAGGTGCGCACGTAGAGGCGCTGGCTGTCGCGCTGCATATCCAGGATGTCAGGGCCGGTGCTGGCGTAGAAGGCGCCGGCCTTGATCGCGGCGAGGATGTCCTGGGCCGTGTTCGCCTCGGCGCGGACCATGATCCAGGCATCGCCGCCGAAGCCGTGGCGCGGCCTGAAGTGCACGTCGTCGGAGGCGACGCCCCAAACGCGCTGGCCGTCTTCGAGCAGCGCATCCCAATGCGCCAGCGCGGTCCCCTTGCCGTTGAGCAACCGGCACACGTTGTTGTAGACCTCGACGCCGACTGCGCCGCGCACCGAGGTCAGCGCGGCGTGCCGCTGCCCCGACCAGTAAGGGTGCGCGAAGATCGCCAGCCCGCCGCGCGCGTTGACCCAATCGATTGCCGCCTGCAGGGAAGTGCCTTGCCGAAGTCCTGGTGATCGGTGACGCCCAGCGCCACCAGATGATACATGCCCGTTTCGGGGTCAACGCCGTCAAGCTCGTTGCCGGGGATGACGCAGAAATCCTCGCCATCGGCGACCAGCCCATCAACCGGCGTGGCGTGGCGGTGGTCGGTGATCGCCAGCGCGTGATAGCGCAGCGTGTCGCGGTAGCGGGCGACAGCCTCTTCCGGCGTGTACGTGCCGTCCGAATTGACCGTGTGGGCGTGGGTGTTGACACGGAGCCAGCGCCCCGGCTTGCGGAAGGTCTCGATCATGGTCGGTTGCTCCTTATGGTGTGGTTGCGGGCCAAAGCATAACATAGAACGCGCCGGCGGGGGGAGCGCCGGCGCGTTCTGTCGTCGCTGTGATGCAGCGATAGCGCGTTTTACTGAATGGCGAACGTCACGGTGAGCGAGACGCTCACACTGAGCGTGCCTTCACTTACTGGCGGGGCGGACGCCGTATCCATAGCGACCCGGTACCCGCCGCCGGCCCCAAACGGTCCGGGGAACGAGGGCGCGCCCTCGTTGACCTGCAGCACCTCGCCAAGCGTGACGCCGAGCAGGTTCGCGAGCTGCGCCGCGCGGTCGCGGGCGTCTTCCACGGCTGCCGCGCGCGCGTCAGCTTCCAGCGCCGCACGGTCGTCGATGTCGTACTGGACGTTGTTCACGACGTTCGCGCCGGCGTCAATCGAGACGGTGAGTAGCTCACCGACCTGGCTGGTGTCGCGCACCGTGATCTGCACGGTCGTCGCGACATGGTACAGCGCCTGCGCGCCGCTGGGGGCGTCGGGGCCTTCAGCGAGTGGGCCGGGCGGGTAGAGCGATTCCTGATAGATGTTGTACGACGCGGTGCGGATGTCTTCCGGCGCGACGCCGGCCTCTGTCAGCGCGGCGAGGACCGCGTCCATGCGTGACGCCGCATCTTCGAGCGCGGCGCTGATGGCCTCGTTGCGCGTTTCCACGCCGAGGTTGAGGTAGGCGATGTCGGGCGCGCCGAAGGCGATGCCGTTGCCGACGACGGTGATTGACTTCGCGCCGCCCTCCTGCTGCGCCGGCGCAGCGCCAGCGGGCAGCGCGCTCGCGGTGAGCGCGCTCGCGGCGAGCGCCGAGGCGAGGACGAGCAGCACAGCGGCAATTGAAGTGACTCTACGGTACGACACGGTAAACCTCCTGAAGAATCTGCACGATTGTGTACGAACCTCGTGGACCTGCCTGTCTGGCATGTCCTGGGATAGAACGTTGCGCACGCCCCAAAGGTTCCCAGGTTTTGGCGGGTTTGTCAAAAAGGACCAGGGGGTCTAGAAATCGAGCAGGGCCTGCAAATCGGCGGGCAGGAAGGGCGACAGCGCGTCGGAGGCGGCCCCAAAGAGCGGCGCGTCGTAGCTTTCCGCGCCGGGCAGCCCGCGCAGGATGACGACGCCGTCAAGGCAGGCCGTCAGCATGATCTGCGAGGCGTCAGGCCGCACGAAGGTCAGGCGCACGTGATCCGGGCAGGTGGAGCGCGCCGTGACCGTAGTGGAGACGTTGAGCGCCGTCAGCAGGGCATCGAGGTTGCGCCCCGTGATCGTGCCGGCGGCGACGAAAGCGCCCGACGTGTCGCGCACCTGTACCTGCGCCGCCGTCGCGTCGATCAGGTTAGCGCGGAGGTAAGGGTTCACGTTCGTGCCCGGCCCAACGGTCGGCGGCGCGGGGGTTGGGCGGTAGCTGGTGAGGTTGCAGCCGAGCAGCCCGGCGGCGAGGAGGATGAGCGCCAGCAGGCGGCAGGCGGCGCGATACACAACGCCCTGCTGCCTGAGCGCGTCAGCGCGCGAAGCCCCCGGAGCCTGTGTGCCTGTTGCATCATCTCGCTGGCCCAAACTCGGCGTGCCCTGCTTTAGTTGTACAATGGTCGTGAGGAAGACACAACTCCGCCGCGCACGTTCATTGCATGACAAAGTCCGGGAGGCCGCGCAGATTGGAAACACGAAGACACAAAAGGTGCGAAAACGCGAAACATCCGCCCCATCTCTTCGTGACTTCGCATCTTTCGTGCTTTCGTGCTACGAAACCTGGGTGCGTGCGTCTCCATTCAGGGATTTGTCGTACTTTCGCGCACGTTGCGCCTCTTCCGGGGGCGTTATAATTATGATGAAGCATATCATAATTAATACAAGTGACGCTGCCATGACGCTATCGCCACAGCAGATCGAACGCCAGTTGCACCACCTCCTGCCGGGCGTGAGCAAGCCCGGTCGCTACGTCGGCGGGGAGTACAACCAGATCGTCAAGAATTGGGACGCGACGCCCTATCGCGTCGCGCTCGCGTTCCCGGACGTGTACGACCTGGGCATGTCCAACCTGGGCATCATGGTGCTTTACGACATCGTGAACAGGCACCCGGACGCGCTCGCGGAGCGGGTGTTCGCGCCCTGGCCGGACATGGAGGCCGCCATGCGCGCGGCGGGCGTGCCGCTCTACGGCCTGGAGACGAAGCACCCGGTCGCGGACTTTGACCTGCTTGGCCTCAGCCTGCCCTATGAGACGCTGTACACCAACGTGCTCAACCTGCTCGACCTGGCGGGGCTGCCGGTCCGCGCCGACGCGCGCGATGCGACCGCGCCGCTCGTCATCGCCGGCGGGCACGCGACGTTCAACCCGGAGCCGATGACCGACTTCATCGATGCGTTTGTCATCGGCGAGGGCGAGGAGGTGATCGTCGAGATCATCGACGCGCTGCGCGCGGTCAAGGAAGCGGGCGGGGGCGGCGCGACCAACTGGACGCGCTGGCGCGAATCGCGGGCGTGTACGTGCCGCGCTTCTACGACGTGGCCTATCACGCCGACGGGACGGTGGCGGCGGTGACGCCCAACACGCCCGGCGCGCCGGCGACTGTTGTCAAGCGCATCGTGCCGGTGCTGCCGCCGCCGGTGACGGACTTCCTCGTGCCCAACGTGGAGGTGACGCACAACCGCGCGCCCATCGAGATCATGCGCGGCTGCACGCGCGGCTGCCGCTTCTGCCACGCAGGGATGGTCACCCGGCCCGTGCGCGAGCGACCGGTCGCGGAAGTGGTGGAGGCGGTCGAGCGGATCGTCGCGGCGACAGGGTATGAGGAGATTGGCCTGCTGAGCCTGTCGTCCTCGGATTACGGCCAGGTGGAGACGCTGGTGCGCGCGATCAGCGGGCGGTTCGGCGACCGCAACCTGAACATCACGCTGCCGAGCCTGCGCATCGAGACCACGTCGGCGGACCTGATGGACGCGCTGGCGGGGGTCGCGCAAGGGCGGGTTCACGCTCGCGCCGGAGGCCGCCACCGAGCGTATGCGCAACGTCATCAACAAGTACGTGCCCACGCCTCAGGTGCTCGAAACCGCACGTGCGATCTACGCGCGCGGCTGGCGCACGATCAAGCTCTATTTCATGATCGGCCACCCCAGCGAGACGCTGGACGACGTGCAGGCCATCGCGGACCTGGCGAAGTCGGTGCTCGCGCAGGGGCGGCCCTTCCACGGGAAGAAGGCGCAGGTCAACGTGGGCGTGAGCACGTTCGTGCCCAAGCCGCACACGCCATTCCAGTGGGCGTCGCTCGACACACGCGCGCGCGTCGAGGCGAAGCAGGCGCTCCTGCGCCGGGAGTTGCGCGGGCGCGGCCTCAAGCTCAGTTGGAACAACTACGACGAAACCCTGTTGGAGGCGTACCTCAGCCGGGGCGACCGCCGGCTCGGCCCGGTGATCGAGGGCGCGTGGCGGCGCGGCGCGCGCTTCGACGCCTGGCAGGATCACCACAGCCCCGACGCCTGGGCGGCGGCCTTCGCCGAAGCCGGCCTGGCGATGGACTTTTACACGCACCGCCCGCGCCCGATGGAAGAGGTGTTCCCCTGGGACCACATCAGCCCGGCGGTGAAGAAGCAGTTCATCGCGCGCGATTACCTGATGTCGCAGCGGGGCGAGACGCGCATCGACTGCCGCGACCAGTGCTTCGCGTGCGGCATCCTGCCGACGTTCATTCCTCTCCGCCGTGAGACGCCCGCCGAGGCGTGGGAGTGCCCGCCGGTCACGAAACGAAGCGAGCGGATTCGTGTGCCCGCGGACTGATCAATCGAGCCGCCCGATTTGGGGTTGGTTCAACCTTGTCTTGCTATCTGAGTAAGTCCAGGTCTAAGAGAATAAACTCTAGCTCGGCCTTGGTGATCACGTCGCCTTCGGAGACAACGTAACGGATCTCGCCGTCTTGGGTGATCCAGGTCCAGCCGAGACGAGTGTAACCGTACTCTGTATTCCAGTACCCCCATTCACTTATCCCACCACTCTGGAGAAATTCCTTCAAGACCCCTCCCTGCAAACGTGGATCAGGATGACCAATCAGATCATCCAAGTCGGTATATGCGCGCACCGCAGCGTCCCAGCCAGAAGCTTCCGGACTCGTGCTGATGGACGCATTGTACACTGCCGCTGCTCCGCAGTCATCGGTTGAGGTGTTTCGAAACGTTATCTCTACCACCGGGTCTAAGATGAGATTGGCCGGGATCGGCACTTCATGGGCAATTACCGCCTCGACTGGCGTTGCCACGTAATCATAAAGCGGTCCGTTGCCATTTACATAGACCTGGAAATTATCGGTGCAGCCAAAGTCCTGGATTTCAATAGTGAGAACATAATCAATGCCCACTTGCGGAATACAGAGTATGAGCGATGCCCATCCCCGAACGAACTGGTATCGAAACGACGTATCTCCACTGGGAGATGGAGGTTGGTTATACCAAGCCCCGCCCCACCCCTGTAAGTTATGACTTACCTCATCTTGCAGGTCTCCCAGGTCCACGTATGCATCGCACTGGCTCTGAGCCATCACGTCGGAAGCTGACCATGAGACATTTGAGATAGAAACGACACTGGTAATAGAGAGTAGGACGAGCGTCGTCACCAGGGAACGTATGGCTCGTCTATGCATGTTAATGTTCCTGACCATCCACTTTCCTCCCTGAGGGATTCCGCAACCAAGAAGGCTATAAAGACCAATATTAGTGTATAATGATTATTTTCCAGGGTCAAGAAGTTAACGTACTTTAGACAGGATGGATCTCGTGTGCGCGCCGCATCCCTCAAGCGCGTTCGCCAGTTGGACAGCGCCATCCTGCAAAGGCAGGATGTATGGCTGCGTCGCCGCGCCCGCGAATCAAACCAGAAACATACTTGACTCCTGCGCTGACATCAGCTATAGTACAGATGTTCTAGATTAGGACAAATGTTCTATACCCGTTCGCCGGCGTCGCAACGCCGGCAGGAGCGAAGCTGATGGCCTACATCCGATCGGGAGCATTCTACCAGCAGGGGCGACCCCGCCCGCGCCTCGGTATGCAGCGGGGCCTCGTGTTTGGGCTAATCATGGTGGCGGCGCTCGCGGCTTTTGAGCTGTTCAACTACGGCACAACCGAGTACGCGCTCTACACCCTGATCGGCGACACGCAGGTGCTCGGCATGCGGTGGGCGTCGGTGCTGGCGCTGGCGTTCTGCTGTATCGACTTCGCCGGGCTGGCGCGCATCTTCACGCCAGAGCAGGGCCGCGACGAACCCAAAGAGGTCTGGTACCTCCTCGGCGCGTGGTTCGTTGGCGCGTCGGTGAACGCGATCATGACCTGGTGGGCGGTGACGAACGCGCTCGTGACGCGCTCGCTCGGCAACGAGGTGCTCAGCCGCGCGCAGTTGCTCACCTGGGTGCCGATCTTCATCGCGCTGCTGGTGTGGCTCACGCGCATCCTCATCATTGGCACGTTCGGCATCGCCGGGGACCGGCTGTTCACGCTGGGCAGCCAGACGATGAGCCTGCGCGGGATGTTCAACCCGTCCCGCCCGCGCCAGCCGATGCAGCGCACGACCCCGCTCCAGGCGCGCGCGCCGCAGCCGCGCTTCCAGCCGCAGCCCCAGCCACAGGCGCAGCGTCCCGAACCGACCTACGAGCCGGTTGAGGACGAGACGCCGCAGCCGAACCCGTTCGGCACGACGCGCCCGCCGTTCCGCCAGCAGGGGCCGGCCTACACCCGCGCCGCGTCCAGGGTTGCGACGCCGCCCAGCGGGGAGCTACGGCTTCGCCAGCCGCCGCGATGGCAGCCCGACATGGCGCGCGTCGTCCACCTACTACTACGCGCGGCCGGCTTACCTGGAGCCGCCGCGCCGCTCCACCGACGACAGCCGCACGATGGAAACGTGAGTGCGCCGCCCTCATGTGGGGCAAGGCTGCCTTGCCCCTACACAAAAAACTGAATTCTGCTGATTGGCGCTTGGTCGTTTCCTTTGTCTGTCCGGTTGCTGCGCCTGCCTCACGACCCCGCCTGTTTTGCCATGTGAGCGAGAAGTCACTACACTGTAGGCCAGCCGGTTGTGCGGCAGGTTTTTCGTCTGTGTGAGGAACCGCGAAGGGCGTGATGCGGCGAGACCGGGCATACTGGCGGCGGCTCACCCGCCTGACGGTGGCGGCCCTCGTTGCGACGCTGGTCATCATGCTGCTGATCGTGCCCGCAGCGCTTGGCGTGGTGGGGATGTGGGCGCTCACGCATCCGGGGTGCGCCAGCGCCGACCGGACGCCGGCGGACTACGGCCACGAATACGAGGATGTGGTCGTCGTCTCGCGCGAGGATGGCGGCCAGCACCGGGCCTTCTACGTGGCATCGGAGAACGGCGCGCACGTGATCTTCCCGCCGGCGTTTAACGGCGGGCGCGACAGCCGCCTGCATGAGGCCGACGTGTTGATCCGCCAGGGGTACGGCGCGCTGATGTTCGAGAGCCGCTCGTGCATGGGGCGGGTGAACACGCTCGGCGCCCGCGAGGTTGAGGACGTAGGCGGCGCGCTCGACTGGCTGCTCGCGCGTCCCGGCGTGGACCCGGCGCACATCGGCATTCACGGGTTCTCGTCGGCGGGCGCGACGGCCATCATGGCGGCGGCGCGCTTCCCAGAGCTGCGCGCGGTCGTCGCCGAGGGCGGCTACCATGACCTCGGACGGGGCACGCTGGGGGTGGGCGGTTCGATTGTCGAAGCGGTCACCCGCGCCGCGTCCCGGCTGACCTACCGCGCCGCCACCGGCGTGGACATCGACACGGTCAGCCCGGTGGCGGTGATCGACCGGATCGCGCCCCGGCCAATTCTGTTGATCTACGGCGGGCGCGAGGTCGCGCTGGAGGGTGGATATGCGCAGTTGGCCGCCGCGGGCGACAACGCGGCGCTGTGGGAGGTGCCCGGCGCGGGGCATGGAAACTACCTGTGGATAGCGCCGGAGGCGTATGCAGAGCGCGTGACGGCTTTCTTCGAGGCCGCGTTCTTCGAGGCTGCGTCGATACAATGAGTGAAAGGGCGCGCGGCGGCGACCGTCGCGCGCATTGACGGACGGGGTAACGGTGTTGCGTGCGGGGTGCGTGGATGAGTGAGCTTGGCGGGCGGGTCGCGCTGGTGACGGGCGGCACGCGCGGCGTCGGGAAGGTATGCGCGCTCGCCGTCGCCGACATGGGGTGCGCGGTGGCGGTGGTTTACGCGCACAGCGACGAGGACGCCGAGGCGACGGTGCACGAGTTGCGGCGGCGCAACGCGCTCGCGCAGGCGGTCAAGGCCGACCTGGGGGATTATGAGGCGGTCCAGTTCGTGTTCGAGGAGGTCGAGGCCCGGCTTGGGCCGGTGAGCGTGCTCATCAACAACCTGGGCGATCACCACTACGACGCCGTCGCCGACCTGGATTTCGAGGCGTGGCACCGCGTGATGGATAACACCATCCACAGCACGTTCTACTGCTCGCAGCGGGCGCTGCCCAACATGCGGCGGGCGGGCTGGGGGCGCATCATCAACATTGGGATTGCCGGCGCGCACCGCGTGGACGGCGTGCCGATGATGGCCGCCGAAGGGGCGGGTAAGGCCGCGATTGTGAGCCTGACCAAGACGATTGCGCTCGAAGAGGCGGAAAACGGCATCACCGCCAACATGATCAACCTGAGCTTCGCGCCCGGCAAGGGCACGCGCCCGGAGGACGCGCGCGCGATGGCGGAAACCGTCCCGATGAAGCGTGTGGCGCATCCCAAAGACGTGGTGTACGCGGTGCAGTTCTTCGCCTCGCCGCGCAGCGAGTACATCACCGGGAACGTCCTCAACGTCACGGGCGGGGTTGCTATCTGAGCGGAGGTGGGGGAAAGGCGATGCAAGCTTTGATGCGCATTTGCGCGGCGCTGAGTCTGCTCGCGCTGGCGAGCCTGGCGTGCAGCGTGGGCGGCGTGTTCGGGCCGGTGCAGCCGAGCGCCACCCCCTCAGACACGCCCACGGTCACACTCACGCTGTCGCCGACGATCACCGCCACGCCCGTCATCGCGCCGACGCGCGTCGTCTCGCCGACGCCGGTGCGCACCGCCACGCCGACCCACACGCCGAGCTTCACGCCGGCGCCCTCGGCCACGCCCAGCTTCACGCCCACCGATACGCCCGCGGCCGGCGCGACGCTCCCCGCCGCCGGCGGCGTGACATGCCCCATGCCGGCGGGCGGCTTTGCGCTGATCTACAACAGCGACCCGGCGCTGGCGGCCATCGGGTGCCCGACCAGCCAGCAGCCGAACCTCCCGCCGCAGGCGTGGGTCGTCCAGACCGCCTACCAACCGTTTGAGCGCGGCTTCATGGTGTGGTCGTCGCGGCTGGGCTGGGTCGAGCAGCGCGTGATCTACGTCCTGTTCAACGACGGCAGCTACCGGCGCTTTGACGATGCCTGGCAGGGAGGGCGTCGATCCAGAGCGCGGCGGCGAGTCGCCGCCGGAGGGCCTGCTTGAGCCGGCGCGCGGCTTCGGCAAGGTGTGGCGCGACAACCCGGAGGTGCGCGCGGGCCTGGGTTGGGCGCTTGGCCCGGAGGCCGGCGCAGAGGGCCGCATCCAGCTCTTTACCGGCGGGGAGATGTTTCACGTGCCGCAGGCCGGGCTGACCTATATCTTCATCCAGGGGCCGCCGGGGCGCTGGCAGCCGAACCCGACGTCCTATTAGGGCACGCGCCCTATCCCCTGCCCTGCGCTGCGTCGAGAACGCCGGCCAGGGGTGCGGTCGCCAGGCCGATGAGCCGGTCCGCGCCGCCGTAGTACAGGTAGATCACGCCGTCCACAATCGGGTTTGCGCAGCTAAATACCACGTTGGGCACGTCGCCCTTGAACTCCCAGGGTTCATCTGGAGCAAGCACGGCGGCGTCGGCGCGGTGGATGACCTTCGCGGGGTTGTCCAGGTCGAGCAGCGCCACGCCCTGGCGGTAGACATAATCCGCATCGACGCCGTGGTAGATGATGAGCCAGCCCGCGTCTGTCGGGATAGGCGGGCCGCTCGCGCCGACCTTGAGGTTGTCCCACATGTCGGCGCGTGGGCGCATGATGATCTGGTGGTCGTGCCACGTCTTCAGGTCGTCGCTGTACGCGAGCCAGATGTCGGGCGGGCGGCGGTGGAGTATGGCATAGCGCCCGCCGATCTTGCGCGGGAAGAGCACGTGGTCCTTGTTGTCGCGCTCGAAGGGAGCGATGCGCTCCCAGGTAATGAGATTCGTGCTGCGCGCGATCATCGCCAGGATGCCGTTGGGCGAGTAGGCGGTATAGGTCATGTAGAACGCGCCGTCGATCTCGACCGCGCGCGGGTCCTCGACGCCGCGCGTCTCGTTGGCGTCTGCGGGGCTGAGCACGGGGTCGCTCATCCGGTTCCAGCGCACGCCATCGGCGCTGGCGGCGTAGCCGATGTGGGAGATGTAGTCCCGGCCCTGCGCGCGATAGAGCATGTGGAACAGGCCGTTGTGGTGGACCACGGCGCAGTTGAAGACGTTCAACGCCTCCCAGGCGTTGAGGGGGTTGGGCTTCATAAGAGGGTTATCGGGATGACGCTGAAATACCATGTCGGTGGAATATCCTTGTGGCAGGCGGATACAGAAACGGATTGAACGGTCAGTAACCGGTGCTGTTCCTGTTGCTGAACAGCCCGGCGACGGTCTGGAACGCTGTCCGGATCAGAATCTTGAAGTCCAGCCAGAGCGACCAGTTTTCAATATACCACAGGTCGTACTTGGTGCGCTCGACAATCGAGGTGTCGCCGCGCAGCCCGTTGACCTGCGCCCACCCGGTGAGGCCGGCCTTCTCCCGGTGGCGTTCCATGTAGCGCGGAATGCCCTGCTGGAAGCGCTGCACGTAGATGGGCCGCTCAGGCCGGGGGCCGACCAGGCTCATGTCGCCGATCAGGACGTTGATGAGCTGCGGGATTTCGTCCCAGTTCTTGGCGCGCATCCACTCGCCGAGGGTGGTGCGCCGGGGGTCGTTCTCGACCGTCCAGCCGGGGCCGTCGGCCTCGGCGTCGGCGCGCATCGAGCGGAATTTGATGACCTGAATCGGGCGTCCGTCCAGCCCCATGCGCTCCTGGCAGTAGAACGCCGGCCCTGGCGACGTGAGCTTGACCGCCACTGCCGTGAGCACCATCAGCGGAGAGAGCAACACCAGCCCGATAGCCGAAACCACGACATCCATCGCGCGCTTGAGGCTGAGCTTCCAGCCGCGATATTGCACGTCGCGCACGTTGAGCAGCGGCAACCCGCCCAGGTCGTCGATGGTGACGCCGCTCGCCATGAACTGGAACACGTCCGGGAAGACCTTGATGCTCACCTTGCCGCGCTGGCACATCGCCGTGAGGTGCAGCAGTTCGCGGTGGCTGGCTTCCGGCAGCGCGATGATGACCTCGTCCACCTCGTAGGCGTCGATGAGCTGCGGGAGTTCCGACTCCTGGCCGATGATGGGCACGCCGAGGACCTCGCGCTGGTCGTTCCCGTCCACGAGGCCGACCAGTTCGTAGCCCAGGTAGGGCGACCACTGAATCTTCTGCACGATGGCGCGTGCGATCTCGCCCGACCCGACGATGAGCATCCGGTCGCAGCCATAGCCGCGCCGGCGCAGCGCGCGCACGACCTGGCGGTGAAAGGCGCGCCCCTGCCGTGACCAGCCCGATCGTCACCACCCAGGCGTAGACGATCATGCCGCGCGGGTAATCCAGGTAGAGCACGCTGTTCTTGAGGGCCAGCTCGGTGATGGCGATGGTGACGAGCATCCCGATCGACACGGCGCTGAAGATCGTGTAAGCCTCGTCGATGCGCGATGCCGCGCGCGCCATGTGGTAGAGGCGGAACAGGTAGAAGATGACCAGGGTCGAGACCACAAACGTGACCCACATCGCGCTGTAGCTTGAAAGCGGGCGCGGGTCTTCGGGCAGCGCCGGCACCGGGATATTGGCGCGCAGCCAGTAACCGAGGCCGAAGCCCAGGGTCACGAGCGCCAGGTCACTGAGAAAAAGCGCGAACGAAAACGAAGTCTTGACGCGATTTTGTCTGTTCATGGCGCCCCTCCACGCAACATCTCAAGGATGGGCCGTCCACCTTTAAGCACCAGCCCTGCCATCACAAGCTGGTGCAGCCACCAGGGCGTGTGCGCCCTGTAGTGCTTGCGATAGAAGATCAGCATGGCGCGGTAGAACTCCACCTGCGCGCGGCGGCTCTGCCGGCTGGCGGCGCGCTTGTGGTGGAGCACTTCGACCTTCGGGTAGTAATAGGCCGGCCAGCCGGCCTGGCGCATCCGGTACGCCCAGTCCAGGTCCTCGCCGTACATGAAGAACGCCTCGTCGAGCAGCCCCACCGCCTCGATGGCCTCGCGCCGCACCATCATGAACGCGCCGACCACCGAGTCGACCTCGGTCTCCCGGTTGGGGTCGAGGAACGTCATGTTGTACCGGCCAAAGCGCCGGCTGTTTGGGAACAGCTTCGAGAGGCCCAGCATCCGGTAGGCCGACACCTCCGGCGAGGGGAAGCTCCGCCGGCACGCCATGTCGAGCGCGCCATCGGCAAGGACGAGCTTGGGGCCGGCGACGCCGTACTTCGGATGCTGGTCCATGAACGCGACCATTGCGGCGAGCGCGTGCGGCGGCACGACGGTGTCGGGGTTGAGCAGCAGCGCATAGCGCGGCAGCGTCGCCGACGGCGCGCCGCCGTCGAAGCCGAGCCGCCGCAGCCCCAGGTTGTTGCCGTAGGGGTAGCCGCCGTTGACCGCGCTGGCGATCAGCTCGGCCTGTGGGAACGCCGCGCGCACCATCTCCGCGCTGCCGTCCGTGGAGGCGTTGTCCACCACGACGACGCGGTAGCTCAGCCCGTCGCTGGCGAACACCGACTCCAGGCAGGCGCGCAGGTAGTCGCGCGTGTTCCAGTTAACAATGACGATTCCGAGGTCTTGCATCTTCCAAACCGGCGCTCGATTCTAGCATGGGCCATTGGTACTAGCAACAGGCGCGCCGCGTCGCCAGACCCGCGCCAGCGCCCGATGCCATGTTACCCCGCAGCGGCGCGCCGGTGCATGACGGCCAGGCGTCCGATTGCCGCCGGGATTCCACTGAACGCCAGTTTGTGCGCGTGGGGGATCGCGCTGGCGCTAGCCGCGCGCGATGAGGACCTTGCTGCTGGCAGGCGCGCCCTCCAGCGCGGCGCGCACGGCCTCGCCCTTCGCGGTCAGGAGGTAGGTCGCGGCGGGGAACTTCATGTTGCTTCTGAGGAGACCCAGGCGCTCCAGGGCGGCCACATCCGCCGCCGCGACCGGCTCCGACGCGGCGGGTTGGTCGAGCGGGTGCAGCTGGCAGGCTTTCGTCCCGTCCAGGTAACGGTGCGACTTCAACGACGCGCCCGCGCCGAGCGCCGCCAGCAGCCGCCGCTGCGCCTCGGTGAGGTGGACGCCCTGCCTGGAGTCACCGAACATCGCTGGCGCTGCCCTCACCCAAGCTGGTCGATGTACTTGTGGATCTCGCGCTGGTGTATCTTGACGTACCGGTCGGGGAGGATCTCCGCCAGCTCTTCTTCGGTGAGGCGGACGCGCAAGATGTCGAGCGCGTCTTCAGGCGAATGGCCGTAGGCCAGCTTCTTCCTGCCGTTCTTCATGTCGAAGACGTACATGTAATGCGGGTTGCTGAAGCTGCTCATGCTGCCTTCCTCCGTAGCGGTCACGCGGCTCTGCTCGGTTCCAAAGCGAAACGCGCGCCTCGACCTGACGGCTACGCCTTGATCAGCGCGTCGGCGAACACGCCGCTCTTCTTGCGTGCGGCCTCGTCGAGGCCCCGGTTGATCTCGTCGTCGTACCTGCCGGCCAGCAACTCGCGGTAGAACTGGTAATCGACGCCCCTGACCTTCTCGTCGTCGGGGAAGCGGTGGTAGTTGTCTTTGGACATCAGGCTCTTCCCCTCGGCGATCAACTGGTAGCCGAGCGCCGACCCCGGATAGGGCGCGTAGTACGAGATCGACGGCAGGACGCGCTTCATCGACTTGAGCATCCGCATGGTCTTGAAGGCGTCCTCGTGCGTCTCGCCAGGGATGCCCAGCATAATGTTTGCCCAGAATCGGGGCGCTTCGCGGCCCTGCGCCTCCAGCTCGTCGCCGATGCGATCCAGCAGCGCAATCGCGAAGTAATTGTCCTCTTCGGTGCACTCCTTGTTCAGCAGCCGCAGGATGCGGTCGCTGCCCGACTCGAAACCAATCGAGACGGTCATCCAGTTGGTCTCTTTGACCAGCGCCTCGAACAGGTCCGGCCACTGGCGCACGGTATCGGAGCGCGCGGCGGCCCAATAGGGCCAGGCCCGGTTCGCCTTGCGCGGGTACTTCTCGATCCACTCGCGCAGCCACGACGGGTTCTGGAAGAACATCGAGTCGTGGATGACCACCGACCCGATCGGGCCGAAGGTTTCATCGAGGTAGTTGAGTTCTTCGATGACCATCTCCACGGGCCGGCGGCCCATCTTGGGGATGTACGACGCCTCGTTGCAGAACACGCACTGCCACGGGCAGACGCGGCTGGTGATGATGGTGGCGACCGGGGCCGGCCCCCCAACCGCACTCCGGCTCCAGCGGCCAGGGGAAGGTCCGGTTGAGGCGGCGGTGGGGCCTGGGCCACAGCGTGCGGTCGATCATGGGCCAGTCGGCCATCGACTTCGCGCCCTGGCCCGGCACGAGCCGGTCTGACGTGGCGAACGGGTCCTTGACCAGCTCCAGGATGGTGTTCTCGCCTGGCCCCTGGCACACCCGGTCAAACGCATCGACCGCCAGCATCTCGTCGGGGGCGACGGTGGCGTGCATCCCGCCGGTGAGCACGACGCCACGCGGATTCGCCGCTTTGAAAAGCTGCGCCGACTTGAGCGCGACCGGGTACGTGTAGCTGCGCACGTTCATGATGAGCATTTCGTAGCCGTGCAGCTTCTTGGTGAGCTGGTCCCAGCGGGTGACCGCCCGCGTGGAGAGCAGGTCCGTCTGGATGCCGTTCTGGTGGAGGATGGTCCGCAGCAGGCCCAGGCCGTGATCCTGCCACTGCTCGTGCGGGCCGTGCGGGTGAACCAGGTCGCCCAGGTCGCCCAGGTCCAGCCAGAGGGCGGCGGGCTTTTCGCTCTTTCTGCGCAAGAAGTTGAACACTTTGGCTTCCTCCGGTGCGGTTACACGATCACGCCGGGTGTGCGCTGGGCGGGCGGCTGACACAATGATACCAGGAGATCAGTCCCGTCTCACACGACAGAGCGCGACCTCCTGGTAGCAGTAGTTGTCTATGGAGTTCAGGCCGGCCGGCTTGCCGGGAAGGTCTAGCAGGAGCAACCGCCGCCGCAGGAGCACGACCCGCCCATCGGCATCGCGTTCGGGTTGTCGATGCGGAACCCCGCGCCCATCGGCCCGTCCACGAAGTCGATGCACGCGCCGGTGACGTAAGGGAGGCTGACCGCGTCAACCACCATCGAAAGGCCATCGATCTTGATAACCGTGTCGTCCTCCATCATGGCCTCTTCGAACGCGAGGCCATACTGTACGCCAGAACAGCCGCTGCCGGCGACGAACACGCGCAGCAGGTAGCTTTCAAGGTTGCGCTCGGCCTGGATTTCCTTGACCATCTGCAACGCCAGGGGCGTAATCGTCAGGGTTTCCGTGCCAGTTTCGGTTCCAATGGACATTACTGCCCTCCCAGAGCATCAGGCCAGCTCGTGCGATTGATATCGGCTATTCTATCACGCTGGCAGGGGCGCGTCAATAAGCAAGAAAACAATCAGTGAAATTCGTCACGACAGGTGCGTCTCGTAGGTGCAGGTGTCTGCGCCGTTGGCGATGTGGCTGGTGGCGGCGGAACTGTCGCTCGTGAGGAGGTTGATCAGCTCGGTGTCCATCAGGCATAGTTCGCAGTGCTTGCCCGCCACCGAGTGGTAGGGGCAGTTGCTGATGTGCAGCAGGTACGTGCCGCCCTCGCCTTCCACGGGTTCCCAGCTCGCGCGATAGCCCTTCTCGGTCAGGAAGGCGGCGATCTGTTCGAGGCGCGCTTCGGGGTCCAGGTCATCGGGCAGCGCGCCCACCTCGGCGGCCATGCGCTGCGCGACCGCCCGGATCAGGTCCCTGACCTCCGCCGCCGGGTATTTCTCCTTGAGTTCGCCCAGCAGGTGGTCGGCCAGCGACTGGTAGTTCTTCGGGAAGTAGGCCTCCGCCTCTTCGGTAAGCGCATAGATGTACTGGGGGCGACCCGGGCTGCGGCGGCGGCGCACGTTTGACGCATCGACCAGGCCCTCGCTGCGCAGGATGTCCAAATGGTAGCGGACCGTCACGGCGGTGATGTCGCCCGTGCGGTTGCGCAACTCGGCCACCAGCTCGTCAACTGTCGCCTGGCCCGCCTCTTTGAGAATCTCCAGAATGTGTTGGCGCGTCTCCTGCATGTGTGCCCCACGCTTGCCGGGTCATTTGTGTAATATTCATATTGTATATTTGCGGGGAAAGTTTGTCAATTTTGCTTATGCATATTAGGAAAACGTCACGAGGCGCGTTCGGGCAGCCCCATGAGCACCTCGTGCGGCTCGTTGAGGTCACGCGCGGACGCCCACCCCTGCCGGCCCGTGGCAACCACGCGCACCCACACCCAGTCAGCGCCCGCGTCGCGGCCTGTCGCCACGAGGCGCTGCCCAGGGTTCACGACCGCCAGTATCTCGGCGTCGGGGGTCGGCTGGCTGCGCACGGTCGCCTCCCGCACCGGCGCGACCTCAAGCGACTCGATGACGCCGGGCGTGACCGGCGCGGTGGTCGCCGTCGGCGACGCTGTCACCGTCGGTGAGGACGTGGGAGTAGGCGGCGGCGCGGTCGCGGTGGGGGAGAGGGTGGCGGTGGCCGTTGGGGTGCCGGTCGGCGCGCGCGTGGTCGTGGCGGCGTCCGGCGACGGCTCGACAGCGGAGGCGGCGAGTGTCGCGGTATCGCGTGCCGGGGTGTCGGTTGTGGTGGCGGTTGGCGCGGGGCCATCGCGCCGCCTGGCGCAAACTGGCTGAGCGCGAACACGCCGATGAAGGCGACCGCCAGGAAGACGACGCCCAGCAGCGCCATCCGCGCGCGGCGGGGCTGCCTGACGGTCTCTGGCTCGGCGGGCGCGGGCACGGACACCGCCTCCACCGGGAGCGGCGGCACCTGCCGCTCCGAGTCGCTCATCGCGAGGGTCGTGCCTTCGTCCGCGATGGCGAGCGGGACGCCGGCGTTGACCAGGGTCGGCGCGGAGTCGGTGGAGAGCGTGCGCGACAGGCGGGTGGTGTGCGTGGCGTCGCCGGTGAGCGCGTAATCGAAGGCGTTCGCCAGGTCCATCGGCGTCTGGTAGCGCTCTTCCGGGCGCTTGGCGAGCGCCTTGAGCACCACTTCTTCGACTGCCTGCGGCAGGTCGGGGTTCAGCACCGTCGGGCGCGGCGGCGGGTGATAGACGTGCTGGAAGATGAGCGCGGGGGGCGAGTCTGCGGTGAAAGGCCGGCGGCGCACGAGCATCTCGTAGAGGATCAGCCCCAGCGCGTAGATGTCCGCGCGCCCGTTGATGGGCAGCCCCAGGCCCTGCTCCGGCGACATGTAGGCGGGCGTGCCCATCACGTGGCCGGTGGTGGTCAGCCCGTCGTCGATGTGGGCGATCTTGGCAATCCCGAAATCGGTGAGGTAGCAGTTGCCGTCCTTGTCCATGAGGATGTTGGAGGGCTTCAGATCGCGGTGGATGACCCCACGCCGGTGGGCGTAGTCCAGCGCGGAGGCGATCTGGTTGAGCATCGCGTTCGCTTCGGACAGCGAGAAGGGGCCTTGCTTGATGCGGTCGGAGAGCGAGCCGCCCTGCAGGAAGCGCATGACGAGATAGGCCGCGCCGTTGGTTTCGCCGTAGTCGATGACGGGAAGGATGTGCGGGTGTTCGAGCAGGGCGATGAGTTGCACTTCCTTGGTGAAGCGCTCCATGAAGCCCTTCTCGCGCGCCAGCTCCGCCGCGAGCACCTTGATCGCCACCTCGCGGCCCATCGACGCCTGGCGCGCGCGGTACACGGTGGACATGCCGCCGTGCCCCAGTTCTTCGATAATCTCGTACTGGCCCAACTGCCTTAAAGGTGCGTGCATCGCTCTTGCTGTCACACATCCAGTTTCTATGATGGTTATACTCCACGTTAAAGAGGTGGGCAAGCATTCTGAAGAAAGCGGCGCGTTGCGCCAGATCGCCAAAGCGCTTGCCTTCCGCTTGGGTGCGGGTTACACTAAGAGCCTCAATTCTTGCGTTCCCCATGGAGAAAACTGGAGAAAGCTGCAATGGCCGCAACGGTCAAGAATCTAATCGGCGGGGAATGGGTTGACGCTCGCTCCGGCGCGACGATGGATTCCATCAACCCGGCCACGGAGGAAATCGTCGCGGTCGTACCGAAATCCGGCCCCGATGACGTTAAGGCCGCTGTCGCGGCGGCGAAGGCCGCGTACCACCCATGGCGGCTGACGCCCGCGCCGCGCCGGGGAGAAATCCTCTACCGTGTCGGGCAAATCCTCACGGAACGCAAAGAGGCGCTCGCCCGCCTGATGACCCAGGAGATGGGCAAGGTGATCGCCGAGGCGCGCGGCGACGTGCAGGAGGCCATCGACATGGCCTTCTACATGGGCGGGGAGGGCCGGCGCCTGCTCGGCTACACCGCGCCGGTCGAACTGCCGAACAAGTTCGGCATGGCGCTCCGCGACTCGGTGGGCGTGGTCGGCCTGATCACGCCGTGGAACTTCCCCATCGCCATCCCAAGCTGGAAGTCGCTGCCGGCGCTGGTGGCCGGCAACACGGTGGTGTTCAAGCCCGCCTCCGACACGCCCAACCTCGGCGTCGAGTTCGCGCGCGTCTTCCACGACGCCAGGCTGCCGCCGGGCGTGTTCAACGTGATCACCGGGCCGGGCGGCTCGGTGGGCAACGCCATCGTGAACGACCCCGAAGTCAAGGTCATCTCGTTCACCGGCTCGACCGAGATCGGGTACAGCCTCTACGCCGAGGCGGCGCGGTATGGCAAGAAGGTCTCGTTGGAGTTGGGCGGCAAGAACGCCATCATCGTGATGGACGACGCCAATTTTGACCTGGCGGTGGAGGCCATTCTGTGGAGCGCGTTCGGCACGACCGGCCAGCGCTGCACCGCGACCAGCCGCCTGATCGTGCAGAAGGGCATCGCGCCCAGGCTGACCGAGGCGCTGGCCGCGCGCGCTAAGAAGCTCACGCTGGGCTACGGCCTCGACGCGAGCGTGGACGTCGGCCCGCTGGTCAACGAGGGCGCGCGCAAGACGGTGCACAGCTACGTGGAGATCGGCAAGGGCGAGGGCGCGCGGCTGCTCTGCGGCGGCAAGCCCGCCGACAAGGACAAGGGCTTCTTCTACGAGGTCACGATCTTCGATCAGGTGAAGCCCGATATGCGCATCGCCCAGGAGGAAATCTTCGGGCCGGTGCTGTCCATCATCGAGTGCGGCACGCTCGAAGAGGCGATTGAGATCAACAACAACACGGCCTTCGGCCTCTCCAGCAGCATCTTCACCGAGAACGTCACTGCCGCCTTCCGCGCCATCCGCGACCTGAGCACCGGTATCGTGTACATCAACCACGGCACCATCGGCGCGGAGATTCAGTTCCCGTTCGGCGGGACGCGCGGCACCGGCAACGGGATGCGCGAGGCCGGCCAGACCGCACTGGATACCTTCACCGAGTGGAAAGCCGTCTACGTCGATTACAGCGGTCGCCTCCAGCGCGCGCAGATCGACACGGACGCGATTCTGGGTGAGGAGTAGCCTGTTGCATTGTGGCTGGGCGGCCGCGCCGTGCGGGCGGGCCGCCCAGATGTTGGCTAGAAAGCAGGCGTTTTCATAAAATATGGGTGGCTGCACTGCCCAACCCAATGACGCCTGATGCCTGGAGGGTAGAAGAGAACTGATGGACTCCGACGAAATCCGAGACCCCTACGACCCGAACCCGGTGCCGCCCGACTTGCGCAACAACGTCGTGCTCGCCCGGATGGAAGACTTGGTGGACGTGATCTACGACTGGAGCCGGGCGCGCTCGGTGTGGCCGATGTTCTTCGGTCTGGCGTGCTGCGCCATCGAGATGATCGCCACCGGGGGCGCGCGCTACGACCAGTCGCGCTTCGGCATGGAGATCATGCGGCCCAGCCCGCGCCAGTGCGACCTGCTCATCGTCTCTGGCACGGTGACAAAGAAGATGGTCGGCCCAATCGTGCGCCTGTACAACCAGATGGCGGAGCCGAAGTACGTGCTGTCGATGGGCGCGTGCGCCAACGGCGGCGGGCCGTTCAAAGAGGGGTACAACGTAGTGGACGGCATCGACAAGTTCATCCCGGTTGACGTGTACGTGCCGGGCTGCCCACCCACCCCAGGCGTTGCTGCATGGCTTTATCACGCTGCACAAGCGCATCGAGGCGCAGTCGATCCGTACTGCGCCCTGGTACAAGCGCATCCCGTCGGACGAGGTGCCGGTTCCCGTGCTGGGTCCCGACCTCATCGACCCGCGCCGCGCGCCGGTGATCCGTCGCGCGGTGCAGAAGGCCACCGAAGCGCAGCCGGCCGGCGGTGAGGATGAAGCGTAAAGCCTATACAGGGCGCAACGGAGAAGAATGAAGCACATCCAGGCATGTTGAAACGGTCACTGTCGATATGCAAGGAGAGAGCATGACCGAAACGCCGCCAGCCGTCGAGAAGGTGGATCCAATCGCCGAGGCGATTGATGCGCTGCTTGAGAAGTACCCCGGCGCGGTCAGCCACGATAACCGCCAGGGCTATGAGGGCGTCGTCGTTGAGGCCAGCAAGCTGGTTGAGGTGGCGACGACCATCCGCGACGAACTGGGCTTCGATTACCTCGCGAACGCCTGCGCGGTCGATTACCTCGACGACGGCTATTTTGAGATGGTCTACAACGCGGCCAGCATCCAGGCGGGCGGGCCGCCCCTGAGCTTCAAGGCGCGCACCGCGCGCGACGAGGCCGAGTTGCCCTCGCTGGTGGGCGTGTGGCCGGGCGCGGACTTCCAGGAGCGCGAAGCCTGGGACTTGATGGGCATCCGCTTCCAGGGGCACCCCAACCTGCGGCGCATCCTCATGTGGGAGGGCTTCGAGGGCCACCCGCTGCGCAAGGACTGGAAAGAGCCGTTCTACGAGGAAGAGGCCAAACCCTTCAGCAGCCGCTGGCCCGACGGCCACCAGATTCGCTCTGAGCAGAAGAACCCCTACGGGATGAACGTCCAGTACCCGCCGGGCTTCGCCTTCGAGGCGTACGAGTCGGAGGCCGACCCCGCCACCTACGCCGGGATGGGCGTCACGGTGCAGCAGGAGGGCCTCAAGACGGGGCGCATGATCGTCAACATGGGGCCGCACCACCCCTCGACGCACGGGGTGTTCCGCATGGTGCTCACCCTCGACGGCGAGACCATCGTCGAGCTACAGCCGGTGATGGGGTACCTGCACCGCAACCACGAGAAGATCGGCGAGCGCAACACCTACCTCCAGAACATGCCCTATACCGACCGGCTGGACTACATCACTTCGATGGCGAACAACCTCGCCTACGCGATTGCGGTCGAGAAGCTGATGGGCGTGGAGGTGCCGGAGCGCGCGGAGCTGATCCGTGTGCTGATGGCGGAACTCACGCGCTTTGTCAACCACACGTGGGCGATTGGCTTCCTGCTCAACGACCTGGGCGCGTTCTACACGCCGGCGCTCTACGTGATGAACGAACGCGAGCTGATTCTGGACTTCTTCGAGGCGACCGCCGGCAGCCGCATGATGTGCAACTACATGCGATTTGGCGGCGTCTTTGCCGACCTGCCGGAGCGCATCGGCGGGGTGGTGCACGACGACCACGAACGGATGCGCAGCTACGAGACGATGGCGTTTCTCGAAGAGCTGATCTTCGAGCGGATGCCGCGCTTCCTGGACCAGTTCACCGACCTGCTGGTGCAGAACGAAATCGTCCTCACGCGCACCCAGGGCGTCGGCATTCTGCCGCCGGACAAGGCAATCGCGTACAGCGCTGCCGGGCCGGTGCTGCGCGCGAGCGGCGTGCCCTATGACCTGCGCCGCGCGGACCCCTACAGCATCTACAACGAGTTCGACTTCGACGTGGCGGTGCGCTACAACGGCGACGTGTACGACCGTTTTCTGGTGCGCTTCGACGAGATGCGCGAGAGCATCCGCATCTTGCAGCAGGTGTATCCGCGCCTCGTCGCCACGGAGGGCCAGCCGATTTTCGGCGGCAAGCGGGCGTACCAGGTGCGCGTCCCGCCGGGCGAGAGCTACGGGCGGCACGAGAACCCCAAGGGCGAGCTTAGCTTCTACGTGGTGTCGAACGGCACGCCGAACCCCTGGCGCTACCATATCCGCTCGACGAGCTTCATCAATCTGACGGGCCTGAGCGAGATGTGCAGGGGCCACAAGGTGGCGGACGTGGTCGCGATCCTGGGCAGCATCGACATTATCCTGGGCGAGGTTGATCGCTAACCCGGTCTGCTGGGCCGGCGCAAGGCATCGGGAACCGGAGACGAGAGGCGCGATATGTATGGATTGGGGTTGCTCAAAGGCATGGGAGTCACGCTGAAGCACTTTGTCGACTCCTACCTGGATGACATCAAATGGTTTGTGCGGCGCAGCACGCGGGATGAGATTTTCGCGGCGCGGCAAAGCCCGGAGACGCGCGGCGTGCTCACGGTGCAGTATCCAGAGGAGAAGCTGCCGCCGCCGGAGCGGTTCCGGTTCATCCCTTCCTCGTCGTGAATGACCCGGACGACCCGGATGACCCCGGCCACATCTGGTGCACAAGCTGTGGCATCTGCGCCAAGGTGTGCCCGCCGCAGTGCATCTGGATCGTGCGCGGTACCAACCCGGAGACGGGGCGGCCAGTCCCGGAGCCGGAGGAATTCTACATCGACGTGGACATCTGCATGAACTGCGGCTACTGCGCCGAGTATTGCCCGTTCGACGCGATCAAGATGGACCACGATTACGAACTGGCCGACTACGAGCGCACAGGCGCGCACATCTACGACCTGGAGAAGCTCTCCAAGCCGAACAGCTACTGGGCGAAGATCGCGCCCACCATCGCCGAGGCTGAGCGAATGGCGCGCGACGAGAAGGAAGCGGCCAAGGCGGCGCGCGCCGCGCCTGCCGGGCGGCGGCCGGCACAGGACGGCGGCAAGGACCGCAACCTGCCTGTGGTCTCGTAGGCGGCCTGGGGCATGTTGTACCAGAGCGACGCTGAGGTCCTGTTCCCCGCGCGGGTGATCCCACAACTGCGCGACATGCGCGGACCGGAGTGGCGGCAGCTTGTGGACCGGGTGCTGGCGGCCGGCGAGAGCCACCCGGACACCCTGGCCTTTGGGTTGATGATGATCCGGCTGGACGGCTGCATGACGTGTCACGCCGACAGCTACCGGGCGATGCGCGGTTGCTCGCTCTGCGCGCGGCAGGCGGTTGCCCGGTTCAAGGGGCCAGACGACGAGCTGGTGGCGATGTGGGAGCGCGCCCGCGCCGAGATCGCGCTCTGGCTGGAGACCGGCATCGTCCCGGAGACGGGCTGAAGGCGGCCTCCGCGCGGACTCTTTCGGAAAGAAACTATCGTTAAGAAAGTAGGGGCGAACGGATGTTCGCCCCTATGAGACTAAGGGGTATGTCACAGTGAGTGAAAAAGACGCACGTTATGAGGCGGTGATGCAGGCGCTGAGCACGGTGATTGAGCCGGAGTTGAAGCGCGACATCGTGAGCCTGAAGATGGTCGAAGACCTCCGCATCGAGGGCGATGTGGCGCACTTTCGCTTCGTGCTCACCACGCCCGCCTGCCCGCTACGCGACGTGATCTACGAGGACGCACGCGCCGCGGTCACGCAGGTCGAGGGCATTCGGGACATCGAGATCGAGTGGGCTTCGCGCGTGCCGACAGACCGCCGCATCCATGGCACGGTGGAGATACCGGTGCGCAATACCATCGCGATCACCAGCGGCAAGGGCGGCGTGGGCAAGAGCACCGTCGCTACCAATCTCGCCGTCGCCCTCGCGCAGAGCGGCGCGCGCGTCGGCCTGATGGACGCCGACATCCTGGGGCCGAACCTGCCCACCATGGTGGGGCTGCCGCTCAGCCCGCCGCGCGTCGTCACCGTGGACGGGAAGCAGAAGATGCAGCCGCACGACGTGTACGGCCTGCAGGTCATCAGCATGGGCTTCCTGATGAAGCCGGGCCAGCCATTGATGTGGCGCGGCCCGATGCTGCACACGGCGATCCGCCAGTTCCTCACCGACGTGAACTGGAACGAGCTGGACTACCTGATCGCCGACCTGCCGCCCGGCACCGGCGACGCCCAGATCAGCCTCGCGCAGAGCGTCCCGCTGACCGGCGGCCTGATCGTGACGCAGCCGCAGGCGGTGGCGGTCGAGGACGCCACGAAGGCGCTCGTGATGTTCCAGCAACTGGAGGTGCCGATCCTCGGCGTGATCGAGAATATGTCGGGCGCGTTCTTCGGCGAGGGCGGCGGCGAGCGCCTGGCTGCGGCCCACGGCGTCCCTTCCTGGGGCGCGTCCCGATGGACGCGGCGGTGCGCGAAGGCGGCGACAGCGGGCGGCCCGTGGTCTTTCACGACCCCGAAGGGCCGGCCGGCAAGGCGTTTGCCGAGATCGCGCAGCAGGTCGCGGCGCGCGTGAGCGTGCTCACGTTCATCCGCACGGAGACGGAATCGACGCCCGCGTAGGCGGGCCTGTGGGTCGGCCTACGGGAGGCGTTACAAAACAGAGGCCCGCCGACGCCGGCGGGCCTTTCGATTTGGTTCGGTCCGGTCAGTTCAGCGAGAACGGCGCTGTGTTCGCCTCATCCTGCACGCCCAGCGCGAGCATGGCTTCGAGCAGGGCGACCTCGCGCCGGTAGAGGCTGCTCATCTCGGAAAGGAATGCCGCGGCTTGCTCGGTGGCGAGCAGGCTTTGCTTCTGTTCGGTCGGCACCTGGAGCAGCGCCGCGCCCAGGTAGCCGAGCCGCAGCGCGTCGCCGGGGAGTTGCTCGGTCTCGAACTCCAGCAGCCCGGCGTCGGCGAGCATGTGGAGATAACGCTCGACCCACGGGCGCAGCCGGCGGCCCGCCCGCGCCAGCGTCGTCGCGTTCTCGCCCTCCATCGGGTACAGCGCGACGTTGCCGACCAGGTACGGCTTGTCGTGCTTGAGCGAGCGCACCTGAAAGCGCTCCTGCCCGATGGCGACGATGTTCATGCGCCCCTGTTCGAGCGGCTCCACCTGGATGATCTGGGCGGTGCAGCCAATCTCGTGCGGCGTGGCGGGGGGACCTAATGCCTCCGCGCCCTTCTCGATGAGGACGACGCCAAAGGGGCGGCTCTTTTCCAGGCACGTGCGGATCATCTGCTTGTAACGCTCTTCGAAGATGTGCAGGTGCAGGGGCATCCCCGGAAAAAGCACGGTATTGAGGGGGAAGAGGGGCAGTTCAAACTCCATGCCAGAACGACTCCTGAGCAACGTTGTCAACGTGATCTCTACCTGATTATAGCTACAGCGCCGCGCACCCCGCCATGCGCGCCGGGCGCGCCTCGCCCGTTCTTACAGGCGTCTAATACGCGCCTGGGGGCCGCGCGCGGTTCTTGAGTGGGTCTTCATTGCGTGACAGAGTCCGGGGAGACAGCGCAGATTGGTGCACGAAGCTAAGAAAGGCGCGACAGCGCGAAACATGCGCCCAACTTTGTCATGCTAACGTGGGTCTTGTGTGTTTGGTTCGCGCGCAGACTTGCAATATACTAAACGCGACGATGTCGCGACCATGTCGCAGTGGAGGTAGCGGGCAACCATGAGCGAGTCGAATCGGACGCGGACAGGATTCCTTGACGAAAACCCCTGGCGCACATTTCTGATCGTCGCCGCGATCTTCGGTGTGATATGGGGCGTGTTTGGCGTTGCCGGTTTTTGGGGCGCGGGGCTGGTGATCGTTGCGCTGGCGGCCTACTTCCCGCTCACCTACCTTGCCTACCACAACTTCCGCCGCCCGGTGCAGATCGACCGGCTCGCCGAGGATTTCCAGCTTCTGGGGCTGGCGGGCCGCCCGACGACGAAGGGCGCGGAAAAGCGTGCAAAGGCGCTGGCCGAGGAGCGCTACGGCGCGTCGTTTGCGCCGCTCAACTACCTGCTGCACATCTCGCTGACGGTGCTGCTTGTGGTCGTCGGCATGATGCTCTTCTTCTGGCCGCCGACGACCGGCGATATGCTCAACGCGAATGCGCTCCAGGCCATGCGCTATGGCTTCCTGGGCGCGTATCTCTTCGCGGCGCAATTGGTCTACCGGCGCTACACCACGTATGACCTCCAGCCGACCGTTTACCTTCAGGGCGCGCTCACGCTCATCGCGGGGCTGGCCTTCAACTATGTCGCGTTTGAGGCCGCCGGCTACCTCGGCGCGGCGCCCCAGAGCGAGCCGGCCACCGGGCTGGGGGCGGGCGCGCTGGCGGTTATCGCGTTTTCGCTGGGCTACTTCCCCTCGCTGGCGATCCGCTGGTTCAACCGGGTGGCGTATGGCGCGGTTGGCATCGACCAGCGCCGCGCGGACGCGCTGCCCCTCGGCCTGATCGACGGCATCAGCCAGTGGCACGAGGCGCGCCTGCAGGACAACGGCATCGACAATGTGCAGAACCTGGCCTCCGCCGACATCCTCGACCTGCTCGTGAACACGACGTTCAGCGGCCAACAGGTGATCGACTGGATTGACCAGTCGATTCTCTACCTGTACCTGGAGGCCGCCATGATCGAACGGTTCCGCGACGCAGGCGTGCGCACCACGTCTGATTTTCGCGACCTGTGGACCAGCGCTGACCCGGACATGAAGCAAAACTTCGCACAGCAGTTGCAGAGCAACGTCGCGCAGCTCGATCTGCTGCACCGGTTGACCGCGGTGGGGCCGAACCTGCACTATGTGCTCAACTACTGGGCGAACGCGGGCCGCCTTGCCCGCCACCGCCAGGAGACGTACCTGGCGCAGATGCTCTCCGACTGGCGCGGCGTGCTCGAAGAGGCCGGCGCGACCCCGGTCGCCGACACGGCCCGGCTGGAACGGCTGGCCGCGCAGGCAGAGGCGCTGCACGAGGAGATCGTCGAGGAGACGGGCCGCGAGCCGGCGCTCCCCGAAACGCCGCTCACGCTCGTCGGTCAGGGCAACCTCGCCTACCAGGCCGGCGAGCTGGACAGGGCGATGTCGTTCTACCAGCGCGCGCTTGCGCTTGACCCCGACGCCGCGCCGGCCCATGCCGCGCTCGCCACGGTCTACCTGCGCACGGGCCAGACGGCGCTGGCCGGTACGCCACTTCGAGAAGGCCGCTGCGTCGGAAGCCGGACCCGCGCACGCTGGCGCTTATCCTCAACGACCGGGCCATCTACTACCGCCGCACCGGGGAGCTTGACAAGGCGCTGGAGGACCTGACCCGGGCGGTTTCGCTGCGCCCGGACCTGGCGCACGCGCACGTCACCCTGGGCGATGTGTACCGTGACAAGGGCGAATACCAGCAGGCGGTCGAGAGCTACCGCAACGCCATCGCGCTCGATCCCACGCTGGCGGTCGCCTACAACAATCTGGCGTGGCTCTTTACCGACAAGCTACAGGAGAACCTCGGCGAGGCGATGCACCTGGCGCAGCGCGCGGTCGAACTCTCGAAGGTGAACGGCCATGCTGAACCGGCGTACCTGGATACGCTGGCTGCCGCGCAGATCAAGCTGGGGAAGCTGGAGGATGCCCGCGCCAACCTGCTGGAGGCGCAGAGCGCGCGTTTCGTCGAAGCGCCTGTGCGCGAGTCAATCGACGCGCATCTTGAGGAAATTGCGAAACTGGAAAGCGGCGGCTGAATCTCCACCTTGCGCCGCCGGTCACACGCCGGCGGCGCGCGTCCCTGTATGCACGCATTGAATGGATGGCTGACCGTACTGCTTTTAATGTAGCCTGCCCGTCGGGCCAGACTGGGCTGTGGTTTGGATGGCATCGGAAGGGATAACCGGTATGAAGGCTTCTGCCCGGATCATCTTGATGGCGCTTGTCGCCCTGCTTGCAGGTTGCGTGACGGTGCGTTCCACGGTCGTGACGTTCACGCCCGAACCCACCGAAGCATCCTCGGAAACGCCCTCAGAGGAAGCGCCCCCGGAGGAAGCGCCGCCAGACCGCACTCCGGTCGCGGTCGCGCCCACAGACGACTCGCTGCCGCCGGGCCAGCCAACGGCTACGTTTGTCATGTTCCCCACCGTGGAGGCAACCGCGACCGAAGTGGCGGCGGCAGCCACGGCGATGCCGTCGCCGGCGGATGTGGCGCCGCCGCCCACCTCCGAAGGGCCGCCGGGCGCGCCGGAACTCCCGCCGCCGCCGGTCGCCACGATGACGGCCGGCCCGATCATCGGCCCGAACTACACGCCAGCAGTGACCAGCACGCCGCCGCCCACGTCCTCGCCGATTCCCTCGCTCACGGCCACGCCCGGCCCCTCACCGACGCCGCTGCCCACGCTGCGTTCCGAGCTGCTCGGCGTGCAGATCCACCCGTTTATCGAGGAGGAGGCGCTGATTCCGCTGCTCGACCGGGCGAAGTCTGAACTGGGTGTGCGCTGGATCAAGTACCAGGTGGAGTGGGAACTGCTCGAACCCCAGCCGGGCCAGCGCGGGGTGCAATTCCAGATTCTGGAGCGCTTCATCCAGCACGCGCACAACCGGGACCTCAGGGTGCTTATCAGCGTGGTCGCCGCGCCAGACTGGACGCGCTCGCCGGTGACGATGGCCGAGTACCCGGACGATCCCTATCCCGAAGAAGGCCCGCCGGATGACTACCAGACCTACGCCGACTTCATCCGGTACATGTCGGAGCACTTCGTCAACCGGGTGAACGCCATCGAGGTGTGGAACGAGCCGAACCTGCGGCGCGAGTGGTTCAACAAGCCGCTCGGCGGCGCGGAGTATATGCGCCTGTTCGACGCGACCTACCGCGCGGTGCGGAGCGGTTCCAACCCTGACATCATCCTGGTGACGGCGGCCCCCGCGCCGACCGGCGTCAACGACCACGTCACCGCTGTGGACGACCGCGCCTTCCTCACCGAGATGTACCGCGCTGGCCTGGCCAACTATGATGCGAACGTCGCGGTCGGCGTCCACCCCTATGGCTGGGGCAACCCGCCAGGCGCCACCTGCGCCACGGACTGCAACCCCGGCGCGGAGCGTGGTTGGGATGACCAGCGGTTCTTCTTCTTCCGGGATACGCTCGATGACTACCGCGCCATCATGACGCAGTTCGGCGACTCCAACCGCCAGATGTGGGCGACGGAGGTCGGCTGGCCGACGTTCGACGGCTTTGGTGTGGAACCCGATGCGGCAATCGGCTTCTTCAAGTACGTGACCGAGCAGGATCAGGCGCACTACCTGATCGAGGCGCTCAGCTACATGCAGTCACAGGCGTACATGGGGCCGGCGTTCATCTGGAACATGAACTGGGCGATTTTCGCCGGGCGCGACGGCATCCAGCCGCTGGAGCAGGAGGCGGGGTACGCCATCCTCCGGCCCGACGGGAGCGCGCGCCCGGCGTATGAGCTGCTCCGGCGGGCGCCCAAGCGGTAGGCGGCGCCGGACCCAACGGGCGCGGGCGATGCAAAGTATCTGTTCGCCTTGTCCATTCGGCGTTGTGCCATTGTATGCTTTTCGTAAACTGCCGACTAAAGTCGGCAGTTAATCTGAGGACAGGGCCGACAAGAATGCGAATTAGCCCGCGACTTCAGTCGCGGGAACCAGAGGTGAGAGGTGAACAGATACGACAAAAAAAGCGGGGCGCTGGTAGTGTGCAGCGCCCCGCGACGTTTCAGGCCCGGCGATCAGTCGTCGTCTACCAGGCCGAAGCCCATTTCCTCAACCTCGTCGAGTTCGTCTTCATCCTCTTCGTCGTCCTCTTCCTCTTCCTCGTCATCCTCGTCTTCTTCATCGTCTTCGTCGTCATCGTCAACGAACTCTTCTGCGGCTTCGTCGAACGCTGCGGCGTCTTCTTCTTCGTCGAGGATTTCCTCAACTTCGGCGTCCTCTTCCTCCAGTCTCTTCGTCGAGGATTTCCTCTTCCTCGTCCTCGTCTTCGTCCTCATCCTCGTCGATGAGGTCTTCCTCCCTCGGCGATCACAAGCTCGCGCCCTGACTGGGTCAGCGCCGAGACCGGCGCGTTCATCTCGCGCTCGCGGTGCGGCTGGAAGCCCGTCCCGGCGGGGATGAGCTTGCCGATGATGACGTTTTCCTTCAGCCCGTAGAGCGGGTCGGTCTTGCCCTCGATGGCCGCGCCCGCAAGCACTTTGATCGTGTGCTGGAAGCTGGAGGCCGACAGGAAGCTGTCGGTGCTGAGGGCGGCCTTCGTCACGCCCAGCAGGACCGGGATGCCCGCCGCTGGCTCTTTCCCCTGCGCGATCAGCTCTTCGTTGATGAGCATCAGCCGCAGCCGGTCAATCAGTTCGCCGGGGAGCAGCTCGCTGTCGCCGCTCTTGGTAACCTGCACTTTCGAGAGCATCTTGCGGATGATGACCTCGAAGTGCTTGTCCGAGATCGGCACGCCCTGGCTGCTGTAGACCTGCTGCACCTCGGAGAGCAGGTACATCTGCGTCGCCTCCGCGCCGAGGATGCGCAGGATGCGGTGCGGGTTCTTCGCGCCCTCGGTGAGCTGGTCGCCGGCCTTGACACGGGCGTAGCCGTTGGCTTCCAGCTCGCGCTGGATTTCGGGGATGAGGCGCGCCGCCGCCGGGATTTCGTATTCGTGTTCGGTCACGTCCTCGTGGCGGACGTACACCTTGCCGTCTTCCAGGTAGGCCTGGCCGCTCAGGCCGGCCTTGATCTCGCCTTCGCCGTCCGGCCCGACGGCCAGGACCGCGCCCTCGGCGACCTCCGCGCCGTCCTCGATCTGCAGTTGCCACCCTTCGGGCAGGTCGTGGGCCTCGCTGGTGACCTTGCTGTCGGTGACGCGCGCGGTGCGCGCGCCCTCGATGCGCTCGATGCGCAGGACCCCGTCGATGTCGGTCATGACCGCTTCGCCCTTGGGCCGCTTGCGCGCCTCGAAGAGTTCTTCCACGCGCGGGAGACCGGTCGTGATGTCGCCGGACCGCTCGGCGGTGCCGCCGGTGTGGAAGGTGCGCAGCGTGAGCTGCGTGCCTGGCTCGCCGATGGACTGCGCGGCGACGATGCCGACCGCTGAGCCGATCTCGACCAGTTCCCCACGACCCAGGTCGCGCCCGTAGCAGAGCTGGCAGATGCCGTGCAGCAGCGTGCACGTCATTGGCGAGCGGATAAACACGCTCTTGACCTGCGCCGCCTCGATGGCTTCGGCGACCTCTTCATCGATCATCCCGCCGCGCTCGACGATCACTTCGCCCGTCTCCGGGTTGACGACGGATGCGGCGGCGATCCGCCCGATGATGCGCTCGAAGAGCGACTGCCCGGCCACGGAGAGGTGTTCCTGTCCAGGGACGGCGGGGTTGTCGATCCAGATGCCGGCCTCGGTGCCGCAGTCGTGGCGGTTGATGATCATATCCTGCGCCACATCGACGAGGCGACGGGTGAGGTAGCCGGCGTCGGCGGTGCGCAGCGCGGTGTCGGCGAGGCCCTTGCGCGCGCCGTGCGTGCTGATGAAGTACTCCAGCGCGCTCAGGCCCATGCGGAAGTGACTCTCAATCGGCATGTCGATGATGCGCCCGGACGGGTCGGCCATCAGGCCGCGCATCCCGGCCAACTGGGTGATCGGGCCGAACCCGCCTTTGGTCGAGCCGGACAGCGCCATGATCGCGACCGGGCCGAAGGGGTCCATCGCGTCGCGGATGGCGTCGCCCACGTCGGCTTTGGCCTGCGTCCAGGTTTCGATTGTCTTCTGGTAGCGCTCATCCTCCGTGAGCAGGCCACGGCGGAAGTCGCGGGCGTAGGCATCGACCTTGTTTGCCGCCTCGCCGAGGATGTGAAAGCGTGCGTCGGGCACGGTCAGGTCAGAAACGGCGATGGTCGTGCCGGAGACCGTCGCGTAGTGGAAGCCCAGGTTCTTGATGCGGTCCACGACCTCGGTCGTTTCCTCTGGGCCGAGACGCTGGTAGCACTTGGCGACCAGATTCTGCAGGCGCTTCTTGTCGAGCGTGTCCTGCACGAAGCGCATCTTGTCGGGCAGGATGCGGTTGAAGATCACGCGCCCGACGGTCGTAAGGATCGGCTCCGGGTCTGGCTCGCGCTGCTCGTAGACCTGGCGGATGCGGATGGCGGTGTGCAGGTCAATCAGGTCGAGGCCGTAGGCCATCTCGACCTCGTCCATGTCCACGAACAGGCGCCGTTCGCCCAGGTTGGCGACAGTCAATTCCAGGTCGGGCCGTCGCTTGAAATAGGCAAGGGCGTCGGTTGCGTTGAACAGCAGCGCGTCGATGTCGCCCGCGTTCAGGGCCGCGAAGGCGTCGTCCTGGCGGTCGAAGCCGACCAGATTGGCGGCGTTCAGCCCGTGCTCGACGGCCTTGCGCGGGCCGTTCGTGTGCGCCACCACGCCCACGCGCGCCTTCTTGGCGCTCTTGAGCGCTTCCCAGGTGCGGAAGTCGTCCGCGCGGTCGGCGCGCGCGAGGATATCGATGCTGGGGTCCATGGTCATGTAGTACGTGCCCAGTACCATGTCTTTGGACGGGCCGACGATGGGCTGGCCGTCCGCCGGCTTGAGCAGGTTGCGCGTGCTGAGCATGAGCTGCCGCGCCTCATCGACGGCTTTCTCGCTCAGCGGCACGTGGACCGCCATCTGGTCGCCGTCGAAGTCCGCGTTGAAGGCGGCGCACACCAGCGGGTGAATCTGGATCGCCTTGCCCTCGACAAGCAGCGGCTCGAAAGCCTGGATGCCCAGCCGGTGCAGGGTCGGCGCGCGGTTGAGCAGCACCGGGCGCTCCTTGATGACCTCTTCGAGCACCTCCCAGACTTCGGGCTTCTCGCGCTCGATGATGCGCTTGGCGCTCTTGACGTTGGTCGCGTAGTTGTACTGCACCAGCCGCGAGATGACGAAGGGGCGGTAAAGCTCCAGCGCCATCGTCTTGGGCAGGCCGCACTGGTGCAGCTTGAGCTTGGGGCCGATGACGATGACCGAGCGGCCCGAATAGTCCACGCGCTTGCCCAGCAGGTTGCGGCGGAACCGGCCCTTCTTGCCTTTGAGCATGTCGCTGAGCGACTTGAGTTCGCGCCGGCCGCGCCGCGAGAGCGCCTTGCCGCGCTGGCTGTTGTCGATCAGGCTATCGACGGCTTCCTGCAACATGCGCTTCTCGTTGCGCACGATCACGTCAGGCGCGCCGAGTTCGAGCAGCCGCTTGAGGCGGTTGTTGCGGTTGATGACGCGGCGGTACAGGTCGTTCCAGGTCGGAGGTGGCGAAGCGGCCCCCGTCCAACTGCACCATCGGGCGCAGGTCGGGCGGGATGACCGGCAGCACGGTGAGGATCATCCACTCTGGCCGGTTGCCGCTCTTGCGCAGGCTCTCGACGACACGCAGGCGGCGCGTGGCCTTCTTCTTGCGCTGCTTGGAGCGCGTGGTACGCACCTCGCGCCACAGCTCAGTCGCCAGCTTGTCGAGGTCCATGTTCTTGAGGATTTCGAAGAAGGCTTCAGCGCCCATGTCGGCCTTGAAGACCTGGCCGTAGCGCTGCTTGAGTTCGCGGTAGCGCGCTTCGCCGAGGAACTGGAGTTCCTCCAGCGATTGCAGTTCGGCGCGTCGCTCGTGGACGCTGGCCTGGGCGCGCGTGACGCGCGTGCTCTGCTCGTGGCGCAACTCGGCCACATTCTCGGCGGCGATGTTCATGTGCTCTTCGACCTGCGCCTCAAGCTGAGCCACCTCGGCCTGGAGGCGCTCGCTGATCTCGGCCTGCATCTCGTTGAGCAGGCCGGTGGCGGCCTCCTGCACCAGGGTCAGGTGGTCGTTGCCCACCGTCTCGCCGACCTCGACGACCTTCAGGTCGTCCGCTTCCTTGAAGACGATGGGCTTGCGCACCGTGACGCCCACCTTGGATTCGATTTCCTTCTGGAGCGACTGCGCGGCCTTCATCAGGCTGTCGGTCTTGCCGGCGAGTTCGTCCTCGTAGCGCTTCTTGACATCGGCGAGGGTCTCGCGCAGCGCCTGGACGTGTTCGTCGCGCGCCATCTCCAGTTCGGCGGCCTTCTCATCGTACTCGCTGCCGATATGCTCTTCTTCGAGCAGCACTTCTTCATCGAGGCGCTTGAGGGCGCGGTTGCGCGCTTCCTCGTCAACGTGCGTGATGACGTACTGCGCGAAATAGAGGACGCGGTCCAGGTTGCGGCGGCTCACGTCGAGCAGCAGCCCCAGGTAGCTGGGCACGCGGCGCGTGTACCAGACGTGCGCGACGGGCGCGGCCAGTTCGATGTGCCCCATGCGCTCGCGGCGGACCGAAGAGCGCGTGACCTCGACGCCGCACTTGTCGCAGATGATGCCCTTGTAGCGAACGTTCTTATACTTCCCGCAGTAACATTGCCAGTCCTTGGTCGGCCCGAAGATTGCCTCGCAGAACAGGCCGTCTTTCTCTGGCCGCAGCCGCCGGTAGTTGATCGTCTCCGGCTTGGTGACCTCGCCATACGACCAGGAACGGATCTGTTCGGGGGATGCAAGGCTGATGCGCAGCGCGCTGAAATCTTTGGCTTCCAAAGCGTGCCTCCTGTAATAACCCTAACATGCAACCGTGTCTGCGAGAGGAGAAATATACTGTGCACACGGCAAAACAGCGCTAGGAACGGATTTCCAGCGCTGGGGATCGGAAAGATAGAATCAGGGCCAAGTATACTCTACCTATAGCGTTTGTCAAGCCATATTTTATTAAGCCGGGCTGGTCGATTCTTAAAGGTTGCGCCCTAGTATTAAGATTTGGCGCGTGACTCCGCGCGTGGCCTGGAAGTCGGCGTAAACTGATATACAATATCCAGGATGGGCGCGCCTGTCAATGGCTGCGTATAGGAATTGAGTAAGATCGCAACTTCCCGTAGGCTCCTGCGGGAAGCGACCGCGATCTCGGCGTGCGGGATTGGGCAGTTACGCTATAATCTGATGGAAGAAGGCTGAATAACGGCCCCAGTAGCTCAATGGACAGAGCGATGGCCTTCGAAGCCAGCGGCTGGGGGTTCGAATCCCTCCTGGGGCACCAGGGCGCCGCTCAACCCGGTTGAGTTCTGCGCGATGGGCATCATCTGAACGTCCACAACCGCCATGCGCCCGGCTTGCTCTTGCGCCGGCACCCCCGTGCGGGGTGCAGCGATGGGCGGGCCTCAGCGCGGGTGGTTTCGCGAACGCGCCTGCTTTCTTTTTGACAAGACGGTTGAGGAGTCTAATGGCACAGTCGAACAGCAAAGGACCAGACAAAGAAACCATGCGGAATTGGTACCGCCAGATGGTGCTGATCCGCCGTTTCGAGGAAAAGTGCGCCGAGCTTTACTCGGCGGGCGACATCGGGGGCTTCCTGCACCTCTACATCGGGCAGGAGGCGATTGTCGTCGCCGCACAGTCCGTGCTCCGCGAAGACGACAACATCATCACCGCCTATCGCGACCACGGCGTCGCGCTCGCGCGCGGCCTCAGCACGAAGGGCGTGATGGCGGAGATGCTCGGCAAGTCCACCGGCGTGAGCAAGGGCAAGGGCGGCTCGATGCACCTGGCCGACAAGGAGAAGCGCTTCTGGGGCGGCTGGGCCATCGTGGGCGGGCACCTGCCGCTGGCCGCCGGGATCGCGCTTGCCGACCAGTATAACGGCGACGACCGCGTGACCATGGCGTTGATGGGCGACGGCGCGACGAACATCGGCTACTTCCACGAGGCGTTGAACATGGCCGCCGTGTGGAAGCTCCCGGTCGTGTGGGTGATCGAGAACAACCAGTACGGCATGGGCACCGCCGTGACGCGCGCGTCTGCGGTGGCCGACATCGCCAAGAAGGCCGAGGCCTACGGGATGCCGTGCTGTATGCAGGTGGACGGCATGGACCTGCTGGAGCTGCGCGAGATGTTCACCGAGGCGGTGGAGTACGTCCGTTCCGGCGAGGGTTCCTTCATGCTTGAGGCGATCACCTACCGCTATCGCGGCCACTCGATGGGCGACCCGGAGCGCTACCGCGAAGCCCACGAGGTCGAGACCCGGAAGGCCGACGACCCGATCACCCGGTGGGGCAAGTACCTGACGGACAAGAAGATCGCGACGAAGAAAGACCTCGAAGCGATTGAGAAGTCGGCGGAAGAGGAAGTCGAAGAGGCGGTTGAATTCGCCCAGAACAGCCCGCTACCCGATCCAGAGGAGTTGTACACCGATGTCTACGTCTAGCCCGGCCCAAACCGCCGTCGAAGGTAAGACTGAAGTCAAGACGTATCGCCAGGCCATCTCCGACGCGCTCTGGGAGGAGATGGAGCGCGACGAGCGCGTGTTCATCATGGGGGAGGAAGTCGGCGTGTGGGGCGGCACGTATGCCGTCACGCGCGGCTTCTACGACCACTTCGGTGAGAAGCGCGTGCGCGACACGCCCATCGCCGAGATGGCGATTGTCGGCACCGCCGTGGGCGCGGCGATGAACGGTTTGCGCCCCGTCGCCGAAATCATGACGATCAACTTCGCGTTTCTGGCGCTCGACGCCATCGTGAACGCGGCGGCGAAGGCGCGCTACATGTTCGGCGGGCAGTTCACCGTGCCGATGGTGATTCGCACCACGACCGGCGGCGGGCGGCAGCTTGGCGCGACCCACTCGCACGCCCCGGAGCCGATCTTTGCGCACTTCCCCGGCCTCTACGTCGTGTGCCCCAGCACGCCCTACGACGCCAAGGGGCTGCTCAAGGCCGCCATCCGCGACGACAACCCGGTCATGTTCGTCGAGCACAGCACGCTCTACCAGACGCGCGGCGAGGTGCCGGTCGAGGAGTACCTGGTACCCATCGGCAAATCGGATGTCAAGCGCGAGGGCAGCGACGTGACGATTGTCAGCTACTCGAAGATGACGGTGGTCGCGCTCGAAGCGGCGGCGCAACTGGAGAAGGAAGGCATCAGCGCCGAGGTGATCGACCTGCGCAGCCTGCGCCCGCTCGACACCGAGCCGGTGATTGCCAGCATCAAGAAGACCAACCGCTGCGTCGTGGTCGAGGAGAACTGGGCGCTCTATGGCGTGGGCGCGGAGATCACCGCGCGCATCCAGGATGAGGCCTTCGACTGGATGGACGCGCCGGTCAAGCGCGTCTCGCAGGAGGACGTGCCGCTGCCATACTCGCGCGAGCTTGAGCAAAGCGCGCTGCCGAACGCCGAGAAGGTCATCAAGGCTGTGAAGTTGGTCCTGTAGGGACAGCGCGCTGCCGTGTCCTTGCGGGTCCGGGTGGACCAAATGCGTCGCGATGGGTAAGAAGGGGACAACATGGCTGAAGTGATTAACATGCCCAAGCTGGGCTTCGACATGCAAGAGGGCCAGCTTGTCAACTGGGTGAAGAAGGAAGGCGACACGGTGCAGGCGCACGACATCGTCGCCGAGATCGAGTCGGACAAGGCGACGGTCGAGGTCGAGACCTACGCGGAGGGCACGCTGCTCAAGCTCCTCGTAAGCGAGGGCGATATCGTGCCCATCGGCGCGCCCATCGCCATCGTCGGCGCGCCGGGCGAGAAGTACGACCTGGCCGCGCTCGGCGTCGAAGCCGGGGGCGAGGCGGCGCCAGAGCCTGGCGCCGAGGCCGCGCCGGCTGAGGCCGCGCCCGCCGGGGCTGCTGCGCCCGCACCTGAAGCGCCCGCGGTCGATGGCGACGGCAAGGGCCTTCCCGGCGGGGTGCGCGCCAGCCCGGTCGCGCGGCGCGTGGCGCGCGAGGCCGGCATTGACCTGCGCCAGGTGAGCGGCACCGGGCCGGAGGGGCGCATCGTCAAGTCCGATGTCGAAACCTTCAAAGAGCGCGGGCCGGCGGCTGCTCCAGCGGCGGCCCCCGCTGGCGTCGCCGGGATCGCCGCCGCGCCAACCTACGGCGCGCTGCCGAGCGGCCCGGACGTGGAGGTGGGCGACACCAGCCCGCTCCGCGCGCGCATCGGGGCGCGCATGGTGCAGAGCAAGCAGCAGGTGCCGCACTTCTACGTCACTTCCGAGATCGACGTGGCGGCGCTGCTGGACCTGCGCAAGCAGCTCAACGACAGCATCGAGGACGACGCCGAGAAGATCACCGTCAACGACCTGGTGGTCAAGGCCACCGCGCTCACGCTGCGCCGGTTCCCCAACCTGAACGCGCACTACTATGGCGAGAAGACCGTGCGCAACAAGCGCATCAGCATCGGGATGGCGGTCGCCCTGCCGCAGGGCGGGCTGATCAACGTGGTCGCCAAGGACGCCGACCGCACGGCGCTCGCGACGATGGCGCGGCGGAACAAGGAGATGATCGGGCGCGCGCGCGAAGGCAAGATCAGGCCCGATGACGTGGAAGGCTCGACCTTCACGGTGAGCAATCTCGGCCCGTATGACGTGGAGCACTTCGTCGCCATCATCAACCCGCCGGAGGCCGGCATCTCGCGGTCGGCACGGCGAAGCCGGTGCCGGTGGTGCTGGAGGACGGGTCGCTCGGCGTGGGGCACCGCATGAAGGTGACCATCAGCGTCGATCACCGTGTCAGCGACGGCGCGGAGGCGGCGGAGTTCATGCAGGCGTTCAAGCGGCTGATCGAGAACCCGATGCGGCTGTTGGTATAACGTGTGCCACAAAAAGACCGCGATTGAGAGACGTTGCGCGGCGGTCTCGCTGGCGGTTGTGATACAATGGAGCCACGATTATCGCGCAACGGTTTGAGCACTGAGGGCAACGAATGAGCGCGGATGTTCAGGAGAAATCTCCAGACTTCTGGTAAGGCTGCCGTATGCACAACAGCGTCAGGTGCTCGATTTTGTGCAGGCACTCGCGCAGTCCACACCAAAGGGCGTTCCAGGCAAGCAGTTGCTTCGCCTCGCGGGGGCAATCGCGGAAGATGACCTGTAACGGATGACCGATGCCATCGAGGCCGGCTGTGAACAGATCGAATGGCATGAATTGTAGACCTCGAAAATCGAATGCGCCCGATACAATCGCCGGGCGCATTTTCATTCGCAGCATATCGTGTCAAAAGTGATGTAATCGGCGGGTGGGGGCAATCACTGTGAAAGCCAGAAACTGGGCGCTTCTCATCTCGTTACTGGCCTTGATCGCCGTCATCGTAGTGTTGCTGAGTATCGCCCTCAGCCGCACCCAGGGCCACCTGGTTTACGCGCTCGACGACGCTTATATCCACATGGCTATCGCCAAGAATCTCTCGCAGCACGGCGTCTGGGGCGTGACCCGCTACGCTTTCTCCTCGTCCTCCTCGTCGATCCTGTGGACGCTCTCGCTGGCGGTGGTCTACGCCTTGTTCGGCGTGAATGAGGTTGCCCCGCTCATCTTTAATGTCATCGCCGCCGTCCTCATCGCGGCGCTGGTGAATCGCGTTTTGAGCCGCGAAGGGAGGAACGCCACCTACGTCGTCGTGGCCTGGCTGGCGGTGATGTTCCTCACGCCGGTCGCGCCGCTCGTGCTGGCGGGCATGGAGCACGTCGCGCAAATCCTCATCGACATCGCTTTTGTCTACGTGGCCGCCCGCGCCCTTGCCGACGACGGATTCCAAAGCCGCCGCGCCCCCCGTTGCGCTGCTGGCGGCGCTTTCGGCCCTCGCTACGTTGATTCGCTTTGAAGGGATGTTTCTGGTGCTGGCGGTCTGCGCCCTTTTCGTCGCGCGCCGGCGATTGGGCCAGGCCGTGCTGGCAGGCCTGGCGGGTTTCCTGTCGGTCGTTTTGTACGGGGTCTATTCGATCTCGAACGGTCAGTACTTTCTTCCGAACCCGGTGCTGATGAAGCGCGCCACCTACGCGCTTACCCCTTCTCAAGACGTGATAGACCTGATTCTCATCGCGTTGGAGAGGCTGGCGGAAGCGCCGCATGTGCTCATCCTGCTGCTGGCGGCCTTAAGCATCCTTTATGTCGAGTTTAGCCGACGGGGACGCTCTGGGAAACCTCCAGCCTGATGCTCATCGTGTTCGCCGCCGCGGCCTTTCCGCATCTGCTGCTGGCGCAGACGGGATGGTTCTATCGCTATGAGGCCTATCTCATCGCGCTGGGAACCCTCGGCGTGGCGCTGGCGCTGGGCCGGCGCGTGCCCGGAAGGATTTCGCTCAAGGTGAGCCGGAACACGGCAGTGAAGGCGGGCATCGCCGCCGCCGCCGTGATCGTCGGGGCCAGCCCTATTGTCCCGCGCGCGTACCTGTCTCACCGGGAAGCGCCCCAGGGGACGCGGAACATCTACGAGCAGCAGGTCCAGATGAGCCGTTTTTTGAAGGCCTATTACGAAGGGGAAGTCGTCGCCGCGAACGACATTGGCGCGATCAACTTCTACGCCGACATCAGGTGCCTGGATCTGTGGGGGCTGAGCACGCTTGACGTGACGCGGGCCAGGCTGGAGGGCCGCTTCGACACGGATTTCCTATCGGCGCTCGCGCAGGCGAACGGAGCTAAAATCGCCGTCGCGTATGAAGTCTGGTACGCCGAGTTTGGCGGGCTGCCGAAGCAGTGGAATCTGATCGGGCAGTGGACGATTGACAAGAACGTCGTCGCCGGCAGCCCGGTCGTCTCGTTCTACGCGATTGACCCGGCGGAAGCCGGGAACCTGTACGAGCACCTCGTCGCCTTCGCCGCCGAACTGCCGCCCACCGTGCGCCACTGGGAACGCCAGCCCTAGAGCCTGTTATGCACTTTACAAAAGCCCGGCGATCAACTGAACGAAGCGCTGGGCCATCAGGATCGCAAAGGCGAGGAAATGCAAGCCTCTCAGGGTGTCTGGCAAGCGCTCATAATCACGCGCGAGGCGACGAAACCGGGTCAGCCAGCCAAAGGAACGTTCGACAACCCAGCGGCGGGGCAAGAGCACAAAGCCCTTCTTGACGCCGGGCAACTTGACGACTTCCAGGTGGATACCTGCATCCGCCGCAGCCTGTTCGGCCTCAGCGCCGGTGTAGCCCTGATCCACAAAGGCCACCACAACGGTCTGGCCGGTTGCCTCCTGGACCGCCTGCGCCAGGTGCGCCACCTGGGCACGGTCCTGCTCGTCCGCGGCGGTCACGTACAATGCCAGCAGGTGTCCCAACGTATCCACCGCCATGTGGGTCTTGCTCCCTTTGCGTCGTTTGGCGCCATCGTAGCCCGCCCGTCCACCACTCTCCGGACTGGATTGCAGTGTCCGGCTATCGAAGATCGCCGCGCTGGGTTGCGCGTTGCGTCCGGCGGCCAGCCGCAGCACCGCGCGCAGGTCATGCACCATCGCCTCAAACACGCCCGCTTTCAACCAGCGTTGCGCCTGCTGATACACCGCGTGCCAGGGCGGCAAATCGTTGGGCATCATGCGCCATGGTATGCCGCCGCGCACGATGTAGCGCAGCCCGTTGAACACTTCGCGCAGCGGATACGTGCGTTGCGGCGCGCCTTCTGTCATCAACGTCAGATAGGGCGCGACAAAGGCCCATTCGTCGTCACTTACGTCACTGGGGTAGGGTTTTCGTTCACTCATGCCCCCAGTTTAGCGCTTTGCGCTACAAAAGTGCATAACACGCTCTAGAGGGAAAACAAAAGGGCTGCTGTCCCGGCTGGGCAGCAGCCCTCCATAGCCGGCTTCGAGTTCGCGGCCTACTGCGCTGCGCGCTGCGCCTGGAGGTTGCCGTCGGCGTCGCGCAGCGAGATCGTCTCGCCGGCCTCCCAGGCGGGGTCCGCGCGGCCCCAGAAGAGCGCGACGGGCGTATCGTCGCCGGCGCGGGAGTACACGGCCACCGCCCCGCGCGGGAACAGCACGAAGCGCGGGAAGGTGAAGCAGTCATCGTCCGCGCCGCAGAGCGTCCACCCCTCCAGATTGACCGTGCCGTCCGTGTTGTGCAGCTCGACGTACTCCTCTTCCAGCACGCCGACGCCGACCACGTTCGCGATCTGGATGCCGACCTCGCCCACGGCGGCCCCTTCGGGCGTGGCGGTCGCCGCCGCGCCGGCCTCAGCGTTGTCGGGGAAGAAGTGGTACGTGGGCAGGAGGGCGTTGCCCAGCACGTCGAGCAGGTCGGCGCGCGCCTCCGGCACGACGATGCGCAGGTAGCCCAGCGTGTTGTCGGCAATCGTGACCCACTGCCGGGCGCGGAAGTTCTCACCCTCGAAGGCGAGCGCGAAATCGACGATGAACGGGTCGCCCGTCTTCATCTCGATGACTTCGTAGGCGTCGTAGTTGCTCAGGCCGGTGGCGTACTCGCTCTCGACGTGGGCCAGCGCCGCGTCGAAAGTGAGCGGCGCGTCGAAGGCGACGACGAAAGCGTGCACGACCGCGCGCTCATCGCGGTTAATCCAGTTGGCGCTGTAGGGGCTTTCGCCGGTCCAGGTGTTGAACTCCCAGCCGGCGGGCGGATCAATCTGGAAGACGCCGCGCGGATGGATGTACGTGTCGCCCAGCGCGACCGCTGCGGCGACCGCGGTCGGCGTCAATATGTCGCCGCCGGCCATCGTCGGCGTGGGCGGCAGGGTCGGCCCAACTAGCGTCGGGCTTGGGACGTAGGTCGGCGACGGCGCGACCGCGAGCGGCGTGGGCGTCGCACCCATCCCAGGACCAAAGAGCGGGGTGGGCGTCTCGAAAATGATGACGACGGTCGGATAGATCGGGATGAACTGCGACGCGACCTCGGTCTGCAAGGCGTCAACCTTGGCCTGCTGCGTCATCAGGTCGTTGCTGACGGCGGTCGCGCTCGGCCCAAGCAGCGTGGTCACCCACTCCCACTGGTAAGTCGCCTGCGCATGAGCGGTCGCCAGTTCGGCGGCGCTCTGCGTCATGATGGGGAAGTCGGTGCCGTTCGCCACCGCCATGCCTTCGATGAAGGCGGCGGTGCTGGTGGCGGCCTGCGCGGTCGCGTGCAGCGCGGCTTGCATCGCCCTCTCGGTGGCGTAGAACTCGGCTGCGGGCGTGGCGGTGCCGGCAAGCGCCGTCGCCTCCTGGTGGGCGGTATCGAGCGCCGCTTCCAGGGCCTCCTGCGTGGCCTGCGCGGCGGCGGCGACCTCTTCACGGCGCGCGGCGGCGGCGTCGAGCATCTGCGCCTCGCGCGTCGCCGCCGCGTCAAGCGCAGCGGTGGCGGAGGCTTCCAGCCCGGCGATGGCGTCGGCTTCCGCGGTCGCCTGCGCCGCCAGCGTGTTCGCCGCCTGCGTGGCCTGCGCGGCGACAGTTTCGGCATCGCGTGCGCTCGAGTCGGCGCGGCTGCTGGCGCTGATCCACAGGACGGCCAGCACCAGAATGACGACGACCGCCCCGGCTGCCAGGGCCATGATTTGCCTTGAGTCCCGATTCATCACCGTGCCCCTTCCTGCTACCCTATTCCTCGACGAAAAGCGTGTCGGCGTGCTCCAAGAGCGTCTCGATCCGGTCCTCAGGCGTCGCTTTGTCTTGCAGGTACCGCGCCAGAAGCTCGCGCGGCGTGAGCGTCTCCGGCGATACGCCGCCGAGCCGCGCGCGCGTGGGCCGTTCCACGTCCTTCTGGTACGAGGCGACATGGTGCGCCGCCCGCAGCGCCGCGCGGATTTCGCCGTCGAGCAGCCGCCCTTCGTTCTCCGGGGTCGCCTGCACGATCAACCGCACCACCCTGCTTTCCAGCGCCTCCGGCGCGAGGCGGGCGAGCACGTCGCCGGTGGGGTCGTCGCTGTTGCGCACGTCCACGCGGATGGTGACGAAGGGCCGCGCGTCGACCTCGACGAACTGCCACCGTGTTGCGCCGCGCGCCAGCTCGACCCAGCAGAAGCCTTTCAAGTCCTTCTCCTCGCCGAAGTCGACGCGCTCAATCGAGCCGGCATAGACCACGGGCGGCGCGCCGGCCAGCGAGGCGGTAAGGTTCTGGTGCTTGTGAATGTGGCCCAGCGCCACGTAGTCCCAGACCGGGTTGCTGAGCGCGCTCGGCAGCACCGCCGCGTCCCTGCCCAGCATGATGTTGCGCTCGGTGCCCACGACCGCGCCGTCCACCGTGAAGTGACCGGCCAGGAGGCGCGGCGCGTCACTGCGGCGCGCCTGCTCCGCCAGGTCAGCGAGGAGGCGGGCCACTTCGTCGCGCATGAGGCCGTCGATGTCGGCGATGCTCATCCCGCTCAGCGACCTGCCCTTGAGCAGCAGGTTCCGGTGCGGGTAGGGAGCCGTCGCCACCTGGACCGGCCCGCGCTTGGTCTCGATCTCGCGGAGCGTGTAGTCGCTGCCCACGAAGACATTGGGCACGGCCAGCGTGTCGTAGATTTCGATGCTGGTGGCCTTGTTGAGCATCACGGGCTGGTCGTGGTTGCCGACCAGCAACACGACCGGCGCAAGCTCCGCTAGGTCGCGGATGCGCCACGCGAACTCGCGCTGGTATGTCGGGGAGGGCGTGCGCGTCTGGAAGGCGTCGCCCGCAAAGACGGAAAGGTCCACGTCGTTGTCGCGCGCGTAGGCGACAACCTCGTCCAGGCGGTGGAGGAAATCGAGCACGCGCGTGTTGATGCCCGTCTCCGAGTCGATGCCGCCGTAGTTTTCCACGCCGATGTGCAGGTCGGCAAAGTGCAATACGCGGATGGGTTCGGTCATGGCTGGCAAGCTACCCTGGTCAGCGGACACGGTTCTATTATAAGCGGGTTTGCGGCGCAGCGCCCACTTTCAGGCGACCGGGGGGAAGCGGCTCGCGTTTGAGGAATGATTGACTCTTCATGCCTTCCGGGTTTGCATCAGTTGCGTGAATGTAAAAGTAACGTATAATGAAATCGTCAACTCTTTCTTGACAGACCAGGAGAATGCCTCGTTCCTGGCCGCGCCTCGCCTACCCGGTATTGCCCTCCAGGAGGAGACCATGTTCAGGAAACGACTCGTGCCGGCGCTGCTGGCGCTTGTCATGGTGCTGGCAGCAGGATGTGATGCGACCGAGATGGAGGCGTTTAATGCGTCGCTCAGATTTCTTGTCGCATTGCCTGATAACGTTTTTGACGAAACGATCCACAACTCTGACATCGACTTGATGGGACGTCAGATCGGTGAGATGATGCCCGTGCTGAGAAGGGCGACGCCTGAAGAGGCGGCGGAGTTTAACCGGCTGCTGATGCAGCTCTTCCAGCGCATCCAGCAACGCGACCCCGAACTGGCGCGCCGCCTCGCCGCGCATCTGCTCCGTGCGTTCCTTGGTGTGGGTGGGCCGGCAAATCCGCCTCAAGGCGCGATCTGGCGCGCGCGGGCTGGCGTCGAAAGGACTGGCGACGTGTACGACTACAACCTGGAGCAGCCGGTCCAGAATGCGGACAGCGCGCGCGCCGACATCAACCACGTGACAGCGACCGCGACGAACAAGATGGGCGCGGTCGGGCCGCTGCACCCTGGGGACCGGCCACCCGGTCTCCGCGCACGACGCGGCGACGCCGCCTCCCTGGTGGGCGATGCAAGGCCCCTGGACCGGCTACCTGGATGCCGGCATGTCGTGGGGTACCCCGTATTCCTTCACGGGCGATGCCCTCTTCACTTACGGTGACACGGCGCTTTATACCGGTGGTGCGGATTGGGGTGTCACCTGGAACCAGGGTGGCACCCTCACTTTCACGAGCGACACGAGCGCGCATGTTGAGTTCTACGAAGGGGCGGCCTCGCAAGGGCAGCACACGCTCACGACGGATTTCGGAGGGCGCCAGGCGCACTTCGCCGGATTCAATGCCGTCATCGACTTCGACGCGGAGGCCAACACCCTCGACATCACGCTGGCCGAAGGCCGGGTGACGCTGGGCGAGGATGATCCTGTCGAATTCGCCGCGCCCGACGACTACACCAACGCACTGACGCTGCACGTCAACCCGGACGGGAGCGTCGAGCAGGCGCAAATCCCGCTGTGGCCTGACGCCAACCAGCGCTTTGCGCCGGTCTTCCGGTCGGTGGCCTTCACGATTGACATGGTTGAACCCGTCGCCGCCGGCAGCGCCGAGGCGGAGCAGGTGTGGTACCTCCTGTTCGACCTGGACGGCAGCCCGGCGACCGGGATCGGCGGCCCGGAGACGAACGCGATGTTCACCGGCCTGGGCGCCGACTTCCTTGTGGACATGCGCCTGCAAGAGGATGGTTCGGTCATGGCCGGGGGCCGAGTCTTCGGCGGGGAGCGGGCTGACCCCATCCCGGTGGCGGTCGAACTCAGCGCCAACCGGTACACGCTGACAGTCTATATCCCCATCGCGGACCTGTTCAACCAGGCGATGGCGGCAGGCGTCGCTTTCGACCTTGCCACCTTCGACGCGGTGCGCTGGCGCATCGCCTCGGTGAACTACAGCGGCGCGGGCGAGCCGAAGGACATCTTCCCGGAGCTGGACTTTGACTACGGACCGCCCGCCGAAGGCGCACCCGCCGCCGGGGAGCCTGCCGCCCCCAGGCCGCCAGAGGGCCTGTCGCTCAGCGTTTCGACGAGCATCACAGACGGCGGGTCGGTGGTGCGCTTCGAGGACAAATCCACCAGCCCCGACCCGGAGAACCCGATCACCGGGCGCTTGTGGGACTTCGGCGACGGCGCGACCTCAACCGAGCAGAACCCCCAGCACAGCTACGAGAATGCCGGCGACTACGAGGTGGCGTTCACGCTCACGTTTGCCAACGGCGCCGCGACGTCGATCCGCGTGCCGGTGACGGTCACGCGCGGGTCAGACGCGCCGCCCGCGCCGGCCCAGCCGGCGGTCATGGACGCCTGCACGGCGGCCACCAACAGCGGCGCGAACCTGCGCGGCGGCCCCGGCACGGACTTCGAAAAGGTCGGCGCGCTGGCAGCAGGCGCGCCGGTGCAGGTGATCGGCGTCAACGCCGCCGGGGACTGGTACAGGCTTCAGGTCGAGGGCGCGCCGAACGCCTGGATTGCGGCGTTTCTGCTCGATACGCCCCAATGCCCGGAGGGGGTTCACATTGCCGGTGGTCGCGGAGTAGCGGCGCGCGAAGGTCCTGGTCGGTTACCTGCAGGGGCGGCGCACCGCGTCGCCCCTCTTCGCATCTGTCGGGCTTGTTAGAGCCGCCGCCGGCCCTGGCGCTCCTCGGTGGAACGGAAGACCTCGCCACGGGCGCTCTCGCCGGAGACGGCGGCGTACAGCTCTGGCCCCCAATCGCGCGTGTGGACGACCACCGGCATCGGCACGGCGTGGCCGAGGATGATGGCCTCCTGCTTGGTGTTGAGCCGCGCCAGCACCTCGCGCAGGCCGCCCGCGCCGCTCACGCCGGTCAGCACGGCGGCGATGTCGCGCTCGTTGTCGAGCAACGCCGTCACGCGCGTGCCGATCTGGCTCATGACCTCCTCGTCGATGGCGCTGGGGCGCTGGTCCACCACGAGCAGCGTCACGTTGTATTTGCGCATCTCGCGCGCGATGGTGCCGAAGATGGTCTGCCGGGCGATGGAGGGATCGAGGAACTTGTGCGCCTCCTCGATGGTGATGAGCAATTGCGCCGGCTCGCGCCCCCCGGCGGCGAGCGATTCCTCCATGCGCTGCACGTAGAGGTGGTGGATGCGCCGCGTGAGGTAGTTGGCGACGAGGATGTAGGCCTCCAGCGCGTTGCCATAGCGCCCGAATTCGAGCACCACGCTCTTGCCCTGGTCGAGCATGTGGATGATCTGCTGCACCGAGTCGCCCTCGCGCTGCGGGCGCAGGAAGCCAAAGCGCTCGAAGCGCTCCAGGCGGCGGGTGAGCGCGGCCAGGCTCGCGGCGTTGATCGAGGTGGAGGCGAGCATGGTCTCGATGTCGTCCGCCGAGGCGCTGAGCAGCCACTGAATCCAGCCGGGACCGACGCGCTTGCGCAGCACGTAAGCCGCGTCGATCATCGGGTCTGAGAGGTCCATCGTCTCGCGCAGCATCGCCAGGTCTTGCGGCTCGATGTCGGTGTACGCGAGGGTGACGACGTGATCATAGGGCGCCTCGCGCCGCCGCGAGGATTCTTCGTCCAGGGTGAAGATGACGACCCTGGTCTGGAACAGCTGCTTGAGGCCTTTGACCTCGTGGCCGGCCTCGTCGCGGACCTTCCAGCCGTAGTCGTTGTGCATGTCGAACACGAGGTTGACCGCCTTGCCCCGCTCGATCACGCCGGCCAGGATGACGCGCGTGAGAAAGCTCTTGCCGGTGCCGCTCTTTCCAAAGACGCCCACGCTGCGCTCGACCAGCCGTTGCAGGTCCAGGTTGACCTGGGTTTCCTCCAGCTCCAGCGGGGAGCCGACGTTGAAGTGGCGCTCGTCCTCCTGGCCGAAGACGGTGTTCACGTCCTCGGCGGTGGCGTTGTACACCGGCGTGAAGTGGCTCGGCACGGTCTTGACCGGCCTCGGCTCGTCGCCGTCGTGCTCAATCGCGAGCATCGGCGCGACGTGGACGGTGCCGTATGCGGCGGTGCCGGTGTAGATTTCGGCGAGGAACGGGTCGGAGAGGTCGGGCGGGGCGCTCATGATCTCGGCGTTGGTGTTGTCGAGCACGATGTCGGTCACCATGCTGAAGAACTTCTTCTGCCGGCCCTGGATCACGACGTAGCGGCCAACCGCCAGGTCCTCGATGCTGGCGTCGCTGTCGAGCTTGACGTCGAGGCCCTTGCTCAGCGAGCCGCCCACGACCACGCCCAGCCGCCCCGCCTCAGTGGCGTCGGCGCGTGGGATTTCGGCGCGGTTGAGGCGGTCGCGCAGCGCCGCCGCTGCTAAACCACTCGTCGAGGTTTTCGTGCCCGTCTGTGCTCATCTGGTCCCTCTTGCCGGCGTGCGAACACTTGTTCCTTGCTTGATACGTAGGGTAGCCTCTCCGGCGCAGAATGTCAAGCGTGCTGCGCGCGGGTCACTGGGCGCGTTCGAGATTGGGGCAGCGTGTCGTGAGAAGCGAACCTGGTGGTAGCTCCCAGGGAGCTTGCCGGCCACTGGCGGGCTTGAGTCCGTCGCGCGTCCTGTCGTATAATGAGGGTAGCACTGCACCCGTGCGCCGCCGCCTTGTTTGTTTCCGTGCAGATCAGGAGGAGAGCGATGCAGGCGAAGGAGAGCAGCGCCCCGGCGTGGTCGTCAAAGCCGTGATCGGGCTGGCCGTGCTTGCCGTGGCCGTGCTGATCGTGGCGGTGCTGCAATGGTGGTCCGTGCTGTTGCTGGTGCTGGTGGTCGCGGCGTTGTGCAGCTCCGGCTACTGCTGCGCGTGCGCCGTCGAGCGCTTCATTGGCAAGCTGCCGGGCAGGCGTCGCCCGCCCGACGAGTCCTGAGCGGGCCGTCCTAACGAACTTCAAACCCGAAGCGGGACTCTCACCCTATTTCGCCGATGCTGAGGCCGTGTTAGAATGACCGCACGGTTTGGGCATTTGCTGCACTGACACACGGCGATGCGCCAACCTTCGCCGCCCGACCCCCGGCAGCCGGGCGGTTTTTCGTTCCCCTCCGGCGGCCGGCGCGCGCCTCCCCCAGAGTGGGCGCAGACACTAGACCGAAACCCCGGCATGGTCTACACTATCCCCGCCGCGCGCTTAGAGACCTGCGCCCGTTGGCGGCGTGGGGGCGATGGAGGTGTGGACGTATGGCGCTTGCGCCGCTCTTGCAGGGCGAGCATATCCGGCTCACGGCGTTCGATCCCGACGCCGACCTGAGCGTTTACGCCGGCTGGTACGACGATGCCGAGTTCATGCGGCTGTACGACGCGGCGCCGGCGAACCCCAAGAACGCCGGCCAGCTCAAGGCGCGCATCGACACCATGCTCAAGGCAAAGGATGGCTTCCTCTTCGCCGTCCGCCGGGTGGGGGACGATGCGCTGATCGGCGTGCTTGAGCTTGACGGCATCCTGTGGACGCACGGTACCGCGTGGATCAGCATCGCGCTTGGCGACCGGCGCAACTGGGGCAAGGCTACGGGCGCGCGGCGATTGCGCTGGCGCTCGCCTTCGCGTTCGACGAACTAAACCTCCATCGCGTGCAGCTTACTGTGTTCAGCTACAACACGCGCGCGATTGCGCTCTACGAGGGGCTGGGCTTCCGGCGCGAGGGCGTGTATCGCGAGTTCCTGCACCGCGACGGGGCGCGCCACGATATGTTGCTGTACGGCCTGCTGGCGCGCGAGTGGCGCGCACAGCGCGAGCGCGCGGCGTCATGAAAGCACAGCGGACGGCGGCCAAAAGGAGACACAGATGGGCGATCACAACAATGTCGATGTGGCAGCGCTGCACCAGGGCTTGGTCGATAGGCTGATCGCCGACGGCTTGATCCATTTCCCGGAGGTCGAGGCCGCGTTCCGCGACGTGCCGCGCCACCTGTTCCTGCCCAACGTGCCGGTGGAGCAGGTCTACCGCGACGAGGCCATCGTCACGCAGCGGATTGACGGCGTGCCGGTCAGTTCCTCGTCACAGCCGGCGGCGATGGCGATCATGCTCGAACAGCTTGGCCTGAGGCGCGGGCAGCGCGTCCTCGAAATCGGCGCGGGCACCGGCTACAACGCGGCGCTGATGGCGCACATTGTCGGCGAGGCGGGCGAGGTCATCACGGTGGACATCGACCCGGAGATTGTGGACGCGGCGCGCGCGCGCCTTGCGGCGGCGGGCTTCGGCACCGTGCAGGTCGTGTGCGCCGACGGCGCCCTGGGCTACCCGGACCGCGCGCCCTACGACCGCATCATCCTCACCGTGGGCGCGTGGGACATCGCGCCGGCCTGGGCCAGCCAGTTGAAGCCCGACGGCCGGCTGCTCTTGCCGCTGTGGGTGCGCACCGCGCAGAAAACCGTTGCCTTCGAGCGCGCCAACGGGCACCTTGAGAGCGTGTCCGTCACCGATTGCAGCTTCATGCGGCTGCGCGGCGCGTTCGCCGGGCCGGAGGCCTTCGTCGCCTTCGGCCCGGACAACGGCCTGATCTTGAGCGCGGACGACCGGGACCGGGTGGACCCCGACGCCGTCTACGCGCTGCTCAGCGGCCCGCGCCGCGACGTGGCGACCGGCGTCGAGGTGCGCTCGCTGGAGGTGTGGCGCTCGCTGGGGCTGTGGCTGGCGCTGCACGAGCCGGGCTTCTGCGACCTGAGCGTGGAGGACGACGTCGCCCAGGCGCTTGACGTGCCGTTCGTCTTCGGCAGGTCGGTGGGGGGCGGAGCACGTTTGGCGTGCTGGGCGACGGCGCGCTGAGCCTGCTGGCGCGCCCCGACGACCCCCGTGACGAGGACGGTGAGGCGCAGCCGTACCGGCTTCACGTGCGCGCCTACGGCGGCGACGATACGCTCCCCCGCCGGCTGGTGGAACATGTCGCCGCGTGGGACGCCGCCGGCCGCCCCACCTCCAGCGGGTTGCAGGTGCGCGCCTACCCGCGCGGCGTGGACTACGCGCCGTCGGCGGGGGAGGCCATCGTCGAGAAGCGTTGGACGCAGTTGGTGTTTAGCTGGCCGTGACGCGGCGTTAAGTCTCCTCCGCCGCAAGCTGGTCCTTCAGCTCGACCCAGACGCGCAGCACCTCTCCCACGCTCCACGCCTGCGCGATGCACCCGCGCGGGTGGTGCGGCGGGTCGCCGTCGAAGATCTCGCTGATCGTGCCCAGGCCGTGGTCGCTGAGGAGGTCGCGCATCGGCGTGATGAACGAGAGGGCGCATTTGGCGTCGCCGTAGACCTTGTAGTGCGCGAGCGCGAACGGGCCGAGCAGCCAGCTCCACACCGTCCCCTGGTGGTAGGCGGCGTCGCGCTGGCGCTGGTCGCCGCCGTAATGGCCGATATACTCGACCGCCGCCGGGTCGAGCGAGCGCAGCCCCATCGACGTGAGGAGCTTGCGCGCGCAGATGTCCACCACCGCCTTCGCTTTCTCATAGTCGAGCAGCGCATACGGCATCGAGACCACGAGCAGTTGGTTGGGGCGCAGCGTGGCGTCGTCGCCGCCGTCAGGCGTGTCGATGACGTCGTAGAGGTAGCCGCCGGCCTTGTACCAGAAGCGGGCGCTGAAGCTGTCCTGTGTCTGGCGCGCCATCGCGTCGAAGCGTTCCGAGTCCGCGTCGTGGCCCAGGCGCGCGGCCACGCTGGCGACGATGCGCAGCGCGTTGTACCACAGCGCGTTGACCTCCACCGGCTTGCCAGAGCGCGGCGTGACCACCCAATCGCCCACCTTGGCGTCCATCCACGTGAGCTGGACGCCCGGCTCGCCCGCGCACAGGAGGTGATCGTTCGGGTCTACCCGGATCCCGTAGCGCGTGCCCTTCACGTGCCAGTCAACGATCTCGGTGAGGACTGGGTAAAGCTCGCGCGCCAGGTCGTTGTCGTTCGTGGCGCAGAGGTAGGCGTGGAGCGCACAGAAGAACCACAGCGTGGCGTCAACGGTGTTGTACTCCGGCGCGCGGCTGATGTCGGGGAAGCGGTTGGGCAACATGCCCTGGTCCACGAACCCTGCGAAGGTTCGCAGGATGGCGGCAGCCACCTGGGGCCGGCCGGCGGCGAGCGTCAGCCCTGGCAGCGCGATCATGGTGTCGCGGCCCCAGTCGGTGAACCAGGGATAGCCCGCGATCACGCTCTTGCCCTCGTCGTCCTTGCAGCCGTCGCGCTTGATGCACCGGTCCACGATGAACTGGTCGGCGGCGAGCGCGAGCTGGCGGACCCAGTCGGGCGCATGGTCGCCGACCTGCGCCGCGCTGAGCACCGCCGCCTCGCGGTCGCGTTCCTGTGGGCGGGCGTCCTGCCAGGGGATGGGGCGGCCCTCCTCGGCGGTGGCGACCAGGGCGAACGTCGCGCCGGGGGCAGCGTGGCGCGTACCGTCGCGGGCGCGTAGAGGTCCTCGCGGTCGGGTTGGCCCCGGTACGCCTCCTTCGACAGGTGGAAGTTCCACCACCACTCCCCGCCCAGCGTGATCTCCCCGGTGTTGACGTATATCCGCAAGGGCAGCGCGCCCGGCACCGTCAGGACTTCAAAGCCGCCGTCGATGGCGGCCACGACAGGCGACATGACCGGCACGCTCTGCCCGCCGGCGGTGACGCTGTGATGCTCGCGGTAGGTGCAGAGGGGCGTAAGCTGAAGCGCAATCGGGCGCGCGCCGCGCTGGTTGGTGTACGTAAGGTAGGTCGTGTTGTGGCCGTGCCGCATCCACACGCGCTGCACGACCTGTGTCTCGCCGAAGGCATACGTGAATGTGGGGATGAGGCCGTCGAGGTGGAAGCGCTCCATGTGCCGGTAGCCGTCAGGGAGCACAACACCTGCCGCCCAACAGTGCGTGACGAGCGGATGGCGCACGTCATCGACGGAGACCCAGGCGTCCAGGTCGGCCACCAGCATCACCCGGTCCGCAGGGGGCGACGCCGAGGCGATCAGCAGGCCGTGGTAGCGGCGCGTGCGCACGCCAGACAGGGTGCCCATCGCGTAGCCGCCGATGCCGTTCGTGACCAGCCACTCGCGGCGCTGCGCAGCGGCCAGGTCTCCGGTGATTTCACGGCCAAAGTGGATCATTGAGGTGTACCTCCGGCGCTCAGCTCACAAGGCGCAGTGGCGGCAGCGAAAGAGGATTGACCACGAATAACGCTGATAACACGCAAAATAAAGATAGAGGTCGCCCCCATCACTTTGTGGTATCGCTTCGCCTTTGGGTTCCCGCGACTGAAGTCGCGGGCTAATTCGTAATCCTGTCCGCCATTTAGGCGATTAGCCGACGACTTCAGTCGTCGGATTGCGAAAAACAAACTATTGCGCGATACCAGACGGAAAACGTGATCGATGCACTTTGTCGCACTCCCGGAAAGCGTGACAGGAGTTCAGACCGATTCTACCACAGGTGCGCCGGCGATATTCACGATAATTTGACAAGTTATGTATTGACAATTCATAAAAATAGCGTTAACGTGTGATTGTAACCCGGTAGCGACGGGACGCGTCGGAGGTCCAGAAGAGGCCACCATGACCCCACCCTCTCTCGAAGTCATATTCAGTCTTGCTGCACTTGGCATCTCGGTCATGCTCTTCCGTTTCCTGGCTACCGGGGGACCGCCGTTCATCATCATTGGCGACATGGATCCGGAGCGGGTTGACCAGTTCTTCGAAGCGCTGATGTGGGCCTGTGGGGCCATCATCGTGTTTCAGGTGTTTCGCATCGTCTCGCTGATCCTGCTCCTATAGTAAGCGCATTTCCCCACAGCCAGGGCGGCCGGCGCACAGCCGGCCGCCGTTTTTGTATTCACGATTGTCCCTGTCGGAATCTGGCGTCGCGCTGCGCGGATTGTTACACTCATTAAAGGGATCAGCAGTCGAAAGCGCCGGGGCGCGCCGCGCCCGTGACGTGTGAGTTGCCTGTGCTGTGAACCGACAAGGTATCCCAAAGAATCCCAAATTGATTGCGGTTATCCCAAACGCCTCTTTGGGATAACTTGCCTGAAAGGGTCGGCGCGTGAGAGGTGAAAGCGCCATTTGGTATCGTGTGTTGGCGCCGCTGTTCCCGCCGTGGGCGCGGCTGGGGCACCCGATCTTTACCTGGGAGCTGGAGCGCCGCCGCCGCCAGCAGGGACGCGCCACGCGGTGGGCGGCGACCGCGGTCTTCTCGCTGTTGATGCTCGCGCTGCTCGCCGCCGTGGTCGACGCGCACGGGCGGGAAGAACCGCTCGCGCCGAACGTGATCTCTGGGCTGTGGATCGCGCTGCTCGCGCCGCACCTGCTGCTCCGCGTGGCGGCGGCGTTCTCCACGGCGGGGTCGGTCAACCGGGAGGTTGAGGTCGGCACGTGGGACAGCCTGCGCGCCACTGCGATGCCGACGCGCGATGTCCTCGGCGCGAAGTGGGCGGCGGGGCTGTGGTCGGTGGGCGCGGTCCTGGTGTGGGTGCTGGCGTTGCGGGGCGTGCTCGTGCTCCTGCTGCTCAGCGACTTCGCGCGCTTCCGGGGGCATTACCTCCTCTTCCTGGTCGAGAGTTCGCAACCGCCAATTCCCTGGGTGGTGGGCGTGCTGGCCGTCGCCGCCGGGATGACGGCCTCGGTCATGCAGCCGGCGATCTCCGCCGGGCTGGACGCGGCGACCGGCCTCGCGGCCTCGGCCTTCATCAAGAACCGGGGGCTGGCGCAGGTGTTCGCCGCGCTCGTCCGGCTGGCGATGTGGATCGGGGCGGTCGCTCTCTCCTGGCCGGTGATCGAGTCGCTGGGCTGGCAGCCGGTGACGGCCATCGGGCCGTGGCTGCTGGTGCTGCTCTTCTGCGTCGAGGGCGACATGGCGCTCGGCCTGCTGATGATCGACTGGCTGGCGCAACTGTACGGCGATGTCCATTGGGGCTTCGCGCTTGGGCCGGCGGCGCTGGGCCTTGTGCTGGTGCAGGCCGGGTTGGCGGTGCTCTTGATCCGTTTTCGGGCTGGCGCGCCGCGCGGCTCGGCGAGCGAGCGTGAGATGCGCGTTGTACGCATGGCGTGGGTGCTGACCATGACCTTCACCGCGCTGGTGGTGATGGTCGCGGCGGCCGGCGGGATGCAGCCCAAGGCGCAGGTGGTGGGCGTGCTGAGTCCGGACTGCCCGATGCCGTGTTGGCAGGGCATCCAACCGGGGATTACGGACGCCGACACTGCCATCAGCCTGCTGTCGCTCAGCCCGTTCGTGGACACGCGCTACATGACCATCGGCGGGACGCCCGGCGGCGACTTCTGGCAGATTGCCTGGTCGGACTACTCCCGCCGTAGCGTGTACCTGTGGGGCACGGTGACGCTGGAGGGCGATACGGTGCAGCGCATCGACGTGAACTTCTCCTCTGACTGGCCGGCGACGATTGAGGAAGTCATCGGCCTGCTGGGGATGCCGCCGTACCTTTCGATAGAAGATCCGCTCGGCGCGACGCGCCCGCGCACGGGCGCGGTCCGGCTGTACTATCCGCAGGCGGGTCTGGAGATTGCCGCCTACAGGCCGGTCTGGGATTCGGCGCTGTGGACGGCGATGCGCGTGGGCCGGCTGACGCTCATGCCCGTGGACCCGGACCGCGCGAGCGATTACTGGGAGTCGCAGTATGGCGCGCCGTACTACGAGTAGGTTTGACAATGCGGCATATTCGCGTATACTTTTGTTAAGGTGCTGGGGCTGACGCCCTCACCAGGTCACCGGTCCGCCTGACCCACCGTCACAGAGGACAGGGCGTGGACCGGCGACCTGGTCAAAGCGCCAGCGATGGCGCTGAGGGCTGATGCCCTCACCAGGTCACCGGCCTGTTGACCTACCCCACGCATCACCGAAAGGCAGGGCGCGGGCCGGCGACCTGGTCAAGGCACCAACCGCTGCCGGCGCAAAGCCGGTTGGTGGGAGAGCCGGCCCGCTGGTGCTTGCGAGGCGGGGCGGGCGGCTCATCGGTGATTGGGACCTGTGTTCAGAATAGCGCAGTTTCCAGACACGCACAAGATGGCCTCACTGTGGTGGGGCTGTCTTGTTTTTACGCTGCTGGCTGTGTCGCCAGCGCCGTAGCTGCTTCCTGGATTCTAGGGTCCAAATCAATAACGACCTGTACAGACCGCCCCAATTTCTCCTCGAAAAACTTACGAAATTTCCTCTCGGTATCCGCCTTGTAGTTCTCGAGATACTTGGACGATCCGACGCTGGCGTTGAACCACTCATAAAGCGTCGGCGTCGAGACGCCAACCGCTTCAGCAACTTTGGTGTAGATCAGATTCGTGATCTCACCTACACCGCTGTTATTCATGACTTCCTCCAGGAGCGCAGCTACATTCGTCTGGTAGCGCGGCACAGGCCCTCACCTCCTCTCTTTTGTGAGTTGCTATCCATGCTACATCAGCTTTATAGTATTGTCAACTCGAAAATTGACCCTTGACAAGCAGAATAACTTTGTGTTATTATAAAGTTGCTTTGATGGTTTTGGCAAGAGGGGATACAACAGAGAGGCGCGACACTAGCCTGCCAGCTTTCCTGTCGCGCCCTGCCCCATGGTGATGCGTGGGACGACTCTAAGGATAGGGCAAAAGAGCCGTCCCGTCAAGCGAAAGGACGGCTCTTTCTATGGGAATCTCCACCACCTTCACCGGCCACTGGGCCGACCCCACGCGCGCCGTGCGCGACCCCGATACTCAGGCGCGCCTCGACGAAGAGGCGCAGCTCCGCGCCCAGGTCCAGGACCTGGACGCCGCCGCCCCCGACGACGTGCGGCGCGCCGCCACCGAGACCTACCACGAGACCTACGCCGACCTCACCACGCGCGGCGCCACCCCCATCGACGCGATGATCGCCGCGCTCCGCGCGCGCCTGGACGTGCTCGCAGGTGGGCGTCCCGCCGAATGCCCTGCCGAGGCGCAGGTGCCGGCGTGACCCCCTCCCACCCCGCCGGCCGGCCCGGTCAGGGCGCCGCACGCGCGGCGCGCCGGCCGGCGGGTCCTTCGGACGAAGCCTCCGCAAAAGAGGCAGCAAGTGAGGCAGGACCATGAAACAGACAGTCAAGATCGGAAAGCCCGCCGCCCCCCCGCAGCGAACCCAAGGCATACGCCGCGCTCCTGGCCGAGAACCACACCGGCTCCGGGCGCGTGGTCGAACTCGACGTGCACGCGACGATGATCGAGGCGCGCGCCGGAATCGACGCCTTCACGCTGCCAGCGTTCAGGGCGGCGCTCCAACGGCGCTGGCCCGACGCCTGGGCGATCTACGCCTGGCAGATGAGCGGGATCGCGTGGGCCGGCGGGGTGATGTTCTTGGACGACGCCCTGAACCACGTCACCGTCGCGGAGACCGGGCTGTACGACGCCCTCGCGTTGGGCATCGACCCCGGTGGAGGCCGCAGTGAGAACGTCCTGTTCGACGAGATCGCCGGCGTCTAGGCGGCGACACGTGTCCAGCCTTTAGCACGGAAAGGAGAAATATCGATGGTCGCTCTCAATATCTGTCGAAGCACGCTCAATGGGCCTTTCGTCGAGGCCCCACCACCCTCCATCGTGGCGCGCGACGCCGCAGACCTCGTCGACTGCCACGGTGTCAGCCCCGTCACCGGCATCGACTGGGGTCGGATCATGCGCCAGATCGCTTTCCCCGAAGAGGCGTGGCTCGCCAATTCGACCTATCGCTTCGCCATCATCGGCAACGTCGAGGACCTGCTGCCGTCGCGGAAGTGGTACAGCCTGGGCCACATCGGCCCCGCCGGCAAGGTCAGCCTCGACGAGGTGAAGCAGGACCTGGCCTGGCTGGAGCAGGTCGAGCGTGAGGCCGCCGCGCTGGGACTGCGGCTCGGCGTTCCCGACGACATCGGGGACTTCCTGTCTGTCAGTGTGAATGTCCGCATGGCGCTGGAGCTGCCCAGCGGTGACTGGGTCGAGTGGCAGCCACGGAACGATGTGTGAGGCGTCGAGCGTGGCCCAGACCTGCGTCGCCACCGACACCTGCCCTGGCGTGCCAGCTCGAGTTGGCGCGCCGGGGCTTGCGAGCACGACACCGGCGGAGCCAGACCCATCGTCGCCAAGGACCAGGCGCACGCGCTCGTCGTGCAGGACCTCGCCGCGCGCGTCACCGGCGCGCCGGTCGAGCTGGTCATTTCCGACGAGCCGGAATCGGCGGCGCGCGGGGTGGAAGGCAGTCAGGCGGCAAACCTGTTCCTGCCGGCGCATCCCGACCTGCTGACCTACGCGGGGGAGATTCGTGTGCAGCGCCGGCACGTGCTGCCGCCGCCGAAGGCGGTGCGCGCAGAGGGGGAGGATGGGCCGGTATCCCTCGCACGCGATCCCGGCGAGTCCGACGCGCCGGGGCTGGAGGTCCTGGAGGCGCGCGCAGTGGCGGGATGGGTGATTCCGGGGGCGGATGCGTCCACGCCCGACGAGATTCTGGAGGCGCGGCGGTACGAGGATGCGGCGGGGTTGTGGCACATCTCGGACGTGGATGCAGCCCGGACGCTGCGCGCGTTCCGATATGGACGAATGTGATCGGTACAAGGTCTGCTGTTATAGGTGCGCGTTCTTGCGGGCGGGCGCTATCCTCTCAGCGCGCCTAGGCTATGGCGTGCCAACAGATAGGTGCGGTGTGCCAGGTCGGAGATGTGCATCTCGCTTAAGCCCATAATCCGGAAACGAATTCGATCCCTGAGAGGTGCGATCCACTTCTCCGGCAAAGCGTCCACGCCGTGCATCAACCCAAAGATAGAGCCGGCCGTCGCGCCGTTGCAGTCGGTGTCGAAGCCGCCGGCCACCGCCACCCCGACTGTGCGTGTGAAATCATCCCGCCCGTGCAGCAAGGCTGCGACGACCACAGCGGCGTTGTTGATCGCATGGGTAGGGATTGTAGTGCCCATAGGTCTCCCAGATGCGGTCGATGGTCTTCTCCCAATGATCGTCGGCGCGCGCCCAGCCAACGACCCGCTGAACCGCCTCCGCCAGCCGGCTCCGCGCGGGTATCTCGCTCAGGCCGATGTTGACCATGCTTTCTACATCGTCCGTCGTGTAGGCGGCAGCGAGCATCGCCGCGACAAGCATTGCTCCATACAGACCGTTCTTGGTGTGCGAAAGCGAGGCGTCGCGGAATGCCAGCTCGGCAGCCTGCTCTGGCGCGCCCACGGAGACATACCCCCACAAGTCGGCACGAATCTGCGCGCCGATGAACTCGCGGTAGGGGTTGCGAAAGCTGGCGGTTTCGGGGGCGCGCAACCCCAGCACCAGGTTACGATACGCGATCCGCTCCGCAGTAAACACCATGTGGAACGGGAGATGCTCGAGCCATTTGCTGCTGACATGGTGTGTCTCGAAGCCGAAGCTGTGTTCCTCGAGAATGTGTAGCGCGAGCAGTGTGTACATGGTGTCATCGTCGTGCGGCATCCCATCGATGCGCTCGCGCACCGTTCCCTGCTCCGCGTCGACGAGTTCGTAACCGTCCGGCAGCGGGATCACCTCGGAGAGGTAATCTTCAGGCGGGTACGCCTTCGCCATCTTCAGGTAATTGACCAGCCGCTCGCGCTGCCGACCGATCGCCTCGACGGGTTTCCCCAGCAGGCAACCCGCACACCGTCCTAACCACGCCGCGTAGATGCGATCCCTTAGCTCAGCGGCAGTCGTTGTGACCGGCAGGCGGCGCGGGCCGGCAGGGCGCTCGGTGCGGATCTCGCTGAGTGTGCTTGGTTCGCGATACAGAAAATCCGTGCGCATCGGAAGCTCTGCCATCGCAACCCACAGCGCCTCGACTTGTTCGGGGGTAAGGTCTTCAGGTTTCTGCATTCGCTCCGCAAGGTTGTCGACGCTGTAACCGGACTCCGCCTGTTCCTGATACTCCAGGCGCAGGTCGGCCCGGGAGCTGTACTTATCACGCCGCGACCAGCGCAGCGTTTCCTGGATAATTGGTTCGTAGGCGACTGCGCCGCCGTAGGTGCGCCGGAGCACACCTTCACCTTCTAGCTCGGCGAGATCGCGCCGGATTGTGTACGCCGAGACTGCAAGGCGCGCGCTCAGTTCGTCCACGCGCACATGGCCGGCACGCCGGATCGTTTCGCGGATGAAGTGAAGGCGTTCGTGCCTGAGCAGGCTTTGGTCGGTTGCGTCAGGAGTCTGTCGTGCCATAGGATCCATCACTTCAGGCCACCCTGGGTGAGTCCTTCGATAAAGTGGCGCTGCAACAACAGGAAAATGATAATCACCGGTATGCTCATGATGATCGCGCCGGAATTGGTCGGCCCCCACGAGCGGATCCACCGGTTTGAGAAGTAGTATAGACTGGTGGCGACAGGCATCAACTCCGCTTTCTGGATCATGGTGATCGCGAACAGGAATTCGTGATACGCCCCAAGTGCGGTCAACAGGATCACCGTGAGAAAGCCCGGCCACGATAGCGGAATGAAGATCCGCCAGAGCACCTGCCAGCGCGACGCGCCGTCCACAAACGCCGCGTCCTCGAAATCCTGTGGGATGGCGACCATGTACGACCGCAACAGGAATGTCGGGAAGGGAGACATGGTCCCCAGTACAAGATGATGAGGCCGATCAGGCTGTTGGTCAGCCCCAGTTTGCTCCACAGATAGAACAATGGCACGAGGAAAAGCTGCGCCGGCAGCGTGGTACCGACGAGCAGGTAGAAGGTGATGACGTCGCCGCCGACAGGGCGCAGACGCGCGAGCGAGTAACCGGCCAGCCCGGAGATCACGACCACGCCGAGGACCGTGCCCGCCGTGATAATCAGGCTGTTGACCATCGTGGTGGCGAAGTCGCCGTAGACCCACGCCTCTTGATAGTTGTCCCAGCGCGGGATTGCCGGCGGGCCGAGTGGTCGAGGCGAATCTCCGCGTCATACTTCAACGAGTTGAAGACGAGCACCACCAGTGGGCCGAGCGAGAAGACCGCCAGCGCGACCAGAACCAGGTAATTCGGCCAGGTGGGCGGTACGCGCCCAAACCGGCCCAGACGAAGGGTAGAGCTGCTCATATCTCCCACCCTCGCCGGCGCAAGATGATGAAGCCGACGACTGCCACCCCAGAGAAGAGGCTCATCGTCAGGCCGATTGAGGCGGCATAGCCGGCCTGGAACCGCGTGAAGGCGTAATTTGTAGACCAGGATCGCCAGCGTCGTCGTCGCGTAGGCCGGCCCGCCTCCAGTAAGGATGAAGGGGGTACTCAAAGACCAGAAAAGACCAGATAATGTCGAGAAGTAGAGTGTACGCAAGGGTCGGCTTGATGCCCGGCAGGGTCACGTGCCGGAATTCTTGCCAGCGGTTCGCACCCTCTATACGCGCCGCCTCGTACAGCTCCAGGTCGATGCCCTGCATGGCCGCCAGGTAGAGCACGAGCAAGAAGCCCCACCAGTGCCAGGTGTCGATAAACGCCACGCTATACAGGGCGGTGGCTGGCCCAAAGAACTTGATGTTGAGGAATGATAGGCCGTGCGCCTCAAACCAAGGGCCGATGCCTGTGTTGGCGTTCATGATCGAGCGCCAGACCTGCGCGTTTACGATGCTGGCGAGGAGATATGGTAGGAAATACGCAACCCGGAAGAACGTCTGGAAGCGCCGAACCGAAGCGAGCACGGCTGCCCCTAAGAGGCCCATAAGGACTGGCACGGTCAGCATGATCGTGGCCCACTTGATGTTGTTGGTGAGCGCTTTGATGTAAATGTCGTCCTCGAAGATGCGCTGGAAGTTCTCCAGGCCGACGAAATTCGCTGCGCCAAGGCCGCGCCAGTCGGTAAACGCGAATACCACGCTACCCACCGACGGTCCCAACTGAACGAGCACGTTCATGAACACCAACGGCAGCAGAAACAGCCAGGGGATTACAGTGCGCCGCCAGTTGCGCCTTGGCGTGACGCCGCCGGTCGCTCTGGCGGCGGTGGGAGAACGGCGTCGGAAGGGTAAGGTCATGAAGATAGACTCTCTTCCCTCGAGTGATGAGTCGAAAGCCTGCCGCCTATTTTGCCCGATTTCGTTGCATGTGGAAAACCCGACAGTGAGACGAAGCCCCGTGGGGCAAGGTCTGTCCTCGCCCCACGGCCAGCAGAGGTTACATCGCCCCAATCTCTTCGGGCGTGATCGGCTCCGGCGCGGGAACCGCCAGACCCTCCGCGAGCTCTTCCGCGTAGGTCTCCTGCACGCCGTCCATGAACTCCTGGGTGGTCATCTCGTTCGTTACGACGAGATCATACCGTTCACCGATCCAGGCGTGGGTACGGGCCGGCAGGAAGGTCCACGTTGTGAACCCAAACGTCTTCTTGGCGAGCGCGTCGCTGAGCGCCAGGAAATAGTTCACGAGCAGTTCTGGCGCGTCAGCGGAGAAGTCCTCGCGCGTGAACTGGAGCGGGACGAGGAAGTCGCCGAAGCTAAAGCCCTCGATGATGCGCACCGCGCGTTCCTTGTCCTCGTAGAACCAGTTGAGCACCTCGGCGGCGGCGTCCGGGTTTTCGGTGGCGGCGTTGACACAGGTGGAGGCACCGACGCCCAGGTTGTACTGCGGGTAGGGGGGCGACATCGCTGAACGAGGGGAACGGCGCCCAGGCCCACTCGTAGCCGGCGGCGGCTCATTCTTCGAGCCAGGTGCTGAACATCCACGGGCCCTGGAACAGCAGGCCGCCCCTGCCCTCGTAGCGCGTGGCGTAAGCGGCATCGGTGCCGTAGCTGAGGTAAGCGTCGCGTTCGCCCATGAAGTAGCCCCGGTCGAGGTATTCATCGACCAGGTTGATGGCTTCCATGAACTCGGGCGCGTTGAAGGGCACTTGCCCGTTCAGCGCCTCCCAGAACTTGTGGCCGCCCACGTAGTTGCATACCATCACGCCGAACAGGTGCTGGTTCAGCCCCTGCCACGGATTGCTGGACACCGCGAATGGGTAGACGCCCTGGGCGAGCGCGTCGTCAGCCCAGGTTTCGAACTCGTCGCGGTTGGTGGGCATGGTCCAGCCCTTTTCCTCGAACAGCGTCTTGTTGTAGTCGGTGATCTGGGTCCTCGTAGGTCTGTGGCAGGCTGCGCAGCGAGCCGGCGACCATCCCGACCTCCAGCGCCCAGTCTAGCAGCTTCTCGTTCCAGGCGTATTGCTCGGCGAAGTCGTCCAGTGGTAGCGTGAAGCCGGCGCTCGTGAACTGCGATACCCAGGCCGGGCCATGCACGTCATATATGTCTGGACCTGCGCCGGCAGCCAGCGCGGTCTGCGTTACCTCGACGTTCTTTTCGAGGAATGACATCTCCAGCTCGATCTCGCCAGCGTGGGCTGAGTTGAACGAGTCGATGAATTCGCGCTGGAGAATCTCCTGCTGCTCAGCGGTGGGTGCGGCCGCCCAGTAAGCGACCTTCACGCCCTGGCGCACGCTGTACGGTTGCAGAAAGCGCCTTTCCCCATGCAGAATAGGACTGGCCGCTGCCCCTGCGGCAGCAACACTGGTCGCCTTGAGAAAATCACGGCGACTGAATCTCTTTTCACCCGACATGCCAGAAACCTCCTTTGTGTCCAATCCTCCTCGGGAACAGGGCAAGACAACGCCCACAGACAGCTTGGTCCTCAGCTACTCCTCCTTTCCAACTATGCAGTTGTATGCGATGGATGTCGATTGTCGGTGTGTGTGGGAAACGGATTAGGGAAGATTCTTGTGTCTGAGTTCATGGTATTATAAATGTGCGCCGATGTCAACAAAAACGCGCAATAATTGAGCAAGGAGTAACCTGAATTCAAAGCGATAACGTACGCTATTGCTCATCTTTCTTTCTCATGGGAAATACTTCCCTTTAAAGCGCGCTATTCCGCGCAACCCGTGCAGAGTCCACATTTGCGGTGGGTGGGCGGCGAATGACGCGAAGATCGCCCGCCAAGGGGGTTGAGTCGTTTCAGTCTTTGCGCGAGAATTACGGTTTCGATATATGCCACACCATGAATTGTGGGCGCTTCATCCGCTTCGTGGGCGACGTGGAGGGCAGCCAGGTGGCGCACCTCTTCATCCCGGCGCACCCCGACCCTGCTGACCTACGCGGGGGAGATTCGGGAGCAGCGCCTCCACGTGCTGCCGCCGCCGAAAACAATTCTGGTTGAGGGAGACCATGGCGCGAAGAAGCTCCTGGTCCACGACACAAACCCAGGCGAAGCCATTGAGGTCCTGGAAGCGCAGGCGGTGGCGGGGCGGGTGGATCGCCGGCGCGGACGAGTTCACGCTGGAGGAGATCCTGGAGGCGCGGCGGTACAAGGACGCGGCGGGCTCTGGCACATCTCGGACGTGGACGCGGCGCGGATGCTGCGCGCCTTCCGGCAGGGACCAGGGTAGAGGGAAGGCGATGTTGCCGCGATGCGGAGACTGGCTGACGAGAAGTCGTGCTTCCCCGGAGTGGGATGTGTCCACCGACGACCGCCACAGGCTGGGCCCGACGCTCTGCCTGAACGCGAGTGGCATGCTGGACGCACAGCAGAGCCTTTCATCGCCGCGTGACAGGTGGAGTGCCTTTTCATACCTTATCAGCGATTCTTGACTGCCCACGGGACAGTTTCATGCAGCTGCTTAATGGTGTATAATTCATGTTACCAGTAGCCTTTGCCGCCCCAATCAGGCGCAGATCGGGCATTTGCGCCAAATCGAAATTGTCGCCGCCCGTGCTTTTGATAAGGGAGCCATGGGCAGTTGGTGGACTTAGCCCGAGGCACTGGCCCCTTCATCCCTGACGATCACGAGCCCCAACCGGATACCCTGAACAAGGCGCTGGGTCATGGAGACTCGCGATGTGCATCTTGCAGGTGCACCTGCTGGGGCGCTTTGAGCTCTTCCACGACGACCAGCCGTACCCCAAGCCCCCCGACGCGCAAGGCGCAGGCGCTGCTTGCGTACCTGATCCTGCACCGCGCTCGCCCTCAGTCACGGGATCGCCTGGCTGGTCTCTTCTGGGGCGACCGACCAGAGGAGGAGGCGCGCCACTCCCCTCTCGATTGCCCTCTGGCAGGTGCGCCGCTGCCTCCCTGACACGATCGACCTTCTCGTCGACGTGCACACGGTGCAGCTGGACCCACAGGCCCCGGTCTGGCTCGACGTCGAGGCGTTCGAGCGCTACCTGGCAGACGACGAGCGGAGCAGCCTGGAGCAGGCGGTGGCCCTTTACCGCGGCGACCTGCTGGAAGGCCTTGACGATGGCTGGACCATCCAGGACCGCTACCGGTGCCAGCGCCTCTTTGCCGAGGCATTGGCGCGGCTGGCGGTGCTGCATGAGGCGGCGGGTGATCACCAGGCGGCGCTGGACACAGCGCAGCGCCTGATCGAGTACGACCCGCTGCGCGAGGACGCCCACCGGGCCGCCATGCGCGCCTGCTGCCGGCTGGGACGGCGCAACGCCGCGCTGGAGCAGTACCGTCGCTGTCGGGACGTCATCGCAGCCGAACTGGGTGTGGAGCCGATGACCGAGACCATCGCGCTCTACGAGGCCATCCTGTCCGGCGATTTGGATGTCGCCGCGATCTCGGCGCCCCCTTGAGCCGGCCCGTCCCTTCAAGCGGCCCAGCCTGCCGGCTCAGCCCACGGCGTTCATCGGAAGGTCCGACGCCCTCGCCGAGATCGACCGGCGCCTCGCCGACCCCGCCTGCCGCCTGCTGACCCTGGTGGGACCGGGCGGCATCGGCAAGACGCGGCTCGCGCTTGCGGTGGCGGAACAGCGACTTCGGGATTTCCCCGATGGCGTGCACTTCGTTTCGCTCGCTGCCCTGAGTTCACCGGATGCCATCGCGCCAGCAATCACGAGCGCGTTTGGTCTCCAGCTTCCTCGCGGCGGCGATCCCCTGCACCAGCTCCTCGCCTACCTGAGCGACAAGAAGATGCTGCTGGTGCTGGACAACTACGAACACCTGCGCGACGGCGCGGACCTGCTTGTTGACCTACTAGAGGCTGCACCGGGGGTGATGCTCCTGGTCACCTCGCGGGAGGTGCTGAACCTGCGCGCGGAGTGGGTGCATCCAGTCGAGGGGCTGCATTATCCGGAAGAGGGCGCGATGGACGCACCGGAGGGCTACGACGCGGTACAGCTCTTCGTCGACCGCGCGCGCCGGGTGCAGAGCGGCTTCTCACTCGCCCAAGAACAGGCGGGGGTGCAGCGTGTGTGCCGCCTGGTGGAGGGGATGCCGCTCGCGCTGGAGCTGGCCGCGACCTGGCTGCGCACGCTCTCGTGTGAAGCCATCGCCGACGAGATCGTGCGCGGCAATGGGTTCCTGGCGACGACGATGCGCGACGCGCCGGCGCGCCACCGCAGTATGCGCGCGGTGTTCGACCACTCGTGGCGGCTGCTCGCCGACGAGGAACGCGCGGCGTTCGCGCGCCTGTCGGTGTGCCGCGGCGGCTTCACGCGCGCGGCGGCGGAGACCGTCGCCGGCGTTTCCCTGGACCTGCTGCGCCGCCTGGGGGACAAGTCACTGATCCGGTTCAACCCCGACGGCGCGCGCTACCACGTGCACGAGTTGCTGCGCCAGTACGCTGCCGAACAGCTCGAGGCCTCCGGTGAAGACGAGGCAGCGCGCGTCGCGCACCTGCGCTATTTCGCCGCGTTCATGGCAGCGCGGGGAATCGACATCAAGGGGCGGCGGCAGCGGGCGGGGCTGGACGAGACCGAGGCCGACTTCCAGAACGTGCGCGCCGCGTGGGAGGGCGGTCGCGCGGCGCGACCTGGCCGCCCTCGACCAGATGCTCGACGGATTGTACTGGTACTGCCACATCCGGGGCCGGGCGCCGGAGGGCAAGGCGCTGTTCCGCCTCGCGGAGACGGGGCTCGCGCCGCGCGCGGGTGAAGCGCCCTCCTTGACGTGGGGGCGGCTGCTGCCCCGCTACGAAGATTCGGCGGAGGACTTGCGTACGCGCAGCGAGACCGCGCTGCGCATCGCCTGCCACTATGAGGATGAGGGGGAGATCGCCTTTGCCACATGGCGGGCAGGCAATTACTTCGCATGGCTTGAGCAGTACGCCGAGGCAATCCCCTACTTCGAGCGCAGCCTCGCCCAGTATCAGGCGCTTGGCGATGCCTTCTACGTCGGGCGGGTGCTCTTCAACCTCGGATTCAGCCGGGGGTTGGCGTTGGTTACGAGGCGCATCTGCGCACGGTGCAGGAAGGGATCGCCGTCTGCCGCGCGAATGGCGACGTCGCACTGCTGGGTTACTTCCTGCTGCACTTGAGCGCCCTCGACATGTATCACGGCAACTACGCCGAGGCCGAGCGCTGCCGCCGTGAGCTGCTGGACATGTGGCTCACCGGAGGCAATTTTGGCGCCCTGTCCATGGGCAAGGTCGCCCTGGCGGACGCGCTCTTCTGGCAGGGGAAGGTGGCGGAGAGCAAGGCGCTGTCCGAGGAGGCGCTGGCGCTTGTGCGCGTGTACCAGGACCCCAATACGAGGCCTTCGCACTGTCCTGGCTCAGCCGCATCGCGAGCACCGAGGAACGCTACGCCGAGGGGTGGGAGTATGGTCAGGCGGCCCTGGCGGCGTTTGGCAGGAATCCCGTCTTGCAGTTCTACGCGCACCTGTCCGTCTCGCTTGCCGCCTGTGGCCTGGGCGACTTCGACGCCGCCAGAAACCACATTCGTACCGGGCTGCGCATCATGTCGATGGATTTGCAGTTGGCGGGGACGCTCACGATCTGCCTGCCCACGCTGGCGCTCATCCTGGCGCACGAGGGCCGCCGGGTCCGCGCCGCCGAAGTCCTCAGCCTCGCTTTCAGCCATCCCGTCGGCCCGGTCGGCTGGATGGAACAGTGGCCGCTGCTGACCCGGCTGCGCGCCGACCTGGAAGCCGAACTCGGCCCGGCGCGCTGCGCGCAGGCCTGGGCACACGGAGAGAGACCTCGACCTGAAAGCGACAGTGGCCGACCTCCTGGGAGAGACAGAGACCGCGCAACAGATCGCCAACCAAGCGCTTCCCACACCGCTCAGCGTGCGCGAGCTGGAGGTGCTGGCGTTGCTTGCTGAGGGACTGACCCAAAAAGAGATTGCCACGCGGCTGGTGGTGAGCGTCAACACGGTCAAGCGCCATGAGGGCAACCTCTACACCAAGCTCGACGCACACAATAGGGTGGAAGCGATCGGGCGTGCCCGCAAGTTGGATATCTTCTAATAATCCTTTTGGCCTCAAGGAAATCATTTTCTGACAACTGCGAGATCACCTTTTGGGTGAAGACGTCGCGCGCACCTTCCCCTGGACTGGGTATCAGAAATACCGCAACACATTTCACACGCCAAACCGACCCAGCCTGTTCGCGCTGACCGGTTGCTGCAACCGCTCAACAGCGCGTGCCGGCTTACCCTGTGGCCACCAACGCTGTCCACCTGTCACGGTTCGCACCAGTTTCCTTGCCGTAGCCAGAAGGAAGGGGTGCACACCAAGACCAAATAGCGAGGTTCGCTTCAGGGCGACCCGGCGACCCAGGCCGCCCCAACGTCTCGTCTTGTTCGAGCGAGGGATAGGAGAGAAAACCGTGAGACCACCGTACCGAGTGTTGCCTGTGTTCGCGATCGCGCCGCTCGTCACCGCGACGCTGCCGGCCAGAGCGTGATCCGGTTGTGCTACGAGGAAGACTCAGCAGGGTGCCACAAACGGGACGTGGCGGCGCTGCTGCACGCGTGCTGGAGATGGCCGGTGGTGCACTTGCTAATACAGGACCTGCCGTCCCTGGAGCATTGACAGCCGGAGACTGGGGTTGGGGCCGGCCTGCACTGCTGGGCCGGCCCCCTTGGACAAATCGCACCTCGTCCTTAACAGCCTGATGTGCGGCGATTCTGGTGACTCGTCAGTCGCACCTTCTGATCCCCATTTGCTCCACGTTGGGTCAAGAGAGGTGTCGGATTCCCAGCGCCTCCAGTTGCGCACGGTGCAAGTCTGGTCTGACGCTTTACAGGGCCGTCAACGTCGACCTCAGCACCTACCCTCTCCGGTGAAAGACGCGCCTATCCAACGACCCGGTATCGCTCCCAGAATGGGTCTTCATTGATGCTAATCGACGGCTTCCAGTACAGGTCAGGCACGACCTGAACTCCGTCCAGACGCTCCAGCTTCGCCGGGTAGTCTCCTTCCCCCCAGCCATAGGACTCCAGATGGCGCTCGAAGAACTTGGCTGGGTTGACGAAGCGGTGGGCCTCATCGAGTTGACTGAGCTTGGGGTATTTCTCCTCTGCCGACTCCTCTCGCACCCGGACGGCCGCAAACGCACCCGGCGCAATCATGCGCATCTCCAGGTGCAGATGCGCGTTGTTCGGTTCGCCCTGCGGATATCCGGAGAGTGCCAGTTGGTCGCCTGGACCAACGATGTCGCCTTCGCGAACGAAGACCTCGTATCCGAAATCCGGCCCGAACAAATGACCGTACAGCACGACGTGGCGGCCATGACGCACGATCACGCTGTATGGGGAGGCTCTATAAGGGTTGTCGTCGTCGTCTTTGCTTACGTGCACTACGATCCCCCATTCCATAGCACACAGCATCGTGCGTGCTGGAACGAAAAAGTCGATGCCAGCGTGAAGGCCCCTCGAATACGCGTACAAGCTGGAGCCTTCCTGATACTTCCTGTAGCTGAACCAGTTTGGACCGAAGCCCGAGAAGCTGCGGATACATGACTGGTCTAGCACGGGTAGCACCCCAAAACGCGGCTCCTCGTAGAACTCTGCTGCGTAGAGCATCCCCGCTTCTCTGTCCCCAGGGTAATCCAGCGGCACAGATACTAACCGTTCGTATCGGGTCAGCAATTCGGCGTAGCACCAGCCCTCGATGGCATCAGACGCGCGAACCTGAATCCACTCATCGGGCTGCCCGAGTTTCCTGAGAGCCTCCGCATGGTCTTCAATCACAATGAGAGGATCACCGGGCCACACCCGTGTGAGGATATCGTAGTCCTCCCCGGGACCGCCGCGAACCCGGAGCCAGTCCCAACCCATCTTGGGGTTGTTCCGATCAGGTGTCAGTACGAGGTCCTCCTCTGTTGCCGAAGGGACACCAGCAGATTCCTTCAACATCTGCTGTCGCACGAATGCCAGCCATGAGCGCCTTGAACTTGCGATAAGCCGGCTTCTGACCGTTCGGGCCAAAATCACCCCCGGGGCGAAAGAGGCCGTAGGGTCCTCCCGGGAAGTCCTCGGTGCAGAAGTACGTCGCCATGGCGACTCGAGGTCTATTGGCCAATGCCGTGACTGCTCGCTCCAGCATCGTGGCCTGGAAGTCCTCTCCGTTCTCCACATCAGATCGGAATCCGAACTCTGACACCCAGATCCGCATGTCTGGATCAAGACCGCTCAGGAGTGTCTGCAGCGCGTCGAGGTACGTTGCCAGAGACCGTTCGTACTGATCCGCGGAAGCCAAGGGGTTATCGGATACCGTTCCAGGATGCTCCCCAAGATAGATATGGTAACCTACGCCGTCGAAAGGCAGGCCGCTCGTCTGCCAGCCCAGCTGGTCACGACCATACCGGATGACCTCTCCCAGATACCCAACCCCCGCTGTTGCTGTTGCCCCAGTTTCCGGTCACGGGACCGGACACGAGGGTAACGTCGACGCTCGAATGAACTCGCTGGTAGATCCGGTGGAGCATCTCTGCGAACCACTTTGGCTGCACGATGGGACGCTTGTATCTCGCTTTCTCATGCTCAGAAAGGTCCTCGAAGCCTGCGACACTGCCAATCTGCCAGTCGTCCGGTTCATTGAACGACTCGAAGACATGGATGCGACCCTCGAACCGGTGGACGATCTCATCGAACGTGTCGACATAGTTCTCAATCCATCGCCGCTGCTGATCGGTCATGTTGGCCGGCGGTGGGTTGAAGTCCCTGAAGATGTTCATGTCTTCGGCGTGAACAACCTCGTGGCCGACCGTGCCGTAGATGCGCATATCGTGCGCCAGAAACTGGTCAACGATCTTGTCGTACCGATCCAGCCAGTGGTCTCCAATACGGACGAAGTTGAGCCGCAGCCACACGGTACCAGTGTCGGCGACTATCGACGGGTCTCGCAGGCGCGCAGCTATCTCACCCGAGTGTTCGAGCGGACGGTTGGCACAGAGTCCGGATCTTCCTTAGCCCCGATCCACCTCGCACACGTCTTGCTGCAGGAGCCGTCGTCTCGGCAGCGCGGTCTACCTCGGGAACAGGGGGCTCTTCCGCGGGAAGAACGGGCACATCCGGTACCCTGAGACTTAGTGGCTTGGGGTCAGGAGCGTTTTGCACCTCTATGTTCAATTGGGCTAGACGCGGTAGTACTGCCTGGAAGTTCGCGCCGGCGTGCTCGTCGTTCCCGGCAGGACCGAGCGTGTACAGTGCCGCCCCGATCACGTAAAGGGTACTGCCGGAGATGACTGTCGTACCACCTGACATCATCCAGAAATCCGTCAGCACCCAGGTCACGGTCCCAACTGTGACCGCCATTTGGGCCCGCCTCAGTGATGAAGAGCGGGAGGTCCCCCAGTCCACGTGGGATCAGGATATCGTTGTAGTACATGCGGAACCGTAGGACGGTGCCTCTCCCTTCCCCGTTGCGCAGGCCACCCTCCGTGCTGTATTCGTGGAGTCCCAGCACGTGCCCGTGATTGCGCGCGTAGTAGAGGGAAGGTAGCAGGACCTCGAATTCGTGCGGCTCTGGCACGCCTGCTGAGAAGTTGTAAATGCAAACCTTCAGACCTCGTTCGTCGGCAAAACGCATGCATTCGAGGACGCAGCGGTTGAGCCACTGATAGCTTTGTTCTTCTCCCAGCGTGAATTCAGGATCCGGTTCGTTCATGACTTCGAAGTAGTCGGCTTGCACACCTTCCCAGTGTTGTACCTGGCGCCCCATCCACTCTCTGGCAACCAGTTCGGGGTTTCCCCTGAAGTTGTTGGCAGGCGTGTCCCAGTCAGGTTCCTTGCAGCTGCGGAAGATGGTTACCGTCCTGCCGGATGCGTTGTCGGGGTACGCGACATCTTCAGCATCTTCGAGAGCTTTCCGTACATCGATGAATGCACCCTCGTCATCGACAGACTTCACTAGCGGAACGGGCGTGCCATCCTTGCACGCCGAAGCCAGGTACTCTCCGTATCCGACGCGATGCGGCCCTTTGATATGAACTCCGATCTTGCTTGGCATGGTATACCTCCTCTACACTTGACCTGCATGGTCAGAAGCGCCACTCATCTAGGGATATCGTTGAAGCCGATGCGTTCACGGCCCATACAGCTTCATGAGCAGGAAGCCACAACGACCCTACTTGGCAACCCGTTGCGATGACCGGCCTCTATATTTGCCCTGACAGATGGATTACTGCAGTGTAAGTGGGGATGCCTCAATTATATACCGCTAATCATCCAGACAAATGCCCACCTTTGAAGCAGATAGAATTGAAAATTCATCTAGATATACCGGACCGGTTCGCACTCTTTGAGACATCTGCGGTTCCAGCTTCAGGCACCTCGAGTGCGCACGCTTCCAATTTCCCCAAAACGGGAATGTGTCGGTCTCGGACGCTCGAGATGTCCACACTATCCCCATCTTGCGCTAGAAACCGGGTTTCGTCATCACCCAAATGGGTGAAGCCTACGATGCACGCGGGGTGATTTCTGATTCGCAGGTCACCCGTAAGGGCCAAGGAAATCATCCTATGGAAGGAAACCAAATCACCCATTTGGGTGATCCCACGGAGTAATTTCGTCATATATTTGAATTGCACCTCAAAACCAAGTACGACGCGTGGTAGCTGGCGTTGTTGTCTCACGGAAGGAGCGTGGCACAACAAGGCTAGTTTTCATCTCCAGCAAGAGTATAGGTAGATCGGAGGAAGTCACGATGAGTAACCAGACTTCTCAATCGGTTCTGAGAGTTCTGGCGTGCTTGCTCATCTGGTGCGTCGTCACAAAGTGTCGCCGAAGCCAGGTCACCAGCTGAGTCTGCGATTGCCATGTTGGATCCATCGGGCGCTGGGTACGCGCTCAATGGAGCCTGTGTGGCTGCTCAGGAATGCGAGGGCGCCCCACCTCCTCGTATGCGCGTTGGCGAACGAGGCAGAGGTAACCCGAACATGTCCATCACGCTCAGGATCCGCGCCGAGCCTGGTCCTACGACGCGTCTCGGTGCTCTTGGGCCCGACGATACCTTCACCGTTCTTGACGGACCTGTCTGTGCGAGATCCGGGGGGACCAACTACTACTGGTGGCGCGTCCAGATGGACGAGAACGGTCTCGTCGGATGGGTTGTCGAAGGTAACGCTTCCGAGTATTGGATTGAACCGTTGATCACATGTCCGAGCACGGGGCTTGATCCGAACTACGGCTCGCTCGCGCTCGCTTCCGGCTTCCCCAATGACCCGCGCAGGGTCGACATCAGGAGTGGAGGTGCGATCGATGTCGGTTCCTGCAACCTCGGGAGTGGGTGCATGGGCTATGCGACAGCGGCACCCGACTTCCGCGTCAACTGGTCCGGAGGCGGGTCGAGGTTGCGCTTCTTCTTCGAAGGATCAGAGGACACCGTTCTGCTGGTGAACGATCCGGGTGGGCGCTGGCACTGCAACGACGACTCAGCCGGGACATTCAACCCAACCGTGACTATCACGTCACCCCCGAACGGGCAGTACGACATCTGGGTTGCCAATTACCGTTCTGGGGTGAGTACCTCAGGCACGCTCTTTATCACCGAACTCGACCTCTCACCTGGTCCTGATAGCGGTCCGTCGCCCACATGTCCGAGCACGGGGCTTGATCCGAACTACGGCTCGCTCGCGCTCGCTTCCGGCTTCCCCAATGACCCGCGCAGGGTCGACATCAGGAGTGGAGGTGCGATCGATGTCGGTTCCTGCAACCTCGGGAGTGGGTGCATGGGCTATGCGACAGCGGCACCCGACTTCCGCGTCAACCGGTCCGGAGGCGGGTCGAGGTTGCGCTTCTTCTTCGAAGGATCAGAGGACACCGTTCTGCTGGTGAACGATCCGGGTGGGCGCTGGCACTGCAACGACGACTCAGCCGGGACATTCAACCCAACCGTGACTATCACGTCACCCCCGAACGGGCAGTACGACATCTGGGTTGCCAATTACCGTTCTGGGGTGAGTACCTCGGGCACGCTCTTTATCACCGAACTCGACCTCTCACCTGGTCCTGATAGCGGTCCGTCGCCCACATGTCCGAGCACGGGGCTTGATCCGAACTACGGCTCGCTCGCGCTCGCTTCCGGCTTCCCCAATGACCCGCGCAGGGGTCGACATCAGGAGTGGAGGTGCGATCGATGTCGGTTCCTGCAACCTCGGGAGTGGGTGCATGGGCTATGCGACAGCGGCACCCGACTTCCGCGTCAACTGGTCCGGAGGTGGGTCGAGGTTGCGCTTCTTCTTCGAAGGATCAGAGGACACCGTTCTGCTGGTGAACGATCCGGGTGGGCGCTGGCACTGCAACGACGACTCAGCCGGGACATTCAACCCAACCGTGACCATCACGTCACCCCCGAACGGGCAGTACGACATCTGGGTTGCCAACTACCGTTCTGGGGTGAGTACCTCGGGCACGCTCTTTATCACCGAACTCGACCTCTCACCTGGTCCTGATAGCGGTCCGTCGCCCACATGTCCGAGCACGGGGCTTGATCCGAACTACGGCTCGCTCGCGCTCGCTTCCGGCTTCCCCAATGACCCGCGCAGGGTCGACATCAGGAGTGGAGGTGCGATCGATGTCGGTTCCTGCAACCTCGGGGAGTGGGTGCATGGGCTATGCGACAGCGGCACCCGACTTCCGCGTCAACTGGTCCGGAGGTGGGTCGAGGTTGCGCTTCTTCTTCGAAGGATCAGAGGACACCGTTCTGCTGGTGAACGATCCGGGTGGGCGCTGGCACTGCAACGACGACTCAGCCGGGACATTCAACCCAACCGTGACTATCACGTCACCCCCGAACGGGCAGTACGACATCTGGGTTGCCAACTACCGTTCTGGGGTGAGTACTTCAGGCACGCTCTCCATCACCGAACTCGACCTGCATCCATAACTCGGTTCAGCCTTCTGACAATGACAGGGGCGGCCCCAGAATGCGGGGCTGCCCCTGCATACCTGAGTCCTGTAGAGGGCTAACCGCGCCACAGCTGTGGGGGTCAAGAATGTCATCCGACTATCCCGTGTACCGTAATCGCGGTACTCGAACACGCCAGCGCGAAGCTGGGGTTTGGGCGCACCAGGATACCGTAGCACGGCGTGGCGGTCATGCTGGGGGCGCCGTCGATTTGCGCCACGGCTTCCGTGTCCGCGTCGCCGTCGAGCAATCGCTCACAAACGTGCGCTGCAGGTCATGCATGCCAAAGGGCTTCACCCCCACCTGGACATGCACTGAGGTCTGTCGGCGGCGTATCTGCTGCTGAAGCGCCGATGCACTCCCTGATCTGGATAGATCCCGCGTCACTTACATCCGTACCCGATTATGGGCACGGCGGGCACCGACGTTCACATCCAGCCATCCCCGTCGCCGTCCATATGCGACGGATCGCCGGGACACGCACGCTGGTAGGCGCACAGGTCGTCACACCGCCCGGCGAAATCGGAGCAGTCGTACAGGTTGCCCCGGCAATCCCAGGACGCCGGCTGCGCCGCCGGCGGTTGCTCGACGGGAACTGAGCGCGTCGTGCCCTCGAAGACGCCGGCCGGATGGCATCCCAGGTTCGCCTCGCTCGCCTGGGCTTCGAGGTAGTCGAACCACGCCGCAAAGGCGGTGTCGGGCGAGTAGTGCACCGACCCCGGCCCAGCCGCCGGCCACCAGCGCCGCGTTCACGAACGTCCCCTCGACGTACACGCAACGCAGCAGCCGGTCATACCGATCCGTTTCGCTCCACGTCGC
>JAOSJO010000024.1:360072-647776 GCA_027494055.1 Anaerolineae bacterium | reverse complement strand
GGCGCGACGCTCTCGGCGTAGACGCCGGGTTGCAGCATGTCCGGGATGAGCATCATCACCACATCGGCGGCGGCTGCCGCCTCGGTGACGGGCATCACCTTCAGGCCGTGGCTCTCGGCCTGCGCCCAGTTGCGGCTGCCTTCACGCAGGCCCACGACCACGTCCACGCCGCTGTCGTGCAGGTTGAGGGCGTGCGCGTGGCCCTGGCTCCCAAACCCGACGATGCAGACGGTCTTGCTTTCGAGGTACCTGGGATCGGCGTCCTTGTCGTAGTAGAGGTTTGCCACTGGTTTCTCCTTTGATGTGTGTTCTGGTAGGGTGCGCCTCGCGCTACATCGCCCCTTCTGGGCGGAAGAAGCCGTTCTTCCGCAGGATTCTTTCGCCCCGGCTCATTGTCACCGCGCCGGTGCGCACCATCTCCAGGATGCCAATCGGGCGCAGCATCTCCACCATGCTCTCAATCTTCTGTTCGTCGCCCGTGACCTCGATGATGAGCGTCTCAGGGGTGGCGTCGAGGACGCGCGCGCGGAAGACGTCGCAGAGCTGGATCACCTCGCCGCGCGTCGTGCTGTCCACGCGCACCTTGATTAGCGCCAGGTCGCGCGTCACGTTGGGCGTGTCGGTCACGTTCTCCACCTGGATGACGTTCACCAGCTTGTAGAGGTTTTGCTCCACTTTAGTGGGATCGGTGCCCTCGTCCATGACGATGGTCATGCGCGACACGTCGCTGTCTTGCGTCCGCCCGACCGTCAGGCTGTCGATGTTGTAATTGCGGCGGCGAAACAGGCTTGCGACCCGGTTCAGCACACCGGGTTTGTTCTCGACCAGGGCAACCACGGTGTACTTCATCTTGTCATGCTCCTTTCAGGCATAGGGCGGCGGATCATGTTGTGCAGGTCCGCGCCGGCCGGCACCATGGGATAGACAATGTCATGCGCTTCAACGTCGAAATCGAGCAGCACCGGCCCGTCCACCGACCGCGCCCACTGCACCGCGTCCTCGACCGCGTCGCGCTCGTTCACGCGGCGCGCCGGGATGCCATAAGCGTCGGCCAGCTTGACGAAATCGGGGTTGACCAAGGGCGTGGCATGGAACCGCTCCTCATAGAAGAACTCCTGCCACTGCCGCACCATGCCGAGGAAGTGGTTGTTGATGATGGCGACCTTGACGCCGACCCTGTGTTCGGCCAGGGTGCCGAGTTCGGGCATCGTCATCTGGAAGCCGCCGTCGCCGACGATGGCCCAGACCTCGGCTTCAGGCCGGCCCATCTTCGCGCCGATGGCGGCGGGCATCCCGAAGCCCATCGTGCCCAGGCCGCCGGAGGTGATGTGGGTGTGGGGCTTCTCGAGGTGGAAGTACTGGGCGGCCCACATCTGGTGCTGGCCCACGTCGGTGACGACGATGCCCTCGCCGCCGGTGAACTTCCAGATGTCGTAGATCGCCTGCGCGGCGAGGAAGCGATCGCTCTTCTGGTGGATGATGTCGCGCTTGGCGGTGTCGTCGCGCCACTCGTCGATCTGCTCCATCCAGTCGCCGTGCTGGAGCGGCTCGAGTTGGACCAGCAGTTGATTGAGCACCGTTTTCAGGTCGCCGACGATGCCCAAGTCGGCGCGGACGTTCTTGTGGATTTCCGAGGCGTCGATGTCGATGTGGAGCTTCTTCGCCTTCGGCGCGTAGGTTGCCAGGTTGCCGGTCACGCGGTCGTCGAAGCGCATCCCGAACGCGAGCAGCAGGTCGGCTTCCTGGATGGCGGTATTGCAGTACGCCTCGCCATGCATCCCCATCATGCCCAGGTTGAGGTAGATGGCTCTCCGGGATCGCGCCCTTGCCGAGCAGCGTCCAGGTGATGGGCGTCTGCGTCCGCTCGGCGAAGGCGATGACTTCCTGCATCGCGCCGGACATCAGGATGCCGTGGCCGGCAAGGATGAGCGGGCGCTTCGCCTCGCGGAGCAGCGCAAGCGCAGCCTCGATGTCGGCACTGGAGGCCGCCGACGCGGGGCGGTAGCCGGGCAGCCTGATCTCGCCTTCGGGATACTCAAACTCGGTCTCGGCATTCTGCAGGTCCTTCGGGATGTCGACCAGCACGGGGCCGGGCCGCCCCGTCCGCGCGATGTGGAACGCCTCGCGGATGGTGTAGGCCAGGTCTTCCACGTCATACACCAGGTAGTTGTGCTTGGTGACCGGGAGCGTGACGCCGGTGACGTCGGTCTCCTGGAAGGCGTCAGTGCCGATCACGCTGGTCGGGACCTGTCCCGTGATCGCCACGACGGGCGACGAGTCCATCATGGCGGTGGCAAGGCCGGTGACCAGGTTGGTCGCGCCGGGGCCGGAGGTCGCAATCGCCACCCCCACCTTTCCGGTGGCGCGGGCGTAGCCATCGGCCATGTGCGCCGCGCCCTGCTCGTGGCGCGTCATGACAAATCGGATCTGCGGGTATTTGGTCATGGCGTCGAACGTGGGCAGGATCGCGCCCCCGCTCATGCCCCACATGACTTCGACCCCCTCACGGATGAGGCACTCCAGAATGATGTCGGAGCCTCTTAGTTTCACTGCTGTCCTCCTGCGTTGTTATCCGGACTTCCACGGTACGATGTGACTTGCTTCCTGCTCACGCACGCTCAATCGCTGCCCGGTACTGAACTGTTGGCGCGCACGGGGGTCAGCCAGCCGTACTTGTCCGGCGTGCGTCCCTCGATGATGCCGAAGAATGCCTCCTGTAGCTGCGCCGTAACGGGTCCGCGCTTTCCGTTGCCAATCTGAATGTGGTCCACCGAGCGAATCGGCGAGATTTCCGCCGCCGTCCCGGTGAAGAACAACTCATCGGCCATGTAGAGCATCTCGCGGGCGAGCATCTCCTCGCGCACCTCGTAGCCTAGGTCGCGCGCCAGGGTCATCACGCAGTCGCGCGTGATCCCCGGCAGGACGGACGCCCACAAGGGCGGGGTGAGGACTTTGCCCTCGACCACGGCGAACAGGTTCTCGCCCGGCCCCTCGCACACGTAGCCGTTGTTGTCCAGTGCGATGGCCTCGGCAAAGCCGTTGAGCTTGGCATCGAGCGAGATCAACTGGCTGTTGACGTACTGCCCGCCGATCTTCGCCATCGCCGGGAGGGTGTCCGGGGCCATGCGCCGCCAACTGCTCACCATCACGTCCACGCCCTGCTCAATCGCCTCCGGCCCCAGGTAGCGGCCCCACTCCCACGTGATGATGACGACTTCCACCGGGCACTTGCGCGGGTCGAGGCCGAGGACCTCGCTGCCCCGGAAGACCAGCGGGCGGATGTAGCACGAGTCGTGGCCGTTGCGCGCCACCGTGTCCAGGATGGCCTGGCCGATCTCGGCGGTGGAGTAGGGCAGATCGATGCGTATCACCCTGCAACTGCGTACCATGCGCTGCACGTGCGGCTCCAGCCGGAACACCGCCGGCCCGTCGGGGGTTGCGTAGGCCCGGATGCCCTCAAAGACGCTGGAGCCGTAGTGCAGGGCGTGCGCGGTGATGTGGACGTTGGCTTCGTCCCAGGGGACGAACGCGCCGTTCCACCAGATCCAGTCAGACTTGTTCGCAAAGGCCATTGCGCAGAGTTCCCTCCAGGGTGTGGCTAATCCAGAAAGACGGCGCCGGTGCTGGCGCTGCTCACCAACCGCGAATAGCGGCGCAGCCATCGGCTCTCGATCCTCGGTTCGTATGGCGGCAACGCCGCCAGCCGGCGCTGCACTTCGCGCGGGTCCACCTCCAGGTCCAGCGTGCCTCTGTCCAGGTCGATGGCGATGATGTCGCCGGCGCGCACGGCGGCGATGGGGCCGCGCGCCGCCGCCTCCGGGCTGACGTGGCCGATGCACGCCCCGCGCGTCCCGCCGGAGAAGCGCCCGTCTGTGACCAGCGCGACGCTCTCGCCCAGGCCCATGCCCATGATCTGCGACGTGGGCGCGAGCATCTCCTGCATGCCGGGGCCGCCGCTCGGCCCCTCGTAGCGGATGACCACGACCTCGCCAGGCTGCACCTCGCCGCCCAGGATGCCGCGCACCGCGTCATCCTGGCTCTCGAAGACGCGGGCCGGCCCGCGATGGCGGCGCATCTTCTCGCTGACGGCGGCGGTCTTGACGACGCCGCCCTCCGGCGCGAGGCTGCCGAACAGCAGGCGCAGGCCGCCGGTCGGGCTGTGCGGGCTGTCGATTGTGCGGATCACCGCCGGGTCTTTGATCTTGTTGCAGGCGATATTTTCGCCGAGCGTCTTTCCGGTCACCGTGGGGCGGTCCAGGTGGAGGCGACCGGTCTTGCTCAACTCGTTGAGGATGGCCGGCACGCCGCCCGCGCGGTGGATGTCTTCCATGTGCCATTCGCCCGACGGGCTGACCTTGCACAGGTGGGGGAAGCGCGCCGCCACTTCGTTGATGCGCTGCAAGGAGTACGCGATGCCGGCCTCGTAGGCGATTGCCAGCACGTGCAGTACGGTATTGGTGCTGCCGCCCATTGCCATGTCGAGCGCGAAGGCATCGTCGATGGCGTCCGCGGTCACGATCTGGCGCGCCGTGACGTTGCGCGCGACCAGGTCCATGATCCGCTGCGCGGCGGTCTGCGCGAGCGCGACGCGCTCCGGCGATTCAGCCAAAGCGCTGCCGTTGAAAGGCAGCGCAATGCCGAACGCTTCCATCAGGCAGTTCATCGAATTGGCGGTGAACAGCCCGGAGCACGAGCCGCAAGAGGGACAGCCGTAATCCTCCAGCATCTTCAGCTCAGACTCGTCGATCTTGCCAGCCTTGTACGCACCCACACCCTCAAACACGGTGATGAGGTCAACCTTGCGCCCATCGGGGGTCTTGCCGGCGGCCATCGGCCCGCCGCTGACGAAGATCGTGGGGATGTCGAGCCGCATCGCGCCCATGAGCATCCCCGGCACGATCTTGTCGCAGTTCGGGATGCATACCATGCCGTCGAAGCAGTGGGCGGAGATCATGGTCTCAACGCTGTCCGCGATGATCTCGCGGCTGGGGAGCGAGTACTTCATCCCGGCGTGGCCCATGGCGATGCCATCATCCACGCCGATAGTGTTGAACACGAAGGGCACGCCGCCGGCCGCGCGCACGGCCTCCTTGACGATCTGGCCGAAGCGGTCCAGGTGGACGTGTCCGGGGACGATGTCCACGTGCGAGTTGACGATGGCGATGAACGGCTTGGCCATGTCGGCGTCGGTGACGCCGGTCGCCTTGAGCAGGCTGCGGTGTGGCGCGCGTTCGATGCCGCGTTTGATCTGGTCGGAGCGCATGTTGCCGTGGTTGCTCATTGATCCCTCTCAAAACCGAAGGGGCCGATCCCTGGTTGGGATCGGCCCCTCTACTTCGCCTGTCTGGTGCGCTTTGGTCTACTTCTGCCTACGCCTGATGCGGACCGGCACCGGAACCACCCCAACCCGTTTCTCCTCCTTCTCAAGGGCGAGAAGGAGGCCAATAATAAGGCTAAGTACCAGGACGCTTAGCAGTGCAAATATCTCAAACATCTCAATCATCCTTGTGACAATCCCTCGCGTTCTTCCCGTTACGAAAAAAGCCCCGGTTGGGGGCTTTGCTTCATACCTCGGCCTGTGCCTGCTGCCTTCCCAACCCGCTATTCCCCGTCGCCGACGAGGAGTACAAGCGTAATGGAAAGGGAGATAAGGCTCTTACTCACCACAGCATCCTTCTTGCTGATCTTGGGTCAACCATAGCCGAAAACACGCGCGGTGTCAAGAGGTTTGGGGCAATTTGACTCGAACTCTTAACATTGTGTTAAAGTGGATGCCCACCGCGCCGGCGAACTGGCGGCAGGATCGGTTATCTTGTCCATTCAGTCTCCCGGTACCCATGAAGTCGGTAATCAACGATATAATAAATTCCCCCTTCAGTCGAAAATAAAATAATACCGGGGTTGCGCGCGGATCCCACGCATCCCGCGCACTGTTTCTGCGCGCTGGCGCGTATAATAAAGAGGAAAGCAACCCGACGTTGCCGGTAGTGAGGCATGTCAGCGAAGGAGGAACCATGTCTGAGCAGCCTGAGACCAAACGACCTGAAGACGAAGCGCCCAAACCCCCGGAGGGCGGGCGCGCAGTAGAGGATGTCGTCAACGACGTGGCGGCCGATATCCGCCGCACGATAGGGGGTGGGTCGGCGCATCGCCCGATGACGATTGGGACACCATTGGCCGCCTGATGGAGGCCAACTTCCGGGGCCGCGTTGCCGCGCTCGTCGGCGTGGAGCCGGGCGAGCCGCAGAGCGAAGTCACCTGGGACGACATCGGCACGAAGATCGACCGCAGCCTGCGCCAGACCTTCGGCGGGTGGGCCGGCGCGAAGCCCGAAGATGACTGGGAGACCGTCGGCGAGAAGATGGAGGAGGGGATCCGCGAGTCGGTCGGCGAAGCGGTTGGTGAGGAAGAGCCGGCCTCCTGGGAGACTATCGGGCAGCGCATCGAAACGAACGTGCGCGGCGAGATCGGCGGTTGGGTGCACGCCGGCCCTGACGCTGACTGGCAGACCATTGGCGACATGTACGGCGAGCGCCTGCGCGCCCTTTTCGGTATCAAGGCTGCTGAGGAATCTCCCGCGCCGGAGAAGAAGACGCAGGTCCCGATCAGCGGCGACGAGGAAGACACGCCGCCGGAGGTGTAACCACACAGGCCGCAACGCGGGCGGTGGGCCACAAAGGCCCGCCGCTTTTTTGTGCGCGTGCCCTTGCCGGCGCCGTCCTGCGCACGCGCCCCAGCGTGCATCTGCCGCACGTTGCTAAACCCGCCCAAATCCGTCATAATTTTGCCAGCGAACGTTAGCGATTTTGGATCGGATTGAGGCCACGCCATGCAATACCACATCTGGACGATGGGCTGCCAGATGAACACCGCCGACTCGCAGCGGCTCGCCTCCGCCCTGGAGAAGCTGGGCCACCAGGCCGCGCCTGACCACGAAGACGCGGACATCTACGTTGTCAACACGTGCGTCGTCCGCCAGAGCGCTGAAGACAAGGCGTGGGGCCGGCTGAGCCAACTACGCAACGTCAAGGAGCAATATCCGGACAAGGTCGTCGCGCTGATGGGGTGCATGGTGGGCGTCAAAGACCCGGCGCGGCTGCGCGAGCGCCTGCCCTGGGTGGATGTGTTCGTGCCGCCGTCGGAGACGCAGCCGCTCGTCCAGTTCCTGGACCACAACGGCGACGCGCGCAGCCTCGAAGCCGCCGAGCGCGCGCGCCGCGATGCGCTCCAGGACGGCGACCTGGTGCTGCCGAGGCAGGAGCGCGGCCGGCTCGTGAGCGCGCACGTGCCGGTGGTCTACGGGTGTTCCCATGCTTGCACGTTCTGTATCATCCCGTTCCGGCGCGGCCCGGAGCATAGCCGCAGCGTCGGCGAGATCGTGGCCGAGGTGCGGTCGCTGGCCGCGCAGGGCGTCAAAGAGGTGACGCTCTTGGGCCAGATTGTGGACCGCTACGGCAAGGACATCGACAGCGGGCCAACCCTCGCGCAGTTGCTTCGTGTAGTCCACGAAACTGAGGGGATCGAGCGCATCCGCTTCCTCACGTCGCACCCGAACTACATGACCGACGAACTGCTCGACGCGGTGGCCGAACTGCCGAAGGTCTGCGAGCACATCGAGGTGCCGATCCAGGCGGGCGACGACGCGGTCCTCGCCAACATGCGGCGCGGCTACACCGCCGACGATTACCGCCGGCTCATCGCGCGCATCCGTGCGCGCATCCCCGGCGTGGCGATTCACACCGACATCATCGTCGGGTTCCCGGCGAGACCGCCGCGCAGTTCCAGCGCACGTATGACATCCTGGCCGAAATGAAGCTCGACAAGGCGCACATCGCGCGCTACAGCCCGCGCCCGCAGACGGTCTCCGAGCGCAAGATGGACGACGACGTGCCTGAGACGGAGAAGGAGCGCCGCCGCAAGGCGCTTGACGACCTTCAGGCGTCCATCGTCGCTGACATCAACCACCGCTTCCTGGGGCAGACGGTCGAGGTCCTTGTCGAGGACGAGCAGAAAGGCCGCTGGCGGGGGCGCACCCGGCAGAACAAGCTCGTGTTCTTCGATGCTGACGGTGTGACCGATTGGCGCGGCCGGCTGGCAGACGTGCGCATCACCTGGACCGGTCCCTGGTCGATGATTGGCGAAGCGCGCGCGAACGGGCGGGGTTAACGCCCGGCGGTTCGCTGCGCGCGCGCGCCCTGCCGCGCCAGCGCGCCGGCCAAATCATTTTCAAACTTTGTACAATCAATACCTGCACAAAATCGGCGCGTTCCCCGGCGTGATAACCGATCTCTAACCCCTTTCCACGCTGCCCACAATTGTTTCGCCATATACGCTTTCTTACAATAAACGCAAGCAATGGTGTGCCATGCCCCAACTGCGGGGACATGGCTTGCCGGGACTGTCTGGAAGGGACTTGGAATCATGCCGCGACTCCGCCTCACACGCTCGGCGTTACTGCTCCTGACCCTGTTGCTCGCGAGCTTCTTCCCGGTTCAGGCCGTGCTCTCGCGCCTGGATACCAGCCCGCGCGTGATCGTCACCGCGTCGCACCTCAACGTGCGCGAAGGCCCCAGCGTGCGCTACCAGATTCTCGGTGTGGTCGATGGCTGGGTGACCGAGATGCCCATCATTGGCCGCAACGAAGACTGGTCGTGGTGGCAGGTCGAAAGCCCTTACGGCGTGGGCTGGGTCAGCGCCCAGTGGACCATCATTCGCGGCGATGCAAGCAACACCCCGCTCGCGGAGCCGGACCCGAACGCCGTGCTCCTGTTGCCCCGCGCTTTGGTGACGGCGTCCTACCTCAACGTGCGCGAAGGCCCCAGCGCCCGCTACCAGCGCATGGGCGCGGTCGAGGGGTGGGTGACGGAGATGGAGATCATCGGGCGCAACAAGGACTGGTCATGGTGGCAGGTGAACAGCCCCTATGGCGTGGGCTGGGTCAGCGCGCGCTGGACCGTGATCCGGGGCGACGCGCGTTTCGTGCCGCTCGCCGAGCCGGACCCTGACGCCCGCTTCGAACTGCCCCGCGTGCTCGTGACCGCCTCGTTCCTCAACGTGCGCGAAGGCCCCGGCGTGGGCTATGAGCGCCTCGGTGTGGTCGAGGGGTGGGTGACGGAGATGGAGATCGTCGGGCGCAACAAGGACTGGTCATGGTGGCAGGTGAACAGCCCCTATGGCGTGGGCTGGGTCAGCGCGCGCTGGACCGTGATCCGGGGCGACGCGCGCTTCGTGCCGTTCGCCGAGCCGGGCGCGGAGCCGGATGTCGCGTTCGAGGTCGAGCGCGCCGGCCAGGAGGCAGCCCCGCCGCCGGCGGGAGAGGCCGAGCCGGGGGCGGAGGCCGAGGTCACGGTTGCGGCGGTTGCGATTGCGCTGCCCGCGACGCTCGCGCTGCAGAGCGGCCCCGGCCTGAACTACGCCATCGTCGGCCAGGTCAGCAGCGGGGAGGAGATGCCAATCCTGGGCCGCGACGAGTACTGGACCTGGTTCTACGTGGCGAGCACCGCCGGGGAGGGCTGGGTGCCGGCCTCGCGAATCGCGATCCGTGGCGACGCCTCCAACGCGCCCCTGGTCGAGACGATGGCGCCGGTCGAGCCGGATCCGCTGAACGCCACACAGCCTGACGAAGTGATCGCCAGCGCGCCCACAGAAGCGCCAACGGCGACGCTGACCGAGACGGCAGCGCCGTCAGCGACGGCAACACCGACCGAGATGCCCTCCGATACGATACGCCCGCACCGACCGCAACTGCGACGGCGACGTTTACCGAGACGCCAACGGAGACGCCAACGGAGACACCGTCCGCGACGCCGAGCATGACGCCTACGGCAACCCTGACGCCGACGGACACCCTGGTCCCGCCGACCGAAACGCCAACCGAGACGCCAGTCCCGACCGAGACGTCGCCGCCGACCGAGTCGCCCACGCCGGAGGTGGCGCTCACCGGGCTGCTGGCGTTCGCGTCGGACCGCGACGGCGATTACGAGATTTTCGTGCTCGATCTCGCTACCGAGGCCATCGCACAACTCACCGATAACGACGTTGCCGATGGGACGCCGAACTGGTCCCCTGACGGGACGCGCATCGCCTTCGATTCGCTGCGCGACGACGACTTTGAACTCTTTGTGCTCGACCTGACCACGGGCGAGGTGACACAGCTCACCGACAACGACGCCGGCGACTGGTTCCCGGTCTGGTCACCTGACGGCGCGGAGATTGCCTTCTATTCCGACCGCGACGGCGACCGGGAGATTTTCGTCATGGACGTGGACAGCGGCGAGGTCCGCAAGCTCACCGACAACACGGCCTGGGATGGCGCGCCGGCGTGGTCGCCCGACGGGACGCGCATCGCATTTGAGTCTGACCGCGACGGGGACTTCGAGATCTTTGTGATGGACGCCGCCGACGGCAGCAACGTGGTCCAGTTGACCGAGAACACCGCTTCTGACGGCACGCCTGATTGGTCGCCCGATGGCCGTTCCATCGCGTTCGTCTCCGGGGAGGACGGCGACCTTGAGGTGTACGTCATGGCGGTGGACGGCGGCGACATGCGGCAGCTCACCGACAATGACGCGAACGACTGGTGGCCCGTCTGGTCGCCGGACGGCCTGTGGATTGCCTTCTACTCCGACCGCGACGGCGACCGGGAGCTTTACGTGATGGACAGCACAGGCGCGCAGGTCCGCCGCCTCACGTTCGATGGGGCCAGCGACCGCAGCCCGACATGGGCGCCGCCGGGCACGGCGTTCCCCGAACTGCCATAGCATCGGGATTCGTCACGCGAAAGCAGAATCTCACGAAGTCACGAGAGGGTTGGGCGCATCTTTCGTGGCTTCGTGATTCAAATCTTCTCTGCACAACTGACAACGGGGGCGCTCTCGCGGAAGAAGTGACGGGCGTTCAGGATGCGGTTTCCGCTTCCTGGAGCAGACGCGCGACCTCGCGGGCGGTCTCCCGAACCGCCCGCCGCACCTGGCTCAGCGGAAGGCGACCACGCCACGCCGCCGACAGGTAGAAGGGCCACAGCACGACCGCCGAGTAGACGGTAAACGGGTCGAAGGCGTCTGGGTGCAGGAACTCGTCGAACCGGATGATTTCCTGGTCGCTGCTGCGCCCGTCGCTTCCCGACCACGACCGGTTGATCGAACGCGCCAGGTGCTTGGCCTCGCGCTCGTTCATGCCGCCAATGCGGGCCATGAGCTGGTTCGCGCGCGTGAGCATCACCGGCACGAAACCAAGCGCCTCGCTGAGGCGCGTGAGCTGTTGTTCCAGTTGGTCGCGCGCCTCCGGCGGCAGGCGCAGATCGGGATAGCACAGGAACCGGCGCTTGTGCCGGTCGTAGGCGTACCACTGCACGTCGCGGATGGCGAGAATCTCGTCGATGATCGTCGGCGGCTCGCCGCCCGCCTTGCCGTCCGACGATCCCTCTGGTGCCCGCCAGGGGCGGTCGCGCGCTCTTCCACTGGCGCGACGCCGGGCGCGGCAAGTATCTCCTCGACCGTCGCCGCTGCCGGCGTGGCTGGTTCCGGCACGGCGGTTTCTCGCCCAAGCGCCCGGTCGATTAGCGCCGGGAGGTCAGGCAGGAAGGGCGGCTTGGCGAACGCGCCCTGAACCGGCAGGTCGGTGGGCGCCGCGTCGCCGGCGATGGGGATCACCAGCACGGGCAGGCCAGGGCGGTGCGCGCGCAGCGCGTCGATCAGGGCCGCGGGCGCGATGTCGTCCGTCCCCAGGTCGAGAATCGCCAGGTCTACCGGGCCGGCGGCGGGCAGCTTCGCCAGGGCGTCGCGCCCACTGTGCGCCAGCGTGACCTCGTACCCGGCCAGCGCGCGGAGGCCCTGGCTCATCATGCCGGCAAACGAGGCATCGGGGTCGATGATCAAGATATGCGCGCTCATGAGCCGGTCGCGCTCTGTTCCCTGCGCTGGTAGCTGATGAAGCGCGCGATCTCGCGCTCGCTCAGGGGCCGGCTTGGTGTGACCACGTAGTAGCCGTCGGCCCAGAGGCCCTGCCCAGGGCGGACGGCCAGCCTGTCGGCGTAGGTCTCCAACATGCGGTTGGACGTGGCGTCCATGAGCGCCTCGACGACCCTGGAGGGGCTGTCGATGGCGGGCACCTCGACCTGAACGTCAAGGTAATCAGGCCGGACCGTCACCTGCTGGACGCGCCAGCGATGCACGGCGGCGATTTCGTGTAGCCATGCATCCAACCGACGCTCCTGCTCTTCGTCAAGCTGTATCTTGGGGTTGCGGAGTGTCCACACGCACGTGTAGGACGTGGTTGGCTGCGGCTCTTCGTCGTCCTGTGGGGCTGGCGGAGGCGTGTCGGGCGTCGCTTCGGCGGGGGAGGGGGTGCCCGGTGCGGCGTCCGCGTCGTCTGCGGTCGCTGCCTGTGCTTCAATGTCATAGGCCCCAGCAGCGTCCTCGCCGGCCGGCGCGGCAACCGGCGGCGCTGCCTCCTGCGCCATCTCGTCCTCTGGCTCTGGCTCGGTGCCCTCGGCTTCGAGGGCGCGCGCCATCTCCCTGGCGTGACGGCGGATCTGGCCCAGCGGCGTGGCCGCCGGGAAAGCCATCGAGAGCACCATGTCGTCGGTGGTGGCAATCGAGTACAGGATGTAGTCCTTCGCGGCGGATTCCAGGCGGACGAATTGCACCTGCGTCTGCCGCCGCCCGCCTTGAGGGTCCCAGTGACCGTATACGGCGTCGGCAAGGTCGAGCGCGTCGCGCTCGCCGACCGCGCCGGTATACCCCATGAGCCGCCGCCCGCGCGTGAGCAGCAGCACCTCGGCCAGCGATTCGACCGCAAGCTGCGTCAGGCTCAGCGCAATCTGCGCGTTCTCCGCGTAGTGCCGGCGCGGCTCGGTGTCCGGCGGCGGCGCGGCGGCGCGGGCTGGCTCAGGCTCGGCCCCAGACTCGGACTTGGCGGAGGCGGCAGGCGGCGTGACGGCGCGCCATTCCGGTTCCGCCGTCTCGTCGAAGCCGTGCAGCCCCGGATAGACAAAGAGCGCGTCGGGCGTGGCTTCCTCGTCGGCGGCGGACGCGGGCGCTTCACCGGGGAAGGCCGGACGCCACTCGTCGGGGTCGCGCTGAGGGAGCGGCGGCGGTTCGGGTTCCTCTGCCGCGATGCCGGGCGAGCGGTACGCCTTGCCGCTCTGGAGCGTGGGTTCCACGACGACCGGCTCCGCCGGTAGGATGTAGGGCGGCAGTGCCGGGGCCGGCGGCTCTGGCGCTTCGGCGTCGTGCGCGGCTGCCGCCAGCGCGTCCGGTTCGGTGGCCCCTTCTTCGGCGTCGATTGCGCCGGCGCGCGCGCCCTGGCGCAGGTCTTCGGGGACCTCGTCGGCGAGCCAGTCCGGGAGTTCGCCCGGCTGGATTTCATCCTGTGTGACCGGCTGCCACTCCGTGTCGGCGGGCTGCGGCTCCGCCTGGGTTTGCTCCCCGGCCGGCGCTGGCGTTTCGCGCCAGCCAAACAGAGGGGGGGCCGCTTCATCTTCACCGCGCGCGACGCGCCGGTGCGGTCGCCTGCGCCGGGGCCGCTTGTCGCGCGACTGGCGCGCCGGGAGTTTCTTGAGTTTGGGGCGCGGTTCCGGGGTCGCCTGCGCGATCTGCTGCTCGATCTGGTTGAGCAGGTCGTCGAGTGAGGTCTCGCTCGCGCCCGTGATCTGGGCGGTTTCGGCGTCGGCGACGCTCTGCGCGACCTCGTCGAAGAGCGCCATCCAGTCGGCCTCTGCTTCGTGGCCGGCGGCTTCCCCTTCTGTCCCTTCGTGCTCTGCCTCCGCGCCGGCGGTCGCCTCGCGCCCTTCCAGGAATTCAAGCTCCCATTCCGCCGGGATGCCTTGCGGCGGCGTGGCGGGGGAGGTTTCCTCGTCGCCGGCTTCCTCGTGGGCGCGCGCGGCCACCTCCGCAATGGTGGCAGAGAACGAAGCAAGGTACTCGACCGACTCTTCTTCGCCCTCTCCGAGGCCCGCGCCGAGTACCCCTGCTGCTAGCTCGCCCTCCTCAAGCGGCGGGAGCGGCGTGGTATCGCCTCTCTTCTCTTTGGGCTGCGCGTCCGTCGCCTCGACCGTCGCTGCCGCGCCATCCTCCGCCTCGCCGGCCGGCGCCTCGCCGGCCATCAGCGCCATGACCTCATCGAAGGAGTCGTCGGTGGGGATGGTGACAGGTTCTTCCGGCGGGGCGTAATCCGCATCGCTGCCGGGTTCCATGTCATCGAGCAGCGCCGCGATTTCCTCCCATTCGGGTTCGGCGCGGCCCTCGCGCTCGCGTTCTCCCGCTGGGACCGCCTCGTTGTCCAGACTGTCCGTCATCGACAGGTAAATATCGAGGTCTTGCTCGTCGCGGTGTTCGATTGCGCTGGTTGGCGCGGGTTCCTCTGCGCCGGGAGGCAGCTCGTCAGGGCTGAGGACGACCGTCGGCGTGGGCTTCACGGGTGTGATGGCATCGTCCTCTTCGTCCGGCCAGTCCGATGCTGTCGCCGCGCCGCCCTCAATCAGGGTCGCCAGCCAGTCGTCGGTAAGCTGGAATTCCCCGCTCTCGTCCTCGTCGCCGGTCTCTGTGTCGCCGACCTCTGTGTCGTCCCCCGCCGCTGTCTCCATGTCAATTTCGTCGAGCGACATCTCAATGCCCGGCGCTTCCATCGCGTCCAGGGGGCCCGGCGGCAGGTTCTCCGCCTCGCGCCGCACCGCGTCCATCTGTCGCGCGGCCAACTCCTGCGCGCTGAGGTCTTCCGTCCGCGTCACATACCGGTCGAGCGCCGCATCCCGCGCCGCGTCTTCGGGTTCCGGCTTATCCTCGGCGGCGGACAGGGTTTCGAGGAGATCGTCCAGCGACATGTCGTCGCCGGGCGCTGGCTTTGCTTCGTGTGGGCGCGCCACTGGCCGGCGTGTTGCTTCAGCCTCGTTGATGGTGCCCGTGGTCTTCATGTAGGCGTCGAGGTCGCGGTTCTCATCGTGGGGGAGCGCGGCGGTCTGCGCAGGCGGCGCTTTGGCGCGCTGCGCGAGCGCATCCTGGAGCGCCGGGTCGAGGTCGCGCGCGCGATAGGGCTTCTCGATCCGGGTGTTGACGTTGAGCCAGTCGGGCACGCGGTAAGCGACGCTTGGCACAGCGACGATTGCGAGGTCGGGCTGCACCGCGCGCAGCTTCTCGATCAGGCCCGGCCCGTCCATGTCGCGCAGGCCGAAGTCCACCACCACCACATCCTGCCGCTGGCGGCCCAGGTGTTCCAGGGCGGCCTGGCCCGTGGCGAACACGGTGACGTCATAGCGGCCAGTTTCTTGAAGGGCCTGCTTGATCTTGACGACAAAGGAGATGTCGGAATCGACGATCAACACGCGCGCTTGCATAGTACCTGCATTCTACAGCGGCAGCTAAACCGAGTCAACGCGCCAGGTTAGGGTCTTTAAACCTGAAAGCTTGAAGGCGGTATTGGGCGCATTATTACAGTTTGCGATTCGTTTGTGCTGTGTTGGTGACCGGAATCCCCTAACCGGCGTCACGAGACCCCGGCTAGGGATTCGTGGGCGGCGGCGGTGGTTGGACCACCGGCACGCCGACACAGTTGCCGCTCTCGTCGGTGTAGTCGGCGGCCACCCACCCGATCTCGCCGCCGGTCGTGCGCACCTGCCACCAGGAGTTGTCGCCAAGCCGCCCAACGATGGCGAGCGCCGTGTTCGGGGCCAGCACGCTCTTGCTGGGGTAATTGGTGCCCGGCCCGTCGCGGAAGTTGAGGTTGGTGTTGGTGGTCGCTATGCAGCTCGCCGAGGGCGGCGGGGGCGTGACCGTGACCGTGCCGGCTGCGGTCAGCACCAACGTGGCCGGTATGCTGGCGACCGTGCCGCGATAGGCAATCACCTCGATGGTGTGCGCACCGGCTGTCGCCGGCGTCCAGGTCTGCTGCACCGTCCACGCGATCTTTGGCGCTTCCGGCTCCTGCGCATCGATCACCGTCCCATCGGCGCGCAACTCCACCCGCGTGACGCCGCCGGCGGTGTCAGCCGACCGGGAGCGGATTTCCACCCGCTGCCCGACGTTGACCGCGGCGCCCTCCACCGGCGCGACGATGGACACGGTGGGCAGGATGGGCGTTGGCGTGGGCGTCGGCGCGCCGCCAGGGACATTGCACGCCAGCGCCGCCATGACCAGGAATACAAACGTGAGCAGAGGAAACCGCCTGGGCGTCATCGGCAGGACTCCAGGATCAAGGGTAGCAGTCGTCAGGTTGGTTGGATTGTAGCATCCGCGCCATATGGGGGCAACAGCGCCAGAAACCGTGCCTTTTTGCGCCCGACGTGATACACTGAATCTGCGACACGGCACGCCACTCACACGTACTGATGCGCATAGATACATAACAGTAAGGAAGAACGACTCATGGATAACCGCTCCGGTCGTTTGGGCCTGTTGGCTGCGCTTGCGCTCATCGTGCTCTCCTGCGTGCCGCTACCTGCTGCCGCTCAGCCCGCCGACCCGTTGCAGCTCACGGTGCACGCGGTTGACAGCGCGCGTTTTCCGCGCGTTACCGCTTATGTCACGGTGGCTGATAGCCGGGGGATTCCCATCGATGGGCTGACGGCCCGCGCGTTCGCGCTCACTGAGGACGGGCAGCCGGTGCCGGACGATCAGGTCACGGTTAGCCCGTCGGAGCGGCCCGACCGGCCAGTGTCGCTGGTGCTTGCGCTGGACATCAGCAACAGTTTGGGCGAGGCGGGCGTCGCGGCGGTGCGCAACGCGGCGCTCGCGATGCTCGACGGCCTCCCGCCAGCGGCGCATGACAGGATCGCCCTCATCACGTTTGGCAATCCCAACGAGCGCAGCATCACGGTAGAGCAGGGCTTCACCGACGACCGCGACCGGCTGCGTGAGATCGTGGCCGGCCTCGCCATTGGGCCGCAGGACGCCTACACCGCCTTCTGGGGCGCGGCGTATGACGCGCTCGCGCTGCTTGAGGCCGACCCGCAGGCCGCGGCCAGCCGCCGGCGCGCCGTGATGATCCTCACCGACGGGGTGGACAACAGCGCCGCCGGCTGGCGGCTGCTCCCGGAGAACACACAGCGCACGCCGGATGAGGTTGTCGCCTACGCGCAGCGGCTCGGCGTGCCGATCTACCCGGTCTCTTTCGGCAACCAGACGGACGAGGCCGCGCTGGAGGCGCTTGCCGCCGCCACGCAGGGCGTCAGCTACATCAGCGCCACGCCCCTTGCGCTGGAGCAGGCCTTCGCCGACGTGCTTGCCTTGCTGCGCAAGGAATACCGCGTCGACTTCACCTCCGCGCTCCCTGCCGACGACGCCGAGCACGCGCTCGAACTGCGCGTGACGTACCAGGCGTTCACCAGCGCCGCGCAGGCGACGTTCACCGCGACGGCGCACCCGGTAGAAGCGCGCCTCAACCTTGAGGAGGGCGCGCAGGTCAGCGGCAACGTCCTCATCCAGCCTGAGGTCAGCGCCGCCGCGCCGGTGGCTTATGCGCGGCTGAGCGTCAACGGTGCGCCGTTGCAGGAGTTCGGCGCGGGCGACATCCGCTACACGTGGAACACCTCGCAGCTTGCGCCCGGCCCGTACACGCTGGACCTCTTCGTGCGGGATAGCGCGGGCAACACCGGTGAGGCGCAGGTCACCGTGCGCGTGGTCGAGCCGCTGCGCGTGGCGATCACCGCGCCGCTGGCGGGCGCGCGCCTCGCGGGTGAGGTCGATGTGGCGTTCGAGATCGCGAGCAACGTGGCCGATGTCAACGTCGTGAGCCTGCTCGCCGATGGGCGCGAGGTCGAGGCGCGCGCTGCGCCGGAGCCGGGCGCGGGCGCCTTCACGTGGGACGCCTCCGCCGCCGGGCTGGGCGGCCACCAGCTTGAGGTCCGCGCGCGGGATACTCTGGGCAACCAGGCAAGCGCCGCGGTCGTGGTGAACGTGGTCCCCGAACTGGCGGTGCAGGTCACGGACCCCGCGCCGAACGCCGACGTGAGCGGCGCGGTCGTCGTCGGCTACACCGCCGAGGCGAACGTCGCGGCGCTGCAGCGCGTGGCGCTCTACGTCGATGGCGCGCTGTACGCGCTCCGGCAGACCGATGACGCTGCGGGCGCGCTCCACTGGAGCGCCGACCTCGCCCCACTGGGCGCGCACACGTTGGAGATCCGCGCGCGCGACGCGACGGGCAACGAGGCCAGCGACGCGGTGACGGTCAACGTGGCGCGCCCGGTCGGCCTGACCATAGACGCGCCGGCCGAGGGCGCGCGCGTGGCCGGCGCGGTGGAGGTCGCGTTTACGCTCACCGGGCGGCCCGCCGATATGGCGGAGGTGCGCTTTTTCGTCGATGACCTGGAGCTTGAGGAGGTCACCGCCGGCTTCGAACTCAAGCCGGGTGAAAACGCGCTGACCTGGAACGCCGGCGCGGTCGGCCTGGGGCTGCGGCGTCTGGAGTCCGCCTGACGGATACGCTGGGCAACGTCCATGCCGACGCGACGTTTGTCACCGTCGTCGAGCCGCTGATGGTGCGCGTCACGTCGCCGGCCCCCGACGCGCGGCTGGCGGGCGCGGTGGCGGTTGCGTATGCCGTCGAGGCGAACGCAGCGCCGCTGGCGGGCGTGGCGCTGCACGTCGATGGGGCGCGCTACGCCGAGTCGGGCGACGCCGAGGGCGTCTTCACGTGGGACTCCGACGCGGCAGCGCTCGGCGCGCACACCCTGACCGTCATTGCTGCCGATGCGGCCGGCAACCAGGCGGAGGCGACGGTGCCCGTGCTGGTGGCGCGCCCGCTATCCGTCGCGATCACCGAGCCGGCGCAGGGCGCGCAGGTGGCCGGGCGGGTGCTCGTGCGCTTCAACGTCACGGGCAGCCCTGCGGATGTCGCCAGCGCCGAGTTCTGGGTGGAGGGCGGCGCATCGCCGCGATTCCGACCTGCGCGGCGGCGCGAACGCGCTCACCTGGGACGCGGAGGCGACCGGCCTGGGCCTGCGCCAGCTCGAGATCCGCCTGACCGATACGACCGGCGCGCAGCAGACGGCGACGCGCGTGGTCAGCGTCGTCGAGCCGCTGCGCGTGACGATCACCGCGCCGGCGCCCAACGCGCTGCTGGACGCGACGCAGGGCGCAGTCGAGGTCGCTTACACGGCCGAGGCGAACGCCGGGTTTGTCCAGCGCGTGGCGCTGCTGGTAGACGGCGCAGAGGTCGATCACAGTGTGGCGCTGGACTCGACCGGGGCGCTCACCTGGGACCCCGCCGACGCGGCGCTGGGCGCGCATACGCTGGTTGTGTCCGTGACCGACTCGAATGGATACCGCGCCTCCGACGCCGTGACTATCGCGGTCACGCGCCCATTGCGCGTGGCGCTTGGGCTGTCACCGGGTGCGCGCGTGGCCGGGGCGGCGGTCGAGGTGCCGTTCACGCTGACCGGCCGGCCGGCTGACGTGCGGCAGGCGGTATTCCTGGTGGATGACCGCCGCGTGGCGGCGATCACCGCGCTGCAACGCGGCGCGAACGCGCTCACGTGGGACGCAACGACTGTCGAACTGGGGCCGCACACGCTGGAGGTGCGCCTGACCGACACGCTGGGCAACGAGTATTCGGCGACCGCGCCGGTCGTCGTGGTCGAGCCGCTGCGCGTGGCGATCACCGCGCCCGCACCCAACACGACGGCAAGCGGCGTGGTCGATGTGGCCTATGAGGTCGCGGTCAACGCCGGGACTCTGGCGCGCGTCGTGCTCCTGGTCGATGGCGCGCTGGTCGATGTGGCGGAGGGCGGCGAATTGGCCGGCGCGTTGATCTGGGATACGGCTGCCGCCCCGCTCGGCGCGCGCACGCTCGCGGTCCTCGCCACGACCGACAGGGGGACGAGGCGCAGGCCTCGGTGACGGTCAACGTGGACCGCCCGCTGCGCGTCGCTTTGACAGCGCCGGAGCCGGGCGCGCCGGTGGCGGGGCCGGTGACGGTGCGCTTCACGCTCGACGGTCTGGCCGCCGACGTGGCGCGGGCAGTGTTCCTGGTGGATGACCGCCGCGTGCGGACGCTGGCCGCGGTGCGCGCGGGCGAGAACGCGCTCACCTGGGACGCCGGCGCGGTCGATCTGGGGCCGCACACGCTGGAGGTGCGCCTCACCGACACGCTGGGTGATGAAGTCAACGCGACGGTGACGGTCAACGTGGTCGAGCCGCTTGCGGTGCGCATCACGTCGTCGGCGCAGAACGCGGTGCTCAGCGGCGCGGTTGAGGTGCGCTACGAGGCCGAGGCCAGGGCCGCGCCACTCTACGACATCGCGCTGCTGGTGGACGGCGTGGAGGTCGCCGCTGCCGAAGACCTTGCGCCGGAGGGCGCGCTGGTCTGGGAGAGCGACACGGCGGCGCTGGGCGCGCACACCCTCGAAATCGTCGCGCGCGATGAGGCGGGCGCTGAGGCGCGGGCGGCGACGCCGGTGCGCGTCGCGCGTCCGGTGCGCGTCGCCCTGACAGCGCCGGAGCCGGGCGCGTCCGTTGCGGGCGAGGTCGCGGTGCGCTTCACCTTCGACGGCCTACCCTCCGACGTGGCGCGCGGCGCGTTCCTGGTCGATGACGGGCGCGTACAAACCCTCACCGGGCTGCGCGCGGGCGTCAATACCATCACGTGGAACGCCGACGCCGCCGGGCTGGGGCCGCACACGCTGGAGGTGCGCCTCACCGACACCCTGGGCGATGAGGTCAGCGCGACGGTGACGGTCAACGTCATCCCGCCGCTTGAGGTCGAGGTCCTTGCGCCGGTCCCGAACGCGGAAGTCGCCGGGCAGGTGCCGGTGCGCTACCGGGCCAGCGCCAACGCGGCGGACCTGGCGCGCGTCGCGCTGCTGGTGGACGGCGCGGAGGTCGTCGCGGCGGATGCGCCCGCCGCCGAGGGCGCGCTCACGTGGGACGCGACCGCCGCCGGCCTGGGCGCGCACCAACTGCGCCTGATGGCGGAGGACAGCGCCGGGCGCGTGCAGGCGGCGGAGGTGCCGGTCACGGTGGTCGAGCCGGTGGCGCTTGAGGTGCTGACGCCGGCGCAGAACGAGGCCGTCGCCGGCGTCGTGACGGTGCGCTTCGGTGCGGAGGCCAACGCCGCCGACCTTGCGCGCGTGGCATTGCTTGTCGATGGCGTGGAGGTCGCCGCTGCCGCCGCGGGGCGCAGCATCGCCTGGGATACGACGACGCTCGCGCCGGGCCTGCACGAGGTCGAGGTGCGCGCGGAGGACAGCGCCGGCTATACGGCGTCACAGACGCTCACCGTGCGCGTGCTCAGGCCCATCGTCGTGCGGCTGCTCGCGCCGGCCGAGGGCGCGCGCGTGGCCGGCGCGGTCGATGTCGGCTTCTCGGTCGAGGCCAACGCCGCCGCGCTCGACCGCGTGACGCTGCTGGTCGATGGCGAGGCGGCGGCGGTTCTTGAGGACCCTCCACGATTGATGCGGTCGCCTGGGACGCCAGCACGGTAAGCCTGGGCGTGCACCGGCTGACGGTGCGCGCCGAGGACACGGCCGGCAACGCCGGCGAGGCCTCGCTGACCGTCACCGTCGCCGAGCCGCTGGCGGTCGATCTCACCAGCCCTGCGCCCGGCGCAGAGGTGACCGGCGTGACCTCGGTGCGCTACCGCGTGGCGGTCACGGGCGCGCTGCTCGAATCGGTGGCGCTCAACGTGGATGGCGCGCCGGTGGAGACGCTCACCAGCCCGGCAGCGGAGGGCGTCATCCCCTGGGACACGAGCGCGCACGCGCTGGGCGACCACGAGATCGAGGTCGTGGTGCAGGACAGCGCCGGCAACACCCGCAGCGCAGCCGCCACCGTCACGGTGACGCGACCGCTCGCGGTCGCCGTCGTCGCGCCGGAGGCGGACGAACAGGTATCGGGCGAGGTGCAGGTGCGCTACGAGACCAACGCGGCGCTGGAGGAGATCGCCAGCGCGACGCTGCTTGTCAACGGCGCGGAGGTGACCGGGGTGCGCGGCCCGCTCGGCGACACGGTCTTTACGTGGGACACGACCGACCTCGGCGCGGGGGTGTTTGCGGTGGCTGTGGCGCTCCGTGACGTGACCGGGCAGGCGCAGACTTCGGAGCCGGTGGCCGTGCAGGTGATCTTCCAGGGCAACAGCCTGCCGCTGTTCCTGCTGGTGTTGCTGCTGGTGGTCGTCTTCGCGGTTGTGGTCCCGCTGACGCTGCGGCGGCGTCGGGCGTTGGTGGCGCAGGCCGGGGCGGGCGCTGCGGCTGTAGGGGCGGCGCACGTGGCGGCCGGCGACGACGTGAAGGCGTACCTCGTCGCCGAGGGCGGCCCGACGCGCGGCACCCGCTGGCAGCTCTCGGAGAGCGAGACGATTGTGGGGCGGTCGCGTACGCGCGCCGATGTGGTCGTGACCGGGCGCGCGGCGTCGCGCCAGCACGCGCGCATCAGCCGCCGGGGGAGCGACTTTATTTATACGGACCTGAAACCGGAGAACCCCAGCCTGATCAACGGCGTGGCGCTCACCGCGCCGCACACCCTGCAGGAGGGCGACGTCATCGAGGTGGGCGATACGCGCCTGCGCTTCACGCGCGAGGGGGGATGACTTGGAAAACGATTCGATGCGCGTTAGACTGATGCCAGAACATGTGTACCGGCGGGAGGCCCCGCTTTCGGTAAGGATGTGATGCGGTGGTCGGGACGAGCCAGTTCTTTGCCTGGTATTTCGAGGGCCTTGGCGGGATCGGCGGCTGGGTGCTGTTCGTCGTGTTCTACATCGCGGCGGCGGTGTGGTATCTGTACGACAGCCAGCGCCGGGAACTGAAGACGCCCGGCTGGCGCTTCGCGGTGCTGCTGCCTGGCTTGCTTCTGTTGCCGACCATCCTTTACCGCTTTGCGGCAACCGAAACACAGAACGCGCTGCTGCGCAAAAGAAGCGTTCTTCTTCACCTGGGGCTGCTCGGCGGCATCGTCCCGTTGTTGGCGGCGCTCGGCTACTGGATCACGTACCGGGGCTGACGGGGTTCCGGATGAGGCAAGCCCTCTGTCGCCGGTGGAAAAAGGCAGCGGAACCAGCGCAGCCGCCGCGCGAAGCGCCCTCGCGGCGGAGACGAAGCCGGCCCGGCCCACCGCCAACGCCTGGCTCGTGGACCGGAACACGCACGAGGCGTACCAGCTTTTCAAGGGCGATACACGCATCGGGCGCAGCCGCGCCAACAACGATGTCACCATAGCCGACCCGACGGTCTCGCGCGAGCACATTCTCATTCGCGAGGAGGACGGTTACTTCACGCTGTACGACCGGGCGCGACCGCCGAGCACGCTCCTCAACGGGCGCAGGGTGCGCCGCCCGGAGATGCTGACGCACGGCGACGTGATCGTGATCGGCGATACCGAATTGCAGTTTACGGCCCCTACGGGGTGAATCGATGAACGACGGAGGTCTTGAAGCAATGGAAGAACAAGGTGGCGGCTTCTGCGACATTCACGGTCCTTACGACCCGCCACATACATCGTGTCCGTTCTGCGCGGCAGGGAAGGGCCGCCCCGAAGCGCCGCCTCCCTCGACGACGAACTGCCCACCGAGTTGCCGCCGCGCCGGGGCGGCGTGGGCCGGCCACCCTACGACGAGGCGGCAGCCTACGACGACTATGGCGACGAGGAGATCACCCAGTGGCCCACGCGCCGCCGCGCCGAGTTCGACGATGACGTGACCGAGATCGGCGAGGCAGACGCCGGCCCGCTGGCCTGGCTGGTGATCGTGGAGGGGCCGCGACGCGGGCACATCATCAAGGTGACGCCCGGCCACTCGATTGGGCGCAAGGGCGCGGATGTCGTCTGGGACGACCCCAAAATCTCGCGCCAGCACGCGCGCATCACTCTGGAGGACGGTGAGTTCTACATCTGGGACTTCGGCACGCCCAACGGCACGTTCATCAACGGCGAGCGGATCCGCGCGGCCACGCCCATTAAGGAAAACGATGTGATCCGCATGGGCGACACGCAGTTCGTGTTCAAGGCGCTGTATTGACTTGAGTCAGACCTGATGCGGCGCGCGGTCATCGTCCTTCTGGCTGTCTTCCTGGCGGCACTGTCCCTTGGGGTCGCGCCAGCCGCCCAGCCCAGGCGAATCGCGCTCGTCATCGATGTCTCTGCAAGCATGGCCGACGCCGCCAACGGCGCGACGAAGATCGAGGTGACGCGCCAGGCCGTGACGGCGATGCTGCGCTTCTTCGCCCAGGCCACGCCCATCCCCCGCGTGACCGTGATCGCCTTCAGCGACGATCCGACCCTGCTCTACCCGCTCAGCAACAACATGGACGCCGCCGCCGGGGCGGTGGCGGCACTGCCCGACCTCGTTGAGGGCGGGACGAACATCGGCGCGGCGCTTGAGGCCGCCCTCAACGCGCTTGGCGACGCCAGCGAAGACGACGCTGAGGACGGCGCTATCGTCTTGATGACCGACGGCGCACCGACGCAGGGCCTGGACGCGGCGCAGGTCATCGACGGGCCGGCGCGCGCCGCGCGCGAGCAGGGCCACTGCTTCTACACGCTTGGCCTGGGGGACTTCGACGCGGCGTTTCTGGAGTCGCTGCGGGCCGTCGCGCCCTGCCCTTCGCGGAGAGCATCCTCGCGGTGGAGGATACGCCGCGCCTGCTGTGGGCCTTCACGGCGATTGCCCACGCCGCCACCGGCGGCGCGCCGATGACCTCAAGCGGGGCGCTGGAACCGGGCGCATCCGCGCGCCTGGAGATGCGTGTGCCGGGCGATCAGGCGGAGTTGCGCGTGTCGGTTGTGTCGGCGGCGGAAGCGCCCGAAATGGTGCTGGCCGACCCGAACGGTGTTCGCCCGGAGGTCGCCTCGCGCGCCGACGCGCCGGGCGCGCGCGCGGTGTCGGTGGCGCATCCCACGGCCGGCCGCTGGTCGCTGAGGTTGCGCAACCCGTCGGAGGCGGCGACGACGTACTATGTCATCACCTCGACGCTGCCGCTGCCCATCAACCAAACCGAGGCCGACACCCTGATTTCGATCCTTGTGGCGGTCGTGGCGATCCTTCTCGTGGGCATTGCCGTCCTCGCCGCAGAGCGGCTGCGCCCGCGCCCGGTGCGGGGGCCGCCCTGGTGGCCGTGGCGACCGGCGCGCGCTTTGGACTCCCCAGGCGCGAGGGCGTATCGACCTGCATTGGCTCCGCGCCAGACGCGGCCATCGTCGTGGCCGGCGCGGAGGTCGCGCCGCAGCACGCGCTCATCCGGTATGGGCGAGGGCGGTACTACCTCCAGAACCAGGCGGAAGCGGGGCGCACGCTGCTCAACGGCAGCCCGGTGAGCGCGACGCCGCTGATCCACGGCGACCGCATCAGCGTCGGGGGCGTTGAGTTTGTCTTCCAGCAGGAGGAGCGTGAGGCCCGGTCGGTCGTGGAGCGCACGCGCTGATGGCGGGCGCTCTCGCCCGCGACGCAGGGCTTGTCATCTTCCCGCCGGCGGAAGTGAGCGCGCAGGTCGAGGCGCTGCGGCGCGCGTATGCGCCTCACGCCCTGATCGGCCCGCACATCACCCTGGCCTATCCCCCATTTGCCCCGGAGGATGAATGGCTGCTCGTCCGCCCGGCGTTCGAAGAGAGCGCTGCGCGCCTTCGCGTCGTTTGACATCTTCCTGCGCGGGCTGGGCGTGTTCGTGACTGACGAGGCGCTCGTCCTGTGGCTCCGCCCCGATGACGACGGGACGCTGGCGCGCCTACACCGCCGACTCAACACGCGCTTCCCGGACTACGTGCCGGCGGGGCGCTTCGCTCATGTACCGCACATGACGCTGGCCTTCTTCGAAACGGAAGCCGCGCTCCGGGCGGCGGAGGCGGCGCTTGCCGAGCAGGTCACGCCGCTGCGCTTCCGCGCCGACACGGTGAGCTACGTCGTCCTCGGCGACGATGGCCGCTGGCACGAGCGCGACCGCCTGCCCCTGGGGTAGTTGCGCACGCGGCCCGCTGTGCGGCGCGCTATGCGGCCCGCTACGTGGCCCGCCAGCGGCGTCCCTCGTCCACCATCGCCACGAAGTTGCGCACCGGGATGTAATTCGTCACGCTGTTGCCTGAGCCGAGCACGTAGCCACCGCCCGGCATACAGGCGTCCAGCGTCTCCCGCACCCGCGCACGCACCGCGTCCTCGGTCGCGCGGCACAGGAAGTCGATGTCGATTCCACCGACAACCGCGATCCGGTCGCCGTACTTCGCCTTGAAATCGGCCACCGGCATGATGGCGTCCTCGAACGAGTGCTTGGCGTCGATGCCCACGTCGTCGATGAGGTCATCCATCACCGCCTCGAGGTTGCCGCAGGCGTGCAGGATGTAGACTTTGCCGCGCGCGTGGGCCAACTCGGCCAGGCGTTTGTGGTAGGGGGAAGACGTACTCTCTGAGGTGCTCCGGCGCGATCATGGTCGCTGTCTTGAAGCCCATGTCGTCGCCGGTGAAGAGGCCGCCGACCCAAGCCATGTCGAGCACCGCCTCGGCGATGGGCACGTAGATGCTCGTGATGCGCGCGATCAGCGCCTCGACCAGGTCTGGGTTGTCGTACAGGGCGAGCGCGAACGGCTGGTAGCCCATCAGCCACATCGCCGGTTCGAGGATGCCATACGGGCTGACCAGGACCTTCATCCCTCCGGCAGGATGCGTCCTGCCAATTCGATCTGCGAGAAGTTGGCGTCGTTTGCGGTGGGCCAGGGATACTGTTCGAACTCAGCCCAGTTCGCGATTGGCCCCTCCGACTCGCTCTGCCATTCGCGCTTGGCGCGCGCGAGCGCGGCGGTGTCGTCGGCGGCGATCCGCGTCCGTGGCAGGTCCAGGCCGGCCTTCAGGCGGACGGCGTCGTAGCCCAGCTCGTACCAGAATTGCACGAGCAGCCGCGTCCAGCGTTCCTTCTCGATCTGGCCGGCGGCGTGCGCGTCGCGGACGCCCATGACGGCGGCGATGATCTCGTCGTCGGCCTTGAGTTCGAGCATGGTGGCGCGTTCCAGCGCCCCCTGGCGGGTCAGCGCGCGGCGCAGCACGTCGAAATCCGGGCTGGGTTTGATGTCAGACAGCATCCAGACGTTCTCCTCTCATCGTCACACACACTCGCCACGCGCCCTCACCACTCGTCCGGCCACGCGCCGGCGACGCGCGTCGCGTCGAGGCCGCCGAGTTCGCCGGCGATTTCCTCAAGTATGCCCGGCTTCACCCATATCGCCGCGTCCACCTGCACCGCAACCGCGCCCGCGTCGATGAAATCGCGCGCGTCCTCCCGCGCGTGGATGCCGCCGCAGCCGATCACCGGGAGGCGCACCTGGCTCGCGGCCTGCCCCACCGCGCGCAGCGCGAGCGGCTGATCCACGGCCCATACAGCCGGCCGCCGACGAACTGCCCGGTGTCGGGGACGCGCGTCGTCCGCGCGGCGGCGCGCCCACAGCCAGCGCGCGCACGCGCCGGCATCCTGCGCGGCCGGCGCGAGTTCAGGGGCGCGGAGTAGCGGCAGCCGGGCGATCACCGGCAGGGTGGTCGCGCGTGCTGCCTCGCGCAGGGCGTCGGCGACCTCGGCGGCGGTCGCCTGATCGTGCACCCCCAGTTCGATCCCGGCGACGCCTTCCAGGGTGTCGAGCGCCGCGCAGCACCTATGCACGTCTGACAGGTTCGTGGCGACGACATGCACGATCACCGGGGCGGGGAACGCCGCCCACACGTCACGGTACTGGCGAATTGCCCGGCTCATGCCGGGGTTGGGGAGGCCGGTGTGCAGCAACATGCCGCCCGTCATCGCGACCACGCGCGGCCCGGAGGCCGGCGCGCGCGGCGTCCACGTGATCGGGTTGGTGACGAGCGCGCCGAGCTTATCGATGGCGACGAGCCGGGCGTATTCGTCGCCAAAGCCGAAGACGCCCGCCGCCGGCATCGCCGGGTTTGCGAGCACGAGGTCGCGCTTGCCGCCTACCGCCAGTTCGATCATGCCGGCGCGCTCACTGCGTGTGCACCGGCTGCCATGCGCCCGCCGCGCGCAGCAACGCGGCGAAGGCGTCGCCGGGCGGCGTCTCGTCAAGCGGCGCGTCGTCGGGCAGCGGCGGGAGGCGCCGGCGCACCGATTCGACGGTGCGTAGCGCCTCGCGCACCGTCTTCAGGTTGCGGCGGCGCTTGAACAGCGCGTGCTGCGTGCGGTGGCACAGCGCCGCCGCCTCCTTGATGTCGAGCCAGGGGCGCACATCCAGCGCCAGGTGCGCCGGCTCGTTCGTGTTCCAGAGGTGATCCTCGATGCCCGGCACGGCGGCGGCGAAGCTGTAGAACAGGGCGTCCGGCGGCAGGACGCTCATGGCGCGCAGGACCGCGCGGTGCATGAGCACGTGGGCCGGGTGGCCGTATTCGCCGTCTGCGCCGTGCGAGAGCACCACATCGGCGTCGTAGCGACGGCACAGGTCGGCGATCTGCCGGGTCAGCGTGTCGAAGTCCGCCTCGAATGCGTAGAGCGCCTCGTCCTCGCCGATGACCGGGTCTACGTAGCCGAGGATGTCAACCGTCGCCGCGCCGAGCGCCGCCGCCGCGCCGCGCAGTTCCGCCTCGCGGACCGCGCCCAACGTTGCGCGCGACACGCCGGGCGCGTCGCCCATCTCGCCGCCCTCGCCGCGCGTCGCCGACACGACGTGCACGCGCACGCCCCGCTGGGCCAGCATCGCCAGCGTCCCGCCGATCAACATCGTCTCGTCGTCGGGGTGCGCCCCAAAACAGATCACGGATCGTATCATCGCCACCTCGAAAGCAACAGAATCCCAGAGCGCGGCGCGTTGCACCTGCCCTACAACGCGAGCTTATCCAAATCCAGCGCCGGGCCTTCGGTGCACGCCAGGTAGTCCTTGCGCTTGCCGCGCACCAGGCAAGCCTGGCACGCCCCAACGCCGCACGGCGTCGGCGGCAGGAAGAGGCCGAACGCGAACCGCTCCGGAACGTAAATCCGCAGTTGGTTGAGCGTTTGCCACAGCCGCGCGTAGAAGTCGGTCTCCGGCGGGGCGAGCGCGACCACCTGCTCCGCCCAGGTGAAGGCGTCCACCTGCGCCGGCCATTTCCAGTCGCGGTCGGCGTGCAGCACCTCGACCTCCGGCGGGAGCGCGTCGAGCGGGTAGGCCTGGGCCGCGCCGCCCAGCACCAGCGTCACCGAGCGGCCTTCCTCCACCGCCTTGAGCGCCAGCGCGACCAGCGCCGAGGGGACCGCGTCCTGCGCGATCAGCAGCAGGTGTTGCGCGTCCCGCCGGATGGGGATGGGCTTCCCGCATGGCCCCAGCAGGCTCACCACCTGGCCCGGCTGATCGCCCGCCTCGGTGTGCCGGTCAACGATCATCAGCCGGTCGGCGAAGCGCACCGGCTGCCAGCGCTCGCGCAGGTACGGGTCCCAGCCGGCGTGCAACCGCGCCAGCAGGTACTGGCCCGGCTGGATGCTGCCGGGCGCGAAGTCGCTGGCGATCTCGACGCGCGAGAGGGCGGCGCTCAGGCGCGTGACCTCGCTCGACGATGGCTTCGGTCTCTCGCATGGCACCCAATTGTAACAGGCGTCGCCAGATCGAACCATGAGTAAACACCAATGACACGAAGGGAGACTCTTGATTGGTGTTATTCGTGTTATGTGTGGCTTAATTCTCCTCGGCTTGCGGTGCCGCAGCGGTCACCGAGACGCCGCGCGGCCCGCGCGTGGCTGCCACCAGCGCCCCACGATCACCAGCAGCGCCGCGCCGAGCGCGGTCAGCGCGCCGACCGCCAGCGCCGCGTCGAACCAGAATTGCTCCGGGTACAGGCGGATGAGCGTGTCATCGACATAGAAGCGCCAGGTGCCGCTCTCAAAGAAGAGCTGGTGAAACAGGTTGAAAAAATGGTTCCAGTTCAGCAGCACCAGCGCCAGGAGCGCGAGCAGCAGCCCCAGCGTCAGCAACCCGCCGCCGAACAGCGCGCGCTTGAGCGCGGGCCGCCGCGCCGGACTCCACGCCAGGTATGCCGCCACCGCCGCCATCGCCGCCAGCAGCGCTGTGTGCGCCGCGAACGCCCCTTGTGTCGCGGCCTGCACATCCTCCATGTGGCGCAGCTCCCGCGCGTTGAACATCGGCGCGCCGTCCGGGAAGGCGCGCTCGCTGAGGTATGCGACCTCTTTGCCGTAGAGCAGGTACTCCAGCGCGAAATAGCCGTATGCCTGCCGGTCCTCCTGCGTGAAGCCGTAGAGGTCCGGCGGGAAGCCAGGACGACGGTACTCGAAGTCGATGAACCAGGGCTGCGCCACCACCCGCACGCTCGCGAGCGTCAACGCGGCCGGCGTCGCAATGATGAGGAGCCACTGTAACGCGCGCTGTACGATGTCCATACGCCAGACTATACCATGACGCGGCGGGGCAGGGGCGGCCGGCGCGCCTCTACCGGAGCGGGTCCAACCCGCTCTCGAAGTAGAAATTGAGCACCAGCGAATCGACGATGCTCTCCACGGGCGCGTGATCGTCGGTAAACACAAGGTCGGAGGCGACGGTTGGGACGATGCTCTCTGCCGCCAGCGCCAGGACCGCCGCAAGCAGCGGGTCGGCGGTGTCGCCCATCGCCGCGAGGTTCGCCGCCACGTTGCCCGCCTCGGTGGGCTGGACCGTGCCGACCAGGATGGTGTTGAACGAGCGCGGCACGTCGAGCGTGTGCACGGTCGGGAACACGGTCAGCATGGTGGCGGTCAGCGCCTCGACGAGGCGGCGGTCAGACGGGGTGCGCCCCACGTTGATGACGGCTACGCCGTCGGGCGTGAGGTGGTCGCCCACCTCCGCGAAGAACGCGCGCGTCGTCAACTGCCAGGGCACATAGGGCACGCGGTAGGCGTCGATACCGATCACGGCGTAAGTGCGCAGGCTGTTGGCAAGCGCAAAGCGCCCGTCCTCGACGAGGACGTTCAGGCCGGGGATGTGGTCTGCGTCCATCTCGAAGAACTGCCGCCCCGCCTCGACGACGCCGGGGTCGATCTCGATGCCGTCGATGGCAATGTCGCCATAGGCCGTGGCGTACTGCCGCGCCACCGTGCCCGCCGCCAGCCCCACCAGCGCCAGCCCTCCGTCACGGACCCGCGCCGGGTCGAACGGTGGGGCGTTGAAATACGGCGCGGCGAGGAAGAAGTCCCACGTGCCGCCGGTCACCACGCGCGTGGGGTGCCACGCCGAGTGGATGCCCTGGCCCTCGTTGAGCAGGGAGATAGCGCGTGCGGTACATCGGGTCGGCGGGGTCGTCCACCTCCACGACCTGGATGTAGTTATACGCCGAGTCGTCCTCGTAGAGCAGCGCGGTCCCCTGCGGCGCGGGCTTGAATGGCCCCTCCAGCGCCAGCCACGCCAGCACGGCCAGCGCCACGGGCATCCACGCGAGTTGCAGCGCGGCGCGTCGCTGCGCCACCACCAGGCCGCCAAACCCGACCGCCATCAGCAGCGCGGCGAAGATCAGGAAGGTGCGCATCGTGCCAACGGCGGGGATCAGGATCAGCACCGGCGCAAACGTGCCGATCAGGCTCCCCAGCGTGCTGATAGCGTACATGCGCCCGGCGGTGCCTCCGGCGTCGCGCACGTCGCGGAGGGCGAGGCGGATGGCGAAGGGCGAGACGCACCCCAGCAGCGTCACCGGCACGGAGAACAGCACCAGCACCGCGATGAATGACCCAAGCGCCACGCCCGCGTCGAGGGTCGCCACCGCGCCGGCTGCCGCATGGAGCACGGGCCGCGCGACGAGCGGCGCAAGGCCACTCAGGAACGCGCCCCAAATGATGAGGCGGTAGAACGTCGTGGGATAGGGCGAGCGGTCGGCCCAGCGCCCGCCGATGAAGTAGCCGGCGGTCAGGTAGAGCAGGATCAGGCCGATGATGTTCGCCCACACCAGGTTCGAGGTGCCGAAGACGCTGCCCAGCAGCCGGCTTGCCGAGAACTCCACCGCCAGCGTGGTCATGCCGGCGGTGAAGACGGTGAGGTACAGATAGCGGCGGCTGCCGGTAGACGTGAGGGGCAAGGTGTCGCGCGCTCCTTAGAGGCCGCGTCCGTCCTGTTGCGGCCAGAACTCGAAGAGGGGGCCGATGGAGCGCCCGTGATAGTTGCACGCGATGGCCTGCGCGAAGATTTCGGCGACGGAGAGCGTCTTGAAGTTCGCCGGCATCCGGGCGCGTTTGGCGTCGTCCATGTAGATCGTATCGGTGGCGATGATTTCACGCACGCCGCTGAGCGCCGCAATGCGCTCGGTGGCCCTGCCGGCGAACAGCCCGTGCGTGCACGCTATCGTGAACTCGCGCACGCCGATGCGGCGCAGCACGGTGTGCACCTCTTCGATGGAGCCGCCGGTCGCGATCTCGTCGTCGAGGATGATCGCGTGCTCGACCTTGTCGAGGTCGCGCCCCAGGATGCTCGCGACGGAGACTTTTTCGTCTGAGATGCGGCGCTTGTCGCCAACAGCAAGCCCCAACCCCAGCGCGTCGGCCAACTGCTGCGCGCGCTTGGCGTAGCCGTGGTCGGGCGACACCAGCACGGTATTTGCACAGTCGCAGTGGGCGAAGTGCTGGACGAAGACCGACATCGCCGTGAGGTGGTCGATGGGGATACGGAAGAAGCCGTGCACCTGCGCCGAATGCAGCGTCATCGTGATGGCCCGATCCGCGCCGGCGGTCTTGAGCAGGTCCGCTACCAGGCGCGCGGTGATGCACACGCGCGGCTCGTCCTTCTTGTCTGAGCGCCCGTAGGAGTAGTAGGGGATCACGGCGTTGACGCTGGACGCGCCGCCAGAGCGGGCGATGTCAACCATCATGAGCAGTTCGAGCAGGTGATCGCTCACCGGCACGCTGAGCGATTGGATGATGAACACGTCCTTGCTGCGCACGCTCGCGCCGAGCTGGATGTAGAGGTCGTCGTTGCTGAACCGCTCAATCCGGGTCGGACGCAGCGGCACGTAGAGGTGGCGGCAGATGGCTTCGGCGAGGGGCCGGTTTGAAGAACCGGCGAAAATATACAGGTCGTCAGTTGGTCTTGTCATAAGGCGTCTTCCAGGCTCTATCCGCTTGCACTATGCGATAATCGTCTCCGATGCCATACTCGCTCGCCAGGTTGGTTGACAGAGTCTCCAGGTATTCGAGCGTCGTCCGCCGGTGGGCTTTAGGCTGGCCGAAAATGACCGTGTCGCACCCGGTTTCCTCGATGGCCTCTATCAGCGCTTCGCTGAAGACGCCGCGCTTCACCAGCGTCTCCGCCTCGACGCCCTGCTTCGCGGCGCGCTCCTTTGCCATCAGCACGAGGAACTCGCCCATGTGCTCGATCTCGGTTTCCACATCGACCACAATCGCCGCGCTGACCAGCGTGGTGAACTTGGCGTCGGCGACGAAGAAAAACACCAGCCTGGCCCCACGCGCCTTCGCTAGCGCAATGGCGTGGTCCTGGGCGTGGTAGCTGGCCTCACCGCCTCGTGTTGCGCACAGTATGGCGCCTGTGGTACTCATTGATGCGCCTCCGCACCGTACTCTAGACGCTACCCATGACAAAGAACCGGACGATCAGCCAAATAGCGCCTTTCGCCACGGGAAAGTGGCCGTCATACTGGCTCACCGCCTCCGCGACTGGTTCTTTCTGATCATCGACGTAGACCTTCACGTCTGCCTCTGTGACAGGCTGGTCCTGGGGGCGAGGATGGGGGCGGTAAGCGCGTGGAGATTGTCTTCCGCGTCAACAGGCGGGAATTCACCTTCCTGGCCGGCAGTGAGGGCGGTAGGTGACTTTGCCCAAAAGGCCAGCGCGCAGCACAACAACGCGAGTCCCGCCTGCGTGTAGGCCCTGTAACGTGTGGCGTGGCGCGTCATGATGGGTGGAGTATAGCGCAGGCGATTACAGGTGCCAATGCGCCCGGCGACCGCGCCACTGGTTGACAGATGAAACGCGCCTATGTACAATTCACGTCGCTCCCAGGTTGGGGGCTGCGCCGAGGTAGCTCAGTTGGTAGAGCACTTGACTGAAAATCAAGGGGTCCCCAGTTCAAGTCTGGGCCTCGGCATATGTTAAAGGCGAGCGCAGATACTCCTTGAGGGCCGACCCTGTTTCAGGGTCGCTTTTTTAACGCCGCCGCCCGCGTTTGCTGCTGTGAGGGCGCGCTGGTATACTCGGCTTTGGTTTCGGGGCGTGGCGCAGTCGGCTAGCGCGCTGCGTTTGGGACGCAGAGGTCGTCGGTTCAAGTCCGACCGCCCCGACTGGCATGCGCACGAACGGTCACGCAACGCCGGCAACCGCCGGTGCAGGCGTGACCTTTTTGGTCTGCGGCGTCTTCGCTTTTGTGACGCGGCGACTAAGCGTAAAAGCCGAGGTAGGTGTACAATTGAGTCACGCATGATGTGGTGAGTGGGTATAGAGACCACCCATGAGTAGCCAGGACATCTACCGGCAGCTAGGTGTGGCGATACACGAGGCTCAGGCCGGCCGCAAGGACATGGCGCGGGAGATTTTGCTGCACATCCTGCGGCAGGACCCCAGGAACGAGACTGCGTGGGGCTGGATGGCGACCATCGTCGAGACGCGCAAAGAGCGCCAGTTCTGCCTGAGAAAAGTCCTGGACATCAACCCCAGCAATGCCGGCGCGCGTCACGCACTCCAAACCGACGAACTGAAGGCGGCAGACGGTTCTGTCCCGTTCGCCGGTTGGATGCCCGCTCCGCCGGCGAGCCGCGCCCGCGCCTCAGGCCCCTCCCCGGCCTCCGGCAGGCCCGCAGACGGAGCCGGACCAGGAAGAGCCATCGCCGCTGGCCGAGGACCCTGTCGCCGCCATTGAGTGGGTGTTGGGCGGCGCGATCACCCCGGACGCGCCACGGTTTGACCCCGACGCGCCCCATTACGCCGGCAGTTACGACCTGACGAAATCCAAATCCAGCTCGAAGCCGCAATCTGGCGAGGTCGAGGCGATGGAAGAGCCGCCGCTGTTTGGCGCGGAGGTGGACACAGACGACTTCACTGCGACCGAGAGCAAGCTGGAGGAGATTCTCGGCCCGCTGCCGGGAATCCAGCAGCTTCGCCGGGCGGTCCGGGGGCGCAGCCGCGTGATCCGTTCCCTGGAAGAGGATGAGGAACTGCCCCGCGACCGCTGGGCGTTTGTCCAGGCAGGGACAGAGGAAGCGAAGCCCACGCGCGCGGCCACGCCCGGCGTTGAGGAACCGCCCGAAGACCTGTTTGCGCCGCCGCCCGCGCCGGAGGCTGCCGGCGTGGCTGACCCTGAGGCGGCGACAACCGGGGCGGCAAAGCCGCTCCGCCGGCGCTTGATCCTGCTGTTGATCGTTGGGCTGGTCGTGATTGCGGCGCTTATTGTCGTGGCGGTGTTACTGACAGGCAGCAATGCGCCTGCGGCAACCCAACCCCGTCGCCGGGCGCGACGCCGGCCTCCCCCGACGGAGCTATCGCTGCTTGCGGGACCATTCATGCTGGCGCGCCTGGCGTCGCGCGCGCGCCGTGACGGGCGTGGCGGCGGTGCGCGCGGTTTCCCATTTTGACTGAACCTTGTGAGAATAGCGGCGATAGGCGCTTAATAGCCTTGTAGGTGCGCCCTCGTATCACGAAGGGAGCCGAGATGGCACCAAACGACGTTCAGGCGCTGATCAAGCGCGGCATCGAGGCGGCGCAGGCCGGCAACAAGAAAGCCGCCAAAGACAGCTTTGTGCAGGCGCTCAAACATGACCCGCGCAATGAGCTGGCGTGGATGTGGATGGTGTCGGTCGTCGAGACCGAGAAGGAACGCCGCTTCTGCCTGCAGAAGATACTGGAGATCAACCCCGGCAACGCGCGCGCCCGTCAGGCGCTGGCGCAGATGCAGCGCACCCAGTTGCCGGATTGGTTGTCCCGTCCCGCGACCGCTGAAGAGACGCTGAAGCCACGGCCGGCCCAACCTGCGCCGCCGACAGCCTATGAGCCGCCGGCGGGCGCGCCTGACGCTGCGGAGGCGGCGGCCCCGGCTGGCTTGGCTGGTGACGACTGGGCTGCGTGGCCTGAGAGCTCGGCTTTCGAAGGCGACGACGCGACCCGGAGGCGACGGTAGACGCCCTGCGCGCCGAGGCCGCCGCCAGCGAGAAGCCGAAGCGCCGGTCACGGCGGTTGCGCGTTATCCTCTTGCTGCTGTTGAACATCGCCTTGATCGCGCTCGCCGCGGTCATCCTGGTCCCCCGGCTCACAGGGAGCACCCCGCAGGGCGCGCCCACAGCAGAGGCAACCGAGACGGAGCCGGCTGATGGCTCACCGACAGCGCCGTCGGCAACGGTGACGTCGCCGACAGTGGCCGCCACCGAGAGGCCGACCTCAGCCGCGTCGCCCACGCCTCGGCCCACACGCAGGCCGACAGCCACGGCAACCGAGTCCGCTGGATCGTCCGCCGGGCCGCCCCTTGACACAATGCCGGAAGGGGAGTCCGCCGATGTCGAGCCGCCCAGTGGACCGCCGAGCGAGGAACTCACCGGGCCGGCGGTGGGCGTCGATGAGGCGAACCGCGTCTATCGCAGCGCGAACTACAGTATCTCGTTCCCCGAAGGGTGGATCGCGACCGTGAAACAGGAGGGCGGCCCGGTGTCGCAGATCAGCCTGTCGCGCGGCGCTGAGGACATCAGCGAAGGGCCGTTGCCTGAGGCGTTTGCCTTCGCGGCGGTCGATGTGTTCGCGGCGAGCGGAGAGAGCGTTGCGCAACTGCTCGCCAGCGCGCAGACGGTGGCGACGACCCTGGTGAGCGCGTCCGACATCGCGCGCGAGATCGACACGGGTGAGGTCGACATCGGCGGCGAGGCCGGCGCGTTTGAATACTATATGGTGGTCTCTGGCCCTGCTTCGGGGACCGAGGTCTTTGTTTATGCGGCGGCGGCAACTGTTGGCGACCGCGATTTTGTGTTCATGCTGTTCTCCACCGACGAAGCCGACCGCGAGATTGCGGAAGCGATACTCGAAACGGTGACGTTCGAACGCGCAGAATAATACTACCGGCGTGCGCAACAGAATGAGCCAGGTTTCTTCCCTCGATCCCAGGGCGCTGATCGCGCAGGCGTTCCCCACGCTGCCCCAGGAATCTGTCGGCGCGGTGGCCGCGCTGGCGACAGTCTCAACCTACCCCGCCGGGACGACGTTGTGCCGGCAGGGGGCGGTTGAGCACACCTTTTACCTCGTCAGCGCAGGACGCGCCGAGGTGGTTCAGCCGCTTGGCGAAGCCGGGGAGCGCGTGTTGCGCGTCATCGGTCCCGGCGAGTACTTCGGAGAGCTGGCGATCATCACAGACGCCCCGCGCGCTGCCACCGTCCGCACGGTTGAGCCAACCACGGTGGTCGAGCTGGACAGGGACGCCTTTACGCGCATGTTGGGGCAGAATCCGTCCATCGGACTGACCATCATGCGCACGGTGCTGGAATGGCTCCGCGCCAACGAGCAGCGCGACATCACCGACCTGGAGGCAAAGACGGACCAGGTCGAAGCGGCGTATGACGAGCTGGCCCGGCGCGAGGCGCAGCGCGGTGCGTTCCTCTCGGCGGTGGCGACCGGACTGCTCGACCCGCTGAAGGCCGCGCAGCAGCAGCTTGAGGCGTTGAAGCGGCAGCCTGTCGGGGCGGTCGACCAGGCCGAGCTGGAACAGGGCATTGACGCATTGCAGCGCAGCGTGGACGCGATCATCCAGCAGGTCAACGACCTGCTCTTTGTCCAGTCGCTCGAACCGATCCGGACGAACTGGCGACCCGTTGCCGTCGGTACGCTGCTGCGTTCGCTCGTCGATGCGCGCCGCGCCGCCGCCGCCGAAAAGCGCCTGCAGATCGCAGCAGCCATCGCGCCTGACCTGCCCCACGTGGAGGGCGACGAAGAGGGCCTGGCGCGGGCATTCTGCGCGCTGCTCGACAACGCCGTCAACGTGAGCCGGCAGGGCGCGGTGATCCTGGTCACGGCGCGCCGGCATCGCGACGGGATCGAGCTGGCTTTCGTGGATTCGGGCGGCGGTATCCCCGACGCCGTGAGGGCGCGCCTCTTTGAGCCTTTTGGGCCGGCCTCAGAAGCGGCTGACGGCGCGCCGGCGGTTACCGGACTGGGCCTTGCGGTGGCGCGGTATTGGGTCGAACACCATGGCGGCGCCATCGACGCGCGCAGCCAGGCGGGCCAGGGGACAACCTTCACGATCCGGCTGCCAACGACCGGGGACGCGGTTAGGGATTTGCGGATGCCCACCAATCCGACGGACTTGCTCAAGCAGGTTTTCCCCGGCCTAGAGGACGAGGCCGCGGGCGCGCTGCTGCGCCCGGCGCGCATCAAGACCTATCCTCCCCACGCGGTTCTCTGCGAAGAAGGCGCACATGAGGACGTGTTCTACATCGTCGCAAAGGGGCGGGTGGAGGTCGCAAAGCGTTTCGCCAGAGGCGAGGCGCGGGTGCTGCGCGAGTTCGGGCCGGGCGACTTCTTTGGCGAAATGTCAATCGTCCAGAGCGCCACGCGCTCGGCCAGCGTCCGCACCATCGAGGAGACCACAGTCATCGAGATCGACAAGGAAGTGTTCGAGCACGCGCTGCGCCGCAGCCCCTCGATGGCGATGACGCTGGTGCGTGCGACGGTTGACCGGCTGCGCGTCAATGACCAACTGTCGGTTGCCGAACTGAAGCGCAAGACCGGGGAGGTTGAGGCGGCCTATCACGCGCTGACCGAACACGAGCGGCTGTTGTCGGAGTTTCTTACCACGCTGGCGCACGAACTACGCACCCCGCTGACCTCGGCGAAGGGCTTCATGCAGTTGATCCAGCGCGGCATGGTGGATGGCCCGGCGTTGCGCATGGCGCTCGACCGGGTGACGGAGAACATCGAGCATGTCGTCGCGCTGGCGAACGATCTGCTCTTCCTGCAGGAGATCGAACTCATCCGGCCCGCGCTGCGCCCCGTTGCAGTGGGGGAGATCGTCCAGGATGTGGTTGGAGGGCAGATCAGGCGGGCGACCGAGAGCGGGCTGGGCCTGGTCACGCAGATCGAGCCAGGCCTGCCGGAAGTGCAAGCCGACCCCGAAGGGCTGGCGCGGGCGTTTCGCGCCCTTCTGGACAATGCGATCAAGTTCAGCCCGGACGGCGGGCAGATCAGCATCACGGTGCGGCGCGCCGGCCGCGCGGTCGAGATCGCGTTCACCGACCCTGGGGTGGGCATCCCGCCGGCGTTCATTCAAGACGGCCTGTTCACGCGGTTTGAGCGCTACGAAGGCGTTGAGGGCCGCCTGTTCGGCGGGGTGGGGCTTGGCCTGCCCATTGCCAGGCACATCATTGAAGAGCACGGGGGCATATCCGGGTTGAGAGCACGGTCGGCGCGGGGAGCACCTTCACGGTCAGCCTGCCCTTGCCGTCCGCCTGAATGGGGCGCGTCAGTCTTTCCCGACCTGGGTAATCACGAGCAGCGCGACGACGCCTGCCGCCAGGCTTGCGGCGACGAGGGCGGCGTTCCCGGCGTTGCTGACTACGCCGGGGTTGAAAAGGCTGTGCACGCCCAGGTACACGGGCAGGGCGATGAGCAGCGTCGTGAACACGGCCTGGAGCAGGGTGGGCTGACCCAGCCGGCGGCGCTCGGCCAGGTCATAGCTGGAGTAGCCCGCCAGGAAGGCGAGTGTGGCCCCGATCACCTGCGCGATGGGGAAGAGCACGATGTAGCCCAGGGTGGTGAAGTTTGGCGGGCCGATGACTGCGCGCAGCGCCAGGAACACCAGCACGCCCAAGACCGGCGTCAAGAAGGCGAGGACACAACCCAGCGTCACGGACCACCCCCTCACTGGTAGAGGAAAGGAACTGCCGTGCGGCGGCGTGCTATCGGTGGTGAGATGGCTGTCCGACATAATGCGATTATAGCACGGTCGCGGGCAGAGGAAAATTGCCCCTTTGTACTGAATCGTGACACATTGTGCCTTATATCACTTATTCGCCGCCCGGCAATCCAAAGTTAAATGACCGCTTATTGGCGTCGGTGGAGGGCCGAGGGCGGTCTCGCTGCGCGCGTTCCACGTGCGGTGGATGTCTTTGACGAGGCTGGCGACCAGGTCTGCTGCCATCCCGGGGAAGTCGGTCGAGGGCGTACTCGTCAGCCTGCTTGGGCCAGCCGTACCCCCAGGCAAACCAGCTCCCGTCACCCCAGATGAGGAAGTCATAGAAGGCAGTCCCTGCCGGGTCTTCGCCCAGGGAAGACGGCAATGCGCCCGCATTCTTCCTTGAATTTTGCGCCGGGCACGCGCGCCTCATCGCGGAGGTTAGGCCGGGCAGCGCCGGCCAGCGGCACAAAGATGATGCTGTAATCGGTGATGCTAAGTTGTAGCGCCTGTTTGCCGGTGGGCAGATTGTAGCGCCGGGGCTTGTCGATGCCGGCAACGCCGAGTTCGGCGAGTTCGCTGACAAACTCCTCCAGCGCCGCGAACAGGCTGCGGGTGAACATCTCGGTGTATTCGTTGATGGCGGCGTGGTCGTTGTTGACCCGGTTCAGGGTCTGTTCGATCAGTTGAAAGGGGGTTTGCTCTGCCATAGTCGCTCAACCTCAGCGCATCAGCCGTGCCGTCGCATGAAGCGCTCCATACGCACGAGCGCCTCCTCGATGTCCTCATATTTCGCAGCATAGGAACAGCGCACAAAGCCTGCGCCGCACGCGCCGAAGGCGCTCCCTGGGATGACGGCCACCTGTTCCTCATGCAGCAGCGCCTCGGCAAACGTTTGCTCGTCCATGCCGGAGGCCCCCACATTGGGGAAGGCGTAGAACGCGCCGCGCGGCTCGAAGCAGCGCAGCCCAAGCGCGTTCAGCCCGCTCACAATCAACCGCCGCCGCCGGTCGTACTCCTCAACCATCGCTGCCACGGACTCTTCCCCGTTCTGCAGCGCTGCCGTGGCGGCGAACTGGGCGGTGGTTGGCGCCGACATTATCGTGTATTGGTGCACCTTGCGCAACGCAGCCATGATCTCGGCGGGCGCTGCTGCGTAGCCGATGCGCCAGCCGGTCATGGCGTAGCTCTTGCTCATGCCGCCGAGCAGGATGGTGCGGGCGCGCATCCCCGCAACGCCGGAAAGCACACGTGCTCGACGCCGTACACCAGCCGGTCGTAAATCTCGTCGGAGATGACCAGCAGGTCGTGACGCGCCGCGATGTCGGCGACCTCCTGCAGCCTTGCGCGCGACATCACCGCGCCGGTCGGGTTGCTGGGGTAGCCGATCAGGATCGCCTTCGTGCGCGCGGTGACGTGGGACTCAAGCACCGCGCCGTTGATCTGAAAGTCTTCGTCCATGCACGTCGGGACCATGACGGGAACGCCGCCGGCGAGGGCGACCTCCGGCGCATACGACACAAAGCACGGGTCGGGGACGAGCACCTCGTCGCCCGGATCGAGGATGGCGGTGAGCGCAAGGTAAAGGCCCTCGCTTACGCCGACCGTTGCCAGAAGTTCGGTTGCGGGGTCGTACTGCACGCCGTAGCGCCGTTCGAGGTGGGCGCTGAGCGCCTCGCGGAACTCGATGGTGCCGTTATTGGAGGTGTAGTGCGTGGCCCCGCCTTGCAGGGACCGCACCCCCGGCCTGTAAGATAGGCTCCGGGGTGACGAAGTCAGGTTCGCCAATGCCCAGCGAAATCACGTCGTCCATGGTGGCGGCGATATCAAAAAAGCGCCGGATGGCGGAGGGCGGAATGACCTGCACACGTTTTGATAGGAAGTTGCGCATACTCTTGCTTCACTATTGTGATGTGCATGGTCTCCATGCAGGGAACGCGGCTGCTGATTTTACCCTGAATTGGTGGGATTGGTAGCGCCTTCGGCGCATCCCTAAGAAGCTTCGCATGGGCGCTGCGCACCGGGAAATCAAGATTGCGTCAATGGCGTAAATTCTCGCCAAACTTTTCATTCAGGAAACTTGCACATTGGGGCGCTTTGGTCCAAAATGGTGACGATACTGTGGTTCGTTTCAGGCGCTGCCTGCAACCGAGCAGGGAAGGATCACAAGGTGAGTGACTCCACGCCAACATCCCCACGAATCCTCGTCGTCGATGACGATTATGAGTTGCTCAAGCTGGTCACCATGTTGCTGAAGCGCATCGGTGCGCAGACCATTCAGGCGAAAGATGGATACTACGCGCTGGAAGTGATGAACGCCGACCCGCCGCCCGACCTGGTCATCCTCGACCTGATGCTGCCCGACATCGACGGCTTCGAAGTGCTCCGGCGTATCCGGTCGCAGCCGCACCTGGGTCACATTCCGGTGCTCATCCTTTCGGCCAAAGCCGATCCCAACAGCATCCGGTACGGGTTGGACAATGGCGCAGACGGATATGTGACCAAACCCTACATCGCCAACAGCCTTATCGACCGGGTCAAGCTGCTGCTCAGCGTCGGCAGGCAGCCGTCGGAGCGGAGCGGCGATAGCGCCTGAACCAGAAGACTCCTGTGATGGCATCCCTGTGGGGGACAGGCACTCTGCTATGCCGGACAGTGACAACCCCTTAGGCCAACTGGAGCGTAACCCGAAGAAGATCGCCTGGGAGACTGCGCGCCAACTCCTCCACTACATCGCGTCTGAATGGAACCCCGTCGAGGAGGAGGACGCTGAAACGCCGGCCATGCTCGTGCGGCGTGCGCGCCTCCTGGCGAAGCCGCCGGAAGAGGCGGCGGTCTCGGCGAAGATATGCCGGGCGCTGCTCTTCGCCCTGGGCGGCGAGCGTTACGCCGTGCAGGCCGAGAGTGTGCGCGCGGTGACCGTCCTGACGCACATCACGCCGGTGCCATGCACGCCGGGCTTCTACCTGGGCGTGGTCAATGTCCGGGGCAATGTGATCTCGGCAATCGATTTACGGCTGCTGTTCGGCATACTGGTTGGCGACGCCGAGCGCGAGCCTGGCGAGGGCGCGCTGGTCGTGGTCGAGGGCGCGGGCCTGGAGATCAGCTTCCTGGCCGACGAAGTCCTCGGCGTGGTCGATATTCCCTGGTCCAGCCTGAGCCTGCCCTCGGAGGCGCTGATCGGCATCAGCCCGGACTACATCGCCGGCACGACGGCGGAGGGCGTCATCCTGCTTGACCTGGAAGCGTTGTTCGCAGACGACCGCCTGATCGTCAATGAGGAAGTTGTCTGAGGCGCATACAGTCGGAGCGAGGGAGCAACGGTGAGACGACGGTGGATAGACTGGCTGCGGCGCGCGACGCCTGGGGCGACGGTGCAGACGCTCAGTGTCGGGGTCTGCCTGGTGGGCGTCGTAAGCCTGCCGGCCGTGCTGGCCGATCGCGCCGTGGGTTTGTGGGTCGCGGCGGGGCTGGTGCTGGTTGGCGCGCTGGCGTGGCTCTCGGCGACGGGCCTGTCGCAGACAGGCCGCCGCTTCGCCGGCCGGGCGGACGTTCTCCTCGCGGGGGGCGTGGCGGTGGTCCTGGGCGTGGGCGTGCTTGCCGCGTCGGACTCGCCGCCGGTGTGGCCCGTGCTGGTCTGCGGGTTCGGCCTCCTCGCGGTCGTTGTCGGGCGGCTGTGGGGGCGCGATCGGGCGATGCTCTGGGCCGGCGGGGAACTGGTGTTTTGGGCCGTCGCGGTGTACCTGAGCCGGGCCTGGATCGACTGGGCAACGGCGGCCTTTACGCTGGCCTTTCTGCTGGCTGCAAACGGCCTGGTGTGGCTGCTCAACGCGCCCCGGCCGGCGCGCCCCGCCCGCGAGGCGGGTTCGGCTGCGTCTGTGCAGTCCGGCAATGGGGCAGGCCTGGCCGGTGACCAGATCGAGCGTTACGCCCGCGAGCTTGAGCAGGCGGCGACGACCATTCGGGGCGTCTCTTCCGAGCAGTTGCTCGACTCTGAACGCCAGGCGGAGATGATCGCGGACTTCGAGGCCACACTGGACGCCTACCAGCGCGCGCTGGAGCAGGCGAAAGCGGACGCCGAGTCGATGATCCGCCTTTCGAAGGAGACATCCGGATACTCCGGCGAGGGCCAGCAGGTGGCGGGCACCGCCATCCGGAGCCTGGAGGGCATCCGCACCCAGGTCAAGAGCATTGCGCTGAACCTGGGCACGCTGGCGCAGCACACGGAACGCATCGGCGAGATCATCACTTCGCTCGGCGACCTGGCGACGCAGTCGAATTACCTGGCGCTGAATGCGTCAATTGAGGCGGCGCGCGCCGGGCAGCACGGGCGCGGGTTCGCGGTGGTGGCGACCGAGGTGCGCGAACTGGCCCAGCAGTCTGCGGTGGCGTCTGCGCAGGTGCGCAGCATCCTGGGCGAGATCCGGCAGGCGGTGCAGCAGAGCGCCGCCGCCACCGAGGCCGGCGCTGAAGGCGTCGATGCCGGCATGGCGGGCGTGACTGAGTCCGCGCACATGGTGGGCCGGGTGGCGGCCAGCACGTCGCACTCGACGGTGACAGCGGAGAAGATCGTGAGCGCGCTTGCTGACCAGGTGGAGATGGTGTCGCGGTTCACCTCGGTGCTCCGCGAGATCAGCGAGGCGCAGATGCAACATGCGGCCAATGCGCGCATGGCCGAAGCCGTGGCGGAGAACCTGCGCCACCTTTCGGCGCAGTTACGCGCGACGGCCTCGCACAACGGCGACGAAGCCGCACAGGCGGCGGCGCAGGCGGAGGTGAATCTATGACGGCGATTGCGCAACTGAGGCATTCGTCACTCTCGGTAGTGGGCGAATTCAGGCTGACGCGCACGGTCATCTTTGTGGCGGTCGCTTCGGCGCTGGCGCCGCTTGTGGCGACAGTCCTGATCTACGCGCTGATCATCGGCCAGCTTTCGCCAGACGTGCGGCAGGCCGTGACCGGCGCGCTTGATGCGGCGCTCGCGCCCATTGCGCTGTTGGCGGTCGTCATTGTCGGCGGGGTCGGGGTGGCGGCCTATTTCCTCGCGCGCCGCCTGGAGGCCTCCAGCAGGGACTCGCAGGCGCGGCTGCAGGCCGCCTTTGCGCCGTACCTCGAATTCATGGAGCAGGTGGCGAATGGCGATCTGAAGGTACGGCTCGACCCGAACGTTATCGAGGCGCAGGACCCGGCGCTGCGGCAACTGGGGCGCAACCTCAACGCCATGATCGAGGGCCTTCACGCCGTCGCGCAGCAGCTCAAGAACGAGGCCGACGCCGTCTCGGCGGCGGCGAGCGAAATCCTCAACGCGACCAACGAGCAGATCGTCGCGGCAACCGAGCAGGACTCGTCGGTCACGCAGACCTCTGCGACGGTGAACGAGGTGCGCGCGACCGTGACCGAAACGGCGGAGCGCGCGCAGGCGGTGGCAGAGACCGCGCAGAAGTCGGTGGACGTGTCGCGCGCCGGCGAACAGTCCGTGACCGACACGATCAACGGGATGCACATGATCCGCCAGCGGGTGGAGGGGATCGCCGACACCATCCTGATCCTCTCGGAGCACACCCAGCAGATCGGGGAGATCATCGCTACTGTCAACGCCATCGCCGACCAGAGCAAGCTGCTGGCGCTCAACGCCTCGGTGGAGGCGGCGCGCGCCGGCGAAGAAGGCAAGGGGTTTGCGGTGGTCGCGATGGAAGTGCGCAACCTCGCAGAACAGAGCCGCGAGGCGGTCTCGCAGGTGCGCGACATCCTCAACGAGATTCAGCAGACGACCAACACGGCGGTGATGGTCACCGAGCAGGGCACGAAGGGCGTGGACAACGGCATGACGCTGGTCGAGCGCGCCGGCGAGGCCATCCGCGAGTTGACGGCGACAATCGGCGAGGCGTCCAATGCGGCGATCCAGATTGCGGCGAGCACGCGGCAGCAGACCGTCGGCGTGGACCAGTTGTCCGAAGCGATGCAGAACATCCGCGACATGACGGCGACGAACCTCTCCAGCACCATGCGCGTGGAGCGCGCCGCGCGCGAGCTGAACCAGGTCGCGCGGCGTATGGAAGTGGCGGTCTCGCAGTTCAGGCTGTAGGTTGAGCCGTAGAGGTTGCAATGAGCGACCCGTCCGCGGAACTGCTCGCGCTGTTCCGCGAGGAGGCAGAGGAATACGTTGACGGCCTCACCCAGGGGCTGCTGAACCTGGAGTTGAGCGCCGACGCCGAGGCGCACGCCGCGCTGCTGCGTGAGGTCTCGCGCGTGGCGCACAGCCTCAAGGGCGCGGCGCGCACGGTCAACTTCGGCCTTATCGAGACGGTGGCGCACAACATGGAGAACCTGTTCGACGCGGCGCGGCGCGGCGCGCTGGCGGTCTCTGCCGACAACGCCGACGCGCTCTACGACGGCCTCGATGTGATCCGGGCGCTGCTTTCCGGCGGCGACGAGGCCGAGCTTAGGCCGCACTTCGATAGGGTGGTTGAGCGCCTGCAGGCGACGGTCGGCGCGGCCTCTGACGCCGCGTTGCCGGCGGCGGAGCCTGCGCCAGAGCCGGCCGGGCCGGGCCGACGCCGCGCCTGCTGCGACGCCTGCTGGGCCGCCGGCCAGGCCCTTGACCCCCGCCGCCGACCGCGCATCCGAGGCGACGACGATCCGCGTCTCGATTCAGAAGCTCGACGCGCTGATGGCGCAGGCGAGCGAACTGCTGGTGTCCAGCATCAGCCTGGAGCAGCGCCTGACAGACGTCCGCCAGATGCGCGACCGCCACGCGCAGTGGCGGAAGGCGTGGCGGAAGGTGCGCCCGGCCTATGCCCGGCTGTCGCGCGCGCTGGGCGCGGCGGTGGATGAGGACGACGGCGACCGTGACGAGGCGGCCGGCGACGGCGCGGGCGCGAACGGGGACGCGCCTCAAGACCGCTATCACGTCGATTTCGCGCCGCTCCTGGACTTTCTCCACGTGACCCAGCGTTACATGCGCGAATCGGCGGCGCATCTCCTGGCGCTTGACCAGGACATGAGCCAGGATCACCTGCGCATGAGCATGGTCGCCAGCGACCTGCAGGACGGCGTGCGCCGCGTGCGCATGTTGCCCTTTGAGACGATCCTCGGCGGATTCCAGCGCATGGTACGCGACCTCTCGCGCCAGCTCGAAAAAGAGGTGAACTTCAACGTCATCGGCGAGCAGGTGGAGCTGGATAAGCGCGTGCTGGAGGCGATCAAGGACCCGATCATGCACCTGCTCCGCAACGCGATAGACCACGGCATCGAATCGCCTGACGAGCGGGTCCGCGCCGGGAAGGATCCGGAGGGTTATGTCACGCTGATTGTGGAACAGCGCGGCGGCGAGATTCTTATCACCATCGGTGATGACGGCAGGGGCATTGACCCGGAGAGCCTCAAGCGGGCGGCGTTGCGCATCGGGAAGCTGTCGAAGCAAGAGGCCGACGTGCTCGATGATGACGAGGCCATTTCGCTGATCTTCTTGCCCGGCCTCTCTACAAAGGACTCCGTCACCACCACGTCAGGGCGGGGCATCGGCATGGACGTGGTGCGCCAGAATATCGAGCGCCTGCGCGGCAGCGTGATCGTTCAGAACCGGCCCGGACTGGGGACGGTATTTCAGCTTACGGTCCCGGCCTCGCTCACGACCATGCACTGCATGTTGGCGCGCGTGGGCCAGGAGGTCTATGCGATCCCGGTCGCCGCCATCGAGCGCATTCTGGAGGTCACGGACAAGGACATTCACACCGTCAAGGGGCGGCAGGTCATCAAATTGGGGCAGCGCCCGGTGACGTTGGTTGCGCTCGCGGACGTGCTCGAACGGCCTCAGCGGCCTGCGCCGCCGGGCGAGAAGCGCCTGACGGTCGTGCTGCGCGCCGGCGACAAGCTGGTCGCGTTCCTCGTGGACGACCTGCCGTCTGAACAGGAGCTTGTGGTCAAGAACCTGGGTAAGGAAATGGTCCGGGTGCGCAACGTGGCCGGCGTGACCATGCTGGGGACCGGTCAGGTGGTGGTGATCCTCAATCCAAGCGACCTGGTGAAGTCGGCGCAGGCGGCGACGCGGCAGCGCGCGCCACAGGCCGAAGACACCGCCGGGCAGGCGCGCCCCGCAGCGCGCATTCTCGTGGTTGATGACTCGATCACGACGCGCACCCTTGAGAAGAACATCCTGGAGGCCGCCGGCTATCAGGTTGTCACGGCGACCGACGGGCAGGAGGCGCTCGACCTCATCCGGCACACGCGCTGCGACCTCATCATCGCTGACGTGGAAATGCCGCGCATGGACGGCTTCAGGCTTACGGAGACACTCAAGGCCGATCTGGACCTCAAGCATCTGCCGCTGATCCTCGTCACGTCGCTGGATTCGCCGGCGGACCGCGAGCGCGGCATCCTGGCCGGGGCGGACGCTTATATCATCAAGAGCAATTTCGATCAAGGCGAACTCCTGGAGACCATTGGTCAACTACTCTATTAGGCGGGCGCAATGGCGAAGCCGGATGAAGCCGGTGTGTTGATTGTCGAAGATAGCCTCGTCACGCAGCGTTTTCTCGTTGAGCTGATCGCGCAGGCGGAGGGCCTCCGTGTGGTTGGCGTCGCGCGCGACGGCCAGGAAGCGCTGGAACTCGCCAGGGCGCTGAAGCCAGACGTGATCTCGATGGATATCACGATGCCGAAGATGGGGGCTGGAGGCGACGCGCCTGATTATGCGCGACAGCCCGACGCCCATCGTCGTCGTGAGCGGCAGCCTGAACACACAGGATATCGATATGGCCTTTGAGGCGTTGCAGGCCGGCGCGGTGGCCGTGGTCGAGAAGCCTCCCGGTCCGCAGCACCCCGACTTCGACCGCAAGCGCCAGGAGATGCTGACGGCCCTGCGGCTGATGGCGCGCGCCGAGGCGGTCAGGCAGCGGCGGATGGCGGTCGATGTGGCCGTTGCGACGCCGGACGTGGCCCCGACGCCGCCCCGGCGGCCCCTCGTCGAGGTGGTGGCGATCTGCGCGAGCGCGGGGGGCCGGCGGCGCTGGCGCGCGTGCTTGGGGGGTTGTCGCGCGATTTCCCCGTGCCGGTGCTGGTCGTACAGCACCTCGCGACGGACTTCCTGCCGGGTCTGGCGCGCTGGCTCGATCAGGAGACGCCCTCACCGTGCGGCTGGCGCGGGCGGGCGATGCGCTGCGCTCTGGCGTGGTATACGTTGCGCCAGGGGGCGCGCATATGGCGCTCAATGGCAAGGGCCGCGTGCGCCTGATCGCGGAACGTGGCGAACACCGCCACCAGCCGTCGGCGACTGTGCTGCTGGAGTCGGTGGCGCAATACTACGGCAAAGCGGCAATTGGCGTTATCATGACGGGCATGGGGGACGACGGCGCGCGCGGCCTGTTGGCGCTCCGCAAGGCCGGGGCGCACACACTGGCGCAGGACGAGGCGAGTTGTGTGGTTTTCGGGATGCCGGCGGCGGCGATCCAGTGCGGTGCGGCGGAGCGCGTCGTGCCGCTGAATCGAATGGCGGCGGCGATCCAGAATTTGCTGTAAAATGGTTTGAGAATACCAACAGAGCGCGTACTTCTCGGACGCGCATGGTATTCTGAAGAACAACAGGGGGAACCGACGATGGCCCTCGAAGTGCTGCTGGTGGAAGACAGCAAGACCCAGGCGCACCAGATCAGGGAGACGCTGGAGAGCGTCGGGCTGGTGGTGCGCGTTGCCTATGACGGGCCTGACGGCATTCGGGAGGCCGTCAACGCGCCGCCGGCGCTGGTCGTGCTCGATGTCAAGCTCCCGACGATGGACGGCTACCAGGTGTGCCGCCGCCTGAAGATGCACCCGGCCACGCGCAATATTCCCATCATCATGCTGACTGAGAAAACCAGCGCCGAGGCGACAATGACGGGCCTGAACGCCGGCGCAGACGACTATATCCCGAAGGATATCTTCGCCACCGAGCACCTGATTACCTCGCTCCAGGAACTCGGGTTGCTGGAATGATCCGCGTTTGGAGGGTTGCATGACACGGATGAACATGCCGCCGGTGCTGTCTGTGGACATCGAGGACACGATGGACATCATGATTGCGCGCGACACGGCGCGGCGCGCTGCGGGCCTTCTGGGTTTTTCCACATCCTGCAAGGCGCAACTGGCGGCGGCGGTCGCGGCGCTCGCCGAGGTCATCCTGAAGGCCGGCGCGGAAGGCACGATACACATGAATGGCGTGCGCAACGGGTCTAAGATCGGGCTGCAGATCTCGTGCGAGGCGGGATGGCTGCACGCAATGTCGTCTCATGCGGTTGAGGAAATGCACGGCAAGTTGAGTAAAATGGTTGACGAGGTGGAGGTTGTCGATCAGAACCCGCCTACGGTGAGCCTGGTGTTCTGGCTGCTGCCGCCTCGTCAGGTGAAGGAGTAAGCCAGCGCGGACACAGCACCTGAGCGTGAGGCCATGCCTGAGATTACCGGTGAACGCAAGGACAGAATCCTCCTTGTCGGGCAAGACGAGGAGCTTCGGGCCGCCCTGGCGGAAGCCCTCGACGTGACGAGCGGCTACCTGACCGTGCAGGTGCGGTCGTTTGAAGAAGCGCTCAGTGAAATCCTGCTGGGGTCGTTTTCCCTTGTGGTGACCGAGACCGAACTGCCCGACCTCAGCGGGATGGACCTGCTGGCTGTGGTGCGGGGGTTGCGTCCGGAGACGCCGGTGATGCTCATCGATGACGACCTGTCGGCTAAGTCGGCGGTCGCCTCCATCCGGTTGGGCGCGTGCGATTACCTGTACCGCCCGCTCAGCCTGGAGTTCCTCGTGATGCAGATCGAGCGGCAGATCGACCTGCAACATGCGGTGGTCAAGCCGCCGCCCGAAGAACCTAAGGCGCGGGCCAAGTCGGTGCGCGACCGGGAGCGCCGGCTCAACCGCGCGACGCGCGGCGCGGCGCTCGTCCTGAAGCGCGACGCCTTCAAAGCGGTCAACCAGGAGCTGGCGCGCCTGCTGGGGCACATCCGCGCGCACTTCGTGGGGTTGATCGACGCCGATGGGAACATGGTCGGCGCGGCCGGCACGCTGGACAAGTATGACCTTGTCCTGCTCACGCACGCGCTCGCGATTGACCCGCAGGCGACGAGCACGCTCGCGAGTATCCTGCACGAGGACAAATTCCACTCCACGTATCTGGAGGGCGATCAGAGCGGCGTCTACATCATCGAGGTGCGCGAGCCTTTCCTGCTCTCGCTGGCGGTGATCTGTCCGACGGATGTCAAGGCGGGCATGGTGTGGCTGTATAGCAAGCGGACCGCCGAGAACATCGCCCAGATTCTCCGCGAGACGACCGGCACCGGGACGCTCAAGATGCCGGTCACGCCCCGGCCACTCGAATAAGCCTTCTGAGTCTGTTGTGTCGGCGCGCTTGTTGACCAGCATCGTCGTTTCGTGTAGTCATTACACCCTAACGCACCACAACACAATTAGAAGGAACAACTCACGCCGCCCCACACCTCGCGTGTTGCATTTCTCTTCTTGTCTGATCTTGTGTAAAATTGGCCCAGACCGCTAACGGACGCGCGCGCCTGTAGGGTAGTGCCAAACCGATATGGCCGATCAAGCACAGGAACTCCTGAAACGTGGCATCGTCGCGGCGCAGGCCAAGCGCGATGAGGAAGCCCGCCAGCTCTTGCAGCAGGCGGTGCGGCTCGACACCCAGAACGAGACGGCCTGGCTGTGGCTGAGCAGCGTCGCGCGCGATACGCAGGAGCGTATCTTCTGCCTCCGCCAGTTGCTCGGCATCAACCCAAACAACGAGATGGCGATCAAGGGGCTGCGCGCGCTTGGCGTCCCGGTGGAGAAGCCACAGGAAGATACCAGCGGCGTGCCGTATGCCAGCGAGCAGTCGCTGAAGGCGGCCCAGCCCGCGCTTGACGCCATCCTGCACGCCTACGAAGCGCCGCCAGAGCCAGAGCTGGGGTTCACGTGGGCGTCGAAAACCAGGGGCGCGCCGGCGAGCGGAGCAGCATCTACCTGACGATGGGCGTGGCCGCCGCAGCGGTGGCGATCATCGGTATTGCCGTCGTCGTGCTCGCCGCGCTGTTCGTCCCGCAGATTCAGGTGTTGATGGCGCCCACCGTCACCGTGACACCCAGGCCGCTGACGCTGACGCCCACGCCGACGGCGGGCATCCCAGACACGCCGTCGCCGACGCCGCGCATCAGCCCCACGCCGAGCGCGACCTACGGCGCGGACATTCCAAACGGCGTTGACGCCTTCCAGCGCCTGCGTTACCTCACGCCGACGCCGGTCTACTACGCAACCCCGCATCCCAATGTCGCCGAGGCGGAGGACGCCGCAGAGGCGTTCGCAAAGAAGGACTACGACGGCGCGATCGAGCTTGCCCGGCGCGCCCGCGCAAACTCGCAGGGGCAGGACCTCCAGTTGCTCGATACGTTCTTCTATGAGGGGATGGCCCAGGCGCTGCGGGGAAACTACTCGCAGGCGCGTGACGTGTTGCTGCGCGGGCTTGAGGTCAGGAACGATAGCACGATGCTCAATGCGGGCCTGGGATACGTGTACTACCAGCTCGGCCAGCTTCAGAGCAGCGCCACGTACAACCAGCGCGCCATCGAGCAGGACCCCAACCTGGCGCTGCCTGTGCTCACGCAGGCCGATGTCCTGCTGGCGCGCGGTCAGCCAGGTGAGGCGCTGGCGCTCGTCAGCCAGGCGTTGGCGCGCCCCCGGCTCGACAACAACGTCGAACTCATCACCAAGCGGGGAGAGGCCAACCTCGCGCTGGGCAACTTCGAGAGTGCAATGGCCGATGCCCGGCTCGCCCTTTATATCGATCCTCTGGCGGAGGGGGCGCACCGGCTGGCGGCGCGCATCGAGATTGCGCATCAGAACTACGGCGCGGCGGTGCTGGCGCTGCGCGATTACCTGTTCTACTATCCGGGGAGCATACTTGGCTGGACGCTGCTGGGTGAGGCGCGCTATGGCGAGGGGAACCTGAACCTGGCGCTTGCGGCCTACGACCAGGCGCTGGCGGCGGACGCCCGAAACCGCGAGGAGCTACAGGCGCACCTCTCGCGGGGCAACCTGTATCTCTCGCGCGGGCTGTACCCGCAGGCTTTCGCGGACTTCGACGCCGCGCTTGAGATCGAAGAGAGCCTGGCTGCGCGCAGGGCGCGCGCCGTCGCGGCGTTCCAGACCGGGCGTTTCGAGGCCGCGCAAGAGGACGCCGAGGCGGTCCTGGCGGCAGAGCCGAACAACGCGCAGATGCGTCTGCTGCTCGGCCAGACATTGGTGATGCTTGAGGCGTATGAGGAGGCCCGCGCGACGCTCGAAAGCGTCGTGGGGCAGGGGCTGTCGGCGTCACAGCAGGCGCTGGCGTATGAGTATCTTGCGCGCGCCGATTACCACCTTGCGCGGGCGCAGTCGCCTGAAGCGCGCGACATCGCGCCGGCGTTGCAGGCCATTGACCGGGCGCTTTCGCTGGAAGAGAACGGCTCGCGCCACTTCTACCGAGGGCTTATCTATGAACTGGCGGGACAGCCGAGCGCTGGCCGCGGCGGATTACGAGTGGGTGGTGACCTGGGGCAACGTTACGACTATCCATTCCTGGTTGATGTCGAGGACCGGCTCAGGGAAGTGAGCAGCCTGCCCACGGCGTCGCCCGGCGGGCCAGAACCCACACCAACGCCCAGATCAGGAAGCTAGCCGCCGCCGCTCGCGCCTGTGGCAGTCCAATGAGGGTTGCCCACCGGAGCGCCTCACGGGCGGCGTTTTGTTGCGAGGTTGCGCGTGGAACTCAACTCAAAATCCGGAGCCGTGATCTCCCGGAGCGCCATCGTGCTCATCGGCGGCTACATCGCGCTCCAGATGATGTCTGACATCGCCGCGACGAAGGTCATCGTCATCGGCCCGCTGGTCATGGACGCGGGCTTTATCTACTCGCTCACGTTCACGTGGCGCGACCTGATCCACAAGCGGCTGGGAATCCAGGCGGCGCGCACGTCGATCCTGCTGGCGGGCGTGACGAACGTGGTGATGGCGCTGTACTTTCAGCTTGTGGTGTGGCTCGAGCCAGAGACAAGCTGGGCAGATGCCGGCGGGCAGACGGCATGGGCATTCGTGTTTGGGTTGGTGCCGCGCATCGTGGTCGCCAGCATCATCGCCGAGGTGCTGTCCGAGCTGACCGACACGGAAGTGTACCGCGTCTGGATGGAGCGGCGCACGCGGGCGCTCCCGCAGTGGACGCGCGTCCTCGCCTCCAACGCGATAAGCATTCCACTCGACAGCTTGCTGTTTGTCACCATTGCCTTTGCGGGCGTGCTCTCGACGGATGCGCTCGCCGCCATGTTCCTGACAAATATCCTCGTCAAGGGGTTCTTCTCCCTTCTGTCGATGTGGTTGATCTATGTTGTTCCCCACAAGGAACAGGAGACAGCCTGAGCCTTGAACTGAGTCTTGAAACACCGCGCGCTAGTGCGCACCGTCCGGCGCTTTGCTATAATGCGGCGGATATCATGCGGCGCACAACGGAAGGCGCTATTGCTTTTCAGGAGAAGCAGATGCAGAAGAAGCAGGCAAACGCCTTGGCTGTGGCAATATGGCTCTTATCCATCCTTGTTGGGGCAATCTGTTTGCTGGTTGGGGTTGGCAACCTGCTCACTTCGCGGTTTCTCGCGCCGACGGTGCAGGCCGTGCTGTTTATTGGCGCGGGCGTGCTGCTCCTCGGCAGCGGGATTGTGGCGCTGCGCCGGGAGAGCGTGCGCGAGGTCGGCCTGCCGCTCGTGCGCAGCGTGCTGCCGGGCCGGGCGCAGGAGCGCAAGCGGCCCAAGGTCGTGATCTTCGCCGGGACCGAAGGGCTGGTGATGTTGCTGCGCATCGCGCAAGAGATGCCCTGGGACGTGGTCGGCATTGTGCCGCCCGTCGGCGGCGGCGTGTCGTTCGCGCGACTGCGGCGCGAGCTTTCCGTATCGCCTGACCAGATCGTGTTCCCGACGCTGTACTCGGTCGAGGTTGTGGCCGAACTGGGAGAACGGCGAGCAGCTGGTCGGCGAGACCGCGATTGCGACCAACCGGTCGGGCAGCCGCATCAAGACGGTGCGGCTGGAGACGCGTATCGCGCCCACTGACCAACTGGCCGACCATGACCACCTGGGCGCGCCGGAGCTGGAGCCGCTGCTTCGCGAGGCCGACGCGGTCGTGATCGGGCCGGGGTCGCTGTTCACGAACCTGATCCCCACGCTGCTGGTGAAGGAGATCAATGACGCGCTGCGCACCACGGAAGCGCGCAAAATCTTCGTGTGTAACATCATGACCCAGCCGAACCAGACGACGGGCTTCACGGTCGCCGACCACGTGCGCGCGATTCAGGACAACTGCGGCATTCGCCTGGACTACGTGCTGGTGGGCCGCCCGGTGAACGTGTCGCCGGACGTGCTTGGGCGCTACGAGCAGTCGGAGTCTCAGATTGTGAGCCAGCTCAGCCGGCCCGACGATTCGTCCTACCTGAAGCTGTTTGACGGCACGACGGGCGAGATCCAGTTGGTGCACGGCGCGATCCTGGTGGTGCGCGACGACCTCATTACCGAGCAGACGATTGTGACGCACGGCGAAGGGGAGAAGGTCGTGGTGCGCCACCGGCCCGGCGCGCTTGCCGCCGCGATCACCGAACTCATCCAGGATGTGGCGCTCCAGGCGCGGCTGTCGGTCAGCCGGGCGGTGTTCCGCGAATACGACGTGCGCGGCGTCGCCCACGAGGAACTGACCGAGCGCACCATGTATGTGATGGGGCGCGCGTTCGGCACCTTTGTACAGCGCCGCACAGGCCGCAACCGGGTCGTGCTTGGATACGACGTGCGCCTCTCTTCGCAGGCGTTCCACGACAAGTTCCTCCGAGGCTTGCTGGCGACCGGCTGCCACGTGATCGACATTGGGATGGCGCCCACTCCGCTGCTGCAATTCGCCGCCGCCCGCGAGTTCACGGACGGGGCGGCAATGATTACGGCCAGCCATAACCCGCCGGAGTTCAACGGCGTGAAGTTGCAGCTTGGCGTGAACCCGATCTCCGGCGCGGAGTTGCAGCACATCGAGCGCATCGTCGCCGCCGGGCAGTTCATTTCGGGCGAGGGCACGCACGAACACACCGACGTGGAAGCGGCGTACCTTAATTGCATTCTCGCGAAGGCCAAGCCCAACCGCCGGCTGAAGGTCGTCATCGATGGCGGCAATGGGGCTGCCGGCCCCCTGGCCGTGCAGGCGTTGGAGCGATTGGCTGCGAGGTGATCCCGCTGTTCTGCGAGCCGGATGGAAACTTCCCCAACCACGCGCCCGACCCGCTGGAGGAGGAGAACATCGGGGACCTGAAGCGCAAGGTCGTGGAGAGCGGCGCGGACCTCGGCGTTGCGTTCGACGGCGACGGCGACCGGTTGGGCCTGGTCGATGAGACCGGCGCGATGATATGGCCGGACCAGTACCTTTCGCTGTTCGCGCGCCAAATCCTGGAGCACGGCCCGGCGAAGATCGTGTTCGAGGTCCGGTGCTCGCAGGCGCTGGTGGACGACATCATCGCGCACGGCGGCGTGCCGATCATGGTGCGGTGTGGGAATGCCTTCATCCTCCAGCGGATGCGCGAGGAACGCGCCGTGCTGGGCGGGGAACTAAGCGGGCACGTCTTCTTCGACGACCCGCCGGTGACGTATGACGACCCGATCTACGGGGCGTGCAAGCTGATCGAGTACCTCGCTGCGCACGACGAGCCGCTCTCTGCGCTGGTGGACTCGCTGCCCAAGTACTACAGCTCGCCAGAGATTCGGATACACTGCTCCGACCACCGCAAGTTCGACGCGGTTGAGGAGGTCAAGCAGTGCTTCTTGAGCGGCCCGTGCGCGGATGACATCGACAAGGTGATCGACGTGGACGGCGTGCGTGTGACGATGCGCGACGGGGCGTGGTTCCTGGTGCGCGCCTCGAACACACAGGCCCGGCTGTCGATCCGCGCCGAGGCCAAGACGCCGGAGGGGTTGCAGGCGTTGCAGGAACGGGTCGCGGAGGAGCTTATCCGCATTGTCCCGGAAAGCCGCAGCGAAATCGAGGCCAAGCTCCTGGCTCCGGAGCGTGTGCGGGCATAGCCGCCGATAATGCCGATACAAACTGAAGCGCCTCAGGCGCAGGTGTGCCTGGGGCGCTTGCGTTTCTTCCTGGGTTGCAGCGCTATATCTGGAGAAAGTCGGAGGCGCGCAAAACGAACATCGTGACGCAGTGTTCCTCGTCTTCGGGTCTGGGGTTGCAGATGCTGCGGATCGTCGCCAGCGCGCCTTCCAGCTCGCCGTCCGGGACGCCGCACATGAGCGTCGCGTTGCCCCGGCGCAGGAAGCCGCCGGAACTGGCGAGCCGGGTCACGTGATAGCCGTTGTCCACCAACGTCGTCGAGATGGTGTCAACAAGGTCCGCGCGTACCACTGCAAGGATTATCTTCATGGTCCGTTCCCCATTCCGTTGCGCCTCACACCTGTTCGAAGTGCTCAATGTGGAGCACGAAGACCGTGGCGCCGCCCACCTCCACCTCGATATGCCCGTGCAGATCAAAGCCGCTCTCCGCACCGACAAGCGGCATTGGCGTGTAGTGCCGCCGCCGGTGGCAATAGCGTTGCAGCACTTGAAGGGCGCCGTCAACCTGGGCGTCCTCCAGGCCCATCAGCAGGGTGGTGTTGCCCTCGCGCAAGAACCCGCCCGTGGACGCCAGCCGCGTGACGTGGTAGCCGCCGGTGATCAATGCATCCACGGTTGTGTCGGCGTCTCGATTTTGCACCACTGCGACAATCAACTTCATGGGCCTGGGAACCTCACAACCTGATCCTGCCACGTAGCCCCGAATTAACGGCAATTATAAACGACTCGAGGATTATTCCAGCACATACCCAAATTCGCCCGGTGTGTCGATCTGGCCGACCACCACTCGCCCAGTCATGGCGATAAAGGCCCGCAGCGCCTGGTCTTCGCGCCAGCGGATGTCCTCGCGCCGGGCGAGCGCCTCAACGTTGCCCGTGATGACGATGCGGCGCGCGGGCGCCCCGGCCAGCGCTGGCAGGAGATCGCGCTGCTGCCGGCGCACGACGGGCACCAGCTTGAGCATCAGCGCCAGGTCATAGCGCTCGACGCCGAAGGCGATAAGCCCCCGCCCAATCGAGCGACGCCAGGTCCCTTTGAAGGGGAATCAGCCGGGCAGGCAACACGTGCGGCGCGAACGCCTCAAGCGTGTGGATGGCCGGCGCGTCGCGGTCCACCGCCACATAGCGCGTGGTGTGCTTCTCGAAAGGAAACGCGAGCGGCTGCAGGCCGCACCCCAGGTCCAATATGGACGCCGGCGGGTCAACCAGGCTGAAGAGCGCGCGGAAGAACGCCTCCTGGTCGCGCTCGCGCGTCGAGGCATGGGCAGCGAGGAGCGCCCGGCGCGCCACGTCGATGTCGTCATGCGCCGCGCCGCGCGCAACCAGATCAGCCAGCCGGGCCGCCAGCGCCGCGATTTCGCTTTCGTCCGCGCGGCGGTACTGGCGAAGCTGGTAGTAGACCGCCTTGCGCGCCGCTTTGACGGCGTCTTTGTACGCGCGCAGCCGGGTCACGTCTTCGAGTGCGTGGCCGGCCTCAATCGCCGCGACGAGGCCGGGCTGCCGGCTGATCGCGCCGTAGAGCGCGGCGCGCGCCTGGGCCGGGTCGGCGCGGTAGCGCGCGCAGATGGCGGCGACCTCCCGCTCCACCGCCTCGGCGATCCGGGCGCTGGCATCGCCCGGCAACCCGGCGCGCGGCTCAGCCATCCATGACCTCCCGCCATGAGGTTGCGAGCTGGCTCTCCGGGAACCAGCGCGTGTGCCGGTCCAGCACTTCGCCCAGGTAGTCGTCCAGGCCGCCGGTACGGCGCAGTTCGCCCAGCCGGCGCACCACATCGACCACGGTCCAGAGGTTGTGCCGGGCCAGCTGCCGCGCATCGTTCCAGATGGCGCTGTCCGCCTCCCGGCAGTAGGGGCACGGGCAGCCAAACTCGGCGGCGTGGGCAGGATCTTTCGTCGCGCCAAAGGGCGTCATGTACCAGCCGTCGCGGGCAAAGTGGACGAAAGCCGACGAGTCGAAAACGTCGCAGCCCAGCGCGACGTAGAAGGGCAGCTCTACCGGGTCGCCCGCGCCGTACAGGTGGATGGGCACGTCTGGCGGGGTGAGCGCGCGCGCCTGGCGGATCACCTGGCCGGCGAAGCGGATATGGTGGTTGCGCCCAAAGAACGGGACCAGACTCCCCAGCGCCACATAGCGCACGCCCAGATCGACCAGGGCGCGGATGGACCGCTCGCGGAGGTCGAGGAACCGGCCTCCCTGCTGGACGCCGGCCACCACCGCGCGTTCGACCAGTTGCATCGCCTCGGCCACGCGCTCGATGGTCTGGTTCACCTTGCGGTTGGCGATCTTCCAGTTGTCGCGCGGCGGCGTGATGAGGTCGAGCGGGAGATCACGTCCGCGCCGATGGCCTCCTGAAAGCACACGATCCTGGCGTTCTTGAGGTAGAGCTTGCCCGAAAGCGCCTGGAACGCGCCAGAGTCGGTCACAACCAGGCCGTCGAAGCCGAGGTAACTTTTCACATCCAGGTCGGGGCCGGCCAGCGCGTCGCGGAGGTCGCGTTGCTTGTACAGCAGGAAGCCGTTGACGATGACGCCGCGCACGCCGAAGCTCCCGGCCAACTCGTCCATCGAGATGAAGGGGTTTTCGCGCTCATAGACCGGGAGGTAGAGGGGCGTGGGAAGGGTCTCCCCATTCCGGGTCGTGACGTTTCTCATGCGGGCCAATCGCTCGCTGGTGCAGGTCGCGGCTCAGTCCTGTCCAACACGCCAGTTGATCGGGCGCGGCGGCAGGGCGTGTTCCAACAGCTTCTCGTCGGCCCAGGCGCGGCGCATTGCGGGGTCGCGGAGCCGGTTGACGACGTTGCGCGCCACCTCCGCGCTCTTCTCGATCTGGAGGAACGCGCGGTCGCCCTCCGCGAGCGCGGTCTGCGCCTCCAGGTCGCGGGCGCGCGCTTCCATCACGGCGGCGTGCGTTTCGGCCCACAGGTCTGCGCTCTCCACGCACCGCTGCGCCAGCCGGTTGAGCACGCGGCGCAGCGCCTGGCACAGCGCGTCGAGTTCGTGCACCTCTCCGGAGGTATCCCCGTACAACAGTGCGGCTTTCATGTCGTCAAAGGCGCGGTTGTGCGTCTCCGCGTAGTATTCGAAGGCGTCCTTGACTTCGTAGAAGACGACCTCGGCGCGCGTTTCGTTCAACTCCGCTTCGGCCAGCGATGGCGAGGAGAAGGCGTCCTTGATGTAGGCCTCCAGCCGCGCGAGCATTTCCTGGGTGTTGATGGGCCATTCGCCGTCGAAGAGCGCGTCGAGATCGTCATCGGTCAGTTCTTCATAGTCATAGTCGCCCATGAGCGCCTCCGCGTCGTCACGCACTGCGCCAACTTTATCACCAAATGCACGCGCTGTCGATGTACTGGTAAAGAATTGGTTTGTTAATATCTCCGCTTGCTCTTGTAAGTACGCTTATTCCCGAATGCGCGCTTACTTCGGTAAGCGCGCTTACTCCTGTTCGTGGTGCGGCATGACGAGCCAGTTGGGCCGCGTCATGTTCTCCGGATCGAGGACGTTTTCCAGCTCCTCCTGCGTGAGCAATCCCTTCTCCAGGACGAGTTCGTAGACGCCCTTGCCCGTTTCCAGCGCCTCTTTGGCGATGGCCGCCGAATTGTCGTAGCCGATGTACGGGTTGAGTGCGGTCACCAGGCCGATAGAGTGCTCGACGAGGTGGCGGAGGTGCTCGCGGTTGGCGGTGATGCCGCGCACGCACCGCTCCTCAAGCGTCTTGCAGGCGTTGCGCAGGTGCATCAGGCTACTGAACAGGCTGTAGGCGATGATGGGTTCCATCGCGTTGAGCTGCAACTGGCCCGCCTCGGCGGCCAGAGTCACGGTCACGTCATGGCCGATCACCTCATAGGCGACCTGGTTGACCACTTCGGGAATGACGGGATTCACTTTGCCCGGCATGATGGTCGAGCCGGGCTGGACCGGCGGCAGGTTGATCTCGCCCAGGCCGGTGCGCGGCCCCGACGACAGCAGCCGCAGGTCGGAGCAGGTCTTCGAGAGCTTGACCGCAACCCGCTTGAGGACGCCAGAAAGCTGCACGAACGCGCCGACATCCTGTGTCGCTTCGATCAGGTTCGGCGAGGTGGTCAGCGGGATGCCCGTGATCTCGCTCAGTTTCTCGCAGACCAGGGGCGCGTAGTTGGGGTGCGTGTTGAGGCCGGTGCCGATGGCGGTCGCGCCCATGTTGATCTCGCGGATCAGGGTGGAGGCTTCGTACAGGCGCTGCATGTCCTCGTGCAGCATGACGGCGTAGGTCTGGAACTCCTGCCCCAGCGTCATCGGCACTGCGTCCTGAAGCTGGGTGCGGCCCATCTTGATCACGTCGGCAAATTCGTCGCCCTTGGCGGAAAAGGCGGTAGCGAGGCCCTGCATGGCGTCAAGAAGCTGGCTGATGGCGAACTGGAGCGCGATATTGAGGGCGGTGGGGTAGACGTCGTTGGTGCTCTGTGACATGTTGACGTGGTTGAGTGGGTGGAGGTGCTGGTATTCGCCGCGCGCGTGGCCGAGCAATTCCAGGCCATAGTTGGCGATCACCTCGTTGGCGTTCATGTTCGTCGAGGTGCCCGCGCCGCCCTGGATAACATCGACGACGAAGTGCTCGTGCAGCAGGCCTTCGCGGATCGCCTGGCTTGCGGCGACGATGGCGTCGGCGCGCGTGCGGTCGAGCAGGCCAAGCTCCTGGTTTGCCAGCGCCGCCGCCTGCTTGACACAGGCCAGCGCCTCGATGAGGAACGGGAAGTTGCGGATCGGCACGCCGGAGATGGGGAAGTTTTCGATGGCGCGCAGGGTCTGGATGCCATAGTATGCGCCGGCGGGCACCTGGCGCTCGCCGAGCGAGTCACGCTCGGTGCGCTGCTTGCCCGACGCAAACACCGGCTCCTGACGCATGAGCACGTGATCCGCATACGCCAGCCGGTCGCTGAGGGCCTGCGCCGAAAGGCGCAGCAATCCCTGGTAGAGCTTCGGATTCTCCGCCGTGAGGCGCTCCAACACCGCGCGCTCCAGGCACAGCGCCGTCACCGGGCTGAGGGCGCGCGCGGAGGTCGCGTAGGTGTTCGCGCCGAGCAGCAGCCGCACGCCCAGCATCGCGCCGGGGCCGAGCGTCGCCAGGTGGTACGGCTCCTGCCCGATGCCGCGCTCCAGGCGCACGCGCCCGGAGACGACGAAGTAAACCGCCTCCTGGGGCGCGTGCTGGTGGAACAGATACTGCTCCGTGCCGAAGTGGAGAAGCTTGGCGTGCTTGAGGATGAGGTCGATTGACTCCGCATCGAGGCCAGCGAGCGCGGCGGCTGCGTCCGGCGGGTGCTGTTCAGATCGGGCGGTCATTTCCTCTCCCATTTTGTTTCGTGTCTGCGAACCAGGTTAATGATAGCCGAGAGCGCCCCTTCGCCGCCACCAGCGCCGCGACATACGGCCACGGTCCATATGGCGCGTGCGCCGCCAGCGCCCCCACTACCTATGGAGGGTGGCGGGCGCCTACCGATTGACAAGGACTCCCAAAATCGATACACTGGCGGCGGTCGTGGTGTTTTGATGGGGGGGCGTGGCGGTGGCCGGGCGAGGCCGCCGTTGTTTGTTGTCGCGCGAGCGAACAGGAGCAGCCTATGTACATGGTGATGTTCATCCTGGATGACCCAGCCAAGCTGGACGAGGTGCTCGATGCGTGGGACAGGATCGGCGTCAGCGGCGTGACGATTGCCGAGACGACGGGCGCATACAAGCGCCGGGCGCAGTTCCTGGGAGCGCGGTTTCTCTTTGCGGCGCAGGCAACGGAGATGGCGGCGCGCGGCAACCACACCCTGTTCACGGTGGTCCCGGACGAAAAGGCCGTGCACCAGTGCGCGGACGCCGCCGAGCAGATTGTGGGCGATCTGAACGCGCCACACACCGGCGTGCTGTTTGCGTGGCCGCTATCCGTCGTGCGTGGCGTTCCGGACCGGCTCCGGGAGCCGGCCCCGCCGGACAGGGACACAGACGAGGACCGGTGAGCGGCGATGATCTGGATACAGTTCGCACTCAGTGCGGTCCTGATCGTCATCGCCGCGGTCAAGCTGGCGCAATACAGCGACGCCATTTCGGTACGCACGGGCCTGGGCGGCATGTTCATCGGCACGTTGCTGATGGCAATGGCGACCTCGCTGCCCGAACTGCTGACCATGATTAACTCGATCAACCAGGATGTGCCGAGTCTGGCGGCAGGCAACATCTTCGGCAGCAGCATGTTCAACATGTTCGTGCTGGCGATGCTCGACCTGCTCTACCGCTCGGCCTATGTCCTGCGCGTGGTCGCAATCTCGCACGTCCTGACCGCCGGCCTCGCGGTGTTCCTGACCGGCCTCGCGGTGTTCTTCCTGCTAGTCGGAGTCGAGGTCCAGATCGGGTGGGTAGGGCTGGACAGCCTGGCGCTGATCGCGGCCTACGTCGGCGCGGTGCGCCTGATTCAGGTGAGCAACGCCAGCAACGCGCCGCCGCTGGAGATGACGGAGGCTGAGATCGAGGCGCTCAAGGTGCCCGCCCTGCGCACGTCGGTCATCGGCTTTACGGCGGCGACTGCCGCGCTGGTTTTGGTGACGCCCCTGCTGGTCAGCAGTTCGGTGGGCATTGCCGAGGCGACCGGGCTGACCACCGGCTTTGTCGGCACGACGCTCGTCGCCATCGTGACCTCGCTGCCGGAGGTCGTCACCACCATTGCGGCGGCGCGCATCGGCGCGTTTGACCTGGCGGTGGGCAACCTCTTCGGGAGCAACATCTTCAACATCTTCGGCCTGGGGCTGACCGACCTGTTTTATCCCAACGGGCGCTTCCTTGGGGCGATTGACCCCGCGCTCGCGGTCGCCGGGCTGACGGCGCTGTTGCTCACATGCCTGGCCTCGATTGCGATTGCCGCGCGCGTGGAGCGCCGGCGGTTCTCGCTGATCGGCATCCTGGTGATCGTGGGCTACTTCGGCGGGATGTGGCTGCTCTTCAGCTAGGCGCGGCGCGCTCACAGGCCCAGCGCTGCGGCCAGTTGCTCGGCCAGGTGGACGGTGTTCTGTCGGTAATGCGCGTCGCCGAAGTGGTCAACGTGGATAATCATCGTGTTGAGCCAGTAGGCCGCCCGCCGCAGCGGATAGCCCGCGCGGGTCGGGCGGCGCGCGGTGTACGCCTCGAAGAAGGCCGCGCCGGCTGAGTTGAACACCTGCAGGTACGCCAGCTCGTATTCCACGTCGGCATAGAGCGCGCCCGGGTCCACGAACCCGCGCAGATGCCAGCCATCGGCGCGCTGCTCAAGCATGATGTTCGTCGCCCAGATGTCGCCGTGCACCAACGTCGGCGGGCCGGCGTCGGCGAAGATCACGTCGAAGCGGTCGAGGATGGCGTCGATCTGCCGGGCGGTGTGCGCGCTGATCTTGCCCCGGATGCTCTCAAAGCGGGGGCGCACGCGCCGGGCGAACTCGTCGGCCCAACTGGGATTGCCAGGGTCAGCGTCCACCGCGCCGTAGGTGTCGCGGTGGTGCGCGTGCAGGGCGAGCAGCGTCTCGGCCATTTCGCGTTCGAGGCGGTCCATCTCGCGCCGGGTGAGGCGCGCGTGGCCGAGATTCACCGCGTCCCAGAACTCCATCGCCAGCACGTCGAACGGCATGGCGCTATCGGCTTCGTGCAGGAAGTACGGCTCCGGCACGGGGAAGTCATGCGCGCGCAGGTGGCGCAGGTTCACATACTCCGGTGGGAAGTAGCGGCGCGCCGCCTCCGCCGGGTCCGGCTGCACTTTCAGCACAGCGCGCGCCGGGTCGCGGTCGAACGCGACGTACAGCACCTGGTTGACCATGCCGCCGCTGAGCGGGCGCATCGCCTCCACGCGCACCGGCGCGCCGAGCCAGTCGCCGAGCAGAGTCTCCAGCGTGGCTGACGGTGAAATCGTGGGCAGCCATGAGCGGTCAGCGCGCCTATTCCGCCGCGTGCGCTTCCTCTGCCCGCGCCAGGGCGACCCGGCACTCCATCAGCTCGCGCATCAGGTTGCGGTTGCGCCTCTGGGCGCGCAGCAGCGCGAAGAACCCGAAGACCACCAGCAGCCCCAGGAACGAGGTGCCGATCACCTCTGAGACGAGCTGCGACCCCTGGTCAGCTCGCGCGGCGACCACGCCGCCGGTCGTCGCGGCAGAAGTTTTGGGCATTTCACTCATCGCATACCTCCCTATGCATATGCATAACACGACGGCACAGAAGCAACGCGCCCGGCGTCAGCCCTTGGCCGGCCGGCCCGCGCCGGCGCGCCGCCGTGAGGTTACCTCCATCTGCTGGCGCAGCTTGATGACGCTGTCCGCCGGGTGATAGCCTTTCGCCAGCGAAACCAGCGCATACACGAGCGTGCGCGGGCCGACGAGACAGCCGGGGTTGGTGACGCAGTTGCAGCCCAACTGCACGTCATCCCCAAGGACCGCACCAAACTTCGATAGGCCGGTGTCGATGCGCTGGCCGCCGACCTCGATGGCGATGGTCGGGCGCTGGCGCGTTGCGGGGTCCTTGTACGAGGTGACGGTCAGGTTGGAGAGCTTCGTGCCCGCGCCAAGATTGACGCGCGCACCGAGCAGGCTGTCGCCGATGTATGCGAAGTGCGGCGCGTGCGCGTGGTCCAGCAGCAGCGAGTGCTTGATCTCACTCGTGTGGCCCAGCACCACCCCATCGCCCAGGATCACGTCGCCGCGCAGGTACGCCCCCTGCCGGATCTCGCAGTTCCGCCCGATGATGGCCGGCCCCTTGAGGTACACGCCGGGTTCGATCACGGTACCCGCGCCGATGTAGATGTCGTCGCCATCGATGACGGTTGAAGGGTGGAACGCCATGCCGGCCACGTTGGGCTTCAGGTCCGTATCGAGTCGGCGGCGGATGTAGGCGCTGAGCACTGCCAGGGCGTCCCAGACGTAAGTCGTGCCCGCGAACAGCCCGGCGTGGGTGGTCTGGCTCAGGTCGAAGAAGTCTTGGGCGGTCAGCATCGCTTCGTTTCCTCGTCATCAAACATCAGCCGCTGGAGGTCAAGCGCCTGCGCCGCCTCCAGCGCGGCGGGGTCGCCGATGGGCATCCAGAAGTCGGCCAGAACGACATCGACGTCGTGGCGCTGCACCAGGAACGATACGTAGTCCGTTATCTCGTACTCGCCGCGCGCGGAGACGGGCAGATCATACGCGAACACCGCCTTGCTGAACTTGTACGCCCCCGTGTTGACCTTGACCGGCGTGGGATACAGGCCATCAGGCGGCTTCTCGTGGAGGCGCACGAGCCGGCCCTCGGCGTCGGTGAGCAGCACGCCCCAGTTCGCCGCGTCCTCGCGCTCAGCGGCCAGGATGCCGAATGGCGTCTGCGCCAGCCGGGCGATTGCGCCCGCATTATATAGGTCATCGCCATTGAGGACAACGAAATCGTCGCTCGCAAGGTACGGCTGGCAGCATTGCAGCGCGTGGCCGGTGCCCAGCGGCGCGGGCCGTTGCTCAACCAGTTCGTAATCGGCGAAGATATGCTGCGCCTGCATGAACGCGGCGATCTGTTCTTTGTGGTAGTTGGCGACGACCAGCACGCGGCTGGCCGCCGGGCGAAGGATGCGCAGCGTCCACTCCAGGATGGGCCGGCCCTGGATGGCGAGCAGGGGCTTGGGCGTGTTTTCGGTGAGCGGGAGCATCCGCGTGCCCTTCCCGCCGGCCAGGATGATGCCGTCCATTGCGGAGCAATCCTTTCGTTTACGCGAGGTCGCTCAGGTCGATCTGTGGGAACGCGCGCAGCGCCGCGAAGAAAAGGTCGCGATAGATCGCGACATCGGCCTCGGTCTCGCCCTCGAAACGCATACTGAGGACCGGCTCGGTGTTGCTGAGCCGGAGCAGCCCCCATCCGTGGTCGAACTGCACACGCACGCCGTCGAGGTCGATAATCTCACCCGCGCCGCTGAGCTGCGCCTTCACGTGCGCCATCACCGAGGGCATGATGTCCGGCGGGCAGTGGGGCCGGTAGACCGGCGAGCTGTGCAGCGCCGGCAGCGTCGCATCCAGCGCGGAGGGCGGCCCACCGCTTGCGCCGACGACCTGCAGCAGCCTGGCGGCGGCGACATAGCCGTCGTCGAAGGGGAAGTAGCCCTCTGGCGCGATGATGTGGCCGCTCACCTCGCCGCCGAGCACGGCCCCTGTGTCCTGCAGCTTCTGCTTGATGAGGGCGTGGCCGGTCATCCACATGACAGGCGTGCCGCCCGCCTGCCTCACCGCGTCGAACAGCGCCTGGCTGCACGTCACGTCGGCCACGACCTTCCCCGCCAGGGCATCGCTGGAGCACGTCCCTGGCAAGCAGGGCAATGACCCGGTCCGGTGCAATGATCGCGCCGCGCTCATCGACGACGCCGATCCGGTCCGCGTCGCCGTCGAACGCGATCCCGATGTCGGCGCGGACCTCCCGCACCTTCGCGCACAGCGCGCGCATGTTCTCGGCCTTCTGCGGGTTGGGCTGGTGGTTGGGGTAGTCGCCGTCAGGCGTGCAGTACAGGCATGTGACCCGGTGGCCCCATTCCCGGAACAGCGCCGGCGCGACCGCGCCCGCCGTGCCGTTCCCGGCGTCGATGACGAGGCGCAGCGGGCGCGGCATCCGGAACCGCTGCACGAGATCGGCAATGTACTCAGGGATCGCCGGCCTCTCGGTAACCGTCGCGCTGCCCTGGGCGAAATCGCCTGCGGCGATGAGATCGCGCAGGTGCTGGATTGCTGCGCCGTGCAAGCTCGCCGCGCCGACGCAGAACTTGAACCCGTTCTGCGCTGGCTCCAGGTGGCTGCCCGTGACCATCAGCCCGCCGACGCGGCCCCGGCGCACCGCCGACCAGTAGACCAGCGGGGTCGAGACCATGCCAATGTCGATCACGTCACAGCCGGCGGCCTGCAGGCCCTGGCTGGCGGCCTGGGCGAGCGCGGTCGATGTGTTGCGGTTATCGTACCCGACGACGGCGACGCGCTGGCCTGCGGCGCGTTGCAGGTAGGTGCCAAAGGCCGCGCCGACAAGCCGCGCGACTTCAGCCGTCAGGACCGCGCCGGGTGCGGCGGCCCGGCCTCTGATGTCGTTGGCCTTGAAAATGGCGGGATCAATCTGCATCGGCGTCACGGAGTCTTTGCGCTCCCTTCTGCTCGGCGTACAGCAGCGCCCCGTCGGGGACGTCGTGCATGACGTTGGTGAACGGCCCCACGACGGCGTCGCGCCCAATCTTGACTCCAGGCATGGTGCCTGACTGCATGCTGATGAAGGCGTTGCGGCCCACCACCGCGCCGAATTTCCTGCGGCCCGTCAGCAGGCGATCCCCATCGACGGTCGATTTGACCTCGTTGCGGTCCCAGCGCAGGTTGGCCGTGATACACCCCGCCGAGAAGTTCACACTTTCGTCAAACACCGAGTCAAGCACCACCGCGCGGTGCAATTCACAGCCGTCCGCCAGGTAGCTGCGCGCGACCTCGGACGTGTGCCCGACGCTACAGCCTTTCCCGATCATTGACTCGCGGACGAGCGCGCCATCTCCCACGGTGGACCCTGCGCCGATGTAGGCCGGTCCGACGATAGACGCGCCGTTGAAGACGCGCGCGCCGGCTTCGATGACCACATCACCGTCGATCCTGACGTTGTCCATCACCACCGCCTGTGATGAGATGTGCGGTTTGTCGATCTGGCCCAGGAAGTAGTCCATCACGTCCAGGACGTGCCAGGGGTACTTGATCGGCTTCCACGGCCCATCGTACGCCACAACGCGGTAGGTCAGGTCCTGCTTGTTCATCTGCACGTCCATGGCGAACTCGTAATGATCGAAGTGCGCGTCCACCGGGCGCGTCTGGTAGGCCTTTTCAATCTCCTCCAGCAATCCCTGCGGCATGGTGTGCAGGTGGGCGACGATTTTTGTGTGGTGTGGTTATTTTTGGGGGGGGGGGGGAACCCCTCGGCCGCTGGCGGTGGTCTGCAAGGTAGGAATGCGCGTCACGGCGGCAGTATGCTTCGAGGATCGCGACATGGAGCCGGGGATCGACAACGTCGTGGGCCGTCGTCACGTAGATTGGCCAGCCTTCACGCCGGTTCAGCGCGTCTTTGGCCTTCAAGATGGCGTCGCCCATGCCGAGCGGCGCGGGCTGTTCCACAACTTCCGCAATGCGATTGGGACGCCGCTTCTGCCACGCACGCGCTTCCGCCCTGGCGTCCTCGATGTTCGCCGAACTGGCGACGATGATAACCTCTTCAAGGCCAAGCTGCGCGAGTGCGTCGAGATGGCGCTGCAGCAGCGTCGCGCCGGCGAAGCGGAGCAGCGACTTTTCGGCCAGCGGCCACAGATGCGTGCTGTCGCTGCCGGCCAGGATAAGAGCGATGGGAGGTTTCGTGTTGTCGGGAAAGATGAACTGCGACATGGGCCACCCTCTTCGTCCTGCGCCGCACGGTGTGGGGATCGCTATAGTCTACCGTTTTTGGCGCGGAATAGAAACTCCGGTGCGCCCGGCGTCACATTATGTCACCTGGCGCGGTTTCTGAAATGCCGTAGAATGGGGGTAAATACACAAAAGTTTGTAGATTCTTACAAATTTGTGGCGCGTGTTTGCGCGAAATGGATGGGCGCGATGAACGAATCAACCGAGTGGGTCAGCCTTGGCGAAGCGGCCAGGATTCTCGGCGTCCACCCGGCGACGGTCCGCAACTGGGCCGACAGGGGTGAGCTGCCATTCCGGCGCACGCCCGGCGGGCACCGCCGCTTCCGGCGTCCTGACCTCGTGCAGTGGGCGGCGGCGCAACACGCCACACAACCGGCAGAGGCCCAGTTAATCGTGCAGAGCGCCCTGGGGCGCATTCTGCTTGAAATCGACGACGAGCCGCTGGGGGAAGACGGCCCGCGCGTGCGCATCGACCCGGTGACGCGCGAAATCCTGCGCGCCCAGGTGCGCCCGCTGATGAACGCACTGATGGCGGAACTCACGACCGTGCCGAGCCACGGCAATGGTGCGCCCGCAACGCCGTCATCCGTGGGCGTGGATTTCGCGACGGCGGTCCAGGAGCGCGGCCTGCCGTTGCGCGAAGCGGTGCGCGGCTTTGCCTATTTCCGGCAGTTCGTGATCGATTCGGTGATCCAGCTCTCCGAAACGGGAAGCCCGCGCAGCCCCTCGGAGTGGGGGGAGATGCTCCGCAAGGTGCACAACTTCGCCGACGAGACGCTGCTCGCCATCGTCGAGTTCTACCAGCAGGGTTCGGTTTCGGCCATGCCATCTTGAGGAAACGATCAGGTGCGTGTGGTAAGATAGGTGGGCCTGATGTCCCTGTGGATGGCGAGAACACATGTGATTTCGCGTAGTCATAACCACAAAGAAGCCAAGCCAGAAGACCCAAACCACCACATCAGAGAGCACGCGCATGAATGACCTGGCCCGGTGGGTTGACCGGCACATCCAGCAACTGATCGACGACGCCGCTGAGCACATGGCGCAGAGCGAGGCGCTGCGCTCGCAGTTCGCGGAGGCGGTACGCGACTTCTACGAGGCGTTCAGCAAGACCGCGCGCCTCAAGAACGAGATTCCGCTGCACGCCATCCTAATCGACTGGGTGGAGGCGCGCGCCGCGCCGACCCAGGAGGAGACCGCCGGCCTGCTGCCTGTGCTGTCCACACTGAAGGGAGTCCTCAACGATCAGATCGTGCGCAGCGGGGCGGCCCCCGAACAGGCGCTGGCCCTGATCCGCAAGGCCGACGCCATTTTCACGCGGTCTGCAGAGTTCCTCGCGCAGTTGGAGGCCGAAGCGCTGCTCGAAGACGTGCGCGCCGAGCTTGAAAAGGCGCGGAACGACCTGGAGCGCATCGACCGGAACAAGTCGGACTTCATCGCCGTGGCGGCGCACGAACTCAAGACGCCCCTCACGCTGATCGAGGGTACACGAACATGATGAAGGCCGAGTTCCCACCGGCTGACCATCCCCGTCTGGCGCTGATCGCCAGCGGGATCGAGAACGGCGCGCTGCGGCTGCGCGAGATCATCAACGACATGATCGACGTCTCGATGATCGACATGGCGCTGCTCGACCTGCACTTCCAGCCCGTGTGGCTGCAACGGCTGGTGGAGAGCGTCGAGTTCGACGTGCGGGATACCCTCAAGGCGCGCAAGCTCACCCTGACCATTGAGCGCAACAAGATTCCCAAAACGCCAACCTACGCCGACCCAGAGCGGCTTCACCAGGTGGTGCTGAAGGTCATCGCCAATGCCATCAAGTACACGCCGGACGGCGGCACGATCACGATCTCGGCGCGCGACCTGCCCGGCTTTGTCGATCTCACGGTCACCGACACGGGCATCGGCATCGCGTCGGAGAACCTGACGCGCATCTTCGAGAAATTCTCGTCGCTGTCAGAGGTCGCCACGCACTCAAGCAGCAAGGTCAAGTTCAAGGGTGGGGGCCAGGGCTGGGCCTCGCCATTGCGCAGGGCATCATGGAAGCGCACGGCGGCACGATCTGGGCGTACAGCGAGGGCTACGACGAGGAGAAATGCCCAGGCAGCACGTTCCACATCATGATCCCGATGCGCAGCGCGCCCCTGAGGATCACATGGCGCAGCTCTTCGCCTCCACGGATGAGGCCACGCTGCCTGAGACCGCGCCGGGCGAGTGAATCCCCCCGTCACCACAATTTTACCTGCCATTCCGGGCGGGTATAATTATGTCCTGAAGCTGGCGCGCACCGCGCCTGGAGCTATCCCATTCTTTCATTTTTTTGAGGAGGCCATCCACCATGGATGGAGTCGAATTATACGACCAGAACACAGGCGCGCTTATCGGTCGGATAGGCGACGAGGAATTCAAGGTGCTGACGACGTACCTGCGCTTGGCCGGCGAGGATGTGGAGCAGGAGCAGGATCACCGCATCTCGCGCCTGATGCTCGACATCATGCGGCGCGAGAGCCAGCGGGTCGGCGCGGAGGCGCGTAACCTGCCCGAACTGGGCCAGCCAGCGCGCGGCGCCCGCTCTGAGGTGCGCGCCGGGCGCATCGTGGAGGTTACAACCTTGCTGAAGCAGGCGCTCGGCGACCGGTCCGAGATGATCCTGCGCTGGAAAAAGGAATAGGGCAGCCATCGCTAAACACGGGGTTCCCACAACGCTCCCGACACAACAGGGATTTCTGGTCGGGTTGGAGGTCAAGGACAGCCCCTCGCCGCTCGGCCTGGAAGACTCGCTGACGGAACTTGCCCTGCTGGCCGAGACCGCCGGCGTCGCGGTCGTCGGGCGGGAGGGGCAGCGGTTGGCGCGGATCGACCCGGCGACGTTCATCGGGTCGGGCAAGGTCGAGGAGATCAAGGCCCTGGTCCAGGGGCTGCGCGTCAACGTCGTGATCTTCGACGAAGAGCTATCGCCGCGCCACCAGCGCGAGCTGGAGAAGGCGTTTGGCGAGGACGTGCTGGTGCTAGACCGCTCCGCACTCATTCTCGACATCTTTGCCCAACATGCGCACACCCGCGAAGGCGCGCTCCAGGTCGAACTGGCGCAGTATGAATATCGCCTCCCACGCCTGACACGTCAATGGGAACACCTCGCGCGCCAGACGGGCGGCGCGGCAGGGCGCGGCGGTACCGGCGGCGTCGGGCTGCGTGGCCCAGGCGAGACGCAGCTGAAACCGACCGGCGCGAGATCCGGCGGCGCATTGCGCGCCTCAAGCGCGAACTGGAGGAAGTGCGCGCCCACCGCAGCCGGCACCGGGCGAAGCGCGCGCGCGAGGGCATCCCGGTCATCGCCCTGGTGGGCTACACCAACGCCGGGAAATCGACGCTGCTCAACGCACTTTCCGGGGCAGAGGTCTATGTGGCCGACCAACTTTTCGCCACGCTGGACCCCACCACGCGCCGGCTCACGCTCCCCGGCGGGCGGCTGGCGCTGATGACGGATACGGTTGGCTTCATCCAGAAGCTGCCCACCACATTGGTGGCGGCCTTCCGCGCCACGCTTGAGGAGATCACCGAGGCCGACATCCTGCTCCACGTGGTCGATTGCACGCACGCCAACGCGCGCCAGCAGGCCGCCACCGTCGAAGAGACCCTCAGCGAACTCAACGTCCACGGTCGGCCCATCCTGGTCGCGCTCAACAAGATCGACCTCTACGACGGCGACCTGGAGGCGCTGCGCCGCGACTGGGCGGTCGATTACGGGCATGTGGTGACGATCAGCGCCACAACGCAAACCGGCCTGGACACGCTCCTGGCGCGCATCGAAGAACTGCTTGCGGCCGGCATGATCACCATCGAGGCGCAGATTCCCTATACGCGCGGCGACCTCATCGCGCAGCTCAGGGCGTCCGCGCTCGTCGATCAGGAAGACCACACCGCAGCCGGGGTGCAGGTGCGCGCCCACGTCACGCCGGCGATGGCGGCGGCGCTCTCGCCGTTCCGCACCGATACCGACGCCACGGATGATACGCCCACGCAGGAGTGAGCCGCGTCATGGGTGAGACGAAACGCCCTTCCATCGGGCAGCGGATCAACAACTTCGTCAACCGGAGCGTTGACGCGCTGTCGAACTTCCTCTCGAAGAACCGGGGGCTGCCCATGATGGTGGCCGTGGGATTGATCGCCCTCAACGCGCTTATCGTCATCGTCAACGAGCTGGCGCAGGGCACAGCCCCGGCCCTGGCGCCGCTGGCGTCCACCAACTGCCTGCTCCATGTGGGCCTGCTTCTGGGGTTCATCGGCATCCTGCTCTCAGAGCCTTTGGGAAGAGGTTAGCGACTCCACCGCCCAGGCGCGCCCACGCGCTTGACGCGCTGTCTAAACAGGGTTAGATTGTGATTGTCGCCGGCGTCCGTCCGCACCGCACCCGAGAGGAAACACCGTGACCTGGCAAGACCAGATCGACAGCATCATGGCTGATAATCTCTCTGGGGCGACTGAGATTGTCAACAACACCGCACGCGCCCTGAGCACGATGTGCGCGGAGGAGCCTTTCGATTCACAGGACACGCTTCTTGAGGTCATCCAGAGCGTCGCGCGGCGGCTGATGACGACCCAGGCAAGCATGGCGCCGCTGACGAACTTGCTGAACCGCGTGTTCTTCGCCGTGACGAGCGCACCCGAAACCGAGACCGCGCTCGAAGCCGTGATCGAAACCACACAGGCGTTTACTGTCGAACTTGAGGAGGCGCGCCGCGAAGTCGTGCGCAAGGCGACGAGCCTAATCCCCGCTGGCGTGACTCTGCTTACCCACACTTACAGCAGCACAGTGGCGACCGCGCTCATCCAGGCGGGACAGTTGGGGCGCAACCCCCACGTGATCTGCCTGGAGGCGCGCCCGCTGCTGGAAGGCCAGCGCCTGGCGATTGAACTGGCCGAGACCGGCATCGACGTGACGTTCGCGATTGACGCCGCCATGTACGACAGGCTCCTCAACTGCGAGCTGGTGCTTGTCGGCGCGGACAGCCTCACCGACAAAGGGCGTGGTCAGCAAGGTCGGCACCGCCGCCATCGCTGTGTGCGCGCAGACGTTGGGCGTGCCGGTGTACGTCCTCACCGACACGACAAAGATATGGCCCGACGGCCTGGGGTCGCCGCCGCTCAGCCCGCACCCGACGAAAGAGGTGTGGGAAGGCGCGCCGCCCAATGTACGGGTTACGAACTACTACTTCGACCTCACACCGTGGCCGGCCATTTCCGGGGTGGTCACTGAGAAAGGCCTCTTGACCCCGGAGGAACTCCGCATGCTCAGTCGGAATCGGCCCATCCACCGCCGCCTGCAGACCATCATCGCCGAGGTGCGCAGCGGCACCTGAATTCTCTCTGACTGAAGCCAGATAAAGGGATACCGACAACAATGAACGCGCTAGCCGACTTCGTAAACACCCTGCGCGGGCGTATCCGGGGAGAGGTCCGCACCGACCCCATGTCGCGCTTGCTTTACAGCACCGATGCCAGCAACTACCAGATGACGCCGCTGGCGGTCGTGATCCCACACAGCACGGCGGATGTCGTGGACGCGATGGAAGCCTCCGCCTATTACGGCCTGCCGGTGCTGCCGCGCGGGGCGGGCACCAGCCTCGCCGGCCAGGCGGTGAACGCCTGCGTGGTGATCGACACCAGCAAGCACCTCGACGCGGTGCTGGAGGTCAACGCGGAGGAGCGGTGGGCGCGCATCCAGCCGGGGTTGATTATGGACCTCTTCAACCGGGAGGTCGCCCCGCTCGGCGTCACGTATGGGCCAGACCCCGCAAGCGGCAACCGCGCCACGATGGGCGGCATCATCGCGAACAACGCCACCGGCTCGCATTCCATCGTCTATGGCATGACGGTTGACCACGTGCTGGAGGTCACCGCCGTGCTCAGCGATGGCTCGACCGCCACGTTTGGCCCCACAGATGAGAGAACCTGGGCGACAAAGGCAAAAGGCAACACGCTGGAAGCCAAAATCTACCGGGGGGGGGGGGCATCGTTGACCAGCACGCCGACCTGATTCGCAACGGCTTACCCGAAGGTCTGGCGCCGCGTCAGCGGCTACAACCTCGACCGCCTGGTGAACGGCTGGCCGCGCAATCTGGCCTCGCTGCTTGCCGGCAGTGAGGGCACGCTGGGGTTTATTGTCGAGGCAAAGGTCAACCTGGCGACAAAGCCGCCGCACACCGGGCTTGCCATTTTCCACTTCGATGACATGATCGCCGGCCTTGCTGAAGTCCCCAGCTGCTTGCGCACGACGTGTCGGCAGTCGAGTTGGTGGACGAGAACCTCATCGAGCTTGCGCGCAACTCGCCGTTCCGCCGGCTGACGCACTGGATCGAGGGCAACCCGCAGGCGATCCTGGTTGTGGAGGTGAGCGGCGACACAGAGGCGGAGGTTAGGGCCAAGCTCGAAAAGGTGATCGCCCTGGACATCGGCCAGAACGCGCTCGTGCGCGCTGACACGCCGCAGGCCGTCGCCGATGTGTGGGCGGTGCGCAAGGTTGGGCTGGGCATCCTGATGAGCAACCCCGGCGACCACAAGCCGCTGCCGTTCATCGAGGACGCGGCGGTGCCGGTCGAGCACCTCGCGGACTACGTGCGCGAACTGCACGCCATGGTCAAGGGCATCGGCCGGCGCGTGGTGCAATACGCGCACGCCAGCGCGGGCGAGTTGCACATCCGCCCGGTGCTCAACCTGAAAGACCCCGCCGACGTGGAGGCCATGCAGCAGATTGCCCAGGCGAGCTTCGAGATGGTGAAGCGCCTCGGCGGCGCAACCGCCGACGAGCACGGCGACGGCATCACCCGCTCTGGCTTCAACCGGATGCTCTACGGCGACGCGCTTTTCGATAGGATGGCCGAGGTCAAGCGCCTGTTCGACCCCGACGACCGCCTGAACCCGGACCGCGTCATCAGCGCGCCTCCGCTCGGCGAGAATCTTCGCTACGGCCCGTCGTATCGTACCACCCCGCCGGCGCATCCGCTGTACTTCGACTGGTCGCGGTGGGGCGGCTTCGCCGGCGCGGTCGAGATGTGCAACAGGTCGGGCGAGTGCCGCCAGCTTGAGGTGGGCGTGATGTGCCCCAGCTTCAAGGCAACGCGCGAGGAGTCCGACAGCACCCGTGGGCGCGCCAACGCGCTGCGCGCCGCGCTCAGCGGGAAGTGGCCCGGCGGCCTGACCGACGAGGGCATCAAGCAGGTGTTGGACCTGTGCCTGGAGTGCAAGGCGTGCAAGAGCGAGTGCCCTTCGTCGGTCGATATGGCGCGCATGAAATCGGAGTGGCTGGCGCAGTACTACCGCGACCACGGCACGCCGCTGCGGTCGTGGATCTTCGGCAATTACGGGATGATGAGCCGGCTCGCGCAGCCGTTCGCGCCGCTCGTCAACCGCGCCATCAACGCGCCGCTGGTACGCCGGCCGGTCGAGTCGCTCCTGGGGATCAAGGCCGAGCGCCACATGCCCACGTTCACCACGCAGACCATCAAGCAGTGGTACAACCGCCGGGCGGCGCAGTCTGGGCCGAACGGCCGGCCGGAGGTCGTGCTCTTCCCGGATTGCTACATCATGTTCAACTACCCCGACATCGGCAAGGCGGCCATCCGCGCGCTGGAGGCGCTGGGTTACCACGTGCGCCTGGGGCCAGACATCTGCTGCGGGCGCACCATGATCAGTAAGGGCCTGTTGGGGCGCGCCAGAGCGCAGGGGAGCGCCTTGTGGCCGCGCTGGCGAACGCCACCGACGGGTTCCGCATCCCGGTCGTCGGCATCGAGCCAAGCTGCGTGCTCACCTTCCGGGATGAGTACCTGGTGCTCCTCGATGACAGGCGCCGCAACGACCTTGCCGAGGTCAGCTTCACGCTGGATGAGTTCGTGGCGAACCGGGCGCACCCCCACGCAACGCCGGAGCTGCGCGCCGGGCTGAGCCGCGTTCACCTGCATGGGCACTGCTACCAGAAGGCCCTGGTCGGCACCGGGCCGTCGGTCAAGGCGCTCAGCCTATTCGGGTACGACGTGAACCTGATCGACGCCGGCTGCTGCGGCATGGCCGGTTCGTTTGGCTACGAGGTGGAGCATTACGATGTAAGCCGGAAAGTTGCCGAAGACCGGCTGCTGCCCGCGATCCGCGCCGCCGCGCCGGAGGATCTGATCGTCGCGGCAGGGACGTCGTGCCGCAGCCAGATCAGCGACCTGAGTGGCAGGAAGGCGCTGCATCCCGCCGAGGCGATGGCTGCCGCGCTCAAGGATGGGTGAGGGGAGGGGCGCTGCGTCTGCGCTCCTTGATGATTGGTTGACAACTGGCGCCCGTATCTCTTATACTCGGACTTAGTTTCCGATTCACACAAACTCGTTCCACTGGCGCTCAGGGGCGGGCAGGACAATCAAGTGTCACTGTCGGCGGTTTGGGATTTATCGCGAAAGGAGGCGGCAGCGCGCAAATAGGGAACACCACGCAACACGGGAGAGTGTTGGGTCCGCCTGAGAATACCCTTAAACTTAAAAGGGAGGAGACGATGACTTTCCGCAGATTTGCATCTTTCGTGCTTGTAATAAGCCTGCTGGTCGCGGCAGCGCCGGCGCTTGCCCAAGAGGGGAGTTGCCCGATCTGGGCGGGCGCGAGGTGGTGGTCGCGGTGGAGAACCAGTATCCGCCGTTCAACTTCATTGATGAGAACGGCGAGGGGGCGGGCTGGGACTACGACGCCTGGCGCGCCATCTGTGAGCTGCTCAACTGCGTGGCGGTGTTCCAGCAGGCGGCGTGGGACGGCATCTTCGAGGCGCAGGCCGCAGGCGAGTTCGACGTGGCCGCCGACGGCATCACGATCACCGAGGAGCGCGCGCAGGTGGTGGCGTTCTCCGACCCGTACATGGCGATTGGCCAGTTGCTGCTGGTGGGCGCTGGCGATGACCGCTTCGCCAGCATCCGAGGAGTTCGTCGCCAACGAGGACCTGCGCGTGGCGGTGCAGATCGCCACGACTAACGAGGAGGCGGCGATCGGTCTGGTGGGCGAGGCGCGCGTGGACAGCTTCGACACCTACGGCCTGGCGGTGGAGGCGTTGCTCTCCGGCGACGCCGACGGCGTGGTGTTGGACAACGCCATCGCGCCCTCGTACCTGGCGCAGCACCCTGACGATCTGGTCATCATGGGCGAGGCGTTCACCACCGAAGAGCTGGGCTTCATCTTCCAGCAAGGCTCGGACCTGATCGAGCCGGTCAACGCCGCCATCGCCGCCATGCGCGCTGATGGCACCCTCGACAGGCTCTTCCGGCAGTGGATCGCCGCCGGCCTGGAGTTGCCCGATCTGGGTGGGCGCGAGGTGGTGGTCGCGGTGGAGAACCAGTATCCGCCGTTCAACTTCATTGATGAGAACGGCGAGGGGGCGGGCTGGGACTACGACGCCTGGCGCGCCATCTGTGAGCTGCTCAACTGCGTGGCCGGTGTTCCAGCAGGCGGCGTGGGACGGCATCTTCGAGGCGCAGGCCGCAGGCGAGTTCGACGTGGCCGCCGACGGCATCACGATCACCGAGGAGCGCGCACAGGTGGTGGCGTTCTCCGACCCGTACATGGCGATCGGCCAGTTGCTGCTGGTGGGCGCTGGCGATGACCGCTTCGCCAGCACCGAGGAGTTCGTCGCCAACGAGGACCTGCGCGTGGCGGTGCAGATTGCCACGACCAACGAGGAGGCGGCGATCGGTCTGGTGGGCGAGGCGCGCGTGGACAGCTTCGACACCTACGGCCTGGCGGTGGAGGCGTTGCTCTCCGGCGACGCCGACGGCGTGGTGTTGGACAACGCCATCGCGCCCTCGTACCTGGCGCAGCACCCTGACGATCTGGTCATCATGGGCGAGGCGTTCACCACCGAAGAGCTGGGCTTCATCTTCCAGCAAGGCTCGGACCTGATCGAGCCGGTCAACGCCGCCATCGCCGTCATGCGCGCTGATGGCACCCTCGACATGTTGTTCGACAAATGGATCGCCGTCAGCCCTGAGGGGTGAGACAGGCCACGCCATTTCGGGCCATGATGGGGCGCGCATCTGCGCGCCCCATCCCTAACTGACGGATAAAAGCCCGTGCCGGAGACAGCCTCATGAGCCAAGGTCCCTCAACGCTCCGAGTCCGCTGCGGTGACCGGCGAGTTTGCGCCAGGGCCGCGACCGCGCAGCTTCATGGACCGGGTCACAGAGACAGCGACAAATCCCAGGTCGATCTGGATGTATTTCCTGCTGTTGCTGGGCGTCCTGATGGTGGTCTCAATCGCCGTCAACGACCTGTATTATGAGGCGCTCAACTTCCTGCTTGAGGGCATCCAGATCACGATCATGGTCTCAGTGAGCGGCTTCGTGATCGCCCAGGTGCTCGGCCTCACGACGGCGCTCGCGCGCATCTCCAAGAACATGGTGGCGTACAACATCGCCACGTTCTACGTCGAGGTGGTGCGCGGCATTCCCATCATCGTGCAGCTCATCTACATGGCGTTTGTGATCTTCCCGGCGCTGGTCTCCGGCCTGAACGCGCTGGGGCAGGCTTTTCTCGACTCCGGCCTCGGCTTGCTGGCCGGCGTGGGCGAGTCGCTGGCCGCGCTGACCATCCGCAACATGCCGATGGAAGTGCGCGCCATCATCGGCCTGGGCCTCGCTTACGGCGCGTATGAGGCGGGAAGTCTACCGCGCCGGCATTGAGTCGATTGACCGGGGCCAAATGGAAGCCGCCCGTTCCCTGGGCATGAGCTATGTCCAGGCCATGCGCTACGTGATCCTGCCGCAGGCCATCCGGCGCGTGCTGCCGCCCATCGGCAACGACTTCGTTGCGATACTGAAGGACTCGTCGCTGGTGTCGGTGCTGGCGGTCAACGACCTGACGCACAAGGGCGACCTGCACCGGGCACGCACCTTCCGCACCTTCGAGACGTGGAACACGGTCACGTTCCTGTACCTGATCCTCACCATCAGCTTCTCGCGCGTCGTCCGTTACCTGGAGCGGAGGTTTTCTACCGAGTGAGCACTTCAGCGCCCTCAACCCAGGTGACTCCAGAGATGGTCCGGGACCACATCATCATCCTGGAGTCCGTCAGCAAGTCCTTCGGTTCGGTGCGGGCCGTCCAGGATGTCAGCCTGCGCGTGAAGCCCGCCGAGGTGGTGGTGATTATCGGCCCGAGCGGCTCCGGCAAATCGACGCTGTTGCGTTGCGTCAACCAGTTGGAGATGGCGGACGGCGGCAACATCTGGATCGACGGCGTGTGCATCACCGACAAGCACAACAAGAAGGTGGACATCAACGCGGTGCGGGAAGAGATCGGCATGGTGTTTCAGCTTTTTAACCTGTTCCCGCACCTGACCGCGCTGGAGAACATCATGCTCGCGCAGCGGGTGGTGCGCAAGCGCTCGAAGGCGGAGGCCGAGCGCGTCGCGCGCGCGCAACTGGAGAAGGTGGGCATCCCCGAAAAGGCCGACGGCTACCCCCAGCAGCTTTCCGGCGGGCAGCAGCAGCGCGTCGCGATTGCGCGCGCGCTGGCGATGGACCCGAAGATCATGCTCTTCGACGAGCCGACCTCGGCGCTCGACCCGGAGATGATCAAGGAAGTGCTCGATGTGATGCTCGACCTCGCCAAAGGCGGCATGACGATGCTCGTCGTGACGCACGAGATGGGGTTCGCGCGCGCGGCGGCGGACCGCATCGTGTTCATGGACGAGGGGCAGATCGTCGAGATCACGACGCCGGAGAAGCTCTTCACCGCGCCGGAGCACGAACGCACCAAGCTCTTCCTGAGCCAGATTCTGAAATAGCGCGCGTCTACCCGTCACCACGAGGGAGACGGGTGCTGCGCGCTGCGTCGTCCACACGTTTGGGGTCGGTGCGCGCGTAGAAGGTGCGCGTGGTTTCCACCGATTGGTGTCCCAGGTAGTCCTGCACCACGTCGAGCGGCACGCCGGCGTTGACGAGCTGCGTCGCGCGCCAGTGGCGGAAGTCGTGCGGCGAGATCGAGGGCAGGCCGAGCGCGCGCGCCGCCGCCTGCACGACGTGCCAAGCCGAATACCGGCTCATGCGCCGCCCGGCGCGCGCCGGGGTGTGGTTGACAAAGAGCGGCACCTTGCCGCCCCGTTCGGCGCTGAGGTCGAGGCCGCGCGCTTCGATGTAGTCGCGGATCGCGGGCAGCGCGTCGAACAGGCGCAGGTGGTAGCTGTGCCCGCCCTTGCCCTGGACGCGGATGCGGAGCACTTCCGGCTGCGCCGGCTTGAGGTTGCGGGTGGGGAAGTCGTCCACGTTGAGTGAGAGCACCTCGCTGATACGCCCGCCGGTCTCCGCGAGCGCGTGCATCAGCGCCCGGTTGCGCAGGCGCGTGACCTCCCAGCGGCGCACGCGCTCCGGGTCGGCGTCGGGCCTCTGTAGTCGCTCCGGTAATACGACAGAATCGTAGTAATAGATCGCTTCATCCATGTGCGGCGGCGGCTCCTTCGGGCCGGCGTCGCGGTCGGCGGTGCGCGCGTTGAGTTCGTCGCTGAGGATGCGCCGCGCCTTCGCGAGGGGGAACGCCGCCGGGAGCCAGTTGTAGTCGTCCATGTACTGGAACCAGCGCATGACGCCGGCAAGCCGGAGGCGCACGGTTGAGATTTTATAATCCTGGTGCAACAGCCACTGCGCGTAATGCAGGAAGATCGGCGCGTCGTCCGCGCTGAGCCGGCTCAAGGGAATTTCGCCGGCGCTGGGGAAGGGATGTCGCTGGACCGGCAGGCCGCCGCGCTTGGGGGGTTCGGTGAGGAACTGGAGGAAGAGGTCGATGGCGCGCGCGTAGGCCTCAGTGGTATGCGGCGATTTGAGCGTGGCGCGGTTGAGATAGCGTTCCTGCGCCTGGGCAAAGGTGATTTCGGCCATGAAGTCGCGTGTCCTTTCGTAGAATTGCGCACAGGGCGCGGGAAGCGCCATTTTACCGGTGCGGGCGATTTGTTGAGTTCATGCTACCGTGTCGTGCAGTATGTTCTAACATTTCATTTCTTATGTTAGACTTCTTTGTCTCCTTTGTCAACCCTCCCCACATCGCGGCGGCGCAGCAGCGGCAGCACGCCGCGCCTCAAGAGCACCCGCGGTGCGTCCGCTGTCGCCGCCGGGCGCGCCTTCTGCTGGAATTTCCGAGCCGGCTTACCCGGGCCGGGCTTTCCGGCACGGTCCCCCTCGCCTTCTCCTGCCGAGTGCGCTATCATGGTGTTCAATCGATTTCACGATTCTTTCACGGCGCATTTTGGAACCCGTGCTAATCTAAAGATGCGGACAGCCTTACTCTTTCTCTCCTCTCTCTACTCTTTGACTGGCGTCCAGCTCTTACCTCCGGGGCTGGACGCCCCCTTTGTCGCTATATCGATATATTAAGTAATTACTTACTACATATCGAGGTACGATAAATGACAGACACCAAAGGCTTTACCCCGGTTCAGAACGGCGCCATCATCGAGTTGGACAGGGGCGCGCGCCTCTCCCTGGCCTTCGTTGCGCCGGACATCCTCCGCCTCCGCCTCGCCCCAACGGGCGCGTTCGTCGACGAGACGACCTTCGTGGTCGAACAGACCGACTGGCCCACCCTCTCCGCCAGCGTCGCCGAGGCCGACGACGGCGGCGCGCTGACGCTCGAATCGGAGGCGCTGCGTGTCGAGGTCGCGCGCGCGCCCTTTTGCCCTGCGCGTCTATGCGCGCAGTTCGGGCCGCCTGATCTGCGCCTCCCCTACTGACGGCGCGCTCACGTGGGAGGAAGGCCGGCGTCGTTTGCGCCTTGCGCTCGCGCTGGAGGAGCGCCTGTACGGGCTGGGCCAGGGGTCCGCCGCCACGCTCGAACTGCGCGGCCAGGAGCGCCGCATGTGGCAGGAGTGGGACGGGCGACGGCACAGCGGCAACGCCGGCATCCCGCTGGCGCTCAGCACCGCCGGCTACGGACTGCTGCTGAACACGTCGTGGCCGTCGCGCTTTATCGTCGGCGATGCCGCGCCGGCCCTGCCCTCGAGCCGGCCCGACTGGGCGCCCGCGCCGTGGTCCTGGGGCGAGCGCGCGCCCGACGCCAACCCCGATTGCCTGGACGTGCACATCGACGGCGGTGAACTCGATGCGTTTCTCATCTGCGGCGCGGAGTTTGACGGCATCCTCACCGGCTACGGCGCGCTCACCGGCCTCCCGCCGCTGCCGCCGCTCTGGGCCTTCGGGCTGATGCAGTGCAAGAACCGCTACCGGGATCAGGACGAGCTGCTCCGCGTGGCGCGCGCCTTCCGCGAGCGCGACTTCCCGTGCGATGTGCTCGTCATCGACTGGCACTGGTTCGAGTATTTCGGCGACCTCGCCTGGTGGGAACCCTACTGGCCTGACCCGGCGGGCATGTTGGCCCGGCTCCGCGAGATGGGGTTCCGCGTCATGCAGGCGCAGCATCCCTTCCTGGAGCGCAACTGCAAGACCTACAAGGAATTCGCCGAAAAAGGGTTCGTCTCCGAACTGGCGGACCACTACCGCGACGTCTTCGACCACTCAAACCCGGAAGCGCGCGCCGCCTGGTGGGAAAAGGTGCGCACGCTTTTCGCGCAGGGCATCCGCGCCTACTGGACCGACATGGGCGAGGTCGAGCACCACACCGTCGGCACCAAACACCACCTGGGGCCGCGCGAGCAGGTACACAACATCTACTCGCTGCTGTGGGCCAAAGGGCTGTACGAGGGCCAGCGCGCCGAGAGCGACCTGCGCGTCGTGAGCCTGATGCGCACCGCCTACGGCGGCATCCAACGCTATGGCGCGCTGTTGTGGTCAGGCGACATCGACTCGTCATGGGACGTGCTGCGCGATCAGGTGGTCGTCGGCCAGCAGGTGTGCATGTCGGGCCAGCCGTTCTGGACCACCGACATCGGCGGGTTCTTCTCCGGCCCCATGGATTGGGCCGGCGGCGACGTCGGCGGGGCGTTTCTATTCCCCGGTGAGGGCTGACGCCAGAGCTTTACGCGCGCTGGTTCCAGTGGGGCGCGTTCTGCCCGATCTTCCGCACGCACGGCACCCGACCCGAAAACGAACCCTGGTCGTTCGGCCCGGAGGTCGAGGCCATCTGCCGCCGCTACACGACCCTCCGCTACCGGCTGCTGCCCTACATCTACGCCTGCGCCCGGCAGACCGCGCAGACGGGCCGGCCCTTCATGCGCGCGCTGGTCATGGACTTCCCTGACGACCTCCGCGCCGTCAAGGCCGAGCACCAGTTCATGTTCGGCCCGGCCTTCCTGGTCGCGCCGGTCACCGAACCCGGCGCGCGCGACCACGAGGTCTACCTCCCTGCCGGGGTCTGGTATGATTACTGGACGGGCCAGCGGTACGAAGGCAGCCAGGCCATCGAGGTCGGCGCGCCGCTGGACCAAATCCCGCTGTTTGTGCGCGGCGGTGCGGTTGTCCCGTTTGGGCCAGAGACGCGCCACGCAGACGAGAAGCGGTTCAACCCGGTCGAGGTCCACATTTATCCCGGCAGCGACGGCGCGTTCGACCTCTACGAGGACGACGGCGACACTTACGCCTACGAGCGCAACGCCTACGCGGTCACGCCGTTGCGCTACCGGTCCGGGCCGACCGGCGCGCACGCCGTGCACGTCGGGCCGGCGCGCGGCGCGTATGACGGGATGCTCCGGACGCGCGCCTGGCGGGTGACGTTGCACGACGTCAACCGGCCTGCGTCCGTACAACTGGGCGGCGCGCGCTGGGATGGTTGGGAGTACGACGCGGCGCGCCGGACGCTGACGGTCGCCCTCGACGGTCGCCCGGCCTCCTCCGGAGAACGCGCTGCGGATCCAGGAGGCGGACGAAGCCGCGCAGCGGTCAGCGGTGGCCGAAGCGCGGCGCGACCGGAGCGGGCCGCCGGTGCGCATCACCGTGGATACGAGCCAGCGCTCCCGGTGCCGCGTGGTGGTCAACGCCTTCATAACCGGCGCGTGGGGCCGCCCCCGACGCCCGTCGAGGTGCAGTTGGAGCCGCCGCCGCACTGGACGTGCGCGCCGGCGGGGTTGGTCCGGCGGCTGGTGGAGGGCGAAGGGCTGTGGCGTCAGTCGTGGACGCTGACCTGGGATGACCGGGTTGCGCCGTCGGTCGCCGAGGCGCGCCTCACGGTGAAGGCGCGCTCAAACGAGACGCCCTACACAGAGACGCTGCCCGTGCTGCTCGGCAACCCGGTGCTCGCGCAATGGATGCTGGTTGGCCCGTTCGAGAACCAGGGCGGCGCGGGGTTTGCGCACGCCTACCCGCCCGAAACGGGGATAGACCCCAGGGCGGCCTATCCCGGCAAGCACGACCGTACCGTTCTCTGGCAGCGGCACATCGGCGTCCCCGGCATCAACTACGTCCTCGCAACTGCCGTGGCCGGCGAGCCGGGCGCTGTCGGCTATGCGGCGACGGAGGTGTGGTCCCCGGAGGCGCGGCAGGCGCAGGTTGCGCTGGTCGGCGAGGGCGCTTCCGCGTGTGGTGGAACCAGGAAGAGGTCATCAGCAGCCGCGCTCCCTGGCTGGTCGAGCCGCTGCGCGCGCCGGTAAGCCTGCACGCCGGGTGGAACGCGATCCTCGTCAAGCTGGTCCACGACCCCGGCCCGGAGTACGCTGGGCGCGACTGGGCGTTCCGCCTCGATGTTGTGGACCCGGCGGGCGCGGTGTTGCCCGACCTGCAATATCGCCTGCCGCTGCCGGGAGTAGAAACGACGTAGGAGAAGGCTGCGTTGTTGTACGTAACCAGACGCCATGATTGACCTGCTGTCTATCCGAACGCCGCAGAACCTCGTTGCCCAGGTCCGTCGCTATGCCCAACGCCATTTCTCCGCCGACCTGACGGCTGGCTTCACCGTCGCCGTTGTCGCCATTCCGCAATCGATGTCCTTCGCGCTGATTGCGGGCCTCAACCCGATCTACGGGCTGTACACGTCGGTCGTGACGACAATCGTCGGGTCGCTGATCGGCAAATCACCCAGCCTCTCAACAGGGCCGACCAACGCGGTGTCCCTGGTGGTCGCGAGCACGCTCGCCCCCTTCGCCGACGAAAGCCCGGACGCGGAGCTGGCGCGGCTGTTCACACTCACGCTGCTGGTCGGCCTGTTCCAGCTTGCGATGGGCCTGCTGAACCTCGGCGACGTGTCGCGGTTCGTCTCCAACGCGGTAATGGTCGGGTTTATCACCGGCGCGGGCGTGTTGATCGCCGTCGGTCAGATCGGCAACCTCATGGGCGTGGGCACGCCGGGTGCTGGCGATGCAGTCACGACGGTTTACCACGCCCTGCAAACCCTACCCGATGTCAACCTCAACGCGCTCGGCATTGGCCTGCTGACGGCCTGGCTCGTCGTCGGCCTGCGGCGCACGCCGCTCAAGGCCGGCGCTTCGCTCCTGGCGGTCATCATCGTCAGCGCGCTTGTGCCCGCGTTCGACCTGGAGGCGAACGGCGTTCGCCTGGTGCGGGAGATTGCCGAAATACCCAGGGGGCTGCCGGCGCTCACGCCTCTGCAGCCCATTGACATACCCGACATGGCGCCGAAGGCGCTCGCGCTGGCGCTGCTGGGCCTGGTGCAGTCCGTCTCTATTGTGCAGAGTCTTGCCTACACCACGCGCGAACACCCCGAACCCTCGCGCGAGTTCATCGCCCAGGGGGCGGCCAACGCGATTGGAGCGTTCTTTCAGTGCATGCCGGGTGGCGGCTCGCTCTCGCGCACGGCGGTGAACGTCGCCGCCGGCGGCGCATACGCGCGTCGCGGGGGTGGTATCCGGGCTGGTGGTGGCGGGTGTGCTCGTGTCGCTCGCGCCCCTCGCCGAGCGCATCCCGATGCCGGCGCTGGCCGGCCTGCTCATCTTCACGGCGGTCGATATGATGAACTGGCGGCGCGTCGCGCTGGTGTGGCGCACCGCGCGCACCAGCCGCACCGTCTTCCTGACCACCTTCGTCGCCACCCTGCTGCTGCCGCTTGAGTACAGCATCTACCTGGGTGCGTTCCTGTCGATCATGAACTATCTCCAGGCGTCGAGTCACCCGCAGATCACCCAGCTTGTGCCGGCCAATGGCTCATTCCGCGAGGTGCCGCTGCCGGCGAAGGTGCCGAGCCACTACCCCATCCTCATCAGCGTGACCGGGTACCTGCACTTCGCCGCCATCCACGACATCGAGAAGCGGCTGACGGCGCTGTCTGAGATCGACCGCCCGATCATCATTTTGCGGATGCGTGCGACTTCGTTGCTGGGCAGCACTGCGATCTCCTTCCTGGAGGCGATGCTCAAGCTCATCCAGGAGCACAACGGCGCGCTGATCCTGTGTGGGGTCGAGCCGGGGGTCGCCAAGACGCTGGACCGCTCCGGGCTGCTCGATAAACTGGGCCACGAGAATCTGTTCTACGCCAGCGACATGCTGCTGGAGTCAACGCGCGAGGCGCTCGAACGGGCACGCGAAATCCAGCGCCAGATGGAAGGCGTGGACGAAGAAGCAGAAGAAGAAACCGAACCCGACCGCGCCGTCTAGCGCGCCGCACCGTCTGGCGCGCTGCCGGACCGCCGGCTTCCCGGCCAGGCGTCAGGCCTCCGGGGCGCGCCAGCCCTGCCAGCCACGCGCCTGCCACACCGCGTACAGCCCGACCGCGCCCGCCGTCGCCACGTTGAGGCTGGCAATCGCGCCGCGCATCGGGAGCTGGATGGTCAGGTCGCAGGTCTCACGCACGAGGCGGCGCAGCCCCTGCCCTCGCTGCCGAGCACCAGGCCAACCGCGCCGTCGAGGCGCGCCTGGTCGTAGACCTGCGCGCCGGCCGTGGCCTCCATGCCGACCATCCACACGCCCTGTTCTTTGAGGCGGCGCATGGCGTTGACCAGGTTCTTGACCTGGACCACGTTCAGGTGCTCCACGGCGCCGGACGACGCCGACACCACTGCCGGCGTGACGCCAACCGCGCGCCGCTCCTGGATCACCACACCGTGCACGCCAACCCCCTCGGCGACGCGCAGCAGCGCGCCGACGTTCTGCGGGTCCTGCAGGAGATCGAGGATGAGCAACAGCGGCGGCTCGCCGCGCGCCTGTGCGAGCGCGAGCGCGTCGTCCAGGTCGGCGTAGGGGTAGTCATCGGCCTTGAGGATCACCCCCTGGTGATCAGGCGTGCGCGCCAGGTCGGCAAGCATGTGCCTCGGCACGTGGCGCAGCGGCACGCCCTGTGCGCCGGCCAACTGCTTCAGGTCGCGGATGATGTCCGTGTCCTCGGTTCCCTCGGCCATCAAGAGCGCGCTGGCGCGCCGCCGGCCCGCGCGCAGCGCCTCCAGCACCGGGCGTCGCCCGTAGAGATGTTCGGTCACGTCCTCCCCCCTCCTCGGCGCTTGCTACTCCACGGTGAACGATGCGAAATCCAGCATATCCCCCAGCGCGTCCCCTGCCGCATCGGTGACAGGGAGGCGCTGCCCATCGTACCAGGTATAGACGATCAGGCGCAACGTGTACGGCCCCGGCGGCAGGTCGGCGGGCAGGTAGAGCGCGTGGTTGTCCCGCCACACCTGCCCCGGCTCCCAGAAGTACGTCTGTCCGAACCCGCCCAGCGGCTCGCTGTGGCGCTCTGCGCGCGGGATGCCGTCCGGGCCGACCACGAATACGCCCACCGTGTAGTCGGTGTCGGGCGCGCTTTCCACCCGCCACACCAGCGACACGTTGACCGCCTCCCCGGCGCGGTATGGCGCGCCGGCAAGATCATAGCCCGCCAGGGTGAAGGTCCCGCCGAACGTCGCGCCGGTCTGCGTGCCCGGCCCTGGCGGGGCGACCGGCGGCGGTGGGTCGGCGGTGCTGTAGCGCACGACGCGCACCAGCGGCGTGATCTCGTGCTGGTCAACCGGGAAGTAGTGTCGCGCCATCCAGTGCTCGACCGGGCGCGGTCGGTCGGTGATGTAGCGGCTGCTGTCCACCACCAGCCAGAGGGTGTCGTGCGCCCCGCGCCCGCGTGTGCATCGCCCGCGCGATGCGCTTCAGGATCAGGCCGTCAGGGTTGCCGGCGTCCACCAGCAGCGGGCGCGGCGACACGCTCGGATCGGGGCTGTTTGGCAGCGTCACGACGTAGAGGTCGCGCTGCTTGTTGAAGTTGAGGAAGAACGGCTGGTAGTTCGGGTTGCTGAGCACAACCGCGTCGGCCGGGGCGACGTTCGCGCCCAGGTAGGCCAGCATCGCGTGGAGGGCTTCGTCCTCGACCAGGTAGCGCGCGTCGCGCGCGGTGTACCGGCTGAGCGCATAGACGAACAGCCCGCTGAGCGCAATCACCGCCGCCGCCGCGAGCGCGCTCACGTGCCGCCAGCGCACCCGGCCCTTCCGCCGCCGGACGTAGACGACGCCGGCTGCCGCCAGCGTCATGAGCAAGCCACACAGCAGCGGGATCGAGAAGTCGCGCCCCAGCGACCACCACGCAACGTCGCGGTTGCCGAACAGCACGAACAGGATGAAGTTGATGAAGATGTGCGTCTGCGCCGGGACCCACACGCCGACATCCCACGCGGTGCCGCCCCTGATCCAGTAGTAGTAGTTCGCCACCGGCATGACCGTGCCCAGAAGCTGGATGCCGATGCTCAGGAGGGCCAGGTAAGTGACCGCGACGCGCGCCCACGTGCGCTTGTGGTCCAGCAAGTCCTGAAACACCGGGACCGCGGCCAGCATAAGAAACGGGGTGATCGGCACCATGTAGCGCGGCCCCCAGCCGAGGCCCCCGGTCCAAAGCTCGTTGCGCAGGAGCGCGTAGCCCAGCACGAAGCCGGCCAGCATGGCAAGCGGCATGAGCGCCTGCCGCCACCGGCCCGCTCGCGCCAGCATCACAACGCCGACCAGCCCCAGCAGCAACACGGGCGAGAAGACGAACAGCCCCTTCCCAGGGCTGACCGTGTAGCCGATAACCGCCTCAGGGAGCCATTCGAGCCGGGGCTGCCGCACAAGCCGGGCCAGTTGATCGCCCAGCGACCCAAACGCGGCCAGGAAGACCACGACGCCGGCAATGGCGAGCAGGGCGGCGACGATCACGCGCCGGTGTGCGCGCCACCAGGCGGCAAGCGCGGCCACGCCGGGGGCGCGTGATCCCCGGCAGGATCAGGAGCACGAGGGCGGGCAGGGCGAATAAGATCGCCTCCTTGGTAAACAGGGACGCCACGAAGGCAGCGCCCCCCAGCGCGATCCAGCGCCGGTGCGCGCGCCGGATCGCAAACGCCGGCCGCCACCGCTCCAGGGCGTAGGCAGTCAGCAGCAGGAAGAACCCCGTCAGCGGCTCGCGGAAGAAGGCCTTGCTGTACGGCCAGGCGATTGTCGCCACGCCAAAAAGGAGCGCAGCGAGCGCCGCCGCGCCCGCGCGATAGCCCAGGGCGGTCGCATACAAGAAGAACAGGCCGGCGGTCAGGCTCGTGACGAGGTTGTTGAAGATCAAAACGCCGTGTGCCATGCCGACACCGGGAACCCGCTCGACGAGCCAGAACAGGGGCGCGGCAGCGATGGCCTGCATGGGTTCGGAGTCCAGTACGGGCGAGTCGCGCAGGTTGACCGTGAGGTTCAACCCCAGGTTGCCGCGCCGCGCCAGGCTCTCGGTCGCGTCGAAGAGGATAACCTCGTCGTCGCTGACAAACGCTCCCCCATAGGTGAGGAACAGCGTGGCGGCGAGGAACAGGCAGAGGCAGACAGCGATGGCGAGGCGATTCGTGGCGTGCATCACGCGGGCATTCTACCGGCAGGGGCTGGCTCCACGCAAAAACTGCCCGCAATCCAGGCGCAGCGCAATCCGGCCCCAAAGCCGGCGCAAAACAAAAAGGGAGGCGCGCGGCCTCCCGTCTCTGAAGATGTGTCCGTCTTACTTGGTGCGGATCTGAATGCGCTTCGGCTTCGCCTCTTCGAGCTTCTCGAAGGTCAGCGTCAGGACGCCATCCTTGAACTCAGCCCTAGCGCTGTCCGGGTTGGTCGCGCCGGGCAGGGTGAGGGCACGCTCGAAGCGGCCCGCGCGGCGCTCGCGGCGGTGGAAGTGTTTGCCCTCGTCGGATTCCTCGTGGTGGTACTCGCCACGGATATGCAGCACGCCCGCTTCCACCGACACGTCGATGTCGTCCGGCTTGATGCCCGGCAGCTCGGCCTTGACCGTGATGTGATTTGCGTCCTCCATCACGTCCACGGCGGGGATCATCATCCCGCGGTCGCCGAACAGCGAGGGGAACTCGCCAAATGGACGCACGAAGCTCTCTTCAAAGAGGCGATCCATCGCCTCGCGCAGCGACATGATGTCACGCGACGGACTCCAACGAACGAGATTCGACATTCTGCACCTCCGTCAATTCATGTTTTCCGCTGAAACTCATTGTTAACATAAGCCCGCAATGTCAGAAGCACGCAAGACAATCGTTAGAGATCCGTCAAACCCGGCCCCGGCCCGGCGGCTCTACTGGCTGCCCGACGGGTACGCGCAGTAGCACTCCGCGCACCCGTACTCGTTCGTGCTGCACGTGCACTGGTTGCACGCCGGGTAGCAGTAGATCGACTCATAGCACGCCTGGCAGCTATTGACGACGCAGCCGCCGCCCGGCGTGCGGGTCGCATCGGTGCTGGCGCTCTCAGGGTAGGTGCAGTAGCACACCGGGCAGCCGTAGGCGTTCTTTGAGCACGTGCACTGGTTGCACTCAGGGTAACACGGGATGGTTTCGTAGCAGGCCTGACAGTCCTCGGCGATGCAGCCGCTGCTGGCGCGCGCCGGCCGGGCAGTCGCGCGCGCACGTCTCCGCGCTCTCGCTCGATGCGCACACCCGGTCGCCACACACCGCCGGGCAGTCTGACGCGCCCAGGTCTGACCGGACCCAGTTATCGCCGACCTCCCACCACACGTAGCCGTCCGGCGCGTCCTCCAGACCGGTGACCGTGACGCGCTCCCCGGCGCGCAGCGTCCCAACGATCTGGTAGCGAGTGCCCGGCCCGCTGCGCAGGTTGATATGGCGCGCGGCGGTGAATGTGCACAGGTCGTCCGCGCCTATCCCTGCGCTGACGGGCGTCGCGGTTGCTGCCGGCTGCGCGGCTCCGGGCGGGTTGGCGTCCGGCGCATACGAGGCGGACGCGAGCGCAGCCGGGAGCGCAAAGCTCACGCCGAGCGCTACGGCAAGCGCCAGGGTTCCGAACGGTTTGGCGTTCACACGACTTCTCCTTGAGCAAAAAGAGGCACATCTGTCCACTGGAAAAGACACGCACGCCCCCGACATGTTACGCCCTTCACATGCCCACTTTGCAGCCGCGCGCAACAGACCAGGCGCAGGATTCGTCAAATCCGCCGTGCGCCGGGTAACATCGTGCCACCAGCTTGAGGGAGGGCACGCCTATGACCAGGCTCACGCGACGCACGTTCCTGAAACAAACCGCAGCCGGCGCGGCGCTCGCCGCGCTTGGCGGACGGCCAGCGCCCGCGCATAACGCGCTTGCGCAGGGCGAGGCAGAGACGCCCTTCGTGGTCGTCGATGCGCACGAGGACATCGCCTGGAACATGCTCAACCACGGGCGCGACTACACGCGCAGCGCCTACGAGACGCGCGCGATTGAGGGCGCCGGCATCCCCTACGCCCACAACGCGGGCATCTGCACGCTGGGCCTGCCGGAGTGGCTCGCGGGTCAGGTGGGCGTGATCGCGGCGACCGTTTTTGTCATGCCCGTGCAGCACAGCATTTCGACGGACGTCGTCGTGTACGCCACGCCCGACGAGGCGCACGACTGGGGGATGCGCGAGCTGGATGCCTACGAGGCGCTTGCAGAGGCGGTCGGCGGCCAGGTCCGGCTCATCGACACCGCCGGCGACCTGGACGCCGTGGTGCGCACCTGGGCGCCTGACGCCGACCCCGCCGAACGGCAGATCGGCCTGCTGCGCAGCATGGAGGGCGCTGACCCGATCCGCGAGCCGGCAGAGGTCGGCGCGTGGTTCGAGCGCGGGCTGCGCATCATCGGGCCGTCCTGGCGGCGCACGCGCTACGGCGGCGGGACGTGGGAGCCGGGGCCGCTCACCGACCTGGGGCGCGCCCTGCTCGACGAAATGGCGGCGCTGGGAATGATGCTGGACCTCAGCCACGCCTCAGACCAGACCTTCCTGGAGGCGCTGGACCATTACGACGGCGTGGTGCTCACCAGCCACAGCAACCCGCGCGCCTTCTGCCCCGGGGCGAGCGCTGCCCCAACGACGAGATGATCGCGCGGCTTGCAGAGCGCGGCGGCGTGATCGGCGTCGTGCTGTACAACGCCTACCTCAGCCCGGACTGGACGCATGGCGATGGCCGGACGGTCACGCTGGACGCTGTGGTTGACGTGATCGACCATATCTGCCAGCGCCTCGGCGGGTGCGCCAACGTGGGCATCGGCTCTGACTTCGACGGCGGCCTGGGCTGGGAGAACAACATCCCCCGCGAGCTGGACACGGTCGCCGACCTGCTGCTGATCGGCGACGCGCTGCGCGCGCGTGGCTACACCGAGGACGACGTGAAGGCGATCATGGGCGGCAACTGGCTGCGCCTGTATCGCGAAGGGCTGCCCGCATGACGGCTCACATGAGCGCCCACATGAGCGCCCAGGAGATTTTCCTGCTCGACGTGGACTCGGTGCTGGTGCGCCCGCTGGGCTACCGCGCCGCGCTGCGCGCCACGGTTGACCACTTCCGCGCGCGGATGGGCCTGCGCTCTGACCCGCCAAACGACGCGGAGATCGACGAGTTCGAGGCGCACGGCTTTGGCAGCGAGTGGCATTCCGTCCCGGTGTGTGTGGCGGGGACGCTGGCGCAGGCCGCGGAGGCGCGGCCCGATCTGTGGCGTGGCACACTGGACGAGACGCTCGCGGCGGTCGCGGAGGCCGCCCCGGACCTGCCGCGCCCTGATTACGCGGCGTTGGTCCACGCCATCGGCGCGGACGCCGTGTGGTCGGACATGCTTGCGCCGCGCCGCGCGCTGGCGTACTTCGCTGCGCGCACGCCGCCGCACGCCAGGCCGGTCCTGGACGCGCTGCTCGCGCGCACCTACGACGTGGCGTCGCCGGCCACGCGGGTCTTTCAGCACCACACGCTGGGGAGCGCGCGCTTCCCCGCGACCTACGGCATTGCCCCTGAGTTCGAGACCGAATCGCTCCTGATGGCGATGGATGAGCCGCTCCTCGCGCCGGAGGCGCGCGCGCTGCTGCGGGCGGCGCGCCTCCCCTACGCGGTGTACACCGCGCGCCCCAGCCTCCCGCCCGCCGGCGAGGACGCCACAGGCTTCGCGCCGGAGGCGGAGATGGCGTGCGCGCTTGTCGGCCTTGCGGACGCGCCGGTGATCGGGTACGGCCACGTCGCGTGGCTGGCGCAACAGCACGGCGCGCACCCCGACGCCTACGTAAAGCCCTCGCCGGTGCAGGCGCTTGCGGCGGTCGCCGCCGCCCTCGTGAACGCCGCCAGCCCCGTAGCGCTCCACGCGGCGCTGGCGGTGGCCGACGCCGGGGCGCTGCCTGAGCCATTCGCCGCGCTGCAAAGTGGCGCGGAGACGGTGCGGATCTCGGTGTTTGAGGACACCCCAGCGGGGCGCAGGCGGTCCAGAAGGCCGGGGAGGCGCTGCGCCGGGCCGGCCTCCCGGTGACGGTGCGCGTCGTCGGCGTGGGCATGACGCCGATCAAGCAGCGGTCGCTGGCGCCCGTCGCGGACATCCTCGCCGCCGACGTCAACGAAGCGCTGCGCATGGCGCTGGACGGAAGCTGAGACTTTCGTCATAGACGCTGCCTCCCTGCCGTGCTATCATTGGCGCATTACAATCTCTGAAGCCATGCCGCCTAAAGGCGCCGCCGGCTGGCGTGTTGCCCATGGGGGCATGGCCGTCCCGCTGGCATAGCAGGACCGGGTAAGGTGTGGAAACGCCCTTGCCTCCCGCGCTTGGAAAGGAGATCCATACTATGCCCCGCTTCACCAAGTCAGCGGCAATGCTGACGCTGTTCGCTTTGCTTGTCGCAAGCATCCCAATCGCCTCCGCCCAGTCGTCGCCATTCACCATACAGGCCGACGCCGACCTCCAGCCCGCATTGGAGGCGCTCTACAGCAGCCTGTCCGGCGGCGGGACGCTGACCTTCGTCGATGAGGGCGGCGACCTGCTTGCCACCGCCGACGCGGAGGCGCTGGCCGCGGCCTTCGATGGGATGCCGGCCTACTTCCTACCGGGCGCGGGGCTGGCCCCGCTGGGCGACAACGCCGATGCACAGGCCTTCATCGATTTCGCCGTCTCGGTCGATGGGCAGGCCGCGCTCATCGCGGCGGGCTTCCTGCCCGAAGTCGTCACGATCACCGACCAGGGCGGCAACGAGATCGCAATCCCGCAACCGGTGCGGCGCATCCTCACCCCCTATGCCATCGGCACGTACCTCATCTACGGCGTCAATGCGGAAGACCGGCTTGTTGCGGCGAACTACCTTGCCGCGCGCGGACGCGCGGGCGAGAACCTGACACGCATCGATCCGCGCTTCCCTGACCTCAGTTCCGTGATGGAAATGGGTCAGGACGAGATCAACATTGAAGAGGCCGCCGCACAGGAACCCGACGTGATCCTCACCAGCACGCGCACGGCGTGGATCGACGCCATGCGGGAACTGGGGATTCTGCTGGTGCTCTACGAGGGCGAAACCCCGGAGGCCCTGAAAGAGTCGGTGCTGCTGACCGCCGCGTTCCTCGGACCTGACGCGCAGGCGCGCGCCGAGGCCTGGGTTGAACACTATGACGATGTGGTAGCCCAGGGTGGTCGAGCAGACGGGCGCGCTCGACGAGGCGGAGCGCGTGCGCGTCCTCTTCAGCGGCACCGAGCCGCTCCGGATTGCCAGCGGCGACATGTACCAGACCTTCATGGTCGAGGCTGCCGGCGGCGTCTCGGTGAGCGCCGAACTGACCGGGTACTGGAACGACGTGAACCTGGAACAGGTGCTCCTGTGGGACCCGGAGGTCATCTTCATCCCGTCCTATGGCGGCGCGAGCGTCGAGGCGATCACCGAGAGCGCGGAATGGCAGGCGCTCGACGCCGTGAAGGCGGGGCGGGTCTACCAACTGCCGCAGTTCACCGCGCCGCTTGACACGCCTGTACCGGACTCGGTGCTGGGCATCGTCTGGATGGCGCAAATCCTGTACCCTGATATCATCGACCTGGATTGCGTCGCTGAGGCGCAATTCTTCTACCGCACCTGGTACGACTATGAGCTTTCCGATGAGGAGGCCGCCGCGTTTTGCAGCCCGTAGCGCGACCGGAACGGGCAGCCTGGCAGTCGCAGACCTGGCGGCGTAACCTGGGTTACGGCGTCCTGCTGGGGCTGCCCATTCCGCTCTTCCTGATTGCGCCTCACGCTGGGGCGCTATCCCATCGATGTCGGGGATGTCGTGCGGGTCCTGTTCGCGCCGCTCGCGCCGGAGGTGGCCGCCGACATCCCCGAAACCGCGCAGACCCTCATCCTGCGTGTGCGGCTTCCGCGCCTCCTGGCGGCGCTGCTGATCGGCGCGAGCATGGCGGGCACGGGAGCTGCGTTCCAGGGCATCTTCAAAACCCGCTGGTCGACTCGAACCTGCTCGGCGTCACGTCAGGCGCGGGGTTTGGCGCGGCGCTGGCGCTGCTCCTGACCGGGCAGATGCTCCACGTGCAGGTGTCCGCGTTTGTCTTTGGGCTGCTCGCGGTCGCGCTCGCCTTCTTCGGGAGCCGCCTCTACAACACCGCGCCCATGATCGTGCTCACGCTAATGGGCATCCTGATCGGCTCGTTCTTCGGGTCGCTGACATCGCTCCTGAAGTACATCGCCGATCCGCTCGACACGCTGCCCGCCATCACGTTCTGGCTGCTCGGCGGCCTGAACTCGGTGACGTGGAGCGACATCCCCCTGCTGGCGGTCATCACGCTCGGCGGCGCGCTGTTCCTGATCGTGATCCGTTGGCGGTTCAACATCCTCTCGCTCGGCGACGAAGAGGCGACCGCGCTCGGCATCAACCCGAACCGGCTCAAGCTGTTCATCATCGTCTGCGCGACGCTGATGACGGCCATCGCGGTCTCGGTGGGCGGGGTCATCGGCTGGATCGGCCTTGTGATCCCGCACGCGGGGCGCATCCTGGTCGGGCCGGATCACAAGCGCCTCATCCCGGTGAGCCTGAGCCTCGGCGCGGCCTTCCTGCTGGTGATCGACAACATCTCGCGCACCCTGCTCCCCGGTGAGGTGCCGCTGGGCGTAATCACCGGTCTGGTGGGCGTGCCCATCCTCATCGTGCTCCTGCGCCGGAATCGCGTCGGGTGGTAGCGTGCTCAACCGGCGGTGGGATTAGGGCCGTTTTGCGCTAGAATAGTCGGCGCGGCAGATTAGGAGACCGGCCAGGCAGCCACAACGATGAAACTCGACGTACAGGACCTTGCCTTTGCCTACGCGCCCGGCGCTTTCGTCGTCGATGGCGTGACGTTCTCGCTCAGTGCGGGCGAGACGCTTTACCTCATGGGGCCGAACGGCAGTGGCAAGACCACGCTCATGTCGTGCATCGGCGGGGTTCGACGCCCGACCAGGGGCCGGGTGCTGCTGGACGGTGCGGACGTTACCGCACTCCCGCCCACGCAGCGCGCCCGGCTGATCGGCCTGGTGCCGCAGATACACGTACCGGCCTTTGCCTATACCGTGCGCGAGATGGTGGTGATGGGGCGCGCGCCGCACCTCGGCCTGTTTGGGTCGCCCCGTCGCGAGGATTACGAGATCGTCGATGCCGCGCTCGACAACGTCGGCCTGTGGGCGCTGCGCGACCGCCCCTACACCGAACTGAGCGGCGGGGAGCGCCAGCTCGTGATGGTGGCGCGCGGCCTGGCGCAGCAATCACGCATCCTGCTGCTCGACGAGCCGGACGCCCACCTCGATCCCAAAAACCAGCACCACGTACTCGAAATCGTGGCGCACCTCGCAGCGCGAAGGAGAGGCTGGCGTTTATCATCGCCTCGCACGCGCCCAACAACGCGCTCCTCTACGCCGACCGCGTGCTTCTCCTCAAGGAAGGGCGCGTGCTGGCCCTGGGCAAGACGCTCGAAACGCTGACCGCCCCGCTGTTGTCGCAGGCTTACGAGCTTGAGACCGAGATCATCTACGACAGCGGCAACGGGCGCGCGCCCCGCGCAATCGTGCCGCGTCGCGCCCCGCCGGCGGGCATGGCCTGACCCTGCCGGCCCAACTGGACACCTGCGCGCGCCTATGATAGAATTGCGGCTGTGGACGCGCGATACCACGACAAGGGGGCCGTGGGCGGCCCGCTTATTGTTTCTGGGAGTGGCACATGCGCAACGCGCTTTTCGGAATGCTCGTTTTCCTGCTGGCGCTCTCGGCCTGCGAGCCAGGGCCGACCCAGGGCGACCTGGGCGCGGGCGATGAACCAACGGCTGCCGCAACGCCCGTCCCCAATCTGGACGATGCCCTGGCTGTGGCCGGCACCTTCCTTGAGGCATGGACCCAACTAGACTACGAGGGCATGTACGGGTTGATCGCGCCCAACAGCCGCGACGCCTACCCCTTTGAGGTCTTCCAGGCGGCCTATGAGCAGGCAAACAAGCAGATGACGCTCCTTGAACTCGACGTCGACATCCTGAGCGGCACGCTCCAGGGCGTCACTGCCGGCGTGGCCTACAACGCCAACTTCACCACGCAGCTTCTGGGCGCGTTCACCGACCCGGAGCGGACGCTTTACCTCCTGCCGACCGTCGAGGGCTGGCGCGTGGCGTGGTCGCCAAGCGACATCTTCTTCGAGATGGTGCGCGGCGCGCGGCTCACGCTTGAGCGCATCATCCCCAACCGGGCGAACATCTACGACCGCAACGGCAGGGTGATCGCCGACCAGAACGGCACGGCGATCACCGTCATGGTCGTGCCGCAGGACATCGCCAACGAGGAGCGCTGCGTCGAAGAATTGGCGCGCGTTCTCCGTGTCACGCCGGCGTCGGTCCGGGCGAAGTACGAGTATCGCCCTGCCGACTGGGTCACGGTCATTGATGAAATCGACGCCGAGACCTACCAGGCCGAGTCGGGCACGCTGACCAGCTTCTGCAACGCCATCTTCGACGAGCGCCCTACCCGCCGCTACTACGGCGGCGGCGTGGCGAGCCAGATCGTGGGCTTTGTGGGCTACATCCCGGCGGAGCAGTGCGCCGAGTGGGAACTGCGTGGCTACACCTGTGACGATCTCGTCGGGCGCGTCGGCATCGAACGCTGGGGTGAGGACATCCTGGCCGGCCGGCGGGGGCGGCATCCTGCGCATCATCACACCCGCCGGCGAGCCGCTCCGGCGCATCGCCGAAAGCCGCGCCACCGTGCCGGAGAGCATCTACCTCACCATCGACCGGGATTTTCAGATCAAGGTCCAGCAGGCGATCTGGGACGCCTATAGCTACGCCTCCCTGCACTTCGCCACCACATCGCCCGGCGCGGCGGCGGTTGTCCTGGATGTGAATACCGGCGAAGTGCTCGCGATGGTCTCTTACCCGTGGTTCGATCCCAACATCTACAATCCCGACACGCCGCGCGACGCCCAGGCCGAACTGCAAGCCATCGCCAATGACCCGCGCCGCCCCCAGTTGAATCGCGCCACCACCGGCGTTTACCCGCCCGGCTCGGTGTTCAAGATCGTCACGATGGCCGCCGCTGCCGACAGCGGCGAGTTTGCCCTCAACCAGACACTCCGCTGTACCGGATCGTGGCAGCAGCCGGACGGCTTCACCCGGTATGACTGGCTGCCCGGCGGCCACGGCACGATCACGCTGCGCCAATCGCTTACCTACTCCTGCGACCCCTACAACTACGAGATCGGGCTGCGCCTCGACCAGCGCGAACAGGGCCTCTTGGGCGAGTACGCGCAAGAGATGGGACTGGGCGAAGCGACTGGCATCGAGGGCGTTGACGAGGCCGCCGGGCTGATCCCCAGCCCAACGTGGAAGCAGCGCCGGGGCGCGAGCTGGACCTACAACGACAGCATCAACATGGCAATCGGCCAGGGTGACGTGCAGGTGACGCCGCTTCAGGTTGCGCGGCTGGTCGCCGCCGTCGCCAATGGCGGCACGCTGTACCAGCCGCAGCTTGTGCACCACATCGGCCTGATCGGCGAAGAGCCAAGCTGGGTCATGACGCCGGTTGAGCAGCGCCAGATCGATATCGACCCTGCGGTGCTCGCCGCCGTGCGCGAGTCGCTCTGCGCTGTGACCACTGACCCCGCCGGCACCGCCACATGGCGCTTCGAGGGGATGCAGATCCCGACGTGCGGCAAGACGGGCACCTCGGAAACCGTTGGCGAACCCCACGCCTGGTTCGCGGCCTACGCGCCGGCGGACAAGCCGGAGATCGCGGTTGTCGTCATCGTCGAGCACGCGCACGAGGGGTCTTATGTCGCTGCGCCCATCGTGCGCCGCATCATCGAAGAGTACTACGGCGTGCCGATCACCCCGTACCCGGCGGACTGGGAGTACGAGATGCCGGCGATCATCACGGCGGAGACCTCGCTGGGCGAGTAAGGGCAGGCGCCACGCAGCCAGGATGTAAAAACGGGGTGGCTCACCAAAGTGGGCCGCCCCGTACCGATTCCTGGCGCGCCTGCGTCTGTGCGGGCTATAACTCTTCCGTATCGTCTTCGTCCGCGTCCACGCCGGTCGCGTCCTCCGCGCCAGCATCAGGCGCGCTCTCGCCCTGCCGGTCGATCATCTCGCGCGCCGCCGATGCAGCCGCTTCGATCTCCGCCTCGATGTCGGCGGCCAGGCTTTCGGCTGAGTCCGTCGGCTCGACCGCCTCGCTCACCGGCGTCACCGCTTCCGCGACGGGCGCGACCGCCTCACTGACCGGAGGGACGCCCTCGCTTTCGGGCTGGCGCGGTTCGGCTTCCGGCGTCTCCGGCTGAGGCGGGGCCGGGGGCGCTTCGTCCTCGGCGAGCGCTTCCGCGATGTCCCTCCCCAGCGGGGTATCCGCGAGGATGTCCCTCACCGGCGGCGGGGGCGGCGGAACCGGCGCTGCCTTCGGCGGTTCTGGAGCCGGCTCGACTCGTGGCGCGACCTCGGCCTGAGGCGGCGTCGGCGGCGCGGGGCGGGCGGCGGTGCGCTCGGAGGGCGTGAAGGTGCGGGCGATGTCCACAGGCTTACCGCCCAGCGCGCGGTAGAGGAACCACGCCCCCATCCCGATCAGGACGAGCGGCAGCAGCACCCCCCAGCGGATGAACCCCGCCGAAGAACAGGCCGAAGATCACGAAGCCGCCAAACCCGACTGCCATGAAGTTGACGCCCGTCCGCTGCGTGCTCTCATCGCCGCGGGCGCGCCCCATCAGCCACATTCCGAAGCCGAGGAACACGCCGTACAGCGTCCATACATAGGCCCAGCTTCCCCAGTTGCCGGTGATGCTCTGGTAGAGCAGGATCAACCCGGTGCCGGTGACCAGCGACGCCGGCACCGCAAGCCCTGCCTCACGCTTGTTCAGCACCGGGACGAACATCGCCAGCCCCGGCACGATGATGAAGAAGGGCCACAGCCGCCAGATCCAGCTCCAGAGCGAGAAGCCCGGCACCACCTGGCCGATGAAGAACACGATGCCCAGCCCGATCAAGATCACGGCGACGATCACGTGTCCGCCAGATTGGTTTCTCTGCATTGTTTCTGTCTCCTTGCGCGGTTCGCTCGCGCTTTGAGGGTCTTGTCTGTCTCTGTCCTCTACTACGCGCAAGGGCCGGTGAAGTTGCGGGGGGCGCGCTACCCCGCCGCCGGTGTGGCGTCCTCAATTGGGATTGTTTCCGTGCACCGCGGATAGTTTGGGCAGCCATAGAATTGCTTCCCTGATGCGGTCCGCGTGTCGAGGTCCTCACTACCATTGCCACGCCACATTTTGGACAGAGTGGCGTTGAAACATCGCCTTCACCACCCAGGTGCGGAGCCAGCAACGCGGTCAGCCCTGCTGACTATAGCCGCGACCGACGGGCATATGAAGCAGCGGAAGCCCGCCGGCCTTGAAGACGCCATCTACGGTCTTGTCACGTTGCTTTCTATCAGAGCGTTCGTGACTGGAGTCGTCAAGCTCGATGCCGACGAGGGGACGCATCGAAGCAGCATCGCAGAGAAGGAAATCGACGTGTTTCTGGTTAATGCGCTTCTCGGCAGACTTGCTGTTCTCGGAACTCGGGACCGAGAAGACATCGCCCAACCTGACCATTGGGCAGATCGTAACTTGGTCCCCTACCACGCGCTTCAAAACACCGTAAAACGAGCATTCCGCATTGGTAAGGAGACTGGCGCGGAGCTGGTATTGCAATGGCTCCTTGCCCCTCGACGTTTCTTGGCCCCTGACAGATTCTTGAGGCTTCCCCCTTGGCAAAAACAATCCAAGGAGGGCCGCCAGGCAGCCAGTTCTCTCATTGGCGTCATCGGACATTTGTCTGTCACTCCCACGGGTTGAGCATGGTTTGGATAAGAACCGGCGTCCCGATCTTGATGTTGGGCCGGCGGCTGACCAGCCAGAGCACGAGATCGGCAATGTCTTCGCCGGTGAGGCACTTCGCATGATCCAGGCCGGGCGAGATCCTGCGACATCTCGGTGACCACCATCCCTGGGCTGATGGTGTCGACGCGGATGTTGAAATCCTGGTTCTCGCGCTGGATGTACTCCGAGAGCGCGTTGAGCGCGTGCTTGGCGATGCCATACGCGCCGTCGCCCTGATAGTAGTTGTGGGCCGACTCCGAACTGATGTTGACGATGTGGCCCCAGCGCCGCGCGCGCATGATCGGCAGCACGGCGCGCGCCATCAGGAACGGGCCGCGCAGGTTGACGGCCATGACCCGGTCCCAGGCTTCGATGTCGTGGTCGTGGATGTATCCCCCACCGCCGATGCCCGCGTTGTTGACCAGGATATCCACGGCTCCGTACTCCTGGGTCGTTGTCTTGACAAGGCGCGCCACGTCGCGCGCGTCCGCGACATCCGCCTGTACCGCAAGCCCTTCGCCGCCGGCTTCTTCGATTGCCGCGAGCGTGCTTTCCAGCGGAGCGACGCGCCGCCCGCAGATCACCACGCGAACGCCCGCGCGCGCGAGCGCCTTTGCCACCGCCGCGCCGATCCCTGTTCCGCCGCCGGTAACGATGGCGGCCTGACCTTCGAGCCGGGTTTCTTTGTCGAGAATATCCATTGCTTTACCCTTTATTAACTCGTCGTTAAGTATAACCCAATGCACTCCCACAGCCAAAAGCGCGGCGCGGAGGTGAGCTAACCGGGCCAGCCCAGGCTGATGCGCCCGCGCTCCGGCTCCACGCCCAGGATCGCCACCTCGATCACGTCGCCCACGCCCACCATCACGCCGTGCGGAATCTGGCTGCGGTGCAGCAGGCCGTCCTGCTTCACGCCAATATCGACGAATGCGCCAAAGTCCACCACGTTGCGCACCGTCCCGCTCAACACCATCCCCTCCCGCAGGTCGTCCATCGAGAGCACGTCGCTGCGCAGGATGGGCGCGGGCAGGTCCGCGCGCGGGTCGCGGCCAGGGCGTGCAAGCTGCTCGAAGATATCCTGCAGGGTGGGCACGCCCACGCCGAGTTCGGCGGCCAGCGCCTCGATTGGCTGTGCCGCGCGGCATCGCGTCAGCGCTTCCTCGCGTTCCGGGGGCGGCGTGGTGGCCTTCAGACCGGCGCGCTTGAGCAGCTTCGCGGCGACAGCGTAGCTCTCCGGGTGGATGGCGCTCGCGTCGAGCGGGTTATCGCCGTCCCGGAGGCGCAGGAAGCCGGCGGCCTGCTCGAACGCTTTCGGTCCCAGGCCGGGGACGTTTTGCAGCGCCTTCCGGTTTGCGAACGGCCCGTGCTCGTCGCGGTACGCCACGATCCGCTCCGCCAGCTTGGGGCCGACGCCGGCGACATAGGTCAGCAGCGCCACCGACGCCGTGTTGAGGTCCACGCCGACCTGGTTCACCACGCTCTCGACCACGCCCGTCAGGGTGTCGGCAAGCTGCTTCTGGTTCACGTCGTGCTGGTACATGCCCACGCCTATCGACTGCGGGTCGATCTTGACCAGCTCCGCGAGCGGGTCCTGCGCGCGCCGCGCAATCGACACCGCGCCGCGCAGGCTCACGTCGAGGTCGGGCAGCTCGGCGCGCGCCAACGGGCTGGCGCTGTACACGCTCGCGCCGGCTTCGTTCACCATGAGGTAGTGCGCGCCATCCAACCGGCGCGTCAACTCCGCGACCAACTGCTCCGTCTCGCGCGAGGCGGTGCCGTTCCCGATGGCGATCAGCGACGCGGCGTGCCGCGCAACGAGCACCTGTAGCGTCCTGAGCGCCTCATCGCGCCGGCGCTGCGGCTCGTGCGGGTAGATGGTCGTGGTCTCAAGCACCTTCCCGGTCGGGTCGACCACCGCGACCTTGCAGCCCGTGCGGTACGCCGGGTCCACGCCGATGATCGTGCGCCCGGCGAGCGGCGGCTGGCTGAGCAGGCCGCGCAGGTTGGCGGCGAAGACCTCAATCGCGCGCGCCTCGGCTTCTTCAGTAAGCCCGCGGCGCACGTCGCGCTCGATTGCGGGGAGCAGCAGGCGCGTGGCGGCGTCCTCAACGGCGGCCTCAAGCTGCGTCGCCATCGGCGAGCGCCGGTCGGGCCGGAAGAGCCACAGAATCGGCTCCCGCCAGTCCCGCGTCTCGACCTCGACGCGCACGCGCAACACCTTCTCGGCCTCCCCCCGGTTGATCGCCAACACCTGGTGCGGGCGCACCCGCCCCACCCGGTTTGCGAAGTCGTAGTACGTCTGGTAGACGCTCTTGGGGTCTTCCGCGTCCTTTGCCTTCTCGCACTGCAACACGCCGTACTGGAGCGCCTGCTCGCGCACGCGCCGCCGGATCTCCGGGTGGTCGCTGATCGTCTCCGCCACGATGTCGCGCGCCCCCGCGAGCGCGTCCTCCGGCGTGGGGACTTCGTCGTTGACGAAAGGCGCGGCGAGCTGTTCTGGCGTCTCGGGGCCGTGCGCCTGCTGCAGGATCAAATCGGCCAGCCCCTGCAGCCCGCGCTCGCGCGCGATGCTGGCGCGAGTGCGCCGCTTCGGCTTGTACGGCTGGTAGAGATCCTCAAGCTCGGTCAGGGGTCTCGGCGGCGAGCAGCTTCTCGCGCAGGTCGGGCGTGAGCTTGCCCTGCTCCTCGATGGACGCGATGATCGTGTCGCGGCGCGCGTCGAGGTTGCGCAGCCTGTCCAGCAGGTTGGTGAGCTGGCGAAGCTGTTCCTCGTCGAGGCTGCCGGTGATCTCCTTGCGATAGCGCGCGATGAACGGCGGTGTGTTACCCGCGTCGAGCAACTGGATTGCCGCCGCGACCTGCACGGGCCGCAGGCTGAGCTGTGAGGCAATCTTCTGGTCGTGGCTTTGTGGTGACAAGTCCGGTTCGTCCTTTCCGACGAGCGTTTCGGCGCGGCTGTGCATCCGCTGCGCAAGTGACTATAATGGACGGCGAGAGTCCGTCCGGCTTTATAACTGAAGAGAGTAAACATGTCAACGCAGACAGCCGTTCCGGAAGCACAACCCGCCCGCGCGCCGGCTGCGCCCAAACCGTCGTCTGCGCCGGCGCACCGGTGCCCGCGTTGCGGCTCGACCGACCTCGGGAGCGGGACCCTCCTCACCGACAGGCCCAAGTTCCGCCCCCGCTCTTTGCGCCCAAGGGGCTATCCCTGGCGCGCGCGCGCCGGCTCTTCCGTCTCCAGAGTTCCACCCTGGAGGTGGCGTGCGCGGTCTGCCGGTCGTGCGGGCACCTGATGCTTCAGGTGGACCCGGAGCAGCTCAAGGAACTGGAGCGCGCTACCCGGCATGAGGCGCGGTTGCGCCGCACGTGCGCCTACCGTGCTCAGGCGTAAGATGATGGCCTCATGAGTAAGCGCCCCACCTACGACCCCGATAACGATTACTATGCCCTGCTCGGCGTGCCGCCTACCGCGACATACGAGCAGATCCAGCGCGCTTACCGCCAGCGCGCCAAGGAAACCCACCCGGACACCAACCCGGACCGGCGCGACTGGGCGACGCACACCTTCAAGCAGCTTACCGAGGCCTACGCGGTGCTCAGCGACCCCGAATCGCGGGCGCAGTACAACGAGCAACGCTGGCTACACCTCACACCCGACGCCGGCCGCTCCGCCGGGAGGCAGCCGCGCTATGCGACGTACCAGGACTTCCCCTGGCCCCAGAAGATGCCGCGCCGCCGCCGCGTTTCGGTCGGCCCCGGCCCGTGGATTGCCCTTCTCTTCCTGTTGAGCGCGGTGTTCTGTGTGGGCGGTCTGCTCGCCATCGACGGCCCCTGGCGCCCCGCCGTGCTGGAAGCGCCCTCCGGGCTGCCCGCGCTCCAGATGCTCGACGACGCGACGGGCTGCGCCGGGGCGCGCTGGCGCATCGAACGGCTGGTGCTGGAGGTCGGGCCGGAGCATGCGCCGGTTGCGGTCCGCGCCTATGGCTCGGCAGGTGTGGAGACGTATGTCCTGATCCTGAGCCACGCGGACCTGGAAGCGCCGGCGCAATCCGGACCGATGCTTGGGCCGGTTGCGGACGGCTTCCTCGCGCGCGTGGCGGTCCCCGACTGGCGCAATGCGACCTACAGTCTCGCCCTCCGTGCGCTCAGCGAGGCGCGGACCGACTGCGTGGTGACGTTCGAAATCAAATAGCGCCCGGCGTGATACACTGCCGGGCGCGGTCGTGGTTCAGGCTGGCGGCGCTCTATGAACGCGCGGTAGAGCAGGAACGCGCCCGTCGCGATCAGGACCAGCGCCACGAAGACGTTGACCGCTGTCCCGATCGCTTCGCCTGAGCCAACCACAAAGGCCGCGCCAATCACAAACATGATCCCGCCGGGGATCAGGAACGGCCACTGGCGCGAGATGGCGGCTGCAAGCAGGAAGGGCGCGGCGATGATCCACATGACGTAGGTGACGACGAAGTTCTCGGTCTCAAAGACGTTGAACACGAACGCCGCCGCAATGGCGAACAACACGTAAGCCGGGATGAGCAGGCCCCACTCGCGGCGGTCGCGCCACCAGGCGACCACGAACGGCACGCCGATAAGCACCAGCACAGAGTCGGCAGCGCGTCGCCCTCAACACTGACGATGGCGGCGGCGAGGACGATCACGGCAATCGCGCCGGCAATGTACGCGACGAGCAGCGCCCAGGCCTCCCGCGACGTGAAGTACAGCCACGCAAACGCGACCGCCGCCACCGCCAGCAGGATAACCCACAGCCAGGCTTCCATGCTGCCCGTGACGACGTCCAACTGGCCGATGATCGCCAGGACGCCCAGTGCGATGACCAGCACGCCGCCGATCAGCCGCGCGCGCTGCTCGATGTCCTTCTGCTCCATAGTTCCCCCTCCCTGACAGGCAAGCTCCGATATCTTTTTGATTATACGCCAGAAACGGCGCGGGGGTTGCGCGGCGGTTGGCGGGTCTGGTTTCTTCTGTGTTGGTCTGTGGTGTTGGTTTTTATCTGTCATGACTACACGAAATGCAATCTTGGCCGACACACAGCACAAGGCCTCAGCCGATCAAGATACTTCTTGACAGAGCACCTTGCTCAAGTGACCACCACCTCCGCGCCTTCGCCGAGGTCCACCTCCACCTGCCGGTCCTCCACGAAGCCCAACCGCCGGTACAGCGCCAGCGCGCGCGTGTTGCGCGCTGCAACGCCAATCTCCAGGCGCTCCGCCTGCATTGCGCGGGCGGCGCGCTCCAGGTGGCGCAGCAGCGCCGTGCCAATCCCCTGCCCGCGAAGCGCCGGCGCAACCGTCAGGTCGCTCACCTCCGCTGCGTGCGGCCACAGCGTCAACAGGCCGAAGCCAACGGGCACGCCCTCCCCCCGCATCGCGGGCAGCGACCACGCCGACGCCGCGCCGGTCGCGTGCCACACGCAGCGCCAACTCCACCAGCCGCTCCACCTCGTGGCGCGGCCAGTCGATGAGGCAGGCCGCGTGAAGCGCGTCAACGTCGTCGGGATCGACGGCGCGAAACCGAAGGCGCTTCTGTGCGGGTGTCGTCTCGTCCATCGAGGCTGGCACGTTTCCGGCAACAGGGTCACGTCAGGCATCGATTATAGTAGGCGCTGACTGGGACAACACATCGGGACCTCCAGCCGGTTTGCACGCGCGCTCCGGCCTGCCGCTATAATCCCAACCGGGAGCAACAGATGGCTGAAGAAGAGGAAAAAGAAACACAAGCGCGCGCTGCCGTCCGATCACATCGGCGTGATCGCGGCGGCGGTCCTGCTCGCCGCCGTGGGATGGGTCGGGATCGGCTTCCTGGTGCTCAACACGCCGCCACTGGCCTTCCCATCTGGCTGTTTTTCCTTTGCCTCTTCATGGCAGTCACCGGGACCGCGCTGCCGTTTATTCGCTTCCTGAACGTGCGTTTCTCGCGGCGGGGGCGGCGCTGCCCGGCGGCGTGCTCCTGCGCCAGAGCATGTGGGTCGCACTCTTCGTGACCACCTGCGCGTGGCTGCAGATCCCGCGCCTGCTCAACTGGCTGATCGCGTTCCTGCTGGCGCTCAGCCTAGTGGCGATTGAGGTCTTCCTGCGCCTGCGCGAGCGCCCCAGTACCAATCATGAGCCACAACCTGAACCGGCCACCTATCACAGGAGCACAAGACTGATATGAAGCAAGACCTCGACGCACTGATGACCGAGCGCCAGCTCGACGCGCTGATGGTCGTCAAAGAGGGTCACGACCCCAACATGCCCATCAGCTACCTGACCGGCGGCGCGAGCCTGGGCCGCGCGCTGCTCATCAAGCGACGCGGCAGCGACCCGGTGCTGATCTGCGGCGCGTTCGAGCGAGAGGAGGCCGCCAAGTGCGGCCTGGAAACCCACATCTTCGGCGAATTCGACCCGGCAGGCATCCGCGAGGCGGCCAAAGACGACCCGGTCAAGATGCAGGCGCTCCTGTGGCATCGCCTCTTCGACGAGTATGGCGTCACGGGCTGCGTGGGGTTCTACGGCAGCAGCAACCCGGCGCAGAGTTTCCACGTCCTCACGATGCTGACGCAGATGCGTGGCGATTTCGAGGTCGCCATCGAGCCAGACACCGACATCTTCCTCGCAGCGGCGCGCACCAAGGACGCCGACGAACTGGCGCGGCTCATCGATGTCGGGCGGCGGACCTCCGCCGTTGTCGGCGAGACGCTCGACTTCCTCAAGGGGCACGCGGTCAAGAACCAGACGCTGACCTGGGCCGACGGCGCGCCGCTCTGCATTGGCGACGTGAAACGCTTCGTGCGCGCGCGCCTGCTGGAGCACGACCTGGAAGACTCCGAAGGCATGATCTTCGCACAGGGGGCGAGCGCCGGCGTGCCGCACTCCGCTGGCGAGGACGGCGACCCGGTCCGCCTGGGCGCGCCGATTGTCTTCGACCTGTTCCCCCGCGAGATCGGCGGCGGCTACTTCCACGACATGACGCGCACGTGGTGCCTGGGCCACGCGCCGGACGCGGTGCAGGAAGCATACGAACACGTGATGGAAGCCTTCAACGCGGTGCGCCCTGCGTTCAAAGTGGGCGCGAAGTGCGCCGCCTATCAGGAAATGGTCTGCGATGTGTTCGAACGCCACGGCCACCAGACCATTCGCCAGGACGAGACCATCCTGGAGGGCTACATCCACAGCCTGGGGCACGGCATCGGACTCAACATCCACGAAGCGCCGCGCTTCAGCCACCGCGCGCCAGACGACATCATCGAAATCGGCAACGTCTTCACGGTCGAGCCGGGCCTGTACTACCCCGACCGGGGCTTCGGCGTGCGCATCGAGGACAGCGTGTACGTGGACGCAGACGGCGCGGTAAAGTCGCTGACGGATTTCCCGAAGGACCTGGTCATTCCGGTGTCGTAGCGTTCCACAGGAACGGTGTGGGAGGGGCGCGGCCCCTCCTGGAAGTTGAGCAAGTTAAATGGTGCGCATCTTAGGCATTGAAACCTCGTGCGATGAGACCGCCGCCGCCGTCATCGAGGACGGCCGACGTATCGCCTCCAGCGTGGTCGCCTCGCAGGTGGACCTGCACGCGCAGTACGGGGCGTCTTCCCGGAGATGGCCTCGCGCGCCCACATCGAGGCGATTGCGGTGGTGGTGCAGCGCGCGCTCGACGCGGCTGCCGTTGGGTACGGCAACCTGGACGCCGTCGCGGTGACGCGCGGGCCGGGCCTGCCGGGTAGCCTCCTCGTCGGCGTCAACTTCGCGAAGGGGCTGGCGATGGGCGCCGGGCTGCCACTGATCGGCGTCAACCACCTGGAAGGCCACATCTACGCGCTGTGGCTGGTCGAGGACGCGCCGGAGCCGTGCTTCCCGGCGGTGGCGCTGATCGTGTCCGGCGGACACACGTCGCTGGTGCTGATGACCGACCACAGCCAGTACCAGCAGCTCGGCCAGACGCTCGACGACGCCGCCGGTGAAGCCTTTGACAAGGTCGGCCGCGTGCTCGGCCTCCCCTACCCCGGCGGCCCCGCAATCGAAAAAGCCGCGCGCGAAGGCAACGCGCGCGCCTACCGCTTTCCCGTCGCCGAACCGGACGGCGCGTTTGACTTCAGCTTCTCGGGCCTCAAGACAGCCGTCCTGCGCGAGATCAAGACCAGCCCCGGCCACCGCGTCAGCCGCGAGACGAAGCTCCGCGCCGATGTCAACGTCGCTGATGTCGCGGCCAGCTTCCAGGCCGCCGTGGTGGACGCGCTCCTCATCAAGACCGCAGCCGCCGCGCGCACCTACCGCGCCGAAAACGTGCTGCTTGTCGGCGGGGTCAGCGCGAACAAGGCGCTGCGCGAGGCGATGCAGGAGCGGCTCGAAGTGCCAGTCCTCATCCCCCGCTGGCGCTCTGCACGGACAACGCCGCCATGATTGGCGCGGCGGGGCACTTTCGCTACCTGGCCGGCCACCGCGACGCGCTGGACATGGACATCCGGCCCCTGTGGCCGCTGGACTCGTAGGGCGCCGTTGAGGTGTCGCGGCCAATGGCGCGTACATCCCTCATGCGCGATTGAACCGCGACGCATTTCCGAGTATTATGGTAGCAGAATCCCCCCCGCCGCAGGGGCGACGGCGGCAACGCAACGGCACGTCACGGCGGCCACATCGTGGCTTCGGGGGCTTTAAGCGCGTTTTCATCTGAGTTTAAGGTTCGAGGTAGATAATAGAGTATCAACCCGATGTATCCCTGGCCGCGCATCGCCATGCCTATCCGCGCCCGCCTGACCCTGCTTTATACGACTGTCCTAGTCGTCTTTATCACTGTCTTTGGCTTGATCGTGGTCAGCGCCCTCGACCTGACGCTCCGTGCCGACATCGACCAGACGCTTCACGATATCGTGACCGAAGTCTGGGATGAGACGCTCGTCAACCCCGATCCCGGCAGATTGGCGTGGTCATTCCGCCGCTGAACGTCTTCCGCGCCTCGCGGACGTTCGTCCAGTTCTGGCGCAACGACGGCACCCTCGTTGACCAGTCCGACAACCTCATGATCGACACGCCGCTCGACCCGGAGGCCTTCAACGCGCTCACCGAAACGTGGACCGACAGCACAGCCGCCGGGATGCCGCTGCGCGTCCTGACGGTGCCCATCGAACTGGGCGACCTCCGCGTGGGTGTGATCCAGGCGGCGGTTGACCTGGAGCCGACCAATGTCGCCAAAGCGCGACTGGCGCGCATCATGTTGGGCGCAGGCGTGACCTCGGTCATCATTTCCGTGATCCTCGGCGCGTACCTTGCGGGGCGCGCGCTCAAGCCCATCGACGACATCACGCGCGTCGCACAGAACATCATCACCGCCGACGACCTGAGCCGGCGCATCCCCTACAGCGAACCGCTGGACGAACTCAGCCGCTTGACGCGCACGATCAACAACACCCTCGCCCGCCTGGAGCACCTGTTTAACGCGCAGCGCCGCTTCATCGCCGACATTTCGCACGAACTGCGCACGCCGCTGACCGCGATACGCGGCAACCTGGACCTGCTGCGCCGCATCCCCAACGACGAAGCGAGCCTGAACGCCATCGACGCCCAGGCGCGCCGGATGTCGCGCCTTGTACATGACCTGCTCCTGCTGGCCCAGGCCGACAGCGGGCGGCTCTCGCTGGAATGCGAGACGGTGGCGCTCAACGAGTTGCTGCAAGAGGTTTACGATCAGGCGAAGGTGCTCAGCACGGACCACGAGATCGACATTGCCCTGCTCCAGGACGAGACAGTCACGGTAGAGGCTGACCCGGACCGGCTGATGCAGCTTTTCATCAACCTGACAAGCAATGCGATCAAGTACACGCCCGACGGCGGGCGCGTCACGCTGGGCCTTACCGCCTACGACGGTTGGGCGCGGGTGCTCGTCTCAGACACCGGCATCGGCATCCCGGAGGAAGACCTGCCCTTCATCTTCGAACGCTTCTATCGCGTCGATCCCGCGCGCTCGCGCACGCGGGGGCGCGGGGCTGGGCCTCGCCATTGCCAGGTGGATCGCCGAGGCGCACAACGGGCGGATTACCGTCGAGAGCCGGGTCGGGCACGGTACGACCTTCACTGTCTGGCTGCCGGCCCCGACAGTCACGGCAGAAGAGCGCTCAAGGACACCCGCCCGCGCTTTGCCATACGCCGCGGACGGCATCCGGCGACCGAGGAGACCATCGTGAGTTGAAACGCCGCAACGGGCGGCGCAGCGGGCGCAAGACACAGTATAGCTATCGATTGACTCGTCAGTGATTATCGGTAGTGGTTGGGAGTTGGGTTGTTGGAACAGGTCGTTAGATTAAGTATCGGTCGTCGCGCCGCCAGTGGCGGCGCTCAGCGTGCTGCCCTCGCAATCGCCCTGCTCTTCATGACAATGCTGGGCACAGCCTGCAAGCCAGATGACAACCGCACAAGCGGGTTGACGGCCACGCTACCCGCCTGGCCGACGCCCGTGCGCACCGTGCGGCCCTACCTCGGCGTGAGCTTCAACAACGTCGGCGCAGACGCGCAGACGCGCCAGCCCTCCGGCGCGCTGGTCGGGCGCGTCGTCGCCGGCGGGCCGGCGCGCCGTGCGGGGTTGCGCGTTGGCGACGTGATCTTCCGCGCCGACGGGCAGGACCTGGGGCCGGAACTCACGCTCAATGACGCGGTAAACCTGCACGTGCCGGGCGAGGTCATCGAACTCACGATCTGGCGCGACGGGCGGGAACTGAGCTTCTTGGTGACGCTGGACACGGCGCAGGAGTACGTCTTTCTGCTCTCGCCGATCCAGCACGAGTTACAGCGAGTCGGGCTTTCGCTGCTCGAAGTGGCCGATGGCCTCGTCGTGGAGCACGTCGCTGTGGGGTCGCCGGCCCACGAGGCCGGCCTGATGGTCGGCGATCTGGTGGTTGCCATGAACGGCGAAACCGAGCTGAACGGCGATACGCTGACGGCGCTCCTGAACACCATCGCCGAAGGGCAGGCCATCACCGTGATGGTCAAGCGCGACAGCGTGCGCCACCAGTTCACGATCACAGTCAGCCAGGAGCTGCGGCCCTGACCCGCGTTCGAGGGCTCAGGCCGCGCCGTCTTCGTCGCCTGGGAGCCGGTCCAGCTTCGCAAGCGGCAGCGTAAACGCAAAGACACTCCCGCCGTCCGGCGCGTCCATGATCCAGATGCGCCCGCCGTGCGCCTCGACGACCATCCGGCAGAACGTCAGCCCTAGGCCTGTGCCGCGCCGTCGCCCGCGCTGCCCGCTGATCTGCACGAAGGGGTCGAAAAGGCGCGCCTTCTCCTCGTCGGTGATCCCCGGCCCGGCGTCGATAACGTCAGTGCGCGCGAAGCCGGGTTCCCCCTCCGCCAGGGGGTGCACCACAACGCGGACGGTCCCCTCCGCCGGCGTGAACTTCAGCGCGTTATCCACCAAGTTGAGCAGCACGCGGCGGATCTTGTCCGCATCGATATCGAACACCGGCTCGGCGTCCGCCTCGACGAACTGGAACGCGACCTCCAGCTCGTCGGCAAGCGGGCGCAGGTCCGCGAACACCGCCTCGACGATGGCGCGCAACCCGGTCGGTTCGCATTCCAGTTCCAGGCGGTTGCTCTCGATCCGGCTGATGTCGAGCAGCGACTCGACCATGTTGAGCAGGCGCTTCACCGCGCGCAGCGAAGACTCGGCGGCGCGCGCCAGGAGCGGCCCCGCGTCACCGGCCTCGCCCGACATCTCGTTGATCAACAACAGGCTGCCCTGGATCGCGGTCAGCGGCGCGCGCAGGTCGTGGACGATCATGCTGGAGAGCGCCTCGCGCATCTGGCGCAGTTGTTCCGCCTCGGTGACATCGCGCAGCACGACCAGCAGGCCGATCAGCGCGCCCGCGCCGCCCTGGATGGGCGCGACCGCGCGCTCGATGTGGCGGCCCTCAAGCTGGTATTGGACGCGCTCCACCGGCGGGTGGCGGCCGGCCCGCAGCGCGTCCAGCAGGTTGCTGAGCGCCGCCGCCGACAGCCCCAGCCGCGCGGCAACATCCGTTTCAGACCCGGCAAGAAGGGTGTACAGGTCACCTTTGGCCCACAGCGTATAGGGCAGGCCGGTCAGCGCCTCGATCTGCGGGTTGGCAAAGGCCACCCGCCCGGCGCGGTCGATCACCAGCATCCCTTCGTAGGTCGAGTTGAGCACGGCCTGCATGTGGTCCCGGCCTTCGCGCACCTCCTGGAACAACCGCGCGTTGTCCAGGGCGATGCTCGCCTGGATGGCAAGCTGCGTGAGAAAGCCGACCTCCGCCTGATGGTACGCGCCGGGCGCGTCGCTCTCCAGCGTGAGCACGCCGATGGTCTCCATCTCTTCGCGCTGGATTGGCACCGCCGCCACAGACCGCGCTTCAGGGCGCAGCGCGCGATAGGTCGGGTCCGCCGCAACATCGTCCACCACGATAGGCCGTCCCTCCCGCAGCACGCGCGCCGTCAGGCCGTCGGAGGGCACGCGCGGGTTGCGCCGGAAGTCGTCAAGCAACCACTCCGGGTAGCCGCGCGCCTCCACGACGCGGAGCATCTCGTCGTCGCCCCGTCCACGCAGCGCAAGCACGCCGGCGGCGCTGCCGGTGAGCGCCATTGCGTTTTCGAGCACCAGCTCGAACACGCGCCGGAGGTCAAGCGTGGCGGTGACCTCGCGGCCAATCGCCTCCAGCGCCGAGAGCTGGCGCACCCGCTGCTCAAGCGCGCGGTCGGCCTTTGCGTAGAGCTGCGCATTGTCCAGCGCGACGCCCGCCTGCGCGGCGATAATGGACAGCAGGTTGAGGTCATGGTCGGTGAAATGGCGGGCCGGGTCGCGTGACTCCACCACCAGGCACCCAACCGGCGGGTCGCTCGTGGCGAGGGGCACGCCCAGCCAAAGCGGCACGGCGAGCCACGAAACCGCGCCGGCCGGCAGACTCAAGCCGGGCGCGACCGACGCCATGTCTGGCGCAGAGACAAGCAGCGGCCCGCGTGTCTCAAGCGCCTGCGCGACCAGGGCGCGCGTCGCGCCCTCGCCGGGCGGTTCGACGCGCCGGCCCTCCTGCACCACAACGGGGAAGCCCAGCACGCCCGTGTCGGGATCGACAAGCGCGACGCTGAAGTTGCGCACCTTGAGGAGGTGGGCGGCCTGCAGATAGACCGTATCAAGCAGCGAGTCGAGGTCAAGGCCGGTGCGCATCGCGCGGCTGACCGCCGTGAGCGAGCGCAGCTCAGCAACCTGGCGCTCAAGCGCCGCCATGCGCGCCAGCCGCGTCGCGCGCTCGCGCACAAGCCCCCATCCGACCCCGGCAGCCAGCGCCACGCCGCCCAGCGCCAACAGAGCGCCCGCCGGCGTCCCGGAAACGGCGAACAGGCCGCCGAGCGCGGCGAGGCCCAACGCCAGCGCAAGCAGCAGGGCGACAGTGCGCGAACGCGCCAGGAGTGGTTTCACGCGCCTCCCATCCACGCGCCTTCCGGCGGTGCAGACAATCCTTCCAGTAGCGTAGTTGCCTGTCACCGCGTTGTCAAGCGGGGAGCCATCACCCTGAGCCTGCCTCGCCCCAGGATGACACAAACTTCCCGGATGCTTGACGACATCCGGGAAGCTCCCTGACGTAAGTCTCGGACCTCACGAAGCGGCCACACGCACGTTGCGGCCCCTTCGCAGGCTAGAGCACGGTATCCAACGGCGCGTATTCAACGCCGGCGAACGCCTCGGCGACGGCCTTGTACGTCACCTTGCCCTTATACACGTTGACCCCCTTCGCCAGCGCGGGGTTGGACAACACGGCGTCTTCGAAGCCCCGGCTCGCCAGCCTGATCATGTAGGGCAACGTCGCATTGGACAGGGCATAGGTTGACGTGCGCGGCACCGCGCCCGGCATGTTCGCCACGCCATAGTGAGTCACGCCGGCCACTTCGTACACCGGGTTCGAATGCGTGGTGGCGTGAATCGTCTCGACGCAGCCGCCCTGATCGACAGCGACATCGACGATCACGCTGCCCGGCTGCATTTCACCAATCATCTCGCGCGTGACCAGTCGGGGCGCTTTCGCGCCGGCGATGAGCACCGCGCCAATCACCAGGTCGGCGCGGCGCACCGTCGCCGCGATGTTAAGCGCGTTGGACGCAATGGTCATAATGCGCCCGCGCATCACCTGGTCCAGATACCGCAGGCGATCCAGGTCCACATCCAGCATGTAGACGCTCGCGCCCATGCCAAGCGCCATCATCGCAGCGTTTGTGCCCACCACGCCCGCGCCGATAATGGCGACATCCGCCGGGCGCACGCCGGGGACGCCCCCCAGCAGCTTGCCGCGCCCACCGTGAGCGCGCTCAAGATAGTGCGCGCCCACCTGCACCGCCATCCGCCCGGCGACCTCGCTCATCGGCGTGAGCAGCGGGAGATGGCCGTTTGGCAGCTCCACCGTCTCATAGGCAATGGAGGTCGTGCCACGCCGCATCAACTCGTGCGTCAGGCGCTCCTCGGCAGCGAGGTGTAGATAGGTGAAGAGCAACAGGTCACCGCGCAGGCAGTCGAATTCCTGCGGCTGTGGCTCCTTCACCTTCACCACCATCTCCGCGCTCCAGGCGTCGGCGGCGGTTGGCACAATCTTCGCACCCACCGCCTGATACTGGCTGTCGCTGAAGCCGCTGCCGTCGCCGGCCTGGGTCTGCACCAGGACGCTGTGGCCGGCGTCAATCAACTCCTTTGCGCCACCCGGCGTCAGCGCGACGCGATACTCGTTGTCCTTGATCTCCTTCGGTACCCCGACGATCATGGTTTCCTCCTGTGTCATGCAAAGGGAGAAAAAGGTCTTTTCAGGCGGCTCACATGAGCCACTTGAGGCCAACAAAAAAGCACCGTGCAAGTGCAACTTGCCGGCGCATGGGGCCAGTGACGCGAGAACAACAGGATGTGCAAGGCAAAGCCGCGTGGGGTTCTGCCAAAGGCGCATCGCGCCCCTCTCGATCTTTCTGCCCGCGTTCAGCTACCCGCGCCCGCCGCCGCCTCAAGCTGGCCGGCGTGGAGCGCCAGGTCGGCAGACAGACCGTCGATCCAGGCGAGATAGCGCGGATCGCTTTCGACATCCTGGGCCGTCAACGCATCCGCGACCGTAACCAGCCGCGCGTGGGCGTCCTGAAACGCGATCAGCGCGTCTGCCCACGACATACCGGTGCGAGCCGCCGCCACCTGCTTCCGAAACGCCTCCCGGTCGCGCTCAAGATCGGTGGGCTTGCCCGCGGCAAAGCCGGCGAGGGCTTCCTCCGTCAGGGCGGTCAGGAAGAACACAATCTCCAGACACGACCATTCGCCGTTCAGCAGCAATCCCTGCCGGTGTTTCTCTGGCAGGGCGACCACCATGTTGATGAAACGGCGGTGTTCGCCCTCGTAGCGGACCAGCGCAAGCGAGAACTCCCCCAGCAGATCTGTGGCTTCAGACTGGACAACCTCAGCCTCGCCGAGATCGTTTTGCCGACGCCACACGCGGATTTGCCCCGCGTGTTCGCGCTTGTGCACCCAATCGTTCTCCGCAATCAGCCCGACCAACGTCTGGTTCTCGCCGAGCCACGGCCAGCGCCCAGGCGTCTCCAGGTCTTCCAAAGAGAAGAGCGCCACCATGCGCAGGACCTCGCGGTAGCGCTGGCCCAACTCAATCATGATGGACCCAAGCGGGCGGCCTTTGTTGGCGGTCACCTTGTGTGCGTTGAAGGCGTCAACGCCGATCTTGAACGCTTTGGAGAGGATAAACGGTTCGCGCCCGGCGACCAGGCAGTCCAGCGCATCAAGCATGGCCTCCTGCCACGTCGCGATGTGCGCCAGCACGTCGGCGACGGTCCAGCCACTGTCTTCGTACAAGGGCGGCGCGTAGAAAGCCGCATCTGGCAGCCGCTCAATCGCGGCCATCAAGTCGTTATGCCCCTCGACAATCAGCCCACGGTATTTCTTGTCTGACATGGGCGGCCCTCAACACTCGCTATGCCGTTGCTATCTCCTGCGGTCTGCACGCCCTACCCTGCTACCCGCTCGGCGTCAGCGGGAGCGCCTTGCCTCAACGTTAGCACGGCCTTTAGGGTGAGTCAAGTGATACTTAATCCTGGATGAGGTGACATTCTCCGGGGGCAGCCATGAGGGCGCGCAATCGCCTCATCCGTCAGGGTCAGCGGGCAAACGTCGTGCGGTATTCCCCCTTCGGCGGCGCGACGACGCCCGTCAGGGTCTCGGTCTGCCCATCGACCGTGAGGGCAATCTCGAAATCGACAGGCGCACCCAGGCTGCCGCACGCGAACTGGTATTGGACCAGTATCTCATAATCGCCCACGGGCGCGGCATCTGCATCCCACGTGATCGTCTCTACTGGCCGCACCGCAACGTCCTGGCAGAAGCCATTGCCATCAGATTCAAACACCGCCCCTTGCGGCAGGGGATAATCCTCCGGGTACGCAATATTGCGCCAGTCGATTGACGTCGCGGTTGCCGCGTCAGACGGGTAGTAGAGCACCAGGTCCAGGTCCGCAGCGCCGGCCCAGGTCAGGCTGACCGTGATGGCCGGCTCGGCGGCAGGCGTCGCGGTCGTGGTGGCCGCTGGGGCCGCGAGCGTCTCGGTCGGCAAGCGCACCACGTCAAGCGACAGCCCGTATTCACCAACGGTGAGCGCGCCGTTGCCGTCCAGGCGTCCCACGCCCACCACGTAATACGCCGTCCTGGGCAACACAAACGAAATCTCGACCCCGCCCCGGCCAGCGGCATCTTCCGCTTCTGCCACCGCAGCCTGCCCGGTGCGGTCGAACAGCGCAACCCGCAGCGCCAGATCGCCGCCGGTCCGTTCGACGTTGAGCATCACCGTCTCGCCGGCCCGCCCCTGGAACGCATACGCCTGCACCGTCTCGTCGTCAGAGATCGCGCCCGTCACCGTGTCGCCGTAGGTGATGCGGTCGTAGGCAAACGCGCCCAGGTCCGGCGGCGCGCCGAACTCACCGGCCTCGACTGTGGGCGGCGTCGGGCTGGTTTCCGCGGCCTCCGCATCGAGCGTGAGTTCGTAGTCGCCACTGGTCGCGCCGCCCGCGCGATCATAGCGCGTGGCGACGATCCGGTAGACGCCCGCCGCCCTGATCCGGTACACAACCCGCGCGTTCTTCCCCTCTCCACCGTCGTCGTCCTGTGTGAGCGTCGCGCCGCGCGCATCGGTCAGGATGAGCATGGGGTCGAGGTCGCCAGAGCGCGCGCTGAGCGCCACCGTGACCACGTCGCCGGCCTCGGCGCGAAAGTGGTATTCATGTTCCGGCGTTGCGTCGTCGATGACGCCGGTTGCCGTGTCCCCATAGGACAGCAGGCTCTCCTGCGCCATAGCCGCACCCATCCCTGCCGACAGGGCGACAATCAGGAGCATTGACACCACGCGAGGCGTTCGGGACATGAAGGACCTCTCATCCTGGCAAGCGCGCCGCAAAGGGCCTATAGGGTAACATCGGCGGGCGTGCGCAGCAATAAACAACATGAGCGGGGATAGCCGCGCGCGGCTATCCCCGCCTGTCGATCCACAAAGGCGCGGTCTATCCCTGGGGTTCCGGCTCCGGCTCCAGGATGAGGACGGGGAAGTAGTACGTCGCGATGCCCTCCGGCCACTCCGCCTCCACCGCAAAGATGTAGCTCCCCGGCGTCGCGGGCGGCAGCGAGTAAAGCAACAGCGCGTCGCCCAGGCGCGTCTCGCGCGCCAGTTCGTCGATCCCGTTGGAGGCGAAGAGCGCCAGGCTGACCGCCAGCGGCGCAGGGCCATCGACCACCACCAGGAACGCGCCCTGCGGCGGCACGCCGAGCAACTCGACGCCCTCGTCAGACGGCTGGCCCGGCGGGCATTCGCGCTCGCCAGCGGCGTTGTCCCAGCAGTACTCGACAGCGAGCGATGCAAACGCCACGTCGCCCGACTGGAGCATCACCGGCGGCGGGCCTGTCAGCGGCAGCTCTGGCTCAGGCTTCGACGGCGTTGGCGTCTCGGCGGGGGCTTCCGTCTCCTCCGCCTCCGCGATCTCCTGCGTGGGCATGAGGGTGACGGTAGGCGTCACCGCTTCCTCGCCGGCCATTTCCTCTTCGGTCGGTTCGGCGGTCACTTCAGAAGTCGCCTCAGCGCCGGGCGTCTCGGTCTCGTCCGGCGTCACCGGCTCGGCAGGCTCCGTCCCGGCGGGTTCCGTCGCCTCTGCCGCCTCGGTCGCTTCTTCTGTGGGTTCTTCCGTCGGCGCTTCGGTCGGCGCTTCAGTGGGTTCTTCCGTGGGCGTTTCTGTGGGCGTCGGTGTTGGCGGCGCGCTGACCTCCAGCGTGAAGCGGTAGCTGACGAAGCTGTAGGCGTTCACGTCAGGGAAGGTCGCGTCAACCAGGACTTCGTACACGCCCGGCTCCAGGTCCACCGTCCAGTCGGTTGTGTCGGCGACCGGCTCTTCCTCCGGGTCGTCCGCAAGCCTGACGGTCACGCTCTCCGGCAGGCCGGCTTCGCTCTCGACCACCACCTCAAGGTCGTCGCCCATCTCCACCACGATGCTGTCCTCCGGCGCGTCGGGCACTGTGCCACACCTGAGGCTGCCCGTGGCGGTGGGCCAGCAGTACTCGGCCAGGACGCCCTCGTACACCGCGTCATCGGCGACGGCGCGCAGCGTGATCACCGGTTGCGACGGCGCAGCCGGCTGCGTCTCCTGCGCCACGCCGGTCCCGACCGCGCTCACGGCAAGAAGGCACAGCACGACAAGCAGCGCGGCGGTCCGTTTGATTTCAGGTCTGGTTATCATCGTCTGTAATACCCTCCGGTAGGCGGCTTAAGCGTGAGGGTTGCACGAATCGTTCCAGCGCATTGTAGTGCGTCCCCCATCCAAGCGCAAATCGCGTATCCGCGCGCATTGCATGACAAAGGCCGGGGAATTGGAAACACGAAGACACGAAAGGCGCGAAAATGCGCCCGACCTTTTCGTGACTTCGCCTCTTTCGTGCTTTCATGTTACGAATCTTTGGGGCGTGCATCTCCACTCCCGGACCTTGTCATACTATCGGAACCTGCCGCACATGCTGCCAAGATGGCCCCTCCCCCTTATAATGGGGGCCATGCGCATCCTCTTCCTCACACCACAACTGCCCTATCCGCCGCACCAGGGGACGGCGCTGCGCAACTTCGGACTGGTGCGCGGCGTCGCCGAGGCGGGCCACGACGTGTGGCTCCTGGCCTTTCAGGAGCCGGGCCAGCCCGACCCGGCGGACACGCCACTCGCCGACCTGTGCGCCCGCGTGCAGACCGTGCCTGCCCCGCCGCCGCGCGGGAAGCGCACGCGCCTTTGCGATCTGGCGCTCAGCGGTGCGGCGGATATGGCGCGCCGGCTGGATTCGGCGGCCTTCGCCGGGGCGCTGGCGGAGGTGCTCAGCGGCGCGCCCTTCGATGTGATCCACGTCGAAGGCATTGAGATGGCCGCCTACATGCCGGCGCTCAGGCAGGCGCAGCCCAAGGCGGCAGTTATCTACGACGCGCACAACGCCGAGCACGACCTCCAGCGGCGCGTCTACCAGATCGACCGCGCGGACCCGAAGCGGTGGATCGGCGCGGCGTACTCGTTCGTGCAGTGGCGGCGCTTGCAGCGGTTCGAGCGCGCCGCCTGCCGGCAGGCAACGCACGTGCTTGCCGTCTCTGAGGCCGACGCCGCCGCGCTCCGCCGCCTGGAGAGCACGGCAGCAATCACGGTCATTCCCAACGGCATCGATGTCGCGGCCTACGCGCAGCCTCCCGCGCACCCGGTCGATCTTGGGCCGGCCGCGCTGGTCTTCAGCGGGAAGATGGACTACCGGCCCAACGTCGATGCCGTCCTCTGGTTCGCCGACCGCATCCTCCCGCGCGTGCGGGCGCAGGTCCCGGAGGCGCAGTTTGTGGCCGTGGGGCAGAAGCCGCACCCTCGGCTGGCGCGCCTGCGCGGCGCGCCCGGCGTCACGCTGACCGGGTGGGTGCCGCAGGTCGAGCCATACCTGCACGCCGCCGCTGTGTACGTCGTCCCGCTGCGCATGGGGAGCGGGACGCGCTTCAAGGCGCTGCAGGCGATGGCTGCCGGTTGCGCCCTCGTGAGCACCACGCTCGGCGCGGAAGGCATCGACGCGACGCCGGGGCGCGAACTCCTCCTCGCCGACACGGCGGACGCCTTCGCGGAGGCGGTCGCCGGCCTGCTGCGCCGGCCTGACCGCCGCGCCGACCTGGGGCGCGCCGCGCAGGCGCTCGTGCGCCGCGCGTACGACTGGCGCGCCATCCTCCCACGCCTGCTGGACCTGTATCCCACGCTCACGGACACCCCGCCATGACCGTCTCAGACCGTGCCGCGCAGGCGCTCGTGCGCCGCGCGTACGACTGGCGCGCCATCCTCCCACGCCTGCTGGACCTGTATCCCACGCTCACGGACACCCCGCCATGACCGTCTCAGACCGCGCCGCGCTTGCCGCGCGCAACCGGGCGCTCGCCGCCCAGAAGCACCGCCCCACCGCGCGCACACACGTTCGCCGCGCGCTGTTGCACCTGATCGGGCGCGCGCCCCTCCCCCCGCTGCGGAACGCGCGCAGCGACGCGATCCTGCTCATCCGGCCCGATCACGTCGGCGACGTGCTCTTCATCACGCCGGCGGTGCGTGCGCTGCGCGCCGCGCTCCCAGAGGCCGAGGTCACGGCGCTGGTCGGGCCGTGGTCGGCGGGGGTGCTTGCGCCGTTCCCCGAAGTCGACCACGTCGTGACGCTGCGCTTCCCCGGTTTTACCCGGTCTGCGAAGGGAGATCCTTTCGGCCCGTACCGAACCGCGTGGCGCACGGCGCGCAAGCTGCGCCAGATGGGCGTCGGCGCAGCCGTCGTCATGCGGCCTGACCACTGGTGGGGCGCGATGGCGGCGCACCTGGCGCGGATTCCGGTGCGCGTCGGCTACGACCTGCCCGACGTCGCGCCCTTCCTCACGGAGCCGGCGCGCTTCGACGCCGGCGCGCACAGCGTGCGCCTGAACCTGAAGCTGGTCGAGCGTTGGACCGGCCCGGTCGCGGACGCAGACGCGCCGCTGCGCTTCCCCGTCGCTGCCGAGGACGCAGCGTACATCGACGCCTATCTCGCGGAGCGCGGTTGCGCGCCGGAGCAGCGCGTGATCGTGATCCATGCCGGGGCGGGTTCGGCCTACAAGACGTGGCTGCCCGACCATTGGGCGTCGGTTGGGGATGCGCTCGCCCGCCGCCACAGCGCGCGGGTCGTGCTCACCGGCACTGCGCGGGAGGCGGTCGCGGTGCGGCAGATCGCGCTCCGCATGGCGGATTCGCCCATCGTCGCGGCCGGCGACACCACCATCGGCCAGCTCGCGGCGCTCTGCACGCGGGCGCGCCTCGTGCTTGGCCCGGACAGCGGGCCGCTTCACCTGGCGGTCGCGGTCGGCGCGCCGACGGTGCATCTCTACGGGCCGGCCGACCCGAAGCGCTACGGCCCGTGGGGACCGCGCGCGCGGCACATCGTGTTGCAGCACGGGCAGATGGCCTGCGTGCCGTGCGGGATACTGGACTGGTCAGGCGACGACGCGGCCAATCACCCGTGCGTGCGCGACATAACAGTCAGCCAGGTGCTCGACGCGGCGTCTGCCCTGTTGCGCTAGGCGCGGCGGGCGGGCCTGCGCTGGAAGTGCACTTTCATCACCAGGTGGCCGAGGCGCAATTCGTCGCCCTCGCGCAGGCAGCGCAGTTCGTGCGGGTGGAGCCGCTGCCCGTTGATGAACGTGTGGTTGCTGCTGCCCAGGTCGGAGATCACGATGGTGTCCCCCCGGCAGCGCAGCGTGGCATGGAGCCGCGACACGCCATACGCATCCGCCCGGTAGGGCGCGAGGTCCACATCCGGGAGCATGATGCTGTCGCGCGAACTGCGCCCGATCACGACCTCCTGGTCCCCCTTGGGTTCGACGGTCAGCGCTGCGCCGCCGTCGCGCGGCTCCAGGATCACGGCCATCGACTGGTCGAAATACGAAGTCCCCCAGCGCACGTCAGGGTCAAGCGCGTCGAAGTCGCCGCCGAGCTTCTTTGTGGCCGGCGCTGTGGTCAAGATATGGCCGCAGGCGTAGCAGTAGTACTCGCGCTTGTGGTTCGCCTTGCCGCAGTTCGGGCAGGTGACCGACTCGGCGGGCGGCGGCCCAGGGCGCACCGGTGGCTCGGCCTGGGAGTCCGGGCGGTGCATCTTGCCCTCGCGCGTCTCCCACGCGCCGATCATCGACCCCAGCTCGTGCCGCTGTTCCTCAGAGAGCCGGGTCGCCTGCGCCCGTAGCGTGTGCAACGCGCCATCTGGCTCGTTCCCCCTTGCCGGAGCATGACATAGCGGGTGAAGATATCGAGCACGTCTGCCGGTGACTCTGGACTCATGACCAGACCTCTCAAGACAAGTCGGTGTGATGTCGCACTGCGGAATCTGACCAAGTTTATATCAGGTTTTCTGCTCGTGAAAGTCGCCGCATCAGGGCCACGCGCCGCTCAGGAGTCGCCAACGGCGGCGGTGGCGACCTCAATCGGTTGCTCGTTCCGGTAGGTCACCATGCCGGGCTTGCCGCCCCTGATCTTGCGCACGAACTTGCGCTGCGTCACGTCCACGAGGGCGCGCGCCTCGGCGCGCATGGGCGAATAGCGCACGGCCAGCGCCGCCGCCTGCTGCACAACCGCGTCAGGGATGGGCCGGCCGTCATGCTTGATGATGACGTGCGCGCCGGGCGCACCCCGGACATGCAGCCACAGGTCTTCAGGGCCGCCGCGCGTGAAGGTCACTTCGTCATTCTGGCGCGCGTTGCGCCCCACCCAGATCACAAAGCCGTCGTCCGTCGTCATGCGGAGCGGCCTGGGCGCGCCGGCCTTCGGGCGCGCGGAGCGTCCGCCGGTCCAGTAGCCGTTCTGCTCAAGCTGCGCGCGCACATCGTCGATGTCGGGCCAGTTCTCCGCCAGGTCGATGTCGAGCGCCAATTGATCCAGGAAGGCAAGCTCGCGCTCCGCCGAAGCGACGAGCGCCGGCACCTCTTCGCCCGCGCGCTTGGCCTTCTCGTAGCGCTCGAAGTAGCGCTTCGCGTTCTCCACCGGCTTCAGCGTCGGGTCCAGGTCGATGTTCAGCTCCGGGCCGTCAACGTCATACGGCGCACTGAAGGTAGTCTGTCCCGGCTCCAGCGTGTACTGGTACGCCAGGATCAACTCGCCGGCCTTACGCAAATAGTCGGCCTCCGCTTCGCTCTGGCGCGCGCGTTCGAGCGCCTCCAGCCGGCGGCGCACGCGCTTCTGCGCCTCGGCGATGGCCTTGCGCACCGGGCCTTTGGCCGCATCATAGGCGTCAGGGCCCACCGGCGCGCCATAGAACTGCTCCGCCGCCGCACTGATCGATCTGACGCGCTCCAGACCCTCCAGGTGGTTCAGCGGGTAAGGCGCGAAGGCCGTGACCCGGCCCGCATCGTCCTTGGCGACGCAGGGCCGCCAATCGCGCTCCCACAGCGGCATCAGGAGCGTCTCGATGACCTCGTGCAGCGCCCGCGCGGAAGTGTCCGCGGCGATAGCGTGGGCGTCGCCCGTCGCGCGGTATATGGCCTCCCCGCGCCAGCAGCGGGCTGAACCCCAGCAGCCGGGCGGTCAGCGCGCGCCAGGCCGGTTGTTCCGGCTCGTTGAGCAGCGCGTCTTCGACCAGGAGCGGCGTGAGTTCTGTGGGGTCGCGCTTGCGCTGGGGCGGCGGCGGGACGTAGGCATGGCCGGGCAGGCTGAGACGCACCCGGTTCTCCTGTGGACCCACGCGCCGGATACAATCCATGATGACGCCGGCCTCATCGACGAGCAGGACGTTGCCGCGCCGCTCGATGGCCTCCACGATGAGCCGGACCGCCCCCTCCCCGCACTCGAAATCGAGATACATCACGCGCTCCCACTCCGGCACGCTGACGCCGACAAGCCGCGCACCCTCGACGTAGCGGCGCAACAGCAGCGCCAACTGCGAAGGCTGGTCCAGCCCGCGCCGCAGCTTGCCGGCCACAAGGTGCACGCGCGGGCGCTGCGGGTCGGCGCTCAGCAGCAGGTAGCGCCGCTCCCGACCGGCGTACACCTCCAGCCCAACGCTGTGCGCATCGACCTGCACCGAGTCCTGCACCCGCCCATCGCGCAACTCGGCGCGCAACTCGTCCGCGACCGCCGCCGTCGTCAGTGCGTCAAAATACATGAATCAATCCCTCGAAAGCCGTTAACTGAAGCCACGCCTATTCTACCAGGGTCCGTGCGCCGGCGCGTGCACGCTTGTATCGCCACGCAATCCTGTGCTAAACTCTTACACACACCGTACCATCACCCTACCCTGGAGCATATGCATGAGCACCCTCCTCCTCCGAAACGCGCTGGTTTTGGTCACCATGGACGACGCGCGCCGCGAGATTGCAGACGGCGCGCTCTTTGTACGCGACAACGCCATCGAGCAGGTGGGCGCGACCGGCGAACTGCCCGCCGCCGCCGACACCGTCATCGACGCGCGCGGCTGCGTGGTGATGCCTGGCCTGGTCAACACGCACCACCACCTGTACCAGACGCTCACGCGCGGCGTCGCCCCGGCGCAGAATGCCGAACTCTTCCAATGGCTCAAGACCCTCTATCCCATCTGGGCGCGCATGGGGCCGGAGGCGGTGTACGTCAGCGCGCTGATCGGTCTCGCCGAGATGATGCTGAGCGGGTGCACCACCTCATCCGACCACCTGTACATTTTCCCCAACGGCGCGCGGCTCGACGACGAAATCAGGGCGGCGCAGGCGATCGGCGTCCGCTTCCACGCGATGCGCGGCAGCATGAGCCTGGGAGAGAGCAAAGGCGGCCTGCCGCCCGACCTCGGTCGTCGAGGCGGAAGGCGCGATTTTGAGCGACAGCCAGCGCCTGATCGAGACCTACCACGACCCGGCGCGCTACGCGATGCTGCGGGTGGGGCTGGCGCCGTGCTCGCCGTTCAGCGTGACGCAGGACCTGATGCGGGAGAGCGCAGCGATGGCGCGTGCATACGGCGTGCGCCTGCACACCCACCTCGCCGAGAACGACAACGACATCCGCTACAGCCATGAGCAGTTTGGCAAGCGGCCCGGCCAGTACGTCGAAGACCTCGGCTGGGTCGGCGACGACGTATGGCACGCACATTGTGTCAAGATCAACGACGAAGAGGTTGGCCTGTTCGCCCGCACCGCGACGGGTGTGGCGCACTGCCCCGGCTCGAACATGCGCCTCGGCAGCGGCATCGCGCCGATCCGTGCCATGCGCGACGCTGGCGTGCGCGTGGGCCTGGGCGTCGATGGCAGCGCGAGCAACGACCCAGCCACCTGCTGGCAGAAACGCGCCTGGCGATGCTCTTGCAGCGCGTGGCGGGCGACCCCGCCGGCCTGAAGACGCGCGAGGCGCTCGAAATCGCCACGCGGGGCGGGGCGGCGGTGCTGGGCCGCGACGACATTGGCGCGCTCGCGCCCGGCATGGCGGCGGATTTCATCGTCGTCAAGCCAGACCCGCTCGCGTGGGCCGGCGGCTGGCACGACCCGGTCGCGAGCCTGGTGCTGTGCACGCCGCAGAACGTGTACCACAGCGTCATCAACGGGCGCATCGTGATCCAGGAGGGTCGCCTGACCACCCTGGAAATCGAGTCGGTCATCGAGCGCCACAATGCGCTCGCGCGCGCGATGGTGAACGGCGATGAGGTATAGCCCCCAGGGAGCTTGAAGCTCGCAGGGAGCTACAGGGGAGGCCAGACGGATGCAGCCCCCTTTCAGGCATGTGCGGATCATCGCCAACCCGGCGGCCGGCGGTGGGTGCGCCGTGGGCGCGCTCCACGACCTGTTCGACAGCCGTGGGATCGCGTGGGAGGCGGACCTGACCAGGAAGCCCGGCGACGCCAAACGGCTGGCCGAACAGGCCGCGGCAAGCTGCGTCGATGCGGTGGTGGCGTGCGGCGGCGACGGCACGTTGATGGAAGTCGCCAGTGGGCTGGTGGGGAGCGAGGTGCCCCTGGGGGTCCTCCCCAGCGGCACCGGCAACGTCATGGCCGTCGAATTGGGCGTCGGGCTGAGCCTGCAAAGGGCTGCGGCGCTGATATACGGCGGCCTGCCAAGCGAAGTGCGCGCGCTGGACGTGGGCCAGATCAAGGGCCAGGCCGGCGCCCGCGCGTTCCTGATGCGCGCCAGCGCCGGCTTTGAGGCGGTCGTGGCGCAGGAAACCGACCCGGACCTGAAGAACCGCATCGGCGTCCTGGCCTATGGCGTCGCCGCGCTCCAGGCGTTGCGCGGGGCGCAGCGAGCGCAGTATCACCTGTCGCTGGATGGGCGGGCGCTCATCTGCGAGGGCGTCTCATGCCTCATCGCCAACGCTGGCAGCATCGGCCGGCTCAACCTGTCGATCTCCCCGCGCATCAGCACCGCCGATGGGCGGCTTGACGTGATCGTCGCGAGCCGGGAGGTCGAGTTCGCGCTTTCGGTGGCGGCGAACACCTTCAGGCTCAAGGAGTTCGCCGCGTGGTTTCATCACTGGCAGGCGCGGGAGATCGTCGTCGAGGCCGATCCGCCGCAACCGGTCCAGGTAGACGGCGACCACTTCGGGGAGACGCCGATTGCTGTAAGCGTCATGCCGAAGGCCATTCGCGTCATTGCGCCGGCGGCGTAACGGCGCGACGAGGAGGGACAATGCAGCAGTGGGAGTACTGTATGGTCGGTCCGATTCGGAGCAACGACAACAAGTTCGACGGCGCGTACCCGCAGCTCACCCATCTGACCGACAAGGGCGTCGACAGCGTGCGCATCAGGCCGCCGATGACGGGCGAGCGCGGGCTGGACTACAGCCTCGCCAAGACCATCGCCGAACTCGGCGCGGAGGGCTGGGAGATGGTCGGGTGCGGCAACGTGGCGGTGGATATGCACTTCCTGTATTTCAAGCGCCCCAGGCAGGCAGCGCCGGCCGCCCCGGCACGGCGAGGCGCGCCCCACGCCGGAGGAAGGACAGGACAACCCATGACCGGCCGGCTGATCGTACAGGGCGGCGCCGTCGTCACGGCGGAGGGGCAATCAGAGCGGATGTCGTCGCGCGCGACGGCAAGATCGTGGCGGTCACGCAGGCGGCAACGCCCGCACCCGATGACACGGTGGTGGACGCGCGCGGGTGCTATGTGCTGCCCGGCGTCATTGACGCGCACACGCACATCAAGCTCGACACCGGCATCTACAAGACCGACGACGATTGGTTCACCGGCACGCGCGCGGCGGCCTTCGGCGGCGTGACCACCGTCATCGACTTCGCCACCCAGTTCCGGGGCCAGACGTTCGCCCAGGCGATGGAGAACCGCCACGCCGAAGCGCAGGGCGCGGCCATCGACCACGCGCTGCACTGCATGATTACCGACCTGCCGGCGGGCGAAGAGGCGCGGCTGGCCGAGATGCTCGACCTGGGCGTGACGGCCTTCAAGGTCTACACCACCTACCGGCCCAACTACTACTGGGACGACGCCGCAATCTGGCGGCTGATGGCCGCCAGCGCCGAGATGGGCGCGCTGGTGATGGTCCACTGCGAGAACGACGCGCTGGTCACTGCCGCCACCGACGCGCTGGTCCGCCGCAACAGCCGGGGCTTGCGCTTCCACGCGCAGAGCCGGCCCGCGCTCGCCGAGCAGGAGGCCATCGCGCGGGTGCTCTTCCTCGCCGAGGACACCGGCGCGCCGGTCTATATCGTGCACTGCTCCACCGCGCGCTCGGTCGCGCTGGCGTGGGAAGCGAAAAAGCATGGGCGAGACGGTTTACTGCGAGACCTGCCCGCAGTACCTGTTGCTCGACGAGCGGGCCTACGCCGGCCCGCGCCCGGCGCACTACATCTTGCAGCCGCCGCTGCGCGCCGAGGCCGAGGGGGAGGTGATCTGGTCGCTGGTGGCGGAGGGCGCTGTGGACGTGATCTCCACCGACCACTGCGACTACGCGCTCGAACAGAAGACGGCAGCGGACGACTTCACTGTCACGCCCGGCGGCCTGCCCGGCGTGGAGACGCTGCTGCCGCTCGTCTACACCTACGGCGTCGCCGAGGGTAGGATCACATTACCCCAATTAGTGGGGCTGCTAAGTACGCAGCCAGCGCGTATATTTAAGTTATACCCCCGGAAGGGCGTCATCCAGCCGGGCGCGGACGCCGACCTTGTGGTGTACGACCCCGCGCCGGAGCGCACTGTGCGCGCCGACGCGCTGCACTACGTCGCGCGGTACAGCCCGTATGAGGGCATGGCGCTGAAGGGCGCGGTGCGCGCCACGATCAGCCGGGGGGAGGTAATCGTCCAGGGTGGCGTGTTCTCCGGCAGCGCCGGGCGGGGCCAGTTCGTGCCGGCCCGAAGCGCGGAGTAGCGGCCCGCAACCAGACGCTTGCGTATCCGTACAGAGTAGCAGGGGCAGTTGGAGGAGAATGCGCCATCAACCGCCGCACAGCGACCCGGTGTCAGGCATGTGAGGAAGCAGCAGATCACGGCGGTGTGGTGATTGTGGAGGCGTTACATGAACAACGAGCGCGATCAATTCAGAGGTTGGGCACTCAGCGGGGCAAGGCAGTTCTTCCCGGTCATGATGGTTGTCTGCCTCGCCATGATCCTGCTTGCGCCGTCGATGCGTATCTGGGCCGGGATCACCCTTATCGCGCTGGCGCTGGTTTATGTCGTCCTGGAGCAGGCGCTGGCGACCTACGGTCTGGGCGCTGCGACGGGCGCGCGCAGCGAGTCCAGGCCGAAGGCGTCCGATCCTGATTTCTGGGATAGCGCCGCGTCGGGCGTTGTAGACATCGGGAAGCGCCTGAAGACGCTGCGCCAGGTGACCTATCGCCCGGACGCGGGATGGATGCGCACGCGCGCCGCCCGGCGGGAGATGCGCGAGATTTCGGCGGCGTGCCGGCCCTACTACGAGCGCATGATGCTGGCCGAGCGGTCGGTGTACACGATCCTGAACGCCGCGCCGATCAGCGGCGTGAAGCCGAAGGACATGATGAAACAGGTCCAGCGGCTCAGCCAGCAGATTGCGGTGCTGGTCGAACAGATTCAGGTGGCCGACCGCCTCCTCACGATGTACGAGGCGGGTTCGGACGAAGCGGCCATGGTAGCGCAGGCGCGGGCGCGGCTCATCCGCCGCGCCGACCGGGCGATGCAGGTGCTTGAGGGCGTGCCGGCGCGGCTGCTCCAACTGGCGACCGCCACGAGTACACGCGGGCTATCCAGGCTGCGCGATGAACTCGACGGCGTGAACACGACGCTTGAGGGCAAGGCCGAGGCCTATGAGGCGATGGTGCAGCCACTGACCTACCTGGAAGAGGCGCAGACGCGGCTGCGGAAGGGGCGCTAGCGGCGCGGCGCGAGCGCGACACATGTCAAGGGCACAGCACACCGATGCGCTGTGCCCTTGTGATAACGGCACAAGGCGGCAGGCACAGGAGAGGGCGACATCATGGACCTTATCGAGCGCGAGGAACTGATCGCGGTTGCGCGGGGCGACGCCCCCGCCAGACCTCGTTTTGCAGAACGCCCGGCTCGTGAATGTCCTCACCGGCGAGATATACCACACCGACATCGCGATCAAGCGCTCGCGGGTGGCGGCGGTGGGCAGCGGCTACCACGCGGAGGCCGTGATCGACCTGGGCGGGCGATACGCCTGCCCTGGGCTGATCGACGCGCACGTCCACATTGAGAGCAGCCTGTGCACGCCGCCGGCGTTCGCCCAGGCGGTGCTGGCGCACGGCGTCACCAGCGTCATCACCGACCCGCACGAGATCGCCAACGTCCTGGGCCTGGAAGGCATCCACTACATGCTGCAAGAGGCCAAGTATGGCAACCTGAGCATGTACGTCATGGCGTCGTCATGCGTGCCGGCCACCCACATGCAAACCGCCGGCGCAAGCCTGGAGTACGACGACCTGGAAGGGCTGCTCAACAACCGGTGGGTGCTGGGCCTGGCCGAGATGATGAACTACCCCGGCGTGATCGAGGCCAACCACGACGTACTCGACAAGATTGGCCTCTATGATGGGCAGGTGATGGATGGGCACGCGCCGGGCCTGACAGGCAAGGCGCTCAACGCCTACATCGCCGCCGGCATCCGCTCCGGACCACGAGTGCACCACCCCGGAGGAAATGCACGAGAAGCTACGCCTGGGCATGACGATCTTCATTCGCGAGGCGACCGGCGCGCACAACGTGCTCGCGCTCCTGCCCGCCGTGACGCCCGAAAACGCCGGCCGCGTGTGCTTCTGCACCGACGACTGCCACCCCACTGACCTGCTCGCCAAAGGCTCGATTGACCACATCATCCGCATGGCAATCGCGCACAGGCTGGACCCGATGACGGCAATCCGCATGGGCACGATCAACGCCGCGAACTACTTCCACCTGCACGACCGGGGGGCCATCGCTCCCGGTCGGCGCGCGGACATCGTGGTGTTCTCAGACCTTCAGGACTTCCGCCCTGAAATGGTGTTCCGGGGCGGGCGACTGGTCGCCCAGGACGGCGCAATGCTGGCGCGGCCCGAAAGCGGCAAGCGCCGCCGCGTCAACCTGCGCGCCTTCGATGAACGTGCGCTGGAACTGGGTCGATTTCTCGATCCCCGCGCCGGTGACCGACGGCGACGCGCGGGCGCGCGTGATTGGCGCGATTCCGGGGCAAATCGTGACCGAGAACCTCGCCATGGAAATCCCGGCTGCCAATGGCCGCGCCCAATCCGACACAGACCGCGACATCCTGAAGATCGCCGTCATCGAGCGCCACCGCGCCAGCGGGAACGTGGGCAAGGGATTTATCCACGGCTTCGGCCTCAAGCGGGGCGCAATTGCGGGAACGATTGCGCACGACCACCACAACCTGGTCGTCATCGGCGTTGACGACGAGAGCATGTGGACCGCCGCGCGCAGCGTCGGCGAGATGGACGGCGGCCTGGCTGTCGCGGTGGGCGACCAGACCCTCGCCGGCCTGCCATTGCCGATTGCGGGGCTGATGTCCGACCAGCCGATTGAGGAAGTGAGCGCGACGACCGACCTGCTGACCGAGACCGCGCAGGAACTCGGTTGCCAGATCGAAGACCCGTTTATGGCAATGAGCTTCATGGCGCTGGAGGTGATTCCAGCACTGAAGTTGACAGACCTGGGCTTGGTTGATGTTCAGAAGTTTGACATCGTGGACTTGTGGGTATAGCGCCCCGCCCGCCCACCCCCCACCGGGCGGGCGAGAGCGCCGGCGATACCAGACGCGCGCGCAACCGCTTAGCGCTTCTTATCCCGTCGGGCCTTCTTCTGACAGTTGTCGTTACAGCAAGTGCCGCGAAAGATCAGACGGCTTGCGGAACTTCTTCAGGCAAAATGGGCAGCGGTATTCTCCTGTCGCCATTGTCATCTGTCCTTCGTACTGCGCGTTCCCTGCTTGGCTAAGCCCATCCCGGCTTAAACATACGTTTCGCCCTATAATAGATACAGGAATCGTGCCAGCCTGTGCGGGCCGATGGGTCCAGCGCGGGCAGCCGTCGCGTAATGCAGCGGGTACGCAAAGGCCGCTTGCTTCTGTTGCGGGATGGGATAAGATTCAGTGCCACCAAACATAACGCAGGGGGTACCATGACTGACCAGCCCACCTTCTCGATCATCGCCCCGGTCTACAACGAGGAACCTATCATCCACGAGCTTCATCGGCGCGTGTCCCAGGTCATGGACGGGATTGGCGAGCCGTGGGAGTTGATCATCGTTGATGACGGCAGCCGCGACCGCTCGCTTGAGGTCGCGATGGAGGTGCACGCGAAGGACCCGCGCGTGCATATCGTGTCGTTTGCGCGCAACTTCGGCCACCAGCTTGCCGTCACCGCCGGCCTGGACTACGCCCAGGGCGACGCCGTCATCGTCATCGACGCCGACCTGCAGGACCCACCTGAGTTGATCCCAAAGATGATCGAGAAATGGCGTGAGGGCTACCAGGTTGTCTATGCCGTGCGCAGCGAGCGGCGCGGCGAAAGCTGGTTCAAGCTCCTCACCGCGCGCCTGTTCTACCGCATCATCTACCGCATCACCGACGTGGACATCCCGCTCGATACCGGCGACTTCCGCCTGATGGATCGCAGCGCCGTCGGCGCAATGAACCGGATGCGCGAGCATCGCCGCTTCATCCGGGGCATGGCAAGCTGGGTGGGGTTCAAACAGACCGGCGTCGAGTACGTGCGCGAGGAACGCTACGCGGGGGAGACGAAGTACCCGCTCAGGAAGATGGTCCGCTTCGCAATGGACGCCATCACGGGCTTCTCCTACTTCCCGCTTCAGGTCGCGATCTACATCAGCCTGATCCTGGCAATCATCGCGCTGCTGGCGATCCCCGTGGTGGCGCTGTTGCGGCTGGCTGGGCAATACGTGCTGCAGGGCCAGGCAACCACGCTGGTCGTGCTGCTGCTGATGAGTTCGTTCCAGCTCTTCTTCCTGTTCCTCCTGGGGGCAGTACGTGAGCCGCATGTACGATGAGGTTCGCGACCGCCCGCTCTACCTTGTCGCGCAGGCCATCGGCTTCGATGAGGAGCCAGTGCACCCCGGCGCCGGCCACAGCACCGGCCACCTCGAGAAAGCGCCACGCACGAAAGAGGGCGCGGAGCCAGCCGAAGCTGAGGCTTAAGCGCCCGCTTCGGGGAGGGCCGCCGCCAGACAAGAAAGGGCCAGGGAGTGTCTGAAAAATCGTCGCCAGAGCAACTGGTTCAGCAACTTCGCGAAGCCACCCTGGCCTATGAGGCGCTCGACGCTGCCATCGACGCGCTGCTGTCCGAATACGGCGGCCACTCCGACAACATGCCCCAGGTGGCGCGCGCCCGGTATCGCGAGCTTGCCGCCCAACGCGCCGACGCTTATAACCGGATGAAAGCGCTGGAACGCGCGCCTTTTCGACGACGTTTAGCCATTACGAAGCTCTGGCTTCGCAGAATCCTAGAGACTGGAGACACGACCGTGACACCAACAACCCGCCTCATCACCGGCCCAACCTTCGACGAAATGCTCTATCCCAGCACCATCGACACGGCGACGCGGCAGAAGGCGCTGGCGACGGCGCAGACCGACCCGCTCGACCCGATCAACCTGTACAACATCACCTGGCGCGACGGCGAGAACCGCATCTACTACCATGTCATCCCCAGGGAACTCACCGGCGTTGACGCCAACATCGCCGTGCTGCACAGTGTCAGCTTCCCCACGGGGGAGCCACAAGGTCGGCGCGGCGTACTCGGTGCTGCTGGAAAAAGAGCTTTACGGCGAGGTGGACCCGACCGTCCACAAGCTGGTGTGGCCCTCGACCGGCAACTACGGCATCGGCGGGGCGTGGGTGGGCTGCCGCATGGGCTGTACGTCCATCGTGGTGCTGCCGGAGCTGATGTCGCGCGAGCGCTTCGAGCAGATCGAGAGCTACGGCGGCATCGTCATCAAGACGCCCGGCTCGGAGAGCAACGTCAAGGAGATCTACGACAAGACCTGGGAGTTGCGCAAAGACCCCGACGTGCGCGTGCTCAACCAGTTCGAGGTGATGGGCAACTACCGCTTCCACTACTACGTGACCGGCAACACGATCATCGAACTGGCGGCGCAGCTTGCGGAGCAGGGCATCGGCACGGGCAAGGTGACCGCCTACGTCTCGGCGATGGGGTCAGCGGGCACGATTGCCGCCGGCGACCGACTCAAGCAGCAGTGGGCCGACCACCTCATCGTGGGCCTGGAGCCGATCCAGTGCCCGACGCTGTTCAACAACGGCTACGGCGCGCACGACATCCAGGGCATCGGCGACAAGCACGCGACGTGGATTCACAACGTGTGGAACATGGACGCGATCATGTGCATCGACGACATCGAGAGCAAGAAGGGCCTGCAACTGCTCACCGAAGAGGCCGGCTGGCGGGCGATGATTGACGACTTCGGCGTGCCGGAGGCCGACGTGCAGCAGATGGCGCGCATCTTTGGCATCAGCGGGGTGTGCAACCTGCTTGGCGCGATCAAGACCGCGAAGTACTACGGCCTGGGCCGCGATGACCTGATCGTCACGATCTGCACCGACGCCATCGACCGCTACCGCTCGGTGATGGCCGACCTGACGGCGACCTACGGCGCGATGGACGCGCGCGAGGCCGCCGCGCGCGTCGAGTGGATCATCCAGGGGCAGAAGCTGGACTGGATCAACGAGGGCACGCGCGCCAACCGGACGCAGTGGCACAATCTGAAGTACTACACCTGGGTGGAGCAGCAGGGCAAGTCGATTGAGGAACTCGACGCGCAGAAGAGCCAGGATTGGTGGCGGCAGCATCAGGAGATGGTGAGCAAGATTGACGCGAAGCTGCTGGAATATCGCGCGGCGCAGGCCGTGAGCGGGTAAACAAGGGGCGAACGCAGGCGCTACAAGGCCCAGGCTAACCGGAGGAGAAACCCTATGCCGAGCAAGATCCTCGTGACCTATGCCAGCCGGACCGGTACCACCGCCGGCGTGGCCGAAGCAATCGGCAAAACCCTGGCCGAAGACGGCGCGCAGGTGGACGTGCGCCCCATGCAGGACGTAACAGACCTCACTCCGTACCGGGCGGTGGTGGCCGGCAGCGCCATTCAGGGAGGGCAATGGCTGCCGGAGGCGATGCAATTCATGCGGACTCACCGGGCGGCGCTGGCGCAGAAGCCCTTCGCCGCGTTCCTGGTGTGCATGACGCTGGCGATGAAGAACAAAGAGCACCACCGGGCTGTGGCGAACTGGCTGGAGCCGGTGCGCGCGCTGGTGAAGCCGGTGCGCGAGGGCCTCTTTGCCGGGGCGCTGGACATCAGCAAGGTGCCGTCGTTGCGCAAGCGGCTGATGTTTCGCCTGAGTGTCGCGTTTGGTGTATGGTCAGAAGGCGACCACCGGGACTGGGACGCCATCCGCGCCTGGGCGGCGGACCTGAAGCCCATCCTGGAGGCGTGATGTTCCAAAGCAAGCGAAAAGGATACGACCATGTTCTGTGTGCAATGCGGCAAAGAGAACCCCGACGACGCCAACTTCTGTATGCAGTGCGGCGCGGACTTGCGCGCGTTGCGCACGAGCAGCAGCGCGCCGTCAAAGCCGCGACCGCCCAAGGCGCACCCCAGGGTTACCCCGGTCGCCAGCGAAGACGTGCTTGGCGCGCTGTACCGGCGCTACCGCGTCGATAACGACGCCGACCTTGAGCGGGCGCTCCGCGAGCGACTCGCCAGCCAGGCGGTACACCCTGACCGTGAGGTCGTCGAGCAGTGGGTCGCATTCTCCCGCGCAGTTGATCGGCGACCTGGTCTCGGCGGCGTCAAGCTGTCACGCATGAACCTTGAGGGCATCGATCTGGCCGGCGCAGACCTGATGGATGCCGACCTGTCGGAGGCGGTGCTTCGCGGCGCCAACCTGTCCTCGGCGAACCTGGAGCGGGCCAACCTGGATGGAGCGATGCTCCGTGAGGCGACGCTGAACAGCGCCAACCTGGGCGGCGCGCTCATGCGTGGCGCGGACCTGCGCGAGGCGAAGCTGGTCAGCGCGCGGCTGAGCGATGCTGACCTGCGCCAGGCGCTCCTGAACCGGGCAGACTTGAGGAAGGCGGACTTGAGCGACGCGAAGCTAAATGAGGCCGACCTGAGCCGTTCGGACTTGCGCGATATTGACCTGCGGCGCGCGGTTGTGAGCGGCGCAGATCTGCGCGAGTGCGGCCTTGTGGGGGCAGACATGCGCGAGGCGGTGCTTTTCATGACGCGGCTGAGCGGCGCGGTGCTGGTCAATGCGGACCTGCGCGGGGCGGATGCGCGCAAAGCCTACATGAACGGCGCGGACTTGCGGAAAGCCTATCTCAACGACGCCAAGCTGAACGGGGCGCAGTTCAACGGGGCGAAGCTGAACGAGACTTACTTGAGCGGCGCGGACCTCAGCAGCGCCGACCTCAGCGGGGCGGACCTGCGCGGGGCGGTGCTCAGTGGGGCGGTGGTCACCGGGGCGAAGTGCGATACGAGCACGATCCTGCCGAACAACAGCAAATGGACCTTGGGCGCAAAACTGGAGCGCTTCGCGAACTGAGTGGTAAGATGTGTGCAATGAACAGGAACGGACTCGCCAATCTCAATATCGCTCTACCCAGAGACGAAATCGCCGCGTTCTGCCGCCGCCATCACATTCGCAAGCTGGCGTTGTTCGGGTCGGTGCTCCGCGACGACTTCAGGCCTGACAGCGACGTGGATGTGCTGGTCGAGTTCGAGCCGGGAAAGACTCCCGACTTCTTCCGATTCATCGACATGCAGGAAGAACTGTCCGCGATACTAAGACACAAAGTCGATCTGAACACGCCGGGATTCTTGAGCCGACACTTCCGGCAGAAGGTACTCGACACGGCAGAGGTCGTCTATGAACGAGCAGGACGAGACGCGGCTGCGTGACATGCTCGATGCCGCTCGTGACGCAATCGCGTTTCAGGCGAGCCGAACCCGGGAGATGCTTGGCACCGACCGGATGTTTTCTTACGCGTTAGTGCGTGCAATCGAGATCATCGGTGAAGCCGCAGGACAGGTCACTCAGGGAACCCGCGATGCACTGCCACAGATCCCTGGAAAAGCATTGTCGGGATGCGCAACAAGATCATCCACGAGTACAGAACTGTAGACTACGAAGTAGTCTGGGAAACCGTCACCATCCGGTTGCCCGAACTGATTGCCGAACTGGAGAAGGCGCTCCCACCAGGGTCGGAGACCGGCTGATGTACCCTGAAGACCGAGTCCTGGTCGGCGTGATCACCCGGCCCAAAGACCTCGAAGTTGCCCGCGCGCAGCGCTGGTATCGCATCCCGCACGACAAAGCGCCGCGCGGCGTCGACGCGGAGTACGTCGCGTTCTACCTCACCGCCGCGTTCGGCGACGACCTGAAGTGGGGCATCCACTACTACGCGCGGCGCGCCGGCCACGAACTCGTCCGCCGGCGCGACCTGCTCCCCGACGAGGCGGACCACCCCCACGCCGACCGCGTGTACTACAAGCTCCAACTGGGGCCGCTACAGCCCAAAGTCCCGCCTATCGTGAGCGGCAAGGCGTGGCGGCGCGTGACTTTCATCCACACGACGTGGGATCGCTTCCAGGCCGCGCGCGCGATCAAGGACCTGTACAGCGACGACCCGGCCTTCGTGGACCGCGTGTACCACACGCTCAAAGAGACCGGCCTCCGGCCCAGGCGCGACTACCGCTACGAACAGGGCGGGGCGGAGTACAGAGTAGACATCGCCCTCCTCTGTGAGAACGGCGTCGTCGCCGCCACGACCGGCGAAGGCCCGCCCGACAGCTTCCTGCTGCGCGGTTCGGATGTCCATGCGACTGCCGAGGCGCTGCGCCAGACCGTCGTCGCGTGCGGCGGGCTGCGCACGACGAACGGACCGCTCGAATTCGAATAGGAACCCACCATGCTCATCACGCACGGCGTCCTGGTCACACCAGATGAGATCATCGAAGACGGCGCACTCTGGATCGACGGCGACAGGATCAGGGAGGTCGGCGCCACCGCTGAACTGACCGCCCGCCACCCCGCCGCCGAAGCGATAGACGCGCGCGGCCAGCTCGTGATGCCGGGGGCCATCTGCGCGCACACGCACTTCTACGGCGCGTTCGCGCGCGGGTTGGCGATCCCCGGCCCGCCGCCGAAGGACTTTCCCGAAATCCTGCGCCGGCTGTGGTGGCCGCTCGACCAGGCGCTGACCGCCGAGGACGTGACGTACTCGGCGTTGGTGTGCCTGATCGACGCGATCAAGCACGGCACAACCACACTCATCGACCACCACGCCAGCCCGAACTGCATCGACGGCGCGCTGGACCTGATCGCGGACGCGGTGGAACAGGCCGGGCTGCGCGCGGCGCTCTGTTACGAGGTGACCGACCGCTACGGCCCGGAAAAAGGCGCGCGCCAGCATCGAGGAGAACGTCCGCTTCCTGAAGGCGGCCAGAGACCGCCCGATGCTCGCGGCCAGCTTCGGGCTACACGCCTCGCTCACTGTCAGCGACGCGACGCTGGCGGCGTGCGTCGCGGCGGCGGACGGCCTGGACACGGGCTTTCACATCCACGTGGCGGAGCACGAGGCCGACGCGTACGACAGCGTGCAGAAGTCCGGCAAGCGCATCGTGCACCGGCTGCACGATATGGGCATTCTGGGGCCGAAGACGATCCTGGCGCACTGCGTGCATGTGGACCCCTGGGAGCTGGCGACGATCCGCGAGACCGGCTCCTGGGTGACGCACCAGCCGCGCTCGAACATGAACAACGCCGTCGGCGCGGCGCCCATCGACGCGATGCTGGCCGGCGGCGTCAAGCTTGGCCTGGGCAACGACGGCTTCAGCAACAACATGTGGGCCGATTGGAAGGCCGCCTACCTGCTGCACAAGGTCGCCCACCGCGACCCGCGCCGCGCCCCCGGCGACGGCATCGCGCGCATGGCGCTGGTCAACAACGCGCGCCTGGCGGAGGTCTTCTTCCCCGGCGCGCCGCTCGGCGCGCTCGCGCCCGGCGCGGTTGCGGACGTCATCCTCGTGGACTACCATCCCACCACGCCGCTGACCGCCGGCAACCTGCCCTGGCACATCCTCTTCGGCTTCGAGGCGAGCATGGTGACGACGACCATCGCCGGGGGGCGCGTGCTCATGCGCGACCGGCAACTGCTCACGCTCGATGAGGCGGCGATCACGGCGCGCTCGCGCGAGCTTGCGCGCGCGGTGTGGCAGCGCTACGAGCACCACGCGCTGAATCCGATACCCTGAACCTCTGGTTTTGAAGGAGAACCCTCTTGCCTAAAGACACGATCCTGTCCATCGCGGTTCTGGGCGGCACCGGCAAAGAAGGCTCGACCCTGGCAATGCGCTGGGCGCGCAGCGGCTACCGGGTCATCATCGGCTCGCGCAGCCTGGAGAAGGCGCAGCAGAAGGTCGAGGCGTTCAACGCCCAGCTCGGCGACGATTACCTCCTCCCCGCCGACAACGCCGCCGCCGCCGCCCAGGCCGACATCGTTGTGCTCTCCGTGCCCTACAGCGCGCACAAAGCCACGCTTGAGGCCGTGCAGGCCCAGCTCGACGGCAAAATCCTCATCGACGTGACCGTGCCGCTGGACCCGAACGACGTGTTCACCGTCCACCTGCCGCCGGGCGGTGCGGCCTCGCTGGAGGCGCAGACGATGCTCGGCGACAGGGTGCGCGTCGTGGCGGCGTTCCAGAACGTGAGTTTCGTCAAGCTCAAGGACCTCGACGGCGACGTGGATTGCGACGTGCTCGTCTGCGGCGACGACCCCGATGCCAAAGTCGAAGCACTGCAACTGGTGGAGGCCGCTGGGATGCGCGGCATCGACGCCGGCCCGCTGGCGAACGCGGTCGCGGTCGAATCGCTGACGCCCGTGCTGCTGAGCATCAACCGGCGCTACAAGATCAAGGGTGCGGGCATCCGCATCACGGGGCTACCCACAGGCCAATGAACCCGCCGCACGTCAGCCTGATCGGCGTGCCGGGCCTGCCGATGGTGCAGCCCGGCGACGACTTGCCGGCGCTGATCGCGCAGGCGCTTGCCCGCGCGGACCTGTCGCTTCAGCCTGGCGACGTGCTGGTTGTGACCTCCAAAGTGGTCTCCAAGGCGGAGGGCCGCCTGCTGGACCTGCACACCGTCACGCCCTCGACGCGCGCCCTGGAAGTCGCGGCGACGACGCAGAAGGACCCGCGCCTCGTCGAGGTCGTGCTGCGCGAGTCCACTGCAATTTCACGAATGCGGTCCGGCGTGCTCATCGTAACGCACCGGCTCGGCTTCACGAGCGCGAACGCGGGCGTCGATCATTCCAACGTCGGCATGGGCGAGGATTGGGTGCTCCTGCTTCCGGAGGACCCCGACGCGAGCGCGCGCGCCCTCCGCGCGCGGCTGGAGGCGCTGACCGGCGTCGCGCCCGGCGTCGTGATCTCCGACTCGCACGGCCGGCCCTTCCGGCTGGGGAACGTCAACGTGGCGATTGGCGTGGCCGGCGTCCCGGCGCTCTGGGACCAGCGCGGGCGCGCTGACCTGTTCGGGCGGGTGTTGCGCGCCACCGTCACCGCGCCGGCGGACGAAATCGCGGCGGCGGCGGGGCTGGTCGCCGGGCAGGCGGCGGAGGCGCTCCCGGTGGTGCTGGTGCGCGGGCTGTCGCTGCCGGCGGGCGACGGCGCTGCGGCGGACCTGGTCCGCCCGCAAGAGATGGACCTGTACCGATAACCGCATGAGCGCTCCAGGAGGGTACCTTCATGAGCAAAGTAGGGCCTGAAGCACGGTCATACCTGCCGATAGAGCGCGAAGACCTCATAGCCCTTGCAGAGATCGCTCGCAGAGATCGGGAAGATTATTTCCAAAGGAAGCCCGCTATAGCCGAATTATACGCGCAACGGGTCCTGTGCATTGCACTCTGCCAGGGCGCTGCACTGCACTTTATCGATGGTGAAACGGGGATAAATGATTTCGACGTATACACGTTCTACCGCGTCCATCCGCAGAAACAGTGGTACCCTAGACGAATCAAGTCCTATGACTTTGGGAATCCAAAGTTTGGACACTCCGTAGACCGACCGGACTTCAGTGGCCGACGTGTAGACTGCCTGGGACGCGCAATTGACGCTGGCGAAGGGGAGGATGTCGTATCCGCATTGCGCCGCTATCTGCAAGCCGGCAAGACTAAGACGGCAAGGCTTCTTGCCGCGAAAGCAGTTGTGTTGCTGGAACCGCATTGCGGCACAATCGTTTGGCCGGTTGAGGCTGAACGCTGAGGCGAATTCAGAAGCAGATAGCCTCAAGACGCGCTCATCGAAGCAGAGTCGCCACAGCCTCCCGCACCGCATCCAAATTCGGCGCGACCGTCACGCCCCCGCCGACTGACTTCATCGCGCTGGCGATGTCCTTCAGCCCGTTGCCGGTCGCCAATACCACAACCCGATCCTCAGCCTTCACAAGCCCATCATCGACCGCGCGGCGCAGCCCGGCGTAGGCCGCCGCCGCCGCCGGCTCAGCGAAGACGCCCACGCCCTGCGCCAGCGCCGGGATCGCGCCGAGTATCTCCGCGTCGGTCACGCTCACGAACGCGCCGCCGCTCTCGCGCACCGCGCGCATCGCCTTGACGCGGTCCCTGGGCAGGCCGGCGCTGATGCTGTCGGCGATTGTGTGCGCGTCGATGGGCTGCATCTCCGCCGGGTTGATGTTCTCGCGCCAGGCGTGGTACAGCGCCGCGCTGCCCTCGGCCTGCACGCCGATGATGCGCGGCATCTTCTCGATCCACCCAAGCTGAAGCAGGTCGTAAAAGCCCTTGTACTGCCCGCCGATGATCGACCCGTCGCCCACGCTGACGACCAGCGCGTCAGGCGGCTGCCAGCCCAGTTGCTCGGCGACTTCGTAGGCGGCGGTCTTCTTGCCCTCGCCCACGTAGGGGTTGATCCCCGTATTGCGGCAGTACCAGCCGTTCTCCTGCGAGGCCGCGAAGCACAGGTCAAACGCCTGGTCGTAGGTGCCCTGCACCAGCAGCACCTTCGCGCCATAGACGAGAAGCTGCGCGATCTTGGCCGGCGGCGCGGTCTCCGGCACGAAGATGAGCGCCGGCATCGCCACGCTGGCCGCCAGCCCCGCGAGCGCGGCGGCGGCGTTGCCCGTGCTCGCCGTGGTGATGAGGCGCGCGCCCTGCTCCTGCGCCTTCACCACCGCGATGGCGCTCGCGCGGTCTTTGAGCGAGGCGGTGGGGTTGCGCCCGTCGTCCTTGACCCAGAGCCGGGCAAGGCCGAGTTCAGCGGCAAGGCGCGGCGCGGGGTAGAGCGGCGTCCCGCCCACCTCCAGCGGCGGCGCGGGGCTGCCGGCATCGACCGGCATCAGCGGCCGGTAGCGCCACATCCCCCGCTGCGGAGCGCCGTCCAGCGCCGGGCGCGCGGTGTGCGCGTTGATGTAGGCGTAGTCGTACTCCACGTCCAGCGTGCCGGCCTCGCCACAGTCCACGCAGGTATATCCCGCTTCCTCGACGCCGTACACGCGCCCGCAGACCGTGCAGCGGAGGCCGGTAACGTGTTTCAACGCATGGCTCATGATGCACACGCCCCGCTCGATTATCTGCCGCCAAACACGCGGCGGATCACGCGCAGCGCGAGCAGCAGCACGCCGGCGACCACAGCCAGATACACGACCGTGTCCAGCACATCGGTCGGTGAAACTTCTTGCTCTTGTGACATGGATAGGCTCCAGCAGGTGCAGATAAGACCGGCGAAACGCATCTAGAGTACCCTGTTTCGCACAAGAGGGGTAGCGGCTACCGGAGGGGCGAGACGACGGCTGCGGTCGAGCGCGTGGCCCCCAGGCGCTGATTTGCACTCCTCCGCGTTTTCGTGCATAGTAGACGGTACGGTGCTGTCCCCGACCCCCCGACAGCCGGCCCCCAGACGATGCACAACTGGTGGGTATGAAGCAACAGATCATTCAACTCGAACGACACGACGACGTTGTCTCCGTGCGTGACCGGCTAGGGTTCCTCCAGGCGGAACGGGTGCTCCTGGTGTGGCCGGAGCGCGGCGCGATCCTCCAGCGCAAGCTCGACCTAGTGATGATCCAGCGCGAGGCGTCGCGCATGAACGCCAAGCTGGGGCTTGTGACCGAGGACTTCACGGTTGCCGAGCACGCCGCCGAATTGAACATCCCGGTCTTCTATTCGATCAAGGAGGCGCGGCGGGCGCGCTACTGGCGGGGCGACCCACCGTGGCTCTTCACCGGTCGCGACGACCGCCCCCAGGGCGAAGGCCCCACCGCCGCCGAGTTGATTGCGCGCGGGCGGCAGCAACCCATCGCGCTGCCACCGGAGTTCCAGGCGGTGCGGCGGGTGGTCGGCTGGCTGATCTTCGCGGTGGTGATGGCGGTCTTTCTCGTCGGGCTGTACATCGTCGCGCCGGGCGCGCACATCACGCTCAGGCCCGCCGCCGACCAGGTCTCGGTGACCATACCGGTCGTGGCCGACCCCGAACTGACCAGCGTCAACCTCATCGACCGCGCCATCCCGGCGCGCATCGTGGGCGTGGAGGTCGAGTGGAGCACCACCGTGCCCACAACCGGCCTCGTCACGCAGCCGAGCACGCCGGCCGCCGGCACGGTGGTGTTCAGCAACCTGCTCGCCGACACGGTTGTGGTGCCGGCGGGGACGGTGGTGCGCACCACCGCCGCCGACCCGGTGCGGTTCAGGACCACCGAGGAAGTCACCGTCCCTGAGGGCATCGCCTCCACTGCCGAAGCGCCCATCGAGGCGCTGCCGGAGTTTGTCGGGCTGGTGGGCAACGTAGGCGCCAACCTTATCAATCGGGTCGAGGGGCCGCTCGGCGTGCGGCTTGGCGTCTCCAACCCGGCGGCGACGCGCGGCGGCGGCGTCACCGAAGCGCCCGCCGTCACAAAGGACGACTACGAGCGGCTGCGCGCGGCGCTGCTTCAGCAGTTGCAGCAGCGCGCCTATGCCGAGATGTCGTCGCCCGACTGGATCGGGCCGAGCGAATTCATCGCCATCGACTCACTGGCCGTCGTCCTCGTCCTGGATGAGACCTACAGCGAGTACATCGGGCAGCCGGCCGAGAGCGTCAGCCTGGAGATGCGCGTTGTGGTGCAGGGCGTCGTGGTCGATGAGCAGTACGCGCGCCAGGTCGCCTATGCCGCGCTTGCGGAGCGCGTCGGGCGCGGCTTCCGCATCCTCGACGACACGCTCACCTTCGTGCGCGGCGACGAACTCGGCGTGGACGACGCGCGGCGCGTCACCTTCCTGATGACCGGGGCCGGCGACATCGCCTCCGCGATTGACGAGCAGTGGGTGCGCACGCAGGTCACCGGCCTGCCGCTCGACCGCGCCATCGGCAACCTGAACGCCGCCCTGCCCCTCGAACAGCCGCCCCGGATCGAGCTTTGGCCCAACTGGCTGGGCCGGATGCCCCTCCTGCCGATCCGCATCGACGTGACCGTCGAGTACGCGCGCTGAGGCGCGGTTTGTCGTGGGGCGCTGGCTTGGCATCGATCACGGGCTGAAAGTGCTCGGCATTGCCGTCTCCGACCCGTCGGGCCTGCTGGCGCGCCCGCTGATGTTGCTTGAGCGCCGCAGCAAGGCGGAGGACTTCGCCGCGATTGCGCGCCTCGTCGAAGAGCACGAGGTCGAGGGCATCGTCGTCGGCCTACCGGCGCAGCCGGGCGCAGCGCGCGCAAAGCAGGCCGAGAGCGTGCGCCTCTGGGCGGGGCGACTCGCGGCGGCGACGCCCGCGCCCGTCTGGCTGTGGGACGAGAGTTTCTCCTCGCTGGAAGCCGAACGCCGGCTCGAAGAGAGGCGGGCGACGGCGCAGGCCGGGTGCGCGGATTGATGACCTTGCGGCAGCGGTGATTCTCCAGAGCTTCCTCGACGCTCGCCGCGAGAACCCCCGACGCCGGCGAGCGCGTATCGCCCGCCGCGCGCTAACGCGGGTATAATGGCCCCGTGAGCCAGCAGACGCCCCCACCCCAAGACACAGGGATGCCGCGTCCGAGACGCGCCGCGCCGCCGCGCGGTATGAGCGCCGGCGCGCGGGTCGTGATCGTGCTGGCCGTCTTCGCGCTGCTGGTGTGCGCGTGCGCGTTCGCCGTGACGCGGCTGCTGGCGGTCCGCATTCCCCAGCCCACCATCCCGGCAACGGCGAACCTCAACCCGCTGGAGGCCCTCTACCTGAGCACCTACCTGGGCCTGCGCGCCGGCGACCTGGAAGCGCGCATGGCGGCGGACGCGGAGCCGGTGCGCTTCGAGGTGGAGCCGGGCAGCTCGGCGGCGGATATCGCGGAGCAACTGGTGCGGCGCGGCCTGATCGGCGACGCAACGCTCTTTCGCAACTACGCGCGCTACACCGGGCTGGACTCGCAACTGGAGGCGGGGCGCTTCAACCTGAGCGCGGCCATGACGGTCCCTGAGATCGCGCAGGCGCTCACCGAGGCGCTCAGCCCGGACGTGATCGTGCAGGTGATCGAGGGCTGGCGGATGGAACAGGTCGCCGAGGCCATCGACGCCGCCGAGGGCTGGCGTTCACCGGCGCGGACTTCCTGGCGCTGGCGGGGCCGGGCGCGGAACGCCCGCCGCAATTCGACTTCCTGGAGAGTCTGCCGCCGGGCGCGTCGCTGGAGGGGTTTCTGTTTCCAGACACGTACCGCGTCGCGCCCGACGCCGCCGCGACCGACCTGCGCGACCTGATGCTGGAGGGTTCGGCGCGCGCGTCACGCCGGCAATGCGCGCCGACGCCGCCGCGCGGCGCTTCACGCTCTACGAGGTCGTGACGCTCGCCGCCATTGTGGAACGCGAGGCCGTCCTCCCGGAGGAGCGCCCCATGATCGCGGGCGTCTACCTCAACCGGCTGGCGCAGGGCATGACGCTCGACGCCGACCCGACGGTACAGTACGCCAAGAGCGCGCAGACGCCCGGCGACTGGTGGCCCGACCTGACGCGCGCCGACTACACCGCCGTGATTGGGCTGTACAACACGTATCTCAACACGGGGCTGCCGCCGGGGCCAATCGCCAACCCCAGCCTATCCTCTATCGAGGCGGTCATCTACCCCGCCGAGTCGGATTACCTGTACTTCCGCGCGTGCGACGCCAGCGGGCGGCACGTCTTCTCGCTGACGTTCGAGGAGCACGCCGGGGCGTGCGAGTAGCCGGCCGCTTGACCGGCCTCTCCCAGGCCACGTTATGACACGCCGAGCAACCGGTCGGCGCATTGCCAGCCCGACACAAGCGCGGAGCCGGCGCTTGGGCCGATGAAGTAATCGCCGCAGAAGTAAACCGGCCCCTCCTGGGGATTCGCTTTGAAGTCACGCAGGGCGTTCCGGTAGCCGGCCGGGAACCTGGGCACCTTGCGCGGCCAGCGGAAGACCATCTGGTCGCGGATCGCGCCGGCAAACGCCGGCACCACGCGGATCATCTCCTCCGTGATGATGGCCTTCAGGTCGGCGTCGGGCATCGCCGCGTCGTAGCGGTGCGCCTTGAGATCGCTCATGACCAGCACGCGGCCATCGGGTTTCCGCTCCCAGCCCAGCGCGCACAGTTGCCACGGCTCCTTGCGCGGGAACATGATCCCGCCCTTGTCCAGCGCCGGGTCATCGCCTTCGACCAGGTGGAACACCACCCCGACGCGCGTATAGCCCACGCAGGGGAAGAAGCGCTCCCAGGCGAGGCGGGGCGTGTCGCACAGCCCTAAGGCCACATCGCCCGGCACGGCGACCACGACAACATCCGCGTCGAGCGCCTCAGCCTGCCCGTTTGCCTGGTAGTGCACGCTCGCGCCACCGTCAGCCCCGTGCGCGATGCGCGACACCGGCGCGTTGTATACAACGTCGAGCCGGCCCGCGAGCGCCTCCGGCAGGAAGCCGACGCCGCCCTCGAAGGTGTAGAGCTTGCGTCCGAGGTAGCTGCCGAAGAGAAGCAGCATCATATCCTCTGAGAGGTCCGCCGCCATGTAGCTGCAGAAAACATCCATCATCGGCTCGATCAGGTACTCGAACATCTCGCCGCTGACGCGCTCGTAGAAGAACTGCTCCATGCTGCGCGCGTCCGCGCCCGGCGCACGCTCCGGGTGCAGCGGGTCGGCCCGCGCGTAGCGCAGCAGGTAGGGGAGCAGCTTCGCCATGCGCAGCCGCGCGCCCAGCGAGACGCCGCGCCACCGGAAATACGACGGCAGCGACATGAAATTGACGCGGTGAACCGCGCCGTCCCGCATCACGCTGACGTCGAAGCCGGTCGCCTCCTCGCTGTAGTCGCGCAGCTTATCCGCAACGCCCAGTTGATCGACCAGCGCGAGCAGGTAGCGGTCGCCGCTGGTGACGAATTCTGCGCCGGGGTCGATGCGGATGCCGTGCCACGCGATGGTGATCATCCGCCCGCCCACGTGGTCGCTCGCCTCCAGCACGCGGACGTTATGCCCTGCCTGCTGCAAGCGAAACGCAGCGGTCAATCCCGCGATCCCCGCACCCACGACGACGATGTCTTTGTTGCCATCGGCCTCCCCTTCAGATGGCTTCCAGCATGTCATAGAATAGCGGCAGCGGCGCGACGGGCGCTTCGCTCAGGGTGATGGCGCGGCTGAGGCGCGACTTCGCCTCGTCCAGCCGGGCCGCGTCGTTTGCGTGCACCGTGAACAGCGGGTCGCCAGCAGCGACGGCGTCCCCCACCTTGCAGTGGGCAACGACGCCGACGGCGTGATCGATGGGGTCGCCCTTCTTTTCGCGCCCGGCGCCCAAAACCTTCGACGCGATGCCGACCGCCCGTGCCTCCACGCGCTTTACATAGCCACGCGCCGGCGCGGCTATGGTCTCGACAATCGTGGCCTGGGGCAGCCGGTCCGGGTCATCGACCATGCGTACGTCACCCCCTGAAGTTCCACCAGCCGGCGGAAACGCGCCAGCGCCTCGCCGCTCTGCAGCTTCGCCTCCATCGTGGGCATCAGGTCCTGCAGCGCCGGGTCGCTCGCTATGCCGGCCAGGCGCAGCATGTGCCCGGCCACGGTGAGGCAATGCGTCCCGCAGGTCGGCAGGGCCACCGCCGCGCAGCACGTCGATTGCTTCGCGCACCTCCAGGGCGTTGCCCACCGCCGCGCCAAGCGGCTGGTTCATGTCGGAGATCAGCGCCACCATCTTGCGGCCCGCGTCGCGCCCGATGCCGATCATCAGCTCGGCCAGCGTGCGGGCTGCGCTCACCTCGCCCATGAATGCGCCGGTCCCGGCCTTCACGTCGAGTACAATGCCGTTCGCGCCGGCGGCGAGTTTCTTGCTCATGATGCTGCTGGCGATGAGCGGCGTGCTGCGCACCGTACTGGTCACGTCGCGCAAGGCATAGAGCATGCCGTCAGCCGGCGCGAGGTCGGCGGACTGCCCGGAGAGCACGATGCCGTGCGTCTTGAGCTGGCTCAGGAACGCCTCGGTGCTCAGGTCCGACCGGTAGCCGGCAATCGACTCCATCTTGTCGAGCGTCCCGCCCGAAAACCCCAGGCCGCGCCCGCTCATCTTGCCCACCGGCACGCCACACGCCACCACGAGCGGGAGCACAACCAGCGTGGTCTTGTCGCCCACGCCGCCGGACGAGTGCTTGTCCACCGCGAAATCGACCACGCCCGAAAGGTCGAGTATCTCGCCAGAGTGCGCCATTGCCATTGCCAGGTCCACTGTCTCCCCGGTGCGACATCCCCGGATGCAGACCGCCATCAGCCATGCGGCAACCTGGTAGTCGGGTATCGCGCCGTTGGTGACGCCTTCGATGAACCACATGATTTCGTCCGTTGTGAGGGTCTCGCCGTCACGCTTGCGGGCAATGACGTCTGTTGCGTGCATCCGCGCCCTTCCTCCACACCGTCGCCTGACCGCCAACGGCCCTGTGGGGCATTATTATAGCATCACGCGATTTTCCGCGCCGTGTGCCCGGCAGCGCGCGGCCCAGCGAGATTGTTCAGCGCCCCAACCCTGTGTTATAATGCGTCTAGACATAATCATACTCGCCGCTCCGGGTCACGTCACCCGCTTCCAGGACGGTGCAATGGACGAACTGGAACAGTCCCTCAACCAGTTTCTGCAACATCTCGCCGACGAGCGCCAGTACTCCGAAAACACCATCGCCGCCTATCGCAACGATCTGAAGCAGCTCCTCCGGTTTCTCTGCAAGGCAGAACCGGCGCATCCAGGCGCCTGGGCCGAAGTCACCGCGTTCATGGTGGAGACGTATGTCAGCTTTCTTCATCAACGCGATTACGCCCACTCCACCGTGGCGCGCAAGATCGCAGCTGTCAAGTCGTTCTTCAGCTACCTCTACCACACGCGCACCATCAAGGCGAACCCGGCGGCGCAGCTTGACTCGCCCAAAGTCCAGAAGAACCTGCCGAAGGCGCTCTCTGCTGACGATATTGCGCGCCTGCTCTCCGCGCCGACACACGCAACCGGCCCCAAGGCGATCCGCGACCGGGCTATCCTTGAACTCCTCTACGCCACGGGGATGCGCGTGACCGAGCTGGTGTCGCTGGCGGTGGACGACCTCGATCTGGAACACGGCACCGTCACCTGCCACAGCGCGGCGGGTCAGCGGCGCAAAATGCCTATAGGCGACGGCGCCATGGAGACCCTGGCAGATTACGTCAGGTCCGGGCGCGCCCTGCTGGTCAAAGACGCGGGCGAACGGGCGCTCTTCGTCAACCACCGGGGCCAGAAGCTCACGCGCCAGGGGCTGTGGCTCATCATCAAGGGGTATGCGCAGGAAGCCAGCCTTGAGGTCGAGGTCACGCCGTACATCCTGCGTCACTCCTTCGCCGCCCATCTCTTGCACAGCGGCGCCGACCTGCACGAAGTCCAGGAGCGCCTGGGCCACGCGAACATCTCCACCACGCAGGTCTACACCCAGGTCGCCGACGAGCCATAGCTCTGGTCCTGGGCGCTCTTCTTTCGCAACTTCTACAGAATAGGTACCATGTGACGATGCCTGAATTGACTTTGCGCCAACAATGTGACGAAACTATCGCCGCCATCCGGCAGCGCACCCGGCACACGCCCGCCATAGGCCTGATCCTGGGGTCGGGGCTAAGCCCGCTGGCCGACGCGATAGAAAACGCCGACATCATCCCCTATGGGGAACTCCCACACTGGCCGGTATCGACCGTCGCCGGCCACAGCGGGCGGCTCGTCGTTGGGGAACTCGAGAACCAGACCGTCCTGGTCATGCAGGGCCGCGCCCACTTCTACGAGGGCTACAGCATGGCGCAGGTGACCTTCCCCGTCCGGGTGATGGGCTGCATGGGGATCGACACCCTCCTCGTCACCAACGCCGCCGGGGGCCTCAACGCCGGCTTCCATGCGGGCGACATCATGCGCATCACCGACCACATCAACCTCGTCGGCATGACCGGCCTCAACCCGCTCCTCGGCCCAAACGACGAGGCGTTCGGCCCGCGCTTCCCGGACCTGCACCGCGCCTATGACCCGGCGCTGGGCGCGCTGGCGCACGAGGCCGCCGCCGCAGCCGGCATGACACTGCGCGAAGGTGTGTACGTCTACGTCTCCGGCCCCTTCTTCGAGACGCCCGCAGAGGTCAGGATGCTGCGCGCGCTGGGCGCTGACGCGGTGGGGATGTCCACCGTGCCCGAAGTGACGGTCGCGCGCCACATGAAGGTACGTGTGCTCGGCCTCTCCGCCATCACCAACGTCAGCATCGACGCCAGCGACGCCGAGATTGCGCCAAGCCACGAAGAGGTCATCGAGGCGGGGCGCGTCATCGTGCCGAAGATGACGGCCGTCGTGCGCGGCGTGCTCCGCGCGCTGTAGGCCGCCGGGGACCGGTCAGCAGGCGATGGTCGAGCCGAAGTCATGATCGATGGTTAACCTGGTCTTTATCATTCAGCGCAGCGCAAACGCCGTCTATATCATTGCCGGCGCGGGGCTGCTTTTCTGGGGGTGGCGGCTGCTGCGCGCGCAGCGCCGGCTCGCGCAGACGCAGTTCGAGCTTGAGCGCGAGTACGCCCTGAGCGAGCGCGCCCGGTACTTCAACCTCACGGCGCTGTGCATGCTGCTTATCCTGGCGACCATCGCCATTGCGCACGTGGTCGCGCCGTACCTTCGCGCGCACCCGCTGAGCTTCACCCAGGCCGACCCGCTTGTCTTTAGCGACCAGTTCGTGACCCGCGCGCCGGGCGCGGCGACCCAACCGGTGGCGCTTGCCATCGGCGTCACGCCGCCCCCTGGCGAGCTGGCCGCGCTGGAAATGGAAGCCGGCGGCGACGCGATGGACGCTGTGGAAGGCGGCCCCACCCCGCTGCCGCTGGGCGGGATGGCAACCGACATCTTTTTCCGGCGAGGTCGACGCGACCTACACGCCCTCACCCACGCCGCCCGGCACCATCATCCCCGATGCGCCGCCGCCAATGGGATGCACCGATCCCGGCGCGGTGCTCACGTTGCCGAAGAACGGGCAGGTGCTTTTTGAGGCCATCGTCGTCGAGGGTTCGGCGAACGTCCCCGGCTTCAGCGCCTACAAATTCGAAATAAAAGGACCAAGCACCAACAATGCCTGGTCCGTGCTCCGCACCTATACAAACCCGGTAGACGCCGGCGTGCTGGGCCAGTTCGACGGCTCGGCGTTTTCTCCCGGAACCTACCAGTTCAGGTTGGCCGTGGTGGACACGGGGCGACGCGACGATCGCCTCATGCACCATCACCATCGTCATCTCCGAGCCAATCCCGACGCCGACGCGCATCCGCACCAACGACTGACCGGCGTATCCCTGCCTCATACCCGCCGGCGATGCTGGCGCTCAGGCGCGGCGTGGTCCTCGCGCACGCCCACCTGGCAGTAGAGCCAGCAGGCCAGCGCCGGCACGAGCAGCGCCAACCCGATCACCAGCCAGGTGACGCGCGCCTCATGGGTGTCTGTCAGGTTGGTGTCCTGCAAGACAAGGAACATCAGGATTAGCGTTACAAACAAAAAGACGAGCGTGCTGGCGACTTCGCGCGCCAACGCCCGTCTGCGCCGCCTGTCCATAGCCCCTCCCGACGCAACTCAACCCCTTGTCAAACTCATCTTACACGAAACACGGAGGATTCAAGACATTAAGTAAGATTTACCCTTACATTTCAGCGCAGGCCGGCGTCACGGAGCGCGCGCTCGTAGTCTTCGGGGGTGTCGATGTCGCGCAGCACCCAGTCTGTGTCCACCACCACGTGATGCACCGCGTCCGCGTTGGCGCGGACCACGTCACGCGGTGCGCCGTCTGGACCCAGGGCGAGCAGCGCCGGCCAGAAGGCTTTGTCGATCAGCACGGGATGGCCGCGCCGCTTCCGGTAGCTGGGCGCGACGATGCGCCCAAGCCCGCGCGCGTAGGCGTTGAGCACGCGCCAGATCACGCGCCCCCGCAGCAGCGGCTGGTCGCCCAGGACCAGGAGGCAGGCCGACGTCGCGGGGCTGAGCGCCCGAAGGCCGACCTTCACCGACGAGGTCATCTCGCCAGCCGCGTAATCGGGGTTATACGCAAACCGCACCGGCTGGCCGGCCAGCGCCGCTTCCGACGCGCTCGCGCGCGTACCCCGTCACTACAACGATCTCGCTCAGGTTGGCTCCGCGCAGCCGGCTGACGATTTCCTCGATGACCGTGCCCCGGTCCCAGGGCAGCAGCACTTTGGGCTGCCCCATGCGCGTCGAGCAGCCCGCCGCAACCACCACAGCGCCCACCCGCTGGTGCAATTCCCAAACCGGGTCGGGCCGCCGCGCCCGAGCCAATCGCCACCGCTTCGATGCGCGGCGCGGGCGCGCCCTCTTCCGGCGTGCCCGGCGTCATCTCTTCGGGCGTGCGCAGCGCAATGCGCGCCACCGCCCGCGCCCGCGCACGCATCACGCCATCGTCCGCCTTGTTGAGAAACGGGATCACCCGCGCCCGCTCCGGCGCGCCTCGAAGGCCGATGTTTTCATGCCGCAGCGCCTGCGCCACCCACGCCGCATACACCGGCGCGCCCAACGCGAAGCCGTAAATCTCGTTGAGCAGTTCGGGGTTGTAGACGTGTTCCTCGTCGAGCGGCTGCCCGATCACATCCACGCCCGGCCACCGGGACCATCAGCGTGGTCCCGTCAGGCACGACCGGCTCATGGGGCTGCGGCGCCTTGAACGGCAACCGGCGCGCGCCGTCGGCCTCGATCAACAGCGCGTCCGAGTTTACGCGGTCGATCAGCCACTCCACCGCGTTGGGCGCAAGGCCAATCACCTTGCCGCGCGATACGCGGTTGTAGGTCAGCACGAACCCGTAGCGGTTAAGCTGCCGCCACACGTCCCTGACGGTGGCGTCGTGCCCGTTCGCCCCCAGCGCAAGCGTCGAGGACGCCATGCGCAGCTCCTCCGCAGCCATGCGCGTCGTGGTGGTCGCGAGCACGCGCCAGCCCTCGGCAGCCAGCTCGTGCCCAAGGCGAAATAGCGCTGAGGTCTTGCCGCCAGCGCCCACAAATGCCACCACCTCTCCCCGGCGGATGCCGAGGGCGTCACGCAGTTTCATCGCTCCGGTCCAACACCGCTACACGTTCAACCTTTTCTACCCACCCACAATTGTGCACAGTTCGGCGCGAAACCGCAACGTGTCGCTTGGGGGCGGCGATCAATGCGACCTCGGACGCCTGGTTGGGTCAGAAGCCATCTTGCCAAACTCCAATTGTCGCCTATCATGAAGCACTGTGACGCTAGACAGTTTGTTTGTCGTGTTTGTTGCGGCGCTGGCCGGCTATCTCGTGCTCGTCGCCCTCGTTATTCAGCGCCGCCAGCTTCGCCAGCCCGCCGAAGGGGTGCGCGCCCTGGCGCGTGCTACCGGCGCGCGTGCGCTGGCATGGCATGCGCGCCTCCGCCCGCTGCGCCGGCTCGTCGATCTCTATTCGGGCCTGGCGCGCCACCGGCAGACCCTGCGGGCGATGGGCCTGGCGCTGGAACTCACGGCGCTCCTGGCCGTCGGGCTGGCATTCGCCGCGCCGCTCATCACGCCAGACCCAACGCTGCGCCCGCCCGGCCCGGAGCATGAACGCCTGTCTGGCCTCATCATCCCCGTGGAGCTGGGCCTGCAGCAGTTTGGGCGCGTCCCGCTGTGGAATCCGTACATCTTCACCGGCGAGCCGCTCATCAGCAACCCCTTCAACTACCTGTTCAACCCTTTGCCAGCCTGCCGCCGCTCGTGCTCGGCGCCGTCCAAGGACCAAAGTCGCTATCGTCCTGGCAGTCCTCATCGCGGGCCTGAGCCAGTGGGCGGTGGCGCGCGCTACCGGTCTGGGGGCGGTCGCGCGGCTGACCGCCAGCGTCCTTTACATGTGCAGCGGGCAGATCGCCGGCAAATTCAACATGGGCCACTTCCAGTTGGGCGTGAGTCTGGCGTGGCCGCCGCTGGTCCTCGCCGGGGTGTGGTGGACCCTGACGACCGACAGGCGCTGGCCCAAGGCGCTAACCGCCTTCGCGTTCGCCATGCTGTTCTTCTCCGGCAACATCTACTACACCCTGCACACGCTGCTCTCTGCCGGCGTCATTGCACTCGTCTTCATGGTGCGCCGGCCCCGCCGCAAGGGCGGGTGGTCGTGGCGCACGGCGGTGAACCGGGGACGACTCCGCGCGGTGGTGATCGCCGGGGCGTTCGCGGTGGGGTTGAGCGCCGTGCAGGTCCTGCCCATCTGGGCCGCGCGCGCCTACATCTCGCACCCAGGCGATCCAGCGCTCAGGAGCCGGTCTTCAGTCGAGGTCGCCCTCGCCGGCTACCTCCAGCCCCACCCGGAATGGGCGCGGCTGAAAGCCGATAACCACCTGTTCGAGGGGGTCGAATACGCCTATGTGGGGCCGCTGGCATTCGTGGCGCTCGGCCTGCCGCTGCTTTATGTCCGCCGCCGCGACCCCGATTTCGACTGGCGCGCCCCTGCGGTCGCTGTGATTCTGTTCGTGTTGATGTTTGCCTGGGCGACAGGCGCATCCCCGCTGTTCAACTGGCTGTACGCGCGCGTCGACCTGCTCGCCCAGTTCCGCTACATCGGTCGCGCGCACGCCTTCGGCGTGCTGTGGTTGGCGATCATGATCGGGCTGGTCGTCGATGTTGGGTGGCGGCTCATCTGGCGCATGCAGTGGCCGCAGTCGGGCCGCAGTCGCGGCCGCAACCGGGGCCTGCGACCGGCGCAGTCTCCCGTGAAGAGGCCGTCGGCTATCGTCTGTTGGGGCTGGCGGCGCGGTCCGCGCTGAGCGCGGCGCTGCTCGTCGTGCTGGTCGGGGGCTTGCGGACGAGCATCGCGTCAATTCGAAGCTGCTCACACCTGTCCCGACAAGCCCCGATGCGGTGCGCGACGTGTACAACGCGCTCAAGGCGGGGACGCCCACCGTGGAGTACTTCTACATCGCCGGCCTCGACGCCTACGACGCCTACTACGCCCAGGTCCGAAACTGGTCGCTCACCGAGGGCTGGTGGCCGCTGGGCATGCCCAGCATGGTGGGGCCGCAATCCGCGCTTAACCTGCTGCCGCGCTACGCCGTCACCCTGGAGGGCGAGCGCGCCGGCCTGCGCTATGTGAACAACGAGGGATACGCTCGGCTCGGCGAGTACCAGGCCGCCTACCTCAACGTCGAGATGTACGAACTGCCAGACAGCCTGCCCTACACGTTTGTGAGCACGCGCGCTGAACTTGCCACCTTGCGCGCCCACGACCGTCTTGACGCGACCTACGTGGAGCCGGCGACCGTCATTTCGCATGAAATCGACCGCGTTATGGTGCGCGCTTCGGGCAAGTGGCCGGGCGAGGATATTGTCGTGTTGATGGAAACCAACTTCCCCGGTTGGCGCGCGGCAGTGGATGGCGTCCCCCGTCCCGTGGTTGCGGTGGGCAACTACGTGGGCGTCGAAGCCGAGTTCGGGGAGCACACCTACACGTTCTGGTTCCACCCGGTGGAATTCGACATCGGGCTGGTTGTGTCGATCCTCACGCTGGCGGCAATGGCAGTGTACCTAATCGCGCGTCCGTTCCGCCGGCGCGTTTTTTCACGTTCCGATCCCCGCGACTGACGAATTATGAACTCACCTTACGCAGCCAACTGAACAGGCTGCAAATCACGCAGAGCAGTAAACGCCACTTGAAGGGCTTGGCGATAGAGTATGGCTTTGAGCGCAAAGCTGTTGATGTCCAACAACTCTTTGTTCGTCATACTGTCAGTCTACATCGGCTTTCGCCGATCTATGCGTAAGGCGAACATCCGCGCTAGAATAAGGGGCTTCGCTTTCCTCTACATCGGAAACCGCGTCGTTTCCAGCGAAGTATTCCATAAAATAGCTGGGAGAGTGTCGCCATGCGAAAAGTAATCTACTGTCTGAATGTGTCGCTCGACGGTTTCATTGAGGATTCAAACGGTTCACTCGACTGGAGTAATCCCGATGAGGAACTCCACCGATTCTTCAACGAGCAGGAACAGGAGTTCGATTTCCAGTTGTACGGGCGACGGATATACGAGAACATGGCAGCTCACTGGACAACAGCGCATACCAACCCGTCAGCGCCAGCCCATGAGATCGAGTATGCCCGTATCTGGCAGAGCATACCCAAGATCGTATTCTCAAAGACCCTTCAGCAAGTTGGCGAGAACGCAAGGCTGGTGAGCGATAACATTGCCGAAGAGGTTAGAGCGTTGAAAGCGCAGTCCGGTAAGGACATGGTGGTTTGTTGCGCTGACCTTGCGGCGAGTTTTATGCGGCTTGACTTGATTGATGAATACCGTCCCGTTGTCCATCCTGTCGTTCTGGGAGGCGGCAAACCCATGTTCCCGGCGCTGGACAAGATAATCAACTTGCGGCTGATTGAAACCCGGCGATTCGGGAGAGGGGTCGTCCTACTCCGTTACCAACGTGCAGATCAAACGTAATAATCTATGGATTTTCCTCAGCCCTTGTCCCGATTAGGCCATCCTTATACATCGGGAAATGGATCGTCTGCTCGTTCAATCGCGCTTCTTCCACCGCAAAAGCCAGCAGATGAGCATCAATCAGTTCTTGCTTTTTTCATCTTTTCAGTTACTGCATTCTGCGTAAGGTGAGTTTTGAATAATCACACAGGCAGTGCTCTCTTGACCGCCTTGTAGAGGCACAGCGCGCTGCCCCCTATCCACACCGCCATATCTGGCGGTAGGGGCGACCCGCCAGGACGCCCCTACCGCCCCCTACATCTCAAAGTCTGGGAAAGGTGGAACCTGATGGAGAAGCCGCGCCGGGCCTAACCCGCTTCCGTGCGCGGCTGCACGCCCAGCTCGCTCGAAACCGGGATCGTGAAGTAGAACGTTGTGCCCACGCCCAGCTCGCTCTCCAGCCACATGTTGCCGCCGTGCGCCTCCACGATGCGCTTGGCGATCACCAGGCCCAGGCCGGTACCCTCGGCGGTGTAGCCGTCAGAATCGGCCACCCGGAAGAACTTCTCGAACATGCGCGTCTGGTCCTCCTCGGAGATGCCCCGTCCCGTGTCCTGCACCGACACGTAAATCGAGGAGTTCTCCGCGTCCACGCCGGCGCTGACGTGGATCTCGCCATGTTCCCGGTTGTACTTGATCGCGTTGGTGAGCAGATTGAGCAACACCTGCTTGAGCTTGCCCCGGTCCGCCTCCACTTCGGGGATTCCCGGCGCGATATCGGTGTACACGTGGATGAAGCGGTCGGCGGCCTGCGGCTGGACCACCTGCACGCACTCGCCGATCAGGTCAGCGAGCACAAAGTGATCTTTTTGCAGGCGCGTCCGGCCCGACTCAAGCCGCGCAAGGTCCAGGAAATCGGTCGTCATGCGGTTGAGGCGGTCCGTCTCCTCCTGGATAGTCTCAACCAGGACGTGGTAGCGCTCGCGCGGCAGGTCGGGACGCATCAGGATATGGGTCGTGGCGGACAGCGCCGCGAGGGGGGTGCGCAGCTCGTGCACGATCTCGGCGATGAAGTCGCTCTGGTGAAACAGGCGTGCGTTTTCGATGGCGATTGCCGCCTGCGCGGCGAGCGTCGTCAGGGTATCGACATCTTCCTCGGTGAACGGGGCGTCGTTGAGCTTGTTGAGCGCCTCCAGCGCGCCGATAACCTTATTGTGCACGCGCAGCGGCACGCCAAGCAGGTTGCGCGTGGAGAACGAGGGCGCGTCGAGCGTATCGTCCACCTCTTTGTAGAAACGCGGGTGGTTGCGCACGTCCTCGATCAACATGGGTTCGCCGTGCTTGACGATCCATCCGGCGATGCTGCCCTCCATCGGCACCACAATCGACTCCAGCCGCACCGCCGCCCCTTCGGGCGCAAGGCCGGCCTCGAAACGAAGCTCACCGGTGTGCGGGTCCACGAGCAGGATCGATGCATGGGCGGTGTCGGTCAGCTCGGTGGCGGCTTCGATGATGCTGTACAGCAGCGCCCTGATCTCCAGCGTGGAGTTGAGTTGGCGGCTGATCTCCATCAGCCGCTCGTAGCGCGCCAGCAGCTTAAGATATTTCTGGATGGTCTGGTCGTCGCCTGCGCCCTGGTTTGGCGGATTCGCGCTCATGCTGCGTCCAGTCTGTTACCCCAGCGCGTCAACACTGTAGCGCATCGACAATGCGTGGCAGGACCTCGGCCACGTTCGCGTGAATGACCACGTCGGCCAGGCCGTCGACCTGCGTGTCCTGATCATTCACCAGGATGAGCCTGGCCCCGTGAAAGGCGGCAAGCCGGGGCAGCCCCCCAACCGGCGCCACCTCCAGTGACGAGCCGGCGACAACCATCACGTCGCACGCACGCACGGCCTGGCTCGCCGCCGAAAACGTTTCTACCGGAAGTTGCTCTCCCAAAAGTATCACGTTTGGTTTCAGTACGCCACCACAATCCGGGCAGGCTGGGGCCAGCCCGTGCTGCAAGAACGCATCGAGGAACGGGCCGACCTCACATTCTGCATAACAGGACACGCACGTCGCCGTGCGGAAGTGGCCGTGCACTTCATGCACGACCCTGGACCCTGCCATGCGGTGCAGGTTATCGATGTTCTGGGTAATCAACGCCTTGAGCACGCCCATCGCCTCAAGGCGGGCCAGGGCGCGGTGCGCCGGGTTCGGCTCCGCCTGGCACATCGCGCGCGCCAGCGGGCGCAGCCATGCATAGAAGGCGTTGGGGTCGCGCCGGAAGCTGACCAGGCTCGCCTTCTCCAGGGGATTATGACGCGCCCACAGGCCAGAACCGACGCTCCGAAAATCCGGGACGCCCGACGGCGTGCTGACGCCCGCCCCGGTAAGGGCGATGGCGTGTTTGCTCGCGTGTAAGAGCGCCGCCGCCCGCTGAATTGCGACCTCGTACATGGTCGAAGTACCCAGAACCTCCCCTGCGCCCCTCGCGCCTACCAGGAATGTAATCCCAACCGGGAAAACCCGCAAACAAAGGCGCGAAGGCCCTGACGCGGCTTGCTATGGGCATCTGTTCATCTTTGGCTCCCGCGACTTCAGCCGTCGGGTTGCGAAACACACACTATGGCGCGGTACCAGGTGGACAACGTGAACGGATACGCTACCTGAAAAGGCTGAGCTGCTCTTCGCCGCGCGGGCCGATCACGTCCTCGCCGCCGGCGGCCCGGTGCGCCAGCCGCGTCGGTTCGGGCAGGCGGTAGCGCGTGCAGCAGCGCAGCACCAGCGCGCGGGCCGTGTCCAGGTCGGCGCGGTACCCGACTGACACGTAGACCGGGTTCACGCCGTCGCGGGTGCGCAGCGCCGCGCCCACCACCTCGCCCTCGTGGACCAGCGCCGCCCACGCGCCCTTCTCGTTCCCGATGGCATCGTGACGCCCGACGAGGATGGACTTGGCGCATCCCACGCTTGGGACGCCGGTCCACAGGCCCATGTGGCACGCGATGCCCATGCGGCGCGGGTGCGCCAGCCCGTGGCCGTCGAAAATCAGCACGTCCGGTAACCGCTCCAGCCGCGCCAGCGCCGCGAGGATCGACGGCCCCTCGCGAAAAACCAGCAGGCCCGGCACATACGGGAAAGGCACCGGCATCTCGGCCAGGGCGACATCGACCGGGGTCAAATCCGGGAAGCGCAACACGACGATGGCGGCACGCGCGGTGTCATCCTTAACGCTGATGTCCACGCCGCCCACCGCGCCAATCGCATCAAGCGGCAGCGGCGTGTCGGTCACAACCTGCGGGCGCAGCCGCGCCTGGACCGCCCGCGCCGCTTCGGGCGAGAGGTCCCAGGCGTGCAACGGCGGGCGCATGGGCGCGCTCAAGACGCGACCACCCCCTTCGCAACAGCTTCGATCCGGGCGCTGATCTCGTCGGCCAGGCGCGAGTACTGCGTTGCGGCGACCGAGTTGGGCTGGTACAGGATCATGGGGAAGCCCGCCTCCGCCGCCTGAAAGGCCAACTCCGACGCCGGGGAGATGATCGCCAGCATCTCATGGTCGATCAGTTGTTCCGCCTCCTGCCAGGGGATTTGCAGGCCAGACTGGGCGCGGTTGATCAGGACCACGCCAACGCGGTCGCGCTCAAGGCCCATCTCAGACAGCGTTTCGAGCAGGTCGCGCGTCATCAGCAGGGCGGTGCGTTGCGGCTCGACGACGACAAGGCACTGGCTGGCGAGCCTGACCAGGCGGCGGTTGAGGTTCGTCAGCCCGGTCCCCAGGTCTGCGACCACTGCACGCGCCACCACGGTCAACTGGCGCACGATCGCCTCGGCCACGTCCGGCTCGATGCGCAACTGTGACTCAGCGGGCCGCGCCGACGACAGCAGCAGGCGCAGGCCCGAACTGTGCGTCACCAGCTCAGCCTCCACCGAGGGCGCGTCGAGGCTGGCCGGCTGCCGGCTCGCGAGGTTCGCCAGCCCCGTCGAGCGCGAGAAGCCCAGCTCCATGCCCAGGCTACCCAGGCCCGGCCTGAAGTCCACGAGGACAGTCTCCTGTCGCTGCGAGAGCGCGGCGGCGACGTTCACCGCCAGGGTGCTCGTGCCCACGCCGCCCTTGGCCGCCAGGAAGGCGACGACATGCCCCTGGCCCTCAGCCGCGGCCTGGTGCGCGGCCCGGCGCGAGAGCAGCGCCTTGACGCGCGAGAGCAGTTCTGCGGGGTGCGTGGGCTTGGTCAGGTAATCGTCCGCGCCCGCCTCGAAGCCGGCCACTTTGTCATCGACCATCGCCTTGGCGGTGAACATGATGACCGGGATCGCCTCGGTCGCCGGCTCGGCGCGGAGGCGGCGGCAGACTTCGTAGCCGTCCATGTCCGGCATCATCACGTCAAGGATTACGAGATCGGGACGTTCGGCGAGGGCCTTCTCAAGGGCCTGCGCGCCAGAGTTGGCGACAGAAATCTCGTAGCCCTTCTTCTGGAGCATCAGCCCGATCAGTTTCAGGCTATCAACATCGTCGTCAATGACCAGGATTTTTTCCGCCATTCAGGCCCCTGTGCAAAACCAAGCGGGCTGCTGTTTAACACCGTTGCGCAGTTTATCACACAACATATTCTCAGGCAAGGAAAGTGGGGTTTCCCAAAATTGTATGAGAATTGATAATTTTCTCAGCCCGCCGGCCCCCTCAGGGCACGCCCTGGGCAACCAGCCAGTCGTGGATCAGCATCGCGGTCTCCCGGTAGTTGCGCTCCATCATCAGGTTGTGGCCCGCCCCCGGCGCCACCACGAACTCAGCGGCGTAGTGCGCGGCTGAGGCGCGCTCCGCCTCGACGCCGATCAGCGCGTCGCGTTCGCCAACCAGCCAGAGCAGCGGCGCGCTGACCTGCGCAGGGGACGCCGGCCGCCACAGCGGCGGGTTGTGCTGGAGCATCACCCACCCCGACTCCGGGCCGAGCCGCGCATGTAGCGCATCCTGCGTGTAAAGCGCGCCCTCGGTGACGAACATCTTCGCGGCGCGGGCCGGCGTGCGGATCATGGGGGTGGCGGAAAGCGTGAGCCACATCAACAGCAAGCCGCGCAGGTCGAGCCGCATCCAGCGCACGATCTCCTTGGGGAGGATCGTGCGCAGCGGCCACGGCGCGACGAGAACCGCCGCCGGCAGGTCGCCGCCCACGTGCCTGAAGTACCACTGCGCCAGCGCGCCGCCCATGCTGTGCCCGATCAGCACCGGCCGGCGTGGCAACCGCTCGACCTCGGCGCGCAGGAAACGGAGGTAGTAGCCCAGCGTGCACCAGCGGACCGGGCGCTGCGCTGGCGACGCTGCGTGACCCGGCAGGCTGTGCGCGTGTGTCTCCCAGCCCAATTCGGCGAACAGCTCCTGCCAGTGCCGCCAGCACCACGCGCCGTGATACATGCCGTGCTGCATGAGGATGGGGGTCGCGAAGCGGCGCTCGGCGGGCGTGTAAACGACCCGCTCAATCCCGCCCTCGACGGTATGTGTCCTCTGGAAAGCCATTGGCAAACCCCAGGTCTCGCACAGGAATGTCGCCGAGAAAGCATACTACCGAGGGCGCGTTACATCAAAGCCCTGCGGGGGAGGTTGTGCGCCGTCGCCACCTGTGGCAGAATGCGCGCATGAGATCGACCCGTCGCGCGGCGCTGCGCCTCTGCGGCCTGTGCTTGATTTTGCTCCTGGCGGGGTGCAACCTGCCCGTGCGGCAGACGCCGGCCGCCACCGCCGGCCCGACCGCCACGCTCGGCGCGCCCTTCCCGACCGTGACGCTCATGCCCACGCTGACGCCGGAAGCCGCGCCGCCAGTGGAAGCGACGGCGCCGACAGCCCCCGCGCGCACGCCAACGCCGACCGCCACGCCCTTCGCCGAGCCAGCCGGCTGCCAGCGTCCGCCAGAAGACTACACCCGCGTCACGCTCGACCGGGGCGCCTGGGTGGCGGTGTTGAACGCGCGCACCGTCGCCATGCTCCAGCACGCCCAGACGCTCTACGCCGGGCCGGTGAACTTCATCGATGCGATCACCCAGGGTTCGTACAACAGCACCGAGGCCGCCAGCTTCGGCACCCATGACGGCGGCGGGGCGGTGGACATCAGCGTGCTGGGGCGCAACGCCGACGGGACCTGGTACGTCCACGACACCGCGCCAATGATTCGCGCGCTGCGCCTTGCGGGCTTCGCCGCGTGGGTGCGCCAACCGGGCGACCTGTACCAGGGTTCGCCGATCCACATTCACGCGGTCGCCGTCGGTGACGCCGAGCTGTCGCCCGCCGCACAGACGCAACTCACCGGGGAGGAGGGCTATTTCCGGGGCTTCGACGGCCTCCCCGACTACGACCCGCCGCGCCCTGACCCGCACGGCGGCCCGGTGCTCTGCGCGTGGATGCGCGACCTGGGTTACGCGGACCTGCGCGCCACGCCCTAGCGCCGCCCGTACCCCGATGCCGGCCGGCTACGCCGTCCACTCCGTGTGGAATATGCCTTCCCTATCGACGCGCGCGTAAGTGTGCGCGCCGAAGTAGTCGCGCTGCGCCTGGATGAGGTTGGCCGGCAGCCGCCCGGTCCGGTAGGAGTCGAAATAGGCCAGCGACGCGCTCATCGCCGGCGTCGGGATGCCGTGCGTCGCGGCCAGCGCGACCACGCGCCGCCATGCGCCCTGCCGGCTGGTCACTGCCTGCGTGAATTCAGGGTGCAGCAGCAGGTTTGCCGGCGGCGGGTCGCCCTCGAAGGCACGCATGATGTCGTCGAGCAGCGCGGCGCGGATGATGCAACCGGCACGCCAGATGCGCGCGCAGTCGCTCAGGTTGACGCCCCAGCCGTGCGCCTTCGACGCCCGCGCCAGCATCGCCATGCCCTGCGCGTAGGAACAAATCTTGGAGGCGTACAGCGCAGCGCGCACGTCGTCCACCAGCCCGGCCACGTCGCCGTTGAACTCGGCCTGCGGGCCGGCGAGGACGTTCTCAGCAGCGACGCGCTCCGCTTTGTACGACGAAATCACGCGCGCGTTGACCGCTGCGAAAATCGTGGGCACCGTCGCGCCAATTTCGAGCGCGTTCTGCACCGTCCAGCGCCCCGTGCCCTTCTGCCCCGCCGAGTCGAGAATCATATTGACCAGATAATTGCCTGTGTCATCGTCGCGCTTGCGGAAAATGTCGGCGGTGATTTCGATCAGGTACGACTCAAGCTCGCCCTGATTCCACATTGCAAAGGCGTCGGCAAGCTGTGGCTCGTCGAGCCGGCCCACGCGGCGCAGGATGTCGTAGGCCTCGGCGATAAGCTGCATGTCGCCGTATTCGATGCCGTTGTGCACCATCTTGACGTAGTGCCCCGCGCCGCCCGGCCCCAGGTAGGCGACACACGGCGCGCCATCGTCCGCTTTGGCGGCAATCGCCGTGAGGATCGGCTCGACATGGCCGTAGGCAGTGCGGTCGCCGCCGGCCATCAGGCTCGGCCCCCAGAGCGCGCCCTCCTCGCCGCCGCTGACGCCCACGCCGAGGAACCCAAGCCCCTCCGCCGCAAGGGACATCATGCGGCGCTCGGTGTCCTCATACCAGGAGTTGCCGCCGTCGATGATGAGGTCGCCCTTTTCAAGCAGCGGGCGCAACTGGTCGATCACCGCGTCCACGGGCGGGCCGGCCTGGACCATCACCATGATACGGCGCGGCTTCTCCAGCGCGGCGACGAAGTCCTCGATGGTGTACGTCGGGTGGATATTCGCCCCCTGGCCGTGTTCCTGGATGAACGCCTCGGTCTTCGCGCCGGTCCGGTTGTACACCGCCACCGAATAGCCGTTGCGCGCCACGTTGCGCACCAGGTTCTGGCCCATCACGGCCAGCCCGATTAAGCCAAACTGCTGTTGCTCGCTCATACTTGCCCTTTCTTTACTTGTACAGACGTAGGGGGCACGGTATGCCGTGCCCCCGCTAACGAACCTGTTTACCTGGCGTAAATCACGGCGACGCCGGCTATGCCGGCTGCGCCGCGCGCAGCGCATCGCGGCGGGCGCGGACCCCATCCAACAGCTTGCGGAAAGCGTCGGCGAAGGCCGCAACGCCGTCAGCCTGCAACTGCGCCGTGATCGCGTCCAGATCGACGCCGGCGCGGGCCAGGTCCTGCATGAAGTCGTTGGCCTCGTTCAGGCCCTGCGTCAGCGTAAGCGCCGCCGTCCCGTGGTCCTTGAACGCGGCCAGCGTGTGCGGCGGCATGGTGTTGACCGTGTGCGGCCCGATGAGCGGCTCGACGTAATGCAGGTCGGGATAGGCCGGGTTCTTGGTGCTGGTGCTGGCCCACAGCACGCGCTGGAGGCGCGCCCCGGCCTGCTCCAACGCCCTGAAGCGCGCGTCTCTGAACGTCGCCTCGAAGTGCGCGTAAGCCAGCCTCGCGCTGGCGATGGCGGCCCTGCCGCGCAGGGGCGAGCCTTCCGGCAGTTCGCGGTCCACGTAGGTGTCGATGCGGCTGAGGAAGAAGCTCGCCACCGAGGCGATGCGGTCCACCGGCTCGCCCGCCGCCTTGCGCCGCTCCAATCCCCTGATGTACGCCTGCGCGACCTCGGCGTAGTTCTGCAGCGCGAACATCAGCGTGACGTTGACGCTGACCCCGGCAGCGATTGACGCCTCAATCGCGGGGATGCCTTCGGGCGTCGCGGGAATCTTGATGAACACGTTGGGCCGGCCCAGCGCCCTGTGCAGTCGCTGCGCCTCCTCGACCGTGGCCCCGGTGTCGTGCGCGATGAACGGCGACACCTCCAGGCTCACGTAGCCGTCCAGGCCGCGCGTGCGCGCGTACACCGGGCGCAGGATGTCGGCGGCGGCGGCCACGTCCTCAAGCGCCAGCGCCTCGTAGATGACGTGCGGGTCGTCCTCGTCCAGCAGCCTGAGTATGGTGTCATCATATCCGGCAGAGCCGCCGCTGACGGCCTTCTCGAAGATGCTGGGGTTGGTCGTGATCCCAACCACGCCATCCTCGTCGATCAGCCGTTGGAGTTCGTCGGACCGGATGATGTCGCGGCTCAGGTTGTCCAGCCAGATGCTCTGACCAAATTCCTGTACTGCAACCGGTGCGTTCGTCACAGTAAAACCTCCTCTACTCACGGAAACAGTTGATCTACCCTAATCCTCGCACATCGCGGCTTCCATGGCGAGGACCTTGTCAAGCCGCGCCTGGTAACGCCCATCCCCGACGAAGGTCGCGCCGAGAAAGGCGTCCACCAGCTCTTTGGCCGGCGCGGACGCGACAACCAGCGCCCCCAGGCAGAGCACGTTCATGTCATCGTGCTCCACGCCCTGATGCGCCGAGTAATAATCGTGGCACACGCTCGCGCGCACGCCGCGCATCTTGTTCGCGGCCACGCACGCGCCCACGCCGCTCCCGCAGACCAGCACGCCGCGCTCCGCCTCGCCGCGCTGGAGCGCCAACCCAACCGCCCTGGCGAAGTCCGGATAGTCGGATCGTTCGGTGTTGTAAGCGCCCAGATCGAGCACGTCGTGACCCTGCGCACGCAGGTAGGCGACAAGTTCTTGCTTGAGTTCAAAGCCGGCGTGATCGCCGGCGATGGCAACGCGCATCAGTGCCCGCCTCCCAGACAACCCGTCTTACTATGCCCGCGCCTTCGCCGCCGCGATCACCTCAAGCGCCGCCTCTGCCACATGCTCTGGCGTGAAGCCGAACGCCTGCATCAGCGCCTTGTACGGCGCGGACGCGCCGAAATCATCGCGTGAGAAGACGCGGCCGGCGTCGCCCACGTATTTGTGCCAGCCCATGCTCACGCCGGCCTCGACAGCAAGGCGCGCCTTGATCGATGGCGGGAGCACGCTGTCGCAGTAGTCCGCGGGTTGCTGATCGAACAACTCCCACGAGGGCATGCTCACCACGCGCGCGCTCACGCCCTGGGCTTCGAGCCGGTCTTTCGCCTGCATCGCCAGGCTCACCTCGCTCCCGGTGGCGATGAGGATAATGTCGGGCGCGCCTGCCGGGTCGTAGAGCACATAAGCGCCCTTCTGCACACCCGCCGCCGGCCCGAGTTGGGCGCGGTCGAAGACGGGGAGATTCTGCCGGCTGAGGATCAGGCTCACGGGGCCGCCACGGTGCTGCATCGCGACGCGATACGCCGCCACGACCTCGTTGGCGTCGGCGGGGCGAATCACGGTCATGTTCGGCATCGCGCGCAGCGAGGCCACGTGCTCGACCGGCTCGTGGGTCGGGCCGTCCTCGCCCACCCACACGCTATCGTGCGTGAAGATCCACAGCGCCTTGAGGTGCGCCAGCGCGGAGAGCCGGAGCGCCCCGCGCATGTAGTCGGAGAACACGAGGAAGGTCGAGCCGTAGGGGATCAGCCCACCGTGATAGGCAATCCCGTTCACAATCGCGCCCATCGCGTGCTCGCGCACGCCAAAGCGCAGGTTGCGCCCGCCGGGGGTCCCGGCCTGCTGCTCGTCGCTACCCTTGAGCAGCGTGTTCGTCGAGGGCGCAAGGTCGGCGTCGCCGCCGATCAGGTTCTTCACCTTCGGCGCGATGGCGTTGAGCACCGCGCCCGACGCCTTGCGGGTCGCGACGGGGCCGTCTTCCGGCTTATACGCCGGCAGGTCAGCGTCCCAGCCGTCAGGGAGCGCGCCGCTCTGGAACTGCTCCCACAGGGTGGCAAGGTCCGGGTACTCGGCGGCGTAGGCCGCGAATGCGGCCTGCCACGCCGACTCGGCGGCTGTGCCCCGGTCGATGGCCTGCCGGAAGTGCACGAGCGCCTCGTCGGGCACGTAGAAATCAGGCTCCAGCGGCCAGCCAAGCGCCTGCTTCGTCAGCTTGACCTCTTCCGGGCCGAGGGGCGACCCGTGCGCGTCCGGCGTATTGGCCTTGTTCGGGCTGCCGTAGCCGATGGTCGTCTGGACGCGGATGAGCGAAGGTCGCTCCGTCTCGGCGCGCGCGCGCGCGATGGCCCTGGCGATGCCTTCGAGGTCACCGTTCCCATCCGCGACCCGCTCGACGTGCCAGCCGTAGGCCTCGAAGCGTTTGGTCACGTCTTCGGAGAACGTCGTCTTGGCCGGGTCGGCGAGCGTGATCTGGTTGTCGTCGTACAGGTAGATGAGCTTACCGAGCTTGAGGTGCCCCGCGAGCGAGGCCGCCTCGGCGGAGACGCCCTCCATGATGTCGCCGTCGGAGACCAGCGCATAGGTGTAGTGGTCAACGATGGTGTGGCCGGGCCGGTTGAAGGTGGCCGCCAGGAAGCGCTCGGCGATTGCCATCCCCACGCCGTTGCCGAAGCCCTGGCCGAGCGGGCCGGTGGTCGCCTCGACGCCGGCGGTGAGGTGGCTCTCCGGGTGGCCGGGGGTCGGGCTGCCATACTGGCGGAAGTTCTGAATGTCCGCCATAGAGACGGAGTCGTAGCCGGTCAGGTACAGGAGCGCGTACAGCAGCATCGAGCCGTGCCCGCCCGAAAGCACGAAGCGGTCGCGGTTCGGCCACTGCGGGTTCTTGGGGCTATGGCGCAGGTAGCGCGTCCACAGCACATAGGCCATCGGCGCAGCGCCCATCGGCAGGCCGGGGTGGCCGGAGTTCGCTTTCTGCACCGCATCGACGGCCAGGAAGCGCATGGTATTGATGGCGAGTTGTGTTCGGTCGGTCACGGTCCTTATCCCCTTGGGTGGTTGGCGGTAGCGCGCGGTCGGGTACGAAATGCGTGGGAGATTATACCGACTCTGGGCAGTCTTCTCTATTCCGGCCCTGCGACCACCCGCGCGATGAACGCCGGGTCCGGGCGGATGGGATGCCCTTCCAGGTTCATGAACACGCCGACGTTGTAGTCGCGCGCCAGCAGCGCGCCGGTCTCGGCGTGATGCACGTCCTGAATCCATGCGCCGCGCACCCCACCCAGCGCCACCGGCCGGCTGACGATCTCAATCGGGTCGCCGTCGCGCGCGCTGCGGAAGTACTCGATCTCGTGCGCGCCCGACACGATGAAGAAGCCTTCATCCAGCATCCGCGCCTGGGTATAGCCGGCGCGGGCGCACGCGGTGAACACTGCCTGTTCGATCCAGTTCAGGTACACCGCGTGGTTGACGTGCCCCAGCCCGTCGATCTCGTACCGCTCGACCGTGCGGCGGTACCGGTAGCGATGCGCGGCCTCGAATTGCGTGGCGCGCGGGATGCGCGTGCCCAGGTCGGGGGTTTCGCCCGCCGGGTCGAAGGCGTCCCGCATCGCCTCCGGGATGCGGATAGGGCGCAGCGTCTCGCGGTCCACGTAGACCCAGTTCGCGCGCCCGCGCACAATCAAGGCGTCGTCGGCGGTGCGCCGGACCTCGTAATCGCGGTGTGACTGCGTGCGGCGGCAGTCCGCCACCCACGTCGTGATTGCCAGCTCGTCGCCATAGAAGGCCGGCGCGTAGTAGCGCAGATACAGCTTTCGGATGACCCACACCGTGCGGTGCGCCTCGTACCACTGGTAGTCATAGCCGGCGTCGGCGGAGGCGCGGGTCGCTGCCTCCTGCAGGTAGCGCGCGTAGTTCGCGTTGTTGACGTGCCCAAACCCGTCGAGTTCGTAGGTCCGCACGCGCAGCCGGCACTCGAACTTCCTGGTCATGCAATACATCCCTTCGGTGGAAACGCGCCCGCTATACAATAACACCGCATCGGGGTGCGGAGTTACCGCGACACAGCCAGCCTATCACGGCGGGCGCGCCCAATCGCCGACGGCGATGACCTTCCCATCATCCGTGAGGCGCGCCGGCGCGCCGCCGGCCACATCAATGACGAACACGTCACGCGCGCCGTCCACCGCCGCGACGTAGGCAAGCCGGGTCCCGTCGGGCGACCACACCGGGAACCCCTTGAGCGCCGCCGCATCCGTGGTCACCTGGCGGACGTTCGACCCGTCCGCATCGGCCACGTAAATCTGGAAGTCGTCGGCGTCCGGCCCGCCGGAGACGAACGCCACCCGTGCGCCGTCAGGCGACCAGCGCGGGAACCAATCGGTGCGTACGCTGGCGATCAGCCGGCGCGGCGTCTCGCCCGGAAGCACGCTGTAGATGTCGAAGCCCGTCACCCCGCCCCGGCTAGAGGCGAACAGGATGCGCACGCCCGGCGCCCACGAGGGGTACACGTCCGCGGCATCGGGCGCGTCCGTCACCGACTCGATCTGTGCCTCGCACGCCGCCGCCCCGCTGACGCCCAGGCCGTCGCCCGGCGTGCGGCAGCCCGCCGGCACGCGGTACAGGTTGTACCGGTCAAGGCCGAGCCCGGTCCGAGGCGAAGAGAAGCCAAGCCCCATCCGGACTCCACGCGGGGAAGGCATCCGCGGCGTTGTTGCGCGTGATCTGCTGCACATTCTCGCCGTCTGCGTCCATGACAAAGATATCGGGGTCGCCCCACCACGTCGAGGTGTAGGCAATCCGCTGGCCGTCGGGCGACCAGATGGGGTCGGTTTCGGCGGCGTCGCTGTCGGTGAGCTGCGTCAGGTTCGCGCCGTCCGCATCGATGCGGTAGATTTCGGCGTCCCCGTCGCGCTCGGAGACGAACAACAGCCGCGAGACCTCAGCCGGCGTGGGCGTGCGAGACGGCGTGGGCGTGCGGGTGGCGCGTGGCGTCGGTGTCGCTGCGGGCGTGGCCGGCGGCGTCTCTGTCGGGCTGGGCGTGGCGGTCGGCGCGGGCGCAGTCGCCGTCTCCGCCGGCGCGTCCGCAATCCCGGCATCCGGCGGCGCGGTAGGGACGCCGGCCGGCCCACAGCCAGCGAGCACAACCGTAACCGCCGCAACGAACAGAAAGACCGCGCGCCGCATCACCGGGGGAGCAGCGCCCAATCGGCGACCAGTTCGGGGGCTGGGTCGCTGGTCAACTGCACCACCGTCGCTTCACAGTCGGCAGGGTCTTCAGGGCAGTTGGCCTCCACCACGTAGATATCCTGGCTCCCGTTCCGGTCGGAGGTGAACGCAAGCCGGCTCCCGTCCGGGGACCATACCGGATAGCTGTGGAAGGCCTCCGTTGCCGTGACCTGCATCACGTTGAAGCCATCCAGGTCCATCACAAACACCTGAAAGGCATTGGTCGCGGGGTCCATCGCAATCCAGGCGATCCGGCAGGGCGGCGCTGACTCGGAGTCCTCGGCGCAGGTGGGCGACCACGCCGGGTACCAGTTCACATCGCCGCTCTCGGTGAGCTGTTCCACATCCCCGCCCGACGCGCTCATCGTGTACAGGTGGAACCGCCCGCTGTTATCGTCCCGGTTGGAGGCGAAGGCAATCGCCGGGCCGGGATACCATGCCGTGTAGTAGTCGGCGGCGTCGTTCTCCGTCAGCCGGCGCGAGTAGTCGATGTTGACTGCGGTCAGGTAAAGCTCGCCGTTGCCGCCGTCGCGCTTGGAGAAGAAGGCCAGCATCCGCCCATCCGGACTCCACGCCGGGTAATGGTCCTCCACGTCGTTGTTTGTCAACTGCACGGCGTTTGTCCCGTCGATGCCCATGATGAAGATTTCCATATCGCCGTCGCGGTCCGAGACAAAGGCGACGCGCTGCCGGTCCGGGCTGAACCGGGGCTGAACTCGTCGGCATCGTTGTCGGTCAGCTTCGCGACTTCGACGCCGTCCTCGTCCATGAGGTAGATCTCAAAGTCGCCGTCGCGCTCCGAGGTGTAGAGGATGCGCCCCACGCCCGGCGGCGTGGGTGTCACCGTCGGCGTCGCCGAGGGCGTAAGCGTGGGCGTCGCGGTCGCGGTCGGCGAGGGCGTGATCGTCGGCGTGTGGGTGGGCGTGGGCGTGAGCGAGGGCGTGTAGGTTGCGGTCGGGGTGTGGGTCGGTGTCGCCGTCGGCGGGAAAAGGAACGGCACGGCGTCGGGGCGCGCCACCAGGACGACCGCCGTCAGGATGCCCAGCACAATTCCGCCCGCGATCACCAGCGCCCACGCAAGGCGCATCGCGGGGTCACGGCGGCGCGCCTGGGCGTCGGGCGCGGCCTCACCGGCCACGTGGTTCCCAGCGGGGCCAAGCTCGCTGAGGCGCTGGCGCGCCTCGGCGTTCTTCGGGTTGATCTTCAGTGCGACTTCAAGGTAGGCGCGACGCTTCTCCGGGTTCTCCTCGACCGTCGCGAGCCAGTACCACGCCGTGTCGTTGCGCGCGTCTTGCCGCAGCGCCTGCCTGAGCATCAGCCGCGCCAGGCGTGGCTTCCCCGCCTTCGTAGCCTCTATACCCCGTTCGACCAGGTTCTCGGATGTCGGTTGTTCGGTCAATGCAGCCCCCAGAGTCGGATAGCGGTCGCCGTGGCGTTCCACATAACTATACGCAAAACGCTTACTTGAGGAAAATCGGCGCCACAGGATGACGCCGCCTGACTTCAAGGACCTCTGCAAGCAAAAGAGAGACTGTCGATAGCTTCCCGAAAGCAGCGAACCAGCAGCGCGGATTGGAAACACGAAAGGCACGAAATATGCGCGCAACCCTTTCGTGGCTTCGCATGTTTCGTGCTTTCGTGTTACGTATCTTCAGTCGCGCCGCTCTGTTCCCGGACTACATCATGCTATCGCAGTTCAATTTGCCAATAGAACAAATGTACAATATAATACAGGTCCAAATTGACAGCCCCCAGAGCTAAGGGTACTATCGCTCTGGCAGCGTCCGAGAAAGGAGCATTGACATGTGGCATCAGACGATCATCGTGGGGAACCTCGGTCGTGACCCCGAACTCCGCTACACCCCCACCGGCACCGCCGTGTGCGATTTCAGCGTCGCGGTCAACGAGCGTTGGACCGGTCAGGACGGCGAGCGCAAGGAGAAGACCACGTGGTTCCGCGTGACCACCTGGCGTCAGCTCGCGGAGACGTGCGCGCAGTATCTCAGTAAGGGCCGGCAGGTCATGGTTGTCCGGCACTATCGACGCCTCGGCCTGGGTCGGGCAGGATGGCGAGCCGCGCGCCACGCTGGAACTGACGGCGCGCGATGTCCGGTTCCTCGGCGGGCGCGGCGATGTGGCGGCGGAACCCGGCGGCGATTATGCCATCGTCCCGACGGACGATGAGGAGATTCCGTTTTAGGTCGGAGTTCGCCACAGACGGGAGCGTACAACCGTGACCGACCAACCGAAGAAGTCCAGGCGGCGGCACATCCGCGTGGAGATGCCACCATCGCTGGAGACGCACTACGCCAACGTCGTGATGATTGGGCACGCCGCTGGCGAGGTGGTGTTTGACTTCGTACACATGATGCCGAACCTGCCCATGGCGCGCGTCCAGACGCGCGTCGTGCTTTCTCCGACCAACGCCAAGCTGCTTCAGAAGGCGCTGAGCGAGAACCTGGAGAAATACGAGCAGAAGTTCGGCGAGATCCAGACGCCGCCAACGCTTGCGGACCAGCTATTCAGCCTGGTCCGGCCGGCCGGCATGGCGGATGACGACACTGCTGGCGAGGTGCCTGGCGACGACACCGACCCGCCCCCCGACGATGCCGCCTGACTCTGGGCAAGGAGCACCCGTGGACCCTCTGGAAGCAATTGGTGAAGGCATACGCGCCGTTCTGGAATCGAAAGAGGAGGCGCGCAACAACGCGATCCAGCAGTCGCGGGCGCTGATCCGCGATTGCGCCAACGCCATCCGCGCGATCCATCGCAAAGAGTGGAACCTCGTCGAGGAGCGACTCGTGCAGTCGCGGGAGAGCGCCGACGCGCTGCGCGCGTATGTGCAGGGCTACCCAGACCTGTACTTCACCGGCTACACGCAGGACGCGCTCAAGGAGTATGCCGAAGCGTACATCACGCACGCCATCGTGCGCGACCTCCCCCTGCCCACGCCCGAAGACCTGGGCATCGAGCCGGACACCTATCTCAACGGGCTTGCCGAGGCCGCCAGCGAGCTGCGCCGCCACATCCTGGACATCATCCGCCACGACGAATCCACCGGCGAGGCCGAACGCCTGCTCGCCCAGATGGACACCGTCTACGCGCTGTTGATGACGTTCGACCTGAGCGACGCCGTGACCGGGGGGCTGCGCCGCCGCACCGACCAACTGCGCGGCGTGCTGGAGCGGACGCGCGGCGACCTGACCATCACCCTGCGCCAGCAACGCCTGCAAGACGCGCTCAGCCGCATGGAGCGCACAATGCAGGAGGCGGAGGATGGCGCAGCCGGCTAACGATGAAGCGCCCGTCATCAACGCCAGCGACATCGGGCGTTATGTCTTCTGTCGCCGCGCGTGGTGGTACGACCAGCAGGGCTACACCCCCTGCCAACCAGGGCGAACTCCGGCGCGGGCGGCGGCTGCACGTCAGTTACGACCTGCTCGTGCGCGGCGTGCAGGCGCTGGGCGTCATCGCCGTGCTGTTGCTCATCGGTGGGGTGTTCCTGGCGGCGCTCTACTTCCTGCAGATGGCGGCGGGGGCCGGCTGATGGACCTCACGCCGGGCATGGTGCTGGCGGTGCTGCTGCTGGGCGCGTTCCTGCTCATGCTGGCGCGCGCCGGCCGCCGTGCGAGCGGGCTGCCTGAGGGCCAGGTCGTCTACCGCGACACCGGCGTCGGCAAGCAGGAACAACCCCTCTTTTCGCGCCGCCACCGGCTGAGCGGCCGGCCCGACTACCTGCTCCACCGCGAGGGCCGGCTCATCCCCGTCGAGGTCAAGAGCGGGCGCGGCCCGGAGAAGCCGTACAAGAGCCACATCCTCCAGCTTGCGGCCTACTGCCTGCTTGTCGAGGACGTGTACGGCCGGCGGCCGCCTTACGGCATCATCCGCTATGCGGACTGTGTGTTTGAAGTTGACTACACGAAACAACTGGGTCCGAGTTGATGGCGGCCCTCGCGCAGATGCGCGCCGACCTGCTCAACCCCGACGTGCGCCGCAGCCACAACCAGCCGTTCCGCTGCGCGCGGTGCGGCTACCGCGAGATTTGCGACCAGAGCCTGGCGCAGGTCAGCGCCGGACCGGGCGTTCAGGATAACTGGGATATGTGAGGCAGCTACGCCCCGGCAGGCTCCGACGGCTCGGCGGCGTCCGGCGCGTCTGCCGGGCGCGTCTCAGCCGGCGCTTCGGCCTCATCGTCGTCTTCGTCTTCCCACGAGACGATCCAGATGCACGCGCCGGCCACCAGCACCGTCGCAACCACCAGCGCGATCCACTGGCCCGCTTCGAGGCCCACGTCGCGCGCCTCAATCGCGAGGATAATCACCATGCCGGCCGCGAGCACAATCCACGCCGCAAGCCGGGGATGCTGGTCCGCCCAGCCCACCACAGGGCCGATGACCGGGGTCTGCTTCACACGGGCAAGGAACGCTTCCACAGGCTACCTCGATCCAACGCTTTACAGCGGCTTGAGCACGCGCTCGGCGCGCAGCTTCTTGGCAAGGATGCGGGTGTTCGCTGGCATCGACTCCTGCGCCGCCTCGCGCCAGGCCGGCACCTTGATGTCGCTCAGCTCGCGCGGCTCGTAGCCGAACTCGACAAACGTGTTGATCACCGATTCGGGCGTCTGCGTGCTGACAAAGATGAAGGCCACTTCGCTCTCCAGCATCCGCGAGTTCTCCTCGACGGCCTTTGTCAGCGCCTCGATGACCGGCGCGGGCGGCGCGATGCGCAGGATGTAGAACTCGTCCACGCGCGTGATCAGGTTCTCGACCTGCATCCCGGCCACCCCCCACCACCTGGTCGTTGGCCTCGGCCAGCAGGTACGCCTTCTCGCCGAAGGCGGTCATCACGTCCATCCGGGAGACTTCCGTGCCTCGGAACCGGCTGAGGACTCTGGCGATGTCCTCGGCGTTGCCGGGCTTGCCGCGCGTCACCACCACTTCCTTGATTTCCATCTGGCGCGGCACGGCCGGCGCGCCCGCCGCCGGCGGCTTGACCTGTACGGTCGTCACCATGTCCGGCTGCGCGGGCTGGCCGGCAACCACCGGGAGCCGGTTCCACGCCGCCTGCACGACCCGCCACGTGCTTTCGAGCGAACCGCCGTTGTCGATCACCACGTCGGCGCGGTCGAGCTTGGCCTGCTGCGGCGGCTGCGCCTGGATGTACATCCGCGCCGCCGCTTCGGACATGTTGCGCCGCGCCATCAGGCGCTGAAGCCTGACCTCCGCCGGCGCATCGACCACCCACACGCTGTCCACCTCGTCGCCATAGCCGGCTTCGAGCAGCTTGATCGCCTCGATCACGGCGACCCTGCGCTGGTTGCGCTGCACCAAGATGTCGATCGCCTGGTGTACGATGGGGTGCGTGATCCGCTCCAGGCGGGCGAGCGCCTCCGGGTCGGTGAAGACGATCTTTGCCAGCACGGCGCGGTTGATCTTCCCGTCGGCGGCGAGGATCCATTTGCCGAACGTGTCCACCACGGGCTGGAAGCCCGGCGCGCCGGGCATGATCGCCTGTTGCGCCAGCTTGTCCGCATCGAGGCCGAACGCACCCAGGTGCTCAAGCATCTTGCGCACGATGCTCTTGCCAGTCGCGATGTTGCCTGTCAGGCCAATGACGTATTTTCCCGCCCAGCGACCCACGGCGCCCCTCCGTGTTTGCTTAACGTAAATCATCCTCTGTTAACACATAAGTCATTGTAGCCTGAGCGTCGGCCTATTGCAAGGGTTAACGCGACGCGCCTGTATTCCACAATTACGGCGATTCCAGGCGCAACCTCAACCTGCCCTGAAGACAGCGGTTTGGTAGCTCCCAGGGAGCTTGAAGCTCCCTGGGAGCTATCGAGGCGGCGCGCCTAGCGGCGGCGGCGCAGGCCGAACACGATAATGACCGCCAACCCCAGCGCAACCACGGCCAGCGCCAGGGCGAGGACCGTGGCAAGCGGTGGCGCGCGCTGCGCCGCTTCCTTGGCGCGCAACTGCTCGACAAACATCTCATAGGTGTACTCGGTGGGCCAGGGCTGGGGTGTGGCGACCTCCGGCGTTGGCCCGCCGCACGCCCCCACGGTGAGCGTGGCGAGGTCCGCCGCCTCAGGCGGGAGCGCCGCCTGCCCGAACGTGTACGGCACGGACGCGCCAGGGGCAAGGCCCAGCGCCTCCAGCGGGAGCGACGCCTCCATCTGCAGCTCGCCCGACTCGGGCTGCACCGCGACGGCATAGACGCCGCGCGCGGCGGCGGTGTGCGCGCCGCCCGCCCCGTAGCGCACCCAGCCGTCCGCGCTCGTCAGCGCCAGGTCGCCGGGCGCGAAGGCCACGCCGTCCCGGTCCAGGTCGAACGCCACGTAGAGCGGCAGCACGTCGATGCTGTAGTTGCTGGTGGTGAACAGCAGGTAGAGCGTCGCGCAGTCGTGGACGGCGCACACGCTCAGGCTGCCGTTCTCGGTCCACCGGTTGGCGCAGTCATTCACCACCCACTCCAGCCCCGCGAGGTCGTGCAGCCCATCGACCACCGCCGCCGGCCCCTCCGGCGCGGTGATGTCCTCCGAGGGCTGTGCGGCGGCCGGCAGGGCTGCGGCCAGCGCCAGGAGCGTTAAAAGGAGTCGAACCGGTCTCATGACGCCAAGCATACATCAATGCTGCGCCGCGCGCGAAAATGGGTACAATAAGCAGCAGGATGCGCCAAACATGAGTCCCGTCATTGCCCGCCTGTTGATCGCCGCACTACTGCTGTTCGGCGCCGGACCCGGCGCGCGGCCTGACGCTGCGCCGCGCCTCAAGGAGCGCGCACAACTCACGCTGCGCGCCGCGCCCGACGCGGTCGCGCTGCCGGCTGCGGACGCGCCGCCCGACATCACCTTCACGGCGCGCGTGCTCGACCCCAACGGCGAGGCGGCGGGGGTGCGCATCGGGTACCGCGTCTTCATCCGCTCGGCGGCGGAGGCGCTCTTCGAGCGCCTGGAGCACGAGAGGGCGGCCATCCCGCCGCGCGACATGGCGGCCAGCGGGGGCGGCGCGACGGACCAGGGCCAGGTGACGTTCTATCAGGATGTGCTCCGGGCGGCGGACCTCCCGCCGGAGGCCGTCATCGTCGATGTGGTCGCCGAGGCGCACGCCTACGACGCGGCCGGCGAACTGCTTGAGGGCGTCGCGACCACGCTGCGCGTGCCCTTCTTCGACACGGCGCGCCAGCCCGTTCTGCGGCTCATCAGCCCCGCGCCGGGCGACGCGCTCGTCGAGGGCTGGCAGCGCTTCATCGTGACGCTGGAGCGCAACCGGACCAACACCGCCTACTACCAGTTGGCCTTTGCCGCCGCGCCTCCGACCTGCTTGAGTGGGTCCTGCCCGGCGACTGCCTGGGCTTCGACGCCAGCGGGCGGGGCCGCCACGAGATGCTGGTCGCGCTGCCCCACAGCGTCTACTGGTGGGGCGTGCGCGCGTTCGACCACGACGGGCGGCTGGTGGCCGTCAGCACGGCGTGGCCGGTGCAGGTCGTGATCGCCGGGGCGTCGGGCCGGCCCCCGACCCTGCCCACCCCCTCGCCCGAACCGGACCGGGTGATCTCGCTGATCTCGCTCAGCTTCCCCTGGCGGCTCGCGCCCAACCAGACCGTCTTCTACCTGCCGGTTGACGAGCCGGGCGAGATCGTCGTGAGCACCGCCTGGCAGGGCACGCAGCGCGAGCTGGTCATCACCCTCGACGCGCCGGGGCAGCCCGCGCCCTTCGCCCGCCAGGAAGGCCCCTCCCCGCTCCAGTTGCACTACCTCGCAACCGAAGAAGACGTGGAGGGCGCGTACCGCTGGTGGCGCGTGACCATCAGCAGCCCCGGCGACGGCATCGCGGCGGCGGGCGCGCTCGCGATGATGTACCCCGGCAGCCGCCTGTCGGGCATGTTCAACGTCGCGCCCGACGTGGGCGCGGTGGTGATCGTGCTCCCTGTCGCCGGGCCGGGCCGCGTCAGCGCCACGGCGGCGTGGGAGGGCGCGCCGGCGTCGCTGGTGATGCAGCTCGACGGCCCCAGGCTGGCGCGTCCCCTACACGCACACGGAGGGGGTCGCGCCGCTGCGCCTGAGCTTCGACATTGAGCCGTTCGACCACGTGACGGGCGAGTCGTGGACGCTGTCGCTCATCGCGTTCGCGCGCCCCGACGCCGACGGCTCGCTGACCGCCGTCTACCCTGGGGAGCGATAGCCATGCGCATGGATGTGTTCACCGAATGCCTCGCCGACGCCTGCGCTGAGGCGCTGCGCCAGGCCGTGCGCGCAGGGCACGGGTTGCGCGGCGAGGTGCGCCCCGACAACACCTTCAGGCTTTACGGCCGGCTCGGCGTGCAGTTGGGGACCGTCATCACCGGCGAGATCCGCCCCGGCGCGCAGGGCGCGCACATTCAGGCATATGTCGGGATCGGGCAGGTGTTCTACCTGATCGGGGTGCCGCTCCTCGTGCTGCCGTTTGTGGAGCCGGCGCTGCTGCTGGTGACGCCGGTCGCCCTCATCGTCGTGTGGGCCATCTGTATGCACAGCGCGAACCGCCTGCGCCGCCGCGTCGAGCAGGTGTTCCAGGAGGCCGGCGGCGCGCCGTGATGGGACAGGGGATGGGTCAGACAGGAGGCCATGGACAGGGGGCCATGGACAGGGGGCTTAAGCCCCCTGTCCCGCCGGCCGGAGCCGGCGGCTCCCCTTGTGGGCGGCGAGCGGTAAGGAGACGTAGGGGCGACCCGGCGGGTCGCCCGTACCGCCAGATGCGGCGCAACGGGAACCAGAGCGCGCCACATGTCGTCGGCGGGGGTGAGAGGTAGGGGCAAGGCATGCCTTGCCCCTACCCGCCCCCGACCCTCTTCCAGGAGGCGGGCGGTGGGCCGTTTCTTCTGATCCCGCGACTGAAGTCGCGGGCTAATTCGTGCTCTTGCCCACCATTTTCTGCGATTAGCCGCCGACTTCAGTCGGCGGGCCACGAAAAACACACAGCACCGAATGGACAAGGTGAACAGACAAGGAGCCAGGGACAGGGGGCTTAAGCCCCCTGTCCGGCCGGCTCCAGCCAAGAAAGAGACGACATCAATAGCTTTCCGAAAGCTCCGAGCTTTCGGGAAGCTGCACAGCGGACCACAAACGCGCCCCAAGAGGGATGCACCCCATCTTCGGTCTGTCCTTGACAGGGACTCCCGCTCTATCCTATAATGGAAACGTGGATGGAACCGGTTCCAGTTCTGTTTCTTTCTGGTTCTGAGGAGGAACGTTGGCTGCGACCATCCGGGACGTCGCCAAAGCAGCGGGCGTGGGCGTCGGAACGGTCTCCCGCGTGCTCAATAACAGCCCCTTCGTCAGCCAGCCGACGCGCGAGCGCGTGCTTGCCGCGATGGCCGCGCTGGACTACCAGCCCAGCCCCACCGCGCGGCGTCTGGCGCTGGGGCGCACGCACACCATCGGCGTCATCACGCCGTTCTTCACCCGCCCGGCGTTCGTGGGCCGCCTCAACGGCATCCTCGCCGAGCTGACCGCCACCAACTACGACCTGGTCCTCTTCAGCATCAACACGCCGGAGCAGCGCGATGCGTGCTTCCAGAACGTTTCGAAGTTCAAGAGCGTGGACGGCATGATCATCATCGCGCTCGGCGTGCAGGACGCGGACGCGACCGTGATCAAGCACTGGAACGTCCCCACGGTGCTGCTGGACAGCCACCACCCCGACCTGCCCAGCATCGCGATTGACGACACCGGCGGTGGGCGTCTCGCGACCGAGCACCTGATCGCGCTGGGGCACCGGAAGATCGCCTTCATTGGCGACACTTTCGACAGCCCCTTCGGTTTCATCAGCAGCCAGCGCCGCTACCTGGGCTATCGCCAGGCGCTTGAGACCGCCGGGTTCCGTTACCGGCCGGCCTACCAGCGGCTGGGGGATCACGGGCGCTACGTGGCGCACCAGCTCGCGCTCGAACTGCTCGAACTGCACGACCCCCCGACGGCGATCTTCGCCGCCAGCGACACGCAGGCGCTTGGCGTCCTCGAAGCCGCGCACGCGCGCCGGCTGCGCGTCCCCGAAGACCTCTCGGTCATCGGCTACGACGACATCGAGATCGCCGAGTATCTCGACCTGACGACTATCCACCAGCCGATGTATTCATCGGGCCAGCAGGCCGCCACGCTGTTGTTTGAGCTACTCTCCGGGAATCCGCCAGAGGAGACGCACATCCTCCTCCCGGTCGAAGTGGTCCAACGCGGCACCGCCGCTCCCCCCAGGACCGCCCACGGCTGAGACAACCCGCATGCGCCCGGCTCAATTGTGTGTCAGGAACCAGTCCTGGCTGTTGAGCGGCTCCCGACCGTCACGGGGCCGCACCCGCTCATAGGTCCCGTCGGGCAGAAGCTGGCGCGCTTTGACGTTGTCGCCCATCGAGATGGCGATGATCTCATCGAGTAGCCGGCGCTGAATGTCCAGGTCGGCGACCGGGAAAAGCGTCTCGACGCGCCGGTTGAGGTTGCGCGGCATGAGGTCGGCGCTGCCCAGGTAGATTTCCGGCTCCCCGTTGTTCAGGAAGTAGTAGATGCGGCTATGCTCCAGGAAGCGCCCCACCACGCTCGTGACGCGGATATTCTCGCTGAGGCCCGGCATCCCTGGCCGGAGGCAGCAGATGCCGCGCACCAGCAGGTCGATCTGCACGCCGGCCATCGACGCTTCGTACAACAGGCGGATCATCGGCGCATCGACCAGGGCGTTCATCTTGAAGATCAGGCGCGCCTCCGCGCCATTGCGGGCGTGCTGCGTCTCGCGCCGGATCATCGACGTAAGCTGCTCGCGCATGTGTTCCGGGGCGACCAACAGCCGCCGGTATGTCATCTGCTGGCCGTAACCGGTCAGCCGGTTGAAAAGCTCCGAAGCGTCCGAGCCGAGCTTCTTGCGGCAGGTGAACATCCCCATGTCCGTGTAGATGCGGGCTGTGGTCGCGTTGTAGTTGCCCGTGCCCAGGTGCACATAGCGCATGATGCCCCCTGGCTCGCGCCGCACCACCAGCGTCACCTTGCAGTGGGTCTTCAGCCCCACAAGCCCGTAGACAACGTGCACCCCCGCCTTTTCAAGCGCGCGCGCCCAACCGATGTTGTTCTCTTCGTCGAACCGGGCCTTTAGCTCGACCAGCGCCGCCACCTGTTTGTCGTTCTCACGCGCCTTCATCAGCGCCACGACCACCGGCGAATTCGCCCCGACGCGGTACAGCGTGGTCTTGATCGCCAGCACATTGGGGTCGGTCGCCGCCGCCTCGAAGAACTCCACGACGGGCAGAAACGAATCGTAGGGGTGGTGCAGCAGGATGTCCTGCTGGCGGATGGTGCGGAAGATGTCGCTTCCCGGCGTCGAGAGCACCGCCGGCCGCTTCGGCATGAAGGGAGGATCGCGCAGCTCCGGGCGCTCAAGCGCCGCCAGCCCAAAGAGGTCGCTCAACCCCAGGGGGAACGGCACCGTATACACGTCATTCTCGTCAAGTTGCAGGTGCTCCGTGAGCAGACGCCGCACCCGGTCCGACGTGGACTGGTCAACGCTCAGGCGCACGGCGTCGCCGAACCGGCGCTGCCTGACCCCTTCCTCAATCGTCTCCAGCAGGTCCGACGCCTCGTCCTCTTCGATCTCAACGTCGGTGTTGCGCGTCACCCGGAACGACGAGTACTCGACCACCTCCAGGTTAGGGAAGAGCACATCCAGGTTCGCCGCGATGACCTCCTCCAACCACACGAAATGGTCCCCAGGCGGCACAATCGCCTCGCCGCCGTAGCTCGCCAGCACCTCGTTGATGGGCAGCACGCGCGGGAACACCTTCGGCACCTTCACGCGGGCGAAGTACCGGGTTCCCCGGCTGTCACGGACGACCACCGCGAGGTTGAGGCTCAGGTTTGAGATGTGCGGGAAGGGCCGGCCCGGATCGACGGCGAGCGGGGTCAGCACCGGGAACACCTCGTTCTCGAAGTACCGCTGCAGCGCCTCCTGTTGCGCGTCGGTGAGGTCGGCGTAGCGATTCACGTGGATGCCGTGCTTCGCCAGTTGCGGCAGAAGCTCCTCATGCAGAACCCGCCGCTGTTCGTGCATCATCGGGATGACCCGCTCGCGGAAAGCGGCGATCTGCTCGGAGGCCGTCATGCCGTCAGGCGGCGTATCGAGCACGCCGGCCGCGACCTGGCGCTTGAGGCCGGAGATACGGATCATGTAGTGCTCGTCGAGGTTGTTGCTGAAAATCGCCAGGAACTTCACCCGCTCCAGGAGCGGGTGCGAGGGGTCCTGGGCTTCTTCGAGTACGCGCCGGTTGAACTCCAGCCAGCTCAATTCCCGGTTGAAATACAGCGACGGGTCGTTCAGGTTAAAGGTTGGCTTGGGTTTCCGGGTCGGCGCTTTGGCCTCGGCCTGTTTCTCTTTTGCCGCGCTCTTGGGCATCGAGCACATCCCTGTCGTGTTAGTCGCACGCAAAAACGTTGCGTTGGTAAGATTATAACACACGTCCCTCAGCGCCGAAGCATTCGCTGTAACCAGGCGTGCAGCGCCGCCGCACGCTTCCCTGGATGGAAGGATCTTTGGTTGCTCCTGGATCAGCGTTCACTGCGGTTCAATTCTCCTCCGCGCAGGCGATTGCCCTACGCCTGCGCCATGTGGGGCATATGTCTCAATGCCTGCCGAACCAGGCGCGGTATAATCGGATCGGTTGCAGGATTGCGCGTGCTCACAGATCGGAGTAAAGGGATGAACCGCAAACTCGGCCTGGTCGTCTGTCTGGTGGTCGCGTTGGCGATGCCGCTGCAGGCGGCAGTGTCGGCGCAGGAGGCGGCGTTTCCGCCGCGTGTCGTGACGCATCTGCCGCTCGGCGGGGAAGAGCTGCCGCTGGACGGCGCCGTCGACATCTTCTTCGACCAGCCCATGGACAAGCGCAGCGTCGAGGGCGCGTTCATGGTGACACCCCAGGTCGAGGGGGATTTCACTTGGCTCGACGATACAGCGGTCCGCTTTGCGCCAACCGCCGCCCTGGAGCGCGGGCGGCAATATCACGTCGTGATCGCTGACACGGCGGCAGCCGAGAACGGGCTGACGCTCATCGAGCCGTATGCCTTCACCCTACAGACCGTCGGCTTCCTGGCGGTGAGTCAGGTCCTGCCGGCGGACGGCGCGGAAGGCGTCGAGGCGGACTCGGTCATCACGGTCGTGTTCAACCGCCCGGTGGTGCCGCTGGTCATCGCCGAGGAGATGGACGACCTGCCCGACCCGCTCGCTATCGACCCGCCGACGGACGGGGCCGGCGCGTGGCTGAACACCTCGATCTACCAGTTCCGCCCGGCGGAACCGCTCATCGGCGGCATGACCTACACCGTCACCGTCGCGGCCGGCCTTGAGGACACCATCGGCGGCGTGCTCGAAGCGCCCTACACATGGACCTTCACCACGCTACCCCCGATGATCCTGGAAACCAGCCCCCGCGACGGCGCGTCGAATGTGGCGCTGGAACCGTCGATCTCGGTGACGTTCAACCAGCCGATGGACCGGCCCAGCACTGAGGCCGCGTTCTCGCTGGTGAACGCAGAGCGCGTGCAGCGCGTCCCCGGCGCTTTTGCGTGGGAAGCCAACGACACGCAGCTCACGTTCACGCCCGAAGGTCGTCTCGACCTGTCAACCACCTACACCGTCCGCGTGGAGGGCAGCGCGCTTGCCGCCAGCGGTGAAGCGCCCCTCGCGGCCGGCCTGCAGTGGTCGTTCATCACCGCGCCGCCGCCGTCCATCATCGACACCGACCCCCGCGACGGCGCGCAAGGCATCCGCCCCGGCAGCGGGATCAGCATCTACTTCGCCTCCCCGATGGACGAGGCCACACTGGAAGACAGGGTACAGATCGATCCTGAGCCGGACCAGGTGAACTACTACTACAATACCTACGACAACCGCCTGATGGTTTCCTTCAGCCACGCGCCGGCGACGGCGTACACGGTCACCATCGAGGCCGGCATGGCGGACGTGTACGGCAACGTTATCGAGCAGGGCATGCAGGTGCGCTTTTCGACCGGCGACTACGACCCTTACGCCTACGTCCAGATGCCGGACCGCGTGGGGATGCTCAGCGCGGCGGCGGCGGACACGCAGCTCTTCACCACTTACCGGAACGTGAGCAGCCTGGATCTCTCCCTCTCTACCGTGCGGCAGGCCGAGTTCATCAGCCTGATCGGGCGCGACAGTTGGGAACTGTGGGACACCTACGCCCCAACCGCTGAACAGCTTGTGCGCGCGTGGAGCGTGCCGGTGGAACCGGAGCGGAACACGCGCCATTTCTACCTCGCCAAGCTGGCGTCTGAGGAAGGCGGCGCGCTGGAGCCAGGGCTGTACTACCTGCAACTGAGCGCGCCGGAGACTGTGGCCCGCGACTACATCCCCAGCCGCCAACTGCTGATCCTGGCGACCGTCAACCTCACGCTCAAAGTGTCCACCGACCGGGCGTTCGTGTGGGTCACGGACCTTGAGCGCGGCGCGCCGGTGGCGAACGTGCCGGTGACGCTCTACGACGAGAACGGGCGCGAGCTGCTGAGCGGCAACACCAACGCCGACGGCGTGCTCGAAGGCGCGATCCCGTCGCTGCCCGACCTGTACGAGCCGGTGTACGCGGTGGTGGACACGGGCAGTGAGTTCGGCCTCTCCACCAACTACTGGACCAACGGCATCGACCCCTGGTCGTTCGACCTCAACGGCGACTACTACCCGGTCAACGAGACGGTCTACCTCTATACCGACCGCGCCGTCTACCGACCGGGGCAGCCGGTGTACTTCAGGGGCGTCGTGCGCGACCGCGACGACGTGACCTACACCATGCCGACAACCGCCCGGCGCATCCCGGTCCACATCGAGGACACGCGCGGCGAGACCATCTACCGCGAGGAGCTGGAACTCTCTGAGTTCGGCACGTTCTCCGGCGCGTTCACGCTCGCTGACGAGGCCGAGCTTGGTTACTACAACCTCGTCTCCGAGTACGGCGGGCGCACGCGCACCCTCGGCTTCGGCGTGGCCGAGTACCGCCTGCCGGAGTTCACCGTCTCCGTGCTGCCCGACCGGAAGGAGGTCGTCCAGGGCGACACGATCACCGTCGAGATGGACAGCGCCTTCTACTTCGGCGGGCCGGTCTCGGACGCCCAGGTCTCGTGGGTGGTGCTGGGCGAAGACTACAGCTTCTACTACACCGGGCGCGGGCGCTGGGACTTCGTTGACTTCAACGAGGACGAGGGCCGCTACCGCCTCGGCTACGGCTACAGCGAGGAAATCGCCAGCGGCGAAGGCATGACCGACGCGCGCGGCCACTTCACGGTGGAGGTCCCCGCCGACCTGGGCGACAAGACCCAGAGCCAGCGCTACACGATTGAGTTCACCGTCACCGACATCAGCGGGCAGGCGGTGAGCAACCGCGATACCGTCATCGTGCACCAGGGCGAGGTCTACGTCGGCCTGCGCCCGGCGCAGTACGTCGGTACGGCTGAGGAGGAGATGGCGGTTAACCTCATCACCGTCGATTGGGCCAGCGAGCCCGCGCCCGACCAGACAGTGACGCTGACGGCGTTCGAGCGGCGCTGGTCCAGCGTGCTCGAAGAGGACGAGAACGGCAACACCGCGTGGACGTGGCAGGTGGAGGAAATCGAGGTCGCCAGCGGCGAAGTCACGACCGATGACGAGGGCGCGGGCGTGTTCACGTTCACGCCGCCGCGCGGCGGCGTCTACAAGGTCGTCGCGGTGACGCGCGACGCGCTCGGCAACGCGGTCCGGTCGAGCACCTTCATGTGGGTGGCCGGCCCCGGCTATGTGCCGTGGCGGCAGGAGAACAACTACCGCATCGACCTGATCCCCGACGCGGACACCTACGACGTTGGCGACGAGGCCGAAATCCTCATCACCTCGCCGTTCCAGGGCGCGGTGACCGCGCTCATCACGGTGGAGCGCGCCGGCGTGCTGCAATACGACGTTGTCGCGCTCGAAACGAACAGCCACATCTACCGGCTGCCCATCACGCCGGCCCACGCGCCCAACATCTACGTGAGCGTGCTGCTCGTGAAGGGCGTGGACGAAGACAACCCGGTCGCCGCCTTCCGCATGGGCGAGGTGTTGCTGACCGTATCGACGGCGCAGAAGCAGGTCAACGTCGAGCTGACGCCCTCGACCGACGTCGCCGGCCCTGGCGACACCGTGACTTACGAAGTCGTGACCACCGACTTCGAGGGCCGCCCGGTTCAGGCCGAGGTGGGCCTGGCGCTCACCGACCAGGCCGCGCTCGACATCGCCCCGCCCAACAGCGGCCCGATCCTCGCCCACTTCTACGGCCAGCAGGGACTGAGCGTGCGCACGTCGGTGCTGCTCACCATGTCGGTTGACCGGCTGACGCAGGAGACGCTTGAGACGGTCAAGGGCGGCGGTGGCGGCGGCGGTGAGGGCGCGTTCTTTGACGTGCGGCAGGAGTTCGTCGATACGCCATACTGGAACGCGCACGTGGTCACCGACGAGGACGGGCGCGCCGCCGTGGACGTGACGCTGCCGGACAACCTCACCACGTGGAACATGGACGCCCGCGCGGTCACTGCGGATACGCTGGTCGGGCAGAACACGGTGGACATCGTCGCGACCAAGCCGCTGCTCGTCCGCCCGGTGACGCCGCGCTTCCTCGTCGTCGGGGATGAGGTCATCCTCGGCGCGGTGGTCAACAACAACACCGGCGAAGACCTTGAAGTTGAGGTCGGCCTTGCCGAGGTGGAAGGCCTCGACGTGACGGACGACCTGACGCAGACGATCACGCTCGAAGCCGGCGCGCGCGGGCGCGTGAACTGGGCCGCGACCGTGCAGGACGTGAGCGCGGTGACGCTGATCTTCACCGCGCAGGGCGGCGACTATCGCGACGCCAGCCGGCCCACGCTCGGCCAGGGCGAGGATCAGGCGATCCCCGTCTACCGCTACGAAGCGCCGGAGACGGTCGGGACGGGCGGCACGCTGCGCGAAGGCGGCGCGACCACCGAGGCGGTGGCGCTGCCGCGCACGATGGACGTGACGCGGGGCGAGCTGACCGTCCGGCTTGACCCGTCGCTGGCGGCGGCCACCGTCGATGGGCTGGACTACCTGACGAACTTCACCTACCAGTGCACCGAACAGACCGTGAGCCGCTTCCTCCCCAACCTCATGACCTACCGCGCGCTGGAGACGCTGGGTCTGGCGAACGCGCGCCTGGAAGCGGAACTCCGCACGCAGGTGAACTGGGCGCTCCAGCGCCTCTACGCGCAGCAGCACGTCGATGGCGGCTGGGGCTGGTGGGTCAACGACCCCAGCAACCCGACCGTGACCGCCTACGCGCTTTGGGGCCTCATCGAGGCGCGCGACGCGGGCTTTGCGGTGAGCGGGCAGACGGTGAACGACGCGATTGCCTACCTGCGCGAGAACCTGATGGCGATCTCCATCAACTCGCGGACTTACGTGATGAACCGGCAGGCGTTCTCGCTGTACGTGCTGGCGCGCGCCGGGGCGGGCGACATCGCGCGCACGGTGGTGCTCTACGACCTGCGCGAGCGGCTGAGCCTGTACGCCCGTGCGTATCTGGCGATGACGTTCAGCATGATCGACGGCACCGACCGCAGCCGCGTGGACGTGCTGCTGTCTGACCTGAGCAACGCCGCGATCCTCTCCGCGACGGGCGCGCACTGGGAAGAAGGGTACAACGACTGGTGGAACTGGAGCACCAACACGCGCACGACCGCCATCGTCCTCAGCACCCTCGCCCGCCTGGACCCGCAGAACCCGCTCGCGCCGAACGCGGTGCGCTGGCTGATGGTGGCGCGCGAGGGCGACCGCTGGGAGACCACGCAGGAGACCGCGTGGGCGGTGATGGCGCTCACCGACTGGATGCTGGTCACGGGCGAGCTTGAGGCCGACTACACCTTCAACGCGACGCTCAACGGCGTGGAGCTTGGCGCGGGCGTCGCCAGCCCGGAGACGGTCCGCGAGACGACCACGCTGCGCGTCGAGGTGGCCGACCTGCTGGCGCAGGAGATCAACCGGCTCACCATCGCGCGCGACAGCGGCCCCGGCGTGCTCTACTACACGTCGCACCTGCGCGTCTTCCTGCCCGTTGAGGACATCGCGTCGCTGAACCGGGGCGTCATCCTCGACCGGCGCTACCACGCTCGCCGACGACCCGGAGACGCCGGTGACGGGCGCGCGTCAGGGACCTGATCGACGTGACGCTGACCATCATCGCGCCCAACGACCTGTACTACGTCGTGGTCGAGGACCCGATCCCCGCCGGCGTAGAGGCGGTCGATACCTCGCTGCTGACGACGACGCAGGTCGGCGAGCGGCCCACGCTCAGCCGCACGGACCCGCTCCGCGAGGGGTGGGGCTGGTGGTGGTTCAGCCACACCGAACTGCGCGACGAGAAGGTGGTGCTCAGCGCAAGCTGGCTGCCTGCCGGCACGTATGAGTACCACTACCAGGTGCGCGCCGGGCTGCCGGGCACGTACCGCGTCATGCCGCCGACCGGGTACGAGTTCTACTTCCCGGAGGTGTACGGGCGCGGCGCGGGTAGCTTGTTCACGGTGTCGCCGGAATAGCTGACTGGTTTGCATAGCTCCCAGGGAGCTTGAAGCTCCCTGGGAGCTTACCAAAGCGTATCGAGAACCACACTATGCACGAGAATCTATCGCGCGTCGCGGACAAGTGGTCCGCCTTCGAGCCGGACATCGCCCACAACTTCTTCGGCTTCCCGCCGCTGCGCCCCTACCTGATCGAGACCGCGTTCGGCAAGGCGCTGGCGGACGAACACCGCGACAACCCGCACTGGGCGGAGGACATCCTCATCGCCGCCTACCTCCGCGACCGGCGGATCGAGTCGGTGTTGAGCCTGTGCTGCGGCTTCGGCAGCGTCGAGCGCCGTATCGTCACGCAGCTTCCAGGGGTCAGGCAGTGCGTCGGCGTCGATCTTGCCGCAGGCGCGCTCGAAGCCGCCCGGCAGAGCGCGGCGGCGGCCGGCCTGCAGAACACGGCATACGTCCAGGCCGACCTGAACGCCTACAACTGGGAGGCCGAGAAATACGACCTGGTCATCGCCAACGGGGCGCTCCACCACCTTTGGAACCTGGAGGGCGTGCTGGAGGGCATCCGGCGCACGCTCAAGCCCGGCGGCCTGCTCTACGCCAACGAACACGTCGGCGCGTCATACCAGGACTACCCGCCGCGCCAACTGGAGCTGATCAACGCGGTCGCGTACCTTGTCCCGCCCGAACTCAGGGAGCGGTCGCCGCACCGGCGCTACGACCGGCTGCTCAGGCTGCTGCACCGGCTCTACAACATACCCGAACCGGCGGGCCAGCCGGCGTGGTCGTCGGCGAAGAAGGCGCTGGCCTCGGCGCTGCGGCGGCTCTTCGCGCCGGGCAGCCTGGACCTGTATCCGGGCTTCGGCGTCCTGCATCGCGCGCAGAAAGACCACCTCCTGCGCACCGACCCCTCTGAAGGGGTCCGGTCCGCCGAGATCATCCGCTGATCGAGCAGTACTTCACCGATGTCGAAGTCCGGCCCTACGGCGGGGGTTGCTGGCCTACGCGCTCGACCGCGCCTTCTACCACGGTTTCGACGCCGACAACCCGGCGCACGCGGCAACGCTCGCGCTGCTCTGCGCCGTCGAACGGCACGCCGTCGCGACCGGGCAGATCGGCATCGAGCACGCCATCATCATCACGCAGCCCTGACCCGCCCGCCATGCGCCCGAACAGCCTGACCCCAGACGCCAGCGCGCTCCCCGACTTTCTCACCCACTACTACGAATGCGCCAGCGGCCCGTTCCGCAACCTGTCGGACCTGCCGCCCCACGAGGCCGAGGCGACGCTCGACGCCATCCGCCAGCGCGGCGGCGTCTTCGCCAGCAAGCGCGCCGGCGATTACCTGCAGGTCCGCAGGGCGCTGGAGGCCAGGGTGCGCCGGCTGTTCATCGCGAAGGGCGGGCGGCCACAGCGCGCGCGCCCGCATTACATGATCCTCGGCGCGTGCCCCTGGCTCATGACCTGGTACCGCGAGGGCTGTGCGCTGCGCATCGCGCTGGATGCGTTCGCCGCCGCCGCCGTCAGCTTCACCTACGGCGACACCTTCCCCGCCATGCGCCTGCAGGACGGGCGGCCGTACCGGGGGCAGGTCTACACCCTCGCCGAGCTATCCGACATCGTGGCGCGCTACGGCCTCCCGCAGGTCTGGAACCCTGACGGCGCGCACGGCCCGGATCGCTACATCGAGGCGCAGGTCTGGGACGACGCGCCGATCAGGCCGTATCTCCCGCCCGAACCGCGCGCCTAGCCCTGGCCGCCCGACTCCGCCTGCGACCGGACGCTGGCCTTCATCATCGCGTCCTGCCGCCGGTTCTCCGCGACGCCCTTCAGCACCGCGCGCAGGTCGAAGAAGCCCTCGATGAGCTGGTGCGAATACGGCGACAGCGCCCCGGCGATAGCTCCGGTCAGCAGCGTGTCGGCAGCCCTGGAGATGGCCGTTATCCCGATCTGGCCGAAGACCCCGATGCCGAGTACGGCGGCGACCACCGCGCCCAGGACGATGCCGAGCAGCGTGCTCGCGACGCGCTTGGTGGCGGCGTACTTCTCTGCCTGCGCGCGCTGCTGCGCGCTCACGCTCGTCGCGTCGCCGGTGATGCGCGGCATCCGCAACTCCACAAGGCTGAAGGTCGCTTCGAGCAACCGCTCGACCAGGACGGACAGCGCCAACACCGTCGTGATGATTGATGTGAGGTCCATCGCTCCCAATCCTCCTTAAGTGCGTGCTTCTGGTTGACAAAAGGTCGCGCCGGGCGACCTTTGCGAACGAGCGTCTGCGCTTCAGTCTCCTGGGCGCGCAACTCAGGCGCGCAGCCAGGGCATGACCGCCATGCGCAGGTGCGCCGCGCCGTAGGGGATCAGGGCCACTGTCTCCACCGGCTCCGCCGACTCGACCGGGCTTTGCGGCAGCGGCCTGGCGACGTTCTGCGTCAGCGACCAGCCAGGCACGCGCCGCGCCTGCGCAACCAGCCGCACCGGTACGCGCTCGGTGTCCCACGGCTGCTCAGGGACCGCCGACGCCTCGAAGCGAAGCGACCGCTCCGGGCGCTCGCGGTCGATGCGCAGCGCGTAGTTCCACGGCGTCGTCGGCCTGACCTCCCACGCCGGGTACACGGGATAGCCCGACGGCAGCGGCGCGCGCTCCCCCACGAACGACCACGCCTCGCCCACCTGCAGCGCGTACACCAGCGGCCCGCGCTCGACGCCAACCGCGTCGCTCTCCCACGACGACAACGTGATCGACATCGGGAAGCGCAGCGCAACCTCGTCGCCGTCGGCCCACGCGCGCGTGATGGCGACGAAGCCGCCGGCCTCCGCCGGCGTCGCCTCACCGTTCACCGTCACCTCCGGCGTGGCGCACCAGCCCGGCATCCGCAGCAGCAGCGGGAACTCAGCCGGCGCGTCGAGGCCCAGCGTCAGCGTGACGCGCTCGTCAAACGGGTACGCGGTCGCCTCGTGGATGCGCACCGCCCGCCCGCCGACTTCCGCTTCGACCGAGCACGGCGCGTAAGCAACCGCACCGAGGCCGCCGTCGGCAGTGCGCTTCCACAGGCCAGAGACGAACTTCGGCCAGCCCATGTGCAGGTTCGAGATGCAGCAGCCAAACCCGACCCCCACGCCGAACGTGTTCTCGTCGCGCGATTCGTGCCGGGTGTGCCACTCGTAGTCACCGATCACGCACTGCGCCTGGTTCGGCGTCTGGAAATACTGGTGCGCCGTGAGGTCCGGCTTGAACAGCGCCGGCAGCGCGTTGAACGCAAGCCGCTCCAATACGTCGGCGTAGCGGGGGTCGCCGGTGATGTGCAGCAACTCCTGGCACGAGAACATCATCTCGACCACGGTGCAGGTCTCGGTGCCGCGTGTGGGGTCGCGCCCGGCGAGCAGCTCGTCGCCGGAGTGCACCCCTCGATCTGGCCGTGCGCATCGCGCAGATAGGCCAGCCCCAGGTCCAGCGCGTCGAGGTGGTCCGGGTCGCCGGTCAGCCAGTAGCGCGCCGCCGGGTGGCGCACGCCCTCCGCCACGTTGACCGCGTGCACCGTCCAGTAGTCCTGTTCCAGCGTGCGCGCCCGGTAATGCGCCGCCCAGTCTATCGCCGCGCCGCCGAGCAGCGCCGCCCCCAGCTCAAGGAGCCAGGCGTCGGCGGTGCGCGTGTAGAGCCACAGCGCGCTGAGCGCGTTGTCGGCGGCGCGCGCCGTCGCCCACTGCGAGAGCGGGTGCGCGTCCAGGTAGGCGCGCTGGAAGAGGAAGTAGCGCGTGAGGAAGTCGATCACGCGCACGTCGCCGGTCGCTTCGTGGTAGGCCTGCAGCGCGTTGAGCATCGGCATCCGCGGCCACCAGTCGAACGGGTCCAGGTCCGGGGGGCCAAAAGCGCCGTCGTTGCGCTGGCTGCCGAGCGTCCAGTTGATCCAGCGCATCGCCTCCGCCTTCAGCCCCGCGTCGTCGAGCGTCCACGCCAGCTCCACGAGGCCGCGCGTGTAGTAGGGGCCGCGCTCCCACTTCTCGCCCGTCCCGCCAAGCCAGGCGCTGTTCGGCCCCAGGTCGGGGAAGGTCTCGCCGACGTGGCCGGTCAGGCCGTCAGCCTGGCGGCGGAGCTGGGTGTGCAGCCAGCCTTCAGCGCGGACGCTACCCGGCGGCAGCGGCGTGAGCGGTCTCTGGTTCAACATCGCGTTTCTCCCCGGTTGTGATCTCGGCGCATTCGAGAGCATCGCCACTGCGCCGGCGACGCTGCACACCGTGACGGCAGCCGCACCGCCGGCGACACGCAGTAACATCTGGCGGCACGTGAGCCTGGGTGTATGTGAGCCTTGCAGATCGGACATGGTGGCTGAATCGTATCACAGGGCCGGGAGGGGAACAAACAAGAAAGGCCCGCGCCTTCAACAAAGCGCGGGCCGCTTATTTGCCTGCCGGCGGTGATTACTCAAGGCGCTCGATGGAAACCTCTATCGTCCCCTCGCTGAAGCCGCCGCCCTCCAACTGGACGAGCACAGTCCCGTCTTTCGGCACGACGAAATCGCTCGCCAGCCGGCTGCTGCTCGTCGCGCTCAACGCGAACAGGGTCGCATCGCGTTGTGTGACCTGAACCACCGGCGTGTTGACGCCCCGCACCACTTCCAGCACGAGGCGGACCATCTCACCGGCGCGGCCCTCAAACGTCAGCGTCGCGTTGTAGGGATGCTTATCCATGCGCACGCGCTGCGGGCCGGCGTCGAGCGCGCTCTCTGGGGCGCGCGCCAGCGACAGCGTGAACGCCGCTGTGTCCCCGCGCGTGAAGGGCCGCACCGCAATGATGTACGTGCCATCCAGAGTCAGCAGTTGGCGCATGATCTCCGGATCGAAGCCCTGCCCCCTGTCGTCGTCATGGGCCAGTTGCTGAAATTGAGGGCTGCCGTAGAGCGTAAGCACCGTGTCCGCGTTGGCGCCGCCGCTCTGCGTGAACACCTGGATATCGATGATGTCCCCGTAAGCGCCTTCGAAGGCGTAGTAGGCGACCTGCGCAGCGGCGGTGACTTCGCCCTCAACCGTCGCGCCGTAGTCCAGCACAACGGGCACAATCTCGTCGAGGGTGAAGGTGTACGTACCCTTCGGCGCGCCGCCCAGGGCGTGCGCAATCGCGCGATAGTGGCCGGTGCGGGGGCAGCGTCAGAGGCCCGATTTGCGCGACGCCGCCATAGCGCTGCTGCGTGGGGGCCCCTCCGGTGCTCAGTTGGCGCCAGGCCTGCCCGTCCTCGACCTCCAGCACAAGAAACGGGATGAAGCCCGCCCCCGTCCAGGGTGAGCACGACCAGATCACCCTCCCTGCCGTCGAAGTCGAACACGCTCGCCGGCGTCTCTGCCCGCACCGCCGCCTCCACACTTTCGCCATACGCGATGGGCTGGACGGGCAGCAAGGCGGTCTGGAGCGTGTACTCGGAGAGCTGGTCGGCGGCAGCGCCGGCGTTGATGAGGACCTGGTACTGGCCCGTGCGCGGCAGGCTGTGGACCAGGTTGATCCCGCCCTCCCGCGCCGCGTCCCAGGCCGAGATTTCGTTGCCCGCATCGTCTTGCAGGAAGAGGCGCATCGACTCCACGTGCGGGGAGGTCAGCCGGAGGGCGACGACCTGCCCGGCGGTCCCGTCGAACCCGTACTGCCGGAGGTACTCGCCGGGCGGGAGCGTCCCGTGCACTGTTTCGCCGATCTCAATCGGGATGGGCGCCAGCGCGTCCAGCGTGGGCGTCGCCGGCGGCGGTGGCGTGCCTGTGATGTACATGGGCGTTGGTTGCGCGGCTACGGTAGGGAACGGCGAGGGCGGAGGGGCTGTCGGGTCTTGCTGCGCCGCTGCCGGGACGACAGCAAAGAGCACAAGCGACGCGGCCAGCGAGAGCATCACGAGGACTGAATAGCGCATTGTTTGATCCTTTCAGTGCAGTCCCCCTCCGAAGCAGTGTGCGGGCTTCTCCGCCCGGTGCGGCGAACCCGCCCGTTTGCCATTATAGGCGCTCACAGGGCGATGTTGAAGGGTACCGAAGTCCTCAGACGTAGGCCGGTCACTCCAGCCTCAAGACCGCTGCGGCGCGCTGGCACAGCGCCGCGCCGCCCTCCGCCAGCCACCGGTCGAGCGTCGCGCTCTCGGCGCGGCCGGCCAGCGCGTCAGCGTAGATGCCCGTGCCCCAGGTGTAGAAGCGCTGCGTCTCGTCGTACCAGTTGGTGTACACCGTGTTCAGCGTCCCCGGACCGCCGTTGTAGCACGCCATCGCGCGTCCGGCGTCGTAGTTCGCCTGGCCCAGGCATTCGAGCAGCACTCCGATGCCGCGCCGCGCGTTCGTCTCGACGTCGAAGAAGTCGTCGCCGGGCGCGAAGTTGAACGGCATCACCTGGAACAGCCCCGCCGCCCCCGCCGCCGAGATCGCGTCGGGGCTGCCGCAGCTCTCGATCTGGATGAGGGTTGCGAGCAGGTTGGGGTTGACGTTGTCACGCCGCCGCCCACCGGTCGATGTCCGCGCCCCAGTGGCGCACCTCGCGCGTGAACAGCGGCGCGATGCTGCCGGGACCGGCGGCGCGCAGGCCGGCCCACCGCCCATCGAGGCGCACGCCCAGCGCACCTGACGCTTCGAGGATGCGCCACACCGTCGGGGCCATCGTGACCACCGCCAGGCACAGCAGCACCCACACCGGGAAGAGGATCACCAGCGCACTCACCGCCGTGTCGAGGCAGCCCGACAGCCCGCGCTTACGCTTTCGAGTCGTCATACCACCAAGTGTATCCAAATCCGCGCCCGGCGCACGCAGATGATGGTATAATGTCGCGCTGGTTCCTGACCCACGGAACACAGGAGTCATGCTTTGAGCTTGTGGCAGGCCATCCTCATGGGGATCTTGCAGGGCGCTACGGAGTTCCTGCCGGTATCAAGTTCCGGGCACCTGGTGCTGGTGCCCTGGTTGCTGAACTTGCCGACGAACGGCCTGGCGTTTGACGCGGTCGTGCACTGGGGGACGGCATTCGCCGTCGTCGCCTACTTCTGGCGCGACTGGCTGCGCCTGCTCCAGGGCGGTTGGCGCGCGCTGCGCGCCCGCAGCCTCGAAGACCCGGAGGGCCGGCTGTTGCTGCTCATCCTGCTCGCCAACATTCCGGTAGGCGTCGTCGGCCTCCTGTTCGAGGACTTCTTCGAGGAAGTGTTCGCGACGCCGCCGCTCGCGGCTCTCTTCCTGCTGGTGACGGCGGCGCTGCTGATCGTCGCCGAGCGCCTGGGTGACCCGGCGCGCGATCTCGGCAGCGTGACGTGGCGCGATGCGCTGCTCATCGGCGTCGCGCAGATGGTGGCGATCTTCCCCGGCATCTCGCGCTCCGGCGCGACCATTGCAGCGGGGTTGGGCCGCGGCCTCAAGCGGGACGCCGCCGCGCGGTTCAGTTTCCTCCTCGTGACGCCCATCCTCTTCGCCGCCGGCCTCAAGCAGGTGCTCGACCTGGCCGGGACCGGCGAACTGGCTGCCGAAGCCGGGACGCTGGTCGCCGGGTTTCTGGCGGCGGCGGCAGTTGGCTATGCGGCGATCTGGTGGTTGATGGGATTCCTGCGGCGGCAGCGGCTCTACGTCTTCGCGGGGTATTGCGCGGCGTTCGGCGTGTTCTGCCTCATGGTCGCGCTGGCACGGGGATAGGTCACGGCAGCGCGGGCGCGCCCGCTGGCGGGGGCGGGTACAGGCTGGCGAACTCCTGGAGCCGCATCCGCTGCCACCGGCTTGGGCTGATAAAAGGCCGACGTCGCCGGATATGGTTGATCGCGGCCTCCGGCGTGAGTCCGGTGCTCACCAGGTACGCGGCGGCGAGCGTCGGCGCGCGCCCGACCCCGGCGGCGCAGTGGATGAACACCTTCCCCCGTATGCGATTGCCTCCTGGATGACGCGAACGCCCTCGACCAACTGCTCCAATGTCGGCGGCGTCCCGTCAATCGTGGGCAGCCACAGGTAGGTGTCAGGGCGGATGCCCAGGCTCAGGTCGTCAAACTCGACGCGCATGTTCACCAGCGCGCTCACGCCCCAGGTCTCAAGCCGCCGCCAGCCGGCGCGGCTGATCTTGCCCCCCACGAACAGGTCAGGCGCGACGTGGCAGAAGGGCTTGATGGGTATGCCCGTCAGCGTGTGGTTGAGGCGCGCCAGCGACCACATCAGCATGTTGATCGGCTTCTGGGAAAAAGAGGTAGGCCAAACATACGGCGTTGCAACCATCGACCGACTCCAGTCTCTCAAAGATATTCTACGACGTGCCTCGTTCGCTGACTCCAACGCACCCGCAATGCCTCACGCTAAAGTCTCACCCGGTTCCGCTCCCTGACGGCGCGCAGCGCGTTGCCGCGCCCGCGCTGTGTTGAATGGGGCATAATTATAATAGCAGCGGAAAGTGAAGCCAATACGATGTAGATGCGAAAAATCCATGAAGAAGCCCTGCCGGCAGCGGGCCAGCCGCGCCCCTGACATCAGAAAGCGCGATTTGCTCCGCGCCCGCGCTTGCAGTAGCATCAACGCGGGAGATAAGCGAAACAGGGAGCGGTGACATGAGCCGGGTCACGCAGACGGTACTGACGATCTTTGCGCTGGGTGTTGCGCTGGCGGCCACTGCGCCGCCCGCAGCCGCCCAGGAGCCGGGCGTCAACCTGCTGGTCAACCCCAGCATGGAGGGCGCCTACGGCACGTGGGGCGGCATCCCCAGATGCAGATGCCCCCGGATGGGAGCCGTGGTGGTCCGAATACCCCCACAACGAGGGCTGGCAGAACCTGCGCCCGGAGTTCAGCGAGATCACGACCTGGGCCGGCTACTGGAACCGGGTGCACGAGGGCGCAAAAGGCGATGCGTTACTTCAAGGGATGGGGCACCTTCACCGCCGGCGCGCGGCAGACCGTCGGCGGGATCACGCCCGGCGTGCTGCTTGAGTTGACCGCCTGGGGCCATTCGTGGCACTGCGAGGACTGGAACGCCTGCCACGAGTACCCGGAGAGCGGCCCGCCAAACGTGTGGTCGTATCCGCCGGGCGCTTCCGTGTTCATGCGCATCGGCATCGACCCCACCGGCGGCACCGACCCGTTCAGTGGAAATGTCGTCTGGTCCAACGGCATCAACGCACTCGACAGCTACCGGCAATTCAGCGTGCAGGCGCGGGCGCAGAGCGACCGGGTGACGGTCTTCCTCTGGGCGTCTCAGAACACGCCGACCGAGAACCAGGACGCCTACTGGGACGACGCGCGCCTGGCCGTGGTGGGGCCGGGAGGCGGCAGCGCGCCCGGCGGGGGCGGCCAGCAGGTCGCGCAACAGGTCACGCCTGTGACCGAAGTGCTGGCCGACGGCACGACCGTCCACGTCGTGCAGTCCGGCGACACCCTCAGCGCCATCGCGGTCGCCTACAACATGAGCCTGGAAGAACTGCGCGCGCTCAACGGCCTGGGGCCAAACGAGAGCATGATCTTCTCCGGGCAGCGGCTGATCGTGCGCGCCATCCAGGCCACCAGGGTGGTCGCCTCGCCCGAAACGCCTGAGCCGACGCCGACTGAAGCGCCGGCTGAGACACCGGCCGCCGTCAGCCAGGTCCAGACCCCGACCGGCGGCAACGGGTGGCTGGCCTATCTCGGCTGGGGCGAAGACGACACGGACTGGGAAATCTACCTGCTGGACCTGGGCAACCAGGGAGCGCAGCGGTGCGCCTGACGGACAACGACGCCGATGATGTCGCGCCGGCATGGTCCCCAGATGGGACGCGACTCGCCTTCGCTTCGGACCGCGACGGCGACTACGACCTCTACGTGATCGACCTGGCCTGCCTCGAAGACGGCTGCACCGAGGACAATGCGACGCCTCTGACGGACAACGACGCCGACGATTCGATCCCGGCCTGGATGCCCGACGGGGAACACCTGGTTTTCCAGTCCGACCGCGATGGCGACGGGTGGAACCTCTACCTGCTCAACCTCGCCGATGGCACGGTGACGCGCCTCACCGAGACCGCCGGGGACGAGGTCAGCGCGGCGGTGCAGCCGGGGAGCGCCCTGAGCCTGGGCGCGGGCGTGCCGGGGGCGCGGCAGCCCCGTCTGGGAACCGGCTCGCCAACGGCGGGTTTGAGGGCGACGCCGTCGATTTCGCGGGCGACGGCCTTCTGATGATGCCGGCGGGCTGGTCGCCGTGGTGGGTCGATCAGCCGGACGGCTGCGAGGGGCCTCCGGCCAGAGTTCAACGTCAGCGAGGAGGCGCACGAGGGCGGGCAAGCCGCGACCGTGTTCGCCGAAGCGCACAGCTTCACCGGCGGCCTCTATCAGGCGGTGTCCGTGCCGCGCGGCGCGACAGTGACCTTCGCGGCGTGGGGCTACGCCACCGCCGAAGGCGCGGACAGCATCACGGAGATGCGCATCGGCGTCAACCCCGGCGGCGGGTTCAACCCGCTGGCGGACAATGTCGTCTGGTCTGAGCCGGTCGATGCCTCGGAGGGGTACGTGCAGTTCGAGGTCACCGCCGTCGCCCAATCTGACCGCGTGACCGTGTTCACCTGGACCCATCCCGGCGCGTGTGCGGCCAACAGCGCCTACTGGGACGGCGCTGAACTGACCGTGGAACCGTAGCCGGCCATTGCGGGCCGCTCTGCGCTGGTCAGTGGTTGCGCGGGTTGCTATAATAGCCCGCGATTGGGAGAGGTTGCCTAGTCTGGCCTAAGGCGCGCGCCTGGAGAGCGCGTAGGCAGAGATGCCTCGCGGGTTCAAATCCCGCCCTCTCCGCCTCTTGCATGGACCTTCCCTGCGAAGGTCCTTTTGTTTCCGACCTCAGAGCTTGCGCCCGGTATTGCCCCGCATCGATGGCCCTGCTACAATGCGCGTCGGAGCCGGGAGGGACGAACCCGACGCCTGCCCAAAACCATCCTCGTCACGAACGACGAATTACACAACAGGGCGTCGGCTGTAGCCGGTGCGCCGCGCCCCTTCGGGTTATCCGGTCGCACCGTAGCGGAGCTTTGAGGAGGGAGAGCCGTGGAACTCATCGCGCTGACCATAGACAAGCCGGAGACGACCAACTTCATCCTGGGACAGTCGCACTTCATCAAGACCGTCGAGGACATCCACGAAGCGCTGGTGACCACCGTACCGGGCATCAAGTTCGGGCTGGCGTTTTGCGAGGCGTCCGGCGCGTGCCTGGTGCGCACCACCGGCACCGACCCCGCGATGGTCGAGCTGGCGCGCAAGAACGCGCTCGCCATCGGCGCGGGGCACAGCTTCATCGTCTTCCTCGCCGACGGTTACTATCCCGTCAACGTGCTCAACGCGCTCAAGATGGTGCCGGAAGTGGCGCGCATCTTCTGCGCCACCGCCAACCCCACACAGGTCCTCATCGCCGAGACCGAGCAGGGCCGGGGCATCGTCGGCGTGGTCGATGGCTTCCCGCCCAAGGGCGTCGAGGGCGAGGCGGACGTCGCCTGGCGAAAGAACTTCCTGCGCCAGATCGGGTACAAGATCGGCTGAGCCGCATCTGACGCATCGAGGCGCATTGTCGCGAGGGCGGCGTCTTCCGGAGAGACGCCGCTTTCCTTTCCTGCCCGCAGACCGGGCGGGACTCAAGCGCCCGACCGTGTTAAAATAGAAACAGGCCAGCGTAATTGGGTAGTGGTGAACTTTTGACTGATGGCGCGATTGTGATTGCTCACCTTCTCCCCACCCCCCGCGCCTTCGGCGCACCCCCCCACAGGTGGGGAGGGAAACAGAAACCGCCATATCTGGCGTCTGATCCCCCTCTCCCCAGCCGCGCGCAGCGCGCGGAGCGGGGAGAGGGGTGCCGACTGAAGGTCGGCGGGGGTGAGGGGAGGTATCAGTCAACATGTCGCCACTACCCGTAATTGCACGTGTTCGTGTTATGGAGATGGGACAGAAGTATGGCCGGCAACGGACAATCGATCTATATGGACTACGCCGCCACGACGCCGGTTGATCCGCGCGTCGTCGAGGCGATGATGCCCTATTTCACCGAGCGCTTTGGCAACCCCTCGTCGATTCACACCTTCGGGCGGGAGGCAAGCCGCGCCGTCCAGGCGGCGCGCGAGACCGTCGCCGGCATCCTCAACTGCAAGCCCGGCGAGATCGTGTTCACCAGTTGCGGCACCGAGTCGGATAACCTGGCGCTGCGCGGCGCGACCCTCGAAAACGGGCGGCGGCACATCGTGACCTCGCCGGTCGAGCACCACGCGGTGAGCCGCACCGCCGAGATTCTGCACGCGCATCTGGGCTACGGCCTGACCGTGGTCCCGGTTGACGCATACGGCATGGTGGATCCGGCGGACGTGGCCGACGCCCTCCGCGACGACACCGCGTTGGTGAGCATCATGTACGCCAACAACGAGGTCGGCACGATCCAGCCCATCGCCGAGATCGCGGCGGTCGCCCATGCGCGCGGCGCGCGCTTCCACACCGACGCGGTGCAGGCCGCGGGCCAGCTTCCGCTCGACGTGGCGGCGCTCGGCGTGGACATGCTCGCCATCTCGGCGCACAAGTTCTACGGGCCGAAGGGCGTGGGGGCGCTCTACGTGCGCGAGGGCGTTAGGCTGGTGCCGAGCCAGAGCGGCGGCGGCCAGGAGGGAGGCCGGCGCGGCGGCACGACCAACGTGGCGTTGATCGTCGGGCTGGCGAAGGCGCTCGAAATCGCCTACGCCGAGCGCGAGGCGCACGTCGCGCGCTACCGGCAGTTGCGCGACCGCCTCATCGAGGGCGTGCGCGCGCGCGTGCCCGACGCGCAACTGACCGGCCACCCGGAGCAGCGCCTGCCGAACAGCGCCAGCTTCGCGCTGCGCGGCGTGGACGGCAACGCCCTGCTGATGCACCTCGACCTGAAGGGCATCGCGGCGTCGTCGGGGTCGGCGTGCCTGGTGGGGACGCCCGAACCCTCCGAGGTGCTGATGGCGATGGGACTCCCGCCGGCGTGGGCGCTTGGCGGGCTGCGCCTCACCGTGGGCCGCCACACCACCGACGCGGAGGTTGATGCCGTGCTGGATGTGCTGTCCGACGCCGTGGCGCGGGTGCGCGCGCTGGCGGCGGCCTGAACGGAGCTTGATTGTGGGCACAGGCAGCACGCGCGTGGTGGTCGCCATGAGCGGCGGCGTCGATAGCTCAGCGGCGGCGGGGTTGCTGGTCGAGCGCGGCTACGACGTGATCGGCCTCATGATGCGCCTCTGGACCGAGGACGACGGCTGCGGCGGGCGGCACAACCGCTGCTGCACGCCCGACCAGATGGCCGACGCGCGCCGCGTGGCCGACCGGCTCGGCATCCCCTTCTACGTGGTCGACATGCGCGCGACGTTCAAGGCCAGCGTGGTCGATCCGTTCATCGACGCCTACGCCGCCGGCCTGACGCCCAACCCGTGCCTGAACTGCAACCGCCACATCCGTTTTGGCGCGCTGCTGAAACAGGCGCAGGCGATGGACGCCGCCTATCTCGCCACCGGGCACTACGCACGCATCCGGCAGTCGGAGGATGGCGCATACCAGTTGCTCAAGGGCCTGGACCCCGCCAAGGACCAGAGCTACGTGCTCAGCGTGATGACGCAGCGCCAGCTTGCACAGGTCCTTTTCCCGGCTGGTGACTACACGAAAGAACACATCCGCCAGATTGCCGCCGACCTCGGCCTGCACATCGCGCGCAAGCCTGAGAGCCAGGACCTGTGCTTCCTTGCCGACGGCGACTATCGCGGCTTCCTCGCGCGCCACGCGCCCGGCAGCGCCACGCCCGGCCCCATCGTCAACACGCAGGGCGAGCGCCTGGGCACGCACACCGGCCTCCCCCACTACACCGTCGGCCAGCGCAAGGGCCTCGGCCTCAGCGCCCCGACGCCGCTCTATGTGGTCGGCGCGGACGTGGCCGCCAACACGCTCATCGTGGGCGCGCGCGACGTACTGGGCCGCGACGCGCTTGTCGCGCGCCACGTCAATTGGGTCGCCGGCGCGCCGCCTGATGGGCCGGTCCGCGCCGGCGTGAAGATCCGCTACCGCGCCCGCGAGACGGCGGCCACGGTCACGCCGGACGGCGCGACGACCGCCCGCGTGAAGTTCGACGCGCCGCTGCGCGACATCACGCCGGGCCAGGCCGCCGTCTTCTACCAGGGCGACGTATGCCTGGGCGGCGGCGTGATCGCCCGGCAGCCCGCCTGAACCGCCCCACCCGGCGCGGCGTGTGTTATACTCAGACGCGCACTCACTTGTGGGTCAATCCCGGCGCATGAGGAGGCGTAAGCGATGACAGACACTTCAGCGAACGGGCACTCCCCGCACACCACGCCCATCCAGCTTCCCGCAGGCAGCATGGAGAAGCTCTGGCAGTTTCCGCTCGTGCTCTACCGCATGGGGCTGGGGCCGGCGCTGGGCCGCGTCATGCTGGTGTTGAGCACGCGGGGCCGCCGCACCGGGCTGTGGCGGCACGTCCCGGTGGCGTATACGCGCGACGGCGACGACATCTACATCGTGTCGAGCCGGGGCGAGCGCGCGGACTGGTACCGCAACCTTGAGGCCCACCCGGAAGCCACCCTCCAGATCGGGAACTGGCGCTTCGCAGCGACGGCTGAGTTCCTGACCGACCAGCAAGACCTGCGCGCGATGGCGGAGGCAATCCGCGCGTACAACCCCCGGTTCGTGGAGGTTACCAGGGGGATGCTCGGCGTGGACCTGAACAAAGACGAAGAGCTGACCCGCCTCACGGCGGTGCGCTTCACACCGAGCGGCTACCCGCCGCAGGGCGACTTCACGACCGACCTGATGTGGCTCTGGCTCATCATCATCCCGGTGGCGCTGTGGGCGCTGCGGCAGGTTCTCAAGCGCCCGAAGATGCTCGTGGCGCTCGCCGGTCAGGCGATGCCGCTGGTCGTCTGGGCGCTACGGCAGTATATGAGCCAGCAACAGGCCCAACGGGACCAGATTAGGGTCGTCTAGAGCGTGTTATGCACTTTTGTAGCGCAAAGCGCTAAACTGGGGGCATGAGTGAACGAAAACCCTACCCCAGTGACGTAAGTGACGACGAATGGGCCTTTGTCGCGCCCTATCTGACGTTGATGACAGAAGGCGCGCCGCAACGCACGTATCCGCTGCGCGAAGTGTTCAACGGGCTGCGCTACATCGTGCGCGGCGGCATACCATGGCGCATGATGCCCAACGATTTGCCGCCCTGGCACGCGGTGTATCAGCAGGCGCAACGCTGGTTGAAAGCGGGCGTGTTTGAGGCGATGGTGCATGACCTGCGCGCGGTGCTGCGGCTGGCCGCCGGACGCAACGCGCAACCCAGCGCGGCGATCTTCGATAGCCGGACACTGCAATCCAGTCCGGAGAGTGGTGGACGGGCGGGCTACGATGGCGCCAAACGACGCAAAGGGAGCAAGACCCACATGGCGGTGGATACGTTGGGACACCTGCTGGCATTGTACGTGACCGCCGCGGACGAGCAGGACCGTGCCCAGGTGGCGCACCTGGCGCAGGCGGTCCAGGAGGCAACCGGCCAGACCGTTGCGGTGGCCTTTGTGGATCAGGGCTACACCGGCGCTGAGGCCGAACAGGCTGCGGCGGATGCAGGTATCCACCTGGAAGTCGTCAAGTTGCCCGGCGTCAAGAAGGGCTTTGTGCTCTTGCCCCGCCGCTGGGTTGTCGAACGTTCCTTTGGCTGGCTGACCCGGTTTCGTCGCCTCGCGCGTGATTATGAGCGCTTGCCAGACACCCTGAGAGGCTTGCATTTCCTCGCCTTTGCGATCCTGATGGCCCAGCGCTTCGTTCAGTTGATCGCCGGGCTTTTGTAAAGTGCATAACAGGCTCTAGGACCAGCGCCACGACCGCCACAGCAGCGTCTGGACCGAGTCCCTGAAGAAGAGCATGACGACTGTCCCGAAGACGATGTACGGGCCGTAGGGCAGGGCTGTGAACATCGCGTAGTTCGTGCCGGATACCACGCGGCTGAGAATCCACACCAGGCCGCCGAGCGCGCCGGCAAACACGGTGATGAACATCGCAAAGATCATCGACTGCCAGCCGAGGATCAGGCCGCACACGCCCGCGAGCATCACATCGCCAAAGCCGAATGCGACCTCCTGATTGTCCTCACCCCGGAAGCGCGCCCGGTTGAAGAGCACACCCCCGTACCAGAACACCCAGAACACGCCGAACCCCAGCGCCCCGCCCGCCAGCGAGTCAACCAGGGTGGGCCTGGGGTCAGGCGCGATGATGGCGTCGAGCAGCGCGAGCGCCGCCGCCGGCACCATCACGACGAACAGGATGAGCCGGTGTTCCAGGTCAACGACGACAACCAGCACGAAGACGCTGACATAGACCAGGTAAAAGACCAACTGCACATCGATTTCGTAAGCCGCGGCCAGCGCCGCAAACGCCAGCGCCAGCACGATCTCGACCAGCGGATATCGCCAGCCCAGCCGGCGCCCCGCCGGCGAAGCGCGCCGCCCGGTGAGGAACGCGATCAGCCCCAGGAACGGGCGTCGCGCGCCGTCTGGATAGTGCGGCGCGCCCACGCTCCCATGATGCGGCAGGTCGTCGGCCAGCATGTTAACCAGGCCGCCGGCCAGCAGGCCAAGCACGGCGGCAACCAGGGGTTCGATGAATGCCATGTGCAACCTCGATGGTGCGCGCAGACTGGCGCGCGCAAGGCACTACGCGGAGCGGTCACGGGAGCCTGGGAACCGGTGTGGCAATTGGGTCGGGCTGAGGCGGCGCGGGCAGCAGCAACACAGCCACCGCAAGCGCCAGCGCGAACACAAGCACGATGGCGACCGCAACCGCGAGCGCCGCGTAGCGGCGCGCCGCGTTGCCACGCGCCTCAGGCGCCGGAAATGCCCCCCGGTTCACTCTCGCTCCCTTGAGAAGAGATAAGAACGGCAATAAGCAACAAGGTTTGCGATTATACCAGTCCCCCCGCGATTGCGCCCCGCGCCTCAGCCGCGCGGCAAGAAGCAGCGTCCCGCGTCGCCCACCCACCTGAAATTGGGGCTTTTGTGGACCGGTACCCTAATATACAATAGAAGTGCGTTAAGCCATAACAGCGCTCGCAAAAAACGGCGCGCGCCGCAATGACGCCCGACCGTCACGCTCAGAGAGTACGCCGACATGGAAAGACGCACCGGTTTCCTTGACGCTCTGACGAATTTCGCATACAATCACATTACAATCTGTGTATTTCGCAGAACAACGGCGCGACTGTTATGGATGACGCACTCTTGCGCGCATGGTTGTGTGTGAGGTGAGTGATTGGGGTAAGTGACATGGAGACGATCACCGCTTTTTTTCAGCAATACGCTTAACTGTATCTACGGCATCATGCTCGCGCTGGGGTTCGGGTACTCGCTGCTCCTGCTCATCGGCTCCAGCAGCGACCTGTTCGGCGGGGTTGACGTGGACGCCGACCTCGATGTGGATCTCGACCTCGGCGCGGACGCAGACCTCCACGGGGGCGATGGCGACGGCGGCGACGTGATGAAGATCAGCACGCTCGCCATCGCGAGCGGCGTCACGGCGGCCGGCGCGTTCGGCATCATGTCCCGCGCCTTGTTCGACGCCAGCTCAGCAATCAGCATCGTCGCCGCCGTGGCCGGCGGCTTGATCGTCGGCGCGCTGGGCCAGGTGTTCTTCGTCTACGTCCTCTCGCCGACGGTGCGCACCGCCTTCCAGGAGGACGATCTCGTCGGCGCTTCCGCCGAGGTGATCACCGCCATCCCGGCGGACAACCTGGGGCAGATCGCGCTGATCGCCAGCGGCGCGCGGGTGACGCTCGGCGCGCGCACGGAGGACGGCGCGCCGGTTCCGCGTGGCACGACCGTCCGGGTCGAAAAAGATTGTCGGGGGCGTGGCCTACGTCCTGCCGGAACACGCGACATGGTACTGACGCGCCGCGTGGGTGTCTGTTGTCGGTAACACAAAGGAGTGAACACTATGGATACTTTGGGTGCGATTGGGGTCACGGCGCTGGTCATCCTGATCTTCGTCCTGCTGACCATCGCCATCGTGTACGTCATGCGCGTCAAGAAGGTGCCCCCGAACCAGGTGTTGGTGATTTCGGGCCGCACCAAGAAGTCGAAGAACCCCAAGACCGGCGAGGTCGAGACGGTCGGCTACCGGCTGGTGCGGGGCGGGCGCGCCTTCATCTGGCCCGTCTTCGAGCGGGTGGACTTGCTTTCGCTGGAGTTGATGACCATCGAGGTCGGTATCGCCGACGTGTACACCAGCCAGGGCGTCCCGGTCTCGCTGGATAGCGTGGCGCAGATCAAGGTGGCGAGCGACGACGTGTCTATCGCCACTGCGGCGGAGCGCTTCCTGTTCAAGACGCGGGCCGAGATCATGGACGTGGCGCACGAGACGATGGCCGGCCACCTGCGCGCCATCGTCGGCGCGCTCACGGTCGAGGAGATTTACCGCGACCGCGACGCCTTCGCACAGCGCGTACAGGAGGTCTCTGCCGGCGACCTGGCGAACATGGGCCTGGGCATCGACAGCTTCGTGATCAAGGACATCCAGGATAGCTGGGGCTATCTCGAAGCCCTGGGCCGCCCGCGTACCGCCGAGGTGAAGCGCGACGCCATCATCGCCGAGAACAAGGCCAAGGAGCGCGAGGCCGAGTCGGAGCGGAACTTCAACATCCAGAAGGCCGCCTACGACCGGGAAGTGGCCCGCCAGAGGGCCGAAGCCGACCTGGCCTACAACCTCCAGCAGAACATCACCAACCAAACCGTGCGCCAGGAGGAGATCCAGGTCGAGGTCGTTGCCAAGGCCAAGCAGATCGAGGTACAGCAGCAGGAGGCGCTGCGCAAGGAGCGCGAGCTTGAGGCCACCGTGCGCCGGCCCGCCGAAGCCGAGCAGTTCCGCATCGAGACGCTGGCGAAAGCGAAGCGCTTCCAGGTCGAAACCGAGGCCACCGGCGAGGCCGCTGCGATCCGGCAGCGCGGCGAGGCCGAGGCCGACGCGATCCGCGCAAGGGGTATCGCTGAGGCCGAGGTCGAGCGCGCAAAGGGGTTCGCCGAGGCGCAGGCGATGGAGAAGAAGGCTGACGCCTGGCAGCGCTACAATCAGGCGGCCATCATCCAGCAGCTCATCGACGCGCTGCCGGAGGTCGCCAACGCCATCGCGCAGCCGCTCGCCAAGACCGACCGCATCGTGGTGATCTCTCAGGGCGACGGCAATGGGACCGGCGCGGGCGCGTCCAAGATCACCGCAGACATCACCAGCATTATCGCGCAGGTGCCCGCCGCCGTCGAGGCGCTGACCGGCGTCGATCTGGTGAGCGCCATCGCGAGCCTGCCCGGCATCGCGGAGGGCAACACGGGCAAGACCGACGAGAAGCCAGCCGATAAGCCGGCCGAAGCGTCCGCCGAGGCCGATAGCTGAGGAACCGCCGCCACGCACGCAGGGGCGGGCGTCAGACCCGCCCCCTTGCCCCCTGACCCGTCACGACGCTGACAGGCGTCGCCTCCGCACGGCCAGCCGCAATCCGAAAAGCGCGCACAGCCGGCAGCGCCCCCGCCAGGCTCACGATCAAATAGACCGCTTCAGGGTAATAGCTCTGCGCCAGGTCCGTCGCGCTGGGCGCGTCAGGGCCGCGCGGGTGTGAGTGGTAGATGCCAAGCACCGCCCAGCCGCGCCGGTCGGCGAAGTCAAACAGCAGCAACTGCGTCTCAGGGCGCATGTAATATGTCACGTGCGGGTCGGCGGCGACATTCGGCACGCGGTACACGCCGCGCGCCACGCCGTCACGCGGGTCGCCCAGGATCAGCCCGCACACCTCGTCGGGCGCGCCGGCGCGGGCGTGCACGATGATGTGCGCCAGTTGGCGGCCAGTGAGCTTGAGCATGGGCCGATTATACCGGGCATCGCGCCGGACGCGGCGCCCCCCCCCTTTTCCCTTCCCCCCCACCCCCTTCCCTCTTCAACCCTCCGCTCCCTCGCCCCTGCCGGGGGGGGGGGGGGGGGGGGGGGGAACTCTCCCTCACATCTCCCTTTCCTTTTTACTAAGCCCTGCCCATCCCAATTCCTGCTTGCATCCCTTCCAATTTGCGGATACGCTTAGCGGATGTTCCAACCGCACCACACAGAGGCAAATATGGGCATCAAGATCGAACGCATCACCCTACACCGTGTGGAGATGAGCCTGGTCGAGAAGCTCGTGACCAGCTTCGGCGGCGAAGCACTTCGCCCGTGCACCGTCGTCCAGATCGATGCGGAGGGGCTGACCGGCTGGGGCGAATGCCCCGCCGACGCCACGCCCGGCTACTCGTATGAGACCGTCAACACAACCTGGGTCGTCAACCGCGATCACTTCGCGCCCGAACTCGTCGGGCAGCGCCTTGAATCCGTGGCGGACGTGCGCGCGCGGCTGGGCAAGTTCCGCGGCCACCCGATGGCGCGGGCCGGCCTCGAAGCCGCCGTGTGGGACCTCTTCGCGCAGGCGGCCGGCAAGTCGCTTGCGGCGTACCTCCACGAGGGGCGCTGCTACCCAACCCCGCCGCGCGCCAACGTGAATGTGGGTGTGAGCATTGGCATCCAGCCCGGCATCGAAGCAACGTTCGCCATCATCGACAAGCGCCTCGCGGAGGGCTACCGCCGCATCAAGCTGAAGATTCGCCCCGGCTGGGATGTGGAGCTGGCGTCGGCGGTGCGGGCGCGCTACCCGGATGTCGCCCTGATGCTCGACGCGAACTCCGCCTACACCCTCGACGACGCGCCGCAACTGGCGAAGCTCGACCCGCTGAACCTGCTCATGCTGGAACAACCGCTGTGGCACGACGACATCTGGCAGCACAGCAAGCTACAGCCGCAGCTCAAGTCGCCGATCTGCCTCGACGAAAGTATCCGCCACGCCCGCGACGCCGAATTCGCGTTCGAGGTCGGCGCGTGCAAGATCATCAACGTCAAGCCCGCGCGCGTCAGCGGCATGTGGGAGGCGCGCGAGGTGCATGACGTGTGTCTCGCGCATGGCGCGCCCGCCTGGGTGGGCGGCATGTTGGAGACGGGCATAGGCCGCGCGGCGAACCTGGCGGTGGCTGCGCTGCCGGGCTTCACGCTGCCAGGCGACATCTCGGCCACGAACCGCTATTGGGAGCACGACATCACCGAGCACTTCACGCTCAACGCGGACGGCACCATCGACGTGCCCAACAAGCCCGGCCTGGGCGCAGCAATCGACCGTGACCGGCTGGAGGCAGTCACAACCGCCCGCGAGACAATCTTGCCAGAGTGAGGGGGCCATGCTCGAAGACACAACCATCGGATTCATCGGCGGCGGCGTGATGGGCGAGGCCATGACGCGGGGCGTGCTCACGAAGAAAGTGGTCAAGCCGAAGCGCGTCATCGTTTCCGACGTGCGCGAGGACCGCGTCGCCGAACTGACGGAGCGCTATGGCATCAGGGGCACGCTGAGCAACTGCGAGGTGGCGCAAGAGGTGGACGTGCTGGTGCTCGCGGTCAAGCCGCAGGTCATCAGCCGCGTGCTCGATGAGCTGCGCGGCTGTGTCAAGGCCTCCGCGCTCGTGCTCAGCATCGCCGCTGGCGTCCCGATCCGCACCATCGCTGATGGGCTGGCGCACGCCGCCGTGGTGCGCGCGATGCCCAACACCCCGGCCCAGATCGGCGAGGGGATCACGGTATGGGCCGGCACGCCGCAGGTCAACGCCGCGCAGCTCACGCAGACGGAGACGATTCTGAGCGCGTTCGGCGAGCACGTACAGGTCGATGACGAGTCATACCTGGACATGGCGACCGCCTTGAGCGGCACCGGCCCCGCCTACATCTTCCTGTTCATGGAAGCGCTCGTCGATGCGGGTGTGCACCTGGGGTTCTCGCGCCACATCGCCGAGAAGCTGGTGCTCCAGACGATGCGCGGCGCTGTGGACTACGCCGCGCAGGCCGGGCGGCACCTGGCGACGCTGCGCAACCAGGTCACGTCGCCGGGCGGCACGTCGGCGGAGGCCATCTACCACCTGGAGAAAGGCGGCCTGCGCACGGTGATCTCGCGCGCGGTGTGGGCGGCCTACCAGCGCTCGGTGGCGCTGGGAGGCGGCACGCCGCCCGGCGCGCGTCTCGGCGGGCGCTCTCCGGAGGGGGACCAGTTCGCCGGGAACAACACACCGGGCAAATAGCCGGGGCCGGGCGCGCAATCGCCACCCCGCGTGGGCGGCGCGACCGTTCTCAGACGCCTTGCATGGTTGGCGATAATCGTTGAGTAGGGTAAGATTTGTAATTAAATGAACAAAGTCCCGAAAAATAGGAAGCGCCATCGCGCTGCCCCTCCCTCAGCAGCCGAAACAAACCTTGACACAAGGAGACGCTCATGGCGGATATTACCGAAGACATTGCATCAGCCTTTGAAGCGTTGCAGCAGCAGATCGAAGCCTTCCAACCGACACTCGAAGCGGTCGAAGTCGGTCGCGTCGCCGAGGTGGGGGGATGGCATCGCCCACGTGGTCGGCCTGCCAAGCATCCAGTTCAACGAGCTTGTCCAGTTCGACAACGGCGTGCTGGGCATCGCCTTCAACCTGGAGGCAAAGGAAGTCGGCGTCATCATCCTGGGCGACTACACCGATATCCAGGAAGGCAACGAAGTGCGCGGCACCGGGCGCGTTGCGTCGGTGCCGGTCGGCGACGGCCTGATCGGGCGCGTCGTTAACGCGCTGGGCCGCCCCGTTGACGGCAAAGGGCCGCTCCGCTTTGAGAAGTACCTGCCCATCGAGCGCATCGCGCCCGGTGTGGTGGAGCGCCAGAACGTGTACCGCCCGGTGCAGACCGGCATCAAGGCCATTGACGCCATGATCCCCATCGGGCGCGGCCAGCGCGAGCTGGTCATCGGCGACCGCCAGACCGGGAAGACCGCCATCGCAATCGACACGATCATCAACCAGAAGGGCAAAGACCTGATCTGCATCTACGTCGCCATCGGGCAGAAGCGCGCGCAGATTGCGCGGGTGGTTGCCACGCTCGAAGAGCACGGCGCGATGGACCACACCATCGTGGTCATCGCCTCGGCGTCCGAGCCGGCGGCGCTCCAGTACATCGCCCCCTACGCCGGGTGCGCGATGGGCGAGCAATTCATGGAAAGCGGGCGGGACGCCCTGGTCATCTACGACGACCTTTCCAAGCACGCCTGGGCATACCGCCAGGTCTCCCTGCTCTTGCGCCGCCCACCGGGCCGCGAGGCCTATCCGGGCGACGTGTTCTACCTGCACAGCCGCCTGCTGGAGCGCGCGGCGCAGCTCAGCGAGGCGCGCGGCGGCGGCAGCCTGACCGCGCTGCCCATCATCGAGACGCTGCTCAGCGACGTGAGCGCCTACGTGCCCACAAACGTGATCTCGATCACGGACGGCCAGATTTACCTTGAAGCCGACCTGTTCTATGCCGGCATTCGCCCGGCGATCAACACCGGCACCTCGGTGAGCCGCGTCGGCGGTGACGCGCAGATTCGGGCCATGAAGCAGGCCACGGGCGGCCTTCGCCTGGACATGGCGAACTTCCGCGAGCTTCAGGCCTTCGCCCAGTTCGGCTCCAACCTCGACCCGGTGACGCAGCGCCAGCTTGACCGGGGCCTGCGCCTGCAGGAGCTGCTCAAGCAGCCCCAGTACGCGCCCGTGCCGGTCGAGCACCAGGTCATGGTGTTGTACGCCGGCACGAAGGGCTACATCGACCGGGTTGAGGTGAACCGCGTGGGGGCCTGGGAGGAAGCCTTCCTGCGCTTCATGGACAACGCGCACCCCGAAGTCGGCAGGGCGATCGTGGAAACCGGGAGCCTTTCCGAAGAAACCGAGGCGCAACTCAAGGGCGCCATCGAGACATTCACGTCCACCTGGGTCTGAACCTGGACGGGAGCGCACATGGCAACCGCACGCGAGATCAAGCGGCGCATTCGTAGCGTCAAGAACATCGCCCAGGTGACCAATGCCCTGCAGGCAGTTTCGGCCTCGCGGGTGCGGCGAGCGCAAGCGCGCAGCGACGCAAGCCGCCCCTACGCCGCCCGTGTATGGCGCGTGCTGGTCGATGTGGCGGCGCAGGCGCGGCACGGCGAGCTTATCCACCCCCTGCTTGACGTGCGCACGCCGGTGAGCAAGATCGGCATCGTCCTCATCACCAGCGACCGCGGCCTTGCCGGGCCGTATAACCTCAACATCGTGCGCAAGACGCGGCGCTTCGTCGAGGAGATGGGCAAGCCGGCCGAGTACATCACCGTGGGGCGCAAAGGGCGCGATATGCTGTACCGGCAGGGCGCGCAGATCAGGGCGGACTTCAGCGACGTGCCCGACGACCCCACCATCGTCGATATTGCGCCTATCGCGCGGGAGGCAATTGGTGACTTTCTCAGTCACCAGGTCGATGAGGTCTACTTCGCGTGGACGAACTTCATCAACATGCTCACGCAGCAGCCGGGCCTTGCGCGCCTGCTGCCGCTCAAGCCCTACGACGAGTACGATGCCGAACTCTCCGGCACGCCGCAGTTGCCGCAAGCGCCCGGACGCAAACTCCCGTACATCTACGAACCGGAAGCGGCGGTGATCCTGAACATGGTGCTGCCGCGCTTTACCGAGTGGCTGCTCTTCCAGGCGATCCTGGGATCGCAGGCGAGCGAGCACGCGGCGCGCATGGTCGCGATGCGCACCGCATCTGAGAACGCCGACGCGCTGGCCGATGACCTGACCCTGAGCTACAACAAGGCGCGTCAGCTTGCCATCACCAGTGAAATGCTTGACATCGTGGGCGGGGCTGAAGCGCTCGGCGCTGCCCGCTAGCTCACCCCCGCAGGAGGAACTATGGCGCGAGAAGCAGCCGGCGAAATTGTGCAAATCCTGGGCAACGTGGTTGACGTTGCGTTTCCCATCGAGCAACTGCCCAACATCTACGACGCTCTGGTCATCGACCGCGACGCCAAGGAGCCGCTGGTGCTCGAAGTCCAGCAGGAACTGGGCGACGGTTGGGTCCGCTGCGTCGCGATGGACACGACGGACGGGCTGCGGCGCGGCGCGCCTGTGCGCGCCACCGGCGCGCCCATCGCCGTCCCGGTCGGCGAGACGACGTTGGGCCGCATGTTCAACGTGTTGGGCCGGCCCATCGACAACCTGGGCGAGGTGCGTTCCGACACCTTCCTGCCCATCCACCGGCCCGCTCCCCCGTTCGATGAGCAAAGCACCACGACCGAGGTCTTTGAAACCGGGCTAAAGGTCATCGACCTGGTTGCGCCCTTCACGCGCGGCGGCAAGACCGGCGTCTTCGGCGGCGCGGGCGTGGGCAAGACGGTCATCATCATGGAGCTGATCCGCTCCATCGCCACCGAGCATAGCGGCATCTCGGTATTTGCCGGCGTGGGCGAGCGGACCCGCGAAGGCACGCAACTCTACGGCGAAATGCAGGAATCGGGCGTCATTTCCAGCACGGTGATGGTCTTCGGCCAGATGAACGAGCCGCCGGGCGTGCGCCTGCGCGTCGGCGCTGACCGGCCTGACGATGGCCGAGTACTTCCGCGACGAGGGCCGCGACGTGCTGCTGTTCATCGACAACATCTTCCGCTTCAGCATGAGCGGCTCCGAGGTGTCGGCGCTCCTGGGCCGGATGCCCAGCGCCGTCGGCTACCAGCCCACCCTGGCGACGGAGATGGGCGAGCTTCAGGAGCGCATCACCTCGACCAAGACCGGCTCGATCACGTCGATGCAGGCCATCTACGTGCCCGCCGACGACTACTCCGACCCGGCCCCGGTGGCGACCTTCGCGCACCTGGATGCGACCGTCGCGCTGGAGCGCTCGATATCGGACCAGGGCATCTACCCCGCGGTGGACCCGCTCACGAGCACGAGCCGCATCCTGCAACCCGACATCGTGGGCGAGGAGCACTACACGACCGCGCGCGAGGTGCAGCGCGTTCTCCAGCGCTACAAAGACCTGCAGGACATCATCGCCATCCTGGGCGTTGACGAGCTGTCGGACGAGGACAAGCTGATCGTCGCGCGCGCGCGCAAGATTCAGCGCTTCCTCTCGCAGCCGATGTTCGTCGCGGAGCAGTTCACCGGGCGCGAGGGCCGCTATGTGCCTATCCGCGAGACGGTGCGCGGCTTCCGCATGATCCTCGATGGGGAGCTGGACCACATCCCGGAGGGGCTGTTCTACATGGCCGGCCCGATTGGGGATGTGCTGGAGCGCTACGAAAGGGAGCACAAGGCGCAGCCGAAGGCGTAACCGCAGTACCCGTAAGGAACGTGCAGGGGCGGGGCGCGCCCTACCCCTGATGACCTGAGAGGTGGAAAGTGCCGATTAAAGTCGAGATCGTGACGCAAGAGCGCGTCCTCTACGAGGGCGAGGCGGAGATGGTCATCGTGCCGGGGAGCGAGGGCGAGATGGGCATTCTCCCGCACCACACCCCGCTGCTGAGCACGCTCGGCTATGGCGAGCTGCGCATCAAGACCAAAGCCGGGAGGAGTACTTCGCCATCTTCGGCGGCGTGGTCGAAGTCCAGCCAGACCGGGTGATCATCCTGGCCGACACCGCCGAGCGCTCGGATGAGATCGACCTATCCCGCGCGGAGGCCGCGCGCGAACGGGCCGGCAAAATGCTCGAAAAAGGGCCGCCGGCCGACCCCGGCGACGCCGCCGCGTTCGAGGCGTCGCTGAAGCGCGCGGAGATGCGCCTGAAAGTCGCCAGGCACCGGCGCAGCCAGGCACGACCGGGTTCGGTGTCCATTCGGACTGAGGAATAGCCGTGTTCTCGAAACAAATCGGTATCGACCTGGGCACAGTCAACGTTGTGGTGTTCAGCGACGAGCGCATCGTCTTGCAGGAACCCTCCGTCGTGGCGCTGACCATGGACGAAGAGAAGATCGTAGCGGTGGGTCAGGAGGCGCGCGACATGTACGGTCGCACGCCTGAGAACATCGAAGTGCTGCGCCCGCTGCGCGACGGCGTCATCGCCGACTATGAAGTCACCGAGGCGATGCTGCGCTACTTCATCAACAAGATCAGCGGGCGCGTGCGCCTGTTCAAGCCCATCGTGATGACGAGCGTCCCCTACGGCGTCACCACGGTCGAGCGGCGCGCCGTGCACGAGGCGACGATGCAGGCCGGCGCGCGCGAGGCGTACCTGTTGCCAGAGCCGCTACTCGCCTCCATCGGCGCGGGGCTGCCCGTGGGTACCCCCGCCGGCAACATGGTCCTGAGCATGGGCGGCGGGATCAGCGAGGCCGCCGTGGTCGCGATGAACGGCATCGTGGTCGCCGAGTCGGTCCGCATCGCGGGGATGCACCTGGACGAGGCGATCATCAACTACGTGCGCCGCAAGTACAGCCTGGTCATCGGCGAAATGACCGCCGAGGCGATCAAAATCCAGATCGGGGCCGCGCTACAGCTGGAAGAAGAATACACGATGGAAATCCAGGGCGCGACCAGGTCGGCGGGCTGCCGCGCACCATCACGGTCTCAAGCGGCGAGGTCGCCGAGGCGCTTGACGAGCCGCTGTCGATGATCGCGGAGTGCGCCAAATCGGTGCTGGAGCGCACCCCGCCGGAGCTGGCGTCCGACATCATCGACCGGGGCATCTGCCTCACAGGCGGCACGGCGCTGCTGCGCGCGGTGGACCGGTACATCACGCAAGAAACCGGCGTGCCGGCCTACGTCGCCGACGAACCGCTGCTGTGCACGGCCATCGGCGCGGGGCGCGCCCTGGCGAACCTGCCCGTGCTGCAGCGCACGGTGCGCACGATGTAAGCTGCCAGGATGCGCAGGCCGGGCGGCGGCCCGCGCGCACCTTCCCCCCTTCCCCGCTGATTTGACGAAACCTCAGCTTGTCTTAGAATCCAGGCGCATTTGAGTCTGAGGAACAGGTGAGTATGCCAACGCAAAACGCGGAACGGGTCGTGACCGAGCGTATGCTGGCGGGCCTGCCGGAAACCGTCCAGCGTTACCTGACCTACACCGGCGTCGTCGGCAGCCCTGGATCGACACCGTCCGCCTGGCGTACAGCGGCGTGTTCCGGCTGGCGGCGGACAGGCCCTGGATGCCGATACGCGCCGAGCAGGTCTACGCCACCGACCCGCCGGGATTCCAGTGGAACGCCCGCTTCAAGATGTTTGGCCTGCCGTTGCTCACGGGGCAGGATACATACAAAGACGGTCAGGGGCACATGTTCGGCAAGCTGGCCGGCCTGTTCACCGACTTCGACGCGCGCGGCCAAGAGCTGTTGCAGGGAACGATGGTGCGCTACCTGCAGGAGATGATGTGGTTTCCGGTTGCCTACCTGAGCGACTACATCACCTGGCAGGCTGTGAGCGACCACGCCGCCGACGCGACCTTCACCTATGGTGGGGAAAGCGTCACCGGGCGCCTGTATTTCGACGACGCAGGCCGCGCGCTGAGCTTCGTCTCCAGGCGCTACCGCGAGCACCAGGGCGCGTACACGCTCGAAACCTGGGCAACGCCGATGACCGAATATGGCACGTTTGCCGGCCTGCGCCTGCCCATCGCCGGCTGGGGCGTGTGGCAGTTGCCAGACGGCGACCTGCCCTACGTCAAAGTGCGCGTGACCGAGTTGACCTACAACGCGCCCATACCGGCGTTTTGATTCGCCTGGGCCGAAAAGCGCGCCCGCAGGAATCCAAGAGACGCCAGGGTTGTCCCTGGCGTCCGCGTCTTCATGTACGTCGGTTGCCGGCGCTACCGCAGGTAGTAAGTCATGTGCTGCAGGTGGATCACGGGATCGATGTACTGCACGTGCACATGCTCTGGCACGGCGAGGTTGATCGGCGCGTAGTTGAGGATCGCGCACACCCCCGCTTCCACCAGTTGGTCGGTAACACCCTGCGCCTCGCTGGCGGGAACGGCGATCATCGCGATCTTGATATCCTCACCGCGCACGACATCGGCGATCTTCTCCGGCGGGAACACCTCGAAATCGCCGATGCGCTGGCCGACAATCTCCGGATCATTGTCGAACAGCGCCGTGATGTGATAGCCGCGCGGCTGAAAGCCCCGATACTGCGCCAACGCGCGCCCCAGGTTGCCCGTACCGACGACAATGACCTTCCACCCACGGTCCACCTGGAGAATGCGCGCGATCTGCTCGCGAAGATACGAGATATTGTAGCCAGTACCCTGCTTGCCGAATTCGCCGAAGTGCGAGAGGTCCTTGCGGATTTGCGCCGAACTGATGCCGAGATGTCTGCCAAGTTCGTGCGAAGAGGTGATTTCGATGCCGTCTTGTTCCATCCGCTTGAGGGCGCGCAGATAGAGCGGCAACCGACCAATGACGATATCAGGTACGTCGCGTGGCATTGCAGTCCTCCGTGAGTTCTGTCACTATCTTACCCCTTTGACACAAGAAGGGAAACTAAACAGGTTGCAATGGACAAACCGTCAGAGGTGGGTCAGTCAGTAAGATAAGAATATGCTCCAAAACCTCTTTCGCTGTCGCCTGTTCGTTACTCAATTGCCCAGGCCGCCCGCCACCCAGCCGGCGGGCAAGCGCGCCGGAATCGGAAGTTATTCACCCAATAGGGTAAAATAGTCGCGCCGTTCTACGGCCAACATCACGGCGGCGCTTTGCCTTGCGCATTGCCGGCCGCCCTGTCACAAGGAGGCCCAGACTGACTGCAACGAGTCTCGCAACGCAGGCGCGCGGCCTTGTGCGCCTGACGCGATGGAAAGAATACGTGACGTTTGTCATCCCGGCGACGCTGGCCGGCGCAAGCCTCGCGCTCACCCGCGCCGACGGCGCGCTCGACCTCCGCGTCCTTGCCGTTGTGCTGGCGAACAACCTGACGGTAGCCTACGCCTTCATGGTTAACGACATCGAGGACGCGCCCGACGACGCCCGCGATCCGGCCCGCGCTGCGCGGAACCCGATCACGTGCGGCGAGGTCGCGCCGGGGGTGGCGTGGCTCAGCGCGCTGGCCGTCGCCGCCGTGGCTTTGCTGTGCTACGCGCTGAGCGGCCCCCTCGCCTTCGCCGTTGGCGCGCTCGGCGTGGCGCTCTCGCACTTCTACTCGTGGAAGCCCGTGCGCCTCAAGGCGTGGCCCGTGCTGGACGTGATCTCGCACGCGCTCATGCTCAGCGCGCTGCTGGTCCTGGTCGGCTACGTTACCTACCACGCCAACCCTGGCCCGGCGTGGCTCGTCATCGCCGGCGCTTTCTTCGGCTCAGCCTACGGCCAGCTTTACAACCAGGTGCGCGACTTCGAGATGGATAAAGCCGCCGGCCTTCACAATACCGCGATTGTGGCCGGCGCGCGCGCCGCGCGCGTCCTGATGTACGCAATGCTCGTGGGCGCGCTGATCTGCGGGGCGCTTGCGCTTCTGTCGGGCCTCGTCCCCTTGTGGCTCATCGTGGTGGGCGCGGTGGCGCTGCCGCTGACGTTGCTCCTCTTCCGGCCCAAAGGCGACATGCGCGGCGGCAAGGCAGCCGACGTCAGCGGGAAGGTTCAGGTCCAGGTCAACGTCTACCTCACCGCCATGAGCATCCTCTGGCTGATCGGGGTTGCGCTGGGTTGGGGATGATGACGGTGGCGTCGCCTCGCGCGAGACAGTACAATCCGGTTTCATCACGTCATGCGATGCAGTTCTGCGCTGTAGCAGGGTAATACGACGGGATGCACATAATGCACGCGAAAGTCCTGGTTGTTGACGACGCCCCAGACACGCTTCAACTGATGACAGACTGGCTGGACCGCTTTGAGTACCGCGTGGTCACTGCGTCACGCGGCGAGCAGGCGCTCGCCCTGGCCGAAAGCGAAGCGCCCAACGTGATCCTGCTCGACGTGATGATGCCCGACATCGACGGCATCGAAGTGTGCCGCCGGCTGCGCAACAACCCGAATACCTCCAACATCCCCGTCATCCTTATCACGGCGCGCCCGCCGACTGAAGGTCGCGCCGAGGGCTTGATGGCCGGTGCGGCGGACTATATCACCAAGCCGGTCAACATGCGGGACCTCATCCTGCGGATCGAAGCCGCGCTCGATCAGGCGGCCAAGGGGCGCGTCGATAACACGCGCCTGCTCGAAGAGATGGTCAACGCCACGCTCACCATGCTGCCCTGTGACCTGGCGTGGCTTCTGGTCCTCGACCCGGAGAACGGCACGCTGGTCAGCCGCGCCATCGCCGCCGAGCGCAGCCACGAGACCGCCGCCCGCTTCCTGAGTATCGTCTCCGGCGGCACCGACGAACTCACGCTGCCCATGATGCCCGGCATCAGCCCGTTGACCCAGGTGCTCATCACCCGGCAGCCCATGCTCAACCAGCCCACAGAGGAACTGCGCTCGATGGCTGGCGGCGGGCTGATCTATCAGGCGTGCCGGAGCGCATCGCTCGGCTTCGTGCATATCACGCCGCTTTTCACACACGGCAAAGGCAGCCGGCACGCTGCTCATGGGGACGCAGGAGCAGTACGACGCACTGACCACGCGCGGGCGGCAGGTCATCAGCGTGCTCAGCAACCAGGCGGCCACCGCCATCGAGAACGCGCGCCTGGTCGCGGACCTGACGCGGCGCGAGGAGCAGATGCGCGGCGAGCGCGCCTACCGGCAGATGATCCTCGACACGATGGGCGACAGCCTCGTCGTGATCGACGAAAAGGGCATCATCCAGTTCGTCAACACGCGCCTGCTGCGCATGTCGGGCTACACGCGCAAGCAGTTGATCGGGCAAAACGTGGGCGTGATCTTTCACCCCGAAGGGCGCGAACGGCTCGTGGCCGGCTTGCTGCGCCGCGAGAAGGCGACGATGTCGTTCGAGCAGCGGCTCCTCACGCAGAAGGGCAAGAGCGTCCCGGTGCTGATGTCGCGCTCGACCGTGCAAAGCCCCACGCGCGACCGCGGGCACGACACCATTATCGTCCTCAGCGACCTGACCGAGCAGAAAGAGCGCGAGGACGCGCTGGAGCGCCAGACCAGGCGGCTGCGCGCGCTCAACCGGGCGGCGCAGGCCATCACCTCCTCGCTCTCCGAGGGGGAGGTCATGCGCGTCATCCTCGGCGCTGCCCATGACGTGGTCCGCGCAGACGTGGTTATGATCCTGAAATACGACGAGGAAAAGCGAAGCCTGACCGTCGCCCTCGTCGTGGGCGACGGCACCGAAGCGCTCGTGGGCCTTGAGCTGCCCCCGGCGCGGGCGTGGCCGGGTGGGTCGCCGCCGAGCGCGTCGCCCAGTTGGTGCCCGACGTCTCGCAGGATGAACGCTATGCGCGGCTGGTCGAAGAACGGCTCGGGTTTCCGATCCGGTCCCTGGCAGCCGTGCCGCTCATCGCGCAGGATCGCATGGTCGGCGTGCTGGAGGTGATGACCGCGCGCGGACGCCAGACCGCCCCGTTCGTGGATGAGGATGTCGAGCTACTGGAGAGCCTCGCCGGTGAGGCCGCCGTCGCCATCGTGAACGCGCGGCTTTTCGAACAGACACAGCGGCGCGTGCTTGAACTCAGCACCCTGCTGGACGCGAGTTCGGCGGCCTCCTCGACGCTCGACATCGGCAGCGTGCTGGAGCTGATCGCGGGGCGGTTGCTCAAGGCGTTGCGTGCCGAGCGGTGCATTGTCTACTCGTGGCTGCGCGAGTCGAACGAGCTGTCTTCGTTGGCGGAAGTCACCGACGCCACATGGCCGCGCGAGCGCGCGCCGACCCTGTCCCTCGACGAATCGCCGCTTGCGCGCATGGTGCTCGAAAAAGGGCTGCCGGTCGTCGCCAACATCGGGGACGACGCCGCGTCCGCCTACCAGGCGATGATGACGCGCACCGGCATCCAGTCGATGCTGGCGGTGCCCCTGCTCATCGAGTCAGAGGCCAGGGGGTATGGTCGCGCTCTACGACACGATGCCCGACCGCGAGTTTTCCGACGCGGAAGCGCTTCTGGTAGACCGCACCGTGCAGGAGTGGCTCGCGGCGCTGGGCGAAGATGAGAACTCGTGGCACACGCCCGAAAACCTGGAAGCACTGCGCCACCGCGTCATGGGCACGGCGGACGCGCGCTGGTGCGCCATTTACCAGTGGGACCCGGAAAACAAACAGATTCGCGTGCTGCGCGAACAGGGCTTCGCGCTGTGGCTCGACAAGCCGGGCCGGGTGCTGAGACTGGACGCGCGCCACGCTCTAGAGGCGCGCGTGCTCAAGAACAGGCGCCCCACGGCCTTCCCGACCCAGGACGGCGATGAGGATATCGAACAGCGCAATCTGGTGGACACCTGTGGCGAGGCGTGCCTGCTTGCGCCGCTGAACATGCACGGCGAGCCGAAGGGCCTGGTCAAGCTGATGGACTCGACCCCCAACCGCCGCTTCGACCAGGACGAAACCTCTCTGTGCCAGGGCATTGCCAACCTCATGGGCAACGCCCTCGAAAACGCGGAGCTTTTCCGCGCGGCAGAGCGGCGCGCGCTGGCGCTCGAAGAGGCCTATCGCGAGCTTCAGGAAGCCGACCGCCTCAAAGACGAGCTGATCCAGAACATCTCCCACGAGCTGCGCACACCACTGGCGTTCATCAGCGGGTACCTTGACCTGCTCGTCAACGAGGACTTCGGCGCGCTCAACGACGAACAGAAGGAGAGCATGGAGGTCGTCATCCGCAAGACGCAGGACCTCTCGAACCTGGTGGACGACATCATGTCGATCCAGACGCTTGAGGGCGACCACCTTAACCGCTCGGTCGTGCAAATCAGCCACCTGGCCGAGGTCGCCATGCGCGCCGCGAGCGTCACCGCTTCGCAGGTCGGGCTTCAGTTGGTGCGCGACTTCTCCGACGACCTGCCGCTGGTCTACGTCGATCCGAAACGGATCAACGAAGTCATCGACAATCTGCTGAGCAACGCGATCAAGTTCAGCCCCGCCGGGGGGAGATCCAGATTTCCATCCGCGACCCAGGCGGCTCGCATCTGGTTATCGGCATCAAGGATGACGGCATTGGAATCGCGCCCGAACACCAGGAGCGCATCTGGGCGCGCTTCTACCAGGTCGATGGCAGCACCACGCGCCGCTTCGGCGGCACCGGCCTGGGTCTGGCGATTGTCAAGGGCATCGTCGAGGCGCACGGCGGCAAGGTCTGGGTCGAGAGCGAGCCGGACAGCGGCAGCACGTTCTATTTCAGCGTGCCCAAGGATCGCAGCCAGGAAGCGCCCATCTACGAGAAGGAGTAGCACGCCGGGGCGGCCACGCCATGTCTCACTTTGACCCCGCGCTGTTCAAGAACAGTGACGCGCGCCGGCGCGCCTTCGCCGTCCTAGACGCCGCGCTTGACGCCGTAGACCCGGCGGCGGCGGTCCGCCGTCACATGCGCCGCGCGGGCGACACCCTCCACATCGGCGACCGGGAATACGACCTCACACAGTACGAGCACATCTACGTCGTGGGGGGCGGCAAGGCCAGCGCCGCAATGGCCCAGGCCGTGGAGGACATCCTCGGCGCGCGCTTGACGGCCGGCGTGGTCAACGTGCGGTATGGCTACACGAAGCCAACGCGCGCGATTCGCATCAACGAAGCCGGCCACCCCATCCCTGACGATTCCGCAATCGCCGGCACGCGCCAGATGGTCGAGCTTGTGCAGTCCGCCGGTCCCAACGACCTCGTGCTGTGCCTGATCTCCGGCGGCGGCTCCGCCCTGATGACGCTCCCGGTCGATGGCATCTCTCTGGCAGACCTCCAGCAGCTCACCGAGGCGCTGCTGCGCAGCGGCGCGACCATCAACGAGATAAACACCATCCGCAAGCACCTGTCGCAAGTCAAGGGCGGGCGGCTGGCGCGGCTGGCAGAACCGGCGTCGGTGGTCACGTTGATCCTGTCCGACGTTGTCGGCAGCCCGCTCGATGTCATCGCCTCCGGCCCGACCGTGCCGGACACCTCCACCCTCGACGATACGCGCGCCGTGATCGCGCGCTATGGCATTGCGGATGCCGTCCCGGAGCGCATTGCGACGTATCTGGAGACGGCGGCGGAAGAGACGCCAAAAGCCGGCGACCCGGCCTTCGCGCGCACGCACAACCTCGTCATCGCCAGCAACGCCGTCGCCGCCCAGGCCGCGCTCGACAAGGCCCGGTCGCTCGGCTTGACAGCGCGATCCTGTCCACCTATATCGAAGGTGAGGCGCGCGAGGTGGCGAAGGTCTTTGCCGGCGTCGCGCGCGAAATCGCCGCGCACGACCGCCCGCTGCGCCGCCCGGCCTGCCTCATCGCCGGCGGCGAGACGACCGTCACCATACGTGGCGAGGGGCGCGGAGGGCGCAATCAGGAGCTGGCGCTTGCGGCGGGGCTGGCGCTGGAGGGTCTGGGGCCGGATGTGATGGTGATCGGGCTGGCGACCGATGGCACCGACGGCCCAACCGACGCGGCGGGCGGCGTCGTGGATGGGACCACCCTCGCGCGCGCGCGTGCGCTTGGGCTGGACCCGTGGGCCTTCCTCGCTGAGAATGACTCGTACCGGTTCCTGGAGCGTCTGGGCGACCTGATCGTCACCGGGCCAACCAACACGAACGTCAACGACCTGGTCTTTGTGTTCGTGTGCTAGCCCGCTGGGGCTTCAGACGGCTCGCGCAGCAGTTGCGAATCTATCCCCAGGTCTTTGAACCAACCCAGCATCTGGTCGCGCAGCTCAACCAACTCGCTGCTGTAGTGCGAGCTGCCGAGAAGATTCATGCTCAGACATGGGATCAGGTCGCTCAGCCGGATGCGCTGCTGGGCCGCCCACTCGCCATCGCGGTACGGCCACCACTCGCCCGTCACGTAGGTATCGCACCCAAGCTCCTGCGCCTCGTTGATCAGGTCGGGGTCGTCCCCGCCGCCGGGGACAATCGCCACCTTCTGGACCATGTGGCCGTTGTGACAGACCTGGTCGTATCGTAGCGAACGCATTTCACATACCGTCGCCAGCCGTTCGGCGAAAGCGTGGAACGGCGCCGATTTGACGCTCCCCCACACGCCTGTATAGCCATTGACGTAGAACGCGAAGCGGTTCAGGTCGTGCAGCCGCAGCGCGCGCGCCAGCGCCTCGCCGGTCGAGATTTCCGCGTGGCAGTCAAGCGGCCCGTGGCACACGTACAGGCTAATCTTCTGCTCCTGCAGGTCGGCAAGCTGCGCTTCGGGGATGGCAGAGAAACCATGCGCCGGGTCGTAGGCGACGAGATGGTGCGTGAAGATGATCGCGCCCGACGCCCGCCGGTCAATCTCGCGCGCAATCGCCATATCGAGGACGGGACGGCTCGGAAAGACCGCCAGGTAGACCCGTTCGACTTCGCGGGCGTTGTCCAGCATCAGCCCGTTCCACGTGCCGTCGAGAAACGCCGGCGCGGCGTAGCGCTGCAGCACGGCCCTGTCGGTCTCGTTCAGGGCAAAATCCCATGCCTCGCTCTCGTCGAACTCCGCAACATCAAACAGCGCGTCCAACTGCCTTACCAGCTCTACCTGGTCCATGGTTCCCCCTTGCGGGCACGCGCGCCCCACCGCTCGCCGGCGCGCCGCACCGAGTCCTCGATTACGCTTCACAGCGGGGCGATTATACTTTGCCCTGTCGCACAACGAAAAAAGAGCGGTTGCCAGGCCGCGCGTCGTCCATCAGTCAACCGCCGCGATCACTGCCCCCAGCGCCTTGAGCAGACGCCAGATGTGCGCCGGCTCGCCACGGAAGTGCGGCGCTTCGCGATGGTACGTCGCCGCCTCAAGGCGCTGCACCACCCGCAACCAGGCGTTGATCTCAAGCTGTGCGGCCTCCACGCCGCACTGTTCCGAGGCAAAGCGCGTCACGGTCTGGCGATATACGCCGCCGGCGTAGCGCGGGTGGTTGAGCACGAGGCGTCTCAGGCTGGGCGCGCTGTCGGAGCGCGCGAACCCCTCCGCTTCCAGCGCGCGCACGATGCAGGGCTCGTAGGTGGGGCAGCTCGATCCGTTGATTGTGCCCAGCGCCAGCGCGAAATCACGGTCGCCCCGCACGCCGTGCAAGTCCACAACCAGGCGGATGGCGTTGCCCGTGAGCACATCGGCCATCAGCATCTTGAACGGGCTGTCGTCCCGGTCGGCGTGCGGGTCTGGGTCGAGCGCGTGCGTGACGTACATGACCCATGCTCCGGTCTGGCGCGCCAGCCACCACGCCACCGCCGAGGTGTATTCCTCTTCCGTCTTCCACCGCCCTCTGCGCACGTGGGCGGTCCCGTGTGGCGCGGAGATCAGGACGGGCCGCCGCCCGCGCACAACCGCAATGCCCGATTGCCCATCCGGCGGCAGCGTGTGATAGCGCACCTGCTCGCGCTCAAACGCGACCAGTTCTAACAGCGTTTCCGTGATCTGCACGCCCGTCGTCTCCATAGCGCCATTGTACCAGAGCATTTGTCGCCGCCCGTTGCTGCGTACCGCCAAAGGTTAACAACTCCTGAAAATGGCCCAGGAACACGGGAAACCTGCTATAATAAATCCAGGGAAACGAGTGGCTTGGTCTTAGCGTATGATTACCCCTGACAATAAGGACTGCCCATACTATTACGAGGACTTCCATCGTGGTCGCAGCCAGCAAGAGTGCCGGCTGATCGCGGCAAACCCAGACTCGAAGCCCTGGCGGCCAAAAGACTGTTCGCGCTGCCCGGTGCCAGACATCCTGCGCGCCAACGCCAGCGAATACCTGGAACTCAAGGCGCGGGTCAACACCGGAATCCTCGGCATCATCGGCGTCCGCGTCGAAGTTGAGGCCTTCTGCCGCAAACACAACATCCGTATTCAGGACCCCTACGTCGGCTGCCGCGAGTGTAACGCCGAAATCCCCGGCCTGGCGGAAATCTTGCAGGCTCTGGACGAGGACGTTGATTAGACTCGTCCTGCTCGATCTCGACGATACCCTGCTGGGCGGGAGCATGGCCTCGCTCTGGTCGGGTTATTTTCCCCCTCATCGGCCAGTGGATGTCCGAACGCCTTGAGATGCCCGACTTCATGCCGCGCCTGCTCAGGGCAATCGACCACATGGTTTCCACCGCCGATCCAGCGCGCACCAACCTGGAGCGCTTCCTGAGCGCCTTCCTCGACGGCCACGACCGGGACGAGACCGAGGTCATGGCGGCCTTCGATGCGTTCTACGCCACACAATACCCCACATTGGCGTCCACCACCACACCGCCTGCCGGCGGCGCGCCGGCTGGTCACGTGGCTGAGGGCGCACGACTACGCCGTCGTCATCGCCACCAACCCGATGTTCCCGCGCGCCGCCGTGGCGCAGCGGCTGGCGTGGGCCGGCGTCCCGGCGGACGAGTTCGATTACGCGCTCGTGACAACGCTCGAAAACATGCACAGCACCAAGCCGCATCCCGCCTACTACGAGGAAATCCTCGCGCGCACCGGGCACGCACCGGACGCCGCCATCATGGTCGGCGACGACGTGGAACGCGACATGGCCGCAACGCACGCGGGGATGCACTTCTACTGGATCCGCACACCGGAAAACGCAAGCGCCGCGCCGCCAGACGCGCCCATCGCGGGGGCGGGCACGCTTGACGAGTTCACACACCTGGTCTGCAACGAAGGTTGGCTCGATACGGTTGGATGAGGCCGGCGCGCGCCGGCGGATTCAGTCCGCTGCCTCAGCGCGCTTTCCCGTGATCTCCCACAGGACGATCTCCGGCGGGCACAGCAGCCGCACGCGCGGCGCAGCGGCCCCCTCCATGCCAATGCCGCGCGTCACGTAGAGCGTGGCGTTCTCCAGATCGTAGCGGCCCATCGCGTAAGTCCGCCAGAACTCGCTGCTGGTCACAATCGGGCCGATCAGCGGCAGGCGAATCTGGCCGCCGTGGGTGTGGCCGGCCAAGTACAGGTCGTAGCCAAGCTCGTCCGCTTCCGGCGCGAGGTCCGGCGAGTGGTGGAGCAGCAGCCGGAACGTGCCGTTGGGGAGCGCGCCGCTCAGCTCGCGCAGCCGGGGGATGTCCGCCTCGCGCTCGTGCGTCGTAGACATGCCCAGAATGGTGATTGGGCCGGCGTCGGTCTCGACGAGCGCCGCCTCGTCGCGCAGCCAGCGCAGGTTATCGAGGCCCTCCACGAAGCGGGCGACCATTTCGTCCGTTTCGACCAGCGGGCTGCCCGATACGACATAGACCCCAAGCGGCGCGCGCCACGCAGAGATGATGCGCCGGATGTGGTCGCACGCCTGCGCAAAGTCCGGGTGGAGCAGGCTGATGTAATCGCCCGAAAAGACGATCACATCCGGCGCGAGAGCCTCCACGAGGCGGTTCAGCGCGCACTCGCGCGGGCCGATCTGCTCCATGTGGAGGTCGCCCAGGTGCAGCAGGCGCACCGGCGGCGCGTCCGGGTCGAGCGCGGGCGTCTCCAACGTCTCGCGGGTGACGCCGAGGCGGAACGGCTCGACCCACAGCGCATAGAGGCTCACGAGGCTAATCAGCAGGTTGAGAACCACCGGGAGCGCCAGGTTCAGCCACAACAGGCCGGCGATCACCATGAGCACGGCGCGGACAACGGCGAGGGCGATGAGCGGCGGCTTCGGAGGGCCGAAGCTTCGCCCCAGGCGGGGAAGCAGGGCGAGGCTCAGCCAGTCGCTCAACGTGAAGACGAGCTGGAACAGCGCCGCCGCCAGCGCCACAGCCGGCGCCCACGCCAGATAGACGGCCAGCGCCAGCCCCAGCAGGAAGCCCAGCACCGCCCAATCGGGCAGGCGCTCCAGGTGCAGGAGCCACTTGAGCGGGCCGAACATCGGCTCGTAACTGCTTTTCATCGCGTCCTTTGTGCCCGTTTCCGCCCCCCACGCCGGCCCGCCATCTGGCAGGCCGCACGCCAGTATAGCCCGGAACCGCCAGATACAAAAAACGGCCCCGTGCGCAGCGCCGCCTCAGGGCCGACGAGGGTACTCGTTCACACGCAGCTCAGGGGGTAGCCGCCTCAAGCGTGAAGCTAAATGTACTGCCGCTGCCCGGCTCGCTCTCCACATTGATCGTGGAGCCGTGGCCCTCGATGATCAATTTCACGATGGACAGGCCCACGCCCATCCCGCTGTAGGGGCGCGTCGTGGAGCCGTCAACCTGGTAGAACTGGTCGAAGATGCGGCTCGCCTCTTGCGGCGGTATGCCGATGCCGTGATCGCGCACGCCGATCCACACTTCCTGCTCGTTTTCGCGGCGCGCGATGACTTCCACCTGGCCGCCGCTTGGGCTGAACTTCACGGCGTTCTCCAGCAGGTGCTGGAGCACGCGCACGAGGCCGTTCCGGTCGGCAAGGACCGGCGGTAGCCTCTCCTCGATCATGACCTCGACCTGGACGCCGTTGGGCGGGTGGACGGCGCGCAGCGCCACAATCGCCTGGTGCACCGATTCAGTCACCGAGACCGGCTCCATCGCCACAGTAAGGCCGGCCCCAAGCTCAACGATGTTGCGGATGAGCCGTTCCAGCCGCACCGACGCCTGCTTCGCCGCCGTCACCAGGGCGCTCATTTCGTCCGGTGACGTGCACCCTTCGATCAAGTCCACCGCGTTCTTGACCTGCGTCAGCGGGTGCGCAGCTCGTGGCTCACGGTGTTGATGATCTCGCTCTTGAGCCGGTCCAGGGTCCGCAGCTTCTCCAGGGCCGCCTCAAGCTGCGCCGTGCGCTCCTTTACGGCGGCCTCAAGGCCGCGCTTGTGCGCTTCGAGTTCGTCGTGCAGCCCCTTGACGCGCAGCAACGAGCGCACGCGCGCCGCGAGTTCGACTTCGTTGAAGGGCTTGTTCAGGTAGTCGTCCGCGCCGGCCTCGACGCCGACCATCTTGCTGTTCAGGCCGCGCACGTTGGTGATGATGACGACCGGGATAAACGCCGTCTCGACATTGGACTTGACGTGCTGACACACCGCGTAGCCATCCGTGCCGGGCATCCGCACATCGAGTAGCACGAGGTCAGGCCGCTCCGCGTCGATTATCGCAATCGCCTCGTCGCCGTCGTAGGCTCTCAGGATGCGATAGCCTTCACGCTCCAGAAACAGCGCCATCACCTCGACGATGTCCGGATCGTCGTCGGCGACCAAGACGGTGAACTGCTCTGGCGGACGCGGCAACTGCCGGGCGAGGCTTTGCGACTCAAGCAAAGTCATGGGCGCTCACATTATTCCTGAGATAGTTTCATCATACCACCGAAAAGGATCAGCAACAACATAACTGACTAACCGAATTCTAACCGAAGCGCGGTCAGCCAGAAGGATTGAGCCACGAATGTAGTTGTTCACGTTCTGATCTCCGCGACCGAGGTCTCAGGCTGATTCGTGATCCTCGCAGTGTCATTCTGCGATTACCCGCCGGTCTAGCCATATGAGTTGCGAAAAACGCACCGCAACACCATATGGAGCGGCAAGGTGCACAACGGATACACGAGACCACGCAGGTCCCTGCTTGGCATTATGCGCGAGACTCATATAATTCTAGGAGATGGACCGCCGGGCGAGGGCTGTCCCGCGCTCTAAAGCAGAGAAAAGGAATGCAAGGCGCATATGAGCCAGACAATCATCAGCGTTGACTTGGGCGGGACCCGCGTGCGCGCCGCGCGCTTTGACCGGCGCCTGAACCTGCTGGAGCGGGTGGAGACCCTGACTCTCGCCAAGGAAGGCCTCGAGCCGACCCTGGGACGGATCATGGCGCAGATCGAGGCGATCTGGCCCGCCAACGGCAGTGAGGTGGTCGGCATTGGCGTCTCTGCGCCCGGCCCGGTCAACCCAATGACGGGCGTGATTCTCTCGCCGCCCAACCTGCCCGGCTGGCACAACGTCCCGCTGAGCCGGCTGATTACGGAACGGTTCGACCGCCCGGTTTTCCTCGGCAACGACGCGAACTGTGCGGTGCTCGCCGAGGCGCGGCGCGGCGCGGCTCAGGGCTACTCGCACGTCATCTACATCACCGTCAGCACCGGCATCGGCGGCGGGATCATCAGCCACGGCCAGTTGATCCTCGGCAAGCAGGGCCTCGGCTCGGAGGTGGGGCACCTGATCTTCTCGCCAGAGTCCGGTCTGGGCGGCAGCGTCGAGAAGATGGGCGCCGGCCCGGCCATCGCGCGCGAGGCGGTGCTACGCATCCAGGCGGGTGCGAAGTCCATCATCCGCGACAGGGTCGGCGGCGACCTGAGCAAGATCACCGCCAAAGTGGTGGGCGAGGCGGCGGCTGAGGGCGACGAGCTTGGCATCGAGCTGATCGCGCGCACCGGGCGGCTTGTCGGCGTCCTCATCGCCGACCTCATGCACCTCTTCAATCCGGAGATCGTGGTCGTTGGCGGCGGCGTGACCAACGCGGGCGACCTGTTGTTCACGCCCATGATACAGGCTGTGCGCGCCTACACCATCGACGACGATTACTGGCGCGACGTGCCAATTGTGCCGGCGGCGCTGCGGGACGATGGCGGGCTGATCGGCGCGGCGGCGCTGGTCCAGACGGTGGATTAGGCAGGAGTTCCCTGCATCACCCAACGCGGCATGGGCTAACGTTTCATACAACGCAACGGAAAGCGGCAGGCTGCTGGCCTGCCGCGACAATGCCTGCCTGAGATGCGCGCGGCGCTCACACGCGCGTGACGTACCGCCCGTCGCGCGTGTCTACGCGGATGAAATCGCCCACCTCGACGAACAGCGGCACCTCAACCTGAAGACCCGTCTCCGTCGTGACCTTCTTGGTCGCGCCGGTCGCCGTATCCCCGGCGACGGCGATCTCCGAGTCGGTGACTTCGTAATCGACCGTAATCGGCAACTCGTAGTCGATCACCTCGCCGTCGTAGGTCTTGAGCTTCAGCTCCATGCTCTCTTTGAGAAACTGCACATCGTCGCCAAAGACGCTCGTCGCGAGGGTCGGCTGCTCGAAAGTCTCCAGGTTCATGAAGTGCAGAAACTCGCCATCGGTATACATGTACTCAACCAGCGCGGTCTCGACGCGGATGTCCTGGACCCGGTCGCCGGAGACGAAGTTGTGCTGGATGGTGGCGCCGGTGCGCAGATTGCGGAGCGTGGTACGGATCGTCGCGTTGCCGCGACCGGGTTTGTGGTGCTGGTAAGTCAGCACCTTATAGAGTTCACCATCCATCGTGAACGTCGTGCCCTTGCGCAGTTCGTTAACATCGATCATATGTTGCCTCATCGTGGCCGTGGAATGACGTGCACGAAGATTATACGGAGCGTGTCAGGCACCGTCAAGAGAGGATATCGGCCATCGTGGCGGCGACCGTCACCCCCCTAGCGCACGCCAAGCAACGACAGCATCTTCGCAACGTCGGTCGTGGGCAGCGCACACTGGTAGTTCCGGCACACGTAGGCGGTCGCCCTGTCGTCGATGCTGCCCTGCTCCGCCGTGAACCGCGCGATATGCGCAATCGCCGGCGTCGCGTCGCTGGCCGGGCGCAGCAAGACCACCTTGTTGGGCAGGAAAGGCGCGTTGAGCGCGCGCTGCATCGCCCGCGTATCCTCGGCGTCCGGTTCGCCGGCGATGACGACCTCATAGGACGGCCCCAGGCCGAAGTCGAGCGCCATCATTGCCAGCGTAAAGGCCGATGGCGCGCGCTGGATCGTCTCCGAGAAGGCGCGCCCAATCTGCGCCGCCATGTCCTCGAACTCGGCGTGGGCCGTGATGCGCCCCAGCCGCAGCAGGTTCAGCATGGCGACCGAGTTGCCCGACGGCACCGCGCCGTCATAGACTTCCTTCTGGCGCACGAGCAGTTCCTCCCCGTCGCCGGGCGTGGCGAAAAACCCGCCGCCCTCCGCGTCCCAGAAGTGCGCGGTCAGGTCGCCGTTGAGGTCGAGCGCGTGCTCCAGGTGGTGCACGTCGAACGTGGCCTCGTACAGCTCCAGCAGGCCCCAGATCATGAAGGCGTAGTCATCGACCAGGCCCGGCAGGCCGGCGTGCCCGTCGCGGTAGCGGTGCAGCAGACGCCCGTCGGGCGTGCGCATCGTCGTGAGGACGAAGGCCGCCGCGCGCGCAGCCGCCTCGGCATACACCGGTTCGTCGAAGGCGCGCGCCGCCTTGGCAAGCGCCGCGATCATCAGGCCGTTCCAGTCGGTGAGAATCTTGTCGTCCTTGTGCGGGTGGATGCGGCCTTCGCGGCGGTCAAAGAGCCGCTGCCGCGCCGCGTCCAGGCGCGCGCACAGGTCGTGCTCGGCCATCTGGAGCGCGTGCGCTCGCTCGTCGAGCGACTTGCGCAGGTGCAGGATGTTCGCGCCGGTGCGGTTCTGCGTCGCCTCCTCGCGGAAGTTGCCGCCCGGCTCCAGGCTGAACACGTCGATGACGAAGTCGGCGTCCGCGTCGCCGAGCGCCTCCCGCACCTCGTCCACGGTCCAGAGGTAGAACTTGCCCTCCTCCCCCTCGCTGTCCGCGTCCTCGGCGGAGTAGAACCCGCCCTCCGGGGCCGTCATGTCGCGCAGCACGTAGGCGACAACCTCGCGCGCCGTCTGCCGGTACGCGCTCTTGCCCGTGGCCTGGAAGGCCTCGGCATACGCCATCGCCAGCATCGCCTGGTCGTAGAGCATCTTCTCGAAGTGCGGCACGAGCCACACGCGGTCGGTCGCGTACCGGTGGAAACCGAAACCCAGGTGGTCGTAGATGCCGCCGCGCCGCATCGCCTGGAGCGTGGTCTCCACCATGTCCAGGGCGTGCGCCTCGCCGGTGCGTTTCCAGTAGCGGAGCAGGAACAGGAGGTTGTGCGGCGTCGGGAACTTGGGCGCGTCGCTGAAGCCGCCGTGCCATTCGTCGAAGCGCCGGTCAAGCTGGCGATAGGCCGCGTGCAGCGTCGCCTCGTCCAGGTCCGCGCCGGCCGCGTCCTCCGCCACGGTGGAAGCCTGCGCCATCTGCCGGAGCGCATCGACCACCTGAGCGGCGATGTTGGTCACGTCATGGCGGCGGGTCTGCCAGAGCTGCTTAATCTGCGGGATGAGGTCCACCATCCCCGCGCGCCCGTAGCGCCCGTACTTCGGGATGTACGTCCCCGCGAAGAAGGGCTGCTTGTCCGGCGTCATGATGATGGTGAGCGGCCACCCGCCGCTGCCGGTCATCATCTGGCACACGTTCATGTAGATGCTGTCGATGTCGGGCCGCTCCTCGCGGTCGAGCTTGATGGACACGAAGGCGTCGTTCATCAGCGCCGCAACATCCGGGTCCTCGAACGACTCGTGCGCCATCACGTGGCACCAGTGGCACGTCGAGTAGCCGATGGACAGGAAGATCGGCTTGTCCTCCGCGCGCGCCTTCGCGAACGCCTCCGGGCACCAGGGGTACCAGGCGACGGGGTTGCTGGCGTGCTGCAACAGGTAAGGGCTTTTCTCCGACGCCAGTCGGTTCTGAGTCATGCATGGCTCCTCTTCGCGTAACGTCACAGGTCAGGGATGGGGCGCGCGCTAGGCGTGGTCGGGCGCTGACGGTTCGCTCTCCGCGAGGCGCGCCTGCGCGGCAGCGAGCGCCGCCGCCGACTCGCCCGCGTTGGGGTCGTTGTGCGCGCGGCGCAGGTCGAGCGACGCCTGGTAGTGGTCTATCGCCGCGCGCACATAGGCCGCCGCGCCCGCGCCACCGATTCCGTCGGCGCGCGCCATCGCCAGGTCGCCGAGGTTGCGCAGCCACGTCGCCACGCCGCTGTCGTGGCCCGCCGCGCGGTGGATGGCGAGCGCCCGCCGTGTGAGCTGTTCGGCGCGGTCCAGGTCGCCGAGGCGCTGGTAGGCGAGGCCCATGTTGCCGACGTTGATGCCCTCCCCACACCGGGTCGTTGAGCTGGATCGCCGCGTCCACCGCCTCCATGTAGTAGCCAACCGCGTCGCGGTAGCGGCCAAGCTGCATGCACAGCGTGCCCAGGTTCCCCAGGTGGACCGCCGCGCGCCGCCGGTCGCCGCGCGCCTGCGCGATCTCCAGCGCCTGCGCGTAGTGGCCCAGCGCCGGCTCAAGCTGGCCCATGCGCCGCAGCGCGTTGGCGATGTTGCCCAGGTCCGCGCCCTCGCCGGCCCGGTCGCCGGCCGCGCGGTGGAGCGCCAGCGCGCGCTCGTAGCGGCGCAGCGCCTCGCCCGGCTGGTTGAGCGCCGCGAACGCCAGCCCCGCGCTGCCGAGCAGGCTCGCCTCCAGGTCGGGCGCGCCCAGCGCGGCGGCGACCTCGCGCGCCTGCTCGTAGTAGACAATCGCCTCGGCGCAGCGCCCCGCCTGGTGATACGCATCGCCCAGGCCGGCGAGCGCCAGCGCCTCCGCGCGCGGGTCGCGGGCAGCCCGCGCCGCGTCGAGCGCCGCGCGGCCGGCGTGGATCGCGTCGGTGAAGGGGACGTTCTCGCTCACAACCAGATCATACTAAGACCGCGCGCCGGTTGCCCAAACACGAAAGCTCCCAGGGAGTCGGCCCGCTGACTGACGTCAGCGCCTAATCGTCGCCAATTGTGATGATCGCTTCGAAATTAGCCCGCGACTTCAGTCGCGGGGTTAGAGAAAAACAGAAGCTCCCTGGGAGCTACGCAGCCCGCCCCGACGCGACCCTTACGCCTGCCCCTCCAGACCCGCCGGCCGGCCCCCGCGCCGCCTCCAGCGCGGCGGCGGTATCCTCGGCGCGCGGGTCCTTGATCTCGCGCCGGATGGCGAGCGCCTCCTCGTAGTACGCCACCGCCTGCCGCAGCAGCGCCGCCGCCTCGGTGCCCACAGTCCTGTCCGTGCGTGCTTTCATCACATCTCCTAAATTGTGTAGCCATAGTGCGACTGCATGTTTCTCCCCGATTCCCCGGTGGATATCGAGTGCTCGATTATAATACCCTTCAGCTCGGTTCAGGTCGCCCTGTAGTTCATAGTGGAGACCCATATTTCCTAAACACTTCCCGGTTGCGCGGAGATCTCCGATTTGAAAACGTACAATGGGAAGAGCCGATTCGTAACAGATATCTGCTTCATTGAATTTCCCGAGTCTATCATAGGCTTCACCTAGAGCGACCAACCAGGTCCCTTTCAAGCGCTGGTGGGCATACTCGCTTCCCTTTTCCACGGTGGACAGTGCAAGTTCATAATACTCAACCGCTTCTTCGAAGTCCCCAAGCGCTGCATGGGCTAATCCTAAGTGGCCATACCAGTTGCACTCACTCAAAATGTCTGCAATATCTATCGCTGCATCCAGTGCTTTATTGTAATAGTCAATTGCCAATTCATAGTTTCCTAATGCGGCATAATCACGCCCAAGATTTCCTAGACTTCTCCCTCTGATGGCAGGGGCACTACCTCCATCACTTTGGGCAACGCGAAAGGCGTCTTGATGGCGATCTATTGCACTGTCTATAAGTCCCACATTAAAGTAGGCGAGGCCCAGATTGTTAAGGTGAGTAGCTTCATCGAAGCGATTCCCTAAAACACGGGCGGCTTCCAAGCCAGAAAGCAGCAGATTCGACACTTCACGCCCACGTATATCCATAATCCCCCAAAGGTCTAGGGCTAAGTGATTAACTGCCTCCCACTTTTGGTGATCTTTGGCCCACTGAGCCGAACTGAGGAGATTGTCCAGCTCGGCGTCCAGGCGGTCGTAGGCGGCACGATCGCGCTCGGCGTAGCGCTGGGCGTACGCTACGCAGGCGTTCAGCGCTCGCTCCTGCGCGTCGGGCAGTTCGGCGCGCTCGCGCAGCAGCGCCAGCGCGAAGTCGCGCGTCAGGTCGTGGGCACGGTAGCGGGTCACGCCGTCGTCGGTCTTCTCGCGCTTCATCAGCGAGCGCCGGGCCAGCCGTCGCAAGACCTCTTCGGCAAGGTCCTCGTTCTTCAACATTGCCACACGCCCGATCACGTAGGGCGTGCCCGTCGGCGCCCACAGCGCGCCGAACGCGCGCAGCGCCGCCGCCTCGTCGTCGCTCAGCCGCGCGTAGCTGGCAACGAAGCTCGCCCACAGGCCGGGCCGCGCGTCTTTGTCAGCCGTGGGGAATTCCAGCCGCTTCACGCGCTCGCCGGCTGCGCCCAGCGCTTCCCGCACCTCGGCGCAGGTCAGTTTCGTCCACGCGCGCCATCTGCCCGGCGATCTCAAGCGCCAGCGCGTGCCGGCCCAGCGTCTGGCACAGTTCATCCACGGCGTCGGCGTCGGCGCAGGCGGCGTCGCCGGCGTGGTGGCAGAAGAGCGCCCGCGCGTCCGCGTCGGGCAGTTCATCCACGGGGAGGTAGTCCCACGCACCGGGCATCTTCTCCCGGCTGGTGAGCAGGACCGGCTGCCCGGCGGCGCACTGCGTCACGAAGTCGGCGGCGGCGGGGTCCGCCGCGTTGTCGAGGACGGTCAGCGGGCGGCGCGCGCCCAGCAGCGCGCGAACCTGCGCGGCCTTGGCCGGCAGGTCGGGCGTGCGCAGGATGGCATCGTCTTTGTAGATCCGGCCCACCTGGTCGCAGAGCGCAGCCAGGTCCGCGTCGCCGGCGGTGATCCACAGCGCGCCGCCGGGGTGCGCGCCGGCCTCCAGCCGCCGCGCGGCCACCCACGCGGCGATGGCGGTCTTGCCCATGCCGGCCAACCCATGCAGCAGCATCGCGCTGCCCGCGTCGAGGGCGTCGCGCACCTGCCGCTCCTGCGCCGCGCGCCCGAAAGTTCTTCTGGCGGGCCAATGGGCAGTTGCCCCGGCTCCTCGACGATCCGACCTTCAACGATAGTCTGCTTCTCGATGTAGGTCTCGATCTGCATCATTGGGACGATAGTCGCTTCGGGTTTTTCGCCGGATACCAGATCGCGCACCGTAAAACCCGTGACCTGCGCCATGTCTGCGAGGTTACTCAGTAATTGGCCGAACACAATATAAAGCGCAACAAGCGTGCCGAAGAAGCCCAGGCCGGCCCACTGCCAGCTCTGAGTCAATATGACAATAATGACGGCTACAACTGCGCTCACCAAAAACGAAGCCACGAACCCGGCTGTCAAATAGAATATCTGTCGTCTGTTCTTGCCCGGCGTTCGCTGCTCGCCCATGCCGCCCTCCCACGCCTATTTTCGGCGGGATTGCGGCAGGGGGCAAGCCGGCGTGGGCGGCGGGTGTGCGGCGCGCCTACCCCGGGTGGTGATGAACGGCGCGGCGGATCGGGACGAAGGTCCTTGTGGGCGCGGCCAAAACCGGTAGATTCGCGACACCTTCATTTGCCAAGAGCAGGCGTTTGCTCTAAAATTCCCCAGACAGCCCGCTCGTTTGAAATTCGCCAAATTCCGAACACGCCGTCCGGGCCGCCAAACGGGCGCAAGCGCGGAGGGGCCAGGTAGGAAGGAGAACCAGAATCTTGGCTACCTTGATGGAAGTCAACAACCTCACAACGAAGTTCTATACCCAGGATGGCACGGTCCACGCCGTCAGCGGCATCTCATATGATCTTCAAGAGGGGGAGACCTTAGGCGTCGTGGGTGAGAGTGGATGCGGCAAGAGCGTCCACGCCATGTCCATCATGCGGCTGATCCCGGAGCCGCCGGGCAAGATCGTCGATGGTCGGGTGGTCTTCCGCGGGCGCGACCTGCTCAAGCTCCCCAAAGAGGAGATGCGGCTGGTGCGCGGCGCGGAGATCGCGATGGTGTTCCAGGACCCGATGACGTCGCTGAACCCGGTGCTCACGATTGGCCGGCAGATCACCGAGGCGCTGCGGCTGCACCTGGGGATGGACCAAAAGCAGGCCGACGACCGCGCCGCCGAACTGCTGACCATGGTCGGCATCCCGCTGGCGAAGCAGCGCCTGAGCGACTACCCGCACCAGTTCTCCGGCGGCATGAGGCAGCGCGCGATGATCGCGATGGCGCTCTCGTGCAACCCGCAGCTCCTCATCGCCGACGAGCCGACCACCGCCCTCGACGTGACCATCCAGGCGCAGATTATCGACCTCGTCAAGCGCCTCAAGGACATGATCGGCATGGCGATCATCTGGATCACGCACGACCTCGGCGTGGTGGCGGGAATCGCCGACCGCATCCAGGTGATGTACGCCGGCTACATCGTCGAGCGCGCCGACGTCAAGAAGGTCTTCGGCGACCCGCGCCACCCGTACACCATCGGGCTGCTTGGGTCGCTGCCGCGCATGGACGAGAAGAAAGACCGGCTGTTCTCCATCGAGGGGCTGCCGCCCGACCTGCTCACCGAGCCAAAGGGCTGCCCCTTCGCGCCGCGCTGCATTTACCGGGTCGAGAAGTGCCTGGAAGCGAACCCGCCGCTCGCGCCAGCGCCCGATACTGACGACCACTTGATCGCCTGCTGGGTTGATGTCAGGGAGGGACCGAATGTCAAGCTCTGAGCCGATTAGAACCACCGCGACCACAGGACAGGCTGCCCAGCCTCAAACCAGCAGCGGCAAGAATGGAAGGGGCGAGTTGCTCGTCAGCGTCCGCAACCTGAAGAAGCACTTCCCCATCTCGTCCGGCATCATTATCCAGCGCCAGGTCGGCGCGATCAAAGCGGTCGATGGCGTGAGCTTCGACATCTACCGGGGCGAGACGCTGGGGCTGGTGGGCGAGAGCGGCTGCGGCAAGAGCACCACGGGCCGCACGATCCTGCAACTTTACCGCCCAACCGAAGGCTCTGTGCTCTTTGAGGGCCAGGACCTGACCATGCTCAAGGGTGAGGACCTGCGCAAGATGCGCCGCCGGATGCAGATGATCTTCCAGGACCCCTACGCCTCGCTCAACCCGCGCATGAGCGTGGGCCGGATCATCGGCGAGCCGCTCCAGGTGCATAAGGTCGCCACCGGCTCCGAACAGCGCGAACGGGTCCAGGACCTGCTCAGGCTGGTCGGCCTCAACGCCTATTTCATCAACCGCTACCCGCACGAGTTCTCCGGCGGGCAGCGGCAGCGCATCGGCATGGCGCGCGCCCTGGCGCTCAACCCCAGCTTCATCGTGTGCGACGAGCCAATCTCCGCGCTGGACGTGTCGATCCAGGCGCAGGTCGTGAACCTGCTGCAAGACCTGCAGCAGGAGCTAGACCTGACGTATCTCTTCATCGCGCACGACCTGGGCATGGTGCAGCATCTGCTGCAACCGCGTCGCGGTGATGTACCTGGGCAAGATCATGGAACTTGCCACCAGCGAGGTTCTCTACAGCAACCCGCTGCACCCCTACACGCAGTCGTTGCTCTCGGCGGTGCCCGGTACCCGACCCGGAAGGTTGAGGAGGTGCACCCGTGGGTCTACGCGCTGTCCGTTGCGATCAGCTCTGCCGGTATGTCAGGCGGGCGGAATTTCGCGAGGTGCAGCCGGGCCACTGGGTGGCCTGCCACCGCCTCTAGACCACGGGGCCGCACGCGGGCGCGTGTCTGGATCAATAAGGCTGTCAGAAGTGGCGTCTTTCGGGACGCCACTTTGCGTATCTCCTTGAGATCAGCCCGCGCACTTCAGTCGCGGGGGCTGAAGCAAGACCCTGACCCGGTTCCGTACGCACCGGGCGCGCCCAAGACGCTTGACGCCGCGTCGCGCGCGAGTACAATCAACGGCAAAGCACGCTCTGGAGTAGGAAGTCGTCAATGCCAATCTACGAATACCGTTGTGCCTCCCTGCAAAACCGTCTTCAGCGAGCGCCGGCGCATGGGCGAGGCCGACGCCCCGGCGACGTGTCCGGCGTGCGAGTCGCATGAGACCAGGCGTGTAGCTGTCGCTGTTCGCGGCGCATGGCTCCGATGGCGTCGTCGCCGGCACGAGCGGGGGTTGCAGTACGTGCACGTCGGGCACGTGCAGCACGTGCGGATCTCATTCGTAACGCCCGGCCTGGCCGCCGGTTTTTCTGTCGCAAGGCGACCCCGTTGGCCGGTCGCCTCTGCTTTTCCCCGGTAAAGGCATCCGCCGGGGAGGGACTCCAATGGCTCAGCACCAACCGGGCCGCGCGCAGGCTGCGCGCGTCGTGTGTGTGATCGCGCTTCTGGCCGTGCTGCTCGCCGGCTGCCAGGGCAGTCCGCCAGCAGCGCCGCGCACCGCATCGCTGCGCCTGGCTGTGGCGCAAAGCCTGGAGACGAGCGGCCTCCCTGGCGGCGACCATCCCCCACTTCGAGAACGAATTCGGCGTGACCGTGGACCTCAGGGCCGTGAGCCGGGCCGAGGCGTTCGCGCTCGGCGTGGCGGGCGAGGTCGATGCGCTCTGGGTCAACGACCCTGACGGCGAAGCAGGCGTTCATCGCGGCGGGGCACGGGCTGGAGCGCGTCCCGGTCATGTCCAGCGCCTTCGTCCTCGTCGGCCCGCTTGATGACCCCGCCGGGGTTCGCGGGGCCGGCGACATCTTTGAGGCGTTCGCGATGATCGCCGACGCCGAGGCCCCCTTCGTCGCGATTGACGACGGCGCGGGCGCGCGCGAGCAGGAGGCCGCCATCTGGGCCGAAGCCGGCCTTCAACCTGAGGGCGCGTGGTACCAGACCGGCAGCGACGACCTGCCGGCCGCGCTGCCGCGACATCGACGCGCGTGGCGGGTACTCCCTGTGGGATCGCGCCAGCTTCCTCGCGCTGCGCGAACACGGCAGCGGCCTCGACATCCTGCTGGAGGATTACGCCGCGCTGCGCACCATCTACAGCGTCATCGCCGTCAACCCGGCAAAACACGTCGGCGTCAACGGGCCTGCCGCCGCGCATTTCGTCATCTGGCTCACGCTGGAGCCGACGCAGTTCCGTATCGGCACGATGACGCTTGACGACAAACCGGCGTATTTCCCCGAAGCCGATGCGTGGCAGCCGACCGCCGCGCCCGACTGACGGCGGGCGACTCAGGGCGACGGCGACTGCTCCAGGAGCGCCGGTTCCCGGTCGTCGCAGGCAGCCGCCCGCCGCCGCTCGTGACGCCGCCGCGCCAGCAAGATGAAGCTCGCGGCGCCCACAAAGTCGAGGCCGATGTCGATTCCCGACGGGCTGCGACCCGGCACGGTCGCCTGGTGCGCCTCATCGGTGAGCGCGTAACAGACGGCGAGGACAATCGCCAGGTAGCCCGCGCGCCTGAGGTCCATGCCCCAGGCAACCAGGGCGCGCACGAACAGCAACCCCAACAGGCCATACAGCGTGAGGTGCGCGCCCTTCTTGATGACCAGCTCGATCACCCCCAGCGGGCCACGGAAATAGGGCATGGCGCCGTAGAAGTAGAGCCAGGTCGATTTGTCGGGCGGTTCAGGCTTGGGCACGGAGGAGGTCACGAACAGGAGGCCCATCAGCAGGACCGGCGGCCCCCAGAACCACAGAATGCGGCGAATGTTTCTCCAGGTGAGATGTTCCATCGGCGGCTCCATCGGGCGTCCGCACCTACAACGCTAACATGGAACCGCATCCCGATCAATACGCGGTTCGCCACCGACACCCCACCGGCGCGACGGTGCTATTGCGCCGAAATTGCCCTTGACATTCCAGCAAGCGGGGCGTACCAGGCGTTCGGCCAGTGGCTGGAGGCCAACGGCTACCACATCAGCGGCCCCAGCCGCGAAGTCTACCTCCAGTACGCGCCGGAGATGGGCCCGGCGGACTACGTGACCGAGATCCAGTTCCCGGTAGAGAAGGACTGACAAAAGCAAAGGGGCGACCCGGCGGGTCGCCCCTACTTCGGACACATGAGACAGCCGCGATAGCCGGCTACCCCTCCAGCGTGCTCACGTCGCCCTCCGGCTGGCCGAGCGCGCGCGCCTTCAACAGCCGGCGCATAATCTTGCCGCTGCGCGTCTTGGGCAGCGTCTCCACAAACTCGATGTGAGACGGGACCGCAATAGGGCCGACCTCGTGGCGCACGTGCCGCTTGAGTTCGTCCACCAGATCGTCATCCGGCTTGTAGTCGTTCGCCAGAATGCAGTAGGCGTAGATCACGTTGCCCTTGAGTTCGTCTGGCACGCCAATCACAGCCGCCTCCGAGACGGCGGGATGGCTCACCAGGCCCGACTCAATCTCCGCCGTGCCCAGGCGGTAGCCGCTCACCTTGATCACGTCGTCGATGCGCCCGATCACCCAGATGTAGCCGTCCTCGTCCTTGCGCGCCGAGTCGCCGGCCAGGTAGTAGCCCTTGTCCTTGAAGCGCGCCCAGTACTGCTCGACGTAGCGGTCGGGGTCGCCGTACACAGTGCGCAGCATCCCCGGCCACGGCTTCTTGACCACCAGCATCCCGTCTGTGCCGGGCGGCACGGAGTCGCCGTGCTCGTCCACCACGTCCACCTCGATGCCGGGGAAGGGCCGCGTGGCGCTGCCGGGCTTGAGCGGCACCGACGGCAGCGGCGTAATCATGAACCCGCCCGTCTCGGTCTGCCACCAGGTGTCCATGATCGGGCAGCGCTCCTTGCCGATCACGGTGTGGTACCAGCGCCACGCCTCCGGGTTGATCGGCTCGCCGACGCTGCCGAGCAGGCGCAGGCTGCTGAGGTCGTGGCGGTTGGGCCAGGCGTCGCCGAAGCGCATCAGGCCGCGGATCGCGGTCGGCGCGGTGTAGAGGATCGTGATGCCGTGATGCTCGATCATCTTCCACCAGCGGTTGGGATACGGGTGCGTCGGCGCGCCCTCATACATGAAGCTCGTCGCGCCCAGAATCAGCGGCGCGTACACAATGTAGCTGTGCCCGGTGATCCAACCGGGGTCGGCGGCGCACCACCAGCGGTCGTCGTCCTTGATATCAAAGACCCATTCGAGCGTGGCGCTGGTGAACACCTGGTAGCCGCCGTGCGTGTGGAGCACGCCCTTCGGCTTGCCGGTCGTGCCACTGGTGTAGAGGATGAAGAGCGGGTCCTCCGCGTCCATGACCTCGGTCGCGCAGCGCGTCGAGGCAATCGGCAGCGCCATCAGGTCATGGTACCAGTAGTCGCGGCCCGACTCCATGTACACGTCCTGCCCGGTGCGCTTGACCACGATGACCGTCTCCACAACCGGGGAGCGGTGCACGGCCTCGTCCACCATATCCTTGAGCGCGACGATCTTGCCGCGCAGCCACGCGCCGTCCGCCGTGACGAGCACGCGGCTCTGGGCGTCTTCGATGCGGTCGGCAAGCGCCTGCTCGCTGAATCCGCCGTAGACCACAGAATGGATCGCACCGATCTTCGCGCAGGCGAGCATCGCGATGGGCAGTTCAGGGATGCGGCCCATGTAGATCGTCACGCGGTCGCCCTTCTTCACGCCCATGCTGCGCAGCACGTTGGCGAACTGGTTGACCTCCTGCCACAGGCGGTAGTAGCTCATCGAGCGCGTGTCGCCCGGCTCGCCGTCCCAGATCAGCGCGAGCTTGTTCCTGCGCCAGGTCTTGACGTGGCGGTCGAGCGCGTTGTGCACGATGTTGGTCTTCGCACCGACGAACCACTTGAAGAACGGCGCTTCGCTGTCGTCGAGCGCCTTCTGCCACGGCTCGTACCATTCGAGCGTCCGGGCGCGCTCCTCCCAGAACCCAACCGGGTCGGCCAGCGCCCTGGCGTATACGGCGTCGTGGTCGGGCACGTGCGCGTCCCTGACGATATGCTCTGGGGGGTGGTACCACTCGTCGGTGCGCGTGGGCGCTTCGGTCACAGTGAGCATCTCAGACATGACGGCTTCTCCCCATGTTTCACATAAAAGGCTAAGCAGGTGAAAATGATGGTCTTGGTCCTATTATATCATGTTTCTCATGACGCCACGCCCCACCAGGACACCGATATCCGCCATCCGCGCGGCCTCATTGCCAAGCACGCAGCACGGGCGTTACAATAGCCACAGACCCGGAGAGGCGAAGCGCAAGCCGACAAATGCCCACGGAGGTGCAGCGATGAAAGCCTTTGTCCCCACCTTCATCGCGCTGACGCTCCTGGCGCTGGCCGGCTGTCAGCCGGCGCAGCCGACGGAAATCCCACCCACCGACACCCCTGACACCCCAGCCCCCATCACAGAGACGCCGACCGTCGCCGCCCCGCTGCGCGCCAGCGAGCGCGAAGAGATGGTCATGCGGCAGATCACCGGCCGCGACGTGAGCGACCCGGAGACGCTGAAGGCGATGCGCGCCGTCCCACGGCACGCATTCGTCCCGGAAAGCCTCCAGGATCAGGCCTACGCCGACCACCCGCTGCCCATCGGCTACGGGCAGACCATCTCGCAGCCGTATATCGTCGCGTTGATGACTGAGGCGCTTGATCTACAGCCCGGCGAGCGCGTCCTGGAGATCGGCACCGGCTCCGGCTATCAGGCCGCCGTCCTGGCGGAGATCGTGGACGAGGTATACACCATCGAGATCGTCGGCGCGCTGGCGGAACAGGCGCAGGCCGTGTTCGCGGACCTGGGCTACGACCGCATCACGGTCAAACACGCCGACGGTTACTTCGGCTGGGAGGAGTACGCGCCCTTCGACGCCATCATTGTCACCGCCGCGCCCGACCACGTGCCGCAGCCGCTGCTCAACCAGCTTGCGGACGGAGGCCGGCTGGTGATCCCGGTCGGGCCGCCGGGCGGGTACCAATCGCTGTGGCTGTACACGCGCGCGGGCGACGACTACCAGGCGGAGAACCTCGGCGGCGTGATCTTCGTCCCGCTCACCCGAACGGTGCGGGACGAGTAACAGGCCACACGACGGCGGGAATCGAAAACGGCGCTGCTTCAGCGCATGTTGACGCGGCTTGTGCCGATTGAGGGAAACAGGCTGAGGTCAGTGTCCCTCAGCCTTTTCTTTGGGCTAGTATTTTATCACCCGGGGCAGCTTCTTGGCCTGCGCAACCCAGTCGCTCACCTGCTCCTGGGTTGGCAGCTTCCGGACGAGTTTCTTTTCCTCGTTGACAGCGACCATCTTGCTGTACAGGTTATCGGGGTTGCGTTGCGCAAGCTCCGGCACCGTATCGACCCCTGACGCCTCCAGCAGGTCAGAATACTCCTCGCCGACGCCGTTGATGCGGAAGAGATCGGCGTGGTTCACCCACTCCAGAATCAGATCGTGGCTGATGCCGGTCGTCTCCGCGATCTCCCTGCGCATATTGGTATCCGCGCCTTTCGCCAACAGCGCCTCAACCGACCTGATGCCCGCTCTGTTGAGCTTCTGTGCGTTGACAGGCCCGATACCCTCTATTTTGGTAAGCGCAGTCATGCCATCCCTTTCTTGTGCCCTATTTGGCTGTCCGGCCGGCGTGGGTTCGTAACGCTTGTGGCCCTCAGGAGCCAAATACATCCGCGCAAATGTAGCCTTATGGGGCTATTATATACCCGATCTATGATAAATCAATATATAAGCGTATATCACCTGCTATCTAACACGAAACAATTAAGATAAATAATGGTGGATTTCGCAGCGCGAGGTCTCTGGCTACGCGGAGGGCGCGGCGTCGCCCGCGCGCGATGGGAGCCGCGCCATCGCCACGAGCGCGCCCAGGTAGCACGCCGCGCCGAGCCACAGCACCGCCGATAGCCCCCAACTGATCGCCGCCATCACCGCGAGGATCGCGCTCACCACGCTGGCGCACCCGTTGATCGCCCACACCCAGGGCGTGAGGCCCGGCGCGAGCGCCTCCACCAGCGCCAGCCCGCGCGCAAATGGCACCCCCATCATCACGCCAAGCGGCGCGAGGAGGAGCAGCGCAACCGCCATGCGCGCCGCCAGCGGCAGGCCGAGCGCCGCGTCGAAGACGGCCGGCAGCGCCAGCGGGTAGACGGCGATCAGCGCGACCAGGACGCCCAGCGCCGCCGGAAGCCGCCAGCGCGGCGCGGTCAGGCTTCCCAGGCCAGAGAACAGCAGGATCGCGAACAGCACCACCGCCAGCGCCGTGATGGGATGCCCCAGGAACAGGATGAAGCGCTGCGCAAGCGGCATCTCGACGAAGAGAAAGCCCAGGCCGAGCAGCGAGAAGTAGATCAGCGCGCGTGCGCGCAACCCCTGCCGGACGGGGGCTTAAGCCTCCTGTCCGGTCCAACCCACCTGTCCGGCCTTCTGTCCGAGAGCGGGAGAGCGAGCGCACCCGCGCAAGCGCCAGCGGGCCGAAGATCAGCACCCCGCTCGCCGCGCCGACCAGCGCCAGCAGGATCACCAGCACCAGGTAGCCGCTCCCGCCGAACGGCTGCCACGTCATGCCCAGCGTGTCAAGCACCTGTTGCGTCTGCCCCCAGCGGAAGAAATGGTAGAAGAAGGGGCGGTCGTCCGTCGTCGGGCTGATTTCGTAAGCGTAGTCGCGCCACACCGCCGGGCCGTCCTCAAGAATGGCCGTGAAGAGGTCGTGATACCACGCCTCCGGGAGTACCGCGTACCGGTTGACCTCGTCGGGTCGCAGGCCCGGCAGCAGCACGAGGTCGAAACGCCGCGCCTCGGTGAACGCGCGGATTGCGGCGATGTCCGCCGCAGCGAGCGGCGCCTTGCCAACCACGAACGCCATCACCGGCGGCGAGCGAAACGCCGCGATGTGCGCCGCCGGGTCGGCCACGCCGGCCCGTTCCAGCGCCGCGACGATCAGGCCCAGCGCCCGCGCGCTCTCACTCGGCGGCGTCTGCATCCAGCGCATCACGAACAGCAGGCCGCCATCGTCCAGGCGCGCCAGGTAATCGACAAACGCCTCGACCGTGTACAGGTAGTTCTCCGCCAGGCTGAACGCGCCCGACGTGACTGGCCTGAACGCATCCGTGAGCGCCACGTCCACCACGTCGAACGTCTCTGTCGCGCGCCGCGCGAACGCGCGCCCATCCTCGTTCACCACGGTCACGCGCGGGTCGTGGTACAGCCCGCCGGTGAAGTCGGCATAGCGCTCCCGCCACGACCTCGATCAGCAGCGCGTTGTCCTCCGCCAGCGTGACATGCTCCGCGCCGGCGGCGAGCGCCACCAACACGTCGAAGCCGCCGCCCGGGTCGATCACCAGCGCGTCCGCATTCGGGCGCAGTGTGAACGGCAACGCCAGCGGCAGCCAGCGCGCCAGTTCCGCCGCCTCCGGGTCATCCGACCCCAGCCCCGTGACCGGCATCAGGTTGTCGCCGTCGAGCGTCACGCCGACCTGGGGCGGGGGATCGACGCGCCCCTGCATGCTCAGCCCCGCGAGCGCGTGAATCGACGCGCTCTCCACCACGTCCACGCGCGCCACGGCGTCCCACGTGCTGTAGGCGTGCGCCGCGCCGGGCGCGCGCAGCGCGGACACCAGTCCCTTGTATGGCGAGAGCTGCATCGTCATGAAGGCAGGCTGGGCGACGAACGCCCACAGCGCGATGACGAGCGCGGCGACGCCCAGCGCGCCCCAGCCCAAGCGCCGCCAGGGCCTTGCCGCACCGCCCGCCTCTTGCCCCCTTGATCGGATGGGGAGAGGTCAACGCAAACGCCCCCGCCGCCGCCAGGCCCATCAACATCGCCAGCAGAACGGTCCCTCCGCGCCGAGCGCCGCCAGCGCCGGCAGCACCGCCACACACCCCACCGCCGAGCCGGCAAGGTTGGCGGCGTACACCCGGTGCGCTCTGCCCGCGCCGGCTTCGAGCAACTGGCCGACGATCAACCCCGCCAGCGTGAACGGGACCGCCGCCGCGAGGAAGTTGATCGCCAGGAGCGGCCACTGGCGCGCCTCCCAGGCGATGGCATAGGGATCGAACACGACGTAGTTGATGACCAGGTAGCAGCCGAGCACGGTCAGCGCAAAACCGGCTGCCAGCGCCGCCGGGTGCGCCCGCCGCCGCGTCACCGAGAGGATCGACCCGCTCGCGCCGGCCCCGAGCAGCGCCAGGCTGATCGCCATGAACGCGAAGTGGTAGAACTGGATCACGGCGAAGATGCGCGTCAGCGTCAGCTCGAAGGCGAGCATCGCCGCCGAGACCAGCACGACCCCAATATAGGCCGCCGCTGGCCTGTGCCAGCCCGCAGCAGAGGGGAGACTGAATTGTGAAGCGTTGACGCCCATCGGAGGCCTGTGCCTCTCGCGCCGCAGTTGCCGGGTCCAGCCCCGGAGACGCTGCGCCCCCTTGCGCGATGTGCGCCGCGCCCCGGTACCCTTCATTCTACCCTATTCGACGACCCGGATGTGCAGCTCCTCCAACTGCGCCGGCTCGACGGCGCTGGGCGCGCCGGCCATGAGGTCGGCGGCCTGCTGCGTCTTCGGGAAGGCGATCACCTCGCGGATGTTCGGCTCGCCGGCCAGAAGCATCACCAGCCGGTCGATGCCGGGCGCGATGCCGCCGTGCGGCGGCGTGCCATACTCGAAGGCCTCCAGCATGTGGCCGAAGCGCTCGCGCGCGGTCTCCAGGTCCAGCCCGATCAGCCGAAAGACCTTCTCCTGCAGGTTCCGGTCGTGGATGCGGATGCTGCCGCCCGCGATCTCGTAGCCGTTGCACACCAGGTCGTATTGCTGGCCGCGCGCCGCGCCGGGGTCGGTGTCGAGCAGCGGGATGTCTTCCGGCATCGGCGACGTGAACAGGTGGTGCGAGGGGTCCCAGCGGTTCTCTTCTGCGTTCCACTCGAAGAGCGGGAAGTCGATGATCCAGGCAAACGCCACCTTACGCGGGTCGTCCAGGCCGAGGCGGCCCGCCATCTCGCGGCGGAGCGCATCCAGCGCCGCGTTGACGACCGCGGGCGCGTCGGCGACGAAAAGCAGCAGGTCGCCGGGGTTCGCGCCCGCCCGCGCCAGCAGGTCGCGCAGCAGCCCGTCGTCGAAGAACTTGGCAATCGGGCCGCGCGCCGCGCCGTTCGCTTCGACCGCCAGCCACGCCAGGCCCTTCGCGCCCTCCGCTTTGGCGATTTCCTCAAGCTCGCCCAACTGCTTGCGGCTGTAGTCGCCGCAGCCGGGCGCGCACAATGCCTTGACCGGGTTGCCGGCTTCGACCACAGACGTAAACACGCGGAAGCCGCTCCGCGCCGCCACGTCGCTCAAGTCGATCAGCTCCATGCCGTAGCGCAGGTCGGGCCGGTCGGTGCCAAAGCGCGCCAGCGCGTCCCTGTAGCTCAGGCGCGCAAACGGCTTCGTGATCAGCTCGCGGTCGCTCACCTCTTCGACGATGCCGGTCATCAGTTGCTCGATCAGCGCCATCACGTCCTCGCGCTCGACGAAGCTCATCTCCAGGTCGAGCTGCGTGAACTCCGGCTGGCGGTCGCCGCGCTGGTCCTCGTCGCGGAAGCAGCGCGCAATCTGGAAGTAGCGCTCGTAGCCGGCGACCATCAACAACTGCTTGAGCTGCTGCGGGCTTTGCGGCAGCGCGTAGAACTGGCCGGGGTGGATGCGGCTCGGCACCAGGTAGTCGCGCGCGCCTTCGGGCGTGGTCTTGAACAGCACCGGCGTCTCGATCTCGACGAAGCCCCGCGCCGAGAGGAAGTCGCGGATGTACCTGACAACCTGATCGCGCAGCACCAGGTTGTGCTGCATCCGGTCGCGGCGCAGGTCCAGATAGCGGTAGCGCATCCGCAGCGCCTCGTCCACCTTCTCGTCGCCGTAGATGTAAAAAAGGCGGCGTCTTGGCCTCGTTAAGCACGGCAATGCCGGTCGCCTCCACCTCAACCGCGCCGGTGGGCATGTCCGGGTTGACCATCTCGTCGGGGCGCGCGCGCACCCGGCCCGTCACCTGGATCACGTACTCGCCGCGCACGCCGCTCGCGGCCTTGTGCGCCCCCGGCGAGAGGTTCGGGTCCGCGACGACCTGCACCAGGCCCCAGCGGTCGCGCAAGTCGATGAAGATCAGGCCGCCGTGATCGCGCCGCCGGTTCACCCAGCCGGCCAGGGTGACGGTCTGCCCGACGTGCTCGCGGCGCAGTTCGCCGCAGGTGTGGGTTTTGAGCATGATGGTTGGCTCCTGTTGGTGGACAAGTCGCAGTTGGGCGCGGGGCGCTTTATGTGGGCAGGCGGCTGTTGACCGGGATGCCGCAAAGGAACTTGAACGGCGCGTCGCCGGTGTTCTCGTAGGTGTGGCGGCAGTCCGCTGGGACGAACACCACGTCGCCAGGCTCCAGGTCGTGCCACACGCCGTCGAGCATCACGCGGCCTCTGCCCTCAAGGATGAAGTTCTCCTGCTCCCAGGGGTGGGCGTGATCCGGGGTGTGGCCGCCGGGCGCGATCTCGAAGAGGCGCAGCGCGTAGTTGGGCGCGCCGTCGTGTTCCTCGTCGATCACCCAGCGCACGCCGACGCCCGGCGCTTCAGCGCCGACTTCCTGAAGGGGGACTTCGGTGTAATGGCATACCTTGGGACGACCGGTCATCCAGCGCCTCCTCGCCATCGCGTTGTGGTCGGTGCTAACGCACAAGGTTAACACGTCCGCCGCAGTTTGGCACTTATTCGCGCCCCGCGCCGGCCGCCGCGCGCCCCTTGCCCGCCGGGTACGGTGAGGCTACACTCATGGGCCGTATGCGCCTGTGCAACCCTCGCCACAAAGGGAGCGAACCCATGTTCAGCGACGAAGCGCGGACGTTCCTCAAGAAGCCGCTCATCGCCCGGATGACGACAATCGACCCCGACGGCTACCCGCACACCGTACCGGTCTGGTTCTACCTCGACGGGGACGAAGTCGCGATCATCGCCGTCCGCAGCACGCGCAAGGTGGCGCACATCGCCGCAAACCCGAAGGGCGCGGTCTGCGTGGGCGGCGACAGCGGCGACGGCGCGGGCTACCTGCTCAAAGGGGAGTTCTCCATCGAGGAAGATCCGGACGACTTCTGGGTGAAGACGCTCTGCTACCACTACGAGACGCCAGAGCAGGCGGCGAAAGACGTCGCGGACTGGGCGGACCTGGACATCATCGTGATTCGGCTGAAGCCGAGGCGGGTCATCAAAGTGGCGTGAAGCCCCGGCCTGAGAAGACAGCAAGGTGCGCAGGGCGCTGCTTCCGTGCGCTGCGCCCTGCGCGCCACCAACCTTCCGCCGCAACCGGAACCTTCTACACGCGGAACGCCTCCCGCAGAAATGCCTTGACCACGTGCACCGGCACCGCGAAGCCGACATCCGGGCCGGTAATCATGGTATTGACGCCCACCAACCGCCCGCTGACATCCACCAGCGGGCCGCCGGAGTGGCCGGGCCGCATGTGCAGACTCACGGCGATCCACTCGTGCGGGCGCGGCGGCAGTTCGGGCAACTGGCTCCCCACGCCGATCACGACGCCGCCGGTCACCGCGCCGGGCACGCCCCAGGGATGGCCCAGCGCCATCACCCACTGCCCCGGCTGGAGCTGCTTCGCGTTGCCCGGCTCCACCGTCGGCAGGTCGTGCGCGTCCACGTTCAGCGCGGCGAGGTCGCGTGCCTCGTCATAGGCGATCACGCGCGCCGGCGCGGTGCGGCCATCCGGCAGCGTGACCTCCAGCAGCGAGCGGCGGGCCGCCACGTGCGCGTTGGTGACGACCAGGCCATCGGGGTGCCAGATGGTCCCCGCCCCTGAGCCGCGCCGCCCGTTGTGCACCTGCACCAGGCTGCGCTGCACCCGCGCCACGACATCGGCCAGCTCCGCGTTCAGTTGCAGCAGCACTCCCGACGCCATGATCGACCTCCTCACACCGCTGCCTACGGGCGCTCGGCGATGACGACCTGGGCCTCCTGCACCTGCCCGCCGCGCACGATGCGCACCGGGACGCCCGTCCCAACGACGTCGCCGCCAAGCTGCGCCAGCAGGTCGTCCATGTGCCGGACCGCGTTCCCCGCCAGCGCAACCACCGTATCGCCCAGCGTCAGGCCGCCCTTGTCGGCGGGGCTGTCCGGCTCCACCGAGACGATGAGCAGGCCGGTCTCCTGGCCGAGCTGTTCCGCAACCGCCGCCGGGAGGCGCGCCGGCTGCGCGCCGACGCCCAGATAGCCCCGGCGCACGCGCCCGTGCGCGAGCAGCGACTCGGCCACGCCGCGCAGCGTGGCGACCGGCACGGCCACACTCACACCCGGCAACAGCGCGGAACTGTTCAGGCCCAGCACCGCGCCGCCCGCGCCGACCAGCGGCCCGCCGGAGAAGCCGGGATACATCACGACATCGGTCTGCAAATAGCGGTCGATCTTGCCGCCGGCGTGCGTGCGCCATTCCGCGCCGAGCGCGCTCACCACGCCCAGCGTCGCCTGGACGGTGCGCCCAGGGCGGCCCAGCGCCAGCGCCAGGTTCCCGACGCGCAGGCTGTCCATATCGGCCCACGCCGCCGGCGTCAGGCCGCCGGCCTCGGCGCGGAGCACCGCCAGGTCGGTGGTTGCGTCGCGCCCCACGAGCTTCGCCGAGACCGCCTCGCCGCCGGGCAGCCCGACGTCGATGTTGTCCTCGCGCTCGACGACGTGGCTCGCGGTGACGATCACGCCGTCCGCCGCCATTACGATCCCGCTCGCCGGGAGGCGACGACGCGCCTCCACGCGGACCACGCTCGCGCCCGCCGTGTCTACCACATCGGCCATCTCATCCGATAAACGCTTCAGTACGTCTGCCATGATCGGAACTCCTCTCACAGATAGAACCCATCTTCACGCCACGTTTATACCGGCCCGGCGGGCGCGTCACACCATCTTTTTGGTTGGGGGCAACCTGGAAAAAAGTATAGGGCCGGCGTTCGCAAAGCAAACACCGCTTATATGCCTCAGAGTTTGCGAATCCGATCTGTTGCCCTGGGGATTCCATTCTGTACCGTGCGCCAGGCGCCATTGGAGAAGACTTCATAGTCGCGAAAACAGCATGGAATGCCTTGCGCTTTCCAGGCGTCTGGATGATCCATCAAGTGGAAGTGCAAGTGCGGCGCTGTCGAATTGCCGGAATGACCAACGTTTGCCAGATGCTGACCTGGAACAACTTTGTCTCCCGGTGAGACTTTGATCGAGCCGGTTTGAGCATGGGCATAGACAGCGTGCCCGTCATCGGTTTCGATGATGATGAAGTTGCCAGATAGCGATCGGAGGTCCGTGGTTTGCTCCGAATTGATCGTCCGGGCATTCTTGAGACGTATGGCGAGGTCCCTGACGGGATGGACAGGATTCCGCTCAGGCCAGCCATCCTCAGCGCGAACGACGATCCCGGCCCCAGCCGAGAAGATGGGCTGGCCCCAACCAAACCAGTCCTGCAAACGAACGCCGAGGATAAGGTAATGGAGCAGGTTGGGCCGATAGTAACGCCTTCTTCGACTTCCTGGATCGATACCGACGAAGTCGAAAGCGTATCTCACGCCAAGCAAGTCGGTTCCATGGCTTGGGATTTTCGTTCCGGGCGTGTTAGGGGTAACCCACTCGCCCCTGAGTGGGAAATCGACAACGACTGGAGTAAGCATAGGAGAACTCTCGCTCTCTGTTAGGGATAGCGCTCTAGAGGATGACCAGGCCCAGCCGGGTCGCGCGCACCACCGCCTCCGTGCGGCTCTGCGCGCCCAGCTTCGCGAAGATGGCGTTGACGTGGAACTTGACCGTGTGCTCGCTGATGTCCAGCCGCGTCGCGATGGCCTTGTTGGGCAGCCCTTCGGCAAGAAGCTGCAACACCTCAAGCTCGCGCGGCGTGAGCGCCTCTTCGAGCGGCGGGGCAGCCGGCTCGCGCGCGCGCCGGGCCGCCTCGGACAGCGCAGGGTCGAGCGCCACCAGTCCCTCAGCCGCCGCACGGAGCGCCGCCGCCACCCGCGCGCCGCCCGCCGCCCGCAGCAACACCGCGTAAGCGCCGCCGGCCATCGTAGCGAGCGCGTCCACCGCGCTCGCCTCGTCCGCGACCAGCGCCACCACCGGCAGGCCACCCGCTTCGCGCACGTCCGCGAGGCGCTCCAGCGCAGGCGCGGGGTCCCAGCCCAGGTCCCAGACCAGCACGTCGGGCCGGAAGAGGTCAACGGCGGCGAGCAGGTCGTCGTCAGCGGCGGCCTGCCCGGCAACGACGACGCCCGCCTGTTCGGCGAGGAGCGCCGCAAGCCCGGTCCGCGCCAGCGGGTTATCCGCGATCACGAGCGCGCGCAGTTCTGTCGCCATGCCGGCCCGCTCTCAATGCGCACCCCAAAAGCGCGAGGGGTGCGGCATACAACCACGACTCTTTGTCACACAGTGCTTCAGGTTGTACCATATCCGGCTTGACGTTCGCCACCATCTCAGGCCTGATGGACAGGAGGGTACCCGATGACGCAATTCGTCGTGGTGTTGATTACCGCGCCGTCTCCAGAAGTCGGCGCGCAGATCGCGGACGCGCTGCTCTCTGCAAAGCTCGTCGCGTGCGTGAACATCGTCCCGGCGGTCACCTCGCTCTACACGTGGCAGGGTGCAATCCACATCGACGCCGAGACGTTGCTCATCGCCAAGACCACGGCGGCGGTCTTCCAAGAGAAGCTCGTCCCGGTAGTGCAGGCAATCCACCCCCTACGACGTGCCGGAGATCATCGCGCTGCCCATCCTCATGGGATCGCAGCCGTATCTCGACTGGATCGCCGAGTCAGTGTCCGGCTGACGCCGGCGCGCGACGCCTGGGCCGCAGGCCCAACGCAACCATCTCAACCCGGAGCAATGTCGCATGAAAACGCAACTCGACTCCCGCACGCTCGCCAGCCTTGGCATCACCCTGATCTTCTGGGCGTCCGCGTTCGCGGGCATCCGCGCCGCGCTGGACGCTTACAGCCCCGCGCATCTCGCGCTCCTGCGCTTCCTGGTCGCCTCAGTCACGCTCGCCGTCTACGCCGCCCTGACCCGGATGCCCTCCGGCGCGGCGTGACCTGCCCGCCATCCTCGGCCTGGGCTTCCTGGGGATTACGGTCTACCACGTCGCACTGAACTACGGCGAGGTGTCCGTGACTGCCGGCGCGGCCAGCATGTTGATCTCCTCCGTGCCCGTCTTCACCGCCATCCTCGCCACCGCCTTTCTCGGCGAGCGCCTCAAGGCGTGGGGGTGGCTCGGCATCGTGGTGAGCTTCAGCGGGGCCGCGCTGATCGCGCTCGGCGAGGGCAACGGGCTTGAGTTCGATCCGGGCGCGCTCCTCATTTTGATTGCGGCGGTCGCGACAGCCCTGTACTTCGTCTTCCAGAAGCCCTTCCTGACCCGATACAGCGCGCTCCAGTTCACCGCCTACTGCATCTGGGCCGGGACGCTCTTGATGCTGGTCTTTCTCCCCGGCCTGCCCCAGGCCGTGCAGCAGGCCCCGCTCGGCGCGACGCTGGCCGTGGTCTACCTGGGCGTGTTCCCTGCCGCCATCGCCTACGGGACGTGGACTTACGCCCTGTCGCGGGCGCCGGCCTCCATCGCAACCAGCTTCCTGTATCTCTCGCCCATCCTTGCCACGCTCATCGCCTGGGTCTGGCTTGGCGAGGCGCCCGCCGCCCTTGCCCTGGTTGGCGGCGCGCTGGCGCTCGTGGGTGTGATCCTGGTGAACACGCGCGGGCGGACAGCGTGACGCGCAATCGGTGCGGCGAACCGCGCCGCAAACCGCGCAGCGGCGATTGACAGCGGCCGCATCACGTCATAAAATCGCGTCACTGGCAAGGACGTGCACAAACCTGGCGGCGCGCATGAAAATCGAACCTCGTGAGGGGGTGGCTGAAACGCCTGCACGATCTCTGGGATCAGCACATCGAACCGCCCAGTGACGCGGGCGACGTGCGCGCGGTGCGCACCTACGTCATCAGCCTGGTGGCGGCCACAGGCCTGATCGCGACCGCCGCCTATACCGGCCTCACGGTCTCGCAGTGGCAGTCCGCCGACCCGTCCGCCTCCTGGTACGGGCCGAACATGATCGCGCGCACCGCGTTCACGCTCGCGGCGTGCATCTTGAGCTACGCGCTCGCCCGGCGCGGCCGGCCCAGCCTCGCCACACTGCCGCTTCTGGCAATCCTCGCGCTGCAGATCGTCGCCGTGTCCCTGGTGAACCCCCTCAACCCGGCAGTGTCGATGTGGATCTTCTCGGTCGCCGTGAGCGCGACCATCCTCCTCGGCGGCGAATGGGGCTTCGTTGCGCTGCTGCTCGCCCTGGCCTGGCATGGCATTGTCATGCAGAGCCGGTCGCAGCTCAGCCTCCCGCTCGTGCGCGACGAGGCCATCACCGGGTTCATCACGTGGGTGCTGGTCTGGGTCTCGACACTGCGGGTCAACCAGGCGCTCGCGCGCCACCTGGACCAGGTTCAGCGCGCCAACCGGCAGGTCGCCCAGGAGCGCGACAAGCTCTCGACGATCCTCGCCAAGATCAGCGACGCCGTGCTCGCCATCGACCAGGACCGCCGGGTGCTCCTGGTGAACGACGCGGCGCGCCGGACGCTCGGACTGGGCGCGTTGCCGGCCATCGCGAGGCCGTGGGCCGACGTTATCCCCGCCGGGCCGCTGCGCGCCTTCCTTGCGCGCGCTATCGACGCAGAACGCGCCGCTGGCAGAAGAAGTTGCATGGGAGGACCGCGTGCTGGATGTCAGCATCACGCCGGCGGAGGGCGTGGGGTGGGTCGCGGTGCTGCACGACGTCACCTATCTGAAAGAACTCGACAAGGTGCGCACCGAGTTCGTCGCGACCGCCTCGCACGACCTCAAGAACCCCATCAACGTCGTCAAGATGGCGGTGGACCTGTTGCTCATGATGGGCGCGCAGGACGAGAAGCAGGTGCAGTTGCTCAGGCGCATCGACCGCGCGGCGGCGTTGATGGTAAACCTGGTCGAGGACCTCCTGGAGATCGCGCGCATCGAATCGGGCCTGCAACTGCGCATCGCGCCCCTGGACACCGGTGCCCTGATCGACGAGGCGCTGGATGATGTCCGCCCCAGCGCCAGCGCCAAGGGTCACACCCTGACGCGCGACGCCCCCGACGCCTTGCCGCCGATCCAGGGCGACCCTGGACCATTTGCGGCGCGTGCTCACGAACCTGCTCAGCAATGCAATCAAGTACACGCACCCCGGCGGGCGCATCCGCCTCAGCGTCGCACCCAACGACGGCTTCATGCGCTTCGAGATCGCCGATAACGGCATCGGCATCGCCGAAGAGGACCTGCCGCACATCTTCGAGCGCTTCTTCCGTGCGTCGCTCCCGGAGGTGTCGGAGGTGGAAGGGACCGGCCTCGGCCTGTCCATCGTCAAAGCCATCGTGGAGCAGCACGGCGGCGCGATTTGGGTGGAGAGCACGCCTGGAGAGGGGGAGCACGTTCGGCTTCACCGTGCCCCTGGTCACGGAGGCGACGCCGGTTACGTTCTAGCGCCGCGCCTGCGGAGGCTCCGGTTCGGGGTCATGTGCCCCTGCCCGGCCGGCCATACAGCCACAAAATGTCGCCCTGGGGTACGCCGCCTGCACCGACGCGGTCCAGATGAAGTCGCCGGCGCGGAAGTGCTCGCGCAGCCGCCCGTCGAGCGCCAACTGGCGCTGCCGCTCCGGGCCGAGGTCCAGGTTGCGGGCGTCGCCCTCAGCGAGCAGGTGGTGGATCATGGTGCGCTTCTCGGCCTCGGTCGGGTAGCCTTCACCGCACCGCTGCGGATGGTCGTCGCACTCGTCCAGAAACCACTTGAGCGCGTCCTGTCGCGCGCCCAGCTCGCGCCTGATCTTCTGGTCGTAGTGCAACGCCCAATCCGCGCGCGCCTGCACGTGTTTCGCCTCCGCCTCGCCGAGCGCAGCGGATTGCTCTGGGGTGAGCTGCTCCCGGAGGGCGCGCTGCCGGTGGAGGCGCATCAGCAGCCCGCCCAGCGTCAGGCGCGGCAGCGCGCCCGGCAGCGCGCCATACAGTTCGTCCTGGTAGAGGTAAGGGTCAAGCGCCGAGGCCATCGCGCGGACGGCCTCGGCGTCCCGGTCGATGTCAACGGCGAACGCGCTCATTTGGGGTGGCGCTTCGGGTTGCCGAAGCGCACCTGTCCCTGGATCTGCTGCCAGCGCTGCTCGCCGCCGTCGGTATGCCACTCCGTAACCTGTACGCCGTCCGCGTCCTCGTAGGCCAGCGAGGGCGGGTGGATGCCCAGGACCAGCGAGAAACCGCGCCGCAGATTGGACAGGTCCTTTTCCGACAGCCCATTCGAGACGCGCAACGTAAAGACCTTGCCCACCTCCCATTCGATCTCCATCTCTGCGCCCCTGCCACGCCCCACCATGCTGAAGGGCGGTTCTGCGCGCACGCAAGCGAAGTAGAGGAAGGGCATCCGCGCATCCCACAGCGTGTGGTTGACGCGCTCCTCGATCAGGTAAGGGTCCCGCTCCGGCTCGGTGTAAAACCAGGTCGTGGCGTTGGTGCTCATCTTGGCGTTGGCCTCCGGTGGCAGACAGATGGCGCGTGTGTGTCAGGCTTCTTTCATGCGCTCGATGCGCGCATCGACTCCATGGAAATCACCGCTGATGGTGATGTGCAGCACGTAGCCATCCCCCAGGTCCACGTCGCAGCCGACAAAACGCTCCAGCCACTCCGACTCGTACACCGCGTCGTCAGGGATGTCATGCGGCACGATGAAGCTCACCTTACCGCCGTGAATCTCCAGGTCCACGCGGTCATACCCGGCGCCATAGCGCTCCATGGGGTCGTCGTGGGATGGCTCTCCGATAAAGTGTCGGATCAGGCTGCGTCGTTTCATCGGTGATCACTCTCCCCCCTGGGACCACTTCGCGGAATGAGAAAATAGTAACACATCTGGGAGATGGCTTCCACATGGCGCGCAGGGCGCCCTGGAGACGCGGGCATCCTGCCGCGCCGGCTGCCCTGATCTCACAGGGGATAGAGATCGATCCCCAACGCCGTGCCGACCGCCACGATCAGCGGCGCGATGACGAGCGCCGGCAGATAGTTCGCCATGCGCGGCTGCTTCACCATCCCAGAGCACCAGCGTCAGGCCGATCAGGATCACCCCACCGGCAGACGTCATCTCGTTTACCATCGCTCCGCTCATGACGTTGCCGGCGACCGCGCCGACCAGCGCCAGCCCTCCTTGCAGCCCCAGGATCGTGATGATGCTGAACGCGACGCCGATGCCCATCGCCGAGGCGAACGCCAGCGCCGCAAAGCCGTCGAGCACGCTCTTGATCGCCAGAAGCCGGTAATCGCCCACCATGCCATCCTGGATCGAGCCGAGGAAGGTCAGCGGGCCGACGCAGAAGACCAGGCTCGCGGTCACGAAGCCGTTGATGAACCGGGCGCGCGCGTCCTCCGCGCCGGATGGCGCGCCGTCCGGGGCATCCTCGCCGCCGCCGAAGCGCCTCTGGAGCCACCCGCCGAATGCCTTGAGCCGGCCATCGAAGTCCAGCAACTCCCCGACGATTGCGCCCGCGCCGATGCTCAGCAGGGGGATGATGATGTTGCCGGTCTTCAGCGCGTTATCGATCCCGACGACCAGCGTGACGAAGCCCAGCCCGGTCACGACGGACTGCTGGATGCGCGCCGGCAGACGCCCGCCGATGAGCAGGCCCAGCGCGCTCCCAACGGCGACGGTGAGGGGCGTTGATGAGGGTCCCAACCATGATCTACTCCGGGGTAGGCGGCGTCGGCGCTGCGTCCAGCCGCCAGAGGACCACTGACGCCGTGGCCTCTGCCTCGCCTGGGCGCGGATAGCCTGCGACGCGCGTCGCGTGCGCGTCCAGGGCGGCGATGTCCAACCCGACCGGCGGCGCTTCCACGAGCACGTAGACCGTGCCGTGTTCGGCAAGCGCCGCCGCGGCCGCGTCAAGGCCCGGCGGCGGCGGGCATGCCATCTCGATGCCGTGCGTGGCGTAGAAGTTCGCGCGGCGGCAGCTCGCGGGGAACATGCTCGCGACCAGGGGCGCGCCAGGCGGGACGGTTTCCGGGAACGCCGCGACCGCCTCACGGATGCCGAACCCGGCGGCGTGCCCGGTCACGTACTGGGCGCGCGCGAACGCCGGGAGCGCCAGCGCGCCGGGGTCGCGGTAGGCGGTCGCCGCATACGGGAGGAAGCCCGCCAGGAGCACGACGGACAGCCCACCGGCCGCCGCCCATTGCCAGCGCGCGGATCCCAGCCGCGCCAGGACGACGCCCCAGCCCGCCCCCGCCAGCGCCAGCTCCGGCAGCACGATCACGAGGATGTGCCGGGGCCATAGCTCGCTCGCCGCCGCCATCAGCGCCAACGACGGCGCAACCCACGCGAGCAGCAGCCTCCTGCCGGTCCGCGCCAGCGCGAGCGCCGCCAGCCCAACCAGCAGCAGCGCCGCCCACACGCCCGGCCCGTACTCCCACAACTGCGCCCACACGCGCGCCAGGTTCGGGCCGAACCGCGCCGGGAGCGTGAGGCCCTCGCTGCCCGCGAGACGCCCCAGCACGACATTGAAGCCCTCGGCGCGCAGCGCGAGGTACGCGAGCGGCGCGGCGAAGCACGCCAACCCCACCGCCGCGATCACCCCCAGGTGCCGGATGCGCTGCTGCCAGGGCGCGCGCCCCATCGTCGCCACGATGAGGACCACGGCGAGCACAAAGGGCGCCGCCGTGAACTTGAACAGCACCGCCAGCGCGAGCGCCAGGCCGGCTTCACGGCGTCGCGCGTGCGCCCGCGCCGCGCCAGCCGGACGCTCGCCCACAGCGTCAGCGCCACCAGCGCCCCGATTTGGGCGTCCGGCAGCGCCAGGCGCTCGAAGAAGAATGCATACGGTGCGGCGATCCACAGCGCGCCGGCCAGCATCCCGGCGGGCGCGCCGAAGCGGCTGCGCGCCAGCGCGTACCCCCCGGCCAGGCCCAACAGCGCCATGAGCGCCGTCGCGACCCGCCCGACGAAAACCGGCGCGTTCTGCGGGTAGAAGGCGGCAATCAGCCAGTGGTTGACGATCTTCCCGTCGCTGATGTCCCAGAACGGGTGCAGATGCCACACTTCGACGGCGCGCGTCAGGTGGATGCCCTCATCGAGGTGGAGCGGGAGCGCGTCGAGCGCCGGCAGTCGCGTCGCCCACAGGAGCAGCAGCAAGACAACCGCCGACGTCCACGCCAGCGCGCGCCGTTTGCCCATCGCCCGCCGCCTACCCTAGCGGCACGCGACTTTGATGTCCGCCTCGGTGAGCGGCTGCGCCGTGTTGTACACGCGGACCGTCCGGCGCGCGCCCGGCTCCAGGTCGAGGTAATTGTCCTGGAATTCGGTCAGCTCATACGGCGTCTCGATCTTCACGAAGAAGGCGTACACGTCCGTACCGACCGTGACGCGGTAATCGCCCGTCCTGACCTGCGTGATCGATACATCCAGCGTCGGCTGGGGGCGCTTGAGGTCCTTGATCGCGACGAAGAAGTGCCGGTTGGCCGGGAACTTCCCCGCCGCCGACGTGACGCTCAGGTAGGTCGCCTCCGGTGTGGCCGGCGCAAGCTGGCTCGCGGAGAGGCGGTAGACCTGCGCCGCGCGGTTTGCGCCCACGCGCACGCGGACCACCTCCTCAAGCAGCGTCGCGCCGTCGAAGGTCGCCAGGCGCACCTTTGCCTGGTCCTCGAAAGCCTCCAGCGTGTCGTTGACCACCCACAGCGACACGCCGCCGTCAGGCTCGGCGCGGAAGGAAGCCAGCACCGGCGCGAAGAAACGGCGCGCGTAGAAGTAGCCGGCTTTGCCGAAGCCGTAGTAATCGACCAGGCTCCAACTTAGCCCCGGCCAGCAGTCGTTGAGCTGCCAGATCAGCGCGCCAGAGCAGTGCGGCTTGCGCCGCCGAAAGTGCTCGACGGCGAACTTGAGTCCCTCGGCCTGCGCGATCATCGAGAAGTCGATGTACTCGTCCAGGTCTGCCGGCAGCCCGGTGCAACTGCGCATCAGGTTGTCGCCCTTGTTCTTCGGCTCGTCCTTGTTGCGGTGGTGCATCTGCGGGCTGTTGTAGGCCAGCCCGTCGGCGGGCACGTTGCGGCGCAGCGTCTCGCGCACCGGCGCGGCGTGCATCCCAAACTCGCTGATGAAGCGGCCCATGTCGTTGGCATAGCGGACAAACGAGACGCCCTCCGGCGAGAAATCGCGCTCCGGCTTTTCCCCAAAGCGACGGCTATCCGCCTGCCCATGCCACACACACCAGTTGTGCCGGTCGCCGTCCTCCATGCTGTTGAAGTCGTTGCCGCCGTAGGGGCTGCCGGGCCAGTAGGGGCGCGACGGGTCCATTTCTGCGACCACGCGCGGCAGCGTCTCGTGATAGTAGCGCGCGCCCGGCGCCACACGCTCCGGGTACTGCGACCAGTAACGCTGGTCGTCGATCCACTGGTTCTCGTTGTTGCCGCACCACAGCGCAACGGAGGGGTGGTTCCGCAGCCGGCGCACCACCGACCGCGCCTCGGCCTCCACCTCGGCGGCGAATGCGTCATCCTCCGGGTACGCGGCGCACGCGAACATGAAATCCTGCCAGATCAAAAGACCAAGTTCGTCGCAGAGCCGGTAGAAGTCCGGCTTTTCATACAGGCCGCCGCCCCACACGCGGAGCATATTCATGTTGGCGTCGCGCGCCCGTTCCAGCATCAGGCGATAGCGCGCCTCGTCCACCGCGCCGACGAACGAATGCGCGGGAATCCAGTTCGCGCCTTTCGCAAAGACCGGAACGCCGTTCAGCACCACGCGGAAGAACCGCGTGCCCGGCTCGTCGGTGTCGGGCGATTGGTCGAGCGCAACCGTGCGGACCCCCACCCGCGTCTGGTAGCGGTCCACCCGCGCGCCGTGCTCGTTTTCCAGGTAGACGACCAGATCGTAAAGCGCCGGCTCGCCCAGGTCGTGCGTCCACCACAGCGCCGGCTCGTCGATGCGCAACCGGATGGTCGCGCGCGTGCCGCTCATTGAAATGCCGCCGGAGTAGATGCTGCGCGTCTCGCTGGAGCGCGTGAAGCGCGCCAGTGTCACGAGCAGGCGCGGCGGCGGCGCGCCAGCCTTCAGGCGCTCCACATCCACCGTCACTGCGACCTGCGCCCAATCCGGTTCGAGGATCTCGGTGCGGAAGTACACCGCCTCCAGGCGCGCGTCCTGGTGCGCCTCAAGCTCGACCTCGCGCCAGATGCCCACTGTCGGGAGGGCGCGGTCCCCAGTCCCAGCCGTAGCCAAACTGGGCCTTGCGCATCCACACGCGCTCCGGGTTGCGCCCCCACATGCCCGGCGGCATCTCCAGGCCGGCCACGCGCTGGAGCGGCGGATCGAAGCACACCGCGAGCGTGTTAGGCGCGCCGGCGCGGACCTTCCTGGTCACGTCGAAGGCGGCCTCGCGGAACATGTTCTCGTGCGCGCCCAGCAGCCGGCCATTGAGGTAGACGCGGGCGAAGGTGTCCAGGCCGTGAAAGACGAGGCGCAGGTAGCCGTCCGCGTCCCCCTCGCCATTCTCGTCGAGCGTGAACGTGCGGCGGTACCACCATTCGCGGTCTTCCATCCAGGCGCACGCGGCCTCGTTGGTCCCATAGAACGGGTCCTTGATGCGACCTGCCGCGATCAAAGCCGTGTGCACGTCGCCGGGCACGTCCACCGCAATCCAGTCGGCGTCCGCAAAGCCGGGGCGGTGCGCGCCGGCGGCCTCCCCCTTCGCCCGGTGCAAAGTCGTTGAGTTTCCAGGTACCATTGAGGTGCATGGGGTCTCTGCCTTTCTCAGGGTGACACACTACTGTAACCGGAGCAGCAGCGATCTGGCTGGAAGATGGCTACGGCCGGCAATTTTAGACCGGATATGCAAAATGCGCACTTAATATGCTGCGAAGGGAGGTCGCTGGTTGAGCCTCAGTGCTGGGGTCGCTGGAGGGTTGGCGCGCTACGCGCCGTCTTTCTGGGTGTTGAGCTGAGGCCGGATGTGGCTTGAGTCGAGGGGGATCAGCACACGGATCAGCGTGCCCTTGCCGGGCGAACTCTCCAGGTGCAGCTCACCCTCCACGAGTTCGGCCCGCTCATGCATGTTGACCAAGCCGAGGCTCTGGTCGCTGCGCTTGCCGTAGGTGTCTACCGTCTCCTCCACATCGAAGCCGACGCCGTCATCCTGAATCTCCACGACGTAGTACGGCGGGCGCGTGTACAGCCGCACCCAGATGTGCTCCGCCTGGGCGTGCTTGCGCGCGTTGTTGACGGCCTCTTCGACGATGTTGAAGATCACGCCCTGTGCATGGCTGTCGAGCAAGTCCTCGCAGCCCGGCTTCGCCTGCACGATGACGTTCTGCTCGTGCGTGTCTTTCATCTTCTCGGCCAGTTGCTCCAGCGCGGCAACCAGCCCCTGCGACTCCAGGGCGAGCGGGCGCAGCGTGAAGAGCAGGTGGCGAATCTCTTTTGTGGTCTTGCGCGCCAGCTCTTCGACCTTCCACAACTCATCGGGAACCTGAGTCGGGTCGCGCTCAATGAGCCGGCGGATGAAGTTCACGCGCATGGCAATCGCCGCCACGCTCTGCGTGGGGCCGTCGTGGAGGTCGCGCGACAGCTTCTTGCGCGCTTCCTCCTCCACCTCGACGATGCGCTCCTTCTCCGCCAGGAGGCTGCCGAAGAGCGAGGCGTTCTGCAGCGCAATCGTCGCCTGCGTGCCGACGGCGGTGAGCAGCTCCACGGCCTCGCCATCGAAGGCGTTCACGTCGGGCGTGCCGAAGAGCAAGACGCCGTAATTGTTGAAGCCGGCGCGCAGCGGATGCACACCAGCGACCGGCAATCCTGAAACGCCGCGAAGTAGCGCAGTTCGGGGTCGTGGTGCGGGTCGTCGGAGAATACCGGCTCGGCCTGGCGCAGCGCCATCCCGATGACCCCGCGCCGCCCGTCAATGACCACGTTCCGGTCGCTGCGCGTCAACCGGCGGGCGGTGGCGACGTAGAGCACATCGTCACGGAAGAGCAGCACCGCGCTGATCAGGCGGGCGTCGCTCCCGGCCTCCCGAAGCCCCAGCGCCCCCATGTCGAGCGCGGCGTCGAGCACCTTGCCATATTCGAGCGTGGCGTTGAGCGTGGCCGCCATCTCGTATATGGCGCGCGTGCGCTCGCGCGCCGCGCGGAGCAGTTGCGCCTCAAGTTCGGGCCGGCTCCCGCTCAGGCCGCCCATTTCGAGCACACGCCGGTGGATGAGGCCCACGCTCAGGCCGGTGAAGCCGAGGAAGATCGCGCCAATCGCCGCAAGGTCGTTCGGATTCTGCTGGCCGTAGGGCGTCAGCGGGTAGATTACCAGCTCGATGAGGACGAAGACGCTGGTGATCAGCACGCCCCCCAGCCAGCCATAGCGCAGCCACGCGATCAGCACCGGGAACAGGCCCGCAGACACCATCAGCAGGAGGTTGCCGTCAGAGGCCCAGTAGAGCAGCGCGGCGAGCAGCGTATCCAGCATGAGGGTGCCCAGGCTCAGGTGAGGCAGAAGACGGGCCGGCCACACCCAGAAGATGGCCGTGAGGGTGAGGTTGTACACCGTGCCGATGGCAAGCGCCGCCGGCATGTAAGTACTCAAGTGCGCATCGACGCGCGGGTCTTTGGTATATTGCAGGGCCAGGATTACATAGGCCAGCACACCGAGCAGCAGCAGCCAACGCAGGATGACAAGCAGCTTATCAATCTGTGGCTCGGCATGTTGTGTGCTGGTTACCATATCCCGCCCAAAAAAACGTGCCACGGCAACCCCGCCGCGGCACACATGCCTGGTGGGCGCGAAGGGACTTGAACCCCTGACCTCACGGATGTGAACCGTGCGCTCTAGCCAACTGAGCTACGCGCCCAGAGCGTTTGGCATTATAGCATCGCGCCGCACGTCTGGCAAGGGATTAACTCGCTGCTCATAATCCTCTTGGTCCTGATCATCACATCTTAGTTTAGTCAATTCAGCCTACGAGGACAAGGACTAATGGGGCAAGGAATCGCAAAGTTACCGGCTTACACGGGCCGAATTCAGGTAGTTTTCACACATTCCCCCGGCGCGCGGCAATGGAGTTGACCCCATGAGCCAGCCCATCCTGCAGCGCGCCGTGCGCGAAGGCGAGGTCGCATTCACGGTCGAGGTCCACGCCGACCGGCGGCTCCGCAAGTCGGCGCGCTGGTCGCTGAACGGCGCGCGGCTGGTGGTGCGCGTGCCGCCGCGCCTGGACCGGGGCCAGATCAACAGCCTGGTCGATGAGATTGCCGCCAGGGTCGTGAAACAGCGCCAGCGCGCGCTGCGCCAGAACGACGCCGACCTGGAAAGGCGCGCCCGCGCGATCAACCGCAAGTACTTCGACGGCGCGTTACAATGGCACTCCATCCGCTGGGTGAGCAACATGCAGAAGCGGCTGGGCAGTTGCAGCGGGGGCGGCGCCACAGACGGCGACATCCGCATCAGCGACCGCATCCGCGCGTGGCCGCCCTACGTGATCGATTACGTCATCGCGCACGAACTGGCGCACCGGATGCATCCCAACCACAGCCCGGAATTCTGGGCGTACCTGGCGCGTTATCCGCACATGGAACGCGCGCGCGGCTTCGTCGAGGGCGTGGCCTTCGCCGAGAAGGCGGACGCCGACGACTGGCTCTGAGCGCACGCCGGCAGTTTCGAGAAAGGACAGTCAAAACCGGATGATGTTACGACGCTGGCTTGTGACCTTTGCGCTGTGTGCGGCGCTGCTTGCGCCTCATCTGGCGGTTGGGCAGGAGGGCGCCAGCACGCTCGCCCTGCTTTCGGAAACGACGCTCCCCACCCTCGACGCGGCGGACCTCGCCGCACGTTACCAGGGCGTTACCGCCCCGCCCCGCCCGCCCAGGCTGCCGCGTACAGCCTTGGCGACGCGGGAGTCGTTCTGGGTCATCGACTTTGCCGCCGACTCGTACAGCCGCGTCAGCGCACAGTTGGCCGCCGCGACGCCTGGCGTGTACCTGTGGGTGCAGGAGGGCGTCGGCGTCAACGAAGCGGAGGCCGCCGAGATCGCGCGCACGCTGGACGAGGAAACCTTCCCGGCGGTGCGCGCCGCCATCGGCGACGAAGCGCGCCCCGGCATCGACGGCGACGCACACGTGCACGTGCTGCACGCCTTCGGGTTGGGCCAGGAATTGGGGTACTTCAGCGGCCTGGACACGCTGGCGGCCGAAGTGTACGACCGCTCCAACGCGCGCGAGATGATCGTGGTCAATGCCGATCTCGCGCTCAACATCCTGGACCCCAACCCGGACACCCCCGCCGATGTCGCGAGCCTGAACGAGAGCGTGTATTACGCGGTGCTGGCGCGCGCGTTCACGCGCATGGTCCACTTCAACCTCGACCCCGACGAAGAAACCTGGCTCGATGAGGGCTTCGCGTCATGGGGCGCGGTGCGCGCCGGCTATCCTGACCCCATGACGGCGGGCGCGTTCTGGAGCGCCCCCGGCGCGCAGCTCACGAGCTGGCAGGCGATTGTCGCCAACGCCCACACCGACGCCGCTTTCCTCTTCGTGACTTACGTCGCCGGGCGTCTCGGCGCAGACTTCGTCCGCGATTGGGCGGCGGAGCCGGGTAACGGCATGGCGTCGCTGGACGCCACGTTCCGCGCGCGTGGGGAGGCGGCCAGCGCGCTCGACCTGTTCGCCGACTGGGCCGTGACCAACGCCGTCAACGATCCTGCCTTTGCGGATGGGCGCTTCGCCTATGAGGGTCTGCCGTTCGCGCCGGGCCGCGCCCAGGTCGATGCCATCTTCGACGCCTTCCCGGTGTCGGTGCGCAACGCGGCGGTCAGCCCGTTCGGGACGCAGTACATTGTGGTCGCCGCGCCGCCGGGCAGTGACGGGGTCACGCTGGACCTCGCATTCGAGGGCGCGCCGGTCGTGCCGGTGCTCCCGCTGGAGCCGCACAGCGGGCGCTACGTGTATTGGTCCAACCGGGGCAACGCCCTGGACGCCACGCTCACGCGCGCGTTCGACCTCAGCGACGTGGACAGCGCGACCCTGAGCTTCTGGGCCTGGCACGACATCGACCCCTACCGCGCCTACGCCTACGTCGCGGCCTCCGACGACGGCGGCGCGACCTGGAAGGCGCTCAGCGCCACGACGACCACAACCATGAATCCCAACCGTCTCGCCGTCGGGCCGGGCTTCACCGGCGGGAGCGGCGGCGACGCGGTCGTGTATTATCCGTATCTCGGCGTCCGATTCGGCGATGGCCTGACACTGGTCGAGGCCCCGCCCGGCAGCCCCGCCGCCGAGGCCGGCCTGCGCCCCGGCGATATGATCACCGCAATCGATGGGCTGCGCGTGGACGACACGCAGGCGGTGACTGCCCTGATCGATGCGCGCGCGGTGGGCGATGTCGTTACGGTATCGGTGACGCGCGACGGCGCGCCGCTTGACGTGGATGTCACGCTGGGTGAGAACCCGACGCGCTTCCGGCCGGCCCCGCCGCAGTGGGTCGAGCAGACCGTGGACCTCTCGGCATATGCGGGGAGCGAAATCCTGGTGCGGTTCGAGTACGTCACGACGCACGGGCCGGACTTCCCCGGCATCGCCATCGACGACATCCGTATCGAGGCGATTGGCTTTGCCGACGACGCGGAGGACGGGGCCGGCGGCTGGGAGGCGGCCGGCTGGGTCCGCATAGACAACACACTGCCGGGCCGCTTCCTGGTCCAGTTGGTCCAGGGCAACGCGGTCACGCGGCTGCTCGACCCCAACGCCGCTATGGGCGCGTCCAGCGGCGCGTGGACGCTCACGCTCGGCAGCGGCGAGGCCGCCCTGCTGGCGATCTCCGGGGCGACGCCGTTCACCGCCGTCGCAGAGAGCTACACCTACAGTCTCACGCCAGCCGATTGAACCGGCGTTGACGTGTGGGACGCCACAACCAACGAAGGAGCCACACTCATGGAACCGCTCAACTGGGACGCGCTGCGCGAAGAGGCCGTCCAACACCTGCGCGCGCTCGTCCGCATCGACACGACGAACCCGCCCGGCAATGAGACGCGCGCGGCCCAATACCTGGCCGAGGCGCTGCGCGAGGCGGGCATCGACAGCGTCATTTTGGAGTACGCCCCTGGCCGTGGCAACCTGGTGGCGCGGCTCAAGGGGCGCGGCGAGGCCCCGCCGCTCCTGCTCATGGGCCACACCGACGTCGTCCCCGCCGAGCCAGAGCACTGGACCCACCCGCCGTTCAGCGGCGAAATCGCCGACGGCTTTCTCTGGGGGCGGGGCGCGCTCGACATGAAGTACGTCGTCGTCATGGAACTGATGACGCTGCTCCTCCTCAAGCGCCAGGGCGCGAACCTGGCGCGCGATGTGATCTTTGCCGCCACCGCCGACGAGGAGGTCACCGGGCAGGGGATCCGGTTCCTGGTCCGGGAGCACCCCGACCTCATCCGGGCGGCGTACGCGCTCAACGAGGGCGGCGGCTACACCCAGTGGATCGCCGGGAAGCCGGTTTACCCCGTCCAGGTCGGCGAGAAGGGCGTGTGCTGGACGCGGGCGCGCATTGGCGGAACCCCCAGCCATGCCTCGGTGCCGTCGCAGAACAACGCGGTGGTCAAGCTGGCGCGCGCCCTCGCCGAGATGCGCCCCCATGCCGCAGCACGTCACGCCGACCGTGCGCGCCTACGTGGAAGGAATCGCCCAGACGGTGGACGGCGCGCTGGCCGGCCAGCCGGAACTGCTGCTCGACGCGCAGCGCGGCCCGGAGCTTGCCCGCCGCCACTTCGAGCCGAGCACCGTCAACCTGCTCCACGCGCTCACGCACAACACGGCGGTGCCGACTGGCCTGCGCGCCGGCTACAAGACCAACGTCATCCCCTCGACCGCGGAGGCGACGCTCGACGGGCGTTTCCTGCCCGGCTTCGACAAAGAGAGCTTCCTCGCGGAGCTGCGCGCCGCCTTCCCCGCCGAACTGGCGGACGACATCGAACTGGAAGTCACCGAGTACTCGCCCGCGCTGGAGCCGGCGTTCGACTCGCCGCTCTACCGCCTGGCGAAAGCCAGGATCGAGGCGATGCACCCAGGCGCGGTCGCCGTGCCCTTCATCGCCGCCGGGGCCACCGACGCCAAATACCTGAAGCCGCTCGGCGTCCAGGTCTATGGGTTTGCGCCGCTCCGTTACGAGAAGAACGACCCGCGCGAGGGATTGGTGCACGGGCACAACGAACGCATCCCGATCCAGGGGTTTGCAGCCGGGCTGCGCACGTTCTACGAGACGGTTGAGGCCTTCGTCACGTCAGCCTAGAGCGCAGGGGCTTTCGTCACCAGGGGGTCAGGCCCCTGGCCGGGTTGCATAGAGAAGCACGCGGGGCGGGCTGTTGGAGCACAGCCCGCCCCGGTCAGATTGTCTGCGCAGCGCCTAGGCTTAGCGGCGCAGAAGCCGCAACACCGCCAGCAAGATCACCGCGCCGATGAATGCGGTGAGGATGCTGGGAAGGTTGAGGCCGGTCACCTCCCCACCAACGCCCAGCAGTTGCAAGACCAGGCCACCGATGAAGCCGCCGATGATACCGACAATGATATCGATCAGCAGGCCCTGCTGGCGGTTTGTCTTCATGACGATGCTGGCCAGCCAGCCAGCGATCCCGCCAACGATGATCCACACAATCAGATTGGTGAGGTCCATTTCAGTTCCTCCACCTAGTCAAGCGCTAGCCCAATTATAATATAAATGTGCAACTTATCCTATTTTTGCAATTAGCCGGGTGCAGGCAAAAGTTGTCAGGCAGCTTGGGGCAAAGGGAAGGAGGGCGCCAAGCTGAGGCCAGTCGCCACTGAGAAACGCGGCGCGCGCCTTTGCCACCTTGCACGCGCCCGCCTCGCTCCAACGGGCGCCCGCGATTTTGAGGCGTTGCAGGCCGATCTGTTTGCAGCCACTCTCCATCGTGCCAGAGCCAATCTTCAACCTCCTGGCGCGGAACCTGGCGTAGCGCATGCGGATGCGATTGTGGGCGAAGTAGACGCGCGCCTGTGGACGGCTTCAGGGGGCGCGGTCGGCAAGGGCGCGGCACGCGCGCGCGACAGCGCCTAAGCGTCCCGCCCACAGGTGGGCTTGCTGCTGCTCCCGCCAGGCAAGGGCTGCGGGCGTCTCTTCACCAAAGGCGGCGTGGGCGACCGCCGTCAGGTAAGTGCAGGCATGATACCAATCCACGATCTGGACCGCGCGGGGGAAGTGCTGCTGCACGATGCGCCAGATCCACGCCGCGCCATCGGCAATGAAGATCAGTTCTTCCGCCTGGTCGGCGTGCAGCGCAAACCCGGTCGCCCACACCAGGTCCGCGAAGGCTTCCGCATGGGCGGTGTCCACGTAATACCGGCGCAAGCGCACCCGCGCGTGCGCATCCAGCGTCCACCACACGCCCGCTTTCATCTCGTGCCAGCCATCGGCGAAGGGGGCGAGAAAGCCATCGACCGAACCGTACAGGCGTTTCGGCTTGTCGGTGGCGCGCTTGTGCGCCTGCTGCGCCTCCAGGTCCTGACTGTGCGCAAGCTGCGCGGCTTCGGTCGCCATCACCGCTTCCCCACCTGCTGACATGCCTTGCGGATGCTGTTCGGACTCAGGTCCAGCAAGGTCGTTTGCGCCAGCAAATCGCTGCTGGTCCCGAAGGCGTCCTGCACCCCCACCAGCGCCGCCAGCTTGACCACTGCCGCGCTCATCTGTCCTGGCGTGATCCTAAGCGCGCGTCCAGCGGGTAGTGCCCGCCGCCGCAGTGCGGGCACACGTAATACGCCCGCCGGTAGTACACCCGCCCGTGCAGGGTGAGCGTCATCCGCGCCGCTTGCGCACGTAGTTGGCGACCTCTCCGCAGGCGCATGGCTGCGTGTCCGCCGGGTACGGCTCATCCTGCGCTTCCAGCCACGCCTGTAGCACCGCGTTGCCCAACTCATGGACCATCTGTCGCACGGCGGTTTCCATCCCGGACAAGTCCTCGGCATCCAGGTCGCCTGGATACGCCTTGACGACCTCGGGCAGCTCGCGCAGCAGGCGCTCTTGCAGGTATGTGATAAAATCCATGTCTACCTCTCGCGTGGTGTGGAATTTGCTGGTCAGCTTCTTCCCTACCACGCTTGAGGCTTTTTTGTCTACCTTTTCCCTGTCAACTTTTGCTCGCACCCAATTAGCCCAATTGCGTCCCAAATCTGGCGACTTTCGACTCGTGGAGGTCTGGCGGGGTGGGCAGGGCGAACCGGCGGCACGCCTTGCCGCCCTGCTGAGCGCGAACGCAAGCGGCAGGCGGGCTACGCCCCCCTGCCTCCCGTTTCGGGCAGATCGAGCGGCGGGCGGTCGCGGTCGTCGGCGCGGCGCGGCCGGCCCCAGATCAGGAGCGCGCCCATGCCGGCAACGAAGCTCAACGCCCAGACGAGGTAAGGCGCTGCCGACCCGGCGTCGCCGCCGGCCCCTGCCGGCGCGAGAACGAGCGCGTACAGGGTGACATAGGTCACCACGCCCGTCAGCAGCCCGATCAGAGGCGTGAGAAAGTACCACGCGATGTAGGCGGGGTCGAAGTCGTGCTTGATGAACAACTGCTCGATGAGGACCCAGAGCGCGCCGAACACCGCGCCCAGCGCGCCGGAACAGCATGGGCATGTATGCGCCGACCACGGCCTCGCTCATCCCGATCTGCAAGCCGACCTCATGGGCCTGGCCCTGCAACAGCCCCAGAATGACGAGCGCGGCGGCCACGAGGGCCAGGTAGACGAACAGGCGGCGGCTGTAGCGGCGCACCCACGCCTGCACCTTGCGCTCGCGCGCGATCTCGGCGCGCACCCGGTAGACCACGGCGCGCGCGCTGTGGTAATAGTCCGGGCTTTGGCGCAGCCAGTAGTCGGCGTAGAGCAACTCTTGCTGGTACACGTCGCTGTTCCCGCGCTCGCCGCGCACGTCCGCGATGATTTCTTCCTGGAGTTCGCTGATCTGCACCATGAGCTGCCGGATGTCGGTCAGCGTCACGGACTCGTCCGGCTGCGCCGGCGGCGGCGCGCCATGCATCAGGCGCGCTGACCGCGCCGGCTCCGGGCGCACCTCGGCGGCGGGGGCTGCCGGCAGCGGCACATCCGCCATCGGGCGCGCGGTTGGGCGCGGCGGCACCGGTGTCGCATCCAGGTCCGTCTCACCTTCGAATGCCGCTTCGAGAAGCATATCGAGGTCTGGCTCCAGCAGCGGCGGCCCTTCTGCGGCGTCCTCCAGGGCGGGCGGACGCGCGAACGCCTCCGGCTGGGCCGGCGTGAGCGCCGCCACCGACGGCGGCACGGCGTAGGCTGCATCACGCGCCATGAAGGCCGGCGACGCGACCGGCGCGCGCGCCGCCTCCCACACCTCGGCCGGCTGCACCGGCGTGGCCGGCCCCTGCCGCCGCTCCGGGAGGGATGGCCTCCGCCTCTTCATCGGCTGCTGCCACTGCGAGCGACTCGGGCTGCGCGGGCGCGAGCACCTCGACGGCGGCGTGCGGCATGTACGCCATATCCAGCGCGGGCGGTGGCTCCAGGGTCGGCGCAAAGGCCTCCCAGGCCGGCAATGGTTCGGCCTGGGGCGCGGCCTCCGCCTCTGCCAGCGGGACCGCCTCACGCTCAAGCGACTCCGGCCCGGCCGGCATCAGCGCCGCGACCTCCGCCGCCGGCGTGTAGGCCTCCGCCGACGGCGGCTCCAGCGTCCGCGGCAGCGCGACCGGCGCGGGACCGGGGGCGACCACCGGGGGCGCGCCCTCTTCCGCAGGCGGCGGCGCTTCCTGCTCGGCGACCTCCGGGGCCTCTGGCGTCAGCATAGCGACCGCCTCCGGCAGCGTGTAGGCCTCCGGCATGGCCGCGCGCGCCGGGGCCGGCTTGGCTGCCGTTTCGACCACAGGCGGCACAGGTTCAGCGTCCAGGTCCGCCGATGAAGCCTCCACCACCGGCCAGGCCTCGACCTCGTGCCGCCCCCCAAACGATTCAGGCGACGCGGGCGTCAACGCGGCGACCGCCTCCGGCGGCGCGTAGTCCGCCGCTGTCACAGGGGCCGCCACCGGCGCGCCGGCACCCGCCGCGACTGCCGGCACCGGCTCGGCAACCTCCGCCGCCAGCGCGCCCGCTTCGCCCAGCGGTACGGCGTCAACCTCGACCAACTCCGGCTGCTCGGGCGCGAGCGCCGCCACTGCTGGCGGCGGGCTGTATTCGGCGTCCGTGACGACCGGATAGGCGCGCGGCGGCGCGGGTTCGGCGAACCCAACCGCCGGCGACGGCGCGACCACGTCCGCCTCTGTCAGGGGAACTGCCTCGTCCAAATCGACCGCGCCGGCCTCGCCAGCGGGGATAGCGCCTTCCGCAACTTCAGGGTGCGCCGGTTCCAGCGCGCGGACCGCCGCCGCGGGCGTGTACGCATCGTCCGCAGCGGGCGCGGCCGGCGGCAGGATCGTCGCCGGAGCCTGCATCGGCGGTACCGGCTCCGGGCCAGGCGCGGGCGCGCCGGCTTCGGCGAACGGCGTCGCTTCGGCCTCCGCCTCGGTGACGCGCGGCACAGGCTCCTCCACAAGCGGGAGCGCCCCAACCAGGTCTTCGGGGACCATCAACCGCGGCCCCGTGCCTTGTAGCGAAGGGCGCGCGCGCCGGGGTGCGGCGGCGCGGGTGGGCGGCGGCGCGCCAACCGGCGGGCGCGACTCCGCCTCCTGGGCGATCTCGTCCGCGCTCAGGCGCGCGCCGGTCAGGATTTCGCGCCCGCGCCCGCGAATCGAGGGACGAGGGCGCGCCTCAGCGCCCGGCGTGGCAGCCTCGCGAGAAGGCTCCGCGCTGCCCGCGTTCGGGTCTTCAGCCTCCGACGCCTGCGGCGGTTCGCGCTCGTCCATTGACGATCTCCTCTGCCAGGGCGCGGTAGGCGTCCGCAGCCGGATGGTTGGGGTAATAGCTGAGCACCGTCTGGTTGGCAATCGGCGCTTCGGCGTAGACTTCGCTGTCGCCGATCAACGTGTGGAAAACCCTGTCGCCGAACACGGCCCGAAGCTCCTGCACCACCTCCTGCGCGTGGGCCGATTCGGCGCGGTACATGGTCGCGATTATGCCGAGCAGCGTCAGGTCCGGGTTGAGCGTCTGGCGCACGCGCTCGACGGAATCGAGCACGGCGCGCACGCCGCGCATCGCCAGGTAGTTGCACTGCACCGGGATCAACACCTCCTGCGCGGCGCACAGCCCATTGGCGGTGAGGACGCCGATGCTCGGCGGGGTGTCAATCAACATGAAATCGAAGGGGATGCGGCTCCGCTGCAACGCGCCACGCAGCCGGTACGCGCGGTCCACCCAGCCGCCAAGCTCGATCTCGCCCGCGGCCAGATCGACACTTGCGGGGATGAGCGCCAGGTTGTCGTCCAGCGTCACCAGCGCGCGGGGCAGCGAGAAGCGGTCGTACATCAGCAGTGCGTAGCTGCTGCGCACGACCTCGTAAGGGTCGAGGCCGAACGACGCCGTCAGCCCGCCCTGCGGGTCGATATCGATGAGCAGGACGCGCGCGCCACGTTCGGCGAGCGCCGCGCCGAGGTTCGCGACCGTGGTCGTCTTGCCCACGCCGCCCTTCTGGTTCGCCGTGACGATGACCCTGGTCATCACGCCCCCTGAAGTCGTGCTAATGCAGGTCCCCAGGCATTATAGCACAGCGGGCTTCTGTGCAGAAGCGACCGCAGCGCCTACCGCGCTGGCAGAGGTCGTCTGTCCAGCCCTGGCTATGCCGACAGGTCGGCCCACTGGTACAGCGCGCCGTCGGCGAACCCCAGCTTGCGATAATACGCCCGCGTGCCAACCGCCGAAATCACGTGCAGCCGCCGGTACCCCCGCGCCCGTGCGATGACCTTCGCGCGTTCCGTCAGGCGCGTGCCGAGGCCGCTGTGCTGCGCCGCGCCGTCCTCGCCGATGTCGAGCGCCTGGCCGTAGACGTGCACCTCGCGGATGATCGCCTCCCTGCCCAGTTCTTCGATAACGCTCGGCGCTTCCGGCAGGCAGAGGCGCAGGAACCCCGCGATGCGGTGCTCAGGGGTCACGAACTGTAGGAACGCCTCGTCGCCGACCGACGTCCGGTACCAGACCTCGTCCAGCCGGAGCGCGGCGGGGTCCACCGGCGCGCTGCGTATCTCCCTGGACCGGATCTCGTTGAGCGCGGCTCCCTGCGCCGCGACCGCGCTCTGTGCAATCTCGCGGAAGTTCGACCTCGTGTTCCCATCGACGATGTAGTGCGCCGGGATGTCGCACCATGCGCGACACCCGCAATCCGCCGCCGCGCGACACCCGGCAATAGGGCGGGGTCAGCGCCAAGCACTCGGTCAGGACGGCGAGCAGCTCGTCGAAGGTGTAGGGCCGCCACCGCCCCGCGCGGTAAGCGTCCATCAGTTCGGTGCCGTCAATCAGCGAGCAGGGGTAAATCTTCAACTCGTCGGGCCGGAAGTCCGGATCGGCGAACAGCCGCCGCGAAATCGGCCACATCCCGCGCCGGGTCGCTCCCGTACAGGTTCGCCATCCAGTGCGCCTGTATCTTAGAACCCGGCCTGCCGCAGCAGCCGGACCGCCTTGCGGATGGCGGCGACATCGTGGCCGCGCCGGTTCTGCGCCAGCACCGTGTCATCGAGGCTCTGGAACCCGACCTGCACCTTCGTGCAGCCCAGCCCACCGCAGCCGCGCCAGCTCGCGCGGCGTGATGTGGTCCGGGCGCGTCTCGACGACCAGGCCCACACAACGCGAGTCGGCGGTCTCGTTCCGCGCGTGCGCCTCCAGGACCTCGCGCCAGTCGGCGCGCCCGTCTGCCTCGTAGACCGGCGCGACGCGCTGCTGCCCCCGCCTGACCGCGCCGAAGTCGTTGAGCGCGTCGAAGACCCGCTTGATGAACCAGCGCTGGTAGGGCCGGGGGTAGGCCGACCACGTCCCGCCCAGGATGATGACCTCCACCTTGTCGGTTGGGTGGCCGATCTTCCAGTACTGGTTCAGGCGCGCGTAGGTCTGCATGTAGGGGTCGAAGCCGTTCCCCTCCGCGCGCTGCGCGCCCGGCTCGTCGCGGAGATAGCTCTTCGGCATCCGCACGTCGGTCGGGCAGAAGATGCACCGCCCTGGACAGGGGTAGGGGCGCGTCAGCACAGTGACCGGCGTGACGCCGGAGAGGGTGCGCGTCGGCTTCAGGCGGATCTTCTCGACAAGGTCCACGTCGGGCGCTTGCAGCACGCCGTCGCGAAGGAAGGTGCGGTACGCATGAATCAGCTTGTGCTTGGAGAAGACGCCCCGCCGGCCTGCGGGTATGCGCGCAGGAGCTGGTACAGGCGCTTGCCCGTGAGGTCTTCTTCGCCGATAATCGCGTCGAACAGGGGAGAGTTGCTGCTTGTGCTCGTAGGGGTCGAACTGCGCCATCAACCTTCCAACCCGGGCCAACCTGACGGGACATCTTGCGCCGGCCGGCAACACAAAACGTTTCCGAACCTGCCGGACGTGACATAATTATACTCTATGGATCAGAAGACCATCCACCAGCTCAATCAGATCAACCGCGACTTCTACGCCGCCGCCGGCGCGGCGTTCGACGCCTCGCGCCAGCACGTGCGCGCCGGCTGGCGGAAGGTCCTCGACCACCTGGACCGCGCCGCCGCCGGCGGCGACCCCTACCGCGTCCTCGACGTGGGCTGCGGCAACGCGCGCTTTGGCCGGTTCCTGTTCGACCGCCTGGGCGCGCCCCTTTTCTACCACGGCGTGGACGCCGACACGCTGCTCCTCCGGGCGGCGTCGGCGAATGTCCCGCCGGACTCCGCCACGCTCACGCAGCTCGACTTCATCACCGACATCGCACAGTTTCGCCGCCTCGACGGCCCGTATCACTGCGCCGTGCTCAACAACGTGCTCCATCATGTGCCGTCGGGCGCGCTCCGCCGCGACCTGCTCACGGCCTGCGCCGATAAGCTCAGCGCGGGCGGGCGACTCGTGTTCACGATGTGGCTGTTCTGGGAGAAAGCGAAGTGGCGCGCGCGCGTCACCCCGTGGTCGGCGTACCCGGCCATCGACGCCGCCCAATTGGAGCCGCACGACTACCTGCTCGACTGGCGGCGCGGCGCGCGGGCGCTGCGCTACTGCCACTACATCGACGCGGCGGAGCGCGACGCCCTCATCGGCGCGCTGGAGCGGCACGGCCTCCGCATGGTTGTGATGTTCCGTGCAGACGGCAAAGAGGACGATCTGAACCAGTACGTCATCATGCAGAAGCAACCGTGAGGCGGCGCTTAACCCGCGCCCAGGCAGGGCGCGCGTCGCCGGCTCAGGACTCGGCGCTCCCGGCCGGCGCGGCGGCGGAGTGCGCGCGCGGCACGCGCCCGGCGGAGAGCATCCGGTCGTCGCCCCTGAGCAGTTCTTCCGCAAACGCGGCGTAGGCCACCGCCCCGGCAGAGTTAGGCGCGTAGGTGAGGATCGGCTCGCCGTGCGAGGGCGCTTCGGAAAGGCGCACATTGCGCGGGATGACGGTCCCGAATACCAGGTCCGGGAAGTGCGCGCGCACCTCGTCCACCACTTCCTGCGACAGGTTGGTGCGCGGGTCGAACATGGTCATGAGCAGGCCGCGCACCTTCGTCTCCGGGTTGAGATGCGCGCGTACCAGGTTGATGGCGCGCAGCAGGTGGCCCAGCCCCTGCAGCGCCAGGTACTCGCATTGGATCGGGACAATCGCGCCATCGCGCGCAGCGGTTAGCGCGTTGACGGTCAGCAGGCCGAGGCTCGGTGGGCAGTCGATCAGGATGTAGTCGTAGAGGGCGAGCGCTTCTTCAAGCGCCGTCCGCAGGCGGTGTTCGCGCCCGATCTCGCTGACCAGCTCCACCTCGGCGTTGGCAAGCGCCGGCGACGCCGGCGCGACATCGATGTGCAGGCGTGCGTTGCGTAGCACCACAGAGCGCAGCGTCCGGCGGCCCATCAGCACGTCATACACCGAGGCCGGGACGCTATCCTTGTCGATGTTGAGGCTCGACGAGGCGCTCGCCTGCGGGTCCATGTCCACCAGCAGGACGCGCACCCCCGCGCCGCCCAGAAACGCGGCCAGGCTCACGGCGGTGGTCGTCTTGCCCACGCCGCCTTTCTGGTTCGCCAGGGCGTAGACCCGCGCCGCGTTCCCTTCAGCAACATTGGTATCGCCCTCTGCCATCGCCTACTCCTTGACTCCGAGCGCCTCCAGCGCGGCAGCGACTTCCTCAGGCGTGGGCACGCCCGCCAGGCCAGGGCGCGTGATCGACATCGTGGCGATGTAGCACGCCAGCCGCGCCGCCTCAATGGGGTCGCGCTTGCGGTGCAGCCACGCGAAAAACGCCGCCGCGAAGATGTCGCCGGCCCCAGTCGGGTCCACCTCTTCGACGCGGTGTGTGGTCACGTGGTGCACTGCCCCACCCAGGTACACGTCCGCGCCCTCGACGCCGCGCGTGACCACCAGCAGCGGCGCAAGGCGCGCATACATCTCGATCAGCGACAGGTCGCCGTGCACATCCTCCCGGCTCAGGACCGCCGTCGTCGCCAGCGGGAGGATGTCCGCCGCCTCGTCCCAACAGCACATGCTCACCACGCCGTCGCTGTCCCACTGGCGGAGCCATCCCTGCGGCGTGACACCGACGAAGGCGCCAGGGAAGCGCTTGATCATCTCGCGGTCCACTTCCTGGGTGAGCGGCCCCAGGTGCACGATGGGTGAACTGGACCACGCCCTGGGGACGTCCTGGACGACGATGCGGCGCGCGCGCGCGTTGAGAATCTGGCGGCGGTGGCCGCCCTCGTAGATGTTGGTGAACGTGGTCGTGGCGAGGGCCGGCACGCACGTCACCTCAATGCCGTCGAGCGCGCTCCCCTTGAGCAGCGGCTCGTCGGGGTGGGCGCTCGTGAGCAGTCCGACGCGCAACCCAAACGCCTTCGCCGTCAGCGCCGAATAGGAGGCCGTCCCCCCCAACACCGGGCCGTGCGGACCCAGGTCGCGCGTGATATGCCCGATGAGCAGGTAATCGATCGGGGTGGCGTGATCCATATACCGTCTTCCTGTCCGCGATTCATTCTATGCGCAAAGGGAGGCACATGCAAACACGCCGGCGCAAAGTCGGCGTGGCGCATTCACTCCAAGATGGGATAAAGGCCGCCGCGACCGCTCAGCGGTCGTGCGAGGGCTTCTCTGGAATAATGGTCACTTTGCGCCGGTCGCCCTCACCGACCGATTCGGTGCGCACGCTGTCGTTGTCGCGGAGGGTCATGTGGATGATCCGCCGCTCGTAAGGCGGCATCGGCTCCAGCGCGACGGTGCGGCCCCGCCGGATGGCCTGTTCTGCCATGCGCACCGCCAGCTTACGCAGTTGCGTGGCGCGCCGCGCCTTGTATCCCTCGACATCGACGATGAAGTTGACGCGGTGTTGCAGGTCGCGGGAGGCGATGAGGCGGGTGATGTACTGGAGCGAGGCCAGCGTCTCGCCCCGGCGACCGATCAGGATGCCCAGATCGCGGCCTCGGATTTCCAGCACCCAGGGTGTCGCCTCGCCGTCATTGGACGGCTCCGCACGGTGGACGTGTACTTTCGCGCGGACCTGCATTTTCTCCAGCAGTTCCTCCAGCGCGGCAGCGCCCGCCTTGGCGTCGTCCTCGCCGCCGAATTCCGCCGTCGCAATCACCGCTTCGTCTGCTAAGTCGGCGTCTTCGTCCGCCTCTTCGACCGCCGCTTCGAAGGCTCGCGCCTTTGGGGGCGCGGCGGTTGGGGCCGCGCCGCCGGCCGGCGACCCGAATTCCGCGTAGTCCTCATCCTCTTCATCCGGCTCGCGCACCACGATGCGCACGCGCGCCCGGCGCGCGCCGATACCGAGGATGCCACGGCTGCCTTCGTCGAGGATGTCCACCGCGACGGCCTCTCGCGGCAGCCTTAGCTCGGCCAGACCATTGGCGATAGCGGTTTCGATGTCTGGCCCGGTGGCCTCAATAGAACGTACCTCTGTCATGTCGTCCTCTCAGGGATGCCGATTATTTCTTCTTGGCGGGGCTTTTCTTCGTGCTCCTGGACGCGCTCTTGGCCGCGCCGCCGGCGGCCTCCTTGCCGGTGGCCTTTGTGCCCTTCTTGCCGCCATCAGTGAGCTGCTCCCTCCGCCTCATGCCCGGAATGAGGTTGCGCCAGTCCACGCGACCGGTCGCGCCATACTGCACGATGCCGATCAGGTTGGAGGCGATGAAGTAAATGCTCAGGCCTGAAGCGAGCGTGAACGCGATCCAGCCGAACATGAGCGGCATGACGTACTGCATGGACTGGGTCATCGCCGCCGCCTGGCCTTCGCCTCCGGTCGATGGCTGCATTATCCGCTGTTGTATGAAGGTGGTCACGACCACCAGGATCGCCAGGATGGGCGTCGGGTCGGGCTGGCCGAGATTGAGCCACAGGAACTGGTTGGCAAGCGGAATCTCGCTCTGCAGGCTTGGGATCAGGATGCGCCCGTGCAGGTTGAAGAGTTGCAGCGGCGAGCCGGCGAGCGTCGTCGTGATGGCGGAGTACAGGCCAAAGATGATGGGCAACTGGATCAGCAGCGGCAGACAACCGCCCAGGGATTGACCCCCGCCTCGCGATACAGCTCCATCTGCGCCTGGCTGAGCTTCTCCCGGTCGTTGGCGTACTTCTTCTTCAGTTCGTCCAGCCGGGGCTGAACCTCCTGCATCCGCCTCATCGAGCGCTGCTGCTGCGCCGTGAGCGGGTGTGTGATCAGCCGCACCAGGACGGTAAAGAGCACAATCGCCAGCACCGTGTCCAGGCCTGGGATCAACTCCGGCAGGACGTTGAGCAGCTTGTACAGCGCCACCAGGACGGTGACGAACGGGTTCAGGATAATGTCGCCAATGTTCATACGTCTACTCGCTCGACTCTACTGCCCCGGTTGGGCCGGCGGATAAATCCACTGCAATTCTCCGGTGTCACTATAGGCGGCAATGAGGTAGTTTGCGTTCTGCGGGCTGACCACAACAACGTTCCCGACCCAAACCGGGTCGCTGAGCAACGGCCCCGAAGTCTCCTGCGTCCATAGCCGGCTCCCGTCGAGGCGGTTGCGCGCGTAGAGCTTGTTGTCGGCAGCGCCGGCGTAGATAATGCGCTCGGTAACGAGCACCGAGCCTCGGACCGCGCCTTCGGCGACTTTCTCGCTCCACAGCAGTTCCCACGTTGCGGGGTTGAGCGCATACACCCAGCCGGACATATCGGCGAAGTACAGGATGTCCTCATAGAGCACGGGCGAACCCCACACCCAGTCGTTCGCCTCAAACGTGCGGGCCACTTCGCCGCTGCTGGCGTCAACGGCAAGCACTTTCCCGGTCAACGTGCCCACGTAGAGCACGCCCCGCTCGCGGTCGAAGGTCGGGCGTCCGGGGACCGCGCCGTCGAAGCCTTCCGTTTCCCAAAGCTTCTCGCCGGTCTGCGCATCGACGGCATACATGTGGTGGTCAAGCGAGGTGATGTAGAGCACGCCGTCAACCAGGCGCGGCGAACCCCAGACGCCATGGCCTGTGTCGAACGTCCACACGAGGTCAGGGGCGTCCTTCCGGAACGCCAGCACGTTGCGATTCGAGACGCCGACGTAGATCAGCTCAGCGCCGACCGTGACCCGGTCGGTGATGATGTCCTCAAGCTGCTCGGTCTGCCAGGGAAGGCGGTTGCCCTCGTCGTCGGTCCGATCCAGCAAGACAGGCGTGCCGTCAGCGAGGTTGACCGCATGGATGCGCCGGTCGAAGCCGGCAATATAGAGGCGGTCGCCGTCGGGGGCCGGCGGCGCATAGAACTGAACCAGTTGGTCAGCCTCGCCCGATGGATACGCCCAACTGGGCTGGCTCAGCGACTGGCTCTGGTCCGCGCTCGTCGCGAAGAGCTGGGGCACTTCCGTCAGTTGCGCCTGGTAGATGATGGTGCCCCGGTCGCCGCTGGAGTCTGGCCCACCGGGCTGCCAGGTGGGGTCGATCTCGTCCTCCTCCGTGTCGGTGATCTGGCGGAGGTTGGTGCCGTTGGCGACCACGCGGTAGATGTCGTAGTTCCCGTTACGGTTCGAGGCAAAGAGCAGGTACGCGCCGTCGGCGGACCACGAAGGCGACAGGTCGTCGGCGGGGTCCTCTGTGATCTGCGTCCGCCCCTCGCCGCTCGCGCGTATCGTGAAGATGTCGTTGCTGCCGTACAGGTCAGCGACGTAAGCCAGCAGGGAACCATCCGGCGACCATGTGGGCTGGCGCTCGTCCGCGGTGGTGCTGGTGAGCCGTTGCACGTCTGAACCGTCAGAACGGATCGTGTAGATGTCGAAGTTGCCGGCATCGTCCGAGACGTAAGCGATCAACCCGCCCTCCGGCGACCAGTCCGGGTCCGTCTCGACCGCCGCCGTGTTGGTCAGGCGCGTGGGTTCCGCTTCGGAGTCAGAGACGTTGAGCACCCACAGGTCGTCGGCGGCAGTGTAAACCAGCAGGTTCCCGTCAGGTGAGAACGAGGGCTTTCGATGGTCGCGCGCGTCATCGGTAAGCTGCACCACGTCGCCGCCGAACGTCTGCACGAAAATCTGGAAGTAGCCATCGACCTTTCGGGCATAGGCGACCCGGTCGCCGTTTGGCCCCCAGGTCGGGTCGGCGACTTCCTCCGGCGCGTTGGTGACCGGGATACCGCCGCCGGTGAAGGCGTACACGCGCTCTCGGAAGGCAATGTAAAGGTTCTCGCCGTCCACGGTCATGCCGGCCCAGCCGGCAGTGATGGGACCGCCCGCGCACCCGGCGACGAGCGCCGCCAGCACGATGAGCGCGACACCCAGGGGGAGGCGGCGCGGCAGTTGATGTCTCGTCAAGGTGGCTCCCTTTTCTTGTTCAGCGTTAATCAGGTTCACGAGGCAAGATCAGCCGTGTGCACTCGGCGCATTTTCAGGCTCAGGGTACCGGGTCGTAGCCCCCAGGGTTCAACGGATGACAGCGCGCGACCCGCTTCACGCCCATCCAGCCACCCTTGAAGAGGCCGTATTTCGCAATCGCTTCATAGCTATAGTGCGAGCAGGTTGGATAAAAACGACACGACGGCGGCAACGCGGGCGAAATGAACCGCTGGTAGAAGCGAATCAGCGCCAGGGCAATCTTCTTCATGAAATACGCGGCCTCTTGACATCTGGCTGCGCGTCTGCGTCGGCAGCGTCCACGGCGCGTGCGTGCTCGTATGGCTTCGGGACCGGATCGAAGCCGCCGGGATTCCACGGGTTGCAGCGCGCGATCCGCTTCGCGCCCATCCAGCCGCCCTTCAGGAACCCGTAGGTCTCAATCGCCTCATATGTGTATTCCGAGCACGTCGGGGTAAAACGACATGCCGAAGGCAACACAGGCGAGAGGTATCGTTTGTAAAGGCGGATCAATGACAACGCGATGGTCTTCATGTCGTTTCTTCTGCGTCCTGCTCGTCTGGCAGCGCCAGCAACCCCGCCTGCTTCAATAGCGACTGTACGGCGTCGTTGACTTCAGCGAACTTCCGGCCAACAATTGCCGCGCGAGCGATGAGGGACGATATCGTACCCAGGGTGGATGTACGGGTGGTTCTGGCGCAACACCTCACGGAGCAGGCGCCTCGCCCGGTTTCGCTTGACTGCTTTCCCGATACGCCGGCTCGTGATTGTACCATACCGGTTGCTGCCACCGCCTGCGCCATCGCCGCGCGGCGCGACGCTCAGGATGGCGAGGCGATGACGCCAGGATTTGCCCTCCGCCCGCACGCGGGCGAAGTCGGCCCGGCGGCGCAACCGCAGGCGCGCCTGCATCCTTCCTGGCTACGACTTCCAGTTGACTTTCTTGACGTGCCTGGGCGACACGACAAGCCGATGCCGGCCCTTGAGTCGTCGTCGCTTGAGCACCTGCTGGCCGGTGCGCGTGCGCGCCCGCGCCCGGTAACCGTGCGTGCGCGCCCGCTTGCGCTTTCGTGGCTGGAATGTCCGCTTTGGCATCTCTTACACCTCAATATAAACCGCCTGTGACGGCGGGCAGTAATCGCTGCGATTTAACGTAAC
>JAOSJO010000024.1:0-358112 GCA_027494055.1 Anaerolineae bacterium | reverse complement strand
CGCTCGGCACGTTCTGGCATCACGGCGAGGTGGTCCGCACGCTTGCGGAGACCCTGCCCTACCTGGACAGCCCTCTCCAGGTGCAACTGGCGGCCTACCTCAAGCGCGAGGTCGAGACCTACCTGCTCGACCCGGCGTACTACGAACCGCGCTCTGCCTGCCTCGACTTCGACACGGACACGCTGCAAGACCCGTGCGCGCGCACGGTGCGCCCCAGGCAATCTGGATGTGGAACAACCCCAGCCTGGTCAACGAACGGCTCTACGCATTGCACCAGTACGCCTCCCTGACGGGCGACTGGGAGACCATCCAGGCGCACTGGGGCTTCATCCGGGCGCGGTACGAAGACCTGCTTGATTATTGGGACGCCGAAGCCGGTTTCTTCCTCTTTCCCGAGTGGCTCGCCGGCGAGTTCAACCCCAACCTGCAGGTGGCCGGGATGCTCTCCGTGCGCGAGATGGCCGCTCAGGTCGGTGACAGCGCAACCCACGCCGCAGCCGACGGTTACCTGAGCCGGATGTACGACGCCTGGGCCTACTGGGGCGGCTACGTGCGGCGGCTCTACGACACCGGCGCGCTTCAGCCGGCACCGCTCGATACGCCGGAGACCTGGGGCTACACACAATTGGTCAGCCCCATGCCCGCCGAGGGCTACGTGAACCGGGACAACGACTACCGTCAGGTGTACGCCTTGCGACGGGACGGCGGCGCGCTGCGCGCCGACTTCGAGCGCTTCTGGGGCACCATCCCGGTGTACTACCTGATCGGGTTCCACCCGGTGTACCCACCGCTCAGCGCGTTTATCCGCGCCAACCTGTCGGACCAGTTGGCCGACCTGCTGGACGCGATAGACGCCATCTGGCCCTGGTGGTACATGGGCGACTATGGGCACGGCACGCTCACGCGACACCATGAGGAAGACAGCCTCTCGCCGCTGGCGACTGCCGATATCTTCCAGGCGCGCGCCTACGTCTTCAACGAGCCGTTTGAGACGCTCGCGCCCTATCTGCCCTGGCCTTTCGAGGCCTACGGCTACCGCGACATCTTCCGTCTGCAGAATCTCGTCGCGTTGTTACACGCGCCGTAGTGCGCCGCGCCCGCAGCGAGGCCCACCCGATGTCCTACGCCCACCGCGCCCGCATTCTGGCCCTTATCGTGATACTTGCGCTCAGCGCCGCGCCCCTGCCGGCCGCCCGCAGCGATGATACGGCGGTCGCGTTCCTCTCGGTATCGCCCAACGCCGACTCGGTGGGACTGTACCACAAGTTCGAGGTCTCTTTTGCCATCGACCGCACCTACCCCAACCCCTACGCGCCGTACTCGGCGGCGTTCGCGCCCGACGGCGTGTCGGTTGATGGCCTCTTCTCGCCGGACGGCTGGACGACGACCATCGTGCAGCCCGGCTTCTACTTCGAAGGGTACGACCGCGTCGGCGACGGCGATTTCATCGAGTCGCTCTACCCCAACGGCGAGGCCGTCTGGAAGGTGCGCTTTGCGCCAACGCAGGTTGGCGAATGGCAGTACCGGCTCCGCGTGACCGACGCCTCCGGCGTGTCGCTCTACCCGGCGGATGGGGCGCTGCGCTTCCAGGCCACGCCCTCAGACAATCCCGGCTTCATCCATGTCAGCGCGCGCGACAACCGGTTCTTTGCGTTCTCCAACGGCGAGACCTTCTTCCCGTTCGGGTTCGGCGTCGGCTACGCCACGTTCGCGGACCTGGAGCGCGAGCTGGCGGCGATTGGCAACCACGGCGCGAACTTCTTCCGCTGGTGGCTATCCGGCCTGAACATCGCCGGGTCGTCGTGGTCTCCCTGGAAGATTGAGGACCTGCCATATAATGGCTACATCCCGCCCACCGGGCTGAGCGTGGAGGACGCCTGGAACGCCAGCCTGTTTTCCGTCAGGCTCGATACGACAACCCTGCACTGCCTGTACCAGACCGTCCCGGTCAAGCCAGACACCGACTACGTCCTCTCGGCGCGGGTCAAGCTGGTGGCCGTGGGCAGCCCCATCGACGCCAGCCAACCCTATGGCTTCATGTTCCGCGAGGCCGGCTGGGCCGAGCCGCACGCCTGCCGCAATCCCGGCAGCGGGAGGCCGCTCTCCGAGACGCCGGTCGCCGTCGCCGGTACGCACGACTGGACCGTCGTCAGCGAGCGTTTCAACAGCGGCGACCGCGAACACATCGCGATCAAGCTAAACCTGCAAAACGTCCAGGAGGGCGTCGTCTACATCGACAGCGTGTCGTTCCGGGAGAACCTTGGCGACGGCGCGCTGGGGCCGGAGGTCCTTTCGCGGCCCGATTTCGACTACCAGGATTACTTCTCGCAGCGCCCGTCGTGGTTCCTGGATTACGCACTCGACCGCGCCGAAGCGCTCGGCCTCTACTACAAGTTCGTCATCCTCGAAAAGAACGACTGGCTCTACCAGCACATCGACCCCACCGGCCGCCCGCAGCAGGAGCCGGACGGCAGCTACCTTCACGGCGCGGCGGTGCAACGACTACACGAAAATTACCTGCGCTACCTGACCGCGCGCTGGGGCTATTCGACCTCGGTCCACTCCTGGGAGGCCGTCAACGAAGGCGTGCCCGGCAGCGCCGTCCATTTCGGTTTCGTCAACGACATGGCGCGCCTGCTCGACGCGATTGACCCCAATCGCCACATGATCACGACGTCCACCTGGTGTTGCGGGATCGGCGATGGCTTCGACCTGTGGCGCGACGCGCGCTTCCCGGACATCGGTTACGGCGACTTCCATGCCTATTCAAGCCCGACCAGGGACCACAACACCGACTGGCTGCGGTTTGCGCCTGAAACCTACTTCGACCTGGCGAACTGGCTCAAGGTTCATGCCGATGCGGTGCGCGCGCAGGGCTACCGCTTCCCCATCGTGGCGGGCGAGATCGGCCTGCACGGCGCGCAGGGCGTGGAGGAAACCGGCCTCGCGCGCGATGTCGAGGGCGTGTGGCTGCACAACCTGCTGTGGGCGTGGCTCTACGACGGGCGCGTGTCGGCGCTCTACTTCTACACCGACAACATCCGGCAACACGGGCTGTATGACGTATTCCGGCCTATCCGCGCCTTCCTCGATGGCGTCCCGCTCGTTTCAGGCGGCTACCGCGCCGCCGAGGCCCAGGTGGACAACGCCAACCTGCGCGCCTGGGGCCAGAAGGACACAGCCAACGGCGGGCTGCTGCTGTGGGTCCAGAACCGGGCGCACACGTGGAAGAACGTCGTCGATGGCGCGAGCATCTCGCCCGAATCGGGCGTGGTCAGGGTCGGCGGCTTCGCGCCCGGCGTGACGCTCAACGTCGAGACGTGGGACACCGTCACCGGCGCGGTGGTCGCCGAGACCTCGGTCGTCACCAGCCCGACCGGCGAGCTTGTCCTCCCGGTGGAAGGTCTGCAGACCGACCTCGCCTTCCGCGTCGTGCCGCCGTAGGGCCGGCCCAATTACTGCGCCAGGACCCACGCCGCGATCTCGGTCACGACCTCCTCGGCCACAAAGCCAGGGACGGCGTACTCTTCCGGCGTGATGACGCCCTCCCCGGCGATGAACAGGTGGTTGAGCGCCGGGTAGCTCGCGAGCGTCACGTTGTCGCGGTCGCCTAGGCCGTCCTGCCAGTTCTGGAAGTCCGCCATCGTCACCTGGTAATCGCGCTCGCCCTGGAGGATGAGCATAGGCATCGTCAGCGTCTGGGCCGTCGCCACCGGATCGTGCGCAGCCAGGTCGAGCCAGTAGGCCGCCGGCGCGCCCAGGAGCAGGCCTCCCGCGTCGCTTTCCGGGGTCAGCGCCTTGATCCGCGCAACCTCGGCCTCAATCGCCTCGATCCGCGCCGCTTCGACGGCGCTCACCTCGCCATCAACCTCGGCAGTGTAGTTGCTCTGTTCCAGAATAATGTCCTCAAAGGGGCGCGTGAAGCCCGCGAGGATAATCAGCCCAGCAATGTCAGGGTCGCGCGCGCCGATGCGCGGCGCGGCATGGCCGCCGAGGCTGTGGCCGAGCACGAAGATGCGCGCCGGGTCGATGTCCTCCACCCCGCGCAGGAATTCCACCGCCGCCAGCGCGTCATCGACGGTCTCGTCATCGAGGGTGAGATCGCCCATCTCGGCGAGTTCCTCTGTGTAGACGCGCGTGCGCTTGTCATAGCGCAGGACGGCAACCCCGTTGGACGCCAGGCCCCACGCCAAATTGCGGAAAGGCTGGTTCGGCCCCAGGGTCTCGTCGCGGTCGTTTGGCCCGGAACCGTGCACCAGGACCACCGCCGGGAACGGGCCCGCGCCCACAGGCAGCGTCAGCGTGCCCGGCAGCTCCCACCCTTCCAGGCCGAACGTGATCTCGCGCTCCTCGAAGGCATCCATATCGACATACGGCGGCGACACGGCCTCCACGCCGGCGAAGGCGATGCCGGTCAGCACGCCGAGGAATGTGCTGTTTGCCGCCTGGGCTGCCGCTGGCGCGCCGCGCAGCACCGCGACACACGTCACGCCGCCCTGCACCTGCCCCAGCGCCGCCACAATCTCCCCACTCGCCACAGCGTAGAGATTCTGCGTCCACGTGCCGTTCGGCAGCGGGGCATCGACCGTCTGGACGGGCTCCACCGCGAAGTCCGGGTCGATCAGGGACAGCGCCGCGCCAATCCCCGCCTGAACGTCGTCCGCTTCCACCGCCAGCACGTAGATGTCCGCTTCCGGTTCGCCACCGGCGAAGTGCCCATATGCATCGGTGCTCTCATCGCGCCAGCCCTCCGGTATCGGCGCGGTGAAGCGGCCTTCCGGGTCCTGATACGCGCCATCCTGCGCCACGGCTTGCAGCGGCGTCATTGCCGCCAGCGCCATCACCAGAACCAGCACAATCACACGCAACATGTCGCTCTCCTTGCTGCATTCACGGAATCGCCGCCGCGCCAGCGACGCCGCTGCGTCGGTCATTCAACTTGCTGGATTCTATGCGCGGCGCACTGCGCTGTCAACCAAAAACCGAACAGATGTGCAATTTTCACCGAGGGTGTCTATAATTGGGGTCATGAGATATCGCAGAGTTCAAGAACCTCCGGAGTACCATGACCGATAAACGTATGTTGCTAGTCTTCGCCCACCCTGACGACGAATCGTTTGGGATGGGAGCGACCATCGCGCGCTATGCCGACGAGGGCGCTCAGATCGACCTCATCTGCGCCACCAACGGCGACGCCGGCACCGTGGATGCCGAGGACCTGGATGGCTATGACTCGGTTGCCGAGCTGCGCGTCGCCGAGCTGATGTGCGCCGCCGAGATGCTGGGCCTGCATCACGTGTACCGGTTCAACTACCGCGACTCAGGCATGGCCGGCTCGCCGGACAACGACCACCCCGACGCGCTGGTCAAGGCCGACCGCGAGGAGCTGGTCGGGCGCATCGTGCGGGTGATACGCGAGGTCCGCCCTCAGGTGGTGGTGACGTTCGACGCCTACGGCGCTTACGGCCACCCCGACCACATCCTGATGCATGAGACCACCGTCGCCGCCTACCACATCGCCGGCGACCCGAACTGTTACCCCGAACAGCTCGCGGACGGCCTGGAGCCGTACCAGCCGCAGCGCCTTTACGCGGTGAGCCGGGGCCGGGTGGAGCAGTTGACGCTGCGCATGGGCATCCTGTGGATGCGGCTGCGCGGCCAGGACCCGCGTCGCGTTGGCCGCAACAAGGACATTGACTTCGTCGCCGTCGCGGAACACCACTACCCGGCCCACGCGCAGATCAACGTCCGCCGCTACCTGGAAGCCTGGAATGAGGCAAGCGGGTGCCACTCCAGCCAGGGCGGGGGCCTCGGCAGCATGCTGCCCAACTGGGCGCAGCGGCTCGTCTTTGGGCACCAGATGTTCACGCAGCTTGCCCCGCCGCCCACATCGGGCCGCGCCGTCCGCGACCTGTTCGAGGGGTTGCCCTGTAGGCGTCCGGCGCATGTTTCGCGTCTGTCGGTAGTACCCCAGGAAGTGTGGGCGCAATGCTGCGGTCTGGTTGACCTCACCCCCTGTCGCGCGATAGGGGTTAACGTTACGTTTGACTTCTCTCGATACCAGGACTATGATCGCCCTGAGTGAGTATGTCATGCGTTTGCAGGAGGCCGCCCATGCACCGCACGCTATGGAGCGCTTTCAAAGACTTCGCCATTCTCTTTTCGTTCATCATGAATTTCGTGCTGCTCGTCATCGTCATCATCCTCGGCCTGCTGATCTTCGACATCAAGAATGGCATCCTGGAGCCACTCATCGACGGCCTGCACCAGAACTTCATCCTGCTTGACGAGGCCGACATCATCCGCCAACTCCCGGTACAGGACGAGATTCCGGTGCAGTTCACGCTGCTTGTCGAGGACTCGATCAACGTCACGCTGACCGACGACGTGAACCTGACGCGCCCGGCCACGTTCAACCTGCCCGGCGGCGGCGGCAACATCAGCGGGACGGTGAACCTGCGCCTCCCTGCCGGCCTCGAACTGCCCATCGCCCTCTCGCTGCCGGTGGAGGTGGACGAGATGGTGCCGGTCAACCTGCTCGTTGATGTCGAAATCCCGCTCGACGAGACGCAGCTCCACCGGCCCTTCTACGGCCTGCGGATGCTCCTGGAGCCATACGTCTCGTTGATCGACGCGCTGCCCGGAAGCTGGTCCGAAGCCATACAGAACATCGCAAATCCATAGACGCTCTGAGGGTTGCCGCCGTGTCTGCTGACCTGCCCGAAGTCTGCGATTACGAAGGCTCCCCCTACCAGACCGCGTTCTGGGGCGAAGGGCAGCGCACCTATGAGGATCAGGTCGAGCGCGTGGCGCTGCGACGCCTGCTGCCGGCTGCGGGACAGCGCGTGCTCGAAATCGGCGCGGGGTTTGGGCGGCTCACGGGCGAGCTGGGCGGCTTCCGCGAGGTGGTGCTGCTCGACTACTCGCGCTCCATGCTGCAGGAGGCGCGCGCCCGCCTGGGCAGCGCGGTGCGCTACCGGTACGTCGCCGCCAACGTCTACGAACTGCCTTTCGCGCCCGGCGCGTTCGACGGCGCGACCATGATCCGCGTGATCCACCACATGGCCGACGCGCCCGCGGCGCTGCGCCAGGTGCGGGCGGTGCTCACCGGCGGGGCGACTTTTGTGCTGGAATTCGCCAACAAGCGCAACATCAAGGCGGTCGCGCGGTACCTGCTGCGCCGCCAGGCGTGGAACCCGTTCACGCAGGAGCCGGTCGCTTTCGTCCCGCTGAACTATGACTTCCACCCCGAATACATGCGCACGGCGCTGCGAGAGGGCGGGTTTAGCATCCGGCGGCAGCTTACCGTCTCGCACTTCCGCCTGGAGCCAATCAAGCGGGTCGTGCCGACGAACCTGCTGGTCCGGCTCGACAGCCTGGCGCAGCTTACCGGCGACTGGTGGCAGTACACGCCAAGCGTGTTCGTGGGCGCCACGGCTGAGGGCGCGCCGTCGCCGCTCAGCAGGTCGCTCTTCAAGTGCCCGGCGTGCGGCGCGCTGGAGGTCGAGGAGACGAAGGAGGCCGTCGCGTGCCCGGCGTGCGGCCGCCGTTACCCGATCCGCGACGGCGTCTACGATTTCAAAGAACCGGATTTGTCATAGCGGACGCCGCCTAATACACTAGAGAACGGCCCGTTTAGCGCACAAAGGACCTGCAAATGGACCTGCCACACGAACTGAGGACACTGCCGCCGCACGCGATTGAAGTGCTGCTATTTATGGGCGAGCAGCCGGAGGGGGAGGCCGACCCTGACGCCATCTGTAAGGGCACCAACCTCAGCGACCGGGCGTTCGGCAAGGCCATCCGCCGCCTGGTCACGCGAAACTACCTGAGCATGGACGAACTCGGCGTCTACCACCTGACGCCAGAGGGCCGCAGCGCGGTCAAGACGCTGGCCGCCGCGCAGAGCGCAGTCGCGCCCCGTAACGCGCCCGAATCGGGCGTGCCCGAATCGGAAGCGCCAGTCGCCGGTGCGCCGGCTGCCGGCGCGCCGGCCGTAACGCGCCGCCTGACCGTCGTGCTGCCCAGGGCGCTGAAGGTCGCGACCCCGCCACCCTCTTCGCCGGGTCGAAGCGCCCCGCGCCGGCGCGCCCCACCTCGGCGCAGTGACGCCGCTCGTCCTGCGCATGGAGGCGCTCAACGCCGAGGTCACGCCGCCCGAACACACCCTCGAACTGACGCCGGGCCAGCCCGCCGCGCCGGCGGCCTTCACGCTCACCGCCCCGGCGGAGGGCGCGGTCCGGGTGCGGGTGCGCGCCTACCAGCCTACCAGGCTCGACGTGGCCGAAGTCGGCGGGATGTACTTCGACGTGGAGGCGGTAAGCGCCGCCCAGGCAACCGCCGACGGCCTCCAGGCCATCGCCATCGACCTGAACCTGCGATAGCCGCATGGTGACGAAAGCCAGGCTGTTCTTCGTGTCCGGGTTCGGCGCCGGCCTTGCGGCGAGCGCCCTGGTGATGCGCGCCGCTCACCCGCCAGACGCCGAGGCGGTCGCACGGCGCTATCGCGGCTGGGCGCGGCTCTACCACTGGATCGGCGTGACGCTACAGGAACGGCTGGTCCCTGCGCGTGACCGCCTCGCGGAGATGGCGCGGCTGCGCCCCGGCGGGCGCGTGCTGGACCTCGCCTGCGGCACGGGCGGGAACCTGCCCTTCATCCGCGAGCGCGTGGGGCCGGGCGGCTACGTCGTCGGCGTGGATTGCAGCCTGGACATGCTCGCGCAGGCGCGGGCGCTGATCAACGCGCGCGGCTGGGAGAATGTGCGCCTGGTGCGCGCCGACGCCGCCGCGCTGGACCTGGGCGCGCGCTTCGACGCCGTCCTGTGCAGCTTCGGGCTGAGTTCGATCCCCGATTGCGCCGGCGCGATGGCGCGCGCGCTCGCCCACCTCGAACCGGGCGGGACCTTCGCGGCGCTCGATGGTCGGCTGAGCGGCCACCCTGTCGGCGCGCCGCTGAGTCACTTCGTCAACCTCATGGCGCGCGTCGCCGGTGGGGACCTCTCACGCCGCCCGTGGGAGTGGCTGGCGGCGCACACCACCGACTTCCAGTACGAGGAGAAGCTGGTGGGCGCGCTCTACCTTGCGGCTGGCCGGCGGCCCATCTACATCTGACACGCCGGCTCCAGGGCGCGATGCGTATCCTCGTCGTCAAACTTGCCGACATCGGCGACCTGCTCACCGCCACGCCGGCGCTGGCCGCCCTGCGCGAGACCTTCCCTGCCGCCCGCATCGACCTGCTCACCACGCCGCACAGCGCCCCGGTCGTGCACGGGACCGGGCTGGTTGACACGGTCATCACGTTTGACAAGTTCGCCTTCGATCACCCCTGCGACGCGCTCCGCCCGGCCAACCTCGCCGCCGCGCTGGGGCTGGCGGTGCGCCTGCGCGCGCGCCGGTACGGCACGGTCGTCATCCTGCACCACCTCACGACGCGCTTCGGCGCGGTGAAGTATGCCGCGCTCGCCTTTGCCGCCGCGCCCCGGCGCGTCGGCCTCGACAACGGGCGCGGCTGGTTCCTGACCGACGCCGCGCGCGACGACGGGTTCGGCGCGCGCCACGAGGTCGAGTACGGCCTGGATGTGGTCGCCCTCCTCGGCGCGCACACCCTCGACCCCGCCCTCCGCCCGCCGGTGGGGGCAGCGTGCCCTCCCCTTCGAAACCGGCGGCGGCCCGCTCGTCGTCATCCATCCGGGGAGCGGGGCTACAGCCTGGCGCGCCGTTGGGACCCGGCGTCGTTCGCCGCCGTCGCGGACGCCCTGCACGAGGGGCACGGCGCGCGCATCGTCCTGGTCGGTACCGCAGCCGACGACGTGGAGGCCGTGCGCGCGCAGATGCAGCACGCGCCGCTCGACCTGAGCGGGCGCACGACGCTGCGCGCGCTGGCCGCGCTGCTGCGCCGGGCAGACCTGTTCATCGGCGCGGACTCGGGCGTGATGCACCTGGCCGCCGCCGCCGGGACGCCCACGGTCGCCATCTTCGGGCCGAGCAACCACCGGGCATGGGGGCCGTGGTCGCCGCACGCACCGGCCCGCGTGGTGCGCAGCGCGCCGCTGTGCAGCCCGTGTTCGTATGTCGGCGGGGGCGGGGGCCTGCGCGAAGGCTGCGCGGCGCGCACCTGTATGCGCATGGTCACGCCGGCGCACGTCATCGCTGCCGCGCGCGAGCTGCTCTCCGGCGCGCGCACCGTGACGCCGCCCGCCGCGCCCCAACTGCCTGGCCCCGACCTCCCGGAGCGCGCGCGCCGCCGCACCGTGAGCATCCTCGGCGTGCCGGTAGACGACATCACGTTCGACGCGCTGCTGGACCGGATCGGCGCGTGGGTGCGCGCGGGCGGGCCGGCGCGCCAGATCGCCACCGCCAACCCGGAGTTCGTCATGATCGCGCGGCGCGACCCGAACTTCTACAACATCCTCCAGCGCGCGCACGTCGTCGCGCCCGACGGCGTCGGGCTGCTGTGGGCTGCACGCCGGTACGGCACGCCGCTGCGCGAGCGCGTCACCGGCTCCGACGGCGTGCCGCTCATCGCGGCGCGCGCCGCGCGCGAGGGCTGGCGGCTGTTCTTCCTCGGCGCGCGGGAGGGCGTGGCCGCAGAGGCCGCGCAGGTGCTCGCGGCGCGCCATCCGGGGCTGCAGGTGGTTGGGACCTACGCCGGATCGCCCGCCGGGGAGGCGGAAGACGATATCGTTGCGCGCATCAACCGGACCGGCGCGGATATCCTCTTCGTGGCCTACGGCGCGCCCACGCAGGACAAGTGGATCGCGCGCAACCTCCCCCGCCTGGAGGTTTCGGTGGCGATGGGGGTGGGCGGCGCGTTCGACTTCATCACCGGCATGGCGCAGCGCGCGCCGCGCTGGATGCAGCGCCTGGGCCTGGAATGGCTGCACCGGCTGGTCCGCGAGCCGTGGCGCTGGCGGCGGCAGATGCGGCTACCACGCTTCGTCGTCGCCGTGCTGATCGACTGCGCGCGGCGAAACTGCTAAATCCTTCGCTTTTCTCACAAGCTTTCAGTACTTTTCTCCCACTGGCACGTCTCTTGCACCACACCATCTTGGAATCCGTCCTTGAAAAATCATGCCCGGTGCAAGGAGGCGTCAGATGCTGGAAGGTTACGCACTCCACCAGATTCTTCAAATTGCCATTGCGTGTTTCCTGTTTTTGCTCGGCTGGGCCGTGACCGTCGTGGGGGTGCGGTACATCCTCTCACGCGATATGAAGACCGCGGTGCAGCGCACCTCGCTGCGCAGCGCGGAGGTCACGCAGAAGGCCTTCATCGACGTGAACCTGGCCCCCTCGCTGGAGTCGGCGTCGCAGTTCGTGGAGGCGATTAACGGGCTGATCCGCACCGCCGTCGGCGTGGGCGCGTTTCTCTGCCTCACCGGCGTGGCGCTGTGCGTCGTCGCGTTCCTGATGCTAGCCGGTATCGCGCCATGACCGCCGCCGAAACACCGCCCAACTGGAAGGCCATCGCGCCTGACGAAGCGGAGCGCCTGGACGACCTCACGCTCGCGCTGCGCCTCCTGGACGCAATGGAGGCGGAAGCGCCAGAGGCCGCGCCCCAGACGGCCGGGAGGCGCGCGCACGGCTCCGGCTCTGCGCCGCGCTCTGGGATGCGGTGCACTACCGGCCCTGCCTGGAGGCCGTCATCCCCCGCCTCGCCGAGGGCAGGCCGGCCGACTGGGCGCTGGCCTGCCTGTCGGTCGTCGTCGGGCGCGAGGCCGGCGGCTGGCTCAACGGGGACGGCGAACGCCTACTCGACTGGGCGCTGGATGGGCTGCCCATCGAGGCGCTGCCCGCCCGCTCGCGAGCCTGACGCGGCATTGGCCGTTTGCGCGCCCGCTCGCGCTGGCCCATGCGCTCTGGCAGATCGACCTGCCGTGCGCTGAAGTCGTCGCTAGCTACGGGCCGACCTTCAGGGCGCAGCCGGAGGCGGCGATCTTCCTCGCCGGGCTGGCTGACCGCCTCTCCCCCCTGCTCACCGCGCTGCTGGAGGCCGGGCACACCGACCTTGCGGCGCGCATCGTGGCTGCCAATCGCTCCGCCGAGGAGACCACCGCGCGGGCGCACGAGCTGCGCCTCGCGCCGCTACACCAGCTTTCGCTGAGCCGCGCGCTCGCCGCGCTGGGGTTCGCGCAGCACGCCGCCGCCGTCGCCCATGCCGAGCCGGTCGCGACGCCGCAGCCGCACACCGACCACGCCGGCGGCCTTGCCGCCGCCCTGGTGGACCAGATCACCGCTGCGCTGCTGACCGCACAGCGCGGGCAACGCGCCGAAGCGCGCCGCGCCGTGAGCGCCGCCCGGCGGGCCACGCGTGCGCTTGATGGCGCGCTCGCCGCAACCCTCGCCGATCTCGCGGCGGAGGCCGAGACGGCAGCGGCGGAGGCGGCCCTCGGAGGCCATCGAGGCAGCACCCGAAAGCGCCGCCTACCGCGCCCGGCTGGCGACGCTCCAACTCGCCGCCGGCAACGCCGACGCCGCCCTGAACACGCTCGCGCCGGTGACCGACCGGGACGGCGACGCGGAAACGCACCTGCTGGCGGCCCGCGCCCATCTGGCGCGCGGCAGCGAGAAGGCCGCGTCGGAACACGCCCGCCGCGCGCTGGCGCTGCCGCTCAACGGGGACCAGGCGCTGCGGCTGAATCGCGTGCTCGCCATGACCAGCGACTTCCCCGACGCCGTGACCGCCGCAGAACGCGCCGCGGCGCTCCTGCCCTGGGAGCCGGCGGCGTGGGTCGAGCTGGGCCGAGCTGCGCCGCGCCGAGGGAGACTTCGAGGCGGCGAGCGTGGCCTACGGCCAGGCCGCGACGCTCACGCCGGGCGCGCCGGGCATACGCACCGCGCTCGCCGAAGCGCTGGTCGAGTGCGGCCGGCTGGACGAGGCGGAGCGCCAGTTCCACGCCGCAGCCGCGCTCGCGCCGGAGGACGCGCGCATCGCGATGGGGCTGGCGCGGCTTGCGCTCGCACGCGGCGCGCCGGAACAGGCGGCGCAGATCGCGCGCGCGGCGCTGGAGCGCAACCCCGGCAACGGCGCGCTGCACGACGCGCTTGGCGCAGCGCTGGAGGCGCAGGCGATGCCGGAGGACGCCGCCGCGCACTACGCCGAGGCGACGCGCCTTGCGCCCTCGCTGCCGCGCCCCTGGCTGCGGCTGGCCGCCAACCAGCGCGCCAACCGCCAGCACGCGCAGGCGCGCGCAACGCTGGAGGCCGCCACTGCGGCGGTCCCGGATGACGCGGATATCCTCGCGGCGCTTTGGCCGACGTTTACCTTGCGCAGAAGGCGTTTGAACCCGCGCGCGACGCGCTCGCGCGGGCGGTGAAGCGCGCGCCGCGCGAAGCCGGTCTCCTCATCCGCTACGGCGCGGTATTGCGGGCGCTGGACCAACCGCAGGAGGCGCTCGGCGTGCTCCAGGCGGCGCGCGCCGCCGCCGAGGGCGCAGCCCGCGTCGAGGCGGCTTACGAGTTGGCGCTTGCCTTCGAAGCGACCGGCGACGCGGGCGCGGCGCTCGATGCCGCCAGCGCCGCCGCAGATGGCGACCCTGAAAACGTCGCGATCCAGACCGCGCTGGGGCGCATTGCCCTGGCCGCCGGACGCCCCCGATGTCGCCGTGGAAGCGCTGACCACCGCGCTCGCCGCCTCGGAAGCCGACCCGGCGCTCTACAACCTCCTGGGGCGCGCCTACCACGCCCAGGGCGACACGCGGCGCGCGATGGACGCGCACGCGCTCGCGCTGCGGATGCAGCCGGACAACCTGGATTACCAGTACGATTTCGCGTGCGCGGCGCGCGACGACGGCTAGCACGAAACCGCAGCGGTCGCGCTGCGTGAGATCGTCGCCGAACGCCCCGACCACGCCGACGCGCAGTTCGCGCTGGGGCGCGCGCTGGAGGCGCTCCGCTGCTGGAAGGATGCCTACGCCGCGCTTGCCTCGGCGACGGCGCTCCTGCCAGACGCGCCCGCGCCGCACAAGGCGCTCGGTCGGGTGTGCATGAAGATCAAAGACCCGGAGGGCGCCATCACCGCGCTTGACCGCGCGCTGGCGCTCGACCCCGACGACGTGGAGAGCTATCGCCTGCTGGGTGAGGCCTATACCGCGCTCGGCAGGGTGGGCGAGGCGGTACAGGCGTTCCAGGAGGTGCTGGGGCGCTGTCCAGACGAACCCGACCTGCACGTCACGGTGAGCGCCGCCCTGCTGGAACTCGGCGCGCACGCCGAGGCGGTCCCCATCCTGGAACGCGCGCGCGCCCTCGCCCCCGAAGAGGCGGCGATCTGCAGCATGTTGAGCCAGGCGCGCCGCGCGCTGGGCGACATCGGCGGCGCGCTCGAAGCCGCCCGCGCCGCCGTCTCGCTGGCGCCGGAGAGCGCGGCATACCACGTGGCGCTGGGGGAGTTGTGGCTCGCGAGCCACGACGAGGCCGCCGCCGCCGACGCCTGGGCCATCGCGCTGTCGCTGAACCCGGAAGACGAGAGCATACGCTGGCGGCTGGTCGAGCTGTGCGAGGCGCTGAACCGGCCGACCGCGGCGCTCGACGTCGCCGCCCCGCTGCTGGCGGATGAGTGCAGGGACAAAGCGCTGCTCCAGCGGGCGACACGCTGGGCGCTCGATGCGAACGACCCTGACCAGGCTGGCTATCTGGTCGCGCTGGCGCTCTCGTGCGACGCGACCGACCCGGCGCTCCACGCCCTGGCCGGCGACGTATCGCTCGCTTCGGGCGAGCCGCTGCGCGCGCTGGCGGCGCTGCGCTACGCCGTCGAACTCAACCCACGCGAGCCGGCGTACCGCGTGCGCATCGCCGAGGTGTTGTACGACCAGAACCGCAGCACTGAGGCCGCCGAAGAGGCGGAACAGGCGCTCGCGCTCGGCGTGGACGCGCCCGATGACCTCCTCGCCCTGGGGAAGCTCTACAACCGGATGCACCGCTGGTCCGCCGCGCTGCCACTGCTGATGAAGGCGGTCGAGCAACGGCGGAACGACCCGGCGGCGTGGCTGGAGATCGGCCAGTCGCGCGTCGCCCTCGCCGAGCGCGCCACGCAACTGGCCGAGGCCGGCGTGGCGAGCGAGCAACTGCCGCAGCGCGACCTGCGCGCCACCCTGCGCGTGGTCGAGCAGGCGATTGCGCTCGGCGCAGCCGGGCCGACGGTCACATCGCTGCGCGGGCAGGCCCTGAGCCTGCTCGGCGACCACGAACAGGCAATCACCCTGCTGGAGGAAACCTACCGCGCTGCGCCGAACGGCGTCACGCGCCTGGCGCTGGGCGCGGCGCACCTGCGCGCGGGAAGCGCCAACGCCGCAGAGCGCTTCCTCGCGCCGGCCGGCGACCAGCCGCACCTCGAACCCGACCGGCTTGTCGCGCTGGGGAAGCTCTATCTTGAGCGCGGCGACGCGCGCGCCGCCTACAACGCGCTCAAGCAGGCGGCGCGCCTCGCGCCGGGCAACCCCATCGCCCACTACCAGCTTGCCCAGGCCGCCGTCGCGCTTGAACGGCGCGGCGCGGCGGTCAAGGCGCTGACGCAGGCCATCGCGCTGATCTCGCGCGTGGCCGCGTGGCACCACCAGCTCGGCGAGCTGCTGCAGGCCATAGACCACACCGGGGAAGCCGTCGCGCAGTTCGAGCAGGCGGCTGCCCTGGAGGACGAAAACGCCGCCTACCGCGTGAGCCTGGGCCGCGCGCTCCGCGCCGCCGGCGACCTGGACGGCGCCATCGCCCGCTTCGAGGAAGCGCTGCACCTCGCCCCCGACCGCGCCGACTGGTGGACCGAACTCGGCCGGCTGTACGAGACGCACGACGAGGCGCACATCGCCGGGCGGGCGATGCAGTGCTACAGGCGCGCGCTCAAGATCGACGAGGCGCACGTGCCCACGCTGCTGGGGCTGGCGCGCGTGTCGCAGGCGGCGGGCCACATCAACGACGCGCGCGACTACGTGCAGCGCGCCGCCGAAGTGGACCCGGAAAACCCGGAGGTCCAATCCAGCCTCGCCGACTGCGCCGCCGCCCTCGGCGACACCGAACAGGCCGCGTGGCACTACGAGCGCGCCGCCACGCTGTCGGCGGAGCCGGCCCCGATCCTGCTGAAGCTGGGCCGCCTGTATCTCGACGCCCGGCAGTGGCCGAAAGCAGCCGACGCGCTGCAGCCGCAGCGCCGAGACCGAACCCGCCGCGGCCACCTTCACGGCGCTGGCGCGCGCCTACGAGCGCCTGGGCCAGTTGGAGGCCGCCGCCGAAGCCGCGCTCCAGGCCGCCGATGCCGCCCCCGAAGCGGCGGCGCACTGGCGGGACCTGGGGCGGCTGTACCGGCTCCTGGGCCGCAACCACCAGGCGCTGGAGTGCCTGGAGCAGGCGCTGATGCTCGACCGCACGGACGCGACCACACACCGCGAGATGGGCCTCGTCCATGAGGCAATCGGCCAGTATGCGCACGCGCTTGACCACTACCAGGAGGCCATCCGCGCCATGCCGGACGTGGCGGACAGCTACTTCCGCGCGGGCGTGGTCTTCAAGCAAGTGAAGGACTACCGCAACGCGATCAAGATGTTCGGGCACGCGGCGCGCCTGGACCCGCACAACGCCGAGGCAAACCGGCAACTCGCCACGGTCAGCGCGCTGGGTTTCGTCACCAGCACGCCGGTGGCGTAGACCGGCGCCCCCCCATAGGCCGCACCTGCAAGCGCCCAGGGAGCTTGAAGCTCCCTGGGCGCTATGGAGACAGCGGGCCGCACCCCTGCGATGGGTCGTCCCCAGTTTACAGACGTTCTCTGAGGAAGCGTATCGTGCGCTCCCAGGCGAGCTGGGCTGCCTCGGCATTGTACGCATCCGGCATGTTGGACTCGAAGAACCAGTGCCCAGTGCCGGGATAGGTGTAGAAGGTGGCATCGACCCCGGCTGCCTTCAGAGACTTTTCCAGGCTGTCCAATTCACTTTGATCCTCATATTCGTCGACCTCAGCGAAATGGCACTGGACAGCAGCCTGCAAGCCCTGGTAGCCGCTTTCACGAGTCCCATAGAATATTACCGCCGCACACACGTCCTGTGGCATCTCTTCAAGGAGTGCGAGCGCGATGAAAGCGCCAATCGAAAACCCGATCGCGCCAATCGGCTGATCGATCGTTCGCGGGTGGCGGCGCAACGCCGGGACTGTGTTGGCGAGTAGCGCGGTTGGCTCCATCCAGTCAATCTGACCCCGGTAGGCTTCCGCCTGCGCGATGGTCTCGGCCACCTTGCCGTCATACAGATCGGGGGCGAACGCGACGAACCCGGCCTGCGCCAGCCGATCACAAAGCTGCTTGATGAAAGCGTTCAGGCCCCACCAGGCATGGATGACCATCACGGCGGGGAGACGGTTGTTCAGTGGCTGGAAGCGCCAGATAACCTTGTTGCAGAGCGTCTGACATCGTTGTCCTCCTTGCGGCCTGCGTTCAGGCGCGTCAATCAGTTTTGCGTGTTGCCTTTCACGGCTTCTGGTCAATCCCTGGCCGCGTCCATCATGTTCAGCAGCTTTGTCGTCGTGTTCCAGTTGCGGATGGTGATGCTCTGGTAGATCGGCAAGCTGATGATGCGGGTCAGATGGCTCTGTGATGCCCTGCTGATGAGCCGCGTGAAGTAGAGCGCGCCGTCGCCGGTAAAGGCCTGGTCAACGCCCTCCTTTGCCGCTGACACGCTCCATGGCCTCCGCAGCGGTGAGCGGTTCTTTCAGAAAGAGAACGTCGTAGCGGTAGGTGGCCGGATCGCTGCCAAAGCCCCGTGGGGCCTGGGCGACGGTTGCCTTCATTTCCTCTTCCGAACGGACCACCACACGCGAACTGTAGTCAAACGTTTTGGACAGGGCGTCTTCGATCTGACCTGTAAGAGCGGCCCGGTCCAACCCGTCTGCGTAGAACAGCACATTGCCACTCTGGATGTAGGTGCGCACGTTCGCAAAGCCCAACGCTTCGAAACAGGCCCGTAGTTCGGCCATTTTTATGATGTTCTTGCCGCCAACGTTGATGCCGCGCAGCAAGGCAACGTACTGATTCATTCAGACTCCTTTGATAATCCGACTTTGTAGACAGGCATTATATGGTAACGTGATACCCGCACAGGTCAACCTTCTCGCTTCCACCTGCGTGACATGTAATGCACGGGTATCTGTTCACTTATTGGTTCCCGCGACTGAAGTCGCAGGCTAATTCGCGTTCTTGCCCGCCATTTTCTGCGATTAGTCGACGACTTCAGTCGTCGGATCACGAAAAACACACTTTGTAATGTGATACCGAGAGCACATTGTGAATCGTTATGAGCATGGGAGAAACAAACAAAGCGCCCTTACGACCCGCATGGATCGTAAGGGCGCTGCACGGAGCGCGTCAACCGTCCGCGTGCTTACTTCGGGATGCCCTTGACCGCCCCATACGCCGGGCGCTGCGTCCCACCAGGCCCAAGCAGGCCCCAGTAGCACTGTTCGCCGCCCGGCACGACGGTGCAGAAGTTCAGGTTCCACAGGAACATCGGGCCGACGTAGTTCAGCGCCCTGGCGTAGGCGAACCCATCGACGATGTACGTCGCCTGCTCGTTCAGGTCGGTGTAGGCCACGAACTCGAAGCCGGCGACCGGGCTTCCGCCGATGTCGGCGTTGGTGCCCCAGCCGAATTCCGTCGCCCAGATGAAGGTGCCGGTATCGCCGTTCTGCACCATGATGTTATGGTAGTCTTCCAGCGTGTGGCGGAAGAAGAAGCTCCGGTGGTCGTCGTGCGTGGGTACGCCCGCCGTGTTGTTGCAGCACACGCTCGCCGGCGGGTTGGCCCACCCGTTAGGATGCGCGCCAATCGCGTCTGAGTACGCGGCGATGCCGGCGGCGTACATCTGCTGGAAGTAGACCCGGTCGTCAATCGCGTTGACGCCGTCGTTCCAGCCTGTGGGCGCCAGCGCGCCGCTGACCACGATTGCGTTGGGGTCCACCGCCTTGATCGCGTTGTAGGCCAGCGCCAGCATCTGCACGTAACTGGCGGCGCTCAGCGGGCGGCCATTCCACTCGCGGCGCAGGTTCTGCTCGTTCCAGATTTCGTAGGCCTGCACCCTGCCCTTATAGCGGCTGGCGAGCGCGCTCACGAAGTTGGCGTAGTCCTGGAAGTCCGCCGGCGGGCCATCTTCCTCGGTGGTGTTGCGCGCCCACGCCGGCGCTTTCACGACGCTGAAGAGGATGTTCAGCCCCGCGCCGTTGAGCGCGTCCACCATCGCGTCCAGCTCGCTGAAATCGATCTGGCCCCGGCCCGCAGACTCGTACACTTTCCACTCGATCTGCTGCTTGACCCATTTCATGCCCAGGTCGTTGACCTGCGCCGCCACCGCGCCCTTGTCCTGGCCGGGCAGGTGTACCTGGATGCCATAGGCGAACCCGACGCTCGGCGGCCCCGGCGGGATCGAGGTCGGGGTTACGCCCGGAATCGAAGTCGCGGTCGGCACGACCGCGCCGCCGGGTATCTTGATCTTCTGACCGGGATAGATCAGGTTCGGGTTCGGAATCACGTTGATTGCAAGAATGGCAGCGAGGGTTGTATTGAAGCGCCGCGCGATGTTCAGCAGCGTATCGCCACGCACCACGGTGTATTCCTGCACCTCCCCAGGTGGAGGCGGCGGGGGCGGGGGTTGCGTGCCCGTCGGGATACGGAGGATCGTGCCCGCGTAGATCAGGTTCGGGTTGACAATCTTGTTGTAGGTTGCGAGGGCCTCCACGGTCGTGCCGAATCGTCGCGCGATCCGGTACAGGGTGTCGCCCCACTGGATGCGGTAGGTTGTCTCCTGGGCGCTCACCACAGCAGGGAGCATCGCGCCCAGCATCGCTGCGATCAATAGGATTGCGACCACACGACGCATATTATTCCTCCTCGACTGCGCGCCTTTCTTAAGAAGAAAGTATAGTTGCACTTGCAGCCAACGCAAACCGGCCAAACGTGCCGCAAAACCGCCGCCGCTCATCGCGCTGTGCCATTCCACTGACATGGGACTGATGCAAGGACCGTGCCCACGGCGTCGCCCGGTTGCACGCCACTGTGCCGGGCAATGACAGGTCAGGCCGTGGCCTGCCTGGGGTGTATGAAGCGAGGCCGGCGCGTTGCGCTCAGAAGGAATAGCTCGCCTGCACCCCAAACGACGCGCCTGTCGGCGCATAGGGGATGAAGTCCAGCCGCGCAATGCGCCGCCCCGGCGCCTGATTCGGGTCGTTGCGCGGGTGCACGAGATACACGTGCAGCGGGACCGTGGCCGACTGGCCGGGCAGCAGGTCGGCGGGCGGCTTGACCTGGTAGGCGTTGCCGCAGTCGAACCAGCCACCCTCCAGCGACGTGCTCCAGTAGAAGCCGCCCTGGGCGGTCGGCTCGATGCCCTCGGCGAAAACCACTTCGAGGTACCGGCACCCGGCCAGCGCCGAGAAGCGCAGCCCGTCGTTCGTGGTTACGATGAACTCCCACAGCGGCGCGTCGCCCCGCATGGGCACCGGCACTTCGAGATGGGCCGCCTTGAGCAGCGTCACCCACTGGCGACCGCCGTCCTCGTTGGGCGTGGGATACCAGTTGCCGCTGGCAACCGCCGGGAGCAGGCCGTTGTTGCGCACCGTGACCATCAGGTCGGCGCGGCCCGGCTGGTACGACACCGAGTCAACCGTCAGGGTGACGCCGCGCCCGGTCACGACAGGCTGTGAGGGCGCGGGGTTCGCGCCCGACGGCGCAGGCGCGGGGGCCGCCGTCCCGCCCGCGATCCGAATCTGCTGCCCGACGTAGATGCGGTTGGGGTTGGCAATGCCGTTGGCGGCGACGAGCGCGCTCACCGTGGTGCCATAGCGCAGCGCGATACGATAGAGCGTGTCGCCGGGCCGCACGGTGTAGACGGTCCCAACAGCAGCCGCCGGCGCGCTCGCGGGCGCAGCCGGCGGCGGGCTGGCAGGGGCAGCAGCCGGCTGGGCCGCGCCGGGGATCACGAGGCGCTGACCGGAGTAGATGCGGTTGGGGTTCGCGATGCCGTTAGCCGTCGCGAGGGCGCTTACCGTCGTGCCGTAGCGCAGCGCAATGCGATAGAGCGTGTCGCCGGGCTGCACCACATACTCCACGCCGTCGGCGAGGATGCCCGGCCCGACCGCGCCGAAGATCACCACCGCCAGCACCACCGCTGCCACGACCTTGTATCGGTTCATTGCCGCCCTCCGCGCCTCTCTGGGTAAGGCTGCCCGCCTGTCGGCCTGGGCAAAAAGGAAATCATCGCTTCTGCCCAACCGGTGAAGCACCACACCCCCATCATAGAGCATTTTATAAGCGGGAAGGTTATAACCGGGTAATGATCCTCAAACGACGCAACAACTCCCGGAACGCAAAACGACGCCCACAGGGGCGTCGTCTGCGCGGCTGGGCTGCCGGAGGCCCTAATCGGACAGGCCGTTGTCGGCGATGACCTCCCGGTAGAAGTGCGCGCTATCCTTCGGGATGCGGCGCTGCCCGTCCTCATAGTCCACATAGACGATGCCGAACCGCTTGCTGTAGCCGAACGCCCACTCGAAGTTGTCCAGAAGGCTCCACACGAAATACCCCTTGAGGGGCACGCCCTCGCCAATCGCGCGGTGGATCGCCTTGAAGTGCGCGCGCAGATACGCAATGCGGCGGGGGTCGTGGACCGCATCGCCGGTCGGCGCGTCTGCAATAGCCGCGCCGTTCTCGGTGACGTAGAGCGCCGCCGGGCTATAGTCCTGGTGCACGCACTTGAGCAGGCGATACAGCCCCTCCGGGTAGACCTCCCAGCCCATCTCGGTAAACTCGGCGTTTTCGCGCGGACCCGGCGACGTAAACGGGAACGCCCCGTCGGGGTCGTCGCACACGACATCGCGCGTGTAGTAGTTCACGCCCAGGAAGTCAATCGGTGCGCTGATCTTCGCCATGTCGCCGGCCTGAACCGGCACGGCGACGCCGATCTCGTCCAGGATGGCGCTCATGTCGTCCGGATATGTGCCCTTGAAGAGGGCGTCCAGGTACCACCGGTTCAGGTAACCGTCGTGTCGCCTCGCGGCGGTCTGATTGGCGGGTGAGGCGCTGGCGGGGTCAACCGGCGACAGGTTCAGCACGATCCCCACCTGCGCGCCGCCGGCATTCGCTCGCAGCACCGGCACGGCCTCCCCATGCGAGAGCAACACGTGATGCGCCACCTGGTAACAGGCCGAAAGATCGGTGATGCCGGGGGCGTGCACGCCGATGTAGTGGCCCAACTTCGCCACCACCCACGGCTCGTTGTGCGTCGCCCAGAACTTCACCCGGTCGCCGAGGCGCTTCGACACCACGTCCGCGTACCGGGCAAAATGGCCGACCACCTCCCGGCTGCACCAGCCGCCCGCGTCCTGGAGCGCCTGCGGGAGGTCCCAGTGATAGAGCGTGACATACGGCGTGATGCCGGCCTCCACCAGCGCATCGACCAGACGGTCGTAGAAATCCAGCCCGGCCTCGTTTACCGCGCCTTTGCCGTCGGGGATGACGCGCGGCCAACTGATCGAGAAGCGATAAGCCTTCAAGCCCAGGCCGCGCATGAGGGCGACATCCTCGGCGTAGCGGTGATAATGGTCGCACGCCACGTCCCCGGTATCGCCATCCTGTACCTTGCCCGGCGTGTGCGAAAAGCGGTCCCAGATCGATTCGCCCTTACCGTCGGCCTCCCACGCGCCCTCGATCTGGTAGCTGGCGGTGGCGGCCCCCCACAGGAATCCGTCAGGAAAAATGTGTGTGGTCACTTCTCCAAACTCCTTGATGCGTACAAGAAGCGCAACGAAAACGACCCGCCCGCCCGGCGCTTCACAGGGCGCGCAGGATGATGGGCACCAACATCTCGGCGGCAGAGAGCGCGCCGTGCCCGCTGCGGAAGTCGTAGCGGTCCAGCGGGTCGGAGAAACGCACGCCTGCGCGGCACACCGCAATCAGTTCGCCGACGCGCGCTGCGGTCTCCGGGTGGTGCGGCGCGCCGCCGAGCAGCCCCGCCGCCAATGCCGCGCGCGCCGGCATCGCCATCACGCGGTCGCGCAGCGCCTCCTGAAAGCACTGCTCCGCCTCGGCGCGCAGGTCGGCGCGCAGGAAGAAGTAAGCCGCGCCCGCTTCGCCGGCGGGCGGCATCCGCATGGCGTCGGTGAGCACGGGGTAGTCGGCGGTCCTGATCTTCGCCGCGTCCTCATAGTCCACGTGGCCGTGGTCGGCCAGCGCCAGGAACAGCGTGCGCCCGTCCCCGGCCCACCGGGCGACGAAATCGCGCAGACGGCTGAGCTGCGCCCGCGCCTCGGCGAGCGTGCGCCGGCTCCGCGCGCCGGTGTCATGCGACACCGCATCGAGCGCGCCCCAGTAGATGGCGATGAAGCACCGCTCCCGCTGCGTCGCCTCCATGACTTCCTCAAGCAGCGCCCAGAGGTCGGTGAAGCTCTTCATGCCGTGCACGTGCCCCACCCCCTGTGCAGCATGTGCGAGAGGCCGCTCCCGGCGAGGTGGCTCTGGATGACCAGGTGCGTCTGCACGCCGCCGCGCGCCAGCGCTTCGGCCATCCCCGGCACGCCGAGGAACTTATCCGGCTCGAAGCCCCAGTCCATCAGCTCCTGGAAGTTCTTCGAGAGCAGCGGCGCGAGCGAGAGTGCGCTGATCATCGCGGCGTATTCGCGCAGGAACAGGCGCGTGCCGATAAGGCCGTGCCCGGCAGGGGGAAGCCGCTCCACAGCGTCGTGAGCGCCGCAACCGTCGTTGACGGAAAGACCGATGTCAGCGCCGCGAGCACCCCATCGCCCACGACATCGGCGACATCCTGCGCAAACGCGCGCTCCGCGCGAAGCTCCTGAAACAGGTTGTAGCCAAAGCCGTCCAGCAGCACCAGCACCACGCGCTCGAAACGCGCCGCCGGGTCGAGCAGGCGCGCATCGAGCGGGGGCGCTGCGCCGGGGAGGCCCACCCCAGCGCCCGCGCCACCGCGCTCGGCACATTGGCGATAGAAAGCCCGCCGTAGTTGGGCCAGATCACCTCATCGCGCCACGCGGAGTCCTGAGCCAGCGGGAGCTGGTGCGCGCGGATCTCCGCCTCAATGCGCCGCGCCAATTCATCCGTCATGGGGTTCACTCTCCGGCGTCGCACACCAAACCGATTATGAGAACGCTCTCAAGGATAACACCGAAGCGGCATTCTGTCCCATTCCGGCCCCCGGTTCGTAGGCGGGTACAGCGTGCCGTGCCCCTACACCTGGCGGGGCGCCCCTACGCCCGGATGTGCGATACCCCGCGTGCGGTAGGTATTGCCAGGCCGCGCGCGTCTGTGGTATAACCAAAACGTCCAGGAGGGAAGGTTGTGATGTCCGAAGAAATCCGGCTCTTCGCCGACCCCGCAGGTAAGCGCCTGAGCGGGCAGGCGCTCGCGGACGCGATCAAGGAGCACGGCGTGATCCGTTTCAATGGGCTGCGGGTCGCACAGCCCGAATGGCGGCCCGATCTGCGCCAGGCCGACCTCACGGTCACGCTCGCAGAAGCGCCCAGACGCGGCCTCGAAGCCAAGCTGCTGCGCGATCCAAGCGAGTGGCAGCCGGGCAGGAGCAACTGGGCGGAGGAGGCGCGCTTCGTGGATTTCAGCCGGGCCGACCTCTCCGGGTCCGACCTGCGCGCGCTGGACCTGAGCGGCGCAAACCTCAGTGGCGCCAACCTCGGCAGCGCCCGCCTCGAAGGGGCGCAGCTCCGCCGGACCGACCTGAGTGGCGCGGACCTCACCGGCGCGGACCTGCGCGGGACCGATTGCTTTGAGGCAAACCTGAGCGGCGCAACCCTCAGCGGCGCGGCGCTCGCCGGCGCAAACCTGCTCGGCGCAGACGTGAGCGCCGACGCGCTCAGCGAGGCCGTCATCAACGAGACCACCCTGCTGCCCGACGGCAACCCCTTCGGCGCGGCAGAGTCCGCGTGGACGGCGCGAATCCTCGACCTGCGCGGTGTGGTCCGTGAACCGACCGCCCCGCCTGCCTCGAAACCGCGCCGCCGGTCGAGGCCGCGCCGCCTGAGGCCGCCCCAACACCGCCAGTCGCGCCTCCGCCGTCAGCCGAGGCCGTTCCAGCGCCGTCGGTCGAGGCCGCGCCGGCCCCAGAGCCGGCGGAAGCCACGCCGCCGTCGTTCTTTGCGCATCTGTGGTCCGCCATCAAGGGGTTGTTTGGCGGCTAGCTCACCTCAACACGTCACGTGCAGGATTGCGTTGACCTTTTCCTTGCGCTTCACCTGGCTGAGCAACGCGCAGGCCTCTTCGGTGTGGCACACCTCAAGCTGCACGCCGCGCGCGGCGGCCTGTTCATAGACGGCGTCCATGATCGGCAGCCGCCCGTAGACGCCGGTCCCGACAATCAGGCGCTCGCAGTCCCAGGGGATCGGCTCATCCGCTGAGAGCGGCGTGTGCCCATAGCGCTCGCGGTACGGCTTCGAGGCCTTCTTCTTGCGCGGTTTGACCTTCCCCCGGTCGATCACAACGTCGTTCTCGTAGACCTCGCCGTCAATCTCAATCTCGCCGAACTTGATCAGTCGCGCCTTCATCGCGCCCTCCCGCTCACAAACTCCGGTCTTCCTCTCCGCCAAGGCCGGAAGCGCCGGCAACCTGCCTGACCACGCGCTGCCAGCTATCCCCCTCCGGCCCCATCTTCTCGTGCGTGAAGCGGTAATCGTTCTTGCGGATGAACTCGGCCAGCTCCGCGCCGAGCCGCTCCCAGGCGGCGCGCTGCGCCGCGACCAGAAGTTCAAACGTGGCCGGCTTGCGCACCCGCCGCAGCGCCATCCGCAGGTGACGCCAGCACAGCGCGTCGCTGCGCCCGTAGGCCGCCGCCAGTTCCGGGACCACATCGACCTCGTTGCCGAGATACTTGACCAGCGCACGGACGTATGCGCGCTCGGTCTCACGCTGGTGCGCGCAGCCGACGCACTCGTGCGCGGGTTCCAGCCGTGCGACCAACGCCTCCGCGCCGCTCCGCCGGCGCAGCCGGCTGCCGCCCTCCCACTGCGCGCCATCGAGGGCGCGCAGCAGGTTCTTGAGCACATCCTCGTAAATGATGGCCGTGCCCAGCGCCCCCGCCGGGCGGATGAGCATGGAGGCGTGCCGGTTGCAGAAGCCCCACGCCGCGCGCACGTCGGCGCGCAACTCGATCTCGTTCACGCGCATGTACAGCATGTGGTCGAAATAGCGATCCATCTCACGGCCCGTGAGCGTGCACACCGGGCAGCCGGCCTGCTCACACGCCTCGATAAGCTCCTGTACCTCGCCCTTCAGCGCCATCCTCGCCCCTTCTCTGTCATCCGCTGCTTCCATTCTACCCCAGACCGCGCGCCGGCGCGCCGCCGGCCGACGTCGGGGCGCAATTGCCCTGCCACCACGCCCATGCTATAATGCCCCCATCGACCCCCGCAAAACCCGTAGGCGATCCGACCCCCAAGAGGAGTCGCCTGATGCTTGACTGGGAAGCGATCGGCAACGCACTTCTGCTCATCGTGGCGGCGCTGGCCGCCTTCGGCTCGGCCCTGTGGCTCGCCCTCATCATCTGGACCTTCCGCGACATGCGCGCGCGGTCCCGCGACCTGTTCGCACAGGTACTCGCCGCCGCGGTTGTGGCTGTCCTCAACATACCGGGCCTGATTATCTACCTCATCCTCCGCCCGCGCGAGACGCTGGCCCAGGCCTACGAGCGCTCGCTCGAAGAGGAGGCGCTGCTGCAAAGCATCGAGGAGAAGCCGGTGTGCCCCGGCTGCGGGCGCGGCTCGCGGGAGCACTGGCAGGTCTGCCCCTACTGCCACACCAAGCTTAAGAAGGTGTGCGTCACGTGCGGCGAACTGCTCCAGCTAAGCTGGAACATCTGCCCGCACTGCGCAAGCTCGCAGCTTGGGTACGCGCCCGGCGAGACAACCACCGAACGCCGCCGCGCAAAGTCGAAGCTGTCGCGCGTGCAGAAGCCGGCCAAGCAGGAAGTCAGGCCGGAGAGCTACATCGAGGACACCGTCTACTCCGGCAGCGCAGCGCAAGACCGGACCGCCCTCTATCCCGAAGAGGCCTATCTGGCCGGCGACTACGCGCCTGACGACTACGCGCCCGAACCGGAAGAAGCGCAGCGCTACGACCCGGAGCCGGGCTACGCCGCGCCGGAGAAGCACAACGCCCGCCGGTCCGCCGTCCGCGCCGACGTGGTGCAGTTCATCGAGGACGACGACTTCTAGACTCACCGCAATGCAATTGAGCACAAGCTTACAGAAAAGGGGCAAGGCGCGCGCCTTGCCCCTGCGATTTCGTGACGCCGGGCGACAGGCCGGGCAGCGCCGGCCCCTTCCCGGCTAGAGCTGGTGCACCTTGACGAAGTTCGTCATCCCGCCACCGCCGAACGGCAGCCCACCCGTCACCACGAAGGAGTCGCCCGGTTCGGCGAGGCCGCAGGAGCGCACCGTCTGCTCCATCATCTCCAGCATGTCGTCGGTGTTCTTGTACTGCTCCACCAGCATCGGCAGCACGCCCCACACCAGCGCCGTGCGCCGCTGCGCGATGGGGTTGGGCGTGACGGCGACAATCGGTTTGCCGGGTCGCTCCTTCGCCACCTGGCGCGCCGTGTAGCCGCTCCATGTCGAGGTGACGATGAGCCGCACGTCGAGGTCGTCGGCGATCTCGCACGTCGCGCGACTGATCGCGTCCGCGACCGGGTGCAGGTGCTCCACCTCGCCAAAGCTCACCTGGTCGTTGCGTGAGGGCAGCGTCTTCTCGGTAATGTCCGCGATCTGCGCCATCATCTCAACCGCGCGCACCGGATACACACCCACCGCCGTCTCGCCGGAGAGCATCACCGCGTCGGTCCCGTCGAGGATCGCGTTCGCCACGTCGCTCGCCTCGGCGCGCGTGGGGCGCGGATTCTCGATCATGGACTGAAGCATCTGCGTCGCGGTGATGACCGGCTTCCCCACCCGGTTGCACTTGCGGATGATCTCCTTCTGACGCAGTGGCACCTCCTGCACCGAGATTTCCACGCCCAGGTCGCCGCGCGCCACCATAACCGCGTCGGTCGCGTCAAGGATGTCGTCGAAGGCCTTGACGGCCTCGCGTTTCTCGATCTTCGCCACAATCGCCACGTCGCCGTCCAGGTCGTTCAACATCGCGCGCAGTTGCTCGATGTCGCGGCGCGCGCGCACAAACGACAGCGCCAGGTAGTCAACCCCCTGCGCCAGCGCAAAGGCGGCGTCGCGCTCGTCCTTCTCTGTGATCGCCGAGAGCGTCAGGTTCGTCTCCGGCGCGGCGATCCCCTTGTTGGAGCTGAGTGCTCCGCCCACCACGACATTGCAGATCAGCGTGTCGTCCGCCTTCTCGACGACCAGCAGTTCCAGCGCGCCGTCGTCCAGATACAGCGTCTCGCCGACATGCACCTCAGCGATCAGGTCAGGGTGCGGGAGGTTGATTACCCCACCCGCACCGGTCGCCGGGCGCGACGTGAATTCGACGCGGTCATAGCGGTTGAGTTCAATCGGCCCCGGTTCGATGCTGCCAATGCGCAGCTTCGGGCCTTGCAGGTCGGCCATCACTGCAACGACCCTGCCTTCCTCCTCGGCGATGCGCCGGATGGCGGCAATGTCGCGCTGGTGGTGCTCGTGGCTGCCATGCGAGAAGTTGATGCGCGCCACGTCCATCCCGGCACGGATCATGGCGCGCAGCGTCGCCTCATCGCGCGAGGCCGGGCCAATCGTGCAGACAATCTTGGTACGCTTGAAGTCAACCGTCATCGCTGTACCCTCTTCAGGTCAAAGCCGCCACATCAATTAGACCATACAACAATCAGAACATAAAACGAGGGGCAAGGCTCCCCTGGGTGCCCTGCCCCTCCCGGCCCGATGAGGCCCGCTGGTAGGCTAGAAGATGCCCAGGCTCCCGAACGCATCCTTGCCGGCGTAGGCGGCCTGGTCTTCGAGCATATCCTCGATGCGCATGAGCTGGTTGTACTTCGCCACGCGGTCGCTCCGGGCGGGCGCGCCGGTCTTGATCTGGCCGGTGTTGAGGCCCACCACGAGGTCGGCAATCGTGTTGTCCTCGGTCTCGCCGCTGCGGTGGCTCACGACGGCGGTCCAGGCGTGGCGGTGGCACAGTTCGACGGCGGCAATCGCCTCGGTCAGCGTGCCGATCTGGTTGACCTTGCACAGCAGCGAGTTGCACGCCTTGAGGTCCATCGCCTTCTCGATGCGCGCGACGTTGGTCACGAGCAGGTCGTCGCCGACGATTTGAATCTTCCTGCCCAGACGCTCGGTCATCAGCGCCCACGAGTCCCAGTCGTCCTCGGCGAGTCCGTCTTCGATGGAGATAATCGGGTACTTCTCCACCAAGCCGGCGTAGAAGTCCACCATCTCCGCGCCGGAAAGCGTGCGGCCCTCGATCTTGAGGTTGTACGCGCCGCCGTCGTAGAACTCGCTCGCCGCCGGGTCGAGCGCCAGGAAGACCTGCTCCCCCGGCTTGTAGCCGGCCTTCTCAATCGCCTCCACGATGACCTGGAGCGCCGCCTCGTTCGAACCCAGGCTCGGCGCGTAGCCGCCCTCGTCGCCGACGGTGGTGCGGTGGCCCTTCTCGCCCAGCAGCTTGCCGAGCGCGTGGTAAATCTCCACCGACCAGCGCGCCGCCTCGTGAAACGTCGGAGCGCCGACCGGCATAATCATGAACTCCTGGAGGTCGGTGCTGCCGGCGGCGTGCTTGCCGCCGTTGAGGATGTTCATCATCGGCACGGGCAGCACGTGCGCGTACACGCCGCCCAGATATTGGAACAGCGGCAGATCGACGCTGTTGGCCGCCGCCTTCGCCACCGCCAGCGACGCGCCCAGGATGGCGTTCGCGCCCAGCTTGCCCTTGTTCGGCGTGCCGTCGAGGGCGATCAACGCCTCGTCGATGGCCTTCTGGTCGGTGGCGTCCATGCCAAACAGCTCATCGGCGATGGGGCCGTTGACATTCTCGACCGCCTTGAGCACGCCCTTGCCGCCGTAGCGCGCCTTGTCGCCGTCGCGCAACTCCACAGCCTCGTGCGCGCCGGTCGATGCGCCGGAGGGCACGATGGCGCTCCCCCAGGAGCCGTCCTCAAGCATCACCTCGACCTCAACGGTCGGGTTGCCGCGCGAGTCAAGCACCTCGCGTCCGATAATCGCCTCAATGAAAGTCATCGCCTGTCTCCTTTACGCATAAGATCGCCGCGCCGCCGCAGTGCGGGGCGCAGGCGCATATTCCACGACAAGACACATCAGGCAGGGCATCAGCCGCCCTTGCCTGCAACAGCCGCGTTTGTGCTACAGGTCCAGCATGTCCATGAGCCGATTGTAATCCATGTGCTCCGCCAGGAGCGCCTGGAAGTGGCTCAGCTTCTCAGCGTGGCCGAGCCGGGTCTTACCGAAGATCCGCTCGATCCTGTCCACCGTCTCCATCGTATCTTCAGGCACCAGAAGCACCGCCACGCCCTTGCTCTCTGCCTGTCCGATCACCGACTGTGTGGGATGCAGGTTGCCCGTAAGGATCAGCGCGACGGTCGAGGTGTCGAGCGCGGCAAGCTGGATGTCAGCGCGGTCACCGCCGGTGATGACCGCTTTGTTGTGGAGGCGGCGGAAGCGCGGCAGCGACTCTGCGCCGACATCGCGCCGACCACCATTTCCTCAACGAGCGCGTCTCCCTTACCCTTGCCGGCCACCAACTCCGCGTCCAGGACATCAATCAACTCATCGACGCTGATCGCGCTCAGGTTGCGGTGCTCCGGCAGCACCCCCAACACCGGGATATCGTTGCGTTCAAGGAAAGGCACGACCACATCGTGCGCATACGCCCACTGCGTCTTGGAAACGCTGTTGATGACCACGCCAAGCAGCAAGTCCTTGCCAACCTGCTGATAGCGGTACTTTGCACTCATCGCTGCGTCAACGATGAAGAGCGGCTGATCCCAGCGCTGCACCACCACCACCGGCGCATCGAACTCGCGGGCCACGTTCACGGAGCGCACGCCTACGCACGTGCCTTCGCGCATGTGGCCGCCGCCTTCCATCAGGAGCACATCCTTCCCCTCGCCGAGCTTGGCATAGGCCTCCCTGATGTCCACCATCAGGTCGTGGTCCAGCTCACCTTTGAGCGCCCGCTCCAGCAACTGGTCGGTGATGATGACGGGCGAAAGCTCCTCCGGGTTCTCCTCCAGACCAAGAATGCGGTGCGCGAAAGCGGCATCCTCGTCCAAAATCTTGCCGTGCTGGAGCCACGGCTGTATGCTGACGGGTTTCATATAGCCGACCTTCAGGCCTGACGCCTTCATGCGCTGACCGAGTGCCAGGCACACCGCCGTCTTACCAGTGAAAGTCGAAAGTGAAGTGATATAGAGCGGTTTCATGAGCTATGCTCCTCGTTCTGCATTCCCGACACCGGCATCACGTCGCCGCACGCTCATTGCGCGGGCCTCAGGATCAGGCGCATATCCAGCGGAATTGCGCCGCGACCACGCTCGTAGACCATCAGGGGGTTGATGTCCAGTTCAAGGATTTCGGGGAAGTCGGTCACGAGCTGGTTGATGCGCAACAGGGTATCGACGATGGCGTCCTTGTCTTTGGGCGGCTCGCCGCGCACGCCATCCAGCAGCGCGCGTGCGCGAATCTCCCCCAGCATCTCTTGCGCCTCATTGCGCCCGAAGGGCGCAACACGGAACGTCACGTCCTTGAGCACCTCGACATAGATGCCGCCGAGGCCGAACGTCACCAGTGGACCGAACTGCGGGTCCCGGTTCATCCCCACGAGCACTTCCATCCCCTGCGGCACCATCTCCTGCACCAGGCAGCCCCAGATTTTCGCGCCTGGTACGTAACGCTGCGCCCGGTATACGATCAGGTCGAAGGCGTCGCGCACGTCGGTGGCATTCTGCAAGCCGACCTTCACACCGCCCACGTCGGTCTTGTGCAAGATGTCCGGTGAGGCGACCTTGAGAACGACCGGATAGCCGAACTCGTCGGCCAGGCGCACCGCCTCGTCCGCATCGGCGGCAATCTCCGAGCGCGGGATGCGGAACCCATATGCGGACAGGATGGACCGCGCCTCCGCATCGCCGATCTCCAGCCGGCCCTCCGCCCGCGCCGAGTCCAGCAGGTTCCGCACACTGTCGTTGTCCACGTCGAAGGACTCGGCCTCAAACGCGGGGCGATGCTTCACCTCGCGATACCAACTCAATGCGTTGAGCGTCGCCGCCGCGCGTTCTGGCACATCATAATTCGGAATGCCGTTCGCGGTCAAGATTTTCTGGCCGGCTTCAGACCGGAACTCGCCCATGAAGCAGCCTACAATCGGCTTATCCACCTGTTTGGAAATCTCGACTACCGCGCGGGCGGTTTCCTCGATCTCGGTCATGGCCTGGGGCGTGAGGATGACGATGATGCCATCGACGTTGGGGTCGTGGGCTACCAGGTCCAGCGCGATCTTATACCGGTCGGCCAGCGCGTCGCCGAGCACGTCAACCGGGTTCGCCGAGCTGGCCGCCTCAGGTAGCGCCGCGTTGAGCTTCTCGATGGTCTCGGGGTCCAGGCGCGCGAGCTTCATGCCAGCGCGCTCTAACTGGTCGGTGGCGAGGATGCCGGGGCCGCCGGCGTTGGTGATGATGGCGACCCGGTCGCCCTTGATCGGCGGCTGGTAGGCAAAGCCGAGCGCGTAGTCGAACAACGCCTGGAGCGAGTTGGCGCGCAGCACGCCCGCCTGGTGGAAAGCCGCCTGGTAAGCCTGCTCTGAGCCGGCCAGCGAGCCGGTGTGCGACGACACCGCGCGCGCGCCGGCCTGCGTCACGCCGCTCTTGACGATGACGACCGGCTTGTGTTTGACCACCTCGCGCGCGACACGGATGAACTCCTGCCCGTCGGGGAGGCCCTCGCTGTAGAGGGCGATGACCTGCGTGTCGGGGTCGTTGACCCAGGCCTGCATCAGGTCCATCTCGGAGACATCGGCTTTGTTGCCCATGCTCACGAACTTGCTGAATCCGATCCGGCCCGCCATCGCCCAGTCAAGGATCGCGGTGCCGAGCGCGCCGCTCTGGCTCATGAAGCCAACCGGCCCTTTCGGCGGCGTCCCGGCGGCAAAAGTGGCGTTGAGCGGGGTATGCGCATCGATCACACCGAGGCAGTTCGGCCCGATCAACCGGATGCCATATTCCTCGGCGATGCGCACCAGTTCCTGTTCGCGTTCCATCCCCTCGTGGCCGGTCTCGCGGAATCCAGCGCTGATGACGACAACCGCCTGAATGCCCTTTTCGCCGCACTCGCGCAATGCATCCGGCACCCACTTATATGGCACGACGATCACGGCCAGATCGATGGGGTCAGGAATATCGAGCACGGAGGGGTAGGCTTTATAACCGAGGATTTCGTCGGCTTTCGGGTTGATCGGATAGAGCGCGCCCTGATAGCCGCCCTCGGCAAGGTTGTGTACCACGGCGTAGCTCAGTTTATCCGGGCTGCGCGATGCGCCAATTACGGCAACGGCCTTTGGGGTGAAGAACGCCTGAAGCTTATCTTCCATGCCACCCCCTGGTGAGTCGAACAGAAGCCCAGGTACAGGACAGTGTAAACTGCCTAACCAGGGGTCTATATTACCCTTTCCTTCGCGCTCATCCCAGTATCGTATGACACGCCCGCGCTTTGCCGTTTGTCATACGGACAACGCCGCTACCTGGCCCAAAGAAATGAGCGGTCCCCGGGGACCGCTCAAACCGGGCAAAGAGGTAACTCAGGCCGGATCCGTCTCGGTCGCCGCCTCGCCGAGAGACGGCGCGCCGCCAGTGAATGGCGTTGGCTCCACGGCGGCGCGCGCCGGCCTGGGCAGCGTGGGCGGCCCCTCTTCGAGCCTCATGACCGCCGGCATGAAGCAGGCGCCGACGCCGGTCGCCAGGCACACAACGCCCCCAAGGACGAACCAGGCCTGCACGCCAATCGCGTCCGCCACCGGCCCGGCGACGAGAAGGCCGAGCGGCGTCATGGCGGTCGCGCCGGAGATCAGCAGCGAAAAGACACGGCCCTGCACGTCGGCGGCCACCGTGCTCTGCAGCGCCGCGAACAGCGGGCCGTTCGTCAGGGTATTCATGAACCCTACCACGAAGACGCCGGCCACCCCCAGCGCGAACAGGTGCGCGGGCGCGACGCCGATCACGATGCTGCCGCCGCCCATCAGGGTCAGGCCAGCCAGCGAGGTGAGCAGCCGGCGCTTGAAGCCGCCCCAAACGCTCAGCGTCAGCCCGCCGAGGAACACGCCGACGCCCCAGGTGGATTCCATCACGGCCAACTGCGGGGCCTCGCCCTGGAAGTGCTGCGTCACGAGGATGGGCATCAGCGAGAACGCCGGTGTCAGCACGAAGTTGATGAGCAGCGCAATGCCGATGACCATCATCAGGCCCGGCCACGCCGCCACATAGCGCAGCCCGGCGCGAAACTCCGCCCACACCGACGCGCGCTTGCCATCGGCGTCCACCGCGCCAGAGCGATCCGGCTGCGGGATGAAGATCAGCAGCAGTGGCAGCACTGCCGGGATCGCGGTGAAGACATCGACCATCACCACCCATTGTAGGTCGCGCAGCGCCTCCAGCAGGAGCGCGCCCAGCGCCGGCCCCACGATGTTGAGCGCGCCGTGCATCGTCTGGTTGAGGCCGGCGACGCGCGCGAGGTGCTTGTCCGGCACCATGAGCGCGGTCGTGGCCTGCGCCGCCGCCCAGTGGAACGCGCCGCCCAACGAGCGGATGAACATCACCAGGAAGACGTGCCAGATCTGGATCTGCCCGCTGGCGAACATGTACGCAAGCCACAGCGTCGTCAGCGCGACGCCCGTATCCGCGACGATCATCACGAGCCGCCGGCTCCACCGGTCGACCAGCGTCCCGGCGATTGGCCCCAGGACGATCTGCGGCAGCATCGCCGCCAACGTCGCCATCGCCAGGATCGTCGCAGAGCCGGTCTCTTTGGTGAGCCACCACACCAGCGCAAACTGAACAATGTGGCTACCCACGATAGAAAACGCCTGGCCCACCCAGATCAGCAGGAAAGGCGCCATCCGCTTCTGATAATGCCCTGTGCTTTCCATGATATCCCCTCAACTTTAAGACTTCTGGTGCGGGAAGGCGGGGCCTTACTCGGCTTCCACCGCCGCCGCAACCTCGATACCTGATTCCGCCGGCGCCCCAGCCCGCAGGCCGGCTCTGGCGCACGCGAATCCCGCCATTCGTCGCGTGGAGTTCCACGGGCGTGCCGCCGCCGTTGACGGCGGTCTGGAGCGCCGCCATCAGGCCCCACTTGCCCCGCGCGTCGCCCCAGTCGGTGTGGATCGCGCCGTGCGTCGTGCGCGCGTCGAGGTCGAATGCCGCGCCCGGCGGCACGTTCAGGGCGATGCTGCCGTTGAGCGTGCTCGCCTTCACCGGCGCGGTCGGGGCCTCGGCCAGCGTCACGTCAATCGACCCGTTGTAGGTCTTGAAGGTCGCTTCTGCCGGCGCGCGCCGCACATCGACGCGCACCGCGCCATTGTAGCTCGTCGCCTGCGTGGCGCTGCCGACGCGCTCAAGCACGACGCTCCCGTTGTAGGTGACGGCGTTCGCGTTGCCGGCCACGTCAGCCACCCTCACCCGGCCATTGCGCGCCGCCACATCGACATCGCGCGCGAAGCCCGCCGCAGAGAGCGCGCCGTTGTCGGTCCGGGCGCGCACGGCAAAGCGCGCAGGCAGGGTCACCCGGTAGTTCACGCTCGCGTGCGTGATGTACGGCCACGCTTTCGGCTCGGGTTTTGGCGTGCGCACGACCAGCGTACCGGCCTCGCGCGCGATGGCCGGCGCGAGCGCCTCGAAGTACGCGCGGCCCATCGCCTCATCTGTGGCGCGCACCCGGCGCATCGCGACGACCTGCACCGCCTCGCTGTCGGTTCCGGTGAGCGTCACGTCGCCGTTGAAGTTGCTCAGGTCGATGGCCTCCAGGCCGGAGGCCGGTTCCTCGAACGTCAACGTATCCTGCCACTCGAAGCAATCCATTTGCGACCCCTCGCTGCAAAAACTTTAGTGCGATATCGAAATCACGTATCCAATCTACACAAGAAATCAAAAGATGTCAAGTACATATCATGAATTTTAATATAGCCCTCAATTTCTGTGATACCGCAACAAGAAAAGAGGGCGGTTTCGCCCCGCCGGCCACGACGGCGCACGCAAACGGCGTAAAAACGCGGTTTGCACTCCGATAGAGCAGACTTTATAATCCTCGCACGCCATCTTGCCACGGCTTCCTGATCGCATTCCAGTCTCAACAGGAGGAGGAGCTTTCAATCATGGAGATCAAGGTCTCAGAGCTGAAGCGCGTGACCCTTTTTGAGATCAGCGGGCGGATCGACAGCACCAACGCCGCCGAACTGGGGGAGGCGCTGAACACGGCCATCGATTCCGGGCGCAGCCAGATCGTGCTTGACCTCAGCGCAGTGGAGTACATGAGCAGCGCCGGTCTGCGCGAGATGGTCGCCGCGCTCAAGCGCGTGAAGCGCGGCACGGGCGACGTGCGCCTCGCGAACCCGTCAGAGCGCGTACAAGAGGTGCTCGAACTCGCCGGCCTGGACACGATTTTCGAAGTATACGACACGCAGGTCGAGGCGGTGGGCAGTTTCTGACACGGGCTTAAGCCCGCGCTAATCAACAGCACAGGGTATGCTAACACGGGAATGTTAACCTTCTAAATGGCTACGAAAATCGAGCGCCAGTTGCGCGTCGTCGCGCAACTGGATCAAATCACGCCTGCCCGTGAGTTTGTCGCCGATGCCGCAGTCGAGGCCGGGCTGGATGAGCGTGGGGTGTATCACTGCCAGGTCGCAGTGGACGAGGTGATGACCAACATCATCGAGCACGGGTTCGGCGGCGGCAGCGCCGCCCAAATCGACGTGCGGTGTGCGACCGTGGACCGGCAGTTCGTTATCACCATCATCGATGGCAGCCCGCCATTTGACCCCACGGCGCACAAAGACCCGGACCCGGCGATGTCACTTGACGAGCGCGAGCCGGGTGGGTGGGGTATCTTTTTCATTAAGAGCATGATGGACGATATATCGTACCGACACGAAGACGGACTGAACTACCTCTCGCTGATCAAGAACCTGCCGGAAACGCCCGCTGCCGCGGAAGAGGCCGAGGTTCACCGGCGCGAGGTTCAGCCGGGCGTGTGGCTGGTTGCGCCGCACGGCCGGCTCGACTCCGTCTCAAGCCAGCCGTTCGAAGCCTTGCTGAAGGCCGACATCGACGCCGGCCACGCAACCGTGATCGTTGACATGAGCGCCGTCTCCTACATTGCCAGCAGCGGCCTCAAGGCGCTGGTGAGCGCGTGGCGGCGGGCCAGCAGCGTGCATGGCGCCCTGACCCTTGCCGGGCTGCGACCCAGGGTAAGGGAGGTTTTCGAGATCGTCGGCTTTGACCAGGTATTTCGCATTTATGATGACGTGGAACAGGCTGTGCGCGCGGCGCAAATAGCGGAAGGCCAGAACTCCTGAGGGGCGGGGCGAAGCATGTTTGGTGACATGGGCGGCTCCCTCCCGGGGCCGCTCTTGCTGTTGGCGCTCGTCGCCGCGCTCGTCGCGCTGGCCTACCTGTTGGGCCGGCGTCGGCAGCGCGTGAAAGACACGAGCCTCAGCGTGCTGGCGGGCATTGGCCGCGCCATTCTGGACGCGCAGCTCGACGTTGATGCGCTCTGCGAGGTGGTCTACCAGCAGGCGTCACGCATCGTCGATACGCAGAACTTCCACCTTGGCATCTTCGACGGCGACGACTACGAGATCAAAATCTGGGTGCGCGAGGGCAGGCTCGTGCCGCCCCGGCGCTTCCCCGGCGCGGGCCACGAGGGCATCATCGGGTGGATGCACGAGAAGCGCCAGCCGCTGCTGGTGCGCGACTTCCGCCGCGAGTGGGAGCAACTGCCCGCGCGCCCCGTCTACGAGACGCAGCACACGCCGGCCCGCGCCGGCGTCTTCGTGCCGCTCGTATCCGGCGGCGCCGCCATCGGCGCAATGGCGATCCAGAGCCACACGCCCGGCGCGTACAGCGAGGAAGACCTGCGCCTGCTGATGGTGCTCGCGTCCCAGGCCGCCGGGGCGCTCCGCAACGCCCAGCTCTTCGCAGCCGAGCGCGCCCTGACCCAGAAACTTCAACTCATTGCCGAGGTAACGCAGCAGCTCACCGCCGTGCAGCCGCTGCCCGACCTCTTCCAGCAGATCGTCAACCTGGTGCGCGACACCTTCGGCTACTATGTGGTCATCATCTTCGTCGTCGATGAGGCCGCCAGGGTCGTCCGCGTGGGCGCAAGCACCGATCCTGCCATCCCCGCCGAGATTCCCACGATGAACTTTGGCGAGGGCATCATCGGGTGGGCCGCGGTCCATGCCGAGATCGTCCACGCGCGGGATGTCACGCAGGAGCCGCGCTACCGCAGCCTGCTTGCCGCGCCGAACACCCGCGCCGAGATCGCGGTGCCGCTCACCGTCGAGGGCCGCGTGCTGGGCCTGCTCGACGTGCAGGCCGACGAGGTGGACGCCTTCAGCGAGGACGACCTGGATCTCCTTCAGACGCTCGCGCGCCAGTTGGCGCTGGCGATCCAGGAGGCCCTACACCTACGACGCCGAGCGCCGCCAGACCGAGCGCCTGACCACCATGATCGAGGCCAGCCGCGCGATGGTTTCCATCCTCAACATCGACGACCTGTTCGACGAAGTGGTCGACCTGGTGGTGGACTACTTCGGCTTCGACCGCGTCCACATCTTCGTGCGCAGCGGCGACCGCCTCCCTCTTCCGCGCCGGTTCGGGCGTGCACAGCGGCCTCTGGGAGATCGAGCAGTTCAACTACGACATCGGCGACCCCGGCCTGATCCCACTCGCGGCGCGCACCGGCGAGCCGGTGGTGAGCAACGACGTGCTGGGCGACCCCAACTACGTCGCCGGCCCGGCGGTCGAGGACACGCGCGCTCAGGTTTCGGTCCCGATCCGGATGGGCCGGCTGGTCCTCGGCGTCTTCGACGTGCAAAGCCTGGAGGCCCACGCCTTCACGCCGGAGGACGTGTCGCTCGTGCAGGCGCTGGCCGATAGCCTGGCTGTCGCACTGCGCAACGCCTCCCTATACGCCAACGAGCAGCGCCGCCGCCTGCTCGCCGAGACGCTGCGCGAGGTCGGCACGGTGCTTACCTCGCACCTCGAACTCGAAAACGTCCTCGATGGCATCCTCCTCGCGCTGGAGCGCGTGGTCCGGTTCGACACGGGGCTGATCCTGCTGCTCAACGACGAGGGCGCCGCCTACGAGGTGCGCGCCGCGCGTGGCGTGCCGGCTGACGCGGTCGCCGCCTCGGTGCCGGTTGGCAGCGCCGTCGAGGAAGAGGTGCTCTGGTGGCTGCACGAGCTGGCCGACGTGGACGACCCCGAAGCGCTCCGCCATGAGACGTGCATCACCGCGCTGGAACTCGGCGGCGACCAGATCGGTTTCCTGGTCGTCGAACGCGCCGGCCCGGAGATGCTCAGCGACGACGAGCGGCGCATCATCGAGGCGTTTGCGGTACAGGCGGCGGTCGCCATCGCCAACGCGCAGTTGTTCGCGGCGCAGCAGGAAGAGGCCTGGGTGATTGCGGCCTTGCTCCAGGTCGCGGAGGCGTTCAACCGCGAGGTCGATATCGACGCCACGCTGAACACCGCCGTCAACATGACCGCGATGCTGGCCGGCGTGCGCCGCGTGGGCATCATGCAGTGGGAGGCCAACTCCGGCTGCTTCGTCGGGCGCACCGCCCACGGGCTGAAAGCCGACAACGCCGCCCGCTTCTACAACCTCGCGCTCAACCCGGACGACTGGCCCTTCCTGCGCCAGATCGCCGCTTCTTTCACAGTGACCTGGGCGGGCGATGGGGCGTCGGTCGAAGCGCCCGCGCCGCTCGTCGAGGTTTTCGAATCCCCTGCGCTGCTCGGCATCCCGCTGGCGACCAAAGGCGAGTTGCGCGGGCTGATGCTGGTTGACCGTTCGGAAGAACCCACCGGCATCGACGAGCGCCGGCTTAACATCCTCACCGGCATCGCCTACCAGACCACCCTGGCAATGGAGGCAGCCCGGCTCCGCGCCGAAGCCGGCGAGCGCGAGCGCCTGGAGCGCGAGCTTGAGGTCGCGCGCGACATTCAGAGCAGCTTCCTCCCGGAGCACCCACCGCAGATCAACGACTGGGAAGTGGCGGCGTTCTACCGGCCTGCGCGGCGCGTGGGCGGCGACTTCTACGACTTCATCCCGCTCAAGGGTGGCCGTTGGGGCATCGTCGTGGCCGACGTGGCGGATAAGGGCGTGCCGGCGGCGCTCTTCATGGCCCTCAGCCGCACCCTGATTCGCGCCGCCGCGCTCAGCCGCATCTCACCCAGCAAGACGCTGGAGCGCGTGAACGAGATGGTCGTCTCCGATGTGCGCTCCGACCTCTTCGTCACCGTGTACTACCTGGTGCTCGAACCGGATACCGGCCTGATCCGCTACGCCACCGGCGGCCACAACCCGCCACTGCACATCCGGGCGCAGGACGGCACAGCGCGCTTTATTCTGGGGCGCGGCATCGCCATCGGCGTGCTCGACGAGATTACGGTGCAGGAGCACGGCGTGCGCCTGGAGCCGGGCGACGTGATTGTGTGCTACACTGACGGCGTGACCGAGGCAATCAACGCCAACGGCAAGGAGTTCGGCGCAGAGCGGCTGCAAGCCCTCGTCAGCCAGTGCGCGACCGAAACGGCAGGCGAGATCATCGCGCGCATCAGCGCGGCGGTGGACGCCTTCGCCGGCGATGAGGGCCAGTTCGACGACCTGACCCTGGTCGTGCTCAAACGCTGTGCGACTTAACCAGGACGGCGGACTGGCGTCGCGGGCCGCCCGTGTGCGGGCAATGCGCTGAAGGTTTGCCATTCCGCCCGGCGTCTGTATAATCCATCCCAGCACCCCGTCATGCGATTGCACCTGGAGGTTTCGGCATGAACGATTTACCCCCCAATACGGGCGATGTCACGCAAGGCGTGGCGATTCTGGACAACCTCGGCGACAAGATCGCCCCGCCCGACCCGTATGCGGACGACGTCAGCGCGGCGTGGCAGTTGCACCTGAGCAACAAGAACGAGCAGGCGCTGGCCGCGTTCGAGAAGGTCTTGCAGCAAGACGCCGACCACATGGACGCGCTCTATGGGAAAGCGCTGGCGTTGGTCGAACTGGGCCGCAACGACGAGGCGATTGCGGCGTTTGAGAAGACCGTCAGCCTGATCAGCAACATCCGCGCAGACATGCCGGGCCGCAGCGCAATCCTCGAACGGCTGGCGAAGCGCCAGATCTCCTGGCTGCAACAGAGGAAGTAGCGCAAGACGGGCGATGAATAAGCGCGAGCGCCTGGAAAACACCATCAGCGGCGAACCGGTGGACCGGGTCGCCGTTGCTTTGTGGCGGCACTTCCCCGGCGATGACCAGCGGGCGGCTGACTTCGCCACCGCAACGGTCGCGTTCCAGCAGATGTATGACTGGGACTTCGTCAAGGTGACGCCGGCGAGCAGCTTCTGCGTCAGCGACTATGGCGTGCAGGACCGCTGGGTCGGTTCGCTGGAAGGGACGCGCGAATACACGCAGCGCGCCGTCGAGCGCTCGCTGGACTGGACCATGCTCAAGGTCCTCGACCCGGAGCGCGGCGCGCTGGGCCGCCAGCTCCAGACCCTGGCGCTCCTCAAGGAGGCCTTCGGCGAGGACGTGCCCTACATCCAGACGATTTTCAGCCCCCTTTCGCAGGCCAAGAACATCGCCGGCCCGGAGTTGCTCCTCCGCCACATGCGCACCGACCCGGACCGCGTGCATACCGGACTGCGCATCCTGACGGAGAACACGCTGCGCTTCCTCGACGCGATGCGCAAGAGCGGAATCAGCGGCATTTTCTACGCCGTGCAACATGCCAGCTACGACCTCATGAGCGAAGAGGAATACCGCACGTTTGGCCGCCCCTACGACCTGGAGATTCTGGAGGCGGCGAGCCGCTGGTGGTTCAACTTCATGCACCTGCACGGCTCCGCGCCGATGTTTGACCTGGTCGCGGATTACCCGGTGCAGGCGCTGAACTGGCACGACCAGGAAACCGAGCCAAACCTGGCAATCGGCAAGTCGAAATTCGCCGGGGCGGTTTCGGGCGGCCTGGGGCGCTGGGACCCGGTGCACACCGGCACCCCCATCGAGATACGCGACCGCGCCCGCCAGGCGATTCAGCTCACCAACGGCCGGCGGTTCATCCTCGCCACCGGCTGCGTCGTCATGGTCACCACGCCAATGTCCAACCTGCGCGCGGTGCGCAACGCGGTCGAGGATACCGCCTAGGCGCGCCGCTCGCGCCCGGAAGCCTGAACAAACATGTCGGCTCGCGTGATCGCCGGCACGGCAAAAGGCCGGCGCTTGAAGATGGTCCCCGGCGAAGCGACGCGCCCGGTGATGGACCGCGTCAAAGAGGCGCTGTTCAACATCCTGGGCGGCGCGGTGCCGGGGTGCCGCTTCCTCGACCTGTTCGCGGGCACCGGAAGCGTGGGCATCGAGGCGCTCAGCCGGGGCGCAGCGCGGGCCGTCTTCATCGAAAACCACGCGCCGGCGCTGCGCACCATCCGCGAGAACCTGGCGCTCACCGGGCTGGCGGATCGCGCGCAGATCATCAACGCCGACGTGTTTGCCTACCTCCACCGCCCGCCCGCCGAGTCGTTTGAGTTCATCTACATCGCGCCCCCGCAGTACAAAGACCTGTGGTCCAGGACGCTGCTTGCGCTGGACAGGCGGCCCGGCTTTCTCTTCCCCGACGGCGTCGCCATCGCGCAGATCGACCCGAAGGAGTACAGCGCGCTGGAACTGGAAGCGCTCGTCCTCTACGACCAGCGCACCTATGGTCGCACCATGCTGTGCTTCTACGAACGGCCAGGGGAGTAGGCGCAACGGGCAACAGCACGCACGCGGCCCGGCGACGAATTAGCCGGCGCGGCGCGTTGTTGTTAACATCTCTCCTGGAGCACGTTTCACCCTCCGGTGCGATGTTGCGCTTTCCGCGCCGCGCACTCCCGCCCGCCCAAGCCTAATTTGGAGAACTCAGCCCATGCGCAAGATCATTGCCCTCGTCATGCTGGTCGCCGTCGCCGGGTGCAGCCAGGCATCGCCCACTCCGGCGCCGACCGGTGCGCCGTTCCTGACGCCGACCCCAGAAACGTTCGCCGACACCACCGTCAGCAGGGCGGCGAGCGCCACGACCGACGACCCGACCCCGGTTGGCGTCGCCGACGAGACCGCTCCGGAGGACACGGAGACTGCTACCCAGACAATCCCCTTCCTCGGCGGCGGCATCTTCCTCATGGGCAGCAACGAGAGCGAGATCGAGACGGTGCTGGCGCTCTGCGAACCCGACGAAGGCTGCGACGAAGCCGCCGCCGGGGACGCACTCCCTGGGCACCAGGTCATGGTTGGGCCATACCAGATCGAGTTGTACGAGGTCAGCAACGCGCAGTACGCCGACTTCCTGAACGCGCTCGGTCCCGACAGCCATGCCGGAGGCTGCCTGGATGCCCAGTGCATCGTCACGAACGAGGATGACGCGCGCAGCAACATCGCGTTCGACGGCGCGCAGTACGCCCCTGTCGCGGGCGCGGAGAACCTGCCGGTGACGCACGTAAGCTGGCACGGCGCGCAGGCCTACTGCCTGGCGTTCGACCGGCGGCTGCCCACCGAGGCGGAATGGGAACTTGCGGCGCGGGGCGGCGGGAGCATCTACTTCCCCTGGGGCAACGACTTCGACCCGGCGCGTGCCAACACCGCACGCACCGAGGCGCAAGGCCCCGCGCCGGTCGATGCTTACCCGGAGGGCGTCAGTCCCTACGGCGTGTTTAACCTGGCCGGCAACGTGGCCGAGTGGACGCTCGACTGGTACGCGAGCGACTTCTACGCGAGCGAGGCCGCGACGCAGGCCGACCCCGCCGGCCCGGAGAGCGGAACCCGGCGCGTGGTGCGCGGCGGTTCGTGGCAGGACGCGCCGCTCAACGTCCGCGTGGCGAACCGGGCCGCCCTGGAGCCTGACGCCATGCTTGAGACCGTCGGCTTCCGCTGCGCTGTGGAGGGCTGGCCGCCGCCCACGCCGCCGGACGCCAGCATCACCGCGCGCTATGACGGCATCGAGCACGGCGCGCTGGAAGACGGCGCGCCCTACCTCGGCGCGCCCGACGCGCCCGTCGTCCTGACCGAGTTCTTTCAGTTCACGTGCCCCCACTGCAACAGCTTCCGCGAGACGCTGCACGCGCTGTTGCCCTACGTGCGCGACGGCCGGCTTCAGATCGTGGCGCGCCCGCTGCGGTCCAGCAGCCAACTCTCCGTCCCGCCGATGTTCCTGGCGATGTGCGCCGCCGACCAGGGTGCGTACTGGCCGGCCGCCGACTACTTCTTCGAGGGCTACTTCGTTGAAGAAGGCGGCATCGCCTATACCTTCGAACGGCTCATGCAGCGCGCCGAAGCTTTAGGGCTGGATGTGGAGGCGATGAACGCCTGCGTGAACGACGAGGCGCGCATGACGGCCATCCAGAACACGTTCGTCCGTTCCAGCGAGCTGGCGGGCGAGATGGGTGTCTCTGGGGTGCCAACCATCCTCGTCAACGACGCGTACATCACCAACGAACAGGGCCAGCCCATGAGCGGGGCGCTCCCGTTGGCGACGGTCCAGGCGGCCATCGACGCAGCCCTGAACGCTGAACCCGGCGGCGAGTAGCGCCCCACACCGGGGTTAGGCCCGGAAGTCAGGCTATTCTGGCACTGTCCTGCCGCGCCCCCGCGCGCGTGAAGTTCGCGGGGAGCTTTCGATTTGGGGAGGTCAGTTTGGGGCGTTTCCGTCTTGTGTGGTGATGACTACACGAAAACACGCCTCGCCGCCGCCGAGCCACCGTTAATTGCGACTGATGTTATGCGCATTTGGTGACACATTTCACTAGAGATATCGGCAATAGCGGAGTACGCTTCACTTTGAATCGTGGGGCCACCACGTCGTGGTAATGCGTGTAAAGTGCCCAAAACTGGCCCAAATACTGGGGAAGTCGCATTATGCCCATCGGCCTTCGGTTCTGCCAGGACACATGAGGAGAAACGTCACAGATGCCGCAGCATACGCCACCCGATTCCGCTGACCCTTTGCTGGCCGTCGACCGCTCCGAGCTGGACATCGACCGCAAGGCACGCGCCAAGCGGCCCATGCAGCCGGTCGTCAAAGAGGAGGCCCAGAAACGCCTCACCAACTTCAACGAAATCTACCTGCTCTACGAAACGGAGATCGCGTGCATCGAGGCCGGGCGCTGCATCCAGTGCCCCGATCCCGCTCCGTGCCAGCTTGCCTGCCCCCTCGGTAACGACATCCCGACCGCCCTGCGCCTCACCGAGCAGGGCCGGTTCATTGAGGCGGCCAACGTCTTCCGCAAGACCAGCCCTATGCCGGAGATTTGCAGCCGGGTGTGCCCCCAGGAACGCCTCTGCGAAGGCTCCTGCACCCAGGGCGGCGGCCCCAACGACCAGCACGTGCGCATCGGCAAGATCGAGAAGTTCCTCCTCGAATACCAGTACGCCATGGAGGGCATCCCGCTCGGCGAGGTCGCGCCCGACACCGGCAAGCGCGTCGCAATCGTCGGCGGCGGGCCGTCGGGCCTCGCCGTGGCCGAGATACTCCGCCGCAAGGGGCACGCCGTCACCGTCTACGACGCCAACCCGTTCCCCGGCGGGCTTCTGATCTACGGCATCCCCGCGTTCAAGCTCGAAAAGAGCCGAGTCGTCGAGAAAGTCGAGCAGTTGAAGAAAATCGGCATCACGTTCATCCCGAACACGAAAGTCGGCGTGGACATCATGCTCGACGACCTGCGCAAGCAGTACGAGGCCGTATTCATCGGCGTCGGCGCGAACGTCGATGCGACGGCGCGCTTCGACGGCGCCGACCTGGAGGGCGTGTACCAGGCGGGCGAGTTCCTCATCCGCGCCAACGTCCCGCTCGAGTTGCAGCCGCCGGCCCTGGCGGCGCAGGGCAAGCCGGACATCGGGCGGCGCGTGTACGTGGTCGGCGGCGGCGACACGGCGATGGACTGCGTGCGCTCGTCACTGCGGCTGCAGATGGCGCATGGCTACGACCTCGCGGTAACGTGCGCGTATCGCCGCACCGAGGCAGAGATGCCCGGCTGCCGCGCCGAGCGCGAAAACGCCCGCGAGGAGGGCGCGCAGTTCGAATGGCTCACCGCGCCGGTGCGCTTCATCGGCGACGAGCACGGCAAGCTCAGCGCGATTGAGTTCGTCAAGATGGAACTGGGCGCGCCAGACGAAAGCGGGCGACGCCGACCGATCAAGATCGAAGGCTCGGAGTACACCGTCCCTGCCGACACCGCCATCCTTGCGCTCGGCTACTGGCCGGATGATACGCTCGGCAAGACTGTGCCCGACCTGGAGACGCACGACTGGGGCCTCATCACCGCCGACCCGGAGACGGGCAGGACTAGCCTCACCAACGTGTGGGCCGGCGGCGACGCCGTCCACGGCCCGGACCTGGTGAGCACCGCCATCCGCGCCGGGCTGCACGCTGCCCAGTCGATACACCTCTACCTGATGAACGAGACCTAACCAGCCGTCCACGGGGGCGCACGCCCTGAGTGCGCCCCCTACCCAACTCCCGCCCGACCCTTCTAAGAGACAACGCCATACGGCCACCTGCGCCCCCTGAGGCGTCGCCCGCTTGGCGACGCGCGCGGGGTCGTGTAGCATTGGGAGCAGGGCTTTTCATTTCGACCGCCGCCACGCCATGGAACAAAAGAGCGAGGACACCGTGACTGACTCGCCGGCGCGCATCGGCTTCATATCGACCCGGCTCTCCGGAACGGACGGCGTCTCGCTGGAGACCGCGAAGTGGGTGAAGGTGCTCTCACACCTGGGACACGAGTGTTTCTTCTTCGCCGACGAGTCGGAGTGGCCGGACGATCACTCTTACGTCGTGGAAGAGGCCCATTTCGACCACCCGACCATCCGCGACCTGACTGTCGATCTGTTCGACGACTACATCCGCCGCCCCGAAACCTCCGAGACCATCGAGAAGCTCAAGAATCACCTCAAGCGCCACCTAGACCAGTTCGTGCGCCGGTTCGATCTGCAGCTTCTCATCGTCGAAAACGCCCTGGCAATCCCGATGAACGTACCGCTTGGCCTCGCGCTGACAGAAATGATCGCCGAAACGCGGATCCCCACCCTCGGTCACCATCACGACTTCGCCTGGGAGCGTTCGCGCTACGCAGTCAACGCCGCCGGAGACTACCTGCGCGCAGCCTTCCCGCCGGTCCTGCCGTCGGTCAACCACATCGTCATCAACAGCTTCGCGCAGCGCCAGCTCGCCCTGCGAACCGGGGCAAGCTCGGTAGTCGTGCCCAACGTGATGGATTTCGATTCGTCGCCGCCACAACCCGACGGCTACGCCGACGACCTCCGCGCGACCCTGGAAATCGCGCCAGATGAGTACTTCCTCCTCCAGCCCACGCGGATCGTCCCGCGCAAGCGCATCGAGCGCGCCATCGAGCTGACGAAGCGCCTGGAAGCCCCGGCGACGCTCGTGATCTCCCACGCCTGGGGCGACGAAGGCTCCAGTTACGCCGCTTATCTGCGCGAATACATCGACCTCCTGGGGGTGAGCGTGCGCCTTGCCGCCGACATCTTCAACCACCAGCGTGGCCGCACGCCGGAAGGGGCGCAAAGTCTACGCCCTCGCCGATGCCTACCAGTCTGCGGACCTTATCACCTACCCCTCCACCATTGAGGGCTTCGGCAATGCTTTTCTGGAAGCCATCTTCTTCTGCCGGCCGCTCGTGATGAGCACTTACGAAATCTACCGCACCGACATCCGCCCCAAGGGCTTCAAGGTCATCGAGTTTGAGGACTACATCACCGAGGAAGTCGTTGAGCAGACCCTGGCCGTGCTGAACGACCCCGGTCGCGTCAATGAGATGGTGGAGCACAACTTCGAGGTCGCGCGCCACCATTACTCCTACACCAACCTGGAGAAGGCGCTGGTCGCGCTGCTCAACCGGAGCCTGGGGGACTGAGCGCCTCCAGCCGCACTCTGCTACCGGAGCCGCACAACGCCTGTGCGGCTTCTGCGTATTCGGTATAAGGAGCGCTCGCGCGCACCTCAGATATGTGTCTGTCAGCAGCGGGGCGTCGATGGTCTTTGTGCCACCTGGCGCATACGGATATAATCCCCCGCGTTGCCTGGCCCTGTCCACCGAGGACTTCTCAGCCCACATCGGAAAGCGAGCCTGTAATGTTTAAGAACCTGTTTGCTGGCGTCACGCGGTTATCGTTGCGGTTTCGTTACGTTACCATCGGGCTATCGCTTCTCGCCCTCATCCTGGGTGTCGTGGCCTTCCCGCGTTTCAACCAGGAACTGCTCCCCCCATCGACATCCCCAGGCGTATGTGCTCCTCCAGGCTTCTGGAATGACGGCGGAGGAGCTGGTCAACCTGCTCACCATCCCCATGGAAGAGCGGGCGGCATCAGTTGAGGGCGTATCCAACGTGCAATCGACCACCGGCGGTGGGTTCAGCTTCCTCCAGCTCAGCAGCGAGTTCGGCATCAACCAGGAAGCGCTGCGCGACGCAATCAGGGAAGGCAACGGCGCGGTCTGGGCCGAGTCTGGGCTGGCGCGCCTGTGGGACTCGGTGGACGTGCGGAAGCTCCGCACCACTGCCGACCTGACCCCAGCCGCTATCGAAGAAGCCAGCGCGCGCTGGCCGTTCCTGTTCGACGACCTGACCGCCAGCCACCTGCACAGCCTCTCGCCGGAGGCCGCTGGCGCGCTTCCCGACGATTTCATCGACGGCCTGCCGGCCGCGACGCGCGCGGCGGTGATCGACATCGCCGAGGGGCGGCAAGCGCCGGCCCCAGCGGTCGCGCTCCCGCAAAGCTGGACCGGCATCGCGCGCACCAGCGACCTGACCCCGGAGACGGTCGCGCGCATCCTAGATGTCGCACCCACGATGGTCGATCACTTCCGCAACAACGGCGGCGAACTGGTCGAGAGCTACCTCTTTGCCATGTCCCCGGACGTCATCCAGGCACTGCCCGCGGAACTCACCGCCGGCATGGGCGCGTGCAGCCGCCAGCAGCTTGACGCCGTGATTGCCGGCAAGGCCTCGCCCGACCCGGCGACTGACCTGCCATCTGGGTGGCGCGCCTCGCCGCCGCAGTTGATCACCTTCAGCTTCGCCGACCTGCCTCTGGCCTTTATTAGCATCAGCGGCGACTTCACCCAGGCGGAACTGCGCAACCTGGTCGAGGATGAGATCGTCCCTCGGCTTGAGTCCGTCGAGGGCGTCGCCGAGATCACCGTACAGGGCGGACAGGTCCTGCCGGGCGAGTCGGACTTCACCGAAGTCGCCGCCGCCGAGGACAATTCCGCGCCCGACAACCCCGGCGAAGGCGGCGGGACGCCCATCGCCACGCCCTTCTGGAAGCTCATCGGGGGCAGATAGGCGCGGCGCTGGGTGGGCAGGCGGTGGAAGACTATGAAGACCTGACGCCCGAACTCACCAACCTGGTGCTGGCGCTGGTCGATGGGCTGGGCGTGCCCCTGGTGACGCGGGAGGGCCTGCTCAACGAACTGCGTGTCGAGGCGGCGGTCGAGGCGCTGCCCGCCGACACGCTTGCGTGGCTGCCGCCGGACTACGCCGCCGGCATGAACGAAACGCTCAAAGCGCGCGCCGACGCGCGCATCGCTGCCGAGACCCGCTTCACAGAGGCCGGCCAAGCGGCGCGCGAGGCCGCCGAGGCGGGCAAGCTGCCCGTCTACTTCCACCTGTTCACCACGCTCGGCCAGCAGTTCGGCCTGCCACTGGCGCTGGACGGGCCGGAAGACCTGACGCCGGAAATCGTCGCGGCGCTGGCTGCCCTGGCGCCGGGCGGCGCGGGCGTGCAACTGCTCAGCCCGCTCGACGCCGACACGTGGGCGCAGGTCCCGGTTGAGACACTGGGCTGGCTCCCGGCTGATTTTGTCGCCGGCCTGGACGAGGCGACGCGCGCCGTGATCGATGAGCGCGCCGAGGCCGTCGGTGGGGTAGGCGCGCTTGCCGCCGCTGCCGAGGAAGGCGGCGACCTGCCGCCCTTCTTCACGCTGCTGGCGCGCCAACCGCTCCTTGGCGGGACCCGGCTCTGCGGCCCGGAGGACATCTCGCCTGAACTGGTGAGCAGCATCGGCTCCTTCCTGCCGGACGTTTTCAACGCGCTCCCGCCGGCGGCGCTGATGCGCCTCACGCCTGAGGCGCTGGCCGCGCTCCCGCCCGCCTATGTGGATGACCTCCCCGAAGACCTGCGCGATGAACTCGACGCGCTTGCCGCCAGCGCGGGCGGCCTCGGCGCGGGCGGCAACGGGGCGGCAAGCGGCAGCTCGCCCGCGATGCCCGCCACGTGGAACGACCCGCGCCTCCCGAAGACCGCCGCCGACCTCGTGAACAACCAGTTCGGCGCAGCGGGGTTCCTGAACGTCATCCTCCAGTTCGACGCGGACACAGCCAAGGCGCTCTACGGCGACCTGACGCCCGAAATCATCGCCTATCTGATGGAGCATGAAGACGGCTTCCTGGACAAGCTCGACCCGGCGGTGCTCAGCCTCTTCGCGCAAGAGACACTTGCAACGCTGCCAGAGCAGTACCAGGAGATCGCCGCCAACGCCTTCATCCCCAGCAACGCGGTCACGCGCACCAACGGACAGGGCAGCCTGCTCCTCATCGCGTTCAAGGACGGCGACGCAAACACGGTCGCGGCCTCGCATGACCTTTTCGAGGCGCTCGACGCGCTCAAAGCCGAGCTTGCCGGCGTCGAGATCGAGGTTGGGTTCGAGCAGGCCAGCTTCATCGAGGAGTCCATCAGCGGGGGTGACCCGCGAGGGCGGCCTGGGCGCGATCTTCGCTGTGATCGTGATCTTCTTCTTCCTCAACCGCAACTGGCGCAGCACCATCGTCACGGCCATCAGCATCCCGCTCAGCGTCGCGATTGCGCTCTCGTTGATGTTGTGGGTGCCGCCGTTCATGCACCAGTTGTTGGAGCCGCTGGCCGCGAGCCAGGGCGGTATCTGGGATTTCCTCATCAACTTCTTCCCGGCAACCGTCACGCTCAACATCATGACGCTGTCGGGTCTCACCGTCGCCATTGGCCGCGTCGTCGACGACTCCATCGTGGTGCTTGAAAACATCTACCGCCGCGCGCACCTGGGCGAGGACGTGCGCAAGGCCGCGCTGCACGGCACGCGCGAGGTGTCCATCGCGATCTTCGCATCCACCGTGACGACGGTCGTGGTGTTCCTGCCCATCGGCCTGACCGGCGGCCTCATCGGGGCGTTCTTCCTGCCGTTCGGCCTCGCGGTTACGTATGCGCTCGGCGCGTCGTTCGTCGTGGCAATCACGGCGATCCCGGTGCTGGCGCGGCAGTTCCTCCACGCGCATGACGCGCCTGGACATGAGCAGGTCGTAGAGGGTGGGCACATCATCTCCGACGTGGAGAAGCGGCGCGGCTTGCTTCGCATCTACACGCCGTTGCTCGAATGGGCGTTGAGCCATCGCGCGCTCGTGCTTGCCATCGCCGGCGTGCTGTTTATCGCGAGCATGGCCCTGCTCGCGAACCGCCCCCGGACGTTCATCCCGCCCATCGGCGAGCCGCAGGTCACCGTGGATGTGAGCCTCCCGCAGGGCACGGGCATCATCCAGAACAACGAGATGGTGCGCGAAATGGAGACCTACTTCCAGACGCTAAAAGATGAGGGTATCGTCGAGACCTACCAGTCCGTCATCGGTAGCGGCGGCGCAAGCCTGGAGGCGCTGGTTGGCGGCGGGGGGTTGACCAGGCGGTCTCGCAGATCACAGTCGCGGTGACGCAGGGCCACGACCTGGACGCGCTGGCCGGCGAGGTCCGCGCCCGCGCCGAGGACATCTTCGGCCCGGAGAACGTGACCGTCTCCGCTGCGACGATCTCCGAGACCGGCTTTGGCGGCCTGAACCTTGTGCTTAGCGGCGATCCCGACCTGCTGCGCGAGATCGATCCCGACGTCGCCGCCGCGCTGAGGGGCATTGAAGGCGTCGCCAACATCTCCAGCTCGCTGGAACTCGCCAGCCAGGCCGGCGAGTCGGCGATCCTGCGCATCGATGGCGAGTCGGCGGTGCAGTACACTGCCGAATTCGAGACCGCGGACACGCTCGGCGTGACGGCGATTGCCAAGGACACTGTGGTCGCCATGCTGGCCGACAAGGGCCTGACCGATGAGGTACAGGTGAGCGAGGGCTTCGTAACCGAGGTCCAGACCTCCGGCTTCTCGCAGATCATCACCTCGATGGGGCTGGCGATCATCGTGGTGTACTTCGTCATGGTGTTCACGTTCCGGTCGTTCCTGCACCCGTTCACCATTCTGTTCAGCCTGCCGCTTGCGGTCGTGGGTGCGGCGATTGCGCTGTGGCTCACAGACCGCGTGCTCGGCCTGTCGGCGATGGTGGGCCTGCTGATGCTGGTGGGGATCGTGGTGACCAACGCCATCGTGCTCATCGACCGCGTACAGCAGAACCGCAAGGAACACGGCATGGATGCGCATACCGCGCTCGTGGAGGGCGCGCAGACTCGCCTGCGCCCGATCCTGATGACGGCGCTCGCGGCGATCTTCGCGCTCATCCCGCTGGCCGCGCAGCTCATGGGTCCCGGCGGGGCCATCGTCGCCGCCGAGCTTGGCACCGTCGTCATCGGCGGCCTGACGACCAGCACCTTCCTGACGCTGCTCGTCGTGCCCATCGTGTACAGCCTGCTTGACGACTTCTCGGCGCGGTTCAGGGGAGGGAGGCCGGCCAGGAACGCTGACAAAGCCGCGTGAGCGCCGGCAGCGGGGCGACCATGACGGACTCCTGAGGTGCGGCGCGCTGGTATTGAAGCGCGGAATTCTGTATACTGAAGTGCGGTACCCTACCCCATCAATTTGCCCGGCAGTTGGCTCCGCGCGTGACGCCGGTGGTGGCAATGGACGAACAAGAGGAAAGGAACGCACGACAGACCGCCCGCCTCGACGGCTCTGAGGCGCCGGAGCTGGCCGGCCGCCCCACCGGGCCGCTCGACCACCCGTGGGGACCGCCCTGGGTCATCCAGTTGCGGGTCGTGGATCACCCCATCTCGATCCAACTGGATGTCGCCGGCGCCATCGTGATTGGCCGCTCTGACCCCGAAAGCGAGTTCTACCCTGACGTTGACCTCACGCCCTACGGCGGCATCGGGGCGGCGTGTCGCGCCGCCACGCCGAGATCCGCGCCGCTCAGGACAGGTTAAATATCGTCGATCTGAGTAGCATCAACGGCACGAAGCTCAACGGCTACCAGTTGCGCCCGGAGCAGCTCTACCGCCTGCGGCACGGGGATGTCCTGGAGTTCGGCTCGGTGCGGGTGGAGGTCGTGTTTACGATGGTCCCCACGCACGAGACGGTCAAGGAAGAGAACCCGCGCGCCAGGAAAGCCGCCAAAGGCCGCGACCCCTTCACAGACTCGCGCACCGGGCGGCCACGCGCGCCAGAGGTGCTGATCGTGGAGGACGATGCGGAACTCGCGCACATCTTCCGCACCATTCTGGAGATGAACGGCTACCGCGTCAGCCAGGCGCTGACGACCGGCGACGCCATGCGCACCATCTCGACCAGCGTGCCCGACCTGATCCTGCTCGACGTGATGATGCCCGACCTCTCCGGCCTGGAGGTCTGCCGTCTGTTGCGCCGCGACCTGCGCACCGCCGATGTGCCGATTGTGATCGTGTCGGCGAAGACCAGCCCCGAAGCCGTGCGCGAGGGGATGCGCGCCGGCGCTGACGTTTACCTCGGCAAGCCGGTCGGCTACGACGAGCTTGCCCGCGCGGTGCGCGTGCTCATCGGCGACCCCGCCAAACGCGGGCTGAAAGGCGCCAGCTCGCCCACCGGCGCCGCGCCGCAAGGTCGCTGAAAAACAAAAGGGGGCGGCGCGCCCCCTGTCAGCCTGGCACTGTGATCGCGCCGTCACGCCGACGGCGCTTGCGCGTCTGGCGGCGCAGCAGCGCGCCGCCCGGCGACTGTCTCCGCGATGATCTGCCTCAGGTCGTCCATATCCGGCAACGGTTTGTCGAGCATCCGGTCTGCCTTGCAGAGCGCGATAGTCTCCCGCCGGTCGCCTGACGACATCCAGTAGGCGGTCATCAAGAGGATCGCCACGTCGCTCAGCGCAGGGATGGCGCGAATCCGCGCGCCGATGTTCGGGCCGCTCTCGCCGGGGGAGGCGCACGTCGAGCAGGGCCGCTTCGGGCAGAGGGCCGCCGTACCCGCCGCTGGCGACCGCCTCCAGCCACGCCACAGCCTCGTCGCCGTCAGCGAAGGTCAACGGCTCCACGCCCCAGAGCCGGCACATGGCGCGGAGCACTTCCAGCAGTTCCAGGTCGTCCTCAACGATCAGCCACACCGGCGTACCCATCACCAGCCCTAATCCTCATCCTTCTTGCCGCGCGTGAAGAGATTGCCAAACAGGCCCTGCAAGAAGCTGCTGCGCAGCGTGGGCGTCTCAACCCGCGCGCGGTCCTGCCAGTCTCCCGTCTCGCGCTGTGATAACCACTGCACGTACCGGGATGACGCCTCGCCGAGCGCCGCCTTCAGCGCGGTCGTATCGTCCCGGCTGAGGGTGGCGCGCAGCGCCGCAAGCTGCTCAACCGCCTGGTCCACGTAGTGCAGGAGGTTCTCGCGGTTCATCTCCACCAGATCGGCCAGGTCCGCCGGGTTCTGGAGCACGGATACCGTGGACAGCGCAAACGGCGGGTTGGTCAGGCGGCGCAGGTCGGCCCAGCTTGGTGCGCTGGTCACCACGTTGAACTGCGTGAGGCCGAGCGCCATCGGCAACAACTCCACCGCCGCGACGAATCCGTCGTGCTCCGCCGGCTCCAGATAGTGCGGCTCAAGGCCCAGCAGCTGGACCCAGTCAGACGCCAACTGGACCGCCTCCGAAGGGCACGACGGCGCGGGCGCGATGTACAGGTTGCCGTTGTCGAACAATTCCGCGCTGGCGGCGCCCGGCTCGTCCGCCGCAACCGTGTACAGCAGGTCCGGGTTGATGACGGGGGCCAGCCCCACGAGGTAGGCGCTCTCCGGCAGATACCGCGCCGCCCACTCTATCGGCGGCTGCTTGAGCGGGGCGGCTTCGAGCACCACACAGCCGGCTTTGAGCAGCGGCCCGATGGCCTGCAGGTACGCACGCAAGTCCGTTAGCGTCGCGTCGATGAAGACAATGTCCGCCCCGGCAACGGCGTCGCCGAGGTTGCGTACATACCGGTCAATCGCGCCGATTTTCTCCGCCTCTTTGCCGGCGTCCTGCTCGCGGTCCGAGCCGGTAATCACAAAGCGGTGCGTCGCGCGAGGCGATTCGAGATAGCGCTTGAGCGCCAGCCCAACCGACACGCCGACGCGCCGCAAGCCGATGATCGTCAGCGATACGTCTGCCATCGTTCCTCTCTCGTGGTCCTAATGCCGTCCATCTGCCGCGATGAGCGCGCAGAGCAGCTGCTCGATGTCGTCGCGCGGCGGGCGGTCGAGTTTCTCCTGGTGCCGGGCGATGAGCTGCACCGCCGCCGCCGACGCCCCCGCCGCACCGGCCATCGCGGCGCTCCACGCCGGGTGCTGCGCCGCCACCACAAAGGGCCGCCGCCACCCCGTTGGCGACTCCGCCGCGCCCCACGCTCCGGCGCGGCGCGGCGCGAACACGCCCGCCAGCACAACCAGCGCCCGGTCCCAGAGATGATACGGGGCGCGGCTCTTGCCCACGTCGTGGAGCAGCGCCGCCGTCATCAGGTCGGGGTGGGTATGGCCGGCGGCGCGCAAAGCGTGCAGCACGTTGAGGCTGTGCTGCTGCTCGCTGCGCCGCATCCTCAGGAACAAGTCCAGCAGCGACGGGGCGAGATAGGCCCGCGCCGTGTCCAGATCGACGGGCCGGGTGTACGCAGTGAGCGCGCGGAGGCCCTGCTGCAAGCGATAAAGCGCCATCGTCCGCTACCCCAGCCGCGTGAGAAAGCCGACCACGGCGTTTGTCGGCTGCGAGATCAGCAGCCCGAAGATATTGGGCACGCCGGGGATCGGCAGAATGCTGAGGATGATGAGGATGAAGAACAGGTAATAGCTCTGCGTCCGGTAGCGTTCCCAGGTGTAGGCCAGGTCGGTCGGCAGCAGGCCAAGCACGATGGTCCACCCATCCAGCGGGTAGAAGGGCAGCAGGTTGAAGAAGCACAGAAGGACGTTCCAGAAAATGATGTAGTAGCCGACCTCGGAAAGACTCGGCACGTACTGCGACGTCAACACACTAGTGAAAAGCTGCTGCGGGTTGAACAGCCCCAGCCACCAGGGAATCGCGAACACAAGCGCGGTCAGCAGGTTCGAGAGTGGCCCGGCGGCGACAGCGAGCGTCATACCCAGGCGGGGATTGCGCATCCGGTATGCATTAACGGGCGCCTGCCCCAGGAAGCCAAACCCGATGATGAGAAACATGAGGAACCCGATCACGTTGAAATACCTGATGGGATTGATGAACGTGATCTGCGTTCTTTGGCGGTTGAGGGGTTCGTAAATGTGATCGTCGTCCGCCCGTGCTCGACGCCGGTGGGGTCGCCCATGAACTTCGCCATGTAGGCGTGACCAAGCTCGTGCACTGCGATGGCAGGACGAGCGCAATGGCGGAGGAGATGAGCAGTGCGGGCCTGCTGAGCGCCTGTTGGATGAACAAACGTGCCTCCGGTGGCGATGTTATGGACGTTGGCAGGAAGTATACCACAACCCCAAAAGGAATGTGCGGCGCACGGATGTCGCTCAGCGGCCAGCTTGACGCCCAGACGCGCAGCCCCGGTGGCTGGGCATCGCAACGCGCGGCGCACGAGATAAGCCTATCTTCACCTGTTGTTGACCTGGATTTCACGGATAACTGCTAGGCTTTCAGTTAGCTGGGTCCAACCACACACACCTGTGCCGGTCTGTCATTAACTGCGTACCACGGCAGTTACCTGCCAGACACAAGGTCGCCTCATCACGCCACCGGCCATATCCAGGCTGTTATCGCTCTTTACTTGCCGACGCGGTCGGCGTCAGTCAGGCAATTCTGATGTTGATCGGCCCCTGACTTGATCTAGAGCCGGGTTTGTCTCTGGAATCGTGCTGCAATGGCGACACCGCTATCCGCCGAAACTGCTTCTACCCAACCACCCAGGCCGCGCGCAGGCTGCCTGCGCACCGCGTTGAGCCGGCTGGCGATTGTCGGCGTCGGTGTGATGGTTTCGCTGTGCCTGGTCGAAATCGGGGTGAGGTTGGTCGCGCCACAACACCTGCAATACATCTCCGCCGGGCTGTTTGAGGCCGACCCGCGCCGCATCTATCGCCTGGCGGCGGACTTCTCTGGCACCATCAGCACGACGGAATTTACCACCGAGGTTCAGACCGACGCGCAACACCTGCGCGAATCGCAAGACTACGGTCCCAAGCCGGAGGAGACCTACCGCATCCTCGTTCTGGGCGATTCGTTTACGTTTGCCGCCCAGGTTCCTGCGGACCAGGCCTATCCCAAGCTGCTCCAGAGCCAGCTCAACGAAGCGGACCCCGATCACCGGTACGAAGTCATCAACGCCGGCGTCGGCGGCTACGGCCCCGAACAGGAAGAGATCTACCTGGAAACCGAAGGCCTTCAACTGGAGCCGGACCTGGTCATCGTCAGCTTTTTCACCGAGAATGACATGACCGACCACGTAGACCCCAATGTCTATGTCGAAGATGGCCGGCTCTACACCCACAGCGAGGACAGCCTCAAGACCCAGGTCTTGAGGCCGATCCATGAATGGCTGCAAGGCAACTCGCACGCCTACGTGTTTCTGACCAACCGGCTCAACACCCTGCTGTGGCGGTTCGGCCTCCGCGATTACTGGTTCCCACCCGCCTTCAAGCGCGAGTACGACGCGGCGATGCAGGCGTCCTGGGCTTTTGCGCAGGATCAGCTTGCGCGCCTCATCGACACCGCGCACGCCGCCAACGCACAGGTTGTCATTGTCGTCATCCCCACCGCCTACCAGGCCGACCTGAACCTGTGGCAGCAATACCTGCAAATCTACGCCCCTGCCGGAGGAGGCGGTTGACGTTGAGCACCCAAACCGCCTGGTAGCGGAGTTCGCGGCCCGGCACGACGTGTTGCTGATTGATTTGCTGCCATCCATACGCCGCGAGGCCGGCCCCCTCTACCTGCCGCTGGACCGCCACTGGAACGCCGCGGGGCACCGCCACGCCGCCAACGCCATCCCTGCGTTCCTGGTCGAGCACGCGGACGCGCTTGGGCTGCCAATTGGGCGGTAACATGCCAATTCGCGGTTTGGGAGCTAAGAATGCCTTCACCTGTCGTTTACCTGGATTTCACGAATACTTGTTATGCTTTCGGTTAACTGGATGCATCACATATACTTATGCCAATCTGACCGACCGTCACTGCGCATCATTACAGCCTCCTCCAGACGCTACCCGGTTTCATCGTCGTCGCCAGCATATCCAGCCCCGACAGACCTTTGGGGCGGCCATCGATTTCTGAGTGTTGAGAACACGCCGAGCGTGACCCGACCATGCGTGTAGAAGTCGCACAAGGTTACCGCCATTTTCGGATGATAAGGACCGCAATCCTTACAATTGGCCTTGCGCTGATCGTGGTTCCGCTTCTTGCCGACGCGGTCGGCGCAGGTCAGGTCGAGGTTGGCGTCGGTCAGGCGATCCTGATGCTGATCGGATTCCTGGCGCTGCTGGTCGGGCTTGTCCTCCGGCGCGAAGACTTGCAGAGCGGGCGGGCCTTTGGGCGACGGCTTGCGTGGCTTTATCGCGCCGTCGGGCTGATGCTCCTGAACGTGATCGTCATCCTGATTGTGATCGAGATCATCGCGCTCGCGGTCATCAAATTGGGCCTCCTGCCAAAAGGGCTAGAGCCTTCGCAGTCGCCTTACTACGCGACGCAGGAATGGGCAAACCAATACTGGAGCGAGTACTACGCGGTTAGCAAGACGCAATACCAACCCCTACACCGTTTGGCGGAGGGCGCCCTTCGCTGGCGAGACGATCACCATCAACGAAGCCGGTCGCCGGGAGACGCCCGGCGCGGACTGCAACGCGGATGCCTACAGGGTTTTCACCTTCGGCGGCTCGACGATGTGGGGCCTCGGCGCGCCGGATTGGGGAACGATCCCCGCGCACCTTCAAACCCGCCTGACCTCCCTGCGCGAGGGGCCGGTCTGCGTGGTCAACTTCGCGGAGCCGGCGTGGGTTTCCACGCAGAGCATTATCGCGCTCATGCTCCAGCTTCAGGAGAGAGACATTCCCGATCTGGTGATCTTCTACGACGGCATCAACGAGATCTACGCGGCAGCGCAGGCGGGCAAGCCGGTTGCGCACCAGAACCTCTCGCAGATTACCGCCTATGTAGAAGGAGGGTGGGCAATCAGCGCCCGCCGGCTGCTGGAGGCGACCAACACGTTCCAGTTGCTGGAGGGCCTGGGGTGGCGACCGGCCTGGACGCCTATCGCATCGCGGATGTGGACATCGCAAGCCTGGGCGAAGGGGTCACGCAGGCTTACCTGCAGAACCATGTGCTCGTGGGCGCGCTGGCTGCGCAGCACGGGTTTGATTACGCCTTCTTCTGGCAGCCCACAATTGCGCATGGCGACAAGCCGCTTACGGAGGAGGAGGAAGCGCTCAAGGCTGCGCTGGGCGAGGGCACGCTCGTTGCCCTGTTCGCGGAGGTATACGAACACGTCCGGCAGGCGGCCAATGAGTCGAGAGACCTTTACAACATTGCCGATGTTTTCGACGCGCAAGACGGGCTGATCTACGTCGATCCATTGTCACACGTCACACCAGAGGGCAACGCCCTGATTGCGCAACGGATGCTTGATCTGATCGGGGAGCAGCTAGGGTGGGAGTGACTTCGCGCTTCGCGCCGTCTGGCATAGGCGACCCGTTTGGAGACAGGCCATCCATCATAGCCATGGAGGGGATACCTTGAACCTGTTGAGCAAAGCATGGGAGCGGTGGAAAGTCATTGGTGGCGTGCTCGGCAACTACCAGGGCCGCGCCATCGTCCAGTTCTTCTACTACACGATCATGTTACCCTTTGGATTGGGCGTGCGTCTCCTCAGCGACCCGCTCAAGATCAAGACGGAGAACCTGCCGCTTCAGTGGGTCAATCGTGATCCGGTCAGCAATCAGCTCGAAGACGCGCGGAGGCAGTTCTGATGTATATCCTTGGTGTCTCTTGTTTCTACCACGACTCGGCGGCGGCGCTCATCAAGGACGGCGAGTTGGTCGCCGCCGCGATGGAAGAGCGCTTCACGCGCAAGAAGCACGACAACGGCTATCCCAAGCACGCCATTGAGTTCGTGCTGAAGAGAGCCGGCATCACCGGGCCTGACCTGGACTACGCCGTCTTTTACGAGAAGCCGATGGTCAAGGTGGAGCGCATCCTGCTAACCACCCTGGGCACCTTCCCGCGCTCGGCGGGCGTGTGGCGCGAGGCGGTCCTGGCCTGGCTGGAAGACCGCTTCTGGGTCAAGAGCCTGCTGCAAAAGCACCTGAACATCCCGGCCAGGAAGCTGCTCTTCTGCGACCACCACCTGAGCCACGCAGCGAGCGCGTTCTTCAGCTCGCCCTTTGACGAGGCGGCAGTGCTCACCATCGATGGCGTGGGCGAGTGGACCACCGCAGCGACCGGGGTCGCCAGAGGCGACTGGGAGGACCAGCCCAACGGCGGCAACGCAATCGAACTCGACGGCGAGCAGCGTTTTCCGCACTCGCTGGGGCTGCTGTACTCGGCGTTCACCGCGTGGCTGGGCTTCAAGGTCAACAACGGCGAGTACAAGGTCATGGGCATGTCGCCCTACGGCGAGCCGCGTTACATGGACAAGGTGTACAAGGTCTTCAACCTGCACGACGACGGCTCGTTCAACCTCAACATGGATTACTTCTCGTTCCACTATTCGCCCACCAACACGTACAACGAGCGCTTCACCGACCTGTTTGGCCCGCCGCGCACCCCCGAAGGCGAGTTCGTCACCACGCGCACCGACCCCAACGCCAACCCGGACGATCCCTTTGTCAGGGAGTGCCAGCACTACGCCGACGTGGCGGCCAGCATCCAGCGCGTTACCGAAGAGGCGATGCTGAAAATGGCGACCAACGTGCGCAACCGCACCGGCCAGAAGAATCTGGTCATGGCCGGCGGCGTGGCGCTCAACAGCGTCGCCAACTTCCGCGTCTTGCGCGAGGCCGGTTTCGAGGATGTGTTCATCCAGCCCGCCGCCGGCGACGACGGCGGGGCGCTGGGCGCGGCGCTGTGGGCGTACCACATGGTGCTCGGCAAACCACGCAAGCGCAGCAGCGTGATGCGCCACGCCTACTACGGCCAGGACTACACCGAAGGCGAGATCAAGGCGTTCCTGGACAGGAACGGCATCCGCTACGAGCACTTTGACGACCGCGGGAAGCTGGCGGAGCTTGTCGCCGAGAACCTGGCGCACGAGAAGGTCATCGGCCTGTTCCAGGGACGCTTCGAGTGGGGGCCGCGCGCTCGGCAACCGCAGCATCCTGGCCGACCCACGCCGCGCGGAGATGAAGCACATCGTCAACACAAAGATCAAGTTTCGCGAGCCGTTCCGTCCCTTCGCCCCGGTCGTGCCCGACAATCGCGCCGCCCAGTACTTCGATTTCCCCGGCGTTGATAGAAACCTGCCGGCGCGCTTCATGCTCATGGTCAGCCCGGTCATCGAGAGCAAGCGGCATGAATTGGAGGCCACCACGCACGAAGGCGGCACCGGACGCCTGCAGACCATCGACCGCGAGACCAACCCGCTCTACTACGACATCATCGACCGGTTTGGCGAGGTCACCGGGACTCCGGTCGTGCTCAACACGTCGTTCAACCTGCGCGGTGAACCCATCGTCAGCACGCCCGCCAACGCACACTGGACCTTCAGCAAGAGCGATATCGATATGCTGGTGATGGAGTCCTTCCTCGTTCGAAAGGAGCAATAAGCCGTGTCAGAAGCGCCAGTTAAGAAGCCAGGTCGGGTCTCTGCCGTGTGAGCGACTTCACGTCGCGGATGGGCGTGATCGGGGAGCTGTTCCAGTTCCTGTGGGCGCGCAAGCTGTGGTGGCTGATCCCGATGGTTGTGGTGCTGGTGATCTTCGCCGCGCTGATGATCTTCGCCAGCGCGTCGGGCGCCGCGCCGTTCATCTACACGCTGTTCTAGCAGACGACCGGCAGGGGCGCGCGCAGGCCCGCCCCTGCCGCACACAAACCGAAGGAGACCGGTATGGACAGTAGCCTATTCATGGTTGCGGTTGGCGTTGCCGTCGCGTTGATCGGCGGCTACTTCGTTGCGCGCGCGTCTGAGAAAGCTGCGCCGGTTCAGGGCGGCGCGCCGGCCAGGGCGCTCAACTACGTCGCCAGCGCCGGGATGTCGGGCATCCCCGCCGCGCTGTTGGTAACTCTGGTTGTGACGATCTTCACGCCAGCCAATCTTCTCGCCGATTTCGTCAAGTATGTGCTCGTCAGCCTGGTGATTGTCGTTGGCGCGCTGCTGCTCTTCGCGGCTGTCGAACCCGACCTGCCGGCGACGCCTGAACAGGATGCGCTGCCCCCGCTGGACTGATCTTCCAGGCGCTTGCGCGCGTTCCTGGCCGGTGCGTCCGGGTCGCAAGCCAGATCGTTGATTCCAGCGTGCGATTGTGGTATGATTTGGCGCGTGTTCGGGGCGTGGCGCAGTTCGGCTAGCGCGCTACAATGGGGTTGTAGAGGTCCTCGGTTCAAATCCGAGCGCCCCGACTGATGGTCCACATTCAAGACGCCCACGTACTGCGTGGGCGTCTTGCTTTGTACGAGTTCTGTCGCGCTGGTGTTCGACACGGCGTCTGTGTCAGCGCGAATCACGGTCAGCGGCGCGCGGAATCCAGACGCGCATCGCCCTGGCGCCCCGGTTCGCCCACGCGAAGTAAGGCACGGCCCGGAGCTGCACAGGACGCCTGGGGAGGCCCTCAACCGCGCCCAGGGGCCGGTACAGATGCCCTGCCCAGCCATTCATGTCGAGCGCGTGCCCACAGGCGTTCACCACCATCATGCCGCCGAGCAAGTCTGGATTCCACGCGGCCTCCAGAGGCGCGCGCGCGTCTATCTGGACAGAGAAGATGTCCACATCAGGGTCTTGATCGCGTTGCTCAAGGCAGTAGACCAGCGGCCCGCGCCGGATGGCGGCGCTGGCGCGCGTGGCGTCGATTTGTGGATGCGCCTCCAGCAACTGCGGCGGCATGGGCAGGTCCAGCTCGACGCGATCCCCCGGCTGCCAGGCGCGCACAATCAAGGCGTAAGTTCCGGCGCGCGCAGCGGTGTTGGCAGCCTGCCCGTTGACGCGAATCGATGCGGCCTCCTGCCAACCCGGAATGCGCAGGCGCAACGTCCAGGGTTGGGCGCCGGTCTCGACGATGGTGAGGGCGACGTGACCCTGCCAGGGATACTGCGTCTCAAGGCGCAGCGCCACCCGCTCGCCCGATTCCAGCGTGGCGCTGACGCTGGCAGGGCTGTAAAGGTGAACCTGCACGCCGCTGGCGTCGGTGGTGGCGAGGTAGTGCTCCACAGACGCGACGGTGCGCATGATGTTGGGCGGGCAGCAGGCCACCTCGTACCACGCGGCGCGCTCATACCCACCCCGACTGAGCAGCGGGTTGATGTAGAAGAAGTGCTCCCCGTCTGCGGCGACGCCGCTCAGGAAGCCGTTGTACAGGGTTTGCTCCAGTAAATCGGCAAACCGCGCCTCTCCGGTCGCGAGCAGCATACGCCAGTTCCACTGGATGCTGGCAATCGCCGCGCAGGTCTCGCAATAACACTGGTCGCTCGGAAGCTCGTAGGGCGCGCCAAACGACTCGCCCTCGTAGCGCGCGCCCGCGCCGCCCGTGAGGTGGAGCTTGCCGCCCGTCATGTCGCGCCACAGGCGGTTTGCGGCATCCAGCAAGGCCTGCTCGCCGGTCTCAAGATACAGGTCGGTCACGCCGGCCATGAGGTACAGGGCGCGCACGGCGTGGCCCTCGATCTCGGTGGCCTGGCGCACGGGCACACGGTCCTGATGGTACTCCGGGCCGTACCACCCCAGCCCGCGCATCTTCCCTTTGCCCCGCTCATCCACAAAGAATTGCGCCAGCTTCAGGTATCGCGCTTCGCCCGTTTCGCGGTAAAGCTCCACGAGCGCCATCTCGACCTCAGGGTGCCCATCCGTGCCTGGGCGCTTGCCGGGGCCAAATATGCCGTCGATGTAGTCCGCAAAGCGGGTGGCGACATCGAGCAGCGCGGGGCTGCCGGTCGCGCGGTGGTAGGCCACAGCCGCCTGGAAAAGATGCCCGGCGCAGTACAGCTCGTGCCCGTGGTCCAGGTCGCTGAAGCGGCTATCCGGCGTCACGATCTGGACATAGGTGTTCAGGTAGCCGTCGGGCGTCTGTGCGGCAGCGATCAGGTCGATGGCTTCCTCCGCCATCTGCCGGAGCGTGGCATCAGGCGCTTTCGCCAGTTCATAGGCCACGGCCTCAAGCCACTTATAGACATCGGAGTCGAGGAAGTTCCGCCCTCGGTAGTCGCCGTTTGCGCGCCCGGCGGCGACGCGGAGGTTATGGAAATTGCCCGCCGCCTTAAGCATCCGGTAGGCGTGCACAAGGCTCGACCGCCGGTTGACGGCCTGTCTATCCGCCCAGAAGCCGCCGTCCAACTGCACACTCGTGAGGGGCAGGGTGCGCCAGCGTGCGTGCCGGCTTCGGGTGCTGTCAACAGGCCCTTTTCTCTCTGTCATGGTTGACTCCGTGTCGAAAAGCCCACGAGGGTAACAGCCGTCGCGCTACTTGATGGCCCCACCGGTCAGGCCGCGCACGATTGATTTCTGTGATATCAGGATCAAGACCACAACCGGGATGACCATCGTCACGCCGACGGCCATAATCAATTCCCAGGGCTTTCCCCACGGTGAATACCCGGCGAAGACCTCGGTAATGGAGACGCTGAGCGTCTTCGACGCCTCTGTCACCGAGAAGGAGAGAGGGTACAGCAGATTATTCCAGGCGTTGATGAAGTTAATCAGCCCCATCGTGACCAGCCCAGGCGCGGTGACGGGCAGCAGGATGCGCCAGAGAATTTGGCGGAGCGTCGCCCCATCGATGATGGCCGCCTCCTCGATCTCGTATGGCACCTGCTTGATGAACGAAACCAGCACCCACACCGTGAAGGGCGTGAGCACGCTGCTGAGGATGAAGGTCAACCCGATGATTGAGTCCAGCAGGCGCAGGTCGCGCAATATCTGGTAGAGCGGCACGATGGTGCCGACATCGGGCAGCGCCATCGACAGGACGAGAATCCACAGGATGAGGTTGCTGCCCGGAAACGCGATGCGCGCGAAGGCGTAAGCGGCGATGTAGCTGACGACCAGCGTGGCGAAGGTCGTTGCCAGGGAGAAGATGATCGAGTTGCGAAGATACTCAAGGAAGGGGACCTGCTCAACAAGCATCTGGAAGTTGCGCAGCGTTGGCGTTGGGAGGTAAACGAGCGGGACTTTGTTCAAATCAGACGGATTGGCAATGGACGACCTGACCATCCAGTAGATCGGCAGCAGGACGACCAGGCTGAACAGGATGAAGGACAGGTAAAGGCCAAGCGCGCTCCACCTGAAGGAGAAGTTTCGGCGGCTTTGCTTCTTGTGTGTGGCAACCATGATTCGCGCCTCGCCCTCAAAGCGTAACGTCAGCCCGGCGGAACAACCTCAGCCCGATCACGCCGATGATGCCGACCAGGATGAGCAGCACGACGCTGATCGCCGAGGCGAACCCGAACTTGAAGAAGAGGATGCCCTCGCGGAAGACCTGCAACGCGAGCACCGACGTCGCCACCCCCGGCCCACCCTGGGTGAGACCATACACGAGGTCGAAACTCGCCAGCGACCACACGACCCGGAACAGGGCCATCGTGATCACGAGCGGCTTGATCATCGGGATCGTAATGGACCAGAACCGCCTCCAGGCATTCGCGCCGTCCACTTTGGCGGCTTCGTAGAGATCGAGCGGAACCCCCTGCATCCCGGCCAGGAACACAATCGCCATGAACGGCGCGTCCTTCCACACGTGCACCAGGATCACGGCCAGCCTGGCCCCCAGCGGCGTGATGAACACGACCATGCGCTCGCCGGTCAGGTCGTTGACCCAATTGGGGATCAGCCCAAACTGGTCATCCAGCAGCCAGCGAAACGCATAGCCGGCCACAATCGTCGGGATGGCCCACGGGATCAGGTTGATCGTGCGCGCAAAGGTCCTTCCCCTGAAGGTGCCGTTGAGCAGCAGCGCGATCAACATGCCGACGACCAACTGGAGGATGGCCGAAGACAGCACGTAGATGATGGTGAAGCTGAAGGCCTGCTGCACGCCGTAGTCGCCGGTCATGTCCGCGTAGTTCTGCAGGCCAACGTAGTCATTCGTCCCCTTCAGGATGCTGAGGTTGGTGAAGCTCAGGAAGATCGTCTGGGTGATGGGGTAAGCGGCGGTGGTGAGCCGCAGCAGAAACGCGGGGGTCACGAGCAGCACAAACAGCAGCAGCCGTCGCTGGGCGAGCCGCGACGGAGCCAGCCAGCGGACCTGGCGCTGCGCGGGGGCTGCTTTGTCTTTTGCGGAGGTCTTCTGCATGTCACATCTCTGCACTCGGTGGGCGGCAAGGGGCTTCTTTACCTGGGCGAGTATCCGCCCACCCAGGTAAAGAAGCGCGCCGGTTTCGCACTCTACTCCAGGTCCGCCAGTTGCTCCCTGGCCTGATCCATCGACTCGTCGAGGGTGAGCTGATCGGTGAGATAGGCCGAAGCCGTGTCTTCGAGAATCGTCAGCGCCTCCACGAAGCGTGGATGGAAGGGGCGCACGCCGATGACGCCTTCGTCGGTGTACATCTTCATCTGCTGGACCAGCCAGTTGTCCTGAGGCGCCGCCTCCAGGACCGACTTGCGCGCGCTCAGGAACCAGAAGCCTGCCTTCATCGCCTCCACCGCCGCCTCGTTGGTGGCGAGGAAGCTCACGAGTTCCTTGGCTTCAGCCAGGTTGGGGGAAGTCGCGATGATGCCGAACCCCCAGGCTGCGGCGTAGGTGGAGCCACCCTTGCCACCCGGCCCGGCCGGCGGCACTGCGACGGCCACTTTGTCCTCGCTGAACCATTCTGCGTTGTCCTCGCTGCGGGCCACGTCGCCGAAGAAAGGCCACTGCCGCATGAAGGCGACCTTGTCGGCGACATAGTCGCCGTTCTGCTGATTGTAGTCCTTTTGCAGCGAAGCCGGGTTGAGCGCCTTGCTCGTGTACATGAGGTCGGAGATGTATTCGAGCGCCATCCGGTACTCGTCGCCGACATCGAACGGGTTGCCGCCGGCCTGCAGCGTGATCCACGCCAGGTAGACGTTCAGGAACGCGCCCTTGATCAACCCATCCTCGGTGGCCCAGACGCCGTTGGCCTCATCGGTGAAGACCTCGCCCAAAGCCTTGACGTCTTCCCAGGTCTCCGGCACATCGACGCCGCGCTCGTCGAACCAGTCCTTCCGGTACCACCAGTAGGGCATCTCCCAGTTGTGGATGATGCGGAAGGTCTCGCCCTCGTAGGCGCTCCAGACCTGGCTGTACTCGACCATCTCCGGGGAGAAGTCGTCCCACATCTCTGACGGGATGATGTCGTCCAGGCCGATCACGTAGCCGGCCTGCGACAGGGAGGTTGTCAGCTCGTCTTCAAAGTCGATCACGTCGTAGGGGCTGGTGCCCGCCTGGACCGCGCTGGCGATACGGGTGAGTTCGGTTTCTTTGGTGTCCGTCCGGATTACGACCTCGACGTCGATGCCCGTCTGTCCCGTGAAGTCGGTTGCGGCCAGCAGGTCCTTCATGTTCTGCTCGGCCCAGCCGCCCACCGCGATCCTGACGGTTCGGTTCTGAATCAGGGTGGGGACGCCAAAGCGCGCTGGCTTGCCCACCAACCCCGCCGCTGCCGCGCCCGCTGCAGCCGACCCTGTTAGCTTGAGAAAGTCACGTCGCGAGAGCTTCTTCTCTGTCACCGCTAACTCCTTTATACAACTGCTCTAGGGAAGTCTGGACTGTCCGCGCAAGCTCAATACTCTCGTCAGCCCTCCGCCTCCTTTCACTCTAACCGCACGCGCCCCCTTGATGGCATGTACGCCGGCAGGGGTATCCTCATAATGGCGCGAGCGGGTCTACCTCGGTCGCAGTTCACAGTCTCAATCGATGTGCCACCCTTAACAGCGCGATGGCGCAGGAAACAGAGCGGGACGGAAAAGTTCACAAGCGCTTTCCGGGCGTGGCGCTCGACGCCAAAGCCGCCCGCCGATGGTTGTGAGATGAGGAAGTGAAGAATCTAGCGAACGCTGGCCGGGACGAATTGATTATTACGTAACAATCGCTCACCCCGACTATATCATGATTCACGGTTCGGAGTCAAGAGGTGCGCGCTCGCTCAGCGGAGAGTCCCGGCGGAGACGGCCAGATCTGCGCAAAAATCGCGGTTTTCTGCTATACTGGAGTTGGCTTCGCGGCGCAGTCGATACTACGTAACAATTCCGCCTGGCATGGATACAGCAAGGGACGCGCATGGCGTACAAACGAGTGACTCAAGCAGACGTGGCGCAAAGGGCCGGCGTTTCGCAGACGGCGGTGTCGCAGATACTGGGCGATACGGGCAACGAGGCGAACTTCCGGCCTGAGACGCGGCAGAAGGTCTTGCAGGCGGCCAAAGAACTTGGATACGTGCCCAGTGTTGCCGCGCGCGCGCTGCGCACCAACCGCACCATGACCATCGGGGTGATCCTCGGCTTCATCACCGACGAGCTGTCGCTGCGGATTACGCGCGGCATTCAGGATGTCGCGCACGAACGGGGATACGGCATCCTCATCACCGATACCGAGCAATCGAGCGCGCTTGAGGCGGAGGCGCTTGACCAGCTTCGCCAGCGCGAGGTTGACGGGCTGGTCTTCGTCGATAGTTGGAGCGATCCCGATTCCCTCCTGGAAAGTGACCGCTATCCCCCGATGGTTTTTGCGCAACTGCGCCAGAGCATCCAGAAGCGGAACTGCGTCGGGCTGGACAACTTCCGGGGCGGCTACGAGACCACGCGCCACCTGCTCGACCTGGGGTATCGCAAGGTCGCGCACATCAGCGGGCCTGAGCGGTGGACCTCGGCGGTCGAGCGCGTCAAAGGTTACAAGAAGGCGCTCGAAGACTATGAGCTATCTTACGACCTGTCGCTCGTCGAGTATTGCGACTGGGAGGTCTCCAGCGGTCGAGAGGCAACCACCCTCTTGCTTGACCGGCACCCGGACATCGACGCAATCTTCGCTTCCAACGACCTGATGGCAGCGGGCAGCCTCCAGGCGGCGGCGCAACGGGGGTTGCGCGTGCCGCAGGATATCGCCCTGGCCGGTTACGACGACCGGTACCTCGCCGAGGCGCTGCTGCCGCCGCTCACCTCGTATGCCATCCCGCTCAACCAGATCGGGCAGAAAGCGGCGTATCTGCTGATCGACCGGCTGCTGAAGAAGAACGCCCGGTACGTGCCCTCAATCAGCGTCACAGGCAGGGTCATCGTGCGGTCGAGCTGTGGCGCCTTTAGCAACGGCAGCCCTGCCTGACGGCCAACGATCCAGGAAATCGCGGAGAGATGAATTTCGTGGTGGAAACTCGCCGCCGGATGTGCTATAATCTCCCGGTGCGGCCTTGACGGGCCGCCTTACCTTGTAATGAACCCTGAAACTGAACACACGTCGAGGGTACCCGAAATGAGCAACCTAATCGAGAGCCTTCAGGCTCCAGTGCGCGAGGACCTTCCCGAAATCCGCCCCGGCGACACGGTCCGCGTCCACTTCCGCATTGTCGAAGGCGACACGGAGCGCGTCCAGGTCTTCCCTGGCACGGTGATCCGGGTGCGCAACAGCGACAACAACCGGAACTTCACCGTGCGCCGCATTGCGTCTCACGGCATCGGCGTCGAGCGCACCTTCCTCGTGCAGTCTCCCCGCCTGGAGAAGGTGGAAGTCGTGCGGCGGGCCAAGATTCGGCGCAGCCGGCTTTACTACCTGCGCGGGCGCACCGGCAAGGCCGCACGCCTGAAGGAAATCCCCGCCGGGGCTAGGCGCGGGCGCGCCCTGAACGATTGCGCACGCCGAGGGTGCGGGGAGTCGACGCCGCGCCCTTCTTTTTCGTACCTGACGCCGTCCTGAGCGTGGTGAGCCATGCACGACCGACCCCTGATCGGCCTGACCAGCAACCACCGGTATTCCGACGAACACAAGAGCGCGCAACTGGCGCTGGTCACTGCCTACGTCCGCGCCGTTGAGGCAGCCGGCGGCGCGCCGGTGATCGTCCCGGTGACGCTCGGCATGGAGGCGCTGGCGGCGCTCTATGCGCGCCTCGACGGCGTGCTACTCCCCGGCGGGGCGGATGTCGCGGCCAGCGCTTACGGCGCGGAACCGGTGCCATCGATGTACGGCGAGGATGAGGCGCGCGACCGCGCCGAGATCGCGCTGAGCCAGTGGGCGACGCGCGACGACAAGCCGCTGCTCGCCATCTGCCGGGGGATACAGGTGCTCAATGTGGCGCTGGGCGGGACGCTCTACCGCCACATCCCCGACGAATTCCCCACCCCCCCTCGAACACGACCACGAATACGCCACACAGCGAGACTTACTCGCGCACGAAGTCAGCGTGACGCCGGACTCGCTGCTGGGTGCGGCCCTGGGCAAGACGCACCTGCCCGTCAACAGCCTGCACCACCAGGCGGCCAATCAAGTGGGGGCCGGGTTGCGGGTCGCTGCGCGCGCCTCCGATGGGTTGATCGAGGGATTGGAGCACCCCGACCGGCGGTTCATCATCGGGGTGCAGTGGCACCCGGAAGTGCTCTTCGAGGCCGACGCCGCCATGCACCGGCTGTTCTGGGCGTTTGCGGAAGCTGCGCGCGGCAACGACGGTTGGCGCGACGGCCAGGAGCCGGCGTAGCGTCCGCTCAGCTCTTCTGGCTCTCGCGCGCCTCGGCGGCGAGCGCCGCCGCCAACTGCGCCGCAACCAGTTCCAGCATCATCGCGTCCTCGCCGCTGATCGCGTCTGCGCCGTCCCGGCACGCGAGTATCACCCCAAACCGCAGGTTGACCCCCACCGGCACGGCGACCGCCGAGCCGAACACGCCGTCGGTGACGAGCGTGTGGCCTGACGCGTCATTCGGGCCGACAATCCGCGCGACGCCGTTGGTCACGACCCAGCCCAGCAACCCGTCGAGCGGCTGCTGCGCCGGGGTCGCGTGGAGGACGCGCGCCGGGCCGCGCTGCGCGACGACCGTCAGGCGCGGCGGGTCAACCGACCAATCGACGGCATAGTAGCCGGCGTAATCGTAACCCAGGTCGCTGATGGCGATCACCGCCGCCTCCGGCTTGCTCACACCGCCGGATGCCTTCCGGATATGTCGCGCAAAGGATCGCACCGGGGCCAGTTCATCGGCGCGCAGCGTCTCAAGCCGGCGCTCCTCAGCGAGGCGCTTGATCCGCTTCAGGAGGTCGTCGTTGTGGAAAGGATCGGTCGAGATGTCGTGCGCCCGGCCCGGCAGGGCGAAATCAGCCCCCTCGTCCACGAGGATGGCTAGCAGGGCAGGGTTGTCGCGCTGCACGTCGCGGAGCAGTTCGGGCACGTTGCACAGCGATGCTTCGATCACAATCACGTCGAACGCATATTCCGGCGCGGCGAGGATGTCGCGCACTTTCTCCTCCGAGGTGACGGTCGTGACCTCTATGCCCTCCTCTTTGGGAAGGTGCGCGCGGTAGCGCTCGACTTGATCGCGCTGCACTGCCACCAGAACCGATAGACGCGCCATGCTACCCCCTTGCGGTGCCGGGTTGCTTCCAGAGCGGGTTCATTATAGATGCTCCCAACGCGAGATGACAAGCGCGGCGAACGGCGCCACGTCCGAATCTGGCGCCGTATCCGTGCTTTGGGGACCCGGCCAGCGTAACCTAGATAACCGCCAGGCGCTGCAAGGCAAACAGCGCAATCAACACGAGCTGCCTCATGCCCCGCGCGATGGGCGCGACCTCCAGGTACTCGTCCAGGCGATGGGCGTTGCCGCCGTGCGTGATGCCCAGCGTCACCCCCGGTACGTCCGCCGCAAGGACGGCGTTGGCGTCAGTGCTCGCCATGTTGTAGTTCGGCGCGACTCCGACCATCTCAAGCACAAGGCCCGCGCCCCGCACCAGCCAGTGATCGATGGGCAGTTGGCCCCCAGGCCGCTCGCCCACAAGCGTCACCTCGAACGTCGCGCCATCGACGTGCGCCGCTTCGACCAGCGCGCGCACCTCACGCTCCAGCGTCGCCAGCGCCTCCTGGCTCTCGGAACGCAGGTCAAGGTAAAGCGACGCCTCTGCCGCGATGGTGTTGATCGACGTGCCGCCCTCGATGAGGCCGATATTGAACGTCGTGCGCGGCGGCTCCGGCGGCGTCAGGTCGGCAAGCCGCGCGCCGAGGCGCATCAACTCGTGGATGGCGCTGGGTGGGCGGTCCTGCATCCAGCTATGGCCGCCCGGCCCTCTGCACGTGAGCTTCAGCCGGCGCACGGCGACCCCACCATAGCACACTCTGCCGAGGCCCAACCCTTCGATTACGAGCGCCGCGCCAAGCCGGCCCTGGAGGCGCTCCAGCACGGCGCGCATCCCGCCGAGGTCGCCGAGGCCTTCCTCGCGCGAGTTGGCGACAAACCACACGTCGCAGGGGGGCTGGTAGCGGGCGCGCTCCATGGCCGCCAGCAGCGCCAGCATCGCCGCCACGCCCAGGCTGTTGTCGCTGATGCCCGGCCCGTACACGCGGCCATCCTGGTCCGTGACCGTCAGGTCAGTGTCGTGCGCAAACACCGTGTCGGTGTGCGCGGAGACCAACAGCGCGGGCCGGCCCGGGTTCGTCCCTGGCAGCCGCGCGTACACATTGCAGATCGCATCAGTCCCGACATCGGCCAGGTCGCGCCCACCAAGCTGGCTGAGGATGTAGTTCGCGCGCTCATGCTCGTGGAAGGTTGGCGCCGGTATCTGTTGGACGCGGATCGCCTGCGCCAACACATCTTCGGCCTCCAGACTCGCCATCAAGGCCGCCACATCGCTTTGGGCCGTCAGCCGTTTGAGTTCGTTGCGCATCGCTAACCCTGATCCGGGTTCAGCGGCTGCGAGAACTCCGCAATCGCCTGGTGCGAAAGGGTGTGCTCGCCCATCGCGCGGATAACGTCCAGCGGCAGCGTCAGGTGGTGCGCGCCGGCGCGCAGCGCCTCGACGGCCTCCTCCGGCGATTTGATGCTCGCGGCCAGAATCTCGACTTCCGTCCCCGCCAGCGCCTCGCGCATGGCTTTCACCAGGCCCGGACCATCGCCCAGGAGGCGCGTCGTCCGGCTGACGTAAGGGATCACGTAGCGCGCGCCCGCCTGGGCCGCCAGGTAGGCCTGCGCCGCGCTGAAGATGGCCGTCATTGCGCATTCGATGTCTGGCGCAAGCTCCGCGACCAGCGCCAGGTTGTCGAGGGTTGTGGGCACCTTGAGCACCACCCGGTCCGGGCGGATGTTGTACGCCTCCCAGGCCTGGTCCATGCGCTCCGCTACGGTCTTGCCCGTAAGCTGGAAGAACACGTTGCCTTCCACGATCTCCACCAGATCGGCCAGCACCTGGAACGCGGGCCGCCCGGTTCGCGCAATCAAGCCCGGGTTGGTCGTCACCCCGGCAACAAAGCCAAGTTCCTGCACCTGTCGTGCTTCTTCAGGGTCCGCCGAGTCCAGATATATGCTCATCTCACATCTGCTTTCGCAACAAGCGTTCAATGGCATGGCGCGTCGGCAGGGCGGCCTCAGCGCCGGGCACGCTGCACGCCAGGGCAGCGGCAGCGTTGGCAAAACGCAGCACGCGCGCGATGGGCTGGCGTTCGGCTACAGCGACCGCCAGCGCGCCGCAGAACGCATCGCCGGCCGCGCCCGGATTGACTGCGTCCACGGGAAAGGCGGGGAAAGTCCGCGCCCCGTCGCGGTCAACCATCATACACCCCTCCGCTCCCAGCGTCACAACCACCCGCCGCGCGCCGCGCGCCCGGAGCGCGTGGGCGGTCGACTCAGGCGCAACGTCCGCGTGCGCGCCGTCCGTCAACCGGGCAGCGACGCGCGCCTCACGACCAGGATATCCACCACGGCAAGAAGCGCGCCGGGGAGGTCCTGCCCGGCATACGGCGCAGCGTTGAGAATCACCTTTGCGCCGCCACTGCGGCCAAGCGCGGCGGCAAGCTGGCTCGCCGCCGGCGGGGTCTCCATTTGCAGCAGGACCACGTCGGAATTCGCAAGCACCTGCGTCGCGCGCGCAATGTCCTGCGCCTCAAGCGCGCCGTTAGCGCGGGGCACCAGGAGCACCCCTGCATCGCCATCCTTGGTGCTAAGCGGGCTGACCACCGCCGTACCGTTGAGGGGGTCGCGCACGAGCCAGCGCGTCTCGACTCCTTCGACGACGAGCTTCCGCAGGAACAGGTCGCCGAAATCGTCCTGCCCGATGCGCCCAATCGCCACCACCTTGCCGTCAGCGCGGCTTGCGGCAACCGCCTGGGCAAACCCCTTTCCGCCAGGGCGCATCTCAAAGGCATCGCCTTGCACAATCTCGTTGGGACCTGGGCGGCGCGACGCCCAGAAAGCCAACTCCATCGCAAAGCCGCCCACGACCGCAATGCGCGCTACAGCCATACATCAATTATGCACGATTCGCCCGGTTTGTGTAGCCTGACTTAAGGTCGCCCCGATCTGGGTCGAAGGAGGCTATTACCCTGACGCCAGCGCGCCGCGCAGAATTTTGCCCGTAAGCTGGCTGCCGACCACGGCCAGCCCGTCGAGCGAGAGGTAATGCACGGCGGCCTTGTCGAAGAGCACCGAGGCGCGCGGCGGGAAGTCCTCGTCGCCAAGCCAGTAGATGACGGCCATGTAGAGGTTGGGGAACACGCGGAACGCATACGCAGCGTCGCCAAAGGCGGTCAACGCCACATCGGCGAGCGGTGCCGCGCCGCGCCGGAACGCTTCCAGGTCGTTCCCTAGCCGCGCCGCGAGCATGTCTCCGGTGTATCCCTGAAACGCGCGGTGGTAGAACTGGCCGTCGGGCAGCTCGCGCAGGCTCACCCACTCATGCGCGCGCGGCGTGCCATCGGCGGCCCGCAGGTAGGAGAGCACCACCGCCTGGACGAAGGGGCTGGCCGGTTGCCCGTCCCCGGCCTTCAACACCTCGAAGTCGGGACAGGTCACGACGTAGTCCGTGAACAGGTATGCGAGTTCGAGGCGCGCCGGTTCGGGCGCGCGCTGCACGAAAGCCGCGCCGCTGCGCAGCGCCAGCGCCGCCGCCGGCGCGTCACGGAGGGCGGCCCGCAGCCCCTCGACTTTCGCGACCATGATGGCCGCCGAGCGCCGCGCTGCCTCGTGAACGAGTTCCTCACGGTCGAGCATCGCGCCGCCTACTCGCCAAACAACCCGTTGTGACGCAGTTCCCCCGCCCAGAACGTGCGCTGCCACACGCTCAGCCGGTCACGGTCGTCGTCATCGAGCAACACCGCGAGCGCGCTCAGCCCCTCGGCATAAGAGAGCAGCGGGCAGAGGCGGTCGTCCTCAAGGTCGAGCGCGGCGTTGCGCACCGCCTCGTGCAGCCGCGCCGGCAGCGTTTCCTCGCTCAGCGCGATGACCTCGCTCTCATCCCCATGGAGCACGGCGTGAACAATGCGCAACACCGCCGTGAGGCGGGTGGGCGCGTCCATGAGGATGCCGATGTTGACCGGCTCGTCCAGCAGGTCGCGCAACGCCTGCAGCTCAACGACGACCTGATCCACTTCGCATTCGCGCGCGCGCAGCACCATCACCGGCTCCAACGCCTCTTCCGGCGACAACATGCGCGGCGCGACGTTGAGCGTTGACGGCGGCGGGAGGAACACGACCTCCGCCATCTGGGCCGCCTCTTCGGAGGCGGCGGTGAGCGTTTCGCGCAGGTCTTGCTCAAGCGACTCGTCCAGGCCGAGTTCGGAGAGGATGTCGTCATACCGGATCTCGCCCGGCTCATAGTCGTCATAGAACGCGGAGGACATCCCCAGGCGTCCGGGGCTACGTAGCCGGGGTGCGTCTCCACAGAGGCCTGCTGGTTGTACAGAATCTCGGCGAGGATTTGCGTCGCCCGGCTGTGTCCATACAGCGTGAAGCGATACCGCGACTCTGGGTGTTGCCACACCCACCACGAGATCTCCCGTCTGGCGGCGTCGACATCAACGTGGGCGTCCGGGTTGAGGCAGGCGCGCCAGAGCTGGTCCTGCGCCTTCCAGGCCCAGTCATAGTTCCACCAGCCCAGGTCCTCCCAGACCCCGTCCTCCTGGACGATCTGGTCGAGCGCCACCAGGCCATGGCGCGGCGAGAGCACCAGCGTCTTGTCGTAATGCCGGTCTTCGGCGTCGATCACGGCCTGCTGGAACGCGGGGTCGCGGTAGTAATCGCGCGGGAGGCCGGCGCGCGTGGCGTGCTCGTCGCCCGCCACAATAAGCGCGACAGTCCGTTCCACAGGGTTTCGCTCGATCTCATAGAAGCGCTCGGCGCGCGGGTCAATGCGCACTTCGTGGACGTACCAGCGCATACGCCCGCGCCCCCGCGCCAGGTCAACCGGGTACTCGCCGGTGTACTCGGTTTCGCGGAAGCGCTCCGCATAGGTCGCCACATAAAAGCGCTCCGCGCCGCGCGCGCGCGCCAGATCAACCGCCAGGTCGGGCGCGATGCCGATAGGCGCGCCAAACGTCGGCTCCTGGGCAAAGATCGCGCCATTCTCTCTATCAAAGGAAAGGCCGCGATGCCCCAGGTTGTACATCACGATGGCAAGCCACACGCGCTGCTTGATCTGGGCGTCGCTTTCGCCGCGCCGTGTCCGGTCCAAAAACGGCCCCAGTTCCATCTCAGTTTGCAGATCAGGAGGCTCATTGAGCATGGCAGCCGCGCGTTTCTGCGCCTGCGCCACCAGGTCAGCCCAGACCGCCGGCCGATCCGGCGGGTCGGGCGTGAGGCGGTGAATCCGAACCAGCTCGGTCCGCAGCAAGAAGTCGGTGCGGTTCGCCGGCCGGTCAGTCCACGGCTCCTGTGTGCCCATCAGGTAATGGATCAGGTTGGAAGGTCCGACGTTGGTCAGCGGCGCGGCCTCGACCGTCAGGGCAACCGGCGGCAGCGCCGCCAGCAGTTGATCGACGAGCGTGTCTGTGGTCATCTACCTCTGCTTCTTAGAACCTGTCTGTTCTCGCGTTATATATCCCCTGATTATACCCTACAGAGGTCCCTATCCACTTTTGGGCCGGCTCAACATCTGGATCGCCGACGGCAGCACCTCGAAACGAATCTGGTCGCCGGCGCGCGGCTCGCCATCCAGCTCCATGCCGAGCCATCTCCCGTCCAGCGGCGTGACCTCCACGCAGGCCGCGCGCCCGGTGTGCACGCGCGGGTGCCCGATATGCTCGCCCTTGTACGCTTTCATGAGCACCTGGAGGACGCTGAGGTGCGACATGCCTTCGGCAACGACCACGTCGAACAGGCCGTCGTCGAAGGCCGCGCCGGGCGCGGCCTGGATGCCGTGACCAAACCACTGTCCGTTCGCGACGGCGGCGATGTAAACCGGTCCCTCGAAGAACGGCGCACCGTCCAGCACGATGCGCACGGGCTGCGGCCTGTAGCGCAGCAGGGTGGTCAATATGGCCCGGATGAACGTCCACGGCCGGCGGCGGCGGACCGCGTTCACGCGGTGCGAAACATCGGCGCCAACGCCGGCGCTTGCGATGTTCAGAAACACGTAGCGCTGATCGCCCGTCGTGATGCGCCCGACGTCGCAGGGGCACGGCCTGGCCTCGGCCAGCCAGCCAATGGCCGCCACCGGGTCGGTCGGGATGCCGAGCGTGCGCGACCAGTCCATGCCGGTGCCCACCGGCACCTGCCCGACCGCGATAGGCGGCGCGCCTTCCGGGGCCGGCTCGTCCACGAGGGCGTTAACGATGGCGTGGTTGGTGCCATCGCCGCCGACGACGATGATCCGCTCCACGCCGATGGCGCGCGCTTTGTCGATGTGCGCGGCGACCTCGTGCACGTGCTTGGTGATCGCGATAATCAGTTCGCCGCCGAAACGGTCCAGCAGCACCGGCTCAAGCTTGGGCCAGAGGCGCAGGGTCTTGCCGCCGCCGGCGTGGGGATTCAGCACGATCAGGTTCATGGGCTTGCACTCGCCTCCACGGGCCGCGCCAGGCGGCGACGTCGCCGCCGGCTGACGGGAAGTATAACAGATGGCGGTGCACAGACAATGTACTATTCTAAGGAACCGTGCGCTTCGCCCTCCGGCGTCGCCGCCTCGACGCCCTGCCAGAGCCGGATGCTGCGCAGCATCGACTGTCGCGTGATCTCCTCGGCGGCGTCCGCGTCCTCGCGGCGCGCGGCGGCGAGCAACTCCGCGTAGAAGCGGCGCGCGCTCACCCTGGCGCCCTCCGGGATGAAGTAGGTCTCCGCCAGACGCTCGTAAGAGCCGGCAAAGTTGTTGAGCAACAGCGGGTAGATCGGGTTGCCGGACGCCAGCGACAGGCACCGGTGCAGCCCCCAGTCGGCGGCGGCGAAGGCGTCCGGCGTGTTGGGCAGGTCCTGGATGCTTTCCAGGTAGGTGGTGACTTCGCCGGGCGCGCGCGCGACCGCACGCCGGGCGTAGTCCGGCGCGATGGCGGCGCGCACCTCAAGCAGGTAGGTCACGAACTCTGGCGGCAGGCCATCGCCGTGATTGAGGAAACCGGTCAGCACGTTGAGGCTGCCATCGCGCCAGTAGTCGTTGACGCGGGTCGCCTTGCCGTGGTGAATCGTGAGCCAGCCATCGCGCGCCAGCCGCTGGAGCGCTTCGCGCAGCGCCGCCCGCGCGACACCCAGTTCACTCGCAAGCTTGCGCTCGCCAGGCAACGTCACGCCGGGCGGATACGTACCATCCAGGATTTTCTCGATCAGGCGTTGTTCGACAGGCGGCGCTTCCGAGCGACCAAGCCAACCGCGATACCACCGGCGCATAGGGCATCCTTTGCAGCGTGCGGCGCGTCGTTGGGCACGGCATCGCCGCGCCCTCTGGAAGCGTACCCCTTGCGGCGCGGTTTTTCAAACTGCGTTGTCTGCGCGCGTTGGGAGGCAGGCTACTCGACGCCCGCGTCCTGTTCCGCGGTCAGGCACGATGCGCCATCCCATTCACGGAGCCGCGCCAGCGTCGCGTCACGCGCTTCAGGTCCATCGTAGAGCGCGGCCACCGCGACGCCGATCTCCCCGGCTGGGACGTAGATCAGCGCTTCGACCGGCGCGAGGCGCGGCGGGCAGATGAGGTCGCCCTCCGGGGCGCGCTCGACCTCGCCAATCGCCACGACCAGGCCTTGCTTGGGGTAGTAGAGGTGGGCCGTCTGGCTCTGCGCGCCCGCGCCAGGGTCGGGCAGGTCGATGCCATGCGGCGCGCCGTAGGCGTCCACGATCTGGCTCAATGTCAGCGCGACTTCGGGGCTGACCACAATCCGCTGCAACACGCCGTCGCGGAGGTAGAGGGCGTTCGATCCGGGCACGATCGCGCCGCCGGCGGGCGCCCACGCCCATCGATAGACCTCGCCGCCGTCGGCGAGCGATTCGCGCTCCTGGCGCGCGACAAACGGGCTGTTGTCCAGAAAGCGCCGCACCTCATCGGCGTCGGTGACGCCCGCCACAAGCCCGTACCAGCACGGCGGCGCGCACGGCGCGCCGGAGAGGACGCTGTCGTCCAGCGGGCGGTTCAGCGGCGCGGTGGGCACAGCCAGCGGCTCCCAGGGCGTGACGGTGCCAGTCGGCATGTGGGGGAGGTCAGGCGCGGGGACGTAGTCCGCCGGACCGCACGCGGACAGGAACAACAGAAGCAGGCATAGGGCAGCGATTTGGCCGGTGTTCAGGTGTCTGCTCGCGAAAGCCGCAGCGCTCGCAAATGGGGGCCTGACGCGCAAGCTCAAAAGGCGATCTGGCGCACGACAGTGACGCCGTTCAGCATCATGCTGTAGAGAAACACGAGATGTAAGAAGTCTCCGTCGTGCGGCACAGCGCCGGTCTGCTGCGCGGCCTCGACCGGGAGATCGTAGGTGTTGACGCAATTCGCAGGCAGGATGACGCGCACGCCCCCCAACTGGCGCGCGTTCGCCCGGAGCCGCAGGAACATCGCCAGTTGGTAGGTGCAGAGATCGGTGCAATCGCCGACCACGATGAACGTCGCGATTTCCGGGTGATCGTCCAGCCACTCGCCCAGGTCGGTGTCAATCGAGGAGCTGATAGAGTTCTTCTCGAAGACGGTCAACTGGGGAAAGAACGGGAGCTTCTTGAGCGCATCGATGGTCTCCGCCTCGCGGGTGCCACGGATGCAGTGCGGCCCCCACTGGGCGAACTCAATCGCGTCCGGCTGGTGCGCATCCTGCGACAGCGCAATATAGCGCACGCCCCGCGACCACGCCGCCTCAAAGAGCGCGGCAATCGGCGCGACAATGTCACGCACGCGCGGCGACGCAAGCGGCCCCTCGTAGCAGAACCCATTGATGACGTCAACGGAGATGATGGCGACCTTGGTCGGGTCCCCGGCGAGGCTGTCCAGTTCGATGGTGTCGAGGTCGTTGTACCAGGCTACCAGCCACGACAGGAACGGGCGGCTCTGCGCGATGAACGACTCCGTATCCATGACCACTCTCCGCGTCTCAAAGCGGACCGCGCCGCCTGACCGTCAGGGGAACAGACGGCGCGCCTTGATCTCAAGCTTCGCGTCTTCCCGAAAGCGGTAAAGCTCGGCGGGCCGGCCGCCGGTCTCGCGGAAGCGACCGGTCGGCTCCACCACTTCGTTCCCTTCACGCTGGAGCTTCTTCCGGAAGTTGGCCTTGTCCAACTCGTAATCGTTCAGAATCACCATATACACTTCCTGCAATTCGCGCAAGGTGAATTCTTCGGGAAGGAGCTGGAAGGCGACCGCCGAGTACTCGATCTTGTACCGCAGGCGCTGGAGCGCGTAATCCAGGATGGCGTCGTGATCGAACGCCAGCGGCGGGAGATTGTACATCGAATGCCAGGCGGCTTCGGTCGCGTCGGAGCCGGCGTGCGGGTCGAGCAGGTCCGCCGACACCAGGGCGTAGTACGTGACGCTGATCACGCGCGTGCGCGGGTCGCGGTCGGGCGCGCCGAAGGTGTAGAGCTGTTCCAACCACACGTCGGTAACGCCTGTCTCCTCGGCAAGCTCGCGCCGCGCCGCGTCCTCAAGCGACTCGTCGAGGCCGACGAACCCGCCAGGGATGGCCCACATCCCTTTGAACGGCTCCGTCCCACGCCGGATGAGCAAGACCTGGAGGTCCAGGTCAGTAGGGTGATCCAGCTCAGGCGACTTGGCGCGCAGCGCAAAGATCACCACGTCCACAGCCACGGTGGGGTGGTCCCGCACCGGGGCCTTCTCAAGCGCTTCTGTCGGTTGGGTGGTTATAGTGTCTTTCATACACTAAATTTACTCTGCTTGATGCCCCCTGTCAAGCTGTCACTGCTCCGCCGTGGCCGAGGCGAGCGCCGACTCGATGGTCGCCTCCAGTTGGGCGAGGGTTGGCTCGGCGATGGGCCGGCCATCTTCGTCGGTAATCGGCTCGCCATTGACGTAAACCGCCGGAATAGTCGTGATCCCCACACGGTTGGCGATGTCAATGCTGGCTTCCAGCGTGTCGCGCTGGCGGCCCTCGCTGATGCACGCGGAGACTTCCTGCGGGTCGATCTGGATCTGCTGCGCGGCGAGGACGATCTCCGCGTTCGTGTACGCGGGCGCGGGCGCCTGCACGCGCCCATAGGCCTCGAACTGGCGCTCCCACAGGTTGAAGAGCGCGTCGTGCATCTGCCAGTAGGCGTTCTGCTCGCTCGCGCAGTACGCGGCCTCCGCCGCCAGCAAGGAGCCGGAACCGCCAAACATCGGGGTCAGGTATTCGATCAGGATCGCCTTCCCGGTGCGGATATAGGGATCGACAAGTTGCAGCAGGGTCTTGTGCAGCCGGGCCGAGCTGATGTCGGTGAAGTCCAGGAAGACCGTCAGCCGGACGGGGGCGTTCTGCCAGTCGCCGAGCACGGGGGCGCCATCGCTGGCGTTGTGAACCTGCAAAATCCCGTCATAGGCCGAGCGCGGCCCGCTGGCGAGGCTCACCAACATGGCGACCACGCCGACGATCACCACGCCCACGATCACAAAGACGTATGTGCGCATGCGCTCCTGCCGCTGCCGGATCGCATCCGCCTGGGAGGGCTTCTCCGCGTCATTTGCTTGCGCCATGGGGTCGCTCCGCCAGAGGCGTGTGATCGGGTAACGCGATAAAGCTAACCCGCCACCGGGTGCATGTCAAGTTGCGGCGCGGGCGCGTCTCAGTCTGTGCGGTCCCTCCGGAACGGCAGAGGACGGCCATCGCTGGCCGCCCTCTGTTGTGCGTTTGCTCCGTTAGTCTCAGCCCTGGCGACCGCCGCGATAGACCTGGCCCTGTTGACCCTGCACGCCCTGCCCGGCCTGACCCGGCTGGCCCTGCGCGCCCTGGACCGCCTGGCCTTGTGGACCCTGGCCCAGCCTGCCCGAAGCGGACCGCGCATTGCCGGCCCGCCGGCCCTGGTTGCCGAGGCCCCAGAGCGGCGCGCCCTCGTCCGTGCGGACCTGAAGCACTGCGCCATCGGCTGTGGTCACGGTCGCCGCGTGAATCTGGTCGCCATTGAAGAAGCCTTCAATGCTCACCCAGTCGCCCACCGCGAGCGCCACATCCTGCGCCTGCCAGTAGTACGCCGGCCCCAACTCAACATACACGGTGCTGCCATCGTCCAGGGTCAGCGTCATGCCCGCCAGGTCAAAGCCTGTGATGGTACCGCTGCCGGTCCACGGGTCGCCGACGTTGTCAACGTACTGCGCCTGCTGCAGGTTGAGCGGGCCGGTGCCATCGCCAGCGCCCTGCGCCCGGCCATATCGCGGCGCGGACGGCTCCGGCGTCGCCACCGGGTCGTCTTCCGGGTTGGCTGCGACGATGTTCGCCGGTGTGAACACTTCCTCTCCCGCAAACACGGGCTGGGCGGCATCACACACGCCGACGCCGGCCGCCCCGATGAGGGTCAAAGCGAGCATTCCAACAATGATCTTCTGGGACATGGTTTCGTCTCCCTTGCAATGCTAGATTTGCCGGCATTATCGCGGAGACTTATGTGGAGAATGTGAAGACGCGATAGGGAACTTGTGTGGAAAGGCGCAGCGCCGGAGCCATGAAATGGGGGCGAACCGCCGGTCCGCCCCCACAAGAAAGCCCTGGGAAATCGCGCTGCGATTGGGTATCGCGGCGTCAGTCTGCGCTGCCGAGCGCTTCAGCAGGGCGCAGGCCGGCTGGCCGGCCATCTTCCTTGCCAGCGACCCTGCCGCCGGCGACCGCCTCGCCCTCTTCGTCGCGGCGGAACTGGCTCATGTACAGCTCATAGTAGAAGCCGCGCGCCGCAAGCAACGTTTCGTGGCGGCCTCGCTCGATGATCTCACCATCGCGGAGCACGAGCACCTGGTCGGCGTTGCGGATGGTGCTGAGGCGGTGGGCAATCACGAAGCTCGTGCGCCCCTGCATCAGCATCTCCAGCGCCGACTGGATCTGCCGCTCAGTGCGGGTATCGACCGAACTTGTGGCCTCATCGAGGATGAGCAGGCGCGCATCGGCGAGTATCGCGCGCGCGATGGCGATGAGCTGGCGCTGGCCCTGGCTCAGGCCCGCGCCGCGCTCGCCGAGCACTGTCTGGTAGCCATCGGGCAGGCGCTCGATAAACGTGTCGGCGCGCGCTGTCCTGGCCGCCGCGATGACCTCCTCGTCGGTCGCGTCGGGCCGGCCATAGCGGATGTTCTCCAGCACGTTGTCGCTGAAGAGGAACGTGTCCTGCAACACCACGCCGATCTGCCGGCGCAGGCTGGCGCGTGTCACGTCACGCACGTCGATTCCGTCGATGGCGACCGACCCCGATTCCACGTCGTAGAAACGCGGAATCAGGTTGACGAGCGTGGTCTTGCCGGCCCCGGTCGGCCCCACGATGGCGATGGTCTGCCCTGGCTCAGCCGTCAGGTCCACATTGCACAGCACCGGCTCGTCTTCCTTGTAGTGGGCGAACACGTCCGTCAACGTCACCCTGCCCTGGATGGGCGGCATCTCGACCGCGTCCGGCCTGTCCGTGATGCTTGGCTCGACATCCATCAGGTTGAAGATGCGCTCGCCGCCCGCGATGGCGCTCTGGAGGTTGGTCCACAGCACCGAAATCTGCTGGATCGGCTGGTTGAACTGCTGCACGTACCCCATGAACGCGATCACCAGCCCCAGCGAGATCGTCGTGCCGAACAGGTCGCCGCCGCTGAGGAGGAGGGCGTAACCGCCCCACGCCCACCACAACCGCGTTCGCGACGTAGCTGAGCGCCTCCAGCGCGGGACCAAGCGCGCTCGTGTACGTGGCGGCGCGGATATTGGCGTCGCGGTTGGCCGCATTGGAAACGCGGAACCCGGCGATGTTCTCGTCTTCCCCGGCTGAAAGCCTGCACCTCGCGCACGCCGGAGATGCTTTCTTGCAGGTCGGCGTTGACCTCGCCGATCTCCTTGCGCGCCTGGCGATACGCCACGCGCGCCCGGTTCGAGAACCAGACCGTCGAAACCATCATGAAGGGCACGACGGTCAGGCTCAGCAGGGCGTAGGGCAGGCTCTCCTGCAGCATCACGACGATGACCCAGCCGATCTGCAGGAAACTGCGCAGCACCTGCACCAGCCCGAAGCTCATGATCTGCTGGACCGTGTCCACGTCGTTGGTGATGCGGCTCATCAGGTTGCCGGTCTCTTCTTTAGCATAGAACCCCAACGGCAGGCGGAGCAGGTGCTTGAACAGGTCCACACGGATGAACTTGAGCGCGCGCTGCCCGACCCACGCCATCGAGAAGAACTGGAACCCGCTGATGACTGCACCGGCCGCGTAGATGGCGACGATCACCAGGATCAGCCCGCTCAGCCCGGCGATCAGATCATCCGACGTGGGACTCTCCGGCAGCCCGGACTCGAACCAGCAGTTCGAAGCCGACGCGCTCTGCGCGCCGGCCAGCATGGTCCCCGCGCCGAAGGCGTCACCGACCAGCGGCGTCGGTAGCAGTCAACCGCCTGGCCGATCAGCTTCGGCGTGATGATCTGCGCCCAGGTGCCGGCCACGACCAGCACCAAGACGATAATCAGGGCAAGCCAGTAGCGCTTCATGTACTGCCAGAACCGCGCCAGCGTTACCGCACGCTCTGGGGCTCGCCCCCCCCCCGACCACGCGTCGGTAGCATCACCGCCTCCGATCCTTCGCGATCCCCCCACGACCACACCAACGATAATCAGGCACCATCCACTCCAGAACCCCCACTCCACCCGTTTGCTTACTTCGGCCTCAAGAAGGCCCCTGTGACCAAACATGAAACCCGTCTCCTATTCCGCCACCACGAGCGTCTCGCCGTCGCCGGCGGAGTCGACGACAACGTCCTCGACAAGCTGGGAGTGGTAAATCTCCGCGTAGATGGGGCTGTCCTCGATCAACGCCTCGTGCGCGCCGCGCGCCACAATCCTGCCCTTGTCCAGCACCAGGATGAGGTCGGCGTTGAGCACGGTGCTGATGCGCTGCGCGATGACGAAGCTGGTGCGCCCCTGCATCAACTCGTCCAGCGCCTGCTGGATGCGGTACTCGGTGGCGACGTCTACGCTGCTGGTGCTGTCGTCGAGGATGAGTATCTTGGGCTTCATCAGGAGCGCGCGCGCGATGGCGATGCGCTGCTTCTGCCCGCCGCTGAGCGTGGAACCGCGCTCGCCAACGGGCGTGTCGTAGCCCTGCGGGAACTCCATGATGAAGTCGTGCGCCGCGGCGGCCTTCGCGACGGCGACGATCTCCTCCATCGAGGCGTCAGGCCGCCCAAACGCGATGTTCTCGCGGATCGTGCCGGTGAACAGGTTCGTCTCCTGCAGCACGATACCGATCTGCTCGCGCAGGCTCTCGATGGTCACCTCGCGCACGTCGTGGCCGTCCACCAGCACGCGGCCCTCGGTCACGTCGTAGAAACGCGGGATCAGGTTCGTGATGGTCGTCTTGCCGCTGCCCGTGCCGCCCAGAAGCGCCACAGTCTGGCCCGGCATCGCCTCAAAACTGACCTCCTGCAACACCGGCTCGCCGCTGCTGAAGTAGCGGAAGCTCACGTTCTCGAACTGCACGCGCCCCGCGATCTCGCCGATTTGGACGGCGTCTGGCCGGTCCTGCACCTCGTTCCGGGCGTCGAGGATTTCGAAAATGCGCCGCGCCGATACCGACGCCTGCGACATCAGTGAGATGATGAAGCCAAGCTGCGCCATCGGGAAGAAGACGAACATCAGGTACAGGTTGAACTTCTGCCACTCGCCCAGGCTCAACGTGCCCTCGATGATCTGTCGCCCGCCGAAGTACAGCACGGCGGCCTGCCCCAGGTTGGCGATCAGGAACACGAACGGGAACAAAAACGAGAACACGCGCTGCACCACAAGCTGCTGCCGGAGCAGCGCTTCGGCGCTGTCCTCGAACTTCGCCTCAGCCTCTGGCTCGCGCGCGAACGCCTTCACCACGCGCATTCCGGCCAGGTTCTCTTGCAGGATGGTGTTGAGCGTCGAGAGCTTCTGCTGCACCTTGTTGAACAACGGAAATGCAACCGCGCCAAACACCAGGAAGACCAGGAACGCCACCGGCAGGATCGGGACGACGACCAGCGTCAGGCGCCAGTTGGTCAGCAGCAGGACCGAGATCGCGCCGGTGAACAGCGCCAGCGCCTGCACCGTCTGCACCAACCCCTGCGCCACAAACATGCGCAGCCGCTCCACGTCGTCGGTGGCGCGGATCATGAGTTGGCCGGTCTGGTTGCGGTCGTGGTAGCTGAACGAGAGGCGCTGGATCTTGGCAAACAGGTCGTTGCGGAAGTCAAACGCCAGGTGTTGCGAGAGGCTCTCCGAGAAGAAAGTCTGCACGAAGCTCGCCCCCGCCCGCACGACCGCCAGCGCCACGATGCCGACGAGCGCTATCGCCAGCGCCGACGGCGCGGTGGCCTGATTCTGCTCCAATTGGTCGAGCGTGGTCCCGAACGCAACCGCCGCCGCGCCCTGAAGCGCCTGCGGGACCGTGCCGAAGAACGTGTTCGCCACATATCCATTGACCACGGCGTCGATGGTGCTCTGCGCCACCTGCGGCACCCCAGTTGTGAGAACGTCGCGATAAACAGCGACGCATACGCAATCAACGCCAGGCGGCGATGGTTGCCGATGTAACGGATCGCCCGCATCAGCGCCCTGGAGCCGCCGCCCGATGCGTCGCCAGCGGGCCGCTGGCGGCGTCTACCCCTCGATTTCTGTTGTTGCTCCAATGCTTTACCCTCTTCCACGTGTTACCGCGACCCCATCGCCGCGCATTTGCTGACCAGCGTGTCGCGCACTTTCGTCAACAGGCGCAGCAACGCCTCGCGTTCGTCCGCAGTCAGGTCGGCGAAAAGGCTTTCGGTGTGGGCGACGAAGCGCGGCGCGCGCTCCATCGCGACCTCACGACCCAGCGGCGTCAGCCGGATGTGAAAGCGCCGCCGGTCGTCCACGTCGACCTCGCGCGTCACCAGCCCCTGCTCCTCCAGCCCACGCAACAGCGCGCTGATCGTGTTCCGGCTCACGTTGCTGTACCGGCTGAGCATGGTGGGCGAAATCTCGGCGGGGTGGCCCAGCCGCTCCGCGATCAGCAACGGCACCAGGAGCCGGAGCCGCGCGTTCGACAGGGTGTCGTCGTCCATCGCACACTCGGTGACCCGTTCCATCAGGTTGCCGATGTGGTGCAGGAGCTTAGCAAGATCGAACGCAGTCGTGTCCTCGATGCCAAGCACTTCGGCGACGACTTCGCGCGCCCTTTCGTGCAGCGCGTGCATATTCACTTCAGCTTCCATAAACACCCCCGCCGGCTAATACGGCGCGGAATTATACGACATGGAACTATCTTCGTCAACAGGCCCGCCGTTTTCTTGTGCAACGCTAATGCGCGCACTTCCACGGCGATATTATATTCATCTAATTATCTAATTAGTATAACCTAATTTCTGTGTGCGTGTCAAATCATCCCGTTTTGCGCCCCTTGTGCCTCACGTCACTTGTGAACCCGGCAAGGGCAGATTACAATGATGCTCAACGACCCCAACGTGGTCTCACCACCCATACGCGCTGTGGCGTTTTGACAAGCATTTGCCGTCATGCTAGCATCAACGGTCGGCGCCCGGCTCGAACGCCCCAGGCCGGGCGCAGCGCGCTTTCCAGGGGGAGCGACGGATGTACGCAGTCAGCGAGGGGCAACGACAACGCCTGTTCACTATAGTCATGCTCTTTGTGGTGGTGACGACATTGCCTTGTTACTGTCTGGGGCTGTATTTGATCGCAAGCTGGCCCGGCGACGAACCGACGCCGACCCCCCGGCCCAACCGGGACCATGATAACCCTCCAACCGGGCGTCACCACCACCCTGACGCTGACCCCCTCGCTGTCGCCTACCCTGCCGCCGGCGACGACGTACTTCGTCCCGCCGCCGGTGACCTTTTTCGCCCCCGACGCTGACGCCAACCCTGACCTATACGCCCTTCATCATCCCAACCGCCACACCGACGCCCTCCAACACGCCGTTCATCATCTTCCTCACGCCCACATGGACGCCCTCCCACACGCCGCTTTCGCCCACCTGGACCCCGTCGCCGACGCCCTCCCACACGCCGATCTCACCCACCTGGACGCCCACCGACACGCCGACGTGGACGCCCACCAGCGGCATGGACGCTTTCGGGGGGCCATCGCCGACGTCAACACCGCCGCCGCCCTGAGTGCGGCGCTGAGGCACCGCTGCATACACCGAGGAGAGTGCACAATCACATGGACACGAAGGAAGTTCTGAAAGCCCTGTGCCGCGCCAAAGGCCCGCCCGGATACGAGACCGAGGTCGCGGACCTGGTGCGGCAGACGTGGCAGCCGCTCACGGACGCGCTCGAAGCCGGGCGCATGGGCGATGTGATCGGCGTCAAGCATGGAACCGGCGCGACGCCGCGCCGCAAGATCATGCTCGCCGGGCACATGGACGAGATCGCCCTCATGGTCACGAAGGTTGAGGGCGCGTTCCTGCGCTTCGGCAACATGGCCGGCATGGATCGGCGCGTGCTGCCAGGGCAGCCGGTCACCGTGTTCGGCAGGCGCGCGCTGCCCGCCTACATCGGGAACGTGCCCCGCACATCATGCCGCCCGAAAAACGCGGCGTGTATCCCGAAATTGCCGACCTGTTCATCGACCCGGGCCTGCCCGCTGAGGAACTGGCCGAACTGGTCCAGGTGGGCGACCCGGTCACGTTCGACGCGGAGCCGCTGGAACTGCAGGGCAGCCGCCTCGCGGCGAAGTCCATCGACAACCGCGCGTCGGTCGCGGCGATTACGGTATGCCTCGACCAACTGCAGGGCCGCAACCACGTCTGGGACGTGCTGGCGGTCGCAACGACGCGCGAGGAGGTCGGCTCGCACGGCGCGCGCGCGACCGCTTTCCAGTACCGGCCCGATGCCGCCATCGCGCTCGACGTGACCTTCGCGGCGCAGCCCGGCGCGGGCGACGAAGCCGCCTTCGAGCTGGGCGGCGGTCCCACGCTCGCGATTGGGCCGAACTACCATCCCAAGCTCGTCAAGGCGCTGAGGAAGGCGGCTGAACGGCTGGAGATGACGGTTCAGATGGAAGCCGATTGGGCCGTCGGCGGCACCGACGCGGTGGCGCTCCAGGTCAGCCGCGAGGGCGTCCCCACCGCGCTGATCGGCCTGCCGCTGCGCAACATGCACACACCGGTCGAGGTCATCGACGTGCGCGACGTGGAACGGGCGGGCCGCTTGCTGGCGGAGTTTATCGTCGGCCTTGAGGCGGACTTCCTTGATACGCTGACGTGGGACACCGAAGCGTGCGCAGACGAAGACGCCGAGGAAGCCGAATCGGAGGAGGAGAGCGAAGCATGATTCTGAAAAAGAACTCTCCGAGGCGATTGGCGTCTCCGGAAACGAAGACGAAGTGCGCCAGGCCATCCTGTGCCACATCCAGGACCACGCGGACGACGTGAAAATCGACGCGATGGGCAATCTCCTTGCCACGCGGCGCGGCACGGGCCGGCGCAGGCTGCGCGTGATGGTCGCCGCGCACATGGACGAGGTCGGCTTCATGGTCACCGGCCATGACACCGACGGCCTGCTCAAGTTCCGCGCTGTCGGCGGCGTGCACCCGACCGTGACGCCGGGCAATCGTGTCGTGGTGGGGCCGAAGAAGCTGCCGGGCGTGATCGGCATGACGCCAATCCACCTGGCGAGCGGTGCGGGCTTCGGCAAGGTGGTCGAAACCTCGGCGCTGCGCATCGACATCGGCGTGAGCACGAAGGACCAGGCCAAGCGCAAAGCGCCCCTGGGGACCTACGCGACCTTCGACACGAAGTTCAGCGCGCTTGGGCCGACGGTGCGCGGCAAGGCGCTTGACGACCGGGGCGGCTGCGCCATCCTGATCGACCTGTTCACCGGCGACCCGTTCCCATTCGACCTGCTCGCCGCCTTCACCGTGCAGGAGGAAGTCGGGCTGCGCGGCGCGCAGGTGGCCGGCTACGCGCTCGAACCCGATGTCGCCTTCGTGCTGGAGGGCACGGTCTGCAACGACGTGCCCCAGGAACCCGACGAGGACCGCACCCCGGTCACGAGGCTCGGCCACGGGCCGGCGATCTCGGTCATGGACCGCAGCATGATCGCCGACCGGCGGCTCGTCGCGCACCTGATCGCAACCGCGAAAGCGCACGGCATCCCGCACCAACTCAAGGCGCCCGGCTCCGGCGGGACCGACGCCGGCGCGATCCATCTTTCGCGCGCGGGCGTGCCTTCGGCGGTGGTGTCGGTACCGTGCCGCTACATCCACAGCCCCGCGGCCATCATGAGCCTGGCCGACTTCGAGAACGCGACGCGCCTGACGCGCGAGGCGCTGCGCAGCCTGAAACCATCCATCCTAGAAAGCGAGAGATAAGCCGTGAAAGACACCATCAAGAAATTGGTCGAGGCCTGGGGACCCTCCGGGTATGAGCACGAAGTGCGCGCCCTGATTCGGGAGGAAGTTGAAGGGCTGGCAGACGAAATTCGCGTCGATCCGCTCGGCAACCTGATCTGCCGGATGGGCAGCGGCGGGACAAAGATCATGATCGCGGCGCACATGGACGAAATCGGCCTGATGGTCACGCACGTCGATGACGATGGCTTTCTCCGCTTCGCGCCCATCGGCGGGCTGATGCCCAAGGCGCTCTTCGCCAACCGCGTCCGCTTCGAGAACGGGACGCTCGGCACCATCAGCGCGGACGGCACCGAGTGGGCGAAAGCGCCCGCGCTTGACGACTGCTACATCGACGTAAGCACCGGCGCGAACACGGACGCCGGCGTGGGCGTCGGCGACCCGGCGGCCTTCTGGCGCGAGATGGAAGTGCGCGGCAACCGGGCCATCGCCAAGAGCATGGATGACCGCATCGGCTGCGTCGTGGGCATCGAGGCAATGCGCAAACTCAAGAGGACAAAGCACGAGGTCCACTTCGTGTTCACCGTCCAGGAGGAGGTCGGCCTGCGCGGCGCGCGGCCGGCGGCGTTCGGCCTGGAGCCAGACTTCGGTATCTCGCTCGACGTGACCGGCACCGGCGATACGCCCAAGGGCCACAAGATGGACGTCGCCCTCGGCAAGGGCGCGGCCATCAAGGTGCGCGACGGCGGCCACATCGTCCCGCCCTTCATCAAGAACCTGATGGTGAAGCGCGCCGAAGAGGCCAAGATCCCGTACCAGCTTGAGGTCCTCCCCGGCGGCACGACCGACGCCGCCGGGATACAGCTCAGCCGCGCGGGCATCCCGTCAGGTTGCATCTCTATCCCGACGCGCTACCTGCACACCGTCTCGGAAACGGTGGACCTCAACGACGTAAGCGCCTGCGTCAAACTGCTGGTCGCGGTGCTGAGCAAACCGTTCGAGGCATAGGCGGTCGCCCGGAAGATGTTGTTGCGAGGCAACGGTTTTGGGGCGGCGTGGCTTGCGCTGGTGTGCCTGCTGGCGCTGACGGCAGGGTGCCAGCAAGACGCCGCCGCCCCGCCTTCCACGCCGCCCACCGCCACGGCAAGCCCCACGACGGCGCAGACGACGCCCATCGCCACGCTGACGCCGGCCCCTCCGAGACGCCGGCGCCAACCGTGAGCCGGCGCACGCTGCGGCTGTGGCTGGTCGAGCCGCTGGCCCCAGGCGGCGCGATTCCGGCGGTGCTGCTTGAACAACTGGAGGCCTTCCGCGCGCGCCACCCAACCGTGATCTTCGACGTGCGCGCGAAGCTCCCCAGCGGCGCAGACGGCGTGCTGGAGGTGTTGCGCAGCACGCTCGCGGTCGCGCCGGATGCGCTCCCCGACCTGGTGCTCCTCAGCCGGGCCGACCTCGTGAGCGCCGCCACCGCGAACCTGGTGCAGCGCCTGGAGGGCCGGCTGCCAGAGGAGGTCGTGAGCGATTGGTTCCCGGTCGCCAGGGAGATGAGCACCTTCAACGGCGAGTTGTACGGCGCGTCCTACGTGCTCGATGGGCAACACCTCGTCTTCCGCCAGAGCGCGGTCGAAACGCCGCCTGTCGTCCTCGACGACCTGCTGGACGTGCCGCCGCCGTTCCTCTTCCCGGCGGGGAACATCGATACCATCGTCGGGCAGTACATGGCGGGCGGCGGGCGGCTGATCGACGACGAGGGCCGCGCCGTGCTCGATCCCGACCCGCTGCTGGCCGTGCTTGAGTTCTACCAGCGGGCCATCCAGGAAAATGTGCTGCCGCTCACGGTGCTTGAGTACGACAACGCGGACGGCTACGTGGAGGACTACCTTTCGGGCCTGAGCACCATTGCCCAGATGAATGCGTCAACCTACCTGCGGCGGCGCAACGAGATGGGCAGCAGCAACGTCGCGCTGGTGCCGGCGGTGGAAGGCCCCAGCGTCACCGTGATTACCGGCTGGTCGTGGGCGATGGTGACGACCGACCCGGACCGTCAGGCGCTGGTGGTCGAACTGCTGGGCTGGCTGATGCAGCCGGAGCGCCTGGGGGCGTTCAGCCGCGACTCGCGGTGGCTGCCCTCACAGCGGACCGCGCTGCAGATCTGGGGCGATGAGGCTTACGGCGCATTCGCCGAAGCCCTGCTGGCCGAAGCCACGCTCCGCCCGACGAGCGCCGCCCGCCTCACCGCCGCCCGCGCCATGCAAGATGCGCTGCGCAGCGTGCTCCTGGAGCGGCTCACAGCGCAGGAGGCGACGAACGCCGCCGTCGCCAGCGTCACGCAGCCTGACTCCTGAGCAACCCCGTCCCGCGTTTCTTCCAAATTCGCGCTTTGCGCAGTTCAATTCTCCCCTGCGCAACAGATTGCGGTCTGGGCCGGCGCTGAGCGCGCCGCCCGGCTGAAAAATCGCGCTATTCTTCCCGCTTAAAGCGGATGATTAACCGTTCTCAAATCGAATCGTCAGAGATACACTGAACGTACACTGGTCGGTCCGACACGCCGGCCAGCGCATGGACCGTGCGCTTACACGAGGAGCAAAATGGACATCCGAGGGAAGAATGTCATGGTTTTTGGCGGCTACGGCCTGGTTGGCGCGGCAGTGTGCCGCGACCTGATGGCCGAGCGGCCCGCCCGGCTCGTCATCGGCTCGCTCCGGCGCGACGAGGCAGAGAGCGCGGTGCGCGCATTCCGCGCCGAGTTCCCCGACAGCCCCACGGCCCTGATCCCGACGTGGGGCAATGTGTTTACGCGCCGGGAGTTCAAAGACCTGCACCCGACAGAGCTGTTCGCGGACCCGGTGAAGCGGGCGCGCCACATCGCGGACACCTTCGACCCGCTGAACGACGCGATTCTGCACGCCGCCAACCTGTATCAGCTCATGACCGGACAGGCTGAGGAGTTGGGCGGCCAGCCGGCCCATATCGTCATTGACTGCGTGAACACCGCGACCGCCATCGCCTACCAGAACGTCTACCGCCGCAGCGACGCGATGCGCGCCTGGCTGGCCGACCCCGACGGCGGTCCCTGCGCCGACGTGGCGGAGAACCTGATCGGCGCGCAGTATCTCCCGCAATTGGTGCGACACGTGCAGATTCTCTACAAGGCGGCGAAGGCAGCCGGCACCGAGGCTTACGTCAAGGTGGGGACCAGCGGCACCGGCGGCATGGGGCTGAACATCCCGTTCACGCACGGCGAGGAGAAGCCCTCGCGCATGTTGCTGAGCAAGAGCGCCATCGCGGGGGCGCACAGCCAACTGCTGTTCCTCCTGGCGCGCACCCCTGACGCGCTGACGGTGGTCAAGGAAATCAAGCCGGCGGCGGCCATCGCCTGGAAGAAGATCGGCTACGGGCCGGTCGCGGACCGGGGCGGCCCGATCACCCTGTACGACTGCCCGTTGGATGCGGCGGTCCCGGTTGAGCAGGCCATCGCGGAGGGCGGGCGCGCCGACTTCGGGCAACCGTTGGGGCGACAGCTTGAGTCGGTCTACATCGACACCGGCGAGAACGGCGTGTTCTCCCTGGACGAGTTCACCGCCATCACCACGCTCGGACAGATGGAGTTCGTCACGCCGCAGGAGATCGCGGCGGCGGTCGTGCAGGAGATCAAGGGCAGCAACACCGGGCGCGATATCGTTGGCGCGCTCGACGGCGCGGTGATGGGGCCGACCTACCGGGCGGGGGTTCCTGCGCGGCAGCGCCCTCCGCCGGATGCGCCAGCTGAGCAGCAGCACGGCGTGCGCAGCGTGGCCTTCGAGGTTCTGGGGCCGCCGCGCCTCTCAAAGCTGCTGTTCGAGGCGCACCTGCTGGAGCGTCTCTTCCGCACGATGGACGAAGCGCTGGCCGAAAAGCCAGAGACCATGGCACACCGGGCGCTGGAGGAGATCGGGCGCAACCAGCACCTGCGCGCCCACATCGTCTCCATCGGTCTCGCCATCCTCCTGCCCGACGGCAAGTGCCTGCTGCGCGGGCCGGTCATTAAGTCAACCACACCCGAAGGCGGTTGGGTGGACCTGACGCCGGAAAACATGGCGCTGTGGCAGCGCCGGCTGAGCCAAATCGTCGCCGACATCGACGCGGCGATCCGGGACGAGGACACCTCCTCTGAGCGGCGGCGCGCCTTCCCCGCCGAGCGCAACTGGGCGGCGGATCACTCGTTCGACGTGGGCGAGATCGTGGGCTGGCTCTTCATCCACGAGGAGGAGGGCGTGCGCGGCAAGGCGTAAGGCGCACGTCCGGCGCGCCCAATTCAGCCTGGCGCGGTCCGGCCTCCACTCTTCAACTCCTCAATCAGTGGCAGGTCCGCGCCGCGCATTTATCAATCCCTTAATAATCCTACGAAAACGATACATTAACTTGACAAATTAGAACACTCGTGCTATAGTGCGAGCACGCTCGTGGGGGATATTCCCCAGTTTGTCAATTGACAAAATCCAGAACCGAAAACAGGAGGGTTCACATGGCAAACCACCCGATCGTTCACATTGAAATCGCAGCGAACGATCTCCAGGCGATGAAGAAGTTCTACGGCGAGGCGTTCGGCTGGACATTTCAGGACTATCCTGACATGAACTACGTCACCTTCAGGAGCGGCGAAGGTCAGCCGGGCGGCGGCTTCAACCCGGTGCAGGATAGCTTCCCGGCCGGCACGATCACGTTCTACATCCACACCGACGATCTCAGCGCTTCGGTTGCCAGGGTCGAGCAACTCGGTGGCAATGTTCTGGAGTCTGGCATGGAAATACCTGGCGTGGGGACGATGGCCTTCTTCCACGACCCGACAGGCAACCTGATTGCGCTGCTTCAACCGGCGGAAGGCGGGATGTAAGCGCCCTCCTGGAAGTCGTGCGCGATGACGACGCTGGGCGCGATGCATGTGCGGCTCCTGGTCGCCGGCCTGGAGGCGTGCGTGCGCTTCTACCGTGACACGCTGGGGCTGGAACAGACGCTCGACGCCGGGGTGTACGCCGAGTTCAGAGCAGGAGACGCGGTTTTCGGCGTCTACCGGCGGGACCTGATGGCCGAAGTCGTCGGCAGCGCCGGGAAGCCGGCGCTGGAGGAAAGCCAGGACACTGTTGCCCTCATTTTTGCAGTCGACGATGTGGACGCGGCTTACCGGCAATTGCAGGCGCAGGGCGTCACGTTCGTTGTCGGGCCGACAGATCGGGAGGCGTGGGTGTTGCGCACCGCGCACTTCCGCGACCCTGACGGCAATCTGATCGAGATCAACACGCCGTTGCACCGCTGACGTAAGCGCCGCAACGCTGGACGGCGGGCTTCGGTCCGCCGTCCGCTTTTACGGCAGGTCGGCGACTTCCGCCGGCAGCGCGAATGTCCCATCGGAGTTAGGCGGGAAATCGACGACCTTCACGACCGCGTCGAGGTTCATCGGCCCGTAGACATGGGGGTACCGCGTGTCCGCGCCGGGCGCAGGGCTTTCGTAGCGTATCTCGGCCTGAACCCGCGCCTCTTCGATGCACAGGAGCACCAGGCCCGCCTGCCCGCGATAGTACGCATCCGCCACCGGGACGACCTGCGCCGGCGTGGAGCAGTGGATGAAACCCGCTGTGTCGAGCGTGTCGCCGCGATAGGCCCCGGCGACCTGTGCCGCCTGCCATGCGTCGCGCGTGGTGATGTGGAGGATGATGCTCACGCTATCGTCTCCGTTGCGTAGCCGCACTACGCCATTGTAACAAACCTCGACGCCGGGTACACTTCAACTGCGACCGGCAAGGAGATTATTCCGACCCACAAAGGAGTGAGCCGTGGCAACCCAGCTTGATACACAACTGCAAGGCATCCGCGCGCGGTACGACCGCGACGGCTACGTGATCGTCCGCCAGGCCATCGACAAAGACCTGGTGCATGAGGCGCGAAACCACATCACATGGCTGATGCGCAAACACCCTGACCTGCGCCCGGAGCAGTTGGGGCACACGCTCATGACCGACGACCCGTTCTGGGTGCGGCTGGTCGCCGACCACCGCCTGCTTGACATCGCCACTGAGTTCGTCGGGCCAGACATTGCCCTCTTCGCGTCGCACTACATCGCCAAGCCGCCGCGCGATGGGCAGCCGGTGCTCTGGCATCAGGACGGGGCGTTCTGGCCGCTGGAGCCGATGGCGGTGGTGACGCTCTGGCTGGCGGTGGACGACTCGACGGTGGAGAACGGCTGCATGCGCGTGATCCCCGGCACGCACACGCTGGACCTCGTCGGCCTGCGCGAGCGCACCGACACGGCGAACGTGCTCAGCGCCGAGACCCCGCCGGAGTACGTCGATGAGGCGCAGGCGGTGGACGTCGAGCTGGAAGCCGGCGACGTCTCGATCCACCACCCGAACATCATCCACGGCTCCAACGCCAACGTCTCGCCCCGGTGGCGGCGCGGGCTGACGATCCGCTACATCCCGACAGGCACGCGCATCCTCACCGATACGCCGCCGTGGCCGAGCGCGTTCCTGCTGCGCGGTGCGGAAGCCCCCGGCGTCAACGCGTACAACTCCTGGCCGCGCTATCAGGAAGGCGTGCACATGCCGTTCCGGGGCTGCGAGGCGTGGCAGGAGGCGCAGAAGTAGGCATCCGTCCCCGGCGCGCTATAATCTGAGTGGCGAATACCGTAAAGGACCGGGCACCTTCATGGCTGAAAACGTCCAGGACAACGTCAAATCGCGCCGCCGGCCGCCGTGGATTCGGGTCAAAGCGCCCAGCGGCGAGACCTTCGAGAACGTGCGCACCCTCATGCGCAGCAAGTCGCTCAACACCGTGTGCGAAGAGGCGCGCTGCCCCAACATCGGCGAGTGCTGGGGGCATGGGACCGCGACCTTCCTCATGATGGGCGACATCTGTACGCGCTCGTGCGGCTTCTGCGACATCGCTACGGGCCGGCCGCGCCCGATGGACTGGCAGGAGCCGAACCGCGTCGCCGAGGCAGTGCGCCAGATGAACCTGCGCCACGTGGTCATCACCAGCGTCAACCGCGACGAGCGCAAGGACGGCGGCGCGCCGATCTTTGCGATGGTGATCAAGCGCATCCGTCAGGTGCAGCCGGGATGCTCCATCGAGGTGCTCATCCCAGACTTCAAGGGCGACCGCGACGCGCTCAAGATCGTGATGGACGCGCGCCCGGAAATCCTCAACCACAACGTCGAGACCGTGCCGCGCCTCTTCCGCAAGGTGCAGCCGCAGGACCATTACGAGTGGGCGATGGCGACGCTCGGCAACGCAAAGCAAATGGACCCCCTGGTGCTCACCAAGAGCGGCATCATGGTGGGCCTGGGTGAGACCTTCGACGAAGTTGTGGACGTCATGCGCGACCTGGCCGGCCTGGGCGTGGACATCCTCACCATCGGCCAGTATCTCCAGCCGAGCCAGAAGCACCTGCCCATCGAACGCTACTACACGCCGGATGAGTTCGACGCATTTGAGCGCATCGGCCTGGAGTTGGGCTTCAAGTGGGTCGAAAGCGGGCCGCTGGTGCGCTCCTCCTACCGCGCCGAACAGCAGGTACGCGCCCTCTCCACCCTGTACCAAGCCGAACCCACCAGCTAATGGCGCGTCACTCCGGGTCCAGGGGGAGAATAATGCCTCACCGGCCTTTGCGCGGCGTCTGTGCGTTCGCGGGCCTTGCGCTGCTGGCGATGACAGCGGCGGGGTGCAACCTGCCGGCAGGCAGCGCCGCTGCGCCCACCGGCACGCCCACCCTCACCCTGCCGCCGGTGTTGCCCACGACGGAAGGGCCACCGACCCAGCCGCCGACGCTCATGCCGACGGCGACGCCCCCGCCCACCGAGATCACCGGCGCGCCCGACGACACGCCCCCAGCGCGACGCCGACCGAGCCGCCCCTGCCCACCGAGGAGGTCTCAGGCCTGCCGGCCACGCCCGCCGACGTTCTGATAACCGACAACTTCGACGTTCCCAGCCTGGAATGGTACGCCTACGCCGACGACGCCAGCAGTTCGGGCCAGGAGGGGGGCATTTACTTCGTGTCGATGAACGTCAACGGGCGGTGGACCTGGCGGCTCGGGCCGGTCAACTCTGCCACGAAGGACATCGTCATCCAGGCCGACGCGCGGCTGGCGAACGACGATCCCGGCGGCGTCTACGGCTTCATCTGCCGGTACGACAGCGCGACGCAGTCCTTCTACAATTTCGCCCTCACGGGGGACAGCCGCTATCGCATTGCGCGGGTCAACAACGGCGGGGATTGGACCTTCCTGATGGACTTTGGCGAGCCGTCGCCGGTGGTCAACCCGGCGACGCAATGGAACCAGATTGAGGTCGGCTGCGTGAGCGAGACGCTGTGGCTGCGGGTGAACGGCGTGATGCTGGCGTCCGTCAACGACGCGGCGCTCGCCAACACCGGGGATTTCGGCTTCTGGGCGCAGACCCGGGGCGGCGCGCCTCAAGCCCGCGCGGAGTATGACTTTCTCACGGTGCGGGCGCTGGCGCCGTAGCCAGGCCGGCCACGGCCTCAGCCCCCAGCCGGCCCTCGTGCGCGCGCGCCCAGGCAAGGAACGTGTCGCGCTGCGCCGGGCTGAGTGGACCCAGAAGGCTCTGTACGAGGTTGAGCGCCGCTGTATGCGACAGCCCTTTCAGCCGTAGTTCTATGTACTTGACCTGATACGCACCCATTTCTTCCTGCACCTCACGCCAATTCCCATCCATACGCTTTCCTGTTGCAAGTCACTGTAGCATGGTTTCATAAACGGCAGGTAAAAGGGATGTGAAGAATCTCTGAATTCTTCGCGTAGCCTCTGTGGAGAACGCAACAACGGCCCGGTGACTGCGGGCCGTTCGATGTGGTATTGCTATAACGGAAGCAACTGTTCACGTTATCCGCTCGAATCACGCTAGAGTGTGTTTCGCAACCCGACGACTGAAGTCGTCGGTTAATCGCAGAAATGGCGGGGAAGAGTACGAATTAGCCCGCGACTTCAGTCGCGGGAACAAAAGGTGAACAGACACGTCGCTACGTGATCGTTTAAAGATTGGGGAAAGAACAGCCTATTGTTCGATAATCTTCTCGTCAATAAGCTGCTGCTGCACCAACCGCCCGCGCGGGTCAAAGGCAAAGTACTGCGCGTGAAGCTGGAACTCCACGTCCGTCATCGCGCGCCCGGCGCGGTTCTTCTCGACCGTGAAGACGACCCAGTCCCGGTATTGCTTCGCCTTATACGGGTTGAACGTCATGTGCTCCTTGGAGAGAATGTGGTATTTGTTGTTCATGATGACGGCAATGTCACACTCGTAGTCCAGCGCGGAGCTGCCGCGCAGGTGGAAGAGGTGAAGCCGCTTGGACTTCAGCCCTTCCCGGTCGGCGGCGACGATGGCAAACACCGGCACGTCGAGCGCGAGCGCGATATCCTTCAGGCCCTCAACAATGATCGTAACCTTCTCGGCCTCATCGGTGGGCCGCTCTGGATGCACCGCCACCTTCTGCAAATAATCGACGAACACCGAAACGTTCCCGTTCGTCGCTTCGCAGAGCCGCGCCGTCATCTCGCGAAGCGTGCGCAGGGTGGTGACGGCGGGGCTGGCCTTGACCAGAATCAGCCGGTCCGCGTAGCGGCTCATGCGCGCCAGCGCGGCGGCAGTCTTCCTGTCCTGGCGCAGGATGCCCTGAAGCGAGCCGCTGCCCGTGCCGTTGTCCAGGTAGCCGCGCGCGCGCTGCGAAATCACGAGGTCATACAGGTCCTTGAGCTTGACGCCGCCCGACAGGTCCATCTCCGGCGGGTTGACGCTCTCCAGGCACAGGAGCCGGTTCATCAGGTGCGTTTCGGTGTGTTCATACGAAAGGAAGAAGGCGAACTGATCGCCGCGCATCGCCACGTTGCGCGCCATCTGCAGCGTGCAGATCGTCTTGCCGATACCCTGCGGCCCGCCCAGAAGCACCAGCTCGGTGCGCCGCAACCCCCGCCGATCAACCCGTCAAGCGGGTCGAAGCCGGTGGGCAGCGGCACGTAATCCGAGAGGTCGCCCTGGACGACCATCTCGTTCGCCTCGTTGAGGACCTGGCTCAACGTGCGCGGCATGTGCGCGGCCTTGCGTTGCGATACGCCGCGTGGCCGACGCCGGGACGACCCTCCGGTCGGCTGAGGCGGGGCCTCCGGCTCAGGTTCTTCTCTGATCTCGGGTGCGTGGCTGGGCGCAGAGGAACCCGAAGGTGACACCGGTTCCAGGTCATCGTGCAGCCGTCGCGTTGCCATAGGTCACCTTTTAGACGTTTTAACGAGTGTATGAATTGATTGTATATTGCTATTGATTGCGGCGCAACAGGACTCTGGATGCGGATAGCAGGACAAAGTCCGGGAATGGAGATGCACGCACCAGAGGTCTGTAACACGAAAGCACGAAAGATGCGAAGTCACGAAAAGGTTGGGCGCATGTTTCGCGCCTTTCGTGTCTTCGTGTTTCCAACCCGCGTTGTCACCCGCCATCCAGAACTGATATGATCTGCAGGGAGGACGCCTGTTGAGAAACAGGACCAGTGACCGAAATCTTAATTCTTGTTCACACTATTTACCAAACGTCACGTGTTTTCGACCGGAAATCTGGTACAATGCACAAATAATCCTCCTGCACTTATGCTACAATAGAATTCAGAGAATTTTATGCCATTCTAACGCATTCGTGGTAAAATTGGGCGTTTGGAGTTTGCTCAAGGTGCCGGTTAGGCATAACAAAGGGGTGCATGTGATTCAAGAATTGCTCAATCGCGCCGAGCGGCGCGGATATGTCACTTTTAACGACGTGCTGGAACTGTTGGATGAAGACCGGGACGATGTTAATGCTATTGAGGCCGTACTGGATGAACTCGACGAGCTAGGTATCGAGCTGCGACAGAGCGAAGCGCCGGACGAAGCCGAAGAGGGTGAGAACCTGGAAGAATTCGCGACAGAAGAGGACGAGCTCGACCGCGACGCCAACCAGGACGACGGTATGGGCGATATTAATGCGGTCTCCGCAGATGACCCGGTGGGCCTGTACTTCCGCCAGATGGCGCGCGAGCCTCTGCTGACGGCAGAGGAAGAAATCGAACTCGCCAAACGTATTGAACTGGGGAAGCAGGCTGGCGAACAGCTCATGGAAGTGGACGCGCGCAAGAATGGCGACGCGAAAACCCGCGAAGAGCTGAGGTGGCTCGTCGAGGACGGGCAGGCCGCCCGCGAACACCTGGGGCGCGCCAACACGCGGCTCGTGGTCAGCATCGCCAAGCGCTACATGGGCCAGGGCCTGCCGTTCCCGGACCTGATCCAGGAAGGCAACGTCGGGTTGATGCGCGCGGTGGACAAGTACGACTACAAGCGCGGCAACCGCTTCAGCACCTATGCCACCTGGTGGATTCGCCAGGCGATCACGCGCGCCCTCGCCCAGAAGACGCGCACCATCCGCATCCCGCTGCACATGACCGAACGCATCCGCCAGATGTACCGCACGGCGCAGGTGCTGGAGCAGAGCCTGGGCCGGCGGCCCACGCCGGAAGAGATCGCCGCCGAGATGGAACTGCCCACCGAGAGCGTGCGCGGCATGATGGACGCGAGCCAGCACGCCATCGCGCTGGAGCGCCCGGTCGGCGACGACGGCGACAGCGAGTTCGGCGACTTCATCGAGGACCAGGACACGCCCAGCCCGGTTGACTCCGCGACGCAGCACCTCCTCCAGGAGACCATCGAAGAGGTGCTCGCCGAGTTGACGCCGCGCCAGAGCCACATCCTGCGCCTGCGCTTCGGCCTGGGCGGCGGCGAGCCGCACACGCTGGAGGAAATCGCCAACAAGTTCGGCCTGAGCCGCGAGCGCATCCGCCAACTGGAGAAAGAGGCGCTCCGCCGGCTGCGGCACCCGCGCCTCGCGCACAACCTGCGCGACTATCTGAGTTGACAACGACATATTACACTGAGTCTCTCAAGGCCGGGCACGCATCGCAGCCCGGCCTTTTTGCTGCCCCCCGGACACGCTACGGACCAACGAGGCTGGATGGCGGCCACCGGAAGACCAGCAGCGCAGCCAGGACAATCACATCGAAGATGGCCGCTGCGATCACGGGCTGGAGTGGGCGGGTTCCTCCAGAAGAGGGCCAGCCCTGCCAGCGAGATGACGGACGCGACGACGGCGACCGCGCGCCACCACGACTGCTGGCCGAATATACCGATGGCGGCGGCGATAAAGCCGAGGGTCGCCACTGCCCAGATGACTGCGCCGACGACTTTCGTCAGCCCTTCGCCTGACAGTAGCCACGAGCGCGTGGACTGCCCCCAGTCCACGACGCCCAACACCGGCAGAAGGAACAGCACGTGGCCGATCCCGTGCGCCCCCACAACGATCGCAAGAATAGCCCGTACGAGTTCATTGGACATTTTCACCTCCCTGGAATGCGACGGTAGTGGTCAACTGGTAAGTGATGACGCGACTTCCAGATTCAGTACTTCACCGATTTGGGGTTTCTTGGGCCAGCCCGATGAGAAGTCCTTCGGGGCCGCGGATATAGCAGAGTCGATACGAGTCCTCGTACTGAACCACTTCACCGACGAGCTGCGCGCCGTGTTTGCGGAGCCTGGTGAGCGTCTCGTCGATGTCGTCCACAGTGAACATGACGCGTAGGTATCCGAGAGCGTTCACCGGGGCGTTTCGATGATCGGCGACTACAGGCGGGGTGAGAAATCGCGAAAGCTCGAGTCGGCTGTGGCCGTCGGGGGTGACCATCATGGCGATCTCGACGCGCTGTGGGCCCAGTCCGGTGACACGCCCGGCCCATTCTCCTTCGACCATGGCTCGCCCTTCGAGCTTCAGGCCAAGCTCGGCGAAAAAAGCGATGGTCTCATCGAGCGATTCGACCGCGATGCCGACGTTATCCATCCTCTTAAGGCTAGATTTTTCTGATTTCATCGAGTTGCTCCAATTTTAACAAATCTTCTGCCGTCAACTCCGATTATGCTATCGTTTTGTCTGTCCGCAAACAGGCTAGGATTCTGTCTGCAACTCCCGCTTATACCGTTTCAGGCACTCGTATTCAACCCAAATCGGTGAAGTAGTGAGATTGTCTTGTACGTTATGGTTACTTAAATCATGCTGCCGATTATCGCTCATCACTTACCTTTAGCCACCATCAATGCGACTGCGTAAAGGCCGATTATACCCGGTAAGCCTGACTCAGATGGGCAGAAGCGCCGCACGCCAGCCCATGCGCCTGTAACACTGCGCCGGGCACGGTGTCTTTACCTCATGCGTGATACGCTTCACAGGCGCTATAATGTGCGCGTCGGTAAGGAGCGCAAATCGCATGTGCCGGCTGCTCTTCGCCCTGTTGCTCGGCCTATCGTTCCTGCCCGGTCTCCAGGCCCCCATTGCCGCCGCGCAGGCAGAATCCGCTTACGACCTGGCACAGGCGGTCAACGAGTATCGCATCGCGCACAGTAAGCCCGCGCTGAAGGTCCACGATAGCCTGATGCGCGCGGCGCAACGCCACGCGACCTGGCTGGCCGTCAACGCCGTACACAGCCACCAGGGCGAAAGCGGGTCCATGCCCAATGACCGGGCGCGCGCCGCCGGCTATCAGGGCTACGTGCTCGAAAACGTCGCCTCAGGCACGCACGGTTGGGTGACGATCTCCTGGGCGGTCGAGGGGTGGGACAGCAGCGACGGCCACCGGCGGGCCATGCTGTCGGACGCCGTCCACATCGGCGCGGGCGTCGCGGAAAACGACGTGGAGACCTTCTACGTGCTGCTCGTCGGCAGCCCCTCGGCGAACGTGGGCGCGCCACCCGCCGGGGCGGCTGGGGCCGGTCCCAACGGCGAGGAAGAAGCAGAAGCCGCGCCGCCCGTCGTCGCTGCGCCCATCACCCTCGCCACGCCGCGCGAGGATGGCGCGGTGATCCACGTCGTCCAATCCGGCCAGACGGCCTGGGCCATCGCCGCCTGGTACGGCGTGCCGCTCGCGGAGCTGCTGGCAAACAACCACGTGGATGAGGATGCCATACTGCACCCCGGCGACAGCGTCATCGTGCGCCTGGGCGAGGGGCAGGCCCCGCCCCCGCCCGACCGCGCCGACCACGCACGTCGTCCAGGAGGGCGAGAGCCTGTGGACCGTGGCCGCGCGTCACGGGCTGACCGTCGAGGCGCTGTGCGCGCTCAACGGGCTTTCGGACGACGCCGTCATCCGGCCCGGCCAGACGCTGAAGCTGCGCGAGCCGGAGCCGACGCCAACCGCGACGGCCACCGAGACCCCCCGGCCCACCGCCTCGCCCACGCCGCAGGCGACCGCCATCGCCGCGCGTCCCAGCGCGACGTCGGCATCGACAACCACGCCCCCGGCAACCCCGACCGGAACCACCGCGCCGGTTCCAGAGGCCAGCGGCGACGGCGTGCGCGCCATCCTGGGCGCAATCGCTGTGCTGGCGCTCGTGATGTTTGCGGGCGCGGCGGTGCATCTGCTCGTCAGGCGACGCCGCACGCCCTGAGCCGCCTACCGCCCCCCGTGCGCGCAGTGCCGCGCCCAGAACACGCAATCGCGGAACGTGCAGCGCCAGTTCTCCAGGAGCCGGCGGCGATCTGTGTCTTCGGGCTGGCCGGCGAGCGCCAGCAGCCGGGCGAACGCGGCGCGCTCGTGCGCGTCGGCCTTCTTGCCGTCCTCGCCCGTGACCCGGCGGCGCAGCATGACGTAGAGCTTCTCCAGCGTCTCGGCGCACCCCAGCGCGACCCCGCGCGCGGCGGTGCCGGTGCTAAAGCCAAAGCGCTCGTGGAACGCCACGGTGTTGAGCACGATCTCTGAGGGGAAGATGGTGAACATCTCGGTGCGGATCCAGTGCTGCGGCAGGTCGGTCGTGCGCGCCTCCACCAGCCGCGCGCGGAGCGCCTGCAACGCCGCCTCAGCTTCCGGCGATGGGCTGCCCGCGAGCAACTCATCAACCGCCCCGACCGCCGCCTCCAGGTCCGCGTCCACCCGGCGCAGCCGGCCCAACAGCCGGCTGATGATGGCCTGCATCGTCACGTCGCTCACCTTGTCGGCCTGCCCCTGAAGGAACAGCGCCCTCATGCCGATCTCGACGAGGAGATACGCGGCCATCTCCTGCGCGGTGATGGGCGCCTCGCGCGGGAGCCGGTTCAAGAACACGACGAACACGTCCAGGTCGCGGAAGCCCGGCTCGCCGCGCGCGTCCGAGTCGCGCGCCGCGTCGATGGTGCTGCGCGTGGGCGTATTGTCGATCACGCCGCCGTCGATGTAGTGGTCGCCGAGCAAGGGCAGCAGGTTGTTCACGAGGACTAACTGCTCGGTGAGTGCGTCCGGCCCCGGCGCGTCCACCGCCGCCTGGAGCATCGCGCCGCGCGTCCGGTGCGCGAACACCAGCGCGCTCGCCCGGTCGCCCAGGCCGCGAAACGCATACAGGTTCCCGGCGTCGCGCGCCAACAGCAGGTAGAGCAGCGCGTCCGCATTCGCCGATTCGGCCGGCGCGCGCGCTTCCGCGTCCGGCCTGGGGTAGATGTCGTCAATTGGGATCGGCTCCACCATGCCAGGGTAGGCGCTGCTCGCAATGGCGGCGTCCACAACCTTCGGGTCGCCGGGGACGCGCACGCGCGTCGCCAGGAAGTCAATCGGTGTGTCGGCCTCGCGCTGCCGCTGGTACTCCGCCGCAAGGTCGGCCAGATCATAGATAAACTCATCGACCGTCACAAAGGCGGACACTTCGAGATAGCCAGTGCGCAGGTTGGTCCGCGTGAAGCGCACGTTCAACCCCAGGCGGCGATAGGCGCTGAAGCGCCGGTCCGCGTCGATGAGCGGGCGCGGCGGGCCGGGGTGCGTGCTCAGGCCGGGGCCGAGGCGCGGCGCTTCGCAGATCAGCACGCCGCGCATCACATCCACCGGGACCACCGCCCGCCACAGAGACGTCTCCGGGCCGGCATTCGCTTCGATGTACCGCCTGACATACGGGCGCGCAAGGTCCCAGGCCGACACCGCCGCCGGCGGGCCAAGCCGCCGCCGGATGAGGTCGCGGCTCAGCGCGAGCGCCTGCCTGACGCCGATCTCCTTGACGAGCTGGGCCGCAGCGCGCAGCGCAATGCGCCCGCCAAGCATCCGCTCGGCCAGCAGCTTCGCGAGGATGCCCGCGCGCGGACTCGTCAGCGCCCACCACGCGCCGATCGCCATGGGCAGCGAAAGCTCCACGTCCGAAAGCGCCTGCACCATCCGGCGCAATGCCGCCCCCTCGGAGAAGTCGAGCACGCCCCAGTCGGTGACGTGCGTCCACATGTACAGCAGCCGCTCCACCATCGGTTCGAGCGCGCGCTGCGCTTCCGCCGGGCTGAGGCCCTGGACGCCGGTCAGTTCCTTCCACTGCATCACGTACTCGGCGAAGAAACCGCCGTTGAGCGACCCCGCCGACGCCCCGGTAACGATGTCGAAATCGACAAAGCCGATGCGGTGCATGGCGTAAAGCACGCCCGCCTCAAAGACGCCTTTCGCGCCGCCGCCAGAGACCACAATCGCGCGCCGGTTTTTCTCGTGTTGCGTCATCGTGTGTATCCCCTCACGTTGTCCCGACAGTATACCCGGAACCGCGCCCGCGGTGCGGCGCGGATCCAGGAACTCTGCGAAGTCCCTCGCGGCTGTCTCCCCTCACCCCCGCCGACCTTCGGTCGGCATCCCCTCTCCCACAGTGGGGCGAGGGGGAATTAAGCGAGTTGAAGTCCCCTCTCCCCCTGTGGGAGAGGGGATTTAGGGGTGAGGGAAAGAAGGAACAAAGCCATATGCTAACATATCCCACCGACTTTGCAGAAACCCTGGCGCGGGTCGCTAACCGGCGTCCTCGCCGGCGGGCCGGCCAAAGAACGCCGCCGCCTTGCGCTGCATCGCCTGTATGTGTTCCGGGCCGGCGTCAGGGTGGGCGAAGTCGATCACCTCCGCGCCGGCGCGCGTCGCCACGCGGAGCGTCCCCCGGCATTGAGGCACGCACGCGCGCCGGGCGCGCCCAGCACATAGGCCTCGCCGCCGCTGGCCCCGTACAGGAATGCTTGGCCGGCATCGCCATAGATCACGAGCGTCCCCCGGCCATCATGTAGCCAACCATGTCCTGCGCCGCGCCGTGCACGTGAACCTCTGCCCCGTCGAGGCCGGCGGCAAGATAATCACCCGGCGTCCCGTAGATGTCCACGCGCAGGCCGCTGCCGTCTGGCCCCAGCCCGCTGCCGACAAAGCGGTCGCCTTTGCAACCGAAGATGACGATGTTGCGCCAGCCCGCGCGGCACACCCGGATGAGCACCTGCGCCACGCTGTCGCCGCCGTCGGGCGGCAGGTTGGCGGCGTCGATGTAGAGCCGCCCGCTTGTGGGCGTCGGCGCGCCGCGCGTGGCGAGCGTCACCCACGTCAGGCGGCGGTCCAGGTCGCCGGGGTCGGACTCGCCGACGTCGGCTGCGGGCGCGTTGGAACAGCACCTCCAGCCCCCGGCGCAGCATCGCCAGCGCCGCGCTCCGCTTCTTGACGCCGATGTCTATGGGCCGGTCATGGAGCCAGGTGAGCAACTGGATCGCCGGCCAGCGCAGCGCCGGGTCCGACGCAGCCAGGGTCACAACCCCATCGAGCCAGCTTCCGAGGAGGATGAAGCCCCATTCCCGGACCGCCGCGCGCGCCCGCGCGTAGGCCGAATCGACGTCATCCGTGCGCAGGGTGGCGGCGACCTCAGCGGGCGAGGGGTCAAGCTCGGACGGCGCAGCCGAGGCATACCGGGGGTCGCGGTGCATCCGCGCCCGGTCGGTCGTGATGGCGCGCCCGTACCGGTCGGCGCACCACAGCCGCAGGCCGCCGTCTTCCTGAGGGGCGACGGTGAAGCTGTATGCAGCGCCGCCAATGGCGCCCCCGGCGGCGCTTCCGGCGAAGTCGCCATCCAGGCTGCCTGCGCTCCAGGTCTTGTCCGGGATGGGGCACACGGCGCTCTGCTCCTCGGCGATGGCGGCAAAGACAGCCTCCACCGCCTGCAGCTCAGACGCGACCACGCCCACGCCATAGCGCTCCCCGCCCCAGAGCGTGCCTTCTTGCAGCCCAAATGCGTGGGCGTGTTGCCGCTCCGGGTCGATGGCGGCGATGAGTTCCCAGCCGCGCGCCTCACGGCAGGCGCGCGCCACCGCAAAAGCAACGCGGCCCGCCAGCGCGCCGTGTACGTGCGTGCGCTGGACCGCGCGGTACGCCTCACGCCGGGCCTGAGGCGCGCCGCCGAGGCCGTCTCGCGGCGTCGGATAGAGCGCTTCCAGCGCCAGGTCGAGCGGGTAGGCGCACGCGCGGCGGTAGAAGTCGAACAACGCGGCGGTTAGCTCGGCGTCCGAACGGAAAAGCGGGAGGTACCCGCGCTGCCGGACGTAGGTCGCCAGGGCGTCGTAGTTGACCAGGCCGCCGCTCAGGGCCGCCGCCACGTCCACAGCGGGGAAGGGATTCGCGCCGGCCGGTTCGGTCCGCGTGGCGTAACTCTGGTGGCCGAGCCAGACGTGCGCAGGCATCTCGTCGAGGCGATAGTAGCGCGCCACGTCCTCGGCGTAGCCAGCGGCTCGCAGGATCATCAGGTCGCGCCCATAGCTGAGGACGAACGCGCGCCGCTCCGGGTGGCCGGTGTAGAGCGCGCGGTTGATGCGGGTCGCGCTCCAGTAGACGAACTCGTCCTCCGCCCGGTCGAGGGCGGCGAGGCCCTGCTGTGCGGCGAACTCGGCGAGTGCGTCCTGCCGGGCGCGGACGAAATAGCGCACCACCACCGGCGGCCGACTGGGGAGGCCGGCCAGCGCGCGAAAATCGCCCAGGTCCGGCTGAAACTCGGCTTCCACGATGTCGAAATGCGGCGCGATGAATTCCCGCTCGATCTCGGCGCGCAGGTGCCGCGCGCTCAGCGCGATGTTGAGCGCACAGACGTCGGCCAGCCCTACGGGAAAGCACCCGGCCACGGCGACGCCGCCGCTGCGCCCGTTGCCGCGCCAGCGCAGCCGGCTCAGCGCCTCGATGGTGGGACGGCCCGAAACCGGCAGGGTGCTGGCGATCCCGACCAGCCCGCCATCCACCGGGCTGGACGGCGGCGCGTGGTCCGGTGGCGCGGGGGTGTGCGCAGGCATGGCGGATCGCGCCGACCTCACGCCGGCTGCTGGCCGACCACGGCGAGCAGGTCGGTGCGACCGCGCAGCGCGCGCACGTCCGGCAGACCCATGACCGCCAGCGCGCGCCGCCACTCCGCAGCCCAGGCGAGGACCAGGTTGACGGTGGTGCGCGCGACCCACCGGGGATCGACAAGGGCGGCAAACGACGGCGCGTCGGCGATGACGCCGGGCGGACCGGCCAGCGCGCCGCCAGGGTCGCGCGGCGGGATGCAGCCCAGCGCAACCAGCGCGGCGGTGGCGATGGCGCAGGCGTCCGCACCCAGGGCGACCGCCTTGAGGGCGTCATGAGGGGTTCGGACGCCGCCGCTGGCGATAACGGCCACCTGGTCGCGCACGCCTTCGGCCTGGAGGCCGCGATGGACCGGGTTGATCGTGTAGGCAAGGGGAGCGCCGGCGGGCGGGCGGCGCAGGTGGACGACGTGCGCGCCGGCGTGCGCGACGCCGACGGCGACCTCCGGCGCGTCCGAGGTGGCGTCCACCTCGACGATGAGGAGCGCGCCGGGGTTGAGGATCTGCAGCCAGCCAAGCCGCTGCTTCAGGTCGCTCAGCCCACAGAGGTCGGGCGCGGCGGGGTAGCGCAGCGTGATCGCGGCAGCGCGGGCAAGGTCCGCGAGCGCAGCGCCGTCGGGCCGGTCGTCCAGCGGCAGCGCCAGGTTCTCGCGGTAGCGCGCTCCGCGCCCCGCCAGCGCCCTCGCCGGGGCCACGCTGAGGATGCCAAGCGCGCGCGCCGCCATCGCCCGGCCTAGCGTCACCGGCGCGCTCACGGCGCCAGCCTCGACCGCCCCACCGATGACGGGAAACTCAATCCACACCTGCCGGCCGCGATGGTGCAGCGGCACGCGCAGGTCAACCTCGTCCGGGATGAGCAAGGGCACGCCCTCCGGCGCGATGAGGCCCATCTGGTCAAACCCGTCACCGCTCTCCCCAATCGCGACGGGGTCCTCGCGGCTCAGCGCGCCGTGCGCCCCGGCCTCCCAGGTCGAGGCGATCATCGCGTTGGTCCACTCGGCGTTGCCGAGGCTCGACCAGTTCGGGTTTGGCGGGATCGTAATGGCGTCGGCGGGGCAGGCCGGCACGCACACGCCGCAGGCGTCCGGCCCCAGGCAGGCCTCGGCGCGCGGCGCTGCGAGACGCCGCCGCCCAGGCGCGAAGAAGAACACGTCCGTCGGGCAGACCGACACGCACAGGCCGCAGTCGATACAGGTGCGCGCGACGGCTGGCCGCCACGGCCCGATGGCGTGCCGGGGTCGCTGTGGGGGCTGGTGCGTGGACCGGCGCTCGATCTCGATCATGGCGCGTCCGGCGGACCAAACAGATCGACGTCGCCGTGCCGCTTGATGTAGTCCAGCGCCGCCTCAATCGTCGCGGCATTGTGGCACGTGTACAGGAATCCCTCGTCCCAGAAGTCGCCCTCTGGCGCGAAGTGCGCCAGCATCGGCCAGCCTGCCAGGATGCCGCGCGCGGTCTCCTGCTTGATCGTGCTGACCAGCGCGTCCAGGTCGCGCGCGCCGAGGTTGCCGAGGATGAACTGCACGAAATTCGCGCCTGCCGACATTACCACGACCTCGAAGCCCTCCCGCCCGGCGATCTGCTCGACCACCTGGCGGAAGCGCTCGCGCATGTCGTCGCCCAGCACCGCCTCCTCGCTCGCGGGGCGCAAGCGCACATGGTAGAAAAGCGGAAGTTCGCGCGCCGTCGCGTCCTGACTGTCCATGGTCTGGATGCTGCTACCTCCCCAATACGTGGGCCAACGAAACGGATGGATCGGTTACGTGGCGCAGGCCGCCCGGCGCGCCGGCGCGGGCTGCCGCCTCCGCAGCAGCGCGCCCGCGTGCGCCGCGCAGCCGTTCCACGTCATCGACGCCGAGCGCGCCCAGCGCCTGCCGAAGGTGGTCCATCCAGGCCGCCAGCAGGTTGACAAGGCGCTGCGTGGCCCAGTCCGCGTCAACCGCGTCCACCCCGCAGACGTGCGCGCCCTCCACGCAGCCCTCTTGCAGGCGGCACTCCAGCGCGATCAGCAGGGGCCAATCGACGATGACGGCGTCCGCGCCAAGCATGATGGCCTCGACCACATCCTCCGCCGCCGCGATGCCGCCGCGCACGACCAGGCTCACGCGCTCGCGGCGCGAGATGGCGGCCAGCGCCTCGTGAACCTCCGGTAAATATCGGGCAATGTCTGTGGGATGGCCCTCCTGGAGTCCGTCGCGCCCGTTCAGGATGATGGCGTCCGCGCCGACGTGCGCCAGCTTCACCGCCGTGTCGGCGGCGGCGGGGTCGAGCGGCGCCTCGGCGGCGAGCGCCAGCGCCGGGCAACGGGTGCGCAGCCCGGCTGCCTCCCCCCTCCAGGCGCTCGACGACCAGCAGGCGCGCGTCCGCAAACGACCCGGCGGCCTGCAACAGCGCGTCGCGCTGGCCCGCCGCGACCCGCAGCGCCACCGCCGGCGCGGGCGGAGTCCCGTCCCAGTCCAGGAGGGCCAGCAGCCCCAACCGGCGCGCGGCCTCTGCGATAGCCCCGGTGAGGGGCCTCGGCGAGGCCCCCGGTTGGGACCGCCGGCGCGCCGCCATGCGGGGCAGGGTCATGATGATCGGGGCCGCGAGTTCGACGGCGGGCGGGCGATACGCGGGCTTCAGCGCGCCGTCCGCGTCGATCTCCACGCGCTCAAGCCGGCGGCCCAACGTGACGCGGAGGTTCGGCGCGCCGGCTCCGCGCGCCGCCGGGTCCTGTGCACCGGTCTCGGCCAGGCGGGCCAGGCGCTGGACCACCCCGGCACTGAAGACGCCCTGCCCCATCGCGCCGTAGGCGGTCGATGGGCTTACCGTCAGCGCGCGGGTAGGACATTCCTCCACGCAGCGCATACACCCCACGCACTGGTGGCTGACCGGCTGCGCCATCAGCCGCACATCGTCGGCGCGCCGGCTGTGGACCTCCACCGGGCACACGTGGGCGCAGTGCCCGCAGTTGATGCAGTGCTCGGAGCGCGCCACGTGAAAGGGGCCAACGGGCGTGCGGCGCGCCGTCGCGCCGCCATCGGTGGGCGCCGCGTGCGGCGGCTGTTGCGCGCCGCCCTGACCCGAGCGCGCGGGGATCGGGGGCACGCCCGCGAAACGCTTGTAAGCGGCGCTGGACTCAACCCTGGCGACGAAGTCCGCAATGCGGGCGTCGGGGCGGCCATGCTGCGCCGCGAGCTGCGCCTCGATGGTCATGTACGCCGCCAGCAAAGGCAGTTCCGCCTCGCAAACGTTCTGGCACGCGCCGCAATAGGTGCAGAGGAATGTCGCCTCCGCGCGGACCTCGCTCACGGTCTCCCCCTGGAGCACACGCAGCCCGGTCTGGAGCTTGGCGCGCCCGGTCGTGGCCTCGTCGTGCGTGACGAGGTAGGCGGGGCACACGGGCACGCACGAACCGCAGCCGGTGCAGGCGTTGATCGTCGCGTGGAGTTCGGCGTCGCTGAGCGGGCTGCTCCGGGGGCGCGGCGGCGCTGGCGGCGGCGTGCGCGCGCCGTGCAGCATCCGCGCGAACTGGCCGATCTGCGCGGCAAGCACGCGGGCGACGCGGAGCGCCATGCGCTGGAGGGCCGCGCCCCACCCCGGCGCGGGGCGCGGGTTGAATGCCCCGATGGGGTCAACCACGCGCCGGTGCGCCTGCATGATGCGCCAGCGGCCAGGGCCGAGTTTCTTCTCCGCGAAGAGACGGTTCACGTCGCCAACAGCATAGGGCCGCCCGCCGCGCCGGATCGCCTCAGCGGTGACCAGGTGCATGAGCAGCGTGTGGAAGCGATGGGGCCGCCGCCGCGCGTCGCAGGGGAAGAGCGGCGTCACGAACACCTCGTGCTGGCCGCCGTTCTCCGCGACCACGGCAGTCGCCGCCGGCGCAAGCCCGAAGCGCTCGCCCAGGCGCATGGCGCGGTCCAGGAACGCGGCGGCGTTGGCGACCGGCACCGCGACCGGGGCAGTAAGCAGACTGGGACCGTAGCGCTTGAGCGCAAGCGGGTAGAAACGCTGCCGCCAGAGCGCCGCCGCCGCATAGCGCGGACCCTCACGCGCCAGCATCTCGGCGCGCGCGAGGACATCCTCCAGCTTCTGCTCCTGCGCCTCCGAGTCGACATGGACGAGCGCCGCCGGCAGCGCGTCGTATAGCGGGGCGCGGTCCGGGTTCGACTCGGCGTAGAGGCGGTTCTGGTACGCCATGAAACGGGGGTCGTAGAGCTGGAGGTGCGCGACCTGTGTTTCAGTTTCGATCAGCCACCGGACGAAGGCGATCTGGTCCGCCGTCGATGCAAAGTAGAAGAGGTGCGCAAGGCTGAACGTCGGCGCGGGGCGCAGGCGCAGCGTGACGCCGGCCACCACCCCCACCGCACCCTCCGCGCCGAAAAACGCCTCGAAGAGCTTGTCGCGCGGGTTGAGCGACCGGCGTTCGCCCGCGCCGGTCACGACCTCCAGCGCAGCCACCCACCGCCGCAGGTGCCCGTAACCGAAGCTGTTGACGCCCAGCCCGCCGGTCGCGACCCAGCCGCCCACGGTCGAAAAGCGGCTTGCCGGGTACGTCGCGAGCGTCAGCCCGCTCCGCTCCAGATAGGCATCCAGGTCGCCCCAGGTCACGCCCGCCTCAACCTGGACGGTGCGCGCGTCGGGGTCAAGCGGGCCGATGCGGTTGAACTGCGCCAGGTCCAGGAGCAGGCCGCCGGACGCCGGCACGGACTCGCCGTGCGCCGTGGTCGAGAGGCCGCGCGGCACGATGGGTACGCGGTGCGCGTGCGCCCATTCCACAGCGGCAGCGATGTCCTCGACCGAGCCGGGCTTCAACACAAGCGCAGGGCGCGCGTCCCGGCGTTTCGCCGGGGACGCCGGCCACCCGGAACGGTCGCGCGTGTAGAGGTCGCGCCGGGTCTCGTTGGTGATGACCTCAGCGTAGGGGCCGACGCGCGCCCGCAGATCGGCGGCCAGCGCCTGCGGGGGCGCGGCGTCGGACGCCTTCCGGGCCGTTGCACGTATGCGGGAACGGAGCGGCATGGCTGCACCTTCTGACTATGCCGGTTCCCTTATTCTGACGTTTTCGAATTCAAAGCGCAAGGACGCCCGCGCGCGGCGGCGCGGCGCTACTTCATCTGCGGCTCGACCGGATGCGCCGAGGGCAGCACGCGCTTGACGCCCAGGCCGGCATCATTCGGCAGCGCGAGTTCCCCGGCCCGCATTCTCAGCCCGTCGAAGGGGTCGTTCGACACAAGCAGGTTGCCGTCCAGGTCCGCGAAATCGACGAGCGGCGCAAGGTGCCCGGCGGCGGTCACGCCGACCGCGCTTTCGACCATGCAGCCGAGCATCACTTTCATGTCGAACGCGCGCGCCACCTGGACCATGCGCCACGCCTCGCGGAGAGCCGCCCGACTTGGCGAGCTTGATGTTCACACCGTCGGCAGCGCCGGCCAGCGGGGGGGATGTCCTTTGTCATGTGCGCCGACCCGTCGGCGATCAGGGGGCGGCATGTCGGCGGGCAGCCGCGCCCGGAGTTTGTGCCAACCCGCGATGTCGTCGCGCGCGAGCGGCTGTTCGACGAAGAGCAGGCCAAACCCGGCCAGGCGCGGATGATGTCGGCGGCCTCGTCCACGGACCAGCCCGCGTTGGCGTCCACGCAGAGCTGCGCGTTGGTGGCTTCGCGGGCGATGCGCACCATGCGCAGGTCGGCGTCGAGGTCGCCTGTGCCAAGCTTGAGCTTGAGAATTGGATAGTCTGCCGCCTCGTGGAGGCGCTGCCGCAGCGCGGCTTCGTCTGTCTCCTGGCTGATGGTAAAGGAACTGCGCGGCATCCGCCCAGGTTGAGGCCCCACAGCCGATACAGCGGCGCGCCCAGGCGCTTGCCCGCGAAGTCGTGCAGGGCGACGTCCAGGCGGCGCGCGCCGGCATCGGGCCCGGAGGCAGCCGGTCAAGGATGTCCTCGCGCAGCAGCAGGTCGCCGTCGAGCGCCGCCTCGACGCGCGGGTCGCTCAGGTAGGCGATGACGTGTTCGGGCGTGACGCCGTAGTAGGGAGCAAGCGCGGCCTCGCCGACCGCATCTTCCAGGTACACGATCACGCTTTGCCGGGTCTCGCTTACGCCGTGCGCGATGCGGAACGGCGTGCGCAGATGCAGCGTGAGGATTTCGGTCCTGAGTTGCATGGATGACCTCGCTTTGTTGATCCCGGTCTGAGCGCAGGTAAGGCGATGCGGTCCCCTAGCCGCCTGGGAACCAGCGGGCGTCCAGCCAGTTGATGAGCTGGTTGGCGACAGGGCGGGTGAGCCGGGCGGCGGCCTCGTGGCGTTGGGGCGAGAAGGCATACAGGCGCACGTGGTACTCGCGCATCACGAAGATGAGGTAGTCGCTCTGCCAGCGCGCCGCCGACCACAGGAACGCCGTGCTCCCTTCCCGGTCCTCGCGGCGCATCAGGTCCAGCCAGCGCCGCCGGTCGGTCTCGGTCAGCCCGCGCAGGTTGAAGCGCAGCGCGACCATCGACATGAGATCGAAGACCACCTCGGTCGTGGGGCTGCCCTCCCCGGCGATGATCTCAAACGTGACCGAGGCCGCGCCGTCCTGGCTGGCGAGGGTGGCGCTGGACCGGGTCGCCGGCTCGCCGGCGTCTTTGGGGCGGAACGTAGCGGACGACAGGAGCGGCGCGTTATTGAACCGCCGGCTCAACTCGCTGTCGAGGTCGATCTCGCCGCTGAGGAACTTCTGGATTGGCAGCGGGGCGTTGTCGATGCGCAGCCCGCTCTGGACGATGGCCTCATCGCGCAGGTCCATCTCCAGGCGGCGGCGTGTGGCTTCGCTGGCCTCGCGCAGGCGCGCTTCCATCGCGCGTGCGGCCTGGATCAGCTCCTCCACCGGGATGCGGTCCAGCGCTTCATTGGAGGGCAACTGGCTGCGGCGGGCTTTCCTGACTTTGTCGTCGTCCATGGCCTCCCCCGAGTCGATGCCCCCATTATGGAACGATGCGGGGTCGGAGTCAATAAGCGCAAAGCCCCAGCCCGTGATTTGTCAGGAGGTCGCTTCGCCCGTAGAATCGCCACATCATCCGCTAGACAGGGAGCGCAAACCATGCTCAACGCTGCTGTGCGCAACCAGACCGAGCTGAAGGTGATCGTGGATCACGAACTGTGCTGCTACTGCGGCGCGTGCGTGGCGGTCTGCCCGCCCGACGCGATCTTCCTGACGGACAGCTTCCTGGCAATCGACCAGGAGACGTGCACCGCGTGCGAGCGCTGCACGAAGATGTGCCCGGTGCACGCGCTCACCATGGCGGAGGCGGCCCAGTGAAGGCGGCGTATGACGTGATGGTCGTCGGAGCCGGCCCGGCGGGGTCCACAGCGGCGCGCGTCGCTGCGGCGCGCGGGATGTCGGTCCTGCTCATCGACAAGCGCCAGGAGATCGGCTCGCTGGTGCGGTGCGCCGAGGCAGTCGGCGCGGAGTCGCTGCGCCCCTACATCGAGCCGGACGAACGCTGGATCAACGCGCACATCAGCGCGTATGCGGTGTGGAATTCGGCCGGCGACCACGTGAGCGTACCGCCCACCGAGCCGACCCTGATCGTGGAGCGGAAGGTCTTCGACCGGGAGCTGGCGCACCTGGCGGCGAAGGCCGGCGCAGAGGTGCGCGCCAAGACGAGCGCGGTGGGCCTGCTGCACGAGAACGGCGCGGTCGCGGGCGTGAAGACGCGCAGCCAGGGCAAGGACTACGCCGTCAAGGCGAAGCTGGTGATCGCCGCCGACGGCACCGAGTCGCAGGTGGCGCGCTGGGCGGGGCTGAAGACCGTCCCGCCGATGCGCGACTACTACAGCGCGTTCCAGTACCTGCTCAGCGGCGTGAACCACATGGTGGACCAGACCGAGTGCCAGTACCACCTCGGCCCGTCGCTAGCGCCGGGGGCTATGCGTGGGTGTTCCCGAAGGGCGACGACACCGCTAACGTCGGGCTGGTGATCGGCGCGGACCAGGCGGCGGCGGTGAGCGCGCGCGCCTACCTGGACCGCTTCGTGGACCGCCTACTTCCCGGAGGCGAGCGTGCTCAGCGTGGTGGTGGGCGGCATACCGATCACGGGCGCGCTCAAGCAGATGGTGACCGACGGCCTGATGGTCGTCGGCGACGCGGCGCATCAGGCCGACCCGCTTACCGCCGGCGGCATCAACCTGGGCATGATCGCAGGCGACATCGCGGCGCAGGTCGGGGCGGAGGCGGTGCAGGCGGGCGATGTCTCGGCCAGGCGGCTCAGCGAGTACGAGAAGCGCTGGCGCAAGCAGTTCGGCCGGCAGCACGACGCGCTCTACCGGGTGCGCAAAATCCTCATCAAGATGGAAGAGGCGCAACTCAACGCGCTGGTGAAGACGGCCTCTGAGCTGCCGCTGCGCGAGATGAACCTGGGGCAGGTGGCGCTGGCGTTGTTCAAGGCCCACCCGCGCCTGCTCATCGAGGCGGGGACGCTGATGGCGAGCGGGTTGATATTGAAGTAGTGAGAATCGTGCTAGACTAGAGGCGAAGTGATGCTATCCATTGCGGCCCCTGGGGTCATTTTTTGGGGCTGCAAAGGAGAGGAGCAACCAGAATGATTAAGGCACTTAGGCTCTTCAATTTCAAGGCCTTTGAGGACACAGGCGAGATTGAACTGCGACCAATCACAGTACTCGCTGGCCCTAACAGTGGTGGGAAGACTTGATTCTTCAGAGTTTGCTGCTGCTAAAGCAAACCCTGGAATCACAAGAGCCAGACGTTCATCTGAAGCTAGATGGTAGATCCCTGGAGGTACTTGAACTGAAAGAATTGGTTTTTGGGAAACCGAGACTTACAAGTTGCGAAATAGGTTTTGAGTTTACAGTTGAGATCAAGATGCCGCCCGAAATAGTACCTAAGTATTTCCCCAGCCTGGAAGTTTCAGATACCTCGTTTCTACAGAGTAGCATTAATATCATATTCCGTTATAAGGATGGGCGTGCTCAAGTGAGATGTTTCGACATCAGATCATCGATGAATGATATTATCGGGCCAAGATTCACCGCTACGCTTCGGGGTGAGAGATATCAGGTTACTCAGGAGGGCATTGATATTCCGGAATCATTCCAGGGACGTGATGTCATTGGAGTTGCTTTTAGTCGGTTCCTTCCAGGATTTCTGCTCTACGAATCTGGCGAACAACAGGAACGCCCACTGTTTTCGGGGCTTGATAGGGTGTTCTGGAATCCCATCACTGATCTGGAGAGGGAGCTAGAACAACACCTCAGTTATCTAGGACCGCTAAGAGAAGAACCTCGGCGTGCCTATTTGCAGTCCGGCAGCCCCTCTCGTGAGATCGGACAGCGAGGTGAAAACGCGGCTCAAATACTGTGGTTGGAAAAAGATGAGAAGGTACATTATCGTCCTGATTTGGGTCAGGACTCCGTAGAAATCTCTCTTATGGAAGCCGTTAAGAGCGAGTTTCAGCGCCTGGGTATTAACCAGCCAATCGACGTCAGTTCGGCGAAGTCTATAGTGTATCAGCTGATTTTGGAATCAAGGATGCGAAGGGAACTAGAAAAGAAGTGACAATTGCTGATGTAGGCTTCGGGTTAGCCAGTTGTTACCCATTGTTGTTCTAGGCCTCAGGTCTCCCAAGCAATCTCTCTTGCTGTTCGAGCAACCTGAGATCCATTTGCATCCCAAGCTCCAGGCCAATCTGGCCGATTTCTTTCTAAGGTTAGCTTCTGAGGGCAAACGCATTCTTGTTGAAACACATAGCGATCATTTCATAAATCGACTGAGAAGGAGAATCGCAGAAGATCCGACAGATAAGTTGAAGGATATGGTCAGTATCCTTTTTCGTGTGTCCTCCAGAAGATGGGCGTGGTGCAACGATTGAACCGCTGCGAGTGGACCGATATGGTGTGATTGAAAACTGGCCGCCTGACTTCTTGCCTGAGTCAGCAGATGAAGCAGAAGCGATATTCCGTGCAGGCCTGGAAAAGCGACAGAGGGAGTAGATCGTGTTGCTTCCAATCCTCGATCCAGCCTTGCTTATTTACAGATTCGAGCATTGGCAGAGTAGGCAGGAACATTGCTTTAGGCGCTTTAAAAGCGCTACTTGTCCACCGCCGAGTGACTCAGGAAAACGGCTTGAATATAGCAATGACCAACACATTTGCGGGATTGATGCAGGAATACTTTCCTGGAATGAGGATTTACGTAGCGTTCGTGAACTACGTGATCTCAGGACAATCATTTATGAGCTGCTGCAGAAAGCATATTACGTAGAGGAAGCAAATGCAGAAGTGGAGCTGTATCCGGCAGGGGTAGTTTGCAAGTATATCGAGACAGACGAAATCATCATAGCATGGCATGGAATTCTATGTGGCTGCGTCGCCGAGCCAGTGTCACTCGAAAATGATCCCCTTGTCGGTACATGGGAGTTTGTGTCATCTATCAAGGACTCCAGCACCCTGAAGCTTTCTATCCGTGATGCAGAGGCCGCCGCATTTCGCCTACCTATTGTTTGGGATGAGGCTAGCTGGGTCGCACAACTGGCGACACAAGAGTATTGGCCTGATCTGCAACGGTGTGTCGAAAGCTACTTTATAGCCAACCCGAACATGAAGATGCACCCAGGAGCGAGGACCGAGCCGATTCCTTTTGATGCGAGTAGAGTGTTTCTGGATGCTGTGCATCATTACTGTGACAATGATAGACACTTGCGCGACTGTTTGATCAAGGCGATAGCAAAACGAGTCTATGGATTACTTGACGCTGGCCTCCGCGATGAACCCTTTAGGGGAATGCGCCGCTTTAGGGTAACAGGCGGATGGCGTGTGAATTACCGTGAAGAGAAAGGTAGACTCATTCTTGAAGAGTTCGGTTCTCATGACATTGGTATGTAACTATCTATCCCCGACCACACTTCGCGTTACCTGAACGTCCTGCCCTAGCGTCCTCCCGCCCCAAAAAACACACCCAATTCACTCCAGTTCTATGGTATGATCGTGGAAACTTCGGGCGTCTCGCCAATCCTGGAGCCGTTGGTCGGCCTCACAGAGCGCGCCGCCAGCGATGCCCAGGCGCTTCAAGCAACTTCATCCCCCGCCGGCGTTCGCATCGCAACCGTGGATGAAGCAGGATACACACAATGCGGTTGCGCACCCTCCCGGTTCCGAGGTCTTCTCCTCGTCGCCCTTGCCGCCAGCATCCTATGCCCTGGCAGCGGCGCGCTGCCCACGCGGCCCGCTGCGGCGCAGACCGAACCGGCGCGGCTGATCGTGCACCAGATGGTCGGGAGCCGGATCTATCCCCAGGACGTGCGCGATAACATCAGGTGGATCGAGCGCGAGCGACCGTTCCTCGACGGCGTGGTGCTCAACCTGAACGAGGCGTCCTCTTCGGTCATGCGCAACGCGCCCCTGAGCTACCGCGCCGTCGCCGCCGAACTCGCGCCGGTCCGGGACCTCGGCTCGTCCACGCTGCAATACAACCTCGCCGTCGTCTTTAACGACAAGTGCGCCGACCCCTTCGACGATTGGTCGGTCTGCATCGGGAACTGGGTCAACTTCGCGCGCGCGGTCAAGGACGCCGGCCTGGCCGGCATCGCGTTCGACAATGAAGAGTACTTCACGCGCTGGACGAATTACCCCGACGACTGCGACTATCCAGAGCGGTCGCTTCAGGAATACCACGATCAGGTGCGGCTCCGGGGCCGGCAAGTGATGGCGGCGGTCACGGCGGTGTTCCCCGACATCGACATCATCACCTTTCAGGGACCTTACGTCTCCGAACCCGGCTCGCCCTCCCAGTTCGCCGCCTTCGAAACCGTGAACCGCGCCGACCGCAACGAACTGAAAGGGGCGTTCTTCGCCGGCTTCCTTGAGGGCACCGGGTCGCGCGCGTTGGTCATCGACGGGGGCGGGGCCTACGGCCTTCGCTACCCTGAGGAGTTCGCGCTGTTCTACGAGTGGCGCAGGTATGGCATCGCTTCGGACGCAGCAGACTCCGCGTTCATCCCGCCGCATCTGCGGCCCCTGTGGCGGGCGCGGGTCAGCCTCGCGTCTGGCCTCTACAACATGCCGTGGCGGCAGCGGGACATGGACGCCGCCATCATGGGGGAGGCGGCGCTCAATGCGCTCTCTCAGGCTGACAGCTACGTGTGGCTGTACTTCGAGCAGGTCGATCTCGTCACGCCCGGAGGCATTGACGACGACTGGGTAGACGCCCTGCGCACAGCGAAAGAGACCTACCGCCTCCGCGTCCACTCTTCACTGCCCGACCAGCCGGCGCCCGCCCCCCCTCGCGGGCAACCTGGGCGCGAACACCCGCCCAGCCTATCGATGGCGCGCCGCGTCCAGAGCAACCGCGTATGAGCTGTACATCGTAACGCCGCACGGCAGCACGGTCGTCGATCAGGTCTTCCAGGCCGGCGACATCTGCCGCGAGGGCGTCTGCGTCGCCATCCCTGACGGCGAGTTGCCCCAGGGCGACTACATCTGGTACGTGCGCGGCCTCAACACAGCCGGGGCCGGTCCCTGGAGCGCGGGGGCGGCTTTCACCTCACAGTAGCCCGCCCAAACACCCACGCGCAGCGAATAGGCCGGCCACGTTCTTACACCAGGAAGCTCAAAGCGGGCGGCGTTGCGTTTCTCGTAGCCCCGACTGAAATCGTCGGTTAATCGCAGAACACCACGGCCCAGATTGCGAATTAGCCCGCGACTGAAGTTGGGGCCAAAAGGTGAACGGTTACATTCCCAGAGGTGGTGACACCGTCGTATCATTTCCGCCCCTGACTCGAAATGCATCCGGGTATCATAGCGTTTGACGATTGAATCATCCTGTAGTATGCTGATATAGCCGTTGATGAATTCTCAAGCCGGAGTCGGATACGGGATGCGAAAGCTCAGCTAGAGGTTACGGCAAGGTCGCATCTCTGCCTTCAGTTTTCGCACGCGCAGCGCCCGAACTCTGGCATCCCTGCTGCCTCACGCGCGGAGAAAGGAGGGCGAAAGCCACAACAGATTATCTCAGGCACTCGCGTCTGCGTCCTTCATGAAACGTTTGCGAGGAGAAAACAATGCGTGAGATGAAGCACCGCATGACCCTGCTTGCCATCCTGGCGACGATGCTGCTCGTCGCCGCCCCCGTTCTCGCTCAGGAGGAGGGGTTTCCTGAGCCGCTCGGCCTGGTCGATTTCGAGCTGTGCCCCACCGTTTGACAACGTGACCGTCACCGTGGTGGGCGACGCCGGCCACAACCTCATGCCCTACGAATTCTGGAAAGACGACTTCACCGCGATGGGTATCAACATCGAGATCGTCGAGGTGCCCTTCGCCGATGTCTACCAGGTGCTCAAGACCGAGTTCGTCGCCGGGACGGGCGCGTTCGATGTGGTGACGTTCTACCCCGCCTACATCGGCGACTTCGCCAGCAATGGCTACCTCATGCCGCTCGATGACTTCATGGCGCAGGAGCCGGCGGTAGTCTGGGACCCCAACCAGGATGACGTGCTCGCGCCGTTCCGCGAGCTGTACAACAAGTTCGGCGGCCAGACCTACGCGCTGACCATCGACGGCGACGTGCTCGTGCTGCAATATCGCACCGACCTCTTCCGAGCACCCGGACGAACAGGCCGCGTTCATGGAGCGGTACGGCCACGAACTGCGCGCGCCGGAGACCTGGGACGAGTGGCTGGAAGCCGCCGAGTTCTTCACGCGCAAGGCCGGCGACACGCTGGCCGGCGAGACCCTGGAACAGGACTTCTACGGCCTCGCTGAGTTCGGTCGCCGCAGCTACAGTTGGGCGTGGTACATGAACCGGGCGGCGAGCGCGGGCGTCACCTACTTCGACGAAAACATGGTCCCGCTCATCAACTCGCCGGAGGCGGTGGCCGCGCTGCAGAACATGGTCGACGGTCTCCAGTTCGCCCCGCCGGACGTGCTCAACTTCGGCTACGACGAACTGCGCGATGTGTTCATCCAGGGCCGCGCTGCGATGGTCGTGCAGTGGACCGACGTGCCCAAGAAGGCCGCTGACCCGAGTCAGTCGGTCATCGTCGGCAACGTGGGCGTGGGCCGCGTGCCCGGCACGGTGGTCGGCGACGAGGTGGTGCATCGCTCGATGATGCCCGTGGGCCGCGTGGTCGGCGTTGCCGCCGACTCTGACGTGCCGGAGGCCGCCTACTGCGTCGCTAAGCACATCGCCTACAACCGCAGCGTGGAGAATGTCTCGAGGTCCGCTGACCGGCCTCGACCCCTATCGCCTGTCGCAACTGGACAACCCGTCGGCGTTTGCGCCACTCATGGGCGAGGAGAACGCGGTGGCGTATCTCGACGGCCTGAAGGTGGCGCTGCAAGACGGCTTCCCCGAAATCTTCATCCCTGGCGCTGCCCAGTACGAGGACGTGCTTGACCTGCACGTCAACCGGGCGCTGGCCGGCGAGGAGACGCCGCAGGAGGCGCTGGACGCCGTCGCCGCCGAGTGGGAGGCGATCACCGACCGGCTGGGCCGCGAAGCCCAAATCGCGGTCTGGCAGCAGGCGCTTGAGAGCTATCGCACCCTGGGCTTGATTGAGTAACCGGTTCGTCTCTGTCCCCGCTCCCGCGTCAAGGTGCGGGAGCGGGGATCGCTTCCCCGAAAGGCGCCACCGTGGCAACTCAGAGAGTACACCGACCTCTGCCCGAAAGCGGCACCACGAATATGGGCCTGGCACGGCGGCACCGGCTGATTGCCTTCCTGTTTGTGCTGCCGGCGCTGGCGATGCTGCTGTCGATCACGATCTACCCGCTGATCCGCACGCTGTACCTGTCGTTCATCTCGCTGGAACTGTCCATATCGCCCAACGAGCAGTTCATCGGCCTCGACAACTTCGTCCGCGCGTTTACGAACGACCCCCGCTTCGGCAACGCGCTGCTGAACACGCTGGTTCTGGTCTTCGGCGGCGTCTCCATCCAACTGGCGCTCCGGCCTGATCCTGGCGCTGCTGGCAAACGAGATGGGGCGGCAGCGCAGCCTGTGGGTGACGCTGTTCATGATCCCAATCATGATCGCCCCGGTTGTGGCAGGCTTCCAGTTCCGCGTCATCTTCAACGACACGTTTGGCCCGCTCAACTACCTCATCAAGACGCTCTCCGGCGGGCTCATCACGCCGCCGGCGTGGGTCGCCAACCCGCAGACCTCGCTGCTCACAATCATGATCACCGATATCTGGCAGTGGACGCCGTTCATGCTCCTGCTTATCCTGGCGGGTCTGGAGACGATTTCCGTTGAGGTGCTCGAAGCGGCCCAGGTGGACGGCGCGTCATTCTGGCAACTGCTGTGGCAGATCAAGCTGCCGCTGCTGCTGCCGGTGCTCCTCATCGGCATCCTGATTCGCACGATGGACGTCTTCAAGACGTTCGACCTGGTGTTCCTGCTGACCGAAGGCGGGCCGGGCAGTTCGAGCGAGACGGTCGCCTTTTACACCTATGTGAATGGCTTCAAGTTCTTCAGCATGGGCTACACGGCGGCGCTCGCCTTCATCCAACTGATTATCATCACCATCATCTCGCAGGTGTTCTTGCGGCTGCAACGGCGGCGAGGAGCGCTCTATGCGTCGCGGTAACATCCGGCTCAAAAAGATCCTCATCGGCATCGTCCTCACTTTCGCGCTCATCTTCTTCCTGTTCCCGATGGTGTGGATGTTCCTCACGTCGTTTAAGACGCAAGCGCAGGTCTTCGCCAGCCCGCCCGTCTTCATCCCGCCCTCAGAACAGTGGAACTTCAACAACTACACCGCTGCGCTGATGGACAGCGGCGCGCTTAACGGCATCCGCGACAGCATGATCGTCTCGCTCTCTACGGCAGTCGTCAGCGTCAGTGTCGGGGCGCTGGCGGCGTACAGCCTGGCGCGTTACCGTCTTGGCGGCGAGCACTTCTCCTTCTGGATTCTCTCCACGCGGATGTTCCCGCCGGTGGCGTCGGCCATCCCGCTGTTCCTCATCTTCCGCGAGTTGAACCTGCAGGATACCTACTGGGTGCTGATCGTCGCCAACGCGATCTTCAACCTGCCGTTCGCCATCTGGCTGCTCAAGGGCTTCATCGAAGACCTGCCGGTTGAGCTGGAGGAATCGGCCTTCATCGACGGCTCCAGCGTGTTCGGGGCGTTCTGGCGCATCACCCTGCCGCTTATCTCGCCCGGCCTGGTGACCGCGTTCCTCTTCACCTTCGTCTTTACGTGGAACGAGTTCCTCTTCGCGCTGCTGCTGACGCGGCGTACCGTCCGCCCGGTGACGGTCATCGTGCAATCGCTGGCCGGCGGGCATGAAATCCTGTGGGCGCAAATCGCGGCGACCGGCGTGCTGGCGATCATTCCGGGCACGTTCCTGGTGCTCTTCCTGCAACGCTATATCGTGCGCGGCCTGACGATGGGCGCGCTGAAGAGTTAGCCGTCTTCTACCGAAGCGAGGGAAACCCATGATCAAGCTCATCGCCTTTCTCAAGCGGAAGCCCGGCATGACGATGGAAGAATTCAAGAAGCGGTGGGTGGAGGAACACACCAAAATCTCCGCCCGGTTGCCGGGCCTGTTGGGGTATCGCATCAACATCGCCACAGAGCGCCAGGAAAAGGGCCGCGAACCGCTCTTCGACGGCACGGCGGAGCTGTGGTGGAACAGCATCGAGGAAATGGAAGCCTCTTTCGCCACCGAGATCGGCGCCGCCGCCGGCGCAGATGGGGATGCCTTCACCGAACTCCGGGTCCACCTGTACACCGAGGAGTTCATCGTTGTCCCAGGGCCGGAGCAATAGCCGAGCCGCTCTGAAAGAGAAGCAAAACAGGGGCGGGTCTTCTGGACCCGCCCCTGCGCATTTCGACCGCTGCCGGCGCGACGCGTTAGTGCGCAGCCGCCAACAGCGCCTCGACCTCGTCACGGCGCGGCATACTCGGCGCGGTGCCGGGCCGGGTCACGCAGAGCGCCGCGGTCGCGTTGGCGAACGCGATGGCGTCCTTCAGGTCCTTGCCCTCCGCGAGCGCCACGGCCAGCCCGCCGTTGAAGGCGTCGCCGGCGCCGGTCGTATCCACCACGTTGACCGTGTAAGCGGGGACCAGCGCCGCACCGTCCCGCTGCACGTACTGCGCGCCGCGCGCTCCCAGCGTCACCACGACTGTCTGGCCGGCGGCGGTGAGGAGCGAGCGCGCCGCCTCCTCGACCGGCGCGCCGGGCTTGCCGGTGAGCGCCTCAAGCTCCGTCTCGTTCGGCGTCATGAAGTCCGCCAGCGCCAGCGTCTCTGGCGCGACCTTGCCGGCCGGGGCCGGGTTCAGGATGGTCCGCACGCCGGCCTCCTTGGCGACCTTGAGCGCGTAGCCGACGGTATCATAGTCGATTTCAAGTTGCGTGAGCACCACGTCGGCCTGGGCGATGGCGCGCGCGGCGGCGTCCACGTCGGCCCGGCTCACCGCCAGGTTCGCACCCAGCACGACGATGATGCTGTTCTCGCCGCTGTCATCCACCCAGATCGGCGCGACGCCGGTCACGTTTTCGGGGTCGCGGATCACGAAGTCGGTGTTGACTCCCTCCTCCTTCCAGGTGCGCAGCGCGAGGTCGCCGAACACGTCCTGCCCCACGCGCCCGACGAACGTGACCTGAGCGCCCAGGCGCGCGGCGGCGACCGCCTGGTTCGACCCCTTGCCGCCGGGGCCGATCACGAACTTGCGCCCGTTGACGGTCTCGCCAGGGCGGGGCATGCGCTCGGTGTAGGCCGTCAGGTCGGTGTTGAAGCTCCCGACGATCACGATATTTGCTGGCATTGTGGTCCCTTTCTCATCACCGGCGAAAGGCGCGGCGCGCGCCGCAAAACGCGCGCCCGCTAATGGGGAAGGCTCATGACCACCCGGTGGCGCTGACGCCACGTTCTTCGGCGACACGGCGCGCGTAATCGTCCGCGTGGTAGACGGCCAGCGGGTCCGGCTGTAGGCCCATCTCCACGCGCACCTGCGCCAGCAACGGGCGCACGTCCGTCTCGTAAGCGTCGAACAACACGCGGTGCGCGCCCATCACGTCGCCGGCCAACTGCTTCTCGCGGAGCGTCTTGTAGTCTACGGTGAGGGCCTTCGCATAGGCCACCTGGCAGTTGAGGATGCTCACCAGCATCGCTTCGAGCTTGGACTCGATGTTGTGGCACTGGTCCAGCATGTACGCCACGTCCCTGGCGCGCTCGCCGGCCATCACCAGTTCGGTGAAGATCTCGAACAGCTCGAACGGGTTGACCGAGCCGACAATCAGGTCGTCGTCGGCGTACTTGCGCGCGTTGAAGTGGAAGCCGCCCAACCGCCCTTCGTCCAGCAGGAAGGCGACAATGTGGGCGACGTTCGTCCCCGGCGCGTGATGCCCGGTATCGACCAGCACCTGCACGCGTTCGCCAAGCTTGAGCGCCGTGGCGTAGGCCATGCCCCAATCGGCGAGGTCGGTGTGGTAGAAGTAAGGCTCGAAGAACTTGTATTCGATCAGCATCCGCGCGCCCTGCGGGACGTATTTATACACTTCCGCCAGCGCTTCCTCAAGCCGGTGCTTGCGGCCGCTGATGCTGTCCTGGCCGGCGTAATTCGTCCCGTCGGCAAACCACAGGCTGAGGAGAGTGCTCCCAACCCTGGGCATGATCTCGCAGCACTCGACGATGTGCGCCAGGGCCTGCTCGCGCACGGCGGGGCTGGGGCTGCAGATGCTCCCAAGCCGGTACGCCTCGTCCTGAAAGAGGTTCGGGTTTACCGCGCCGATGGCGACGCCCTGCGCCTCTGCGTACTGCTTCAGCCCGTCCCAGTCGTCGGTCTTGTCCCAGGGGATGTGGATAGCGACGCTGGGTGCGACGCCGGTCAGGCGGTGGATGTAGCCGGCGTCGGCAAGCTTCTCGTAGATGTCGCGCGCCGCGCCGGGCCAGGGGAATATCTTGAAGCGGGTGCCGCTGTTCCCGTACCCCCAGGAGGGGGTCTCGATGTGCTGGGTCTTGAGCCTGGCTTTCACCTGCGCAACGTCGATGCCGCGCTGCGCCAGTTGCTCAGTCAGGCGCTCGTAGGCGGCTGGATGGGTCATGATGCACCTTCCTCCTCGTGTGCGAATCGTATGGCGCGATGGGTCTCACAGACGTGCAGCTTCAACCGCAATTCTAGCATATTTTCGGCAGCCGCATTCAGCCAACCGCTTCAGCCGGGGGCAAACGCACCGGTGGCGACGCCCGCACCGGGCCGTCGCCATGATACAAGAGGCAGATGTCAGGCGGGAGGAAGCTCAGGACACGTCAGACCGCGCGCCGGTCGCTTGCGCCCACAGTATCTGATGAACCGGGTCGTTTGGGGCAAGCGTCTCGGCAAGGCTGGTGAGACAACCCAGGCAGGGCGACCTGGCGTCGTCGTGGGGCGCTGCGTCTGCGACAGCCGGCGGCAGGCGCGCGCCGTCCGCCTGGCAGACGGCGCAACGCGGGTTACACGAGGCGATCAGCCGGGTGACGCGATCAGCAAAAGCGGTGGGATCAAACGCATCGCCTGGGTCGTCCAGCCGCACGATGTTCGGGTGTGTGGTCTGCGTCGCCACTTCCGATGCGTTCTCCAGCCGCTCGTGCAGCTTTTCGCCGGGCCGGATCCCCGTGAACCTAATCTCGATGTCCTTGTACGGGCGCAGGCCGCGCATCCGGATCATGCGCTCCGCCAGATCGACAATGCGGATGTCCTCGCCCATCTTGAGCATGAACAAGTCGCCGCCTGCCGTCAGGCACGCTGCGTGAATCACCAGGTTGACCGCCTCCGACGTGGTCATGAAGAAGCGCGTCATCTCGCGGTGCGTGACCGTCACCGGACCGCCCTGCTCGATCTGGCGGTTGAACGTCGGCACGACGCTGCCCCGGCTGCCGAAGACATTGCCAAACCGCACCGAAGTGAAGCGCGTCTCGCATCCATTCTGCCGCGCCAGCGCGAACATCGACAACTCGCAGAGGCGCTTGCTCGCGCCCATGATGCACGACGGCTCCACCGCTTTGTCGGTGGAGATGAGCACAAAGCGCTCCGCCCCGTGGGCCTGCGCCAGCCCGGCGAGCAGCCACGTACCGTAGATGTTGACGCGCACAGCCTCATGAGGATATCGCTCCAGCATGGGGACATGCTTGTAGGCCGCAGCATGGAAGATGACCTGGGGCCGGTACCACGCAAAGACCTGGGACAGCGCTTCCTCACGGGTGATGTCGGCGAGCACCGAGACCGTGTTCGAGCACGCCTCGTCCCCCAGTTCGGTAACGAGATCGTGCAGGCCGCTCTCGTTATTGTCCAGCAGGATGAGCCTGGCCGGCTGGTAGGCGCGCAGTTGCCGGACCAGCTCGGAGCCGATTGAGCCAGCCGCCCCGGTTACCAGCGTCACCTTGCCGATCACGGGCGTCAAATCGACGCCCCGGTGGTGCCCGACAGGCTTGCGGCCCAGGATGTCCTCCGGCTGAACATCCCGCAGCAGCGCGCAGCCCTTCGTCGAACTCACAAGCGCGAGCGTGTTGGGTACCACCTGATGCGCGCGGTGGTGCGCTCGCAAAACGAGAGCACGCGCCGGAAGGTCGGCCCGGTGGCGTCTTCCAGCGCCAGCACGACCAAATCAACCCGATGCTGGTCAACGAGCGCGGGGATATCCGCCCACGAGCCGAGCACACAGCAATCTTCGACATACAGGCCGCGTTTTTCGACATCGCCATCCACGAAACCCACGATGCGGTAGCAGTGCGCATTGGCCTTGAACCACCGATGCTTCAGACGCCAGGCGAACGCCTGCCCGGCCTCGCCTGCCCCCGCAATCAGGACGCGGACAGGCGGCTCAGGAAACTCGCTTTTCCAGATCGCGCGCCAAGCGCCACGACAGCCCGCTGATCAGGCGCGAGCGATAGCGGACGGCGACAAATCCCGTAAACGCCAGGAAGTTACCCAGAAGCACCACACTGAGCGGCAGCGGGTGCGGCGCGCCGGCCACCACGTCGACCGCGAAAGTCACCGCCGTGGAAACAGCCACCGCCTTGACGATGACGACAATGCTGTGTCCGCTGGTCTGGGACCAGATCCGCCGGTAGACGCCGAAGATGTGAAGCGATAACAGGGTGACGACGATGGAGAAGAGCGTGAAATCGAGGACCTGGACGTAATCCAACGGCGTGAAAATGGCGCGCGCTGAGAAGGCCGTCATGTACGCCACCAGGATAATCACGCTGTCGGCGACTGTCCAGACAACAAAGCGTCTGGTGTGGCGATGCGCGCGCATGTATCCATAGATATAACCGCGCCGTCCCATCACAAGAGAGCCTTTCCCCCAGAAGACAGGCTGCTGCGCTTGTGCGTCGCGATGTGGCCTGGGCGCTACTCGCTGCTTGTGCGCGATAGATTCCGGTTGATGGAGGGTCACGTACCTCAGATACAGCGCTGCTCGCAGGGTGCGGCGAGACTGCGCTGCGATAGCGCGTCCCCAGGTCGTCGCGCCGGACGAAGCTGAGAACCACGCCCGCAATCTCCAGCGCGAACTGGGCAAAGTGCGCTCTGGTTTCCGCTGCGATCTGGCGCGTCGTCTTGCCCGCCCGCAAGACCAGCACCACCGACGCCCCGGCGACTTCGGCCAGGACGGCGCTATCAGGCGCCAGGGCCGATGCGGGCGTATCAAACAGGATGACATCGACATCCTCGGCAAGCCGCAACGCCTGACACCACGCCTGCATACGGGGCGAACCCAACAGGCTCGTCGGGTTGGCCGTGACCACGCCGCTTGTCAGCACGCGCAGGTCGTGGCCGGCTGGCTCCTGCACGCACCGGCGCAAGGCAGCGTCCGAGTCCAGGCGCAGGGGAGGGCGTCGGATCCGGCGGGTCAGCGGCGAGCAACGTCGTCAGGCCGACCTCATTGTGCAGGCCAAAGAACTGGTGCAGACTCGGGTTGCGCAGGTCAGCATCGACCAGCAGCACGCGCAGGCCGGCCTCCGCCATGGCAACCGCCACGTTGCCCACGGTGACGCTCTTACCCGCCCCGGCGTCAGCACTGGTAAAGACCACCATGCGCCGTCCCGAACTCCCGGCAGCCCCCAGGAGATGGGCGCACAGCGCGTGATAGCTGTCGGATACCGGGTCAGTCGGACGCTTCACGACGATGAGGCGCGCTGCCGGGCTGTCGCTGGCGTCGCCGAATTTCCGGGATCACCGCCAGCACGGGCAGCCCAAGCGTCTGCGCCGCCGCGTCCGGGACCCAGATCGTATCATCCAGGTATTCGACGATGAATACCAGCCCGGCAATGAGCACCACGCCCACCATCGCGCCAAAGAGGGTGATTACCCAGGTGTTGGTGTTGACGGGCGTGGGCGGCGTCCGCGCCCACTCGACGATTTCCAGCGCGTTCGTGCGCTCCTGCATACCCGCGGCCACCGCCAGGAACTCGGCCAGACTCGCCGTGAGCTGGTTTATCTGGTTGGTCAGCCGCTCCTGCTGTTCGAGAAGCAACGTGCGCTCGAAAGGCTCCAGGTCTGCAGTCGCGCCCTCATCCGCCAACGACTGGTCAAGCGCGTCGACCTCGGCGCGCGCCCTCTCCAACTGGCGGTTCAGCCGGTCGATCTGGGCGTAGGCCATGTCGAGTTGCTGCTGTTGCTCTGGCGTCAGGTTGGTCGGACTCTGCACGATGAGCTGTTGCGCAATGGCGTTGGCAATTGTGGCGGCCTGCTCCGCGTCGGTGTAGGTGACGCTCAATTCGAGAATTGAGGTGTCAGACCTGACCTCGGTGTCCACCAGTTCAGCCAGCCGATCCGGCGCGAGCGGGAAGTCCGCCGCCGCAACCGCCTCCCGGAGCACGTCATGGGTGGTGGCAAGCACCGCGTAGGTACGCGCCAGTTCCACACCGGTGCGTATCTCGGTGGTATCGGGGTTGGGCGCTTGCATGTAGCCGCCTACCACCATCATGACCCTGGCTTCGTAGGCCGGAGGGCGTCGGGCCACCACCACATAGGTCGCGCCGCCGACGACAAGGCCGGCCAGGGCGAACAGCCAGAGCCGGTCCCAGAACCACTTGAGGAACTCATTGAGTCGCATAGGTCTGCCTTTCGGGAACAGCGACGTTTGCACGTCCTTCCACGTAACGCGGCGTGTTGATCGCCCAATAGCGGACGATTGCCTCATCCAACTGCTGACAGACTCCCGCGGCCAACTGCTGGCAGACATAGTCCACCTGCGGTTCGGTCATCACACTGGAGAAGGGCAGCGCGAGAAACGTGTCGCCGGCCTTCTCGGTGTTGGGCAGATCGCCGGGCTTCCACCCGAACTGATCCCGGTAGAAGGGCTGGAGGTGGATGGGGGTGAAATACGGGCGCGAAGGCACCTCCTGCCCGGCGAGGAAGGTCATCAGCCGGTTCCGGTTGATGCCGCCCACACACCGGATGACATACACAAACCAGCTCATCCGGGTGGTCGTCTCGGCAATGTAGGGTTTTTCGACCCCCGGAATCGCATCGATGCGCTCGTTGTACCACGACGCCACCTGCGTCCGCTTTGCCAGAAGCTCGTCGATGCGCTGAAGCTGCACCAGGCCCAGGGCGGCGCTCATCTCGTCCAGGCGGTAGTTGTAGCCCAGGCGCGTGTGGTTTAGCCAGCCGTCGAACACGTCGCGGCCCTGATTGCGCAGGCTGCAGAAGAGGTCTGCCCATGCCGCGTTGTCGGTGACGATCATCCCGCCTTCGCCGGTGGTCATCTGCTTGTTGGGATAGAAGGCAAACACGGCGGCGTGAGACATCGTGCCTGCGCGGCGGCCTTTGTACTCCGCGCCAACCGCCTCGCAGGCGTCCTCGATCAGCCAGAGGTTATGCTGCCGGACGATCCGGAACAGGGGGTCCATGTCCGCCGGCTGGCCGAAGACGTGGATGACGATCAGGGCGCGCGTGCGCTCGGTGATGGCGGCCTCAACCGCCGCCGGGGCGACGTTGCCGGTGAGGGGGTCGATATCGACAAAGACCGGCGTTCCCCCCTCATACAGCACGCAGTTGGCCGAAGCGATGAAACTGAACGAGGAGGTGATCACTTCCGCCCCTCGCTCGATGCCAGCGGCGCGCATGGCAAGGTGCAGGCCGCTTGTCCCTGAGTTGACCCCCACGGCATGTTTCGCACCCACGTACCGGGCGAAGGCCTCCTCAAACATGGCGAGCCGGGGACCCATGCTCAGCCACTGCGTCCCAAGCACTTCGGTGACGGCGTTGATTTCCGCTTCCGCGATATCGGGCGACGACATGGGCACGTGCATGGCGCACCTCCATAGCTTATGCGCACAACTGGCGATACTTGGGGAAGAAATCGGCGTGATCGTCTATCGCCCGACGACGTTCGGCCCAGAGACCATTGAGGGCCGCGTATTTCTCCGCATCCACGACCATCCTGAAGGTGTAGAAGTTGCTCCGCAAATCGGAGAACCCGGCCTTAAAGTCAAACAGCGAGTCCGCACGGCAGCCGACGCCGCCGCCCAGGTGAAAAATGCGATGGCCCATCTCCGCCGCCCAGCGGCGCACGTGGTCAAACATCAGTTTGGAGGGCGCGCAAGGGAGATACTTCGTGCTCGTGCCGCCGAGATGGTATTCGACGATGCCATTGACGGTAGAGAATACGCCGCCCGATGCGACCTCCCCTTCAGGAGAGAGCACGGTGCACAGGTGGAGACAATCGCCGAGGGCGGTGCGGAGGTCTGTGAAGTAGGGACGGTCAAAGTGGTAGAACGTGTCCGCCGACAGGCGGTCCATGGTCTGCCGGTAGATGTGGACGAAGGCCTCATAATACTCCCACGCATCCATAACCGCTTGAAAGCCCTGCCGGGTCAGCTTGTTGATATCCCTTTTATGGTTCTGCCGCGTCCGCGCCCATATTGTCTCCTCCGGCAGGGAGAGATCAATCGAAATGGTCTGACCATGCAGCACAAGCTCGCCGAATTCGGCCAGAACGTCCACAGGGAGCGCAATCAAGGGATGCAGGCGGAAGAACATGGTGACGATGTGGTGCTCGGCGCCCACCTCCTGGAGGGTGCACAGCGCCTGCCTGAGAACAGAGCAGTCGTGCGCGGGCAGCAGGATCGGGCCGGGATAGCCGTAAGGGCCGGTGGCGTCGCGCCAGCCATCCGGCGCGCCAAGCGCGTCGGGCACGTCCCTGATCAGCATCGGCGATAGAAACCGCACGCCATCATGCTCCATATAGAATGCCGCCGCTGCCCCGCCTTCGTGTCGCGCGGCGAACGCGACATACGCCGGTAGATGGTAAACGTCGTGTGCAGCAGACCCCAGCAACCCCGACCACCGCGAATCTTGCGGGAATATGATCTCCCCCATTCATACGAAACCGCCTCTCGCATTGACTGACGAAACGACTAAACCAGTCCGTTCGGCAATGGCGGAGGCAAAGAGTTCGATTCGGCAGCGATGGACTGCCTTACGGATGGGCGGTGGCAGGAGGAAGCCTTGTGCAACAACGAGGGCGTCAGCGACTCGATGAGTCTGCGACGGTAAAGTGGGCCGGGGTTGGCGTCAGGTCGTTCTGGCAGTTACCTCTCATCTTCAGGGTACAATATCACTTCATATATGTGATACCTTATATATTATAGGTAAATAAGGTAAATTTCTGGTAACTAAAATATCTAAATATTCTTTCAAGTAATGTCCTTTCCACTATTTTAATTGCTAAGCGCGGCGACACGGACCTTGCGCCGTCTCAGTCGCCTGCCGCCAGGCCACGCTGCTCTGGCTTGCCGAACCATCCCACCAGCACGCTCCCCCTCCCAAGCGCACGCGACGCAAGCCAGACAGGCGCATACCGCAGTTTCACCGCGCTCTGCATGTTGTTGAGCGTGACGTACAGCGCGTCCATCGGCGTCGTGGTCCTGACCACATGCGTCACAAACCTTGCCCTATCGGCAATGGCCTTCAGGGTCTTTGACGTAAACCCATGAAGGTGATGGGGCGGCGGCACAGTCGCCACTGTGACCCGTTTCTTGTGGAGCAGCAGCCGGAGTTGCGTGGGAAGGCCGTCCTCGTTCGGCGTGACGACCAGCACCACGCCGCCGGGCGCGAGAATGCGCCTGACCTCCGCGAGCATCTGGTAGGGGTTCGGCAGGTGCTCGATGACATCCCTGAGGCGAATGAACTGGAAGTAGTCGTCCTCGAAGCCGCAATCCAGCAGATCGACGCACCTGAGGTCAACGCCGAGCTTCTCCTTCCCCAGATCGATGAGTACCCGGTTGATGTCCACGCCGACAGCTTCCCACCCCAATTCGGAGGCCGCCCGCACCGGCATCCCGGAGCCGCAGCCGATGTCGAGGAAGCGCATGGGCTGAAGCGGCAGCGCGGTATAGCCCGCGATTGCGTCGTACTGCCGCTGGAGCTGACCCTTCTCATACGCGACGCGCTCCGGCGTGATCTCATACATGAACCGGGTGTACTGGAATTCCAGCGACACCTCCGAGAACTCGTCCGAGTTTGCCCCGAACAGGGGGACGGGATTCACGTATATGAGGGAGCACTTGGCGCACTGACCGATGCGCCACTCGCCCACGCTTGACAGCTCGCGAAAGGCGTCCGCGCCACATACGTTGCAGGTGATCCAGACCTTTTCGGCCATGATGCAATTCTTCCCTTCCTCTCAGGAAGCCTGCCGAACCACACGGTCCTTGGCGCGCGGGCCGCGCAGCGCCGTAAACGCGCTTCGGAAAGCGACGCGGACCAGATGCGAACAGCGTCTGAGAAACGGCCTGGGGTCCTTCCGGTCCCAGATGGCGAACACGTGCGGCCTGAGATAGGGCCGCAGGTATTGGCGCAGCGTATACCGCTCTTTGCGCCAGTACATCGCGCTGTAGCCAACGTCTCTGGTGAAGTCGATCCAGTAGACGCCGGTGTCAGCCGCTCGCGCCGACGGCGTCTCGCCGTGCACCAGGTGCTGGTACTGGAGCCAGGGGAAGTTGACGCCACAGCGCACCGCCAGAAGCGACGACAGGTTGTGGCGACCGTTCACCTCCATGAGTTTGTAGACGCCGTCCCGCGCGTCGCGCTTGAACTCACTGCACGAATATCCGTAGAACCCCATGGCGTTGAGGATCGCACGTCCCGGCTCGATGACCTCCGGAATCGCCTTGCTGATCGCAACGCGCGGGGAGCCGAGCCAGGGCGGGGCGTTCCTCACCTTCTCGGCGGTGAACTCCACGAGCGGCTGGCCCTCCCAGACATAGGCGTTGTAGTTGACGCCGTGCGTGTCGTCGCCGGGGATGATCTCCTGCAACATCACATCGAGGCCGGCGTCGGCGGCCTGTCGGTAAGCGACCAGCATCTCGTCGAGGTTTTCGACGCGCACCATCTTCCGTTTGAACTGGTCATAGAAGAGATGGCTCTGGCACGGCTTCACCAGGCACGGAAACTCTATCGTTTTGCCGTACCGCTCCACGTCCTCGACGGACCGGGGGCACGATGGTCCTGGGCGCCGGCACGCCGATTGCGTCCGCCAGCGCATAGGTGCGCTTCTTGTCGATAAACTGTTCGGTGATGGCCCATTCGGTGCAGGCCACGATGTAGTGGCGCTCCAGCAGCGCTTTGTGCTTCGACACGGTCACGACCGTCTCGTCAGAAGCCGGGATCAGCAACCCCCGCCGAAGCGCTCTGCACACCGGACAAGCAGATCGACAAACTGGTCCTCGTCATGCTCAGGGTGCGGACCCGGCACCGCTTCGCACACGTACTTCGACACGTGCGCCATGTCGCGCTCGTCGTAGTGCACCGAGACGACCGGCACGCCCATCATGCCGAGCGCGCGCGCCACGCCAAGCCCCATTGTGTGCGCTGAAAGCACAATTGCTGGTTTCATCATCGTGCACCTTTGCCCTATCCTTGCGCCGTTTCCTGGAAGCTGCCCCGAAAGTAGTCGGCGGTTGCATACCCCGGCTGGCTGATGCCTTCCCGACGCAGCACCTTCCAGACCGTCAACGCGATAATCTTCAGGTCGAGCCACAGCGACAGGTGATCGGCATACCACACATCGAGCGCGAACTTCTCCTCCCACGAGATCGCGTTGCGCCCGTGAATCTGCGCCCAGCCGGTGATCCCCGGTCGAGCATCGTGCCGCCGCATCTGCTCCGGGGTATAGAGCGGGAGGTACTGCATCAGCAGCGGGCGCGGGCCGACCAAGCTCATATCGCCGCGCACCACATTGAGCAGTTCCGGCAGTTCGTCGAGGCTCGTGCGGCGCAGGAACGCGCCAAACGGGGTCAGCCGGTCCTCGTCGGGGAGCAGCGCGCCGTTGGCGTCGGTGGCGTCTGTCATGGTGCGGAGCTTGACTATACGAAACGGCCGGCCGCCCAGCCCCGGACGCTGCTGGTAGAAGAAGACCGGCGCGCCCAGCCGGCGCCGAACCATGACGGCGATCAGCGCGAGCAAGGGCGACGCCAGGATCAACGCCGGGAGTGGCGAGGCACAGGTCGAGGATGCGCTTACCCGCTCTGCGGTACATGGATTCCCTCCAGCGCGCAGTGATAGAGCGCCTCATGGAGCGCAATGACCTTGCGCACGTCGTACTGTTGCATGGCGATGCGGCCCTGCCGGCCCATCGCCGCCGCCTCGTCGGGGTGGTCGAGCACCCAGGCCATCGCGCGCGCCAGCCCTTCAACGTCCCCGACCGGCACCAGCAGCCCGTATTTGCCCTGCAGCAGGTCGCGCGTCCCCCGGATGTCGGCGCCAATCACCGGCGCCTCCAGGCTCAGCGCCTCCTGAATGCTGCGCGGGAGTCCTTCGCGCGCCGAGGGAGGAGCACAGCGACGGAGGCGCGCGTCAGCGCGGGGATGTCGCGCCGGAACCCCAGGAAGTGCGCCTGCTTCTCGACCCCCAGTTCGGCGGCCAGCTTCTGCATTGCTTCGGTCAGATGGCCGCGCCCGGCGAGCGCCAGATGCACCTCCGGGCGGTTCAACTGCCGGAGCGCCGCCAGCGCATCCCGGTGGCGCTTGCGCGGGATGAACTCGGCGACCATCAGGAAGAGCCTGTCCTGCGGGCCAAGCTGGAGTTCGCCGCGCACCTGCGCAACGTCCGCTTCTGAGACCGCCTCCGGGCTGTACCGTGCGATATCAAGGCCTATCCCCGGCATGTAGTGGATGCGCTCGACAGCCACGATGCGATGCTGTTTTGCCGCCGTTTCGTCCTCGTCGTTCATGACGATGAGGTCATCGGTCCAGCGCCCGGCCACTTTCTCCAGGGTCAGGAAGGCCGCGTTTTGCAGCGCGCCCTGCCCACGCTGGAAATGAAACCCGTGCGCGGTGTAGACGACATGCGGCTTGCCATTCTTGCGCAGGCCTCGCAGCGCGTACCGCGTCACCATTGAGGCGACCGGTGTGTGCGTGTGAACAATGTCGTACTGCTCCCGGATCACGAGTTCCCGGATGCGGCGCGGGATGCGGAGCGTATTCCTGACCGCCAGCGGATTGCGCGACCAAGTGACCTCCCAGGCGTAGTCAAGCGCCTGCGCAAAATCGGGGCGCTGCGTGATGCCCTGCGCCAGCCCGTCCACGCGCCAGCCCAGGCCGCGAAAGTGATGCACGAACGGCATCAGAAAACCGAAAGTTGGCGCGACTGTGCACACGATGAGCAACCGATTCATGCGCTCAGCCTCCACCGTGGAAGCGGCCTTGGTGCCCATGATGCAGCCAGGCCTCCGTGCGCTCCTGGACGTACCGGTAGAACTGGATCCGCCTGGCGCGAAGCACGTCCTCCCGGTAGTCCTGAGCCTTGTGCAGATCCCGCGCCGACATCTGGGCCATGCGCTGCGGATTCGTCGCCGCCTCGCGGATTCTGTGCGCCAGCGCGTCTGCATCGTTGGGCGGCGTCATGTCTTCATGCGGCAGCAGCTCCGGGATGCCCCCAACCGTAGACCCGATGCAGGGCAGCGCGCGCGCCATCGCTTCGAGCATGGCGCGGGGCAACCCCTCCTGGCGCGAGGGCAGCACGAAGAGGTCTGCCCGGTCAAGCTGCGCGCGCACCGGCGCGCCGGCGGGCAACTGGCCGAGGAACTGCGCCCGCCCGTCCAGACCTGACGCCCTGGCGCGCGCCTCCAGCTCCGGGCGATGTTTGCCATCGCCGACCACCACGAGGCTGAGGTTCACCCCCTGCCGGACGCACGCGCCGACGGCGTCAATGAGCACATCCGGCGCTTTGTAGAGCTGCGCAAGGGTGCCCACAAAGACCACGGTCGATGCGCCATCGAACTGATGCGCATGGCGCGGCGCTGGCGCATACGCCTCACCCGGCAACTCGACGCTTGAGTAATGAGTCGAGAAGGCGTCGGGCGCGGGGGGATAGCGCCTCTGGAGCGCGCCCTCGGTGACGTAAGCGACGGCGCAGGCTCCCGCGCACTTGCGCCGGAGCTGCTCAGGGAACCACCGGCGAAACAGGGGCGCAGCGGGTGCCGCACCGCGCCGGGCGCGAAGATGTCATACGGATCGTTGACGACCTCAAGGCCATAGGGGTGGCCGCTTCTGCGCAGCATCGGGACGATGGCGTTCGCAATCTGCGAGCCGACCCGCAGGATGACGGCGTCTTCGGGCCGCACCGCCGCCTGCGCCACGCGGTGGACCTCCCGCGCCTGGAGCGCATACTGGTAGGGACCGACATAGTGCGGCAGAGGGACAAAGGACACCCCCTCGCCATCGGCCCGTTTCCAATCCGGCCCGACCGAAGGCGTCTCCCGGACGCGGGCCACCACGCGCACATGGTCGAAAACGTCCAGGTAGCGACACAGGAACGAGTGCGCGAACGCGGTCTGTGTCCACACCGCCCCATCGGGCGTGCGGTCAAAACGGTGTTCAAGCGAGAGCACAAGCCTCATCGATTCTCCGTCCGGCGTCAGCCAGGCTCACGGCCCTGGGAACGGCCGGCGCACAGGTTGGCCGCCAGCCCCAGAAGCAGCATGAAGCCGCGATCACGGTGCAGGGTGCCGTGGATCATCTGGAACGCGGCGGCGAGCAGAAACGCCAACACCAGGGTCTGAACGATGGCGGTGTCAGTGCCAAAGCTGTCACCCCACTTGCGGAAGAACGGCTGCGCCGCCAGCCAGTAGTAGGTCACAAGCCCAAACACCCCGGCTTCGACCAGAAGCGCCAGGTGGCCATTGTGGATTTCGTTCGCCTCGCCGGGCATGACGGTGATGCCCCGGCCCAGCCCTAACCCCAGGGGGAACCACGCGCCGACATGCTGCATCGCAGACTGAAGCTGCATTTCGGGGTACGATCCCCGGTACCGATCACGGCAACCGCCGAGGACAGGCGGCTGCCCAGGAAGGTCGCCTCTGGCGACGCGACGGAATACACGATGACGGCCACGAAGACCAGCGCGGCGGCGAGCACCGCCCAGTAACGCGGGCTGCGGAAGCGCCGCAGACCAAGGAGCAGGATCAGGACGACCCACGCGCAGAGCGCAAGAATGCCCGTTCGGCGCGACGCTGCAATGACAAAGAACATTGCCAGCACGCCCGCCCCCACAATAAGCCCGCGCACCCACCGCTTCTGAAACATCGGCCACCCCAGCGCCAGCAAGAGGCCCGCGCTGGAGAAGCCATACGCGCCCAGTTGCCCGCTCGCGCGGAACGTGCCCCGGACGCGACCGGACATGGGGTCAATGAACCACTGCGAGGCGGCAAAATAGTCGTGCACCACGATGACGGCTTCCCACAGCACGCCAACCACAACGCCGGCCAGCAGCGCCCGCGTCAGCGTCGCTGACCGGCTGACGTTGTAGCCGAGCACCCAGTAGCACAGCACGACCAGCAGGGCAATGGAGGCGGTCAGGGCGTTGGGGAACCGCGCCGGCGAAGCCCAGAGCATGCTGATGGTCATTGCGACAATCAGCGCGCCAGCATACAAGACGACCGAGAGGTGCAGCCTGATGCCGTCGGCAACGAATAGAATGAGTATCGTCGCGATGACCAGCATGTCTACCGGCGTCACGCGCTCGGAAAACGACGCCATCGCGCGCGCGAGGCCGGTTCTGAAGCTGATCAGCGGCAGGATCACCCCAACGCCAAACAGCAGCGCCTGCTTCAGGACCGATGGCGCAAGCGTCGCCGCCGGTGCGCGCTGATAGAGATTCCGCGAAACGAGGTCCTTGTAACTCATCCGGAATCTCCACCGGGGTTGAAATCGACCACAACCGTTTTGAACTTGTTGCGCGGTCCGCGCGGAATCGCCTCGACATACCGGAAGTCGAGTTCCACATCGCGGACCTGCAAACACTGGGTCAACCGGTCCCTGACTGCCGCCTCCAGTGCTGGGACATTGCGCGCTTCGACCCCATCCAGGACGATATTGCAGGTGAATTTCTCGTAGTCGGTCTGCACCAATTGCGCCTCTTTCGTGCCCTTGAGGACCTCAAGCACATAGGCAATCGTGCCGATTTGACGCCCGTCGCGCGTCCTCACGTGATCGTCACACCGCCCCTCGATGCGACCGACCATCGGCCACTGCAACCCACACGGGCACCCCACCGCAAAGCCCGTCGACTCCGCCATATCGCCCAGCGCGTAGCGGATCAGCGGCATACTCCGGCAGAGGGTCCGGTCACCACCACCCTGCCAAACTCGCCGGGCCTGGCGGGTTCACCCTGTTCGTCCAGAACTTCGACAATGCCGTGCATTGGGCTGATGTGCATGTTGCCTACCTCGCACTCTATCGCCCGGTGGCTGCATTCCATCGAGCCGTAGTGGTTGTACACTTTCCGGCAGATCGAGGACTCGATCACGGCGCGCCAGTGGGAATGCAGGACTTCTGCGGTCGTCAGTGCGATGCGCTGGTCTTTCGACGGCTGTACACGGTCGCCGAGCAAGAGCGCGAGCTGATGGATCGCCGACGGGTAACCGAAGATCAACTGCGGCTTCAACCGGTCAAACAGGTCCACGATGGCGTCACCGTTGGCGGCGCTGAGTGAGTACAGGGACAGGTAGACACTCTTACTCACCCGATCGACCCAATACAGCTCCTTGTTCTCCACCGAGGGCATCATGAACCCGCTGAGGAACAGGGTTCGCGGGCTGCGGGTTCCGAGGAGGCGTCGGAGCCATTCCTCGGTAAAGGCGTGTGCATGGCCCTTTTCCCAGAGGTTGGCGGCGAGGTAAAGCGGCGTCCCCGTGGTTCCGCTCGTCGAATGGATAACGGTCAGCGGCGCGCGGGGCGCAGCCCAAAACGCCGTGTTGTGCTCCCTCAAGAGCGGCCTGCTCAACACGGGCAGGGTGGCGAGGAACTCAAGCGGCTGGATTCCGACAGGCGGCATCGGCGGGTAGGCAGCCGGTCGCTCCCGGTAGTAGGGGGATGGCTGTTCGCGCGTATTCGTACATGCGCCTGAAGGTATCCGCCTGATAGCGCCAGAATTCGTCCGCGGACAGGTTCCAGAGCGCACGCACCCGCGCACGGTACGGGATGCCGGTGACGCTCTTGATCCTCGTATTCAGCCCGACTTTCGTTGCTTTCCAGTGGCTCATGTCTGATTTCCCAGGCGATAGTGCCCCAGATTGCCGTCGTCACATGAGCGGAATGTCGCCAATCCTGTCTCTGGCGCGGCCCAGTTCGTGCAGCGCGTGCGCCAGAATCGCCAGGCTGCCCACCAGCCGGAACACACCGGCGATGACGAGCGCCTCCCCTGCGCCCTGCAGGCCCCTGGTCGGGATGAGAGCGAGGCTGATCAGAACCGTCGCGGCGGCCAGGATCGCAAAGAGCGCGGCCTGGGACCTGAAATACCGGGCCGCCGTGATGCCATAACCAACAAAGGAAGTCGCATACTCCAAACCCGACGCCATGGCAATCAACACCAGCACGTCCGCGCGTTCGCCATACTCAGGTTGGTAGAACAACACAAGGATTTCCCGGCCGGCGACAATAGAGACCAAGACCCCTACCACGCCCAACAGCACGCCGATTCCGGTCAGTTTGAAGAGAAGGCGGCAGAATTCGGCGCTCTGCCTCGCTGCAAAATAGACCGCCAGGCGCGGGCTGGCGGCGCGCCCCAGGGCGCTCACAACGGTCATCCCGGCCACCATCAGGTAGGCCATCGCGGCGAAGATGCCCAGCTCAAGCTCGCCCCACTGCCGCTCAAGGAAGTAGCGCGGGATATTCGTATTCAAGGACATCAACATGATAACCAGGCCCATCGGCAGCGCGAGCCACGCCAACCGGGCGAGCGTCCGCACGTCCCAGCGCGGGCGGAGCGTCTCCACGACCCCGGCTTCGGGCGCAGGATTGCCCTGGGCCGTCTCGGACGCGAGGCGCAGGATGAGCGCGCCGCTGGGAACATCGTAGCAGACCAGGATCAGCAGCCACACGGTCGCCAGCCCCACGACTCCCCAGACAAGGTCGCCCGTCAGGTAAACGCCGACTCCCAGCGCAATCAGCGACAGGATGCCTCGGAGGATCATTGCCTTCGCCATGCGGTCCATCCGCTCGCGCTGCTGGAGCAACCCGTAGAAGGTGGTGCTGATGGTCTCGAAGGTCTTCGCCACCCCCACGATGAAGATGACCAGCGCGGTCTCCCCGCCGGTAGCCTGAAATGGAAACGATCCCGGCGATGAGCGCCAGCCCGACAACGACCATCACCATCCTGAGGCCCAGGTAATCGCCAAACAGGAACTCGCGCCGGGCGTCAGTCGCCTGCAACACGCGCAATTGCAGATCGGTCAGCAGGATCACCGGCGCAGTCACCGCGAGGGCGAGCGCAAACTGCCCGACAGTCTCAGGCGTGCCCAGTTTCGCCAGGACGACGAGCATTCCCCACTGGCACGCCGCGTACACGACGTTGCCGATCAGCGTCCACGAGAAGTTCGCTCGGAGGGAGAGCGACCCTGCCCTGGCATTCCTTTCAAGAAAGGGGGAGTCGGTTATGTCGGTCATGATAGCCCCCCGGCGCATCGATGGACGGCGTTCACTTGTGAACAAACGCATCGCAACAGGCTGTTGAAGACAGTCCGAACGCTTCTAATTACTCCAGAGGTGCCGCCAGACGCCAGGATAAGCGGCAGGCCGGCTGCAGGGCGGGATGGAGTCAGCCAGACCGGCGAGATAGGATGATGGGGTTTCAATGATACAGTGTTCAGCGAGGCAACGATGAGGCGCTGCTGGTTGTTGCAGGGACGGTATTGTTTCTATCGTAACCGGTGCGCGTCGAGCAGCTTATCCCTATGCTTATCATACGGATCAACGGTGACATTTGCGTGAACGATTAGTGAGGAAATTCTTTAACTATAACTTTGTGGTTTTCGCACTTTCACTATATAAATTATCCATAATTCAAGACCTGCCCGAACCACGCCGGCGGCCCCGAAACCCTTCACGCGCAGCCGAGGCCAGTGACCGCAGGACACGATGGCGCGCCACAGACCAAAACCACCGGCTGCGCCTGGCAGATCGCGCTCCCTGCCAGACGCAGCCGGTTCGGACAGCCGTGCCCTATCCGCGCGGCTCAGACCCGGCGGTGGAGCTGCATCTCCTTCTGTCGCTCTGCTGAGGCCGTCGCCGCGAGCGCCAGTTCCAGGCTCAGTGCGCCCTCACGGAGCGGGATGCGCGCCGGGCGGTTCGCCATGATGGCCGCGATGAAGTCGGCGGCGGTAGCGGCCCAGGCGTCGCGCTCGCCGCCGACCTCCTCGATACCCGGCGGGTCCTGGTCGGTGTGTGCGACCGTCGCGTGGTTGGCGTCGATGAAATCGGCGGTCAGGTTGCGCGTGACCACGTGGTACTCGTTGATCCACCGCCCCGGAATCGCGCCGTTGGTCGCGGCGATCACGCCCAGCGCGCCGTTCTCGAAACTGACGATGGTCCCGCTCACGTCTTCGGAAGTGTAGTCGGGCACGTCCTGGTGGAAGAGGTTCGCCTGGCGGCTGAAGACATAGGTCGGCTGGCCCAGCAGATGGCGCAGGAGGTCGATCATGTGGATGACCTGCTCGACCAACTGGCCGCCGCTCTTGTCCTTCTGTCGCCACCAGGGCGCGTGCAGGCTGTTGCAGAAGTACCGCGCGAGCATCAGGCCGGGCGTCCCCGCCGCGCCCGATGTGATCTTGCTGTGCACCCATTCGACCGCGACCCCAAACCGAAACTGGAAATCGACCTGGGTGACGATACCGGCGCGCTCCGCCGCCTCGACCATGCGCCAGGCAGTCTGCATGTCAAGCGCGATGGGCTTCTCGATGAAGATGTGTATCCCCCTGCGGGCAGCCTCCTCCACCTCAGGGCCGTGGGTGTAGGGCGGCAGCGCGACGTAAAGGGCGTCTGGCTTCGCCGCATCGAGCATGGTTTCGCAGTCGGTGTAGACAGCGGGCGGGTCGCCCGCAACCTCCCGCGCCAGCGCCTCCGCACTGGCGCGTACCTGATCGCAACATGCGACAATCTGGACCTCTGGCAGCGCCGCCAGGTTGGGCGTCTGCCGCTTGCGCGCGAAGCCGCCGCAACCCAGAATCGCTACCTTGACTTCTTTCGCCATTGGCCTTGCTCCTTATCGGCGGGCGCGCTAGCCCTGGTTCACGAGCTTCCCTAACGGGTTCAGGTTGAGGCCCTTGCCCCAGACCGAGCGCACAGTCTCAAGGTAGAACATGTAGTTCTCAAGCGGGACAGTGGGCGGCACGCGGTGATCGCAGAAGCCGATGAAGCCGCCTTCCTCGACCAGGGGCGAGCCGGATCACCTCGGCCTCGATGGCTTCTTTGGACTCTGCCAGGATGTGCTTGCTGAAGCCGCCCATTATCAGCAGGTCTTTGCCGTACTGCTTGCGGTACCGGACAGGGTCCGCGCCCCACGTGCCGACCTCCAGCGGGAACATGCAGTTGATCCCCGCGTCGAGCCACAGCGGCACTAACTCCTCGATGTTGCCGTCGCAGTCCAGCCAGAGCACATCCACGCCGTGGGCGTGGGCCAGGTCGCTGATGCGCCGGTAGTGCGGCACCATGAACTGCTTGAAGTGCTTCGGGCCGAGCAGCGGGCCGGCATTGTAGCACTATATCCTCCCACATCCCCACGGCGTCGAAATGCCCGCCCGTTTCGAAGATGCGGGTCAGCACGCCGATAATGCAGTCTGCAATCGTCGTGACCATCTCCTCGAAAAGCGCCGGCTCGTCATAGACGAGCAGCGACACGTTCTCCATGCCCATCCAGTCCCGAATCCAGCCATACAGGCTGCCGCCCGGCAGCGAGACGACGTTCGGGCGATTGGGGTCGCGCCAGCTCTTTACCCGCTCCTCCCAGTCCGCCGGGTAGCGGGTGGGCGTGGTCGGGTCCAGGCGCGGCGCGTAGTGCTTGCGCCAGCTCTCGCGGTCCACGAGCAGGTGCGCCTGGTGCTGCGGGATGGACCGCATGAACTTCTGGCGCAGCACGCGCACGCCGTCATCCTGCTGCACGATTTCGTAGTTGCCATGGTCCTCTGGGACAATCTCTTCAAAGGGCGGGTTGAGGCCGGCGCTGACTCCAGTGCCGACCCAGTCCAGGCCGAAGTCCATACCAAAGAAGTCGTCGCTGGTCTGCTGTGTGACGCTTCGGGGCAGGCCCTGTTCGTACCAGAGCACGATGGTCTCTTTCCAGAAGCCGAGTCGCACAGCGGCGCGCGATCACGGGGCTGGTAGTGCATGGTGGCGTTGAAGCGTTCGCGGTCGTTCATGTGAGTCTCCTGCGCAATGGGCGGTGGTCTGAATGCGTCGATGGCGGGCGCGACCCAACACGCGCCTGAGTCGATGGGCGGTCACGTGTAGTCGAAGAACGTCTTGATGCTCTGCTCCGGTTGCTTGTCGATGAGTTCATAGGCGGCGACCGCATCCTCGTAGCGGAAGCGCCGGCCGATCATGGGGTCGGTGACGAGCCGGTTCGTCGCCAGCAGGTGGATGACGGTCTCCTCCGATGCGCTTGAGGTCCCACAGGGGATAGCGCCGGTGCGGCATCCCCAGACCGGCATACTCGAAATCAGCGTGGGGCGGTTGTGATGCCACTCCGCGCCCAACTGGATCGGCTCTGTGCCGCTGTAGTAGCTGGCGGCGACGATCAGCCCGCAGACGTGGACGCTCCGGATGGCTGTCTGGAGCGCCGGGTATGCCCCGGAGATTTCGATTGCGGCATCGACGCCCTTCTTCCCGGTCAGGTTCTTGATCTCCACCGCAGGGTCGCATTCCCTGGCGTTGAAGACCGCATCCGCGCCGAACTGTCGCGCCAGCTCAAGGCGGCTGTCGATGGCGTCAACTGCGATGACCAGTTCCGCACCGTTCATCCGGGCGACCTGCACGGCAAGCAACCCCAGCGCGCCCATCCCGAAGATCGCCACCCGGTCGCCAACCTTAATCTGCGCATCGTGCACCGCCCCCAGCGCGAAGATGCCCGGATCGGTGAAGAGGACGGTTTCGGGCTTCATCCCGTCCGCGAGCGGGTAGAGCCGGCTCTCGTCTGCGACGAAGGTCGGGCGGTGGTGGAAACCGCCGTGCACGCGGTCGCCCACCTTAAAGCGCCGGACCTCGGCGCCCACCTCGATGACCTCGCCGGCCAGCCACGAGCCCAGCCGGCAGGGGTAGAGGCTATGCCCCTCCAGCGGCATGAACAGCCGGTAGTCGGGGTCAAAGGCCTGATCCAGGAACGGCGTCTTGCCGCGATAGAGCGCCATCTCGGTGCCGTGCTTGATGCCGCTGACGATGGTCCTCACCCGGACCTCGTTGGCCTTGAGCGGCGGTTCGGTGTACTCGCGAAACGCGATGGTCCGTGGAGCAGTGACGACGAACTCTTTCATTTGGGGTTTATCCTCTCAGTGCACCTGCGGTGAGGCCGCGCATAAACTGTCGCTGGAACAAGATGTATACCACGATCACCGGCACGGTAGCGATGGTCACGCCGCCGGCGATCAGCCCGTAGTCCTGAGTATAGCGCCCCTGGAAGAACATCAAACCAAGCGGCAGCGGGCGCAACTCCTCTTTCTGCATGTAGAGCAACGGCATCAGGAAAGCGTTCCAGGTCCACATGAACTGGAACACGAACAGCGCCGACATCGCCGCGCCGGCCATCGGCAGCATGACGCGCAGGAAGGTCTGAAACTCGTTGCAGCCGTCCACGCGCGCCGCGTCGGCCAGCTCGCCCGGCAGCCCCCGGAAGAAGGCCTGCATCAAGAAGATGCCGAACGGTTGGCCCAGCGCGATGGCCGGCAGGATCATGGCCCAGTACGTGCCCAGGAGGCCGTAATCGCGCAGGTTGTAATACAGCGGGATCATGATGGATTGGAACGGGACCATGATGCCCAACAGGAACGTGTAGAAGACCAACCTGCGGCCCCTGAAACTGAAGCGCGCCAGGCCATAGCCCGCCAGACACGCAAGCGCGACGACGCCGACTGTGGTTGGGACCGTGATGATAATGGAGTTCTTCAGATAATCACTGAAGCGCCCGACGGTCCACGCATTCACCAGGTTTTCGAAGTTCAGCGATGTGGGGAGGGCAAACGGGTCTCTGAAGATCTCTCTTGACTCCTTCAGCGCTGAGGACCACATCCAGATAAATGGCGCGATGGCAATCAGCGCGAATAGAATCAGGATGACGTACCGCCCAGAATTCAGCAACCTCTGCCGCAGGTTGAGGGCGACAGCGCTGCTTTCTCCAGCTTGCGCTCCCTGAAGCGGCGCAGGATGGCTCTCATCGTAGCGCACCGATGCATTCTTCATGCGGCTTCCTCCTCTCCACGCTCCCGTATGCGCATGAAGATGATCGTCGCCACCAGCGCCAGAATGGTCATCAGCATGGAGAGCGCCGCACCATAGCTCATATCAAACTGTTTGAATGACTTGAAGTACGTATAGGTTGCGATCACGTCGGTCGCGTTGGCTGGCCCACCGTTGGTCATAATCCACACAATGTCAAAAACGCTAAAACCACCAATCAGGGTGTAGGCGATCACCATTGTGAGCACGTGGCGCAACTGGGGGATGATCACATTGATGAACCGCTGCCAGGCGTTGGCGCCGTCCACGGTCGAGGCGTCAATGAGGTCCATATCCACGTTTTGCAGCCCGGAGATGAAGATTACCACACAGAAGCCGGTATACGACCAAATTGCGGCAACCAGCACCGCGTAGAGCGCCACGTCGGGGTCGCCCAACCAGCCTCGCGCCAGCGCGCCCAGGCCGACGCTCTTAAGAAAGCGGTTAAGGATGCCAAAGATCGGGTTGTAGATCCATCCCCAGATAATGCCGATCACGACCGAGGACAGCACCACCGGCATGAAATAGACCGTACGGAAGAAAAGCCGCCCGCGAATCTTGCCCCAGAGCAGCATCGCCAACAGCAGGCCGAGCACGATGGGCGATGCGGTGCCGACGACGACCCAGATCAAATTGTGCTTCAGCGACTGCCACACCATTGGGTCATCGAGCATACGCTCGTAGTTCTGGAGGCCGACAAAGTTCATAACCGGCTGCACGCCATCCCAGTCGGTCAGGCTCAGATAGATCGATGTGAAGAACGGGTAGACGAAGAAGATGAGATAAAGCACCAGGGAGGGCAGCACGAAGAAATAGCCGACATTCTGGCGATTCCATTTCCATCGCGGGGTCGCTGTGGCTTGCATAGTGATAAGCTCCTCGCTGCGAACATGCGGAGTGGTCAGGCTATGGGGATGGGGAAGTGCAACACTCCCCCATCCCTTTGGTGCGCAAAGCGCTCACGAAAACGGGCGCTAGGAGGCGCTACTCGCTCTGTTCAGCGCGGTAGGCCTCCATATCCGCCTGCAACTGAGCGGCAATCTCTTCGGGCGTCCTCTGCCCCAACAGCACCGCCTGGAAGCCATCGAACATCGTCTTGTTGAAGTTGGAAGGCGTCAACACGTCGATGTTGTAGCCGAGTTCCACTTCGGCCAGCGCCTGGACGGCGAACTTCTGCAGCTCAGGGATGTCGAAATTGGTCGGGTCCACCGGGTATGGCGGGACGAAGTTCATGGTCTCCATCCATATTTCGGCGTTGACCGGGTCAAACAGGTAGTCCAGGAAGGCAATGGCCTCGTCGGGATGCTCGGTCGCGGAGGACACGAAGTACACCGACCCCAGCCCACCGGGCGGCAGCACGTCGCTGCCGTCGATGGAGGGAAGAAGAACCAGCCGATGTTGGCTTCGGTGTTGTTCATGGTGTCGCCGATGAGCCAGGTGCCGGTCATGTGCATGGCCGCCATGCCGTTCCAGAACACCGCGTTGCCATCGTCATAGGAGACGGCGGTGGTGTCAGGGATGAAGTAGCCGGCCTGGTTCATGTCCACGAAGAAGAGCTGGATGGCCTCGACGAATTCAGGGTCATCCCAGCGGCCCTCGCCAAACAGCGCCGCTTCGATCTTCTCCTTGCCCGCGAGATTGTTGGCAAAGATGCTGAACTGGTGGTAAGCCGGCCACCCGTCACCATCGGCGAAGGCGATCGGGATGTACCCGGCTTCCAGGAGGCTGTCGCACACGGCGGTGAACTCTTCATACGTCATCGGCACTTCCAGTTCGAGTTCCTCGAAGATGTCCATGTTGTAGTAGACGCCAAGGAACTCAAGCTCATTGCCGATGCCGTAGACGTGATCGCCGAACCTGGAGTCACGCTTGGTCCACTCGTAGATGTGATCCCAGCCCTGCGCCTCGTAAGCGTCTTCCAGGGGCATCACCAGCCCGGCTTGGACCAGCGGGCCAAGCCAGCCTGCCCCGCCACCGTAGTAGAAGATGTCGGGACCGGTGCCCGAAGCCAGCGCCGTCGGCAGGACGGTCTGCATGTCGGTGAAGATCATGACATCCCGCTCAATCGTGATGTTGGGGTTCGCTTCCTCGAAGGCGGCGATCATCATCTCCATGCCTTCGTCTTCGTTAGGATCAGTGAATTGATCCCATACACGCAGAACGATAGGTTCCTCCTGCGCCCATGCACCGGGCACACCCAGAACCAGCGCCAGCAATGCCAGCGCAAACCAGATAACTCGCCTCGCGTGCATCTGCTTCACTCCTCTCGGTGAGATGCAAGTACTGTCCAATCACATGGCTGGGGCGCTTCCGGGTTATCGATTCGATAGCAACTGACCTCCTTGTCTGTGCGCTGGGGCGCAGACCGCGACACCCACAATTCCAAACAGCTACCGTGAGCGCGCCGCGACGCCGTTCGGATTCACGCGACGGGACCGGTCCCGTCGATTCGCGGACCACAAACTCGGTGGACAGCGAGACGACCTGTGCGGCATCCGCCTCGCCGGGGTCGCGCTCCAAGAGCCGGATGAGCATCTCGACGGCGGCCCGGCCCAGCTCCAGCATCGGCAGCCTGACCGTGGTCAGCGCCGGCGCGAGGAAAGGCGCAAAGGTGTCGTCAAAGCCGACGGCCGAAATGTCGTCGGGCACGCGCAGCGCCCGCGCGTGGATGGATTGCAGCGCGCCCGCCGCCAACAGGTCGCCGGTGGCGAAAATGGCGGTTGGGCGGGGGCGTGACCTCTAGCAGGTGGTCGGCGAGCCGGCGGCCATCGCCGGAATAGCGGCGCACATCCAGGAAGTAGTGCCGGCCGAACGCAATCAGGTCCCGATCAACCGGGAGGCCATGCGCGGTAAGCGTCTCAAGGTAGGCCCCAAGGCGTTGCTCTTCGACGTAGCGCACGTGCGGGTTGGCCTCACTGGCGGGGTCCTGGCCGATAAAGGCGATGCGCTGGTGGCCCAGCCCAATGAGGTGTTCCATCGCCGCGACCGCGCCGGTGTAGTTATCCACCACCAACCGGTTCATGTCGGCGGTCACCGGGCGCTCGACCTGAACGACCGGGATGCCGGCATCCAGCGCAAGTTGCAGGTTAGACAGCTCGGTCGGCGTGGTGAAGATGATCGCGTCTACCCGCCGGCGAATGAACATCTCGACGCCCAGGCGCTCCCGTTCGGGGTCGCCCTGGATGTTGTAGGCGAGAATGCCGTAATCCTTCTCACGCGCGCACTGCTCGACGCCAAGCGATACCTGAACGTAGAACAGGTTGGGAAAGGTCGCTTTGAGGATGTGGCCGATCACATAGGAGCGCTGCTTGCGCAGCCCCCGCGCCAGAACGTTGATGCGATAGCCGGTCTGTTCCAGCGCCGCCTCGACCTGCTTCCGCGTCTCCGGGGCGACATAACCGTTCTTGTGGATGACGCGGGCAACCGTCGAGACCGAAACGCCGGCGGTTCGGGCAACGTCTTTGAGGGTGACGGCTCTGCTCATGAGTGCGTGCACAAGTTGTACCAAATAGCCCTGTAGAATGCGGAAATTGCGATGTGGCATCGATACCACATCTACTGTATCATAGCTTTGCGCGCCTTGTCAATGCGTTTTTCGTGGGAGGCCGAGATGCTGGAACTGGACGGGCGTTTTAACCGAGCGGGCGAAGGCCATCAGAGCGAACGCCTGAACCTGCGCCGAACGGAGACCGCGCTGCTGCTCGTGGACGTTTACTACGATGACCAGGAGCAAGGCCACTGGGGACCGCCAGACGACCCGCTGACCACCGACCTGCGCGCCATGGAAGACGCGATCGCCGCTGCGCTGGCGGCGGCGCGCGCCGCGTCGCTCCCGGTCGTGTACGCCACCAACAGCGCCCCGCGCGTCGGGCTGCAACATTCGGCGTTTGGGCGTCACTTCCGGCGCTCGTGGGGCGGCGACTTCAACCAGGTGTTTGCCGAAGGCGGCGTGGACGCGCGCGAGTATCACCAGGGCGACCGGACCGCGCCGCTGAAGTTCCCGCCCCGCCTCGCCCCGGCGCCCGGTGAGCTGTACCTCCGCAAGCACGTGTACAGCGCCTTCTTCGACACCCGCCTGCACACGGCGCTGGGCAATCTGGGCGTTCGCGCGCTCGTGTGCGCCGGCCTGTGGGCAAACGTCTGCATGGCGGCCACCGCGCTCGACGCGCTCTACCGCAACTACGAAGTGATCTGGCTGCGCGACGGCACACTGGCCGGCTATGGCGACACCGACCGTTGGGTGGCCTGGTTCGAGGAGACGGTCGGTTTCACGGTCGGCAGCGCGGAATTCATCGCCGCCTGCGAGAGGACCGCGCGGCAGGTTGACGCCTCCACTCAGGTAGCAGGCCAATAAAGCGCGGGGCAGGTTCGCGCCCTGCCCCGCTCGCTGTCAGCCTGTCATTGTCCGTAAGCGTGCCGTGCATGTCGGCGCGCGCAGGCTTCACGGCTTCAGGTAGATTTGCTCCAGTTGGTGCATCAGTTCGTGGAACGCCTCGTGCCGCCCCGGACCGATACGCTCTTCCTCCAACTGCTCGAAGCGCTGCACAAGCTCGGCGTCCTGCTGCGCGGAGAGCGTCATCTGGGCCATCGGAAAGAGGACGTTGTTCTCTTTCTCGATGTGCTGCATGAGCAGCATGATATACCCCCGCGCGTGGCGCACGAAGGCGCGCCCGGCGTCGCTGTCGCCCTCACGGTAGGCGGTCAGCGCCTCCGGACATGCCGCTGATGTGGTCGCGCCCCAGCGTGTGCTCGTGGAGCATGACGCCAATCGGCCCGCCTTCCTTGGGAATGCCGCCCGCCTCCAGCGCCGGGAACAGGAAATCCTCCTCCCTTGCCGTGATGGCACTGGTCGGCGAAGACCTGCAAGAACTCGATGATGTCCGCCAGATGGTCCGTGTTCGCGGCCTCCCCTGCCTCGATTCCGTCGCATATCTTGCCCAGAATCCGAAGCATGAGCTTGATGCCCTCGTGCTCTTCAATCAACACCTGCGTTGCCTGCATGGTTGCTCCTTTGAAGCGTCGGCGGCGCGGACCCTGTGCCGCGCTTTCTGTACCTTATTGGTCAAATATAGCGTGCGATTGCCATCCCTGCCAGCGAGATGAGCATCAGCACCAGGGTGTAGATGCCCATGCGCCCATAGCGCACCTGCAACTTCCGCAGTTCGGCGGTCTGCTCTGCAGAGGGCGGCCCGTGCTTTTCTGCTTCCTGGGCCAGCATCTCCATGCGCTTGGTGGTCGGCCCCATGACGACGACGCCGATGAGGAAGGCGGCAATCCCCGCTATCGACCCTATTGTGAGCACCAGCCCACCGGGGGTTGTGATCCACGCCGTGCTGACCCGCTCCACAATGCGCAGGTAGAGCAGGACCCCGGCCAAGGTGGTCAGCAGCGACGCGACCGGCATGGCGAGCGTGTAGCGGGTGTACTTAACGAGGCCCGGCATGAATGCACGCCCGTCCGTCCCCAGGGCGCGCACCGTAGGCAGCACGAAGCCGATCATGAACACGCCGGCCCCCACCCAGAACATACCGGCGAAGATGTGCACCAGGCGCAAGAGCACCACATAAAGATCCATCGGATAACACTCCTGTCGTTATTTCGAGCCAGAAACGTAACCAGCTGCCGCACTCAAGCGGCGAAGATGTGAGAATGTGTGCTCATATTCATGGGCGGGTGTCTTCTGCTGCCATCGTGTTGCACATCTTCCCGGACGTGGTAGTAACCATGCCCGGCGCAGGCCTGACACAGGACTCTGCCCTGCTGCACCACCTCCCTTTCGTTGATGATCTCCTCGCCGCACGCCTCGCAGGTCACCCGGTAGCCCGGCCGGCTGATCAACCTTTCGAGCGAAAGTGTAAGCGTCACCGGTTGCACGACCAGCAACGCCGCCTCCGGCATGATCTGGTAGGCCTCCAGTTGCGCGTGCCAGCGGCTTCTCGCGTCAGGGACGAGCCGGCGCGCCGCCTCGCGGACGCCGGGGTGCGGCACCACCCGGATCGCCTGCCCGGTGCGCACGTCCACGAACGTCGCCGCCACCTTGCCGTAATCCATGACGTGCAGCGTGCGGCGCCCTACCGTGCAGCCGGTGGCGACCGACACGCCGTCGGCGGCGCACCCGTCCGTCTCGATGATGGTGAGCAGGTGCTTGTCGTCGCGCGGGGCCTCAAGGCCGAGCCAGACCGGGCCGCACAGCCCCATGCGGACGCCGAGCACCTGCCTGGGGCACAGGTGCCGGTGCAGCGCGGCAGATTCGTCCAGGAGCGTTGTCAGGGTTGGCGTTTTCACCGCCGGGATTTGCCTCACGGGGCTGGCCTCCTCACTCATGGCTCATGCGAAAGATGAAAAGTGCGCGCCGAAACGATCAGGCCGCTGAGCAACCTGCGGACCAGACCGGTGAAGGTCGCCAGCCAGGCCGCGAGCGCGAAGTAGACAAAGAGCCGGGGTATTGCGTAAAGAAATTCCAGCTCCAGCGCCCTGGCAAGCTGAAACGTGCACGTCGTGTACATGCCCAGGGGGAAGACCATGCTCCAGTACTGCGGGTCGTAGCGGAGGGCCACACGCCCGTACAGGTGACGCCACGCGCCCAGGATCAGGAGCAGGGGGATCCACCACGTCGCGGTGGCCCAGAAGAAGAGCGTGAACCCCTTCAGGAAGGGCAGAAGCGCCTCCAGAAAGGTCCACTGGCCGGCGTTCAGGATCAGGGTTGCGCCGGCCAGCGTCGTGATGGCGACCGCGCCCATGTTGATCCAGTAGGGCGGCGTCAGCGCCTGCGGCTCCAGCTTGAAGAAGAGCAGGCGGTAGAAGATCAGCGCGATGATGAGGAGGTAAAACATGCAGCCGAGCAAGTACATCGCCAGCGAGAAGAAGAGCACCTCCTGCCGCGCCTCCAGGTGCGGGGCGATCAGCGTGCCCAGCACCGAGACCGACTGCGTGGACACCACCGCGATGAGCCACGCGCCATTAATGCCGGCCTCCAGCACCGGCTTGGGGCTGCGCGAGGTGATCAGCGCCGCAAAGAGCGCATACACCAGGAAGACCCACAGCGCCAGGCCCAGCAGCCACAGCGCCGTCGCCGTCGCGGTATCGCCCGCGAGGATGACGAACTGGCTGCCGAGCACGCACGTCCCCGCCACGGTGGTGAAGAAACCCGGCCCGCGCGTGAAGCTCGTAAGGTCGGCGCGCACGTGCGGGAAGTAGCGCAGCAGGCGCGCCGCCGTGAGCACCCACAGCGCCGCGTAGGCGGCCAGGTTCACGCCGAACAGCAGGCGCGCCACCGGATCCGCCCCAAGCAGGCGCGCGGCAATCGACACGATGCCCGTCGCCATCACCAGGGCGAAGTAGCCGGGGAAGAGGTCGCGGATTCCGTCTTTGAGCGTCCCGTTCATGCGCAGTCAGCCCCTTCGTCTGTCTCCCGCGCGCCGGTTCCAGATCACGACCTGCGGCGCGCGCCACAGGTACGCGAGCGGGAAGACGATCAGGTGCACCAGCCGCGTGAACGGGAACAGCGCAATGATGACAAACCCGCCCAGCGCGTGCAGCTTGACCACCAGAGGCAGCACCACGACGGCGTCGATCTGGGGTTGGAGCACAGTTAGCGAGCGCAGCCATGGCGTGATCGAGGACAGGTACCACGCCGACCCCCACCGGTAGAACAGCGCCACCCACACGCCCAGCGCCACCTGAGCCAGCAACACCGCCAGCAGCACCCAGTCCAGCAGCGAGGTCACGGAGCGGATGCGCGCGTTGTACAGGCGGCGCGCGATGAGCAACGCCATCCCGACGAGCGCCAGCAGCCCCAGCGCAAGCCCGACCAACTCCAGCGCGTACAGGCGGCCCGGCTCGGCGATCAGCGCGGCCCAGGCGTCCGGAAAGAGCGCCGCGAGCAGGTGCGCCAGCAGGATCACGATGATGCCGTAGTGCCATGGCACCGACCCCCAGAACAGCGCGCGCGTCTCAAGGAACTGGGAGGAGTAACTTGAGTACGAAAAGCGCGCGTTGAAGTACCGGTACATCCCGACCACGACGGCCAGGACAACCGCGACATAAGGGAAAACAGCGAACAGCAGCAGATCAAGCATGGTCGCGTGCTCCTTGCATCTGGCGCACACCGACGACTCCCGCAGCCTGCGGTTCGAGCGCCAGGTGCAGCGCCTGCAACACGGCCCGATACGGGTTGGCGTCTTCCGCCGCCTCCTGGCCGACCATCCGCGCCAGCGCGGGCCGCAGCGCGTCGTCGATCAACTCGGCGGCCAGCGCGGCGTCGTCGCATCCCGCCAGAAAGCGCAGGATGACGACCAGGTGATCGGGTAGCTCGTTTTCAACATCGAAGCCCTGCACCTGGTAGCGCGCTTTCAACTCCACGATGAAGGCGCTGCGCGTGTAGCTCTCGCCGAGCAGGTGGTAGCTCACGTAGGGGTAGTACGTCGCGTCCAGGTCGAAGGCCGCCGTGTAGATTTCCTCCAGCCGGCCTGGGGGCGTTGCCGCCACAAAGGCGGCGAACTCGCCCAGCAACGCCACAGCCTCCGCGTTCGCCTCTGCGAGCAGCGCCGCGCACGCCCGCGCCGTCTCTGCCAGGCCTGGCCGGGGGTATTCCAGGATGTCGGCGAAGAGGTTGAAGATACGCCGTGTGGAAGCCGTCGCCGCCATCTTCATCACTCCCGGTCCAGGCTCTGGTTGAAGCCAAAGCCGGCGTGGGGTTTGTGTGTGAATGGATCGAGCGTCGCCTCGATGTTCACCTCGCGCGCCAGCGGCGGGATAACGAAGCGCTCATCGAACGTCGCCATCGAGGTCAGGTGGTAGATGGCCTCCGCCTCGTCGGGGGTGATCCCGGCTTCGGCCAGCGCTTCGCTAATCGCCTCCGGCGCGATGTCGCCCACCGCCTCCGCGCGCTTGTAGGCCCGCACCGCGATGAGCCGCCGGTACACCGCGATCACCTCCGCCTCGTTGCCCGCCGCAAAGAGCTTCGCCATGTAGCGGATCGGCACGCGCGCGCTCTCCAGCGAGCTGAAGAAGTCGGCGGCGACGCGATACGCGCCGTTCTCGCGCGCCCCGACCACCGGCAGCAGCGGCGGCACGTAGAACAGCATCGGCAGGGTGCGGAACTCGGCGTGCAGCGGCAGCGCGAGCTGGTAGGTCTTGACGAACCGGTACACCGGCGACTTCTGCGCCGCGTCGAGCATCGCGTCGGGGATGCCGTTCGCGCGCGCGCCGGCGCGCACGTCGGCGTCGAACGGGTCGAGGATCATCGCGCGCTGCGCCTCGACTAGTTGCGCGTCCGTGACCTTCGCCGCCGCCTCGATGCGCTCGGCGTCGTAAAGGAGCACGCCCAGGTAGCGGATGCGCCCCACACACGAGTGGAAACACGCCGGAGCCTGTCCGGTCTCCAGACGGGGGTAGCACAGGATGCACTTCTCGCTCTTGCCCGTCGCCCAGTTGAAGTAGACCTTCTTGTACGGGCAGCCGGAGATGCACATGCGCCACGCGCGGCACTTCTCCTGGCTTGTGAGTACGATGCCGTCCTCGCCGCGTTTGTAGATCGCGCCCGCCGGGCACGCCGCGACGCATCCAGGGTTCACGCAGTGGTTGCAGATGCGCGGCAGGTAGAAGAACACGAGCCGTTCCAGCTCGAAGAGCTGCCGCCGCTCCTCGTCGGTGATGCTCTCGAAGTTCGGGTCGTTCTTCGCGTAGATGGGCGACCCGCTCAGGTCGTCGTCCCAGTTGGGGCCGGCCTCGATGTCCACCGGCTCCCCGTCGATCATGGAAATGGGCCGGGCGGTGGGCTGGTCATCGCCTTCGGGGGCGGTGAACAGGTCCCCGTAGCGGTACGTCCAGGGTTCGTAGTAATCGTCGATGGTCGGCAGGTGCGGGTTGTGGAAGAGGTTCGCCAGCCCGCCCGCCCGGTTCTGTAGCTTCAGGCGCAGGTCGCCGTTCTGCCGTTCCCAGCCGCCCTTGTACTTCTCCTGGTCCTCCCACAGGGTGGGGTAGCCCGTGCCCGGCTTGGTTTCGACGTTGTTCCACCACATGTACTCCGCGCCCTTGCGGTCGGTCCAGATGTTCTTGCAGGCGACGCTGCACGTGTGGCACCCGATGCACTTGTCCAGATGAAAGACCATCGAAACCTGCGCGCGAACGTCCATGTTATGCCCCTTTCCTAAACAGCCTCATGCGCCTGAGCCGGTCGCGCTCAGAACGGCTTGAACATCATCAACCAGAGAATGACGGCGAAGCCGCCCACACCGACGACGGTCATCCCGATCGGGTGCCAGGCCGTGCGCGCGGCATTGAATGCGTCCATGTCCGGGCCGCGCTTCCCCGCTTCGACAGCGCGCGCGGCAGACCCGGCGATCATCCCGAAGTAGCCCGATCCGTACCGGGCCATCAAGACCGTAATCACGATGAGAAGCGCCAGCGACGCCCACAGCCAGCCCTGCCGCCACCAGTTCAACATGAAGCCGGCGATCAGCCCGGTGATCACGATCAGGACGGTCGTCAGCCTGACCAGGCGCAGTCTGGGCAGGACATTGAAGAGCGTCAGGCTGCGTTCGGGGTCCGCCTCGACGCGGAATTTCAGCATCACGGCGGCCTGCACGCCATGGGCGAGCAGGAAACCGAAGGTGGCGGCTATGTGCATAAACACAACCCAGCGGTACATATTTCCCTCCACTAAGCTTCCATGCGCTCACAGGGCGCGAGCGCGCACAGTATCGGCCCACTCAAGCAGGTTCAACCCCGCCTCCAACGAACGCTCGCGCACGTCCAGAATGGCCTGCACCTGCGCGTCTGACAGGCACTCGACCATGATGGCAAGCCCCTGGCAATCGCTCACGTGCGGCAGGACGCTGCGGACGCCCCGGACGGCCTCGCTCACCTCGTCCTCGGCGAGCGCGTCCTGGCCGGCAAGCTGCGCCAACTGCTTCGCGGTCCGGATGGCCCGGTCGTGGTCGCCGTAAAGCTGCTCGATGTACTCCTCGCCAAATATCTCGACCAGCGATGGGTACAGCGCCTCCTCTTCATAGCGGAAGTGCGGCCCGGTCAGCGTCGCCGTCTGGTTGACCAGGAGCCGGACGCGGCTCAGGTCCCGCTCCTGGAACGCGCGGATCAGGCCCAGCAGCGTGTCGCGCACTTGGCGGTGTTCGTCGCGAAAGATTTCAGCAAACTGATCGGCTAACATGGTTCTTCCTCCAGAATCAAGCCAAAACCAAGCGATCTCTCTACATCTACCAGTCTGGCTTATCGAGCCGGCGCACCAGCACGTAAGTGTCGCGGTTGACGCCTGTCGGCCCCCAGTAGTTGAACGCATATGTGAACTGACCGTACCCGCCCACCATCAGCACCGGCTTGAGGCGCGTGCGGGTGACGCTATTGTGTCCGCCCGCGCGCCGGTTGCCGCGCAGCGGCGACCTGGGCACGGAGATGGTGCGCTCGGTCGCGTGGTAGAGGATGCCGATGCCCCTGGGCACGCGCGCGCTCACGTTGGCGCGCGTCACCACGACGCCGTGGTCGTTGTAGACCTCCACCCAGTCGTTGTCCTTCACACCGATCTGTTCCGCGTCGGCGTCGTTCATCCACAGGGGGTGCAGGCCCCGCGAGAGGGTGAGCATCCGGTGGTTGTCGTAGTACGTGGAGTGGATGTTCCACTTGCCGTGCGGCGTCAGGTAATTGAGCATGATGGAGTCGCCGTCCGCCCGGCTCTTGACGAACTCGCCGATGGCGTAGGGGTCGGGCTTGGGCTTGAAGGTGGGCAGGTGCTCGCCAAACGCGATGTATCCCTCGTGGTCGAGGTAGAAGTGCTGCCGTCCGGTGAGCGTGCGCCAGGGGACAAGCCGCTCGGTGTTCAGGCAATACGCCGCATACGCACGCCCGTCGTTGACGATGCCGGACCAGCACGGGCTGGTGAGCAGGCGGCGCGGCTGCTGAAGGAGGTCGCTGTACGTGTACCGGGTGCCGCGCGTGCGCTCCGCCAGGTCCGCCAGCGGCAGCCCAACTTTCGCCTCCTCGGCCTTGAACGCGCGGTAGGCGACTTCCCCGTTCGTCTCCGGCGCGAGGTGCAGGATCACGTCCGCCGCATCGACCGCGTCTGCCAGCGAGGGTAGGTCGCGCCGTCCCACGTCACCGCCGGGCGCGACGCGAGCATCTCGTCATAGAGGTCGGCAATCGGCCAGCGGATGCCGTGCGCGCCGATGCCGTTCGCGCGCGCCACCGGCCCGAACGAGATGAAGCGGTTGTACAGGTTAACGTAGTCGCGCTCGACGACGGCCAGGTTGGGCATGGTCACGCCGGGGATCGGCTCGCACTCGCCCTGCGTCCAGTCCTTGATCGACGGCTGCGCGAGTTCGGCGGGCGTGTCGTGCATCAGCGGCGTCGCCACGATCTCGCGCACCGGCTCCGGCAGGTGGACGCGCGCCAGTTCGCTGACTTTCTCCGCGACCGCCTTGAAGATGTCCCAGTCGCTTTTCGACTCCCAGCATGGCGGCACCGCCGCCGACAGCGGGTGGATGTACGAGTGCAGGTCGGTGCTGTTGAGGTCGTCCTTCTCGTACCAGGTGGCGGTGGGCAGCACGATGTCGGAGTACAGCGCCGAGGTGTCCATGCGGAAGTTGATGTCCACCACCAGGTCGAGCTTCCCCTGCGGGCTGTCCGCGCGCCAGGCGACTTCGCCGGCCGCCCCTTCGGCAACCTCGTCGGCGATGGCGTTGGTGTGCGTGCCCAGGTAGTGCTTCAGGAAGTACTCGTGCCCCTTGGCGCTGGACATCAGCGCGTTGCCGCGCCAGATGAACCACACCCGCGGCCAGTTCTCCGGCGCGTCGGGGTCTTCGACCGCGAAGCGCAGCGCCCCCGACTTCAATTGTTCGACAACCCGGCGCACGATCTCGGCGCTGTCCTTCGCGCCGGCGGCCTCCGCCTCGCGCACGATCTCGATGGGGTTGCGGTCGAACTGCGGGCAGAAGGGCAGCCAGCCCATGCGTACCGCGCGGAGCTGCATGTCCATCGTGTGGCCCTGGGCCAGCGGCTCGTCCTGAGGCGCAGCGCAGTACTCGGTGAAGCTGCGCTCGTAGCGCCACTGGTCGGTGTGCACGTAGTGGAACGAGGGCGCGTTCTGGAGCCGGGGCGGGCCGGCCCAGTCGAGCGCGAAGGCGAGGGTGGACCACACAGAGATCGGCGCGATCTTCTCCTGGCCCACGTAGTGGTTCAGGCCGCCGCCGTTGCGCCCCACGCAGCCGGTCAGCATCAGCCCGACGATGCCGGCGCGGTAGATCAGGTTGTTGTGGTACCACTGGTTGACGCCCGCGCCGATGAGGATGGTGCACTGCCCCTGCGTCTTCTCGGCGGTGGACGCCCACTCGCGCGCGAACTGCACGACGGTCTGCCGGTCGATGCCGGTGAATCGCTCCTGCCACGCGGGGGTGTAGGGCGCGGCCTCGTCGTCGTAGTCCGCCGGGTATGCGCCCGCCAGCCCGCGCCCGACGCCGAACTGCGCCATGAGCAGGTCGTAGATCGTGGCGACCGGCACGCGGCCCGTTTCCGTCTCGACGAAGCGCACCGGCACGCCGCGCTGGAACGTCTGGTTCGCGGCGAACTCGGTGAAACTGACCTGCACAACCGCGTCGTGCTGGTCGAGGAAGGTCAGCGCAGGGTCGATCTCCGCGCCGTCCAGGCCGTCTTTCATCTCCAGGTTCCAGTGGCCTTTCGCCTCCTGCCAGCGGAAACCGACCGCCCCCTGCGGCATCCGGGGCTGGTCGGTCGTCGCATCGACCACGAGGAACTTCCACGCGCCGTGCTCCACGTCACGGTAGCGCGCGAGCTGGTCGGCGCGCAGCAGCCGGCCAGGAGCGTAAGCGCCGTCCTTTTCTTCCAGCGCGACCAGAAACGGCGCGTCGGTGTAGCGCTTGAGGTAGTCGGTGAAATAGGGCGTCTGGCGCTCGGCGTGGAACTCCTTGAGGATGACGTGATCCACCGCCATCCAGAACGCGCCATCCTGCCCGGCGTTGATCGGGATCCACCAGTCGGCGTACTTGGCGACCTGGCTGAAGTCAGGCGAGAGGACGACGAACTTCGCGCCGGCGTGGCGCGCCTCGGCGACAAAGTGCACGTCGGGCGTGCGCGTCATGCTGAGGTTGGACCCCATCGACACGATGTACTTGCTGTTGTACCAGTCCGCGCTCTCGGCCACGTCGGTCTGCTCGCCCCAGGTTTCGGGCGAGGCGGGCGGCAGGTCGCTGTACCAGTCGTAGAAGCTGAGCGCAACGCCGCCGAGCAACTGCAAGAAGCGCGTCCCGCCCGCGTAGCTGAGCATCGACATCGCCGGGATGGGCGAGAAGCCGATCACCCGGTCCGGGCCGTACTTCTTCACCGTGTGGATCGTGGACGCCGCGATGATCTCCAGCGCCTCGTCCCAGGTGGCGCGCCGGAAGCCGCCCTTGCCCCGCGCCGTCTGGTAGCGCCGGCGGCTGGTCTCGTTTTCGACAATCGACGCCCACGCCGCGACCGGGTCGTTGTGCTGCGCCTTCGCCGCGCGCCACAGGTCCACCAGCGCGCCGCGCAGGTAGGGGTACTTCACGCGCAGCGGGCTGTAGATGTACCACGAGAACGAGATCCCGCGCTGGCAGCCGCGCGGCTCGTAAGGCGGCAGTCCGGGTTCCAGGCTGGGGTAGTCGGTGGCCTGCATCTCCCAGGTGACGATGCCGTCTTTGACGTACACCATCCACGAGCAGCCGCCGGTGCAGTTGACGCCGTGCGTGCTGCGGATCGCCTTGTCGTGCTGCCACCGGTTGCGGTAGAACGCCTCCCACGCGCGCGCTTTCGGGTTAACCAGGTCTTTGATCCAGCCCATGCGAACTATCCTTTCACCAGTGGCCGGCGGACAGCGGTGAGCCTGCGCCGCCAGAGAAGGTGCATCACGCCAAACAGGAGCGCCGCGCCAGCAGCAGCCGCCAGCGCCAGTTGGCCCACCGGCTGGGCGGGCGGCCCGACCTCGGCGGTCTGCTGAAAGAGCGCGGCCAGGTGCGCCTGCTCCTCCGGCGTGAGCGGGCGCGTGCCGAAGATGGGGATCATGGTCGGGAACGAAAGGTTTGCGAGCATGGCCGCTGTGCCGTCTGCGCCAAACTTCGCATGGGTCTGCGTCAGGTCCGGCCCCAGCGCCCCGCCGCCGAGCGCGCCGACGCCGGCGATGTCGTGGCAGGCGATGCACGCCGCGCCGCCGTTCGCCAGCCGGCTCGCGCCGCTGAACAGGTCGCGCCCGATGTCCGGGTCGCCTGTGGGCGCGGTTACAGAAACGGGCGGCTCCGGCGGCGGCGCGGGAGCGTCCCCGGCCTGCGCCTCCAGATACACGACAATGGCGTCCGCCTGCGCTTCTGTCAGGCCCAGGTTGGGCATCGGCATGCCGAACTGCTCAAGCAGCGCGGCGGCAATCGGGTCGCCCTCGGCAATGACCCGGTCCGGCTCCACGATGAAGCGCACCAGCCAGTCGCGGTCGCGGAGCGCGGTCACGCCTTCCATGTCCGGCCCGACCCGGTCCCCGCCGCCAATCGTGTGGCACCCGGCGCACTTCTCCTGGAACAACGTCGCGCCCTCCCCTTCCGCGCCCTCTTGCGCTGGCGGGCGCGCAAAGCGCGCCCCTCCCCAGCATCAGGCCAGCGGAGAGCAGGGCTAACACAAGCACAGTTGATAACCACCATCCAGGGATGAAACGCATCACGCGCCTCCAAGCATGGCAACAGGGCGATACACCGCCAGATTACGATTACTTTTACCGATAAAGTAGCTTGAAACGGGAGGACAGAATGTGACTCAAGTCACATTCTGTGGGAAAAGGACATGAGGATTTTGTGTTGCGCGGGTGCCTCTGACTTATCTGCCTTTCGTTGCAGAAAGCGGTGCGCCGCGCTCTCGCAGACAGGGCCTTCCGCGGAAGCGCGGCGCACGGGAGATCACCGAATCCGGCCAGATGTCACTGGTCTGAAGTCGGGCGCGTTTACTCGTCGCGCTCTTCGTCCCCCACCGGCACCATGATATGTTGGTAGGGAGTACCTGCATACATGACAAAGGGGCCATCGGAGCTGCCGTCGGTGCTGAGCTCGCTTAGGTCCACCTCGGGAGGCAGAACGAACATCATGTAAGGAGAGGACGATACCCAATAATCCTCTGCTGGCTCCGATGCGCTGGGGTCACTATTACTCAAGGCCTCACCACCCTGAAGCACGTAAGAAAACCCTGGAGCGGTGATGTTCGGCTCTTCCCCGGCGATGAGGGCATAAAGCCACTCCATGAACATCTCGTCGTGGCACATGGGATCGTCGATAGACGTTCCAGTATCGTCCGGCAGACAACTCCAGCCATTCGTGCCTTCTCGCAGGACGATGAATTTCCCGTCTGCATCGAACGCCCAATCCAGAATTGTCGCGTCTTGAGCGATCGTCATTGGGGCCGCACTCATCGCACTTTCAATCTTGGCCTGGGTCTCCGCATCATCCTGGGCAGTGACCATCGCTACTGTCAAGCCAGCGACAACGATAACCAGCCCTAGCTTGAGGGTTCTCATGAACAGCATGACGTGGCATCCTTTCTTCAAGAACAGTTTTTTCCATTCATTGGTCTATTACTGAAGGAATTCAGTCTTACAAATCGCAGAACCCTCCTCCAGCGTCACCGCATCTGATATCTGATCGTGTTGCACCTGGGAACATTGGAGAGCGGGGCGCCAATATGCGATGATTCATACCAACAAAGTAGCATGAAATAGAAGGAATAGGATGTAGCTTAAGTCACGTTGAGTGGGGAAAGCGTGCGCGGGGATCCTCTGACTTGTCTGCCTTTCGTTGTGGAAAGCGGTGCGCCGCGCTCTGGTAGGCAGGGCCTTCCGTAGAAGCGCGGCGCACGGGAGATCGCCGAATCCGGCCAGGTCGTCAGACGTCGGCTTGCCTTCCTCGTCGTTTATTGGGTCGGGAACCCCGCATCTTTCCAGGCCTGGGTACCGCCCTCAAGAATCGAGACGTTTGTAAAGCCCATATCTTTCAGGAGCTTTCCGGCCAGCGCCCCCAGCTCCCCGGTTTGGCAGGCCGTGATGATGGGGCGGGAGCGGTCATCGAGTTCCGGCTCGCGCCAATCTGGGGGAAGCTCACTGTCCGCCCTGTAGGTCAGCGCACCGTAGGATATGTTCATCGCTCCTGGAATGATGCCCGTGACAGGAATGTCTGCCGCATCGCGCGGATCGATCACAAGCGTCCTCGGATCTTGTTGCATCCGTCGATGGGCTTCCTCCGGGCTAATGACTGGTACTTCGGCCATCGCCTCTGCCACCATTTGACTGAAGGTCTTCGCCATATCCGCACTCTCCCGATCATCAGGATAGGTTGGACGTAAAACCGCCTTTGTGAAATTTGGCACGCTGTGGTAATAGTAATCGCCCTCCTTTCTCCCCCTATCTGATATAGCGATCATAACAAAAGAATGCATGATGCGCCCGCAATCACGGTAGTCTAAAAGGGGATGACCGTATGTAGCTCAAGTCACATCAAGCGGGGAAAAGGGCAGATCAGCGCGTCTCGCGCCGGGCAACCTCGGCGAGTCGCGCCATGTCGAGGATCAGGATGTGCGAGCGGGAGAGCTTCAGCAGGCCGTCGCGCTCGAACTGCCTGAACGTGCGGTAGACCACCTCGCGCGCTGTGCCCACCATCGCCGCGACTTCCTGCTGCGAGAACGCGCGGCGGATCTGCACGCCGGCTGCCGTCACGGTACCCTCCGCCTCGACGCGCGCCAGCAAGACCGCCGCAAGCCGGGCGGCGACATCGCGGAAGGCCAGGTCATGGACCAGCGTCACAAATTGCCGCAACCGGCTCGACACGAGTTCCAGCAGGGCCACCTGCAAATCGGGGCACACCGCCATGAGCTGGCGCAGCCGGTCGGGCGCGAGGTAGATCGCGGTCGAGGTTTCCATCGCCTCGGCGGTCCAGGGGCAGGGCGCGTCGTCCGGGAGCGACTCCGCGCCGAAGCAATCGCCGGGGAGCAGAATGGCGAGAATCTGCGCCTTCTCCCCGGAATGCCGGTACAGCTTCACGCGACCGGTCTGCAGGGCAAAGAACCCCGCCGGTGGGTCGCCCTGTTGATAGAAGGCGTCGCCGGGAGCGCAGGCCAGCAGCGTCGCAGACTGCGCGACGCGCTCCAGAGTTTGGGGAGCAAGCCCATGGAGCGCAGCCACCTCCGCAAGCGTTTCGAGCGTTACACGCACACGGCCCTCTCCGCAATACGAAGACGCCAGAAGCATAGCACACATCGCGCAGCCGTCGTGTGACCCAGGTCACATCAGGGCGCGGGGATGCACAGCCCCCGGCGCGACTCACTCGCGTGCGCGCCGGATCTGCGCCGCCACGCACGCCGCGTCCATCGGCCGGGAGGCTGAGAGCGCTTCGATTTCGAGCAACACCACCCGACCCTGCCCCAGGCGGACCAGACCATTCGCCTCCAGGCGGGCGAGGTGACGGCTCACCACCTCGCGCGTGGTGCCCGCCAGAATTGCCAGCTTGTCATGCGTCAACAGCACGACCGGCGGACTCTGGGCGTGATCGGCGTAGGCAAGGAGGCAATCCACAATGCGGCAGGCGACCGTCTGCGTGCCCAGGCCCTCGCTCAACCGGGCGAGATGGGCAAGGCGCTGGCTGAGGACGGTCAACAGCACGCGCGCCAGATGCGGGTCGGTGCGGGTGAGCCGCTGCGATTCGGCGGCGGGCAGGATGAGCAGCGTCACGTCGTCCACCGCCTGCGCGCTGGCGGGGTTGATCTCGCCGTCAAACAGGGGGCAGCCGCCGAAGCACTTGCCGGCGCTCGCCATGCACATCGCCTGGATGCGCCCGCTGGTCGAGTGCCGGATGATCCGGACCCGCCCCTTCGCGATGAACCAGATACCGTGCGCGGGGTTCCCCTCCAGGAAGATGATCTCCCCGGCAGCCACCTCACGCCGGACCATGACCTGGGCGAGGCGCTCCAGGCAGTCTGGCGACAACCCGGCGAGCGCGGAGATGGCCTGGAAGCGTCTCCACCGCAACAGCCATTACTCACTCCCGAAAGCCAGCGCGCCCATTACCCCGCGCCTGGCGTGCTCGTCGTCCCCGTCGGCGTTCATCCCCACATCTACGGCACATACGCGGTGTGGGTCGTCGTGCCGCTGATGCGCGGCGCCCACTCCGCTTCCCAACGCTTCTCAATCGCCGCGCGCCAGGTCTGGGCGGCCTCGGTCAGTTCGGCGACAAGCTCGGGATGGGCGTCCTTGAGGTTGTGGCGCTCGGCCATGTCCTCGTCGAGGTTGGCAAGGTGTACATCGTCCTCAGGCGGCGCGCCCTCGACAAGCTGGCCGTTGAGCACCAGCTTCCACGGGCCGCGCCGCATCGCCGTCTGGCCGTCCATCTCCCAGAAGATGTCGCGCTGCGCGCCGGGGGCGCCCCCGGCGACCACCGGCGTCAGGTCAACGCCGTCGAGTTCATACCCGGCGGGTCGCCGCCCGGCGGCCTTGAGGAACGTGGGGAAGACATCCATCGCCACGCCCGGCGTGTCGATCACCTGCCCGGCGGGGATGCGCGCCGGCCAGCTCATGATCGCCGGCACGCGGATGCCGCCATCGTAGAGGCTGAACTTGTGCCCCTTGAGCATCCCCGCGCTGCCGCCATAATACGGGTCTTTGCGCCCGTCGAGCCAGTTGCGCGTCTCGCGCGAGGGGCCGTTATCGGACATGAAGAACACTGCCGTGTTCTCGGCGAGGTTCTGCCGCGCTACCTCCGCCATGATCGCGCCCACCGCATCGTCCATCGCGCTGAGCATCGCCGCCATGATGCGCCGGTCCCAGGGCAGGTGCGGGAACCGGTCGACGTACGCTTGCGGCGCGTGCATCGGGTAGTGCGGCGCGTTGAACGCGACGTAGAGGAAGAACGGCTGGCCGCCGTTCGCCGCCTGGCGGACGTAGCGCACGGCACGCTCCGCGATCAGCTCGGTGAAGTAGCGCCCGTTGTCCCAGACCTCCGCGTTGTTGTGCCAGAGGTCGTGCGTGGGGTCATTGCCTGGCCCGCCCCGGTTCATGTCCCAGTAGAAGATGTGGGAGTAGTAATCGATGCAGCCGGCCATGAAGCCGAACCACTCGTCGAAGCCGTGATGGTGCGGGCGGCTTTCCTCCGCAAGGCCGAGATGCCACTTCCCGACCAGCGCGGTCTGGTAGCCGAGCGGCTTGAGCGCGTCCGCCAGCGTCGGCGCCTCTGCGGGGAGGCCGCTCGCGGTGCGGTGGCCGGCCAGGATGGACCGCACGCCGGCGTTGCCGGGATACCGCCCGGTGAGCAGCGACGCGCGCGAGGGCGAACAGACGGGCGAGTTCGAGTACCAGTTGGTGAAACGCGCGCCAGAGGCCGCGAGCCGGTCCAGGTGGGGGGTGCGGAAGTCGGTGTTGCCCATGCACGACAGGTCGCCGTAGCCCTGGTCGTCGGTCATAAAGACAATGAAATTAGGCCGGTCAGGGGGATTTGAGTCAGGCATATCAACGCTCCTCCTAACACACACAGGATCGTCCGGGCGGCGGGGCTAGCCTGATTTTACCGCATTCCGCCGGGCGCGCAGATAGCTCGTGACGCGCGCTGTGAGAAAGGGGAGGGGCCTGATATAATGGCCGGTACTGTCCACCTGTTGGCCAATTTGAGAAGGGGGTAACACGTTATGCGCACTGATGTAGCCTACGCGACTGACGGAGGCAAAATCCCCATCGAGGAGCTTGCCAGGCTGCCAACGTTCTACATGCCGACGCTGTCTCACGACCGGAAGCATCTCGCCTTCTACTGGGACAGGACCGGGCGCATCGAGCTTTACGTCATGGAACCGGCAGCAGGCGCGACGCCGCGCCAGGTGAGTGACGGTTCGGTTCCGCGCGACATGCGCGCCGGGTTCGCGTGGGCGCGCGACGGCAAGGCCATCATCTTCGCCAAAGACAACGACGGCGACGAACAGCACAACCTGTGGCGGCTGGACCTGGAGACGGGCGAGGCGGAACAGCTCACCGACAACCCGCACGCGCAGGAGTATCCCGTCGAGGTCAGCCCGGATAACCGGACACTCCTGGTGTTGAGCAACAAGGACGGCCAGCTCAACGTCCATGCGTTCGACCTGGAGACGCGCACATATACGCCCCCTCACCGACTACCCGAACCCGGTCTTCACGGCGCAGTGGAGTCCTGACGGCAAGCAGATCGCCTATGTCGCCAATGAGACCGACGACCTGAAGAACTCGGATGTCTACCTGATGGACGCCGACGGCGGGAACAAGCGGCGCATCCTTCAGACGCGGATGGGCGCGCAGGATAGCTTCAGCGATTGGAGCAAAAACGGGCGCTACCTGGCAATCGGCTCGGATTTCCGGGGCCGGGAAGGCGTGGCCGTTTACGACCTGAACACGGGGGCGCTGCGCTGGCTCAGCCCGGAAGACCGCACACAGTATCTGGCCACGTTCTCGCCCGACGGCACGAAGTTGCTGGCAATGGAGGGCGAGGATTCCGCGATGGTCACGCGCGTCTACGACGTTGCAACCGGCGCGTCGATCCCGGTGGAAATGCCCCCCGGCATGAGCTACAACCCGGACTGGATCGACAATGGCCGCTTCTTCGTGAACATCAGCACCGACGTCGCACGGCCCGAACTGCGCGACTACCGGCTCGCGGACGGCAGCAGCGCCGTCATGGTTCCTGCCGAGTATGGTTCGGTCGATCCCGCGCTCTTCGTGCCGCATGAATACGTGTGGTACGAATCGTTCGATGGCCTCAAGATACCGGCAATCGTCTACCGCCCGCGCGATATGCAACCGGGCAGGAAGTACCCCGCGATGGTGGAAGTGCATGGCGGCCCGACATCGCAGTGGGTCCGGGGGTTCGACCCGTTTGCACAGTTCCTCGCCGACCGGGGGTATGTCATCATCAAGCCCAACGTCCGTGGCAGCACGGGCTACGGTGTGGCGTTCCGCGACGCCGCGCTCAAGGACTGGGGCGGCGGCGACCTGGAAGATGTGGTCCGCGGCGGCGAAGTACCTGCGCAGCCTGCCCGAAGTGGACCCGGAGCGCATCGGCGTGTGGGGCGGCAGCTACGGCGGCTACATGACGTTCATCGCGATGACCAAGAAGCCCAACGAGTGGAAGGTCGGCGCGGCCTGGGTCGGGATCACCGACCTGCACGTCATGTACGACTCGAGCATGGAGCACTTCAAGTACTTCCTGCGCGAGCAGATGGGCGACCCGGAGGCGGACGCCGACCTGTGGCGCGACCGCAGCGCGATCAACTTCTTCCACCAGATGACGGGCAAGTTGCTGATCGTGCATGGCGTCACCGACCCGCGCTGCCCCATCGAGCAGGCGCGCATCGCCCGCGACAAGCTGCTCGAACTGGGGAAGGTCGAGGGTGAGGACTTCGAGTACATCGAGTTGGAAGAGGTCGGCCACGGCTCGCAGGGCATCGAAGAGAAGATAAGGATGTACCAAATCCTGGCCGACTTCCTTGAGCGCAATCTCTAGCAGACGTCACAACCGGGGCGGGCGTGCAGCCCGCCCCACGACTTTGTGGACAAACAAGCGCGCCCGTGCCAAAATTGGGCGCGCTTTTAGATATAGGTACTCCAAATATGTCTTGATACGGAAGGCTCACATGATGCGCAGCTTGGCTCACAGACTGCTCCAAGCGCCAGGGTTCAGGAGATTGCGCCCGATGACAAACAACCAGGCCATCGCCGATTATGTCCATGACGTGTTTGGCGCGGAAGATGAGGCGCTCCGCCTCGCCCGCGACGCGCCGGGCCACAATGGCATGCCCGCAATCAGCGTGCGCCCGGAGGAAGGCCGCGTGCTGCAATTCCTGGCGCGCGCGATTGGCGCGCAGAAGATCGTCGAGATCGGGACGCTGGCGGGCTACAGCGGCATCTGGCTGGCGCGCGCCCTCCCTGACGGCGAGGGGAAGCTCTACACGATAGAGGCCGACCCGAAACACGCCGCCGTCGCGCGCGAGTCGTTTGCGCGCGCGGGCGTGTCGGACAGGGTCGAGATCCGCGAGGGGGAGGCCGCCGCCACGCTGGCGGCGCTCCGCGCCGAGGGGCCGTTCGACTTCTGCTTCATCGACGCCGACAAGGACAGATACCCCGCCTACCTCGACTGGGCGCTGGAGAACCTCCGCCCTGGCGGGATTGTCGCCGCGCACAACGCGCTGCGCGGCGGGCGCATCGTCGCGCCGGAGAACGACACCGACCACATCGTGCGCCGCTTCAACGCGCGCATGGCGGACGACCCGCGCCTGGTGAGCATCCTCATCCCACTCGGCGACGGCATCGTGGCGGGGTTGGTACAGGGCTGACCGTGCGCCCGCCGCCCCGAAGCGGGCAGCGTCAGAAGGGGCACATCTCCGCGTCGACCTCGACCAGCCCGAAGTCCTTCGCCAGCGCAAGCGCCGCCGGGTAGGCGCTCGACTGGCGGGCGGCGAAGCACGCCGCCCGCATCCGTTCGGGGCGGTTCTCCGCGCCTGGCGGGATGCTGCGGTACGCCTCCCAGAACGCTTTCGCATACTGCGCAATGTTCCCGCCGGTGACGCCCGCCGGGTAGATAAAGATCAGGTCGCGGTAGACCCGCTCGGCAGGTTCTGTCTCCCCCTTGAGCAGCAGCGCCTGCATCAGCCGGTAGCGCGCGAAGGCGTTGACCGGGATGTAGCCGGGCGAGGGGTCGCCGACCGGCCAGTCCATCAGCGCCGTGCTGAACAGCGCCGCCTCGTAGCCCTGGACTGCGCGGTCCACGTCGCCGGCCAGGAGCGCCTCATCGGCGGCGCGCACCTGCTGGTGCCGGTAGACCGGCGGGCTGCGATCAACGCGCGTCTGCACGTAATCGAAGCCGCGCAGCGAGTAGGTGCGGATGTAGTCGCGCTTCGGCGGCGCGCCCGGCGCCACGACCGGGCGCTCGGTGTAGCGCAGCTCAAGCATCCGGTCGCCGTCGAGATCGCGAAAATCCACGCCGGCCACGTTGTCGCCGAGCGGCGGCGTGTTGCGCATGAGGTCCACCACGTCGCCGGGGTTGGGGCCAACCCACTTGATGACGCGCCAGGTGGTCTGGCACCCGGCAACGCCGCACACCTCCAGGCTGTAGAGCAGCTCGGCGGGCGGCAGGCCATCGATTTCGGCAAAGGCGACGCTCGTCGGGCGGCTGTCGGGGCTGGGCATCGCCGGGAACGCCTGGTAGAGCACCCGGCCCAGGCAGTTGAACACCCACACGTTGTACTGGCGCTGCGCGCCGGCCTGCAGTTGGACAGCGATTGCGATGTCGGGCTGGTCGTTGTGGTCGAAGAACCCGGCCGCGATGGGCACGCCCTCCACAAGCACGCCCCAGCCGCGCAGCCCCGCCTCCAGCATCGGAACCGTGCCGCCGCCGTAGAGGAAGTAGTCGATGTGCTCCGGGATGCCGCGCAGGTCGTCGCCCGGTCGCCGGGGCGGCAGGCCCGCCTCTGGCGCGGGGATCGGGCAGCCGTTGGGCAGGCGCGGCGGCTCGCCGGGGTACGGCGTCAGCGTCGGCGGGGGCGTCATGGTCAGCGTCGACAGTTGGAACAGCGTGGCGCTCGGCACTATCGTGGCGGTCGGATTGGCGGGGAATACCGTCGTCGGTGTCGGCGACGGCGGAGGCGACGCCTGAAGCGCCGGGTCTGGCACGGCGGGCGTCCAGCTTGGCGTGGCCGTCAGCATATCGACCAGCGGGACGGGAGTCCACGTCGCGGTGGACATCGCGGCGACGGCGGGCGGCGCGGTCACCTCGGCCCCTGCTGCGGACGCGGTCGCTCTCTGGAGGAAGCCCAGAATGTCAGGCGAGGGCGAGCGCAGGGCGTCCGAAGTCAGCGGCGTGAGCGCCAGCGGCGTCGAGGCGGGCGGCTCCGTTGCGGTGCTGGTCGGGAGGATGGGAAACAGCGTCGGGGGAGGCAGGGGCCGGCGTCGCGGGGGCTTCCAGCGTGGGCGAGGGCTGCTCGGCGGCCGCGCCGGCGGGCCGGGCGGTCGGCGTGGTGAGCAGGCCGTCGATGCCGGCGGGGCGGTAGCACGCCGTGAGCAGCAACGTCAGGACGAGCAGCGCGCCCGCACGCCCTATTCTCTCAACCATGTCCGCGCTCCAACCGATGTCCCTGCTTCCTGGTACTTCCCTTAAGCCTTTTCCTATTGTACCCGAATTTCGTCCACAAACGGAAGGGGCGCGGGTTTCGCCCCTGTGTGCGTCCGCTCTTCATGACTACACGAAAGAACCGCATGGCGCAGACGACACGCGCAGATCACCCTTACGGCGCGGGCCACCAATGGAGTATACTCGCGCTGTACCCTTGATACGGCTGACGCTTCACCAACTGAAAGGAACACCATGCCGAAACAGCAGAAAGTGCCCATCGACAACGAAACGCTCAAAACCGAGCGCCAGCAACTGGTCGATGAGGGGCGCGACATTGCTGCGCTCGCCGACGAGTTCAGCGCGCTTGCGGCACTCGACCTTGAGGCCGACCCCTCCATGCAGCCGCGCGCGGCGGCGCTCATGGACGGGGCGGCGTCGCTGCCCATGCGCGCGGATTACCCATACGATGAACCCTCCGACCTTGAGGGCATCCGGCGGGCGCGCCCGGACGGGCCGCGCCGGTTCGAGGCGGCGCTGGATGATGCGGCGCTCTTCGACCGGGTGTTGGGCGCGTGGCTGGGGCGGTGCGCCGGCTGCCTGCTCGGCAAGCCGGTCGAGGGATGGCACACGCCGCGAATCTGGGGCTACCTCAAGGACTTGGGCCGCTATCCCCTGGATGACTACTTCCGCGCCGACGTGCCGCCGGAAATCGCCGAGAAGTACATGGTGCGCGCCCGGCGGTCGTTCATCGACCAGGTGGATTGCATGGTCGAGGACGACGACCTCAACTACACCGTGACCGGACTCGCCATCCTCACGCAGCACGGTCCGGATTTCACGCCGGACGATGTCGCCAACTTCTGGCTGAGAAACATCCCGGTGTTTCGCACCTACACGGCGGAGCGCGTCGCCTACCGCAACTTCCTTAACCTCATCCTGCCGCCGGCGTCCGCTACCTATCACAACCCGTACCGGGAGTGGATCGGCGCGCAGATCCGCGCTGACTTCTGGGGCTACGCGGCGCTTGGCGACCTGGAGCGGGCCACCGAGTTTGCGTGGCGCGATGCGTGCGTGAGCCACGTCAAGAACGGCATCTATGGCGAGATGTGGGTCGCCGCGATGCTCGCCGCCGCGCCCTTCCTCGACGACGTCCGCGCCGTCATCGACGCCGGCCTCTCCGAGGTGCCGCGCGCTTCGCGCCTCGCCGCCGACATCGAAGAGGTAAAGGGCTGGCGCGACGCGGGCATCGACTACGAGGAAGCGATCCGCCGCATCCATGCGCGGTGGGACGAGACCTGGATGCACCACTGGTGCCACACCAACAGCAACGCGCAGATCGTCGTGCTCGGCCTGCTTTGGGGCGAGGGCGACTACGAAAAGTCGATCTGCCGCGCGGTGCAGGCCGGGTTCGACACCGACTGCAACGGCGCGACGGTCGGCTCGGTCTACGGGATGATGCACGGCGCGAAGGCGCTCCCGGAGAAGTGGATCGGCCCGCTCAACGACACACTGGAGACCGGGGTCGCGGGCTATTACCGCGTGCGCATCTCAGAAATTGCGCGGGAAGGCTTCGACCTGTACAGGCAGTTGCGCGGCCTTAGGCCTGAGCGCTGTCAAGAAACCAGAGGGGCGATCCTGGTAGATCGCCCCTGTCCATGCAAGCTGAGGGTTGCGCGCGTCACGCGGAGGCGCGGGCGTGCGCGCCCGGCCCCGCGTCGCTCACGTTGGCGATACCCACGTACCGCCTCTCCCGACGAGCGCCTCTTCGATGTTGTTCGGGTCGGTGATGAGCGCGTGCGGCCCGCCTTGCTCAAGGAAACTGATGACCGCCTCGATCTTCGGCGCCATGCTGCCCGGCGCGAAGTGCCCATCTGCCAGGTACCGCTTCGCCTCGGCGAGCGCCATCCGGTCAAGCCACTTCTGATCGGGCTTGTTGAAGTGGATCGCAACCTGCCGCACGGCGGTGGAGATCAGGAAGAGGTCGGCGTGAATGCCGCTGGCGAGCAGGCCGCTGGCGCGGTCTTTGTCGATGACCGCGTATACGCCACGCAACTCGCCCTCCTCGTTGCGCACCACCGGGATGCCTCCGCCGCCGACGGCGACCACGATGAAGCCGCTGGCGATCAGTTGGCGGATCGCGTCAAGCTCAACGATCTGCTGCGGGATCGGGCTGGCAACCACCCGCCGCCAGCCGCGCCCGGCGTCTTCGACGACGTTCCAGCCCTCGGCCTCAAACCCGCGCGCCTCTTCCTCTTCCATGAAGCCGCCGATGGGCTTGGTCGGGTTCTGGAAGGCCGGATCCTCCCGGCTCACCAGCGTCTGCGTGACCACGCTCACCACGGGCCGGTTGACGCCCCGCCTGCGCAGTTCGTTGGTCAACGCCTGCTGGAGCATGTAGCCGATGCTGCCCTGCGTGTCCGCGCCGATGATGTCCAGCGGGACAGTATGCACCTCCGGCGCGGCCAGCTCCGAGCGCCGCAAGATGAAGCCCACCTGCGGGCCGTTGCCGTGCGTGATGACCAGGTTCCAGCCCTGCTCGACCATGTAGGCAAGGTGCTTGGTGGTCTCGCGGACGGCGTCCCACTGGTTGCGCATGTCGGGCTTGTTCTTGTCCAGAATCAGCGAGTTGCCGCCAATGGCGACCACCGCAGTCTTGCTCTCTCGTTGGGTCATAGATAGCCTCATCGTCAACTGCTCACGGTGGCTCACGCCATCGTCAGCGCCATGATGGCCTTCTGCACGTGCAGGCGGTTCTCGGCGATGTCGTAGATCGCCGAACGCGGCCCGCTGGCAATCGCGTCGGCCACCTCAGCGCCACGGTCCACCGGCATCGGGTGGGTGAAGATGGCGTTGTCCGTCATCGCCATGCGCTCGGCGTTCGTGATCCAGCCGGGGATAGCCTTCGCCTTCTCAATCTCGGCGGCCTTGTCAAAGACGCCGTCGTGATACGCCTCCGGCGTCACCCAGTTGCGCGAATACACCACGTGCGCCCCGGCATAGCCCTCGTCGGGGTCGTTTGTGGTACGGAAGGTCGCGCCGTTCTCCGCGCAGTTCTGCCGGGTCCACTCGATCACCTGCGGGTCGAGGTCGTAGCCCTCCGGGCGCGCGAGCGTGACGTTCATCCCGGAAGCGGCTGGCGACGAGCAGCGCCTCCTGCACCGAGCACCAGCTTCGCGCCAGCGCGCCGCTCGCCCAGGTGAGCAGGAAGTTCTTCCCCTTCAGGTCGCCCAGCCATTCCTGCCAGCCCATGATGTCGGCGAGGCCCTGGCAGGGGTGGAACTTGTCGTCGGCCATGTTGATGATCGGCACGTCAGCCCAGTGGGCGTACTCGCGGAGCAGCTCGTTGCCCGCGCCGTAGTACGGCACCTTGTCCTCAAGGATGCGGATGCCGATGCCGGCGGCGTAGCGCGCCATCACCCTGGCGGCATCCTCAATCGTCTCGCCGGCCTGCTTGTCGGTCTTGAAGCGCCCGGCGGAGGGCGTCATGAACTGGGCGTGCCCGCCGAGTTCGGTCATCGCGCCCTCGAAGGAGAGGCGCGTGCGCACCGAGGGGTTGTAGAAGAACATGATGAACGTCTTGTGCGCCAGCAGGCTCGTCCACCGGTCGCTGAAGCGGTCCGCCTTCATCTCCTTCGCGAGGCGCAGCACGGCGTCGAGTTCTTCCTTGCCCCATTCCTGTGTGACGATCGTGTCACGTCCTTTGAGGTCCATTGTCTTGTTTTCCCCATTTTCAGGCAGGGGCGCAACCCGACACGCTCCGGGCCGCGCCCCCTGCAGGCGAATTCGGAGGTTTCGCTTACCGCATCACCAGGCTCATCACGGCCTTCTGCACGTGCAGGCGGTTCTCCGCCTCGTCGAAGACCACGGAGCGCCAGCCGCCGTCGTCTTCCGTCTTGTCGATCACCTCGTCGGTGACCTCCTGCGAGCGGTCGGCGGGCAGGCAGTGCATGTAGATCGCGCGCTGGTCGGCGGTCTCCATCAGCTCGCGCGTCATGATCCAGTTCGTGTACTTTTGGTTGATCTCCTGCGCCTTGGCTTCGCTGTCCTCGCCCACCGGCGGCTTGAAGAAGACCTTCGGCGCCCACGCCTTGGGATAGACCACGTGCGCGCCCTCGAACGCGGTGTTGAAGTCCTCGGTGATTTCGAAGGACGACCCGTTCATCGCGGCGTACTGCTCGCACGCCTGTATCACTTCGGGGTCGAGGTCCATTTCGGGCGGGTGGCAGAGCACCGTGTCGCAGCCCATCATGCTCGCGCCAATGATCGCGCTCTGCGGCACCGCGCGCGGCTTGTGCACGCTGGCGGAATAGGCCCAGCTCATGACGAACTTAACGCCCTTGAACCCGCCGAATTTCTCCCTGACTGTGAGGAGGTCGGCGAGCGCCTGGAACGGGTGGTACTTGTCGTCTTCCATGTTGAGCACCGGAATGTCGGCCCAGTACGCAAAGTTGCGGATCAGCTCGTTGGCGCGGCCATAGACCCACTTCACCGGGTCGCCATAGCAGCGGATGGCGATGGCTTCGCCCATGCGCGCCAGGACGCGCGCCACGTCGCTGACGCGCTCGGTGGTGTACGCGACCTCGTCGCCGGGGAGCGCGGGAGTGTACATGCGCCCGCCCGGATCGAGGAAGTGGGCGTGCCCGCCGAGCTGAGTCATGCCGGCCTCGAAGCTGTTGCGCGTGCGGATGCTGTCGTTGTAGAAGATCATGAACAGCGTCTGCGCTGCGAGCAGGTGGCGGTGATCCTCGCCCTGCGCGCGGCGGCGCTTGAGGTCGGTCGCCACGTCGAGAATCGCCTCGACTTCCTCTTTGGTCCAATCGAGCAGGGTGATGAAATCTCGGCCACGAAACGAATCGGTGCGCATCTGTCCTATTCCTCCTGAATGTGATAAATATACCCGCGGGGCTTTCTGCGCGGGACGCTAGAAGTACAGGCGCAAGCGTGGCCTATAATAATAACACGAGCGGCGGCAAGCTGTCAGAAATCAACGCGCGTCTGGCGCGGGCGCTGCGCGCAGTGACGGCGCTGGCTGGCGCTGCGGCCCTCCTGTGGCTGGAGCGCGGGCGGCTCGACCACGCCATGCTGTGGGCCGCCGTGATCGGCGTGGCGGTCGTCTACCCGACGGCGCGCTTCGCCGCGCGCCAGCCTGATGCGCGCACCGCGACGCCGGCGTTTGCCTTCGGCGCGGTCTGCTGCGCCGGCGGGCTGGTGGTGCTCTGGGCGCTGGGCGCGCCGCCGGCCGCGATGGTCCTGGTCGGCTGCGGCCTCCTGGGGGCGGTTGCCGGCGCGCTGCTTGCGCGCTCCGGACAGGGGCTGCCGCTCGATGTCACGGCGGCGGCCTTCTTTGGCGGCGCGCTGCTGCTGTACTCGTGGCTTGGGCTGGCGGCGCTGGCGCTCGGCGCGTGGCTGAGCCGGGCGCGCGGCCCCGGCGCACTTGCGGGGTGGATCGTCGGCCTGGGCCTGGCGTGGGGCGTCTACCTGCCGGCGCTCACGGTGTGGTCGGTCGTTGGCTTCTGGTGGGGTTCGTCCGCTGGCTCGGCGCGTGACGCGAAGCGCCCGAAAGAGAAACTCCCCGCAAGCGCACGCCTGCGGGGAGGTCAAAAGGGGGAAGTATACAGCGCCAACCCCGCCCACTATACCGCTACAACCACGACGACAATGCCCAGGAGTACCAGCGCCAGAACAATCCCTAACATCAGACCCACCATCGCCGACTGCGACATACCATAGGACGTGCGGTACGGATCGACCTCTTGCGGCAGCCGGTGATCGCGCTCGCGCGCGCTCCGGGGCCGCCTGAACCGCAGCCGCGCGTCGTCAAATTTCTCCACCAATACCCACCCGGCGCGCGCTTCCTGTTCCACCACCGCGCGGAGCGTTTCTGGATTGCCGAAGGCATGGTAGGCGCTGCGGACGATCTTGAATTCCCATTCCTGCTCAAGCTCTTCTGCCGCGTATCGAGTCATCACTTCCTCTTCTTCCCGCATGCGCTCTTCTTCGAGCGTCGCCGCAAGCACACCGCCCATCCAGGGCATGGTCGCGCTCCTTGTTCCGCTGTCCCACACTGTCAATCATAGTCTACAGGAGACGCGCCGGGCCTTGTACCCCAAATCTGAGGGGTCAGGCGCGGCGCACAGACAAAAAAAGCCGGGCGACCTTCAGGGCCGCCCGGTGTGGAGCTTCGGCTATGACCGCGCGCTGAACACCCAGCGCGTCGCATCGTTGGGGAAGGAGCGCCACGCGAACGCGACGCGGGGTTGCAGCACCCAGAACGGCGTGCCGTGGCGCATGTCGTACTTGGCCTCGTAGGCGTCGTCCACGTGGGCGACCATCGGGTGGTCGGGGTCGTTGATCCGCGCGACCGTCCCTTCGAAGATGACCACGTCGTCGCCGCTCTCAAGGTGGACCGCCACCTTCGGGTTCATGGCGAGGTTGCGCGACCAGCGCGTTTGCGGCCCCCGCCAAAGATCAGCGTGCCATCCACCCACACGCCCCAGACCGGCACAGCGTGCGGCTGGCCGTCCGGTTTCGTCGTCACGATCCAGTAGTTGCGCGATTGTTCCATCTGCGCAACGACGTGTTCCCACGGGAGCGTCCCCTCGACGCTCTCCGGGATGCCGTACTCCGGCACGTAGGGGCGGCTCGGCGCGGGCACGGCGTCTCCAACCGGCTGTCTCTCTGGCATCGTCTCCTCCATACAACGTGATACATCGGCTTGCGGCACATGGCCGAAGCTGCCAAGTATAACCCGAATTTATGACAATTTACATCATATTTTGGACGTTTGGATGAGTCCGCAGGAGGCGTTGAACCGCGAATAACGCAGCAGCAGGGGCGACGCGGCGGATCGTCCCAGGCGGTTCTCTGGTTGAGCCACGCGGTATAATCACCCGGTCCTGGGGACCTGCCGCCTCACCTGAAGGATTGCATCGATGCCTGAACCCTCTACGGCCATCTATCTCGGCTACCTCGCCGGCCTGGGGACTTCAATCGCGTGGAGTTTCACATCCGTCTTTTTCACGCTCTCAGGGCGTCTGGTCGGCTCGGCTGTCGTCAACCGGGTGCGGTTGCTCCTGGCGGTGGTGTTCGTCATGCTGACGCACCAGCTCACGCAGGGTGAGTTGCTCCCCCTGGACGCCGAGCCTTTCCGGTGGGGATGGCTGGCGCTGTCGGGCATCATCGGCTACGTGATCGGTGACAGCTTTCTGTTTCAGGCGTTCGTCATGATCGGAGCGCGCCTGTCGATGTTGCTCATGGCGCTTGCGCCGGTGTTTAGCGCGGCGATGGCGTGGGTTTTGTTTGACGAGACCCTCGCGCCGCGCGAGCTTGCCGGCATGGCGCTTGTGATCGGCGGGGTTGCGCTGGTCGTGTCGCGGCGGGATGACGGCCTCAAGACCCCGACGCAATGATGACGCCCCGGCGCTACGCGGTGGGCATCCTCTGCGGACTCGGCGCGGCGTTGGGACAGGCCGGCGGCCTGGTTACTTCGCGGCAAGGCCTGGTCGGAGACTTCTCCGCGCTATCCGGCAACCTGATCCGCCTCACAACGGCGGCGCTTGCCATCTGGGTATTGGCGTCGATCACGGGCAAGGCGCGCAGCAGCGTGACCGCTTTGAGGGCCAATCCGCGGGCAATTTGGATCATTCTTGGCGGCGCGTTTGCGGGGCCGTTCATCGGCGTGTGGCTGTCGCTGATTGCCGTACAGCGCGCGCCTCTGGGCATTGCATCGACGCTGATGAGCCTGCCGCCGGTGATTTTGCTTCCGGTGAGCCATTTTCTTTTCGCCGAGCGTATCACCCGGCCGGCGGTCCTCGGAACCTTCTTGGCCTTCGTCGGGACGGCGATATTGTTTCTGTGAATCGCTGCGCGCTTTCGCAGGATCATGCATGTCGAGCGGAAGGCCGGACAGGCTAACCCTCCCGCGCCGACTGCCACACCGCCTCCGGGCGCCCCGCCCGCGCGTTGACCGCGCGCGCCGTCACGAACAGCCAGTCCGACAACCGGTTGAGGTAGCGCTGCGCCGCCGGGTTGACCAGCGCCGCAGCCGCCAGCGACACCGCCGCGCGCTCGGCCCGGCGGCATACCGTCCGCGCGACGTGCAGCGCCGCCCCCCCGGCGCGCCGCCCGGCAAGATGAAGTTCTTCAGCGGCGCGAGTTCTGCCTCCAGCGCGTCGATTTCACGTTCCAGCGCGCTCACTGCCGCCTCGTCGAGGCGCGTGAGCCATGCAGGCGTCCGGTCGAGCGGCGTCGCCAGGTCGCTGCCGAGGACGAACAGCGTGCGCTGCACCCGGTCGAGCCGGCCGTCGAGTTCGGCGTCAACGCCGAGCGCGCGCGCCAGCCCAATCGCGGCGTTGAGTTCGTCAACCGTGCCGTAGGCGACAACGCGCACGTCATCCTTGCGCACCCGCCCGCCCGCGAACAGGCTGGTCTCGCCCGCGTCGCCCGTCTTCGTGTATATCTTCATCGCGTCTCCCGGTAGGCTGAAGCGGTCATGCGCGCTGCGCCGTGGCTCAGCGCCGGCTCTACGGTTCCACGTCGCAGGCCGGCAGCGCGACGCGGAAGCGCGCGCCCCCACCAAGCTCGCTCTCGACGGTGATGTCGCCGCCGTGCGTATCGACGATGGTCTTCACCAGGCTGAGGCCCAGGCCAGAACCGCTGATGTGCTCCGCGCCGGGCTGGTGCGCGCGGTAGAAACGGTCGAAGATGCGCTCGACCGCCTCTGGCGGGATACCGATGCCGGTATCCGCCACCTCGACCGTCAACCAGTCGCCGTCGGCCCAGGCGCGCACGTTGACCGCGCCGCCCTGCGGCGTGAACTTGACGGCGTTTTCAATCAAGTTGGCGAACATCTGGCACAACTGGTGCGAGTCGCCGAGGACGCTTGGCAGCCCATCCGGTATGTCGAGCGAGAGCGCCAGGTTCTTGTTGATCGCCTCGCGCTCCAGCTCGCCCGCCGCCACGCGCAGCAGTTGCCCCGTGTCGCACACCTCGCGCGCCGCCGCGCCGCTCTGCGCGCGCTCCAGGTCCAGGATGCCGCTGATGATGCGGTGCATCCGGTCAAGCTGGTGGTTGATGATGCCGAAATACTCGCGCGAATCCTCGTTGAGCAGGTCCGACGTCTCGTCTTCCGAGCAGTTCGAGGTGGCTCATCGCGGCGAAGAGCGGGTTCTTCAGGTCGTGGCTGGTCATGCGCACCATCTCGCTCTTGAGGCGGCCCAGCTCGATGAGCTGCGTCACGTCGTTGAGCACCGCCACCCAACCCTGCTGGCTGGATTGGCCCAGCGTCGTCAGGTGGCAGAGGTACGTCTGGTCCCTTGTGGTGCACCTCGTAGATGAACGCGCGGTCGCGCCGGAGGCGGCGCAACGCCTCGCGGGGGTTTGGCGGCAGGAACTGCATCACCGGCAGGTCGGTCAGGTGCTTGCCCACCGCGTCGATCTCCGGGTCGGGCAAGAGCGCCCGCGCCGCCGGGTTGGCGATCAGGACGCGCAGCCGGCGGTCCACCGCCACGACGGGGCTTTCCGTGCTGGTGAGCACGGTCTCAAGCTGGTTCTTGGCGCTGGTCAGTTCTGCCGCGAGCGCGCGCTGGCTCTCGAAAAGCCGGCTGTTGGCGATTGCCACCGCCGCCTGCGGCGCGAGCAGTTCCATCAGGCGCAGGTCCTCGTCGTCAAACACCCGGCCCAGCCGCCGCACGATCACCTCCAGCACGCCGACGACCTCCTCGCCGAACATCAGCGGCACGCCCATGAGCGCGCCGAATGTCTCCTGCGCGAGCGGCAGGTCTGGCTCCCCTTCCACGTGCTGAAGTCGTCGATCTGGAGCGAGCGGCGGCTCTCCGCCACCCGCCCGGCGACGCCGCGCCCGGAACTCAGGCGCGCGCCGATGAAGGCCTCTGGCAGGTTGTGGACCGCCGCCAGCTCCAGCAATCCGTCACGGCGCAGGAAGATGGCCGCGCCGTCGGCCTTGACCAGGTCCGCCGCCTGCCCCGCGATGCCCGAAAGCACCTCGCCGAGGTCGAGGCGGCTGGTGACGGTAAGCCCCACCTTGCGCACCGCCTCAAGCTGCGAGGCGCGGCCCAGGAGCGGATTCATCACCTGCTGCCGCAGAATACCGTAGCTGATGACCATCGCCGACGGCGCGCTGATGAGCACCGAGACGCCCGCCGCGCGCAGCTCCGGGCTGAGCAGGTCGATGACCTGCCCGGCGACGAACAGCAAGACGCCCCCCACCAGCAGCGGTTGGTCCACCTTGCGCCGGTAGCGCCACGCCATGAACGCGGTCGCGGTTTCGAACATCAGGTAGAAGGCGATGCGGCTCGGCTGGAAGTCGTAGCGCAGCAGCCCCTGGCTGATCTGCCCCGGCGCGAAAGGCTGCATCGGGAAGAGGAGCAGTTGGTACGCCAGGAAAACGATCATCGCCGTGGCGGAGATCACGCGCACCGGCCGGCTGCCGATGTCGGTCAGCGTCATGGTGAACATGTAGAGCGCCAGCGCCGCGCCCGCGAAGCCAAGCTCCAGCAGGCGCAAACCCCAGCCGATGAGGGCCACGTCGGCCCCGACGAAGGCCGCACTGCGCGCGATGAGCGAGCCGCCGGCCCAGAGCGCGACCATCACGAGGAAAACGGCAAATACCTGGTTGAGCGGACGGCGGGGGTCCTGCCAGAGCACCAGCAGCAAAAATACCAATGCCAACGCAATCGTCAGGCCGTTGGTGATGAGGGTGATGGTATACAGCGCTTCCATGACCGCGCCGCGCTAGGGCTGCCTCCGCAACGTGCCGCGGCTCAGCTCTTGTCCTGTCGTTCGAAACGGTAGCCGACGCGATGCTCAGTGAGGATGTAAATGGGGTTCGCCGGATCCGGTTCGACCTTGCGGCGGAGCTGACTCACATACACGCGCGGATAGTACACGTCGTCGATGTACTCACGCCCCCAGACCTGCTCAAGCAGTTCGCGTTGCGGCACCACCCGCCCGGCGTTCTCCAGCAGCACGGTCAGCAGCTTGAACTCGGTGGGCGTGAGGTGCACCCGCTGCCCGGACACGCGCACATGCCGCCCCACCACGTCGATGCTGAGGTACCCATCGTTGTAGGTGGAGTCGTCCTGCGGGGTCGGGACATTTGACCGCCGCAGCAGAGCGCGCACCCGCGCCGCGAACTCGTTGAGCCGGATCGGCTTGACCAGGTATTCGTCTGCGCCGGCGTTCAGCCCATCGATGATGTCTTCTTCGGTGACGGCCTGGGCGGAGAGCATGAGCACGGGCGTCTCCGAGACCTCGCGGATGCGCCGGCACACGGTGAGGCCGTCCATCTCTGGCATCACGATGTCGAGGATGACGAGATCGGGATGCTCACCGTGGAAGAGGCGCAACCCTTCGAGGCCGTTGGCGGCCAACGACACGTCGTAACCCTCGCGTTTGAGCTTGCGCCCAAGCGCATCACGGATTGCCTGCTCGTCGTCAACGATTAGTATCCGCATAGTAAAGCTTAGTGTATCATTGGCCGAACATGAATGCAATTCCGAGACTGAGGCCCGCGAACCACGACACCGCCCGGTGAGTCTTACAGGGTCCCCTGATGTTACGACGCCGTGAGCAGATGGGTGGATTGCTTGAACTGGCTCATATACAGGTGGTGGTAGAAGCCCTTCTGCGCGAGCAGTTCCCGGTGCGTGCCGCGCTCGACGATCTGGCCGTCGCGCAGCACCAGAATCCGGTCGGCCTGCCGGATCGTGCTCAACCGGTGCGCAATCACGAAGCTGGTGCGCCCTGCCATCAGGCGCAGCATCGCCTCCTGAATCTGCACCTCGGTGCGCGTGTCAACGCTGCTGGTCGCCTCATCCAGAATCAGGATCGCCGGGTCGGCCAGGATCGCCCGCGCAATCGCCAGCAACTGCCGCTGACCCTGGCTCAGGTTCTCGGCGCGCTCCGAGAGCATGGTCTGATAGCCCTGGGGCAGCCGGCGGATGAAATGGTCGGCGTTCGCCAGCCTGGCGGCGGCGATCACCTCCTCGTCGGTCGCGTCAAGCCGCCCATAGCGGATGTTCTCCATGACCGTCTCAGAAAACAAGAACGTATCCTGTAACACGACCCCCAGCCGGCGGCGTAAATCGTCCTTGCGCACCCGGCGGATGTCGTGCCCATCGACTTTGATGCTCCCGGCGCCGACATCGTAGAAGCGCGAGAGCAGGTTGATGAGCGTCGTCTTGCCCGCGCCGGTCGGGCCAACCAGGGCAATCGTCTGGCCCGGCGCGGCCTCCAGGTTGACGTGCTTGAGCACCGGCAGGTCTTCCTCGTAGCCAAACGTCACGTCGTCGAAGACCACCCTGCCATCCAGCGTCTCCAGCGGCACGGCGTCCGGAGCGTCTTCCATTTCGGGAACCTCGTCAAGCGTCTCAAAGACGCGTTCGGCCCCAGCCAGCGCCGCCTGGATGGTGTTGAACAGGTTTGCGATCTCGTTGATGGGACGGCGCAACTGCTGCACGTAGGTCAGGAAGCTGACGATGGTGCCGATTGTCGCCAGGCCCTCCAGCGCCATCCAGCCGCCGGCGCATGTGATGATCGCAAAGCCAATATTGTTGATGGCGTTGCTGCCCGGCCCCATCGTGCCGACGAAGGTCTGCGCCCGGATCGAGGCCTCGCGCAGCCGCTGGTTCACCACTTCGAAGTCGTCGATCACGGCCTGCTCGCGCCCGTAGGCGCGGATGACCTTGCCGCCCGTGATGGTCTCTTCGATCAAGCCGTTCAGCGTGCCCAACGCCGCCTGCTGGTCGCGGAACCCCTGCCGGGTGTGGCGGGCGATGTAGCGGGTCAGAAGCGCCATCAGCGGAACGACAATCAGGCTGATCAGCGCGAGGCCTGTGTTGATGGAAAACATCACGATCACGATGCCGACCAGCGTCAGGATGGCCGAGAAGAAACTTGTGACACTCTCGGTGAGCACGGCGTTGACGTTTTCCACGTCATTGGTCAGGCGGCTCATCAGCTCGCCATGCGTTCGCTGGTCGAAGAAGCGCAGCGACAGCGTTTGCAGCCGGGCGAACAGGTCAGAACGCAGCGTGTACACGGTTCGCTGGGCGACGCGGATCATCAGGATCGATTGCAGCCACACGGTCAGCGACAGGCCGGCGAAGATCGCGATGAACAGGAAGATGACGTGCATCAGCCCGTCAACGTCGCCGACCAGGATGTAGTCGTCGATGGCGACGCCCATCAGGTACGGGGTGAGCAGGCTCAGGCCGGTAGTGACGGCGACCAGGACGATGGCAACCGCCAGCAACAGGCGCTGACGCCGCAGGTAGCCCCACAGCCGCAGCATCGCGCCCCGGCTGTCGGAGGGGCGCGCATCGACGCTCGCGAAGGCGTGCGGCCCTCCCCTGGGGCCGAAGCCCAACCGGGGCGGCGCCTGGGACTTAGTGTCTTTGGAGGCTGACATGCGCGGTCTCCTGCTGTGGGGCAACGACGCCGTTGCCGAGCTGCGATTCGTAGATTTCACGGTAGATCGGGCTGGACTCCAGCAGTTCGGAATGCGTCCCTTCGGCGACCAGCCGTCCGTTGTCCAGCACCAGGATTTTGTCCGCGTTGAGCACGGTGCTGATGCGCTGCGCGACGACGAAGCTGGTGCGCCCCTCCATGATCCTGTCTAGCTCGGCCTGGATGCGGGTTTCGGTTTCGACATCGACCGCGCTGGTGCTGTCGTCGAGGATCAGGATGGCCGGCTGCCGGACCAGCGCGCGCGCAATAGCGACCCGCTGCTTCTGCCCGCCGGAGAGGTTGACGCCGCGCTGGCCGAGTTCGGTCGCATAGCCGTCGGGCAGCGCGGCGATGAAGTCGTGCGCCTGGGCGGCCTGCGCAGCCCTGACGATTTCCGCCTCGCTTGCGCCGGCCTTCCCCTGCTGGATGTTGTCGGCAATGGCGCCGGAGAACAACACCGATTCCTGAAAGGCGATGCCGATGCTGGCGCGGAGCGCCGACTGGCTGACGTTGCGCACATCCACCCCGTCGATGGTGATGCGCCCAGCCCCCACGTCGTAGAAGCGTGGGATCAGGTGGACGAGGCTGGATTTGCCGGAGCCGGTCGCGCCCAGGATGGCGACGGTCTGGCCGGGTTCGGCCACGAAGCTGATGTCGCGAAGCACCGGCTCGCCGCCGTCGTAGCCGAACGTCACTCCCTCGAAGGCGACCCGGCCCTGGGGCGCGAACACCGGTTGCGCGTTGGGCGGGTCCTGGATGTCGGGCTGGCTGTCAAGCACCTCGACGATGCGCACGGCGGAGGCCTGCGCGCGCGAGATGCGCATGAGCAGCATACTGACCATCATCAGAGAGAACAACGTCTGGCGCATGTAGTCCACGAAGGCCACAACCTGACCGACCGTCATCGTCTCGTGGATCACTGCGACGCCGCCGAACCAGATCGCCGCCACAACGCCGAAGTTCAACACCAGCATCATGATCGGCTGGACGACGGCGCTGAGCTGCATGGCCCGGATGGAACTCGTCATCAACTCGTCGTTCGCGGTCCCAAAGCGCCGGTTCTCGTGGTCGCCGCGCACGAACGCCTTCACCACGCGCACGCCCGCGAGGTTCTCCTGGATGACGGTGTTCAGCCGGTCCAGCCTGTCCTGGACGCGCGCGTAGAGCGGATAGGCGCGCCGGACGACAACCGCCAGGATGACGATCAGCACCGGCATCAGCGCAATGAGCAGCAGCGCCAGGCGCGGACTGGTCAGCACCGCCATGATCAGGCTGCCGACCACCAGCAGCGGCGTCCTGACCAGGATGCGCAGCGCGATCAGCACCACGTCCTGTACCTGGATCACGTCGTTTGTCAGGCGCGTGATAAGCTGGCCGGTGCCGAGCTTGTCCAGGTTGCCGAACGACAGGGTCTGCACCTTGCGGTACATCGCGCTGCGCAGGTCGGTGCCGTAGTTCACCGCCGCGCGCACCGCGAAGATCGTGCAGCCGACGCCGCCCACCGCCCCGATGAGCGCCACCGTGACCATGAGCAGCCCGGTGCCGAGCACGATGGACAGGTCTTTGGCGGGAATGCCCACATCGACAATGTGCTGCATGAGCCGGGGCTGCAACAGGTCCATCGCGACTTCGAGGACCATCAGCAATGGTGCAATAAGTGCCTGCTTCCAATAGGGTTTGATGAATGACGCCAGGCGTCGCAGGTCGTTCATGAGCCTCCTGTTACTTTGCCAGCTAATTAACCAGGCAAATAAGAGAAGAATCCTATTCCATGCTCACCCTGCGCAAATTGTCGCGCATCTGCACGAGGAAGCGGCGCAGCAGCGCCTGTTCTTCGAGCGTGAAATCCTGCATCGTCACTTCCGCCAGCGTTTCGACGATGCGCATGACCGCCGGCCTGACCTCCCAGGCGCGCGGCGTCAGGTAAACGCGCGAGACGCGCTGATCGTCCGGGTCTGGGCGGCGCTCAAGGAAGCCGGCCTGCTCCATGCGCTGCATCATCTTGGTCACCGTCGCCGGCTGCACACGGAGCGCCTCGCCCAACTCGGTGTGCGTGCGACCGTCCTGTTCCCAAAGAAGCTCCAGCACGGCAGGTTGTCCACGATACAGGCCAAGCTCGCCGAACAACACCTGGGCCAGCGCGTGATGCGCCCTGCATACCTGCGGGATAAGCCGCTGGATGTCGATTGCGATGGTCATGTCATCTACACCACCATCTGAATGTTTGCCAGCTAAATTATCGCCAGCAGCAGTTGTTTGTCAAGGCAACGACATACAAGGACGCAGAGGCAAACGGGCGCGCAGTGCAGGGCGAACGCGGCGGGGTACCCCACACGGGGAACGGCGGGTTGCATATTTCCTGATCCATGATAGAATATTTAGGCGCATATAATTTTAGAATTTTGAAGACCTAATAACCCTAAGAATTGGGGGCCTGACAAACACAACCTGTCGTATTCTTGGCATATGCTCACCCGAACGCGCGCGTTTGGGCGTCGGGATTGAGACTGGGATCGAAAGGAAAGAGCGATGAACAACAAGCTGCCTGTAATCCGAAGCGACGATCTCACAAAGGTGTACCGGTCGCGCCAGGGCGACACGCTCGCGCTGGACAGCCTGAATCTGGAAGTGCGGCCCGGCGAAATCTTTGGCTACCTGGGGCCGAACGGCGCGGGCAAGACGACCACCATCCGCATGTTGCTCGACCTGATCCGCCCGACGCGCGGCACTGCCGAAATCCTCGGCTTGGACGCCCGCGCGGAGAGCGTCGCGATCCGCCGCCGCATCGGCTTCCTGCCCGGCGAGCTGAGCCTGTGGAAGGCGCGCACCGGACGCCAAGTCGTGCAGTACATTGCCAGCGTGCGCGGGATGCCCAGCACGGCCTACGCCGACGAGCTGGCCGAGCGGCTGGCGCTGGACCTGAGCCGGCGGGTGCGTGACTATTCGTCGGGCAACCGGCGCAAGCTCGGGTTGGTGATCGCGCTGATGCACGAACCCGAACTGCTTATCCTGGACGAGCCGACCAACGGCCTCGACCCGCTCGTGCAACAGACCTTCAACCAGTTGATGCGCGAGGCGCGCGACGCGGGCCGCACCGTGTTCCTCTCGTCGCACCTGCTGGGCGAGGTGCAGGCGATCTGCGACCGGGTCGGCATCCTCAAAGACGGCCGGCTGAAGGCGGTCGAGACCGTCGAGAGGCTGACGCACGTCGATTTCCGCTGGGTGCGGCTCCAGTTCCGTGAGGCGGTCCCTGCCGCCACGATGGCGCGCCTGGAGCGCCTTCCCGGCGCGAGCGATGTGGATGTCGCACATCACACAGTCAGCCTGCGCCTGACCGGCGACTTCATGCCGCTGCTGGACGCAGTAGACGGGCTGTACATCGAGGACATTCGGGTCGAGGAACCGACGCTGGAAGAGGTCTTCCTCACGTACTACGGCAACAACGGCGCGACGCCGTCAAGAGCCGGGACGCGCAAAGTCATGGAGGTGCTGTGATGGCCGGCGCAATCTTCAAGGAAGTGCTCCGCCGAAGCTGGCGGCAGGTTCTCTACTGGGGATTGGCACCTCACTGCTCATCGTGTACGTGACCGTCCTCCTCGGCGACTCCGAGATGCTGGCGGCGTACACCGATATGCTGTCGAAGATGCCAACCGGGTTCATGGAAATCTTCGGGCTGAACCCGGAGACGCTGGGAACCGTCGAAGGGTACCTGGCGTGGGCTGTCTTCAGCTACTCAGCGCTTATCATCGCCGTGTTCGCCGTGATCGCCGGGCTGAACGTCACCGCCAACGAGGAGGACGCCGGCATCATGGACGTGCTGCTCAGCCTGCCGGTGCCGCGGTGGCGCGTCGTGATCGAGAAGCTGGCGGCGTACTCGGTGATGCTGGTTGGGATCATCGCGATGAGCTTCGTGGCGCTGGTTCTGGCGGAACAGACAACAGAATACTCCGTCGAGACTGGCCTCCTGTTCCAGGGCTTTCTCAACATGATCCCGCTGAACCTGTTCGTCATGGCCTTCACCGCGTTCGTGTCGGCGCTCGTGCGCGGGCGCAACACCGCCGCTGTCATCGCCATCGTCTTTGTGATCGCCAGCTACCTCATCGACAGCATTGGCGGGATGTTGGGCGGCGGTATCGCGGACGTGCTGCGCCAACTCTCGATCTTCCACTACTTCGACCCCGAACCGGTGCTGCACACCGGGCTGGCGTGGCCGAACTTCCTCGGCATATTGGCGGCGGCGGCGCTGCTGCTCGGCGGGTCGCTGTGGGCCTTCAACCGCCGGGATGTCGGGCTGTAGCTACCAACCGCAGTCCAGACAGGAACCTCCGCCAACGAAGGGCGCTCTCTCAATAGAGCGCCCTGTTGCTTCCGCTGGTATGGCCTCTCCGGCGCGAACTGTGCTACGATAGGGTTAGTTCGCAGCGGTCGGGAAGGACCGGCCTGGAGAGGACGCAACCATGTTTAATTTTCGCTGTTTCAAGTGCGGCTGGCCCATCAACCTGAACCGCGCGGAGTTGGAAGCTGCCGTTGCAGAGGCGGTGGGAAGCGGGGAGAGCCATCACGCCGTCACGTGCCCGCAATGCCGCCGGATAAACAAAGTGTCGGTCAAGCAGATGCGCGGCAAGCTCCCGCGCGACTGGCAGCCTACCCCCACGGACGAATCCACCGAACACGCGGAGCCGGCCGAGTAGGCGCGCCGGCGGTGCGCCTCCAGCTCAGTCCAGCGCGTAGCGCGCCCGCAACCACGAGCCGTCGCCCGGCCACACCTCGACCGGCAGCGGCTCGGCCCAGCCCAGCAGATCGGCATACAGCCGGTCGTAAGTGCCATCGCGCACCAGGTCTTGCAGCGTGAAATTCACCAGCGCGCGGAAGTCCGCGTCGTTGCGCGGGACCGCGAACGCGACGCCGCGCTGCGAGTAGAAGCGCTCGGTGAAGCGCAGCGCGTCGGGGCTGGCCTGCACGAACGGGCCAAGCGCCATGCTGTCGCCGAAGACGGCGTCAACGTCGTTGCGGTTGAGCGCCTGGAGCGCGGCCTCCGCGTCGGCAACCTGGCGCACGCCGGCGAGGCGCACTGCGCGCTCAGCGCGAGGTCGTTGGCGCGGGTTTCCATCTCGTCCGCGTTGTCGCCGAAGACGGCCACGCGGTCGCCGCGCATGTCGCCGAAGCCCCGCACCTCGCTGTCCGCACGGACCATCAACCGGTCGCCGTGCAGCAGAAAGGCCTGGCTGTAGCTCACGGCGTCGGCTCCATCCCAGCGCGGCTCGACGCCCACCGCAAGCTGCGCGTTGCCGGCGGCCACGTTCGCCGCCGGGTTGTCAGCCGTATTGGGCACGAAAGCCACCTGGACGCCCCAGCGCGCGGCCATCGCCTCCACAAGCTGCTGGTAGAACGCCTCCATCTGCGTCTGCCCCTCCCCGGCCTGCGATAGCCCCGCCACCGTGAGCGTCCCGCCCTCCGCGATGCGCTCCAACACCGAATCGACGTAGGCGATGTCGGTCGGATAATCCGTGAACGAGCGCGTGTCAACCGACTCCCACGTGACCATGCCGGGGTGATTCGCGTTCGGGAACCACGCGCCGTGTATCTCGGCCATGCGCCCGCCGCCTTCGAGCGCCTGGAGCGTGCGGTTCACGGCGTTGCGCAGGTTCACGTCAAAGCGCGGCAGCCCGATGGCGAGCGGCTCGGCCATCAGGAGGTCGTCGAGAATCTTCACCGCGCCGCCGAGGCCTGCCTGTGCGTTGCGCAGGTGGACCAGGCTGTCCACCACGGCGTCAACCTCGCTGCCCATAAGCGCGGTCAGCGCCTCGTCGAGCGTGTCTTCGAGCGACAGCGTGACTTCAAGGTTGTTGGCGGCGAGCGCCTCCGCCGCCGTCGAACCTGTCACCGCCGCCAGCATCCGCTGGTTGAGCTGCCCGATGCTGCCAATATCCGAGTCGGCGCGCACCATCGCCGCCTGCCCATCCGGGTAGTAGCTCTCGCTGAAGTCCATAAACTGCTCGAAGTCGCGGCGGTGCGGCATGGCCGCAATCAGCAGATCCACCTCGCCACTGAGGAGGTAGGGCACGGCGGTCTGGTCGGTCACCTGCACGAACTCCAGCGCGAGGCCCCAGCTCTCGGCCAGCGTGCGCGCGATGTCGGCGTCGTAGCCGATGACGTTGCCGTCTTTGTCCAGCATCCCGAACGGCGGCTCGTTGAACTTGACGCCCACGCGCAGCGTACCGCTGTCGATCATGCTGCGGATCCGCGAGGTCGCCGGCATGTCGGTCGGGGCCGGCGCGGAATAGGGAACCTGTGTTGGCACGGGGAGCGTGACCGGCGGGTCGGGCGTGGGGGTCTGCGTCGGCGGGGGCGTCTCGGTGGGGACGGCCTGCGTCGGCGTGACGGTCGCAGTCGGTGGCCGGCACCCGGCAAGCAGCAAGGCGAAGAGCATCAGCGCCATGAGCCACGGCTGTCGCGCTCGCGGCCTTGAGGTTTCTCGTCTCATTTGTACAACCCTTCACGCGCGATATACGCCGCCACACGGTCCGGCACGCGGTAGCGGATGCTCTGCCCGTCGCGGACCCGCCGCCGGATTTCGGAGCCGGAGATTTCGATGAGCGGCGCGTCGATGACGCGCAGGCGCGCTGCCAGGCCCGGCAACTGGTCCTCCAGCGCGCCGGTGTCCACGTTGTCGCCGGGGCGGCGCATGACGGCCAGCCAGCAGCATTCGAGCAGACGCGCCGGCTCGTGCCACGTCGGCAGGTCGCGGAGCGAATCGCCGCCGATCAGGAAGTAGAGCGGCGTGCCCGGTGGGTATTGCGCGGCAACGATGCGCACCATATCGACCGAGTAGTGTGGGCCGGGCCGCTCCAGGTCAACGCGCGAGAGTGCAAAACGCGGGTTCCCGGCGATGGCGGCCTCTACCATCGCCACGCGCTGCGCCGCCAGCGTGATGGCGAGGTCGCGCTTGTGCGGCGGGTCCGCCGCCGGCGTCCAGAGCACGTGCGCCAGCGCCAACGCATCGGCGCAGGTCTCGGCGAGGACCAGGTGTCCCAGGTGCGGCGGGTCAAACGTCCCGCCGAAAATGCCCACGGCCAACTAGTCGTGCCACTCCAGCTCGTAGTCGCCCACGCGCACGACGTCGCCCTGCTGCACGCCGGCGTCGATGAGCGCCTGATAAATGCCCAGCGTCTCCAGGATGCGCTGAAAGCGCACAATCGACTCCTCGTATTCCCAGTAGGTCATCGCGGCGGCGCGCTCGATGTGCGCCCCGCTCACCTGCCACTCGTGCGCCCCCAGCCGCGCGATCGCGAATGCGCGCGGATCGTCCTCCACCGTGTAGACCGGCATCTCCTCGGCGGGCGCTTCGGCGGTGGGCGGCGGCGCTTCGTCCAGCATCTGGAACACGCGCGCGACCATCTCGCGCACGCGGGTTTGGGCGACGGCGCTGATTGACATGGTTTCGTAGCCGCGCGCCTCGATCTGCGCCTGCACGGCCGGCCAGCACTCCTGAGCCTGGGGCAGGTCCATCTTGTTGAATACGACCAACTGCGGCTTCTCGCCCAGGTGCGCGTCAAACAGCGCAAGCTCGGCGTTGATCTGGTTGAAGTCCGCGAAGGGATCCTCCGCCGCGCCGTCGAGCAGGTGCACCAGCACGCGCGTCCGCTGGATGTGGCGCAGGAAGCTGTGGCCGAGGCCCGCGCCCGCGTGCGCGCCTTCGATGAGGCCGGGGATGTCGGCGGCGACAAACGTGCGGTGGTCCATCTCGACCACGCCGAGGTTCGGTTGCAGGGTGGTAAATGGATAGTCGGCGATCTTTGGCCGGGCCGCGCTGATAACGCTGAGCAGGGTGGACTTGCCCGCGTTTGGCGCGCCGACGATGCCCACGTCGGCGATGAGGCGCAGTTCCAGCCGGAGCCAGCGCTCCTCGCCCGGCTCGCCCTTCTCGGCGACGCGCGGCGCCTGGTTCGTGGCGGTGGCGAAGCGCGCGTTGCCCCGCCCGCCGCGCCCGCCGTGCACCACGCACACGCGCTGTCCCGGCTCGGTCAGGTCGGCGATGAGGTGGCCGGTCGCGTCGTCGCGCACCAGCGTCCCCGGCGGCGTCTCGATTTCCACGTCCGCGCCATTCTTCCCGGTCTTGTTGAAGTTGCCGCCGCTGCCGCCTGAGCCGGCCTTTGAAGTGCCGCTGGCGCTTGAACGCAAAGAGCGTGTTCATGTGCGGGTTGACGACCATGTACACGTCGCCGCCCTTGCCGCCGTCGCCGCCGGCCGGCCCGCCATGCGGCACGTACTTCTCACGCCGGAAAGCGACCAGCCCGTTGCCGCCGTCGCCGCTCTTTACGAAAATCCTGGCCTCATCCATAAACATAGCGGCGGGAGGATACCGGAGTTAAGGAAGGCTGTCAAGATGGGCGGCGCGGCGTAGAACATACGTACCATACTCGCGTTCTCCATGAACAGCGCTGCGCGGTGCATAGAACGGCGGGCCGTTATCGGGTACACTTGCCAGGGTTCTAGACGGCGCTGGTCATAGGAGCGGGCGTATGAAGCCTCCCACCCAGGAGGCGCACAGGCCGGCGGGCAAAGACGACCTTGGCGTGGTGCTGGTCGCGTGGGCCCCCGCTGCCGAAACCCCATGGGCGCAGGTCAGCCAGGGGCTAAACGACGCCGTGCGCACCCTCTTCCCGGAGGAGAGCGAGGCGCAGGCCGCGCCGACGGAGGACGTGTGGGAACAGCTTGCGCGCAATGACCGCCGGCTGGCCTATTGCAGCGGCACGGTCAGCGCGGTGAAGGCGGCCATCGAACGCGCGCTCGCCGAGGGTGCCCAGCAGATCGTGGTCGTGCCGGTCGTGTTTGCGCTCGAAACGGTAGACGCGATGGGTGCATCGCGGCAGGAACTGCTGAACCTGCTCGAACGCATGGAGAAGCGGCATCCAGAGGTCGAGATTGTGTACATCGGGCCGCCTTACACCCGGCGGGACCGCCTCGAACTGCTTCTCGACCAGATCGGCCAGTACGAACCGGACACGGTGGAGATGGTCAAAGGCGTCGTCGCGCGCGGCTTCCGCGATGACTGGGCGCTTTTCGCGCAGTTCATGCGCCGGTTGCAGGACGCCCTGCCGCCCGATACGCAGGTCGCCCTCCGGGGCAGCGCGGTCACCGGCTCCAGCTATGTCTCGCGCCGGCCGTTTGACCATCGAGGGCCGGGTACCAGCGACCTCGACCTGGTCCTGGTCGGCGAGGCGGCGATGGCGGCCTGGAAACCAGAAGCGTTCTACGTCCCCGACGTCAATACGATGCCGCTCAGCGATTCCATGCCGGATATCGCGCCGCGCTTCAACCCCGTCCGCGAAGAACTGCAGGCGATGGCGGGCCGCCCGGTCAACATGCAGGCAATGCCCAGGTGGTTCCTCGACCTGCGCTATGTCGTCCAGGGGATCCCCTACGTCTTCCTGGACCTCGCTCACCCTGCCGTGACCAGAGAGTGCGCTGACGCGATGATAGGTGCTTGAGATGCCGTTGCGCCTGGTGAGTTACAACATCCGTTTTGGCGGGCGCGGGCGCGAGGCGCTGATTGCGAAGGCGCTCGGCCCGGCGAACCCCGACATCGTGGTCTTGCAGGAGGCGACGTACCCCTACGTCGTCGAGCGCGTCGCCGCCGCGCTTGACATGCCGTACTGGGCCGCACGCAGGCGCCACTCGCTGGCGTTCATGAGCCGCTGGCCGGTGACGCACGAATGGCTCGCGCTGCGCGGGGTGCGCCACCCCTTCCTGAAGATAGTTGCCGCCGCGCCAACGGACGCCGGCGCGGCGGAAACCGAGCCGCGCCTGACGATCTTCGGCGTGCACCTTCAGCCCTATTTCTCAGCGCAGAGCGAGCGCAGGCGGGTGTGGGAAGTCCGGTCGCTCCTCTCCGCCGTTGATGACGGCAGCGCGCACGCGCTGGTGGGCGATTTCAACGCCGTCGCGCCGGGGGATGACGTTCAAACGTGGCGGATGCCGCTGTGGATCAGGCTCCTCATCCGGGCCGGCGGCGGGCGCATCCCGCGCGACGCGATTGCGCTACTCCAGGAGTCGGGCTACATTGACGGCTATCGCCGCCTGCACCCGGCCGGCGACGGCTTCACATTCCCGGCGCTCGCGCCTCACGTCCGGTTGGATTACGTCTTCCTGCCAACGGACCGTATCAGCAGCCTGAAGGCGTGCCGCGTGTGCGACGCCGAGCACGAGCTGGTCTCCCGCGCCTCAGACCACTATCCCCTGCTGGCGGTGCTTGATGTCTGACAGCGGTCCGCCGGTCAGCTTCGAGGCGGCGAGCCAAAATCGAGCCGGGTGGTTGCCGCAATGATCGCCCTGGGAGGGTTTGAGCCATGCCGACAATGACGCAGTCTGAGATCGATGCTTTCCTCACAGCGCCCCACAACGCGGTGGTCGGCACGAACCGGGTGGACGGGCCGCCGCAGCTCACCTCGGTCTGGTACCTCTACGAGCAGGGCAGACTCTACATCAGCACCGAGAACGGCACCGCCAAGTACCGCAATCTGCGGCGCGACCCGCGCATCAGCGTGTGCGTCGATGGCGGCGTCGGCGACTACCGCAACGTCGTGGTCTACGGCACGGTGGACTTCATGAGCGCGGACGACCCGGCGCACGAGGATATCCGCTGGCGCATTACGCAGCAGTATTACGACAATGAGGCGGACGCGCGCCGCTTCTTCGCGTCGACGCGCTCGCCCCGGCACGTGATGCTTGTCGTCACGCCAACCAGAATCATCGGCGAGGACTACAACTAAAACGCCTGCGCCTTGGGCGACGCGGACTCCACAAGTCGGCGAACTTCGGGGAGCGCGTCATTTTCAACGAGCACGAGCACGGCGTCGCCGGCCTGAAGAACGGTCGCGCCGTTGGGGACGATGGTGTCGTCGTTCCGGTTCACCAGCACAACCAGCGCGCCCGGCGGCAGGTTCAATTCCATAATGGACCGGCCCACAGCCGGCGAGCCACGCGGGATAACCAGTTCAGCCAGTTCGCTGTTGACGCTGACCGTAGGCACAAACTCCAGCGGCGAGTGAAACTTCCGTTTGAACGGCGCATCGACCCGCAGCCACCGGGCGATAAACGGGATCGATGTCCCTTGCAGAAGGACAGACGTCAGCACGATAAAGAAGACGAGGTTGAAGAACAGGTCTGCCTGGGGGACGCGCGCCAGCAGCGGAAAAGTCGCCAGGATGATGGGCACCGCGCCACGCAGCCCAACCCACGCAACCATCGCCTTTTCCCGGAGCGCCATCCGCACCGGCAACAGCGCCACGAAGACGGCGACCGGGCGGGCAACAAACATCAGGAAGGCGGCGGTCAACAGGCCGGCCCCCATGATGGGGGGCAGGCGCGACGGGAAGACGAGCAACCCCAGCGTCAGAAACATGACGATCTGCATGAGCCAGGCAACGCCGTCGTGGAAGCGCATCAGGCTCTTCTTGTGGACGAAGGTGCTGTTCCCCATCACCAGCCCAGCGACGTACACCGCGAGGAACCCGTTGCCTTCCACGACAGTGGTCGCGCCGTAAGTCAGCAGCACCAGCGCCAACGTCAGTACCGGGTAGAGGCCCTCGTATTCCAGGCGCGCGCGGTTGGTGAGAAGCACCATCCCTCTGCCCATAACATAGCCCAGACCCGCGCCAAGCGCCATCTGCTGCACAAACGCCGGAATCAGGTCGGTGATGGCGGCGTCAGGCTGGACGAGCAAGCTCGTAAAACCGGCTGTCAGGAAGACGGCCATCGGGTCGTTGCTGCCGGATTCCAGCTCAAGCAGCGGCTTCAGGTGCCCGCGCAGTCCGACGCTCCTGGAGCGCAAGACAGCGAACACGGCGGCGGCGTCAGTCGATGAGACAATCGCGCCGAGCAGCAAGCCCTCCAGCCACGTGAAACCCAACGCAACGGTCGCAAACCACCCCAGCAGCACCGCCGTGATGAGCACGCCCAGCGTCGAGAGCGTCAATCCCCTCCACAACACCGGGCGGACGCTCTGCCATTCGGTGTCCAGCCCGCCGGCAAAAAGGATGTAGGCCAGCGCAACAACCCCAATCGACTGCGCGAGCCTGGGGTCATCGAAGTAAATGCCCCCAGGCCGTCCGAACCCGCGAGCATCCCGATGAAAAGAAAAAGCAGAAGGGTCGGGATTCCCAGTCTGCTGGCTGCCTTACTGGCAATGATACTCACGATCAGAAGGATGGAAGCGCCCAAAAGCACATATTCAATCTCGGTCATCCCGGCTCCTTTCCCCACATAGTCGGCGAACAGACACGTTCTTACAACAAGAGTACTCCCTTTGTTGTGATTGATAAAGCCTTTGGCACATAGAATTTTTGTGCTATTCTTGTGCGTAGGATACGCTGGCAGAATATAGGTGAGACCTGTGGAAACGCTCGTACTGCTCTGGCTCCTCGGCCCCTACCTCGCGCTCTCTTTGAGCACGGTGGTTGACGCGGTGCGGCGCTTCTATCGCCGGCGGATGCAGCACGGCGTGATCCTGCTCGCGCTGCTGTTGGGGCCGTTCGTGCTGGTAAACGCCCCCAACGCGCGGCAGAACGCCAACGCCTTCGCCAACGGCTTGCTGGCGCTGGGGGCTTACGCCCTGGTGCCGGGCACGCTGGCGATGTACCGGCAGAAGACCGCCAAACCCAGGCCGCTTGACCTCGCCGACGCGCTCGTCATCCTGATTGTGTGGCTGCCGGTGGAATTCGGCTGGCTGCCGGCGATGAACGTGACCGCGCTGGGCCAGTCGATCCCGCTCGGCCCGCTGACCAGCGTCGCGCTGGTCCTGCTGATCTTCCTGGTGCTCCGCCCCCTGACGCAGATCGGCTACACGTTTGCGCTCACGCGCATCGACCTCAGACGGGCGGGGGGGCCGCTGCGCTGGCCTTCGCGGCGGTGGCGGTCCCGCTGGGGCTGCTCGTCGGCTTCCTCCGGTGGCGACCGCCCACGTTCATCAACGTGGAGCTGCTGATCGTGCGCTTCGTGATCACCTTCCTGCTGGTTGGCCTGCCGGAGGAGCTGATCTACCGTGGCGCGCTCCAGAACCTCATCGAAAAGCGCACCGGCGAGAAGCGCGCCGCGCTGGTCATCGCCGCCGTCATCTTCGGCGCGGCGCACCTGAACAACCCGCCGGCGCCCAACTACACCTACGCGCTGCTGGGGACCCTTGCCGGCGTTGCTTACGGCTGGGTGTGGATGCGCACGCGCAAGATCACGGCGGCGGCCCTCACGCACACGCTGGTGAACTGGGTGTGGGTGTGGCTCCTCGGCGGGTAGCGCGGTAACATGTGCTTGGCAGTTCTCGTGCTTTTCTGTACAATCACGTTGGACCAAGCACACAGATCGTCTGCAGCGTTCAGGACCGGAAGGAGCTTGCGAATGACCTACATAATCACCAGCCTGTGCCTCCGCGATGGCGCTTGCGTGGAGGTGTGCCCAGTTGAGTGCATCGTTGAGGGGCAACCGGAGTCCGAATGGCCCTGGTTCTACATCGATCCCGATACCTGCATCGACTGCGGCGCGTGTGTCCCCGAATGTCCATATGAGGCGATCTTCCCGGAAGACGAAGTTCCCAGCGCCCATGAGATGGCGCCCGGTCAGGGAGCGCAAGCCGCACGATGCCGAGCAGTACGCGGCGCAAGGCGGCGAGGTCGTGGACCTGACTGACGACATCCCGTACAACTACACATTCTTCCGCGATGGCCCTGGCTACGACGCCCAGGCCTGAGCGCCGCGCTACTGAGCTTCATCGATAACTGGCTTTGCAGGCTGAGAGAGCCGCCCTGGCGGCTCTCTTGCGCTGTTCTTCTCCGGATTGTGCGATCCCCGACATTGTGCTATCATGTCGGCGTGCAACCCGGACGCTCTGTACCGACCCCCAGTTGACAGAGAAAACCTAGATGCGGACACAGGCGACGAAGCCGAGTCATGTCGTGCACCGGCGCATCCGCCGGCGCTTGCAGGGTCGCGACGGCGCTCACCGGTGGGTGAAGGCGCTTGCGGCGTTTGCGGCGCTGGTGGCGGCGCTTTCGGTGGTCAGCGCAGCGGTCGGCGCGGGCACGCTGGTGGTTGTGTACGCCTACTTCGCGCAAGACCTCCCCAACCCGCAGGCCATCACCTCGGCGCGCGAGAACTTCCGCACCTCGCGCATCTTCGACCACACCGGCGAGATCGTGCTGCAAGACGTGATCGACCCCTTCGGCGGCGACCGCCAGTGGGTGACGCTATCGGAGATTCCCGACCATCTCGAATGGGCGACCATCGCCATCGAGGACTCGACGTTCTACGAGAACCCCGGCTTCGACCTCTGGGGGATGGGCCGCGCGCTGTGGAACAACTTCACTGGCGGCTACGTGCAGGGCGCGAGCACCATCACGCAGCAGTTGGTAAAGCAGGTGATCTTCGACCCCGAAACCGCCGCCGAGGTCTCGATGGAGCGCAAAATCCGCGAGCTCATCCTCGCCACGGAGATTTCGCGCACCTACAGCAAGCCACAAATCCTGGAATGGTACCTCAACACAATCTTCTACGGCAACAACGCCTACGGCGTGGAGGCCGCCGCGCAGGTGTACTTCGGCAAGTCGGTGCGCGACGTGACCATGGCCGAAGCCGCGATGCTGGCGGCCATCCCGCAGTCGCCCGGCCTGACCCCCGCCGATAACTTCGAGCAGGCCAAGCTGCGGCAGTTGTTGGTGCTCGACGCGATGGTGCAGGAGGGGTACATCAGCCAGCGCGAGGCCACCGAGATCGGCGCGCAGGAGGTGACGATCAGGCCGCTCACCGAGCGCTATGACATCCTCGCGCCGCACTTCACGATTTTCGCGCGGCAGCAGGCGGAGCGCATCCTCAACAACCTGGGCTACGACGGCGCGCGCCTCGTGAGCCGGGGCGGCCTGCGCATCTACACCACGGTAGACCTCGACCTGCAACGCCAGGCCGAGTGCGTCGCGCGCACGCATGTCGCCCGCCTCAGCGGCGCGGATCCGGCGGTGGTCGTCCATGCGAGCGATGGCGCGCCGTGCCCTGCCGCCGAGTTCCTCCCTGCGCTGCCGGAGGCGCACCAGGGTTGGGACCACGACATCTCCAACGCCTCGGTGGTTGTGCTCAACGCAAAGACCGGCGAGATTCTGGCAATGGTCGGCAGCCTCGACTACAGCGATGCGGCCATCGCCGGCGCGTTCAACGTGGCGCTCGGCTACCGGCAGCCCGGTTCGGCATTCAAGCCGTTCACCTACGTGACCGCCTTCGCCAAAGGCTATACGCCAGCGACGATGGTCATGGACGTGCGCACCGGGTTCCCGCAGGGCGGCCCGCTCCCCGACTACGTGCCGGAGAACTACGACCGCACCTTCCACGGGCCGATGAGCATCCGCCAGGCGCTCGCCAACTCGTACAACGTGCCGGCGGTCGAGGTGACGCGCTGGGTCGGCGTCGATGAGGTCATCCGCACCGCGCACCGTATGGGCGTCAACTCGCTCAACCAGGACCTCAATTACTACGGCCTGTCGCTCACGTTGGGCGGCGGCGAGGTCAGCCTGCTCGACCTCTCTTACGCCTACAGCGTGTTCGCCAACATGGGCGAGATGCGCGGCACGCCGGTCCCTGATCCCGACCGCCGCCCCGGCTATCGCATCCTCGACCCGGTCGCCATCAAGCGCATCGAGATGGACGACCCGGAGGGCGGGCCGCCCATCGTGCTGTGGCAGTACGGCGAGGACCGGAATACGTTTGGCAGGCACACCGTGCTCGCCGAGCCGCTGGCATTTCTGATGAACGACATCCTCTCCGATACCGAGTCGCGCTGGCCTGAGATGGGCCGGGGGCAACGCGCTCGAACTCTCGCGCCCGGCGGCGGCCAAGACCGGCACGACGAACGACTACCTCGATAGCTGGACGGTCGGCTATACGCCGCCAGGTCGTCGTCGGCGTGTGGGTCGGCAACACCGACGCGACGCCGATGATCGCCACCTCAGGCATCACCGGCGCCGGCCCGATCTGGCACGCCGTGATGGAATTCGCCCACCGGGATCTTCCTGTCGAGAAGTGGGAGCGCCCCGCGTCGGTGCGCGAGGTGACGGTGTGCGAGATTTCCGGCCTGCTGCCCACCGAGTATTGCCCCACACGCAAGGAGTACTTCATTGCCGGCACGGAGACCGGTCCAGTACGACAACATCTTCCGCCCGTTCCAGATCAACAAGGCGAACGGACTACTCGCGACCGTGTACACCGACCCCGCGTCGCTTGAGGAGCGCGTCTATCCCATCTTCCCGCCCGAAGCCGCCGACTGGGTGCGCGAGAGCGGCATCGCCCAGCCGCCCACCGAGTACGACGTGACCAACATCCCCACCACCGCCGACCTCTACGGCGACGTGACCATCATCGACCCCGGCCCGTTCGCCTACGTGCGCGGCGTGGTGGACATCACGGGCAACGCGCAGGACCGGCGCTTCTCCAACTATCGCATTGCCTACGGGCAGGGCATCAACCCGACCGAATGGGTGCAGGTGGGGCCAGACGCAGTTCCGCCAGGTGGAGAACGGCGCGCTTGGGCGCTGGGATACCACCGCGCTTGACGGCCTCTACTCCCTGCGCCTCACCGTCGTGCGCACCGACTCCAGCGTCGCGGGAGTTTGTGCTGCCGGTCACGGTGGACAACCAGGCGCCCACGGTCACGTTGACCTATCCCGAAGACGGGGAGACCTACTATTACCCGTCGGACGAATACATCACGCTCCAGACGCGCGCCGAGGACAACGTCTCGATGGCCCGCGTCGAGATGTACATGGATGGCACGCGCATTGCAACGACAACAGTGCCGCCATTCAACGCGCGGTGGACCATCACCAGCCCAGGCGAGCACACGTTCTGGGCCGTGGCCTATGACGCCGCCGGTAACGCACGCGAGAGCAACCGCGTCACGGTGACGGTGCTCGAAGGCTCACCGACCGAGACGCAGTAGCCGGGCGCGCTCAGACCTCAGGAGGAGGACTCGATGCAACAGACCACACAACTCGACGAATCAAGCGACTACCGGACCGCGCGCAACATCCGCAGAGAAGCGGCGCGTCCAGGCGAGCGCCCTCATGCCGGGCTTTCTGCTGGTCGTCATCGGCCTGTGGGCGCTGCTCGCCATCGCCAGTGACGCGCCGCCGGCCCTCTGGCAGGTGGCCGGGCTGCTCGCCGTCACGCTGGGCGTGTCGTTCATCGCGCGCTTTCATCTACGAGCGCGACGCGCCGGGCCTGATCTTCCTCGGCATGGCCGTGACGCTGGCCGCCGCCGCCGTGGCCGGCGCGTGGTACTTCCTTGGCCGAGGCGGCCTCGCTGCCGGCGCTGTGGCCGGTTGGCCTGGTGGTGGTCGGCGTGGCGTTGATCCTCACGCTGTTGCTGAGCGCGCGGCGCGACCGCCGCCTGCTCCTGCCGGGGCTGAGCTTCATCACGGCGGGCGTCGTCGCGCTGCCTTTCACGCTTGGCATGGTCCCGCCGGCGGTCGTTGACCTGATCGCCACGTACTGGCCGCTGCTCTTCGCGCTCGTGGGGCTGGCCGCGTTGTTGGGCGTGCTCCGCCGCCGCGCCGAAGCGCCGGAGCCTTCGCCTGAGAACCCGTAAGGCCGGCGCTGAGGCCCGCGACCGCCTGGCAAGGGACGGATTGCGGGGCGAACGGGGCCGGCCTCCCACGGCAGGGGTGCGCATGGTCACGATTGCGATTGACGCCAGCCGCGCCGCCGCCGCGCAGCGCACCGGCACCGAGGCCTACAGCCTGCACCTGATCCGCGCGCTCCTCGCCCTGGGTGCAGAGCGCCGCTCGGCGCGCTTCACGCTCTACTGCCGCGACACGCCCCCGCCGCATCTCTTCGACCTCGACGCCGAGCGCGCCGCGCTCAGCGTCCTTCCTGCCCCTCGCCTGTGGACGCACGTCCGCTTTGCCGCCGCGCTCTTCCGCGACCGACCCGACGTCACGTTTGTGCCCGCACACACCCTGCCCCTGGCATTCCCTGGCCCCGGCGTCGTCACGGTGCACGACCTGGGGTTTCGCCACTTCCCGGAGGCGCACCCGACCGCCGCGCGCCTCTATCTCGACCTCACCACGAAGCACAGCGCGCGGCGCGCGCGTGCCATCCTTGCCGACAGCGCCTGCACCCGCCGTGACCTGACGGCGTTCTATGGGATTGACGCGGCCAAGATTCACGTGGTCTATCCGGGCGTCGATCCCACGCTTGCGCCGGTCCAGGACGCGGCGGCGCTGGCGGAAGTTCGCGAGCACTACGGTATCCCCGGCCCGTACCTGCTGCACGTCGGCAGCCTTCAGCCGCGCAAGAACCTCACCCGCCTGATCGAGGCCTACGCCGCCTGGCTGCCCGACGCCGCGCCGCAGCGGTATCTCGTGCTTGCCGGAGCGCGCGGCTGGCTCTACGACGACATCTTCGCCACCGTGCGCCGCCTGGGCCTGGAGGCGTGGGTGTGCTTCCCCGGCTACGTGGATGATGCGCACCTCGCGGCGCTCTACAGCGGCGCGGATGCTTTCGTCTTTCCGTCGCTTTACGAGGGGTTCGGCTTCCCGGTGCTGGAGGCGATGCGCTGCCGCACGCCCGTGATCTGCGCCAATACGTCGTCGCTGCCGGAAGTCGCGGGGGAGGCCGCGCTGCTGGTCGATCCGTTGGAGGTCGGCGCGCTGACCAACGCCCTGCGCCGGCTCACGACCGATGCGGCGCTGCGCGCGACGCTCATCTTGCAGGGGGAGAAACAGGCGGCGCGCTTCACCTGGGAGCGCGCCGCGCAACAGGCGCTGGATATCCTTGAGGGGGGGGCGCCCGCGCGCCGCGCCTAATAGTCGCGCTCGATCATCGCCCACGCCAGGTTCTGAGTTCCGCCACTGCTGCCGAGTGCGGCAGCGCCTTGAGGTGGTCGAGCGCGCGCGTCACAAACTGATGCGCCAGCTTCTGGCCGCGCTCGACCGCCCCGCCTTGCAGCATGTCGCGCCGCAGCGCCAGCAGCGGGTCCTGGTGTTTATCGCCCTTCCTGTCAGCGCCCTTGCCGTCGGCGGCCTCAAGGGTTGCGACACCCACCCCGTTGTTGCCATCGCGGCCCTGCGCTGCTACGGCGATGCCCTTCCCCTGTGCGACATCCACGCCGGCCGTCTTGCCCAGTTGCTCGCTATCGGCCAGCAAGTCGAGGATGTCGTCAATGATCTGGAACGCCATCCCCACGTTGAAGCCATAGTCGGCAAGCGCCTGAACCTGCGCCTCCGGCCCGCCGCCGCGCAGCGCGCCGAGCTTGGTCGCCGCTGCAAAGAGCGCGGCGGTTTTGTGCGCGACAATCTCGAAGTACAGCTTCTGATCGAGCGTGCCATCCTTGGCGGCCTGCGCCTGCATCGTCTCGCCCTCCACCAGCTTGACGGTGGCTTCGGCGAACACAGTATTCAGGTCGCCCTGGGGCGCCATGAGTTCGTAGACCTTCGCAAACAGGTAGTCGCCGGTGAGGAGCGCGAAGGTGCGCCCCCAGATGGCGTTGACGGTGGGCCGTCCACGACGCAGCGTCCCGTGATCGTTGATGTCGTCGTGCACGAGCGTCGCTGTGTGCACGATTTCCAGCGCTGCCGCAATCGGCACCATGACGCTGAGGTCCGTCCCACCGACGGCCTGATAGCTTAGGAACGCCAGGCGGGGCCGCGCCCGCTTGCCCCCCGCGCTGAGGATATGCCGGCTGGCCTTGCGGAGGACGTCCACGCTGCTGGCGACAACTTGCTGCATTGTTTCATCGACCGCTAAGAGCGCCGTTTGAAGGTCCATCGAAGCTCCCTGAAGGTATTTGTGACGTTCAGAACTTTCTAAAACTATTATAGACTAAATCGGCCTGTGCGTCGACCGCACGCGGGCTTTCTTGCGCGATGTTAACTTTCGGGCGCTTCGGCGTCATCTTCTTCGCCGTGCGGCGACCTGTCAAACAGGTCTGGCAGCGACGTATTGCTGTAGAGGATCATCTGCAAGAGCAAATCTGCGAAACGGAAGAAGTCCTGCAGGGCGTCGATGCGCCCCAGATAGTAATCCGCCAGCTTGCGCTTCTCCTCCGACATGTGCGGGATGGCCTCGCGCAGCCGGGCGGTGTTGTTGTCCAGCACGCGCAGCGCCAGTTCGACCTCGCGCACCTCGCGGCTGCCGAGGATGCGCTGCGCCACCTGCCACAGGTCTGAGTCGGCTTCATAGTACTTGCGCCGGTCGCCGCGTATGTACACCGGGCGCACCGCGCCGAGCGTCTCCAGCGTGCGCATGTTCATGCTCACGCTCGGCTTGGAGATTTGCAGCCGGTCCTTGAGGTCGTCGAGCGACAGCGGCGCTGGGCTGAGGAGTAGCGCGCCATAAAGCTGCCCGATCACCTTGCTGTACCCAAAGTAATCGGCGAGACGACCCAGCCCCTCCAACATACTCTCGTGCACGGCCTCGAGGCTTGCTTCGCTCAGGTCGCCGCCTGAGTGCGCGGGTGTGCCAGGCAACGTCGATTCTCCTGATTGGCGCCACGGGTAACGGCAACAGTATAACGTGACAGACGCGAAGCGCCCATTCGCCGCCCCGACATCTGCACAGGTTCGGGCCAAAGACCATTCCGGCGACAGCGGGGGTATAATATGGGCTGTGTGGGTGTAATGGAGTGCGACAGAATGTCCAAAAAAAGGCTCTTCCCGTCCCCTCAGTCAGCACATCCTCGTGCTGCTGGTGGGCGCCATTGCGGCGATCTACCTGCTCAACCCGCTCGGCCCGATTGACCTCCTGCCCGACTTCCTCCCGATTGTCGGCAATCTGGACGAGGCGACTGCGACGGCGATCCTCCTCAACGTGCTGCGGTTCTACGGCTACGACCGTCTTTTGCGCCTGTTCGGGAACCCCCCTCTGCGCAGGAGCGACCAGGTCGTGGAGGGGGAAGTTGTGTACTCGGAGCGGGTGGAGGATTAGGCCGCGCCGGCAGTTGGGGCAAGGCGCGCGCCCTGCCCCAACCCTGAAAACAGTCTGAGGGACCGCCCGGCGCTCAACTGCTGACGGGCGCGATCTTCACAAAATGCGCCGCCGGGTTTGCAAGCAGTGGCTCCAAACGCGCGGCGGCGTCTGTCTGGTGGCTGCCCAGCAGCGCCTCTTGATACTGCCCAAGCAGATAGCGCATCGCCTCCAGGTCGCTCTCCGCCACAGGTTGGAGGGCGACCTGCGCGCCCTTCGCCAGCCGCCGCCGCAGGGCCGCCTCGTCGAAGCCCAGTTCCGGCTGCAGGCGCTGGTACACCACGCCGCCGGTCATCCCCGAACAGAACCACGGCCCCGGATCGCCCAGGACGAGCACGCGCCCGGAGGTCATGTACTCACACGCCAAGCCCTTCAGGTTGGCGCGCGCGCCCAGGCACCCCAGCTCGTCCTGAATCGGCGCCGTAATCTCGCCGCCGAAGACGACATCCGCGCCGGAGAGGCGAATGCAGGCGCGCGAGTCGGCGTTGCCCTGCACGATGAGCAGGCCACCCTGCGCGCCGTAGGCGAAGCTCTTGCCGACCGAGCCGTCGATATGGACGCCGTCGTGGTTCATCCCCTTGAGGATCAGCACCTTGCCGCCGCGCGCGCTCTTGGCGACGCCGTCCTGCGCGCCGCCTTCGACCACCACTTCGACCGGCGCGTTGTTGAACGCCGCCAGGCCGTTGCCGGGCAGCGCGGAGTTGCTGAAGAGCAGGTGCACAGCCTGCACCCACCCGGCCTTCGCCTCGACGCGGCGGCGCGTCAGCGCGCCGGTGAGGTAGGTGCCCATCGCGCGGTCGTGGGCCACCACGTGCTCGTCGTCGTAGGTGATCTCCTGTTCGCCCTTTTCCACCGCGTCGAGGATCGTCTCCGCGACCAGCCGGGTCAGCGAGTTGCGCGGGCGGTTGAGCCGCCGCCCCACCCCCGGCTCGTAGCGCCGGCGGGCGTGCGGCGGGGCGGGCGTGAGCATAGGCGTCAGGTTGACCAGGTCCTGGCCGGCGGTCTGTTCGAGCAGGTCGGCGCGCCCGACGAGGTCCCGCGTGCGCGCGAACCCCAGGGCTGCCGTGCGGACCGCGACCTCCTCACGCAGGACGTTGAAGAGGCGCACGATCCCCTCGACGGCCAGGTTGAAGTCACGCGGCTCGAAGTGCTTCTGCCCGTACTTGAGCGCCTCCTCGGCGGTCTTGAGGTGCGACGTGATCCCCACGTGGCAGGTGCCGGACTGGCAGCTCCGGCAGATGGTGCAGCCCACCGCGACCATCGCCAGCGTGCCGAACCCGATGCGGTTCGCGCCCAGGCACACCATGCGGACGATATCTGCGCCGCTCTTCATGCCGCCGTCGGTCCACAGCTCCACCCGGTCGCGGATGCCGCTCTCGACCAGCGCGTGGTGCGCCATCACGACGCCGATCTCCGCCGGCAGGCCGACGTGTTGCAGCGAATGGGCGCGCGCGGAGCCGGTCCCGCCCTCGAAGCCCGTCAGGTTGATGATGTCGGCTCCCGCCTTGGCGACGCCTACGGCAATGATGCCGATGCCGGGCACCACCGGGACCTTGACGGACACCTTCGCGTGCGGGTTGATGGTCTTCAGTTCTTCGATGATCTGGGCCAGGTCTTCAATTGAGTAGACGTCGTGGTTGTTCGAGGGGGAGATCAACGTGATGCCCGACGGCGTATGGCGGGTCCGGGCGATCTGCTCGGTCACTTTGAAGCCGGGCAACTGGCCGCCTTCGCCGGGCTTGGCCCCCTGGCCGATCTTGATCTCGATGAAGTCGGCGGAATTGAGGAACTCGGCGTTGACGCCAAACCGCGCCGAAGCGACCTGCTGTCCCCGGTTGCGCTTGTACCGGCCCATGATGTCGAGCAGCTCGCCGCCCTCGCCGTTGATACATATGATGTTGAGGCGGTACGCCGCCTCCGCATACGCACGGAACGCCGTCTCGCCCTGCGAGCCAAACGACATCGCCGGGATGAGCGCGGGCATGCTGTAGCCGCCGATGGTGGTATCGACCAGGCGCGGGTCGAGTCGTTCGCCCTCCGGCAGGGCCTTGAAGCCGATCAGGTGGCGGAGCGCCACCGGGCCTTTGGCCTCCAGTTCCTCGACCTGCGCCATCCACGCCTCGACGCCGACCTCGCCCTGCGCCGCCTTCCCACCCAGCTTGTACAGCCTGGGGTACATACGCGGCGTGTGCGCCAGCTTGCCGCGCGCCTCGCCGCGCAGGATTTTGGTCCGTTCGGCGGCGTCGGCCTCCAGGCGCGCCCAGCCGCGCGGGTCGGTGCAGAAGTTGTCGGTGTCAAAGAGCGCCGCAACCGGCTCGGCCAGCCCGATTGACGACACGACGCGCCCATAGCCGCGCAGCTCGTGGCAGCCGATGGTGGAGGTGACGCGCTCCAGCCCCGTTGTGAGCGCCTTCATCATGTTGATCTGGGGCGTGAGCGTGTCGCCGCCCGCCGCGTCGCCATCGCCGTTCGCGGACTGGCCCGCCGCCTTCGACGACGTGAGGCCAGCCGCGACCGCGAACATCGCGTAGGGGTTCACCGCGTCCGCGCCGAAGCCGCACGCCAGCGCGACATCGTGCAGGTTGCGCAGCGCGCCCGACCGTAGCACGATGCCCGTCCGGCGGCGGAGGTTGAAATCGGCGAGGGCCTCACGCAGCGCCCGCGCGACAGCGGCCACTGCCAGGTGGGGGTCGAGCCACACGCCCTCGCCCTGCACCGCCTCCTCGTCATCGAGGAGCACGCACTGCGCGCCCTCGCGCGCCGCCGCGACCGCCGCGTCCGCGAGCCGCGCCAGTGCATCCGGGAGGCTTTCGCCCGCCTGGGCGCTGGCCGCGAGCCGCGTCGCCTTTGGGCCGAAGGCGGCAAGCAGGTCGTCGATGGTCATGCTGCCCATCGCGGCGGCGGCCTCGCGCATCGCGTCCAGCGCGCCCAGGTCCGGGTGCCCGCCAGGGAGGATGGGCGACTCCAGGATGATGAGCTGGCCTTCCAAAATCTCGCCCGCGCACAGGTCAGGCCGCGCGCCGATCACCGCCTGTGTGGAGAAATGTTCCTGCTCGCGCTCACGGTCAATCGACGGGTTGGTGACGACCGAGACAGTCTCTTTGAAAAAGTCGGCCAGATTCACGCGCTTGTCCGCCAGCACCGCCAGCGGGCCGTCGTAACCCAGCGAGCCGTGCGGCTCCTTGCCGGTTTCGGCCATGTGCTCGACGAACGCCACGTCCTCACGGTCCCAGCCGAGTGCCGCCAGGACGGTAACGTCGATACTGCGGGCGGTTGGCTCCGCCGCGTCGGCCACCGCCCAACGCAACGCCAGCGGTTCGGGAAGGGGCGCAGCCTTCGGCGCGTCCGCCACCTCGACCGTGGCTCCGGCGGGGTCGCGCTCCGGGTGCAGCCGCGAGGCGTCGGGCAGCCGCAGGCCGGGCCACGGCCTGGCATAGCCGCTGCCGCCGACCGGCCACGCCTCCGCGCCGCTGATGTCACCCCCGCCGCTGTTGAGCCGCCAGCCGCGCTCGCGCGCACGGTCCACCACGTGGCGACGGATCGCCGGGTATTCATGCACGTACACGTGCTGCCCCCGTTCGACGCGGACCGCCATCTTCTCGCCCGGCGCAAGCGGCTTGGGGCTGCCCACCATCGTGTCGAGCGGGATCACACCGCGCTCGGAGGTGAAGAAGTACTCCTTCTCGGTCTCGCCAAACCACAGCGGGCGCAGGCCAAGCGCGTCCACGCTGAAGACGCACAGGTCGCCCAGGCGCGCCGCCACCGCCGCCGGCCCCTGCGCAAACGGCCCGAACGCCGCGCGGTAGTGGCGATACACCGCCTGGACTTCGGGCATCACGTACTGGAGTTCGTCCGGGATGGGCGGGAAGACCACCTCCATCGCCTCGGCCAGGTCCAGTCCGTACAGCAGGCAGAGCGCGTGCAGCAGCCGGTCCACGTCCTGGGAGTCGGAAGCGCCCTCCACAAGCTGGATGCCGAGCATCTTCGCCTCGTCGCGCAGCCGGTTGATGGTGTTGAACTCACCGTTGTGGCCGAGCAGGGCAAACGGTTGTACCCGCTCGAACGCCGAGCGGGTGTTGGTCGAATAGCGGGCGTGCCCAAGCGAAATCGCCGAGCAGTAGTCCGGGTGGCGCAGTTCAGGGAAGTAGCGCGGCAGCACCTCGACCGCGCCGCGCATCTTGTACACGACGGTGTGCGCGGAGAGCGAGGCGAAGTGCGCGCCGGTCGCGCGTTCGAGGCGCATCTGCGCGGCGAACAGGTTGGAGTCGATGGCGTCAAGCGCCATGTCCGCGCCGGCCATGCCCGCAACCTGCCAGAAGAGCGGCGCTTCCTGCTGCCCCATCGGACCCAGCGCGTGGACGTTGACCGGGGCGTCACGGTCGAAGAGTACATCGAAACCCTGGCCGGTCAGCTCGCGCGCAATCGCATGCTTGACGCCCTCGACGTCGACCTCCGACCTGGGGATGAAGACGTGACCCACCCAGAAACGCCGCTCCGCCGCCAGCGAGCCGCGCAGCCCGGCCTGCGCAAGAATCTTGGACCACAACTGGCGCGGGATGTCGGTCAGGATGCCCGCCCCATCGCCCTCGCCATCGACGATGCCGGTGCGGTGCCCCATCTTGGTGAGGGATTCGATAGTCCGCTTGACGTTGCCGTGGGAGGCGCGGCCCTCCTTGCGGACATTGGCGATGAGCGCGCACGCATCGCGTTCGCGCTCGTGGGTCGATCTAAGCCCGGCCTGTTGGTCTGTGGATGCCTGCATGGTCTCCTCCCCTCGATGCTTGCGATAGCGTGCGCCATCAGCCATAAGGTAGAAAGCGTGGGGCTTGTGGCTCCACGCTTCTAAGGTCCTTAAGGGCTACTGGTAACCGAGTGTGCCCGGCCTAGGGTGGAGCGCTCGTCCCAGGAAGACGCGGACGGGCAGCGCCGACCTCGGCGCGTACTGCCGGGATAATGGTAGCAGGGCGCGGCTCCGCATCGCAGCGACCTGCTGGAGTGCGCCCGGTGATCGGTGAGGTAAGCGGGTAGGTGAGCATTTAGATCAAATCACTCTGGAAAAACTTAGTGTCATGCTACCACAAAGTGCGGCAGCGAGTCAAGCCCCTTCCAAGGGCTTTCCCGGTTCTCATGAAGCGTTAGGGGTGTTTGCGCGTTATGTTTATGCGCATCTGTTTTCCTCTCCCCTTGTACTCTTTCAACCCCCACTTCCCTAATCCATAATACCCCAATCCGAATTACCCCACTTCACCATCCAAATGTTTTCCTCACCCCGTTGCGCTCACCGCGCGGCGGGGGGTGAGGTAGACAAGAGCGGGCTATAATAGACGGCGCGCAACGCACCCCTGTATCTCACCCACCCCGGCGCAAGGACGGACCGTATGAGCAACAGCGGGAACAAGAAACGCAAGAACGACTACCTTCTCGGCATCGACCTGGGCGCGACGAAAATCCTCGCTGCCGTCGTCACGTCCAAGGGCAAGGTCGAGGGCAAGGCCAAGCTCACGACCCCCGTCGCCTACGGGCCGGATGTGGTGATCGAGAGCATGGCCGACGCGGCCAAGCGCGCCATCGACGCCGCCGGCGTCAAAGCGGGAGACGTGGCGGCAGTCGGCGTCGGTTCGCCCGGCCCCCTCGACCCGGTGAAGGGCGTCGTCTACAACGCGCCCAACCTGGGCTGGGATGAAGTCCCCCTGAGCGAGAGCCTCGCGCAAACTCTGAAGCGCCCCGTCTTCGTGCACAACGACGTGGACTCCGGCACCTACGGTGAGTTCAAGCTGGGCGCGGGCAAGGGCGCGCAGGACGTGGTGGGCATCTTCCCCGGCACCGGCATCGGCGGCGGCGTCATCCTCGGCGGGAAGCTCCGCACCGGGTTCCGTGGGGCGGCGGGCGAGGTCGGACACGTCATCCTGCTGGCCGGCGGGCCGGTGTGCGGCTGCGGCAAACACGGCTGCGCAGAAGCCATCGCCAGCCGGCTCGCCATCGAGCGCGACATCCGCCTTGCGGTCGAAAACGGGCGCGAGACCGTCATCACCGAGATGGTCAATCTCGACGCGGCGGAGCGGGTCATCACCAGCGGCGTGCTGGCCCGCGCGCTGGAGGCCGGCGACCGGCTTGTCACTGAAACGCTCGCGCGCGCCGCGTACCACCTGGGGGTGCTGGCGGCGAACGTCGTCAACCTGCTCGACGTGGAGCGCGTGGTGTTCGGCGGCGGTCTCATCGAGGCGTGCGGCGCGTGGCTGATGCCCGCCATTCGCGAGAGCGCCTACCAGCATTTCATCTACAAGCGCAACATGGACCGGGTTCACATCGTCGCGGCGGAGTTGGGCGACTTTGCCGCTGTGCTCGGCGCGGCGCTCCTCGCCGGCGACCGCCTCAAGCGCGGCTGACCCGCACGCGGTCAGGACGAGGCGCGGCGGCGCGCCTCGATCACGTTCGGAATCTGCGAAATCTTATACAGCACCCGGCCCAGCTGCGTCAGATCGGTGATTTCCATCGTCACCAGAAACGTGACGATGTTGTCGCGCGCCGACGTGTTCACATTGGACATGCTCAGGTGCTCGTCCGCCACGACCGCCGCGATGTCGCGCAGCAGGCCAGGGCGGTCGTAGGCGTTGATCATCACCGGCACCTGGAAGCGCTGCTCCGTCGGCTCGCCCCAACTGACGTTAATCAGGCGCTCGCGCTCGCGGGCGTTGAGCACGTTGGGGCAGTCTGCGCGGTGCACGGTGACGCCGCGCCCGCGCGTGATGTAGCCGACAATCGGCTCGCCGACGACCGGGCTGCAACAGCGCGCGAGATGGACGAGCAGCCCGCCCGTCCCCATGATGTCGATGCCCTCGGCGGGGCGGGGCGTGGGCGGCGCCTGGCGCGTCGTGACGGGCGCAAGCAGGTCGTCGGGCCGGCGCTGGCGCTCCGCCTCCAGAATCTTGGTCGCGATGCTCTCGCTGCTGACGTCGCCAAAGCCCACGGCAGCGAAGAACGCCTCGACATCCTCATAGTTGAACAGCGCGGCCACCTCTTCGAGCGTGATCTCGACGCTGCTGACGCGCTTGATCTCGCGCTCGACCGTCTCGCGCCCCTGCACGATCATCTTCTCGCGGTCCTGCTTGCGGAACCACTGCCGTATCTTCGAGGCGGCGCGCTTGGTCCGCGCGTAGCCCAGGCCGGGGTTGAGCCAGTCGCGGCTGGGGCCGCCGCGCTTGGCCGTGATGATCTCAACCTTGTCGCCGGTCTGGAGCTTGTAGTCCAGGCTGACGATCTTCCCGTTGACCCGCGCGCCCCGGCAGCGGTGGCCGATCTCGGTGTGAATGTGGTACGCGAAATCGATAGGCGTGCTTCCCGCCGGCAGGTCGATGATATCCTCGCGCGGGGGTGAAGACGTACACCCGGTCGGCGAAGACATCGGTCTTCATCGCATCGACGAACTCCTCCGCGTCCTGGAGTTCGGCGCCCAGTTCGAGAAGCTGGCGCAGCCACGCGACCTTGTTCTCGAACTCGACATCGCGCTGGGCGCCCTCTTTGTAGCGCCAGTGCGCCGCGATGCCGTACTCCGCTTCTTCGTGCATGTCCGGCGTGCGAATCTGTATCTCCACGATGTCGCGTGAATCCTCCGGGTTGTACTGCACCGCTGTGTGGAGCGAGCGGTAGCCGGTCGGGCGCGGGCGGCTGATGTAGTCGTCAAACTCGTCGGGCACGGCCTTCCAGAGCGAGTGCACCACGCCGAGCACCTGGTAACAGTCTGGGACGGAGGGGACGATCACACGAATGCCGAGCCGGTCATAGATGCGCCACAAGTCCGCCTCCTGGTACTTGTTGCGCTGCATCTTCTCGTGCAGGCTGTAGACGTGCTTTTGCCGCGACGTGATGGCGTTGTTATCGACCTTGATGCCGTGCCGGCGCAGCTCCACGAGCAACTGCTGCCGGATGTCGTCAAGTCGCCTCTGCTGGCCGGCGCGGGTCTCGCTGAGCTTGGCCTCGATGCTTTCAAAGGCGTCCGGGTCGGGCACCTTGAACGCCAGATCCTCCAATTCCGCGCGCATCTTGCTCATGCCCAGCCGGCCCGCAATCGGGGCGTAAATCTCCATCGTCTCGCGCGCCATCGCCGTCTGCCGCTCCGGCGGGAGCCGGTGCACGGTGCGCATGTTGTGCAGCCGGTCGGACAGCCGCAGCAGCATGACGCGCACGTCTGACGACGTCGCCAGGATCAGCTTGCGCAGGTTCTCGGCCTGCTTCTCCTCGCGCGTCTTCTCCGGCAGTGAGGAGAGCATCGTCACGCCGTCGACCAGGCCGGCGACGCCCGCACCGAAGTTCTCGCGGACCTGCGCCACGGTCACATCGGCGTACTGCACCACGTCATGGAGCACAGCGGCGGTCAGCGTCTCCGGGTCGAGGTTGTATTCGAGCACGATCTCGGCCACCGCGATGCTGTGCTCGAAGAAAGTCTCGCCAGAGCGCCGCACGGCGTCGCCAAACACGAACTGCGCCATGCGCACCGCGTTCTGCATCGCCCGCAGCTCGTCGGGGCGCAGGTAATGGCTGGCCCGGATGAGCAGGTCTTGCGCCAGCGCGTTATGCTTTTCGTCGAGCGCTTCCGCGGCTTGTGTCATGAGTTCGTGTCGCTGCGCGCCCTCACGGCGGCAACCTGCGGCGTGATTGATCGGTGCGCCTCGACGACGTTGGTCAGTTGCTCGATCTTGGCAAGCGTGCGACTGAGCTGCGCATAATCGGCAATCTCCATCACCACGTCAAAGGTGGCGATATTGTTGCTCGTCGAGATGTGCACATCGGACATGTTGACCCGCTCGTTGGCGACCACCGCGCCGATGTCGCGCATCAGGCCCTCGCGGTCGTAGGCGGTGATGACGACCGGCACCCGGTAGACGCCGTTCTCCGGCGCAGCCCAACTCACGTTGACCTGCCGGCTCTGTTCGAGTTCAGCGGTCTCTGGGCAGTCCGCCCGGTGGATGATCACTTCGCTGCCGTCGCTGCTTTCATACCCGATGATGGGATCGCCGTCCTGGGGATCGCAGCACTGGGCGCGGTGCGCCGCGCGCCCGCCAAGGCCGATAACGTCTCGCGAGACGTGCGCCAGGCGCGGGGCGCGCCGTGGGGCCGCATCCTCCGCGCGTTGGCCGCGTTCCGCTTCGAGGATGCGGATTGCGACCTGGTGCCCGTCCATGTCGCCGGAGCCCACCGCCGCAAAGAAGTCGTCGGGCGGGCTGTAGAAAAGCGCGGCCACATCGTCGTGGTTCAGGTGGCTCATCCCCAGGCGTCGCAGCTCGCGCGCGATCACCTCATGGCCCAGGGCGACGGCCTTCTCACGGTCCTGGCGGCGGAACCACTGGCGGATTTTGGTGAGCGCGCGCTTGGTGCTGACATAGCCGAGGTTGGGGTTGAGCCAGTCCACGCTCGGCCCGCCCCGGCTCGCGGTGATGATCTCGACCTTGTCGCCGCTCTGGAGGTTGTAGTCCAGCCCCACCAGCTTGCCATTCACCCGCGCGCCCCGGCAGCGGTGGCCGATCTCCGTGTGGATGTAGTACGCGAAATCAATCGGCGTCGCGCCCACCGGCAGGTCGATCGTGTCGCCCTTCGGGCTGAAGACGTACACCCGGTCCTGGAAGACGTCGCTGCGCAGCGCGTCGATGTACTCGTCTGAGTCCTCCAGGTCGCTCCCCACGTCCATCAGGCCACGGAGATACTGGATGCGTCGCTCGAACGACTCGTCGCCGTCCACGCCGTTCCAGTAGCGCCAGTGCGCCACGATGCCATACTCGGCGTGTTCGTGCATCTCTTGCGTGCGAATCTGTATGGTCAGGGTGCGCTTGTCGCGGGAGATGATGTCTGTGTGGAGCGATTTGTAGAAGTTGTCTTTGGGGCGGGAGATGTAGTCGTCGAACGCGCCGTCAACGGGCCGCCAGATGCTGTGCACAACGCCCAGGGCCACGTAACACGACAGCTTGTCCTCGACGATCACGCGGACGGGGCGCAGGTCGTGCAGGTGTTCGAGCGGGATGCGCTTGGTGCGCATCCGCCGGTAGATGTCGTAGACGTGTCGCTGGCCGAGCATCACCTTGGCCGGGACCTTCACCTCGGCAAGCTGCCGCTCGATGCGGCGCGCCACGCGGTAGAGATAAGCCTCGGCGTTCTCCTGGTGCTGGTCGAGCACATCGCGCACTTCACGATAGCGCTCCGGCTGGAGGTAGCGAAAGCTCAGGTCCTCCAGCTCGCACTTCATCTTCCAGATGCCCAGCCGGTGCGCCAGCGGGGCGAAGATGTCGAGCGTCTCCTCCGAGATCGCGCGCTGCCGCCGCTTCGAGAGGAAGTGCAGCGTGCGCATGTTGTCAAGCCGGTCGGCGAGCTTGATGATGATGACGCGCACGTCCTGGCCCATGGCGATGAAGGTCTTGCGCAGGAACTCGGACTCGCGCTCCGGGAGGCGCTTCGCCATTTCGACCAGCTTGCCATCCTTGACGCGCGGGATCGATTCCAGTTTGGTGACGCCATCCACCAAAACGGCGACCTCACCGCCAAACTCAACGTCCAGGTCCAGCAAGGTGAGGTCGGTGTCCTCAATCGTGTCGTGCAGGAGTGCGGCGGCAATCGTCACCGCGTCGAGCTTCATGTCGGCGAGGATCTGCGCCACTGCGACGCAATGGACGACGTAGGGCTGCCCCGAACGCCGCAACTGGCCGGCGTGCGCCTCAGACGCGCGCCGGTAGGCCCGCTCGATCAGGTCACGATCCTCGTCGCGCAGGTCTTCGGGCAGGTGTCTTAACAACGTCTCCAGATAGATCATGGCGTCTTCCGCCACCGCACCCTCCTTAAGACCATTACAAACAGTATAGCGACCCGTGAAGGCCGTGACAAGTGGTTGGCGCGCCGCACAGTCTAGACCCTCGGACCGCAAGCTGTGATATACTACCCGGCGCGTGGAACCCGACATTTCAGGTATTGTTATCTTGACTTCAGACAGACCCCTCTTTACCCGGATCCGCGACCGCGTCTGGCCCACGCTGCCAACCACGCTGGACAATAACATACGCCTGCTTTACATCGAGATCTTCTTTGCAGCCGTCATGGGCGGGGTCGCCGGCTTCAACTCGGCGTTCGCCGTGCGCCTGGGCGCGACCAACGCCGAGATCGGCCTGCTGAACTCCGTGCCGCCGCTGATCGCCGCGGTGCTCTTCATCCCGGCGGCGCGCTTTCTGGAACGACAAGCCGACCGCCGGCCGTACATCCTGTGGAGCCTGCTTCTGTACCGGTTGGGCTATCTGGGCGTGGCGCTGATGCCCATTATCGCACCCGCGAACACCGCAACCTGGGTGGTGATCTGGCTGATCCTGCTCAACGCGCCCGCAACGATGTTCGTCGTCGGCTGGAACCCGCTCATCGCCGACATCCTCCCCGAACGGCGGCGAGCGTTCGTGTTTTCGCGGCGGAACATCATCAACTTCTCGGTGGCGGCGGTTGTCGCCTTTCTGGCGGGGCGCTACCTGAGCGCGGCGGCCTTCCCCCACAACTACATGACGATCTACGCCTTTGGCGCGGCGGCGGCGCTGGCCAGCTCTGCCATCGTGGAGCAGCTCCGGATGCCCAAGACCGAGGTCATCGCGGAGCGGCGCAAAACGCAACAGCGCATCCGCATCCCGCACGTCTCGTGGGTCGAGTTCCGGCGCATACAAACGCAGGGCAACCGCGCGTTCCGCATCATGACCTTCAACTCACTCATCTTCAACTTCGGCGCGTGGATGTCGATGCCGCTGTTCATCCTCTACTACCTGCGCGTGCTGAACGCCGACGACGGCTGGATCGGTCTGCACTGGCCTTCGGCAGCGGTGCGACCGTGGTGGGTTATTACGTCTGGGAGCGCGTAATCCGCCAGCGCGGGTTTACCTGGGTGTTGATGCGCACGATACCCTTTTCGCCCATCTACGTCTTCCTGATCGTCCTCTTTCCCAGCCTCACGCCCATCCTGTTCTTCCACGCGCTGGTGGGCTTCATCAACTCCGGCCTGGACCTGAGCCACTTCAACGTGCTGCTGAAGCTGTGCCCGCGCGAGCGCCGCACCAGCTACCTCGGCTACTACAACACCATTATGAACGGGGTGATGTTCCTCGCGCCGCTGGTTTCGGTCGCGCTGGCGGACCGCATCGGCCTGGGGAGGCACTTTTCGCGTCGGGCGTGGTTCGGCTCGTGGGCGGGCTGATGTTCTGGGTGCTCCGCGTGCATGAGCCGCCGGAAGAACCGTGGGCGCCGTCGGAAGCGTGACAGCGCCCCCCTTCCGCGACGAACGCAAAATCCCGCCTGTCGCGCGCCTCTGAAAACAGCGACCTGCTTTGCGACTTCCCGAAGCGAAAGCTCAGGGCTTTCGGGAAGCTACCGACGTTTCCCCTTTCCGTTTTTGGGGGTTGGGCATGGAAGTCAGGCAGGGCGAACCGCCGGTTCGCCCCTACCGCCGCGCACTTTGCTTACTCGACAACGGGACCGCTATCCCGGAAGGCGTGGCCGGCGTTCCGACATACGGCGCAAAAGGAGCAGTGACAAACCGAAATGGTGACAAACCGCGTAACCCTGCGCGCGTAGCTGTGATAAGATTCAGGTTGTCTCTTGTTCTCAGCTTCACAAAGCAACGCCGGGAGGTCACGTGAACAAGCTATGGGCTTTCCTAATCGTCTCCGCGCTGCTGAGCACCACGCTGGCCGGCGTCGCCGCCGGCGCGCCACCCGTACCGCCCGCGCAGGAGGGGGAAGGTGAGACCAGCCCGCCCCAGCCGGAAGCGCTGCTCTTTGCCCCGTCCAGCCTGTGCACCACGTGCCACCGCAACACACCCGATGACACGGGCGTCGATGTCTCGTCGTTCGCTATGTGGAGCGCCACCCTCGTCGCGAACGCCGCCCGCGATCCCTACTGGCAGGCGACGGTGCGCGCCGAGGGCTGCGCCACCCCGAATACCGCGACGTGATCGAGGATAAGTGTTCGGCCTGCCACATGCCGATGGCGCACGACAACGCCAACTACTGGGGCCAGCTCAGTGAGATTTACGGCGCAAACGGCCTCCTCGACCCCGCGCACCCGCTGCACGAGCTGGCGCTAGACGGCAACTCGTGCACGCTCTGTCACCAGATTCTCAAGCAGAACTTCGGGCGTCCCGACAGCTTCAGCGGCGGCTACGTGATCGACCACACACTCCCCATCGGGCGGCGACCGTCCTTCGGCCCCTACGACGTGGAGGACGGGCCGGCGGCCATCATGCGCAACGCCTCAGGCTACACGCCGGTCTACGGGCCGCACATGGCCGAATCGGAGTTGTGCATCACCTGCCACCAGCTTTACACGCCGTACTTCAACGACGAGGGGCAGATCGTGGGCGAGTTCCCAGAGCAGACCCTCTACTACGAATGGCTCTACAGCGGCTACCGGCGCACCGATACGTGCATCGACTGTCACTTCCCGGTGGCGCAGGGCGGCGTCGTGACCTCGCTGACCGGCGGCGTGCCGCGCAGCCCCTTCATGATGCACTACCTAGTCGGCGGCAACACGTACATGCTCCGCGTTTTCGATGCCTTCCGCGATGAGCTTGGGGTCGTCGCCACGCCGGCGCAGATCGAAGAGACGATGGGGCGCGTGCTGGACCAGCTCCAGAACCGGACCGCCACGCTCGCGCTCGAAGCCAGCGCATCCGGCGACGTGCTGACGGCCTCGGTGCAGATCGCGTCGCTGGCCGGGCACAAGGTTCCGAGCGCGTTCCCCTCGCGGCGGGCGTGGCTGCACGTCACGGTCACGGACGGCGCAGGGCGCGTGATCTTCGAGTCGGGCGGGTTCGACCCGGAGAGCGGCGCGATTGACGGCAACGACAACGACGCCGACCCGGCGCGCTACGAACCGCACTACCAGACGATCACGCAGCCGGACGAGGTGCAAATCTACGAGCCGATCATGCAGAGCATCGACCGCGAGGTAACGACCGAACTGCTCCGCGCCACCTCGTACATCAAGGACAACCGCCTGCTGCCCAAGGGGTTCGACATCAACCTCGCCGTGCCCGAAATCAGCGTGAGGGGCGCGGCGGCGGACGACCCCGACTTTGCCCCCGGCGGCGACACGGTCACTTACGAGATTGCGCTCGACGGCGCGAAGGGGCCGTTCACCGTTTCAGTTGAACTGCTGTACCAGAGCATCAGCTACCGGTGGGCCATGAACCTGATCGCGCTTGAGGACGAGGCCGATGAGATTGCGCGCTTCGCCCGCTACTACAACGCCATCCCCAACACGCCGACGCGCATCGCCGGCGCGCAGGTCACCGTCGAGTAACGCCTGTTCGTGATCCTGTTGGCGCATTACGGCAGCTTCCCGGAAGGCTCAGGCTTCCGGGAAGCTGCCGCCGGTTTCCCCCTGCCGGGCATTTCCCTCCCTCTGCGGCGCCACGCCGCGACCGGGCCACGCTTTCCGCCCCCTGGTCTTCCGGCGCGCCCGCTCACACCCCCCAATTTCGAGGGGATAGCCCGGAAGTCCATTGTGCCATATTAAGGATGTGTTAAACTACACACGCGCCGCGCCGCCCACATCTGGCAGATGTGGGCGGCCATGCGGACCGACAAACGGAGCCTGACTGCCCGCCACAACTACTCCCAGGCCAGGAGTGGGGATGGTTGTATCTTTTTGGGCATTCGGCCCGCAATTGGGCAACATTTCGTGCCGTCCCTAACCTCAATGAACCTCCGCAAGCGCTGGTCGCTACCCGACTCCCCGGTAGACAGAAATATCCGCCTGCTGTACTTCGAGATGTTCTGGTCGGCGATCCTCGGCGGGGCCATCACTTTCAACGAGGCATTCGCCATCCGCCTGGGCGCTTCGAACGCGCTCGTCGGCCTGCTCAGTTCCGCGCCCCCGTTGATCGTCGTCACGCTGTCCATCCCGGCGGCGCGCCTGTTGGAGCGACAGACCGACCGCCGCCCCTACCTGCTCTGGAGCCTGCTTCTCATGCGCCTCGGCTACATCGTCGTGGCGCTGCTGCCACTCCTCGCGCCGGCCTACACCGCGAACTGGCTGGTCGCCTGGCTGGTGACCCTCAACGTCCCGGCGACGCTGTTCAACGCCGGCTGGATGCCCCTCATGGCCGACATCCTCCCGGAACGGCGACGCGCCTTCGTCTTCTCGCGGCGCAACATCATCTACTTCGCCGTGACCGCCGGCGTGACGTTCATCGCCGGCTCCTGGCTCAACGCCACCGCCTTTCCGAGCAACTACCAGACGCTCTACGCCTTCGGCGCGGCGGCGGCGCTGGTTGGCTGCGCCACGCTGGAAAAGCTGACAATCCCGCCGTCCGCTGTGCCGCCTCACGGCGAACCAGCCCAGCGCCGGCGCATCCCGATTCCCACTGTGTCGCTGCGCGCGGTGCGCAGCGAAGTACGCGAGGAGATTCGCGGCCACCGCTCCTTCTGGAACCTGACCGTCAGCAGCTTCGTGTACACGTTCGGCATCTGGATGTCGAGTCCGCTCTTCACCCTGTTCTGGGTGCGCGAACTCAACGCCGACGACGGCTGGATCGGCCTCAACAGCGGCGTCAAGAGCCTGGCGGTCGTCGGGGGGTTTCTCCTGGGGGAGCGCCTCATCCGGCGCTACGGCTTCAAGCACGTGCTGGCGCGCATGGGGCCGCTCTCGTCGCTTTACCCGTTCCTCATGGCGCTGGTGCCCGACCTGACGTTCATCCTGTTCGCCGGCGTCATGATCGGCTTCATCAACCCATGCCTCGACCTGAGCCGGACCAACCTTCTGCTCAAGCTCGCGCCGCGCGAGCGCCGCGCGACGTACACCAGCTTCTGGATCACCATCATGAACGCCGGCGCGGTGCTCGCGCCGCTGCTCTCGGTTGCGCTCGCCGACCGCATCGGGCTGCGCTGGGCGCTGTTCGTGGCCGCGACGGTCCGTCTGTCTGGCGCGCTGCTCCTGCTGGCGCTGAAAATCGAGGAACCGCCGGAGGAACCGCCCGCCCCGATTGAGCAGGCAACCGGCCCAACCGCGCCAGAAGGCGAGGCCGCCCCGGTGGTCAAGGCCGCGCGCTGAGTGGGGGAATTTAGTCCTCGCCAGGGAAACGGATCGTGTCGAGGATTGCCTGGACGAACGCGGCGTCGGCCTCGGCGGCTGCCGGCGGCAGGAACCAGACGTAGAGCAGGTAGTTGATCTCCGCGCGGCGGTAACCGACCAGCCACCCGGCGGCGTCCGGCGCCTCTTCGCAGTTGGCGACCTGGTACCTGATGCCCTCGGCGTAGTGCAGGCCAACCGTGAACGTCTCCGGCTCCGGGGGCGCGCCGGCCAGGCTGAACTGGCAGGACGGATCGAAAACCACCTGCACCAGCTCGATGCCGTCGCGCCAGACGTCGCTGTAGATGGCCTCGTAATCCCACAACACCGTGACCACCGCCGCCCCCGCCGGCGTGGGACCGCTGAAGAACGCGACTTTCAGCGGCAGCTCCGCGCCGTCCGGGCGCACGATGGCGAGCTGGTTGTACTGCGCCTGCCACGCCTCCCGCAGATCGATGGCAAAAGGCGGGGGCGCGTCAACGACGCCGGGGATCGTCGGCGTGGGGAGGGGCGTCCCCGGCGTGGGCGTCGGCGTGCGCGTGGTCGGGGGCGTCGGCGTGTCCGTTGGCGCGGCGAGCGCCAGCGCGGTTGCGGTGGCCGCCGCGTCCGGGCTGGGCGTCGGGCTGAGCGCGCCGCCGGTGCACGCCGCGCCTGAGATCGCCAGTCCAAACAGCAGAAACGCCAATCGCTTCCCCATCGCTCACTCCCACTCGATGGTCGCCGGCGGCTTGCTCGAAATGTCGTACACCACCCGGTTGACGCCGGGCACCTCGTTCACGATGCGGTTGCTCACCCGCGCCAGCAGGTCAGCCGGGAGGCGCGCCCAGTCGGCGGTCATGAAGTCGGTCGTGGTCACGGCGCGCAGCGCCACCACCTCCGCATACGTGCGCGTGTCGCCCATCACGCCCACGCTGCGCACCGGCAGCAGCGCCGCAAAGGCCTGCGCCGTCCCGTCGCGCAGCATGTCGGCCTCGCGCAGCGCCTCGATGAAGATCGCGTCCGCCCGGCGCAGCCGCTCCAGCCGCTCCCAGGTCACCTCACCCAGGCAGCGCACGGCCAGCCCCGGACCGGGGAACGGCTGCCGCCAGATGATGTCCTCCGGGAGGCCGAGCGCCGCGCCGACCTTGCGCACCTCGTCTTTGAAGAGGTAGCGCAGCGGCTCGATAAGCTTGAGGTCCATGTCCATCGGCAGGCCGCCCACGTTGTGGTGGCTCTTGATGCGGTGCGCGTCGGGCCGGTCGCGCGCGGCGCTCTCGATCACGTCCGGGTAGATCGTGCCCTGCGCCAGGAACGCGACCGCGCCGAGCGTGCGCGCCTCCGCCTCGAACGTGCGCACGAACTGCTCGCCGATGATCCAGCGCTTCTGCTCTGGGTCGGTGACGCCCTCCAGCCGGCTCAGGAACGCCTCACTCGCGTTGACGGCGACGAGCCGCAGCCCAAACTGGCGCTGAAACGTCTCGACCACCTGCTCCGGCTCGCCGAGGCGCATCATCCCGTGGTCGATGAAAATGCTGGTGAGCTGGTCGCCCACCGCGCGGTGAATCAGCATCGCCGTCACCGCCGAATCGACGCCACCGCTCAGGCCCAACACCACGCGCCCGTCGCCCACCTGCGCGCGGATGGCCGCCTCCGACTCGGCAATGAACGCGGCCGGCGTCCACGTCGGCGCGCACCCGCAGACCTCGAACAGGAAGTTGCGCAGGATGTCGGCGCCGCGCGGGGTGTGGTTGACCTCCGGGTGGAACTGCACGCCGTAGAGGCGGCGCGCGGGGTCGCCGATGGCGGCGTAAGGCGAGTTGTCGGAGTGCGCCAGCGGCGCGAACCCGGGCGGGAGCGCCTCCACGCGGTCGCCGTGCGACATCCACACGTCAATCGCATCGGGCAGGCCCGTCCAGAGCGGCGCGGCGTCGGCGCGGAGCGTCACGCGCGCCGGACCATACTCGTGCGCCTGGGCGGGGGCCACGCGCCCGCCGAGCGCATGCGTGAGCGCCTGCAACCCGTAGCAGATGCCCAGCACAGGCCGCCCGGATGCGAGCACGTAGCCAGGGACCTGGAGCGCGCCGGGTGCGTACACACTGTTGGGGCCGCCGGAGAGGATATAGCCGCGCGGGTCGAGCGCGTTGACGGTCTCAGGCGGCGCGCCGGCCGGGTAAAGCTCGGCGTACACGCCCTGCTCGCGCACGCGCCGGGCGATGAGCTGGGTGTACTGCGAACCGAAGTCGAGGATGGCGACGCCGCCGCGCTTTGCCTGGTCGGACATCCTGCCTATGCCAGCCTGCCGTCTGTGCTGTCCGCGACCGCACGCGCCGTCGGCGCGCTGTCGGCGAACTGGATGCCGCCGTTTTCGAGGCTCACGATGGTGGCAAGCGCCTCGATGCGCACGTTCAGGTCAGCGAGGAACGCGCGCCCGCCCTCGAATGTCTTCTCGACGACGCACGCGATGCCGACAAGCTCTGCGCCGGCGTGCTGCACGATGCGCGCCAGGGCGTGCAGCGTCTTGCCACTCGCCAGGAAGTCATCGACAATGAGGATGCGGTCGGTCTCGTGGATGAACTCCGGCGAGACCATCAGGTGAGTCTCGCCGCCCTTGGTGTGGCTCGGTGCGGTTTCGATGTACACCGGCTCCTTCATGGTGATCGGCTTGTGCTTGCGCGCGTACACCACCGGCACCCCCAGCGCGTACCCGGCGGTGAGGGCCGGCGCGATGCCGGAGACCTCGGCTGTCAGGATCAGTGTCACGCGGTCGTCGGCGAAGCGGCGGGCGATTTCCTCGCCCATCGCCACCATCAGCCCGGCGTCAAGCCGGTGGTTGAGGAAACTGTCGATCTTGAGGATACCCCTGCCGAGGTTCTTTCCCTCGGCCAGGATGCGCTGCTTCAGGACCTCCACAGGCTGCCTCCTGCTCCCCTCGGCGCTCACGCGGGATTGTAACGCGCGCCGCCTGACCGCGCCAAGCCGGAATGCGCGCGGTGAGGCCGGACCGGCCCTGCGCCGCAGGACTTGTCAAACGCCCCCTCTTGGTTTAGTCTTGTGTCGGTTTTGGCCCGGCGGTTGAGTCATTCGGAGGGCAGAAGTGACCAGAGCGTTCGACGAAGCCAAGGCGCGGCTCGAGACTCAAGGCATTCTGACCGACGACCAGATCGAGGCCCTGGAAGCGGAGCACGGTCGCCTGACCGACGAGGAGCGCGTGTGGCTGAACGCCGAAATCTACGAGCGGCTCAATTCGGGGCGCGCCAACGTGACAATGGAGCAATACCTGGAAGCGACCAAAATCCTCGAAAGCGCTGACCCCGGCAGCCCGGAGTACGCGCGGGCTGAAGCCATCGCCAATGCGTTCGAGGCGAGCGCTTAGGTGGGGCCGCCCCACCCCGGTTGATCTGCGCCGCCCCCGGTTGGGCGACCTGCCTGGCGATGGCTGACGATGGCGCCTCGTCTGTCGCGTGACTTCTACGCGCGCGACGCGCGGGCGGTGGCGCGCGCGCTCCTGGGCCAGCGGCTGGTCCACGTGGTGGCGGGGCGGCGCGTCGGCGGGCGCATCGTCGAGACCGAAGCCTACCGGGGCACGGACGACCGGGGTGCCCACTGGAACTTGCGCCGCAACCTGGGGCGCTTTGCGGCGGCGTTTGGGCCGCCCGGCGTGAGCCTGGTCTACTTCACCTACGGGATGCACTGGCTGTTCAACATCTGCGTGGAGCCAGACGGCGCGCCCGGCGCGGTGCTGGTCCGCGCCATCGAGCCGCTGGAGGGGCTGGACATGATCGCGGCCAACCGCCCCGGTCGCAAGCCGCACGAGTGGACCTCCGGCCCGGCGAAGCTCACGCGCGCGCTTGGCATCGGCCCGGACCACCACGGCCTCGATGTCGCCGCACCGGATGCGCTCCTCTTCGTCGAGGCCGACGCGCCCATCCCGGACGGCGCGGTGAGCACCGGGGCGCGCGTGGGTCTGAACACGACGCCCGAACCCTGGAAATCGACGCCCTGGCGTTACTGGATAACCAGCAACCCTCATGTGTCGCGCTGAGACCCGGTTCAGATACAATACAGGGGATGATTCTGGCACTGGAAGCACTGGAAGCAGTCGATGGATACTGACGAAAACAATCGCGCGCTTGACAGAAAACCCACCAGTTCCGTCCAACGCGCCAGGTCGCCCGAAATCGACGAAGGGGATGCTTCGTTCGACGTCGGCGGTTGCCTGAGCAATACCCTCAAGATTCTGGGAATCGCGTTGGTGGCCGGCCTGATTCTCGTATGTCTGCTGGCGGCGCTGGCGCTGGCCGGCATCAATACCGGCATCGGCACGGTAACCGGCTGGCTCGACTCGGTGTTCAACCCCCGACGCCGGCCCCCGTGGTGGGAATCACCGACACGGTGCTCACGCTGGTGCAGCGCGAGGCGGTGTTGGAGACAGTCCGGTACAACTTCGAGAAAGTGGTGCCGGTGGAGTTCGTGCAGCAGCTTGGCGGGGTGAGCGGCGAGAAGCTGCTCTATGTCGGCGCGGGCTACGTCAGCGCAGGGGTGGACCTGTCCCTGATCGATGCGGACGCTGTCGCGGTTGACGCGAACGGCGCGATCACGATCAAGCTGCCGCCGGCGCATCTCACGAACTGCGTGCTCGACATCCAGAAATCATACATCTACCGTCACGATGTCGGCTTCCTCAACTTCCTGTACGAAGCGTTCTACCAGGAACCGGATCTGCTGGAAGTCGCAGAACGGGAGGCGATCATCGCGTTCCGCGACACGGCCCTCGAAGGCGGTATCCTGTTGCAGGCCCAAGGCGACGCGGAAATGCGCCTCCGGAGCCTGCTCACGGCCGTCGGGGTGACCGGAGTCACCTTCGAGACAGCCGAGGACATCGAGCCGCCGCACAACCCGCTGTGCTATCCCCAGGTTGAGGCGGCTGCGCCTTAGCAGGGCGCCCTTCTTTAAACTTTCTCATATCCCCTTAATCTTTCCTCCCCATCAAACACCATCCTCCCCTAACCACCCCTCTTCCCTCAAGGCTATGATTCAAAATGAAATAATCTCCGCTCACTCTATTTCCCTCAATCCCTCCCCCTTACTCCATTCTCTCCCCCTTTTCAAATCCCTCATGCCCATCACACCTCAACCCCCAATCTTCCCCCAATCCACCTCTGAATACTCCCTTTAAATCCATATCCCCCCTCACCTACTTAGATCAATTTTTTCATTTGACTTCCCATACCTTCAAAATCCATCCCAATCTTTTTTCCTCGATTTTCAACTGCCTTGGTCCTTGCTTCCTCTTGGCCTGAGACTTCGATGGCTTCCGATATTGACACAGCCAGCCCTTTCGCGGCAGCCTCCCGGGTTCAGGCTCATCACCATTCCAATCCTATTTCGTTGCACCTCCCCCCTGGTAGAGCCCATACTGAACAGACCTTCAGTTGTCGATCTCTCCATCCCTTATATAGGGTCAATCCCTCTCCAACTGCTGATCGAGTGGCGGACTGCGCCTGCGCGACTGTCCACGCCTGTTCTCGCCCCTTCCCTCCCACCCATACCCCAACGTCTCACCCCCACACAGGAGACTGGCGGATCGACGCGCAAAGGTCGGCATGACGCGCCTCCGGTAGCTGAGCCAGAACTCGCCATACCCGCACTTTTCTCATTGCCCTCATCTACGATAGGCCTGTCTCGACGTATACCACCGGTCGTCCTCAAACCCCAAAATGATCTCTCGCTCACCATGAATTCAAGCATCTTGCCCCTCGTTCTGAACACCTCCCACTGCCGGTTGTTGAACCTCGGGAGCCTCTTTCTCACACCCAGCGGGAACTGGTGGTGACCGTCACCGGATGACCCCCGGGCGGATACGCCTCCCACGTGTCATCTGGAACCGCCGTCAAGGAACACGTATGCGGCATTCTGCTTGAAGTACGTCCAGACTTCGTAGCGGTGCGGTTCGCCGTCCGGGCCATCCATCTCGATGATGTCAAAGGCGTCCGGATAACCGGACTCCTCCAGGAGCGTCTCTGCGGCACGGAGAGCGTAACGACGGGCATCTCCGCCGCCTGCCGGCGTTGGGTGTCGCCGTTGGCGCGGGGCGGGGTCCTCGACGACCTGGAACTGCGTCACGCCGCCGAACGCCCTCCGATATGCACCTCTACCGTGTACGTCCCGACCTTCCAGGGCGAGTCGCCGCGACTGCGTCCGAAGTAGAAACAGGTGCCCGTGTCGTCGAGCGTGTCTCAGACGTGCAATCCGTTCGCCGTCACGATACCACCACGTCTCCACGAGCGTCCCCGGCTCGATGCGTCACGTGGACCATGATGAGCTGGTAGGGCGCTTCTGGCGAGAACGTGGTCTGCGGCGTCGCCGCGCAGCCCTCAGCCTCATCCAGGTCGCCGAAGGCGTAGATATCGGTGACGGCGCCATCTTGCGCGAAGCGACGTTATGCGACACAACGAAACCAGCGCCAAGCAGCGCGAAGTCGGCCAAAGGCATAACACGCAGGTTTATAGATTTCATCAAGGTTCCCTAATTGCAACTGCGAGGCGGAGGCGGTCGTGGTCGATAGACTCCCAGGCGGGGGCGGGGTATTGTCGGTAACCTGGTTGTGCGAAAGTCCAACCGCAGAGGCCGCGGGCGGCGCGCGGAACAGAAAGGGCGCTCCATGAACGAAGCGCCCCGTATCCCCTTCACCGCGATTGTCCAGCCGGGGCCAGCCCGGCACTGGCCGGCTGTGTGTAGCCCCTACCGCGCCATGCCTCACGCCTGCATGGAACGGCAGTAACTGATGTAGTTCATCGCGTATTCATCGCGCCCCAGGAGCAGGTCGGTGGCGGCGATGGTGCCATAGTCGCGCATCGGGTTGGCGATGGGCGCGTTGACGCCCGCCAGGAGCGCCATCGCGAGGTATGTGCTGTTGATGAGGTGGCGGTCAGGCAGGCCGAAAGAGACGTTGCTTGCGCCGAGCGTCATGTTCATCCCCAGTTCGGCGCGCACCCGGCGGATCGCCTCCAGCGTCACTGTCGCCGCCTTCGAGTCCGCGCCGACCGTCATCGCCAGGCAGTCGATCAGGATGTCCTCCGGCGGGATGCCCAGCGCCCCAGCGCGCTCGATGATCTTCTGCGCCACGGTCAGCCGCCCCCTCCGGGGTGGGCGGGATGCCGTCGTCGTCCATGCACAACGCGATCACCGCCGCCTTGTATTCCGCGACGACGGGCAGAATCGCCGCCATCGACTTCTCTTCACCGTTGACCGAGTTGATGAGCGCCTTGCCCTCGTAGACCTTCAGCGCCGCCTCCAGTGCCTTCGGGTTGGGCGAGTCAAAGCAGAGCGGCGCGTCCACCGCCTCCGTGATGAGCCGGACGGCCTCTGGCAGCAGCGCGACCTCGTCCGCGCCCGCCGCGCCGACGTTGACATCGAGAATGGCAGCGCCGGCCTCGACCTGGACGATGGCTTCATCACGCACAACGCCCAGGTTCCCTTCCAGGATCGCGGCGGCGAACTTCTTCCGCCCGGTCGGGTTGATGCGCTCGCCGATGATGCGCGTGGGCTGGTCAGGCGCGATGACGACGGTTTGTCTGGCGCTCGAGACGATGGTTTCCATGGTGCTCTCTCCGTTGGGGGCGTGTGATGCAGAAGGCGTTGCGCGGCTGTTTCCAGCCGCGCGTGATGTTACGTCCGATGACAATGGATGTCAAGGGTTTGTCACCTTCTGGACGCCGATGGCGAGCGGTCACAACGTCGGGCGTGCCGCCCCTATGGTTGCGCCGGCGCGTAGGCCGGGGCCAGCGCGACGCGCCCGCCGCTCTGAATGACGAAATGTGGCAGCCAGCCCAGGCCAAACACCGGGACCTGGATGTCCTTCTTGTAGGCCGTCACTTCTGTCTCAGACGTGTTCTTCAGCTCCGCCTCCCACTTCTCCTGTACGTCGTGCAGCGCCTGTTCGAACTCCTCACGCAGCGCTTCGACTTCCTCCAGCAGATCGGCGATTTCGCGCTCGGTCGCCTGCACCTCGGTCATCAACTCGCGGCGGCGCCCAAACTTGCGCGAGACGCGCGACAGGCTGCTGCTGGCGCTCCGGCCCTGCAGGAGGGCGACCGCGCCGGAAATGCCCGCCGTCAGCAAGTCCTGGTCGCCGCCCGATGCCTTCACCCTGTCCTTCTCAAGCTTGGCCTGCTTCTTCTGGATAGCGTCCTCCAGCCGGTCGATCTTCTTCTCGTAGCTGGCCGTCACCGCGTCGACCTCGGCGTCGCGCCGTTCGCGGGCCGCCTGCCGCACAGCGGCTTCGAAGACGCTCAGGTCCTCGTCAGGATTTCCGTACACCCCCAGGGTCGGGTGACAGGGCACCTGCAACGTGCAGTTCCTATAGACATAATCGACCAGATCCGCCTGTAGCTCCTTCATGCGGCGGCTGTCTGTGAGCGCGATGGGGACTTCGCTGTAGATTGCCTCGTGGCGCGTGATGCTCTCCAGGTCGCGACGGTCAACGGCCGGCGCGTCGTACTCCTCCCAGTTGACGAAGCCGGACGCCTCTGGACGCGGCACATGGAAAGCCAGCGTGCGGTCTATCCGGATGCCGGATTTGCGGTCGTCAAAGCGCATCGCGACCTGCGCCAGCAGCACGGGACTGTAAGCCAGTTGGGTCGCGGCGATGTCGTCGGCGCGCTGATGCGTCTCGCTTTCCCAGAGCCGGATGGCGTCATCGGCACGGTGCGCCACCGGCAGGAAGTACTCGTCCACGTGGGCCGGTGGCTTCGTGCGGCTGTAGCCGGCGGGCACGGCGTCCGCCGCCGCGTCCGATGCCGCGTGCGCCGCGACGGGGGTCGCAGCCACCGGCGTCGCGCCACTCGCAGCGGCCCCGGCTGGCGCGGTGGCGGCCCCAAGCAGGGCACCGCGCTTGCCCGCCATCAAGACCTCGATCTGCTGGCGGGTCAGCGGGCCGGCGAGGTAGCTCATCGCCCAACGCGAGTGAAAGACCGTGGTCTTGCCTTCGTCGTGAACGTTGCGCATGAGGAAAACCCGCGACTTGACCTGCGCCACCATCTGCTTCACTGCCGCCAGGTCCATGTCGCCGCTGGCAGCCGCTTCCTTTAGCCCCGAAATGATGCGGTCGCGGTCGCCCTCAGATTGCAAGCGGCCGATGAACCAGGTCCCGATGTTCGAAAGCCCCTTGTAATCCAGGTCGACCGGATTCTGCGTCGCCAGCAGCACCCCCAGGCCGAACGCGCGGGCCTGCTTCAGCAAGCGCAAGAGCGGGTCTTTGCTGGGGGGGTTCTGCACCGGGGGAAGTAGCCAAAGATTTCATCGATGTAGAGCAGGGCGCGCAGGCTGGTCGTGCCGCCCTGGTTGCGCATCCACGAGACGAGCGATTCGAGCACGAGCGTCATCGTGAACATGCGCTCCGTGTCGTTGAGGTGGGCGGTGGAGAGGATGGCGACGCGCGGCTTGCCCTCTGGCGTGTAGAGCAGATTCTGGATATCCAGCGGGACGCCGCGCAACCAGGCTGCGAAGGAGGGCGCGGCGACCACGTTGTTGAGCGCCATGACCAGCCCCATCCGCTTCGTCGCCGGGTAGTACTGCTCCACCGGGAGCACGCCGAGCTTTTCAAAGGGCGGCTCCTGCACCTGCAAGATCAGCTCCTCAAGGGTGAGGTCCTTCCCACTGCGCCAGCTCTGCTCGACGATGTTGCTGAGGAAGACGTGCTCCGCGTCTTTCACCGGCTGCGCGCTGACGCCCGCCAGTGAGAGGATCGCCGTCACGAGGCCGTTGATCTGGTCGCGCGTGACTTCCTCGTCGTAGTGCGCGGGCGCTTTCAGCGAGGCGAGGATGCTGATCGGGACGCCGGCGTCAGAGCCGGGCGTGTAGACCGTATAATCGGCGGCGTTCTTCAACCGCTCCATGCGCGCCTTGTCGATGCCCCAGTCGGCCAGCCCATTCGCCCAAAGCTCGGCGCGATCACGCGCATAGGTGGGCACATCCATCTGCTTGCGCTCAGCCTCGCCACGATCCACCCACGGCTCGAAATCACCGGGCTGGAGGTCGGGGAAGGTCAACAGCAGGTTGCTGATGTCGCCTTTGGGGTCAACGATGATGGCCGGCACCCCGTCAAGCGCGGCCTCTTCGAGCAGGCAGACGCACAGGCCCGTCTTCCCGCTGCCGGTCATACCCAGAACCAGCCCGTGCGTTGTCAGGTCGCGCGAATCGTAATAGACGTAATCGTCCTGCAACACCTGATCGCTGCTGGGGTCATAGGTACGCCCGATATAGAAATTGGCAGGTGCGTCGATGAAACCGGCCATATCAACCTCCCTTACTCGAATCGCCCACCTATTGTACCAAATCTCGCAAACGATTTCTCGTTCGGGGGCACGGCGCGCCAACCCCCGATATTGCCACATCTGGAGGGAAGGACAAACCGGCGGGTCGCCCCTCCGCGGAACAATACCGCCAGAATCCCGAATCAGTCCGGACCTTAGTTGCGGGGATCAGAAATCTCCAGGTGCTGGCGGCGCGCCGAAGCGAGTTGATCGAGCAGCGCGTCCACCGTCGTGTCGCTCAAGCCAGTCGGCAGGCGCACGTGCGCGCGCCCGACGCGCTCCGCCGGACCGATGCCCACGCAGTACGCGCCCGCCGTGAGCGCGGCCTCGACGCCGGCCTCGGCATCCTCGAAGACGACGCAGGCCCCCGGCGGGAGGTCCAGCCGGCCCGCCACCCACACAAACAGATCGGGTGCGGGTTTGGTGCGCGCCACGCTGTCGCCATCGCCGATGGCGTCAAACGCATCCAGCAGGCCCAGGCTCCGCAACACGTCCTTCGTGTTGCGGCTCGCCGAGCCAATCGCCAGCGCCAGCCCGCGCGCCCGCGCCTGATCGAGGAACGCAAGCGCGCCGGGCAGAATGTCGGCGGGGGTGATCTCGCGAATCAGGGCGCGATAGTACGCGTTCTTGCGCGCCATCCACGCCTCCGCGTCAGCCTCCGGGATTTCGCGCCCCTTCAACAGCCGGTTCAGGCTCTCGCGCCGCGAGACGCCGCGCAGCGCCTCGTTGTCCTCGCGTGTGAAGGGAATCCCCTCTTCGTCGGCAAGGCGCTTCCACGCGCGGTAGTGGTAGACGGCGGTGTCGGTGATGACGCCGTCGAGGTCAAAGATGAACGCCGCGATCTCAGCCATGCATCACTCGTGTTGCGTTTCGCGCCGCGCGCCCGACAGCCACGGCGGACAAGGGCGCGCGGCCTGCATCAGGGTGCGCCTACATCGCGCAAATCTGCGCAGCCTCGCCCTGCCGTGCGATCAACTCGTACTGCTGGCCCCGGTGGAAGAACCGGAAGCGCACAGACGACCACTGCGCTGGCAGCGCCGGGTCCGCCGCCGGGTTCCCGTCCGCATCCAGGTGCAGCCCCACAAAGCCGAGCGCGACCGCCTGCCACAGCCCGCCGCACGCCGCGCCGTGAATTCCGTGCGCGGTGTTGCCCTTTGTTGTCTTCCAGGTCGGTGCCGGCGGCCCTCTCGAAGTAGGCGTAAGCTGCGTCGAGCAGCCCCAGCCGCGCGGCGACCCAGGCGTGCGTGGCGGTGCTCAGCGAGGAGCCGTGGTCGCAGCGCGGCGCGTAAGCGGCCCAGTTGCGCAGCCGCACATCGTGCGGGGCCAGGGCGTCGCCCAGCAGCGCCATCAGCATCACCACGTCCGCCTGCTTGATAACCTGAGTCTGGTTCGTGCGCTCCACGCCGTAGATCGATTGGAGGCTGGTGACGCGCGGCGTATAGGCGGGGACATCGACGTATTCCAGGTCGAAGAAGCCGTCAAACTGGATGTGAATCCCCTGCTCCGCGTCGAACGGGATCACCATCTTGGCGGCGATGTCGCGCCACAGCGCCCGCTCGGCCGGCGTCAGCGCCAGGCGCGCTTCCAGGTCTGCCGCCTTGTCTGGATAGCGCGTGTGCAGCCAGTCGAACACGCGCAGCGCGGCCTCCAGATGCCAGACCACCATCCGGTTGACGAACACGCTGTTTGAGACGTTCTCGTGATACTCGTCCGGGCCGATCTGGTTGTGCAGCTCGTAGCGGTCCGCCGCCGCGTCGTGCTCGGCGCGGCTGGTCCAGAAGCGCGCCGTGTCGAGCACGACTTCCGCGCCGTGATCGCGCATGAAGGCGTCATCGCCGCTCCAGTGCCAGTACTGGCAGATGGCATAGGCGATATCGGCGTTGATGTGCTGCTCGCGGTCCCCGGTCCAGATGCGGATGCGCTCGCCCGTTTGCAGGGTGCGGCGGCGTCCACTTGGGCGTGGTCTCTTCGCCGGTGTCGGTGCTCTCCCAGGGAAACATCGCGCCGCGATAGCCCCTCCTCGCGCGCTTTGTTGCGCGCCCCCTGGAGCTTGTTGTAGCGGTACATGAGCAGGTTGCGCGCGACCTCCGGCTGCGTGTAGGTGAGCGGCGAGAGCATGAACAGCTCGGTATCCCAGAACACATGGCCCTTGTAGCCCGGCCCGCTCAGGGTCTTTGCGCCGATGCTCACCGCGTCATCGTTCCAGGGCGCGGCAATGAGCAGGTGATACAGCGCAAAGCGGAGCGCGCGCTGCACGCGCTCGTCGCCCTCGATCACCACGTCCGAGCGCGCCCAATCGGCGGCCCAGCCGGCCTCGTGCTCGGCGCAGAGCGCGTCATAGCCGGCGTCGGCAGCGGCGCGCAGCGTCGCCAGCGTCGTCGGGCAACACCTGCGCCTGCGCAACGTCGCGGCTTGTGTGCAGCGCCACGAGCCTGGTGAACGTCACGGTCGCACCTTTCTTCAGGTCGAAGGCGAGGCGCACCGTGGGCGACCCCGCCGCATCGACGTACTCCGGGGCGACGCCCGCATCGTTCTCGAAGGCCGCCGCCATGCCCAGCGCGTAGCCGCTCTGCATCGTCTCGCCCAACAGCCACGCCGGCCCGGTTGGGTCGCCCCCCTGCTGCCAGGGCCCCCAGTGCCGGACGCCCTCGTTGCTCACGTTGCCGTCGAGGCGCGCCTCGACGGTGAGCGCGACATCCTGGTCAAGCGCGGTCACGCGCGCGCGCAGCGCCATCACGTGCTGCCGTGCCCGGCTGGCGAACCGCTCGAACGCGAAGCGGAGCACCGGCCCGCCGGAGCCGCTCTGCCACAGGGCGCGCCGCGTGAGCACGCCGCGATACAGGTCGAGCGTGCGCTCGTAGCCGAGCAGGAAGCCCGTGTCTATGCCAAAGGGCGCGCCGTTGGCGGCGATCGTCAGGTTGAGCCAATTGGGCGCGTTGACCAGCTCCGGGACCTGTTCGCCCTCGGCGTGGTCAAAGACGCCGTGCACATACGTGGTCGCCAGATCGCCGGGATAGCCTTCTTCGAACGTCCCACGCACGCCCACGTAGCCGTTGCCGATGGCGAAGAGCGACTCGTTGCGCGTGTAGTGTTGCACGTCGAATGGTGACTCGCGGAGTACCCATGTGCGTTCCAGAGGTTTCGACATACACACCCCTCAAGTGTCATGTGGTCAGTGATCCCGATGCATGAAGTCGCTGGAGGCGCGCACCACCAACCTGGGCTGCAACAGGCGCTGATACCGCGCGCACGGCTCGCGCCCCGGGCCTCCCGCGCCGCTCAACTGCGCCAGCAGCATGTCGAAGATAACCGCGCCAATCTCGCCGACGGGCTGGCGCACCGAGCTTAGGGGCGGGGAGAAGTACTCGGCCTGCGGCACGTCGTCGAAGCCGACCACCGCCAGCTCCCGCCCGACCTGAATCCCGCTCGCGCTGCAATAGTTGAGCACGCCGGTCGCCAGGTTGTCGCTCATGGCGACGATGGCGCTGGGCCGCTGCGCGCGCGGGAGCGCCGTCCAGCCCGCCGCCGCGTGGTAGCCGGTCTTGACCTGGTCAATCCCCCGAACGACCCATGCCGGCAGCACCTCCAGGCCGGCCTCCCGCATCATCCCGAAGTAGCCCTGCATACGGCTGTCGCCCGCAAGCGAGCGCACCGGCCAGCCGAGCGCGGCGATCCGGCGGTGCCCGTTGTCGAGCAGGTGCGCCATCACCTGGCGGATGCCCGCTTCGCCGTCCACGTCCACCCAGGCGAAATCCCAATCGGGGTGCGCGCGCCCGAACGAGACAAACGGGAAGCCGGCGTCGATCAGGTAGCGCACGCGCTCGTCCTCGTGATCCGTGTTCGCCAGCACGAAGCCGTCCACGCGCCCGGAGCGGATCAGGTCCTCATACGCACGGGTGACGTCCCCCGGCCTGACGTTGAACAAAATCACGTGATAGCCGTGCGCGTCCGCCGCCGACGTGACCCCGTACAGGAAGCGGTCCATGAGCGGGTTGATCTCGCCGGTGGGCATCACGTACCACTGGTAGCCGATGATGCGGCTTTCGCCCGCCTGGAGGTTGCGCCCCCGGATGCTGGGGTGGTAGTCAAGCTCGCGGACCGCCTTCAAGACCCGCTGGCGCGTCTCCTCGCTGATCGGCGCGCTGTTGTTGAGCACATAAGAGACGGTCGCAATCGAAACGCCGGCACGCTCTGCGACATCTTTGATGGTCGCCACCACGCCCCCTCACACCTGTCAGCCTGTCTCATCCATGCCACGTCAAAGCGATCGCGCCAAACGGCGGCGCAACCGCATAGTATATCGCCCGCGACCGGCGCGCGACACTGGCGCACGGGGCGTCAACGAAACTCCAGGCGCCAATCAACATATGCAAGGTTCTTTGCGTAGGGGCAAGACATGCCTTGCCCCTACTTGGAGGCGCGGCTGCGAAACACCTGCAGGCGGTCGCGGACGGCGAACGTCCCCAGCAGCGTGACGAGCGGCATCATCACCAGCCCGACAAGCACGCCGGTGACCACGCTCACCACCACGATCACCACCGTGAGCAGGGCCACGGCCAGCACAAACGCCGGGTTGAGCGCCAGCATCACCAGGGCGTTGCGCAGCGTGTTGACGATGCCCTGGTTTTCCGCCTCCAGCAGCAGCGGCCAGTAGAGCATCTGGACCACCGTCCAGGCGGCCAGCACGAGCACCCACGCGACGCGGAGCGTATCCCAGAGGAGGCCCGTGTTCGCGCCATAGTACGTCAGGTTGAACGCGCCAACGAAGTACACCACCGCCTGGAGCAGACCCCAGCGCACCGCCGGCCAGAAGTGGCGGCGCGCCGCCTGCCAGAACGCGCGCCAGCCGGCCGAATCACCCTCAGCGACATCGCCGGCCACGACGTAGAACGCCGCCGTAGCCGGCGAAACCGTGAAAGCGACCACGATCAACGCGAGCACCAGCGCATCGGCGAGCACGAGCAACGCCGCCGGCGCGAGCGTGACCAGCCACGCCGCGTTCAGGAGCGCCAGCGGGATCAGCTCGCGCCACCACGCCGCGATTGTGCGCTGCACCACGTGCGCCATACCTCAGCCCTTGATCCCGGAGTAGCTCACACCCTCGATGAAGTAGCGGTTGAAGATGAAGAAGATGATGAGCACCGGGATGGCGTTGAACATGCTGCCGATCAGCGTGAAGTTCCAGTCGGCGCGGAACTGCGACTGGAAGAAGCGCAGGCCCACCGGCAGCGTGAAATTCGGCGCCCCGGTCAGGTAGAGCAGCGGCCCCATGTATTCGTTCCACGACGACTGGAAAGCCAGAATCGCCAGCGTGATCAGCGCCGGGCGCGCCAGCGGCATGATGACCGTCCACACAGTCTGGAACTGGCTCGCGCCGTCGATGCGGGCGGCCTCTTCGAGATCGACAGGCACCGACTTGAGGAACTGCGTCATCAAGAAGATGCCGAACGCCTCAACGATGCCGGGCACGGCCAGCGCCCAGTACGTGCTGACCCACCCGATCTGAGTCATGAGCACGAAGCCCGGTATCAGCGTCACCGCGCCGGGGATCATCATGGTTCCGAGCATGAACGCGAAGAGCAGATTCTTGTACGGGAAGTTCATGCGCGCGAAGGCGTAGCCGGCCATCGCTGCGAGGAACGTCCGCGTGACCACGCGGATGATCGCAAGCACCACGCTGTTGAACAGCCAGTACGGAAAGCAGTACGGCCCCAGGAACCCGCGCGAGGCGCAGGTTTCGCCGCCGAGCCTGGAACACGCGTACCCAGTTGAGCAGGCCCAGGTTCAGCGCCGCGACGGCGCGCGCGCCCACCGGACAGTCGAGCGGGTTCGGCAGGTCGTTGTCGCGCGCGAACTGCCGCGCCTGGATGGTGTCGGATTCCAGGCCGGCTTCCGCCAGGAGCGCGTTCAGCTCCTCGCACGTAGCGACCTGCGCGGCCAGGTGATCCGCGCCCTCCGGTACCGCCCCGGTGATGAACATCTGCCAGTTCGCCGGGTCAGACCAGGACTCCGGCACGAGAGTTGGCGGGTAGCCAAGCACCTCGCGGTTGGTCTTGAAGCCGCCGAAGAACGCCAGCACGAATGGCATGATGAAGATGAGGGAGACGATGACGAGGATCGTGTAGCGCAGCGTCAACCCGAGCCAGCGGCGCACCCTGGCCTGCTGTTCGAGAGCGAGCGCTTCTTCCACATGGTCCGCATAGCGTGTCTGTGCAGTCATCTCGCTCTCCTCAGTACTGCTCGGTGCCTTTTTCGATGTAATTACGCTGGATGTACGTAATCACAAAGATGATGGCGCCCAGGATGAAGGCCATCGCGGCGGCGTAGCCCATCTGCATCGAACGCTGGTCGCCGATGGCCTTGGTGTAGATCAGGTAGACCGGCGTCAGCGTGGTGTTGAGCGGGCCGCCAGCCGTCATCACGTGCACCTGGTCGAAAATCTGGAAGGTGCCGATGGTGCCCAGCACCACGATCAACAGCATCACCGGGCGCACCACCGGCAGGGTGATCTGCCAGAACTGCTGCCACCGGTTCGCGCCGTCGATCTGTGCCGCCTCGTAGAGCTGTCCGGGCACGTCCTGCAGCGCCGCCAGGAACATGATCATGAAGGTGGGCGAGGTCGTGAAGATGTTGAGCACCATGATGATCAGGAAGGCGACGCTCGGCCCGCGCAGCAGCAGCGCGCCGAACTGCTGGTCGCCGAGTTCCTTCGGCCCTCCGAGGCCCGTCGTCGCCGCCGCGGCCAGCACCATCACCACGCACCAGATGGCGAGCACGGTCAGCAGGCCGGTCCCCATCCACGACACCCAGCGGTCGAGGCGGCGGGCCATGTTGCCGCCGGGTTGCGGTTTCATCTCCGCCGAGCGCACGTCCGCCATGAACAGCCGGTGCGACACGTCGGCGGTGAACGCCGCCGTCAACGGCCCCACGATGAGCGGCACGACCATCAGCGTGTAGGCCGTCACCTGCACCGCGCCGGTGAGCGCGAAGGCCTCCGGCGCAGCGGCCAGGCCGACCAGGCATGCGACCGGTAGCGCGATCAGCACCGCCGCTATGACGCCGAGCGCCGCGCTGCGCGTGGCCGTGGGGCGGTCCAGCTCCAGCTCCAGGAAGTTGATCACCAACCCGCCGGCCACCCCAAAGCCGAGCGACACGAGCAGCGTCGCGATGACCACGCTGCCCTGAATGGGTGCGGCGCTCGCGGCGGCCTCTCCGGAGGCCGCTCCAGTCGCCCCCGCCAGCACGCCCAGCACAACCACCAGCACCACCAGCGTCGCCAGGGCCGCCAATCCAGAGGCCAGCACCGCCCGCCCGTTGAGCGCGCGGTCGCGCAGCCAGAGCGAACCCCGCACCAGCGCCATGACGATCACGATCAGCAGGGGAATGCCGAGCAAGAAGTACCAGGAGTTGTCAAAGAAGGGCTTGAGGTAAGTGAGGTCGCCCAGGCGGTCGGCGGTGTTGAGCCAGTTCGTGTTCGGCGTGCGCAGGCCCAGGTTGCCGAGCGGCTCGGTGAGGTCGAGGACCTCGTACATGATATAGTTGACGATGCCGCGCCCGTTGAACAGCCACAGGAAGATGAGCGAGATCACCACCGACGACGTGACGCTGGGCGCGTAGAAGAGCGTCCGGAACCAGCGCCGGCCGGCAAAACGCGCGTTCATCATCAGCGCCAGCGCCAGGGAGATGATGGTCTGGAAGACAACCACGATGAACGCATACCAGATCACGTTCGAGATCGCCGTCAGGAACTCCGAGGTCGGTCAGCGCCTTGCTGTAGTTGGCCGTCCCCACGAAGTCGGCAGGCTGGCCGGCGTAGAGGTTCCGGTCGCCATAGTCGGTGAAGCTCAGGCTGAAGGCGTAGATGAGCAGGCCCAGCGTGAAGATGCTGGCGGTCAGCAGGTAAGGCGAGATGTACACGTAGGCGTTGAGCGCCTCCCGCTGCTTCTCGGTTTCGCCGTACAGCTCGGCGACATCCCGACGCCACATGCCGTAGGTCATCACCCCCGAAAGCGACCGTGATGATGAAGAAAGGCACCCAGAGCGCCATCCGGTCGGGCGCAAAGGGGAACATATCCGCCGCGCAGACGTTGGTGCATGTGAGCTGCCGGAAAGTGATGAACAGCAGGAGGACAAAGCCGGCGAAATTGATCCCCACCGACACCATGCGGGCGCGCGACCAGTGCGCCTGCAGCCCGCGCAGGTTGACCAACTGCACCCCGCCGAGCGCGGCAGTGACCAGGAACACCACGAACTGAATGAGAAAACTGCCATACTGCGGCAACTGGATCACGCCGAACACGTCCATGACGCCGAACAACGTCAGCACGCCGAAGATCAGCAGCCCAACGCCCAACACGCCATGCCATATCAGCGCGGCAGTCACCCACAGGTTCGTCTGCGCCGTGGCCGGTGTCGGGGATGGGGTCGATGCAGGGGTAACGTTCGTTTCACGGGCCATGCATTCCCCCTCGTGTCAAAAGGCCGGGAGGCCTCACCCGCACCCTTCACAGTATGGGCGCCGCGCCGTATGCGGTCCGCCCTGGGTGAGTCCATCTCCCGATAAGCGCGCAAACACGTGATGCAGGGAGTCCGGCCATGCGCCGGCCGGACTCCACGATCTGAGGCGCGGCGCTACTCAGCGCCGAGTATCTCGGTGTTGATCTCTTCAACAGCGTCGTCGAGCGCCGTCTGCGCGTCCTTCTCACCGAGGAAGACCGCATTCAGGGCGTTGCCCATGCGGTTGATGATGTCGCCGTGCTCCGGCCCGTACCAGAACACCTCGCCGATAGTCGCGCCATGCGCGATGGCCGCCTCGTCGGGGGTGATCCTCGAACCACGGATGGTCAAGCAGGTGCAGCAGCGTAGGCAGCGCAAACCCGGTCTGGAGGATGGCCTCCTGGTTCTCCGGCCCGGCAAGGAACATCGCCAGCGCGGCGGCAGCAACGGGATATCGCGTGTTGGCCTTCGCGCCCCAGGCGTTGGTGAAGAGCAGGTTGCCCTCGCCGGCGGGGCCGGACGGCAGCGGCACAATCGCGTACTCCACGTCCGGGAAGTCGAGGTTCATGTAGTTGATCATCCAGCCGCCTTCCCAGGCCATCGCGGTCAGCTCGCGGCCAATGGCCTCACCGCACCAGCCCACGCCGATGTCGGTCGGCCACGCGCCATACCCGGCGTCGTACATGCCGTACCAGAACTCCAGGGCCTCCACCGCTTCGGGGCTGTTGAACACAGCCTCGGTCATGTCCTCGTTCATGATCTCGCCGCCGGTCTGGTACACCGCCGCCGGCCAGCGCCCGACATCGGGCAGCACGCAGATGCCGTGAATGCCGGTCGCGTCGTAGATTTCCTCAGCGGCGGCCATCAGGTCGTCCCACGTCCACTCGGCGGTGGGATAGTCGATGCCAGCGTCGTCGAAGAAGCGCGTGATGTACACGAGGCCCAGCGAACCCATGTCCTTGGGCAGGCCGTAGGTGACGTCCTCGAAGGTGAACATCTCGATCAGCGCCGGGACGTAGGCGTCGCGCGTCAGGCCCACCGCCTCCATGTACTCATCGAGGGGAAGCAACTGCCCGTTCCGCCCGAAGGAGGTCATCAGGTCGGCGTCCACGTAGAACACGTCAGCCGCCGTGCCGCCGGCCATGTTGGCCTTCATGATGGTCTGGAAGTCATTCGGGATCGGTTCGAAGGTTACCGTGACATCGGGAAGACTTCGTTGAAGCGGGCAATCGAGTCCAGGACGACCTGCTGTTCGGTCTGGTCGCCCCAGCCTGAAACCGTGAGCGTTGCGCCAACCTCAACTTCGAGGGCGCTCCAATCGACTTCGGGCGCTTCCGCCATGGTTTCTTGCGCCAGGGCGGGCAGCGCGCTGAGCAGCGCCAGCGAGAGGGGTCAGCAAGAGCGAAACCGTCTTTCTCATTTTTCAGCCTCCTCATGCAGCTTGGAAGGTCAGACAGAAAACGCGCAGGTTTGCGGACAGGTACTCGGTTCCGAAGCCACTCCTTTCCTATAACACGCCGATCGGCTATTGCCGGTGGAAGGCGGATGTTAAGGGGTTATTGAAACGTTTAAATAACCCGGCAAAGAAAACCACCCGCGTTTTGGGTGTCTGTCAGCCTTATTATATGAAAATACTTATCAGTTTGTCAATAGGCGCCGGGCGTTTTCATGACTTTATCGCGCCCAGGGTCAGGCCGGACACGAGATAGCGCTGCACGAAGAACGTGAACACCAGCGTCGGGATGAGCGACAGCGTGATCGCAGCGGCAATATCGCCCCAGCGCACGCCCCACGCGGTGACGAAGAGGGAAGCGCCCACCGTCACGGTCGTCGCCTGGTTGAACGTCAGCACCAGCGAGAAAAGGAACTCGTTCCACGACCAGAGGAACGTCATCACCATGACGACGGCGATCCCCGGCAGCAGCAGCGGCAGGACGACATAGCGCATGACGCCCCACGTAGACGCGCCGTCGATCATCGCCGCCTCCTCGATTTCCTTGGGCAGGTCCTGGATGAAACCGACGAAGAGGAGGAGAGCGAGCGGCGTGTTGAACAGCGTGTTGACCAGCGCCAGGCCGCGCACCGAATCCAGCATGCCGAGCGCCTGAAACAGGATGAACATGGGCACGGTGAAGATGACGGGCGGCAGCAGGCGCAGGCTGATGATGAAGGCGAAAAGCTGCTGGCCGCCGGTGCGGAACCGCACGATGCTGTAGGCGGCGGGCAGGCACGCCAGGACAACCAGCGTGCTTGCGCCGAGCGCGACGAACGCGCTGTTGCGGAAGAACGCGGCGAAGTCATAGCCGGCGGCGTACAGCACGTTCTCGTAATGCGTCGTGACCGGCGTAAAGGCCCACGTGGGCGGCGTGGCGATGATGTCCAGGTTGCTCTTCAGGCTGGTGAAGAACGTGTTGACGAGCGGGAACGCGAAGACAAGCAGAATCAGCAGCGCGACGAGATACCACACCGCCGCATCCACAAAGCGCCTGAGCCTGTCCTTGCCCATCGTCACACCGCGTCCCTTCGCACGATGCGCCGCAGCGCGAAGGCGAGCGGCGCCGACAGCAGGGAGGAGCAGGAGTATCGACGCCGCCGACGCCCGCCCCAGGTCGCCGGTGTTGAACGCCATCCGGTAGATGTAGATGCTGATGCTGGTCGTGATCGTGCCTGGCCCACCGCCGGTCAACACGTAGATCATGTCGAAGACCTTGAACGAGTCGATCACGCGCAGGAACGCGGTGATGGCGATGAAGGGCGCAATCGTGGGCACGGTGATGTAGCGGAACAACTGGATCGGGTTCGCGCCGTCCACCGAGGCCGCCTCGTAGAGTTCCTTCGACACCGTCTGCAGCGCCGAGTACAGGATCAGGAACGTGAACGGCGTCCACTGCACGACATCGATTGCGACCAGCGTCCAGAAGACGTACTGTGGGCTGAGCAGCTCCGCGCCCGGCAGGCCCACGACTTTGAGGTAATAGGCCAGGACCCCGACGAATTCATTCAGCATGAGGCGGAACATGATCCCCAACAGAGCGGGGGAGACCATGATGGGCAGCAGCATCAGGCTGATCAACGCGCCCTTCCCCGGCAGCGCGCGGCGGTTGAACCACAGCGCGATGCCCAGCCCCAGCACGACCTCCGGCACGGTCGTGCACACCGCAAAGAGCGCGCTGAAACCGAGCGCCCGCCTGAAGTCCGTGTCGCCCAGGGTGGCAAGGAAGTTCTCCAGGCCGTTGAACGTCTTGACCTGGAAGTTGCTCAGGTTGACATCATTGACGCTGAGATAGTACCCGTATACGGACGGGAACAGCGCCAGCCCCAGAACCAGCAGCACCAGCGGCAGGATCAGGATGTACTTAATTTTCCGCTCGATGAAGTCTGCAATCAACGACAGGCTCCGTGCGCGATATGTAGGGGGGCAGAGGCCCGCGCGGGCCTCTGCCCTTGACGCGGCGCTTGCTCAAAGCGCGCTTACTCGAAGAGCGCGGCCACTTCTTCCTGTGTCTGCCCCTGTGCCTCGGCGATGTCCACCTCGCCGGCCCACACCGCGGAGAGCCGCTTGGCGAGCACCTCCAGGATGGGCACGGTCTCGGCGACGGTGGTCTCAACGTAGCCGTACAGGTCCGCGTGCTCGGCGATCAACGGGAACTCAGGCCGCTGGTCGGCCATCCCCATGAGGACATCCATGACCGGCGGCACGCCGCCGTTGGCGGCGTACATCTCCATCGCTTCCTGGGTCGCCAGGAAGGTCAGCCACTCGACGGCGGCCTCTTTGTTCTCCGAGTACTTGCTCAGGCCAACGCCCAGGCAGTGAACGTGCGTTGACGGCTCAGGGCCGGGCATGCGCGAGATGCCCACCATGCCCGCAAATGGGCTGGTTTCGGCTGAGTTCAGCTCGTTGAATGCAGCAGACCACTGGATGAAGAAAGCCGCCTTCCCGGTGAGGAACGCCTGGTTGGCTTCAGGGTATTCGTAGGTGGTCGAGCCGGCGGGCGACGCGCCCATGGCGATCAGGTCGCCGTAGAGCATGGCGGCGTCGGCAAAGGTGTCGGTTGTGAAGTCGAAGTTCCCCTCTTCATCGAACCAACTCCCGCCCATCGACCAGAGCACGTCGTTCCACAGCATGACGTTGTAGATCAGGTTCTTCGCCTGGATGACGGTGCCGTACTCGGTGGGCGAGTCGGGGTTGTACGACTGGGTGAAGAAGAGCGAGGCCGCCTTGTAGTCGGTCCAGTCCCACTCCTCGATGGGCTTGGGTTCGCGCGCCTCGCCCAGGTGCTCCTCGGCGATCTCGGTGTAGCGCGCCTGCCACTCCGCGTTGCTCAGGAGTTCGTCGATCAGGTCCATCCGGTAGTACATGAAGTGCAGGCCGATGTCGAGCGGCAGCGCGTAGACACTGCCCTCGACTTTGAGCGAGTCCTGGGCTGACCCGATGAAGACGCTGTCTTCCGCGATGCCTTCCAGGTAGTCCTCAAGGTTCTCCAGCGAGGGTGACTGCTTGCCGACAATGTAGCTGGCGGTGTAGACCAGGTCGATCTCAGGCGATTGGGCGGCGAGGATGGTGTCCTGGCGCTCCCAGAAGACGTCGCGCGAGAAGAGGACCATCTCCACCTCGACGCCGGTCTCAGGCGCCATGTTCGTGTTCCAGTATTCGACGACCTGCTCCATGGCTTCGCTTTCGGGTCCCGGCCAGTAGACCATCTTGATGGTCACCGCCTCCTCTTGCGCGGCCAGCGGCAGGCTCATACTCAGGACGACGACGGCGCTCAACAGCAGCGACAAAACGTTCTTGCGGTTCACGGCTCGCTTCCTCCCATCTACTCCAAGCCAAGGGATCAACAAGACGCAAAGGTTGGTTGCCTCAAGCGACCAATCGAACACCTCCCTTCCTTTCGCTGACACGCTGGCCCGCATCAGCGCGTCTTCTGCTGGTGGGCCAGAACGGCGGCGCCGACCAACCCGGCCTGCGGCCCAAGCACAGCGGGCAGAATCGGGGTCTCCTTGACGGTGGGAAACCCGTAGGTGCGCAGGCTCTCGCGGGCGCTCTCCAGCAGCATGTCGCCCGCCTGCGACACGCCGCCGCCGATAACCACGACCTCCGGGTTGAGTGCGCCAAGCAGGCTCGCCAGCCCAAAGCCAAGCCACGCGCCAATCGCCGCGAGCGCTTCACGGGCAGCCGGGTCGCCGGCCCTGGCCCGCTCCACCACCGCGCGGCCATCGGTCAGCGCCGGCTGCCCGGCCACGCGCGCGTTGTATTCGCGCACCAGCGCCGGCCCGCTGACGTATGACTCCAGGCAGCCCTGCCCGCCACACGTACAGGGGAGGCCGTCACGCACCACCTGCGTGTGACCGACAATACCGGCCGCGCCCCACGCCCCACGATAGACCTCGCCATCGACGACCATACCCCCACCCACGCCGGTGCCGACCGTCAGGCAGAGGACCGACGACCGCCCCCTGCCGGCGCCATACCACGCCTCACCGAGCGCGGCGGCGTGCCCGTCGCTGAGCACCGCCGTTGGCCGGCCAAAATGCGCCTCCACCTCGCGCTTGAGGGGGACGCCGGCCCAACCGGGCAGAAGCCCGGTCGCGTGGAAGATGTGTCCGGAGGTGTCAACCTGCCCGGCAGCCGATATCCCCACCACTGACGGTGGTTCGGCCTCCGTCTCCTGGAACAGCTCCTCCAGCAGCCGGAGGGTCCGCGCCAGAACCGCCGGCCCACCCTCCTCCGGCCTGGGTGGGGATCTGCCTGTAGCGCGCAACCCGGCCATCGCTTACCACGCCAGCCGCGATCTTGGTCCCGCCAATGTCCACCGCCAGCGCGCGGTGCTCCGCGCTGCGGGCGTGCAGCGCCGCGACAAAGTGCTGCGTGATCCACTTCGGGCGGTTGACCATCGACCCGACCACGACCGCATACGCGCCCAGTTCCAGCATCCTGACCGCTTCGCGCGGCGTGGCAATCCGGCCCTCCGAAACGACCGGCGTCCCTACTATGGCGCTGGAAAGGCGCGCCACGAGATCGAAGTCCGGCGTCAGGAGCTGCGGGCTGTACGGCGTGTAGCCCGAAAGCGTCGTCGCGACCAGGTCGGCCCCGGCCTCCGCCGCCGCCATGCCCTCCTCGAACGTCGAGATGTCGGCCATCACCGGCACGCCCAGTTCCTGCCGCACGCGGCGAATCAGCGTTGCTGCGTCCAGGTCGCCGGGGCGCGGGCGCAGCGTTGCGTCCAGGGCCACGATGTCGGCCCCGGCCTCCACAAGGCCGCGGGCCGCTTCGAAGCTGGGCGTGATGCGCAAGCCAAAGTCGGGCAAGATCTGCTTCTCGATGCCGATGATGGGCAGGTCCACAGTCGCGCGGATGGCGGCAATGTCGTCCGGGCCGTTGGCGCGGATGCCGACGGCGCCGCCCAACGCCGCCGCACGCGCCATCGCCGCCATCATCTCCGGTCCGGCGATGCCGTCGCCGGGCTGGTACTGGCACGAGACGATCAGGCCGCCTTGCAGCTTTGTAATCACCGATGGTCGTTCCATGTCTGGCCTGCCGTTATCAACGCCGCCGCGCGCCATGCGGCGCGGCTTGAGGGTCAGCCTTCCACACGCCGGTGAATGCGGAAGTGATAGCGCGACTTATCGCCGCGCACGAGCGACTTACCGAACTCCACGGGACGCCCGTTGTGGGTAAACGCGGTGATTTCGATGAGCAAAGCGGGCTGGCCCTTCTGCGCGCCGAGCAGCTCCGCTTCGTAGTCGGTGAGCGCCACCGGCTCGACCACCTCTTCGGCCTCGACGATCTGCACGCCGTAGCGCTCCGCCAGCACGCGATAGAGCGACTGGTTCACCATGTCCTGTGCCGCGAGGTCAGGGCACACGGCCTGGGGCATGAAGCTCGTCTCCAGCATGATTGGCTCGTCATCCGCGAGGCGGAGACGCACCAGCTTGACCACCGGCGCATTTGGTGTCAGGCGCAACGCCTTGGCGACCGCGCCGGTTGCGGGCGCTTCTTCCTGGAGAATCACACGGCTTGTGGGCCGGTGGCCTGACTGAAGCATCCGGTCCGTGAAGCCCAGGAGCACAGGCTGCGTCTGAACAATCTTCGGCGCAGCGACGAAGGTCCCCACCCCCTGCTGCCGCCACAGCATCCCCTCGCTCACCAGCTCGTTGACGGCGCGCCGCACGGTGAGCCGGTTGACGTTGTAGACGTCGCTCAACTCGCGCTCGGCGGGGATAGCGTCGCCGGGCGCGTACCGCCCGCTGACGATAAGGTCGCGAAGGTTTTCACGGATCTGGTAGTAGAGCGGGATGGGGCTGTGCGGGTCGATTCGGAAGTCGGCGTTCAGCACAGAATGCGGCGCCATCGTGCCCCTCTTCAGGACGCCATTGGGTTAGTCATCTATACCACATCATACGACAGGTTGCGGCGCGTTGTCAACGTGGAAGTGCGGCGCACGGCGCGAACGGCGCGCGCACACTGCCAGGCGACCCAACCAGTGCGACCACAACTTCCCGAAAGCTGCGAGCTTTCGGGAAGTTAACAGGTGCGTATTCCTTTTCCACCGCACTTTTCTAACGAGACGCGCTGAGACAAAAACTGCAAAGTCCTTCTATAGACCTGCTATCTTGAAGATTAACCTGTGCATTTCTGCACAAGGCCGCTATAATTGTGGGTAGAACGTATCAACTTAGCCTCACGGAGGTTCGGCTGATGTCAGGCTTGTTCACCACGGTTCGCGAAGTGTTCCGATACCAGGGCAGGGAGGGGCAGGTCGCCTGGATGGGCCACCGCGCGGCGGCGCTGGGTACGGTGCTCTTTTTCATGATCCACATAATCGACACCTCATTCGTCTACTTCTGGCCGGAGGGCTACCAGCACGCCATCGCGCTCTACCGCTCGCCGCTCTTCGCCGTTGGCGAGATGGTGCTGATCCCGGCGGTGATCTACCACGCCATCAACGGGACGCGCATCTGGCTGATGGACTGGAAGCCAGGCCTGTGGAAGTACCAGCGACAGATCACGCTTGCGACGTTTGCCCTGACGGTGTTGCTGTGCGCCCCTGTGATGATCATCATGGGCGGGCACTTCATCGAGGGCCTGGGGCTGTTCGGAGGTCAATGATGAGCGCAGTACAGGATACCTTCGCGCGCGCTGGCGTGCAGATCAACCGTTTCGAGTCCATTGCCTGGCGCTATATGCGCCTGTCGGGCATCCTCCTGATCCCGCTCGTATTCGGCCACCTGGCGATCATGCACGTGATCAACAGCGTGTACGTGATCGACTACGAGTGGGTGATCGAGGCGCGCTGGGCGTACCTGGGCTGGCGCATCTACGACGCGGCGATGCTCTGGCTGGCGGGCTTCCACGGCGCGCTCGGCCTGCGCCACGTGATCAAGGACTACGTTCACAACCCCCGCTGGAGCTTCGCGCTCAGCGCGGCGGTGGCCGCGTTTATGGTCTTCCTGCTCATCCTGGGGTCGATTGCGCTGATTGGCGCGCCCTTCGAGCCGGTCACCGGGGTGCCGCCGGTCGAGTGAGCGCGCGGATCGCGGCATCGATGCGAGTGCATGGACCTTCGCGCATGAACGCACACTGAGGAGCACCTATGAAGACACACCAGTTTGACGCACTGATCGTCGGCGCCGGGGGCGCGGGCCTGATGGCGGCGCTCTACGCATCACAGGAGCAGCGCATCAAAGTCGCCGTGGTCAGCAAGCTGTACCCGACCCGTTCGCACACCGGCGCGGCGCAGGGCGGCATCGGCGCGGCGCTCGGCAGCGAGGAAGAAGACCGCTGGGAGTGGCACGCCTTCGACACCGTCAAAGGCTCCGATTACCTCGCCGACCAGGACGCCGTGGAAGTGATGTGCCGGGAAGCGGTCGATGTGGTGCTGGAGCTTGAGCACATGGGCCTGCCGTTCGACCGCACGCCTGAGGGCAAAATCGCGCAGCGGCGCTTCGGCGGCCACACGCGCAACCACGGCGAGAAGCCGGTCCGCCGTGCGTGCCACGCCGCCGACCGCACCGGCCACATGATTCTGCAGACGCTCTACCAGCAGTGCATCAAGAACCAGGTCCATTTCTTCGACGAGTTCCAGGTCCTGGACCTGATCCTCAGTGAGGGGCGTGTGGCCGGCATCGTCGCGGTGGACATCGCCACGGGCGAGGTGCATGTGTTCCACACCAAAGCCGTGCTCTTCGCGACCGGCGGGTGGGGCAAGCTGTGGCAGATCACCAGCAACGCGCACGCCTGCACCGGCGACGGGACCGCTATCGTGTTCCGGCGCGGCGTCCCGCTGGAGGACATGGAATTCTTCCAGTTCCACCCGACCGGCATCAGGGGCATGGGCATCCTCATCACCGAGGGCGTGCGCGGCGAGGGCGGCGTGCTCATCAACAACGAGGGCGAGCGCTTCATGGAGCGCTATGCGCCCACGATCAAGGACCTCGCCAGCCGCGACGTCATCTCGCGCGCGATCTACCTTGAGATCAGGGATGGCAGGGGCATCGACGGCAAGAACTACGTCTACCTGGACGTGCGCCCGGAGACGGTGAACAAGCACCTGGCCGAAGCGGGCGAGACGCGCCGCATCGACCGCGCATACATCGAAAGCAAGCTGCCCGACATCCTCGACTTCTGCCGCACCTACCTCGGCATCGACCCGGTTGAGGAACCGATGCCCATCCAGCCGACGGCGCATTACGCCATGGGCGGCATCCCCACCAACGTGGACGCCGAGGTCGTCATCGACGCGCAGAAGACGCCGCTCCCCGGCCTGTACGCCGCCGGCGAGTGCGCGTGCGTCTCGGTGCACGGCGCGAACCGGCTCGGTACGAACTCGCTGGTGGACCTGGTCGTCTTCGGGCGGCGGGGCGGGCGCGCGATGGCGGAGTACGCCCGGAACGCAGAATTCCCGCCGCTGCCGGAGAACCCCGCCGCCGAGGCCCTCGCAGAGCTGGAGCAGCTGCGCAACGCGGACGGTGGCACGCGCGTTGCCGAGCTTCGCGAGGCGATGCAGGATATGATGATGACGTGCGTCGGCGTCTTCCGCGACGCGGCGTGCATCGACTCGGCGATTGAGAAGGTGCGCGAGCTGCGCGCGATCTACGATACCGACCTGCACGTCGATGACCAGGGCAAGGTCTTCAACCAGGACCTGCTCGATGCATGGGAGCTGGGCAGGATGCTCGATCTCGCCGAGGCGACGGCGGTTTCGGCGCTGTGCCGCGAGGAGAGCCGGGGCGCGCACTCGCGCGAGGACTTCCCCAAGCGCGACGACGCGAACTGGCTCAAGCACACGCTCGTGTTCCGCAAGCCCGATGGTCGCCTTGAGATCGACTTCAGGCCTGTGGTCATCACCAACTACCAGCCGAAGGAACGTGTCTACTGACGAGGCAGGGACAAACCGCCCGTTCATCCACCCGCGTGGAGACCGCTATCAAGGAGCTTGTGATCTGATGAAAGTCACGCTGCGCATCCGCCGTTTCAACCCGGAACACGACGCGCGCCCATACTGGGCCGAGTACATCATCAAGGACGTTGCGCCCACCGACCGGGTGCTCGACCTGCTGCACCACGTGAAGTGGTACATCGACGGCACGCTGGCGCTGCGCCGCTCGTGCGCGCATGGCATCTGCGGCTCAGACGCGATGCGCATCAACAATCTCAACCAGTTGGCGTGCAAGGCGCTGGTCAAGGACCTGGTCAAGGGCGACCACGGCACCATCCAGGTCGAGCCGATCCTGGGGCTGAGGGTCATCAAAGACCTGATCGTGGACATGGAGCCGTTCTTCGAGCACTATCGCTCGGTGATGCCGTTCTTCGTCAACGACAACCCGCCGCCGGACGGCGAGTTTCTCCAGACGCCGGAGCAGCGCGCGCGCTTCGACGACACGACGAAGTGTATCCTGTGCGCCGCCTGCACGACCTCGTGTCCGAGCTTCTGGGCCAACGGCACCTACGTGGGACCGGCAGCGATTGTGCAGGCGCACCGCTTCATCTTCGACAGCCGCGACACGGCGGCGCAGGAGCGCCTTGCGGTGCTCAGCCAGGAGGACGGCGTGTGGCGCTGCCGCACGATCTTCAACTGCACCACCGCTTGCCCGCGCGACATCGAGGTGACGAAAGCCATCGCCGAGGTGAAGAACGCGATCAACCGGGGCGGCGTGGACTGAGCGCCTCCCCGCCAGTTTGACAACAACAGGGGCACGGTCGGCGTGCCCCTGCGCGTTTTGGATCGCATCCGGCGCTGCGCGGTCAGCGACGGCGGGCGACCCCTGCGCGGGTCCCCCCCCCCCCCCCCCCCCCTTCGGGCGGGGGGGGGCGGCGTCCGGGCCGGGCCGGGGGGGCGCTTCTGGGGGGCGGCGCGGGTGGCCGCATCGGCGCGTTCAGGTCAAGGCCCGCGCCGAACGTGCGCAGGTCTTCAGAGTGGAGGTGGTAGCCCATCTCGCGCGCTGCAACGGCGAAGGTCTCCAGCGCGCGGTAGCGTAGCGAGTCGGACCACTCGACGACCTGCGCCGAGCAGATTTCGCCGCCCTCACCCTCGTCGCCGGCCACAAGGTACCAGGTGACCCAACCGTCCTCGTCCTGCAGCCCGCGCACGATGCGCGCCGTCCGGATTTTGCTCAGCAGCCAGGTAAGCACCATCGCGAAATTCTGATCCCCGCGACTGAAGCCGCGGGCTAATTCGTTATTCTTGGGGCGTCATTCTGCGATTAACCGCCGGCTTCAGCCGGCGGGCTACGAAAAACGCAGCACGACGCCGCATGGAGGAGGAAAGGCGAACAGATGCGCTTTCTGTGCCTCTGTGGTTAACCCCTACTCCCCATACGGCGCCCAGATGTTCTTGACCTGCACGGCATGGCGCAGGAACTCGCGGCCCTCGCCCTGCACCGGGTCCATCCAGTCGCGCTCGCGACCGTTGTTCACCCACGTGCGCTTGAGGTTGCCCACCGAAGCCAGCTCGACCACCTTGCTGCCCTCCGGCGTGCCGAAGTACCACATCGCGTCCACGTCGTTGTGTTCCGCCAGCACTTTGGCGAGCAGGGCGCGCCCGCCGGTAACGATGTTGATCACGCCGCCGGGCACGTCAGAGGTGTCGAACACCTGGTACAGATCGGTGGCGCTGAGCGGGTGCGGCTCGGAGGGACGGCGACGACCGTGTTCCCGACCGCGATGGCCGGCGCGACGAGCGAGATGAACCCCAGCAGCGGCATCTCGTCCGGGCACGCGATGCCGACCACGCCGACCGGCTCGTGTGTGGCAAGGACGAGGCCGTCGAAATCGGTCTCGTGCACGCGCCCCTCGAACTTGTCCGCCCACGCGCCGTAGCTGAAGAGGCGCGACACGGCAGCCTCCACCTCGGCGCGCGCGTCCTCGATGGGACAGCCCGTCATCTGGACGATGCGCCGCGCGAACTCGTCCGCGCGCGCGGCCAGGTTCTCGGCGATGTAGTAGATAACCTGCGCGCGGTTGTGCGCGGTCCGGTCCGCCCAGCCCGCCGCCTTGTGCGCCGCCTCCACCGCGTTGCGGATGTCCTTGCGGTTGCCCTCGGCGACCTGGCCGACCAGCGGTGCCTCCGCGCCGTTGGCCCCGTTGGGACCCAGCACGGGCCGGACGTAGCCCTGGTCGGGCCGGACCTGCTTGCCGCCGATGTACATCTTCGGCGTGCGGTCGATGGGCGGCCAGCCGGCCGCGCCGTTCCCGTTCGCTGCGGTGGCCGGGGGTTCGGCCCCGTTCGATGACGGCTCCGCTTTCTTGCGGCTCGCCTTCGGCTTGTGCACCTGCCACGCCGGCTGGACGTACTCGAACAGGCCCTCGTAGCCGCCCTCGCGCCCGTACCCGCTCTCGCGGTAGCCACCAAAGCCTGAGTTGCCGTCGAAGCGGTTGGTGCAGTTGATCCACAGCGTTCCGGCTTTGATCTGCTTCGCGACGTGCAGCGCCAGGTTGATGTTCTCGCTCCACACGCTCGCCGCCAGGCCGAAGCGGGTGTTGTTCGCCAGCGCGACCGCCTCCGCCGGGTCGCGGAACGTCATCGACACCAACACCGGCCCGAAGATTTCGTCCTGCGCCACGGTCGAGGCCGGCTCGACGTTGGTCAGCAGGGTGGGCCGGAGGAAGTAGCCGTTCTCCGGCAGCGGGCACGACGGCTGCCAGAGCGTCGCGCCCTCGGCGACGCCGATGTCGATGTAGCGCTGGATGGTCTCCTTCTGGCCCGGCGACACAATCGCGCCGATGTCCACACCCTTGTCGAGCGCGTCGCCCACGCGCAGCTTCTCCATCCGCGCGCGCAGCCTGTCGAGGAAGCGGTCGGCGATGCTCTCCTGGACGAGCAGGCGCGACCCCGCGCAGCAGACCTCGCCCTGGTTGAACCAGATCGCGTCCACGATGCCCTCAATCGCGCTGTCGAGGTCGGCGTCCTCGAAGACGATAAAGGGCGACTTGCCGCCAAGTTCCAGCGACAGCCGCTTGCCCGACCCCGCCGCCGCCTCGCGGATCCAGCGCCCGACCTCGGTGGAGCCGGTGAAGGCGATCTTGTCGATGCCGGGGTGCGTCACCATCGCCTGGCCGATCCTGCTGCTGCCGGTTACGACGTTGACCACGCCCGGCGGCAGGCCGACGTCGCGCACGATCTCGGCGAAGGCGAGCGCGGTCAGGCGCGTGTAGCTCGCCGGCTTGAGGATGACGGTGTTGCCCATCGCCAGCGCCGGCGCAACCTTCCACGCGATCATGAGCAGCGGGAAGTTCCACGGCGTGATCTGCCCCACCACGCCGACCGGGGCCATGTCGGCCAGTTCGGCGTCCATCAACTGCGCCCAGCCGACGTGGTGGTAGAAGTGCCGGGCCACCACGGGCACGTCGATGTCGCGCGACTCGCGGATGGGCTTGCCGTTGTCCATCGATTCGAGCACCGCCAGCAGCCGGCTGTGCTTCTGGATGTGGCGCGCGATGGCGTAGAGGTAGCGCGCGCACGTGGCCGGGCGTCTGGCTCCACGCGCCGAAGGCCTTGCGCGCTGCCTTGACCGCGCGCTCCAGGTCGTCCTCGGTCGCCTGCGCGGTGCGCGCCATCACGCCGCCGGTGGAGGGGTTGACGCTGTCGTAGTAGTCGCCGCCGGCGGGGGGCGTCCACTCGTTATTGATGAACAGCTCAAACTGCCGTGCGTGCGCGTCGAGCCACGCCTCGGCGTTCGCCGCCGACTCCGGGGCCGGGCCGTAGGTCATCGTCTCAAAGATTTCGGCTACGCGCATGTCCGCTTCCTTAATCCATCGTAACTGCTCTTATCCTGATTATACCATCACGCACTGCCCCGAAAAGCGGCCCCACAAACAAAGAGGCCCCCATTGCGGGGGCCTCGGAGCCGGCGCTCACAGCGCGTGACGTGTCACTCGCCGCCGCCCGCAAACGAAGGCGCTTCCTCAAGCGTGTCGGTCGCCTCGAAGATGTCGGCGTAGGCGCCGTAATAATCGGCCCCACCCGGCGCAGCGCCATAGTCGTCCACACCGTATTCGAACACGCCGTCGCCCTGGTAGTACTGGCTTGGCACCAAGCCGACCAGGTTGCCGGCGCTGTCATAGAGCCAGGCGCGCACGTAGGTCCCGCAGTCCACCGTGACCGCGCCAATGGTCCGTTCCCCCCTGACGGTCGGTATCGTCCCCGCCGTGCGCCCCTCTGGCCGGAACAGCGCGCCGAAGTGCGTGCGGATCTCCAGGGAGCCGGTGACCGGAGCCACGTCCGCGCTGACGAAGTTCACCGTCGTCACGCAGGTCTCTCCGGCCATGCCGTAAGGATGGATAAACTCGCCGGTCTGGCAGTCAATGAGGTAGGCATCCTGCGCGCCGCTGACCGGGTCGTAGTAAATGACGACCATCCGCTGCGAGTCGGGAAGATCACTGCTGAAACCGAACAGCCCGTAGTTGGAGTCGGATATCGCATCCGGGCCGGCCACCGTCGTCAAGTACTGCTCATAGAGCATCGATCCTGAAATGAGCGATACCGCGTGCGCGTAGATATCAACGACCGAGTTGTCCGTAACAGTGACGTTCAAGGAGTTGCTGAGCCATTGAAAATCGTTGCAGAAAGGCGCGGTCGGAAGCACGAAGTCTGACAGCGTGATCGTCACCGCACCGACCGTGTTCGCGGTCACTGCCGGGACCTGCGCGAGCAGCGCAAGCGCGAGGATGAGGCAGAGCAAGGTCAGGCGTCGTCCGGAAAGGAGAGAAGTAAGGCTGGTGCGCATCATTATCCCTTTGCGTGAGGTTAAGCAGGAATTAAGGAAAGACGAAACGAGTAACCACTTCGCCTCAGATCGCTGAAGCCCTCAATGCCATTATAAGGTGTAAACAATTCTGTGTATAGGAGCCATGAGGTGAACAGGTACCTCAAGGCAAGACGCGGACGCTTGCTGCGTCGGCGCGCCTATCAGGGCACAATTCGTGCATCGAAGATTTGTCGAAAGCGTGATCTCGGTGTAAAGTGGCGATGTACTTCAACCGACCCCCCACGACAAACGCACACCCGATAGATCATCGGAGGGCAACCATGCGCGGTATGCTCTGCGCACTGTTTATCGTTGCGGCCATCCTTGCGGCGATCCCCGTCTCCGCGCAGGAGGGGACGGAACAGACGCATGTCGTGCAGCCGGGCGAGAACCTGTTCCGCATCGCGATGCGCTACGGCGTCACCGTGAACGACCTCATGGCCGCCAACGGGCTGAGCAGCCCAAACGTCGTCTACGCCGGGCAGGTGCTCGTCATCCCGTCTGGCGCCGCCGCCGCGAGCGCGTCCCCTGCCGCGCAGCCCGACGCTGCGCCCGCTACCGAACCGGCTGCGCCGGAAGCCGCGCCAGAGGCGGCGGCTGGCGGGACCACGCACACGGTCGCGCGCGGGGAGACCCTCTTCAGCATCGCGCGGCAGTATGGCCTGACGATCAACGCCATCCTGGAGGCGAACGGGATCGACAACGCGAACCGCATCTACGCCGGGCAGACGCTCACCATACCGGCGACGAACACCGCCGCGCCGCTCCCTTCCGCCGGGGACGCGCAGGAGCCGGCCGTCGCCGCCGTGGACACGAGCGTCAGCGTGCAGCATACTGTCGGGCGCGGCGAGACGCTTGGCCGCATCGCGCAGCGCTACGGGGTCACGGTCAGCGCCGTGATGTCGGCCAACGGCATCGCCGACCCCAACCGCATCTACGCCGGGCAGACGCTCACCATCCCCGGCGTGACCGGCCCACTCGATCAGGGGCGCGTGTATCTCGACGTGCCGGTCGTCAAGCAGTCGCGCAACCTGAGCTGCGAGAGCGCCTCCGCGTGCAGCCTGCTGCGCTACATGGGCTACTCGTGCAGCGACGACATGGTGGTGTTCGCCGCGCTGCCGCGCTCGTTCGACAACCCGCACCGGGGCTTCGTCGGCTCGGTCGATAGCCCCGCCGGCAGCCTGCCGCCCGGCCTGGGCCAGGGGAACGGTTACGGCGTCTACGTCGAAGCGCTGAGCTACGGGCTGCGCAGCCTGGGCGTCGCCAGCTATTACACGTACTTCGCCAGCCTGGACACGCTGCGCGGCCTGCTCTCGCAGGGCGTCCCCGTGCTCATCATGGCGACGCACGGCCTCGGCGCTTACGGCCAGCAGCCCATCGCCTTCACGCCCACCGACGGCGACGGTGGCTCGGTGACCATCATCCGCTACCAGCACTCCTACGTGCTCATCGGGTACGACACGGACGGCTTCTGGGCCATCGACCCGTGGTCGGGCAGCGTCGATTACTTCACCAACGCCCGCTTTGAGGCCGACTGGGCGCGGCTGGGGCGTCAGGCGTTATGGGTCACAAGCTGGTAGGCGCGGCCAACAAAATAGGGGCGCAGCGTGCGCCGCGCCCCTGTCGTTGTGCCTTGTTGCGCGTGCGTGTCTGCTACGTCCGGTAGTGGCCGTTGATCGTCACGTAGTCGTGGCTCAGGTCGCAGGTCCACACCGTCGCCTCTGCCTCGCCCATCCCCAGGTCGAGCGTCAGCGCGATCTCCGGCGCGCCCATCAACTGGACGGCTTTCGCCTCATCGTAGCCGGTCGGCGCGCCGCCCGCGACCAGTTGGACCGTCTGGGCCGTTGTCTCATCACTACACGAAGTCAACATCAAGCGATAGCCGGTCCGCCTCCACCGGCACGCCGCTGCGCCCAACCGCGGCCAGCACCCTGCCCCAGTTCGGATCGCCGCCGTAGAGCGCCGTCTTGACCAGGGGCGAGGTCGCCACCGCGTGCGCCGCCTGCCGCGCGCTGTCCACGTCGGGCGCGCCGGTCACGCGCAGCGTCACGAAGCGCGTTGCGCCCTCGGCGTCGCGCACGATGTCCTGCGCCAGCGCGACACACACCTCGGTCAGCGCCGCCTGGAACGCGCCCAGCGCGTCGCCCGCAACCGCCACACCCGACGCGCCGTTGGCGAGCAGCAGCACCGTGTCGTTGGTGCTCATGTCGCCATCGACCACGATGCGGTTGAAGCTGACCGCAACCGCCGCCGCCAGCGCCCGCTGCAGGTCCGGCGGCGCGATCTGCGCGTCGGTGACCAGGACCGCCAGCATCGTCGCCATGTCCGGCGCGATCATGCCCGCGCCCTTGGCGACGCCCCCGACGCGCCACCCGCCGGCCGCCCGGCATGACGCCTTGGGCCGCGTATCGGTCGTCATGATGGCGCGCGCCGCGTCCGGCCAGCCAGCGGCGTGCAGCCGGCCCGCCGCCGCCGTGACGCCCTGCGCCATCCTGTCCATGTCCAGCGGCACCCCGATCACGCCGGTGGAGAGCGCCAGCACGCCCGCCGGCGCGACCCCAAGCGCCTCCGCCGCCAGGCGCACGGTCTGTTCCACGTGCGCGTAGCCCGCCGCCCCCGTGCAGGCGTTGGCGATGCCGGCGTTCGCCACGACCGCGCGCATATTGCCCGCGTCCTGCGCCAGCGCCGCCTGATCGTAAACCACCGGCGCGGCCTTCACGCGGTTGGTCGTGAAGACGCCCGCCGCCGCACAGGGACGGTCGCTCGCCAGCAGCGCCAGGTCGAGCGCGTCGCCCGCTTTGAGGCCGCAGTGCACGCCCGCTGCGCTGAAGCCGCGCACCTGCGCCAGCTCACCGAGCGCGGCGTCGATGGCCGCCATGGGCCGGTGTATCGCGCGCGCCGCCATCAGCTTACGCTCTCCAGCAGCTCGCCAAGCCGCCCAACCAGCACGTCAACGTGTTCCTTCTCCACAATGAGCGGCGGCACCAGCCGCAGCACATGCGTCCCGGCGTTGAGCAGCAGCAGCCCAGCCTCATACCCGGCATGGACCAGCTTGATCGCCTCGACGCCAAGCTCGACGCCGACCATCAGCCCCGCGCCGCGCACCCTCCTTGATGTGCGGCGACTTGAGCGCGCGCAGTTCGTCCATCAGGTAGCCGCCGACCTCGCGCACGTGCGCCAGGAACGCCGGCGCGCTCACGCGCGCGAGGACGACCTGCGCCACGCGCGTCACCAGCGGGCCGCCGGCGAAGGTGCTCCCGTGGTCGCCCACCTCAAGCGTGGACGCGACCGCTTCGGTCACGAGCGTCGCGCCGATGGGCAGGCCCCCGGCCAGCGGCTTCGCCAGCGCCATCATGTCCGGCGTGACGCCGCCCGGCTCGTGCGCCCAGAGGTGGCCGCTGCGCCCCATGCCGCACTGCACCTCGTCGAAGACCAGAAAGGCCCCGTAGCGGTCGCACAGCGCACGCAGCGCCTGCAGGAACGCAGGCTGCGCCGGGTTGATGCCCCCCTCGCCCTGGATCGGCTCGACGAACACCGCGCACGTGTCCGGGCCGATGACGCGCGCCGCCGCCTCAGCGTCGTTGAACGGCGCAAAGGTCACGTCGGGCATCAGCGGGCGGTACGGCGCCTGGTACTTCTCCCGCGCGGTGAGCGCGAGCGCGCCCATCGTGCGCCCGTGAAACGCCCCGTGGAAGGCCACCACGCCGGTCTTGCCCGGCCCGTAGCGCACGCGCGCCGCCTTGCGCGCGAACTTGATCGCCGCCTCGATGGCCTCCGCGCCGGAGTTGCAGAAGTAGACCCGGTCCGCGAAGCTCTTCGCGCACAGGTCGCGCGCAAGCTCGGCCTGCGGCGCGGTGTGGTAGAGGTTGCAGGTGTGGATCAGCCGGCCGGCCTGCTCGGCGATGACCTGGCCGATCTCCGGATCGGCGTGGCCCAGCGCGTTGACCGCAATGCCGGCGACAAAGTCCAGGTAGGGTTTGCCGCCGGCGTCGTAGACGATCACGCCCTCGCCGTGCGTGAGGACGAAGGGCGCTCTGGGGTAGGTTTGGACAACGTATTGCTTCTCAAGCGCGATGGTATCGTGGCCGTTCATGAAATCTCCTCGTGGGATGCGAAAAGAAGCCCGTAGACACAAACCGCTACGCGGCGACAAAGGCCGTGCCGACCCCGCCCGCCAGGCCGCCCAGGTCGGTGATGACCGCGCGCGGCACACCGCCCGCCACGACCTGGAGCGCCGCATGCGTCTTGGGCACCATGCCGCCGTGAATCACGCCGGTCTGGATCAGTTGCTCCGCCTGCACGGCGGTCAGCGACGACGCCACCTGCGCGCCCACCAGCACGCCCGGCACGTTGGTGATGAAGGTCACCGCCGATGCGCCGATGGCAAGCGCAATCGCCCCGGCGGCGTGGTCTGCGTTCACATTGTAAGCCCCATCCGGCCCCAGCGAAATCGGCGAGATCACCGGCGTCACGCCCGCCTCCAGGAACTCCATGAGCACGGTACCGCGCACCGCGACCACGCGCCCCACGCGCCCCAGGTCGCCGCCGGGATGGTCCATCTTCTCGACGCGGATCAGGCCACGGTCCACGCCGCTGACGCCGATGGCGTCCACGCCCGCCTTCAGCAGCGCCGCCACCAGCCGCTTGTTCACCCGGCCCGACAGCACCATCTCCGCCACCGCCAGCGACTCCGGGTCGGTGACGCGCATACCGTCCACGTAGCGCGGCGCGAGGCCAAGCTGGCTCTGCAAGGCGCTGATCTCGCGCCCGCCGCCGTGTACGATCACGGCGGGCGCTTCCAGGCGGGCGACCGCCCGCGCCAGCCCCGCGACGAAGTCCGGGCCTTCCAGGTCGTTGCCGCCGACTTTGATCACAATAGGGGTCAGGTGCATCATGCCCTCCTGTAAGCAACGGCTGCGGGCTTATTCCAGCCCGCAGGATTCTGATAGCCCAAACATCAGGTTGAAGTTCTGCACCGCCTGCGACGCCGCGCCCTTGAGGAGGTTGTCGATCACCGAGACGATGATGAGCGTGAACTCGTCCACGGGCGTGAGCGAGAGCACGCAATCGTAGGTGCGCACCGCGTGGCTCAGCGTGGCGAGCTGGCCCGCCGGCAGCACGTGGACGCGCGGCTCGTCGCGGTACATCTCCTGGTAGAGCGTGTGGTACGCGCCGGCGGGCGCGTTGTCGGGGTCAAGCTGGGCGTAGACCGTGGCGAGGATGCCCCGGTCAACCGGGAGCAGGTGCGGCGAGAAGATCAACGGCCCTGGCGCGCCGCCATTCCGGTTCAGCTCCTGCTCGATCTCCGCCACGTGCCGGTGCGCCCGCCCGATGTTGTAGGGCGAGAAGTTCCCGGCGACCTCGGCGAAGTGCGTGGTAAGTTTGGGCGTCCGGCCCGCGCCGGAGACGCCGGACTTCGCGTCGGCGATGATCGGCGCGCTCGGCATCAGCGCCTTCGCCTTGATGAGCGGGTACACTGCCAGCAGCACCGCGGTCGCGTAGCAGCCGGGGTTGGCGACCCAGCGCGCGCCGGCAATGTTGATGCGGTTGATCTCCGGCAGGCCGTAGGGCGCGGGCAACAGGTGCGGCGCAGGGTGCGCCACCCCGTACCACTGCCGGTAGACCTCCGGCGAGTCCAGGCGCAGGTCGGCGGAAAGGTCGATGGCGCGCGCCCCGGCGGAGACGGCGGCGGCGGCGACCGGCGCGGCGGCAGTGTGCGGCAGGCACAGGAAGACGGCGTCCACGCTGCCGGGGTCGGCCTCGTCGGGGCTGGTGAGCGGGAGGGGCGGCGCGGTCGGGTAGACCCCGGCAAGCGTCCCGCCGGCGTTGCTCTGCGAGGTCGCAAAGGCAACCTGCGCCTCCGGGTGCCGCCACAACAGCCGCGCCAGCTCGATGCCGGTGTATCCCGTCGCGCCGTAGATTCCAACCTTGATCATAATGGCTTTGTGCCTCCCAAAGCTCGCAGGCAAAACAAAAGCCCCCGGACCTACGGGTCCGGGGGCAGGATTCGCGACTTGGCCCTAAACGGTTACACCACTCCCAGGGCGCGCGCAATCGCCTGTCCGAACCCGTAAAGGGTGGACGGGGTACGACGGCTTTGACGGCGCGGGAGGTTAAAGACTATTTTCATCGCATTCGCTCAACGCTCAGAAGCATATATGACTTCGGGCGCTTTGTCAACCTACGATCCGCCTTCTGGCGTCTCCGTCTGGCCGAACAACCGGTTGATTTCCTGCTCAATCTGCGCGCCTGTCGGGTCTTCGGGCACCCGCTCGGTCCAGTAGCTAAAGGTCTCGGCCTGGGTGCGCTTGCCGCTCAGCCACGTGTTGAAGAACTCGTCGCGCTGCTGCTGGAGGATCGCCTCGTCAAGCGGGCGGACCTGGTGATCGAGCACCTGCGCGATGTAGTAGTACTCCGACGGCATACCCTGCGCCGCGGCCTCGACATCGATGTCGCGGACCGGGCCGATGATGGCACCGATCTCGGCCTCGAACGCCCGGTCGCCCACGACGATGGGCAGTTCGTTGCGCGGCTGCCAACCCATCTCGCCGCCAGAGAAGCGGTTCGGGTCGCTCGACTGCGCAGTCGCGTCGGCGCTGCGCGCCAGGGCCGCGAAGCTCTCGCCGTCGCGCAGCGCTTCGAGCAACTCAATCGCCTCGGCCTCGGTCTGGGTGCGCATCATGCGGATGTAGACCTGATCGACAACCTCCGCAATGGCGTTCCCGCCAATCTGCTCGGCGAGCTTCTCGCGCAGCAGTTGGGTCTTCAGGACGTCGCGGTAGGCTTCCTCGCTGATCCCGGACAGGGAAGCGACAAGCTGCATCTGGTTGCTGTAGTTTTCGTCGTACTGCGCGCGCGCCTCCTCGGCGGTGAGCGTCGCCGTGGCTGTGGGCGTGGCGATCGGTTCCAGCGTCGCGGTGGGCGTCGCCGGCGGCGTGACCGTGCCCGTCGGCGTCAGGGTGGCGGTTGGCTCAGGGCTGGGCGTGACGGTGTAGCGCCGGGTCGGCGTGGCGCTCGGTTCGAGGGTCGGCGTGGCGGTGCTGCCGGTGGGGTCGTACCCGAAGAGGCCGTACACCCCTTGCTGGACCTCTTCGTCAGACACCGTGATGCCGCGCGCGGCGGCCTCCTGCCGGATGATCTCCTCCTCGACCATCGTATTGAGCACCTCGCTCCCCATCAGCGTCGGGAACTGAACCTGCTGGCAGAGCGGGTAGATCGGCGAGGAGGAGTCGGCGGTGTCGCACGTGCCGTAGAACGGCGCGAGGTTCCCAAGCTGAAGCACAGTCTGGTAGCGTTGCAGCTTCACCCGTTCCTGAAATTGCGCCGTGGTGATCGACACGTCGCCGACGATGGCGACCGGTTGGCTCGGCTTGACGGCGACCTCATATACCACACCCGCGACAAGCAAGGTCACAACCACGGCGACGAGCACAATCACGGATGCGAGAATGATCCGGTTCATGCGCTGCTCGCGTTCGGCGCGCGAGAGGTGGCGGCGTCTGACTTCAGTGGGTCTCTGGGTGGGGATGCCTTCGCCTCGTTTTGCCATGCATTCCTCTTCTCTTGATGACAGGCGCGGTGAAGGGCACGAACCCGCTCACAGTGCGCGCGGCCTCATGCCCTGAGCACTTGTCGCGTGGTCGCCTTCCGGGCTACGTCTCGCGAACGTGGGCGCCGGTGAACGGCAGCAGCGCCAGGTGGCGGGCGCGCTTCACCTCACGGGCGAGGCGGCGCTGGTCACGGGCGTAGAGGCCGGTCTGTCGCCGGGGCCGGATCTTCCCGTGATCGGTGATGAAACGCCGCAGCGTCTCCGGGTCTTTGTAGTCAAGGCGGAAGTTCGGGTCGGAATAGAGCGGCGAAATCTTCGCGCGTCGCCCAAATCGGCGGCCACCCCGGCCACCTCTGCCGCCCCGTCCCGAATCGTCGTCGCTGTCGTCCCGGCGGCGGCCACCCCGGCCACCCCGGTCCGAATCGCCGCCCCCGTTGTCGTCACGGCGCGGCCGGCGGCGGCGCGGTTCTTCTTCCAGATCGTCCAATTCTTCGTCACTCACTGTCGTCGTCCTCCTGAGGAGTGTCGTTTTTGTTTGGTTTGTTTAGAAGGGATACTCGTCTTCGTGATCGCCGGCCTGCTCTTCAGGGTAATACTCCGGCGACCGGCGCTCACCGAGCACAATCATCTCGTTGGCGACCAGCTCGGTGCGGTAGTGTCGCTTGCCGTCCTCGCCTTCCCAACCGCGCGTCTGAAGGCGGCCTTCGATGTAGACCTGCTGGCCTTTTACCAGGTGCTGCTTGCAGATCTCGGCCAGGTTGCCCCACGCGACGACGTTGAACCATTCGGTCTCTTCCCGTCGCTCGCCCTCGGCTGAGGTCCAGCTCCGGCTCGTCGCCACGCTGAAGGAGGTGACCGGACGCCCGCTCGGCGTATAGCGCATCTCCGGGTCGCGGCCCAGGTGGCCGATAATCAGAACCTTGTTCAACCCCCTGCTCATACGTCTAACTCCCCTGGTCTACTCGGCTTCCTTAGTCGTTGCACGTCACGCTCTGCCTGACTCTCTGACCTGGCGGGCCTCACAAGGGCCAATCAAGGCGGTGGGGGTGCTCAATCGTCCGTGCGAACCAGCAGGTGGCGCAGGATGTTCTCGTTGAACTTGAGGTTGCGCTCAAGGTCCGGAACTGCGTTGGTGTCAAGTTCGACGAGCACGTGGATGTAGTGACCCTCGCGCTGGTTCTTGATTCGATACGCCAGCCGGCGCCGGCCCCAGTCAACGGTCTTCTGCACGCTGCCGCCCCCGGCCTTGATCCAGTCCTCAACCTGGCGAATCAGCGCCGGGCGCGCATCGTCCGCGAGGTCGGGATGGATGATGTAGGTAAGCTCATAGTTACGCATGTGGATATACAGCGCTCCTTTCCACGGGTTTGCCCCTGGTCGAGACGGGCGTCATGCCAGGAGCGGAACGAAAGCGGCTGAGATACTAGCGCAGACGGGGCGTTTTGGCAAACACGCCGCGCCGCGCCTCAGTCGAGGCTGGCGGCCACCGCCTTGAGCAGGTCCATCACCGGCGGGGTGATGTTGCCCACGTGGATCGCGCGCACCACGCCGTCCGAATCGATCAACAGGCTCGTGGGGATGGCAAACACCCCCAGGTCGGTGTTCACCGCGTCCCTGACGTCGCGGACCAGCGCCAGGTCTGGGTGCGCGTCCGCGAACTCCGCGAACGCGCGTGGATCGTCCCACACATTGACGAACACCACGCCGAAGGGCGCGTCGGCGGCGCGCGCCACCTCCGACAGCAACGGGAACTCCTCCACACACGGCGCGCACCACGTCGCCCAGAAGTTGACGAGCTTGGGGCCGTCGATGCGGTCCAGGATGATGGTCGCGCCAGAGGCGTCGGGCAGCGCAAAGCCGGCCATCTTCTGGCCGTAGCTGACGCGCGGCATCGCGTCGTCGAACGTGCCCAGGTTGCCGCCGCGCCACTGCGTGAAATTGCCGTTGTTCTGGTTATCTTCCAGCACCGCCGCCGCGAGCGCGCGCAGCGCGTCGTCCGCCGGTGGCGTGGGCGTCGCCTCCTCCGCATGGCCCACCGGCCCAGGCGACAACGTCAGAACGATCACAACCGCGAGCGCCCACCACTGCCGTCGATACGCCATCCTGCCGCCTCCGAAACCCACACCGCTGACGATTCTGCCTGCGGTTCAAGTATCCGGGGTTCGGGCGGGCGTGTCAAGCGGCCCATTGCCCGCGTCGCGCCGTCCTGTGTTATCATGGGCGCGAACAGGGGGAAGCGCACGATCCGGCCAGAGGAATTGCCATGAGCGCACATGAGATCAGCATCCGCAGCCGCCACGCCGACGATTGGCCCGACATCTACGAAATCTTCAGCTTCGAGTCGGTGTGCCGGGAGGCGACCAGCCTCCCCTACCCGGAACCCGACCGCCTCCGCACGCAGGTCGCTGAGCCTCCGGAGGGCGTGCATTACCTCGTGGCGGAGGTCGTCCGTCCCGACGGCAGCCGCGTCGTCGCCGGCCAGTTGAGCCTTCAGACCTTCCCCTCGCGGATGCGCCGCAAGCACACCGGCGCGCTGTCGCTCGCGGTGCACCCACACTACCAGGAGCAAGGCATCGGCGCGGCGCTCGTGCGGGCCGCCCTCGACTTCGCCGACAACTGGCTCGGCCTGCGCCGCCTGTATGTCGAGGTGTTCACCGACACGGCGTTGTCGATCTCACTATACGAAGAAGTCGGCTTCGCGCGCGAGGCGACGCTGCGCCGCTACGCGCTCCGCGACGGCGCATTCGCCGATGCGTACATACTCGCGCGCATCAACGCGCGGCTGGGCGGGCGGCGCAAGGCCGACGACGAGGACCCGGTCCCGCTGCGCCCGCGCCCCGCCGCGCGCCCGGAGGTCACCGTGCGCGGCAGCAAGGCGGACGACTGGGAGGACCTGTCCGAAGTCTTCCGCGCGCCGAGTGTATACTTCAACACGATGCAGCTCCCCTTCCCCGCTCCCGACTTCATCCGCCAGCGGCACGCCAACCCGCCAAAGAACTTCTTCAACCTGGTCGCGGAGGTGGAGGGGCGCGCGGTGGGCAGCCTGGGCCTGCACCTGTTCGAGGGCCGGCGCGCGCACGTCGCCGGGCTGGGCATGATGATCCACCCCGACTACCAGGGCGTGGGCGTGGGGAGCGCGCTGATACAGGCCGGCGTCGATCTCGCCGCGAACTGGCTGCAAATCCGCCGGCTGGAGCTGGAGGTTTACCCGGACAACGCGCCCGCCATCGCGCTGTACAAGAAGTTCGGCTTCGCGCACGAGGGACGCTACCGTGACTTCAGCTTCCAGAATGGCCTGTATATTGATGCGTTGGTGATGGCGCGCCTGTTTGATTAGGAGGGAGCGATGCACAGGCGATGGTCTCTCATGGTGATGCTAGCGCTGCTGCTCGCCGGGCCAGTCACGCCAGTAATGGCACAGGAGAGCGGCTTCCCCTGCCGGCGTTGGAGGTGATTACAGTTGAAAATGTGCATCAAATCAAAAAACTGGTGACCTTTAGGCTGGCTGGAGAAGATTTCGAGCTTGTATCGAGCGTGGCATTCAGCCCAGATGGAACGATGTTGGCCTCTGGGAGCAGTGAGCGTGTCTTGCTTTGGGACCTGACATCTGGCGAACAGATTCATGAATTCCTAGATACAACTAATTGGGAACCACAATTGGCCTTTAGCCCAGATAGCCGTTTCTTAGCGATCACGAATTGGGGGTCCATAGACCTGTGGGATTTAGCGACAAGTGAACTCAAAACCTCTTTTTGTGACTGAACACAACGCTGCCAGTGTGGCCTATAGTCCAGATGGTACGTTGGTTGCATCGGGTAGTGCCCGACGCTTCAATCGCATACTTCTGTGGTCGGTTGATCCAATAGACCAAATCGAGACCAATGAGCCATTAGCCGATTTAGGAAGCCACTTCTGGACAGTAAACACTTTGGCTTTCAGCCCAGATGGGACCAAATTAGCGTCTGGTGACTCGAATGACATAACCGTATGGCCGATTGTACTTGATGGTGAAGTTGTCAAAGGGCGCCTCGCGTATGGTGAAATAATATATGAACTGAGATGGACGTCAACAGTGAATAGCCTATCTTGGTCGCCGGACGGCAAGACGTTAGCCTGTGGTAATTCAGATGGCTCAGTGTGGCGGTGGAATGCAGATTCACCCTGGCAGACACTTACTCCGCTTGGCAGCCATTCTCACGCTGTAAGCAGTGTGGCGTTTCACCCCTAACGGAATCCTCCTGGCGTCCGGCTCCGGTTACTATTCGGAAGATGGAGCATTGTATCTATGGAATGTGGATACCAAAGAAGTTCTGGTGGCGTTAGAGACTTATGAATCAGATGTTTCAAGTGTAGCTTTCAATCTCGACGGGACATTGTTGGCTGTTGCAGTAAGATACGATGGGGTTGAATTGTGGGGCATCCCCGCCGGGCAACTGATCGCATCCGCGCCGGCTCAACAAAGGAGAAACACAACATGAGCATGTCGTCTTACGAAGTCGTGCGCCGCGCCATCGAGTTCGACACGCCCGACCGCCTGCCGATGCGCTTCCCCGTGCTCGGCATCAACGACACGCACGACGTGAACTGGAACCAGATCGGCACCGGCGACCACGCGCTGCGCGCGACGCTCGACGAGTGGGGGTGCACGTGGGCGCGCAGCGAGGTCGCCAACATGGGCCAGGTCAAGGGCCACCCGCTCGCAGACTGGTCGGCGCTGGCGACGTATCGCTGGCCCGACCCCGACAACCCCGCCTTCTACGCAGGCATGGAGGCGAAGTTTGCGGGGTCGGAGGGCAAGTACATCAACACCAACATCTTCATGCTCCTCTTCGAGCGAATGCACGCGCTGCACGGCTACCAGAACACGCTCACCGACCTGTACCTGGAGCGCGAGAAGATCGAGATGCTCGCCGACCGGATCGTCGAATTCGACCTGGGCATCATCGAGAACATCGGGCGGCGCTTTCCAGGGCAGATTCACGGCTTCTGCTTCACCGACGACTGGGGTACCGGAGCAGGCGCTCGTGATCCGCCCGGCGCTGTGGGAGGAGTTCTTCAGGCCGCGCTACCAGACGCTCTTCGACGCGATGCACGCGCACGGCTGGCACGTGTGGATGCACTCGTGCGGCAAGGTCAACGCCATCCTGGGCAGCCTGGCCGAGATCGGCTGCAACGTCGTGAACCTGCAACAGCCGCGCGCGCTCGGCATCGAGGAGGTGGGCGCGGCGTTCCGGGGCCGGCTGTGCTTCGAGTCGCTGTGCGACATCCAGCACACACTGCCGCTCAAGGGGCCGGACGAAATCCGCGCGGAGGCGCGCCTGCTTCTGCGCGAGTGGGCGACGCCGCAGGGCGGCTTCATCCTGTCCGACTACGGCGACGGGCGCGCCATCGGCGTGCCCGATGACGTGAAGCAGGTCATGCTCGACGCCTTCATGGAGGCCGACCCTTGGCGGAAAGCGTGACCACCGTCATCCGGGGCGCGCATCCTGACGAGCGCGAGCAGATCGCCCGGCTGTACGCCGGGGTCTTCAGCACACCCGACATGCCCTACGATATGCTGTACGCCCTCAACCGCGAGGGTTACGTGCAGGAGCCGGGCTTCCGCCACGAGCACACGCGCGTAGTCGTGCGCGACGGGCAGGTGATCGCCCAGGTGAAGGTGAACCCGTTCGCCATCCACTACGGCGCGGCGACGCTGACGGCGGCCGGCCTCGGCGACGTGTGCACCCATCCTGACCACCGGGGGCAGGGCCACGCCACCGACCTGATGCGCGATACGCTGGCCTACGTCGCTGACATCGGGTGCGACCTGGCGCTGCTCAACGGCGTCACCGACTACTACCACCGGTTCGACTTCGCGAACGCCTGGCCCTACCGCCACGTCGATGTCTACGCCGCCGACACCGACCGCCTCACGCGCGCGCCCGCGAGCGCGCTCGCGCTGCGCGCCATGACCGACGACGATATCCCCGCGATGCTCGCGCTCTACAACCGGACGTGGCCGGCGCACCCCGGCGCGCGCATCCGCGACGCCGCGTACCTGGCCTGGAAGCTGAGCGGCTTCAACACGAAGAAGGTCGTCGCGGTGGATGACGCCGGCCAACTGCGCGGCTACATGGTCGATTGGTGGACGCCGGGCGCGGTGTGCGAGGTCGTCGCGGCCAGCGCCGACGCGACCGCCGCCTTCCTGCGCGCCAGCGCCGCCACGGTCCGGGCCGCATACGGTGACGACGATGCCGCGTTCCGCTGGTTCGTCCCGCCCGACGCGCCCGCCGCCCGGCACGCGCGCCGCCTGTGTCCGGTCGAGATCATGGAGCGCAGCCGCCCCGGCGGCGGCTGGATGGCGCGCCTCATCGACCTGCCGCGCACGGTCGAGAAGCTGCTGCCCGAACTGGAGGCGCGCGTGCAGCGGTCGCCCTACGCCGACTGGGCCGGCTACCTGCGGCTGGAGACCGACCTGGGCCACGTGACGCTGGCGCTCTCGCACGGGCGGATCATGACGGGCCGTCACACCCGGCAGAGCCTCGTCGCGCAGATGCGCCAGACTGACCTGGTCGAGCTGATGTTCGCCTACAGCACGCCGGCGGAGGTCGCGGCGCAGGCGCACGCGCACATCGACCGCGAGGCGCTTGGGCTGCTGCGCGCGCTGTTCCCGCCGGTGGTGAGCGGCATGGCGGGAATCGACTGGTTTTGAGGTAACATCATCCATCAAGGAACGCCACACATGACCGCCAGCGACACCGTGATCCGCGCCGCGCGCCCCGACGACTGGAAACAGATCGCCTGGCTGCACGCACGCTGCTTCATGTCGCAAATACCGCCGGACGACGAACTGCGCGCGCTCTTCGAGCACTTCCTGCTGCAACGGCCCGGCTTCGATTACGGCCACGCGCGGGTCGCCGTGCGCGACGGGCAGGTCGTCGCGCACACGCTCGTCGCCCCCTACACCATGTACTACGGCGCATCGACGCTGACCGTCGGCGGCATCGGCGACGTGTGCACGCACCCCGACCACCGCCGGCGCGGCTACGCCGCCGCCGTGATGCGCGATTGCATCACGTACATGCACGACATCGGCTGCGACATCACGCTGTTGAACGGCATCCCCAACTACTACAACCGCTTCGGTTATGCCAACGTCTGGCCCACGTACCTCCTGCGCGTCGACGCGCGCAACGTCGCCGGCCTCAGCGCGCGGCTGACCGTCCGCGACCTGACCGAGGACGACATCCCCGCGATGCTGGCGCTCTACAACCGCACCTGGCGCGACCGGCCCGGCGCGTGGCAGCGCGACGCGGCATACCTGGCCTGGAAGCTGCGCGGCCCCAAGGTGCGCCGGCGCGCCGCCGTTGACCGGCGAGGCCGGCTCCAGGGCTACCTGACGGGATCGGCGTGGGACGACAGCCCGGCGTGGAGCGGCGAGGTCCTCAGCGCGGACGCGGACGCCACCGCCGCGCTGCTGCGTGACAGCGCCGCCGAGGTCGAGACGACGGGCGACGGGCAGAGCGAGGCGCAGTACTTCTACTGGCTCACCCCACCGGACGACCCCCGGCGCGGCACGTGCGCGACCTGTGCGCGGTCGATACGGTGGCATGGACCCAGCCCAACGGCGGCTGGATGGGGCAGATCGTCAACCTGGAGCGCACGGTCGAGAAGCTGCGCCCCGAACTGGAGGCGCGCCTGGCCGACTCGCGGTTCGCCGGCTGGTCGGGCGGCCTGCGCCTGGAGACCGAATGCGGCGCGGCGACCGTTGCCTTCGCGGAGGGGAAGGCCGCGCCGGGCGCGCGCGCGCCGCGCGCGTGGCGCAGATGCGCCAGGCCGACCTGATCCAGTTGATCCTCGCCTACGCCACGCCGGAGGAGGTCGCCGCGCGCGAGGGCGTGGAGATCGACCCGGAAGCGATCCCGCTGCTGCGCGCGCTGTTCCCGCGAAGGGTGTGTTCCATTGCCGGCCTCGACTGGTACTGAGCGCCACTCGGCGCAGAGCCGCGCAGCGCGGCGAGCCGAGCTACGTGTGGCGCAGCGGCCAGGAGCGCCGCCTGGCGCTGATCGACCGCTTTGCGCCGCTGGCCGGCGCGCGCGTGCTGGAGGCCGGCTGCGGCGTCGGGATGTACGTCAGCCAGATACGCCGCCGCTTCACGCCGCACGTCGAGGCCTTCGACATCGAGCCGGCGCGCGTGGCCCAGGCGCGCGTTGACACGCCGCACGCCCTCGTCGCCGCCGCCGAGCGCCTCCCCTACCCGCCGGATGCGTTCGACGTGGTGATCTCCAATGAGGTGATCGAGCACGTGGCCGACGACCGCGCCGCCGTGCGCGAGATGGTGCGCGTGACGCGGCCCGGCGGGCGGATCGTGGTCTTTGCGCCGAACCGGGGCTACCCGTTCGAGACGCACGGCCACTACTGGCGCGGGGTCTACCACTTCGGCAACACGCCGCTCATCAACTGGCTGCCCGACCCGCTGCGCGACCGGCTCGCGCCGCACGTGCGCGTCTACACGGCGCGCGGGCTGCGCCGCCTCTTCGATGGCGCGCCGGTGTGCGTGGTGCATCACGGGCGGATCTTCGGCGGCTATGACAACATCGCCGCGCGGTCGCCGCGCCTGGGCCGGCTGCTGCGCGGCGCGCTCTACCGGGCGGAGGGACGCCGCTGCGCGTGTTCGGGCTGAGTCACTTCCTGGTGGTGGAGAAGGGCGCATCTCACGCGCCGGTGAAGCCATCCTGAGGAGGCCCGCCGTTGCACGGGTGTTATCCCCACAGTGAACAGGCATGAGCCAGAAGGGACTCCATGACCATTCATTTCCTGAACTGTTTCACCTGCAACGCGCGCGTGCCCGCACACTGGCAAAGTGGGACGCTCTGCCTGTTGATCGAAACCAACCAGGGGCTTGTCCTGGTGGACACCGGTCTCGGGCAGGATGATTATGTGCACAGAACGGGTGTCCTGCGCACATTTCAGGCGGTTTCAATTGTGCCCATGAACCCGGAAGAGGCCGCCGTGCGCCAGATCGGGCGCCTCGGTTACAGGCCAGAGGATGTAAGGCACATTGTGCTGACCCACATGCATTTCGATCACTGCGGCGGCCTGCCGGACTTTCCTCATGCCAGAGTGCACGTTCACCGTCGTGAGTATGAAGCATTTATGGGACGCCCGCGCCGCTGGACCGATCTGGCATACGTGCGCCGACACGTCGCCCACGGGCCGCAGTTCGAACTCTACGACGATACCACAGCGCGTTGGCTCGACTTCGAGGCGGCTCGTCTGCCTTTCGAACCGGAGATGTGGCTGGTGCCGCTTTTCGGACACACGCGCGGCCACTGTGGGGTTGTCGTTCACGCCGACACCGGTTGGCTCTTTCACGTTGCTGATGCAGCACCGATGGGCCTGGACGAGTCCGTGCCGGGGTTGCTGGTGCATCTCGTTTTGGGACCCCACGCGCCGCGTCTGCACGAATTCAGCGCGGCGCATCCCGAAGTTCGCATGACGACGGGCCATATGTGGCTGGATTTCTTTGCAAGCGTGAAATGACAACAGCCCTGTTGGGCGGAGGGACGCCGCTGCGCGTGTTCGGGCTGAGTCACTCTCTGGTGGTGGAGAAGATTGTATCTTGACATAATCGTATACTCAAGCCAGAATATCCTTAGTCAGTTCCCGCTGGAGCATTCTCTTCTCAATGCTCAAAATGCTGACATAGGTGATGAGATGATAATGAATATGGCCCCGCCTCAGCCTGGAGAGTGTCAGTACAACGGCAGATATGGGAATTATTGCCACCGCCCTGGCCTTTCAATTGCGGGCGGTTTGTGCTATTGGCACAGTCGACTCCCAAAAACTCGTGAGAAATTCGTCCAAGAATATCAAGCAGGAAACAGTTTCGAGGGGGTAACCGTTGTAGGTCTGGATCTCTCGAATCTTGACCTGAATGGCGCTGCTCTGCGGGGATTTACGGCTCACCATTGCTCATTCAACCGAACGAATCTTAGTCGAGCCTGGATGGATATGGCAGCATTTGAGGGATGCAATTTCATAGAAGCTGATCTAAGCGAGATAGAGGCTACCCTCACACACTTCACAAACTGCATACTCGGTGGCGCAAATCTGCAGAATGCCAATCTGCTCTCCGCTGACTTGAGAAACTCCTCTTTCAATCATGCGAAGCTTCAAGGTGCTCGTGTAGGCAAAGCAACACTAATGCTGGTTCCAGGTATGGGAAATCCGGACCAATACACACACGCATTGAGGGTGCCAGTTTCCAAGGGGCAGATTTTCGGGGGTATTCATCTTGACCCGAAATATCTAGAAGCTCGAACCTCCAAGAACCCCCTTAACCAACTCTGGTTGTATGGAGTCCAAGAGCAGCTTGATGCCGCAAAAGAGCCGCAACCAATCATCAAAAGAAGGAGACTCTGGAAAAACTGGCACGAACGATTATGGAGAGAATACCTGGTTTGAAGGTTCATAGTGCAGACAAGCGAAGAGTCACAGATGAGATAGATCTTCTTGTGATAAACCAGAGTTCGATTCTCATGAACGCCGGACTCGGTGGACCTTTACTCGTTGAATGCAAGAACGTCGCTGATCCTGTAGGTTCGGCAGTCGTCTCGAAACTGGCAGGTGAAGCTCACCCCTGGTGATGTTGGACTGATTATTAGCACGAGTACACTTGAGCGCTGACGCTGAGCTAGAAATGCAAATCCAAAGGGAAAAAGGTCTCAGGTTGGCTTTCTTGGATGGATCAGACCTTGGGAAAATAGCTTCTGGTGAAGAGAAACCAGAAGACCGGCTTATCGAGCGATTTTACTTTATTCGAAGCCGATGAAACGGTAGAATGCATCTAGAGCACACAATCCCACTTCCACCATACAAGGAGCCGCCAATTGAACACCCACGAGCGCGTGTTACGGATGTTTGAGCACCGCGAGGCCGACCGCGTGCCGATCAACGACTATCCGTGGGACGCCACCATCGCCCGCTGGCAAAGCGAGGGGATGCCCGCGGACGTGAGTTACATCGAGTACTTCGGCCTCGACCCCATGCCCACCATCGGCGTGGACAACAGCCCCCCGGTTCCCGTCGCAGATCGTCGAGGAGACCGAGGAGTACATCATCGAGAAGACATCTTGGGGTGCGACGCTCAAGAACTGGAAGCACATCGCCTCCACGCCGGAGTTCCTCGACTTCACGATCACGAACCCCGATGCGTGGCGCAAAGCGAAAGCGCGCATGACGCCCACACCCGACCGCATCCGGTGGGAGCGGCTGAAGGCGAACTACAAGAAGTGGCGCGAGCAGGGCGCGTGGATCGAAGCCGGCCTGTGGTTCGGCTTCGATGTCACCCACTCGTGGACCGTCGGCACCGAACGGCTGCTGATGGCGCTCGTCACCGAGCCGGAGTGGTGCCAGGACATGTTCAACCACTTCCTCGATGTCGGCATCGCGCTGCTGGAACAGGTGTGGGACGCGGGCTACACCTTCGACGGCGTCACCTGGCCTGACGACATGGGCTACAAGCGCCGCCAGTTCTTCTCGCTCAGCACCTACCGCGAACTGCTCAGCCGGTGCACAAGCGCGCCATCGACTGGGCGCACGCGAAGGGCATCAAGGCGCGGCTGCACTCGTGCGGCGACGTCAACCCGTTCCTCCCGGAGCTGATCGAGATCGGCCTCGACGGGTTGAACCCCCTGGAAGTCAAGGCCGGCATGGACCCCATTCACGTCAAGCGGACGTATGGCGACCAACTCCTGCTCCACGGCGGGATCAACGCCGTGCTCTGGGACGACCGGGACGCCATCGCGGCGGAGATGCGCCAGGTGATCCCCGTGGTCAAGGAAAACGGCGGCTACATCTTCGCCTCGGACCACTCCCATACCGTCGAGCGTGAGCCTGGAGAACTTCCGCTACATAGTGAATCTGGCGAAGGAATTAGGGTCGTATGCGTGACCGCGCGGGGCGCGCGGCCATTCAGCCGGTGTTAGCGTCATCGGGCGGCGCGTCCGCGTCAGGGCGCGGACGCGCCAGGTACCACAGCGCCACCGCGCCGGCCAGGCCGAAGCCCACGCCAAGCCACGCCCGCAGCCCGTAGAAGCCCGTGCCGCGATTGAGGCCGTACTCCTCGGCGGCGAGCGCCGCCGCCCGGTCCGCCAGCGCGCAGACGGTCGCGTCATCGCTGTAGCACGCCGCGCGTTGCCCCTCCGGGCGCAGCGCGCGCGCCCACAGCTCATCGACGACCGTGCCCTTGTGCGTCACGAGCGTCTCGTCGTAGGCAGCGTCAGGGTCGTCGGCGAGCCGGGGATAGTTGTACGCAAAAAGCCAGTCCAGCTCGGCGGGGATGCGCGTCAGCACGCTGAACGCCAGCACGCCGCACGCCATGCCGCACACGAGCGCCGCGCCCCCACGCAGCAGCGCGCTGCGCCACCTGCGCCGCCGCATGTGCAGCGCAGCCCCAAGCGCGAGCAGCGCCGCCAGCAGCGCGCCGAGAGTCAGCAAGGTCCACATGTCGGTATCATAGCGGGCTTTGGCCCGCAGCGACAACTCCCAGTTGCGCTAAAAGCGTCTCCGACATACTATTACTACCGTACCTGCTCACGAGGATGGGGCGCATGGAGCGAACTGGCAGGCTTGCGCGCAGCATGACCGACCGCGTCTTCGCCGGTGTGTGCGGCGGGATCGGCGCGTACATCGGGCTGAATCCGCTGTGGGTCCGGCTGCTGTTCATCATCATGGCGCCGACCACAGGCGGCTATGGCGTGCTGCTTTACATCGTGTTGTGGATCGTGCTGCCGCAAGAGACCCTCGACGCGCTGCCGGCGCTGGAAACGGTGCGCCCCGGCGACCCGCCGAACCCAACCCCGCTGCGCGCCGCGCGTGGGAGCAGCATGGGGCAGGTGATCTTCGCAATTGCCGCGATGCTGCTCGGCGTCGCGCTGCTCGTCCTGCTTTCAGACGTGCTGCCGGTCCCGGCGGGGGACCTCTTCTGGCCGGTGGCGGCGCTGTCGATTGGCCTGGCGCTGCTGTGGCGTCAGGCGCGGGGGTGTGACCGTGCTTGGGCAAAAGCGCAACTACTTCTGGCCCCTGCTGCTGATCTTCATCGGCGTCGTCATGCTGTTGCAGGCGCTCGGCGTGATGCCGGCCTACCTCTGGGACCTGCTGGTGCGGCTGTGGCCGTTGCTGCTCATCATCTTCGGCCTGGCGGCGCTGGTGAGCCGCCGCACGCCCACCACGGTCGCGCTGCTCGTGATCGCGGTCTTTGCGCTCGTCGTCGTCGTCTTCGCCGCCGGCTACACGCGCCAGGCGCTCGTCGTCGCCGACGCCAACCGCCAGACCATCGACGTTGACCTGCAGGACGCCGGCGACATCGCGCTCACGCTCGACCTGAGCCTGACCGAGCTGACCATCGACGCGCAGGAGGAGGCGACAGGCCGGGTGACCGGCGAGTTCAGCGGCAGCACCGAGAACGCCCTGGACGTGTCGTATACACGCCGGGGCACGCAGGGCGACCTGCGCATCACCGAGCAGAACGTGAACCCGATCCCCCTGCTGGAGGACTTCGGCAGCAACCGCCTCACGCTGCACCTGCCGCCCGAACAGCCGATGACGCTCGACATCAATGGCAACGTGGGCAACATCACCCTCGACCTGAGCCGCGTCGATGTGCGCCCCCGCCTGGACGTGCGCGCCAGCCTGGGCGATGTGACCGTCACCCTCCCCGACGCGGGCAGCCTGATCGGCGACATCGCGACCGGCCAGGGCGACGTGCGCGTGCACATCCCCGCATCGATCCCGGTGGTCATCAAGATCACGCGCGGGGTCGGCGGCGGCCTGCAGATCCCCACCGGCTTCCAGCAGCTTGCCACCGGCGAGTGGATCACCGAGGGCTTCCGCATGGACGAGATCCGCACCAACCTCAACGTCGGCGCCACCTTCGGCGACATCGTCATCGCCTACATCAGCGAATGACGGCGCGCGCATAGAAACTTGGCAATCGAACCCCGTCGCGCTTAGAATAGGCGCGAAGAACCCAGCGCCGGGGTATCATTGCGCCATGAACTTACCGGAAGATGACAGACCTTAAAAGCGCCACCAGCGGGCGCAGACAGCGGGTGCTCGTCGTTGACGACGATTGGTTGAACCGCGAACTGATCGAGACGTACCTGCTCAACGCCGACTGCGATGTCGTCACGGCCTATGACGGCGCAAAGGCCCTCGAAATCGCCACCGAGACGCCCCCGACCTCGTCCTCCTCGACGTGAACCTGCCCGGCATGAACGGCTACGAAGTGTGCGCCCAGTTGAAGCGCAACCCGGCCACGCAGTTCATCCCGGTGGTGATGGTGACCGCGTTGGAAGCGGAGGAGGACAAAATCAAGGCCATCGAGGTCGGCGCGGACGATTTCGTCACCAAGCCGTTCAGTTCCTATATGCTGCTGGCGCGCGTCCGCTCGCTGCTGCGCATCAAGCAGTTGCACGACGAGCTGGAGGCGCGGAACGCGCTGTTGCGCCAGCTCTTCACCCGCTATGTCGATGAGGGCATCGCCGACACCATCCTTGAGGACCCGGAGCGATACCTGCGCCTCGGCGGCGATAACCGCTTTGTCACCGTCGTGTTCGCCGACATTCGCGGCTTCACCGCCTTTGCCGAACAACACCCGCCGCAGCAGGTGGTGCAGACGATCAACTTCCTGTTCTCGAAGCTCACCGCCGTGATCAAATCCAACCAGGGCACGCTCGATAAATACATCGGTGACGAGATCATGGCCTTCTTCGGCGCGCCCGTCGCCCACGACGACGACCCGCTGCGCGCAATCCGGATGTCGCTCCAGATGCAGGAGGTCTTTGCGCAGATCGTGGACCGCGTTGGCGGCGGAATGCTGAGCCGTCTGGGGCTGGGGATTGGCGTGCACAGCGGCGACGCGGTGGTCGGCAACGTCGGCTCGGAGTACGTGATGAGCTACACCGTGATCGGCGACACCGTCAACACCGCCCGGCGCTTGCAGCAGAGCGCCGGCGCGGGCCAGATTCTCATCAGCGCCGACACGTACCGGCTCGTCGAGCGGTACATCACGGCAAAGCCGCTTGCGCCGCACACGTTCGCCGGCAAGCGCGAGCCGATCATGGTATACGAGTTGCTCTCCGTGGACGGGTGAGCGTCGCGGTTACTGGAGATGTACAGCAGAAGGAGCGGTTCGGACAACCCGCCGCTGATCCTGATAATCCTCGTGGGCGCGATGCTGGTCTTTGGCTGCTACGCGCTCTGGAACGGCGTCACCAACTACATGCGCGAGGGCGGCGAAGCCATCATCGCGGCGGCGACGGAGCAGGTCAGGGCCACCCGGACCGCCGCCGTGCCCCCGACCACCTTCTTGCTCCCCACGTTCCCGCCGACCTGGACGCCGCCGCCGCCCTGCGACCGGTTCTACGTCACGGTCGACTCCGCGCTCGTGCGCAGTTGCCCCGACGAAACGTGCAGCGTCAAGACCGCCTTCACCTACGGCAGCGAAATCTGTGTCCTGCGCCACCTGAGTCCCGACTCCGACTGGTACGAGGTCGAACTGGACGTGGAGCGCCGTTCGCGCGACCTGGGCTACATGCACCGCAACGTCATCGCCCCAATCGACCCGACGCTCGAACCCACGATCACGAACACGCCGCTGCCGACGGTCACACCCGGCCCGACGAACACGCTCCCGCCCACGCGCACCCGCGCGCCGACCTATACGCCGACGCCCACGCCAACCATCGACCCCAACGCGCCCACGCCGCCGCCCACGCTGCCCTACGCCGAGGTATAGCCTCCCCCATGCCACCATGCTATAATGACGCCGCTAGCCCCCGTAGCTCAGAGGATAGAGCGCCGGTTTCCTAAACCGGGCGTCGGCGGTTCGAATCCGTCCGGGGGTATTTCCATTTTATTGAGTGGAAATCGCATCAGGGGCCGTCTGGCCGTCTATCGCGCGTTCCGGGCGACGGGCCTACACCGACGGGAAGATAGGCGACGCCTCCGGAATCACGACCTGCATTGGGTTGGGGACAAACACCAGGAAGAAGATCACCATCACCGCGAGCGCGGCAACCTGCCGCATTCGGTCCACCCGCGTCACGGTGTCGAACGGCGGGATGTACACGCGCCCAAAGAGGAACAGCAGGAACACCCACAGCAGCCACGCCTGCGAAACCACCACCGCGAGCGCGAGCATGACCGCCATTGCGGGGAAGTAGAGCCGCCGCGCCCGCTCTCCCACCAGCGCATAGAGCACGTGCCCGCCGTCAAGCTGGCCCACCGGGATCAGGTTCAGCCCGGTGACGAACAGCCCGGTCCAGCCGGCCTGCGCCAACTGGTTGATGACGACATCCTCGCCGCCGCCCGGCAGGAAGCGACCAAATACGGCAAACTTGCTCAGCGCGTAGAGGAGCGAGTTCCCTTCGAGCATGTAAGGCCCGGAGGGTACCGGCTCGACCGGGCTGGTCGCCAGCCCAATCAGCAGAATCGGCACGGCGAAGATCAGCCCCGCCAGCGGCCCCGCGATGCCAACATCGAAGGACTGGCGCGCGTTCCTCGGCGGCGTGCGCTGGATGATGACCGCGCCGAGCGTCCCAAAGATGCTGATCGGATACGGGAGCGGGATGAAGTAGGGCCACGACGCCGGGACGTTGTTGCGCCGCGCCGCGATGAAGTGCCCCATCTCGTGCGCGCCGAGGATGAGCGTAAGGCTCAGCGCGTAAGGCCAGCCCAACAGCAGGTTGCCGTAGATGTCCGCCAGGTCGTTGACCGGCATGTTGCGCTGCGCCATCTCGATGCTCGCGCCGACGGACAACATGCTGATGACGGTCAGGATCAGGAGCGCGATGTTGGGCCACACCGGCCATGGCTTCGGCGCGTAGCGCCCGCGCATCGCGAGGATGACCGGCCGGCCGTCTTCCTCGCGGAAGATGGGCGTGTGCGCCAGCGGCGCGAACGCGGCGTCGAGTTGCGCATACGCCGCCTCGGAGTCGATGCGCAGCGTCCCGTCAAAGCGCGCCGAAACGCGCGTGTTCGGTTGGCGAATGAAGCTGTGAATCTCAAAGACCGCGCTCACAGCCTCGTAGAGCTGCGCCAGCAGGCCCTCGTTGACGACGACGCCCGCCGTATCCGGTTCGGGATACGGGAGATGCTCAGTCGCGTGCGCGCGTCGGGCGGCCTCAGCGACGCGGGTGCTGTAATCGGGCGGGGGATCGGGACGTACCGTGGGGCCACTCATGCGCTGTAATAAGCCTCATCAACTACACTCCCAATATCGTTATATCGTAACACGTCCAGGGTTGAATCGCCTACGGCTCCAGCGTGCGCCAGCCCGCGCCCTCCGGCTCCAGAATCAGGACGCCGCCGTCCACGCTGCGCATATACAGCGACGATCCGTCCGCTTCGAGGCTCGCCTGCACCGCGCCGTCGAAGCCGGCCTCCGGCCCTGTGGCCCAGCCCAGGCGGCTGCGGACGGGTTCGTTGTTGCGCCATACCAGGCCGAAGCCGCGCACCGGCTGGATCAACCCGGCGGGAGGGTTATCGAATTCGGGCGCGCTTTCGGGCGTCTCCCCCTCGACGAACGCATCCACGAACGCCTCCCAGGCGGGGACCTGGCCGTCGTCGTACACCACGTAGATGCGCATCTCCGCCGCCAGCCAGATCATGCGCCCGCGCTCGAAGCGCTGTTCCGCCGCCTGGGTGAAGGTCGCCGGGCCGGCCGTGCACACGTCGGTGGACGCCGGCGCAAAGAACCACGGCTCGACGCAGCTCACCAGCGGGATTTCGAGGATGGACTCGATTTCGTCCTCACCCTCGCCGACCACCAGCGCAAAGCGCGCCGTGTCGCGGTCCTCAAACCGCGTGGCGACCACCAACCGCCCCTGCGGCCTCACCGCCCAGAACTGCACCCGTTCCCCGGCTTCGTCAAGCCGGTAGACGGTCGCGCGCTCCGCGCCGAGCGCCGACCAGAACAGCGTCACGCTGCCGCCGGGCGCGGTCTCGTCATTCGAGGTGACGAAATACTCAATTCGCAGCCCGTCCGCCGTGCGCACGGCGGTGGGCGCGGCGAACGCGGCCTCGGTTGGGCCGAAGACCGTCGTCGCGTCCGGCCCAAGCGCGACCGGTTCAGGCGTCACTGTGGGCGTGCTGGTGGGCGTGGGGGTGATCGTCGCCGTTGGCGTCGGCGTGCTCGATGGGCGCGGCAGCGGGCTGGGGACAAACGGCTCCGGCTCTCCGACGGCGCCGCAACCCGCCAGCAGCGGAAGAAGCAACACAAGGAACAGGCATCGCATCCCTGACCGCACTGCGACCTCACCTCGCGATGAAGCATACACGATGGGTAAGGTTTTAGGCAAGCAGACTGGGCGCGGCCAGATGCCCTTGCCCGGCGGGCGCGCGTTATGGTAAAATCCACCCCGCGCTGGGGAGTCGCCAAGTGGTAAGGCACGTGACTTTGGATCACGCATTCGCAGGTTCGAATCCTGCCTCCCCAGCCTGGAGACACACAGTGTTGCTGTGTTTTTAAGGTGAGCGAAGACTCTTCTGGCTCAGACCGTAGTTGCCTGAAAGATCAACAGCCCCGGCCATCACGCGCCGAGTGCGGTGTTGCACGACGCAAGCACACCGCCTCGGCGATGCTTTTGCGCCGGGGCTTCCGATTCATCGGCGCAGCCGCCAGAGATTAGGAAGCGTCATTGGACAGTAACCTCCCTACCGGGCTGGTAGCCCTCCTGATATTGTTGGGCGTCAATGCGGCGCTGTCGAGCGCCCGGCAGGCGCTGGTGGTCGCGCGCTCCGCCCGGCTCCGCCAGATGGTCGAAGATGGCCGACGCGGCGCGGCCAGGGCGCTCGCGCTGGCCGAAAACCCAACCCGCACCATCGCCACGCTTCAGCTCGCCGTGACGGCGCTCCACCTGATCGCCGCCGCGGTCGCCGTGCTGGTCATCGCGCCGCCGATTGTGGCATGGCTCGAAGGGCTGGGCGTCTCCGCCGGCGCGGCTGCGCTTGCGACCTACACCGGCGTGATTCTCCTCGGAACGACGGCCACGATCCTGATTACCGAGATGATCCCCGGCGCGCTGGTCACCCGCGACGCCGAGCGCGTCGCCTGCACGCTCACCGTCGCCGTTGAGACGCCGCTTCGCCTGCTTGCGCCGTTCTCACAACTGCTGCTGTGGCTCAGCAGCAAGCTCGCCGGCCCGCTTGGCGCAGAGAGCGATGCCAGCGCCTTCACCGAAGAAGAGATCATGACGATGGTCGACGCGGGGGAGGAGGTCGGCGTCATCGAGGAGGAGGAGCGGGTGATGATCCGCTCGATCTTCCAGTTCGCCGACACGCTGGTGCGCGAGGTGATGGTCCCGCGCATCGACATGGTGGCGCTCGAAATCCATACGCCGCTCGAAACCGCGCTTGACACCATCATCCAGGCCGGGCACTCGCGCATCCCGGTCTATGAAGGCTCCATCGACCACATCCGGGGGATACTTTACGCGAAGGACCTGCTCAACACCTTCCGCGATGGCCTCGACCAGCCGCTCGTGGGTCTGATCCGCCCCGCCTACTTCATCCCGGAGGCCAAGCGCGCGGTGGACCTCCTCGAGGAGCTTCAGAAACGCAAGGTGCACATCGCCATCGTCGTGGATGAATACGGCGGCACGGCGGGCCTGGTCACCATCGAGGACCTGATCGAAGAGATCGTGGGCGAGATTCAGGACGAGTACGACTTCAACGAAGAGGCCATCTTCGAGCAACTGAGCGCGGACGAGTTCATCTTCGACGCGCGCATCGACCTCGACGACTTCAACGAACTCTCCGAGAGCAACCTCGCCACCGACGCCGGCGATACGCTGGGCGGGTTCATCTTCAGCGTGCTGGGGCGCGTCCCGCACGAGGGCGAGTCTTTCCACGTGGATGGGCTGCAGATCGAAGTGCTTACCGTGACCGGGCGGCGCATCCGCAAGGTGCGCGTCAAGCGCCTCCCCTCCCTGCTCGACACCGACGCCCGCGACGAGGTCGCCGCCGCGCCGGATTGATCCGCCCGCGCGCGGCGGTCCCTGCGCGCCGGGTTATGACTTTTCCATGCAATGCTATAAACTCAATCCAAACGCATCCAGAGACGTCAAATGGGGGCAGACTGGATGGTCTGCCCCAGGCATCCCTGACACGAGTTGGTTGTAACGAGGCATACCATGAACCCGCAACGTCAGACAGACTCACCGACCCTGACCGCAGAGGCGCGCGCCCGCCTCGTCGCAGCCGCCACCCAGGCGCGCGAGCGCGCGTACGCGCCGTACTCCAACTACCGGGTGGGCGCGGCGCTCTTGGGCGCGGGCGGGAAGGTCTACACCGGCTGCAACGTCGAGAACGCCACCTACGGCGCGACCATCTGCGCCGAGCGCACCGCCGTGGTCAAGGCTGTGAGCGAGGGCGAGCGTGCGTTTGTCGCCATCGCCATCGTGACCGCCGACGGCGGCACGCCGTGCGGCATCTGCCGGCAGACTCTCTTTGAGTTCGCGCCCGACCTGCACGTCATCATCGCCGACCCAGACGGCCACATCCGCAGCGAGTACGCGCTTGCCGCGCTGCTGCCGGATGGTTTCGGGCCGGCCAACCTGAAGCCAACCACGGGCGCGCGCGCTGACGGCGTGACGCAGGAGGGCTGAACGTGCCGAACACCGAGCGCCTCTTCCGCACCGAGGCGATCATCATGCGCCGGCGCGACTTCGGCGAGGCCGACCGCCTGTTGACGGTTTTCACGCCCGGACGCGGCAAGATCAGGCTGATCGCAAAGGGCGCGCGCAAGCCCACCAGCCGCAAGGGCGGCCATGTCGAGTTGTTCACGCGCGTGGACATGCTCGTCGCCAAGGGGCGCGACCTCGACATCCTCTCGCAGGTCGAGATGGTGGAGCCATACCTGCCACTGCACGAGGACCTGGTGCGCGCCGCCTACGCCGCGCACGTGGTGGAGCTGCTGGACCGCTTCACCGGCGAGGAGGAAGAGAACGCCCGCGCCTACTACCTGCTGCGCGATACGCTCGGCTTCCTGTGCACCGAGGAGATCGAGAACCTGCGGCTGGCCGCGCGCTTCTACGAACTGCGCCTGCTCTCGTGGGTGGGCTACCAGCCGCAGTTGTTCACCTGTGTCGTGGGCAACGAGGCCGTCAACGCACAGGACCAGTACTTCAGCTACGCGGAGGGCGGGGTGGTCTGCCCGGAGCACGCCCACACCGAGCGCATGATGCCCCTCAGCCTCGGCGCCCTCAAGGTGCTCCGCTACCTGCAGACACAGGACTATGAGACGGTGCGTGTCCTCAACCTGCGCGGGGCGCTCCACGCCGAGTTGGAGCGCGTGCTGCACGGGTACATCACCTACCTGCTGGAGCAGCGCCTCCAGAGCGCGAATTTCCTGCGCCGGCTGCGCCGCGAGTCGATGGCGGACTGAGGCGGCCCGGCGCTCATTCTCCCCCCATCACCCCATAGACAAAGCAAACCCTCCGCAACGTGCGGAGGGCCTACGGCGTGAGCAGGAAAACTGTCAGTTTGCGCTCACCCAGCAGGGACGATGCAATCCACCGGGCAGACATCCATGCAGGTTTCGCAGTCGTCGCACTTGCTGGCGTCGATCTCGTAGATTTCCTCGCCGAGGAAGATGGCTTCGTTGGGGCACTCGGCCTCGCACGCGCCACACGAGATGCATTCCTCGGTAATTTTGTGGGCCATGAATCAACCTCCTGAATCGAGTCCACGTTGAACCTGGCTTGCAAATTGCATCTTACACCCTGACAGTCTGGCACGTCATGGACAATTGTAAGGTCCGCTGACGCCAGTTGTCATTAAGGCAATGTCAATGGTCACTATTACGTAAAGGAATCTGGAAGGGGGCGGCAACCATGACGGCGCAGACGCCATACGACGGGACCGTCGGCATCGTCCACTGGGCCGGCAAAGCGGTCAGCGAGCGCACCATCGACGAGATTGTCGCCACGCTGGTACACGAAGCGCCCAACGTCAACGCGGTCTACGTCAAGACCAGCGACGGGTCGCAGTGGCAGGGCATGTACGACGACCCCGAAAACAAACACGATCTCTGCATCCTTGGGCCAGACGACATCGTGCGCTGGGTGCGCAAGCTCCGCGCAGCGAACATCGACTTCCACGCCTGGGCGGTCCTCAAGGGGGTGGATGTGGCGGCGGAGGCGCAGCGCGTCGCGGCGGTGTGCAACGTGGCCGGCGTCAGGTCGATGCTGCTGGATGTCGAGAGCGGCGCGGGCTATTTCAGCGGCGGGCCAACCGAGGCGCGCGCCCTCATCACGCGCATCCGCGCTGACATCCCGGCGGACTTCCACATCGGCCTCAACTTCGACGCGCGCGGCCTGCACCCGCAGTCCATTTACATCAACGAGTGGCTGCCGCACGTGCAGAGCCTCCACCCGATGGTCTACCACCGGGAGTTCGGCCTCTCCCCGCAGGAGGCGGTCGCACGCGCGTTCGAATCCGCAAGCCGCTACGGCCGGCCCATCATCCCGATGCTCCAGGCATACCACGGCGTCCCCGGCAGCGAGATGCTTAGCGCGGCCGAGGCGGCGTTCGCGCACGGCGCGCCCGGCGTGAGCTACTTCCGCTACGGCACCATCACCCACGCCGGGTTTGAGGCCCTGCAGAGCATCATCCCGCCCGGCGCAGCCGACGACGGCCTTGACCAGCCCGGCGAGATTGTGGGTCAGTACACCAACCAGCAGGTTATCAACGCCTTCGCGCGAGCCGCAGCCGCGATGGGCCAGGGCGCGCAATACTGGGCGTGGATCGAAGCCGCCCAACTGACGCACACCGCAAGCGCGCGAAGCGCGGTCTATGCCGGCCCCATGATCCGCGACCTGCCCAACCTCACGCTGGCGCAGAAGCGGCAGGTCGTGCGCGCGCTGCGCGCCATGACGCCGATCACGGCGCACAGGAAGCTGGACGTGCCCTGGGTGAGCCAGCTCGACAACCGCCTCCCCAACGACTGCGGCCACGCCTGCGTGCTGATGCTGCTCAAGTACGCCGGCCTGGGCGACGGCCTCACGGTGAACGACTTATTCTATTCCGGCGTCGCGCCGCAGGGGTACACCACCGCGTGGCACCTAGTGCGCCTGGCCGCGCACTACGGCCTGTCGTGCGAGGTCGAGTCGCCCTTCGCCGCGAGCGATTACTTCATCGCGCAGATCAACGACAACAAGCCGGTCATCCCGCTCGTGGATTACGCCAGCCTGAACCTGCCGCCGCACCTCATCTCCGGGCCAGACCAGGGCGCGCACTGGCTGGTGGTCGCGGGCTACGACCGCGATTACTACTACGTGCACGACCCGCTCTGGCTGCCGGCCCAGGTCGGCGGCGTCTACCGCGAGGGCGGGCGCTGGCACCCCATCCCGAAGGCGACGATGGAGGCCGCCATCCGCGCAGTGCGCTCGCGCACGTGCGTGTTTCCGAAATAGGCGGTTGGGCGCGGTCGGGGGTGTCTCTGGGAAGCGCACATCGGGTACCGTAGCACGAAGTCACGAAAGGGTTGGGCGCACTTTTTCGCGTTTTCGCGCCCTTCGTGGCTTCGTGTTTCAAACCCGCGCTGCTTCCCGGAGGTTGTCGTGCCACCTCGCGCCCGGGTGCGAGCAAAAGTTGACAGGGAAAAGGTAGACAAAAAGCCTCAAGCGTGGTAGGGAAGAAGCTGACCAGCAAATTCCACACCACGCGAGAGGTAGACATGGATTTTATCACATACCTGCAAGAGCGCCTGCTGCGCGAGCTGCCCGAGGTCGTCAAGGCGTATCCAGGCGACCTGGATGCCGAGGACTTGTCCGGGATGGAAACCGCCGTGCGACAGATGGTCCATGAGTTGGGCAACGCGGTGCTACAGGCGTGGCTGGAAGCGCAGGATGAGCCGTACCCGGCGGACACGCAGCCATGCGCCTGCGGAGAGGTCGCCAACTACGTGCGCAAGCGGCGCGGGATGACGCTCACCCTGCACGGGCGGGTGTACTACCGGCGGGCGTATTACGTGTGCCCGCACTGCGGCGGCGGGCACTACCCGCTGGACGCGCGCTTAGGGATCACGCCAGGACAGATGAGCGCGGCAGTGGTCAAGCTGGCGGCGCTGGTGGGGGTGCAGGACGCCTTCGGGACCAGCAGCGATTTGCTGGCGCAAACGACCTTGCTGGACCTGAGTCCGAACAGCATCCGCAAGGCATGTCAGCAGGTGGGGGAAGCGGTGATGGCGACCGAAGCCGCGCAGCTTGCGCACAGTCAGGACCTGGAGGCGCAGCAGGCGCACAAGCGCGCCACCGACAAGCCGAAACGCCTGTACGGTTCGGTCGATGGCTTTCTCGCCCCCTTCGCCGATGGCTGGCACGAGATGAAAGCGGGCGTGTGGTGGACGCTGGATGCGCACGCGCGGTGCGCTTGCGCCGGTATTACGTGGACACCGCCCATGCGGAAGCCTTCGCGGACCTGGTGTGGGCGACCGGGTTTGCGCTGCACGCCGACCAGGCGGAAGAACTGATCTTCATTGCCGATGGCGCGGCGTGGATCTGGCGCATCGTGCAGCAGCACTTCCCCGCGCGGTCCAGATCGTGGATTGGTATCATGCCTGCACTTACCTGACGGCGGTCGCCCACGCCGCCTTTGGTGAAGAGACGCCCGCAGCCCTTGCCTGGCGGGAGCAGCAGCAAGCCCACCTGTGGGCGGGACGCTTAGGCGCTGTCGCGCGCGCGTGCCGCGCCCTTGCCGACCGCGCGCCCCTGAAGCCGTCCACAGCGCGCGCGTCTACTTCGCCCACAATCGCATCCGCATGCGCTACGCCAGGTTCCGCGCCAGGGGGTTGAAGATTGGCTCTGGCACGATGGAGAGTGGCTGCAAACAGATCGGCCTGCAACGCCTCAAAATCGCGGGCGCCCGTTGGAGCGAGGCGGGCGCGTGCAAGGTGGCAAAGGCGCGCGCCGCGTTTCTCAGTGGCGACTGGCCTCAGCTTGGCGCCCCCTCCTTCCCTTTGCCCCAAGCTGCCTGACAACTTTTGCCTGCACCCGCGCGCCCTTACATCTTCCCTTTTTCGAATTTTCGTGCTATAGTGTTGCCACAATCGAATAGTGCTCCGTTCAAGGTTCCCTTCGCCCCGGATGGCAGGGATTAAAGGCGAAGCCGGTGACACTCAACCGAGTCGAGTCCGGCGCTGCCCCGCAACTGTGACCAAGGCGCGCGACGACCGCGCGCCGAGGAAGCCAGGTCGCCCGCCTTGACCGAGCCTCGGCCTTCGTGGATGGGGGTTGGGGGCTAGGGTATCAGCCCTGAGGTGATCGACGGTCCTCCGTAGATCGTTCCCAACCCCGCAGTGTGCGTAAGCCGCTGCGGGGTTGCTGTTAGGAGTGTACTGTGTGTCTGTCCCCGATGCCTGTACGTCCTGATCCTTGCCGCCGCCCCCTCCACGAGACACGCTACCCTATCGCTTTGGCCTGGAGGAGGTCATGAAAACACGGTTTCTGCTCATCGCGTTGATCGTCGCCCTGTTGCTGCCCGGCGCTGCTCAGGCGGGCAACGGCCCTTACCCGCTCACCCTTACCGACTCGCTGGGTCGCCAGGTCACGCTGGAAGCGCCGCCGCAGCGCGTCGTCTCGCTCACGCCCGGCCACACCGAGATTCTCTGGGCCATCGGCGCGGGCGCGCTACAGGTGGGCCGCAGCGAGTTCTGCAATTACCCGCCCGAAGTCGAGGCCGTTGAGGTCGTCGGGCAGTACACCGCCGACACCATCAGCATTGAGAAGATCGTGGACCTTGAGGCCGACCTCGTGATCGGCGACTCGCTGCACGCGGAGCTTGCCCAGGCATTCGAGGGGCTGGGGATCCCGTTCTTCGTGTTGATCCCGGTGCAGTTGCGCGGCCTTTACAGCGACATCCTCAAGCTGGGCCTGCTCACCGACCACGCTGCTGCGGCGGCGCAGGTCGTCGTCGAGATGGAGTCGCGCATCGGCGCAGTAGAACTGAAGCTCGCCGACACCGTGCCCGCCGACGCGCGCAAGACCTTCTTCTATGAGATCTGGAACGACCCGCTCATGACCGCCGGCCCAAGCACCTACCTGAGCGAGATCGTCACAACCGCGGGCGGGGTCAACATCTTCGGCGACCTCACCGATGCCTTCCCATCCGTCAGCGCGGAAGCCCTCATCGAGCGCGACCCTGACGTGATACTTGGCAACACCTTCATCGACCCTGAGGCCATCACTGCCCGCGAGGGCTGGGACGCGATCACCGCCGTGCAGAACGGCGCGATCTACGGCTTCGACGACGACATCCTGCAACGGCCCAGCCCGCGCGCCGCGGACGCGGTTGAACTCGTCGCACGCGCCCTGTATCCTGACGTGTTCGAGGACTGAGCCAGTCTGTGATTGACGGGCGCATCGTTTCGATTTCGGCAGCCCTGATGCTGGCGTTGGGGGTCACCGCCGTGCTCAGCCTGGCGGTTGGCGCGGTGGTGATCCCCCCCGCCGACGTGGTGCAGGCGCTGCTGCCCGGGACGGAGGCGGCCAGGCCGAGCCACAACGTCATCATCTGGGACCTGCGCCTGCCGCGCGTGCTCCTGTCGATGGTCGTCGGCGGCGGGCTGGCGGCGGCGGGCGCGGCCTTTCAGGGGCTTTTCCAGAACGCGCTGGCCGAACCCTACGTGGTCGGCGCGTCAAGCGGGGCGGCGCTCGGCGCGGTGCTGGTCATCACCGGCGGCGTCACGCTGGCGAGCGCGGGGTTCGGCCCGGTGGGGCTGGGCGCATTCATCGGCGCGCTCCTCGCTGTCATCATTGTCTACGGCGTCGCCGAGGCCAGCGGCAGCGGCTCGGTGATCTCGCTGCTGCTGGCGGGCGTGGCCTTCAGCACCATGCTGTCGGCGGTTGTGTCGCTGGTGATGATCCTCAACACGGCGGACCTGAGCCAGACGTTTAGCTGGCTGCTCGGCGGGCTGGGCGGGCGCACGTGGGAGCAGATCGGCGTCACCCTGCTCTACACGGCACCAGGCGTCGCCGTCATCTGGATGATGGCGCGCCCGCTCGACGCGCTGGCCTGCGGCGACGAGACCGCGCAAAGCCTGGGGCTGAACCTCCGGCGCGCGCGCCTGCTGATCGTCGCCGCCGCCAGCCTCGTGACCGCCGCCGCCGTCGCGGTCAGCGGTGTGATTGGCTTCGTGGGCCTGATGGCGCCGCACATCACGCGGGCGCTGGTCGGCGCGGACCACGCGCGCGTGATCCCGGTGAGTATCCTGGTGGGCGCGCTTCTGCTCCTCGTCGCCGACACCGCCGCGCGGGTGGTGCTCGCGCCGGTTGAGTTGCCGGTGGGGATTCTCACCGCGATGATCGGCGGCCCGTTTTTTCTCTACCTGCTCGCGAGAGGGCAGGCATGGAGGGCTACGACATGATTCACCTGGAAGCGCGCGCGCTGCACTTTGGGTACAACGGCCACGCGGTGCTGCAGGCCGTCGATCTTCGCGCCGAGCCGGGCGAGGTGCTCGTCATCATCGGACCGAACGGCGCGGGCAAGACCACGCTGCTCAAACTGATGGCCGGGATTCTCCGCCCCCGCGCCGGGTTTGCCCTCGTCGATGGGCGAGACGCGCGCCGGCTCCATGCCCGCGAGCGTGCGCGCGCGCTGGGTCTGGTGCCGCAGCTTGAGTCGCAGGCGTGGCCGCTGACGGTGTGGCAGCTTGTCGCGCTGGGGCGCGCGCCGCATCGCGGCTGGGTGATGCCCCTCAACGAGCACGACCGCGCCACCGTCGAGCGCGTCCTCGAACGCACCAGCCTGACCAACCTGCGCGACCGGCCCGTGGCGGCCCTCTCCGGCGGCGAGCGCCAGCTTGTCCTCATCGCCCGCGCGCTCGCCCAGGAACCCGCCGCGCTCCTGCTCGACGAGCCAACCTCGCACCTTGACCTCCGCCACCAGGCGACGCTCCTCGGACTGGTGCGCTCGCTGGCGCACGACGACAACCTGACCGTCGTGATGACGCTGCACGACGTGAACCAGGCCGCCCTCTACGCCGACCGCATGGCGCTGCTGGATAACGGCGCGCTGCGCGCCGTCGGCACGCCGCACGATGTTCTGCGTGCCGACCTGCTCAGTGAGGTCTACGGCGTCCCCATCACGGTGAGCGCGCACCCGCTCCACGGCACGCCGATGGTGGCGCCCGTGCTGACGTCCGCGCCGGCGGCGGTGGCGGAAGAGGCCTGATCGCGCGTCTGAGGCAGTGCGCCGTGCGTACTGAACCCGCCCTGAAAACAGCACCCTCGGTAGCTCCCAGGGAGCTTGAAGCTCCCTGGGAGCTGCGGGCGGCGGCGCGGCGCACCTTCGCGGCCCTTACCGGGGCTTCATCCTTCACGATGGGCATTCAACGTCGCCCTGACTCCCCGCCCCAAAACTCCGGATTGCGGGGGCCTGAAATGTGATGTACGATTCCCCGTGCGCGGCTTGACAATCTCGCGACCGCAGATCGCGATGGGTGCGCCCGTGTCGGATATCCAGCCCGAAATCCAGGAACTGCACAACCGGATTGCCTCGCTCAGCCGCCTGCTTGAGGTGAGTCTGGTGCTGAATTCCACGCTGCAACTGCGCCCCCTGCTACAATACATCCTGGAAGTGGCCGTCGAACTCACGGACGCGCAGGACGTTTCCGTCCTGCTTATGGACCGCAAAACGAACGAGCTGCGCTTCGTCGCGACGACCAACACACCCATCGAGTCGCTGGCGCAGATCCGCGTGCCGCTCGATCACAGCATCGCCGGTACCATCGCGCGCGAGAATCGGACCATCTGCATCAACGACACCAGCCAGGACCCGCGCCACTACCGCCAGGTCGGCGAGCAGGTCAACCTGGAGGTGCGGTCGCTGCTGGGCGTCCCCATGCGCGTCCGCGACCGGGTCATCGGCGTGGTGGAGTCCATCAACAAGCAGAGCGGCGAATGGACGGTCGATGACCGCAACCACCTGATGCTGCTCGCCTCGCAGGCGGCGGTCGCGGTTGAGAACGCGCGCCTGGTCGAGGCGCTGCGCAAAGCGAATGAAGAACTCGCCAAGCTGGACCGCCTGAAGAACGACTTCATCGCCATCGCCTCGCACGAGTTGCGCACGCCGCTCGGCGTGATCCTGGGCTACGCCAGCTTCCTGAAAGACGAGGCGCAGGGAAGCATGAGCGACCACGCCTCAGCGGTGCTCAACAGCGCCCTCCACCTGCGCAACCTCATCGAAGACATGACCAACCTGCGCTACCTGCAGGTGTCGGAGGGCGAACTCACGATGGAACCCCTCCCCATCGCCGAGATCATGCAGGCCGCAGCGCAGGACACCGCGTCGATGGCCGAGGCCAAGAGCCACCTGCTCCGGGTCCAGCTCCCGGAGCCGCCGGTCGCCATCAGCGCCGACCGCTCCCGCCTGACGATGGCCGTCACCAATTTGCTGAACAACGCGGTGAAGTTCACGCCGGCCGGCGGGGAGATCGCCGTGTGGACCGAACAACACGGCGACGAGGTCTGGCTGCGCGTGCGCGACACCGGCGTCGGGATTCCCGCCGAGCACATCGACCGCATCTTCAACCAGTTCCACCAGGTCGAGGACCACATGACACGCCGCCACGGCGGGATGGGGCTGGGCCTGTCCATCGCGCGCGCGCTGGTCGAGGCGCACAGGGGCCGCGTCTGGGCCGAAAGCCCCGGCCCGGATATGGGCAGTACCTTCAGCATCGCGTTGCCAATTCTTGCGACCTGATCCGGCGTTCTCCGGGCACGCACAAACAGAACAGGATACGTCATGGAATTCGCTGAACTCTCGTGGATGGATGTCGAAGACTATCTCCAGCGCGACGACCGCGTCATCCTGCCCGTGGGCACCACCGAGCAGCACGGCTACCTGAGCCTGCTCACCGATGTGCGCATCCCGATGGCGCTCGCGAACGCCGCGTCGGTGCGCACGCAGGCGCTCGTCGCGCCGCCGCTGAACTTCGGCGTCTCGCCCTACTTCATGGACTTTCCGGGCACGCTCAGCCTCTCGGAGGCGACGTTTCATCAGGTCGTGTACGAACTGGTGATGGACCTCGTCGAGCATGGCTTCCGGCGCATCCTCATCCTCAACGGGCACAGCGGCAACACGCGCCCGCCGCAACTCGACAGCCTGCAGGACGAGGTGGACGGCCTGCGGATTGTCTGGTACGAGTGGTACAACGCGCCTGCCGCCGAAGCCTTCATGGCGCGCGAGGGCCTGCCACTGGAACACGCCAACTGGTGCGAGGCGTTCCCCTTTACCAGGGTGGGCGCGCTGCCCCAGGGCGAGAAGAAGCGCGTCAACCTCCCGTTCGACGCCACCGCAGAGACGGCGCGCGCCCTGCTGGGCGATGGCTCCTTCGGCGGCCCTTACCAGGCCCCGGATGAGACAATGGCCCGCCTCTTCGACACGCTGCTCGCCGACGTGCTCGACGTGATGGAAAGCATGTGACGCGCCGCGCCGCCTCCGACCACGACGCCGCTTCCGGCGCAGACTACGTCGCCTGGATACGTCGGCGCGTCGGGCGGCAGCGCCTCCTGCTCGTCTACGCCACCGCCGTCGTGTTCGACGACGCGGGCAACGTCCTCGTCCAGCGCCGCGCCGACTTCGACTGGCCGGGCCTGCCGGGCGGCGTCCTGGAGCCAGACGAAGACCTGGCCGGCTGCGCCCGCCGCGAGGTGCGTGAAGAGACAGGCCTTCACGTGCGCCTCGACCGGCTGGTGGGCATCTACAGCGACCCCGCGTACAACCTGGCCTATCCCAACGGCGACCTGGTCCAGCCGTGGACGGTGTGCTTTGCCGGGCACGCTGCCGGCGGCGAACTGCGCGCGGACGGCAGCGAGATCACCGGCGTGCGCTTCGAAGCGCCCGGCGTGGCCCTGTCGCGCCTTCCGCCGCATTACCGGCACATGCTTGGCGACGCCCTCGCCGCCGCGCGGACGCCCCCATCGAGCGCGCGGTGTGCGCCCCCGCCGGCCCGCCGGGGCACGTTGAGACGCTCCGGCAGTACGTCGGCGCAGCGCGCGTGACGCTGCCCGGCGCGGCGACAGTCGTCCGCGACGTGAACGGGCGCGTGCTGGCAATCCGGCGCGGCGACCTCGGCACGTGGGACATGCCCGGCGGCTGGTGCGAGCTGGGCGAGACCGCCACCGGCACCGCCGTCCGCGAGGTCCATGAGGAAACCGGGCTGCACGTGCGGCCTACGCGGCTGATCGGCGTGTACAGCAACCCCGCGTGGATCGTCCGCTACCCCAACGGCGACGAGGTCCGCCCGGTCGGCGCGCTGTTCGAGTGCGGCGTGATCGGCGGCCGGCTGCGCGCCGACGGCGTGGAGGCGCTCGACGTGGCCTTCATCGATCCCGACGCCCCGGACACCCTGGGGACGTCGCCCCTCGACGCCTCCCCGCTCCACGCGGCCTTCTGGGAGGACGCGCGCCACCCCCGCCCGGAGCCGTACCTCCGGTGACGCCCGCACAAACACAGAAAGGGCACAGGCGGCCCTGTGCCCTCATATGCAGCTTTTCCGGTTGACGCGCTTGCGTTCCCGCGCGCGCGGCCTACCGGTTACGCCCCACGATGCGCAGGATGAACAGGAACATGTTGATGAAGTCGAGGTAGAGGATCAGCGCGCCGATGGTTGCCAGCCGCCCGACCGAGACTTCCACCATCTCGCCGCCGCCGCTGGTCGGGATGTTCTCCGCCATGCGCTTGATCTTCTGCGTATCCCACGCCGTCAGGCCGACAAAGATCAACACGCCGGCGTAGCTGATGATCCAGTACAGCGTCTCGCTCTGGAGGAGGAGGTTCAGGAACGAGGCGATGATCAGCCCGATGAGGGCCATGAACAGAATCGAGCCGATCTTGCTCAGGTCGATCTTGGTGGTGTAGCCCACAATGCTCATCGCCGCGAACATCGCCGATGTGGCGACAATCGCGATGGTGATGTCGCCGATCTCGTAGATCAGGAAGATGAACGAAAGCGTCACGCCGTTGAGCGCCGAGTACACGGCAAACAGCGCGCCTGCCGTCGTCGGCGACATCCGGTTGATGCCGGCCGTGATGCCGATGACCAGGCCAAACTCGGCAATAATCACGACGAGCAGGATGATCGGATTCTCGTACACGATCCTTACGAGGTTGCTGTTAGCTACCGCGAAGGCCACAATCGCGGTAATGGCGAGGCCGGCGACCATCCAGAGATACACGCGCCGCATGACATCGCTGATGTCGATGGCGACGCCCATCGGTTGCGTTTGCGGTTGGTAACTCATTTTGCGCCTCCCGTCCCTTCTACGACGCGGTGAATCATCTCACCTGTGCTTATTGTACTCTTCACCTAGATAAACACCAACCCGCTTTGCAGGATACGCGCGCCCCCGCCGACTATCTGGTACAATGCGGGTAAGAGAAACCTGGCGTAAGGACGGGAACCATGAATGATGGCCCACAGTATAAGCGCATCGTGGTGCCGCTTGACGGTTCCGGGTTCGCCGAGCTTGCGATTCCGCACGCGGCGCAGCTTGCGCGCAAGCACGAGGCGGAACTGATCCTCCTGCACGTGTACGTCTCCCCGTTCCGCGCGATGGCCGACCAGGTGGTGCTGGCCGGGCAGGAGGAGCAGATGCAGGCGGTGATCGAGAACATGCGCGTGTACCTCGTCGGGCTGCGCAACGTGCTTCGTAAAGAGGGCGTGCAGGTGCGGGAGGAGATCATCGAAGCCACCGGGCCGGCGACCGGCATCTACAATTACGTCGAGGCGAACGAAGTCGATCTTGTCGTGATTTCGACACATGGGCGCACGGGCATCACGCGCTGGCTATTGGGCAGCGTGGCGCAGAAGGTGGTGCAGGCCGTCACGGTCCCGGTGATGCTCATCCGCCCGGATGCGAAGTAGCGACCTCAGAACCATGAAAAGGCGAACAAACACGGGAGAGGGTCATGCGCGCGCGCGTCAGCATTCTGGTTGTGTCCTTGCTTGCGGTGCTGCTGTTGGCCGGCTGCTCGACCGCCGACGTCGGCTCGTTGGAGAAGTTCCTGGTCGATCTGGGTGTCCCGCTGGATCAGACGGCTTTTCAGCAGACCGAAGAGACGTTTCAGCAGATGCAAGCAGAGGTTCAGGACCTCCGTGACCAGCTAGAGGAGCAGGTACGCTCGTTTCGGTTGGAACTGCCAATCTGGATACGCGCTCTGTTGATCCTCGTTGGGGTCGTCCTGCTGCTCGTGGGTGGGCGAGTGTACATCCCAGTGGTAGCAGGCCCTGGCTTCGCACTAGGGCTAGTAGTCGGCATCATTGTGCTGGACGTCGCACAGGAATTGCCGGACGGCTGGGTGTTAGCAATCGCCGCGCTGATCGGGATCGTTGGCGCGCTCGCGACAACGGAGTTGCTAACCGGCGCGATTGTTTCAGGATTTCTGGTATCCCGCCTGCTGGAAACGTACAGGGTGCCGCTTTCCGCAGGCTCCGTGCTGATATTAGTCGTGTGCGCCATTGCCGGCGCGATCGGGCTGTTGCTCATCTCGCGCCGCTTGCCCACGGTGATGGCCGCAATCCTGGGCGCAGTGCTGGTCTCGGTCGGTCTGGTGCAGAATCTAAATTTGGCCGTCATCGTCCCCGCGATGGTGATCGGCCTCGGTGTGCAGGCGCTAGTTATGGCGCTGCGCCGCCGCAAGCCCGAAGCGCCCAAACCCGAAGCCGCCGTGTCGCCCCAATATCCAGCGTATCCGCCGCAGGCGTACCAGCCGGCGGCCCAAACGCCTCAACCCTATGCACCGCCCCCGGCACAGCCTCCGCCGCAACAGGTCCTCCCGCCGTTGCAGACGCCGACGCCGGGGCGCGCGCAGAGGCCGGTTGAGTGGCCGCCGCAGCCGCCTCACGACCAGCCGACACCCCCGATCAGGAAGCGCCGCCGCCGCGCTGGACGCCCCAACCGCCCGCCGACCAGCCGACGCCGCCCGAATCAAGGGAGCCGTTGGACGCGGCCCCGGCAGGCGCGGTTGACGCGCCGCCGGCCTCTGGCGCGATGCTGACGGCATGGGGCGCGGCGGGGCCGGGCAAACGGACGCCAATCCTCGCCTCGCCTTTTCTCATCGGCGGCGGCCCCGGCAGCCACCTGACGCTGCCCGGCCTTGCGCCTGTACACGCGACCATCCTCGCGTCGCCCGCCGGACTACTACCTGGAAAGCCAGGTCAGCCCGCAGGAGACGCGCGTCAATGGGCAGCCGGCCCGCACCACGTACCTCGCGCACGGCGACGTGCTCCAGCTTGGCGAGCATGAGCTGCACTTCGAATGGCCGCCGCCCGGCGCTATGTAGGGTGAAGGGTGGAGGCGCGCGCCGTGTGACCGCGCCGCTCAGAACTCCTCCGGCGTCAGGGGGCGCGACGCTGAAAATCGTGTCGAACGCGCGCGAGTAGATGACCACGCTGTTGTACAGCGCAATATCGACGCTCTCCGGCACGGTGTAGCTCTGCGCGCCGACGCTCCCGACCAACGGCCCCACCTCGACCGCGCCCGCACCCTGATGGACCTCGGCGCTCGTGCGCGGCTCCGGGTGGACCGAGAGCAGCACGTACAGGTCGGGGCCGTTGCGCGCGCTGAAGTTCTCGAAGACGATGATGACCTCGCTGCCCGACCGGAAGAGCGTCACCGTGCCTGTGGCCCAATGCAGCGCGTCCAGTTCCTGGAACTCGCCGCGCGCGAGGATGATGGGCAGTTCCATGTCGGGCATGGTCTGCATGTCTTCGGGCACGGTCGTGGGCGTGCCCGCGATGTAGACTGCGGCGGCCTCGGTCGGGTCGATGGCCTGGACGGTCTCCAGGGCGGCGCGTTCCTCGTCAGAGACGCCGGGGAACGAGACCAGCGCGGGCCGCCCCGCGACCAGCGGCCACCATTGAGGAAACAGGAACAGCGCCGCAACGATCAGAGCGCCGAGGCTGAGGAGCATCCATCGGGGTCGGGTGCGCAAGGCGTCGTGTCTCCCTTTCGCAGTGCGCGCGCCCAATGCGCGCGTAAGGCGAATCGTCGATGGCGCAAAGCTAACACATCACACCGGCGCTCGCAAGCAGCGGGCCGGCGCGCGGAAAACGTTCAGAATTGAGAGAGATTTGTTAATCTTGCGCTTTATGGCCGCCACAGGGCTTGCGTCTGCGCCCAATCGATGCAAAATAATAGATAGAGCATGTATGGTCAGTTAAGGCAAGTTTGGGCCATCACATGACTTCATGCGCACGCTCCCGACTTGCCGTCGTGAGGCAGAGACATGGACTTCCTGGACTTTTTCGGTCAACCTGGCGTGATGTCGCTGTGCGTGATGACCATCGGCGCCTCCGTGGTGCTGCTGGTCATGGTCTGGTGGATCGTCTACCGGCGCAACACGCGCGCAAAGCGCGAGCGCGGCGAGATGCCGCCCAAGGCGCCCAAGACAACAGTACAGCCCGCGCCGGCGCGCAGCCGGTCGGGCGTGTGGGGGGCCATCGTCAACTTCTTCATGGAGCCGGAGGACGCGCGCAAGGCCAAAGCCGCTGCACCTGCAAGTGGCGCACAAGTGAGCGGCGCTCCAGACAGCGGCGCGCCGGCCGGCGCGCATGACGGCAAGGGGCCGTCGCCTGACGGGAGCAGCGCGGCAGTCGAAGCCGCCGCGCAGGACCCGGCGCCACAGGAGCCGGCGGCGAAACGGAGCACCCTGGGGCCGGTTGTGAGTTTCGGCGCGCCGGCCGCCACGGCTGCTGCCGCGCCCGCCGAGCGCCCAGCGTCCGAGGGTAGGATGCCCCTCCCCAGGCGCACGCCGGCAACCCGGCGGCAGACCCCACGCAAGAACCGCCCGCCGACTCGGTGGAAGTGATGCGCGTGTGGCGCGATCTTGCCGACGGCGCGCTGATCGTCGATTTCGGCGGCGCGCGCTACCGCCGCCTCAATGACGTGCCCGACCCGGACCTGCGCCGCCGCTTCGTGGGCCTGGTGCGCAACCTCAACGAGATGGCCGACCTTGAGCCGGAGGCCGCAGCGCACACCGCGCCCTCTGCGGGCAGAGAAGACCCAACTGACGCCACACTGGCGCTGCCGGGCCTCGAAGAAGAAGCCCCGCCGCACATGCTCCGCCAGTTGGGCCGCGTGTTCGCCGGGCAGACGCCGTTATCGGCGACGAGGGCGCAAGCGCCGGGCATCGTCGACGAAATCGAGGACTTCCTGCAATACAAGCTTCAGCACACGCCGGCGCTCTCCGACCGGTCGATCCACATCCGCCAGAGCGTGACCGGCGTGGGAGTGTCCATCGAGGTTGACGGCCATTTCTACGAGGGCGTCGGCGACGTGGTCGATCCAGACGTGCGCGAGTTCCTCCAGACCACGGTGCAGGAATGGCAGAACCGGCAGTAGGCGCGTAGACTCGACGGCACGGCAAACCGGCGTCTTTGCATCCACATGGGGGGACCAGCATGACCACCAACCCGCCAGCCGACGGGGCGATTACGTATGCCGTCATCGACCTGAGCGTGATCATGCACAATGTGCGTGCCCTCAAGGCGCACGTGGGCGGGCCGGTGGAGGTCATCGCGGTCGTGAAGGCGAACGGCTACGGCCACGGGGCCGCCGAAGCAGCGCGCGCCGCGCTCGCGGGCGGGGCGACCCGGCTGGCCGTCGCGCGCGTGGATGAGGGCGTCGCGCTGCGCCAGGCAGGGCTGGCCGCGCCCATCCTGGTGATGGGTTACGCGCCGCCGGATGCCGCGCCCTTCATCGTCGCGCACAACCTCACGGCGACACTCACAACCTGGGAGGCCGCGCAGGCTGTCAGCGCACAGGCTGAGGCCGCCGGACGCCGCGCGCCGGTCCACGTCAAGGTGGATACCGGCATGGGGCGGTTCGGCCTGCTGCCAGAGGAGGCGGCGGCGTTCGTGGACCAGGTCGCGGCGCTGCCGGGTCTCGACCTGGAGGGGATGTTCACGCACTTCGCGGTCGCCGACGAGCCGGCAGAGGCGAGCCGGGCGTACACCCGCCAGCAGTTCGCCCGCTTCACCGACGTGCTGCGCGCCGTGGCGGCGGCGGGGCACCGTCTTCGGGTGCGGCACTGCGCCAACAGCGCCGCCACACTTTTCCACGCCGAGACGCACCTGGACGCGGTGCGGCCCGGCATCGCCATCTACGGGCTGCGGCCCAACGCCGAGGTCGCGCCGCCGGTCGCGTTGCAGCCGGCGCTCGCGTTGCAGAGCCGGGTCGCGCGCGTGCGCACGCTCCCGCCGGGGTCGAGCATCAGCTACGGGCGGACGTACACCACCACGCGCCCGACGCCCGTCGCGCTCGTCCCGGTCGGCTACGGCGACGGCTATCACCGCCTGCTCTCGAACCGGGGCGCGGTGCTCATCAACGGGCAGCGCGCGCCCATCGTGGGGCGGGTGTGCATGGACCAGTTCGTCGTCGATGTGACCGGCATCCCTGACGTGAAGCAAGACGACACGGTGGTCCTCATTGGCGCGCAGGGCGAGGCGCGCATCACCGCCGAGGAGGTGGCGCGCTGGGCGGAGACGATCAATTACGAAGTCACCACGTCGCTGCTGCCGCGCGTGAAACGGGTCTACCTCCCACCGGCGGCTGACGACGTGCGTTAGCCGCCCTCGCGGGCGCGCCCACCAGAGCGCGCCGCACCGTTCCCCAAAGCCGGAGAAAACGCGGTACGATATACCCCGTTCGTACAGCGAGGTCGGTCTGCCGCCCTATGCGCCACATCGTCTGCGTCGTTCACGCCGCGCGGGGACGCCTCCGCGCCGCCCGCCTCACGCGCTGGCTCCCCTGGGTCGTGCGCGCGCTGATCGTGCTCCACGTGTGCCTGTGGCTCGCGCCGATGTTCCCGCGTGCGGTGCTCGGCCCGCCGCAGACCGTCCAGACTGAACACCCCGTCGCGTGCGTACACACGCGCCTCACCGACGAGATCGAGCCGTGGAAAATCCAGCGCACCCTCCAGCTCGTGCGCGAGATGGGCGCGGGGACCATCGTCGAGTACTTCCCGTGGGCCTACGTGGAAAGCGCCCAGGGCCGCTACGACTGGTGGCACAGCGACGAGATCATGAAGCACGCCGCAAACCAGGGCATCAGGGTGATCGCGCGCATCGGGATGGTGCCGGCGTGGGCGCGCCCCGACCCCGATGAGGTGGAGACCTCGTACAACTACCTGGACGCGGCGCACTACGGCGACTTTGCCGCGTTCGCTGCCGCCTTTGCCGCGCGCTATGCCCCCACGCTGGAGGGCGTCATCCTGTGGAACGAGCCGAACCTCGGTTTCGAGTGGGGCTATCGCGTCCCAGACCCGGAGGCCTACACCGAACTGCTCCGCGTCAGCTACCCGGTGATCAAGGCCGCGGCCCCGGAGGTCCCCCGTGCTCGCGGGCGCGCTCGCGCCCACGCTGGAGCCGACCGGCAGCCCCAACGGCATGAACGACCTGGTCTACCTGGAGCGGATGTACGAAGCCGGCGCAGCGGCCTACTTCGACGCGCTGGCGATCCACACCTATGGGTTCAAGTTCCCGCCCGACGACCCGCCGGCGCCGGACGTGCTCAACTTCCGCCGCGCCGAGCTGACGCGCGCGCTGATGGCGCGCTACGGCGATGGCGACAAGCCGGCCTACATCACCGAGGCGGGGTGGAACGACCACCCCCGGTGGACGCGCGCGGTCCGGCCTGGGCAGCGCATCGCCTACACGCTCGACGCCTTCCGCTGGTCCGAGGCGGAGTGGGGCTGGCTCGACCGGTTGTGCATCTGGGCGTTCCGCTATCCAGAGCGGCAGGGCAACTGGCGCGACTACTTCACATTCGTCACGCCGGATTTCCAGTTGAAACCGATCTATGAAGAAGTGCGCGCCTACGCGCGCGGCTGGGCGCAGGATGGCGCGCTCCCCTGAGCGCGCTCCCTTGAACTGGTGAGGCAAAGAAGCTTGACGACTCAACCCGAGGACAGAAGCGCGGCGTGGCGCGCCCTCGCCCGCAGCCGGCGGGCGAGGCTGGCCGCGTTGTTGGCGGGATGCGCCGTGCTGGTGGCGCTCGCGTGGCTGCTGCTGCACGGCGCGAACGACGAGTCGCTGGAGCGCGTGCTGGAGAGCGGCACGCTGCGCGTCGCCATCGAGGGCGACAACCCGCCCTTTGGATTGCTGGCCGACGACCAGATGAGCGGCCTCGACGTGGACCTGGCGCGCGCGCTGGCAGACGCGCTGGGCGTGGAGGTGCAGTTCACGGTCATGGGCTACGACAGCCTGTACGACGCCCTGGACGTGTGGCTCGTGGACGCCGTGATCTCCGCGTTGCGCGTGGACCCGGACCGGACCGGCGACGTGCGCTACACGCGGCCCTACCTCAACGCCGGGCAGGTGATGGTGGTCCCGAAGGGCGCGGCGTTGCGCAGCGCCGCCGACCTGGAAGGGCGGACGGTGGCGGTGGAGTTCGGCAGCGAGGGCGACGTGTGGGCGCGTCGGGAGCAGCGGCGGCGCGCCGCGCTGGATGTCGTCCGGTATGACGCGCCGGTGGCGGCGCTGGACGCGCTGGTGGACGGTGCGGCAGACGCCGCCGTTGTGGACGCCATTTCGGTGTGGGTCTATCCCAACGCCGGCGCGCTGGAGGTCGTCGAGTACGTGACGGACGAGCCATACGCGGTGGCGGTGCGCATCGAGGGCGAGGCGCTGTGGCGTGTGCTCGATGCCGCGCTGGTCGATATGATCGAAGACGGGCGGCTGGAGCGCATCATCGCGCGCTGGTTCTGAGGTACGTTTGCTTCAACAATTGATGCATGATTAACGAAGAATTCATGATATAATGGCCGCACTAGGCCCGACGGGCTGGCTTTCGCAGTGACCTGCTAAGGACGCCCCATGACCAGAGCGCTTACCCGCCGGTCGGCGCTGCTCATCGCCCTCCTGGTGATCGTCGGCATCGCAGCCGTCGTCGTGATTGCGGCGGTGCTGCCGGGCGGCATCGACTGGACCAAGACCTACCGACCGGCTTCACGCGCCATCCTTGAAGGGCGGTCGCCCTATACCGTCAGCGGGTATTACAACGCGCCCTGGGCGATCCTGCCATTCCTGCCCTTCGCCCTCTTGCCCGAAGCGCTCGGCAGGGCGTTCGTCTTGTGCATCGGGTTCGTTGCCTTTGCCTACGTGGCGTACCGGCTCGGCGCTGGCCCGGCGAGCATGGTGGTGTTCCTGCTGGCCCCCTCAGTGCTCCATTGTCTGCTCAACGCGAACATCGACTGGCTGGCGATGTTGGGCTTCGTGCTGCCGCCCCAAATCGGCCTGTTCTTCGTCGTGACGAAACCGCAAATCGGCATGGCGATGGTCGTGTACTGGCTGTATGCGGCATGGCGAGAAGGCGGCGTGCGCGAGGTCGTGCGCGTGTACGCGCCGTTCACGGTGGTGATGCTGCTCTCGCTGGCGCTCTTCGGCCTCTGGCCCTTGCGCTGGGAGAATACTGTCGGCGAGTGGTGGGACGCCTCGTTCTGGCCGGGCGGCATCCCCATCGGGCTGGCGCTGCTCGTCGCGGCGCTCACCCGCCGCGAGGAGAAGCTCGCGATGGCGGCCTCGCCATTCCTGTCGCCGCACGTCCTGCTGCATTCCTGGTCCGGGGCGCTGGTCACGCTGGTGGGCAGGACGCCCGAAATCGTCGCTGCGGTCGCCGGCCAGTGGATTCTGGTCATCATGGCTGCGACACGGACGCCCTGACCCCCACATCCTGACACAGCGCATTCCCCAACAAACCCACAATCTCCTGACTGCCTATGCGCCCCCGCCTCGCGGGGGGCGGCGCAACTCTAACCGGATTCCAATTGACTCGCGGTCAGTACTAATCTACGATTCATTTATGACCAGGAGGTCAGTTATGTCCAGCCAGTCAACCGAAGCCACGTCGGCGGCCCCAGCACAGGCCATCGACCGCAGCACCCGCCGCAAGCTCCGCACGCGCGCCCGCCTGCTCGACGCCGCGCGGCGCGTCATCGTCGCGCGTGGCTTCGACGCCACCACCATCGCCGACATCACCGAGGCCGCCGACCTCGGCAAGGGCACGTTCTACCTGCACTTCACCGACAAAGAGGACCTGACCAAAGCCCTCGTGCTCGACGGGCTGGAGGCGCTCGCCGCGAGCATCATCGCCGGCCGCAAAGACGCGCCCGACCCGCTCACCTGGCGCGCCGAGGCGGTGCACGCGATCTTCCACTACGCGCACGCCAATCGCGACCTGTTCCACATCATGCTCGGCGGCGGGAGTTCGGTGCAGCTCACCCAGGCGGCGCGCGAATACGCCGCGCGCACGTTTGAGCAGGTCCTCCGCGAGGAAAGCGAGGCCGGGCGCGACCTGCCCTACCCGCCGGAACTGCTCGCCCAGATCCAGACCGGCGCCATCGTCCAGACTGTCATCTGGTGGCTCGAAGACCCGCGTGGCTACAGCGCCGAGGCAATGGCCGAGGCGGTCGTCAACGTGCTCAAGTGGGGGCATTCTCGGCGGACCGGCCTCCGCCGGTCCTGAATCCGGCGCGCCATAGGCGCGCCATGAGCGCGGCGCGCCGCGCCGTCAGGTCGGGCGCGGCCAGGCATGAGATGGTGTTGTTACGGCGATGTTGAAACGTATCTGGTCGGTGATGCAAAAGGAGTTCATCGAAATCTTCCGCGACCGGCGCACGTTGATGATCCAGCTTCTGATACCGGTCGTGCAGCTCATCCTGTTCGGGTACGCGGTCGAGACCCAGGTCGATCACCTCCCCACCGTGGTCGCGGACTACAGCCGCGACAACCAGAGCCGGGCTTTCATCGAGGCGCTGCAAAACACGGGATATTTCGACATCGCTGATTACGTCGCCGGCGAGAAAGAAGTCATCGACGCGATTGACCGCAGCGACGCGCGCGCCGGCGTGGTCATCCAGGCGGGGTTCGCCGCCGGGATTGCGCGCCGCACCACGCCGCAGGTCCTCATCCTCATCGACGGCTCCGACCCCGCCATCAGCAGCTCGGCGTTGAGCGCGGCGACCGCCGCCGGGCAGAACTTCGCGGTCGAGCTGAGCTTTGAGCAGCTTGAGCGCGCCGGCATCGGCGCGTTGATGACCTCGCCCATCGACGTGCGCCCGCGCCTGCTCTACAACCCGTCGATGCGCGCGATCAACTTCATGCTACCGGCCATCATCGGGCTGGTGTTGCAATGGCAGGCGCTCCTGCTCACCACGTTCGCCATCGTGCGCGAGCGCGGCACGCTGGAGCAAATCCTGGTGACGCCGATCCGCCCCTTCGAGTTGATGATCGGCAAGGTCGTTCCTTACCTGTTTCTCGCGGTGGTCAACATGCTGAGCGTGCTGCTCCTGGAGCTGTGGTGGTTCCAGGTGCCGTTCAACGGCAGTATCGGGCTGTTCTGGGTCGTCACGCTGATCTTCATCCTCACCTCGCTGTCGATGGGCATCCTGCTCAGCACAGTCGCCGCGACGCACAACCAGGCGAACCAGCTTTCCATCCTGATCCTGCTGCCCTCGCTCGTGCTGTCGGGCTACATTTTCCCGCGCGAGGCGATGCCGCTCATCATCCACGACATCGGCTACCTGCTGCCGCTGACGTATTACCTGCAAATCCTGCGCGGTATCATGATCAAAGGCGTCGGCATGGAACACCTGATGCCGTCCATCGTGCCTATGGCGGTCTACGGCGTGGCGATGTTCCTGCTGGCGGTGACAAGCTTCAAACAGAATCTGGAATGAGGGAGACGGCGCACATGAACATCATCGAAGGCGGGCGGTTGCAGCTTGAGCTGCTGGCGCGGCTGGCGCAGAAGCCGCCGTGGTTCGAGCCGGACCAGGTCCGCTTCTGGGACGACGCGTACATCGCGCAGCAGATGCTGAAGGCGCACCTCGACCCGGACACCGACGCGGCCAGCCGCAAGCCGGAGACCATCGAGGCGTCGGTGCGGTGGCTCATCGACCGGCTGGCGCTGGAGCCGGGGGCGCATCTGCTGGACCTGGGGTGCGGGCCGGGGCTGTACAGCGCGCGATTCGCGGCGCGCGGGGGTTCAGGTCACCGGGATCGACCTCTCGGAGAATTCCATCCAGTACGCGCGGGCGCACGACCCGGTCTCGACGTACATCTGTGACGACTACCTGCACCTGGACGCGGTCGCGCGCTTCGACGCGGCCTGCCTGATCTACGGCGACCTGTGCGTGCTGAGCGACCCCGACCGCGACGCCGTGCTGCGCAACGTCCACCGCGCGCTGCGCCCCGGCGGTTACTTCGCCTTCGACGTGACGACGCCGCGCCATCACGACCGCCTTCGCGGGCAGGTGCGCTGGACGGTGGTGCCCTCCGACGGCTTCTGGAAGCCCGGCCCGCACCTGGTCCTCTTCCAGACCTTCGACTATCCCGAACACGACACAGGGCTTGAGCAATACATCGTGATCGAACAGCCGGGCGCGGTGAGCGAGTACCGCATCTGGACGCACTACTACACGGCGGAGGCGATCACCGCGACAGTGGAGGCGCGCGGGTTCCGGGTCGAGGCGCTGTACAGCGACCTGACCGGCGCGCCCTACCACCCCGACTCGGAGTGGATCGGCGTGGTCGCGCGCAAGAAGTGAGGTCGGCGGCGGGAGGCGTGGCGAGTTGGGGTTGGGTAGCGAATATGAAACCACAGAGGCACAGAGAGCACGGAGCTATTTGTGCGTTACCTCTGTGTGCTCCGTGTCTCTGTGGTTCACGATCTGCAAGTTGACGGACGATGGCTGACAGGTATCGACCATCCAGAGACGGCCCCGCCATCCGCGCCGAGGGCCTTTCCAAGACCTTCGCCACCCGGCAAGGCAGGACGCCCGCCGTGCGCGACCTCTCGCTGGAGATCGCGCCGGGCGAGACGTTTGGCCTGGTCGGGCCGGACGGGGCCGGCAAGACGACCGTGCTGCGCCTGCTCGTCGGGCTGCTGGCGCCGACCGCCGGGCGCGCGCAGGTGCTTGGCTACGACGTGGCGAAAGACGCGCTCCGCATCCGGGAACGCATCGGCTACATGGCGCAGCAGTTCGGCATGTTCCCGGAGCTGACCGTCGCGGAGAACATCGCCTTCTTCGCCAACCTGCACAACCTCAGCCGCGCCACGCGCGCGGCGCGCATCTCGCGCCTGCTGGAGTTCGCCGGGCTGAGCGCCTTCACCGGGCGGCAGAGCCAGCGCCTCAGCGGCGGGATGCAGAAGAAGCTCGCGCTGGCGTGCATGCTCGTGCACGAGCCGGAAGCCGTCTTCATGGACGAGCCGAGCACCGGCGTCGATCCGGTGGCGCGCCGCGAGTTCTGGGACATCCTCACCCGGCTGCGCGTCGAGAAGGGCCTCACGATCCTGGTCACGACGCCCTACATGGACGAGGCCGAGCGCTGCAACCGCGTGGGGCTGATGTTCGAGGGGCGGCTGGTCGCCGTCGGCGCGCCGCGCGCGATCACGCAGCAGGTCCCCGGCGAGGTCATCGAGCTGCGCCCCTCTGACTTCAAGCGCGCCAAGGCGATGGCCGGGCGGCTGCCCGGCGTGATCGAGGTGCAGACCTCCGGCGACCTGCTCCACCTCTTCGTGGACAGCGCGCCGGCGCGCGCGCGGGGCATCGTGGAGGGGCTGCGCGCGCAGGGCGTGGGGGTCAGCGGCGTGCGCCCGATCGCGCCGCGCCTGGAACACGCCTTCGTGTCGTTGATCCGCAAGGAGCGCGCGGCGTGATGGCACAAGTTGACAGGCCGGGAACAGCCTCCCGGAAGCGACCCGCTGACGGTGCACCGGCTATCGAGGTGCGCGACCTGACCAAGACCTTTGGGAGGTTCACGGCGGTGGACCGGGTGACCTTCGACGTGGGCGCGGGCGAAATCTTCGGCTTCCTGGGCCACAACGGCGCGGGCAAGACGACCACGATCCGATTGTTGCTGGGCCTGCTGGCCCCCTCCGGCGGGACGGCGCGCGTGCTCGGCCACAACATCCCGCGCGAGGCCAAGCAGATGCACCGGAAGACCGGGTACATGTCGCAGTTGTTCACGCTGTACCCGAACCTCACCGCCGCCGAGAACATCCGCTTCTACGGGCAGGCGTATGGCCTTGACCGGCGCACGCTGCGCCGTCGCGAGGCGGAGATCATCGAGATGGCGGGGCTGCGCGGGCGCGAGGACGAGATCACCGGGCGGCTGAGCGGCGGCTGGAAGCAGCGCCTCGCGCTGGGCTGCGCGATCATCCACCAGCCCCGGCTGGTCTTCCTCGACGAGCCGACATCCGGCGTGGACCCGATCTCGCGCCGCGAGTTCTGGGAGCTGATCTTCGCGCTGGCGCACCAGGGCGTGACGGTGTTCGTCACCACGCACTACATGGACGAGGCCGAACACTGCCAGCGCATCGCCTTCATCAGCGCGGGGCGCATCGTGGCGTCAGGCACGCCGGGCGCGCTCAAAGAGGAGGCGATGGAGGGCCGCGTGCTCGAAATCACGTGCGACGCGCCGGAGGACGCCATCCGCGCGCTGGCGGGGAGCGCGCTCCCCCTGGCCGAGGTGTCGCTCTACGGCGCGCTGGTGCACGCGGTCGTCTCGGTCGGTGACGACATCCGCCCCGCCGTCCGGCGCGCGCTCGCGGGCGCGGGGGTCAACGCGCGCGCGTTCGAATGGGTGCAGCCCTCGCTGGAAGACGTGTTCATCTCCCTCGTGCGCCGCGAACAGCGCCGCCAGTCCCAGGCGGGCGCGGCAGGGGCGTGAAGCGCGCGGCGCACGAGGAAGGCAAATAGGTAGCAGAGGTTAGCGGTCATGAGAGGATCGAGGCGGTTTCTGGTATACCTGATCGTCGGCTTGGCGGCGGCGTTCCTGTTCGTGTGGCTGCTCGGCCCGCGCTACGGCATCGACGCGCCGGCGCTGGTGCGCACAATCCTGGACAACGAGGGCGAAGCCCCGGCCAGCGCCGCCAGCGGCGTGGTCCGCGCCGACACCCTCCAGGTTTCGACCGCGCTCGGCGGGCGGGTGCAGGCCGTGCACGTCGCCGCCGGCGACGAGGTCCGGGCCGGGCAGGTGGTCGTCGAACTCGACACGACGCTGCTCGACGCGCAGGTCGCTGCCGCGCAGGCCGCCGTCGATCTGGCGCGCGCGGTGCTGGCCCAGGTCCAGGCCGGCGCGCGCCCCGGCGCGATCCAGGCCGCCGAGGCGCAGCTGAGCAGGCGCAGACGGCGCATGAAGTCGCGCTCGCGGCGCAGGCCGACGCCGAGGCCTACCTCAACGACCCGCAGCTTCTCGAAATGGAAGCCGCCGTCGCCTATGCGCAGGTCGCCGGCGCGCAGCACCGCGTGAACCAGGCCACCGCGATCAAAGACGCCGCCGAGTTCGCGCAGGGTCGCTTCTACGAGGCGCGCGAGGCGCTGCCCTTCAACGTCGAGGTGCGCAGCGGCAACCTGCAGGAGTTGATCCCGGAGGAGTTGGCAGGCGCGATCCCCGAAGAGATCTGGAACGCCGGCGACGGCACGTACCACTACCAGAACCTCACGATCCGGCTGCAAAACGGGCAGTACACCGTGAGCGCGCGCGTGGAAGACCTGCCCTTCGACGCGCACCTGATGCCGAACAACTACTGGCAGAGCTGGATCGGCGTCAACAGCGCACAGGCCAGCCTGGAGGGCATCCAGAGCTACGCCTGGCGCGCCACGCAGCACGCCAACGACCCGCTGGAAGTGCGCGCCCAGGTCGAGGCGGCGCAGGCGGCGGTCGCCCGGACCAGCGCGCAGGTCGAGATCGCGCAGGCTTACGTCGATGGGCTGGAGGCCGGCGCGACGCCGGAGCAGATCGCCGCCGTGCAGGCGCAGGTTGACCGCGCAGAGGCGGCGCTATCGCGCCTGTTGCTCCAGCGCGATCAGGCGGTGATCGTCTCGCCGTGCGATTGCATCGTCACGGAAACGATCCTCCACCCCGGCGAGCTGGCCGCGCCGAACGCCGCCCTGCTCACGCTCGCGGACACGCGCGCCATGCGCATGGTGGCCTACGTGCAGGAAACCGACCTCGGCAGCTTCGTGGTCGGCGCGCCGGTGACCGTCACGGTGGACGCCTGGCCCGACAGGACGTTCTCCGGCAGCGTCAGCCGCATCGGCGAGCAGGCCGAATTCACGCCGCGCAACGTCAGCACCCGCGACGAGCGCGTCAACCTGGTCTTCGCCGTGGACATCGCGCTGCAGGGCGACGTGGCGGGGATCATCAAGCCGGGCATGGTCGGGGAGGTGACACTGACGCCATGAAGCGGCGGTGCGCGTTCGGCGTTGTTCTGGCGGTGGCGGCGTGCCTGGCCGTCGCGGGCTTTGCCGTGCCGTTGCTCCCGGTCGCGCCTCAAGACCAGGCCGCAACCAGCGCCCCGCCGCTGACGGCCTCCGGCGTCATCGAGGCGACCGTGGTGCGCCTGGCGCACGAGTTCGGCGGGGAGGTGGAGGCGATCCACGTGGAGGAGGGTGCGCGGGTGCGGCGCGGCCAGCGCCTCGTGACGCTCGACAGCGCCGCCGTCGCGGCCCAGCTCGCCGAGGCCGAGGCGGAGGTCGCCGCCGCGCAGGCGGAACTCGACCTGCTGCTCGCCGGGCCGCGTGAAGAAGAAGTGCGCGCCGCCCGCGCCGCGCTCGCCCGCGCCCAGTCAGACGCCGAGGGCGCTTACGCGCAGCGGCAGAACGCGCTGGCAATGGTCGAAAACCCGCAAGACCTGAACACGAAGCTCGCCCAGGCCAACGCCCAGGCGCGCCTTGCCGACCAGGGCGTGGAGAAGACCAGTGCCGACCTCGCGCGGCTGGAGCTGGAGAGTAACGGCGTCAGCGGCGACGTGGACCCCACGCGCCGCACCGTCCTCGACTACCAACTTGCCGCCGCGTGTGAAGCCCTCGCCGCCGCCGAGGCCGACCGCAACGCCGCCTATACGCTCGTCGGGCAGTTGCGCGCGATCATCAACAACCCGCTGCACCTCGTCGCCCAGGCGAACCAGGCCGAAGGCGCGTATCGGCTTGCGGCGCAGGCGGTTGCCGTAGCGCAGGCCGAACTCGACGACCTGCTCGCCGGCCCGACGCCGGAGGAGATCAACGTTGCGCGCGCGAACCTGGCCTTCGTGGCGGCCCAGGCGGACGCCTACCACTCCCAACTGACGCTGTATGACATCGAAAGCCCGCTCGACGGCATCGTGATCGAGCGCCTGGCGCACCCTGGCGAGACCGTCGCCGCCGGCGCGCCCATCCTGTCGCTTGCCGACCTGAGCCAGCTCACGCTCACGGTGTACATCCCCTCGCCCGACCTGGGCCGCGTGACGCAGGGGCAGGCCGTCACCGTGGCCGTGGATAGCTTCCCCGGCCAGACATTCCGGGGCGTGGTGCGGCGCGTCGCGGACGAGGCCGAGTACACGCCGCGCAACGTCACCACGCGCGACGAGCGCGCCAACGTGGTCTTTGCGGTCGCGATATGGCTCGCCAACCCGGACCTCGCACTCAAGCCGGGGATGCCCGCCGACGCCACCTTCGGCCCGCCAGAGCCGGCGCTCATGCTGCGCGCGCGCCCGGCAGACCTGCTGGCGCGCCGCGACGTTTCGCCGACCGCCGCCGCGACCCACAACCGGCGACCCTCCCCGCCGCGCCGCCCGCAGCGCCAGTGACGCCCACCGCAGAGCCGACGCCCGCCGGGCCGTGCCGCGCCAGCATCACTGCCGACCTCAACGTGCGCGCCGGTCCGGGCACCACATACCAGATCCTGGGCACGCTCAAGCGGCCGGCGACGGTCGAGGTGTTGGGGCGCACCCTTGAGAATGGCAGGGGGTGGTGGCGCATCGATTACGGCGGCGCGCGCGGTTGGATCGCGTCGTGGTATACCGCGACCCAAGGGCCGTGTTATGCGCTGCCGCTCGAAGCGCCTTGACGCGGCGCGGACCTTGTTATAATACGTACTGGTGAGATACCGGAAGCGACAGAGAAACCGAGAAGCCAGCCTATGCCGATTTACGAGTATCGCTGCAACGCTTGCGGAGAAGTCTTCAGCCGCCTGTACCGCTCGATCCGCGCCGCCGAGGCGGCGGAGAGTCCGGCGTGCCCCACGTGCGGCAGCGCCGAGGTGCAGCGCCTCATCAGCCAGATCGCGGTCGTGGGGGATGCGGCGGCGGGCGGGGAATCCGCCGAGAGCGACAACAGCGCCGCAGAACCGACGCCGCTGTTTGGGCGCAAGGAGCTTAACGAGCGGCTCCAGAGGGACCGCAACCGGAACAGCATCGCCCGCGTTGACGATTAAGCGCGCGGGCGGTTCGCGGTTAGTCCGTTTGGGTTCAGATCAGGGTCTGCGCGTCAGTTCGAGGTTGCCGCATCGACGCCGGTTCCCGCCGGCGCCTGGGCGTCGAGTGTGATTGCGCCGCCGGTCAGCGCGCTAAGCTGCGCCTGCAGCTCAGCCTGGCGCGCCTCTGAAGCGCGCCGCGCCTCCTCTTTGAGCGCTTCGAGCCGCGCCTGGGCCTCGTCGGCCAGCGCCTTGCCCGACATCGGCGCAACCACCTGCGCCGTGACGATGCCCACGCCAAGCCCGGTGACCAGCCCCCACAAGAACATTAGAAGTTTTCGCACGCGCTTTGCCTCCTGGCCCCAGCCCCCGGCACGAGGTCAAGCGCAGATTATAGGGCCTCCCATCCCGGACCGCAAAAACGCCCGCGCGACGCCTTCCCGGACCATGGTCACGGCCCAACGCGGCGGCTGAGTGCTATAATTGCAGGTGGGGAAGATCGCCACTTACACGAACGCCCTCCCTCTGACACGGATCAGTAACCACCGCACGCGGCTATTCAGGTGTATGGGCCGACGGGATGAACAAAGCCGAAGCGCGCAGCGCGATCTTGATCGTCTGCGAAGACCCAAAGCGGGCGCAGGCCACCTACGCCGCGCTCCAGCAGTTCATCACCCCTGACCTGGTCATGCAGATCGCGCCCGATCTCGACAGCAGCCTGGCGCGCGCCGGTGAACGTCACGTTGACCTGATTCTTCTCTGCGGCGGCAGCGACGCGACGCAGCGCGACAGCAATATCGACATACTTTACCGGCTGCGCGCCGCGCTCATCGAGAAACCGGTGCTCATCCTCATGCCGCCTGCCGAACGCCGGCAATGCTACCCGCTCCTCGACGACATGGGGGCGGTTGAGTGCGTCCACTTCAGCGTCGTGCGCGCCGGCCGGCTGGGCGACTGCGTGCGCGATCTCTGCCGCCGTCATCGCCAGGCCGAGGACTTCGCCGAGCTTTCGCAGCGCTGCATCGACCTCGAAGCCGAGAACGCGCACCTGCACCGGCGGCTGGCCCAGTTGACGCGCGACCTCGAAGAAGCGCGCCGCCAGCGCTAGGCCGCCCGCGCGCGCCGCTTTCCCGGTTCGCCCAACATCCCCGGTGCGAGTACAATCACAAAGTGAACAACTGCTTTCAACGCCGCCCTGGAGCATGATCTTGGAACCACGCACGGTGTGCATTATCGACGACGACGAGGAAATCATCGACCTGGTTGACCTGATTCTTGCGCCGCAGGGGTACGTGGTCAAAGGCGCGACCAACGGTCGCGATGGACTCGCGCTGGTGGCGCGCGAGCGGCCTGCAGTGGTGCTGCTCGATGTCATGATGCCCGATATGGACGGCTGGCAGGTGCTCGAAGCGCTGCGCAAAGCCGAGGCGACCCAGGAGGTGCCCATTGTGCTGCTCTCCGGCGCGAAAGCCTCCAACGAGGTCCGGTTGAGCGGCGTCGATGGCGTGATCGTCAAGCCCTTCGGCCCGACCGACCTCATCGAGGGCCTGACGCGAGTGCTCGGCGCGTAGCACGCGGCTGCCGGCCGGTATCCGCCGGGCTGCGAAGATGTCAACCGGCTCAAACCCTGCTCACCGTCTGCGCTTGCCCTATGGGTTTCGGGCGCATTTTGGCCTCGGCTGCCCTTCCGTAGCAGTTGCGGTACAATAAAACGTGGGAGAATGCCAGAAGTGAGGAGCGTCAATGTCGGAAGTGCAAGCGTACCTAACCGACCTGCAAGGGCAGGTCGTCGCGACCGTCGCGCCCTCCGAGCTGATCACCTTCGGGCAGCACGAGTCGAACACCATCCAGTTGGATGATTTCTCGATCTCGCCGCAGCACGGCGCGATCGCGTATCGCGGCGGCGCGTTCGTTGTCGAGCGCTGGAGCCGGGGCCGCATCTGGATCAACTCCCAGCAGCACCCGGTCGAAGGCTCGCGCATGCTTCAGGACAACGACCGCGTGCTGATCGGCAACCGGCACGTGTTCGTCTTTCACCTGGGGACGCCGCAGGTGAGCGCGCCGACTGTCCCTGCGATGCCTTCCTCCCCGCCCGAACCGGTCCGGACCATGGTCGAAGGCGCGACGCCCCCGCCGCCGAAGCCAGGGAAGCCCCGGCAGAAGACGCCTCGCCGCCTGACGAAGCCCCTTCGGCGACGCCCGACGCCGCATTCGAGACGATGATCGAGCCGCCCGGCAGCCCGGCGGCCGCAGCGCCGCAAGAGGCCGGAGAGGCCGGCAGCGCCGAGGCCGCAGAAGATGCGGCCGCAAGGGATGCGGCCGCAGAAGAAGCGGCGGCAGAACCGCCGGCAGCCCGGCTCGACACCGGCTTCATGCCCGCGTGGGAGCGCGCCCCCGACGACGCGGACGTACCGCCCTCCGACGCCGCCGGCGCTGACGACACTCTTCTCGACGCGCCAGAAGCGCCAGCGCCGCCCACCCCGGTCCCGGACTGGGCGATGGAACAGGCGCGGACGCTGCCCGGAAGCACCCCGCCGGAAGGCGTCAACGTGCCGCCGACCGGCTGGGAGCAGGAGCTTGAGGGCGCGCCGACCGGATCGGCCCGCGCGACCACCGACGACGACATCTGGGGCGTGCGCCAGCGCAGCGAGGCGCGCCGCCTCATCCAGGAAGCCGTACACATGCTGCGCCAGGGCTACGCGGACCGCGCCCGCCAGAAACTCAACCAAGCGCTCCGCCTCAACGAATCCAACGAGGACGCATGGCTGTGGCTCGCCGCTGCCGAGACCGACCCCGACCGCCGGCGCGGCGCGCTCCAGCGCGTGCTCACGATCAACCCCAACAACGTCGCCGCCGACTGGGGTCTGCTGAGTATGCAGGCCGGCGTCGCGCAGGCGTGGCGGCCACCCCAGCCGCAGACCACGCCCACGCCGCCCGGCGGCACCTACGTCCCGCAGCAAGAGACCCCCGGCGCAGCCCGCGACTATGGCGCAGCCCGTGACTACGGCACGGCCCGCGACTATGGCGCGGCTCGCGACCTGGACATGGCGTCGGACTACGCCGCCGACTACACGGAGACCTCGATCCCCGCGCTCCTGCGCCCGACTGAGCCGCGCGCTGGGCGCGGGCGGACGTGGCTGGCGCGCGTGCTCGGCCTTGTCAGCCTGGTGATGCTTGGCGTCGCGCTCTACCTGAGCTACGGCGTCTGGACCATCGAGGAGTTTGCCCTGTGGGGCAACGTCCCGCCCTTGGGCCAGGTCTGGACCGGGCTTGAGGTATGGGGCTTCGTGGGCATCGCCGTCATGGTATTTGCGGCGTTGCTCATCCTGCTGATCCGCGCGGCAGGCCGCGTCACGGTGGGCGTGCTGCTCACCATCACCGGTTTGGCAATCATCTTCATGGCGGTGCTGCCGATTCTGTTCGGCCTCGTGATCCAGCCACAGGTCGGCGCGGTCGTTCTGGGCGCGGCAGGGCTGCCGCTCATGGTCGCTGGCCTGCTGAAAATCTGGTAATCGCGTCGGGCCAGCGCGGCCCGGCGACGCGAACTGTGCCATACGCCCGCCCCCGTTGCCGACGGGCGCGGGCTTTGTTTCGCCTCATGCCACACATAAAGGAGCGCTCCATGCCTGCCCCAATCCCTGTGCCCGACATCCTCGCGCGGCGCAGCATCCGCGCCTTCACCGACCAGCCCGTCACCGAGGCGCAGATCACCCGGCTGCTGGAAGCGGCGATGGCCGCGCCCTCCGCGCGCAACACGAAACCGTGGTCCTTTGTGGTCGTCACCGAGCGCGAGACGCTCAACCGCCTGATCTTCAAGGACGCCGCCGGTATGCTCGCGCAGGCCACGCTGTGCATCGTAGTCTGCGGCGAGCCGAAGCTCTCGGAATACTGGGTGCAGGACGCCGCCGCCGCCACGGAGAATATCCTCCTCGCCGCGACCGGCATGGGTCTCGGCAGCGTGTGGATCGGCGTGCACCCCCACCCGGACTCGGAGCAGGCCGTCCGCGACACGCTGGACATCCCGGCGCACATCCACCCCCTGTGCCTGATCGCCATCGGCCACCCGGCGGAGACGAAGCCGCCGCGCACCCAGTACGACGCCGCGTGCGTCCACCGCGAGCGCTGGTAGCGCGACCCGCCAGGGATTCGCACCACGACGGCACGAGGGACGCGAAGTCACGAGAAAGCTGGCCGCATTTCTCGTGGCTTCGTGTTTCAAACCCGCGCGCACAAAATGGGCCTTGCGCGCGGGTGATTTTTCGCCTATAATGCGAACATATGTTCTGTAGATAGACATTCCATCTGGAATCACGGAGGTGCAGTGTGAGCACCAGGGATAAACTGGCGTTGGGCGTGGTGGGTTTCGTTGGCGTTATCGTCGTCGTCCTGATTACGCGCTTCTCCACCGACGCCCTGGGCGTCATCGTCGGCGTCGCGCTGGCAATGGCGGGGACGATCCCTGCGCTGGCCGTCGTGGCGTGGCTGGCCGGGCGTCAGAGCCGTTACGCGCCGCCCCGGCATGATCCCTATCACGGCTACCCGCCGGAGGCGATGTACTATCGCCGGCTTGCCCCGCCCCGCCGCCCCTATGCGCCTCCCAGCCGCCGGCTCCCCGCGCGGCGCGGCGGCGTGGTCGTCGCGCCCGGCTACGCCGCGCCCAGGCAGCGCGAGACCGCCCTCTGGCTCCCCCGATGGCGGCTATGCGCCGCAATACGGCGGCGACGCGGCGGACGAGTACGCCATCTTCGAGCCGCTGGAGACCGATTACGACGACGGCTACGGTTACGCCGGCGACGCGGACATGTGGTAACTGCCGTCCCGCAGGCGCGCAATCCTCTGCCTCGCCGACGCCTGTTCGCCGGCGCTGAGGCAATCCGCCCCACACACAGCACCGGTCACCGCCGGGCGCGGGCGTATTCCCGTTGACTCGGTTAGCCAAGTATGATATAAAGTATACTTAGTATATTGACTTTGCCGTTTCAAAGCGGGCCATCGGAATGCTGGCCCCTGTTCGTGTGTGGCGACTGTCCGCAGCCACACATACCCCACAGAGATGCTCAAAGATGGTCACGACGACCTGGGCGGACCAGATACACATCGATCAGATCGCAAGCGATCCCCTGTTCCGGCAGGTCAGGAGGCGCTCGCCGCGCACATCGAGAATGGCCTGCGCGATGGGACGCTCTCGCCGGGGGATCGCGTGCCGTCCGAGCGCGAGCTTAGCTCCAGCCTGGGCGTGAGCAACATCACCGTCAAGCGGGCCTTGAACGAACTCCAACAGGAAGGCCTCATCACCCGGATTCAGGGGCGCGGGTCGTTCATCGCCCGGCCCCGGAAGCTGGTCATGGGGCTGGAGCGCCTGTACAGCCTCACGACCGCGGCGCGCGAGCGGGGCATGACGCCCGCCACCGAGGTCCTGGCAGCCGAGGAGATGCCGGCGACCGACCACGTCGCGCACCAGCTCGAACTCCGCCCCGGAAAGCCGGTCGCGAAGCTGGTCCGGCTGCGGCTGGTCGACGACATTCCATTGGCGGTAGATACCTCCTACGTTCCGCTGAGCCTGTTCAGCGATATCGTGCGCGACGACCTGAACTGCTATGCCCTGTACGACTTGATGACCCAGAAGTACCGCATTGAGCCGATTCGCGCCCGTGAGTATCTGGAGCCGACGCTCATCAACGACTTCGAAGCGCACCTGCTCGGCGTTCCTGTCGGTGCGCCGGCGATGCTCATTGCGCGCGTCGCCTACGGCCCGAACGACGTACCGCTTGAGTTCAACAAGAGCGTCATTCGCGGCGACATGTGCAGGTTCTCCATTGACCTGCTCAAGGAGAACCTGTAGAGCCGGCTGCACGCGCGGCGGACGCAGCATCTTCGACGCCCCCTAGAAGCATACGGACGGTGTATTGCATCCCATGGACCAACCGAACAAGAGCGCCAACCAGCCTAAAATCCAGATCGATCACCTGTACTTCAGCTTTGGCGACACCCTCAAAGAGAACCTGATCATCGAGGATTTCTCGCTCGACGTCTACGACCAGGAATTCCTGAGCGTCGTCGGGCCATCCGGGTGCGGCAAGTCTACCTTGCTGAACATCATCGCCGGCCTTCTCCCGGCGACGCGCGGGCGCGTCCTGCTCGACGGCGCTGAGCCGGAAGGCCCCGGCCCCGACCGCACGATGGTCTTTCAGGACGACGCGGTGTTCCCCTGGTACACGGTCAGGCAGAACGTCGAATACGGCCCCCGCGCCGCAGGGATGCCGCGCGCCGAGGTTGAAGCGACGGCGACGCGCTACCTGCAGATGGTGGGGCTATACGATGACCGGGACAAGTACCCGCGCCAGCTTTCCGGCGGGATGCGGAAGCGCGTTGACATTGCGCGGGCAATGGCGATGCAGCCCCAGGTCTTGCTGATGGACGAGCCATTTGCCGCGCTCGACGTGATGACCAAAGAACGCCTGCAAGAGGAGTTCATGACGCTCTGGAACGCGGCGCGCACGACCGTCGTGTTCGTCACCCACGACCTGGAGGAGGCGCTTTACCTGTCAGAGCGCGTCGTCGTCATGTCGCGCAACCCTGGGCGCGTGGAGCGCGTGATGGATGTTCCACTGGAGCAACCGCGCCACGTTGACGTCAAGACGTCCGCCGTGTTCCAGGAAATGCGACGCGAGCTTGCAGAGGTGTTGCATACCATGCACGGCGGCCTTGAAGCGCGCTAGCCAGATGCCGGCCCCAGGCCGGCTCACCGTCGGAGTTCTCATATTGCCAGAGGGACTATCGTGACACAGGCGACTGAAGCAAAGACCAATCTGCTCACAATAAATGGCGACCGTTGGCGCAAGCCGCTGCGCAAGCTTGCCGTGCCCGCTTTGATCATCATCCTGTGGATCGTGGTAAGCGAACTTGGGCTGGCGAAGGCGCGCGTCATCCCCTCGATGGCCGACATGTGGAGTGCCCTTCAGGGCCTCCTTGAGCTGCTGCCGGCCGCAATCCTGACGACGCTCAGCATCACGCTCAGCGGCTTCTTCATCGGCCTGGTGCTCGGCACGGCGATGGGACTGGTGATGGCCTATAGTCGGCTCGTCCGCGAGTTCCTCGGCTCGGTCTTCGACTTCCTGCGCCCGGTGCCGGTCTTTGCCCTGATCCCGCTGTTCATCCTCTGGTTTGGGATTGGCCGCGCCCCGCAGATCGCCCTGATTGCGATGGGCACCTCGGTCGTCCTGGGCGTGACCACGCTCGAAGCAATCCGGAACGTGCCGTCCATTTACATCCGCGCGGCGCTCACACTCGGCGCGTCGCGTCGCCGGATCTATCTCACAGTGATCATTCCGTACATCATCCCCCACCTTATCGGCGCGATCCGCGTCGCCGCCGCCGCCTCCTGGGGGCTGGATGTGGCCGCCGAGTTCATGGGTTCGCAGCAGGGGCTTGGCTACCTGATCGTGCTTCAGCAGACCTACCTGCGCACGGCGGGCATCATTGTGCTGGTCATCGTGTACAGCATCCTTGCCGTGATCACCGACACCATCATTGCGCTTCTCGAGGCGCGCGTGACCCGCTGGACCGAACGCCGGTCCGGGGTGGGCGTCGTGGCCTCAATTGTTGGCCGAACCTAGACTTCCGGACGCGCAACCATTGCGCACACGCGACCCAATCCAGTAAGGAGGCCGCCCTATAAGTCCAGACCCGTACCGGTGCCTTCGCATTTAGTCCAATCGTCCACAAACGAGGAGGAGTGTCAAACATGTTTAAGAAAGCCGTTTCCACGCTCGCGCTTGTCGCCCTGGCGCTGACGGCGCTCGCACTGCCGGCGGCGGCGCAAGAGGCAACTGAGGTACGGGGTTGCGATGACCCCGTTCTTCGACTATCAGTTCTTCGCCGTGGCCGAGACGTTTGGTTGGGACGAGGAACTGGGCCTCGACCTGCAATTCACGTGGCTCACGCAAAGCGGCCCCTCCATCGAGGCGCTGGCCGCCGGCTCGGTGGACACCGTGAATACCTGCGTGGTCTGCAACTTCCCGTTCTACGAGTCCGTTCCCGAAATGATGAACTTCCTCACCGTCAACCAGTACAAGGGCTTCGTGGTCATTGGCCGGGTGGGCCAGGCGACCACCTACCAGGAGTTCCTGGACGAACTGGGCGACCCCGAAGAAGCCAAGCTTGCCACCCTCGAGCAGCTTCGCGGCAAGACCTGGCCGATGTACCGGGCCAACTACGAGCCGCTGCTGCGCGCGGTGCTGGATCAAGCGGGGATGACCTTTGAGGATGTGGAAGTCATCAACTTCCCGGACGACGAAAAAGCCGCGCTGGCGATGATCGGCGGCACGGGCGATTTCTACATGGGCGGTCTGCCGTCAGAGATCAACCTGCTGAGCAACCACCCGGATGAGTTCATGCTGATCGGCGGGGCTGAGATTCTGGGGCCGGCCGGCCTGTGGTACAGCCAGGTTGCCTCAAGTGACGAATGGCTTGCCAACAACGAGGACGCGGCGCTCAAGATCATGGCGATGTCCTACCGCTACAACCGCTACGTGCAGGAGATGCGGGACGAGATCATGCCCATCGTCGTCGAGGCGATGAACGCCCACTCCGGCGTGGCGACCACCGAAGAAGAGCTGACCTTCATCTTCGACACCTTCCTGGACTTCCGCACCTACCAGCAGGACCAGGAAACGACCTACAACCCGGAGTCGCCGCTGTACTGGGCGAACTCGGCGGAGTACTACGTCGCGCAGTCGCAGGACCTCCCGGAAGACGCCGACTACCGGCTCAACAACCCGCTCGATGAGTGGTTCGAGAAGTTCCTGGAGCACGAAGACCTGCTTGAGTGGGTGGACGCCCCGCTGGAGACGATGGAATAACCCCGGCTGGCCCGTTCATGCCCTCCGCGCAGTGGGAGCCTGGCCCTGGGGCCAGGCTCCCGCCCACGTACCGCCCAATTCACGATTTCGTCGTATCGTAAGGAGCAGACCGATGTCGATTGCAGATACAAAGGCCACCATTCGGGCGCGTCTCTCGGCGGCGCGCATGGCGGATGATGTGCAACACCTTGCCGACCTGGCGCCGCGTCACGCCGCGACCGAAAACGAGTGGCAGGCCGCCCGATATGTTGAGGCGCAGTTCCGCAAGGCCGGGGTCGAGGTTCGGGTTGACGAGGTGCCGGGTATCAAGGCGTGGTACCATCACGACACCCGCGTGCGGGTCGTCGCCCCAGTGGAGCAGGAGCTGACCGGCGTCGCCATCCTCGGCTCAGGTTCGACGCCCAAAGAAGGCGTCGTCGGCGAACTGGCATACGTCGGCCAGGGCAAGCTGGAGGACTACGAAGGCGTCGATCTCAAAAACAAGTTCGTGATGCGCGATCCGCCGCGCGCGCTCACGCTGGACAACCCGGCGGACGAGACCGCGCCCCAGGGTCCGACCGACATGCTTCTCGGACGCGGCGTCAAAGGCTTTATCGAACACTCGCGCCTCCAGGGGCGCATCCTCCAGACCGACCTGCTTTCGGGGCCGCAGGGGGCTTCCGGTGCCGGCGGTGGCGGTGACCTATGAGGATGGGCAGTACCTGAAGGAGCTTTACCGCGAATGGTACGCCGTGCCGAAAGGCTTCAAGCGCGTTGACGAGTACTGGCCGGTGATGCTGCACGTGTGGGTGGACGCGGAAAGCAAGGAGAGCCACGGGCTGAACGTCATCGGCTCGATCAAGGGCAGCACACTCCCCAACGAGAAAGTAGCCCTGGTCGCCCACCACGACAACGCCTTCGGGCCGGGGGCCTGTGACAACGCCACCGCTGTCGCCATCAACCTGGAGACCGCCCGCGCGCTCGCCGCGCTGGGCGCGCCAAAGCGCACCATCGAATTCGTCTCGGTGACGGGCGAGGAGTACGGCGAATTCGGCTCGTTCGCCTATGTGGCGAAGTACGTCAAGCCAGACCCGTCGGCCTACAAGGCGGCGCTGGTGATGGACATCGTCGGCAACGGCGACCACCTCTACTACATCACCGAGTCGATCTGCATGGGCAAGCTTGTCCAGAACTCACCCCAGGTGAACGCGCACCTGGAGAAAGTCTGCGACGAACTGGGCTATGTCATCCAGGGCACGCAACTGGAATATGCGTCGGACGACGGCCCCTTCATCCTGGCCGGCGTCCCCACATCGTACCTTGCGAAGCTCATCTCGAATAGCTGGCCGTGGCTGCACACCTACATGGACGACTTCAGCGTCGTGGACATCAACGGGCTGACGGTCATGGCAGAGATCACCGCGAACACGATCTGGCAACTCGCAAACCTGTGAGTCCTGCGCCGGCGCGCGGTCGCAGCAACCCATGTGGCCGCGCGCCGCCGCGCCCCCACCCGAACCCGTCGCTACACAGAAGGAGCACAACGGATGTCAGAGACGACGCTTTGGCAGCGCGCACTGCAAACTCCCTTCATCGCCCCTCAGCCGGGTAGCCTGCTCACCGAAGCGGTCACCACCCCTGACGTGCTCGTCTGGCGGGACCGCGTCCACCTCTACGTGGGCGGCATCAGCGGGGGCCGCGAGCGCATCCTCACGGCGCGCATGGACCCTGCACTGCTGAATCAGCGCCCGGCGTCCGCCCTGTCGATCCCGGCGGACGAATTCGCGCTTGCGGTGGACATCAGCCCGCAGGACTTCGACAGCCAGCACGTCTTCGACCCGGCGGCGGTGGTGGTGAACGACCGTGTGTTTCTCTACTACAGCGCGATTGGAGCCGGCCCGGACGCAATTGGGCTGGCGCTTTCTCATGATGGTGGCGCGTTTGCGAAACACGGGGCCGCGCTGCTGGCGGGGCGCGCTCCGGAGGCGATCTGGGCCGATGGCGTGTTCTATCTCTTCTACGTGCAGGCGCTGGCGCACGGCGGGTACGCGGTTTTCGCGGCGACGTCGGATGACGGGGTGCGCTTCGTCCCGACAGGTCGCCCGGTCCTGGATGTCGGTCCACCGGGCGCGTGGGACAGCTTCGAGGTCACCACGCCGCGCGTGTTCGCGCGCGGGGGCGTCTACTACATGATCTACGCCGGCGGCGGCGACCCGGCGCAGAAGGACGTGCCCGGCGCGTTCGGGATGGCGCGCTCGCGCGACCTGCTCACCTGGGAGCGGTACCCGGATAACCCGGTATTCGTCAAAGGCGCGGGCGGCGCGTGGGATGACGGCGCGATCTGGTTCGGGACCGTCTTCGCCTGCGGCGACCGGCTCTGCCTGCTCTATGAAGGCGGCGGGGAGCGGGACCTTGCGCAGCAGGGGCCGGCGCTGACGCAGGTCGGGCTGGCCGTGGTGGACTGCGCGACTTTCGACCAGCAGGTCGATGGCTGGTAGCCGGCTGGAAGCCGGGCGGCTGGTCAACCCCCTCCGGCGCTTTTCACATTCACCGACTCCCCCAATCGGATGTCGCCGGCCCGGTCCGGGCGCGCCGGGCGTGATTTTGGCATTGAGGACAGGTTGCGTATACTCACAGTTGGTGAAGCGCGCAAGCTGTGCTATGCTTGCGCGGGCCTATCACAGGGCGCAGCCTCTACGGGCTGCGCATGGAGGAAGTCCGTGGCGCTCCACGGCGGACGTAATCGAGAACGGGCGCGCGCGCCGCGCGCGGTGGCCTACCTGCCGCCGCGCATCCTTGACAGCATTCCAGGCTTTCTGGCCTGGGCGTCGCTGGTCCTGATCGTCGTCGGCGCCATTCGCGAGCCGCGTTGGGTGTTGACCGTCGTGGCGGCGCTCGGCATCTACATGGCGGTGCGCTTTGTCCTCGGCGGGGTGGGGAACGCACTTGCCATGCGGCGCATCGCGCGCTGGGAGACGGTTGACTGGCGCGCGGAATACCAGCGCCGGCGCAAGGCCGACAGCCTGCCCTGGGAGGCGGTGCACCACGTCGCCATCATCCCGAACTACAAAGAGGCCATCGCCAAGCTGCGCGCCACGCTCCAGCGGCTCGCCGAATTCCCCGACGCGCCCAGGATGCTCACAGTCGTGCTCGCCATGGAAGCCGACGACCCCGGCGGGCGGTCCACGTTCGAGCAGCTCCACGCCGAGTTCGCGGGGCGGTTCGCGCGCGTCATCTACTCGTCGCACCCCGCCGGCCTTCCGGGTGAAAGCACAGGGAAGGCGTTCAACGAGGCATGGGCGGCGCGGCTGGTCAAACAGCGCCTGGTCGATGACCTGGGCTGCCCCATCGACAACCTGATCGTGACCGTTCTGGACGCCGACTCGCGCCTGCACACGCGCTACCTGGAAGCGCTGACGTGCCTCTTCGCCACCGACGGGGCGCGCTGGCGCGTGATCTGGCAGTCGCCCGCGCGCTACCACAACAACGTGTGGGACGTACCCGCGCCGATCAGCCTGCTGCACGTGTACTCGTCTGCGTGGGAGACGGCCTACCTCGCCGCGCCGTGGTGGTTCTCGCTGCCTTATTCGACGTACTCGATCAGCCTGCGGCTGCTGCACGAGGTCGGCTACTGGAACGCCGAGCCGGAGGACCAGCACATCTTCACCCAGAGCTACTTCCATCACGGCGGGAATGTGCACGTCCGCCCGCTGTACCTGCCGTTCTCGTGCGACGCGACCACCGGCGCGAACCTCCTCGATGCGTTCCGCGCGCGCTACAGCAGACCGCGCGCCACACCTGGTGGGGCGTCAAGGAGATAAGCTACACAACAGACCAGATTGTCGGGCGGCGCAAGGGCGTGCCGTGGCTCGGCGGCGCGCAGTTGTTGACGCAACTCGCGCACGACCAAATCATGGCCGGCGCGGGCTGGGTTATCATGACCCTGGGCGCCCAGCTTTCCTTCCTGCTGCACCCCAGGCTGCTGGTCTTCGACTCGCCGCAGATGATCACGCTGTCGGTCGCGATGGGCATCGTCACGCTGATGGGCTTCGCCTTCTGGGTCATGGATTGGGCCGCGCGCCCGCCGCGCACGCGCCCCTGGACCTGGAAGGAGCGGTTGGCGCTGCTGGTGAGCTTCCCGCTCCTGCCGGTGCTGACCGTCATCGCGCTGGCGTTGCCGGTGCTTGAGGCGCAGACGCGCCTCCTCCTGGACTTGCCGCCGACTTTCGGGCGCATCACGCGGAAGCACTAGCGCGCCAGACGCCCCGCTACCAGTAAGCAAGAGGCCCCGCAATGTGCGGGGCCTTTTTGGGTTACGTTCACGTATCTGTTCACCTTGTCCATACGCTGCTTGCCATATCGCGTTTTTCGTAGCCCGCCGACTGAAGTCGGCGGTTAATCGCAGATCAGCGCCGACAAGATTGCGAATTCGCCCGCGACTTCAGTCGCGGGAACCACAAGACGGATAGCTACACGCTTACTGGCGTTGAGGATTGCGTATCGTGAATGTGTAGTGGGTCTCCAGGCGCGCGTGCTGCGCCGCCGCCTCAAGCTCGGCGACGGATTCCGCCGTCGTCGGCGTCGCCTCTGGCGGCGCGGCGGATTCCCCTTCCAGGTCCGAAGGTGTGTCCATCACTTCAGGTGTCGGGCTGATTTCCACAAAGGGCATCGCGGCGTCGCGCAGCCAGATGCGTATCTGGTAGAAGTCCCCCGGCTCCAGCGCGCGGAAGTAGAGCGGCCCCTGGTTGCACACCGGGTAGAGGTGCTGCAACTCCGCGCTGAAGCGCCGGCTGCTGAATAGCGTCAGCAGCAGTTCGGCGTCAGGGTTGTCGCACGTGAACGCCACCTCAAGCGACAGCTGCCCTGACGCCTCCGGGTTGAACTGGAACGCGATGTAGTCGAACTCGTCCTCCGGCAGCGCGAGGATGCCGCTGCCGCTTTCCTCGAAGATGAGACCTAACACGCCGAGGTTGAACTTGGGCAGCGCGCGGCTGTCGCGGTCTTCGGGCGTCGGTGCGGGGGTGTTCGTCGGCGCGCGCGTGAGCGTGGGGCGCGGCGTAAAGGTGGGGAACGGCGTAAAGGTCGCGGTCGGCGGCGGCGGCGTGTTCGTGATCGGCTCGACCGGCACAACCGGCAGGATGCCGAGGTCGCCATCGACCTGAGCCACTGCCTCGTCCTCGACACGCACCCACCCGGTGAGCGTGCCATAGCGGACCTCCGCCCAGGCGTTGTGCTGGTCGCGCCCGAAGGCGGTCGCCTCGTGGCCCACCGGCATGACGCCAACCGCGTGGTACCGGTCGTTCGGGCCGGCGCGCAGCGTCAGCTCGGCAAGCGCGCTCACGGCGATGCGTCCGACCGGCGTCCACGTCGGCGGGAGCGTGATCGTCGGCGCGGAAACCTCCGGTGTGGGTGTATGGGTCGGCGTCGCGGTGGGCGCGCCCGCACACCCGGCCAACAGAGCCGCCAGCGCCATCGCCAGGACAGGCAACCCCGCGCGCTTGTGCATGGCCGGCTATCCTTTCCTGCGGCGCAGCCCGCGCCGCGTCCTCCGCCAGTAATGGCGAGAGATTGAGTTAAGGGAACTCAGAAATCGAGTTCAAGGTTTTTTGTGCAGGGGCAAGGCATACCTTGCCCCTGCTCACCCATTTCGCGCCAAGACTCAACCCTGTCCGCCCCTGAACCCACAAAAAGGAGAGGGGCTGAGGGGGATACGAGCACGAACTCGCCAACAGCATCGAGAGCACCCTTCCCGTGAAAACCATACCCAAATTATACCGAAGTGGCCGATTCAGGGAAGCGAGCGGCGGATTTGAAAGAACCCTTTAACAGGATCGGCACAAGATTTCGACATTCCAGGCGCAATTCTCCACTATAATACAGGCAGAAGGATTAACGCCTTTGTGCTATGTGCATGGTATCTTCTTTCTTTTAGGACTTATCTGGTCCGGGACGCAGGACCACCCCAACACCAGGAGAGCGAGCGATGCCGGAACCAACCTCCCCCAAGGACAGCCGCCAACGTGCACAGGCCCTGATCGAGTACGCCCTCATCATTGCCATGGTGAGCATGGCCGTTGTCGCCATTCTCGCGCTCGTCGGGCCGGCAGTCAGCAATGTGTTCTCCAACGTCGTCGAGCAGATCAACTACGGCGGCAGCGCCGTCGGCTGGCGCGGCGGCGAAAGCTCGTCCTACGTCGGCCCGGCCGGCGTTTCCGCCGTCTGCGGTGACGGGCTGTGCGACTGGCGCTCCGAGAACCACGACAACTGCCCCGCCGACTGCAGCGACCCCGGCGGGAGCGCGGCCTGCGGCGATGGGCGTTGCGAACCCTCGCGCGGCGAGAACTCGATCACCTGCCCGGCGGACTGTGGCGGTACCGGCTTCGGCACCTGCGGCGATGGAATCTGCACCTCTTCCATCGGCGAGACGGTCGATACCTGCCCGCAGGACTGTAGCGGCACAGCGCCCACACAAACCCCCGGCGGCCCCACCCCCATCCCAGACTGCAACGACCTTGCCATCGGGGCCGTCCGTGTCGACTCCAGCACCTCCCGCGTGTCGCTAACGAACGGCTTCGCGCAGCCGATCACGATCTCGCGCGTCGTCGCGGCGTGGGCCGAGAACAGCACGCGCGTGCTGGACTATATGTGGCTGGGCAGCAGCTCGAACGGCATCTGGGGCCGGAACTACGACGCCCCCAGGGACACGACTTCGCCCACCGACACGGGCGGCGAGGATGCCGCCGGCTGGCTGCTGACCGGCGGCAGCCCGACGATCCTGCCCGGCATCACCGTGGACCTGACCAGCATCTTCCGCAACGGCCCTTCCATCACCAGCGGCGAGCACAGCAGCTTCTCCTATACCGTCACCTTCACCAACGGCTGCGTGCTCTCCAACGAACTCGCCGCGCCGGCCACCATGACGCCCAACCCCAGTGGCACGCCGGACTGCTCGCCCTTCGCGATCAGCGCGGTCACCTTTGGCGCCAACGACGAGGTGCGCACCACCATCACCAACAACTCGTCGCAGGCGGTCGCCATCGTCGGCCTGATCTTCCAGTGGCCCAAGCTCAACACGAACATGGTCAACGACTGGATACAGCTTGAGCGTCCAGACGGCAGTACCAACAACTACATCTGGAGCGGCGTGGAAGGCGTGAAAGACGATACGCCGCCCACCGACAGCATGGTGGCGGACGTTTCACAGTGGCTCGCCGGCGGCGGCAGCCCGACGATTGCGGCTGGCGCTTCCCAGACCCTGTTCAACGAGTTCGACAACGCGCCCGACATCCGGTTCAACTCGTACCCCAACCAGTACAGCTACCGCGTCTTCCTGAGCAACGGCTGCGAACTTGAAACCGACACGCCGCTGCCCGCCTACACGTACATCACCCTCGAGGAGACTGACTTCACGGTCAGCGCCGGCAGCTACAACCACACGACGGACATGGGCGCGTCGCGGTGCTACATGTACCGCACCGACACGTCGAATTACGGCAATCCCGCCAGCTCCCCGGATGTCCTTACCTACGACTTCAACATCACCGATCCGGGGACCTACGTCATCTACGCCCACACCAAGGGCAATCTCGCCAACAGCAGCAGCCCCACCTCCTACGACTCCTTCTACTTACAGATCGACGACGGAAGCCCGCACTCGCCGTCAACGCCCTACGGCTACGTGAATTTCAACGACCTGCCGCTCGAATGGACATGGGCGCGGGTGACGCATTACGTAAGCTCCGGCAACAACGTCCCCATGTTCTTCGAGCTAGACGCCGGCCCGCACACCCTCCGGATACGCGAGCGCGAGGCCAACACCGCCATCGACGCCTTCGTCATCACCAACGACCTGGCCTACGTCCCGCCGCCGACCTCGTGCACTGCCGCCAACCCGCCCATCCTGGAGGCCGAGCACGCCAACATCGAAGGGACGATGATGCAGGTCGGCTACGACGACACGTACTCCGGTTGCAGCTACGTCGCCTCGATCGATCAGCGAGGCGAGTATGACGGCCAGGGTTGGATCGAGTTCGAGTTTGACGCGCCCATCACCGGCGACTACGTTGTGTGGGCCAGGGCGCTCGGCACGGACAGCAGCGGCGACAGCTTCTATGTCTCACTCGACCGGGGCTACGAGTACAACTTCAGCCTGTTCCAACGGTTGCCCGACACGCCCCGGTGGTACCGGGTGCGGCACAGCAACGCTGAGGACGATACTTACAGCAGCATGAACCCGGTCGTCTTCAACATGAACGCCGGCCGGCACACCCTCCGTTTCCGCACCCGCGAGGATGGCTCCATGCTGGACGCTATCGTCGTGGCGCTCAACGGCGGCTACACGCCGTCCGAGGAGGTGTACTGCTCGGATGTCATGACGCCCACGCCGCAGCCAATGCTGACCTGCGGCTCGACTACCCTGGGCAACATCACCAACCAGGACTGGGCCGACGAGTGGCAGTTCATCGGCACGGAAGACACGCTCGTGACCTTCACCATGCGCCGCACGTCGGGCGACCTCGACTCGTGGCTCGACCTGTACGACCCGACCGATGGCTCGATCATGATCTCGGACGACAACCACGGCGCGATACCCGACGACTCCTCCACCAGTCGGGACGCGCAGCTTGCCTACGTCCTGCCGGCCAACGGCCTCTACACACTGCGCGCGACGCGCTATCGGCAGGCAAGCGGCAGCTCTGTCGGCGGCTACAACCTTGAAATGCAGTGCCGCCCGCTCACCGCGCAGCCCATCACCTGCGGCGACCAGTTCGAGGACTCTTTGGAGGAAGAGGACTGGCTGGACCTGTGGTCGTTCGCCGGTCAGGAGGGCGCGCAGGTCACGATCAGGATGGACAGATCAAGCGGCAGTTCCCTGAGACCGGCCCTGATCCTCGTCGCCCCTGACGGAGCGGTCGTGGCCGAACACAACCCGAACAGCTACTATGCGCTTCTCAACAACGTCACCCTGCCGCAATCGGGCATCTACACCGTCTGGGCGACGCGATACGGACAGGCGGCAGGTTCGACCACCGGCGGCTACCGGCTCGGCCTCGCCTGCCAGAACACGGCCAGCCTGATCTGCGGCAAAACCCAGAGCGGGCGCATCACCAACACCGACTACTACGACTACTGGGAATTCACCGCAAACGCGGGCGATTACATCAGCATCACGATGTACCCGGACCCCTCCACGCCAGCCCTCGACCCCTATCTGGAGCTGTACCGGTCTTCTGACCTCACCTCGTACCTCGTCTACGACGACGACGAGGGCGACGGCATCGCCGCCGCAATCGACTACCTGATCCCCGAATCCGGCTCGTACACGATCCGCGCGCGGCGCTACGGCAGCAGCGGCGGCGCAAGCGGATCCACCGAGGGCGAGTATCAGATCACGCTCACCTGCCACCAACCGGAGCCGATCAGTTGCGGCGATATCGTCACCGGGTCGCTCGACAACACCGACTACTACGACGTTTATACCATCACCATACCCGGTGGGGTGAGCGCTCCGGCCATCGACATCGGGCAGTTCGCCCTCAGCGGCACCCTGCTCACCGGCAACGGCGTCAGGACCACCCTGTACCAGAACGCCCTCCCGCCCAGCGACAACAGCGACGGCACCAACCGCGTCGCCTATGGCGACAACGTCAGCGCCGACTGGCTCTACCGCAACCTGACCGTCAGCACCGGCACAACCTACTACATCCGGGCCGGGCGACAGGGCGAGGGCGACCGCTCCTCCGACACCGCCATGACTGGCGACTATCGCCTGTCGCTGCGCTGCAACTGGCACATCCTGCCGGAGAACACCGTCGCGTGTGACACGCCCGTGCACGGCGAGATCACCGACCACGCCTGGTACGAGTACTACACCTTCAACGCCACCGCCGGGCAACTGCTCAACATGACGATGTACAAGGACGACGCGGCGCTCAACCCGTACCTGTACCTCTACGGCCCGGACGGCAACCAGGTGTCCCCGACCGACTGGGGCCGCGACGACGACCACGGCGCAGACAACAACGCGGCGCTGCGCCAGTATCTTGTGCCCACCAGCGGCACGTACACGATCCGCGCCACGCGCTCCGGCTACGACCCGGCCAACATGAGCCTGCCCGAAGGCCGGTACACGCTCAACGTGGCGTGCAACAGCCCCATCCCGATCAGTTGCAACGACACCGTGACCGGCGCGATCACCAACCAGGACTTCATCGACCGGTACGTGTTCAACGGCGTCAATGGCGGCAACGTGCAGATCGCGATGACGACCATGACCGGCAACCTGGACAGCAAGCTCTACCTGCTGCGCCCAGGCTACGAGCACAACAACTACAACATCCTCGCCCACCAACCGCAGACCGGGAGCGACGGCACGCTCAACGCCACCCTGAACGCCACGCTCGACCAAAGCTCGACCGGCTGGGAGATTTGGGCCAGCCGCTACAGCCCGACCGGCACGTATGACCCGTCGGACAGCGACACCGAAGGCACCTACCGCCTGACCGTGATGTGCGACTGGGCGTGGACGCCGGAAATGTGCGCGGCCAACTTCAGCATCGGCAGCCTGGAGTTCAACCCGATTGACCCAGGTCACAGCGTGCGCGCCCTCGTTGCCAACACAGGCGTCTTCGACGCCGTCGTGGATCGGGTGCAGTTCTACTGGCCGATGCTCAGTCCGGGCATCCAGTACAACGACTACCTGCGCTTCCGCCTCGGCCAGGACATCTGGGGCGCGGACAACAGCGGCGCGAGTGCCGACACCACCTCGCCCACCGATACCCAGACCGACTCGCCGTACATGACGACCAACACCGACGCGCGGCGGCTGCCCGCGGGCGAGAGCATCTACGTCTTCAACGAGTTCGAGGGCATTACCGACATCCGGTCCGGCTCGAACATCAGCAACTACCGGTACGTGGTGACTCTCAGCAACGGCTGCATCCTCGACACGAGCGCGACGCCAGCCACCTGTGGCAACGCCGTATGTGACACAGGCGAGGACGTGCTCAACTGCCCAGGCGACTGCCCGTCAACCTGCGGCGACACCTTCTGTCTCGAGTCGGCAGGCGAGAACGCGCAGACCTGCCCCACCGACTGCCCCGCCCGGTGCGGCGACGGCCTCTGCACAGGCGGCGAGAGTGCGTACACCTGCGGCGCAGACTGCGCCGACACCTACACGTCGATCTCCTGCGGTGCGGTCAGCGGCTCGACGACGGGCAGCATCAGCAACGTTGAGTGGTACGACTGGTACCGCTTCAACGGGACCGCCGGGCAGACCGTCACGATCACCCTGACGGCCACCTCCGGCACCCTCGATCCCTATCTCCGCCTGTACAATGACAGCGGCGGCGCGCCGGGCAGCATGATCGCCGAGAATGACGACATCGGCGGCGATCCGTATAGCCGCAATTCGCGCCTCGTCGTCACGCTGCCCTCGACTGGCGCCTACTACATCCAGGCCACGCGCTGGGAGTTCAACACCACCAACCGGGGCGGTGAGGGCAACTACGAACTGACCTTCGAATGCGCACGCTGCGGCGACGCCTGGTGCAACGGTACCGAGAATCAGGTCACCTGTCCCGGCGACTGCCCGACCGTCTGCGGCGACGGCGCGTGCAGCCCCGGCGAGACCCTGGGGAGCTGCCCGCAAGACTGCGCCGTGTGCGGCGACGGCCTCTGCACCGCCGGCGGCGGCGAGACGGTGTACACCTGCCCGCAGTGGGGGCCGCCAATCAACGGCGACTGCCAGCCGAGCGCGACGACGGTCACCTGCGGCAGCGCGACCAGCGGCGACATCACGAGCGCCGAGTGGTACGACCTTTACAGCTTCTCCGCCGTGGCCGGCCAGCAGGTCGCCATCACTATGGCGCGGACCTCCGGAGACCTGAACCCGTACCTGCAGTTGTTCAACGCGAGCGGGACGCTCCTCACCTACGATGACGACAGCGCCGGAGACCGGAACGCCTACATCAGCGACTTCACGCTATCGGCGCCCGGCGCCTACTACATCCGCGCCGGCCGCTGGAACTACCAGAACGGCACGACCACGGGCAACTACTCACTCACCCTGAACTGCTCCGCGCCGTTTGACCTGCGCATCGACGCTGCCTCCAGCACGGGCTACACCTCCCCGGTGACCGGGTACGTGTGGCAGCCGAGCGCCGGCTTCAGCGGCGCATCGTCGCGCACAGTCACAAACTCGGTGAGCGGCACACAGGAGGATCTGCTCTACCAGACCTATCTCTATGGCGACCCGATCAACTGGTCCTGGAGCGTGCCGAACGGGACCTACACAGTCACCCTGTACTTCGCCGAATTCTACTACAGCAGCAGCAACCAGCGCGTCTTTGATGTCTTCATCGAGGGGACGCGGGTGAGGGCCGGTCTCGACATCTACGCTCAGGTCGGGCGGTACGCGGCGCTTGTGCTGCCCTTCTACGACGTGACCGTGACCGACGGCACGCTGAACATCACCTTCGACGCTTCACGAGGAAGCGCGGTCATCTCAGCCATCGAGGTCACCAACCACTAAGCCGCGCGGGCAATCCGGCCCAAAACGCCGCCGGCCCGGACCTGATCGGTTCCGGGCCGGTTGTTTTCCAGCGCAGTGCGGCGCGCAGACGTCAGGCCTCCAGAATCCGCCGCACGACGTCCATGTCGAGGAAGTCCCGGAGGTCGTCCGCAAGCGCGGGCGCGTGCTCGATCAGCCACGCCGCCGTGCGCCGCAGCCGCTCTGCGTCGACCGGCCCGCGCGGGTCGCCCAGGCTCAGCGCCGCCTCCAGCCGGCTCCAGGCGGTCCTCCGCGCGCCGGCGCGTCCGTTCGTCGCCGATCCGCGCCGCCTTCTTGCGGAGCGCGTCGAGTTCGAGGCGCAGCAGGTCGATCTCGTCAGGCGTGGCGAGGCGCGCCAGGCCCGGCCCCGCCGGCTCTCCGCCAATGATGTCGCCGCCCGCGATGTTGCGCGCGCGCACCGACGCGCCGGGGCCAATCGCCGCGCCAGGGCCGACATCGCCGCCGATGTGGATGCTGTCGCGCCCGGCCACCTGCGCGCCCTCGTCGATGTTCAGGTCGCCGCCGGCGGCGATGCCGCCGCCCTCAACATAGGGGCCGCCGCCGGTGTCGATCTTGCGCGCGTGGTCGCGCAGGTAATCGCCCTGGACGGTGACCTTGTCGCCGGCCACCTTGTCCCCACCGACCTTGTCGCCGGCCACGTAGTCGCCATCGGCGTGGACACCGAAGCGCTCACGGTGCGGCGCTTCGCCCACTGCGCCCTTCTTCTTGAGCACGATATCGTTCTTGGCGCACAGGTAGAGCACGGGGATGCCCCAGGCAACCGACACCGACTCGCCACGCGCGGGCGGCGCGGCCTTGACCACCCGGCGCGCATCCGCGACGGCCAGATGCGCGGGCATCTCGTCCGCGATGGCCTGGTAGAAAGCCCGTGCGAACACGCCCGCCAGCCGGCTGGGCATCTCGTACTGCATCGCAACCACCGCCGGCACACCGGCGTCGATCAGGGCGTTGGCGGCGCTGACGAGGTCGCTGTCGGCGGTCGGGGTGGCGGTCTCACAGGCGTTCAGGTACACGAGCGCCAGGCTGCGCCCGGACGCGACATCGCGCAGGCGGCTGGTTTCAAAGAGCGCTGGGCGGCCATCCTCATAGGTCAGCAGCAGCGCGCCGCCCTGGGGGTCGCTCTTTCCGTGGCCCAGGTAGTGGAAAATGTGCACCTCCCGCCGCAGGGCCAGGATCATCGCCTCCGCGTTTAGCGGCGCGTCCAGGGGCGTGACCCCTCCCACGTCTGCGCGCGCGCGGCGATCTGCCGGCGCTCGGCGTCGCTGCCGCCGAACATCACGTCAACTGACAGCGCGCCGCCGTCCAGCAGCGGCTGGAGCGCGTCGTAGAGGCCGTCCAGCTCGTCCAGCACGTCGATCTTGGCCGCGCCCTCCGTCGGGCTGGCGATCACCAGAAGCATCTTGATCGGCCCTTCGATTTCAGGGACGTGCGCCGCGCCCATCCGGTTGGGACGGCGCGCCAACTGGACGGCGTCACTGAGGAGCAGGAAGTTCTTCGCGTTGCGGTCCCAGGCGTACTCCCAGGGCAGGCCGCTCAGTTCCGGCGGCAGGTTGAGGCGGATGAGCAGCGGCAGGTGCTCGCTGGCCTGGCACCGCTGATACAGGTCCCACACCTCGTCAGGCAGCAGCCGCCGGGTGAGCCACTCGCCCAGCGCGCGCAGGGCCTCCGGCGCGGGCACGCGCTGCTTCGCGCGTATCTGGTCGAGGGCAGGGGCGATCTCCGGGTCCTGCACGTCGATGGTCACGGTGACAGGGTCGAGCGACCCCTCCGGCGAATTGGCGACGAGCACGTTGTACGTCTTGTCGCCGCCACGTGTGATAAAGATATCGAAACTGCCAGCCATAGCCGCCTCCCAAACACTAGAGATGGCCTGCGACCCGGGTTAGTCCAGTCGCGGCCCGCCCATCACCGCCGCGCGCGCCGGAGCGACCTGGGGGCCTGTGCGGGCAGGCGCGTCCCCCGGTGGTAGACATACCACTCGACCGCGAGAACCGCCAGGCCGATCAGCGCCACCAGCGGCCAGAACTCCTGCTGGCCCACCGCCTCGCGGTCCGCTTCGGTCAGGGTCGTCGTGCCAATCGTGATCTCCGCACGCGGCGCAATCGCGCTCTCCGCCGCGCTGAACAGGTTGACGGCGAACCACTCGCGCTGAATGACCTCGCCGTCGGCGCGCATCACGACCTCGTAGACGCCGGGCAGCCCTGTCTCGCTGTACGTGATCGTGTCCTGCTCGACCGGGATCGTGCGCTGCGCGCCATCAGGCCGCCTGATGAGGGCCTCGTCGGCGGTGAGCGGGGGCCTGATGAGCAGGCTCTCAGATGGGCGCACGCCGTCCGGCGCATCGATTGCGCGGGAGGGCGAGAACCATTCCAGCAGGTTCGCCAGCAGCACCGGCCACGCAATCTGAAGGGGCAGGTCGGAGTGGTGCAGGTCGAAGGTGAGGATGGCGATCTGCCGGCCATCCGTCTCGCCGGCCAGCAAGATCGGCCCGCCCTCGGCGACCGCAAGCGGCGTGGCCCAGTCAACGCCGTCCAACACCGCGAAGGCAGCCACGTTCAGGTCGTTGAGGTTGACGAACGTCATCCGGGGTCGTCCTCGGCCACGCTCACGAGGCGCGTCCGGTTGGTGAAGCCCAGCACCTCGAAGAACTCCGTGCTCTGCGTCGGCCCGATAATCAGCAGGTCGCCGGGGGCAGCGCCTCCGGCAGCACGGTATCGAAGATGTAAAGGTCGTAAGGCTCGGCGGGCAGCGGCTGGCTCTCGCCCAGGCGGAACGGCTGCGCGCCCGGCAGCGCCAGCAACAACTGCTCGATGTACACGTTCCCCGGCGAAACGAGCAGCACCCGCCCCGTCCCCGGCGGCTGGTAGACCGCCCACGCGGTGTCGTCCGCCGCCAGGTAATCGGCCTGCGTCGAGGCCGCCGGCCGCGTGAGCGAGGCGCGGATGAGCGTCGCGTCGGGCAGGTCGCTGAAGCTCGCGTCAACCGCGTCGTTGGCCGGGACGAGATAGGTCGCCGCGTCGTACAGCTCGTCGTCCAGCTCCAGGCTGAAGATCACGTCCATATCCTGCGCGCCGAAGTTGGTGATCTGCGCGAACAGCTCCGGCCCCTGGCCGGCCACCGCGCGCGCCGAGAGCGCCGTAATCGCCAGGTTGCTGTCGCGCGCGCCCACCGGGACGTAGCGCAGCTCGCCGGGCACGGGGGGCAGGCCCTCCGGGAGGCCGCCGTCGCTGACCACCACGACCGAAAATGCCTCGCTGCCCTGCGCGCCGACCGCGCTCAGTGCCAGCGCCGCGCTCCAGTCCGCCTCGCCCAGCGAAGGCGCGGCGTTGCCCAGCGCGCCGAGCAGCACGCCCTCATCCGTTGCGCCGGCCACCAGCACGCGCGGCGTCGGCCCCACCTCGATCAGCGTCATCGCGTTGCCCTCGCCCAACTGGCGGACCATATCGGCCACCAACTGGCGCGCGCGCTCGAAGCGGGAGGCCGCGTCGCCCACGTCGGTCGCGTTCATGCTCGCAGAGGCGTCGAGCAGCACGGTTACGTTGCCCGCGCCCACCGCCGGCACCTCGCGGTAGGGCCGCGCCAGCGCCAGCACCAGGGCCGCCAGGATGAGCAATTGAAGGAACAGCAGCAGGTTCCGCCGGAGGCGCTGCCAGGGCGCGTTGGCCTCCCGGTCGCGCATCAGTCGCTCCCACAGCAACGTGCTGCTCACCGGGACATCGCGCCGCCGCAGCCGGAGCATGTAGAGCAGGATGATGGGGATCGCCAGCGCGGCCAGCGCCAGCGCCAGCGGGGTAAGAAACGACACCGTTACACCTCAACCCAACTTCGACTGCCAGTATCCAGCATCCAGCTCACCGGACCACCTGCAAGCGCCGCAGATCGTAGAGGATCAGCTCCTCCCACGGGATCGACGTCTCCACCATCAGGTAGTGCACGCCGCGCCCGACGCAGAACGCCGCGACCTCGTCACGCCACGCCGCCAGCCGGTTCATGTAGAGGTCGCGCATCGGCCCGTCAACGGTAACGTCCTGCGGCCGGCGCGTTTCGACATCGATCAGGCTCAGGTCGCCGGTCAGCGGCGGGTTCACCTCGTCGGGCGAGAGCACCTGCACGACGACGACCTCATACCCCCGGCCCAGGAGTTCGTTCAGCCCGTTCTCGAAGCCGGTCGGCGAGAGCAGGTCGGAAATCAGGATCGCCAGACCGGGCCGCGTACCGCGCAGCGCCCAGTTGCGCAGCGCCCCGTCGAGGTCGGTCAGGCCGGTGGGCCGTATGCTCTCCAGGAAGCTGAGCAACGACAGGCTCCGCCCTCGCCCGCGCAGCGCGCCTTAAACGAGGTCGCCGCCGTCACGGAGCGCGCCCACGGTCAGGTAATCGCCCGTGGTCAGCGCGATGTGGCCCAGCCCGGCGGCAAGCCGCAGGCCAAACGTGAACTTGTGCGCCGCGTCGCCCGCGCCGCCCTGCGGCCAGTCCATGCTCGCGGAGGCGTCCAGCAGGACGTATACCGCCAGGTCTTCCTCTTCTTCGAGCAGCTTGATAAACGGGCGCTCCAGCCGGGCGTAGATGTTCCAGTCCAGCCGGCGCAGGTCGTCCCCGCGCGTGTAGTTGCGGTAGTCGGCGAACTCCACCGAAGTGCCCCGGCGCGTCGAGCGGCGCTCGCCCTTGATCGCGCCGGCGCGCACCTTGCTCGCCATCAGGCGCAACTGTTCGAGCTTGCGCAGCGTCACCTCGTCAAACAGCTTCTCAGCCATGCATCAATCCAAAATATCCTGCCTCTGGAACGACACCAGCGCCAGCCCCACCAGCCCCACAAACCACACCGTGACGATCAGCGCCGAGAGCGCCAGCGAGTTGGCCTCCACCGAGGGGGCGTGAAGCCGGTCCCCGACGCGTTCATGGTGACCGGAAACGGGACCGGCGCAAGCGGCCCCCCGCCCTGCAGAATCGCGCTCAGGTTGGACAGATTATACGTGAAACGCAGGCGCAACAGCTCCAGCCAGCTTTCGTTGTTGAAGAGAAGCGAAAGTGTCCCCAGAATCAGGATGAGAGCTTCGTCGATCAGAAGCACGACAAGGCCGAAAAACGCGCCCGCCAGCACCGACCGCGCGCGCATCGCCAGCAGGGCGACAACCGCGCCGATGAGGATCGTGTCCACAAACGACAGCCCGGCGCGGATGCTGTAGCGCGTCAGGAAGTCGCCGATCACGTTGAGGGTCGGGTCCGGCCCATACGGCGCGCCCACGACGAGGTTCACCACCCCAAAGCCGACCGTCATCACGACCGACATCACGATGAACGTCAGCAGGATGGCGAAGCCCAGAACCGCGAACTTGGCGGCCATCAACTGCACGCGCGGCCGGCGCGGCACGATGTTCTTCCACGTGCGCCACTGGTACTCGCCGGCAAAGAGGGTGGCGGCGACAGCAAGAACCGCGACCCGGCCAATGAGGTTCGATTGCACGTCCCACACGCTGAGCGCCACATCAGTCCAACTGAGGAGCTGGACCGTCCGCAGCCGCGCCTCCAGCACGTTCAACAGCAGGAGGCCAAGCGACGCGCCCAGCGCCATCACCGGCCACACAACCAGCGCGCAGCCCGACACGCGGCGGTTTCCCCAGAGCTTGCGCCACTCCGCGCCGAACAGGTCAAGCGCCCGGAGCATCGCCGCCCGCTCCTTCCACGACCACGCCCTCTCCCGTCACCGACAGGAAGAAAGCCTCCAGCGTCTGGCGCTGGCGCACCACCTGGTGCACCGCGACGCCGGCCTCGACCAGCCGCTGCGTGACCGCCGGCGCGTCATCCGCCGCGCCCGCAAGGTAGAGCCAGCCAGGGCGCTCGGCGGCATCGACCGGCGACCAGGCCGCCAGCGCCGCGCGCGCCGTCTCCACCGGCGCGGCCTCTATGAGCAGGCTGGACAGCCCGCCCTGTTCCAGCAGGGCGCTCACCGGGCCTTCGGCCACGACGCGCCCCCGGTTGATGATCGCCACCCGGTCGCACACCTGCTCGACCTCGCTCAGCAGGTGGCTGGAGAGAAAGACCGTCTTGCCCTGCGCCGGCAGGCTCTTGATGAAATCGCGCACCGACGCCATCCCGGCGGGGTCCATGCCGCTGGTCGGCTCGTCGAGCAGGAGCAGATCGGGGTCGGTCAGCAGCGTCGCCGCCAGACCAAGGCGTTGCCGCATCCCGGTGGAGTACGTGCCAACCCGGTCGCGGGCGCGCTCCGCCAGCCCGGCCTGCGCAAGCAGCGCGTCGATGCGGCCATCCACATCCACGCCGCTGATGCGCGCGAGCACCTCCAGATTGCGCCGCCCACTGAGAAACGCATAGAACGTCGCGTCCTCGACCTGCGCCCCCACGCGCTTCAGCACGCCGTGGTTGCGCGCGACCGGCTCCCCGTAGATGAACACCTCGCCGTGCGTCGGGCGCACCAGGTTGAGCAACATCCGGATGGTCGTGGTCTTGCCCGCGCCGTTCGGCCCCAGGAAACCGTAGACCTGCCCGGTTTCAACGGCCAGGTTCAGGTCATCGACCGCCAGCACACGCCCAAAGCGGCGCGTCAGGTTGCGCGTTTCGATGGCAATTTCTGACATGCCGCGACCCTCTACGCCGGCGTGGGCGCTTCGCCTGTGGACGCCGCCAGCGCCGCCAGCACGCGCACCGTCAGGACCACCTGAAACAGCCGGATGATGAGCGCGGCGCGCGCCGCCTCGGGCGTCTCCGGCGCGGTGAGTGGCGTCAGCAGGGCGTCGAGGTGCGCCGCGCGCGCTTCGGGTTCGAGTTCCGGCTGCATCTCGGTCGAGAGGTCCCAAAGCGCGCCGTACAGCCCCCAGGCGACCTCCAGATCGGCGCTGCGCGTATCGACCGCCCAGGCTTTCACGTTCTGGGTCGCCGCCATGACCTCCAGCGCGCCGCCCAGGCCAGCGACGAACAACTCCCGGAGGTCGAGCCGCCCCCCGGCCAGCGTATCCCCCATGCCGATCACGGTCACCGCGCCCGCCTCCAGCATGGCCGCCAACTGGCTGTATCGGTGCGCAGAGAGCTTGGCCTGGAGCGTGCCCAGGTACGCATAGAACGCGCCGGCCAGCGCGTGCGCGGCGCGCGCCGGCGGCGTGTCTGCTGCCAGCAGCGGCCCCTGAAGCGCCCACAGGTCGGCGGGTGTCGGGCGCGCCCACACGCGGCGGAGAGATTTCAGGCAGCGCGTCCACTCTCTTCTGACCTCCCTTGACCTCCCCGGCTACCGGGCATGCTCTGGCACGCGCTCCAGCAGCCCGGCGATGATCTCGTCCGGGGTTACGCCCTCGGCAAGGCCCTCGAAGTTGAGCAGCAGCCGGTGCCGCAGCGACGCGGGCGCGACCGCTCGCACGTCGTCGTAGGCGACGTTAAAGCGCCCGTCCAGCAGCGCGCTGATCTTCGCGCCGAGGATCAACGCCTGCGCGCCGCGCGGGCTGGCCCCGTAGCGCACATACTGGCGCACCACCTCCGGTGCGCTGGGGTTCTCCGGGTGCGTGGCCGTCACCAGCCGCGCCACGTACTCCCCAACGTGCGTCGCAATCGGCACGCCGCGCGCCAGCGCGATCATCTCATTGACGCGCGCGCCGTCGGCAATCTTGCTCGCGACCGGCACCGCCGCGCCTGTCGTGCGGTTGAGAATCTCGATCAGTTCATCAGAAGACGGAAACTGCACGTCGATCTTGAACAGAAAGCGGTCAAGCTGCGCCTCCGGGAGCGGGTACGTGCCTTCCATTTCAATCGGGTTCTGCGTGGCGAGCACGAAGAAAGGCAATGTCAGCTCGTAGCTGCGCGTCGACACTGTGACCGTGCGCTCCTGCATCGCCTCCAGCAGCGCCGATTGGGTCTTCGGCGTGGCGCGGTTGATCTCGTCGGCCAGGATCAGGTTGGCGAACACCGGCCCGGGCTGGAAGCGAAACTGCCGGTGGCCGTCCTCGGTCTCCTCCAGGATGTCGGTGCCCACAATGTCGGCGGGCATCAGGTCTGGCGTGAACTGGATGCGCGAGAATTGCAGGTCGAGCACGTCCGCCAGCGTGCGGATAAGCATGGTCTTGCCCAGGCCGGGCACGCCCTCAAGCAGCGCATGGCCGCCGCTCAGGACGCAGATCAAGACCTGGCGCACAACGGCCTTCTGCCCCACGATCACCTTGCCCACCTCGCGCTCGATGGCGGTCGCGGTCGCGCGGAATTCATCAACGGTCAGGGTCGCTATCTCGCTCATTCGTTCACCTTAATCATAGGAATTCTCTTGTTAGGCCCAGGCGACACCGGCGTGAGGGCCAGCGCTTCGCCGAATGTGAACAATTGTACCAGGTTGCCCAGCGCGTCGATAGCGACCGCGCGCGCCGGCGCGCCGGGGGCCAGCAGCCAGTACCCGCCGTCGCCCATCTCGGCCACCGCGTTCTCGCCGCCGACGGCAAACTCGATGGAGACAGCCGTCACGTCCGGGCTGAGCACGTCGCCGAAGATCACGGCCTGCGTGGCCCCGTCCGCGCCGGTGACGACGGCGTACAGCCCGGAGACCCCCTCGACCGCCTCGCTGCTGTCCCAGCACCGGCTGCCCGCCTCCGCCACCTGCCAGCCGCCGCCCGACGGCGTCACGCGCGCCAGGCCGTTGCACAGCGACCACGCCTCCCCATAGCCGCCCGCAAAGCTGAAGGCCGCCAGTTGGTCGCCGTCCCAGTCCCAGGCGTGGATCACGCCGAAGCTCGCCGCCGCCGCGTCTGCGTCGGGCGCGGAACCTGTGGCGTACGCCAGCAGCGCGCCCTCCACGCTGTTGGCATCGACGGCGCGGGTGGGCGGTCGGCGGCGCGCCGAACAGGTTGCAGCCCGCGACGGCAACGCACGCGAGCAGGCTCAAAGCCGCCAGCGCGCCCCGCCTGCCGCGATCCGTCTGCCCGCGCATCAGCGCCTCACCTTGACCGTTCAGGTCCCCAACCCCTTCCGGAAATGGATCACCGGCCCGACTTCCTCGTAGCCAAGCGCCAGGTGCGCGCGGCGGCTGACCACGTTGTCGATCTCGGTGTCCGACCCCATCTCGCGGCAGCCCTTGCTCACGGCCCACGCCTCCGCGGCCTCGACCAACTGCGCCCCCCACGCCCTGCCGCCGGAGGTCCGGGTCCACATACCAGCCCTCGATATAGCCCACAGGCCGCGTGGTGCAGCCTTCGGCATACCGGCGCAACGACGCCTCCAGAAAGCCGCCGAGGCCGCCCCCGGCGCGCGCCACGACAAAAACCACCTCGTCGCCGGGCTGCGCGAGGATCTCAGCCATCTCGGCTTCATGCTCCTCAGGCGTGGTCTCCGGCCAGAGCGCGCGGCGCATCCGCAGCCACTCCGCGCGGTCGTCCGGGCCGGCCTGGCGAATGACGTGCGCCATCTCCTGCCCCTCGCTCACCGAACCGGCGGCGCGCACCCGGCGCACGCCGCCACCGGCCTGAAGCTGCGCCGGTGGAGCGGCGACGGGCCGACACGGTCCAGCGCACTGCGGTGGCGCGCGGTGCCGTAGCCCTTGTGCGCGCCGAAGCCATACTCCGGGTAGGCGGCGTCCAGCGCCGCCATCAGCCGGTCCCGGCTCACTTTGGCGACGATGCTGGCGGCGGCGATGCTCAGCGAGCGGGCGTCGCCCTTAACGAGCGCAGTGCACGGCAGGCCGGCCTCCGGGAGGCGCACGTAATCGACCAGCAGGTGCGCGGGCGCAGCCGCCAGCCCGCGCACGGCGCGGCGCATCGCCAGCCGCGTGGCCGGCGCGATCCCCAGCGCGTCGATCTCCGCCGGGCTGGCGCTGCCCACACCGACCGCCGCCGCGACCAGGCAGATCCGTTCGAACATCGCCTCGCGCTGCGCGGGCGTCAGCTTCTTCGAATCGTCCACGCCGGCCAGCCCCGTCGCCAGGTCGAAGCGCTCCAGCGGCAGCACCACCGCGCCCGCGACCACCGGGCCGGCCCACGCGCCCCGCCCCGCCTCGTCCACGCCGGCGACCACCGCGTACCCCTGGTCGCGCAGCGCGTACTCAAACGCCAGGTCAGCGGTCATACAGCCCCTTGCGCCAGTTCGCGCGCACCGCCCAGATCTCGCGGATCATCGCCAGCGTGTCGTCGATCATGCGCATCCGGCTGTCGGGGTCATAGTACCAGTGGATCGGCACCTCGACGATCTTGTAGCCACGCCGCCTGGCGATGTAGAGCGACTCCACGTCGAAGCCGATGCCGTTCATGCGCTGGAGCGGGAAAATGTCCTCCGCGACCGCCGCCGTAAACGCCTTGAACCCGCACTGCGTGTCTTCGAAATCCGGCAGCACCAGCAGCTTGACGAGCAGGTTGTTGATCCGCCCCATCAGGTGGCGGTACGCCGGTTCGTCATAGCGCACCGCGCCGGGCGCTTCGCGGCTGCCGATGGCGACATCGTAGCCGTTGAGCTGGGGCGGCAGGAACTTGCTGATCTCCTCCACCGGCATCGAGAAATCCACGTCACACAGAAAGCGAATCGCGCCGCGCGCCTCGATCATGCCGCGCCGCACCGCCAGGCCCTTGCCGCGCGCCTCCTCGCAGAAGAAGCGCACGTAAGGGTGCGCCCCCGCGAACTGTTTTGCCACGCGCACCGTGTCGTCGGTGCTGCCGTTTTCCACGACGACGACCTCGGCGGTGTAGGGCTGCCGGACGAGAAAGGCATCGAGCTTCTCAAAGGCCGCCGGCAGTCGTCGCTCTTCGTTGTGCACCGGGATCACGATTGAAAGGTACGGCGACTCGTCGGTCACTACCACAAACTCCTCACGCGGGGCCGGCCCACAGGCGATACAAAAGGCCTCAGGCCGGGGAAAGAACCGTCTCCAGGTATTCTATCGTAACTTGCCGAGAACGCTGTATCGCGCGCCGCTTGCGCCACATGCGGGGCGCGCCCCACAGCCCGGCGAGCTGCCCGCGCAGCCGCGCGCGCGCCGCCGCGCCCCGCCACGCCCGCACCGCATCCCACGCGATGCGCAGTTGGGCGCGCACGACCTTCGCCCAGTGCTTGCGGAACAGCGGGCCAGGGTAATTCTTCACCAGCACGTAGATGAAATTGCGCCCGTCGTAGTAGCTCGCGGTCGCGCCGCCGCCGGTCGCCGCCAGGTGGTGGTAGACCACCGCGCCCGGCGCGTAGATGCAGCGCCAGCCCGCCAGTTGGGCGCGCCACGCCAGGTCCACGTCCTCGCACGAGAAGAAGAAGTCGTCGTCCAGCAGGCCGACCTGGTCCAGCATCGCGCGCCGGTAGGCCGCCGCCCCGCCGTTCGCGCTGAAGGTGTACGCCTCCTCGTCATACTGGCCGACATCCCGCTCCCACACGCCCCGGTTGCCCGGCACGCCGTCCACCCCGTAGAAGTCGCCCGCCGCGTGGAAGGTGTCGGGCCGGTCGATGAGCATCATCCGGGAGGCGACCATCCCCGCCTCCGGGTGGCGGCGAAAGGCATCGACCACCGCGCCGACCCAGCCGGGCGCGGCCTCGGTGTCGTTGTTGAGCAGCGCCACGATCTCCCCCTGCGCCGCGCCAATGCCGGCGTTGCACGCGCCGGTGAAGCCGCGATTCTCCGGCAGCGCCACCAGGCGCACCGCGCGGTACTCCGCCGCCACCAGTTCGCGCGAGCCATCGGTCGAAGCGTTGTCGGCGACGATGACCTCAAGCGTGGGGTAGGTCTGGGCGCGCAGCGCGTCCAGGCAGGGGCGCAGGAAGGCAGCGCCGTTCCAGTTGGGGATGATGACCGAGACCAGCGGCGCGTCCGTCACTTCGTCTCCCCGACCGCCTCGCGCGCCAGAAAGGCATCGACCGCCGCCTCCCAGGGGCGCAGCCGGATCCCCAGCAGCTCGGCGGCGGCAAAGTTGCGCAGCGTGCCGTAGGGCGGCGGCTGCGAGGGCCGGCCGAACTCGGCAAGCGTGATCGGCTCAATCGGCGTGGAGGCGTAGCCGGCCGTGTCGAGGACGTAGCGCGCGAAGTCATAGCGCGACGCGCTCCCCTCGTTGACCAGGTGATACACGCCGTAGCGCCCGGTTTGTACGAGCGCGGAGATGGCGTCCGCCAGGTCGTCGTTGTACGTGGGCGCAGCGACTTCATCGGTGACGACGCGCAACGACTCCCCCGCCCGCACCCGGCTCAGGATGGCCTGCACAAAGTTGCGCCCGCCGTGCGCGAACAGCCACGACGTGCGGACGATGTAGAAGCGCGCGAGCGCGTCCCGCACCGCCTGTTCGCCCGCCCACTTGGAATAGCCGTAGGGATTGATCGGGTTGGTCGGGTCGTATTCCAGGTACGGAGTGGCCTTCTGCCCGTCGAAGACCTCGTTGCTGCTGATGTAGGCCATCGCCGCGCCGACGGCCTGGCACGCGAGCGCGATGTTGCCGGTACCGTAGGCGTTCACCCGCATGGCGAGGTCCGGGTTGCGCGCGCACCCATCGACATCGGTCATCGCCGCGCAATGGATGACCAGTTCCGGCGCGGCCTCGCGCACCGCCTGCATCGTGGCGGCGGGGTCGGTGATGTCGAACTCGTCAATGTCCACGCCGGTCACGTCGTGCGTGGCGCGCATCAGCTCAACCAGACGCCCACCCAGTCGCCCTAACGCGCCCGTAATCATCACCCGCATGGCTCACCTGACTCCTTCGTCGCGCGCAGCGGTCAGTCTCGCGCTGTTACAGAACGTTGCGCGCGGCATTATACCCTCTTCGAGTATGGGGGTAAACCCGGCCCGGTTCCCTGACCGCGCATCTGTTCACGTTTTGGCTCCCGCGACTGAAGTCGCGGGCTAATCCGTATTATTACTCGATATTTTTTATTATCCGACGACTTTAGTCTTCGGGTCACAAAAACACACTTAGCGAGATACCGATCAAGACGGCGTGAATAGATACCTGACCTCCAGATCGGCGTTATCCACGCTATCTGCGGTTCCGTTCCGCTCCGCCACAGCAAAACGCTCTTGCATCTTTGGTTGCTTTCATGGATACTGGTATTTGAGGAGGCTGCCTTGGGGGTAAGGAGGTAACCTTAAGTCACAGCGAAATTCGCACGATACTGCGTCCGCCTGTTCCATTCACTGCGTCCAATTTGCTCTAGGAGAGAGAGGATTCTCATGAAGCAGGTTGCCAAGTGCTTTGTGATTGTAGCACTGCTCGTGGCATCACTGAGTGTTGCGGCCGGCCAGGGCAGTGAAGACACCATCGTCCTCGCCGTCAGTTACGACGTGATTACCTTCAACCCCATCCTTTCTGCAGACGGTGGTTCGTTCAACGCGATCGGCTACATCTTCCCGACGCTGTACCAGGTTGACGCACAGACCGGGCAAATCCTCCCTGACCTGGCGACCTGGGAGATTTCGGAAGACGGCCTGACCTATACCTTCTACATCCGTGAAGACGCGGTGTGGAGCGACGGCATGCCGATCATCGCACAGGATGTAAAGTTCACCTATGACGCGATTGCCTCCGATCTGGTCGAATCGCCGCGCAAGAGCGATGTGATCCGGATTCAGGAAATCAACGTCATCGACGACAAGACCGTTGAAGTCGTGTTGACCGAGGTAGACTGCACGTTCCTCGGCAACCTCGGCATCAACATCCTGCCTTCGCACAAGTTCGCGCCCGACTTCAGCGACGTGATGGACAACCCCATGAACACTGCGCCTGATATCGGCGGCGGCCCCTACCTGCTCGACGAGTGGCTGCCGGACGAGTACGTGCGCCTGGTGGCGAACCCAACCTTCTACGACGGGGAGCCGAATATCCCGTACCTGGTGTTGCGTATCGTGACCGAGCCGGCCGTGATCAACCAGATGCTCCTGGCCGGCGAGGTGGACTATGCGTTCATGTACCCGGACGAGTACAAACAGCTTGGCTCGTACGACAACTTCAACGCCGGATCCTTCCCGCTGCATAACACGCCCTTGTTCGCGATGAACTGGGCCAACCCAGAGAACCCGCAGGCCGCCTACGACGCGGACGGGAACCTGATCGAGCAGGACCCGCACCCGATCTTAAGCGACGTCCTTGTGCGCCAGGCGATTGCGATGGGCTACAGCAAGGATGACATCCTGGCGACCCTCGACGGCGAGGGCGTCCGCCTCACGGCCTCAGTGATCGAGCCGGTGATCCCCTGGGCCTACAACTATGACCTCGAACCCTGGCCCTACGACCCGGAGCGGGCGGCGGCCCTGCTCGAAGAGGCCGGCTGGGTGGACACGGACGGCGATGGCATCCGCGATAAAGACGGGATGCCGCTGAAGCTCACCATCATGCAAAGCCCCGGCGTCACCGACCTCTGGGATAACATCGCGCTGGTCGCGCAGGACCAGCTCTCGCAGTTGGGGATGGACATTACCCTGGAGTCTCTGGAATGGGGCGCGTTCATTGAGAGACTCCTGGCTCAGCAATTCGATATGCTGGTCGTCGGCTTTGGCGGCGGCCTCCCGCCCGACCCGGACGGCATTGCCGGGAACATCGCGCGCAGCGCCAACGATATCCCCAACGCCGGGTTCAATATGACCTCTTATGTCAACCTGGAAGTGGACCAGCTTCTGGATAGCGGCAAGACGGTGCCCGGCTGCGCCTACGAAGAGCGCGCGCCGTTCTACGTCGAAGCGCAGCGCATCATGTTCGAAGAGGTCGCCTATGACTTCACGGTCTCACCCAACCAGGTCAACGTGATGAACAAGCGCATCAAGGGCTACGAGTTCGGTGGGCTGTGGACTCAGCACACGGACCCGGAGAAATGGTACATCGAGCAATAACGTACCGGCCCCACTTGCGCCCTGACTGAATGACGAAATGGCCCCGCCTGGTTCGCTCAGGCGGGGCCATCGTTTGCGTTCGCGCGCGCAGGCCGGCGGCGCGCGGCTCAGTGATGCGAGCGCGGGTCAAGCGCGTCGCGGAACCCATCGCCGATCAGGTAGAAGCACAGCACCGTGATCGTAATCAGCAGCCCTGGCAGCACAACCAGGTGCGGACCGGTGACGAAGTAGGAACGCGAGTTTGTGAGCATGTTCCCCCAGGTCGGCGTGGGGGGCTGCACGCCGAGGCCGAGGAAGCTCAGCCCCGACTCGACGAGAATCAGCACGCCGGCGTCAATCGCCAGCGAGATGATGACGATGGAAAGCACGTTGGGGAAGATGTGATTCCACATGATGCGCCAGGCCGGCGCGCCCACCGCGTGCGCCGCCTGAATGTACTCGCGCTCCTTGATCGTGATCACCTCGCCGCGCACCAGGCGGCACGTCCCCATCCAGCCCAGCAGCGCCAGCAGCACGATGAGGACCTCCGGCGAAGGCGACCAGATCGTTGACGCGATCAGCAACAGGAAGATTGACGGGATCGACGTCAGGGTGTTGATGAACCAGATGATGATATCGTCCACCTTGCCGCCGAAAAAGCCGGCCACGATGCCAATGGAGGTGGCGATCACAATCGTCATCAGGCTGGCCGCATAGGCAATGCTCAGCGAGATGCGCCCGCCGTAGAGCAGGCGAATCAGTTGGTCGCGGCCCAGGTGATCGGTGCCCAGCGCGTAGCCATCGCCAGGGAGGCGGAACTTGTCCAGGACCTTCGTGCGGTTGACGTCCACGCCCAGCACGTTCTCGACCACGGGGGGCGCGAGGAAACAGATCAGCGTCAGCACCACCAGGACTGTCAACGCGGCCATGGTGAGCCGGTCGCGCACAATGTGCCGAAAGGCGTTCTGCCACAGCGTGCGTATCTTGCGTTGGTCAAGCTCGACCGGCGCGCCGAGGGTTGCGTTCTGAAGGGGAGCGGTTGTGCTCATGGACCCTGCCTCTAGTTCAGGCGCACGCGCGGATCAACCCAGCCATAAAGGACATCCGACAGCAGCACCCCCCAGGATGAAGAGAACCGCGCCCACGACGACGCTCGCCATCACGAGGGGATAGTCACGTTGGAACACGCCGTTGATAACCAGCCGGCCCATGCCGGGCCAGCTGAAGATCTGCTCGATGATCACCGCGCCGCTCAGCAGGCCGCCGAGCGCAGGGCCGATGAAGGTCGCAACGGGGATGAGCGCATTGCGCACTGCGTGTCGCCACAGCACCGACCCTCCGCGCAACCCCTTCGCGTGGGCAGTCCGGATGTAGTCCTGCCCCATGATTTCAATGACCTCGGTGCGCATGAAGCGCGAAATGCTGGCGATGGTCCCGAACGCCAGCACCGACACCGGCATAATCATGTGGCGGACGCGGTCCATCAGGTCAAAGTCCGCGTCCCTTGGGCCGGTGACAGACTGCATCCCCGCCATGGGGAGCAAACCCAGCCGCACGCTGAACAACATGATCATCAGCAGCCCCAGCCAGAAAGCCGGCACCGCGTTCCCGATCACCGAAAAGACGCGCGCGAACTGGTCAAACCAGCTACGCGGGCGCACCGCCGACAGCACGCCCACCGGAATGCCGATCACGTAGCCGATCAGCAGCGCTGTCACGGTCAGTTGCAGCGTCGCGGGGATGCGCTCGACGATCAATCCGCCGACGCTCCGTTTGTGCTGGAGTGACTGGCCGAAGTCGCCGCGCAGAATGCCCTTGCGCGTGCCGTAGATGTCGCCCTCGCCGTCGCCGTCCACGTCGATGTGCACCCAGTCGTTGCCGATCAGCCAGTAGACGTACTGCACCAGCGCGGGCTGGTCGAGGCCCAACTGGCGGCGCAGCTTCTCGACCGACGCAGGATCCGCGTTCGGCTTGAACGTAATCATGGTCACCGGGTCGCCGGGCGCCGCGAGCATCAGGAAGAACGAGATGACGGTAATGCCAAAAAGCGTTGGGATAGCCTGCAAGAGCCTCCGGGTGATGTACGCGCCCATGATCTATCCTCTGCGAGTGGCGTGGGTCCCTCGTAATGATAACGCAGCCTCGCGGGAGTAACAATGAGTATGCGCGCTGTCTCTGTCACAGAAAAGCAGCTATAATCGTCCAGCGGCCCATTCCTCACACAAAGGAGTTGTCGAACTCATGGACCTGCGCGCGATTGCCTCCGATGTGCCTGATTACAAAGTCTTCCTGACCATCGACGAGCTAAGCGCCTCCAGCCACCAACTGGCTGCCGAATACGCTGACATCGCCAGCTTGCGCGTCGTCGGTGAGACGCGCAGCGGCGACCCCATCGAACTGCTGACCATCCAGGGCGGCCCTGCCGCCGCGTTCGTGTTCGGCGGCCCCCACCCGAACGAACCGATTGGCACCATGACCATCGAATACCTGAGCCGCCGCCTCTGTGAAGACGCGGCGCTGCGCGGGGAACTCGGCTACACCTGGCACTTCATCAAGAGCATCGACGCGGACGGGATGCGGCTCAACGAAGGGTGGTTCAAAGGCCCCTTCACGCCGACGAACTACGCGCGCCACTTCTTCCGCCCCGCGCCCTTCGATCAAGTGGAGTGGACCTTCCCGGTTGCGTACAAGGCGCTCAAGTTCGACGCCCCGCTGCCCGAAACGCAGGCGCTGATGCGCGTCATCGACGAGGTGAAGCCGAAGTTCATGTACTCGCTGCACAACGCGGGCTTTGGCGGCGTATACTATTACCTGTCGCGGGAGTGCCCCACACTCTATGACACGCTGCACGCCATTCCTGAATGGTTTGGCCTGGCGCTCGACCTCGGCGAGCCGGAGGTGAGCAACGCCGTGCCCTTCGCCCCCGCCATCTACCGGATGCTGGCGACGAGCGAGATGTACGATCACCTCGAAGAGCACGGCATCGCGGACCCGGCGGAGGTGATTAAGTCCGGCGCGTCGAGCGAGGAGTACGCCCGGCGTCACGGGACGTTCACGCTGGTCGTGGAGATGCCCTATTACGACGACCCCCGCGTCAACGACCAGACGCCCACCGACGTCCTCCGCCGCGAGGCCATCCTGCAACGGCTGGACATCTCTGACGAGTACGATACCTGGATGGAAGCGAAGCTGGCGAGCGTCCAGGGCTATTTGCAGCAGGAGACGTTGATCCGCCGCGCCGTCGAGGCGTTTCTGCGCACCGGCAAGCAATGGCGCGAGGCCGACCGGCAGTGGGCGCTGGCGTCTGAGGAGACCAACCGCCCGGCCACGCAGGCCGAGTTGTTCAGCAACCTGCTGGGGACGCGCTTCTACCGGATGTTGCTCCTGGGCATGTTCGCGCGGATGCTCGACAAGGAACTCGCGGACGGCAACCAGAACGCGGCCATTGAGGCCGCGCGCGACACCGCGCGTGCGCGGCTTGAGGAAGCCGGCGCCGAGTTGGAGCGCGACCTGAACTACCGCGTGTTGCCGATCCGGAGCCTGGTCGGCGTGCAGACGTGCGCCGGCCTTGCGGTGGCGTCGGCCCATATAGCAGGGGAGTCAACCGCGTTATCCGCGTAATCTGCGGTTCAATTCTTCTTCGCTTACCGGTAACGCGGTCGCTCTTCCGGATGAAGTGACAGGCGCTCAGCCCGGTCGCGGTGGCTTTCTGTGGTCCGCCGCATGTCGCGCAGGTAGATCGCCCCGCCGACCAGGCCGTTGAGGCTCAGCAGCGTGTAGATCAGCGCGGCAAGGAGCGTGGCTTTCGAACTCGTGACGCCGGCCGCGCCGAAGAACAGGACAAACAACCCTCTCTGACGCCGATGCCCTGCACGGTCAGCGGCATCAGCCGGATCACTTCAATGACGGGCAGCGCTGCGAAGAAGGCCAGCGGCGACACCCGCAGGTCGAGCGACAGCCCGACCAGATAGCAGCCCCACAACCAGATCGCGCGCTGCGCAATCGACACGCCCAGCGCCCTGAGCAGCAACCCTTTGTGATCCGCATACAGGGTGATATGGTCGCGAATCTTGTAGATGACGCTCACGATCCTGCTCCGGCGCGGCGGCAGCCAGAAGAAAAGACGGGCGACGAGGTCGTAGAAACCGCGCCTCATGCTGAGATACGCCGCCAACACGAACAGCCCCAGTGTGACCGGAATCCACAGGCGCGCACCGCCGGGGATAGCAACGGTGTCCTGCATGAAGAAAGCAAGCACGCCGATCAGCAACAGCCCAGCAGGCCGATGAGCCGGTCGAGGAAGACGGTGGCGAAACTGCGCGAAAGCTGCGCGCGCCCGTCTTTGGGCTGCGCCATGTGCAACGTGCGATACACGTCGCCGCCGATGGTGCTGGGAAGCACGTTGTTGAAGAACACGCCGACAAACGATACCTTCAACAAATAGAGGTAGGTCGGGTGCGCGTCCACAATTGTATACAGCAGCCACCAGCGATACGCCATCAACGCGACCACGCCAACGTTCAGGCTGTATGCCAGAAACAGGTAGCCCATCTGCATCGACTGGAGGGCTTCCCACGATTTCCTGAAAGGAAATGCTGCGCAGGATGATGACGATCAACACCAGCGCAAGGACAACACTGGCATGACGCCACAGCCGACGCAGGCGGAGGGCGTTCGTGTTGCTCGGATGCATGGGCGTGTCGTCGGTCATTGGCGAGGCGATCTGGCCCTCCTCGGAAATCCCGTTTTCAACGGGAAGCAACCGGCGACCCGATCAGGACTGCGCCGCGTGGCGCGCGCACAGGTCGTCCCAGAGGCGCTGAATAGGGTCGGGATACGCCTGCGCCGTGCCCGTGTTTCGGTACAGGGCCGGCTTGACGCACTGCGCGACAAAGGCCGCCAGTTCCTCTTCAGGGAATTCGTAGCCCAGGAAGTGCAGCGCGCGGCACAGCTCGCCCACGCTGGTCTCCGGGTTCGTGATGCTCCCGTAATCGGCGTACCACACCGGAATACCGGTGATGTGGTCGAGCAGGGTCTTATTATGAATGTACCAGAGCCGTAGCCCGTACCAGGTGGCGACGCGGTTGCGCTTCCAGATGGATTGCGCGACCTGAATCGGGTCGCGCAGGCAGATGAGGATACGCTCGATGCCCGCGCCATACTGGCGCCACGCCGGCAGGGTCAGGCAGAAGCGCGGGTCCTTGACGGCCTTGCCTTCGTATTTCCGCGCCGCCGCCTGGATCGAGCGGCGTGTCGTTGGCGCGCTTCAGTAATCGTCTCTGTGAGGGCAGCCGGAAATATGCGAACTTCCAGAAAGGGCCATGCACCACCCTGAGGTGCTGGAGTCTCGTGTCCCAGCTACTCAGGT
>JAOSJO010000023.1 GCA_027494055.1 Anaerolineae bacterium | reverse complement strand
GCTGCTACGTATTGCTAAGGTTAACCTGGTAACTGGGACACAAGACTCCAGCACCTGCATACCTGCTGCAATGCCCTGACGGGGATACTTTCTGCTTCTACGGGGCCGGTGATCGTGCCCACCCAGCCTCCGCCGATGGTGGAGTTGCACTGCCCTGACGGGCATTCTTTTCGTAAGATCCCATTCCCATGCCGTTTCTTTATGCGCTGCACTGCTGCAATGCCCTGGCGGGCATTCTTTTCGTTTCCACCGACAAGGTAGCCATCAAGACGCTATTCGGCCTGGTGTTGCAATCCCCTGACGGGCATTCTTTCGTTTCATCGAACGCGCGGGGGTGGCGGCGGAGAAACTGAAGGAGCTGTGGTTGCAATGCCCTGACGGGCATTCTTCTCGTTCCCGCTTGAGGGCATCACGAACCTCAACATCTGAAAAGAGGATCGTAGGCTGCAATGCCCTGACGGGCATTCTTTTCGTTTCCACGTTCCTTATGTTCGTCTCTCGTGCTGTCCTCCCGCGACCCCGGCAGCCCTGTTGCAATGCCCCGACGGGCATTCTTTTCGTTTCCACGCGTGACCGCGCTCAGCTTCGTGGCGTTTTACGCGACGACGTAGCAATGCCCTGACGGGCATTCTTTTCGCTCCACAAGAGCTTCGGGGAGTGCGCTCCCTGAGGCTCGTCGTGATAGCAATGCCCTGACGGGCATTCTCTTCGCTTCCACCCTAAGCACGCTCAGGCACCCGTCGCCGAGGGGACGCTGGGCCTCACGGAGGGCGAGTAGCAATGCCCTGACGGAAGCACTCTTTTCGTTTCCAAGTTTTGATTTTTGCGATGGCGTCTACGTGCTCGGGGTGAGCACATAGTGTAGCAATGCCCTGACGGGCATTCTGTTTCAATCATGCACCCGCGCCCTGGGCTATCATCAGGGTAGCCCAAGGGCTTCTTCCTCAGGTAGCAATGCCCTGACGGGCATTCTTTTCGTTTCCACTTATATTTCAGATTGCTTGATCTGTCAAATCCGGCCAAAACCCCCTGATCGTTTGGGGGTCAACGGGGTGTGGGCGTTCGCGAATCCGCAAAAATCTGAGTCTGCGAGCAACTCATTACAGGATAAAAACGCGCGATTGCCTGCAACTGCACGTCCCCACATGCCGTTAGCCCTTCCTTTGCCGCAGCACACTTCGTGGCAGGCGATCGAGAACCACAGCTTCATCGATGAAATCCGGCCTTTGACCGCAACTGTTTGCTTCTGCGTAAGTGGCGTGAACGTTTTAACGTACTTCGTACCCCCGCCATTATGTCGAGCAACCGCCTAAAATCTGCGAGCAATCCGGGGGTAGGGCTCCTTCCGGCGATTGCTCGCTAGGCCTGCCGTTACCCTGCGCCGCGCATTTCAGCACCTCCGCCAGCTCGTCAACGAGCGTCCGCTGGTCCTCATCCGCGAGCTGGCCCGTCAGCAGGCCGGGCAGCACGATGATGTGATACCTGACACCGCTGCGAGTGCCTTATTGTGCTGGTGCGGAGGTTCCCACAAATGATGGCTTTTCGGATGTGCGTCGCCGAGTTGAGAAACGTGGCGGCTGCTGATTTGACTGATTGCCTTCTTTATCCGCCTTTCCGCGCTTGACTTTAATGGCGCCGACCGTGTTTCCGTACCGCACCATGAAATCAACCTCCAGCCCGTCGCGAAGATCACGCTGCTTCATGCACTCAAGCTCCGATTGCACTCAGGATTGTCCCCAACTCGGCTTCGTACTCATCGCGGTCCGCGTGATGTGCACTCGATACTTAAGTAGCATGCTACGAGATGGTCTCCCGACGCGACGCGGCTTGAGGACAGGCCGGTATTTCCAATGAGTGGTTTGCATCCGCATGGGCGCCTTGTCAGGTGACGAGATAGAGAAAAGACTGCACATATCGCGTGCCAGATCGTAAGCGCCCCAACAACATGATTTTGGCCGCGCCAGTCAGATTGAAAATCACATCGGCGCTTGAGTATCCCGAAAGTGCTTCAGCAAGCCTTTCGCGCACGCCCACATAATCGTAAGGAGTGATAACTCGCAGGGCAGTGTTTCGACAATGCCTATGAGCGCCGTCAATCGCTCAAACACGGCTGCGGTGTCTTTGAGTGAAGACCCCAACAACCTCGCTCGGGTCAGATCGCGGATCGATCAGGTTGGGCGCGGGTTGCTCGCCGATCAAGATCACCATCACAGCGCTCGGTGTCGCGCATCGAATACGCTCAGATACGGCCCAGGCGCTGGTCCGAGGTCCGCGCCTGGCCCAGCCTGCCGTGGTCTGGTAGTTGACCCCCACGAAGAACGCATAGCGCGCCAGCATGTGGAGCACGCCGCGCCACTTCGTCATCATCGGCCAGGATCGAATAGGTCACCCGGCCCACACAGCCGATCTCATAGCTCCTGTCCTTGTCGGCGTCACGAGCGTGCGCAGCCGGCAGCCGCTGATGGCGACATGCTCGCCGGAGCGAACGCGCGCACGGCAGGATCGACCGGCTCTGGCCTGAAACTGTTCCAGCAATCCGCCAGGCTCCCGAAAACCAGATCGGGCAGGGGGATCGGCACCGTCTTGCCCCCGCTTGCGGAAAGCCGTCGGCGAGACAAACTCCAGCGTCACCCCGCTTCGCCAGCGGCCTCTTCCTGACCGGTGTGCGCCTGTCAGCGCTGATAGGTCGTGACATCGGCCCATGGATGATGGTCCGGGTTCACGTCGCATCCCCGGACCGAGAACGTTACGTTGTCGATCTCGACTTCTTCCGGCGTCGCCGTAAGGCATAGCGCCGCCGCGCCATAGCGGTGAAACGCATCCAGTAGACGTTATCCGGCGCGACCATCCAGCGCTCGCCACGGGCGGGTTGAGGTCCAACCAGGGTTGAGCAGGTGATCGGCTTGCGGCTTCATGGAATGCAGCTTCCGCTAGCTGCCGGGTCTACGGCGTCGATAAGGCGGAGCAACAGTGATACGCCGCGCGCCCCAGGTGCGCCGGGCAACGAGAGCCGTCTCGAACGGGCGCAGCGTCAGGACGAGTGAGACAAGGTCATCCGCCATGGAGCGTCGGGTTTCGAACTCAACCAGTATCCACCCGAAGGGCACGTTAGCCTGCCCGCCGCTCACGAGGGGCGCGCCGGCTGCAAGCGGGGTCCCCGGGCTGCTGCGGCGCGCAGAACCCCGCACCGTCATGCGGTAGTTGTCGATGATCCACTGAACAGGTTGGGGTCCCCCTGGATGTGCGTCCAGAAGGTCTTGCCATCCCAGCCGCTGCCCCACCCCCAACTGCAGGAGCACAGCGATTCTGCCGGCAGGTTCGGCGGCGATCTCCCGTAGCTCGCGGTAGAAGCTCGTCGGGCGCGCGCCCAGGTCGGATGAGGCAAACCAGTCATGTAGCGCTTTGATCCGGGCCTGCGCGTGGGCATTCGCGCGCGCTGCGGCAGCTCGTCCAGCCAGCGCCGCCGGTCGCCGAACCTGAGTTCGCGTTCCGCCGCTTCCGTGAACAGGTTGTCGTCGATGCTTCAGCCGGCCGGCAAAACTGCGTCTCCGGCTTGATCGCCTCAATCTCGATTGGCGATCCCAGTGCGCGCTTGGTCACGACCTGCGCGTTCGCCAGCATCAGCCCTTCGCCCAAGCCCGGGCCCCGTGGCCGTCGCCGACGTGGAGCGCCCGCAGTAGGTCGCGGTACGGGTCTGGCCCGAACACCTGCCGCTCCAGCCGCTGGTCGCCCAGGACCTCTGCCGTCCGAGCGTCGCCTTGTCGAGCGTTGGGTTCACCTCGTCCCAGCCGACCCACGCGAGCGCCGCCCGAAGCGCGCCCTTGATCGATGAGCCGGGCAGGTACGGGCGGTCATCAACGGTCTTGATGCATTTCGCGGACGATGGCTCCCGCCCCAGCCGAGCGCGGCCTTCCTGGAATCACGTAGTGAAACAGATGCGCGCGGGCATAGTCGGCCGGCTTGAGCAGTTGTCCGGGCGGTTTGTCGAGAAGGTCCCCGACCAGCTTACCCTCATCGAACAAGAACTCCCTTCGCCGATGACGTCCTGATCCAGGCGGGAAGGTCCTGTTCTGTAAACGGCAAAGTCGATGTCCTGCATCAGCTCCTCGCCCGTCCCGATGTAACCGGCGAGAGCACCATGATCCGCATCTTGTAGTGCTTCACGCCGCGCCCTCCTGGACCTTTATGCCCACCGGGGAATGCGAGACCGTAGCGCCAGACCGGGTGATCGACATCGCCGTCGGGATTCGCATAATAAAGGGGCCGCACATCAACCACATCACCCGCCGGCTGCGACGGAGCCGATCCAAACACCGATCCTTCCGCAAGCATCTGAATGGGGATGCGGCGCTGGTCTGCCCTGGACTCGAGATGAACCCAGCCGCTCACCGTGACGACCTGGTAGCTTGCCGCCGAGTGCGTCAGCGCTGGCATGTCCTGTGGGCGCGGGTGAAAGCGGCTGAGCGTCACCCAGGGGCCGCCGTTGGCGTCGGGCAGTGAAAGCGCCTTGCCGCGTCGATCCCGCACGCCCCCATTCCGATAGACCGCAACCCACCCAGGCCTGCCAGCGCCAGGTCGGCCAGCGCCAGTCCACCAGCTTTGATGCCCCACTTGCCAATCTTCCGCTGCGGGGTCGCGCCATGCGATAGCGAACCACATGCCGCAATCCTCGGCATACATCTTGTGACCGCTGTGAAAGATGTTGCTTGTATTGGTGGCGCGGTCGATGGCGACGCGGGGACGCTGGACGGTTTCCTACACCGTTTGTTGCTCGAAGACGTCGTCCGATAGAGACCGCCATCGCTCCGGGAGTTGATCGCGCTCTGCTGGACGCCAACCACACCTTGCCATTTTGCAGGGCGATCCGCTTGCCCGACCATTCTCCAAGCGAGTCGCCATCGAGCAGCCCGCGAAAGATGGTCTCGGAGACGAAGGTCAGCTTTCAGGTCCTTTGGGACGGACACCGGAGTCGGGAGGGAGTGTGGCTCCGCCCACCTGTCGTGTCGTATGTTCGGGCTTTGGGAAGAAAACGCACCTTCCAGCCGAAGGAAAGCCGACGTCAGAAGAAAGGCGGACTGGCGTCCAGCGCCTGCCCGTTTTCCCAACGGGTAAAGCCATCGACGAACGGCTGGAGTGCTTCCGGCACCTAGGCAGCCAGCCGCGTGATGATCGCGGCAAACAGCGTATCCGAGGCTGGGCAAGGCGCGCTCTCTGCCTGGCCGATACCGCGCTGCCCGAAGTGGAAGCCACTGCCAGGGCGACCCCGGATAGAGATTGTGTGCATTTCCATGAGCCGCTACCTCACCGGTATGGCTTGACGTGCCTTCTCGATGATTTCATCCAATGCTGTCTCTACACCTGACAACGACTAATGACCCTTCATGCAGAGGAACATCGTCCCCGACATACTTCCTCGCCAGGATTTCGAATTTCCGGAAACGAACTTGCCCACTGCCGCGAGAGCCTTGGCCCCAAGGTAGCTGTCCTCAACCAGACGCAGGGCCTTGAACACATTTTCGAGTAGATCAAAGTCCTGCTCGCCAAAGACACTGGAACACGAGTTGAGCCGGTCCAAACAGCACCCCTGCTGGTACTCGTTCCATTGGACGCGGAACCGCAGCGCTGGTTACGCGGTCAATAGCGGCCTCTGTTTTCACCTCTGTGAACGGAAGATCGGTGCGTGTTCTAATCAACTCCGCGTGGCTCGCGCGCGGTGCAACATCGCGCACGATCAGCCGCGTTGGTCCACCGTGGAACTCTTGCTCTTACACTCACTTCTGCCTCGGCTTGCTCACGCGGCATAGCTCCGGGAACACCAAAGATGCGGCACACACCGCACTGAGTGTAGGCGGCTTCGTCCTCGCAGAATGTGGATGCTGACTATGACGGCCAATTGAGAATGTCGGTGCCAGTCCAAGGAGCTTTTCAAGCTCGACCGCATTCTTCCCCCGGAGGCTGGAGCCAGGGATATAGGGTTCGTTGTTGAACGGGTTACGGATCACCGTGTTGTCAATCCCACAATCTGGAATGCCTTCATCCGACCCGCCGATGTGAAGCCCGGTCACGGTCTCGATGAGCAGGAGATGAACACCCGACCGTACATTTTTGAACCAGACTGCCCTTGTTCACTCATGATATTGCCCCCACGTGCGGACACTAATTGCCGCCCGCTGCATAGAGATAGGCGAGCAACGCTTCGAAAAACTCGATGAATCGATCGAAGCGGATCATGAACTCATTATCTTGGGGACTCCTGCGAATACTGCCTCGATGGCCTCTGTCAACATGTCCTCGCAGTTGATTGATGCCACGGTTCTTGTTCTTCTCCTTTGCGGCCTGGTAGACCAGACGCGGGCTTGACACAACTGGAGCTGACTGCGCACCTGCGCCCAGTCTTCGTGCTGGCGCAACGTTTCGATCTGGCGCACTTCTCGAGAACACGCCGCGAATCTTGCCTCGTTGTAAGTCCGCCCTGTTTGGGTTCTGGCCCATGTCGCTTGGCGGTAATCTACAAGAGCCTTAGCATCTCCGTCGCGAATGATTGCCTGAACGCTCATTGACGTCCTCTGTTTTCCTTTCGAGATCAGTCTGTCGCCGTTCATCACGCCGTAGACGAAGCTGCGCCCACCGGGCGGCAAGCGCCACGTGTGGCAGGTTACCGAAGTTCTGCTCGGTCAGCCGCTTATGCAGCGCCAGGATATCGTCATGAATCCCGGAGTACTGGTTCGCCAGCCTCACCAACGTGTACGAACCCCGCCACAGCCAGGGGCCGGCCCAGGTTGTGCGACGTCCTTCGTCGTCACGACGGCGCTGCGTCGCCTCGCGCAGGGCGTCGAGGGCGAGCAGTCGGGTAAAAGCAGCCCTGCCGGCGCGCCTTTCATCCAGCTCAAGCAGCGTATTGAATGTGCTCGACCTCCTCGAACTCCTCGTGCCACTTGCACGCCCTGCCCAGGAAGCTGATGGCATCCTTTCCGTCGCGCTTCTTGGCCTGGTCGTCAAGTGCGGCCCCGGCGTCTTCACGCGGCCTGGTAGACGGGATACGTGCCGCCGATGAGGCTGATTCCTGCGCTTACGTGAATGTCCAGGATGGCCGCCGACGAACTCAACCAGTTCCGATTGGATGCGTCGCGCCAGCACCGGGACCATGTCCCAGGGAGCGATGAGGAAGAGATCATCCCCACCGGCATAGACGGCGTAGACGACCTCCGCCCCACGCACCTGATTGGCCTCTCTGCAATCACACCGACCCGGCCCTCGAAGAACAGCGCCATCACCCGGCTGAGCGCGGCCAGCCGGCTGAGGGTGGCGTCGTCGCCGAGGCCACGGCTGAAGACGTCGCCCAGGTTGTCCACGTCCATTCGGAGCACGCCCAGGCGGTGGATGCCACGAGCGCAGTCCTGAAGATCATCAAACGTCACGATCTGAGAATGCGCGTCCAGGGGGACAAGGTTCACCATGTAGCGGGTGCCATGCGCCATTGGCTTCAGAGGCCCGCCGTCGATAGCGACGTCAGCCGATTTGATACCGCCAGCTCCATCGTGTAGCGCCAGCGCTCAAGATAGCCGGCGTCTCTCAGGCGCTCTGCCCGATCTGATTGCAGCTTGACGCCCTTTTCAACCAGCGCAACGCCCAGCCCGAATTCGTGCAGGGCCGCGAAGCGGTCACCGCGGGTCGACTGCGGCGCTGGGCGCGCCGATGCCCAATACAAGGTACTCAGCGCTGGGCAGCCGCTTACCCAGGTCCTCGCGAAACGAGCGGCACAACGGCCCAACCCGGTCGCCTTCCACTTCTTCGAGTTCCTCCGGCCACTCCGTATGGCAGATGGAACAGGTCGCCCGGTCGTTTCCGCCGTGGGTCCCTGGCGCGAAGACCTCAGCGTACATCGTGTCGCCCAGTTCCTGGTAGCGCGCATGTTTTTGCCTGGCCGAGTTTCGCGTGCATTGCCGACCAGCACGCCGGCATACGGCCTGGCTGAAAGTCGGCAGCGGTAACAGGGGTCCAGCCCAGCGCCAGGTATAGATCGATGCCGTGATGCTTCAGCAGCTTCGCGGTAACCTCCGCCTGAATCTCCGCCAGCGCGCCCGCAGAGTCAGCCGACGCCAGAAGGAAGAAATGCGCGCCGCCGCTGTAGATTACGTTCGTGATCGGCAGTCCCAGCCGGTGCAGGACGTATCGCAGGACCGCTTCGGTCAGCAGTTGCAGGTAAAGGAGCGACCGCGCAGTGTCTGTGCGGCGTGCGCCGACGTGATGGTGTAGATGAAGTCCTGCACGCCCGAAATGTCCCCCCCAACGAGCAGCGCGACGTCGGTATTCTGGGTACGCCAGTCCCGGCGCTGAGCGCGTCGATGGCGTCCTGGTCCAGTTGCGCCAGACACACTGAGAGCGCGGCGACAATCCGATTGTGATCGAAAAGCGAGATGTCCGGCTCGGCGCCGTAATGGGGAGCGGGAAGGGCGGTCGCGTAGCGCGCCATCAGGGTGATACAGGCTTTCGAGATACACTTCGGCGCGCCCGCGGGAGGCCGCGTCTGTAAAGCAAGCGCATTGGCGCGGTCCACAAACTCGTTCCACAGGGCGCTGTGTGCCGTGGTCAGAGCCGCTTCTTCGGGGGCGCTGGTGTCGGCTTGAGCTGGCCCCAGTCAGCGACCTGGGTCTGGCTCCGCGAGACGCAGCTGATCGGCGGTGGTGGTGCAGGCGCAGTTGGCTAAAGATGGAGCGAAGGGGCATCGCGCTCGGCTGAACCTCCGAAGTCTCAATGCCGCTCCGGTGGTCATCGCGCTCGCCAGGTTGATCAACCGGGCTGACGGGTCGTCCGGTGGGGAGCCGGAACGCCTCCGGCGCCTCAGGCGATGGCGACCCGAACCCGTCGACGCCGTAGCAGCGCGGCAACTGCAATCTTCTCGAGAGTTCCGTCATGGGCGATTTCTCGAGCTTCATTCAGCAAGGTACGATCCGTATTGAGCTGAGACCCACGCCAATCGAAGCCAACAACAACCGGCACTACTGAAAGAAAGCAAGTACGCTTAGCGAGAGGATACACCCCAGGGCAGGTGTGAATGGGCACTGATGCCTATGCCGTCGGAGGAGAGCAATGTTAGCTTATAATATAGGACAGAATTCAAGGCTGCGCAACTGGTAAAGAAAACGATGCGCCTAATCGACCGTGCGCTTGCTTTTCGACAACCTGCGCACCGCCTGGGAACAGGTCGCGGCAAACTGGGGTGTCGCCGGCGTGGACGGCGTGAGCATCATCCGGTGGGGGCGTGACTGGGAGGCTAACCTCTACGCGCTGCGCCGTGACGTCGTGATGAACCAGTACCGACCGCTCCCCGTGCGGCGGTTTCGCATCCGCAAGCCCGTCGGCGGGTGCGTATCCTCACCATCCTTACGGTGACGGACCGCGTGCTCCAGCGCGCGGTACTGAACGTGCTGGAGCCGGTTTTCGAGCGCAAGTTCCTCGACTGCAGCTACGGCTACCGGCCAGGTCGGGGCGTGGGCGACGCCGTTGAGCGGATTGTCGCATTCCGCGACAAGGGGTTCAGTTGGGTGCTCGACGCCGACATCGACGACTGCTTTCCCAGCTTCGACCACGGCCTGCTGCGCCATTCGTGGCCGAAGACATCGACGACGCCGACATCCGCCGGCTCATCGACATGGCTCGTGCAGATGCAGGGAAGATGACGACGACCGGTGTGGCATCGCACTTGGCGCGGTGATCTCGCCGCTGCTGTGCAACATCTTCCTGCACCGGCTCGACGTGGCGCTGGTGGAGAACGGCTACCTTCCGGTGCGCTACGCTGACGACTTCGTGGTGATGTCACACCGAGCGCCACGCTCACCGCGCGTTGCTTGCGACGGCCTTCATCTTGCGGGACCTGAAGCTGAAGCTCGAGCCGAACAAGACGCAGTTGGCGTCGTTCGCGCAGGGTTTCGAATTCCTCGGCGTGCACTTCTACCGTGACATGTACAGCTACCTGTGGCGGCAGAAGCGCGTCGAGGTCAAGGGGAAGTTCGTGAGGCCCTGGCAGGGGCCGGATGGGTACGAGTGATGGCGACACTTTACGTGACCGAACAGGGCGCGCGATTGGAGAAGCGCTACCACACCCTCGAAGTGATCAAGCACGATGTGGTGCTGATGCGCGTGCCGCGCGCGCGCGTGGGCGAGGTGGTGCTCGTCGGCAACGTCGGGGTGACCACACCGGCGATGCGCGCACTGCTCGGCGATGGGATCGGGCTGACCCTGCTGACGCAGGCCGGCAAGCTGTTGGGCCGGCTGCGACCAGCCGAACAGCTCAACCTTCCGCTGCGCCACAAGCAGTATGAGTGTGCCCACGACCGGGCGTTCTGCCTGGAGATCGGGCGGGCGATCGTGGCCGGCAGCTGCGCAACTGCCGCACGATGGCGCAGCGCATGGTCCGGTCGCGCGGTATCGATGAGCCGGGCGCGGTCGAACGGCTCAACCAGGCGCTGAGCAAGGTCGAGTCGGCGGACGATCTGGAGACCCCGCGTGGGATCGAGGGGAGCGCAGCGCGGGGCCTACTTTTCGGTGTACCGCGCGGCGCTCCGCCCGGCGATGACGTTTTACGCGCCGCACCCGCCGACCGCCGCGCGACCCGGTCAACGCCATGCTGAGCCTCGGCTACAGCCTGCTGACTGCCAACCTGATCGCGGCGGCGGAGATTGTCGGGCTGGACCCCTACGACGGGTTCTTTCACGCCGACAAGTACGGACGCCCGGCGCTGGCGCTCGACCTGGTCGAGGAGTTCCGCCCGATTGTCGTGGACCTGGTCGTTCTGTACCTGGTCAACAAGGGAACAATTCGCGAAGGTGACTTTGTGGAGGGCGAGGGCGGCGCGACGTTCCTGAAACGCCGCGCCCTGCGCGACTTCTTCCAGCGTTACCAGTTTCGATTAGGGACACAGGTCTACCATCCGCTGGCAGAACGCCCTCTGAGCTACTTCAAGATGTTCGAAGTGCAGATGCGCCGCCTGCGCCAGGTGATCGAGGGGGACGCGGCGAAGTACGTCCCATTTGTCGGGAGGTGAGGCCATTGGAGAAGTCCAACAGGCGCGCTAGTTTCGGGCCCTTTCGGCTTTAGCCGGGGGAACCCTTTCAAACGGTCTCTGATCATGGACAGAAAGCATTTCATCGTGGTAGCGTACGATATCAGCGACGATCGGCGGCGCACGCGGCCGCAATGACCGCCTGCTCGACTTCGGGACCCCGGTGCAGTATAGTGTTCGAGTGCCTGCTTGATGAGGCAGCAGTCGCGCGGATGAAACGGATCGTCCGGCGTACGATCAAGCCCAGGCTGGATCAGGTGCGCTACTATGAGGCTTTGCGCCGCCTGCCAGAAGAAGATCGAGGTCACGGCAGCGAGCGTCGAGGCCGCGTCGGATGAGGACTGCCTTGTGAGTTGATGCGAGCAAACGCCGAAGGGCCTTACCCCCCGGATTGCTCGCAGATTCTGGGCGGTTTGCTCGACATAATGCGAGAGCGCGCAACACGTTAAAACGTTCGGGCCACTTACTCAGGAGTAAGCAACGCGGTCAAAGGCCGGATTTCATCGATGAAGCTGTGGTTCTCGATCATACAAGGCCGCTGTGTGCTGCGGCAAAGGAAGCGGCTAACGGCATGTGGGGACGCAATTGCGGAGCAATCGCGCGTTTTCATCCTATAGTGGATTGCTCGCAGACTCAGATTTTTGCAGATTTGCGAACGCCCATTAACCCGTTGAGCCCCAAACGGTTAGGGGTTTGGGCCGGATTTGACAGATCAGGGAATTTGAAATATAAGTGGAAACGAAAAGAATGCCCGTCAGGGCATTGCAACGATGGTGGTCGTCTGCCGTGGCACAGCCCCACCGCGACCCGTGGAAACGAAAAGAATGCCCGTCAGGGCATTGCAACCGGCTGGCGGGGATCAGCCGCCAGCGAGCTCGTTGCCCCAACGGCAAGGAAACGAAAAGAATGCCCGTCAGGCATTGCAACCCAATCCGCGATGCATCCAGAAGACTTGGTGGAACCGCCATTCCGGAAACGAAAAGAATGCCCGTCAGGGCATTGCAACGCGGCAGCGTACGCCGACAACCGGCCCGACGAAGCCCACTACTGGTGGAAACGAAAAGAATGCCCGTCAGGCATTGCAACGTGATCGGATCCCGGTGGGTTGCGCGTGTCGAGTGTCGGATTGGAAACGAAAAGAATGCCCGTCAGGGCATTGCAACCATGGTCTATGGTCCTTTCCGTGGAAGCTGTGCTCACGTGGAAACGAAAAGAATGCCCGTCAGGGCATTGCAACGCGAGTCACCCACCATGGTCTCAGCCGCGGCAGCGGTGGAAACGAAAAGAATGCCCGTCAGGGCATTGCAACCCCTACATGCGTCCAGCCCACCCGGAGCAATGCCGGGAAACGAAAAGAATGCCCGTCAGGGCATTGCAACGGTCACGGGTCTGGTCGGGGGAATCCACGCGGAGCAGGAGAAGTGGAAACGAAAAGAATGCCCGTCAGGGCATTGCAACCCGTGGCCGAGTGCGCGCGTTCGCAGATGCAGGACCCTCTGGTGGAAACGAAAAGAATGCCCGTCAGGGCATTGCAACCGCGTTCCCCAGTCACCACCACGTTCGAGGTCGCGTCCGCCCGCAGGTGGAAACGAAAAGAATGCCCGTCAGGGCATTGCAACCCCTTCACGTGCCAGCCACGCGCGCCTAGCAGCCGGCGACTGTACGTGGAAACGAAAAGAATGCCCGTCAGGGCATTGCAACAGCTCAAGGGCCTCGGTTGATGCCGACCTCATGCACCAGCGTGGAAACGAAAAGAATGCCCGTCAGGGCATTGCAACACGCGGTTAGTCGCGCCCTTGAGCGCCCAGGCGGCGTGGAAACGAAAAGAATGCCCGTCAGGGCATTGCAACCCTTCCGCCGGTAGCGCTCGCTCGCGCACCTGACAGCCGTTGCGCAGCGTGGAAACGAAAAAGAATGCCCGTCAGGGCATTGCAACGCGGATGGCGCTTGATGACTTGCGCGGCGAGCGTGCCCAGGTGGAAACGAAAAGAATGCCCGTCAGGGCATTGCAACCTGCCTGGAGGCGCTCGCTCAGCCCCGGCCTGAGTACGCCGTTACGCAGGGTGGAAACGAAAAAGAATGCCCGTCAGGGCATTGCAACGTAGCTTCATCGACGTGCGACCAATTTTCCGGGTCGGTGGAAACGAAAAAGAATGCCCGTCAGGGCATTGCAACCCCACGCCGGCGATGTAGACCGAGCCGTCCACGGAATGGAGTGGAAACGAAAAGAATGCCCGTCAGGGCATTGCAACGTCCCGGCCATATCAGGCCAGGCCCCTCCAAACTGGTGTGGAAACGAAAGAATGCCCGTCAGGGCATTGCAACCTGAACGCTAACCAGAGCTGATTGCCGATGGTGATGAGTGGAAACGAAAAGAATGCCCGTCAGGGCATTGCAACTTTTTGTGGTGGTACGCGAAAGTTGCGCGCGCTAGGTGGAAACGAAAAGAATGCCCGTCAGGGCATTGCAACCAGATAGTTGATTGCTTCTTCGTAGTTCTGCGTGTAATAAGGTGGAAACGAAAAGAATGCCCGTCAGGGCATTGCAACCAAGGTAGTCACGTCCGGTTACACCGGTAACCCATGGGGATCACGAGTGGAAACGAAAAGAATGCCCGTCAGGGCATTGCAGCTTCGCGGTTGACCGCCACCGCAAGGCTAGGTAGGCGAGGTGGGTGGAAACGAAAGAATGCCCGTCAGGGCATTGCAACCTCCTCCGCGTTCACGGCGTCATACGCCGCCTGCAAGGTGGAAACGAAAAGAATGCCCGTCAGGGCATTGCAGCGCGACAGGAGCTTCACGCAGGGAGAGGTGAAGCTCAACTGGTAGAAACGGGTTGAACACCTGTCTCTCGGATGAAATGCAGAAAGCCCCGCCGGGATTGGCGGGGCTTTCTCTTTGGGTCGGCCGCGCCTACTCGGCGTAGCCCCGGCGCTGCGCCTGCGCGGCCAGGCTCTCTTTGCGCCCGCACGAGCCGGACGCGACTCTGTCGCCTGGCGCTCGCCCAGCCAGCCGGCCAGCAGCGCGCTCACCACGATAGCCCACACCGGCTGCACCTGGGCGATCCACTCGTTCTGCTGCAGCAACCAGGACGCGCCGAGGGCGACGGCGACGATCACCATTGCCTTCACCAGATTCTGAAGGCGCGGGTCGAGCGCCGCCCAGCCGGGCCACACGTCGGCGACGAACACGAAGAGCTGCGTGACAACCCACGACGCGCCCGCGCCTGGCGAGCCAGGCGAGCACCGCGCCCAGATCGGTCAGGTCGACCTCCGGGGCGGGTCCCCTGCGCTAGCGCCGCCGGCGCGCTCAGGAGCAGTAGCGCCAGCACGATCAACGAGCCCATTAATACCCTAAACCTGCGCATCGCAGCGCCTTTCTGCGGACGCGCGCCTCCTGCGGGCGCGTCCGCCATAGCCCCGGAGTGGCAGTTGTGCCTTGCCTGTACCCCGGACATTTGAGTCTCGCTACAGCCCGACGTGGCGCGCGATCAGCAGCACGCCGACGGCGAGGCCGGTGAGGGCCGCAATCAGGACCGCCAGCAGGCGCAGCGCCAGGCGCACGCGCTCCTTGAGCCCCGCGCGCCCGTTGCCGCGCACGTCCGCGGCCAGGTCGCGCCAGTAGTGGTCGTGCGCCAGCGCCACCGCCTTCCAGTGCGCCACCTCCGCCCCCAGCGCGGCAGGCGCGCGCCTCGAGCGCGGCCACGCGCTCCCAGAGCCTGAGCAGCACCTGCTCGGCCAGCTCCTCGTCGAGGTCGCCGCGCTGCGGCAGCACGCCGATCTGCTGCGTGCTGAGCACATCGCCGCGCTCGGCGTACGCGCCGCCCCCGGTGCCGACCTTGCGCGCCTGGTCGTGGGCGGGTCGCCCATCGCGTCAGCACGGCACGAGCCGGACGCGAAACGTGCCCGGCGCGTTGGACCAGAACAGGAGCCGCCACATGCACGGAGCGCGCTCAGGTCGGAGGTGTCATAGAACCAGGTCCAGTTGCTCTCGCCGAGGCGCCAGTAGCGCCCCGGCCGGCCGCTGTTGGCGCAGGGCGAGGCCTGCAGCACCGGCGACACGCCGCCGTCAACCCTGAAGCCAGGGCCATTCATGCCGCCGCACGCATCGACGCCGCCGACGTAGAAGCGTGCAGCCGCTCACCTGATCCTGCACGAGCGTGATGTCCCAGTAGTTGTCGCCCACGTAGGTAACCCCAATGGGGGCCGTCGCCCAGGCGAGGGTCTTGACGACGCAGACCTCGGGCACATCCTCTCCAGGACACTCCGCCGCGCACAGCGCCGAGGGCGCCAGCGACCCGATCCACGCCTTGCGCTGCCACTCGCCCAGCGTGAGCCAGCCGAGCATGCCGGCGACCTCCGGCGCGGCGTTGGGCGCGTTCGGGAGCGAGAGGATCTGCGTGCGCCAGGCCTCCAGCGTGGTCGCGCTGAAGGCGTTGCCGGTGGGCTGGGCGGCGTACAGGGCGCACTTGACCTGCCCCCAGAAGGTCGAGTCCGCCTCGGCGTCGATGAGGGCGTACTTCATCGCGATCGCGTCCCAGCTTGCCTTGATCGCCGCGACCACCGGGATCGCGACCACCGTCGCCGCGAGCAGGTCCTGCAGGAAGGCGGCGACACTCGACCCCGCGGCAATGCGCGCGAGCACGTCGCGCAGCAGGCCGTCGAGGAAGTCGGTGAGGTAGGTGGCCGCGCCGCACCACTCCTGATCGACGTCGCCGCCCTGGGTGGCGTCGCCGGGGTAGGGGATGCACTCGCCCGGCGCGCCGGGCGCACCGGGCAGGCCGTCGACGCCGTCGAGACCAGGCGGCCCCTGCGGGCCGGTGAGCGCGGCGAGGCTGACCAGGTCGGTCCAGGTCGGGCTATCGTCATCCTGCCGCCACTGGATCCAGCGCTCCCCGTACTGCGGGCCTTCGGGGTCGGTGTACTCGTACACGCGCAGCTCCGCGCTCGCGCCGTCCGCGCCTGCCGCGCCTGGGGGACCTGGCGCGCCGTCAGCGCCATCCTCTCCCGGATCGCCCTGGAGTCGGCCAGATTGACCAGGTTCTGCCACGCGGCGTCGCCCACGCGCCGCCACTGGATCCAGGTTTCGCCGTAGTGCGGCATCCCGACCTCGGTGTACGCCCACACCTGCAGCGCCACCGACGCGCCGTCCGCGCCGGGATCGCCCTGGAGATCGGCCAGGTCCACCAGGTTCTGCCACGCGGCGTCGCCCACGCGCCGCCACTGGATCCAGGTCTCGCCGTAGTGCGGCATCCCGACCTCGGTGTACGCCCACACCTGCAGCGCCACCGCCGCGCCGTCCTCGCCCGGTTCGCCCGGCGCGCCGTCCTGCGGGACCGGGAAGAGGTTGGCCCAGGTCGGGTCGTCGTCGTCCTGCCGCCACTGGATCCAGCCCTCGGAGACGCGCAGCTCCACGCTCGCGCCGTCCTGCCCGTCCTGACCCGGCGGGCCGGGCACAACGCATGACGTGAGGTCGCCGACTTCGGTCCAGGTCCCGGAGTCGCCGTACTCCACCCTCGAGCGTGCAGCCGGTGACGCGGATGCCGGTGATGCCCATGGCGCAGTTCCCCAGCGTGAGCGCGCGCAGGAACGCCTCCACCTGCTGGATGGCGGCGGCGCGCGCCGGGTCCGCCCCCGCCCACGCGTCCGCCTCGGTGAGCACGTCCACCACCCCGGCCAGGTGGCTGACCCACGCCGCGTTCACCAGCACGCACCGGTACGGCGGGTCGAACACGCCCGCGGAGGGCGCGGGGCGCGGCGTCTGGCGCGGCGCGAAGGGCGCCCGCAGCCGGTCGGGCGGCCAGCGGACCGGGCGCGCCTGCGGGTCGGCGGGCATCAGCGCCCCGCGACCGGCCGTACACCAGCCCCTTGCCCGCCTTGTGGAAGGCGACGACGCGGATGCCGCGCGCGTCGCTGGGCTTCGCCGGGTGCCCCAGCGTCTCGGCGGCGTGGTGCAGGTTCTCGAACGCCAGCACCGCCGGTTCCCACGAGGCGCGGTAGCGCTTCTGCGTGAGCGGGCCCAGGCACGTCAGCGCCTCATCCCAGGTGGGCACCGCCTGCCGGTAGAGGCGCCGCTTTCCGGCGTACAGCGTCTTGCCGTTGACGGTGTCGAAGGGGCGCAGCGCGAAGGCGTTCTGCATGCGCACCTCGACGCGCGCGCCCGGCTCCGGCTCGGCGCCCCAGGTCGGGGAAGGTCAGCTCGCGCTCGATGCGCGCGTCGACGACCACGCCGCCGATCACCGCGTCGAGCCGCGGCAGGAAGTCGCTCACCCAGGCCGCCGCCTGCTCGTAGCTGTAGTGTTCAGTCGGCAGGAACACCTTGAACGACGCGCGCCGCCCGTGCGCGTCCTGCACCGCGACCACCACGCGCCAGGTCCACATTCAGGCTCTCCTTCACCTTCCGCGTGCGGGTGAAGCGGAAGTCGGTGCGCAGCGCCAGGTTGAGGCGGATGCCGCGGTCGTCGCACGCCGCCGCCGGGTGCGGCGCGGGCGGGGCGTCGAGCATGCGCAGGAAGGCGCGCACTTCGTCCCGGTCCTGGTCGGCGACGCGCCGGTCGTCGAGCCACACGAGGGTGAGCGCGCGCCGGAAGGTCGGGATGGCGTGCCGCCAGCTCCGGGACTTCCGCGCTGGCCGCCACTGGCCGTCGATGAAGTCCTCCGGGAGCGTGTCGTACCTGACCGCGAGCTTCTGCCGACGTCGGCGCTCCAGGGGGTCGCTTTTCAGTCCGGCGCGCGCGACGGACTGGCTGAGCGTCACCTTCCGGATGGCGCCGGCGATCACGCCGTTGAGGGCGGCCACGTACTGCGCGACGTAGGCCTGCGCCTGCTCGAAGTGTAGTGGCCGGCGGGCAGGTAGTGCTTGAGCGTGGTCCTGGAGCCCTTCCCGTCCTCGATCACGATGGCGGTGAGCCATACAACACCCATGCGGCATCCCTCCGGCCTGAAAAACAGCGTGTCAACCAACCTCCCGTCGGCGTCGTGGAGGTCGAGCGCGCCGACCTGCCCCGCCCTGAGGGAGGGCAACCAGGTGCTCCAGCGCGGCGGCCTGGCCGCGCGCCTGGAGCCGCGCCGCCAGGTCGGCGCGGGGGCAGCGGCCCCCGGCGAGGGCGGCGCGGATCGCGTCGCGTGCGGCTTCGAGCGTTTCCACGTTTCAGAGCCTGTACCCTGATCCGACTGGCTGTCACCCCTGTGTGGCCGGGAGGGCGGCGGCAGTCGCCGCGTCAAGCGGCATCCGTTCTCTCTCTACACCGGTCAGCGCGGCAGGAAGTGCGCGCGCGCCGACAGGATCGCCGCCAGCGGGTCGCCGCGCCGGTCGCTCGGGCGCACCGTCCAGCCCGCCGGCAGCGCGCCGGGATCCGTCATCAGCTCCGGGAAGCCCGGCGCCCACGCCACCGCCTCCCCGCCCGGCTGCAGGAACTCGGACCGAAGGTGGGAGCCGGTGCCCGAAGAGGTTGCCCGCCCCGGTGCGGTAGAGCACCATCGCCCCCTGCCTCCACATCGCTGTCGCTGTCGGGGAGCGCCTTCAGCCCCGCCGGCAGCGCGAGCTGCGTCCCCAGGTGCAGGCGCGCGATGCGCCCGCCCAGGTACGGGTCGAGCGCCTGCGCGAGCGCGGCGGCGAAGGCGACCGGGTCGTCGGCGGGTTCCGTGATCTCGGCGAAGGGGCGGCGCGGCAGGTACGCGCGCACCCGCGCCACGCCCCCTTCTCGTCCTCGACCGTGTACTCCACCTGCCACACGCTCACCGCTGCCTCCTCGCGCCGCTCACGAGCGGTACCGCTGGTACGCGCGCGCGATGCTGGTGATGGCGGCGCCGCGCCGGTCGCACGGGTTGGCGGGGAAGCCCTCCGCCTCGGCGTTGACCATGAGGTCGAAGAACGCGCTCACGTCCGCGTCCTCCCAGTGCGGCGCGCGCTCGCCGTTGTCCCACGCGGGCACGGTGAAGTCCTCGCTCCACGTGGCCAGCGTGTGCGCGTACTCCCCGCCCGCGCCGGGGGACGACGTAGCTCGACGTACATGCCCTTGTTGGCGTCGGCGAAGGCGCTGGCGGCGCTGCCGGGCGTGGCGCGGCGTGCGCAGCGTGCGCGCGATGGCGAGGCTGCGGATCACGCCGCCCAGCAGCGGCTGCAGGCGCTGCGCGTACAGCTCGGCGAAGTACGAGGCGTCGTCGTAGGTGTAGAAGGCCACCGGCAGGGTACACCGCGTGCGCGCTGTCCTGGCTGTGCGCGTCGCGCACCGTGTAGGTGAGCGTCCACACCGCCGCGCTCAGCTCGCCGGCGAAGGGGGCGGCGCGCGGCTGCTCGCCGGAAACCGTGACCTGGCCGATGCCCAGCACGCCGTCGTTGTCGGGGTGGCTGGCGCTGGGCTTGTTGACCAGGCGCAGCGCGTGCGCCACCCCGTCCACCAGCCCCGACAGGTGCAGGTGCTCCCAGACCTCGGAGGCGGCGTAGGCGGAGAGGTCGGCCTGCGCCACGCCGTCGACGAACCAGCCGATGTCGGAGGCGTCGGGGCCGTGGCGCACGAGCACGTCGAGGGTGGCGCCGACGAAGTAGATCACCGCGCCCATGCCGAAGACGTTGGTGGCCAGCACCCGCCCGCCACGCCGGGGTAGTAGGCCCAGGGCTTGGGCGTGGCCTTGTCGAAGTCGAAGAGCGCCTCGTGGCTGGCGCGCAGCAGCGCGCCGCTGAGGGTGTCCCACAGCGAGAAGGCGCGGTGGGGCAGGTAGATCATGTCGCTCACGGCGCGTCCCCCAGGTGCTTGAGCAGCCGCTCGACCTGCTGCGCCGCCGCCGGGTCGGTCCAGAAGTCGGCGCGCGCCAGCGGCGCGAGCGCGCCCAGCAGCCAGCCCGCCCAGGCGGCGTTCACGCCCGCCGCGGTCAGGGGTGGGTCCAGGGCGCCCACCCCTGCGGGCGGGGCGTGGCGCGCGGGCGGCGGGTTACCCGCGCGAGCTGAGAAACTGCTCGCGCGCGAACTCGAGCGCGAGCAGGTCCTCGTCGCGCGCGTCGCACGGCTGCACCGTGCCCGTGCCGCCCACGCCGCTCAGGTCGAGGCCGTCCTCCATCGCGGCGACGAAGGCGGCGACGTCGCCGTCGGCCAGGTCGACGCCGCGCGTGCCCGCGGCGATCTTGGACTCGTCGAAGGTGGGCAGGCGCAGCCCGGAGAAGAAGCCGTTCTCGGTGCGGAACTGGAAGCGCGCGCCCTCCTCCACGTCGGCGTTGGCGCTCGCCGACGCGGCGAGGCCGCCGGGCAGGTCGACGTCGCGCGTGACGCCAATGCGCGTGAGCGCGCCCACGACGAGCGGGTCGATGAGGAGCGCGAGCTGCTCAGCGAAGAGCACCACGTCCGCCCAGAGGGCGGCGGCGGGACCTTGACCTCGGTGGTGGAGGTCTTGCCCTTCTCATCGACGATCGAGTACATGATGGTGTAGGCCATGGTGTCGCCTCCGGATCAGGCTAGCGCGGCGGGGCTTGCGCGCCGGGCGGGGTGGGCCACGCGCCCGGCGCGGGCAGGGCCACGGGGGCGGTGGGCGCCCCCGGGCTGCGGGACGAGCTGGCGGACCAGGTAGCCGGCGCGCACGAGCGCGTGCAGCCGCGCCACGACGGGCGCGTGCCCGGCCTGGGTGAGGGCGGCGACCAGGTCGGCGTGCGCCAGCGCGCCGCCGGCGGCGTGCACGGTCTCGGCCAGCACCTGGCCCATGTCGGCGTTGGAGAGTCGCGGCATCGGTGTACCTCCTGCAACAAGGCTTGGCGGTGCGCCCTGGCGGCGAGGCCAAGGGCAGGGTTAACCCTGCCCTTGAGAATACGCGCGGGGCGGGCGGTTGTGAAGGGAGAATTCCGTCTTTTCACCGCTCGCGGGCGTCCGCGCACGGGGCGTCGGGGCGGAATTCCGTCGAGGGCGGCGGAGCGCCGGTGAGGGCGGCGAGTGCTGCAGCAGCGAGGGCACCTCGATGAGCCAGGTGCTGCCGGACTGGCGCGCGCGCACCTTGCCGGTCTCGATCCAGCGGCGCACGGTCTTCTCGGAGTAGAAGCGCGTCTGCACCACCTCGCTGACCGTGGTCACCAGGTCGAGCAGCCCCGGCGGCTCGCGCGCGCCCACGGCTCAGCCTCCCTGCCGGAAGGCGCGCAGCATCCGCGCTCCATTGGCATCCGAGAGGTGAAACAGCGCCGCCCGCATCGCCTGCTGCCAGGGGCGCGGCGCGAGGGAGGCCGGCCAGGGTCGCAGGCCGGGTTCATGGCGACGCCTCTGCGGACGGCCTGGGGGCGAAGGGCAGCCCGCGGCGGGTGAGCCACGCGGGCGGGCCGTCCCACGCCGCCGGCAGCGGGTCGCCCGGCCGCCACAGCGCCTGCACGTGCAGGTGGCAGCGCTGGCACAGCGCCACCAGGTTGGCGTCGGCGCAGTTGCCCGGGTCGCCGTCCAGGTGGTGCACGGTCAGCGTGTGGCGCGTGGCCGGGTCGTGCGCGTGCCCGCAGTGCGCGCAGCGCCACCCCGCCGCCGCCTTCACCCGCGCCGCGATCTGCGGCCAGGCGGACGGGTACCGCGCACGCCGCCGGCGTCTCACCGGCACAGCGCCCCCGCCACCAGCGCGCGCAGGTCGCCGCCGCTGACCACGAAGTCGGTGAGGTCCTGCCCCGCCGGCAGCGCGAGCCGCCGCACGCGCGCGCTGAGCGCGCCCAGCCGCGCCGCCCCCTGCTGCCCCGCCGCGTCGGCGTCGTGCGCGCTCAGGATCGCCGGCGCGCCCGCCAGCAGCGGCAGCCAGCGCGCGGGCACGCCGTTGCTCGCCGCGCCCGGCGTCACCACGCCCGCGATGTCGCCGATAAGCTGGTAGGCGAGCAGCGCGTCGAACTCGCCCTCGGTGACGAGCACCGGCCGACCGCGCGCGACCGTCCACGCCTGGTACAGCCCGCCCTGGTGCGGCTGCCCGTCGCCGACCGCGATGCGCCGGTAGCGCTGGCCGGGGACGGTGGTGGGCCGGCGCACGTTGACCATCCACAGGACGCCAGCGCAGAACCAGGGGATCAGGATGCCGGCGGGCACGCGCAGCCCGTGGCCGCGCGCGTAGCCCCTTCCGGGCACGAAGCCGAGCCGCCCGTACGCCCAGGCCTCGGGGCGCAGCCCGCGCTGCTCGGTCAGGTACGCCCCCGCGCGCGCCGCCGCCGGGTCGCGCAGCAGGCGCAGATGCGCCTCGGTCACCACCTGCAGCGCGCGCCTGCCACTCCGCCGGCGGCGGGGCGGCGTCGGGAGGCGGCGGCGGCGCCACAGCCGGCGCGGGGCGTTCCGCCACCGGCGGCAGCGCGCCCAGCCGCGCGCAGGCCTCCCTGGAAGCCCAGTCCCTCGCGCCAGCGCAGGTAGCTGATCGCGTCGCCGCGCGCGCCGCACTGCCGGCACCAGTACCGCCCCGGCCCCTCGCGCGGCGCCGGCCACACGCGGAAGCGGTCGCGCCCGCCGCACGCCGGGCACGGCCCCGCGTACTCCCCGCCGTCCGTGCGCGCGACGCGCTGCAGCGGCGTGTCGCGCGCCAGCAGCGCCAGCAGGTCGACACCTGCAAGCAGGGCTTTTGTGTCCACCCTGTCCATCCACGTCCTCCTGTCGCATCTGACGAAACTCGGGTTTCGGGTTATGGCATTTCGTCAGCCGTCTGACGAAACCTCTGCCTACGGCTGTGACTCCAGCAGCACGTAGCGCACCGTGGGCCGCCCGCCCGCCGCCGGGCGCTGTTCCACCGCCGCCACCACGCCCGACTCGCCCAGCGCCGCCAGCGCCGCCTGCAGGTGCTTGCGCGCCAGCCCGGTGCGCCGCGTCCAGGTCGCGCAGCGTCAGCCCGTCAGGGTGGCGCGCCAGCAGGCGCGCGATGCGGTCCTCGTGCTGCGCGTCGCGGCTGGTGTCGAACTGCGCCAGCAGCCGGTGGCAGGAGGCGCGCCAGCCCTCGGCCATGCGCTGCGCCTGCGCCCAGTGCTAGCGTGACCTGCGGGCGCCCCGGCGCGCCCGCGTCCGCCCAGTCGATGCACGCCAGGTTGAGCGCCACCTTCACCGCCTGGATGTGCAGCCGCGCGTAGTTGCCGCTGTACGCCGCGTGCGCGTCGGGCGTGATGGTGGCGGCGAGCGCCTGGAGCGCGCCGTCCTGCGCCGCGTCGGGCGCGGGCAGCGCCTCGTGCAGCGCGCGCAGCCGCGCCGCCACGCCCGCGGGCGGCGGGTACGCGCGCGGGTCGCCGTCGCCCAGGTCGTAGGGCATCAGCCCGTCGGGGCACAGCATCGCCAGGCGCGCCATCATCCCGTCCGCCCACGCGTCCTCCTTCACGGTGCGCGCCATCGCCACCGGCGTGGTCGCGCCCAGGATCGAGAGCGCGGCGTGGCGCACGGTGACGCGCCCCACCGAGCGCAGGCTCGCGGCTGTACTCGGCGGGAGCGTCGTACAGGCGCATGATCATCTCGTCCTGCCCCTGCATGTAGTCCTTGCGCGAGGCGCCGAAGAGCGAGGAGGCCTCGTCGAGCAGGATGCCGCGCTGGCCGGCGAAGCGCCGACCCTCGGCGATGACCTGCTGCTGGAAGGGGGCAGGCTGTCGAAGTTCTCCGGCTTGCCGCCCGCCAGGCTGTTGACGAAGCTCTCCGGCGACATCTCCTCGGGCAGGAGCATGTGTGGCATCACGCGCCGCACCAGGTCGGCGATCGCCGCCAGGCCGGTGGTCTTCTTGTAGATGCTCGAGTGCGCCACCCAGAGCACGTACAGGTGCGGGTAGATCGGCTCGTGCAGGTGCAGGAAGCAGCGCCGCGCCGCCGCCAGCCCGAGCGCGAACACGCCGCCCGCCGCCACGGCGACGGCCACGATGGCCACGACCGCGCCGCCCGACACCATGAAGGCGAGCGCGATCACATGGGCGGCAGTTGTATCCACAGGCACGCTCCTCAGCGTCTTCGTCCGACTCTATCAGCACGAACAGTTCGCCGGGTCGACTTCGAAGTAACCGCATAGTCTGGCGATTTGATCACCGTCGAACGGGTTCATCTTAATCAGCCGCCACGACCGATGGCTGCTGTTGTCTCCACCGCACTGCGGGCGCGCGTGATGTTGCGCGCCATCCTCACCACCCTCACCCGGCGTTGCGGGTGGCGAAGGCAACGCTGCTGTGGGCGACGGTCGGGTTCGCGCTGCTGGCGGTGCTGGGGCCGATGGTGGCGCGGCGCGCCTGGCGTAGCCGAGCCGGCGCGCCGCCGGCCGGCGATCGGTCGCACTGATAGACAAACCGTGCCGCGTTGTCTACTGCGCCAATTGAAAAACAATCAAGACCAAAACGGTCATCTAACGGAAATGAAAGCAGGAAATTGACTTTCGAACGCTTTCGTCGTATGCTGAGAGTGCTACTCACCCGATTCGTAAGCGGGAGAAACGGAGTGGACCCTCAAGGGGTTCTCTGAAGCTGTAATATCGAGTGAGTCATCGTCTGAATTATCTTCTTATGGAGTTACACAGGGAAAGGGGGTAAATGTCTGAGAATAATGATTAGATCATTGTACTTTGTCCTTACCGTCGATATCTAAGCATTATTACACTAACGATGAGAGGGGAGATCATGAATCCGCACGCAAGGCAGAGATTCAGTCGGCGTGACTTCCTGCGCGCCGCGGCTGCCGCGCTTGGCGGTGTGGCGGCTTCACCGCTCTTGAAAGCCTACGGCGCAGAAGCAGCAGCGCCGATGAATCGCCCGGCAGCGCAAGATGCCGAACGGGCTGATTTCCTTCTGGCAGCACTATGGCGGAGCTTCGCGTCCTGAGCTGACCCAGGCACTGGTCAATGAATACGCGGAGGTCGAACCTGAACTCACCATCAGCTACGAACTCACCCCGATTGGCCAGTGGGACAAGAAACTGACGACCGCATTGGCGGCCGGTTCTGGCCCTGATATGTTCACCGCTGCCGATCTCAACTTCACGCTGTTCAACGAGCGGCAATGGTTGGCGCCCGCCGACCCGGCGACTTTTGGCGTGGCGGACACGGCGGCGCTGGTGGACCTGTTCCTGCCTGCCTCGCTCAACGGTCTGGTGGTCGAGGACAAGCTGTACGGCGTGCCGATGGAATACAATGTGCTGCATACCTACTACCGCGCCGATCAGTTCGTGGAAGTCGGTCTTGATCCAGCGAAGCCCCCGACAACCTGGACGGAGATGGGGGAATACGGACAGGCGCTTACCGTGCGCGATGATTCGGGACGTATGACTCGCGCTGGTTTCCAGTGGCCCTACCGCCCTCCGATGAGCAACGAGTGGCCCTTCCGCCAGTTCCATCCGCTTGTCTACCAGCTCGGCGGTGACATCCTCAACGAAGACAACACCGAATGCACGCTGAACACGCCGGAAGCTGAACGCGCGGCTGAGGTGGTGCTGGACTTCATCGTCAAATATAGATGCAGCGAGCTGGGCTACACCATCGAGGACAAGAATCCCGAATTCTGGCAGGAGCGCTCGTCGATGGATTTTGAGGGGCCGTGGGGCGTCGGTCTGGGAAGAGCGACGAATCCCGAACTCTTTGAGGGTTACCCGGATAGCTGGTGGATTACCAACTTCCCGACCTACGGCGAGGAGACCGTGCGCAACATGTCGCCGCTGTGGCGTTACGCCTACATGGTCACGGCGACCAGCCCGAATCCGCAGGATGCCTGGGGCTTCATCGACTTCGTGTCCCGGCAGCAGATTCGCTGGCTGACCGAAGTCGGCGACTTCCCGGCGCGCAAGGGCTGGGAGGATGACCCGATTGTGGAGACTCTCCCCTGGCTGGCGATTCAACTCCAAGACTACCCGAATGCGGTGCCTGTGCCGCAAACCGCGAAGTACTTCGAGATTGAAGAACAAGTTGGTCAGGCGTTGGAGCGCATCACCACCCAAACTAGCGGGATTAAGGAATCTCTGGAAGAGGCGACCACGCGCATCAACGAAATTCTGGCGTCCTGATCGGTTCGCTGCCCATCTACCCTATATGCAAATGTTGGACAGTGGGTTTGTACCCACTGTCCAACAGGTTTAATTATGGCATTATCTACTCCTCTAGACAAACGTAATCCAGGACCGCGGCGCGGATTGTCGCAAGACCAGCGTTCGGCGCTTGTGGGGTTTCTGCTTATCGTACCGGCAGTGGCTCACCTGGCTTACTTCAGCATGTACCCTGTGCTGAGAAGTCTCTTTCTCAGTTTCCACGATTGGAATCTTTCGGGCACGCCTGAATATATCGGTCTCGGGAACTACATTCGCCTGTTCAACGATGTAGACTTTGGACGATCCGTGCAGGTGACGCTCACGTTCAGTCTGGGAGTCAGTGCCACCCTGTTTCTGGTGTCGCTGACCATGGCGCTGCTGTTTGACCGCAGATTCCCCCTGCGCGACTTCTTCCGCGCGATCTACTTCGTGCCTGTCGTCGTCCCGTGGGTCGTGGCTGCTATCGTCTGGAACTTGATCTACAACCCCACCTATGGGCTGATGAATCCCCTCACCGACGCGCTGCACCTGGGACAGGTGCTATGGATTCAGAATCCTCGACTGGTGGGGATTTCGCTGATCATCGTCAGCGTCTGGAAGGGCTTCGGCTACTACATGGTCATTTTCCTGGCGGGGTTACAGGCAATCCCGCCGGAATACTACGAAGCGGCTCAGGTAGACGGCGCGAATCGTCGGCAGCTTCTGTGGCATATCACCCTGCCGCTCTTGCGCCCGTCCATGCTGCTGGTCGCTGTCTCGGCAGTGACCGACAGCTTTCAGATTTTTACCCCCGTCTGGTTGATGACGCGCGGCGGTCCTGCGGGTGCCAGCCGCATGTTGACCATCTTCGTTTACGAAAACGCTTTTGTGTACTTAAAGATGGGCTATGCGACGGCGATTGCTGCCCTGATGCTGGTGACGCTGGTCGTCTTCACACGCCTGCAAATTACCCTCTGGCAAACCGACTATTAACACTCGAGACGATGCTATGAATATGCTGTCCAACCGACCTTCGGCAATCACCTCTCAGGTCCTCGTACAATGGGCGCTCCGAGCCTTTGGCTGGGTCATTTATTACGCCTTTCTGACCCTGCTTGGCGTGTTGATGGTGCTGCCGCTGCTGTGGATGGTTTCGATTGCCTCGAAGCCTCTTGACGAGATTTTCGCGCTGCCGATGACTCTTATCCCGGAACATTTCCAGCTTTTTGAGACGATTGACTCCGCGATTCATCGTCTGCCGGTGCTGCGCTACTACTTCAACAGCCTGTTTGTCGCTGCGGTGACGACGGCCAGCCAGCTTTTTTTCTGTTCGCTGGCGGGATTTGGCTTCGCCAAGTATCGTTTTCCCGGGCGCGAGTATTTGTTCACCATCGTGCTTTCGACCAGCATGATCCCGTTCATCGTCATCGTGATTCCGCTCTTTATTGTGGTGCGCGACATGAAGCTGCTGAATACCTATTCTGCACTAATCTTGCCGTCGCTTGTCAGCCCGTTCGGGATTTTCTTGATGCGCCAGTTCATCACTGGTCTTCCGGACGAGTTGATGGACGCGGCGCGCATCGATGGCTGCCGCGAAATCGGTATCTACTACCGCATCGTCCTGCCGCTGATTAAGCCTGCGCTGGCAAGTCTGGCGATTTTTTCGTTCCTCGCCAGTTGGGACTCGTATATGTGGCCCCTGGTCGCAGTCAACCGCGACGAGTTGTATCCCCTGACGCTGGGTCTGGGCAAATTCCAGGGCGAACATTTCACCGTCTGGAATGAATTGATGGCGGGTGGCTTTTGTCAGCATTTTGCCCAGTCTGACTGTCTTCATCATCTTCCAGCGCTACTTCGTAAAAGGCATCGTGCTGTCAGGGATCAAGGGCTAGGTTGTCTGCTCCGGGTGGGGGTGAGTGCGCCGGCGCGCCGCCGATCTCCGGTTCGGCCCGAAAGAAAAGCAGTAAGCCCCGCCAATCCCGGCGGGGCTTGCTCGTCCTGGCAGGGCGCGCCTACTCGACGAACCTATGCGCTGCGCCTGCGCGGCCAGGCTCTCCTGCGCGCGCACGAGCCGGACACGGCTCGTCGCCTGGCGCTCGCCCAGCCAGCCGGCCAGCAGCGTGCTGACCACGATGGCCCACACCGGATGCACCTGAGCGATCCATTCGTTTTGCTGGATCACCCCAGAAGCGCCAAGGGCGACGGCGACGATCAACACGGCCTTCAACAGATTTTGGATGACAACGGTTGGTTTGGCGGCAGCCTGGAGAACTACTGCTCCTCGTTGAGACGGCGTACTCATCGAGTGTACCCACCGGCTTCGCCAGCGTCCTCAAACCTGCGGATGACCCCCTTTTCGGTTAACAGTAACACTGTTTCCGTCGCGCCTACCTGTGCTGCCTGTTGTGAGGGCCAGAGGATCCCTGTGGCGGACGGAGACTCTCGGTGGCACAGGTGCCCTCGGTGAAGATGGTGAGGTGGTCGAGGCATGCGCGCCCAGACTGCCTCAGAGAGAACGCAGCAGGGGACACCCCGCAGCCGGCGGGGATATGCGCAAGATAAAGAAGTCATGACCAGGCGGATGCGTGGAGGGTTGGTCACTCTTCCGCTGAGGATTTCTCCCGCATCTGGTCGACGAAAACGCCGAGCAGAAGCGCCGCGCCGACCCCCATCCAGTTCGCAGCCAGATCCAGAACCCCCGAGCCGCGCCCTGGGATGAAGACCTGGCCGATCTCGACCACCGTCCCCAATGCGCCGGCCAACCCGCCGGCCGCCAGCAGCGCCTGGCTCCGCTCAAGCCGTGAGGCGAGCGCGCCCTGCCAGGCTACGGCCAGCACCAGAAACAGCAGGAAGTGGCCGATGGCGTCGGTCAGTTCCGTCCCTCCAAACCAGGCGGAGGTGTCGTGCACGACCCGCGAGCTGCCCGGCAGGAGCGTGAGCGCGACGACGAGGATGGTCCAGCCGACCGCCGCCGCCCAGCGCAGGATTGTCGATCTTCGCATCCGCAGTCGCCTCATATAGGGTGGGTATGGTGGACGGAAAGCGCCCGCCGGCAGGGCCCCGGCGTAAGGCCTCCAGACGTGCCTGTCAGCCCTGGACGCCTAATGCGCGCCCTTTTCGCCAAGGAGCGCGCTTCTCAGCGCGGCGCACACGTGGTCAACCTGCGCCTCCGCCATGACGCTCGAGAAGGGCAGCGCCAGGAAGGTGTCGCCGGCCTTCTCGGTGTGCGGCAGGTCGCCTCGCTTCCAGCCGAAGCGCTCCTGGTAGAAAGGCTGCAGGTGGATGGGCGTGAAGTAAGGGCGGGAGGGTATGCCCCTGGCCTCGAGATCGGCCATCAGCGCGTTGCGGTTCACGCCGTCAGCGCAGCGCACCACGTAGACGAACCAGCTCATGCGCGTGGTCGTTTCGGCAATGTGCGGCTTGTCGATGCCGGGTAGCTCGTCGATGCGCTCGTCATACCAGGCAGCGACCTGCGCCCGCTTCGCCAGCAGCTCCTCGATGCGCCCCAGCTGCACCAGGCCAAGCGCGGCGCTCATCTCGTCGAGGCGGTAGTTGTACCCCAGGCGCGTGTGGTTGAGCCAGGAGTCGAACACGTCGCGCCCCTGGTTGCGCAGGCTTTGGAAGAGCGACGCCCACTCGTCGCGATCCGTGACGATGATGCCGCCCTCGCCGGTCGTCATCTGCTTGTTGGGGTAGAACGCAAACACGGCGGCGTCGGACATGGTGCCCGCGCGCCGGCCCTTGTAGGTCGCCCCGACCGCCTCGCAGGCGTCCTCGATCACGTAGAGCTCGTGCTCGCGGGCGACCTCGAGGATCGGCTCCATATCGGCCGGCTGCCCAAACGCATGGACGACGATGATCGCCTTCGTGCGCTCGGTGACCGCGGCGGCCACCGCCGCCGGGTCCATGTTCCCGGTCAGCGGGTCGATATCGACGAAGACGGGGGTGCCGCGCTCGTAGAGCACGCAGTTCGCCGAGGCGATGAAGCTGAACGACGGCGTGATGACCTCGTCGCCCTCGCCGACGCCGGCGGCGATCATGGCAAGGTGCAGGCCGCTCGTGCCGGAGCTGACGCCGACGCCGTGTCGGGCTGTGACATACGCGGCGAAGGTCTCCTCGAACTGTTTGAGCTTCGGCCCAAGGCTCAGGTGGGGCGTTTTCAGAAGCGATTTGACCGCGTCGATCTCGGCCTGGGTGATGTCAGGGGAGGACATCGGAATGGGCATGAAGCCGTCCTGTTCCTGCTTCTCTTCCCAGCGCGCCGGCACGCCTTTGGCAGTCACGTGGCCCGGAATATCGCGCGTCACCACCGCGCCGGCGCCAACGACCGCCCAGTCGCCGATCGTGCAGCCGGGTATGACCTTGGCCCCAACGCCAATCAGCGCGCCCTCGCCCACGGTGACGCTCCCGGCCAGGTGTGCGCCGGGCGCAACATGGGCGAAGTCGCGGATCACGCAGTCGTGGTCCACGGTGGCGCCGGTGTTGATGATGACATGGTCGCCGATGACGCAATCGGGGTTGACGATCGCGCCGGCGGCGATGACCACACCGCGCCCAATCTGCGCGGATTCCGCGACGATAGCGCGCGGGTGGATGGCGTTGACCCAGTGGTTGTCGACGCTCTCTGACCAGCGCGCCGCCAGCGTCTGGCGCGCGCTGTTGCTCCCGACTGCCAGGATGTAGCCTGATGCGTTGTAGCGTTGGGGAAACTCGATCTCACCCAAAACCGGCAGGCCGAGACGCGACGCGAACCAGACGGCTTCATTGCCGTCGAGAAAGCCGAGCAGCGGGACGTGCTGGCTACGCAGGATATCGGCCACAACCTTTCCGTGGCCGCCGGCGCCGATAATGAGGATTCCGCTCATTGCCTAACCTCGGAAATCTGTTCGGTACCCACGAACTCAGGCATCGTCGCGTGGCCTTGCTGACTGATGCCCTCACGGCACAGGACCCTCCAGATCGTCAGCAGGATGATCTTCAGGTCGAGCCAGAGCGACTGGTGATCGACGTACCACACATCGAGGGCGAACTTCTCCTCCCAGGTGAGGGCATTGCGCCCGTTGACCTGCGCCCAGCCGGTGATGCCGGGTCGCACCTCGTGGCGGCGCGCCTGTTCCGGCGTATAGCGGTCCAGGTACTGCATCAACAGCGGGCGTGGCCCGACCAGGCTCATGTCGCCACGCAGCACGTTGAGCAGCTCAGGTAGCTCGTCGAGACTCGTTCTGCGCAGCAGCCGGCCGAACGCGGTGAGCCGGTCGGCGTCCGGAAGGAACTGGCCCTTTGCGTCGCGCGCGTCGGTCATCGTGCGATACTTGTAGATGGTAAACGGTCTGCCATGTAGGCCGGGACGCTGCTGGCGGAAAAGCACGGGCGGTCCCAGTATGGCCCGCACCAGGAGCGCAATGACTGCCAAGAATGGGGCCAGGAGAAGCAGCGCCGGCACGGCTAGAGCAAGGTCGAATGTGCGTTTGCCTGGATAGCCGCTCATCGCTGTCTCAGGGATTTGTCCATCATGCTTCTTTCCGAACGATCAAGTAGTATTGCAGAGAACCTGATCGCGCGCCAGTTGGATATTGGCTTCGAGCGCGCCTCGTTCGTGGTAAGCGCAGCTGCTCTAGCGCCCTTCGGCGGCGCGTACCAGCACCGCTTCGAGTTTCTGCGCCATCGCATCGCGCGAAAAGCGCTCGCGCGCAAGCGCTCGCGCGGCAGGAGCGGCGCGCTTCAGACGATCCTGATCGTTGACAAAAGCAGCCAGGTCACGCGCCGCCCGCAGCGGATCGTCGGGTGGAAGCACAACGCCTGCGCCGCTCGCCTCCAGAATCTCAGCCTGCCAGCCACCGTAGTTGATCGCCACCGGCTTTCCTGCCGCCAGCGCATCGAAGAACTTGTTCGCTGAATTGTTCCACAACGCCTTGATCGGTATAACCGTGGATGTTGCAACGGTGGCGGCGGCGAGCACATCAGGCATTTGCACCTTGGGTATCGGATCCCACAGCCAAAGAGTCTCATTAATCACGCCAAGTTCCCTGGCACGGTCGACGATCTTCTCGCGCTCAGCACCGAAGCCGACCAGGAGGAAGCGCATTTCAGGGGCAACTGCCCTGGCCGCGGCTGCCAGCTCTACCAGGTACGTCACTCCGTTGATAAGCCCAAATGTGCCCGTATAGACAACAAGAGGTTGACCAGGGCGCAGCCCAAGGCGCGCCCGAATAGCCTCGCCCCGGCTTGGGGGCACGTCGAAAAGCTCTATATCGCAACTGTTTGGGATCACCGTGACCCGGTGCGCCAGGATTCCGCGACGTATGACGCCCTCCGCCATCCCCGGCGAGAGCGCAACCACATGGCTCGAGGTGTGGTACGCCGCCCACTCCAGGGCGTGTGCAGCCGCTTTCGCAAATGGGTTGCGTAGCGCGCCAAGCGCTATAGGGAGTTCGGGCCACAGGTCGCGTACCTCAAACACCATTGGGATGCGCTGCAAAAAATGCGCTGCCATACCCGGCACGGCGATGGTCAGGGGCGTGCTGGTGGCGAAGACGACGTCCGCCGGGTGGCGGATCGCCTGCCGCGACGCAAGCAGCGCGAAGCGGAAGAAGGCACGGATGCGCTCGCTGAACGACATCGCAGTAGAATAGGGGACAGGGATGATCGTCGTCGGGATGCCGGCAATCTCTGTTTCAGTTGTGTGGCGAAGGTCCTGATATTCCGCCGGCAGCATGGCCGACGATGTAATCATATGGACCTTGTGTCCGTTGGCGATCAACCGCCGCGCAAACTCATAGGAGCGCGTGACTCCATGCGCCGTCTGCGGCGGGACGAAGTACTGGTGGAGGTAGAGGATGCGCATACCAGACGCTAGGTCTTGCGCCTAGTTTGGAACTTCCTAACTGCCGCTTCGTAAACTGGAGATATGTCGCTCTGCCATCCGAGCCTCGTCAAGTTCTTGGGCGGTCTCCCAGCCATTGGTGCGGTCTCCCGCCCTCAATAACCGTTCGAGCGCGCTGGCGATCGTCTTGGGATCATCGCACGGGACAATCTCGCACCCGGTGACACGGCCCAGCCACTGCCGCACATCACCAACATCTACTGAGACAATAGGTAGGTTGCACGCCATGGCTTCTTTTATCACATTGGGCGATCCCTCACTGGCGGAAGTCAGGATGAGCGCATCGGCAGCGTTCATGTATAGGGGAACCTGGTCAGGCTCGATCCCGTGCACAGGTATGAGGCGTGCGCGCAGATTGGGATCCACCTCTTTCACCGCGGCCTCAGCAAGCCAGAAACGCTTAACCGTTCGATGAGGGCGCAACGAAGATCACCACTTTCTCGTCGATCGGAATCCCCAATGCCTTTCGCGCTTCCTGCCGTTCCATTGGCCTGAAGACTTCGAGGTCAAGCCCGCCAGGAATGACGTGATAATTCTTCCGTCCGAGGTACTGCGCCATGTGCTCTGAGACGAGAATGACCTCATCTGCTCGGTAGGCGACGAATTGCATGGCCAGCCGCAAGAATGGCGAGATCCACTCATTGCGCCCTTTGGATGTATACAGCCCGGCCAATTCACTGCCCTGAAACGTCACGACCAGTGGTAGGGGCTTAGGGAGTGTAACCAGAAAACCACTATGTCCAAACTGTGCATGTATGAGGTCATAGTGCTGGGCACGAATCCGCGCATGCAACTTCCTGTAGATGTTCACATACCGTGAGATCTGGCGTCGACCACGAAAAGGGTAGACATCGATTTCCAAGCCTGCCCTGCGTAGATACTTGACATTGCGGACGATGAACGCCCCGGCCGTCGGGTAATCTTCAGACGGCCACTCGGCTGTGATGTAGAGCACGCGCATGTGAAGGTGATACTCCTCAAGTCGAATCCGCTTCCCAGAATAACGAGGCCCAGGTAAGCCCGAATATGAAGGCCGGCGCGGCAGTACGCGTGGCAGCCTGCACCATGTATCCGACAACATACAGGAGACATGCCACGACGCACATCCGTGCGCGCCAGCTTGCCGCGCGTCGGTACGTGTGAAGAAAACCCGCAATTAGCAGAATCAAGTTTATGACGCCGAAGATACCATGTTCAGCCAGAAGACGTGTGAACTCTGTGTGGGACGATGCGCCAAAGCCGGACGCTCGGATTGCATCTCTACTCATTCCCGGCCCCACTCCTAAGAGTGGGTGATCAAGCCATAACTCAATTTCTACACGCATGATACCAAGACGAACTGAAGTGTCGGTATCAGCGTAGCGAACTGCCGCAGCGCCAGCAGTCAGCTCGTCAATCTGTGGCCACAAGACCGTGAGAAAAGCGAATGCGAAGAGGGCAAACAGGAGTATATTACGCACCAACTGGCTCGATTTCCGCTCGTCGGGGACAATAAAGAGTGTGCCGACAATGCTGATTACCAGAGTGTAGACCCCGCCTCTCGAGAAGGTGATGATCCCCAGACCCGCGAAAGAAACGAAAAGGATTCCGCTCATGACCCATGCCAATCTGCGGTTTCCTAAATGATGGAGCAACAACCAGCAGAAAAGCGCCCCCAACGCAACTGTATTGGATACCTGATTGGGGCCAAATCCGGCTGCAGCAAGGCTTGAAGAACTCCGGCCAAAGTAGAGGGTCCCTGCCGCCGAAGTCTGCAAAAGATTCAGGACCATGATCGTCGCGATACTGACAATTGGGGCGATGAGGACAAGTGCCAGGCGCGTGAGTGCCGGCTTCGGGAAACGCAACCCATTGAAATAGATCGCACATAGGGCCAGCGCAACTGGGCCTGCGAGTGAACCTATGACCTCCTCACGCAGGAAAGACAAATCCCGGCCGAGGAGCATCGCCAAAGAGGGGAGTAGTGATAACAACATCAGAAATGGCAGAGCCGGCCAGTCCTGGATAGTCCTGTACCGTCGCATGATTCCAATGGCCGCAAGTACAATCAACGCATATTTACCTCCCTCATGGGGAATCCAAGGCGACAGATCTAGCATGCGCCAAAGCACTTCGCTCGTGGCGAGATATGCCATTGTCATTGACATGAAAGTGGTGTTCTTGGATCCAAACAAGCCATTGATCATCGCCACTACGAACACAAGCCAGCCAATCGGAATTCCGAGCTGCGGAACATTCGCCAGCGCCAAACCCAAAGGGTACATGCGCCGCAACAAGCAGTAGCCACGGGGCCAGACTGGACTCGGGGTTGGCCGCCCACGCCATGTCATCGTGAGGCGTCTCAGAAAACGAGCGCTGTGATAGAATCGAACCGTCGTCTTTCATCCTACCAGCCGTGTGCTTCAACAACTCTTGGCCAGTATGCGCCCATAGATGCTCATTACCTTCTCACTGAGAGATGCCAGTGAGTACCTAGATACGACACGACTCCGGGCTGCATCACCCATTTGGCGACGCAGTCGTGGTTCCCGGATCAGGCGAAGCGTGAGCTCTGTGAGGGCGTCGACGTCGCCAATGTCGGCCAAGAACCCCGTCACCCCGTCGTCGACAAGATCAGGAGCGGCTCCTGCGCGTGTGCTCACGACAGGCAAGCCACAGGCCATGGCTTCCATGATGACATTTGGCATGCCCTCATAATCCGCAGTGTGTAGGAGTATATCAGCCTCCTGATAGACACTGGCCATGTCAGATTGGGCATTTGCACCCACGAATGAGACCGTTGCCTCGATTTTCCGAGCGAGCTGCTAGTGCCTGCAGTTCCTCTTCTAGGGGGCCTCCACCCACGATACGCGCCCGAGTCTGCGGCGCAAACCTGGTGATCCGCGCCATGACCTCCAGAAATAAATCATGCCTCTTCAGTGGGTGTAACCTTCCGACGGCCAGGACCACCACATCAGACCTCGCAGCATTGTACGGTAAGGGCTTGAACAAATCGGTATCGACTACGTTTTCGAGCAGAAATGACGGTGAACGGCGCAATCCCGACTCCTCAAGCGTTCTGATAGCCTGCGATGAGTTGGCAATCAAGGCCGAAGGCATCGATATGCTGAGCCGACCGAGATAACCCAGAGCGTGCTGTGCTTGCGCAGCGTCAGTACGGATCGCGCCGATGCCTGGGCGGCCCGTGAGCCGGGCGACCAGAGTGACATACAGATTGACATATGAGTGCGCGCTTTGGATGATGGTTGGCTTCCACCGCCGGATCTCTGTAAAGATGCGCCAGAGACGCACGATCCGAATTGCCTGTTGCCCAACCCAGATTACGGGCACACCCAACGCGCGAATACTTGCTTCGTAGGGTTCGCCTCGCGTGAGACTGAATACATAGCACATCACTCCTTGCTCGGTTAGGCTCCGCACAAGGTAAAACAGTTGGCGCTCGGCCCTCCAAGCCCTAGGGTGCCGGCCACGAAACAGACTCTCAATGCGCTGGGATCAAGCATGGGATTTCAGCGGTCCCCACGCCGTGTGCAGGTGGTCTCCAATCACGTCACGCCACCTTTCCAGCGAGTAAGACTTGGCCGTCGCCAGGGCACATGCCGACATGTCGTGATATCTTGTAGGGTCTTCGCTTATTAGGCAGACCGCGCGGGCAATAGCTTCGGATGTCCGGTCATCCAAAAGCAGACCACAGCCCTGGCCCACCAACTGTGGCAGCACCGAGACATTGGTGGTGATAACAGGTAGACCGCAGGCGAGCGCTTCAAGCACCGCCTTAGGAAAGCCTTCCGAAGCTGCTGTAGGGAAGCAGAAGATATCAGCCCGTCGAAGCAATTGCATCACGGTATCGTGTGTCACTCTTCCATGAAAGACAACTTTGTCTAGAATACCAAGGTCTCCCGCGAGCTTCCTGAATGTGGGCAAAGCCGTACCATCACCTACGACGTCCAAAACGGTCTTGGGGAAACGGTTGAATAAAATCGGCAGACTCTCGATCAATATGCTCGTACCTTTGTTCCACTCTTGGCGGCCAACCATGATCAATCGTATTTCTCCCGATGGTTTTGGGCTACGCGGGTACCCACAAGAACTAAGCTCCTCATGGCTGAGGGTCGTAGAGAAGATCCAATGGATATGCGGATTGCGCGGTGATGGTGGGTCCGGCGCACCACCAGTTGCCAGCATGACATTCCGACCGCCGGCAAGCCGTTCCATAATCCATTTAAGGATGCGCTCCATGTATGTCCGTTGGACCAGCCAGTTCCCGCAGTGGCGCACGAAGAGCCGTTTGCGAAACACAACCGCCAGAAAGATACCAATTGTCCCAATGTCGCCGGGCACTGGGGTATGTACGGCATCTGCGCGAAGAATCTCGTGGACCATGCTGGTAGAGGAGCGCAACAGCCAGAGCGGGAACCCGATCTTGCGCCATATCCCTGTGCCCCAGGGCATCGTGAGCTGCGCAATGGATAGATTGTGGCCAACCAGTGGAATCTCACCACGCCGATCAGAAGGACCGATGCAGGGCACGACCAGAACTGTCTCATCGAATAACTCCGACAGGGCGCGCATCTGGAACGGAAAACCACCGTCGGTGGCATAGCCAGAGGGTGACCCATGCGACCGCCAACAAGGCTTATGAGATACAACGACTAGACGCATCGACTTGTGACCGATTGACCTTCGATACAGGCGCCGTGCAGAACACGTGCAAGATGGCCGTAGGTCGCTTCAAACCCGAACTTGTCTTCGATTTGTTGACGAGCTAATCGGCTCAGTTTCATGGCTACCTGAGGCTTCTGAAGTAACTTCAAACCGCACGCTACCATATCCTTGTCTGTTTCCCCAAGGAATAAACCACGCTCGTCCATGCCCATGCCGTACACAGCATCGGGCGTCGCGATCACCGGAACGCCGAGCGCCATTACCTCAATGATGCGGCTGCGGAAGCCATAGGTGCCGGTCCATGGGCACAATACCGCGGTCATAGTCTTCAGCACCTCGGCCACATCAGAGACAAACCCCGTGACGTGTATCCGGCTGTCGGCCTCCAGGGCTTTGATCTCGGGCGGCGGGTTCGCGCCTACAATCCAGAATTCGCTATCTGGGCATTCCGCCCATACCCGCGGCATGATCGCTTTAACACAACGCATGACACTCTCTTGATTAAAACGACTCCCGCCCAGGCTGCCATAGAAACCCAAACGAGGCGGTTCTGCTGGAATCCAATTGTAAGCCCATTTGCCTAGATCAATACCCATTGGCGCCAAGATAACGGGCTTATCATGCACAACTTGGCGCACAACCTCGGCTTCACCTTCACTGATAGCAATCAGGATATCGAATTGCTGCCAGGCTGCTTCCTCATGGCGCCTGTATGCATCCACAAGCCGCCCACGCAACAAACGACGCCATGGCAGCGGGTGCGTGGAGAGCTGTCGGTCCCATGACTGCCAGAGCAGGTCGTGCATATCAAGTACACATGGAATTCCGTGACGTTGGAAGACCTCTAAGCTCCTGTGCGCGTGCCAATACTCGAATAGTACAATGTCGTAATCGGTCGGCGTGCAGTGGGCAGCGATGCGCCTGGGCGAAAGCTCTCTTTCGCCGATGAAAAGGTTCGACGGCTTCAGACCCGTCGCCAGCACGTATGCCTCACCGTATACTGCGCGCATAAGACGGGCCAACAGGCGATGGGAACTTCGCGCCGGCATGACTATGGAATGATCGACATAGGGTACGAGGCTCTCACGCGTGCTCTCGATCTGAGCTGGCTGTGCAAAGGTGAGAAACGTGATCTCGAAATCTGGCTTGAACGCCAGCAGTTTATTGCGCACCCGCATCTGTTGGCCGGACTGTCCGGGAAAGGGCAGGACATGAGAGATGATCAATAGTCTTGTTTTCATGAATACTAATGCTTCCCAGGAGTACTGCCCAACGGTAACCCCAGAAGGTGATGGTTACGGCGACTCAGTAACGTTGACTCCTCAATCTCCAAAACTGTGTAATTTGCTTTGCAGAGTGTATCCGTCACAAAGCGTTTGCACTCAGGGCCGTGCGTTTCTACTAACCATATTGGAGGAGAAGGTCCATCCATGAGCGACTGAGCACCTTCTAGGGCTTGGACTTCAGCACCCTCTATGTCAATCTTGATGATGTCCGGTGCTGGATGCAACTGTATAAACTCGTCCAGGGTGGTTGTCATTACGTTGCTAAGGGTATTCTTCGCATCGATCTCATCCATGCTCGAAATCAATCGCGAAGTGGAAGCGCTGTTCCCCTTGACAAATGCAGCCCGTCCACTGCAATTTGATACTGCTTGTGCGATTACATGAACATGTTCAATGTGGTTAATGTCAATGGATGTATGCAGAGCGCTCAGGCAATCTGTATCGGGTTCGAATGCAAAGACCTGTCCTTGCTGCGTGACTTGTTGAGCTCCGAGAAGCGAGAAAAATCCACAATTGGCCCCAATATCGTAGAACACTTGGCGTGGCTTCAGATAATCCACAAGGACTTCTTGTACTGCGAGTTCGTAGATGCCTAGCCAAAAACATGAGGGCTGATTCGCGCCAATCGGCCAGAGATTGTGCCGAAGTGCACCAAACGGGATCTTCACCACGCTTCCGGGTTTGCGAGACCGCGCCAAACGTCGCACGATCCTCTTCGACCAAGGCGAGTAGTACAGATGGTGCATGAGCTGAGTCGTCACATTGCTTTTCATACGCTTTCAGCCTTATGTGTTGAAGCTCTCGTTGCCAAGTCCAGCAATCCCTCCGCCACCCGCTGCCCGGCACATCCATCCAGTCGCTGGTCAAATAAGTCCTGGATGAACTGCCTCCTCACACTGCTATCAGCTTCGGGCATACTCAGCCCTCGTTGCAGCGTGGCACGCATGTCATCAGGCGACCGCGCCACCATAACCGCGCCGCTCTCAGCGACCGGGTGGTAATGATCGAAGATAATGTGACGATGGTAGCCCAGAGCAGAGGGGAGGTTGCTCCCTGGAGGATCAAAGTCCAGGTTGATCACTGGCTTGTCGTGCATAAGCAACTCAAGCGAGACGGTAGAGGCCGCGTTGATGCCCAGACTCGCGTGGCGAAGTAGGTTCGTGTACAGCGTTAGGTCATCTTCGTGCGGCATAAGCCATTCAGGGTCCCACAACATAGGCGGAAACACCACATCGGGGAGGTTACGCTCGGATAGAGCCCCCATCTCCGGGCTGATGCCCTTGATGTAGGTGCGCACGACCAGTTGCGGTTTGGGGAGTGACGTCCATTTCACGCAGCAGACGGATGATCAGCTCGACTGTGCGGTGCTCTTCAGGGAAGTGCCTGTCGATGCCGGCGGTGTAGAGCACGAACGGCCTACTTGGATCAACGCCAATGCGCTGGCAAAGCGCCTCGCGTGCTAACCAGTACTCTGGCTTGAAGTGGAAGTCGAACTGTGGTGTTCCGGTGACAAGAACATTTTCGGGCTGGATGTTTGGATAGATTGAGACAAGCTGATCACGCATCTTCTGATGCCACACAAGGTAATAGTCGTACGGCTCGAAAATGCGGCTGCGCGAAGTAAGGTTATCCCACGAAAAGATGAAGCCAACCGTAGGGATACCCATATCGTGGGCCACCTTTACCGGGAGGTGTGCCTCTTGTCCATGAATGTGTGAAGTATTGAAAACGAGATCGGGTTTGAGTTCGGAGAACAGCTTGTGGAAGGCATCCGCACCGGGGCTGAGCAGGTGGAGACGCCGCTCCAGTTTGACCAGGGCTTCGATAATCTGGCGATTGGCGAACAGACCAAGGAAGGCTCGTTCTAAGCGAACCTTGACCCTTCCCATGGGAGTACGCGCCCCATGCAACCTCACCTCCCACCGATTCTCCGCAACCTGGCTCCCCAGCCAGTCGAAGTGCGCTTCATGAACCAGCATGTGTATGTAATTCGTCGCCTGAGACGCGGGATAGTGCTTTAATGGCAGAATCGCGTCGACGTGCGGCTCGAAGCGTTCCCGGAAGTGTGCGTCATGGATGACCGAGAGCAGTGTCACGCGGGCGTTCTCGCTCAGCAGCGGCAGAGTATCGGAATAAAGGAAGTTGCGGACAGCCTCCCCGCGCGGCACCAACAATATGAGATGCGGCCTGCGATGGTTCTCAGGATCAGAATCCCTCAATGTGGTATCCATCTACCTCAGCGGGCCAATCAGCTTCGCATCAAATGCCGAAGTCGAATTGCGTAACCCTTGAGAATTGCATAGAGAAACCTGGACCCACCAAGGCGCCAGCGCCGATATAATCGTCGGAATCAGTTCAAGGCTACTGCGAGCTAGTAGTGGGGTGGCTTGGAACAGGCGACTGGCTCCGATCGGTTGGATCATGTAACCTAACGCACCAATCTCATTAGTGGTAACCCATTGACAAATCGCGGTTTCCCTGGGGTAAGCGTCGAATGCCAACGACCAACGGATGTCTTTGATATACCCCGATCGACTTGGGACGCTTCGGACCAGTTAGCCGGGATGCCGCGCGGAACACTAAGCATAGTTTCGTTGAATGACAACCGCAGAAAGTCGCAAATTCGGCTTATCTCCACCTTAGGATGAACGGCAAGATCTTCGTACCGAACGGTGATGATCCGATCAGGGTGTTCCTCATGTGCTTTCAGTCCCGCTCGAATGGCCGATTTCCACGACAGAGTAATCCCAGAACGGGTCATAGGCTAATGCCAGTGCTTTCATGGGCCGTTGAGTTGAGGTATAGCGCTCGGTAGTCCAGATGGAAGCGCGCCGTGTCTTTTTCGACGCCAGAACATCCCTAGGGTCGCGGACAATCTCCACAAAATAGGCATCCGGGATGGCTTCAAGAATCTCAGAAATATGGAAGATATGAGTGGGTGTTTTTTCTGTCCAACGAGCACAACCTGCGCTTCGCGACATATGGTCAAACACTGCCCGGAACACCGTGGCGTATTCCCGCGTAAGCTTCACAGAGTCGAAAATGGCATCCAATTGATCTCTTTTAATGCCAGTCTCATCTCTTACCATGTCAGCCCCAGACCACTTTATGCCCGAAGCCAATGTATGGATTAGGTCGCGGAGTGTATCGTCGTTTTCCAGATTGGGATAGCGTAACCGATACAGCGGTGCGTGGCTAAAGAACCGCGTTTCCCCCTTCACTCGCCACACATCAGGGTGTTCCCCTAGAATATTGACTAACATAGTTGTGCCAGAATGCATATACCCTACAACGAAAATGGGATTACTGCACATGACTCATTGGTCCTCCATATCCTTCCCCAAACCATTTCTCCAACCGCTCCAGTGCAATCCAGAATTCCTCGCCGCCGTTCTCGTGCCCCTGCCAGATTTCAGGAATGAACCACGCATGAGGGGCAAGGCGTTCTAATTGCGCCGCCAACGCCGGGAAATCGACATCACCCTCACCAATCTGCAGGCCTTCATCGTCCAGTCCTCGAGCGTCCGCAAGGTGCATATGTGCGATATGAGACCCTGCGTATTGTACGAATTCCGAGAAAGACCAATGGAAGTGATTGCACGCCAACTTGGAATGCGACACGTCAAAGCACAGTCGGTAGCCATACTCGCGGCTGAACGCGACCGTATCCGTTGGATCCACGAACAGGTTTAGGTAGAGCTGCCCACCAAAATACCAGGGAAACGGTGGAAGTGTCTGCGCGATCAGCTCCACGCCGTCCGCGTCAAGTTTGGACAGGCTGTCGGCAATGCGCGCGTACATCGATGGTCGGGCTGAGGCCGGCAACAGCCCGTCACGACTAAACCCACCCATGCTGATGATAACAAACGGCCTGGTAGCGCGCGCGAAGTATGTCTTCAGCTCGCGCGTAATCTCAATGACGCGCTGCACCTCTGCAATTGACCGCTGACGGTAGCTCTCATCCTCGGCCGCCAGGTTCAGGAGATGGTCACCGGCGAACAGATCAGGGCTATGAACGGTCAGGGCCAGATCATAGGTGCAATCGAAGAACTGGTGCAGGTTCAGGTCCATGTCCTTATAACTGAGGTGAAACTCGAGAAAATCTGGGTTCGTGCCTTCCATCATGGTCCTGTAATCATAATAGCGCACAGGTATCCCCCAGGGACGCTTGAAAGCATAGGGGCGGGGCTGCACCGAGTCGGTCCCCAGATCGCCAGGAAAGAAGAAATCACCCGGACGGAAACGGCGCTTGGCGCGACGCCCCACCAGCTCGTGCTTGCGGTTAGGCTGGAGGCCGCGACCAGGGCTTCTTACCTCAATCATCGCCTCAGTGATAACCTCGCCGGGTTCCAGGGCGCAGTTGATCACAAGACTCTTGGCAAGCGTGGCGCGGTTGATGCGTTCGCCAGGGGTCACACGGCGCTCTGTGCCTGAGCCGAGCGCTTCCTCAAGCTGGCGGATCGCGTCAACCATATCCCTGAACTCATCCGGCAGGAGGCTCACCTTGTGATCGTTGCCCTCCATGCTACGGTCGACTGTGATGTGTTTCTCGATGACCTTCGCGCCACGCGCGACCGCCGCCACCGGCACATGATACCCACGCTCATGCCCACTGTAACCGACTGGACATTCGCCAATCTCACGCAACCGGTCCATGTAGCGAAGGTTTACGTCTTTGAACGGAGCGGGGTAGGTGGCATTGCAGTGCAACAGGACGTACTGTGCGCCCAGGGACCGGAGCAGCTTCGCAGTCTGGACAATCTCCTCCTCGTCTGACATACCGGTGGAGCAGATCAAGGGCTTGCCGGTGCACGCGAGCGCCCTCAGGAGTTCGTGGTTGGTCATGTCCGCCGAAGCCACCTTGTAGGCCTGAAGGCCGTACGCCTCGAGCGCCTCAAGGCTCTCCAGGTCCCAGGCGGTGCAGAGCGGGAAGATGCCCAGCGATTTGCAGTAATCGAATGCCTCGAACATCTCCTCCTGGCTCAAGTTAAAGCGTGTGAGCAGGTCGAGGGTGTATTGCGAGCCAAGATTCTCGCTCGCATCATTGGGGTCACCCCGATTCTGGTAGAGCGCCGAGAGGCTTCGCATCTGGAGTTTCGCGCAGTCGGCGCCGGCCTCAACCGCATGCTCAATGAGGCGCTTGGCCAGGTCAAGGCTCCCGTTGTGGTTGATGCCGATCTCGGCAATGATGAATGTCGGTGAGTCGTCGTCAATCACGAACGGACCGATCTTGATGCTCCGATCGCGCCGGCGCGCAATGGCCACCAGCCGGCGCTGATTGTCGAGCAGGGGCACGAAGTTCACTTTGTCGAGCAGCGCGCGGATGCGATCGGGGCTGTCGTCCTCGGCGGCATAGATGAAATCGCGGTTGAGTATCGCAGCAAGCGGCTGGTTCAGGTCCAGAACCTGCTGGCGCACCAACCAACGCAAGAAGTCGCCATTTGTGAATAGCCCCTCCATCACACCAGCAGCGTCTACCGCGCAGATGACCGTGTTCCGATTGTCCACGATCTTATTGACTGCTGCCGCAATGCTCTCCTCGACAAAGATGATGTAAGGGGATAGATTGCGCTCGATAATCATCCCCTGACCTCCCTCGCGTTAGCCTCGTTGCCACACCGTGCTCATGATCGCCTCGCAGAGCGCCCAATCTTCGGGTGTGTCGATGTCGATGGCGCTCAGCGCGCTCATCTCGTAGTACGCGATCTTGCCGCCAAGCCGGTTGCCGGTCTCGCGCAGGACCCAGGGTTTGAATACATAGATTGAGCCGTTTTCCATGAAGCAGACAGGAAGCTCCTGATGGCGCGGGCGCTGGTGATAGTCGAAGTTGAGCGACTGCAATTGCCCGCCAGGCTTGTGCCACAGGAAGTGAGAGAACGGCGCCAGCGAGAGCAAAGAGTCGGCCTCAGTTTCGAGCAAGGTTTGCACGGCGCGGTCGATGTCGTCGCGATGCCGGAGTGGGGCGGTGCATTGGAGGAAGACCACCAGGTCAGGTCGGTGGCCTTCGGTCTTGGCCAGATGATCGAGCACGTGTACCAGAGCGGATTCGCTAGAGGCCGTGTCGCCGCTGATCTCGGCCGGCCGCCAGACCACCTCTGCGCCGTATTGCTGTGCTATCGCGCCGATCTCGACGTCATCGGTGGAGACGATGATGCGGGTTACCGATTGCGCCTGCCGCGCGTGCTCAATCGTGTGCGCAAGCAGCGGCTTGCCGTCGAGGAGGCGGATGTTCTTATGGGGAATCCCCTTCGAGCCACCTCGAGCGGGGATGATGGCGAGAGTGTGCACGAGATTCGTATTCACCTCCTCGGCCCCTGAAACGCTGGTGTGCCTAAAGCCATTCATGTCTTTGATGCCCGCTATTTGAACAGATAGGGGTCGTCTCTATGTGTTACTCTGGTAATTACTTTGGTTAGGGTTCGTTCAACATTGAGCAATCTCCTACCCAGATTTCTTCTGACCCTTGTACTGCATCTCGCACTTGAGCGCAATCCGAATTCGGGCAGCGGGCCATCTAGAGATTGTGCAAGCAAGGTCATATACAGGGGGCTTAGCGCCCGAGGAAAGCCATGCTTTCGCAACAACAGCACTCTGAATCCAGCTTTCGTCACGACTGCTTGAAGCGTTGCAGATGCAAACGCGAAGTTATGTGCCACCTCGAACGAGCTGTGGACATACAGATTTGGTACTTCAACCAACAGATACGCCTGTGGCGAGAGAATGTTCTCACGCAGCGATGAAAGATACCCAACCGGGTCCACTAGGTGCTCTAATACATGTGACATAGTAATCAAATCTGGCCGGCCCATCGCGCTCCGCCTCCACTCGTCCAACGACCCATAGACGGTCAATCCCTGACTGCTGGCATACGAACGATACGCGTTATCCGGTTCAATTCCCTCACTGCGGCAACCAGACATCTCCTGAATTGCCGCAATCAACGCCCTGCCCCCACACCCAATATCCAGATGGTAGGCGGGGGATACGTTGCTACGCCCACAGACGATTTGGGCCAGGTGCGCCGCGCGTCGGTTCTGGGTCTGCAGAGCTTGTGGTGTCGGCTCGGCCTGCCCCTGCAATAGTGTTCGGTATTGACTGGCATAGAATTCAGCCAGTTGCTTCTGAGCCATTCGTGGCGACTGGTAAACCAAGCCACAGGTCGAACACAGCCAGTATTGGATGTTGATGCCGTGGTCAACGCCTCGAAAGAAGCAAGAGCGCTCCGTGTCGCCACATAGCGGGCACTCTATCACATGGTCCAAAAAGAGTCGCAGGATTCATTTGATCAGCCATTTCACGTCAATGGTCCGAAACCGGGCGATCGTATGTTGAGGTAACGGGGCGGCGAGGATTTGAGTGTTCTTCTGATGAATCCCCTTTGAGCCACCTCGGGCCGAGATGATTGAGAGAGCGGTTTGCAGGATCAGAGTGCTGAAGCTCGTGCATTTGATCTCAAAACCTGCTTGATGAAACTATCGAAGCGAGGTTGCAACGCTTCGCGCGTATAACACCTCAGGAAGGTAGCACGGCCGGCATCGGCCAACTGGCGTCGATATATGTTGTCACAAACAAGTGCGAGGATCGCCTCACCCATTTGTTCCAGCCCGTCAACCTGAACACAGTTTTCATTGTGTCGAAGCTCCCTGAAGCACGCAGCACCTGCGCGAGTTGAGACAAGCGCTTGGGCGTAGTTCAGGGCAAGTGGGATGCGAGTGCGCGTACCGGTATCATGTTCCCAAGGAACAATATGAATATCGTATGGACGCAGCACTGTTCCTAGATCGAAAACGTAACCGGCACAGATTGCATTCGCCTTTTCCAGTTGACCGAGTAGCTCAGGAGATGCCCCGTCGAGATTACCGACTACCCAAAGCTCTGGTGGTCGCGGGTTTGTTTCGATGATGCGCGGCCATACGACCTCCATGAAGCGTTGGAGACCCAGTCGATTAGCCGTGGCTTGCATAGTCCCAAGATGGACGATACGCCGGACAATTTCCCGGCACACCTGACTCCACTGGCTCATAGGTGATTGGGTAGTAGCCCACATGGCCGGCTCCCAGCCGCCGCATATCCTCCGCCTCGCTCGCCGATCCGCTAACACAACCGGCTACTTGACGGACGACTGACTCTTCGTGATATCTCATGCGCATGTACTGGAACCGTCTGCGCAAACCTCCGGTTCCCCAGCGATAGCGTTTGATCCGCCATTTCCAGTCCGTGTGACCGTATATTACTGGAACCCTATGTCCGACCGTTGATTGACTGAGCGCCGCCAGCCGCAGGTCTTCTGCCCACACGATATCAGGCTCAAAGACATCCGTGACTTCGTGCAAGCTTTGAACAACACGGGGAGCAAAAGCACTCCCGCGCGTTGATGGAGTTGTGTACCTTGGCGACTGTCCGTTTGACAGATGCCAGCCATCCCGCATCTGACCCATCCTCAAAACACAGTTCGTAGAACGCACTGCACCAACCCTTTACGCGCTCCCAGACTTCAGGTTCACGATATTTGTCGGTGAAGGTGTTAGAACAGTCGTAGGTGTGCGGATCGACGAAAACGGCCAGGGCAATTTCGGTTTCTGCATGAGCGAGGAGGTTCAGATGGCTGTAGAAGAGCGCAGACGCGCCCGTTGAATTTGGATTTGGGAAATAGGAGCCTTCAACCAGAAACAGACAACGTATCAGCATCTTGGTAAGTCTCGCTCCTTGCTCGTGATTTGTCTGGGTGTTCAACATTACCTATCGTGTCGAGGCTTGCTCTTCTAGAGCAAACCTTCTAGCACCCGCCGGTCGATAATGGTTCAGTAGTACCGCACGTGTTACTCCCCGATGGAACCAGGATCCCCTGAGTAGGGAGCGATTCCGGGTGCGGTAAGCAAGCAGAATCCGCCGTCTCCAGATATTTAGAAGCCACACCCAGACCGGGGAACGCCGTATTCTGGCAGCACGCACCGAAACACGGATTTTCTGTTCTCGAAATTGTGCCGAGTTGTCATTTGCACTCTTCTGTTCAGCGTGGGTGCGCTCATATGAGAGCACATTATCCACAAACAGCACATCCCTTTACGTGCAGTTGCATGCGCAGCCATAGGTCATAGTCCATTGCAAAGTAGAGATCTTCATCCAGAGGGACCGGCTAGCTCCGACAGGTCGCGAGTCCAGAAAACGCTTGGCTGTGGAAAGCCGCGCCCATCATAGATAACCTGGTCCCAATTGGGTTTCCTATCATCAAGTCGTCCCGAAAGCTGCTCAGGCCCGTCAGTAAGGATGGCACTGCCCACGAGCATGGCCCGCTTTCTACCTACGAGCATTTCTGCCACACACACCAGGGTACCCGGTAGAAATACGTCGTCGCTATTGAGCCAACACATGATCTGTCCCGTCGAACGCGCGAAGCCCTTGTTGATAGCGTGGCATTGCCCTCGATCTGACTCGCTAACCCAAAAGGCAAGCCAGGGTTCGTATTTCTGAATGACTTCGACACTGTTGTCCGTTGAGCCGCCGTCGATCACAATATACTCCAGGTTGGGATAACCCTGAAGCAGAACGGACCGGATGGTTTCCTCCAAATACCGTCCTTGATTGTAACTGGGCGTGACAACAGTGATGCGCGGCCATGGTACGCCGCTCGGCATCGACTCCGACCATGACGAGATCTCTTCCACCCAAGGCCAGTCCGCTTTGTCAGGCGGAACAGAAGGAAACACCGAGGGTCAACGGTCATTCGTAAGCCCTCTTATCGTTCTATAGAGTCCTCTGAGGCTGTTTCCAAAAAAGGCACGGATTTGATGTACGAGGTTGGCAAGATACCAGGAACTCAGAATTAGGGGCTGCTGCTGTTAATTGTCCCCAACTGGGGAAGGAAGACACGGACCTCGCCAGTCCGATTGATTTCCCGCTCTACGGCGGGAAGATTACGATGCGGACCGTGCAGGATTTTCACTCTCTCGTTGATACAGACTGGTGTGACAAACCGACAGTTGTACTCAGGTGGCAGGATGGCAACACGGAGACCGCTATGATAGAGTACCTCCCGGAAAGCATTCTGATTGCCGCAGTACATTCCACCAGCATCTCGCACGAGTTGTCGATTTCTCTCATGGGTGGCAGCCCAATCGGCGAAGAAGCAATCAATTGCCGATGATCGCTTGTAAACGATAACCCCCCGTGTTCAGAACTGGGAAGCTCACAGGGATTTTGTGGAAGTGTTCTTTAGAATCTCATAATCATAAGAGTAGATGCGATAGGTATCTTGTGCTACCGCAAGATCAAACCTCTCCAGCAGGACGAAAAGCTCAGACACGTCGTCGCAGACGAAGGTATCTGCATCTAGAAAGAGCGACCTGTCGTACGGGGTCAATCGCATGTATCGAATCTTGTCCATCATGTCATGTTCAGCAACCTCAACCGGGATGACCGCATCGAATACTCCATGCTCTACTGGTTCGTCAGCGAAGATACTGACGTGAATACCAGGCATTACCTGTTTCAGGCTGCTGGCTGACCGCACGGCGCGCATGATGTGCTTTGCACCTGTGGCAACGTAGATAGCCCCCTCCCGATTCCCCATCAGTGTCTACCTTCTAGCATTGCTCAGTTACTCAGCCTCAATCGCTAATCTCATTGGCAATGGCACAAAGCCATTTCGCTGAAGCTGAAAGTGCCTGCCAGTTCCAAAGAGATCGCGTGCAGGGATAGTAATCTTGGTAACTTTCTCTGCTCTTATGAGATACTCGACTCGTGGTTTCTCAACCCAAATGCTCAATACATAATCTCCGCCAGCCAAGTATCTGTCGATTTCATCACAGATAAATGTGCAACGACATCGATGATCAACTCGATCAATGATGTCTTCGGTTACATAGGGATCCACCATGCTCACTAGTGTCCCTTCAGTTGTTGTCAATGTGATACCTAGCCCAATTCTCTTGAGAATTCTCGTCGTTTCGATCTCGATTTCTATCCTGAGAGTCGTATAACCGTCGTTAGATGGATCCAGGTGTACGCTGCAGCCAGTTATTCCGATGCCATGTGTCTGGCTGAAAATGGGGAGAATACCTGATGTGTTGGTTGTCCATGCATAGGCAGAGTCGAGATAAGATTCTATTACTTTCTGGGTACCGCCGTTCTGATTCACTCGACCACCCTCAATCCAAATTGACTGGTGGCAGAGTGCCTGGATTGCTGCCATATTGTGACTGACCAGAAGCACCGTCCGCCCCTCGCCGGCCACCTCCCCCATCTTCCCCAGGCACTTCTTCTGGAACGCCGCGTCGCCCACCGCCAGCACCTCGTCCACCACCAGGATCTCCGGCTCCAGGTGCGCGGCGACGGCGAAGCCCAGCCGCAGACCCATCCCGCTGGAGTAGTGCTTCACCGGCGTGTCCATGAAGCGCTCGATCTCCGCGAAGTCCACGATCTCGTCGAACTTGCGGTCGATCTCCGCGCGCGTCATGCCCAGGATCGCGCCGTTGAGGTAGATGTTCTCGCGCCCGGTCAGCTCCGGATGGAAGCCCGTGCCCACCTCCAGCAGCGACCCCACGCGCCCGTACACGTCGGCGTAGCCCTCGGTCGGCTCCGTGATGCGCGAGAGCACCTTCAGCAGCGTGCTCTTGCCCGCGCCGTTGCGCCCGATGATGCCCACCACCTCGCCGTGCTTCACCTCGAACGACACGTCCTTGAGCGCCCAGATCGTCTCCTCCAGCCCGGCGGCCCCATACGCCTGCCCGCGCAGCAGGCGGCCCGCCCGCCTGAACGGCGCGGTGAAGGCGTCCGCCAGCGTATCGCGCAGCGTGCGGTACCTCTCCCGCTTGCCGCCGATGCGGTACTGCTTGCCCAGGCCCTCCACACGAACGGCAACGTCACTCATCGCTCACACCACATCCGCAAATGTCTTCTCCATGCGCCGGAAGTAGAACGCCCCGCTGACCAGCAGCGCCAGCGCCGCCGCCGCCGAGACCAGCACCATCGGCCCCGGCGCGGTGTCGGTGTTCAGCAGCGCCCAGCGGAACCCCTCCACCACCCCCGCCATCGGGTTCAGGCCGTAGAGCAGGCGCAGCGTCTCGTTCTCGATCAGGCTGCTGGGGTATGCAATCGGCGTCGCGAACATCCAGAACTGCGTCAGGAAGGGCACCATGTAGCGCACGTCGCGGAACTGCACGTTCATCGCCGACAGCCACAGCCCCACGCCCAGCGCGGTCACGAACGCCAGCAGCAGCAGCAGCGGCAGCCAGATCACGTTCGCCGTCGGCGCGATCCCGAAGAACAGCATCATGCCCAGCAGCACGACGAAGGCGAGCGCGAAATCGACCACGCCGGAGATCACGCTGGAGAGCGGCACCACCAGGCGCGGGAAGTACACCTTCTTGATCAGGTTGGCGCTCCCCACCAGGCTGTTGGAGGACTGGCTCAGCCCGTTGGCGAAGAACGTCCACGGCACGAGCGCCGCGTAGCTGAAGATCGGGTACGGGATGCCATCCGACGGGACCTTGGCGAGCTGGCCGAAGAAGAGGCTGAACACGACCATGGTGAAGAAGGGCTGGATGATGGCCCACGCCGCGCCCAGCACGGTCTGCTTGTAGCGCACCTTGACGTCGCGCCAGGTGAGAAAGTAAAACAGTTCGCGATATTGCCAAAGTTCACGCAGGCGCAGCGACACCCACCCGCGCGAGGGCGCGATGTGCACAACCGGGATAGGGTCGCGTTCGGGCACGGCGACCGGACGAGAATGGACTTTCTCAGCCATCAATGAGTATTGCCAGCCGGGGTAGCAGTCTGAACCAACTGTCGGAGTTTGTGCGGCGCATTATACCGTCCATGAGAACAATTGACAAATCCACTCAGAGACAAGGTTGCGTAGATAATCAGCAACCAGGGTCACGCGCCAGCAACGCCCGACCCGCTCCAGAAAGGCGGCCGGCTCATGGCCGGCGCTTTCGACCGCCAGGGGCAGAACGTCCGGGATCCCAGCGTCGCCAGGACTTCGCGGTCGCGCACCCCGTCGCAATCCACCTGCTCGCCGGGACGCCGCCCCACAACCCGGATCGCGATATCCTCATGCGGGCGCAGCCCGCGCGTCCGGATCATGCGCTCGGCCAGGTCGATGATGCGCGTCGCGTCGCCCGTGCTGCATGCAAACCGGTCGCCGCCCTCGGTCAGGCACGCCGCCGCAAGGATCAGGTCCACCGCCTCAGCCTGGCTCATGAAACAGCGCGCCATGTCCGGGTCGGTCACCGTGACCGGGCCGCCGTGGTCCACCTGCCATGCGAAGGTTGGCACGACGCTGCCCCGGCTGCCCACCACGTTCGTGAGCCGGACGCTCGTGAACCGCGTCGCGCCGCCCGCCGGCTGCGACAGCGCCTCGAGGATCTGCTCGCAGATCCGCTTGGTGGCGCCGAGCGTGTGCGCCGGGTTCGCGGCCTCGACCGTCGAGACGAGCACGAAGCGCTCCGCGCCGGCCTCCAGCGCCGCGTGGGCGAGGTTCCAGGTCCCGCCGATGTTCACGCGCACCGCCTGCTCTGGGTAGATCTCCAGCATGGGCACGTGCTTGTACGCCGCCGCGTGGAACACCACGTGCGGGCGGTGCGCGCGGAAGGCGCGCGCGACCTGCCCCGCGTCGGCGACGTTGACCAGCACGGGCCACACCACCGCCTCCGGGCAGCAGGCGCGCAGCGCCGTCACCGTGTCGTGCAGCCCGCTCTCGTTGTTGTCGAGGACCAGCAGCGCGGCGATGTCGAGATCGATGAGCCGCCGGCACAGCGCGAACCCGACCGAGCCGGCGGCGCCCGTCACCAGGATCACCTTGCCGGTGAGCGGCGTCAGGTCGATGGCGCGGTCGCGGGCGGGCGCGCTGCGCCCCAGGAAATCCTCCGGCTGCACCGCGTGCAGCGCCGGCGCGCCCTCCGTCGCCTGCAGGCAGGCAAACATGTTGGGGACGACCTTGATGCGCGCGCGGGTGTCCTGGCACTGCGCGAGGATCGCGCGGAAGTCCGGCCCGGCGACGTTGTGCAGCGCCATGACGATGAGGTCGACGCGCTGCGCCTCGGCGACGCGCGGGATGTCGCCGCGCGTGCCCAGCACCGGCGCGCCCTCGATGTACCGCCCCTGCTTCGCCGGGTCGTCGTCGATGAAGCCGACAACGACGTAGCGCTCGCCCTGGGGGGCGCGGTGCTTGAGCCGCCACGCGAGGGTCTGCCCCGACCCGCCCGCGCCCACCACGAGCACCCGCGTCGGCGTGCGTGGGAAGTCGCCGAACCACACCGCCCGCCAGCGCCAGGCCAGGCCGGTGCGCAGCCGCGAGCGGTAGCGGACGGCGACCAGGCCGCTGAACGCCAGCGCGCTGCCGACCGCGAGCACGCTCAGCGGCATGGGACGCCCCGCATTCGTTGCCGCGTCGATGCCCACATCCAGCGCGCCAAGCACCGCGGTGGCGACCGCAACCGCGGCGAAGAGCACCGTGACGCCATGGCCGCTCGTGCGCGACCAGATGCGCCGGTACACGCCAAAGCCACACAGCGCCGCCAGCGTGATGACGACGGCGGGGCAGATGAAGCCCAGCGCGTGCGCCCAACCGAACGGCGTGATGAAGGCGCGCATCGACAGCACCCCCACGTAGGCAGCGGCAACGATCAGCGCGTCGACTGCTGCGCTGAGGAGGGTGGCTTTGTGGGGTTGAAGTCTGAAATGATCTGCGCGCGCCGTGATCCGACCCGGCCTCGTCGCCATAGCACTCCCCATCAACCTATTATATGTCAAAAGCGCGCTTTGGGCATAACAGAGTCATAACAGACGAGCGTGGAAGCATTGTGCGCAACCCGGCAGAGCAACAAGGATACTATTACATCATATATTTCTCTCTGCCATCATCCACGTTCGTGCTGGATCATCCTGAAGACAACGCACGCTGCTGGGTGGGCGGCACGTCTGCCAATCGCTCCCTGTGGGCCAAGATTAGTCGGCGTTCCGCGTGAAGTCCCCGCGTTCTTTGAGGTGTGGCGGTGTTGAGCGAGACGTTACTGGATGCTGTCGTGTGTAGCGCCTGCCCGGATGCTCTCCACATCGACCGCGGGCGAAATAAAAACCGGGTAGCGCCGCGTTCCGCGACACTACCCGGTCTGGCCGTCATGCGATGATCCGGGCTAGGAGCCTTCCTTCACCTCGACGATCTCATCCGCAACCAGGCCATGCGCTTCGCGGTGGACCGCGACCGCCGCCTCCATGCTGGGCGCTTCGACGAGGCAAAAGACCTTCCCCGTGCTTTCATCGTACCAATAGCGCAGATACTTGACCCCATACCGGTCTTGCGTCTTCAGGTCTTCTGCGTGAGCCTGCGCGACCGCATCCGCAGTCAGCCCCTCAACGTGATGATGAATATCCATGAACAGTGGCATTGCTCGATCTCCTTCTATGTGCACGCGATGAACGATCCGTGGCGGCGCTTCCCTCAGGCGCAGGCCCTAGGACATATCGATGATCGGCGCGTCTGCCGGGCAGAACACTGTGGGGTTGTAGTCGGCAAACAGGCCTTCAGGGTTGTGCGTCCCTATCCAAATGTGGAGCGTCCAGACCGGCGGCGTCTCTGGGATGTTGGTTTTCAGGCGAAACTCCTGGTCGAACAGCGTGGGCGGTTCAAGCCCTTCATCTTCTGGATCCCAGACATCCGCAAAGACCAGGTATTCCAGCGCCACCAGGATCAGTTCGCCGTCTTCGGTCGGCGCGTAGACGAGCGCTTCGGGTTGTAACGGATCGAGGACCCGGTCACCGGCAAGTTCGCCATTGACATAATGCTGCCCCATGCCGCCGATCTCGGCGTGTGTGAAGCAATCCAGGAATTTGCCGTATTCCACCTCCATGGCCGCTTCAATGTCGTGGAACTCGGCAACTGCCGACCGCACATCGGCGACGAGCCTGTATAGGGCCTCGGACATCGCGAAGTCGTCAGCCTCCTGCGACTGGACAACGCCCGCGAACTGACTCAGAGCGAACAGGACGGCCACGCAAAGCATGGCGAGGATCCGGCGTTGATACCTCATGGTACTCTCCCCTTTCCTTCTTTGGCGATGGACTCACTGTACCGGGGCATCTGGCAGGCGTCATCTACCAGATGGTAGATTCCAGCAGGGGGCAATGGTAGATTGGGCTGGGTCAGGAGATCAAAAGCCCAAGCACATGGGCGCGCGTGGTGGCTTCCGTGCGATTGTGTACGTCAAGTTTGCGGTAGATATTCAGGGTGTGCGTCTTGACCGTGCCCACGCCGATCACGAGTTCCTCAGCGATCTGGGGATTCGTGAGACCCTGCGCCAGCAGGCGCAGCACGTCAACTTCCCGCTCGGTCAGCGGCTCGCACAGGTCCTGGTCCGTTGACCGGTCCGAATCGTCAGGAGCAGGCTGAAACGCTGCGGTGAGGGCGGCGACAACCGATTCGAATGGCATGGTCTCGCCGCGTTCCCAGGCGGCGCCGTAGTCTACCGCCCCCACCTGCGCGGCAAGCCGGTCCTGCAGGCGGCTGGCCGGCGGCCACCGGGCGATCCAGGCAGCAGCGTCTGGGTTGCTGTGCATCCAGGCAAGCAGCGCCACCGCTTGACGGGGCTGCGCGTCCGATAGGACACAGGCGGCGACAGGGAGCAACCGGATAATGGTCGATGGACTGTGCAGGATATCAGGAAGATCCAGGCTCTTCTGTATGTATGATCGCGCAAGATCGTAGTCGCCCAGCCCGCACGCCAGCATTGAGCGCGCCCAGTAGATCAACTGATAGCCCATTGAATTGGTGTCGTAGGGATCACCCAAACGCTCAAGCCGGACCGCTTCCGCGTAGTCCTCTCGGACACACGCCAGTGCGATCAGGATCGACAGCGGGTACGCTCGCACCTTCAGCAGGTTCATCTCATGGACAAGCTGCAAGCCCCGTGTCGCCCGTTGATAGGCGGCGTCGAAATCGCCCCGACAGAACGCCGCCAGCGCAAGCAGGTTGGTCGCGTGCGCAGCCTGGCTCCAATGCTCCAGATCGGTGGCAACCTCAAGCGCCTCCGCGCAGTAACGCTCGCCTTTGGCATAGTCCCCTGATAGCAGGAAAACCGAACCCAGGTTGTACAGGCAGTTGACAAGCCCTGCCTGGTTGTGCGACGTCCGCGAGAGCGCCAGACTCTGTTCCGTGAACGCGACAAACTGCGGGTAATCGCCCAGGTTCATGCAGGCATAGCCGATGCGGTGAAGCACCCAGGATTCGTAGAACGGCTCACCCAGCGCGCGAAAATGCGCCCGACTCTGTTCCAGAACGGGCAGCGCCTCGCGGTAATGCTGCCGGCCGATCTCAACGTATGCACGCATCAACAGGCAGAAGGCGATCTCAAAACGGTCCGCGTGCGCCGTGGCGATTTCCAGCGCTCGCTGTACATCTGCAAAGGCGTCGCGATCCTCGGTCGGGTACCACCAGTGCAGATAGCCCCAGCGGCGCGCCAGCACCCGCCCCAGGAGCCGCTCGACTTCGGTGTCGCGATGCTCCTGAGACAGAAGATGTTCCACAGTCTGCTGGAGGATTTCCATCATCTCTCGGTGACGGCTTCGTATGAATCCGAACTGATAGAGACCTTCCAGCATCTGATCCAAAGCACGATAGTCGCCGTGTCGCAAGGCCCAATGCCATGCTGCGCGTAGATTCCCGGTTTCCGTCTCAATCGCACTCAAGAATCCCTTTTGCTCCGGACCTTTGAGCGCGGTCTCGCCATGTTGCACAAAGCCGGCATAGTAACGGCAGTGCGCCTCACCGGTTGGCGGCGCATCGCCGGACACATCGCGCTGGTCTTCGCCGTACTGCCGCAGCAGTTCGTGAATGCCGTACCGCCCTGATGACATCACATGCAGCAACGACTTGTCGACCAGGCGGGCGAGAACACGCATGGTCGCCCCGGCGACCTGTTCCGCCGCCTCGCGCTCGAATCCACCACGGAACACGGATAGCCGCGCAAATACACGGCGCTCTTTTTCCGACAGCAGCCGCCAGGACTGTTCGAACACCGCGCGTATGCTCCGATGGCGTGGCTCCACATTCCGGGCCGTCGTCGACAGGAAATCAAAGCTGGTCTGTATTTCGCGCACGATCTGCTGGCAGGCGAGGAACCTCAGCCACGATGCGGCCATTTCTAACGCCAGCGGCATCCCCTCAGTAAGCGTGCAGATGCGCACCACCGATTCGCGCTCGTCCTCCAACGAAAAATCCGGCCTGACGCGGCGCGCGCTCTGCACGAAAAGCGCAACCGCGTCGTATTGCTCGATATCGGCTGAATACACGCTCGATGGGGCAGGCATCCCGGCAACGGGGAAGAGCCATTCTTCGCGCAAGTTCAGCACTTCGCGCGATGTGGTCAGGATCTTCACGCCTGGCGCCTTCGCCAGGATGTCGGTGACTAACGGTACGCCAGCCAACAGGTGCTCGAAGCTGTCGAGCAGCAGGAGCAGGCTTTTCCCGTGAAGGTAGTTCAGAAGCTGTTCTGTGGTCGTCTCTGGACCATAGAACGCAAACCCCACGGCCCGCGCGATTGCCGGCACGATGGCATCAGTCTCGCTGAGGGGCTGGAGCGCGACAAAGTAAATGCCATCTGCAAAAGCGGGCAGCGCCTGCGTCGCGCTCTCGGTCGCCAGGCGTGTCTTGCCAACGCCCCCAGCGCCGACAAGGGTCAGGAGGCGGCACGCCGGGTCCGCGAGCAGATCACGGATCTGCGCCAGTTCATCGCGCCGGCCAATGAAGGGCGTGGGTTGGTGCGGGAAATTGTGCAGAATCACCAGTACACCACTCTACGTAATTGCGCGTGCGGGCCGCTGCGCCACGCGGCTCATGACCATCGCGCAAGCGCCCCAGGCGCGGCGCTACCGGTTACCGCTCGCCAGTCTCGCAGCCACCGGTGACCGACGCAGGGCGGCCATCGCCCAGACCCCGACAACCGGTCCCAGCGCGAGAAATGCAAACGCCCACTGCCATCCAACGCTCTCCTGGAGCGTGGGGAGCAAGCGAATACTCACCAGCGTGAGCAGAAATCCCATGCTCGTCTGCAAGGTGAGCGCCGTCCCCATGATTTCCCTGTCGGCCAGCTCGGTAATGCAGGCCGAGAATTGGGCCGAATCGGCCACGGCGAAGAAACCCCAGACCAGCGTAAGGAGCGTCAGGAGGAGCGGACTGCCGCCGAAAAACTGGCCGCTGAGCAGGGCGCAGGTTCCGCTGACCACGAGCGCAATGGTCGTGACGGTCGTCCGCCCAAGCCTGTCGGCCAGCACGCCAGCGAGCACACTGGCCGGCCCGCCGGCCGCGATCACGCCGAAAGCCACAAGGCTCGCCCACTTCGGATCGATACCGTTCGCGGCAAAGCTCGCGAGCAGGAACGCGGGTATCCAGGTCCACATGGCGAAAAGCTCCCACATATGGCCGAGATACCCCAGATTGGCGAGCATCAGTTCGCGCGAAAGGAAAATGGTGCGGACGTAACGGAGATTGAACGGGGGCGAGGCGCTGCGGAATGGCTCTTCCCGAATGAAGATTGCCGCGACCACGCCACCCAGCAGCGCCGAGGCTGCCGCGGCCCACAGAACGGACCGCCAGTCGCCCAACCCGCCAACGAACTTCAGCAGGTGGGGGAGACGCGGACCCGACAGTGAGCGCGCCGACGAGAAGGCCGATACCCAGGCCACGGTCGGCGCGCGTCCAGGTTGCCATGATCTTCATCCCGACGGGATAGACACCAGCCAGGAACAGGCCGGTGAGGAACCGGAGGCCCAATGCCGGGAGCAGGTCCCGCGCGAGCACCGGAATCAGCGCGGTCGTGAGCGCTGCGAGCACGGCAGCGCCGGCGAACAGCCAGTGCGCCGGCAGCCGGTCAGGGATCACCAGCAGCGCCGACACAAACGCCCCGACGACGAAGCCTAACTGCACCGACATGGTGAGCCATGCCTGACCGGAGGCGTCGAGGCGCCAGGTCTCGGTCAGCGTCGGGACGACGGCGGAAGCGGAGAACCAGACTGCCATCGCAAGCAGTTCGGCCAGGGCGAGAAGCCACAATGTGGGCCACTTGCGCGAGACGTGGACGAGGTCAGCAGACGGGGCGCTTTTGGTCAGTTTCACCAGGATAGGGCTTTGCAGCTTTCCAGACCGGCCCCATTATAGCGGAAAGATACTGATACTCATAATTAAGATCAAAATAATCAGATATGAGATATGGGCGGAAAGCGGTATGGTCTTTCTTGTCTTAACATTAGCGCCCGTCACGCAGGTGCACACAACATCACACTTCGCAACCCCATGCGGGTGCGACAGGCGCTCTGCCTGGGCAGATGTCTGTGAGGCAGGATGCGGTGTCCTGCCTCTGTGGACTGCGCTCATCCCATCATGCGCGCCCACCAGTTGGGTTGGTCTCGGATGATTAACCCGACGGGCTGCTGCGGGGCGGGCTGTGATCGCTACCTGGACCGTCCGCGAGGGTTGGGTCGCTCACGCCGCACGTCGGTGGCATTCTCGCTGCGAAACCCCAGACGCTCGGAGATAGACTGAGCAGCCCGCTTCAGTTCATTGCCCAGGGCTTCGATCCGTGCAGCAGAAAAGCGGCTCGCTGGCCCTGAGATGCTGATGGCTGCAATCGCCTCGCCGTGATGGTTGAAAATGGGCGCGCCGACGCAGCACACACCATCCTCATTCTCCAGATTATCCACCGCGTACCCTTGCGTGCATACCAGGGATAGCGCTGCTTTGAGTTCATCGGCTGTGGTGATCGTCTGCGGCGTGAGCGCCGGCAGGCCGTGTTGATCGATTATTGCATCAACGACGGTCTCTGCTGAATGTGCCAGTATCACCTTACCGATAGCCGTCGAATGTACGAAATCGCGTCGCCCCGGTCTCGCTGCCATGCGGATAGGTTGCGTCCCCTCCAGGATATCCAGATAGACAACCTTGCCCTCCTCGAGGATTGCGAGGTTGACCGTCTCGCTGAAAGCCTCCTGCAACTGGCGCATGAACGGGACCGCTTCCTCGTGCACGTCGAACTGGGCTTTGACGGCATTGCCGAGTTCGATGAGTTTCGTGCCAAGACGGTACGTCTCAGAGTCGGGCGAGTGCCGGACATAGCCGCACATTTCCAGGGTCGCGAGATGGCGGAACACCGAGCTTTTCGGTTGACCCAGCTCGCGGCAGAGTTCGGTCAGCGTAAGCGATCCTTTCTGAGCCAGGACCTCAAGCAAATCGAGAGCCTTCACTAAGGCATGGATCGTATAGCGGGAGGAAGCAGCCTCGCCTTGGCGTTTAGCGTCCATAGGGATTAGTCTCGCCTTGATCGTTTTGCAGATAGAAATGGCATTTCATTATGGCGAACATAGCGCAAAGTCCGGGAATTGGCAAATGCTTGACACGAAACATGAGCTGTAATACAATCTGTTTATCAGAACAAAATGAGGTTTCACGATACGAGACAACCTGTGTTCCCCGCAACGACGAGCCGTTCGTCGTTTCACGAAGTGCCATCACAAAAGGGGGCTTTCAGAGGATGTCTGGAAGGGGGTGGTGGATCGCTGAACCTGTGTGAACCGAATGCATTCAACGCACAACCGCTTGCTCTACTCAGTCAGGTATCTATGTTACGAGGAGGAGGAGAATCATGGCGAAGTCAACGCGACTCAGCCGGCGCGACTTCCTGCGACTGTCTGGCGCCACGGCATTCGGTGCGATGGTGGCGCCGCACAACCTGAAGGCTCTGTCCATTGGGGATGCCTTCACCCGAATGCCCGTTTCACAGAGCGGGGGCGCCGTCGTCACCGCAATCGGCGCAGAACCGGTCGGCATTGACCCCTGCAATCCCTGGGCCTTGGGCAGCGGGATGTGGGGGATAGTGTCGCTTTGCTACGACAGTTGGACGTACCTCGACCGCCAGCAGCAGATTCAGCCCTCGCTGGCGACAAGCTGGTCACGCCCCGACGAGACAACTGTGATCGTCGAGATGCGACAGGGTGTCAAGTACCACGGTTCCGGGCGCGAACTCACCGCCGACGATGTGGTCTGGAACTACGAACGGGTGACCAGAGAAGACCTGGCCTGCGCTGCTCTGACCATCTACCAACAACACGTTGAGTCGATCACGGCCCTGGACACGTACACCTTCCAGGTCAAGCTGCAAACGCCCAACCTGCTGCTCACCCGCGTCCCGCTGCCGTACGCCATTGACCCCATGGCGTTTGAGAACACTGACGCGCCGCTGCTGTTGCGCGTCGAGGCCGGCACCGGCCCCTGGATACTCGATGAGTGGAGGACGGAAAACTACATCTCTTTCAGGCGGAATCCGGACTACTGGGGCGAGCCGCCTGCCTTCGAGGAGTTCCGTTTCCAGGTGATCCCGGAGGAGCGGGCGACGGTGGCGGCAATGCGCGCCGGCCAGCTTAACTTCCTCTCGATTTCCAAGATTGAGAACTTCCTCCAATTGGAAGCGGAGCCGGATATCAACACCTGGGCCGGCCCAGGGTTGGAGTTCCGCCGCCTCAATGTGAACCACTTCCGCGAGCCGCTGCAGAATCCAGATGTGCTCCAGGCGCTCCGCTTCGGCATCAACCGCCAGCAATTCGTGGATACGCTCACCCAGGGATACGGGAAGGTCTCCGGCCCGCTCTCGCCGGCGGTGACGCGCTACGCCTTGCCCGAAGATGAACTCGCCGAGCTCCAGGCCTACGATCCGGAGCGGGCGAAGAGCCTGCTGCGGAACGCTGGCTACGATGAGGAGAACAACCGGCTTCGGCTAGATCTGCTTAGCATTGCCGGCTTCAAGGACTACAATGACGTGGCCCAGATCGTGCAGGCGAACCTCCGCGAAATTGGCATCGACGTGGAAATCCGCATCCAGGAGGTGGGCGTCTGGGGTGGACTCGCGGATCGAGCTGAAGGACTATGACCTGAGCGTGAACGACCATACCTCAAATGGCTTCGATCCCGACTTCACCTACTATCGCTCGGATCAGAGCGAGCAAGAATGGACCGGCGGAGGCGACCCCAGGCTCGACGAGCTTATCGACGCCGCCAACGTGGAGCAGGATGAGGAGAAGCGCGCCCAACACGTCCAGGACATTCAGCGCCTCCTGATCGAGAACGTGCGCGAACTGTACGTCTACGCGCCTCCCGTCTTCGAAGCGGCGTCCAATAAACTGGTCGGGTACACGCCCTGGCCCGGCAGCACCAACCTGCGCATCTTCGACTGGGAGCAGGTCACGGTAGAAGGGTGATGTTGCCCAAAGCGCTTTGACGCTCGACGCAGGCCGACTGGTTGCGGTCGTGGTTTTCAAAGACCGTGACCAGTCGGCGCCAATCACGAACCGGGTGCCGTGCCCATGATCAAGTACATCATTCGTCGCCTCCTGCAACTCATCCCGACGGTTCTGTTGGCTACGCTGTTCGTATTCCTCATGGTCAATATGATCCGTGGGGATGCCATTGACATCTACTTTGGGCTTTCCGAGAGCCGCAGCCCTGAGGCCGAAGCTGCGTTGGCGGCCCGGCTTGGCATCGACAAGCCGCTGCCGGTCCAGTACTTGACGTGGCTGGGCCGGCTCATCACAGGCGACTTCGGCACATCCTGGCGTTATGACGAACCCGTGTTGTCGCTCATTCTTCAGCGTCTCGCGCTGTCGATGGAGTTGGCAGTCATCGCCAGTGCGATCAGCATCGTGTTCAGTGTCCTGTTGGGTATCTACCTGGCGGTGCACCAGAACAGTTTGGCCGACCAGGTTATTCGTTTTGTCGGCCTGATCTTCCTTTCCGCGCCGATTTACTGGGTAGCGCTGGGCATTATCCTGTTCCTCTCGAAAGCGTTTCGCTGGGTGCCTCCCCTGCAGTACGTCAGCCTGACCGAAGACCTCGGCACGCACCTGCAGATCATCGCCATTCCGTCCGTGCTGTGGGGCATTCTCTCGGTACCTTCTTTCAGCCGCTTTGTCCGTAACGCGGTGCTGGACGTTCTCAGCGAAGACTATGTGCGCACCGCGCGCGCCAAAGGTCTGTTGGAGCGACAGATTCTGTACACGCACGTGCTGAGGAACGCGGCAGGGTCGCTCATCACCGTGGTTGGCTTGAGCCTTGCGGGCGCAGCCGGCGGAACCCTGTTGATGGAGATCGTTTTCACCCTGCCGGGCATGGGGCGGCTATGGCTCACGTCCATCTACCAGCGTGATATTCCCACGATCATGGGCATTAGCGTGTTCATCTCGACAACCTTCGTGATCGTGAACCTGGTCGTCGACCTGTGCTATGCATGGTTCGATCCACGCATTCGCTATGATTGACCGTCAAGGCCGCCGGCGGATTGGGCAACTTCGAGAAGACAGATTGTGAAGCAGATGACGCATTCACAGCGCGAGGCAGGTGAGATGCAACAGCCACAGCAGGTGTTGCCGGCACAGCCATCGGCGACGATGCGTGCGCTCCGACAGGCGTTGCGCGTGAAGGTGACGGTTATCGGCGTCGGGATTGTCGCGCTACTGGTCTTCATCGCGCTCATCGCTGATCTACTTTACCTGCACGATCCGACCGTGATGTACAGCGCCTCCCTCCGGGTGCCCCCAGGGTCGCCCGACCATCTTCTCGGCACCGACAGTTTCGGACGGGACGTGCTCAGTCGCGTGGTCTATGGCTCCAGAGTGTCCCTGTTCATTGCCATTGTCGTTGTCGGTCTGGCCAGCGTGATTGGCTCCTTCCTTGGCCTTGTTGCCGGGTACATGGGGGCGTGATCGACAGCTTCATCAGCCGGGCCTTTGACGTCATCTTCAGCTTTCCGGGTCTCCTGCTGTTCCTTGTGATCACAGGCACCCTGGGCGCCAGCATCCAAGTGGCGATTGTTGCGCTGACGGTCGGCTCGGTGCCCTCATTTGGCCGGCTCATGCGCGAGCGTGTGCTGTCGCAACGGAGCCGGCAATACGTTGAGGCGGCGCAGTGTATGGGCGCCGGCGCGTGGCACATCATGGTGCAGCACGTCCTCCCGAATTCAATGACGCCTGTGCTGGTCCAGGCCGCGCTGGCGATCCCCGGCGTCATTCTTGCTGAGGCGGCGCTGAGTTACCTGGGGTTGGGTGTCCCGCCGCCCACGCCTTCGTGGGGCAAGATGATTTCCGAAGGCCAGGACCTGTTGGAAGTGGCCCCCTGGATATCGCTCATACCCGGCTTCTTCATCTTGCTGGCGACGTTGGGGTTCAACCTGGTCGGGGATGGGTTGCGCGACTTTCTGGACCCCACCCAACTGAAATGATTAGGTCAGGAGAAGGCCCGTGAACGTTGTATGCGTAGCAGCGCATCAAGATGACATCGAACTGCACTGCCTCGGAACGCTCATCAAGTACCGCGAGCAGGGTGACGTGACGATCACCAATGTCGTGATAACCAACGGCGACAAAGGAGGGCAATTCGACCCCTCGTTGTCCTATGAGGAAGTCGCCGCCATTCGCCATGAGGAGGCAACGGCGGTCGCGGAGGCGCTGGGAGGGCGCTATGTCTGCCTGGGTGAGACGGATGAGTACCTCCGCAACACGGACGAAACGCTGAACCACCTTCTGGACGTGCTGCGCGAGGCGAAAGCCGACATTGTCTTCGCCCCGCCGCCGGTCGATTACAACACGGACCACACCATCGCAAGCCAGATGGCATTTCAGGCGACCATGCTCGCCGGCGTGCGCACAATTTTCACCGCGCATGAGCCGCTGGCTGCGTATCCTCCCGTGTATTACATGGACCCTGTGACCGGGTTGGATTGGCAGCCCACCCACTACGTAGACATCACTGCCGTTTTCGAGCGCAAGTGCGCGCTTCTGCGCCTCCACAAGAGCCAGATGCTTAACATGCAGACTTCAGGAGGGTGGGATCTGGTGGAATACGCGCGCATCGTGGGCGCGTTTCGCGGGTTGCAGTGTGGGGTGGAGTACGCTGAAGCCTTCAAACCCGCGTTGGCGTGGCCGCGCGTGCGGCCTGGCAACTGGCTCCCGTGAAGGAGATGGGCAATGCAAATCACCGATGTGCGCGCGATTCCCTTGATGGGACGGATCGAGGACGCGGGGTGGGAGACCGCGCTGGCGCCTGAGGAGAACCTGCAGACGCTGATCGAGGTGGTAACGGACGAAGGGGTGCGGGGTTACGGAAGCGCCTACACCGGCCTGGGCTTCGTCGAGGGGGCGCTACGCTTGCTGCGCCCGTGGTTGATCGGCGAATCGGCCATTGAGCCGGAACGGGTCTCGGAGACACTGCATCAGAAGACCTTCTGGCAGGGACGGGGCGGCTCGGTAACGCACACCGTGAGCGGCATCGACATCGCGCTCTGGGACCTCTTCGGCAAAGCCACGGGCCAGCCGGTGGCGCGCCTCCTGGGTGGATACTACCGCGACCGGATTAAGCCGTATGGTTCGATCCTCTTTGAGGAGCCAGCCAGACTGCGTGAAAAACTTCAGGCCGTCGTCGCGCGCGGCTTTCGCGCCATCAAGCTGGGCTGGGGGCCTTTTGGCCGTGCCAGTCGAAAGAACGATGAATTGCTGGTGCGCACGGCGCGCGAGGCGGTCGGTCCCGACGTTGAACTGATGGTCGATGCCGGTGGGAGTGAGCAATTCTGGCCGCACGGCTACAAGTGGGCGCTGGAAACCGCGCGGATGCTCGCCGATTACGATGTTGTCTGGTTTGAGGAAGCGCTTTCTCCGGACAATATCGATGACTATGTGAGGCTGCGCGAGCACGCGCCCTTGTTGATTTCCGCCGGTGAAGTGCTTACGCGCCGGCAGAGCTTCATCCCCTGGATTGAGCGAGGCGCGGTCGATATCGTACAGCCTGATTGCAGCAAGGTGGGCGGGCTGTCGGAGGCGCGACGCATCGGCTGGATGGCTTACGACCATGGCGTCCTGCTCGTGCCGCACGGATGGAACAATGCGGTTGGCCTGGCAGCCGATCTGCATCTGGTGGCCGCGTTGCCCGTGGCCCGATGGGTGGAATATCTCACCCCCTTCGCCCTTCATCGAGGCGATCATCGCCACGCCGTTTCAGCTTGATGGTGATGGGATGCTCCCGATCCCGACGGGTCCGGGCCTGGGGATCGAGCTGGATGAGCAGGCGCTTGAAAAATACTCGCGGCAGCCGTAACGGGGCAGGGGTCACATGCGACGCATCGCCGTGGGCGGGATTGTCCACGAAACCAACACGTTCGCGCTCGATCGCACGGGCCTGGAAGCATTTGCCCGGCAGTGCCTCCACGAAGGCGACAGCATGGTGGCGCACTGGCGCAGCGCCTCCGGCTCGCCGAGGGCGCACTCCAGGGGCTGGAACAGGCCGGGTATCAGGTCTTGCCGACGCTTTATGCGACGGCCATGCCCGGCGGCCTGATCACGCGGGACGCTTACCACATGCTGCGCACCCGCCTGATGGACCGCCTTGCTGAAGCGATGCCGGTCGATGGCGTGTTGCTCATCCTGCACGGCGCAATGGTGGCCGATGGGGAAGATGACTGCGAGGGCGATCTCCTTGCGCGGGTAAGGGCGCTCGTAGGGCCAGAATGCCCGGTCGTGAGCGTGCTCGACATGCATGGCAACCTGACCGCGACGATGGTCGACGCCGCCGATGCCCTGGTCGCGTTCAACAAGCATCCTCACACCGACGCCTTTGAACGCGGCCAGGAAGCGGCGCACCTCATGACACGCCTGATCGACGAAGGTATCCAGTGCACCAAAGCCCACATCAGTCTCCCCCTGCTTTTGAGTGCGCTCACCACCGCAACCGATCGCCTGCCCCTGTGCGCCGTGCACGAACAGGCACAGGCGTTCAGGCAAGACCCGCGCGTGGCGAACATCAGCGTGATGGGTGGGTTTGCCTATACCGACACGGCCTTTGCCGGCGTTAGTGTCCTGGCGACGACGATGGGCGATGCGGCGCTTGCTCAGCAAATCGCCCAGACCTTGGCCGCCATCGCCTGGGAGCACCGCGAGGCGGCGACGTACACGGGCATCGCGGCGGACGAGGCCGTCAGGCGGGCGGTTGCCGCCCCGCATCACCCTGTGGTGTTGGCGGATGTCGGCGACAACGTGGGCGGCGGCAGTCCAGGGGATGGCACGGTGCTGCTCCAGGCGTTGATGGAAGCCAACGCGCAAGACGCGGTCGTGGTTCTTGCCGACCCCGGCGCGGTTCATCACGCCCTCCAGGCCGGCGTCGGTGCGACGATTGAGATGGCCGTCGGCGGCAAGCACGACCACTGGCACGGCGAACGGGTCCAGGTGCGGGGCAGGTGGAACGCCTGACCGACGGTCGCTTTACGGTTGAAGGCAACGATCATTTCGCCAATATCTACGGTCGCCAGGTGGAGATGGGCCGTTGCGCCCTGCTGCGCTGCGGCGGTATCCATCTACTGCTCACCGAGCGCAAGACGCCGCCGGGAGACCTGGCGCAATTGCGCAGCCAGGGCATCGCGCCAGAGGCTATGAAGATCATCGTGGTAAAGTCTCCCGTCGCTTTCAGAAAAGCGTATGCACCAATCGCCGCCGAAATTCTGGAGGTCGACACACCGGGAATCTGCGCTGCCAACCTGCACCATTTTCCGTATCGCAAGCTGCGCCGTCCCATCTTCCCCCTGGATGACTTTGATGACGATCAATGAGCCTCACATCATGTAGGGAGCCAGCCGTGGACAAATCCAGTCGCGAGTACTATGACCTGATCGAGTCAACGCTCTACACCGCCGTACTGGCCGACATAATGGACCGCATGGGGCATATGCATCAAGTCCTGAGCTGCGACATTCGGCCCCTGTATCCAACTGCGAAAGTGGTCGGTCGCGCTGCCACGATGCTGGCCGCGGATGTGTTCCACACGCCTGCGGAACCTTACAAACTGGAGCTGGCCTTGCTGGATGATCTCAAGCCAGGCGAAGTCGTCGTCTGTACGACACAGGGGTCGAAGCGGTCGGCAATCTGGGGCGAACTGCTGAGCACCCACGCGCGCGCGAAGGGCGCGCGTGGCGCCATCATGGATGGACTCAGCCGTGATGCAGTGAAGATCATCGACATGCAGTTCCCCGTTTTCACGCGCGGCCTGATCCCAGCCGACTCGCTTGGCCGGACAGAGATCATCGCCATCCGGGCTCCCATCGAAGCCGGCGGGGTGCGGGTCAACGACGGCGATCTCACGGTGGCTGACTACGACGGGTGTCTGGCGATCCCGAAGGACATTGAAGACGAGGTGATCCGTCAGGCGCTACAGAAAGTCTCTGACGAGAATGTGGTGCGGGACATACTGAAGAAAGGAACCAGTATTCAGGAAGTCTTTAAGGAATATGGCATTTTGTGAATCTGGGCCAACAGGAACCGTTTAGCTCCGTATGAGTCAGAGATCCTCACTAGGGGAAGAGCAGATGGAAGTGCACATGCAAAAACTGCACGGCAAGCGCGCTTTAGTCACCGGGTCAGGGACCGGGATCGGGCGGGAGGTCGCGCTGGAGCTTGCCCGGCAGGGCGCGGACGTGGTCCTGCACTACGCAAGCAGCAAAGGCGGGGCGGAGAGCGCCGAAGAAGAAATCCGGGCCCTGGGCCGGAAGGTGGCCGTTCTGCAGGCTGATCTGGGCGATGTGGACGCCTGCTTCGACCTGGTAGACCGTGCAGCCGGGTTTCTGGGTGGCCTGAATGTCCTGGTCAATAACGCCGGCCTGACGGAAACGGCGACGTTTCTCGACGTCACACCGGCGCTGTTTGACCGGCTCTACCACATCAACATCAGGGGGCAGTTTTTCTGTGCGCAGCGGGCGGCGCGATACATGTTGGAAGCGCAGGGGGGCGCCATCATCAACATGACATCGGTGCACGGCCTCCTCAGCCTACCCGGATACTCGGTTTACGCCGGCACCAAGGGCGCGATCATCGCCTGGACCCGCGAGCTGGCAATTGAACTGGCGCCCCGGGAGGATTCGCGTAAACGCCATCGCCCCCGGCTGGATCAACGTACCCAACGATCTCGTCAAGTATCCTGACCTTGATCTTGAGGCTGGCGGCAAGCAGATTCCCTGGCGGCGGGTGGGCGACCCGCTTGATGTCGCCAGAGCCTGTGTCTATCTGGCTTCGGATGACGCCGACTTCGTGGTCGGCGCCGTGCTGGTCATCGACGGCGGCACAACTGCCCTGTTGTCGCTGCACAGCCCAGAAGCCGATTATCAACTTTGGGCCTGACATCGGTCACTATCAAACGGGAGGCAATCTCATGCGCGAGGTCAATCCGGCTGCTGTGCTCGAAAATGATAAGCTCCGTATCAGCTTCGACGACAAGGGACGCATCATCGCGTTGCGGAGCAAAGTCACCGGGACTGAGTTCTTAACCTATCCGGGCCTCGAGGAGAACTGGAGAATTATGGTCCTCACTGGGGGGCACCCGGTGTATTACATCTGGGGCAAAGACCAGACGCCTGCTGAGGTCAGCCGTACTGCGACAGGCGTTACGTTCCACTACCGGGGGCTGGCGGGCAAAGAACAGCACTACGCCATCGACGTGGATTTCACCGCGTCCCTCGTGGACGACGAGGCGCGCTTTGACCTGAAGATTGTCAACGGCCACGACCAACGCATTCGGGAGGCGTGGTACCCGATCCTCGGAGGCTTCCAGGGCTTCGAGGAGGCGGGCCAGGCGCAGATGGTACATCTGGCAAAGAGCCGCACGCTCGCCAGGGATATTCTGCACAGGGGGCTGCCGGGCCATGAGTATCTGTTCGTCGTTGAGGGCGAGACCGCGCAGTACTACTATCCCGGCGAACAGATGCAGTGGATTGACCTGTACAGCCAGGAGCAAGGGCTGTATGTCTCGTGCGACGACAAGAGCCTGACGACGACTGTCTTTCGGTTGGAGAAGTACCCGCCTGAGCATGGGAGCACCGGCGCGCCGTGGGTGTCTGAATTGGCGCTCTTCCCCGAAGATACCCCACGCTGGATGCGGATCATGGTCGGCAAACTGACCGCCATCGACCCTGGGGAAACGTGGCAGTCGCCGCCCGCCGTCATCTGGCCGCACGCGGGCGACTGGCACACAGCGGCCAAGCACTACCGCGCCTGGGCGGACACCTGGATGAAGTGGCCCCAGCGCGCAGCGTGGTTGAAAGACTACGTGGGTTGGCAGCACATTGTGGGGAAGACCTACCTGAACGAAGTGTACCACACGTTTGATGACTACATCAGAGTGATGGAGGAAGCGCAGCAGAAAAGCGGCGTCGATACGCTGATGGTCTATGGGCATACCGAGATTGGCTGCGAAGGCTCAGATTACACCATGACGCCGGCCGCGAACCTGGGCGGCCCGGAGGGTTCCGGCGCATGTGCGACGCACTGCACGCGCGTGGCATGAAGGTGATGGTGTTGACACACCGCCAATCGGCCATCAACATGGAACTCCCGGAATACAAGCGCTTCGAGCTGTGGACGATCAAAGACCGACTGGGCCGGCCACGCACGGAAGTCTGGTGGAAGACCACCATTGAAGCGCTGATGACGCACAACATGGGGCACTTTGAGGCGACCGGGCCGGTTTGGACCAGGGTGTGCCCCTACTGCGACGCGTGGTGGGAGGGCTTCCGGGATGAGCTGAAAACGCTCATCGACATGGGTCTGGACGGTGCGCAGTTGGACACGATTGGCACCGAGGGCAACCTGTGCTACGCGACCAACCACGGACACAAGCCAGGCACAGGCCCGATGCCGAAGCTGGCGGAGCGGCTGGCCTGGCTCCGGGAGGAAATCCGCGCGCACAAGCCAGAGTTTGTGTTGTGTGGCGAGGAATTTGGCGATTGGCTGTTCCAATACCTCGACCTGCCCTACTCCCGTCACCGCGCCGACGACGCTCAGGTCTTCCGCTACACTTTCCCTGAAACAAAGGAAAACGTGGCCGTCAGCGCCTACAGCTACGATCAGGTCAATAAGAGCCTCATGCTCGGCATGGGGATGGACATTGAAGTGTGGGGGCTGAAGAAGTCGGTGCTGGCGTGCCCGGAACTCGCGGATTACATCAAACAGGTCGTGGAAATCCGCAGGGCCTTCCCTGACTACTTGATGAACGGGCGGTTCATGGACACGCTGAAGGCCAGTGTAGACGGCGCTGTGCGGTATGCGGTGCATGAAGGTCCCCAGGGCCTGGCTGTCGTGCTGTGGAACAACAGCAACGCGCCTCAAGACTGTCGCGTCGCGTTCACCGAAGGGCGCCTCGAACAGGGCACACTCTGCAAGCCCGGCGAGGCCATGGAGTGGTCCGGTTGCCATGCAACCTGACGATAGCGCCGCACAGGGCGGCAGCGATTATCGCTGAGTGAGGCGCCGTGTGCGTGAATACGCGGTGAGGGCCATATCCCTGTGGGGGCCGGGGATGCCATCCACCTCGCTATTGTCATGGTCAGGACTGTCCCCACAGAAAGCGCGGCCTTGGTGACGTTGTTCCAGGTCTCCGGATAGAAAAGTCGCCCAATAGGGGCGAACCGTTCGATAGATGGTTGGGGCAGGTCAGGCATCTTCTGACCTTTGGAAAGGCTGAAGTTGCTTGCTCTGCCCCGTTTCTATTCATTGCGCATTTACAAAGCGGAGCCTGGGCCGCGCGGTCGCGCGCGGCTTGCAGCGTGCTACTCCCTGGGCCGTGATGCCCGTACCGACCTGATGCAGCGCCTTCGCGTCAACGACCCGCAGCGGGTGCAGCGCGCCGGGCTACGGCGTCGGCCTGGGGGCGGGCGTCAGCGTGGGCTTGAGCGGCGCGGTTGCGCTTGGCGTGCGGGTGAGCGTCGCTGTCGCGGTGCGGGTCGGGGTCGAGCTAGGCGCTACCGTTGCGGTCGCGGTGCGGGTTGGGGTCGAGCTAGGCGCCACCGTCGGGGTCGCCGTCGGGGTATCGGTGGTGGTCGGTGTGGGCGTTGGTGTCTGCGATGGCGTCACAGACGGCGTCGCCGATGGCGTGATGGTTGGCGTTCTCGTGACGGTCGGTGTGGCGGTCGGCGTGCGCGTCGGCGTGGGCGTGACCGTCGGCGTCGGCGTGGGCGTGCGCGTCAGGGTCGCGGTCGCGGTGGGTGTCGGCGTCGGGGTGGGCGTGCGCGATGGCGTCCGCGTCGGGGTACGGGTCGGCGTCGGCGTATCCGTGGGTGTCAGGGTCGCGGTCGGCGTCGGGGTCGCTGTGAACGTGGCTGTGGGCGTCAGGGTCGGCGTCCGCGAGGGCGTCAGGGTTGGCGTCCGCGTCGGGGTACGGGTCGGCGTCGGCGTGTCGCTGGGCGTGAAGGTGGGCGTCGGCGTGTCGGTCCAGGCTACGGCGGTCCCCGTGGCGTCGAGGATTGCCCGCGCGGTTTCGATGGCGCTCAGGGTGCGGATGAGCTGGGCCTGCTGCGCGTTCAGGGTTGCCTGGACCGCGGCCTGTTCGGTAGCGGTGGCGGCTCCGCGCGTCTCGAGCGCGTCGGCGGTGGCGGTGAGGCCGGCCTCAATGGTGGCGGTGAGCGCGCCAGAGAGCGCGGCCTGCGTTGCGGCAAGGTCGGTCGCCAGCGCATCAAGCACAGCCAGCGTCGCCGCCTCCTGCGTCGCGAGCAGCTCGACGCGGGCGGTCGCGGCGGCCTCTGCGGCGAACTGGGTCGCGGTCGCGCCGAAGATCGCTGCCGTCAGGGTGAGGTCCGGCGATGGCGTGGCGGAAGGCGTGTCCGACGGCGTGACGGAGGGCGTATCCGTTGCCGTCGCCGAGGGCGTGTCCGTCGGCGTGTCGGTCGGGGTGGGGCTGGCGGTCTCGGTCGGCGAGGCGCTTGGTGTGGGCGTGGCGGTCTCCGTAGGCGGCGGCGTGTCGGTCGGGGTTGGGGTGGCCGACGCGGTGGCGGTTGCGGTCGGTGTGGCCGAAGGGAAGGTCAGCGGCGCGGCGCTCCGGAACGGCCTCGGATTGAGAATTTCGAAACCCACGATCCCGACGATCAGGCCCAGGAGGAGGGCGACCAGGATCAGGAGGGGGTAGCTGCGCCCGCGCCAGCGCGGCGGGCCGACGGGCAGGGACGCGGTCGTATCGTTTTCGGGTTTGGCGCGCCGGCCCACGCCAAACAGCGACCCGCCCACCTGCGAGCGTCCCCCCTCGGCGAGCCGGACGGCCTGCTCCGTCGCGTCCAGCACGGCCAGCGGGCCTTCCCAGCGCATTTCGGGCTGCTTCGCCAGGCAGCGCAGGATGACCTGTTCCACGGTGTCTGGCAGGGCCGGGTTGAACCGGCGCGGCGATGGCGGCGGCGCGTAGATCTGCTCCCAGCGCACCCGTTCCGGGCGCGGGCCGGGGAGGGTGCTGACGTCGCCAGTGAAGGGCCGCTCGCCGCCGGTGACCATCTCGAACAGGGTGATGCCCAGCGAATAGACATCGGAGGCCGGCGTCGGGTCCTGGCCCCGGCATTGCTCCGGCGACATGTAGGCGGGCGTGCCCACCGCCGTCATGGTGACGGTCGAGGTCTCGGCGATGCGCGCCACGCCGAAGTCGGTGACGAGCACGGTCCCCTGCCGGTTGATGAGCACGTTGCCCGGTTTCACGTCGCAGTGCACCACGCCCTGCGCGTGCGCGTAATGCAGCGCGGCGGCGATGGGGTCGAGGTAGCGGAGCACTTCGCGCAGGGAGAGCGGCTCGCCCCGGTTGAAGATCAGGCGGCGGAGCGTGATGCCGTCCACGAAGTCCATGAGCATGAAGACGAAGTGCCGGTCCTGCTCCAGCCCGTAGAAGCGCACAATATTGGGATGTTTCAGCCGTTCGAGGGTGTCTGCTTCCTGCTTGAAGCGGCGCACGAAGTCGCGGTCTTCGGCGAAGTCGCCGCGCAACAGCTTCATCGCGAGATAGGCGGCGCGCTCGTCGTCCCACACCTTGTAGACGCGCGCCATCCCGCCTTCGCCGATGAAGCGTTCAACACGGTATCGGCCTACCAGGGTTTGCCCCAGCAGGTCGGTCACGTCCCAGCCCCCTTGTTCGGTTACGGCGCCTTCTCGCGTGGCGGCTCGGCCACGCTGGAGACCCTCGTTGCCCCAGGCAGCTACGGCAGCCGGTCAAGATTGGCCTGCAAGGCCCAGCCCATCACGGGCGTGCCGTCCGGCGGCGTGAGCCGCAGCAGCCACCAGACATTCCCGGAATCGCTCCACGTCGGCCCGCCCTGCACCTCGGCGTCCTGTCCCTGCGCGACGGTGAGCACCGCGCCCGCCGACAACCCTGGGCTTGCGTACAGGGCCGCCTCGGCCATAAAGCGGACGTCTGCACCGGCCTCGAAGACGGCGCTCGGCGTCTCGGTTGGGCCGGTATTGCCCGCCTGCGTCGTGGCGCGGGGGCAGCGCGGTGGGAGTCCCGGCGGCTGCGCTGCCGCCCGCGAATCCGCCGCCGAGCGCCAGCAGCACGAGGCCCAACGCGACCGCCGCGACTGCGCCCAACGCCAGCGGCGACACGGGCACCGGCGGGCGCGGGGTGGGCGTCTCGCGCCGGGCGGCGAGGGTCTGCTCGATCTCGTGCAGGTCGGGCGAGTCAGGCGCGTCGAGCGCGCGCGCGCGCGGCTCGGTATCGAGGTCGTCGTCCGGTTCGACCACCTGCAGCACGAGCACCGTGATGTTGTCCTTGCCGCCGCGCTCGTTGGCGGTGCGCACCAGGACATCGACGGCCTGCTGCGGGCGCATACTGCTCACCGCCTCGGTGATCTCCGCCTCGCTCACGTACCGGGTCAGCCCGTCGGTACAGAGCACCACCACGTCGCCGAGCAGCAGCGGCCCGCCGAACACGTCAACCTGCACGCGGTCGGCCCCGCCCACCGTGCGCACGAGCAGGTTGCGCTTGGGGTGCAGCTCCGCTTCCTCTTCCGAGAGCTTCCCCTGGCGCACCATCTGGGCCGTCAGCGAGTGGTCCTCGGTCACCTGGCGGATCTTGCCACCGCGCACCAGGTAGGCGCGCGAGTCGCCGACGTTGGCGATAATGAGTTCATCCTCCCGCACCACGGCGGCGACCAGCGTGGTCGCCATCGGGCGAGGGCGCGCGTCGGCGAAGTTGTAGATGTCGGCGTTGGCCGCCGTCACCGCCCGGATCAGGCGCGATTCCGGGTCGGGTTCGTCGGCAGCGTAATACTCGGCCAGCACTTTGCGCACGGCGTACTGGCTGGCGACCTCGCCGGCGGCGGCCCCGCCCACACCGTCGGCGACGATGTAAAGCCGCCCGCTTGCCGCCATCTCATGGTCGCTTTGCGGTTCGTAGTAGCCGACATAATCTTCATTGTGGCGGCGCGTCCGCCCGGTGTCCGAGCGGAACGCCACATCGATGCCGAGGGGCGGACCGGTCACGCTGTACTCCACGTGCGCACATGCAAGGTGGCCTGAGTGTAGCGCAGGCCGCGCGCCCTCACAAGCCCCGGTAGCCGACTCTTGCCCGGCGGTTGGCTGACGCGCCGGGAGCAGCCGCCTGTGGCCTCAAGCGGATAAAGAAGATCAGCTTTGCTTTTTCTATTGACACGGCTTTCGGTTTCTGCTACACTATCGCCCAACAACCGCATAGCGTGAACGAACCTCATCCAGAGAGGCGGAGGGACCGGCCCTGTGAAGCCTCGGCAACCCGACGGGAGTAACGCCCCCGCGAAGGTGCCAATTCCGGCAGAATTTTCTGGAAGATGAGGCGACGACAACAGCCCTGTTTGCAACGTCCCCTCTCTTCCGGAGAGGGGATTTTTGTCGGCCTGAGGGACGTCCACGCGGTAGCAGCATCATCCAAAGGAGGACCCATGTCCAACCATCCTAACGGTCGCCAGTACAGGTTCGATACCCTGCTGCTCCACGCCGGGCAGCAGCCGGACCCGGCCACCAACGCGCGCGCGGTGCCGATCTACCAGACCACGTCCTACGTGTTCAACGACACCGACCACGCCGCCGCGCTCTTCGGGCTGGAGCAGTTCGGCAACATCTACACGCGCATCATGAACCCGACCAACGACGTGTTCGAGCAGCGCATCGCCGCGCTGGAGGGAGGCGTCGGCGCGGTGGCGACCAGCTCCGGGCAGGCGGCGCAGGCGCTCGCGGTGTTCACCATCGCCGGGGCCGGGGATGAGATCGTCAGCGCGTGCAGCCTGTACGGCGGCACGTACACGCAGTTCAGCCAGACCTTCCCGCGCCTGGGCATCAAGGTGCACATCGTCGATCCGGCGGACCTGGACAACTACCGCCGCGCGATCAACGACAGGACCAGGGCGATCTACGTGGAGACCATCGGCAACCCCAAGCTCGACGTGGCCGACCTGGAAGCGGTCGCCGCCATCGCGCACGAGCACGGCCTCCCGCTGATTGTGGACAACACCTTCGCCACGCCGTACCTGTGCCGGCCTTTCGAGCACGGCGCGGACATCGTGGTGCACAGCACCACCAAGTGGATCGGCGGGCACGGCCTGAGCATCGGCGGCGTGCTCGTCGATAGCGGGACGTTCGACTGGGCCGGCAGCGGGCGCTTCCCCTGGCTCACCGAGCCGGAGCCGGCGTACCACGGCCTGCGCTTTGTGGAGACGTTCGGCCCGCTCGCGTACATCCTGCGCGCGCGCACGATCAACCTGCGCGACCTCGGCCCGTGCCAGGCTCCGTTCAACAGCTTCCTCAACATCATCGGCCTGGAGACGCTCTCGCTGCGCATGGAGCGCCACTGCGCCAACACGCTCGCGGTCGCCCAACACCTGGAGGACCACCCGCAGGTGACGTGGGTGACGTATCCGGGGCTGCCCGCGCACCCGTCGCACGCGACTGCGAAGAAGGTCCTGAACGGCGGGTTCGGCGCAGTGCTCGGCTTCGGCATCAAGGGCGGGCGCGAGGCCGGGCGGCGCTTCATCGACAACCTGAAGCTGTTCAGCCACCTCGCCAACGTCGGCGACGCGAAGTCGCTCGCCATCCACCCCGCCACGACGACGCACCAGCAGCTCAGCCCACAGGAGCAGGCGGAGACGGGCGTCACCGACGACTACGTGCGCCTGTCGATTGGACTGGAGGCCATCGACGACATTATCTGGGATTTGGACCAGGCGCTCGCGGCGGCGGCGGGGTGAATCGGCATGAACTCGCGTAGGGCGGGTCTCCAGACCCGTCCCTATATGCACAAACGGAGGGTTTCCCATGAAACGCCTGTTGACCCTGACCACGCTGCTCCTCGTGGTGATGCTGTGTGCGCCGGCGGCGGAGATCGGCGCACAGGAGAGGGAGGGCGGCGATGTGGAGCCGGTGCTCGTGTTTCCGCACGGCCACGATGAGGATCTCGTGTCTGGGCATGGTGGGGGCCTGACGAAAGCCGCATCCTCACTTCGGATGGTTGGACGGGTATTGCTCGGCTGTGGTCAGTCGATGACGACTGGACTGCCAAGTGGTTGTCAGAACTTGACATATGTGCTGAAGCCATGTTCTGTTCAATTGTTTCGGTGAGATGGAGCAGCGACCAGACCCGTTTCATTACTTCCATAGGCAGTCAGGCTGGTTACTGGACTATGTTCTGGGATATAGACGGGCAGCCCCTCGCCACACTGTCAGGATGGGTCTACGGGTGGAATGCGGGCGAGACACGCATTCTCACCGTGTGGAATTGGGACTGCTATGATGCGATGCGCTCTCTTTCTCTATCGAATACAGAAGACCCTGAACCGCGGCTTAACCGGATGGATATCTGGTCGAGTGAAGGTGAGCTGCTCAGGACCATTGAGACTAAACGAGATATCCTGGCGTGGTGGAGTCTCGATGGAAAGCGGATTCTTTCAGTGCACAATGCCCTATGCCCTGAGCTGTGTGGGGACGACTGTGAATACGGCGACGCTTGCATAGACACCTGTGAGTCCATTATCCAAGTATGGTCCGTCGATGGAGAGCTACTCAAGACGTTCACACATGATCCAAGGATATGGGATGTGTATTGGAACGCCGATGAGACGTTTTTCATTAGCCAGACATTGCCGCCCTACGACTGCGAGAGAGACTGTTTGCATAGGTTGTATCTTTGGAATGCTGACGGCCAGCTTTTGAAGACTTTTGAATTTGATAAGCGGCCAAGCGTTCTGTGGAATTCTGACGGTACAGTTTTATGGTCTGGACATGGTATGACGGTTCTGTACGGGTGTATTCGACGGAGCCAGTTGAAACCGTCTTTAGCCTTGATTTGGAGAATGCCCAAGATGAGGGTGGCTTGAAAGCGCAGAGTGGAACGCCGACGAGACGCAGATTCTCACGTGGATGCAGGATGGTCCACTTCGCATCTGGCCTGCCGAAGGCGGATAAAACGCGGTGATGAACTACTCACGTTCGATTACCGCCCATTGATTGCCAACGCCACCATACCACTTGGGAACACGGCTATTGGAACCGAGACAAAACCCGCGTTTTGATCGCTTCGCCTGACAGAGACCAGGGCTATAGAGTGGCGGTGCTGAGCATAGCGACAGGCGAGGTAACAAACTTACCACGTGGCTGGCGTTCCCTGTGGGGTGTGCATTGGTACGAGACGAGATTCATATGCTGGCAAGCGATGAGGAAAACATCTATGTATGGGTCGTACCCTTGAATTGATGGACGGCGCCGATGATCTCACCCAACGGCAACAAGAACAACCTCCCGCCCTACCAGCAGCCCGGCTCGGTCGGCCTGGTCCAGCCGCAGACCTTCACCTTCGCGCACCAACCGGATGAACTCGTGCTGGAGAGCGGCGCGCGGCTCGGCCCGGTCACGCTCGCCTACGAGACCTACGGCCAGCTCAACGCGGACCGCTCCAACGCGGTGCTGATCCTGCACGCGCTCAGCGGCGACGCGCACGTGGCCGGCTACCACGCGCCCGACGACGCCAAGCCCGGCTGGTGGGACGAGGCGGTCGGCCCCGGCAAGATGTTCGACACCGACCGCTACTGCGTGATCTGCTCCAACGTCATCGGCGGCTGTCGCGGCTCGACCGGCCCCGCTTCCATCGACCCCGCGACCGGAAAGCCCTACGGCCTGCGCTTCCCGGTCATCACGATCAAGGACATGGTGAGCGCGCAGCGCCACTTGATGGACCACCTGGGCATCGCGCGGCTGCTGGCGGTGGCGGGCGGCAGCATGGGCGGGATGCAGGCGCTCCAGTGGGCGGTGGACTACCCCGACCGGGTGGCGGCGTGTATCCCGATTGCGACGTGCGCGCGCTCGTCGGCGCAGACCATCGCACTCAACGAGGTGGGCCGGCAGGCCATCTACGCCGATCCGCACTGGAAGCGCGGCGACTACTACGGCGGCCCCACGCCCGACGCCGGGCTGGCGGTCGCGCGCATGGTGGGGCACATCACGTACATGAGCGACGACTCGATGCGCGAGAAGTTCGGGCGGCGGCTCCAGAGCCGCGAGCAACGCGGCTACGATTTCGAGACCGACTTCGCGGTCGAGAGCTACCTGCGCTACCGGGGCAACCAGTTCCCCCGGCGCTTCGACGCCAACACCTACCTGTACGTCACCAAGGCTATCGACTACTTCGACCTGGCCGAGGGGCGCGCCGCGCTCGCGGACGCCTTCGCGGGCGTCAAGGCGCGGTTTCTGGTGTTCAGCTTCACGTCCGACTGGCTGTACCCGTCGTACCAGGCGCAGGAGATCGTGCGCGCGCTGCTCCAGAAGGGCGTCGATGTGACGTACATCGACGTGGAGTCGTCCTACGGGCACGACTCGTTCCTGGTCGAGGTGGAGCTGCTCACCGAGATCATCGGCGACTTCCTCGCGCGCGTGCATCGCGAGGAGGCGCGGCGTCGGCAGCGGGTGGAATGGTCTGAAAGGACGGTGCGAGAATGAACCGGCGTTGGTTTCTGAGCGTGTTGCTCTTCGTGGCGGTGCTGAGCCTGCCGGGGGCGGAGATCGGCGCGCAGGAGGGATGTCGAAGTTCTGGAGCCAGTGCTAATTCTTCCGGCTGAGACGCCTTTTCACGCCTGGGTGGGCGATAACGCATCCTGGAGTCCGGATGGTATTCGCATTGTATATTGGAATAGCCAAGGCGATTTACAGATATGGAATGCGACTACCGGGAAGGAGGTGTTCAGCCTACCAGCAGGAAGCAGCTTAGGGTTCAATGTGGACATGATTCATTGGAGCGAGAACGTCAGGCGATTTCTTCTTATGTCGTATGAGGGAGAATCATGGGACTCCTTTGATGTGATGGTACGTGTATGGGACGTTATCACCGGGACTGAGGTGTTAGCATTAAGGCTCTCCAACGTTGAGGAAGTGATCGGTGTTGATTGGAACAGAGATGAACCAAGAATTCTGACCGGCTCCTTTCACGATGGGACGGGAGTCCTGAGAGTCTGGGATATGAGTAACGGTAAGGAGTTGCTGTCCATGCACTTTGAGGGATATGTAGCGGGTGGAACCTGGACCACGAGCGGCAGAAACTTACTGATATGGGCAGGGGATATGATCCAGATCAGAGATGGAGACAGTCTGGAAGAGAAGTTTACAGTTCTCGATGAAAACGTGGTTGGCGCTGTATGGAATAGTGATGAGAGCCGTTTCTCTGTCTTGGTCGGGTTTTGGGGATAACACAATGAAAGTGTGGGATGCAGAATCAGGTGATGAGTTGTTTTCTCTCCATGCACTTGGGATTGAGCGCGCAAGATGGAGTTTAGATGAAACACGAATTGTGGCAGACTTTGGTGGTTGCCTATTTGCTTGGGACGCGGATACCGGCGAGGAGCTTTTCACCGTTAGTCATTTTACTGAAGAACCAGATGACTGTGGAATGGGGGTAGCGCTCAGCCACGTGGCTAAATGCTGATGCAAGCCTCGCCCTCACCGCCTCAGCTAGCAAATGATGTTGTACGCTTGTGGAATGCCGAGACGGGCGAAGAGCGGAATAGTTTTGATCGACAAAACGCGACCAGGTGGGGATATTGGAACCCGAATGGCACCTGTTTTCTGTCCATATCACCTGATGATTCCTCTTCGCATTATATAACTGTATGGGAAGCTGACTCTGGTGATAGACTGTACACTCTCCCTCATGACAGTGAAATATGGAACCAGGTATGGAATCACGATGGAACTCGTCTCTTGTCGTGGGGATTTGGTGAGATCAAAATCTGGGCAATACCAACTGACTGATAACGCAAACGCACTTGTGTTCGACATCGAGCCGACATCAAGGAGGCCCTGGCCTATGCTGGTGATGAAATTCGGCGGCACGTCGGTTGCCGACGCCAAGCGCATGAACGAGGTCGTTGACCTGGTGCTGGAAAGCCGGGGCGATGACACCGAGACCGTCGTCGTCGTCTCGGCGATGGCCGGCACGACCGACATCCTGCTCAACGCCGCGCGCGCGGCGGCGGTGGGCACGGTGGAGGCGTGGCAGGACGAACTCAAGGCCCTGATGGAGCGCCACCAGGCGACCGCCGCCGCGCTCACCACAAACGAGGCCGAGCGCGCCGCGATCTTCGGCCACATCAACAACACCTTCACCGAACTGAGCGCCGTCCTGCGCTCGATTGACGTGCTCGGCGAACTGACTCCGCGCGCGCTGGACCGCGTCGCCGGGGCGGGCGAGCGCCTCTCTGCGCCGCTGGTGTCGCTCGCCTTCCGCGGGCGCGGCTTTGCCTCCGAGGCGGTGGACGCGAGCGTGGGCGTGGTCATCACCGACGGCCACTTCGGCGAGGCCACGCCCGACTCCGTCGCCACCTGGTACGGCGCGCGCACCAAGCTGCGCCCGATGCTGAAGGAAGGCATCATCCCGGTCGTCACCGGCTACGTGGGCGCGACGCCCGACGGGGTCGTCACCACGCTGGGGCGCGGCGGCAGCGACTACTCGGCGGCGATTGTGGGCGCGGCGCTCGAAGCGGACGAGGTGTGGATCTGGAGCGACGTGGACGGCATCCTCACCGCCGACCCCAAGATCGTGCCCGAAGCGCGCGTGCTGAGCAACCTTTCATACCTGGCCGCCGCCGAGCTGGCCTCCTGCGGCGCGGACGTGCTGCACCCCAAGACCATCCGCCCGCTGGTGCGGACCGGCGTGCCCCTCCGGCTCAAGAACACGTTCAACGCCGCGCACCCCGGCACGCTGATCTCCAGCCGCTACAGCGAGCACCCGCCGGCCATCATCTCGATGAACGACCTGTGCCTGGTCACGATCAAGGCCGAGGCCGATACCTGGTCACCGGACGTGACCGCCGCCAGCCTGGAGCGCATGGCGCGCGCGGGGGTCAATGTGTTGCTGTATCTCCAGTCGGCGTGGCAGCACGGGGTGAGCGTGCTGGTTCGCTGCGGGGACCGCGAACCTGCCATGATGAGCGCCGCGACGGATAAGCTCATGGTCAACGTGCGGCCCGACGTCGCGACGGTCTCGGTGGTGGGGGCGCACGTGATCATCCCCACGCTGGCGGCGCTCGGCGAGACCGGCGCGCAGGTGCTCGCCATCTCGCAGGCCACCGTTGACGCGGGCATCATCGTGGTCGTGCCCGCCGACGAGATGCCGCCGCTGGTCCGCCACCTGCACGAGCGGGTGAGCCTCAATCACAGGAATTGAGCCGCGAATGGTACGACCACAGAATAGCGTGGCGCGCCTGAAAGGGGGCGATAGCGCTCAATTCTGAGCCAGACTGCCTTACCGGGTGGGATAGGACAGGGGGCTTAAGCCCCCTGTCCAGCCTCAGATGGGATGTTCTTCATCGACCACGGTATCGTGTGGAGCTACTGTCGTCTATGACGTTTCGCGGATAAGACCATTTCAGGGATAAGGAGAGTTGCATGGTCGCCAACAAGACGCCCGTCGCCATACTCGGCGCCACCGGCATGGTGGGTCAGCGCTTCGTGCAACTGCTGGACAACCACCCCTGGTTCGAGGTCGTCGCGCTCTCCGCGTCGGAGCGCTCGGCGGGCAAGCGTTACGCCGATGCGGCGAACTGGATCCTCGAAACCGAGATGCCCGCCTGGGCGCGCGATATGGTCCTGCTCGAACCGGAGGACGCGCCGCCGTGCCGGTGGGTGTTCTCTGCGCTGCCGGGCGGGCTGGCCGGCCCGTTCGAGGCGCAGTTGGCGGCGGCGGGGCACGTCGTGTGCTCAAACGCCTCCGCGCACCGCATGGACCCGCTCGTGCCGCTGCTGATCCCGGAGATCAACGCCGACCACCTGGGGCTGCTCCCGGCGCAGCGCCGCGCCACCGGCTGGGAGGGCGCGCTCATCACCGCGCCGAACTGCACCACGACCGTGCTCGCGATGGCGCTCGCGCCGCTGCACCGCGCGTTCACCGTGGAGGCGGTGCACGCGGTGTCGATGCAGGGGCTGTCGGGCGCGGGGTATCCGGGCGTCTCGGCGCTGGACATCATCGACAACATCCTGCCGCACATCAACGGAGAGGAAGAGAAGCTGGTCGCGGAGCCGCGCAAGCTGCTCGGCGCGCTCTCCGGCGACGCGGTGCTCGACGCGCCGTTCGCGGTCAGCGCGCAGTGCAACCGCGTGCCGGTGCGCGAGGGGCACTTCATCTGCGCCAACGTGAGGTTTGCGCGCACGCCCTCTGTTGAGGACGCCATCGCGGCGCTGGAGGCGTTCGAAGCGCCGGATGTCGCCGCGCTGCCCAGCGCGCCGGTGAAGCCCATCATCGTGACGCGCGACCCGGCCTGCCCGCAGCCCCGCCGCGACCGCGACGCCGACCGGGGGATGGCGGTCACGGTGGGGCGGGTGCAGCCGTCGGCGACGGCGGACCTCCAGTTTGTGGCGATTGGGCACAACACGCATCGCGGGGCGGCGGCGGGGCGCTGCTCAACGGGGAGCTGTTGCTCATCCGCGCCGAAGCGGTGCTCGCCGAGCCGGCGCGGGCGTTCTCGCGGTGAGCGGCTGCTGAGCGTGAACGGAGCGCAGGCCGTCATCGGCCCGCGCTCCCTGAGAGGTCCGGACGTATCGGTTCGCACTGTGGTTCCCGCGACTGAAGTCGCGGGCTAATTCGTGTTCTTGCTCGCCATTTCTGCGATTAACCGACGACTTCAGTCGTCGGGTTGCGAAAAGCACGCTATAGCGCGATGCCGAGCGGACAACGCGAACAGATACGTCCGGACACGCTTTGTCGAAAGCTGCGCCCGGCGAGAAGGCGCGACGTCTCAGGCCAGCGGCCCCGGAAAGATCGGCTCCAGCGCGGCCCACTTCGCGATCAGCGCCGCCTGCTCCGCCGCGTCCATCGGCGTGAACGCTTCGGCGGCATCGATCACCATCGGCAGGATGTTCACGTCGCCGGCGCTGCAGATGCCGGTCACGCCCGGCTGCGAGAGCGCGAAACGCACGCCCTCTGCGACCCGTTCAGGCGCGTCGAACGGCTCGTACCAGGTCTGGTACCGCTTCTCGTGCTCGCCCCACAGCCCCTTCGCCACCGACTTGATCACCATCACGCCCACGTCGCGTTCCTGCGCCATCGCCAGCAGGCGCTCGGCGTCGCGGCGATAGTCCGCGTTGTGGAAGAGATTCGCGTTGATCGGGAACATAACCGTGTCGAAGTCGAAGCGCTCCAGCGCCGCCGCGAACACCGCCGGGGCTTGCAGGCCGTGCCCGGTGACGCCCAGGTAGCGCGTCAGCCCTTCGTCGCGGGCGCGGGTGAGCCGCCTCAATCGCGCCGCCGGGACCAAGCACGGCGTCAAGCTCCTCGAACGAGGTGAGCGCGTGCAGTTGGTACAGGTCCAGGCGGTCGGTGTGCAGCTTTTCGAGCGAGCGATTCAGCTCCGCCCAGGCGTCGTCGCGGGCGCGCTCCAGCGTTTTGCAGCCGAGGAAGAACCTGTCGCGGTGCGGCGGCAGCCACTGACCGACGCGCACCTCCGCGAGGCCGTACTGCGGCGCCACGTCGATGTGGTTGATGCCGCGCGCCAGCGCCAGGTCAAGCGCGGCGGTTGCCCCCTCCTGGTCGATCTCCCAGAAGGCCGCGGTGCCGAGCATGACCACCGTGCTCTCGTGGTTCGTGCGTCCCAGTCGTCGTTTCTCCATGATGTGCTCCTCCAGGTCAAGCGAACCATGCTTCAATTGTACCGGGATTTCCGCCGGAATGCGGACGTGATGTCGGGCCGGCCAATCTGCGCTGCGCTCACGGGTGGCCGAGCCGCAGGTAGCCGTGCTGCAGGCGGCTCGTCTCCTCGACAGTGACGAACGCGCCAGGGTCCACGCGGTTGATGATCGCCAGGATCGCGCCGATCTCCTTGCGCCGGACCACGATGCGCACCGTGCCGACCTGTCCCTCTGCGCCATGGCCCCATCCTTCGGTCGCCCCGTAGCCGGCGTCGCGCACCGCCTCGGCGATCTCATGGGACCGCTGCGGCGAGATGGCATCGATGGCCGCGTAGCCGCCCACCACGCGCTGCTCGATCACCATCCCGGCCCAGATGCCCACCGCCGAACCAACCGCGTAGGCAGACAGGTTCCAGGGGTCGGTCAGGTCCTGCACCACCGCGCCGATGGAGAAGGCGTAGGTGAGGAACTCCACCAGGGAGATGATGACCGAGAACAGCTTCTGGCCGCGCACCATCAGCAGCGTCCGTATCGTGCTCAGGCTGATGCCCAGGATGCGCAGCCCCAGGATGGCCGCAGGGACAAGCAAAGCATTGGCGTCCATATGCGTAGACCTCCGCGTCATGGCAAGTCGAGCAAGCGCCTCGATTGTAACATGCCGGAGCGCGGGGTGCGGTCAGAGGCCGAGCCAGTGCCCGATAGCGACCGCGAACACGGTCATGGCGCCGTAGCCGATTTCGAGGATGCCGATGGTGCGCGCTTTGGCCGGGCGGCGGTAGGGCGACAACCCGTAGGCCGCGCGCGCGAGCAGGACGACCAGCGCGCCCACCGCCAGCGCCGGGGCGAGGTCCAGCAGCGCGAGGGCAAGGACCGCGAGGAGGCCAGCGACGTGGCTTATCGTGGAGGGGGTCGCCGGCGCGGGTTCGCCCCGCTCCAGGCGCAGGCGCGCGCGCACGTAGAGGATCGCGGGCGCGGCGCGCGCAGCGAGGATCACCCAGAGCGCCAGCGCCGGGGCGAGCGCCCACCCGTCGGCAAGCGCGATGGCCGGCGCGAACGCCGCCAAACCGACCGGGCCGGCGAGTTCCGGCAGCAGGCTGCGGCTCTGGCTCGCGGCGTCGTAGCGCAGCATGATCGCGATGAAGGGCAGCGCCAGCAGCAGCGGGATCAGCAGGGCGAGGTCGCCCAGGAGCAGGGCCAGCGCGAAGCCGAGCGCCGCGATCAGCCCGTAGAGCAGGATGAAGCGCTCCGCGAGGGCGGTGCGCGGGTAGCGCTTGCCGCGCCGCCGGTCGCCGAGCGCCAGCTTGAACGGGTGCCGCACGAGGAACGCACCGAGGCCGGCGCACGCGAGGCCCACCCCGGCCACGGACGGGGCGACGAGCAGCCCCAGCACGATGGGTTCGAGCACAAAGCTCCACCCACCGTGTTCCACGGGCAGGGCGACGTTTCTCATGCGCACAGCAGGCTTCGGCTTCGCCATGGAGGCGTTTATACCCGGAACGCGCGCCGGCGTCCAGTTATCGGCGGTTTCATGTGCAGTGGCGTTACGACTCAGACGGGATGCTGCTCACGTCGATCAGCACCACAGACGCGACGCGGTGGCCGAGCATCCGCTCTTTGCCGTCCACCGTGGCCGTGATCGGCCCCTCGAACGGGTCGCGCGTGAGCACTTCAACGGCGGAGTCGAGCTTGAAGCCCCGCTCCAGGATGTGGCGGAGCAGGTCGGCGTCGCTGGTGGCGATGCGCGCGATCCTGCCCTTCGTGTTGACCGGCAGCTCCGAGAGCGCGGAGAGGTCGCGGCTGAGCATACTGCCGTCGTGGGCGGGGATGGGGTCGCCGTGCGGGTCGAAGTCCGGGTGGCCGAGCTTGCGCGCGATTTCCTGCACGAACCGCTCGGACACGGCATGTTCCAGTTGTTCGGCTTCCTCGTGGACCTCGTAGGGCGCGTAGCCCAGTTCTTCGACCAGGTAGGCTTCGATGAGGCGGTGGCGGCGGATGATCTTCAGGGCGATGGCCTCGCCCTCCGGGGTCAGGACCACGCCCCGGTGTTTGCGATAGTCCACCAGGCCGACGACCTCCAGCCGGCGCGCCATGTCGGTCACTGACGGCGGCGAGATACCCAGGTGCTCCGCGAGGGCGCTGGTCGGGACCCGCTCCATGTCGCGCTGCAGGGTGTATACCGCCTTCAGAAAGTTCTGCACCGACTCGGATTGAGCCAACCCTGAATCGATGGTCATGTTCATAGTCTCTTTACTGCCCCGTTCCTGGTCTTGACTCTATTGCAAACTCACGCACAGGTCAAACTCCTGTTGCGCTGGCTCCTGTGAAACAACGGCCAGGGTTGTGACGCCCTGGCCGTTGCGCGCGATCACAGAGCAAGGCCGGCGTCAGACAAGACCCAGCAGCCGCGCGACGTTCGCGGTGAGGAACGTCACGCCGAAGCCCAGCGCCAGCGGCAGGAACACCGCCATCGCCGTCCACCTGAGGTTCTTCGTCTCGTTCCAGATGGTGAGAATGGTGGTGCTGCACGGGTTGTGGATCAGGCTGAAGAGCATCAGGTTGACCGCCGTCAGCAGCGTCCAGCCGCCCATGCCCACGAGCACGTTGTAGACTTCCGTGTTCGACTCCAGTTCGAGCATCACGCCCGGCTGCACCATGCTGGAGCCGCCGACCATCATCGTCAGCATCAGGATGGTGGGGATGACGATCTCGTTGGCGGGGATGGCGACGATATAGGCCACCAGGATGACGCCGTTCAGGCCGAAGAGCAGCCCGACCGGGTTGAGCAGGTTGACCAGATGTTCGCCGATGCTCACGCCGTCGAGGGTGACGTTCCCCAGCAGCCAGATCACGGCCCCCGCCGGGGCCGCCATCGTGACCGCGCGCCACAGCACGATCAACGTGCGGTCGATGATGGAGGTGTAGAGCGTCTTGAGAATCTGCGGCGGGCGGTAGGGCGGCAGTTCCAGGCTGAAGGTGGACGCCTCGCCCTTGAGCCAGGTCCGCGAGAGGAACCACGAGACGGCCAGGGTGAGGAAGATGCCGAGCACCGCCACCGCCACCACGCTCGTGGCGGCGATGAAACTCGCCAGCGCCGGCGGGGCGGTCGCCGCGATGAAGATGGTGCCCATCAGGATCAGGGTGGGCCAGCGCCCGTTGCAGATCGAGAAGTTGTTGGTGATGATGGCGATCAGCCGCTCGCGGGGGCTGTCGATGATGCGCGTGGCGACCACGCCGGCGGCGTTGCAGCCGTAGCCCATCATCATCGTGAGCGACTGCTTGCCGTGCGCGCCGGCCTTGTGGAACAGCCGGTCCAGGTTGAACGCCACGCGCGGCAGGTAGCCGAGGTCCTCCAGCAGGGTGAAGAGCGGGAAGAAGATCGCCATCGGCGGCAGCATCACGCTGACGACCCAGGCGGTCGCCAGGTACACGCCGTCGATGAGGAAGCCCGCAAGCCACCAGGGGAAGCTCAGCGCCTGCGCGACGCTGTGCAGCGCGTCATAGACGGCGCCCATGAGGAAGTCGCCGAGCATCTGCGACGGCACGTTCGCGCCGGTGATGGTGATCCAGAACACGGCCAGCAGCATGAACAGCATCATCGGGAAGCCCCAGACGCGGCTGGTCACCAGGCGGTCAATCGTCCGGTCCAGGTAGAAGCGCCCGCGCGCCGCGCCCTCACGCGTCACGGCGTGGTCGGCGATGCGGGCAGCGTCGGTGTAGATCGACAGCATCAGGTCGTCGTGGAAATCCGCGCCGACCGCGCTGCGCAGCGCCTCGGCCTGCTTGATAAGGTCGTCGGGTGTGGCGGCAGCCGGCTCAGCCATCATGCCGCCTCCTGCTGGAGCGCGCTGCCGACAGGCTGCGCCCCGCGCGCGAGAATGCCGAGTTCGCCGCTGCGCACGGCCTCAAGGATGCGCTCGTCGCCGTCGAGCAGGCGCATCGCCACCCAGCGCGCGTTGGGCAGGCCCTCGAACCGGGCCTCGATCTGCGCGGCCAGCGTGTCGATAGCCTGCGCGAGCGCCGGATTGTGGTTGTTGATGCGGTGGGGCCGGGCCTTGTACGCGCCGCTCGCCACCTCGTGGATCGCCGCCAGCAGTTCGGGGATGCCCTCGCCGCGCCGGGCGACGGTGGGGATCACGGGCACGCCCAGGTCGCGCGCGAGCGCGCGGTCGTCCACCGTCATGCCGTGCCGCTCGGCCTCGTCAACCAGGTTAAGGCAGACGACGACGCGGTCGGTAATCTCCAGGATTTGCAGCACGAGGTTCAGGTTGCGCTCCAGGCGCGTGGCGTCAACCACGATGACGGTCACGTCGGGCTGCCCGAAAAGGATGAAGTCGCGGGCGACCTCTTCATCGAGGCTGGAAGAGAGCAGCGAGTAGGTGCCGGGCAGGTCCACGAGCTTGAACCGCTCGTCCTGGTAGAGAAAGCCGCCCTCCGCGCGGGTGACGGTCTTGCCCGGCCAGTTGCCCGTGTGCTGGCGCAGCCCGGTCAGGGCGTTGAAGACGGTGCTCTTGCCGGTGTTGGGGTTCCCCGCCAGCGCCACGACGTAGTTCCAGCCTTCGACGTTGATGCCGAGCCGGATAAGCTGCGCGTTCGTGCCCAGCGGGCAGGTCTCGCAGGCGTGTGATGTCGTTGTGTGCACAGTCATGGCTGTGTTTCCTCCGCAGGCTGTAGTGTGATTTCGATCTTTGCGGCCTGTTCGCGCCGCAGGGCGACCACGCTGCCGCGCACGAGGTAGGCGACCGGGTCACCCAGCGGGCTAACCATCTCGACCCGGATTGCGGTGCCGGGCACAATGCCCAGGTCCATCATGCGCCGGCGCTCCGCGCCATCGCTGTGCAGCGCGGTCACGACGGCGGTCTGGTGGCGTGAGAGGGTGTCGAGCGTTCGTGTTTCCATAGGCAGCCAATTCCAGGTAAATCTAGTGTGGTTTTTGTTTTGAATTTAGTCTTACCTAAAACTCATTATACCACACTGCTAAAATCAATGCAAGGGGTTGGCGCTGATCTGATCCCTTCTGCTGCGCCACTGGTATTCTGCTCTGTGGGGCCGGGGTGGCGGCTTGTGAGCGGCAGCGCTGAAGGTTTGTTATCATTGTTACTGGAAAAATGGGATGCTGGAGCAATCATCATGACGGAAAGCGTTACCCTTTTCGACGCCGTAGCGGTTGATGATGCGCTGCGCGCGAAGCACGAAACGCTCAGGCGCACGCTGGCCGAGATGGAGCGCGTGCTGGTGGCGTTCAGCGGCGGCGTGGACAGCGCGCTCTTGCTCAAGGTCGCCGCTGACGTGCTTGGCGACGCGGCGCTCGGCGTCACCGCCGTCTCGCCGAGCCTGCCGGAGGCCGCCCGCGCGCAGACGGCTGCGCTCGCGCGGGAGATCGGCGCGCGCCACCAGTTCATCGAAACCACCGAGGTCGAGCGGCCCGAATACCGCGCCAACAGCCCGCTGCGCTGCTACTACTGCAAGGACACGCTCTACACGACGCTGACGGCTTACGCGCGCGCGCGGGCTTTCGCGCCATCGTGGACGGCACGAATCACGACGACCGGGGCGACCACCGCCCAGGCCGCCGCGCCGCGCGCGAGCACCTGGTGCGCAGCCCGCTTGCCGAGGCTGAGTTCACCAAGCAAGACGTGCGCGCGCTGGCGCGCCACCTCGGGTTGAGTGTGTGGAACCGGCCGGCGGCGGCCTGCCTGGCGTCGCGCGTGCCGTATGGGTCTGAGGTGACGCCCGACATCCTGCGGCAGATCGACCGCGCCGAGGCCGGCCTGCACGCCCTCGGCTTCGAGGCGGTGCGCGTGCGGCATCACGGCGACGTGGCGCGCATCGAGGTGCCGCCGGAGCAGCTTGCGGCGGCGCTGGCGCAGCGCGACCGGGTGATTGAAGCGGTGCAGGGCGCAGGGTATACTTTCGTCGCGCTCGATCTTGAAGGCTACCGCACGGGCAGCCTCAACGCCGTGCTGAAGCGGGGCGGATAGGCGCGGGCGCAGCGGGGCCGGAGTGTAAAGGCCGGATGCGCGCTGCGCGCCATCGCATGTGGATAGGGTTCTTTTGCCGCCGACGTGAGTCGGCGGTTCTGTGAGGCGGAAGGGACTGAGACTGATAAATGGATAGCGAACAGCTCCGCGCCCTGTTGCGCGCCGTCGCCGCCGGCGAGACCGGGATTGACGCGGCGGTGACGCAGCTCCGCGCGCTCGAAACCGAGGACCTGGGCTACGCACGGCTGGACCACCACCGCGCGATGCGCGTGGGCACGCCGGAGGTCGTGTACGCGCCGGGGAAGACGCCGGAGCAGGTCGCCGAGATCATGGCGCGGCTTGCCGCGCGCGGGCTGGCGATGGCGACCCGCGCAGAGCCGGAGGTCTACGCCGCCGTCTGCGCCGCGCTGCCGGACGCGCGCTACGACGCCACCGCGCGCGTGATCTGGGTAGGCGAGATGCCCACGCCGCGCGGCGCGCCGCTGGTGATTGCCTCCGGGGGCACCGCCGACATGCCGGTGGCCGAGGAAGCGGCGCTGACGGGCGCGCTCTTTGGGCTGGACGTGCACCGCCTCTATGACGTGGGCGTCGCGGGCGTGCACCGGCTGCTGGCGCACGTGGAGACGTTGCAGCGCGCCGGCGTGGTTATCGCGGTGGCCGGCATGGAGGGCGCGCTGCCGAGCGTCATCGGGGGGCTGGTGGCGTGCCCGGTCGTTGCGGTGCCGACCAGCCGGGGTTATGGCGCAAACTTCGGCGGGCTGTCGGCGCTGCTGGCGATGCTCAACAGTTGCGCGCCGGGCGTGGCGGTGGTCAACATCGACAATGGCTTCGGCGCGGCGGTAGTAGCGCGGCGTATCTTGCGTCAGGAGAACCCATGAAGACGATCTATTTCGACCTGATCGGCGGCGCAAGCGGGGACATGATCCTCGGCGCGTTGCTTGACGTGGGGCTGCCGGAGGCGGTCTTGCAGAGCGTCCCGGCGCGCCTGGGCCTTGAGGGCGTGCGCATCGCCAGCGCGCGGGCGATGAAGGGCGCGATCAGCGCGGTGCAGGTCACTGTCGAGACGGCGGAGCAGCAGCCGCACCGTCACCTGACCGACATCCTGGCGCGCGTCCGCGACGCGGACCTGCCCGAACCAGCGCGGGAGGCGGCGCAGCGCATCTTCCAGCGGCTCGGCGAGGCGGAGGCGACGATCCACAACCAGCCGGTCGAGCACGTACACCTCCACGAGGTCGGCGGCGTGGACGCGATGGTCGATATTGCGGGCGCGGCGCTGGGCCTCCACGAACTCGGCGTGGCGCGGGTGATGGCGAGTCCCTTCCCACTGGGGCAGGGCATGACGCGCTCGATGCACGGGCCGATCCCCGTGCCCGCGCCGGCCACGCTCGCGCTGCTGCGCGGCGCGCCGGTCCGGCAGCGCGACGTGGATCAGGAGCTGGTCACGCCGACCGGCGCGGCGATCCTCAGCACCCTGGCGACGGGTTTTGGAGCCTGCCCGCCGCTGACGCTGGAGGCGGTCGGCTACGGAGCCGGCCAGCGCGACGCGCCAACGCCGAACGTGCTCCGCGTTTGGCTCGGCGACGACGGGGCTGGCGACGACGTGGAGGTGCGGCAGCTCACCATGCTGGAGACCAACATCGACGACGCCAACCCGCAGGTGTATGACTACCTGATGGACCGGCTCTTCGAGGCGGGCGCGCTCGACGTGACGCTGACGCCGCTGGTGATGAAGAAGGGCCGCCCCGCCGTGTTGCTGAGTGTGCTCGCCGAACCTGGTAGCGCGGCGGCGCTGCGCGCGGTCCTGTTCCGCGAGGGGGTGACGCTGGGCGTGCGCGAGGGGATGGTCGCGCGCTGGTGCCTCCCGCGCGAGGTGGCGCAGGTCGAGACGCCCTACGGGACGGTGCGCGTGAAGCTGGCGCGATTCGGGGGCGCGCTGGTGCGCGCGTTCCCGGAGTACGACGACTGCCGCGCGGCGGCGCTGGCAGCGGGCGTGCCGCTCGCGGCAGTGTACCAGGCGGTGCGCGAGAGTGTGCCATAGCGGCGCGCAGCCTTCACAGGGCCGCGCCGTCACGGGAGATTCCCATGCCACTGGCGGTGGCGCCTCAAGGGGATGAAAATGCGTGGTGGTAGGTGCGAACCGGTGGTTCGCCCCCACCGCCAGATATTGCGGTGGATAGGGGCACAGCACGCGGTGCCTCTACGAGCCAGTCGAATGGGCGTTGCCCCGATCCTGAAGCGCACCCTCGCTGCGCTCAGTTGCCCTTTTTCGGGCTTCGGCATATAGTTCCAATTGCCTCTGGACTGTATGAATATGCCATACCAACCATGAAGAAGGTCCAGGTAAGTTGTTGGCGCTGGCAAAGATCAGGATGGCGTGCCCTATGGTAGACGAGGAACCGCAGGCGGCAGACCCCAAACAACTCCTGAATATCGGCATCCAGGCGGCGAAGGCCGGCAACAAGGCCACCGCGCGGGTGATCTTCCAGCAGGTTTTGGATGAGGACAAGCGAAACGAGCGCGCCCTGCTCTGGATGGCCTCCGTCGCGGAGACGCCGGAAGAGCGGATGCGCTACCTGCGCGCGGTGCTCAAGATCAACCCGAAGAACCCGACGGCCCGCAAGCACCTCGCCAGCCTGGAGGAAGCCAGCAGCAAGCGCGACCGCCAGCTTGTCCGCTACGGGTTGCTGGCTGCCGGCCTCGCGGTGCTGCTTCTGATCGTGGTGGTGGTCGTGGCCGTCGTATTGACCTCGATGTAGTTCAACTGAATGGTAATGGGCGCTATCCTGATCGTGGCCGTTGTCTTGTCTGATTCTGGCGTCTTGTGACCTCACGCACATTGCCCTATAGTGTCCATCAGTATAAGATATGGGAGGTTTTCACCTCCGCTTAATCTACATTGGAGATTCCGTTGTCTGAGGATGATCTCCAGGCACTATTACGTACCGGCATCCAGGCGGCGCGCGACGGCAAGAAGCGAGTAGCGCGTCGTATCTTCGAGCAGGTGCTCGAAATCGACGACCGCAACGAACTCGCGTGGATGTGGATGGCGTCCGTGGTGGAGACACCCCAGAAGCGCCGCATCTGCCTGGAAAACGCGCTGGCGATCAACCCGGATAACGCGCGCGCGCGCGCCGCGCTGGAGAAGCTCGGCGGCACCCGTCCCCAGAGCGCGCCATCCAGACCCGCCCGGCCAAAGGCGCAGACGCCCGCGCCGCCCCGCCCCGCCGGCCTGGAAGAACCCACGGAAGACGAAATCGACCTCGATGCGCGGCTTGGCCTCACGCCGAAGCCCGCGGACGAGCCGGATCCGATGGCCGCCCTCGCGCAGCCGGCAGGGGACACCCCGCCGGCTGAGGACGAAATTGACCTGGACGCACGCCTGGGCAGCGTGACGGAAAGGGCGGCTGACTGGGGCGCGAGCGACTGGCTGGACGCGCCCGCGCCGGCGGCTGGCGCACCCAGGTCGCGCCCGGCGGCGCGCACCGGCACGGGGCCGCTGCCGCACGCCGAACCCCTGCCCACCGAAGCGCCGCCCCGCCGGCGGCGTCGCGGGCGGCGGATTCTGGTGCTGCTGGTGGGCGGCATTGCCATCATCGCGATTGTGACGGTCGCGGCGCTGCTGCTGCGCCAGCGACTCGGCCTGGGCAGCATCGACATTCTACTAGGCGGCACGCCGGTGCCCCCGACAGCGCCGCCGACGCAGATCGTGATCGTCGCGCCCGGCGAGGTGACGACCGTACCCACCTGGACGCCCTTACCGACCGTGACGCCGCGCCCAACCGCGACTCCGCGCCCGACGCGCGTGCCGCTGCGCAACTACGTGTTGGCGTACTCGGCGCTGGCGGGTCAGGAGCGCCAGGAGAGCATTTACACGGTCTGGGCCGACGGCGACTCCGACACCCTGATGCAACTGACGGCAGGCGACACGCGCGACCTCTACCCCGCGCTCTCGCCTATGGGAGACTTGATCGCGTTCGTCTCGGAGCGGACAGGGAATCCGGAGCTTTTCGTGATGGACGCCAACGGCGGCGAGCCGCGCCAGCTTACCGAGTTGGGCGCAGAGCAGCTTGAGTCGCCCTCGTGGTCGCCGGATGGCGCGCGCATCGTGTTCAGCGCCGACGCCAGCGGCAACGACGAGCTGTATGTCGTCAGCCTGGAATCCGGCGCGGTCGTCAAGTTGACCGACAACCCATCGACGGACCGCGAGCCGGCGTGGTCGCCGGACGGGAAGACGATTGCGTTTGCGTCGGACCGCACGGGGGCGCGGCTACCTGCAGATATTCACCCTCCCCGCGGACTGCGACACGCTCCAGGGGGATGTGAGGTGTATGTCTTCCAGATCACGCGCTCGCAGAATTCCAGCATGTCGCCGGCGTGGTCGCCAGACAGCCGGTACATTGCGTTTGTCTCCAACCGGGTTTCGATTGACGATAACGACATCTACGTGATGCGCGACGACGGCGCCGACCCGCGCCTGCTCACCCTCGACCAGTACGGCGACAACGGCGCGTCGGATCTCGATCCGAGCTGGTCGCGGGACGGTCAGTGGATCGCGTTTGCTTCTGACCGGGGAGGGCACCGGTTTTCAGATCTACGTGATGGCGGCGGATGGCACAGACATCCACCAGGTGACGTCGGTGTCGGGCAGCGCACTGCACCCCAGTTGGCTCCCCTAGAACTGAGGATGTGAGCGTGAGCGAAAAAGAACCACAAATCAGCGAACAGATGCAGAAGGGCATCGCGGCGGCCAAGGCGGGCGACAAGGCGACGGCGCGGACGTACTTCGAGCGCGTGGTCGCCATGGACAAGTACAGCGAGAAGGCCTGGTTCTGGCTCGCCTCCGTTGTGGAGTCCGATGAGGAGCGCCGCGTGTGCCTGGGCAACGTGGTGCACCTGAACCCGAACAACGAGCGCGCGCGCCGTCTGCTCGAAAGCTGGAGAGCGAGGCCGCCGACGCGACGAAGGGGGCGACGTCCCTGATGGCGTGCGCCAGATCGACCGCCGCACGCTGATGATCGGCGGCGCTGTGGGCGGCGTCATCCTCCTGGCGCTTCTGCTCGTGCTGTTGGGCGGCGGCGGTGGGGGCGGCGGTGGCGGCGAGTCGCCGCCGCGGACGACAACGCCGGCCGCCGGGGCCGGCGCGCCCACGCCGACGGCGACCGAAAATCTGTACCCGACGTTCACGCCCTCGCCGACGGCGACGGTCGTCATCACGAACACGCCGATCCGGTGCCGTCGCCCGCTGGAATACCGGGCCGGCTGGTCTTCGGCTCGGGGCCGCGCTTCTACAATGAGGCGTTCCTGCCCATTCTCTACGCCGGCACTGACGGTAGTGGCCGCTTCACGGTGGGCGATGCAGATACGCAGACGCGCGGGCGCTATCCCGTTTTCTCGCGCGACGGCACCCGCATCATCTACGAATTGGGCTTGAGCGGCGACACGAGTCGCGTGGTGAGTGTTGATCTGTTGGGCGAGAACCGCACGTTTCTCACCAATGGCGCGGTGATCGAGGTCGAAGGCCAGAACGCCCAGGGCACCCCGGTTGTACGGGATGAGGAGATCCGGTTCGGCACGGAGAACCATCCGTCACTGTCGCCGAACGGGATGCAGCTTGCGTTCTCTGGCTTCAGGGCCGGCACCTTCGTCCCCCAAATCTGGGTGATTATGCTTGACCCCGAAACGCCGAGGGCGACGCAGATCACGGACAACGAGTTTCTCAACACCTGGCCGATCTGGTCCCCCCGACGGGCAGCGCCTGATCTACGTGACCGACCGGCGCGCCCAGGGCGGCGCGGACCTGCACATCGCGCGCGCCGATGGGAGCGACGACGCCAACCTGACGTTCGACGGTGACGACCTGATCGAACGCGCGCCGGACTGGTCCCCGGATACGCGGCGGATTGTTTTCGAGGGCACGAGCGCAGAGAACCGCGACAAGGGCGATTACGACGCCTACGACAGCGACATCTACATCATCGACGATGTGGACGGCGGCGCTGCGCCGCGCCTGCTCTACCCGCCGGCGGCGGAAAACGAGGGCGACGAAGAGGCCGGCGTTCCCGCAGAGACCGCGCGCGACATGCTCCCGCGCTTCTCGCCCGATGGGCGTTACATCGCGTTCACCTCCAACCGCACCGGCAACTGGGAAATTTACATCCTGGTGATTGACACCGGAGAGCTGTTCCAGGTGACGCACAGCGACCGGGAGATTGACATCATCGGCGACTGGGGGACCGGCTAGCAGTTTCGCGGCGGGCTGGCTCGTGCTACAATGCGGTCAGGGGTGTTTACTGCACGCATCCTGCAAGGCCTATGCCGGAACGGATGACGAGGGCGTGACATGATCGAGGCAGCCAGGGAAGCGCTCGAAAAGGGCAACCGGGAAGAGGCGCGCGAACTCCTCGAACAGTTGCTCGAAAATGACGAGTACAACGCGGACGCCTGGTTCCTAATGTATCAGGCTGTCGATACCGACGAGGAGCGGCGCATCTGCCTGGACAACGTGCTGGCAATCGACGGCGAGCACGCCGGGGCCAGGGCAGCGCTCCAGCTCCTTGAGCAGAGCGACGAGGAAGACATCTTTGGCGACTTCGACCCGTTTGCCGACGAGGCAATCGGCGAGGCCGAGGCGGTTGCGCCTGGCGCGGACCTCTTCTTTGAGGACGATATCGAGGCCGAATCCACCCGGCGCGGCGCGCGGGCGTCGCGTATCGAGCGGCTGGCGGGCAATCGCGGCCTGCTGCTCGGCCTGATGGCGCTGTTCGCAATCGGGACGCTTCTCCTGATCGTGGTGGCGATTCTCCTCCTGGCCGGGTAGCGCCGGCGTCGCGCCCCGCCCTCACGGCAACCGGAACCGCATCACCTCCCACGAGTCCGTCACTTCACCTGTGGCCGTCCTGCCAACGAGCCGCGCCTCCGGTGTGCGCCAGTCGTACAGGCCAACACGCACGGCGTAGTCCCGCCCGCGCGCCAGCGACGCCGGCAGCGGCAGCGCCGTCCGGTCAACGACCGTCTCCCCGGCCTCCCAGTCCCACGTAGGGCGGAAGGCGTTCTGCGGCGCGTGGTCCGCGCTGGCGATGACGGTCCCGCCCTCGTCCACGAGGTGCACGAAGATCACATAGTCGCCGTCGATGGCGCGCGCCGCCTCCCAGCGCAGCGCGATGCGCAGCGTATCCCCCGGCGCGGGCGCTTCTGGCGCGACGGCTGCCGCCTCCAACGCCATCCCCGCATCCAACGCCCAGCCGGCCGGCTGCCACGCCTCGTCGGCCCGGCGCGTCGCGTAGCGGCCAATCCAGAAGCCGCCCGCCTGGGCGCGCGGCGGCAGCGCATAGTGCGCAGCCGCGAGCCGCGCCTCCGCCCAGGCGTCGGGACTCAGCGCGTCGAACCAGCTCACGACCCACAGCCAGTCGTGCCGCGCCTGCGCGGTCGCCAGCGCCGCTTCCAGGTCGGCGTCGGGGGCGACGAGCGGCGGCATCCCCCAGGCCGCCGGGAAGCCGGGGTAGCGGTCGAGGATGCTGCGCGTGTACTCCGGCACGTAGATGAGCGCCCCCGCGCTCTGCGACGCACCTGCCTGCGCGGCTTCCGTGGCGACGGCGTCCAGCGCCGGCGCGGGCGCGCTGTAGGGGTCAAGAGGGTGCGCGGCGTTGCGGACGAGCGCCCAACCGGCGAGCGCGACCGCCAGCACGGCAAGCGCCGCCAGCGCCCGCCGTCCAACGGGCCGGCCGCGCGCGCGCCGGACGAGCAGCGCCGCAAGCAGCGCGACAAACGCCGCCAGCGGGAGCGCCGCCGCCCAGTCGATGCCGGCGCGCGTGAACCAACTGACGTCAGTCACGCCGCCGTCCGCCAGCAGCCGCGCGTGCCCCAGGACGGGCGAGAGCGACCAGTCGTTGAGCACGGCTTCGCCATACTGGTACAGGATCGGTGGCGTGTTGTCGAAGCCGTACTGTTCGGTCAGCGCGACTTCGTAATCGCCGAAGGGGACGGCCACGCCGAGCGCCTGGATGAGCAGTGAGACGCCCAGCAGCGACGCGACGGCGACCGCCGCCGCCGCGCGCACACGACTGCGCGCGCCCAGGAGCCAGTCGAAGGCCGGCGCAGCCGCTATCGCAGCGGGAACGGCCAGCGGCAGCAGGTAGCGCGGCCCCCAGTTGTAGCCCGCCCACCACGCGAAGTACGTGCCAAAGGCCACGAGGGAGATCACGACCACGCCGGCGGACAGCCACGCCAGGGGCGCATGGCGGCGGCGCAACCCGAACCACCCCGCCACGCCGATCAGCACGGACGGGCTGTGCACCAACAGGCCGCGCGCCGGGCTGAGGAGCAGCCCGTACACGCCGAACCACAGCGGTGTGGTGAAGCCCTCGCCCAGTTCGGGATTCTGGCCGGCGTTGAGCGGCGCGCCGAACCGCAGCACATTGAGCGCCGCCAGCCCCAGTCCGATCACGGCGAGCGGCGCGCCCAGGGCGACCCAGTGGCGCACGCTGAGCCGCCCGCGCAGCGCGAAGTACGTCGCCGGTAGGAGGAGCGGGACGAGCAGCGCGTTGGTGAGGTTCACGGCCACCGCAAGGCCGGCCGCGAATCCGCTCAGCGCGAGCCAGGGGGTGGGCGATACCGACGCCGGCAGGCGCAGCAGCGCGTAGAACCAGAGCGCCAACGCCAGCCCGATGAGCGGCTCGCCGAAGTGGTAGCGCGCGTACACCCAGGCCGGCGTCGCCAGGCCGAAGAGCAGCGCGGCGGCGAGCGCGCTCACCTCGCGGCAGCGCAGGCGGCGCGCGATCATGAAGATCAGCGCGCCGGTGAGCGCGGTCACGAGGCCGTGGGTGAGCGCCGCAAGGTGGACCCGCCCCAGCGCCGGGAAGACGCCGCCCAGCGCGAAGAACGGCGCGGGTGCGAGCGACTGGGCGATGCCCTTCTTCGTGTAGAGGTCGCCGGAGGGGCCAAAGTGATCCGGGACGCCGGCGGGGTAGGGCTGGCCGTAGCGCCCCCAGATGTTGAGGTTGGTGTCGAACGACCCGCGCGCGAGCAGGCTGTCGGTGACGGCAAGGATGGCGATTTCGTCGCCGCTGTGAATCTGGCCGCTGAAGGTGAGCAGGTAGACGGCAAACAGGAGCAGGAAGATCAGTCGCGCCATGTTGTGTCCTGGTTGGGGCGGGAATCTGCTGGCAGCGCGCACCCCGGCGTGCTATACTTTGCGCGCATGTGGGCGCGTAGCTCAATGGTAGAGCAGTGGCCTTTTAAGCCATTGGTTGCAGGTTCGAGTCCTGCCGCGCTCATTTGCTGTTTCTGGCCTTCTCCACACGCCCCCGCCGCCGCGCGTTTATAACATGCAGGTGTGCTTTCTAGCCAATTCCGCCGGTCGTGGCTGCCGGCGCGCGGTCTTTTGCGCCCGCGCCACTTTTGGCGCAGCCGCGACGCCTGTGCTATTATACTGGGCGTAACGAATCAAGTCCCGAGTGCCGAAGACCTGCAACAGCATGTCGTGCCAAGACAAAGCTCGCCAGGATGAGGTGTCCTGGGCGGGCCTTTTGTTTGAGGAGGCAGCGGGCTATCTACCCAAAAAGGGGGAGAACGAAGTGAAGAAACTGTTCGTCGGGAATCTGGCCTTTCAGGTTACGGAGGCCGAACTGCGTGAACTCTTTGAGCAGGCAGGTGAGATCGAGTCCGTAAACCTCATCACCGACCGCGAAACGGGCCGTTCACGCGGCTTTGCGTTTGTGGAGTACACCACCGACGAGGCGGCGCAGGAAGCCATTCAGCGCTTCAACGGCACCGAACTCGGTGGGCGTCCCTTGCGGGTGGATGAAGCGCGCGAGCGCAGCAGCTCGCGCTCTGAAGGCCGCCGCAACCGCTACTAGAGCCAAACAACAGACGGGCGCCGGGCCGGCGCCCGTCTGGAGTCAATAGCCCGCACATAAGGCCGGCGCTGTCGCATTCCCGGCCTTAGTTTGCATTCCCCCGCTTGCTTCACGTGCACTGGCGCAGGTTCACCACGCTGTCGTCGGCAAGGATGAAGGTCGAGGACGACGACCCGACGGCGGTCGCGCTTGCCGTCAGCCGGGCGCGCCGCCCGATGATGCTCTTGTCCAGGCGCGGCCCGAACTCCAGAATCTGGCAGTCGTTCAACAGAATCGAGTTCTCGACCTCGCTCCCCGATACGATCACGCCGTCGCCGATGGAGGTGAACGGCCCGATATAGGCGTTGGTGATCTGACAGCGCCTGCCGATGATGACCGGCCCGCGAATCTCGCTGTTGCGGATCACCGTGCCTTCGGGCAGGTCCTCGTCGCGGCACTCGTCCCAGATCACCGTACCCACGTCGGTCTGCGCGTTGGACGCGAGTTGCAGCAGCTTGCGCCGGTTGGACTGGATCATGTCGTCGGGCGTGCCGGCGTCGAGCCACCAGCCCTCGACGAAATGCGGCGCGACCGCCAGCCCCCGGTCAACGAGGCCCTGGATCGCGTCGGTGATCTCGTACTCGCCGCGCCACGACGGCTTCAGGCCGTCGATCACGTCGAAGACGTGGTGGTCGAACAGGTACACGCCCATGATGGCCCAGTTGCTTTTCGGCTCCTTCGGCTTTTCGACCACGCGGACGATGCGCTCGCCGTCGAGTTCGGCCACGCCGAAGGCGGTGGGGTCATCGACTTCGTATAGTGAAATGACAGAGTTGAAACCGCCACGCTCGTAACGCTCGACGATGCCGGTCACGCCCTTTTCGAGCAGGTTGTCGCCGAGGTACATGAGGAACGGCGCGTCGCCCACGAAGTCGCGGGCGCAGCCGGCCGCGTGCGCCAGGCCCAGCGGCTCATCCTGGTAGATGAACTCCACGTTCGCGCCCCAGCGTGCGTGCGCGTTGGCGAAGGCCTCACGGAAGGCGGACTCCCAGCCCCGGTTGATGATGAGGCCAATGTCGCGGATGCCGGCCTCGACGATGGACTCGACGACGTGCCGGACGATGGGCTTGTTGGCGATGGGGAGCATGTGCTTGGGACCGGTAAAGCTGATCGGGCGCAGGCGGGTCCCCTCGCCCGCACAGAGAACAATGGCTTTCACAGGTGTTTCCCATCCTTGTGTGTGCTCAGCGCGTCACCGCGCGCCGGCTGTCGCCGGCGGGGGGCGCGTCCTTGATAAATGCCCACAGCTCAATTGCACGGCCCGGTGAACGCCTCCAGGTCGAACGCGACGAGCTTGTCGTAGATCAGGAACCGGGCCAGGCCGTCGCTGGCGACCCCGACAAAGGCCGGGCTGCCGTCGCCATACAGCCTGAGGTTGGCGAGCGGCTCTCCGTCGCGGCGGTCGAAGGCGTACAGGTGGCCGGTGTTGCCGCCGACGAGCAGGCGGCACGCGCCGTCCAGCGTCAGGCTCACGGCGCCGAGTTCATCCGGCACGCGCGTGCGCCAGCGCACCGCGCCCTCCGCATCGTAGGCGATGACCTCACCGCGCCCGCTCCAGCCGGTCCAGAGGTAGAAGCCGTCGGCAGGGTCGGCCACGAGTTGGCTACGCACCGGGTTGGCGCGCGGCGCTTCGCCCAGCCAACGCCACTGCCCGCCGGCGCTCACGCGCCACAGGCCGCGGCTCGACCGCACGTAGAAGCCGCCGCCGGGCGCGGCTGCGAGGTCGCCGGGGCGGTTCAGCTTCGCCTGGTCGATCACCTGCCCCGCGCCGTCGAGCAGCCAGAACGCGCCGGTGCGGTCGGTCAGCGCCAGCGTGTCGCCGCTAACGGCGCTGCTCACGATGCGGTCCACCTCCGCGATCTGCCATGCGGGCGCGCGGTCCGGGCCGTAGGCGGTCAGGCCGCCGTCTGGCGTGTGCACGAGCAGCCTGTCGCCGAAGGCAATTGGCGGCCCGCTCGGCGGTCCAGCGGCCTGCCAGATCAGCCGCCGTACCCCCTCGTCCGTCCAGTCTTCCATCTGGCCCGTCTCCAGCGCGACGGTGAAGTTCTCCGGGGCGGTGCGCACCATGCCCACCGGCGGGGCGCTGAGCGTGACCGAGTACCAGACGTACTGGCGCGCCGGCGACACGGCGAAGATCACGCTGCCGTCGAGGTAGAGGATGGTCCCGTCATCGCGCATGATGGCCGGGGTCTGGGCGGACACGCCCCGGTACAGGTTGAGCCGCCACGCATCCAGGCCGCGCAGCCACGTCTGCCAGTCGATGATGAACTGGGTCGGGTTGGCCCAACCGTTCGTCTTCGGGTCGATGGACCAGTAGTTCGGGCCGGGTTGGTCGGAGTTGAAGTTGCGGATCTCGAAGTGCAGGTGCGGGCTGGCCCGGCCCGCGCCGATCGCGCCGACGATGTCGCCAAGCTGGACGCACGACCCCGCCGTCGGGAACTCGTACCCGTTCAGCGGCTCCAGGTGGCCGTAGAGCGAATACCACACGCTGCGGTCGGGCATCGTGTGCGCGATGATGACCACGCCCTTGTCCGGCCCCCACACGGTCGCGGAGGAGAGCGTCACGCGCCCGCGCGCGACGGCATAGACCGGCTCGCCGAGGGTCTTTCCGTTCCGGCCCCACCAGTCCTCGCCGCCGTGCAGCAGGCCGCCGAAGCGGCGGCTCTCCGCGCCGAACCCAAAGCCGATGCGAAAGCGGTCACCCGGCAACGGGTAGTCGATGGCGTCCACGACGCCACAATCGAGTTGCGCTTCCGCCAGGGGGGGGAAAACGGCGCTCGCCAGCAGTGTGAGGAGCAGCGACAGCGCGAGCGCCAGCCGCATTAAACCGCTTCCGCCAGCAAGGTGAGCGCGGTTGCGTTGCTGAAGACGATGAGCGCCTGGCCGATTACGTAGGTAAACCAAATGACATCACCCACCAAGTACCAACGATTTTGCCGGAAGAGGAAGTTACCCAAGATGATGTCCGAGATCAAAAAGAGGACGGCCCCCACCGCCATCGGCAGGAAGGCGGGAAGCTGCAACGCGAGCGCAAGCGCGTAGCCGGCCATGCCGCCGAGCACCAGGCCGTAAACCAGCGAGCCGACGTTGAGCGCCGTTTCGCCTTCGGGCACGTAAACCAGGCCCATCCACGTCCCGATGCTGACCACGCCGGCCACCACGAGCGTGATCACCAGCGTGCGGGCGTCCTCCAGGCCGAACAGGATTTGCAGCTCGCGGTAGCCGAGGATGTAGAAGATGTGGCCCACCCCAAACGCGACCATGCCCAGGATCAGGGCGTTCCGGATGCGCAGCAGGTCGCTCAGCAGGATGTCGCCGAGGAAACCGAGCGACATGCCCAGAAAGACATAGCGCGCGAACGCCTCAACTTCGGTGCTGCGCGCGCCCACCAGCCACCAGATCAGGGCGCAGGTCACCAGCACCGCCGACTGTGCAAGCTGCGTCTGGCGCGGTTGGCGCTGGGTGCGGTCTACAGGGAGCTTGCCGAACGCGAAGCCGAACAGCAACAGCCCGCTGAAGACGATCATCAAGACCAGAATCAGCAGGTCGAACGGCGATGCAATGGGCATCGTGCGCCCTACTCCTTAGCAGAGGCCAATCATCCTGCGCCCGGCGGCAGCGTGGGTAGGTCGGTGGGCGTGATATTCCGGGTCCAGCGTGGGCGTGATGCTCGGCGTGACCGCTGCATCAGCCTGGCCGGCTGCGGGAGCGGCCCCCGGCGGCGGGTTCTCGTCCGAGACGCACCGGAAGCCGATCCAGGGCGCTGCCGTATTCGCCGGCCTGGACAGGCGGTGCACCGTGCGCGAGAAGAACGGGCGCTGGTCCCAGGCACCGCCGCGAATCACCCGCTCCGCGCCCGTGACCGGCCCCTGGGGGTTGAGCTGGCGGGCCTGTTCGGTGCTGTAGAAGTCGGGCTGGTACCAGTCGTAGACCCACTCCGCGACGTTGCCAGACAAATCCTCCGCGCCGAAGGGGCTGGCCCCGTTCGGGTACGTGCCGATGACGGTGGTGCCCCCGTGCCTGACTGGTTGGTGTTGGCGCGCGTGTTGTCGAACGTCCATCCCCAGGGGTAGATGTACCCCTCCGGGCCGCGCGCGGCGCGTTCCCATTCAGCCTCGGTCGGCAGCCGGCGGCCAGTCGCTTCGCAGTAGGCGTTCGCGCCGAACCAGCTTACGTTCGTCACCGGGCGGTCGCCGGCGTACTGGCGCGGCGCATACGTGTCGCCGTCGTAGACGATGGGGCTGGTGGTGTCCTCGTCCTGCGTCGTTGCGCAGGGGCCGTTGCAGCCGTTGGTGTGGCTGCCGGGACCCAACACATTGAGGAAGGCGGCGAACTGGCTGACGCTGACCTCGTAACGCTCGATCTGGAAGCTGGTGATGGTGACCGGGTGCGGCGGGAACGAGTCTTCGGCCATGCCGATCTCGCAGGCCCCACCGTTGTTCACGCACTCCTGCACCGCGCCGGCGGCCTCCTGCTGGTTGGTGCCCATCTGGAACGTGCCGCCCGTCACCGGGACCAGCTCGGTCTTGATCGCTTCGAGGCGCGGATCAATCGGCTGCTCGGTGGGCGGCGGTGTGGAGGTGGGCGGCGGCGTGTTGGAGGGCGTGGGCGTTTCTGCCGGGGCGTCTGGGACGGCTGGCGTGTCGGTGGTTTCCGGCGGCTGCGGCGGGGTGTCGCCGGCCGCGCTCTCCGCCGTCTCGTCGCCCGCTGCACTCGCTTCCGTCTCGTCGGCAGCGTCGGCGGTGGGCTGCTCCGGCGGCGCGCTGGGAGGCGTCTGCGTCGCCCCGCCGCCGGCGGCGGCAATCGCGGTGCCGCAGATTTCGTCCACCGGGCCGCACACCGTGGCGTCGTCGGTTTCGTTTGCCACAATCTCGGTTGCGAGGTTTGCAGTCTGCTGTGCGTTGAGGGTGATGTAGCCCGTGGTGACCAGAATCAGGCACCCGACGAGGGCGCAGCCAAAACCCAGCACCCCGCCGACAAACAGCCATTGCCAGCGCCCGTCAGGTCCGCGCGCATTGCGTAAGTTGGAAGGTCGTCTGTAAGACATGAACGCCCATCTCCAAACTTGCTGCCCAATCGGCTAGAGAGTTTACGCGGTGAAAGGGCATAGGGCAAATTAAAAAGCCGAGGCGGTAGCAGTCGCGTTAGGTCAGTAACCCAACAGCCGGCACAGGCCGGTGGGATTGGCGCTGCACGCATCGTTGAAAACGACAACGCCAACCGCGACCAGAAGCACCGCCACGAGCACGAACATCACGCAGGTGCAGCCACAGCCGAGCGGGAAGCCGATGAGCATTTGCAGGCACGAGGAGATGAGATTGGCGATCAGGCCGAGCACCTGGATCAGGAGGGGACGATGAAGGGCAGCACGATCAACAACACGACGCCGCCCAGACAGCAGAATGCGGCCAGCGCGATGGGTTCCAGTCCGGTCAACGCGCGCTCCTCCTCAGTATGCGCCCGTAGTGTAGCACACGCGCGCCGGTTTTGCGTAAGCGGGCGGCGCGCTGCGCTGTTTTGACAATGCCCCGCTGCGCCGTCATAATCGAACATCATGAGGCAGTTGGCGGTTGCTTGCATTGGCATCATCGCATTGGGGCTGCTCGCGGCTGGCTGCGGCCAGGGCCAGCCGGTGCGCACTGCCGACGACGCCGTGCCCGACGCGCCCAACCCTGACGCCGCGCTGGCCCTCACCCCCCACGGATGACGTCCCGCCGACTGAGACCGCCCCCCCTCTGCCAACGGAAACGCCGCCGCCCACGCTGGTGCCGACCCTGGACGTCACCGCGACGCCCGCGCCGCCGGACGCGCTCATGGTGGCCGCGCGCCACATGCGCAACGGCAATTACCGCGCCGCCGCCGCCACCTTCGAGCAACTTGTCAACGCGGGGCCGGACGACCTGCGCGCGGATGCGGCGTTCGGGCTGGGGGAAGTTGCGCTGCGCATGGGCGAGTATGGCACGGCGGTGACGCGCTTCACGGCGTTTGTCGAGGCGTACCCTGCTGACCCGCACACCGCGCTGGCGTACTTCCTGCGCGCCGACGCGCACTACGCGCTCAACCAGTGGTCGCTCGCCGCCGACGATTACCGGCGCTACCTCAACCTGCGGCCTGGGCGCATCGGCAGTTACGTGCACGAGCGCATCGGCGACATCCAGGCGGCGCTGGGGCAGCCCGCCGACGCGCTGAACAGCTACCTCGCCGCAATCGATCAGGGCCGCGCGGCGGCTGGCCTGCTCGGGCTCCGCGAGAAGGCGGCGTCCACGTCCCTGAACCTCGGCGACCCCAGGGGCGCAGCGCAGCAGTACGAGGCCATCCTCGCCCAGGCGCGCAACATGGAATACCAGGCTGACATCACCTCCCGGCTGGCGGACGCGCTGCTCCAGGCGGGCGAGACCCAGGCCGCCTACGACCGCTACGCGGAGGTGTTCGAGGCGTATGCCCGGACGCCGCAGGCGTTCCAGGCGATGCTCAAGCTCGGTGAGGCGGGCCGGTCGACCACCGCGTACCAGCGCGGGCTGGTGAGCTATTTCAACGAGGCGTACCAGGCCGCGCTGGATAGTTTCTACGCGCACCTTGCGGCTGACCCGCAGGGGTCGCCTGTGATCTACATGTACATCGGCATGGCGCACCGCGCGCTTGGCGCGCCGAGTGAAGCAATCCAGGCCTTCCAGGAGGTCGTCAACCGGTTCCCGGACGACCCGCTCGCCAGCCAGGCCTTTCTGGAGCAGGGGCGCACGCTTTTCCTCACTGGCGACACCGCCAACGCCGCGCTGCGCTACCAGGAACTGGGCGAGGCCTACCCAAACGCGCCTGAGGCGCCCGAAGCGCTGTGGCGCGCCGCCTACCTCTTCGAGACGCGCGGCGAGAACGAGCGCGCGCTGGCGAGCTACGAAATCCTCGGCGCATCCTACCCCGGCGCGCAACAGGCCTGGGACGGGCTGTGGGTTGGGGCGCAGTTGGCGCGGACGCTCGGCGACGACGCGCGCGCGCAGCGGTTGCTCAACATGCTGGCGAACAGCGGCAAGGGCGAGATGCAGGCCAAGGGCGCGCTCTGGCTCGGCAAGCTGCGCGCGGCGGCCGGCGACATGGAAGGCGCGCGCGCTGCCTGGACGCTGGGCGCGCAGGCCGACCCCGACGGCTATTACAGCCTGCGCTGCGTCGATCACCTCCTCGGACGCCCGCCCTTCGACCCGCCGCCGAGCCTCCAGCTCACGTTTGACGAGGGGGCGCGAGGTGGCCGAGGCGGAGGCGTGGCTGCGCAACACCTTTGCCATCACGGACGAGGCCACGCCGCTGTGGCCGCTCTCGCCGGGACTGGCCGCCGACCCGCACCTTGTGCGCGGGGAGGAACTCTGGCGGCTGGGCTGGCTGGAGTCCGCGAAGGCTGAGTTCAACGCTCTGCTGGAGGTCTATGGCGGCGACCCGCTGGCGACCTACCGGCTGGCGGTGTACTTCCGCGAGCTGGGCGCGTACCGCCCCTCGCTTGAGGCGGCGGCGGCGGTCATCAATATGGCGCGGACCAACACGCTCGGCGCGCCGCGCTTTCTGGCGCGGCTGCGCTACCCGATATACTATGACGACCTCGTCATCCCCAACGCCGACCTCAACGGGATGGATCCGCTGTTCGCCTTCGCGGTGCTGCGGCTGGAAAGCCTGTTTGACGGCTTCGCGCTCTCCTACGCCGACGCCTACGGGCTGATGCAGATCATCCCCTCGACGGGCGCGTACATCGCCGACCAATTGAACTGGGCGAACTTCACCACAGAGCAGTTGTACTACCCGCATGTGAGCGTGACGTTTGGCGTGTTCCACCTTGCGGAGTTGCTGACCATCTTCAGTGGCGACCCCTACGCGGCGCTGGCCGGCTACAACGCGGGTTCGGGGCGCGCGGCGGACTGGCTCGACCGGAGCGGGGGCGACCCCGACCTCTACGTGGAGACGGTCGCCTTCGAGCAGACGCGGCTCTACATCAAGATCATCTCGGAGAACTACCGCATCTACCGCGCCCTCTACGGCGGCGATTGAGCCGAGTCGCGGCGCGGCGTCACCCGCAGCCACCGGACCACGTGAAAACACAGCAGCCCGGCGGACGCGCCGACAAGGTCCACCACCAGGTCGAAAACCTCGTGGATGCGGAATTCATGCAGGCCCCGCGCGCGGAGCTGGACGACTTCTTGCGCCACCCCGACGACCAGGATGAGGCCAAACAGGGCGACCAACCGCCAGTTGGCGATTGCCGACAGGCCGCGACGGTCCATGCGCCGCCAGAGCACGCTGGCGATGAGGTAGGCGAGCACGGCAAAGAGCAGCAGGTGCAAGGCAACGTGCACCTTCTCCGACAGGTAGATGCGCCGCACGATCCACGGCATACGCCGGATGGGGAAGCGGGTCATCACTGCCGTGAGCGCCAGCATCACGAGGACCCAGCCGATGAGGATGCGGTTTCGGTTCATACGCTGCTCCTGCCGCCCTGCCCGGCGCGCCCGGCAAGGCGCGCCACGAGACCATTCTGACGCAAACGGCGTCTCCGGGTCAAGTACGCTTACCCTATTCTTAGGATACTCTCATCTACCCAAAGGATGCCAGGCCGGTTGCGCCCGCTGCGCGGGCCGAAACAGCCCGCGCGGTGCGTCAGGCGCCGGCCGGCGCTGACCCCAAAAATAGCGTTCCGGCGGATTTTTGGGTATACTCTACATTAATGTAGGTGGGGGCAACATTAGGCGTTGCCCTTACTTAATGGTATAGGGTCAATAAATTCCCCGTAATTATAGAGGGCAACCAATGGAAATCGGGACGGTTGAGCTGGTTGACATCCAGGACGAAATGCGTGTTTCGTACCTGGACTATGCGATGAGCGTGATTGTCGCGCGCGCCCTGCCCGACGTGCGTGACGGCCTCAAGCCGGTGCACCGGCGCATCCTCTATGCGATGCACGATATGGGCGTGCGCGCGAACACGCCCTACAAGAAGAGCGCGCGTATCGTCGGCGAGGTACTCGGCAAGTACCACCCGCACGGCGACGTGGCGGTGTACGAAGCGATGGCGCGCATGGCGCAGGATTTCTCGCTGCGCTATCCGCTGATCGACGGGCAGGGCAACTTCGGCTCGATTGACGGCGACAGCCCTGCCGCGATGCGCTACACCGAAGCGCGCATGGCGAACCTGGCCGAAGAGGCGCTCGCCGACATCGACATGGATACGGTCGATTTCGTTGACAACTTCGACGGCAGCCTTCAGGAGCCGCTGGTGCTGCCCTCCCGGCTGCCGAACCTGCTGCTGAACGGCTCATCCGGCATCGCCGTCGGCATGGCGACGAACGTCCCGCCGCACAACCTGCGCGAGGTCGCGGCGGCGGTCCACTACATGATCGACAACTACGACCGGCGCGACGACGTGACGGTTGACGACCTGATGCAGTTCATCAGCGGGCCAGACTTCCCCACCGGCGGCATCATCGTCGGCACCGAGGAGATCAAGAACGCCTACGCCACCGGCAGGGGGCGCGTGGTGGTCCGCGCGGTGGCCCACATCGAGGAGGTGGGCGGGCGGCACCGCATCGTCGTCACCGAGATTCCGTACCAGATCAACAAGACGACCATCATCGAGCGCATCGCCGAGCAGGCGCGCAGCGGTCGCCTCGACATGATCTCCGACCTGCGCGACGAGAGCGACCGGCGCGGGCTGAGCATCGTGATCGAACTCAAGCGAGGGGCGCAGCCGCGCAAGGTGCTCAACCAGTTGCTCAAGTACACGCCGCTGCAGAGCACCTTCGGCGTGCAGATGCTCGCCCTCGTCGATGGCGAGCCGCGTATGCTCAGCCTCAAGCGCGCCCTGGTTCACTTCATCGATCATCGGCAGGAAGTCATCCGCCGCCGCACCGCATTCGAGCTTGCCCGGCGGCGCGACCGCGCGCACATCCTTGAAGGGCTGCTCAAGGCGCTGGCGAACCTGGACGCGGTTATCCAGACCATCCGCAACAGCCCAGACGCCGACACCGCCAAGACCAACCTGATAACCCGCTTCGACCTCACCGAGCGGCAGGCGCAGGCCATTCTCGACATGCAGTTGCGCCGTCTCGCCGCGCTGGAGCGGCAGCATATCGAGGACGAGTACACGCAGGTGCGCGAGCGCATCGCCTACCTGGAGGACCTGCTCGCCAGCCCGAAGAAGATACTGGCGCTCATCAAGGATGACATGGACGAGCTTGCGGCGAAGTATGGCGACGAGCGCCGCACGCAGATCGCCCATAACGTGGACGCCACTTTCAACGAGACCGATCTCGTTGCCGACGAGGAAGTGCTCATCACGATCACGCAGCACGGCTACATCAAGCGCACGGCGGCGGATACCTACCGCGCGCAGAACCGGGGCGGCAAGGGCATCACCGGCATGACGACGCGCGACGAGGACGTGGTATGGCAGCTCATTGCCGCCGGGTCGCTCGACCGTATCCTGTTCTTCTCCAATCGGGGCAAAGTCTACCAGGAGCACGCCTACCAGATTCCAGACTCCGGGCGCACCGGCAAGGGCGTGCTGATGGCGAGCATCCTGGCGCTCGAACACGACGAGAAGATCACCGCCGCCGTACCGGTGCTGAAGTCCGGTGAGGGTTATCTGACGATGGTCACGCGGCGCGGGCGCATCAAGCGGGTGGCGCTGGACGAGTTCGCGGCGGTGCGCCCCAGCGGGCTGATCGCGATCATCCTCGACGACAGCGACTCGCTGGACTGGGTGAAGCTCACCAGCGGCAACCAGGAGGTCATCCTTGTCACCGCGAAGGGCCAGTGCATCCGCTTCTCGGAGACGCAGGTCCGCACGATGGGCCGGGCGGCGGCGGGCGTCACCGCGATTCGCCTGCGCAAGGGTGACGAGGTTGCCAGCGCAGCCGTCATCGACGACCCGGAGGCCGACCTGCTGGTGATCACGGCGAAGGGCTACGGTAAGCGGGTCGCGCTGCGCGAGTATACGGCGCAACGTCGCGCTGGCGGCGGCGTGAAGACCGCCAGCATCTCGGCGACGACCGGGCCGGTGATTGCGGCGCCGCACCGTCACGGACGCGGACGACGTGACGCTCATCACCACCGGCGGCATCATCCTGCGGACGCCGGCGAAGGACATCCCGTGCTACAGCCGGGTTGCGCGCGGCGCGCAGGTAATGCGCATGAAGAACGGCAGCGACACCATCGCGTCGATTGCGATTGTCGAGAACCAGCAGGCGCGGCGCACCAACGGCAAGCGGAACGGCCAGCGCAACGCGAGCGCGCTCGCGGGCGAGGAAGCCACGAGCCTGAGCGAGCCGAGCGGCGACAACGGCGTCAGCGAAGCTGACGGCGCCGAAGAGGACTTCGGTGCCGAAGACGACTTCGGCGCTGAAGAAGACTTCGACGATGGGGAGGCGAGACGGCGTGAATCTCACGCGCATTGAGATTTTGGGCGCGTGCGCATTGAGGTTTTCACGCTTTTCGCTTACACTAATCGTGCCATGCTAACCCCTGGGCTGATCAAGAAGGGTCCCGGCGCGGTACTGGAGTTCATGCCAGAGCCGGACGCCGACGCGCTTGCCGAGTGCCTGGCGGCGTTCGCCAACACCGACGGCGGCACGGTGCTCGTCGGGTTGGACTATGACGGCGCGTATGTCGGCCCCGTCTACGGCGAGGACGTAGAGGGGCGCTTCATGTCGCTGAGCGCCAGGTCCGGCCGCCGATCCCCGTCGGCTGGGACGAGGTCGAGCTGGAGACCGGCAAGGTCGTCGCGATCACGGTCCAGCGCAGCCCGGAGTTGCACGCGCTCCACGATGGGCGCGTGCTCGTTCGCAAGGGGGCCGAGAACCGCCCCCTGGGCGGCGAGGAGATCCGCCAGCTTGCCGCGACAAAGAGCGCCGGCGACTTCGAAAGCCAGCCCGTGGCCGGCGCGACCTTCGACGACCTGGACCCGGCGGTTGTCGATGAGTACCTCGCCGGGCGGCAAGAGCGGATGCGCCGACCCTACGAAGGCCCGGTGCAGGCGCTCCTGGTCGAGGCGGGCGCGCTCACCGAGGCGGGCGAGCCGACTGTGGCCGGGATGCTGCTCTTTGGCCGGCGTCCGCAGGCGTGGCTCCCGCAGAGCGGGGTGGTGTTCGTGAAGTTTGTCGGCACCGAGCCGCGCGGCGCGGACGGCGTGGCTGGCTACAGCCGGCGCGAGGAGGTCACGGGGCCGCTGGCGCGCGTGATCGAGGACACGTGGAACCTGGTTTGGAGCGAGATGGCCTTCGGCGCGGTCATCAACGGGCTGAAGCGCGAGGAGCGCCCGGAGTACCCGCCCTTCGCCGTACGCGAGGCGCTGGTGAACGCCGTCTGCCACCGCGACTACCGCCTGAGCGGGCGACGGATCGAAGTCCGCATGTACGCCGACCGGCTTGAGGTGCATTCGCCGGGCGGTCTGCCCGGTTACATCACTGTGGACAACATCGTCGAGGAGCACTTCTCGCGCAACCCGCGCGTGGTCGGCGGGCTGTTCCACTGGGGCTACATCGAAGAGTTGGGTTTGGGCGTGGACCGCATGATCGAGGAGATGGTCCAGCAGGGCACCCGCCGCCGACGTTCGACGCCAAGCCGTACGCCTTCACGGTCCGGCTGTACAACGTGCGGCAGCGCGCCGCCGCCCCGGCCTGGACCGAGAACATGAACGAGCGCCAGGCGCGCGCCGTCAACTACATCCGCCAGAACGGCGCGATCACCAACCGCGAGTACCGGCAGCTCTGCACGGATGTTTCGGCGGAGACTCTGCGCCTCGACCTGGCTGACCTGGTGAAGAAGGGTGTGCTGCTCAAGGTCGGCTCCAAGCGGGGGACCTACTACATCCTCAAATAGTGCGGCATGTCCTGAGTGAAGCGGAGCGCGCGCTGCCGTGCCGTCGATACAGTCATTTGTGACGGATCCCTTGTTCCTGACCATCCTCGTCGCCGCCGTGGCGTCGATTGCCTACGGCGTGCTTCTGATTCTGGTCATGCGCAACCGGGCGTACCGGGGCCGGGATCAGGTCATGCTCCTCGTTGCGCTCGCGACGACGGCGCTGAGCGTGCTGCCGCACGCGGTTCTGCACCCGCTCTCGCACCACCCGCTGTCAGAGTTGGCGCACCTCTATCCCGGCAACATGACGCAGCCGGCGCTCGGCGTCTACCTCACCGCGCTCTCCATCGCGAGTTTTGGGCTGTTCTCGCTGCGCTTCCTGCGGCGCGGCCTGTACGTGCTTTGGGGCGCGTTTTGCGTCGTCTGGCTCGTCCTGGTGTTGGGCGCGGGCTTCTCCGCCGCGTCGATGACCCTGGGCGACCCTGGCTGGGTGCGCGACAGCCTGGAGACAGGCTACCTCCCCGGCGTGATCGTGATCGCCGGCGGGGTGATCGCGTTTCTCTTCCAGATGGGCGTGACGGTCATCGCCTACCGCGCCGCCATCCTGTCGGAGGCGGCGAACCGCGCGCTGTTCTGGGCATTCGTCGTCCCGCTCTTCTTCCTGGGCGCGTGGCTTGGCACCAGCGGCGTGCAGCCCTGGGCCGAGGTCGGCTGGAGCGTCCAGCTTGTTGGGATGGGCGGAGCGGTGCACGCGATGACGGCCCACCGCGTCTACGACATGCGGCGCGGCGCGCGGCGCGCGTTCGGCGCGACCCTGATGATCCTGCTGACCGCGCTGGTCATCCTCACCGCGCTGGTGCTGGTGCAGGCGGCCTCGACGCCGCCCACGTTTGTCGATCTCGCCGTGCTGGCGGTTGTGGTGGCGGTGCTCTACGTACCGCTGCGCGGGCTGGCCGAGTGGCTCAGCGAGCAGATCGTCGGGCGCGCCTTCTACGACCCGACGCAGGCGCTCCGGCGCTACAGCGAGGACGTGGTCGGGCAGATCGACCTGTACCAACTGGTCGAACGGCTGATGGCGACCCTCGACACGGTGCTCAAGGTGCGCAGCGGCTGTCTTATCCTGGTGACCGGGCAGAACGGCGCGGTGTCGTTGGAGCCGCTGTGGCCGGGCGAGAGCGCGTCGTCGGCGCGGGGGCTGCTCAAGGCCGACAGCCCGATCCGCCATGCGCTGCACGCAGACCGCGCCGCGCTGCGCCAGTATGACCTGGAGTTCCAGAGCCAGTATGCGCGCGCCGACGAGGCGGAGCGCGCGTTCTTCGCCGGGCTGCGCATGAGCGCCTACGCGCCGATCATGATGGACGGCGAGCTGATCGGCATCGTCGCGGCCGGCCCGAAGGCCAACGACGACCCGTTCTACCCGCAAGACCTGGAACTCCTGGCGACGGTCGCCAACCAGACCGGCGTGGCGCTGCGCAATGCACGCCTGGTTGCGGACCTGCGCGCCCTCAACGCGGAGATGTTCGCGCTCAACGAGAGCCTGAACACCGCCAACACCAGCCTGGCGCGGCTGGACAAGGTCAAGACCGATTTCGTCACCATCGCGTCGCACGAGCTGCGGACGCCCCTGGCGCAGATTCGCGGCTATACGGATATTCTCGCAATGGAGACGGAGGATGGCGCGATCAGCGAAGACCAGATACTCGGCATGGTGGAGAAGCTACGCGGGGCCAGCGACCGGCTGGAAGACCTCATCAGCGACATGCTGGATGTCTCGCAACTGGACGTGAACGCGATGGACCTGCACTTCACGGAGACCTCCGCCGAGACGGTGTTGCGCATGGCGATTGAGCCGCTGACCGACGCCATCCGGGAGCGCAAGCTCACGCTTGCGGCGCGCGGCCTCCGCGACCTGCCGCCGCTCCAGGCCGACCTCAAGCGGCTGGTGCAGGCGTTCCGCAACATTGTGCTGAACGCGATCAAATACACGCCCGACGGCGGGCGCATCGACATTATGGCCGGCGTCGCGGAGACCGACGACGACGGCGCCCCGACCGCGATTCAGATCAGCGTCACCGATACCGGCGTGGGTATCGCGCCCGAAAACCGCGAGCTGATCTTCGAGAAGTTCTTCCGGGGCACAGACCCGGCGCTGCATTCGACCGGGGCGACGAAGTTCATGGGCGCGGGGCCTGGCCTCGGCCTCACCATCGCGCGCGGCGTGATCGAGGGGCACGGCGGGCGCATCTGGTGTGAAAGCCCCGGCTTCGATCAGGTGAATTTCCCAGGATCGACATTCTATGTTATGCTACCGGTACAACCGCCCGATGAGGCGGGCCAGATGACGCCCTTAGAGGCAACCGGCGCATCGACCCCCGCGCCGGTTCTGTAGGGCGAAGCGGACGCCCGGCCCCCGTTTGTGTGGGCCGGGCGTCCCTTTTGTTTAACTATCGCCGGCGTCAGGCTGCGCCGGCACGTAGAACATATACACCGGGCGGACCTCCGGCGGCGTGGGCAGCACCGCGAGTTCGCCGTCGGGCCGGGCCGCGATCAACGGCTGCACGGCTCCTTTGTAATCCTCGATGAAGAAGACCACAAACGCAGCCGGCTCGTCCTCCAGCTTGGGCAGGATGTGCTGGGGCGCGTCGTGCGCCCAGATGACGTCCCCGTCGCCGTTGTAGTAGCGGTAGGACCACGTCATGAAGGCGGTCATGGCCCTGTCTCCGAGGAAGACGGCGTTGGTCGCGTGGGGGAGCGTCCGCGCGCGCGCGCCGATTGCCTGCATCCAGCGTTGCCGCTCGCTGAACGCGGCCTCGAAGGCGGGCAGGTGCGCGCCGAAGTAGTACGTGACATTGCCGACCGCGACCGCCGCCAGCAGCGCCGCCGCCAGCACCCCGGTCCGGCGCGCGCCATGCGTGCGCGCAGCGTCAGCGAGCCGGTCGACGCCGAGCGCCGCGACGATGGCGATCAGCGGCGTGGCAAGCACCAGCCGCGCGAAGCCCGGCACCTCGATCAGAAAGGCGGACGCCGCTGTGGGCAGCGCCAGTCCGGTTAGCAGCAGGAAGCCGGGCGTGGTGCGCCAGTTCACCAGCAGGTGGGCCATCCCCAGCAGGAACAGGACCGCCGGCAAGAAGAGCAGCAGCGGCGTCTCGCCGCCGTAGAAGTAGAAGCCGTCGGGCGTGTGCACGTAGCCGAGCGCCGCCGGGACGAGCTTCGTGCTCAGGATGTCCGACGCCGTCAGGTGGAGAAACGTGATCTGGTCGAAGCTCTGCATGACCCGCGACGTGAGCGGCAGCCGGTGCGCGAACAGGTAAACGTGCATCGGCAGCGTGGCGATCACGAAGCCGGCCAGCGCCGCCGCCAGCCCGCGCCACGTCGCGCGCAGCGCGCGCGGTTGCCTGACCAGCAGCGCCGCGAGCAGAATCAGCGCCAGCAGCGGGAGCGCCCGCGCCGCCGCGTAGAAGTGCTGCGACAGCCCAAGCATGACGCCGGCGAGGGCGAACCACCCCGCGCGCCCGCGCCGCAGCCCGCGAAGCAGCGCGGCGAATGCCAGCGTCCCGAACAGAGGATCGACGGCGTTGTTGAGCGCCATCCGGCTGAAGTGGATGTGCACGGGGTACACAGCGAGGAACAGCGCCGCCGCCAGCGCGACCCGGCGGCGCGCGACCAGCTCCGCCGCCAGCCAGTACACGGCGGGCACGGTCAGCGCGCCGGCCAGCGCCGGCAGCAGCCGCGCGGCGGCGCGCGTCGGCCCCAGCAGCGTGACGAAGGGCGACACCGCCCATGCGAACACCAGCGGGTGCGAGTAATGGCCCGGCGCGAAGATCGGGAGGTCGTCGGATATCCCTGTGGCGATGTCGCGCGCCTGCGCGGCGAACGCCGCCTCGTCCACGAACAGGACGGGCACGCCGTCTTCCAGGTTGACGAGCCGGAGCGCGAGGGCCAGCGCGAACAGCGCGGCCAGCCGCAGCGCCAGCCCCCGGTCGATGCGGGGGGTCCAGCCGGCCGGCAGCGCGGGTAGCCCGGCGCAGCCCAGCACGAACAGCGCCATCGACAGCAGCCAGCACGCGGCCTGCTCGGTGTGGCCGGGCGGGCGGCCCAGGAATGCCAGGGGCGCATCGCCGGTGGGGAGGAAGAGGCCGAATCCGGCGGTCGACTCGGTGAGCCGGAACGTCAGCCAGAGCGCCAGCGCCGCACTCAACGCGAGCCAGGCAAAGCGCCACGCGCTGCGCGGCTGGCGCACGGGCGGGCCGATAGCGGGTTCTGCCAGCCGGTGGTGCTGCCACGCCAGCATCACCAGCGCCATGCCCGGCGCGATTGCCAGCACTCCCCAGGCCGGGCGGTCGGCGGCGGCGACAAGCAGGCATTGGCCCACCACAAGCGCGGTAAGGCCGGTGTACAGGATGCGGCGTTGCGTCGTGCGCGCCGGCGTCATGTGAGCCAGGGGCCGCTGCCTAACCGCTCAGCCGTGCGCGGATCGGTGATCAGCGCCACCAGCAGGTTCAGCGTGGCTTCCATGTCCGCGAGCTTCATCACCTCGGTGGGGGAGTGGGCATACCGGCGCGGCACGAAGACCCCGCCCCGGAGCACGCCCTCCATGGTGGCGGCGTCGGTCCACGAGCGCGCGACATCCCGCTGGTGCGCGATGTTGTGCGTGCGGGCAAGCTCCGCCAGGTGTTCGACCACGGCGGGCGCGTAGAGTGTGCCCATCATGTTGGGCATCATGTCCATGCTGCGCAGCACCGGCCCGCCGCCGAGCTGCGCGGTCGTCTGCTGGGGTGGGGTGGCAGGGTCGGCGGCCGGCACGGTGTCGATGGTGATCGCCCAGTCGGGCTGCACCGCCCGCGCGACGACCTGCGCGCCCCGCGAGCCGACTTCTTCCTGGACCACAGCGGCCAGGTAGAGGTCGAAAGGGAGCGGCTGGTAGGTAGCCGCCGCCAGCGCGGCCAGGAGCAGCGCGCAGCCCATGCGGTTGTCGAGCGCCTTGCTCATGACGTAGCCGTCGCCCAGCCGCTCGAAGTTGGCGCGGAAGGTGATGGGCGTCCCGATGTGGATGCCCATCGCCTCCACAGTGGCGCGGCGGTCTGCGCCGACGTCGATCCAGAGGTCGCTGAGCGTAGGCGGGGGCGCGCCGGCTGCGAGGTGCGCGCTCCGCGTGCCGATCACGCCGCGCCGCATCCCCGGCGTCTCCCCCAGGTGTACGATGCAATCGACCTGCGCGCCCGGCAGGCCCAGCGGACTCACCAGCCCGATGGGGTCGAAGTAGACCATGCCGTCGTCGGCGATGTGCTTGACGATCAGGCCGACCTCGTCGGTGTGGACGCAGAGCATCAGCTTGCGGCTGGCGTCCGCGCCGGGCACGCGCGCGATGACGTTGCCCATCCGGTCCATCTCAGCCTCCGCGCCGCGCTCCCGGAAGGCCTTGAGCATGTAGCTGGCCGGCGCCCGTTCGAACCCGGAGGGGCCGGGCAGCGCCGTGAGCGCGCGTAGCAGTCCGATCATGGATCGCTCCTCGCTGTTGTCGCGCCGCCGGTGCAGGGTGCGCCTCACATGGCGGCAAGCTGGTCGAAGAAGATGTCGCGGTCGTCCGCCTCCTTGATCTGCGCGCCGGCCGACTTCGCCAGTTCGAGGTAGTGCGCGCGCGCTTCTGCGTTACCCGCCACCGCGTGCGCCCTGGTCAGCGCCTCGTAGGCGAAGGCGAGGTCGAAGTCGCCGATGCCGTTGGCCTCGCACAGTTGCAGGCAGCGTTCCGCGTGGTAGAGCGCCTGATCGGCGCGTTTGAGAAGGGCGTACACGTGCGAGATCTGCCACGCGCTGCGCGCGAACTCGACCGGGCCGCCGATCCGGCTCCAATGATACCGCGATGTGTACGCCGCCTGAAGCATCTCGTCGTCCTCTTCGGGCGTGCGGCCGGCCTTCTCGATCAGGGTCCAGGTGTGGTTGTAGAGATCGACGCCGCACTTGCGATGCCATTGCTGCTCGGTGTACGTTTTTGCCTCAGCCATCGTGCGCCTCCTTAAGACGGGCAAAATGGACTTTCGCGGCCAGTTTCGCACACTTGTTCTGTCCTGTCAATGGCGCGCGTGTGGAGGCAAAGCCCTTCACTGCTGGTTCCCCCTCACCCCCGCCGACCTTCGGTCGGCACCCCCTCTCCCACAGCGGGGCGAGGGGGAAAGACGTCGTGTTTGCCTGAGAAGTCCCTGACCTTGCCCCGTTTTACCGGACAGTCTTGATTTCGTCGGCATACTGCTGATCGAAAGCGGCAGGGCTGACATAGCCCAAGGATGAGTGCAGCCGCTGGCGGTTGTACCAGACTTCGAGATACTCGAAGATCACCCGGCGCGCCTCGGCCCGCGTAGCAAAGGGAGCGTCGGCGCACTCGGTCTTCAGGGTGCCGATGAAACTTTCCATCGGTGCATTGTCGTAGCAGTTGCCCACGCCGTTCATGCTGACCTGGATGTGATGCTGGGCCAACAGCGTCTGCACCCAGGTGCTGGTGTACTGGCTGCCCTGGTCGGAGTGGTGGAGCAGGTTGCCGTCGGGGGTGCGGCGACCCAGCGCCATCTGCAAGGCACTCTCAACCAGGGTGGCCCGCAGGTGGTCGGCCATCGCCCAGCCGACGATAGCGCGGCTGAACAGGTCCAATACCAGCGCCAGATAGAGCCAACCTTCCAGCGTCTCGATGTAGGTGATGTCCGCCACCCATTTCTCATTCGGACGACTGGCGGTGAAGTCTTGCCCCAGCAGGTTGGGCGCCGCTACCGCCTCGGGCGCACGCTGGGTGGTGCGCGGACGCTTCCGCCACGGCCCCGCCACCAGGCCCGCGCTGCGCATCAGACGAGCCACCGCTTGCGCCCCACGCGCAGCCCTTGTGGCGAGCGCCGCGTGAATGCGCGGGCTGCCATAGGTCTGGCGGCTGGCGTCATACTCCCCGATCGCCGCCAACAACGGTTCGTTGGTTTGCTGGCGTGCGCTGGGCGGCCGGTTCAGCCACGCGTAGTAGCCGCTGGGCGATACCCCAACACCTGACACATCCGTCGTACCGCGTACTCTCCTGCATGCCCCGCAATGAAGGCATACTTCAGCCCTCGAGACGACTGAAAATGCTCACCGCTTTTTTAGGATGTCGCGCTCCTGCTCGGCAATAGCCAACTGCCGCCGCAACTGCCGCACCTCTGCCTGCGCCGCCCCAGATCTGTCGGAGCCAGGCTCACCGCGCCCCTCCCGTCGCACCTGGTAACGGTCGCGCCACTTCAGCAGCAGCCCTTTGGTGATCCCTAGCTCCCGCTCCAGCTGCGCCCACTCTTGCCACTGTGCATCAGCAGCTCCAGCGCTTCCAGCTTGAACTCTTGCGTGTACGTCCGATAGCGCTTGTCCATAGCTCCCTCCTGATTTCTCCAGTCTACGACATTTCTTGTGTCCGAGAAATCGGGGGAAGGTCACCCCTCTCCACTTGTGGGAGAGGGGATTTAGGGGTGAGGGAAGAAAGCACAAGGTTATATACTAATATGACTCACCGACTATGCAGAAGCTCCACGTGCAAAGGGCGCGCCGCGCCACCACAAAGGGATGAAGAAGCGCGGTCGTAGGGGCGGTCCGCCGATGCGCCCCTGCTTGACACGCGGGAAGCGGTCAGCCCGGCGGCGACTGGTTGAACCGCCCCCTGTCGCGCGTCTGGAGCTTGGTCATCATCTGCTCGAAGCTCGCCTGCAGGTCGATCCCGGTTGAGTTCGCCAGGCAGATGAGCGTGTACAGGATGTCGGCGCACTCCTCGCCAAGCTCCTGCGCACCCTCGGTGGCCTTCTTGGGCTTCTCGCCGTAAAGGTGGTTGACCAGACGCGCCGCCTCGCCCAGTTCTTCGATCAGGCGCGCGAGCTGTGAGAGCGGGTGCCAGTAGCCGCCTGCCTCCTGAACCCATGCATCGACAATGTGCTGCGCCTCGCGCAGCGTGTATTCGGCCATGATGCACTCGCAGAGTTGCCCCTACCGGTTGCCGCGCGACAGCCCCTTGCTGATCAAGTAGGCGTAGCTCTGTTCGACGGCTTCCATCATGTCGGTGGCGCAGTGGTCCAGCTCGACGATGTGCCACTCGGCGGTCGGCGCGGCAGCCTTTATCACCGCAGGGAGGTCCATCACGCCGCCGCCGACTGCGACCATCGGCTCGTCGGGGACGCCAGGGCCGTCCTTGATGTGCAGCAGCGGCGCGCGCGCGCCCATCTCCTTGATGATGTCTACCGGGTCGAGGCCGGCGACCTTGACCCAATAGGTGTCGATCTGGAAGAAGACCTCTGGCGACAGGCGGTCGAGCATCACCTTGTAGGGCATGTGGCCCTCAACCGGCTGGTACTCCCACCAGTGGTTGTGATACCCCAGCGTCAGGCCGTTCGCCTGGGCGACCGCGTTGGCGGCGTTGAACTCGTCGCACACCGCCTTGACGCCGTCGAGGGTCGCAAACCGGTCGCGGCTCCCGCTGGCGATGATGCGCGTGCAGCCGATGGCGGCCATCGCGTCGAGGACGGGGCGCTCGTTCTCGCCGAGCGGCAGTTTGGTGTGGGCGCTGGGCACCTCCAGGCCGAGTTCGCGGAACAGGCTGGCGGCGTCCTCCGGCGTCGTGCCGGGGAAGCCGGCCGGCTCGACGCCCACATAGCCGATGTCGGCGATCTTGCGCACGACACCTTCAAAATCGTTCTGGGTGAGTTCGCGCACCGAGTAAAGCTGGATGGCGATTGGCGCAGTCATTGTTATGTGTACTCCTGAGTGCATGGCAATAGCATCAGCCCCTATTACAGAGCAGAACGCGCGCGCCGGCAAGTGACGTAAGGCGGTATCTATCGGATTGGGGTCACTTTCGCGCCGCCTTGGCGCGCCAAGGCGCGCCCGGCACACTGTACACCCGCAGCCGGTGCGTGACAAGCCGGGCGGGTGTGACCTTTCAACCGACATGAGCTATCATCAGGGCCATGATGGAACCTTTGTTTCAGGAGCAGGTGCTGCGCGGCACGGTCGAGCGCGTCACCTACTACAACGGCGAGACGGGCTACAGCGTGCTGCGCCTGCAGCCTGAGCGGGCGGTCCCGCCGGGGTTCGCGGGCCATGACGGCCTGGTGACGGTGGTGGGCAACATGCACGAGGTCCAGCCGGGCGCGTTCCTGGAGCTGCGCGGCGACTGGGCCACGCACCCCCGGCACGGGAAGCAGTTCAAGGTCACGCACGCGCGCGGGTCGGCCCCGGCGACGCTCGCCGGCCTGGAACGCTACCTGGGGTCCGGGATGATCCGGGGCATCGGCTCGGAGATGGCGGCGCGCATCGTCGCGCGCTTCGGCCTGGAGACGGTGGACGTGCTCGACGCGGACCCCTCCCGGCTGCGCGAGGTGGAGGGCATCGGCCCGAAGCGCGCGGAATGGATCGCCGAGGCGTGGGAGGCGCAGCGCCAGATCAAGGACGTGATGCTCTTCCTCCAGGGGCACGGCGTCAACACCGGGCTGGCGGTCAAGATATTCAAGGCCTATGGCTCGGACGCCATCGCCGCCGTCAACAACGACCCGTACCGGCTGGCGCGCGACATCTGGGGCATCGGGTTCCTCACCGCCGACCGCATCGCGAAGGCGCTCGGCCTCGCGGATGACGCGCCCAGCCGCATCGAAGCGGGCGTGGTCTACGCGCTCAACCAGGCGAGCAACGACGGCCACACCTACCTGCCGCGCGACGCGCTGGTCGAGCAGGCGGCCAAACTGCTCGACGTGCCGGCGGCGCTGGTGGAGGAAGGCATCGTGCGCGCGGCAGCCGCCGAGATGGTCTTCACCGACCGGCTCAACGTCGAGAGCGCGCCGGTCGATGCGGTCTACCTGCCGGCCCACTACTTCAGCGAGCGCGGCCTGGCGGCGCGGCTCCAGGCGATGGCGCAGAACCCCGCCTCGCGCCTGGAGCGCCTGCGCCACGCCGACTTCGACGCGCTGATCGCGCGCCTGACCGCCGAGAGCGACATCACGCTCTCCCCGCAGCAGGCCGGCGCGGTGCGCGCTGCGCTCACGCACAAGCTGAGCGTGCTCACCGGCGGGCCGGGCACCGGCAAGACGACCACGCTGCGCGCGATCATCCGCGTGCTGGAACTGCACCGCTACCGCTTCGCGCTCGCCTCGCCCACCGGGCGCGCCGCCAAGCGCCTCGGCGAAGCGACCGGCCACGACGCGAAGACGATTCACCGCCTGCTGGGTTTCGCGCCGGGCGAGGGCTTCGAGTACGACGAGGACCAGCCGCTCCCCCGCCGACCTGGTGGTGATCGACGAGGCGTCGATGCTCGACCTCATGCTGGCGTACAACCTGCTGCGCGCGGTCGCGCCGGATGCGCACCTGCTGCTCGTGGGCGACGTGGACCAGTTGCCCAGCGTGGGCGCGGGCGACGTGCTCCGCGACATCATCGAGAGCGGCATCGCGCACGTGACCCGCCTCGATACCATCTTCCGGCAAGAGGCCGGCAGCTACATCATCCACAATGCGCACCGCATCAACGCCGGCGAAGCGCCGGAATTCGGCAAGGACGCGAAAGACTTCTTCCTGTTCGCGTTCACCGACCCCGAACCGGAGGCGATTGCAGACTGGGTTGTGGACATTGTGGCGAACCGCATCCCGGACCGGTTCGGCATCCCCCGACCGATGTGCAGGTGCTCGTGCCGATGTACCGGGGGCCGGCGGGCGTGACGGCGCTCAACGAGCGGCTACAGGCGACGCTCAACCCGCCAGGCCGCGTGGCCGAGAAGCGCCTGAGCGGGCGCACGTTCCGCGCCGGCGACCGGGTGATGCAGACGCGCAACAACTACGACAAAGGGGTGTTCAACGGCGACATCGGGCGGCTGCACGCCATCGACCCGGTGAACCAGATTCTGCGGCTGGCGTTTGACGACGACCGCTTCGTCGATTACGATTTCTCGGAGGCCGACGAGCTGGTGCACGCCTTCGCCATCACCGTGCACAAGAGCCAGGGCAGCGAGTACCCCGCCGTGGTGATGCCGCTGCTCACCCAGCACTACATGATGTTACAGCGCAACCTGATCTACACCGCCGTGACGCGCGCGCAGAGGCTCGTGGTGCTGGTGGGCACGCGCCGCGCGATCCACATTGCGGTGAACAACGACAAGGTGTCGGCGCGGTATAGCGGGCTGGCGGCGCGACTGTGAAGGATTTCCGCTGAGGCATCTTGACGCGACTTACTATTGTCAAGATAATACCTTTGTCGGCTGTAAAACAGCAGAGATTGGAGCCAAGCCATGACCGGCGACAGCTTGGGAGACAAGGCCCACAAAGTCGATACTAGCGGAGGGACGTATGTCGAGATTGGTGAGTATCATGTGCATGGCGCTTCGCCCCCGATCCCAGAGCCGACTTTGATGGGTTCTGATTTCTCAGAGAGGGGGAGGATTCTGCTACTTATCAAAGGTGACGTGCAGAGTTTTGATAGAAACGCTCTGGTTTCTACCTTAGGCTGGATGCTTGGTGTTGACCAGGAGAGAATCGAAATCATAAATATTAGACCATCTAACAGTTTTCTGGTCGAACTGGAAATGCCGCTAGAGGCGGCAGAAAGACTTTATCTTGCTATCGAGGTAGAGCCTCGTGTGCGTAGTGTACAGGCTCCTCATCTCAGAGCCTCTAAGGGTAAGCTTGATCTCGATGAAATGCCTCAGGAGAAGCGAGAGGCAATTGAGGCAAAGCTGAGGATAGGAGCCTCCTGATGATACTGAGTGTAGACTATGACACAGCAGTCCTAACCACATTAGATGGGAAGCCCAAAGGAGTGTATATGATAGGCCAACACACATTGCCTCCCCATGAACAGATTCTCGCTGTAATTGACTTGAGACCACAACGAGCTATTCAGACAGATGTAGTGGCTTTGACTCGCGACGGAATCTACGTAACGAGCGATTTGGAGATAGCTTACACCATCAAACACTCAGATACTCCATCGATAGATAACCCATATCCAGTGGACCAGATGGTTTTACACGGGATTGTTTACAGACTTCCTGTATTTGACTCTGAGAATTCGCCCTTACAGGCATACATTATGCTATTCGCAGTTGATCAATTTCGGAATGTTATTGCACACTATCGTTTCACCGAGCTTTACGAGCAATCAACTGAAGATACGGTACTCCGTACTCTCATATGCGACGAAATCAAAGAACGCCTACTGCCAATGGGGGAAGAACTTGGTATAGAAATCAACTCTGTAAGACTTGGGCTGTTGAAGGTGCCCGAACAAAGGGTTCGGGAACAAATGATTGCGGATTGGGCCAGGCTGCGCGATCTTGAGATCCGACTTCGCGTGGCTCCTGATACGGCCTCTCTTCGGGCACAAGAGCTAACAACGATACTAAAGACTGTACTTGAATTAATATACAGCGATAATGGTAAATCTATATCTGATATTATACCGCAGGTGCGAGAATTGCACGATCTGACGGTGAGTCTGGCTGATCTTATGTCGGCTGCTCAATATGCCCTGTCAAGTGGCGCAGAGGACATAGGAAAAGGTGCCAGTATACCTGAGCCTGGCGAACTTTGGTCTCGAGAATGGGTGGAACAGCAAAGAAAACGTGCAAGAGAAATACTACAGGAGATCCAGGAGTGGGCTGCGAGGAGGCCATCGAATCCTCCAGAATTTGAGGATGACGTAGACTTTATGGATTGACCCTCTGATGTCTTCCGATCTGGTTGACCTTCCCCGCAGACCGAAGGGGTACACCTCACACTGCGCTGCGGGCGTCACGAGTCACATGAATGCGATCGTGTAAGTCAATCACTGACCCGCGCGCAGGCTGGCAGGTTGGGCTGCTATCGAGTTCGCGAACGTGGCGGTCTGTTCGTGTGAGTGGCTGCCGTGGGTGAGAAGAGAGAGCCGTGCAGCAACCTGTTTCCGATACGACCGGCGTGCGCGCCCGGCGCGCCGAGTTCCTCAGAGGTGTCCGCGATACCCTGCCGTTGATCCTGGGCGCAGCGCCGTTTGGCGTCATCTTCGGCGCGCTCGCGGTGACCAGCGGCCTCCCCCGTGGGCGGCGTTGGGCATGTCGCTGATCGTCTTCGCCGGCAGCGCGCAGTTCGTCGCGGTGGGCATGGTGGCGCAGGCCGTCTACCCCCCGCTGATCGTGCTGACGGTGTTCGTGGTCAACCTGCGGCACGCGCTCTACGCGATGTCGCTTGGCCCCCACATGAAGAACCTGCCGCAGCGCTGGCTGCTGCCGCTGGGCTTCTGGCTCACCGACGAGACCTACGCCGTGTCCATCCGCCGGTACACGGAGGACGAGGGGTCGGCGGACCGGCACTGGTACGTGCTCGGCAGCGCGCTGTCGATGTATGCCAACTGGCAACTGTGCACGTTCGTCGGCGTCTTCATCGGCGGGCGGGTTGCGGACGCGGCGACGTGGGGGCTGGACTTCGCGATGGTGGTGACGTTCATCGGCATCGCCGTGCCCATGATCCGCACGTACCCCATGCTGGCGTGCGCGCTGGCCGCGTTCGTGAGCGCGCTGGCGCTCAATGGCCTCCCGAACCGGCTTGGGCTGATCGTCGCCGCCGTGATCGGGATTGCGGCCGGTGTGCTCAGCGAGCAGTGGCTGTCGGCCCCGGCGCGGGACCGCCAGCCGACCTGAGAGCAGCCATATGGACGCAGGTGAAGCACTCTTCCTTGTCATAGGGATGGCGCTGGTGACGTTTGCGGTGCGCTATCCGCTGCTTGCCTTCACCGGGCGGGTGAGCCTGCCGGCGCGCATGGTCCGGGCGCTGCGCTTCGTGCCCGTCGCCGTGCTGAGCGCGCTGGTCGCGCCGGCGATGTTCATGCCGGCCGGCGCGCCGGACATCAGCCTGACCAACGCCTACCTCGTGAGCGGCCTCGTGACCATCGCCATCGCGTGGTGGAAGAAGAACCTCCTGCTCACCATCGCGCTGGGCATGGCGGTGTTCTTCGCCTGGCGGCTGCTGGTCGGGGGCGGGTAGGGCTGCGCGGCGACGTGAGGTCCCCGAATCTTTAGGGGACGGGTGCGCCGCCATCTCATGTTAAAATAGAGTCGCTTCTTTCGGATTGTATGTTCGGTAGTAAGGAGATGACCCCATGACTCGCCGGCTTTTGATCGCGTTGCTTGTTTTGCTCCTGGTCGCTGCCCCGGCCAGCGGCGCGCTGGCGCAGTGGACCGACGCGCCCTTCTGCGGCGACCTTGCGCCAGAAGACTGTGACCTGCTCGTCGCCAACGTTGCCGCCATGCGGGAGCTGGCATCGGCGACCTACACGCTGGAGATGACCAGTACCGCCACGGCGGAAGAGGAAACCTTCAGCTTTGTCTTCAACAGCGCGGGCGCGCTTGCCTACAATAAGGCGGACATCGACGCCCTCAAGGAGGAGGTGCTCGACACCACCGTCCGCGAGGCGCTCGCCCTCCTGCGCGACCCCGAAGCGCTCGGCGACCGGGCGCTCGGCTACATGGAGCGCGTGCTGCTCGCGCCCTCGGCAGACATGTCGTTCGAGGTTGTGCTGCCGGAAGCGGCGATGGGCGGGATGGCGGGCGCGACCCTGACGGCCAGGGTCATCATGGTCGATGGCGTGGTCTACTTCACCAGCCCGCTGATCGATACGTTCATGGCTGCCGGGGCGGATGTCGTCGAGGAGACCTGGTTCAGCCTGGACATGATACGGCTTAAGGATATGGCCGTCGAATGGCTCGAAGGTCCGGCGTTCGCCGCCAGGATGGACGCCATCCGCGACGCGATGCGCGCGGGCAGGATGCCCATGCCGGCCATGCGCGACTTCCCGGCGATGCAGCGGATGATGGCGCGCATGGCGGCGTTCATGAGCGCGCCCTACTGGGGAGACGTTCCGGTCGGATGAATTCCTCGCCACCTTCATGTCGGTTGCGCGCCTTGATGACGCCATGGTTGATGACGTGCCCGTTGCCGTCTTCGAGATGACGCTTGACTTCGGGGCGCTGGCGGAGACCGAGGCCTTTCAGGAGTTCATGGCGGATTACATGCGCCTGTTCGCCTTTGCCGGGGGTGCGCCCTCTGGCGCGCCGGAAATGGACGCGATGCAGTCGGTCACGATGGCGATGCTGAAGGGCACAACGATGACGTACACGCAGGCCATCGGCCTGGAGGATGCGCTGACTTACGTGGTCGATATGCGGTACACCGCCGAAGTCGATCCCGCCGCCATTTCCGAAGCTATGGGCGAGACGCCGGGCAATATCGAAGTGGCGAGTGTGACCCAGGCGGTCACGATGTCGCTGACGCTGGGCGACCACAACGCGCCGCTCGCCATCGCCGCGCCGGTGGACGCCGTATCGCTTATCGACCTGATCTCAGGCATGATGCGCCCCCGAACCGATTAGCCGGCGCATCCGTCAACCGCCCCTCTGAGAACAGCCTCCTGTTCTACAACGCCCTGGGCGCTTCAAGCTCCCAGGGCGTTACCGCTTGTCCCTTACCCCCGCGCCTTCGGCGCACCCCCCCCACAGGTGGTTCAGGGGCGGACAGGGTTGAGTCTTGACTTGAAATGGGTGAGGCTGTGTAGGGGCAAGGCATGCCTTGCCCCTACGCAAACCTTGAAAATGTTGATCGGCGCTTGGAAGTTTCGTTTGCCTGTCCGCCCCCAACCCCACAGGTGGGGAGGGGGGAACGGAAACCGCCATATCTGGTGTCTGGTCCCCCTCTCCCCAGCCTCGCGGAGCGAGGCGGAGCGTGGAGAGGGGGCGCCGGACTTCGGTCGGCGGGGGGTGAGGGGAGGCATCAGGTCAATGTATCGCCACCACCCCTACGCGATTGGCTCGAAGCGCGCCTGGAAGAAGCGCAGGTACTTCGGCTCGTACACCATGCGCAGGCCCTTCGTCTCGGCGCGCGCGTCGTAGACGGCTTTGACCGCCTCGGCGGTCACATCCATGTGCGCCTGGGTGTACACGCGGCGCGGGATGGTCAGCCGCACCAGTTCGAGCCTGGGGTAGCGGTGATCGCCGGTCTCCGGGTCGCGCCCCGCGCTGACGATGCCGCGCTCCATGCTGCGGATGCCGGAATCGAGGTAGAGCTGGGCGGCCAGCACCTGCGCCGGGAACTGGTCCTGCGGGAGGTGCGCGTAAAAGCGCTTGGCGTCGAGGAACACGGCGTGCCCGCCCACCGGCTGCACAATCGGGATGTCCCAGTCGGTGAGGAGTTCGCCCAGGTAGCGCACCTGGCCCACGCGCGCGGTGATGTGGTCGTCCTGCACCGACTCGGCGATGCCGACCGCGAGCGCTTCCATGTCGCGCCCGGCCATGCCGCCGTAGGTGTGCAGTCCCTCAAAGATCACGACCATGTTGCGCAGTTGGTCGAACAGGTCCGCGTCGTTGACCGCCAGCCACCCGCCGATGTTGACCAGGTTGTCCTTCTTGGCGCTCATCCATGCGCCGTCGGTGTAGGCGCAGAAGTCCTTGAGGATGTCGGCAATCGGTTTGTCGGCGTAGGCTTCTTCGCGCTCCTGGATGAAGAAGGCGTTCTCCGCCATGCGCGTGGCGTCCAGGTAGATCGGGATGCCGTACCGGTCGCACAGCGCGCGCAGCGCCCTGACGTTCGACATGCTCACCGGCTGGCCGCCGGCCATGTTGACCGTGCCGGCCAGGCTCACATAGGCGATCTGCGCCGCGCCCACCTCGTCGATGAGGGCCTGGAGCTTGTTCAGGTCCACGTTTCCCTTGAACGGGTGCATACTCGTGGGGTCGTGCGCCTCGTCGATAATCACGTCAACGAACGTGCCGCCGGCCAGCTCCTGGTGCAGCCGCGTGGTGGTGAAGTACATGTTGCCGGGTACGTACTGCCCCGGCTTGATGCACGCCTGGCTGATGAGGTGCTCCGCGCCGCGCCCCTGGTGCGTGGGCACGATGTACCTGTAGCCGTAGTAGGTCTGGATCGCCTCCTCAAGGTGGTAGAAGTTGCGGCTGCCGGCGTAGGCCTCGTCGCCGAGCATCATCGCCGCCCACTGCCGGTCGCTCATGGCGCTCGTGCCGCTGTCGGTGAGCAGGTCGATGTACACCAGGTCCGACGGCAGCAGGAAGGTGTTGTAGCCGGCCTCCCGCAACGCCTGCTCGCGTTCGGCGCGCGTGGGGATGCGGATCGGCTCGACCATCTTGATCTTCCACGGCTCCGCCCAGGAGCGGCGGCCAAACTGCTGGCCCATGGTCATCGGCCTGAAGGTCTGATCGCTCATTGTCTTTCTCCTCTTGTGTCTCAAGCCTCGCGGTCTGGCGGCGGGGCGTCAAGCGGCAGCGCGGTGGTTGCCTTGACCTCGCTCAGCGCCAGGCTGGTATGGATGCGCGCCACGCCCGGCACGGGCGTCAGCCGGGCAAGGACGAAGCGCTCCAGGTCCTTGCGGTTGCGCACCACGACCTTGAGCAGGTAGTCGTACTCGCCGGTGACGTGGTGGCATTCGAGCACTTCGGGCATTTCCTGGATCGCGGCGCGGAAGGCCTCCACCAGTTCGAGCTGGTGGCGCTGCAGGGTGACGCTGATGAAGCACAGCATGTCATAGCCGACACGCTCGCGGTCCAGCAGCGCGGCGTAGCGCTGGATGTAGCCCTGCTCCTGCAGGCGCTTGACCCGCGCGTGGACCGCCGGCGGGGAGAGGTTGACCCGGTGCGCGAGCGCAGCGTTCGGCATCCGTCCGTCGGCCTGGAGCGCATCGAGGATGCGCCAGTCCAGGTCGTCGAGTTCGGCAGGCGGTGAAGATTCTTCCATCATGGTCGCAATCCTCTGAATGATATTTTGTATTATAGAGGAATCTTCGAATTCTGTAAATGGGAAAAGTATTGTCACATCTGGCGGTAGGGGTGACCCGCCGGGTCGCCCTCAGGTTTCTACAGGTGGCGTAGAGGCCCGCTCACGTCGCCTCGCGCAGTTGCACCGGCCTGCCCTCCGGGATGATGTAAATCCCCGGCAGGCTGACCAGCGTCACCACGGCCTTGAACACGATCTGCCCGGCCACGACCTCGGCCATCGCCGCCAGCGGGAGCGCGCCGGCGAACGCCAACGTCACGAAGATGAGGCTGTCGATGGGCAGGCTCACCGCGTTGGAGCCGGCGACCCGCACCCACTGGTGCGGCCCGGTGAAGCGGCGCGCGAGCGCGTGGTAGACTTCCGTGTCCACCAGCTCGCTGACCACCTCCGCGACGATGCTGGCAAGCGCGATGCGCGGCACCACGCCGAGCGTCGCCGCGAGCGCCTCCTGGCCGGGCCAGAAGTCCGCCTCAGGCAGCGCGATGGTGAAGACGAAGTAGAGCGCCATGCCGATGTTGCACGCCGCCGCCGTGACGATGGCCGCGCGCGCCCACTCACGGCCCAGGCGCTTGTGCAGCATGTCGCGCCAGGTGAACGTGAGCGCGAAGACGAACGTGCCCGCTGGCAGCGTGATCGGCCCAATCTGGACGATCTTCACGGCGGTCACGTCCGCGATGAGCTGGAGCGCCACGTAGACGCCGACGAGCAGCACAACGACGAAGACGGCGGTCTGGGTTGCCTTCTGGGGTGTTTGCGCCATCGAGTTTCCCCCTCAACATGGATTGCCGTCTGATTGTACCCACCGCGACGGCCCCGCCACGAATTCCGGGGCCGCGACGCGGCTGCGGCACCGCCAAACCGTGGCAGGCGGGCGTTTTGGGTAGTATAGTGTAGCCCCAGTACCTACCAGCGTCCTGGACACCCCCAAGAAATGAGGCAACCCGATATGAGCGTCTTCAACGTGGCCCTGATCGGATGCGGCGGCTTCGTGAGGCACACCCACCTCGCGAACCTCAACCGGCACGCGCGGTTTCAGATCCACGCGGCGGTGGACGTGAACCCTGACGCGGCGCAGCGCGTCGCCGAGGCCGGCGGCGCGGCCTACTGGACCGACGATGCCGACCGCGCCATTTCCGACCCGGCGGTGGACGTGGTCTTCATCGCGACCCCGCACCACAACCACGCCGACCTCACGATCCGCGCCGCGCGCGCCGGCAAGCACATCTACTGCGAGAAGCCGATGGGCCTGACCGAAGCGGAGTGCCAGGCGGCAGCGGCGGCGGTCCGCGAGAGTGGCGTGAAATACGTGCTGGGTTACAACCGCGCGCTCGCTCCCTTCTCGCTCCAGGCGCGGGACCTGCTTGCGTCGCTCGACGAGCCCATGCTGATCTGCTACCGCTTCGCCGACTGGAACCCCTACGGCACGAGCTGGATGATCGACGAGAAGCTCAGCGGCGGGCGCGTCATCGGCGAGGGCTGCCACGCGCTTGATTTGCTCTGCCGCTTCGTCGGGCAGGACCCCGTGCGCCTCTACGCCGAGGGCGGCAACCTCGCCGCGCCGAGTCCGACGGGCGCGCCGGACAGCGCCGCCATCACCCTGGGCTTTCCCAACGGCTCGGCGGCGGTGCTGTACCTGTCGAGCGTGGGCAACAACGCCTGTCCCAAAGAGGAAATCCAGATCACGTGCAACAACCACACGGTTGTGATCTACGGGTTCGAACGCATGGCCGTCTACGCGCCTGACGGTGAGAAATCCTTTTCCCTGCCGGCGGTGGACAAGGGCCACTGGGCCTTGCTGGATGAGGCCGCGTCCGTCTTTGCGGGCGAGGCCGAGCCGTCGGTCGGGGTCGCGGAGGGCTGCGCGGCTCCAGGCTCACGTTCGCTGCCGTCGCGTCGATTCGAGCGCACCGGCTGCACACCCTCTAGGCTGCGCGCCACGCGCGGCGATCTGCACTGCGTTTCATAGCGTCACCGATTTTGCACACCCATAGAAAGGGGCAGGTCCAAATGCGTGAAATCATCGTGTTCTCGAAGATGCTCAGAGAGAAGAGCGTGGACGAACTCGCCGGGATTGCCCACGAGTACGGGTTCGAGGGGTACGACCTCTGCGTCCGGCCCGGCTACCCGGTCAACCCGGACAACGTAGGGGAGGCGCTGGTCCAGGCCGCGCGCACGCTGGAGCGCGCCGGCCTCGCCATCCCCATGATTACCGGCAGCCTCGACCTGCTGACCCCGGACAACCCGACTGCCGAGCCGACGCTGCGAGCGATGGACAGCGCCAACGTCCGCCTGCTCAAGCTCGGCTACTTTCGCTTCGACCCCGTCACGCAGGATTATTGGGCGGAGGTCGGCAAGATCAGGGCCGCGCTGGAGGGCTGGGCGCAACTGGCGCAGAAGTACAACGTGAAAATCTGCTATCACACGCACAACGACCGGTGCATGGGTCTGAACGCCGCCGCGCTCGCGCACCTCATCAACGGCTTCGACCCCCGCTACATCGGCGCGTACCTGGACCCGCTGCACCTGGTCCTGGAAGGCGAGGAGTTCGCCTTCGGGCTGGCGATGGTGCAAAAGTACCTCAGCATCGTGGCGCTGAAGGACGTCCTCAAGTGGCGTGAGGAGAAGAACGGCCACGGCAGCGTCGCTTTCGAGGTTGTCCCCGCCGGCGAGGGCATGGTCGATTGGACGGCGGTCTTCGCCGACCTGCACCGGGTCGGCTATCAGGGGCCGCTCTCGATGCACTGCGAGTATCACCAGGTTCCCGAAGCCGAGTTCTGGCGCATCCTGAAGGGCGAGGTCGCGTTCTTCAAGCGCATGCGCGCGAACACCTGGGGCGCTCAGGCTACAGCCGGCGCGGGCTGAGCGGGGAGGTCTGGATGCCTGACTCCGATATCCGCGTGCTTGAGGCAGAGGCCCACTTCTCCGAAGAACGCGCGCGCGAATCCTTCAAGTTCGGGAGCGCTGTGGTCGACTCGATCACGCTGTGCCACGTGTGGGCGCGCGTCCAGAACCGGCGCGGGCAGGTCGCCGACGGGTGGGGGGTGGTCTTTCTGTCCTATCCGTGGGCGTTCCGCGATCCGGGCGTCGAGAGTGCCGTGAAAGACGCGGCGATGCGCCGCGTCACCGAGGGCTTCTGCGCGCGCGCCGCCGAGTACGCGACCTTTGCGCACCCCATTGACATCTTCATGGCACTGGAGGGCGACCTGGCAGCCATCAGCGCGGACGTTTGCGCCGCGATGGCGCTGCCGGTCGCGATGCCCTTCCTGGGCGCTCTGGTGTGCGCGTCGCCGGTCGATACGGCGATCCATGACGCTTTTGGCGTCGTGAACCGCATTTCGACCTACGACGGTTACGGCGCGGACTTCGCCGGCCACGACTTGAGCGCGCACCTGGGCGCCGGGTTTCGGGGCCGCTACGTGGGCGATTACGTCCGGCCGGCGTTTGCGCCGGTCGTGCCTGTCTTCCACACGGTTGGCGGCGTGGACGCGCTGCGCGCTTCCGAGGTCGATGCGGGCGCGCGCGACGACGGGTACCCGCACAGCCTCGACCGGTGGATCGCGCGCGACGGCGTGTGCGGCTTCAAGATCAAGCTGCGTGGCAACGACCTGGGCTGGGACCTCGACCGGGTGCAGTCGGTCTACGCGGTTGCGCGCGAGACGCTCGACCGCCCCGACCGGATCGGCCTGTCGCTCGACGCCAACGAGCAGTGCGAAAGCCCGGCCTACATGATCGAGCTGCTCCGCCGGCTGCAGGAGGTTGACGCGGGGGCGTATGACGCCGTCGTGTACGTGGAGCAGCCGACTGCGCGCGACATGCGCCGTGACCGCTTCGACATGCGCGCGCTGGCCGCGCTCAAGCCGGTGTTCATCGACGAGAGTCTCATCAGCCTGGACGACATGGACCTGGCGCTGGCGCTCGGCTGGTCCGGCATCGTGCTCAAGACCTGCAAGTGCCACAGCATGGACCTGCTCTTCGCGGCGCGCGCGGAGGCGCTGGGCGTCCCCTACGTCATCCAGGACCTGACCAACCCTGGGATCGCGCTGCTGCAATCCGTCGGCCTGGCCGCGCGCCTGAACCCCGCACACGGGATCGAGGCCAACGCGCGGCAGTACTACCCGGAGACCTCGCTGCCGGAGGCGCGTGTGCACGCGGGCATCTTCCGCGTGCGCGATGGCGTGGCATGGACGGACAGCCTGGGCGGCTTTGGCCTGGGCTACCGGCTGAGCGGATCCGCCGGCCGGGGTTCTCCCGGCCTGCGCCGTGACCGATCCGCACAGGGCGTAGACGCCGCGCCGGCCTCAACCCCGTCTGACTGGACTCGCATCTGCGTAAGTTGTACTGAGCGACAGGAGTAGGTTGACAAATGTGTTGAGATCGATTACAACAGAATTGTAATCGATCTCAACCACGAAAAGCGCAACCATATGCCCGTTACCATCGAGGAAGTAGCCCGCCATGCTGGCGTGTCGCGTGCGACCGTGTCGCGCGTCCTGACCAACAAGCCGCACGTCAGTGAGGCCATGCGGGCGCGGGTGATGGCGGCGATTGAGGAACTGGGCTACCAGCCCAGCCGGATCGCGCGCAGCCTGCGGGTGCAGCGGTCTGAGATCATCGCCCTCATCATCTCTGACATCCAGAACCCCTTTTACACCGCTCTGGTGCGCGCGGTCGAAGACGCGGCGTACATTGAGCGACACGCCGTCTTCCTCTGCAACGCCGACGAGGACATCGAGAAGGAGAAGCTCTATATCGACCTGGTTCTGGCGGAGCGCGTCGCGGGCGTGATCATCACGCCGACGCGGGAAACGGGGAACCCAAGCCGGGCGCTGCTCGACGCCTCGATCCCTGTCGTCTCCGTTGACCGCCGAATGCGCGACCTGGATGTGGATACGGTGGTGATTGACAACTTCGCGGCGGCGGTCGAACTCACCGCGCACCTGATCAGCAACGGGCATCGCCGGATCGGCGGCATTTTCGGGCCGCTCACGATCACGACCAGCGCCGAGCGTTACCAGGGCTACAGGGAGGCGCTGCGCGCGCACGGCATCCCGTATGAACCTGAGCTGGTGCGCACGGGGATGCCAAAGGAGCCGTTCGGCTACCAGTCTGCCGAAGCGCTCCTGGACCTCGACGACCCGCCAACGGCGTTGCTCGCTGCAAACAACTTGCTTGCAACGGGCGTGCTCAACGCCGTCAGCGCGCGCGGCCTGCGCGTGCCGGATGACATCGCGCTGGCGACGTTTGACGACATGCAGTGCTTCAGCCAGCCGCCGATCACGGTCGTTTCGCAGCCGACGTATGAGCTGGGGCAGACGGCAGCGGCTTTGTTGCTCGAACGCATCGCCGACCCATCGCGCCCGGCGCGGGAAGTCATCCTTGAGTCGAAGCTCATCATCCGGGGGTCGTCTGGCCCCCACAGGAACCAGAGGGTCAGTCCCTGGCGTTGTGAGCCGGTGCACGCAAGACCTGCGCACCATCATCGTGGAAGCGGCGTACCTGTGGAGGGCAGAGAAAAGGAGGCGGCATCACAAACAGAGGCTTGTGCTTTCACCGACTTGCATCAGACCCTACTTAGGAGGACAAGACCATGGCGAACAAGATGAGCCGACGCGAAATGCTCAAGATGATGGCAGCGGGTTCCGCTGCCGTCGCGGCGACGCCGCTCGCCGCCGCGTTGGGCGAGACACCGGCCAAATCCGCGCTGAAGCCGGCGGCGCAGGAAGTGGCCGAGATCGTCTACTGGCAGGCCCCGATCTGGCGGCTTGGCAAGGATGTCAAACCGTTCTGGGTCCCGGCTCTGATGAATGGATTCTGGATGCCATCGCGCGCTTCGAGGCCGACAACCCCGACGTCAAGGTCAACATGGAACTGATCCCCTGGGACCAGTGGAGGCAGAAGTCACGACAACGGCCTTTGCCAGCGGCGACCTGCCGAACGTGCTCTACGGACAGTTAGCGGCGGACCGCGTGCAGGCAGGTCTGTTTGAGCCGGTCGACGACTACGTGACCCAGGAAATGGACGCGGACTGGCTGCCCGGAATGAGGGCAAGCACTGACGATGCTGGGCCGTCTCTATGGCAGTTCCCGCCTTCCCCAGCGCCGACATGACTGCCCTGTCGAAGACCGCACTGGAGAATCACGGTGGCGCTGGGATTTTCGAGGCCATCGGCGAGAATCGGGGCAGCCTGACCTTCGACGTGATGCGGGAGTATGGCGCAGAATTCAGCGACGGCAGCACGCGCTACTTCTTTGGCGTTCCTACGGACCATGGCTCGGTCATCTACTGGATGTTCGGGGCGTGGCTCGACGGCTGGGGCGTCAAGTCCTGGTCGGACGACGAAGAGAAGTGGATCGTCGCCGAAAATGAGAACGCGGTCGCAGCCTTTCAGTGGCTGGTGGATGCCCAGAACGATGGCGTCTTGATCCCCAACCTCCCCAAGTGGTCGGACGTAGACACCTTCTACTGGGGCCAGAATTGCGCCATGCGCTACCACTGGCCGAGCATCGAGGTCGAGCTAGCTGTGGCGCAGGAGGCCGGCCAGGCCGAGACGCCGTTCGAGATCGTGCTCGCCGCCTATCCGCATACGGAAGAAGTCGGGCCGTTCCACACCAACTCTGTGCCCGGTCACTATACCATCTGCCGCGAGCCGGATACCGCCAAGCGCGAGGCCGCCTTCCGGTGGGCCTACTGGCTGGGCAACTGACCCGTCCAACACCTTGGGTTGGGTCGCTGAACCTCGGCGTCGTCCCGGTCACCAAGGCGGGCGTCGCCAGCGGTCGCGGATCACGAAACCATGCAGAACCCGAACCGGAAGCGCTGGGAAATCGACATGTATCTGCAAGAATTCCCCGGCGGTTCCCCTGGCGGCAACTGGCAGCCAGTCGATCAACACCCGCACGGCGCGGATCTGGAACCAGCTCAACCCGTGCGAGTTCGTACGTTCAGTTCCTCCAGTCGCTGCTGCTGGGGCAGCAGACGCCAAAGCAGATGCTCGACGAAATGGCTGCGCGCATCAACGGCGCGCTCGGCACGGCGTAAGGGCGACATCGTTTGTCACGCTGCGGGCGGCGTATACTGCCGCCCGCAGCGCTTGTCATGCATCCCGCGCCCTGCGGATAGGAGGCTCACGATGGCCGAAAGCGGCGCGCCGCACAAGACGGGCGGCTCCACCGCGCTGGCGGCGAAACGGTCGTGGCCTGGTCCCGCGCCCACTGACGCGCCAGTCTACGCGCCTGGGTCAAGATCAGGGACCAGATACGGCGCAGCAACAAGTGGGCCTATCTTTTCATCGCGCCACTGCTCATCGATTTCTTGGTGTTCACCGTGTACATGGTGGTCAGCGTCATCGCGCTGGCTTTTCAAGAGATGTACTACGGCCAGACGGAGTGGGTGGGGCTGCGGCACTTCGAGTGGATTTTCAAAGACCCGCAGTTCTGGAACTCAATGAAGAACACGCTGGTCTATACAATCGCCACCGTGCCGGGCGGGATTCTGCTCGCGCTCGTGCTCTCCGAGTTCATCTTCCGGCGCAGCGCGCGCGTGCAGGTGTTCTACAAAAGCGCTTACTACCTGCCGTCTGTGGTTTCGACAGCCATCTTGTCCCTGGTCTGGTTGTGGATTTATAACCCGTTTTACGGCATCCTGAATTTCTTCCTCAGCCTTTTTGGCATCGAACCGGTGAACTGGCTCACAAACCCGCAAATCGCGCTGTTCTCCGTCATCCTGATGAGCATCATCGGGGGGGTGGGCGTGTCGGTGGTGTTCCTCACGGCGGCGATGGGGGCGATCCCCACCGAGCTTTACGACGCGGCGAAGATCGACGGCGCGGGCGAGTGGCAGCGCTTCTGGAGCGTGACCGTGCCGCTCCTGCGCCCGACGTTGCTCTATCTCTTTGTTGTCGGCTTCATCGGCAACTTCCAGGTCTTCGAACAGATCTACATCATGACGCAGGGCGGGCCGGGCTATCCCGGCGCGACTGAGACGGTGGGCTATCTCATCTACAGCTCGGCGTTCACGTCGCTGAACTTAGGCCTGGCCGCCGCGCAGTCGGTGGTGCTGTTCTTTGCTATTCTGATTTTCTCGGTCGTGCAGTTCCGCGTGTTCGCTTCGGAAGTGGAGTACTAGGGGCGGCGATGACGATAAAAGGGTTCTCTGCGTTTCAGGGCCGGCAATGGACGCGCGCGGATTTCATCAACATCCTCGCGTACACTCTGTTGACGCTCTGGGCGCTGCTCGCGCTGTTCCCCATCTACTGGATGATCAAGAACAGCTTCGAGCCGAACCAGTTGCTCAACGTGTGGCCGCCGCGTGTGCTGCCCAACTGGGAACGGCTCTCGCTTGACAACTACAACGCGCTGCTCGTGCGCTTTCCGCTGCCGCGCTGGGTCGGCAACAGCCTGCTCGTGGCGTTGGCGCGCACCGCCGGCGCGGTGTTTTTTGGCTCGCTGGCCGGCTACGCCTTCGCCAAGCTGCGCTTTTTCGGGCGCGAGGTGCTCTTCTGGATGCTGATGGCTGTGCTCATGCTGCCCAGCTTCATCCTCATCATCCCACAATACCAGATCATCCGCGCCTTCGCCTGGTATGACACCTTCTGGGCGCTGCTCGTGCCGGGTATCACGGGCGGCGTGTGGGCGATGTTCCTGATGCGCCAGTTCATGCGCTCGCTGCCCACCGAACTGATCGAGAGCGCGCGCATGGACGGTGCGGGCGAGTTCACCATCTTCCTGCGCATCATCGCGCCGCTGGCCGTGCCGGGGATGGCGGTGCTTGCCATCTTCCAGTTCATCGGCAACTGGAACAATTTCGTGTGGCCGCTGGTTGTCACCAGCTCCAAAGAGATGCGTACCCTGCCCGTTGGCTTAGGTCCTGCTCTCAGCCCGAAGGACACCGGCCAGGTGACGCCCATCGGCGAGGTCATGGCCGGCGCGACCATCGCCGCCGTGCCGATGATCGTCGTCTTCCTGTTCTTCCAACGCTATTTCCTGAAAGGGATCACCATCGGCGCAATCAAAGGCTAGCGGCTGGCGATCCCCCGCACGCACGCCCTGAACAAACACACATCGACCTGATAGAGGAGAGTAGACTTCATGCAGCAGGCTTCTGATTCCAGGCCGGAGATGCTTCCGCGCACCGTTCAGCGAGATACGACCCTGGCCCAGGGTGGGCGGTGCTTCGCCACCATCCTGTATCCCGGCGACGACCCGACCTACGCCGCCCTCGCCGGGGAACTGGCGGCGGCCATCGCGCAGGCCGCCGGCGCGCGCCCGGCGCTGGCGGCGGACACCGACGCCATCCCGACGCGCAGCACGCCCCTCCCCCGACCGTTTCCGCGCGCAGCCGCTCATTCTGCTCGGCAACCTGAACACGAACCGGGCGGTGATGCCGCTCTACGCGCACTACTATTGCGCGACCGACGCCCTGTATCCGGGCGGCGAGGGTTACGATCTGCGGACCATCGTCAACGCCTACGGCATGGGCGCGAACGTCATCCTCGCCGGCGGGAGCACCCCGCGCGGCGTGGCGCGCGCGGTCGAGCGCCTCATTGGCTACATCCGCGACCGCGCCGGCGCGGACCCGTTGACCGTGCCCTACATGCTGGACATCGAAATGGAGCCGTGGCTGGCGCGCCAGATCGGTGATTGGCCGAACGCGCTGCTCGGCGCGCCGCAGCCCACCCTCAACCGCGACCTGATTACGGCGGCCAGCGCCAATGGCATGATCTATGCGTGGACCGGCGACGCCCGCTATGGCGCGGCGGCGGCGGACCGGCTGCGCGCGTTCAACGCCGAAATGGGCGACAGCTACGGCGACTGGCACTACTTCCTGGAGCGGCTGCTCCGGGCGCTGCCGTGGATCATCGCCGGCGGCTTTCTCGACGAGGCCGACATCCTGCACACGGACCAACTGCTCCTTGGCACCGCGCTCGGCACACAGGACATGTGGTGGCGGATGCGCCACGACCACCCGCCGCTGGGCCACCGGCATCATGGCAAGGGCACTTACGAGTTCTACCTGATCGCGCGCTACCTCCAGCGGCACGCCAACCCCAACCCCGCCGTGCGCGCGCTCTGCGACCGGTGGCTCGCGGAATGCCAGACGTTCCTCGACGGGCTGGCGCGGGCCGGCATCGACGACCAGGACGACGAGAGCACGCTGAACAACATGGCGACCCTGTTCTGGTACGCGATGGGCGAAGAGCGCTATGGCTTCTTCGAGAGCGGCAACGCGCGGCGCGCCGCCGAGCGCGCGCTCGCCCTGCACGACAACATGGGGGCCGGCGCGGGGCAGGGCGGCTATGGCGAATCCCACACCGGCGCGATGTACGTGCAGCAGGAGGCCACCACGGCGGTCGCCGCGTGCGCCTTCTACTACCAGGATGGGGAGCTGAAGTGGATTCTCGAAAACATGCCGAACCTGGCCGTGCCCATCCGGGGCGGGTTTCTCTCGTTCACGCCCATCTTCATGCACAAGTTCGACACCGGCGCGGAGCTGCCGCCGAAACGCCCTGAGAGCCTGAGCGGGATTCAGGTGTTGCCCGTCACGCCGCACCAGCAGGCGATCAACGACAACCCGCCCGAACACATCGAGTACCAGGGCCACATGGTCAACGCGCCGGAGACCTGGCTGCGCGGCGAGGGCATCGACATCAACCGGCTGCCGCGCGCAGCCGGCTTCGACAAGCTGGTCATCCGCAGCGGCTTCGAACCCGAAGACGCCTTCATCCTGCTGCAAGGGTACCAGGGCGGCTACCGGTGGCAGGGCCACATGCAGGCCGCGAACTGCATCGTGCGCTTTGCGCAGGCCGGGCACATCTTCCTCATCCAGAATACGCGGCTGCACGCACCGTACCACAAGAACGGCGTCATGGTCAGCGACGGCTACAACGACACCCTGCTCCCGCCCATCGCCGAGTGGCGCGCCGTGGACGATTTCGATCCGGTGGGCATCACCACAACGCGCCTCCCTGACTATCATCACGCCGACTGGACGCGCCACATCTTCTGGTCGAAGCAAGGGGCCGGCTTCTTCGTCGTGATCGACGCGCTGGAGGCGCAATCCGACGGCCCGTTTACGTTCACGTGCACGTGGCGCACGCCGGGCTATGCAGAACTGGAAGGCCGCACCTGGCAGGCGCGGCAGGGGGCGCACCGTTTCACGCTCCGGTGCAGCGAGGCGCTGCCCATGACGAACGAAGAGGTCTTCAACGACGGCGCGTCTCACCCCTACGTGCTGCGCCAGCGCCGCGAGGGCGAATACCGGGCCGGCGACTGGGTGACTTTCCAGAATCTGTTCTATGTGCGCCCTGACGCCGCCCCCGAAAATCTGGACATTGTCCCGCTCGCGCCGGGCGAGGCCCTGATCACCGTGGACGGGACGCCAGCCGCGTGGTGCGCCGCCGCGCGCGCTGACCATGCCGCGATGCGCGCGCCGGGCCTGTCGGTGCAGGCCGCCAGTGCGTGGGTGACGCCGAACGACATCGTGCTGAGCCGCGCCACCGCCCTGGCCGCCGACAGGGTCGGCTGGCGCTTCGAGACGGCGGGGCCGCCGCTTGGCCTGCACATCGACCTCAAGCGGGGCCGGCTGTCCGCGCGCCTCGACACGCCGGAGCGCGCCGACGCCACGCTGACGCTGGTGTGCGACGACGTGACCGGCATCTACACGATCACAGAAGGCAGCGCCGTCACGGTTGACCTGCCCGCCGGGGCGTGCGCAGCGCTGTCGGCGGCGCTGGCCGAGCAGATGCGCGCCCTCGCGCCGGCAGAAGGCTCGCCCGGTGCGGCGGCGCCGGCCTCCCGCCTCACGGCTTCGGGGCTGGGCGCGGCATGGACCTACGACAGCGGGACGCGGGTCCCGGCGCGGCTGCGCAACGTGACCGCAGACGCCGACCCCAGGCCGGTCGATGGCTTCCCGGAGCAGTTGGTCGATACCGTGCTGCCGGAACTGCGCGAGTCGTGGCAGCAGTGGCCGCCTGCGCCCAATTACGCCATCACCCTGACCTTCCCCGCCGAGACCGCCCTCGATCACCTGACCATCGTGGGCGACACCCGGCCCGAACCCTTCCTCGGTGCGTTCCGGCCCTTGCCGGACGGCATCGAGATTACGCTCAGCAACGACGGCTTCGTCCAGGACCGGAGACGCGTCGCGGTGGAGAGCGAGACGGGCGTGCGGCTGTTCAAGCGCTATCGCGGCATGGAAGACCGGTTCGAGACGCGCCGCGTCAACGCCAACCAGAGCGCGCGCCAGGTCCGCGTGGACGTGCCCGCGCCGCCGGGGCAGACGGCGCTCGTGCTGCACGAGATCGAACTGTACGGCACGGAGAAGGTCAGCCCGCCGGTGAAGCACATGCTCTCCGCCGACCTCAACGGCGACGGACGCCCGCAGATCGTCCTCGTCAACGGCGTGGACGAGTTGATCGTGCTCGCTGAAGACGGCGCGGAGGCGTGGCGCGTGGCGCTGGGCTACCCGGTCAGCCACGTGTCGTGTCACGACCTCGACGGCGACGGGCGGCGGGCAATCTGCGTCGGCTTCCTGGGCGGCGAGATTCGCATCTTCGCGCCGGATGGCGTTCTGCGCCAGACTATCCCGTTGGGCGAGCGCTTCAGGCAGCGCAAGGACGCCTTCTTCGGCTGGATCCACGTGATCGAGACCCTGACGGTCTGGCGCCGTGGCGCGGACGGCCGCGCCGCGCTGGCGGTCGGCGGGTACTCTATCGTCGTCTTTCTCGACCCCGACGGCGAGATCGTCGGGCACAGTTGGGCCGATGGCTCGTGGCTGACGGACCTGCTCGTGGTCCCGCCGCAGGGCACAGGCCCCGGCGACCTGTGGGCGCGCTGCGGGTGGAATCACGGCCTGTTCCACTACGAGGGGAAGCCGGGCCTTGCGCCAAGCGGCGCGTCCATCTCGTTTGGCGGCGTCGATCAGCCCATGTTCCGCGCCCTGCGCCGGGTCGTGCCCTTCGTCAACGGCGTGACGCGCCTGTTCGCGTGGACTCCGGGCGTCGGGGCGGGCGACGGCATCGTCGCGATGGCCGAAAACGGCGTGGGCGTGCTCTCGCTCGCCGCGCGCGACTGGTGCTGGAAGATCGAAGGCGGCACCCCGTTCACGGCCGGCCTGCCCGGCGACATCAACGGCGAGGCCGCCATCATCTGCGGCGGGTACGATGGGTTCGTGGCGGCGTTTGCCCAGGCCGACGGGCGTCCGCTGCGGAGGCGGCGCGTGGGCGCGCCGGTCGTCGGGCTGGCGGGGTTGCTCGGCGGCGCGCTGGCCGTCGCCACGCGGCAGGGCGTCCTCGTGCTGGACGCAGACTGGGCGGAGCGCGGCGCGTACCCCGTCGATGCGCGCGCTATGCAGTTGCTGGGGCAGGATACAATCGTCATCGCGCGGGCCGACGGCAGGTTGGAGGCGCTGCGCGCAGGGTAGCGGAGAGGGTATGGCATGACACGGGAAGTCACCATCGCTTCGGTGCAGCTTCCGGCCTTCCCTGCGGGGGAGACGGACGCCGAGAAGCGCGCGAGCAACTTCAACGCGGCGGAGCACTGGCTGGACCAGGCCGGCGCGCGCGGCGCGGACATCGCCTGTGTGGGCGAGACGTTCAACGTCCTGGGGCTGGCGCTGGACGCGGACCGCGCCGCCGTCGAGGCGGAGGGCGCGCTAGAGGAAGCGGCGGCGCGGCTCGGCGCGGTGGCGCGCCGGCGCAACATGTACGTGATTGCGCCGGTCCTGGGGATGATCGACGGCGTGATGCGCAATGCCGCGCTACTCATCGACCGCGACGGAAAGCCGGCGGGCAGTTACCTCAAGGTGCACTGTACCGAGGACGAGAGGGCGCTGGGGATCGTGCCCGGCGCTGCGTGGCCGGTGTTCGACCTGGACTTCGGGCGCGTTGGCGTGCAGATCTGTCACGACAACTCGTTCCCCGGAAAGCGCGCGCTGCCTGACGCTCAACGGCGCGGAGGTGATCTTCTGGCCGCACGTGATGGGCGGCTGGGGCGGCGAGTTCATGGACGTGCTGCTGCGCAGCCCCGCGGTCCACAACGGCGTGTACCACGTGCCGGCGTGTTTCGGCTGCGGGCGCGACCGCGCCTGGCGGCCCGGTATGTTGATCGGGCGGAGCAGCATCATCGGCCCTGACGGGATGATTGCCGCCGACGCGGGGCGGCACGTCGGCATGGCGATCGCGCGCATCGACCTGGACGCGCCTCGCCTCGCCGCCGACTTCACGCGCAGCGGCGACTACGTGTGGCGGGTTGACATGCTCAACGACCGCCGGCCCGACACTTACACCCCGATCACGCGCCCCCATGCGCCGAGTGACCCGATCCCTGCGGGCGCGGATGCGTTGGATTCTACTCAGACGGAAGTGACACAGGCATGACGACCACACTCAATGTCGCCCTTATCGGGTGCGGCGGGTTTGTCCGCCACACACACCTGAACAACCTGCTCGCCGACGACCGCTTCCACATCCACGCGGCGGTAGACCCTGACCTGGACGCGGCGCGCGACATCGCCCGGCAGGCGGGCGCGGCCTACGCCACCGGCGACGCCGACCGCGCGCTGCAAGACCCGGCGGTGGACGTGGCGATGATCGTGACGCCGCACCACACCCACGCCGACCTGACGATCCGCGCGGCGCGCGCCGGCAAGCACATCTACTGCGAGAAGCCGATGGCGCTCAACGAAGCGGACTGCCTGGCGGTCGCGGAAGCGGTCCGCGCCGCCGGCGTGACGTACACCGGCGGCTACAACCGGGGCATCGCGCCGTTCACGCTTCAGGCGCGCGAAATTCTCGCCGCGCTCGGTGCGCCCATGCTGGTCTGCCACCGCTGGGCCGACTGGTACCCGTACAGCCGGGGCTGGCTGCTCGACGAGGCGATGAGCGGCAGCCGCGTGGTGGGCGAGGCCGGCCACGCGCTGGATATGATGTGCCGGCTCGCCGGCCAGGACCCGGTGCGCGTGTATGCCGAGGGCGGCGTGCTCGTCGCCGAGACGCCAAAGGCCGGCCCGGACAGCGCCCTGATCACCCTGGGCTTCCCGGACGGCTCCGCCGGGACGCTCATGCTCTCCAGCCTGGGGAACAACGGCTTTCCCAAGGAGGAGATCGTGATCACGTGCGCCAATCACACGATTGTCATGTATGGCTTCCAGCAGATGGACGTGTATTCGCCCAAAGGCCGGGAGACCGTCGCCCTCCCCGAAGAGGACAAGGGGTTGCGCGGGATGCTTGACGTGGTGGCGCGCGTGGTCCTGGACGGCGCGCCCAGCCCGATTGGCATCCCCGAAGCGCTGCGGGCGGCGCGCATCACGTTCGCGGCCCGGCGCGCCATCGCCGCGCACGCCGTGCAGACGCTCTAGCAGGACGCGCCGATGGACCTGCCGCACACCCTCCCCGATGAGGCCGCGCTGGACGAGCTGATGACCCGTCCGCGCGCTGCGCTGGTCGCGTTCGTCCAGACCTTGCACAGCCCGCTCGTGATCCTGGGGGCGGGCGGCAAGATGGGGCCGACGCTGGCCGTGCTGGCGCGCCGCGCCGCCGACGCCGCCGGGCGCGCGCTCGACGTGATCGCCGTCAGCCGCTTCTCCGACGCCGGCGCGCGCGCGTGGCTGGAGGCGCAGGGCGTGCGCACGCTCTCGTGCGACCTGATGGACCGGGACGCGGTAGCGCGCCTGCCCGATGCACAGAACGTGATCTACCTCGTCGGCATGAAGTTCGGGACGACCGACAACCCCGCGCTCACCTGGGCGATCAACACCCTCGCGCCCGCCCACACCGCGCAGCGGTACGCACAGGCGCGCATCGTCGCGCTCTCGACCGGCAACGTGTACCCGCTTGCGCCGGTCGAGGGCGGCGGCTCGCGCGAAGGGAACCCGCTGACGCCGCTAGGCGAGTACGCGAACAGCGCCGTCGCGCGTGAGCGCATCTTCGAGCACTTCTCCCGGCGGCAGGGCACGCCGGTGGCGCTGATGCGCCTGAGCTACGCGGTGGACCTGCGCTACGGCGTCCTGGTGGACATCGCGCTGAAGGTCTACCGGGGCGAACCGGTGGACGTCACGACCGGCTACATGCCGTACATCTGGCAGGGCGACGCCAACGAGATGATTATCCGGTCGCTGGCGCTTGCGGCTTCGCCGCCGGCGGCGTTCAACCTCACCGGGCCGGCCCCGCTGTCCACGCGCGAGGTCGCGCTGCGGCTCGGCGACCTCATGGGCAGGCCGGTCACGCTCGTGGGCAAGGAGGCGGATACCGCCTTCCTGAGCAACACCGCGCGGCTGCAGGCGCAGCTTGGCGCGCCGCCGACACCCCTGGAGCCGATCCTGCGCTGGACCGCCGCCTGGATCGCCAGCGGCGGGCGGTTGCTGGACAAGCCGACTCACTTTGAAGTACGGGACGGGGCTTACTGATGGCCGACTATCCAATGCTCGCGCCGGCGCTGTGGGCGAAGCTGCGCGAAGGTATGGTGATCCCGGCGCACCCGCTGGCGCTGACCGACGCGCGCCAGTTCGATGTGCGGCGGCAGCGCGCGCTCACGCGCTACTACCACGCCGCCGGCGCGGGCGGCGTCGCCGTCGGCGTGCACACCACCCAGTTCGAAATCCGCGACCCGGCGCATGGCCTGTTGGGGCCGGTGCTGGAACTCGCGGCGGAGACCATCGCCGCCTGCGACGCCGCGACCGGGCGGGAGACGGTGCGCATCGCGGGCATCGTGGGCGACACGCGGCAGGCGGTGGCGGAGGCGGAGACGGCGCGCGCGCTGGGCTACCATGCCGGGCTGCTGTCGCTGGCGGCGCTGAAGGACGCGGACGACGACGCCCTCGTCAGGCATTGCGAGACGGTCGCCGGCGCCATCCCGCTGATGGGCTTCTACCTGCAACCCGCCGCCGGCGGACGCCTGCTGCCCTACTCGTTCTGGCGGCGGTTCGTCGAAATCCCCAACGTCGTCGCCATCAAGATCGCGCCGTTCAACCGCTACCAGACGCTGGACGTGGTCCGCGCGGTTGCCGAGGCGGGGCGGGCGGGCGAGATTGCGTTGTACACCGGGAACGACGACAACATCATCGTCGATCTGCTGACCGAGTACGCGCTTGAGACGGCGCGCGGCGCGGTCCGCGTGCGCATCGTCGGCGGGCTGCTGGGTCACTGGGCGTGCTGGACTCACCAGGCCGTGGCGCAGCTCGAACGGTGCCGGGCGCTGCGCGCGCAGGACGCCATCCCGACGGCGCTGCTGACGCTGGCCGCCCAGGTCACTGACGCGAACGCGGCGTTCTTCGACGCGGCGCACCAGTACGCCGGCGCGATAGCGGGCGTCCATGAGGTGCTGCGGCGGCAGGGGCTGCTCGCGAATGTGCTGTGCCTGAACCCGAGAGAGCGACTCTCGCCCGGCCAGTCGGCGGAAATCGACCGCGTCTACCGCGCCTACCCGCACCTCAACGACGACGCCTTCGTGCGCGCGAACCTGGACTCCTGGCTCAGTTAGCGGGCGCGCCGCACGCCCGCCCCCTTCGCGCCGTCAGATCGATCTGCGCACCGTATGCAGCCCTGTCGCGCCGCTGGGGTGCGCGCCGCGCTGGTCCACGATCTGCGCCGCGCCGTCGCCCTCGAAGCAGCGCACCGTGAAGCTGTGCCGGCCCGGCGTGAACGGCCAGTCATACCGCCAGATCACCCACGTGGTCCCGGAGAGCGGCGCGCGCAGCGCCGCCTCGACCCAGTCGCCGTCGTCCACCTGCACCTCCACCTTCGAGATGCCGCGCGCCCCGGCGTGGGCGATCCCGCCGATTGGGATGAGCGACTGGCCGCCTGCCTCGATGACGCTCTCCACGGCGACGGTATCGATCACGGAAGTCGCCTTCATGCGCGCCACCGGGTCCCAGCCGCGCGCCACCCAGAAGCCCTCCACTTCGACATCGGTCACGTCGATGTCAGTGATCCACTTCGGCTGCTTCATCCCGTACCGGTCGGGGATGTAGACGCGCAGCGGGAAGCCGTGCTCCGGGGCAGGGGGTTGCCGTCCCAGGCGTAGGTGAGCATGATGCGTTCATCGCCGTCGATCAGGTCGAGCGCCACCGACTCGTGAAAGCCGTCCGCCGACCGGATGACGAGGTGCCGCGCGCCCTCCCTGCACGCCGAGGTCCGCCAGGACCTGCTGGAGGCTGACGCCGGTCCAGCGTGTGGTGCCGATCAGGTTGCCGGCGACCGGGTTGGAGATGCACGAGAGCGTCACGTACTGGTCGAGCGCCGGGTAGGCGCGCAGGTCGTCCAGCGTGAGCGAGGCCGGGCGGTCCACCATCCCGGCGATGTTGAGCCGCCACGAGTCCGTGTCCAGGTCGCGCCAACGCGAGTTGATGTCAATGCGGTAGTGTTCCTCGACCGGCGTGTACTCCGGGCGCGTGCCGGGCGCGGGCATCACCGCGTCGCCGGCGTTGGGCAGGTCTGTGCGCACAGGGGCATCCGCTGCCGCCGCGCGCTCGAGGCGCTGGCGCGCGCGTGTGTCGGCGGCAACGGCGCCCAACCCTGCGCCCACAACCGTGACGACGGCAGTCGCCCCGCCGAGCCGGACCAGGAAGTTGCGCCGGTCGATGACCGTGACCGAGGCGGGGGCCGCCCGCCCGCTGCTGACGCGGTCTCAACCGGGGCCGGCGCGGCCTCGATGGGCCGGCCCACCCCCGCGTAAGCGACGCCCAGCACGTAGCCCCAGGCCAGGTAAGCGCCCAGAATCCACAGCGTGTTGGCGACGAGGCCGTCCAACGGCGGCTGGTTCAGGCTGTGGCTGATGAGCGTCACCGGCGCGCCAATCACCGCGCCCGCGACCAGCCCCGCCCGCACACCCGACCCGGCGCCGCGCGCGCGCAGGATGCCGAACAGCGCCCCGCCGACCACCGCGCCGGTCCCGACCAGGCCGCCTATCGCCATCAACTGTTCGGCGGGCTTGGATGCCGCCGACAGGTCGCCGCCGAGCGCCGTGATCACCGCAATCATCGCCTCAATCCCGAACGTGATCAGCCCGCCAAGCTGTTCGATGCGCGCCGTCCAGTCGAACACGTCAAACGGCGGGAACGGCAGGCCGGCCACCTGCTCACCCGCGAAGAAGACGGCGGTGAGCGCAATCGAGAACGCCAGCCCGATCAGCGCCCCGGTGAGTATTGTCCTTGTCATGTCGTCCATCCTCCATGCGATAACTGCGGTCAATAAAGGGTTCACAGCCCGCTGCTGAAACCACGCGCGGCGTGCGGCAGCGGCAGGCGCGGGCGCGCCCGTTGCGCCATTTCTCCTAATCTAGATCGTAAATGTTATGAAAGTCTTACGCCAAACGCGGCCCCGATTTGACAGCGCGCCGCGCTGAGGGTACCGTCAGCGCCATGCACATCCTCCTGCTGGAAGCCTACCTGACCGGCAGCCACCGCGCCTGGGCGGAGGGGGTATGCGGCGCACAGCCGCCACCGCGTGCGCATCCTCGGCATGCCGGGGCGCTGGTGGAAGTGGCGGATGCACGGAGGCGCGGTGACGCTGGCGCGCATGTTCCGCGCCGGCTACGCCGACCCCGCGCCCGACTTGATTCTCGCCGCCGACACGCTCGACCTGACGACGTTCCTCGCCCTCACGCGGGCGCACACGGCCAACGCCGCGACGGTCTGCTACTTCCACGAGAACCAGCTCACCTACCCGCCGCCGCCAGGCGAGAAGCGCGACCTGCACTACGGCTTCATCAACTATGCGTCGGCGCTGGCTGCCGACGCGGTGTACTTCAACAGCCGCTTCCACATGGAGGCGTTCTTCGACGAGCTGCCGCGCCTGCTCAAGCACTTCCCCGATTACAACGAACTCGACACGGTTGGCCTTTTGCAGCGCCGGAGCGACGTGCTCCCGCTGGGGTTGGGCCTGCGTAACTTCGACGCCCACCAGCCCGTCGCGCCGCGCCAGGGGCCGCCGCTGATCGTGTGGAACCACCGCTGGGAATACGACAAAGCGCCGGAGGCCTTTTTGCGGCGCTCTACCAGCTTGCGGACGAGGGGGTTGATTTCGAGGTTGCAATCGTGGGCGAGAACTTCCGCCAGCAGCCGGAGGAATTCGACCGCGCGCGGGAGCGGCTCGGCGCGCGCGTGGCGCAGTTTGGCTACCTGGAGCGCTTCGCCGACTATGCGCGCCTGCTCTGGGAGGCCGACGTGCAGGTCAGCACCGCCCAGCAGGACTTCTTTGGCATTTCCACATGCGAGGCCATCTACTGCGGCTGCGCGCCGGTGTTGCCCCGGCGGCTCAACTACCCGGCGCTCATCCCGCCGGCGTACCACGACGACCACCTGTACGACGAGGGCTGCCTGGTCGAGAAGCTGCGTCACGTCCTCACGACGCGGCGCAAGCCACCCCGCACGCTGCGGTGGTTCGTGTCGCAATTCGATTGGTCGGAGATGGCCCCGCGCTACGATGACCTGTTCGAGCGCCTGGCGCGAGCGCGGCGGCGCAGCTAGGCGGGCTACTCCGAGCGCGCCGCCACGCCGAGCAGCGCGCGCGTCTGCGCCACGTCTTTGGCAATCTGCTGCCTGAGCGCCTCGATGCCGTCAAAGCGCTGCTCGCCGCGCAGCCGGCCCACGAAATCAAACGCCACGTTCTGGTCGTACAGCTCGCCTGTGAAGTCCAGCAGGTGCGCTTCCACCGTCTGGCGCGCGTCTTCCTCGAAGGTGGGCCGCACGCCGACGTTGGTTGCCGCCGCCACGCGCCGCGCGCCGACCCAGGCCCAGCCCGCGTACACGCCCGTCGCCGGGATCAGTTGCTCCGCCCACACGTCGAGGTTGGCGGTCGGGAAGCCGATGGCGTGCCCGCGCCGTGCGCCCTTGGCGACCACGCCGGCGACGCGGTAAGGCCGCCCCAGGAAGCGCGCGGCTTTCTCCACCTCCCCGGCGCGCAGGGCCTCGCGGATCGCGGCGCTGCTGATCGTCTCGCCCTCACGCTGCGTCTGCTTGAGGTCCACCACGCGTACCTCAAAGCCCTGCTCCTGCCCACGCGCCTGCAGAAAGGCGACGTTGCCCTCGCGCTTGTAGCCGAGCGCGAAGTCTGGCCCCACCCAGAGCGCCTGCATGTGCAGGTGCGTGACCATCTGGTTCACGAAATCGGCGGCGCGTGTACGGCGTAGCGCCTCGTCGAAAGGCAGCGTGACCACTACATCCACACCGAGCGCGCTAAGCAGCGCGGCGCGCTCGTCCGGCGCGGTGAGGTAATACGGCCCGCGCAGCCCCCGGATCACCACGTCGGGGTGAGGGAAAAAGGTCAGGACCACGGCTGCGGCGTTGCGCTGGCGCGCCAGCGCAACTTGCTGGCGGACGAGGTGCTGGTGTCCCCGGTGCACGCCGTCGAACGCGCCAATGGTCACGATAGAGGGTCGGTCGAGGTAAACGTCGGCGAGTTTTTGAACGTGATTCATGTGGCTGTGTACTGGTGCTCAGTTTTGATGAAAGACTTTGATTGGCCGCCACACCCCCGCGCCGAGGTCGGCCTGGACAATCGCCATGAAGCGCCCGTCTGCGCCGTAGGCGCGCGCCAGCCCGGTCGCGTCGGGTGGGGCGCTCACGTCGTGGCCGTGCGCGAGGCGGTCAGCGGCGTCGCGGGCGAGGTGGACGGCGGGGAAGTGGGCGAGCGCGTCGTCGGCCGGCAGCAGGTAATCGGTCCACGTCCCGGCTGCGAACGCCTCACCCAGCGTGTCGAGCGTCGTCGCGTCGTCCACACGGAACGAGCCGCTTGCCAGCCGGCGCAGCCCGCTGAGGTGCGCGCCGGTTCCAAGCGCCTGTCCCAGGTCGTGCACCAGCGTCCGGACATACGTGCCCGCCGAGCACACGATATCGAGCGTGAATTCGGGCGGATCCCACGCGAGCAGGCAAAGCGTCTCGACCATGATCCAGCGCGGCTCGCGCTCGACCTCCTGGCCGGCATGGGCAAGCCGGTAGAGCGGCGTGCCCTGGTGCTTGACTGCTGAGTACATCGGCGGGATCTGTTTGCTCTCGCCCCGGAAGCGCTCCAGGGCCGCCTCCACCTCTTCGCGGGTGACGGAGACGGGGCGTTCGGCCACGACATCGCCCTCGGCGTCGTAGGTATCGGTCTCGACACCCAGGCGCACGCGCGCGAGGTAGTGTTTCGTCGCATCGACGAGATACTCGCTCAGGCGCGTGGCCTGCCCCACACACACAACGAGCACGCCGGTCGCCATTGGGTCGAGCGTGCCCGTGTGCCCCACGCGGCGCACGCCGGTCCCGCGTCGCACGATGTTGACCACGTCGTGCGACGTCATCCCGGCGGGCTTGTCGATGTTCAGGATGCCGAACGCCGCTGATTCCATCGCGAGTCCAGAGTCCAGATTCAGGGTTTCGGTTCCAGCGCCCGCGCTCAGCGGCTCAGGTCTGCCGCAGTTTCGCGCGCCTGGGACTGCTCCCTGACCAACGCCTTGAGCGCGTCCACGACCTGGGGCACGACCGTCGCCAGCGGCGCGTTGACCTCCGCGCCGGACGCGAGCGGGTGCCCGCCGCCCTGCTGGTGAAGCGCCTGACCCTCGTCATAGAGGGCGGTGAGGTCGAAGCCGGGCTTGGCGCGCATACTGATGTCCACCGCGCCATCGGGCTTCTCGGCGAAAAAGACCGCCACGCTCGCCCCGTCCACCGCGTTGAGCAGGCTGGAAATGTTCCGAGGCCGCGCGCCCGTCCCGTTCGTGTCGAGCGCCCGGATCTCGTCCAGGTCCATCGCCGACCAGATCACGCCGTCCTCGAAGCGCACCTTGTCGAGCGCCCGTCCCATCATTGCCAGGGCGCTGAAGCTCCGCCGGTCGAGCGCAAGCTGCGTGATCGTCGCCAGTGGCGCGCCGGCGTCCATCAAATCGGCGGCGGTGCGCAGCACGCGCTGGTTCACGTTCGCCGTGCGGAAGCCGCGCGTGTCCGTCACCATGCCGGTGAGCAGGCACGTCGCGGTGTCGGCGTCGAGCGCGTGGCCCATCGCCCGCAGTAAATTGTACACAATCTCGCTGGCCGACGCCGCGTCCGGGTCCACCACGTTGACCTGCCCAAAGCGCGTGTTGGTCACGTGGTGGTCAATGTTGATCACGGGCGCGCCGCGCGCCATCGCCTCCGCGCCCACGCGCCCAACGCGCCTCGTGTCGCTGCTGTCCACCACGACGGCCAGATCGAACGCGCCCGGCGGGAGCGCCTGCACCACGGTGTCGCTGCCGGGCAGGAAGGTCAGGTTCCAGGGTACGGGGTCGTCGCACGCGAGCACGACAGCCTTGCCCATCGCGCGCAGCGCCAGGCCCAGGCCCAACAGCGACCCGATGGCGTCGCCGTCGGGGTCGAAGTGGCACACGACGACGATGTTCTGCGCGTTGGCGAGCCGGTCGATTGCAGAGGCCGCCTCACTCTTCAGCGTCTGCATCCGCGTCCGCGTCCTCCGGTTCCGCCTCCGGGATGTCCAGCGAGTCCAGGAGCGCGTTCACGTGCTCGCCGTAGGCCAGGGTCGCGTCCCACTCGAAGCGCAGATCGGGGGTCCGGCGCAGGTGCACCCGCGCGCCGACTTCCCGCCGCAGGAACCCCTTGGCCCGCTCCAGCGCCGCAAGGACTTCGTCCCGCCGGTCTTCCTCGCCGAGCGCGTTGACATAGACCTTCGCCATCTGGAACTCGCGGTCGAGCTGCACCTTTGTGACCGTCACGCCGCGCAGGCGGGGGTCTTTCGCTTCGACCAGCAGCAGCTCGCTCAGGATCTCCTGAACGCGCTCGTTCATGCGCTCCTGTTTGATGGTCATGGCGCTACCTGACGCGCTCCGACACCACGAACTCCAGCACGTCGCCCTCCTGAAGGTCGTCGAACTGGGCAACGCCGACGCCGCACTCAAAGCCGGCGCGCACTTCGCGCACGTCTTCCTCGAAACGCTTGAGCGAACTGATCCGGCCTTCGTGGATCACCTCGCCATGGCGGAGCACGCGGACCTTGGCGTTGCGGCGGGCTTCGCCCTCGCGGATGTGGCAGCCCGCGATCTTGCCCACGCGCCGGATGTTGAAGACCTGCCGGACCTCAGCAAGGCCGATGCGCACATCCTCATAGACCGGCTCCAACATGCCTTCGAGCGCCAGTTCGACATCCTCGATCAGTTTGTAGATGATGTTGTACGTCCGGATGTCCACACCCTCGGCGTCGGCGCGCCGCCGGGCGGCGTTGTCCACGTCCACCTGGAAGCCGAGCACGATCGCGTCGGACGTGCTCGCAAGCATCACGTCCGAGTCGGTGATGTTGCCGATGTCGGCGTGCAGAATCTCCGGGTGCAGTTCCGAGCTGCCCAGCTTCTCCAGCGAGCTGACAATTGGCTCAAGCGTGCCCTGCACGTCTGCCTTGATGATGAGGTTGAGCTGTTTCGTCTCGCCGGCGCGGAAGCGCGCAAAGGCGTCCTCCAGCGTCAACACGGCTGGCGCAGGCGCGGTCACCATGTCGAGCCGGCGCGACTCGGCGGTCGAGCGCGCGTCGCGCTCGCTTTCCGCCAGCCTGAGCAGGTCGCCCGCGTGGGGCACGTCGCTGAGGCCCATGATCTGCGCCGGGGTCGAGGGGCCAGCCGCCTTGATGCGCTTCCCCTTCTCGTCGAACATCGCGCGTATCTTGCCCCATGCCTGGCCGGCGAGCACAATATCGCCGACGCGCAGCGTGCCATTCTGTACCAGCACGGTCGCGAGGACGCCCCGCTGTCTGTCGAGTTCGCCTTCGAGGATGGTGCCGACCAGCTCGCCGTCGGGGTTGGCCGTAATCACGGACTCATCGGCCACCAGCAGAATCGCCTCAAGCAGGTCGTCGATGCCGGTCTGGTTGCGCGCCGAGACGGGCACCATCAGCGTGTCGCCGTCCCAGTCATCGGGGACCACGCCAATCTCGGCGAGCTGTTGCTTGACGATGTCCACCTGGGCATCGGGCCGGTCAACCTTTGTTGATGGCGACGACGATGGGGACGCGGGCCGCCTTCGCGTGCGCGATGGCCTCGCGCGTCTGCGGCTTGACGCCGTCATCGGCGGCGACGACCAGCACGGCCACATCGGCGCCCTGCGCGCCGCGCGCGCGCATCGCAGTGAAGGCTTCGTGACCGGGCGTGTCCAGGAAGGTGATGGTGCGCCCATTGTGCTTGACCTGGTACGCGCCGATGTGCTGCGTGATGCCGCCGTACTCGCCCTGCTGGACGTTGGTATGCCGGATCACGTCGAGAAGCGACGTCTTGCCGTGATCGACGTGGCCGAGCATGGTCACCACCGGCGGGCGCGGCACCAGGTTTTCTGGCTTCTCGGTGGCGTACACGTGACGCCACGCCGCCGCCTCGCCCTCTTCCTTCTTCTCTTCTTCGGCGGCCTGTAACGGGATGGCCTCGAAGCCCAATTCTTCGATGACCACCGCAGCGGTATCAAAGTCGATCTGCTGGTTGATGCTCGCCATGATCCCGTTGCTCATGAGTTCTTTAATCACGTCAATCGGGCTGGCGTTGATCAAATCAGCCAGTTCTCTGACCGTAAGTGCCGAGGGTACTTCGACGATTTTTGCTTTCTCTGCCATAGACCTCTCCCTGGCGTGCAACGGCTGCTAGACGGCATCGGGCTGGGGCGCGGCATCGCGCAGCCGCTCACGCTCTGCATCAGACAATGTTGTGCGCAGCGCATGGTTCAACACGTCGGTGGTCACCGCGCGCTCCCAGCACGCTGGCGCGCCGCAGAGGTATGCGCCGCGCCCCGCGCGCTTGCCGGTCGGGTCGATCAGCACGCCCTCATCGGGCGTGGCGACGATGCGCACCAGCGCGCGCTTCGGCATCACGGTTCGGCATACGACACAGGTGCGCTGCGGCACATGCCGGCGCTGCTTTGCTGACTTCGCCATCGTCCAGAACTCTCTACCTTAAATATCAACGTCAAGGTTCTCAAGCTCCCAGTCTTCCAGGTTCCAATCGGACTTGCGCCCGCCCTTCCGGCGGCGCTTGGCGACGACCTCACCCAGGTCTTCGTCGAAGACCAGCTCGCGGCGGCGCTGCTTGTCCTTCTTTTTCTTCTTGGTCTGTTGGACATCGTCTTCGAGCTTCTCGATTGGCTCTTCATCCTCGAAGAGCACGATGTCCTCGAACGAGAGCACTGGTTCAGGCGTGGCCTCAGGCTCCGGCGCGACGGGCGCTTCCGGCTCCGGCTCCACATCCGGGAAGGCCGGCGGTATCGGCTCATCAGCCGCAACCGGCGGGGCTTCGGCCTCGACCTCGGCAGCAGGCACAGGCTCCGCTTCTTCGGCAACCGCGCCTTCGACTTCGGCGGCCTCTTCCGCCTCCACCGCTTCCGCTTCGGCGGCTTCCGCTTCCACGCCAGCTTCGGCCTCGGCCTTTTCCGCCGCCTTTGCCTTCTTGAGCGTGCCGGGCGCCGGGATCGTGACCGTCTCCAGCGCGGCCTTGACCAGCGCAAACGCCTCGTCGTCGAACCCGTCGATGCCGGCGATGCGCGCCTCGTCGATCTTAATCTGTTCCATCACCGCGCCGACGGACATGTAGCCGGCCTCGACCAGCATATCCTCGATGCCGGCCTCCAGCTCCAGCGCCGCAAGCGGCAATTCGTAAGCGCCGGCGGGGATGGTGGCGCGGATGGCCTCCCCGCTGCCGCTGGCGCTGCATCCGCTCGGCTTCGCGCACGCTGAGGTAGCTGTTCTCCACCAGGTCGGCGAAGCGCGTGAGGGTCTGGTATTCCTCCGGCATGACCGGGCGATTGGCTTCCTTCTTCGCCAGGATGCGCTCGATCTCTTCGACCAGGGTTGCGCTATCCTCGACGAGGGGCTGAAGCACGGCGTCGCCTTCCTGGATCTTCTGGCGCGCCTCGACGGCGGCCTCGGTGACGCTCTTGATGTCGATACGCCAGCCGGTGAGCTTGGCCGCCAGGCGCGCGTTCTGCCCTTCGCGCCCGATGGCGAGGCTCAACTGGTCGTCGGGCACGAGCACCGTCGCCGTGCGCCCGCTGTCCGGGTCGTCGTCCAGGTAGACGCCGGCGACACGCGCCGGGCTGAGCGCCTTGGCGATGAAGATGTTCTGGTCGGGGTTCCACTCGATCACGTCGATCTTTTCATCGTTGAGTTCGCGCACGATGCTCTGGATACGCACGCCGCGCATCCCCACGCACGCGCCCACCGGATCGACGCCCTCTTGCAGCGCGGCCACGGCGACCTTCGAGCGATGGCCGGCCTCGCGCGCGATGTTCTTGATCTCCACCTGCCCGTTGTAGATTTCGGGCACCTCGTATTCGAGCAGGCGGCGCAGCATGTTACGGTGGCTGCGCGACACGACGATCTGCGGCCCCCGGTTGGTCTTGCGGACTTCGAGCACGTAGGCGCGCACCTTGTCGTGTGGGCGGTAGTGCTCGCCGGGCACCTGTTGGCTGCGCGGGAGGATGGCCTCGGTGCGCCCCAGGCCGATGGTGACGGCGCTGGGCGTGACGCTCTGCACTGTGCCGTTGACAATCTCGCCCTCGCGCTCGATGAATTCGTCGTACTGCGCCCTCGCGCTCGGCCTCCCGGATGCGTTGCAGGATGACCTGTTTGGCCGTCTGCGCCGCGATGCGTCCAAAGCCGCGCGTGGTGGCCTCGATCTCGACCATCACCATGTCGCCCAGTTGGGCTTCCGGCTCAATGGTGCGCGCCTTGCCGATTTCGACCTCGGTGCGGTCGTCCTGCACGTCTTCGACGACTTCCTTCTCGACGAAGATGCGCGGCTGCCCGGTGATCGAGTCGATCTCGGCCTCGACGCGCTGCGCGGAGCTAACGCCGACGTCGCGGCGGTAGGCGGAGACCAGCGCCGTCTCCAGCGCTTCCATCACCACCTCGCGCGACAGACCGCGCAGCTCGGCAATTTCGTTGAACGCCAGCGTGAACTCGCTCTTCATGGTCCTTACACTGCTCCACTACGTTTGTTTCGCCTCTTGGCGTGTTCGCCGCCCCTAGAACAAGAAAAGTGGGGGGATGCCCACTTTTCCAACGAAGTCCTATAGGCGGAAGTGTCTATATTATAGCACACTGTTTTATGGTGACAAGATCAATTTCCGGATTTGCCCGCGCTGCGGCAGGGAGTTATGTGTTGTCAGTAAGTAATTTCCCCGAATCATCAAAAGAGATAACGAGCACTATCCGGATGATCTCGAAACCACTTCGAGATTCTCTTAACTGTGCGTCTTAGGTCGTCGATTTTCCGATGGCGCTTTCATTAGGTTTCAGCCCGTCCAGTGCTAGCTCGCCATACTCACGTAAGGCCAACAAGTAGCGCGGATCAGCTTTGCAGCCGCATACGCTTCCGTAAGGGATCCTTGTCACCCGTGGTCGACAGAAACACCGCTAAGGCGAGCACGACAAAGCCAGTCTCTGCATCAACATCATCGTCGTCTGTATTGATGGTGTCGAATAGTCTCCTGTAAAGAGTTTCAGAGGACCTGAACTGTAGTACGTTGAAAGCCACATCAAAAATGCCATGAAGCAATACCAGGTGTAAGGTAATGTTTCCTAATTTCACTTCTCGAATGGCTTCAATGCATTCATGATACATTCTCAAAGCTTTCTCGATAACCCTTACTCTGATATTGGCCTCTGTCAGATATGATGTCTGTATCAGATAACCTAGATTAAGAATTCCAAGCCATCCTAACCGGAGCTCGAATTCGGGAAGACTATCGACAATTGTTCGCAATATCTCAGGGTTGTTCTGACGCAGTCCACAATAGTATGAGTACCTCGCTCCACCAAGGATTCGCATAGTTTTCCAATAGAGCAGTGACTTCTTGAGATTGGCCCTGTTTGGACATACTATGGGCTACGAGGATTGCTGAATGGATAGGTGTTTGAACTTGAGTTCCTCCCTGTCATTCAGAAACAGCAGTGCAGTCTGTTCGACATAATCATCGAGGGTTTTCTTTCCTCAAGATCAATGCTGTCTTTTCTCGGCATTGTTCCACTACTCCGTGAGAAATCTTCGATTGGGGCTGAAACTCGATCATTGTAGTGAAGATAACGTGCAAACTCTATCGCCACGAATTCGCGAATGTTTGCGCCATACATAGTCTCGACCCGTCTATCTAGGGACCATCTACCCAACAGCAGGTCAAGAACATCTTATACAATTCAGCCAAGTTGGATGGGACTTCGCGATAGCTATCAGAGTCAAAGAGAATGGCTATTAATGTTAATACTAGTGGCATATTTGGCATTTTGCTTAGAAGGTCGTGATCTTCCAGAGTTGCTAATAGTCGTTGTCCTTGATCTTCCTGATTGCTAAACCACTTGCTAAGGAACTGCCGAATCTGTCCATAATTAAATGGTAGTACATTCCAGCGTTTGTAATCAGGTAAAAAATCAGCCTCAATTAACTCTTTTGTCAATCTGGAAGATATTACTATGCTCACATTAGGATTTTTGTTCCCCATAGTCTTTTATGAGATCAATGACGCACTCCCTTTGGTCTTGTGAAACGACCTCATCCAGCCCGTCAATGAAAATATGAACCTGTGATTCCTTCAAATCCCTCAAGTCGAAATCGGGCAGTTCATAGTTCGTCCTCACAATATTGTTGATAATCTCACCTAATGTGCCCTCATCACACTTCGCAATGTCACGTGCCTTAATCAAGAGCGGCAAAGCAGGAACTTTGTCCCGTGTATTTTCGGCAAGGGATACTTAATACGGCCTCTCTCAATGCTACTGTCTTCCCTGACCCAGCATCACCGATCATTAAGACGCGGGGATTTTTGGCGATGACCTCGTTCGAGGGCTTCACTACAGCATGATGTTGCCGCTTGCCTTCGACGTGCCTAGTTTCGATGTGCTGAAGGAGAGGGTTAACAAACACATCTATTAAAGCTCTTTCTTCTACGGTAAATTGCGGCAAGTTCTGCAGTTCCCTTAGCGTATCACCACCGTTTTCGGAGTGCAGCTGCCAGTTGTGCGTGTAACCCCATTTGATAGTAATAGAAATCTGGTAAATAGTCATCTATATATTGAACAAGTTCATCTCCGGTAAGAAAAATCCACAGCGACTGGGCCCAATTGCTGTGCATGCTTGTTGAGGGCTTGCTGGGCGGTATTAGATATTTGCTGGCTTGTTACTGAGAATCGAGGTTAAATGAAACGTTCCTCTTCTGAATCCCACAGTCATATCCATTAGCCATTGCCGCAGTGATCTGTTGAATGACCGAACTTGCTGTTGTCGATATATTGGAATAAGAACCTCTTTTCGAAGAACATGCTCATTCGTTATATCATTAACCAGTTTGATTTTCTGCTGTCTCGTTAGTGACATCAAAAATCCTATCTCAACCAGCCGTATCCTCTTTGTAAGAGTATATCATCTTTCAGTCAATCCATAAGCCTACTCACTGTCTAGCAATTGCGGAGAAAAAGCGAAAATTGATATTACTCACGGACTTCATCTAAATTGCGCAGGTAGGATGTAATAAGAATGGCCGGGGTTCAATCCCCCGGCCCATTCCTGTATCACCTGGTCAGGCGTCAGATTCACAAGGCAGCGTGCGCCGGCCCTCAATCCGCCGCCAGCGCGACACGCTCCCCGGTCTGGACGCGCCACAGCTTCGCGTAGATGCCGTCGCGCGCGAGCAGGTCTTCGTGCCGGCCGTGCTCGCAGAGCGCGCCGTTGTCGAGCACGAAGATGCGGTCGGCGCGGCGCACGGTCGAGAGGCGGTGCGCGATCACGATGGTCGTGCGCCCCACGGTGATGCGCTCCATCGAGCGCTGGATGGCGGCTTCGGTCTCGTTGTCCACCGACGACGTGGCCTCGTCGAGCACCAGCACGGGCGGGTTCTTGAGCACGGCGCGCGCAATCGAGACGCGCTGCCGCTGCCCGCCGGAGAGCTTCTGCCCGCGCTCGCCCACGATGGTGTCATAGCCCTCTGGCAATTCCATGATGAAGTCGTGCGCCTCGGCGATCTTCGCCGCCGCGATGATGTCGTCCATGCTTGCGTCGAACGTGCCATAGGCGATGTTCTCGCGCACCGTGCCGTGAAACAGGAACACGTCCTGGCTCACCAGGCCGATAGCGGCGCGCAGGTCGGCGGTGCGCAGGTCGCGCACGTCGTGGCCGTCGAGCACCACGCGCCCGCCCTGCACGTCGTAGAAGCGCAGCAGCAGCTTGACGATTGTGCTCTTGCCCGCGCCGGTCGCCCCCACAATCGCCGCCGTGTCGCCGGCCGGGACCCGGATCGACAGCCCGCGGACGACCTCAGACCCGTTGTTGTACGCGAAGTACACGTCCTCGAACGCCACCTCGCCGCGCACGCGCTCCAGCGGCAGGGGCGTCGCGCCGTCGGCGATCTGCGACTGGGTGTCGAGCAGGTCGAGGATGCGCGCCGTCGAGGCCATCGCGCGCTGGTACAGGTCGAACGTCTCGCCCAGGCTGGTCAGCGGCCAGAGCAGGCGCTGCGTCATGAAGATCAGCACGCTGTACAGGCTGATCTCCAGCGCGCCGCTCAGCGCCAACTGCCCGCCAAACACCATCAACGCGATGAAGCCGGCCACGATCAACATGCGGATGAGGGGCACGAACGCCGCGCTCAGCGCGATGGCGTGCCGGTTGCGCGTGCGGTAGACGTCGCTCTCGGTGCGGACGCGCTCGCCCTCGTGGCGCTCGGCGGTGAAGCTCTTGATCGTCGCGATGCCGCCGAGGTTGTTGGCGAGCATGTGGCTGAGGATGCCGACCTGGGCGCGCACCGCCGCATAGCGCGGCGCGAGCGCGCGCTGAAACTGCACCGACCCCCACACGATGAACGGCATCGGCAGCAGCGCCATCCACGCCACGCTCGGCGCGACGGCGAAGAAAAGGCCGCCGATCACGACAACGGTCACGGTCACCTGGATCAGGCTGTTCGCGCCCACGTCGAGGAAGCGCTCAAGCTGGTTGACATCGTCGTTGAGGATCGACATCAGCCCGCCGGTGCTCTGGTCCTCGAAATAGGCCATCTCCAGGTTTTGCACGTGCTTGTAGGTCTCGGTGCGCATCTCGTGCTGGACCGTCTGCGCCAGGTTGCGCCACACGATCCGGTTGAGGTAGTCGAACAGCGATTCGAGCACCCACACGACGAGCGTCAGCCCCGCGAGCACCCACAACTGCGCGGCCACGTCGGTGACTCCCAGATGCGCGATGAACGAGTCTTCGCGCCGCACCACCACGTCCACCGCCACGCCGATGAGCGCCGGCGGCGCGAGGTCAAACACCTTGTTGAGCACCGAGAACACGCTCGCGACGGTGACGCGCGTGCGGTGCCGGCGTATGTAGGCCATCAATCTCAGAAAGGGATGTTTGTTCTTCGTCCTGTGGTCCATTGTGAAATCGTTATCTCCCCGTCGGGGCGCCGCCGCATTCTATCCCACTTGCCGGGGAGCGTCGAGCGCCGCGCGGACCTATCCGGTCGTCTTCATTGCCGCCGCGATGCCGTTCACGGTGGCAAGCACCGCGTCGAGCAGCGCGGCGTGTTCGGGCATGTCGGGTTCAGACTGGCGCAACTGGCGCAGCAGGGCGACCTGGATGAAGTTCAGCGGATCGACATACGGGTTGCGTCGCGCGATGGACCGCTGCATCACGGGCGTGTTGTCCAGCAGCTTCTCCTGGCCGATGACGCGGCAGATCCACGTCTGCGCGCGCTGGTGTTCCTCTGTCACCCGCGCGAAGATCGCCGCCGCGAGGCGCGCGTCTTCCGCAAGGCGGTTGTACATCGCGGCGATGCGCATGTCGGCTTTGGCGAGGTCGAGCTGCACGTTTTCGACCACGGCGTTGAAGAAGGGCCACGCGCGGTACATGGTCCGCAGCGTTTCGAGGCCGTCGCTGTGCGTTGCGCAGAACGCCTCCAGCGCGTAGCCCACGCCGTACCAGCTTGGGATGATTGCCCGGCTCTGCGTCCACGAGAACACCCAGGGGATCGCCCGGACCGCCTCGAAGCCGCCGGCGCGCCGCTTCGCGGGGCGCGAGCCGATGGGCAGGCGCGTCAGCTCGTGGATGGGCGTCGCCTGCCCCCAATACGCGACGAACCCCGAGGTCTCGTAGACCAGCGCGCGGTACGCCTCAAGCGCCGTCGCCGACATCGCGTTCATGGCTGACCACCACGCCGACTCGCCGCCGTCCTCGGTGGGGAGCGCGGTCGCGATGAGCGTGGCGTGCATCACCTGGTGCAGGTGGCGGCGCGCGATCTCCTGGTTGTTGTAGCGGTACGCGATCACCTCACCCTGCTCCGTGATCCGTATCCGGCCCTGCATGGACGCCGGCGGCTGGGCGAGTATCGCGCGGTTGGTGGGGCCGCCCCCGCGCCCGATGCTCCCGCCGCGCCCGTGGAACAGCTCCAGGTGCACGCCATGCGCCTTGCACGCTCCGGCGAGCGTGTGCTGCGCCCGGTATAACTCCCACGCGGAGGCCAGGTAGCCGCCGTCCTTGCTGCTGTCGGAGTAGCCGACCATGACCGGCTGGCGCATCCCCCGGCCTTCGAGGTGCTGCCGGTACGCCGCGTTCTGGAACAGCGCCGCCACCACCAAAGGGGCATGCCAGAGGTCGGCAATGGTCTCGAACAGCGGGACCAAATCCACGTGGCTGTCGATGCCGACCTCGTGCGCCAGCAGAAGCAGCACAAGCACGTCGCTCGGCTGCCGGGTCATGCTCGCGATGACCGTGTCGATGACCTCCGCGCCGTAGCGGCGGTGCGCCTGCGCGATCATCCGCCACGTCGCGATGACGTTGTTGGTCGCTTCGGAGAAGGCCGGCTCCAGCGGGAACAGCGGGCGCGGGTTCGCGATCTCCCGCGCCAGCAGCGCCTGCTTTTCGGTTTCGGGCAGCGCTTCGTAGTCGTCGGCGAGGCCGTAGTAGCGGAACAGCTCCGCCAGCGCCGCCGCATTCTGGCGCGCGTCGTCGCGGACCTCAAGCGGCGCGAGGTGCAGGCCGAACAGGCGCACCTTCTCGATCAGCCGGCCAAGCATCCCGCACGCGACGCGCGTGCTCCGGTGTTGCGCCAGGCTCTCCTGCACCGTGCGCAGGTCGGCGAGCAGCGCCGCGCCGGAGGCGTAGCCGTCCGCCAGGAGCCGGGCGCGGGTCAGCGCCATCTTCTCACGGTAGACCTCGCCGGCGTAGCGGGCCGCGATCTCGGGTTCGCCGCCAATCGACGCCCTCAGGGCGTTGGTCACGCCGGTTTCGTCCACCGAATGCGTGAGGTGGTCGCGCAGGGCGGTCACCTCCTCCAGGTAGACGCGGCGCGCGGCCTCGCGCAGCGTGGCGAGCGTCTGGAGGGTGACTTCGGGCGTCACGGCGGGGTTCCCGTCGCGGTCGCCGCCGACCCACGAGGCGTACTGCAGGAGCGGCGGCAGTTCAGCCCAGTCTTCCTCCGGGTAGTACTGGCGCAGGCATTCCCTCAGTTCGGCATACAAATCGACGGCGGCGTCCATGATGACCGACGTCAGGAAGTAGACGCCGAAGTCCACCTCGTCGGCCACGGAGGGACTCGACGCGCGGGTCGGGCGCGTCTGCCAGAGCGCCTCGATCTCCTCGGCAAGGACGGCCTCCAGGCGCGCCGCTTCGCGCGCCAGGAGCGTCTTCTGCCGGTCGCGCACGTCCAGCATCTGGGCGATCCGGCGCAGCCTGGCGAGAACCTCCTTGCGCTTGGCCTCGGTGGGGTGCGCGGTGAGGACCAGCCTGACGCGCAGGCCGGCCAGCAACGCGCGCACCTGCGCGCCGGTGAACCCCGCCGCGTGCAGCGCCTGGAACGCCGCCGCAAGCGACTCGCCCAGCGCGCCGTCCGCCTCGCGCGCGCGCAGCACGCGGATGCGCTGCTGGTCTTCGGCGATGTTGATCAACTGGAAGTAGATGCCGAACGCCTTGATCAGCACGTGCAGCGCGTCGAGGTCCAGATCGTCGATGATGTCCGTCAGGCAGTCGAGCGCGCCCTGCTCGCCGGCGCGGCACGAGATGGCGGTCAGGCGAACCGCTTCCACCAGGTCGAAGGCGTCCGCGCCGTGCTGCTCGCGTATGATCTGGCCGAGCAGATGGCCCAACAGGCGTATGTCGGCGCTGAGGGGAGTCGATGGCTTTGATTCGTTGGTCACGCTGGCTACCCTGATACGACTCGTCTTCCTTATTGAGAGTGTGCTATGCCGGCCCCAATCATAACGCGAGAAGCGGTCTGGTTCACGTGAATCGGGCGTATCCAGGCGCGGCCGTCCCCCTGTCCGGTCGGTGTCGTCTGCGCGCCGGGTTGGGCTATACTAAGCCCGTGAGTCCCGGCGCAACAAGGAGAAGCCGCATCATGGTGAGAGCGTTCATCGCGGGGCCGCTGTTCAGCGAAGCCGAGCGGCGCATGTTGGAGACCATCGCCGCCGAGGTCGAGGCGCTGGGCTTCGATGTCTTCCTGCCGCACCGCGACGCGGGTCTTGTCGATTGGGCCGCCGATGCCCCGCCCACCGTTGAAGCGCTCGTCGCGGTCTATCGCGCCGACCGTGAGGCGCTGCTGGCGTCGGGCGTGGTGGTCGCCTGGGTCGATGGCGCGGACGTCGATTCGGGCACGTGCATCGAGTTGGGTATCGCGCACGCGCGCGGCATCCCTGTGTTCGCGCTCCGCACCGACCCCAGGCCGTTCATCAACGCGATGATCGTGGGCGTCTGCGGCGAAGGCCGCACGCTTTATCGATCTCTGGACGCGCTGACGCGCGCGCTCGGACGCTTCCGCGACGCGGGCGTCGGCACTGAGGAGAGGCCGTCATGAAGCTCTGCGTGTTTACTGTCATGCTCCCGGACCTGACGCCCGAAGAGGCCGCGCCGGCGCTTGCGGAGGCCGGCTATCACGGCGTCGAGTGGCGCGTCACCACCGTCCCGCCGGCGCGGCGCAGCGAGCCGCCGTCGTTTTGGGGCAACAACCTGTGCACCCTGTCGCCGACCGAGGACGACGCCCGGCGCGCCCGCGCGCTTGCCGAGGCGGCGGGGCTGGCGATCCCGAACCTGGGGACCTACATCGACGTCGGCGACCTGCCCGCCGTGGAGACGGCGATGCGCTTCGCCCAGATCGCCGGCGCGCCGCAGGTCCGCGTCGGGGTGAGCCGGACGGGCGACGGCGCCTTCCGTGAGGGCTTCGCGGTCACGCGTGCGTTCCTGGCCGACGTCGCGCGCCTGGCGCGGCAGTATGGCGTCAGGGCGCTGGTCGAGACGCACCAGGGCACGATTGCCGCGAGCGCCTCCGCCGCCTTCCGGCTGGTCGAGGGCTTCGACCCCGCCAGCGTCGGCGTGATCTACGACCCCGGCAACATGGTCTATGAGGGGTTCGAGGCGTATGCGATGGGGCTGGAACTATTGGGGCCATACCTGGCGCACGTCCACATCAAGAACGGCGCGTTCGACCGCCCGGAGGGCGGCGGGGTGTGGCAGGCGCGGTGGGCGCCGCTTGAGGATGGCGTGGTGGACTTCGACGCCCTGTTTGCCGCGCTGAAGGCGGTGGGCTATGATGGCTGGCTCGGCGTTGAGGACTTCAGCCGGGCGCGGCCCTCGCGCGCGGCGCTGCGCGCCAACCTTGCGATGCTGCGCGGCGTCATGGCGCGGGCCTCACCCCCTCAACCCCCTCTCCTCTGGAGCGGTTGAGCGCGGCGGGTAGATAAGCCGGTAGCCCTTGTCCGCCGCCAGAGCCGCGCCAGGAGTAGTATATCTGCCGGCAACTGCCGGGCGGGCGTACCGGCCCGGCTTAGCGGGTACAGGACGATGGCACAGATTCCGTTTCGAGAACGACTCAAGCAGGGTCCGATACTGGCGGACGGCGCGATGGGCACAATGCTCTACGCGAAGGGCGCGCCCATCGACAGTTGCTTCGACGAGCTGAACCTGAGCAACCCGGCGCTGGTCGCCGAGGTCCACCGCGAGTACCTGGCCGCCGGCGCGGAGGTCATCGAGACCAACACCTTCGGCGCGAACCGCTTCAAGCTCGCGGCCCACGGACTGGAGGCCCACGCGCGCGCGATCAACGCCGCCGGCGTGGGCGTGGCTCGGCGTGCGGTGGCGGACTCCGGGCGGGAGGGGTGTACATCGCCGGGTCGGTGGGGCCGCTGGGCGTGCAGCTCGCGCCGGTGGGCCGCGTGCCGCCAGAGGACGCTTACGCCGCCTTCCGCGAGCAGATCGAGGCGCTGGTTGCGGAGCGCGTGGACCTGCTCATCATGGAGACCTTCCCCGACCTGGGCCAGCTCCGCGAGGCGGTGCGCGCGGCGCGCGACGTGTCGGCGGAGGTGCCCATCGTGGCGCAGGCAACGTTCACGCGCGATGACCGGATGGTGCTGGGCGAGAGTCCGCGCCAGGCCGCGGAGGCGCTGGCCGAACTCGACGTGGACGTGATCGGCGCGAACTGCGGCGGCGGCCCGGCGCAGATCATGCGCATCATCCGGCAGATGCGCGCCGCCATCCCTGGCGCCGTCTTCTCGGCGCTGCCCAACGCCGGCTGGCCGGAGCACATCTCCGGGCGCGTGATGTACACCGCCGGCCCGGACTACTTCGCCGAGTACGCGCTGGCCTTCGCCGAGGCGGGTGTGCGGCTGATCGGCGGGTGCTGTGGCACCACGCCCGACCACACCGCCGCGATGCGCCGCGCGCTGGATCGCCCCGACGTGCACGCCATGCCCTCGATCGCGCTGGCCGACCTGCGTGAAGCAGAGGCGGAATACGCCGCGCCGGAGGGGCCGGGCGCGCTCGGGCAGCAGCTTGAGAGCGACGCCTTTATCATCACGGTCGAGATGTCGCCGCCGCGCGGCATCGTGCCGAACCGGGTCATCGCCGGGGCGCGGATGTTCATCGACGCTGGCGCGGATTTCATCAACGTCTCCGATAGCCCAATGGCGCGGATGCGGATGTCGCCCTGGGCGGTGGCGCACCTGCTCCAGCGCGACGCCGGCGTCGAGGCGATCCTGCACTTCCCGACGCGCGGACGCAACCTGCTGCGCGTGCAGGGCGACCTGCTGGCGGCGCACGCGTTAGGGGTGCGCAACCTCTTCATCGTGATGGGCGACCCGACCCACATCGGCGACTACCCCGACGCCGCCGACAACTACGATGTCGCCCCCTCCGGGCTGATCCGACTCGTCAAGCAAAGCCTCAACGCGGGGCAGGACGGGGCCGGCAACGTCATCGGGCAGCCGTGCAGCTTCGTGGCCGGCTGCGCCCTGAACATGGGCGCGCCCGACCTGGAGCGCGAGGTGCGCGTGCTGCGCAAGAAGATCGAGGCGGGGGCCGATTTCGCGCTCACGCAGCCGGTCTTCGACCCCGACGTGGCGCGGCGCTTCTTCGCCGCCTACGCCGAGCGCCACGGCCCGCTGACGCTGCCGGTGCTGGTGGGGCTGATGCCGCTCCACACCGCGCGGCACGCGCGCTTCCTGCACCACGAGGTGCCCGGCATCCAGATACCCGACGCGATCATGGCGCGCATGGAGCGCGCCGGCGAAGCGACCGGCGCGGAGGGCGTGGGCGTCGCGTGTGAGATCGTCGCCGGCCTGAAGGCGGTGGAGGGCGTGCGTGGTCTGTACGTGATACCCCAGTTCGGGCGCTACGACCTCGCGGCGGAGATCATCGACTGCGTGAGCGAGAAGGCACGGCAGCCATAACGCGGCGGGGCTGCGGACGCGTTATCACGCAACCTGCCATTGCTCGTAGGGGCGACCCGCCGGGTCGCCCCTACCCCCAGATGTGGCGATGCCTGAGAGTTTGGCGCACTGTGTCTCCACACAGGGATTGTTGGATTCAATAAGGAACTTCCGATCAGTCTGCAGGAACGACCCCCTGCGACTCATTGCCCGCCCTCCAGGGCCATGCTACAATCCTCCGCGCTGCGCCGGAGAGCCGTGAACTGTATGCGCATTCGACACCTGTCCCTGACCAATTTCCGCAACTACGCCCGCCTCGAAGTTGACCTGCCGGAGGGGCCGCTCGTGCTCGTGGGGGCCAACGCGCAGGGCAAGACCAGCTTCCTGGAGGCGATCTACTACCTCGCCACGTCGCGCAGCCCGTACACCGCCACCGACCGCCAGCTCATCAACTGGCTCGCCGATGAGGACGTGCTGCCCTTCGCGCGGCTCGTCACCGAGGTGGCGAGCGCAGCGGGCAAGCTGACGCGCATCGAGATCACACTGATGAAGGAGCAGAACGCCGACGGCGAGCGCCTGCGCAAGGTGATTAGCGTCGATGGGCTGGAGCGGCGCGCGATGGACCTGCTGGGCCGCGTCAACGTGGTGCTCTTCATGCCGCAGGACATGACGTTGATCGAAGGCCCCCCCGCCGAGCGCCGGCGCTACCTCAATGTGACGCTGTGCCAGACCGACCCGGCCTACTGCCGCGCGCTGAGCGAGTATGAGAAGATCATCAGCCAGCGCAACGCCCTGCTCAAGCGGGTCAAAGACGGCTACGAGCGGGCGGAGGAGCTTGACTACTGGGACGAGCTGGCCGCCGAGAAGGGCGCGGTGCTGCTGGCGGGCCGGCAGCGCCTCCTCCGCGAGATGGAAGCACTGGCGCAGCGCACCCACCGCGAGCTGACCGGCGACACCGAGCACCTGTCGCTCCGGTACCTCCCCAGCTTCGCGCCCACGGCGAACGGTGACGGCCAGCTCTCGTTCGAGGCGGCGGGCCTCGACCTGCACCGCCAGCTTGCGCCGGACGAGATCGCGCCGCAGTTCTCAGATACGCTGCGCGCCAGCCGCCGCCAGGAGATTGAGCGCGGGGTGACGCTCTGCGGGCCGCACCGCGACGAACTACGGCTGGACATCAACGGGCGCGACGTGGGGTACTACGGCAGCCGGGGCCAGGCGCGCACGGCGGTGATGGCGCTCAAGCTCGCCGAGCTGGCGTGGATGCGCGGCGTCGTCGGCGAGTGGCCGGTGCTGCTGCTCGACGAGGTTGTGGCCGAGCTGGACGCGCAGCGGCGCGCCTACCTGCTGGCGCACGTCGCCGAGGCCAATCAGGCCGTGCTCGCCACCACCGAGTCGGGGCTGTTCACCGACGAGTTCCTCGCCCGCGCGACGCTCTGGCGCGTGGCGGCGGGGCAGATCATGACAGCGGGCGCTTAGCCGGGATTCCGGGCCGGCGGGGATACCTCTCCGGGGTCGCGACGCGCTTGTCGATGACGATCAGGTACCGGGTCTCGGCCACGCCCGGCAGCTCAATGGGGACCAGTTGCCGCAACTGGCCGCCGAGGATGCGGAGCGCGTTCTCCGCCTGGGCGGCCTCCTGCGGGGCGCTCTCGCCCTTGTAGGCGACGCACTGCCCTCCAACACGGCACAATGGAAGCAGGTACTCCGCCAGCGTCGGCATCGCGGCGACTGCACGCGCCAGGGCAAGGTCGTAGCGCTCGCGGTGGGCGGCGTCCTGGCCGCACTCCTCAGCGCGGCAGTTGACCACCTTCACGTCGCGCAGCCCAAGCGTGCGCGTCAGGTGTTCCAGGAAATCCGCTTTCTTGCCGGTCGCTTCCACCAGCGTCAGTTTGATATGCGGGAACACGACCTTGAGCGGCACGCCCGGAAACCCCGCACCGCTGCCCACGTCCACGACCCGCAGCCCGGCGGCGGTGGGACGCACCGCGCGCAGCAGCGTCAGCGAGTCGAGAAAGTGCTTGGTTTCAATCGCCGCCGGCTCGGTGATCGCCGTCAGGTTGGTGTGGGCGTTCCACTCCAGGAGCAGCGCCGCATAGGCGCGGAAGGCGCGCTGCTGGTCGGCGGTGAGGTCCAGCCGCAGAGTCTCGTTCAGGGTGCGGGCCAGGGTTTCCACGCCGCTAATTATAATCGCCTCCACGCCCGGCGTACAGCATATATCTGCACCTCACGGAGGGAACACGGGCCGGCTGAGGCTGTCACAAGACCCCGAACATTGTTGTTGTGTGAATTTTTCGTAAAGAAGCATGATATAAAGTCATACAACACTTGATTTTCTTGCAGAAGTCTGCTATTTTAGTTAAGGTTTTGTATGTAAAATGCATTGCGCTCACTTTGCCACCAGAACGACAACAATCCAGGGGGACCTCAGCATGGCAAAGAAGCATACCTGTCCATATTGTGGACGTGGTTTTGAAAGTGTCGATCGTCTGGCCCAGCACATTCTCCGCGCACACACAGGGAAGAACCGCAAACGCGACGCCCGCGTACACGCGCAGGCGTCGGGCGGCTAACGAACACACCCTTCCTCGTCACGCCTGACTTCCAACCGAATATTCCCCACGCACCGACCTCCGGCGGTCGGTTTGCTTTCCCCCAACCGGAAAGGTTGATAGTTGGTAGAAAGATGCTTACCACATCCTACCCGCAGCCCACGCCACCCGTGGGTAAACTAGGGATGCACCGGCAACGCAGACAAGCGTGGGCGCAGGGATCATGGTCGATTACATATGGGTCTGGGGCCTTACAGGTCTTATCGTTCTCGCGGGGGTGCTGGGGCGCGCGGTCGCACGCCGCGCGCGCACTGCACGCCTCTTGCGGCGCGCGCAGCGGTCTATCGCGGTGGGCGAGCAGCAGGCCGCTCTCGCCATGCTCACCCGCGCCATTGAGCTGGACGACTCGCTCGCCCTGGCCTATGCCCTGCGCAGCCAGGTGCTGGTCCGCGCCGGCGTCGTGGATCGAGCGCTCGACGACGCGGGGGAGGCGGTGCGCCTCGCCCCGACGAGCCATCACAGCCGGCTGGCGCGCGCCCGCCTGTACGACTACCTGGGCCGGTACGAGGACGCCGCCGCGGAGCTGGTGATCGCGCTGGAGCACCACGCAGCCTGGGTGACCGGCTACCTGGAGCTGGCGCGCTGCTACCTCTTGCTCGGCGAGCCTGCGTGCGCGGTCGCGACGTTGGAGCGGCTGGCGGCGCGGGTCGGCGCGCGCGACCCGCTGCGCTATGACGCCCTGGTGATGGTCGGCTCGGTGTACGAGCAGCGCCTGCGCGATTTCGACGCGGCGGTTGAGGCCTACACGCGCGCGATTGTGGCCGCGCCTAACCGCCGGGTTGGCTACCTGCGGCGCGGCTGGGCGTTGCGCGCGCGTGGCGAGTATCAGCTTGCGGCGGAGGACCTGCTCAGCGCCGCGCAGCGCCCCCTGTGGCCGGATGACCTCCGGCTGCATTACTGGCTCCAGTCGCAGACGGGTACCTGGTCTGAGGGCGAGCGCGAGGCCTTCGAGCGCCGGCGCGAGCCGTGGATTGCGGTGCTGGAACGGATGCTTTTCGACGAGAGCGAGGACCTTCCTGACCCGGAGCCGGACCGGCTCGTTGCGCCGGCAGCGCCGCAGATCTACCTGAACTGACCCGCCGCCGGCCGCGCCACCCCGCGCGATGCCAATCCCCAAACCTAATTCCGCACAGGCCGGCCCGTCTGGAGCAGCGCGAAGATGCGCTCCTGCGTCTTGGGTTCCATGAGCAATTCCAGAAACGCCTTGCGTTCCAGGTCGAGGATGTACTGCTCATCGACCCATTGCGGCGCGCTGAGCGGCCCGCCGCACAGGATGTGCGCCAGCTTATCCGCGATGACGGCGTCGTGTTCGCTGGCCCAGCCGCCCTGCACCATGCCGTAGACCATGGCGTTCAGCGCGGCGATACCCCGTTCGCCGAGCGCGTAGATGTGCTTCCCGCGCGCGGGCGGGCGGTAGGTGGGCGCGAGGCCGAGCACGTGACGCTTGGCCTCGTATAGTCGCACATCGCCGTCCACCACAATCACGTCGGTCGGGGACAGGAACCCCATCTGCTGCGCCTGGGGCGCGCTCTCGGCCACCTTCGCCAGGCCGATGGTCTCGAACACGCGCGCCAGGAACGGCAGCGCGTCCGCACCCTCGACGGCGGCGGCAGGGCTGACGACGCGGCGCACCATCTCTTTGCAGCCGCCGCCCGCCGGGACAAGGCCCACCCCAACCTCGACGAGGCCGATGTAGGTTTCGGCGGCGGCGACCACGCGCGCGGCGGCAAGGACGATTTCTGTGCCCCCGCCGAGCACGCGCCCGTGCGGGGCGGCGACGACCGGCTTGGGGCTGTAGCGCGTCGCCATGGCGAGGTCCTGCATCTGCCGCACCAGCGCCTCGATGTCGATGCCGCCGGCCGGCGTCAGGTTCGCGCCGGTGCAGAAATCCTCGCCCTCGTTGCCGATCACCATGCCGACAAAGGCGTCGTCTTCGCGCAGCCGGTCGAGCGCGGTCTGCCATAGCGCAAACACGTCGGGCGTGAGCGTGTTCATCTTGCTGTGGAACTCAAGCAGCAGCACGCCGTCGCCCATATCGACCAGGCTGGCGTCCGCGTTGGCCGCGACCGCGCCGCGCGCCGCCTTCAGGTCGTCGATGGCAAGCGCCTTCGGGCGCACGCGCGCGGGTTTGTACGCTTTGGCGGTGAAGTCATAGTAGCGCTTCACGCCGTCGTCGCCGCGCGTGTAGAAGCTGGTGACGCCTGCCGCGACCATCTCCTTGACCCAGGGCGCGACCGTCAGTCCTGCGCCCTCCATGCGCGCGATGGTCTCCGCCACGCCGAGCGCGTCCCACATCTCGAACGGCCCCATATCGCGGGCAAAGCCCCAGCGCACCGCGTCGTCAATCGCGGTGATGTCGTCCGCGATTTCGGGAGCGCACCGGGCGGCGTAGGCGAGATTGAAGTCGGTCACGGCGCGGATGAAGCGGCCCGCCCGGTCTTCGCTCGCCACCAGTGCGCGCAGCCGTTCAGGGAGCGGGTCATTGCGCACCGCGCCCACCGACTCGTAGCGCACCTTCTCCTGAGGCCGGTACGCCATGCTGTCGAAGTCCAGCGCCAGGATGACCGACCTGCCGTCCTCTTTGATCTTCTTGTAGAAGCCCTCCCCGGTCTTCTCGCCGAGCCGGTTCGCCTCCAGCAGCCGCGCCATCACCGCCTGATAGCGCGCGCCGCCGCGCAGGATGTCGCGGTCCGGGTCATGCGGGAGGGCCGCGTACAGGCTCTCGTTGACGTGCGCCGCCACGTCCAGCCCAACCAGGTCCGCCAGGCGGAGCGTGCCGCTCTTGGGGCGGCCCAGGATGCGCCCGGTGAGGTTGTCCACCTCCTCGACGGTGTAGCCGTGCTCGATGGCGTGGTTGATGGTGAAGGCCGCGTCGAAGCTGATGAGGCGGTTCGCGATGAAGTTGGGCGTGTCCTTGCACACCACCACGCCTTTGCCCAGGACCTCCGCGCCGAAGCCGGCCATGTAATCCACCAGCGCGGGGTCGGTGTCCGGCGTTGGGATGATTTCCAGCAGCTTGAGGTAGCGCGGCGGGTTGAAGAAATGCGTGCCGAGGAAGCGCCGCCGGAACCCTTCCGAGCGGCCCTCCGCGATCTTGCGCACCGGGATGCCGGAGGTGTTCGTGCTGACGATGGCGTCCGGGCGGCGGACCGCGTCGATCCGCGCCATCAGGTCCTGCTTGATCTCAAGGTTCTCGACGACGGCCTCGATGACCCAATCGACCTCGCCCACCCAGGCGAAGTGGTCCTCCAGGTTGCCGGGCGTGATGCGCGCGATGTACTCAGGCAGGTAGAGTGCGGCGGGGCGGCTCTTCTTGAGGCGCGCCAGCCCCTCGTTGGCGAGGCGGTTGCGCACGGCGGCGTCCTCCAGCGTGAGGCCGCTGGCCTGCTCCGCCTCCGTCAACTCGCGCGGCGTGATGTCGAGCAGGTACGCGGGAATGCCCACGTTCGCCAGGTGCGCGGCGATGGCAGCACCCATCGTCCCCGCGCCGATGACGGCGGCGCGCTTGATTTCGTAGGTCATGGATCAGTGTCCCTTCGGGGAGCGCCGGACGCGGTAGCCCAGCGGATTCACGACGACCAGGCTGGCCCGCAGCCCGTCACGGTAGAGGCTCTTCAGGCAGTCCAATTCTCCAACCGCGTCACTTCAGTTCACGGCTACTGTACCCGAAGATGCGCCGCGCGACAATGAGCATGTTGATCTGCCCCGTGCCCTCGTAGATGTCGTTGATCTTCGCGTCGCGCATCCACTTCTCGACCAGCCACTGGCGGCTGTAGCCCATCGGGCCGAGCATCTCGACCGCCTTCTGCGTGATGCGCGTCACCGCGAGGCCGGCCTTCGCCTTGCACATGGCGGCCTCCAGGGTGTTGGGCCTTTCGTTGTCGAGCATCCACACGGCGCGGAGCGTCAGCAGCCAGGCGGCCTTGTGCTGCGCCTCCATGTCCATGAAGTCGCGCTCAAGGGCGGTCAGTTTGTGGCGCGGCAGTCCGTAGCGGATTGCGACGCCGGCCTCGTCCAGCTTCTCCTTGACGAACTCAATCGTCGCGCGCGCGATGCCGAGCGCCCCGCCGGCGACGACAGGTCGGGAGGCGTCGAAGGTCTTCATCACGCCCTTGAAGCCCCGCGTCTCTGTCGCGTCCTGCACCTCTGGGCTGCCCAGGATGTTCTCGTAGGGGATGCGGCAGTTCTCGAACACCAGCGCGGCGGTGTCGGAGGCGCGGATGCCCAGCTTGTGCTCGACCTTCGCCACCGTGAAGCCGGGCGTGCCCGCCGGGACGATGAACGACTTGATGCCCGCCCGCCCCGCCGACTTATCGACGGTGGCCCACACGACCACAAAACTGCCCGGCATCTCGCCGGCCATCTTCCCGGCGGTGATGAAAATTTTCTCGCCGTTGAGCACCCACTCGTTCGTCTCCGCGTCGTAGGCGGCGGTGGTCTGGATGTTGGCGGTGTCCGAGCCGGCCCCCGGCTCGGTGATTGCCATCGCGCCCCACTTCATGTCGCCTTCATAGAAGTGGTTGAGGAACCGCTCCTTCTGCTCCGGCGTGCCCACAGCCTCGATGGCCGCGCCGCCCAGGCCCGGCATCGGGATCGTGAGCAGCAGGGCGGCGTCGCCCCACGACATGATCTCGAACATGAAGAGCTGGCGCAGGTTGGTCGTGGAGGGCCGCTTGGGGCGCGGCGCGCCCTCGGCCTCGCGTTGCGCGCGGCGCTGCGCCGCCATCTGCTGCTGCATCGCCATCACCTGCCACATGAACTCGTTGAACGCGGTGGGCCGCTCGTGCTCGTGTTCGTCGTAGTGGCGCGCGATGGGGCGCATCTGGCTCTCGGCGACCATCCGAATCTGGTCGTTTTGTTGCCGCACGTATTCGGGAATCTCGAAGCTGATCACTGCCGCGCTCCTTATACCATCGCCAGGCCGTCGAAGGTGGCGAAACCGCGCCCGTTGCGCAGCCACATCTCGACCGGGTACTCGCGGATAAAGCCATAGCCGCCGAGCGTCTGCACTGCCCGGTCGGTGACGTTGACCACCATGTCGTCGGCGTACATGCGCGCCAGGTAGCATTCCTTGCTCGCGTCCTGGCCCTGGTCCATCTTCCACGCCGCTTCCCAGACCATCAACCGTGTGGCGTCGATCTCGATGAACATCTCCGCGATCATGAACGCGATGGCCTGCCGGTGTGCAATCGGCTCGCCGAACTGGACGCGCTCCCTGGCGTAGTCGCGTGCGTACTCTGCCGCGCCGCGCGCCACGCCCACCGCCAGGCTCGCCAGCGCCAGATTGCTGTAACACATCAGCCTGCCGAAGTCCGCGCCGGCCTCGCCGCCGAGCCGGTCAGCCGCCGGGACGCGCACGCCCTCCAGCGTCAGGGTATAGGTCGGCAGCGCCTTGACGCCCATCAGCTTCTCGCGCGCGCCGACCGTCAGGCCGTCCGCGCCGCGTGGCACCAGGAAGCCCTGGGTCTGGCCGCCCTCTGATGCGTAGATCAGGAACTGCTCGGCGTCGGCGGCGAGCGGCACATAGGCTTTCGTCCCGTTGAGGACGTATGCGTCGTTCTCGCGGGTGGCGGTCGTCTTGAGGTCGTTGGGATCGAACTGCATCGCCGGCTCAAGCAGCGCGGCGGTGGCCCTGGGGAAGTCCATCTCGCAGAAGCCGGGCAGCAGCGCCGCCTTCTGCGCCTCGGCGCCGCACTCCAGCACTGGGATCGCCACCAGCGCCGGCGTCATGGCGTGCAGCGCGACCGCCAGATCGCCCCAGCCGAGTTCTTCATAGGCGAGGACGCCCGTGAGGGCGGCGTGTTCCTCGCCAAAGCCGCCGAACGCCTCCGGGATTTGCGCCGGCACCAGGCCGAACCCCCACGCGGTATCGATGACCTCCGGCGGGACGCTGCCGGCTTCGTCTGCCTCGTGCGCGATCGCGCGCACCGCGTCGCGGGCGAAACGCGCCAGTTGGTCGGTGAGCATCTTCTGCTCGTCGCTCATCTCGAAAGACAGCATAAGCTGTTGCTCCTGAAGTCTCCTGGGCCGTTTCCGGCGACGCGCAACCAATTGGAGTTCTGGGCGGGATGCAGCAGAGGCCGCTCTGGTGCGCCAGGGGCCTGGTGAACGCTGGCACAAGGTCAATTGTACCAGACCTTGACAGGGTGTAATAGCAGAAAGGGCGGCCAACGCGGGGCTTCTGCAAAGTCCTTCACTGCTTGTTCCCCCTCACCCCCACCGACCTTCGGTCAGCACCCCCTCTCCCACAGTGGGGCGAGGGGGAAGGCGCGTCGCGTTTGCCTGAGAAGTCCCCTCGCCCCTTGTAGGAGAGGGGATTTAGGGGTGAGGGGAAGAAAGCACAAGGTTATATGCTAATATGACGCATCGACTTTGCAGGTCCTGGCGGCCAATGGCCCGGACAGGCCTGGTCTGGCGCTGCGCCCATTCTGTTGCTACCATACGGTGCGCGCCTCAGACGCGAAAATCCCTCTGCCAACGGACTCTTTTCGCGAGCGGAGCCTGTCCGCCCACGCACGGTCAAACGGAGTGGCACGCATGTACGATCTGACACAACCCCGATTCGACGCAATCCTCGGCGCGCCCGACCTCATCGAGCGCACCCGGCTGATCGGCGAAGGTCCGGAAGGGAAGTTGCCGATTACGGAGGCCATGCTACAGCGCGAGCCGAGCGGCAATCTGTTTGGGCTGACACAGAACGCGGGCATGGGCTGGCCCGTCGCTGAGGTTGGGCGGCCTCAATATCTGATCCTGAGCACGCACGGCGGCCTCCAGGCCGACGATGGCGCGCCGGTCGCGCTGGGCTACCACACCGGGCACTGGGAGGTGAACCTGCTCGTGCGCGCGGCGGCGGAGACACTGCGCGAAGCGGGGGCGCTTCCCTTCGCGGCGTACTGCACCGACCCCTGCGACGGCAGGACCCAGGGCACGGAGGGGATGCTGGACAGCCTGCCGTACCGCAACGACGCCGCCATCGTGATGCGCCGCCTCATCCGCTCGCTGCCGCTGCGCGAGGGCGTGCTTGGCGTCGCGACCTGCGACAAGGGCCTGCCCGCGATGATGCTGGCGCTGGCGGGCTGCCGCGACCTCCCAGCGGTGCTGGTTCCGGGCGGCGTGACGCTCCCCGGCGACCGACGCCGAGGACGCCGGGACGGTGCAGACCGTTGGCGCGCGCTTTGCGCATGGCCTGATCGACCTGGAGTACGCGGCGACGATGGGCTGCCGCGCGTGCGGGTCGCCGGGCGGTGGGTGCCAGTTCCTCGGCACGGCGGCGACCGCGCAGGTCGTCGCCGAGGCGCTGGGGATGGCGCTGCCGCACAGCGCCCTCAGCCCTTCCGGCGAGCCGGTCTGGCTGGACATGGCGCGCCGGTCGGCGCTGGCGTTGCTCCGCCTGAGCCTGGGCCGGGTTCCGCTGTCGGCGATCCTGACCCCGGCGGCGCTGGAGAACGCGATGCTCGTGCACGCGGCGTTCGGCGGCTCGACCAACCTGCTGCTCCACATCCCCGCCATCGCGCACGCGGCGGGCATGGAGCCGCCCACCGTCGCGGACTGGAACCGCGTCAACCGGAGCACGCCGCGCCTGGTCGATGCGCTGCCGAACGGCCCGCGCCAGCACCCGACTGTGCAGATCTTCATGGCCGGGGGCGTGCCGGAAGTCATGCTCCATCTGCGCGCGATGGGCCTGCTGAACCTGGACGCGCTCACGGTGACCGGGAAGACGGTCGAGGAGAACCTGGACTGGTGGGCCGGCAGCGCGCACCGCGCGCGCGCCCGCGCGCGGGCTGGCCGGGGCCGCCGGGGTGGACCCCGACCAGGTCATCATGAACCCGGATGCCGCGCGCCGCGCGGGGCTGACCAGCACGGTGGTCTTCCCGACCGGGAACATCGCGCCCGAAGGCGCGGTGGTCAAGGCAACCGCGATTGACGCCTCGCTCGTGGACGAGGCGGAGACCTATCGCCACCGGGGGCCGGCGCGCGTGTTCACGTCCGAGGCGGCGGCAATCCGGGCGATCAAGGGGCAGACGGAGCGCCCGGTCCGGCCCGGCGATGTGATCGTCCTCATCGGCGTCGGGCCGCTCGGAACGGGGATGGAGGAGACCTACCAGGTGACTTCGGCCCTGAAGTTCATCCCCTGGGGGAAGAGCGTCCCGGTGGTTACCGATGGCCGGTTTTCGGGCGTCTCGACCGGGCCGTGTATCGGCCACATCGGGCCGGAGGCGCTGGCCGGCGGCCCCATCGGCAGGCTGCGCGACGGGGACCTGATCGAGATCGTGGTTGACCGCCGCCGGCTGGAGGGCGCGGTCAACCTGATCGGCGTGGACGGGAAATCGCTTTCACCGGAGGAAGCCGCCGACCTGCTCGCGGCGCGTGCGCGCCACCCCGACCTGGCCGCCCACCCGCGCCTGCCTGACGACACCCGGCTGTGGGCCGCGCTGCAAAAGGCAAGCGGCGGGACCTGGGCCGGCTGCATCTACGACACTGAGCGCATCATCCAGGTCCTTGAGGCGGGCCTGGCCGCCCTGGACCGTACCTGACCCGGCGACGCCTTCCCTAAGTGAATGAAGCGTGGGGCGAGCGGGGTGTTTTGCCCCGCTCTGCTGCCCTTAACTTCCCCTCGTCGCAATTGAGGCTCAAACCGCGTCGAACCCGTGTTCCTGCCTTGACACGCCTGGGCCTTTTGACTATAATATGTGAAATCGTTTTCACACTGTGTGCCACGTTTCAACGTCAATGACGATAATCCGGATGCCGTAAAGCCGATGGTGGTTCTCTCGCTTTCTCCCGCGCATCTCAGACAGGCGTCATGCGCTCCGAGCGCAATGTGCAACTGCACCCCTGGCGCAGCGACAACGCCTGGCGACCAGGGCGTCGGGTTCTTGTCTTCTTCCATCAATTGCTATTCCCCTTACGAATCGAGCGGTGCGATGCAAGGCATCGCTGTGCGAGACCGTCGTATGTGGTTCACCCATTGGATCGTTAGCAGAGCGGTCGTGCAGTGAAAAACTGAGGCAGTCTGCGGTGCACGCGTTGCGTCTGCAACGAAGGGGGAGCGCCGCACAACCCGAGATCGGGTGCGAAGCGCCGTTGATCCGCCACAGGGTCACCGCTTCACCAACCCGGCACAGCATCACTGGAGTCCAGCAGGGCGCGCCATAAGGAAAGGAGCAGCATTTGATCCGATCAAGCGAAAACCGCCACGCACGACCATACCGCATCGGCACAGTTGCCTGGAAAGATTGACAAGGAGAGAGAAATGTCCAAGAAGAGCCACATGGTTCTGGCGCTCGTGTTGCTTCTGAGCATGGTCCTCACCGCTGGTGGGCCGGTGGGGGCGCAGGAGATGGGCGTGGAGCTGACCGCCGAGGAAACGCTTGGGGGGGACGCAACTGGCGTCGTCTACGAGAGGAAAGACTCGATCTACAACGGCGAGCCGATCACCCTCGAAATCTGGGACTGGTTCACGTCGCGCACCATCCTCTGGCAGGCCTGGGCCCCGCTCTACACTGAGCTGTATCCCAACGTCACCGTCGAGATCACCCGCATCCCAGACATGGGCACAAAGCTGGTCACGGCGATCCCGGCGGGCGAGGGGCCTGACATCTACGCCTTCCACAACTCCATGCGCAGTGTGTTCGTCGTCAATGACCTTACGGAGCCGTTCCCTGAGGACCTGTTCGACCCCGCCTTCTACCTGGAGAACTACTACGGCTTCCAGGAAGGCCACTTCCAGGACGACCAGGGGCGCATTCGCTACCTTAACTACGGCGCGATGGCGGCCGAACTCTACGTCAATACGCGCATGTGGGAAGAAGCCGGCCTGACTGAGGCCGACGCGCCCAAGACCTGGGACGACCTGCTCGAACTCGCCACGCGGCTGACCAAGTATGACGACGCGGGCAACATCGACGTGGCCGGCTTCGCCTTCAACGGCGGCGACATCGGTGTCATCTGGATCGATATGATCATGCAGCTCGGGCGCTACGTGCACACGGCAGACGGCATGGGTTGCCAGATTAATACGCCCGAAGGGCGGAGGGCGTTGGAGACCATCGAAGCCTTCTACGACGCCAACGTGAACTCGCGGGACTTCCTTGAGTCTGGGGAGGCGTTCCAGACCGAGAAGGCCGCCATCATCTATAGCTGGACCTGGCGCTCCGGCAACCTGCGCGTGAACTACCCCGACCTGGAGTTCTTCACGCTCCCGCTGCCCACGTTCACGGGCGAGTGGCTCCCGGCATACGGCCGGCAGAACTACGACGTGAGCCACGTGGTCTCCGCCAACAAGCCCGCTGACCGGCAGGCCGTCGCGTGGGACTTCATGCACTGGATCCACAGCCAGGACGAGTACCTGGTGGACATGGCGCTCACGCTGAACATCCCGCCGGGCTACAAGAAGCTCGGCACGCACCCGCGCATCCTGGCCGATCCGCCGCTCGCCATCCTGGCCGAGGCGCTGCCCTTCACGGTCTTCCCAGGCGACTACCCGATAGCGCTTGACGACGCGCTCATCCCGTATGTCCAGGGTAACTTGATGGCCGGCGGGGTTTCCATCGACGACATGTTGGCGCAGGCCCAGGAGACCTGCGACCTGGGGATGCAGGAATCGCCATACTGGATCGTCGAGCGCACCTACGTACACGACGACCAGATGATCCCGGACCAACCGTAACCACGTAACGCGCACGCAGGGGTGTGGGCAGCGACCGCGCTGCCCACGCCCATCGTTTTGATCGTCATTGCACGGACGGAAATCATCATCCTTGCCGCACGTTGAAAACTGAGGCTCAATAGGTGACCCCGTGCAGACAGGGGGCTTAGGTCCCCTGTCTGGCGCGGCGTGCGCACTGCCTGTATTGTTGAGCCAAAATGAGAAGGAGTGCGCGAATGCAACTCAACCTCCCGTTTGCACGCAAGTCGACCGGCAACGAGGTCCACCTGGTGGGCCGGCGGTTCATGATCCTGGCCGCGGTGATCCCCCGCTGGTTTTCTACGCGGTGTGGCTGATCATCCCCATGATCTATTCGCTGATTGGCAGCCTTTACGACTGGAACCCGTATTCCCCTGAAGCGACGTATGTCGGCCTGGGCAACTTCGCCGAAGCGCTGACACAGGACCCCCTGGTCGGGAAGTCGCTCGTAAATGTTGTCTACTATGTCATTTTGACCCTCCCCCTCGGCGCGGCGCTGGCGCTGATCGTGGCGGTGATGATCAACTCCCTGCCACGCCTGAAGGGCCTGTACCGGGTCATCTACTTCCTCCCGGTCGTGACCTCCGCCGTCGCGGTCTCGGTGCTCTGGCGCTGGCTATACCAGCAGCGGTTTGGCCTCTTCAACCAGGTACTCAATATTATCCTGGTGGACACGCTGCACCTGGATATCAACCCGAACGTGCAGTGGCTCACCAGCCCGCAAATCGCCATGCCGAGCGTGGCCGCGATGGTGATCTGGCAGGGACTGGGCTTCACCATGGTCCTCTTCCTCGCCGGCCTCTCCAGCATCCCGCAGGAGTTGTACGAGGCGGCGAAGATCGACGGTGCGGGCGCGTGGCAGCGCTTCCGCGGCATCACCATTCCCCTGCTGCAACCCACCATGGTCTTCGTGCTCGTCACCGGCCTGATCGGCGGCATGCAGGTGTTCACGCCGATGTACGTCATGACCCAGGGCGGCCCGGTCAACGCAACCAAGACCATAGTGTTTCACCTTTACCAAAAGGCGTTCACCTTGTTCCGGTTTGGTTACGCCTCGTCGCTGGCCTTCATCCTCTTCGCCATCATCCTCACCCTTACCCTGATCCAGATTCGCTTCCTGCGCACGCGCTGGCAGTACTAGAGGCAAGAGGAGCAAACACACATGGCAACCGATACACCGCTCTCAACCACCGGACACGCAGCCGCCCCGACAAGGGTGCGGCCAGGTCTGTACATCTCCTGGGTCACCATGGCGACCTACCTCATCCTCTCCCTCGGCGCGATCCTCATGGTCTTCCCCTTCGTGTGGATGACCCTCTCGGCCTTCAAGCAGCCCAGCGAGATCATCACCTACCCGCCCACCCTGTTCCCGGCCAGCCCCTCCCTCGACCTGCTCACCCGCGTCTGGACCGAGATCGACTTCAAACGCTACTTCGCCAACAGCCTCTTCCTCGCCATCACCGTCACCGCCATCCAGCTCCTCACCAGCTCCTTCGTCGGCTACGTGCTCGCCAAGTACCAGTTCTGGGGGCGCAACGTGTTCTTCATCGCCTCCTCTCCACCATGATGATCCCCTGGCCGGTGCTCCTCATCCCACAGTACCTGATCGTGCTCCGGCTCGGCTTCATCAACACCTACTGGGCCATCATCCTGCCCGCCCTCTACAGCACCTTCGGCATCTTCCTCATGCGCCAGTACATGCACTCCATCCCCGACGAACTCATCGACGCGGCGCGCATCGACGGCGCGGCGGAGCCGGACATCTTCGTGCGCATCATCCTGCCGATGTGCGGCCCCGTCCTGGCGGCGCTGGGCATCTTCACCTTCATGGGGAGCTGGGACAGCTTCATCTGGCCGCTGGTGGTGCTGAGCAAGGAAAGCATGTACACCCTGCCGCTGGGGCTGGCGATGTTCAACCAGCGCTTCTGGACCGACTACGCGGCGGTGAACGCGGGCGCGTTCATCTCGGTCATCCCGGTCATCATCGTGTTCCTGCTGCTGCAACGTCGCTTCATCGAGGGGATTGCGCTGACCGGTTTGAAAGGGTAGGCCACGTCAGGTTCGCAGGCAACTGATCCGCAACACCAGGCGCATAGCTGGCGGGTTGGTGGCGTGCTCTGGTCAAGCCGCCTCCCTGCCGCCTGCCGGCTGCACGAGATGTCGTCGTGACAAGGAAAATGCAGAGACATGACCATCAAAGTGCACTTCACAGAAGATGACTGGGCGCGCATCGCGCGCGATTGGGCCGCCTGGTGGGCGCACGACCTCGACCGTCCGCTGGTCGTCCTGATCGGCAAGGAGGGGAGCAAGGTCGCTTACGAGGCTTTCGCCAGCAACTTCCCGCTCGATGTGCCCGCTGAGGCCGTCGTCGACCACTACCAGCGGCTTCTCGAAGCCCGCCGCTTCTACGGCGACGCCTGGCCCCGCTGGTGGCCCAACTTCGGGCCAGGCATCATGGCCGGCTTCCTCGGCGCGACTGTCCACTCAGTGCCCGACACGGTCTGGTTCTCCCCGGCGCGTCAGGAGCCGATCAGCGACCTCCGGCTCACCGACGACCCCGACAACGTCTGGTGGCGGCGGGTAAGCGACATCACCCGCGTTGCGGTCGCGCGCTGGGGCGATCAGGTCACTGTCGGGCACACGGACCTGGGCGGCAACCTGGACGTCCTCGCGTCGATACGCGACACCCAGCAGCTTCTGTTCGACCTCCACGACGCGCCCTGCGAGGTGGCGCGCCTGGTCGATGAGATCACGCATCTGTGGCTGCGCTACTACGACGCGCTGGACGCGATCATCCGGCCGGCGGGCTGGGGTACCACGCCCTGGGCCGCCATCTGGTCGCCGGGGCGCTGCTACATGCTCCAGTGCGACTTCGCCTACATGATCTCGCCGGAGATGTTCGAGCGCCTCGTCATGCCCTATCTCGCCGCCTGCTGCGACGCGCTCGACCACGGCTTCTACCACCTGGACGGCAAAGGCCAGCTTGTTCACCTGGACATGCTGCTCTCGCTGGAGCGGCTGCGCGGCATCCAGTGGGTGCCGGGCGACGGCGCGCCGCCTCCGGAGAAGTGGCTGGGGGTGCTCAAGCGCATCCGCGACGCCGGGAAGCTCTGCCAGCTTTACGTCAGCGCGGAGGGCGCGCGGACCATCGTGCGCCAGTTGGGCGGGCGCGGCTTTGCCTTCGGCATCCACGAGACGATGACCCACGCCGAGGCCGACGACTTCCTGCGCGCCCTGGCTGCGGAAGACGCTGAAGCCTGACACTGGAGGCTGTATGAACCATCGCGAACGCATCCTGGCTGCGATCCGCCGCGAGCCTGTAGACCGGCTGCCCACCGATCTGTGGGCGACGCACGAGGTCTTTGCCAGCCTCTATGACCACTTTGGCGTCGAGACCGTGCCGGCCCTGTATGACGCGCTCGACATCGACGGCATCATGAACATCGGGCCCCCGTATATCGGGCCGCCGCTGAAAAAGGAGGGGGACTATTTCGAGAACGTGTGGGGCATGGGGCACCGGTCCCAGGTCTATCCCACCGGCGTCTATCACGAGCAGGTCTACTGGCCGCTGGCGGAGGCGCAAACCATCGCCGATTTGCAGGCCTACCGGTGGCCCTCGCCGGACTGGTACGATTACAGCGCCCTCCCTGCGCTGGCCGCGCAATATGAAGGGCGGGCCATCGAATGCGGGTACTCGGCGGTCTTCTTCTATCACAACCTGCTCCGAGGGCTGGAACTGTCGCTGGTCGATCCTTACCTGAACCCGGACCTGACGCGCTACATCGTGGACCGCATTTCTGAGTTCTTCGACGAATACCACCGGCGCTGCTTTGAGGCCGCGCCTGGACTCATCGACATCACCCAGGTCACCGACGACTGGGGGTCGCAGACCGGCCTGCTGACCAGCCCCGCCGTGTTCGAGGCGTACTACCAGCCCGCCATGCAGAGCGCGATGGACCTCGCCAAGGGGCACGGCATCATCGTCTTTCACCACGACGACGGCGACATGCGCCCGCTGCTGCCGACGCTGGTCGAGATGGGGATTGAGGTGCTGAACCCCATCCAATGGCGGTGCGGCAACTGGGACCTGGCCGCGCTCAAGGCTGCCTATGCCGGCCGGCTGTGCTTTCACGGCGCGGTTGACAACCAGGAGACGCTCCCCTTTGGCACGCCGGACGACGTGCGCGCCGAGGTGAAGCGCCTGATCGAAACGCTGGGCTGTGATGGGACGGGCTACATCGTCGCCCCGTGTCACAACCTGCAACCCAACACGTCCATCGCCAACATCCTCGCGCTCTACGAAGCCGCGCGCGACTACGGGACTCTGCGATGATGGCTGTATCTTGCCCCGATCTTCTTTGCCGCCTGGCATCTATTCGCGTTGTCCGCTCGCCGTCACGCCTTGGTGTGTTTTTCGCAATCCGACGACTAAAGTCGTCGGCTAATCGCAGAAAGTGGAGCGAAAAGAATACGAATTAGCCCGCGACTTCAGTCGCGGGAACCAAAAGGCGAAGAGATACGCCGCTTGTCAGATCACACAGGGGGTGTTGGCCGATGGCCGAAATGACCATGCGCGATCGCATTCTGGCGGTTGTGCAGGGACGGGAGCACGATCGTGTCCCCTTCGTGATCTATGACGGGATGCTGCCGATGGATCAGGTGCGCGCGCGTCTGGGATCTGACCGGATTGGGTTGCTGCGCTGGAGCCGCATCCACCAGGTCAGGACGCCGCACTGCCGCTTTGAGACCGAAGCGTACTATGTCGGTGAGACCAAATGGCACCGCGTCACCCTCCATACGCCGGCGGGCGCGATCTACGAGGAGCGCGCGTTCGAGACTGGCTACAACAGCAGCGCCATCCGCAAGCATTACGTCGAGAAGCCGGAGGATTACGAGGTGCTTTGGGCGTACCTCGAAGACTCGATCATTGCGGAGGACTTCGACTGTTACTATCGGGATGAGGCCGAATTGGGCGACAGCGGCCTGCCCCTGGTGGCCGTCGAGCGCACGCCCTATCAACAGCTCTGGATCCAGTGGGTGGGCCTCGAACAGCTCTCGTTCCACTGGATCGACTACCCGGATCGAGTCGAGAAAACGATTGATATGCTGCGGCAGCGCGTGCGCAAGGTCTTCGAGATCGCGTATCGCTCGCCGGCCCCCGTTCATCGACATCCCTGACAACATCACCGCGCCGGCAATCGGCCCGCAGCGGTTCCGGGAGTACTGCGTGCCGCTCTATAACGAACTCGCCGACATGCTCGCCGAGCGGCAGGCGCTGGTCTTTGTACACATGGACGGTAACCTGAAGCCGCTCTGGCAGGCCATCGCCGAGTCGAAAGTGGGCGGCATCGATTCGCTGTCGCCCACGCCCGACAACGACACCAGCGTCGCCGACGCGGTCGCGCTCTGGCCGGCGATGCGCCTGTTCGTGAACTTCCCTCGTCGGTGCACCTGCGCCCATACGACCAGGTGCGCGCCGAGGCGGAGAACATCCTGCAGGCCGCCGGGCACACGGGCCGCCTGCAGATCCAAATTTCGGAGGATATCCCTTACCGGGTCTGGCGCACGAGTATGCCCGCGATCGCGGACGCCATCGATGCGTATTGCGGGACGTAGCGCCATGCGCCGGCGCATGACCCGGCCATGCTGGTGCGCCTGGCCCCGAAGGAGTGCGAAATCATGGACCTGTCGTTGAGCAGCGCCGACCTTGTTACCGCGTTTGAACATGTCCTGCGCCTGTGCAAGGTCCGTGAGGGCGAGACGGTGCTGATCTTCACCGACCCGCGCTTCCCGCACCCACAGTACCCGCCGGCCGCCTTCGCCGCCGCGCGCAGCCTGGGCGCGGAGGTCTACATCATGGTGTCGCAGGGCGACCAGAGCCTGGATGACCGGCTGGTGCGCGCCGCGTGGAACCATGCCGACATGATCCTGGGGATGAGCATGTTGCCGCGCGGCATCGGTTCCTGGATGTACACCGACACCCACAACGCGGCGCTGGCAGCCGGCGCGCGGGTGCTGATGGTGCAGGAACCCTTCGAGGTGTTGAAGCGCATGATGCCAACCGAAGCGATCCGCCGGCGCGGGCTGGCGGGCGCGCAACGCCTGCAGGAGGCCAGGAAATTCACATCGTCTCCGAGGCCGGCTCCGATTACGTCCTGCGCAAGGACGGGCGCAAGGCGGGCTATCAGTGCGGCGTCGCCGACGACCCAGGCAGTTGGGACCACTGGCCCTCCGGGCTGGTGGCCTGCGCGCCGCTGGAGGACAGCGCCGAAGGGGTGTACGTGATCGAGCCGGGCGACGTGCTGTTGGGCTTCTGGCGGCACGCGCAGAGCCGCGTCGTGCTCACGCTCGAAGGCGGGCGGATCACGAAGATCGAGGGCGGCCCTGATGCGTATCTGCTTCAGGCGCACCTGGAGCGGGCCGGCGACGAAGGCGCGTTCCGCCTGTCCCACGCGGGCTGGGGCACCGACCACCGGGCCGACTGGGGGCACGTGGGCATGGACTCGGAGTCGCTGTACGGGACGGTGCTGGTCGCGATTGGCCGCAACGTCTTTGACGCGCCCGCGCCGTACCGGGGGTTGGGCGGCAGCAACGATTCTGTGGCGCATTTCGACATCTGCTGCCGCAACACGAGTCTCTACCTGGATGGCGAGCTAATCATCCAGAACGAGAAGTTCATGGTCGATGCGCTGGGATGAGCGAGCGCGCCTTCATCAGGGAATCCGCGCTCCGGCTTGACAGCGACCCGCCATCGCACACACAAAGCAGTCTGAGGAGGCTGTCTTCATGAAGCCCAGGGATCGCGTTCTGGCTGCCGTCAATGGCAAAGAGATCCTGCCGGTTCCGGTGGACGTATTCGAGAACTGGTTTCATCCCCGGATACAGACCGACCTGCAACGGCGTCTCGGCCTTTCGGAGACCGACCGCGAGGAGCTGCTGCGCGCCCTGGGCGCGGAACTGCGCTGGGGTTTCCCGATCTATGTCGGCCCGCCGCTCGAAGAAGCGCCGTTCCAGAGCGCGGCGACGTACCCCTTCACCAAGGTGTATCGCGGCATCTGGGGCACCTGGGAAGGCCTCGAAACCTACACCGAGGAACTCTTCCGCCCGCTTGCAGCGGTCGAGTCTGTGGCCGAGATCGAGGCGTATGCCTGGCCGGACCCCGACTGGTTTGACTACGGCACGCTCACCTGGCAGGGCAAGATCATGCCGGTGGCCGAGTGGGCGCAGCAGACGGCGGACTATGCCAGGGTCGTCGGCGGGTTCAACCCGGTCTTCAGCCGCGTCATGGAGCTGTACGGCTTTGAGACCGGGTTGGTGAACACCGCGCTCCGCCCCGACCTCATCCGCGCGACGGTGGCGAAAATCGGCGCGTTTCTCGAAGTCTATTACCAGCGCCTTGCCGAGTCGGTGCGCGGCCACGCGGACTTTCTCGGCATGGGCGACGACTTTGCGGACACGAAGGGCGTGATGATCCACCCGGATCGGTGGCGCGAGATCTACCTCCCCCTGTGGAAGCGCCTGTTCGACATCGCGCACCGGAACGGCCTCAAGCCGCTGATGCACATGTGCGGGAGTGTGCGCGCGGTTCTGGGCGACCTGATCGATGCCGGCCTGGAGGTGTTCGAAGTGGTGCAGGTCACCGCGCACGGGATGGATCCGGTGGAACTCAAGCGCGAGTTCGGCAACCACGTGACGTTCTACGGCGCGATAAACACCCAGAACACCCTGCCGCACGGCTCGACTGAGGACGTGCGGCGCGAAGTCCGCGACCGGGTGGACGTCCTGGGGCGGGGCGGTCGCTACATCCTCAGTTCGATGCACGTGCTGATGGACGATGTCCCGGTCGATAACGTCCTCGCCATGTATGACGAGGCGCGCACCTATCGCCCGCAGTGAAGCCTGTAATGCTGACTACGTCGGATTCCCGGCTCCATGAGTGATTGCAGGAAGGTCGTATGATTGAACCGCCGTCCCTGAGCTTCAAGCCCGACATGGCCGAGGTCAACCGCCGCTGGGAGGCCTACTGGGCCGGCGACCTGATCGACCGGCCCGTCGTCTGCGCCACGGTGCGCGAGCCGGGCTATGACTTCCTGCCCCGGAGCACCTACTACGAGCGCGTCCACGGCGATATGGACGCGATCATTGACCGGGCGCTGCACAACGCGGCGGGCACCTACTACGGCGCGGAAGCCGTGCCCTTCTTCGCCACGAGCTTTGGCCCCGACGAGATCGCGGCGTACTGCGGCGCGGAACTGCAATGGTCGGAGACCGACGCGGATACGAACTGGTCGGTGCCCTTCGTGGAGGACTGGGACGAGGCGCTCCCGCTGCGGCTGCAGGAGGACAACCCGCTCTGGCAGCGGATGCAGGCGTTCTACCGCCGCGCCGCCGAACGGCTGGAGGAAGATGCTCCTGCTGCCCCTGGACTTCCACACCAACATGGACCTGGTCGCGGCGGCGCGCGACCCGCAACGGCTCTGCCTGGACCTGCACGATTGCCCTGAGCAGGTTGACCAGGCCATGCTGGACGCGCGCCGGGTCTTCTGCGAGGCGTGGGATATGGTCCGGCGCGAGGGCCGCATGGACGAGCGCGGGTATGTCGGCGACGGTTTCTCGATGGAGGGGATGTCTGAGCTGGCGTGCGACTTCAGCGCGCTCATCAGCCCTGAGATGTTCCGGCGGTGGGTGCGCCCCGCGCTGGAGGTCGAGGCGTCGGTGGTGCGGCACGCCATCTTCCACTGGGACGGGCCGCGCGCCCTGGTGCACTTCGACGAGGTGATGGCGATGAAGGGCATCCACTCGGTGTCGTATGTCCCCGATCCGGGGGAGCGGCACATCCAGTATCTGGACCTGTTCAAATGTGTGCAGGCGTGCGGCAAGGCGGTGCACATCTGGGGTGAAGTCGAGGAGATTAAGCTCATGCACCCGGAGCTTGACCCGGCGCGGGTGATGTACCGGCCGGCGGTGCAAACGCGCGCCGAGCTTGACGAGTTCCTGGCGTGGCTGGTCCGGCACACGTGACCTGCTTTGCAGCTTCCCGAAAGCTTAGAGCTTTCGGGAAGCTACCGACGTTCAAGTGACCGCGCCGGCGACGCCAGTCTGTTGCGCCTACAAGCAAGCATTCCAGCAATCAACCTGGAGGAGGACATGACCAAAATCACATTCATCGGCGCCGGAAGCATGGGGTTTACACGCGGGCTGGTGCGCGACCTGCTCACGTTCCCCCGGCTGCGCGACGCGACCCTGGCGCTGATGGACATCGACGCCGAACGTCTGGACTTCGCCCGCCAGTCGGTGCAGCGCATCGTCGATCTGGGCAACTACCCCGCCAAAGTGACGGCGACGATGGACCGGGCCGAGGCGCTCAAGGACGCCGACGCCGTGGTGTGCACGATCCTGGTCGGCAGCGTGGAGGTGTGGAAGCACGACATCCTGATCCCCAAGAAATACGGCGTGGACACCAACATCGGCGACACGCGCGGCCCGTCGGGCATCTTCCGGGGGCTGCGCACCATCCCTGCGATGCTGGACATCGTCAAGGACGTGGAGCGCTACTGCCCCAACGCGATCTTCCTGAACTACACTAACCCGATGGCGATGCTGTGCCGCGCGATGCAGCGCGAAAGCGATGCGCGCATCATGGGGCTGTGCCACAGCGTGCAGGGCACGGCGCGGATGCTGGCGCGCTGGATCGGCGCGCCCGTCGAAGAGATTTCCTACGTCTGCGCGGGCATCAACCACCTGGCCTGGTATCTCAAGTTCGAGTGGAACCACCAGGACGCCTACCCGCTGATCCGCAAGGCGGTCACCGAGCGGCCTGAGGTCTACAACGAGGAGCAGGTGCGCAACGAGATGTTCCTGCACCTGGGCTATTACGTGACCGAGTCGAGCGGGCACAACTCAGAGTACAACTGGTGGTTCCGCAAACGCCCCGACCTGATCGAGAAGTACTGCACGCACGGCACCGGATGGAACCCCGGCCAGTACGCTTATATACTCCAGGGCTATGAGGAGCAGAGCGACGTCTGGAAGGACGAGATCAGGAAGTGGCTGGCCGGCGACCCGCCCTTCAGCCTGGATCGGGGGCGCGAGTACGCCTCGTACATCATCAACGCCTGGATGGGCGGCGAACCCTTCCAGTTCAACGGCAACGTACCCAACACCGGCCTGATTACCAACCTGCCGGAGGGGGCGTGCGTGGAGGTGCCCGTCTTCGTCGATCGGGGCGGGTTCCATCCGGTTCACGTCGGCCCGCTGCCGCCGCAGGTCGTCGCGCTGGATTACGTGAACGCGATGGTGGAAGAGATGACCGTCGAGGCCGCGCTGACCGGCGACCCGGAACTGGTCTACCAGGCCTGCGTGTACGACCCGTTGACCGCGGCGGTCCTCTCGCTGGCCGAGATCAAGGAGATGGTCAACGAGATGCTGGCGCAGCACCGCGATCACCTGCCGGCGACGTTTACCCGTTTCGCAGTTTAGCCGGGGCGGGCTGCGATGCATGAGCCATTGTGTGCGTGCCCGTCCTTGAGCGCTAGATCATCAAGAGATTGCCATGAAAACTGAAACGAAACCGAATTCGATACTGCGGTGGGCAAATGGCTTTGCCCTCATCGCTGCCGTACTCCTGCTGACCGCCTGCGGCGCGGCATCGGAGGAAGCGCCGACGCCGACGGCGCTCCCCAGGCCGGTCGAGGCGATCAAGCCGACCTACGAGGTGCAGCAGGGCGACATCACGGTCGTGTTGCAGTTCACAGGCCGCATCACGCTGGTGCGCGAGGCCGACCTCTCGTTCCACACCAGCGGCACGGTGCGTAACGTCTTCGTCGCCGAAGGCGATTCGGTCACCGCCGGGCAGGTTCTGGCCGACCTGGCCGTGATCGACGACCTGGAGCTTCGGCAGGCGCTGGACGCGCTCGCAGTGCGGCGTGCCGAGGTTCGCGTTGAGATTGCGCGCCTGCGACTTGCGCTGGTGGAGGCCCAGCCGGACTCCCCGACGAAGGCGACCGAGGTCGCCATCAAGGAGAACGAGGTGACGCTGGCCGAGATCGCGCTGGAGGAGACCCGGCTGAACGCCCAGGACCTCGGCCATGCGATTGCCAACGCCCAGATTCTGGCTCCGTTCGATGGGGAGATCATCGCGCTGAACGTGGAGGCAGGCGATACCGTCCAGGCCGCCCATTCCGGTCATGGTGCTGGCCGACCTCGACGACCTGGACGTGAGCGCCGACCTGCGCCGCGACCAGTTGGACGAGATGACTGTGGGCATGGCGGCGATGGTCGCCCCGCTCGACCAGCCGGGCAACACCGTGGATGGGGCCGTCAGCTACGTGCCCTTCCGGAGCCAGACCGGCGACATGACGGTGCGTGTGGCGCTGGAGCGGCAGCCGGCCGACACCGGCTTCGAGCTGCGCCAGCGCGTGCAGGTGACTGTGGTGTTGCAGCAGAAGGAAGACGTGCTCTGGGTGCCGCCGCAGGCCGTCCGCACCTTCGAAGGGCGCAGGTTCGTGGTCGTGCAGGATGGCGACGTGCAGCAGCGCGTCGATGTCAAGCTTGGCCTGCAGAACAGCGACCAGATCGAGATCACCGAGGGCCTGACGGCCGGCCAGATCGTCGTCGGCCCCTGAGACGAACGCCCTCCCGGCCAACTAGCGAGGTGTGACGGTGTGATATGACCGAAGAACCTTTCGTTGTCTGTGACAACCTGGTGAAGATCTACAAGGTGGCCGACCTGGAGGTGGTCGCCCTGCAGGGCCTCGACCTAGTCATCGCCCCCGGCGAACTGCTGGGCGTGGTCGGGGCCAGCGGCAGCGGCAAATCGACGCTGATGAACATCCTGGGCGGGCTGGACCGCCCCTCTGCGGGGCGGGTGTGGGTCGGCGGCGCGGACCTGCTCAAGATGTCGGACGCCGCGCTGGACCGGTACCGGCGCGCGCAGGTGGGGTTTGTCTGGCAGCAGGGCGCGCGCAACCTGATCCCGTACCTGAACGCGCGCGAGAACGTCGAGTGGCCGATGACGCTGGCCGGCAAGACTGGCGCGGCGAAGCGCAAGCGCGCCGCCGCCCTGCTTGAGGCTGTGGGGCTGGCCGACCGGCAGCATCACCAGCTCTCGGAGCTGTCCGGCGGCGAGCAGCAGCGCGTGGCGATTGCGGTCGCGCTCGCCAACGAGCCGGCGCTTCTGCTCGCCGACGAGCCAACCGGCGAGGTGGACTCGGCGACCGCGCAGACGATCTACGACACGATCCGCACGCTCAACCGCGAGCTGAAGGTCACGACGCTCATCGTCAGCCACGACCCCGGCATCGCCCGGCACGTGGACCGCGTGGTCGCGATCCGCGATGGCCGCCTCGCCGCCGAGACGGTGCGCCGGGCGGCGAACGGCGGCGCGTCGCCCGACGAGGCGCAACCCGGCGAGGAGGCCGCCGCCAGCGGCGGCGACGATCACGAGTTCGAGGAACTCATCGTGATCGACCTCGACAGGCCGGCTCCAGGTCCCCAGGCAATACCTGGAGCACTTCGCGATCAAGGGGCGCGTGCGGCTGGAGCTGACCGGGGAGGGCATCCTGATCCGGCCGGCGGCGGGCGCCGACCGCGCCGAAAACGCCGAGGCGATTGCCACCGAGATGGTCCAGGCCGAGAAGGCGCGCGGCTGGCGCGACCGGCTCATCAGGCGGCGTCGCCGGCCGGGACGCGAGGACACACGAGGGTAGGGCAGCCATGACATCACAGGACCACAACGCGGGTGGCCGGTACGTCGTCGAAACCGAAGACCTGTGGCGCGTCTATGAGATTGGCGCGCAGCGGGTCGTCGCCCTGCGCGGCGTGACCATGCGGGTTGAGGCGGGCCGCTTCGTGGCGCTCAAGGGGCGCTCTGGCAGCGGCAAGACCACACTGCTCAACTGCCTGGGCGGGCTGGACCGGGCGACGTCGGGCACGGTGCGCGTGTTCGGGCGCGACCCGTCCACGCTCAACGAGCAGCAGATAACCCGGTGGCGGCGCGACCGGCTGGGTTTTGTGTTTCAGTCGTTCGGGCTGGTGCCCATTCTGTCGGCCTATGAGAATGTCGAGCTGGTGGCGCGCCTGGCGGGCGTCTCTGGCCGGGAACGCCACGAGCGCACAATGAGCTGCCTTGACCTGGTCGGGCTGCGCAAGTGGCTCGACCACCGCCCGTATGAGATGTCGGGCGGCCAGCAGCAACGCCTGGCGATTGCCCGCGCGCTGGTCAACCGCCCTAGCTGATCCTTGCCGACGAGCCGACCGGCGAACTCGACAGCGTCACCGCAGCAGAGATCATCGCCCTGTTCCAGCAGATCGTGGCGCAGGAGAACGTCACGGTGCTGATGGCCTCACACGACGCGCTCGTGGACGAACAGGTTGATGAGGTATTGCGCCTCCACGACGGCCAGATCGTCGCCAACGGCGGCTAGCGCGCTGCCGCCCTGGAGACCCGTGAAGAGATAAGGACGCCCCTGGTGCAAACACTTCTTCGAATCTGGGCTATATGCATTGTCGCCGTCAAGCGCATCCTGGCGCAGCCCGGCCTGGCGGTTGCCACGATCCTGGGCCTGGTTGTCGCCATTGCGCTGACGATGAGCGTGCCCCTCTACACCGACGCCGTGTACTACAGCATCTTCGTCAAGAACCTGTCGGCTCCCGAACAGGGCGCGGTGCCCCGGCCCCCATTTGCGTTCATGTTCTACTACGGCGGGGGGCTGGCCGAATCGCTGCAATGGGAGGACATCCAGCCGGCAGACCAGTACCTTTCTGGCGCGGCCGGCGCGGACCTGGGCCTGCCGCAGGAACAGCTCGTGCGCCACTTCCGCACGCAGTACTTCAGCATGTTCCCGGCGAACACGACGAATTTCGACGACACGAGCAGCGCGCTCGTGCTGGCGCGGCTCTCTTTCCTGAGCGACCTGGAGGCGCACGTCACGCTCGTCGAAGGCGCCTTCCCGATGCCGTCCGCGCCCGAAGACACCGGCCCTATCGAGGTGCTTGTCAGCGACGCGCTGGCGTTGAAGCTGGGCCTCCAGATCGGCGAGAGCTACGTCATCTACGCGCAGGACCCGATGCCGGAGGGCGGCGTCGCGCGGGCCGAGATACCCGTGCGCGTCGCCGGCGTCTGGACGGCGCGCGACCCGTCGGAGGCGTACTGGCTCACCAGGCCGGAGCTGCTGGACAGCCACCTGTTCGTGCCGGAAGAATCGTTCGTCACGCGCATCAGCCCCGTCCTGCCCGACGAGATTTACGCCGGCATCTGGTACCTGATTATGGACGGCTCGGACGTCGATTACTCGGCGGCGGCTACGCTCCTGGACCGGATCAACGTCGTCGAGCAGCGCATCACGTCCCTGCTCCCCGGCACGCGCCTGGAGATGTCGCCGCGCGCCGAGTTGCTTGAGTACCGCCGCGCCGTCGAAGTGCTGACGATCCTGCTCTATGCGTTTGCCGCGCCCCTCATCGGCCTGCTGCTCGCGTTCGTGGGGCTGACCGTGACGCTGGCGGTGGAGCAGCGCCGCAACGAGATTGCCGTGCTGCGCAGCCGGGGCGCGATGATCGCGCAGGTCCTTGGCGGCGCGGCGATGGAGGGGTTGTTGTTGGGCGTGGTGGCGGTGGCAATCGGCGCGCCCGTCAGCGTGGCGATTGCCGGGCTGATCGGGCAGTCGCGCGGCTTCCTGGAATTCACCACCCAGCCGCACAACCTCCGCATCGGCCTGACCGTGGAGGCGGTCGTGATCGGCCTGGGCGTCGTCGGCCTCTCGCTGGTGACGCGCATGTTCCCGACGACGGAAGCAGCGCGCCACACGATCATCACCTACAAGCAGGAGCAGGCGCGTATGCTGCAACGCCCGTGGTGGCAGCGGCGCTGGGTCGATGTGCTGCTGCTCATCCCGGTGGTCTACGGTGTCTACCTGCTCCAGCAGCAGGGCAGCATCGCGGGCGCAACCCTGGACCCGCTTGCAAACCCGCTGCTCTTCCTCGCGCCGGCGCTGTGCACGCTCGCGCTGACGCTCTTCTGCCTGCGCCTGATGCCCCTGTTCATGGCGGTCGTCTCCTGGATCGCCGCGCGCACCCGGAGCGTTGCCCTGCTCATGGCGGCGCGCCATCTCTCGCGGTCGCCGGGCTTCTACAACGTCCCCCTGCTGCTCCTGACGCTCACGCTCAGCCTCTCCGCGTTTACCGCCTCCCTGGCGGAGACGCTGGACCGGCACCTGCACGACCAGGCGTTTTATCAGGTTGGGGCCGACGTGCAGTTCTTCGACTTCGGTGAGGACGCCACCATGCCCGAAAGCACCGTCCAGCTCTGGCGCTTCCTGCCCGTCACCGACTACCTGGAAGCGCCTGGAGTGCATGGCGCGACGCGCGTCGGGCGCTACCTGGCGACGACTTCACTCAGCGGCGGCCGGCAGGAGGGCGCGTTCATGGGCATTGACCGCTTTGACTTCTCGCTGGTCGCCTACTGGCGCGACGACTTCGCGCAGGAGAGCCTGGGCGCGTTGATGAACGCGCTTGCCCTCAACCCCGGTGGGGTGCTGGTGCCGCGCGACTACATGCGCGAGCACGCGCTCGCCGTCGGTGACACGATCCGGGTCGCCGTGCGGACCTATACGCAGCTTACGCCGGTCGATCTGGTGGTTCTGGGCGGCTTCGACCTCTTCCCGACGTGGTACCCGCAGGAGGGGCCGCTGTTCGTCGGCAACCTGGACTACTTCTTTGAGCAGATCGGCACCCAGGTACCCTATTACGTGTGGCTGCGGGCCGACCCTGACGTGGGCGAGGCGCAACTGAACCTGCGCTATTCCGGCTGGAAGACCGCGGCCACGCATATCATCAGGGAGCAGGAGCGCCCCGAACGCCAGGGCATTTTCGGGATGCTGTCGGTCGGGTTCGTCGCCGCCGCCGTGCTGACGGTGCTGGGCTTCTTCCTCTACGCGCTGTTCTCGCTGCGCCGGCGCGCCATCGAGATCGGCGTGCTGCGCGCGGTCGGCCTCTCGTCCCGGCAGATGGTCGCCTTCCTGGGGTGGGAGCTGGCGAGCCTCATCGCTGTGGGCAGCCTGATCGGCACGGTGTTGGGTGTCTCGGTCAGCGCCTTCTTCATCCCGTTCCTACAGGTCGGCGCCGACCCGACGGCCACCGTCCCGCCGTTCGTCGTCGAGATTGCCTGGCCGGCCATCGTCCGCGTCTATATACTGTTCGGCGTGCTCTTCGCGGCGACGCTGGGCGGCCTGGCGCTGTTGCTGCGCCGGATGCCGATCTTCCAGGCGATCAAGCTCGGCGAGACGGTGTAGCCGGATCGTTAGCCGCTGGCGCGTCCGCGCCGGCAGTGCGCCTGTCTGGGCAGCAGCCTGGGAACAACCGGAGGGTAACAACAATGGCGACCTGTGAACACCTGGGTGTGTACAGCGACTGGGTCGAAGCCGCGCGCGCGCAGCAGGCGCTCTACCCCATAGCGCCGCCGGGCGCGCAGACGCAGCGCCGGGTCAGGGAGGTGCTGGGGTTCTGCAACGGGCCGGAAACCCCGCTGGACGTGCGAACCGAGTACACCTGGGAGCGCGACGGCCTGGCCGGTGAGGCGATCTCGTGGTGGGTGGGATACGGACCGCGCACCCACGCCTGGGTGCTCAAACCCGCGCGCGCGACCGGGCCGCTGCCGGGCGTCGTGGCGCTGCACGATCACGGCGGGTTCAAGTACTGTGGCAAGGAGAAGATCGCGCTGGGTCGCGACGACCCCGAACCTTACATCGTCGCGTGGTGGAAAGACGCCTATGGGGGTCGGCCACACGCCAACGCCCTGGCGGCGGAAGGGTTCGTCGTGCTGGTGCCCGATACCTTCCTGTGGGGCAGCCGGCGCTTCCCGCAGGCGGTCATGCCGGCGTGGACGCCGGAGGCCTTCGCCGGCCTCGACGAGTCCCCGTGGCGCGCGGGCGCGTTCTCACGGGAGGTCGCCGAATACAACTTCGCCGCCGCTGAGCATGAACATGTTGTCGAGAAGTACTGCAATCTGCTCGGCACCACGATAGCGGGGGGTGGTGAGCCACGAGGACCGCATCGCCCTGAACTACCTGCGCGCGCGCCCCGACGTGCGTGCGGACCGGCTGGGGTGCGTCGGCCTCTCCGGTGGAGGCAACCGGGCGGTCTTGCTCCAGGCCACGCATGAGCACATGCGCGCGGCGGTGGTCGTCGGGCTGATGAGCGCCTACGCGCACCTGCTGGATCGCCATATCACCTGCCACACCTGGATGTTCTTCCCCAGCGGGTGGGCGCGCTATGGCGATTGGCCCGATATAGCGGCGTGCCGCGCGCCGTCGCCGCTGCTGGTGCAGTACGATCTTGACGACGCGCTTTTCCCCGTGGCGGGCATGAAGGCCGCCGACGCGCGCCTGGTCCAGCACTATGCGAGCGTCGGCCACCCCGAAGCGTACAGGGGGGAGTTCTACCCCGGCCCGCACAAGTTCGACCTGGAGATGCAGGCGTCGGCGTTCGCCTGGCTCAAGCAGTGGCTGCTGCCATAAGCGCGCCTGGCTGCCTGTCGCGCTCGCTTCGCATGAAGAGGGGAATCAACCACGGATAACACGGATTGCGCGGATAATACTACGACTTAGAACACGCTTTCTTGATTAATCTGGCAATCCGGGCCTGGAGACGAGTGTGCCAGACTCCTGGGCTCGTATCCATTCACGTTGTCCGCTCGGCATCACGCCATGGCGTGATTTTCGTAGCCCGACGACTGAAGTCGTCGGTTAATCGCAGAAGATAGCGGGCAAGAAAACGAATTAGCCCGCGACTTCAGTCGCGGGGCGGGAATCTAAACGTGAACGAATACGCCCCCTGTCCAGCCGCACTGGGAGGCATCGACTGTGTATTCGTGTGGCGCTACTCTGGATGACTCTCTATTCTTCTGAATCAGCGTCATCCGCGTTATCTGCGGTTCTTTCTCCCCTCCTCGGCGGCGCAGGCAGCGGTTCGATCAGCCCCAAAGGACTATGGCACTCTGTCACACCCGGCGATACAATAGCCTAAACGCACATTGTCGTACAGGGAGTATTACAGCGATGTACAAGAGTCGAACTGGACGTTTTGCGCAAACCGGCCTGGCGATTCTACTGCTCGCGCTGGTGCTATCCGCAGCGCCCGCTGCCTTCGCGCAGGAGGAGGAAGGGACGGCGACCACGCCGCTTGTCGAGTGCGTGCCGCCGCTCACGCCGCGCCTCACCATTGATCAGCAAGGCTCCGCCGTCGTCGGGCTGAACGTGCGCTCGCTCCCGCAGGGCGACCGCATTGGCCTGATCCCGCGCGGCGGGCGCGTCAACATCGTGGATGGACCGCGCGGCGTCGTCGATGCCGAAGGCGACTGCCTAGCGTGGTGGTATGTCTACGACTACAACCTCGACCTGCTTGGCTGGATCGCAGAAGGCTGGGAGGAGTACTGGATCGCGCCGCTCGCCATCCCGGCAGCGCCGAAGGCCGCCGGCCTCGGGGACGGCTCCAGCAGTGGCGGCAGCGCGGTCGATGTGAGTGGCCCGATTCTCAGGGAGGACTTCGGCGACATGGTGGAGTGGGCGGTGTTCCAGCCGGCGCGTGGCTACGTCGTCCTGGGCTGGACCTGGACCACGGACGAGGGCGCGCTCGGCTGCTCGGTGCCGGATGCCGGCGGCCCGCTCCTCGTTGACGAGTTCTGCGCCCTGGCCAGGGACCTTATCGAGGAATAGGCCGAGGCCATACCTCGGTACGACGACAGGATAGCGTGGAGCGCCTGAAAGTGGGTCATTACGCTCAATTCTGAGCCAGATCGCCTAACCGGGTGGGACAGGGGCTTAAGCCCCCTGTCCAGCCTCAGGTGGGACGTTCTTCATCGCCCACGGCATCGTTGGCTCTACCCGGTGCGAAAAGAGGCCTTGACAAAGCGGCCTTTTTTGATTAGAGTGTAATGAGAACGTTCCCATTTATCTGCCAAAAGTGAACCCTATGGCGCGTCGCCCGACAATCATCGATGTCGCCCGGCTGGCGGGTGTCTCCAAATCGACCGTTGCGCGTGTCATCAACGGCAACGATGGCGCTGTGCGCGAGGAGACCCGGCGGCGCGTGCTCGCGGCTGCCGACCAGCTCGGTTACGAGCGCAACGCGGTCGCGGGCAGCCTGCGCACCGACCAGACCTTCATCGTGGCGCTGTCCATCCCCGATATCACCAACCCGTTCTGGCCGGAGGTGGCGCGCGGCGTCCAGGATACCATCGAGGCGAGCGGCTACACGACCGTGACCTTCAACAGCGACTGGAAGGTGGATCGCGAGCAGCACTTCCTCACCACTGTGCGGCGCAGCCGCTTCGACGGCCTGGTCATCAACCCCACCACGGCGACCAACGCGGAACTGGTGGGCCTGGGGATACCGGTCGTCATCCTCGGCGGCGGCGATAGCTACCCAGACTTCGACTCGGTTGGGAGCGACACAGAGCGCGGCGCGCAGGAGGCGCTGGCGTATCTTCACGGGCTGGGTCACGTGCGCATCGGGCTGATCGCCGGACGGTCGGCGCGGAGCAAGACGTTCGTCCGCTATCAAAGTTACGTGGCCTTTCACGCGCGCAAGGGCATCCCGCTCGATGACGCGCTTGTCGTCGATTGCGATTTCTCCGACCAGGCGGGGTTCGAGGCCATGAAGCGCCTGCTCAGCCTGCCGGAGCCGCCGAGCGCTGTGTTCGCTGCGAACGACATCCTGGCGATTGGCGCGCTCAAGGCCGCGCAGGCGATGCGGCGCAGGGTGCCGGAGGACGTGTCCATCGTCGGCATGGACGACATCTACGCGGCGGCGACGACCTCGCCCGCGCTGACGACGGTCGCCAAGCGCAAGTATGAGACGGGCGCGACGGCGGCGCAGTTTCTGGTGTCGCGCATGTGCGGCGAAGCGCCCGAAACGCCCCGGCGCGTCAAGCTGCCCTGCCGGCTGGTCGTGCGCGAATCGACGGGCGTTGTGCGGCAGGTTAGGGATCACGCGGCAACATAGGGTTCTTTTTTCGCGGCTTTGGGGAACGTTCCCAAATAGTAACGCATGGCACTGGCGCGAATGACTCCACCCATCGGGAACAGGGCGAAAGCATGACGGATAATCCCAACTGGAAAGACAGGACGATGCTCACCGACCGGGCCACCGGGTGCCTTCTGGGGCTTGCGGTTGGCGATGCATTTGGCGACCTCTGTCGCAGTGACATCTACCGGCAGCGCTATGGCATCGTCACCAACCTCTACGACGGCGCGCAGAGCACCGACGACACCGAGTTCGCCATGCTCACGGCGCAGACGCTGCTGGACTGCGGCGGTCAGCTCACGGTTGAGCATGTGGTCGAGTCGTGGCAGCGGTACATCATCGCGCAGGGCGGCGTCGCGGAGCGCGGCGGCAAGCCGCTGTACGGCGCGGTCGCCAACCTTGAGCGCGGCGTGCTGCCGCCGCTTTCGGGCACTGACAACGTGCAGAACGATGACGACGGCGCGGCGATGCGCATTGCGCCGGTCGGCATTGTGTGCGCCGGCGACCCGAAGCGCGCGGCGGCGATGGCGGCGATTGATGCGCAGGTGAGCCATGCCCGCGATGGCATCTGGGGCGCGCAGGCGGTGGCGGCCAGCGTCGCGGTCGCGATGACGGGCGCGCCGGTTGGCGAGGTGATCGACGCCGGCCTGGCCCAGATACCTGACACGAGCTGGCTGGGCCGCGCGATGCGCCGCGCCATGCGCCTCTGCGACGGCGCGGAGGGCATCGAGGCGGCGTGGGAGTGCCTGCACACCGACCTGTGGACCCCGGTGCACTCGGCGGCAGCGGAGGCGCTGCCGCAGGCTTACGCCGTGTTCCGGCTCACCGGCGGCGACTTCCGCAAGGGCATGTTCTGGGCGGGGAACTTCGGTCGCGACGCCGACACGATCACCGCCGTGGTCGGGGCCTTGTCTGGCGCGATGCACGGCCGGCGCGCGATCCCCGAAGCGTGGGTCGAGAAGGTCCGCCGGCCGGCCGGCGTGTGCCTCCGGTTTGCCGCGCAGGTGGATATCGTCGACATGGCGCGGAAGCTCGTGGACCTGATCGATTGATTTGGGTACTCAGCGCCCGGCGGGTGTGCGCGTGCCGACGCGCGCCGGACGCATGAAGCCGTATCGCGAATCTTTGAGCTATAAGGAGTGAGCGTCATGAAAGTCCGCAGATTGTCCTTCACGCTGTCAATCGTGCTGCTGCTTGCCATGCTGGGGCCGTTCGGGGCCGCCGCGCAGGGCGATGTCGTGACAATCGAGTGGTGGAGCGTCGCCTCCGAGGAGTACTCCGAAGAGGCGCAGCGGGGACTGGTCGAACAGTTTGAGGCCGAGCACCCCGGCATCAAGGTCAACCTGACCATCCTGCCGGAAAGCGGCTTCACCGAGAAGATGACAACCACCCTGGGCGCCGGGGAGGGCGCGCCGGATGTCGCTTTCTTCTGGGATAACAACTGGTTCCCGCAGGCGCTTGACCTGACTCCCTACATCGAAGCCGACCCCGACCTCGGACCGGAAACGTACTTCCCAGGCTTCTGGACCACCCGCGCTGTGTGGCAGGATAAGATCGTCGGCCTGCCGCTGGGCGTGGGCGCGAACTTCGTCATGTACAACAAGGCCGTATTCGACGCCGCCGGCGTGCCCTACCCCGCAGAGGACTGGACCACCGATGACTACAACGCGCTCGTGGCGCAACTCGCGAACCCGGAGCAGCGCATCTGGGGCGGCGACACCCCTCGCGGCCCGTACCGCGCGATCTGGCAGAACTACGGCGCTTTCCCCTACAGCGACGACAGCATGACGGTTGACGGGTACCTCAACGGCCCTGAGTCCGTTGCCTCCTACACCTGGCTGTGGGACCTGGTGGCGACCGGTGGCACGCCGACGCCTGCTGATCTCGAAATTCTCGGCACCGAAGGCACCGGCCCGGTTGACCTCTTCATCGCCGGCCGTCTGGCGATGGCGACGCTCAACCAGGGGCACATGCTCAACGCGGTCGAAGCCGGCGTGGAATTCGGCATCGTCCCTGAGCCGCAGGTGCCCGGCAATGACCGCTACGTCAACGCCTGGTCGCTGACCGCTTCGGTCTGGGCGGGGACGGAGCACCCCGACGAGGCCTACGAATTCCTGAGCTACTGGGTTGGGCCGGAGGGCCAGCGGTACCTGATGGAGCACGGCAACCTGTTCCCCTCCATCCCGTCGGCCCTGGAAGAGTATGAGGGCGCCGACACCGAGTACGCCCAGGCGTTCTTCAGGGTGCTGGAGCTGAAGCAGGTTGCCGAGTGGGCGAATGCGCACCCCTGTAAGGGGACGGTGCTCCGCGCCGCCAACGACGCCTGGGACCTGGTCATGCTCGGTGAGATCGGGCGCGACGAGGTGCAGGCGACGCTCGACAGCCTGGCGCCTGCGGCGCAGGCCGCGCTGGACGAGTGCCGCGAGCGCCTGGGTGGTTGATCCAGGCCGGAACGCTCTGATTTCTGGCGCGACGCATGGCTATAGGGGCGCGGGCGGCTGTGCCCCTATAGCCTGCCCTGGAAACGCCGGAAACGCCGTCGGGCGCTTCACGAAGCTGTGAGGTCATGAAGATGTTGTCGAGCTGGCGCAAGATGGGACCGCAGGCGCGGCGTGAGGCCCTGGAGGGCTATCTCTGCCTCGCGCCCTGGGCGATTGGCTTCGTCGTCTTCACCGCCATGCCGTTGCTGGTCTCGATCTGGCTGGGCTTCACGCAGTGGACGATCACGCAGCCGCCGAAGTGGGTGGGCGTGGACAACTACACGCGGATGTTCACGGCGGACCCGCTCTTCTGGCAGTCGCTCAAAGTCACCGTGCAGTATGTCCTCATCTCGCTGCCGCTGCGGCTCGTGCTGGGTCTGGGGCTGGCGCTGCTGCTCAACCTGAAGGTCCCCGGCATGAACTTCTACCGCACCGTCTTCTACATCCCGGCGGTGATCTCCGGCGTGGCGGTGGCGCTGATGTGGATGTGGCTGCTCCAGCCTGATACCGGCGTCATCAACACGCTGCTGAGTTACGCCGGCGTTGAGGGGCCGGGCTGGTTCTGGGACCGAAACTGGGCGCTGCCGTCGGTCGCGCTCATGAGCGTGTGGAAGGTGGGCGGCGGCGCGATCATCTACCTGGCCGGCTTGCAGAACATCCCGCCGCACCTGTACGAGGCGGCGCAGATTGACGGCTCGAATCGCTGGCAGCGCTTCTGGCGCATCACGCTCCCGCTCCTGACGCCGACGATCTTCTTCCAGCTTGTGATCGAGTTGATCGAGTCGTTCAAGGTGTTCACCGAGGCTTTCGTCATCACGCAGGGCGGCCCCTTGAAGGCCACCTACTTCTACCTGCTGTACTTCTACGAAGAGGCGTTCCGCAACTTCAACATGGGCTATGCGTCGGCGCTGGCGCTTGTGCTCACGCTGGTGATCCTGGCGACCACCGTCTTTATCTACAACACGTCCGACCGGTGGGTCTACTATGAGACATAGCACGGCGGTCAGCGCAAAGACGAGAGCGTTCATGATTAACCCGCAGTCGGCTGCGCTGCTGCGCAGAATCCCCGGTCGCGCCGTGACCTATGCCGTCATGACGGTGCTCGCCGTGATCTTCATGATCCCGCTGCTGTGGATGCTCTCCACGTCGCTCAAGACCCGGTGGGAGATCATGGCCTGGCCGCCGCAGTGGGTGCCGGAGACGCCCTACTGGCAGAACTACGCCGACGCCTTTGCGAAGTATCCCCTGGCGCGCTTCATGCTGAACAGCGCGATCCTCGTCGTCCTGAACATCGCCGGCGCGCTGATCTCGGTGCCGATCATCTCGTTCGGCTTTGCGCGGCTGCGGATGCCGGGGAAGCGGCTGCTCTTCATCCTGATGCTGAGCACGATGATGATCCCCGGCCAGATCAAGCTTATCCCGCTGTTCTCGTTCTACAACAGCCTGAAGCTGATCGACACCTACTGGCCGCTGATCCTGCCGTCGTTTTTCGGCGAACCCTTCTTCATCTTCCTGATGGTGCAGTACATGCGCACCATCCCCCAGGACCTCGACGAGGCGGCGCGCATCGATGGCGCGAGCACGTGGACGATCCTCTACCGCATCATCCTGCCGCTGTGCAAGCCACCGCTTACCGTCACCATCGTGTTTTCGTTCCTGTGGACCTGGAACGACTTCATCCACCCGCTCATCTACCTGAACAGCTTCGAGACCTATCCGATCTCGGTCGGACTCGCGTTCTTCCGGGGGCGGTACAGTGTAGAATGGAACCTGTTCATGGCGGCGACGCTCGTGTCCATCGCGCCGATCCTGATCGTCTACTTCTTCGCGCAGCGCTACCTGATCGGCGGCCTGGCGACGGCCGGCCTGAAGGGCTGACACAACCCGTGGGGGCGGCACGATGCAATCTGACCTGAACGACCTGAAACGACGCGCGCGCGGCGGCCTGCTCGGCGCGGCGATCGGCGACGCGATGGGCGCGCCCTGCGAGGGCATGTCGGCGTCGGCCATCCGCGAGCGCTACGGTGTCGTCACCGATTTCGTCAGCGACGCGGCAGTGGGCACGGATGACACGGACTTCACGCTCTTCAACGCCCACATCCTGCTCACCTACGGCGTGCAAGTGACGGCGGCCCAGGTCGAGGCGGAATGGCGCGACAAGCTGCTCATCGGGCAGTACGACTACCGCCCCGGCGGGTTCAGCGACGTGGTCTCGACCCGGAACCTGCAGGCCGGCCTCCACGCGCCGCAGTCCGGCGCGTTCAACCACCAGATGTGGAGCGACGGCGTGGCGATGGCGATCAGCGCGGCAGGGATCGCCTGCCCCGGCGTGCCCCAGGCGGCGGCGCGCCTTGCGGCGGTGTTGGGCTGCGTCTCCAACGCGCGCGACGGCATCTATGCCGCCCAGGCGGTCGCGGCGGCAATCAGCATGGCGATGGCGGGCGCGTCGCCGGCGGCGATGGTCGAAGCGGCGGTCGGGGCCGCGCTGCCGCACTCGTGGACGCATCGCGCCCTGGCGCGGGCGCAGCGTATCGGGCGCGAGGCCGCCAGCCTCGACGACGCGCTGCCGGCGATTGAGGGGGCACTGGTCGTGCCCTGGTGGCCGTGGGCGGACCTGGCGACGGAGGCGGTGCCGCTGGCGATGGCGGTGTTTCTCGCCGCCGGCGGCGACATTGCGCGCGCGGTGCCGGCGGGCGTGCGCCTGGGCCGCGACGCCGACACCATCGGCGCGATTGTCGGCAGCCTCGCGGGGGCTTACGGTGGCGAGACCGCCATCCCTGCCGCGTGGCGCGCGCGGGTGCAGGCATCGACCGGGCGCTGTATCGGCTTCATTGCCGGCCGCCAGATCACCGACATCGCGGACGCGCTCGCGGAGCAGGCATGGCAGAGGGGGCGGCATGATCGCGGGAGAGGATCGCTTTCTGGGCGCGACGTTCGGGCTTGCCTATGGCGACGCGATTGGCTTCCCGGCGCTCTTCCACCGCTTCCGGGTCACGCCGAAGAAGCGGCATGACTTCCTCTGGCGCACCAACATGGAGCTGTACCGGCAGCAGATCAACCGCGTGATGCTGCCCTACACGCACCGGCTGCCTCCGGCGATTCTGGAACCCTCACCGACCGACGACACCGAGTTTGCCGTGCTCAACCTCCAGGCGCTGCTGCGCGCTTCTGGGGAGCCGACGCAGCAGACCTTCCTCGCGGTCTGGCAGGAGGCGGTGCTGCCGCACGCGGACGCGGTCGCGAGCGGGTTCTCCGAGCGCGCCGCCATCGAGAACCTGAGGCGCGGCTTGTTGCCGCCGGAGACGGGCAACGACAACCCGCTGCACTACGAGGACAGCGCCGTCCCGCGCGCCGTGCCGATTGGCCTCTTCTGCGTTGGCGACCCGGACCGGGCGGCGGCGCTGGCGCAGCTTGACGCGGAGATCACGCAGGCCGAGGACGGGATTTACGCCGCGCGCGCGATGGCGGCGGCGGTCGCCGTCCTTGCGGGCGGTGGCGCGTTGGCCGAGGCAACGGCGCGCGCGCGGGCGGAGTTCCCCGCCGATTCGTGGATTGCGCACATGGACGGTGTCGCGCGCGCGTGCCGCGACGCCGCCGAGACGCCGGAGGACCTGATCCTGTCGCTGTCGGCGCAGGTTGTCAACACTGTGTACTCGTATGGCTGCGTCGCCCCTGAGACGCTGCCCGCGGCCCTGGTGATCGCGGAGCAGTGCGCGGGCGACCTGCGCGCGGCCTGCCTCGCGGCCAACGCCCTCCCCAAGGCGGCGGACTCGCTGCCGGCGTTCGTGGGCGCGCTATGCGGGTGCTTCCAGGGGATCGGCGCGATCACCCCCCGGTGGCGCGCGGTGCTCAAGGTGTGCCGGGGCGTGTGCCTGCCCTTCCTGGAGGGCGCCGACATCGAGGCGCTGACGCGCCAGTTGTACGCGGCGGCGCGCCCCGCCGGCCCCCGCTGACACCGCACGCAGAGTCAGCGCGGGCAGTCCAGCAGCGACGCCGACTCTGTGTCGAGGAAGAGATGGCAGTTGCGGTGCCGGCGCAGCGCCGACGCGGGGCAGGCCGGCGCGATTGGCCCTTGCAGCGCGCAGCGCACCGCCTCGGCCTTGCGCCGGTCGGGGACCACGCACGAGATCGTGCGCACGGCGAGGATCGCGGGGATGCTCAGCGAGAGCGCCTTGCGGGGCACGTCGCTCAGGCGCGCGAAATGCCCTTCCCCCACCTGCTGCGCGCGGCAGGCGGCGTCGAGTTCGACGACGTGGACCAGCGCCGGCGTGTCGAAGTCGGCGGGCGGGTCGTTGAACGCCAGGTGGCCGTTCTCCCGATGCCGATGCAGGCGATGTCGATCTCCTGTTGGCCCAGCAGCCGCGCGTAGCGCGCGCACTCGGCCTGCGGGTCGGGCGCGTCCCCGTGCAGCAGGTGCACCGCGCCGAAGGGCAGCCGGTCGAACAGGCGCGCGCGCAGGTAGCGCCGGAAGCTGGCCGGATGGCCGGCCGGCAGGCCCAGGTACTCGTCCAGGTGAAACGCCGTCACGTGCGACCAGTCCACCCCCGGCGCGTCGCGCAGCGCGTCCAGAAATGCGTACTGAGACGCGCCGGTGGCGAAGATGGCCGCCGCCGCGCCGCGCGCCGCCAGGGCGGCCTGCAACCGCGCGCTGACGAAGGCGGCGGCAGCCGCCCCCAGTTGCGCCTTGTCCGGGAAGACTTGCACGCTGACGTGCGCGACCGTGAAGTGCATCATGGGAGGTATCTGTTCACCTTTGGGTTCCCGCGACTGAAGTCGCGGGCTAATTCGTGTTCTTACCCGTCATTTTCTGCGATTAGCCGACGACTTCAGTCGTCGGGTTGCGAAAATCACACCGTGGTGTGATACCGAGCGGACGACGTGAACGGATACATTGAGAGACGCCCCGCCGCTCAGCGCACGATCTTGATGGGCACGCACGACGGCGTGGGGAAGTTGCCGTCCCACTTGACGAGTTCCAGGCAGATCACCCAATCGCCCGTGGGGAGCGCATCGGCGTGCAGGTATTCCAGCACGCCATTGACGACCGGCTGGCCGTGCGTCTCGCCCAGCGTGACCCACTGCGTGGGGCTGACCCCCTGGCCGATTTCGATCTTGTAGAACTGCACCTCGTCGGTGCGGAACTGCGCCGTGCCCTCGATGGGGACCACGCCGCGCACCTCGTCGCCGGGCTTGGGTGAGGTGATGCGCCACACCGCCTGGATGCCGCCGGTTCCCGCGCCAGCGACCTGCGCAAACACGGTATCGTCGCACACCAGGTAGGGCAATACCGGGAGGTTGCGGTCCTCCGCCCACTGGCGCGCGCGGATCTCGTCGTCGCGGACCGGCGGCGGCGCGATGAACCAGAGCTGTTGCACAAACGGGGTGACTTCAGGCCGTTCCTTCCAGCCGGCGGGCACGATGCAATAGCGCGGCGGCGGCAAGGCCGGGCCTTGCGTCGCTTGCGGCGCGAGCGCGGCCTGTAGCTCTGGCGGGAGCGGGATCACGGTCGCCACCCAGACGCCATAGCTGACCTCGGTCACGAGCGGTGCGTTCGGGTCGTCCGGCGTGCTCGCCGGCGTCGGCGAGGGCTGCGGGGCGACCAGGCTGCCGTCTGGCTGCGGCACGGCGGCGGGCGAGTCGAGGAACCATTCGATGCTGGTCTGCGCGCACGCGGTTGCCGGGTCTTCGAGGCTGCTCAATCGGCAGACCTCGCGGCGGCTCATGCCGGGCGGCGGCTGGCGGTAGTCGGGCGACAGGTGGCCTTCACGCGCGAGGACCGCCAGCAGGTCCTGGCTCGCGTAGATGCCGGTCATCACCTGGTTCCAGATCGGCGCCGCGCCCTGCAGGCCCGACACGTTCACCATCTGGGAGCCGTCGCTGTTGCCGGTCCACACCCCCACCGCCAGGTTGCGCGTGTATCCGGCGGTCCAGTTGTCGCGCCAGTCGTCCGACGTGCCGGTCTTGACCGAGGTGGGCAGGTCGCCAGTGAAGAGGGGGCTGCTGGCGCCCATCGCCGGCGTGCGCGCGGCGTTGTCGGCCAGGATGTCGCCAACGACGAAGGCCACGCGCGGGTCCATCGCCGGGATGCGCTCCGCCGTCGCATCGACAGTGGTCGGCGTGGCGTTCCCGCGCGGGCAGCGGCCCTCGTACTCGTACAGGATGTTCCCCTCGCTGTCGAGCACGCACAGAATCGCGGCGCTCGGCGTCAGGTTCCCCTCGTTGGCGAAGGCGGCGTAGACCTGGGTCAGCTCCAGCAGCGTGATCTCGCCGCCGCCCAACGTGAGCGACAACCCGTACAGAGAGGGGTCTGTGCCCAGCGACCGGACCCCCAGGCGGCGGGCCATCGACAGGAAGTTCGGAATGCCGACCTGGCGCAGGGTCTGCACCGCCGGAACGTTGTACGAGTTCGCCAGCGCGTCGCGCACCCGCACCGGCCCGTGGAAGGTCCGGTCGTAGTTGAGTGGGACGTATCGCCCCACGCCGGTGTCGATCTCCGTTGGCGTGTCCCAGAGCACGTTGGCTGCGGTCCAGCCCTGTTCGAGCGCGGCGGCGTAGGTGATCGGCTTGACCGAAGAGCCGGGCTGGCGCGGCGAAATCGCCACGTTGACCTGCCCGTCGATGCTCTCGTCGTCGAAATCGACGCTGCCGAGCATCGCCAGAATCTCGCCGGTGGGCGGGTGGAGGACGACCACCGCCGCGTTGGTCATGTTGTGCGCGTCGCGCATCGCCGCCACCTGCTGGCGCGCCACCTGCTCGACGAGCGTCTGGTAGCGCAGGTCCAGGCTGGTGAAGACCTCCAACCCGCCGGACCGGATCAACGCCGGGTCCTGGCCGATGGCCTCCATGAGGCGCTCCAGCTCGCCCTGGGCGTAGACGGTGAAGTGCGGCGCGTTGAGCGGGACGTTGGGGTTCTGCAGCACGAGCACCTCGTTGTACGCCGCGTCGGCCTGTTCCTGCGAGAGGTAGCCGTGCCGCACCATCAGGCTGAGCACCACGCGCTGCCGGTCCTTGACCGCCTGCCGCACTGCCGGGTCGGGCGAGAGCGGGTCCAACTCGCCTGGCGCTTGCGGCAGCCCGGCCAGCAGCGTCGCCTGTGCGAGGTTCAGGTCGCGCGCGGGCCGGCCGAAGTACACCTGCGACGCCATCTCGACGCCGTAGGCCAGGTTGCCGTAGTAGCTGACGTTGAGATACAGCTCCAGGATTTCGCTCTTGGTCTTGCGCTGGTTGAGCAGCATTGCCAGGAACGCCTCTTCGAGCTTGCGCTGCCACGACTCGGCGGTGCGGTACTCGTACTCGAAAGCCACCTGGCGCACGACCTGTTGGGTGATCGTGCTCGCCCCGGAGACGATTTCACCCTCTTGAGCCAACTGCAACAGCCCGCGCACGATGCTCTGCAGGTCCACGCCGGGGTTATCCCAGAAGGAGTCGTCCTCGGTGGCAATCGTCGCGTCGATGAGGTTCTGCGGCACGTCCTCGATGTGCACGAGCGTGCGCCGCCCCTCCTCAAAGACCTCGTACAGCGTGATCCCGTTGCGGTCGTAGATGCGCGTGCTCTGGAAAAGCTGCGTGTCCACCTGTTCCAGCTTCTCCAGCCCGGCCTCCAGGCGCTCGCCCAGCCGGCCCAGGTAGACCGAACCCAGCACCAGCGCCACGCCAAGCACCGCCGCCAGCGCCACGCCCGCGCTGAGGATCGCGACCGTCAGGCAGCCGCAACATCCCATGCGCCGCCGTTTCTTCTTCGGCGGGGCCGCACCGGGCGGGGTCGGTGGGCGCGGACCGCCGGGCGGTGGGGGCGGCGGCTGGTTGTCATTGACCTGGAGCGGCGGAAACTGTGGCTGGCTCATGACACCCTCGTTTACGTCGAAGCGGCCACGCAGAGTGGGCCACACAGAGTGTGCCACACAGAGTGTGCCACACAGAGTGTGCCACACAGAGTGTGCTGCACAGCCCGGATTGTAACATGTTCGCCGCCCGGTGGGCCGGATGGGTAAACGACGCGCGCCCGTCGGGTGACGGGCGCGCACCATACGGGTCTATGTGGTTCGGCCTATCGACTGCCGCCACCGCCGCCAGCGGTTGACGGGTCGTATTCTACCGAGAGGTCAACGCGGCGCTCGGTATCGTCTTCGACTTCGTCGCCGGTCCACGCCTGGTACTCGCCGCGCGCAAACTTGCGCAGGTGTGCGTCGGAGCCGGCGTAGTCGCGCAGGATTTGCTCGACGCGGTCCGCGCGCCGGCGCGAGAGTTCGCGGTTTGCGGGGCCGGGCTGCGTGGTGCTCGCGTGCCCTTCGATGGTCACGGGCAGGCTGCCGGTTTCGATCAGTTGCCGCGCCTCACCGGGGAGGCCGTTGTACCAGTCCACGATGTGGCGTTCACCACCCTCTTCTATCGTGTCGTCGCCGGGATCAAAATGCACGGCCGTCAGGTACGTCGTGGGGGGAGGCACTTCGGGCCGGGGCACCACGATGTTGACGCGGAAGTCGCGCGTATAGGTCTGCCCACCCATCGACTGCCCCACCTCATAGCCCGCGGCGCCCGTACGCGAGTGCTGCGTGGTGCTGACGATGTTCACCCGCCCCTGCACGTAATCGGCGCCCTTGGAGGCCTCGATGGAGCCGACGTAGAGCTGCTGCGTCTGCGGCTGCGTGCCCTCGTAGCGCACCGGGAGCGGGTCGGAGATGACCAGGTCGCCGTTCGCTTCGACGCGCACCGGCCACTCCGCGAAGGCCCACTGCGAATACTCGATGTTCGTCCAGGGCGTGCTGTTGTCGATGAAGAAGCTGATGTTGAAGCGCAATTGCAGGATGCCGTCTGTCCCGGGACTCAACGTGAGCGAGGCGACCTGACCGCTTTCGCCGAAGCTCACGCTTGCCTGCGACTCGCCGCTCACCCAGTAGGCCGCGTCCGGGTTGATCGTGACGCTCGAATCGTCGTCCGACATGACGCGCAGGCCCATGCCCGCGCCTGGCGTGTTGATCGTCAGGCGCTGGATCTGGGCGTCAACCATGCGCGACACGTCCGCCGCGCCGCCGGTCTGCTGCGCGACGTGCGTCAGTTCGTGCGCCAGCAGCTCCCGGCCTTCGGCGCTGTCCGGGTTGTACTCGCCGTCGCGGAAGAAGATGTCCTTGCCGGTCGTGAAGGCGCGCGCGCTCATGGCGCGGTTCAGCGTGTCGGCCTCCGCGCCGGTGTGTACCTGCACGTCGCTGAAGTCCGTCCCGAAGCGCGGTTCGAAGAAGCCGCGCGCGCTCTCGGCCAGGGGCTGGCCGCTGCCCTTCGCGCCCTGGATGCGTGTCTCAAGCGCGCCGCCGACCACGCCGCCGTCCTCCGCCTTGGCCTGGAGGAGTTCTTCCTCCTCCTCTTCCTCCTGCATCTGGACGGCCTCTTCTTCCGCCGCCTGCATCTGGACTTCTTCCTCTTCCTCCTCCGTCTCCTGCATTTGAAGTTCTTCTTCCTCTTCCTCATCAACCTGGCGCGCCACGGCCCCCTCGCCTGGGCTGCTGATCGACGGGGCCGGGACCTGCATGTTCATGACCTTCTGCGCGACCGCGTCCGCTTCCTGTTCATAGGCGTCGTCCGAGTCGCCAACGGTCAGCTTGGTCTGTACCGTGCCGCCCGGCCCGGCGGCCAGCTTGCGCTGCGCGAGCAGCGTCTGCACCCCCTGGTTGCCGACCATGCCCTGCCAATCGAGCAGGTCGGCGCGCGCCGGCTCGAACGGGGCCAGCGCCTCGTCACGCGCCGGCGTTGCGCGCTTCTCGCGCTGGTTGGCTTTCTTGTCCCCAGATTGCTTCCCGAAGTGCTCGGCCATAGCCGCCTCCCCTTACATCCCTCATTGCGTACGATACAGCGCTCCGCGCTGCGGGTTTTCAGGTCGTCTCCTCTTCTGACGGCGCTGCATCCGGCGCGGGCTTGCCGCCTGCCGGGTCAGCCGCCGGCTGCCGCCGGCTGCGCCGCCTCCGGCGCTGCCTCTGCTGCGCCCGCCGTGACCTGGGCCGCACGCGCCGCCGGCGCGAACGCCTTGTGCGCTTCGGCGCGCGCAACCTCGTTGCCGAGGAAGTAGGCGGCCATCGCCACGGCAGCGCCGGAGAAGAGCACGCCCACAATCGGCCCGACGATGATCGCCTGCAACGCCATGTTGCCCGACGCCAGCGAGATCAGCGTGACGAGGATGACGTTGATGACCGTCCCGACCCCGGCGACCACCCCCAATCGGCGCGAGCCGCCGCCGGACCAGGATGTACATCGCTGCAAGGGTGATCGCAAACAAAGCGAACAGGACGATGCCCAAGCCTTGGAGGTTGCCCATGGTTCACTCCTTCCCGGTGCGCAGTGGCAACACATCACGTCTTCCACAAGGATACATCAAGGATACCACACTCTCAATGTCCCTTGTGTCACATTGGGCGCGTTGAACGCGACCAGCGAGAGCCGCCACTGGTTGCCTGACGCCAGGTCTGCGTTGGTGACCTCGTACTCCACCTCCAGGCCCGTCGGCCCGTCCTGCCGCGCGTAGTAGCCGACCTGCCCCGGCCCGTTGACGATGAGCGCCAGGTTCGCAGGGCTGCCCTCCCAGGTCGCGTCGGCGCTGATCGTGCCGGGACCCTCAAGCTGCATCAGCGCGACGACGTGCCCCAGGTTGGGCGAGATCGTGAACTGGTCGCTCACCGACTGGCCGTTGTGGTTGATGGTGATCTGGCCGCCGGTTGCCTCGCCGCCGCCGAAGCTAACCACGCTCAGCCGCCAGATCGCCCCGGTATCGAAGTCGGCTGGCGTGACGTTGTAGTTCACGCTCAGCCCGGTCCCGCCGTCCTGTCGCGCGTAGTAGCCGACCTGCTCCGGCCCGTTGATGATGAGCGCCAGGTTGCCCTGCGAACCGCCCCATGTCGCCTGCGCCGAGATCGTGCCCGGCCCGCTGAGCCTCATGAAGTAGACAACGCGCTGCGGGCGCAGTTCCTCGGCCAGGTCAATGTTCATGTCGGCCAGCAGCAAGATGATGCCCGGATTGATGATCACGCCGGGTAGGATCACGCCCCCGCCGCCGTCGCCGTCAGGCGTCGGCGTCCAGGTTGGGGTCCAGGTGGGCGTCCACGTCGGCGTGGTCGGCGTCGGGGTCCAGGTGGGCGTCCACGTCGCCGAGGGCGGCATGGTCGGCGTCAGCGTGAAGGTCGCCGTCGCCGTTGGCGTGGGCGGCAGCAGCGGGTTGGGGTCGATGTTGTCGGGGATGCCGTCGCCGTCGGTGTCGGGGTTCTTCGGGTCGGTGCCGTCGATGTTCACTTCCTTCCCGTCCGACCACGTATCGCCGTCGGTGTCGAGCAGCAGCGGGTTGGTCCCCAGCGTGTTGACCTCGACGCCATCGGTGAGGCCGTCGCCGTCGGTGTCGGGATTGTTCGGGTTGGTGCCCAGGTCTTCTTCCTGCTTGTTGCTCAGCCCATCGCCGTCGTTATCGCCGGCCGCCTGCGCGGTGAGCGCAAGCTGGGTGGCGGTGACGGCTGCGGTCGCCGTCTCGGCGTTGGCGAACTCGGCGGCGTCGGCGGTCTGCGCGTTGGCGAAGGCCGCCTCCGTCATCTGCGCGATGGCGGTCTGCGCGGTGGCCGTGCCGGTCTCGCGCAGCCCCGGCTGCTCGATTAGCCCGGTTCCGAAGCCCAGCGCCACCAGCGCCAGGCAGATGACCACCGCGAAGGCGAGCGCGCCGAGCACCCAGTAGGGCAGCACGGGCGGGGAGATCACCTCGCCGACCTGCGTCTGCTGCCCGCCCTCAAGCGTGCGCACGCTGACCTCGAACGGGTACAGCTTCGACGCGCCGATGAAGGGCCGGCTCTTGGGCGCGATCTGGACCGGCACGTGGCCGGTCTGGCCCGGCTCCAGGCTGAACTGGCGCTGCCCAACGGCGAAGTTCAGCCCCTCCTCGCGGTCGCGCGCCTCAAGCATGTAGTTGCCGGCGGCGTTGCCGTTGTTCGCGATCGCCAGTACCACGCTGCCTTTGCCCTTCAGGCGCTTGGGCTGGAGGTCGGTGGTGAAGCCGTGGAACGCCGCGATCTGGAGCGTGCCGGTTGTCGAGGCCACCTCTGTCTGGCGCTCGCGGCTGCTGACGCGCAGCTCGAAGTTGTGCCGGCCCGCGACGCTTGCCGTGTTGCGCGGCGGGTGAAAGGCCACCGGCACCGTCCCCCGGTCGCCGGGGAGCAACTGGAGCGGCTCCGGCGGCGTGGTGACCCACTCTTTCGGCAGGCCGCGCACGCCGACCGCGTAATGGTCCACGATGTCGCCCTGGTTCAGGATTTCGACTTGGATTTCGGCGCGGCTGCCCGGCTCGACATCGACGCTGTTGGGCGCGACGGCGACGGCAAGCTGCCCGGTCTGGCTCTCCATGACGGTCGCGCCTGGTCGCTGCGAAAGCGCCAGGCTGCCTACCGCGCCCACCGGCGACATACTGTACTTGCGCGTGGGCGGCTGTCCCGTGCCCTGTTCCAGCTTCAGCCAGAACGCGCCGATGCGCACCGTCTGCCCCGGCTCCCAGACCTCCGGCATATTGGTGAGCAGGCGCGCGTCACCGAGCCAAGTGCCGTTCGTCGATCCCAGGTCGGTGATGCGGTAGCGCCCGTCCGTCCCGCGCTCGATGCGGGCGTGGTTGCGCGAGACCTTCTCGGCGTTCAGGACCAGGTCGTTTTCGGGCGTGCGCCCGACGCGGATCACGTCCTTCTTGAGGGGCAGCGTGCGCGTGGTCTGGCCCTCGGCGACGATCACGATGCGGTCCCCGGTCGCGCCGGGCTGCGGCGTGTGGGCGGGCATCTGCGCGCCGATGGGTTGGCTCATCAGGTACGTCGCCAGGCTGTCGATGCGCGTCGGGGGCGTTTCGGGCATGGTTGTGCCGCCGCCCGCTATGCGTTGCTGGACGGCGCTAAGCCCGCGCGCCAGCTCGCTCGCTGATTGGTAGCGGTCGCCGGGGTTCTTCTCCAGGCTCCGCGTGATCGCCTGCGTGAGTTCCGGCGGGAGCGCCGGGGCGGTACTTCTCCGGCGGCGGGAGCGGCTCGCGCGTGTGCATCCGGATGGCTTCCGTGATCGTCTTCGGCAGGTACGGCAGCCGCCCGACGGCGAGCTCGTAGAGCATGACGCCGAGCGCGTAGATGTCGGTGCGCGCGTCGAGGTCTTCGGCCAGGCACTGCTCCGGCGACATGTAGGGGTAGGTCCCCATCGGCTGCCCCGACACCGACTGCACGCCGCCCTCCGCCAGCTTCGCCAGGCCGAAGTCGGTCAGCACGGCGCGGAACTTCGTCAGCCCCTGGCCGCCGTCGGTGGCGAGCTTCAGGATCACGTTGTCGGGCTTGATGTCGCGGTGGATCATGCCCTGTTTGTGCGCATAGTCCAGCGCCTCCGCGACCTGGCGCGTCAGCTCCACGGCCTCCGGCAGCTCGATGTACTTCTGCTGCTCGTAGAGGTGTTGCAGGTAGCCGCGCAGGCTCCCGCCGGTGATGAGTTCCATCACCATGAAGAGCATCCCCTGCTCCAGGCCGAAGGCGTGCACGCGGACAATGCCGGGGTGGTCCAGCCGCGCCGCGGCGCGCGCCTCCTGCAAGAAGCGTTGTTGGAACTCCTGGCGCGCTGCCAGGTGCGCGTGCATGACCTTGAGCGCCACCGGGCGCTGGAGGTGCAGGTCTACCGCCTGGAAGACGGACCCCATGCCGCCCTGCCCCAACAACTGCTCGATCCGGTAATGGTCAATTGTCCGGCCTACCAGACCCATATCACTCATCGTATCACTCCCAACCTTCCGTCCCCCACCTTAGGAAATCTCCAGCGCATAGCCCGCAAACGCCGGCTTCTGCGATTCGATCAGCCGTTCGGCGACCGCCCGGCTGAGCGCGGCCTCGCCGCGCCCCAGGCGCAACTTCACGGTGAAGTGGCACGCCCGGTCCGCGTTCTCAATTATCTCAGGCTTCACACCGAAGTACAATTCTAACAAACGTTCCAGGCCGGCGCGCGTCCCGCGCCGCAGGAACAGCCAGCCGACGTGATCCACGAGCGCCCGCTGGCGCTCAACCGGGAGGCTGGGCAGGAGCAGGAGGTCGAACCAGCTCGCGATCCACTTCAGCCACTCGGCAGGGGCCACCTGCGGCGTCAGGTACAGGTCGAAGTTGTCGATCATCCAGATGATCGGCGCCATCACCGACTCAAATACCAGCAGGTAGCGCCCGATGAAGGCATCTTCCGCGTAGAGCGCCGGCAAATACTGGAGCCAGTTGCTCTTGTCGCGCGGGATGCCGAACGGGTAAGCGCCGTTGCCCGGCGGCGCGGGCGGTCCCGGCGGCCCGCTGGGCGGGAGCTTGCTCTCTTCCGGCAGGCGCGACGGCGGGGCCGCAGGCTCGCGCGCTTCCAGGGGCGGCGGCGAGTCGATCCTGGACTGCTCCGGCACCCGCGATGGCGGGGGCGCGGGCGGCGGCTCCGCCGGCCGCGCTTTCGTCCTGGGCTTCTTCGGCTCCGACTCGATCCTGGACTGCTCCGGCACTTTCGAGGGCGGCGGCGGCGCGGCGGCCTCTGGCGCTGCCGGCGGCTCCAGGCCCTCGACCTGTTCAAACGTGAAAAGGTACGGCCCGGTGCGGATGGAGTCGCCCGCGTTAACGCGCGCTGGCGTGTTGGGTTCGATGCGCCGGTCGCCGATCCACGTGCCGTTGCGGCTGCCCAGGTCCTCGACCCAGAAGGCCCCGTCCTGCCAGGTGAAGCGCATGTGCCGCCGGCTGATGAGCGGGTGGTCGAGTATCAGGTCGTTGCCGGCCACGCGGCCCACCGTCAACCCGCCGCGCGTGACCACAATCTCGTCGCGCTCCAGGTTTGGCCCGGTGATCTTGAAAACGGCTCTCGGTTCTTCCATAATCGCGTCCCGTTTACTCCACGCGCACGTCGTGTTCCTGCGAGGCGATGACGCCGTGCGTCACCACCGGGATTTCGTCCGTCTGCTCGCCGCGCGTGAACTGCCCCCGGTCGTAGCTCACGGGGTACAGCTCCACCGACCGGATGAAGTCCACGCCCGGCACGGCGAGCAGCGCCGCCATCACGTCCGAGATGAACAGGTCGCGCCCAAAAGGCCAGCCGTTGCCGTCCGGGCCGCCCACCACCGGATTCAGGAAGCGGAACAGCCTGGCCTCCACCGCTGCGGCGACCTCCTCCGTGTCGGCGTGCGCGCGTGCGCGTAGCCGCACGCGCGTCCGCACCCACTGGTACGCCGGCGCGAGCACTTCCAACTGGGTGGAGAGCAGCCGGCGCTCATCCAGGTAGGCGGTGATACGGTCGCGCAGGTCGCGCGGCAGCGCCAGCGCGTCCGGCGCAATATGGCCTTCGGGCCGGGGCACGCGCGGGATCACCAGCACCTTGATCTCGCCCAGGTTGGTGTGCGGTGGCTGGAGGCAGAACACGCGCTCCACCTGCCCCGGCGCAGCCTCGCGCGCCAGGTACTCGAAGTCGCGAGCCGTCACCGCGCGCCCCAACGACCGCAGGTAGCCGGGCACGCGGAGCTTGGCGTCCTCCAGGCTCTCGGCGTCCAGGCCGCCGTGCGCGTCGCGGCGGTTGGACACGCGCTCCACGTAGGGCAGGCCGCTCTTGAGCACGTTGAGCGCCCCTGCCGCCACGTTGCCGACGCGCCCGCCGCCGTGCCGGTAGGCGCGCATCACCAGCGTCGCGCCCTTCGGGGGACCGCGCCGTATGCGCGCGCCGTGCCGTCGCGCTGGGGCAGCGCCGGCCCCAGGCGCACCTCGCCCGTGTTGCTGTCGAGGGTGTAATGCCCGTCGGAGGGCGTCGAACTGGCGAAGTCGCGCACCTCGGTCCAGCGTTCCTTGCGTTCCTCGTCGATGCGCACCAGCAGGCCCTCGCCGGGCAGGCGCGGCAGCACCGGCGTGTGGTCCAGGAAGAAGCGCTGCCCTGGCGAGCCATCCGACCGGCCCAGGACCTCGTTGCGCACCGTGGTCGCGTGTGTCGCCTCCATCGTGCCGCCCCAGCTTGCCGTCACCAGCCGCCGCACCTGGGGGCTGACGCGGTAGCTGCGCACCCCTTCGGCGGGGTCGAGCCGGCACCGTACCCAGTAGCCCGTCTTCTTGTTGACGGTTGCGCGCTTCATGCGCGGCAGGTGCAGCCGCACCAGCCCGGCCACGTTGAACCCCAGCGTGGTATCCGAATCGATTTCCGCGTCGATCCACGGTTCGGGGTCCTCCGCGCCGAGCGCCTGCCACCTGTACGGCGGGTTCGACGGGTCGATGCCCGCGCCCTCGGCGATGTCAACGTCCATCTCGATGCCCAGAATGTGGTTGCTCAGGTCCTCGTCGAAGCCCAGGTAGAGCGCGTCGCCCGGCTGCGGCGGGTTGGAGAACACCGCGAACCCCTCGAAGCCCACCGCCAGCCGCGTCAGGTTCTGCTCCCTGAAGCTGCGCCCGCCGCCCTGCTCGCGTCGGCTCGCCAGCACGGTCTTGAGCGTCGGCACATGAACTGGCAGGTCGGCGTCCGTGCTGAAAACAATGGCGGGCGCGGTCTCGGTGCGCGTGGTGGCGACCTCGGTGCCGGCCGGGATGGTGATCGTCGTGGGCTGGGGCGCGGCGAGCCAGAAGGTCACCGGGGCGTGCGCCGGCTCCGCCTCGCGCAGCGTGATGCCGAGCAGCTCCATGAACTTGATATAGTGCTTGTCGGGCACGCGGTTGAGGCGGTAGAGCACGATGTCGGTCATCCACGCGAACAGCTCGATCAGCGTGATGCCCGGATCGCTCAGATTGTGGTCGGTCCATTCCGGGCAGTACAGGGCAATGCGCCGTCGCGCCTCTTCCACGATGTCCGCAAAAGCGCGGTCGTCCAAGCGGGGGGTTTCCAGTGCCATCGCTCGCTCCTGCCTATGCCTGGTTCAGGTAAAAGGGATAAACCATGCTCCGTACATCATGCCGGTCTTTGATCTCGTAGGTGATCTCGATCAGCAGTTCGCCGTACTCGGTCGCGCCGGGCACCGCCGTCACGTTGTGAACCCGGACGCGCGGCTCCCAGCGGCCCAGCGCCTCGGTGACGTAGCGCTCCACCATCGCCGCCGTCGCGGTGTTCGCCGGCGCGAAGATCAGCTCGTGGATGCGGCAGCCGAACTCCGGGCGCATCACGCGCTCGCCGGGCGCGGTGTTCAGGATGATGTAGATCGCCTGCCGGATGTCGGCGTCGTTGTCCGCCATGGCGATCCGGTTCTGCGCATCCAGGCGGGGCGGGAAGGCCCAGCCGCGTCCTACAGTCTCGCTCATCCGCCTACCCTCCGATCAACACCGTCGGCGCGCCGGCGATGATGGGCGCGCCGCACCCGGCCACGTCGCCCATGCGCAGCGCCGGCCGCCCGCCGATCAGCACCGTCGTGCTGCCCATCGGGAAGGGCGTCGGCGGGTGCGGCGGCGTGCCGGGGAAGCTGCACGTGTGCATGTCGCCGACCACCGCCGCCGGCTGACCGGCAATCAACACCGTGGGCACGCCCGGCCCGGTAATGACGCCGGGGTGGCCTGTGGGATCGCCTACGCGCGCTGCGGGTCGCATGGTTGTCGCTCCTCTCGTCTTCGCGCGGCTTCGTGCTCGCCAGCGCCTAGTTGATCTGCACCAGCGCGCCGCGCACGGTCACGTTGCCGCCGGCCTTCAGCTCGGCGGTGGCGCTGCCCTCGGCGCTGAGCTGCGCGCCTTGCAGTTTCAGGGCCGCGCCGGCCTTGACATCGGTGTTCGTGTCGCCCTCGACCTTCACCGTGCGGCCCTTGAGCTTCAGTTCGCCGACCGCGTTGATCTCAAGGTCGCGCTGCGCCTTCAGGGTAATGGTGCCGTCGGCCTCGATGTTGATGTCCGACTGGCACGCGATGGACAGCTTCTTCGACTTGGCGTCGAGCTTGATGTGCGTGCCCTCGGCGGCGTCGATGATCTCGATGAATTGCTCGCCCGTCTCGTCGTCCACCAGGCGGATCACGTGGCCGGTGCGCGTCTTGAGCGTGCGCGTGTGCACCTTGCCGCTCTTCACCGCCTCGCGCGCGGCTTCGGGCGGCGCGTCCTGGCCGTTCCACAGGCTGCCGACCACGTAGGGCTTGTTGAAGTCGCCGTGCTCGAACGCGACCAGCACCTCGTCGTTGATCTCCGGCAGCCAGAACAGGCCGCGCTCGTTGCCCGCGCCGACCGCGCTCACGCGCGCCCATGCGCTCTCCAGGCCGTCGTCGAGCCACGGGAACTTGAGCTTCACCCGGCTCATGTTGTCCGGGTCGTTGTTGTTGGTGACCACGGCCGGCACCACGCCGCCCCACCGCGCCCCATCGTGCGCGCCGTCAACCGGCGCGCCGTTGACCAAATCGGACATCAGCGTGGGGCGCGCGCCCTCGACCGTGAAGTGCGTCTCGTAGCCGCCTTCCTGTGCGGTGTAGGTGTGCACAACGGCGGTGACCATGTACTTGCCGCTGAAGCGCTCGCCCAGGTCCTCCAGCGTAATCACCTGGCCCGCCGTGAGCGCCGGGTTCCCGTGCGCCGTGCCCTCGGCCTCGATGAAGCCGGCGTTGATCTCGTCCAGGAGCGCCTGCGCCACCGCGTCGGCCTCGGCCTGCGAGGCCACGGGCCGCCGCACCACCACCTGCCGCGCCGACGACGCCAGCGCCTCCTGCGCCGCCTCGCCGCCCTGCTTGCCCACGCCGACCTCCGGCGCGGTGTCGGTGCGGTTCGCCTGCCCGACGATCTCCCGCTTGGCGCGGGGTCCCAGCCCTTCACCGTGACCTCGTCCACCTGCCGGGCGACCGTCAGCCGGGGACGAAAGGCGCGCAACGTCTCGCCCCACGCCAGCGTGACCTCTTCGCCGCGCTCGCCCTTCGGCCGGCGGAAATGGAGCGTCCTGTCGTCCACAAACACTTCATAGCCGATGCGCTCCGCGCGCGCCTGCAGGAATTCCAGGTCGGTCTGGTTGTGCTGGAAGACGTGGTCGTACACCTCCGACGTGTGCGCGACCTGGGCCTGCAAACCCGCCTCCTGGGCAATCTGCTGCACGATGTCGGCGTCGGTCACCTGCACGAAGACGCGCGTCTTCGTGCCCCGGTTCAGGCGGTGGCTGCGGTCGTACCCGCGCACGGTCAGGATCGCGGTCAGGTTCTGCGAGAAATCCGGCTCGATGGCGGTGATCTCGCCGGCGAACACGCGCTGCGTCTCGCCGCCCCCTTTGGCAAGCTCGACCTCGACCGGCGCGCCCGGCGCGAACGGCCCCTCGTTCACCCACCTGAGGTCGTCGTCATGGAAGCGGAGCACGAACATGTCCGGCAGGTGGAGGCTCACGTCCACCACCGCCTCGTACAGCGCGTCCATCAACTCGCGCGGGAGGTCCGCGCCGTTGACCTTGATCGCAACCTGATCGACTCGTCTTTCCTCTGGCATCTCAGCGCTCGCTAATCCCTGCCGGCCCGGCTAGACCCGCAACTGCTGTCCCGGCTTCAAGTTGAGCGGGTCGTCAACGTTGTTGGCCTCGGCGATGTCGCGGTATGAGCCGGGGTCGCCGGTCGATGACGACGCGACGTTGTCCATGCGGTCGCCCTCGATCACGGTGACCAGTTGCTCGGTCTGCCCCGCCCCCTCGCTGGACGGGTCCTGCGGCTGGTAGTCGTCTACGTCGATCAACTGGTCGAGCGTGATGTCCACCGTGCAGCGCACCGGCTTGCCATCGTCGATGAAGAGGGTGAACTTCTGGCTCAGCGTCTTGACAACCGCCTCGAAGCTCAGCTTGCCCCAGCGGAACGCCACCTGCGGCGGCGCGCTCTTCCCGGAGCGCGGGTTCTGGCTGCTCTCGTCCACCAGCATCATCTTCCACAGCGGGTCGGTGAGGTCGCGGACGTCGGCGCCTTCGGCCAGGGTGTCGAAGTGCAGCGTCAGCTTGAGCGACTGCGCGCCGCCCTGCTTGAAGGTCACTTTGGGCACGTTCTTGCCGCGCACGGGCTTCGCCTCCCACGAGTTGCTCTTGGTCAGCGTGTACTCGTGCGGGTTGAACATGCAGCGCACTTCTTCGTTCGTGCTGAGGTTGACGATTGTTGCGGGCTTCAAGCCGCCCCGCGTGTTGACCAGTGACATACCCGCTCCTTACTGTCCTGTGCTCCGCTCGCGCTCGACGCGCAGGCGGTTGCGCAAAATGCCGTAGACATCCCGCGCCAGCTTGTCGATGTCCGGCCCGGCCTGGCCCGGTTCGGCCTGTTCGCCGCCCTCTTCGCCGGCCGGCTCGGAGGGCGTCACGGAGTCGGCCCCCGGCGCTTCCGGCGCGCGGCGCACCCGGTCCGGCTCCGCCTGCCGGAGGGCCGGGATGGGCGCGAACGCCGGCCCCCGGCTGGATCGCCTCCGGCGCGGCGTCGCTTTCGCGGCGCACGATCGCGCCGGGATGCGCTTCCGCCAGCGGTGGCGGCGTCTCGGCGCGGCGCTGGATCGGCGTGTCCGGCGGCAGGTCCAGCAGCGCCAGCAGGTCGGCCTCTGGCCCGCGCGGCGCGGCTGCGCCAGTGTGCGGCGCGTCCCCGGCTTCCTGCGCCGGCGGGCGGCTCACTTCGGTGGGCCTGTCCGCCTGCCTCTGGACCGACGGCGCGCGTGGCGTCGCCGGTTGTGGCGCTGCCCGACTTCCCTCGCCGGGCGTCCCGGCCAGGGGTGCGCGCGCTGTCGGTGGGGCGGCGTCCTGCGGCGGATGATCCGCCCGTGCTGTTTCCGGGGCGTGGCCGCGCACTGCGGGCGCGCCATATGGCGCGCTATACGGCGCGTCATCCGTCGTTTCGTCAGGCGCTTCGATCCAGCCCGCCTCGACCAGCGCGGTGAAGAGGTCCGGTCTGGCTTCGACCTCCACCGGTTCGGGTGCGTGCGGCGCGGCGGGCGGCGTCTCTGGCGGCGTGCGCGCCGGCTGCGCCGCCTGGGGCGGCAGCCCGGCGTCTGCGCGCGCCGGCCTCTCCTGAGTGGGCCGGCTCGCCTGCGGAGGCCGCGCCGGCTCCGGCTCCGGAGCGCCCGCAGGCGCGGGCCGGTCATCCGCTCTGGCCGGCTCCGGCAGTGGCGCGCCCGGCTCCAGCGCGCGCGGTGCGACGCTATCCGCCGCGTCCGTCCCCACCGTGAGGGGTTCGCCGGCCTCTGGCGCGGGCGCTTCGTAAGGTTCCGGCCTGGCCGGCTGCGCCGCAACAGGCAGTTGTGTAGCCGCCTCTGGCACTGACGTTTGTTCCGGCGCGGCCGGCTTGCGGCTGACCTGCGGTGGCGGCGGCGACACGGCGCGCTGGAAGCGCTGCCCCACGTCAGGGTGCGGGACCAACCGGGGCGGCGGCGCGGCCTTGCCCGGCGCGGGCTTGTCCACCGGGCTGGGCGCTGGCGGCGGCCCGCTTTCGTCGGGCGCAGGTTCGCGCGCCGGCTCTGCAGACTTGCCCGGCGCAGGCGCGGCCGGCTCCCTGCGCGACGTCGGCGCAGCGTCTGGCGTCGCGGGATGCGCGCCGGCTTCGGGGGCGACCGCCGGCGGCTCGGCCTGGAACGCCGGCATGGGCTGCGTGTCCTCAAGCGCCGGCTCTGGCGCTGGTTCCGGCGCTGGCGTTGGCGCTGGCATCCGTGACGGCATCGAGGTGGGCGTCTCCTCTGCCCGCGCCGCGCTCTGCGCCGGCGTGACCTCGGCCACCAGACCGGCGGGCCGGCGTCGCGGCGGGAGTGGCCGCGCGGGTGCGGGCGGCGCATCCGGTCGCGTCGCGGCCGGCTGCTCTGGGGGCGGTGCGGTTGGCACCTCCTGCGCAGTGGGCCGCTGCTGCGCCGCCGGGCGCGAGGGTGCCTCGGTGCGCGCGGGCGGTGCGCTCTCCGCTGGCGCGCTGGCTTCGAACGCGCGCCGTTCCTGGTGCACGCGCAGGATCGCCAGCAGATCTGGGCCGGCGGCCTCCAATTCTTCGGGGGCGTCGGTATCCAGGAGGGGTTCGTCTTCCGGCGCTGCGGGCGCCCCCGCGCCGCCCGGTTCCCGCCACACCAGCGGGCGCGCTGCCGCCTCCTGCCATGCTGGCGGCGCTTCCGGCGCGCGGTGACGCTGGCGCGCGGGCGGTAGACGTCGGCGCGCGCGCGGCTGAAATGCGCCAGCCGCGGACCCAACGCACGGAGGGGCGGCGTCGCAGACGCCAACGGCGAACGATCATCCGGCCACCTGTACCGTGAACCCGTGATGCGCCAGCTCCAGCACCTCAATCGCCAGCGCCGCGTCGTCGGTCTTGAGCGTCGGCCCGGTCCAGCGGACCGGATATGCCTTCTCGAAATTCCACCGCACCACCGGCCCGATCTTCTGTTCCGCTGCGAGATGGCCGTACATCACCACCGAGACCTGCCGCGTGGCGTCGCTGATCTGCCCCTGCAGGATTTGCAGGTACCACTTGAGCAGGTCCACGCCCTTGGTGATGCCATGCCGCAGCGTGATGTTGCCGGTCTTGACGCGCATCGGCAGCTTGTGCGTGTATTCGTTGTGGCCGCCTTCCTTGACCTCCAGGGTCTCGACCTCCAGGTTCGGGAGCGTGCATTCGGTGAACGCCGCGTAGGCGATCCCGTCGATCTCGACCGTGAAGCGGAATGCGCTATGGATTTCGATTGGCTCGCCTGTCCTCGACATCGCTGTCTCCTACGCCCTGCGCCGCTGTGTCAGCGGCGTCGCTGACCCTGGCCCCGGCGTTCGCGCTCGCGGCGCAGCTCCTCGCGCCAGAGTTGCCACACGCGCTCGGCGACGCGGCGGGCCAGCTCGCGCTCGTCCGGCGGCGCGTTGCCGGCGCTCTGCACCTCGTCCGGGAGCTGTACCTCTTCTGGCATACTGGCCTACACCCTCTGCGCCGCTTCACCCTGCCTGCTGAGCGCGCGGTTGTGGCGCGCGTTGATACGGTTGACTTGCTCTACCCAGCGCGCGCGCTCCGCGTGCGTGAGCGCAAGGATCTCGTCATGACCCCAGCCCAGCCCGGCGGCGACGAAGGCTACCTCCTCGTGCAGGCGGTCGAGGGGGGTAGCCTACGATCCCCCAGGGCGGGCGCTGCCTCCTCGAACACCTCGCCGCAGTGGGGGCACCGGACCGTGATCCGGCTCTCCCCCACGCCGTTGATCTGCTGGTAGAAGTCCTGCAGGTAGGCCAGGTCTGCGGCGAAGAGGCTTTCGATCACGCCGGTGGTGATGCTGGGCAGGTCGCCAAGCCGTGTGACGACCCGCGCCAGCAACGCCACCACGAGATACGCCTCGTTGGCCTGCACACGCGGGTCGCGTAGCGGGGCGATCTCGTCCATCGCCGTCGCCAGGCGCATCGTGCCCTCGCGGTGCACGTTGCCATCCCTGTCGATGTAGCCTTTGGGCAACACAAAGGCGAACTCAGTTTGCAGCGACATACGCCGCTAACTCCTGACTACGTCCGTTACTTGACGCGCCTCAGTCCCTCGTGCGTGATCGTCAGCTCCTCGATACCGAAGGCGTTCGAGTCCGACTGCAACTGCGGCCCGGTCACTTTCACCGGCCAACCGCGTTCGAAATCCCACTGTGCCACGGGTTCGTAGCTCTGGTCGAACATGATTATCGACCCGTTGTGGCGCGCGCCTTCGATGTCGCCATCCTCGACCTTCTTGCGCCAGTCCCAGATGTCCATGCTTGCGGTGATGCCGCGCTTCAGGGTGATGTCCTGCCACTTCATCCGCCCAGGGATCTTCTGAATGATGGGGTGGCCCTTCTCATCGACCACCTTGTGCTCGATCACCTCGTGCTCCGAGCCAAGGCCGCCGCATTCGGTGAAGTAGCCGGTCACCACGCCCTGCACTTCGACGGCATAATGATGACCTGCAAGTGGGTCTGACTTCCTCGATTGCATTTCTCTCGCCTCCTAACAGCGTTTCTTATTGGCCGTCTGGCCGTTGCGTCCATCGCGCGTGGGCAGAGACCCTGTCCGCAGGACGCCCTGCGCCCACTAGCCTTCCGCCGCGTCGGGGCCAGCCCACTGGCTGACGCGGAAGATCACGAACTCGGCGGGCTTCACCGGGGCCATGCCCACCTCGATGATGAGCTGCCCGACATCGCGCACTTCCGGCGGGTTGGTCTCGGCGTCGCACTTGACGAAAAAGGCCTGCTCCGGCGTGACGCCGAAGAGCGCGCCGCTGCGCCATACCAGCCGCAGGAACGCACTGACGTCGCGGGTGACGCGCGCCCACAGATTCGGGTCGTTCGGCTCGAACACCACCCACTGGGTGCCGCGCTCGATACTCTCCTCCACCATGTTGAACAGCCGCCGGACGTTGATGTAGCGCCACGACGGGTCGCTGGAGAGCGTGCGCGCGCCCCACACGCGGATGCCCCGCCCAGGGAACGCGCGGATGCAGTTCACGCCAATAGGGTTCAGGCCGTCCTGCTCGCCCTTGGTGACCTGCACCTCCACGCCGAGCGTGCCGCGCACGACTTCGTTGGCCGGCGCTTTGTGCACGCCGCGTTCGCCGTCGCTGCGCGCGTAGATGCCGGCGATGTGCCCGGAGGGCGGGACCAGCTTCGTGCGCCCGTTCTGGCCGCTCTGGTCGGCGATCTCGATCCACGGGTAGTAGAGGGCGGCGCGCGAGCTGTCGTAGTTCACGTTCAGCCGCCAGTTCTTGACCTCTTCGGGCATCATGCGCGGCGGGGCGTCGAGGATGGCGAAGCAGTACTTCATCTTCTCGCAGTAGTCGATCATCGCCTGCTGCACCGACTGCACGCCGGTGAGGTTCATCTCGCCGCTGACGTAGCTCGCCATCAGGTCGGGCGCGCAGATCATGGTCACGTCGTCCAGCGGCTCAAGGCCGCCCATGCCCTCGCGCTTGATCACGTCGCCCTGGTAATCCTGCACCGTGATCGCCTTCGTCTTGATCTCGCCGCCGGCGAGCGTGTACGTGCCGGCAGCGGGGAGCACGTTTGCCGCCGGCCGGCCCACCACACGGACCGTGACCAACTGCGACTGCTCTTTGACAACCGTCTCGACGTTGCGGTCGCCCCGGCCCACGGTCAGGTTATCGAAGCTCTCCGGCGCGCGGCCCGCCATGCTGATCTGCAGGCTGAACGTCGGGTTCTCCTCATCGCCCCCGTGCTTGACCTCCACACGGATGTTGTTGCCGGTCGGCCCGGCCTCCCTGGCGGCGAACTCCAGCAACCCGGCGGGCTTCTCCTCGGCGCTCTCGATGGCCGCCCTGGCCGGCGAGGCCAGTGCGGGGTCTTCGGAAGCGCCGAGCGTCTTGATGCTCACCACGTAGCACCGCCCGCCGCCGTTGGCGAAGTAGCCGTACACGGCGTCTGGCAGGTACGCGCCCGCCATGAAGCCGCCGAACTTCTGCACGTACTGCGTCCAGTTGGTGACCAGCGTCGGCTTGCCGAGCAGGGAGGTCGTCTCGCCGTCGCGGATCTCGGCGGCGCGCTCGGTGTAGCCGACGAAAGCGGCCACCGCCGTGCCCACCGCCTCGATAGGCTTCGTTCCGCGATCCACCTCCTCGACGTACACCCCTGGTGACAGATAGGTTGGGGACATCACTTGACTCCTTTTCCTTGGCTTATGGACTGAGATTGCCTTTCACCGTTCATCGCGCGTGTCTCTCTAGCCGTCGCCCTCCTTGCTGCCTCGCTTAGCCTTGCCCCGTTTCGCGTCTGCGGCGGCCCCATCGGCCCGCTTCGGGATTTCGAGCACGGTGTCAAGCACCGTGATTTCTTGCTTAGGCGGGTCCTCGGCCTGGCCGACCGACACCCTGGATTCGAGCACCAGCGGCGCGTCGAAGCCCCGGTCGGCCTCAAGCGCCAGGGTCAGTTTGACCAGGAAACCGGCGCGCATCTCGTTGTCGAGCACGCTCCAGAGGTCGCTCATGCTCTGGATGGCTTCCGAGGTCTGGCCGACCTGCACCGGGATGTCGTAGGCCTGATCGCGCAGCGCGCCCTCACACGTATCGGGGTCGAGCGCGCGCGTCTGGCTCAGCGCGCCGAGCGCGCGCCACAGCAGTTGGTGCTCGTCCTCCACCTTGCGCGTCCACGCCGTGACCAGGTACGTCAGGTCGAAGCGGAGCGGCGGCAGCCGCAGCTTGCCGCTCCGGTTGTCGTTGGTGCGCGTGACCTCCCATTCCATGCTGCGCAGCTCCCGGTTCTCGCGCACGTCGAAGAGCCAGCAGTTGAGCGTGGGGCGGCTCAGGCCGGCGGCCCATTCGCCGTTGGGCTGGTCGAACGTGATATCGATCTCGCCCGCGTTGAGCTTGCCCTTCTCGATCAACAGCTTCTTGAGCGTCTCGTCCAGGTCTTGAATCATCGCAACTCGCTCACAATCCGGCTTCCAGGTCGTCGTCAAGCAGGCGGCCCATCTTCTGGTGTTCGCGGCGGATGGCGCGCCGCACGTGCGCCATCGTGATTGCGCCGCCGTCGGCGGCAGCCAGGTATGCCGAGGCCAGCGTCGCGTTGCGGATGTTGCCGCCCGCCAGGCGGTAGCGCGCCGCCAGCTCTTCCAGGTCCACCTCCGGCGCGAGCGGCGCGTCTGGCGGGAAGTTCACCGCCCAGATGCGCGCGCGGTATTCCACTTCGGGGAAGGGGAAATCGACCAGGAAGTCGAGCCGCCGCGTGAAGGCCTCGTCGAGGTTCTGGCGCAGGTTGGTGGCAAGGACGGCGATGCCGTCGTAGTTCTCGATCTGCTGGAGGAGGTAGGCGATCTCGATGTTGGCGTAGCGGTCGTGCGCATCCTTGACCTCCGAGCGCTTCCCGAACAGCGCGTCGGCCTCGTCGAAGAACAGGATCGCGTTGCTGGTCTGCGCCTCGGCAAAGATGGCGCTGAGGTTCTTCTCGGTCTCGCCGATGTACTTGCTCACCACCGCCGAGAGGTCGATCTTGTACAGCGCCAGCCCCAGGTCGTTGGCGATCACCTCCGCCGCCATCGTCTTGCCGGTGCCGCTTTCGCCGGCGAAGAGCGCGCTCACGCCCCGGCCCGGCGCGATCTTCCGCCCGAAGCCCCAGGCGTCGTGCACCACGTGCGCGTAGCGCGCCCGCGCGCACATCTCGCGCAGTTGCGCGACGCGGTCGGGCGGGAGGATCAGGTCGTCCCAGTCGAAGCGCGGCGCGATCCGCCGCGCCATCCGGCCCAGCCGCGCGCTCGAATGCGCCTGCGCGCTCACGTGCAGGTCCGTCGCCCGGATCGGCCCGCCGCGCGAGGCCGCGTAATCGGCTGCCGTGTGCGCCGCCGCCTCGATCTGCCCCGGCGTAAGCCGGAACTTGCCCGCGATCTGCTCCAGCGCGTGTATCGCTTCCTCCGAAACCGCGTAGCGGCCCAGGCCCTCCTCCCAGAAGCGCAGACGTTCATCGTAGGGCGGCACGTGGAACGCCACGCGCAGCAGCCGGCGCGTGCGGTCCACATCGCGCGGCTCCCAGGGCGTCGCCCCGCAGAGGAACACCGGGCGCGCGTAGGCGCACAGCGCCCGCCACAGGTCCGGTGGGGGCAGCGCGTCGTCGCCGAGGCACGCCTCCCACCCGTGCAGCATCAGCGCCGCGCCCGCCAGCCGCGCCTCGCGGAGCGCAAGCCGCCACGCCAGCGGGAACCCAATCTCCAGCGCCGCCAGCCGGGGGAGATCGACCGCGACGAGCGGCAGCCCTGCCCCGGCGCAGACCTGCGCCAACGTCTCACGCCGGCCCGCGCCCGCCGGCCCCCGGAGATGCACCATCGCGCCGTCGTCGATGGCCTGCCGGAGGAGGGCGACGATCTCTTCGGTGGCCGTGATCGACCCCTTGCCGCCGGCCAGCAGCGCGACCGCGCCCCTCAAGCCGGGTGTCGGGCGTCGCGTCGCCGAGCAGGTGGGCGACGATGCGGTGATCGATCTTGACGAAATGCGCCAGGAAGGCCGGCTCGCGCTGGTTGCGGTCGGGGATGCAGTCGATGAGGTGGTGCGCGCGTAGCGGCGCGGTGGCAGTCAGGCGCTCCCAGATGGCGAAGCGCGCCGCCGCATCCGCCAGGTCGTTGCTCAGGAGGTTCATCGCCAGGTTGACCGTCGGCCGGCGCTGCGAGACGTCGTCCTGCAGGTAGGCGTACAGCCGCTCGTACCGGCGGTCGAGTTCGGGGGCAAGCGCCACGAGCAGAATGTCACAGTCCAGCGCGGTCAGCCCGAACGCGCGTGCAAGCGCTGGCAGCGGCGGGTCGCCTTCTGACGTCGCCTGGGGCGCGTCAGGGGCCGCCTCCCCGGAGGGCCACAGGCCGGCGAGCGGCGCGCGGGCCAGCAGCGCCTCCACCTCGGCCCCGGTGATGACCAGGCCGCGCAGCGCGTCGGTGGGGTCGTGGCCCGCCGCCTGCGCGCGCGCCGCCGCCGCGCGGAGTCGAGGCTCCAGGCGCGCGAGCGCCGCCTGCAACTGCTGGAGGTGCGGCGCGTCCATCAGCCCTGCGCCTCCTGGCCCGCATCGCCGGGCCGCTCGGAGAGCAACCGCTCGCTGAGGCTGCGCCAAAGCTCGCGCAGGCGTTCCGGCTGCGGCTCGGTCTGGCTGGAGACGGCCTCCAGGAACCGGAGCAGAAACGGCAGGATCGTCTTGGGATCGCGGAAGAACAGCTTCTCGCCGGTCTGCACGTGCCGGATCCAGCCGCGCCACTCCGGGCGGCCCACGCTCGGTTCGGAGCCACAGGCGCAGGACAAACGAGTGGGCGTGTTCCTCAAAGCGAGTTCCATGTCCTCTCCTGGTAGGAGGTCCCGGCCTGGCGGCTGCGATGGGGCGTCGCTGCGGGAACCGGCAGATTCGTCGTTCAATGCGCAACCATCTGGGCGCCCAGGGCGCGCCGAATCAAAAAAGGCTGTGGCACATCACGTAGCCACAGCCTATCAGGCTAGTCTCACACAAGGTTCACAGGAGTCTCACAACAGTCTCACACCTCCGGCGACCGGCGTGAGAGGCCCTGGCCCTCCACGGTGGAGAGGCGTTCCAGCAGGCTCATCGCCATCGTGAGCTGCCCGGTCATGCGCTCCATGCTGCCCATCGTGTCGCGCAGGTGGGTGAGGACCTCCTGCAGCGGCAGCGGCGGCGCGCCCTGGGGGGCTGCCTGCTGGCCGGCGCTGATTTGCAGGTAGAGCGCCTGCGTCTCCGGCATGGGGATCGACGCCCAGCTCGCTTCGCAGCAAGTCGCGGCATCGCTGGTACCGCCGCACCGCCTCGGCACGGTTGCCGGCCCGGTAGCTGTAGCTCATCAGCGCGCGGTGGATCTCCTCGCGGAGCGGGTCGCGCGCCAGGATGCGCCGCCCCAGCGCGGCGGCTTCGTCGTAGGCCTCGCGCGCGCCGCACGCCGCCATCAATTGGCCCAGCGTGCGCAGCAACAGCCGCTCGAAGCGTTCGCGCTCGGCGAGGCACCAGTCGTGGTACAGGCCTTCGCAGAGGTCGCCGGTGTAGTACCCGACCGCCTCCTCCCAGGTGCGCTCCGGGTGCTCATCCGTCGCCGCTGCCTGGAGTGCTTCAATGAAGGCGTTGGTATCGACCCAGAGCGTCGCGCCGTCGATCAGGCAGACGGTATCGCGCCCGGCGCTGAGGTAGTCGTCCACGGGCACACCGGCCTCCGCCAGGGTGCGGCGGACGCGCCAGAGCGCCGTGCTCAGGCGCGCGTGCGCTCTTCAGGTCGGTGTAGTCGCCGAGTACGTGCTCGATCAACAGATCGCGTGGGTGGTCGGCCCCGGCATGAAGCGCCAGGTAGCCGAAAAGACTTTCTGACTGGCGTGTGGGGAAGCGTTGCACCGCACCGCCCGCATACGAGATCCGCAGGCGGCCAAAAGCATAAACGCGCAATACGTCCATTGGACTGTCCTTGAGGCTAACCGTCCGGCAGACAACCCATGGGGGCGGGGCGCTTGCAACCCATGCCGGTTGACAGAGGCCCAATTTCATACTACGACAGTCCAAAAATTCGTGCAAGTACTTCTTTTGTACTATAGCCCTGCTCTTACCATACGGTCAGGCGCGCAACCCCGTTACCTGTAAGGGAAGAAGAACTGTATCTGTTGACCTTTTGGTTCCCGCGACTGATGCAGTTTAAGAAATTGATCCGATAACGTACATTCATCTCTGACCCCGCGACTGAAGTCGCGGGCTAATTCGTAGCAGTCATCGCTATCGGCGACGATTAGGCGCTGACTTCAGTCAGCGGGACGACTTCAGTCGGCGGGCTACGAAAAACGCAATACTGCTCGTATGGCGTAAACATTTCTGGACTGAAGACGACGGACCATTACGGGATTATTTTGTTAAACTGCTGGAAGTCGTGGGCCAATTCGTATTCCTACCCGCCGCCTTCTGCGATTAACCGACGACTTCAGTCGTCGGGTCACGAAAAGTACACCATGCGTTATACCGAGCGGACAACGTGAATAGATGCGATGGGGTGATAGGGACGAAACACAGGTCGCTTTCGCAGATGCAGCGTCAGGGATCAGCGCGCGACGCTACTGCGCGGTATCGAAGGCCACGTCGTGCGAGAGCCTGCCGCCGACGCCCGCATCGAGCGTGAGCGCGAGCGCGTCCGTCGCAAGCAGACCGCGGCTGCATACCGCGTCGTACCGGAGGAGGAAACGGCCGGCGCTGCCTGTGTTCTCGAAGGTGATCTCATACGCGCCGTCCGTGCTGTACATCACGCCGAGCGATTGCCCGGTGTCGCGGTCGAACGCCTGCACCACAAACGCCATCGCCGCGCAGAATTCCGGCGGCGTCATCGCGCCGGCGACCGTGACCTGGCTGCCGGTGGCCGGCTCCAGGGCATGCGGCGGTTCCCTGAAGAGGCGCACGACCCCCCTCGCGGGTGCGGTTCGGCGGGAGGTCAAGCAGCGCGCCGCGCGGCGTTTCGCCCTCTGCGCCGAACGTGGCGACCCAGTAGACGCCGGCCGGCACCGCGACGTTGACTTCATCGCCCATCGAGTCAACCTGCGCGGCGAGCTTGAGGTCATCGAGCCGGTAGAACCCCCACCGGGCCGACGAGCGGCTCGTCGCTCTCGTTCAGGAACCTGACAGCGACGTTGGTGCTGAGGCCCTCTGAGAGGTGAAAATCGCGCGTGATGTCGGCCTGGTCGAAGATGAAGGCCGTCTGGCCCTCAAGCGCGTCGATGTGCGTGTGGGAGAGCGCGCTCACCGTGTGCTCGCCGGGGCTGAGCGCGTCGAAGCGGTAGCTGCCGTCTTCGGCGCTCAGCGTCATGTGGTCGGGGTCAACGTAGAGCAGGACGTTGCGCAGCGATTCGCCGGCCATGTTGCGCACGGTACCGCTCAGGTTGCCCGGCCCTTCGGGCAGGCTGGCCTGCTCAGTGAGCCGGCCGCTGGCCTCCAGCGTGAGCACGTCGCCCACGGGCGCGGGCGGGGGCGCGTCTGGCACGGACTGCGACGATGTACACGCCGAGAGTATGGCGACAAGGATCATGAGCGCTGCGGCCCTGCGCATCGCGGCCTCCTTCGGTAACTGCGCGCGTGACGGCGCGGCTTACCCCGTTGCATCGAGCAGGCTCAGTGTAGTGCGGGCAGTCGCCGGTTGTCAAGCGCCGGGCGCGCCCAGATTGCGCGAACCGCCGGTTCGCCCTCCCCCGCGCACATCAGGGGCGGCCCTCCCGCCTGGGTTCGTGTAGGGGTTGCGTATAGTAGGTCTAAGGTGTACATTTTATACAAGAATAGTTAGATTTGGTCTGTATCCCCGTGAGTGTGCTATTTCCTGTCTGGCGGCTGAGGCTCCCAGGAGAAGGGCCGGCATGACCGATCAGGCGCTCATTGGCCGCACGCTTGGTCACTACCGCATCGAGCAGCAGCTCGGCGACGGCAGCATGAGTTCGGTCTTCCGGGCGACCGACGTGCGCCTCAAGCGGCCCGTCGCCATCAAAGTCATGCACCCCCACATGGCGGCGCGCCCGGAATTCCAGCAGCGCTTCGCACAAGAGGCGCGCGCCGCCAAGCGCCTCGACCACGCCAGCATCGTGCGCGTGCTCGATTCCGGGTTCGACCAGGGCTACCTCTACCTCGTTATGGAGCTGGTCACCGGGGGCAGCCTGCGCGCGTACCTCCAGCGGCTTCAGGCGCAGCACAAGATCATCGAGCTGACCGAGGCCCTGGAATTGACCCGCCAGATCGCGGAGGCGCTGGACTACGCGCACCGCGAAGGCATGATCCACCGCGACATCAAGCCAGATAACGTGCTCCTCAAGCTGATGACCGCCGGCGGCCACGGGACCAGCCGCTTCCGCGCCGTCCTGACTGACTTCGGGCTGGCGAAGCTGGCCGAAGGCGGCGTGCATTCGCTCACCGGGCAGCCGATGGGCACGCTGCCCTACATGTCGCCGGAGCAGTGCCTTGCCGAAAAGGTCGATGCGCGCACCGACATCTACGCCCTCGGCGTGATGATGTACGAGCTGGTGGTCGGGCGGCTGCCCTACGAGCCGCGGTCGATCACCCAGGCCATCCAGATGCACACGCGCGACCCGCTCCCACCGCCCGCCGATTTCCGCCCCGACCTCCCGACGGATGTTGTGGCGATCCTCAAGAAGAGCCTGGCGAAGCACCCCAACGGCCGCTTCCAGCAGGCGGGAGAGATGGCGCGCGCCATCCAGGCCGTGCAGACGCGCATCGCCAGCGGCGAGCCGACGATGCCGGAGGCGTCGTCGGGGCCGGGCGAGAACCTGAAGACCTACCTCCATGGGCGAGCCGATCCCCGCGCAGATGCCCGAACACACCTACCAGACGCCCACGCCGAGCATGGCCGGCTACGACCGCCTCATCATTGTCCACGAGCAGGAACCGACGCGCACGGTCCCGCTCAAGCAGGCCGTAACCCTCATCGGGCGGGCGCTCGACTCCGACGTCGTCCTCGATGGCGAGGGGTCTCGCGCAGCCACGCCCGGCTTGAGCGCGGCGCGGATGGGCGCTACCGCATCACCGACCTGGGATCGACCAACGGCACGCTCCTGGGCGACGCCCGCTTGATGCCTCAGGTGCCCGAAGTGTGGGGACCCGGACGCCACGGTGCGCATCGGCGCGTTCTGGCTGCAACTGGAGGCGAGCGGCGTGCAGCCGACCCGCCCCAGGGGGATGGGGTCGATGCAGTACGCCGGCGCGCCGTCGTCGGGCGGCAGCGCCCGCGCCACATTCCAGGGGACGTCGGGCATGCCCGTCGCTGCCTCTGGCAGGAACGTCGGCCTGGTCATGACGACGGGCAACATCGTCGAGGTGCAGGCGGGCGGTCGGGTGGATGTTCCGGTCGAAATCCTCAACCAGGACCGGATCGTGGACCATTTCACGGTGCAGGTGCGCGGGCTCCTGAACGAGTGGGTCACTGTGCCGACCAAGACGCTTCAGTTGATGCCCGGCGACCAGGGCACGATCATGGTGGCCTTCCATCCGCCGCGCACCAGCACGAGCGTCGCCGGACGGCACAGCTTCGTCCTTAGCGTCACCAGCCGCGAGAAGCACGGCGAGGTCGCCTCGCTCACCGGCTGGCTCCAGATCGCGCCCTTCCACGGCTTCAAGACCGACCTGCAACCCAAGCGCGTCCAGCGCAAAGGCAGCGTGACGCTGTCGGTCACCAACACGGGCAACGCCCCCGGCAACTACACGATCAGCGCGCGCGACCGCGAGGACGCGGTGAAATTCATGCTCAGCCAGCCGGAATTCGCCATGGGGCCGGGCCAGACCGTGCGCACCCTGATCCAGATGGAGCCGAAGGAACGGCCCATCATTGGCGTCGAGAAGGCGCTGCCGTATGAGATCGAGGTCCGGGAACTGGAGGGCGGGCAGGAGTCGCAGGTCGGCGAGCTGGTCGCCGTGCCCCTCATCCCCTACTGGGCGCTGGGGCTGCTGACGTTCCTGGCGACGGCGTGTATCCTGATTATTGGCCTGGCGCTCGCCGCCGGGCTGATTATCCCGCCCACCGCCGAGGCCACCGCGACGGTGCTCGCGGCGACAGACTTCGTGCGCGCCACGCAGAACACGCTGTTTACCGAGGAAGCGCGCGTCAACGTCGAACTCACGCAGTTCGCCGACGTGGACGCCACGGCGACAAACGCCGCGATGACGGCCATCGCCCTGGGCGACGACGACCGCGACGGCCTCTCGAACGTGCGCGAGGCCGAACTGAACACCAATCCGCAGAACCCGGACACCGACGGCGACACGCTCACCGACGGCCAGGAGGTGAACTCGCTCAACACCGACCCGCTCGACATGGACACGGACGACGACAACCTGACCGACGGCAGGGAGGTGGAGCTGGGCACCAACCCCAAGAACCCGGACACCGACGGCGACGGCCTCCCGGACAACGTGGACCCTGACCCGCTCGACCCGTTCAACCCTTCGCTCGCGAGCCAGACCCCGGCGACGCCCACCCCTTACCCTGACAGTCGCGCCGCCGCCGATCTCGCCCACGTGGACGCCCAGCCCGACGCCCACCGCCACGCTCGCGCCGCGCTCGGCGAACGTGCAGGTGACGTTTAACCAGCTTTTCGTGCAGCAGTTCCCCGACGCCTCGCTCGTCAGCGAAGGCCAGGGGTACATGTGGCTCGACTTCCGCGTCGAGGCGCGCACCGTCGCCGGCCAGCCCGTGGACCAGAAGCTGGGTCGCTGGCCGACCAGCGAAGCGACCGGCGTCGACCTCGGCGTTCCGACGCCTGTGGCGCAGTCCTTCACCGTGCTCCTCACCGAGGGGCAGAACCTCATCATCAGCGTGAACGGCACGCAGGCCGAGGACTACTATGGCAGTTCGCCCATCACGTCGATGGGCACGGCGTCGCGGGTGCACTCAAGCGCCGATGCCTGGGGTAGCCAGGGAGGCGCGCAGAGCATCACGAGCGGCCCGACCACAGGCTGCCCAAATGGCTGTTTTCAGTTGCAGTACACCGTTCAGGTCAACTGGATCAACCCCCTGACCTCGCCCCACATCCAGAGATGCGCCCGCTGCGCGCCCAATGCCGCGATGCTTCAGGGAAGCCGCATTGGCGGTAGTTCTGCATAATCGCGTGGTCTAGATGCAGAACATGGGATTACATGTAGCGGCAGAAGAGCACCGAAAGGAGCGACCACGCTATTGCGTTGTGCAACCGCATCGGCCTCACGCAAAAAAAGAGCGCACCGGGCGCTTCGAACGCCCGGTGCGTTATGTCCAGGTGCCAATGTCTTGATTCAGGTGTGCGATGGACGAATGCGGGCGTCTTATGTCTTCGCGTCGCGTCCTGCTTCTCGGGCCGCCCGCTGCGTCGTGAACCGGTGCGCCTCACTGACCGGCAGCACGAAGAGCACGCCGCTGTTATCCAGGTTCAGGGTGTCCATCTCGTCAAAGGCGCGCTCGGTCGCCTCGACAATGGCCTGCGCCTGCGCCTCGTCATCGACGACGGTGAAAATTGTCCGGTGGTGGGTTTCCTGGCTGCGGAAGAGATCCGCGAGGCTGGGCAGGAGCGGCAGGTTGTCGCGCATACCGGCCTCCCGGAGGGTCTGCAGTCCGGTGCTTTCCAGGATTGTAATGCCCGTCGCGCCGCCCGCCTCCCAGGCCTCCAGCAGCATCATGCAGTAATCGGGATTGTTCAATACCAGGATCACCATTTGTCTCATGATGTCTCTCCTGCGCTGATTTCTCTTACTTGCTGCGTTGCTGGCGTTTGGCCGCGGAACAGGCTGCGCAGCAGCAGCGGGGTCAGCAGGGTGGTGAGAATCACCACGCCGACAACTGCCGCAAACACCTCGGCGTTGATTAAGCCGTTGTCAACGCCCACCGTTGCGACAATAAGGCCGACCTCGCCGCGCGACATCATCCCCACGCCGAGTTGAAGCGACTCGCGGTTCGTCAACCCGCCGAGACGCGCGCCCAGCCCTGCGCCGAGCACCTTGCTGATCACGGCGACGACCACCATCGCAACCAGCAGCGCCACACCGTCGGAGGTGAGGTCGCGGATGTTGGCGACCAACCCGATGTTCACGAAGAAGATCGGCACGAACACCCCGTAGGCCAGCGCCGATGTACTCGCCTCGATCCGGTCGCGCAGGGGGCTGCGCGCCAGGATCAAACCGGCGAGGAACGCGCCCGTAATCGCCGCCATGCTGCCCAGTTCTTCGGCGGCCCAGCTATAGAACAGGATCACCACAAACACGAACGCGACCAGCCCTTCGCTGATCGGCAGCCTGTCAACCACCCGGGTCAGGCGCGTCGGCAGCAGCAGGAACCCCACCACCGAGGCGATCACCAGGAACAACGCCATCTGCACCATGATCACGGCCACGCTGCCGAGGCCGCCACTGTCCGCGCCGCCGCCGGCCAGCGCCACAAACACCGACAGGCCCAGCACCACCAGGATGTCGTCAAAGACCGCCGCGCCCAACATGCTGATGCCCACGCGGCTCCGGAGCACCTTTAACTCCATTAGCGTCTGCGCTGAGATGCTCACGCTCGTCGCGGCCAGGATCAGGCCGATGAACAGCGCCGGCTCGGCCCCAAAGCCAAAGGCCTGCCCCACGACAAAGCCGAGCGCCACCGGTGCGACGACTCCCAGCGTGCCTGCCAGCGCCGACACCTTCCCCCGATTGGACCAAATCGGAGATGTGCAGGCTCAAACCGGCGATGAACATCAACAGCAGCACGCCCACCTCGGCCAGGTTGTGGATGGTTTCGCTCAGGTGCACATCCGTGATGAATGACGCATGCAGGAAGTCCAGCAGCGACGGACCCAGGAGCAGGCCCACCAACAACTCGCCGAGCACCGAGGGCTGCCCCAACCGCAAGCTGATATAGCCGCCGATCTTGGCGGCGACGATGATTACAGCCAGGACGAGCAAGAATTGCATCGTTGGTGACATTCACACCTCCGATCATGGCATTCCGGGGGGACAGGCAGCCTTACATTGGTTCTGAAAAACAGGGCGAACCGCCGGTCCGCCCCATTCTTCTGCGCAGAGCTTGACGTTTGGAATTCTACTCTATTTCAGCGCCTGGCGCACCAACCCTGCCACCTGCGCCAGCGCCTCGTCGAGCTTGCCGGCGTCGCGACCCCCGGCGGTCGCCAGTTGCGGGCGGCCACCTCCGCCGCCGCCCACCACCTGCGCCACCTGCTTCACCAGGTCGCCGGCTTTGATCCCGCGCTTGACCAGGTCGTCGGTCACGGCGGCGAGCAACTGCGGCCTGTCGTCCGTCACGGTGCCGAGCACCATCACGCCGCCTTCCACCCGGTCGCGGAACCAGTCGCCCATCTCGCGCAGCACCGCCATGCTCGCCACTTCCACGTGCGCCGAGACCACGCGCACGCCGTCCACCTGCTCGACGTGCTCCGCCAGCAGCCGCTCGAACTGCGCGCGCGCCAACTGCCGCCGCAGCCGTTCCACCTCTTTCTGCGACGATTGCAGCACCTCGTTGAGCGTCCGCAGCCGCCGGTGGATCTGCGCCGGCGTCGTCTCCAGCGCCGAGGCGATGCTATGAAGCAGTTCGAAGCGCTCGCGCATCAGCGCCAGCGCGCCGCGCCCGGTCACCGCCTCGATGCGGCGCACGCCCGCCGCCACGCTCTCCTCGCTCGTGATGATGAACGGCCCGATCTCGGCGGTCTGGCTGACGTGCGTGCCGCCGCACAGCTCGTAGCTGAAGCGGTGCGTTTGCTCGCCGACGGTGATCGTGCGCACCTCCTCGCCGTACTTCTCGCCGAACAGCGCCATCGCGCCCTCGGCGCGCGCCGCCTCCAGCGCCTTGATCATCGGCGCGACCGGCATGTTCGCCAGGATTGCCTCGTTCACCTGCGCCGCCACTTCCGACAGTTCGGCGGGCGTCAGCGCCGCGCCGTGGCTGAAGTCAAAGCGCAGCCGGTCTGGCGCGACCAGCGACCCCGCCTGCTGCACGTGCGGCCCCAGCACCGCGCGCAGCCGGCTGTGCAGCAGGTGCGTGGCGGTGTGGTTGCGCATGATGTCCCAGCGCCGCGTCGCGTCCACCGAGGCGCACGCCAGGTCGCCCACGTGCGGCGTCCCTTCGACCACCTCGCCGATGTGCACCACCAGCCCGGCGACGGGCCGCTGCGTGTCCTCAACGTCGATCTCCCAGCGCGCGCCCTCGCCTTGCCGCCTGATCGTGCCCGTGTCGCTGACCTGGCCGCCGGCCTCCACGTAGAAGGGCGTCTGCGGCAGCACTACCGCCACGCGCTCGCCGGTGATCGCCGCCTCCACGCGCTGCCCATCGCGCATGATGGCGAGCACGCGGCCTTCGACGCTGAGCGGGCCGTAGGGGTTGTGGATCACGCCGGCGTCGCCGAGCAGACCGTCGGCCTTGAGCGCCGCCAGGACCTCGCTGTACGCCTCCTGGCGCGCAATCTCGCCCATCGCCTTGCCGCCGCCGCTCGCGATGGCGTGTTGTTCCATCTCCGCGTAATAGCCGGCCTCGTCGATGGTGAAGCCGCGCTCGCCGGCCACGTCGCGCGTCAGCTCCAGCGGCAGGCCGAGCGTCGAGTAGAGGAAGAACGCCAGCGCCCCGGAGAGCTGTTTCTTGCCCTCCGCCTCAAGCTGGTCGAGCATCCCTTCGAGTTCGGACAGTCCCCGGTCGAGCGTGCGCCCGAAGCGCTCCTCTTCCTGCGTGATCGCGCGCCGGATCGCCTCGCGCTTCTCCTCAAGCTCGGTGTAATGGCCGCCCATCTCCTCGATGACGACCTCCGCCACCTCTGCCATGAACGGGTCGGTGAAGCCGAGCTTGCGCCCGAAGCGCGCCGCGCGCCGCAGCACCATGCGCGTGATGTAGTTGCGCCCGGTGTTGCCCGGCGTCACCCCGTCCGCGATCAGGAACGTCGCCGCGCGCACGTGGTCCGCGATCACGCGGTACGGCACGATGCTCGCGTCGCGCGCGGCGTCGGTCTGCCCGGCGAGTTCCTGCGTGCGGCGGATGATGGGCATGAACAGGTCGGTCTCGTAGTTCACATCCTTGTTCTGCAACACCGACACAATGCGCTCGAAGCCCATGCCTGTGTCCACGCCCGGCGCGGGCAGCGGGTGGCGCGCGCCCGTCTCGTCCTGGTTGAACTGCATGAACACCAGGTTCCAGATTTCGATCCACCGGCTCGAGTCCGGGTCGAATTCCTCTGGCCCCCGTTCCGGGTGCAGGTCGAAGTGAATCTCCGAGGTTGGCCCGCACGGCCCCACATCGGCCATCTGCCAGAAGTTGTCTTTGTCGCCCAGGCGGTAGACCTGCGACGGGTCCGCGCCGATTTCATTGACCCAGATGTCGTGCGCCTCGTCATCCGAGTCGTGCACGGTGAAGATCAGCCGCTCTTTCGGCAGCTCGTAGACCATCGTCAGCAGGTCATACGCGAAGCGGATCGCCTCGCGCTTGAAGTAGTCGCCAAAGCTGAAGTTGCCCAGCATCTCGAAGAACGTGTGGTGCCTGGGCGAGGGGCCGACCTCCTCCAGGTCGTTGTGCTTGCCGCTCACGCGCATGCACTTCTGCGCGGTCGTGGCGCGTTTGTAAGGGCGATTGTCCGTGCCGAGGAACACATCCTTGAACTGGACCATGCCGGCGTTGGTGAACAGCAGGGTTGGGTCGTTGCCCGGCACCAGGGACGACGACGCCACCCGCTTGTGCCCCATCTCTTCAAAGAAACTCAGAAACGCCTCGCGCGCTTCTGCACTGGTCATCTGCTTCATCGCGTGATTCGCTTTCGGACTCAGGGTTAAACGTCAGCGCGTTATTATAGTGCAGCGCGGGAGGCTTTTCAAAGCCATTTTTCAAGTATAATGAGAAAGGAGGTTGTGAAATGATGCGCATAAATAAGGGATTGCGTGCCCTGGTTATAGTCCTTGTGGCCGTTTTCGTTTTCTCACTTGAGGGTGGTGCGCCCTACCGCCGAGGCGCAAACGTCCATCGATCTGCCGGTTGTGTTGGAAGGGCATGTGGGCGAGGTCACCTCTGTGGTGTGGTCGCCGGATGGGACACAACTGGCGAGCGGCGGCAGCGATGGGACCGTGCATCTCTGGGACGCCGCCAGCGGCGAACACCTTGCCGCCTGGAAAGCTCACAGCTACGGTGCGGTCTCGGTGGCGTGGTCGCCCGATGGGACGCCTTGGCGACTGGCGGCATAGAAGACGAGGACGTACGCATTTGGGACGTCGCCATGCCGGGCGTCCAACTGACCGCGCTGACGGATCGTTCCCGCTGGCGCGGTATCTCCCAGGTGTTTTGGTCGCCTGACAGCACCACGTTGTCACGCTGGATTATCGGAACTATATGAATGTCTGGGACGTGGCACAGGAGGTGCGCGAGTACGAGTGGCAGTATTGTGAGAACATGGGTGATGTAAGTTGGTGGGAAGAGGGGCCTCGCGTGATCTGCTGGGATGGGAATGATTGGGTGTATGGGGACACATCGAACTGGTTGAGCCTCTGGGACAGCATCGGCTTCGTCCAGGTCGATTGTTGTGTATCCGGGATTGATAGGGTCGCCTGGTCCTCTGGCGGCGTGAATGTGGCGATCGGGTGGAGGAGTGTATTTACGTTTGGGATGTCATCGACGGTCGGGAATTGGCCGCTCTAGAGTGTCCGTCTGGAGAGCTTTATGGCGGGATGGCCTGGTCACCGATGGCGCGTACCTTGCGAGCGGTGGCGTTGGTGCGGTGCATTATTGGGATACGTCCGCCTGGGAACCATCGTCCATTCCGATAGGCCATGCGGCAGGGCGAATGCGCTGGCCTGGTCGCCCGACAGCGCGCGCTTAGCCCTCGGAACCCAGGACGGCGTTGTCCTGCTCTGGAATGTGGGGAGCAATCTCTGTACAGCGGTCGTCAACACGAACGCAAATCTGCGCTCCCCGGCGGGGATTACGCGAAGATGGACCCATGGGGCGGGGATGCTGGTGGTCGTGGCGGGGCAGGATGCTGCCGGAGAATGGGTTCAACTCTGGCACCGTAACCTGAGCGGGATACCCAGGCCCTGGATTGCAGCCAGCCTGGTCGACGCGCTGACCTGTCCTGATGGCGTCGCCCTGCCCGTCATCACCGATGTCGAGGCGGCCTGGACGGTCACGCCCGTGACGCCGGTGCAGGTAGCGGCGTCACCGCCGCACCGACGGTCACACCACACCTACGCCCGTCACCACAAGGACGCCCGGCCATCCCCGCTCAAACTGCAACCCCGACGCCAACGGCGGCAGCGCCATCGCTCCATTGCCGGCAGTTATAGACAGCTTCGACGAAGAGGTCGAGTGGGTGTCGTGGTCACCGGACGGATCGCGTCTGGCGGGCGTGGTTTGGGACGAACACGACACGGTCTATATCTGGGATGCCGCCACTGGGCGACGGCTTCCGCTCTCAACCCAGGAGCGCAGGCCACTGCGATGAAATGGTCACCCGATGGAACACGTTTGGCGGTTGGCGGAAACGTGATTTTCGATGACGCGGTATTCGTCTGGGATACCAGTAGTGGGAGCAACTGGGTGTCCTGACGGATGACCTCTTTGGGGAGTTATTACAACCCGGTCACATGGACGCTGGCTTTTTCCGACCATGAAGGCGGTGAAAGCGCCTGGGCTGCCTCCGGCCATCGGGCGGTTTTTGCGTATGCGGAGGGCTTCGACCTCGTTGTTTGGGACGTGGCGACTGGCGACAAGCTCGCCGTGTTAAAAGGCCACACCGACGCTTTCTGGTCATCCGCGTGGTGGTCGCCGGATGGGACGCGCCTGGCAAGCGCCGGAACTGACGACAAGGTGTTTATTTGGGACGTGGTCAGCGGGGCGCAGCTTGCCGTGTTCGACTGCGATTGGGGTTTCTGTGAAAGAAGCCTGGCTTGGTCGCCGGATGGGACGCGCCTCGCGGGCGTCGGTTCCGTTGATGGCAGGATTATGGTGCGTATCTGGAGCACGATTAGTGGCGAGCAGCTAACGAGTTTGAGGTGCAGCTGAATGACGGGGGCTGGGTGGCGTGGCTGCCGGATGGCGAGCGCCTCGCTACTGGAGGCTATTACCGTAGCCTCCGCTTTTGGGATGCCGTCAGCGGTCAGCTTCTCATAGAGTTTGAGGGCAATGATGCGATGTGGTCGCCGGATGGGATGCGCGTGGCTGGTGGCTTTCATGACATGATTTACGTCTGGGACGCACTCACGGGCGAGCGGCTAGCCACTCTGGTCGGCCACACCAGTTGGGTGAACTCGATAGACTGGTCGCCTGATGGTGAATATCTGGTCAGGGAGGCGACGACGGCACGTGCGGCTCTGGCGCGTGACGGATATGTCCTGCACGGCGACGACCAATGCCGCAAGCGGGCTAACTCCGGGACGCGCCCGACGCCGACAACTCGTACATCAGGGCCGCCGTCGAAGGCGAGGAGCTAATCCTGATCGGCCAGAATGCCGACGGGTCGTGGTATCAGGTTTGGCACGAAAACGCCAACCCGTATCCCAGCTACGAGCGGCTGTGGATCGCCGGTTTCTGACCGACGATCTGACATGCCCGGAGGGTTTACCTCCGATTGTCAGTAGGACCACGATGCGCTCCGCCAGCTATCCGCGCAACCAAGCTAGCGAACCGCCGGGGTGCCCTGGGAATCGCCGCTAACGGGAAGGTCATCAGTCTACGGCCAAACGTCAGCGCGTTGTCAATGTTTGGGATGCGGAGGGTGGTGAATCTCACCCGGACGTTTGCCGCTGGAACGCGGCGATGCGCTCCAGACCTTCGCGAATGGCGCTCTCAGGCGCGCAGAGGGCGATGCGGATGTACCCCTCGCCGCTCGGACCGAACGTCCGTCCTGGGGCAACCGCGACGTGCTTCTCGGCCAGCAGGCGCAGGGCGTATGCGGTTGAGTCCGCGCCCTCCGGGGCCGGCAGCGCGATGAGCAGGTAGAAAGCGCCCTGTGGCGGCACAGCCGCCAGCCCGTACTCCGCGCACAGCGCCAGCGCCAGGTCCCGGCGACGCCAGTACGTCTTCGCCATCGCCTCGACGCAATCCTGCGGGCCGCGCAGGGCGGCCTCCGCCGCTTTCTGCGACACGCTCGGCGCGCAGGCCACGTAGGCTTCCTGCAACTTCGACAACAGAGTGGCGATCTCCGGCGCGCTCACGGCAAACCCCACGCGCCAGCCCGTCATCGAGTACGTCTTCGAGCAGCTATAGACGGCGATGACGTGCTCGCCGGCCGCGTAACTCAGCGGCGTGAGGTGCGTCCCGCCGAAGCACACGTGCGCGTAGGCCTCATCCGAGATGAGGTACAGCCCGTGTCGCTGCACCAGCGCGACGACGGCCTCAAGCTCTGCCCGGTCGATCATCGTGCCGGTTGGGTTTGACGGGCTGTTGATGATGATGGCCTTCGTGCGCGGCCCGATCCGCTCCTGAATCGCCGCTGCGCGGAAGGCGAACCCGGCCCTGGCGTCGAGCGGGTACCGGACGCTTCGCGCGCCCAACAGGTTGACGGGCATCAGGTAGTTCGGGTAGCCGGGGTCAGGGATCAGGACCTCGTCGCCCGGCGCGACCGTGGCGCACAGCGCGGAGAAGATCGCCCCCATCGCCCCGACCGTCACGACGACCTGCTCCGGGTCCACGCGCAGCCCGCGTTCTGCGTTCAGGCGCGCGGCGAACGCCTGGCGCAGGCTGGGGAAGCCGGCGTTCGGCGTGTATCCGGTGTAGCCCTGCCGGGCCGCCTCCACTGCCGCTTCCACGATGTGCGGCGGGGTCGGCAGGTCAGGCTGGCCGATTTCGAGGTGGTAGACGACATCCGGCAGCTTGTTTGCCGCGTCGAGCACCACCCGGATGCCGGATCGCGGCATCTGCACCACGGTTGGGTTCAGGTCCTTGCGCATCGTGCTCACAACCTGTGATGGGGACGCCTGGCGACGCGACGCCTCTCAGGAGAACGTGGGCAGCGTGCGCCAGAGCATCTGCCGTTCTTGCGTTGCGCCCGTCTCCGCGTCCTTGAGGAGCATCTTCACAACCATCATGTCGTCCTGGATGTCGCGGCTCAGGATCGGGTCGTGCTGGATTGCCGTCACCTCGGCGATGAAGAGGTCGTGGCTGCCGGTGCGGACAATCGACGTCACCTTGCATTCGAGATTGATCGGGCATTCCACGATAATCGGGCACTTCACCGTCTGCGCCGGCCCAGGGGTCAGCCCGGCATAGGCGAACTTGTCCACGGTGGGGTCGTTGCCGCTGACATCGCCGGTCTTGGAGATCGCGTCGCGCAGGCCGTCGTGCGGAATGTTCAACACGAACTCGCCGGCCTCGCGGATGGTGCGGTTCGAGTAGCGCGGAAAGTAATTGTCGGTGTAGTGGCCGTGGCACAGGGCGATCACGGCCATGAACGGGAAACGCGATACGATGGACCAGGCGACAATCGGCGTGATGCTGGCGCGGCCTTCAGGTGAGGCAAAGCTGATCATCACCGCCACGCTGGGTACGAAGACCGGGTAAGAGTCGTCTTCGGGTATTTCGGCAGGGTCAAACTTCAGCCGTATGGTTTCTTTGCTCATGGTGCGCTCCCCTCGTAACTATCCATTCAGTACAGGCGGCAGGTAGATCGAACCTTGCAGCCGTTCGTGCTGCTGCCGGATCGCGGCGCTGCCGCCGCCAACCATGAAAAGCCCATGGCCGGGGTACAGCCCATCGACCTCCCGCGCAGCCAGGCTTTCCAGGCTGCGGCGGTACGCGGCCAGGTCGGAGTCGTGCGTGTTGAGCAGCGGCACGAGGCCGCTCGCAAACAGCGTGTCGCCGCAGAAAAGCGCCGCGCCGTCCGCAAACGCGACGCGATAGCAGACCGAGTCGGCGCTGTGGCCGGGGGTCTCGATCACCTGGACCGTGCAGCCGCCGATCTGGAGGCGCTCGCCGTCGCGCAGCGCGTGCGCAACCGCCACCGGGCGCAGGCGGTAGTCTGGCGGGTAGACGCCGGCGCTGCGCGCCGCGTCCAGCGCAATGGCGTGTTCATCGCCCGCGCCCAGAAAAGAGGCCGTAAGGCGCCCCGCGCACACGCGCAGCGACAGGTACTGCGCGCTGAAATGCGCCGCGCCCCCGGCATGGTCGGCGTGGCCGTGCGTGAGCAACAGGTGGGTGATCTGCTCCGGCGCATAGCCGAGGCTGCGGATATTCGCCTCGATGCGCTCCGGCGCGATCCCGGCCCCCGCGTCGACCATGACCAGGGGGCCGCCGGCGTCCACCAGGTAGACGTGGCTATCGCACGCCTCCGACAGGCCGATTTCGCCGCTGCCGACCAGGGCGACCTGTGGCGTGAGCCGGATGCCGCCGGTCATGCCTCCACCTCCCCGGCGAAGCGCAACGCGGTATACAGGTAGAGGCGCGCGCAGGTTACGAGGTCGTCAACCGGCACGTACTCGTCGGCGGAATGGGCCTGGAGGATGCTTCCCGGCCCGATAATCAGGGTCGGGATGCCGGCGCGGTGCAGGTGCGCCAGGTCCGACCAGTAGGGGGCGAGGGTCGGGCGCGCATCGATCCCCAGCGCCTGCGCGGCCTGGACTGCCGCCCGCGCGATGGGCGCGGTCTCAGGGGTCAGGTAGGCCGGGTGTCCCGGCTCCAGCGGTTCGACCTCCCCGCCAATGCCCAGCCGCTCCATCTGCGCGCTGAAGCCGGCCAGCACGTCTTCAGGGCCAATGCCGGGCGGCATCCGGACATCGATGGTGGCTTCGCACCGGTCCGGCACGACGTTGATCCGCAACCCGCCGTTGATCGTGCCGATGCAGAACGACGGGACGCCGTAGGCGTTGGCCGCCCCGCTGAAGATGGGCATCTCCGGGATGGCGGCCAGCAGGCGGACCATGTGCTCAATCGCGTTGACGCCGGCATGGGGTGTGCTCCCGTGCGCGGTCTTGCCGTGGGTCGTCAGGCGCACGAACTGGCCGCCGCGCTGGCCGACAAACACGCGGCACCCTGACGGCTCGCCGACGATGGCGGCGTCGGCCCTGAACCCGCTTTTGATCAGGAACTCCGTGCCGCTTGGCGGCCCCTCTTCGCCGATCACGGCGGTGAACACAATGTCGTTCGGCAGCGTGATCCCGGTCCGGGCCAGCGTTTCCAGGACCAGCGTGAAGCAGGCCAGCGAGCCTTTCACGTCCGCGGCCCCGCGCCCGTACAGGCGGCCCTCGCGCACCTCCGGTTGGAACGCCCGCGCGCCCATGTCAAACGCGCCGACGGTGTCCAGGTGGCCGTTGAAGCACAGCACGCGCCCATCGCCAGCGCCGCGCAGCCGCGCCAGCAGGTTGGGCCGGTCGGCGACCACCTCCTGGAGCGTCACTTCCGCGCCGGCCTTGCGCAACCGGTCGGCCAGCGCCTCGGCGACGGCCTTCTCGCCCGGCGCGATCCCCAGCCGCGCGCAGTCGGCGGTGTCTCGCGGGCTGACGCTCGGAATCCGGATCAGGTCGCTCGCCAGCGCAACGAGGGCGTCTCGGTGGAGCAGGTCCAGCGTTTCGGCGAGAGTTCTCTGGCTAATCATCATGCCGGCAAAGACTCCAATCTGCTCTGCGTGCGGGTTCTCTGGCGCGCGCGCCGCCCGCCCATGCGCGTTCCCAATCGCCGCGCCTAGCCCGCGCCCTGCGCCGTCTCCGCCGCCACAGAGGCCGCGATCTGGCTGCAGAGCTGAAGGGTGCGGAGCGCGTCGTCGCCGCTGACCGGGGGCGGCTGCCCCGCCAGACAGGCGTCGATCCAGCCGTGCACAGACGCGAGCATACTCTGTCCGTACCCGGTCGGTTCGAAGATGGACGGCTGCCACGTGCGCATCACGTCGTCCTGGTAGCCGCACCACGATACCGCCTGGGTGAGGTTGTCCACGACCAGCCGTTCCGACGCGCCGCCGATCTCCAGGCGCTCGATGGGGAGCTGCCCCCACTCCGGGCCGGCGAAGCTACAGACCAGGCTGCCCACGCACCCGCTGGCGAAGCGCAGGCTCACGCTGAGGTCGGTCAGGAACGCGCCCGGCGCGGGCGGCGATGCCTGGGCGCAGAGCGTTTCAGGCTCACCGACCAGGAAGCGGAAGAGATCGACCAGGTGCGACGCGGCGTCGAAAATGAGGAAATCCCTCGGCAGGTTGGCGCGCAGCGCTTCGGTGCGGGCCAGGGGGACGTTCTGCGCCAGGGTGGCGGTGACGTAGTGGATGCGTCCTGCCTCAGCGACCCACGCTTTGGCCCTGGCGTATCCCGCCGCGTAGCGCCGGTTGTAGTTGACGCCGAGCCGTGCGCCGGCGGCGCGGGCCATCGCCTCGGCGGCGCGCACGTCCTGGGCCAGCGGTTTCTCGCAGAACACCGCCGCGCCGGCGTGCAGGCCGCGTTCCACCATCTCGGCGTGCGTCTCCGTCGTCGTGGCGACGCTCACCAGATCGAGACTCTCCTGCGCCAGCATCGTCTCGGCGGCGGCGTAAGCGCGGCAGCCATACCGCGCGGCCAGCGTCTCCGCGCGTTCCGGGCGCACATCGCAGACGGCGGCCAGCCGCGCGCGCGGATGCTCGGCGTAAGCCTGGGCATGGTACTGCCCGGCCCACCCGCACCCGATGACGCCCGCGCGCAGCTCACGCATCGCCCCGCCTATCCCTTCACCGCGCCCAGCGTGAGGCCCTGCACGATGTACCTCTGCAGATAGCCGAACAGGAGGATGACCGGGACCGTCACCACCACCGAGCCGGCCATGAGCGACCCCCCCAGCACGCGATACTCGCCCAGGAACAGGCTGATGCCCACCGGCAGGGTGCGCATCTCCGTGGTGCGCGTCAGGGTGAGGGCGAACATGTACTCCTGCCACGCCAGGATGAAGATGAACAGCGCCACCGTCGCGATCCCCGGCGCGGCGAGGGGCAGCACCACGCGCGCCAGCGCCTGCAGGCGCGTGCACCCGTCCACCATCGCCGCCTCTTCCAGATCGGGGGCACGGTGTCGAAATAAGAGCGCATCATCCACGTGCTGAACGGGAGCGCAAAGGTCCCGTAGGTGATGATGAGGGAGGCGTAGGTGTTGTAGAGGCCCGTCTCCAGCATGAGCACGAAGATCGGGATGATGAGCAGCATCGGCGGGAACATCTGCGAGACGAGCAGCCACAGCGAGAACGTCCCCTTGCCCCGGAAGTTGTATCGCGAGAGCGCGTAGCCGGCGAAGATCGTGATGAGCACCGACAGCGCCATCGTGATGAACGCGACCAGCACCGAGTTCGCGAAGTAGCGCGGGAAGGCGGTTGAGCCGAGGATGTGGGTGAAGTTGTCCAGCGTGGGGTTGGCCGGGATCCAGCGCGGGGACGGCGTGAAGACCTCGTCCGGTGGCTTCAGGGCGGTGGAGAACATCCACAGGAAGGGGAAGAGCAGCACAATCACCACAATGGTCAGGAGGGTCATCACGATGGCTTGCCGGATTCGCGTGCGTCGCCGCATGGCTTCCTCCTGCTAGACCGTCTGGCTCTCGCCGCGCATGAGCCGCAGATACGGCACTGCGAGCACGGTAAGCGCGACCAACATGACCACCGCCATCGCCGCCGCGTAGCCGATATCGAAATAGGCGAAGGCGGACAGGTACGAGTAGGTGGACAGCAGGTGGGTGGCGTTCGCCGGCCCGCCCTTGGTCATGACGTACACGATGTCGAAGTGGTTGAACGTCCAGATGAACGATAGCAGCGTGGCGATCAGGCTGAGGTTCCGCACGTGCGGCATGGTGATTTGCCGGAAGCGCTGGACGATGTTCGCGCCGTCCACCTCCGCCGCTTCATAGAGTTCCTTCGGGATCGACTGCAACCCCGCCAGCATCACCACCGCCATGAACGGCACCCACTTCCAGATGCCGACCGCGATGACGGCCGGCATTGCCAGGTCTGGCGTCGATAGCCACTGGAGCGGCCTCTGGATCAGGCCGACCTGTTGCAGCATGTGGTTGAGGATGCCGTACTCGCCTGCATAAATCCAGCGCCAGCACAGCGCCGCCACCACCGACGGCACGACCCACGGCACGAGGATCAGCCCCGGAACAGCCCGCGGAAGGGGATCGGCTCGTTGAGCAGCAGCGCAATCCCCAGCCCGAACACGTATTGAAACACGACCACGCCCAGGGTCCACTTCACCGTGTTCCCCAGCGCGCGCCAGAACACGGGGTCGTCCGGGAGTTTCATGTACTGTTGCACGCCGACGAACGTCATGCTGCCCTGGTTTGCCAGATTGACCTCGGTGAAACTCATCACCACCCCGCGCACCAGCGGGAAGAGAATGAGGATCGCCATCAGGGCGGCGGCAGGAAGAATGAGCAGATAAGGGCTGAGCCGCTGCATGATGGCGCGTCTGCCCTCTGGGGTGGACGCGGAGGGCGTCGATAGGATTGCTGTAGTCGCGCGGTCTTGTTTCACAAGCGCTGTACCTTCACCATTCGCAGGCTCGCGGGCCGGGCGTTGTCGTTGGCCGGATGCGCGAAAGCGCCGGCGTGGCCGTAGGGGCACGGCCTTCCGTGCCCCTACGGCGGAACGATGCGTGCGTTAGTGCGTGCCGTGAAGCTTGTTGAACGCCTCAACGAACTCGGCGGCTGCCGCCTCCGGCGTCGTCTCGCCGAGGACAAGCGCCTGCAGGCCAGGGCAGAAGTACCCCTGGCGGAACTGCTCGTACTGCGGCGCGAAGGGCCGGTTCTGGCTGTAGTTCATCGCCTCGACCAGCGGCGCGATGAGCGGGTCCTTGGCGAAGTCCAGGTCGGCGTAACCCGCCGACCAGTTGAGCGACGCATGGGCCAGGGCGTACTCGTCGGCCCAGCTTGGGAAGCCTTCGTGCAGGAACGCCAGGAACTGGTAGGCCTCCGCCGGGTGGTCAGACTGGGCGGTGACCATGAGCGTGTTGGGATACCCCATCGCGGCGATGGTCCCGCGCGGGCCGGCGGGGTTGAGGGCGGTCCCCCCACATCCCCTCGATCTCCGCGGGCAGCGTGCCCGCCGCCCAACCGCCGTTGTACATCATCGCGGCGTCGCCAAAGGCGAAGGCGTTCTTGGCCTCCTCCCAGGTGTAGCCTACGATGTCGGTGGGCGTGATCTTGTAGGTGTGCACGAGGTCATAGTAGAACTGCAGGGCCTCCAGGCAGTTCGGCTGGTCGAAGGCCGAGACCCAGCCGACGTCCGTCAGCTCGGCGACCGGGCAGTCTACCTGCCAGGCGATGGGCAGGAAGTAGTCGTCCGGCTCCCAGCCGGCAGCCGGGAAGACCAGGCCCCACTGGTCGGGGGTGCCGTCGCCGTCCTCGTCAACCGTCAGCTTCTGGCCGAACTCGACCATCTCTTCCCAGGTCGTGGGGGGCTGCTCCGGGTCGAGGCCGGCGGCTTCGAACAGGTCCTTGCGGTAGAAGAAGCCCCACGTTCCACCTTCCCAGGGAGCGCCGTAAAGCTCCCCGTCATACTGGATGGTCGCCAGGGCAGCGGGGACGAACCAGTCGGCGAAGTCAGCGGGCAGATAATCGCCCGCCGGCGCCCACGCCCCCATGTTCTGGAACTCGACCGGCCAGGTGCCGCCCATCATGGCGATGTCCGGCGCGACGCCGGCGGCCATCGAGGTCATGAACTGGGAGTGCGCCTCGCCCCACGAGACGATGATCTGCTCAACCTTGATGTTGGGGTTTTCGGCCTCGAACGCGGCAATCGCCTCGTCGAGCGCCTGTTGGCCGGCTTCGAGCCAGGTCATGTGGAAGAAGCTGATGGTGATCGGCTCCTCCTGCGCGATGGCAGGCGCTGCTCCAATGACCAGGGTCAGAGCCAGGAGAATCGCCGTAAGCTTGCGCATTTCCTCTCTCTCCTTAATGTGTCTGGGCGCAGAGAACAAACGACACTGCGGAAAATAATGGGCTTTCATGCATCTTCCCGATAGGCTCCTCCTTGCACCTTCGCGAGCGAGGGGCAGCGCAGCGGTTTCACGACCAGTTGCGCGCGGCGGCGATCGCCTCATGCTGCGGAATACGCCCCCACCGGCTTTGTGCGGTCTTCGCGGCGGTTTCGATCAACGCGACAACGCTGGCTCCATCGCGCACGCCCGGAGAAGGGGGCGCGCTCTGGAGCACGCACTGAACAAAGTGTTGGTTCTCAGCGAGGATGCCGAAACGCTCGATGCGGCTGTCGCACCGAACCGCAACCTCGTGGCAGCCCTGCGCGTCGTAGCAGCGGAGGCGCGAGAGGCTGTCGATCACGACCGCCCACCCGTCGCCGAACAGCTCCGCGCGCAGCAGGTGGCTGTCCTCCCCCGTGTCGTACTGGATGTAGCTGACCGGGGCGTGGTCATGCAGGAGCACGCTCGCCAGCGCGCCGTCGTCGGCCTGCAACAGAAGCGCGGCGGTGTCCGGCAGGTACGGTTCGGGGAGGCGCAGCCGCGCCTGCGTGGCCTCGACGCGGGTGAACGCGCGCCCCATCAGGTACTGGGCCAGGTCAACCGCATGGCTGCCCAGGCAGTGGAACACGCCGCCGCCCTCGTCAGGCAGCCCGGCCCAGCTTTCGAGGAAGGGCGAGGTGACAAATGACACGTGCAGGGTCATGGGGGGCGTGGCCTGGCGGTCGGCCCACGCCTTCGCGCGCCGGACGACCGGGTCCCAGCGGTGGCTGAAGCCGACCATCACGGTCGCGCCGGCGCTTTCGACCTGGCTGACGACCGCATCGGCCTCCGCGACCGTGAGCGCGAGCGGCTTCTCGCAGAAGACGGCCTTGCCCGCCGCGACTGCCCGCATGGTCAGTTCCGGGTGCGAATCGTGCCGCGTCAGGATGTAGACCGCGTCGAGCGACGCATCGGCGAGCAACGCCGCAGCGTCGCCGACCGCCTGCACGCCCTCGCGGGCGGCAAACGCCTCGGCTGCGCCCGTGTCGCGGTCGTGCACGGCGCACAGCGCCGCCTCCGGGATGCGCGCCAGCGCTTCCCGGTGCATCTCGGCGATTTCGCCGCAGCCGATGAAGCCAATCCGTACCTGCTTCATGTCTCCCCGCGCGCAATCTCAACCGGCTGCCCGTGCGCGATGCTCCGTTGCGCCGCCTCCAGCACCCGGATGGTGCTCACGTACTCCTGCGGCGTAATGACGGGCGTTGCCCTGCCGCGCACGCAGTCCATGAAGTGCTCGATCTCGCGCGCGTTCATAGGTGAGTAGCGCGGACTCGAAACCAGGACCGCGTCTTTCCGGTGGACGTAGACCGGGTAGTTGTGGTAATCGGCGCGGAGGCAACCGCGCTCCCCGATGATCTCCAGGCCCAGGAAGGGATAATCCCAGGTGATGGAGGAATACACACCCAGCGTGCTGATCGCGCCGTTCTGGTGGCGGCAGAGCATCTTCACGTTGTCCGGCCCTTCGATCTGGGGCGTGCAGAAGTTGTCCGCAAGGGCGTACACCGACGTGATCGGCGCGCCGACGATCCATTCGGCAAGGTCAGCCGGGTAGCTGCCGAACTCGATGAGCGGGCTGCCGCTGCGCGCGGCGCTCATCTCCCAGGCGTGGTTTGTCATCGCCAGGTGGTTGACATACACGTGCGCCACCAGCGGGCGGCCAATCTGCCCCTCCTGGAGGCGCGCGCGCGCCTCGATCATGCCGTCTTCGTAGCGCGCCGGCTCGCCCGGCAGGACGACGACCGACGGCTGCCTCTCCGCCGCCGCCACGATGGCCTGCGCGGCGGCGAGGGAGGTGGTCATGGGCTTGCCGATGAACACGTGGATGCCGGCCTCGATGGCGGGCACGGCGTGGCGATGGTGGTCGGCGGTCTCGCTCGTGATGATGAGCGCGTGCGGCTCGTGGGCGAGCAGCGCGTCAAAGTCGTGGACCAGGGGCACGCCCAACTCCGCCGCGAACGCGGCGGCGCTGGTCTCGGCGCAGGCCTGGACGTATGCCTCGGAAGCGCCGAGGTCGCACACGCCGACGAACGCCACGTCGCGCATCTGCGCGCAGGCCCGCGAATAGAGCGTGGCGTACCAGCCCTGGGCCAGCCCCACCAATCCGACGCGAATCTTCTCCATGATGTCACCGCCTCGCGTTTCAGCCTGTGCAATGCCGCCGGCGCGCCGGCGACGGCGTCCTGTTTCAGCGATGTGTCAGGGGCGCCCGGTCTCCGCCGCGCCGCACGACTCGCGGACGATCAGTTGCAGCGACAGGATGCACTGCGCCGGTTCCAGCGACGGGTCTTCGATCTGCTGGATGAGCCTGTCGGCGACAAGGCAGCCCATCTCTGAGAAGGGCTGCGCCAGCGTCGTCAGGCGCGGGGAGATGTGCAGGCCGAAGTCCTCATCGTCAAAGCCGATCACTGCGATGTCCTCCGGCACGCGCACGCCGCGCTGCCGCAGGAAGTCCATGATCTGGATGGCCCGCACATCGTCGAAAGCGATGACGGCTGTCGGCGCGGTATCCAACAGCCCCGACTCCGCGATTTCGCCGTTGGGCGGCACGATGAAAACCCGCTCGTACCCGCCAAGCCCGACACCGGCCATCGCTTCGGTGTACGCGGCCTGGCGCGCGACCGTGTGGCTGCTGGTCGCCTGCGGCGTCACATAGGCGATGCGCTGGTGGCCGAGCGTCATCAGGTGTTCGATTGCCTGGCCCATGGCGTTGGTGTTGTCCACATCGACAAAGCCGAGGTTGGGGTAGGGCGAGGTGGCGCTCACAACGATGCCGGGGAACTCCGCCAGGTTGTCGGCGATGAGTTCGACCTGTTCCGGGCTGGGCGCGGCCACGATCAGCCCGCTGGAGAGGCCATCCTGCCGCAGCATCTTGATGTGATCGGCCAGGGACTGGCTCCGCTGGAGGAGCGAGATCATCACCCGGTAGTCGAACCGGCTGGCCCTGGCGCAGATCGAGGCCGTCAGGTCCCGGAAGTAGCGCGATGACGTCAGCGACTCCTCTGAGTAGAGGAACAGGAGCGCAAGCGTCTGGATCCGCTGGCTCTTCAGGCTGCGCGCGCGCAGGTCTGGCGAGTAGTCCAGCGCCTCGACCGCGGCAAGCACGCGCTTGCGCGTCTCCTCACTGACCTGCCCCCTGCCATTGAGCACAAAGGACACGGTCGTCGGGGAGACCCTGGCGCGCCTGGCGACGTCCCGGATGCTGGCCTTGCGTCCCATCAAATGCCGCACAAATCGTTTTAGTAAACCGTTTTATGTATTCTAAAGGCTTTTGGGGGCGCGTGTCAAGTAACTCGTCGGCGGGGATAGCATGACGGAGTCCGGGAACAGCGATGCAGGCACCCAGATGCGTAAAACGAAAGCACGAAACACGCGAAGCCACGAATGGCATGGGCGTTTTACTTTTCCCGCCTTTCGTGGCTTCGTGTTTCCAACTCTGCGCTGTCGTCATGCAATAGTGTGGCCCATTGCCTCGTAGCCGCCGTTTTACTCCAGGCGAGCGGTGCTGCGTCTTTCGCGGCCCGCCGGCTCCAGTTGGCGGGCAGTTCGCCGAGGCGGCGCGGTTGCGCCGTCACTCCACCGCCCGCCGGGCCAGCGCGGCCAGCGAGACCTCCCGCGCGTCAAACGCGGCCAGCCCCAGGCGGAACCGGACCGCGCGCGGCGGGATCAGGTATTGCGGGAGCACGCCCGGCCCGCAGCTTTCGCTACCCAGGCCCGACTGCGCGTGGTCGAGGTTCAGCGTGATGCTCTCCCGGCGCGTGAGTTCATGGGTGTGGCGCGCGCGGGTCAGGTCTTCGGCGGTGTAATGGTGCGCGCTGACGTTCAGCAGCGGCATCCCCACCGCCGCCAGGCCGCGCCCTTCCGCGTCCGTCAGCGACGCCCACCGCACGTCGGTCTTGTTCCCGTTCTCCTGCGGCACGATGTAGGGGACGTACTGCGCTGCCACGCTGCCGCGATACAACCCGACCTGCGCGCCCGATTTGCGGTCAGCATAGGTTTCGTGCGGGCCGCGCCCGTACCAGGTGAGCGTGTCGTACCGCCCCGGCAGGTGCATCTGCAGGCCGATGCGCGGCAGCGGCGGGAGGCTGGCGTCTGGCTGCACATGCACGTCGATCACGACATCCCCGCTGCTGTGGACCGTGTACGCGGTCTCGCAGTCGAAGCGCGTGGCGTACTCGGTCGTGAACAGCGCCCTGAGTTCGTCCGGCGTGCTGGCCTTGATGAACGGTTCGGACGGGAGGTCGCCGTCCCTGGCCCGGAGGGCGTTCTGGACGGCGCGCACGCCAGGTCGAACAACCGGTCCTGGCGCGCCATCTCCGCAGAGAGCGCGCGCGCCTTGATGACCCTGAAGTCCGTCGGCAGTGCCTCGTAGGCGATGCCCACTTCGTCACAGACGGCCCTGAATTCCTCCGGCGTCAGGGCGATGCTGCAAGCAACGTCCAGGCGGTTCAGCAAGGGCTGCCAGTTGACGACCTGCCGCGCCCCCGCCCCCCACGGCGGCGCGAGCTGCGACCGGACGACCAGCCGGGCGCGGTGCGCGTCCAGGGGCGTCAACGTGACCGCCTGGACCTGTTCCTCCAGCCGGTCCAGGCCGGCGTCCCGCCAGCGCAACGCCAGGTGCTGCTCGCCCATGCCGGCGTCGTTCTCCGTCGGCGCGCGCCAGAAGTTGAGCGCCGGGCCGCGCAGCACAAGCCCCTCGCCCCGGTAGCGCCACGCGCTGATGCGCCCGGTTGCCCTGTCGAACGTCAGCGGAACGCGTCGCCGCGCAGCGTGATTTGCGTCCGGCGTCTCTTCGTGGTGCAGCGCCGGCGTCGCCGCGCGCGCCGTCGGCCTGGCCGCCGGCGCGGCGAAGGGCAGTTCAAACTGCGCCCAGGCGACCTCATGCCCCTGCGCCGCCCAGGGCGTGTCCGCGCCCAGCGTGAAGCGCAGCGTGAGCCAGTACGCCGTGTCCGGTTCCAACGCCGGCGGGTCGAACGGGATGGTGAGCGTCTCGCTCGCGCCGGCGGGCGTGCGCAGCCTCGGCAGCGCACCTGCCTGGAGCGCTTCGCCGTTGGCGGCGAGCGTCCACGCGATGTCCAGCCCGCTCAGGTCGGAGAAGACGTAGCGGTTGACCACGCGCACCCTGCCCGCCTTCAGATCAACCGGCTCGACGCGCACCGGCTCGTAAACCTTCTTGACTTCCCAGAGGGCGGGGTGCGGCGTCCGGTCCGGCCAGACGAGGCCGTTGAGGCAGAAGTCGGCGTCGTTGAGTTCGTCGCCGAAGTCGCCGCCGTAGGCGTACCAGGGTTCGCCGTCCTCGGTGACCATGCGGATGCCCTGATCGACCCAGTCCCACACGAAGCCGCCCTGCGCGCGTTTGTGCCTGTCGATGAGCGCCCAGTACTCCGGGAGCGCGCCGGGGCCGTTGCCCATCGCGTGCGCGTACTCGCACATGATGAAGGGCCGCGTCTCGCCCGGCGTGGTCGCATACGCCTCGAACCGCTCAAGCGTGGGGTACATCACGCTCACCACGTCGATGGCCGGCGCGTGCGCCGCCCCCCTGTACTCCCAGCCGGTCGCGCCTTCGTAGTGCACCGGGCGCGTGGGGTCGTGCGCGTGAATCCACGCGGCCAGCGCGTCGTGGTTGGGTCCATAGCCGGACTCGTTACCGAGCGACCACATAATGATGCTGGGATGATTCTTGTCGCGCTCGACCATGCGGCTGCCGCGATCCATGAAGGCGGCCTTCCATTGCGGGTCGTTGGCCGGCAGGCCCGTGACGCCGTGGCTTTCGATGTTGGCTTCGTCGATCACGTACAGGCCGTACTGGTCGCAGAGGTCGTACCACTGCGGCACGTTGGGATAGTGCGACGTGCGCACCGCGTTGACGTTGAACTGCTTCATCAGGTGGATGTCGGCGAGCATGGAGTCCAGCGTCACCGTGTGGCCGGTGTCGGGGTCGTGCTCGTGCCGGTTGACGCCCTTGAAGACAACCGGCCGGCCGTTGACGTGGACCTGCCCGTCGATGATCTCAACCTTGCGGAAACCCACGCGGCTGCGCTGCACCGCGACCGAGTCGCCGGCCGGGTCTTGCAGCGACAGGAGCAGCGTGTAGAGGTATGGGCGCTCGTCCGACCACGGCTCCGGCGCGCGCACCGGCTGCTGCAACGCGACCGTGCCTCTCCTGCCCGGCGGCGACCTCGACCGCCCCGGAAGCCTGCTCGGCTACCGGCGCGCCGTCAGCGTCGAGCAGGCGCATCAACAGGCGGTAGCCGGAGGCCGGCGCCGCCGCATCGTTGCGGATGTGGGCGCGCACGTGCAGCGTGGCGTCACGGTAGGCGGCGTCGAAATCGGTCCTGATGGCGAAGTCGCGCACATGGACCGGCGGCGCGGCCCACAGGTACACGTCGCGGTAGATGCCGCTCAGCCGCCAGAAGTCCTGATCCTCCAGGTAGCTGCCGTCGGACCAGCGGTACACCCTGGCGGCAAGCCGGTTTGCGCCTGGGCGGAGGTAGGGCGTGATGTTGAACTCGGCCGGCAGGCGGCTGTCCTTGCTGAAGCCGACCAACTCCCCGTTGACCCACAGGTGGAAGGCGGAGTCCACCCCGTCGAACACGAGGAAGACCAGGCGGCCGGCCCACTCGTCCGGCACGGTGAACGTGTGGCGGCAGCAGCCGGTCGGGTTGTCGTGTTCCGGCACGCGCGGCAGGTCGTCGCTGGGGAAGGGGTAGACGACGTTGGTGTAGATCGGCTTATCGAAGCGGTTGCCGGCGGCGTCGAACTGCAACTGCCAGTTGCCCGGCACGGCAATTGTGTCCCACCCGGCGGTATCGGCGTCGGGCGTGTGGAAGTCTCTGGGGGCTGAGGCCGGGTTGGGGAAGCACCTAAGGTCCACCTGCCGTTCAGCAACTTGAAATAGGGGCTGGCTGCGTGCGTCCCTTCCAGCGCCGTCGCTTCGTCCGGATAGGGTATTGTGTCCACATGCGCCGGCTCACGATTCCGCGCCACCAACCCCGGATTCTCCCAGTCGTTCACGGCCAATCTCCCTTTCGTGGATGCAGTTAAGCACGCGCGCCCCGACCTCTGCCGGGGCGCGCCGGGCAACGCTCGGCGCGTTCGCGGATTCAGGGTCAAGCATACCCGTCAATCACAAAGGGTCAACCCCTTGCCCGGTGTTGGGCCGCGCGCGCCCCTTGACAGCGCAGGGCGACCTGTAATATGCTGTAGATGCGCAGCACAGATGTGAATGCACAAATGTGAATCAACGGACAACCCTTCTCCTCGAAGTGGCGCATGCCTACTACGAGAATGGCTATACCCAGCAGGAGATCGCGCAGATGCTGGGGCTGTCGCGTTCCCAGGTGTCGCGCTATCTGTCCGAGGCGCGCGAGGTGGGCATCGTCCAGATCCGCATCGTCAGCCCGGATGCGCGCGTCAACCACGCAGAGGACGCGCTTAAGGCGCGCTTCGCCAACCTGAGAGAGGCGGTCGTGACGCCGCTTTTCGCCACCCAGCCGCCAGTCGTCCTCAAGTCCATCGGGCGCGCCTGCGCCGAGTATCTCTGTGAGCACATCGCGCCGGGCCAGCGCGTGTGCATCGGGTCTGGGCGCACCCTGCGCGAGACGGTTCGCTGGCTGAGGCCGCACCCGGTCGAGAACGTGACGGTGGTGCAGGCGATGGGGGCGCTGGGGCACGAGGCGTCTGACATCGACTTCAACGAGCTGGCCCGCCTCGCCGCCCAGGCGCTTGGCGCGCGGGTTTCCTACCTCAACGCCCCGGCGGTGCTCGGCTCTGGGGCCGCCGCCGAACTGGCCGCCGCCAATCCGAGCATCGCGGAGTCCCTGCGGCTGGCGCACTCGGCGGACGTGTACGTCGTCGGGGTCGGCTGCCCGGCGGTCGATCACGTGTACGTGCGCGCGGGGATTGTGACGGCCCAGGAACTGAACGCCGTCGAGCAGCACGGCGCTGTCGGCGACATCTGCGGTCGCTTTTTCGACATTCAGGGGGCAGCGATGCCCTCCAGTTTCGATGACCGCGTGGTCGGCATCGAGCTTGAGGACCTGCGCCGCGCGCTGCTGAGCATCGGGGTCGCGGGCGACCCCGCGAAAGTCGCTCCCTTGCTTGGCGCGCTGCGCGGCGGCTTCGTGAACGTGGTTGTCACCGACGAGAACACGGCGCACCAGGTCCTTGACCTGGCCGACCAGAGCGAAAGCGCCGGCGGATAGGACTGTTGACCGGCGCTTTGCTGTTCGCAGGGTAAGGAGGTGTCCCGGAAAACATGCGTCAGGCTTCTGATCTCGGTTGATATTCGCACGGAATGCGGAGGAGAAACGGCGATGAAAAAGGCGACCTTGTACGCGGTGACGAGCCTGGTCTGCCTGCTGCTGATCGCGGGGCTGCCCGGATTGGCGCGGGTCCAGGCGCAGGAAGAGCCGATGGGGACGGCGGCGGATCTGGAGCCGACGGCGGAGGAGATCGCGGCGGCGCAGGCGGCGCTGGGCGATGGCGTGGTGGGCGTCGTGTCGTGCACGATGGGCAACGAGTGGCACGCGGCGGCGGCGGAGGCGGCGGCGGCGCGGCTGGCGGAAGTTGGGCTGCGAGCGGAGATCTTCGATTCGCAGGCGGACACGGAGTTGCAGATCTCGGGGATCGAGAGCTTCACGGCGCGGGGCGTGAGCGCGCTGGTGATCTGCGTGCTGGACCCGCCAGCGGTGGCGAACGCGCTGCAGGAGGCGGCGGAGGCCGGGATCGCGATCGTGCAGTACGCGGGGCGGGAGAGCGCGCAGCAGTTCGGCGGGGTGTCGATCGCGATTGAGGACGCCGACCTGGGGTGGGCTGCTGGGGAGTACGCCGGGCAGCTCATCGCGGAGGAACTGGGCGGGGAGGCGGTGGTGGCGATCCTGGACTACCCTGACCTGCCGAACGTGGTGATCCGGGCGGACAACATCGAGGCGGCGTTGCTGGAGGGCGCGCCAGGGGCGACGGTGGTGGGTCGGTACCTGGGCGGGACGGCGGACTTCGGGCTGACGAGCATGGAGAGCGCGCTGCAGGCGCACCCGGACATCGACGTGGTGGTGTCGATCAACGACGCGGGGGCGTATGGGGCGGTGCAGGCGTTGGAGGCCGCCGGGAAGGGGGCGGATGAGGTGATCGTGGTGGGGATCGACGCGGAAGCGCAGGCGCTGCAATACCTGCAGGACGGCTACTACTTCCGGGGGACGGTCTCGACCGCGCCGGACGCGAACGGTCTGCTCGCCGCAAACGCGGTGGTGAAGCTGCTGGCCGGCGCGGACGCGCCCGCCAACGTCCGCGTCCCCATCGAACTCATCACCGCCGAGACGCTGGCCGCCCAGGCAATGGGGACGGCGGCGGACCTGGAGCCGACGGCGGAGGAGATCGCGGCGGCGCAGGCGGCGCTGGGCGATGGCGTGGTGGGCGTCGTGTCGTGCACGATGGGCAACGAGTGGCACGCGGCGGCGGCGGAGGCGGCGGCGGCGCGGCTGGCGGAAGTTGGGCTGCGGGCGGAGATCTTCGATCTGCAGGCGGACACGGAGCTGCAGATCTCGGGGATCGAGAGCTTCACAGCGCGGGGTGTGAGCGCGCTGGTGATCTGCGTGCTGGACCCGCCAGCGGTGGCGAATGCGCTGCAGGGAGGCGGCGGAGGCCGGGATCGCGATCGTGCAGTACGCGGGGCGGGGAGCGCGCAGCAGTTCGGCGGGGTGTCGATCGCGATTGAGGACGCCGACCTGGGGTGGGCCGCTGGGGAGTATGCCGGGCAGCTCATTGCGGAGGAGCTGGGCGGGGAGGCGGTGGTGGCGATCCTGGACTACCCTGACCTGCCGAACGTGGTGATCCGAGCGGACAACATCGAGGCGGCGTTGCTGGAGGGCGCGCCAGGGGCGACGGTGGTGGGTCGGTACCTGGGCGGGACGGCGGACTTCGGGCTGACGAGCATGGAGAGCGCGCTGCAGGCGCACCCGGACATCGACGTGGTGGTGTCGATCAACGACGCGGGGGCGTATGGGGCGGTGCAGGCGTTGGAGGCCGCCGGGAAGGGGCGGATGAGGTGATCGTGGTGGGGATCGACGCGGAAGCGCAGGCGCTGCAATACCTGCAGGACGGCTACTACTTCCGGGGGACGGTCTCGACCGCGCCGGACGCGAACGGTCTGCTCGCCGCAAACGCGGTGGTGAAGCTGCTGGTCGGCGCGGACGCGCCCGCCAACGTCCGCGTCCCCATCGAACTCATCACCGCCGAGACACTGAACCCGTAACCATCTTGTACTGAGGGACCGGCGGGGGCGCGACCGTCTGCGCGCCCCCGCCCTGACCGGCGCGTCACAACGCGAGGAAAAATGGACGCTTCGCTCAAACTAGACCGGCGCAGAGTGGTCGATTTCATCAGCGAGAATGGCTTCTACGTCATCTTCTTGCTCTGGGTGTTGTTCCTGGCGCTACAGACCAACACGTTCATGACCTGGGACAACGCCTCCAAGGTCGTGCGGCAGGCCGCCATCATCGGCATCGTCGCCATCGGCGAGAGCCTGATCGTCATGCTGGGGACCATGGATGTCTCGGTCGCGTCCACGCTGGGGTTGACCGCCATCATCGTCGCGGCCGGCATCGTGGACTTCTCCCTGCCGCCGGCGCTGGCGGTGCTCATCGCGGTTGGGGCCGGCGGGCTGATCGGCCTGGTCAACGGCCTGCTCGTGACCCTGATCGGCATCAACCCGATCATCGCCACGTTGGGCATGATGACCATCCTCGATGGCCTGGGCCTGACGTACACCGGCGGCCATACCATCTACGGGGATGCAATCGACCCGATCGAGTTTCTCTACACGGGGTGGGTCGGCCCGGTGCCGGTGCCGGTGATCCTGTTGTTCTTGTTCTACCTGATCGCGCACTTCGTACTCTCGTATACCACCTTCGGGGCCTACATCTACGCCACCGGCTCGAACGACAAGGCCACCTGGCTCTCCGGCATCAAGACCGCGCGCATCCGCCTGTACGCCTTCGTGATCGCGGGCCTGCTGGCCGGGTTCGGCGGCGTGATGGCGGCGGCGCGCCGGGGGTCGGCGGGGGCGGGCATGGGCGGCAACTTCCTGTTTCCGATCCTCACCGCCGTGATCCTGGGCGGCATCAGCCTTTCCGGCGGGCGCGGGCGGGTGCTGAATGTGCTGGCGGCGGCGATCTTCCTGATGGCAATCGACAACGGCCTGATCCACCTCGGCGCGGACATCAACATCCAGCGCATCGTCTCCGGCGCGATCCTGATCGTCGCGCTCTCGCTCGACCGGCTGCGCGTGATGGTCCGCTGAGATGGCGCACAGCACGAAGCTCACGCTCACCGACATCAGCAAGCGCTTCCCTGGCGTGCAGGCGCTCGACGGCGTGTCGTTTGCGGTCGCGGCCGGCCACGTGCACGCCCTGATCGGCGAGAACGGCGCGGGCAAGTCCACGCTCATCAAGGTGCTCTCCGGCGCGATCCCGCGCGACGCCGGCGAGATCGTCCTGGACGGCCGGCCCTACAACCCCCACACCCCCGAAGGACGCATTCGCGGCGGGCGTGTCCACCATCTACCAGGAACTCAACCTCCTGCCCACGCGCAGCGTGATGAGCAACGTGATGCTGGGCAAGGAGCCGAGGCGCGGCCTGGGCGTCATCGACCACCGCGCCATGCGCCGCGAGACCGAGTCGATCCTGGCGACGCTCAAGGCCGGGCACATGGACGTGCGCGCCCCGGTCGAGAGCCTCAAGGTCAGCGAGAAGCAGTTGGTCGAGATCGCCAAGGCGTTGCTGAACGAGGCGACGCTGTTCATCATGGATGAGCCGACCGCCGCGCTCAACCAGCAGGAGGTCGATGCGCTGTTTGACGTGATCGCCATCCTCAAGGCGCGGGGCGCGACCATCCTCTACGTCTCGCACCGGCTGGAGGAAATCTTCCAGCTTGCCGACACGGTCACGGTGCTGCGCGACGGCAAACACGTGCGCACCGCGCCCATCGGCGAGGTCACTGCCGACCTGCTCATCACCGATATGATCGGTCGCCGGCTGGAGACGGTCTTCCCCGCGCGCAATCCCGCGCCGGGCGCGCCGCTGCTGCGCGTGGAAGAGCTGACCGCTGCCGATGGCGCGTTTACCGACGTGAGCTTTGCGCTCCGCGCCGGGAGGTGCTGGCGCTTACGGGCGTGGGCGGCTCCGGCAAGACCGAGCTTGCGAAGGCCATCTTCGGGGACTATCCCATCCGCGCCGGGCGCATCAGCGTGGGCGGGCAGCCGTTTGCGCCCAGCCCCTCCAGCGCGATTGCCGCCGGCGTCATCTGCGTGCCGGAGGACCGCAAGGTCGAGGGCGTGATCCAGAACCTCAGCGTGCAGCGCAACATCGCGCTTGCCTCGCTGGGGCGCATCGCCCGCGCCGGGGTGGTGAACCGGGCGCAGGAGCGTGCCATCGCGGCGCAGCAGGTCGAAGAGCTGGACATCAAGACGCCGTCTCTCGTCCAGAAGGTGGGCAACCTCAGCGGTGGCAACCAGCAGAAGGTCGCGCTGGGGAAGTGGCTGGCGGTCCACGCGCGGATCTTCATCCTGATGGAGCCGACCCAGGGCATCGATGTCGGCGTCAAGTTCGAAATCTACGAGTTGATCGCCCGCCTCGCGCGCGAGGGCAACGCGATCCTGCTGGTCGCCTCCGAGCTGCCTGAGGTGCTGGGCCTGGCGCACCGGGTGCTCGTGATGCGGGCCGGCGCGCTCGCTGCCGAACTCGACGGCTTCACCGCGCGCGCCGACGACATCCTGCGTCACGCGCTGGGGGCGCAGGATGTGGCGGATCAGCCGCGCTGACGCGACGCCCAACCGGACTCATGAAACGCAAATCGCGAAAGGAGATTCATCTGAATGGCGCAAGATTATGACCGCTCGCTGGGGAGACGCATCACGCGCTGGGCAGACTGGAAGGAGGGGGACGTTGACCGGCTGGTCGAGGCGACCGGCGAACACCCGATCATGTACATCGCGCTGGGCACGGAGCCGCAGACCGGGCACCCGTACAACCTGTACGGCGACATCAAGTCGCAGCCACAGGCGCTGCGTGATACGTTCGCGCACACCAAGGACGTGATCCCGGCGCTGGCGCAGAAGATTGTGGACCGGGGCCTCACGCGCGGGCTGGGCACCGGCCTGGGGACCTCGCAGTTTGTCGCGATGGCCGCGGCCGGCGCGTTCTGGGCGTGGGCCGGCATGGACATGGAGGGCATCGACTCGCTCGAATTCATCTCCACGGCGCGCCCGTATGACTGGTCCAAGATGGTGTACTTTGCCTACTCTGGGTCAGGCTCCACGGTCGACTCGAACCGCGCCGCCCGGAAGGCCGCCGAGGCCGGCGCTTACGCGATTGCGCTCACGTCGGTGGCGGGCAGCCCGATCACGCAGCTCTGTGAAGACGTCATACTGTGCGCGGGCGGGTTCGACACGGGCGGCTCGGACACGTTTCACTACACCACCCGCCTGGGCGTGTCCCTCTTCCTGGCGCTGGAGATCGGCCGGCGGCGACGCCCCGACGCGATGGACTACGACGCCATGTACGCGCGGCTGATGGCGATTCCGGACCGGCTCGCCGAGGTCTTCGACTACGTGGACGCGCGGTGCCACACCATCGCGCGGCAGTTCAAAGACGTGCGCGCCGCGCTGGTGGTGGGGGGCGGGCCAAACCTGGGCACTGCGGAGGAGATCGCGCTCAAGTATGACGAGATGGCGCACATCCCCACCAAGGGTATGTGCCCTGGCCGCCACATCCACGGCGCGCTCGGCCTGACCGACCACCGCATCCTGACCATCATCGTCGCGCCGCCGGGGCCGACGTACAAAGAGCTGGCCGACATCGCCAGAGCGACCGTGATGCTGAAGACGCCCTCGGTCGGGATTGTCAGCGAGGACGACACCGAGATTGCGCCGCTGTGCGATTACGTCATCCGCCTCCCCACCGACGACGAGAACCTGTTCACGCTGCTGGCGATCCTGCCGGGGCAACTGCTGCCCTACTGGAGCGCGGTCGAGCTTGGCGGCATCAACCCGGACTGCCAGCGCGCCAACATCCCCAAGCACGCCCGCGTGTGGAACATGTTCTTCCCGCCGGGCACGCACTAGGCGCGGCGCTGCCACAGGGAGGCGCGCAATGTCTCACCAACCGGAGCTTGTGATTGTCGGCCCGCTGAACATCGACATCATTGCCGTAGGCCAGGCCCCGCTGGAGCCTGAGGCGTTGCAGCAGTGGATGGGGCTGAGCAAGGTCTCCGTCAACGCCGCCGGGTCGGCGGGCTACGTGCTCATGGACCTCCAGCGGCTCGGCGTGCGTTGTGGCGTGATCTCGACGGTGGGGTCTGACCCGCTGAGCGCCTTCCTGATGCGCGCGTTGCACGACGCCGGCGTGGACACCGCGCGCGTGCGCGTCCAGCCCGGCACCACGAGCGCCATCGCCATCTACATGCTGCTGTTCGGCAGCAAGAAACGGCCCCTGACCGGCCAGGTCGCGACGCACGCGCCCTGGCCGGCGGTATTCTCCGACGCGGATTTCGCCTGCGTCGCCGGGGCGCGCCTGCTGCACGTGGCGGGCTATCTCCACTACCCGGACATGTGGGGCGCGTACATGGCCGAACTCTGCCAGCACGCCAGGACGCGCGGGCTGATCGTCTCGCTCGACCCGCAGTTCCCGCTCGTCCCCGTGGATCCGCCCTGGATGGTTGGGCTGGAGGGGTTGATCGCGCACGTCGATGTGTTTCTCTCCGACGAGGACGAGGCCCGCAGCATCGTCGGCATCGATGACCTGGACCGCGCGGCGGCGGCGCTGCTGGCGGCCGGCCCGCACACCGTCGTGATCAAGCGCGGCGCGCAGGGGTCGCTCATCTACCACGCCGGCGGGGAGCGCATCGCGCAGCCGCCGTATCCGGTCCCGGAGGCGGAGGTTTCCGACTCCATCGGCGCGGGCGACGCCTTCGACGCGGGCTTCCTCTACGGCGTCCTGGAGGGGTGGCCGCTGGCGCGGTGCGGGCAGTTCGCCAGCACCGTCGCGGCGATGAGCCTGCGCGGCCCCGGCGGCACGGAGGCGGTGCCGGACCGGGCCGCCGTCGAGCGCGCGTGCGCCGCCTGCTTCGGGGGCTGACCGGTCCGGCAGCGTTCAGTGCATCTCCGCCGCGACCGTGCCGATGGCGGGCCGGAGGAAATTGAACTGCACGTTCGGGTGGTCCGCGAGCAGCGACATCGGGACGGCGGTATCGACAACCCGCTTCGAGATCATCAGCGTGGTCAGGCGCATCCCGAACGGGTTGTCGTGCGCGCCGGCGTGCCAGATCGAAACCTTCTCGGCCTTCCACGTTTCCACCGGCCCGACGGTGATCGCCTGGTCCGGCACGGTCTGGACCACGCCGCCGCCCGAAGTCCGCGCGTTCTGAATCATCGTGATGGGGTGCAGGTCCACGACCCGCGTCGTCAGTCTGCGATACATTTCCGGCGGCGGCGGATCCTCATGGTAGGGCGCCTCGCGCCGGGGCGGGTCGTTGAAGGCCCAGTGCTTTACCTCACCCTGGCCGCCCTGCATAATCACGCAGCGCGCGTGGTTCCAGCTCTCGATGTAGGGGGCCGTTCCACCGCCGGGAAGTGAATCTGCCCCGGCGGCATCCGCAGATCGGGCCGTATCCGGTTGAAGCAGAGTTCCATGTCGGCGCGGGCAAAGCTGAGCGGGAAGTCCATCCCCGCCTCTTTCCCGTCCACCACCCATTCATCCATGCCCCAGAAGTGACAGTGGCGCAGGTCCAGCTCCAGTTCGTTCACCAGCCGGGCGACCAGCGGGAGCTGCTCGGTGGGGCCGATCGGGCCGCAGATGCCGGCCGGCGCGTGCTCGGTGGCTTGCCGCCATGCCGTGATGTACTCCAGCGCCTCCGCAAGGTAGAAATCCTCTACCGTGTCGTAGAACACGACCGAGAAGCCCTCACGGCGCAGCCCGAACAGGTCGTCGGCAGTGAGCCGCGCCGCATCGTCGAGAATGGCGCGGTCCAGCGTGGTGTAGTCCCACCACCCCGGCGCGACTTTGCTTATGTTCCGCATTCCCTACCCTCCGCTCCAGGTCAAGGCAAGACGCGGTACGGGCGGACCCGCCCCCAACCCATTTCGGGGCGGAAGCCCTCCGCGTACGCGACGCCGCACTGCACGCCACGGGAGCGCGCCATCACCGTCATCAGGTCAAGCACGTCGATACCGTCATGATCCATCAGCCAGCCGATCTGGCTCTCGTGGCACGACAGCATCTTGTGTTTGAGCTTGAACGTCTCCCCGATGTCCACGTACTCTGTCGGGTTGAAGCCAACCCCCGTGAGCACGTCATAGTAGTAGAGCGCGGGCACGCCGGGGTGCGCCGCGTGCGCCGTCTCGACGTGGGGCACGCCGGAGAGGAACGAGGCGTCGAAGAGCAGGCGGCTGACGGCGCGGTGGTCGGGGTGATAGTCATGCGGGTCGTGCGTCAGGATGACATCAGGCTTTGCCACGCGCACGAGGTCCACGAAGCGCAGCCGCGTCGCGATGTCCTCAAAAAGAGCAACTCGTCGGTGTAGCCCATCCAGATGAGTTCCGCGCCGATCACGGCGGCGGCGCGCTCCGCCTCGGCGCGGCGGATGCCGGCCAGTTCGTCTGGCGGGATGGCCATGTGGCCGGCGCTGCCGTCGGTCGCCACGCCGATGACCACACGCACGCCCGCCTGCGCGTACCGGGCGAGCGTGCCGGCGCACAGGATTTCGATGTCGTCGGGGTGCGCGCCAACAGCCAGCACGCTCTTGACCTGCGGCGCGGGTTCGCGCATCGGGGATGTCCCTCCTTACCCGGTTGGCCCCTGATCGCCCTCGCCTGTCTTCAAGGCGTCAGCCGGCGGCAGGCCGCCGCGAACTCGGCGCTCGACACCGTGAAGCCCACCACTTCTTCGAACCAGGCGATCCACCGACCTGTATCCTCGCTGCCCGCTAGTGTACCATCGCGCAGCCAGATCACCTCATAGTTCCGGTACAGCGCGTCGAGGGATGTCGCCGCCAGGCAGACGTTTGCCCACAGCCCGGCGCACACGAGCGTATGGATGCCCAGGTTGCGCAGCGCCGTGTCCAGGCGCGTGTCGAAGAACGCGCTGTAGGTGTGCTTGCGGAGGTAAAGCTCGGCCGGCAGCGGCGCGAGGCGTGGCGCGAACTTGAGCGGCGTGGCGCGATTGCCCTGGTGGTATTCGCGCGGGTCCACGCCGCCTTCCGCGAACGCCGCGTCGAACTCGTCGCCCCATGCCCGGCGGAAGTGACGCCCGAAGGCCGAGCGCGGCACCCCGATGCGCGGTGCGCTGTTCGTGGCGTAGATCACCTGCAGGGCGGCGGCCCGCGCTGCGTCAAGGGCGGTCGCGATGGCGCCTTCCATCGCGGCGAACCGGGCGGTGAACGGGTCTTCGGGCGGCCCCCAGCGCCCGCGCGCCTGGTCATCGTAGTAGACGTCCACCAGCAGCAGCGCCGTCTCGGCGGGCGCCAGGCGCAGTGGCTCGGCCTGCGGCCCCGCGCCGGCGCGGATATAGCGCCCGCTCAGCTCCAGCATGTCAGCCTCCCGGATCGAGGGACTCGACCACCGCGACCAGCGCCTCCAGCGCGCCGGCGATGATGCGGCTGCCGAGCGTGGCGTCGGCGGACTGCGACCCGCGCGGGTTGCGCTTATAGAGGGCAAGACAGTATTCGAGCGCGGCGATCTCGCGCAGCGGCGCGAAGCGCGCCCCGCCATACGCGATGTAGCCGCCCAGGCCGGCAATCGCCGGCCACTGCCGCAGCGTACCGCGTGGGTCCCGGACTGCCGCGTCGGCGAGGCGGCGCAGCTTCTCATGATCGAGGACGCCCATCGCAGCGGCGACGGAGTAGTCCAGGCAGGCGGCGTGGTCGAAGTAGCCGAGGACCTGCATCTCGCGCGCAATGGGCGCAATCGGCGAGGTGTAGATGTCGAGCGCGGTCAGGCGCGCCAACCCCTCGTGCAGCTTGTTCCCGGTGATGGTCACGGGCGCGCCCAGACGTTGGCTCAGGTCGTCGCGCTGCGCCTCAAGCACGTCGCCGCCATGCCCCGCGATGATGAGCACCGCGCGCGGCGCATCAGTGTGGTGCGCAAGCTGCTGCTCCAGAAAGGCCGCCGTGCGCGCGTAGAACTCGTTGGGCGGGAGGTAGGCCGGGCACCACGCCGGCGCAATATCGACCTTGTCGGTGGTGAAGGGGATGTGGCCCTGGTAGCGCACGCCCGTGCGCGCCGCCAGGTGCACGGCGAAGTACTGCACGAAGATCGTGTCCACGTCTGGCGCGAGCGCGGGGCCGTGATCCTCGAAGTCGTTGCCCACCTCGAAGAGCACGATGCCCCGGCGTGACGCCGGGTAGGGGCCATAGCCGTCCAGCCGGGCGGGGCTGATCGGCACGAGCGAGCCTGAGTATTCCATAAGCTGCTACCCCTTGAGCGCGCCAGCGGTCATGCCCTTGACCACGAACCGCTGCAAGAACAGGAAGACGAGCGCCACCGGCACAATCGTGATGACGAGGCCGGCGGCGGTACCCGTGATGTCGGCAGCGCGCGACGAGTTCAGGAAGCGGATACCGACCGGCAGCGTAAACGTGCTGTCGCTGCGCGAGAGCAGGATAACCATCGTGAATTCGTTCCAGGCCGTGATGAAGTTGAACGTGCCGAGCGTCGCCAGCGCCGGCTGCGCCAGGGGTAGGATGATGCGCGTGTACACCTGCCACATGTTCGCGCCGTCCACGATGGCCGCCTCTTCGAGTTCGCGCGGGATAGTCTCCATGTACGCGCGCAGGAAGAACGCCGAGAACGGCACCGCTGCCGCCGCCAGCACGACGATGATCGACAGCATGTTGCCGTACAGGCCCAGGCGGCGCATGAAGACGACGATGGGCACCATGCGCGTCGTCACCGGCATCAGGAACCCGGCCATGAGGAGAGTCCACAGCACCCACGAGCCGCGAAATCGGAAGCGGGCGAACACGAACGACGTAGACGACGCCAGCGCCAGGCTCAGCAGCACGACGCCAGCCGCCAGCGCCACCGTGTTGAGGAAGTACAGGTTCATCCGCCCCTGGCTCCAGGCGTCGGGGTAGTTCTGGAAGTGCCACTCTGCCGGCAGCCCGAATGGGTTATCGAAATACTCGCGGTTGGTCTTGACCGACGTGAGCGCGGTCCAGATCATCGGGTAGATGTCCACCACCGCCCAGGCGATGAGGGCCGCATACAGCAGCGCCCGCCACACGGGATGCAATAAGCGCTGCGCCGCCGCGCTCACGCCTGCCACCTCTCACGGTTCAGCCGGCCCAGGTACCACGTCAGCCCGCTGAGCGCAAGGCCGATGACCAGGTGCAACACGCCAAGCGCGCTGCCGTAGCCCCATTCGAGGTTGCGGTTCAGGCCGCCGGCAGCGTATATCTTCTCGAAGCTGTACGTCATCAGGGTTTGCGTGAGGTCGAGCGGCCCGGCGTTGGTCAGGATGAAGGGGTAGAGGAAGGGCGAGATGCCGCCCGCAATCGCCAGGATGACCGCTGTGACGTAAACGCCCCGCACCCCCGGCAGCGTGACGTGCCGCACCTCCTGAAGCGCGGTCGCGCCTTCCAGGCGGGCGACTTCGAAAAGCTCCTGCGGGATGCCGTCGATGGCCGCCAGGAAGAGCACGACGTTGAAGCCCAACCATTGCAGCACGCCTGGGATCAAGACCGCCCACTGCACCGTGCCGTTCCGGCTGAGCCAGGGAACGATGAGTGCTTCGAGACCGATGGAGGTCAGAACGCCGTTGAGCAGCCCCGCGCGCCCGTTGTAGATCAGGCTCCAGAGCAGGGCCATGGTGGCTTCTGAGATCAGGATGGGCAGGAAGTAGCAGAACACGAACACGCGCCGCCCGCGCACCTGCTGACTCAACAGGTAGGCGAGCAGGAAACCGACCGGCACCTGGAACGCCAGGAGCAGGAACAGGTTGCGCAGCCCGTTCTCCAGGGCGATGCGCACGACCCGGTCGCCGGCCATGCGCGTGAAGTTCTCCAGGCCGACGAAGGTGATGTTCGTTGACAGGCCGTTCCACTCGACGAGGCTGTAGTAGAGCGATTGCATGCTCGGCCACAGCATCAGCAGGAGGTACACGCCGAAGCCGGGCAGCAGGAACAGAAACAGGCTCAGGGGATTGCCATACCCGGTAAGGCGCGAGCGGAGGCTGCGCTGCGCGGCTGTGCGGTGCATGGCTGCGGCACTCTCCCCTAACATCAAGCCCTGCCGGGCAGCGACAGCCGAGCCTCGGAGGGACGTGCGCTCTCTACAACGCACGTCCCTCCGTCGGAGAAGGTCGTCTCACGCGGAGAAGTTCTCCGCGTAGAACTGGGCGGCCTCCTCCACGCTCATGCCCAAGAGCAGGGCCTGAGTCGCTGCCTCTCCCGCGCCGTAGGTGTTGCCGGTGCGCAGCGCGGGCGGATATGTAAAGGTGACATCGCCAGTCACGCCGAAGAACCCGCCGAGCAGGGGATCGGCCTGCGCGAAGTCGCCAGTCGTCACGCCCATCGGCGATTGCGCCTCCGTGATGAAGCGCGTCGCCGCCTCCGGGCCGGTCCAGAAGTCGAAGAAGTGGTAGACCGCCGCGAGCTTGGCGGGGTCCTCGGCGACGGCGGCGGAAGCGCCGATGAAGGTGAACGTGTCCACGTAGACCGCCGTGCCGCCGCCCACGCTGGGGAAGGGCGCGAACGCGACCCGGTCGGCGAAGCCCTCCGGGGCCACGTCGCTCACGATCTCGTTCCCGATGGTCCACGCGCCGTTCAGCTCAAACGCCATCTGCTCGCTCACGAAGAGCTGCATCGCCTCGTCCCAGTGGTTCTCGGCGTCGTTTTCGGGCAGGTAGGGCATCAACTCCTGGAGCCTCGCGAGCGCATCGAGGAAGGGCTGCGCGGTGAAGTCCAGCGCGGCCATCGCCTCTGGCCCGCCCGGCAGCGTGAACACAATCACGTCGATGTAGCTCATGGGGTTGGCGCCGAAGCTGGTCAGGTACTTCCCGTTGGCCCTCAACGCTTCGCCCGCAGCCAGCAGATCGTCCCACGTCAGCGGTATCTCGCTGACGCCGGCCTCTTCGAGCAGCGCCGTGTTCCAGACCGGGATGACGGGCGAGTACTCCGCCGACCACCCGTAGTGCTTGCCGTCAATGACCATGCCCTCCTGGGCGGCGGGGACGAAGCGCTCGCTGTTGGCCGTCATCCACGCGGTCAGGTCGAGCAGGAATCCCGATTCGGCGTAGGTCGTCGTCACGGCGTGCAGCACGTCCGGGCATTGCTCCTGGCATTCCGCCAGCGTGGTCGCCTGGGCCTCTTCGTAGCTCGGAATCTCAAACACTTCGAGCGCCACAGCGGGGTTGCGCCCCTGGAACGCTTCGTATAGCCACTGCATGGTGCCCGCATGGCCGTCGCCGCCGGTCCAGTGCGTGATGTAGCGCAGCGTGACCGGGCGACCCTCCTGACGCGGCGGCGCGGCAAGCCGTGGCGCGCCCCTCGCGACGCCAGGGATGCGGGAACCGACGAGCAGCGCGCCGCCTGCGAGCGTGCCCGTCTGCAAAAAACCTCGGCGTGATAACCTGCCTGCCATAGTCGTCCCTCCTCTCAGAACGCGAGAACCGGTGCGAGCCTCCAGGCCCACCTCCTGGAGGCTACCACTCCTCCAATTCGGCGTAGGCAGCGTGCAGCATATCCATGACGATGAAGAGCCGGTGCGCGGCCCGGTAATCCGCCGCCTGCCAGCGCACGCCGCGCGCCCCAGGGGTTCAACCGTCGGGATGTGCAGCCACCAGGGGATCAGGCGTCCGTCAGTCATCTCCATCTCGACGGTCACGGGCGCATCCAGGCGCGCGGGCCGGAACGCGCCAATCCGCGCCACCGCGCGCCGGGCCGCGTCGCGGATGGCGCACAGGACTTTGTTGGGATGGACGCTGCGCGCCGCGGCGCGCGAGATGCCGTGCTTGGTCGGGGCGGTTTCCACATCGCCCAGGATGTCGATGGCCTCCTGGCAGGCGTGGCTGTCGCCGGAGACCATCACCACGGGGACGCCAACCGCGCCGGCGAAGTAGATCGCCATGCCGACTTCGCCGACCGAGACGCCGTTGACCCTGTAGTCGCAAATTCCTTCGGACCAGCTATGCGCAAAGACGCCGCGGGGCGTGCCCGCCCTGGCGTGCATACTGAGCAGCATGGCCGCGTCGAAGCTCTCGTCGATGCCTTCCATCGTCCCGTCGGGCTTCCACGACCCCTGGATGAGTTCGGCGCGCTCGTCCAGCGCGTCAGGGAGGATGAAGCGCCCGTTGGGGCAGCCGGTGTTCACCAGGAACGCGGTTGCGCCCGCCTCCGCCGCGCCGGCGATGGCGGCGTTCACCTCGTCGGTGACGATCTTGCGCGTCTCCAGCGGAATTGAGGAGCCGCCCGCCCGCTGCGCGGGAAACATCCCGTGCATCTGTGCGGTCGAGACAATGCCCATCGCCCCGCCGACCTCGTACATGATGTACACCTTCACCGCGTGGGCCTCCTGAAGGCTCCCATGGCGCCTGTCATGTTGGCTGCGCGCCGCTGTCGTGCCGCGCCGGCGCTTTGATCTGGTCCCACAGCACGCCACGGTAGACGCCCGGCGTCGAACCCGCGATGTCAACCGCGCCGACCACCCTGGCGTAGAACGCTGTGGGCCCCACGCCGGCGATGATGGCGTAGGCGTAGCCCATTTCGTGCATCGCGTGCAGGCAAGCCAGCAGCAGGGCCGCGCCGATGTCCCGGCCACGATAGGCCGCAAGGACGCCGATTGGCCCAAAGAAATCCTTGTAGACGACCTCGTAACAACTGAACCCGACGATTGCCTCCCGTTGCGCGTCTACGGCGATGAAGCAGGAAACGGGTTGGTTGGCGAAAGCCACCTCACACTCGTTGCTCCACACCGGGTCGAAGTGCGCCAGCACCCAGTCCACGACGACCTGCCTCTCAGGCGGGGAGCGGGCGACGGATGTCGATGCCGTCCGCGCTCTGCCGGGCGAGATACGGCGCGAGATCGGGGAGGTCGTACAGCCTCACAAGCATGTCGTGCATGGCGCGTGCACCTGTCGTGTCCCCAGGAACGGATGCTGTGGGTCGGTGGCGGTGGTGGACATGCGACTGACGTTGCGCTTTGTCCAGGGAGACGAACGCCAAGCCTAGGCTACCATGTGCGCCTGCCGTCGTCTTGCCCAAGTTTACGAGAAAATTGTCTGATCTTGTGGTATTGCTACAATTAAGACGATGCTCTGATGTAAGATTGATCCAGGAGTGTGCGCTGTGAATCTGCTGGCCGCGCCGGGTGTGCGCCTGGAGGCGCGCTTCGCCAGGACCCTCACGGGGCCTCCCGATGAGCTGGCGTTGCTCTGCCGTCCCTCTTTGTACGAGGTCGGCTACCGCTACCGCACGACCTGGCAGGGGCCGGGGTCACCCTGCGGGGAGGACTGGTACGCCGCCAGCTTCCCGCAGCCGGTCTGGGTGGATACGGTCGGGTTTGCGCACGGCGGGCTGTTCACCGACGGCGGCTGGTGGCGGTCCTTCGACGTCGAGGTGAAGCGCGGCGATGGCGCGTGGCAGCCGGTGACCGGCCTGCGCGTCACGCCGACCTACGACTTCGCCGACACGTTCTGGGAGAAACAACCTTTCCAGCCCTACGCGGTTCAGTTCGACCCGGTGCAGGTCACTGCGCTCCGGCTGATCGGCGAGTCAGGGGGAGGGATGGCTACATCTCCCTGGCCTGGTTGGGCGCGTTCCACGAGGGCGACGCCGGCGGCGCGCCGCCCTGGCTGGAACCCCTGTCGGCGCCGCGTCTGTTCCAGTTGTTGGAGCCGGCGCGCTTGTGGGACTTCCTGCGCGATTTCCAGACTGTCACGAAGCTGGGCGTGTTCGCTGTCCCGCAGGTCTACGCGGGCAACGACTGGCCGGGCGTTGAGCAGTATCTCGACGCGGCGCGGCGGCGCGAGTACGCCGAGGCGACCGCCGATTACGCCGCGCCGGAGGGCTTCCTGAGCATGGTCACGGCGCGCACCGAAGCCGACCGGGTTTTCAGCGCGGCGCGGGCGGCGGCCTTTCGCGTCAGCCGCACGGGCGCGCCGGAACTCGTGGTCCATGCCGGGAACCTGGCCCACCTGTTTGCGCCGGTCGTGGTCTCTGGCGAGGTGTTGGGGTCGCTGCTGACGTGGAGCGCGGTCTTCTGTGACGCGCCTGACCTGGAATGGCACGAACGTTGGGCGGGCGAGCTTGAGGCGCGCGGCGTGGTCAGCGCGGCGGCGTACTGGCGCGCGATGCGGCGAGTCCCCACGCTCTCCAGGGCGCAGTTGCAGGCCAGCCTCCGCATGTTGCGCTTGGTGTCGGGCACCATCGCCGATCTCGCCGAGCAAAACCTGCGGCAGGCCGCCGACCTGGAGCGGATGCACCAGACCATCGGGCAGCTCAGGCAGTGGCGGCAACAGGTGGTACAGGAGGTCGAGCGCTACATGCAGGCGCACTACGCCGACCCGATCCGCCTGCAAGACCTTGCGGACCATGTCGCCCTGAGTCCGTCGTACTTCTCGCAGATCTTCCGTGAAGAGATGGGGCAAAGCCCCATCGACCGCCTCATCGACCTGCGCATTGCGCGCGCGAAGCACCTGCTCCGCGACGAAGGGCTGGGCGTGACGGAGGTCGCCGGCGAGATCGGCTACGACAGCGTGAGTTACTTCATCCGCCAGTTTTCGGCGCGCGTGGGCGTCACGCCGGGCCGGTGGGCGCGGCGCGCCGACGCCTGACCGAACCCGGTCGGGGCGCGGCTGCCGCTGCGGCGCGTCCACCGACTGGCACGTGATCCACTGAAAGGACGGAAACCACAATGGCAGATCAATGGCTCCTCCTGCCGCAGCCGCAGCGCCTCGCGCGTTGGGAGGGCGCGCTCGCGCTCAAGGCGGGGCGTTTCGTGTGCGTCGAGGGCGCGGACACCGCCACCGCGCTGCGCGTGGGGGCAGTGGTGCGTGACGCGCTGGCGGCGGTTGGCCCGCGCTGGGAGCTGACGATGGCGCGGGGCAGCGACCCCAACTGGCTGGGGGCAGTGATCCAGGTGGACCCGGCCCAGGTGGCGCAGCCTGAAGGCTACCGCCTCACGATCCGGCCTGACGGGATTCGCGTCGTCGCGCATGACGCCCCAGGCGCGTTCCACGCCGCCATGACACTGCGGCAGCTCGCGCGGCAGTCCGCGGGCGCGGGCGCGCTGCCCTGCCTGTATGTCGAGGACTGGCCGGATTTCGCCAACCGGGGCGTGATGTTCGACATCAGCCGGGACCGGGTGCCCACGATGGAAACCCTCTACATGCTGGTCGATATGCTGGCCGAGTGGAAGGTCAACCAGTTCCAGCTCTACATGGAGCACACGTTTGCATACCGCGACCACCGCGCGGTGTGGGAGCACGCTTCGCCGCTGACGGCGGCGGAGGTCATGGCGCTGGACGCCTACTGCCATGAGCGGTTCATCGAGCTGGTGCCGAATCAGAATTCGTTCGGGCACATGGAGCGCTGGCTGAACCACCCGCGCTATATCGACCTGGCCGAATCGCCTGAGGGGTTCCCGTTTCGCGGCGGCTGGTATGAAGGGCCGTTCAGCCTGTGCCCGCTTGAGCCGGGTTCGCTGGCGCTGCTCGCCGGGCTTTACGAGGAACTCCTGCCGCACTTCACCAGCCGGCAGTTCAACGTGGGCTGCGACGAGACGTACGAACTGGGGTTCGGCAAGAGCAAAACCGCCTGCGAAGCGCGCGGCGTAGGGCGCGTGTATCTGGAATTCCTGCACAAAATCCATGCGCTGGTGCAGCGGCATGGGCGCACGATGCAGTTCTGGGGCGACATCGTGCAGAACCACCCGGAGCTGATCCCCGAACTGCCGGGCGACATCATTGCGCTGGAGTGGGGCTACGAGGCCGACCACCCCTTCGACGTGCGTGTGAGCGGCTGGCGCAGGCGGGCATCCCGTTCTACGTATGTCCCAGCGCTGCTACGTTTCTCTCCATCGCGGGGCGCACCGAGAACGCGCTCGGCAACCTGCGCAACGCCGCCGAAACCGGTCTGCGCCATGGCGCAATCGGTTATCTGAACACGGACTGGGGCGACGAGGGCCACTGGCAGCACCTTCCCACGTCGTTTCTCGGCTTTGCGTATGGCGCGGCGGTGAGTTGGGCGGCGGGCGCGAACAAGGACATCGACCTGCCCCGCGCGCTGGATGTGCACGTGTTCCAGGACGCCGCCGGCGTGATGGGGCGCGTGGCCTTCGACCTGGGCAATGCGTACCGGGAGACGGGCGTGCGCATCAGCTACCGGTCGGCGCTGGCGTACATCCTGCTCAATCCCGACCTGCCCATCGACGCCGGGCGGCTGGAGGGGCTGACGCCTGAAGCGTTGGCGCAGACTCTGGCCTATATCGACCGGGTGGCTGCGCCGCTTGCGGAGGCGCGCATGGCCCGACCGGACGCCGCATTGATCGTGGACGAGTACCGCAACGCCGCGGCGCTGCTGCGCCATGCGTGCCGCCTGGGGCTGGCGCGCTTCGCGGCGGGCGGCGGCGCGATTGCGGACCTCCCGGCGGGGAGCGCGCCGCACTTGCCGCAGACCTGGAGGCGATTCTGCCCGAATATCGAAGGCTTTGGCTGGCGCGCAGCCGGCCCGGCGGTCTGGAAGACAGCGCCCGGCGCATGGAGAGACTGCGGGACAGCTATCGCGGCGCGTAAAGGCGGGGACTGGGCTGCAATGGCTGGCCCGGTCCGCCCCCTGACCTCATGTCGCCGGCGGCGTCAACCGGGTGATGAGGTCGGCGCGGTCGGAGTATTGCGCCACCAGCGCGGCGCGCTCGCCGCCGACATAATCGGAGAAGTCATAGGCCGGGGCCACGGTCGTGCCCAGCAACGCGAACGCACCCCCGTCCGTGAGGTATGATCCCTGCCAGACGCCGCGCCGCACGACGGTCTGCACGCGCTGCCCCTGGGCGATGCGCGGCCCCAGGGTGATGACCTCGGAGCCGCCGTCGGGGTGGAGTTGCAGCATCTCCACCGGGTCGCCGAGGTAGAAGTGATACACCTCGTCGGTGGGGAGCCGGTGCAGCGCCGAGAACGTGTCGGGCGTGAGGAGGTAGTACATGGCGGTGGCGAATTCTTTGTCGCTGGTGTAGCGCGACGGCAGGGCATGGCGTGGGATGACCTCGCTGGCGCGGTAGCTCTCACCGTAAAGGCCGCCCTCGCCGGGCAGTGGGATCAGTTTGAGCAGTTTGATGATATCGTCAGCGGTCAAGTCTGCATCCTGTCTCTATTGGCGCGTCGCGGGAACGATATTCTGCTTTGTATTATAGGGGATATTATAAAAGCCCGCCCAGCGGCCCGCCAAGCGCCACCGCGCCCGTCTGACCGTTGACCAGCGCGCGCCGGATGTCGCCGTCGTCCTCGTGCAGCATGACGTTCCACACCGGGAGGAGCACGAGGCGGTAGGTCATGTCGTTGATGAGCGCCGACAGCACCAGCTCGACCGTCTCGGTAACGTAGTCCTTGCCCACCGTGTAGCCGGCCCGCACGGCGACCTGCTTGCGCGCGGGCATCCGCGACCGCAACCGCGCACGCGCTGTCTCGGACATCTGTGCGCGTGCGTTGAGCGAGGCTTCATCCACGTCGAGGCGATAAATCTCCGCCGGCTGGCTCGCCAGGTAGCGCGGGTCGTAGCGGCGCATCTGCTTCAGGTCGAACGGCTCGATGCGCGCCATCAGCTTGCGGTCCAGCGTGTCAGAGCCGCACGCGAGCACGTCATACAATATATACGGGTACTCGCCGCGATCCTCGACCGGGCCGGGGTAGTTCCACTTGACGGTCACGGTCGCGTCGAACGCCCAGAAGGGGATGTAGATGGCGTGCGCTTCGTGGTAGCTGATCGGGTCGCGCATGAAGCGTGTCAGCCGCCGGATGACGCCGCCGTGCATCGCCTCGTAGACCGCCTGGACCGCTTTCTCCTCGTCGAGCTTGAATGGCACGATGCCGTCGGGCTGCTCGAACGATTCGGCGTTGTCGGCGACGATGACGTGGCGCGAGTCGCAGAAGAAGCACTGCTTGACCAGCGCGCGCGGCGGGAACGTGACCTGCGCGCCGCAGTTCTGGCACGTCACCACGCGGTCGGCCGCTTCCCAGTACTGCGCCTGGTACTTGCGCTTGAGCAGCGCCTCGACGAGCGTAGTGTGCTGGCCGTAGCCGTCCACGTCGATGACCGTGCGCGTGTTGCAGTGCGCGCAGAGCACCGCCCCGCCGGCGATGTCGTAGACCATGCGCCCGCCGCAGTGGGGGCAGTTCATCGTGTCCGACTCGGCCTGGACCGGCGCGTCTGGCTGGAGGCGGCGAATGCCGTGGCCGCCTCCGCGGTGCTTCGCCGCGCCGGCCTTGTTCTTGAGGCGCCCATCGAGGCGGTTGCGCGCTTCGATCACGCGGAAGTTGTTCGGCTCGTGGGCCAGCGCCCATTCCATATACTGGCGCTGCTCGTTGGGGTCGTCGGTCGTGGACACCAGCCACAGCCACGGGTCGATGAAGTCCTTGCCCAGCTCCAGCGCGCCGAAGAAGCTCTCGCGGGCGGCGGCAGGGTCGCCCTGCTTGAGCGCGCGCATCCCCTCGCGGAAGAGAGACTCCTGCCTGTTGCTGGGGCGCTTCTGGCTGACGATGGGCACGTTGTTCAGGTCGGTGACTGCGGGCTGCTGGGCTGGCGGCTCGTCACGGATGGCGTTGCCGTCGTAGAGCGGGACGTAGCCGCAGTGGCGGCACTTGACCGTCCCCCTGGCAACGTCGAGTGTCATGAAGTGGTCACAGCGAGGGCATTTCAGGTTCAGGGTCACGCCGGCGCTCCTTCTACAACGACCGTGCGGCCAACGGCGGCGACCAGTACGTCTGCCTCGCTATTAAGATAGAATCAATAAAGTATGGCGTCAATGGCTTGCGCCGGATATGCCCAGTTTTTGGGGAGAAATTCACGCAGCGCCGGCCCGCGACCGCCGGCGCTGCGTCTGGCTATCAACGGGGCCAGCGCACGCACGCTTACGGCGTGATGCTCACGGTTGGCCCGCTGTGGCTGGCGGTGTATGGTACCGCCCCGATTGTCGGTCCGCGCTGAAGCTCAGCGCGCCGCTCAGTTCCCAGTCGCCGGCGGCGAGCGTGCCGGCGGGGATGGTGATGATCGGCGCGTCGCCCAGTGCGTTGTACTCCAACTCGTCGTTGATGACGGGACCGGTGGCCGTGCCGAGGGTCACGTCAGCGCCGCCGCCCACTGGGGTCGCGGTCAGCGTGTAGGTCCACTCCACGCCGTCCAGCGCCATTGCGGCGACTGCGAGCGTCGCCTCCAACGGGTCCCCGCCAATGGTGAAGTTCGCCTGCACGCGCCATTCTGCATCGTCCGGGATGGTGGTGGTCGTTGCCGTGTTCGTGACGTCGGTTACGATGACGTCGGTGAACTCCACGACGACCTGCACCGGGTCGGGCTTGACAATGCCGCTGGCGGTGAGCCAGCGCGAGTAGGGTGACGCCTCCGGCACCCAGCCGATGAGGGTCGGCTGGCGGTGCGGGCGGATCTGCCACCAGCTATAGACGATCCCATCGCCGGGGTCGGCGCAGATCGGCCCACCGACCACGTCGAAGGTGTCGCCCCGGTAGATGTAGCTGAGCCGGCTGCCGCCCGGCGCGTTCCGCACCCGGATGGGAATGCCGTTTCCGGTCGCCTTCCCGACCTGTCCGAACGCGAGTTGCTGCGCCGGCGCGCCGGCGCAGTCGCCGGGATAGGGCCACAGCCAGCGCGAGTAGGGCGAGGCCTCTGGCACCCAGCCTTCCAGGTCGCCTTTGGACGGCACGCGGATCTTCCACCAGTTGTAGTGGATGCCGTCGCCGGGGTTGACACATTCCGGCCCTTCCAGCACCTCGAAATAATCGCCGGTGTTGATGTGCCCCACTGACACGGGGCCGCCGGCGGCGGCGCGCACGCGGATCGGGATGGAGTTGTTCCGCACCATGCCAAATCCGCCGACCTCAAGCAGCGGCGGGAGCACGCGCGTGCACTGCGTGTTTGCTGCGGAGACAGGCGCGATGTCTGGCGCGGCGGCGGCGGGGCTGGCGGCCAGGGTCAAGAGCAGGGTCAGCGAGATCACACTCAGGAGGGATAAGCGCGTCGGTCTTTTCATCTCTGGCTACTCCTTGTGGCGAAGGCTGAAGGATACGAAAGGCTGCCAAACGCGCGCTTCAGGCCTGGCGAACCGAGCGCGTCCCCCTCGGCGCTGGGTTCGGGGGCGCGGGGCGTTTGGCGCACACTGGCCGTCGTAAGCGCGCGTTTCGCTTGTCCGGCGCGGCCATGAGTGACAATGATATTATAGTTTCTAATAATAAGATTGTCAACACTTCGCCGCCGCTACCCAAGATTCGCGCGCAGCACCGCGCGGCTTCGTTCCTCCAGGCCGGGCAGGGCCTCGTGGGCGTACCCAACGGTGTCCTGGTACCAGTAGTACGTTGTCGCGTAATCCACCCAACAGCGATTCGCACGATTGAGGTCAGAAATCTGCCGCTGGAAGGCTGCATCTGACGTCCATTCGTGCGCCCAGTTCACGCGCCAGTCGAGGCTCTTGTTGAACCGGATGGGATTGGCCCTCCTGAAGCGGTAGACGCTCAACAGCGATGGCTCCGCCGGCTGAATGTAGTTCATGCCGTTGTACGGCCCGCTGTACGGCTGGCGAAAGCCCCAACTGAAGCCGAAGGAGTCTTCGGTGCCCAGGTAATCCACAGTGGGCCGGGCGTCGCCATCGATGCGGACTTCGTTGTTGCCCTCCATGACAAAGCGGTAGTCTGCGAAGAATGGCTCATCCGTGCAGATGCTCCACGCGCGCCCGATCAGGTGGCCGCATCCCTCGACGTGGAAGAACGGCTGGTCGGTCTGCCCGTGAAGCTGAAAGGCGAAGCGTTTCCAGGTCGCGTGGAAGTAGCCCAGGCCGGCATCCCAGCGCGGCAGGCGCTCAAACTCGACAAAGCTGTAGTTCCTCAGGTCGAGGTCTGTCTCATTCCTGAGCACGACGCGCGCGCCGTGAGCGAACGGCATGGGCGAGGTAGCAGTTGTACGCGCCCGGCGCCTTTTCGACGAACAGGCTGCTGAAATTCACCGCCCGCCCGCCGCAGCCATCGGCGAAGAAGTCCGCCAGCGGGGCGCGCACCGACGGGATGGCCGCGTCGTCATAATAGACCTCAAGCACGACGCCCCTGGCGGCTTGAGCGCCGACGTCGGGACTCCACGACCAGTTGTCCGCCATGAAGTGCTGCGTCGAGTGGATTTGCGTGATGACCGCCGGGCCTTCGATCACCGCAATGGTGATGGCTCGCCCCGCGTCGAGGGTTTCCAGCTCGGGGTAGGCGTCATACGCCCAACCGCCATTGGATACGCCAAAGCGACGGTCGCGGTGCAGGCGCGCGAGGGTGTCGAGGTTCATGAGCAGTCGCCTCCTCTTCGTATTTCGTGTAGTCGTCCAGCTTTGCCCGCGCGCTGCGGCGACGCACTGCGTGACGCGCGGCTCACAACCCAAAAACGGCGGCGCGCTGCGCGTCAGCGCCGCCGAGGTTACGGCTTCTCCAAAGGCTTCAGTGGTGCATCGGCGATGAGCAACAGAAATTGGGGCGGTGGGCGCGCGCGCGCCATGCCCGGAGACTGCGCAGCGTCCGGGCCGGCCCGCAACGTACACGCCGGTAACGCCGCCGCCTAGTAAAGGGCGTTGATGTTGCCGACGAGCGCGTTTTGCAGCGTGCTCCGCGCAATCGTCAGGCTTGCCCCGCCCTGGCCGTTGCGCTGTGAGGGCAGCCACAGCGGGTCGTGGACGATGAACTCGTCCCCCGGTAGCCGATCACCAACAGCCAGTGCCAGCCCTGGTCCGGGTTCGACAGGTGGGGCGGGAAGTGCAGGTCAAGGTAGTTGACCAGCACGACCACCGGACGCCCCTTGTCGATGAAGCCTGGGAGGCTGTCCACCGAGCCAAACGTGCGATCCGCCGTCAGCGCCAGGCCGTAGCGCGCGGCGAGGCTGCGCAGTTGCGCCGCCGTCGTCTTTCCCGGCTGGATGCGGCTCAGGTCGTCAACGCTCACGTTGTTGCCGACCTTGCCGTAAAAGCGCAGCAGCATGAGCACGCACGCCTGGCCGCAGTCGTTCGGCTTCGTGGAGTTGGGATCGAGCTGCGAGACCCAGCCCACGCTCAACACGCGCTCCGCGCCGAGCGGCGGCATGGCGCGGATGGCGTCCAGCACCGCCTGCTTGACGTTCGCCGCAAGGTTGGGCAGCGACATGATCGGCGGCCCGGCATACGCAGCCCCGCGATTGTCGGCGATGCTCGCCAGGCCGGCGGAGACAATCCACTGCCAGTAGGTGTTGCCGCTCTGCCCCAGGGCGCGCGCCGCCTCGTAGAAGGCGTTGATGATCTGCTGGTTCGTATACCGCCCGACCACGTCCTCGCCGCCGTCCAGCGGTTCGCCGGCGAGCGCCAGCTTGATGAGGCGCTTCTCTTCCGCGTCCAGGCCGGGCAGCGTGTCGATGGGCGGGCCTTTGTAGATCGCGTTCCGGTTGCTGGCGATCCACTCCAGGCCGGCGCTCACGATCCAGGTCCAGTAGTTCTCGCCCTTGAACTGGGCGGCCTTTCCGAAGGCGTTGATGAGGTCCTGGTTGGTGAACTCGGCTGGTTCGCCGTTGCCGGGCTGGGGGACCGTGATGCCCTGGATCGCCCGGAACTCCTTTGGCCCGGCGGCCCCGAAGCGGAAGAACGAAATCCCCGGTGCGCTGTAATCGCGGAGCGCGGCGTTGGCGGCGACCTTCATGCTCTCCGCGTCGCGGATGCTGTAAGCCTGAAGCATGGGCACGACGGGCCGGTTGAACTGGGCCAGCGCCTCGAAGGCGTTGGCGACCGCCCGGTCGGCCGGCAGGCCGAAAACCTCGTGGTACACCATCGGGTGCAGGCTGTCGACAAACGGCCACCACTCCCAGATGTGGATGTCGCGCGGGTGGTTGCCGCGCGCGTCCAGGTTCAACGCCAGGTGGAAGCGCCCCGGAATGCCCTGGCGGATGCGCTCGCCAAGCTCGCGCGCGGCGCGTGGCCCGCCCCTGAAGTAATTGCTGCCCACCTCGACGTCAAGGATCATCGACTTGATGCCCTCCACGTGGCAACAGGCGACGATCATCGCGGCCTCCTGGGGCACGTTGAGGCCGTGCGGGACGCACCACGCATGGACGTCGATGCCCGCCGTGCGGCACTTCTGCACCCAGCGCGCCAGGTCTGCCGGCCCGCTGATGCGCAGGTCGTGCTTGCCGGAGTTGTCGTAGTGGGCCTGCCACTTGTCGCCGTCGATAACCTTCACCCAAATCGCCTTCACGTTGGGCGCCCACTGCCTGAGCGTGGCGATGATCTCCTCGATGGTGCGCTCGCCGACGGCGCGGCCATCCCAATGGACCATCGCGATCTTGCCGTCATAGGGTGTGCTTGCCATGGCTGCTGCTCTCCAGGTTGATGTATCACTTAACGGCGCGACGAACCCCTGCCACGGTGAATATGATCTACCTAATCCGATAAGAAGGCAAATTCTGGCCCGGCCCGAATCAAAAAGCCCCGCATCTCTCACAAGACGACGGGAGGGCCGCTCGGTTAAGGGCAAACAGGGGGCTTACGCCGTGCGCGCCTCTGAGTGCGCGCACTCCGCACAGAAATCCAGCAGGTCGGTGCGCATCTGCGTCAGGTCGCTGTACACGCCACGCCGGTAGTCGGGCAGTAGCGCCGCGAGCTGGTACATCGCCTCGCTGGTCATCTCCTCCAGCAGCTCGCGCGGCACGTGCTCCTCCTCTGCGTTGACGCGGTAGCGGAAGCGGAACGGCATCCCAAAGCGGACCCTCAACGTCGTGCGCTTCAGGCGTCTCAGGTTCCTCAGGAAGTAGTCCGCGCCCTCCACCGCGACCGGCACGAGCAGCGCGTTGGCCTTGACCGCGACATAGGTGACGCCATGGTGCGCCTTGCGCAGCGCCGGGACGCGCGTCCCTTCTGGCGACATGAGGATGGAGCCGCCCTTCTTGAGCAGCCGCACCGCATAGCGCAGCGCCTTGCGGTCCACCATGCCGCGCCGCACTGAGAACGCGCCCCAGGTGCGCACGAACACCGAAAAAAGCGGGTCTTTGAAGTTCTCGATCTTGGACATCGCGACCACGTCTTCCCGGTCCACGAGGGCGGCAACCGCCACCGGGTCCACAAACCCGGTGTGGTTGAACATTAAGATGGTGCCGCCCTGGGGGGCACGTACTCAAGGCCTTCGGCTTCCACCTGCACCAGGGTCTTGAACGCCAGATTGCGCAGCAGCCAGCGCACGATGCGCCGCCGCCACGTGTAATCGATATCTTCCGGGGGCATGTGGAACTCTTCGGCCATTAACCTCTCCTGCTTTTCAGCCATCTTTCAGCGTGCGCGATCGGTCATTTCTATGACGTAAGCGTACACCTTTTCTATGACCGAGTGCAAGTCCATGTCGGTCGTGTCGATGATTATTGCGTCGGCGGCGGCGCGCAGGGGCGCAACCGCGCGCGTGCTGTCGATGTGATCGCGGTGGCGGATGCCCTCCAGCACGGCGTCGAACGGCTGGTTGACGCCGCGCTCCTGGAGTTCGCGCCATCGCCGGCGCGCGCGCTCGTGCGGCGTGGCGTCGAGGTAGAACTTGATTCCGGCTTCGGGCAGGACGACGGTGCCAATGTCCCGCCCCACCATCACCACCCGGCCCCGCTCGCCGATGCGGCGCTGCAGGCGCGTCATCGCGGTGCGCACGCCTGGATAGGCGCTCACCTGCGAGACGTTCGCGTCGATCTCCGCCGCGCGGATCGCCCACGTCACATCTTCCGCATTGAGTAACACCGTATAGAGCCGTCCGTCGCGCTCTGATGGCGCACAGAGATCGATGTCGGCGGTCTCCGCGACGTGCACCACCGCCGCCTCGTCGCCGGGCGCGACGCCCTGCCGGAGCGCGGCCAGCGTGACCGCGCGGTACATCACGCCGGTGTCGAAGAAGAGGTAGCCAAGCCGCTCCGCGAGCGCCTGCCCGACGGTGCTCTTGCCCGACGCCGCCGGCCCGTCGATGGTGATGATCGTCGCCGTGTCCAAAGGCTCTCCTTAGCGTCGTTTCTTGGTGCGTGGCGCCTGCGCCTTGACCTTCTTCAACTGCGCAACTTCTTCAGGGGTGAGTTCGCGCCACACGCCGGTGCGCAGGTTGCCGAGCGCCAGCGGCCCGATGTGCGTGCGGACGAGGCGGCGCACGGGGTGGCCCAGCGCGGCGCACATCTCGCGGACCTGGCGCTTGCGCCCTTCGCGCAGGACCATTTCCAGCCAGGTGTTGTCGTTCTCCACGCGCACCACCTTGATATCGGCGGGGAGGGTGCGCACGCCTTCGAGCACGACGCCGCGCCGCCACGCCGAGAGCGTCTCCTCAGTCGGCCGGCCGCTCACCAGCACGTGGTAGGTCTTGGTGTGGCCGTAGCGGGGGTGCGTGAGCTGGTTGGCGAGGTCGCCGTCGTCGGTGAGCAACACCAGCCCTTCGCTCTCCGCGTCGAGCCGGCCGACGGGATAGAGCCGCGCCGGCGTATCGACCAGGTCGAGGACGGTCGGGCGGGTTTCCTGGCGCTGCGCCGTCGTCGTCGAGACCACGCCGCGTGGCTTGTTGAGCATCACGTAGGTGAACGTGGGGCTGATGCGCACCCGCTCGCCGTCAACGATGACGACGTCCGCATCCGGGTCGGCGCGGTCGCCCAGTTTCACCACCCGCCCGTTGACCGTCACGCGGCCCTGGCGGATCAGCTCTTCACAGTGTCGGCGCGAGCCGATCCCGGCCCGCGCCAATAGTTTCTGCACACGTTCTTCTGGCACGATCTTGCCACCTAAGTGTTACAATTGCTTGCCGTTACACAACCATGATCCAGGATTTGCCCCATGAGGAAACCCTCACTGTTGCCAATCGTTGCGTTGCTCGCGCTCGTTGCGGCGGCGCTGGCGTGCAGCCTGCCTGTGGGCGGCCCCTCCCGGCCCGGCGCTGAAATCCCGGTCTCCGAGGCGGCAGCGGACCGCGCCGAGCATGCCGTCAGGACGGCGCTGGAAGCCGCCGCGCAGACGCGCAGCTTCACGATCACGCTGAGCCAGGCGGAGGTGACCTCCTGGGTCGTGCTCCGCGCCGGCGAATACGCGCTCCAGGTCGGCGAGAAGGTGCCCCTGGACAACCTGCAAATCTACCTCGACGACGGCGTGATCCGGCTTTACGGCGATTACGACGACCGGGGCGTGGCGGCCCAGGCGCTGGTCACCGTGCGCCCGTCGGTGACGCCGGCGGGCCTGGTCGACGCCCAGATAACGGCGGCGCAGGTCGGCCCGGTGACGCTGGGCGACGCAGACCTGCAATCGCTCAACGCGGCGGTGCAGGACGCGCTCCGCGCGCTGAACGACCGCCTAGCCGGGAGCTACCGGGTTATCGGTCTCCTCATTGACGACGGCAGCGCTGTTCTCAGCGGCGCCGTCACGGGCGACTGAGTTCTCGCCAGGGCGAGCCGGGTTGGCGGCCTCCGCCGCCGGCAGGGCGGCGACCGGCTCAAGTGGGGCCTCCAGCGGCACGGGCTGGCGCACCAGGTCCTCCGCATGGGCCACAGCGGAGGGCGAGGCCAATTCCAGATGGATGCTGGGACCCTCGCCCAGGCGCAGGCCCATGTGCTTCACCACCACCTGCCGCACGACGCCGGTGATCTCCTTCACCTTCTTCGCCACCATCACGTCTGGCAGGGTGAGCACGTCGAGTGTGAGGTCCACGCGGCCCCCCGTCATGGGCTGAACGCGCACGTCGAGGTCGAGCACGCCCTCGATCTGGCTGACGTGGTGCATCACCTGCGCCTGGATCGATTCGGGCGAGACGTCGGCCTTGCTGCCCCGCGCCCTGACGAGGAAGCCAGACCTGGGCCGGCGCAGCTCGTAGAACAGCAGCAGCCCGATGCCGAGGTCAACGGTGATGGCCGTCAGCGCCAGCAGCACGCGACCGGGGATCGTGATGCTCTGCGCCGCCTCCAGAAGCGACACGTCTGGCCCCGCTATCGACGTGGCAAGTACGGCCCCAGCCCTTCGACGAAGCGCACCGCCTCGGCGGGGATTGCCAGCGCGATGGTGCACACGGGCAGCGCGAGCAGCAGCAGGACGACGACCACCAATCGGTTGAACCTGTCCACGATCTCCGCCTGTATCAAGCCCCCTCAGTCTCGCACGATCTTACCGTATTCCGCCGAAATGCGTAAGCGCGCACGGGCCGGGCCAGTGCCCAAACGCGCCGCGCCGTGCTAGACTCCGTCCCGGCACTGCTGTCGAAAGGGAGCGTGGCCCATGTCTGTGATCGAAGTGCGCGACCTGTCGCTGGCGCGCGGCGGGGAGCGCGTGTTGCATCACGTGAGTCTGAGCATCGAAGAGGGCGAGGTCCTCATGGTCATCGGTCCCAGCGGGGGCGGGAAAAGCTCGCTGCTGCGCTGCCTGAACCGCCTTGAGGAGCCAGCGCCCGACACGGTGTTCCTGCGCGGGCAGGACATCACGACCATACCGGTGACGACGCTGCGCTGCCGCGTGGGTATGGTGTTCCAGAAGACGGCGGTCTTTGGGGGTACCGTGGCCGAGAACATCGCCTACGGGCCGCGCGCGCGCGGCAAGACGCTCAGTCGCGACGAGATCGCCCGCCTCATGAAGCTGGCGGCGCTGGACGCTGACCTGATCGACCGGCCCGCGCGCGAGCTTTCGGGCGGGCAGGAGCAGCGGCTCGCGGTGGCGCGGGCGCTCGCGAACCAGCCGGAGGTGCTGCTGCTCGACGAGCCGACCTCCGCGCTGGACCCGGTGGCGACGAAGCACGTGGAGGCGTCGCTGCAATCGCTCCGCGAGCAGCTTGGCCTGACGATGGTGTGGGTCTCGCACGCGGTCGAGCAGGCGCGCCGCGTCGGCGACCGCGTGCTCTTCCTCGACGAGGGGCGCGTCGTCAGCGTGGGCGCGGCGCAGGCGATGCTCGACGCTGAAAGCGCCGACCCGCGCCTGAAGGCCTTCATGGAGGGGCAGGAACCGGCGCGCGCCAAGGCCGGTCCCGGCGCAGCCTGAGTCAACCGGAGGCGAGTGGCATGGAAATCCTCAACGACCTGTTTGGCGGCGACCTGTTTGCCGGCCTGGGCGACCTCTCGCGCGTCCTGCTGGCGATGCTGTTCGTGGCGGTGGCCGCGCTGATCTCGCGCTGGCAGCGGGCCGACCTGGAGAAAGACCTGTTCTGGGCGACTGTGCGCAGCTTCGTGCAACTGATCGCCATCGGCTATCTGCTGGAGCTGATCTTCCAGCAGGACAACCCCGTCTGGACGCTGCTCCTGCTCGGCGTGATGGTGTTGATTGCCGCGCGCACGACGGGGCGGCGCGGCGAGAACACGCCGCGCGCGACGCTGATCGCGCTGGTGTCGATTGGCTTTGGCACGGCGCTGACCATCGGGGTGCTGGTGCTGCTGGATGTGTTTGCCTTCACGCCGCAGGCCATCATCCCCATCGGCGGCATGATCGTCGGCAACGCGATGACCACCGCCACACTCGTCATCGTGCGCCTGTCCGATGACCTGGCCGCGCAGCGCAATGAGGTCGAGACGAAGCTGGCGCTGGGCGCAACCGGGCGGCAGGCCTCGCTGACGCAGTTCCGCCGCGCTCTGCAGAGCGCGATGGTGCCTATCATTGACACCACCAAGACCGTCGGCCTCATCAAGCTGCCCGGCGCGATGACGGGCATGATTCTCGCCGGCGCGTCGCCCATCGAGGCGGTGCAGCTCCAGCTTATCGTAATGTACATGCTGGTCGGCGCGAACACCTTCACCGGCCTGAGCGCCGCTTTCCTGACCTATCGCGCGTTCTTCAGCCCAGCGCAGCAGTTGCGGGTGGTGGGCCAGCCGTAAGGACAGGCCGGCGGCCCTTTGTCGTTTCTTTACTTAACTTCCCGACTACTTTCGTCAATCTCAAGTTGACTCCGAAACGTTTTGGACTATAATGAAAAATGTCCGAAACGTTTTGGTTAATTCGACACACGGAGTAACCGGTGCGTGTCACGCTGAAGACCATCGCCCGCGAGACGGGGTTTTCTGTTACCACGGTTTCGCGCGCGCTGGCCGGCTATGATGACGTTGCCGAGTCCACCCGCCGCCTGATACAGGATACGGCGGAGCGTCTCGGCTACCGCCCGAATGAGGCCGCGCGCCAACTGCGCTTCCAGCGCGCCAACACCGTCGGGCTGATTATCCCCACCTTTGGCCCCCGATTCTCTGACCCGTTTTTCAGCGAACTGCTGGCCGGCGTCGGCAACGAGGCGGCGGAGCACAACTTCGACCTGTTGGTGAGCACGCAGCCGCCCGGCCCCGGCGAGCTGGACGCCTACCGCCGCATGGAAGGCGGGCGGACCGACGGCCTGATCGTGGTGCGCACGCGCCACGAGGACGCGCGCATCGATTACCTGATCAAGAAGGGGACGCCGTTCGTCGCCTTCGGGCGCGCCCGCCGCGAGGACTTCCCCTATGTCGATGTGGACGGCACGTTCGGGATGCAGCTCCTGACGCAGCACTTCATCGACACGGGCCATCGCCGCATTGCCTATGCCGCGTCTCCCCCTCGACCTCAACTTCACCCGGCACCGCATCGCCGGCTACCGCAACGCGCTGGAGGCAAACGGCCTCCCCTATGACCAGCGCCTCGTGGTGCCCGGCCACCTGACCCAGCGCGGCGGGGCCGGCTGCGCCGACGTGCTGCTCGAACTCGACCCGCCGCCAACCGCCATCCTGGCGGGCAACGACACGATGGCGTTTGGCGTGATGAGCGCCATCCGCCAGCGTGGCCTGGAGGTCGGCGTCGATGTTGTTGTGGGTGGGTTCGACGACGTGCCTGACGCCGAGTACGCCAACCCGCCGCTCACCACCGTGCGCCAGCCAATCTATGAGATCGGGCGGCTCACGTGCCGGATGTTGATCCGGGTCATCAACGGCGAGCCGCTCGACGACGCGCACGTGCTGCTCAAGCCGGAGCTGGTAGTGCGTGAATCGTCTGGCGTCCGCGTAGGATCGAGGAGGTGAACTGCCACTGACAGATGCAACCTGTTGAAACCAATCCATGTGATGCCGAGTTATCCTGATTGACAGGAGGAGTGAGAGATGACGTTCAAGCGATTTGGCCTGACCTTCATCGCCGCCGTACTCGTACTGAGCACGGTTGTCGTGCTGGCCCAGGACGGGGTTGTCTTCTACGGCACGCAGTTCACGCCGGTAGAGGAGAACGAGAAGTTCCAGGCAATCCTGGGCGAGTTCGGCGATGTTGAGTACTTCAGCAACCTTCAGGAAGGCGAGTTGATCGACCTGATCCGCGCCGAGGCCGCAGCGGGCGCGGGCACCATCGATGTGGTCGGCATCCTGCACGGCGGGTACCCCACGCTGGCGCGCGAGGACCTGCTGATGGAACTCACCGACCTGCTGGATGACCTGGAAGCGGACCGCGAACTGGCCGAGGCTTTCGTCGAGCTGGGCCTGATGGGCACCGACGATTACCAGTACTACATCCCGTGGATGCAGGCGACGTACATCATGGCCGCCCATGTGGATGCGCTGGAATACCTGCCCGACGGCGTGGACATCAACGCGATGACGTGGGACGAGCTTGCCGCGTGGTGCCAGAACATCACCGACGAGACCGGCTCCGCGCGCTGCGGTTTCCCGCTCGGCGAGGGTGGCCTGTGGCACCGCTTCCTGGAGGGTTACATCTACCCGTCGTACACCGGCGGCATGGTGACGCAGTTCAAGAGCGAGGCGGCGGTGGAGATGTTCGAGTTCCTCCGCGACACGCTCTGGCCGAACATCCATCGGCAGTCAACCTCCTATGCTTTCATGCAGGAGCCGCTGCTGGCCGGTGAGGTCTGGGTGGCGTTTGACCACACCGCGCGCCTGATCGAGGCGTTCCGCGAGGCCCCGGACGACTTCGTGGCCTTCCCGGCGCCGTCCGGCCCGGCGGGGCTTGGCTTCATGCCGGTGATCGTCGGCCTCTCCATCCCCAAGACCGCACCCAACCCCGATGGCGCGATGGCGCTGATTGACTACATGACCCAGCCCGACACCCAGGCCGCCGTCCTGCGCGACCTGGCCTTCTTCCCGGTCGTCAGCGGCGTCGATATGACAGAGCTGCCCGTCGAGGTCGCCATCGAGGCGGAGGCCGTGACGGCGCAGGCGAACAGCCCGAATGCGCTGCCAGCGCTGCTGCCTGTCGGCCTCGGTGAGCGCGGCGGCGAACTGAACGAGATCTTCCGCGCTGCCTTCGAGCGCATCGTGATCGACGGTGAGGACATCCAGACCGTGCTGGACGAGGAGGCCGCCAATATCCAGGCGCTCCTGGACGACACCGGCGCGGCTTGCTGGCCGCCCGACCCGCCGAGCGAGGGCATCTGCCAGATCGATTAGCACCGGTTTGACCGTCAAGGGGCACGGCGCGCGCCGTGCCCCTGTCCACATCGCCGGCCCGGCGCTGGCGGCAGAGTAGCGGGTGCGCCGGGAAGGCAACGTTCAAGGTTTTTCTCAGAGGAGGGGCCCGTGAAAAGCACGAAGAAACTCTGGTGGGTTCCCTATATGCTGCTGGCGCCGTCGCTGATCTTCATGGCGATTTTCTTCGCCTGGCCGATGGTGCAGTCGATCACGCTGGCGCTGCGCACGGATGACTCCGTGCTGGTGATCCACCCTGAGCCGGGGAGCGATGCGTCAATCGGGCAACTGCCGCAGAGCTTGCAGGTCAGCGTGCTGGGCAACCAGGGCGTCCCGTTTGAGCCTGAGAACCCCCTCGACGAGCCGGATGTCTGGCTGCGCCTCAGCGGTGAGGACGCCACCGGCGCAGTGATTGAGGGGTGGGGCGGTGAGCGGCGCCTCCGGGTCGAGGACGAGACGCCGGATGTGGGGGTTGTGCGCCGCAGTGACCTCGAACTGCGTGAAGCGCCCGGCTCGCTCAGCCCGATTGTCGGCGTGGTGCCCGAAGACGGTGAGGTCAGTATCCTGGAGCGCGCCGAACTGGATATCTGGTACGAGATCAGCGGGGCTGCCGAGGGGAGCGACCCGGTCACGGGTTGGGTGGAGGGTAAGTACATCAAAATCCTCACCGAAAACGAGGCGGCGTCACCGGCCTGATTGAGCGCGGCGACGCGGGAGAGTGGACGCTGAAGTGGATCGAGCGCATGATCGTCGACCGGGACTTCGTGCCCGCGCTCCGCACCACGGTCGTGCTCCTGGTGCTGATCTTGCCGCTCCAGTTCATTCTCGCCATCGCGATGGCGCTCCTGCTGCAACAGCGCCTGCGCGGCAACCTGATCTTCCTCTACATCTTCGCGATCCCGTTGGGGGTTTCTGACCTGGCGGTGGGCATCGTCTTCCTGTCGATCTTCACCCAGAATGGCTACCTCAACAGCCTCCTGCACGGCCTCGGCCTGATCGACGCGCCGCCTGTCTACCTCAGCGTCGACTCCTTGCACTGGATGTACATCGCCATCGTGCTCGCCGAAGTCTGGCGCGCGACCTCAATTGTCATGGTGATTATCGTTTCGGGGTTGCAGAATATCCCGATGGAAACGCTGGAAGCCGCCGAGCTGTTCGGGGGCGGGGTTCTGGCAGCGGCTGCGCTACGTCATCCTGCCGCTGCTCAGGCCGAGCATCCAGGTCGCCCTGATCTTGCGCACCATCCTCGCGTTTCAAGTGTTTGCGGTGGTCGTCGCGATTGCCGGGCGCGGCCTGACGGTGATGGCGAACGAGACCTACCGCTGGTACCGGGAACTGCAGAATCCGCATGTCGCCGCCGCCTACGCGCTGCTGATCCTCACGCTCTCGATGGTCACGGCGGTCTTCTACCTGCGCGCGGTGCGCACTCAGGAAGAGCAGGCGGCTTAACAGGAGGGCATGGGCATGACGACCGATGCAGTAGTAACCAGAACAGTCGCCGAGCTGGACGAGGCGCAGCGCCAGGCCATACGCCGGCGGCAGCGCAACCGCATCCTGACCCACGTGCTCGCGGTGTTCGTGGCGGCGTGGATTCTGCTGCCCATCCTCCTGATCGCCGGGATGGCGTTCAGCACGGTTCAGGGCGTCCGCAGCTTCCCGAAGCCGATTGTCCCGCAGCCCTTTTCCACGGAGACGATGGATTTCTTCCTGAACTCGCAAGACGTGATCCCATCGACGGGGCGGAGTATCGTCGTTGCGCTGATAACGGTCGTGCTCTCGACGATAGTCTCCGCGCCGGCGGGGTACGCGCTCTCGCGCTATGTGTTCCGGGGGCGCGACGTGTACCGCCTGACCATCCTTTCCACCCGCGCCTTCCCCATCGTGATCCTGGCAATACCGTTGGCGGTGATGTTCATCAACCTGCAGATGCGCGACAGCCTGCTGAGCCTGGCGCTGATGCACACGGCGCTCTCGCTGCCGACCAGCATCCTGGTGATTGCGAGCGTGTTCGCCAGCGTGCCGCGCGAGCTGGAGGAGGCGGCGATGGTCTTTGGCGCGTCGCCCGTGCAGTCGTTCCTGCGCATCGTGATGCCGCTGACTGCGCCGGGCGTCGCGGCGGCGGCGATCTTCACGTTCGTGCTCTCGTGGAACGAGGTCTTTGCCGCCGTCATCCTGACCATCCGAAACCGCACGCTGCCGGCGCAGATCTTCACCGCGCTGGGGCAATCGCCGTTGGAGTATCGCTTTGCGGGCGCGTTCTTCATGATGATCCCGGCGTTGATCTTCATCTTCTTCGTCCGCAAGTATTTGTTCAACATGTGGGGCCAGGTCACCAAGTAGGCACAGGAGACACCGATGGCAGAGATCAAGTGCGAAAACGTGGTGAAGACGTTCGGCAAGGTCCGGGCGGTGGACAATGTGAGCCTGACAGTGCACGACCAGGAGTTCGTCGTGCTCTTGGGGCCGAGCGGCTGCGGCAAGACCACGCTGCTGCGCGCCATTGCCGGGCTGGGCCTTGCCGATTCGGGCCGGATCACCATCGGCGGGCGCGAGGTGACCTATCTGCCGCCGAAGGACCGCAAAATATCGATGGTGTTCCAGAGTTACGCCATCTTCCCGCACATGAGCGTCTATGACAACATCGCCTTCGGCCTCAAGATGCGGAAGGTGGACAGCGCCGAAACCGAGCGGCGCGTGCGTTCGGCGGCGGAGCTGCTGCACATCGAGACCATGCTCGACCGCTACCCGTCGCAGATGAGCGGCGGCCAGCGGCAGCGCGTGGCGGTGGCGCGGGCGATTGCCGTCCAGGCCGAGGTGCTGCTGATGGACGAGCCGCTCTCCAACCTGGACGCCCTGCTGCGCCTGGAGATGCGCGCCGAACTCAAGCGCCTGCTGGCGGAGATCAACAGTACCACCATCTACGTCACGCATGACCAGGTCGAGGCGCTGAGCATGGGCGACCGCATCGCCGTGATGCGCGACGGCGCAATCCTGCAGATCGACACACCGACGCGGGTCTACGACATGCCCGCCGACCAGTTTATCGGTGGCTTCATCGGGACGCCGCCGATGAACTTCCTGGTGGGGGAGGTCCGGCGCGAGAACGGCCAACTGAAGACCTACATCGGCGATTTTGCGCTCACGCCCGCGCCGGTGATGACGCCGCTGCTAAACGCCTACGATGGCAAGCCGATTGTCGTCGGCATCCGGCCCGAAAATATGGATGCGCTCAACACGCCGGCGGAGGATGCGCTCAAGGTGCGGGTGCTCGTGGTCGAGCCGCTTGGGTCGCAGAACCTGCTGACCATCCAGGTGCACGGGGATGTCATCAAAGTCTCGACCCACCCCGACTTCAACGTGGCCGCCGATTCCGACATCTGGCTGCGCTTCCCCGCCGACAAGATCCGCTGGATCGATCGGGACAGCGGCAGGGCGCTCTACCCGGAATGAGCCGGCGGGACGCCCTCCCTGAGAGCGGCATCCCATAGCGCCCCCGCAAGCCCCAGGCTCGCGGGGCGCTCCCAGTTGTGGCGGCTTAGGGGCAGGTCAAGGTGCGGCCCGCCGGGTTGCCCCCGCACGGCCTACTCGTCTCTGTGTGCGGCTGCGCCGTAGACAACGCCATGCCGCCGTGGATATTTGTCAAACCCGCCGTTTGGAATACACTCTGGTGGCACACCGCCGATCCATAGTCCTGGAGGCCTGGAACACGCCCATGCTCGAAGCCCTTCGCGATATCCCCTTCACCCTTGACGCCGACGCGCTTGCGCAGAACGTCCACCTGGCGGCAGATTCCGATGACGCACGGCGCTTCTATGAACTGGTGGACGAAGCGCAGCGGGTCGCCAGACCGAAGGCGCTCTACCGGCGCTGCTTTGTCGAGGCAAGAGTGGGCGACAGCGTCACGGTGGACCATGTGACATTCACGAGCCGCGCGCTCCGCATGAACCTGGACGGCGTAGAGCACCTCTTTGCCTTCGTAGCGACCTGCGGCGCCGAGATCGACCAGATCGACATTCCGCCCGACGACTTCATGCGGCGGTTCTGGCGGGACACGATCAAATCGGCGCTGCTGGGCGTCAGCATGAGCTATCTGACCGGCCTGCTTGACCGCAAGTACCGGCTCGCCAAGGCGTCGTTTATGAGTCCTGGCTCTGGCGACGTGAATGTGTGGCCCATCGAGCAGCAGCGCGAGCTGTTCTCGCTCCTCGGCGACGTGGATGGCCTGATCGGCGTCAGACTGACCGATTCCTATCTGATGGTGCCCAACCAGTCGGTGTCGGGAGTCCGCTTCCCCGACCGAGGTCGATTTCCAGACGTGCCAGCTCTGCCAGCGCGAGCACTGTCCTTCGCGGCAAGCCCCCTTCGACATGGCGCTCTGGGCGTCGATTCAGCATGGGTGATCCCTCACCTCTCTGAAGGGAGCCGCCAAACATGGACACGTTCACGCTTGAGAGCGAGGCGCTCCGCCTGGAGTTTGCACACGAGAACGGCGCGCTCGTCGGCCTGTCTGCGCCTCAGAGCGGCTGGCGCATCCTCGACAGGCCGCACCTGGGCCTTTCGTTCCGCCTGCTCATGCCCCTGTCCGAGGAACGTCGCAACAACCCGGTCTATGGCGAGAAGCAGAGGGTGACTTCCGTCGAAGTTGCGCCCGACCGCCGCAGCGCGACGCTCGTGTGGCAGGGTGTGACCTCTGAACGCGGCGGAGCGCACGATGTTGAGGTCACGCTTCAGGTCAGGCTGGTTGGCCGGCAGGCGGTGTTCGCGCTGACGGTCGAGAACCGCTCCGAGTACGTCGTCGAGACGGTCTACTGCCCCTATCTCGGTGATGTGCAACGCCCCCCTGGGGCTGAGTGGTTCCGCACTTTCATCTACAGCTACGCGACCGCTCAGGAGTGGGACCTCTGGCCGACCTTCCAGAACCTGCGCGGCTACTTCGGCGTGGATTACCCCACGCAGTTCGCCCCCTGGAGTCCGGGTGTCGGCGCGCCCATGTCGCCGTTCTTCCTGATGCGCAGCGCCGACCAGGGGCTTTACGTCGGCGTCGCAGCCGCCGACTATGAACTGGTCGCCTGGCATTGCGAGCTGCGCCCCGGCTACAGCAGTTCGATCGATGCACGGGTGCCGGAAGCGCCGACCATCAGCGGCAAGGACGTGGCGACGCGCTTCGCCGCCGTGCACATGCCCTACATCCAGCCCGGCGAGCGGCGCGCCCTCACGCCGGTCGCGCTGGAGGTCTTTCAGGGCGGCTGGCAGCGGGGCGTGGACATCTACAAGGCGTGGCGCGATGGCTGGATGTCCAGGCCGCCGGTTCCGGCCTGGGCGCGCGCGCCGCACGCCTGGCAGCAGCTTCACATCAACTCGCCGGAGGACGAACTGCGGATGCGCTTCGTCGATCTCCCCAGGGTCGGTGAGGCGTGCGCGCGGCACGGCGTCAAGGCGATCCAGTTGGTCGGGTGGAACGATGGGGGGGCAGGACCAGGGCAACCCCGCGCATGACCCCGACCCACGCCTGGGCACGTTCGCGGAGCTAAGAGAGGCCATCGCCCACATTCAGGCGATGGGCGTGAGGGGTCGTGCTCTTTGCCAAGTTCACCTGGGCGGACCGCGCCACCGAGCGCTTCCGCACGGAACTGATCCGGCAGGCGATCAAAGACCCGTATGGCGACTACTACCATTATCCGGGCTACCAGTACCAGACGCCGGCGCAACTGCTGGACATCAACACGAAGCGCCTGATCCCGATGTGCTTCTTGAGCGAGGCGTACCTGCGCGTCTGCGAAGAGGAGTTCAGAAGATGTTGGACCTGGGCGCGGATGGCATCCTCTTCGACGAGTGCCTGCACCACTCGCCGGCGTTGCTCTGCTTCGACACCACGCACGGCCACCGGTATGGCGCGATGGTCTACGCCAACGACACGGAACTCATCCGGCGCTTTGCGCGCCGGTCGCAGGCGGTGAACGCCGATTTTCTCTTCGCCGGCGAGGCGTGCTACGATTGGGAGTTCGCCGCCTACCACCTGTCGTATCACCGCAGCGAGGGCAAGAAGCACCTCCCGCTGACGCGCTACCTGCTGCCCGACGCGCCGCTGATGACCGCCGTCACAGGCTTCAACGACCGCAACATGATCAACCAGTGCCTGCTCTACCGGTACATCATCAGCTACGAGCCGTACAACTTCAAGGGGAGCCTCGACGACTTCCCGCTGACGGTCGCTTACGGCGCGCAGATGGACGCGCTGCGCACCGCGCTGCGGGAGTACTTCTGGGATGGCGAATTCCGTCACGAGGTCGGCGCGCGGGTCACGTGCGAGGGCGAGCCGCACCACCCCTACGCGGTGTTCGTGAGCCGCACAAGCGGAAAGCCGGCCGTCGCCGTCGCCAACTACGACGCGCAGGCGGCGATCACGGTGGAGATTGCGCTGGACAGCGGCGGCCCGCTCGCGCGTTACCGCCTCGTGGACGACCCCGAATGGCGCGCCGTGGCTGATGGCGTCGTGCTCCCGCCCTGCTCGGCGGCGGTCGTGGTCCCGTAGCGCCGCCAGATCAGCGCGCGACGCCGTCCTGGGCCGAGCTAGCCCTCGTACAGCGCGGGGTTGGCGCAATAGGGCAGGCGGTCGCCCTTCAGCCCGGCGATCAGGTTCGCGGCGGCCATCTGCGCCATCTTGCCGCGCGTGGCCTGGCTCGCGCTGGCGATGTGCGGCGTGACGATGACGTTCTCCAGTTCCAGCAACGGGCTTGCCATCGAGATCGGCTCCGGGTCGGTCACGTCGAGCGCGGCATAGGCGATGCGGCGGTCCTTCAGGGCGCGGAACAGGGCGTCGTGATCGACCACCGGCCCGCGCGCGGTGTTGATCAGGATCGCGGTGGGCTTCATCTTTTCCAGCGCGGCGGCGTCGATCAGGTGGCGCGTCGCGTCGGTGAGCGGCGTGTGCAGCGAGACGAAGTCGGACTCGCGCAGGAGCGTATCGAGGTCCACGCTCTCGCCCAGGCTCCTGGCCTCGGCGTCGTCGCCCGCGTTCGGATCGTGGAACAGCACCCGCATGGCGAACCCACGCGCCCGCCGCGCCACCGCCCTTCCGATGCGCCCAAACCCGACGACGCCCAGCGTCGCCCCGTGGATGTCATGGCCCAGCAGGAGCGTCGGCCCCCACGTCTGCCATTTGCCGGCGCGGACGAAGGCCGCCCCCTCGACCACGCGGCGCGCGGCGGCCATGAGCAGCGTGAAGGCGAAGTCGGCGGTGGTCTCGGTGAGGACGTCGGGCGTGTTGCCCACGGGGATGCCGCGCTGCGTCGCCTCCGCGAGGTCGATGTTGTCCACGCCCACCGCGTAGTTGCTGATGACCTTGAGGGCCGGCCCGGCGGCGTCCATCACCCCGGCATCGATCCGATCGGTCAGCAGCGCCAGCAGCCCGTCGACGCCCCGCACCCGTTCGAGGAGGACCTCACGGGGCGGCGGGAGCGGGTCGGTCCAGATGTCGGCGTCGCAGAAGTCCCTGATCGCGGCCAGCCCCTGCTCCGGGATGGCGCGCGTGACGAATACCCTTGACTTTGCCATGTGCGTAGCCTGCTCCTCTCTGTGATCTGAAGGGGAGTAAAGCGCAACAGGCGCGGCTGCGCAAGCATGGCGGGCGGCGGTTCCGGCGTCGGCGTGTGTTGGCCTGGGCCTATCAGTCGGGCAGTACAGACCTTATAGGCCGCAGCGTGGTAAACTTCACGACTGGCTGCCCCGGATTGGCCGGGCGCTCTCAAAGGGGACATCAACATGATATCTGGACGTGAGAACTACAGGCGTGCCATCGAGTTCGAAGGGCCGGCGTACCTCCCTAGCACCGTGGGCGTCAGCCTGGATTGGATGTGGGAGAAGGACGAGGCGAAGGTCGCGCGGATCCGCGAACTCCGCGCGCAGTTCCCCAATGACATGCTGGTCTGGCTCGACGTGGCTCGGAACCTCTCGGAGCCGGAGACCGTCAACGGCGTCACGCACTGGGTTGACGAATGGGGGACCGGCTGGGCCGACGACGGCCACGGCGCCAAGCCAGACGTGCACCCGCTGGCGGGCGGCTACGACCTGCTGGAGGGTATGCCTTCCCGGACCCCGCGCTGCCGGGCCGGTTTGCGGAAGCCGATAAGCGCCTGGAAGGGCGCGGCGACCGCTACGCGCAGTCGGTGGTGTGGTTCACGCTCTTCGAGCGCCTCTGGCTGTTGCGCGGCTTCGAGAACATGCTCATGGACCCCTACCTGAATGGGGGCGCGTTCGCGAAGTTGCGCGATCGGGTCGTGGCGTACAACCTGGCGATCATCGACCAGTGGGTCGCGCGTGGCGTGGACGCCGTCTTCTTCTCTGACGACTGGGGCAGCCAGCGCGGCCTGCTCATCAGCCCGGATGACTGGCGGAAGTTCTACAAGCCGGCCTACAAGGCGATGTTCGACCGCGTGCGGGCCGGCGGCGCGCACGTGTGGATGCATCTGTGCGGCAACATCATCCCCATCCTGCCGGACCTGATCGACCTGGGGCTAAACGTCCTCAACCCGGTGCAACCCCAGGCGATGGACGTGCACCTGCTCGCCAGGGAGTTTGGCGGCAGCGTGTGCTTCAACGGCGGCGTGGATGTGCAGGGCACCATGGTCCACGGCAGCCCTGAGGACGTCCGGCGCGAACTGCATACGCTGGTCGAGCTGTTCGGCAGCCACAACGGCGGCTACATCGCCGACACCAGCCACACCATCATGCCGGAGTCTCCGCTGGACAACGTGATCGCCCTGTTTGAAGCGCTGCTGGAGTATCAGTAGACGCCGCGCCCGCAGATGTAGTGTCTGGGGGCCGACGCGGGGCCATCACTGGCGGAAAGGGTAATTCGTACCCCAACAATTTGCCGGCTGGCGAATGTTGTGCTTTAATCTCCTGCGAACCCCCGACCCTTCGTCACAGGAGATGTACCTTGCAGCGCGATGCCGTCGTTGTCTCCATGGAAGGGATCACAAAGTCCTTCGGCGGCACAACCGCCAACGACGATATTTCGTTCTGCCTGGAGGCCGGGGAGATTCACGGCCTTCTCGGCGAGAACGGCGCCGGCAAGACCACACTGATGAACATCCTCTACGGCCTGCACCGGCCCGACTCCGGGTGCATCCTCGTCAACCAGGTGGAACGGAACATCACGTCTCCCCACGAGGCCATTGCGCTGGGCATCGGTATGGTCCACCAGCACTTCATGCAGGTCCCCACACTGACCGTGCTCGACAACGTGATCCTGGGGCTGCGCAACGCGCGTGAGCCGCTCCTCGACCGGGAGGGCGCGCGCCAGCGGCTCGGTGAGCTGTCCGCGACGTACCAGCTCGATGTCGATCCGGAGGCCTACATCTGGCAGCTCTCCGTCGGCGACCGCCAGCGCGTCGAAATCCTCAAGGCGCTCTATCGGGATGTCAGCATCCTGATCCTGGATGAGCCGACGTCCGTGCTCACGCCGCAGGAGGCCGAAGAACTCTTCGCGATGATTCGCGTCTGCGTCAACCGGGGCATGTCGGTTATCTTCATCACGCACAAGCTGGAAGAAGCGATGTCGATCACCGACCGGGTGACGGTGCTGCGCGATGGGCGCGTGGTGGCGACCCGCGTGACGTCGGAGACCACCAAGGCCGAGCTGGCGCGCCTCATGGTGGGCCGGGAGGTGCTCTTCCGGCTCAGCAATGACGCCGCCCGCTCGCCGGCCGGCCCTGTTGCCCTGGAGGTGGAGCGCCTGCGCGCCATCAGTGATCGCGGCGTGCTCGCGGTGCGCGACGTGAGTTTCCAGGTGCATGGCGGCGAGATCGTGGGTATCGCCGGCGTCGACGGCAACGGGCAGACCGAGCTGGTCCAGGCCCTGACCGGGCTGCGCCCGGTTGAGAGCGGGCGGGTGGTGGTCGATGGCGTGGACCTGACGAACGCCGCGCCGCAGCGGATTTTGCGGCAGGGCGTCGGCCACATCCCGGAGGATTTCGACGACGCGCTCGTCGGCGCGTTCACGCTGGTCGAGAACCTGGCGCTCGACCTGCACTACACTCCACCCTTCTCGCGGTGGGGCGTCCTCAACCGGGAGGTGATGCGCCAGTCCGCGCAGCAGGTGATCGCGCGTTACGACGTGCGCACGCCGCACGAGCGCGTCAAGGCGCGGACGCTCTCCGGCGGCAACAAGCAGAAGGTCGTCATCGCTCGCGAGACCTCGCGCGCGATCAAGCTCCTGATCGCGGCGCACCCGACGCGCGGGCTGGACATCGGCGCGGAGGAGTACATCCGGGGCTTGCTGCTTGAGCTGCGCAACGCGGGCATTGCCATCCTGCTCGTCTCGACCAAGCTTGACGAAATCCTCTCGCTGTGCGACCGCATCCTGGTCATTGAGAAGGGCCGCCTCATGGGAGAGATGGCGCGCAGCGAAGCCGACATCGAGAAGATCGGCCTCCTCATGGCCGGGACGGGGGCTTAGCCATGGCGGGTTTTGTGCGGCAGATCACCCCCAGCCGGTGGCGGACGCCGGACGGCGGCATCGCCGCCCCTGGATGGCTCTCGACGCTCCTGATCCTGCTGGTGGCGCTCGCGCTGGGCGCGGTCTTGATCGTCCTGGTGGGGGGCGAACCCGGTGCAGGCGTATGGGGCGCTGGTGTACTCAGCGTTCGGGAGCGTAAACGGCTTCGCCGAGACGATGGTCAAGGCCTGCCCGCTGCTGCTGGCCGGGCTTGGCGTGACGGTGGCGTTTCGCGCCCGGTTCTGGAACATCGGCGCCGAGGGGCAGATCTACGCCGGCGGCATCATGGCGGCGGTCGTGGGCATCTACATCACCGGCCTGCCGGCCGTCGTCCACCTGCCGCTGACGGTGTTGGCCGGCGCGGTGGGCGGGGCGCTCTGGGGGCTGGTTCCCGGCTACCTGAAAGCCCGGCTCAAGGTCAACGAGGTGATTACCACGTTGATGCTCAATTACGTCATCATCCTGCTCGCCGGCTACCTGATCCACGGCCCCATGCGCGACCGCGCGAGCGGCATTACCATTTCGCCGCAACTGCTCCAGACGGCCTGGCTGCCGACCGTCATTCCGCGCACGCGCTTCCATGCCGGTATCCTGCTGGCGCTGGCGCTGGCCGTCGTCGTGTACTGGCTCCTTGAGCGGACGGTGCTCGGCTTCCAGATACGCACCGTCGGCGAGAACGAGCGCGCGGCGCGTGTGGCCGGCGTCAGGGTCGGGCGGACCATCATCCTGACCATGATCGTCAGCGGCGCGCTGGCGGGGCTGGCGGGCGCGGCGGAGGTCGCCGGCCTTCAGCACCGCCTCGTGGATGAGTTCTCGCCCGGCTACGGCTTTCTGGCGGTTGCGGTGGCGCTGCTGGGCAACCTGCACCCGATTGGCGTCGTCTTCGCGTCGGTGCTGTTCGCGGCGCTGCTCAACGGCGCGGACGCGATGCAGCGCGCGGCCTCCGTGCCCGTGCCGGTGATCTTCGTCATCGAGGGGTTGGTGATCGTGCTGGTGTCGGCGCGCTTCTTCAGGCAGAGGTCAGGCTGATGCTCGACGAGATCCTGACCGTGACCTTCCTGACCGGCTTCCTGGCGGCGACGCTGCGCATCATGACGCCCATCCTGATCGCCGCGCTGGGCGAGATGTTTGCAGAGCGCGCCGGCGTGCTCAACCTCGGCATCGAAGGCATCATGATTATCGGGTCGTTCGCGGGCTTCGCCGGGGCCTACTTCACCGGCAGCCTGCTGCTCGGCTTCGTGACGGGCGCGCTGGCCGGGGCGCTCCTGGGGCTGGCGATGGGCGTGCTCTCGATCCGGCTGAAGGCAAACCAGATCGTGGCCGGGCTGGGCATCTGGATTCTGTGCCAGGGGTTGGCGAGCTTCCTCAACCGGGGCATCTTCGGCGTCGTGAGTGTCAGGCCATCGGTGAGCATCCTGCCGGCCATCAGCCTCCCGCTGCTGAACCAGGTTCCGCTCCTGGGCGAGACGCTGTTCAACCAGAACATCGTCGTCTACCTGACGCTGCTGGCCGTCCCGGTGTTCACGTTCATCTTCCGCCGGACCTCCTGGGGCCTGAGCATCGACGCGGTGGGCGAGGAGCCGCACGCGGCGGACGCCGCCGGCATCAGCGTGAGCCGGGTGCGCTACATCGCCGTGACCTTCGGCGGCTTGATGGCCGGCCTGGGCGGGGCCTACCTCTCGCTGGCGCTCTTTGGCCTTTACACCGATGACCTCTCCACCGGCCTGGGGTGGATGGCGATTGTGGTCGTGGTCTTTGGCAAGTGGCGGCCCTGGTGGATTGTGGGCGGCGCGCTCATCTTCGGCGCGGCGAATGCGCTCCAGTATCGCCTGCAGGCGCTGGACTTCCCGCTGCCCTACCAGTTTCTGCTGATGATCCCGTTCATCGTCACGCTGGTGATCGTGGTGATCTTTGGCCGGGGGCAGAAAGGCCCGTCGGCGCTCGCGGCGCCCTATGAACGTTCGGAGCTTTGAGTCCCCTGTGCAGGTTGGCGTACAAAGGCGGGCGCAATGATTGACACCCTCATCAAGAACGCAATGACGATCACCGTCGATGATAGGCGGCGCGTGTTCATGGACGGCGCGATTGCCATCCACGAAGGGCGCATCGTCGAGGTCGGCCCGGCGGATGCGGTGGCCGGCCGGTACGAGGCGGCGACCGTCATCGACGGCGGCGGCATGATCGCCATGCCCGGCATGGTCAACTGCCACTTCCACCTGCCGCAGGTGCTGATGCGCGGCGTCAACGACAACACGGACGCCATGCACAAGCTCAAGCACTACATCTGGCCGATCCAGGGGCACTACGACGAAGAGGATGCGCTCATCAGCGCGCGCCTGGGGCTGCTGGAGATGATCAAGTCGGGCACGACGGCGTTCATCAGCACGGGCCTGCACCCGCGCTACGGCATCGACGCCATCGCCGAAGCGATCATCGACTCCGGAATGCGCGCGGCCATCAGCAAGTACGTGATGGACATCAGCGCCTACGCGCTGGACGCGAGCGCGATCCACAAGGGGCTGTGGGAGACGGGCGCGGAATCGATGCAGCAGGCGCGTGCCCTGATCGAGAAGTGGCACGGCGCGGCCAACGGCCGGCTGCAGGCCTGGTTCTCGCCGCGCTCGGTGGGCGGGTGTTCGGTCGAGCTGCTCAGGGAAGTGAGCCGGCTGGCCGCCGAGTACGGCGTCGGGATCACGGCGCACTGGGCGGAGGTCCAGAACAACGTGGACTACACGCTGGAGAAGTATAACATGCTGCCCGCCGCGTTCGCAGAGAGTGTGGGCCTGCTTGGCCCCAACGTCACCTTTGCGCACGGTATCTACTTCACCGACGGCGAGATCGACCTGCTCGGCCAGACGCGCACCAACATCTGCCACTGCCCGGTGTGCAACACCAAGCTCGCGATGGGCGTCGCCAGGGTGCCGCAACTGCTCGCGAAGGGCGCGAACGTGTGCCTGGGCAACGACGGCGTGCCGGTCAACAACACCGCCGACATGTTCCGCGAGATGCGGACCGCCCTGCTCATTCACCGGAACAACGACATGAACCCCGAATATCCCACCGCCGCCGAGGCCATCGAGATGGCGACGATCAACGGCGCGAAGGCGCTCATGGTCGCCGACCGGGTGGGGTCGCTGGAGGCGGGCAAGCAGGCGGACATCATCCTTATCGACACGCGCAAGCCGCACCTGTATCCGGTCTATGACCCGGTTTCCATCGTGGCGTGGGCCGCGAACGGCTCTGACGTGGATTCCGTGCTGATCGACGGCGCGGTCGTGATGCGCGATCGCACTGTGCTGACGATGGACGAGGCGAAGGTTCTGGGAGAGGCGCAGGCGCGCAGCCACAAGATTCTAGACCAGGCCGGCGTGAAGCCCAACCTGGTGTGGCCGCTGCTCTAGAGCGCCTGGTGTGAGGCAACTATGGGGGGCCGACTGGGGGCGCCCCTGGATGCAAATTCGCTTTGAGGGCGCGACGCGCGCCCGGTTCCAGCCTCAGGAGGAGGGAGGAGAATGTACAAGAAACGTGCACTGATCGTTCCGCTGGTGCTCGCGCTGGCGCTGGTGATCGGCCAACCCCTGGCGATGACCGCGCAGGAGGACGAGACAGACGCCGAACCCATACGGGTGGCGCTCGTCCTGGACAATGCCATCGACGACCAGGGGTGGAACCAGGCCGGCTATGAGGGCTTGCTGGCGATAGAGGAGCAGTTCGAAAACGTCGAAATTGCCTTCTCGGAAGAGATACCCATCCCCGATATGGAGCGCGCACTGCGCGACTACGCCAGCCAGGGCTACGACTTCATCATCCTGCACAGCTCCATCGCCAAGGACGCCGCGATCAACACCGCCACCGACTACCCGGAGATCATGTTCCTCTGGACGGACGGCGACACGACGATGGACAACCTCGCCGTGATCCGCCCGCTGGCGCACGAGGCGTCGTACCTGGCGGGCCTGATCGCCGGCAGCATGACCGAGACCGGCATCATCGGCATGGTGGGCGGCATCGACATCCCAAGCACGCACCGCAGCTATGAGGGCTTCGTGATGGGTGTCGCTGAGGTGAACGCCGATGCGCAGGTGCTGGTGAACTGGATCGGCAGCTTCCTGGATGTCTCCGCCGGCAACGAGGCCGCGATGTCGCAGGTCGAGGCGGGCGCGGACATCATCTTCGGCAACGGCGACGGCCAGAACATCGGCGTGCTGCGCGCCTGCGAAGAGACCGAGACCCTCTGCATCGGCGCGGTCCGCGACCAGTATGACGTTGCGCCGTCGGTCGTGCTCACCAGCGTCGGCTGGGGCTTCGAGACCGGCATTCCGCTTGTCTTCGGCGATTACCTGGAAGGGAAGTTCGAGGGTCAGTTCTACGAGATCAACCTGGAGGAGGGCGCGGACCTGATGCCCTACCACGAGAACGAGGAACTGATCCCGGAGGAGGTCCGCGAACTCGTTGAGGAGAAGCGGCAGGAGATCATCGACGGCGACCTGGAAATCCCGGTGATCGACTTTGCCGAGGAAATGGAAGAAGAAGAGGAGACGGATTAGGCGCTGCCTGCCGCTCTATGGGGCCGTTGCGGCCCCCATGAACAGCGCGCCGGCGTGACGCCGGTTGCCTCTGACAGAACAAGACCCCGGCCCGCGCCGGGGTCTTCTGCCTCACCCACAAGGGCGCAGCCGCAAGGGGCGTCAATTGACGACGTTGAACCGGTCCGGCAGTTTGATGCCGGCGCGCTTCACGATTGCCGCCGCCCGCGCCTTGGCCTCCTCGATCACTTCCGCCTCGTTGACCGTCAGGATTTCCCGGTCGCGCATCAGCCATCGTCCGTCAACCATCACGCTTTCGACGTTGTGCGCGTGCATGGACGTGACGAAGTTCGCGACCGGATCGTGCATCGGCAGCATCGTCGGCGTGTCGGGATTGATGACCACGAGGTCAGCCTTCTTACCCGCCTCCAGGGAGCCGAGTTCGTCATCCCAGAGCACGGCGCGCGCGCCGTCGCAGGTGACCATCGCCAGGATGGTCTCGGCCGGCATGGCGGTGGGGTCCAGCAAGCGCCCCTTGTGCACCAGCGAGGTGACCCACATCTCGTCGATCAGCGTCATGCGGTTGTTGGAGGGCGCGCCATCGGTCCCGATGGAGACGCACACGCCGGCGTCGAGCATCTCCGGGATTTTGGCGAAGCCCAACACGCGCATGGCTGCCGCCGGATTGTGTGAGACCTTTACGTTGTGGTCGGCAAACATCTGGATTTCCGCGTCCGTCATCCAGACGCAGTGCACGGCGAGGAAGTTGTCGCCCAGCACGCCCAGGTTGTTCAGGTGGGTGACGGTCGTCGCGCCGCGCGTCTCGCGCGCGAACTCGACCTCCTCCTTGATCTCGGCCACGTGCATATGCACGCCGACGTTGTACTGGTCCGCGAGTGCCTTGGTGCGCACGATGATGTCATCGGAGTTGTTGAAGATCGTCCGCAGGCCGAACCAAGCACGGATGCGGCCATTGGCCTTGCCGTGCCAGCGTTCGTAGTTGGCGACCTGGATAGCGAGCGACTGCTCGGTGCTCTCGTCCCAGGCATCGGGCAGGCCCTCGCCCATGTCCATCGTGGAGCGCGCCAGCATCGCCCGCAGGCCCAGCTCGCTCACGGCGCGGGCCATGCCGTTGACGTGCTGGCCGCCCGGCTCGGCGAAACAGGTCACGCCGCTGCGGATTTGCTCCAGGCCGCAGAGCAGCGAGCTGACGTAGCTGTCTTCCTCGGTCATGTTGCTCTCGTAGGGCCAGATGCGCGCGTGCAGCCAGGTGAGCAGGTCCACATCGTCGCCGAGGCCGCGCCCAAGCTGCTGGGAGGTGTGCACGTGGCTGTTGATCAGCCCCGGCAGCACCCACCGACCGCGCAGGTCGATGCGCGCGACGTCGGGTGCCGCCTCCAACTGGAGCCGGTCGCTCTCCCCGACCTGCGCGATACGGTCATCCTCAATCAGGATTGCGCCCCGGCGGTACTGGCGGCGCTCGGCGTCCATTGTGATCAGGCCGGCGTTAAAGAGCAGTTGCCTGCGCATCGTCATGCCTCCAATCGTGCAGGGTGGTAGTCCAAAACATGGGCGTCAACGCGGTCTGGGTGGCTCCGGGGCGTGCATGGCGTCTTGGGGACGCGCCGGCGCGGGCTGGCGTCCCCTGAGGCGCGTCATGCTGCCGGCTCCAGGCTCATGGGAGAATTATACCCGGATCGCGCGAACTTGCAGCGCGGGGTGCGCAGCATGGCAGGAACGCGATGCTTTACACGCGCTCTTTCGACGGGAACGCGCACGACTCGCGCACGATCACCCTGCCTCTGAGGATCACCTCGCGGAAAGGCCGCGAGGGGTTCTTGATCCTGTCGAGCAGAAGCTCGGCGGCGGTGCGGCCCAGCTCGTAGGTGGGCTGCTCCACTGCCGTGATCCCAGGCCGCAGGAGCGCATTCCAGGGCATGTCGTCGAAGCCGGCCAGGGCAACGTCGTCAGGGATGGTCAGCCCCCGGTCGCGAATCGTCTGGAGCGCGCCGAGCGTCAGCAGGTTGTTCCCGGTGAAGATCGCGGTGGGCGGCTCATGGCAGCGCAAGCAGCCGCGCTGCCGCCTCGGCCCCGTTGCGCTCTTTGGGGATCACCTGGATCGCGAGCGCCGGCGTGCGCTCGATGCCGTGATCCTGCAGCGCGCGCACGTACCCCTCCATGCGCTCGCGACCGGTTGTGATGTCGGCCCCTCCCACGATGGCCCCGATGCGCCGGTGCCCGTTGGCGATGAGGTGGCTCACGAGCCGGTGGGCTGCCTCCAGGTTGTCGGTCAGCACGGCGTCGGCCTCGACATCGACCATGCGCCGGTCGAGCATGACCATCGGCGTCTGCGCAACGACATCGCCGTCAAGCGCGGCGCGCTTCTCCCGCGCGGGCGTCACGATGATCCCGCCCACGTTCTCGTCGCGCATCAGGTTGAGGTACAGGCGTTCCTTTTCCGGGTCCTCGTCGGAGTTGCACAGGAAGATGCTGTAGCCGTGGCGATACGCGACATCCTCCACCGCACGCACGACCGAGGTAAAGAAGGGATTCTGAATGTCGGAGATGATCAGGCCGATGGTGCTGGACTGTTGCACGCGGAGGCTGCGCGCCACGCGGTTTGGCCGGTAATTCAGCTCCTCGACAGCGGCCAGCACCCGTTCGCGCAGTTCGGCATGGACGCGGGGGTTGCCTGCCAGCACGCGCGACACGGTTGCGCTTGAGACGCCGGCGCGGCGGGCAACATCACTGATACTGGTGATGGTCGATCTCCTTTACGGGTGTTCGCTCTCTAATGATACCCTCATATTTGCGGCTTGTCATGGGCGAGAATCCCCGCGCCGGCGGCCAACCTGTTGTGCTTCCGCGCCTGACGGTTGTATATTGATGTCGCCCTCATCGGCGGGCTGAAAGCCAACCGTCCCGTCAGGATCTGCAGCTCACCAATAAGGAGTGTCTTGTCCATGGAACCGACCAGGGGAATCCGCACCTTCGACCACACCGCCGCCGCTGTTGCCTTTCCGCTTGGCGGCATTGGCACCGGCAACGTCTCGCTTGGCGCGCGCGGCGACCTCCGCGACTGGGAGATTTTCAACCGCCCCGCAAAGGGCAACATGCTCCCGAACACGTTCTTCGCGATCCGCACTCAGGTCGCCGGGCAGGAGCCGGTGACGCGCGTGCTCGAAGGGCCGATCCAGCCCCCCATGCGCTGTCGCACGGGTACCACCCGGTGACGAACGCCGGGCTGCCGCGCATGGCGGGGACGACGTTCTACGGCGAGTACCCGTTCGCCACGATTGAGTTCGACTCCGCCGACCTGCCGGTGCAGGTCCAGCTTGAGGCCTACACGCCCCTGATCCCCCTGAACCCGGAGGATTCCGGCATCCCCTGCGCGATCCTGACGTACACGGTCGCCAACACGGCGGCGCAGCCTGTCACGCTCACCCTCGTCGGCTCGCTGACGAACCCGGTCAGCAATGTGCAGTTCGATGCATACAGCAATGTCCTGCCTGGCGCCACCGGCCGGACCGTAAACACCTTCCGCGACGAGGGTGCGTTGCGCGGGCTGTACATGTTCAGCGATCAGACCGACCCCGGCGCCCTGAACTTCGGCAACATGAGCCTCGTCACCGACCACCCCAGCGTGACGGTGAAGCCGGCGTGGTACCGGGGCGGCTGGTGGGATTTCCTCCAGGAGTTCTGGGACGACCTGGCCGCGGACGGCCTGCTCGACGACCTGGGCTACGACGAACCTGGCGACCGGCCCGACACGGGGTCGCTCGGCGTGACCGACACGCTCAACCCCGGCGAGCGCAAGGCGTATCGCTTCATCCTCACGTGGTTCTTCCCCAACCGGCTCAACACCTGGGATCGGAGCCTGCTCAAGCCGCTGGGCATCGACGAGAAGGAGGTCGGCGTCGCCCGCAACCACTACGCGACGCGCTTCGGCGACGCCTGGGAGGTGGCGCGGTACGTGCACGACGAGATGCCGCGCCTGGAGGCGGACACGCGCAAGTTCCATGCGGCGCTGTTCGGCAGCACCCTGCCGCCGGCCGTCCTCGACGCGGTCTCGGCCAACATCGTGCCCATGCGCAGCAACACGTGCTTCTGGCTGGAAGATGGCCGGTTCTACGGGTGGGAGGGGTGCTTCGACGATGCGGGGTGCTGCCCCGGCTCCTGCACCCACGTGTGGAGCTACGCGCAGACGATCGCCTTCCTCTTTCCCTCCCTGGAGCGCGAGATGCGCCGGATCGAGTTCGGCGTCGAGACCGAGGCGGATGGCTTCATGCACTTCCGCTCGTACAAGACGTTCCATGGCGAGCTGGCCTGGGGGGTGCGGGAGTCGGAGGCCGCCATTGACGGCCAGATGGGGTCAATCCTGCGCGCCTACCGGGAGTGGCAGCTCAGCGGCGACAGGGCGTATCTCGCCGAGGTGTGGCCCGGCATCAAGCGCGGGATTGCCTTCGCGGCGGCGCATTGGGACGCCGACGGCGACGGCGTGCTCGACGGAAAGCAACACAACACCTACGATATCCAGTTCTACGGGCCGAATCCCCTCAGCAGCGTGCATTACCTTGCGGCGCTGCGTGCGGTCGAAGAGATGGCGCGCGTGATGGGCGAGCCTGAACTCGCACAGCGCAGCCGCGCCCTCTTTGAGAGCGGGCGCACGCGGCTCGATGAACTGACGTGGAACGGGAAGTACTTCATCCAACGGATCGACGATGTTGATGCGTACAAGTACCAACACGGCGTGGGCTGCCTCTCCGACCAGTTGTTAGGCCAGTTGCATGCGCACGTGCTGGGCCTGGGCGACCTGCTGCCGGCGGATCACGTGCGCGCCGCCGTGAAGTCGATCTTCGACCACAACTTCATGGAGAGCTTCCGCAACCACGTGAACTGCCAGCGCACCTACGCGCTCAACGACGAGGCGGGGCTGGTCCTGTGCACCTGGCCGGACGGCGGGCGTCCGCGCTTCCCGTTCGTCTACTCAGACGAGGTGTGGACCGGCGTAGAATACCAGGTGGCGGCGCACCTCATCTACGAGGGCTGGCTCGACGAGGGGGTGACGCTGGTGCAGGCGGTGCGCGACCGCCACGACGGCGTCCGGCGGAACCCCTGGGACGAGGTCGAGTGCGGCCACCACTACGCGCGCAGCATGTCGAGTTGGGCGGTGCTGCTCGCGCTCAGCGGGGCGCAGGGCGACCTGGGCCGCGGTGTGCTGAACTTCGCGCCGGTGGCCGAGGCCTCGCCTGACCCGGAACCGGTTCAGCGCGTTCTGGTCCAACGGGCGCGCGTGGGGCGTCTACACGCAGGAGCGCGACCCTGACAGCGGCGCGTGGAAGCCGTCGATTGAGGTGCTTGGCGGCGACCTGGACGGCGTCACCGTCACCGCGCACGGTCAGACGGTCGCGCCGAAGTAGGGGCGCGGTCAGCCCCTGATGCGCCTGTCGGGTGCGCGGGTGGCCGGCGCGACCTCACCCGCGCACCCGGTACAGGACCTCGCCGGCCTTCGGCGCGAAGAGGATGCCCTCGTCTTCGCGGCCTTTCCAGGCGTCGGGGCGGACCTCCGCCGGGTCCGCGTAGCCGAGCGCGAGGCGTTCGCAGGTTTCGCGGGGGATCCGCGACGCCAGCGCGACGTTGATGCGCGCCTTTTCGACGCCGTTCTCATACACGCCGCTGCCGCGCAGGTGCGTGCCATGCGCAAGCACGCCGAGCGGCACGTGTTTGAACCGGTCCCAATGCGCCAGGTAGTAATCGCGCACGTGGTAGCCGATCTCGCTGATGTACTTCCCGTGTGCGAGGCTCACGGTCTCCAGGTGGGGCGCGTACACGATCAGCTCGCCGCCGTCGGCGACCGCCGGCTCGAGCTTGTACATCGCTTTGGCCGCGGTCCACAGCTCGTCGTACATCGCCGGCGCTTGCGAAAGGACGCGCTGGAAGGGCCGGTCCACCCACCTGATGTGGTGCGCGCGCGACAGGTCGGCGGCGGCCTCCCACGCGGTGATGTGGTCGCCCACGAACACGCCCGCCAGCCCCGCACCCTCCACCACCAGGCTGACCAGCGTGAGCGGCGTCGGCGCATGCGCGGCGGCGGCGTGGATCAGCGCGCGTACCGGCGTGTGTTTGACGCCGATGACGTTCAGCACGGTCGCCAGCGCGCCGAGCCAGTGTGTGGTGTTGATGATGTCCGCGCCGGCGATGCCCGGAAAGAGGTATTTCGCGCCGCCGCTGAACCCTACCACCTCGTGGGGGAAGGTCGGCCCGATGATGAGAATGTGATCGTAGGCGCACGCCAGCCGGTTGATTTCGATGGGCGTGTCTCCCCCCAGCGACGGGTGCCAGACCGCGCCGGCAATCTCCTGAATCTGCACCTTCTCCAGGACTCCGATGCGGGCCAGCGCCCTGGGATCGTTCCAGGTGTGGTTGAGCAGCCCGACGCGCCGGAACGTCGTTTCGCGTTCCGCCTTGCTGATGCCGACCAGCGCGCGCAGCGCCTCCTCGCTCAGCGGGGGGTGCGTGCCCAGCGCCACCATGAAGTCGAGCTGCCGCGCGTCGTGCAGCAGCGCGACCACCATGCGGAAGAGCAGCGGAATCGGCGCCGTGCGCGTGCGGTCGGGAAGCAGGGCGAGGACTCTGGCGTTGGTGAACCGCCTTTCCAGCGCGCCGGCCAGCGTCTGGTGGATGGCGTCGGTCGGCAGCGTTGCGCCGGGCGGCGCGGTCGCCTGTGCGATGAGGGCCATGCTTCGACACTCCATTTCGCCCACGGCGTGGCACACGGCGTGGCACACGCGTGGCAGGTTCCGGGGGTGGAACGGGCGCACCGGGATTCGTAACACGAAAGCACGAAAAACGCGAAGTCACGAAAGGGCTGGGCGCATCCCTGGCGCTCTTTTTTGCCTTTTGCGGCTTGCAGTATTATGCTGCGATTGGCCGCCGGCGCGACCCGGCGGGTTGCTCTCACCCCTTGTAGCCGATTTACGTAGCCGATAGGACAGTGCATAGCGTGCTGAACACCTTTCGCCTTGAGGGGCGCGTCGCGCTGGTGACAGGCGCGAGTCGCGGGTTGGGCCAGGCGATGGCCGTCGCCCTGGCGGAGGCCGGCGCGGACATTGTCGGGCTTTTCCGGACCCGAGACGGCAGCGAGACCTGCGCCCAGGTCGAGGCGCAGGGCCGGCGCTTTCTCCCGCTCGCGGTGGATTTGCTCACGGCCTCAGCGCAGGATTTGCGCGCCGCCGTCGCGCATGTGGCGCGCGAGATGGGCCGGCTGGACATCCTGGTGAACAACGCGGGCGAGATCCGCCGCGCGCCCGCGCTGGAGTTCAGCGAAGCGGACTGGGACGCGGTCATGCAGGTCAACCTGAAGGCGCTCTTCTTCCTCTCCCAGGCGGCTGGGGAGGTCATGAAGGCCCAGGGCAAGGGCAAGATCATCAACATAGCGTCGATGCTCTCGTTTCAGGGCGGCATCCTGGTGCCGTCGTATACCGCGTCGAAGAGCGCGGTCGCCGGCCTGACGCGCGCGCTCGCCAACGAGTGGGCGGCGCTTGGCATCAACGTGAATGCCATCGCGCCGGGCTACATGGCGACGGACAACACCATCGCCCTCCGCAACGACCCCGCGCGCTACCGGTCGATCCTGGAGCGCATCCCCGCGCAGCGGTGGGGCACGCCGGACGACCTGAAGGGAATCGCCGTCTTCCTGGCCTCGGATGCATCAGATTACATGCACGGCGCGATTGTGCCCGTCGATGGCGGGTGGCTTGCGCGGTAACGAACAACGGGAGGAACATCATGGCAATCGTCAGGCGAGAGGACGTCAGGCTCACCGAGGTCGGGGAAGGCCGCCAGCGTTACCTGATCCACACCGACCACCTCATGGCGGTCGTGCTTGAGATCGAGGGCGCGCCGCCCGACGAACCCGACCCGCCCCACGCGCACCCGCACGAGCAGATCACCTATGTCGCCGCCGGCGCCGGTGCGCTTCTTCATCGACGGCGCGCCGGTCACGTTGGGGCCGGGCGACCTCATCACGGTGCCGCCGGACGCGCCGCACTGCATCCAACCGCTGACCGAATCGGTCAGGCTGGTGGACATGTTCACGCCGCTGCGCGAGGACTTTCTCTAGGAGCGCATATAGCCTTTGCTCAGCCTCCCTTTCGCCACCCGCTAACGACTTTGCGTCATCGCCCTCATTGATGCTGCTCGTGTCAAAGCATGATGAGGGAACGGTGGATTCCGCCCAAATTGAATGGGAGCTGCTGCCAGGTGTCGCCATAGTCAGCGGTATGCCACACATCGCCGTTGCTCAATCCGGCGTAGAGGTGCCCCGGCGCGGTAGGGTCGGTGAGCAGGGCGTAGGCCATGTAGTTCAGTGGTTGCGGCAATCCACCGCCGAGCTTTTCCCAGGGCGCATCCCCTGTCCGGCGAAAGATATGGGCGTTGGCCTCTCCGTCCACGTGCGCCAGCGGCGCCATGTTGGGAAACCTGCCCAGCGGTGACAGCGAGGCATACCACACCTCTGGCCGCGCGGGGTCAGCCGCGCACGTCCAGCCATAGCGCCGATCAAGCCCGGTCCCTGGCTGCGTCCACGTCGCGCCCGCATCGCGGCTGAAAGAGACGCCTGCGCCCGTGCCGCCGGCCTCGTACACCCAGTCACCGTTCATGGCGTGGAACGTCATGGTGTGACAATCGCGCACCGAACCCTTCATGTGGCCCGTCCAGGTTCTCCCGCTGTCTAGACTGCGGAAGACGCCACACGCTTCAAGACCGGCCACGATCACTTGAGGGTTCGTTGGCGAGAGGGCTATAGACTGGATATAGGTGATCGGCGGGAGTTCCGCCGGTTGTAGCCACCACCAGCGCCGCATCTGCCGGAACGACTCCAGTTCTGTCCAGTTCTTCCCGCCATCCCGCGAAACGAAGATGAGAGGCGGTTTCGTTCCCGCATAGATCAGGTCTGGCTCAGCCGGACTCACAGCGATGGACTTCACGATGTACCCGCTCATCCCGGCTGGCCGCCAGGTCTTGCCGCTGTCATCCGAGCGCAGCAGACCGTTGCCCTGCGTGCCGGCGTAGACGACGCCCGGATTGTGGGGATCCGCGGCCAGGCTGGATACCTTCTGACTTTCGAGTATAGACTCAACCAACCAGCCACCGTCTGCGCTGCGTTCGGCGCGCGCCAGACCATTGCCTGTGGTTGAGATAAAGACGGTTGCGTTCATCTGCCTCTCCAATGACCGTATCAGGGGGCTTCCAGAGCGCTACACCCTGGAAGCCCCCAGAGGGCGGTCACTCGCCTATCATGATCGGTTCGCCGGCCATCTGCGTCAGCGCGTCGAAGCGCGCCACCGCGCCCGAACCCGGCGTGCCCACGCCATTGACGGTCACGAACGCATTCCCGGCGTCGTCGAACGCGATTGCAGTCGGGAACGGCAGGCCGCCCACCACGACTTCGGACGCATCGCCTTCCCTGACGCGCACGATTGCGCCCGCGTTGGGGACGGGGCCTTCTTGGGTGAACATGCCGAACTGCACCGCGTACAGCTCGCCGTCAGGGCCGCGCTGGAGGTCGGTGAGCATGGTCAGGCCGACTGCGTAGTCACTGACTTCACCTTCTGGAGTGACCATCACCACCTTGGCGGAGCCGGGGATGAACGGCGCGCCGCTGAGAAACGAGACGTAGGCGTTGCCCGCGTCGTCAAAGGCGACCGCTGTTGGCACGGGGTCGGCTTCGACCGCGCCGTTGCGGTTCGGGTTGGGGAAAGCGCCCGGCAGCGCCCCGAAGGTCGCCACAACTTCAATCACGCCGGCCTCCGGGTCGATGCGCAGCAGGGTATTGCCGCCGGCATCGGCGACCCACAGCCACCCATCGGGGCCAGCCGTGATGCCGTAGGGATGTGACTCAAGGATGAGGCCATCCGGGTTGTTGGCGTCCTCGAACGCCCAGGTATTGGCGACCTCGGTGACGTTACCATCCTCGACGCGGACGACCGCGCCCATCAGGGCGGGCGGCTCGACCTCCACACCGCCGACCCAGCCGCCGGTGGTGGCGTAGAGCGCGCCATCCAGGAGGGCCAATCGCGCGCCGCCGGTCGTTTCGGTTTCGGCGGACAAGATGGAGGGCAGCGCCGCGACCTCGGTTTGCGCGCCGTCAGGCGCGACCATCACGATCCGCGCCGTCGGTCCCCAGGCCGTCGGGAACGGTTCGCCGGTTTGGGTCGAGACGAACTCCGTCGCCTCCTCGCCGCCCAGGCCGCTGTCGATGACCCAGAGGTTGCCGTCAGGGTCAACCAGGAATGCCCTGCGGGCCGTTGAAGCCGGTGGCGACGATGGTCGCTCCTTCGATCTCCGGGGCGGGCGGCTGCGCTGCCGCCACGCCGCCGATGCTGAAGACGATGAAGATCGCCAGCATAAAGCTTACAGAACGCATTGGGAGAGGACTCCTTTTCAGGTGGAAGAAGGTAGATACAGGTAGAACAGGTAGACACAACAGGGAGTGAAGCGCGCGATTTACGATGTGACCGGCGGATCGCCGCCGCCGTGAGGACGTCCCACTCGCTGCGCGGGCGATTATACCACTATTTACATCTAAAATACCTGAATTTGTCGTGGAACCGACGCGGCACAGGCTGAGCGCGCTCTTCGATTTGACTTCCAGGACATTACTTAATAAACTGTTGCTATCCGCGCTTGCTCCATTGAGCCGCAACATCTTCTGCCCTTTGAGGCGTTCGTTCATTTAGCCCCACGAGGAGGTCGAAATGTCTGTGAAGCGTCTTTCCCGCAGGCAGTTCCTGAAGACATCCGCCGTCGCCGGCGGCGCTGTCTTGGGAAGCCATATCTTCTCTCCGCTGGCAAACGCTCTTGCCCAGGAGGGACTCCCGTTTGAGGTCGCGCCCGAAGCCGTAAACCCCCTGGGGTTGGAGCCGGGCGCGGCGGTCGAGGGCGTGTTCTTTGAGGGCGGGTTTGGTCGGTCCTACATCGACTTCGCCGCCGACATCTTCCGCGCGCTGCACCCTGAAAACGAGATGACGGTTGAAGGCATCCAGCGGGTTGACGAAGTACTGCGCCCGCGCTTCATCGCCGGCAACCCACCGGACGTCATCGACAACAGTGGCGCCGGCAATATCCCCCTCGACGCGCTGGTCGCCGACAACCTGCTGGCCGACCTCGCGCCGCTGATGGAAGCCCCCGCGCTGGACAGCCCCGGCATGACTTTCGCCGAGACCCTGTTCGCCGGCTCGCAGGCGACCGGCGTCTATGACGGCCAGCAGCTCGTCATCAACATCGCCTTCACGGTGTCGGGCGTCTGGCACAGCCAGTCTCTGTTTGAGGAGAAAGGCTGGGAGTACCCCCAAGACGTGGGCCGGGATGCTGGACCTCTGCGAGACGATCAAGAGCGACGGTACCAGCCCCTGGACCTATCAGGGCCGCTACCCGCAGTACATGGTCTTCGGCGTGCTCATGCCCCTGGTCTACAAGGTCGGCGGCATGGAGACGCTCATCAAGCTCGACAACCTGGAAGATGACGCCTGGCTCGCGGACGAGGTGCTTGAGGCGGTCACGATGATCTACCAGTTGGCCGAGAACGACTACATCCTGCCGGGCACCGAAGGCCTGACGCACACCGAAGGGCAGGCGGAGTGGCTCCTGGGCAACGCCGTGTTCATCCCCTGCGGCACCTGGCTGGAAAACGAGATGCGCGACCTGACGTCGGAAGGCTTCGATATGGTCATCAAGCCCGTGCCGGGGCCGGATGAGGACACCTATGACGGCATTCTGGCCTGGCCGGGCGAACCTTACATCGTGCCCGTGCAGGCGGCGAACGTCGTGGGCGGCATGGAGTTCATGCGCTGCCTGCTGTCGAAGGAGAGCGCCAAGTTCTTCGCGCAGAACATCAGCGCCATCATGCCCGTCTATGGCGGCACCGAAGGCGTCGAACTGAGCAGCGCGCTCACGTCCGCCATCACCGCTGCCGAAACCGCCGGCGAAGACCTGTTCAACTACTTCTACAAGGACTGGTACACCGACCTGACGAACGCGACGCGCGACGCGATGGGTGAACTCCTCACCAAGCGCATCACGCCGGAGCAGTTCTGCGAGACCGTGCAGCTCGCGGCAGACGAGACGAGGGACAACCCCGACATCCCGAAGTACACGCACGAAGCGTAAACGGGATGCGCGCGGCTGGTTGTCGCCGATAAAACGTTAGCGGATCGCTTCGAGTCAGTGACGCCCGGCGCTGTTTGTTACTGCGTCAAGCAGGCAAAGCTGCTGGGCGTCACTTTCCCTACAGCAGGAGCCAAACCAATTCATGACCGACTATATCGAACGCTATTTCTCTACCGTCATTGCTCAGTTGCAGGAGGTCGCGCGCGAGGCGCATGACGCCATCTACAAGGCGGCAGAAGCCGTCGCCGACGCCATCGAGCACGACAAGGACATCATGTTCTTTGGCAGCGGGCACTCTGCGGCGATTGCGCGCGACGGATTCTGGCGCGCCGGCGGGCTGGCCCCCGGCCATCCAGGTCCAGGACATCGCCGAAGGCGCTGCCGAGCGTGTGGAGGGCATCGCTGCGCTGACCCTGTCGCACTACGACCTGCGGGCCGGCAGCGTGATGGTCATCATCTCCAATTCGGGCATCAACGCCAGCCCGGTCGAGATGGCGATGCTGTGCAAAGCTGCCGGGCTGATCGTGGTGGCGCTGACCTCGGTGACGCACAGCGCCGCCGTCGCGCCGCGCCATTCGAGCGGCAAGAAGCTCTATGAGATTGCCGACATCGTGATTGACACGCATGGCGTCCCTGGCGACGCCGCCATCGAACTGCCCAATTCCAACCTGAAGAGCGGCGCAACGTCCACGCCGGTCGGCGCCTCCATCATCCAGGCCATCGTCGTGCAGGCGGCGGCGCTGCTCGCGCAGCGCGGCATCGAGCCGCCGGTGCTGGTCAGCGCGAACGTCCCCGAAGGGGACAAGCACAACGAGAAGTTGCGGTTGCGCTACCGGCCCCGCATGGCGCGCTACCAGATCGCGCAACCGACACCGGTGCTCACTGAGGGGCGCAAATAGCGTCAGGAAGCCCTATGAAGGTCATCGGGATCGACGGCGGCGCGACCAAGGTGCGCGTGATCATCACCGACCCAGACCACGTCGTCCACAGTTCGGTGGAGGACGCCGCCGTCAACCCCAAGGTGGTGGGCGAAGCAGTCGCGGCGCAGCGCATCCAGGCGGCCATCGCGCGCGCCCTGGCAGAGGCCGCGCTGCAACCGTCGGACATCGCGGCGGTGGGGGTCGGGCTGGCCGGGGCAAGCGAGGTCAGCGCGTGGAGCCGTGACGTGGTCCGGGCGGTACTCCCGGACGCAACCATCGCCGTCGCCGACGATTGCGAGATCGCCCTGATCGGTGCGCGCGGCCGGCGTCACGGCGTGGTGGTGCTGGCCGGGACGGGCACCGTCGCCTGCGGTGTCAACGATGCCGGCGCGCTGGCGGTTGCAGGGGGATGGGCTACATCCTCGGCGACGAAGGCGGCGGCTACTGGCTGGGGAAGGAAGCCGTGCGGCGCAGCATCCACGCCATCGACGGCGTCGGCCCCTCAACCCGGCTGACCGAGGCCGTGTTTGGCGCGCTGGCGCTCTCCAGCCGGGCTGCCCTGGTTGAGTGGGTGTACCGCGTGACGCGCACCGAGGTCGCCGCCATTGCGCGCCTCGCGCCACTCGTGCTGCGCGAAGCGGCGGCGGGCGACGCCGTGGCGCAGGAGATCGTCGCGGAGGGCGCGCGCGCGCTGGCGCGCATGGGCCGGGCGGTCATGCAGCGGTTGGGGCTGGGCGTCGAACACCTCGTTTTCGCCGGCAGCCTGCTGACCTCGCCCAATCCGCTCAGCGAGCGCCTGTGCGCGCTGTTTGGCCTGCCCGCGATACCCGTGCCGCGCTATCCGCCAGCCATGGGGGCGGCGCTGCTGGCGTTGCAGGCGGCCGGCGAGAGCGCCGCGCGCCAGCCCGAGGTACCGGCATGAGCGTTTCCAGACCGAGGAGATGCCGTGAATAAACGCAAGTATCACATCATTATTCCCTTCCTCGCGCCCTCCTTGATCCTCTACATCACCTTCGTGCTGTTTCCCTACGCGCGCGCCATGTACATCAGCCTCACGAAGTGGCGGGGGTTGACGCCTAACCCGGAGTTTGTGGGCTTAGCCAACTTCGAGCAGATGCTCAACGACCGGTTTTTCTGGAACGCGCTTGGGCATAACGTCGGCTACCTGTTGGTTCTGCCCATCGTCACGATCTCCATTGCGCTGTACCTGGCCTTCCTCCTCACGCAAGGCAAGGTGCGCTTCAGCCGCTTCTACCGCATCACGTACTTCTTCCCGCAGGTCATGTCGCTTGTCGCCCTGGGCGTGCTGTGGAGCTTCATCTATCACCCGACCATCGGCATCCTGAACGGCATTCTGGGCCTTTTCGGCACGGAAGCGCGGATTGCCTGGCTGGGGAATCCCGATGTGGCGTTGGGCGCTATCGGCGTCGTGGTGATCTGGCAGGCGGTCGGGTTCTACATGGTCCTGTTCATCGCCGGCATGGAGTCCATACCGACGACCTTCTACGAGGCGGCGCGGATCGACGGCGCGAACCAGTGGCAGGTGTTCTGGAAGATCACGATGCCCCTGCTCTGGGACACGACGCGCACGGCGCTCGTCTTCCTGGCGATTGGCGCGACCGACATGTTTGCGATCACGCAGACGATGACCGAGGGCGGCCCGAACCGCTCGACCGATGTCCTGGCCACCTACCTCTATGAGCGGGCCTTCCTGAGCAGCCAGTTCGGGTATGCGACGGCGATTGGCGTCTCGCTGTTCTTCATGGTGCTGATCCTCTCCGTCTTTACGCTGCGCGTCACCCAACGCGAGTCCCTGGAGTACTGAGCGTGGCCGAGATAACACACACCCGTCAAGCGCAAACATTCAGCCTGCCCGTTCTGGGGCGCGTTTCGGTCCGGGTGGTGGTGGCGACCAGCCTGGCGCTGTGGGCCATCGCCGTCATCTTCCCAATGGTGTGGCTGATCTACAGCTCGCTGAAGACCGACCAGGAGATCTTTTTCAGTCCATGGACTCTGCCGCAGCAGCCGCAGTGGGAGAACTTCTCGCGCGCGTGGGACAAGGTGCACGTCGGGCAGTATTTCGTCAACAGCATGATCGTCGTCATCCCCGGTCTGCTCCTCACCCTGATGCTCTCGGCCATGTCGGCCTACATCCTGGCCCGGTTCAAATTCCCTGGCAACCGCTTCATCTTCTACCTCTTCCTGAGCGGCATGTTGTTCCCCGTGTTCCTGGCGCTGGTGCCGCTGTTCTTCCTCGTGAAAGACCTGGGGATGCTGAACTCCTACGAGGGCCTGATCCTCGTCTATGTCGCCTACTCGCTGCCTTTCACCATCTTCTTCCTCACAGGCTTCTTCAGGACCCTGCCCTCAGAGCTTCACGAGGCGGCCATCATCGACGGCGCGAACGAGTATCAGGTGTTCTTCCGCGTCATGTTGCCGCTGGCGCAGCCGGGGTTGATCACGATGGGCATCTTCAACTTCCTGGGCATGTGGAACCAGTTTGTGCTGCCGCTTGTCCTGATGAGCGACCGTTCGCGGTACGTGCTGCCTCAGGGCCTGTCGTTCATGCTCCACCAGCAATACTATGAAAACGACTGGAGCGCGCTTTTTGCGGCGGTCACCATCATCATGATCCCGACTCTGATCGTGTATGTGATCTTCCAGAGCAAGATTCAGAAGGGTATCACCGTCGGCGCGCTGAAAGGCTGACGCGGCGGATTCCGGCTCACCCTCCAGACAGAAAGCGCTGCGATGAGCGAACTGCGCCTCGAAACCTGGTCCATGCCGGCTGCCGATCTGGGACCGGAGAACCCGCTGCCGCCGCTTCGCCATTTCCGGGAGCTACACGCCATCGAGAGCGCCCCCGGCATCCCCGAAGCGATGCTGGCGAACATGGCATACGGCCACGTGCCCAACACCCTCCCGTATGCCATGCAGGATGGGTATGCGCGCGCCCTTCAAGAGCGGGCGTTCCGCGTTGCGGTGCTCGAAAACGAGACGCTGCGCGCGACGTTCCTGCTGGAATTCGGCGGCCGGCTGTGGTCGCTCGTCCACAAGCCCTCCGGGCGCGAGCTTCTTTCGGTCAACCCGGTGCTCCAGCTTGCCAACCTGGCGATCCGCAACGCCTGGTTCTGCGGCGGCGTCGAGTGGAACATCGGCACGATAGGGCACTCGCCGTTCACGTGTGCCCCGCTGTTCGCCGCGCGCGTCACTGGCGCGGAGGGCGCGCCGGTGCTGCGGCTGTACGAATGGGAGCGGATACGGCAGACGCCGTTCCAGATCGACGCCTTCCTGCCTGACGGGTCGCCGGTGCTGTTCGTGCGCGTCCAGATCACCAACCCGCACCCGCACGAAACACCCATGTACTGGTGGTCCAATATCGCGGTGCCCGAAAGCCCCGAGACGCGCGTCGTCGCGCCGGCTGACGCGGCCTACCGCTTCGGCTACAAGCGCACGGGCCTCATGCTGATCCCCGTCCCCGAATTCGAGGGCGTCGATTTCACCTACACGACGAACGTCGATCACGCCGCCGATTTCTTCTTCCACATCCCCGACGACGCTCGCCACTGGATCGCCGCGCTGGACGCTGCGGGTCGCGGGCTGGTCCAGGTCTCGACCCGCCGGCTGGTGGGCCGGAAGCTCTTCCTCTGGGGGACGGGTCCCGGCGGCAGGAAGTGGCAGCGGTTCCTCGCGCCGACGGCGGCGCAGGGCTACCTTGAGATACAGGCCGGCCTGGCGCGCACCCAGATGGAACACCTCGCCATGCCGTCGGGGGCGACGTGGTCGTGGCTCGAAGCATACGGCCTGCTGGAGGCGGACGCGGACGCCGTCCACGGCGTGCGCTGGGCGGACGCGCGTGGGGCGGTGAGCGATGCGCTCGAACGGCTGATCCCGCGCGCCCGGCTCGACGCGGTGTTGGAGCGCAGCGCCCGCCTCGCCGACGCCCCGCCTGACGCGCTGCTGCAACGTGGTTCGGGGTGGGGCGCTCTGGAGCGGGTGCGCCGGGCGCACGATGGCGAAAGCGCCCTTCTGCGCCGGCGGGCTGGTGTTCGACGACGAGTCGATGGGGGTGGCGCAGGCGCCGTGGCTCAGCCTCCTGCGCGAAGGGACGTTCCCGGCCACTGCGCCGGAGACCCCGCCGCGCGGCTTCATGGTGCAGGCGGCGTGGCGGGGGCGTATGGAGCGCGCGGTTGCCGGCCGCGCGCGGGACAACTGGCTCGCCTGGCTCCACCTGGGCGTGATGCGGCACTACGCGGGCGATTGGGAGGCTGCACAGCGCGCCTGGGAACGCTCGCTGGCGTGCGCGCCCACGCCGTGGGCGCTGCGCAACCTGGCGGTTCTGGCGGCGGAGGCCGGCCGGCACGACGAGGCCGCCGACCGGATGGCGGCGGCGTGCCGTCTGGCTCCGGGGCTTGCGCCGCTGGCGGCGGAGTGTGGCCGCGCCCTGATCGACGCGGGCCGCCCTGGTGCGTGGCTTTGACCTGTGCGCCGACGTGCCGGAGCCGGTCCGCGCCCTGGGGCGCATCCGCCTGCTCGAAGCGGAGGCGGCGCTGGCGGCTGGCGACCTGGCGCGCACGGCGCGTGCGCTGCACGATGAGGGCCTCGTCGTCGCGGACCTCCGCGAGGGCGAGATTGCGCTCTCGGACCTGTGGTTTGAGTACCACGTGCAGCGCATCAGCCAGGCGGAGGGCGTCCCGGTTGACGACGCGCTCCGCGCGCGCGTGCGCCGGAAGTATCCCCTGCCGGACCATCTGGAGTTTCGCATGTCCGCCGCGACCTGACCGCTATGCCTGAGTATAAGCCCGCTTATGCGAACTCCCACGCGCTCGTCATTGGCATCGATTATTATGTCAATGACAGGGACCTCAAGACCGCCGTGCGCGGCGCGGAGGCGGTCGGCGCGCGGCTGAGCGTGCTGGGGTTCGCGGTCGAGCGCCGGCTCGACCGGGAGGCCACCCGCGACGCCGTGCTCGCCTGGTTCACCGAGGTCGCCGACCAGACCGGCCCTGACGACCGCGTGTTCGTCTACTTCGCCGGGCACGCCATGTCGCGCAGGGCGGTGCGCGGAGTGCCGCCGGTGGGCTACCTGAAGCTCTACAACACGCTCACGTACAGCAACGCCCTCTCGCTGGAAGACCTGCTCGGCGAGGCGCGCTTCATCCCCGCCAAGCACGTCTTCTTTGCGCTGGACACGTGCTTCAGCGGGCTGCCGGTGCCCCAGGCGCGCCCGGCCCTCCCAGAGGACGCCCGCCCCGTCGCGGACCTGCTGCGCGCGCCGGCCACCGAGGCGCTGACCGCCGGCCAGGCGGGGGAGCACGTCGGCGACAGGCTGCGTGGCAGCGATTACGCGCCGTTCACGCATTTTCTTCTGGCGGGGCTGGAGGGCCGGGCTGCGCGCCCGGATGGCGTCGTCACGAGCGACGCGCTGGCGGCTTACGTGGTGGGCGCGATGCGCGCGCGCCGCCGCGTGCACCAGACGCCGGCGTTCTACCGCAAGGGCAGCCCGGAGGGCGGCGTGGTGGGGGCAATGGTCTTCTATCCCCCCGCCTGATCCAGCGGAAGGCCCGACGCAGCGGTGACGCGCCGGTCAGACCGGCGCGCCGGCGCGACCGGCGCGCTATGCCACGTCTTCGATGAGCGCAGGATTCTCCGGCGAGAGCAGCGCCCATTGCAGCGCGCCGCGGCCGTGGCGTTCGAGCAGCGCCACCAGGTCAGCGAGCGCAGCCGGCACGTCCCCGGTGGCCGTCTCGTGCAGCCCCTCCACTGTGACAATGGCGTCGGTCGTGGCCTCACGTGCGGCGCTCTGATCGCTCTGCCGCCAGCACCAGCGGCGCGCGCTCACCAGCCCGGCCTCATCGACGAAGATTACCTCGCCGGGTTCGGGCGGCGTCACTTCGTCCGCGCCCAGGTCGGTGAAGCGCTCGTCGCCGGCGGCGAACCGCACCGTGACCATGCCGGTCGTGGCGCGCGTGTCAAAGACGGCGACGGGCAGCGCGTAGCGGATGCTCACGAGGTTCGCCAGATCGACGAGCTTGTTGATGTTGGGAATGTCGCCCTTTTTCGTCAGCCGGCGCAGGAGCGCCTCGGGGGCGCTGCGGTATTGCGTCGGCTTGACGCCGAAGGCGCTGAACGCGCGCCGCCACGCCGCCAGGCTCGGCACGTCGGCCAGCGGCGTATCGCCCAGGCGCGCCAGCGTCGCGCGCTGCTCGGCGTTGAAGGCGTCGCGCAGGTCGGGCGGCGTTGGGCCGTTCTGGAGGCCGCGCGCCAGGATCACGCCGCCGCGAATGGCGGGGAACTGCGCGAGCACGGCTGTGTCGTACCGGAAACCTCTCATGAGCCGCCTCCCTGTGGGTCAGCCTTTGATGCCAAAGCCCTGCACGCCCTGCACGAAGTAGCGCTGTAGCGCGAGGAAGAGCGTCACGATGGGCAGCGTGACGATGGTCGCCACGGCGAACATGCGCGGGTATTTTACCTCGCCCTCCTGCATCCGCACGCCGGCCTCGATGAAGCGCTGCGCCGCCAGCGCGATGGGCATGATCGCCTCGTTGCCGCCGGCGAACACCAGCGGGTTGAGATAGTCGTTCCATACGGCGACGAACTGGAAGATCACCAGCACGATGAGCGCGGGGCGCACCAGCGGCACGTAGACGCTCCAGATGATCTGCAGCGTGTTCGCGCCATCGACCCGCGCCGCCTCCTCGTAATCGCGCGGGATGCTCTGGAACACCTGGCGCATCAGGAAGATGTAGAAGGCATTGACGAGGCCGGGCAGCATCAGCGCGCCCCACGTGTTGATGAAGCCGCTGCCGCCCTGTCCGTAGATGTCGTTGCCGCCCACGAGCGGCCAGCGCGCGAGCATGATGAAGGTCGGCACCGTGTAGACGATGCCCGGCACCATCATCGAGGCGAGCAGCACGATAAAGACCAGGTTGCGCCCCCTGAAGCGCAGCACCGCGAACACGTACCCGCACAGCACGGACACGACCGCCAGGATCACAGTGTACCACACGATGCGGACCAGCGTGTTGCCGATCCACCGCCAGAGGTCCGGGCGCGAGAGGAACACGGTCCAGTTCTCCAGGTAGAGCGATTTGGGCATGGGGAACCACGTGCTCTGGTTGTAGTCGGGGATATTCGTGAAGCCCGCGACGAGGGCGAACAGCAGCGGGTAGAACATCACCAGTCTGTTTTCGGACGCTAGTGGAACGGCTCACAGAACGGCGGTCAGGCGCAAGTCTCGTCGATACACCCTCCTCTGTCGCTGTAAGCGTCGGGGTTGTGAACGGGTTGTCGTGGAACCGTGTCCATTATATCGAAAATGGCGCGTAGCGGTAGTCAGACGCCGCGTTCACCGTGCTCAAAGATGGCGGTGAGCACGGCCTCCTGGTCGGACAGGTCGTCGAACAGGTAATCGGGGTTGGACGCCTCAAGCAGCGCCCGGTCGGAGAAGCCGCTGGCGACCGCGAGCGTCCGCGCGCCCACGCCTTGGCCGCACGCCACGTCGGCTTCGGTGTCGCCGACGATCACCACGCGCTGGCCGGGGAAACGCAGGCCGGCCAGCGCCTCGGCGCGCGCAATGGCAAGCGGCGGCAGCGCCGCGCGCGCACGCGCCTCAGAGCCATACGCGCCGACCCGGAACACGTCCGGGTCAAAGCCCGTGATCCGCAGCTTGATCAACGCGGTGGTGCGCATGTTGCCGGTCAGCAGGCCGACCAGCGCCGCCGGCGTCTCGGCCAGGGTGGCGACCAGCTCGCGCGCGCCGGGGCACGGGCGCACGCCGCAGCCGTGGATGACGGCCTCCATGTGGCGCGCGGCGGCGGCCTCGAACGCCGGCATGTGCGCGCGCACGGTGTCGTCGTCGATGCCGAGCAGTTCCGCGACGCTCTGCCAGTCGGTCTTGCCGGCGAAACGATGATTGTCGATGTCGCCGCTGCGCCCAAAGACCTCGTGCAGCGCCAGGTCCAGCGCGATACGCCCGCATCCTTCGGGCGAGAGCAGCGTGCCGTCGATGTCGAACAGGACCAGCGTTGAGGGTTGTGTCACGGAGCAGCCTTTCTGTGCGGCGCGGCGCAGCGCGTCGCCTGTCGGGAGTATGGGTGCGTAACGCCACGGAAACATATACCACGAAGGCGCGAAAATGCCCGGAGAAGTGCGCGCGGCGGCGGGAAACGGGTTGAACTTCGCCGGTTGACGGGGTATGCTCTGGTAGAGAAAGCCGCGCTTTGCCTCGTCATGTGTCCTGTGCCGTTCCCAGGCCTGTTTCAAAGATTGCACCGCTGATGATTCTACATCCTTATGTCGGTAGTGGTGAACTTCTGGCTGATCGCTCTGTGATTGCCCACCTTTTCCCCCACCCCCGCGTCTTCGACGCACCCCTCCCCCACAAGTGGGGAGGGGGAGATGGAAACCGCCATATCTGCTGTCTGGCCCTCTCCCCAGCCGCGCGCAGCGCGGCGGAGCGTGGGAGAGGGGGCGTCGACCGAAGGTCGGCGGGGGTGAGGGGAGGTATCCGTCAACATGTCGCCACTACCCTCAACGTCCTCGACATGCCGTCGCACACCGAGAGGAGGAAAGCGTGAGAGTTGGCGAACTGAACCCCCGCGAACGTGTCCTTCTGGCCCTTGACCACCAACCGACCGACCGCGTGCCGGTGGATTTCCTCGGCACCGACGAGACCTGGGCGAACCTCAAGCAACATCTGGGGCTGGCCGATACGGAGGCCGTCTACCGCCGGTTGGGCGTTGACCTGCGGCACCCGCGCATGGAATACGTCGGCCCGCCATACAAGCGCCTGCCCGATGGGAGCTACATCGACGCCTGGGGCATCCAGTGGACGCCGCAGGCCTACCCGTTCGGCGTCTACTACGAGATCGGCAACCACGCGCTCGCCCACATCACCGACGCCAGCCAGCTCGACGATTACCCCTGGCCCGACCCCGCGTGGTGGCGCGCTGACGCCATCGCGGACTACGTGCGCCAGCTCGACGCCGAGACACCCTACGCGCTCGCGCTGGAGGAGTTCGGCGATCCCGGCGGCTTCTTCGAGATAAGCTGGTACCTGCGCGGCATGGAACAGTTTATGATCGACATGCTGGTCAACCCGGACATCGCCCATGAGATTCTCCGGCGCGTGACCGACGTGTATCTGGGGCGGCTCCGAAGCCGTGATGGCCGCGCTCGGCGACCGCATCGACCTGATCTGGACCAGCGACGACATTGCGCACCAGAACGGCCTGATGCTCTCCCTCGACACCTGGCGGGCGCTGATCTTCCCCAGCACGAGCGCTTCAACCGGCGGGTGCACGAACTCGGCGCGCGGGTCATGTACCACTCATGCGGCTCGGTCATCAAGGCCATCCCCGGCCTGATCGAGATGGGCATCGATGTCCTGGACGTGATCCAGGTCTCGGCGGCGGACATGGACCCGGCGGTCATCAAGGCGCGCTTTGGCGACCGGCTCGCCTTCCATGGCGGCGTCGATGTGCAGGGGCTGTTGCCCGTCGTTGACACGCCGGAGGCCGTCGCCGACGCCGTGCGCCGCCTGATCGACATCCTGGGCGAAGGCGGCGGCTACATCCTGTCCCCGTCGCACAACATCCAGGCCGACGTTACCCCGCAGAAGATTCTCGCGATCTACAACGCCGCAGGGAGCCTCACACCATGACCGACACAATGACCAGCCGCGAGCGCGTGCTCGCGGCGCTCAACCATCAGGAACCGGACCGGGTGCCGGTCGCGTTTGACAGCCCGGAGTGCTCGATCCACAGGCGGGCGCACCGGCGGCTGCTTGATTACCTCGGCCTGGAGGGCGGCGAGGAAACCCTGATCGACCGCACGCTGCAGGTCGTGCGCCCGGACGACCGGCTGAAGCGACGCCTCCGCACCGACACGTACTGCGTCGTGCTCGGCGAAGGCCCGATCACGCTTGACTCGGACGGGACCGCCTATACCGACGAGTGGGGCATCCGCCTGCAGGCGGGCGGTGAGTGGTTCAACGTGGTCGACTCGCCGCTCAAAGAGGGCACGCTTGAAGAGCTGCGCGCGCACCCGATTCCGACCCACGCGCGGGCGCGCGGACGGCAGGCCTCGCCGACGAGGCGCGCGCCGCTGCCGAGGCCGGGTACTTCGTCCACGCCGGGGGCCGTGGGGTCTCTTCGAGATTTCCTCAAGCCTGCGCGGCGCGACCAACCTGTACATGGACATGGTTCTCAACCCCGGCTACGTCGAGGCGCTGGCCGAGCGCGTGCTGGAGCACCACTTCGTGTACTACGAGGCGCTTCTTGAGGCCGTGGGCGCGCACATCGACGCGGTGGCGGTGAGCGACGACCTGGGCGGGCAGACGGCGCTGCTCTTCGCGCCAGACCTTTTCCGGCGCATCTACAAGCCCCGTCTCGCGCGGCTGGTGGCGCACATCAAGCAGCTTCGGCCCGGCATTATCGTCTACATGCACTCCGACGGTGCGATCTTCGACATCATCCCCGACTTGATCGAAGCCGGCATCGACGCGCTGAACCCCGTCCAGTTCACCGCCGCCGGCATGGACGCCGGCCGGCTCAAGCAGACGTTTGGGACGGACCTGGCGTTCTGGGGCGGCGGGGTGGATAACGAACTGCTCGCGCGCGGCACGCCGCAGGCCGTCGCCGAGCAGGTGCGCCGGCAGATTCTCACGCTGGGGCCGGGCGGCGGCTACGTGTTCGCCAGCGTGCACAACATCTCCGCCGAAGCGCCGCCGGAGAACGTCGTCGCCTTTTTCGAAGCGGCCCATGAATACGGGGGCTATCCCCTGCCCGCATGACGCGCGCGCAGCCGAGAGGAGAAAACCGATGACCCTGACCCGCCGCCAGGCGCTGATGGCGCTGCTCAAGGAGAAGCGGCCTGTGGGCTATGTGCCCGCCTGGACCTACGGCATCGACCGCTGGAGCCACCCCTGGATGGGCACGGACCCGTCGTACCGGGAGGTGATGGAACACGTGGACCGCTATGACCACCTCCAGGTCTTGCACCTATCGTACTACGGCTCGTTCGGCCTGACCGACATCCTGCACGTCGAAGCCCCCGGCCTCGTGGAGACGCGGCGCTTCCAGCAGGGCGACACGACGCACACGCAGCTCACGCTGCACACGCCCAGGGGCGACCTGACCGCGGAGTACAAGGAGATCGCGGGCAACAACTCGGTGTGGCGGCAGACGCACCTCATCAAGACCGACGACGACATTGACCGCTTCCTGTCCGTGCCTTTCACGCCGGCCCAGCCCGACGCCGACGCCTATCGCCGCGTGCGCGCGGAGGTCGGCGACCGGGGCATCATGCAGATTCAGATGCCCGACCCGATTGATCTCGTGTTCGAGAACATGGATTACAACGATTTCATGGTCAGGACGATCACGGTCCCTGAGAAGATTGACGCCATGCTGGAACGGATGCAGCAGCTTACGCTGCAATGGCTGGAGGGCATCATCGCGGCGGGCATGGCGACGGAGTCGTTCCGCATCTTCGGGCCGGAGGCCGCCGCGCCGCCGATGATGTCGCCGGATTTCTACCACCGCGCCGTCACCGAGATGGACCGCCCCATCGTCAGGATGATCCAGGAGGCGGGCGGCATCGTGGAATATCACTGCCACGGCCCGATTGCGCGCCTCATCGACGAGTTCCTTGACCTGGGCGTGGACGCCATCGACCCGTGCGAAGCCCCGCCGAGCGGCGACATCGGCCTGCGCGACCTCGCCGCGCGCGTCGGGGACGCGATCACGCTGGTCGGCAACCTCCAGTTGGACGACCTGGAGCGCGCCACGCCGGCGCAGATCGACCGGCTCGTTGCGGAGGCCGTCGAAGCCGTTGGCGGGCGCGCGCGCTTTATCCTTGCGCCGACTGCGCCGCCCTTCGAGACCCCGCTGCCGCCGCAGACCGCGCGCAACATCATCGCGTTTCTCGACGCAGCGCGCCGGCACGGCGGCGCACCGCCGCAGTGACGCGGCTGGGCAGGCTAACCGTGTCTATTCACGTTGTCCGCCCGGTGGCACGCCATAGTGTGTATTTCGTAACCCGACGACTGAAGTCGCCGGTCAATCGCAGAAAATGGTGGCAAGATCACGGATCAGCCCGCGACTTCAGTCGCGGGAACCAAGAGGTGAACCGATAGGCTAACCTTATCCTCGCCAGACAACCTTATGGAGGCAACACACATGCTGGCCGAGCGTTATTTTGAAGAAGGGTTCGCGCTGCTCGAACGGCTGCAAGCCGAGCAGCTCCCCTACATCGAGGCCGCCGCCGAACTCATCGCGCAGGCGGTCGCAGACGGGCACACGTTCTACGCCTGGGGCGGGCCGCACTCCTCGCTCCCGGTGCAGGACATCTTCTGGCGTGCGGGCGGCTCGCTCCTGGTCAACGCCGTGTTCACGCCGGGCCTGAGCCTGGAGGACGGGCCGATTCGCATCACCACCGCCGTCGAGCGCGCGGAGGGCGTCGGCGCGGCTTTCTTTGCCGGAGATCGGGGCCGAGCCGGGCGACGTGATCCTGCTGGTCTCAACTTCGGGGCGGAACGCGGTCCCGGTCGAGATGGCGATGGCGGCCCGCGAGGCCGGGCTGAAGGTGATCGCCGTGACCTCGATGGCCTACACGCAGGCGGTGACGTCGCGCCACAGCAGCGGGCGGAAGATGTACGAGTTCGCCGACGTAATCCTCGACAACCTGACGGTGCCCGGCGACGCGCGCCTCACCGACGAACGGCTGCCCGCGCCGGTCGGCCCGACTTCGGGCTGGGTGGGATGCTTCGTGTTGCAGGCGCTGATGGTCGCCGTGGCCGAGAAGCTGGCGGAAAAGGGCATCGAGCCGCCCACCTACCTGGCGTACAACACCGAGGGGCGCGAGGATTACCGGGACCGGGTCGAGCGCCTGCGGCGGACGCACGCCACCCGGTTTGGTGGGGTCTACTCGCCGGCGCGGAAGTGATCGGGCTGGGCATCGACGGCGGCGGCACGAAGACGGAGGCGCTGCTCGTCGAACACACGGGGCGCATTCTCGGCCTGGGGCGCGCCGGCCCGACCAACATGTTCTTCGTCTCGCGCGAGGAGGCGTGGGCGGCGTTCGGCGCGGCGGTGGACGCCGCGCGCGCCGATGTCGGGCCGATCCAGATCGGCGGGATGGTCGTCAGCGCGGAGGTTCCTGACGACCTGCTGGCCGACCTCGCCGCGCGCTATGGCATTCCCGCATGGCGGCACATCGAGGAGCCAGAGGCCGCCCTCGCCGCCGGCCAGCCCTTCAGCGACGCGGAGGTACGGGTGGTGGTGTGCGCCGGCACCGGGTCGATGGCGCTCGGCGTCGGCGAGGGGGCGCGCGCCTGATCGCCGGGGCCGGCGGCCCGCTCATCGGCGACGAGGGAGCGCCTACTGGCTGGGGCAGCGCGCCCTGGCCGCGACGTTCCAGGCGTTCGACGGGCGGCGCGAACCCGGCGCGCTGACGACGCGCCTTTTCGACGCGCTTGGCGCGCCGCCTGACTTCCGGGCCTTCATCCAGCGCGTGTACGGGCCGCCGGTCATGAGCCGCCACGAGGTGGCGGCGCTGGCCCCGCTCGTGACGCGCGCCGCGACGGAAGGCGACCCGCTCGCAACAGAGATCGTGCGCGAGGCCGCCGCCGAGCTGGCGCGGCTGGTCGAGGCGTTGGGCCGCCGCCTGGGTCTGCTGGGGCGCGCTTCGCGACGCTCCCCTACGGCGGGCTGTTCCGCGCCGGCGCGGTCGTGCTTGCGCCCTTTGCGGACGCGGTGCGCTCGGTTGCGCCCCAGGCGGAGGTGCTGCCGCCGCTCTTTCACCCGGTGTTGGGGCCGCGCTCATGGCGCTGGCGCTGACGGGCGAGGCGCTGACGGCGGAGGCCCTGCAGACGCTGACCGCCGCGCGCGAGCGTTGGGGCGTGTGACGCCCGGCATGGCGTGTGGAATGGAATGGAGCGGGCCGCCGACCTGCCCCCGCGTGCGGGTGAACGACCCCTGCTCAAAAAAAGCGATTTGAGCTTCCAGCTCAAGCTTCCCGGAGCTGTGAGACGTGCCCCGTTTGAGGGTGAACCACCCCTCACCCTGCCGACCGAAGGCCGGTGGGGGCGAAGGGATGCGCCTAGGTCACGATGGGTTCCACGTCAAGCAGGTCGCACACTGCGAGCAGGTCATCCGTGAGGTCGCCGTAGATCATGTGGATGTACTCTGAGCGCAGGTTCTGTACGAAGGCGTCGAGGTCGCCGTCAAGGCGCAGGAAGGCGTGCGGCCACATCGGATAGCCGCATTCCTCCAGCCATTCCTGCCTGCCCTCAATCGCCTCGCCGGGCGTGATGTGCATCACATACCTGCCGCGCACGCGCGCCATCCGCGCCAGCGTGATGCGCCCCGGCTTGCAGATCAGGCCGGTGCAGACGCCGCTGGCCTTCGCCTCCAGCTTGGGCTGGTAGCTGAGCTTCACGTCCTTCGGGTTTTGCGCCAGCGTGATCGCCCCCGCGCCGTCGTCGATCAGCCGGACGATGCCCGACGCCTTGTCCACGAGGTTTATGTCGGCGGTGAACAGCGGCGCGTCGCTGAGCAGGCGCAGGATGTACGCGCTCAGCGCGCCATTCGAATCGTTGAGGCACGTGGTGACGTAGCCGCGCGACGCCGAGCCGGCTCTGCGCCAGGCACATGGTGCAGTAGTTGTCGCTCAGGGCGAACATGTCGTTGACGCCGGTGAAGTCGAACTTCTCGCGCGCGATGACCTGTTCCAGCGCGAGGTAGAGCCGGATGGAGCGCGTCGTCACCTCGTCGAGCGGCGGGACCGCGCCATACTCGGCCTTCAGTGTCTCTTCGTAATAGCGGCGGATCTCGTCCTGGGGGATTTGCTCGCCGGCGGCGACGACCTCGTACTGATCGACGTAGCCCACGCTCACGCCGAACTCGCGGAGCCACTGCGCGGGATCAATCGGGCCGGTGTAGATGCCCATGCCGTGCCCGCCAATCGAGCCGAAGCGCGCCCGCGTGAGCGCGTTCTTGACGTATGCCGCGCGCGCAAAACGCACGATGGACTCGACAATGCCGGGCTGGTCGGGCAGGCCGTAGGTCACTTTGTGCGGGATGCCCACCTCGTCCATCGACCCGTGCGTCACGGCCAGGCCGCCAATCGACCACTGGCGCGCAATCGGCATCGCCCACAGCATGATCGGGCGGCCAAAGCGCTGCGCCGCCTGGAGGATGCGGTCGGCCCAGTTCCAGGTCTGGACGAAGATGACCATGCAGTCCACATCTTCGCCGAGGAAGCGATCGACGGCGGCAAAGGCTTCGTTGATCTCAGCCACGACGCGACCGTGCGCGACCACTTCCAGCGGGGCCGCCTCCAGCGCGCGCTGCGCGCGCAGCGTGTCCTCTTCCTGTATCCAGGCTTCTCCCGTCTCGGACGCGGCGGTATACAGGCCCGGCCAGGTGATCGGCAGGAAGCCAACCTTGGGTGTGATGTTCATCGCGTTACTCCTCGCATTCTTCAGGTAGCGCAAAGGGGAGGGCGCCGCGTGCCGGGCTGAGCGCGCGGCTCAGCGATCCGCCACGCCGCACCACGCCAGCACGAAGGCGAAAACGGCGCGCGCGGCGCGCCACTGGCTTTCCAGGTCCAGGTATTCGTCGGCGGTGTGGAAGTTGCTCCCCCTGCGGTCCAAAGACGAGCGCCGGGGTGTTGGCGTCCTGCTGGATCGCGAACAGGTCGCAGGGGAACGGCGCGCCCACGACCTGCGGCGCGATGTCCAGCGTGTCGCCCACCGCGCCGGCGAACGCCTGCACGAACGGGTGGTCGGCGGCCATCATCGTGCCGGGCATGAAGCGCACCACGTATTCCGTCTCGACGTGCAGCGCACCCTCGTACCACGCCGGCCGGCTGGCGATCACCCCGTCGAGCCAGGCGTGGAACTCGGCGTCCACGCCCTCGCGCCGCTCGCCCGGCATCATCTGCCAGTAGATCTGGAGCAGCAGGCGGCTGGGCGTGGCAATCGGCTCCTCGTAGCTCCACTGCCCGGTCGTGATCTTGGTGACCCACACAGGCACGGGGGTTCTCGTAGACTTTGAAGAGGTCGGGCACGGTGACGCGCTGCTGGCGTTGGTCTGCGAACGCCTTGAGCTGTTGGAGCAGGTAGGGCAGGCGCTCGTAGGCCAGGGTATCGACCTCCCCCGCCGACCACCTGCGCCGCGTTGGTCATCTCCAGGTTGATGATGCGCGCGCCGCGCGCCGCCGGGTAAACCTCCAGGTTGGTCGGCTCCAGGATGACGGCGGCGTCGGCGTTGTGCCCGCGCAGCCGCCCGGCCAGCGTCCCGTTGACGCCGCCGAACTCCTCGTCCACGGCGCTTTCCACCAGCAGGTCGCCCTCGAGCTTAATCCCCAGGCGCTGGATCGCCTGCGCGACGGTTAGCGCAATGGCGACCCCGCCTTTCATGTCGCCCGCGCCCAGGCCGTAGAGCCGGCCCGCCTCTACCTCCGCGCCGAACGGGTCATGCTGCCAGCGGTCCATCGAAGCGAGCGGGACGGTGTCGATGTGGCCGGTCAGCAGCAGCGAGCGCCCGCCGCCCTGCCCCCGGATGACGCCGTTGACGTTCGGGCGGCGGCCGTAATCCCGCCCCGGCCAGTAGGAGGGGTGCGCCTCCAGGCCCTCGACCTCGGTGAGAAAGTAGTAATCGACCTCCAGGCTGGCGTCGCGCAGCAGCGCCGCGATGTGGTCCTGGCACGCCTTCTCCGCGCCGGTGGGCGGCGTGTTCGTGGAGGGGATGCGGACCAGGTCGCGCGTGTTCTGCACCAGTTGGTCGCGGAAGTCGTCAAATGCATCGAGCCATTGTGCGTGCAAGCGATTCCCCTTTCATGCTGCGTTGCCGCCGGACAATGCGCGGTCAGGACTTCACCGCGCCCATCGTGATCCCGGAGATCATCTTCTCGGACAGGATGATGAAGAACACGATCGATGGCACCATCACGATCACCACGCCGGCGAACAGCCCAACCCAGTCGCCGGTGTACTGCATCGAGCCTTGCAGCGCGTAAAGGCCCAGCGACAGGGGCCGGTTGCTGTCGGTGGTGATGAAGATCAGCGCCAGCATGTACTCGTTCCACAGACCGATGAAGTTGAAGATCGCCGCCGTGATGATGCCGGGCGAGGCCAGCGGCAGCATCACGCGCCAGAACGTGTCGATCTCGCCGCACCCGTCGATGTAGGCCGCGTCGGCAAGCTCGCTGGGCAATGAACGGAAGAATCCAGTCAGCATGTAGACCGTGAACGGAATCGACAGGGCTACATAGACGACGATCAGGCCGTGCAGCGTGTCGGCAAGCTTGATGACGCTCAGCAGGCCGAAGAGCGGGATGAACAGGAGCGGGTAGGGAATCCCCATGCCGGCCGTGAAGAAGTTCGTCAGCAGGTTCGACCCCGGAACTCGAAACGGCTGAGCGCATACGACGCAGGTGCCGAGAGGAGCAGAATCAGCACGACGGAGGCCGAGACGACGAGCACGCTGTTGAAGAAGTACCGGTCCATATGGACCACCGACCAGGCCTTCTCGTAGTTGGCCCACTGAAGCTCGGTCGGCAGCGCCCAGACGTCGCGGAACAGCTCCCGGCTGGTCTTGAACGAGGTCATGATGACCCAGAGGACGGTGAAGATGGTGAAGAACGTCCACAGGCAGACGAAGACGTAGGCGAGCGCGCGCTGGCGCAGGTGCGCCAGGGTCGCCGCCAGCGCGTTCCGCCGCTGGGACGCGCGATGTTCGGCCTCGGTCAACGTTCGGGGTTGTGTGGTCATGCTGCCGCCTCCCTAGAATTCCAGGGCTTCGCGCCGAAGCAAGCGCCGGACCAGAATAATGAACACGATCACCACGAGCAGGAGGGCGACGCCAATCGCGGTGGCGTAGCCCAACCGGAAAATCGGGTCGCGCTTGCCAAAGCCCATGACGTACAGGTAGATCGAAACCGTCCACAGCTCGCGCGGCGGAAGGATGCCTGAGATGGCGTACAGGAACTCGAACATCTTGAGCGCCGTGATGCCCCAGAGCACGACGCCCACGGCGATCACGTCCCAGATCATGGGGATGGTCACGCGCGTGAAGATCTGGAAGCCGCTCGCGCCCTCGATCTGCGCCGCTTCGAACATCTCCTGCGGGATTTTGTCCACGCCGGCCATCAGCAGCACGGTATAGAAGCCCACATAAATCCACACCAGCGCGACCATGACCGACCAGTAGATGGTATCGGGCGCCATCCAGGTGGTTATCGCCAGGTCCTCCAGGCCCAAGGCCCTGGCAAAGCTGTTCAACAGGCCAAAGCGCGGGTTGTAGATGAACCCCCACAGAGTCGCCAGCGCCACCGGCGCGATTACGTTGGGCATGAAGATCACGGCGCGGAAGAACTTGCGCCCCTTGAAGTGCGAATCGAGGAGGGCGGTGAACACAAACGCCAGCGCAAACACCGCCAGGCCGCCGAAGAACACGATGCCCAGCGTGTTGCCAAGCGACGCCCAGAACTGGTTGTCGCGTGACATCTCTGAGAAGTTCTTGAGACCCACGAACGTGGCGTCCTCGGTGAACCCTCTCCAGTCGTAGAGGCTGGTCCACAAGGCCTGTATGGCGGGGAAGATGAAGAAGATCAGGTAGATGGCGAGGGCCGGGCCGATGAAAAGCGCGGTCACGAACCTGCGTTCACGTCGCATACTTCTGATCATTTGCGACGACCTCCGGTCATGTGAAGGACAAAGCGCGCGAGTCAGGCAGGAGGTAAGCGCGCGGTGGCGTGGAGAAGACCTCCACGCCACCTGTTACGCGCGCAGCCGATGGTCTACTGCTCCGCCCAGTGCGCGGCGGTCTGTTCCTGCATCTGCTGCATGAACTCTTCGGGCGTGATCCGGCCAAAGAAGGCGTCGTCGTGGAGCTTGCCCAGGACGTTTGTGTACCAGTCAGGATAGTCGGCGTTGACGTTGTCGTAGGGCGGGAAGAAGGTCTCCGCGCTCTCGAAGTGGGCGGCCATGTCGATCAACTCGACGGGCGGCTCGATGCCCTGGGTGGACACCATCTCAATCGTGTCGGCTGCCATCCGGGTCATGTACTCGTCCTGGGTGGCGAACTTCATGAAGTCGATTGCGGTGTCCGGGTTCGGCGCGTCGTTCATGACCATCCAGCCGATGAGGTAGGACTCCGCGTCGTTGATGGTGCCAACGCCGCCTTCAACCTCCGGCATGGGGAACATACGCCAGATGAAGCCCTCGTCCACGATGGCCTTGAGTTCGTTGGGCAGCCAGCTTCCGCACAGCTCGATGGCGGCGTTGCCGAGCGCAAGCTCCTGCTGGCCGGCCGGCCACACAAAGCCCTCCGCGCCTTCGATGATGTAGCCGCCCTCCCACAACTGGCGCTCCATCTCGATGATCTTGCCCCAGTTCGGGTTGAGCCAGGCCTCGCCGGTCTCGTCCGCGGCGGCGGCGTACAGCGCCCCCGGCCCGTTCAGGCGCGCCGAGAGCAGGTAGAACCACATCAGGTTGTAGAACCAGACCTGCGCGTCCTGCGTCAGCGGGGCATAGCCGGCTTCCTTGATCTTGTCCATCGCGGCGATGAACTCGTCCCACGTCTGCGGCGCCGCTTCGACCCCAGCCTCGTCAAAGATGCGCTGGTCGTACCAGAAGGCGGTCGTGATCACCTGGTAGGGGATGAAGTAGGTCTCGCCGGTTTCCATCTTGTACTGGTCGAGGAAACCGGGGACGAACATCTCCGACCAGGGCGTGTCCGCGCCATAGGCCGGGCCGGCGAGCGCTTCAGTGAGGTCCATGACCAGAGGCGCATCCCCGGTGACAAGCGCGCCGAACAGGCTGGGCGCGTCGAAGTCGACCAGGTCAACGGCCTCGCCGGCATTGAGCGCGGTCCGCAGCTTGGTGACGATCTCGCGGCCGGCGAACGTGATGTTGACCGTGTTGCCGCTCGCGGCCTGATAGTCGGCAGCGATGCTCTTCAGCAGCTCGGCGGCTGGCTCGCCCTCGTTCCACAGGCTCCAGTACTTGATCTCGACGCCCTCCTGCGCCTGGGCCGCCGGCACCAGTGCAGCGACGACCGCAATCAGCACGGCCAGCGTCAGCAATCGGAAGCGTTTCATTATCCTTTTCTCCTCTTCATCAGGATTGTCGGTGGCGCAAAAAGCTCCGGGTTGTCTGCGCATCATGATTTGATTTGAGTAGCACCTCCTGCGGTTAGCGAAGCGCGCAAATACGGGTGGCGCGCGGTTGCGCCATCCAGTGACGGGCTATAGGCCCATGAATCACGCTGCAGACCCCCTCACGAAAGGGGCCGGGTCATGCACGATAGGGCGCGTCAAGGAGAGAAGATTTCACGTTTCTATTATGGGCGATTATCGGGCGCTGAATAGTGTAGATTGTCACCGTCAGCGCTACACGGATTGCTGATCTTGAGGGGAAAAACCGGTGTAGAGGCCTCTGGCTGGTGGAGGGGACAAAAAAACAGCAGCGCACCTTGAAGTGCGCTGCTGTTCGGTTGCACAGTCTACAACGCTAGTCAGAACCGTATTGACGGCGCATCCGCCTCCGCATCCGGCGGATCGCTTTCTTCTTCGCCAGCCGTCGCGCCTCGCTCTTGCTGACGTACCATCGCTTGCGCCGCACGGTTGTGAGGATCCCCGCTTTGGTCACTTCCTTGCGGAAGCGCTTCAAAAGCTGATCCTGGCTTTCGTTGGCGCGCAATTCGACATGCGCCACGCGAACTCACCTGCCTTTCATCGAAAGTTTTTCTGCCGCCGTCTATTATAACGCGCTCTCGTCGTTTGGGTAGGTCCCGGTGTCGGTTTCGTCTTCAGCCTCTTCGGCAGCGCCAGCGTCATCGACCGCCTCGTCCTCTTCGCTGACCTCGGCGTCGCCGGCCACTTCGTGGGCGACTTCGTGCGCTGGGCCACTTCGGCGACCACCGACCCGGCCTCCTCCTCAGCCAGCGCCGCCTCGCCAGTGGCCTCTGCTGTGGCCTCGGTAGAGGCCTCTGGCACAGCCTCTTCAGAAGCTTCCGCGCCGTCTTCGGCGGGCGGTTCAAGCTCTAGGCCGCGCTGTGTGAACCCGACGCGGCGCTTGTCCGGTTCCAGGCGGGAGATGCGCAGCGGCAGCCGGTCGCCTTTCTTGACGTAGGAATACGGCTCCTGCAACCCGCCGTTGCCCATCTCGCTGAGGTGTAGCAGGCCCTCCAGGCCGTCGTCCATCACGATAAACGCGCCAAAGTCAACCACGTTGGTGACGACGCCGGAGACCAATTGGCCTTCGTGGTAACGCGCCATCGCGTCATCCCACGGGTCAGGCAGCAGGCGCTTGCGGCTGAGGGCGATGCGGTTCTGTTTGCGATCCAGGTCGAGCACGTACACCTCGATTTCGTCGCCCACCGACATCACGTCGTTGGGGTGCTCGACGCGGTGCCACGCCAGTTCAGAGACATGAATCAGGCCATCAGCCCCGCCCAGATCGACAAACACGCCGAAATCGCGGATACCGGTCACCGTGCCGCGCACCACGTCGCCTTCCATCAGGTCGGTCATGAGGCGCGCCTTCTGCTGGATCCGCCACTCGCGCTGCGCCTCGCGCTCCGAGAAGATGAGCCGCCGCCGGCGCTGGTCCACCTCGATCACCTTGACGCCAAGCCTGAGGCCCTTCAGATCGTCGAAGGCGTCGCGCCGGTTGCGGCTCGACATCTCGGCGCTCATGGTCATCAGGTGCGAGAAGGGGATGAAGCCCTCCAGCCGGCCCCACTGGACGAGGATGCCGCCCTTGTTGTAACCGGTCACGGCGACTTCGGTCACTTCCTGGCTCTCCAGGAGCTTGACGGCCCTTTCCCAGTCATACTGCTGTAGGCCCAGGTTGATCGAAACCACGAGGTTGCCGCTCTGGTCCTGCGGATTCAGCACGTAGACCGGCACCTCTTGCCCAACGTGCAGGCTCTCGCGCATCTTGTCGTCCATGCGTTCCAGGTCCTGGGTAGGGACGATGCCGTCGCGCTTCGCACCCACATCGACCAGGATTTCGTTGGGCCGCACCTGCAGGATCACCGCCTGGCGGATGTCGCCGCGCTCCAGCGGGGTGTAATCAAACGACGCCTCAAGCAACTCAAGGAACTCGTCCTTGAGCGGATTTTTCGTTCCCGGTTGCCTGGTCGCTTCTCGTATCCGTATCCATGTTCATCTACAACACAACTCCCGTTTGTTTGAATGTGCACAACGCACCCACCTGGGTCGCCGGCGTACGCTTGGCTGTCGCCGCCTGGATGGGGCGCCACTAGCGCGCACGCCCATCAATCAGGATCGAGCAGGAGCGCGTCCTGCAACAGCTCGCCGGCGCGTACAGCCTGCGCCACGCGGTCCAACCAGCAAAGTTCGGCCCGGTACAGCGCCAGCGCGTAGTCGATCACCAGGGCGTGGTACCCGTTGGCCTGCGCTTCGGGTTCTGAACAGACTGCCTCAAGCACCGCGATTTGCCCCTCAACCTCCGCCTGCCGATCCCGCAGGTGCGCTGTCAGCTCCTCCGGATCCAGGTCGCGCGCAAACAGGACCTTGACCAGAAACTCGCGCCGAACCTGGTCGGCGGCGGCGGGCTTGCGCAGCCATGTCGCGAAGTCGTCACGCCCGGACTCGGTGATCGCGTAGACCTTCTTCGCTGGCCGCCCCTCCTGCTCCACCACGTCCATCGTCACTGCGCCTTCGCGCAGCAGCCGGTGAAGGATGGGGTAGACGGCCCCATAGCTTGGGCTGGCGATCATGCTCATGGTCTCGCACACACGCTTCCTGATCTCGTATCCCGTCATGGGGCGCTCACTGAGGAGGCCGAGGACGAGGTACCGGTGAGACATGATTTGCCGCCCTAACGCTTTGCCATATCTGGGTCTATTATATCTCATTTCGATATAAGGGTCAATTGTTGTAGTCAACCTAAGAATTTTTAACATAAGCCAACGGGCTGCACTAGCGTGACACCAGATAGGGGTTGGTGCGGCGCTCTTCGGCGATGGTCGTGGTTGGAGGGTGGCCCGGCGCGACGGCGTAATCGTCGCCGAGCGGCAGGAGCTTGTCGCGAATCGAGCGGAGCAGGGTGTCCAGGTCGCCGCCGGGGAGGTCGGTGCGCCCGATGGAGCCGGCGAACAGGCAATCGCCGCTGAACACGGTCTTCGCGGCGCGGAGCACGTAGCTCACGTGGCCGGGTGAGTGCCCCGGCGTGTGCAACACGTCCAGCGCAATCGCGCCGACCGTGATGGCGTCGCCCTCGTTGACGTAGCCGTCCGGCTCCGGCGCGGGGGGCAGCCGCAGCCCGAACAGCTCGCCCTGAAGCGCCATGTTTTGCAGCAGCGGCAGCTCCGCCTCGTGGACGAGGAACGGCGCGCCAGTCGCCTCCCTGAGCGCGGCGGCGGCGAGCACGTGGTCGAAGTGGGCGTGCGTGGCAAGCAGCTTCTCGATCTTCCAGCCCGCGTCCGCCGCCGCCTTGAGGATGGTCTGCGCCTCGTCTACCGGGTCGATGACGACCGCGCTGCCGCGTTCTGTGTCGCCAACAAGGTAACAGAGCGTGTGGGCGATGCCCAGGACGATTGCTTTGACTTCGACGGCCATCATAGGCTACCTTTGGTGCGCGCGGCGGCGTGGCGAAACGCACGTTGTTCTAACACGTTATCCCGGAGATGCCAAATGGGTGATGAAACGCGGGCGGCGGGCGCGGCGAGGCACGTGATCTTGCTCACCGGGGACAAGGGCGTCGGGAAGAGCACGGTCTGCCAGCAACTGGCGGCGCGGGCGCGCGCGGCGGGGTATGCAGTAACGGGCGTGCTCTCACCGCCGGAGGTCGCGCCGGACGGCGGCAAGGTCGGCATCTGGGTGGAGGACGCCCGGACGGGCGCGCGTCGCCGGCTGGCGGTGGCGACGCACCTGCGGCGCGGCCTGCCGGTCGAGACCACGCACTGGAGCTTCAACGAAGCTGTGCTCCAGTGGGGCGCGGAGGTCATCGCGCAGGCGACGCCGTGCGACCTGTTGCTGATCGACGAACTTGGGCCGCTCGAACTGGAGCGCGGCGCGGGGTGGACGGCGGCGTTCGATGTGCTGTGCGGCGGCGATTACCGCTGGGCGGTCGTCGTGGTGCGGCCCTCGCTGTGCGCGCCGCTGCGCCATCGGCTGGCCGGCCTGACGCTAGAGACGGTGCACGTGACCGACGCCAACCGTGACGCGCTGCCCGGCGCGTTCGGAAGCCGGCTGTGGGGCGCGTAACACGAAAGCACGAAAAACGCGAAGGCGCGAAAGGGTTTGGCGCATTTTTCGCGCCCTTCGTGGCTTTGGGTTCTCTCCGATCTGGATGCACAGCCCTAACCAAGAACGCCGACGGGCCAGCACTGGATTAGCCCGCGACTTCAGTCGCGGGGTCTGAAAAAACCTGCTCCAAAAACAGCGGATTGGTGGTAGCACGAAAGACGCGAAGGCACGAAAGGGTTGGGCGCATTTTTCGCGCTTTTCGTGGCTTCGTGTTCAACCCCGTGCTGTCTCCCGGACGCTCCTGTGGTGTCCCAACCTGTCAGGCTTGACTCGCGCCCCATACCCTGCTATACTTTGTACAGAATTGTCTATACATTTCCAGACAAACTGAACCCGAATGAACATTGATCACGAAAGCCCGACGGCGCTCTATATGCAGCTCGTGCGTCACTTTCGTGCCAGCATTCTCAGCGGTGAGTTGCCGCCCGGCAGCCGCCTCCCCTCCGAACTCGAACTCGCCGAGCGCTATAGCATCAGCCGGGGCACGGTGCGCCAGGCGATGAACCTCCTCGTGAATGAGGGCGCTCATCCATCGTATCCCCGGCAAGGGGACCTTCGTGCGCGACAGCGACAAGGCGGCGGTCGCGCTCATCGGCGTGATCCTGCCGCACGTCGGCGACGCGCTGACGATGGACATCCTCGTCGGCGCCGAGCAGACCGCCAAGCACCGCAGGTATCAGGTCATCTTCGCGCAGACGGAAGAGCGCGCGGCGCAGCAGGCCGCCGACATCCAGCGGTTGCGCGACCAGCGCGTCGCCGGCCTGATTTTGTTCCCGCTCACCAATGTCGCCCACGACGCGCTCGTCGAGGGGTTGCGCGCCGATGGGGTGCCGCTTGTGCTCGTGGACCGCTACTTCCCCAACCTGCCCACCGATGTGGTCGTCGTCAACAACTTCGACGGCGGCTACCAGGCCACATGCCACCTCATCAAGCTGGGCCATGAGCGCATCGGCTTCGTGGCCGCGTCGGGGCTGGAGACCACCTCCATCCGCGACCGCTTTCGCGGCTACCGCCAGGCGCTGGAGGAGAACCGGCTGGCCTACGACGACAGCCTGCTCCTCTTCTACCCCGGCGACGCCCCGCGCGCCGACCTGGAGGCCTATCTCAAGGCTCCAGAGCGCCCGACCGCCGTCTTTGCGTCCAACGATTTCACCGCGATGCGCGTCATGCGCACCGCCGACGACCTCGGCCTGCGCGTGCCCGATAACCTGGCCGTGGTCGGTTTCGACAACGTAAAAGAGGCCGCCGAGCTGAGCGTGCCGCTGACGACCGTCGCCCAGTCAGGCAGGCGCGTCGGCGCGCGCGCGTGCGAACTCCTCCTGGAGCAGCTCGCCGACCCTCACCGTCCCCCCAAGCACGAGGTCCTGCCTGTTCAGTTGATTGTCCGCCGCTCGTGCGGCGCGAGATCGTAGAAAGGAGGTCTCTGTCGCAAGAAAGATGTACGCTGCACCACTTGCCGTTTCGTTGCATGGAGCGCCACGCGCTCCCATCAACTGTCAGCCGATTTAGGAGAGGAGAAATACCGTGAAAACCCGCAAAATGCTTGCCCTGTTTCTGGTCGCCGCGCTCGCGCTCGCTGTGATGCCGGCTGCCGCGCAGGAGGGAGTCATCTTCCCCATCATCCTGCCGGAGCAGATCGCCGAGGGCCGCGATGTGACCATCGTCGTCGCTGGCCTGCCCTCTGAGGCGCAGCCTGAAGCGCGCGAGGGCTTTCTGGCCCAGATCAACCGCTTCATGGGGCAGTACCCCAACGTGACCGTCGAAGGGCTGGAGTTTGGCTACACGCCTGAGGCGTTCATGGCCCTCGTCGCCGGCGGTCAGGTGCCCACGCTGTTCAGCGTGTTCTACACCGAACCTTCCATCCTCATCCCCATGGGCGTCGCCGCTGACCTGACGCCGTTCTTCGAGCAGTACGGCCTCACCGACATGTTCAACCCAAGCCAGCTTGCGGTTGTCACCGGCGCGGATGGCGGTATCTACGGCATCCCCGGCGGCGGTTACGCGCAGGGCATCGGGTATAACATCCCGTTGCTGCAAGAGGCCGGCTATGAGGCCCCCGCCCACCACGTTCGACGAACTGGCCGAGATGTGCCAGGCGCTCACCGACCGTGACGCCAACCGCGCCGGCTTCATCTTCTGGAGCGACGGCAGCGGCGGCGCGGGCTGGCACTACACCAACTTCGCCTTCGGCTTCGGCGCTGGCCCCGACGACCTGGTGCGCATCAACGAAGACGGCACCTACACCGCCACCTTCGGTGAAGGCCCCGCTGTGGAAGCCATGCAGTTCCTGCGCGACCTGCGCTGGGAGTATGACTGCCTGCCGCTGGCGCTCACCACGGGCGACGACCTGATCCCGGCGCTGCCCACGGGCCGCTCCGCGATGGTCATGTTCCCCGGCGACCAGCTTGGCCGCATCCGCCTTGACTACCCTGACCAGCTTGCGGACTTCGGCTACGCGCCGATGCCCGCCGGCCCTGAAGGCATCCGCACGCTCACCGGCGGTTCGGCGTCGATGATCAGCGCGGCGGCGAGCGCGGACGAGCAGGAGGCGGCGTTTGTCTTCCAGATCTGGCGGCAGATGAACACCAACCCCGAAGAGCTTATCGCCGGCTTTGAGCTGCAGAACGAGACCCAGGGCGCTGTGGGCATCCCGTTCCTGAAGATCTACGCTGGCGAGTACCAGGATGCGCTGGCGGCGCTCCAGGAACCCTACGTGGTGATGCCGGTCGACAACTACGCGGCCTTCAACGACGCCATCGACAGTGGCGAAGTCACCCTGGTGCCTGAGCCGCCGCGCGCGCAGGAGTACTACGTCGCTGTTGGCGCGGTGCTGAGCCAGGTGCTCACGGACGAGAACGCCGACGTGGCCGCGCTCATGGCGCAGGCCGCGGACGAGTTCCAGGCGGGTGTGCTCGACCTGCTGGACCCCGCCCCGACCGCCCAGTAACACGTATCGATCCGGGCATCAGGCAGGCGGCCTGGCTGCCTGCCTGACCACTGCCCATCAACACGGACGCGGGCGGCGTCATCAGCGATGCCGCCCGCACCGTTCGCCGATGCACACGGATGCTGCGCCCGCATCAGCGAACGTCGCTCAGGTCCGTATCCGTTCTTGAAAGGGCGATTTCCTATGGATATTCCGACCCAGCCAATCCCTCCGAGCGCACGCCAGCGGCGCCCCGGCATCGCCGGCACATCAACGTGACGGAGCAGCTCGTCGCCTATGTGTTCCTCGCGCCGGCCCTCATCCTGTTCCTGCTCTTCGCGTGGTGGCCCATCATCAACAGCGTGCTCCTCAGCTTCCAGCGCGTGCGCCTGCAGGGGGCGGCGAGTGGATTGGCATGCGCAATTTCGAGCGCATGGTTGCGGACCCGGTGTTTGGCATTGCGTGGCGCAACGCCTTCGAATTCACCATCCTCAGCCTCATTATCGGCTTTCTCGTGCCCGTCATCCTCGCCATCTTCGTGCAGGAGATGCGCGTCGCCAAGTCCTTCTTTCGCCTGGCCTACTTCCTGCCGACCGTCATCCCGCCGCTGATCGCCAACCTCGTGTGGAAGACCATGTACGAACCGGAGGGCGGCCTGCTCAACTCCTTCCTCTGGGCGGTTGGCATCACCCGGCCAGAGCAGCCCATTCTCTGGCTGCAGAACACGGCGACCGTCAAGCCGGCCATGGTGATTATCATGACGTGGGCCGGGTTCGGCGGCACGCTGCTTATCTACCTCGCCGCGCTGCAAGACCTGCCAGTGGAGCGGTACGAGGCGGCGGAGCTTGACGGCGCGTCGGTCTGGCAGCGCATCCGCTATATCACATTCCCGCACCTGTTGCCTCAGATGCTCGTTATGATGATCTTGCAGGTCATCGGCGTGATGCAGGTGTTCCTGGAGCCGTTCGTGCTCACCGCCGGCGGCCCGGCCAACCAGACCGTCACGCCGGTGCTGACGATCTACCGCAAGGCCTTCCTCAACGGCGATTTCGGCCTGGCCTCCGCGTGGAGCGTCACGATGATTCTTGTGCTCGGTGTCTTCTCGGCCATATACCTGCGCGTCTCGCGGTCAACCGGGTAGGCGTTCTGGGGAGGGTGGCAATGGAAGAATCCTGGTCTCGCGGCGTTATCTCAAATCTCGAACTGAAGACCCTGCGTGGGCGGGCGCTCTATGCCGTGATCGCGGTGCTCCTGATTCTGCTTTCGGTCACGGTCGTGGTCCCGTTCATCTACGCTTTCACCGCCGGCCTCAAAGAGCCGGTGGAGATTTTCAACGCGGGTCTGAAGCTGTGGCCGGACCTGCCCAAATGGAACAACTATGGCGAGGCCTGGCAGCGCTTCGGCATGTTGAAGCTGTACGGCAACACGGTCGTCATCATCCTCGGCGGTATGATCTCGCAGATTGGCGTCTCGACGCTGGCCGCCTACAGCCTCTCGCGCCTCCGGCCCATCGGGGGGCGGTTCGTGCTGCTCGGTTTCCTGCTCACGTTGATGATCCCGTGGATGGCGTACTTCATCCCCCTGTACGTCAACATCGTCAACCTGGGCCTGCTCAACAACTATCTGGGGCTGTGGCTGCCCTACGGGGTCAACGCCTTCATGATCTTCCTGCTCAAGAGCTTCTTCGACAGCCTCCCGGACGAACTCTTCGACGCCGCCAGGGTGGATGGCGCGGGGCCGCTGCGCGTGCTCTGGGATATTGTGCTGCCGCTCTCGCGCCCAATCCTGCTGGTGCTCTCGATCCTGACGTTTGTCGGCCTCTGGAAGGACTTCCTCCTGCCGCTGATCGTGCTACCCGACGCCTCGTTGCAGCCGATCACGGTGCGCCTGTGGTATCAGACGCAGTACTTCCCGGTCAACCTGCAGATGGCCGGCTTCTTCCTGGGGATGTTGCCGCCGCTCGCTATCGCCATCATCTTGCAGCGGTACATGACGCAGGGTCTCTCGCTCGGCGCGGTCAAGGGATGACGCGCCCGACCACCAGAAGAAGGCGTTTCACATTCTGTGGGCTTTTGATCTGGATCGCGACTTTGGTCGTGTCCCCGTGAAGTGTTGGTGCGATGTCACGATCTGGTTGACCTCACCCCCGCCGCGCTGCGCTGCGGCTTCCCTCTCCATCAAATGGAGAGGGGGGCCAGGGGGTGAGGTAGGTGGGCGGAAGTCATCTTCTGGCTCGCCATGCGACTCATCAAGCCAAACGCCTCATCAACAACACCCAAGAGGGAAACCACCGCGACTTTGAGCTTCAAAGTAATACGCCAGGAGTGGTGCAACCCGACACGACTCGTAGGGGCGAACCGGTGGTTCGCCCTGTCTGACCTACCTCCATGCCCAACTGCCAAAAGTGGAAGGGGAAACTTCGGTAGCTAGCTACCGGACACTGAACAGAAGTTCGGTACGAACGTAAGCGGGACAGGGTCGTCGAGTGCCAGACACCGCTCGATGAAGTCCCAGCCGAGACGGAAAACACTCAAATCGCGGCGGTCATGGCGATCAACTGCATCGGTTTGGTGGGGAGGCAATGGTGTGTTCACCGACCGCGACGAGCCAGACATAGAGGATGCACACGGCAAGGGTGAGCCGGGACAGACGTAAGAAATGCTGCAAGTGGGTCGCTTCGAGGTCAAAGCCATGCCCTTTCAGATCGCCGAACAGTTCCTCAATCCACATGCGGCGGCGGTAGAGCTTCAGCGCCGCCTGCGCGCACGGGAGGTTGGTGGCCAGGAACCAGGGTTGCGGCTCACCTTTGCGCCAATGGAGCACCAGGCAGGTCGGATAGGCGTTGCTCTTTGTCAACAGCACCCGTCCGATCCAGGCGGTAAGGCCCGGTTGCAGGGGCAGCAAGGCGTCCAGGCGCAGCCACCGGCCTGTGTTGTAGGGCTTACACAGGTGGTCGCCGGGTTGCCGCAGCGCGTAGTCCCACCCCCACACGTCCAACTGCTCCAGCAGCAACGCATTGCCAAACTCGCAATCCCCCACCAGCGAGGCCTTCACCCCAGGCGGGATCAATCCCTGCACGTAGCGGAGCAGTTTGATCTGCTTGACCGTCGTGCTGTGCCCCCGGCGATGACGCACCCAGGTCCACACCAGCGGCAGCGCGCGCCCTGATACGCCACCACGACGATCAACAACTGAAACCCGAACCCGATCCTCGTGCCGTCGATGATGAGGTGCAGCCGTCTGGCGCTCGACGCCGCCGCGATCAGGCGCACCGCAATCGGGCGATACCACTGCCGGGGACGGATCGCGCCGTTGTTCAGCAACCGACGCAGACGCTTCTCCAGGCTCGCTTTCTTGGCGCGCACCGGCAGCTTGCGCGCGATCAGGCTCAGGTGCACGCTGCGCGCCTGGAAACAACGCGACGAGCAACAGCACCATGTTGGTCAGCCGACTTTCACACCCATCGGGCGCCAGTTGCGCCAGGCGCTGACGCCAGATACGATGGAGTTGGGAGTTGTTCATCGGGCCGCTCCTCTGGATCAAGTTGTGGTTGGTGCTTCAACTTTACCAGGGGAAACCCTTTGTTCAACTCCTCGATCATTTGTTCAAGTGTCCGGTGGCTAGTTCGGTAGCTCCCCGCGAGCTTCGTGCACCTTAAGAAATCAATCCGATAATGTGCATTTTTCTCTTTAGCCCCGCGACTGAAGTCGCGGGCTAATTTCGTGGCAATCATCACTGTTGGCGACGATTAGCTGCCGACTTCAGTCGGCAGGCTACTCCGGCAGCAGGTCTCCGGCCTGCTGCCGGTCGTGGACGCCTAGCCGCCGGCCATTGCGCCGACCACGCGGAGCGGCGCTGCGCCCGTCGCGACCGCGTCGGGCAGTGGGGTCTCCGGCGGCTCGTGCGACAAATCCTCACCGCAGGCGAAGAACCGAATAAAGGGCCGGCGCTGCCGGGTGACGTGGTCGCGGATCGTCCCGCGCAACACCGGGTACTGGGCTTCCAGCGTGTCCAGGACCACGCCGAGCGTCGGCGTGCCTTCGACCTCGATTTCGACTTCCCGGCTGACGTTCGCCAGCCGCCACAGGTGCGTGGGGAGCAAGACCCGGATCATGGCAGCGTCTGGACCTCAACCGAGAGCACGGCGGGGAGGTCGCGGACGATGGGCGTCCAGCTATCCCCGGAGTCGGCGGAGGCGTATACCTGCCCGCCGGTGGTGCCGAAGTACACGCCGCAGGGATCGAGCGCGTCCACGGTGAGCGCGCTGCGCAGCACGTTGACGTAGCAATCCTTCTGCGGCAGCCCGTTCGTGAGCGCCTCCCACTCGTTGCCGCCGGTCCGGCTGCGGTACACGCGCAGCCTGCCGTCGGGCGGGTAGTGTTCCGAGTCGCTCTTGATCGGGACGACGTAGACGGTGTCCGGCTCGTGCGCGTGCACGGCGATGGGGAACCCGAAGTCGCTCGGCAGGTTGCCGCTGATCTCGTGCCACGACTCGCCGGCGTCGTCGCTGCGCATCACGTCCCAGTGCTTCTGCATGAAGAGCACGTCCGGGCGCGTGGGGTGCATCGCCAGGCTGTGGACGCAGTGGCCGACCTCGGCGTTCGGGTCGGGTAGCTCGTACTCGGACCGCAAGCCCTGGTTCACCGCGCGCCAGGTCTGGCCGCCGTCATCGGTGCGGAACGCGCCCGCCGCCGAGATCGCGATGAAGATGCGGTTGGGGTCGTTCGGGTCAAGGACGATGGCGTGCAGGCACATCCCGCCCGCGCCCGGCTGCCAGAGGTGGCTTTTGACCTGCCGCAGTCCGGGAAGCTCCTCCCAGGTCTGCCCGCCGTCGGTCGAGCGGAACAGCGCGGCGTCTTCCGCACCGGCGTAGACCGTGTCCGGATCGGTCGGGGAGGGTTGCAGGTACCAGACGCGCGTGAACTCCCAGGGGTGTTGCGTGCCGTCGTACCACTGGTGCGTGCCGGGGACGCCGTCATACACGAACTCGTTGCCGGCCGGCGTCCATGTCTTGCCGCCGTCGTCGGAGCGCTGGATCACCTGCCCGAACCAGCCGCTGGTCTGCGATGCGTACAGCCGGTCGGGGTCGGCGGGCGACCCATTGACGTGATAGATCTCCCATCCCGCAAAGTGCGGGCCGCTGACCTCCCACCGGTTGCGTTTGGCGTCCGATGTCAGAATAAACGCGCCTTTGCGCGTGCCAACCAGAACGCGGACTCCGCTCATCAATTATGCCTCCTGGGCGCTGCGCACCAGGGTCGGTGCGCAGCGCCGGTGTTGTTGGTGCCTATTGGCCGTTTTCCTGGTTAATCATCCACTGGACGCCGAACTTATCGACGAGCATCCCGAAGCGCGCGCCCCAGAATGACTGCTCCAGAGGCATGGTGACCTGTCCGCCGGCCGCGAGGCCGTTGAACAGCCGGTCGGTCTCTTCGTCGTTGTCGGTCTGGATGGAGATGTGGAAGTTGTCGCCAGGCGTTCCCTTGCCCATGGATGACGGGCCGTCGCTGCCCATGAGGATGGTGCCCTGTCCGATGGGCAGAGAGACATGCATGATCCATTCGCCTTCCTCTGCCGGGAGCTGGAACTCCGGGGGTACATCTTTGAATCGCTGGAGGTTCAGGAATTCCCCGCCGAACACGGACTTGTAGAAGTTGAAGGCCTCTTCGCAATTCCCGTTGAAATTGAGGTACGGATTGATTGTTGCCATGATCTGTCTCCTTCTTTGGTCTGATTTGGTCTGGTGAGCCGGCCGCGCATCACTTGAGCGTACACAGCGCCTGCCGGATCTCGCCCAGGTGGTAGGCGGTGTGGGCAACCACCGCGATAGCCTCGCCGATTTCGTGCTCGCTGGGCCACGCTGGCGTGTCGCGGATGAGCGCTTTGATGCGGTCGTAGCTCTCGCGGAGCGCGCCTTTCAGCGCCTCCCATTCGTCTGGGGTGACTTCCCGCGTGGTGCGCCAGATTTCGCCCCAGTCCACCCGTTCGTCCTCGCCGGTGCGCACGGAGCGTTCGACCACATCCAGGTAGAACGCCACGTGTTTTACCTGCGCTGCCAGCGTCGCGCATTGGCCGCCGACCGGGATCGACGCTTCCTCGGCTGAGATCGTCGCCAGCGTCTCGAACAGGGAAGTGCCTTTGTTCAGGAAGAAGCCGTGCACGTTGTCGAACGTTTCGCCGAGCACGGCATAGAGGGCCTGGGTAAAGTGGTCGGTCTGGATTTGCGCGGACACGTTCACATATTCACCTCGTCCTATTGCATCTTCCGCTGTGCCGCCCGCCGGCGCTAGCGCGGCGCAAGGCTCAACTGCCAGGACACGCCAAACCGGTCGGCGAGCCAGGCGTACTTCGCGCTGAACGGGTAGCGGTCCAGCGGCATGAGCACCTGCCCACCCTCCGACAGCGCCTCGAACAGCCTGTCGACGTCGGCTTCGGTCTCACAGGCGACGTAAAGCGACATGGCGGGCGTGAACGTGAACTCATGCTTTATGCTGCTGTCGATGCACATGAACGTCTGCCCGTCCAGTGCGAACGTGGCCTGCATCACGGTGCCCTCAGCGCCGGCCTCGTTCGGACCGTAGCGCGTCAGGCTCAGGATTTTGGCATCCTCAAACAGCGATGTGTAGAAGTTCATCGCTTCCTCGGCCTTGCCGTCAAACATCAAGAAGGTTGTGATCCGCTGCAATGTCTGCCTCCTTCGGACACGCGCTTTACGCCATCCGCTGCCTTTTCTCGCTGGTGGTCCACCGTCGGGTCAGCGCGCATGGTTGATGACCCACAGATATATTCTAACAAAAAGATCGTTTTAGTCAAAACATTTGTTCTATTCCACTATGGCTTTCCGGTTCTCATGAAGCGATCGGGGTAATCGCGCGTTTGTTTACCTCACCCCCGTAATCCCCCTCTCCATTCAATGGAGAGGGGGGAAGCCGTGCGGTGAGCACGGCGGGGGGTGAGGTGGATAAGAACTGGAAAGGCCTGCCAAATTGCAGCCCCGCCTGTGTGTCAATTGCCCTATCCTTTGCTGTCGTCAGCACTACCGGCGGCGCTGAGCTGCCGGGCGCGCTCGATGAGGAGTGCGCTTTCGCGCGCGTTGCGCGTGAGCTGCGCGGCGCGCGCGAACTCCGCGCGGGCTTCGCTGAGGCGGCCAAGCCGGGCGAGCAGGTCGCCGCGCACGCCTGGCAGGAGGTGGTAGCTTTGCAGCGACGGCTCGGAGGCCAGCGCGTCGACGATCTCAAGCCCCGCTGCCGGGCCATACGCCATCGAGACCGCGACCGCGCGGTTCAACTCCACGACGGGGGAGTGGCGTGAGCTGGGCGAGCGCATCGTAGAGCGCGGCGATGCGCGCCCAGTCCGTCTCCTCCGGGGTGCGGGCGCGCGCATGGCAGGCGGCAATCGCAGCCTGCAGGGTGTATGGCCCGCACGCGCCGCCGAGCTTTTCTGCCCGCGCAAGCGCCGCAAGGCCGCGCCGAATCAGGAGTTGATCCCAGCGGGCGCGGTTCTGGTCGAAGAGCAGGATCGGCTCCCCCGATGGGCCGACGCGCGCCCGGAGGCGCGACGCCTGTATCTCCATCAGCGCGACGAGGCCGTGCGCTTCTGGTTCGTTGGGGACGAGTTCGGCCAGGATGCGACCCAGGCGGAGCGCATCCTCGCACAGCGCCGGCCGCACCCAGTCATCGCCGGCGGTTGCGGCGTAGCCCTCGTTGAAGATGAGGTAGATGACCTCCAGCACCGACGACAGCCGGGCCGCGCGGTCGGCCTCGCCCGGCACCTCGAACGGGACGTGCGCCGCGGCGAGGGTGCGCTTGGCCCGAACGATGCGCTGCGCGATGGTCGCCTCCGAGACCAGGAAGGCGCGCGCGATCTCGCCGGTGGTCAGCCCGCCCAGCAGGCGCAGCGTGAGCGCGACGCGCGCCTCGGTCGAGAGGACCGGATGGCAGGCCGTGAAGATGAGGCGCAGGAGGTCGTCTTCGATGTCATTGTCGAGCGTGGCGTCGAATTCCGCCCCGTTCGTTCCCTGCTGCATTTCAAGTTCACGGCCCAGTTCTTCGCGCTTGCGCTCCAGCGATACGTCGCGCCGCACCCGGTCAATCGCACGGTGCTTCGCCGTCGCCATGAGCCACGCGCCTGGCCTGTCCGGGACCCCCGCCTCCGGCCACCGTTCAAGCGCGATGACCAGGGCGTCCTGTGCAAGGTCCTCGGCCAGTTCCACGTCACCCACGATCCGCGCGAGCACGGCGATGATCTTGGCCGACTCCATCCGCCAGACTGCGTCGATTGTGCAGTGGATGTCAGACGTTGCCATTGCAGTCAGCGGTCAGGCGCGCCGGCGCTGCGGGAGCGGTCGCGCTATCCCTGCGCATAGGCCTGCTTCAGGGTCTGGATGTCGATCTTCTTCATCTTGTACAGCGCCTCTGCGACGCACTGCGCTTTCACCGGGTCCGGGTCGCTCAGCAGCTCGCCCACGACGGTAGGGACGATCTGCCATGAGACGCCGAACCTGTCCTTAAGCCAGCCGCAAGGCCCCTCTTCGCCGCCATCCGTGAGCTTCTGCCACAAGTCGTCCACCTCTTCCTGCGACGCGCAGCTTACGGCGAAGGAGATGGCCTCGGTGAAGTTGAATTCCGGGCCGCCGTTGAGCGCCGTGAACTCCATGCCCTCGATCTCGAACGAGACCGTCATCACGTCCCCGGTCGGCTGAGGCCCGGCTTCTCCGTAGCGCGTGATGTTCCCGACCTTCGCGTTCTTGAAGACGGACGTGTAGAACGCCGCGGCCTCCTCGGCCTGGTTGTTGAACCATAGAAACGGGGTGATTTTCTGCTGCATCGTATAGCTCCTTAACTGTTGATTGTTACCTGACGCGAGGCAACCGACCTCAGGTCTCGCGTGCCTCGTCGGCGGCGAACGCCAGCCCCCTTGCGCTGAGGGCGCGGCGGAGCTGGTCGAGCGCTTTCGGCCCGATGCCATGGAGTTGTCTGATCTGGGCCTCGCTGACGCCGGCCAACTGCTCTAGTCGCCAGTGACCCGCCGCGGCCAGCGCCAGCTGCGCGGGCTTCGCCAGCCCAGCCGGGAGGTCGCTTTCCTGTTGATTGTGCGGTGTGTTCGTCATTGCGACTGCTTCTCTCCTGTCATTCTTCGCTTATGGCCGTTTTTGTGCCGCCGTCTTTGGAGGTCACGTGTTTCACGTTGGTTCTCTTCCTGCGTAATCAGTCTTGATGATGACCTTTCCACGCATTGTCGCGCCGCATTCCGGTTTGGGGTCGGCAGCAAGGTCGCCGGGCGCATCTCGCCCGGTCGCTCCTCACCGTCCAGGGTTCTCGCGCGCCGGCGGGATATTCTGGTTGGCCCGGAAGAGGTTGGTCGGGTCGTAGCGCGCCTTGATCGCCGCGAGCCGGTCCCAGGTTGGTCCCGGGTAGGCGTCCCGAACTCGCGCGCTGCCCTCGTCGCCCATGAAGTTCACATACGCGCCGGAGTATCCCTGGTGCAGGGCCGCCGCGAAGTCCGCGACCCAGGCTTCGCGCGCCGCCCGTTCGTCGGGGCCGTTGTAGAACGCGGCCAGGTTCACCATGATCCGCGCCCGGCGGTGCGCGAACGCGGTGGCGTCCACAGGGACGCGGGCCATTGCCCCGCCGAGAACCCGCAACTGCGCGACGCGCATCGGCGCGTCGGAAGCCTGGAGATACTCCATGATCGTTCCAGCCACGTCGCGGTCGAGCGTGTCGATGAACATCGTGTGCCCTGCCGCCGTCGGGTGGTTGTCGCCCTCGTCGGGCGGGTACATCTCAGGATAGCGCATCGGCCTCAACATGTCGGCGAGTGGCGTGGCGAGCGCCCGGAACGGCGCGACGGCGCGCTCCCCGGCTTCGACGTCCCCCGCGTAGGCCATCAGCGCCATCACGACGAGCCGGCCGTGATGCTCCGCCGGCACAAACGGCATCGGCGGCGCGGTCATGACGTTGGCGATGGTCGGAAGCGCCTCCGGCGCGGCCTCCGCCTCGGCGACGAAGCCGGCGATGACGTCGGGCGTCGCCGGCAGCATCAGTATCCCGCCCACCACGGTATCGACCTCGTGCAGCCGGAACTGGAACCGGGTGGCGACGCCGAAGTTGCCGCCGCCGCCACGGATCGCCCAGAAGAGGTCAGGGTGCGTCTCGGCGTCCACGTGGAGGAGCTGGCCGTCGGCAGTCACGATGTCGGCGGCCAGCAGGTCGTCGATTGTGAGGCCGTGCTTGCGCACGAGGTACCCGACCCCGCCGCCCAGCGTGATCCCACCGATCCCCACCGAGCTGGTGTCGCCGAAGCCGGTGGCGAGGCCGTAGCCCCCCGCCGCCGCCGTGTATTCACCCGCGGTCAGCCCGGTCTCGGCCCACGCCGTGCGGCGTTCGGCGTCGATGTGCAGCGCGCGCATGTTCGAGAGGTCAAGCACGATGCCCCCGTCGAGGACGCTGTGGTCGGCCAGGCTGTGGCCGCCGCTGCGGACGGCGAGCGGCGTCCCCGTGTCGCGCGCCAGCGAGATGACGAGCGCGACCTCGGTCGCGTCTGCGGGCCGGACGATGACCGCCGGCCGGCGGTCGAACCCCCGTAGAAGAGGGTGCGCGCCGCGTCGTAGCGGGCATCACCGGGCGCGATCACGCGACCGTTGAGCCGGTCGCGCAACTCCGGGACCAGGGCACGGGCAACCTCACCGCCCCCGGTTCCGCGACCTGTATAAAGGCTGTTGTTCTTGTGCTGAGATGACACTGTTGCCATTTTCTGAGACTCGCTTTCTTCGGTTTTGCGCGTATTCTACCAAGTAGATCCAAAAAGTAAAACATTTGTTCTGGCGCGTTGCGCAACCTCTGGACTGGTTTCTGCACAGGGGGTTGCGGGAGAAGGGCAAGGCAGGTCAATGCGTTGCGGCAGGGCCGAACACGCCCACCTTGCCCGCTCTCATGGCCCGGACTCTATGTGTGTCAGGAGGTACGGCGGCTATTGCTTCGCGTTCGCCTCGATCTGTGCGCGCAGGCGCGCCTCTTGCTCCCTGAGTTCGGGGGTGAACTCGGCGCCGAAGTCGTCTTCCTCGAAGACGGGGCGGATCTCGATCTCGGCCTCGGTCGCGTTGTCGGGGTTGGGTATGCGTTTGACCCATTCGACCGCTTCGTCCATCGACTTGACCTGCCAGGAGCCAGAAGCCGGCGATCAGTTCCTTCGCCTCAGTGAAGGGGCCGTCGATCACGGTGGTCTTCCCGCCGGAGAACCTCACGCGCTTGCCCTTCGCGCTGGGGTGCAGGCCTTCGCCCGCGAGCATCACGCCCGCCTTGACCAGTTCCTCGTTGAACTTCCCCATCTCGGCAAGTAGCCGCTCGCTGGGCATCACGCCCGCCTCGGTGTCCTTGTCGGCCTTGATGATTACCATTACACGCATCGTCATATCTCCTTCAGATTTTTGATTTGTGGCCGAGTTTCCGGACAAATCTTGTCCAGTGTAACTCGCGTTCTATATATACGTCGAATCAAAGTGCCCAAAATCGACATCAATTATCCGAATCTGGGGGCCAATTCCCGGTTTGCTTCCCCTCCAGACCTGGGCGCGGGCCTCAAGGACCTGGCGCTGCTCGTGCAAGCGGAGGGATGAGGGAAGATAGAATAGGCCGGGCGCAGCCTGTAGGGCAGGTTACGGCGAGGTGGCCTGCCTTGCCTGTGCAGACTGGAAGCGGTGGATTGCTTCCGACTTCAGTCGCGGGAATCAGAGGGTGAACCGATACAGGCAGGACGCGCTTAACCACAGATAACGCGGATAACACGAACAATAGGAAATGCGACCGCCGGTTTCGTGCCCGGCGGCGCGGCGTTCTTACGTTTCTTTTTGTGGACTATGACGCTCAACATGGTTAAGATTAGCGCGCGATGAGAGACCGGCTGGGGGAGAAGCGCGTGAGCATGGACATCAAGGCCTGGCTGCCGCGGGTGCGCTGGTGGATCGTGGTTGTGGGCGCGATTGCGCTGGTGCTGGCGCTGCCGACGCCGGCGCGCGCGCACGAGACCGACGAGGCGCACATCGAGCCGGCGGTCATCCTGCTCGCGGCGGGGATACCCATTGTTATCATCGCGGTTGGGGGCGTGGTGGCGTATTTCGCGCTCCGCGCGCAGAAGGGCGCGGGCCGGCCTCACGACACCGCCACGCAGGATGCGCCGGATGCGGGCCGGCGGACCTCGTAGGGCACGCCATCGATGCGCCGCCGGGCCTATGGACGCGGAGGGGGAAACCTTGTTATACTTCTCACAAGAAGGCAATTTAGGGCGGATTACTCATAAAAAACACGCGAGTTGATGCGCATGAACCCCATCGTCCGATTTCTTCAGCGTTGCGCTGCCCCCGGTATCGTCGTGGCGGCGCTCTTCTTGCTCCCTGCGGGCGCGCTGGCGCACGGCCCCTCTGGCACGGGCGGCGGCGATGCCTTCCGCAACACGTTCCTCATCGTGCTCGCGATTGCGATCCCCATCTTCGTCCTGGTGCAGGGGTTGCTGATCTTCGCCGTCATCCGGTACCGGCGCAGGTCCGATGACGAGATGCCCAGGCAGGTCGAGGGGAACACGAAGCTCGAACTGACGTGGACGCTTGGCTCGTTTGCCATCATCATCGTGTTGTTTGGCGTCACGCTGGCCGTGCTCGGCGATGACCCCGGCGTGCCCGACAACGCGATGCACATTGAGGTCGTCGGCCACCAGTGGTACTGGGAGTTTCGCTACCCCGACACCGGCGTGAGGGTGAACTCGCAGACCGGGGCGCGCTCATGATCCCGGCGGAGCGCCCGGTTGCGCTGGATGTGACCTCAGATGACGTGCAGCACTCCTTCTGGGTGCCGGAGTGGGGCGGCAAGGTGGACGCGATCCCCGGTCGCGTGAACACGATGTGGTTTGACTTCCACGAGACGGCCTCGCTTTTCGTGCGGTGCGCCGAGTACTGCGGCAAGTCGCACTATGACATGATCGCAAGCGTCGAGATCATCCCTGGCGACGAGTTCGACGCCTGGATGGCGGATCAGGTGGCGCACCACTCGGAGCGCGAGGTGGTGGGCGCTGACCTGGACACCCCGCTGCCCGAAGGCGACGCCGCCGCGGGCGAGGGTGTGTTCCTGAGCCAGGGGTGCGAGACCTGCCACGCGCACCAGGATAGCGCCGGGCCGGCGCTCGACGGGTTGGGCGAGGCGGCGGCGGCGCGCCGCGAGGGCTACACGGCGGACTTGTACCTGCACGAGGCGGTTGTGCAGCCGTGCGCCTACCTCGTGCAGGATTACCCCTGCATCATGCCGGAGGAGTATGGCGAGCGCCTGACCGCGCAAGAGCTGGCCGACCTGCTCGCGTACCTCTTGCAGCGCTAGCGGCGTGCATTGCGCTCTGGATTGACTCATGGTGAGGTAAGGGAGCCTTATGGCGACGACCACGTATCCTGAACGGTCTCGACCGCAGCCCACCGGCATCATGGCGTGGGTGATGACGGTCGATCACAAGAAGATCGGCATTTTGTACATTGGCACCGCGCTCGTTGCCTTCATGATGTCCGGCTTTCTGGCGATGCTCATCCGCACCGAGCTATCCGCGCCGGGGATGCAGGTGATGAGCAGCGACCAGTACAACCAGGTCTTCTCCATTCACGGCACGTCGATGATCTTCCTCTTCATCATCCCCATGCTGGCGGGCCTGGCGAACTACTTCGTGCCGCTGCAGATCGGCGCGCGCGATATGGCGTTCCCGCGCCTGAACATGTTGAGCTACTGGCTCTTCCTCTTCGCCGCCATTGTGATGTTCGGCAGCTTCCTCGCGCCGCAGGGGGCGGCGGCCATCGGCTGGACGGCGTACCCGCCGCTCAGCGGCGCGCAGTATTCGCCGAACGTCGGCGTGGACCTGTGGATTCTGAGCGTGGCGCTGGCCGGCACGTCGTCGCTGCTCGGCGGCGTCAACTTCGTCGTCACGGTCTTCAAGATGCGCGCGCCCGGCATGACCTGGGGCCGGCTGCCGCTGTTCGTGTGGGGCGTGTTGAGCGCGAACTTCATGGTGCTGGTTGCGACGCCGATGGTCACGAGCGCGCTGGTGCTGCTCCTGGTTGACCGCATGTTTGGCACGCAGTTCTATGCGGTCCAGGCCGGCGGCGACCCGGTGCTGTGGCAGCACCTGTTCTGGTTCTACTCGCACCCGGCGGTGTACATCATGGTCCTCCCCGCGATGGGCGTGATCTCTGAGGTGTTCCCGGTGTTCGCGCGCAAGCCGATCTTCGGGTACGCCATGATCGCCGGCTCCTCGGTGGCGATTGCAGTGCTCGGCTTCGGCACGTGGGCGCACCACATGTTTACGGTGGGCCTGGGGCCGGTGCTGGAGTCGCTCTTCGTGATCTCGACCATGATTATCGCCGTGCCGACGGGGATCAAAATCTTCAACTGGCTCTTCACGATCATCGGCGGCTCGTTGCGCTTCACGGCGGCGATGCTGTTCGCGCTTGGGTTCATCGCTGCGTTCGTCAGCGGCGGCATCACTGGCGTGATGCAGGCCATGCTGCCCATCGATACCCAGGTGCACGATACGTACTGGGTCGTCGCCCACCTGCACAACGTGCTGTTCGGCGGGAGCGTGTTTGGCGTGTTCGCCGCGCTCTACTACTGGTGGCCGAAGATGTTCGGCTACCTGCTGAACGAGCGGCTCGGCAAGATTCACTTCTGGACGATGTTCATCGGCTTCCACCTCACGTTCATGCCGCAGTACGTCCTGGGCCTGATGGGGATGCCGCGCCGCATCGCCGACTATGGCCTTGACCCCGTGTCGCAGCAGTGGGTGGGGCTGAACGTGCTCTCTGACGGCGGGTGCGTTCCTCACCGGCATCTCGACGCTGTTTTTCCTTGCCAACCTGTTTGTGGGCCATCGCCGGCGCATCGCGGCGGGCAACGACCCGTGGGAGGGCGACACGCTGGAATGGCTGACCACGTCGCCGCCGCCGCCGCACAACTTCGACCGCATCCCGGTGGTGCACAGCCGCCGGCCGGTGCGTGACATCAGATTGGGCATCACCGAAGGGGACGGACATTCATGACGGAGGAAGTGACCGCGCCTGAGGGCGAAGTGCGCGTCGCCGAGGTCGAAGCGGGGCACGCCAACGGGGGACCCGCGCCGGCGGCGCAGGGGGAGCATGAGGGCCATGAAGACGCCATCGTGCTCCCGCAGCCGACCATTGGCCCGCTGATTGTGGGCTTTGGGGCGACCGTTCTGGCGGCGGGCCTGCTTGTGCCGCTCCTGTTGCCGGTGGGCGCCATCATCACGCTGGCCGGCGTGTGGGTAATGACCTCGCGCTCCAGGGCGCAGCTTGAGGCTGATCACCACCTGGAGGAAGAGACACGCCGCATCCTGCCCGGCGTCGAACTGCCGAAGCTCGGCATGTGGGTGTTTCTGGCCTCAGAGGTGATGTTCTTCGCCGCGCTGATCTCGACCTTCATCCTGTTCAAGACGCGCCCCGCGTTCAGCGCGGTCGCGACCGAGCACGGCGTCATCGACCCGATGGCGGTCCTGAACCTGCCGCTGGTGACGCTCAACACCTTCCTGCTGCTGGCAAGCAGTTTTGCGGTCGCCAGCGGGCTGGCGGCGCTGAACCAGGACCGGCAAAAGCCGTTCCGGCGCTTGCTCATTGTCACGCTAATCCTGGGCGCGATCTTCCTCGCCATCCAGGGGTATGAGTGGTACGAACTGCTCCACGAGGGTGTGACGCCGGATACGCTGTTTGGCACGGCGTTCTTCACCACCACCGGCTTCCACGGCCTGCACGTCTTCCTGGGGCTGGTCGCGCTGGTTTACCTGCTCGTGCGTGCCTATCGCGGCGCGTACTCCTCGCGCAACCCGATGGGCATTGAGCTGTTCGGGCTGTACTGGCACTTCGTGGACGTGGTCTGGATTGTGTTGTTCACCGTGATCTACCTCATCTAGTCGTGAGGGGGATATGCCGATGGAAGCCATGAGCGACACCCAACAAGCTGAACGCGCAGCGACGCGCCCCACCCAGGCGCGGCGCGCGGAGGCCGACGCCATCCGCCGGCAGCCGCTTGCCACGCTGGTTGACGCGCTGGGCGTGGCGGCGGGCCTGGCGATGCTGGGCGCGTTCCTGTTCCTGCCCTGGCTCCGCATCCAGGGCGAGGGCGTCACCGGCCTCACCCTGCTCACCGATGCGCCCGCCCAGGTCGCCGGGCGGATATCCGACCTGGCGCTCGTGCCGGTTGCCGCCGTGCTGGCGGTGGCTATCTCGGCGGTGGCGCTTGTCGCGCCGCGCCTGAGCCGGCTCGGCGCGTATGCGGTGCTCGTGAGTGGGCTGATTGGCGCGGCCTATTTCCTGACGTTTTTCGTGGAGAACAGCAGCGCGAACACCATCACCTACATGGCCGGGGCGGGCTTCTGGGTGGCGTTCTTTGCGACGGGCTTTCTTGTCGTCCAGATTGGCGTGCCGCGCCACGGCCTGAGCCTGCCGGCGCTGATGGGCATTGGCGCGGAGGAGACGACCGAGCATGTGTATCTCGGCGTGTTCGCGGGCCAGTCGGCGCTCGTGCTGGAGCGCATGGCCTGGTGGCTTGGCTCGCAGCCCAGGTACCTGGCGGTGTTCGCCTGGCTGGCGATCCTCACCCTGATTGAGGTGTCCCTCGCCGCCTCGGAGTTTCCGCTCACGTCGCTGGTGTTGGTGGTTCTCTCTGCCATTAAGGTGCTGCTCGTCGTTGCCTATTACATGCACCTGAAGAGCGACAGCCGCCTGTTCCGCTACGTGATGTTGATCCCGGCGCCGTTCGTGGCGCTGATTCTGCTGGGGCTGCTCGTGGGGTTATAAGCGCCGACCGCCCTGCTGGAAACGCCGCGCCGCCGTCCGCAAGGATGCGCGGCGCTCTTTGTTTGGACGCGCGCCCTTACCGCCTGCGAAGGTCCCAAGTGCGGGCGGTGAGTTCTTTTCGTGTGCGTCAAGGGCTGCTCGTTCTCGTGGGGTAGAGCACTGGCCCGGCAGGCTGGCGACCATCAGCCGTCGGCGTAATCGTCCCAGCCGGTGATGGCACCGTGACGTGAAACGTCCCGTCCCGTCTGCCTCTGCACCCACTTGGTTACATCGGCGTTGGCGCGTGTTTCGCCATGCGTTCCGCCCAAATAAGATGCAATCGGGCGACAACCGCGACAACAACAGACCAGACAGTCCCACCATAACGACACGTTCATTTTACATCCCATCCGTCCCCGAAGTCTGCATATCCGTGCGCACGTGGTCTTTTGTGTCAGGACAGCCCCAACCCCATATGTTCACATCCGTTTGGTGATGGATTTTGGGGCCAAGTGACCACGCTCCCCACGCTCCCGAAGTACGCCTTTTTCGAAGGCGAGATTGTCCCTTTTTCTGAGGCGAAGGTCAGCGTGATGACGCATACGTTCAACTATGGGACGGGTGCGTTCGGCGGGGTGCGCGCCTATTGGAATGACGATGACCGGCAACTCCACATCTTCCGCCCGCTGGATCACTTCAAGCGGCTGCTCGGCTCTGCCAAGATGCTGCTCATGTCCCTGCCGTACACGCCTGAAGACCTGACCCGCATCCTGGTCGATCTGTTGCGCGCGGAGAACCGCCATGAGGATATGTACGTCCGCCCCCTTGTCTACAAGTCGGATCCATTGATCGGCGTCCGGCTGCATGACCTGTCCGAGCAGATCACCATGTTCACGATCCCCTTCGGACGCTACATCGAGCAAGAGGAGGGGGCGCACGTGGGGTTCTCGTCGTGGCGGCGCATCGACGACAATACCATTCCGGCGCGCGGAAAGATCGTCGGCGCTTACGCCAACTCGGCGTTCATCAAAACCGAGGCCATGCTCAACGGCTTTGACGACGCGCTCGTGCTCAATGAAGACGGCCACGTCTCAGAGGGCAGCGCCGCGAACCTGTTCATCGTGCGCGACGGCGTCGCCATCACCCCGCCGATCACGTCCAACATCCTCGAAGGCATCACGCGCAAGACGATCATTCAGCTCCTACGCGATGAGATGGACATGGAGGTGCAGGAGCGGGAGGTGGACAAGACCGAGCTTTACCTGGCCGAGGAGGCGTTCCTGTGTGGCACCGGCGTGCAGGTTTGCGCCATCTCGCGCGTTGACCACCGGCCTGTGGGCACGGGGGTGATCGGCCCGGTGGTGAAGACGCTGCGCGACCTGTACTTCAAGCTGGTGCGGGGATGCTGCCGGGCTACGAGGCGTGGCTGACGCCCGTGTACGAAAAAGTATCGGAGAAGGCATAACCCTCTCCGACGACTGCAACCCCGACGCGCGCGGTTGGGCGCTTACCCGACGATGCAGAAATCACTGCGCTGGAAGACAAACCACGTGGTGAAGAAGTAGACCATCGCCAGCCCCGCCAACAGCAACGCCCAGCCGCGCGCCTGCCGGTTCTTTGTCGCGCCGGCCACAAAGAGCGGCAGCGCGAAGGAGATAATGCGCACCAGCAGGGCGCCCAGATTCTGGTTGTGCAGGCACCAATCGACCGCGCCGATGCCGTTCTGGTTGGGCGCAAAGACCCAGATGCTGTCCATAATCATGCAGATGCCCGACACGCCGAGGAGGATCACGATCAGCGTCGAGCCTTCCGGCTGGATGAAGAGCACGATCAGGGCAAAGCCGATGATGATGAAGCGCCAGACGGCGAGGACCATCATGAGCACGCCCAGGTGATCGGGCCACAGCCTGGGAAGGATGACTTCTTCGAAACCGCCCATAGGGAACCTCCTTACGCGCTACGTCTCATTCTAGTCACGTTGCCGCCGCGCGCAAGTGGCGTGGGTACATGGTTGAATGCCGCGATAGTGGCGATTCAGGTTGCCTGGACAGGAAGGGCGTTAGCCACGGATACCGCGAATAACACGAATGACAGGCGAAACCGTCTCGATCACCTGGTTGCACGCGCTCGGATGGGGAGGCTTGAATACCTCAGCAAAGGCACCCGCGCGCGGTTCGCTCATCGCGTTTCCTCATGTTGCGCGTAGCGCGTAGAGACACAATAATGGACGGCATGAACGAGGAACCCAACGTCAACGGCGACTGGGTTGCCGGCGACAAAGTAGACGGCGACAAGGTTCTTGGCGACAAAACCGTCTATGTCGAGAGCATTGTCCAAACCACGCCGGCCCTGACCGAGTACCTGCGCGGCATCGCCGAAGACCCGCGACTGCTCGACCTGCGCCGCCGATATGTGGACCTGGGCGCGGAGAGCTTCTTGGCAGCGGCGCGACGACTTTGACTTTCCGATCATCGAGCCGAGCCTGCGTCTGGCGCTCGACGATGACACGGAAGCTGGCCGGCAAGTCGAGTCGGTCGTGGCGGCGCTGAGGGAACGTCCACAGATCTTGCTGCTGGGCGAGCCGGGCGCGGGCAAGACTACGACCTTGTATCGGTTGCTGGTGGATCAGGCCGAAATGCGTGTGAGGGATGCGCGTGCTGCCGTGCCGGTGTACCTGCAATTGGGCGCGTGGCCGGAGGGCCTAACCAACTTATGGGGCTACATCAAGCGTCACGCGCCGGTCGAGGAATGGCAGGGCAACGGCTTGCTCCTGCTGCTGGACGGCCTGAACGAGATGGCCGCCGCTGACCGTGAGGCGCGCTTGGACTCGATCCATGCATTTCTGCGCGAGTACGACCGCGCGCAGGTGATCGCCACGTGCCGAAAGGCCGACTATCGTGATGCACTGGAACTGGATTTGCCTCGCCTGATCGTCCAGCCGATGAACGATGACCAGATCCAGCGTTTTTTGGCCGGCTACCTCCACGACGATTCATCAGCCAGAACACTTTGGGATGAGCTGCAACATGGGTACGGATTACCAAGAGAACGCGCCTTGCTTCATTTGGCGCGTAACCCCTACTTGCTTTCGATTCTCGTGGTGATCTACTGCAAACAACAGGCCTTGCCGTATCAGCTTGGTGTTCTGTTCCGCAGCTTCGTGGACGTGCTATGGGACCGGGAAACACGGCGGAACAACACGCGCGGATTCACCCGCCAGGAGCTTGAACACGGCCTGGGCATGTTGGCCTACGCCATGATTGATGAGAAGCGGGGTACCAGCGTTGGTGTTGAATGGGCTGCAGACAAAGTGAACCTGGCTGTTGGGTCACGTGGTAGAGTACTGCTGTCCTTGGCGCACGATGCCAGTCTGGTCGAAATGAGTGAGCCAGTCCGTTTTATGCACCAGTTGGTGCAAGAGTATTTCGCCGCCCTCGTGTTTCGAAACGAGGACGACTTTGCACATTTGCTCGAAGATTGGTCAGAGTGGAAAGATGCACTCTGCATGTTCGCCAGCATAGGCGAACAAGAATGCCAACAAGTGGTAGATACTTGTATTGCTGCTTTAGAAAGCCGACGCTGGGAGATTCGCCATGGAGCTGCCTATACTCTGGATGAGATATGGGATGTTCGCGCGGTAGAGCCTCTAATCGCGACTCTGCTAGGCGATCCTAATTACGAGGTACGGCGAGGGGCTGCTTGGGCGTTGGGTGAAATAGGAGCGCAATTGGAGGATACTCAGCTTCGTGCTCGTATAGTTCAATCGCTTGTTGCAGCTATTGAAGACCCAGAAGAGTTTGTGCAAGAAGCTGTTGTTGCTGCGATTGGCGAGATACCTGACATAGGGGTAGGGGCCGTGGACCAACTTGTCAGCATGCTCGGTAGCCCAAATGAGGACATTCGCAGAAGGAGTGCCAATGCGCTGGGGAGCCATCCAAAGCACAAGCGCCGTGATACCCTTGATTGCTGTTCTGGATGACCCATCCTGGGTTGTTCGTGAGTCAGCGATATGGGCTTTAGGGGGAGATTGGCGACCCACGTGCAACGGAACCGCTGATCGTCGCGCTCGGTGATATTGATGAAAAAGTCGCCAGACAAGCAGCCTATGCTCTTGCAAAGATTGGAGCAACACTGGATAGCGAGGCGCGCACAACCTTTGTGGATTTCCTTGCTGCTATCTGTAGGAACTCAGATCGAAATGCGGCCAAGTGGGCTGCCAAAACACTGCATTTTCTTGGCTACACGGAGGATGGTATACCACGTAAGCGCGCCTAACCCAACGCCTCCTCGCCCCTGACGCCCGCCATCATCAGGCCCAACTGCTCCACCGTCGCCTCGTCGCGCGCCACCACGCCCATGATCGCGCCCTCGTAGATCACCGCAATGCGGTCGGAGAGCGCGCGTATCTCGTCCAGGTCTTCGGAGATGAGGATCGTCGCCGTGCCTTTGGCGCGCTGTTCGATGAGGCGGGTGTGAATGTACTCGGTCGCGCCGATGTCCACGCCGCGCGTGGGCTGCGACGCCACCAGCACCCTGGGCGTGCGCGAAAGCTCGCGCGCGAGGATGAGCTTCTGGATGTTGCCGCCGGAGAGGTTCTTGACCGGCGTGGCGCGGTTGGGCGTCTTCACGTCGAAGGCGCGGATCAGCGCCTCGGCGTGGTCGGCGATGTGACGGAAGTTGAGGAAGGTCCAGCGCGAGAAGGGCCCTGCGCGTGATCCTGAGGATCGCGTTCTCGGCGACGCTGAAGTCACGGATCGTGCCGTCGCGCATCCGCTCTTCGGGGATGTAGGCCAGCCCGGCGCGGATGCGCGCGCCGGTTGACGCGCCGGTGACGTCCACGCCGTCCATGATGACCTGGCCCGTGCACGCGCGCAGGCCGGCGATACACTCGGCGAGTTCGCGCTGGCCGTTGCCGCTCACGCCGGCGATCCCCAGGATTTCGCCGGCGCGCACGTCCAGGTCGATGCCGCGCAGCGCGGGCACGCCGGCGTCGTTCGTGGCGCGGAGGTCGCGCAGGCTCAGGCGCGGCTCGCCGATGATGGCCGGCGGGCGGTAAGGCTGTGCGGCGATCTCGCGCCCGACCATCATGTAGGCCAGCTCGTTCCGCGTCGTCTGTGCGGTCGGCACCGACCCGACCACGCGCCCGTCGCGCAGGACGGTAATGCGGTCGCTGATGGCGAGCACCTCATGGAGCTTGTGCGAGATGAAGATCAGCGCATTGCCGCTGGCGGCCATTTGTCGCAGGGTGGCGAACAACTCGTCCACCTCCTGCGGGGTGAGCACCGCCGTCGGCTCGTCGAGGATGAGGAGCGACGCTCCCCGGTACAGCGCCTTGATGATCTCGACGCGCTGCTGCTGGCCGACCGCCAGCGTCCACACCTCGGCCTGCGGGTCCACCTGGAGGCCATACGCCTGGGCGAGTTCGGCGATGCGCGCGGCAACCACGTCGAGGTCGAGCACCGGCCCGCGCGACGACGGCAGGCCCAGCGCGACGTTCTCCGCGACGGTGAGCGGCGGCACGAGCATGAAGTGCTGGTGCACCATCCCGATACCGACCGCGATGGCGTCCGACGGCGAGGCGAAGCTCACCGTCTGATCGTTGATGCGGATTTCGCCGCTGTTGGGCTGGTACAGCCCGTAGAGCTGGCGCATCAGCGTGGACTTGCCCGCGCCGTTCTCGCCAAGCAGGGCGTGGATCTCGCCGGCGCGCACGTCGAAGTCAACGTGGTCATTGGCGAGCACGCCGGGGAAGCGCTTGACGATGGCGCGCATCTGCACGTGCGCTGTCCGGGGGTGCGCGTTCTCGTTCATCGTAGGGTTGGTTGTAGGGGCGAGCCTGCGCTCGCCCCTCCCGGTCGCTCTGCGCGATCAGCTCGCGGGCGTCGGCGTGGCCTCTTCGGCCTCCTCCGCCTGCAATTCCTCGACGCGCTCCAACACGTCGATGCGGCCCTCAACGACCTCGGCGGTGCCGGCTTCAAGTAGCGCCTGCAGGATTTCGACCATCGCGCCCTCGGCTTCGGGATCGATGTCCAGCCCGCCGGCGAGCGCCGCCAGCATCTCAGGCACGGGCAGGGTCGCGGCGAGTTCTTCGTTCAACACCATCTTCATGCCGCCGTTTTCGAGCGACAGCTCGTAGGCGATGCCGCCTGTGACGCCGGCCTGACGCTGCGCGATCATGTCCAGGATGACGTCGTTCCAGTCGAACACCTGGGCGATGAGCACCGTGTCAGGCCAGCCCTCCGCCTGGTCAACCTGGGTTGCCATGTACAGGCCGCCGGCCTCCTCGATGGCCTCGATCACACCGGGCACCTGCTGCGCCGAGCCGGTGAGGATGTCTGCACCGGCGGCGATGAGCGTGCGCGCCGCCTCGGCTGCGCCGGCGGTGTCGCCGAACGAGCCGGTGTAGATGACGGGCACTTCCACTTCGAGGCCCATGTCACTGTTCGCTTCCATGACGCCCACGCGGAACCCGTCGATGTAGAGCAGCGCGTCGCCGGCCGGCACCGGCCCTACGATCCCGACGACGCCCGTCTGGGTCAGGAGGGCAGCGATGACGCCGTTGATGTAGCCGCCCTGCTCAGCGCGCGCCTCGTATGGGAAGATGTTGGTCAGGCCCTGGTCCTCGCCCGTGTCGGAGGCGGTGCCCCAGGCGAAGGACACATCGGGGTAGTCGGGCGCAAGGTCGAAGAGCGGGCCGCCATACTGCGTGCCGTGCGCGAAGACGATGTCGTAGCCCTGGGCGGCGTAGTCGCCAATGGCTTCAATGGCGTCGGGCACCTGCCACAGGTTCTCGCTGATGTCAACCACCAGCGCGTCCTCGCCACCGAGCGCCTCCTGCACGGCGGCAAGGCTGTCCACGAGCGCCTGGCTCCAGGCCAGGTCGTCGGCGGTGCTGGGCATGACGACGGCGACGCGGAGCGGCTCATCCTGGCCCTGGACCGCCGTCAGCGGCATGGCGGCCAGCAAGAGCAGCACGAGCATGAACGATGTGCGCTTGATCATTTGATCCTCCTCCTGGAAGTGAACTGTGGGGTTGTGCGCAAGCACAACACGGCGGACACTCGTTATTGTACTGATTACCTGATGTTTTGCCTAGCAGGCGCGGCGCGCGCATCCCTGCCGAACGCCCTTACCCTTCGCCGCGTTGGAACGGCTTCGTGAGCGCCGCCGGCTGGCGGGCGCGCTGCACGCTGAACACCAACACCACGATGGTGACGATGTACGGCAGCATCACCGCGACGTTGGGATCGATGCCCAGACCGAGCGCCTGCACCCAGCGGCTTACCGCGCTCACCACCCCGAACAGCGCCGAGCCAATCAGGACGCCCGCCGGCGTCCACGCGCCGAAATAGACCAGCGCCACGGCGATGAAGCCGATGCCGTTGGTGATGTTCTCCTGGATGACGTGATACAGCGCGATGGACAGCGACGCGCCCGCGACGCCGGCGAGCGTCCCGCCCAGGGTCGCGGTGAGGTAGCGGATCCGCGCCACGCTCACGCCGAGTGAGTCGGCGGCCTCCGGGTTCTGGCCGACCGCGCGTATCTTGAGGCCGAGCGTGGTGCGGTTGATGACCCACCAGGAGACCGGCACGAGCAGATACGCGCCATACGTCATGATATTGTGCGAGAAGAGCGCGTCGCCGACCAGGGGCAGGTCGCTGAGCACCGGGAAACGGATGTCGGGGAAGAAGGCGACCGGCGTGGGCCGCCCCACTGTGACCTTGATAAGCAGGCTGGACAGCCCGAACCCAAACATGTAGAAGCCGATGCCGCTGATGCCCTGCTCTGCGCCGAGGGTGACGTTCACCACCGCCGTCGCCAGACCGAGCAGCGCGCCGACCAGCGCCGCCGCGAGAACGCCCAGCCACAGGTAGGCGGTCACGTCCGCCCCTTCCGGCGTCTGGTAGGCGACGATGAAGCCGGTGAACGCGCCCATGAGCATGATGCCATCGACGCCGAGGTTGAGCATCCCCGAAAGCTGGCCGAACATCTCGCCGAGCGAGGCGTACAGGTAAGGCGTGGCGAACCGCAGCCCCTGCGCCAGGATGCTCGCCAGGATCACCAGCAGGTCGCGTTCCTCGCCCGTCACGTGGGAGCCTCCCGCGCGTGCTCGGCGTGCGCTTCGGGCGTCTCTGCCTCGCCTGGGAGGTCGCCTTCCATGTCGCGCCGGCGCGCCCGCCGCCGCACGAAGAAGTCACTGGAGACGACGAAGACCACCACCATGCCGAGGATCACGTCGCGCATGACCGCCGGAATCTGCACTGCCTGCTGCATCTTCTGCGCGCCGACGTACAGGCCGCCGAAGAGGATCGACGCCGGCACCGTGCCGAGCGGGTGCAGCCCGCCGAAGAGCGCCGCGACGATCCCGGAGAAGCCATAGCCCCCGGAGACTCCCTCCAGCGTGCGGTGGCTGACGCCCATGACTTCGACGGCGCCGGCCAGCCCGCAGAACGCCCCGCTGAGCGTGAGCGCGAGCGTCAGGTAGGTTGGGACGCTCAGACCGGCGTAGCGCGAGGCGGCGGGGTTCAGGCCGACGGCGCGGATGCGATAGCCAATCGTTGTGCGCCACAGGAAAATGTAGATCAGCACCGCCAGCACGAGGGCGATCACGAACCCCAGGTGCAGCCGCGTGGGCGGGGCCAAGCGTAGCAGCCAGACCTGCTCCGGAAGCTGCTCGCTCTGGGGGTAGCCCGTGCCCTCCGCCACTTGCGCCGGGTCGATCATCGGGCCGCTGAGCATGTAGTACATCAGTTGCAGCGCGATCTGGTTCATCATCACAGTGCTGAGGATTTCGTTGACGCCCAGGCGCGCCTTGAGGAAGCCGGGGATGCCGCCCCAGACCGCGCCGGCGAGCGAGCGCGCCCATGAGCAGCGTGAGCGGGGCGAGGAGGAAGCCCGGCCAGTCGCGGAGGGCAAGCGAGAGCGCGGTCGCGGCCAGCGCACCGAGGATGATCTGCCCCTCGCCGCCGATGTTGATCATCCCGCCCCGGAACGAGATGCAGATGCCCAACCCCACGAGTAGCAGCGGCGTGGCCTTGACCAGAGTCTGGGCCACGCCGTTCGACGCTGCCGACCACGCCGTTGACGCCCTCGGCGTAGGCTTCGAGCGGGTTGACGCCCAGGAGCAGGATCAGAAGCGCGCTGACGCCGAGCGCCGCGAGAGTCGCAAGCACAGGCGTGAGCGTGTCGAGCACACGTTCCTTTGACGGTCGCAGGGTGAAGGGTAGCTGCATGAACGGAGATACCTCAGTGATGCAATGCTCGCTTAGTTTACGGTAAGGTGCGCCGCTGCGCAACATGAATCTGTGACGAGAGGGCGCGGCGGAGTCGGGACGCAGCGCGGGTGTGAAGTACGAGGCCACGAGAGGCGCGAAAAACACGCCCAAGCCTTTCGTGACTTCGCGTCTTCTGAATATGCATCATGCGCGGTTCGAGGTTGACCGATAACCGGGTCGCGCTCCCGAAGTGACTTCACTTTAATCGCGACTAAGTCGCGTCGCCATGTTCTGATTAACCGACGACTTCAGTCGTCGGGTAAAACACACTACCGTGTTAAAGCGGACAACGTGCAGACATCCCGGAAAAAGGCCGTCGTCCAGTATAATCTCCCTATGCACCGGGACACGGACCGCAGTGCGCGCGTTGCGCGCGTGGGCGTTGTGTTGTTTCTGCTGGGCGCGGCGTTCGTCTTCCTTGCCGCGCTGGCGGGCGTGCACGTCTACCGCACGCCGGTCTACACCTCCACGCCGCCGCCCACGCCGTCGCCGGGCGCGCTGGATGTGCCGGGGGCGTGGCTCGCGCTGCCGCCTGTGCCGACCGAGGGCGCGCCGGGCGCGGCGCTGCGGCTGCTGCTCCCAATTGCAGAGGTGGAGACGCCTGGCGCATCCCCGACGGCAAGCGCCACCGCATCCGCAACAGCGACGGCCACTGCATCGGCGACGACCACCCCAACGCGCGCCGCGACGGCGACCGCCTCCGTAACGCCAAGTCCATCGCCAACTGCGACCGTCCTGCCCTCCGAAACCGACACGCCAACGCCCGCCGCAACAGCCACCGCCACCTCTACTGCAACTTCGGCTGCAACCGCGACCGCCCCCCGGACCGCCACGCGCGCGCCGCGCGCAACGGCGACCGCAAGCGCATCGCTCACGCCCGCGCGGACGCTGACACCGACGCCCACGCAGACGCCGTCGCTGACGCCATCGCCGACGGGCACGGCCACGCCTTCACGGACGGCGACGCCATCGCCGACGGGGACCGCCACGCCCTCACCTACGCTGACGCCAACGGCGACGCTGACTCCGACCCCGACGATCACCGGCACGCCCGGCCCCTCCGCGACGCGCCACCCGCCGGCGCGCCTGCGCATCCCCGCAATCGACCTGGAGGCACCGGTGACGCCGGTCAGTTGGGAGGCGCTGGAGATCGACGGGCAGTGGTATGGCCGCTGGCAGGTGCCCGACGCCTACACGGTGGGATGGCACGACACCTCGGCGGGCGTCGGCGAGGTGGGGAACACGGTGCTCAACGGGCACCACAACCGGTTTGGGCGCGTGTTCATGCGGCTGATCCGCGTGCAACCGGGGGACGAGGTCGAACTGGTGGACGACGCAACGGGGGCCGTGCACCGCTACATCGTGGTGAGGACGATGGTGCTGCCGGAGGAGGGCCAGCCGGTCGCGCAGCGCCTGGAGAACGCGCGGTGGATATTGCCGACGCCGGATGAACGTGTTACCCTCGTATCGTGCTGGCCGTATGATGGCAACTCGCACCGCCTGATCGTGGTGGCGCTCCCGGCCAGCGCGGTGCTTTCCATGCCGACAGCTGCCCCGGCGACCCTCGCCTCGGCGCCTTAACATCCGACGTATGGGTACTGGTGGAATGGGATATGCTGCAAGCGATTGGCGATCTGGCGTTTCGGGTGCCGTTTCTGCGGCGGGTGCGGCGCAATCACGCGCTTGAGCACGCAACGATCCACGTGCTGAGCCGGCGGCTGCGCGCCCGGTTGCGCGTCGTCGGGCGCTCGAACAGCCGGGGGTTCTACATCTACGGTCAGGTGGAGACCAGCGACCTGGTCGGGGCTGTCCACGAGGCGCTGGACCGGCTGCGCCGGGGCGAGCACGAGTTGGCGGTGCACCCGAACTGCGGCACGAACCTGCTGACATCAGCCGTGATGACGAGTCTGGCTTCGTTCGCCGCGCTGGCGGGGACGCGCCGCCTCTCCGACCAGCTCAACCGCCTGCCGACGGCGGTTTTCTTTGCCACGGCAGCGCTGATCTCTCGCAGCCGTTGGGGCTGAACCTCCAGCGCACGGTCACGACCGAGCCGCGCCTCGGCGACCTGGAGGTGGTCGAAGTGCGGCGCACGCTGGAGTCGCCCGTCGTGGTGCACTGGGTGGCGACGCGATCCTCTTAACCGCTTCTGGGGCCACGGGCGTGTGTGAACGCAGATGAGCAAGCCGACGCCGACCTTCTACCTGCTGCACGGCGAGGGCGACCTGACGTTGCGTGAGGAGGTCGCGCGCCTGCGCGCGCGGCTCGCTGCCGGTGCGGACCCGACGACTGCCGAGATGAACACGACCCTGCTCGACGGCAGGGAGGCCACGCTCGCGGAGGTGCGCGGCGCGTGCGAGACGATGCCCTTCCTGGCGGCGCGCCGGCTCGTCATCGTCGAGGGGATGCTCACCAACGCGCGGTCGGAGGTCGTGCAGGCGCTGGCCGACTACCTGCCCACGCTGCCGCCGTGGGCGCGGCTGGTCTTTGTGGAGCCGAAGCGGCTGCCGGACAGCCACGCGCTGGTCAAGCTGGCGCGCACCCACGAGAGCGGGTTCGAGCGCGCGTTCGACCCGCCGTCGAACGCGGTCGGCTGGATCCGCAAGCGCGCGGCGCAGTACGGCGCGGAGATCACGCCGCGCGCCGCCGCCACGCTCGCGGAGCTGGTCGGTGAGGACCTGCACGCCGCCGCCAGCGAACTCGACAAGCTGGCGACTTACGTCGATGGCGCGCGCGCTATCGACGTGGACGACGTGGCGCGGCTCACGCCCTACGTGCCGGAGGCGAACATCTTCGAGATGGTGGACGCGGTCGTGCGCGGGGACGCCACCGGCGCGGTGGCGCGGATGCACCGCCTGATGGACGAAGGCGATCCGTTGGGGCTGCTCGGTATGATCGTGCGGCAGTTCAGGCTGCTCATCATGGCGAAGGCGTACCTGGACGCGGGGTATGCGCCTGATGGGCTGGCCGAGGCGCTTGATGTGCACCCCTATGCCGCGCGGAAGCTGCCCGCGCAGGCGCGCAATTTCTCGATGGAGACGCTGGAGGCCATTTACCGGCGGCTGCTCGATTACGATGTGCAGATCAAGACCGGGCGCATCAAGCCAGAGCTGGCGCTGGATTTGCTGGTGGCAACTCTGGCCGGGTGAGGCGCGACGCCCCCTCCTGCCCGCACACGCGGAGGCCACCGGCGCTTTGACAGGTCGGTGTGACGCAACGATCCTGTGCTGACGACATTAGGTTGACCATGCGAGATGAGTTTCCGGGCCTGGAGCGCGATCCGAATACCCGCCAGTTCCTGAACCATGCGGCGGCCTGGCATATTCGCGCGGTGATCCATGAGGTGTACGAGACGCCCAGGGTGGACTTCGCGCGCTGGGCGCTCTCGCGGGTGAAGTGGCGCGGCGATGAGGTGGTGCTCGATACCGGGTTCGGCGCGGGCGCGTACCTGGAGGCGCTGCAGGCGCGCGCGCCGCGTGGCATGCTGGTGGCCGGCGACCTCTCGCTGAGCCTGCTCGATACGACGGTGCAGCGCGCCGAGGCCAGAGGCGCGCCGCTCGTGCTGCCGCCGCTGCTGCTGCTGGACGTGCCGGCGCTGCCCTTCCCGGACGGGACCTTTGACGTGGTGCTGGCCGGGCATAACCTGGACCACGTGCCCGATATCGACGGCGCGCTGGCCGAGTTGCACCGCGTGCTGCGCCCGACGGGCGTGTTGCTCGCCGCCACCAACAGCATGGGGCACAGCGCGGAGCTTGACGTGCTCTACCGGCGCGCGTGCTCCTTCCTGGGCGTGCCCGACTCATCGATGCCGGCGGTCGGGCCTGGGGCTGCGTACCCGCCGCCCCCTGAGCGCGCCCTTTACCTGGAGAATGGCGTGCCGCTGCTCGCGCGCCACTTCGCCGCCGTCGCGCGCTATGACCGGCCCTCGTCCCTCGTGTTCCCTGATGTGCTGTCGGGGCTGACGTATCTTGAAAGCCTGCGCCCGATTCACGAGCCGGCCCTGCCCCCGACGGTGAGCTGGCCGGCGCTCATGGAGGTGATGGAATCGCTGCTGGGGCAGGTCATCAACCATTTTGGGGGGCTGGTGGTGAGCAAGCTGCCGGGCGTGCTGGTCGCCACCGACGCCGGCGACTTCGCTGCGCCCTACGCGCCGAGGCTGGTGCCGCGCGGCGGCAATTAAGAGCAGACCGGTCGATAATGGTTAAAACTCTATCAAATTGCGTACAACTGGGGAGTTAACTATAATACCTTTTCAGCATAATTATTTCTATAGCAGAGGATCATACCCGATAGAGACGCAGACATGGCAGAATCAATCGACACCCAGAAGTTCCCAGGCCGCCAGTCAATGAGCGGCCACGATGGGACGCTCAAACCGAATACGATTCTGCAAAAACCGCTACCGCATTGTCGGCGTTCTGGGCATGGGGGCATGGGGTCGGTCTACCAGGCGCGCGACCTGCGTTTCCCCAACGTCACCCGGCTCGTGGCCGTCAAGGAGATGCTGAACGTTTCGACAGACCCGTCGATCCGTGAGACGACGTTGCGCAACTTCGAGCGCGAGGCGAACGTGCTCGCCTCGCTCAGCCACCCCGCCGTGCCGAAAATCTATGACTATTTCGACGTGGAGAACCGCGTCTACCTGGTGATGGAGTTCATCAAGGGCAAGGACCTGGAAGTCATCATCAACAGCACGCCGGATTTCATCAAGGTGGAGCTGGTGCACCAGTGGGCGGTTGACCTCTGCGACGTGCTGGATTACCTGCACCGCCAGCCTTTCGTGTTCCGCGATGTGAAGCCCTCGAACATCATGATCGACCAGCACCGCAACGTGCGGCTGATCGACTTCGGCATCGCGAAGACGTTCCAGGAAGGCCAGAAGGGCACCATGATCGGCACCGAGGGCTACTCTCCGCCGGAGCAGTACAAGGGCGTGGCCTCGCCCGCCGGCGACATCTACGCGTTGGGCGCGACGCTGCACCACATCCTCACGCGCCGCGACCCCCGCCTTGAGCCGCCCTTCTCCTTCGCCGACCGCCCGATCCGCGATTACAACACGAACGTCTCGGTCGAATTTGAGGTCGTCGTGATGCGCGCGCTGGCCTACGAGCCGGAAGAGCGCTACGAGTCCGCCGCCGCCATGAAGACCGCGCTGGAGCAGGTCCGGCCCGTGTTCGGGAGCAGCCCGCCGCCGGCGCGGACCGCCGCCCCGGCGGTGACAAGCGAGGGGATCAGGCCGGCGACCTCGTTCTTCCCCACCAGCGAGGTGGTGCCGATCTGGCGCTTCCGCTGTGAGGACGAGGTGACGTCTTCACCGGTGGTCGCCAACGGGTCGGTGTACGTCGGCTGCTACGACAACGGCCTCTACTGCCTGAACGCCAGCGACGGGTCGTTCAACTGGCGCTACGCAACCGACGGCAGCGTGGCGTCGTCGCCCGCCGTTGACGACGACGTGGTGTACTTCGGCTCCGCCGACCACAACCTGTACGCCGTCAACAGCCGCAATGGCCGAATTGTGTGGACCTTCCCGACGCAAGGCGCGGTCTATTCGTCGCCGCGCGTCGCGCTGGGCCACGTCTTCATCGGCTCCGAGGACACGCACCTTTACGCGATCAAGACGGCCAACGGTCGGCAGGCGTGGCGCGCCGGCGCGACCGGCCCCGTGCGCTCCACCGCGTTCGTCACCGATGAGCGGGTCTACTTCGGCTGCGAGAGCGGCGACTTCTTCGCCACAGACCTGGCCGGCGTGATCAAGTGGCGCTTCAAGGCCCGGCGCGCGGTCACGTCGTCGCCGCTGGTGCATGAGAAGGTCGTCTTCTTCGGCTCGCTCGACTGGCACGTCTACGCCGTGGACGCCGAAACCGGCTGGACCGTGTGGCGGTACCGCACCGGCAAGCCGGTCGTGTCGTCGCCGGTGCACGATGACAAGAACCTGTACATCGGCTCCGCCGACGGCAACATGTACGCGCTTGACCTCGGCACGGGCCGCGACCGTTGGCGGTTCCAGACAGAGGGCCAGATCGTGGGCCGGCCTGCGCTTCGGGGTACCGCGCTCTATTTCGGCAGCACCGACGGGCATGTCTACAGCGTCGATACCAAGAACGGGATGCTGCGGTGGAAGTTCAAGACCGACGGTCCGGTCGTGTCGTCGCCGTTTCTGCACGAAGGCGTGGTCTACGTCGGCTCCCTGGATAACCACGTCTACGCCTTGACTGCGTAACGCACCCTGGAGTGAGTGGATGGAGTTTCTGCGTCGCCTGTTAAGCCGCACCCCGGCGCACGCGCCGGCGGTGACGTCGGTTTCACATGCGACGCGGCACCTGCGCTACGGGCAGATCAGCGATGTCGGGCGCGTGCGCGAAACCAACCAGGATGCCTGCTTTGCGTTCGTCTCCTGCGAGGCGAGCCGCCGCGCCGCGCCGGACTTTGGGCTGTTCATCGTCGCCGACGGCATGGGGGGGCACGAACACGGCGAGAAGGCGTCAGGCCTGACGGCGCGCGTCATTGCGGACTACATGGCCGACCATGCCTTCCTGCCGATGCTCAGCCGCAACGGCCACTATGAGGTGGAGACGCTGGCAGAAACGCTCAACGATGCGATCCGCGCGGCCAATGCCGCCGTTTCGGATCGCGTGCCCAACGGAGGCACGACATTGACCGCCGCTGCCATCTATGGCGCGTGGGCGTATCTCACGCACGTAGGCGATAGCCGTGCTTACCTGGTCGCGGACGCCGCCATGGCGCAGCTCACGCGCGATCATTCGCTCGTGCAGCGGCTCATCGAGCTGAAGCAGCTCACGCCAGAGCAGGCTGCTGAGCACCCGCATCGCAACGTGTTGTACCGCGCGGTGGGGCAGACAGACCACATCGAACTCGACAGCAGTGTGGTCCACCTGCCGCCGGCCGCCAGGCTGCTGCTGTGTTCCGACGGGCTGTGGTCGGTGGTGCCCGAAGCGACTATCACCGAGATTGTGGCAACCGTTTCTGACCCGCAGCAGGCTTGCGTGGCGCTTGCACAGGAAGCGAACGCTGGCGGAGGGCCGGACAACATCACCGCTGTCGTGATCCATATGCCAGGATAGAGAATCGGTCTATTTGAGCATGACAAAAATCACGCAGGACCTGTACGCGATACTTGGACTGCCGCCGGACGCGACGCCTGAAGATGTCAAGCAGGCGTACCGTCGGGCGGCGCACCGCTCCACCCCGACGCGAACAGCAACGCGGGTGCGGCGCTTCAGTTTCGCGACATCGCGGCTGCCTACGAGATCCTCAGCGACACGACCAAGCGCCTCGATTACGACATCCAGTGGCGCAGTACGGACTTCTCAAGCCTGTACTACGCGCTGCATGTCACCCCCAGCAAGCGCGTCCTCAACGTGCTTGGCGAGCCGCAGGTCGTCTACCTGCTGGTCGAGATCACCCCGGAGCGCCGGCCAGAGCGCGACCGCGAAGCGCCGCTCAACCTCGCGCTCGTGATCGACCGCTCCACCTCCATGCGCGGCGCGCGGCTCCGACCAGGTGAAGGCCGCCGCGCACCAGATCATCGACAGCCTCAATGAGGACGACATCATCTCGATTGTCTCGTTTTCCGACCGGGCTGAAGTTGTGGTGGAGGCCACGCCCACGCGCGAAAGCGAGCGCTTGACGCTCAAAGCTATGGTCAGCACCATGCAGGCCAGCGGCGGCACCGAAATCCTGCAAGGGTTGATACACGGGCTGGCCGAACTCCACCACCACCTGGACCGGAAGTACGTCAACCACCTGATCCTGCTCACCGATGGCCGGACCTACGGCGACGAGGAGGATTGCATCCTCCTCGCTGAGACCGCCGCCGGCGATGGGATTGCGATTTCTGGGATGGGCATCGGCGAGGAATGGAATGATGTCTTCCTGGATCAGGTCGCCTCGCGCACGGGCGGCGCGTCGGCGTATGTCAACTCGCCCGGCGCGGTGAGTCGCTTCCTCAAGGAGCGCGTGCGCGCGCTGGGGCGCAGCTACGCCGAACGCCTGCGCCTGACGGTCGCGCCCGACCCGGACGTGACGCTGGAGTCGGCGTTCAAGCTCTCGCCACACCCCATGCCGCTGCCGACCGACCTGCAGCCGGTCCCGCTCGGCACCCTGGAGGCCAACCGGACGGCCTCGGTGCTGCTGCAACTGCAACTGCCGCCGCTGACCCAGGTGGGGTTTCGCCCGCTGGCGCGGCTGGACGTGACCGGCGACATCATCTTTGCGGATCACGCAGGGTACAAGGCAATCTCCGACATCTCGATTGAGGTCGCCCGCGATGTGCCCCCGGAGGAGCCGCCGCTCGCGATCCTGGATGCGCTGGGCAAATTGACGCTCTACCGCATGCAGGAGAAGGCCGAGGAGGCGATCCGGCGCGGCGATGTCGCCGAGGCGACGCGCAGCCTGGAGAACCTGGCGACGCGGCTGCTCGCCGCCGGCCAGGACGAGCTGGCCCACCAGGCGATGGCAGAGGCGCGCCGCGTTGCGCACACGCACTCGCTTTCCGAAGAAGGGCACAAGACTCTGAAATACGGTACACGCGCGCTGCTCCTGGCGCCCCGAAAGAATCGTGAGAAAACGGCGATGATTGTCTGTCCTTACTGCGCCCAAGAAAATCGCGAAGGTACGCTCTTTTGTGAGCGCTGCGGCCAAAGCCTTTACGCGGACGCCGGCCGGACCGTATCCACGAAACAGCTCGACAGCCCGCCGGATGAGTTAGGCGCAAAGGCCACGTGGGGAACCGCGCGCTTTGATCGCCACTCTTCCATCATCGTCCATATCCGTGACGCCCCTGAGCCGATTCTGCTCCAGCCGGAGCAGGAGACCGTCTTGGGGCGGCTCGACCCCGGCAGCGGCACGGCCCCTGACCTCGACCTGACGCCCTACGGTGCGCTCGAAAAGGGCGTTTCGCGGATGCACGCCGCGATCCGGCGGGGGGAGGACACGCTGACGCTTGTCGATCTTGGCAGCGTCAACGGCACGCACCTCAACGGCCAGCGCCTCATCCCGAACCAGCCGCGCGTGCTGCGCGACGGCGATGAGATCCGTCTCGGCAAGCTGGTTGTGCATATCTATTTCAAGTAGGTGGCTATGGAGGTTGCAAGCGCATGGCGCACACGATTCTCATCCACATCATGGACGGCGAACCCTTCCTGGTCGATGTGGAAAAGCTCCCTGACCCGACAGATACCTGCATCTTGGGCATGAACCCGCGCCTCCGCGATGGCAGAGAAGTCGGTTTCATCCTGCCTGAGGTAACGACGGTCGTTTATCCCTGGCATCGCATCAGTTTCATCGAGGTGATGCCCACCGGTGAAGAGGAAGAAATCGTCACCTTTGTCCGCGATTAGGTGTGCCCACGGCCATGACGGTTAAACCGCCACAACCCGGACCAAGAGAGCGCAAGCGCGTGCTCGTCGTGGATGACGAGCCGCGCATGATTGGCTTCATCCGCATGAACCTGGAGCTGGAGGGCTTCCAGGTCATCGAGGCGCGCAACGGCGTCGAGGCGCTCAACGCGGTGCGCACGCAACTGCCCGACGTGGTGCTGCTCGACGTGATGATGCCGGAGATGGACGGGTTTGAGACGCTGCGGCTGCTGCGCGAGTTCTCCACCGTGCCGGTGGTGATGCTCACCGCCAAGAGTGAGGAAGACGACATTGTCTACGGCCTGGAACTGGGCGCGGACGACTATATCACCAAGCCCTTCAGCCCGCGCGAGCTTTCGAGCCGGGTGCGCGCCGTGATGCGCCGGGCGGAGACGCCCTCCGCGACCCCAGACCAGGCGATCCTGCGGATCGACGACCGCCTGAGCGTCGATTTCAACCACCGCGAGGTGATCGTCGATGGGGAGCACATCAAGCTCCGCCCGACGGAGTACCGCCTGCTCTACCACCTGATCGAGAACGCGGGCTGGACCGTCCCCCATGAGCAGTTGCTCGCGAAGGTGTGGGGCTACGAGTACCGGGATGAGACGCACTACGTGCGCCTCTACGTCAACTACCTGCGCGAGAAGATCGAAGAGGACCCGGCCAACCCGAAGTACATCCTTACCGAACGCGGCGTGGGCTACCGGTTCGTTGACTTCCGACACGGCAACAGCGGCGGTTGACGCGCCGCGTTCCATTCGATAGAATACCGGCGGGTGGCGAAAAGCCCCCGCTTTCTTTGTCTATGAATGGTGGTGCGTCATGTCCGAACAGGAACAGCCCGCGCTTGAGGTGAGCGGGCAGCAGCTTGAATCGGTCCAGGCTGAGACCGTCGTGCTCAACCAGAGCGCGGCGCAGCGCGTTGACGCCAGTTCGGTGGTCGCCCAGACCAGCCCCATTGGAAGCGTGCAGGCCGAGACGCTGACCATGGAAGCGTCGGCGGCCGGCCTTGCACAGGCCGCGAGCGCGGACGTGCGCCAGGCTGTGATCGGCGCGGCGGTGGTCGAGGACGCCGCGTTGCACCTCACCGCCGCTGGCGCAGTGCTCGCCCGCCATGATGTGCACGTCGAGTCGTCGCTCGTGGAGACGGTCGCCGCCACCGGCGATGTCTGGATCGAGCGCAGCTTTTCGGGCACGACGCTCGTCGGCGGCAACGCCACGATCAGCAACACGTACACCGTGTTCCTGCTGGCCGGCGGCGGTATCCAGGCCGAAGGCGAGGTGCACACGGTCTTCGATCCAGAGAGCGCGCGCAGCTTCGGGCTGGCGTTCGGCGCGGTCGTCGGGATCTTCTGGCTGCTGCGCCTCCTGTTCCGGCGCTGACCACCTTTCAAACCTTAGAGGAGCAATCTTATGTCCAAGAATATTCAGCTCGAAGCCAGCAAGCGGGAGGTCGTCGGCAAGGAGGTCAAGCACCTGCGGCGCAGCGGTATGATCCCTGCTGTGCTGTACGGCCCGGACCGCGAGCCGCTTTTCCTTCAGGTCGAGGAACGCGCGCTGGCGGTGGCGCTCGCCGCGGCGGGCGGCTCCCAGATCATCGACCTGAACATCGCTGGCAAGGCGCATACGGCGCTGGTACGCAGCGTGCAGCGCGACTACATGCGGGGCAACCTGCTTCACGTGGACTTCTACGCAGTCTCGATGGACCGCGTGATCCGCACCGAAGTGCCGCTGGAGTTCACCGGCGAGGCCCCGATCTCCGCCGAGGGTGACTTGGTGCTCGTGACGGGTCTCAACAGCGTCGAGGTCGAATGCCTGCCCGGCGACCTGCCGGCCCACATTCAGGTGGACCTGTCTGCCCTGGACAGCCTCGATACGGCCATCACCGTCGCCGACCTCGTCGTCCCGGCCGGCGTGACCATCCTCACCCCGGCGGATGACATGGTTGCGACCCTCAGCCTGCCGGAGCGCGTCTCGGCGGAGGAGGAAGAAGCGGAGGAAGCGCTGGAAGAGGTCGATGCCGACGCGGTCGAGGTTGTCCGCCGGCGCCGCGAGGAAGAAGAGGAAGGCGAGGACTGATCCACGCCATCCTCACCCATCCGTCAAACGCTCACTGGGGGGCGCGGCGCACACCGCGCCCCTATTGTTTTTCGATGGCGAGCGTGTCCAGGAGGATGTAGTCGCCCAGGGGCAGGCGCGTCGCGGCGTCCTGCACGGGGAGGCGCGCCGCGTCCCACCAGGTATACACCACGAGGTGGACATCGTAACGCCCGGCGGGGAGGTCCGCCGGCAGCGTCAGGCGGTGCGTGGTCTGCCGCGCCGCGCCGGCGCGCCATGTGGACGTGCGCGGCTCAGGATAGGCGTCAGACTGGGCGCTGAGGCCAAACGCCGCGTTCACCAGGTGCAGCCCGACCGAGTAGTCGGCTTCGGGCGCGCGGTTGGTTTCCCAGTGCAGCACCACTTCGAAGGCGTCGCCGGGCCGGTAGGGCGGCGCGCTGCGCACCTCCGGCTGGACCGTGAACACGTCGCCCAAACGGAAGCCGCGCGGCGTCGCCGGGGGCGGCTCGAAGAGGTAGGCGTTGGTGTCGATGAGGGCCATGCGCGCGCTGAGGTGGTGGGTCTGCGTGAGCTGCTGGAGGGCGTACCAACTGATCGGCGTCTCGTAGGTGGTGACGACCCACACGCGCGGCTCATCGCGCACCAGCGCCTCCAGCGCCCCGGCGAAGGCGGGCGCGCTGGGCGGACCCGGCAGGTCGAACAGCGAGGCCGGCTCGACCGGGAAGCGCAGCTCGCGGCGGCGGTAGTACTCGAACGGCTCCCAGCGGGGGTTCGGCCCCAGATGGTAGAGCATCACGTCGCCGGGGCGGACCTGCGTCGCCACCGCGCGCACGAAGTCCGGCCAGGGGGATTGCCGGGGTAGAGATACGGGAAGACGGTGAGCGCGTTGAAGACCAGCAGCGCGCCCGCGACCAGCCCCAGGGCGCGGAGCCGGCTGAGGCCCAGGCCCACCGCCAGCGCCAGCGCGGGCGTGACGGCGATGAGGTTGCGTGCGGTCAGGCTCGGCACGCCGGCGTTCACGACGAAGGCGGCAGCGACGGGCACGGCGATCCAGAGCAGGGCCAGCGCCACCCCCAAGCCAGCGCGCACGCGCTGCCCGCCCCTGACGGCGAACACGCCCAGCACCCCGGCGGCCACCAGCCCGGCGACGAGCCATCCCAGGTCGTCGGTGAGCATGGTGACGACCCACCCAGGGTGTGGGGCGTGCTCGGCGCGGCGTGGTGAATGCCGGCGGGGCGCAGCGCGAGCTGGTGCAGCATCACGGGCAGCCAGGGCGCGAACGCAAGCGCGGCCCCCGCCCTGCATGAGCAGCCACGTGCGCCACGGCGGGCGATGCGCCGTGCGCCGCGCCGCCAGACCGGTCACGGCGAAGTGAGCCAGGTGCGCCAGCGGGACCAACGCGCCGTAGTAGTGCGTGTAGGGCAGCGCGGCGGCGAGGCCCATGTAGACGAGGGCGCGTCGCTGGGTGGGGCGCGCGCGCCAGCGCACGTAGGCGAGCGTGGCGGCGGCGCTCAGCAGCGCCAGCAGCGCGTACATGCGTATCTCGCGCGCGTAGCGGACGTGCAGCCCCGCCGCGCTCAGCGCCACCGCCGCCCACAGCCCCGCCCGCGCCGAGAAGAGCCGCCGGCCCAGCGCATAGGTCAGCGCGACGGCGAGCACGCCCGCCAGCACCGAGAAGTAGCGCCCGGCAAGCTCCGTGTAGCCGGCCACCCGCGTCCAGAAGCCCAGCAGCACGAAGTACAGCGGCGGGTGCACGTCGCTGGCGATGAGCGCCACCGGCCCGGAGAGCAGCGGCGCGTCTGCGAGCGCGAAGGAGAACGACTCGTCCACCCACAGCGGCTCGGCCCCCCAGGTCGATGGCGCGGGCGGCGAACGCAAAGAGGATGACCGGCGTCAGCAGCGCCAGCCAGCGGCGGTCGCGCGTCATGGGGCGACGGCCACCCCGCCGAGCAGGGCGTACTCGTCGAGGAAGACGCCCGCGGCGTCGAAGGCGGTCAGCGCCTCGTCGCGGTAGACGTTGAGCACCCGCACGGCGACGTTGTAGTAGCCGGGCGGCATGTCGTCGGGGAGGGGAATCGCGTGGGCGTCGGCGTGGACTTCGCCCGGTAGCCACTCTGTGGTGCGCGCGTCGCCGGGGAAGCCGATGTCGGCATCGACCGGGCCGCCGTCCTCGCCGAGCAGGAACACGCCGGCGGAGTAGTTGGCCGCCAGCGGCGCGTCGGCCTGCCAGTGGAGCGTCACGTGCAGCGCGTCACCGGGGTTCAGCGGGGCGCGCGGGAGGTCGTAATCGACCAGGCGCAGCGCATCGCCGTCCGCCGCCTGGAACGCGAAGCCGGCCGGCGCGCCCGCCGGCTCGTAGAGGTAAAGGCGGTGCAGGCCCATCTCGGCCACGAGAACCGGCGCGCGGCTCTGTTCGAGGAGGGGCAGCGCGTAGTTGGTGACGGCGGTCGTGTGCGTGAGCAGCAGCCACGCACGCCCCGCCCCGGTCGCTTCGTGGATTGCCTCGGCGAAGGCGCGCGCGCTCGGCGGGCCGGGCAGGTCGAAGAGGTCGACCGGCGGCGCGGCTTCAGGGAACTGGCGCGCGTAATAGTAGTCGAAGGGCATCTCCCAGAGCGGCGGCCCGCCGATGTGGACGAAGGTCGCGTCACCCGGCTGGTAGCGCGCCGCCATCTGCGCGACGAACGCGCGCCAGGGCGGTTTCGCGTTGTACATGCCGGGGTAGGTGAGCGTGACCGTCAGCCCGGCGAAGATGGCCAGCCCGGCAAAGACCGCGCGCGGCGTGGGCGACAGGCGCGCAAGGCCCGCGCCGGCCAGGAGCGCCACCGGCGGCGCGGCGACGATGACGTTCTGCAGCGTGAAGACCGGGACCTGCCGGTTGACCAGGAACGTCACCGCCAGGGGGACGATTGCCCACAGCGCCAGCAGCGCCGCCCACGCGCGCGGCCCAACCGAGGCGCGCACGCCTTCGCGGCGGGGGTAGGACATGGCGAGCACGGCCAGGCCCAGGTAGAGGACGGGCTGCGCGTCGGTGAGCACGTCGGCCAGGAAGCGGACAAGCTCAGGGCTGGTGGCGGTCGCCTGATCGAGGCCGCCGGGCCGGCCGCCGATCTGTCGGAGCATGACGGACAGCCACGCCTCGAATGCGAGCGCCCACCCCGCCTGCATCATGATCCACGCCACGAGCCGCCGCCACTGCTGCGGGAGCACGAGCAGGAAGTGCAGCGCGATCACGAGGGGGACGAAGAAGCCGAAGTAGTGCGTGTAAACCAGCAGGCCGGTCGCGGCGATGTAGCCCACCGCGTGACGGCGGCTGTGCGCGCCGCCGCGCAGCCAGCGCTGGTAGAAGAACACGGAGGCGGTCGCCAGCAGGGTCACGAGGGTGTACATGCGCAGCTCGCGCGCGTAGTACACCTGGTAGCTCGACACGGCGGCGACGAGCGCGGCCAGGACCCCGGCGGGCGGGGAGAACATCTCGCGCGCGGTGCGGTAGGCGAGCGCGACGGTGAGCAGGCCGAAGAAAACCGAAAGCGCCCGCCCGGCAAGCTCCGAAGCGCCGGCGAGCGCGGTCCAGGGATCGAGGAGGAGGAAGTAGAACGGCGGGTGTACGTCTGTGGCGAGGGCGCGCAGCGTGTGCGTGACGCCGCCCTGGCTCACGGCCCACACCGACCAGGCCTCGTCCATCCACAGGCTGTCGTGGTCCAGGCTGTAGACGCGCACCAGCGCGGCCAGGAGCAACACCGCACCGGCTGCGAGAAGGGTTCTCGCCTTCATACTGTCTCGCATTCCATGCGAGCGCAATTGTCCACGCCGGGCGCGGATTGTCAATTCACGGTGCGGTGGCTTCGCGCGCGCTACTGGGGCGTCAGCGCGCTTGCCTCCATAATCCACGTGCAGGGGCGAACCGCCGGTTCGCCCCCTACCTCTGGATGTGGCGATAGCTGCAAAGCAGGCTGCTTCCGTCAGGGGAGTACGCCTCAATTAGTGCTTACCGGTTCTCATGAAGCGATAGGGGTATCTGCGCGTTATGTTTACCTCACCCCCATTCAATGGAGAGGGGAAGCCACGCGATGAGCGCGGCGGGGGGTGAGGTAGATACAAAGCGGAAAGCCCATGCCTCAGAAACGGCACAAGGGCGCAGCGCGCCGCGCCCCTCCCTGTGATGCTGATGTCGCGCCGTCGGCGCTATTCGGACTTGATCTCGACCTTGCGGGCGCGCGCTTCCTCGACCTTGGGCAGGGTGATCGTGAGCACGCCGCCCTTGTACTTCGCGGCGGCCTCCTCGGCCTTGACCGGGCGCGCGAGGCTCACCGTGCGCGAGAACTTGCCGAAGCGGCGCTCGCGGCGCAGGTAGGCGCTCTCGTCCACATCGGCGTCGGGGTAGGTCTCGCCGGCGATGGTGAGGCGGCCTTCGGTGACGGACACGTCGATTTCTTCCGGCCTTGCGCCGACAAGCGTGGTCATGACCACGACGGAGTCGGCAGTCTCGTACATGTCAATCGCCAGCGCCTCGCTGCCCTGCACGACAGCAGCGCCTTCCTGGATGAAGCGCTCCATCGCGTCGCGCAGGTCACGGAACGGGTCCTTGCGTTGCGGATTCTCGGACATAGCTACTGCTCCTTATCTCGCTTCCTCACAGCATCTACCTTAGGATGCGTTCCAAAGATTGAGTTCATTATTTCTGGACGTCGCCGAGCCAGATTCGGAGTGCAAGTGTGGTAAGCATCTCTTGCCGCTTTTCTATGGCTTCCGAATCCCATTTCTCATACTGGATAAGACCCTCGACGGCCCTATTGAGTTGTGTTTGCACTCCAACTTGTGGTCTTTTCACAAGCGATTTGGTGAGCAGAATCTGGATTCAGCATAACCAGCCCGCTTCTGTTCATATGAACCATTAGATAGCGATGCGTTGATGGTTCTTTCCAGGAGGGTCAAATTACCAAGCCGATTCGCATGATCATCATACTCATCAGGCCTATCAAAACCATATCGAACATTATCTGTAGGTGAAATGGGGAGAATATGCTCCACATGAACAGATCGGGCAGTATACTGACTGAGGTCGGCGTCTGCCGGATTACCCCATGCTTGTTCCTCAACAAACTGCGTCAACTTCGCCAGGATATACCGCATACGATAGGGGCTGGATCGTCGCTAGCGAGAGATGCCGAAACTTGAACGCGAAACTGTTGCGGAGGCTAGACAATTCGCTGAGGATATATTCCTGTACAAACCCAGCAAAGTCCGCCTCCTGACGGATCTCACGCAGCTTTGGTGCCCATAGTGTGAAGTTCCGTTCATATACATTACTCCGTGTACCAGTGACTACGTAGCAGAAAAAGAGCTTCTCAAGCAAGCTGCAAAGCTTCGAGAAATCCGGAATCAGAAAGGTGCAAACCGGCCATCAAAAGTATAAAGTGCTGTCGTGCAGATCGACTGAACGATGTGATGTTCGCTAGATAGTGATTTTGAGTGCCATCAAGATTTCGTCCTTCAACGAATTTCGCATAAGCAGAACTACTGCTTGAGAGTTTTCCCATAAATGACATAGGCGAAGCCTTTATACCCGACTTCTGCGCTATTGGCAGCTAACCACTCGTAAGTCTTGTCTTCTTGAAGGGTCTTGGGAAGACTTACTTGATAATTCGCAAGTATGAAGTATCTAATGGATAAATGAAAACAAATCCGGATGATGCTAAACTTATGGTATGGCTAAACGACACTTTCAACTCAACGACCAAGAAATCGAGCCGTTTCGACAGGCGGAACAAAAGAACCCGCGATGTCCACGAACTGAAGCGGCTGCAAGCGGTGCGGTTGTATGGCACCGGGATGTCCATGAAGCAAATCATGGACATTCACAACTGCGGCGAGAGCAGCATTCGGGAATGGGTGCAGAAGTACCAGCAAGCCGGTTTGTCTGCGTTGCGCTCGAACTGGAGCACGCAGAACGCGAGTAAACTGACAAGCGAACAACAAGCCGACCTGCGCACCCGACTGCATGAGTATCATCCAGATCAACTGCTGCCGGCCGAGGTGCGCGTGAGTGAAGGACGCTTTTGGACGGTCAGCGACCTGATGATCGGAGTTGAGCAGTGGTACGACGTGACCTATCAAGATGCTGGTTCCTATCGCAACCTGTTCAAGCGTTGCGGGTTCAGCTATCACCGGGCCGAGCAGGTGTACAAATCGCGTCCCAGTGAGGCCGAGGTGGCCGAGTTCGAAGCTGAGTTAGAAAAAAAGTGACCGATTTTCGCCAAGCTCATCCCGAGGGGATCATTCTGGCGCTGGACCAGATGAGCGCCTATCTGCAGGCCACTCTCACGCGGGCATGGGCCCCGCGCGGTGAAACCCCGGTTGTCCAGATTACGCCGCAGCGCGACATGCTCCATTTCTATGGCGCGCTCGACGTGATTGGCGGGCGCGAAGTCGCCCTGTCGTTGCCTAAGCTGGATGGTGAGAACACCATTCATTTCTTGAACCATGTGATGCGCTGCTTCCCTGGACGCGCGATTTTGCTGCTGCTGGATCGCGCGTCCTGGCACAAGGGCAAGGCGCGCCGCTTTATCGAAGCGCATCCGCGCCTCGACCTGATCTACTTCCCGCCCGGTTGCCCTGATTTGAACCCGCAGGAGCATGTCTGGAAGCAGACGCGCGATGCCGTCGGTCATTTACGCGACTATCCGCATCTGAGCCACTTGCGTCGCGCGTTTCAATCGTATCTGGAAAACACGCGCTTTCATTTCGACTGGATCGACAAGTATCTGCCGCTCATTCTATGTATCTGAATTCATTTGACCATAAGAAAACGCAGGGGCTTTTCTCTACAATGGTCAAGTGTATCTATCAACTCGCGCCATCGGCTTTTGAGAGAGGAGTGTTCCGCTGGCTGCACTTCAATAAAAAGCAGATTCTTCAAGAGATCCATTGGTGTGAGGCCAACGCCTCGATCATTGATGGTTTCCGAAGATTTTCAGGGCATATGCGCGGTTCGGTGTCTCAATGCGGATTAGCTTGACGCGCGATGTGAATTTAGCAAGGAAGCTTTTGATCTGCTTTGGATCTTTGTCAAACCGCTCTGCGAGAAATCCCTTCGCAGTCTCATATGCAGCGATTATATTCCGCGTAGATCCAGTATCTTGAGGAATTGTGTCGATTCGGGCATTGCCGCCGATTTGCTCCAAGACATTGCGGCTGTCTTCATACTGCAAGACGATACGATAACGATTGACATCATCCCCTGTTCTCGGATCCATGCTGGTATCGGTGATGTACCGCCGAAGGGTATCAGGCGGGGATGAACTTTCCTGCTGGAGAGCATCGCGAATTGCACATAATAGGAGAAAAATCGTCGTAAGCCGCTGCTGACCATCAATTAGCTCGAATGTTCCGTCATGATACGGACAAACAACTATACTTCCGATAAAATACTCTTGACTACTACTAGGCTCCTCGTCCTCATCTCGATAGAATTCGTTGAATACATCCTCAAGAAGCTTCTCCACATTCTCAGGCTGCCAAACGAATTCTCGTTGGTAGTTTGGAACGGTGTAGAAATCACTGAACACCTTATCCACAGTGAGATCATGGGACTCAATCTTGGAAGTAGTATTCATGGATCTCTCCGATATTGAATATTCTTTGCCATAAGAAGATTATACACTTATTATGCGCATGGGCAAGGCTTAATTAGTAACGAAAAAACGAAAAGGGCAGGTTAGTTGAAGCCTGCCCTCTTTTTTGTAGTTGGTAATAGAATTACATCTCTTCGAACTCGCCCTCGATCACGTCGCCCTCGCCGGTTGCATCGGTCTGAGTGTCGCTCTGGCCGTTGCCCGTCGGGCCGGTCGCGCCGCCCGCGGCGGACTGGCTGGCGTACATCTGCTGGCCGAGCGCGTAGCTCGCGTTGCGCAGCTCCTCCGCCGCGCGGTTGATGCGGTCGAGGTCGTCGCCCTTGATCGCCTCGCGCAGGTTCTGGACCTGCGTCTCGATGGCGGCGCGGTCGCTGGCGGGGACCTGGTCGCCCAGGTCGCGCAGCGCCTTCTCCGCCTGGTAGATCAGCGTGTCGGCCTCGTTGCGCGCTTCGGCCAGCCTGCGCCGGCGCTCGTCTGCCGTGCGGTTCTGCTCCGCTTCGCGCACCAGCCGGTCGATGTCGCCCTGGTCCAGGTTGGTGCTCGCCGTCACCGTGACCTTCTGCTCTTTGCCGGTGGCGTTGTCCTTCGCGGTGACGTTGAGGATGCCGTTCGCGTCGATGTCGAAGGTCACCTCGATCTGCGGCACACCACGCGGCGCGGCAGGGATGCCCTCCAGCCGGAACTGGCCCAGGCTGATGTTGTCGGCGGCCATCGGGCGCTCGCCCTGGAGGATGTGCACGTCTACGGCGGTCTGGCCGTCTTCGGCGGTGGAGAAGACCTGGCTCTTGCGCACCGGGATCGTCGTGTTGCGCTCGATGAGCGGGGTCATCACGCCGCCCATCGTCTCGATGCCCAGCGTGAGCGGGGTCACATCGAGCAGGAGCACGTCGCTCACCTCGCCGCCGAGCACGCCCGCCTGGAGCGCCGCGCCAACCGCCACGACCTCGTCAGGGTTGACGCTCTTGTTCGGCTCCTTGCCGTTGGTCAGCTTGCGCACCAGCTCCTGCACCATCGGCATGCGCGTCGCGCCGCCGACCAGCACCACTTCGTTGATGTCGCTGGCCTTGAGGCCGGCGTCTTCGAGCGCCTGCTCGAACGGCGCGCGGACTCGCTCCATCAGCGCCTCGCTGAGCTGCTCGAATTTCGCGCGCGTCAGCGTCATCTGCAGGTGCTTCGGGCCGGCGCTGTCCGCCGTGATGAACGGCAGGTTGATTTCCGTCTGCGTTGTGGTCGAAAGCTCGATCTTCGCCTTCTCCGCCGCTTCCTTCAGCGCTGGAGCGCCTGCCGGTCCTTGCGCAGGTCGATGCCGTTTTCCTTCTTGAACTCGTCGGCGATCCAGTTGACGATCACCTCATCCCAGTCATCGCCGCCCAGGTGTGTGTCGCCGCTTGTCGATTTCACCTCCACGACGCCGTCACCCACCTCAAGGATGCTCACGTCGAACGTGCCGCCGCCGAGGTCGAAGACCAGGATGGTCTCGGTCTCGGCCTTGTCCAGGCCGTAGGCCAGCGACGCCGCCGTCGGCTCGTTGATGATGCGCAGCACTTCCAGGCCGGCGATCTTGCCGGCGTCCTTGGTGGCCTGGCGCTGGCTGTCGTTGAAGTAGGCCGGCACCGTGATGACGGCCTGCGTCACCGGCTCGCCGAGGTATGCTTCGGCGTCGCGCTTCAGCTTGCCGAGGATCATCGCGCTGATTTCCTGCGGCGTGTAGGCGCGCCCGTTGACCGGGATGTGCACCATGAGTTCGCCGCGCTCGCCTTCGCGCGTGTCGTAGGGGACTTTCTCGTCCATAACCTCGTCGTAGCGGCGGCCCATGAAGCGCTTGATCGAGAAAACCGTGTTTTCGGGGTTAACCACGGCCTGCCGCTTGGCCGTCTGTCCGACAAGCCGCTCGCCCGTCTTGGTAAACGCCACAACGGAGGGCGTCAGCCGTCCGCCTTCTGCATTCGTGATCACCTTCGGCTCGCCACCCTCCATGACCGCGATCACGGAGTTGGTGGTGCCGAGGTCGATGCCCACAATCTTACCCATGAAACAACCTCCCAACCGTTGCATTTCGGCTTCTGATTATGTCTAACTGTGGACAGTGTAGCCCAGTCGTATCAGAGAAACGTGGGAGATGTATCAGAATGGGATAAGAGGGCGCTCACTGTGGTATCGCGGGCGCGGCGGCCTGGGGACGCCGCGTCACTCCGGGAGGCGCCGCATCACTCTGGGAGGCGCGCCAACACCTCCAGCGAGGCCGCCGCGCGCTGGCGCACGTCAGGGTCGGCGTCGTGGACGAGGCGGCCCAGCGCCGGGATGCCCCGCCGGTCGGGGTAGTTGCCGAGCACCGAGGCGACCGCCGCGCGCACTACCGGGTCGGGGTGGTCCGCCAGGGCGAGGATTGGCTCGTAGGCGGCCCGGTCGCGGATCGCGCCCAGCGACCAGACGGCCCCGCTCTGTACCAGGGGTCGGGGTCTTCCAGCGCGCGAGCAGCGCCGGGACGACGTCCGGGTGGTCGGGGAAGTTGCGCAGGCGCACCGCAGCGCTATAGCGCACGTCCTTGTCCGCGTCGCCGAGGGCGACGATCAGGGCGTCCGCCGTGCGCACGTCTTCGCGCGGGAGCCGCCACTCGCACGCCTCCGGAGGTAGCGATGGGGCGCGTGCATTACGCACCAGCGCAGCCCCTCCGCCGTGCCCAGCGCGTACGCGAGCGCCGCGCCGGCAAGGAGCGCCAGCGCCGCCACAATCGCGCCGGCCCAGAGCACGCGCCGCCGGCCGCCGGCAGTGATGCGCAGCCCCCCACGCCTCATCGCATCAACGCCAGGAAACGCTCGACATCGTAGATGGCGGCCAGCGCGGCCGGCGACCAGCGCGCCAGGAGGCGGTCGAAGGCGTGCTCCGCGCCGGGGTACTCGACGGCGACCGATGTCACGCCGGCGGCGCGCAGCGCCGCGTGCAGGCGGCGGGAGTGGTCTGGCGCGATAAAGCTATCGTCGGCCCCGTGGAGCAGCAGCGTGGGCGGGCAGTGCGGCCCGACGTGCGTCAGCGGCGAGGGCGACGTTGTAGGCTTCCGGGGCGGTGTCGGGCGTGCCGCCGGTCAGGCCGACAGTCAACTGCTGGCGCGGCACGTACCGCCCGTAGGGCGGCAGCATCCGCGCCGTGTAGAGGATCGGCTCCAGTGTGGCGATTGCCAGCTTCGCCGTGGTCGTCTTCCCCGTCAGGAAGCCGCCGGCGCGCGCCTCGCAAGTCGCGGTAGAGCGCGGCGATGTCCACCGGCGGGTAGAAGGCGACGACCGCCCGCACCGAGGTGTCCATCGTCACGTCTGCGGGCTGGAAGGCCGGGTCGTTGGGCGTGTAGGCGGCCAGCAGCGCAAGGTGCGCGCCTGCCGACGCGCCCATGAGCACGACCCGCGCCGGGTCAACGCCGAGAGCCGCCGCGTTGGTCTTCATCCAGGCGATGGCGCGCTTCACGTCGGCGACCATGCCGCAGAGATCGGTCTTCGGCGCGAGGGTGTACGCCACGTCCATGATGACGTGGCCCTGCCCGGCCAGGTGTTTGAAGAAGGGACGCGTCCCCAGCGCCTTGTCGCCGTAGTGCCAGCCGCCCCCGTGCAGGTAGATGACGCCGAGGCCGGTGCGCGGCGCATCGTCGGGCGGCAGGCGCACGTCGCAGTACCGGTTCTCCGCCGTCTTGGGCCACATCGCGTAGCTGATGTGCGCCTGATAGGGCGCGCGGGGCGGCAGCAGGCCGAGCTGCCAGGGCCAGCGGTACATCAACATGCGCGCGGCCAGCGCCGGGGGGATGCGGTCGCGCCAGCCAGGGCCGAAAGCGCCGTCGAAGTGAGCGTGGGGCGCGGCGAGGCGTCGGATGTGGCGCGCGGCGGCGGCTGCGCCGGCCAGGCCGGCAAGCGCGGCGCGGAAGTCGCGGCGGAGCAGGCTGATGATCGCGCCGAGCGACCCACCGATCACCAGGAACGGCGCGAGCGCGCCGGCGGCGACTTTGCCCCACATCAGCACGACCGCCCAGCCGCCGAGCGGGCGCAGAGGGGTGACGAGGAGCGCGGCCAGCAGCGCCGCGACGTAGCTCGCGGCCTTTGCCAGCAGCAGCGCGCGCGTGCACAAACGCATTCGCATCCCGGCGTCTCCGGCTGCGCCGCCGATCAGGGCGCTAGCGCGAATCCAGCGTGACCGCGCCCACGCCGATGACCACGTCGAACTCCAGGTGCGGGCCTTCTGCACCAGCCTGGTACGCCGGGTTGACAAAGGTCCCGGAGATGAATGGCAGCCCGCTTGTGCGCTCGAAGCCGCCCTCAGCGACGACGGCGCTCAGCCCGGTTGACTTGATGCGCGCCGGGACGTTCTCGTCCACGACGATGGCGAAGTGGCCCACGCCGCCTTCGATTCTGACGCGGGCATCGTGCCGGAGCGCCTCACCGGTGAAGCGCAGCGCCACGTGGCCCGCGCCGCCCTTGACATCCATGCGCTGGAGGCCGGCGTTGAGCAGGCCGTCCAGTTCCACGGCGGCGGCCCCGACCAGCAGTTCGAGGCGCGTCATGGTTTCGGGGTTGGGGGCGTCGAACGTGAAGTCGTTCTGGCTCGCGCCGGTCTCGATGCGCAGCTCCGTGAGCGGCAGGCCGCCCAGGTCCCAGCGGCCCTTGTTGGCCCCGACGCGGATTCTCAGGCTGAAGGGCTTCGCATTGCCCAGGCGGAGGTCCCAGTTGTTTACCGTGTTGGTGAAGTCCAGCCCGACGTTATCGACGCTGGGGGATTGCACGACGCGCACGCTGCCGCCGCGTTGCTCGACCCTGGGCTTCCATTCGGCGACGTTGTATTCGACCGCGCCGCTGACAAACGCGCCGGCCGCCCCGCCGCCGACGCGCACATCGCCCGACGCGCCCATCGCAATCTCCAGCGCGAGGGCTTCGGCGTCCGGGTACGGGATGTCGATGTGTTCGGTCTGTGTGTCGGTCAGAGCCATGAGTCTGCCTCCATTTGCCTCACAGGATCGCCTCACAGCCGGCGCGCGGCGGCCATAAAGTCGCCGCACCGAGGTCGTCTCGGTGCGGTGGCGTGGGCGTCATTGCGGCGTGCGCGCGGGATCCGGGTGGGTGGATTCCCCGCCCATTGCGGTCAGCCGGCATCCTGGCGCACGGCGTCGATCAGCTCGACGATCTGCAACAGCACCTGGCGCACGCTGGTCTTCTGCGTGGCGACGCAGGGCATCAGGGTGATGTCGCTGCCCAGGTTGGCGCCGCGTCGCATCTCAGCCAGGGAGGCGGCGTTGGGCAGGTCGCTCTTGTTTGCGCCCACAAGGTAGGGCACCGTGTGGAAGCTCTGGAAAATCTTCACGAGTTCGTTGACTTCGGGGAAGGAGGGGCGATCCGTGCTGTCAACCAGAACGACGAAGCCGTTCATCTCGGCGGCGAGGATTTCCCACATGAAGTCGAAGCGCACCTGCCCCCGGCGTGCCGTTCATGTGGATGGTCTTGTCACCCAGTTTGACGCGGCCATAGTCCATCGCGACCGTGGTCTCGGCCTTGATGCCCCGGTCCTCGGTCGTGATGCGGCGCTCCGTGCTTACCACGTCGATGTCGGAGATGGTCTTGATGAACTGGGTCTTTCCGGAGTTGAAAGGGCCGGTCACGATGATCTTGTAGGTGTCAGACACTGTGCCCTCCTTCGGGGGATAAGGGCAATGGAACAGGTAACGGACGGCTCCTAATTCTATCCGTTGCGGGGCGAATTTTCAAAGCTGGCGCGCAGCGCGAAAGCGGAGCCAGGTCGCGCCCCTCAGCGCACCAGCCGGCGATACACCGCGTACAGCAGCGGGTTGTAGGCGCGGTCCCACGCGCCGACGGTGCGCACCACCTGCCCGCCGTAGCCGCGCTTGGTGCGGTACACGCCCCAGAGGCCGTCATTGCGGGCGGCGAAGTGCGCCTCCAGCGTGGCCTCGTCCGCGTCGGGCACGCCCCACATATCGTACACTGCGCAGCCCCGCGCCCGCGCCCAGCGGATGGCCGCCCACTGGAGCGCGTAGGTGGGCATGAGGTTGCGCTTCACGTCCGACGAGCCGCCGTAGAAGTACCAGGCCGTCTTGCCCAGCGCGAAGACCATCACGGCGGCGAGGTCGTCGCCCTCGTGCGCCGCCATCAGCAGGGCGGCGCGGCCCGCCGGCACGAAGAGGTCAAACGCCTTCGTGTAGTAGTCGGACGTGTGCACTCCGAACGCATTGCGCGCGCCGGTCGCGCCCATGAGCGCGTGGAAGGCGGGCAGGTCGGCGCGGGTGGCTTCGCGCACCGTCACGCCCTTGCGCGCGCTCAGGCGGATGTTGTAGCGCGTCTTCTGCTTCATCGCCGCGAGGATGGCGTCCTCGTCAGGCGTGATGTCGATCATGATCGTGCGCGGCGGCTGGACAGTCTGCGGGCTGGGGCGGAAGCCCAGCGCGGCCAGGCGCTCGGCGCTGGCGGGCGTGTCGGGCAGCGGCGGCTCGAGCTTGAGCAGCGCGGCCCGCCGCCGGCGCGCTGCACGGTCCAGGGCGTCCATCAGGGCGCGGAGCTGCGCGGCGTCGTCCCAATCAACCAGCGGCCCGCGCGGCACGTAGGCGACGGTCCCCAGGCGCAGCGGCAGCGCGCGGTAGAGCACGAGCGCGCCGGCCACGATGCGCCCGCCGCCGTCTGCAAGCGCGACGCGGCCCGCCGACCAGCCGAACGCGCCCTTGAGCGCGCCCCAGGCGGCGGTCTGAAGGACGTGCGCGTCAGGGTGCGCCTCGACGAAGGCGTCCCAATCGGCGTCGGTTGGGGTGATCGGACTGAGCAAAATACGCGCTCCCTGGCAAGCTATGCCGCCGGGGGCGCATTATAACACGTCAGACGCGGTGGCGGGCGAGCGCGACGGCGGCCAGGCGCAGGCAGAGCCACGCGGGGACGAGCGCCAGCGCCGCGATGACGCCGTAGCCGGCCAGCACGAAAACTCCGTCACCGGCGAACCGCCCCACGCCAAAGGCATAGCTCATGTAGATGTGGCCGGCCGTGCCCAGAAGCTGGTTGACGAGCGGTCCATAGCTTGACCCGACCTCGTATCCGATAACGAGCGCAGTCTGGATCCACAGATAGATGGCAAAGCCCCACGATAAAGCCCACGTCACCGTGCGGGCGATCACCGCCAGGGCGCGCCCCAGCGCCGGCGAGTGCACGCACGCCGAGCACATGATCCCCAGCGCCGCGCCCGCCGCCGCCGTGAGCAGCGGCTGGATCAGCAGGAAGGGCCAGCTCAGCACGAGGAGGGCCGTGGCGAACGGGGTGGCGCTCGCCAACCCATAGGGCCGGTACGCAGCGTACAGCACGAACTGCGCGAGGATGAGCAGCGCGCGCGTGATGACCTGGGCCAGCAGCCAGTAACGGATGCGCCACAGCGCGGCGGCGAACTTGGCCCGCACGATCTCGGCGTTGGTCAGCGGGGTGGTGGCGAGCACGTCCCACGTGTTGTCCCTGAACTCGCTCGCGACCATCGGGCCGGCCGTGCCCGCGCTCACCAGGCCGGTGGCCCACCCACCGACGAAGGCGCTCGCCAGCAGCCCATCGTACAGGACAATCACGATAGTCTCGAGGTCGGGCCGGTAGCCGCCCGGATAGTACGCGCTGATGGCAAAAGGCAGCACGTAGAGGAGGATCAGCAGGATGGGGATCGCGAGCATGGTCGCCAGCGGGGGCAGCGGCCCTGCGCGAAGCCGGCCCAGGCGCGTCCGGCGCGGGCGTGTGCGCGCGTCCTTGAGGAAGACGGGGTGCGCGCGGTCAACCAAAGGCTGTAACATGCGTATACCGTAGCATGTTCCCGGCAAACTGGGAATAGGCGCTCGGTAACCGGGGCGGGCGGGGGTGGGGCCCGCTTTGACTAAGGTCACGATACTAAAATATAATGAGAGCCTGACAACATGACAGCCTGTCGGGTAGCGAGGCTTACGGAACCGGGCGGCTTTATGCAATATGCACGTTGAAAACAGGGGGCGGACAATGGGCAGACCAATGGAAGGGGGCCGCGTCGCCAGGAGTTGTTGAGCTGGGCGGACGTGGACAAGTTGGTGGATGTGCTGCTCCCGCAGTTGCGGAGCGCAGGACCTTTCGACGATCTCATCATCATCACGCGCGGCGGCATCATACCAGGGGGCCTCATCGCCGAGGCGATGAACATCCGCTCGGTGCTGACCGCGTCGGTGTTCTTCCCGGCGGGGCAGCCTGAGGCGCTGGGGAAGCCGGCGGCGCTGGCTTCGCTGCCGACGTTCCGCCAATTTCCCAGCGAGGACCTCTTGCGCGAGCGCGCTGTGCTGATCGTTGATGACGTGTGGGGGAGCGGGCGCACCAGCACGGCGGTGCGCCACCGCGTGGAGGCCTCAGGAGGCCAGCCCGCCAACTGTGTCTTCCACTTCAACCCCTATCGCTCGCTGTTTGCCAACGTCGAGCCAGACTTCTACGGCGCGGTCACCGACGCCTACATCGTCTACCCGTGGGAGATCGACCGGGGCATGAAGGGCGTCCGCGCGGACCAGCCGCGCTTCATGGGGTGACGGCGCTGCTGTCCAGAGCGCGCACCGGCGCGCTTTTTTGTTGGCGACGTGATTGGGCGACTCAGGGGCGCGCATCGGCTGTGGTGCTTCGATGATTAACCTCTACCACCTGCTTGACGCCGCAACCGGGCAGTTGTTCGGCGAGCCGGCGGCGGTGGTCTTCCCGGACTTCTGCGCCGACATCCGGCGTCTGGAGCCGGGGCAGCTCTACGCCGCGCTGCCGACCGAGCTGGGTGACGGGCACCGCTTCATCGGGGAGGCAATCGCCAGGGGCGCGGCGGGCGTAGTCTGCGTTGACCCGCCGGCGCAGCTTGACTGGACGGGCGTCACCTGCGTCGTGGTGCACGACATCCGCGCGGCGCTGCTCCAGTGGGCGGTCTACGCGCTTCAACGGTATGGCACGACCGTCATCGCGCTGGCCGGCGCGGATACGGCGGTCGCCCGCGAGGCGGTCGCGCGCGTGCTGCGCACGCGCTACCGGGCGTTCAAGAGCAGCGCCCCGTGCCGGACGCGCGATGACCTGCCGCTCGCCCTGGGCCGGCTGGAGCCAGAGGACCAGTTCGCGATTCTGGAACTGGCCGGCGATGTCGCGGAGATCGTGGCGGCGGTGGGGCCGATGGTCGGCGCGGTGACCGGCATCGCCGAGGGCGAGGAGCACCGCGCCGGCGCGTATCGGGCGCTGGTCGAGGGGCTGCCGCCTGAAGGCCTGGCCGTGCTGAACTACGACGACGACGTGACGCGCAACATGGCTGGCGCGGCGCGCGCGCCGGTGTTGACCTTCGGCCTGGACACGTCGGGGCTGGCGTATGGCTCTGACCTGCTGGCGTACAACATCAAGCCGCTGCGCTATCGCACGGCGTTCGACCTCCGGCACGACGCGCGGCGCTACCTGGGCCGGTGGATACCGCTGTTGGGCACCCACCAGCTCTACGGCGTGCTCGCGGGGATGCTCGTGGGCCTGGCCTACGAGACTCCGATTGAGGAAGCGACGCAGGCGCTCACCGACCTGACGCCGATACGGGGACGCCTCTGCCCGCTCGAAGGCGTGGGCGGGAGCCTGCTGGTCGATGACACGCACGACGCCACGGTGGAATCGACGCTGCGCGCGCTGGCGTGGCTGGAGCAGGCGCGCGAGCCGGACGGGCGGCTCATTTTCGTCATGGGCGGGATCGAGGCCGCGGGCTGGGCCAGGCAAAACCTGCGCGCGCTGGGCCGGCGCGTCGGCGGCGCGGCGGACGTGTTCGTCGCGCAGGGACACATGGCGGCGCAGGTCGGGCGCGCGGCGGTTGACGCCGGCATGGACCCAGCGCGCGTCCACGTGACCTTCAGCCCGGCGGATTCGGTGGAGCAGGCGCGCGCGGACCTGGGTCCGCATGACGTGGTGCTGGTAAAGGGCGGGGCGTCGGCGCGCATGGACCAGGTCGTGCGTGGCCTGCTCGATGACCCGGCGCGCGATGCGGCGCTTGTGGCCCGCCCGCAGGACGCGGGCGCGGGCGTCCAGGCGGCGTGGCGGCCCTCCTGGGTCGAGGTAGACCTGGACGCGGTGGCGCACAACGTGCGCCGGCTGAAAGCGCACGCCAACCAGGACCGCGCCCCCGACAGCCCGGAGGTGGCGCTGATGGTGGTGGTCCGCGCCAACGCCTACGGCCACGGCGCGGCAGAGGTCGGGACGACGGCGGCGCTCAACGGCGCGGACTACCTGGGCGTCGGATCGCTGGAGGAGGGGGTGCGCCTGCGCGAGGCGGGCGTCGATGCGCCGATCCTGGTTCTGGGCTACACGCCCGGCTGGATGGCGCGCCAGGCCATCGTGCACGGCCTCACGGTGACGCTGTTCGACCGGGAGACGGCGCGGGCGTTCGACCGCGCCGCCGGCGAGGTCGGCGCGACGGCGCGCGTCCACGTCAAGGTGGATACCGGCCTGGGCCGGCTCGGCCTCCCGCCGGATGACGTCGCGCGGTTCTTCCGGGGCTTGCACGATGTCAAATCCCTGGAATTTGAGGGCTGTACACCCACCTCGCCGACGCGGACACCCCCGAACAGCCGCGCGCGCGGGAGCAGTTGCACGCCTTCCGGTACGTGCTGAGCGCGCTGGCGGCGGCGGGCATTCGCTTCCGCTTCGTGCACGCGGCCAACACCGCCGCGATCTTCACGCTGCCGGAGGCGCGCTTCACGCTCGTGCGCGCCGGCCTCGGCGTGTACGGCCTCCATCCCTCGGAGGCGGTGCGCCTGCCGGCGGATTTCCGCCCGGCGATGCAGTGGAAGACGCAAATCGTGCAGATCAGGGCCGCGCCGCCGGGCAGCGTGATCGGCTTCGGCGAGGGCGTTCGGACGGAGACGCCGCTGACTCTTGCCATCGTCCCGGTGGGCTACGCGGACGGGCTGCGGCGCGGCGCGGGGCAATGGGCGCACGCGCTGGTGCGTGGCGCGCGCGCGCCGCTGGTCGGCGCGGCGGGCATGGACCTCGCCGCGCTGGACGTGACGCACATCCCTGACGCGCACGTGGGCGATGAGGTTGTGCTGCTGGGTCAGCAGGGCGACGACCGCATCACCGCCAGGGACGCGGCGCGCTGGCTGGGCGCGAGCGTCTACGAGGTGGTGGCGGGCATCCTGCCGGGCGCGGCGCGTGGGCGTTGATGGCGGACGGGCTGCAGAAGAGCCTCATCCCTTGTAAGTCACCGATCTCTGGCCGCAATCTCGGATGCGATCAGGGCAGCGTGGTCGCCAACACCGAGAAGAAGCCCCGTCTTCTGTGTGTCGAGCCAGGGTAATCCCACAAAGTACAATCCTGGATACGCGGTGACGCCGCGCTTCTGTACCGGGAACGCGTCGCTGTCCAGGATGGGCAGCCGGATCAGGCTGAAGTCGGCGCTGTAGCCCATAGCCCAGATGATGGTATTGATGCCGGCGGCTTTCAGGTTCAGTTCCTCAATGATCTCTGCCTCGAAGCCGTCGCGCAGATTGGGCAGACTCTCCTCCGGCGCGTCAAGCTGGTTTCTTGCAATGTACTCGTCAACCATCTTGACTAATTCGGCCTCAAACTTGTCAGCCCTGGTCAGGTTTTCCCTCAAGTCAGGCGCCAACTTGATTGTGCTATCCTGAGCGCCCAGGATACGGCCCAGCAACACCACGCCATCGCGCGCGAATTGATGCAGGTTGAGTGTGTGCCCGCCATCACGGCCTGAAATCTGAGGCGCAGCTAAGAACTTGGCTTTAGGCGACGGGAGCTTGTCCACCGTTCTATCGAAGAACCCGGTGATATTGAGCCACTCGAAAACGTCCTTGCCCCGGTAGCGACGCGGCGCTCGGCCCGCGCTGCCTACGCACTGGTAGACGGTGCGCCCGCTCTGATACAGTTCTTCGGCGATCTGGCAGCCCGACTGTCCGGTGCCGACCACCAGTACCGCGCCGGACGGCAACGCCTGAGGGTTGCGGTATTTGCTGGAGTGCAGTTGCAGTATCCCGGCTGGCAGATCAGCGCTGAAGGGGGGTATCTTGGGATTTTGAAACAGGCCGGTCGCTATCACCACGTTGGCGGCGTCATATACTGTCTCGTCCGTTCTTACCAAATACCCGTCGCCATCAGCCTTCGGTTCGACCGACGCAACCCGCGTACCGAAACGAATGGGGAACGCGAAGCGATTCATGTACTGTTCAAAGTACGCAACGATGTCGTTCCGGGGCATGTAACCGTCTGGAGCATCGCCCTGATACTCTGCACCCGGCAATCGGATTGCCCAGTTAGGCGTGACAAAGGTGAAGGAATCCCAACGCTGGTTGCGCCAGGTGTTTGCGACCTGGGTCGCCTGTTCGAGAACGAGGTGTTCGCGGCCCTGCTGGAGCAGGTAGTAGCTCAGTGCAAGCCCCGCCTGCCCGCCACCCACGATGATCGTGTTGATTTGAGGCATAGGTCATCTCCAATGAAGAGCTCAATTGCCCAAGCCTTTGACATGAGTTGCGACCTGCTACTTTAGGCTTGAGATCAGGGCGCAGGTGTGGTCCGCCCGTGCGCCTCCAAAGTGATCCTGGCTCATGGTCAAATGAATTCAGATACATAGAATGAGCGGCAGATACTTGTCGATCCAGTCGAAATGAAAGCGCGTGTTTTCCAGATACGGAAACGCGCGACGCAGTGGCTCAGATGCGGATAGTCGCGTAAATGACCGACGGCATCGCGCGTCTGCTTCCAGACATGCTCCTGCGGGTTCAAATCAGGGCAACCGGGCGGGGAAGTAGATCAGGGTCGAGGCGCGGATGCGCTTCAGTAAAGCGGCGCGCCCGCCCTTGTGCCAGGATGCGCGATCCAGCAGCAGCAAAATCAACGTCCAGGGAAGCAGCGCATCACATGGTTCAAGAAATGAATGGTGTTCTCACCATCCAGCTTAGGCAACGACAGGGAGACTTCGCGCCCGCCAATCACGTCGAGCGCGCCATAGAAAATGGAGCATGTCGCGCTGCGGCGTAATCTGGACAACCTGGGTTTCACCGCGCGGGGCCCATGCCCGCGTGAGAGTGGCCTGCAGATAGGCGCTCATCTGGTCCAGCGCTAGAATGATCCCTGGGATGAGCTTGGCGAAAATCGGTCACTTTTTTCTAACTCAGCTTCGAACTCCCGCCCACCTCGGCCTCACTGGGATGCGATTTGTACACCTGCTCGGCCCGGTATGCTAACCCGCAACGCTTGAACAGGTTGCGATAGGACCAGCATCTTGATAGGTCACGTCAGTACCACTTGCTCAACTCCGATCATCAGGTCGCTGACCGTCCAAAAGCGTCCTTCACCACGCGCACCTCGGCCGGCAGCAGTTGATCTGGATGATACTCATGCAGTCGGGTGCGCAGGTCGGCTTGTTGTTCGCTTGTCAGTTCTCGCGTTCTTCGTGCTCCAGTTCGAGCGCCGCAGACAAACCGGCCTGGTACTTCCTGCCCCATTCCCGAATGCTGTCGCCGCAGGTTGTGAATGTCCATGATTTGCTTCATGGACATCCCGGTGCCATACAACCGCACCCCTGCAGCCGCTTCAGTTCGTGGACATCGCGGGTTCTTTGGTTCCGCCTGTCGAAACGGTCGATTTCTTGGTCGTTGAGTTGAAGTGTCGTTTAGCCATACCATAAGTTTAGCATCATCCGGATTTGTTTTCATTTTATCCATCAGTACTCCCTGGTTTCCACCGCCTCGACGATCCGCGCCTGAGGGTTCATCATGATCGTGCCCTCAACCTGACCCCAGACGACACGCATGGCGGCGAGTAAGGCCTCTGCCTGGCTCACAGTGTCGAACTCAAGGTCGATCATGACGTGGTTTGCATCGTCGATCGGTCGCATGATTTGGTAGCGGCGCACGCCTGACTTCTCTCGACCGACAGGGTCGCTGTCGAAGGCTTTCTTCCAGCCGTCGAAGTCGGGGACTGGGTGTTCGATTCGCAAGATGTACATTATCAACTCCTCTACTCTCGGATGAACCTATAACTGTCACGAAATAGCGCGCTCCTGGCGCCGTGAGGCGCGTATGAAGCGCGCAGAACCAACTGAGCCGCATTCACGGACGAGACGCGCTATGCTTTCTGGCCTCCAGGCTGAGGAAGCAGGCCGAGTTGCGCCATCAGGGCAAAGCGATCCGGCACACCCCAATGCTCGACAATCTTGCCGTCTTCAAATCGACACATGTCAAAAACCGTAATTGTCATCGCTTTGCCCGTCGGAGGTCCGAAGAAGGGTCCCTGGTTGGTGCCGCGAGCCGTCATACGGACCCAAACTTTTTCGCCATCTTCCACCATATCCTCAATCGTCAGGTGCAAGTCCGGGAAAGCAGTACGAAGCGATTGAATGTCCCGTTTGAAACCTTCTAAGGTTGACTGCAAGCCAAATTGATGTTCTCGGTAATCTGATGAAAACAGTGAATCTAAGGCATCATAGTTGCCCTTGTTAAAACCCTCTTCAATAACCTGACGAAACACTTCTAATTGCTCTGAAGACGACATCATAGACTCCCCTCCTTACCATTATTACTAGGTCATCATATTATACAAAGACTATGATAAAAGTCAAAAATCTTCTTATGAACACATTGTGCGACAAAGTCGGGGACCGGGTTGGGAATGGCGCTTGCAGCGTCCACGAAGTCATCGCGCCCGTGGCGCAGAGATGGGCTACTTCACGTCCTGCCACGCGGTGTGCAGCTCGGTTTCCCCCGCCTTGAGCGCGCGCAGCAGCGCGTCCTGATCCACCGGGATGCGATAGACGCGCACGCCCGTCGCGTGGTAGATGGCGTTGGCGATGGCCGGCGCGGTGTTGATCGACGGGATCTCGCCCACGCCCTTCGCGCCAAACGGGCCGTCGGCGGTGCGGTGTTCGATGATGTGCGACACGACCTCTGGCATGAGGCGGATGTTGGGCATCTTGTAGCGCGCGAGCACGCCCGTCCAGGGCACGCCGTCCTCGACGATGTACGCCTCGGTGAGCGCAGTACCCACGCCCATCGAGATGCCGCCCTCGATCTGCCCCTGGAGGGCGAGCGGGTTGATGGCGCGGCCCACGTCGTGCCCGCCCACGACCCGGAGCACCTGGACCTCGCCCGTGTCCAGATCGACCTCGACGAGGGCGGCCTGGGTCGCATACGAGAAGGCGAAGTGCATGTCGCCCCCGCTGCCGAGCGGCTGGGTCTTGGGCGCCCAATATTCGTGGTGGACGCGCGGCTCAAGGCCTTGCTCGATCATCCAGCCAACGACCTGACCGACCGGGACGCCCTCGCCGTTACAGCGGGCGAGGCCCTCCTCGAAGTGGATCGCCTCCGGCGGCGCGTCGAGGTGCTCCGCCGCCACGCGCGCCAGCGCCTCGCGCATTGCGGTCGCGGCGAGGCGCGCCGCGTTCCCGGTGACGTAGGTCTGGCGGCTGGCGGTGGTCGGGCCGCCGTCGGGCGTGCGGTCAGTGTCGGAGAGGACGACGCGCACGCGCCTGTAGGGCAGGCCAAGCTCCTCGGCGACGCACTGCGCGACGACGGCGGAGAGGCCTTGGCCCATATCCGCCGCCGACGTGCGCACCTCCGCCGTGCCATCGACGTACATCTCGACCTCCGCCGCTGACTTATCGGGCGCGCCGCCGCCGAGGCCGGTGTTCTTGTACGCACACGCGATACCCCAGCCGAAGGCCTTGCTGCCCTCGCGCCAGCGCCAGCGGAAGCCGTCGCCCCCGCCGTGCCCCATCTCGGCGGCGACCTTCTCCAGCGTCTCGATCAGTCCGACGCTCTCGCGGAGCACCTGCCCGGTCGCGGTGGTGACGCCGACGCGCTGTGCGTTCTTGAGACGGAACGCCACCGGGTCGATGCCCAGCGCTTCGGCAAGGATATCAATCGTCTGCTCGACGGCGAACGCGCTCTGCGTGACGCCGAAGCCCCGGAACGCGCCGGAGGGCGGGTTGTTGGTGTACATGGCGTAGCAGTCGATCTTCGCGTTCGGCACGTTGTACGGGCCGGTGGCGTGCGTGGTCGCGCGGGTCATCACCTTGTCGCTCAGGCTGGCGTATGCGCCGGCGTCGCCATAAAGCTCCGCCTCCACTGCCGTGAGCGTCCCGTCCTGCTTCGCGCCCATTTTGATGCGAATCTTCGTCGCGTGGCGCTTGGGGTGGAAGACCAGCGACTCCTGGCGCGAGTAGAGCATCTTGACCGGGCGACCGGTCGCCTGCGCCAGCATCGCGACGTGAATCTGGCCGGCGATGTCCTCCTTGCCGCCGAACCCGCCGCCGATGAGCGTGCCGATCACGCGCACGTCCGCGTCATCGAGGCCCATCGCGGCGGCGATCTGGTTGCGGTCCTGGTAGGGGATCTGCGAGCCGACGTAGACGGTCAGCTTGTCATGGCCCGGATACCCGGCCGGCACGCCGATGGCGCACTCTGGCTCAAGGAAGGCGTGCTCGGTCGTGGGCGTGTGATACGTCCGCTCGACAATTGCCTCGGCTTCTGCGAAGCCCCTGTCAATATCGCCGTGTCGCACTTTGATGTGCTTCAGGAGGTTGCCGCCTTCGTGCACCAGGGGCGCGTCGGGCGCGCGCGCGCTCACCGGGTCGGCGACCACGGGCAGCGCCTCGAACTCGATTTCGATGAGGTCGAGCGCCTGCGCGGCGATTGCCTCCGTGTCGGCGGCGACGATGGCGACGGCGTCACCCACGTAGCGGACCTTGTCTGCGCAGAGCACGGGCCAATCCCTGTAGACCAGCCCGTGGAGATTCTCGCCGGGCACGTCCTCGAGGGTGAGCACGGCGCGCACGCCGGGCAGCGCCTTCGCCTTCGCGGTGTCGAGGCGCACGATGCGCGCGTGGGGCACGTCCGCGCGCCTGGTCCGCGCATGGAGCATCCCTTCGAAGTTGAAGTCGTCGGTGTACTTCGCGCGCCCGGTCACTTTGTCCACCGCTTCGGGCTGGGCCTGCGAGCGGCTGATGACGTGCAGCGGCTCCTGCACCGCCGGGTCCCTGACCGGCTGCGGCCCCGCGCCGTGCAACTCGCCGGCGGCGGACTGGACCGCCCTGATGACGCTCGTGTAGCCCGTGCAGCGGCAGTACGTGTCCTTGAGCGCAATCACGATGTCCTGCTTGCTGGGGTTGGGGTTCTCGTCGAGGAGCGCCTTGGCGGTCATGATGAGGCCAGGCGTGCAGAAGCCGCACTGCACCGCGCCGTGGTCGATGAACGCGCGCTGAAGGGGGTGCAGGTGGCCGTTCTGTGACAGCCCTTCGATGGTCTCGACGCGCACGCCCTGCGCCTTGAACGCCGGGTAGATGCAGCTATCAACCGGCACGCCATCGACGAGCACGGTGCAGATGCCACACTCCGCCTCGTTGCAGCCGATCTTGGTCCCCGTGAGGCCGAGATCGTAGCGCAGCACCTCGGCCAGCGTGCGCGATTCGGGCACGTCAAGCGTGTGTGCAACGTCGTTGACTGTGAGATGTAGTGTTGTCATCATCGCCTCCAACTACCCGAAACACGAAAGCACGAAGGGCACGAAAAGCTCAGTTGGCGAGACGCTTGACCTCGATCTTCGAAGCGCCGAAATTGACCAACAGGCCAACCTTGCAGCCGCTGGCTTTCAGATATGATAGTGTTTGGACAAAAGCCACAGGTTCAAGCTCACTCTGAGCTTTGATCTCGACCAAAATATCCTCAATGATAAAGTCAACACGCGGCTTTCCGACTTCGCGACCTTTGTAAGCAACGAATATCCATACTTCGCGCTCGTAACTCAGCCCGGCTGCCTCAAGTTCCATCGCCAGCGCACGTTGATAGACAATCTCACGAAAGCCCGGTCCTAGTTGTTATGTACCTCCACACAGCACCCGATGATCGTGCCTGTAGCATCTTTGAACGCATGTTTGCCCGTTCTGTCGTTTTCGGGTTTTTGTGGCGGCGCGCCCTTGGCGAGATGCGACACCTTGCGTTCCCCTTTATCTACTTTCGTGTCTTCGTGTTACGCCAGCCCCACCCCCTCCGGCACCGCCTCTCCCGTCATGGCCCGCCGCGCCGCCAGCGGGAGCGCCTGGCGCAGCAGCACTGCCGCCATCTCGGCGCGATAGGCCGCCGTGGCGCGGTACTTGCTCGTGCGCGGGTGCAGCGACCCCCTGCGCAGCGGCGACGGCCTTTGCAATGGTCGCCTCGTCCACCGGCCTGCCGAGCAGCGCCGCTTCGACCACGTCGGCGCGCACCGGCGTCGGCGCGACCGGGCCGATGCACACCCGCGCCGCGTGCACGCGCGCGCCGGCGTCCAGCCTCAGCCAGACCGCGCACCCCAACACGGGCAGCGCGACGCCCTGCGGGCGCATGATGCGCTTGAACGCCGAGCCTTCGCGCGGCCCGGCGAGCGCGAAGCGGAACCCGACAAGCAGGTCGCGCGTCGGATCGATCAGCGAGCGACCCGGCCCTTTGAACAGGCTCCCAATCGGCGCCCACTCGCGGCGGCGGCGCTCGCCCCAGGCGATTTCGGCCTCGGCGTCGAGAGCGACCAGGCTCGTCGTGCCGTCCCCCGCCGGGAGCGCGTGCGCCACGTTGCCGCCGAGCGTCGCCACATTGCGCACCTGCGGCCCGCCGATCACGCCGCAGCTCTCGACGAGGCAGGTGGCGCGCGCCGCGAGCACGTCAGACCTGACGATCTCGGTGTGCGTGACGCCCGCGCCGAGCGTGAGCGTGTCGCCGTCCGCCTGGAGCGCCTGAAGCGCGCCGATGCGCGTCACGTCGATGAGGGCCGCGACCGGGGGGCGGTGGCCCTGCTGCAACTCAAGGATCAGGTCGGTGCCGCCGGCGACGACGCGCGCCCGTCCGCCGTACTGCGCCAGCAGGTCGAGCGCTTCGTCAACAGTGTGCGGGGTGTGGTAATGGGTCCAGGGTTTCATGGTACCCTATCTGCGCGTGGGCGTGCGCCGGCATGGATAGGTTTTGTCTAATGAAGATTGGCTTTAATCTGCACTGTTATCTTAACATACTCCCTCTGCGCTTCACAACAGCGCGCGTGACCCCTGACCATTGCCGGGTTGCCGGGCGGGTGCGCGGCTGTATAATGGATTTGCCATCCTTCACGAACAGGACCCACCGCGATGTCAGCCTCGGCCACGAGCGAAACGTTGCTTCTAGAGGAAGAGTTACAGAGAATCAGCCGGCTGGTGCGCAACCTCACCGACCTGCTGCGCTCGCAGCGGGAGATTCTGCGCCAGCGCGGTATGAACCTCCCCCCGACGGCGATCCAGAGCCTCAACGCGGTACAGAAGAAGCTGGAAGACCTCGCCCAGGAGGTGTTGGAGAACAAGGGCGAGCTGGCGCAGTTGCGCGCGCTGGCGAACAACTTCGCGCTGATCAACTCGACGCTGAACATCGACGAGGTGCTGAACCGGGTGATGGACACGGTGATCGCGCTGACCGGAGCGGAGCGGGGGTACATCGCGCTGCGGGAGGAGGGCAGCGGGGAGATGACGTTCCGCGTGGCGCGGAACCTGGACCGGGAGACGCTCAACGAGAGCGAGTTCATCGTGAGCCGGACGGTGGTGCAGCAGGTGGCGGCGAGCGGGGAGCCGGTGCTGACGGACAACGCGCGGGAGGACGCGCGGTTCAGCGGGCAGGAGAGCGTGGTGGGGTTCAGCCTGCGGAGCATCCTGTGCGTGCCGCTGAAGGCGCGCGGGGAGGTGATCGGGGTGGCGTATGCGGACAACCGGATCCGTGCGGGGTTGTTCAGCGGGCGGGAGCTGGCGTTGTTGAGCGCGTTTGCGGACCAGGCGGCGGTGGCGATCCAGAACGCGCGGTTGTTCGCGCGGGTGCGTGCGAGCCTGGCGGAGATCACGGAGTTGAAGGACCTGCTGGACAACGTGTTCACGTCGATTGCGAGCGGGGTGATCACGACGGACGCGGAGGACGTGATCACGCTGTGCAACCCGGCGGCGCGGGCGATCCTGAACCTGGAGGAGGGGCGGAGCACGGGGATGCGGTTGGAGGAGGTGCTGCCGTTGGGGGAGACGCTGGCGGGGCTGCTGCGGGCGGTGCGGGAGGAAGGGCGGCGGGAGGCGGTGGAGGTGGAGCCGGAGGTGCCGGCGCGCGGGGTGATCAGCCTGAGCATGCGCCTGAGTCCGATGCAGGAGTTGGAGACGGGGCGCGGGGGCGTGGCGATTGTGATGGACGACCTGACGGAGGAGAAGCAGCGGGAGGCGCAGCTGGCGGCGGTGCGGCGTTACCTGCCCCCGGCGATGGTGGACAACATCCAGAGCATCGAGGCGCTGGCGCTCGGCGGGAGTGCGCCGCGAGGTGACGGCGTTGTTCGTCAACGTGTGCCCGTTTGAGACCCTGCTGCACTACATCAGACCCGACAACTTCATGGCGTTTCTCAACCAGCACCTCACGATTGCCACGGACGCGGTGCACCGGCAGGGCGGCATCATTGACAAGTACATGGGCGAGATCGCGATGGGGCTGTTCAACACCCAACTGAACCCCTCGGCCAACCACGCCGCGCGCGCGGTCCGCGCCGCGCTGAGCATCGCGCGGGGGGTGAGCGCCCTGCAGCAGAAGTTGAACATCGACCCGGAGAAGCCATACTACCGGATCGGCATTCACAGCGGGGTGGCGACGGTGGGCAACGTCGGCAGCCCGTCGCGCCGGGAGTTCACCGCGATTGGCGACACGATCAACCTCGCGCGGCGGCTGGAGCAGAACGCGACCTTCGGCCAGATCATCCTCAGCGAGGACACTTACCGGCTCTGCCAGGGGTTCCTGGACGCACATGCCGACACGATTTCCGTGATCGAGCGCGGCGCGCGGAAGGTGAAAGGGCGGCAGCAGCCGGCGCAGATTTACGAAGTGTGCTACCGATGAACGACGCCGCCAGCCTCAACCAACGCCTCCAGGCCATGAGCAGCGAAGTCCGCGCGGTGGCTGACCTGCTCCGCGCGCAGCGCGAGGCGCTGCGCCAGTACAACATGTCGCTCCCGCCGGGCGTGATCGGCAGCCTCAAGGTGGTGCATGGCGACCTGCAAATTCTGGCGCAGTCCGCCCAGGACCCCGGCAGCGAGCTGGCGCAGTTGCGCGCGCTCGCGGACACCACGGCGCTGATCAACTCGACGCTGAACATCGACGAGGTGCTGAACCGGGTGATGGACACGGTGATCGCGCTGACCGGAGCGGAGCGGGTTTACATCGCGCTGCGGGAGGAGGGCAGCGGGGAGATGACGTTCCGCGTGGCGCGGAACCTGGACCGGGAGACGCTCAACGAGAGCGAGTTCATCGTGAGCCGGACGGTGGTGCAGCAGGTGGCGGCGAGTGGGGAGCCGGTGCTGACGGACAACGCGCGGGAGGACGCGCGGTTCAGCGGGCAGGAGAGCGTGGTGGGGTTCAGCCTGCGGAGCATCCTGTGCGTGCCGCTGAAGGCGCGCGGGGAGGTGATCGGGGTGGCGTATGCGGACAACCGGATCCGTGCGGGGCTGTTCAGCGGGCGGGAGCTGGCGTTGTTGAGCGCGTTTGCGGACCAGGCGGCGGTGGCGATCCAGAACGCGCGGTTGTTCGCGCGGGTGCGTGCGAGCCTGGCGGAGATCACGGAGTTGAAGGACCTGCTGGACAACGTGTTCACGTCGATTGCGAGCGGGGTGATCACGACGGACGCGGAGGACGTGATCACGCTGTGCAACCCGGCGGCGCGGGCGATCCTGAACCTGGAGGAGGGGCGGAGCACGGGGATGCGGTTGGAGGAGGTGCTGCCGTTGGGGAGACGCTGGCGGGGCTGCTGCGGGCGGTGCGGGAGGAAGGGCGGCGGGAGGCGGTGGAGGTGGAGCCGGAGGTGCCGGCGCGCGGGGTGATCAGCCTGAGCATGCGCCTGAGTCCGATGCAGGAGTTGGAGACGGGGCGCGGGGGCGTGGCGATTGTGATGGACGACCTGACGGAGGAGAAGCAGCGGGAGGCGCAGCTGGCGGCGGTGCGGCGCTACCTGCCCCCGGCGATGGTGGACAACATCCAGAGCATCGACATGCTGGCGCTCGGCGGCGAACAGCGCACGATCTCGGTCGTGTCCGCCGACGTGCGCGGCTTCAGCACGTTCAGCGAGCAACTGGCGCCAGAAGTGTTGATGGACATCATCAACCGGTATCTGCGCTGCTCGACGGATGCAATCCACCTGCACGAGGGCGTGGTGGACAAGTACATCGGCGACGAGGTGGTGGGTCTGTTCAACACGCAGCTTAACCCGCAGGAAGACCACGCCGTGCGCGCGGTGCGCGCGGCGCTCTCGATGCGCTACGACGTGCTCGCGCTGCACGAGGTACTTTCCGAGGCGCACCGGCTGTACTATGGCATCGGCGTGCACACCGGGCCGGCGGTGCTGGGGAACGTCGGCAGCCCGGACCGCAAGGAGTTTACCGCCGTCGGCGACACGCTGCAGGTCGCCAAATTCATGGAGAGCAACGCGCAGGCCGGTGAGGTGATGCTCAGCGAGGCCACCTTTGCACTCGTCAAGGATTACTTCGAGACGGAGCCGCTCAAGCCGCGCAAGCTGAACGGGCGCACCGACATCCGCGTGATGTATCGGGTGATCGGCGTGAAGCGCCCGTAACCGGGTATAATCCCTTCTGGGCCCAGACGACAATCGACCTCGACATCGGAGCGGCGATGACGCAAGTCACCCTGGAGAACCTCACGCGGCGCTTCGGCGACGTGACGGCGGTGGACAACCTCAACCTGGAGATCGACAGCGGCGAGCTGGTGGCCTTCCTGGGGCCGTCGGGGTGCGGCAAGACGACCACCCTGCGCATGATTGCCGGGCTGCTGGAGCCGACGAGCGGCGACGTGAAATTCGACGGCGCGTCGATCCTGGATACGCCGGTGGAGAAGCGCGGCGCGGTGATGGTGTTCCAGCAGCACCTTCTCTTCGCCAACATGAACGTCGAGAAGAATGTCGGCTTCGGCCTGCGGATGCGCGGCGTGGACCGCGCCGCGATCCGGAAACGGGTCGCGGAGATGCTGGACCTGGTGCGCCTGAGCGGGTTCGAGGATCGGCGGCCCGAAGAACTCTCCGGCGGGCAGCAGCAGCGGGTGGCGCTGGCGCGGGCGCTGGTCGTCGAGCCGCGCGTGCTGCTCCTCGACGAGCCGCTGGCGAACCTGGACGCCAACCTCCGGCTGGAGATGCGCGACCTGATCCGCAACATCCAGCGGCGGATGCAGATCACGACGATCTTCGTCACGCACGACCAGGAGGAGGCGGTGATGCTCGCGGATCGCGTGGCGCTGATGTTCGACGGCGTGATCCAGCAGTACACGCCGCCGCGCGCCTTCTACGAGCGCCCCGCCAACGCCGGGGGTGGTGCGCTTCTTCCGCAACGCCAACCTGCTGCCGGGCGACAAGCGCGGCGACACGGTATCAACCGCGCTGGGGAGCCTCAAGCTTGGCGCCGCCGCCGGCGCGCTGTCTGACGGCGCGGTGCTGGTCACAATCCGGCCTGAGGATATCGTCGTTGGCGACGGCAGCGCCGACCGCGATGCTGAGAACGCGCTGGAGGTGTTGGTGAAGTCGTGCGTGTACATGGGCACGTACACCAACTTCCTCTTCGACGTGGCGGGCGAGACCTGGCAGGCCGTGGTCGAGCCGACCCACACCGCCGAGCCGGGCGCGCGCGTGCGCATCCACCTGCCGCGTGACCGGGTGTGGTTGGTGCCGGAGGAGTGAGCGCTAAGGGCGCTAAGGCGCCAGATGGGTTTCGAGGTGACTGAAACGCCTCCAGGACGACGCCAAGTTCCTTTTCGAGCGCCTGCAGGCGGGCGAGCTGTTCATTCGTGAGGTCGGCCATCGCGTGCTCGCTTTCTCGTAAGCGACGATGATCGTGCCCAACTCCGCCTCAAGCGCCTTGAGCTTGCTCAAGCCCGGCTGATCCAGGTGCGCAATCTTTACGCGCGTTTCCATCGGGCTGCTCCGCTCTCTTCTATGCTTTCGTGGGTCGTCCGAAGCTCACGCTTACGCATCCGTATCCGTCACCGGGACCACCGCCCTCCGCTCGTGTGACTCCAGCGCCGCCGTAAGCACCCGGTGATGCTGGTGCGTCTCCTCCGGCGTGACGCAGTAGAACGGCTGGCGCATCCCGTCGCGCCCGTTGACCAGTTGATCGAGGAACGCCGCCCACATCTGGAGCATCGCGTCCGGGAAGCCGAACTCGAAAATCTTGCCCGTGATCGCCGGGTACGCCGACTCGTACCCAGGTCCACCGACTGCCACGCCTGCTCGCCGCCCGGCGTGTAACGCATCGTGCGCAGCGTCTTGGGGTACTTGGTCGAGAACTCGGCGCTGAATTCCGTGCCGAGCACGCGCAGATACCAGGTGTTGGTCTCGCCGGGGGCGATGCGGTAGGTCTGCAGGTAGAGCGGGAAGCCGCCCGGCGTGTCGCAGACCAGGGTGGCGTTGTCCCACGTCGCGCAGGGGACCATCTGCCCCTCCGCGTTGGGGCGCTCGGAGACGATGTTGCTCAGCATGGCGCGCACGTTGACCGGCAGCCAGCCGGCGCGCAGCGGGACGTGCAGCGCGTGCATCCCCAGGTCGCCCATGCAGCCATACGCGCCGTTGATGTCCACCATGCGCTTCCAGTTGATCGGCTTGTTGGGGTCGAGGTCGCTGCTGTGCAGGAAGCCGCACCACGCCTCGATGATCTGCCCGAAGCGGCCGGCGCGGATGTCGCGGATCACGCGCTGCGCGCCGGGGAAGAAGGGCATCTCCGAGGAGGCGGCGACGGTCACTTCGGGGTGTTCGGCCACCGCCTGCATGATCTGCCGGTTGGCGGCGAGGTCGATGCCGAAAGGCTTCTCGCCGAACAGGTGCTTCCCGGCGCGGATGATGTCAGTGTAGAGCTGCGCGTGCAGGTTGTGCGGCACAGCGCAGTAGATCACGTCCACGTCGTCGCTGTCGAGCAGGTCATGGTAGTCGGTGGTCTTGAGCGTGATCGTGTCCAGGCCGCGCTCGAACCAGTCGAACAGCGCCGGGTTTACGTCGCAGATGGCGGTAATGCGCGGCGCGAAGTCCAGGTCGAGCAGGTGGGGCCAGCGCATGGCGGCGCTGGCAAGTTCGCGCCCGATCAGCCCCAGGCCGATGACACCAACGCGGATTTCCTTCAGCGCGCGTGTCATAGTTCCACGTCCCACCGCTCCTCAGCGTCGGCGCCCGCCGCCAGCAGCTCGTCGTAGCACGATGTATCCTCCCCTGTATAACCACACATGCCCATGCGAGGCGAGTTCACAACCGGGAGCAACATCTCCATGCCACATTCGTGCTTCGCCCCCATTGATACAGAACCACGCCTCTTCGTCATGATGACTCTATGCATAGCACCCTGGCGGGCGCTTGCCGCAGACGCTGCACATAATCGGCGGTGGGTCGTTGCGGGCCATGACGCACGGGGTCTCTGCAGCCACGCCCTGGCGTTCAGCGACGACAGTAAGCACAAGGTCAGTTGTGGTGCCGAAGTCATATTCGTGCTGAAATTCCACGCGGGGCCGGAGCACTGCACCAAGTTTCGGGGCCATCGACATTCCGCCAAGGTCGCCCTACCTCGGAGGTGACGAAATAATCCTGTCCCTCAATTCGGAACATGCTCAGATGTCCGCAGCACTCCAGCCAGATGTCGCGCAGGAACTGGTCCAGGTCACGAAGACTGGCGCGGGCGGAATTTCCACGTGCAGCCAGTAGTCGCCGCTAAAGGCATCCCGATGTGCAGATGAAACAACCTCTCAGGCGCCCTTTGCTCTTGGCCGCCAGTTGTTCGTAAAGGCCTTCCGCGCCTTGCACGCGGTCAGGTGCCGCCCACACCGCGTTTCGAGAAGGTCTGGTTACAGAAGACGCACTTCCTCCGACCGCCACGGTTCTTCTTCTGCCATTGCCCATCTCCTCCTGGATGCGCATTAGCTCTCCAGATATCTTAGGGCATCTTCTGGCCTGACACCATCATGCACCACTGCCATCAGCGCGCGCGTCATGCCGGCGGGGTTCGGGTGCTGTATGACGTTGCGCCCGTAGACGATGCCCTTCGCGCCCTGTTGCATGAGTTCGTGGGTGCGCTGCATGATCTCGGCTTCGGGCACCTTGCCGCCGCCGCGCACGAGCACCGGTTTCCCGGCGGCGACCTCGATGACGCGGTGGTAGGCCGACACGTCGTCGGTGGGGTCGGCCTTGATGACATCCGCGCCGAGTTCGACCGCCTGGCGCACGAGCGGCAGGATTTTGTCGATGTCGCCATCGACCATGTACCCGCCGGCCTGCGCGTTGGGCTGCATCACCAGCGGCTCGACCATCAGCGGCATCCCGTAGCGCTCGGCAGTCCGGCTTGAGCCGGCTGATGTTGGCGACGCACTGCCGGTAGACCTCCGGCTGGCCGGGGAGGTTGAACAGGTTCACGACCACGCACGCGGCGTCAAGGCGAACGGCCTGCTCAACTGCGTCGTCGATGAGGTGGCTGTAGAGCACGTCCGGCAGCGTCTTGCCGTACACGTTGGCGATGTCGGTGCGCAGGACGAGCGCCGGCTTGGCCTTGCCGGGGACGTTCTGCAGCAGGGGCGCCTGGCCGATGCTGAGTTGGATCGCGTCCGGGTTTGCCTCGACCAGCGTGGCGATGACGCCGTGCATGTCCTCGATGCCGTCGAGGAAGCCGCGCTCGCCGAAGAAGCCGTGATCGACCGCCACGTCGAAGCACTTGCCGTCCGGCGCGAAGAGGCGGTTGAGGCGTGCGGTGACACTCATCAGAGTTTCTATCCTTTGTTATGGGTACCCAATCAATAGCAATGGAGCCGGCCAATCGCCCGGCCTCACGGAGAGAAAATAGACCGAATCGGTCGGTTAGTCAAGGGATGGAGCCATGCACAACCGGGACGTACCCAGCGGCGAGCGTCCGCGCGACCGAGTGCGAGGTGAGCACGGTCACGGTCACGTTGCGGGGCCGGCTGACCGGCTGCGTGTAGCCACCCGCGTCCACCGCCAGAGCACGCCGTCCCAGACCAGGTAGGCGGCCCGCGCGTCGTCGAGCGTGACGAACACGCCGTTCGCCAGTGCGTCGAGGCTGTCCCGGTACGTGAGCTGGGTCCGCTGCCGGGCGTGGACGCGCTCCACGTGTATGGCGCGGTCAATCTGCCCGATGCGCGGAAGCGGCCCGGCGACGCGCGCCGCGTTGGCCTCCAGCCACAGCGCCTTGAACCGGTCGAAGTCCGCGCGGCGGCACTCGCCGCAAGGGCGGTGGCCGGCGGCCAGCGCGGTGGCTTCGTCCAGGAAGAAGAGCTGCGTGTTGTGGCCCGGCTCCATGAGCGGGAGCCGCCGGCCCTTGAATTCCAGCGCGCACGTGATCCACGCGGGCGAGGACCAGCGGCGGCGGGTCAGGTTCCCGTGCGCATCGACGAGAATCCCCCGGTTGCCCATGAACAGGCCGCGCTCCGGGTAGGCCACGATCTCCCCGAAGGGCGTTACGCGGTTCTGCCTGGGCATCGGCGCGCCGCCGGCCTATCGGGGGTGCGCGCTAGTCAGAAGCGCCGCCAGCATCGCGTTGACCGAGTCGATCTCGTCCTGGTTGATGACGTGGCCGAGGCCGGGGTAGATGCGCGCGGTCACGTCGCCGCCGAGGTCCCGCATCACCGATGCGCTGACCTGCACGCGCGCGAGCGGGATGTGCGGGTCCACGTCGCTGCACCCCAGAAAGACCGGCGTCCCCGCCAGCGACCCGGCATCGACGGGCGGCGCGACCTCCGGGCCGATGAGGCCGCCGCTGAGCGCAGCCACGCCGCCATAGCGCCGGGCGTGCCGCGCGGCGTACTCCAGCGCCAGGCACGCGCCCTGCGAGAACCCCACAAGCACGGCGCGCGCCGGGGGAGGCCCGCCGCCTCCAGTTGGCCGAGCAGGTCGCCGATGACGGCCAGCCCCGATGACAGCTTCGGCTCGTTGCTCGCCAGCGGCGCGAGGAAGCTGTTCGGGTACCAGGTATTGCCGGCGGCGCTCGGCGCAAGGTAGGCGAACCCCGGCTGTTCGAAGTGGACGGCCATGTCCAGGATGTCCTGGCCGCTGCCGCCGCGCCCGTGCAGCATCACCATCGCCGCCCGCGCCGTGCTGAGAGGCGCGCCGGCGGCCAGCACCGGCTGCCCCCGGTGCGGCCCGGCGATGTCGCCGATGCGGTCGACTGTCGCCGTCATTGGCTGCCTTCTCCCGGCAGCCAGAGCGGCGGCAGGGCTTGCGCGATCAGGTCCCGGCGTGGTTCCAGCCAGGGCGGGAGCTTGAGACCGCTGCCCAGTTCGGCAACCGTCTCGTCCTTCGTGAAGCCCGGCGGGTCGGTCGCGATCTCGAAGAGCACGCCTCCCGGCTCGCGGAAGTAGATCGAGTGGAAGTACTGGCGATCCATCACCGGCGTGACGTTGTAGCCAAGCGCGGCGATGGTCTTGCGCCAGGCGGCCTGCGCGTCGTCGTCGGGTGTGCGCCACGCCACGTGATGCACCGTGCCCACCGCGACGCGGCTCGCTATCTCGGTGGGGTGGCAGAGGACGTCAACCACCGCGCCCGGACCGCCCGCGCCCGCCTCGTAGCGGTAGCGGTCGCCGTGTTCCTGCGTCGCGCGGAAGCCAAGCGTCTCGGTGAGCAGCGCCGCCGTGCGCTCGTAGCCTTCTTCCGAGAGCGCGACGCTGTAAAACCCCAGGATCGCCCTTTCGGGCGGGACCGGCCCGCCCTCCCAGGGAAGGCGGTCGTCGTCGGCGTAGGCCACGAGTTCGAGCTTCAGCCCGTCCGGGTCGTAGAACACGAGCGCCTCCTCGTCGAAGCGCGCTTCCGGATTCTCGAACGGGACGTTGTGCCCCTTGAAGTGGTCGATCCAGTAACCCATCGCGCCTTCGGGGATGGAGAAGGCGATGGTGGTCGCCTGGCCGGTGCCCCGGCGGCCTTTGGGCGCGTCACGGAACGGGAAGAACGTGAGCACCGTGCCGGGGTGGCCGACCTCGTTGCCGTAGTACAGGTGATACGTGCCCGGATCGTCGAAGTTCACCGTGAGCTTGACCATGCGCAGGCCAAGCACGGCGGTGTAGAAGTCTACGTTCTGCTGCGGGTTCCCCGCAATGGCGGTGATGTGGTGGATGCCGCTGATTTGCACGGCTCGCTCCTTCGCAAACTCAGTTTCCCTGCTCACCCTGCGCCAGCATGTCCAACAGGAGGAGGGTCGTCGCCATGACCACCACGCGGCACGGCGTCTCGGTGGAGCCGAAGCCACGGTCGCGGAGGTCCTGGCAGCGGGTGGCGCCAAACACGTCGATGAAGCGCTCCCGGAAGGCGGCGACCAGCGCCCTGCACGGGCTGGCGTCGTCGTCCGGGCGCGCGCGCCCGTGCGCCGCGCCGATGACCAGGACGCCCCCGCTCAGCGCGCCGCACAGTTCCTCGTGCGTCCCGCCGACTCCGCCGCCCAGGCCCGTGCACATGCGGATGGTGTGGGCGTCGACTGTACCGAACAGGTGCTCGCTCACGGCGAGTACTGTCGCCTCCGCTCAGTTGTAGCCCTGCGCCATCAACTCGCCGGCACGGTGTGCCGTCTGTTCCTTTGGGTCCATCGGCGGGCGCCTCCTGAAGTGCTCTCGGAAACCGACGCTAGCGGCAGTGGATCGATTTCTGTTTCCCCTCAAATGTACCAGGATGCCTTGACAAAGCCCAAACGCAATTGTAGACTTCGCGGCAAGATGTGGCCTGGCCGGCTGCCATCTTGGGCCCTCGCACGACTGCTCCGAGTGGAGTAACCCGAAATGGCGTTTGACATCCTGACGGTTGGCGAGGCGCTGGTCGAGATCATGCGCACCGGTTTGGACCAGCCGCTCGACCGGCCTGGCCCGTTTACCGGGCCGTATCCGAGCGGCGCGCCGTTCATCTTCGCCGTGCAGGCGGCGCGGCTCGGCGCGCGGGTGGCGGGCGTCGGGGCGATTGGCGATGACGCCTTTGGGCAGTGTTTCATCGCGCAGCTTCGCAGCGATGGCGTGGACACGCGCGGCGTGCGCGTGCTGCCGGGGCGCACGACAGGCGTCGCGTTCGTGGCGTACTTCACCGGCGGCGCGCGCGATTTCGTGTTCCACATGCGGCACGCCGCCAGCGGACAGCTCACGCCAGACCTGCTCGACCCGGCCTGGTTCGAGGGGCTGGGTGTGCTGCACCTGATGGGATCGACGCTTTCCATCCATGACGACGCGCTGGCGACCGCGCGCCGCGCGCTGGCGCTGGCGCAGCAGGCCGGCGCGCGGTTCAGTTTTGACCCGAACCTGCGCCCGCAACTGATGCCCAACGCGCGCGCGCGGGAGGTGTTCGCGCCTTTCGTCGCGGCGGCGGATGTCATCATCCCCACCGACGAGGAGGCGCGGCTGCTCACCGGGACGGATACGACCGAGGACGCGGTCGCGGCGCTGCTGGCGGACAAGCCCTCGCGGGTGGTGATCGTGACGCGCGGCGGGGACGGCTGCGCGGTCTACACACGCGACGGCGCGGTGCATGTGCCGGCCTTCCCGGTGGAAGAGGTGGATCCGACCGGCGCCGGCGACTGCTTCGACGCGGGGTTCCTGTTCCGCTGGCTTGCCGGCGACCCGCCCGCGGAGGCGGCGCGCTTCGCCAATGCGTGCGGCGCATTGGCCGTGACCCAGCAGGGGACGATGAGCGGCGCGCGCAGCCTCGACGAGGTGTGGGCCTTCATGCGGCGTCATGCCGGGGCGTGAGCGAGGAGGCCGGCGATGCAAACAGTTACGCCGGGTCGGTGCGCGGCCTCAAGGCGAGAGCACCGGGAGGGCGTCTTCACGATCCTGGCAATCGACCATCGCGGCAGCCTGCGCGCGATGCTGCCGACCGCGTCCTACGATGACATCGTGCGCCTCAAGTCCGACGTGGTGGGGCGTGCGCGTACCTGAGCGCCGTGCTGCTCGACCCGAACTACACCTGCGCCCGGCGATGCAGTTGATCGGGCGCACCGGGCTGCTGATGCCGCTGGAGCAGGACGGCTACCTCGGCGAGCCGACGCGCCGCCGCATCGGGTTCGAGCCGACTGGGATATCGGCAAGATCAGGCGCGCGGGGCGTCGGCGGTCAAGCTGCTGGCGTACTACCACCCGAGTCGGGCGCGCTGCGAGGCGGTGGAGTGCGAGGTCAGGAGGTTGGACACGTGCCACCGCTTCGACCTCCGTGTTCGTGGAGCCGCTTTGTATAGTCTTGAGCCGACGCCGAAGCGGGCGCCCAGTTCGCGGCGAGCGCCCGAGATCGTGCGCGAGACGCGCGGCGGCTCTCGCCCTCCGCGGAGTGCTGAGCTCGAATTCCGGTCGATGTCGCCTTCGACCGGACACCTGGCGAGCGGCGTGTGAGGCGTCAGCGCGGCGACGCCGTGCCTGGGTGCTGCTCACGCGGGCGTGGACTTGAGACCTACGCGCGCAGGTGCGCGTGGTCCGCGGGCGCAGCGGCTTCGCCGGGCGGCGATCTGGAAGGAGATCACCGCTCGACCGGGCGGGTCCTTTCGCCGACACCGCGATCCCGCTCAACACCTCGCCGAGATCCGGCCCCGCTCCGTACTGATTCACCCCGCCGGCGGGCGGCCAGACTGGTACCGCGCGTACACCGGCTTCTGATACCCGGCCCCTGCCGCCGGTGCGCGTCGCTGGACAACCCTGCCGCGCCGTGCTTACAATCCCCAAAAGGCCAGTTTAGCGAGGCGACACATGGCGTACTATCTGGTGCGTGCGAAGCCCCTGTGGGAGAAGCTCGCCGACCTGCGCGCGCGGCTCGACGCCAGCGAGATTGCGGCGATGCGGCCCTTCGGCGCGGCGCTCGATGACAGCCTGCGCCGCGCCCGCCTGGAGCGCGATGACGTGGCGGTGTGGGAAGAGGAAGACTACTGTCGCCCGCCGTTGGCGATGGAGCGGGCCGCCGTGCTCGACGACTATTTCACCGACCTGGAGGTGGCGCGGGTGGAGCCGGGCGCGGGCTGGGCGCAGATCGAGGCGCTGCCCTCGCTCTGGGCGGGGCAGGACGGGTGACGCCGGGCGGCGCGACCGCCCCGGCTACCTGGGGTTCTTGGTTGTCAGCGGCGGTTGCGCGGGAACCGGGACCGGTGCGAGCGCCGTCCACAGGCGCTCGTGCGGGATGTTGAGGCCGAGGGTCTGCCCCAGCGAGAGGGCGTAGGCCTCCAGGGCGCGCTGCAGGTTGTACTCGTTGCCGAAGACCATGCGCACCTGCGAGGGATAGTGCAGGGTATCCTGCAGCTTCGCCACCAGGTCGATGGGGTACAGTTGCGCCTCCCAGATGTGCCGCCCCACCTGCCGCTGCGCGCGCTTCGGGCCGCTGACGAGCGGCGGCGCGGTGTGAAAGGCCTTGAGCAGCGCCGGCCAGGTGAGCGGGTGCGCCTTCATGTCCGGGTTGTCCATCGGGCGCACGCCGAGCCGCCCCAGGAACCCCATGAGCCGGAAGACCAGCGGTGCGAGCACGCCGAAGACCACGTAGGGGAAGTCCTCATAGTAGCGGAGCGGGCCGGGGAGGTTGCGCGCGGCCAGGTTGACCTGTTGGTGATCCACGTGGTTGCCGACCGTCAGCGGAATGTACATGGTCGCCGTCGGGTGGTCGAGGCGCAGCCGCGCGAACTGGGCAGCCAGGGTCTGCGCGAGATCGCTCTCATCAGGGTTCACCTTGCCGAACATGCTGACGCCCTGGTACAGGTGCCTCCCGTCGGCGTCGGTCCGGTACATCGCCGAGTAGTGGCTCAGGTGGATGAACTCCGCGCCGAGCGCCCGCATCGCGGCCTCGTCTTCGGCGCGGCGTACGGCGAGCGGATCAAGCTGGTCGGTCCAGACGCGCTGCATGGTGCGCGCGAAGGTGGAGAGGCTTTCTGGAGGCGGACTCTCGGTGAACACGGTGACGACCAGCACGCGCTCGCCCCTGGCGCGCTGCTGCCGGATGAGGCCGCCACAGGAGAACACGGCGTCGTCGAGGTGGGGGGATAGGTAGATGTGGTCTATGGTCATTCAGGTTGTCCGGGTCGGGCAGATGAGGCGATGCACGCTGCCGATTAATCAACTGTGAAAGTGTAGCGCGGCGCGCATTAACAGGCAAAAACACATGAAGTGCATAACAGGGCTGTGACGCTGCCCGGCGCTTCTGGTATCTGTTCGCCTTGTCATTTGGCGTCATGTCGTTGTGTATATTTCGTAACCCGCCGACTGAAGTCGGCGGTTAATCGCAGAACAGCGCCGACAGAATACGAATTAGCCCGCGACTTCAGTCGCGGGGATCAGAAGGTGAGCGGCTACGTTCCTGGTGGGTCAGGCGCAAAAAAACGGTCACAGGGGGTTAGCCTGTGACCGTTCGACTGCAGAGCAGTCTTTGGGTCGGGAGCGCACCCGCAACCGGACACGCTCACAGAGGTGAGGTTGGGGCTACGGGTGCGCCCCCTTGTGACCTAACATTGTTGGACCACCTCCTTTCACTAACCCAACGATACCGAAAGTGTAGCACACATTGTGCAAAAATGGAAAAACGCGCGCCAGGTTTTAAGGTGCGTCACCGGGCGCGCGGCTGGCTGTTGAAGTTGATGAAGCGGTACGGGTAGACCGGCGTCAGCGCGCTGACTTCATCCAGGCGCGCCATCTCCTCGGCGGTGAGTTCGACATCGAGCGCGTCCAGGTTGTCGCTGAGCTGTTCCAGGTTGCGCGCCCCGATGATGGGAGAGGTCACGCCCGGCTGCGCCAGCACCCAGGCAATCGCCACCTGCGCAGGCGTGACATCGTGCGCGCTGGCGACCTCGCGCACCACGTCGAGGGTGGCCCAGTTGCGCTCGGTGGCGCGCTTGTCCCAGACGTTCTCCCAGGGCGCGCTGCGGTTTTCGGTCAGGCGCGCGCCGGCCGGCTGCGCTTCGCGCGTGTACTTGCCGGTGAGGAAGCCGCCGCCGAGCGGACTCCACGGGATGATGCCCAGCCCTTCGGACAGGCACAGCGGGATGGTCTCGCGCTCGATCTCGCGCTCGATCAGGCTGTACTGGGGTTGCAGGCAGTCGAACCGCGCCAGCCCGTTGACCTCGCTCACGCACAGCGCCTTCATGATCTGCCACGCGGCGAAGTTCGAGACGCCCAGGTACAGCACCTTCCCCTGCCGCACCAGGTCGTCGAGCGCGCGCATGGTCTCCTCCAGCGGCGTGCCGGGGTCCCAGCAGTGGATCTGGTACAGGTCGATATAGTCGGTCTGGAGGCGGCGCAGGCTGTCCTCGACGCTGCGGACGATGTGGAAGCGCGACGCGCCGAGGTCGTTCGGGCCGTCGCCCATCGCGAAGCGGAACTTGGTCGCGACTGCCACCTCGTGCCGCCGGCCGAAGAGCGCCCGCCCCAGGATTTCCTCCGAGACGCCCCGGCTGTAGACGTTGGCGGTGTCGAAGAAGTTGCCGCCGGCGGCGATGAAGGCGTTGACGATCTGCTTTGAGGTTTCTTCGTCGGCTTCGTTGCCGAACGTCATGCAGCCCAGGCACAGCGCCGACACCTTGAGGCCGGTCCGGCCCATGTACCGGTATTGCATCATGATCTTGCCCCTCCTGAATATGCTGTATCAAGCTCAGGCGCGATTGTAACATATGCGGGCAGGCCCGGTTGTCTGAGTGCGCGCAGATGTGGTAGAGTCCCCGCGCTCGCCTTTCTGCACTGGAAATGATCCCACATGCGCATATACGTCAACGAGCGCCGCATCAAGCGGATGCGCCGTCTCGGTCAGGTGATGTTCGTGGTCGCGCTCCTGATCCTTATCGGGAGCATGGCGTTCTTCTGGGTGATCCCGCCGGACGTGCAGCTTGAGAACCAGGTGTTGTTCTTCTGGCTCTCGACGTTGCTGCTCCTTGTCGGGCTGATCGCGGCGGTTTCCGCTGTGCGCCTGACGAACGACTGGGTGCGCATCCCCCGCCCGGAGGATGCGCTCAACGAGGGGTTGAAGGGGCTGGGCAACAACTACGCCCTCTACCACTACTACATGCCCGCGCGGCACGTGCTCATCGCGCCGCAGGGCGTCTTCTGCCTTGAGGTGCGCGGCCAGGCGGGCGACTTCGCCGTGCAGGGCGACCGCTGGCGGGCGCGCGCGGGCATCCTGGCGCGCCTGGTCCGCCTCTTCCGGCAGGAGCAGATCGGCAACCCGGCGCGCGACGCCCACTTTCACGTGCAGCGCCTCCAGACGTGGATCAACGAGGTGATTCCCGACTCTGGCATCGTCGTGGAGCCGATTGTGACGTTCACGAACCCCGGCGCGAACTTCGAGGCGGAGTCGCCGGGCGTGCCCGTGTTCTACGCCGACTCCAAGCGCGAGCCGGACCTGCGGAGCTACATCGTCGCGCTTGGGCGGGAGGCCGACCGCCCGCCCCTGACGCGGGAGCAGCGCCGCCTGCTGGATGAGGCTGCCCTTGCGGAAGGGCAATAGCGCCGTACCTACCTGAGCGAATGGGCGACAGATGAGACGCCAGACGGGCCTGGCGGGCCATCCGCGCACACCCTTGACCGCCCAACTGGGCGCTTGCGTGGGGGTGTTGGCCCTCGCGTTCGTCCTGCGCATGATCGCGCTCGACGGCCCGGCGCTGCGCGGCGACGAGGCGTTCGCCGTGCTCGGCTGGACCGGCCCGCTCGCCGACCTCCTGGGCGAGATGGCGGCTTCTGAGCCGCAGCCGCCGCTGACGTTCGCCGTGTTCAGCGGTTGGGTGACCTTCGCCGGCGACAGCGAGCTGGCGGTGCGCTACCTCTCGGTGCTGTCGGGGGTGGCGGGGGTCGCCGCCGTGTACGCGATTGGCCGGCGCGTGCTTGGCGTGTGGGGCGGGGTGCTCGCGGCGCTGCTGATGGCCCTCAACCCGTTCCACGTGTGGCACAGCCAGGACGCGCGCAGCTACGCGCTGTGGACGGCGCTGAGCGCGCTCGCGGTGTGGCTGATGCTGCGCGCCCTCGCGCGCGGCGACCGCCGCGACTGGGCCGCCTACGTCGTCGCCCAGGCGGCGGCGGCGTACACGTTTTACCTTGAGCTGGCGCTGCTTGCCTTCCAGAACGTCTGCGTCCTGGTCACGCGCCGCCGCGACCCCGCGCGGCTCCGGCGGTGGTTCGCCGCGCAGGCGGCGGTCGCGCTCATCCTCGCGCTGTGGTACCTCCAGCCGCACCTGTGGGCGAACGACTACGTGGGCACGGCGGGCGGCTTCGACCCCGCCGGCGTGCTCACGTGGGTTATGCCGAGTCTCGTCTTTGGGCAGACGCTCCCGCCCGGCATGGCCGATTGGGTGTGGGTGGTCGTGTGGGCGCTCGTTGTCGCGGGGCTGGCCGCCGCGTGGCGCGCGGACCGGGCGCGCTTCGTCTTCCTGGCGAGCTACGCCGGCGCGCCGCTTGTGCTGCTGTCGGCGCTCGCGCTCGTCCAGCCGATCTTCCGCCCGCGCTACATCCTGGCCTCGACGCCGGCCTACATGCTCATCCTCGCCGGGCTGGTGCTGGCGCTTGCGCGGTGGCCCGGGCTGTCTGCCCGCCGTCGGGCGTATCTGGTCGGCGGGCTGTGGGGCGGCCTGCTGCTCGTGATGGGGCTGGGCCTGTGGCACCACTACACCAACCCGATGTACCGCAAGTCGCCCGACTGGCGCGGCCTTGTCGCGTTCCTGGAGGCGCGCGTCGCGCCGGGCGACATCGTGGCGCAGAACACCTCCGACCCGGCGTTCGGCTACTACTACCACGGCGCGCAAACCACGGTCCCTACCGCGCCGCACCCCGACCCGGCGGATACGGCGGCGCAGCTTGAGGCGCTGCTCAGCGCGCACCGGGCGCTGTGGTTCCTGCCGACGATCAACCCGGCGTGGGACGCCGACGCGACCGCGCTGCACTGGCTGGAGGCGAACGCGCAGTTGATCGACGACCTGTGGTCGGGCGCGTTCCGGGTGCAGCAGTGGCGCGCGTGGGTGGCGTCGCCCTCAGAGCTGGAGGATGCCGCGCATACGGCGATCCGGGTGGGCGACTTCGCGAGCCTGGTCGGATACGATGTCAGTCCGCCGTTGCAGCGCGATAGGGTGCTGGTGCGCAGCGGGGAGCGGCTGCGCCTGATTCTGTACTGGACGCCGTTTGCGCGCGCGCCGGCGGATTACACGGCGTTTGTGCACCTGGAAGGGGCGCTGAACCCGGCGACGGGAACCCCGCTCTGGGCGCAGGACGACCACCCGCCGCAGCACGGGCGCGCGCCGACGAGCCAGTGGCACGTGTGGCCGGCCGGGACGCTGCTGCGTGACGTGTATACGCTGGACCTCACCGGTGTGCCGCCCGACACGTATGCGCTGCGGGTCGGCATGTACAACCCGCGCACGGGCGTGCGCGTGGCGCTCCGTGACGCGGATACCGATCAGGCGGGGACGCGGTCGCGCTGTTCGAGGTCGTGGTGCTGTTGCCTACAAAGTAAGGTTTTAGAAGAGTCAGATCACGGAATTCATCTGATTAAGTAGTATTGTAGTATGTGGTGGAGGCAAATGAGATCTGGAGATTGTTTGTTGGATATAATTTCAATAATCGACTATAATGGATCCTGGGGAAGTAATCGTTTTTACATGCATTTTGTTCGACAAACCTCTTGTCGGTCAAGGAAATATCATTATCTATGTAAGGAAAATAACAATGGAACATATATCCTCATTGTTATTAGTGACAATATTTATTGTCGCCTTGCTTTTAGTTCTATTTGCTATATTTAAACCCAGGACTATTTATGAAGGTGTATTAATAGTGATATTAGTACTTATACTAATTTTCTATTATGCTAGAGAATTGGAAGCATTGATTTTGATTGATTTACTTGGTTTTGGTAATGAAGTTACCATTGGTAACTTTGAAGGCGAAAATTCACAAGATTTACCCTTCGTTATTTCTCGCGCTCTTGATACATATCACAAATTCATCCTGGATCAGCTACCTGAATTTAATGGAATATCCGTATTTGGGAATATATGGTTTAATATAACTATAAATAGAATTTATGTCACAACAATATATCCGATAGTAATTTTAGGTTCTGGGATTATTATTCGATTGGTAATAAATAGATTCATCCTCAATAAGAACCTTAGGCGTGTTGGCCGTGAGTACGCTGGTTGTTCATCACAACATTTGCCACCTTAGCAACCGTTTTTAGTAATATCACTAATTGGACTTTTTTGGGAACAGTGTTAGTTATACTCTTCTTGGTTCTAGTTCTTGCTGCAGGACTGATTCGAGTCGTAGCCGATATCGGTGGGGACTACGAAACACCTTTGAGATCACTGTGAGACTGGGCAGAGTACTTCTAATGTATCTAGCGCTTATTGCCGCAAGAGTAACCAGAATTCTTCGCCGTCTAGTAGCGTTTGCACGGCAAGCTCTACGGGTATATCATTAGGCCATTTACGTGGCTGTACAATACCATCAAAACCCTTCTAGAACAGGCAGAGCAGCATGCCCGTGCCCTTCTAAAGAATGAGCAATTGGATGAAGATATACTGGATGGAATGCAATCCGCAGAACCTCAGATAGGTGGAGCATCTTCAGCATCTGACACCCACGTTCCACTGAGAAACATGCATACAGGTGGCTACCGAGGAAGTCTTCGATTTGGATGAGGAATGGGAGAATCAACAAGAGGATCAGGCGCATCGAGGTCAACAATAAACACAGAGGTTCCCGCATTTGATGGGGTAACGTTGGCCTGAACTGGAGAAGGTTTGTATCATTCGTGGGCTACGCGCGTTCGGGTGGGTTGCGCTGCTGGCGCTGGCTGCGCTCGCGGTCGCGCTGGCGGTCGCCTGGATCGGCGAGGTCGGCGTCGAGCAGGCGTCGCTTGGCGCGGGCCGCGTGACGCTCAGCCCGGCGACGCCGGTCCAGCCCCCTGAGATCATCGAGCCATTCGCACAGATCGACCCGGCCATCGTCGGGTGGCTGGAAATGCCGGTCGTGCGCCCGCTTGACTCGCTTGGCGGGCGCGTGGTGCCGGTCGGCGCGTGGCTGCCGGCGTCGAAGAACGCGCAGTTCATGCTGCCGACCTTCACGCCGTTCCCGACGCCCACGCCCCCACCGACGCGCACGCCCTGGCCCACGCGCCCCCCGGCGACGGCCTTCCTCCCCACGCCCACGGTCGGCGCAATTGACGGCATGGTGCCGGACGGAGGCCTCTGGTACGGCAGCGTGTTCATCGAGGCCAACTGCGCGCCGGCCGGGATGCCGGTCGGTGGCGTGCTGACGCAGCAGTTCCACCTGCGGCACATCGGCATCGACATCGGCGTGCACATCGGGACGGCGCTTGTCGCGACGCACAGCGGGCAGGTGATCCACGCCGGCTGGAGCAGTCGCGGCTACGGCAACCTGGTGATCGTCAAGAACCGGCGTTTCACCACGTACTACGGGCACCTGGACGAGGTGAGCGTGAGCGAGGGGGCAGTTCGTGGGCGCAGGGACTGTGATTGGCATGAGCGGGAACACCGGCAACTCCACCGGCCCGCACGTGCACTATGAGGTGCGCATCGATGACGTTCCGGTTGACCCGCTCACCTTCGAGGCGCGCGGCCACCGTCACTGCTGACAGGTCGGGGCACGATCCGGTTTGTGCCCGGTTTGAATTACCCAACGGCGATCCAGGCTCGACGCGATAGTTCAAATTTTCAAACCTTCCGCCCCGCCTGAAGGCGGCGCAGCCCGGTTTTCCGGCGCTTTGGTCGCGAATCTGTGCCAGTTCGGCGCACAGGCGCGGCTCGGCCCGGCTGAGCTGCCCGGTTTCGGTTTGAACCGCGTTAAAATGCGGTACGAAGTCCATTCTTTCGCTTGAAAGGGGGTTGCGGGAACGGCCACTTACGCATACTATGAAATCATCACCCCCTGTGGGCGTTGGAGTGGCACTGTGGCGGTTGCAAAGCAGGGCGTACCGGTAGGGAATGTAGGAGGGCAGGAGCGGCGTCGGCGTGAAGCGCAGCAGCGCGCGCCGAGGCCGTTTATTTCGGCGCGCCTGCGCGTGCTGGCCGGCGTCGGCGTGGTGTTGCTGGTGCTGGCGACCGTGAGCACGTATCTGGTGACCAACGCCTTCGTGCGCGGCCTGGACGAAGCGCGCACCGAGCGCCTGGTGCGCGCGCTGGAGAGCACGGCGCGCGGCGTCGCCAATGTGGAGCATGAACACCTGGAGATTCTTAACCTTGTGCGCGGGACCAACGGCGCGCCCCAGCTCGTGGTGACCGAGGACGGTCGCGCGCTGCAGCGGCTGATCGAGCCGCTGGCGGCCAACGCCGGGATCAACAGCGTCGTCATCACCGACTGGAACGGCGTGGAGGTGCTGGGCCTGCAGCGCGTGGCGCGCGAAGGCGCGGTCGATTACGCGGTCAGCGCAGAGACGGACCTCTCGCCGCTGCCGATTGTGTCTGATTTCCTGGCGCCCCATGCCGACCTGAGCCGGCGGCCCTCCGCGCTGGCGCGCACCCCGCAGGGCTACGCGCTGTTCACGGCGGGGCCGGTCATGCTCGATGACCGGCTGGTGGGTGTGGCGCTGGTCGGCTCCACGCTTGCGGAGGTCGCGGAGGCAGTGCGCGCGAGTGCGCTCACGGAAGTGACGCTCTATCTCCCCAGCGGCGACCTGGCAAGCGCGACGTTCGGCGACGCGGCGGGGGATGAGCTTGCGCTGTCGCCGGCGCTCGCCAAGACGATTTCGCTCACGCACGAGCCACGGCTGGATACGGCGCGCGTGGGCAGCCAGCACTATCAGGTTGCCTACGCGCCCCTCACGCTTGGGGGCGAGGCGCTTGGGGTGGTGGGCGTCTACGTCCCGAATGGCCTGTTCGCCGCCACGGAGGCCAGCCGGCAGTTGCTCAGCCTGTTGTTCGCGGGCATGACGGCTGCCGTGATGGTGGCCGGCTTCGTGATGTTGACGTGGGTGTACACCTCACGGCTGGCGCAGGTGCGCGCCGCCGCCGAGGCGCTGCGCGGCGGCGATCTGAGCGCGCGGACCCGGATGCAGCCCACCGACGAGGTCGGCGCGGTGGGGCATAGCGTCGATGCGCTGGCCGACAGCATGGAGCGCCGCCTGGAACTGCTGGCGCTCTCCCTGCGCGCGCAGCGCCGCGAGACCTCGCGCCTGAGCGCGGTGCTCGACTCGGTGCCGGACGGCCTGGTGGTGCAGGACAATCACGGGCGGGTGGCGCTGATGAACGACCCGGCGCGGCGGCTGCTTGGCTCGCGGCGGGTGTTCCGCGACGAGAGCTTCAACCGGCTGACCGCGCTTGTGACCGACACGTTGGGCGCGGCGCTCGCGCCAGGCGTGTACGCGCTTGGCGACCCGGTGCGCGTCGAGGTGAACGACCACGTGCTGCGCGTGCAGGCGGCAGCGGTCATGGACGAGCGCGGGCGCAAGCCCCGACGCATCGGCACCGTGGTGATGCTGCACGACATCACGCCGCAGGCGCGCGCCGAGCAGGAGCGCGCCCGGCTGATCGATCAGATGGCGCGCGAGGTCTACGAGCCGCTGGCGGCGCTGCAACACAGCGCGCTGCGCGCGGAGATGGCCGGTTCCGGTGGGTCGCTGCACACGCTCATGGACGACCTGCGCGCCAACATGGTCTCGCTTGAGCGCATGATCCTGGAGATGCGCGACCTGAGCACGATGGACCGCGACGTGCTCCAGGTGGGGGCGTTCCCCCTGCCGGCGGAGGAGCTGGTCTGGGGGCTGTTGCGCGACTGGCAGGACGCGATTGACGCGGCGGGCCTGCGCGTGCACGTGATGCTCATGGACCGCGATATGTTCATCCTGGGTGACGAGCGCCGGCTCCGGTGGGCCATCGGCAACGTGATCGACAACGCGGTCCGGTACACCCGGCCCGGCGGCGAGATCGGCATTGTGGCGGCGACGGGCAACGATTCGGAGGCGGTGTTCACGATCAGCGACAGCGGCGTTGGGATCAGCAAGGAAGACATGCCCTTCGTGGGGCAGCGGTTCTTCAGGGGCAAGCCGTGTACGCCGGCTGGCGCGCCCGTGCGCACGCCGGGTACCGGGCAGGGCCTGTTCATCACCCAGCGCGTGATCGAGGCGCACGGCGGGCGCATGAAGATCGATAGCTGGCCGGGCGTCGGTACCGATGTGCGGCTGACGCTGCCGCTCGTGGTGCCGGAGCCGGTGCACGGCTGGCCGGGCGCGGAGGCGCGCTTCGACACCGGGCGCTACACCGTCGAGGAGCTGGAAACGCTGCGCCTGGAACTCGAAGACACCGGCGGCAGCGCCCCTCCCCCGTAGCCGGGCCGGTCTGATTCCCCTGCTTTCACACAATCTTCATATGCAATACAGCCTTCTTTGCTATACTGGAGGCGGCGTTTGAGGCAGCCGGCGACGTGCGCTGAGGCTGCATGCGCCGCTGACCTCGGCCACCTGAGCACGCCGGCTGGGCGGGCGGGCGTGCTCAGGACCTTCGCGCGATGGAGGAGGCTCCCGAAACGTGGTAGATTCGGCGCAGGTCCAGGCTTGGGCTTAACGATGGGGGAGCTGCCGTGAAACACACAGCCGCCGAGGTTGGCTGGTCTTTGCGCTGGCGCTCGCGCTTGCCGCCTGTAACACAGCCCCGCCGCCGGTGGTGCCGGCGACCGTCACCGCGCCGTTCGCGACCGTGGCCCCGACGGAAGACCCGGCGCTGGACAGCCCCAGCCTGATCGAGACGGCGCTGGAGCCGGTGGGGCAGGCCGCGCAGCCCCGGCTGCGCCTGGACCGGGGCGGCGTGCTTCACCTGGCGTGGCTGGATGTGCAGGGGAACGTGGCGCGCCTGCTGTACCGCCAGTGGACCGAGACGCAGGGCTGGACCGACATCGAGGTGTGGCAGACGTGGGAGGGGAGCCGCCCGCTCCAGTGGGACATGGCCCTCGACGGCTCGGACGTGCCCCACGCGATGTGGTCCACGCCGGGGCGCTCACGCTGCTGCGCCGGAGCGGGTCGGGCGTGACCGGCACGCAGCCGGTGCCGCTGCCCCTGGGCGGCGACCGCAACGCCCCCAATACACGACGAACTTCGCGTTTGCGCTGCGGGGGAGCGCGATCTACGTGGTGTATCGCGACCGCCAGCGCGAAGCGCCGTATTTCCGCCTGGGGTATTCGTCCAACAGCGGCAAGGAGTGGGACCCAGGCGCGCCGATCCTGACCGACCCGGCGACCCCGACGCAGATACACGCCATTGGGCTGACCGCGAGCGAGGATGACGTGTTGCACCTCATCATGAGCGCCGGGTCTGACCAGCTCTACCTGCACTCGAACCCCACCGACCGCGACCACTGGCGCGGCCTGATGGGCGGCCAGGACCTCTTAGAGCAGGGCCGGTTGGGGCGTGATGTGCTGCTCGACTCGCACGGCTTCCCGCACGTGATTCTTGAAAACGCGGGGCAGGTCTACTACGCGCTGTGGGATGGGCGCATGTGGGTTGGCCCGTATACGCCGCTGCTTTGGTCCGCGCGGGGCGTCGAGTCGATGGCCTTCGCCCTGGGGCCGGACGACCTCACCTGGCTCATCGGCACCGCGCCGCCCTCAGGCGTGCGCGGCCTGTGGCTGCGCACGTACCGGAGCGGGGAGGCGAGCGACCCGGCGCTGCTCAAGACGGGCAACGTGACCGAGTGCGACATCGAGATTGGGCCGGACCGGGTGCACATCGTGGCGGTGATCGACGGCCAGTTGTGGCACCTGACCGACCGCCTGTTCCTCGGCGCGGGTCTGCCGCGCCACACGCTGGAATAGCGCGTTGCCGGGTTAGCGCGCCCGGTCCTGCGCGATCAGCCACGCGATCATGTTTTCGTCAATCGCGGCGTCTTTGTTGAACGCGGCGTGCGCCAGCACGTCGTAGCCCTCCGCTGTGAGGCCGACGACCGCGCTCAGGATGCGGTCAAAGGCGCGCGCCGCCGCCTGGCCGCGCCGCCGGCCCAGCGCCTCGATGGCGCGCCGCTCGAACACCTCGCGCATCTTCACCGCGATACCGACCATGTACTGCGTGCTGACGTGGCGGCGCAGGTGCACGAAGGCGATGCGCGTCTGCCCGCTCCAGAACAGGTCGTCGTCGTTGGCCTGCAGCAGCGCCAGATACCACGCGCGCAGAGTGCGCTCGCGTTCCGGGCGCTCGCCGTCGTGGAAGACCGCCGCCGTCTGCGCGTTGGCGTAGAGCGTGTTGTAGAACACTGCGACGATTTCGTCCGCCCACTCGCGCGCCAGCGGCGCGATGTGGTGCATGAGGTCGAAATCGTCCTGGCTGAGGCCGGTCAGGTGCCTGACGACCTCCGCCCAGTCGCTGAAGCGATTCTCGGGGTCTGCCGCCATCACAGCGCCTCCACCGCCCGCGCGACGGCATGCAACAGGGCGTCCTCCTGCCCGTCGAGCACGGTGCGGGGGTCCAGCACCACGTGGTCGTCCTCGACGCGCGCCACCACGGGCGGCGTCTCCCGGCGCAGCCGGCCCATGAGCCGGTCCGGGCTTTCGCAGTCCAGGATGACCAGGAACGTCGGCAGCGTCTCCTCTGGGAGGCTGCCCCCACCGACTTTGGAGAGGCCCGGCTTCACCGAGGCCGCGACGCCGCGCGCGGCCAGCGCCCTGGCCCAGCGGCGCGCAGTCGCCTTCAGCGCGGCCAGCGGGCGCGCCATCATGCGCCACACGGGCACCTCCGCCTCCGCCTCGCCGTCGATGTAGTGGCGCAGGGTCGCGCCCAGGCCGGCCATGCAGTACTTGTCGATGCGCACCGCGCGCGCGAGCGCGTGCCGCCGCAGCAGCGCCACGAGGTCCGCGCGCCCCACGATGCAGCCGGCCTGCGGCCCGCCCAGGAGCTTGTCGCCGCTGAAGGTCACGAGGTCCGCGCCGGCGGCCACGCTCTCGACCGGCGTCGGCTCGTGCGCCAGCCCGTAGGCGGCGGTATCGAGCAGCGCCCCGCTGCCCACATCGTGCAGCATCGGGAGGCCGTGCGCGTGGGCCAGCGCCGCTAGCTCGCCGACGTGAGGTTCTTCGTAGAAGCCGATGATGCGAAAATTGGAATGGTGCGCGGCGAAGACGAGCCGCGTCGCTTCGGTGATGGCGGCCTCGTAGTCGCTCAGGCGGGTGCGGTTGGTGGTCCCAACCTCGACCAGCCGCGCGCCGGACTGCGCCATGACCTCCGGCACGCGAAACCCGCCTCCGATCTCGATCAACTGGCCCCGTGAGATGACCACGTCGCCGCCCTCTGCCAGCGCGGTCAGCGCCAGCAACACCGCAGAGGCGGCGTTGTTCACCACGAGCGCCGCCTCCGCGCCCGTGAGGGCGCACAGCATCGCCTCGACGTACTGGCCGCGCCCGCCGCGCTCGCCCGCGTCGAGGCGATATTCCAGGTTCGTGTAGCCGTGCGCCGCCATGCGCACCGCCTCCTGCGCCGCCTCACTGAGCGGGACGCGGCCCAGGTTGGTGTGGATCACGACGCCGGTGGCGTTGATGACGGCCTGTAGCGCGCGCCGCGCCTCCGCTTCGAGCGCGGCTTCGGCCTGGGCGAGCAGCGCCCCCTCACCGGGCGCGGCGACCGGCGCGCCGGCGTCCCCTGCGCCGAGGGCGGCGCGTGCGTCGTCCAGGGCGTGCTGGATGGCGGCGACGGTCCGGGTGCGCCCGTGCTGCGCGATGAGGGCGCGCCCCGCCTCGGAGTCGAGCAGGCGGCTCACGGCCGGCAGTTGGCGTCTGGGGTCGCGTTCGGTGTCAGCGTTGCTCATCGCTCGATACAGTCCTGCTCAAGCCTGCATGACGCCGGCTGGCGCGCAGGGACACGGCAGCCCCGTGCCCCTGCGCCTCCCCGACGTACCCGCGTGTGGCGTCACGCGCCCGCAAACAGCGCGCCGACGCCGACTGCCGCCAGCCCAAGCGCGACCAGCACGGCGCTGACAATCGCCAGGATCACAATGTAGGCGACGAGGCCCAGGATCAGCGCGCCGACGGTCTTGGTCCAGTCCAGGTCCAACGCCTCGCGGACGGCGATGAACCACGCCACGATCCCCAGGATGGCGCCGATCAGGAGCGCCGGCGACACGACGCACGTCAGCGTTGGCGAAATCGCGCCCACCACGCCGAGCAGGCTGATGACATTCCAGACGTAGGCCAGGCCCAGCACCCTGACCATCTCGTTGAAATCGGTCTGCGCGTCGAAGAAGGTGCGCCCAGCCCAGGCGATGATCGCCGCCGCCACCGCGAAGCCGATCACGGCGGCCAGCGTCCCGCCGATGGCGCTGCCGATCCACCTGCCGACGCCGCCCCCGGCCTGGTGCAGCGCGTGGGTCGTCGAACCAATCTGGCTGAGCGCGGCGACCACGATCACGATGAGCCAGGCGGTCTGGGTGAATGAGGCGTCGTTCTCAACCTCGGCGTAGACGCCCTTGCGGAATGTGAACGCTCCGATGATCCGATCTTGCAACATGGTGTCTCTCCTTTGCCCCCAAGGGTGCATGATGGTGCCCGTTCCAGACGAAAGCCGAACTGTGTCGCGCCTGAGTGTTGCAGTGATCGTGGCTTATCCCTCACCTCCAATGACCTGTGGCCCCAGAACCCCTAGAAAATGAAATCGGTCGAGAGGAAGTTGGATTTGCGCTCGCGCACGATGTCGGTGATGAGCGCCTTATTGAGGTCATTCGCCTTGGCGGCGACGAGCGTGCGAATGGTGAAGACGCGCAGCGCATCCGACACCGAGAGTGTCCCTTCCGCCGAGTCTTTGCGCCCGGTGAATGGGAAGGTGTCAGGGCCGCGCTGACACTGGCTGTTGATGTTGAGGCGGCAGACCTGGTTCACCAGCGGGTCGATCAGCCGGCCGATGATGTCCGGGTCGCTGCCGAAGATGCTCGCCTGCTGGCCGTAGTTCGATTCGACAATGTAGCGGATGGGCGTTTCGATGTCGTCGAACGCGGCCACGGGGATGGTCGGGCCGAACTGCTCCTCGTGGTAGAGCCTCATCTCGGCGGTGACCGGATACACCACCGCCGGGTAGAAGAAAGTCTCGTTGACCGCGCCGCCGCCCACGTTGACCACGCGCGCGCCGTGTGCGACGGCGTCCGCGACGAGATCAACGTGCCGCTGCACCTCTTCTTTCGCTGGCAGCGGCGTGAGGTTGACGCCTTCCTCCCAGGGCATGCCGATCTTCAGCGCGACGATGGCCTGGTTGAAGCGGTCGAGAAAGGCGTCGATGATGTCGCGATGCACGTAGAGCATCTTGAGGGCGGTGCAGCGCTGCCCGTTGAACGACAGCGTCCCCAACACGCACTCGCGGACGGTCAGGTCGAGGTCGGCGTCCGGGAGCACGATGGCGGCGTTCTTCGCCTCCAGGCCGAGCACCGAGCGCAGCCGGTGGGGCTTGGGGTGCGCCTTCTTGAGCGCGTCAGCGGCGGCGCTCGACCCGATGAAGGCGAGCACGTCCACCTTGCCCGAAGCCATCAGCGGCGGGGTCACTTTGGACCCCCTGCCGTACACGGTATTGACGACGCCGGGCGGGAAGGCGTCGCGGAAGGCTTCGAGCAGCGGGCGGTAGAGCAGCGCACCCAGGCGCGGCGGCTTGAACACCGTGGTGTTGCCCATGATGAGCGCCGGGATCAGCAGCGTGAAGGTCTCGTTGAGTGGGTAGTTGTACGGCCCCATGCAAAGCACCACGCCCAACGGCGCGCGGCGGATCTGGCCGATGATGCCCTCCTGGATGGTGAAGCGCGATCCGGCGCGGTCGAGTTCCTTGAGCGCATCGATGGTGTCACGGATGTAGGCGACGGTGCGGTCAAACTCGCGGGTGGCGTCGGCGTGTGACTTGCCGATCTCCCACATGATGAGACTGACGACCTCGTGGCGCTTCTCCACCATGCGGAGCGCGAACGCCTCCACGTGCGCGATGCGCTCAGCGACCGGCATCGTGGGCCACGCGCCGCCGCCGCTGTCGTAGGCGCGCACGGCGGCGTCGAGCGCCTCAAGCGCCTCGTGTTCGGTCAGCATCGGGTATGCGCCGATGCGCTTCTGCGTGACGCCAGCGGCAGTGCGCACGCACATCCCCGAAAAGACTTCCGCCATCGGGCCGTCCCAGTGGCGGAGCGCGCCGTCGATCAGGTATTCCGTCTGGTGGAGCGGTTCCATCCGGAAGGCGGCGGGGACTTTGTCCTCGTCCGGGAAGATGGCGTCGACTGCGGCACTGCGCGTCATCGTCGGGTCACTCCTCGGTATCCTGGCCTTCACCCTGCGCCGTCGCTTCAGCGGCGTCGGGGGCCGCTTCGTCCTCCGGCGATTGCACCTTGCCGAAGGCGACCAGCCGGTCGGTGACGGCGTGCACGCCCATCAGGGTGATGATGGCCGCGGTCATGACGCCGGCTGGCAGCACGAAGACGACGCTGGCGACAAGCAGCGCCACGACCACAACCACCATCAGCACCGTGAAGCCGGGAGCGGCCAGGGCGGTGAGGGTCGCGTTGCGCAGGGCCAGGAGCACGCGCTTCTCGCGCTGTTCCATGAAGAAAGGCCACACATAGAACTGGATGATGAGCCAGTAAATCGTGAGGATGACGAAGATCATCTGGACTATGGCCGCGAGGTCGGTACCCTGGGCGCCATAGAAGACGATGTTTGACCAGGCCAGGACCAGCACGGCCAGGTTGATCAGCGCCCAGATCCAGCTCTTGACGAAGTAGCGGCGTCCTGCCTGCATGAACTCGCTGAAGCTGCTCGACCCCTCGTGCGCGATCTCGTAGGCGACGGCGTACATGGCGGCGGTCGCCGGCGGGAAGAGCACGACCGTCACCACTGAGAGCAGCCACAACAGGTTCAGCACCGCCAGCAGAATCATGGAGTCGTACCAGTCGATGAATGTGCGGCGTATCACGCCGAAAGCAGCGCCCATGTTGTGTCCAATCACTATGCTGTAATGTGCGGCGCGAAATCACGGACAGGCGGCAGGCGCGGCAACACGCCTGCCTGAAGTGCAATTCTACCATATTGGCAGTTTTCGGGCGTCCTGGGTTTGACCGCGCTTTCGGGGTGCGATGGGCGCGGGGCGTCGGCGGCTAGTCCTCGCGCGGCGTCACAATATGGAGCGCGCGTGGCAGCACCGTCGCGGTGACAGGCGTCTCGCCGAGCAGCTCGCCGTCGGCCTGGGCGCGCTGCGCCGGCGTGGCGACGACCTCGACCTCGCGCACCTGCCAGTGCTGGAGCGCGGTCACGATCTCGTCAAGGCCGGTCATGCTGGCCGCCATCGTGAGCGGCGAGTCGAGCACGAACACGTCGAGCAGGCCGTCATCGGTGGCGACGTAGTAAGGCAGCGAGAGGTTCAGGGTGCCGATCCCGCCGCCGTTGGCGATGATGAGCGAGAAGCCCGTGCGCTCGACGACCTCGCCGTCGAGGGTCAGCCGGTAGTCCACGGTCTCTGGCCTGGCGATGGACTCCATGATGCCGATGGCGTAGGCGAAGACGCCGAAGCGGTCTTTCAGCTCGCGGTCTGCCCGCGCGGTGACATCCGCCTCGAAGCCCACGCCGGCGCGCAGCAGGAATGCCGTGCCGTCGATCTGCCCCACGTCGATCTGGCGCACGCGATACGCATCGCCGCAGAGCAGCTCGGCGGCCCCCTTGAGGTCCTGCGGGATGCCCAACTCCGCCGCCTTGGCGTTGCCCGTGCCGCCGGTCAGAATCGCCATCGGCGTGCCGGTCCCGGCAAGGCCGCCGGCGACATCCATCTGCGTGCCATCGCCGCCGTAAGCCGCCACGAGATCGACGCCGGCCTCAACCGCCTGCTGCGCCAGCCGTTGACCGTCGCCGCGCTTGTGCGTGATGGCGACATCCCAGTGGATGTCGTGCTCCTTAAACACGTCGTTGAGCGTGTTGAGCACCGGTTCGTCGCCGCCGGCAGCGGGGTTGATAATGACCTGGATCCGCTTGAAGCGGTGTGTCATGGGTTATGCCTCCTGGGCGTCGCGCCCTGGGATCACGGTTGCGGGGCAGAGCCATCCGCCGCCTGGCAGCGGGCGCAGATGCCCTCAAGCTCCAGCCAGTGGCCGGTGATGCGGTAGCCGGTTTCGCGCGCGACCTGTTCCAGGAACAGCCCCAGGTCACAGCCGTCGAACTCGACGGCGCGGTGGCACTTCTTGCAGACGAGGTGGTGGGTGTGGCCCGGCGAGGCGACCGCGTAGCCGTGACAGTTGTCCATCAGGTGCACCGGGCGGATCAGGTCCAGGTGGGTCAGCAATTCCACCGTGCGGTAGATGGTGACCAGCCCAATCGCCGGGTTCATCCGCTGGGCCTGCGCGTGCAGTTCGTTTACCGAGAGCGGCCTGACGGAACCGGTCAGGGCGCGGATCACGGCGCGGCGCGCCTGCGTCACTTTGTAGCCGTGCGCGCGGAGGTCGTCGAGCACCGTCTGTTCGTGGTCATCCATTACGACAACACCGGGTAATTGAAAAACCTTCTCAATTGGAGAGTATAGCCGGGGCGTAGGGGCGCGTCAAGGCAGAAGGTTAAATCGCGGTTAAGGGCCGGCGAATGCCTGGGGTGAAACCCTTAACGCCGCCTTGCCGCCGGCTTAAACGTTGTTTGCTGCGCGCCTTTTATGATCGGACTGTTGCGCCAACGCATGAATGCTATAATTAGCACATGGCAAAAATCATAATTGTTGAAGATGACACCGTCCTGGCCGAGACGCTCGCCGACAACCTGGAAAACGAAGGCCACAAGGTCACCACAGTTGCGGACGGCGACACCGCCTACCAGCGCATCACCGACAAGCTGCCGGACCTCATTGTGCTCGATGTGATGCTGCCCAGGCTCGACGGGTTGAGCCTGTGCCGCATGATCCGGCGAAACCAGACGACGCGCCACATCCCGATCATCATGATCACGGCGCGCAGCGAGGAAGTGGACAAGATCGTGGGGCTGGAGAGCGGCGCGGATGACTACATTGTCAAGCCGTTCGGGCTGGGCGAGTTCCTGGCGCGGGTGCGGGCGGTGCTGCGCCGCGCGCCGAACCGCGCGCCGGTGCAGGATGAGCTGGCCTCCGGTAACCTGCGCCTCGACCTGACGGGGCGGCACGCCTTCCTCGACGATGAGGAACTCAACCTCAGCCTCAAGGAGTATGACCTGCTCGCCGAGCTGATGCGCAATCACGGCGCGGTGCTCTCGCGCGATCTGCTGCTTTCGAAGGTGTGGGGGCGAGGACTACTTCGGCGACCCGCGCACCGTCGATGTCCACATCCGGTGGCTGCGCAAGAAAATCGAGGCAGACGCTTCCAGCCCGACGCGCATCGTCACGGTGCGCGGCATTGGTTATCGCTTCGAGGGTTAGATGTTCCCAGACATGCTACAGGCCGTCCTGGTCGATACCGCGTTCGAGCCGCTGTTTCTGCTGGACGCGCAGCACCGCGTTGTCTCGGCGAACCGCGCCGCCCGCGCGCTGTTCCCCGGCGCTGACGCCATCGGCAAGCCGATTGACGCGCTTTTCGACAGCCCGGAGCTTCTCGACCTGCTTGCGTGCCTGCACACCGACCAGGGCTGCCCGGAGGGGCAGTTTGCCGCCGACCAGAACGTGTACCGGGCGCGCTGCAACAACCTGACCGCCGACGGCGAGGGCTACATCGCGCTGGCGCTGCAAGACATCACGCAACTGATGCGCCTCAACCGGGCGCGCCGCGAGATGGTCGCCAACATCTCGCACGAGCTGCGCACGCCGATCTCGGCCATCCGCCTGCTGCGCGACACGCTCATCTACCAGAAGCTCGGTCGGAAGCGGCGCAAGACCATCCTGCGCAAGATCGGCAAGGAGGTGGATGCGCTGCAACGCATCATCGACGGGATGCACGACCTGGCGATGATCGAGTCCGGGCAGGCCATCATGCGCCTGATCGAGACGCCGCTCGCGCCGCTGATCCATGAGGCGCTGGACCACCTGGATGAGGAAATCGAGCGGCGCAAGCTCGAAGTGACGGTGGACATCGCCCCGAAGCTGTACGTGCTCGTCGATCCGGGGCAGATCGGGCGCGTGCTCACGAACCTGATCCACAACGCGGTGAAGTTCACCCCGAAGGGCGGGCGCGTCCACGTCCACGCCGAGCCAGCACCAGCGGAGCGCTACGGCGAGGCGGTCCGGGTCGTGATCTGCGACAGCGGGCCGGGCATCCCGCCGGAGGACCGGTTGCGCGTCTTCGAGCGCTTCTACCAGCGCGACCCCGCGCGCAGCGAGGGCCGGGGCAGCGGCCTGGGCCTTTCTATTGCCAAGCACATCGTCGAGGCGCACAACGGCGAAATCTGGGTCGAAGACAGCCCGCTCGGTGGGGCGTGCCTGTGCTTCACGCTGCCGGATGCGTCGCCGGCCCTCAACCCCAACGGTCACGAAGACGGCGAGGGTTAGCGGCTGCTGCTTCTCGCGCGCTTCTGAATTCCGCGATTGAACCCAAATCGCCCCATATGGAGGGCGGCGCGACCCGGCGGGTCGCGCTTACTCAGGGACCTCCCACCGCTCGCTGACCTGGATGCCGCGCGCCTGCGCCGCCGCGACGACCTTCGACGCCGGGACGGCAAGTTCCATCGCGGTTGCGCCCCGGCGCACTGCGCCGCGCGCGATGAGGCCGGCCATGATCGCGGCGTGCCAGCCGGTGAGGCGCTCCATCGCGGTGAAGCCGGTCGCCTCGTCATAGTAGTCGATCATATCGACGATGACCGCCGCCTCGCGCCCGTCCTTGACGCCGACGCCCTTCGCGCGGATGATGCACACGTCGCGGAAGCCCGGCTCCGCGCGGATTTTCGGCTCCAGCAGCGCGTGATAGACCTCGCGCGGGACGACGGTTGCGCCGCCAACCTCGATTGGCTCCGTCTCGAACAACCCCAACTGCTGGTACGCCTTGAACTGCGCGAAGTGCCCCGGCCAGCGGCAGGTCTTGTTCTGGTAGACCTGGAGCTGGCCCTCAAACGAGTAGGGCGCAGTCGAGGCGCCGCCGGTGGTGGTGAACGCCTCCAGCCGGCCCAGCGGCGGGAAGTCGATCTCCTCGTACTCCTCGAAGGCAGTCACCATCGTGACCTTGCCGTCGCGCAGGAAGGCGCTCTCGCCGTAGTATTCGTTGGTCAGGCCGTTGACGTGGAAGGTGAGCTGGTAGTTCCACGGCGGCGTGGGGCGCTGCGGCAGGCCGCCATCCCACAGATAGACCTCGCGCGGGTCGTCGAGCAGTTCCATCACGTAAGCGCCGAGCGTGTTGTTCATGCCCGGCCCCATGCCGCAGTCGGGCACAAGCGAGACGCCCGCCGCCTCCGCCTCGGCGTCCATCGCGAGTTGCGCGAACACCGTCGGCGTGTGCCCGCCGAAGTCCACCATGCTCGCGCCCGCCCGGATCGCGGCGCGCGTGACCGGCAGGATGTACACGAACGGAGTCCCACAGACGACCACGTCCACGCCGCGCAGCGCGTCTGCGATGGCGTCCTCGTCGCGCGCGTCCAACTGGCGGGGCTGCGCCAGCGCGCTGCCGAGAAGCCGGTTGACGCGCGTCGCGGCGGCCTGGGCGGTCGCCAGGTCGGCGTCGGCCATGAGGATGGACTCAGCGCCGCCGTGGCGGCCCAGGTCGTAGGCGGCGGCAGTGCCCTGGCGTCCACTGCCGATGACGGCGTAACGGAATGCGGGTGCTTCGCTCATTGTTTCTGGCTTCCTGAGCTTGAGACAAAGGTAAACGACGCGGTGGTGTGGCGGACCTGTGATGGCCGAATTGTACCATCTCAAGGCCGTTTGGCGGAAAGGAAACCGAAAAAAGCATTGCCCAAAGTACCAGCCTTTGTTATAATGCCTCCATTCCGCGGGTAGCGGACCGTGTTATGTCTGATAAGCAAGCGAGGTGAGTGGAATAAGCGCAGGAGATTATCGCACCAACGAGCAAATCCGCGCCCCCCAGGTGCGCCTCATCACCGACACGAACGAGAATATCGGTGTGGTGTCCGTGCGCGAGGCGTTGCGCATTGCGGAGGAGCGCGGCCTTGATCTGGTTGAAGTCGCCCCTAACTCGGAACCGCCGGTTTGCCGCATCATGGATTTCGGCAAATTCATGTATGAGCGGGCCAAGAAGGAGCGCGAGGCGCGCAAGGCGCAAAAACAGATTGAGGTGAAAGAAATCCGGTTGCGACCCAAGACCACCGACCACCATCGGTCCTTTAAGGTGCGGGATGCCCGGCGGTGGCTTGAGGAAGGCATGAAGGTCAAGGTGCGCATACGCTTTCGGGGCCGGGAGATCACCTATCCGGAGATTGCACGTGACTTGCTCGTCGATATCGCGAAGGAACTTTCGGATGTCGGCGTGGTCGAGCAGACCCCGAACATGGAAGGGCGCACCATGCTCATGATCCTGGCGCCATCTAACCAGAAGAAGTAACACCTCGCGCATGGCAGGAGCGTATCTGTGGGTAAGAAGTATAAAATAAAGACACATAAAGCGACGGCGAAGCGATTTCGCTACACCGGTTCTGGAAAGCTCGTGCGCACCAAGGGCGGCAAGAGCCACCTGCGGCGTCGCAAGTCCAAACGCGCGAAGCGCCTCTTTTCGGATATGCTTGAGGTCAGGAGCGCCCAGGATCGCAAGCGCGTCCAGCGGCTGGCCCCGTACCTCAAGAAGCACAAGTCAAACCCGCCGGCTTGATCCGTGACCCGGCTCCAACCCGGCTGCTGTCAACTCAAGACCTGACCAGGAGACGCCGAACATGCCGAGAGTAAAGGGCGGCCCTTATGCACGACGCCGCCATAAGAAAGTCCTGAAACTGACCAAGGGTCAGCACGGCACGAAGAGCAAGCTCTTCCGCCGCGCGAACGAGGCCATGATGAAGTCGCTGTGGTACGCCTACCGCGACCGCCGCCAGCGCCGGCGCGACTTGCGCCGCCTGTGGATCGCGCGGATCAACGCGGGCGCGCGCCTCAACGGCATGAACTACAGCCGCTTCATCTACGGCCTGAAACAGGCCAACATCGAGCTTGACCGCAAGTCGCTGGCCGACATTGCAGTGCGTGACGCGGAGAGCTTCGCGCGCCTGGTTGAGATCGTAAAGAGCGCCTGAACTGATCTGCAAATTCCCATTATGTCGGGGGGAAGTGGGGGCATGGCATCGCCGTGTCCCCACTCGCGTTGCTGTCTGCCGCGCGCTGCGCCTGGGCGGGAGGGCGGCGCGCCACCCGACAGGGCGTATGGCTTAGCGATACCTCCGCTTCTTCGAACCGGCCCGGTCGCGCCGTCAGATAATCGTAGCCCAAACGCCGATCACTCATCTTTGAGCACTATTGAGTGTCTGCTTTTCGGATTGCGTGTTTTCGTGTATCATTTTGCAAGCTGGGGACACGAACGGTATTTTTGCTTTTTCGCTTTTGAGGAAAGACTTCCCATATACAAAGCCTGCTGTTGGTGGCACTCTACGCTCAAGACCCATCGCGGCTGTCCACCGTTAACGCCGTTTGGCGCGATACGCCCGTTTTGAATATGGGTAATGCAATTGAACTGGGGGCGCCGTTCGCAATGAATGCGGACCTGCAGTATTTTGTCATGCGTATCTTGTCGTGCGCAAGGTGAAGCGTCACGCTGGCTGGAGTCTTTGCCCTATCATCCAGGAGGTTTGTTGATGGGGCGTCGCGGAATGCGAAGACAGCCTTCAATCCTCGTGGTGGACGACGAGGTTGAATTCCACGAGTTGATCCGGGCGGTTTTCGCCGGCACGCACGAAATCATCGGCGTGACGAACGTTGAAGACGCCATCCGCGTGCTCCGACAGGTGCAGGTCAGCGTCATTCTGCTCGACATCCGTCTGCCCCGCCGCCCCGGCTGGGAGTTGTTCCGCACGCTCTCCCGGCAGCCCGCCCCGCCGCCCGTCATCGTCATCACCGCCGACGCAAGCAACCAGACCCGGATCCGCGCCGAAGAGATGGGCGCGGTATACACCGTGTTCAAGCCCATTGTGCCGCGCCAGCTTCGGAAAATGGTCAAGCTCTGCGAGGATATGGAACCCCGGCGGATGCGCCGGTAGGCGCACCGCCGCCAGGCGACCGCGCCTGGGGTTAGTGCTGCGTACTCCCGCGCTCCAGGCCCGCCAGAAGCACACGCAGGTTATCATAGTCTTCAAGGATGCGCCCCGCGCCGCGCGCGACGCACGTCATCGCGTCTTCAGCGAGCCAGACGCGGATGTTCGTCTCGTCGGCGACGCGCTCGGTCAGCCCCTTCAACTGCGACCCCCCGCCGGCCATGCAGATGCCGGTTTCCATCAGGTCGGCGACCAGCTCCGGCGGCGTCTCGTCGAGCGCGTCGCGAACTGTGTTCACGATGATCTCAACCGACGGGGCGAGCGCCTCGCGCATCTCAATCGACGAAATCTCCACGGCCTCCGGCAGCCCGGTGACCAGGTTGCGCCCGCGCAGGGTCATGGTGCGCTCTTCCGGCAGCGGGAAGGCGGAGCCAATTTCCATTTTGGCGCGCTCGGCCATGCGCTCGCCGATGAGCAGGTTGTACTTGCCGCGCATGTACTGGATGATGTCCTCGTCCATCTCGTCGCCGGCCACGCGGATCGAGCGGCTGATGACGATGCCGCCGAGCGAGAAGACCGCGACCTCGGTCGTGCCGCCGCCGATGTCCACGACCATCGTGCCGCGCGCTTCCATGATGGGCAGGCCCGCGCCGATGGCCGCCGCGACCGGCTCTTCGATCAGGTGCGCCTCGCGCGCGCCTGCGCTCATTGTCGCGTCGTAGACGGCGCGCTTCTCCACTTCGGTCACGCCGCTGGGGATACCCACGACAACGCGCGGGCGCGGGATGGGCACGAACGAGTGCTGGTGCGCTTTGCGGATGAAGTAGTCGAGCATGGCCTCGGTGATCTCGAACTCAGAGATCACGCCGTCGCGCAGCGGGCGGATGGCGATGATGTTCGCGGGCGTGCGCCCGACCATCTGGCGCGCTTCGGCGCCAATCGCGAGCGGCCGGCGCGTGCGCTTCTCGATGGCGACCCACGAAGGTTCGTTGATGACAATGCCCTTGTTGCGGACGCTTACCAGCGTATTGGCCGTTCCCAGGTCGATGCCAATATCGAGCGAGAACAGACCCATCAGCCAGTCGAGAGGACTTAGCACGTTGCGCGGCTCTCCTTCAATACGCGAGACAATACATTACAACACAAACTACGACCGAGGATAGCCCTCGGTCCCAGCCAGTAACTTCACCAACGACGCAAACAATCCACGCGCCCATTTTACATGTCTATTTATCATGTGTGCAACATTTGCGCACAGTCCCATATGTGGCGTCTGCGGCCCGAGTCTGCGCCGGCGGCGTGTCAAATTGATCGCTTTTGTCATGAAGCCGCACAATAAGCTATACTCCCTTGGGGTAAAACGTATTGCCGTTCACAGGGAACCGTGCATGACACCGCAGCGCATCATGATTGTTGACGACCACGAGGTGGTCCGGCTGGGTCTGAAGACTCTGCTCGACCACCAGCCCCAGTTTGAGGTCGTCGCCGAAGCGCGCACCGCCAAGGAGGCCATCGAGAAGGCCGACGTGCACCGTCCCGATGTGATCCTGATGGACATCCGGCTGCCCGGCGCGAGCGGCATCGAGGCGTGCCAGGCGATCAAGAAGCAGCACCCGGAGATCAAGATCATCATGTTGACCTCCTACGAGGAAGACGAGGTGCTGTTCTCGGCAATCCGCGCCGGCGCAGAGACCTACCTGCTCAAGCAGATCGACAGCCAGAGCCTCATCCAGGCCATCGAGGCGGTCGGGCGCGGCGAGGCGCTGCTCGACCCCAGCGGTGACGAAGCGCGTGCTCGCGGAGGTGCGCCGCGCCAAGCGCGAGGAGGAGGCCGCCGCCTTTGCCGACCTGACCGCACAGGAGATGCAGGTGCTCAACCTGGTCTCTGAGGGGAAGACCAACCGCGAGATCGCGCAGGCGCTCTACCTGGGCGAGGGGACGGTGCGCAACTACGTGAGCAACATCCTCAGCAAGCTGGGCGTTTCCAACCGCGCCGAAGCCGCTGCCTACGCCGTGCAGCACAGCCTCAAGGATTATCTTTGACTGACTTGTTGCCTTGCGCGCGAGTCGCCGGCCCTGAATGGACCTGTCAGTGGGTATAGCCGTTGCTGAAGCGCTCGTCGAGGGAGCGACGCCGCGCCTCCAGGGTGTTGAGCGCGTCCAGCCAATCGGCGGTGTGGCGGTAGAGGCGCTCCGTCAGCGCGATGTCGGCGGCGAGCTGCGCCGCCGTGTCGAGCGACGCTTCGACCGCCCGGCGGAGCATGATCGCGTCCTTCGGCGACAGGGTGCGCCCCTGTTGCGCAACGCAGTTCATGATGTCGTCGGTCCCTAGAAGGTGATACTGGTCCAGGGCGAAGGGCGGGGCCGCGCCGGTGATGTCCACGCCGTAGTCGCGGAAGAGGGCCACAATCCGGTCGCGCACGTCGAAGCGGTGTTCTTTCAATGACAGGTTGCGCAGTTGCACATCGTCCGCCAGCTCGCGCAGCAGTTGGAGGCGCGGCGGCTCGTGGGCAATCAGTTGTTCGACGAACGCCCACATCTGCTCCGGGTTGCCCTCGATAAGGCAGCGGTCGAGCAGTTCGGTGGCCCTGATGCGCAGTTGGCTGTACTCAGCAATTTCTCGCAGGCCAAAGTCGTCGTTCATGTACATGGCACACCCATGTCTTGCTGCGATGATGCCTCTTAATTATACGACAATTTTGGCGCAATGCAAGGCGGGTTAGGTCTTGCTAAGCATGACAAAGTCCGGGGATGGGGAAGCGCGTCCAGGGATTGGAAGCACGAAAGCGCGAGAAACGCGAAGTCACGAAAGGATTGGGCGCATGTCTCGTGCTGTCGCGCCTTTCGTGTTTTCGTGTTTCAAGCCGAGCCGCTTCCCGAATTTCGCTATGCTTTCCGGGTCTTGCTCAACGCCGCCGCCTGCCCCAGCCAGTCGTCGCGGCGGATCCGGTCGGCGGTCAGCCGGTCGATCTGCGCGGCGAGCGCTTCCGGGTCGGCCTGCGCGAGCTGGGCAAACGTGCGGATGCCCAGTTCGTTGAGCGCACGCGCATAGGCCGGGCCGATGCCGTCGATGCGCGTCAGGTTGTCCTCACCGGCGGGGGCCGGCGCGGGCGCCTCTGCCTCGGAGGGCGGCTCTGGCTTCGCCGCTGCCGGCGGGCGCGCGGGTTCGCGCGAAGGCACGCGGTCCAGCGGAATCGGGGGCCGTATCGGGGCGGAGCTGGGCGCCGGGAGCTGCTTCCGCTGGCGGGTGAGGTAGTAGCCGACCGCCACGCCCACCGCGACGCCGAGCACGACCCACCAGAAGTTGCGCAGAAGCTTGGTCATTGGGCACATCCTGGGTGACATAAGAGACGATGGCGCGTATTGTAGTCGTAGGATAGGCTTCTGACAAGCGTTGCTTATGCAAAGACGATCAGACATTAATGGATACCTACGGCTTACCTCTTGCATTATCTTGCATTGTTAGTTAGAATACGTGCAATACCTGAATTGCACAAAGGTCATTACTATGACACTTCATCAATTAATCGAAACTTCCTATCAAATGTTCCTCGACTATACCAAGAAGGCGCGGATCGTCTTACTGCATCCGCACAGCCGCTACCGGTCGATCCTGATCGCCCGCGTCATCAACGAGCCTGCGGTCAAGACCTTCTACTATGCCATGGGGCCGGACGATGTGAACGTGCCCTCGTTCCTGTCCGGACTCACGCATGACCTCGCCGACCAGTATCCCTTGTTCGGGCGGCACCTCAACCAGATTCGCTACGACACCATCACCGACCACAAGGTGCTCATCGAGACGCTCGTCAGAGACCTGGACGAGTTGAGCGAGGAGCCGTATGTGCTCATCCTCGACGAGTACGACCGCGCCGACGCCGCCGACGACCTGCAGGCGTTCATCGAGAAGCTGGTGCCGGCGCTCCCCGACAAGTGCCGCATGGTCATCAACAGCCGGACGCTGCCGCGCCTTCCCTGGGTGTCGCTGATCGCCCAGAAGCAGGCGACGGTGCTCCAGGATGACCGGCTGGTGTCGAGCGACTTCTACGGCGTGGAGCACGAGGGCAGCCCGCGCCTGGAAGTCTACGCGCTGGGGCCGGGGTACGTCGAACTCGACGGCAAACAGGTCACGACGTGGGAGGGCCACCTGCCGCGCCTGCTCTTCTTCTTCGCGCTGGACCGCCCCATCGTCACGCGCGCCGAGATCTGCCAGGCGTTCTGGCCGGAGCTGGACACCGACCAGGCGGTCAACGTGTTCCACGTGACCAAGCGCCGCCTGCACAAGGCGCTCGGCTTCGACGTGCTGGTGCACGACGGCGGCTATTACCGGGTCAACCCGACGGTCTCGATCCACTACGACATCATGGATTTCGTCGGCGCCCTGGTCGAGGGCCGCTCCAGGGAGGGCGACGAGGCGGTGGCCGCGTGGCAGCGCGCCGTGAACCTGTATCGCGGGCCGTTCCTGCAAGGCCACAGCGACGAGTGGATCGTGAGCCGGCGCACCGACTTCCGCGCGGGCTATCTCGAAGCGCTGACCGAAATGGCGCGCGCGCGCCAGGATGAGGGCCGCGCCGAGCACGCGCTGGGGCTGTACCTGCGCGCCATTGGCGAGGACCCCCGCCGCGAGGACCTGCACCGCGCCGTGATGCAGCTCTACGCCAACCTGGGCCGGCGCAGCGAGGCCGCCGCGCACTTCCAGAAGCTGGAAGAGGACCTCAAGAACGAGTACAACGCCGAGCCAGAGGCGGAAACGCGCGTGCTGTACGACGAGATCATGTCGTAAGCGTCAGGCGCACCAACCCGGCGACGAGAGGGGCGGGCCACACGGTTCGCCCCTTTGCGTTACGCCAGCAGGAGGGCCGCGAACGCCACCAACTCGGCCATGCCCGCGCCGACGAGCAGCGCGACGCTCCAGAAGGCGAGGCGGTTCCAGCACGCGGGGTCGGCCCAGTCGCCGCGCGCGACGCGCCAGGCGTGCCACAGCGCGACCGGCGCGCTCAGGAGGACCGCACCGGCGACAGCCGGCGGCAGCCCCAGGCGCGCCAGCACGGGCAGCATCGCGTAGACTGCCAGCAGTATGACGTTGTGGAGCCGCATGGCGCGCGCCGCGCCAATCCGCACCACGAGCGTGCGCTTGCCGGCCGCCGCGTCGCCGGCGGCGTCGGGGACATCGACGATGAGCAGCATGGCGCATTGCAGGCCGGCCGGCGGCAGCGCCGCAAGCAGCGGCAGCGCGTCGAGGCTGCCGGCTTGCAGGTAGAAGCCGATGAGCGGCGTCAGCACCGTCACGACGGCGGCGGCGGTCGGTCCGCCGAGGCCGCGCGCCTGCAGGTAGAGCGGCGGCCCGCTGTACGACCAGGCGAGCGCCGCGCCCGCCAGCAGGAGCGGCAGCGTCAGCGGCGCGGGGCGCACGACCCACGTCAGCGCGGCGGTTGCGCTCAGCGCGATGGCCCCGAAGACCAGCGCCGCGCCCAGCGCAACCGGCGGCGCGAGGTCCCCGGCGGGGAGCACGCGGCTGCCGCCAGACCAGCGCGTGGGCGTGCCGTTGGCCCGGTCGGCGGCGAAGTCGAAATAGTCGTTGGCGTAGTGGACCATGAGCTGCACGGCAGTCACGGCGACCTGGCCCCACACGAACGCCGGCCACCGGAACGGCGCACCCGCGTGCAGCGCAATCGCCGCCCCCAGGCTATAGAACAGGAACCCGCCGGCCAGAAACTGCGGCCGGCCAAGCCGCGCAAACGCCAGCGCGCGGGCGGTCCACCGGGCGGCGGTCAAGGCGCGGTCACTCAGCCGCCGAACGGGCGCACGGCAAAGCCCTCGAAGGCCACCGCAAAGCCCGCGCCTTCGGGCGACGCGCACATCGGGCCGACGCGCAGCGCCTCGGCGAGGGTGAGGTGCGCGGTCCGGATCATGGTGTACGCCCTGCCGTCCAGCGCGTAATGCACCTCCACGGCGTCGCCCTCGCGCCGCACCCTCAGCCAGATCGCCGGCGGGTTCTGCAGCAGGGGCGCGACGGACCAGTCCGAGTAATCGCGCGTGACGACCACGCTCGCGAATTGCTGGCCCGATACGTACTCAACGCCGCACTTGAGCCACGTTGTCTCGTCCACGCGGAGCATCAGGCCGGCCTGGTCGTAGAGCGCGCTGTACTGGCCGGCGATCTTGACTTCGGCAATGAAGTCGCCCGCGACTTCTCTGGAGTAGAAGTGCCCGCTGTCGCGGATGAAGCCGTAATGCGTCTTCCGCCAGAAGTCGGTTTTCGGCCCGGTCGTGACCGTCAGCGCGTCGCCCTCGACTTTCCAGGCCGGCGGTTCGTTGTACCAGTCCAAGGATCGGTCCTCACTTCCCCCTTGCGGTGCGCGCCTACGCCACGACCGCGGCTTCGCCTGTGACTGTGAAGCTGCCGGTGACGCCCTCCGCGTAGCCGGGCTGCCCGCCGCCGATGGCGACCGCGAACGCGCCCGGCTCGACCACCCACCGCCCCGCGTCGTCGAAGATCGCCATCTGCCGCCCGGTGATGGTGAACGAGACCGTCTGCTGCGCGCCTGGCGCGAGGTGGATGCGTGCAAAGCCCACAAGCTGCCGGACGGGGACGGGCACGGACGCGGCTTCATCGGTCAGGTAGACCTGGACCACCTCGTCGCCGGCGCGGTCGCCGGCGTTCTGCACCGTCGCGCTGACGGTGACCGGCGCGCCGGCGCGCGGCGCAGCGGGGGTGATGTGCAGGTCGCGGTAGGCGAACCGGGTGTAGCTCAGGCCGTGGCCGAACGGGTACAGCGGCGCGCCGGTGAAATAGCGGTAGGTCCGGCCCGCCATCGCGTAGTCCTCGAACGGCGGGAGGTCGTCCACCGACCTGTAGAACGTGACCGGCAGGCGGCCGGCGGGGTTGTAGTCGCCGAAGAGCACCTCCGCGAGCGCCGCGCCGCCGGCCTGCCCCGGATACCACGCCTCGACAATCGCCGGGACGTGTTCGTCCGCCCAGTTAATCGCGACCGCGCTGCCGTTGAGCAACACGAGCACGACGGGCGTGCCCGTGGCGTGCACCGCCTGCAGCAGCGCCTCCTGCACGCCGGGCAGGTTCAGGCCATCGCGGTCGGCCTGGCTCTGCTGGCCTTCCTCGACGCCTTCGCGCTGGCCCCTCCCTCGCCCTCGACCGCCTGCGAAAGTCCCAAGACCACGATAGCGACCTCGGCGTCGCGCGCGATGGCGACGGCCTCGTCGAACCCGGCGCGAGACCGTCCCGTCACGCCGCAGCCTTCCGCATACGTCACGCGCGCCCCCGGCGCGAGCGCCGCGCGGATGCCCGCCAGCGGCGTGACCGCTTCTGACGGGAAGCCGTTGTAGTTGCCGAGCAGGACCTCCTCCCAGTCGGCGTTGGGGCCGATCACCGCGACCGACTTCAGGTCCTTGCGCAGCGGCAGGAAGCCGCCCGCGTTCTTGAGGAGCACAATCGACTCGCGCGCGACCTCCAGCGCGAGCTGCTTGTGCGCCGCGCTGTCGTTGACCGCGTAGGGGATCTGCGCGTAGGGCACCATCTCCGGCGGGTCGAACATGCCGAGGCGGAACCGCGCGGTGAACAGCCGCCTGACGGCCTGGTCGATGGTCGCCTCGTCGATCAACCCCTTCTCGAAAGCCTCGAGCAGCGCAGGGTAGGTCGCGCCGCAGTTCAGCTCGCACCCGGCCTTGACCGCGAGCGCGGCGGCTTCGGCGGCGGTCGCGACGACCTTGTGGTGCTTGTAGATGTCGAGGATCGCGCCACAGTCGGACACGACGTACCCGTCGAAGCCCCACTCGTCGCGCAGGATTTGCTGCAACAGCAGCGGGCTGGCGCAGCATGGCGCGCCCCGGAAGCGCTGGTACGCGCCCATCACCGAGGCCGCCCTGCCCTCCCTGACCGTGGCCTCGAACGCAGGGAGGTAGGTGGTGCGCAGGTCACGCTCGCTCACGTCCACGTCGAAGTGGTGCCGCGCGTGCTCCGGCCCGCTGTGGACCGCGTAATGCTTGGGCGTCGCGACCAGCTTCAGGTACTTCGGGTCGTCGCCCTGCAGGCCCTTGACGAACGTCACGCCCATTCGCGCCGTCAGGTAGGGGTCCTCGCCGTAGGTCTCCTGGCCCCGGCCCCAGCGTGGGTCGCGGAAGATGTTGATGTTGGGCGTCCAGAACGTGAGGCCGTAATACTGCCCCCGGTTGCCGTTGCGCAGCGCCTCGTGATGCTTGGCGCGCACCTCGTCGGAGATGGCGACGGCGGTACGGTGGATGAGGTGGGTGTGCCACGTGGCCGCCAGGCCGATGGCCTGCGGGAACACGGTGGCGATCCCCGCCCGGCCCACGCCGTGCAGGCACTCGTTCCACCAGTTGTATGCGGGGATGTCCAGCCGCTCGACGGCCGGCGCGTCGTGGAGCATCTGCGACACCTTCTCGACGAGCGTCATGCGCGCGACCAGGTCAGCCACGCGGGTCTCGACCGGCAGCGAGGGGTCTTTATAGGGCAGTGTAAGGGTTGACATCGGTTTCAGTCTCCTGGATCTTCCACAGGCGGCAAAGGCGCGGCGCGGACACGCCGCCACGCCCCGATTATGCCTCACACAGAAGCCCCGTCAAGCGCGTTGGTGTCCTGAACCGGCACAGACTATAATTGCAGGCACGACCGAGGACCTTGACCGGGATTTGGAGCGAGCCGTGGCTGACTCAGATGCGGTCAACCTGCCCAACGTGGTGGGCTACATCACCAGGGGGGTGATGAAAGAGTTCGACGTGGTGCAGTGCGCGCTCGCCGTCAACCCGCAGCAGACGCCAGCCGGCCAGAACTTCGAGGCGCTGCTGATGGTGCAGAGCACTTTCGACGGCGACGTAGACGTGCACGTGCGCCTGCTGTTCCCCGCGCAGGATGTCAAAGGCGAACGGGGCCGCTTCTTCACCAAGACGGACCGGATTCTCCTGGGCCTTGAGCCGGCGGAGGTGGGCGTCGTCAGGCTGCCGATCTCGTGCTCCCCGCTGACCGCCCAGGCCATCGACTACCGGCTCGGCGTCGAACTCAAGGTGAGCAAGCAGGGCCGGGGCGAGCGGGTCCGCGACCGGCAGGGCGGGGCGGCGTTTGATCCCGCGGACATGTTGAATGAGAAAACCGCCGCCCGGATTGATGAGTTGCGCCGGCTGGCCTACAGCGACAGGACCGACCGGCGCGGCCGGCTGATCGCCGCGTTTGATTTGATCGCGCCCACCGGCCCCAGCCTGGGGCTGAACCTTGCGCCGGAATGGGAGAGCCTGTGGACGATGCGCGACCACATGGACGCGCAGGTTGTGATCGAGAAGGCCGGCGCGCTGGCGCAGCAGGTCCTGCCGAACCTCAACCGGAACCGCGTGTTCATGCCGCTGATGAAGACGGTGCAGGCGCGCTACGCGCGCGCCGGGTATCCCCTGAGCGCCGGCGAGGCGCTCTACATCGCCAAGCTGCTTACGCTCGTGTTGGAAAACGGCGTCTCCTCCAACCCGGACGTACCCCCGCCGCACTGGTACGTGCGGCTGTGCCGCCTGCTCTACGCGGACCAGCGCAGCGGCCACAACGTCGAACACCTTGTCACCGAGTTGCTCTGGGATGACCTCATCGTGGACGCCACCACGCTCGCCTTCAGCATGATCGCGGTGGTGACGCGGCAACAGCTCCTCGGCGACGCCGAGGCCGAGGCATACGGGGTCAACCTCGTCGAGCGGCTATCGGCGGGAATGCCCGCGATGGACTTCCCGCGCGCCTACGTGCCGCTCGTGATGGGCGGCCTGGTCGCCAATACGCGCGTCGTGCTAGAGCGGGAGCAGGTGCTCGACTCGGTGCACGCGCTCGACCAGGCGCTTGACAAGCGCCGCCCGGAGATGAACGAATACAACAAAGAGGTCTTTGACATGACGGAGGCGTTGATTAACCGCGCGCTCGACATGTTCTGATGCGATTGGCCGTGTGGGGGCTTTTACGGATTTCCGATAGTGTTTCGGCGCAGATCGGGATATCATCGAGATCGTGAATGCTGGCCTGATTATTGCATGGGTCTCACCGGACACGCGCTGCACGTCCTGTGTCGTGTCATGCAGCGCCCCCTTTCGTCCCCTTCTGGTATCATCCGGGTTGTAGCGTGAGTGTGAGGATTTTCGAACAATGATGCGATTTGAACGGTTCACCGAGCGCGCGCAAGACGCCGCTGCCCGCGCTTACGAGATTTTGCAGCGTTACGGCCATAACCAGGTCGATACCGAGCACATCCTGCTGGCGCTGCTTGAGCAGCCCGACGGCGTGATCCCGCAGATTCTGGAGCGGATGAACGTCGATCAGGAGGTGATTCGGGGCCGCCTTGACGAGGTGTTGCGCGCCAGCCCCAAGGCCGCGATCTACGGCGGCGGGGCCGGCCAGGTGTTCATCACGCCGCGCGTCAAGCGCATCATCGACCTGGCGAACGACGAGGCCAACACCCTGCACGACGACTACATCTCGACCGAGCACATCTTCCTCGCCATTCTCAGCGAGCGCAACACCGCCGTCGCGCGGATCTTGCAGGACGCGGCGGTGACGAAAGAGCGCGTGCTTGACGTGATCAAGGACATTCGCGGCGGCCAGCGCGTCACCGACCCGCAGGCCGAGAGCCGCTACCGCACGCTGGAGAAGTACAGCCGCGACCTGACGCGCCTCGCACGCGACGGCAAGCTCGACCCCGTCATCGGGCGCGATGGCGTCATCCTGCGCGTGATCCAGATTCTCTCGCGCCGCACCAAGAACAACCCCGTCCTCATCGGCGAGGCCGGCGTGGGCAAGACCGCCATCGTCGAGGGGTTGGCGCAGAAGATCGCCAACAACGACGTGCCCGAATTGCTGCTGGGCAAGCGCGTTGTGTCGCTTGACCTGGGCGCGATGATCGCCGGGAGCCGCTTCCGGGGCGAATTCGAGGAACGCCTGAAGGCCGCAATCGAGGAGATTCAGCGCTCGGAGGGCGAGATCATCCTCTTCATCGACGAGCTGCACCAGGTCGTGGGCGCTGGCGCGGCGCAGGGTGCGCTCGACGCCAGCAACATGATGAAGCCGGCGCTGGCGCGCGGCGAGCTGAGCTGCATCGGCGCGACGACGCTCGACGAGTACCGCCAGTATATCGAGAACGACTCGGCGCTCGACCGGCGGTTCGCGCCGGTCTTCGTCGATGAGCCGAACGTCGAAGAGACCATCGCCATGCTGATGGGCCTGCGCGACCGCTACGAGGCGCACCACAAGGTCACGTTTGCCGATGACGCGCTGGTGGCGGCGGCCAAGCTGAGCCACCGCTACGTCACCGAGCGGCACCTGCCCGACAAGGCCATCGACCTGATCGACGAGGCGGCGGCCAAGCTGCGCGTCGCGCTCTACTCCATGCCCGAAGAACTCAAGGAGATGAAGAGCGAGCTTGACCGCCTCATGATGGAAGAGGAGGCGGCGGGCATGGCGCGCGACTACGAACGCGCCGCCCAGTTCAAGGTGAAGCGGCTGCAACTCCAGACCGAATACGAGGCCAAGCGCGAGACCTGGCAGCAGGAACACACCCTCGACGAGGTGGTGGACGTGGACGACATCGCCCAGGTGGTCGCCGAGTGGACCGGCATCCCGGTGCAGCGGCTGCAGGAGACCGAGGCCGATAAGCTCCTGCGCATGGAAGACGAACTGCACAAGCGCATCATCGGGCAGAGCGAGGCGGTCTCGGCGGTGTCCGACGCCATCCGGCGCGCGCGCAGTGGCCTCAAGGACCCGAAGCGCCCGATTGGGTCGTTCATCTTCCTCGGCTCGTCGGGCGTCGGCAAGACCGAACTGGCGCGGGCGCTCGCCGCGTTCCTCTTCGACGACGAGGACGCGCTGCTGCGCATCGACATGAGCGAGTACCGCGAGCAGCATACCGTCAGCCGCCTGTTCGGCGCGCCGCCGGGTTACGTCGGCTACGAAGAGGGCGGCCAGCTCACCGAAGCAGTCCGCCGCCGGCCCTACCGGGTGGTGCTGTTCGACGAGATCGAGAAGGCGCACCCCGACGTGTGGAACGCGCTGCTGCAAATCCTGGAGGACGGCCGGCTCACCGACGGCCAGGGCCGCACGGTGGACTTCCGCAACACGGTCATCATCATGACCAGCAACCTCGGCACCGAGTACGCGCGCAAGGGCGGCGCGCTGGGCTTCATCCCCAGCGACGATCCCGGCACGGTGGCCGACCATGAGAAAATCGAGAAGGCGCTCAAGCAGGCGTTCCGTCCGGAGTTCCTCAACCGCATCGACGAGACCATCGTCTTCTCGCCGCTCACGGTGGAAGAGGTGGAGCAGATCGTTGACCTGCAGATGCAGGAGATCGCCGGACGGCTGGCCGAGTACGACCTGACGGTGGAATTAACGCCGGCGGCGCGCGGGTGGCTTGCGCGCCAGGGCTTTGACTCCGCGATGGGCGCGCGCCCGCTGCGCCGCGCCTTGCAGCGCTATGTGGAAAGCCCGCTCTCGGTGGAACTGCTGCGCGGCGGCTTCAAATCGGGCGACCACGTGGTGGTCGATGCCAGCGCGGAGAAAGGCATCACCTTCACGCAGCAACGGAAGGGCGACGCCGGCGCGAAGGCGGAGACGCCGGCTGAGGCCGAGGCGATCACTGCCAGCGCCGGCTGACCACAAACCGGCGGCAGGTTCTCGATGGTGGAACCGATTGGCGTTTTCGAACACAAGCGTATCGTGCTGGGGGTGACGGGCAGCGTTGCGGCCTACAAGGCGGTGACTGTTGCCAGCCACATGACCCAGGCCGGCGCGCTTGTCGATACCATCCTGACCGAAGCAGCGGCGCACTTTGTTGCGCCGCTTTCGTTTGAGGCGGTGACGGGCCGCCCGGCGCGTACCAGCATGTGGGACGCGGGCGAGGAGACTCACATCACGCACGTGGAACTTGGCCGCAGCGCCGATCTCATGCTTGTCGCGCCGGCGACCGCGCACACGCTCGCGCGGCTCGCGCACGGCATGGCTGACGACCTGCTCTCGGTGACGGCGCTGGCCGCGCGCTGCCCGCTCGCGGTTGCGCCCGCGATGGACGTGGGGATGTTCGACCACCCTGCGGTGCAGGCCAACCTCGCCACCCTGGAGGCGCGCGGCGCGGTCATCATCGGCCCTGCCGAGGGGCGCATGGCGTCGGGGCTGGTGGGCCGGGGGCGTATGGTCGAGCCAGAGGCGATCATCGGGCGCGTGCGGTACCTGCTGGGGCGGGGCGGCCCGCTCCGGGGGCGGCGCGTGGTCGTTACCGCCGGCCCCACGCGCGAGCCGCTCGACCCGGTGCGGTTCATCACGAACTGGTCCTCAGGCAAGCAGGGGCTGGCGCTGGCGCAGGCCGCGCTCGATCACGGCGCGTCGGTCACGCTGATCGCCGGGCCGATTGATCTTCCCGCGCCGGTGGGCGCGGAGGTGGTGCACGTCATCACCACCGAGGAGATGCTGGAGGCGGTCCTTGCGCACATCGCAGGCGCGGATGTCCTGCTCATGGCGGCTGCGCCGGTGGACTTCCGCCCCGTCCAGGTTGCGGCGCAGAAGATCAAGAAGGACGGCGACAGGGCGCTTCCGCTCACACGCACGCCCGACATCCTCAGCGCCGTGGGGCAGCAGCGCGCGCAGGACGGCTGGCCGAAGGTGCTCGTGGGCTTCGCGGCGGAGAGCGAAAACGTGATCGAGAATGCGCGCGCCAAGCTGGAGCGCAAGGCGCTGGACCTCATCGCGGCCAACGACGTGACCGCCGAGGGCGCGGGCTTCAGGCACGACACGAACCGCGTGACCCTGCTCGACGAGCAGGGCGGGGTCGCGGCGCTGCCCCTCATGAGCAAGTCAGGCGTAGCGGAGGCGATCCTCAAGCGTGTGGAGGCCTTGCTGCGCGACCGCGACCAACCCGGCGTCTCCGCGCCCGCCGACGCCCCTCACTGACCCCCTGCGCCCGCACGCTACCGGCGCATCCCCGGCGGCGCGTCGCCTGGCACGTAACTTGCACCCTGCCCTCTTACGCGAAAAAAGCCTGTTAGAATCTCATGCTTTCTTCGGAGAAAAGTGGACTTAAGCACAAATTTATTGACTGTTTTGGCAACTAACGGTACACTGCATACAGGGGGATAAGATGCACGAGTTGGGCCATTACCAGGAGGGATTCCTCCTACCAACACAAGCGCCGACCATGCATCTGGTGATGACCACCAGGCTCCTGAGCCTGAACACCGCCGAACTCCAGGAAGTCCTGCAGGCTGAGCTGGCGGAGAACCCGGCGCTGGAGCTGGTCGAGGAGCGGCGCTGCCCGCAATGTGGCCGCCTGCTCTCGCGGTTGCCCTGCCCGCACTGCCAGGACAGTTTCAGCACCGTCGAAGTCTACGAGCTGCCGCAATACACCGGCGCGTCCTACCGGGACGCGGACGACAACGACGACGATTGGTACGCCTTCGAGGCCGCGCCCGTCAGCCTCGCCGAATACGCCTGGCGGCAGCTCGCGCCGGACCTCGCCGAAGCGGAGCGCGCCATCGGGCGCGCCCTGGTCGAGCGCCTGGACGAACACGGGCTGTTGTGCGAGCATCCTGCCGAAATCGCTGCGTATCTGAACTGCCCGCTGCATGAAGTCCTCGCCGTCCTGCACAAACTCCACCAGGTGGAGCCGGTCGGCGTGGGCGCGACCGACATCCAGGAGTGCCTGCTGATCCAGCTAAGGCATTTGCAAGAACTGGGCCAGGGCCATGACACAGCGCTGCGGCTCGTCGCCGAAGCATGGGACGCGCTCTGCCGCGCGAACTTCGACGAGGCGGCAGCAGTGCTCGACTGCGAAGAGGGGGACATCCTGGAGGCAGTCGCGTTCATCCAGGACAACACGTACCCGCGCCCGGCGGACACCCACTGGAGCAGCGCCCGGCACCCGGAACGCCCGCCGGAGCGGCTGCGCGAGCCGGATATCATGATCTACAAGGAAGAGGACCCCGACCGGCTGGTGGTGGAGATTTACGCGCCCTCCCCGACGTGGCTGCGGGTCAACCCGGAGTACCGCGAGATGGCGCGCTCGGCCCGCGCCGCCGCCAACGGCGACGGCCCGCCGGCGTGGGCGCGGCTGGCGGACGAGGCCGAGTTGTTCATCAAGTCGTTGGCGCAGCGCAACCAGACGATGCGCGTCATCATGAACCGGCTCGTCGAGGCGCAGCGCGAGTTTATCCTGATGGGCGACCGCCACCTCAAGCCGATGACGCGCGCCGAACTCGCCATCGAGGTCGGCGTTCACGAGTCGACGGTGAGCCGCGCCGTCAGCCGGAAGAACGTCGCCCTCCCGAACGGTCGCGTGGTGCCGCTGTCGATCTTCTTCGACCGGTCGCTGTCGGTCCGGGACCAGGTGAAAGAGATCATCGAGAACGAGTGCGCCGACGCGCCGCTGAGCGACGGACAGATCGCCGTGCTGCTGAGCGAACAGGGGGTTGAGGTGGCGCGCCGCACCGTTGCGAAATATCGCACGACTTTGGGTATACTGCCTGCACAACTGCGCCATAAGCATTCAACGGCTGCGTGAGGATGCCCGCCGATCTGGCGAGAAAGCGCCCGCTTTCGCGGATCAATCTCCTCTCCACCCTGGCGACCCGGTTCACCGCCGGCAGGGGCCTGCCAGCGCTGTGCGCGCACGTCCTGGAGCAATACCCGGACGCGGCCATCATCCTGGAAAACAGCACGTCGCAGTGCCTCATGTTCAACAATCACGCGCTGTCGCTGACCGGCTACAGCCGCAACGAGCTGAGCGGGCGGCGGCTCGATGATCTGCTCCCCCCAGAAGACGCGCGCCAGATCCGGAGCGCGCAGCGCGCCCTGGCCCCCGGCCTGAGCCAGACCTTCAATGACGTGCCGCTTATCACCCAGATCGGGGGCGACGCCATGTCGATATCACGCTGACCAACATCGCGCCGCCGGAGGTGGACGCCTTCATGATTGCCGCGCGCCCCTCCGACATCCGCCAGGCCAGGGAAGCGATGGAGGCCGAGGCGATAGCGCACGCCGAGGCCACGGTTGAACTCACGCAGTTGCTCGACGGGATGCCCGACGAGGTCTGGGAGGAGGCCGCTGCAGCGGCGGCGTGTCTGGTCAGCGCGAACATGCTCGCGCTTTACATCGAAGATGAGGGAAGCGGGAAGCTGTTGCTCGACGCCGACTTCCGAACGCCGCGCAACTTCCCGTCGTGGCTCCCGCTCGATTACCGCCCGGCGTCGGAGGTCTGGGATGTCGGCCTGGCATCGGATGATGTGCTGTCGCGTGCGGCGCGCGAGGCGCGGCTGGGGAGCTTGGTCCAGCAGACGCTTGGCACCGAGGAAGGCGCGCATGTTGTGCTCGTCATGGGCTACCGGAAGCGGGGTGGTTACGAAGTGCGCACGCAGTCGATTGCGCTGGTCGGCTCGCTGCTGACCTCCCTGGCAGAGCGACGGCTCCGCGCCGAGGCGGTGGTGGAACTGGCGCGCGCGCACCATTCGCAGAGCATCCTGCAGGAGACGCTACAGCGCCTCATCACGTGCGGGTTGGTCGTCATCGACGCCGACGGGCGCATCACACACATCAACGAGGCCGCTCAGGATTTGCTCGGCTACCCGCTGGAGGAGGCGCGCGGGCGACCGTTTCAGGAAGTGCTCATCAGTCGGGAACGGCTGGTGCCGCTGGTCCAGCGCGCCATTGACGAGGGCGTCGGCGTCGAGGGGGAGGAGATCACGCTCATCAGCCGGGAGGGCGCGGCGGTGCCGGTGTTGCTGCGGGTCGCGTCGGTATGGCCCGGCACCGACCTTGAGGAGAGCGTGCTGATCGTGTTTGACGACCGCAGCCACCACAAGGCGATGGAGGCGCGAGGCCGCCACCTGGAACAACTCTCTTTTCTCGGTGAGATGAGCGCCATCTTCGCGCACGAGATCCGCAACCCGCTGGCGGGCATCAGCGCCGGGGTGGAGTATGTCGCCAGCAAGCTCCCGCCCGACGACCCGCTGCAAGAGTCGCTGCAGATGATCCACGCAGAGAGCAAGCGCCTCAACCAACTACTGGGCGATATCCTCACGGTGGCGCGCCCCAAGCCGGCTGAGATCACCGCGACGGACATCGTGGCGCTGGTGGCGCGGAGCCTGGACCGGTGGCGTCCCCGGCTGGGGCGGAAGCACATCGATGTGGAATTCTTCGCCGACGACGACCTGCCGCCGGTGATGGTCGATCCGCGCGAGCTGGAACAGGTGCTCACCAACCTGTTCTCCAACGCCATCCACGCGATGAGCGCCCTGCCGCAGCGCGGGACGCTGAGCGTGCACATCTGCATGGGGCCTGAGGACGCCGGGTATGTCGGCTATGAGGGGCAGCGCATCCAGATCGACGTGGGCGACACCGGTCCGGGGATGCCGCCGGAGGTGAAGCGTCGGGTGTTCGAGCCGTTCTTCACCACGAAGAACGGCGGCACCGGGTTGGGGCTTGCCATCGCGCGGCGGATCATCTCGCAGCACAACGGCACCCTAACAGTCGAGAGCTGGGAGGGCGTCGGGACGGTGTTCACAATCACGCTGCCCGCCGCGGCTCAAGCGCTCGCCCCGGCCGTCACTGTGCCCGACATCGCCGCCCCGGAGGAGAGTTAACCCATGACGGCAACCATCCTGCTTGTTGACGACGAAGATACCTTCCGCCGGTTCCTTTCCAATATCCTCGTTGACCACGGCTATGAGGTCGTCGAGGCCCCGGACCTGGCCGAGGCCTACCGCATCCTGAGCCAGCGACCGGTGGAGATCGTGCTGCTGGACCAGCGGCTCCCCGACGGCAACGGACTCAGCCTCCTGGAGCGCATCCAGAAGGAGGGCGCGGGTATCTCCGTGATCGTCATCACCGCGCACGGCGAGGTGGAAAGCGCGGTCAGCGCGATGAAGCTGGGCGCGTCGGACTACGTGACCAAGCCGGTCGAGACGGAGGAGCTGTTGCTCATCCTGCGCCGGGCAGAGGAGGTCGTCACGCTGCGCCGCGAGCTGGAACTGCTGCGCCGCAGCGCGCGGCAGAAGTCTGACAGTTGGATCATCGGCGAGACGGCGGCCATGAAGCGCGTGCAGGAACTCATCGAACGGGTCGCGCCGACGAACGCCAGCGTGCTGATAACGGGCGAGAGCGGGACGGGCAAGGAAGTGGTCGCGCACGCCATCCATGAGGCGTCGCCGCGCGCTGCGCGGCCTTTCGTGGCGCTCAATTGCGCCGCGCTCCCGGACAACCTGCTTGAAAGCGAGCTGTTCGGGCACGAGGCCGGGGCGTTCACCGACGCGGCGCGGCAGAAGAAGGGCCTGGTTGAGGTCGCCGACGGCGGCACGCTCTTCCTCGACGAGATCAGCAGTATGCCGGCCGGGATGCAGGCCAAGCTGCTGCGCTTCCTGGAAGATCGCACCATCCGGCGGGTCGGCGGCACCAAGGACATCAAGGTCGATACGCGCCTGCTGGCCGCCTCCAATCGCGACCTGCAGCAGATGATCGAGGCGGGCGAGTTCCGCCAGGACCTCTACTACCGGCTCAGTGTGGTGCCGGTGCGCCTGCCCCCTTGCGCACGCGCATCGAGGATATCCCCACATTCGCGGCGGCGTTCCTGGACCACTTCAACAAGGAGATGGGCAAATCGGTGCGGGACATCAACCCGCGCGCGCTGGATGCGCTGAAGCGCTACGACTGGCCCGGCAATATCCGGGAGCTGCGCAACGCGATTGAGCGCGCAATCCTCTTCTGCGACGGCCCCACGCTGGAACTGGCGCACCTGCCCCTGGAGATCGCGCACGCCGCGGAACCGCTGGCAGGAGACGAGGACGAAGAAGCGGCGGTTGCGTTTCAGGCCAAGCCGTGATACAGTGAATTTCAATTGAGCGCGTCAATAAAGCGTTCATGCTTTGTTGAGTGGTGACGCCATCGCGCGGGAGCCATGATGGACTTTTTACGCCGCTTGTTTGGCAAGAAAGCGCCGCCTCCAGAAGAGCCGGCTGAGGTCGAAGCGCCGGCCCCTGAGGCGGCGATCACTGCCGAGGCGGGCGCGGCTGTCGAGGCTGAGCCTGACGAAGCGCCTTTTGACGCCCAATCACTCGTCGAGACGGGTCCGCTGGACCGTGACGGGGTAGCGCCGGGGCAGACCGCGCCGCTGGTGGGGAGCGCGGCGCATTCAGCGCGACGCAACAGTTCCCGATGACGCTGGAAGTCGAGCTGATCCGGAACGTGACGCCCAGCTTCGGGCACAGCATCGATGTCGGCAGGGTGCGAAGCAACAACCAGGATGCGCTCGTCGCGTGTGCGATGGTGGTGCGGGACCATGGCGACAACGCCACCAATTTCGGCCTGTTCGCGGTCGCCGACGGGATGGGCGGCCACATCGACGGCGAGAAGGCGTCGGCTCAGGTTGCCTCCACCATTACCGAGCAGGTCCTCTCGAAGATTTACCTCCCGCTGCTCCAACAGGAGCCGGGCGCGACAGACTGGATGGAAGAGGTCGATGACCGGCTGCCCATCGCGGATGTCCTGAGCGACGCGCTGCGCAGCGCCAACACGACCATCATCTCGAAGATTCCCAACAGCGGAACCACCGCCACCCTCTGCGTGCTCGTCGGCAACACCCTGCACCTGGCGCATATCGGCGACAGCCGGGCGTATCTCATCTCCGAAGGCGGCATCGAGCAGATCACGCGCGACCATTCGCTGGCGCAGCGCCTATTCGAGGTCGGGCAACTCACGCGCGAGGAGATGGGGTCATTTCCCCGGCGCAACGAGCTTTATAAGGTGCTCGGTTTCACCGAAGACATCGAGCCGGATGTGGGTTCGCGCCGCCTGACGCCGGGCACGTACCTGCTGATCTGTAGCGACGGCCTGTGGGGTGAGGTGCCCGATCCCCTGATCGAGGACGTGGTGCTCTCCGCCGCCACGCCGCAAGCCGCGTGCGACCGGCTGGTGGCGCTCGCCAACGAGCGCGGCGGGCACGACAACATCTCCGTGGTGATTGTCCAGATGCCGCGCGTCGCCTAACCGCCCTGGGGCCTGCGGGCAACGCAAAGTGAAGGGGCACAGCGTGCTGTGCCCCTTTTCACATCTTGCAGCGAGTGAAGCGCTGCGAACCTGCGCCGCCCGGTCAGCGCGGCGTCTGGCTCACGCCAGGCCGTGCCGGCGCGCCGCCTGGTCGACAATGGCGTTGATGAGCTGTTCGTAGCTCCAGCCGGCGGCCCTGGCCTGAATGCACAGGTCGCTGTAGCCGGGGTTCAGCCCCGGCAGGGGGTTGACTTCCAGGATGTAGGGCTTGTCGCCCTCGGCCTCGTCAAGGCGGAAGTCCACGCGCGACACGTCCTTGCAGTCGATCACGCGGAAGACGGCGGCGGCAAGCAGCCGTAGCTCCTGCTCCTTCTCCGCTGCCAGCGGCGCGGGGCACAGGTAGCGGAAGTCGTCGGCGAGTTCGACCTTCATGTAGTTCGTGTACAGCCCGGCCTCCGACTCGCTGTACGCGCGGAGATCGACCTCCAGCGCCGGGAAGAACGTCAGCGTTTCGGGCAGGACGTGCGGCGCGGTGCGCTCGTTGACGCGCCGCGCGGCGGTCGGCGCGAGGTTGCCCAGCATGCCGATGGTGATCTCGCGCCCCTTGATGTAGTGCTCGCACAGGATGGGTTCGTTGTAGCGCTGAAGCTGTTTGCCCACCTGCACGTACAGCGTGTCAACCGTGGTGACGATGCTCTCCGCGCTGACCCCCATGCTCGTGCCTTCGCGGCTCGGCTTGACGAACATCGGGAAGCGCAGGCTCCCGTCCGGGTTGAGCAGGTCCTCGTCGAGTGGCTCATCAGGCCGCTCGAAAACCTGGAACTCCGGCGTGGGCAGGCCGTGATACCACAGCACGCGCTTGGTCATCGGCTTGTCGAGCGCGAGCGCGAGCGTCAACAGGCGGCTGCCGGTGTAGGGGATGCGCAGCATCTCCAGCACGGCCGGCACCTGCGACTCGCGGCTGTCGCCAAAGTGGCCCTCGGCGATGTTGAAGCACAGGTCGGGCCGGTAGTCGCTCAACCGCTGGACGAGGTTGTGCGGCGGCTCGATGCTGGCCTCGAGGAATTGCGCCTCGTGGCCGCCGGTTTTCAGGGCGGCCACGAGGTTGTCGATTGTCTTTGGGCTGTCCAGGTCATCCCACTGGTCGGCTGGCATCCCTCCCAGGTGGGGGCGTTCTTCTTGAGGTTGGCGAGTACTGCAATGCGCATCGACTACTCCGGAGCGTTGCCGTTGCCGTTCGCACCGTTTGCGCCATTCGCGCCATTCGCGCCATTGCGGCCCTTGCGGGTGACGCCCGCGCGAGGCAGATCGATCAGCGTCGGCCCAAGGTCACTGGCCAACGCGCCGTCGCCATCGGCGCTGGTATCGGGGCGCTTGCCGTAGGGCTGCCACTTGTTCTCGTCCCTGTTGAGGCGGTGCGGGATGCCGTTGCGCCGGTGCGTCTCCTCGAAGCCCTCCGGCTTGATCCCAGTTCGCTTCGCCTGCGAGCAGCGACGAGACGCCCGCCTGCCCCGCTTCGGGCCGGCGCGCGGTTTGCCGGTCCAGGTGGTCGATCAGGTGCGGGTCGTAGTCCAGCGGCTCGTCGTAGACGCTGATGTAGCCTTCGTAGTTGCGCAGCACGACCTGGCCCGGCGCCTGGCTGATCGTGTACTGCGGCATCACCGGGATCTTGCCGCCGCCGCCGGGCGCGTCCACCACGTAGGTGGGCACGGCGTAGCCGCTGGTGTGGCCGCGCAGGCCCTCGATGATCTCGACGCCCTTCGACACGGTGGTGCGGAAGTGGCCCGCGCCCTTGACCAGGTCGCACTGGTAGAGGTAGTAGGGCCGCACGCGGTTGCGCACCAGCTTGTGGACCAGCTCGCGCTGGATGTTCACGCTGTCGTTGATGCCGGCGAGCAGCACGCTCTGGTTGCCGAGCGGCACACCCGCGTCGGCGAGCTTCGCCAGCGCGCGGCTCACTTCAGGCGTGATCTCCTTGGGGTGGTTCACGTGCACGTTCATCCACAGCGGGTGATACTGGCGCAGCATGGCGACGAAGTCGTCGGTGATGCGCTGCGGCAGGAAGATCGGCACGCGCGACCCGATGCGGATGATCTCGATGTGCTCGATGGCCCGAAGCGCGGCGAGGATGCTGTCCAGCGTTTTCGGCGCGATGGTGAGCGGGTCGCCGCCGCTGAGCAGCACGTCGCGGACCTGCGGCGTGCGGCGCAGGTAGTCCAACTGAAGCTCAAACTCCGCCTTGCTGAACGTCATCGCCGGGTTCCCCACGATGCGGCTGCGCGTGCAGTAGCGGCAGTAGCTTGCGCACTGGGTCGTGAGCAGCATCAGCACGCGGTCGGGGTAGCGGTGCACCAGGCCGGGCACGGGGCTGTGGCGGTCTTCGGCAAGGCTGTCTTCCATCATGCCCTCGAACGCGCCCAGCTCGCGGCCCAGCGGGATCACCTGCCGCCGGATCGGGCAGTGCGGGTCGTCCGGGTCGATGAGGCTGGCGAAGTAGGGCGTGACATCGACGCGGAACTTGCGCTCGGCGGTCAGCCCTTCGACCTCTTCCGGCGTGAGGTTGATGAACTGCGCGAAATCCTCGTAGCTGTTCAGGCGGTGGGCGATCTGCCAGCGCCAGTCATCCCATTGCGCGTCGGGCACGTCGGCCCAGAGCGCCGGGCGGGGCGTGGTCGGCTCCGGTATCGAGTTATCCGGGGTGGGGCGGCCATTCGAGGGGTTGCGGGAATAGGTGAAGGTATACTCCCCCTCCACGAGCACGAGAGGGGGAGGTTCGTCTTCCGATTCGATATCCTCAAGCGGGTCAACGCCTTCGGAGGTTCCTTGCGCTTGAAGCGGCTTCTGTGACATCTCTGTCTATTTCGCACTCCTTGTATGCAGAGAATAGGGTTTGAGCCTTTACACCATCTTTGTACAACGTGGAGGATACCACGTTTGGAGAAGAAATACATAATCCGGCGTTACTGAATTGGCACAGCATGTTACAGATTGGTAACACGCCGTCCATCGCTTCTGGGGGGCACACGGTGCCGAATGGGCAGCGCGCATTCGCGCTCCTGACGAACATGGCTATACTTACATCCGTCATGTGGCTTGAGCGGACACGGCGATCAGGAGGCGACATGTCGGTCCAGGCGGCGCATTTTGTCTTCGGGGAAGCAAGCGGGTCCCCAGGCGGTGGAGATGCTGGCGACGAGGCGGTGTACACTTTCACGGGCGCGCTGAGCGGCGCAGGCCGGGAATTCAACTTCAGCCTCTTCGGGCTGGTGCAGGGTTCCGGCGAGGCCAGCGCGGGAATGCGCGCGACCGCCAGGCAACTGCTGCACGACATCTACCTGCCGCTCCTGCCCTGGGATGCGACCGAACGGCCCAACGCCCTCGACTCGATTGCGACCGTCGTCAATGCGCAGCACGAGTCGTTGACCAGCATGTCCCTTGCCATCGTCGTGGATAGCCGCGCCTACCTGGGCTGGCATGGCGACGGGCGCGTGTGCGTCATCACCGAAGAGGGGGTGGCGCACTTTGACTACGGCAACGAAAGCCCTGAGCCGGTCGCCTCGTGCGTGCTTTCGCCGGGCGCATACCTGTTGCTGTGTTCGGGCGGGTTGTGGCAGAATCTGTCCGACGATGACGTGATGCGGATCGTGACGCAGGCGGCGGGCGTGCAGGCCGCCTGTGACGAGCTGGTCAACCAGGCGCTGCACCACGATGAGGCAAGCCGCCCTCTGGTGGTGCTGGTCTACCGCCCGGACTGAGCGCAAAACACCTGCCGGATTGCCCGCCCCCTGGCCCGGCACACCGAGAAACCGATTTGAGAGACCCCTTCATGAAACACCACCGGCGCCCCTTGCATCCTGCGCGTCTTACATTCCTGTTGACCGTGGCGCTCGGCCTGATCGTGCTGGCGATGGGCTTCATGCTCAGCCAGACGCCGGCCGCCGAGGCGCAAGACAACGCGCCAACGCCCACTTTCACGCCCTTCCCCTGGGCGCCCACGCCCGTGCCCCTCGTGCCACGCGGCGACGACGACATTATCAACATCCTGCTCCTGGGCACCGACCTGCGCAGCACCACCGAGCCGTTCCGCACCGACACGACCATCATCATGTCGGTGAACCGCACCGCGCAGACGGTGAGCCTGCTGTCGATCCCGCGCGACTATTACGTCTGGATTCCGGGCTGGAACTGGGGCAAGGTCAACACCGCGTACTGGCGCGGCGATTACAACAAGTGGCCCGGCGGCGGGTTCCCGGCGCTGGCCTACACGATTGAATACAATTTCGGCGTCCGCATCGACTCCTATGCGCTCGTGGACTTTAACGGCTTCCTCAACGTGATCGATACGCTCGGCGGCGTGACGATCGTGGTTGACTGCGAGCTTGCGAGTTACAAGCTCCGCGCCTACGACCTGGACGAGTCGAACGACGCCAACTACGACTGGACGGTGCTCCCGGTGGGCGTGCACGAGCTTGACGGCATCACCGCCCTGTGGTACGCGCGCTCGCGCCTGGGCACCAACGACTGGGAGCGCAACCGCCGGCAGCAGGCGCTTCTGCGCGCGATCTGGCGGCGGGCGCGCGAGGTGGACATCCTGCCGCGCATCCCCGAACTGTGGAACGACATCACGCAGACGATCAACACCAACATGACACTTGGCGACGTGTTCGGCCTCGTGCCGCTGGCGCTGACGCTGGACGAGAGCCGGATCGAGAGCCACTTCCTGGGGCCTGACCAGTTGCGGTTCTCCTCGACCTCCGGGGGCGCGAGCATCCTGGTGCCGCGGAGCTACGACGTCATCCGCGCGACGGTTGAGAACATGTACTCGCCGCCGACACAGAACGTGCTCGTGCAGGATCCACCGCGCATCGAGATTCTCAACGGGACCGAGAACGCCGACTGGGAGCTCGTCGCCGCCGACCGGCTCTCCTGGGAGGGGTTGCTCCCATTCGCCAACGGCCCGGCGCACAGCACTGACTTCCCGAACACGGTGCTCTACGACTACACGGGCCAGACCAAGGGCAGCGCCCGCGATGTGATTCAGCAGGTGTTGAAAATTCGGGCCGAAGACGTAATCGTCGCGCCTGACCCGGACCGGACTGTTGACTACCGCGTCATTCTCGGCGCGTCCTACAACTCGTGCACCTACAACCCTGCCGCGCCTGTGCCGAGCGAGCGGGAATAGGGCACGCGCGGGCCGGTGGATGAGTAACGACTTTATTACACCCAGACAGGGGGCTTAAGCCCCCTGTCTGGGCGCTGCTCCGCCCGCCTGCCCGTTCTTCACGCAGCTCGAAACCCAATTTTTGTGAAAAAGCCCCTGATGAGGTATTATGACCCTGATTACCTATTTCGCATCGGCTGATCCTGGTTATAATGATTGTGTACCATACGATCCGCACACCCAACCAGACCTGGAGGTTCTCATGATGCGGAAACGCAGCACGTTTTTGGCGATAGTCCTTCTCTTCGCGGCCATGAGCCTTAGCCCGCTGGCCGCGCCGGCGGTTATGGCACAGGAGGCCGCTGTCACCATTGAGTATGGAGACACGGTGTCCGGCACGATCACCAATGATACACCCTCGGTCAGTTACCGCTTTGAGGGTGAGATGAATGATGTGGTTTCGATTGCCCTGCAGGCCGAAATCTGTGGCAACCTCAACCCCCGCCTTGTGTTGCTGAACGCGGCGGGCGTGCGCCTGGCGGAAGACGACGACGGTGGCCCCGGCGTGGATGCACTCATCTATGCGTTTACACTGCCCCAGTCGGGTGTGTATACCATCATGGCGGGCCGTTCGGGCGATGTGGACGGCACCACGCTCGGCGACTTCACACTGAGCCTGGACAGCGCGGACTATACGGAGATCGCGTTTGGCGAGTCGGCGCGCGGGGCGATTTCGCCCAATGGCCTTCCCGACCTGTTTCACGTTGACCTGACGGTTGGCGACCTGGTGCGCATTGGCGCGACCTCCGGAGACTGTCGGCATCGATCCCGAGATTACCGTACTCGACCCGGCCGGCACCCCGATTGTCACCGACAATGACTCCGGCGGGCGCAATATGCCTCTGGTGGATCCGTTGATCGTCCCTGTGACCGGCACCTACACCGTCGCCGTTTACACGACCAACGAGGTCGGCGGGTCGGTTGAGGTCTTCGCCGAGGAGACGCGCGCGGTTGAGGTAACGCGGGACGAGATCGTCAGCGGCGAACTCAGCGAAGCCAACCGCAGCGGGGTGTACATTTACTCAGGGCTTGCCGGCGAGTTGATCGCTGTCAGGGTGCGCCGCACGGTGGAGAGCTTCGAGCCGTACATCTCTGTGTACCAGGGCGTGCCGAGCGAAGCCACCCGGATCGCGTGGGCGCGCGGCTCGCGCACGGCGGCGGTCTCGCTTGGCCTGTCGCTCCCGGCGGACGGCCTGTACGTCATCATCGTAGACCGGCACAGCTCGCCTTTCGGAAACTACGAAATGGTCGTCCAGTCAACGACCCTGGGCGACTTCTAAACCGGCACTCACTGCGCGGAGGCGCCGGCGGCGCGTTGCGAGCCGGGGCCTCCGCGTTTGCGCCTGCAGTCTGGGGACGGCGTGCAACATGTCCAGTCCTTGGACGGTATATCTATGAGATATAGAACAGCGAAGCGAAAGTGGCGTCGATGCCATCAACGAAGCCGATCCGGATATTGGGGCTGGCACATGCGCGCCGGGAGCGGCTGGCGCAGCCGTTCGCCGGTTCAGAAGCCGTCGCGGTGAGCTTCTTTCACGAACTGCACGCCCAGGGCCACAGCGTGACGCTGCGGAGCTGCGCGCTCACCAAGGCCGAGACGGCGCTGCTGGCGCTGTGGTGCGCGGCCCGCTATCGGCGGCGCGACCGGGTGTTCGTCACGCAGAACACGCGCGCCTGGCAGATCAAGTCGCGCCGCGCCGCGCGCCACGTCGCGGAACGCGCCGATGTCACCGACATCGTGGTGCTCGACAACGGGCTTTGTGCCCCCTACGTGGATGCGCCGCCGCGAAAACCTTACGCCATCTTCACCGATTACAATTTCGCGCTGCGGCACAACCACCCTTACTTCGACGCGCCCGCGCCCTGGGCGGACGACAAGGAGAAGGCCACGCTGCTGCAATGGGAACGCGACCTGTACCAACGGGCGCGGCACCTGTTCGTTGTCAGCGAACACCTGCGCGCCTCAATGATCGCCGACTACGGCGTGCCGCCAGGGCGCGTCACGGCGGTTGGGCGGGGCGCGCCGATCCAGATTCCGGAGGCGGCGCCGCCGCGCGACTGGACCGCGCAGCGGTTGCTCTTCATCGGCGAGCCGAACAGCTTCGAGCGTAAGGGCGGCCCTGAGCTGCTGCAGGCGTTCGCGCGCGGTCCGTGCGGCGCTGCCGGGCGCGACCCTGACGATGGTCGGGCCGTCGCCGGCGCAGGTCGGCGACCAGCCGGGCGATGCGCGCGCTGGGCAAGATACGCGACCGGGGCGCGCTCGCCGCGCTGCTTGAGGAAAGCACCTGCTTCGTGCTGTCCACGCGCCAGGAGCCGTTTGGCCTGTCGTTCATCGAGGCCATGGCGTACCGGCTGCCGGTCGTGGCGACGCACGTTGACGCCGTGCCGGAGATCGTAAGCGACAGCGAGACGGGACTGCTCGTCCCGCCGCTCGACCCCGACGCGCTGGCGCGGGCGCTCGTCCAGGTACTGAGCAAGCCGGATCGCGCCGCCGCGATGGGCGAGGCGGGCTATGCCCGCCTGCGCGAACGCTACACATGGCCTGTGGTCGTGGCGCGGATCGACGCTGTGCTTGCCGGCCTGACGCCACAACCCACAGCCGAGACTGTGCCACAAATCTGATATGCACCGAGAGGACCTTCGTAGAAGCGATTCGAGATGACAAGAACAGAAATCAACAACGAGAAGAAAGCTTACCAGACGCACGGCCCCGACGTGCCCATCTACAGCGATATCGTGACGTTTATCCGCATTCTGGTCGTCAATAGCTGGCTGATTGTGCTTCTTGCCGTCGTGGGCGCGCTGGCGGCGTATGTGCTCGTCGAGCAGCAGACGCCGATCTATGAGACGCACACCTCCGTGATCGTCTCGCCGCGCGTGGACCTGGACATATCCAGCACGCTCCATGGGATCGACGTGCTCGACCAGAACGTGGTGGGGACCTACGTGCAGATTCTGCGCAGCCGGGTGGTCGCGGAAAACGCCTATGACAGCCTGGAGGGGCGTATCCCCGCGACGCGCTTGAGGCGGCGGAAATCGACGTGCGGCCCATCGAGAACAGCACCGTAACCGTCGTCACCGTCCGGTCAGACAACCCCTGACCTCGCGCGCGACCTGGCGAACGAGGTTGCAATCCAGACGATTCAGCTTAACCCGGTTGAATCGCTGGTGCAGGCGTATCCCATCAAAATGCTCGACGAGGCGGTTACGCCAGACGAGCCGGTCTCGCCGCAGAAGCAGCTCAGCGTCCTGCTGGGGGCGGCAGCCGGCGCGGCAGTGGGCGTCGGGCTGGCCTTCCTGCTGGACTCGTTCATCAGGGCAAGAAGGGCGCAACGGATGCCCTGATGGTGCGCAAGTTCTCCAGCTACGCGCTCGGCATCTACGCGGCGCTCTTCATCGGCTCCGTGATAGGCGTCGTCACAAAGTCGATCATCGCCAAGGAACTCGGCAAGGAGTCCTTTGGCCTGTATACGTACTTCGTGAGCCTGACCGTGGTCAGCGCGAGCGTGTTCAGCCTGGGCATGTCCGACATCCTGACCAAAGTCACCGCCGAGCAGAAGCCCTATAGCAACGACTTCAACCGGTTCGGCATTGCGCTGGTCTTCGGCGTCACCTTCGTCGCTGTGATCGCCGGCATCCTGCTCGCCGGCGTGATCGAGCCGATCTACGTGATGGCGCTGTTCGCGCTGGGGCCGGCGGCCTTGCTCCCGGTGGCGACTTCGGTCTTTCGCGGGGAGCTTTCCACCAAGCGGGAGGTGAGCTACCGGCTGCTGCGGCGCGTTGCTGAGTTGGGCTTTGTGGCGCTGCTGGTCGTCGTGCTCGCCATCCGTGACGAGATCGTGGCGGTATACGCGGTTGTCGCAAGCTGGTACCTGACGACGCTGTACCTGCTGTTCCTGATGAAGAAGCGCGACCTGTTCATCAGCCCACGCCGCTTCGTGGACGTGGCGCGCCAGCCCTGGCTGCGCACGCACATCGTGTTCTCCGTCTCGCTGTGGCTGGCGGAGATCGTGACCATCCTCGGCAGCCAGGCCGACAGCCTGATCGTGGGCAACGCGCTTGGGTTTGTCGAGCTGGGTGAATACGGCGCGGCGCTCCTGTTCTACGGGCTGGTGCTTCAGGTCCTCCACGTGCTGGCGAACCTGTTCGTCACGATGTTTCCGCGCGACAACAACAAGGACCTGCCGAACTACCGGCGCATCTTCAACATGAACGCGCTCCTGATCCCGCTCATCGGCATGGGGACGCTGCTCTTCATCCCGCTGCTCTCACCCGTCTTGCTGGATGACACGTACCGGCTGGTGACCCCGCTGTTCGCCGTGCTCTCGTTTGCGCTGGTCTTCCGCAGCCTGGAGCTGCCCAACCGCGCGCTGGCGATCACCATCGACAAGCCGCAGGTCAACATGCAGGCCACGCTGGCGTCGATTGCCATCTACCTCCCGACGCTCTGGATTCTCGTGAACCGGCTCGGGTTGCTCGGCGCGGCGCTCAGCCAGGTGATCTTCTGGGCGCTCTACAGCACGGTGCAGGCTTTCCTGCTGCGGCGGCACCTGCCGGGGCACGCGGCGCACGGCGTGCGGACGGCGCTGGTGGGCTTCGGCGTGTACGCAGTCGCGATCGGGGCGTTCCTGGCGCTGGCCGACCCGGCGCTGCGCTTGATCGTGCCGCCGCTCCTCTACGCGGGGCTGGGGCACCTGCTGCGGCTGTGGGATGTGCGCGTGCTCTGGCAGTTCGGTCAGACGCTTGTGGCGTCGGTGCGCCGGCGTTTGGCGCGTGCGGCGTCAACGCCTTCGGAGCCGGTGTGAGGATGGCGGCAGTAAATGAGGAAAACAGGTTGAGACACGCCCTATGAGAAACATCTCTGTTGCGCCGCCGCGCGTGGTCGCGGGCTTCTCTTTCTGGAGCGTCCTCCCGATCCTGTTGGGGTGGCGCTTGTGGCGGCGGCATGGATCGCCTCGCCGTTGCTGCCGGAGCAGTACGCTTCGCTGGCGGTGGTTGCGCCATTCGCCGTGATCCTCGCGCTGGCGATGGCCGTGAAGCCGGAGATCGCGCTGTGGGTGACGGTTTTCACATCCCGTTTGAGTCCGACGAGTTCCGGCCCCTGGACCTGCCGGAGTCGCTTTCCGTCGTCAAGATACTGGGCCTGATCCTGCTGGGCGCGTTTCTTTTCAACGTGGTTTTCCGCCGCCGACCATTCCGCCTGCTCGACGACCCCCAGGATTACGCCTTGCTGCTGCTCGCGGCGGTGTTGCTGTTCTCTGGCGTGACCAGCCTGCTCCCGGATAAGACCATCAGCGCGACGGCGCGGCTCGTGCGTCTGTTCGCGTTTTACTTCGCGGTGAAGAACCTGGTCACGTCGTCGGGGCAGGTCAAATCCCTGATGTGGGCGATTCTTGGCAGCGGAGTTTTCGCCTCGGTCTTCGGCCTCAACGAGTTCTTCCAGGCGCGCTTCGTGCGCGTGCACGACATCCGGGTGGGCGGCGTCTACATGGACCCGAACCAGTTCGCCGCCGCGATGGTCGTGGTGGTGGTGGTCGGCCTCTACCTCATCCCGATCAGCCGCCGCGTGTTGCAGGTGGTGATCGCCGGCGGCGTCGGCGTCGTGGTGGTTGCCGTGCTGCTGAGCGCATCGCGCAGCGGGATGCTCGCGCTCGGCGTTGTGCTGTTGCTGTACGTCTGGCGGCACCCCAGGCGGTGGCAGTTGCTCCTGGCGCTGGCCGTGCTGGTGGCCGCGACCTTCCCGATCTGGCCGGCGAGCGTGACCGACCGGCTTTTCGGCGACCTGGATGGCGGCAGCCGCTCGCTCTATGCGGCCAACGCGGACTACTCCGCGCAGCGGCGCGCGAGCTACGTTGAGTTCAGCAATACCCTGGTGGTCGGCAACCCGGTCATGGGCGTGGGCTACGGCACGTTCGCGCACCTCTACCCCAGGTCTGAGTTCGCCTGGTTCGACAACGCGATGCGCGATTCGGAGCGCATCCGCGTGGCGCACAACACGTACCTGGAGATGGTGGTCGGCGCGGGGGTGATCGGGCTGGTCGCGTACCTGCTTCTCCTGTTCGTCTCATGGCGCGACCTGCGCAGGACGGTGCGCATCGCGCCGCGTGGTTCCGTCATCTGGGCGGCGGCCAACGCCTTCGAACTCGCGTTGATCGGCATTGCGATCTCAAACCTGTTCCTGAGCATCCAGCACTTCAAGTACATGTGGCTGACCATCGGCCTCGCGTCGGCCCTGGCCTATCTTGCGCGGCGTATGGCGGCGCAAAAGCCTTGCGACGCAGGACCTTGCGGAGCGCGAACCCGCGTGAAGCAGCCGGGCGTCTGCATGGTGACCACCTATTTCTACCCCTGGGCCGGCGGCGCGGAAAAGCAGATCGAGCGGCTATCGGCCTGGCTGGCAGCGCATGGCGCGCCGGTGATGGTCGTCACGCGGCGCTTTGACGACCTGCCGGCCCGCGAGGCGATTCACGGCGTCGCGGTCTTCCGCGTGCCCGTGCTGCCGGGCAAGGCGCTGGGGATGCTGTCTTTCATCGTGATGGGCCTGGGCGTGATGCTGCGCCACCGCAAGCGCATTGACATCATCCACAGCCACCAGATATTCTCGCCGACCACGCTCGGCTGGCTGGCCGCGCGCCTGCTGCGCCGCCCGCTGATCGTCAACCTGCACGGCGGCGGCCCGACCGGCGACGTGAGCCGCCTGACGCGGCGGCGTCTCACGGGGCGGCTGCGCCTTGCCGTGCTCAGGCAAAGCGCGGCGGCTTTTGTGGCGATCAGCGCGGAGATTGCCGGCGAGCTGCGCGCGCAGGGCGTGCCGGCGGCGAAAATCCACTTTCTCGGCAACGGCGTCGATCCCGACCACTTCCGCCCGGTCGATGCAGAGGCGCGCCGCGCGCTGCGGCGCGAACTGGGGCTGCCGGTCGATGCGCCGCTGGCGACGTTTGTGGGCCGCCTGGTCGAGGGCAAGGGCCTCGACGTGCTGCTCGACGCCTGGGCGCAGACGCCGCCGCCGGCGCACCTGGTCATCGTTGGCGCGGGGCCGCTGGCGGAGATGCTCGCGGCGCGCGCCGCCGCCATGCCGGGCCGCGTGACCCTCGCCGGCCAGCGGGACAACGTCGCGCAGTACCTCCAGGCCAGCGATGCGTGGACGCTGCCGTCCTTCAGCGAGGGCCTGCCGGTGAGCCTGCTTGAGGCGATGGCGTGCGCGCTCCCGGTGGTGGTGACCTCGGTGGGGGCGATGCCGCAGGTCGTCGCGCACGGCGACAACGGGCTTGTGGTCCCGCCCGGCGACCCCGCTGCGCTCGCGGCGGCGTTGAGCGCCGCGCTCGACGGCTCGGAGGCGGCGCGTGCCATGGGCCAGCGCGCCCGGCAGACCGTCGTGGAGCGGTACGGCATCGACCGCGTGGCGCAATCGTACCTCGACCTGTACACAGCGACAGTGACCGGCGCGCGACGCAGCGGGTGAAGCGACGGTGCGGATTTTCTACGTGATCGACAGCCTGAAGATCGGCGGCGCGGAGATGCTCCTGCTCGCGATGCTGCGCACGTACTGCCGCGCGGGGCACCAGATCGACGTGGCGTACTTCACGCCCGGCCCGCTCGCCGAAGACGTGGCGCGCCTTGGCGTGCCGGTTCATCGTGTGAGCCGGCACGGCCTCAAGGACCCGCGCGCCGTCGTGCGCCTCGCGCGCCTGATGCACGCCGCACAGCCGGACGTCGTGCACACGCACCTCACCAAGAGCGACCTCGCCGGGCAGGTCAGCGCGGCGTTGGTGCGCGCGCCGGCGCGGGTCTCGTCGGTGCACAATACCGATCCCTGGCGCAAGAACCCCCTGCTCAGTACTTTCAGCCGCGCCGCGATGGCCCCCTGCCACCGCGTCATCGCCGTGTCACAGGAAGTGCGCGATTACGTGGTGCAGTGGAGCGGCTACCCCGCCCACAAGGTTGTCGTGATCGACAACGGCGTTGACCTGGAGCGCTTCGACCCGGAGACGGTCGCGCCGCTTGACCGGGCGGCGCTGTGGGGCGTCGCGCCGGACGCGCCGGCCATCGGCGTGATTGGCCGGCTGGAGCCGCAGAAGGGGCACCGCCTGCTGCTTCAGGCGGCGGCGGCCACCGCGCAGGCGCGACCTGATGTCCGGTTCGTTATCATCGGCGATGGGCCGCTGCGCGCCGAACTCGAAGCGGAGCGCGCGCGCCTGGGCCTGGAGCGGGTCGTCCTGTTCGCCGGCATCGTGCGCGACATGCCGGGCGCGCTCGCGGCGCTCGATGGGGTGGCGTTCGCCTCGCTCTGGGAGGGGCTGCCGGTGGCGCTCCTGGAGGCGATGGCGATGCGGCGGCCCGTCGTCGCGACGGCGGTGGGCGGCATCCCCGGCGTGCTCGTCGATGGCGCGAACGGCCTCACCGTGCCGCCGGGCGACCCGGAGGCGCTGGCGCAGGGCGTGCTGCGCGTCGTCGCCGACCGCGCGCTGGCGGCGCGGTTGGGCGCGGCGGCCCGCGAGACGGTGCGCGCGCGCTACAGCGCCCAGGCGATGCACGGGCGCATCATGGACGTTTACGAGGCGGCGCTGGCGGCGCGCCGCGCGAAAGGCCAGCGCGCATGAACATGAGTCGGCGCGTGCGCGTGCTGAGCGTCACCAAGTCCACGGGCGGGCTGGCGCACTACAACACCCGCCTGTGCGCGCGCCTCGATCCGGCGACCTTCGACGTGCATGTGGTCTGCCTCTCGGAGGACAACGCCGCGTATGCGGCGGCGCTGGCGGCGCAGGGCATCGCGGCGACGCCGATGGCGATGGACCGCTACCGGATTAACCCGGCCTCTGACTTCCGGCTGGCGTGGCGGCTTCTCCAGCACGTGCGCCAGGCGCGCTACGACGTGATTGTCGGCCACGGGGCGAAGGCCGGCTTTCTAGTCCGGCTCGTGGGCCGGCTGACGGGCGCGCCGGCGATCTACACGCTGCACTCGACGCCCTTCCTGGAGCGCGTGCAGGGCCGCAAGGCGGCGCTCTACCGCCCCCTTGAGCGGTTCGCCGCGCGGCTGGGCGGCCACATCGTGACGATCACCCACGCCATGCGCGACGAGCTGGTGCGCTGCCGCATCGTCGCGCCGGACCGCGTGACCGTGATCCACACGGGGATCGTCCTTTCGGACTTCGACGCGCCGCCGCCACACGCGGCGGCCTGTGCGGCGCTTGGCCTGGACCCGGCGCGTCCGGTGGTGGGGGTGGGCGGGGCGGTTCGTGCCGCAGAAAGCGCCGCTCGACTTCGTGCGCGCGGCGGCGCGCGTCGCTGACGCCGCGCCGGAGGTCCAGTTCTTCATGGCCGGCGACGGCCCGCTGGTGGATGCGGTGCGCGCCGAGGTCACGCGCCTGGGGTTGAACGAGCAGTTGGTCATCGCGCCGTGGCAGGCCGACGTGCCGGCGATGCTCGCCGCGTTCGACGTGTACGCGCTCACCTCACACTGGGAGGGGCTGCCGCAGTCGCTCCTGGAGGCGATGGCGCTGCGGCGCGCGCCCGTGGCGACGGGAGTCGACGGGACGGCGGAGGTCATCCGGGACGGCGTGGAGGGCTACCTGGTGGGCGCGGGGGATGTCGAGGCGCTGGCGGCGCGCACGCTGGCGCTGGTCAAAGACGCGGCGTTGCGGGCGCGCATCGGGCAGGCGGCGCGCGCGCGGGTGGAGGCGTGTTTCACGGCGGAGCGCATGATCGACGCCTGGACGCGCCTGTTGCTTGAGATCGCAGGGCGGGGCGGCGATGGGCGTTAAGCAGTGGGTCAAGCCGGCTTTCGGCGCGGCGCTGGACCGCTCCGGGCTGGCGCGGCTCTTGGAGGCGCTTCCCTGGCCGGTGAACGGCTTCGTGGCGCTCACATACCACCGGCTCAAGCCCGACCCCGACCTGGACGACGCGCTGCTCAACGTCGCAGACCTGGAGGCGTTCGACGCGCAGATGGCGTTCCTCGCCCGTCGGATGCGGCCCATCAGCGGCGACGACCTCATCGCGCACCTGACCGGGGGGCGGGCGCTGCCGCCGCGCGCGGTGCTGGTCACGTTCGACGACGCCTACCGCGACTTTCTCACCGACGGCTGGCCGATCATGAAGCGCCACGGCGTGCCGGCGACGCTCTTCGTGCCGACGGCGTATCCCGGCGGCGAGATTGCCGGCTTCTGGTGGGACCGGCTGGCGCGGGCGCTGCGGCGCACACCGGCGGGGGCGCTTGACCTCCCGGCGGGCGGCGCGGTCCGCTGGGGCGACGACGCCACACGCGCCCACGCGCTGGAGCGGCTCCGGATGGTGATCGAAACGTCGCACGTCGCCGAGGCAATGGCGCTGGTTGACACGTGGGTGCGCCAGCTTGGCGACCCGCCGGCAGACGGGCCGCCAGCGGGTGAGCCGGCAATGTGCACCTGGGCCGAGCTGCGCGCGCTCGCCGCCGAGGGCGTGACGCTGGGCGCGCACACGCGCTCGCACGCCATCCTGGCCCCACCTCTCCGCTGGAGGCGGCCCGCGCCGAAATCGCGCAGTCGCGCGACGACCTGGCGCAACAGGCCGGCGCCACGCCACGGCTGTTCTGCTATCCCAACGGCAAGCCGGGGACCTTCAACGACGACACCGGGCGGCTGCTGCGCGAGGCGGGTTTCGTGGGCGCGTTCGTGACCCTCAGGGCTTCAACCGCGCGGACGGGCGCGACCCGATGCAACTGCGGCGCATGAGCGTGAGCCGCCGCACGTCGATGGGGGCGTTTCGGATGCACCTCGCGCCGGTGGTCTTACAGGCGCGGGAGCGGCTGGGGCAGCTCTAGACGCCGCGCTTCGCGAAGACCTGCGCCACCGTGCGCCAGACGATCTGCATGTCGAGCCACAGGCTCATCTTCTCAATGTACTTCATATCCCAGAGCAGCCGCTCGTCGAAGTTGGTGGCTTCACGGGCGCACACCTGCCACAGGCCGGTGATCCCTGGGCGCACAGTGAGGCGTTCCGTCTGGTGAAGGGTGTACTTGTCCAGGTCCCATGAGGTGGGGCGCGGCCCGACCACGCTCATATCGCCCACAAACACGTTCCACAACTGCGGCAGTTCGTCGAGGCTGGTTTTGCGCAGGAACCGACCGACGCGGGTGACGCGCGGGTCCTTCTCGACCTTCTCCGGCCATTCGTACTGCACGCGCCCGTCCGCGGTGCGCACGACCCTGGGCGGGATCGATTTTGCGTCCATGTACATCGTGCGAAACTTGTACATCTTGAAGCGCCGCCCCCCGTAGCCGGTGCGCGCTTGCATGTAGAAGATGGGCCGCCCGTCGTCCAGGTAGACCAGCAGCGCCGTGATCGCGAAGGCCGGCAGCGCAAATGGGAGGGTCAACAGGACGAGCAGGATTTCGCCGGTGCGTTTCATGGTCTTGTAGATGGCGCGGGCGCTGGGGCTTTGGTAGGCCAGCTTGTTGACCCAATCCGCCTCGCGCTCGATCCGAATGCGCTCATCCACATCGACCCTTACGGTCCCGTTGCGCCGACCCGAATCGCCCGTGTTGTCGGACTCCACCCAGACGTGCGCGTCGCGCTGCGCCACCGCGGCAAGGTCCTCGAACACCAGACCTTGATCCGGGAAGCACGCAATCCCGATCCAGGGGTCTACTTGCAGGGTCGCTTTGGCGAATTTGCTGAGGTTGCGCGCAAAGGTCTGCGCCTCCGCCTCGCTCGTTTCCGGGAGGCAGACGACGACGCCCTCGCCGTATTCGACAATGAGGTCGCTCTTGTAGGTCATGGAGGCGATGGCGTGCGCCAACTGAACCTGTTGGTAGCGGCGCTTGAACGCCTCGGTGATGCGCCACCGCACGAACTCGGTCACGACCTGTGAGTCGCCGGCGTCCACAATGTCAGGCGCGGCGCAGTACACGACTGCGACCGGGCGCTCAAAACGGCGCGCGCGGTAGAGTTCATGGTTGGCTTGCTCTGCGCCCTCGACCTGGGGCAACATGCGCGCGCCCTCGACGTTGAGGACGAACGCCTGTACGGCCAGCTCAAAATCGATCAGCCCCTGGCTGAGGCGGCGCATCAGCGCCAGGGTGATGAGGAGCGCCACGCCTTCGACGAGGAACTGGTGCACGGGTTCGGTTTCCCAGCCGCGAAACAGCGTGCGCGTCACGCCGTAGATGGCGAGCACGGCCAGCCGAGAGAGTTGCAGGTTCTGGTGGCCGAGGTTGGGGAAGACAACCAGGGCCGCGCTGATCGCGATGGCAAGCACGTACACAAACGACGCCAGGTTAAAAGGTTCACTTCCAAGCACATCAAGGCGTTCGATGTTGAACAGAAATGCAAACCACAGAATTGTGAGAATGAGAAACGACCTGAGCCGTGCCATTCCTGCTCCATCCTGCTACCGGCATCTGTACCAAATGCATTGTAGGGATTAATGGTCAACCAGAGGTCACAAAACGGTGAACAAATCCTCGCCAACCCGATAGAGAGGGGCGCGTTTGTGTCCCAAATCTTAAAATCGTGAAAGAGATTGACCATTTTGGTTTATTCTTTTTTGAGGGGGTTAAAACTTGCAAATCTAATTTATTATCGGTTAGAATAGTTTGTGTCGAGCGTTACGCCGACCCCCTCTGCAGGCGCGTTTACAGCGAACTCCGCTTATACTGGACCGTTTTTTCCTAAGGAGGCAGGCTATGCGCCCCGCGTTCTTCTTCAGCCTACGCCGTCGTCACATTGTTCTGTTTCTCGTCGGGATGTTGTCGCTCGCATTGGCTGTCTCCCAGGCCACCGCGCAGATCGAGCTTCCGCCCATCGGGGTGAACGCCTATATACAGACCACAGGGCGGGAGGCGGGCCTGAACATCGGCGATTTCCGCACCAACCACACGGGCGACGACCTCCCCCATGAGGTGTTTGTCCACCTTGCCTGTACGCCAAACCAGACGTACACCTTTTGAACTCTTCGACCCCGCGATGGATACCGCCGGGAACCCACCCACCAACCCTGCCGGCGTGTTGGATGAGGACCGGGGCGCGCTCGATACGACCTATTTCACGCTCTTCGCGCCGGACAACACTGTGGTGGTCAGCACGTCCTACGCGCCCAACACGTCAGACGGGGCGTGGACGACCCTGACCACGGTCGCGATGGGCGCCAACCCCGTTGAGGGCGTGGACTGCGGCGGATACCGCCTGGTCGCGACAACCGGCGACGGCTCTGGCGGGACTGATCTCAACAACGACGATAACGCATGGCGCTTCCGGCTGGACGGCGTGGGTTTTGACCCGAACGACGGCCCGGACGGTGTGGTCGGTACGGGCGATGAGTCATGGGTTGGCCTGTTCTACATCTCGTTCCAGCACCTGCCCGGTACCTGCCCTGGCAATGACCAGTCTTTCTACTGGTTCGCCAACTACCTCGAAACCAACATGTACATGATCAACTTCGACCTGGACAACGAAGGGTCGGTGAGTTACCAATCGCCAGGGGGCGACGCAATCACCGGCACGGTGTCGGGCGAGACTGTGTGGAACGATGCCGCGCCGCAGCAGCAGCCCCGCCCGGTTTTTGGCGATATGGAGCTTTTCGACCCAGGCAGCGCCGACCTTGCTGGCGACGCGATTGCCGACCCGGAGCCCGGCCTGTGGTCGGCGACGATCTGCACGCCCATTACCGATTACGGCTTCGGCAGCCAGAACCAGTATTCATTCGAGGTGTTTGCCGCCGGGGGCAATCAGGTCATCTTCCCCAGCCGATCAACCTGGCGCAGTTGACGGTCATCAAGGATGACTTCATTTCCGCCGTCGAGTCGCCGGGCCAGACGACCTACGACATGACCATCGGCAACGTCAGCAACGCCGCGGCCATGCCGCTGGATGGCGCGGCGCCGGAACTCGTGGATACGCTGCCGAGCAGAGCTTTCCTTCGTCAGTTGCCAGGTTCTCGCGCCGCTGGTCGGCACGTGCGCGGAGAGATCCGCCCGGCTCTGGCGTTATCGAGTTCCAGCTTGAGGCGCAGGGCGGCGGCGTCCTCGCCTACCTGCCCGCCGGCGGCAGCGGCACCGTGCGCGTGACCGCGAACGTTGCGGCAGGTCTGACTCCGCCAATCCAGATCATCAACCCGGCAACGGTCGAGTGGACCGACATCTACCACAACGTCTACCCGCCGGTGGACGACGATGACGTCAACACAATCGGTCAGGCTGCGCCCACCGTGGTGCCCCCGCCGGCCCCGCCAGGGCCGGGAAGCCCGCCGCTGAGCGTCGTCAAGCAGGCCAACCGCCAGCAGGCCAACATCGGCGACACGGTGGTGTTCACCGTCAACGTGACGAACACGGGCGGCGCGCCAATCGACGACGTGGTGGTGACCGACGACATCAACGCCGCGCTGGACGTGGTGCAGGTGACGAGCACGCGCGGCGTGGTGACCGTGACCGGCAATCGGGTCGAAGTGGCAATCGGCACGATGAACCCCGGCGAAACCGTGACCATCACGATCACGACGCGGGTGAGCCAGCGGGCGGTCGCCGGCACCACGATACCGAACGTGGCCGTCGCGGCGTCGCCGGCCACGGGCAGCGTTCCCAGCAACGTGGTGGAGGTCGCTATCGGCCTCGGCGTGGATCAGTTGCCGCCGCTCGGCGAAGCGCCGGTGGACGGATAGGCGCTGCCTCTCAGAACCTGGCCGGGAGCCGCGCACCTGCTGCGCGGCTCCCGTTTTTTCTTCAGCTTGCGCCCGTTGTCGCGGATGATCGCGGCCGTGGTCTCCTGATCCGGGCGCGCTTTGGCTGTGCTCCCGCGCCTGCCTATAATCTGGAAGGTGATGATTACGGTGCAGAAAATCTGCAAAGCCGGCAAGGCTTACTAGATGATGGAGGGCGTCAATGTTTGGGTTTGGAAAGCGTCGTGATGTCGAGGGCCGCGTAAAGGATGAGGGCCGCCTGCCGCCGGGCCAGTCGCTCACGCTCAAGTTCCCGGTGTTGCACTACGGCCCGACGCCCGTGTACAAAGACCTGAGCACCTGGACCTTTCGCGTCTTTGGCCTGGTGGAGGCGGAGAAGACCTGGAGCTGGGAGGCGTTCAACCAGCTCCCGCGCCGCAAGATGGTCTACGACATCCACTGCGTGACCCGTTGGAGCAAGTTCGACACCGAATGGGAAGGGGTGCACATCCGCGACCTGATCGAGGCCGGCATCATCAAGATCAGGCCTGAAGTGAAGTATGTCATCCAGCACTGCGAGTATGGCTATACCACCAACACGCCCCTGGAGGCGGTACTGGCGGATAACTTCCTCATGGCGACGCACTTCGACGGGCGGCCCCTCGACCCGGATCACGGGTACCAGCTGCGCGGGCTGATGGGCGCACTGCCCGGCGAGAAGGCCGACACTGACCTCTATCTGTGGAAAGGCGGCAAGTGGCTGCGCGGCCTGGAGTTCGCCGCCGAGGACCGCGCCGGCTTCTGGGAGAACGCCGGCTACAGCATGACGGCCAACATCTGGCGCGAGGAGCGCTACCGGGGCCGCTGGTAGGCGCGCCGCCTTAGCGCCGCGCCGTTTCGTCAAGCACGGCCAGCGTCTGCTCGACCAGCCGCTCCCACGAGAACCGTTCCAGCCCAACGATGGCCTGGGCTGCGAGGCGCGCGCGCAGCCCAGGCTCGTTCAGTGCGCGGCGCAGCGTCGCCGCCAGCGCGGGCGGGTCGCGCCAGGGGACGAGCAGCCCGTTGACCTCGTGCTGCACCACCTCCGGGTTGCCGCCCTTGTCGCTGGCGATCACCGGCGTGCCGATCTGGAGCGCCTCCAGCAGCGTGTGCGACAGCCCCTCATAGCCCGAATAGAGCACCACGTAGTCCGCCGCGCGCATGTAGAGTGCCAGGCGCTCGCGCGGCACGTTGCCCAGGAAGGTCGTGCATTGGCCGGCGATGGCGCGCAGCGCGGGCAGTTCCGGGCCGTCGCCCGCCACGATCAGGCGCGCGCCTTCCAGCGCGTTCGCCGCCTCGATGAGCATATCCACGCCCTTCCAGGCGGTCAGCCGCGCCGCCGTGAGCAGGAGCGGGCCCCCGGGGAGGCCAAGCTGCGCCCGCGCCGCTGCCGGGTCAGGGAGGGCGGGCGGCGGCGTGAGCGCGTTGTAGATCACGCGCACGCGGTCCGCTGGCGCGCCCCAGCCGTGCACCATCCGCGCCAGGTACTGGCTCGGCACGACCAGCCGCGCGGCGCGCCGCGCATGGGAGGCGCGCAGCCACTTGAGGGCATCGACCAGCGGGCCGTAGCGCCGGCCCTGGAAGGCGTCGATGTCCTCACGCGCGCTGACCCACCCCCGGCTGACCGACCGCTCCCACGCCGGGTCGCCCACCACCTTGACGGCGCGCGGGCGGCTGCCTGCCAGCGGCAGGAAGAGGCTGTGCGCATACGTGACTTCGGCCCAGGCCTCCAGCGCGCGCGCGGCGCGGGCGTAGCGCGCGTACCGTACCGGCGCGGGCGCGCGCCGCGAGATGCGCGTCACCGGGTAGGGATAGGGGCGATCCGGTGGATCGCCCTCTGATTCCTCGCCAAACGTGAGGACGCGGACTTCGTGCCCGCGCGCGACAAGCTCCGGCAGCAGCCGGTAGAGGTACGTGGCCGGGCCGCCCGGCTCCGGGTGGAAGATGCCCGTGGCAATGAAGATGCGCATGGGGCTGAGTATAGCACCGCTTCACCAACCTGCCGCGCCTTGCCAACAGCGTGCGCGGTCGCCGACTCACGCCGGGCGTTCGAGCGCGCGCCACAGCCCGGCCACGAAGTCGGCGGCGGCCCCCGGCGGGTCGTCCGCGCCGGTCACAGCGTCGACCAGCGCGGAGCCGACGATCACCCCGTCCGCCAGCGCGCCCACCGCGCGCGCCTGCGCCGGCGTCGAGATGCCGAAGCCGACCGCCAGCGGCGTATGCGCTGCCGCGCGCGCCCGCGCCACGAACGCGGCGAGGTCGGGCGGGAGCTGGCCGCGCGCGCCTGTGACGCCCGCCAGCGACACCAGGTAGAGGAAGCCGCGCGTCCGCCCGGCGACCAGGGCGATGCGCGCCGGGGTCGAGGTGGGCGCGAGCAGGTAGACGAGCGCGCTGCCCTGCGCGGTGCACGCCGCGTCGAGCGCGTCCGCCTCTTCGGGCGGCAGGTCGGGGACGATGAAGCCGTCCGCGCCGGCCTGTGTCGCCTCCTCGACGAAGCGCTCAACGCCATAAGCCAGGATCGGGTTGTAGTAGCCCATCAGCAGGAGCGGCTGCGCCACGCCGCGCGCGCGCAACTCACCGGTGAGCGCCAGGCAGCGCGCCACGTTGACGCCCTGCTCCAGCGCCACCTGCGTGGAGCGCTGAATGGTGGGGCCGTCGGCGAGCGGGTCCGAGAAGGGCACGCCCAGCTCGATCAGGTCCGCCCCGGCGTGCGCGACCGCCTCGATCACGTCGAGCGAGGTTTCGGGGTCGGGATAGCCCAGCGTGAAGTAGGGCATCAGCGCCGTGCGCCCGGCGTCGCCGGCTGCCCGGAAGGCGGCGGCGATGTGTTCCAGCCCGTCGATCTTGACTGCTGTGCTCACTGTACGCCTCCTTGCATGTTGAGCGCCTGGGTCACGGTTTCCAGGTCCTTGTCGCCGCGCCCGGAGAGATTGACCAGGACGATCTGATTCGGATCAAGTATTGGCGCGCGCCTAACCGCCTCCGCCACCGCGTGCGCCGACTCCAGCGCGGGCAGGATGCCCTCCGTGCGCGCGAGCAGTTGGAAGGCTTCGAGCGCCTGCGCGTCGTCGGCGTGGGTGTACTCGGCGCGGCCCGTCTCGCGCAGGTAGGCGTGTTCCGGGCCGACGGCGGCATAGTCCAGCCCTGCCGAGATCGAGTGCGTCAGCGCGATCTGCCCGTCGGGGTCCTGCAGCACGTAGGTGTACGTCCCGTGCAGCACGCCGGGCCGCCCCAGCCTGGGGTCGGCAAAGCGCGCCGCGTGCCGCCCCGACGCGATCCCCGCGCCGCCGGCCTCCACGCCGACCAGCCGCACGCCGGGGTATTCGCGGAAGGCGTGGAACAGGCCGATGGCGTTCGAGCCGCCGCCCACGCACGCGACGCACATATCGGGCAGGCGGCCCGCCTGCGCCGTGATCTGCGCGCGCGCCTCCTCGCCGATCACGCTCTGGAAGTCGCGCACCATCGTCGGGTAGGGGTGCGGCCCCAGCGCCGAGCCGAGCAGGTAGTGCGTGGTGTCCACGTGCGTCACCCAGTCGCGGATCGCCTCGTTGATCGCGTCCTTGAGCGTGCGGCTGCCGCTGTCCACCGGTCGTACCTCCGCGCCGAGCAGCTTCATCCGCAGCACGTTGGGCGCCTGCCGCGCGATGTCCACCGTGCCCATGTAGACGACGCACTCCAGGCCGAGCAGCGCGGCGGCGGTCGCGGTCGCCACGCCGTGCTGGCCTGCGCCGGTCTCGGCGATGACGCGCCGCTTGCCCATGTGTTGCGCCAGGAGCGCCTGACCGAGCGCGTTGTTGATCTTGTGCGCGCCGGAGTGCGCCAGGTCCTCACGCTTGAGGTAGATCTGCGCCCCGCCCAGGCGCGCGGTGAGCCGGCGCGCGTGCGTGAGCGGCGTGGGCCGACCCACGTAGGTGCGCATCAGGTCGTCCAGCGCCGCCTGGAACGCCGCGTCGGCGCGCATGGCTGCATACGCGGCCTCAAGTTCCGCAAGGGCGGGCATCAGCGTTTCGGGGACGAACTGGCCGCCGTAGGGACCGAACTTGTGGTTGAGAGTCTTCTCGGACAGGGGGCTGGACAGGGGGCTTAAGCCCCTGTCTTCTCTTCAGTGACGCTTGGTCGCGTAATGTTTGTCATGATGGGTTCTCCTGTTCATAGAGTCGCACCGCGCGCACAAACGCGGCGATCAACGCGGGGTCTTGGCGGCCACGCTCGGCCTCGACGCCCGACGCCACGTCCACACCCCACGGGCGGACCTGCGCGAGCGCGCCGGCGACGTTTGCCGGGTTCAGCCCCCGGCGAGCATGATGGGCGCGCGCGCCGCCAGCCACCGGGCGAGCGCCCAATCGCCGGCCTGGCCCGTTCCGCCGTATGCGCCGCCGTGGGCGGCGTCCACCAGCAGCGCGGGCGGGGCCTCCCGGCGTGGGTACTGGTCGGGCGCAGCGCGCGCCGCTTCGTTCGTCTGCGGGCGGATGGCCTTGAACGCGCGCGCGCCCAGCGCCTCGACAAGCGCCGGCGGCTCGTCGCCCGAAAGCTGCGCCAGGTCGAGGCCGCATTCATCCAGGATGGCGGTGATGTCCGCGACGGGCGCGTTAACGAACACGCCCACCGCCGTCACGGACAGGCCGCGACCGTCCAGCGCCGCGACCAGGTTGGCGCACGTTGACGGCTTGACATAACGCGGACTCGGCGGGTAGAAGTTGAAGCCGAGCATGTCCGCACCCGCCTCCACCGCCGCGAGCGCGTCGTCGAGCGTCTTCACGCCGCAGATTTTGATCCTTACAGCCATACGCCCTGCTTTTCATTGCGGGCGACCCGGCGGGTCGCCCCCTACATGCCATTACTGTATCGAGACAGGCTGCGGACCTGCGCGCCCACGTCCGGCGCGGTGACAAGCGCCTCGCCCACGAGGACCGCGTCCACGCCGGCCGCCGCGAGGCGGTTCACGTCCTCAAGCGTGTGGATGCCGCTCTCCGCGACCATGCAGATCTCCCTGGGGATCAGCGCGCGCAGCCGGAAGCTCGTCTCCAGGCTCACGGTGAAGTCGCGCAGGTCCCGGTTGTTCACGCCGATCAGGGCGGGCTGGCAGGTGAGCGCGATGTCCAGCTCCTCGGCGGTGTGCACCTCCACGAGCGCCGCGATACCGAGTTCGACCGCGAACGCGTGTAGGTCGCGCAGCCGCGCCGGCTCCAGGCCGGCAACGATGAGCAGCGCCGCGTCCGCGCCGGCGGCGCGCGCCTCGTATAGCTGGTACCGGTCGAAGAGGAAGTCCTTGCGCAGCAGCGGCAGGCGCGGCGCGCGATGAGAACCTGTCTGCACGGCGTCCTGACCCTCTTTGGACAGGGAGGACAGGGGGCTTAAGCCCCCTGTCTCTGTCTCGGTTGTTGCAGACAGAGTCATGGAAATCTGGCGCAGGTGCTCGATGTCGCCCATGAAGTAGCGCGCGTCGGTGAGCACGCTGATGGCCGCCGCGCCGTTCGCTTGATACAACCGCGCCAGCCGCACCGGGTCGAAGTCGCGCGCCAGCAGCCCCCGTGAGGGCGACGCGCGCTTCACCTCGGCGATCAGCGCCGGGCGGGCGTGGCCGTTCTGCAACGCAGCCACGAAGTCCAGCGGCGGGGCGGCCTGTTCCGCCGCCGCGCGGACCTCCACAAGCGGGCGGGCCTGTTTCTGCCGCGCGACCTCCGCGCGCTTGTGGGCGAAGATTTCGTCAAGGATGCTCATGGCGCGCCGATGCCTCCCCGCTGCCCGTTCACGCCGCCGGGACGCGCTGGCTCACATCGACCAGGGCGTCCAGCTTGCGAGCGCCGCGCCGCTGTCGAGCGCTTCGGTAGCCTCTTCCAGCGCGCTTGCGATGTCGCCGGTTTCGACCGCGAGCGCGGCAGCGGCGTTGAGCAGCACCACGTCGCGGCGCGGGCCGCGGTCCTCGCCCGTGAGGATGGCGCGCAGCAGGCGTGCGTTCTCTTCAGGGTCGCCGCCGCGCAGCGCTTCGCGCGTGGCGCGGCGCAGGCCCAGCTCGGCGGCATCGAGGTCGAAGGTCGTGACCGTCCCGTTGCGCAGGTGGCTCACCCGGTTGGGACCGCCCGTGCTCAGCTCATCGAGGCCGTCCGCGGCGTGGACGACGAACGCCGCCCGCCCGCCGAGTTCGCCCAGAACCTTCGCCAGCGTGTCGGTGAGCGCCGGGTCGTACACGCCGATCAGTTGGTGCGTCGCGCCGGCCGGGTTGGTGAGCGGGCCGAGCACGTTGAAGATGGTGCGCAGGCCCAGCTCGCGGCGCGGGCCGATGGCGTGCTTCATCGCGGGGTGGAACTTGGGCGCGAAGAGGAAGCCGATGCCTACCGCCTCGATGCACGCCCGCACCTGCGCCGGCGTCAGGTCCAGGTTGACGCCCAGCGCGGCCAGGACGTCGGCGCTGCCGCAGCGCGAGGAGGCGGCGCGGTTGCCGTGCTTCGCCACGCTGCGCCCCGCGCCGGCGATCACGAACGCGGCAGCCGTGGAGATGTTGAACGTGTGCGCGCCGTCGCCGCCTGTCCCGGCGGTATCGACCAGGGGCGCGCCGTTGCTGTTGAGCGTCACGCGCGCCGCGTGGCCGCGCATGGCGCGGGCGCTGCCGGTGATCTCTTCGACTGTCTCGCCCTTCATGCGCAGCGCGACGAGATAGCCGCCGATCTGCGCGGGCGTGGCCTCGCCGCTCATGATGGTGTGCATGGCGGCTTCGGCTTCTTCCGCCAACAGGCTCTCGCCGTCGAGGAGTTTTGCGAGATAGGGTTGCATGGTTCGCTCCTTTCTTTCACGCAATACGCCGCGCACTCAGCGCCTAGCGGCGGCCTGAAGCGCATCGGCTTCGGCGACCGGCGCGCGCCGGCCGTTGTCGTGCGACAGGTATTTGTCCGACAGGAAGTTGCGCAATATCTGCTTGCCCTGCGCGGTAAGGATCGACTCCGGGTGGAACTGCACGCCGAAGATCGGGTACGCAACGTGCCGGAGGCCCATCACCTCGCCCTCGCTGGTGAAGGCCGTGATCTTGAGCGCGTCGGGCAGCGGCTCGGTCACGATCAGCGAGTGGTAGCGCGTGGCCTCGAACGGGCTGGGCACGCCGGTGAACAGGTCCTCGCCGTAGTGGTAGATCGGGGAGGTCTTGCCGTGCATCAGGCGCGGCGCGCGCACCACCTGCCCGCCAAAGACCTGGCCGATGCACTGGTGGCCCAGGCACACGCCCAGGATGGGCCGCGACGGGCCGAGCGCGCGGATCACGTCGTTGGAGACGCCCGCATCGTCGGGCGTGCCGGGGCCGGGCGAGATGATGACGTGGCTGGGCGCGCGCGCGTCCAGCGCGCGCACGGAGATCGCGTCGTTGCGGAAGACCTCCAGCTCTGCGCCCAGCTCGCCCAGGTATTGCACCAGGTTGTACGTAAAGGAATCATAGTTGTCGATCACGGCAATCATCGGCTCTCCTCCTGTTCAGCCATCTCGACGGCGAGGGCCAGCGCGCGCGCCTTGTTCACCGACTCCTCGTATTCGCGGTCGGGGTCCGAATCGGCGACGACCCCGCAGCCGGCCTGCACGCTCACGGTCTGGCCGCGCATCGTCAGCGTGCGGATGGTGATGCAGCTATCGAGCGAGCCGTCGTAAGAGAAGTACCCGATCGCGCCGGCGTAGGGGCCGCGCGGGTCCGATTCCAGCTCGTTGATGATCTGCATCGCGCGGATTTTGGGCGCGCCCGTGACCGTCCCGGCGGGGAACGTGGCGCGCATCAGGTCGAAGGCGTCGTAGGCGGGGCGGAGGTCGCCCTCCACGTGCGAGACGATGTGCATCACGTGCGAGTAGCGCTCGATCACCATCTGCTCCGCAACGCGCACCGAGCCATACGCGCACACGCGCCCCAGGTCGTTGCGCGCCAGGTCCACAAGCATGACGTGTTCGGCGCGCTCCTTCGGGTCGGTGAGCAGGTCGCGCTCCAGCGTTTCGTCCTCGGCAGGGGCGCCGCCGCGCGGGCGCGTGCCGGCGATGGGGCGGATCGCGGCGCGACGGCCCTCCAGGCGGACGTGCATCTCCGGCGAGGCGGCGATGAGGCGCAGCGGCTCCGCGCCGGCCAGGTCGGCGAAGTCGAAGTAGACCATGTACGGCGACGGGTTGAGCCGCCGCAGCGCGCGGTAGATGCCGAACGGGCTGGCGGTCGTGGAGCGGCTGAAGCGCTGCGAGGGCACGACCTGGAAGATGTCGCCGGCGGCGATGTACGTTTTGGCCCTGCGCACGGCGTCGGTGAACTGCGCGCGCGTCATGTTCGAGTCGAGCCGGGTGTGCGCGGGCGGCGCGATCCCTGACGGCTGGGGCGGGAGGGGCGCGGCAAGGCGGCGCTCAAGCGCGTCGAGCCGGGCCGCCGCTTCGGTCTCGGCGGCGCTGTTGTCGCCGCCGGATTCGCCAACCGCGACGTTCGCAATGAGGAGCAGCCGGCCATAGGCGTGATCGAAGGCGACGAGCGTGTCAGCGAGGAGGAAGATCGCGTCGGGGAGGTCGGGATGCGCCGCAACGGGCACGGTCGGTTCGAAGAAACGGACCGCGTCGTACCCCAGGTAGCCCACCAGCCCGCCGGCGAAGCGTGGCAAGCCCGGAGTCGGCTGGGGGGCAGCAGGGGGAGAGCGCGCTGCGCAGTGTGTCGAGGGGGTCCTGGTCCGGTGCGAGGCGGGCGCGCGCCACGCCGCCGGGCGCGTGGACCTCCAGGACGCGGTCGCGCAGCACGTAGGCGCGCGCCGGGTTCACGCCGATGAAGGAGTAGCGCGCCACCTGCTCGCCGCCCGTCACGCTTTCCAGCAGAAACGACGGCCCCTCCCCGCGAGCTTCAGGTACACGGATACGGGCGTGTCCAGGTCGGCGGGGAGTTCGCGCACGACCGGCGTCAGGTTCGGCGCGCGCGTCAACGTCTGTGGTGAAGTGCGTTGGGCGACCATGCTGTGACCTCCATCACGAATGGACTCAAAACCCCCTCCCATCCACAGGGACGAGAGGGGGTTCTCGCGGTGCCACCCTGGTTAGGCCAACGCCTGCCAAACAAAAACCCGCCGGTGATGACGACGGGTTGGGTTGGCGTGCCAGCCTCACTCTTTTCGGGTACGGCAACCGGCCCGCACGGGCGGCTGCGATACCCTTTGCCCTGATAACGGTGGCAACTCCGACGCAGGTTACTCAGCGCCCGTGTGCAGCGCGCCTTTCACCCTGTAGCTCCGAGGTCCATTCAGTGCTGGCGTGTGGGCAGGGCTTCCACCTCACCCCTGCTCTCTGTGCCGTCGTTTCAGCGCCTACTCGCCCTCTTCATCGCTTTTGGCGTGCTCAGTTTTCAAACTGATCTTTTTATAGCAGCGATTAGAAATAATGTCAAGGCCTTTTTTGCGCGCAGAATCGGCGGCGGATATAATCGCTTGCCAACAATGAGATTCATTGCAAATGCATATCTTTGCAAAAAGGAAGGGAGTACATGATGTTCATACCAATTCCTGCCATGCACATCCCGGACGGTTTCCTCAACGTGCCTGTCGCGGTTGTGGGCTGGGCGTTGATTGTTGTGGTGATCGGCTTCGCGCTCCGGCAGACGCGCAACCAGCTTGGCGAGCGCCAGATTCCGCTCATGGGCATCCTGGCGGCGTTCATCTTCGCCGCGCAGATGATCAACTTCCCGGTGGCCGGCGGGACCTCCGGGCACCTCATTGGCGGGATGCTGGCCGCGGTCCTGCTGGGGCCGTGGGCGGCGGTCCTTGTGATGACGAGCGTCGTCGCGGTGCAGGCGTTGCTCTTCCAGGATGGCGGCCTGCTCGTGCTGGGGTTCAACATTTTTAACATGGGCATCGTGAGCGTGTTCGTGGGCTATGCGGCCTATGACTGGATCCGCAAGGCGCTCAACAACACGCGGACCGCGCAGCTCGTCGGAGCCGCCGTTGGCGCGTGGCTCGGCGTGCTGGCGGCGGCGATTGCGGCCTCGCTCGAACTGGCGGTGTCGGGCACGTCGCCGCTGGAGGTCGTGCTGCCGGCGATGGTCGGCGTGCACATCCTGATCGGCATTGGCGAGGCGCTGATTACGGTCGCGGCGGTGGCCTTCATCCAGCAGACGCGACCCGACCTGACGGGCGCGGCGGCGGCGGTCGAGGCGCGGGGTTCGACCTGGATCGCCGTCGGGCTGGTGCTTGCGCTCGTGGTGGTGCTGGTCTCGCCGCTGGCAAACCCGAACCCCGACGGGTTGGAGCGCGTCGCGGAGGATCACGGGTTCATCGAGGCCGCCGAAGACCCGCCCTACGAGGTGATCCCTGACTACCAGGCGCCCTTCATCGAAGACGAGGCGCTGGCGACCATCGTCGCCGGCGTGATCGGTGTGGTGATCGTCGCGGCGGTCGGATGGGGCGTGTCGCGGCTGTCGGGGCGGAGCGCCGCGCACGATGAGCCGACGAGCGCCCAGGGGCCGTGAGCGCGGCATTCCACGACCGATACCACGCGGGCGATAGCCCGCTCCATCGCCTCGATCCGCGCGTCAAGCTGGCAACAGCGCTGGCGCTCATTCTGGGTACTGTCCTCCTCCCGGAGCGCGCCTGGCCCGCCTACCCGCTGCTGTGGGCTTTGATCGGAAGCCTGGCGGCGATAGGTGGGCTGGGCGCGTGGCACGTGGCGCGGATGGGCGGGCTGGCGCTGCCGTTTGCCCTTGCCGCCGTGACGCTCCTCTTCACCACGCCGGGGCCGCCGGTGGCCCAGGTCGCCGGGTTTACCGTCACCAGCGCGGGGCTGGCGCGCTTCCTCGCGATTCTGCTCAAGAGCTGGCTGGCCGTGCAGGCGGCGCTGCTGCTGTCGATGACGACGCACTTCGCCGACCTGCTGTGGGCGCTGGAGAGCCTGCACGTGCCGGGCACGCTCGTCGCCATCATCGGCGTGATGTACCGCTACCTGTTCACGCTCAAGGAAGAGGCCGAGCGCCTGATTCGGGCGCGGGCCGCGCGCAGCGCGACAGCGCCGGACCAGAAAGCGGGCGGCGGCGTGGTATGGCGCGCCCAGGTGGCGGGCGGTATGATCGGCAACCTGTTTCTGCGGAGTTACGAGCGCAGCGAGCGCGTCTACGCCGCCATGCTGTCGCGCGGCTACGATGGCCGGCTGCGCAAGCTCGACCCGCCGCCGCTCACGTGGCGCGCGGTGATGCTGGGGGGCGTTCCCGGTGGCGGCGTTGATCGCCATCCACGCCCTGGCCGCGCTGTGGTGGAGTTGACCCGTGAGCCACCATACCATCGAGGTTGACAATCTGACGTTCCGCTATCCCGACGGGCAGCTCGCCCTCGACGGCGTGTCGCTGCACGTCGCGCCGAACGAAAAGGTGGCGCTCGTCGGCCCCAACGGGAGCGGGAAATCCACGCTGCTGCTGCACCTGAACGGCGTGCTGCGCGCCGAGAACGGCGCGATTCGCATCGGCGGCCTGCCGCTCAACGGCGACAACCTGGGCCAGATCCGCGCCTGGGTGGGGCTGGTATTCCAGAACCCGGACGACCAGCTTTTCTCGCCGCGCGTCTACCAGGACGTGGCGTTCGGGCCGTTGCACCTCGGCCTGCCAGAAGCGGAGGTGCAGGCGCGCGTCGCGCGGGCGCTGGCGGCGGTGGGGATGCAGGATTACGCGGGCCGGACGAGCTTCCACCTGAGCATGGGCGAGAAGAAGCGCATCGCGCTTGCCACAGTGTTGAGCATGGACCCCAAAATCCTGGTGCTGGACGAACCCTCCGCCGGACTGGACCCACGCGCGCGCCGCAACCTGATTGCGCTGCTGCAATCGCTGGCGCAGCAGACGATGCTGATCAGCACCCACGACATGCGGCTGGCGCATGAACTCTGCGCGCGCACTGTTGTGCTGGACGGCGGGCGGGTTGTGGCAGAGGGGCCTACCGCCGACATCCTGGGCGATGCGGCGTTGATGGAGCGGCACGGCCTCGAAGCGCCCTACTAGCGCGGCGCTCGCCCTGGCCTCATGTGAAAAACGGGCCGATCACCACGCCAAGGACGAACAACGCCACGAACAAGAGCGCGCCGGCCGCCCCGGCAATCACGGCGTTGCGCGCCATATCGTGCGCCGCCGCGTCGAGGTCCTCGTTGCGCAGCGCCACCGCGCCGACCGCCACTGCGATGAGGCCGAGGATCAGCGACAGGCCGGCGAGCACGCCCAACTGGCGGATGAAGGGCAGCGGCAGGATGTTGAAGATGTGCGTCAGCGCCAGCAGCACCGACGCCACGCCAACGTAGAACCCGATGGCATGGAGCGGCGCCTGGCGCTCAGGCGATGTCGGTGACGGTTCGCTCATCGGTCGCGTCCTCCTGGCAGCATTCCCCACACGCCTAATGGTAGCGCCCCCGGCGCATTCGAACAAACGCGCGCCGCGCCGCCTTCCAATAGCTCCCAGGGAGCTTCAAGCGCCCTGGGAGCTACCACATGAAATTGCCCCTATCTTGGAACGCGCCCCGCAAGGCGACTTGTGTGAAATTGGGAATCCGTGCATAATACGACCATAATTTAGTGTTAATGTGAGATGACCACGGCTTTGTGGCTAAGCTGGGGTAGCTTGCGAAACACGCCTGACGTGGCGTGCGTGATGGCATGACTGGTGCGACTGGCTGATAAGCGCCTGTTTTGAGTCTGGTAGGGGAGCCGGTCGTATTGAAGTAAAAGCACGCAAACGACGTGCACGCTCTGCGTGACGGTGGGCTTTGGGGTAACCCAGAGCATTTGGGCTATCTCATTACAGCCGCATAGCGTCAAGCAAAACCTGGCAGCCGTGGTCGCGTATAGCCACGGCTGTTGGCATTTTGGAGATGGTAAACGACGTTATGGCCGGGACTGTCACAGCACTGGTTGTGCAGAAACGGAACAAACAGCGCGTGAATGTCTACCTGGATGGCGAGTTCGGCTTTGGCCTGCCGCTGACCGAGGCGGCGCGCCTGCACAAGGGGCAGTTCCTCTCCGACGCGGAGATCGCCGCGCTACAGGAACGCAACACCGCCGAATCCGCCCATGAGCGCGCGCTGCGGTTCCTCTCATACCGGCCACGCAGCGCCGAGGAAGTGCGGCGCAACCTGCGCGACCATGACATGCCCGCCTGGGCGGTCGATGAGGTGCTTGCGCGGCTGGAGCGCACCGGCCTGGTGGACGATGCGGCGTTCGCGCGCTTCTGGATCGCAAACCGCCAGCAGTTCAGGCCGCGCAGCCCCAAGGCGCTGCGTTACGAACTGCGCCAGAAGGGCGTCGCCACGGACGTGATCGAGGCGGCGCTGGCCGGCCTCGATGCCGAGACGCTGGCCCACGACGCCGCGTGCAAGCGTCTGAAGCGTCTGCAAGACGCCGACCCGGACACCTTTCGACGCAAAATGGGTGATTACCTGACCAGGCAGGGGTTCGCCTACTCACTGGTCCGCGACATTGTTGAGAACCTGCTTGCCGAACGGGAGACTATGCAAGCGCGGGAGGGCGCGGACAGTGATCTCTGACAACATGCAACGACGACAATCAGGAGAACACCATGGAATTCGTGACCTTGATACTGGGCCTGGCGCTGGGCGCCGCAGTTGGCATCAGCGCATTGTATTTCTACCAGAACTCGCGTGGCACGAGCCGCATCCAGGAGGCCGAGGAAGCGGCGCGCAGCAAGATCGACGAAGCGGAGAAACGCGCACGGCAGATCGAACGTGAGGCGAAGGACGAACTCAAACGCGAGCGCGAGGGAGGCCGAGGCGGTCAACGCCCGCCGCCGCGCCGACCTGAACCGTGAGGATGAACGCCTGCAGCGCCGCCGCGCCGAGCTGGACGCGCGCCAGGAGCGCCTCGACCAGCGCGAGCAGGTCTTGGGCAAGCGGCAGAGCAAGCTCGACAAGCAGCGCAATGAAATCGACCAGCTTCAGGAGGAGCGGCTTCAGGAGCTGTCGCGCATCGCCGAGATGACGAAGGAAGAGGCGCGCGAGCGCCTGTTGGAGGCCGTCGAGCAGGAGACGCGCCAGGACATGGCGCGCCGGATCCGCGAGACGGAAGAGGCGCTCAAGGAGGAGGCCCACGAGCGCGCGCGCGACATCGTCGCAACCACCATCCAGCGCATCGCCTCCGACCAGGTGAGCGAGATGGCGGTCAGCGTGGTGCCGCTGCCCTCCGACGAGATGAAGGGTCGCATCATCGGGCGCGCGGGCCGCAACATCCGCGCCTTCGAACAGGCGACCGGCGTGGATGTGATCGTTGACGACACGCCCGAAGCCGTCACGCTTTCGAGCTTCGACCCGGTGCGCCGCGAGGTCGCCCGGCGTGCGATGACGCACCTGGTCCAGGATGGGCGGATCCATCCGGCGCGTATCGAGAAGCTGGTCGAAGACGCGCAGAAAGAGGTGGACCGCGTCATCCGCGAGGAGGGCGAGAAGGCCGCCTACGACGCCGGTGTGCCCGGCCTGCACACGGAGATAGTCAAGCTGCTGGGGCGGCTGGCGTTCCGCACCAGCTTCGGGCAGAACCAGTTGTCGCACGCGGTCGAGTGCGCGCATATCGCCGCGATGCTCGCGTCCGAACTGGGCGCCGATGTCGCGGTCTCCAAGGCCGGCGCGCTGCTGCATGACCTGGGCAAAGCGGTTGACCACGAGGTTGAGGGCACGCATGCGCAGATCGGCGCGGAGATCGCCCGGCGCTACGGCGTCGGGCCGAAGGTGGTCAACTGTATCGCCTCGCATCACCACGAGGTGGAGCAGGAGTTCGTCGAGGCCATCATCGTCGAGGCCGCCGACGCCATCTCCGGGGCGCGGCCCGGCGCGCGCCGCGAGAGCCTTGAGGCCTACGTCAAGCGCATCCGCGCGCTGGAGGATGTCGCCAATAGCTTTGAGGGTGTGCAGGAGAGCTACGCGCTCCAGGCGGGGCGCGAGGTGCGCATCATCGTCAGGCCGGAGGAGATCGACGACCTCGCCTCGATGCGGCTGGCGCGCGACATCGCGCGCAAGATCGAGGAGACGATGCAGTACCCCGGCCAGATCAAGGTGACCATCATCCGGGAGACCCGGTCGGTGGATTACGCAAAGTAGGGCCGGACCGACCGCATTGCAGTGACAGGGCGAGAAACGTGGCGCGCTGCGCGGCGCGCCCACGTCACATTTCGCAGCGCGGCGCGGCGTCTTGTGCCGCTGCGCGATCCGACTACAGTTGTGGTATGCGCATTACGCAGGGCGGGGCATGGCTGAGGACGCTCTTGAGCCGCTGGCCCACGAAGCGATCATCGTGACGGTCGAACAGGCGCCCCTTTTCGGCAAAGCGCGGTTGGCGCAGATTGCGCTTGAGGCGTGCCGGGAGCGCGCGGCGGGCGTGCTCCGGGCGTGCGCGGTGTCGCCCTTCCAGGTGCACGCCCTGCTCGCGGGCTGCGACCTGTACGCGGTGAACCGTTGGGTCGAGCAGTACAAGGCGCGCAGCGAGCCGCGCCTGCTGGAGGCCATCGCCCGCTACTATGCCGAGGAACTGCTTGATACGGTGGCGCGCTACAGCCCGGTCTGGCCGGAGACGGTCTATCGCGTCTGGCAGGAGGGCTTTCACTGCCAGGCGTACTGGGAGGAGGCGAGCGTGACCAAGCGAATTAACGCGCTGCGTGATCGTGGTATACTGTGGTTGAACCGCTAGCGAGGAGAGTCGGCCCCATGCCTGAAGCGCGGCTCCTGATCATCGAGGATGATGTCGAACTCGCGGAGATGTTGTCGGTCTTCTTCCAGGCGCAGGGCTACGAGGTGTTTCAGGCCTGGGACGGCAGGGAGGGGGTGTCGCTGGCGCGGCAGAAGCTGCCCAACCTGGTGCTGCTCGACGTGAACCTGCCCGATATGGACGGCTTCGACGTGTGCCGCGCGCTGCGCACCACAAACCGGACGCGCTACATCCCGATCACGTTTCCACCCAGAAGAACAGCCGCCGCGATAAGGTCGCCGGCCTTGAGCTGGGCGCGGACGACTACATCACCAAGCCGTTTGACATCGAGGAGTTGCGCCTGCGCGTGGGCCGGTCGATCCAGCGCGCCACGCGCGAGGCGCTGACCGACCCCCACACCGGGCTGCCGGGGCCGCCCGCTCATCCTCGACCGGTTGGCGGCTTTGATCGGTAGCGACGACGGCTGGAAGTACCTCGCCGCCGAGATCGAGCACATCCAGCCCTTTCGCGAGCGGTATGGCTTCCTGGCGACCGACGAGGTGTTGGGCTTCGCGGCGCGCGTGCTCATCGATGGCGTGAACCAGTTCGGCACGGACGATGATTTTATCGGCCACTTCGGCGACGAGCGCTTCGCCATCATCACTTACCTGGAAGACCCCGGCGCGCTGATTGCCGGCCTCAGCGCGACTTCGAAGCGGGCGTGCGGCCCTTCTACAGCTTTGCCGAACGCGAGCAGGGCTACATGGTGGTCGAAGCGGCCGGCGGCCAGACGCGCCGCGCGCCGCTGATGGCGCTCTCGGTCGAGGAGGCCGAGCCGCCCCCGAATCACACGACCGGGCCGGCTGAGCCGGCCTCGCGCCCCCGTCTGCAGGGCGGTGCGCGGCGGCGCGCGCTGCCAACGATGGCCGTCGCCTTCCGGCGCGGTCGGCGGCATGGTATACTCCGCCCGCCATCAACACAACCGAGGGGGTAACCACCAGTGCGTATCCTGATAACCGGCGGGGCGGGGTTCCTGGCTCTCACCTGTGCGACCGCCTTCTCCGAGAGGGCCACAACGTCATCGCCATGGACAACCTCATCACCGGCAGCGAGGGCAACATCGTGCACCTCGCGGGCCGGCGCGATTTCCGCTTCATCTTCCAGGACGTGACCGAGTACATCTACATCGACGGGCCGATAGACGCCGTGCTGCACTTTGCCTCGCCGGCCAGCCCGGTCGATTACCTTAAGTACCCGATCCAGACGTTGAAAGTCGGCGCGCTTGGCACGCACAAGGCGCTGGGGCTGGCGCGTGCGAAGGGGGCGCGCTTCCTACTCGCGTCCACCTCTGAGGTCTACGGCGACCCGGAGGTACACCCCCAGCCCGAAACGTACCTGGGGAAGGTGAACGCGATTGGGCCGCGCGGCGTTTACGACGAGGCCAAGCGCTTCGCCGAGGCGATGACGATGGCCTATCACCGCGCGCACCAGGTCGATACGCGGATCGTGCGCATCTTCAACACCTACGGGCCGCGCATGCGCCTGGACGATGGGCGCGTGGTGCCTAACTTCGTCGGGCAGGCGCTGCGCGGCGAGCCGCTGACCGTGCACGGCGATGGCTCGCAGACGCGCAGCTTCTGTTACGTGGACGATCTGATTGAGGGGATCTACCGCCTCCTGCTGAGCAACTACACGCTCCCGGTGAACATCGGCAACCCTGCCGAGAAGACCATCCGGGAGCTGGCGCACCTGGTGCAGGAGATGACCGGCGGCACGAGCGAGATCGTCATCCACGCGCAGAAGCGCATCGAGGACGACCCGCAGACGCGCCAGCCGGACATCACCCGCGCCAGGGGAAGTGCTCGGCTGGGAGCCGCAGATCGCCCTTGAGGACGGCTTGCAGCGCACCATTGCGTACTACCAGGAACGGATGTGAGTCTGCGCTGGGGCGAAGCGAGACATAACGCGCTGCTGGCGGCGCTGGCGCTTGCCCTGGGGTTGGCGGCGGTCCTGATGCCGCCGGCGCTTGCGCTGGCGTTGCTCGCGGGGCGGCGCTGCTCGTCTGCGCGCTGATCGAGCCGATGGCGGGGCTGATCGTCACGCTTGCCGTTGCGCCGCTCAAGACGCTGATCGAGACGGAGGCGAGCGGGCTGGCCTTGCCGGTCGACGTCGGCCAGCTTGCGCTCGGCGCGATGCTGCTGGCCTGGTTTGTCCACAAGGTGGCCGCACGCGCGCCGATCCGCTTCTCGCGCAACCCCATCTACCTGCCCCTGCTGCTGTTCATCGGGTGTGCGGCGCTGAGCCTGGTGGGCGCGCTGTCGCTCGGCTTTGGGCTGCGCGAGTTGCTCACGTGGATAGAGATGGCGCTGCTCGTGGCGCTGACCGTGGACATGGTCGGCTTCGACGGCGCGCGGCTGCACTGGGCGGTGCTCGCGGTGCTTGTCGCCGGCGCGGTGCAGGCGTTGATCGGCCTGTACGAGTTCTTTGGCGGCTCCGGCGCGGACCACCTCGCGATCCTGGGCGGGGCGCGCTACCGGGCGTTCGGGAGCTTTGGACAGCCGAATCCGTTTGCGGGCTTCATGGGCCTCTGCGTCGCGCTGGGGGCCGGCGCGCTGTGGGGCGCGCTGGCGGCGTGGTGGGCGGCCTTCCGGCGTGGGGCCGCCGGCGTGAGGCAGACCACCCCGGTCGTGGGCTACGGCCTGCTGACGGCGCTGCCGGCGGCGGCGCTACTGGCCTCGTGGAGCCGGGGGCGTGGATGGGGGCGGGGGCGGCGGTCGTCGTGATGGCGCTGTGCCTGCCGCGCCGGCTGTGGCAGGGCGCGCTGTTAATCGAGGTGGTGGCGGCGCTCGCCCTGCTCCTGTGGGCGGGCGGGCGCCTGCCGGGCGCGGTTGTTGAGCGCCTGACGGACTTCACCGACCTGGCCACGGCGCTCCGTGACGTGCGCGGCGTGGACATCGACAACGCCAACTACGCCGAGATCGAGCGCCTGGCGCACTGGCAGGCGGCTGTCGCCATGGCCGACGACCACCCCTGGCTGGGGGTGGGGTTCGGCAACTACGAGCCGGCGTATCCCGCCTACCGGCTGATGAACTGGTCCGACGCGCTGGGGCACGCGCACAACTATTACCTCAATCTCCTGGCGGAGACGGGCTGGATCGGGCTGATCGCCTACCTGCTCCTGTGGCTGGCGGCGGCGCTGATGACGCTGCGGGCGCTGCGCCGCACGGCGGGTTTTCAGCGCGGCGTGGCGCTGGGCCTGCTGGGCGCGTGCACGCACCTCGCCGTGCACAGCCTGCTCGATAAGCTGTACGTCAACAACCTCTTTTTGCACATTGGGGTCATGTTGGGCATACTGGCGGCCTTGTATGGCTGGCGGTATGATCGAGAACGCGCGGAGGCCGGCGTGCTTCTGCACAAACGTTCATGAATTATTCACTCCGCTGTTGCCAGATTGCGCTTAAATTGGTGATGGTGCCGTTTCCGGGTAAACAGGTCAGGGCTGCAAATGGAGCGTGAAGTCGCACAGACGGCAGGGCCGCAGGTGATCGATACGAGCGGGCGAGGAAAAATCCGGAGGCTCAGCGTCCTGCTGGCGTACCGGTTCATGAAGGGCGATCCCTCCAAGGCCAAGGAGATCGAGCGCTTCCTCAAGTTCTGTGTCGTCGGCACGGCGGGCGCCGTTGTGGACTTCGGCACGGGCGCGATCCTGCTAGCGCTGCTGAAGCCGGTGAGCGGCAGCCCCCTGATCGCCGTGATCGCGACGATCTCTTTTGTGGCGGCGATCATCAACAACTTCATCTGGAACCGCTACTGGACCTACCCGGATTCGCGTTCCAAATCGGCGCTGCGGCAGCTTGGCATGTTCTCGGTCGTGAGCGTGACCGGGTGGATCATTCGCACGATCATCCTCATGTTCCTGCAGCCCTTCCTTGCCGGCATCCTCGCCGGGTTCGTCGCCGATGCCACCGAGGAGTCGCTGGTGGCGATGAGCTACTTCCCGGCGCTGGCCGTAGCGGTGGGGATTGTGCTGGTGTGGAACTTCTTCATCAACCGCTTCTGGACCTACAACGACGTTGAGGGTTCGTTCTCCAGGGGCGCAGACCAGCGCGATTGACGAGGGAGGGCGCGCCCTGACGCCGCCCACGCTTCCTGTTGGGATCGACTACACCCCCGCCGTCGCCCAGGGCGGCGGCATTGGTCGCTACGTGCGCGAGCTGGTCGCGGCGCTCGCCCTTGAGGACCCTGACAGCCCATACCGCCTGTTTGTCGCCGGGGTGCGCGCGCGCGGCTTGCCGCCCCCGCCCGGCGCGAACTTCGCGTGGCGCGCCGCGCGCCTCTCCACGCGCGCCTTTGCCTGGCTGTGGCACCGCGCGCGCGCGCTGCCGCCCGTGGAGTGGTGGACCGGCGCGCTGCGCCTGTTCCACGCCACCGATTTCGTCCTGCCGCCCACCCGCCCCGAAACGCGCACGCTCCTCACCGTGCACGACCTGACGTTTGTCCGCGCGCCAGAGACCGCCAGCCCGCGCCTCAGGCGCTACCTGGACCGCGTGGTGCCGCGTTCGGTGGCGCGCGCCGACCACATCCTCGCCGATTCGCAGGCGACGAAAGACGATCTGGCGGCGCTGTACGGCACCGCCCCTGAAAAGATCACGGTGCTTTACAGCGGCGTCGAGGCGCGCTTTCAGCCCGTCCGTGACGCCGCCGCGCGCGATGCGGTGCGCAACCGGTACGGCATCGGCGGCGCGCCCTACATCCTCAGCGTGGGGACGGTGCAGCCGCGCAAGAACTACGCGCGCCTGATCGAGGCGATGCGCGCCCTCCCCGACCACCACCTGGTCATTGCCGGGGGCGCGGCTGGCTGGAGGGGCCGATCCGTGCCGCCGCCAACGCGCCAGCGGTGCGCGGGCGGGTGCACTTCATCGGCTTTGCGGATGACGCCGACCTGCCGGCGCTGTACAGCGCGGCGGACGCCTTCGCCTTTCCGTCGCTGTATGAGGGGTTCGGCCTGCCCATCCTCGAAGCGATGGCGTGCGGCGCGCCCGTCGTGACCTCCAGCGCCAGCTCGATGCCGGAGGTCGCCGGCGACGCCGCCCAGCTGGTCGAGGTTGACAGCGGCCCCGGCGACGCCGACGCGCTGGCCGAGGCGCTGCGCCGCGTGCTGGGCGACGCGACATTGCGCGCGCAGTTGCGCGAACGCGGCTTTACGCAGGCGCGGCGTTTTACGTGGCAGCGCGCCGCCGCGCAGTTGCGCGCGGTCTACCGCGCGCTGGCGGGGTAGACGCGACGGTGCGCACGCCGGGAGATGTGTTAAAATAGCGTGAAGTACCCGTGTCGAAAGACAAAGACCCTCGCTCTGGTAGCTGGACAGGACAGATAGAATGGCCGACGTAGAGCGCGCAACCCGGTTCCTCGATTTTCTGGTCGCCTACAATCACGATTTCCGCACGCCGCTGAATTCGATCATCGGTTTCTCGCGCGTGATCCTCAAAGGGATTGATGGCCCAATCAACGATGTCCAGGCCGAAGACCTGACCTCCGTTCACGATGGCGGGCAGCAGTTGCTCGCGATGTTCAACGAAGTCATCGACATGGCAAAGCTTGAGACGGGGGCGTGTCGAGCTGTCGCCCCGGCGGCTGGAGAACCTCGGCGAGATTCTTGCGGACACCGTGAACAGAGTGCGCCCTCTGGTTGAGGACAAGCAGGTGAAGCTCAATGTATCCCTCCCGGAGGACCTGCCGCCGCCCTGGGGGGACGATACGCGCACGCGCCAGGTGCTTCTCAACCTGGCGAGCTTCTGCGCGCGCAACACCGATGCCGGCTCGGTTGCGATGCGCGCTGCGGTTGTCGATGGGGCCATGAGCATCACGGTTGCAGACACGGGCCGCGGCTGGCCGCCGGAAGAGATGGCGGTGCTATTCGAGCCGTACCGCCCGCCGAATGAGGCGCAACACATCGGCGGGGCGGGCTTGAGCCTGGCGATTGCGCGGGAGCTGGCGGCGCTTCAGGGCGGCGCGCTCACGGCGGAGAGCCAGGAAGGCCGGGGAACAACGTTCACGTTCACCCTGCCGCTTGCGCCGCCAAAGCCTACCGGCGGTTGACCACGAGGCGACCAAGACGGCGTGCCCAAATAGCGCATATGGTGCTCTATAGGCGGTATACTGCCCTCAGCGCGCCATATGGTGAGGCGGCCGGCCAGGAGGGGGGTAAACTCCCCCCAGCGCGCCAACTACGCAGCAGCCCAGGCGGGACCGCGGACTATAGCACGCGCACCTGTACCCTCTGGCCGGGGCGACCGCGCAACCACATCGCCGCGCACGGCGCATAGAGCAGGCGGCAGCCCCGGCCCCACCCTCGTGGAGGCCGCCATGGAGCAGCATCACGCCCTCGGCGTCGACATCGGCCAGGACCGGGCCACCGTCTGCGCCTACACCCAACCCCCCACACATCCTCGCGTTCACCGACCCCGCATGGTGGGAACCCCTCGCCGCCATGATCGCCCCGGCGCGACCGTCCTTGCCTTCGAGCCAACCGGCTGGCACTACGCCGCCCCCCATAATGACCCTGGCGCACCACTTCGGCGCGCGCCTGCTCCATGTCGAGCATCGCATCTCCAAGAAGGTGCGGGAGACGCGCATCGGCAAGCAGAAGAGCGACCGCACCGACGCCGAAGCGCTCAGCCTGATCGCCTGGGAGGTCGGGAACGGCGTCTACTACGCCGGCACGCACTGGTTTGACCCCGCCGTGCTGCAACTGGCCGCGCAGTTCAAATTCCTGGTGCGCGCGCAGATTCGCGCCCGTGGCCGCGTCACCGCCATGACCAACCGCCTCCACCAGTACGCGCATTCAATCTGGCCCAGCCTCGACGCCGACCTCACCTCCTACACCCGCGCCATCGCAGCCGGCGCGGTCACGCCCAGGAGCTGCAACGTCTGGCCGCGGCGCTGGAAGCCGGCCACAAGCCCGCCGGCTACGAGCACGGCCAGGCGCGCCGCTGGTTCAACGCCATGTTCGCCAAGCTCCCGCCCTTTCTGTTCACCACGCGCTTCGACCACCTCTACGCCCTCCTTGTCGAGAGCGTTGACGAGCGGCAGACTGCGCAGGCGAAGCTCGCCGCCATCGAGGCCCACATCAACAGCCTGCTCGAACACGCCCTGGTCAGGGAGGTCGTGGCGCTCTGGCGCACCGTGCCGGCAGCCTCCGACACGGAGATCGCCGCGCTGCTGGCCGCCACGAACTGCGAGCCGCAGCACTTCACCGACGACGCCATGTGCCAGGCCTGCCGCTGCAACCCCCGTGCGCGAGGAGAGCGGCCAGCTCGTCCGCACCCGCCTCACCGAGGTTGGTAACAAGTACGCGCAGCGCGCGCTCCACTTGTGGGTGATGCGCCTGCTGGCCGGCGACAAGCGGCCCAACCCCATCGCCGCCCACTTCGACCGGCTCAAAGCCCAGGGCCACCGCTACACCATGGCGACCTGCCGCAACCACCTCGCCACCATCCTGGCCGGCATCGCCCGGTCAGGGAAGCCCTGCAACTGGCCGCTGCAACGGAGCAACGGCCACCTCGCCGACGCGGAAAGTGAACAAGTCCTTTCAGCCGCCGCGACGGGGGAGTAGAACATTTGTTCTAATCAGCGGTGCTGCGCTCCACTCCCGAAGCAGAACGCCCCGGCCCAAGCGCCGGGGCTTTACTTCCCTCCGGCCCTTTTCGTGTCGCCGGGTCGCCGGTGGGGGAGGGCCGGGCCGGGGGTGCGCGCCCGCGCCGGGCGGCCCTTTCCGCGCCCCTGTGCCTGCCGCGTCCGCGAGGCCGGGCCGCCTGCCGGCGCGGGCTTGCGTGGCCTCTGCGCCGGGCTGCGCTCGGCGTGTGTGCACGCGAGGGCGCGCGGCGCGCCCGCTTGCCCGGCAGGGGTGGGCCTCCGCCCGCCCTGCGGGCGGTCGTCGGCCTCCCGTTGAAATCAAACCCCCGGCGAAGCGCCGCCTCCCCTGCCGTCCCCGGCGCACGGCGCGCGGCCCCGGCGCTGCGGGGTGCGCACGCCGGGGGGTGGGCGCGCCCGGGGACACGCGCGCCGGCGCAGCCTTGATCCCCGCGCTCCTCAACCTTTCTCAAAAAGCCCTCCTGACGGCCTCAGAAAGCCCCAGGAAGCGCGCCACACGCCCAGGCCGTACCGGAACACCTACAGCGAACCGCCGCGCCAGCACGTGGCCGCCAGCAGCGCCGCGCGGCGATGATCGCGCGCCACCCCGCCCGTCAAGCGCGCTGCGCGCGCTCGCTCACTCCGTTCGCGCCCAGGGTGACGGGCGGGGACCCGGCGCGCGCCCGCTGCAGGTGCGCGCTGCTGGCTCGTCAGAAAGGAGTTTCGCCGTGAGTCTGAAAAAGGCCTCGTCCATCAACGTCCGCCATTCTGAACTGTGGAAGCTGGAACGCCGCCTGCTGGCGGAAGTGCTCCACCGCGCCGAGCTAAACGACCGCCTGGACCGCGACCAGCTCTACAGCCGCGTCAAGGCCGCCATCAACGCGCTGGCGGACGTGCTCGATGAGATCAAGCCCCCACCGTCGTAGGCCATTGTCTCTCTGGCCCGGGGGTTCAGCCTCCCGGCCCTTTTGCGCTTCAGGGCCGGCCCGCCGCTCTGCCTTCGCGACGGACTTTGACGGACCTTGACCGCGCCGCCGGGCGCCCTCCACTAGAACAGGTGTTCTACAGACCTCAGCAAAGGAGACCCGGTTGAACACAACCACCGCCGGCCGGCTCCTCGGCGTCTCCGCGCACCAGGTCGCCCGGCTCGCCCGCGCCGGCCTGCTCCCCGGCGCGCACAAGGTCGGGCGGCAGTGGGTGATCCCCGACCAGGCCGTAGCCGAAGCCCTGCGCAACCGGCCGCGCGCGCGCAGCGTAACACCCCGCGCTCCCGCGCCGAGGAGGCGCGCGCCGTCGCCTCCTGCGCCTCCTGGACACGCTCCTCAGCGAAGACCTCACGCTCAGCAAGGCCACCAACCTTGACTGACCTCCTCTGTGGCCGCTGCCGCCAGCCCATCATCGTCGAGCGCGACGCCAACCGCCTCCGCCTGCGCTGCCCCACGCACGGCGTCCTGCTCCGCTACTACGCCCTCCCGCCCGCCGTCTCCGCCGCGCTGCAGGCCGCCGGCCTCGACATAAACGACCTGGTCAACCAGGCCCTGCGCGAAGAGGAACCCCACCATGACCCTCACCCCTGAACAGCTCGCCATCGTGGTCCTGGTCAGCTTCCTCCTCGGCATGGTCGCCGGCGCGCGCCTCTGGCGGCCCAGGGACTGGTAACCCGGCCCGGCGGCTTCCTTGCCCTCGTCTTGCCAACTACGCTATAGTAGGGGTAAGCGCTTAGGTACGCAACCGAGAGGGCGCTATGACCAAAGAGACGCCTCGCGGTGACGACGCTCAGCTAGAAGATGTCGAGATCGAGTCGCGCCCGGCGGAGACTTCGGGGAAGCCCAGGGTCGAAGTCTCTGCGGGCGTCGTGTCGCATGAGGGCCAGCAGCGCGGGCACAACGAAGACAGCGTGCTCGCGGTCGATTTGGGGGCCCCCGGCGGCTCAGGGATGCAGCTTTACGCGGTCGCCGACGGCGCGGGCGGCATGGCGGCGGGCGACCTCGCGAGCAAGCTGACGGTGCGCGCGGTCAAGCACTCGCTGGCCGGGTCTGTAGCGGACGGGGCGTTCGACCCTGACGAGGATCCCTACGCCGGCTGGCTGGCCGCGTCGGTGCGCGCGGCGAATTATCTCGTCCACGTCCACGCCGGCAAAGACCGGCAGCGCATGGCCTCGACGCTGGTGATGGCGCTGATCGAGGGCGATGAGGTGCATATCGCCAACGTCGGCGACAGCCGGGCGTACCTGGTGGGGGAGACGGGGCTGCGGCAGATCACGCGGGACCACTCAGCGGCGCAGGAACTGCTCAACGCGGGGCTGATCACGCAGGACCAGGTGAAAGACCACCCCTTTGGGCACGTCCTCACGCGGGCGATTGGGCCGGAAGAGGATGTCGAGCCGGACCTGTACCGGGAGCGGATGCATTCTGGCGACCGGTTGCTGCTCTGCACGGACGGGCTGACGAACATGGTGCCCGAAGCCGACATCTGGGAGATCATCCGCAGCGCGCCCGACCCGCAGGCCGCCGCTGAGGCGTTGATCGACGCGGCGAACCGCGCGGGTGGGCGGGACAACATCACGGCGGTTGTGCTTGAGATCCGGATTCCAGAGCCGCCCCAGGCGTGAGGCTGGTCGGGCAACGAAAGAGCCGGCGCACACGTTGCGCCGGCTTTTGATTCCGTACCGAACCGCCTAAGGCGCGGTGACCTCCCAGTAGTCCCAGCCCCAGGTCACGTCGCGCGGGACCACCTCGAACCAGATATTGCCGGGCTTGAAGCGCAGCGGCGCGCCGCTTTCGTCCACGAAGCGGAGCATCGCGTCGTGGCGCTCGCGGACCCAGGTTCCGGCGTAGATGCGTCCATCGCGGAGGAGGTACGCGGGGCCGCTGTCGCGCAGCACCACGCCCATGGAGTAGTTGCCGAACTGGTCCTCGATGATGGACTCCTCGGCATAGTGGTAGGCTTCCAGGATGACCACGTCGGCGGCGGTGAGCGGCCGGCCGGTCGCCGCGTCGAGATGCGGCGCGCCGTCCTGCGTGCGCACGTACCGCCCGGAGGCCGGGTCGTAGTCCCACACGACGTTGACGCCCCGGAAGTTCACCAGGAGTTGCGTCGCCGCGTCGCCGCCGCCCGGCGGGGTCTCGTCGAAGGCGGTGCCCGCCAGGTCGCGGCGCGTGTTGAGCGCCGGCTCGCCACGGTCGACGCGGCGCGTGTCGTTGGCGTCGGCCCAGCTCCACAGGTCTACCGTGTTGGTGAACAGCGTGTGCTCGTAGTAGTCCGACGCCTCCGGGAACCGGCAGAAGGGCGGGCAGTTCGCGCCCGTGAGCGGCGTGATGAGGGCATCGTATGCGCGGGCAAGCGCGCGGTCGAAGACGCCCTCCGACGCCCCGGAGGCAGCCAGGAACGCACCGTACATCGCCTGCAGGTCGAGATCGACGAGGCGCATACTGCGGATCGACCCGACGCGCTGCGCGTCCTGCGCGAGGTAGATCGCGCTGAGGCGGGTCGCGCCGTTCTCAAGGATCGTCTCCCAAACGGCGTCAGCCGCCGAGAGGCCGTGCTGCGGCACCACCACGGGCGGCCAGTTCGAGACCTTGACCGCCAGCGGGCGGCGCTCCAGGCGCGCGGGATCGACGAACAGGCCGGTCAGCGGGTTGACGTCCGCCGGGTAGGTGTCTGGCCCGGCGAAGAACGGCGTCGGCGTCGGGGTCGGCGTGTCGGTCGGGGTGGGCGTGCTGGTCGGCGTCGCGGTGGCCGTGGGCGTGTCGGTAGGCGTCGCCGTCGGGGTGGCGGTGGGCGTGTTCGTCGGCGTGTGCGTCGGCGTCGATGTGCTGGTGGGCGTCGCGGTGGCCGTGGGCGTAAACGACGGCGTGTGCGTCGGCGTGTCGGTGGCCGTTGCCGTGTGGGTCGGCGTGTGCGTCAGGGTATAGGTCGCCGTCGGCGTGTGTGTAAAGGTTGCGGTGGCCGTCGGCGTGTGCGTCGCCGTCGCGGTTGCCGTGTGCGTCGGCGTGTGCGACGGGGCGCGCGTCGCGGTATGCGATGGCGTGGCGCTGGGCGTGGCCGTGGCCGTCGCGGTGGCGGTCGCTCTGGCGGTCGGCGTGGCGGTGCGCGTTGGGGTGGCGGTGTCGGTTGCCGTCGCGGTGGCGGTGGGCAGCGGCGTGCGCGTCGGGCGCGGCGTGCGCGTCGGCGTGTGGCTCGGCGTAAAGGTCGGCGAGGCCGTCTCGGTCAGCGTGGCGGTCGGCGAGGCGGTGACGAAGACGACGGTCGGCGCTTCAGTGGTGGGCGCAAGCGCAGCCGGCGTGCCGGGTTCCGGGGCATCGAACCACGCGGGGGTGATGACTTCGGCAGGGACGGCGGCAGACGGCGGCGCGCCCGGCGCGCCGGAGAGCGCAAAGTTGATGGCGCTCCAGATGGCGTCGCTGAGCGCGTCTACTGCGGCGACGGCGGTCGCGCGCAGGTAGCCGCCCGCCGCGATGCCGTCAAGCGCCTGCGGGTCGTGCCCGATGCTGACCACGATCGCGTCGTCCGGCGCGACCCCGGCGGCTTCGAGCGCGGCGATTGCGCCGGCCGCGCCGGCGTTGTTCGTCGTGACGATCACGCCGATGTCCGGGTGGTCTTCCAGGGCGTTCTCGACGCTGGCGCGGGCGTCGTCAACTGTCGCGCCAAGATAGCGGCCCAGGATGACGGCCTCCGGCGCTTCGGCCAGCAGCGCCGCCTGGGCGCTGTCGGCGCGCGCGACGAGGCCGGCGCGGTCGGGGTCGCCAAGGATGATGACGTTGGCCGCGCCGCCGAGCGTGTCGGCGATGAGCCGGCCGACGTAAGCGCCGATTGCCGCGCCCAAATCTGCGTTGGAAGCGCCGATGTTCACCTGCGTCCCGGCGGGCGACGCCTCGGTGGCGGGGGGCGCGTCGCCGCCCGCCGGCGGGGCAAAGATGTCGCCGTTCTCAAGGGTTTCCAACTGGGTCGGGTCGATGAGCCTGATGATGTCGATGCCGACGTCGGAGGCGTCCTGAAGGGAGTCGCGCACAGCCTCCGGGTCAGGCGCGTGGACAATGAGCGTGGTCGCCCCGCGTTCGACGAACTGCGCGATGCCGGCGATCTGGGTCGCCACGCTCCCGGCGGAGTCGAAAACCTCAAGCGCAATGCCCATCGCCTCCGCGCGCGCTTCGGCCTGGCGGGCCACCCTGGCGTGGTACGGGTTGTCCAGATCCCAGGCGACGAAGCCGATCAGGGCCTCGCGCAGCGCCGCCGGCGCGACTGTTGCGCTGGGCGGCAAGTCGCCCGCCGGGGTGGTGGCCGCTGGGGACGGGGTGATGGCCGCGGCCTCCGGTGTACCTGTGCCCGCTGACGCCTCCGTGACGGTGCCTGCGGGTTCCGTTATCGTGCCCTCGGGTTGCGTCGGGACCGTGTCCGCCGGCGCCGTGCCCGTGCCGGCCGGTTCGGTGGCCGGAGTCTCGGCGGGCGGCGCGGTGTCGGTGACCGCTTCGGTCGTCTCAGTCGCGATAGGCGTATCGGTCGCTTCCTGAGTCGGTGTTGGCGTTGGAGAGACGGGTGTGGTGGTACAGGAGCGGATCAGGAGGATGATGGCGATGGCAAGCGCGATGAGGATAGCCATCGCGATGATGATGTTGCGCGTGGGCAGCGGAGGGCGCGATTCCATAGAGGTTCGACTCCGGAGTGCATATAGCAGCAAGGGGGCGGGGCTGAATAGACCCCGCCCCCCTCGGCTAAGTGTACCCCCAAACATCTAATCGTCAAATCGAGCGTGGGTTTGTGTCCCGCAACACAATGAGGGTATAATCCCGTCCCGCGTGCCGGCCCCCATCCAGCGGGCCGGTACGTCCGTGACCGCTGCGAGACGCGCGCGACCACAACATGGAGACCTAGGCTAAGCAGACGCGAAAGGGCCAGAGCCTATGACGGGGCACTACCGATGGCTGGCAGTGATTGTGCTGGTTACCCTGGTCGCGGTCTGGATGGTCCTGCCCAACCCCGGCATCCACATCGATGCCAACGGCGACGGCGACTATCTTGACGGCGACCTGGGCGACATCAACAAGGACATTGAGATCCGCCTGGGGCTGGACCTGCAAGGTGGCATCCGCGTGTTGCTCACGGCAGATGTGCCTCCCGAAGACCTGCTGGCCGAGGACATGGAGGGGGCGCTTGGGGTCATCGAGAACCGCGTGAACGCGCTTGGCGTCACCGAACCGATGATCCAGCTCAGCGGTTCGAACCGCATCATCGTGGAGCTTCCCGGCATTTCTGACCCGCAGACGGCAGTCGCGACCATCCGTGAGACCGGCCTGCTGGAGTTCGTGGACTTTCAGTACAGCCCCCCGCCGATAGGCACAATTATCAACACCGACTGCCGCGAGCCGGGCGGCGCGTGCGGCATCAGCAGTGTCGCCGAGAGCGCCCCGGATGAGGAAGCGCCGCCGGACGAAGGCGCGACCGATGAGGAAGCAGCAGGGGAGGAGCCACCCGCCGAGCCGACGCCGACCGGCCCGGCATACCATACCGTGATGACTGGTCGCCTGCTCAGCGACGCCTATCCCATCCCCTCCGGACCGGCAGGTTGGCCTGCCGAACTGGTCGGTGGGGATGACGTTCAAGCCGGAGGGGCGCGCAATCTTCGCCGATTACACGCGCACGCACGTCAACCAGTATCTCGGCATCGTCCTCGATGGCGAGGTGATCTCCGCGCCCACCATCAGCGAGGCAATCGACAGCGACAGCAGCATGATCCGGGGCGACTTTTCGTATGAAGAGGCGCGCGCGCTCGCGATCCAACTGCGCTACGGCGCGCTGCCAGTGCCGTTGCGCGTCGAGTCGATCCAGGCCATCGGCCCGACGCTCGGCGCGGTCTCGGTCGATCAAAGCATCCGCGCGGGCGTGATTGGCGTGCTGGTTGTGCTGGTGTTCATGCTCGTGTACTACCGCGTGCCCGGCGTGGCTGCCGACCTCGCGCTCGTGATCTTCGTGCTCATCAACCTGGCGCTGTTCAAGTTCATCCCGGTGACGCTGACGCTGCCGGCTATTACCGGTTTCCTGATCTCTGTCGGCACGGCGGTTGACGGCAACATCCTGATCTTTGAGCGCATGAAAGAGGAGCTGCGTGACGGGCGGAACGTCCAGGCGGCGGTGCGTGTCGGCTTCGACCGCGCCTGGACCGCCATTCGCGACTCGAACTTCTCGACCATCCTGATTTGCGTCGTGCTGTACTTTTTCGGCAGCCAGTTTGGCGCGTCGGCGGTGCGCGGTTTCGCGGTCACGCTGGCGATGGGCCTGCTGATCAACCTGTTCACGGCGGTCATTGTCACCCGCACGTTCCTCGCCATACTCATCAATCTCGGCGGGAAAGCGATCCAAACCCGCCGCTGGCTCCTGGGGGTTTAGGCCATGTTCAACCTGGTAGAGCGCAGGCGCACGTTCTTCATCATCTCGATCATCGTCGTGGCGTTGGGCATCCTGGCGATGGCCTACTCGACCATTACCCACGGCTCGCCGGTCCTGCTCAGCGTGGACTTCACCGGCGGCAGCCTGTTTGAGATCAAGTTCTTCTCCGAAGCGGAGCGTATCGAGGCTGCCCTTGCGGACGTGGCCGACGCGGCGTCGCCCGTGGTTGAAGAGGTGGGTGACGGCGTGTGGCGCGTCACAGTGGACGAAGACGCTGCGGAGCAGGTCAGCGGGGATGTGCTCAACCTGCTGGCAGACCTGGACCCGGCGGTCAGCCAGGACGCCAACACGTTCACGGTGACGCTCCCGGCCTACGTGGTGAGCGCGGAGGAGATTATCCGCGACGTGTTCACCGCCTTCGACCTGGACGACCCGCGCATTCAGCAGCTTGGCGAACTGGCGGAGCAGCGCTGGCAGATCCGCACGGCATTCGTCGAGGAAGAGGAGCAGGTTGCCATCATTGCGGCGCTGGAGGCGCAGATTGCGCCAATTGACCGGGGCACGCTGGTCATCGAGCGCGTCACGCCCACCGTGGGCGCGGAAGTCACGCGCGCCGCGGTCTTCGCGGTGCTGGCGGTGGCGGTCATCATCCTTGGCTTCATCGTCTTCGCGTTCCGGCAGGTGCCCAAAGCCTTCCGGTTTGGCACGTGCGCCATCGTGACGATGTTCCATGACGTGCTCATCACCATGGGCGTGATGTCGCTGCTAGGCCTGCTCTTCGGGTGGGAGGTCGATGCGCTCTTCCTCACCGCCGTGCTGACGGTGGTCGGTTACTCGGTGCAGGATACCATCGTGATCTACGACCGCATCCGCGAGAACATCCCGCGTCGCCGTGGCGAGCCGTTCGAGACCATCGTCAACCGCAGCATTCTGGAGACGATGCACCGGTCGCTGGCGACGCAGCTCAACGCCATTTTCGTGATGGTGGCGATTCTGCTCTTTGGCGGCGAAACGATCCGCCAGTTCATCGCGATCTTGCTTATCGGCCTGGCGACGGGCACGTATTCGTCGATCTTCACTGCTGCGCCGCTCCTGGTGGCCTGGGAGAAAGGCGAGATTCCGTTTCTTGGCCGCGAACACAGCCGCCAGAGCGCATGAGCGCCGCCGGGGCGCGGCCATGCAGCGCGCCAGGTTGTGTTTCGTGTGAGGGAGGGGTAGGTTTTTTTTTCTTCTTTCTCTCTCCTCCCCCTCCATTGAATGAAAGGGGAAGCCGCCCGAGCGGGGTGGGTGGGCTTCCCGCAGGGTGGGTCACAGGCCCACCCCTGCTGTCATGTCGGGTGCGCCGACATTACTTCTGGAACCAGTTGAGCATCGCGTTTGCGATCAGCAAGTCGCCCTGGAGCTTGATCTTGCCGGTCATGAAGAGCTGCATACTGTTCGCCGTCCCGGTGATGAGGTCGGTGAAGTCGCTTGCCGCCATGGTGACGGTCGTCTTCGGGTTTTCAGCCACGCCTTCAGCCGTGGCAGCCGCGCCGTCGCCGACGGTGAGATACCACTGGCCGCCGTCGTCGCCGGTGATGTCAAACTGGATCACCGCGTTGACGCCTTTGGCCTTCTCCGGCAGGAAGCGGCTGGGCATTTCCTCAAAGATTTGCTTCGGGGTCATTTCGACCATACTCAAGTCTCTCCTTCTCTTGCGCCGGCCCTAATCAAGATTCTCAAATACACCAGCGGCGCCCATGCCACCACCGATGCACATTGTTACCAGTCCGTAGCGCCCGTTGCGGCGCTTCAGTTCGCCGACCATTTGTACCGTGAGCTTGGCCCCGGTGCAACCCAAGGGGTGGCCGAGGGCAATCGCGCCGCCGTTGACGTTGGTCTTTGCCTCTTCCAGGCCAAGCTCGCGCATCACGGCGAGCGCCTGCGCGGCGAAGGCCTCGTTGAGTTCGATCAGGTCGATGTCGGCAAGCGACAGGCCGGCAATGTCCAGCGCCCTGGGCACGGCGGCGACCGGCCCCATGCCCATGATCTCCGGCGGCACCCCGCCGACCGCGTAGCTCACGAAGCGCGCCAGCGGCTTCAGGCCCAGGCTTTCAGCCCACGCGCGCTCCATCAGCAGCACGGCGGCGGCCCCATCGCTGGTCTGGCTGGCGTTGCCGGCGGTCACGGTGCCACCCTGGGCGAAGACCGGCTTGAGCTTGGCGAGCGCTTCGAGGCTGGTGTCGCGCCGGATGCCCTCATCCTGCGCGAAGACGGTTGCTTCGGTGTGGAGCGCGCCCGCGTCATCGACGCAGGTGCGCCGCACCTCCAGCGGCACGATGCCGTCGCTGAGCCGGCCCGCGTCCTGCGCGGCGGCGGCGCGCATGTGGGAGCGGTAGGCGAAAGCGTCCTGGTCCTCCCGGCTGACGTTGAACGCGCGCGCCACGTTTTCGGCGGTGAGGCCCATGCTCAGGTAGACGCCGGGGTGCTCGCGGACGAGCGCCGGGTTGGGCGCAAACTTGTTGCCGGTCATGGGCACCAGGCTCATCGACTCAACCCCGCCGGCGATGGCGGCGCGCGTGAAGCCGGCCATGATCGACTGCGCTGCTGAGGCGATGGTCTGCAGGCCCGACGCACAGAAGCGGTTGAGCGTGTACGCCGGCACGCTGTCGGGCAGGCCGGCGCGGAGCGCGGCGACGCGGCCCACGTTCATGCCCTGCTCGCCCTCCGGGAAGGCGCAGCCCATTGCCACGTCGTCGAGCTGCGCCGGGTCGAGCGCGGGCGTGCGTTCCAGCAGCGCGCCGATCACGGCGGCGGCCATGTCGTCGGGGCGGGTGGTGCGCAGCGCGCCGCGCGGCGCTTTCCCGATGGCGGTGCGTGCGGTCGAGACGATTACGGCCTCTTTCATGGGGCAGTCTCGACTCCTCGTGCGCGCCGGGGCGCTGCGGATGGTCTGCGAGGCAAGGTGCGGTCCCGGTGGAATTTACACCACCCCGGTGGGACGGTCAAATTAGATCGGCGTTAGATCGCGGCGCGCCGCCGCGCGCAGCCCTTGACACCGCCCCAGGCCGGGGCTACAATACGCCCGCAGTGGGGGCCTGTAGCTCAGCTGGGAGAGCGCTACAATCGCACTGTAGAGGTCAGGGGTTCGAATCCCCTCAGGTCCACTATAATGCCGAAAGACCTGCCGTAACGACAGGCCTTTTGTTTTTGGCCCGGAGTTCGGACCCGATGTATCATAGGCCCGATGCCAGGCCCGGCAGACGCCTCGCAACCCCTCCAGTGTGTGACAAGAAAAGTGTTAAGGTAAGCGGAGTGGTAAAACCATGTCGATAAAGGTAGACTTCCTATACTGGCCTGAGTGTCCCTCCCACCCGGAGGCGTGGACGCTGCTGCAGCGCTTATTGGACGAGACAGGCGTCGCGGCGGAGGTGACGCGGCGGGTGATCGAGACCGAGGCGGAGGCGGAGACGACGCGCTTCGTCGGCTCGCCCACGATCCGCGTCAACGGGCGCGATGTGGACCCCCGTGGGGCCGAGGGCATGGCGTCCCGCCTGACCTGCCGGCTGTACTTCCGCGAGGACGGGCGGCCATCGGCGGTCCCTACCGAGACGATGATCCGTAACGCATTGACCCAAGCGCAGGCACAGATAAAGGAGTGAGGACCACCATGAACATCGGCGAAAAGGCACCGACCTTTACCTTGCCAAACGTGGACGGCACGACGGTCTCTTTGGATGCCCTGCTCAACGAGAGCAAGGCGGTCGCGGTCGTGTTTAGCTGCAACCACTGCCCGTATGTGCGCGGCTGGGAGGACCGTATGGTGTCCATCCAGGCGGACTACGCCGACAAGGGCTTCAAGATGGTGGCGGTTGGGCCGAACAACGACCGCACCCATCCCGAAGACAGTTTCGAAGAGATGAAGAAGCGCCACAAAGCGGAGGGCTTCAATTTCTATTACGTGCGCGACGAGTCGCAGGACGTCGCCCACGCCTACGCCGCCGTGCGCACTCCGGAGGTGTTCCTGCTCGATAGCGATGGCGTGCTGCAGTATCACGGCGCTATCGACGACAATTACCAGGAACCCGACGCGGTGAAGCACCACTACCTCCGCGACGCGCTCGACGCGCTGCTGGCGGGCAAGACGCCGCCGGTTGCCAAGACGCCGCCGGTGGGCTGCACCATCAAGTGGAAGTAGCCCACACACGCCCCGCCTGGGCCGCGCATACCGGCTCAGGCGGGCTTTCTGGTAGAATCTGTTCACCTTTTGGTCCCCGCGACTGAAGTCGCGGGCTAATTTCGTAGCAATCATCGTTATTTGCGACGATTAGGCGCTGACTTCAGTCAGCGGGCCGACTTCAGTCGGTGGGCTACGGAAAACGCAACACCACTCGCCAGGCGTGAATAGCTCTGGGCTGCGGGAAGACGGTCCACTACTGGATTGTTTTGTCAGCATCCATTTGTTGGCGGGTTACGAAAAACACGCTATGGTGTGATACGAGCGGAGAACGTGAATAGATACAGGAGAGTCGCTCTCTTCACCGTCGTGGGCATACTGCTCGCGGTGGCCGCCGCGTGCGGGCCGAGAGGGGCCTGTGGCGCAGGTTGTCGATGTGCCATCGCCCACGATCACGCTGACGCGCACGCCCGGCCCCACCCGCACGCCGACGCCGCCCCCGACGCATACCCGCACGCCGCGTCCTACGCTCACCGCGACGCTGACGCACACGCCCACACTGACACATACGCCCGGCCCATCGCCCACGATCACGCGCACGCCCACAATCCGCGTGACGCCAACGCCGTTTTCCTACGGACCGACCGTGACGCCCTCGCTCACGTTCACGCCCGCGCCGACCCAGGAGCCGGCCCCCGACGTCGGGTGACGCTTCGTCCGCATCCACCACGCCGCCGGCGACAGCCAACGGCTCCGGCCAGGGCGGCGGGGGCGGCGCGCTCCCGGAGGACGCGCGTCGGGCGCTTTCACTGGCGGCGGACGCCATGGACCGGATGCAATCGCTGCACAACGACTACACGCTCAACTACGTCGTGACCTCCGAAGGCGAAACCGAGCCGCTCACGGTCACCGCCGATTTCGCCGGCGGCGTCGATGCGACCCTGTTTGACCCGCAGAACGCGGACTTCTTCATTTCGGAGACGCAGACGGTTACCTATCCCGGCAGCGGCACGATCAGCACGGCGAACGAGATCATCAAGGTCGGCGCCCTGTACTGGACGCGCGCCGGCAACGACGAGCGGTGGTTTGAATCGCCGGTGTACGACGGGTTCAACAACGACTACAGACCCTACCACCGGGGCGCGTTTGTGCTGCGCGAGGTCGCCACGGCGCAATGGCTCTCCGACCAGGCCGGGCACGCCAGTTACACCGTGGACATCTACGACTTCCCCGACCTGCCGCCGTTCCGGGGGCGTCGTTCGCTGTTCGGGCCGGGCGACATGGAGGGTGTGGACCTGCGCGGGACCATCAGCGGCGAGGTGTGGCTCGACCCCACGACGCTCTACGTACTTCGGCAGACCCTCATGCTCGACGCTGATGTGACCGTCCAGGGCCAGAGCAGCCACATTGTCCTGACCTACGATGTCAGCGTGAGCCAGCATGACGCGGTTGCGCCCATTGAGCCGCCGTCGCCGGACCAGATAGAGCGGTAGGCGGTAGACAACGATGGCAGACCCGAATCGGAAAATCCCTCTCGACGAGTACGGGGAGCAATACTTCCAGAACTACAACTACGCCGACCGGCCCCTGGGCCGGTTCAGCATGTACTGGTTCGCGCGGCGCTATTACGCGGCGTTGGTGCGCCGCTACGCGCCGCCCGGCGGGCGCGAGCGCCGCCTGCTGGAGATGGGCTGCGGGCTGGGACACCTGCTGGGCCTGCTGCAGGATGACTTCGCCTGTCTCGGCGTCGATATTGCGGGAGTACAGCGTCGAACAACTCAAGCGCAATGCGCCCAGGGCGGAGGGGCGCGTCATGGATGCGAACGACCTCAGCGCGTTCGCGGCGGGGGAGTTCGCCGTGGTCGTGGCGCTGCACCTGGTCGAGCACCTGCCCGACCCCGCCGCCGCCATCGCCGATGTGAGCCGCATCCTCCAGCCGGGGGGCTGTTTCTCTTGCCACGCCGAACCCCGGCTACGCGCTGCGCCGCTTCAAAGACCCGAAGACCGACGCCATCGGCAAAGACCCGACGCACATCAATGTGCAGCCGCCGGCGCAGTGGCGCGCGTGGTGCGAGGCCGCCGGCTTCACGGTGCTGCGCCACTTTGGCGACGGGCTGTGGGACACGCCCTACTTCCCGGTGATCCCCAACGCGGTGCAGTTTGCGCTGTTGGGCGTCCCGGCGCTGTTCCAGGTGCTCACGCGCACGACGTTCAACCCGCTGCGCTACGGCGTCAACCAGATCGCCGTCGCGCGCAAGGTGGGCGCTAAAGCCTAATCGCCGGCTGCCGCCACCACTTCGATTTCGACCAGCGCGCCCAGCGGCAGGTCTTTGGCCGCCACCGTCGAGCGGGCCGGCGGGTCGGCGGGGAAGAACGTCTTGTAGACGCCGTTCATCGCCGCGAAGTCGCGGATGTTGTGCAGGAAGACCGTCGTCTTGACCACGTTCGCCATCGACGTGCCCGCCGCCTCAAGGATCGCCCGGACGTTGTTGAGCGTCTGGCGCGTCTGCGCCTCGATCCCGCCCTCGACGATCTTGCCGGTGGCCGGGTCAACGCCCGCCTGCCCGGCGGTGAAGACGAAGCCGTTGATCTTTACGGCCTGCGAGTAGGGGCCGATGGCGGCGGGGGCGTCCTTTGTGCTGATGATCTCTCGCGGCATTGTGCTCTCGCTTTCTGAAGGTTGCGTGGCGCTTGCGTAGCCGGTGCGTGCCGCCTATTATTGGGCGCTTGTAGAGGCGTGTCAAATGACGAATGCACTTCACATCGTTCTGGCGTCTGGCTCGCCGAGGCGACGCGCGTTGCTCGCGCTGGCGGGGCTGCGCTTCGACGTGGTGCGCCCTGAGGTCGATGAGTCGCCGCGCCCTGGCGAGGACCCGCGCGCGCACGTGCAGCGGCTGAGCGTCACCAAGGCGGCGGAGGTCGCGGCGCGCGTCGCGCCGGGGACGCTCGTCATCGCCGCCGATACCATCGTGGTGCACGCGGGCGAAATCCTCGGCAAGCCGGTCACGCCTGAAGCGGCGACGCGCACGCTGCGCCGGCTGCGTGGGGACGTGCACCAGGTGCACACCGCGCTCGCAGCGCAGCGCGACGACTGGCGCGCCGCCGAGGTCGTCACGACCGGGGTGCGGATGCGCGCCTACACGGACGCCGAGATCGCGGCCTACGTCGCCAGCGGCGACCCGATGGACAAAGCCGGCGCGTATGCCATCCAGAACACGGCGTTCAACCTCGTCGCCGGGCTGGAAGGCTGTTACGCGAACGTGATGGGGTTCCCGTTGTGCCGCCTCGAACGGCTGCTGGAACCGCTCGGCGTGGCGCTGCCGGGCCTGCCCGAATCGTGCCGGCAGGCCGATGGCGCTGCGTGCGGCATCTACCAGATTGTGCTCAGCGCGGGGTAGACGCGCGGTATGCCTCCAGGCCGGCGATGGGCAGTTCGACATAGCCGCCCTTGTTGCCCCGGAAGTAGCATTCGATGTCGCACGCCAGGCACTCGGTGCAGCCGCCCTTCTTCGCCGCCTCGTGCGTGATGTTGAGCACGGGCACGTCCCCCTCCAGCGAGAGGATACCCGGCGCGCAGCTTTCGACGCACGCCTTGCTCTCGCAGTCGCGGCAGCGTGCGTGGTCGAGCGTCACCGTGCCGCCGGTCACGGTCTCAAACGTGTACGGATCGGCGGCGTCGGGCTTGGCCCGGCCCGACGGGATCGTCGCCAACGGCGTCCACGAGTTGACCAGCGCGCGCAGCCGCGCCGCGCAGAAGTCGGGGGCGTCGTCCTTGCCGTAGCCCTCGATGGGCGCGGGGAACGCGCCGCGCGCCCGGTGCAGGATGGCGATTGCCTGCGCCTCGGCGTTGCCGCCCAGGCGGACCACCGCCGGCACGGCGAGCGGTTCTTCCAGGAAGGCCTTCACCAGCCCGCGCGCTGAGTGGAACTGCTCCTGGCTGGCGACGCCGCTGCCGCTGGCGAAGTAGCCGTCGATGCCCGGCTGGCTCAGGATGATGCGCGCCGCGCGGTAGACCTTGCTCGCGGGCGGGTTGCCGCTCGTATCGACGAAGTTGGCGATCTTGAAGCCCTGCGCGAGCACTGCGTCCATGCTCATCATGCTGCCGCCGCCGCCCGCGCCGTGGAAGCCGACCACGCCGTCGCCCCTGGCGAAGCCCTGCTCCATCTGGATGAAATAGAACGTGCCCCGGTAGTCGCCGCGCTCCACGCCCCAGGCGATCTTCTCCAGCTCGGTCGGGGGGCGGTCGAACTCGCGCGCGATCTCGATGCCGAGGTCCTTGTGCCGGAAGACGGCGTAGTCGTCGATGGTGAAGCGGCTGTCGGCGGCGACCAGCGCGCCGTCCTCGGTCAGCACGAGCGGGTTGATCTCCGCCGCGCGGGCGTCGTAGGCGCGTGCGGCGTCGTAGAGCCTGGTGATCGCGTCGCCCAGCTTGAGCAGCAGCCCGCCCTTGATCCCCGCCCGCCGCGCCAGCTCGCGCGCCTCGAAGTCGCGCAGGCCAAGCCGGATGTCCACCGTGTGGCGCGCCACTCTGTCGGGGTGCGCCTGGGCGATCTCCTCGATGCCGGTTCCGCCCATGCTGCTGAAGATGACCACGGGCGCGCGCGCCCGGTCATCGACGATCACGCCGGCGTAGAACTCGCGCGCAATCGCCAGCTTCTGCTCGACCAGCACGCGGTCTACCGTGAACTGGCCGATCTCCAGGCCGAGCAGCGCCGCCGCTGCTTCCGCCGCCGCGTCGGGCGTGTCGGCAAAGCGGATCGCGCCGAGGCCGGCGCGCTTGGTCGTCCACGCCTGGGCTTTGACCACCACCGACCCGCCGACCTCGCCGGCGATGCGCTGCGCCGCTTCGGGCGTCGTCGCGATGTCGCCGGCCGGCGTCAGAATCCCGAACTGCTTCAGTATTGCTTTGCCCTGGTACTCGTGCAGGCGTGCCATAATCGCTCCATTTTGGGGAATCGCAGCGATGATGTGCAAATTGTAATCCGGGGCGGGGCGGTGTCAATACGCGATCATTGTATTTATGGATTGAATTAGTCGTATATTACTGTATAATAAGGCCAGTCATAGATGCCGTGTAATCCGCAGGAGTGCATTCGGCCTGGTCTGGGAGGGGCGAATGATGACCGACGTATCTGGCGTTACACCAAGCGAAACCACCGCGCCGCACCAACCGGTGCGGCGCAAAAGAGGGGTGCTTTTCTGGACCAGGCGCGTGCTGAAGTACCTGGTGATTGGCCTGGTTGTTGTGGTCCTGCTCGGCGTGGTCTATCAGACGGTTGCCACTGCGATAGATAAACGGAATTTCCCGCCGCCCGGTCAGTTGTTCAACGTGGATGGTCGCCAGATGCATATCCACTGCATGGGCGCAGGCAACCCGACGGTTATCCTCGAAGCGGGTGGGTTCAGCTTCTCGGTCGAATGGTATTGGGTGCAGCGGCAGCTCGCGCAGACAACGCGCGTGTGCGCCTATGACCGCGCCGGAACGGGCTGGAGCGAATCCAGCCCCACACCCCGCAGCGGCGTGCAAATTGCACGCGAACTGCGTACCTTGCTGGCGGAAGCGGGCATTCCCGGCCCCTATGTTCTGGTGGGACACTCATTGGGCGGCATCCTGACCCGCATCTACGCTTCCCAATATCCAGATGACGTGATCGGCATCGCGCTGGTGGACACAGCCTTCCTCCGCCCCCGTTCGTTTCATGACCAGGGTGAGTTTGACCAGTGGAAGGCGCAAAACGACCTTCTTCAGGCGTTTTTGTGGGCTTTAGTACGGACCGGCGTCCTCCGTTTTGTCATCGGCGGGGAGATTCAGGCCATGGGTTACCCGCCCGACATCGCGGCGGCGTTCACGGCGTTGAAATCTACCAACCAGTCTTTCGATACCTACTACGCCGAAGCCATACCGGCGCGGTGGGAACTGGGTGAACAGTCCATCGCCGCCGAAAACCTCGGCGCACTGCCGCTGATGGTGCTGTGGGCGGACCACCCGGAGGTTTTGGAGATGCCGGCAGAGGACCAGGAAATCTTCAAAGCCATCCAGCAGGACGTGGCCGCATACTCCTCTAACAGCGCGGTTCGCACCATTGCAGGGTCAGATCATGGCTCGATTATCGGCAACGAGCAGTACGCGCAGCAGGTAAGCGACGCCATCCTCGACGTGATGGAGGCGGCTCAGACGGGTGATCCGCTGACGCGGTGAACATAACGAACGGCCTGAAAGGAGAATAGCATGAGAATAGATGATGTTTCAGACAAATCCCTGACCCAGGCGACGCCCGCACAGCGCAAGCGCGGCGGCTGGTTTTATCTCAAGCGTGTGCTGCTGGTGCTGGTCATTCTGCTGATCGGATTACCGCTGGCCGGTCTCGTCTATGAAGCAGTCATGGCCTCCGGGGATGCACAGCGTTATCCTCCACCGGGTCAAATGGTCGATGTCGGCGGCCACCGGCTCCACATCAACTGCATGGGCGAAGGCAGTCCCACCGTTGTTCTGGAAAGTGAGTTTGCGGGTACATCGCTCGATTGGACGCTGGTGCAGCCGCTGATCAGCCAGACCACCCGCACATGTGTATATGATCGCGGAGGCTATGGCTGGAGCGACCCAGGCCCGGAGCCGCGCAGCCCGCAACAAATCGCTGCCGAGTTGCATACCCTGCTCACGAATGCAGGGATCGAGGGGCCTTACGTCTTGGTGGGGCACTCGCTCGGCGGGAAGTATGTCCGAATGTTTGCCAGCCAGTATCCCGAAGCGGTGGCCGGGTTGGTGCTTGTGGACGCACGCCATGAGAGTGTGGAGCCTGTGCGCACGCCGGAAGAGAATGCCGAAGCTCGAGAGCAGTACAAAGGGTCATTGGGGTTGTATTCTCTTCTACGACAGCTTGGCGTTGCACGCGCCTTTGGCGCATCGTTGCTGCCCATGCTAAATCCCGTGACGGAACACCTCCCGTCAGAGACCCGTTCTTTGATGGCGATTTTCGCCGGAAGGCAGACCACGCTAGATACGATGGTGAGGGAGTCGGCAGGTAGTACACAGGATGATACGTTGTTGTCTTCCGCCTCGTTAGGCGATCTGCCGCTGATCGTCTTGGCGGCCGGCACATCGGTCGAATCCGATGAAAAGTGGGCGGAAGCCCAAAGGATGATGGCGGATCTCTCATCAAACAGCCGCCTGGACATCGTGGCGGCGGGCAGTCATACACTTCAGTGGGATCAACCGGCAGCAGTTTGGGATACTGTGCGGGAAGTGGTTGAGGCAGTACGGACAGGCGAGCCGCTGACGCGGTGAGCATCAGCCGGTGCAACCGGCCTCACCCATCGACGACCTGCACCGCCTCTGCGCCGAGCAGGCTGCCCAGCTCGCTCGCCAGTTCGGCGCAGTAGTGCGTCGTGTGGTTGGGGAAGTCCACGCGCACGCGCCGACCCTCATCCTCCACGATGAGCGAGAAGCGGTCCGCGCCGGGATAGCGCGTGAGCAGGCCATGGATGCGCTTTAGGCGGCGCTTGTCGCGCGCGGGGTCGCCGGTGCGCCGGAACACGACCAGCATCCGGCACGCATCGGCGGGGCGCTCGAAAGCCTCCGGCGGCGGCGCGGCGGCTGGCTCAGGCGTGTAGGGCGCTGCCGCCTCCGCAAGCTGCGACGCCTCCGGCGGCGGTTCGGGCGCATCATCGTAGACCTGGGGCGCGTCGTCGCCATTGTCGTCTGGTTCGCTGAACCAGTCCGGCGGCTCCAGGTCCGGCAGGGAGGCGAAGCCGGCTGCCGCGCCGTTGACCTTGATCTCGGTCGTCGCGCTGTCGCACAGGATTTTGGGGATGCCGTCTTTCACGTCGAGCTTGCCGCGCACGAGGACCGGCGTATCGGCCACCCACAGATCGCGCGTCGATTCCCACGCGCGCGGGAAGATCACGACCTCGACCGGCCCGGTCAGGTCTTCGATGGTGGCGAACGCCATCGCCTTGCCGCTTTTCGTCACGTGCGGGCGGACGTAAGTCACCACGCCGACCATTGTAGCGATCTTGCCGTTGTCGCTCTCGGTCACCTGGGTGGCGTAGTGCGTGACGACATCGGGAATCTCCGACATCACCGAGTCAAGCGGGTGCGCGGTGACGTACACGCCGACCAGCTCTTTCTCCCAGTTGAGGACTTCGCGCTGGTTGGGCGCTTCCACCTCCGGGAGGTTGCTCAACAGGGAATCCTCGGCGTTGAGGTGGACGCCGGTCGCCTCGCCGAAAAGGCTCATCTGGCCCACGTCGCGCGCCCGGTGGATGCTGGCGCTGAAGCCGAGCATCCGCTCGATGACGGCGAGCAACTGCACCCGGTTGCCGAACTGCTCCAGCGCGCCCACTTTGATCAGGCATTCCAGCGCGCGCCGCTGCACCTGGCGCAGATCGACGCGGCGGCAGAAGTCGTCCAGGTCGGTGAACGGGCGGTCGCCCCGCGCCTGCAGGATGGTCTCCACCGGGCCGCCGCCCACGTTCTTGATCGCTTCCAGCCCGAAACGGATGCAGCGCTTCCCGTCCGGCCCGGCCTCAATGGTGAAGTCGCGCGCGCTCGCGTTGATGTCAGGGGGCGCGACCTCGATGCCCATGCGGCGGCACTCCGCCACGAGCAGGCCGATCTTCTCGGTGTTGTGCTGCTCGACCGTGAGCAGCGCCGTCATGTACTCGATGGGGTAGTGACACTTGAGGTACGCGGTCTGGCAGGTGATGACGGCGTAGTCGGCGGCGTGGGCCTTGTTGAAGCCGTAGCGCGCAAAGAACTCGATGTCGTCGAAAATCATCTCCGCGATGTCGGCGCTGACGCCGCGCTCTGGCCCGCGCTCGATGAAGCGCTGTTTGTGCTCCATCAGCGCTTCTTTCTTCTTCTTAGAGACGGCGCGGCGCATCAGGTCGGCCTCGCCCAGCTCGTATCCGAACAGCTCCGAGGCGATCTGCATGATCTGCTCTTGGTAGACGATGATGCCGAAGGTCTCCGCCAGGATCGGCTCCAGCGCGGGGTGATGGTACGTGATCTTCTCCTGCCCGTACATGCGCGCGATGTAGTGCGGAATCTGCTCCATCGGGCCGGGGCGGTAGAGCGAGATCACGGCGATGATGTGCTCGAACCGCTTGGGCTTCAGTTCCATCACGGTGCGGCGCATCCCTCCGCCTTCGAGTTGGAACACGCCCACGACCTCGCCGCGCCCCAACATTGCAAACGCCTCGTCGAGCTTGCGCTGCCCCGCCGCGTCTGCGTTGTCGTGCAGGTAGGGGATCGTGTCGAGCGTGTATTTGACGCCGTCGTGCTGTTCGATCAGGTTGCACGCCTTGCGCATGATGGTCAGCGTGCTCAGCCCCAGGAAGTCCACCTTGAGCAGGCCGATGGACTCGCAGGTTTCCATGTCGAACTGCGTGGTGACGCCGATCAGGTCGTCGCCGGTGCCGCCGCTGCCGCCGCCTTTGGTGGGGCGGTGCAGCGGGAGGTACTCGACCAGCGGCTTATCGCCAATGATGACACCCGCCGCGTGCGTGGAGGCGTGGCGCGTCACGCCCTCCACCTTCATCGCCGTCTCAAGCAGGTTGCGGATGTGCGCCTCGCCCTCGTAGGCGGCCTTCAGGTCGGGGATGTCCGCAACGGCCTCGGCAAGCGGCATGGGCTTGCCGGGGATGTTGGGGATCATGCGCGCGAGCCGGTCAACCTCCGGCTGGGGGATGTCAAGCGCGCGCCCCACGTCGCGCACGGCAGCGCGCGCGCCGAGCGTCCCAAACGTGATGATCTGCGCCACCTGCTCGCTGCCGTACTTCTGCACGGTGTATTCGATCATCTCGTGGCGGCGGTCGTCGGGGTAGTCGAGGTCGATGTCGGGCATGGTGACGCGCCCAGGGTTGAGGAAGCGCTCGAAAAGCAGCTTATTGCGCAGCGGGTCCAGGTTCGTGACGCCCAGGCTGTACGCCACCAGCGACCCCGCGCCGCTCCCGCGCACGTTCCACCAAATGTCGCGCCGGTGCGCGAAGTCGCACAGGTCCCACACGATGAGGAAGTACGTGTCGAACCCCATGTTGTGGATGATGTTCAGTTCGTTGTCGAGGCGCGCCTTCATCGCCGGGTCGTCGGCGCGCGCGCCGTAGCGCCGGCGCAGGCCCTCTTCGCACAGGTGGCGGAGGTAGCTTTGGGCGTCGTAGCCTTCCCGGCACGGGGAAGTTGGGCAGGTGGTAGCCCTTGTTCTCCAGATCCACGTCGCACATTTCGGCGATGCGCAGCCTGTTGGTCAGCGCCTCCGGCACGTCGCGGAAGAGCGCCAACATCTCTGCCGGGCTGCGCAGGTGGTAGCTGGGGTCGCTCATGCGCATCCGGTCGGGTTCCTGGACCACATTGCCGGTGCCGATGCAGAGGAGGACATCTTGCACGCTGTGATCCTCGGCATCGACGTAGTGCACGTCGTTCGTCGCCAGCAGCGGCACCCCGGCGCGCTTGCCGTTCTCGACCAGCCACCGGTTGAGGGTATTCAGCGTCGGGATGTCGTGCTGTTGCAGTTCCAGGTAGTAGCGGTCCGGCCCGAACACGTCCTGGTACCACCCAATCAGATCGCGCGCCTCTTTCTCGCGGCCCTCGTCCACCAGGCGCGGGATTTCGGCGGCGAGACAGCCCGACGTGGCGATCAGGCCGTCGCTGTGAGCGGCGAGAAAGTCCTTATCGATGCGGGGGCGGTAGTAGAACCCTTCCAGTTGGGAGGCGCTGGCGATCTTGAGCAGGTTCTGGTAGCCGACCTGGTCCTTGGCGAGCAGCAGCAGGTGATAGGCCTTTGCGTCGCGTTGCGGGTCCCGGTCGGTCATGCGGCGCGGGGCCATGTACGCCTCGACGCCGATGATGGGCTTGATGCCGGCCGCCTTGCACGCGCGGTAGAAGTCGATCACGCCGAACATGGTCCCGTGATCGGTGATGCCCAGCGCCGGCATGTCGTAGTCGGCGGCGCGCCCCACGAGCTTTTTGATCTTGCTCAGGCCATCGAGCAGCGAGTATTCCGTGTGCACGTGCAGGTGTACAAACGAGTCGGCCATCAGTTGCCATTCCCCTGAAAGCGTTTTTGATGTTGGGGGGTCGGATGTGTTGGGGCGAACCGGCGGTTCACCCGCGCGCATAGAACAGGCATTCGAGTGCTTCAGGTTGATTATAGCACAGCCGGCCCGACGCTGCCGGGCGAGAGCGGGCGGCTTAGCTTAAAGTGTCGGTTCTTTTAAGGTTGCGCCGCTCGCGCCCTCAGCCTGCACCCGCTACTCCGCCTCCGCAGGTGCGAAGACCTCGACCGACTCCAGCGCGAGCGGCACCGGCAGCGCGCCGTAGCGCAACTGGATCGCCAGGACGCGCGCCTCCTCGTCGGTGAAGCTGCCCGTGAGCAAGACACGCTCCACAGTAATCGCCTGTTGAATCCTGGGCGCGGTGATGACTCTGCCGTCGATGACGATGCCGAGCACCTCGCCGATGTGGGAGGCGGTGTAGTCGCTGAAGATCGCCTGGCCTTCGGGCGTGAATATGATCTCCACTGACCAGTCTGTCCGCCTGGCCGATGCATCGGGGCGACTGGCGCGGCATCGCTGAGGGCGCTCCCGGTCATGACGGTGTGGTAGACGGGTCCGGGCGCTTCGTCAGCCGTTTCACTGGCCGGCGCGCCGGCCTCGCCCGCCGCGAGGCACGCGCCGCCCGCCGTGTGGCAGTCGGTGCGCACGACCGTGTCAACCGGCAGCGCGTCGTAGCCAAAAGCGACGAACTCCAGTAGGCCCGTGTGCTCGACTGTGGCGAGCACGAGTTCCTGGTCGGCCACGCCGACCAGCTCCACGACGAAGCGCCGGCCATCGACCGGGCGCACCCGGTATTCGCTCAGGCCCAGGCCGCCCAGCCGGCTTTCGATGATGGTCGTGACGACTTCCGTATCCTGCGCGTCCAGGTCATGATCGGCGGCGAACACGGCGCGGAGGCCGCCGTCGCGGAGGAGTGCACGCGCAAACGCCATCTCGTCGAGGACCACGCAGCCGCTCAGGAGGAGGCTGGCGATCAGAAGCCCGGCGATGCGCCTCACATGATGTGGTTTCACAGGGGTTTCCCCTTTGTTGATGCGGACGAGCGGCGCGGCAGCCCGCGCCGCTCGCGGAGACTACCAGAGATGGTGAACCTGCTCGCGGGTGTACCTGTCGTAAATCGCCCGCACGCCGTCCATGACCTCCTGGCTCAGCGGCGGGAAGTCCGCCGCGCTGACGTTGTCGCGGGCCTGTTGGGCGCGCTTCGCGCCGGGGATGGCGCACGTCACCGCGTCGAACGTCGTGATCCAGCGGAGCGCGAACTGCGCCATCGTCGCGCCTTCGGGCTTGAGCCGCGCCAGCGCTCCACTGCGTCCAGGCCGGTCTCGTAGTCCACGCCGGAGAAGGTCTCGCCCTTGTCGAAAGACTCTCCGTGCCGGTTGTAGCGGCGGTGATCGTTGGCAGCGAACCGGCTCTCGCGGGTGAACTTGCCGGTGAGCAGGCCGCTCGCGAGCGGCACGCGCGCCAGGATGCCCACCTGCTTTTCCTTCGCCGTCGGGAAGAACTCGTCGGCAGGGCGGAGGCGGAACATGTTGAAGATGATCTGCACGCTCTGCACGCCGGGCCGCTTCGCCGCCTCCAGCGCCTCTTCGATCTTCTCCACGCTGACGCCGTAGTAGCGGATTTTGCCCTGCTGCTGCAGCGTCTCCAGCGCGTCGTACATCTCGTCGCTGTAGTAGGCTGCGGTGGGCGGGCAGTGCATCTGGAGCAGGTCAAGCGCCTCGGTTTCGAGGTTCTTCAGGCTGCGCTCGACGAAGCGGCTGAGGTTGGCGAGGTTGTAGCCTTCGGACACGTGCGGGTCGAGGCGGCGCCCCGCCTTGGTCGCGACGTAGACCTGCTCGCTGCGCGCCTTGAGCACCCTGGCGATCAACTGCTCGCTGCGCCCATCGCCATAGACGTCGGCGGTATCGATGAAGTTGACGCCCAGGTCGATGGCCTTGTGGAGCGCTTCGATGCTCTCTTCGTCGCGCACGGGACCCCACGCCCCGCCGATGGCCCACGCCCCAAAGCTGATGACGGACACCTTCATGTCGGTGCGGCCAAGCTGCCGGTATTCCATGCGAGTCCTCCTTACAGGGTGGAAAACAGATGCTACGAGTTGTCAGGGAGGTATCTGTTCACCTTATGGTTCCCGCGGCTGAAGTCGCGGGTGAATTCGTAGGGACAATGCGGCTCACGACAGGCGCATCATCGCCACCCACGCGCGGTTGACCTCAACCATGTCCGCGCCGGTGTAGGCGAGCGCCGCGCCGCCGGTCCGTTCCGCGCCGGGGACCACGCCGGCGCGGTCCGCGCACTTGGGCGACTTGAACGCCACCTCGAAGCGGATCGGCGTCTCAAGCGTGAGCGGGCGCATCTCCCCGTTGCGGGCGCGTTCGACAGCGCGCTGCGCGCTCTCGCGGATGCGCTGCTGCGCCTTCTGCGGCGAGAGGTTGCGCGCAGACACGTAGTTGATGCCATACTTGACGATTGCCGTCTCGGCCCAGGGCAGGAGCGCGGCGACCTCGGCAGCCAGCTTTGTCGTCGCCGGTGACCAGCGCGACCGGGGCGCCGAAGTGGCCGGCGTAGGCCGCGTTGTAGCCCATCTCGCCGACGGCGATGCCGTTCAGCTGCATGGCGGCCACGTCCCCGGAGAAAGAGTGCGCCAGCGGGGAAGCGCCCGTGCCCGCCATCGCGTGGTAGCCGACAAACATCACCGCGCCAAAGTCGCCGGTTTCGATTCCTTCCACCATGCAGCCGGCGCGGCTCTGCCCGCGAATGAGTTGCACGTCCGGGTGCAGGTCGTCGGGGATGAGGTTGATCATCGGGCCGTGCGAGTCGGCCATCACGATTTCGGTCGCGCCGCCGGCCAGCGCGCCCTCGACGGCGGCGTTGGCCTCAGCCGTCATCCAGCGGCGCGCCTTCTCGTACTCGATGCCGCGCTCCCAGCCATCTTTCTCGTCCACGACGTTGGCGACGCCCTCGATATCGACGGAGATGTAGACGCGCATTTTCGTGCCCTTTCGTTGGGGAATAGATCATTATCGGTGCATGACGGTGGAGAGTATAGCACGGTTTGCCGGCGGAATCGCGCGGAAACGCCGCGCGGACCGGCCGGCGTGTGCCGGCCGGTCAGGGTACTCGGTGGCGACGCGCAGCGCCGCCGCTACTTGGCCGCCGCCGGCTGGCGGGCCGGCAGCGAGATCGCCTGCGTGGCGATCAAGAAGCCGGCGAACAGGAGGACGCTGCCCGCCAACTGCCCCAGGTATTTGAGGTCCGGGTTCCCAAGCAGGATAAGCGTGCCGCCCAGGGCGGGCAGCAGCCCCCCGCTGCAATGAACACGTTCCCGACAACGCGGTGCAGCAGCACGCGCTTGCGCCAGAACAGGTATGCGGAATACACGGCCCCGCCGACGAGGAGAACGGTGCCGTAGGTGTTCAGCACAATCGCGAGGACCGTGCGCACCGTCTTTTCCGCGCCGGTGGCGGTGAAGATGTCGCCGAACTGGGCGCTCAGGTCAACGCCCGGCTGGTAGGCGTTCGGGGCGACGCCCGCGCCGAGGATGACGGCCAGGCTGAGCGCGCTCATGCCCGCCACGAACCAGAAGCTGATCCACGCCCGGTTGCCCTTGCGCACCAGCAGGAAGACAGTGCCCTGCCCCAGCCAGGGTGCGACCACGAGCGCGCCGGCCCAATACCAGAGCTTGAACCAGAGTTCGCTGAATTGGTCGAAGAGGACGACCTGTGCCGCCGTGCCCAGGCTGAAGAGCGCAAGCCCCACGCTCCACGCGAGGAGGTACCAGCGCCGCTTGGTGAGGTAGCGGGCGAAGACCATCAGCGCAAAGACAGCAGTGATCACCGTGGTGGCAAGCGAGATCAGCAGGCTGCTTGACATGGAAACCTCCGGATGGGTATTTGCGGGCAATGCGTGTCATTTTGATCTTATATGACCTGGTACTATTGTAATCAACCCACGCGCGCGCCTCAATGGGCGAAAGCGCCAACCCGGTATCAGAAAAATCCCCAATTCTCCACGCGCCACTGCATGAAGAGGCCTGGGAGGCAGCGCAGATTGGAAACACGAAGACACGAAAGGTGCGAAAGCGCGAAACGTGCGCCCTACCTTTTCGTGACTTCGCATCTTTCGTGCTTTCGTGCTACGAGTCGTTGGTGCGTGTATCTCCACTCCTGGACTGTGTCCTGCTATCCCCGCGTGCAGTGCGCTTGACGGGAGTCCGGCAAGGGTCTAAGATTACACAAAGTGGCCTGACGACGGAGAAGGCCCATGCACCAACAAACAACCGATTCTGTTTTTACAACCGCTGAGAAGCAACAGCTCCTCCGCATTGCGCGCCAGGCCATCACCGCCGCCGCCAGCCGCGAGCAGCCCCCGGAGATTCAACTTGACACACTGCCGACCGCGCTCCGGAAACCGGCGGCGTGTTTTGTGACGCTGCACATCGCTGGCGCGCTGCGCGGCTGCACCGGCAACCTGCTCCCGCAGCGCCCGCTGGCCGAAGAGGTCAGCCGGACGGCGGTGCAGACCGCCTTCGAAGACCCCCGGTTCCCGCCGGTCACGCCGGAGGAGGTCGGCCTGCTGGACATCGAGATTTCGGTGCTCTCAGAGCCGCAGCCGCTCGCGTACACGTCGCCGAGTGACCTGGTTGCCGGGCTGCGCCCTGGCATCGACGGCGTGATCCTGCGCCAGGGCCTGCGCCGGGCGACGTTCCTGCCGCAGGTGTGGGAGCGCGTGCCTGAGCCGCACTGTTTCCTGGAGATGCTGTGCCAGAAGATGGGCCTGCCGCCCGACGCCTGGCGGAGCGGCGAGATGGCGGTTGAGACCTACCAGGCGGTCGCGTGGAGCGAGGCGGAGCTGCAAGGCGCGTAGCCCTCGCCGGCGCTCAGCGCGCGCTGGGCAGGATGAACGTGAACACGCTCCCGCGCCCGTAGTCGCTCTCTGCCCAGATTTTCCCCCGTGGCGCTCGACAATCGTCCGCGCGACCGTCAAGCCCAGGCCGCCGCCCGGCAGGTCGCGCACTGCCTCGTCGGAGGAGCGGTACAGCCGGTCGAAGATCAGGTCCAGTTCCACCTCGGGGATGCCCGGCCCAGGGTCGGCGACGGTGCAGACGACCTCCTCGTCCTGCTGGTAGGCGTGCACGGCGACGGTTACCTCGGTGGGGGAATAGAGAATCGCGTTGTGGAGCAGGTTGTAGACGGCTTCGAGGAGCCGGTCGGGGTCGCCCATGACGACGGGCATCGGCTCCTGGGTCGAGATGGCGATGGTGATCCGCTTCTCGCGGGCCATGTCGGCGAGCCGGCCCACCGCCTCGTGAATCAGCACGCCGAGGCGGCACGGCTCGTGGCGGAGCGGCATCCCGGCCTCGATCCACGCCAGGTCAACCAGGGGGAGGATGATCTTGTTGAGCTTGGCGGCGGTCTGCCGCACGCGGTCGAGGTACTTCTCCTGCTGCGCGGTGAGCGCGCCGGAGCGGGCGACCAGGTCGGCGAAGCCGCCGATGGCCGAGATCGGGTTGCGCAGGTCGTGCGCGATGGCCGTGACCAGCGCCTCGCGCCGCGATTCGAGGTCTTGCTGCTCGGTCACGTCCTGCAGGACCGCCACGCGCCCCCCGCCGGGAAGGTCGGTCGCCATGCAGACGGCGAGGCGCTTCTTCGGCAGGCGCACGCTGGCGGTGTGCTCGCCCCGCTTCGTCAGCAGGTCAACAAGCTCGCGCTGCTTGAGGGCGTCTTGCGGCGTGCGGTCGATGCAGTCCTCTGCGGCCAGGCGCAGCATGTGCGCGAAGGCCGGGTTAACAAGCACGATCCTGCCCCCGGCGTCGGTGATGACGATGCCGTTGCTGGTGGCGTGAAAGACGAATTCCAGTTCGGCCTGTCGATCTGCCTCCACGGCCATTGCCCTGCTGCCTCAGTTCTGGCGTGACGGCGGCTGGCCTCTACGCTTCGCCGCCGGTTGGCCCGGCGTCCGGTGTGTGATCGGGCGCGTCGGGAGTCGCTTCCTCAGCGCCGCCGTCTTCCGTGCCGCGCTCTGGAGCGCCGCTTTCGCCCTCTCCGGGCGCCGCTCTCCGGAGCGGCGTTGTCCGCCGCATTGTTGACCGGGACGCGCACCGTGCGTGATGGGTCGCGCGGCGGCGCGTACCGCCGCACGGACCCGGCGGCTCCAGCAGCGGCCGGCTGCGGCGCGGCCTCCACTGCCTGGGGCGGCGGCGGTTCGGGCGGATGCGGGTCTTCCACGGCCTGCCACGTGTCGTCAGTGAGACGGAGCACCGTCCCGGAGGGAATTCGACGGTCGTCTGCGCCGCAGAGCGCGTCACCGTAACGCCGCGATGCGTGACCGTCACCGGCCAGGGGAGCGCGTAGCGCCCGCCGGTCCAGACCTTGCGCAGCGAGACGATCCGCACCCCGATGAGGCGCATCAGCCAGTGGAGCGGCGTCACGCCCCTGATGTGGTCAACGTCGCCGAGGCCCTCCGGCGCGTCGGCGTTGTAGGCTTCGCGGAACGCCTTCTCCGTCTTGAGGGTGTGCAGTTGCGCGGCCATAATCCGGCTGAACAGCGTCGCCGACTCCGCGACGTAGCCGTAGTCGAGCAGCGCCTCGCCGAGCATGGTGTTCCACATCATCCACACACCGCCGCTGCCCTCGCGGTTGGAGGAATCGTAGTTGGGGTCGGAGGCCGGGCAGTTGGGCATCCCGAAGGGGCGCCAGAAGTGATCGGGGTTCGTGATGAGGTTGCGCACCATGGCCTCGGCGCGGTCGCGACCCGGTAGCCCCGCCCACAGCGGCAGCAGCAGGGTCTGGTCGATGCGGGTGCTATCGACGGTGTGCACCTCGACATCATACACGCGGCTGAGGCCCTCGAGGCGCACGGCGTCGATCTGCTGGTAGATGTAGCGGCTGGTGGCCGTGCCAAAACCCCGGTACCAGTAGAAGCTGGCCGGCTCGATCAGTTCCTCCACCTCAGCGCCGTTGTGATCCACGCCGGTGATGAACGCGGTCACGGTGGGGGCGTGGTCAACGCCGCCGGTGATCCGGATCAAGGCGCGGTTGGGGTTTTCCAGGCGCAGCGCGGCGATGAGTTCCTCGTTGCCCTTGCAGCGCCCCACCACGACGCCGGGCGTCGTCACGCCCGAGTCGCGGTCCTGGTAGTGGTAGCAGCCTGTCGCGTCGCGCCACATCGCGTTGATCAGGCCGCCGAGGTGCGTCATGCGCGCGTCGAGCGCGCCGCGCGCGTCGTCCCGACCGAGTAGGACGGCCATTTCGCGCAGGCTGCGCGCCTCGCGGTAGAGATACGCGCCCAGGTCAGGGCACTCGTACTTGCGGATGTCGGCGCCCTGGCCCCACCGCCGCCAGCGCACGAAGGTGGGGCAGTCGTCGAATGCCGAGTGGCTGGTGTCCTGCCATTCGGGGAACCCGTCGCCGTCGCGGTCCATATCGGCAGCGAACCAGCGCTCGAAGAAGCTGAGCAGGCCAGGGAAGACCTCGGTGATGAAATCGCGGTCCTCGTCGTACTCGTAGAGCATCCACGCGATGGTCGCGAGCAGCGGGATGCACAGCCGGCCGTTGCGCTGGCCGCCCAGGCCCGGCTTCCAGTCGATCCAGCCGTCCGGCTCGCGCACGGCCAGCCAGTTGCGGATGATGCCTTTCGCCAGTTCGGGCGCGGCCGGCGCGATCGCCGGCAGGTTGACGTAGGCCTCGGTCGCGACCTGCCCGCCCCACTGCCAGTTGTGGTCGCTGCCGTCGCCCTTTGGGCTGTAGCCCCGTGACGGAATCCGCGTGAAAATGAACGAAGGGTGTGGGAGATCGCCGGTCGGGCCGACGTGGGACTGGAGCGCGACCTTGTAGGCAAACGCGATGGCCGCGTCCCACTCCGGGTCGCCGGTCTGGATGTCGGGCGTGCTCAAGTTGAGCGCGGCGATCTCGGCAAACGCCGCATCCCAATCCACGTCGAAGAGCCAGTAGTTGATGGCGCCGATGGCGTCCACGATGTGACCCATGCCGGCGTGAATCCAGCGCACCGAGGCGCGCCCGCCGGCGGGCACGCGCAGCGCACGGCTGAGGCGCGCGCCCTTGAGCGCCATGCGCGCGCCCTCCATGGCAAGGACGGGGGTGATGTTCTTCAGGCGGTCCACCCGGAGCACCGGCGAGGCGCTCTCCAGCACCACGAGGCTGACCTTCACCTCCCGGTCATCGAGGCCCGTCACCGCTGCGGCAAGCTCGGCATGGAGGTCTACCGGCGCATCGCTCTCGTTGGTGAACGTCCAGCGGCAGCCCACGGCGTGCGAGTCCATGGCCCAGAACTCGGCGGTGAGGTCGAGGTCGGTCAGGGGCCTGGCCGTCACCCGGAGGTAGTTGGGCGCGAAAGCGCGCACCACCGGCCTTTGCGCGTAGCCCTGCGCCTTGACGATGTTGCGCGCGCCGATGACCAGCGTGGGGATGACGCGCGCCACCTTGCAGCGCCCGCCGTACTGCGTTTGCAGGGCCAGCGCGGGGTCGCTGCCCCCGCCCAGGACCAGCTCCCAGATCTGGTCGTCGGCGTAGTCCGTGTCGCCCAGGCGCACGTCGGCGGCCAGCCGCAGGGCGAGCGGTCCGTCCGCCGCAAGTTGCCAGTCGCGCATTGAGGCCCCCTTCCGTGCTGCGGTGGGCGCAGCGCGCTACTCGAAGCTCCAGGTCCCGTCCGCCTCGTAGAAGTGGACGGTTTCGTTGCCGAGCGTGACCAGGGTGTGCACGCCGGGGCCAGCCTCGTAGTCTCCGGCGCGGTCGATGCTGCCGCCGTGGTCGTACCGGTAATCGGTGGTATAGCCGTACTCGACGTCTTTCGCCCAGCCGAGCGCGGCGCGGACGCTGTCATTCTCGCGCCAGACCTTGCCGAACCCACGGATGGGCTGCCTCAGGCCGGCGGGCGGTGTCAGGGCGGGGTCATATTCGGCTTCCCCTTCCTCGAAGGTATCCGGAAAGCGCGTCCACTTGTCGTCTTCCGTGATGACCCAGATCTCCTTGCTTGGCTCCAACCAGAACATGCGCCCTCGTTCGAAGACCTGCTCCGCCACGAGGATGCGCGCCGCGACGGGCGTGGGGAAACCCTCCGGCAGCGGCGTCGGGCCGGCCGTCGACTCAGGCGTGGCGGTCGGCGTCGTCGTCGGTGGAGGCGGCGGCTCGGTCGTCGGGATGCTTTCGACCGTTTGAGGCGCTGTGGTTGGCGGTTCGGGGGTCGCCGTCACGACGACCATCACCGTGTTCGTGACGCACCCGCCGCCAGCCGCAATGATCGCGAGGAGGGATAAGGCCAGAATCAGTTTTCTCATGTTGCCTCCATAATGGTTCCGGAGCGGATTGTAACAGCCTTAGCGCCGAACGCAAACGACTTTGTTTTTTGCCCGGTTTGCGGTATACACGTCTCAGTTTAATGTGGAGATAGTTTTCTGATGGATCGACGTGCCTTTGTTGTTGGCCTGTTGCTTGTTGTCGTCACTGCTGGATGTAGCCCCGTCGCCACCGCGCCGCTCGTGGAAAACGTCAGCCTGTCGGAGCCGACGCAACCGCCCCCGACACAGACGCTTGCCTGGGTCGTGATCACGCCCACCCCGGCGCAGGCGGCGGACGCCGCGCCGTTGCCGACGGTCACGCTGATGCCCTCCCTCATGCCCACGGCGACCGCCTGGCCCACGCCGACGCCGACCCCGGCGTCTAGCGCGCACTTCACGATGGTGTTGCTGGGCATCGACAGCCGGCCGGCAAACCCAAGCTGGATGACCGATACCATGATGCTGATCGACATCAACCCCACGGCGCAGACGGCCTCGCTGCTCAGCATCCCGCGCGACCTGTGGTTCTGGACCGACATCCCCGGCGAGCCGCTGCGCCAGGTGAACCGGTTCTACGCGCTGGCAGAGCTGGCGGAGGACGGCGCGGGCGGCCCGGCGGTCAAGGAGATGCTGAACTTCAACCTGGGCGTCGATGTGGACGCCTACGCCGTGATCGACTTCCAGGTGTTTGTAAGCCTCATCAACGCCATCGGCGGCGTGGACATCGAGCTGACGCAGCCGCTCTCTGACCCGACGTACCCCGATGCGGGTTTTGGCTACGATCCTCTCTACCTCCCGGCCGGCATGAACCACCTGGACGGCGAGACGGCGCTCAAGTACGCGCGCACCCGGCACGTCGACTCGGACTACGGGCGCATCAGCCGCCAGCAGCGCTTGCTGCTGGCGATCCGCGAAAAGCTCATGCAGCCGGACGTCTGGCCGGCGTTCATCGCGCAACTGCCCGGCCTCTGGGCCGATGTGCGCGGCTGGGTCGATACCGACCTGACCATCGACCAGCTTATGCAGTTGGCGTTGTTTGCACGTTCCGTGCCACTTGAGAGCATCGAGATTGCCACCCTGCGCGCCAACGATGACGGCGTGGTAGCGCGCAACACAGTCGATGATGGCCGGAGCGTGTGGGCCGTGGTGCCAGACCGGGCGGACGCTTTCGTGCGCGACCTGTTCCGCATGGAATAGCGCGCCGCAGCGCCGGAAGCGCGCGCCCCTTCCCCGCGCCGCCCTCCGAAGTCGTCGAATTTTGCCTCTTGCCAGCACGCGGCGTTCAGAGTATGATGTTGCCCGAACATCCGTGCTAATGAGGGGAGTGTTGCCATGAATAGCCTGATGCAGGAACACGCGAGTCTATTTGAATCAACCCAGGAGTTGCGCCGCGACCTGCTGGATGTGCTCACCGACGCGGACCTGACCTACCGGCTGCCAGGGCGGAACCTGACGCTTGGCGCGTTGTGCCAGGAGATGGGCGAGATTGAGCAATCCTACATCGACGGATTCAAGACCTTCAAGCAGGACTACTCGTATCGCCACCCTGACGCTGAGGTCGCGACGCGCGTGGAGAAGCTGAGAGCCTGGTATGACGCGCTCGACCAGGAACTCAAGACCACGCTGGAAAGTCTCAGCGAGGCCGACCTGCAGAAGCAGATCGACCGGGGCTATGGCTTCACGCCGACGGTGCCGGCCAATTTCCACATATACCGCGAAGCGCTGCTGATTTTCTATGCCAAGGCCCACATCTACGTCAAGGCGCTTGAAAAGAGCGTGCCCACCAAGTGGCGCTGGTGGATCGGCGACCGGGCGGATTGGGAGAGCGAGGCGTAAGGCGCACGGCGCTTTGGCGGGGCCTGCATGAAGCGTCTAGCGGGGCCTTAGCGACTGCTTCAGCGCCATGGCGGCCCGCGTGGGCGCGAGCAGCGCGCGAGCAGCGCCGCCCGTGGCGCGCCATAATACTTCCGCGTGAAGATCACCATGTCGTCGAAGTAGATGCGCGTGGCAAGGCGCTGCGCCTGTCCGATGCTCGCGTGCTCGCGGTGGACGATAGTCGCCTCGGCGACGTAGTGCACTTCCGCGCCCGCGTCCCCGGCACGGCCCGCCTCCCAGACGCGGCGGCTCAGGTCGATGTCGGAGAAGAAGAGCTTCATCGCCTCGTCCAGGTAGCCCAGCCGCGCCAGGAGCGCCCGCCGCGCGATCAACGCCGACCCCGGCGCGGCCTCCACCGGGCGCGTCGATTCGCGGTCCCAGTCTGCGTACCACAGCGCGCGCTCGATAGCCGCCAGCTTCTGCGGGAGCAACTTCCCAAGAAAGCTGTGCACCAGGATCAGATAGCCGAAGCCGGGGAAGCGCGAGCAGTTGGGCTGCACGGTTCCGTCGGGGAAGACCATGCGGCAGGTCGCCATGCCGACGCCGGGGTGCGCGTCCAGGTAGTCGACCAGGGTGCGGAGCGCGCCGGGCGTCACGACCGTATCCGGGTTGAGGATGAGGGCATACGCACCCCGCGCGGCGCGCAGGCCGGTGTTGTTGCCGCCGTTGAACCAGAGGTTCGCGCCCGGCTCGATCAGGTGGACGGCGGGGAAGCGCGCACGGACCATCGCGGTGCTGCCGTCGCGCGAGGCGTTGTCCACCACGATGACCTCAAGCGCCAGGTCGCCGCGCGTCCTTTCAATGGACTCCAGGCATTGGGCGAGGTCGTCGCGCGTGTTGTAGTTGCAGATGACGATGGAGAGCTTCACCGGCTGGTTGCTCCTTCGTGTTGCCGCTTTGCTTACCCCGACTGAAGCGCGCTAATCGCAGAACATGCGACAAGATATGATTAGCCCGGGACTTCGTCGCGGGGACCAGACAAACTTTTCTGGTTAGGAAAGGGGTCAGGTCGTGCTGTGCTGTTTGCCGCGCCCGAAGCGTTCGCCGCCATCGACGACGATCACTTCGCCGGTGACGTAATCGGCGCTGACCAGGTAGAGCACCGCGCCGGCCACGTCTTCCGGGCTGCCCCAGCGTTCGAGCAGGGTGCGCCGCGCGATGCGCGCGCGCTGCGCCGCGTCGTAATCGGGCGGCGGGAGCACCGGGCCGGGCGCGACGGCGTTGGCGCGCACTGCCGGGGCCAGCTCCAGGGCCAACTGCCGCGTGAGCGCCAGCAGCCCCGCCTTGCCGACGCTGTGCGCGGTGAAGTGCCGCCAGGGTTCCCACGCGGAAAGATCGACGATGTTGACGATCACGCCGGCCCCCTTTTCGAGCATCATGGGTGCGACGGCGTTCGCGCAGTAAAACGCGCCGTCGATGCTTGTGCGCGTGACGCGCCGCCAGATGTCCAGGTCGTCGGTCGGGATGGCGATCTTCTCGAAACGCGAGGCGCTGTTGACGAGGATGTCCACAGGGCCGAGGCGCGCCTGCGCCGCCTCAACCATCGCCGCGACCTGCGCATCGTCCGACACGTCGGCGCGGATGGACAGCGCTTCCACGCCGAGCGCGCGCGCTTCGGCGGCGGTCGCCTCGGCCTCTTGCGCCGCGCTGTAGTAGTTGACGATCACGTTCGCGCCCGCGCGCGCCAGCGCCAGCGTGATCGCCTTGCCCACCCGGTGCGCGCCCCCGGTGATAAGCGCGTTCTTGCCGGCAGTTTCCACAGCATCGACCCCGCTTTGTGACCCTCGCGTGCAGTGCAATCGTATCTTCTTCGCGTATGCGCCGCCACTTTGCCGCGCTGTGTCTGTCATATAAGTATTATAGGAACTTGAAATACCATCTGTAAACATAAGCGTTTTTCAATATGCCCACGTTGCAAAATGCGCGGAAAATGCTAAGATGAAGTGGCCTGCGAAGCAAAGAGCCACAGTTTGGCGCTGACTGAGGTAACTCGTTGATCGTTTGTCCGCACTGCCAACATGAGAATCCAGCGGGGTCGCTGGTCTGTGGGGGTTGCGGCCAGCCGCTGGACAAGTCGGTTGTGGGCGCGACCACGAAACAGCTCAAAGACCACGAGGATTCGGAGGGCAAGCCCCAGTGGGGGTCGGCGCGGTTTGGCCCGGACAGCGTGCTGGTGGTCCACATTCGGGACGCGGCGGAACCGATTATCGTCCGGCCCGGCGAAGAGGTGATCCTGGGGCGGTACGACCCCATCAGCGGCTCGACCCCAGGCCTCGACCTCAGCCTGTACAACGCCGTCGATAAGGGCGTGTCGCGGCTCCACGCCGTGATCCGCCGCCAGGGCGACGCGCTCAACCTTGTTGATCTGGGCAGCGCGAACTCGACCTACCTGAACGGCCAGCGCCTGGTGCCGCACCAACCGCGCGTGCTGCGCGATGGCGATGAGGTGCGGTTGGGCCGGCTGGTGCTGCAGGTCTATTTCCGGCATGACGTGCCGGCGTGAGCGTTGTGCGCGCCCGCCAAAGATGGCGGGTGCGTTTCTGTGAGGCGCGCTGTCATAGGGGAGCAGAGGTTATGGGCGGTCCAGGCGAGAAGCGCACGACGACCCTCGATAGCCGCATCACCTGCCCGTATTGTGGGTACGAGAACCCGGTCATATCGCTGATCTGCAAGCGGTGTGGCCGCCTGCTTGACCGCGACGCGGCGGCGCAGGCGGCGCAGGCTGCCACGCCGGCCAGAGGCGTCAGCGCTCCAGGCCGCAGCCCCACGCCCCAAAGCGGCTGCGCGCGCTTGGCCCCGATGACACGCTGGTCATCCACGTTCAGGAGAGCCGGACGCCGCTCAAGGTCCGCCTCGAAGAGGAGCTGGTGATTGGCCGCTCCGATCCGAGCAACAACGCCTTCCCGGCCTTGATCTCAGCCTGTACGATGCGCTTGAAAAGGGCGTGTCGCGGCGGCACGCGGCGATACGGCGCGAGGGCGAGACCCTGCAACTCATCGACCTGAGCAGCCCGAACGGCACCTTCCTCAACGAGACGCGCCTGACGCCACGGCAGCCGTACCCGCTGCGCGACGGCGACGAACTCCGCTTCGGCCACCTGGTGCTGCGCCTGTATTTCCGTCCCAAAGACGCGGGCGACGCCCCGGCGTGACGCCTGACCGCGCGGCGACGTGCGTGGCATCAGAACGGCGATTAGAAACGGGCGCGCGCCCGCGCGCGTGCGTAAGATAGATCATGCGCCCCACATCAGCTATAATAGTCGGGCAGCCTGAACAAACGGCGCGCGACACAGCAACAGCGGGCGTATCGCACGACGGATGCAACCCCCGGATTGCCGTTGCATCTATACCTAAGGATATCGTTGTGCTTGATACGTTGTTCAAGGAGCATTCTGGACGATGCAGCATGAGAAGGTCATCATTATCGGTTCGGGTCCGGCAGGCCTGACGGCGGCGCTCTATGCGGCGCGTGCGAACCTCAGCCCGCTTGTGATCGCCGGCGACCAGATCGGCGGGCAGGTGGCGATCACCAGCGAAGTGGAGAACTATCCGGGCTTCCCCGACGGCATCACCGGCCCGGAGCTTGTGGAGAAGTTCCGCGAGCAGGCCGAGCGCTTTGGCGCGCGGATCGAATACGATATTGTGGTCGAGGTCGATTTCACCAAAGGGCGACCGTTTTACGTCAAGACCTATGGCAATGAATATGAGGCGGACGCCGTCATCGTGACCGCCGGCGCGACCCCGCGCAAGCTGAACGTGCCGGGCGAGAGGGAGTGCACCGGGCGCGGCGTGAGCTACTGCGGCACGTGCGACGGCTTCTTCTTCCGGGGCAAGGACATCGTCGTCGTGGGCGGCGGCGATAGCGCGCTGGAGGAGGCCGACTTCCTGACCCGCTACGCCAACTCGGTGAACATCGTCCACCGGCGCGACGAACTCCGCGCGAGCTACCCGTTGCAGCAGCGCGCCCTCAACAACCCCAAGATCAGCTTCACCTGGGATACGGTCGTCGAGGAAATTCTCCAGAACGAGGGCGGCATGGTCAGCGGGGTGCGGCTGCGCAACGTCAAGACCGACGAGGTCTACGAGAAGCCGACCGACGGTGTGTTTATCTTCATCGGGCACGACCCCAACAACACCCTGTTTGAGGGCCAGTTGGAAATGGGCAATCACGGCTACGTGATCGTCAACCAGCACATGATGACGAGCGTCGAGGGCGTGTTCGCTGCGGGCGAGATCATGGACCCGATGTGGCGGCAGGTCGCGACCTCGGTCGGGCAGGGGTGCGCGGCGGCGATGGCGTGCGAGCGCTGGATGGCCGCGCAGGGCGACGTGGCTGAGCCGACCGGCGCCGGCGTGCGCACCGCGTAACCGGGCGCACTTCGGAAAGACCAGCCGCAATCGTCCGCTGACCAATCAGAACCGGGCGGCGACTGAGACGCCCCCAGTTGGCTGTCTCAGTTCTGTGCGTGAGGAGGTTGATCATGCGGCGCCGACTGACTCGCTGGGTGCGGATGATGGCGGTATTCACGCCCGTGATTGTGTTCATCGTCGCGTGCCCGGTCACGCTTTTCCCCACCTGGTGGCCGGCCGTTCTCAACGCCGGGTTCTTGGAAGTGGACATCGACTACAACGACGATTTCTACGTCGAGACGTTTGGTTACTCAAGACAGGCGGAGAATATCAGGCATTTTGTCCTTGTCATGCCTGAAAAGGAAACAAGCAGGGTCCGCCCAAACGAAGTTTTTTCGAGGCTCCGTTTCCCCACCAATCCCGGCGATCCGCTGTTGGAGGACGGCAGTGAGGAGATCGCCTGGGCTTTGGATTACCTGTATCACGCTCCGGAGGGCCACTTCGTAGGGGCGTTCGAACCGGGGAACTATGGCGTCGCAGTTGTTTTCATCGCGGCGTCCGTCAGCCGGGAGGAGGGCGGACACGGAGAGGACGCCATCCTGTGGCCGGGCATCACAGGAGGCGGCGCATCCACCGACGATTACCAGCAAGTCATTATCGAGCGTGGCAAGACGGTCTCGCTCGATTACCTGCTGACCGATGCAGACGGCTGGGCGTGCCCGTGGCTGTACGTTTACAACGGCCACGCTTTTGAGCGCCGGACGGAGATTCTCAGGGACGTTCGCGGAAGGCAAAGCGAGCGAACCGAGATCAGCCCCCTGGGGCCTGTCAGCGTTGTTGGCGACTCCATCGTGCTTCGAGTGAGCGAGGAAAGGGAAGAGATTTCGTTCATCGACGAACTCTACGTCCTGGTTGGCGGTGTCAGGGTGCGCGCGGAAGGCGCACCCGATGTCGCCGCCAAAGTGGCCGAGCGCGATGGCGATTACCTGGTCATCGCCAGCGGCGAGTCGGTTGAATTCCGCTTCAGGGTGCCTGAACCGTTCGCCGGTGGGGAACAGGTGGACGCGGTCTCGGTTGTCGTCTCCGGCTTCTACACGCCTCTGGAGTGATCGCGTCGTGCTCGCACAGGGCATGAGACGTCAGGCTTGCCTCGTTTTCGCGTAGGGCTTGCACAACACACGAAGGAGAGAACGATGGCCCTGCTTGGGATCGACATTTCGACCACGGGCGCGAAAGCGCTCATTGTTGACGAAAAAGGTGAAGTGCTCGCCAGCGTCACGCACCCGCTCAAGTTAAGCACGCCGCAGCCGCTCTGGTCGGAGCAGGACCCGCTGGAATGGTGGTCGGGCACGGTGTCGAGCATTCAGGGCGCGCTGAAAGAGGCGGGCGTCCTGGGCAGGGATATTGCCGGCGTGGGCCTGACCGGGCAGATGCACGGCCTGGTGTTGCTCGACGCCGAGGGCAAGGTGCTGCGCCCGGCGATCCTGTGGAACGACCAGCGCACCGGGGCGCAGTGCGCGTGGATCACGGAGACGGTCGGGTTTGACCGGCTCCTCGAACTCACTGGCAACCCGGCGCTGACGGGCTTCACCGCGCCGAAGATCATCTGGGTGCGCGAGCATGAGCCGGAGGTCTACGCCAGGGTTGCGCAGATCCTCCTGCCGAAGGACTACATCCGGTACCGGCTGAGCGGCGCGTATGCGACCGACCTGGCCGGCGCGGCTGGGACGATGCTGCTCGACGTGAAGAAGCGGCAATGGTCGCGCGAGGTGCTGGAGGCGCTCGACATCCCGGCCGCGTGGCTGCCCCCGACGCACGAGGGGCCGCAGGTGACGAGCGTCGTCTCTGCCGAGGCGGCGGCGCTGACCGGCCTCGCAGCGGGGACGCCCATCGTCGGCGGCGGCGGCGACCAGGCGGCGGGGGCGGTCGGCGTGGGCGCGGTCAGGCCGGGCGTGGCCGCGCTGACGGTCGGCACGTCGGGCGTGGTCTTCGTCCCCACCGACCGCCCGGTCATCGAGCCGCAGGGCCGGCTGCACGCCTTCTGCCACGCCGTGCCGGGCGCGTGGCATCTGATGGGTGTGATGCTCTCCGCCGCCGGCAGCCTCCAGTGGTACCGCGATCAGTTCGCCCCCGGCGTTGACTTCGACACGCTGCTCGCGCCCGCGGAGGCGATCCCGCCGGGCGGCGAGGGGCTGTTCTTCCTGCCGTACCTCACGGGCGAGCGCACGCCGCACCCCGACCCGCTGGCGCGTGGCGCGTTCGTGGGCCTGACGGTGCGGCACACGATGGCGCACCTCACGCGCGCCGTGCTCGAAGGGGTGGCGTTCGGCCTCGCAGATAGCTTCGCGCTGGTGAAGGCGATGGGCGTCGCCGACGTGACGCAATTGCGCGCCTCTGGCGGCGGCGTCAGGAGCGCGCTGTGGCGGCAAATCCTGGCGGACGTGCTCGGCGCGGAGCTGGTGACGGTCAACGTGACCGAGGGCGCGGCCTACGGCGCGGCGCTCCTTGCCGGGGTCGGCGCGGGCGTCTGGTCCGACGTGCCGGCTGCGTGCGACGCGACGGTGCGGATCACCAGCGCAACCCGGCCCGACGCCGGCCGGCACGAGGTCTACGCCGGGCTGCACGCTCCAGTATCGGGAGCTTTACCCGGCGCTCAAGCCGACGTTTCATGCTGTCGCCGATTGAAATTAACAGGCATATTAGTATTGGAAGGGTTCTGTGTTGACATTATCCGTGATGTGGCATATACTGGCTATATGGTAAAGGGGAGATTAATAACCAAGAGGGACTAAATGGCAAAATCGCATATTGATAAAACGCTTACTGCGCTTGCGGGCGAGTTTCTGGTTGCAGGGCATCTCTGTCTGCGAGGCTATGTAGCGTCACTCACGCTTAAGAACTACCCGAAGGTTGATATTTTCTGTTTGAATCCAAAGAATGGGCGACAAGCCGCCATACAGGTCAAGACAAGACGCGGTGGTGATCTGTATCATGTCCCTGAAAATGTGGATGCATCAGAGAATCCATTCGTATTTGTCTACATCAAACAACCTGAAGGCCCCATTGACTTCTTTGTTGTGCCATCTGAACAAGTAGCAAGATAAGCGCCGCCGAGCGGGAGGAATATCTGCGGACGCATCCAGACGTAAGGCGGAACAACCCCGAATGGTGAGCGTGAAAAACCTTGAGCCATTCAAAGATCGTTGGGAATCGCTGGAATTGGAGTGAGGCAGCACGGCCCAGAGGCTCATTGTCCAGTAGAGGCAAGGCATGCCTTGCCTTTTTGTTTCCAGTAAAACTCGAACCAAATTGTATCGACGCATTAACCCGATCAATACCTCTTTGCACGCAGCGTGACGCACGCCAGTGATATGATAAAGGGTGAAGCTGGATTGTAAGTTTAGGGATCAGCGGCATGGCAGAGATGGTGATACGCCGCAGCGAACAGGCGGAGGGCCGGCAGAGATTCCTCTCCTCGCTCCGGGCGCGGACGATTCTGTTCCTGCTGCTCTCGGCGCTGGTGATCGCGGTTGTCGGCGCGCTCGCGCTCACGCTGGTGATCTTCAACCTGCAACTGGACCGCGCCGACGACTGGGCGCGCACGGCGCTGATCCTCTTCGCGGTGTTGTTCGTGGTTGCGGCGGCGGTGACGCTCGTCGTGGGGTATATCGTCACCACGCCCGCCGCGCGCCGCCTGCGGACGCTGCTCCGCGTCGCGGAAACGGTCGCGGAGGGCGACCTTTCGCAGCGCACCGGGTTCGTGGCCGATGACGAGATCGGCACCCTGGGGCGTTGTTTCGACGTGATGGTGGGCCGCCTGCACGAACGGAGCCGGCAGCTTGACCTCGCGGTGCGCACGCACGACGAAGAACTGGCCCGCCTCGATGCGCTGCTCGCCAGCATGGTCGATGGCGTGGTCATGCTCGACCGGCGCGCGCGCATCGTGATGTTCAACCGCGCGGCGTTCCAGATGCTCGGCTCTGAGGACGGCTTCTGGCGCAGCGATTTCTCCCAACTCGTCGTGGACCTCGACGCGAGCAAGCCGCTGGGCGCGCAGCTTGCGGCGCGCAAGCGCGTGCAGATCGATACCGAGGGGGGGCGCGTGCTGGAGGCCGAGGCCGCCGCCGTCGCCACGCTGGCCGGCGACGAACTCGGCACGGTGGTCGTCATCCGCGACGTGACGCGCGAGGCGCTGGCGACGCGCCTGAAGGACCAGCTCATCACGCAGGTGTCGCACGAGCTGCGCACCCCACTGACGGCGATCAAGGGCGCGAGCGACGTGCTCAGCGAGACGTTCCCACCGGAGACGCCCGGCTACAACTTCTTCGGCACGATCAACCGCAACGTCCTCCTGCTGGACGGGATGATCTGCGATCTGCTCGACATCTCAGAGATGCTGGTCGGCGCGTTCAGCGTGCGCAAGGAACCGCTAAGCATGCAGCCGCTGCTCTGGGAAACGCTCGACATGTACAAGCCGCGCTTCCGCGCCGCTGGCCTTGAGCTTCAGACCTACATGCTCGATCCCAACCTCCGCGTGCTGGGCGACGCGCGGCGGCTGCGCTGGGCGCTGGGCCACCTGCTGGACAACGCGATCAAGTACACGCTGCGCGGCGGCAGCGTCACGGTCACGCTGGGCGAGCTGATCTACGGCCATGCCGTCATCGACATTGCCGACACGGGCGTCGGCATTGCCCCGGATGACCTGGCCCACATCTTCGAGCCGTACTATCGCGGCGAGCCTGTCACGCCAGAGGGCCGCCGCCTGGACCCGCGCGGCCTGGGGCTGGGGCTGTTCATCGCGCGCACCGTGGCCGAGGCGCACGGCGGCACCCTCACGGCGGTGAGCGAGCCGGGGCGCGGCAGCACGTTCTCGGTGGTGCTGCCGACCGCACCGGAATGATGTAACTTCTCCCGCGTTTATAATGGCATCGTGTGCATGGTGCGGCGGGGCTGTGTGTCTGCGCTTGCCTGCTGGCTATGGAGTGTTACATGGAGCGCTCGATAGAAAAGGTCAATCTTGCCGAGGCGCTGAGTCGCTTCGACGAGCACTGGCGTCCCAAGATTGTCGGCGAACTGAACGACTTCTTCGTGAAAGTCGTCAAGCTCAAGGGCGAATTCATCTGGCACCAGCACGAGAACGAGGACGAGCTGTTCCTCGTGGTCAGTGGCCGGCTGCTTATCAAGCTGCGCGACCGTGACCTCTGGCTGGAGCCGGGCGAGTTCGTCATCATCCCGCGCGGCGTCGAGCACATGCCCGTCGCCGAGGATGAAGTGCACATCGTGTTGATCGAGCCGAAATCCACGGTCAACACGGGCGCCATGGCGAGCGAGCGCACCGTTCCCGCCGAGTGGCTATAGCCCATGCGCGAACAAACGCCTGAACAGACATCTTGAAGCCGTACTGTTTCATCTTATGCGCGCCGCGCCGCGCGTTACTGGTTTCGCGCCAACCGCGTTATCATAACAGTGGGCCGTGCCAGGAAAGGTTTCCAGGGAAGGTTGTATGTCGAAAGCGCTCGTCGGTCCTGAACAGATTACGGGTGCGCCGCGCCGGGCGCTGCTCATCATCGCCGGCCCCAGCGGGGTGGGCAAGGCGAGCGTCACCGAGGCGCTGCTGCGCCGCAACCCGTTTATCCACCGCGCGATGACGTTCACCACGCGCGCGCCGCGTCCCGGCGAGGTCGAGAAGGGACAGTATCATTTCGTCACGCCGGAAGCGTTCGAGGCGAAGTTCGCTTCGGGCGAGATCATGGAACGCACCGAGGTCTATGGCACCGGCGACCTCTACGGGATGCCGGCCGACCTGCTCAGCGGCGCGCCGCCCGACAAGCCGTGGGTGTTGACCGAGGTGGACGCAAACGGGAAGGTGTTCCTGGAACAGCGCTTTCCGGGGCAGTGCGTTTCCATCTTTGTGACCGCGTCGCCGCAGATTCTGCGCCACCGCATCCTCCAGCGCGCGCACGACGAGGGCCACAGCCTCGAGGATTTGGAGACGCGGCTTGCCAAGGCGCGGGAGCACATGCGCTCGGCGGCGGTGTTCGATTACCTGATCCTCAACGAGGAGGACCGGCTCGACGAGGCGGTGGCGGCCATCGAGACGATTATCGCGGCGGAGCGGTTGCGCATCCCGGCCGGCTTCGACCTTGAGGCGGCGTTCTTTGAAGGCGAGACTGTCGGCGAGGCGACCGGCGCGGAAGCACGCGCACGCAACAGCAAATCGACCTAGCTTTCGTGTAGTCACGAACCCCACAGACAGCGATACGTGGTCACACGCGGGGCTGACGCCCGTTCTGCGCGTCGCGCACGCCATGCCAGAAGTTGAGGTGGTAGGCGGTGCGGTAGAACAGGAGCGCCATCCCCGGCGTGCGCTCCGCCGGGGCGCGCAGGGCCGCCATCCATCCCATGACGCGCGCGCGGTCCATGCGCAGGAGCGCACGCAGCGCCGGCCGGGCTACCGGCGGCAGTGCCGCCCACCGGCGCGTGAGCGCCTGGTCGCGCAGTTCCGGGTGACGCGCCACCAGCATGACGCTGCTCACGCCGTTGACGTAAGCCTCATGGCACCCACGCTCGAACGTCTTCACGTACTGGTGGTAACCCACCGCCGCCGGCAGGTAGGCGAAGCGCAGCCCGGCGCGCGCCAGCCGGTAGGCAAACTCAATGTCCTCGTGGCGCAGCAACGAGAAGGCCGCATCAAAGCCGCCGGCCGCGCGAAACGCCTCGGCGGGCGTGGAGAGGTTGCCGGTGAGCGCGTCCCAGAACGTCGGGCGGTGGCCGCCGTCCATTTTCCGGTAGTGCGTGTCGTAGAAGCCGTAGAGATAGCGCTCGAAGGGCGTCAGGCGGCGCGCCGCGTCCAGGTCGATCTTGCCGAGGCCGACCGCGTCCGGGTCGCGCCGGTGCAGGTCGACGTGCGCGCGCGCCAGGGTGGGGGCGGGGATGATGTCGTCATCCAGAAACAGCAGGCGGTCCCCGCGCGCCTCGGCGGCCCCTGCGTTGCGCGCGACCGCCGGCCCGCCCTCCGGGATGACGATGTAGCGCCGCGCGCCGGCGTCATCTTTCGTGTAGTCAGAGTCACCCAACAGGGCGCACACATCGGGCGCGCCGCCATCGACCACGACGATCACTTCGAGCGGGTCGGCAAGGCACTCCTGCGCCGCCAGCCCCGCGAGCACCCGCGCCAGCGCCGCGACCCGGCGGAACGCGGGCACGATGACCGACAGCGCCACGCGGGGGGCCGCCGCCTCTCTGGGATGCGTCATCCTGGAACGCCCCGTACATCCATGCGCAGATCGACCCAACTGGCGTAACCGGTCAGCGCCTTGAGGGCGAAGCGCAGCGCGCCGTCCGCGCCGGCGACCGGGATGCGGCGCGTTGTCAGGCGCGCGCGCCCGTATCCCGAACGCATCACGTAGGCCTGCTCGAAGCCGGCGGCGCGGACCATTTCCACGAGCGCCGGCGTGGCCTCGCTGTAAGGGTAGGCGAAGCGGCGCACCGGCGCGCCGGTGACGGCCTCCAGTTGCGCCCTGGCCTGCACGATCTGTGCCCGCGCCGCTTCAGGCGGCAACTGGCTGAGGCGCGCGTGCGTCGCCGAGTGCGCGCCGATCTCGACGCCCTGTTGCGCCAGCGCGGACAGATCGTCGCGCGCCAGCAGGGGGAGGCGCGCCGCCCCCTCCCAGTCCGCCCCGCCGCCCAGTTTCGCGCTGACCGCAAACACCATCACCCTGAACCCAAATTCCCGCAGCCACGGCCAGACGTGCAGGAAGTCCGCATAGCCGTCGTCGAACGAAAGCGCCACGCGCGCCGCGCCGAGCGTCCGCGCGAGCCACCGCGCCTGCCACGCGAACCGCGCCGGCGGGACGCTCCAGGCGTCTGCCGCATCCGAGATACTGTGATAACACAAAACCCTCATCGCCGCCCGCGCAGCGCGTCCGCCGCCTGCTCGCGCAGGGTACCCCGGTAGTTGCAGTTGAGCAGCCAGCAGCCCATGCGGCACGACCGTATCCCCGCGCGCACGCGCGCCGCCGCCGCGCTCCACCAGATCGCCGCCGGCGCGTCGGCGCGGATGTCGCCCACAACGTCCATGGTATAGCAGAGGCGCACGCCGCCGTAGGGATCGATCAGGAAATTGTTCACGCCGACGTGACACCGCCCCGCCGGCGGCGCGCCCGGCGCGTCGAAATAGCCCTTCATCAGCTCGAGCTGGCGCGGCGTGTTCAGGACCGGGTACCCGGCCCGGCGCAGGTCGATGAGCGTGTCGAGCACGCGCGCGAACTGGCCGGCCTCCCCGCCCCAGAGGGGGTTGTCGCCCTCCCAGCCGGCGGTGAACGTGCGCGCGGGCTGGCTGTAGGGCTGGTAGTTGGCGACGTCCACCAGGGGCTGCACCGCCACCGCATCAACCCCGGCGGTGCGCGCCCAGCGGACGAGGTCCGGTATCTCGCCCGCGTTGTGGCCGCTCAGGATCCCGTTCAGGCTCAGCGTCGGCGCGGGCTGACGCCCGCCGCGCGCCCGGTTGAAAGCCTCGATCCCTGCCATGAGGCGCGCGTAGCTGCCGGCGACGCCGCGCGTCAGGTCGTGGGTCTCCGGGCGGAAGCCGTTGAGCGACAGCGTCAGGTTGCCGAGGCCGGCGCGCACCAGCCCCGTCGCCATCGCGTCATCGACGAGCCAGCCGTTGGACATGAGGTTGGTCGTGCAGTCCCGCGCGGACGCAGCCGCGATGATGTCCAGGAGGTCTTTGCGCAGCAGCGGCTCGCCCCCGCTGATGCTGAGGTGGAACGACCCAAGCCACGCATGGAGGCGCGCCAGCGCGTCGCGCCACTCGTCTGTGGTGAGTTCGGGCGGGGTGTGGTGCGTCCGCCACTTGTCACAGGTGATGCAGCGGAAGAAGCAGCGGTCGGTGATGTCCACGATCACCTGGCGCGGCTTGACCGGCGGGCGGTCCAGCCGCCACGCGGCGCGGCGTGCGGCCTCATCCAGGCCGTTACGGAGCCGGCGGCGAGCATCCACGGGGCGCTATCCCTCCCTCATCCCTTCGCGATCCGGGTGCGCGGCGCGCGCCCGCTGGCCGCGCCAGTGGCGCAGCACGGTCCCGGCGGCCAGCAGCGGCCACTCGCGCCCGATTGTCCGGGCCGCCGCGCCCGCCCGCGCCCGCCCGCGCGTGTGCTTCCAGAAGAAGCGGAGCCGCCCCATTGCGCGCCGCCACAACTGCCACAGCGGACGCCGGTCCGCCGACCGCGCGCCGCCATGCCACACCAGCGCGGCCGGCGCGGCGACAACCTGGAAGCCCGCGCGCTGCGCCCGCCAGCAGAGGTCGGTGTCCTCAAAATAGGCGACGAATCGCTCGTCGAAGCCGCCCACCCGGTCGAACACGCGCGCCGCGACCAGCATCGCGCAGCCCCACACGTAATCGACGGCGAACCGGTCCGCGCCGAGGGGCGGGTCGTCGGCCCCGGCGACGCGCACGCGCGCGCCGGCCAGGTCCACCCACGCGCCGAGTTCATCCACGCCCGCCCGCGTCCGCACGCGCGGCCCCACGATGCCGATTGTCGGGTCGCTTTCGGCGATGCGGACCATCTCGCGCAGCGCGTCGGGCGCAGCGCGCGCGTCGTTGTTGAGCAGCCAGACGTAGTCCGCGCCTGCGTCAAGCGCCGCGCCGATCCCCACGTTGCAGCCGGCGGCGTAACCGAGGTTGCGCCGGTTGGCGATAACACGCACCGCCGGGAACTGCGCGCGGACCCGATCCACCGTGCCGTCGCTTGACGCATTATCGACCAGGATCACGTGGTGGCGGCCGGCGTCATATGCCGTCCGTTGCAGGGACTCGAGGCAGGCGATGGTCTCGCCCAGATTGTTCCATGTCAACACGACGCTGAAGACGGCCGGCAATGCACCCTCCGGGGCAATTGTACCACCTTATGGTACACCATTTTGCGTGGCTGCCAGCGTCGTTTTTGGGGAGGCGGGACGGGAAACCTCACGCAGAGACGGGCGCAGCGCGCTGTGCGTCCCGGTCGCGTCCATGCAGACTATCCCCGCTTATGAAGTAGGGGTATTACTAGAACGGCTTTGGAAACTCATTATCATGTCGTATACCACGGAGTAATTGGCTATCAGCCTCTTCTCCTTCGGAAAGAACAAACCCGCGCCAACCTTCTACCACCCACTTACCGTGTTCCTCGTCCATGATTAGCACGATTGACACGACTCCGTAATCAAGATTGCCCCATCTCGTATGAAATAACAACGTGTTCCGGCTTCCAGAACCGACCACAAATAGGATTTCCTCGATATCTCCCCATTGGGCGGGTATTACTTGCTCGACACAGCTCATCAGGGACCCATTAGGACACTCGCTATGCACAGCACCCCTGAGTCCTAGCCCCAGATAGTCAAGTGCAGCATCTTCTCTCCCTTCCAGTAGTTCCGTCAAGAACGCCATGCCGTTTCTGTATTGAGGAGAGCCACCATGGACGGTGAAGTACGAAAGTGCGAGGCACACAACTGCAAAAGCGCCGATAAGTATGAATATAGCAGCTAAATAGATCGGCCATCTTTTCTTTGCTGTGTATTCTGTGATCGACATTACTATCATAGGGAATACAGCCGGCAGCCCAATCCTACAGCCGCACTTGGTAGGTTAAATAAGGACCCTGGTTAGCGATGAGGAGAGATGTGAGTGCACGGTTCCAGATATCGAAGTGCGGGAGCCTGGTCACACCTTAACAACCTGTATCGGGCGGTCCTCCGGCACAGGCTCGCCGTGAGCTTTCATGCTTTCGATATATAGCGCAATCGCTTCGCGGATGTTTTCCAGCGTCTCTTCGAGTGTATCGCCTTCACTAATGCAGCCCGGCAGGCTGGGGACCTCAGCCGTGAAGCCTACGCCATCCTCATCCGGGACAAGAATAACGTGTCGCATCGTTGCCTCCATATCGCCTACCGCTATTATACAACAAGGGCCGGGTTTTCCGGCCCCTGTGCGCTGCGCTCATGCGGTCGCTTCCGGCGCGGCGAGCAGCGTATCCAGCCCCAGGCTCTCCAGGCACGCCGGCGTCGGCGCGCCCGCGTGGTCCCAGCCCATGAGCGCGTAGTACTCGTCCAGCATCGGCTCCAGGTCCACCGTCTGCCCCTTGGCGGGGCCATCGCCCAGCGCCTCGCGCAAGGCGCGCTTTGGCAGCGTGTCGTCCGCGCGCGTAAAGCCCTCGCGCAGGTTACACAGCCGCGCCAGCGTGCTCACGCGCTCGCCCAGCCGCGCCAGGTCGCGCGGGTGCGGGTAGTCGAAGCCGGTGACCGGGACGATCAACTGCCACAGTTCCTTGAGCGACATGCCGAAGTGCGTGAAGTAACACAGCACCGCCGAGTCGATCACCGCCGTCTCGGACTGGTACGTGCGCACCAGTTCGGCCTTGCCCCTCGTCGTCAGGGGGTTGGCCCCGCCGAGCAACTCCACCAGCGGCGCGCCGTGCAGGTGGCACGCGCCGCGCTCGGAGATGGCGTAGGCCAGCGCGACCCCCCTTCGCCGCGTTGGGGTGGTAGGCGGGCATCTCCAGGCCCTTGACCTGCATCGCGAAGTCCTCGCTGCCGGGGGTACTGCCGGCTCAGCGCGCGCGTGCCCATCGCAAGCTGGCGGCCCACGCCCTCGCCCGCGCCCATCTTGCGCAGCAGCGTGAGCAGGGCGTGGGCGCTGCCCCAGGTCGCCTCCACGCCGTCGAGGTCGGCGGCGGTCACGTAGCCGCGCTGGTACAGCTCCATCACGAAGCCGACCGTGTTGCCGGCGCTGATCGTGTCGAAGCCGTACTCGTCGCAGATGTGGTTCGCCTCGACGATGGCCCACTTGTCGTCCACGCCGCACGAGGTCCCCACCGCGTAGATCGTCTCGTAGTCCGGCCCGTCGAGTGTCCAGTCGCCGCGCTTGGCGAGCTTGCTGCAATGGATCGGGCAGCCCCAGCACGCCAGGTCCTGCGCCCACACCGCCGCGCGCCACTGCTCGCCGGTGAGTTCGTCCGCCTCCTCGAACTGGCCGGCCTGGAAGTTCCGCGTCGGCAGCGCGCCGGCCACGTTGATCAGCTCCAGGATGTTGGCGCTCCCGTGCTTGCCCAGCCGCTCGATCGGGCTGCTCATACGCAGCGCGCGCAGCGCCAGCTTCAGCCCTTCGGCGTAGCCCTCCGGGTCGTAGATGTGCACGCCGCCGCTGCCCCTGGCGACGATGGCCTTGAGGTTCTTGCTACCCAGCACCGCGCCCGCGCCGCCGCGCCCGGCGGTGCGCTCCCGGTTGAAGACGCCCGCCATCGGCGCGCCCCACTCGCCCGCCGGGCCGATCAGGAGCGCCTCGGCGTTGGGACCGTACCGCGCCCTGAGCGCGCGTTCTGCATGGCTGATCGTCTGCCCCCAGTGGTCGCCGGCCGGCTCCAGGCTCACCCGGTCGTCGTCGATGACGAGCACCGACGGCTCCGCCGCGCGCCCGCGAACCGCCAGGCAGTCGTAGCCGGCGTACTTCAGCGACTTGCCGAACGGCCCGCCGCAGTAGCTATCGAGGATGCTCCCGGTGGCGGGGCTTTCGTCACCAGCCCGAAGCGCCCCGCAGTGGGCGCGGTGGTCCCGGTGAGCGGCCCGGTGAACACGATGAAGTGGTTTTCCGGCGCGAGCGCGTCCACCCCCGGCGGCTGGCGGTGGTACCACAGCCACGTGGCGATGCCCCGCCCGCCGAGGAACGCCTCGGCGACGTCGCGCGCGAGCGGCTCGGCGTGGTGTTCGGGGCCGTCCAGATCGACAAAGAGCACCTTGCCGGCGTAACCGCGCGCCGTCAGGTCGCTGACCGAATGCGCCGCCATGTCTCAACCTCCCACCGGATTGCTGCTGCGTTCCAGGATAACGATGGCCTCTTCAGGGCACTGCGCCGCGCATTGCGGGTCGCCGCCGCACAGGTCGCAGAACAGGGGGACGCCCGCGCCGTTGCCCGCAGGCTGCCATGCAACCACGCCGAGCGGGCACGCTTCCACGCACGCGCCGTGCCCCTGGCACTTCGCGCTGTCCCACCTGACCACGCCGTCTGCGATGACAAGCGCCCCCTCCGGGCAGGCCTCGACGCACTTGCCGCACAGCGTGCAGTGCATCGGTGTGTACTGGTAGCGGCGCTTCACCGAGAATGTTTCGGGCGCGTGGACGCGCACGACGGCGTAAAGCGGGTTGCCGCCGTGCCCGTGATACGCGCTGCACGCGATCTCGCAGAGCCGGCAGCCAGTGCACTTCTCCGCCAGCCCCTTGAGGCGGATCACGTCCACCGGCTCCGGCGCGAGCACGTCATCGACCGACGCGCCGCCGTGCGCGAGCGCGCACAGGTTGCGCACCATCTGCGCCGGGTCGGGCGCTTTGGTGACGTTGCGCCCGAAGACCGTCCCGGCTGCGCCCGCCTCGAACGCCTCAGCGACGAGGTCGAGGCCATCACGGTCGCGCTTGGAGCGCGCGCCGCCGAGCACCAGCACCGGCACGCCGGCGACCTCCACCAGCCGCCGCATGGTTGCCACGTCGCCGGTGTAGGGGATTTTGAGCATGTCCGCGCCGGCCTCCACCACCATGCGCGCGCCGAGCGTCAGGATATCGACGATGTTCGCGCCGGTCACGTTCGCGCCGACCGCCAGCGGCTCGATGATGCACACCAGCCCGATACGGCGGCACTCCTGCGCGAACGCGGCGCACTCTTCGAGGTTGCTCGCCTCCAGGTCGTCGCTGTAGCCGAGGAAGAGGTAAATGGTGATACCCGACGCGCCCACTCTGAGCGCGTCGGCTGCGTGGGAGATCGGGAGGTGGCGGAGTTCCTGCTGCGGCACCGCATTGGCGACGTTTGACGCGCCCAGGCGCGGCATGTTCATCCAGTCGGCGCGCACCAGGAGCGCGGGCGTGTCGCGCCCGGCGAGGAGGTGGCCCAGGCGTTGCGCCTGCCCGTAGCTCATGAGGATGGCGTCTGCGCCGCCGGCCACGACCTGGCCGACGATGCGCTCAAGCTCCGCGACGTTGGGCGTGAAGTCGCTCATCCAGCCGTGGTCGGCGGCGACGCACACCGCGCGCCCGTCTCTGGGGTTGAGGATGCGATTGATGCGCTGTTGTACGCCTGCGTTCATGTCATCACCCCCTTATCAGGCCTGTCCAACGGTCCTGGACAGCGGGCTTAAGCCCGCTGTCTGGTCGGCGTTGGAAACCTGTGCGAGCAACGCACGCGCCTGCTGCACTGCGCGCGCCGGGTCGGCGAGCGCGCGGCTGCCGAGCACGATGCCGGCGCAGCCCGCGTTGAGCGCGTCGATGAGCGCGCCGGCGTCCTCGTTGGCGAGCGACGCGGCGTTATCGACCTGGAGGAAGAGCGGCACTGGCGCGAACTCGAGCAGCAGCGCCAGCGCCTTCGCGCCCGGCAGCGGGATGCTGATCGCGTCCGCGCCGCCCTCGACCATGAAGCTGACGCCCAACTGCACCGCGCCGTCATACTTCGCCGGCTCGACCTTCGGCCCGACAGGGCGCACCTCGGCGAACAGGGGCAGCGAAATCTGGTCGCACGCGCGCGCCAGGAAGCTGATCGACTGCACGTTGCGCGCCTCGAAGTCCTCATCGTAGCCGAGCAAGAGGGTCGTGACGGCGGCGCACGCGCCGAGTTGCAGCGCATCCTCCGCCGTGCCGAGTGCGACGCGGTGGATCTGCGCCGGCGGCAGCACAAAGTCGGCGGGGCGCTGTGCGTTGGTCCAGTCGAGGCGCACCAGCGGCGCGGCCCCCGCCTTGCCGCTGAACGCGGCGACCTGAGAGTCCGCAATGCCGGGGTTGACGACCAACCCTTCGACAAGCGGCGCGAGCTGCCGCACCGCTTCGGACGGCCTGTCGAGACCGGGCATCGGTCCCAACGCGCCCGGCATACTGATGTCGGCAAGGAGGCTCTTCTGGCCCTCCCGCCAGAACTCGGCCAGGCGCAGTGTCTTTCCAATTGCAGCAGGCATCAGTGTCCCCTCCCAATAACCCGGATCGTGATGAAATGTACTTATCCCGTCCTGATTATGCGGGACAGCCCCGCGCGCAACAATTGACAAAGGCACGTACTGTCGCTGACGTTTATCCCTTTGCGCCGCCTGATTTCATCAGGAAGCGAACACCGCCGTGACTCCACTACACCTTTCTGCCAAACCGGGCTACAATTGGCTCACGACTCCAAACGTAATCCAAACGCGGGAAGGCAAGGGCCGTGCGGAGGGTGAGATGAGTCAATCACGCAAGTCAGGGGCGGAAGACGAGCTGTTCGCCCTGGAGTTTCAACCCCGTCGATGTACCCGCAGGGAAGGTGCTCGCGGTCTTTCGCCGGGGGAACAACTACCTTAAGTCGCTGCCGCCGGGCATGGCGTGGCCGGTGACCGATTTCAACCCGCTGACCGACATGGGCCGCTATATCGACACCTTGCCCCGCGTGCACAAGTGGACGTTCACGGAGGTCAAGAGCCGGGAGGGCGTCCCGCTGGATTTCGTGGTCGCAGTGGAGTATGGCTTTGACCCCAGCGGCCTCACACGCGACAAGGCGACCGACGCCATCTCGCGGGGGAAGCGGAACGGGACGAGATCGTGCGCGCTGAGGTGGACACCGCCCTGCGCGAGGTCGCGGGGCGCAACGGTTACAGGGAGATGCTGAACCCGCCGGCGGCGAACATGGGATCGGAGATTTACATCCGGATATACGGCTACCTCGGCGATCGGGGCCTCAGGGTCACGGGTCCCAGGGGCGTGCGCATTGAGCGCGTGGACTTCACGCCGGGGGGCGTCGGAGGCCTCCGCCGAGAAGCAGGCGCGAAGGCAGGCCTACGTCAGGCCGCCGGAGAAGCCCTCCCTGAACGTGCTGCCCGACGAAGGGAAGCTCCCCGAACCGGAGCGCCCCCTGCTCCCGTCGCGGAGGCGGCCCGCTATCGCGTTCGAGGACCATGAACGGCTCCCCGCCGGCGATGTGCGGCGCAACGACATCGAGATCGAGGATGAGGTCGTGGATGAACTCGTGGATGAGGCGACAGAATCCACGCCACCGCCGACCACGCCGGAGCCGGTGCAGCCGCAATACCCCGGCCCGACAGTGCGCGATTGGCCCCAGGATGCAGACGCGACCGTCGATGAACCGCCGACCGCGGCGCGCGAGGAGGACGAGACCCACCCGGCGACCGACCCCACCGCGCGCGACTGGCGTGACTTTGACGAGGAGGAGGACAAGGCGTGAACAAGGAGAGATGTCGAGATGGCAGGAGCTGACCAGCCTGCGCGGCTCTTCCGCAACACCGAGGTGATGACCATCGCCAACCTGATGAAGGAAGGCGAGTCGTGCGCGCTGTTCGCCATCGGGAACTCAGGGAAGTCCCGGCTGCTCCAGTCTCTGGCGAAGCAGCCCGTGCGCGAGCGGATCTTCGGCGCGGCGTGGCCGCAATACATGCCGATCTACGTCGATGGCAACGGCCTGCTGGAGGACTCCGCCTGGGGTCTCTACGAGCTGATGCTGGACAGCGCGCTTACGATGCTCAACGACTGCTGCGACGCCGAGACCTACCCCCAGGCTGAGCGAGGCCATCCGCGACCTGCACATGGAGCATACCCGCGTGGTCGAAGACGACCCGAAGTGGGCGTATCGCTGGCTGGCGCGGGCTGTGGGGACGCTCTTCCGCAAGCTGGCGCTGCGCAACGTCGCGTTCCTGCTCGACGACATCGACCGGTTGATCGTCAACCTCGACCCGGCGCTCTTCCGCCAGCTCAAGTCGCTGCGCGACCGGCACAAGGACCGGCTTTCCTACGTGGTCGCCACGCGCCGGCCCGTGCCCGACCTGTGCCCCAAGGACCGCCTGCGCGAGATCGACGGGTTTTACAAGCTAATCAAGGCCAACACGTACCCGCTCGGCCTCTACCACCCGGACGACGCGCGGGACATGGTGCACACGCTGATGCGGCGCGTCGATTATGCGCTGACGACCACGGTGCAGCACGCGCTCATTCACGAGAGCGGGTCGCACCCTGGGCTGCTGCGCGCGGCGTTCTTTGCGCTGCGCGCGAACCGCGCGCTGGTGGAGGCGCAGGTGGGCGGCGGCTACCGGCTGCGTGTCGCGGACCCGGCGCAACCGCCGGAGGAGCCGGACATGTACCGCGTCGGCGAGATCATCCACGACATGCTCAAGGCGGATGCGGGCATCCGCGAGGAGTGCTACGACATCTGGGCCGGCCTCGACACCTATGAGCAGATCGTGTTTGAGAACCTCGTCACGGGCGGGGCGTCCGGCGATCACGAGAGCGTCATCGCCGGGCTGGCGCAGAAGCGGCTGCTCAAGGCGGGCGGCGACGGGAAGCAGCAAATCTTCAGCCCGCTCTTCGGCGAGTACGTCCGCGAGATTGCGACCAGGAGGTCGTAGCCGGGAGGCCGTCGCGCGGCGGCGTCGCCCTGCTTACGGGCAGTCGATAGGGCAGGTTCCCGCGTTCTCGCCGGGGTCGCACGCGCCGTTGCCGCAGGTGGCGTCGCATTCGGCGGGCACGTCGCGCCCGTCTCGCCGAGCGTGCACAGGCCGTCGCCGCACACGTCGGGGCAACTGCCGCCGCTGCCGATGTTGCAGGTGGCGGCGTTTTCATTCGCGGTGCAGAGGCCATCGCCGCCGCAGCCGTCGTCGCAGTCTGAGGGGCAGATCGCCGGGCTTTCGCCGCTGTCGCACGTGTTGTTCCCACACTGCGGCATCGACCCGCAGTCGGCGGGGCAGTTGTCGTCGGTCTCGCCGGCGCTGCACGTCCCATCGCCGCAGTTGTTGCAGTCCTGCCAGCACGCACCCGCGCCGGCGCTCTCACCGGGCACGCTGCAGAACCCATCGCCACAGTAGGCGCTGCAATCGGCGGCGCAGGTGGACGGATTCTCCGGGAATTCGCACGTCCCATCGCCGCAGACCGGCGGCGCGCAATCGCCGCACGTCAGGAAGCCTTCATTGGCGTCGCACACCGCGTCGCCACAGTCGGCGGGGCAGTCGGCGGCGCAGGTGGCGTTCGACTCGCCGGCGGCGACATCGCAGAAGCTGTCGCCGCACGAGAGGCAGTCGCCTGGGCAGAGGGCGGGGATTTCGCTATCCGCGCAGACGCCGTCGCCGCACACCGGCGCGGTGCAGTCCGAACAGGTGAGCCAGCTTTCCAGGTTGCCGTTGCACACGCCGTCGCCGCACACGCCGGCGCAGTCGGCGCAGGTGGCCGCCGTCTCGCCCGCGTCGCAGATCAGGTTGCCGCAGGTCGATGTCGCTGTCGGAGTCGGGGTAGCGGTCGGGGGCGGCGTGGGCGTGATCGAAGGTGTCACCGTCCACGTGGGCGTGGGCGGGATGTTGCACGGCGAGACCTGGAGGAACTGCTCCGGCGAGACGACCGACTGGCCCTGTGTGTTCACCGCCGAGACGCGGTAGCTCACCACCACCACGTTGGTCGTCGGGCCGACCTGGACCTGCCACGTGTTGCCGGCGACGAGCGTCATCGGCAGCGTGCTCGTGTTCCCGCCCACGGAGATGAGCAGGCTGACCGAGCTGAGCGCCACGGAATCGGTCACGTCGGCGGAGATGAAGGTCGTTGTGGGCGTGCAGCCCACCGGCTGTGAGGCGTAGATGAAGGACGACGCCGGGCGCACCTGGCTGATGACCGGACCGGTTGTGGTCGCGGTGGGCGTCGGCGTGACGGACGGCGTGTAGGTCAGGCTTGGCGTGAACGTGGCCGTCGCGCTGCTCAGGGGGTCGAAGGTGGGGGAGATGGTGAACGTCGGCGTGGCGGTGTAGGTAAACGTCGCCGTCGGGGTCTCGGTCGCTGTCGGCGAGGGGCCGGGCGTCGGCGACTCGGTCGGTGGGGTGGGGGTGTCGGTGGGCGTCAATGTGGGCGTTGGCGTCGCGTTGGTGGCGAAGTAGGCCGCCGTCTCCGACGCAACGGCGTTGATGTCGATGGGCGTGGCCGTCTGGGTGCCGCACGCGGCCACCAGGGCAAGGAAGAGAACCAGCCCCGCGACTGCCGTCAGCTTCGCGTTCATCGCGCCCCCATCCCCGCGTGACGAATGTGCGCGTACACTATCGCATAATGCCCGGTGGATGTCAATTTGCGCGCGCGGGCGCGATTGTCTGCGTGTTGTCAAGAGGGCGAGGGTGGATATCATATAGCGTGACATAGGCGAAAGCGCGGGAAACCATGAAACAATTCATCGCCCAACTTTTCGACTTCATCGAGAAGGAATTCGACGCCCAGCAGAAGCAGCGCCGCAAGCTCTGGCGGCAGAGCATCGACCGGCGCGTCGCTGCGGGCCTGGCAATCGATAACATCACCATCACGGAGTTCGACCGCGACTCGGCGACGCTGAAGCTCATGGACAACGTTGCGCAGTTCGGCGTCGGCGACCCGCTGCGGCTGAGCCTCGACGACCCTGAGGGCGACTACATCGGCTGCGTGCTCGAACACGAGGAGGGCGCGGAGCTGACCGTCAGCCCCGGCTACCTGCAGACCTTTCGCAAGCTCAAGCGGTCGCCGGGCTGGACGCTGGATGTTGACATCATCGACCGCCGCCAGCCACTGCTCACGGCGCTGGATACGTTGGGCGCGCTCAGCGCGCCAAACGCGCGACAGCTTGCCCGGACGCTCGGCGGCGCAAAGCCGGAGATCGACCGCGCGCGCGAGGCGCAGGCGCAGCAGTACGCCGCGCGCACCCGCCTGGAGGTGAACCAGCGCGAAGCCCTCATCCGAGGCCGGTCGGTGACCAACTACTGGGTGGTGGAGGGCGCGCCGACGACGGGCAAGACGCATGTACTGGCGGAACTGGCCGCCGTCCTGGCGCGCGAGGGCCAGCGGGTGTTCATCACCGGGCCGGACGACCTCAGCGTCAACCACGCCCTGCGCGCGGTGCTCGCCCAGACCGGGCACAAGCTGGTACGCAAGATCGGCGACCCGCGCCGCACGGAGGGCCTGGCGGAAGGGCCGGTCAGCGTGCCGACACACGAGAACTTCACCCAGAGCGCGCTGCATCACACTGACCGGGGCATCGTGATCGGCGCGCTGCCCAGCGCAGCGCACAATGACCCCTCGCTGGCCGCCGTGCATTTTGACACCGTCCTCATCGACGACGCCGAGCGCGTGACCCTGCCGGAGGCGATTGCGGCGATGCTGATGGCCCCGCGCTACATCCTGTTCGGCGACCCGGAGGGTCCGTCGCCGAAGGTCTACGGGACCTACGCCCCCAGGTCGCCGGCTGCCCAGTCGGCGCTATCCTTCTTCAGCCGGCTCGCGCCGGGCACGTCGCTTGAGGCGAGCTTTCACCTGAACGACCAGCTTGCGGAGTTCCCCAGCAAGAATTTCTACAAGCGCCGGCTGCGCGCGTGGCCCGCGCACGCCGGCCGCCGCATCGCGTTGCAGAAGCAGCCGCCGTGGCCGCGCTTCCAGGAGGTGTTTGATCCGGAGCACAGCGCCGTGTTCGTGGAGACGCAGCACGAGGGCTGTGACATGCGCTCGGAGGAGGAGGCGAAGGTCGCGGCCTGGCTGACGGCGGTGCTGGTCTTGGGGTGCGACTTCCCTGCCGAGCAGGTGGCCGTGATCTCACCCTACCGCGCGCAGGCCCGGCTGATCCGCGACGGCGTGGTCGAGCTGGCCGAATCGCGCGGGGCGCCGTTCCCCGAACAGATTCTATTCGGCGCACCGGAGGATTTGCGCGTCCAGGGGCGCGACGTGGTGATCCTCTCGCTGGCGACCAGCGACTTCAGGCACGCCTTCGCGCGCGGTGACGATACGTTCTCGGTGGCGCGGCTGAATCTGGCGCTCACGCGCGCGGCGGTCAAGCGCATCGTGATCGGCAGCCCGTACCTGCTCACGGCCACGCCGCCGGACCTGTCAATGGCCGGGTGGTTGACGCTCGTGCGCCAACTGGCCGAGGAAAGCAAGCGCGTGCCGCTCAAGGTGCGGACCTGAAGCGGCGTCGCGGCGGCGGGGCGCTGCGGGCGGGCAGGGCGCAGGCCTTCTCAAGTCTCTTATCCCGATTGTCCTATCAACGGCGGCGCGATTTTGCGCTATAGTCTGCATAGGCGGCGGCGCGCGCCGCCGGGGCATCCGCATTTGCGCTATAATCGATCAAAGTAGTTCGTTGTTGGTTACGCCGGGAGTGATGGTGATGCGCAAGTCGCTTGGTCTGTTCATTTTTGCGGTGGCGGTGTTTGGAGTCGGCTACGCGCTCGGCGCGCAGGGCGCGCCGGCCAGCGCCGCAGGCGGGGCCGGCGCAGGACGTGGAGGCGCTCTTTGCGCCGTTTTGGGAGACCTGGGACGTGTTGCATCAGGTCTATGTTGACGCCGAACAGCTCGACGACGCGGCGCTGATGGAAGGCGCGCTACAGGGGATGCTGGAGGCCGTCGGCGACCCGAACACGGCGTACATGAACCCGGATGCGTTCCGCATGTCCAACGAGGCGCTGGAGGGCAGCTTCGAGGGGGATCGGGGCGTATGTGCGCAAGGACGACGTCACGGGCGCGCTGCGGATCGTCTCCGTGATCCCGACCTCGCCGGCAGAGGCGGCGGGCATCCTGTCCGATGACTCCATTGTCGAGGTGGATGGCGAGAACATTACCGGCCTGACGCAGGAGGAAATCATCAGCCGGGTGCGCGGGCCGGCGGGCACGAAGGTGCGCCTCGGCATCGAGCGGCTGGGCGTCTCTGGCCTGATGCAGATCGACGTGGTGCGCGCTCGTGTCAGCATTCCGAGCGTCGAGACGGAGATGATCGACGGCGTCGCGTATGTGCGGCTGAACCAGTTCGCCGCCAACACGACGCAGGAGTTGCACGAAGCCCTGGTCGAGCTAACCGCGCAGAAGCCCACCGGCATGATCCTCGACCTGCGCGGCAACCCCGGTGGGTTCCTGCAGACGGTGGTCGAGGTGGCGGGCGAGTTCCTCCCTGAAGGCGAGGTGCTCACGGCGCGCTCGGCCGGCGATGAGGATGTGTACCAGGCCACGGCGGGCGGCCTTGCCGAGGAACTCCCGCTCGTCGTGCTCGTAGACCAGGGCAGCGCCAGCGCCTCGGAGTTGCTGGCCGGGGCGATCCAGGACCGCGCGCGGGGCGTGCTGGTGGGCACGACCACGTTCGGCAAGGGCACGGTGCAGACCTGGCGACCGCTCTCGAACGGCGGCGGGGTGCGGATCACGATCTCGCGGTGGTACACGCCCAACGACCGCTCGATAGAAGAGGTTGGCCTCACGCCTGATGTGATCGTGCAGTGGCCGGCGAGCGCCATCACGGAGGATTTCGACCCGCAGCTTCAGGCGGCGCTGCGCGTGCTGCGCGGTGAGGCCGTCTGGCCGACCTGGCCGCTGCCGCTCGTCGCCGACACGTTTGTCCCGATGCGGTAACGCCATTTAAGACTCAACCGGTGCGCTCCCTGGCAAGTTAGGGGAGCGCACCGCATTCCGCTGCTGGACGCGCGCAGTAGGAGGCTGAGATGGGGGATCGGCTGGGCAACCGCGCTGAGCGGTTGAGGTGTATCGAACGCCTGCTGTTCGGCAACCCGGAGGGATGCGCGCTGTAGAGATCGCCCACGCGACCGGCGTTGACCGCCGCACTGTCTACCGCGACCTTGAGACCCTCGCCCGGAACGGCGTGCCCCTCTGGCAGGAGGCCGGGCGCTTCGGGGTCGAGCGCAGCGCCTACCTGGCGACAGTGAGCCTCGGCGTGCATGAGGCCATGGTGCTCTACCTGGCCGCGAATCTGTTCGCCGCACACACTGATAACTACCAGACGCTCCTTGCGGCGTGCCTGGCGCGGCTGGCGGCGGCGTTTCCCGAACCGGCGTCGGCGTCGGTTACGCACAGCGCCGAGGCGGTCAAACGGCGCGCGAACGACGCCGACCACTCGGCGACCCTTGAGGTCATCGCCACGGCGTGGGCGGTGCAGCGCCTCGTGCGGGTCTGGTACTGGGACGCGCAGTACGACGTGTCGGTCTACCTGGTGATGCCGACGGACATCGGCGACGTCTACATCGTCGGCATGGACAGCGGCAGCGGTAAGGTATGCACGTTCAAGCTGGACTGGGTGCAGCGCGCGCAACTCCTCGACGCGCGTTGCACGCTGCCCGCCGACTTTGACGCGGCGCAGTTCGCCGCGCAGGCGTGGCAGCCGGTGGCGGATGACCCGATGGTGGAGGTGGTGCTCCGGTTCTCGCCGGCGGTCGCGCCGGTGATCAAGGCACGGCGGTGGCACCCCTCACAGAAGGTGGTGACCTTTGGCGATGGCTCGTGCCAGCTCACGATGCAGTTGAGCGACCTGCGCGACGTGCGCGCGTGGGTGCTGAGCTGGGGCGCGGCTGTCAGGGTCGTTGCGCCGCCCACGCTGCGCGAGGATGTCGCCCAGGAGGCGCGGCGCATGGCCGGCCTCTATCCGTCGTGACGCGCGCCCGCCTGTAGGCTCGGCGGATTGGAGGCCGGCCGACCGCTCAACCTCACAGGTGTACCTGGAAGAACGCAATCGTCCGCCGCATCGCCTCTTCGAAATAGGGCGAGGCGATGTTGTGCCCGCCGCCTTCGTACTGGTAGAACTCGTAGAACTTCTCGTTTTCCTCCAGCACCGCGATCAGGTCGATGGAATAGCCGGTACTGACGACATCATCATCGACGGAATGGTGAATCTGCAGGGGGCTTTCGAGGTAGGCGATGTTCTCCGTGAGGGATACCGCCTCCCAGTAAGGTTCGGCAGTGTTGGGCCGGCCGTGCGCCTCGAAGATTTCGCGCCTTCGACCTGTGCCAGGGGAGTCCTCCCGGCGCGCGAAAGAGGGGTCGGAAATGGCGTATTTCACAAGGTCGTCGTAGCTGTAGACCGCGCCCGCCCAGATCACGCCCGCCTTGATCTCCGGTTCGATCAACATCGCGCGCAGGACCAGGTTCCCGGCCATGCTGTGCCCCCACATCCCGATTCCCTCCGGATCGACAAAATCGAGCGTCTGGAGGCTCTTGAGTGCGGAGATGGCGTCAATCGTGTACGCCGGCGAGTAGTACGATCCCATTGGCTCGCCTTCGGAGTTGCCATGGCCGCGCATGTCGATCTTGAAGACGACAAACCCGCTCCGGGCCAGCGCATCGACGTAGGCGACGTACCGTTCTGTGGTGCGGTACGCGGACGGCGGGATGTAGCCGTGATTGAAGACGATGGCCTTGAACCCGCCTTCGGGCACCTCGCCGAAGGGAACCGTCAGCAGCCCGTAGATCGTGTTCCCCTCGGAGATATAGCTGGCAATGTACTGGTTGTAGTTGAAGCCAGGCTCCAGCGTCTGTCCAATCGTGATCGCGCTGCCTTCGATCTCGCGTTCGAGCAGGGCGGCAATGGTCAGGTCATTGCCGACTTCGAAGACGGGAGCCGCTTCGTCTTGCGCTGCGGCGATGCCGGGTAGGCTCAACAAAAGGACGATTACGGTAAAACGGATTACGCCTGCCATTGTGGAACCCTCGAAGCCTCGGTTTTGAACGTTATGGGAATGAGACGGTACTGATACTTGGTGAGAGCCACCTGACCCTGTGTTGCGCCCATGCCGCGTTCAGGGCGCGCCGGTCTCGTGCATTATATCTGTTTCAATGTTAGCGACAAATTCGACCTGATACAACTTCTTGTGGGCGGCCAGCGGAAATGGGCGCGGTCCTGCCGCCGGCGCGTTCTTGGACGCCGGGCACGCCTGCTGTAGAATGGCGTCTGTGCTCTTGCGAGGGAAGGGGCCGGGCGCGCGCCCCCGTTCCGCGCGCTACCGTGTACCGTGCTGCGACAAGGAGGCGTCCTATGGGCCACATCCGGCAGGCGTTCGCGTGGTGGTGCTTCGCCGGGCGCGGGGTCGCGCCTGAGGCGCTCGTGCGCGAGGCGGCGGCGATTGGCTACGTTGCGGTTGACCTGGCGGAACCGGACTACTGGCCGCTGATTCGCGCGCACGGCCTCACCGTGTCCGCGATCAACGGGCATCGGCCCATCGAGGCGGGCCTGAACCGGCGCGCGCACCATGACCGCATCGCGCGCGACATCAGCGCCAACCTCAAGCTGGCGGAGGAGTGGGGCATCCCCAACCTGATCTGCTTCAGCGGCAACCGGGACGGCCTGGACGACGAGGCCGGCGCTGAGGTCACCGCCGAGGGCCTGCGTCGCCTTGCGCCGCTGGCCGAAGCCGCTGGCGTGAACCTGGTGCTCGAACTGCTCAACAGCAAGGTCGATCATCCCGACTACCAGTGCGACCACACGGCCTGGGGGCCAGGGTCTGCCGGATGGTCGGGTCGCCGCGCGTCCGGCTGCTTTACGATGTCTACCACATGCAGGTGATGGAGGGCGACATCATCCGCACAATCGGCGCGCACCATCACGTCATCGGCCATTACCACACCGCGGGCAATCCAGGCCGGATTGAGCTGGATAACAACCAGGAACTCAATTACCGGGCGATTGTGCGCGCCATCCGGGATACCGGCTATGACGGCTACCTGTGCCACGAGTTCATCCCGCGCGGCGACCTGATCGCCACGCTCCGCGACGCCTTCGCGCAGTGCGACCTCGGCGCGGAAGGCGGCGCGGCTTGAGCCTTGTGCGCAACCCGCCGCTGAAGTCGGCGGCTAATCGTCGCTACGGAATAAGCCCGCGACTTCAGTCGTGGGAATAGATTAGAATGCGCTCCTGGGTGATCTCGTTACGACTCGATAGCGCCCGCTGAGGGCAGCTTCGGTGCAGGTCATGACGACGCGGGCGCCCGGCGCCTGATCGGGCGACCGCCCTCACTCGTTGAACATCTCGCCCACCGAGCGGCCCTGGTGCCCCCGCAGAATCACCTCGCCCAGCAGCGGCGCAACCGAGAGCACCGTCATATTCGGGAGGCGCTTCTGCGGCGGGATGGGGATGGTGTTGGTGGTTACGATTTCCTTGACCGGCAGGCTGCTCAACCGCGTGACCGCCGGGTCGCTCAGCACCGGGTGCGTGAACGAGAGGTAGACGTCGCGCGCGCTGTGCGCCTTCACCAACTGCACCGCCTCGACGATGGAGCCGCCCGTGTTCACCTCGTCGTCCACGATGATGACGTCGCGCCCTTCGACATCGCCGATCAAGGTCAGCGCCTCCGCCATCCCGCTGCCCGTAGTCCGGCGTTTCTCCACGAAGGCCAGGCCGGCGTGCAGCTTCGCGGCGTAGTTGCGCCCTTTCTTGGCGAAGCCCAGGTCCGCCGTCACGACCACCACGTCTTCCAGCTCCTTCGTGAGAAAGTAATCGCTCAGGAGGTGGAAGGCGGTCAGCGCGTCGCCGGGGATGCTGAAGAAGCCCTGAATCTGGCCGGCGTGCAGGTCAATCGTGATGTAGCGATTCGCCCCGGCGACCTGGATCAGGTCGGCGATCAGGCGGGCGGTGATGGGCACGCGCGGCTGGTCTTTCTTGTCGCTGCGCGCGTAGCTCAGGTGCGGGATCACCGCCGTGATCCGCGCCGCCGAGTCGCGTTTTAGCGCGTCGAGCGTGATGAGCAGCTCCATCACGTTTTCGTTGACCGGCGGCGACATGGTCTGGATCAGGTACACATCCGAGCCGCGCACGCTGCTGTGCAGCCGCACGAAGATGTTCCCGTTGGGGAAGCGGATGATGTCGCGCCCTTCGAGCGGCACCCCCAGGTAGTTACTGATCTCCTGCCCCAGGTCGGGGCACCCGGAACCGGCGATCAGCTTGACCTCGCCGTAAAGACCGTTCGTACGCTCCGGCATAGCGCTCTCCCCTGTTTGCTCCTCGCCGCCCCTTTACCGGGGCGCATCGGTGTCGGCTTCCATGATGTGCTTCAGGACCATCGTCCTGCTGGCTCTACGTCAATCGCCGGGCCGGCGCGGCGCGCCCGGCGCGGCGTCATCGCCCATGCTGGCGATCAGGCGCAGCGCGGCGCTCTGTGGGTCCTCCTGGCGCGCGAGCACGCGCGCCACCGCGTCGGCGAGGCCGTCCGGCCCCAGTTGCGCCAGCGCCCTGTCGAGCAGCGCCGCGCGCAGCCGCGCGGTGATCTCGGCTTCGACGCGCGCGCGCTCGCGGGCGGCCAGCGCGCCGCTGTGGTTCAGGTGTTCGCGGTGGGCGTCGATAGCGTCCAGCAGCGCGCCAACGCCCGCGCCCTCCGGCGCTATGGTCTTAATCAGCGGCGGCTGCCAGCCGTCCCGGTCGTGCGCGCCGAGTTCGAGCATGGCGCGGAGCGCGTTTGCGGCGGCGTCGGCGTCGGGGTGGTCGGCCTTGTTGAGCGCGAGCACGTCGGCGATTTCGAGCACGCCGGCCTTGATGGCCTGCACGCTGTCGCCCATGCCCGGCGCTTCGACGACGACCGTGGTGTGCGCGGCGCGGGCGATGTCCACGTCGCCCTGACCGGCGCCCGCCGTCTCGATGATGACCACGTCGAAGCCGGCGGCGTCCAGCGCCACCGCGACGTCGGCGGTCGTGCGCACCAGCCCGCCGAGCTGGCCCCGGCTCGCCATGCTGCGGATGAACACGCCGGGGTCACCGGCGAGGTCGCGCATCCGGATGCGGTCGCCAAGCAGCGCGCCCCTGTGAACGGGCTGCTGGGGTCCACCGCGACGATGCCCACCGTGCGCCCCGACGCGCGCAGGGCGCGGGCCAGCGCGTTGACCAGCGTGCTCTTGCCCACGCCGGCCGCGCCGGTCACGCCGACGTGATGCGCGCGCCCGGCAAGGGGGTACAAAGCAGCGAGGGTTGCATTTGCCCCCTCGCCCTCGGCTTCGATTTGGGTGATCGCCTGCGCCAGCGCGCGGCGGCGGCCCTCCTTCAGCGCTTGCAGCCAGTCGTTCATGCCACAGTGACACGCTGCTCGATGAAGTGGATGATGTCGTGCGTATCCGTGCCAGGGCCGAACACGCGCGCGACGCCCTGCGCAAGCAGGGCGGGGATGTCCGAATCGGGGATGATGCCGCCAACCACGACCAGCACGTCGTCCATCTCCTGCGCGCGCAGCAGTTCCACCACGCGCGGCACGAGCGTCATGTGCGCGCCGGAGAGGACGCTGAGGCCCACCACGTGGACGTCCTCCTGCAGCGCGGCCTCGGCGATCATCTCCGGCGTCTGGCGCAGGCCCGTGTAGATCACCTCCATGCCGGCGTCGCGCAGCGCGCGTGCGATCACGCGCGCGCCCCGGTCGTGCCCATCGAGGCCTGGCTTTGCAATCAGCACCCGAATCTTGCGTTCGGACATGTCGTCAATCTCCGTGCGGTTGGAAGGCCGGTTATGGGTTGGTTAGAGTTCTCAGGCAGAGCGGTTTGGCGACTATCGCGAGATTTCAGCCCATGGTATTATACCCCTAGAGGGTTGAAAAAGGATAGAGGCTTCAGAAAGAGGCGGGTGCAATCCATAAGGCGTGGGCGCGGCGACGTGCGCGCCGCGCCCACGCCTTATGGCTCTGCCCTGGGTTCAGGAAGCCGCTAAGGTTTGTGTGCGGATGGACTTAGCCGCGTCGTTTTCTCCGGCTGCCACCGAGCGGCGCGCCGGCCTGGCCGACGCCGTTGGTCGGGGCGTTGTGGTTGGGGTGCTGGCCCTCACTGCGCTTGCGCTGGCCCTGTACCTCGTGCTGGGGTTGACGTGGGCCGCGCAGCCACAGCTCCCCCGGTTTGATCGGCCACACGCAGGTCATCGATGTCGCCGATCTGGTGTTCAGCACGCCGTGGGACGGCACCGAGGCCGGCTTCGACGTGATTGTCGCCATCGACGGCGCACCGCTCCCCACAAGCCCGGACGTGGCGCGCGAGACGCTGCGCCGGCTGGCGGCGTCGTGGGTCCCCGGCGACGAACTTGAAGTCACGGTGCGCCGGCAAGTCGGCAGCCGTGACGCCGTGGCGAGCGCGCCGGCGGGCTTAACGTGCGCGCTCGACCCCGGCGTTGATGTCTTCCCCACTGACGCGATCTGCACCTTCACCGCCACAGTGGATTACTTCCCGTTGTCGGCGGTGTTCACGTGGTTTGGCGTCCCGTATCTGGTCGGGTTGGCGCTCTTTGTGTGGGGGGCGGTCGTGTACTGGCTGCGCCGCCAGAACCTGCACGCGCGCCTTTTTGCGGTGCTGTGTGCATCGATGGCGGTGATGGCCGCCGGCCTGTGGGACGTGTACAGCACGCATCGCCTCGTCACGCTGTGGGCGCTCGCGGTGCCAATGGCGGGCGGGGTGGTGGGCGTGCTGGCGCTGACCTTCCCCTACAACCTGCGGATGGTGCGGCGCTGGCCGCTCGCGCGCTGGTTGCCGGTCGTGGTCGCGGGTGTGGTCGCCGTTGTGGCTGAAGCCGCCATGCTTGACCACGCGCACCGGGCTTACTTCCAGGGCCTGCTGCTGATCTTTGGGTTTGCGGCGCTGAGCCTGCTCGCGTTGCTGGCGGTCAGCTTGAGGCGGCGGGCGCGCTCCTCCTCGCCCATAGAACACAGCCAGGCCAACATGGTGTTGATCGGCGTGTTCCTCACGCTCGCGCCGCTGCTGATTGTGGTGGTCGCGCTGGTCGTCGCGGCGCTGCTTGACGCGCCGCCGCTCTTCCTCTCCATCGCGGCGGTGGCGCTGTTCGCGCTGGCGCTGCCGGCCTTCCTTGGCGTTGCGCTGCTTTCGCGTCGCCAGATTGCCACCGACCGGATCATCAGCCGGGGTACCGCGTACCTCATCCTCGGCGTCGCGGTCGTGCTGGGCTATGCGCTGCTCAGCGCCGGTCTGAGCATGGTCCTGGGCAGCGCGTTTCGCGTGGAAAACCCGGTGCTGATCACGCTGATGGTGGTCGCCGTCGCCTTTGCCCTGCTGCCGCTGCGGCTGCGCCTGGAGGCGATGATCGACGCGGTTTACTATCGCCGGCGCAATAGCTACCAGCAGCACCTTGAGTCCTTCGGCCACGCGCTGACCAAGGCCGCCAACCTTGACAGCGTGGTGGAAGCGATCAAAGAGGCAGCGATGGGCGCGCTTGCGCCCGGCCACCTCTACATCTACATGCTCGGCCCGGATAGCACGCACTATATCGCCTGCGGCAGCCCGCACCCTGAGAGTGATGTGCGGTTCGACGCCGACGGCGGGGTGGCCCGCGTGCTCAGCCAGCAAACCCCGTTGCTGCACCTGCACGCGAACCAGCCGCTGCCGCCCGAACTCATCACCGACTCGGCGCGGCTGCGCGTGCTCGGCGTCGAGGTGCTGACGGCGATGCACGCTCATGGCCGGATCAGCGGCTTCATCGCCCTGGGGCCGAAGCGCTCCGGGGGCGCGTATGTCTACGAGGATATGCGCTTCATCGAGGGGCTGGCCGAGCAGGCCACGCTCGGCATCGAGCGCGCGCAGGTCATCACCGATCTGGAGCGGCGCGTGGCCGAGCTTGACGTCCTCAGCCGGGTCTCGCAGGCGGTGAACTTCACGGTGGAGTTCGGTGACCTGCTGGAACTGGTGTATGCGCAGACCAGCAAGGTGCTGGACGCAAGCAACTTCTTCATCGCGCTGCACGACGCCTCCGCATCCGAGCTGTATTACGCCTTCTATCTCCAGGGCGAGGAGCGCATCACCGAGCGCGAGGGCGAACGCTGGCGGATGGGGCGCGGCCTGCTCAGCGAAGTGGTGCGCACCGGCCAGCCGATCCGCACCGATGACTACCTGGCCGAATGCGCCAAGCGCGATGTGCGCCCGCGCGAGCACGGCTTCCGCGCGTGGATGGGCGTCCCGCTCAACGCCGGGGCCACGACGCTGGGCGCGATGGCCGTCGCCAGCGCGACGCCGGGGTTCACCTACACCGACGAGCAACTCAAGGTGTTCTGGGCCATCGCCGACACCGCTGCGACCGCCATCGACAAGTCGCGCCTGTTCACCGAGACGGAGCGGCGTGCACGCCAGCTTGCCGCGCTGAACCAAATCAGTACACGGCTGGCGCAGGTGCTCGAAGTCGATGAGCTGCTCGAACTGATTATGGCCTCGGCGGTGGACATCCTCCAGACCGCCAGCGGCTCCCTGCTGCTGATCGAAGAGGAATCCGGCGGGCTGGAGTTCAAGGTCGCAACCGGGAACGTCGGCTCGCTTCTGGTGGGCACGAAGTTGCCGCGCGGCACCGGCCTGGTCGGGACGGTCGCCGAGCGCGGCGAGCCGGTCATCGTCAACGACGTGCGCCACGACCCGCGCTGGTTCCCTGGCGTGGATCAGACCACCGACTTCCGCACCGAGGCGCTCATGGCGGTGCCGCTCACGGTGCACAACCGCGTGATCGGCGTGCTGGAGGTGGTCAACAAGAAGGACGGCTCGATCTTCACCGAGGACGATGTGCAGCTTCTCACCACGTTCGCGGCGCAGGCGTCTATCGCCATCGAGAACACGCGCCTCTACCAGCAGACGAACGAGGCGCTGGCGGCGCGCGTCGAGGAACTGCGGATGCTGGCGCGCATCGACCGCGAACTCAACGCCGGCCTGGAAATCGACCGCATCGTCGAACTCACCCTCGACTGGGCGATGCGCATCTCCAGCGCGAACGCCGGCGCTGTCGCCAACGTGGACCCGGAGCGCGGCCTGAACGTCATGCTCCACTATGGCTACGGGCCGGAGGCCGAGGAAATTCTGGCGTACCCGCTGCCCAGCGACCGGGGCATCTTTGGCCGGGTGGTGCGCTCTGGCCGGCCCGAACTCGTGACGAGGGTGAGCCTGGACCCCGACTACATGCCCATCAGCCTCAACACCAGGGCGCAGATGGTAGTGCCGCTGCGCTCCGGCGGCGAGGTCGTCGGCGTCATTATCCTGGATAGCTACAGCGACTCGATCTTCTCAGAGAACGACATGGAGCTTGTGGTGCGCGTGGCGGAGCACGCTTCGCCGGCCATCGCCAACGCGCGCCTGTACGCCTCGCTCAAGGACGCCAACGAGGCCAAGTCGGAGTTTGTGTCGTTTGTCTCGCACGAACTCAAAACCCCGATGACGTCGATCAAGGGCTACACCGACCTGCTCCTGCAGGGCGCGGTGGGCGACGTGAGCCAGACCCAGAGCCAGTTCCTCTCGACGATCAAGGCGAATATCGAGCGCATGGCGACGCTCGTTTCGGACCTGGCCGACATCACGCGCATCGAGGCCGGCCAGCTCCGCCTGGAGGTGTCGCCGATCCAGGTGCGCGCCGTGCTCGAAGATACGCTGCGCGGCGTGCAGAACCTGATCGAGGGTAAGAACCAGAACCTCGACGTGCAGATGCCCGACGAACTCCCCATGATCGCCGGCGATCAGGCGCGGCTGGTCCAGGTGTTGACCAACCTGCTCTCCAATGCACACAAGTACACGCCGGAAGGCGGCACGATCACGGTGGGCGCGGAGGTGGCGGCCAACGTCTGGGACGCGGAGGGGCCGGGGGCGGTGATGCACTTCTGGGTCAGGGATACGGGCATCGGCATGGATGGCGGCGACCTGGACAACCTCTTCCAGAAGTTCTTCCGCTCCTCGAACCCGCAGGCCAGGCAGATGCCCGGCACCGGGCTTGGCCTGAACATCACCAAAAACCTCGTGGAACTGCATGGCGGGCGCATCTGGGCGGAGAGCGCGCTCGACGTCGGCTCGATTTTCCACTTTACGGTTCCCCTCGCCGAAGAAAAGGCGTGACGGTCCCCTGAATCGGGCAAATACCGGGCAGGTTGTCAGGAGGACCTGACGCCAGTTGCGCGAAGTGGTGCGGCACGGCATGACATTTGACGGCATGCCCAAAGCAGAGCTGCATCTGCATCTGGATGGCGCGCTGCCTCCAGAAACGATACTGCTGCTTGCCGAGCGCAATGGATTGCGCGATCTTCTGCCGGGCGAGACAGAAGAAGCCATTGCCGGCTGGTTTGTCTTCCAGGACTTCGATCACTTCCTGAATGTGAAACGCACGATAAAGAAGCTGTTGCGCTCCGCCGATGATTTCGCGCTGGCGGTCTACGCCGTCGGGCGGGAGTTGGCGGCGCAGCACGTGCGCTATGCCGAGATTACGGTGACGCCCTACACGTTTATCGATGTTCTGGGTCACGGCGTGACACTTGACGGCATGTTCCAGGGGCTAGAATCTGGCAGACAACAGGCGCGGAGCGAATTCGGCATCGAGCTGCGCTGGGTTTTCGATATTCCGCGCAACCGCGCCTTCGCCGACTATCACAGGGGCGGCGCTTACGTGGCGGGCGCAGCCGAAAGCACCCTTGCATATGCGCTGCGTGGCAGAGAATTCGGCGTGGTGGGACTTGGCTTCGGTGGAAACGAAACGAACGCACCTCCTGAACCCTTCGCTCAGGTGTTCGCCGAGGCAAAGCGACAGGGCCTCAGGAGCGTGCCCCATGCCGGAGAAAGCGAAGGTGCGGCAAGCGTGTGGGGCGCGATCCGGGCGCTACAGGCCGATCGCGTCGGGCATGGCGTCCGTGCCGTCGAGGATGAGCGCCTGCTCGATGAGCTTGCAGCACGCCAGATCCCGCTGGAAGTCAACATGACCAGCAACGTCTCCCTGAACTTCTGTTCACGCATCCAGGATCATCCTCTGCCCTCCTGGATCGGGCGGGCGTTCTGGTCACAGTCAACACCGATGACCCCAAACTCGTCCACACCACGCTCTCCAGAGAGTACAAGCTGCTTGTTGATGTCTTCGGTTACGCGGCGGCTGATGTCGTTCGCATCGCCCGGAATGCCTTCATGGCTTGCTGTGCGGACCCCGCCACAAAAACGCGGCTGCTGGCGGAATTGGACGGTTGGGCCGCGAAGCGTGTTCAGGGTTAGCAGGGCCTGCGCGCCCGCTGCCCGCTCGTTACGGGGTGCAGCCATCACAGGCCGTGTCTGAGCGCAAGCAGGAATACAGTTTTCAGTCTCACGTCCTCTTCGGAAAAAGATTCAAGATGCCCGATGATCCGCTCGCGGAGGTTCGCGTGCAGACTCGAGAATCGCGGGTCATTGACGAGATTGTGCATCTCATAAGGGTCAGCCTCAAGGTCGTACATCTCATCCATGTCATACAACGACGCGACGTACTTATAACGGTCGTGGTAGATGATTCGTTGCGGGAACACATACCCGTGCCCGTGATGCTCGCAGATCAATTGATCCGGCCAGTGCGTGGTGCCTGTTGGCTGGCACAGAGGCAGCAGGCTCCGGCTGTGCATGCCATCGGGTATGGCGACGCCCGCCGCGTCAAGCATGGTGGCCGTGACGTCCATATTCGAAACCAGTTGATTGGCCCGTATGCGGTGCCCAAAACCCTCCGGCCAGCGCATTGCCAGGGGCACCCGCGCGACCTCTTCAATGAATGTCGATGATTTGTCCCACAGGCCGCCGTGACTCGCCACGGCATCGCCGTGGTCGGCGCACCAGATCACGAGCGTATTCTCTCTCAAGCCAAGTTGATCGATTGCGTCCAGGACCCCGCCTATCGCCGCATCGGTCTGCAAGCCCTGCGCATAGCAGCGCGCGAGCACTTCCTGCCAGATCGACCATTCCAGCCAGGCATAGGGCGTTCTCTTCCCGGTGTCACGGTGGATGAGGTGGCGCAGCGGTCGGCCCGCCCCGTCATCACGGTAGCTTGGATACTCCGGGATCGACAGGGGATCGATCATCGAGGCGAACGGCTCGGTGGGATAGTATGGCTGGTGCGGTCCCCAGAAACTCACGACCAGGCTGAATGGTTGGTCGCTTCTGGCGAGTTCTCTGAGTTTCTCGATTGCCAGGTGAGCGACAAACTGCTCTTCATGAGCCTCAGGCGGCCCCTCAAGTACGCCGGAGCCGTTCATGAATGTCCAGGGGGATGGATCGTGCAGGCGCAATGTCTGGCCGCGCCACTCTGGATGGTCCAGGTTGTATTCGATGCGGGCGCGAGCGTCGCCAAAGCCATGCTCAGCAGCGTACTGTCTGTAAGCCTCGGACATATAGACTTTCCCATAGTCTGGCAGACTCCAGCCTTCGATGCCGTAGTCAACCGGCAGCCGCTCGTGTCCGCAATGCCACTTGCCGACATAGGCGTTGCGGTAGCCCGCCTGCGCGAGGTAATGACTGTACAGCAACTGGCCGGAGCGAAAATCGTTGCGGTTGGATGGCGCGTTCGCGTCCGTATTCCACCGGATGCCGTGCGTGCTGGGGTACTGCCCTGTCATCATGCTGGAGCGCGCGGGTGAACACAGCGGGCAGACCGTATACGCCCGCTCGAAGCGAGCGCCCGCTTCAGCAAAGGCCTTGTAGGCCGGCCATTTGTATGTGTATTCGCCCGCGCGATCATGCCCAAAGAATGCTTGATGGTCGGTGATGATAAGAACGATGTTGGGTTTCTCCGGCATTGGGGATTGTCCTCTGTGTGGAAGTGTGTCTCAGGCAGACGGGCGGGATGACTGCGCCTCCGTTCCACCCGTTGAAGCCGTCACATCAAGTATAGAGGATGACGTTCACAGGCAAAAGCCGCCCCCGTTTCGCCGGCCCACGCCGGATGCGCATCGATTCTTACATGGCGGTGCGTTTGTCGCGCGGCGGCGAGGGTGAGTATAATCTTACCTAATCTGTCCGATTAAGGTTCGCCTCACCCGCACTCCCGTCAGACGAGCCAGCGTGGAGTCGTTTCATGCCCGAAGCCCAGCCGCTCTCTGCATTGGAATGGGCGATTCTCGAAACGGTCGCGTACAGCGACATCTTTGACTACCCCCTGACCGCGCGCGAACTCCACCGTTACCTGATCGGCGTCGCCGCCACGCCTGACGCAATCAGGGCAGCGCTGTCCGGCGGGGCGCTGGCGCGCGCCTTCCTGACGGAGCGCGACGGCTTCTTCATGTTGTCCGGTCGCGAGCACCTCGTCGAGGTCCGCCGCCGCCGCGCGCAGGCTGCCGCCGCGCTATGGCCGGTTGCGCTGCACTACGGCGGGGTTATCGCTGCCCCTGCCGTTCGTGCGCATGGTCGCCGTGACCGGGTCGCTGGCGGTTGACAACGTGGAGCCTGGCGGGGACATCGACTACCTTGTTGTGACACAGCCGGGCCGTCTCTGGGTGTGTCGCCTGTTCGTGGTCGCCGTCGTGCGCCTGGCCGCGCGGCGCGGGCACACGCTGTGCCCAAATTACTTCCTCGCCGAGAACGCCCTCGCCATCCATGACCGCAGCCTCTATGCCGCGCGCGAGCTGGCGCAGATGGCGCCCCTGACCGCGTTCGAGGTCTACGACAGGATGCGCCGCCTCAACGCCTGGACGGCTGAGTACCTGCCCAACGCGGCGGGCCTCCCCGACCGGGACCTTACGCGCCACGCCACGAATGGACGTTTCTTGCAGAAGTTCTCCGGAAAGCGTCCTGCGTGCGCCGCCGGGCGCGTGGCTTGAGCGCTGGGAGATGGCGCGCAAGATCCGCAAGTTCAGGCGGCAGTATGGCGAGTCGCGCGAGGCGGACTTCTGCCCCGACTGGTGCAAGGGCCATTACGATGGACACGGGGAGCGCACCCACGCCGCATTTGATGCCCGGCTGCGCGCGCTGCGCCGGCAGCAGCCGGCGATGGCCGAGGTTCAGGGTGAGCACACGTCATGAGCGAAGTCCTTTTCGGCCAGTCCTATTACCTGCGGTTCGATCCCAAGCTGTGGGAGGCGATGCAGCCCTACCCGCCCCCTCGGCACGCTCTACGCGGCCAGCTACATCCGGGCGCGCGGCTATGATGTCGCGCTGTTCGACGCCATGCTCGCCGATCCTGAAGCGGAGTGGGCGCGCGCGCTCGACCAGCACCGCCCGCGCTTTGCGGTCCTTTTCGAGGACAACTTCAATTACCTCTCCAAGATGTGCCTGCTGCGGATGCGCCACGCTGCCTTCAACATGATCGACCTGGCGCGCGCGCAGGGCTGCACGGTGATTGTGTGCGGATCAGACGCCACCGATCACGCCGATCTCTACCGCGCGCAGGGCGCCGATTACGTGGTGGTGGGCGAGGGCGAGGCGACGCTCGGCGCATTGCTGGATGCGCTCACCGGGCGCAGCGACCGGCGGCTTGAGGACATCGTGGGCGTTGCCTCGGACGCGCACCCCAGCCCGGCGCGCCGGCCGGCCATGAGGGACCTGGACGCGCTGCCCTTCCCGGCATGGGACCTGGTGGATGTCCCGCGCTACCAGGAAATGTGGTATCAGCGGCACGGCCACTACTCGATGAACATGGTCACCGACGCGCGGCTGCCCCTATCACTGCAACTGGTGCGCCAAGCCGATCTGGGGGCAGCGCTACAGCGTCCGCAGCCCGGAAAACGTCGTCGCCGAGTTGAAATGGCTTAAGGCGGCCTATCAGCCCGATCACATCTGGTTCGCCGACGACATCGTGGGCCTGAAGCCGGGCTGGCTGAGCCGCCTCGCAGACCGGATCGAGGCCGAGGGCGTGCGGACGCCGTTCAGTGCCTGAGCCGCGCCGACCTCTTGCTGCGCGATGGCGACATCGACGCGCTGGCGCGCGCCGGCTGCGAGATCGTGTGGATCGGGGCCGAGTCTGGGTCGCAGAAGATACTCGACGCGATGGAGAAGGGCACGACCGTGGCGCAGATTGCCGAGGCCGTGGCGCGGCTGCGCGCGGCGGGGGTGCGGGTCGGTTTCTTCCTCCAGTTTGGGTATCCGGGCGAGACCCGCGACGACATCGAGAAGACGGTACAACTGGTCCGCGACTGCCAGCCGGACGACATCGGCGTGTCTGTGTCGTATCCGCTGCCGGGCACGAAGTTCTACGCGCGCGTCAGGGCGCAGATCGGCGTCAAGCAGAACTGGGAAGACTCCAGCGATCTGGCGATGCTGTACCAAGGACCGTTCACGACGGCGTTTTACCGCCAACTGCACACGGTGATCCACAAGGAATTCCGCGCGCGCAAGAACTGGTCGGCGCTGCGGCGCGCCCTCCGCACGCCGCGCGCACTGCGCCGGCGGCACCTGCGTCAGGCGGCGTCGGCGGCGCGTCACGCGCTCACGCTGCCGCTGGCGCGCCTGCGGCTGAACCGGCTTGCCCGGCAGCCGCATGACAGCATCGGCCCGCTGCCGCCCGGCATGAATCAGGCGGCGGCGGCGACGCCAAGCCCGCAGGACGAATGAATGGACATTCTGCTCACGCACGGCTACTTCCTGTATGAAGACCCCCACGAACTGCGGGTGATGCGGCCCTACCCGCCGCTGGGCATCCTGTACATCGCCGCGCACCTCAAGGCGCGCGGTTTTGACGTCGGCGTGTTCGACGCCACCTTCAGCAACCTGGAGGCGTTCCGCCAGTACATCGCGCGCGCGCGCCCGCCTGTTGTCGGTGTCTACTGCAACCTGATGACCCGGCCAACTGTGCTCAAGATGATCCACATCTGCAAGGCGCATGGCAGCCTGGTCGTCGTGGGCGGGCCGGACCCCGCCAACTACGCGGAGGAATATCTGGCGCACGGCGCGGATGTGGTGGTCGTCGGCGAGGGGGAGATCACGCTGGAGGCGTTGCTGCCGCACCTTGCGCAACACGGCCCAACCGGGATGGGCCACATCCAGGGGCTTGTGTACCGCGAGGACGAAACGCGCGTCGTGCGCACGCCCGACCGTCCCTACATCACGGACCTGGACGCGCAGCCCTTCCCCGAACGCGCCGCGATTGACCTCGACGCCTACGTTCGGGTCTGGCGCGAGCATCACGGCCAGGGCGCGGTCTCGCTCATCACGGCGCGCGGGTGCCCCTACAGGTGCAACTGGTGCAGCCACGCCGTGTTCGGCTACACCCACCGCCGCCGCTCGCCACAGAACGTCGCGGACGAGGTCGAGTTGATCCGCGCGACCTACCGCCCTGAACTCCTCTGGTACGCAGATGACGTGTTCACCATCAACCATCGCTGGCTTTTTGCCTACGCCGACGAACTGGCGCGCCGTGGCCTGAACACGCCGTTCGAAACCATCTCACGTCAGGACCGCCTCAACGAAGACGTGGTGAAGACGCTGGCGCAGATGGGCTGTTACCGGCTGTGGATCGGCGCGGAGAGCGGCTCGCAGCGCGTCCTCGACGCGATGGAACGGCGGACCGACATCGAGAAGGTGACCGGGATGGTCCACCTCCTCCGGCGCTACGGCATCGAGACGGGGATGTTCATTATGCTCGGCTACGAGGGCGAGGCGCTTGCGGACATCGAGGCGACCGTCCAGGCGCTCAAGGACGCGAACCCCGACACCTTCCTGACCACCGTCGCCTATCCCATCAAGGGCACGAAGTACTACGAAAAGGTCAAAGACCGGGTTATCCCGCTGAGGACGTGGCGCGAAGGCTCTGACCGGGATCACACCGTCGCCGGGCGTCACTCGCGCCGCTTCTATGCGTTTGCAACGCGCTGGATGGTCAGTGAGGTCAACCTCCACAGGCAGCGCCTTGCCGCTCAGCCCCGCTATGCACGCTATGCGCGCATGGCGAAAGCGTTCCTTAGCGCCAGAGCAGGGCGCATCGGGATGATGCTCACGCAGCACGAGGTCGAGCGGGGATGAGCGTCACGCACGCTTTCGACGCGATTGCCGCCACGTATGACGAGGCGTTCACACACCGCCTCGGACGCTGGCTGCGCGCGCAGGTCTGGGCGCATGTCCCGTTCCGCGCGGGGGACCGGGTGCTGGAGCTGGGGTGCGGCACCGGCGAGGACGCCGTTTGGCTGGCGCAGCGCGGCGTCGAGGTCACCGCGACCGATGCGTCGCCCGCCATGCTGGACGTGGCCCGCCGGAAGGTCACGGCGGCGCAGGTGGCCGGCCGGGTGATGCTGGCGCCGTTCGACATGGCGCGTCTGGACGCGGTCCCCGCCAGCGTGCACGACACCTATGACGGCGTGTTCGCCAACTTTGGGGCGCTCAACTGCCTGCCCGAACGGCGGTCGCTCGCCGCGTTTCTGGCGCAGCGTGTGCGCCCTGGCGGGAAGGCGCTCCTGGTTCTGATGGGGCCGCTGTGCCCCTGGGAGGTGGTCTGGCACCTGGCGCACGGTCGGCCCCGCGACGCCTTCCGGCGCTTGCAGGCCGGCGCGCTGGCGCACGTCGGCGGGGGAGAACAGGCGCGGGTGTGGTATCCATCGCCGCGCCGGCTGCGCGCCGAGTTCGCGCCCGGCTTCCGCCTCCAGATGGCCGCCGGCGTCGGCGTGTTCCTGCCGCCGCTGTACCTGAGCCACCTCGGCGAGCGCTGGCCGCCCGCCTTTGAGCGGCTCGCCACGGTTGACCGCCGGATCGGGCACGTCTTCCCGGCGACGTGGCTGAACGACCATTACCTTGTGGTGTTTGAGCGCGTATGAGCGTCTTTGTCTGCCCGACGTGCCGATCGCTGTTGCAGGACGACGGTCCCGACGCAATGCGCTGCCCAGAGGACGGGGCGGTGTTCACGCGCGAGGGTGGCATCTGGCGCTTCTTGCGGCCCGAACGGGCCAACTATTTCGGCCAGTTTATCGCCGAGTATGAGGCCGTCCGCCGCGCAGAGGGGCGCGGCGCGGGGGACCCGGCCTACTATCGCGCTTTGCCATTCGCGGACACGACCGGTCGCTTCAGGACCGACTGGCGCATCCGCGCGAAGAGTTACCAGGCGTTCGTGAGGCGGGCGCTCGCGCCGCTGGAGCGGTTGCGCCGCCGCCCGCTTGCGGTCGTCGATCTGGGCGCGGGCAACGGCTGGCTGAGCTACCGGCTGGCGGCGCGCGGGCATCAGGTCATAGCGGTTGACCTGCTCACCAACCCGTTCGACGGGCTGGGCGCGTCGATCTATTACGATGTGGCGTTCACGCCCGTGCAGGCCGAGTTCGATTACCTGCCCCTGGAGCGCGATCAGGTCGATCTGGCGGTATTCAACAGTTCCCTGCACTACGCGACCGACGCCGGCGCGACGCTGCGCGAGGCGCTCCGCGTGATGCGGCGCGATGGCCGGCTCGTGGTCATGGACTCGCCGATCTACCATGACCCGGCGAGCGGCGCGCAGATGGTCCGTGAGCGCGAGGCCCACTTCGCGGCGCGCTACGGCTTCCGTTCGGACGCGCTGCCGCATGTGAACTTCCTGACTTACCAGAAGCTGGGCGCGCTGGCTGAGGCTTTGGGGCTGAAGTGGCGCATCATCCGGCCCTTCTACGGCCTGCGCTGGGCGTTGCGGCCCCTCAGGGCGCGGCTGCGCGGCCACCGCGAGCCGGCGCAGTTTGCCGTCATCGTGGGCGAGCGGCGGGCGTGATGCGGCGGGCGGTGTGGCGGTTCTGGCTGCGGTGGCGCTTCCGGCTGTTTCAGCGGCATCGCCACCGGAGGCTGGCGCTGGAGTGGGTCGGCGGAAAGCCGTTTCTCGTGCTGCCGGAGGTGTTCAACCCCGGCCTCTTCCCGACCGGCGCGTTTCTGGCGCAGCAGGTAAGTGCGCGCCGGCTCCCGCCAGACGCGGCAGTGCTGGACATGGGCGCCGGGGCGGGAATCGGCGCGGTCTTTGCGGCGGAGGCGGCGCGCCGGGTCGTGGCGGTGGACATCAACCCCGAGGCGGCGCGCTGTGCGCGCATTAACGCCCTGCTCAACCGGGTGGAGGATCGCGTCGCGGTGTGCGAGGGCGACCTGTTCGAGCCGGTGCAGGGGCAGCGCTTCGACCTGGTTCTTTTCAACCCGCCCTTCTACCAGGGGGAGCCGCGCGGCCTGTATGACCATGCCTGGCATTCGCCGGATGTCGTGGAGCGCTTCGCGGCGGCGCTCGCCGCGCACCTGACGCCGGGCGGCTGCGCGCTGGTGGTCCTCTCGACGAACGGGCGGAGCGCGGCCCACCTGCAGGCGTTCCGCGACCACGACCTGTGCGTTGAGACCGTCGCGGAGCGCGACATGATTAGCGAAGTCCTGACCGTGCATGAGTTGCGTCCGAGGCGCGCCGGGGGAAGATGATCGTCCTGTACAACCCACCCAGTTCGGCGAGTCGAAAGCCGGTGCTGCCCATGTCGCTGCTGGCGCTGGGCGCGCTGCTTGAGGGCGCGCACGAATACGCCATCATCGACGGCAACCTCGAGGCCGACCCGATGCCCGCCCTTGATCGCGCCATCGCCGCGCGCGGGGCGGCGGTCCTGGGCGTGACGGTCATGCCGGGGCCGCAACTGCGCAACGCCGTGCCGGTGTGCCGCGCGCTGAAGGCGAAATACCCGCACCTGAAGATCGTCTGGGGCGGCTACTTCCCCACGCAGCACTATGACGTGGCGCTGCGCGCAGATTACGTGGACTACGTTGTATGCGGGCACGGCGAGTTCGTCTTCAAGGCGCTGGCCGACGCGCTGCTGGCGGGCGAGGAAGTGGCTGCCGTGCCGGGCCTGGCCTACCGCGATGCGGGGACGGGCGCAATCGTCGGTGGGCAGCCGGCCCCGATCCCTGACCCCAACGCGCTGCCAGACTTCCCTACCACCGCGTCGCGATGCCGCGCTACATCCGGCGCACCTTCATGGGCGCGCGCACGCTGCCGCACCACTCCAGCTACGGGTGTCCCTTCTTCTGCAACTTCTGCGCGGTGGTGAACATGGTCAACGGGCGGTGGCGTCCCCAGTCGGCGGAGCGGACGGCGGACGTGATGCGGCGTCTCGTCCGCGCGTGGGACCTCGACGCGGTCGAGTTCTACGACAACAACTTCTTCACGCACGAGGCGCGCGTCGCCGAGTTCGCGGCGCGCATCATGGACCTGCGCATTGGCTGGTGGGGTGAGGGGCGCATCGACACCATGCTGGCGTTTTCGGACCGCACCTGGGCGCTGATGCGCGACAGCGGCCTGCGCATGGTCTTCCTGGGGGCCGAGTCCGGCTCGGACGAGACGCTGAAGCGGATGCACAAGGGCGGAAAGGCCTCGACCGACAAGACGCTCGCCATCGCAGCGAAGATGGCGCGCTACAACATCGTGCCGGAGATGTCGTTCGTCCTCGGCAACCCGCCCGACCCGGAAACCGACGTGCGCCAGACCCTGGCGTTCATCCGCAAGGTCAAGCAGGTCAACCCGAAAACGGAGATCATCCTTTACCTGTACACGCCCGTCCCCCTGGCCGGCGACCTCTACGAGCAGGCGAAGGCGAGCGGGTTCGCGTTCCCCACGACGCTGGAGGCGTGGATCAGCGACGCGTGGCAGGAGTTCGCGCAGCGCCGCAACACCGATGTGCCCTGGCTCACCGACCCGCTGCGCCGGCAGGTGCGCGACTTCGAGCGCGTGCTCAATGCCTATTACCCGACGGTGACCAACCCCCGGTTGCGTGGGTTGGGGCGGTGGGCGCTCCGGGCGGCAGGGGGATGGCGCTATCACCTGCGCTTCTACCGCCACCCGCTCGAACTGCGGGCGCTGCACAAAGTGCTATCGTATCAGCGACCTGAGACGACGGGGTTCTAGCGCCATGCCCACGCTGGTTGAGATCGCCAAGCGCCAACTCACGCGCACCACGCACCGCATCTACACGCTGCCGATCCTGACGCTGATGCCCCACAGCCGGTGCAACTGCCGCTGCGTGATGTGCGACATCTGGAAAGCCAACCGGGAGGGCCGGGAGATCACCGACGAGGCGCTAGCCCCGCACATGGAGAGCTTCCGGAAGCTGGGCGTGCGCTGGGTGGTGCTTTCCGGCGGCGAGGCGCTGATGCACGCGAACCTGTGGCGGCTGTGCGAAACCCTGAAAGCGTTGGGCGTCAAGATCACCCTGCTCTCAACCGGGTTGCTGCTCGCGCGCCACGCGGCGGAGTGTGGTCCGCTGGTGCGATGAGGTCATCGTGTCGCTGGACGGCAGCCGCGCCGTTCACGACGCGATCCGGCGCATGCCGCGCGCGTATGACCGGCTGGCCGAGGGCGTGGCCGTGCTCAAAGAGCTTGACCCCGCCTTCCGGGTGACGGCGCGCTGCGTAATCCAGTGCAGCAACTACGCCGACCTCCCGAACATCATCCAGGCGGCGCACGACCTCCGCCTCGATCAGGTCTCGTTCCTGGCCGCCGATGTCTCGACGGCGGCGTTCAACCGCCCGGTCCCCTGGGACGGCGGGCGCGTCAGCGAGGTCGCCCTGAGCGCGGAGGAGGTCGCGGCGTTTGCGCGCGTGCTGGAGGCGACCATCGCCGCCCGTGCGGATGACTTCGCCTCTGGCTTCATCGCCGAAAGCCCGGATAAGCTGCGCCGTCTGGCGCGCTACTACGCCGCGCTCAACGGCGACGGCGACTTCCCCCGGTATCGTGCAACGCGCCCTGGGTGTCCGCCGTCATCGAGGCGGATGGCGCGGTCCGGCCCTGCTTCTTTCACCGCGCGCTCGGCAACATCCACGAGCAACCCTTCGACGCGATCATCAACGGGCCGGACGCGACCGCATTCCGGCGCAGCCTCGATGTCCAGACCGACCCCATCTGCCGCAAGTGTGTGTGCACGCTGACCCTGGGCCGGCGTGCGGATGTCGTTTAGCGTGTGCGCCGAACGCCTGGAGCCGCCGTGCCCTCGTCTGGCGCAGGCGCGGCATGGCCGGGCGCGCGGTCGGCGTCGCGGTGCAGGTGTACGGCGACCGCGATGGCGATCAGCGCCGTGCCGGCGATTTTGGCCGCGAGCTTGGCGATTGCCGCGCCGTACAGCCCCCAGGCCGGGATCAGCGCCGCGCCGGCGCTCAACAGCGTGAGGACGCGCAGCGCATCGGCGGCTGCAATCAGGCGGGGCATGTCCATCGGGAAGGCCAGGAGCAGGACCGGCGTGGTCAGCAGGTCGAAGAGGACGACCAGCATCAGGACGTGAAACACGCCCACCGATTCGGCGTAAGCCGCCCCGTAGACGGCGACGATGAAAGGCCGGGCGAGCGGCAGCGCCAGGACCAGGGGCAGCGCCATCGCCAGGCTGCGCGCCAGGCCCCGGCGGAGGTAGGCGAGGTACGCGCTGCGGCCCGAAAGCGCCGACGCCGACGGCAGCAACACGGTGTGCAGGCTCTGGTTGAACACGTCTGCCTTGAGGGCGAGGTTCAGCGCAAGCGCGTAAACGCCGACAGCAAGCGGCGGCATCCAACGGTTCAGGAGCAGCAGGTCGAGCTGCACCAACAGGATCGACAGGGTGGCCGAGACCCACAGCCACCTGCTGAACGTCAGCAAGCGGCGGCCGGCGGCGCTGTTCAGGCGCGCGGAGGCCCGGACCGCCCGCCGCCACGCCGGCGGCAGGAGGAAGTAGCTCACCCCTGCCGTCGCCAGCGCGGCTGCTGCACCCACCGCCAGCGCGGGGACAACCTCCAGCCGCCCCGCGCTGTACAGCGCAGCCACCAGCAGGACGGTCAGCGCGATGGTGAAGACCTGGGTGAGGACGAGCGCCCCGAACCGGCTGCGCGCGCGCAGCACAGTTCCCAGCAAGCCGCTCAGCGAGGTCGCGAGCAGGCCGAGGCCGGCCATGAACATCAGCAGCGGCCCCGAATCCCCCGGCAGGTTCAACAGACCGGCGAGGGGGCCGGCGAGGGCAATCATGAGGCCGGCGGTCGCGAGCGCGCCGAGGAGCTTCAGGCGCGCGAACACGCTCACCGTCTGGCGCGCTTGCGCCGGCGCGGCGGCGAGATCCGCCGCGATGAAACGCACCGCGCTGTGGTTCATGCCGAAATCGGCGACCGTGACCGCGATCATCATCGCCGCGCCGACGACCGAGAACAGGCTCAACCCCCTGCGGACCGAGACCGCGCGCCAGCAGGGCGCTGCTGACCAGCCCCAGCGCCAGCCGCAGGCCGTGCCCACCCAGGACCGTCACGATCTGGCGGTTGGTCGTATCCGTGGACCAGGCGCGCAGCCGTCGCGACGTGTGCATGATCTACCGGCGACTTTCGACGAGCGCCAGCCACGCGCGGCACTGGAAGGGGTTGACGCGCAGCGAGTCGAGGAAATGCCGCCGGGCTTCTGCCGCCTGTTGTCGCCGCATCAACAACAAACCCAGATGCGTATGCATCCGGGCCAGCGCGCGACGCAGCCGCACCCTCTGACCGAGGCTGAGGTCAAAGCCGGCGTGCGCACGCTCAAGCGACGTGATCACGTTCCGGTACGTTTCCAGTTCGCGGCGTCGCGAGATTGTGGAGGCGTGCCGCCGCACCAGCACAAGCGGCTCGGCCACAAAACCGGCCCGCGCCGCATACGCCATCCGCAGCCACAGATCGTAATCCTCGCCTATGGACATCGACTCGTCAAACCAGCCGACAGTATCGAGCACCGCGCGGCGCATGAGGACTGTGCTGGGATAAATGAAGCAGTCGCCGAACAGGTGCGCGAGGATGTGACCGCTGCGTTTCTGGCGCGGCGTCAAGACGGGAGGCGAGAGCGCGCCGTCGGCATAAAGAAACTGCATGTCGCTGTAAACGAAGTCAGGCGCATCGTCGCCGGTGAGCGCCTGAACCTGACGTGCCAACTTCGCCGGGCGCCAGAGGTCGTCGTCATCCAGAAAGGCGATGAAGCCACCGCGCGCGACCGCCAGCGCCTGATTGCGCGCGACGCTGGGTCGCCCGCTGTGTTCAAGGCGGAGGTAGCGTATCGGCGCGTCAAATGAAGCGACGCGCGCCGCCGTATCGTCGGTCGAGCCGTCGTCGGCAACGATGATTTCGTAATCGGCGAACGTCTGCGCCAGGATGCTTGCGAGCGCTTCGCCCAGGAAGGGCGCGCGGTTGTACGTGGCGATGATGACGCTGACTTGAGGGGCTGACATCCCATAGGCCGCCAATACGAACGTGGCCGAATTATGGCTAAATTGGTCTATGTTATCAAATTCCCGAACCGTGCTAGAATTGCGCGACGCGAAGTAAGCGCGCCTTTCGCACATGAATGAAGTAACGACGCCAGACCGGACTGCAACGGAACTCGAACAGGTCGCCAGCGCCGCGGTCGTGCTCGCGCTGGGGAACGTCGCAAGCCGCGCCGTCGGGCTGGCGCGCGAGGTCGTCAAGTCGTACCTCTTCGGCGCGGGCGGGGTCGTCGATGCGTACAACGTGGCGGCGCGCGTGCCGCTGTTGCTGTACGACCTGCTCGTCGCCGGCATGGTGCACAGCGCGCTCGTCCCGGTCTTCGTCGCCTACGGGGAGGCGCGCCGCGCCGACCTGTGGCGGCTGTTCAGCGCCCTCATCTGCCTCACGACGCTTGTGATGGCGCTGCTCGTGATCGTGATTGAATGCTTCGCGCCGCAGATCGCGTGGTTGTTCAGCGGCGGCTCCTCGCCTGAGGTGCTGGCGCTGACTGCTGACCTGCTGCGCATCGCCGGGCCGGCACTGCTGTTCCTGAGTGTGTCGGACGTGGTTTCCGGGCTGCTCTACGCGCTCAGGCGGTTTGCCTACCCCGCGCTGACCGGGGCGGTCTTCAACGCGGCCATCGTGCTGGTGGCCGTTCTCCTGCACGCGCAATTGGGCGTCGCGGCGATGGCGCTCGGCCTGCTGGCCGGCGCGGCGCTGCGCGTGGTGGTCCAGGCGCCCGGCCTGCGCGGGACCGGGATGCGCTTCCGGCCGGCGCTGAACCATCCCGGCCTGCGCCGGGTCGCCGCGCTTTACGCGCCCATCGTCCTGGGGCTGCTCGTGGAGGTCCTCATCAGCCGCCCGGTGACGTACAACCTGGCCTCGCGCACCGGCGCGGGCGGCATCTCGTGGATGGACTACGCGACCACCCTCTGGCAGTTCCCGCAGGGGATGGTGGCGACCGCGATCTCGTTTGCGGTGCTGCCGACGCTCGCTGCGCACGCCGCCGCCGCGCGCCACGACCGGCGAGGGCGGCCCGTTCCGCATGGCGCTGGCGCACGGTCTGCGGCTGAGCGTCGCCCTCATCGTGCCCGTGACGGTGGGCATCTTCATCCTGGCGCGCCCCGTCGTCATGCTGCTTTTCGAGCACGGCAGCTTCACCCCGTACGACACCGCGATGACCGGCCTGGCGCTGCGCCTGTACCTGATCGGGCTGCCGTTCCACGCGGTTGACTTGCTGCTGGTGTTCGCGTTCTACGCGCGGCAGGACACCCTGACGCCGGCGCTGATCGGTGTGGGCGCGGCGGCGGTCTATGTCGTGCTCGCCGCCGGGCTGCTGCCTGTGGTGGGTCTGTTCGCCATCATGGTCGCCGACGCGGTGAAGATCATCCTCCACACGGCGGTCTCGCTGTGGCTATTGCGGCGGCGCGTGGGCGGCGGCTTCGAAGGTGTGCCCCGAACCCTGGCGCGGGCAGGGCTGGCTGCGGCGGTCATGGGTGCTGCGGTCTACGTCGTGTGGCAGGGCGGGGCGCTGCTGTTCGGCGGCGCAACCGGGCTGCTCCCGGAGTTGCTGACGGTGGCGCTGCCGGCCGCCGTTGGCGGGGGTGTGTACCTTGCATTGCTCCACCGGCTGGGCGTCACGGAAGTCACGCGGCTATGGCAGAGCGTCCGGCAACGCATCTAGCCGGCGCGCCGCCGGCGGGGCAGGGGCGCAGCGCGCGGCGCTTCCCGCTGTGGCTGCTCCCGCTTGGGCTGATCGTGCCCGTCGCGGCGGGCGCGCTGGCGGCGGCCGGCGGGTTCGACGGCCTGTACGGTCAGGACCCGTTCGCGTACTATGGCTATGCGGCGGGTCCCCTGCGCGCGCAGTTCTTTCCCCCGCCGCCGTTTGCATGGCCCCCCGGCTACCCCTGGTTGGTCGTGGCGGCGATGGTGGTGGTTGGCGTCAGGCCGCTGGCCGGCCAGCTTGTCAGCCTGGTTGCCGGCGGGCTGGTGGTCGTGTTCACGATCCTGCTTGCCTGGGAGGTCTGGGGCCGCGATGACGACGCGCCGCGCTGGCTGGGGCCGCTGGTCGCCGGGCTGGCGGCGGCGGGCAACGGCCAGCTTCTGCAATCGAGCGCCATGGTCATGAGCGACACGGCGGCCCTCGCCGCGGCGACTCTGGGTGCGTGGGCGCTGGCGCGCTATAGCCGACCGGCCGCCGCCGCCCGTGCTCCTCGGCGGCTGCGCTGGCTCCTGCTGGCGGCCGGCGCTGTGGCCTATGCGGTCATCACGCGCTGGGCCTACGGTCTGGTCGCCATCGTGTGCGCCGGCGTGGCCCTGATCGTGTTACGCCGCGCCTGCCGCGCGTCGCCCCTGGCTGCGCTGGCGCACGGCGGCGCTGCCGGGCTGCTGACGCTGGCGCTCCTCGCGCCGGTGGTCGCGCCGGCGCTTGGGAGTTTCCGCGCCCCCGTCGGCGAGCCGACCGCCTTTGCGGTCGATCTCCAGGTGTACAGTTGGGATCCGCGCAATGCGCTGCGGAGCGCCTTCGCGAACAGCGACGGACACCTCAGCTATCGCCTGCCCAACGGCCTGTACTACGCGGCTGCGCCCGCGCGGTCGTTCTACTTCACGCCGCTGTGGGCCGCGTTCATCATTCCGGGCGTCTGGGCGGTGGTGCGCCGCCGCGCGTTGGTCGCGACGGCGCTGCTCATCGGATGGCCGGCGCTTGTGTACGCCTTCCTGAGCGGCGCGCCCTGGCAGAACTTCCGGTTTACGCTCACGTACATGCCCCCGCTGGCGGCGCTCACCGGTATCGGCGTGACGTACCTGTGGCGACGCTGCGACGGGCGGCGATGGCAGCGCGCCGCTATTGCCGGCGCGCTCGGCGTCGGGCTGGTGTGGATGGCGGCCAGCGGCGCGACGCTGACACAGGGGTTCACAGACCGCAAGCATGACGACCTCGCGACGGTGCGCTGGGTCGAGATGCAGGCGCCCGCAGACGCCAGGGTCATCACGCTTGGCCTGACCCCCTTGATGCAGTATTACAGCGCGCTGGAGGCGTTCGACCTCTATGCGCTCAGCGAGGCCGACCTCGCCGCGCTCTTCGCATCGGAGCGGCCGGCCTACCTGCTGCTTGACGTCGCCAACGTCGAGACGCAATGGCGCGGGCGCACGCCCCAGGAGACGTATCACAGGCTCCGCGATGGCCCAGGGCTGGCGGCGGTCGGGCAGCGGGGACCCTACACCCTCTTCCGGGTGGGACGATGAAGCTCGGATTTGTCCTGCCGGGCTTCAGCGCGAGCGAGGCGGACTGGTGCATTCCGGTGTTCCTGAACCTTGTTCGCGCCCTGGCGCGCGACCACGAGGTCCACGTCTTTGCGCTGCGTTACCCCTACGAGAGGCGGACCTACACGGTCTATGGCGCGACGGTCCATGCCCTGGGCGGCGCGACCGCCCGCGGCCTCCGGCGGGTTCCGCTGCTGGTGCGGGCCGTGCGCGCGGTCGTGGCCGAGGCGCGCCGCCGCCGCTTTGACGTGCTGCACGGGATTTGGGCCGACGAGCCGGGGTTGGTCGCCGTAGCCGCCGGCCGGATGCTGCGCACCCCCGCCGTGGTGACTCTGGGGGCGGTGAACTCGTCGCGCTGCCGGACATCGGTTACGGCCACCAGCTCAGCCGCGCGGCGCGCGCGATGGTCCGGCTCAGCCTGGGCCACGCGGACCGGGTGACGGCCGGCTCGACGCTCCTGCACGACCTGGCCGCGCCGCGCGTCGCGCCAGACCGCCTAGTCGTCACGCCGCTGGGCGTCGATACCGCGTTGTTCTCCCCCAGCGCGTCGGGCGCGCTGCCCGGCGACCGGTTCAACTTGTTGCACGTGGCCTCGCTCGTCCCGGTCAAGAACCAGCCCATGCTGCTGCGCGCCATGAGCGAAGTCGTGCAACGCGCGCCAGGGACCGAACTGCACATCGTCGGCGACGGCCCGCTGCGGCCCGACCTGGAACGGCAGGCGCGGACGCTCGCGCTCGCGGACCACGTGACCTTCCACGGGAGCGTCGCGCACGAACGCCTGCCCGATTACTACCGGGCCGCCGACCTGTGCGTGATGACCTCGCGCCACGAGGCGAGCGGCATGGTCCCGCTGGAGGCGGCGGCCTGCGGGCGGGCCACGGTCGGCGCGCGGGTCGGCATCCTGGCCGACCTGACGCCGGAGGACTATCTCGTACCGGTGGACGATGACCGGGCGCTGGCGGCGCTGCTCACGCGCCTGGTTCGGGACCGGGCGCTGTGCCGGGCGCTTGGTCAGCAGGCGCGTGCGCAGGTCGAGGCGCGCTATACGCTGGCGCATACGGTGCGGGCGTGGCTTGATCTGTACGCGCAGTTAGCGCGGCGGTGAGGCCCATCGCCATCCAGAACAGGCCGAAGGTTGGCGTCGCTCCCAGGAAGTAATCGAGCGCGCCGTGCATCAGAAAGGCGAGCAGGACGCCGCCCAGACCAAGCGCCAGCAGGCGCGTCGCCGGGTCGCCTGACGGCGCGCGGACGGCGCGCGCGATGCGCCAGACGATGGCGATCACGAAAGCGCCGAACGCCGCCAGCCCCAGCGCGCCGACGGTCGCGAGCAATTCCAGGTAGAGGTTGTTGCTGTGGATGCGCGTATCCCAGCGCGCCAGGCCGATGTAATTTCCGTAGAGGTGGCGGAAGTTGTCTGGCCCGACGCCAAGTAGCGGGCGCTCCCGCCACATGCTGAGCGCCGCGCGCCACAACTCGCCGCGCGGGACGGTCACAGGCAGGTCGGGCAGGTCCTCATCGGCGGGCGCGAGTCCCGCCGGCGGTTGCGCCGCCTGCTCTGCGCCCGGCGTGATCTCGACCAGGGTCTCGGCTTCGGGTACGTCGCGGTGCCGGAACCACAGGATGTTGCTCTGAAGCATCCCCCAGACGAGCCGGTATTCGCCCGCCGGCAGGCTGGGCGTGATCGGCACGTCGATCTGTAAGGTTTCGCCCGGGGCCACGTTGTGGGGCAGCGGCTGCTCGACGTGGGGCGTGCGCATTGTCTCGCCTTCGTCCTCGATGAGCCAGTAGTAGCCCAGCCTGAACGGGTTCTCGCCTCTTGTGTACCAGGTCGCCGCGCCGGTGTTCTGTGCGCTGACCGTGACCACGGTCGTCTCGCCGGCCGCAAGCGTCAACCGCGCCGGCACGTGGTAGGTCGTGTTGTACCAGTTCGTGTCGTTTTCGGTGGTCAGGCGGGCCTGAAACGCGGTGTTGTCGCGGAGCGTCAGCGCGACTGACACAACCACGGCCAGCGTCGTTACCGCCGCCGGGAGCACGAGCGCGCGGAAGCGCCACACGCCGACCGCAATCGCCAGCGCAGACACGGCCAGGAGCACGACTAGCCCGGTGCGTGTCAGCGTCAGGACGACGGCCACCGAGCAGATCAACGCCATGAGCAGGGCCAGCGCGCGCGCCACCCGCCGCCGGGCCAGCGCCGCCAGCACGAGCGCCAGCGGCACGGCCATCTCCTGATACATGGAGGCGATGGTCGCGTAGGGGAACGTCCCGCTGAGGCGCAGCGCGCCGCCCACGTAGGTGGGGCCGACTTTGAAGAGCGGGAGGATCGGGTCGAGCGCCGCCCAGCCCGCGACCTCGCCCAGCCCAAGCAGCGCGCCCGTCGTCGCCCCGGCGACAAGCGCCCACATAAGGCCGGTCACGCGCGCGCGGCTGGCGCCGACGCAGGCCGTCAGCAGGAGGAGGTAGACGCCGGTGACAAACCGGGTCGTGAACTTGACCGCCTCCAGCCGGTTGACGGGGGCGAGCAGGGCCGAGAGGGCGGCAATCAGCACGAAGGCGAGCGCGAGCAGGAGCAGCAGCCGGTGGCGTCGGAACCCGGCGACGAACGCGCGCAGGCGCCCGTCTGCGGCCAGGGCCAGGACGTGCACCGCCCACACGATAGCGGTCGCGGTGATTGCCAGCTCCAGGCCGGTGAACTCAAACCAGGGGAGGGTCAGAACCGGGTCGATGACCTCATACGGCAGCGCCACCGCCAGCGCGATGGTTGCGCCGTATAGCAGGTTGGCGGTGAGGCGGCGTGGTGACGCTTGGTGCACGGCAACTCCACTGACGGCGCAGGCTGGCGCGCCTGAGCGACGGTCAGGCCTGGACGACCTGCTCGTACACGCGCATGGTCTGGGCGGCGGTCGCTGCCCAACTGAACTGGGCGGCGCGCGCCAGCCCGCACGCCCGCAGCTCGGCGTGACGGTTCGGGTTGGTGAGCACGCGGCACAGCCCCTCGGCGATGCTATCATCCTCTGTCGGCTCGACGAACTCTGCCGCCTCCCCGGCGACCTCCTCCAGCGCGCCCCGGCGCGAGGTGACGACCGGCGTACCGCAGGCCATCGCCTCGACAACCGGCAATCCAAATCCTTCGTATAGTGATGGAAAGGTGACGACATCAGCCAGGTTGTACAGCTTCGCCATGTCGTCCTGGGGCACATGGCCCAGAAACCGCACCACCTCGTGCAGCGCGAGGCGCTCGACGGCCTCAAAGACTGGCTCGGTCATCCAGCCGTTTGCGCCAACGAACACCAGGCTATGCGGGATCGTCCCTGCACGGTGGAGGCGCGCGAAGACTTCGATCAGGCGCACCAGATTCTTGCGCGGTTCAAGCGTGCCCACGTGCAGGATGAAGTGGCGTGGCAGCTTGTAGCGGCTGCGGACCGCCTCAAGCGCAGCGCCTGGAGGGAGCGGCTGGAAATCGGCGGGAGGCGCTTCGTGGATGACGTGTATCTTTGCTGCGTCCGTGCCCAGGATGCGCACGATGTCGGCCTTTGCGCTGTGCGAGACGGTGATGATTGCGGCGGCGCGGCGCGCCGCCAGGGGGATGAGCGGACGCATGGAGAGCAGCCGCTTGCGATGGTGGTAGTGCGCGTAGAGCCAGAGCGTCATGTCGTGGATGGTGACCACGACGTGGCACGGCGACAGGAGCGGCGCGACGCTGTTCGTGAAATGGCAGATATCGGGCTTGAGCTGCCGCATCTCCCACGGCAGCACTGCCTGCATCCAGAGGGTCTTGTTCAAAGCCGACCGAGCCGTTGGACGGGTGACAGTGTGACAATGGGATCACCTCGCAGCCGTTTGCGGCATGGCGCTGGAGGTGATCGAACAGGTTCGCTGCGTAAGTACCGACACCACTTCTGGGCACACATAACGGCGTTACGTCAAAGCCAATGCGCATGAAGCAGACCTGAGAAACTCGTCGCGCCGTCGAGGACTATGGGACTGTAAAGGCCGGTGCGCACAAACGAAAAATGACTAATCAGATCGCTATGCTCTAGTTTATCACGTCGAGATCGAACCTCACAGTGACGACGGGTGATTGGCGATCTGGCGCACGCTTTCGCCGTTCAGTTGGACGCTCGGCCAGACGGACAGGCGCAAACAACGTCGCTATTTTGATCTATCGGGTTGATCGCGATTATCATATCTGTGGCCTGGCGCATTTCACACTCACAGGGGGCTGTGATGAACGACCGCGAACGTGTCCTGACCGTGTTGCGTGGCGGCGTGGCAGACCGGGTGCCCTGGTTCAGCGATCTGGACTACTGGACATACGCAGTGGAGCGGCGCGGCGAGCGCCCGTCGGGGTTCCGCCAGTCCCCGGCTTACCTGGACTTTCACCGCGAACTGGGCGTCGGCTTCTACCTCCAGGGCTACTGGCCGTTCCGCCCCATCTATGACGGCGGCATCGAGGTCAAAGCCGGGCAAAAGGGCGACATCCGCTACCGGAGGGTCCACACGCCGGTGGGCACGCTTGAGGAGCAATGGCTGTTCCTGTGGGACAGCTTCTCCGGAGTCGCCGCAGGTTCACTTCGTCAAAGATGTCTCTGATCTCGCGGTTCTGCGCTACTGGATTGAGCACACCCGCTATGCGCCGGATTACGACCGGGCGCGCTGGCTGCAAGCGAACGTGGGCGACCTGGGCGTGGTGCTCTGCTACCTGCCGCGCTCGCCGCTGATGCAGATGGTGACGGAGTACGCGGGCATCCAGACTGTGGTGGAGCTATGGGCCGGCGCGCACGACGAATTCACCGAGACGCTGTCGCTGATGGAGCACAATCACGACCAGGCGGCGGCGGTCGCGCTCGCGTCGCCGGCGGAGTGCCTGATGATCCCGGAGAACCTGTCCGCCGAGATGATCGGCCGGCGTCTGTTCGAGGCGTACATGCGCGGCTACGAGACGAAGTGGAACGCGCGCATCCGCGCGGCGGGCAAGTTCTCGTTCGTCCACATGGACGGCACGCTGAAAGGCTTGATTGGCCCGGTGGCATCCACCGGCTTCAACGTGATCGAGTCGTTTACGCCCATGCCGGTTGGCAACGTGGGCATCGCGGAGATTCGCGGGATGGTCGAAGCGGACACGATCCTCTGGGGCGGCATTCCGGGGGCGTTCTTCTCGCCGGTGGTGAGCGACGCGGCGTTTGATGCGCACGTCAACGCCGTGCTGGACGTGATGACCACGCAGCGGGGGTTTGTGATCGCTGGCGCGGACCAGGTTCCGCCGGATGGCCTCTACGACCGGGTGCGGCGCGTGGCCGACATTGTAGAAAGCCGCGTGATGCGGATTTGACCGATGGTGAGCCGCAACGGCGCGGCCTGGCTGCTGACGTGAGTCAGTCGGACGCCGTCAACACATCATCAACGGCGTCATACATCGCGACGATGTTCTCTGGCGGCATGTCCGGCTGGATGTTGTGTACGGCGCTCAGCACATAGCCGCCGCCATTCCCCAGGTCCGCGATCCGCCGCGCCACCTCGGCGCGGACGTCCATGGGGGAGCCAAACGGGAGCACGCGCACGTTGTCGATCCCGCCCCAGAACCCAAGCGCGTGCCCGAATTCGCGCTTGAGCCGTGCGTGTCGTGCAGGCTGATGTCACCCGCGAGCGGGCTGCGCACGACATCGAAGTAATGCGACGAGGGCGGCCTCTGCCAGACGATGCCCCATTCGTCGCGATAGACATTCGCCGGCAGTTCAACGTCCTGCCAGTTGTCAGGTGCGCCCAGGAAGAAACCGCGCACGTCCACCCGAAGGCGCTCAAGCACGCGCTCATCGGGCAAGGCCACGCCGAGGTTGCGCGAAGGTCCGCTAGCGCCAAGGGGTTGGACGGGATCCGCCAATCCGAGATGCGCGGCCAGGCGCTGGTACGCCGCCAGGCTGATGCCCGTGTTCCGCGTCGCGCCCAGATCGATAGGGACGCGATCGGGCGTCTGATGGTTGAGGGCGCACTGAAGGCGTTCACGAGGCTTCATCGCGGCGGTCCCTGCGTGCGCTCGCAGAAGCTGCGCATGTGTCTTGATACGGGTCTGATACCATTATAGCAGCGCCATGGCGGAAAGGCTGATCCAACCCGTGGATGCGTCGTTTCCCACGTGCTGCTGCTCACCCGCACCGCCCTGATCGTGGTCTTCATCTTCGAGTTCAAGGCGATCTGGACGGACCTTATCAAGCCCCTAATCTACCTGTACGACAACGTGCTTGCGGCGTCAAGGCCTTCCCGACCGGTTCGGGCAGGGCGGCGAGCGCGATTGTAACCGCGCCCATGACCGCCATCTTCTTCCTGGGGCAGCGTCACTTCGCGGTATAATCGGACTCTCTGAGCCAGGCAGCGCGCGCAGACCTCGCCGGCCCTCACCGCCGGCGCGGCCGGCTTCGGACAGCCGGCCGAGGCCCTGGTCAGCGCCGCCCCTGATTTGCGAACCGATCTCCCGGAGAGGCTATGAAAAACATCACCTTGCACATGATCGGCAACGCGCACATCGACCCGGTGTGGCTGTGGCCCTGGCAGGAGGGATACCAGGAGGTCAAGGCGACCTTCCGCTCGGCCCTCGACCGCATGGCGGAATACGACGACTTCATCTTCGTGGCAAGCTCGGCTGCCTTCTACGAGTGGGTCGAGCGCTCCGACCCGGCCATGTTCGAGGCGATCAGGCAGCGCGTGGCCGAGGGGCGCTGGCAGGTGGTCGGCGGCTGGTGGGTCGAGCCAGACTGCAACATCCCCTGCGGCGAGTCGTTCGTCCGGCACGGCCTGATCGGCCAGCGTTACTTCATGGCGAAGTTCGGCGTCACGGCGCGCGTCGCTTTCAACGTCGATAGCTTCGGCCACAGCGGGACGCTGCCGCAAATCCTCAAGAAGAGCGGGCTGGATTACTACGTGTTTCTGCGCCCGATGCCGCACGAGAAGAGCCTGCCGGGCCGCCTCTTCTGGTGGCAGGCCGACGATGGCTCGCGCGTGCTGGCCTTCCGCATCCCCTTTGAGTACCTGTCGTGGGGCGCGGAACTCGATCATCACGTCCGGCGCTGCGCGGACGAGGTGAAAGCGCCGCTGGACGAGTTCATGTGCTTCTATGGCGTGGGCAATCACGGGGCGGCCCGACAAAGGCCAACATCGAGAGCATCCACCGCCTGGACGCCGATCCTGACTACCCGCGCGTGGTGTGCAGTTCGCCGGAGGCGTTCTTCAAGTCCGTCGAGGCCAGGGGCTGGCCGCTGCCAGTCGTGCATGGCGACCTGCAGAAGCACGCGCCGGGCTGCTACGCCGCCCATTCTGGCATCAAGCGCTGGAACCGGCTCGCCGAGAACCGCCTGCTGGCCGCCGAGAAGTGGTCGCTGCTGGCGGGCTGGACGACCGGCCAGCCCTACCCGACCGACTTCGACCGGGCATGGAAGGCCGTGCTCTTCAACCAGTTCCACGACATCCTGGCGGGGACCAGCCTGGAAAGCGCCTACGACGACGCGCGCAACAGCTTCGGCGAGGCGCTCGCCATCGCCGACCGGGCGCTGAACGACGCGGTGCAGTCGTTCTCGTGGCGCATCCGCATCCCGGCCCAGGAGGGGGCCAGGCCGGCTGTCGTCTTCAACCCGCTGACGTGGCCCGTCCGCGCCAATGTCGAACTGGAGACCACCCGCTGGCCCGACGGGGGCGGCGCTGCTGGACGAGCAGGACCGGCCAACCCCGCACCAGGAGGTCCAGTCGGTCACGTCAACCGGGCGCGTCCGGCTGAGCTTTATGGCCGACCTGCCGGCGCTGGGCTACCGCACGTACCGCCTTGCGCCCGAAGGCCCCGCTGCCCCGGCCATGACGGTCCAGGCGTCGGACGCGGTGCTTGAGAACGCGCGCTTCCGCCTGGAGTTCGACCCGGACACCGGCTGGATCGCCAGCCTGTTCGACAAGCAGGCGGCGGTCCAGGTCTTCTCAGGGCCGGCGGCCCGCTCGGTCGTGATCGACGACCCTTCCGACACCTGGGGGCACAACGTCTACCGGTACGACCAGGTCATCGGGGCGTTCAAAGCGACGCGCGTCCGGCTGGTCGAGCACGGGCCGGTCAAGTCCGTGATCCGCGTGACCAGCGCCTACGGCCAGTCAACGCTCATCCAGGACTTCACCATGTATCCAGACCTGGACCAGATCGACGTCAGCGTGATCGTCAACTGGCAGGAGCAGCTCAAGATGCTCAAGCTGCGCTTCCCGGTCAACGTCAAGTTCATGAAAGTCACGCAAGAGGTCCCTTACGGCCACATCGAGCAGTACGCCAACGGGGAGGAGACGCCCTTCCAGAGCTGGGTGGACGTCTCCGGCGTGTCCCGCGACCGCGAGACGCCCTACGGCTTCAGCCTGCTCAATGATGGCAAGTACAGCCTCGACGTCAACGTGCGCGACATCGGGCTGACCGTGCTGCGCAGCCCGGCCTACGCCAACCACATGCCCGCCGTGCTCAAGCCGGGCGGGCTGTACAGCTTCATCGACCAGGGCATCCAGCGCTTCAACTACGTGCTGTTTCCCCACACCGGAAGCTGGGAGCAGGCCGGGACCGTGCGGCGCGCCGCCGAGCTGAACCACCGCCCGATCATCCTGCACGAAACCTTCCACCCGGACGGCACGCTGCCCCAGGCGGACTCATTCATCGCTGTGCAGCCGGACCACGTGCTCGTGACGGTGCTCAAGCAGGCCGAGGAGGGCGATGACCTGATCGTGCGCGCCTACGAGACAGCGAAGGTGGCCGCGCCGGCGACCATCCACCTGCCGCACTGGGGCCGCACCATCGAGGCGCACTTCGGCCCCGCTGAGATCAAGACCTTCCGCGTGCCGCGCGACCCGGCGCAGCCGGTGGCCGAGACGAATCTGCTCGAATGGGAGGCCTGATGCCCGAACGAATCGCGCTGAACGGGGACGACTGGCAGTTCAAGGGCTACTACGGGGAGGACTGGCGCTGGCGCAACGCGCAGCAGCCCGCCACCCGCGATACCCGGCACTGGCACGCCGGCAGCGTGCCGGGGAGCGTCCACCACGACCTGTGGCGGGCGGGTGAGGTCCCAAACCCGTACTTCGAGCGCAACAGCCTGCTGCTGGAGTGGGTCCCGGCCCGCACGTGGGTGTACCGCAAGACGTTTCGGGTTGACCCGGCCATTCAGGGGAGTCGCGTCCGGCTGGTGTGCGCCGGCGTGGACTACGAGGCCGAGTTCTTCCTCAACGGCGCGTCGCTGGGGACGCACGCCGGCATGTTCACCCCGGCCATGTTCGACGTTGGCGCGCGGCTCCACTACGGCGCGGAGAACACGCTGGCCGTGGTGATCGAGCCGGCCCCGCCTGAACAGCCCCAGCTTGGCCGGACCAGCCGCGTGCGCACTCACAAGAGCCGCATGACCTACTGGTGGGACTTCTGCCCGCGCATGGTCCACCTCGGTATCTGGGGCGACGTCTTCCTGGAGGTCAGCGGACCGGTGCGCATCGAGGACGTGTTCGTCCGCCCGCAGCTTGCGCCGGGCTTGCAGCACGCCGACGTGTCCGTGTCCGTCGAACTCGACGCCGCGCAACACCAGCTCGTCGAGGTGGAGACGGCGCTGCGCCTGGGCGAGACAGCCGTCGCCAGCGCGCGCACGCGCCACGCCCTGGCCCCAAGCCGGACCAGCCTCAACGTCTGCGTGCCAGTCGCGCAGCCGGCGTTGTGGTGGCCGAACGGCTACGGCGACCAGCCCCTGTACGACGCCGAGATCAGCGTCGTGGCGGCTGGAGACTGGCCTCCTCGTGGATCAGCATACGGTCCGCTTCGGCATCCGCCGGGTGGAACTGCTCCCCAACGAGGGCGCTGAACCCGACGCGCGGCCCTACACGTTCGCCGTCAATGGTCGCAAGGTCTACGCCAAGGGCTGGAACTGGGTTCCGATGGATGTGATGTACGGCGTGCCGCGCCCGGCGAAGCTGGATCGTCTGCTCAACCTGGCCCGGCAGGCCCACGTCAACCTGCTGCGCGTGTGGGGCGGCGGGCTGATCGAGAGCGAGGCGTTCTACAACCGCTGTGACGAGCTGGGCATCATGGTGTGGCAGGAGTTCATCCAGTCCAGTTCTGGCGTGGACAACATCCCGCCCGACGCGCCGGACATGATCGCCATGATGGTTGCCGACGCCGAACGCATCATCCCGCGCCGGCGCAACCATCCGGCGCTGGTCCTGTGGTGCGGCGGCAACGAGTTGACCCTTGACTCGGAGCAGCCCTGCGACGATGACCAGCCGATGCTGGCTGCGCTGAAGTCGGTTGTGGCCCGGCTCGACTCGGACCGGCTCTGGCTGCCGACCTCGCCCAGCGGGCGGCTGTTCAGCAACTCACTGGAGAACATCCGGCGCGACCCGCACGGGCTGCACGACGTACACGGCCCCTGGGAGTATCAGGGCGTCGAGGGGCAGTACACCCTGTACAACCAGGGTACCGCGCTCCTGCACAGCGAGTTCGGCGTGGAGGGCTGACCAACCTCAAAACCCTGGAAGCCACGATTGCGCCGGAACACCGCTGGCCGGTCACGCTGGATAGCCCGGTTTGGCAGCACCTGGGGGCGTGGTGGGTCCACCAGCCGACCTGGCAGGCCGTGTTCGGGGAGATCGCTGACCTGGCGACGCTGGTCCGCGCGGCCCAGCTCCTGCAGGCCGAAGGGCTGCGTTACGCCCTGGAGGCCAACCGGAGGCGCAAGTACCGCAACAGCGGCGCGTTGCCCTGGCAGTTCAACGAGCCGTACCCGATGGCAGCCTGCACTTCGGCGGTCGATTACTACGCGCGGCCCAAGCCGGCCTACTACGCCGTCGCCCAGGCCTACGCGCCGTTGCACGTCTCCGCCCGCTTCCCGACGCTGGCCTGGGCAGGGCGCGACCATTTCGAGGCCGAGCTGTGGCTGAACAATTCGCGCCCGGAGGCGCTGGCCGGCGCGCGCCTGACCGCCCGGCTGGTCGAACTGGACGATCGCGCCGCCGCCGTGTGGAGCCAGGCCGTGGCCGCCGACGCCAACGCCGCCACGCCGCTGCTGGCGCTGGATTGTCCGCTCGACCGGGTGGATGGCCCGGCCTTCTTCCTCGACCTGGCGCTCGCCGACGCGCAGGGCCAACCGCTGACGGCCAATCGCTACGTATTCACCCGCGCCGCCAACCTCGCGCCGCTGCTTGCCGCCCCGCCTACCGCGCTGGACGTGCGCCGCGAGGAACACGGCGACGCCTGGGCGCTGACGCTCACCGCCACCGGCAGCCACGCGGCGCTGTTCGCCTGGCTGGAGGACGCCCGTCCCGTCGATGCGGCGGGCTACGTGGCTTTTTCGGCCAACCATTTCTGCCTGTTGCCCGGCGAGGCGCGCACGGTGACGGTCACGTGGCAGGGCGTCCCCGCGCCTGAGCGGCGCATTGCGATCAGCGGTTGGAACTTCGATGGCCTACTTGCGCACCTCTGACCTCGCGCGGGCGGTCGGCGTCCACCCGAACACCGTGCGCCGCTATGTGGAGTGGGGCTGGCTGCCGCCGGTGGCGCGCGGCCCCAATGGGTACCGCCTGTTCACCCAGAAGCACCTGGACTGCCTGCGCGTGGCGCGCATGGTGTACAGCACCTATCCGAGCAGAGCCATTCGCGAGTCCGCGCGCCGGGTCCACGAGAGCACGGTCGCCGATGACTGGGGCGGCGCGCTGGAGCGCAGCTACGCCCATCTCGCGTTCGTCCAGTCCGAGCGGGCGCAGGCGGAGGCAGCGGCGACGCTGCTCGAACGGTGGGCAAGGGGTGTGGCCGCGGATGCGACCGAGCGCCCCATGCAGATCGGGCAGACGGCGCGCCGGCTCGGCGTGTCGGTCGATGTCCTGCGCAACTGGGAGCGCAATGGCCTGATCGCCGTGCCGCGCGACGCGCGCAACGGGTACCGCGTCTACGGCCCCGCCGAAATCAGCCGCCTGCGCGTCATCCGGATGCTGAGCCGGGCCGGCTACAGCCAGATGGCGATTCTGCGCATGATGCTCCGGCTTGATCGCGGCGACACCACCGACCTGCGCCACTCGCTGGACACGCCGCCGCCCGATGAAGACGTGTACACCGCCTCAGACCGGTGGCTTTCCACGCTGGCCGAACAGGAGGCGCTCGCCCTGCGCCTGATTGCCCTGGTCGAAGCGATCATCGAGGACAGGATGACCCGCAGAGCTTCCCCACCATAGAACCCTCCCAGGGCACACCAGGGTTTTACAATAGAGGTGTATCGGCGGTGAGGCGTACCGTGACGGTGCGCTGTATTTGGTGTGGAGATTGATCCTATGCAACCCTGTATCACGATCACCAACGCGCGGCTGCACAACCTGAAGAACATCACGTTGAGCATTCCGAAAGAGAAGTTCGTGGTCCTGACCGGGCTGTCGGGATCGGGCAAATCGACGCTCGGTTTTGACATCCTGCACCAGGAAGGGCAGCGGCAGTACCTCGAATCGCTGGGGTTGGTGTCGTATGGCTTCACGAAGCCGCCGGTCGATTCGATTGTCGGGCTGTCGCCCTCGGTCAGCATCGACCAGTACCAGGCCAACCACAGCCCGCGCTCGACGGTGGGCACGGCGACGGAGATTTACACCTACCTGCGCGTGCTTTTCGCCCGCCTGGGGCACCGTCCGTGCCCGGCCTGCGGGAAGGACGTCCCGCCGCTGTATGACGAGTCGCCCATCGACTGGAGCAGCGACAGCGTCAACGACGCCCCTGAAACGGAGTCCGCGCTGCATTGCCCGCACTGCGGCGCTTCGATGCCGGAGATCGGGATGGCGAACTTCTCGTTCAACAAGCCGGCGGGCGCCTGCCCAACCTGTACCGGGTTGGGGACAGTTCACCATGCCAACCTCAAACGCCTGGTGGATGAATCGCTGAGCATCCTCGACGGCGCGGTTCACGGGTGGGACATCTACACCATCCGGCGCTACGTCGAGACTCTGCACGCGGCCGGCCGGCATTACGGTTTCGACTTCGATCCCGCGCTGCCCGTGCGGGACTACACGCCGGTCCAGCGCGACCTGCTCTTCTTCGGTGTGGGCAGCCCGCAGTTCCGGCAGCACTTTCCGCAGATCGAGCCGCCCACGACCGTCAGCCGGGGCCACTTTGAGGGCATCGCGAGCAACCTGCTGCGCCGCTACGCGGAGCGCATCCAGGATGCGGACTACCGCCGGAAGCTCGACGAGTTCCTCGTGACGCAGACCTGCCCCGACTGCGGCGGGACGCGCCTCCGGGCTGAAAGCCGCGCGGTGACTGTGGTGGGGCGGACCATCATCGATATTGCGCAACTGCCGTTGAGCGATCTGGCGGCATGGCTGGACGGCCTGCCCGCTGCGCTGAACGACGAGGCGATGCACATCGCCCGGCCCATCCTGGACGACCTGCGCGAGCGGGTCAGGCGGGTGATCGAAGTTGGCGTGGCCTATCTGACGCTTGACCGGGCCTCGCCGACGCTCTCCGCCGGGGAGGCGCGGCGGCTGCGGATGGCGTCTCTGCTTGGGTCGGGGTTGAGCGGGGTGCTCTACGTCTTCGACGAGCCGACGATTGGCCTGCACACCCGCGATACCCAGCGCCTGATCGGCTTCCTGCGCCGCTTGCGCGACCTGGGCAACACCGTTCTCGTCGTTGAACACGATCTCGACCTGATCGCCTCAGCGGATTACGTGGTCGATTTTGGCCCCAGAGCCGGAAAGCACGGCGGGCAGATCGTCGCCGCCGGCGCGCCCGCCGAGGTCGCCCAGATGTCGGGCACGCTCACCGGCGCGTACCTTGCCGGCCGGATGCGCGTCCCCATGCCGCAGCAGCGCCGGGCGCCCAACGGGAAGTCGCTCACGATCCATGGCGCGCAGGAACACAACCTCCAGGACATCACGGTGCGCCTGCCGCTCGGTATGCTCGTGGCGGTGACGGGGGTGTCGGGGTCGGGGAAGTCCACGCTGGTCTTCGACATCCTCGACAGAGCCGGCCGCCAGCACTTCTACGGCGCAGGTGAGCCGCCCGGCCGGCACGGGGCGATTGAGGGCTGGGAGCACTTCGCCAAGATTATCACCATCGACCAGGAGCACATCGGGCGCATTCCGCGCTCCAACGCCGCCACCTACTCCGACGTCTTCACCCCCATCCGTGAGACCTTCGCCGCGACGCCCGATGCGCGCGCGCGTGACATGGCGGCCCGCCACTTCTCGTTCAATGTGCCCGGCGGGCGCTGCGAGCGCTGCCAGGGGGCCGGGACGCTGGCGGTGAAGATGCACTTCCTGCCCGACGTGGAAGTCACCTGCCCGGCCTGTCGCGGCCGCCGCTTCAAGCCGGAGACGCTGGCGGTCAAATACCGCGATCACGACATCGCGCAGGTGCTTGCGCTGACCATCGAGGAGGCGCTGGCGCTGTTCAAAGATATCCCTGCTGCTGCGTCGCGCCTGCAGGTGATGGTCGATGTCGGGCTGGGCTATTTGCAGCTCGGCCAGCCGACCACCACGCTCTCCGGCGGCGAGGCGCAGCGCGTGAAGCTGTCCAAAGAGCTGGGGCGGCGCATCACCGGGCGCACCCTCTACCTGCTCGACGAGCCGACCACCGGCCTCCACCCGGATGACACGGCCCGGCTGCTGGCGCTGCTGCAACGCCTGGTCGATGCCGGGAACACGGTGATCGTGGTGGAACACAACCTCGACATCGTCAAGGGCGCGGACTGGATCGTTGACCTGGGGCCGGAAGGCGGCGCAGCCGGCGGGCGGATCATCGCGGAGGGACGCCGGAGCAGGTGGCGCGCGTCCCCGGCTCGCACACCGGGGTGTGCCTGCAGCGCGTGCTGTGACGTCCGCGTCCCCCACCCCCGCGCGTTTCGGCGCCCCCCCCACAAGTGGTTCCAGGGCGAACAGGGTTGAGTCTTGGCGCGAAATGGGTGAGTAGGGCAAGGCATGCCTTGCCCCTACTCAAGAAACCTTACACTGAGTTCAACCGTCGCGGGGATCAAACGCGAACAGGTACGATGCAAAACAGCGCCGGGGGCCGATCCCCGGCGCTGTCGGTTAGCCTTGACCGCCCCGCAGGGCGGCTGAAGCGCGCGCCGCGCCTAGCGTGGCACGTCCCACAGGATCACGTTCCTGTCGTCGCTGCAAGAGGCGATCAGCGTCCCGTCGGGGCTGAAGGCCACACCGCGCACCCAGTCCGTGTGCCCACCGAAGGCCGTGAGTTCCTGCCACGTGCCGTCCAGCGCCCACAAGCGCACCGCGCCGTCGTCGCTGCCGGAGACAATCAGCGTCCCATCGGGACTGAAGGCCACCCCACGCACCCAGTCGTCGTGCCCTTTGCAGCTCGGCCACCGCGTCACCGGTGGCGGCGTCCCACACGTGCACATCGCCATTGGTATCGCCGGTGGCGATCAGCGCCCCGTCAGGGCTGAAGACGGCGCTCTTGACCGAACTGGGGTGTTCCAGCGCGAACAACTGCGCGCCGGTGGTCGCGTCCCACACCAGGGCGGTGGCGTCATCACTGGCGGTGATGAGGCGTTCTCCATCTGCGCTGAAGGCCACGCTGTTGATCCAGTCTGTGTGCCCTTCCAGGGTGAGCAGCAACGCGCCCGTCGCCGCGTCCCAGACTTTAGCCAGGTCGTCATCACTCCCGGAGGCGAGCCGCGTCCCCGCCGTGTCGAAGGCGACGCCCCGCACGTAATCGGTATGGGCCTCGATGCTGAGCGCCTCCGTGCCGCTGGCAACATCCCACACGTGCACAAGGCCAAGGGTGTCACCCGAGGCCACCCGCGTCCCGTCGGGATGGAAGGCGACGCCCATGACCGAGGTGGAATGCACCAGGGCGATCAGCTCCGCGCCGCTGGCGACATCCCACACGCGCACGGTGCTGTCATCGCTTGCGGAGGCAAGCTGGGTCCCATCCGGGCTGAAGGCGACGTTGTGTACCCAATCGGTGTGCCCCTGCAGCACGGCGTGCCAGGGGGGCGCGTAGGTGACGGTTTCGGCGATAGCAAGCGCGGTCGGTTCAAACCTGCCGATCTCGCCGGGCGCGCACGCGGCGATGACCATCACAACCTCGCCGTCGCCATGGTCCATGGCGAAGAGCAGCCCGTCGCCCTCTTCACTGCCGAACTCCAGGCGCACCGCCGGCCGGCCTGCGATGGTCGTCGCTGCCGGGACAAGCGACTCGGCGTCAGCGCCGCTGATGCCGAAGCCCTCGACCATGGCGATTGACACTTCCATCAGGCTTGCGTCGTCGGGGACGTAGATCGTCGCGCGCACGCCCTGCGGCCCGACGATGATGACACCGATCCCGCCCGGCGGGATGTTGTCGGACTCCATCGTCGTTTCGTCATTGGCCAGCAGGACGACTCCGTACTGCTCCGAGACCACCCATCCCGCAGGATAGGAAAAGCTCAGGCCGTCAGATGTGGTAAACGGTTCGGTCGGCGGCTCTTGCGCCAGACCGACCAGGGGGGTGGCCGCCAGGGCCAGCGCGATCAACAGGGCAACCGCGCGCGTCATACGGAACATGTGGTTTCTCCTTGTCGGGTGCAGGTACGCGGCGCGCACGCATCCTAGCCGACGATTCAACGATCATCCGTCGCGATGCGCTTAGTTACCATCTTCAATGCATTCGCGCCAGGAGTCAACCCGATTTGTGAGATTTCACACAAAATTCGTCTTTCAACAGCAGGCGGTTCTGTCCGCGTGCCGGCGCAGCCATCAGGCTGACGGGTTCTCATGCAATCGCCCTGCTGAGCCGCGACCCGGATTGACACCTGTAGCCGCGTCGTATTATGATGATGTGGACGCTGGTCATTTCGTTGCAGCGGCGGCAAGCATCATTGCCTCGTCAGAGTTGCCGGCTACCTTGAGCCGACAGGGTAAGGTTTAGCTCTCGGCTTTTCCTCGTGACCGTTGGGAGACGGTCCTGCCGTGCGGGGTGTCGCCTTGTCGCTGTCGCCTCAGTTCCACCCCGTGCATCTATTTCCGCTTTTGTGAAGATCAGGCACTGTCCTCAGTGCGCCGGCAGGGTATGGGCACGGAACAGCCCTGTTGGCTGCCGGCGACGCACGCGAAAGGGTGACCACAACATGAAATAGCGACGTGGTGCGGGATGTCTGGGCTTACGCCTATCCGGCAGACATGCTGCACGCGCGCCTATCCGCAGCCGAGGTTCCTGTCACCCTCACGGATCCGCTTCCGCCTGCGAGTGGTCGAAGACGCCGGCTCGCCCGTGTGAAGCGATAGAGAACCGCACAGGCCTACCCGCTTGGCGGGCGGGCAATCCGGGATTGTGGCGAGCCTGTCGCCTGGCAGCGTATGTTTTCAGGCCGAAGTAAGGAGGTATGACCATGCGCCGATGGCTCGTAGGGTTGCGCGCAGCCTCGATGGTGCTGCTCGTTATGATTGTGGCGGGAGCCGTCCCGTCCCAAGGCCCGGCGGCGCTCGCCCAGGGCGGCGGGACGATTGGGTACGGCTCGAAGGTACTCGGCATGATCTCAGCCGATCTCACGCAGGTGATCTACAGCTTCAATGGCGCTACGGGCGATCTGGTCCAGGTCCACGCCAAGAGCTGGGTCGGCACGCTGGACCCGCAAGTCACGCTGCTCGGCCCTGACGGACAGACGGTCGCGGACAGCGCCCGCAGCCCGTTCGCCGTCGAAAGCCGCGACGCCCACCTGGCGCGCTTCCTGCCGCAGACCGGCACCTACCTGCTGCTGGTCAGCGCGGAAAACGGCACGACGGGCCAATTCCTGCTCACGCTGCAGGGGCGCGCGCCCGTGCCGGCCACCACCCTGGTCTATGGGGAGGCGGTGGACGTGACCGTCCTGCAGATCCCCAGCCACAGTACTACGTCTTTGACGCCCTGGACTGCCCGACCACGCTGACGGTCACCAACCTGAGCCTGGGCCAGCCCTTCACGTTTCCCTTCGTGGTCAAAGTGCGCAACGCGCAGGGCGGTTTGATCGCCCTGCTCTACGGCGGGGACGCGTTTGAAGACCGCCTGGTCGTGCCGCCGCTGAGCGGGCGCTACGAGGTCGAGGTGCTCTCGGAGGACCCGCAGCAGCAGGGAACGGTCAACCTGCTGGTGACCTGCTCTGACGCTGCGCCGGGGTGCATCGACGGCGGCGCTGACACAGCGGCGTGCCCGCCTTGCATCGATGAGACGTTCGGCGGCGAGTTGTGCGCAGACTTCGCCGTCACGGCCACCGACGAAGGGGGCGGCGCCTTCTCCTTTGCCTGGCCGGCCGTCGAGGGCGCGGAGTGGTACATCTTCGTGATCCTCGACGCCTGGGGCACTCTGGTTGCTGACTCGCCTGTCCTGCTGGAGGGCGACACCAGTCATGCCTACACGTTCAACCCCGCCGACCTGGATCGAGGACCGTTCACGGTTGGCGTCCGTGCGGGCCGTGGTCGAGATGTTGCGGAACTCCTCTGTGTGGGCCTGACGACCTTCGCGTTCGAGGGCGTCCCCGCCGAGGCGTGCAGCGGCATCGGCGTCAACGTGGCTGTCGTTCCGGGTGAGGAGCGCCGGGTTGTGGCGAGCTGGACCGCCGCGCCGGGCGCTGCCGCCTATACGATCCACGTCTATGCTTACGGGGATGACGGCGGCCTGATCGGGATTCGCGTCCTGACTGTGCCCGGCGAGCACATCACCTACCATCTCGAAGGGGTTTTCCCCGCCGACTACTCACGGTTCCAGATCAGCGTCCGCGCCTATAGCGAGGCCACCGGTGGCGGAGCCTTTGGCGACATGCCCCAGGGTTACCTGTGCGGCGGGGAGACGGACGTTGAGTTCCCCAAACCTGGACCTGTAGAGTGGGGACCCCGGCGGGGTCGTGATTGCGGAAGGAGGCGACAATGCGACACATACTGAGTCGTTGGATGCGCGTAGGGCTGCTTCTGACCGCCGTCACGCTGATCGCCATGCTCACCGGTTCGGTGGCGGTTTCGCGGGCGCAGAGCGGCGGCATGCTGACCTACGGTGCGAAGGTGTTTGGGGCAATCACCGGTGACGCGCCGCGCGCGCCGTACAGCTTCACCGGCAGCGCGGACGATGTCGTCACCGCCATCGTGGAGAACTGGACGGGCGCCCTGGACGTGCGCGCCGAACTGGTCGCGCCTAACGGGCTTGTGCTCGCCAGCAGCGCCCAGAACACGCGCGACGACAACATGCAGGGCGCGTACATCTCGGCGGTTCTGCCAGACGAGGGCATCTACCTGCTGTGGATCAGCGGCGAGAACGGGACCACCGGCGACTTCGCGCTCACCCTGCTGGGCCGGGGCGCGTTGACCGCCACGTCGCTGCTGTTCGGGCAGGCGGTGGACGTGACCCTGACGCCCGCTGCCGACCCGCAGTTCTTCGCGTTCGAAGCGGAGGACTGCCCCACGACGCTGCTCGTGACCAACCTGAGCGAGGGCCAACCCTTCACGTTTCCGTTTGTGATCAAGGTGCACGACCAGCGCGGGCCGGCTGTGGCGCTGCTACGCGGCGGCGAGCAGCTTGAGGACCGGGTGACGGTCGCGGCGCGCAGCGGGCGCTACGAGGTCGAGGTATCGTCCGACGACCCGATGGCGACGGGGATCGTGCGCCTGCTTGTGACGTGCGCCGGCGATGCGCCCGGCTGCCTGGCCGGCGCGGCGGGCGCTGGCCCGGCGGTGTGCGCGCCGTGCCCCGGCCCTGAAGAGCTGCTGACGGGGGGCGGCTGCCCCGACCTCAACTTCGGCGTCGTGCAAGATGGCGACGATCCCCTCCGGGCAACCGTGACGTGGGACGCCATGCCGGGCGCGACCGGCTATGCGGTGTACGTCTATGGCCGCATGGCCGACAGCGGCTACATGTACCTGACGCACGGCGAGTGGGCACACGGCGACCCCATGGCGTTCACCTGGCCGCTGCCCGCAGGCTATGCCGGCTTCCGGTTCGTGCTGCGCGTGTACGTCGGCGATGACGTGGTTTGCACCGCCGAGACAGGGCTTGAGTTCGAGACTCCGCCCCCGCCTGAAGAAGGCGGGCCGGGCGCGCAACCGGTCCGGCCCTGCGCAATCCGCGGTGATGGGGCCGGTATAAACGTGCGCGTCGGGCCGGGGCTTGGCTATGCTGTCTTTGGCGTGCTGACGCCCGGCGTGGAGTACCCGGTGGTCGGGTACGCGCTGGACAGCGGCGGCAACCGGTGGTGGGAGCTTGACAAGACGTGGTTCCCCGGCCACGAGGCGGTTCACAGCCTGTGGGTGGCGTCCTGGGTCGTCGCGGCAGTTGGCGATTGCGACCAGGTGCCGCCAGGAGAGCCGCCGCCGGGCGGCGAGCCGCCGGTCATCCCTGGCGAGCCGGAATCGCCTGGCAGCGGTGTGCCGCCCGGAAGCTGGGGGCCGTGCGGATCGTGCGACACGTGTGGTCACCTCGCCAGGGAGTGTGTCGTCTCCCCGGAGGGTGACTGCGTGTGGGACCCGGCGACCTGCGCCTGCCGCATCATCACGGTGACGGTTGACATGAGCGGCTGCCAGTACACAGGCGGCTCGGCCATGCTCGACACCCCACCCAACTGCGATGGCGGCTACGAGCCGGGCACGGTGATCGAAGCGCACGCTGTCGCCGTTGACCCGAAGTGCAACGTGGACTACTGGTCCGGCTGTGGCGCATCGGGCGAGGAGAATTCCATCACCTTCATCGCGACCAGCAGTTGCACGCTCACGGCGCACATGCACTACGGTCGCTAGCGGGCGCGCTGAACGGCTGCAAGGATCGACGGGCGATTGGGGGTAGGTAAAGGAAGCCTACCCCCTAGCTCGATGCGCCTTGTTGTTTGTGGCCGCTGCACCGACGCAGCCGGGGCTGCTATGCGGGCCGCCTTTCCCTGGCGGCGGCAAACGCAGCCAGCGCGCGCTCGCGAGCGAAGGCGTGCGCGACCACCGGCGGTGGATAGCCGGCGGGCAAGTGACCTGATGCCCAGGGCGTGTGGACCTGTGTCGCGGGCACGTCACCAAGCTCAGGCACCCAGCGACGAATGTAGACGCCTTCGGGATCGAACCGCTGCCCTTGCAGGATCGGGTTGAAGATCCGGAAGTAGGGCTGCGCATCGGTGCCGGTGCCGGCCGCCCACTGCCAGCCGCCGTTGTTGGCCGCCAGGTCACCGTCGATGAGATGCTGCATGAAGTGCAGCTCGCCCTCGCGCCAATCAATCAGCAGGTCTTTCGTGAGAAAGCTTGCGACGATCATGCGCGCCCGGTTGGGCATCCAGCCGGTCTGCGCGAGCTGGCGCATGGCGGCATCGACCACGGGATAGCCCGTGCGCCCCTCCTGCCAGGCTTGCAGGTCAGCCGGCGCGCGACGCCACGGCACGGAGTCGTATGCGCGCCGGAAGTTGCCGGTCTTGACCTGGGGGAAGTGAAAGAGGATGTGCGTGTAGAACTCGCGCCAGGCCAGCTCGCTGATCCAGGTCTCGACCGCCTTGCGTGCGCGCGCGTCGCCGGCCTGCCCGTGCGCCGCCTGCGCAGCTTCATACGCCTCGCGGATGGACAGGATGCCGAAGCGGAAATAGGGCGACAGGAAGGATGACCCTGGGGTGGGGTCGCGGTCCGGGTCAGCGCCCAGTCGATTTCGTCCGCTGTCGTATTCGTAGATCGGACCAGAGAGGAAACGCGCGAGCAGTTGGTGCGCGCTATCCTCACTGGCATCCGGCGTTTCTATGGCCGTGTCGAAACCCAGATCGGCCAGAGTCGGCAGGCCAGGGCTGTCAACGCTGGCGAGGCGGTCGAAAGCGCCGCTCTGTGAAGCCGGGGCGACGGGACACGGTTTGGGTATGGTCAGCCATTTGCGCTGGAAGGCCGTGAACACGGTGTACGGGTCGCCGTCCGACTTCGTCGCCTCGCCGGGCGGGACCAGCAGCATATCGTCGAAGCTGTGCGTGGGGATTGGGAGGGCGCGCGCGACTTCTGCATCGCGACGGCGCGCAAAGGGTGAGTAATCCCGGTTGAAGTACAGGCCTTGCGCGCCAGTGGCTTCGACGAGCGCGGGCAGGACGCGGCGCGGGTCGCCGTGCCGCACGAGCAGCGCGCTCCCGTGCCGGCGCAGTGACGCATCCAGTGAGGCGAGCGCGCTGCGCATGAACGCCACGCGGGGCGCGCCAACCCGTTTGCTGTGCAGGATCGCTGGGTCGAAGATGAATAGCGGGATCACCGGCGCGCCTGTCTCAAGCGCCGCTGCCAGCGCCAGGTTGTCCGTCAGGCGCAGGTCGCGCCGGAACCAGTGGATCACAGGCCTGGCGTTGATAGTCGCGTCGTCTGCGCGATGTGGTGTCATGAGTGCCCTCGCCTCGAACACGGATATGCCTTCCCCACGGCTTGTGCGTGTACGAATCGTATTATATCAATGATGAAGAGGGCGCGTGTGGATCGCGACGCAGGGCGCCGGGTCGCGAGGCGGCCACTGCAGGTTACGGGCGCAAGATCACCCTGGCCGGGGCGTACAGCACAGATAAAAAGGGTTGTTTTTATATGAAAAGTTTATTTTGATATAATAGTATCACAATTTAACTGCTCCTGCAGAGCTATTTTGCCCGGCACGTTCCGATTTTCCAGCGCACGTTTCAGCACGCAAAAAGGGGACCATGATGTCACACCTGCACAGCCTGAGCGCGGCTATTCTTTTAACGCTTCTCCTTGCCGGCGGATTGGTTGCCCCAGCACAGGCTGGCTCCGTCCAGGAGGCGGGCCAACTGGCATCTCTGCCCGTGTCTGGTGAGGCCATCAGTCCGCACAACGCTGGCGCCGTTGTCGAGCTGGCAACACTCGAAGGGCACACGGAACTGATACACACAGTCGCGTTCAGCCCCGATGGCGCAATCCTCGCGTCAGCGGGCAATGACCGCACGATCAGGCTGTGGGACGCCAGCAGCGGTGAAGATGTTGCTGTGTTGCGCGGCCATACCGGCAACATCACCGCGATTGCCTTCAGCCCAGACGGCGCGACGCTCATATCCGGCGGTGTTGATGATGCCTTGATCGTATGGGATGTCGCGTCAGCCGCGCCGCTTCACCAGCTTGAGACTCCCGGCGTGCTGAGTGTGGCGTTTCATCCCGATGGGGGCAGCTTCGCAAGCGGGCACTCCGACGGAAGCCTCCGGTTTTGGAGCGCGGACTCTGCTGAACCGCTTGCCGCCCCGAGTGGTCATGCGACCTCGATATGGGCTATCGCCTTCAGCCCCGATGGGCGCGCGTTGGTGTCTGCCGGTTTTGACCACACTGTTCGGCTGTGGTCAGTGGAAACGACCCAGCTATTGGAAGTCTGGCGGAATCATAGGGAGATGGTCGTTAGCGTGGCGTACCACCCCGACGGCGATGTCGTCGCTTCCGCTGGTGTAGATATCGTCTGTCTTGTGAACACTGAGACGGGTCGTCGCGTAGCCGTTCTACAGGACAGCGCTACAAACAGCGTCGCATTCAACCCTGATGGGACGGTGGTGGCCGGTGCGACCCCGGATGGCACGGTGCAGCTTTGGGGTTATGCCGCCCAGGATGTCGTCGCAACCCTGTACGGCCATGAGGGCGCTGTGTGGGGTGTTGCGTGGTCGCCTGACGGGAGCCGGTTGGCGTCGGTTGGCGAGGACCGCACCGTGCGTGTATGGGGGTTGGATCCAGCCGCATCAGCAACGGCGACGCTTAGCCCCGAAGAAGCCGCCTATGCCCTGTTGACGGAAACTGCCGAGGCGGCCATGCCTTCGCCAACCGAAACACCGACACCGAATCTCACCGAAACCGTCCGGGCCATTATGGACACGGTGCTCACCGAGGCCGCAGCCACCGCTCAGGCCGGCACGCCGACCGGCACGCCACTCCCCATGCCGCTGGAAGCATGGACGCCCATACCCACCGCCACATTCACGGTGCAAGGCATACCGGACAGTCTTGTACCAATCACGACCGAGAACGCCGAGCAACTAACCCTGCTCGGCCAGATGGGGCGCGGCGTTGTCGAGGCGCTTGCCTGGTCTCCGGATGACGAAACCCTGGCAGCCGCCGGTCCCTTGGGGGTATGGCTCTATGATGTAAGCAATTTCGGGACGGCGCCCCGCTTGCTCGAAGGCTTGGCCCGGATCAACAGCGTGGCGTTCAGCGCTGACGGCGCCGTCCTGGCTGCCGGTCATACGCTGCGAGGCGACGAGCCGGTGGTCGAGTTGTGGGATGTGGAAACCGGTGAACTGCTTGGCAGCCTGGCAATCGGCCACACGATCAGCAGCCTGGCGTTCCACCCATCCAGCCGCCTTCTTGCCGTCGGCACTGTGAGGCAGCACCATCCAGCTATGGAACGTGACCGGACAGGACAGCGCACAGATCGCAGTGCTGGAAAGCCTGGGCAGCGTAAGAAGCCTGACCTTCGCCCAACAGGACGGTTCAGCGTTCCTGGTTGCGGGGACTGCGGACGGCGGCGTCCAGATGTGGGAGGTTGGCGCTGACGGCCAGGCCGATGAGGTCGCATTCAGCAGCGAATACCCTGAAGCGGTGATGGCGCTGGCATTCGTCGGGCCAGACCTGGTCATCGGAGCCGAGGGCGGCGCAATCCGAAGGTGGCCATTCGGTGTTGGCGGCGCGATGGCAAGCTTTCAGGAGCCGGACGAGGAAGTCGACATCACCAGTATGGCGTTCAGTGTGCGCGGTATTCTCGCCGTTGGCGAGGACGAGGGCGTGATTCAACTCCGGCATCCGGGGGATTATGCGGTCGAGACGCTGCTGGAAGGACATACAGGCACGATAAACAACATGGCATTCAGTACGGATGGGCGCATCCTTGCCTCCGGGAGTGACGACGGCACACTCCGGCTGTGGAACGTTGATGCGGGCGAAGAGCTGATCGCACTCACCGATCATACGCACCAGATACGGGACCTTGCCCTCAGCGCGTCTGGTGACATTGCCTCGGCCAGCATGGATGGCAAAGTAAGGATGTGGCAACTGACTTCGAGCTTGCACGGGGATTTCTACAGCGGCCATCAGGGTTACATCTTCGAGAGCCTCATGGGCGCTGCCTGGAGTGCGGCGATCAGTCCGGATATGCACACATTGGCATTTGGAGACAACTTCTTCGTATGGTTGAAGAACATGGCGAGCGGAGAGTCGAGCGGGAGTTTCATGCTTGGACCAATCGTGCACAGCGTTGCCTTCAGCCCTGATGGCAGCCTCGTTGCCGCCGGCGGTGGGCTGGGTGAGGGTGTCGTGCGGGTATGGGATATCGAGACCGGTGACGAAGTGCTCACCCTGGAAGGTCGCACCGGCTCCCTGGTGACGGTGCTTTTCGATCCCACTGGCGCTACATTGCTCACCGGCGGTACTGGCGAGACCAACGACATCCAGGTATGGGACATCGCGACTGGCAATGAACTTGCGCGGTTTCAGGGTCACACCGGGGGTGTGTTCAGCCTTGCGTTCAGCCCGGATGCAACGTTGCTCGCTTCGGGCAGCGGCGATGACACCGTTCGCTTGTGGAATGTGGCAACACAGGAAGAACTGGCGGTGCTGGCCGGTCATACCTCTGAAGTCGATGCGCTGGCGTTCTCGCCGGATGGCGCGTTGCTGATCTCAGGCAGTCACGACCGGTCTATCAGGGTGTGGGATGTAGAAACTGGCAAATTGCTGGTCGTGATCGAAGACTTGCTGGGTGGCGTAACCGGGCTGGCATTCACGCCGGACGGTGAGCTTCTGGTATCCGGTGGGTCCGACGGCACAGTCCGGCTATGGGGTGTCGAGAGTCTGGACCCCGCACAATGACAGGGCGCTCCTGACACTCTGTGAGCGAGGCGGACCGCAACAGGTTGTCGCCTCACGTTGGACGGGAAAAACGGAAACCCACCGAGATTTCGGTGGGTTTCTATGCTGTGCGCCATGTCTTGTCGCCTATCGCTTGTTCTGGCAGGGCAGCCCCCGTCATCAGTACAGAGTGACGGGGCGGTTTCTGGCGCGCAAGGGGTGAAGCCATTTTTGAACGATCTGCCGTGCGGCGTTAACATCAGGGCTGGACGAAGGCCGCGAGTCGTGGCACAACTCAGTGGGGGACGCGCTCTCGCGGCGGCGGCGTGTTGATCTAAGGGTACTAAGACGGTTTACGACAATCTGTGTTAGAATAAATCTGTGTGACCCTGACCCCCAAAAGGATGTGTCCGCGCTTGAATCTCCTAACGCTTCTGCTCAGTCTTATCTATTTGTTGTGTGCGATCTTGCTCGCGGCCTATGCAGCGAGCACTCTGGTTCTGGTCGCGCTCTACCTCTACCACCGGAAGAACCCAAAAACCGACATCCCCGCGCCGCCTGCGCGCTGGCCGACCGTGGTGGTGCAACTGCCGATCTACAACGAGGCCAACGTCGTCCGCCGTCTGATCGACGCGGTGGCGGCGATGGATTATCCGCGTGACCGCCTCAGCATCCAGGTGCTGGACGACTCGACCGACCACACGAGCGGCCTGGTCCAGGCCCGCGTCGAGCACTATCGGGCCGCTGGTCTGGACATCCAGCACCTGCGCCGGCCCGACCGCAGGGGCTTCAAGGCCGGCGCGCTGGCCTACGGCCTCGAAAACTCTCAGGCTGAGGTGATTGCCGTCTTTGACGCCGACTTCATCCCGCCGGTTGACTTCCTGCGCCAGACGGTGCCGTACATCGTGGCTGACCCGCAGGTCGGCATCGTGCAGGCGCGGTGGGGTCACCTCAACGCGCGCGAGAACCTGCTCACGCGCGCGCAGGCGCTCGCCATCGACACCCACTTTGCCATCGAGCAGTTTGCGCGCAGTTCGGCGCGGCTGCCGCTGTCGTTTGGCGGCTCGGCGGGCATCTGGCGGCGCGCGTGCGTGGAGGACGCTGGCGGCTGGCGGGACGACACGCTCACGGAAGACCTCGACCTGAGCTACCGGGCGCAGATCTGCGGCTGGCGCTGCGTATTCCTGCCGCATGTCGAGGTGCCCGGTGAGATTCCGCCCCAGGTCGCCGCGTACAAGCGCCAGCAGGCCCGCTGGGCGAAGGGCACCACCCAGTGTCTGATCGCGCACGGCCCGCGCCTGTTTCGCTCCAGGATGGGCTTCGTGCCCGCGCTGATGGGGTTGGCGCACCTGTGCCAATATCTCATGCAGCCGTGCGTGCTGATGTTGCTGGTGCTGACCCTGCCCCTCATGCTCAGCGGTGGGTTGCGACAGCTCAACCTGTCCTTCCTGGGCGTGATGGGCATCGTGCCGCTTGTGGCGTTCACGCTCGGCCAGCAGGCGTTGTATACGAACTGGCCGGCGCGGATGTTGATCCTGCCCCTGGTGGTCTTCCTCAGCGCGGGGGTGACGTTCAACAACACGGCGGCGGTGCTCGCCGCCTTGTCCGGCCAGCCGAACGAGTTCCGCCGCACGCCCAAGTTTGGCGCGCACCAGTGGCAGTCGAGCCGCTACGCGCTCCTGGCCGATTGGACGGTGCTGGGCGAATTGGGCGTGACGCTGTACGCCACGCTTGGCGCGTTCGTTGCTCTGAAGCAGCGGAACGTCGCCGCGCTCTCCTTCTTCGTCTTCTATGCCCTGGCGGCGGGCGCTATGGCGGTCTCGACCCTGGTGGACGCCCGCCGGATCACGCGCTGGGCGCCGGATAAGCGCCAGCGCACGCGCGCGGGCTTCATGGACCGGTAGTAGCCTGCTTGTACTGTGCCTTTCGCTCCAAATCATGGTATCATGCGCGCAGGGTGGGGAACTATGGGCGACCAGAACAGCCTCATTCACCAGAATCGCGCGCTCATTGCCGAGGTCAAGCAGCGGGTCGATCAGCTTGAGGCGATCAACACCGTCGCTGCGATTGTCAGCCAGTCCCTCGACCTCGATGTGGTGTTGGAGACCGCGCTTGAGGCGGTGTTGAGCGTCATCCACGTGGACGCCGCCGGGATCAGCCTGATCGAAGAGGAGACCGGCGACCTTGTGCTGCGCGCCCAGCGTGGCTGGACCAGGGACTTCGTCAGTATGCCGATGCGCGTGCCTGTCGGGGAAGGTCTCTCCGGCCAGGCCGTTCAGGAGGACCGGGTAATCATCACCGGAAACCTGTCTGGTGATGAGCGTCTGGCCTTCCCGGCGTTTGGCGAGGAACCCATCGAGGCGATGGCCCTCGTGCCCATGCACGGGCGGGGCCAGGTGATCGGCGTGCTGAGCGTGATGAACTACACGCCGTACCGGTTCCAGCGCGAGGAGGTCACGGTGCTGCGCGCCATCGCCGATCAGGTGGGCGTGGCGCTGGAGAACGCGCGCCTCTTCGCCGACGCGCTTGCGCAGCGGGGCCGCCTGAGCGCGATTCTCAACTCCGCTGCGGACGCCATCATCGCCATCGACAACCGAGGCCGCATTGCGCTCGTCAACCCTGCCGCCGCCGTGTTGTTTGACCTCGATGCGACGGCGATCGTCGGCGTGCCGCTATGCGACGCGCCGCTGCACCCGCGCCTGCGCGAGAATCTCTGCCGCGTAATCGATCACCAACAGAGCGACACGGTCACGGTCTTTGAGATCACGATGGAGGACGGCCAGCACTGGTCGGCGGTGATTTCGCCGGTGCGCAGCCAGGACAGCGGCGACCCCGAAGGCGGCGGGTGGGTGGTCGTCATGCAGAATGTCACCCACCTCCAGGAAGTGGAGACGGTGCGCACGCAGTTCATCCAGACCGCCGCGCACGACCTCCGTAACCCGATGGGGATCACGCTCAGCGCGCTGGTGATGTTGTATCAGGAGTATGGCGCTGTGCTGGGCGAGGGCCGGGAACTGGTGGAGATTGCGCTGGGCGGCATCAACCGGATGCAGGACCTCATCGACGACCTGCTGCACCTGGAGAGCGTCAGCGCCAGCGTGAACTTCCACCGCGCGCCGGTAGACCTGGCGGCGGTGATCGACCAGGTGGTGAACGATGTCCGCCTCCAGTTTCAGGAGAAGGGACAGTCTCTGGAGGTGGCGCTGGACGCGGCGCTCCCCCCTGTTGTCGGCGACGACAACTGGCTCTACCGGGCGCTGCTCAACTACCTGAGTAACGCGCACAAGTACACCCCGGAGGGCGGAAGGGTTGTCGTGCGCGCCCACGTACAGGAGGGTGAGGTCGTCGTCGAGGTCGCGGACAACGGCTACGGCATCCCCCTGGAGGCGCAGGCGCGCCTCTTCGAGCGCTTCTACCGCGTTGTCGTCACCGATGACCAGCCAAAGGGGACGGGCCTGGGCCTGGCGATTGTGAAATCCATCGTAGAGCAGCATGGCGGGCGCGTGTTCATGCGCAGCAAGCCCGGCGAAGGCAGCACCTTCGGTTTTGTCTTGCCGGCAGCGACCAAAGAAAAGGTCCCATGAATCAGAAGAACCCACAGATCGTCAACCTGGGGATTCCCACTCAATCTTGAAAAACTGGGGGTGCTGTTCGATTTTCAGAGCGAGGATTTGTGCTTCGAGCTGGTGTACCTGGACAGCGGCGAGGAGACGCCCGCAGAGGTCGACTCAGAGGCTGATATTGCCGGTATTGTGATCCTGGGGCACGGCGTTATTACCCTCAATGGCGCGGACTACCCGGTGAACGCCGGTTACTTCTTCTTCATCCCGAAGAACGTGACGCGCCGCCTGCGGAGCGTCGGCGGGACCTTTCTGTACTGCGTCTTCCGCCCCGGTACGCGGGCAGCGGGCGACTAAAGGCGCGCCTGCCTGGGCCTCGCGCCCGGAATTGATGCGCTTCTAACACGCGGTCCGGTGACGCCTTGTGAAATCATGTTATAATAGAACCGCGATGCGGGGATGACAGGTTTCGACGGGGAAGGCTGGCTCCGCACTGCAAGCCGAGGCGCTCCACCCTCGTTAATCAGGAGCACAAACAACAAGTGCCAACCGCACTGAACCCGCTCTCGCAATGGCTGCGTAAGCAGCCTGAGCAGAGCGATCACCCAAAGAGGTGATCCGTCCGCCTTCGCCGTCGCCGTCCGGCGATGAAGCGGGCGTCATAAATGGCGAGCGTGCGGCCTGCTGACGTCGATAAAGCGGGCCAAAGAGGGGCTTTCGGGTCCCATCGGCTAGCCTGACGAGCACCCTGTTGCGCGGGGGCCGCCGGGCGAACGTCAAATAGCGCGACTAAGCTTGTAGACGTGCGCAGTCGAATTCTTCGGACCCGGGTTCGATTCCCGGCATCTCCACCTCAAGGAGACCTCGTTCAACCGGATTTTGTGGGGCGAGGTCTCTTCGTATGGTGTCGCCGCATAACGCACGCGGGAGTCATGTTGGGTGGGCAGGTGGTCGCCTGCGCGGCTGGCAAAAACCGGCTTCGTGATCTTCGTCCCGCTTGAGGTTGCCCGGCTCGTGTCGGGCGGCACGTTCCTCGGTCCGTGGACGACCGGCGTGACCTGGCTGGGGCAGGCGCTTATCATCGCGGCGGCGGTGTGGGCGGCGCTTGCGTGGCCGGGGTGGGACCCGGCTGGTCCGCGCCCTGCTTGGCCTGCTGTTCCTGATGGTCCCCGTGTGGCCCTGGTTCACGCTCTACGTCTGGGATGCGGGCGCGATGCCCACCGAGGCGTTGCTGAAGGGCGTGGACCCCGCGCCTTTCCTCGCGAACATCCGGGATGATGTGATCCAGGTGGAATACCTCCAGTTGATCGAAAGCTCCAGAGCGACGTTCCCCGCGTCGCCGTCGGGCTGCGTGGTGCCGCGCGCCCGCGGCGGATACATGGCGATTGTCAGCCTCATCGACGCCGACACGCACCGCCTCGTCTGGGGCGCCATCGTCGTCGGGCTGGCCGTGAGCGCCGTCGGGGCGGCGGTCGCCGCGTGGAATCTGTTCGCCCTGTCGGATAAGGCCACAGACCGCGCGTGGGTGGTCGCGGCGGTGCTGGCCGTGCTCGTCATCGGCGCGCTGCTGCTGTCCCAGACGGTGGCGGTGTACGATGCGTGCAACCCGCCCACCACCGAGCGGAACATGTACCGGCTGCACCTCTGGACCGGGCTGACGCTGCATCCTTTTGGGCCGGCGCTTCTGCTGGTGGCGTGTTTCCTGACGTGGTACTGGCCGCGCGCCATCGCGCGCCACGCGCAGCGCGCCGCGCAACTGCGCTTGGCCCTCAAAGAGCGGGCTGAGCAGATTCGGTCGAGTCAAGCGCGGCGCACGCAATAGCCTGGCGCAGCGCCTCGGCGGCGAAAGGCATGTAGAGCACCCTGGCGACGCCATAGCCGAGCACCCGCGCGCGGGTTTGGTGCGTGGCGTCGGTGGTGAGCACCACAACCGGCAGGCGATGACCGCCGCCGCACAGTGCGTCGAGCAAGTCCCAGGAACGCCGCTCAATCGGGCAGAAGTTGACCAGCGCAGCGCGATAAGACTGCTGTTGCAGGGCGTCTTCGATTTCTTCAGGGGTTCGGGCGCTGTCAATCAACAGCGCGTCGGGGAGGATGGCGCGCGTCAGGCGCAAAAGTGCGGGTTCCGGGTTTACCAGTAGAATTGTCTCGGTATCGGTCACGTCAGGGTCCATTGTGAGACACAGCTTCATCGCCGACGATAACATTGAGACACACAATACTATTTTATTCTTTCAGCATTGTAACATGCGCGCGGCGCAAAGTCTATTGATTGTATAGATATATTCATCCAACGTTAATGTTTTAGGGGCTACCACCCGCGCGGCAGGTATCCACGGCGCGATCCCGCCTGATCGCACCGCTCAGTTCGTGGACACGGCTCCGCGGCTTCGCTATAGTTAGGGTCGCCGGTCGATCCGCGACACGTTTCGGGGCAAAGCAACGACAAAAGGGAAAAGGCGCGCGCTCATGGTCGACGAGCCGACCGATGAGGACCTGGTCAGGCAGGCGCAACAGGGGAACCGCGAGGCGTTTCTGGCGCTCTACGACCGTTATCTGCACAGGGTGTTCAACCGCGTGAAGAGCCGGGTGCCGGTCCAGGACGCGGAGGATGTGACCCAGGAGGTCTTCATTGCGCTGGTGCGGTCGCTCGGCAGCTTTGCGCATCGTTCCCGCTTCAGCACCTGGCTGTACACCATCGTCAACCGGCAGATCGCCGACTTCTACCGCAAACGCGCGCGCACCGGCGCGGCCCGCTCCGTGCCGCTGGAGGCGGCGGACCCGGCGCCGCAGGGCGCGGGGGAGGCGCATGAGCGCATCGACGAGCGGGTGCAGATCCAACAGGCCTTGCAGCGCCTGCCCGAACACTACCAGGAGGTCATCCTGATGCGCTTCGCCGACGGCCTGACCTTTGAGGAGATCGCCGAACAGCGCCAGCAGTCGTTCGAGGCGGCGAAGTCGCTCTACCGCCGCGCGCTTGAGGCGATCCGCGACCAGATTGGGGCGAGAGTGTGAACGACGACACGCGACTCGACGACGCGCTGGCCCGGCACGCTGACGCCCTGCTCGAAGGGCGGGAGGTCGCCGGCGACACCGGGCAGCCCGACCTGGAAGCGATCGCGCGGCAGCTCCACGATGTAATTGCGCCGCACCAGCCGCCTGATCCCGCGTTCCGCGCGCGGCTGGAACAGCGCCTCACCCTGGAATGGACCCTTGCCCGCCGCGTGCAGTCGCGACCCTGGTACCGGTGGCGCGCGGCGCAGTTCCTCGCGGTGGCGGCGGCGCTGGTGCTCGTGCTGGCGGTTGTGCTGTTTGCGCTGCCCGACGGCGGCAGCGGCGCGGTGCAGGGTACGGCGGCGGGGCCGTTGGGCTGGGGGCGCTCCTGCTCCTTGTCGTGATCGTGGCTGCGCTCGCGTTTGTCGCGTGGCGGGGCAAACGCTAGCGTTCCCTTTGACAAGGGGTACAATACTAGACGGCTTACCGAAGCACGGATGGCAGACATCCTGGCCGCACCGTCGCGCTGAGCGCCAGCGTTTTTGCATCGCCGCACGCCTGGCGGCCTGTATCCTGGACGCGGCGCTGCGCCCGGTTGAGAGGGGGCTATGGACATCGGCGCTGCTGAGCTGATCGCACTCCTTATCACCCTCGGCATCCCTGCATTTTTGTCTACATTGTCCTGATGCTGGACCTCTTCGGGACGGGCAAGCTCAGCACCGTGCTGATCTGCCTGGCGTGGGGCGGCACGGGCGCTTTCTTCCTCGCCAACGTTACCGAGAACCTGTTGCAGGCACAGGGCGTCGCCTACCTCTCCGTCGTGACCGTCGCCGCGCCGGTCGTCGAAGAGGTCTACAAGGCGCTCGTGCTGATCTATTTCATCCGCCAACCGCGCTTCCGGTACATTGTGGACGGCGCGGTCTATGGCTTTGCCGTCGGCATCGGCTTCGGCGTGATGGAGAACCTCTTCATCTACCTGCCGCAGAACCCCAACGCCGTCCTGGTGGACACAATCAGCCGCACGCTGACGGCGGTGCTCATGCACGCCGGCGCGAGCGCGCTGGTGGGCATCTCGCTTGGGCGGTTGCGCCGCGCGCGCAGCGCCGGGCGGGCCGTGTGGGCGTTTGCCGGTGTCGCCCTCGCTATCGCGTCCCACTACCTCTACAACAACATTGCGTACCGCCTCGACGCCGGCAACCGGGCGCAATTGCTCCTGCTGTTTGGCGTCGGGTTTGGGATTGGGAGCATGGTCGTCATCGGTCTGCTGATGCGCCAGGGCCTCAGGGACGAGAAGGCCCGCTTCGCCGACACGCTCAGCCTCGACATCGGCGTCTCGACCGGGGAGCGGAAGGCGATCCAGCAGCTTGGCGGGGCGGCGATCCAGCAGGTGCTCGACGAGCTGGGCGAGTCCTTTGGCGAGGCGTCCCTCGCGCGCATCCGCCGGCTTCTCGTCGTCCAGGCCAACATCGGCATCCTGCGCAACAACCTGAACTACCCGGCCAGCGACCGCCTCCGCAAGGCCTGGCTCGACGAACTGGGCCAGCTTCTCGCCGAGGCCGACGGGATACGGCGCGAGTTGGGCGCGTACATCTACTCGTACCTCCGCAACGTGTTCCCCGCCGACGACGCGCAGATGCAGGCGCTGCTTGAGGGCGAGTTCGCCCGGTTCGACCCGACCCTGGTGCACACTTTCGACATGTTCATGCGCGTCTCCGAGCTGGCCGAGACCTTCACGCCGGAGCAGCTTGTCGCGATGGCGGCGCGCCTGGGCAGGGCGGTGATCTTCCAGCACGTATCGCCCACCGACCTCGAAAACCTGAGCCGCGCCATCGAGGTGGTCCGGTTCCCAGATGGCGCGCTGCTCTTCGACAAGGGCGACCGGGGCGACGCCATGTATTTTGTCGAGTCGGGGCGCATCGACGTGTTCACGAAAGACGACGCCGGCCAGGAGCAACTGCTGCGCGCGTTCGAGGTTGGCGATGTTGTGGGCGAGTTCTCGCTGCTGGATGGGCGACCGCGTTCCGCGCCGGCGCGCGCGCACGGCCCGGTCGAGGCGCTGATGCTGCGCCGCGAGGTCTTCATGATGTTTATTGGCAGCCGCCCGCGCGTAATCATGGCGATGCTCCAGTATCTGGCCGAGAAGGCGCAGTACACCACCCAGGCGGTGGAGAAGGGCGTCGCGTGGGCGAAGAAGATCGCGCAGGGCGACTACGCGCCGCCAGCGCGTGTGGAAGCGCCGGCCCCGGTCGTGACGCCAGCGGCCATGCCGGACGAGGCGACCGGAGGCGATGCCGGCGCGCGTGGAGGATGCGTTCGCGCGCGCCGCCGACTCCCTCCGACGCCGCGAGCAGGCGATCCGCAACCGGGTCGCCGAAATCCAGGGCGCGGGCTGATGCGCCGGAGGTGAACGCGCGCCATGCAGGAAGTTGCGCAACAACTGCAAGAAACTGCGATCTTCAAGGGCGTCGATCTGGAGGCGCTGGAGGCGTTGATCGGCGCGATGGCGCCGAGGACGTTTGAAGATGGCGCGGTGCTGTTCCACAAGGGCGCGGCGGGCGACGAGATGTACGTCATCCTTTCGGGGCGCGTGCGCATCTTCCTGCCCGACTCCCAGGGCGACGCGCTGACGTTCAGGTATTACGGGCAGGGCCAGGTGATCGGCGACTTCGCGCTGCTCAACCAGCAGGCGCGCTCGGCGTCGGCGGCGGCGGTGGGCGAAGTGCGCGCGCTGGCTCTGAGCCGGGAGGCATTTCTGGCGTTTCTTTCCGAGCGCCCCGCCGTCGGCCTGGCGATGATGCGCAACCTCACGGAGCGGATCCGCTACACCCAGACGTATCTGGAACACGTGATGGCGGCGGTGGAAAGCCTGGCAGAGGGCGCATACGGCGACGTGTTCCGGCAGTTTAGCGCAGCCGACGCCGGCGAGGAGATCGACGAACTCATCGCGGCGTTCCTGCACATGGTCCGCAGCGTGGCGGCGCGCGAGGCGGACCTCAAGCAAGAACTGGCGCGTGCGCTCGCGTCTGAGGGCGGGGACGGCGCGCGGGCGGACGCTTGAGGTCTGCCGAGTCTCGTTGCGCCCCGTCGCGACCCATTTTGCGCCGGGCCGGAGACTTAATGGATGGAGGTTCGGGGCTTCGACAGTTTTCGGCTAAGGAAAAGACAAAGGAGGTTCTACTATGAGGGGGCGCGAAGTCGCGTTTCTGATCGTTGGGTTGGTCGTGGGTGCGCTGGCGGGCGCGGTCGTGATCGGGGCCAGTGAGCCGGTGCGCACGGCGCTGTTTGGCGCGTCGGTTGCGCCGGTGGAGCCGGCCTCGGAGCAGCCTTCAGGGCGGACTTACTATCTGGTTCCGTTCGCCGACGCCGCGCAGTGGCTCATGGAAGCGCACCCGGAGGGGGGTGAGGCGTTGGGCGAGGCGGTGGACGCGGTGGCCGGCCTGTCGACGCTGCCAAACCTGACACAGGAATTCCTCGCTGCCGAGAACGCAGTCGAGCAGGCGCTGACGGGCGTCTACGTCGCGCTCGTGGGCGAGGAAGACGCCGAGGGCAAGGTGGTAGTCGCCCGCGCGCCAGGCGCGTCTGACGCCGGCCTGTCGCTCTGCCTGGGGATGGACTTCAGCCCGTATGCGACCGAGCCAACGATGTACCTGTACGTCACGGTCGCGTCAGACCAGGGCGTCACGGCGCCCGAAGCGTGGGAGGCGCTCGAATCGCCCAAGGATAACGACATCTTCTGGATGATACTGGGGTGCTACGTCCCGGCGGCGGAAGAATCGGCCTAGGGGTGGCCGCAGGTGCGTCAGCCCGGTCCCGACCCACCTGGGGGCAAACCGGCGACCAAAGTGAATGACCGGGGGGGCGTTCCCTCCGTTGTGAGCGCCCTGGCCTGTTGCGAGTGAAAGGGGTGGTATCTGAGGGGGATGACACCAGAACGATGACCAGGGATGATGATCTGTAATCGTTGGCAAGACCAGACAGCACTTTTCAGCGAGAAAGGGGATAAGCGATGCAGGGGAGACAGCTAGATCAGCGCACCATCATCATCGCGGCGGTGGCGCTCGTGGTTGTGGTGGTGGGCCTGTTGATCATTGGCACCGGCGGCGACCTGTTTGGAACCGCCACCGGCGATCTGGAGGCCACGAGCCAGTCTGAGACTCAGGTGGCGCAGGTCGCGACAGACCAGGCCGCTGCCGATGCTGCCGCAACGCAGCAGGCGCAGCAAGCCGCCGCCGACGCTGCCGCAACCCAACAGGCGCAGGCGGACGCGGCGGCCACACAGCAGGCGCAGCAGGCGGCAGCCGACGCTGCGGCGACCGAGGCAGCGCAGGCGGCTGCGGCCCAGACTCAGCAGGCCGCCGCTGACGCCGCCGCGACTCAGCAGGCGCAGGCGGACGCTGCGGCCACACAACAGGCGCAGCAAGCGGCCGCCGACGCCGCTGCAACCGAGCAGGCGGCTGCTGAGGCCACGCAGCAGGCGGAGCAGGCCGCCGCCGACGCCGCCGCGACTCAGCAGGCGCAGGCGGACGCTGCGGCCACACAACAGGCGCAGCAAGCGGCCGCCGACGCCGCCGCGACCGAGCAGGCGGCTGCTGGGGCCACGCAGCAGGCGGAGCAGGCCGCTGCCGACGCCGCTGCGACGGAACAAGCCGCTGCCGACGCCGCTGCGACCGAGCAGGCGGCTGCTGACGCCGCTGCGACGGAACAAGCCGTAGCCGATGCCGCCGCAACTGAGCAGGCCATGGCTGACGCTGCGGCCACCGAGCAGGCGCAGGCGACCGAAGCGGCGCTGAGCGCGTTGCAGGCTGCCGACACGGACGGCGACGGCGTGCCGGATGTGGACGACGCCTGCCCGGAGGAAGGGGATGCCGGCCTCGGTGTGGGCGAGGATGGCTGCCCGCTGGTGGACACCGACGGGGACGGCGTGACCGATGATGTGGACGCCTGCCCGGAGGAGGGCGATGCCGGCCTCGGTGTGGGTGAGTATGGCTGCCCGCTGGTGGACACCGACGGGGACGGCGTGACCGATGACGTGGACGCCTGTCCAGAGGAGGGCGATGCCGGCCTCGGTGTGGACCCGAATGGCTGCCCGCTGGTGGACACCGACGGGGACGGCGTGACCGATGACGTGGACGCCTGTCCAGAGGAAGGCGACCAGGGCTTCGGCGTCATGGATGACGGCTGCCCAGTCGTCGCCGAGCGGGTGACGGTCGAAGCGGAGGCCGGTTCGACGTGCACGGTGACGGTGTTTGACGCGACCGGCGCGACCGTCAGCACTGCCGAGGTTACCGTTGGCGCAGAGAGGACCTACGTCATCGAAGTGCCGGAGGGCGGAAGCTACGAACAGACGTGCGTTGCCCCGGTCGCTGCGAGCTTCAGCCACACCCTGGCGGGATCGCGCATCAACGTGACCGACACGAGCGCGGGTGAGATCGCTTCGCGCAGTTGGGACTTTGGCGATGGTTACACCAGCCACGGCGCGAGCCTGTCCCATAGCTTCCCTGGCCCCGGACAGTACACGGTGACGCTGACCGTGACCGCCGCTAACGGACAGACGGACACATCCTCGGTGACGGTGGAGGTGCTGCCGCCGCCGACGCTCAGCACGCCGAGCGACTACACTTACTGCGTGGACGCGCCCGGCTCGGACACCCTCACGATCTCAGGCGTGGGCGACCGCCAGGTGCGGGGCCGCGTGCAGGTGCAGTTCGTTGTCGATGGGGGACGCCAGCTCATCAACGAATACACCATCGACCAGACCGGCGACGTGAGCCTGACCGTCTCTTACCCGCCGATCTCCGAATGGCCGGCGCAGAGCAGCGGGACCAAGGAGATCCACGTTGACCTGTCAATCGCGATTTACGAGAACGGGCGCAGGGTGTACCTGCTCGGCCCCGGCCAGGACTGGGATGTCTTCTGTGTTGGCGTGCCGAGCCTGCGGGCGAGCGGCGTCTGCACCGCCGCGAACGCGGTGAGCTTCACCGCGACGAACACCGGCGCGGCGATGACGCAACCGCAGCGGTACACCATCATCGACGGGAGCGGAAACACAGCGGCGAGCGGCGAGTTTCGGCTCAACGCCGGCGAGAGCGTGACGCTCCCGGCGGAAGGCGCGCCCGGCACGTTCACCTTCAGGGCGGGCGGCACGACGGCGACCGCGTCCACCGGGCCGTGCACCGAAGCGCACAACCTGGTCGTCGGCGGCGCGTGCAAGACGGCCACCGAGGTCGAGTTCGTGGTGACCAACACCGGCGCGGCGATGACCAGCCCGCAGGAATACACGATCACGAACCAGGGCAACGTTGTTGAGACCGGCAACCTCCAGCTTGGCGCAAACGAGAGCTGGGTCAAGGCGGTGACGGGCGAGGCGGGCGTGTTTACGTTCGTAAGCGGCAATGCGCGCGGCTCGCTCTCGACCGAGAGTTGCGCGGAGACGGAGACGCCGCCGCCAACGAACACGCCAACCAATACACCGACGAACACGCCAACGAGTATGCCGACGAACACACCGACGAATACACCGACCAACACACCGACCAGCACGGCAATGCCTACGGACACCCCGGAGCCGCCTGTGTTGGGCGGAAGCGGCGTGTGCACGACGTACACGGCGGTGGAGTTCGTGGTGCGCAACAGCGGGAACGCGATGGCGGGACCGCAGGGCTACACGATCACCGACGGCGAGGGCAACGAGGTCGCGAGCGGCGAGGTGGAGCTTGGCGCGAACGAGAGCGTGACGCTGACGGCGGAAGGCGCGCCGGGGGTGTTCACGCTCACGGCGGGCGCGCTGGTGGCGACGGCCTCGACCGAGACGTGTGCGGAGCCTGAGCTGTCTGCCACCGGGGTGTGCACGACATACACAGCGGTGGAGTTCGTGGTCCAACAGCGGGAACCCGATGACGGGGCCGCAGGGCTACACGATCACCGACGGCGAGGGCAACGAGGTTGCGAGCGGCGAGGTGGAGCTTGGCGCGAACGAGGCGTGACGCTGACGGCGGAAGGCGCGCCGGGCGTGTTCACGCTCACGGCGGGCGCGCTGGTGGCGACGGCCTCGACCGAGACGTGCGCGGAGCCTGAGCTGTCCGCGACCGGGTTGCACGACGTACATGGCGGTGGAGTTCGTGGTGCGCAACAGCGGAACGCGATGGCGGGACCGCAGGGCTACACGATCACCGACGGCGAGGGCAATGAGGTCGCGAGCGGCGAGGTGGAGCTTGGCGCGAACGAGAGCGTGACGCTGACGGCGGAAGGCGCGCCGGGCGTGTTCACGCTCACGGCGGGCGCGCTGGTAGCGACGGCCTCGACCGAGACGTGCGCGGAGGCAGAGCTTCCCGCGCTTGAGGTCGAGCCGGTGTGTGTCGGCAACGGCATCGCGGGCTTCACGGTCACCAACACCGGCGGTCCGATGACCGAGGCGCAGAGCTACACGATCAACGGCGTGGACGGCAGCGAACTGGCGAGCGGCAGCTTCACCCTCGAAGGCGGCGCGTCCCAGACCTTCCAGGTCGAGTATCTGCCGACGACCGGCTGTGAGGCGCCCGTCGAAGGGACCGGCTTCCCGGCGGTCAGTATGCCGGCGACATGCGCGCCGGCCGTCGAGCCGCTGGTGACGTTCAGCAGCGGGGCGCTCCAGGCGACGACGACCACGCTCTGTGGCCCGACGTGGACCCCGGTGGTGATGGACGAGGCCGGGATGGGCGTCTGCCCCGACTGGCTGGTCTACCACACGGACATCACCGATGACTGGGAGATCTTCCGCCTTGGCGAGCACCACCGCGTGCCCGACGCGGATGTCAACCTGACGAAGGGTGTGGGCGAGCGCGTCTTCGATGTCGCGCCCAGCCTGTCGCCTGACCGCGAGTGGATCACCTTCCACAGCAACCGCGACGGCAACTGGGAAATCTACATCGCCCGCACGGACGGGACCGAGCAGCGCCGCGTGACCTACAACGTGGACGCGATTGACTTCGACCCGGTGTGGTCGCCGGCCGGCCAGTACATCGCGTTCGAGTCGATCCGCGACGGAAACTGGAACCTCTACATGGTGGACCTGATGACCGGCGCGGAGACGCAGTTGACGGATGACCCGGCCTACGACATCAACCCCTACTGGGCACCCGATGGCGTCAGGCTGGCCTTCCAGAGCTTCCGCGATGGCTTCTGGCAGATCTACGAACTCGACATCAACACGATGGCGGTCACGCGCCTGAGCGACGGCGTGGGCGACGACCACGATCCGGAGTACTCGAACGACGGCCAGTTCATCGCCTTCCGCTCCTTCCGGGACGGTGAGAACAGCGTCATCTACTTCATGCGCGCCGACGGCTCTGAGGTCACGCGGGTGTCTGACCCGGCAGGCGCGGCGCTGCAACATGCCTGGTCGCCCGACGACTCGCTTATCGCCTACAAGTCCAACCTGGACGGTGACGACGACATCTACGTCTACCAGCGCGACACCGAAGAGACGCGCCTGGTGACCGACAACGACATCGCGGACTACGCGCCGACCTGGTGGTGCGACGCGCCCGTGGTTGTGTTCACGTCGGTCATTACCGGCGACGCGAACCTCTTTGACACGCCGGCGCTGCCCATCGACGCCGACCCGATCCGCGTCGAGGAGGAGGCCAACCAGCTTACCTTCGAGGAATCGACGGACCAGTACGCGAGCAACACGCCCTACGAAGAGGACGCAAGCCGCGAGGGCGCGCTCCCCGACAGGGCCAAGAACAGGTAACGCCGGTTTGACCCGGCACGCAGCGCAGGGGGTGGGTCCCAGACCCGCCCCCTGTGTGTTTTACGCCGCGCCGGCATTTCGCATTTCCGCCAACTGCTCTAAAATCATGGCGAAAAGGAGCGATGCTGGATGCCAATAGAGCAGCAGTTCTTTGTAACGTTTCAGGTGTTCCTCGCCGCGCTGCTGAGCATGGTCATGGGGCTGGACCGCGAGCGGCGGCAGCGGCCTGCCGGGCTGCGGACGCATATGCTGGTGGGCGTGGGGGGCGTGTCTGTTTACCGTGCTCTCGGTCTATGCGTTTCCCGGCAGCGATACCGCCCGCGTCGCGGCGCAGGTCGTGACCGGCATCGGCTTCCTGGGCGCAGGGACGATCATCCAGCGCAAGGGCGACGTCAAGGACCTGACGACGGCGGCGAGCATCTGGGCGACGGCGGCGGTGGGGATGGCGGTAGGCGCGGGCGCGTGGTTCCTGGCGCTCACCTCGACGCTGCTCATCTGGACCATCCTGGCAGTGATCCGCCGTTTTGCAGGCAAGGATGAAGGCTCCAACAACCCACCGGGCGGCAGGGGGATCTAGAGGAGTATCTGTTCGCTTTTCAGTTCCCGCGACTGGTGGATTTTGTACAATTTCACGGGCAGTGCTCTCTTGACCGCCCTGCAGACGTAGAGCACGTCGTGCCTATCTACCGCCAGATCTGGCGGCAGGGGCGAACCGCCGGTTCGCCCCTGCCGCCTCCTACAGCGCAAGGTTTGTGACAGGCGCAAAGCCGTACCGTCACTCTGCGAAGCGATTACCATAGATACCTAGATGACGCCGGTTGCCTCGTCGCCGCGCAGCAGCGCCAGCAGCCGCGCGCGGTCGCAGTGGGGCAGGCACAGCCCGGCGCGCTCAAGCCGCCCGCGCCGGATGTACGCCAGCACTTCCTCCTCCAGCCATGAGACGCGCACCGGCACGCCATCCAGGCTGACAAGCGCCTCAGTGGCGGCGGTGGTGGGAACCCAGCAGCCCGCCTCGTGCCGTTGCGTGTCGCCCATCACCTCGACCATCACCCCGTCGAAGTCGAAGCGCCCGAAGTGCGAGCGGTACGTGTCGCTCGCGCGCAGGGCCACCGCCTCGGTCACGCGGTAGGGAAAACACGCCTGGAACCGGTAGGCGTCCTCGGCGGTGGTCTCGATATCGATGTCCCGCACGGGGATGGGGACGCCCTGCAGCGCAATCGACGCGCCGCCGGCCACCTTGTACGTCACGCCTGCCGCGTCCAGCCGCTGTGCAATCGCGCGCAGCGCCGCGCGCCAGCGCGGTTTCTGCCCCACTGCGAGCAGGTGTTCCACCGCCCCATACAGCGCCGGGTCTGTAGCGACGCGCCAGTTCAGCGCGACCCAGGCTTCCCAGTCCACGCCGGTGAGTTCGTTCACGCCGTCTTCGATCATGCTCACCAGCCCCTCGACGCCGTACACCGTCTCGACCTCGAAGCCCGCGCCCTGGAGCAGCGGCGTGACCTCGCGCGGGTGGGCCATGTACGCGCACAGGTGCGAGCCTTCCTCGCCGCGCGGCGGGAGCTGCCCGGTCGCGAGCAGGCGCTCGGCATCCGCGGGCGCTTCTATGACCCACCTCGGCTCGTACCGGGCGGCCCAGCGGTGGCCGGCGTAGCGCGCGATGAAGGCCGCAAAGAGCACGCCGCCGGGGGTGAGCACGCGGTACGCTTCTGCCAGCGGCTGTTGGCGCTCGGCTTCTTCAAGCAGGTGATACAACGGCCCCATGAGGAGCACGGCGTCAAAGCTGCCGGCGGCGAAACACGCGAGGTCGGTTGCCGTGCCCTGCACGAACCCGGCGAGCGTCACGCCCGCGCCGGCGGCCTTCTGTTGCGCCACGCGCAGGCACGCCGCCGAGAGGTCGAGCAGCGTCACGTCATAGCCGCGCTGCGCCAGCGCGATGGCGTAGCGCCCCGGCCCGCCGCCGCAATCCAGCACGCGCGCCGGGGCCGGCGGCAGGTGGGCCTCCAGCGCCCGCAGCGTTACCGCATACTCGGTGCGGTGGCGTTCCAGGCGCGCCCCACTCGCGGAGCGGGTCGAGGTCATAGGCGCGCTGGATGTACCGGCGGGTTTCCTCTGGGGTTGGCACGTTTAGCCCTCCTGTGCGTGCGCGAATGCCGCGTCTCACATGGACCTGTCAACCGTGCGGCGGTCTACATCATGGAGACGACTGGAGGGCGCGCCGCCAGGCGTCCAGAATCTCGCGGACCTGGGCGGTGTGCTCCAGTTCGTGCTCCAGCGCGCGGCGCAGCGCCTTGCGCGCGGTCCACTGCTCGTCCGGGTGATCGGTCCAGTGCGCCGGCGTGAAGACGCCCGACAGTTCCGCGTCGGTGAGGCGCGCCAGCCGTTCAATTGCAGTGCGCCGCTCCATGTCGAGAGAGTCAAAGATGGGCAGGTCCGCGTCGTGCTCCCACTCCGGGGGCAGCGTGTCGGGCGGGACCAGGCGCGAGACATACCACTCCTCGGCGTTGCCCATGTGCCGCAGCACGCGGCGGATGCTGAACGCCTCTGGCGCGGGTTTCCAGTCGAGCGCCGCGTCTGGCAGGTCGCGGACCAGCCCCAGCAGGTCGGCGCGGGCGTGGCCCATCAGGCGGAAGAGGGTTTCCATTTCCTCGTGCGACAGCGGGGCGCGATCAGGCGGCAGGAGCGCGGTGGCGTCGCCGGGGTCGAACGGCCCTATGCCCGTGTGCTCGCCGGCGACCTCGATTTCGACCGGCTCTGCCTCTCCCGGAGCCGGCTCGCCGTGGCGGCGCAGCCAGGCGTGATGCGCGCGGATGGCGTCAGGGAGGCGGCGCAGGGCCTCCTCCCGGCTCGCGACGCGGACGAAACAGCCGGGCAGGGCAGGCGCGTGCGCCATGCACAGGCCGCTCTCGCCAAACTCCAGATAGACGGCGTACCGGGTCACGAGCCGCCCCCGCGTGCGCGCAGGAAGAAGATGAAATCCTGCTCGACGGTGGGCGCGCCCATCTGGTTGAGCGCCGCCATGATCTGCGCGCGGTGGTCGGTGCCGTGGTTGACCACGTGCAACAGGATTTCCCACATCACGTTGACGTGCGCGTCGCCTTTCGTGGACCGGTAATGCACGTTCTCGACAAGCTGTGCGTCGTCCAGCGTGGCGAGGTAGGCGCGCACGTCCGCCTCGATTTCGTCCCAGCGGGCGCGTACCGCGTCGCGCGTGGGGTAATCGGCCGGCGCGAGCATGGCGCGCGGCCACCCGCCGCGCAGCCGCTCGAACCAGATCCACTCGGCGCCCATCGTGTGCACTACCTGTGCGTGTATCGAGCCGTGCGACCAATCGAAGTCGCGCGTGAACTGCGCGTCGGTCAGTTGGGCGATGCACGCCCACACCTGGCGATGCGCCCAGTAGCTGTAATCGTAAAGCGTGCGGATCACGTCCGCGCCCGGTCCGTGCTGTGTCATGTGGCTTCCTCCATACCTCACTGGCCTTTGGCGATTGGCGGGATCTCGGCGGCGATGCGCAATTCCGGGCCGGGGGTCACCCCCTGCTTCGCGAGCGCGTCCACATACTCCGGGTGGAAGCAGAACGCCCCGTCTTTGAAGATTTCGCGGTCCCAGGGGTTGAGCAGCAGGGCGTCGCTGACCAGCCCGATATAGTCCGGCGTGGCTGCGCCCCGCGCGTGCGCGTAGAGGACGGCGCTGCGCACCGCGCCCGCGCCCATGCGTCCGGCCTCCACCGCGACCATCCGCAGCGTCTCGCCGGTGCTGCTGATCTCGTCAACCACGAGCACGCGCCGCCCGGCGACCAGCGCCGGGGGCCGCAGCAGCCACTGCGGCGTCTCGTAGGCGATCACGTCGTTGACCCGCCGCGAGAGGCGCACCGGGTAGATTTCCGCCTGGAGCATATGGGCAATGAGCGTGCCGGGGTAGTAGCCGCCCCTGCCCACAGCCAGGATGATTTCGGGTGCGAAGCGCGCCGCCGCCCGCGACAGCCCCTTGCACAGGGCGTGGAAATCCTCCCACGAGATGGGGCGCACGCCGGCTCGCGCTTCGTAATCGTAGGATTGGCTCGTCAATGGGCAACATCCTTTCCGGCGTTCACCCTGCGGACTGCCGCGCGCGCCAGGCATCGAGGACCTGGGCCTCTTTCTCCGGCATGAGGCCGGCGCGCCACGCATAGTCCGCCGGGCGGGTGTTGTGCCACGCGAGCGTGTCGCGGGCGATGTCCACGAGCGGGCGGAAGGCCAGGCCGTCGCCGATAGCCTGGCTGCAATCGGCCTGCATCAGGCCGTTGTTGGCTTCCGGCAGCCAGAGCGGCAGCTCCATCCACGGCCCGACCTCATGCTCAAGCAGGAAGGCCTCGCTCACCCAGGTGAAGGCCGCGTCGCTGGGGCCGGCCGCCCTACAGGCGTCGAGCATTGCCGCCATCGTCAGGGTGTGCGCGGGGCCGGTGGCGTTGTACACGCCGACCTTGCCCGCGTCGATCATGCGGAGGTTCCACCAGGCCAGGTCGCGCGCGTCGATGACCTGCACCGGCCTGTCGGGCCTCCCCGGCGCGAGGACCTCGCCGCCGCGCGCGACGCGGACAGGCCAGTAGGTGAAGCGGTCGGTGGGGTCGTGCGGGCCGACGATCAGCCCCGGTCGGATGGTGAACACGCGGCCCGGCATGGCCGCCTCGGCGGCCTGCTCGCAGAGGGCTTTCAGCCCGCCGTAGGTCTCGCCGTTCACCTCCTCCACCGTCTCGTCTGCGAGTGTGGCGAGCGGCGCGTTTTCGTCCTGGTTGGGGATGGAACCGTCGGCGTAGACCGAGATGCTGGAGATGAACGTGTAGTGCTCCACCGCGCCCGACAGGTATTCCGCCGACGCGCGCACGATGCGCGGCACGTAACCGCACGTGTCGATGACCGCGTCCCAGCGCCGGCCGGCGAGCGCCTCCAGGCCGCCGTCGCGGTCGCCGTGCAGCTTCTCAACGTCGGGGAACAGGTCCGGGTTGGTCTGGCCGCGATGGAACAGCGTCACCTGGTCGCCGCGCGCGCGTGCGGCCTCGACGAGGTGACGGCCTACAAAGCGCGTGCCGCCCAGGATGAGGAGTTTCATCGGCTGGTCTCCTTAATTCAGATGAGGTTTGTACGGTATCGATCTGGCGCGTATTATAGCGCGCCTGTCGCCGCGCGCCGGGTGCTCTCGACGTATCTGTTCACCTTCTGGTTCCCGCGACTGAAGTCGCGGGCTAATGCGTATGTTCGTCCGCCACCTTCCGTAATTAGCCGACGACTGAAGTCGTCGGGTTGCTCAGCCCTTGCGCTTTTCCGGCGCGGGCGGCAGCTCCATCTTCATCCGCTCGCCGGTCCCGCCGCGCATGACCATGATGATCTCGGCGACGATGCTGACGGCGATTTCCTCCGGCGTCTCGGCGTTGAGTTCCAGGCCGATGGGCGAGTGCACGCGGGCCAGTTGCGCCTCGGTCACGCCGCGCTCGCGGAGCGCCTGCGCCGTCACCGCCCAACGGCGGCGGCTGCCGATGCAGCCGATGTAGGGTACCGGGCTGTCCAGCAGCGGCGGCAGAAGCTCCTGGTCCACCTGCGACCCGCGCGTCAGCGCGGCGATATAGGTCCACCGGTTCTTGGGGATGTGCGTGTGCATGTCCGCGGTGGGCACGGGCAGGTACACGTCGGCGTCGGGGATGAAATCGGGGTTGCAGAACTCGGCGCGGTCGTCGGCGACCACCACGCGGAAGCCCGCCCACTTCGCCAGCGTCGCGACCGCCTTGCCCACGTGCCCGCAGCCGATCACGACCACAGTCGGTTCTGGAAGCAACGGCTCCACGTACACCTCCATCGTCCCGCCGCACACGCCCACGTCACCGGCTTCCGGGTCAACGAAATCGTAGGCGAAGAGGCTGCCCGCGCCGGTCTCGATGGCGTTTCGCGCCTCCTGGATGACGCGCCGCTCCATCTCGCCGCCGCCGATGGTGCCGAGGAAACGCCCATCCTCGTAGATCAGCATGTGGGTGCCGGCGCGCCGGGGCACCGCGCCGCGCGTGCGCACCACGGTGGCGAGCACGACCGGCTCGCTGGCGTCATGGGCGGCGAGGATGGCCTGGAAGATGTCGCGGTCGGGCATGGCGTGGCTCCTTGCAGGTCTATTGCGGTCGGCGCGCGGGCGCTGAACCGATTGTACCGCCGCCGTCGATCTGGTCCAATTTGGCCCGGCAGCCTGTCACTTTCTCTTTGCATGGGAAAAGAGGATGGCTATAGCTTCCCGGAAGCTTCAAGCTGCCGGGAACGCACCAGGACGCTGTTCTCAGAGCAGTGAGGGCCACAGAGTCGCGTCGACCGCCTCGCGCGGGGCGTCGCACACAGTTCTGAGCCAGACCCCGCCCCGTGGTTCAGGGGCGGACAGGGTTGAGTCTTGGCGGGAAATGGGTGCGGCTGTAGGGGCAAGGCATGCCTTGCCCCTACACAGAAAACCTTGAAAATGTTGATTGGCGCTTGGAAGTTTCGTTAGCCTGTCCACCCCCACACCACCCCGTGGGGATGGACAAGGGGCTTAAGCCCCTTGTCCAGCTACAGGATTCGTGGTTCGAGGCCTCCCTGCTCAGACGGCGATAGAGGCGCGCGCGTGTGGCGCGTCAAGCACGCCGGGCGGGAGGGACAAGCAGCTCCGGTTGGTCAGAACAGATGCCGTCCACGCCGAGCGCCTGTAGCGCGGCAATCTCGCTGGGGCGCTCCTCGTGCCAGCAGATGATCCCCAGATCGGCGGCGCGCACCTTCTCGATCCACGCCGGCGTGAGCAGCCTGTGTGGCTCTGGGGTTTTGCTCTCCCAGCACGGGTGTACGTAGTCGCAGTTGATCGACCGCGCCAGCAGAACCGGATCGACGTGCACCGACGCGAACAGGATCGAGGTCGCAATCTGCGGGAAGTTCGCCTTGATCTCGGCCAGCCAGTCGGCGCGGAACGAGCCGGCAATCGAGTAGCGCGTGAGGTGGTGGCGGTCCAGGCTCTCGACGATGGCCGCCGCCACGGGCGCGGTCAGCTCCTTGATGTCCAGGTACAGGCCGAGGTCGAGCTGGCGGCACTCTGCGGCCACTTCCTCCAACGTGGGGATTGGCTCCCTGTCGGCGGGCGTGAGGGCGCGCAGTTGGGACAGGGTATAGTCCCCGACGTTGCCCTCGACGCCGAAGACGCGCTTCAGGCTGCTGTCGTGGCTGACCACCGGGACGCCGTCCGCGGTGGCCCGGATGTCGATCTCGACCATGTCCGCGCCCAGTTCCGCGGCCTTGCGGAAGGCGGCCAGCGAGTTCTCCTGCGCGTAGGCCGACGCGCCGCGATGGGCGATCCGCAGGACGCGCTGCTCGTGCGGCGGGATTGTCGCGCGCAGCCGCCCGACCCACCAAGCGACCTGCTTGGGAATCCAGGCGCGGAGGTTCTCCCAGGGCACGAAGGCGCATACGTCCAGGTCGAAGACCTGCGAGAACTCATAGGAGGGCGTGAAGGCAAAGCGTTCCAGGTACGTGTGGACGAGGCGGTTGGCGAGCGGCCGGCGCTCCTGGATGACGCCGTCGAAGAGCGGCGTCACGTGTACGCACATGTGCCCGGCGTGCGTGGTGCAGCTCCGCCGCGTGTTGGCGGCCCTTTCGTGTAGCCGGCGCGGCGACGCGGCAAAGGCGTGCTTGCCCGGTTCGGAGTACACGGTCAGGCGGCCATCCTCAATCGGCGGCGCGCCGTGCTCGTCCACCATCGGGAAATAGCCGCCGTGCCAGCTCGCTTCGCCGTCGACGACGTTCCCCGCCCCATCCACGTAGACCCAGATGTGTTCCAGCTCGTAGAGGTGCTCGATGTCCCAATCCCACCAGACGGCGTACTCGACGGCGCAGGAGGCGCCGGGCGGCAGGGTGATCTGGCGCGGGAAGGATGGCGACGGCGCGTCCTCGTAGAAGACGGTGTAGCCCACGACCGACGGCAGGAACGGCTCGCGGGCGTCGAAACGGATGCGCGGCGCGTGACGCGCGGCCAGCGCGTGGTCTTCGGTCGAGAGGATCGTGAGGTCAAGGGCGTCGAGGTTGTCGGTTGGGATCAACGCTGTTTAGCTCCACAGGAGGGATTGTTCGGTCTTCTGGTCGAAGAACTGGACGCGCCCGGTATCGACGTGCAGCCTGACCTTATCGCCCGCGCGGATGCGCAGGTGCGGGTCGGCCAGCACGAACAAGACGCTCTCGCCCACGCGCACGTCAATCAGGTCGTCGCGGCCCAGCGGCTCGACGACCGCCACCTCGCCCTCCAGTTCGCCTTCAGGGGCCACGCTGATGTCCTCCGGGCGGATGCCCAGCACGACCTCGCCCGATTGGCTGGCGGCCTTCTCCCCGCGCTCCGGCGGAATGGTCAGCGCGAAGGCGTGATTGCGCGCTTTGAAGGCGCCTTCCTCGCGCCTGACCTCGACGTTGAGGAAGTTCATGGGCGGGTTGCCCACAAACCCGGCGATGAACAGCGTCTTCGGGCGGTCGTAGAGGTCTTCTGGGGTGTCGTAGGCCTGCAGGTGGCCGAGGTTGATGACGGCGATGCGGTCCGCCATGGTCATCGCTTCGACCTGGTCGTGCGTCACGTAGATGGCCGTGATGCCCAGGCGCTTCTGGAGTTGCTTGATCTCGCCGCGCGTGGACAGCCGCAGCCGGGCGTCCAGGTTCGACAGTGGCTCGTCGAAGAGCAGTATGTCCGGTTCTTTGACCAGCGCGCGCCCCAAAGCCACGCGCTGTTGCTGGCCGCCGGATAGCTGTCCGGGCCGCCGGTCGAGCAACTGGCCGATGCCCATCGCATCCGCCGTGCGCTGCACGCGCTCTACCTGCTCGCGCTTGGGCACCTTCTTCAGCTTGAGTGGGTAGGCAAGGTTGTCGAACACGGTCATGTGCGGGTAGAGCGCGTAGCTCTGGAAGACCATGCCGACATTGCGGTCTTGCGGCGGCACCTGGTTGACGACCCGGTCGTCGAAGCGGATGGCGCCCGCGGTGGGCTTGTAGATGCCGGCGATCATCAACAGCGTCGTTGTCTTGCCGCAGCCAGACGGCCCCAGGAAGGCCACGAACTCGCTTTCCCGGATGTCCAGGCTGAGGTTCTCCACCCCGACGACATTGCCAAATTTCTTAGTCAGGTTTTCGAGCGTTACTTCCATAGCAAACTTCTCCTACGTGGTCCCCTTTGTGCCGCCCGCGTAGATGTTGAGCAGGTACTCCTGCGCAAAGACGAAGAAGACGACGATGGGCGCCAACTGGAACAGCCCGACTGCAGCCACCTGGTTCCAGTCCACCGGAGACGTCTCGCCCAACAGCGAGTTCAGGAACACGGGCAGGTTCGACGTGCCGCGCCCGATGCTGTACGTGGCCGGGATGATGTAGGCGTTCCAGCCGGAGATGAAGGCGAATATCCCCAGCGCCAGGATGCCGGGCCGGATTTGCGGGAGCAGGATTTGCCTGAAGGTCCGCCAGCGCGACGCGCCGTCGATCAGCGCCGAGCGTTCGATGTCCCAGGGGATGTTGTCGAAGAAGCCCTTCATCAGCCAGACGCCCAACGGCAGTTCGAAGGCAACCATGACGAGCGCGATGCCGCCCGGCGTGTTGAAGCCGACCACCTGACCGATCCCTGGCAGGTTGGCGAGGTTGATGAGCACGAAGAAGATCGGGATGATGAGGGTCACTGCCGGGAAGCCGTGCAGGATCAGCGTGAAAGACAGGAATGTGCGCCGGCCGGGGAAGTTCATCCGCGAGAGCGCGTAGCCCGCCATCGACGACACCAGCAGCACCGTCACCGTCATGGCGACGGCGATGAGGAGCGAGTTGAGCGTGATCCGCACGATGTCGAACTGGTAGCCGGCGATGTTGTTGGTGGTCAGGAAGCGCCAGTTTTCCAGCGTCAGCCCGCCGATGTTGCCGCTCCCGTCCAGCGGGAGCAACCCCTGCGTGCGGTATGAGAAGGTGGCGATAATCAGCCAGATGTATCCCACAACCATCGGCACGAGGAACAGAATCAGCAGGGCAAAGGGCGTCCATGCGCCCGGCCAGAACAGGGCGACCACGGCAACAATCAGCGCGATCACCACCCCCTGAAGCAGCGCGTCCACATTTGACTCCGTCGCCAGCGCCACGCGGACTGTGATCTGCATCTCCTCGCCGTCGCGCAGGAGGCGCAGCCGCAGCGGGTCGTCTGGCTGGGATTGCCCCACGCGCGTCAGCAGCCCGGCCAGGTCAACCGAGTCGCGGCGGATTCCGGTAATCACGTCACCAAGCTGCATCCCCGCCTGCTCCGCCGCGCCGCCGGGGATCATCGACTCGACGATGATGCCGCCCTCCCCCTCGACCAGCGCCATTTCCAGCGACGCGCGCTCCGCAAACGGCCCAACCTCGAAGGCGGCCTGCGCGGCCACCACCGCCACGTGCACCACCCCTGCTGCGATCAGGGCCGTGAGCACGGCGCGTAAGATGTCGGTTCTGGCGATGGGGCGCAGCGTGCTGCTGCTGGCGATGTAGCCGACGAACGGCATGAGCAACAGCAGCAATCCTGCCAGCGTCTGCGTCACGGTCTCATCGACCGTCGCCGAGGCGATCAGCGGCCTGAGCACCGACTCGAAGAGGAAGGCCCCTGCCGCCAGCGCCACGACCGCGATGAGGCCCGCGCGCACGGCGCGCACGAGGTCGCTCAGGACGAACACGCGCGCCGTTGGTGAGGTCGTCGCTGTCCCCGCCATCAGAGCACCTCGACCTTCGGTTCTGCGACCAGCTCACTGAAGCGGAACACACGCATGTAGATCACCGCAAGCACCACGCCGATCAGGACCAGCACGACGGCGAAGGCCGAGCCATAGCCCCACTGGGCGTTGCCGAAGTAGTTGGACAGCGCGCGGTGGTAGGCCGCCAGCGACCAGACCTCGGTGCGGTAAAGCCCCGGCCCGCCGTTGGTCAGCAGGAGGATTTGCTCGAAGGAGGTCAGCAGCGAGAGCGTCTGGTAGGTGACGACGAACAGCAGCGGCCAGCGCAGCAACGGCAGGATGACGTAGCGGATGCGCTGCAAGAGCGACGAGCCATCCACCAGCGAGGCGTTGAGCAGGTCCTTGGGGATGGACTCAATCGCCGACGTGAAGATAATCATCCCAAAGGACACGCCGATGAAGCCATTCACCAGGATGACGAACTCCCAGGGACGGTCCGCCGCGTAGTTATAGGTCGGCAGCCCCAACAGGCCGTTGAACTGGTTGATGATGCCGAAGGGCGCTTCGGCGATCATGCGCTTCCAGATCAGGATGTAGAGCGTTGACGCCGTCACGCGCGGCAGAATCCAGATCGCGCGGAAGAAGAAGCCCGCCCCGCGCGGTATGTGTGTGGTCAGCAGCGAGACGACCAGCGCCAGCCCCACGTTGAACATCGAGAGCGTGAACAGCACGTAGAAGATGCTGTTGAAGAAGATGCGCTTGGCGAACTGGTCGTTGAGCAGAATCCGGTAGTTCTCCAGGCCGATGAACTCCATCTTGCTGAGGTTTGAGGTGAAATTGGCGCTGGCGAGGTTCGTCATGCTCAGGTAGATGACGATCACCACCGGAATGAGGAAGAACAGGAGCACCAGGATGCCCGCCGGCAGCATGAAGCCGTAGGCGGTCAGGTTGGCGCGGATGGCGCGCGCACGGCTGCGCCGCGCAGCCTGTACGGTGTGTTCTTGGTCTGAGAAGGTGGGGGAAGGGTTACTTCCCCCACCTCTGTTGTCTGCTCTGTCATCGCATCAGTCTAGCGGACGGTGATCTGATCGCCCAGCTCGTTCGTCAACTGGTTGATGACGATGTCAACCGCCTCTTCAGGGGTGGCGTCCCCGGTTTCGACTGCCTGGATGCCGGTGTAGTAGGCGCTTGACCAGGCGTTCCATCCGGGGTGATTCGGCAGCGCGGTGGTGTGGTCAAGCATGTAGTGCGCCGAACTCAGCAGCCGGTTGCCGGCGTATTCTTCAGACTCAACCTGCGCGTTGAGGATGCCCAGGTGGAAGCTGTCAATCGCGTGGCGGTTGTTGGCTTCCGGCGTCGTAATCGCCGCGATGAGGGCCATCGCCACGCCCGGGTTGTCGCTGCTGCTGCTGACCATGTACGACAGCGGGTGCGTGAGCGTGATCGGCTGGCCGGAGTCCATCGCCGGGACCAGGGTCAGGCCGATGTTCTCGAACAGGTACTCGTCGCCGCCCCTGTCGGCCACGAAGTTTAGCGCCCAGTTCGGCCAGTTCCACGTGCCGCCCGCCGCGAACAGCACCACATCCGCCACTGCCACCGTCGGGTGCCACACTTCGTTGAAGTCAATCCCGGTCATGTCGCTGCGCATCACCCCGCTCTCGACCATGCCGCCAAGCAGTTCGTACACCCTGAGCAGGGGGCGCGGTCCACGACCAGGTTGCCCTCGTCATCGAGCACCTGGCCGCCCATGCCGTAGTAGTAATACAGGAAGTCCGGGCCGTTGCTGGGGCGGTGCCAGAAGCCGTTGCCCTCATCGACAACACCTTCATCAACGGCCTCCTGGGCGGTCGCGATCATGTCCTCGAACGTGTACTCGCCGTTCATGACGCGCTCAGGCAGCGATTCGATCTCCTCTTCGGTCCAGCCCAGGTCGCGCAGCAACAGCTTGCTGTAGAAGATCGGGCGCGCCTCGGCGTCCTGTGGCACGGCGTAAACCTCCCCGGCGTACTTCTGGGAGTCCCACAGCGCGGGCACCACGTCCTCGAACGCTTCATGCTGCGCAATCAGGTCGTCAAGCGGGATGATGAAGCCGGCCGGCGCCCACGCGCCGATGTCCTCATGGCCCGACAGCACGATGTCAGGCGCTTCGCCGGCTTCGGAAGCGAGCACGAACTCGTTCTTGTACTCGCCCCAGTCCTTGTTGTCCTGGACGAGATCCAGCTCAAGCTGAATGCCGAGTTCCGCCTCAACCTGCTCCTCGACCTCGGCGAAGTTGTTGCAGCGCCAGTCTTCTTCCGGCGGGCTGGCCTTGCAGCGAATGGTTATGCTCACGGTTTCCTGGGCGGCGGCAATCGCCACGCTGGACAGCACCATAGCAAGGACAAGAATGAACCTGAGGTACTTCATTTTGCGGGTCCTTTCTCCTCTTTTCGCGTGCGGTTCTCAACGTCGCTCAACAGACTGGACGGTGTATCAGAGTATAAATCTTCTTCGTTAAACCTCCTCTATCCAAAGAATAAGCGTTGGTTTGGGTGGTCCTGAATGACCACGCAGGCGCGCCGGTGGCGCAATCCCCTCGGTCACGCCTGGGCGCGTGCCTGCACCCTTTCAGATGAGACGGCCAAAACGCGCCGTTGCGCCCGGCTTGTGGGTCCCATAGCGTGAAGTTGTCGCGCATCGCGTATTCTCAGCGGTGCGGTTAGCGACGCGCCACCCGCTCGTCAGTAAGCCATAGACCGCGCAAGACGGTGCGAATTCAAATGACGACTGACCCGTTACAGAACATATTAACACAAAATAGGTTGATTACTTCTGGAGCATCTACACTATATCGAAATGCCCAGCCGGAGTCAAGCCAGATGGCGACCGTCGGGGCGCGCCATCAAGCTGTCGGTGGCTGGGTGGGCCGATCACGTCGGGGGATAGCGCAACTGGTCGAGCAACCCTGGGAAAGATGGACAACGCACGCCCCCTCGGAGGTAGGTCAACAGCCCTTCATGGAACCGCGCGAGGTCGTCGATGTCGCCCTGCAGGAGCACATCGCCCGACAGCACGGCGTCGATGAGCGACAGCCGGGCGTCGAGCAGATCGAGGAGCGTCTGCCGTGACGCGGTGAGCCGCACACATGGGTGGCGCGGCGCGGGCGCGATGGTGATGGCGTCAGCGCCGAAGTTGACCGCTGTCGCCTCGTCATCGATCTGCACCAGCACCTCACGCGGCGCGAGCAGGTCGCAGAGCAGCCCGTAAGCCCGCGGACACTCGCGGCGCAGGATCGTCAGCGACTCGTCGATCAACGCGGAGACGCCGGTATGGTCAGGTGAGGAACTCAAAGAATCCCCTTCCGTGCATGGCGACGCTTTCGCCCTTGACCTTGCCGTCCACCGCCACCTGCCCGCTGACCTCGTTGATGACTGTCGCGTCCAGATCGGTCTCGTTGGGGACGACGATCTGGACGACATCCTCAGCCTCGAAACAGAAGTTGAGGTGATCGTCCCGGCTGCGGGCGCGCACTTCCAGGCGATGGGGCACGTCGGTGGTGGCCTCCGGCGTGACGAGCGCCATGATGCGCGGGAACTTGGGCAGGCGCGCCGGCGCAGCGTAGTAGCCATGCGGTCGCACTTGAATCTCGTCGTGCATAAAGAGGCGCTGAATCTGTGGGCCGCTCCAAAAAGGCGAGCCTGAGTTCCATCGCCCGGTTGCGTGCGCGGTCCGTCACCTGATCGAACACCAGACTCCAGGGTACGTCGGTGCGGTCCGGGAGCGCAAAACCCCATTGCCACGCGAAGTCATGGCCCCAGCGCCAGTTCCCCCAGTTGTGGTCGTGATAGGCCGGGACCTGCTCCAGCCTGTAGACGCGCTCCCCGGTGACGATGGTTCCGCTGGCGGCAAGGCGGGGGACGACCAGCCAACTGATCTTCCCTTCGCCGATTGGGGTGCTGCCCCGCATCAGCGGGAACGCAACCGGCTCCAGGCGCAGCGTGAGCGCGACGGGCCGGTTCTCCAGCGCGACCGAAAGATCGAACATGCCGTCCTGAAAGCAGACGTGGTTATGGCCGAAGTGCGCGTCAATCTGCCCCCGGCGCACCACAACGTCGCGCGCGCGCAGGGTGTCAACGTCGCCGTCCCAGGTGTGGTCGCGCACCAGAACCACCACCCTTGCCAGCGGCGTCCCCGGCGACTCGCGCTGATAGCTCAGGTTGAAATTCAGGATCGCCTGCACATCGGGACCCATAATGCAGAAGTGGTGCCACTCTTTGTAGCCGTCCGTCCCGTCGGGGCCAAAGGGCGGCGCGCGGAAGTGATCGGTCCGGGCGATGACGTGCGCTATCGTGTCCAATGGCGGCTCCGGCTAGAGCAGCAGGTCGCGCGAGCGTATGGCGGGGCTGTCGGGAGCCGCGCCAGGCGCACGTCGGGCGCGCGCGCGTCGCTGGTGCCAGGTCCGCGTTTCGGCCTCCAGGATGCGCTCAAGGCGCTGTGACAGCGCGACCAGACCGAGCGCGAAGAAGAGCGCCGAGTCCGCACTCGACTTATCCGGTTCGTCACCCGCGTCTGTCTCCGGGGCATCGAAAAGCGCGCGCGGCGCACTCCCCGCCGGGTCCATCGCCGCGCTGAGGTTGCGCGCCATCGAAACCAGCCCCAGCGCGAAGTACAGGCTATTGTTGCCTGCTTCAAAGAGATCGATCTGGCGATGGAGCGCCGAGGGTTCCATGCTACGCCTCCTCCAGGATCAGCGTTGAGAGGATGGTCTCCAGCTCGGGGGTCGCCACCGCCGACGCCACCATGTCGAGCCAGGCGCTCGGTATCAGCGTCTCCTCGTCCTCAAGCATCGCGTCGAGGTGGTAGGCTTCCCAGATCAAGCGCCCGCGCCGCACCCACTCCGACTCGGTCAGGATTTCCTTCCACTGCTGGCCTTCGGGGGTCTCGGCGAAGCGCCGGCCCTCCGCCACGAGCGCCCGCGCCAGCGCGCGGGCAGCGCGTGGGTGCTGCGTCAGCAGGTGTTGCACGCGCAGGAACCACGCGGCCAGGGCGCTGCTCGCCTCCTGGAGCACCAGCCGGGGAGTCTCATCCTGGTTTTCGGGCAGGGTATCAGGCGTCATCGCGCCGGCCCTTCATGTCGCCGTTCGCCGCCAGCCGGGCCTGCTCAAGCCACCCGTAGCGCTGCGCCTGCGCCAACGCCGACGCGCCCAGGACCTCCGCAAGCGTCTGCTCGTCCGTTGCCGCCAGCTCGGCGAAGGTGGCAATGCCGGCCTGGGCGAGCTTCGCGGCGAACTGCGGGCCAACGCCCTTCAGGCGCGTGAGATCGTCGGCAGCGCGGGGCCGGCGCGGCGCGGGCGCGCGCGCCGCGTCTGCCGAGCGCACCGCTGCGGCTGGGGCTTCGTGTGTCTGGACCTCCAGCAGCAGTTCCAGGTCGTCGTAACCGCGCACGACGACCGTGGCGCGGTAGCGCTGCCCCGGCGCGAACAACCCGGCAAGCAGGGGCAGCCGCAGCGTCACCGCGCGCTCCTCCCCCGGACGCAGCGTGAAGCGCGACGGCTGAAGCTGCAACGGCGGTCGGAAGGTGTGGGTGTTGTCCGCGTCGATGAACTCCGACACGAGGAACGAAACCTCGACGGGTTCGGCGCGCTTGCTCTCGATCACGAAGGTCTTGACCACGTCTTCGCCAACCACGCCCTGCAACGGCATCTCGATCTGGGCCGGCGCTGCCGCGTGCGCCTCGTGGTTTGCGTTGTGGTTCGGCGGCGGGCCGGTGAGCTGCTTCAACAGGCGGTCGTTGTAGTCGCGGCTGAGGTCGAGGAGCGCGCTGTAGAAGCTGAGGCTCAGCCGGGTCAGGTCGCCGATGTAGTGTGTTGCCTCGTCCTGCGCAAAGCGCGTGATCTCCTCGTGCACCGCCTGCGGGTTCATGTCGCCGCGCGCGACGCGCTTCAACACCTCGTTGAAACGCTGCATCACCCGCATCTGCTCCATCGCGGAATGCGCGATCAGTTCCTGAATCCATACCCTGGTGTCGTTTGTCTCGCGATCATCCACAAGAACCCCTCCCCTCTACTTCTCGCGCGTGGTGACGTACTGGGTCATGCTCTGCAGAAAGTCGCGGTGGACCGACGGCGGAATCGACGCGAAGGCGCGCTCCAGAACCTGCTCCGCCTTGCACGCCAGCGCCAGCGCGACCTCGCGGGCGTAGTCCAGGCTTCCATATCGCGCGATCAGGTCCAGCAGGTATTGCACGTCCTCTTCGGTGCGCCCGCCGCGCGGCTTTGCCAGCATCTTCTGCGCGATGGTCTGCTCTTCCTCGGACGCGCAACGCATCATGTGCATGACGATCAGCGTGTGCTTGCCTTCCCACAGGTCGCCGCCGATTTCCTTGCCGTAGCGGTCCTCGTCGGCGGTGAGGTTGAGCACGTCGTCCTGAATCTGAAACGCCACCCCAACGTAGGCCGCGTACTTCCGCAACGGCGCCAGTTGCGCCGGCAGCGCGCCGGCGACCACCGCCCCAATCTGCATCGGCGCGATGAACGAATACCAACAGGTCTTCTTGTACGAGAGCCGGCAGTAGTCGCGGTCGCGCAGGTGCCACTGCCGGCGGCGGATCCAGTCCAGCTCTATCGCCTGCCCCTCAACCGATTCGCGCGCCATACGCGCCACGATCTCCAGAATGCGCAGCGCCTTGCCCAGGCCGAGCAGGCGCGCATTGTCGAGGAGCGGCTGAAGGCAGAGCGCGAAGATGCCATCCCCGACGTTGATGGCGATGGGCACGCCATAGTCCAGGTGCAGGGTCGGGAGGCCGCGCCGCATCAGCGACTCGTCCTCGATGTCGTCGTGCACCAGAAAGGCGTTGTGAAACAGCTCCAGCACGGCGGCAGTGCGCAACACATCCTGGACGCGCCCGCCCAGCGCGCGGCACGTGGCGATGCACAGCGAAGGACGGAACGCCTTCCCGACCCGGAGCGGGTAGTCGAGTATCAGGTCATAGAGGATCGGGCGGTAGCGATTGTGCGGTACGATCTCCTGAATTTCCGACAGCACCAGGTCACGGCATTCGGCCAGATAACCCCGCAGGAATCCATTGTCCATAGGATGCTTCAGTCAGGGCGCCGGTCAGCGCCGGCGCCACGCGCGCGCCATTCCGTCAACAACAGGTACAACCACAATCGACCTCAAAAGCGCCGCAATCGAACGGCAGCAGCGCCAGCGCAATCCGGATGGGCCGGATGTCGCACCCCTCCACGCGCAGGTCGGCGTACAGCACCAGGCACTCGTCCACGTCGGGCAGGCGGTCCGGCGTGCCGCCGGTTGGGTCGTCTCCCACCGCTGCGTTGATCACAATGAGCACCGTATGATCTCCGCACGGCTCCAGCGTGAACTTGGGCTGACCCACAATCTGCCCGGTCACCTGGGTGGGCTTGCCACCGCGCGTCGTCCACTGGCTCAGCTCCAGGTTGACCTCGCGTTCGCGGCGGCGGCAGTTGGAGATGACCACCGGCACCACACGCCGCTCGCCGGCACGCGCGTAGACGACCAGGTCGGCGTCGCCGATGCAGCAGCGGCAGTGGCAGTCATCCGGCTCGCATGGGTCGCAGTCATCGTCCTCGCACTCGCAATCCCGCCGGTAACGCTTTGTGGGCGTCCGGGGCTGCGCCACCGGCATCCCGCCCAGCAGCCGGGATACGCTCTCGGTCAGCGACGCGGTGAGCAGCTCATTGAACTGCGTCATCAGGTCGGAGAACTCGGCGGCGCGCCCCGGTGCCTCCCGGCGGCGCGCGGAAGGGAATTCCACCCAGGTGGGTTCTGTTCGTGGTTGTCGGCTGGGCATTGTGTATTACCTCACTCTTTCACTCTTTGTTGTTTGTGGTTCGCTCACGTGGGGCGGGTACAACGAAGAAGCGGAGGCGGTTGGTGTATAGATGCGCTTCGCCCCGGTACCGGGTGCGCCTGTCCAGCGTCTTGGGCAGGCGGATTTCAAAGTCAATGGCGCTCATCACGCCCGGCTCAAGCTCCACGACGCCGGCCGGGTTGTGGACGCGCAAGAGGCCGGCCTGCTCCACGATTCCCTTGAGCTGGCGGGCGACCTCAAGCGCGTAGCTTTCAAGGCTCTTGGTTTCATCCCCCAACGCGCCGAGCGCGGCGCGGAACGTGCGGCACTGCAACATCTCGTCGTCGAGCGGCACGCCGCCGATCTCGCCGATGGTCAGCGGGACGTTTCCCAGGTTGCGGAAGATCACGCGCTTGACCACCGTCTCGCCGGGGAGGTTGGGAACTACGATGCGGTCGGGCGCGATGTCGAGCCGGACGTTCTCGGTGACGTGCAGCACGACCGGGTGGGTGCTGCCATCGATCTCCAGCTCGCCCTGGTACTCGCCGGGGGCGTGCCGGGGTCAATGGCGAACGAGAGGGGCACGCGCCGCCGCAGCCCTGGCCGCAACGGGATCGGCGCAAGGCGGAACGACAGCGGTGCAGCGGCCATCGTCGCCGCGCGCACCTGGGCGTCGCGCACCACGATCTTCTTCTCGCCGGGGTTGTGCACAAACAGCTCGCCCTGCATCCGGTCGGGCTGCCCGACCAGCACGATTGGCTCGCCCTTGCGCGCGTCCACGAGGCTGGATGCCGAAGCCTTCTTTTTGGCCATGGCTGCCTCCCTAACCTAACCGGATGCGCAAACCCTCAGACGGTCGGGGGGCGCTGCGCTCGCGCTGGCCCGGCTGGTGCGCGACGACGTGCTCTCCACCCACGGCCACCTGTGGCCGCTTGGGGAGGTCTTCGAGAATGATGCGCGACTCGCCGACGAAGTTGAAGCCCAGGAGTTCGACGCCGAAGAGGGTGATCCCAAAGTGGTGGTTGTACGGCTGGCGGACGCACTTCTCCGGCAGGTCGAAGTCAAGCTTCAGGCACAGATCGAGCACCATCGGCTTGATGTCCAGCGTCATGTTGCTGGTCAGGTCGGTGTCGATCTCGCTCTGAGTCTTCAGCGGCTGTGGGAGCACCAGCTCGGTCCGGAGGTTGATGTCGTCCAGGCCCATATCGACCGTGGCGTTTGTCGTGAGCGTGCTGTTCGAAGTGAGGTTGATGTCATCCAGCCCGACAATATCGATTGTGTTCTCGGAGTTGACGGTTGTGGTGCTCGGATTAATGGTTACATCAACGTCTGCACTGCTTCCCATAGAGTATCCTCCTCTGCAGGGTGGCGATACAGGTCCTTACGGGCGGTGCGCTGAGCCAATGGGGGGACAGTTTGTGAAATAGCGTCCTAAATAGATGAATTTTGTCAATATTGCGATTTTATGCCCGTTTTCAGATAAAGTCAACAGGGTCTTTGGTAATGCCTGCCGGGTTGCCCATCGCACAACTGGACCTCATCGGGCATTCCGGGCAGGGCGTGAATGGGCTATCATATAGCAGGGCCGGAAGACATCGAAGGAGACTGCGTATGCGCGTTGTCAAGTGTGCCGCCGTCACGTCACGCCTTACGTCGGATCAGCGCATTGGATGGGGAGCATGAGCCAGAGAAGCTATTTCGTCACCGGGGCAATGGGATGCATCGGCGCGTGGACCCTGTACCATCTGGTGCGGCGCGGCGAGCGGGTCGTGAGCTATGACATCAGCGCGGATCGCAGCCGCCTCGATCTGTTGCTGACCGAGGCGGAACAGGTCGGCGTAACCTTTGTCCGGGGCGATCTGACGTGCCGGGAACAGGTGCAGGAAGCGATGCAGCGGTATGGCGCATCGCACGTCATCCACCTGGCTGCGCTGCAGGTGCCGTTCTGCCGCGCCAATCCCGTTCTGGGCGCACAGGTCAACGTCGTCGGGACGCTCAACGTCTTTGAGGCCGCGCGGGAGGCGGGGATTCGGCACGTGGTCTATGCGTCGTCGATTGCCGTCTACGGCCCGCCGCAGATTTACCCCGATGGCCTGATCGCGCACGATGCGCCGCTCAGCCCGGACACGCTGTACGGCGGCTTCAAGCAGTGCAACGAGCAGAATGCGCGCGTGTACTTCACGGACTACGGGGTGAGCAGCACCGCGCTGCGACCGTATGTCGTCTACGGCGTCGGGCGCGACCAGGGCATGACCAGCGACCCCACGAAGGCCATGCTTGCGGCGGCGGCGGGAGAGGATTACCACATCGGGTTTGGCGGCGTCTCCCAGCTCCAGTTCGCGTCGGATGTCGCGCAGCAGTTCATCGAGGCAGCGGACCATCCCTTGCAGGGCGCGCACGTCTTCAACCTGGGCGGGGAACCTGTCGATATGCAGGTGGTGGCGGACGCGATACGCGCGGCTGCGCCGGGGGTCAACATCACGTTTGAGCCAAAGGCGCTGCCGTTCCCGATGGGGTTTGACGACGCGCAACTGCGCCAGCACATGGGGCGCGTCTACGAAACGCCCCTATCCGACGGCATCCAGCAGACCGTCGAATGGTTCCGCACGTGCCTGGCGGAGGGCCGGTTGCGCTATCCCGTTTGAGGCGCTGCGCCGGGTGCTCAGGCCTGTTGACCCTGGCCGCCGGGCAACCCCGCGATTGAATAGGGCGCGAGCGTGCGCGCTGCCTCGCCCACCTGGAGCGCGCGCGGCGCGGACGCGAAGTTGAGGCACAGGTAGCCGCCGTCGGCAAGCCGGGTCACGTACACGCCATCGCCCGCGCCGGTGACGGTCTCAAGGGCGGGCGCGTCTGGGATCAACGCCGGCAGGTGATAGAGCACGTCGCGGACCAGCCGCATGTACAGGTGCTGGTCGCCCATCCACGCGAACGAGAGGTCCAGGTCGTTCTCCTTCGGCCCGCTGTAGAAGACCGCGTAGCCCCGCCCGTGGCGGTTGAGCCAGATCACCGGCGTCTCTGCCGGACGGGTGACGGCCAGCGGCTGCGCTGTCTCGGCCAGCGGCCAGTAGCTGAAGACCGTGACCGGGTACGGCGCTTCGGAGAGCGCCCGCAGGAGGTCCGGGGCGAGCAGCTCGAGCTGCTGTATCCCGGTGCGCCGGTCGCTCGCCGCCGTCAGGCCAAAGAGCGCGCGCGCCACGTCGTCGCGCCGGTCCAGGTCCTGCCAGAGCTGCCAACTGACGACCACGCCGCCGGCCTCCACCCAGGCGGCGATGGCCTCCTGCACGTCGCGCGCCAGCACAAGCCCGTCGAGCGCGACGAGGAAGCGGTAATGCGCCAGCGCGCCGTCGCGGATCAGCCGCTCGTCCACGAAGTCGAAATCGGCGATGTCGCGCATCAGGCGCAGGCTGCGCACCATCCGCTCGCTGAAGCCCACCTCCTGGAGCGTGAAGTCATCCAGGGGGAGCAGAACGGCGACCTCGACCTGCGGCTGCCGCGCCGTCAGGTGATGGCGGTTCGCGTCGAACGCGGCAGCCGCCGCCGGGACCGGCGCGCCATCGCGCCACGTGTTGCCCACGTAGTCATGGAGCTGCCGCGCGCCCGACGCGACCGCGTTGTAGATGCGGGCGACAGCGCCGCGCTCGTCCACGAAGGAAGCCGGCTCGAAGCCAAAGAACGCGCCGTAGTGGCGGCCGGCGCTGGCGACCAGGCGCGTGATCGTCAGGTTGAAGAGATAGTCGCTGCCCTCGTTGGTGATGCGCACGCCGCCCCCGTGTTTGGCGGCAATCTGACATTGCGCGGCGAAGTCCGAGCCGTGCGCGGGCGTGCCGTCGCCGCCGGTGCACAGGTAGATGGGGACGCCGGGGAACGCCTCCACCGCCCAGCCCATCCACCGGTCGGCCCAGGCGCTCATCGCGCCGCGATACCACGCCATCTGGTCGAGCCACGCGCGCGCCGAGCCGGCCTCCGCGCGCAGGAAGGGCCGTACCTCCTCCCAGGCCGCGTACCGGGTCCCCCAGCACGCATTGAGTTCCGGCAGCGTCTGGTACTTCGCCTGCAGGTGCGCGCGAAAGTCCGCGACCGCCATGCGATCACCGCACCAGTAGCCGGGGTGCGTGTGGTAGTCCTTCGGCCAGTTGCCGACCGCCGGGTAGATCGCCTCGCCGTAATCGCCGGTGATGCCCAGCAGGACCGACTCCAGCACGTCCATGGGCAGGTAGTGGGTGGCAAACGCGGCCATGAAGCGCTGAATGTGCGCCGGCAGGGCCGGGTTCCAGAGGGATTGCACGCCGTTGTCGCGGTCGTGCTCCAGGCAGCGATATGGCAGGTGCTCCGGCGAGTCCCTGAACCAGGCCGGCGTGAGATACCAGGGACCCAGGATCACGAAGGGCACCCACCGGATGCCGTACTCCCCCAGCAGCGCGACCTCTTCATCGTACCTTTCCCAGTGGAACTGGCCGGGCGCAGGTTCGACCTCCGCCCAGGAGATGTACGTCTCGAAGCTGGTCACGCCGATGTCGCGACACCGGTCGAGCAGGGCGCGCGCCTCCGCACGGTCGGCAGGAAGCCCACCATAGGTCAGTTCCATCGTTGTGCTCTCCCTCTGTGTTCGCATCTGTTCATCTTGTCCGCACCTCTTCGCTATTGCGTTTTCATAACCCGCCGACTGTAGGCGGCCTAATCCAGATCAGCGCCGACAAGGTTGTAGCGCCTGGAGCAACAGGAACACCAGGATGATCGGAATCACGGTGAACAACGACCCCGCCATGCGGACATTCCACTGGATGACGATCTGCATGTCCAGCTCCCGCAGCTTCAGCGGCAGCGTGAGCCACTCTGGCTTGGTGAGGACCAGCGACGGCCAGACGTAGGCGTTCCACGAGGCCAGGAAGTTCATGATGCCGATGGTCGCCATCGCCGGGAGCGCCAGCGGCATGTAGATGCTCCAGTAGATGCGGACCTCGCTGCACCCATCGACCAGCGCCGCGTCGCGCAACTCCGCCGGGATGGTCCTGAAGTAGTTGCGGAACAGGAAGATCGCAAACGGGCCGGCCCCGTTGATCATGGGCAGCGCCAGCCCGACATAGGTGCTCAGGTAGCTGGCGTCCGGCCCGATGAGCGGCACCTGGAGCCGCAGCATGACGTACAGGGGAATGAGGATCGTCACGCCGGGCACGAGCAACATGGAAAGGAAGAAGACAAAGACGACATTGCGGCCCCGGAAGGGCAGCACGGCGAACCCATATCCCGCAAGCGAGTAGATGAGCAGCACGCCGAGCACCACCACCATGGTCAGGATCACGGTGTTGAGGAAATGCGTGAAGAAGTTCAGGTCGCCCCACGTGCTGATCCAGGTGTTGAAGTTGAGGTTCCAGGGGATCAGGGACTGGTTTTGGTAGACCTCAACCGGCTCCTTGAACGACGCCGAGACCATCCACAGGAAGGGATACACGCTCAGCAGCGTGTACAGGCCGATCACGACGTAGCTGATGCCGCCTCCGACCATTGACCTGATCGAGCGCGGACTGGGCAAAGTTGCTTGCATGATGTCTTCCCTCCCGGCCTAATCGAGCGCGCGCATCGAGCGCAGGCTTAACACAGACAGACCCAGGCCAAGAATGAACAGAATCCAACCGTATGCGCTGGCCGCGCCCATTGCCGGCGTGCCCCAGCCGCCGAACGCCTTCTTGTACACCAGCAGCCCGACGACCATGGTGTGATCGGTCGGCCCGCCGTCGGTCATCAGCAGGGGCATCTCGTAGCCCTGGAGGGCGGTACTGAGCGTCGTGATGATGATGATCACGGTTACCGGGCGCAGGAGCGGCCACACAATGCGCCGCAGGCGGTCCCACGCGCCCGCCCCGTCCACGATGGATGCCTCCATCAGCTCCTGCGGGATCGTCTGCAGGCCGGCAAGGTAGAGGAGCATCGCCAGCGGGACGCCCGCCCAGATCATGACGACAATCAGCGCCGGCAGCGCGGTGTGGATATTCGCCAGCCACCCGTCCTTTGGCGCCAGGGCCTCCAGCCCAAAGGCCCGCAACAGTGAGTTGAGCAGGCCATCCGGCTGGTAGATCAACGACCAGACGTAGTAGACGGCGATGCCGGCGGTGACCATCGGCAGGAGCAGGAGCGACCGGAACGCCGTGACACCGCGCGTTGCCCGGTTCATGGCGAGCGCGAGCGGCAGCGCGATGAGGATGACGCCGACCGTCACGGAGATCATGATAATGATGTTGTTCCCAAGCGCGTTGAGAAAGGCTTTGTTGGGGGCGTGCCCCACGTCAGCAGTTCTTCATAGTATTTGAGGCCCACAAACCGGCAGCCGGGTTCCTGGCACACATACGTGGGGAAGAGCGAAAACTGCGCAAAGCCGTTCCAGCGGTGGAAGCTGAGGATGATCGAGAAGGCGACGGTGTAGAACCCCACGAACAGCCAGAGCAAGACCGCCGGCGCGACAAAGAGCCATCCCTTGTTGTGCCGCCACAGCCGTCGCCACGCCGACTCGGGCACGGTGACGGCGCTTGCGCTGGGCGCAGTCGATATGACTGCTGGACTTTCCATGATGTGACTGCCTCCCTCGCTTGCGCGCCCCGCTCATGGACCTATCCGAGCGGGCGCTTTCTCGACATGGTGGCTTCAGGGGGCAGGCCCCTTACGACCCGCCCCCTGAGAAAAGGCTCGTGCAGGTTAGCCTTCGCGGAGGCTGCGGTCGTAGCGCACCGCCTCATCCGCGGCCTGGAGCAGGTTCTCCAGCGTGTCCTCGCCGGTGATCTGCTTGTTGACGATGGCGTCGATGACGCCCCACGTCTCCGTGAGGGTGATCACCTGCGCCCATTCCGGGCTTGCCAGCAGCGAGTCGCCCGCGTTCTCGTAGGCCTTTGCCAGGCCGGCCATCAGCTCGCCCACCACCTCCGGGTCCGCCGGAAGCGTGGTGGCCGGGAAATCGCCAGTAATCTGGGCAAACAGCGCCATCTGCTCCGGCTGCGTCATGAAGTGCAGGAACTCGATGGCCTCTTCGGGGTGGTCGCTGTCCTTGGTGACCATCACGTCGATCAACGCGAACGGCGCGAGGTTCATCGGCTTCTGGATGGCGTCGGGTAGGGCCGGCTGCGCGTAGACGACGATGTCGTCGGGGTTCATGCCCTGCGCAATCAGGAAGCCGAGCGTGTAGCTCCCGCCGACCAGGAACGCGGCCTGCCCCTGCGCGAAGGCCACGTCGGCCTCGTCGATCAGCAGTTGCAGCGTGCCGGGCATCCACAGGTCGCGCTCGGTGATGTCGCCCACGAACTTGAAGGCGTTCGCCACGCACTCGTCGGTGAAGCTGTAGCCGTCAACGCCGTTGAGGACGTTCGAGTAGTGCGCCGGTCCGCAGGCGGTGATCGCCAGCGGGTTCACGACCCAGCCCCGCAGCAGGTCCTGGAACTGGCCGCCGTAGGTGATGCCCTTGCCGGTCGCCTCGTAGACGGTCGTCATCTGATCCAGCAGTTCTTCGGTGTCCGCCGGGACAACGGACGGGTCAAGGCCGGCCTCTTCGAGCATGGTGCGGTTGGCGAAGATGAACGTGGCCGATCCGCCCAGCATTGGCACGCTGAAGACCTGGCCGACTTCGAGGTTGGGCGTCAGGCACTCGGCGTTGGCCTGGCAGTTGTCGTAGGCGATCTGCGTCCACACCGACGTCTTGTCGAATGTGCCGGGCATGAAGATGCTGGCCCATTCCTCATCGACCACGTCGGTCAGTTCGACCAGCAGGCCATTGGCGGCCATTTCCCACTGGCCGTTGGACCAGTACGCGACGATGTCCGGCATGTCGCCCGCCTGCGACGCCGTCTGGATGCGGCTGCGGTAGTCGGCGTCGGGGCCGTAGAACTCGAACTCCGTCTTGATCCCGGTCTCCTCCGTGAACTTCTCGCCGATGGCTTCCAGACCGGGCAGGTGGAAGACCTTCCACGTCCACATCGTCAGTGTGATGTCTTCCTGCGCGGTGATCCCGGTGGCGGGGAGCGTCAGGGCGAGCACCAGAAAGAGCACAAGCAACTTCGGGCTTTTCATGGGTTCTCTCTCCTCTGAGGTGTCTACACAGGCATAGTGATGGCGCGTTGATCGTGCATGGCCCAGGCTTCTACTTGTTGGCGATAGGCGCCTCCTTCTCCTCGTGGTCGAACGCAACGTTCGCGGGCGGTGCGGTTGTGCTACCAATGTGCAGGGTGACGGGCACGCGAATGTGAAGCGGGGGCCGGTCAGGGTCCTGGATCAGATGTGCAATCGCCCTGCCGGCCTCTGCGCCCAGGCGCGTGAAGTCCTGGGCGACTGAGGTCAGGTTGAGCGAATTGACCTCATAGGGGAGGCGCAGACGGTCGAAGCCCGCGATGGAGAGGTCATCGGGGACGCGAATGCCGCGCTGCTGGAAGAAGGGATAGGTGTGCAGCGCCGCCGCGTCGCTGTTGAAGAACACCGCCGTGGGCTGCTGCGCGCTCAGGAAGGCGAAGAAGCGCTCGGCGAAACCGGCGCTGCCAAGCTCCTGCCACTGCGCGCCACTCACGGAGAGGACCAGCGCGGGGTTAGGGTCGAGGCCGCTTTGCTCCAGGGCGCGCAGATACCCCAGGCGGCGCTCGGTGAGGGTGCTCACGCCGGCGTCGTCCGGCGTCCAGAGGACAAGGGCAATGCGCCTGTGGCCCAGTTGCGCCAGATGCCGGGTGACATCAAAAGCCCCCTGTTCGTTATCCGAAGACACCCAGCTCACCGAATCGGCCAGCGCGGGCACAAACCGGTCGATGAGCACGAGCGGAATGCCGTTCGCGGTGATCTGCTGGACGAGCGCGTTGTTCTGTGGCGCGCCGGTGAAGTAGAGCACCACCCCGGCCACGTCGGAGCGCGCGAGCCGCTCCAGAATCTCGGCTTCCTTGGCGGGGTTGTGCTCGGTGGTCGAGAAGAGCAAATCATACCCGACCTCTGCGATGGCGCTCTCCAGCCCGGCCAGCATCTCCGTGCCAATCGCGCGGATGATGCTCCACACAACGGCGACCTGGCGGCGGACCCGATGCCGCGCGCGCCGTGGCAGCACAATCGTGCCCCGCCCTGGCTGCCGGCTGATGCGCCCTTCGGCGACCAGGATGTCCAGGGCTTTGCGGATCGTGCCGCGACTCAATCCGTAGGCCCTGGCGAGTTCATGCTCTCCGGGGAGGAAGTCGCCAGCGGCAAGGTCCCCTGCGTCCAACTGAGTGCGCAGGTTGTCCGCGACGCGCACGTATATCGGCAGCAATTCGTAATCGGAAAGCGGCTGGATGTTCACGTCAATTGTATTTTATATAGACAATGAACATTTGTGAACATTATATTACAGGCGCTTGGGCCGTGTCAACGGTTTGTGGGTTGGAGCGCGCGTTTCACATCGTGCGGGCGACCCGGCGGGTCGCCCCTACCCCCAGATGTGGCGATACCGGGGTTGCCACGCCGTGTTTCTGAATGCGAAAGGACGCTCAGCGGTAGCGCGGTGTGAAGCCAAGCACCTGTTCTGCGCGGCTGCAATCCAGCACGCCCATGCGCCCACCAAACCCCTCGGCGACATGCGCCACGCCGGGGTAGTACCGGTTCAGCAACTCAAGCGTGGGCACGTCCATGTACGTCTCTGGGGCGGCGATGAGGAACGCGTCGTGCCCCGGCGCACCGTGCTCCAACGCCAGGCGGCAGGCGAGCGCCGCATCGCGGACATCGACGTAGCCCCAGAAGCCGGTGCTGGTGTTGGGCCTGGCGCGCATCGCGTCGAGATGCTGCCGGTGGGCTTCGAGGTCGATCACGGTGGTGAAGCGCAGGCTGGTAATCGACAGCGCCGGGTTGCGGCGCGCATAGCCATCCGCGAGCGTCTCCCCGATCTGCTTGGAGAGGCCGTAGACGTCCTGCGGCAGCAGCGGGTGGGCGTCGTCGATGGGGACGTAGCGCGGGCTGAAGTCGCGGAAGCGATAGGCGAACCCCAGCGCGGCCAGGCTGCTGGCAAGCACCAGCCTGTTGATCCCCAACGTCACCGCCGCCTCCAGCACGTTGAACGTGGACATCACGTTGGTCCGAAACACCACGTCGGGCGGGTGCGCGCGCGGCGAGGGAATCGCGGCCAGGTGGATCACCGCGTCATGGCCGGCGAGCACGCCGACGACCTGCCCCAGATCGGTCAGGTCGGCGATGATCGTCGGTCCCTGGTTGGCGGCGGGATTCAGGTCGGTGCAGGTGACCTCGTAGTCGCAGTCGCGCAATTCCGGCACGACGAACCGACCGATGAGGCCGCTGCTGCCCGTAACAAGCACCTTTTTCGACATTGTGTCCCCGATTCTGGCGCGTCAGTGGCGTGGCGCGGCCTGGAATGCTGCGCTCCCGCGCGGTGCGGCATAGCGCGTGAAGATGTGATTGCCGATTCTACTGGCGCGGGTTAGATTCTCCAATAAGAAAACGCCCCCTCAGGTTCTTCTCGCATGAAAAGGAGCCGCTCAATGGAACGCATGCGCCTTGCCATCGGCCAGTTCAGTGAGTTGACGCACGAGAAGCTAACGTTCGCCAGGCAGCTTGGCGTGGGAGGCGTGCAGCTCAACACGCCCGTCCTGCCCACCGACGCCGGTTACTGGCAGCTCGATGATTTGCGCTGGATGAAAGACCGCGCGGAAGGATACGGGTTGCGCCTTGAGGCGCTGGAAAACGTGCCGATCCAGTTCCTCGATAAGGCGATGTTGGGTCTGCCTGGCCGCGACGAGCAGATCGAGAATTACCAGAAGACGATCCGCAACATGGGGGCGGCGGGCATCCCGATCCTGGGCTACAACTGGATGCCGAACGGCGTCTGGCGCACGTCGCGGACTGCGCCGGGGCGGGGCGGTGCGTGGGTCACAGCCTTCCACGCCGACCGCGTGCGCGCGCAGGACGATCTCGTGCACGGCGCGCACACGCTGGAAGCTCTCGAAGGGCGCACCATCTCCGAAGCCGAGATGTGGGAGAACTACAGGTACTTCACCCGCGCGGTGCTCCCGGTCGCGGAAGAAGCGGGCGTCAGGCTGGCGCTGCACCCCGACGACCCGCCGCTGCCGTCGTTGGGCGGGGTGGCGCGGCTGTTCTATCACTTCGAGGGGTTCCGGCGCGCGATGGAGGATGTCGCGCCCAGCCCGTATCATGGCCTCGATTTCTGCCTGGGGTGTTTCTCGGAGATGTGCGAGAACCTGCTTGAGACCGTCCGCTACTTCGGCGCGCGCGGCAAACTCTTCTATGTGCATTTCCGCGATGTGAAGGGCTGCGCCGACAGTTTTGAAGAGTGTTTCCTGGGCGAAGGCAACTACGACCCGGTTCAGGTCATGCGCACGCTGAAGGAAGTCGGCTTCACCGGCTTCATCCTGGACGACCACGTCCCGCACCTGATCGACGACTCGCAGTGGGGCCATCGTGGCCGCGCCCATGAAACCGGCTTCATCAAGGGCCTGCTGGAGGCGGTCGACAAGCTCTGCTAGTCAGGCCCGGCGTATCCTGGCGAAGCACAACCGGGCGCCGGCGGCGGTCTGCCTGGCCGCCGCGCGCTACCTGGCCCGGAAGATGATCCGGTCATACGCCGCCGTGAGCGGGCGGTCTCCGGCCAGCGCCGGCGCGCCATGCACGAGCACAAGCAGCAGGTCGCCGTCGCCGACCACTTCCGCGGGCAGCGCGAGCGTGTGCTCGCTCCATCCTGCGCTCGCGGGCAGGTCAAACGCGCCGAGCGTCACGCCGTTGGCGTTCACCTGCACGCGGCGGCGCGCGCCGTAGCCGGCGGCGACGAACGTGACTTCGTAGTCGCGCCCCGGCGGCAGCATGACGCGCAGCCGGGAGGCCTCGTTGCCGCCCGCCCAGCGCGCCATCACGCCGCCGACGTCTTCCTGCCAGTACCAGTACTCCCCGAAGAACGGCTCGTCCCCCGGCGCGCCCAGGTCGATCACGAGTGCGCCGCTTGCGTCCTGGGGGGGCGTGCGCGGCGGGCAGCCCTCCGGATGCCAGTGCGCGCGGTAGATGAACAGCCCCTCTTCGGCCTTGTAGAAACAGACCGACTGCTCCACGTTCAGGAAGCCGAGATACTCCGGCAGGCGCGCCTCTGGGATGAGGTCGGGGTGGACGATCACGTACCCGACCGGCCATTCCGCCACCGCCTGGGCCAGCTCGCGCGGCGCTGCCTGCGTGTCGAAGTCAGCATCGTCGGCCAGCCAGCTCAACAGCCGGGAGTCGGCGTAGAAGTCGTGGTCCTGCCAGGGTATGCGCGAGATCGACCCGTTCACCAGCTTCTTCTGATGGTCAGGGGCGTAGTATTGCAGGCGCTTCCCATCGCCCATGCCGGTCCAGCCGGAGTGCACGCCAACCGGCACTTCCAGGATCACGTAGTCGCCCGGCTCCGCGCCAATCTCGTGATAGATAGCGTAGTCGGGCGGGAAAAGCACCGGGAACGGCTGGAGCAGCCCCAGATCGAGTGTGAACGCCGCCAGCACGACGGCGACAAGCCCGGCGCGCGCCGCCGGCCGGCGCAACCGCGCGAGCACGGGCCGCCAGGAGAGCGCGCAGAACAGGATCAAGCCAAACACCCCCGGCACGACGAACCGCACCGGGTTGCGATATTGCCCCTGCATGGCGTCGTGCAAGATGCGGTAGGGCAGCGGGATCACCTGCTCGCCCACCGTGATGTCTGGACCCAACGCCAGCACAAGCGGCGTGACCGCGGTCAGCAGCCAGCCCCAGCGTTCGGCGTCCCAGGTTGCGCCCGGCATGGCGCGGCGTCGCCTGAGCACGAGGACCAGCAGCACGCTCGCGACCGTCAGCAGCACCAGCCAGCGCCCAAAACCGCGATCTTCCAGACCCGGGGCGAGCAGCAGCGCGCCTAACGGCATCGACAGATAGCGGGCCACGTAGAGGTCGGCGGGGACAAACTGGCTGGAGTCCACCTGCCGCAGCGCCGGGAGCGGGATGATCGAGCCGAGCGCCAGGGTGACGGCGAGCGCCAGCGCCGCCAGCCCGACCAGCGCCAGGCGGGCGCGGTGGCTCTCGGCGCGCGCGAGGAGGTAGAGACCGTACAGCCCGGCCACGAGCGGCATCCACATCAGGTATTGCAGGTCGGTGAGCCACGCCCCCCACAGCGCCACGCCCATCGCCGCCGCCCACGCGACCCGCCGCACCCCGGCGCGCGCGGTCACGGCGCGATCCCACAGCCACAGGATCAACGGGACCCAGAAGATGGGCGTCAGGTTGAGGTGGCTCAAGGCGGCGTGGCTGATCTGATAGGGGAGGAAGCCAAAGACGAACCCGCTGACGAGCGCCACCGCGTCATCCGCCCAGTTCGGCGCGCGGCGCAGGCGCAGGTGGCCGCGCACAAAGACGAACATCATGTACGCGCTCAGCGTCACGATCCCCATGTTTATCAGGTTCACCGCCGCCACCCGCCCAAAGAGCGGCTCCGCCAGCGCGTAGGCGGGAAACAGCGAAGGGGTCAACATGTGGATCGCGAGGTTATGCTCCAGCGGGAAGAGCACCCAATCTGTGAACATTGGGTCCCAGCCCTGGCTCACCGCGAAACGGAACCACCAGAGGCTCCAGTGTGTCGAGTTGTAGTCCGTGTCATGCTGCCCGCCGGGGACCGCCGTCCCCAGGTTGGAAAATAGCGCCCACATCGCCACGACGGTTGTCGCCGCGTAGAGCGCGAGCGCCAGCGGGTGGATCATCCATGCCGGGGCGCGGAAGTGTCGCGTTTGGAACGCTGCCATAGTGCGCATCCTGACTCGCTGTGATGACCGGCGTGACCGCCGCCGATTCGCGCGGCAGTATACCACGCCCAACGGACGCCCTCCATGCGCGGCAAGGGCACTCGCGCGGGGCGGTGCGCCGCCGTCATCCCCGGTTGTCACCGGCGGCAGCGCGACCGGCACCGACCGGCCGGGCATTAACCGAACGTGCATGATTTTCTTCCTGGGTTTTCCACAACTGTCCGATATACTCATGCGCAGACCTGGACGAGGCGGTTCTTTATTGCTGCCCGCGCCCGGAGCGCGTGAGGCTGTACGGGCTTTGCCTTGTCCTTCTCTGTCCGTTGTGCGGTATAGGGAGCTGACTATTGCGCATTATATCGGGGATGCACCGGTCAGGGACCTCACTGATGGGGCAACTGCTCCATGCCGTCGGCATCGATATGGGAACCCCTGACACGTTCTTCCCGGCGGATCGCTGGAATCCAGACGGCTATTACGAGCAACGCGACATCATCAGGGTGAACAAGGCGCTGGTGCGTGGCCCTTTCTGGAAGTTCGCATACTTCCGGCTGCCCTCCACAGAGACGATTCTCGAAGCGCGCCCAACGACACGCCGCGTCGATCCAGGAGGCGGCGCGGAAATACAAAGGCAAAGGCCGTCAAGGACCCGCGCTTCTGCCTGCGCTGGCGTGGCTCCGATCCGGGCCGCGCACCATTCGGAAGCGCTGAACCGCGTTGTCTGGTATTTAGCAGCCTGTGGCGGTTCTGAGTGAACATCTCATGTGAGAACAATAACCCTGGCTGACCATCGGTACCCTGTGGGGAGGTTGATTACGGGGAGCACTATGAACCCTGAGAGACTAGTGAAGAGCTGGTGCACGGCAGCGCCTGCCTCCCCGCCGCCAGCCCCCACACACCAGGTGCGGTTCAGTCCCTCCCAGTCAGGCAGCGCAATTTTAGCAACGAAGTACGCCGAAGACCGCCGCCGCTTCTAGGACGCAGCGGCGCACTTCGTGATCGACCTGGGCGCCGCCGGGACGAGCGTTCTTCGGGGAGTACTGGTACCGGCAGGGGCGTCGGCGGCGTGAGGCGCGCTGGGCGGGCGTACCCTGCGCGCGTCATGTTGCCGCCGGGGCGCCATCTACAGAAGTCACGCGGCTACGATGCGCGCCGCCGCCGCGTGCAGGTGAACGCCATCTATGCGATTACCGCGCGCGCGCTGGCGCTGCTGTGCTTGACCTTGCCCGCCTTCGCGAGCGGTGATGAGCGAGTACGCCGCTCGCGCTGCCCGGGCAGGAAGTGGGGTCGGCGACGGCGACCGCTGCTTGTGTCGGCAGATGGCGCGCGCCGGCGCAGCCGGAGACCGCCTGCTCACGGCGGCGTGCAGACCGATCATCGCGCGGCGGCGTAAGATCGCCGCCGTGCCGGCGCCTCGGCAGCTTCCGCCAGGATGGTTGCCGGGCCGACGCCAGCAAGAGCGCTGTCGACCGCTCAGCAGGCCCCCTTCTTCTGATGAAGGAGCCATGGGCGTACACGATGGCCCCACTGCGAAGTCGATATCAGGTGTGGACGTGGGTCGTCCAGATGAAGCCGGTGAAGCTGACCTTCAGCGCGCATGGATGGTGGTCGTAGTTGCTTTCTCGCCCAGGAAAAACACTCTTCAAAACCGCCGGCGCAGCCCTCCTTCACATCGCGGAAAATGCATATAGAAGAAGCTCAGCGCCAGCGCGCCGAAGAAAAAGACATTTGTCCCAAGCAGGTTCTCGCACATCTCCGAGAAACACCCCAGGCAGAATGAGGCTACATGGCTGGGCGACATCCTCCATCGCGCCGAACCCTCGCCGAGTGCAGGCGAACAGCCGCGCGCACCTCCCGCCCAACGACGGCGCAGCGCAGCGCCAGCCTGATGCCGCCTGCCGCGATCAAATGAGCAATCGCGCGTGAAGTACCCAGCCCTCCCATCCTCGGGGCGCTTCCGGAGATGGTGGCAGTGCGGCCTTCGAGAGGTAGGGGGTGCGCTGTGACGAGATCGTCCTGCGCGCACGCGGTCATGAAGGTTGTGACCCACGCACCGCCCTGCCCCGCGTGTCCGCCGCCAGACGCCGTTCGGCATCCAGTTGTAGCCCAGGATCGGATGCCCACGCCTGCGCGCTGGTGGATCGTCTGGTACTCCTCGATCTGCTCGTGCCGTATGTGCACCCAACATCGCCTGCATTTAGAGGAACCGGCCATTGATCGGCATCGTTTCCGCCTGGCAACCATCCTCTTCCGCGCGTCTTTCATCCAGAGCGCAAATCATCGAGCCGCGCAACCGGCGTCGGTGTGGGCAGGATGGTAAAGCCACGCCTCCCACGCTAAGCTGATAAGAACGCGTGTTATCTTCCTCTTCTCGCACCACTGAACTGGCCGATGGCGGCGCGCATGCGGGTTCCGCATTGAGGGCTCTTCGCGAGAAGAACCTGAGGGGGCGTTTATTGAGAACCTAACCTGCGCCAGCAGAATGGCAATCGCTTGGTCACGCGCTATGCTGCACCGCGCGGGAGCGCAGGCCGCGCTACCGCCACTTTGCGACGGGCGCGCTGAATCGGGGACACAATGTCGAAAAAGGTGCTATAAGGCAGCGCGCGCAGCAGGTGCTGAGTCTTGGGTCTGGTTAACAGGTTAACCTGTAGTTATCACGTAACCGAACGAAGCGCCG
>JAOSJO010000022.1 GCA_027494055.1 Anaerolineae bacterium | reverse complement strand
CTTAAGGTTAACCTGGTAACTGGGACACAAGACTCGCACCTGGCATCGCGGCGGTGACAAGTCCGCCCAGGCGCTAAACGGCGCTGTTGTTCGGTTGAACTGCCTGCCCGGTTCTGCTAACGTAGAAGGATGCCCTTCCCACCTCTTGCACCGGCAGCGCGGCGGCGACCTGCACCTGGGCCGCCGGGGGCGGTGGGCTTTGCGGCCCGTACGTGGTGCCAGCTTCCGCCCGCGCCGCGCACGTACGTACGTGATCGGGCTGTCGGGCAAGGCAGCCGTCCAAGCTGCTGGAACACTGCCTGCACCAGGACATCGCCGGGGGGCGGGGTGCGGCTCATCGACCCCCCACGCGCTGCTTGTCGATGACCTCATGCGGCTGCTGCTTACGCGCGGCGTCCTCGACGACCCGGCGATCCGCGAGCGCATCGTCTACGTTGACCCCGCGCGCAAGGACTACGTCGTCCCGTTCAACGTGCTCGCAACCGGCGGCGACCCCTACGACATCGCCGCCTCGGTGCTGGAAGCCTTCCGGCGCACCTGGCCGGAGCCTGCGCGAAGCGCCGCACCTCTCCAACGTCGTCACCGCCGCCCCATCGCCCTCATCGAAAACCGCCTGACGCTCGTGCACATGCCCGCGCCTCTTGACGGATGAGGGGTTCCGGGAAGGTTGCCTTGAGCGGGTGCGCGACCCGAACGTCGTGGTGTTTCCACGACCGCTTCGACCGCTGGGGGCGGGAAGCGCCCGTCATGCGCGAGAGCACGCTCAACAAGGTGGGGGCCTTCAGCCTCAACCCCCGGCTCAAGCTGATGCTGGGCCAACCCAAGAACCACCTGGACTTCCGGGCGATCATGGACGAGGGGAAGGTGCTGCTTTGTTGACCTGGGGCAGTGCGACGTGAGACCAACCGGCTCATCGGCAGCCTCATCGTCACCGGCTGGAGCTTGCCATCCGGCGGCAGCAGGAGCCGGGCGCTGTGGAACCTGACCATCCCGACGAGTTCGCCGGCTACGTCGCCAACGAGGGTCGGCGAACGCTGGCGCACGTGTTCTCGGAGGGCGCAAGTTCAGGATGGCGATGACGGTGGCGCACCAGGACCTGTCGCAACTGACGCCCCGGATGCTGGGCGCGCTGTCCAACGTCCAGACCAAGGTGATCTTCGGGATTGGCCGGGCGGATGCGGAGTACTTCGCCCGGCTCGTTGGGCGCGTCGATACCCAGGCGGTGAAGCGCGCGCCCAAGACCGAGACGCAGCACGAGGTGTTCGCGCCGCTTGCCGAACAATGGGAGGTTGGATCGACCGGCTGCGCTTCCAGCCGGCGCGCCGCGCGACGGTGTCGGGGCTCGACGGGGCGACGGCGACGCTGTGGACGGCGACGATCCCGCCGTACACGGCGGGCGATGAAGCGGTCGAGGGCGCTGCGGCGGGAAGTGGGCAGCGCTAGGCATCCCATACGCCGGGGCGGAGCGCAACGTGCTTACGGCGCTGCCTGCCGGCGATGTTGCATGGGCTGGCAGTGACCGGGAGATACCGGCGGTTGAGACGGTCACGCCTGAACCTATGCGCTACCGGGTACGGATTTGGTGGTTACCGGTAACCGTACCCCCAGCAAGCGTTGCTCTCCAGCCATCGGATGGAACCCGCCCGCGAGTGTGCCGTTTTCGCAGATGGTTTGCCGTGTCCGTGCGGTTTTCGCAGTGCTTCGTGCCGCACGCAATCGATGTCCGCCCCCGGCATTTCAGGCGGCTGACCCGTGCCCGCGCTCCGATGCGGCCACCGGTCCAGGCAGCGGGCGAAGCCGGTGGCCCGACTTCCCCCTCTGGGGGTACCCGCCTCGTCCCCCGCGCCACCAGCGACAGGACCGCCCCCGTCTTGCTGCTTGCGCTTCGCTGTGGGTTGGTCACCAGCGGGTAGAGGAACACGCAAGATGCGTGCATGAAGCCGTTATCCTTCCTGATTAAGGACTAGGCTTTCCGCTTGGTGTGTTGTGTCGATCTTGCTTTGCTGAGGTTTACTCGCTTGAAGTCCTGTATGAGCATCTCGTATTCGGTCGCCGAGATGATGGCAATGGCCGGGAAACCATCGCGTTCAACAATGAAGTGCTCTCCATCCCGCCCGGCTCTGCGGATCATGTCGCCGAAGTTGCGCTGCAAGTTGGTGGACGAAATAACGGTCGGCGTCGGTTTTGATCCTTTTGACATGCTACTTTCACGGCCAGGTTCCGGGCATCGGCCTCATAGGGTCGACGCCCTGCTTTCTGCCTGATCTACCCTCTCCGAAAACCGGGGTCCTGGTCCAGTCGCTCAATCTTCCCGTTCCGCCAGACGTAGACTTCGTAGAAACTGGGATCGCCGCTCCACACGACGGCCATTGCTTTGCCGTAGTAACCGGGGCTGTCGGTAGCGTAGTCGGCGAAGACGGCGATATACGCTCCTGCCACAAGATTGCGGGCGGTCTCCAAGTCCCCGGCGTTGGGAGCGTCGCTAATCTGCCTTGCGGTAATCTCAACCAGTTGTTCGCGTTCCTCTTTTTTCGGTTTCCTGACTGCTGCATGATCGGTCATGATTTCGGCTTAAGCCGGGATAGGCTAAACCTAACCGCTCTCCTATATCACCCCCTCTTAGTAATATACACATTATTATATAACAGTATATATCAATACATATGCGGTGTCAAGACCCAAACTGAGGTAGTTCCGCCGGTACTCCGGCCACTTTTTCAACAGCACCCGCTAGAACCTGGCGGTGTTGCGACGGCACGAAATGAAGCATGAAGTCGAGGCGACAGAAGAAGTAGGCAGGTCAAGCGTCGTCCCTTGACTATCGCATTGCGTTGTACTACGATATTAGTAGTAATGATATTAGAACACCTCGTCTGGGAAAGGTGGAACGTCGCACATATTGCACGGCACGGGGTTACCAGAGAAGAAGTCGAACAGGTCTTTCAAGGAGTTTGCGTTGTGCGCAAGCTACGGCGGGCGGTTTCTGGTGCTGGGGATGACCGGAGCGGGAAGGGTGCTGGCCGTCGTCATCCATCCCAAGAGGGAAGGCCGGTTTATGCGGTGACCGCTCGCAGCGCCGACCGGCAGGAGCGCACCATCTACCGAGAAGAACTGGCGAAAGGGGGTGAGGCAAGCAGCATGACAAAGATACGACGTATTCCACAATTCAAGAGCCTGGAAGAAGAAGCGAAGTTCTGGGACACGCACAGCTTCGCCGACTACTGGGATGAGATGAAGCCTGTCAAAGTGAAGTTTGCTAAGGGCCTGTCAGAGGGTGTGACGGTTCGGTTTGACCCGAAAACCTTCAGCACCCGGGAAACGGCGGGCGAAAGGGGATCGGTCCGACGACGCTTATCCGCATGTGGGTGCTCGAACAACTGGACCGCTACCGCTCAAACAACGACCAAGCCTCCTCTTGAAGTGCCCTGTGTGGGCCGCGCAGCCGGCAACGGGACCACACCTGTTCCCAGACTACACAGAAAAACGATTGCCAGTGCTATTTACAAGTGATTGGTTTTCAAATATAACAATTATGTGGGCAAGCGTAGGCAGCGGAGAGTGTTGCCATGTCTGGCAGAAAACAGAACGACAAAAGCTGCTGGGAAAAACTCGTCTCTTTTGGGTGTGCCTACTTCATCCTAGTTTCCGCACTTGGGGCGGTTGGATATAGTCGCCGCGATGGTTCAGGGCGACCCTCAATTTCTCGTCGCCGCTGCATTCAACGCCATCTTGGTACTTCTGTTTGTTGGAGTACGGAATGGGTGGTTCAAGAAACTGGGAGCACCAAGACGGGAACCAACCGCAACTTCACAAGGGGGGGCCGTGCAAACTGTCAGTACGCATTATGAGGATGGAACCAAAATCGAGGAGGATCCAAGCTCTGTTGCGGTTTACTCGATTAGGGTCCCGAAAGGAACGCAATGGGTGCCAGCGGCTGCCACAGGTTTCGCTAGATCGCTACTTGGGAAATACGCCCAGGGCGACGTCATGTATCTTGCATTGCGCGCAGATAATAACCGGCTTCTATGGCTGGTGGGGCACGAAAGTGAGCGTGGGCCCAGATATGATCTATCGCCTGCCGAAGTAATGAGCCTCATTTCTGCGTATTACCCCGGCGCCAAGGTAGAAGAATACAAGTCTCCTGAGGTGCAGTTTCCCAGGTACCGCCGGTACATGGTATTCAAGCGCGAGGGAATGCACTACCTCGATCCGGCGCTCTCCGCCGATCAAATCGGAAGTCTCGATCCCCTTAGCATAATCGCCCAGACCATGAACGATGCCAAGTCCAACGAAGTGCTGGCATACGAGTTGCTGATACTTGAGGTCTTGCACCTTACCGAAGGGGAAATCAGAGGTGAACTCACCACATCCCCATACGAATTGGGCCACCGTTACAAACCCATCTTATCCACAAACCTCTGGGCTTCACTCGGCAGCGTGACTATGGCGATGGTACGCAATGAAATGCTCAAGAGGAAGAGGGTTCTAGCGTACTCCGACGCGGACACAAAAAAGTATCGAAACAAACTCACAGAGCCACTGGCTTGCGTCTTGGTATCGCTTCGTTTTGATACACCAGACCCCGAACGGCTTGAGATGTTCCCTGCAATTACAAGTGCCATTGAGGGTCTGTCGAATCCGCCAGAAACGAAAATAGTGAGCGGGTTCGAAGCAAACAGGATTAAGCTGAACGACGAGGAGGAAGCTATGGATTCGACACCCGCCGGTGCGTGGGCAATTGCAGAGAATGCTTGGTCGTTTCTGTTCTCGCTTTCCCCCGCTGAGCTGGCGGCATTGTGGCACCTGCCGCACGACAGATTCTCGGCCCCAAAGATCAACTGGTTGCCCGGCCACCAGGTGGCGATGTCCACTGATCTTGCGAGCAACCGTCAGGGGGTTTGCTTGGGTACAGGGTGGTTTTCGGGCGGAGCAAGGAAAGTCTACATGCCCGACGAGGACCGCGCAACCCACACGGCCATTGTGGGAAAGAACGGTGTGGGCAAGAGCACACTCCTTCATCATCTGATCCATCAGGACATCCACGCAGGTCGTGGGGTGGCTGTGATCGACCCTCATGGAACCTTGGTGCGTGACATTCTCCAGTGCAGTGTTCCCGTGAATCGAGAGGGCGATGTCGTTATTCTCGACCTGGCAAATGAGGATTATCCGCCGCCACTCAATCCACTGGCAGTGCCTCAGGGAGTGGAACATGCTCATGCCGCCAGCCAGCTGATGGCCGTGTTGCACAAGTATGGGAGTTTCGAGGATACCGTCACCGTAGCTCCTACTCTATGGGCGGCGCTGGTGACCCTGTGGCAAGAGAAGACGCCAACCGTTCGGGACGTGGGGCGCTTGTTTTTCAACGAGGCGTATCGCTACGACCTTATGGATCGCATGGATAATCCGGTCGCCGAGGAATTCTGGGAGCGGTTTGAAGAGAAAAAACCGGGTGAGCAGGACAAGCTGGCAACACCGGTATTGAACCGGTTGAGCACATTCTACGGCAACAGCACGCTGTATCCTATCATGTGCCACCCTGAAGCGCTTGATTCTTCTTCGCTGATTGACCAGGGAAAGATCATCCTGGTTTCGCTGAAAGCCGAAGAAAAGAAGCTCCCCCCGCAGGAGCAGTACCTCCTCGGAGCAGTTCTGCTATCGCAGCTGCAAATCGCGGTAATGGATAGATCACCGGATCCCGCGCCGTTTTATCTGTATATTGACGAAGTGCAGCACTTTGTGACAACCGCCTTGGATACGATGTTTTCTGAGGCGCGTAAACGCGGCTTGGCACTCAACCGTTGCCAACCAGTACCTGAAGCAGTTGGAAGGCGAAACGCTGGACGCGCTGGTGGGCAACGTGGGCGCGATGATTGTTTTCCAATGCGGCCTTGATGACGCGCGGGCGTTTGCACCCTACATGAGGCCGGGGTTTGATACCGAGGGTTTGCTCAACCTTGACAAATATCATGCGGCTGTCAAGATACGTTATCAAGGGAAGACTCAAACGGCTTTTAGCCTCGCCACATTCGGAGCCGCTTACGAGCCTGAGAGAAATCGAAGATAGAGACACGTGGAGAAAGGAAGCCCAAGAGAGAGAACAGCGTATCCGGCGGAAATCGATTGAGCAATACACGCCGAAGAGTCGGGCTGAGGTTCTGGCGTGGCTGAGAGCGCGCTATCCAAAACCGGCCCGCCGTTCGGCAGCGGGAGACGAGAAGGACAACTTCTACGACCCGTCATAGGTCGGGTTTGAGAGATGTGCTACAATAGATCAGGCTGAACACCTCCGGGGTTCGCCGCTAAAGGCTCTCAGGAACGGCGGCGTGACGAACGCCTGGTTAGCCTTGAACCAAACTGCCACAGAAGCAAAGCGGCGGCTAGAAACCCGCCGATGACATACTGCGGCGGTATGTCGAAGCAAACCTGCATATCGATCACCTCCTTTCCTGCTGAACCTTCAGCTGGTTCCCGCCCGGAGGTGTTCATAGCAAGATTACCTCATTGTCCCTCAAGCTCAAAATACGCTCTTGGCGGGGTCCAAAATCAGGTAGGGCGTCCGACTACGACGACGGCCCGCAAGGCCCTATACTATGACCGAAGGGAGAGACGACACTAAGGCGCGCCGTCGCAGGCGACGCGACCAACGGCTGAAACACCCGCCCCCGATGCAGTTGACCGGGCGGGACAAGCAGGTCATCGAGGCGGTCTACCAGTACCGCGTCCTGCGCCAAGACCAAGTCCAAAAGCTTTTCTTTGGCTCCAAGAGCACAGCGCAGTCTCGCCTGGCGCGGCTGTACGATCACGGCTTCCTGGAGCGCCAGTTTCTTCTCGTGCGTGGCGGCATCATGAACAGCCCGATTGTGTATCTTCTGGACCGGAAGGGAGCCGAGTTGCTGCGCGCCGAGTGCGGCTACGAGGATGTCCGCTGGCACGGGCGCGGCAAGACGCTCAGTTCGGACTTCATGGATCACGCGCTGGCGATCAACGACTTCCGGATCGCGGTCGAGCTTGCCAGTCGCCGGCTGGGGTATCAGGTGGTGACGTGGCTGGGAGAGACGGAACTGAAAGCCGACTACGACCGGGTGAGCCTGCGCAGCGCGACGGGGCGACAGCGGATGGTCTCGCTTATTCCTGACAGCTACTTTGTGGTGGACACGCCGCATGGCAAGGCGCATTTCTTCCTGGAGGTGGACCGGGGCACGATGCCGCTCAAACGCTTCCGCACGAAGGTCCAGGCGTATCTGGCATACTACCGGAGCGGCGGGTACGAGCGACGCTACGGCACACGCAGCCTTCGTATCCTGGTTGTTGGCCTCGGTGAAGGGCGCTTGGCGAGTCTGAGCACTGTAACTGAGTCGGCAGGCGGCAAGCGTCGTTTCTGGTTTGGGCTGCTCTCGGCGCTCGACGCAGAGCGGGTGTTGGACCAATCGGTATGGAGTGTCGCTGGGGAAGAGAGACACATGGCGCTTATTGAGCCGGCCTAACGAACACTTCAACTTCGTCTAATCACTGTTATCCGTCTTAACAGTCGCGCGGGGGCGGGGTTTGGGGCTTATAAGTGGGGGGGAAATGGGTGGTTTGACGACGATATGTTTGGTGTGATATTGTGAATTTAGTCTATGCAGGGGATACAGGACCAGGAGACAGTAGCAGACTTGATAGGGGGCATCCAGCCGGAAAACCTGACGTTCGAGAAAGCACTAGAGCTTTTTGAAACCCTCTACATGGCAAGTAGAAACCTTGCCCAGCGGACTAGTGCTTGACCACAGAAAATACTGAGAGAATGAGGTATCCTTCTCGGAAAGGGAGGATACTGAAAATGGCGCGGAAACAAGAGCACCCGATTGAGTTGAGCGAGATAGAACGGCTGGAATTGGAAGCGATAGTGAGGACCGGGCAACAGAAGGCCCGCGTGCGGCGGCGAGCGCAGACGTTGCTATGGAGTGCTGAGGGAAAAACGGACCAGGAGATTGCGGTGCTACATGGCGTCACCCCCAACACAGTAGCGGCGACACGCAAGCGCTGGGTTGAGGCGCAATCCCTGGCGGACCAACCGCGCGGTGGACGCAGCAAGAAGCTGGATGGCAAACAGGAGGCGTTTCTGGTGGCGCTGGCGTGCAGTAATGCGCCAGAGGGTCGAGAAACGTGGACGATGCAGTTGTTGGCCGACAAGTTGGTGGAACTCCAGGTGATCGATGAGCCGGTCTCAGACGAAACGGTGCGGCGGACGCTGAAAAAAACGACCTGAAGCCCTGGCGCAAAGCACAGTGGTGTATCCCCACGGTCGGCAGCGAGTTCGTCTGGCGGATGGAGGACGTGCTGGACCTGTATGCCACACCATACGACCCGTTGCGTCCCCAGGTCTGTTTCGATGAACGTCCAGTGCAGTTGTTGGGTGAGGTGTACGAGCCGTTGCCCGCCCAGCCCGGACAGGTGCGCCGCATAGATTACGAGTACACGCGACACGGAACGGCCAATCTGTTCGTGATGTGCCAGCCGTTGGCTGGCTGGCGTGAAGTCCAAGTGACCGACCGGCGCTGCAAAAGCGATTTCGCGTACTGCATGAAAGACCTGGTCGATGTGCATTTCCCGGAGGCGCTCATCATCCGCATCGTGCTGGACAATCTCAACATCCACACCCCCGGCGCATTGTACGAAACATTCGAGCCAGAGGAAGCGCGGCGTATTCTGCGGAAACTCGAGTTTCACTACACGCCCAAACACGGCTCTTGGCTCAACATGGCCGAGATTGAGATTTCTGTGTTGAGCCGCCAGTGCTTGAAGCAACGCCTTGACTCCATGGTACGCTTGGTGGAGGTGACACACGCTTGGACGGCAAAACGCAACGACCAGAAAGCGATGATCAACTGGTGCTTTGATGTGGCAAAAGCTCGTACCAAACTGGCTCGCCTTTATCCTTGACAACTTTTGTGGTCAAACACTAGGCGAGAGTACCGTACTGATCTTGAGCAACTGGCTGCGTTTCTTGCCGAACGTAGCGTCACCAGACCCGCAGTCGTGGGCCTATCGCATCTTCAGGCGTTTCTAGCACACCTGGATGCAAACAACTACTCAGGCACCACACGCCGCAGAAAAACTTCATCAATCAAGGCCTTCTTTGGCTTTCTTGCTGTCAACAACCTCATCCCCAGAAACCCAACGCTGCAACTCGTGCCACCAGAACGCGAGTACAAGGAGCCTCGTTTTCTTACCACCCAAGAATACAGATCACTCCTGAGAGCCTGCGCCCACGAAACCCGTGATGCAGCCATCATCGAGTTGATCCTGCAAACCGGCATTCGTTTGTCTGAAGTCACCAGGCTGACAATCCACGATATTGAACTCCCCATCCCGGATAAACCAAGACCCGGCAAATACCGGCAGTATCTTAATCCGGGGAAAGGGGAGAAAGCAGCGAACCTTGCCGCTAAATTACAAAGCTTGCCGAGCGCTCAAAGCATGGCTAGCAATAAGATCAGACATCCCAGATTCAGGGCTTTTCGTGACCAAATTCCGAGAACCGATAGGTGCACGAGCGATCCAGCGAATGGTTGCAAAGTATCTCAGAGAAGCTGGAATACAAAACGCCTCAGTTCACACTTTACGCCATTCTTTTGCCACCCACCACGTAGCCAAAGGAACAAGCCTGCGAACGATCCAGGAGGCCCTCGGTCATAAAGTGACCTCAAACCACCTCGATCTATGTGTCTATGGCGAAGGAGGCGATGAAACGGGATTTGCAGCAGAACGCACTCTAGGGCAAGTTACTTCTGTAAGAGCGGAACTGGCCTTTTTTCGTTCAGTTCAGATACAAATCTTATGATACGGTCTTCAGCATTTTCTGCGTGAATTGGGATAGGTATTGCCTCCAATCCCGTAGCATCGTAGCTTGCCAGGAGCCAGTCACCCTTCTTGAACTTGAATGTCTGGCGAAACATGTCCTCCGAAATGCCAAAGCGTCAGCAATAAGCCTGTCGGTCATATACGCGAGGCAATTTCGATACGAAGTAGGTGTGTGGTTGAGCGAGTGTGTTGGTGTCAAGGTGTGCAATACGCTGGGTGGCGATACCGATGCCCAGGCCAAACTTCCGGCCTCGTCGAGCTAACGTCATAGCGACGGCTTTCGAGGCCTTGTGGCTATCACTGGGTGCTTGACCCGGTATGAATTCGTCCGCCTCATCAAACACAAAAGAGACTAGCGGAGTGATCCGACCCGTTCGCCGTCGGGACTCATAGGCTACATTGCCCAAAGTGGAAGCAAATGCGCGTAGTTCGTCGGGGTTATGAGCCTGGATGACTAAAAGCGAGTGGCCGCTGGCGTCGTTCAGTTTGTTGATGATTTGAGACACACTTACAGCGGCTGTATCGGGAACTTCAACACGCGGCTTTGAGGCTTCGGCTATCAAACGAGCAAGCATCATTTCCAGATTGGCTCGTGCCGTTCTTGTAAGGGTAATCTTCTGCGTTTCTAACTCCTGTTCGAGACCTGCCACCTCTGATTCAATCATCCCAACCAATTCCTGCGTGACAGCCCCTTTCGCATATTTATCGACAAGAGCTTTCACTAACTGGAAAACGTTGCTCTCACACGTCCCCATGTTTCCCCTGAATTCTCGACGAGCGGCAGCGATGATGTCTCCTGCCGACGCTGTTGCCTCCCGTAACATCCAGACCTTCCGACGGGCGAAAAGCTCGCGGAACATAGGCTGCAAATCGTCTTGTGTGCGCTTTAGAGCTTTTGGCAAGATGGTGGAGCGAAGCAGATCACGGGCTGCTTGCTCCATAAGGGCAGCGTTTTCTCGTGCACCTAAGTGCCCCAAAACAGACTGCGGTACTGTCTCTGCTCCCAAGTTTATGATCCGTGCGCTATCCAGCGTCACCAACAGATCAAGCAACAGCACGGTGTATTCACCCATTAGGTCGAAGATCACGATCTTGACCGGATCGTCGCTCTCGGTGAGTAGTCGGCTGACAAGAGTGCTGAGCAGATTGGACTTGCCAGCGCCGGTAAAGCCGAAGATGCCGAAGTGGACTTTAATGAGATCCTCTACCCGTAGATAAATGTGCACATTCGAGTCGCGCACCAGTGTGCCTATCTGAATGACGTTGTCGCGTTCCAGGTCTAGCGCCAGATTTGCTATCCGCTCTGTCATAGCCGTATCTAGCAGGTTGACCAGGTGACCAACCATTGGCAGATTGCTTTCCTCTTGGACCTTTGGCCCGCTATTAGCCGAGGCGAATGGGGTCTCGACGACCTCCAGATTTGTGGGCATCGCCACACACCGGATTTTGGTGGTTTCTTCGGTCGAAACGGTGTCTTGCGTCATCCAGTCTTGCCCCGCGTTGCGGGCAGCCTCAACGACAAAACCCGGATAGCCCGATGTGTCGGTGCCCAGAGCGTAGTGCATCGGCAAAATGCTGGTGACTTCCAGAATACTGTAGTGGACTTCTCTATCATTTCCTGCGAAGTTGGGCACAGCCAACATCGCTCCTTCGGAAAGGGTGTTAATCGCATGACGGGTGTAGTCGAACCAGATTTCGTAACGATAGCGAGTGGCTGGGTCTTCTTCGATTTTCACCAAGGTTCCTGCCAGGTTTGGAACAAACATGGTCTTACCCCTCTAGCGCCGGAACGAATCACGGATGTCCCGAAATGTGCGCATCAGCGGCTGGGCATGAAATGCGTGCACGCTGGATGCAATGACCTTTGTCGCACGTCCGCCAACGGTTTTTGCTCCCCAGTCAGCCTTGTGTAAAGGGTCAGGATAGCCGATCACTTCCGGGAAGTGATTGCGAGTCAACACGCTAAGCAGGTACATGTTGAGAAGTTGCCCAACATTTACGTCATCACGGGTGGGATAGCAGAGTGGTTCAACACATCCAATGGATTTCTCTTCGATAGCTATTCTATTCAACGCATCAAGGTCCCACTCCGGGAAGATCAGTCGGTCGATGAACACAACGTGACCGGCAAGCGGTGAAGGTTTGTCGCGTTTCAGGAAGAACTGCGCAAGCGAGCTGGGCAAAAAGGCGCTCTGGCGCGACGATTATCTGCTTGACACCAGCGATGGTTGGCTGATAGTCCTCCCCCATTTCGGCATGAAGAGTCATGTATGTTGAGTCGAACTCAATCGTACTCCAGGGAGCGGTGAGACTATCATCCCAACAATTGGCAGCAATTCCAGAAAAATCCGATCAGTCCAAGGAAGCAATCGCACATCTAGGTCACTCAACTCCGGGTAGCCTCGTTCTCCCAGAAGTTTCATCACCCCCAGGTAATTGCGCGTGAGATAGCGGGAGGTCGAGTCCTTGATGACACCCGTCAGAAGGATTCGTCGTTCCCAGCACTTCTCGATAAGCGCTCGGATACCCACAGCAATCAAGAAGCGAATGTCATCTGGCGACATCCACCGCAGTCTTGGCACTCCCTGTTCGTCGGGTGCTTCATACAGCAGCGCAGTTTGGTCCTTTTCTATGAAAAGACGATGACAGATGTGCTCAAATAGATCGACCACGTAAGCCCAGGCCGCGCGCACGTCTACATCAGTCGCCAGCCAGGGACGCCATCTCGACTTTCGGAGCGGACGAAGCTGCGGGTTTGCGTCTCGAAAAAAGCTTACCCCCCGGCCTTAGATTGTGAACCGATATGCGATGCCGCGCAGCAAATTCAGCCAGGTTGAAGCTCTGTGTGCGTTGTTGGTGAAACTCTGCGATGAACGCACAATACTGGCGAAACCGCTTCAGCGAGGGAATACCCAGTGATGGACTGAAGGGGTGAGCAAGCGCGATGTAGGCATCAGCTACCGTGAGGTAGCGACGGTCATAGGGATAGCCTACCAGGGGAAGACTCTCCGCTTGAAGCGCCACGTCAGCTAGGATACTGCTAGGTGAGCGGTCCAGCATGATAAAACGAGGAGTCTCAAGCGCCGAGGAAGTGGCAACGTTATAGGCCAGATATATCTCCGCAAGCTCCATAATCCGCGTATCAATTGTCGAGAGATTCACCCGGTCACTGTCAGAGACGAGAAACGTCTCGTGCCGATCTTGGTCGGCCACGTCAGCAAACTCGGCAAAAGGGATGGGGATATAGGTAACCATCGAGACGTCTTTATCCAGCGACCACTTCTGATAACGGATGGTAGGCGGGTCATCCGTCAGGCTGACTTGCCCTTAGCTCCATAGGCACAGGCAAAAAGACAATGAAATCCTGGAAGGGAATCTTCCTATTTGTGCCATCGACCGCAACGAAATCAATGGTGTCTGTGCCGAAAAACCGCTCGATATGACGGTGTATGTGACGCCTAGCCGAAGGATCACTGAAGATGGATGTTAGCGAGACGACCAGTTTGTGAAAGAAAGCAGCATAGAAGGTGTGGGCGTTTCGGGCACGCGCTTGATAAAGCTCGGTGTACTTGTCTTGCGAGAAAGTCAGAGCCTCTCCATAGCTGGAGTAGATTTGGGATATGGTGGACAACTCTACCCTCTCCCTTGCTGAGCCACAGCATATTCAAATACCCTCCGATATACCTTGCTCCCACTCATACGCGCCTGGATAAAGCCCTCAAGTGCGCCGGCCCTCATCTCATGCCGTACTCGGTTGGCCTCGAAATTGAAAGCGTAGAGGTTATGGCAGGCGCGGCGATGAACATGGTTGATCCCGTCTCGATCCTCCAGATATCCAAGATAGCCCAGCGCGTCCTGCATGTCATTGACAGGCAAGGGTGTGTCCTTATCCCAATCCCGAACGGCAAAACCTTCTTCTTGAACCAACCGGAGCAAGTGTCGAGCAAATCCCTGAAGCCTTTCCTGATAAGCGTTAGCGTCCTTTTCGGCCTCACTCTGTGACAGCCGCGTCAGGTAATAGCCAGGCAACTGCACCTGCTTGAAGGCAGCACTCATAATCCAGGTTTGGGAATCGACGGTGTCAGCTCCACAGTAAAAGGCGAACAACATGAGTAGCGCCGATCCCATCGAGAAGCAATGGATGTGAGCATTCGGCAGCAATCGCCGCGTTGTGCTGATTACGTCTACAATGGTACGCTTACTGCCCTTCTGAGCCAGGGGTGCGAGGCTGCCGATACCGATCAACGCCGGTTCCCTGTGGAGAATACTCACAACATCGTTCAGTGCTCGCTTCAAGGCTTCAGCATCATGCCCATGTAAGACGGGCATCAGCTGGAACCCTTCTGGACCGCTACCGTCCAAGCTCGCTAATGCGTTTACCATCATACGTGTGTTGCGTTTCGTATTGCTCCACCGCGCAGCAATCTCAGGAAGTGCCATACCGGGAGGAAATGGATGATCGAGTACAACTGACACATCAGCGCCAAGCTCAATGCCGACATTGAGGACTTCGAGGGGACTGATGCTGATTTCCTTATGCTGCAGGAAGTTGAAAGCGCCGGAGTCAAGTACAATCGGACCATCGAACTCGACATATTGATGCAACTTACCTGAGAGCTGCCGCACTTCATCGGTGAACCGTTTTGTGCGCCGGTTGGCGAGCAGATCGAAGGCATTAAGCAGCAACACTTGGGTGTCTGTCATTCTCCAAGGATGACAGCGCAAGCCTGCACGGGGATAATCACGTATCCTGTAGCTCGCAATGAAGTTTGGGGTTTCGATTCTTCTAGAACCAATTGTTCTCATCGCCGCCGATCACCCCTCAACAATGCTCTGCATCCGCACACGGATTGCCGGCAGGAAATAGCCAGGTAACACATCGAGCTCGACTTCTCCTGTCTTGGCACTTAGGTTCTCATATTCCTCATCAATAATGTGTTGATTTAAGGGTTCTAGCCTGGTCAATTCGGCCTCGTTAGGAACTTCGGGACTGCGCTCCTCGAAGAACCGCGCACGTCCAAAACGGAGGTAATCTGTAACATACTTCGTTGCCATCGCGCTGTTCTCTATGGGTCGCAATCCACAGTCGGCTCAAGGCGACGCTCAATTGCAGGGTATTGCCTGAGGGTCTCTAGGCTCCGGAACTGTTGCCACAACGAAGAAGGTCGACTCCTGCAGAGTGTCGAGGAGGTGCCTCAGATCTTGAGCATACCTTGCTTGGCTGGCCCTTGTAAGTCTCTCGAATATCTCCTCGAATTCATCGAAAAGCAAGACGATTCCAGTACAGAGATTGATCTTTCTGAGAATTAGCAGAAGCCCATCCAGGAACCGTATTGCCAACGAAGCGCTGTCAATTCCAGGTAGTGTCGTTGAATATCCCAGGAGCTTCTTTTCCTGTGCCGAAACCTTTTCACCCTTGAGCCAACGGGTAAAGATGTCAATCTGACGCTCCTGATATAGAGCGAAAGCCAACTGAGGTCTTGTAATATCGCGTATAGCCGCAAGAAGCTCCGACGCTGTGCTGATCTCGCCTGACAATACATTTACCAGACCCTGATCATTCTGAAAAACGGAGATCAGGTCACCAACAAAATATTCCATTAGCCTCTCGATTATCTGACCATGAATATCGAAGTAACTATCACCGGGGGCAGAGATGTAAACCGGATATATACCACTAATATGGCCTAGAGCTCGAGCTTCGTTTGTAAGGTTTTCAAAATAGCGAAGGATGTTCGTTTTACCAGCCCCAGATCCACCATTGATCCGAAGTCGCTTTGCACCTGTGTGGAAATCACTCAAAAGGCTCACGAAGCGTTGCTTGATTTCGTCCTGATTGGTGCAAACAGCAACTGGCTTTTCACCATGTCCGGGGAAGGGATTCTCTAAGAGCTGGTAATGATGATAGGGGTTTGGCTCAGCAGGACGCTGGAACCTTTTCAAGTCCTCTTTTAAAGTCATAGGTCTTCCTCCCACCTAATTAGCTTCACTAGTTGGTTGCTCACGTAAATACCATCCTCTAGGAATCGGTAAATAAACCATTGACTAGATGAGTGGCTGGCTCCGCCCAACTGGGCCGCAAGTCGGTCCTTCAGAACCTCTTGTCGTGAGCGGATTGTGATGATTCGATAGAACCGTGAGGGTTCGCGGACTGTTGCGGGCGTCAACACAAATAGTCCAGGACGTGCACTCACAAGAGTGTTAAGTTTCCTTTCAAATGCCTGAAAGGAAATCCTCAGCCTTCGACACACAACATCGGCGAGCCGCCCGATATTTGCGTAACCAGAAGTCTTTTCGATGCTACGATAACTTTCCTTACAGGCACGCACGAATGTCTCCATAGTTGGATTCTTCTCGTCCCACTGACCACCCCAATGAAGGGCTTCCTCAAACGGTGATAGATACGCCTGCCCAACCGCCAGAGACCAAAACCTAAACGTGTCAAACGCAACGAAAGTTATACCGTATTTCTCTATTAAATAACTCCCAAGGTTCGTGCGGGCTTCGCTATCCTGATGTTTAGGGACCTTCAGTGCGTTCTCTCGCTCGAGGCAAATCAAGAATTGCTTATACGGCGGGTATGTCGCCAGACTACGGTTAATCGAAATCAGATCCGCTTGATTCCAGGAACGAATAAACCGATCAAACCTCTCACTAAGGCTCACGTCAGCTTCACCTTGTCGCACGACCCAACTAAGTTCTAAGAGTACACGGAGAATGTCTCGTGTACGACGCTGTACGTCTTTCGCACGGCTATGCTTGGCAACGATTCGCCTTAGGGCGGCAAGAGACAATAAGGAATTGACGTTTTCCACCTCTAAGCTGTCAGCTATCGAAAGCAGAGTTCCCAAAGAGATCGGATCCAAAGCTCAGCACTCCCGCAAACCTAAGACATCGTGAGACCAATTTCGCCTATGCTTGGAGAAATATACGAGCTCATAACACTTCCCAGTTGATACATTCTTGAGCTGGATTTGACTGAAAACGTGAGTTAAGTCCCAAAGGAAATGATGTAATGGGCATACCACAAACGAGTGTTTGGGATCTAGGCTAAGGGGATTGTAGCGAATAGATATGACAGGGTCAGGAAGTTCTGGAAGACCTACGTAGAGGCTATCAACATTCTCAAGCTGAGCAACCGCTGCCATATCTTTGTCAGCAGTTACTAGGAAGACACCATGCTGAATTCCCCGTTCTCTTTTGAGGTTTTTGACACTCTCCTATAATCAGTCTGTCGCTAATCGGGTCGCGTAAGGTGTCCTTTCGGGATCGTAAAGAATCTGGAGTGAAACCTCGCACATGTCCAATAAGCTGTGACGGTGCCTGCAGAAACTCGACAGGTCGTTCTGCCTTAATGATGTTTATCTCCCCGTGCAGCGCATGTAACCTGCGGTTGTTGCCTTAATATGCGATAATGCTTCACATTCTTTCCAGCGCGATGAATGCTCTGAATACTTTCAGCTCCCCATTGAACTTCCATAAGTGAGAAAACGGAATCACCGTCCAGATAACCGTTGTTGGAATTGTAGTCGAGACAAGAGTAATGATTCCGCGTCGCAACGCACTGGTGTCCGTTACTAATATCAGGTATGTATGCTTCGCTAGTTCCCGCCACGCATTAGTTCCCGGACAAGCTTCTTCGATTTCTAGCTGGGGAGGATTATGCCACAACGTATCATGCTTTCTTTTAACTGGTCGTGGATTATCCGTGCTGCATCTTCAGCATCAATGCTCCCATCCGTGTTCTTTATTGCGCCCTCCAATTCGCTCTTTGAATTATGCCTGAGAAGGAACGGCAGCACAGGGTACTCTTTGGCTTGCTGCTCATCGCCTTGAACCTCGACGCTGCAAAGATCAATCCAGCAGCCGGGGTCAAGATGAGTATCGTTCGTATACGCGACCTGGTATTTACCCCAGAGCGGGTAATCGAGAAGGAAATCAGCTAAGGATATCGCCTTCTCGGTCATTCCGAAACCTCTACATAATAATCTTTGTTTGGGCAGTTTTCATTCAAGATTGTCAGTACAACTGCTCGAAAAGCATCAGTGAGGTTAATTACCGGCTGAGAGAACTGTTCAGCTTTTCCCTTCTTCATCAAGTGCTCTAGCACGGATGTAGGCAGATATGGGACAGACGGCAGATTTATGAAACCAAAATCCTTGTCAGCAGGTTGAAGACTGTTAACTGTCCCCATTAATTCGCTCAGGGTAGTTTGGCTTGCAGAAGCCGCTCCCCATCCTGAAAATCGGTCAATTGAAGAAACTCGACATTGTATTCATTGACCAGTTTGTCATCAGATGCGGAGCAAACTGCGATTTTCATTCACTTACACTCCACACGGTTCGACACGATACCTAGGTGCTTCAACACTCGACGCGCTTCACCTGACGTGAATGTTCCAACAGGCAGACCAGTAAGCTTACTTACTAGCCATTTTGGGGCAACACGTTCGTCGCCGATTGTGACATACCACTCCCTGAAACGACCTGCTCGCGCTCGATCTTCATTTAGGGCCAGTTGAGGCAAGATCGAAGACGTGCTCAGGCGTCATTTGGAGCTTAATGCCGTGGAGATAAGCTATCCCACGCTCACGTGCCGAGTCGTCCGTCTTCTCGGCTCTCTCTGGTAACGTACCCCACAGCCACAGCTTAAGTCGCGCTAACATGAGACCATGGCCCCCACTAAGCACTGTCCTGAGAGTTTCCGACGGGGTAAGCATTGACCAACCTTGCAGTGCAACAGAATACTTCCGACTCATGGCAATACAGGCTTCTATATAATCTGTGCCCACTATGTTAGCAAAAGTTGACAAAACGCTTTCGCGGAGATCAAACGCTCTCTGCTCCGTCATTATTTCGTCGTAGGGTAGGATAGGCTGTGAGGCGTGAATGAGGCCGTGAAGTGCTGATAGAACGTAAACATCTAGATGTTCTGCCTGTTCGGGCTGCTCCGATATGAAGTGGCGAAGAACCCGAAATGTAGGCCCATCGTATCTTTCCAGCGCTGATAGTGCGTCCAGGCGTGGCCGTTTGCGCTTGGTACAAGACAGGAGTAGCAGCCGTCGCTTCGTTACCATCGCGCTTTTCCTAAAGGTTCACATATGGTCCACGGTTTCAGTATAAGCGTGACCCTCGTCGCAGACAAGCCGAAGCAGTGAGTTTCCACAAGGAACATGCCCTCCCATTCCGATCTCAATGATTCTTCTTCACGGGAGTTTCCTCCACAATTATGATAACCCACTTCATATGCCGAATAGGGAAGATGTGATTCACAGCTCGAAAAGCGTCACTAAACCATGAAGACAAATAACTTCGCTCAATCTGCACTTCCTTGGTGGAAATGGATGCGACACGCTGGGTTGAGTATTGACACTGCTTGGTACGAATAGTAACATTTGAGACAATATTACAGAAAGGAGTACATGACTACTGTATCGACACACGAGGCACGGCGCAACTTCTCGGAGTTGTTGGAGCTTGCCTTCTATAAGAACGAGCAGATCAGGATCAGCCGTAACAAGAAGCCAATGGCTCGGCTGGTAGGGGAGCCGTTCATGCAGACCGTCGAGAAGCTTATCGACTACATCATCGAACAGCATCCGACCCTGGCCGACACCCTGGCAATTGAGCTAGACGAGGAAATCCAGGCAATAATCGAACGAGGCAGGGAGGAGTACAAAGCAGGGAAGGCGATGCCGATTGAGTCTATTCTGGAGGATGAGTGAGGATACCTATCAGATCATCGTGCTTCCGTCAGCCGCCCGCGAATTCAAGAAACTGCCTCGTGATGTCCGAAACCATGTGGTAGACAGCGTCCAAGTCCTTGCCACAGACCCACACGCCGGCGGCCTATTACACGGTCGATGGCGCTTCCTGCGCTCACTTCACACCATCTATCGAAGAACGCACTACCGCATCGCGTATGAGGTGGACAGCAAGCATCGAAACGTGCTCGTTCATTATGCGGCCTCGCGTGAGAACTTCTATCGCAAGCTGCACAAGGTGAAACTCAAACCGCTAGCCCAATAAGCATGTATCAGAGTAGGGAAAGTGCGCAATAGGTAGGGATACTATCAGAATATTAAGTATATTATGTCGCACAATCTACCAGCCTGTTGAAAAACCCTCAGCATGAACGGCGCCGAAGCCCGTGTTTCTTGAGCCAGCGGCTCAGGTTGGCTTCAGTGGTGCCATATCGGCCCGCGATGAACTTCTGGGTCGAACCGTTGGCAAGCAGCGCCTCAATCTCAGGGCGATATGGGTCAAGCTTGCTCGTGCCCGTACCGCGCGGTCTCCCCAGCTTGACGCCAGCCTTCTTCTTGGCGGCCAACGCCTCGCGCGTACGTTGACTGATCAAGTCGCGTTCGATCTCCGCGGCCATGGAGAATGCCATCGCGATGATCTTCGACTGGATCGAGTGATCGAGTTGCCAGTTGCCTTTGACTGCGTAGATGTGGATGCCCTTCTGTGAGGCAATCGACAGGATCTCCATGCATTCGAGCATCGAGCGCCCGAGGCGCGAGAGCTCACTGACGATAAGGGTTTCGTCGCGTTGCAGCTGATCGAGGAGGGTGGCGATGGTACGTTTGCGCCACGACACGCGGCCAGAAACCTTCTCTTCAACCCACGCAACCTGCCCCAGGCCTTTGGCATTCGCCAACTGGAGAATGTCAAACTTGTTCTTGTCGAGGTCCTGGTCTGCGGTCGAAACGCGCAGATAGGCGATGGTGCGGTGCGCTTGCATCGGTTTCCTGAAAACGGGATCTTGGACAACAATGGTTGTCGTCATCTCCCTGACTTCCAGTCAAGTTTCACTATACACAAATCGTTCGTTTTCTTTCAAGTGGGGTTGACGGCATGTTGCGGGCAAAGGAACGCACCTTCAAGATCCATACGGCGCTCTCGCTTGAGCAACTGGTTCCCGCCGACAACTTCTACCGTCGTGTGGAGGCCAAGCTCGATCTGAGCTTTGTGCGCGACCTCGTGCGCGACCAGTATGCGGCCCGCATGGGCCGCCCCCGCGATTGACCCGGTCGTCTTCTTCAAGCTGCAACTGATCATGTTCTTCGAGGGCATTCGCTCGGCGCGCCAACTCATGGACATGGTCAACGTCCGGCTCGATCACCGCTGGTATCTGGGCTATGATCTGGATGAACCGGTGCCGGATCACAGCAGCTTGAGCAGGATCCGTGATCGCTACGGTCTGGAAGTCTTCCAACGCTTCTTTGAACACATCGTGGAACGCTGCATCACCGCGGGATTGGTGTGGGGCAAGGAACTCTACTTCGACGGCACCAAGGTGCGTGCCAATGCCGCCATTGATGGCATGATCCCGCGTTTCTACTGGGAAGCCCGGCAGCACCTTCAGGCCTTGTTTGCCGATGCGCAGCAAGTCCCCGGCGCGCAACCCGCACACGCCGAGGCCATGCCCACCTCATCCCCGCCGCGCGGCTTTGTGGAGAAGTATTCTGGCGAACGTCCAACCGGTGTGCGCGCGCCAACCTACAAGCGCACCGCCGATTACCGGGTCAGCCCGACGGATCCGGACGCGACGCCGATGAAGGCTTCCAATCACGCGAGTGCGTCCTTGGGCTACCACGATCACTATGTCGTAGATGGCGGCAAAGCCCGTATCATCCTGGCCGCGCTGGTGACCCCGTCCTCGATCATGGACAACACGCCAATGTTGGATCTGGCGCGCTGGGTGCGCTTCCGCTGGCATTTGTCCCCAGCGATTGCGGTTGGCGACGGACGCTATGGCACGACGACCAACATCGCCGGTCTGGAACAAGATGGGATCCGCGCCTTTCTGAACACCGCCGATTTCAGTGCACGGACCGGCCTCTACCCGACAGAGCGGTTCACCTACGACCCCAAACAAGACAACTACACCTGCCCTCAGGGGCAGGCGCTCCGCCGCGTCTCAACCCGCAAATCGGAACAGGTTATCGTGTACCGCGCCCATGCCAAGACCTGCAACGCCTGCCCGCTGAAACCCGCCTGCACCGACAGCAAGAGCGGGCGTCACATCTTTCGTTCGTTCTTCCAGGAGTACCTCGACCGCGCCAAAGGGTATGAGGCCACGTGGTACTATCAAATGGCGATGCGCAAGCGACAGGTTTGGGTTGAGCCGCTGTTTGGCGAGGCCAAGCAGTGGCATGGTTTGCGGCAGTTCCGCTTACGCGGCTTGAGGAAAGTGAACATCGAGGGATTGATGACCGCCGCTGGACAGAACATCAAGCGGCTCCTGAACCCGGCGAAGTGGTCACGGCAACCGGACCCTGCTGGAGCGATCGCGCTCAGGCCTCCTCTTCATTTTCTCCAACGTTGTCGGCAAGCGTCTCTTCCTTGCCGTGAACGCGGCCCTTTTTCAACAGGCTGCTACATTTTCCGACGTATTTGTAGTTGTTAATATGTAATTTAAATAAACACAGCAAGGCAACGTCAGCACTCTCCGACTCCTCAGCATCAAAAGCGCTAGAATTATCTGGTCGTAATGGTGCATCGGTGTCTGTGTGAGGAAAAACAACTCGGCGATAGTCGGGTTTTTCATGGTCATCTGTGGACCTCGAGTCTTTTCCCCTCATAAGCCTTTAGCCACAACAGAACTGCCCATTTTCGGGAAAGCACCAGTGCTCGTGTCCCCTAGATAGCAGTTCACTCAGAGTGATTTCGGTTTCCAGAATAGCCGGCGCTTGATCTTCATAACACGCCGCTTTAGGAATGATCTCATGATGCAGAAAAAAGTCGCCCACGATGGCGTCACAATGCGGACAGCCAAACGACATGTACTTCGCATTCACCGTCTTGCTGTAGCGTTCCTTAATATGACCAATTTGGAGCTGCTGACCATCAGGTGATTCCTTAAACTGACGCACTATAGCGATTATCTGCCGAGCAAAGTAGTCCGCTTCTACAGTGTCGCCACAGCTGGTCTGAAGATCATGAACATAGTAGACGTGATGGGGACGATGACACCTCCAGCAACCAGTCTCTACAAAAACGATTCGGACTTTCTGGCGGCGTTGGGTCTGAAGTCTATCGCAAAACTTTATCTTCCCTGTCAACAGCGCGGTGACAAAATCAGTGAGAGGTACTCGCCGGTTTCCAGTTCCCTCCCAAGTCTCGTAACTGACCGGATTGAAGATGACGGTAGCCGCTTCTTCGGTGACTACCAACCTGAACAGTGGGACATCGCGATTTGCCCTATACCGAGCAGGTGGTCGCTTGAAAAGCCAACACCCTCGAATGCCAGCCGCCCTATATTGTTGCTGGCGTTCTTGTGTTACCTCCCACGATTGGGCACTCCATTGGACCTCGAAGGCGACTTTGACATTCCCTTTTGTGGCGAGCACATCTGCGCGCCACCCCTCACCAGATGCTTCGGTGATGGCCTCATATCCAACAGCGCGGCAAGCTAGAACGATGTTATGTTTTGCCTTTAGGTGCTGCCAGGTTTCGGGAGCACTGGTACAGGTACCGCGTTCCCTATGGACGAAGTGTCTCAGGCCGCGTTTGCTGGTTCGCAGATAGGCGGAATTGCCACAGCAGGGCAGACGAACGTCCAATCCCTCCAACTTTGTACGATGTTTCAACGACGCCCAAGCTTCATCGTCCAAAAAGGGGGCAAGGAGATCTTCACCATCAATTATCGCCCGAAGGGGCATAGCCCAATCACCTTGGTAAGGCGGCTTTGTACTACGCGATGGCATTATACCTAAGATAGTCAGCCAAGATTAAACGTCAGACGAACAACGCTAGGGTTGTTCAAAAGGCGATATCCTGAAAACCGCCCCACCGCTTCCTCAGCGAGGCTCTGATACTACAAAACGCCAGGGGACAGCGAATATGACGGTCACTCGTCTTCACCCTTGTCTGCCACACCGAGGTACCGGAGCCGTTGGTCCAGGCCGCGTTTGATCTCATCCAGTTGTGACAAGGGCGGCTCAGCCTCCTCCTGCTCATCACCAAACATCTTCGCAGTCTTCTTCTCAGCCTCGCGCTGAATGTCAGCCTCGATCTCCTCCGGTGTGCGGTGATCCTCGATCTGAAGGCTCAGTCTGGCCGACGCCGGCAGCGGCATGGGTCTGAGGCCGGCACCAAACTGGGCAATGTCCCGCTGCGAGAACATCTCAAGCTGTTGTGGTCGGGACCGCTCCTCATCCCTGCGCTTCTGCGCCGGGGTGCGGTTGTCCACCAATTCACCGGTAAACATATCAGACTGGAAAGCCGCCTCGCCGAGGCCGCCCGGTAGACTCTCCAAGTCCTGCAATTCTCCATATGCTGCATCATCATCCGTCAGATCGGCCACAAACTCAAAGAGCCGTCCGCGCTCGGACTGCGAGTGCTCGGCCACAAATGGCCTGATCCACTGGTGTCTGTGATCCATCAGTTCTTTGGCCTCTTGTCGGGAGACTTGCTGCGCCAGCGTCTCCGGGAACGAGTTGGCCTCATACCAATGCCACTCATCCACCAGCCAGCGCTCACGCAGTTCGTGAAGCCCCAGGCCGTAAAACGTCATGCAAACGCGCCGCTCCCCCACCATCTGGCTCACGGTCACAAACAGAAACTCGCCGTAGTTGTTTGAGGACTCATCGACCCGGTGAATGGTTGTTGCCTCGTCCTCAAGGATCGCCTGGAAGCGCTCGTGGCTAACGCGATAGAAAAGCTGCTCTTCCTCTGTGAAGCCAAACCCCTCATCAGGGTCGGGTTGAACAGGTTCCAAGCTGGTTGCGTGTTCATGAGACATGGCTACAAAAGACATACGTGCGGGCGCAGGCCCCATCTCCTCACCGGAACAATCAGTACTCGTCCGGCCTCAAGATCGTGGTTGCGCTACGATCCGCTTCCGTAATGATCCAGAGCTTCTCGCCGGTTTCGAGCTTGTATGCCGAAAGGATTCTGAACCCCTCTCGGAGACTGGAACTCATTCTCTTCTTTATCCTCTTCTTCGAGGTCCCCCCAGTCGCCGGTGACGTGGCGAGTTAGGAGCTCAGTTGGGTCTTGGCCGGCTTCCTGAAGTGTTCGGATTGCACCGGGGGTTGCCAGAATTTGCCCCATCGGGAAGAGCGGTCGCGACTCCTCACCTTCAGGTGTGGGAGGGGGTTGCTGATCTGGGTTTTCGGCTTTGGACATAAGCGTGGTCAACTTGTCGGGTGAAAACGTTGCTCTCTCGCCTTCAACTCCTCAAACTCGCGCCTTGACGGTGTATCGGATAACTCTGCCACAAGACCCTTGACCTCATCATTCAGATGCGCAACATCGGCGGATATGTGATCGACTTTCTGCTCGATGCGCGCCAGGTCCTCTCTGGTGGCATAGTCTTTCAGCAGCCGGTCCACACCCTTGAGAATCTGCTCGGCGGCGTCGCCGACAATCTCGGTGACGGTCCGCGTGACATCCTGCACCGTCGCTGGTCTGTTCTCATCTTTCGGCATTGCCCACGCATCATAGCACGTCAAACAACCCCCAATCCAGATGTAAAATAGCTTTAGCATAAGCGCACAAGGTCAAGGAGGGAGGGCGATGGCCGGGTCGAGGGTCGGGACCGTCCGCACTATTATGGCCGGATTAGGGTCGCCGCCGTGGCGCTAGAGGGTGACCTGTCCTTGGGCGACCGCGTTCAATTCGTCCGGCACGGCGAAGTGCTCTTTGAGCAGCAGTATCCTCCATGCAAATTGAGCACCAGAGCATTCAATCTGCGAAGAGGGGTGATGAAATCGGGCTGAAGGTCTACGAGGACGTTAGAGAGGGCACCGAATTGTACAAGGTCTGATGAGACCCAACTCAAGCGCTACACAGAAAACGCATGAGTCGTTGCAAAGATAATTGATGGCGCACAAAACCTTGCAGAGGTCCGCAGCAGTACCCAGCGAGCCACCAAAAACCGCCCGTCTCTTGCGCGAGGCGGGCGGTTGCGGCCAGGTACACCGCCGTGTGTCAGTGCAGCATTGACCCAGACCGTGGTCCAAGTCTAGCACAAGGGCACGGGCCTTAACTGACGACTTCCCTACTCTGAATACAAATCCAGAAGACGCGCGGTCGATGGACGAATTTCGCGCCGGACTTCAGCGCGGTGACCGGCGCTGCACGCGATAGGTGCTCGCGCGCTCTGTGGATTTGAGCAACACCACCACAAATTCCTGCTCCGGATCGTACTCCCCCACCATGCGTGCAATGTCCTCATCTTCAAACAGATCAAGCACTTCCTTTGGGAAGTAGCCAAACGGGTTTCCCTCCCCTGTTGGCCGTGACGTGGTGTCCACCACCAGCGCGCCCCGTCCGGCCTCTGCATACGCTGTCTGAGCCGCCGGCCAGAAGACGTGCAGGTTCTCCCGTATCCAGGCAAAGTCCCCCGCCCGCTCCAGGCGCGCCCAGTCCGGCAGATCACGATCCGGGGTCATACAAAACAGCTTAACATATTCACTCGCTTGCCACCGAAGAACCGGTACAGGGGTGACGCCGTGCTCATGGTCTTACATCTGCGGTTTCTCTGTTGATTTGTGACCCAATAGGGCTTGAACTAGAATGGTGTAAAGTGGCGAAATCTACCTCACCATCAAATGAGGGCAATGTGTCTATTAACCTTGAAGGTTGGGTGACCGTACCCCAGGCGTCGGAGGAAAGCGGCTATAGCGAGTATCACATACGCTACCTTCTTAGAGAAGGTACGGTACGTGGTCTAAAAGTTGGTCGAACATGGCTTGTAGATCGAAAAGACCTCCCTTCGCTACAAGGCCGAAATGGACGCCCTGGGTACAGCAAAGTTCAGTCAAACACGCCCACCTGAGCCTGACGACCCCTTGACACCGAAGAAGTAGTGTGGTAGGCTTCCAATATGACGTTGGGTGCTCACTCTTGAGGCCAAAGCTTCCAATAGTTAGTATCAAACTTCTCGTTTGTTGCTTGAGTAGCAGGAATTCCTAGAAGCTGTTAACCCTGGACATGTGTGATGACCTCTTTTGTCAAGGTTCCCAACATATAGTATCAAACGTTATATTGTATAGTTGATATGGAAAGCGATCTAGATTGGTCCTACAAGGTTCAAGTAGCTCTCCCTCGATACCCACCCTGTTGAGATGGTCTCTGGGACTTCTCAACAGCGGCTCGCAGATCGACCGTGGCTTTTTCCTGGTTAGTGAGAATGGCTCTGTTCTTTAACAAGTGAATAAGGCATTGATCAACTGTGACGGCGCAGCCGAAAGGAGGGAGCCATGAGCGGCGGCGGCGGCACCTGATAGGGTGCAGTGATCCACAGGGCGACGCGCTCGGTTATCCGGGCGTGTCGCCCACCTCGCCGAGCATTACCACCGCCAGCGCAGGATGTATGCCTCAAACAACACCGGCTTGTCAGCTCGCCACACCACTTGCTGCCGACCGTCAGGCAATGTCGCCCGGTGAGAGGGTCCAAGCTCCACGGTCCGCGCCGCGTTTTGTTCAACCAGTGAAGCTTCCTTCGGAAACCGACTCTTCGGGAAGATGACGCTCAGAGACAGCCTGCACGTAGTGTGGGCGATCTCGGTCTGGAAGTCCTCAACGGCTCCGGTGAAGCCATCTCGAATGGTGCGCTCAATGTGAAACTCGTCAACATCACCCTTGTTCTTGGTCTCCCGCAGCGAGATCAGCACCCGCCAGCGGTGCCCTTCCCGGTAGCGATCCACCGGCACACCAGGTGAGCACTTGTAGTCGGCGAATATCTCGCCGTCACCCCAGGCTTGGTCCTGGTAGGCGATGATGTTGTCCTGAAGAAAACCGCACCCGCTGGCGCTTGGAGTAGACGGCTTTGCTGCCTTTGGCGTCACACAACTCAAGCTGCGCGTCGTGCTCCAGCACCTCGTACATCCCCTCGGGACGGGATACTAGGTAGCGCTGGGCGAGGTTTTTCAGCACCCGCACCACGTCGGCCAGGTCAAAGTCAAATAGCGACAGAAGCGCCTTTGCCAGTTTCCGGATGATGGTGTCAGGTTGGACGGCCATGGACGACACACTCATCGTAGCAGATAGTGACTGGCGAACGCAATTGGACAACATAGTTACTCATTTGATTCGCTTATTGACTCATTTGCCGGACTTCTGTTAGACTCAAGATAATATGTTGCGCGAGTTCTACAATATGTTCTGCGCCCTGAATCGCCGAGCCGAGCTCCAGCGTCTAGCGGCATGGGCGCAGAGAAAGCGTCTCCCCGGCCCGCGCAGGCTGTACCAGAGCCGGCTAAGGGATGAGGAGACACGGCTTCTTCGCTATCGAGTTCGCTCCCCTCGCCTCTATACCTGCGCTCGCCTTGCGCACCTGATAGGCAAGCTTCTCAATCCACCTCGGCGCTTTTATGCCAGGGGTTCGGCAGCCACGTACCGCTATCGCCCGGTTTCGGTTCAGCGCCATCCCCCATTCTTGTTTCAGATCATGTGGGTAAACAGCATTGGCCGTGGGCTAGGAAGGCTCGTTGGCCTTTGGAAAGGAGGCCATGCCGCAACCTAAACCCAGTGTATCCAAGCCGCGACCTGCCCGAACGAAGGCCCCAAAGCCGGAATGCTCGAAAACGACGATTGATCTTCACCGGGCATACACGGCTCTTATTCAAGGCTTTGTGCGTACTTATGTCTCGCGCGCGGCCCAAGAGCCAAATACAAGGAGAGTTGGAAAAGCAAGAACGGAGATAGAAAGATGACTAAACGCTACAGGTCCCGGAATAAGTCCGATGTCTTGGCAGCCCCCGACCACACCAGTCAACTGCCCACAAACCGACCCATCGCTGTCTACTATCGCCAGTCAACGGATGCCCAAATCGGCAACGTCTCAACTACCATCCAAACCGTGGATATGGTCGAGTACCTCAAGCAGCGAGGTTGGGCGGGAGACGACATCATGATGATCGACATGGACGGCGGTATCAGCGGCTCAACCAAGATCGATGAGCGCCCCGGAATGAGTATGCTTTTTGACCTCATCACCGAGGGGAAGGTTGGCGCTGTCGCCTGCCAAGACGAGGACCGGCTTTTCCGGGACGTGACCCAGATTCAGGTCAACATCTTCATTGAGGCGTGCCGGGAGTCGCGGGTTCTTGTGCTCACCCCCAGCATGGTCTACGACTTTGCCAACGAGCTTTCCGGGACTTTCCACGCCCGGCAGTTTCGCTTTAAGTCGGAAATGGCAGCAGAGTACATCAATGCGGTCATACGCGGAAGGCTTCATCGGGCAAGACATCGCCTGATGATGGAGGGTCGCTGGGCCGGAGGTGGAATGCCTGCCGGCTTCATGGTTGACATGCGCAAGACACTGCCTGATGGAAGCACCAACCCGGACTGGCGACACTACGTGCCTTTTGAGACGTATGCCGAAGTAGTCGGTGAGTATTTCCGCCTCTTCCTCTCTTACGCCGGCAACCTGCGTGCAACCGTGCGCCATATCCACGCGCACGGTCCCTACTACCCCGATCCCGAAACCCGCCATCCGCCCGAGGGTTTCAAGGTGTTCTACCCCAATATGCGCCGCTATGGAAAAGGTTACTGTCCGGGTAGAACCGGCCTGGCAGGCCTTCTGACAAATGCCGCCTACATTGGGCACTGGATCGTCAATGGTACGGTCGTCAAGTGGGACAACCATCCCGCGATTGTGCCGGTTGATGTATTTTTGCGCGCATTTAACTACCTCTCGGATGTGCACCCAGACGGATCACCGAACAGATCGTATCGGCCCTATCAGCCGCAGGCTCGCCCGTCAGTTGATGAGAAACGCCCGGTTGATCGCCCTTTGTGCGCCGGCATGATTGTCTCTCAGTATGAGGGTGAGTGGCGCAATGTGGGGACAAGTTGGGTAGGCCCTTTGCAGCACTATACCTACGTCCTTTGTGCACCGGATGCTCAGTGCACCTACATCTGGGGGAAGGCAGCCGATTTTATTGATGGCGCGGTAGTCGGGATGCTGCTTTCGAAACTACGTGCGACGTTCGATGCCGAAGCCTGGCAAAAGGTCCTTGCCGAGTTTTCGAAGGAGTACGAGAAAGAACGGCAGCGGACGGCCTCTCAACTCAAGGCGCTTGAGCAGGTCATGGACAATCTCATCACCAGCCTTGAGAAGCTTACTAACCCCAACATGCTTGCCCGCGTCCAGGAGCGGTATGAGGCGGCGCAAGCCGAACACGACCGCCTGCAAGCTGAGCTTCTGGCCGCCGACAACGAGGCAGCCCGGCTTGAGGCGCTTGCTGCACTTCGAGAAAGCTGTGGCCCGGCGCTTGATAACTGGGATGAGCTAACCAGAGACGTGAAGGTCTCCATCCTGCAGGCCTTCATAGCGCGAATTGAGGCCGCGCCGGTTGAGAAAAACGGACTACACCTTGTTGTCAGGTGGCGTGATGAAAGCAGTGACGAGACTCTTCTGCCTCGTCAGTCATCAACCGGTTGCCAATGGCTTCCAAGCCAAGTGAAGCGGCTTCTGGGACTGATTGACGCTGGAGCGCCCCAGGTTGAAATCGCTTCTGCTTTTCCGCAGCGGACATGGGCGCAGATCAGAAACAAAGTGTATTCCGAGCGGCGCACCGGTGTTCCTGTCGCAACTCCAAAGGTCATCAAGGATGATGAGACCTATGAGATGTACTTGGCCCGAACCCAAAACGGCGCTCTCCCCCATCAGGCAAGCACAGGTGAGCGTTGGTCACCGGAAGAGGATGAGCGCCTGCTTTGCTTGTTGGATCAGGGTGCAACTCAAGTCGAAATAGCTGAAGCGCTTCCCCATCGGACGTGGGAGTGTATCCGGATGCGGATTCGCAAACTCCGAGGCAAAAATGTCTCGATCCCAGGATCAGGTGAGATCAAGAAGCGCGAAACGATCTTTGGCTACCGGCAGCGCAAGGCAAATGAAACGAAGGATGGGACAGGCGATAACTCTCTGGAGAGTCTGCTTTCTGAAGTCTTGTCAAGAAGAGCACCCCCGGTGCGCGAGGCTGATCTCACCGGGGCGCGGCCACTGCCCACCGCCGACCAGCCCGGCGTGGCTGATGGTGTGGTGCGGCGACCGGTAGGGCCGGTAGCGGAGCAGCGCACCGCCGGCGTGCAGCATCCCCGCCACCGAGTAGATGCGCGTGACTTCAAGCGCCTCCTCGATGCTCATCGGCGGCAGGATGCCGGGCAAGGCCCGCGCCATCAGCGTCTTGCCCGCGCCGGGCGGCCCGGTCATCAACACGTTGTGCGACCCCGCCGCGGCCACCTCCAGCGCGCGCTTGACGTGTTCCTGGCCCTTGATGTCGGCGAAGTCGATGAGGGTATCGGGCGGCGGCGCTTCCGGCGGCGGGTTGGCGTCGCGGTCATAGGGCGGGATGACCTGGAGGGCGAACAGGTGCTCCACCAGGTGGCCGAGCGTGGGCACCGGGTAGACCTCGATGTCAGGGATCAGCGCCGCCTCCGCCGCGTTCTCGGCCGGCACGTAGATCGACGCGAACCCTTCCGCGCGCGCCATCTCCGCCATCGAGATCGCGCCACGCACCGGGCGCAGGCTCCCGTCGAGCGACAGCTCGCCGACGAAGAGCGCGCCCTCCAGCGGCTCAAGCGGGATCTGCCCCGTGGCGGCGAGCACGCCGAGCGTGATGGAGAGGTCGTAGGCCGGACCCTCCTTGCGCAGGTCGGCGGGCGCGAGGTTGACGGTGAAGCGCTTGAGGGGGTATTGCAGGCCGGTGTTGCGGATGGCAGACTGCACCCGCTCCCGGCTCTCCTGCACGGCCTTGTCGGGCAGGCCCACGACCGTGAACGCTGGCAGGCTGTTGGGGTTGAAGTCCACCTCAACCTGGACCGGCACCCCGTTCAGCCCGACGACGGCGCAGGAGGCGATGGTTGCCAGCATGGTGATGCGCCCCTTACTGAATTGAGCCTGGGGTCTAACAACTGCCGCGATTGTAGCACGTCTGCCCCGGTCGCGCATTTTGCGCGCGGGGCCGGGGCTTCTCGGCGGCGCGGACCCGCGTTACTCCGCCGGGAGCTGGTACAGCTCCACGAGCACGCCGCCCGCGCTCCTGGGGTGGATGAAGGCGTACTGCCGGCCGCCTGGGCCTTCGCGCGGCGTCTCGTTGATAAGCGTCACGCCGTGCGCGCGCAGCCGCGCCATCGTCGCGGCGATGTCATCCACCTCGATGCAGATGTGGTGGATGCCAGGGCCGCGCTTCTCCAGGAAGCGCGCAACCCCGGAGTCCGGCGTGGTCGGTTCCAGCAGCTCGATCTCGGACTCGCCCACCGGCAGGAAGGCGACCTCCACCGCCTCGGCGTCCATGCGCTCGGTGCGCGCCAGCGGCAGGCCCAGCGCGTCGCGCCAGAAGGCGAGCGCGCTTTCGATGTCCTCGACCACAATCGCGACGTGATTGACCGCTTTGATGCCCATCGTCCTGTCCTGTGCCCGCCCGGTCGCCCGCGCGCCTCACAATCCCGCCCGGTACTCGCCGAACACCCCGCGCAGCACGCCGCAAATCTCGCCGAGCGTCACGTCGTGCGCCACGCACTCCACGAAGAACGGCATAAGGTTATCGCTGCCGCGCGCGGCGCTCTCCAGCCGGGAGAGGCGTTCGCTCACGCGCGCGTTGTCGCGCCCGGCGCGGAGCTGCGCCAGCTTCTCGCGCTGCCGCGCCTCGATGCTGGGATCCACCGTGAGGACGTCCACCGGCGTCGCCTCTTCCTCGGTGAAACGGTTGACGCCGACGACCACCGCATCGCCCGCCTCGACCGCCTGCTGCTGCCGGTAGGCCGCCTCCTGGATCTCGCGCTGCATGTAGCCCTGCTCCACGCACGCCAGCGCGCCGCCCAGTTCGTCGATCCGGTCAATGTACGCCTGCGCCTGCCGCTCGATCTCGTCCGTCAGCGCCTCGATTGCGTAGCTGCCCGCGAGCGGGTCTACCGTGTCGGCGACGCCGCTCTCGTGGGCGATGATCTGCTGCGTGCGCAGCGCGATCTGCACGCTCGCCTCGGTCGGCAGGCCCAGCGCCTCGTCGCGCGAGTTGGTGTGCAGGCTCTGCGTGCCGCCGAGCACCGCCGCGAGCGCCTGGAGCGCGACGCGGATCACGTTGTTTTCCGGCTGCTGCGCCGTCAGCGTCGCGCCGCCGGTCTGCGTGTGGAACTTGAGCCGCCACGATTCCGGCTCCTTCGCGCCGAACCGCCCGCGCATGATGCGCGCCCACAGCCGCCGCGCGGCGCGGTACTTCGCGACCTCCTCAAGGAAGTTTGTGTAGCCGGCGAAGAAGAAGCTCAGCCGGGGCGCGAACTCGTCCACCGCGAGGCCGGCCTGGATTGCCGCCTCGACATAGGCGATGCCGTCCGCCAGCGTGAAGGCGACCTCCTGCACCGCCGTGCAGCCGGCCTCGCGCATGTGGTAGCCGCTGATGCTGATCGTGTTGAAGCGCGGCAGGTGCGCCTTGCAGTACGCGAACAGGTCGGTGACCAGGCGCATCGACGGGCGCGGCGGGAAGATGTACGTGCCGCGCGCGACGTACTCCTTGAGGATGTCGTTCTGTACCGTGCCGCGCAGCTTCGCCGGCTCGACGCCCTGCTGCTGCCCCACCGCAATGTACATCGCCAGCAAGATCGCCGCCGGCGCGTTGATCGTCATGCTCGTGCTCACCCTGTCGAGCGGGATGCCCTCGAACAGGCGCGCCATCTCGCGCAACGTGGGGATGCTCACGCCCACCCTGCCCACCTCGCCCAGCGCAAGCGGGTGGTCGGGGTCGTAGCCAATCTGCGTCGGCAGGTCGAACGCCACCGAGAGGCCGGTCTGCCCCTGCTCAAGCAGGTAGCGGTAGCGCGCGTTGGTCTCCTCGGCGGTGGCGTAGCCGGCGTACTGGCGCATGGTCCAGAGCCGGCCCCGGTACATCGTCGGCTGCACGCCGCGCGTGAACGGGTAATCGCCGGGGAAGCCGAGCGCCTCCCCATAATCCGGGTTCACGTCTTCGGGGGTGTAGAGCCGCTTGAGCGGGATGCCGGAGGGCGTGGTGAACGCCTCGCGCCGTTCGGGGTGGCGTGCGAGCGTGGGCTTGAGCACGTTTTCTTCCCACGCAGCTTTGGCGTTCTCGCCGGTCGTGATCTCGGTCATGGTGCCTGCCTCGTTAGCTGCCTATTGCCCTGTCAGGACGCGCGCGCCCGTCTCGCGCAGGAAGCGCCGCCACTCGGCCTCCAGCGGCGTCGCAACCGCCTCCGGGATGCTCATGCCCGACGACCGGGGCGTCCAGCGCACCTGCGGGAAGTCGTCCATGAGCTTCTCGTAGGGGAAGATCGGCTCGCTGTCGGGGTCGAGCAGCGCGTCCAGGTGCAGTTCGATGGAGCGCATCCGCTGGCCTTGCGCGCGCTTGCGCTCGCTCCAGTGCGCGCTCTCAATCACGCTCGATGTGGTCCTGCCCGACGCGAAGATGCCGCGCCGCCTGACCCCTAACTGCATGATGTAGAGCCGGTCGCCGGGGACGATCTTGCGCGTGTTGCCGCAGGTCCAGCTCATCGGGTAGTGGCCGTCCTGCCGGATCTGCGCGATGCAGTCCGGGATGTCGGGCCACTTCCAGAGCTTCGGGTTGTAGGTGAGCAGGTACGCGGCCATCTATCCCTCCGGCGGCGCGAAGGCGCGCTCCGGCACGTCGATCCCGCAGAAGTCTGCGAACGTCATGTCATTGAACGGCAGGCCGAGGTTGCGCCGGACGTTTTCGAAGAGCACCGCATAGCTCTCCAGCAAGCGGGGCGCATCCGCGAGCGCCAGCCGCGCGAGCGCCGTCTCGATGGCCGCCGGCGCGCCCTCCACCTCGACGAACGCACCCAGCGGCGTCTCGTCGAGCACGACTTCAGCGCCGGCCACCGCGTAGGTCGTGCGGTACTTCTCGTAGACCCAGCACGGGTGGTAGCCCATGCGCTTCAGGATCAGGTTCATCGCCTCGAAGTCGCTCACCTCGACCTCGGCCTCGAAGCGCGTGCTCGCGCCGGCGCTCAGCGCCTCGGCAGGGGCCTTGTACGTCAGGCGGACGCGCGGGTCGCCGCCCGCAACCGGCGCGTCGCGCCGCAACCGCAGCACGACGCCCGCCGGCGTGAGCGCGCCGGCCGCGTCCTCGTAGCGGACGTTGTACTCGTGCACGCGCGGCTTCGTCAGCGCCGCGTCCGGGTCGGCGTTCAGGCGCTGGCGTATCGTCTCCAGGTCAGCCACGCGCACCTTGACCTCGGTCTCCAGATAGGAAGCGCCCGGCATAGCCATATTCTCCGATCTGCTTGCGCACGCACCCACACAGAGCGCCCAGCACGGGCGGGGCGCTAGCTGATTACCATCATCGTCTGGCCCTGCTCCACGCTATCGCCGGGAGCCACGTGGAGGTAGCTCACCTTGCCGGCGCGCGGGGCTTTGATCTCGTTGCCCATCTTCATCGATTCGAGGATGAGCAACGTCGCGCCCTCCTCGACCTCCTGCCCCACTGCGACCCTGATCTCCTGGATGAGGCCGGGCATCGGCGCGTTGATGCTCAGGTCGCCGGAGGGGGGCACGAACTTCGCCCGCGAGAGGTGTTGTTCGCGCTCGTCGGCGACGTGCACGTTGAGAGCGAACCGTGCATGAGCACGTGATATTCGTCCTGGCGGCGCCTCGACCAGCGCCTCGAACGAACCCTGCGCAATCAGCAGCGAGTAGAGACGCGCTTCGGCGTCCAGCGCCCTGAAATCGACCGCGCGCCGCGCGCCGTCGATGATGATCTCGCCTTCGCGGTTGATCTCGACTGTGTACTCGCGCCCGTTGACCGTCGTCACATATCGCATAGTTCCCCGGCCTTACCAGCCCCGCGCACGTCCCGACCACTTCCAATGCGAGGTCGGCGCGTCGCGCTTCTGCACGATCTGCGCCGCCTGCTGCCGCTCGCGGTGGGCCACCAGCGTCGCCAGGATTGCGGCGATCTCCGGCCTCGGCACGCTGCTCCCGTCGCCCACGTCATCCATCGAGAAGCGCGCCTCCACGAAGGTTGTGTCGAAACTCCCCGCCATGAAGCGCAGGCTGTCGAGCATCTTCTGGTGGAAGGGGATGTTGGTCTTCAGCCCCATGATCCGGTACTCATCCAGCGCGCGCCGCATCCGCAGCAACGCCGCGCCGCGCGTCTCGCCGTAGGCAATCACCTTCGCGAGCAGCGAGTCGTAGTAGGGCGTGACCCGGTAGCCCCGGAACACGCCGTGATCGACGCGCACGCCCGGCCCGCTGGGGATGAAGTGGGAGGTGATCGTGCCGGTGGAGGGCAGGAAGTCGTTGTAGGGGTCCTCCGCGTTGATGCGGCACTCGACCGCCCAGCCTTTCATGGTGATCATCTCCTGCGTGTGGTGGCTCATGCGCCGCCCGCGCGCGATGCGGATCTGATCCTTCACGATGTCGATGCCGGTCACCAGCTCGGTGACGGGGTGCTCCACCTGCACGCGCGTGTTCATCTCCAGGAAGTAGAACTGCTTCTGCTTATCGACCAGAAACTCGACCGTGCCGGCGTTGATGTAGTTCACCGCGCGCGCCACGCGGAGCGCGGCCTCGCCCATGCGGGCGCGCAGGCCCTCGTCCACGAACATGGAGGGCGACTCATCCAGCAGCTTCTGGTGCCGCCGCTGCAACGAGCAGTCGCGCTCGCCCAGGTGGACCAGGTTGCCCTGCTCGTCGCCGAGCACCTGGATTTCGATGTGCCGCGCGCCCTCGATCACCTTCTCCAGGTAGACGGTCCCGTCGCCAAACGCACCAGCCGCCTCGCGGTGGGCGATGCCCAGCGCGGAGGGCAGGTCTTCGGGGCGCTGCACCATGCGCATCCCCTTCCCGCCGCCGCCCGCCGCCGCCTTGATCATCAGCGGGTAGCCGAGCGCGTCGGCGGCGTGGATGAGGGCGTCGTCGCGCAGGCCCGGCTCGGTGCCGGGGATGATGGGCACGCCAGCGGCGGCGGCGATCTGCCGCGCGTGGAGCTTGTCGCCCATCGCCGCGATGGCGTCTGGCCTGGGGCCGATGAAGGCGATCCCCGCGTCGAGCGCCGCCTGGGCGAACTCCGCCCGCTCGGCGAGGAAGCCGTAGCCGGGGTGGATCGCGTCAACGCTGGACTTGCGCGCCACGTCGATAATCTTGTCGATGCGCAGGTAGCTCTCGGCGGGCGGCGGCGCGCCGATGTGGTACGCCTCGTCGGCGTAGCGCACGTGCAGCGCCTCGCGGTCCACATCGGAATAGACCGCGACCACGCGCAGGCCCAGCTCGTGGCAGGCGCGGATCACCCGGACCGCGATCTCGCCCCGGTTGGCGACCAGCACTTTCTCAAAGTGGGTTGGGGTGTCAGCCATCGTCGTCTCTTCTCGTATCTGTTCCCTTTGGGTTCCCGCGACTGAAGTCGCGGGCTAATTCATGTTCTCGCCCGTCATTTTCTGCGATTAGCCGACGACTTTAGTCGTCGGGTTGCGAAAATCACACCATCGTGTGATACCGAGCGGACAACGTGAACGGATACCTCCTCTCAGTACCTTCGCCCTGCTGTCCTCGTTTACGCTGCTGCGTCGTCTGCCGGCGGCCTGTGGCGCAGCCAGTCCGCGAGCGCGCCCAGCGCCACGCCCACCGCCACACCGACCGGCGTCGCGCCCAGCGCCGCGCCGACAGCAGCGCCGGCCAGCAACCCGGCGAGCAACGCCGCGCCCGGCGGCCAGTTCGGGAGGTGGCCCGAAGCGCGGGGCGGCGTGCTCATGGCTGCCTCATCTGCGCCGCGATGGTCTCCCAATAGAATGTCAGCGCCTCCCGCTTCGGCGCGGTGCGCGCCTGCAGGCGGCGGCGCAGTTTGGCCGTCACGTTCCAGAAGATATCGCCGTGCGGCCCCCGGTCACCACGCCGAGTTCGCGCTCCCCGGCGATCTCGGCCCCGGCCCAGTAGCCGCCGTAGACCGCGCGCACTGTCTCGCCGAGCACCGCCACAAATTGAAACACGCTTTCCGCGTTGGGGATGTGGCCCTCCGGATAGCTGGCGATCAACGCCTCCAGGTTGGCCACCGTCGCGGGCGAGAGGTCGTCGGAAATGTTGAGGCCCGCCGCGCGCATGGCGCGATGGCACTGCGCAGCCGCGTCGGCGAGCGCCTGGGCTGTTTGCGCGTCAACAGGTTGGTAGCGCACCGGCCTCCCCTCGTTTGCGAGCGCTCACGCGCCCAGCCTGGCCTCGATGTCGGCGATACGCGCCTCGATCTCGCCGGTCGGGAGGCCCAACGCGCGCGACTGTTCCAGCACGCCGCGCAACTGCGCCAACTGGTTCTCCAGCGCCTCGCGGTCTGGTTCGGGCGCGGCCTCTTCCGCCGCGACCGCAAACGCATCGGCAGCGATCTCTTTTTCTGAAGGAGCCGCTTCCGGAGGGGCTTCTTCAGCAGCAGGCGCGGCCGGCGCAGGGGGCGGCGCGACTTCAGGGGCGGGCGCGGGCTGTCGCCACGTCGGGGTGAACACCTCCGGCTTTGCGTGGCTTTCCACGACCGTCTCCAGCCGCTTGAGCGACTGCGTGAACGCCCGCCGCCAGTTGCGCGGCCCAAACCAGTCGGTCCACCGGCCAAGGAACGAGGCTTTGGTGTACGTCACGCTCAGGCTGACGTTGACGCCGCCCTCCGGCGCGCCAATCGCCTTCACGGAGATGACCATGTCCTTGTACGTGCTGGCGAACTTGCCCGTGTTGTCGCGCAACACCCTGAACTGCACGTAACTGGGCGCGGAGGCCTCCGCCACCAGCTCTTCGAACCACTGGCCGCCCTCAACCTCAAGGCGGCGCTCGCTCCGGGTGAGGACGCCGGCATCCTGCGTGATCCGGGCCTCGACGACGCGACCGGAAGGCAACACCAGCCATTCCTTGTAGCCAACAAGGTCGCTGATGATCTTCCACATGGTCGGCTGGTCGGTGTCCATTCGTCGGGTTTGGTGAACGGCGGGCATCTTCGCTCTTCCCTACTGCAAACGCTGCGCACTACAACGGGATGTTCCCGTGCTTCTTCGGTGGGTTGGTGTCGCGCTTGTCGCGGAGCATCTCCAACGCGCTGATGAGGCGCGGGCGCGTGTCGCTCGGCTCGATCACGTCATCGACGTAGCCCCGCCCCGCCGCGACATACGGGTTGGCGAACTTCGCGCGGTACTCCGCGACCAGCGCATCGCGGCGCGCGTCGGGGTCTTCGGCCTCGGCGAGTTCGCGGCGGAAGATGATGTTCACCGCGCCCTCCGGCCCCATCACCGCAATCTCGGCGGTGGGCCAGGCGAGGGATCAGGTCGCCGCGAATGTGCTTGCTGTTCATCACGCAGTACGCGCCGCCGTAGGCCTTGCGCGTGATGACGGTGATCTTGGGCACGGTCGCCTCGCAGTAGGCGAAAAGCAGCTTCGCGCCGTGCCGGATGATGCCGCCGTGCTCCTGGCCCACGCCGGGCAGGAAGCCGGGCACGTCTTCGAAGGTCACAATCGGGATGTTGAAACAGTCGCAGAAGCGCACGAAGCGCGCGCCCTTCACCGAGGCGTTGATGTCGAGCACGCCGGCCAGCACCGCCGGCTGGTTGGCGACGATGCCGACGACGTGCCCGCCCAGCCGCGCGAACCCCACGACGATGTTCTGCGCATAGTGCTCGTGAATCTCGAAGAAGTCGCCGTCGTCCACCACCAGGCGGATCACTTCCTTGATGTCATAGGGCTTGTTCGGGTCGGGCACGATGGTATCGAGCGCGTCCTCGGTGCGGAGCGGGTCGTCGCGCGTCGGCCTGTACGGCGGGTCTTCCATGTTGTTGGCGGGCAGGTAGCTCATCAGCTCGCGGATGAGGAACAGGCAGTCTTCCTCATTGTCGGCGGCGACGTGGCTCACGCCGCTCTGCGTGTTGTGCGTCATCGCGCCGCCCAGTTCCTCGAACGTCACGTCCTCGCGCGTGACCGCCTTGATTACGTCCGGCCCGGTGACGAACATGTGGCTCGTGCCCTTCACCATGAAGATGAAGTCCGTCAGCGCCGGCGAGTACACCGCGCCGCCCGCGCACGGTCCCATGATGGCCGAAATCTGCGGGATGACGCCCGACGCCATCGTGTTGAGCAGGAACACGTCCGCGTAGCCGGCGAGCGAGACCACGCCCTCCTGGATGCGCGCGCCGCCAGAGTCGTTGAGGCCGATGACGGGCGCGCCGACTTTCATCGCCATGTTCATGATCTTGCAGATCTTCTCGGCGTGCACCTCCGACAGGCTGCCGCCGAAGACGGTGAAATCCTGCGAGAACACGTAGACCAGCCGCCCATCGACGGTGCCCCAGCCCGTCACCACGCTGTCGCTGAGAATCTTGTTCTCCGGGCGGTCCATGCCGAAGTTGACCTCGCGCTGGGTCACGAAGGCGTCCACCTCGTGGAAGCTGCCGGAGTCGAGCAGGATTTCCAGGCGCTCGCGCGCAGTGAGCTTGCCCTTCTCATGCTGGCGCTGCATGCGCTCTGGACCGCCGCCCTGCACGGACTGCTCACGCATGGCACGGAGATGTTCGATCTTGGCGTCAACGTCCGTCATCAAGTCCTCCATCAGCCGGCGGCGAGAATGCAGCGCGGACGGACCGCCGGGTGAGCGTCCACAGGATCAGCCATACCGCCAACGCGCTCGCAAACGCCAGGAAAGGCAGCCGCCCGGAGTCGTAATCGGAGCGGGTGAAAATCGCCAGCCAGACAATTGAGAACACCGCATAGGCCGGCAACAGAATCAACACCGCGCGGCGCGCCCAGTTGCGCAGCGCCCAAAGCCCCGCACTCACAATAAGGAAGGCCGCTCCCCACGCGGCGCTCAGGGCGACATCCAGCAGCGGCGGGAACGACACCTCCAGGGCGGCATACTGGTCGGCAGACTGCCAGACGCGCACGGCCTGGACCGCCCTCACAACGCCGATAGCGAACACAACCAGTGTGATCGCGATGACGCGCCGGGGGCGCTGGCGGCGACGCGCGTTTGTGGACATTGGGCCGGATTATAGCATCCCCGTTAGTCCCCAACAAACAGGGTGGGGAGGGGCTGACCGCCCGCCGGGGATGCAAGCGCCTGCACCGCCTCCAGCGAGGGCACGCGGTGGTCGCGCCACACTTCCGCGCCGGTGGCGTCGAAGACGATGAACGTCGGCGTGGCCTGGAAGGCGAAGCGGTCCAGCAGGGCGCTGCCCACCGCGTCGTGGATGTCGATGAGCAGCGTGTCGATGTCGGCGGCCTTCAGTTCCGGTTCGAGCGCGCGCACGGCGGCCTTCGCAGCCATGCAGCCCAGTCAGTAGTTGGAGTACAGCATCACGAACGTGGGCCGCCCGTTGCGCAGCGTCGCCTCGACCTCCGCGACGCTCTCCGCGTGGCTTTCGCTTTCCGCGTAACGCAGCGCAGCGCCGGCCACTGCCGCCCCTGCGACGTAGAGCGCGAACACGAGCACGCGCGCAGCGCGGCTCAGCGGGAGGCGCTGCCAGCGCCAGAGCGCGAGCACCAGCGCGACGCCGCCGAAGCTGGCAAAGACCACGTATGAGTACTGGTTGAGAACACCCACAACAAACCTCCACGGGGCGCGGTCGGTGGTAGAATTGCTGATGAGATGATAGCCAAATGCGATGGCAGTAGCCAAACCTGATGTACCCGGAGCTTGGCCGTATCGGTCCGGTGGTGCTGCGCAGTTACGCCGTCCTGATTGGCCTGGGCGTGCTGATCGGCCTGGGCGTGCTGGCGTGGCGCGGCAGGGCCGTCGCGGGGCGCGCCGCCGCCTGGCTCGATGTGGGCATCGGCGGGCTGGTCGGCGGCCTGATCGGCGCGCGGGCGCTGCACGTGGCGCTGTTCTGGGACTACTTCCGCGACCACCCCACCGAGATCGTCCAGGTGTGGGCCGGCGGCCTTGCGTGGCACGGCGCGTTGATCGGCGCGCTGCTGGTCGGCTACGCGACCGCACGCGCCCGTCGCGTGGGGATCGGGCCGCTGCTCGACGCGCTGGCGCTGGCCTTCCCGGCGGGCGCGGCGCTGGCCTGGCTCGGCTGCCTGATGTCCAACGCCGCCTACGGCCAGGAGGTCCGCACCCTCGCGGGCTATCCTCCCCTCGTCGTCGCCGAACTTGCCGACCTCTATGGCACCGTCGCCCCGCGCTATAATACCCAGGGCTTCGGCGTCGCGTGGAGCCTGCTCGCGCTGGCGCTGGCGGCGCTGCTGGCGTGGCGCGGGCTGTGGCCGGGCAAGCGCGCGTGGGCCGTGCTGGCGTTCTACAGCCTGGGCGCGCTGCTGATCGCCGGGCTGCGCGCCGACCCCATGCCGGTGTGGGCCGGTCTGCGCGCCGACCAGTGGCTCGACGCGGCGGTGATCGTGGGGTGTGGGGTGGCGTGGATTGCTCGGCCTGGACGTACTTCCAGTGAGGGGAAAACCGCATCGTCGAGCGATTAGGAATGGCCCGTAGGGGCGAACCGGCGGTTCGCCCTTCTGATAACTGACGAGGACCAAGCACCGCGTATCGAAGGAGCGAGCCGTGAAGATCAACCTCGGCCTGGCGCAGATCGCCCCGCGCCTGGGCGACCTGCAAGCCAACCTCGACAAGCACCTTGACTACATCGACCGGGCGCGGGCGGCGGGCGTGGACCTGCTCTGCTTCCCGGAGCTGTCGCTCACCGGCTATTCGCTGCAAGACCTGACGTACACCGTCGCCATGCACCCCGGCCCCGGCAACCCGGTCTTCGACCCGCTGCTCGACGCCACGCGCAGCGGCGACCTCGACCTGGTGGTCGGCTTCGTGGACCGGGACGCGCGCGGGCGCTTCTTCATCGCGTCGGCGTACCTGGCGGCGGGCGCGGTGACGCACATCCACCACAAGGTCTACCTGCCCACGTACACGCTCTTCGACGAGGGGCGCTACTTCGCCTGGGGCGACGACGTGCGCGCCTTCGATACGCGCTTTGGCCGCGTGGGGATGCTGATCTGCGAGGACTTCTGGCACCTGAGCACGCCCTACGTGTTGTGGCTGGACGGCGCGGACATCATGCTGTTCCACTCCGCCAGCCCAGGGCGCGGCCTCGACAGCGGCGACCGGCTGAGCAGCGTGCGCTGGGTGGAGATGATCAACAAGGCCTACGCCGGCGCGCTCACCAGCGTGATCGCGCACTGCAACCGCGTCGGCTTCGAGGACGGGCTGGCGTTCTGGGGCGGGTCGTTCGCCTTCAACCCCGATGGGGAGTTGATCGCGCAGGGGCCGTACTATGAAGAGGCGCTGGTGCTGGCGACGGTGGACACGAACGACATCCACCGCGCGCGCTACCGGCTGCCCCTGCTCCGCGACGAGCGGACGCGGCTCACCATGCGCGAGCTGGAACGGATTCACGCGCCCAACGCGGCGGGGGAGTAGGGCGATGGCGGCGGATACGCGACTCAAGGCGAAGCTGTCCGACGAGGTGCGGGCGGCCTTGGACGCGAAGCTCGAGATCAACACCGACCTGGCGCGCAAGATACTGACGCGCTTCATCGCCGAGGAAGTGACCAAGCCCGGCTTCAAGCGGGCAGTGGTCGGCCTCTCCGGTGGCATCGACTCGGCGGCGACGGCGTTCCTGGCCGCCGAGGCGCTCGGCCCGGAGAACGTGCTGTGCGTGCGCATGCCCTACCGCACCTCCGCGCCCGACAGCCTCGCCGACGCGCAGCGGGTCATCGACCAGCTTGGCGTGCCGGCGCTCACGGTGGAGATCACGCCGATGGTCGAGCCGCTGTTCGCGCGCTTCCCCGACATGGACAACAACCGGCGCGGCAACGTGATGGCGCGCGCGCGCATGATCGTCCTCTACGACCAGAGCGCGGCCTTCGGCGGGCTGGTGATCGGCACGGGCAACAAGACCGAAATCCTGCTCGGCTACACCACGCTCTTCGGCGACTCCGCCGCCGCGATGCTGCCGCTCGGCGACCTCTACAAAACGCAGATGCGCCAGCTTTCGCGCGCAATGGGCGTGCCTGCCCCAATCCTGGACAAGCCGCCCTCCGCCGACCTGTGGATCGGCCAGACGGACGAGGGCGAGCTTGGCTACACCTACGCCGAGGTGGACCGGCTGCTCTACCTCCTGGTCGATGAGCGCTACAACCTGGACGAGGCGATTGAGCGCGGCTTTGCGCCGGCGTTCGTCCACGGCGTGTGGCAGCGCGTGCAGCGCAACCAGTTCAAGCGCGTGCCGCCGCTCGTGTGCAAGATCAGCCGGCGCACCCAGGGCCACGACTTCCTCTACCTGCGCGACTGGGGGCTGTAGGGTGGCAGAACGGCATCGACCACTGAGGGACGGAGCACACCGAGAGGACGTTGAAAGTCCGCGTGAGGTCCGCGCCCCGTGGCCGCCCCTTCCCGCTACGAAATCGCGGCCCTCATCTTTCTGATCCTCACTTACCTCCTCGTCGGCGCGCTCTACGCGACGCAGACGCCCCTGGCAGGTGCCCGACGAGCCGGCGCACTACAACTATATCGCCCAGCTCCACGCCGGCGGCTGCTGCCCCGTGATGCAGGCGGGCGACTACGACCAGGCGTATCTCAGCGACCTCACCGCCGCGAAGTTCGCGCCTGAAACGCTCGCGCGGCTCGATACGGTGCAGTACGAGGATCACCAGCCGCCGCTCTATTACGTCCTGGCGTGGCCGGTCTTCGCCCTCACCGGCGGCGACCTGACCGCGCTGCGGCTCTTCTCGGTCGTCCTCGGCGCGGGCGTGGTGGCCGTGGCGTGGGCGGTGGTGCGCGCCCTCTTCCCGGCGCGGCCCTGGTTCGCGCTCACGGCGGCGGCGTTCGTCGCGTTCGTGCCGCAGCACGTGGCGATGATGGCCGGCGTCAACAATGACAGCCTCGCCGAACTGCTCATCGGCGGTGCGCTGCTCGCGAGCGTGCTCTACGTGCGCGGCGGCGAGGACGGGCTGCCGGTCCCGCACCCGGCGGCGCTCGGCGCGCTGGTGGGCCTCGCCGTGCTCACCAAGACGACGGCCTTCTTCACCGGCGTTGTGGCGCTGGCGGCGGTATGGCTGCGCTGGCGGCGGGCGGAGCGCGGCGGCGCGCCGCACTGGCGCCCGCGCACCCTGCCCTGATCGCCGCGCTCTGGGTCGTCCTCGTCGCGCTGGCGATCAACGCGCCCTGGTGGGCGCGCAACGCGCACACTTACGGCGGGCTGGACATCGCCGCGCTGGGCCGCCACGACGCGGTCGTGATCGACCAGCCGCGCACCGCCGACTGGATCGCCGCGCACGGCCTCGACGACCTGCTGCGCCGGTTCGTGCAGTTCACGTTCAACAGCTTCTGGGGGCAGTTTGGCTGGATGGCCGTGCCCATGCCAGACTGGATTTACGCCGGCCTGCTGGCGTTCACCGGGGCGGTGCTCGTGGGGCTGTGGCTGGCGCTCTGGCGCAACCGGCGCAACGCGGAGGCGATCAAGCCCTCCCAGCGGGACGGCGTGGCGCTGCTGGCGCTGGCCCTGCTGTTTGTGGTCGCGCAGTATCTCTACTACAACCTCACGTTCGTCCAGCACCAGGGGCGCTACCTGTTCCCCGCGCTGAGCGCGATTGCGTGCGCGGTGGCGCTCGGCCTCGACGGGTGGATCAGGCCGGTCGGCGCGCGCTTCCGGCTGCCGCAGCGGGTGCGCTGGATTCCGCCCGCGCTCGTGTGGGCGGCCTTCGCCGCCCTCGACGTGTACGCGCTGCTGCGGGTCGCCGCGCCGGCGCTGTGATCGGGGCGCAGGGGATGGCCTACGCGACCCGAAAGCCGGCGCGCTACCTGGCGGCGTTCATCCTCATCGCGCTCGCCGGGTTCGTCCTGCGCGTGCACCGCCTGACCGACTACCCCCTCTACACCGATGAGGTCATCAACGGCGAGATCGTCCAGAACATGCTGGCCGGCGACTTCAGCCTGCGCTATGACTGGGGCGCGGGCCGCGAGCCGATGTTCAACCTGTCGGAGGTCCTGGCGGTGCTGGCCCTGGGCGACAACGTGCTCGCGTTGCGCTGGCCGGCGGTGCTCTATGGGATGGTGTTCATCGCGCTGGTGTACGTCTGGGCGGCGTGGCTGACCGGCTCCCGGATGGCGGGGCTGTTCGCCGCCGGGCTGGCCGGCGTGCTGTGGTGGCCGCTGGCCTTCAGCCGCATGGCGATCCGCACCATCACCCTGCCGTTCTGCATCGTGCTCGCGCTCATGGGGTTGTGGCGCGGGCTGTACGGCCCGGCCAGGCACGCGCGGCGCAACTTCGCGCTGGGCGGCGTTGCCGCAGGGCTGACGCAGTACACCTTCACGGCGGCGCTCGGCTTCCCGGTGGTCCTGGTCGCGTTCCTGGCATACCTGTGGCTGGCGGACCGGGCCACGTGGCGCGCACGGTGGCGGGGGATTGCGCTCTACGCGCTGGCGGCGGTGGCGGTGGCCGGGCCGTTCCTGCTCTACGTCTATACCAGCCCCGACCTGACGTGGCGCATGGGCATGGTCAACCAGCCGGTCGAGGCGCTCCGCGCCGGCGACCCCGGCCCGCTGCTCGACGGGATGCTCAAGACGCTGGGCATGTTCTGGGGGCCGGGGGACCACGTGTGGTTCTACAACCTGCCGGGGCGCGCCGTGTTCGAGCCGCCCGCGCTGGCGCTCTTCCTCGTCGGCGCGCTCGTCTGCGCGTGGTGGGCGTTGCGCGCCGGCAGGAACCGGCGACGCGCCCCGGCGGGGGCGCTGCTGCTGCTCCTCGGCCTGGTGATGCTCGCGCCCAGCGCGGCCACGGACGCGCCGCCCAGCACCCACCGCGCCATCGGCGCGCTGCCGGCGGTCCTGGTGATCGCGGCGGTTCCGCTGGCGGCGCTTGAGCACGCGCTGCGGGGCCGGCAGCGGGCGTTGCTGGCGATAGGCGCGGCGGCGGCGCTCGCCGTGACCGGCGTGGCGGTCGCCGGTGATTACTTCGGCGTGTGGATCGACCACCCCCGACCAGGCGTGGATGACGTATCGCTGGTACGCGGAGATGGCTGATTTCATCGACCGCGCGCCGGAGGAAGCGGCGTTCATCTTCAACGATTACGCCGCGTTCGACTACATCAAGTGGCGCCAGTTGGACCGGCAGGTCTTTCGCAATGACGTTGCGCTGCGGCGCACCTTTGGCGGCGACGGCATTGTCATCCCCGCTGAGGGCGGCGCGCCGCTCTACTACGCGCACCATCCGGACGCGCCCCCGGCGGCGGCGCTGCGCGCCCGCTTCCTGGATGGCCCGGTCTACGAGAGCGCGGCGCGCGACAGCCGGGGGCTGCCGGTGTTGACGGTGTACGCGGTCGATACCGCGGCAGCCTCACAGCAAGCCGGGGCGCTCGACCCGGTCTACGCGCCGGACCGCGCGACGCAGCTCAGCGCGCCGGTCGACTTCGGTGGGACGCTGGCGCTGTTGGGCGTCGCGTTCCAGCCGGCCACGGATGACGAGATCGCGCTGCTGAGCTACTGGCGGGTGACCGCGCGCCCGCCATTCGTATCGACCTTCGTGCACGCGGTGGGGCCGGACGGCGCGCTGGTCGCGCAGCACGACGGCCTCGCCCCCGCCGAGTTCGAGCTGACACCGGGCGACCTGATCGTGCAGCGCCACACGCTGCCCCTCCCCGCCAACCGGGCTGATGACGCGCGTTACGACCTGTTCCTGGGCGTCTATACCGAAGGCGATGTGGCGCGCCTCCCGGTCGCGGGCGGCCCGGCGGACGCGGTCTGGCTCGGCGCGTGGGCGGCTGGGGGTGTGCAGCGGTGAGCGGGCGTCAGGCGTGCTCTGCGGCCTCCCGCTGTCGCCGCGCCTCGAACAGGATCACGGCGGCGGCGGCGGCGGCGTTGAGGCTCTCGGTGGCGCGCCCCATCGGAATGCGGACGCGCGTCGCCGCGCGCTGCCGGGCTTCCGGCGAGAAGCCGTGCGCCTCCCCGCCGATGACGAGCGCGGCGGGCTGCGTCCAGTCGAACGCCGTGTAGTCGGTTGCGGCGTCCGCTTCGGCGAGGACGAGCGGAAGCGGCGGCAGCGCCTCCCACTTCATGAAGGCCACCGGCGCGCGGAAGTGCGCGCCCATCCCGGCGCGGAGCGTCTTCGGGTTGTACGGGTCCACCGTGCCGGGGGCGAGCGCGATCAACGCCACGCCGGCGGCGCTGGCGGTGCGCAGGATCGCGCCCAGGTTGCCCGGATCGGCGAGCCGGTCAACGACCAGGGCGAGCGTCGGGTGCGCGGGCGGGTCGAGAGCGGGCAGGGGGCACACGGCCAGGATGCCAGGCGGGGTCTCGACGCCCGGAAGGGCGTCCATCAGGGCGGGGTCTACTTCCAGGCAGTCCGCGCCCGCCGCGCGCAGCGCCTCCAGCAGGCCCGGCCCCAGGTCGCTCCCGGCGAAGCCGGCGGTGAACAGCGCGAAATCCGGGACCGCGCCGGCGTCCAGCGCGTCGCCAATCAGCCGCGCGCCTTCGAGCGCGCAGCGCTGTTCGCGGTAGCGGGCCTTGCGCTGCGTGAGCAGCGCGCGGGCGAGCTTGATGCGCGGGTTCTGGGGTGACGTAATCATCATGCTGGCTGGATTATAGCGCCTGTGCGCCAATGCGGACATGACGCCGCCATTGCGGGGTGGACATCGGGCCATCTGGGGGGGTCGGGGGACAAACCCCTTTTTCGGAGGGAGAGAGTAGCGTCGCTCACCTTGGGCCGATCACGGGCGAGTCATGCTATAATCGGATGCGAAGTGTCAGGTTGAAATGGGTATCGGACGATGAAGCGGATCGCGATTCTATCGGCAGTTGTGGTGTTGGTCCTGTCGTTTGCCGGGATGGAGGGGCGCGCGGTCGCCCTGCCCGGCGACCCCGTCCCCGTCGGCGACCCGCCCACCTCCGGCGATGCCGAGAGCGCCTTGTTCGGCGTTTCCTCGATCGAGTTGCGCGCGGTCGAGACCATGCCGGCGCACCCGCTGGACGTGCTGCCGCTCCGCCTGATCGATGTGACGGTCGATGACGCTATCGAGAAATCCTACGCGCGCGTCATCGCGCCAGACGCGCCGGTTTTCAACGCGCCGGGCGGGTCGATCATCCGCACGATGGGCACCGGCTTCATCTTCGTCTCGACCGGCGGCAGCCAGCAGGCCAACGGCGAGTCGTGGACGTGGATCAACGGCGGCGAGTGGATGCGCACCGCGGACCTGGATTGGCGGCAGCCGTCACGGCTTCGCGGCGTGGAGATCGACGGCTGGCCGGATTACGAATTCGCGTGGATTTTGCAGCCCAACCAGCCCCTGCGCACGCCCGGCGGCGAGCCGAACAAGGATGCGCCCTTCCTTGGGCGCTACAAGATGGTGACCATCTACGCGACGGAGTGGGTGAACGAGTGGCGCTACTACATGATCGCGCCCGACCAATGGGCGAAGGAGAGCTGGCTCGGCAAGGTGCGCAAGAACCCGGTCCCGGAGGGCGTGAGCGGGCGCTGGATCGACATCGACCTGTACGAGCAGACCCTCACGGCCTATGTAGACGACACGATGGTCTACGCGACGCTCGTCGCTTCGGGCCTGGAGCAGTGGTCAACGAACGAGGGCGTGTTCCGGGTGTGGTATAAGGTCGCCGACACGCCCATGTCCGGCAGCGAGGGACAGTCTGACTACTACTACCTGGAAAACGTGCCGTGGAACCTGTTCTTCGACGGCGAGTCGGCGCTGCACGGCGCGTACTGGCATGACGGATTTGGCTACCGGCGCAGCCACGGCTGCGTCAACCTTGCGCCAGCCGACTCGTTGTGGCTGTACCACTGGGCCGATGAAGGCACCTACGTCCACGTGCACAGCAGCCACGAGTACCGCTGAGCCGGGCGAAAGATGAATGTTTTCTGAAAACCGGCGAATCGTGTTGCGGGGCGGCATGAATGGTGGTATAAAGAAGGCAACCTGCCGTGCACGTGAAGCCGCACCAACGGTTTTGAGCCAACACCCGAACAAAGGGAGTCCGCGTCCGGAGCGAAGGCGTTAGGCTTCGTGCCAAGGCCGGGACTTCCGGCAGGGCATCCCACCTGCGAGAGCAGGTTCAAAATCAAGTGGCTCACGACATGGCGGGATTGTCTTATCGCCAGGCCCCCGAATCCGGAGCGGGCCTGGCCTTTTTCATCCCCCAGGCCGCCGGCATGGCCGCTTCCAGGGCGGGGATGTGACACAAACTGTCACAAATCTTGACAGCCGGGGATGATACCTCTATACTCCCCCTTACGTAAGCGCGTACCGCGTTCGAAGCGTACCCCATTGGCCTTTCAAGAGTGATGCTCCGAGAACGTGTCGCAGACGACATCTACGTCTTTACCAGCGAAATCTATGCGCAGGTAACGGCCGGCGCAGTGGTCACGTCGGATGGCGCGATCCTGATCGACACGCTCGTCTTCCCGTCGGAAGCGCGCGAGATCCGCAGCTTCCTGGAAGGCCGCCTCAACTGCCCGGTCCGCTACGTGATCAACACCCACTACCACGCCGACCACACCTACGGCACATGCTTCTTCCCCGAAGCGCTGGTCGTCTCCCATGACCTGTGCCGCCAGCTTCTCGACACCAGGGGCCGCGCGGCGCTCGCGAGCGCCAGGTCCAACACGCCGGACCTGGCAGCGGTCGAGATCGTGCTGCCGACGGTGGTCTTCGACCAGGGCTGCCTGAACCTGCACCTGGGCAACAAGACCGTCAGCATGTGGCACGCGCCCGGCCACAGCCCGGACGGCACGGTGTGTCTGGTCGAGGATGACCGGGTGCTGTTTGCCTCAGACATTATCATGCCGGTCCCGTACTTCGTCGATGGCGGCTACGAGGACTTCATTGCCTCGCTGCACGCGCTGAAGAACCAGGGCTTTGAGAACATCGTGCAGGGGCACGGCGAGGTGATCTTGCGCGGCGAGATCGAGGACAAAATCGACGACGACCTGCGCTATCTGGCGGAGGTGCACAAGCACGCCCTCGCCGCCCTCGAAGCGAAGGACCCCGACGCCTACCTCGAATCGGTCACGATTGAGTCCTGCGGCAAGAGCCGGATCCCCCTGAACGGCGTGGTGCAGACCCTGCATCGCAATAACCTGCGCGCGCGCTATGAGCAGTTGAAGGCGGCAGCGCCCCACCCCGTGAAAGGATGAGGCGGTGATGGTCGATTACGCGCGGCCGGCGGCGCAGCCTGAGGGGGTTTCCGGCCCGGTCGATGCGGGCGAGTCCCGCTATCGCGCGCCAGGCCCGGCGGCGCTGGCGCACGCCCTGGGCTTCACGGCGCAGGACCTTGCGGCCAACCGGCGCGGCCAGTTGACCGAACGCCAGGCCGCGCGCCTCCGGCGCGAAGCGGCGCTCCAGGTGGCGCGGGCGGTGGCGGTGTGGGCGCCGGCCTTCCTCGTGCTTGCGCTGCTCTTCAACACCAGCGGCGTCGAAGGGGTGCTCCTGGCGCTGACGCTCACGGGCGTTCCGATTGGAATTGTCGCGGTCCGGCTGTGGCCCCTGGTCAGCGACGCCAACGCGATGTGCGTCAGCGAGGCCCAGGGCGTGGCGGCCCCGGAGCGCTGGCAGCCGGCCTTCTGGGCGCGGACCGCGTGGCTGTTCCGGCGGAGGCCGGGCTACTACCTCCGCCTTGGCGCGGACCGGTTCCGCGTGCCCCGCGCGGCGTACCTGGCGGTAGAGGCCGGCCCCTGCGCGGTGTACTTCACGCCACGGGCGCGCGCGGTCGTGAGCGCCGAAGCCCTCGACGCCGACCAGGCCGTTTAGGCCGGCGTCCGCTTGCCCCCCGGCCTTTGAGACGCTAAGATTGTGACTTGTAGCAAGAGGGAGACTGCCACTTGCCCAGCCCCGCGTTCGTTTTTGGGTTCATTCTCGCGACGCTGTACGGCGCGGTGTTTCACCTCTTCGTCGGCGGCGACGCGCGTCGGCTGGCGCTCTTCCTGCTCGCGGCCTGGCTGGGCTTCGTGCTGGGGCAGGTGATTGGGGCCGCGCTCAACGTGACGATTCTGGACATCGGCCCCATCCATACGCTGACGGCCACCCTCGGCGCCTGGCTTGCCCTGTTTGCTGCGCGCCTCTTTACCGGCGCTCCCAAAGCCGAGAAGGATGTCGATTAACACATGACCGAAGAAGCGCCCACACAACCCGCGCCGGCCCAACTCCCGCCCGGTCCAGGCGACGCCGCCGAGGCGCGCGCGCGCCCGGAGGCCGCGCAAGGCCCGCCCCAGACGCCCACCGAGGGCAAGAAGGGGCGGTCGGCAACAGAGTATTTCATCATCGCCATCGGCGTCATGATTGGCGTGGTGTTCCTTGTGACGATCATCGGCGTCATCGTCGCCCTTGCCGACCCTGACGCCTCCGGTAAGATCGGCGCGGTCCGCGACATCTTCATCATCGTGCTCGCGTGGTTCTCCATCCTCATCGGCCTCGCGCTCGTTATCCTCGTGCTCCAGGTGGCCGCGCTCGTCAACCTGCTCAAGAACGAGGTCATCCCCATCCTGGAGTCGCTGCAACAGACCGCAAACACCGTGCGCGGCACCGCGCAGTTCATGGGGCAGAACCTGGCGCGCCCCGTCATGCGCGCCCAGGGGTTCTTCGCCGCCGTCCGCCGCGTCCTGGAAATCCTGCGCCTGATGAGTCCCGATTACGAGCCGGAGGGCTTCGAGCCTGACGGGGAGTGGAAGAGGTAGCCCATGACGCAGACGCCACCGCCAGATCGGCATTGGGGCAGTTTCTGGTTGGGCTTTGTCGCCGGGTGGGTCGCCGGCATGGTCGCCGGCATCGCCCGCGCGCCGCGCTCCGGCGCGGAGACGCGCGCGCTGCTGAGCACGCGGGTCGAGAAGCTCATGGGGGATATCTCGTTTGAGGTCGAGCGGCGCGGCCGGCAGGTCGCCCGCGAGCTGGAGCGCGACCCGGTGCAGGAGGCCATCGACGCCGGCAAGGCCGCCGTGCGCGCGCAGCAGACCGGCCGCGCCGAACCCGCCACGGCCCGGCCCGCAGAAACGGACGACGCGCCGCCCGTGGCGCCGTAGCGCCACAGCACCCGCTATTCGCACCGCCGATTGGACGACGAAAGCTGAGGCTGCCCGCACCGGGCCGGCCTACCGTATCGCGCTCGCCACCATCGCCAGCGCGAGCGGCAGCCGGTCGCGCACGTCGCCGGCGGTAACGCTCGCCGGGGTCAGCATCTCCTCCTCGGCCTCCACGCCCGCCAGCCCGTGCACATACGCGCCGGCCACCGCCGCGTCGAACGGCTCCAGCCCCTGCGCGCGGAAGCCCAGGATCGCGCCCGCCAGCACGTCGCCCGTGCCTGCCGTCGCCAGCGCCGAGGTCGCAAATGGCATCACCGCGACGCGCCCATCCGGCGCGGCAACCACCGTGTGCGCGCCCTTGAGCACGACCACGCACTTCCACGCAGCGGCGCGCGCCTGCGCCAACCCGATGCGGTCCGCGTTGACCTCCTCCTGGTCGATCCCGCACAGGCGCGACATCTCGCCGGGGTGCGGCGTGAGGATGCTCCCTCCCGGCAGCAACGACGGCCAATCGTCCAGCTTCGCCAGCAGGTTCAACCCGTCGGCGTCGATCACCAGCGGCGGTAGCGTGGGGTCCTGCGGCGCTTCGCCGGGGGCCTCGGTCAGCACGAAACCCATGCCGCGCTTGACCTTCGGCCCCGCCAGGCGGAGCAACGCCTTGAGGAAATCCTCGGTCGGCTTTTCCTGTCCCCAACCCGGCCCCAGGAGCATCGCCGAGTAGGGGGTCATTTCCGTGTGCAAGACCGTCGCGGCTTGCGGCGCGAGCACGCCCATATCGTGCGGCAGGTAGAGCCACGTCGCCTCGGTGACGCGTGGGGCCAGCATCGGGACCACCGGACTCGGCGCGGCGACCGTCACCCAGCCGACGCCGACGCGATACGCCGACATCGCGGCCAGCGCCGCCGCCCCGACGTAGTTAGTCGAGCCGGCGACCACGAGCGCCTTGCCGAAGGTGTTCTTGTGACCGTCCGCCGGGCGCGCCGGCAGCAGCCGGCGCACCGATGGGCCATCAGCCAGTTCCAGCGCGACCGCGCGCAGCGCCTTCAGGTCGGGGGCGTGCCGATGTCGGCGACGTGCAGCCGGCCCAGCATGGCCGCGCCGGGGAACCGTACCTGCCCCAGCTTGACCGCCGCAAACGTGACGGTATCGTCCGCCTTGAGCGCGACCGGGTCGATCTCGCCGGTGTCGCAATCCAGGCCGCTGGGGCAATCCACCGCGACGACCCAGGGCGGCTCGCCATCCCACGCGGCGCGCGGCTCCGCCGGGGGTGCCGTAGCGGTACGCCGCGCCGAGCGCGGCGCGCTGCGCGGCGATTGTCTCCCCGACCGCGGTCAACACGTCGGCCAGCGCGCCCTTGACCGGCAGGCGCGCGCCCCGTGCCGAGCAGCGCATCCACGATCACATCCGCGTCGGCGAGCCACTCACGCAGCGTGGCCCCCTTCTTGTCGTCCGCTGCCAGCGTGAGGGGCAGCTTCGCCTTCTTGACCTTGGCGAAGTTCGCGTCGTCCGCGCCGCGCTCGGATAGCAGGTAGAAATGCACCTGCGCGTCGGTCTCCTCAGCGATCAGCCGGCCGGCGACCAGCCCGTCGCCGCCGTTGTTCCCCGGCCCCACCAGCACGACGACGCTCGCGCCCTCCAGGCCGGCCAGCCGCTCGATAATCAGGTCGGCAACTGCCCGCCCGGCATGGTCCATCATCGCGTCATAGCTCACGCCAGCGGCGTCGGTCGCGGCCTCGATGGCGCGCATCTCTTCTACCGTCACGATCTTGGGCACCATTTTCCTCCTGAGTCTGGGCGAAAACAATCACGCGCGCATAATACGGCGACCACGAAAGCGGAGTTCAGACGCGCGTGACTAATGTTATCCAGGTCTTAACGTTCGCTTCGCAAAGTCTGTGGCGCGATTATAACGCGGCGCGGAGTCGCGCTCAACTGACCGGCGCGGCGCCGCGCCCGGCGAGGGAGGCGGCCAGCGCCAGCGCCCGCCAACGCCGCCGCAGGATGCCCGTCTCCTGGTACCAGGCCAGCGTGCGCTGCACGCCCTCGCGGAACGGCGTCGGGGTGAAGCCCAGCTCCCGGCGGGCCTTCGCGCTGGAGACGCGCCAGTCGTTGAACACGTAGGAGTACATGTTGATCGGGTAGTACGGCTCGCGCTGCGTGTAGCGCGCCAGCCGGGTCAGCGCCGAGGCCAGCGCGACCAGCGCCCATTCCGGCACGTTGACCCGCATCCGAGTGATGCCGGCCGCTTCGCTCACGATGACGTTCGCCTCGCGGTGGGTCAGGCAGTCGCCGCAGATGTTGTACGTCTCGCCAGGGCGCGCGTGCGCCAGGGCCAGCGCGACGGCCTCCGCCACGTCTTCGATGTAGGCCGGGAACGTGTGCAGCCGCCCGCCCTTCACCTGGACCAGGTTGCCCTTCAGCGGGTCCTCGAAGAAGAGCCGGTTGAAGGCATAGCGGCCCCACGGCCCGTAGAACGCGCCCGGCCGCAGGATGACCACCGGCAGGCCCTCGCGCCGGTAGAAGGCGCGCGCGGCTTCCTCGCCGCGCAGCTTGGACTTCTGGTAAGGGTCAACGGGGTTGGCGGGGTGGTCCTCGTCGATGACCTGGCCGGGTATCGGGCTGCCAATGACGACGACCGTCGAGACGTGGATGAACTTCTCAACGCCCGCGCGCGCGGCGGCGGCCATCACGTTCTGCGCGCCGGCCACGTTGGTCTGCTCGAACTGGTCCTGCCGGCCCCAGAAGCGGAACCGCCCCGCGGCGTGGACCACCCAGCGGCAGCCGGCCATCGCGTCGCCCACCGCCGCCGCGTCTTCGACCGCGCCCGGCGCGACCTCCACGCCCAGGGCGCGCATCCAGTCGGCGCGCGCCGGGTCGCGCACCAGCGCCCGCACCGGGTAGCCTTCGCGTACCAGGGTCGGCACCAGGTTGCGCCCCAGGAAGCCCGTCCCGCCAGTGACCAGGATCATGTGCTGCGCTCTCTGTCCGGCGATGAATACGACATTTCTCGATTATATCGTAACTTTTCGCCAATATTTGTCGGGGATTCGTCACATTGCGTCCCGCCCGGCGGGTTTGAGCCAGCACACCGCGTAGCGGGAGAGGGTCAGCGTGAGGCGCGCGCCGTCGAGCGCGTGCGTCACGCCTGAGACCAGGTCATACAGCGGGCCGCGCGCCGTGCCCAGGCCGAGCGCCTCCAGGTCGAGCGTGACCTTCGCCGGGGCGTTCGACACGTTGTGCAGCGCGATGATCCACGACGCGCCGTCCGGCGCGGTCCGGAGCAGCGCGAACACCGCGTCGCCGGCGTCGAGCACGCGCTGCGCGGCGTTGGGGTGGAAGGCGCGCTCGGCGACGCGCAGGCGGATCAGCTCGCGAAAGGCGAAAAAGACATGCGACCGGAGCGAGTCGGGCCGGTTGAGGGCGGCCATGAGCGCGTCGGCGTTCAGCTTCTCGCGGTTGATCGAGCGGTACCGCCCGGATTCTTTGACGCCCACGTAATCGTTGCGCGACCCGTACAGGCTGTGGAAGTAGATGCCCGGCACACCCTGGAGCGCGAGCGCGATGGCCTGCGACACGAGGAAGCGCCTCGCCTGGAGGTCAAGCGGCTCGTCGCCGCGCGGGTCGGAGAGGGCGTCGAAGTAGCTGATGTTGAGTTCGTAGGGGCTTTTCGAGCCGTCGCTGTCGGTCTTGTACGAGACGTAGCCGCCGTGCGCCTGCGTCCGCTCCAGGAGAGCGTCGATTTCGTCCGCGCTCAAGAGGCCCTGCGCCGGGCGCACGCCGATCCCATCGTGCGAGGCGGTGAAGTTGAAGAAGGCGGTCTCGTTCGAGGGCGTCTGGAGGGTGCGCGCCCACGCGCTCAGCACGCGCGCGCTCCCCGACGCGATGGCGTGGAACGTCAGCGGCGGCAGCGAGAAGTTGTAGACAAGCTGCGCCTCGTCGGTCCCGTCGCCGAAATAGCTGACGTTCTCCTCGTGCGGGACGTTGGTCTCGGTGATGAGCATTACCCAGGGCGCGACCGCGTCGAGCACGTCACGGAAGAGCTTGACGACGGCGTGCGTCTTGGGGAGGTGGATGCAGGTCGTGCCGACCTCCTTCCACAGGTAGGCGATGGCGTCCAGGCGGATCAGGCTCGCGCCCTGCGCGACGTAGCGCAGCATCACGGCGATGATGTCCAACAGCACGGCGGGCGTGGCGTAGTTGAGGTCGGCCTGGTCGGCGCTGAAGGTGGTCCACGCCAGCTTCTCGCCCCCGGCGGTCGCGAACAGCGTGAGCAGCGGGAGCGCGCGCGGGCGCGTCACCATGGTGAGGTCGGTGTCGGGCGGCACGGTGATGAAGTAGTCGGTATAGGGTTCCTCGCCGCTCAAGAACCCCTGGAACCACGCGCTCTGCACCGAGATGTGGTTGATGACCGCGTCGAACATCAGGCGGAAGTCGCCGCGCAGCCGCGCGATGTCGTCCCAGTCGCCGAGGTCAGGGTCAACGGCGGTGTAGTCGATGACCGAAAAGCCGTCGTCGGACGAGTAGGGGAAGAAGGGCAGGAGGTGGACGGCGTTGATCGCCCCCTTGAGCGTGCGCGTGAGCGTGTCGTGCAGGGTGCGCAGCGGGGCCTCCCCGCGCGGCGCACGATGTCGCCGTAGGTGATGAGGATCACGTCACGCTCGGAGAGGCGCTCCCCTTCGGGCGTGGGCGGCGGCATGAAGGCGGCAAGGCGCTGCACGAGCGCGTCCATGACGGCGGGCGCGCGCTCCGGGCCGTAGAGGAAGGTCAGCCGGGATTGGATGCGGTCGGCAAGGTCGGTGGGCAGTGCAAAAGCGTCGGGCATGGCGGCAGGTCCCTGTCTAGGCGGATGATGGCGCTACTACTCTACCATACCACATGCGACGCGAGGATTCTATTCCCGGCGCGGGCTTGAGGTAGGGCTGCATGATAGCGTGGCCTGGATACAGAACATGGGATTACATGCTAACCGTAGGGGCGACCCGGCGGGTCGCCCCATCAGGCGACAGAAGAGCGCCGAAAGGGCGACCACGCTCCATGTTGTGCTACCGGGCTTGAAGCACGAAGCCGCGAAGCGGGAAACGCGAAAGATGCACCCACCCCTTACGTGACTTCGCGTTTCTCGTGCTTTCGTGTTCTGCATCCCGACAGGCCGCCATTTTGAGAGGCGCGGTTCAGATTGCGGGGAACGCCACCGGAGGATGAAAGTGCCTGTAGGGGCGACCCGGCGGGTCGCCCTGCCTGACTTACCCCGGCAGGCAAATCGGGTATACTCTGTCCCTGATGTGACCGTGGATGAGGACGGCCTGTGAAACTCAGCGACTACCAGTGGTCGCGCAACCCGCGCGGCCTGCACAACAAGAACGCCTACGCCACGATGGACGTGCGCCGCTATACCCGGATGCGCCTCGGCTGGGCCAAGATCGTGTGCGGCGGCGCGGAGTTCGCGCGCGAGGCGGCGGAGATGGTCGCCGCCGGCATCACGCCCATCGTGCGCGTCTGGCGCGACCACTACGGCGCGACGTACCCCCGACGCCGGCATGTTCGAGGTGTGGCAGGCGTACATGGGCGCGGGCGTCAGGTGGTTCGAGCTGTACAACGAGCCGAACCTCGACGGCGAGTGGCCCTGGCCCGACGGCACCGGCCCCGCGTTCGAGATCAGCTACGCGAACACGGAGCAGGTCATCGCGCCGCTGATGGATAGCTGGCTCCGCTGGGCGGAGTGGATCGTCGCGATGGGGTGCTATCCCGGCCTGCCGGCGCTCACCGAGAGCGACGACCACCGCCACGCCTCCACCCACTGGGCGGAGGCGATGATCGCCTACCTTGCCAGCGCGTACCGCGAGCGCTTCCGCTACGTGATCGCCAACGGCATGTGGATCGCCACGCACCCGTACCTCGCGAATCACTTCTACCAGGAGATACCCGGCCAGCCGGCGCTGGCGCGCCCGCCGGGTGAGCAGACCGCCGACGCGGGCGGCTGGCACTTCGAATACCCATACGACCCCATCTGCCAGGCGCACGACCCCGGCAGGACGGTGTGGGGCGGCACGGCGCTCACGCCCAACGGCGACCCCAACGGCCTGATCGCGATGGGCATCGCGTTCAACGAGTTGCTGGCGCGCTACGCCAACGCCGGGCCGGTGCCGGTGGTGGGCACGGAGGGCGGCATCTGGCGCATCCCGGAGCCGACCGACGGCCCGCACGTGATCGACGACCGCTACCCCGGCTACACCTGGCTCAGCCACCCGGAGGCCACGCTCGCGCTGTTCGAGTGGATCGCGCGCGAGGCCCCGCCGTGGATGTTCGGGCTGACGCTCTGGAAGGAAGAGGACTACTACGAGCACCACGTCTACGGCGAGGCGCTCGCGGTGGGCCGCCTGGAGGGGCGCGCGCCGCTGCTCAAAGACGTGCCGCCCATCGAGACGATCTCCGGCGATGTCGTGTCCGTGCCCATGATTCCGGGGCCAGGGCCGGTGCACGGCCTGCCGGATTACCACTTCATCGTGCTCGCGCCCGGCCTGCAGGCTGAGTGGTTCTTCGAGGCGGCGCGGCGCTACTGGCAGACCTTCCGCCCCGTCATCATGACCAACCTCGACCTGATCCGCTACCTCCCCACGGACCGCAGCCTGGCGATCACGGTGCTGGCGCGCAGCGACACGATCACCTACATGGACCAGGAGATCCGCGACGTTTACCCCAACGTGTGGTATGACCCGGTCGTCGCCGACACGCTGGAGGGCATGGCGCAGCTTCTCGATTGGCGCGCCGACCGGGGACGCCGTTCGGCAGCGCGCCGGCCAACATCCAGTTGCCGGGCGGGAACCCGTAAGAAGTCGCAGCGCGCCGGGTTCAGAGTCGCGCGCGCCTGATTGTGATGTGCTGGAGTCGCTGATGCCGCTGGACCATTTCTCGCTCGTTGCGCCCATCTACGACCGCGTGTTTAACGGCGTGATACCGTCAGACCGGCTGCGCGCGCTGCTCGACCTGCCGGCGCAGGGCTGGCTGCTCGACGCCGGCGGCGGGACCGGGCGCGTGTCCGGGGCGCTGCGCGATCAGGTTGGCGGGGTCGCGGTGGTGGATTACTCGCCGGGGATGCTCGCGCAGGCGGGGCGCAAGAACGGCCTGGCGCAAGCGCGCGCCCGCGTGCAGCGCCTCCCTTCCCTGAGGGCAGCTTCGCGCGCATCATCGTGGTGGACGCCTTCCACCATTTCGACGATCAGCACGGCGCAGCGCGCGAACTGTTCCGCGTGCTCGCGCCGGGGGGCCGGCTGGTGATCGAGGACTTCGACCGGAGCCGGTTCCTCGTGAAGCTGATGGAGCTGGGCGAGCGCGCGCTGTTGATGCGCAGCCGGTTCTTCAGCGCCGGCGAGATGGCGCACCTGTTCGGCGCGCTCGGCGGGCGCGTGACGCTCTACGGCGACGGCGCGATCAACTTCTGGGCCGTCGTCGAGAAGCCCCAATCGGTCGGTTGACACAATCAACGGCTGGCGAGGCGCGGCGGCCAGCCGCTGCCGCCTAGCCCCCCGGCAGCGCGCCGAAGTGGACGCCAGTGTTCACGTCGGACGGCACGAGCGCGAAGATGCGCCCATCCGGGCCGACCATCATCCAGCCGTGCTCGAAGTCCTGCCAGAACGAGTCGAACCAGCGCTCGCCATCGACCGCCCAGCCGAGCGCGTTACGGAGGCCCTCGTTGCTGCGCCACGCATTGCCGAAGCCGCAGATCGGCTGGCGCAGGCCGTCCGGCGGGCTGAAGCCGGGGTCGCTTTCGGGCTGGCCCTCCTGCCACGTGTCGGCCATGCGCCAGAACGTGTCGGTGGCGCTGCCCTGGCGGATGCTCTGCTCGCTGAGGGCGTAGATTTCGCCCGTGTCGCGCCAGAACATGTGCCCGCGCTCGAACGGCTGGTAGACGAGCCGCAGCCCGAACCCGGCGTTCACCGGGCAGCCGAGGCGCTGCTGCAGGAGCGGGTTGGCCGCCCACGTCATGTTGAGCGGCGGCGCAGGGGGAGATGGTACAGGCCCCGCCGCTGGCGCGCGGCTGCGTGGGCAGCGGCGCAACCGCCGCTGGCGTTATCAGACCTTCGATCTCCTCGCCCGACGCCGCGCCGAGGAATATCCCGATGTAGGGCGTGGCGGTGGCGGTGGGCTGGCCGCCGGCCGGCTGCGGCGTGAAGGTCGGCGCGGGGCTGGACTGTTCTTGCGGCAGGTCGGGCGTGGGCGAGATGTACACGGTGGCGAGCGACTTCCGGGTTACTCAGGCCCACCGTCGCGGGCGGCGTGGCCCCGCCGGCTGTGGTGCAGCCCACAAGCGCCAGCAGGGCCAGCGCGGACCAGAGGAGAAGGAGACGCGCGCGCCCGACCATGCTCATGCGCGGAAGAAATTGACGACCATGAACCACAGATTGGCCGGGTTTTCGGCCATGCGGCGCATGAAATACGGGTACCACTGGCTCCCGAACGGGACATAGATGCGCATCCGGTAGCCCTCCTGCACAAGCTGCTCCTGGAGGCGCGGGCGCACGCCGTAGAGCATCTGGAACTCGAACGCCTCCGGGCCGATGTCGTTCTGCCGGGCGTGGTACTTTGCCGCTTCGATCATCCGCTCGTCGTGCGTCGCGACTTCGAGGATCGCGCCGTTCTCGATGGCCTCGCGGTTCAGGAAGAGGCGCGTGAGCGCGGCGAAATTGTCGTCCACGTCGCGCTTCTTGGGGAAGGCAACCTCCGGCGGCTCTTTGTACGCGCCCTTGCAGAGGCGCACGCGCGCCCCGCTGTCCGCCAGCGCGCGCATGTCGGCCTCGGTGCGGTAGAGGTAGGCCTGGATCACGATGCCCACGTTGTCGCACTGGCAGTCGTCGTGGAGCGCGTGATAGATGCGCAGCGTGGCATCGGTGTGCCGCGAGTCCTCCATGTCAATCGTGATGTCGATGTCGCGCGCCTTGCCTCGCTCGACAATGCCCCGCGTCAGTTCGTAGCAGAACTCCTCAGCCATCTCCAGCCCCAGCGACGAGAGCTTGACCGATACGCTCGCGTCGAGCTGGCTCTCGGCAGCGCGGTCCACGATGTGCGTATAGGCGTCGGCAGCCGCGCGCGCCTCCGCCTCGGTGTGGACATGCTCACCCAGGTAGTTGAGCGTCACGCCCATGCCTTTCGCGTTCAGTTGCCGCGTCACGTCCAGTGCCTCGTCCAGGGTCTCGCCGGCCACAAAGCGCCGCACCGCGCGCCGGGCCGGCGCGAAGTGGATGAACATATCCCTCGCCCAGCCTGCCTGGGAAAGGTAGATCATCAAAGGCCGCAGCATGTCCTACGCTCCTTGTCTGGGTCAGGTCGCGCTACCGGCGACCGAGGATCAGGCCGACCACAAGGCCGACAAAAAGGCGACGCCCACCACCAACCACGGCCGGCGCTGGACCACCGCCCCGATCTCCTCGCCGATTTCCTCGATGGTGTGGGCGTCGAGATAGAGTCCAGTCTGCTCAAGAGAACGGGCCATGCGCTCGGCCTGTTCGACGGCCTCCTCGTCGTCGCTCGCCCGCGCCTCCTCGCGGATAGTCTCGGCGAACTTGAGCAGTTGATCGACCACGCTGCCCTTCGCCTCGTTCGTGCGCGCCCGCACGTCTTCAAGCATCTGCCGCCATGTCTGCGCCGCGTCTTCCACCTTTTCGACCTGTACCTCAATCTCCTCGTTAGCCATTGCTTGCCTCCAGCAACTGCACGCCAACGTGCGTGTTGGCTCTTCATCTCTCTCTACTCTACACGTCCGCAGCGATCTAAGCAATTGAGAAATACCCCGATCGCGCGTCAAACGTCAGGTGCGCGGCGCGCCGCGCCTGGGGACGAATGGAGCATGGCGCATGTGCCATTCGTCAGTTGTCACGGGGCGGCCTCGTATGTATACTCTTTCAGTGAAGCATTCAACTGGATACTGATCGCGAACAACCTTCGGGGCAGGGTGCAATTCCCGACCGGCGGTGATGGAGGGCGACCTCCTCAGCCCGCGACCCGTTAGCGGTGGACTCGGTGAAACTCCGGGGCCGACGGTGAAAGTCCGGATGGGAGAAGGTGACTGCGATTGGCAGGCGTTGCTTAGCTGCGCCCTGCCGGTTGTGGGTGTACAGCCCTGCCCCGTCGGTTTTTGGCAACCGTGCGGGGTTTTTGCTTATGGCAGAACAGACAATCGTCCGACAGTTCGTGCGCGCCGACGCCACCCCCCACGCCGGCCGGGACAGGCTGCGCTGGGCGCGCTGGGCGGTTTCGCCGCTGCTGGCGGTGGCGCTGCTCCTGGCGTGGCACGCCGTCACGGCAAGCGGGGCGGTCAAGCCGTTCATCATCCCGCCGCCGGCTGCGGTCTTCGACGCCCTCGGCGCGGCGCTGGCGAATGGCTCGCTGCTGTACCACGCGCAGGTCACGCTGGGCGAGGTGCTGATCGGGCTGGCGCTGGGGCTGACGACGGCGGTCTCGCTGGGCTACCTGCTCGCCAAAGCGCCGCTCGTCGAGCGCCTGCTCGCGCCGTACATCGTGGGCTTGCAGGCAGTGCCCATCGTCGCCATCGCGCCGCTTTTCATCATCTGGTTTGGCTCCGGCGCGCCGAGCAAGGTGATTACGTGCGCGCTGATCGTGTTCTTCCCGATGCTGATCAACACCGTCGTCGGCGTGCGCCAGGTCGAGCCGGACCTGCGCGACCTCATGGCCTCGCTCGACGCCACGCGCTGGCAGACCTTCCGCCTGCTGGAGGTGCCGGCGGCGATGCCGGTGCTGCTCGGCGGGCTGAAGGTGAGCGCCACGCTCTCGGTGATCGGCGCGGTGGTGGGGGAGTTCGTCGGCGCGAGCGCCGGGCTGGGCTTTCTCATCAACCTGGCGCGCAGCACCTACGACACGCCGCTCGTCTTCGTGGCGGTCTTCACCCTCACGATCATGGCGCTCAGCCTCTACGGGCTGGTCGATTGGCTGGAGAAGCGCCTGCTTTCCTGGCAGCAGCGACGTAGTTAGCGATTGGCTGCTGGCCTTTTTTCTGGTGGAAGAATGGATTAATCACTGAGACACAGAGGTTTTTGATGCTTTCTCTGTGCGCTCCGTGTCTCTGTGGTATAGAAACGTGGTCGCAAACGCAACCCAAGGAGCAAGAGGATGGGCCGTCTCCGATTGATGTTCACGCTGCTGCTGATGTTGGGCTTGCTGCCGGGCGCGGGGATCGCCTCTGCGCAAGAAGAGGAAACGCCGGAGCCGTGCAGCGCCGTCGAAATCCCTGACGCCGCCGCACCGCCTACGCAACGGGCCGCGCTGCGCCCGATCACGCTGTTCATGGGCTTCATCCCCAACGTGCAGTTCGCGCCGCTCTACGTCGCCGCCGAGAAGGGCTACTTCGCGGAGGAGGGCATCGACATTCGCTTCGAATACGGCGACGAGAACATCGGCCTCGAACTGCTGGCTGCCGACGAGCTGCAATTTGCGGTCGTCAGCGGCGAGCAGGTGGTGCTGGCGCGCGCCCGCGAGATGCCGGTGGTTTACATCTTCGAGTGGTTTCAGCAGTTCGCTGTGGGCGTCGTTGCGCCGGTGGCGCAGGGCATCGTCGAACCGGAGGACATGGCCGGCCACGTGATCGGCATTCCGGGCCGCTACGGCGCAAGCTGGATTGGCTTCTCGGCGCTGCTCAACGCCGCCGGCATGGCTGAGGGCGACCTCGGCGGCATCGAGCCGATAGGCTTCGCCGCGACCGAGGCGATCTGCGCGGGGCGCGTCGATGGCGCGGTGGTCTACATCAGCAACGAGCCTGAGCAGATCCGCGCCGCGTGCAGCGAGGTGGACGTGATCCCCGTCGCCGCGTATGCGGACCTGGTCGCCAACGGGCTGGTGACCAACGAGCGCACGCTCGCGGAAGCACCGGACCTGGCGCGGCGCATGGTGCGCGCCATGGCGCGCGGCGTCGCAGACGCCATCTCCGACGCCGAAACAGCCTACGCCCTCAGCCGGGTCTATGTCGAGAACCTGGCGGAGGATGACCCGGTGCAGATGAAAGTGCTGGAGAACTCCATCGCGCTGTGGGACGCCGAGGCGCTTGGCTACCCGCAGCCCGGCTACACCGACCCCGCGTCCTGGACGCTGACGATGACGACCCTGCTGGACATGGGCCTGATCGACGCGCCGCTGGACCTCTCCGGCGCGTGCACCAACGCGCTGCTGCCGCCGCTCGACGAGGCGGAGTGACCATGCCGGCGAGCCTCAGCGCCGAACACATCAGCCACACATTCCGCACCCCGGCGGGCACGGTACCCGCGCTGCGCGACGTGACCTTCACCGTGGAGGCCGGCCGCCTGGCGTGCGTGGTCGGGCCGAGCGGGTGCGGCAAGAGCACGCTGCTGCGCGTGCTGGCCGGGTTGCTCAAGCCGGATGCGGGGCGCGTGCTGCTCAACGGTGCGCCGGTCGAGGGGCCAAACCACCAGATCGGCATCGTGTTCCAGAAGGCCAATCTCATGCCCTGGCGCACGGTGATGCAGAACCTCACGCTGCCGCTCGAACTCGACGGCGTCCCGGCAGAGAAGCGCCGCGCGCGCGCCGAGGCGCTCATCGACCTCGTGGGCCTGGGCGGCTTCACCGATGCCTATCCGGGCGAGCTTTCGGGCGGGATGGCGCAGCGCGTGGCGATGGCGCGCGCGCTGATCTACGCGCCGGAAGTGCTCCTGCTCGATGAGCCGTTCGGCGCGCTCGACGCCATGACGCGCGAGCGGCTCGGTGTGGAGCTGCTGCGCATCTGGGAGGCGGAGCGGCGCACGGTGGTGATGGTCACGCACAGCATCGCGGAGGCGCTCTTTCTGGGCGATCACGTCATGGTGATGGGCCAGCGGCCCGGCCACATCGTGCGCTGGCTCGACGTGCCCCTGCCACGCCCCCGCAGCCTGGACGTGATCCACAGTCCGGCGTTCGGCCAGCTTTCGGCGCAGGTGCGCGCGGCAATCGAGGCGTAAGCCAGGGCGGAGGGCGTCTCAGGCCAGGTTCCCGCGCAGGCCGCGCGGCTGCACCGGCAGCCGCGCCGCGTAGAGGTGCGACACGTCGCCGACGCTCAGGCAGCGCGGCGTCGCCCAATCGGCGCTGCGCGTCTCGAACAACACCGTGGTCACCGAGCTGGGCGCGAGCCAGAACCCGGTCCACACGGCCGGCGGCGGGAGGTCGAGCAGGTGCGCCAGCCACGTCAGGCCGAACCCCTGGTGGCAGAACACGGCGACCTGTTCCGCGTTGGCGCGGGTGCAACGGTATCGCCGCCCCCTCGCGGGTGTAGCCGTGGCGCGCCAGGAAGTCGTCGGAGTGCGCCTGAAGCGACGTGAAATAGGCGCGCGTCGATGACGCCTCCCAGAACGGCATCTCGTGCCAGTTTTCGCTGGTCGGGTAGGGTTGGGCGCGCACCAGCTCGCCGGGCACGTCCCACTTGGGCATCGGGCCGAAGCCCCCAACCTCGATCCGCCAGTCGGGGACCTCTTCGGTCCACGCCTCAACCACCGGCTCGATCTTGAGCAGGTCGGCGGTGAACTGCGCCGTGCGGCGCGCGCGGCCCAGCGGCGAGGTGTAGATGTGGTCGAGGCCGTGCGCCGCCAGCCGCCGCGCGAGCGCCTGCGCCTCCAGGTCGCCGGCGGGCGTGAGGGTGTTGCGGTCGTAATCGGGGTCGGCGTGGCGGATGATGTAGAGTCGCATGGGGCTTCCATTTCGTTGTGTGCGTCTTGATACTGCGCCTACTCTACATCAGGCGCGGGCCGGCCGCACAAATTGGTCGGCCGGCCCCAAAAGCCGCGGCCCCGTTCGGGAGCGCCGGAACGGGGCCGCGCATGGCTGTGCGTTTCGGGTCGTGCGGAGCTGCGATGGCTGGCTACTGGACCACGGGCGACCCGGTCCCGCCGGCCATGAAGTCGGCCACAACCGCCATGAACTGTTCGAGCGTGATCGGGCTGTCCCCGGCCAGTTCGTAGATCACCGTGCCGTCGCCCGCGGCCCACGTCCAGCCGAAGCGCGTGTAGCCGTCGGTTGAGTTCCAGTAGCCCCACTCGGTGACGCTGCCGTAGGGCGTCTCGACCACCACGCCGCCAGTCAGGGCCGAATTGCCGTAGTTCAGGTCGGCGAAGCCACGCACGTTGTTGTCCCACTGGCCGCCCAGATAGCAATCCTGAACGGTGGCGTTTACGACATCTCCGTCTATGAGAGAAACCGCGCCCACGTCGAAAAGCACTGCCTGGACGAAGACCAAGGCTCCGGGCGCAAGTTCCACCCCGCCCGATGTGCTGTCAGGTTGCGCGTCCGTTACGGCGAGGGGGCCGTAAAATATCGTCCTGGTCACACTGAAGTCGCCCGCTCCCACCGGGGACTCCGCGAAGCCGCCGACAACGCTGACACTGTCGAAGTGAAGCACCGCAAGGCCCACCGTCAAACCAGGATCAGCCGTGCCCGTCGCGGAGACGATGGCGCCATTGCGGCAAACGGTGTAGCCGCTGATCTGGATCGAGCCCGGCGCTGGCAGCAGCGCAGAGGCGGGCGCGGCCACCCCGGCCACGAGGACGAGCGCCAGCGTGGCAACGATGAGGAGGCGGGCAGGGCGAACGGTATTGCGCAGGGTTGAAAACATGGCTTTCTCCTTGAGGGAACATTGAGGACATTTAACATTTGCGCCCGAAGCATAAACCATGAACAAAGGTGCGTCAAGGCTTTTTTAACGTTTTGGGGAAACTTTCACAAATCCTTACGGGTAGGGCGCACGCCGCGCGTTGCGCCAAGCGGCGCGCTTGTGTGTTACACTCTTGCCATAGACCTGCACAGGAGCACACACCGATGAAAGACAACGCCGCCCGCGCGCTCAGCATCCCTTACGGCGACGGCGAGGTGCGCTTCACCCTGCCGGCGCGGAACCTGCTCGCGGTCGCCGCGCCGCCGCCCGTCGCCCCCGCCCCCGACCCGGAGGCGGCGGTCCTGGAGGCGCTGCGCGCGCCCATCGACGCGCCGCCGCTGCGCGCGCTCCCCAGACCGGGCCAGCGCGCCGTCGTCATCATCGACGACATCACCCGCCCGACGCCCACGCACCAAATCCTGCCGGCCATGCTGGGCGAGCTGTGCGCCGAAGTCGCCGACCTGGATGTGACCTCCTCATCGCCACCGGCACGCACCGCCCCATGACGCCCGACGAGATTGCGCGCAAGGTCGGCGCGGAGATCGCGCGCGCCTACCCGGTGGTCAACCACGACGCGACCGATACGCGCAACCTGGTCGATCTGGGGCGCACGGTCAACGGCACGCCTATCCACATCAACCGGCTCGTGGTCGAGGCCGACCTGGTGCTCGCGATCACCAACGTGGTGCCGCACTGCCTGGCGGGCTGGGCCGGCGGCGCGAAGATCATCCAGCCGGGCGTCTCTGGCGAGGCGACGACCGCGATGACGCACCGCCTCAACATGATTACCAACATCCCGCACCTGGGCCGCCTCCACAACCCCATGCGCCGCGAGATTGAATCGGTGGTGGAGCGGGTGCGCTTCGACTTCGCGCTCCACACCGTGCTCGACCCGCAGCAGCGCATCGTGCACGCGGTGGCGGGCACGCCGCAGCCGGCCTACGCGAAGGCGGTCGCGCTCGCCGAGCCGATCTGGGTCGCGCCGGTGCCGGCGCTGGCCGACATCGTTGTGGTGAGTTCGTACCCGGCGGACATCGACTACTGGCAGGGCATCAAGGGGCTGTTCTCCGCCGAGCTGGCGGTGCGCCGGGGGGGCGACATCATCCTTGCCTCCCCGTGCCCGGAGGGCATCTCGACGCACGCCGGCCACCGGGAGACGTTCCGCGCGTTGGCGGGCATCCCCTCTAAGGCGCGCTGTCACATGGCGCTCGCCGGGGAGGTGGCGGACCTCACCGGCGCGGCGACCGCGGTGTGCAACGCGCGCATCAACGAGCTTGCGTGGGTGAGCGTGTACTCAGATGGGTTGAGCGACGACGACCTGCACGCGCTGGGGCACGCGCGCGCGGAGTCCGTCCCGGCGGGGCTGGCGCGCGCCTTCGCGCGCCAGGGGCCGGAGGCAAAGGTGACCGTCATCCCGCACGGCGGGGAGGTCGCGCCGAGGGTGGTGTGAGCACGCGCGCTTGAGGGTGGGGGCGGCGCGCCGGCCCTCAGCCGCCCAGGAGCCGGGCCTGAAGCTCGCGCAGCTTCAGGATCATCTTCTGGCGCAGGGTGGGGTCGCTGATTTGCTCAAGGCCCACCTGGTAGGTTGCCAGCCCCTCGGTGCGCATTCCCTTCTTAAACTGCAACTCGCCCAGCGCCATGAGCGTGCGCCCGTAGCGCTCCTTGTCGCCCATCTCTTGCCAGACGTCGGCGGCCTGCCGGTAGCAGGTTATCGCCTGTTCGATGTCGTCGAGCGCAGCGTAGAGGTCGCCCATGTTGCCCACCACCTGCATCTCGCGGTCGTGGTCGCCCTGGTCCTGGAACACTGCGCGCGCCTGGTTGAGCACATCGAGCGCGTCCTGATGGCGGTTCTGCTTGATGTAGATCACGCCCAGGTTGTTGAGCATCTCGCCCACCATCGCGGCGTCGCCCTCTTCCTGGAAGGCGTCGCGCGCCTTGGCGAATATCTCAGCAGCTTCCGGGTATGCGCCCTCGCGGAAGAGCTGCAGGCCTTGTTGTTTGAGTTCCTCGCCCGTGCTCACCGTCTTCCCCCCTCCGTCTAGTACGTGATGTTCAGGATGCCCTCGGCGATGCCGCGCAGCTCTTCCACCGACATGCGGCTCAGGCGCATCGCCAGTTCAATGTAGGAGCGGTTCACCGGCTGGACCACGAAGCGGCGCATCTCGACCGGCATCTCGCTGAAGTATTTGAAGTCCTCTTCCATGAGCAGTTGCGCCCCGACCCGGCTCGTGTCTTCGAGGAAATACTCCAGGCCGACGTTTGCCGCCGTCGCCAGCGAGGCGAGCACGGTGAGCGGGACCGGTTCCTGCCCAAATTCATACGCCTCGATCTGGTCTTCAGGGATGCCCACCCGCGCGGCGAGGTCCTGCAGCGAGAGGCGCGCTTCCTTCCGGGCGCGGCGCAACAACGCGCCGATGATGCGGTCGCGCAGGGGGTAGAAATCCGCAGTGGAGACCTTGCGCGCTTCTTCTTTCGCGGCGAGGGTCTCGCTCGCCCAGAAATGGCTCACCGGCACGTCGATGGCGTAGGCCAGAATCTCCAACTGCGGCAGCGAGGGCGACTCTCGCCGTACTCCCAGAGCTGGAAGGTCTCCGGCGTCACGCCGACGACCTGCGCGCATTCCTCTATGGTCTTCTCGGCGGCCAGCCGCGCGTCCCGGATCAGCACGCCCAGGATGCGCTTTCGCAGCAGGTAGATCGACTCGTAGTCCGTCTCCGGCGCGGTCTGGGTGCGCTCGCGCCGCACGCCGCGCCGCTTCAGGCGTCCGGCGATCTCGCTAAAGCTTCTGTCGTCACTCATCAGCCCTCCACGTTGACGGGGTTGGCCCGGCTGTGCGCCACGCCGTATACGGTAAAGTGAGGCCGCGCGCAGCGCATTACGCGAGTCGATTATAGAACGGGGTGTGCCAGCGCACAACCGCACTGTATTCCCAGGTTGGCGCGACAGAATCGGGGAACAGCGCGGATGTGAAACACGAAGCCATGAAAAGCGCGAAAACACGACAAATGCGTCCAACCCTTTCGTGACCTCGTGTTTTCGTGTTACGTATCCTGACGCGCGCCGTCTCTCCTAGTTCCCTGGGCGCTGCCAAATCGCTAACCTCAGAGTAGTTGCCTATGGCGCGGGGCGACGCGGGCGAACCGGCGGTTCGCTCTGCCTGACCTCTATGCCCAACGGGTAACTTCCCGAAAGCTTGAAGCTTTCGGGAAACTATCGGAATGCTACCCTTAGGGGAGGGTGCGAGAAATGCGCCCAACTCTTTCGTGCCTTCGCATGTTTCGTGCTTTCGTGTTACGTATCCTGACGCGCCGGGTCGCCCGTACCCCCGCATCTGGTGAGGCTTAAGGAGCAGGCGAGCCGCGCCTCTGTGGGGCCATTGTGGGATTCCGTTCTGGAAATTCAGGATCGCGCCAAAAACTCACCCCCGGCCCGCCGGGGGTGAGGAAGTCGCGCGTGGAAGTGCCGTATGGAAGCGCAATATGGCGGCGCAGTTGCGGCGCAGGTTGGCGGTTACTCCTCAGCCTCGCGCTTGCTGGCTTCGACGATTTCCTGCTGCAGGTGGCTCGGCACCGGCTCGTAGTGGTCGAACTCCATGCTGTAGACGCCGCGCCCCTGGGTAAAGGAGCGCAGGTCGTTCGCGTAGCGCTGCATCTCGGCCAGGGGGACGAGCGCGCTGACGGTGCTCTTGTTGCCCTGGGTGTCCATGCCCTGCACGCGCGCGCGGCGCGTGTTCAGGTCGCCGAGCACGTCGCCCATGTTGGTGTCGGGCACGATGACCTCAACCCGCATGATCGGCTCCAGGAGGACCGGGTTCGCCCCCTGTATCGCCAGCTTGAACACCTCGCGCCCCGCGATCTGGAAGGCGATGTCCTTCGAGTCGACCGGGTGTTCCTTGCCGTCGTAGACCACGGCCCGGATGTCCACCACCGGGTAGCCGGCGATGACGCCCTGGTCCATCACCTGCTTGATGCCCTTCTCAATCGAGGGGATGAAGCTCTGCGAAATCGCGCCGCCGAACACCTCGTTGGCGTACTCGAAGCCCTCATCGCGCTCGCGCGGCTCGACGCGCAGGTGCACCTCGGCGAACTGGCCCGCGCCGCCCGTCTGCTTCTTGTGGCGGTACTGCGCGGCGTTGACCTTGGTGATGGTCTCGCGGTACGGGACCTTGGGCACGCTGGTATCCAGGTTGGTGCCGAAGCGCTCGGCGCGCTTGATGTTGACCTGGATGTGCATGTCGCCCATGCCTTCCACGATGGTTTCCTTGGTTGCGGTCTCGTAGCGCCACCGAAGCGTGGGGTCGTTGGCGCACAGGCTGGTGAGCGTGGCGCCCATCTTGGTCGAGTCGGCCTGCGTGCGCGGGTGGACGGCGACCGCATACACGGGCGTGGGATAGTCGGGCGAGGTGATCTGCAGCGGGTGGTCTTTGTCGCAGATGGTATCGCCGGTGTGCGTGTTGCTGAGCTTGGCGACCGCGCCAATATCGCCGGCGTGCAGCACCTTGACGGGCTGCGGCTCGTTGCCGCGCCGGACCTCCATGCTGCCGATGCGCACCTCTTCCTGCTTCGTCGCGTTGAAGTAGCGCGTGTCAGAAGACATCATGCCGGAGAAGAGGCGGAAGTAGGTCAGCGTGCCGACAAAGCGGTCCGACTCGGTCTTGAACACGTAAGCCGCCAGGGGGCCGGCGTCGCTGGGTTCGAGCGTCTCCGGGCCGGCAGCGCCGTCGGCTTCGACCGCACCGCGCGCCTCCGGGCCGGGGAGGTGCTTCAGGATCGCTTCCATCAACGGCTTGATGCCCGTGTTCGCCGTGGACGCCGTGACAAAGACCGGCACAACCGCGCCGCCCATGATGCCGGCGTTCAGGCCGGCGAGGATTTCCGCATCGGTCAGCGTCTCATCGGCGAAGTACTTCTCCAACAGCGCCTCGTCGTTCTCCGCCGCCGCCTCGATGACCGCCAGGCGCGCTTCCTCGACCTCGTCGGCCATATCGGCGGGGATGTCCTCCGGCTTCTCGCCCGCGCCGGTGCGCATCTTCATCGCGACCAGGTCGATCACGCCCTTAAAATCGTGCTGGGCGCCAACGGGCAGTTGCAGGGGCACGAAGTTCACGGCAGGCAGGTTGGCGCGCAGGTTCTCCATGGTCGCTTCGAACCGGGCGTTCTCGCGGTCCATCTTGTTGACCACGACGAAGCGCGGCAGGCCGTACCGGTCGGCATAGCCCCAGGCCAGTTCGGTGCCGACCTCGACGCCGGCCACCGCGTCGATGACCACGAGCAACCCGTCGGAAACGCGCACCGCCGCGATCGCCTCGGCCACAAAGTCGGTGTAGCCGGGCGCGTCGAGCACGTTGATCTTGTGGTCTTCGAACTCGCAGGGGATCAGTGAGGTGCTCAGCGACAGGCCGCGCGCTTTCTCGTCGTCGTCATAGTCGGAGACCGTGGTCCCCTCCATGACGCTGCCGAGCCGGTTGGTGGCGCCGGTGTTGAACAGCATCGCCTCGGCCAACGATGTCTTGCCGGCGCCCTGGTGGCCTACCAGGGCAATATTCCTCAATTTGTCAGTCTGGTATTCCTTCATCGCTTGTAGCGCCTCCACATGCGGTTGGGTCTGGTACATAAAACAGAGGAGCGCCGCGCACGAGCAGACCACTCCCCCGTAGCACGGGGATTTTAAACAACCTGTCCCCCTTTGTCAACGGCGGGGCAGCCGCCACAGCCCCCACAGACCGCCCCCCACTGACAGATAAAGGCCACCCCCGGTGGTCGGGGGTGGCCCTGTTTTCAGATCAGACGACCGCCGACGCCCGCTTACGGCGTCGTGAAGATATCCAGTTGCATGACATCAAACGGCGAGTCGATCAGGAAGCCGGCCATCCAGCCTTCCATGCCGCTCGGCAGCCCGACATAGAGCCACGCGCCGGTCAGGTCGCGCCCGAACAGCCGCAGCAGCGTGCCGGGGTCCACCACCGCGCGGATCTCGAAGTCGGTGCTGGGACCGCTGCGCAGGTTCACAGGCCCGTCAGCAACGACGGTACCCATCGGCCCGGTTGCCGTCTCTGCCTCTCCGTCGCGCACCGGCGGCAGCACGATGGGGTTGACGTTCAGGTCCACCGACCCGATCTGGATGAAGCCGCGCGCGCCGGAGGGCGTCTCGGCAAAGACGAAGTTGCCCCCGCGCGTGCGCCCAAGCAGCGTCGCGCTCTCGCCGGGGTTGAGGAAGTCAATCGGGACGCCCGCCGTGGTGCTGGCCCTGCTGTAGACCTGCACCTGCGCATCGCGCGCGGTGGCGGTCGGCGTCACGGGAGAGGTAATCTCCACGTCGCCGGAGCGCATGACCTCAAGACGCCCAATCGGGTATTCGGTCTCGATCGCGTTTGCGCGCAGCCAGCCCTTCGCGCTGCTGTCCATCTCCACGTAGACGAAGTTGCCCGCCCGCGTGACGCCGAGCAGCGTCCCGGTGCGGCCCTCGAACACCGTCTCGATGTCCGCGCCGACGGTGTCGTGCGCCGTGTCGCGGACCACCGCGTCGCCGGTCACGACAAAGTCTGGCGTTAGCGCCGCCATGGCGACCTCGACCTCGCCGGAGCGCACCACGGGCAGCCAGTCGACCTCAACGTTGAGTTCGACATCGCTGACGGGCAGCCAGCCCTTCGCGCCGGTGATGGTCTCCACGTAAACGAAGTTCCCGCCGCTGGTGCGGCCCAGGATGCTGGCCGTCTCGCCCGCGCGCACCGTCTCGATTTCCACGCCGACCGAGGCGGACGCCCGGTCGCTGAGCACCGCGTCGTTGAGGAGCGTCGCGGTCGGCTCAGGCGGGTACACGACCTCGACCTCGCCGGAGCGCACGACCGGCAGCCGGGAGGCGGGGTACGCCGTCGTGACGGCGTCCACGCTCAGCCAGCCCTTCGCGCCGCTGTCCATTTCGACGTAGTAGTAGTTGCCGTTCGCGGTCTGGCCCAGCAGGGTCCCGGTGCGCCCGGCCATCAGGTCCTCGACCGTCATGCTGGTCGCCGCCGGCCTGTCGATTAGCGCAGCCTCGCCTTCAAGGATGAAGTGCGGCGTGGCCGCCTCCACGAAGGTCGCGTCGGTGACCGCCACCCTGGGGAGCCAGTCCGCCGGGACGCTCAGCTCAACATCGCCGGCGTTCAGCCAGCCCTTCGCGCCGCTCGCGGTCTCCACGTAGATCAGTTGGCTGCCAGCCCGGCCCAGCGCGGTCGTCGCCTCGCCGGCGGGCACGGTGTCGATCACTTCGCGGTTGTTGTTCACCAGCTCGGCGTCCACAAGCGCTGTGGCAGTCGGCGTGGGAGGAACAACGATCTCGACGCTGCCCGACTGCACGATCTCCACGCGGCTGTCAGGGTAGTCGGTCTGCACAGCGCCGCTGTCCACCCAACCCTTCGCGCCGCTGTCCGCCTCCACATAGACGAAGTTGCCCGCGCGCGAGCGCCCCAGGATCGTGCCGGTGCGCCCTTCGCCCAGAGCCTCGATATCCTCACCGACCGTGTCGTGCGCCGTATCGCGGACCACGGTCTCCGCCGTGGTGGTGAAGGTCGGCGACACCGCCGGCATGGCGATCTCGACCTCGCCGGAACGCACGACGGGCAGCTTGTCCAGGTCGACGTTGATGTCAGCGCTGGCCGCCTTCAGCCAACCCTTCGCGCCGGTGACGGTCTCCACGTAGATGAAGTTACCCGCGCCCGAACGACCCAGGATGGCGACCTGCTCGCCTTCGGGCACGGTCTCGATATCCGCGCCGACGGAGTCATGCGCCGTGTCGCGCAGCAGCGCGCCGGCGAGGAGCGTTGCCACGGGGTCAGGCGGGTAGACGAGTTCCACCTCGCCATCGCGCACAACGTCAGCGGTTTCCAGGTCAACGTTGACCGTCAGCGAGCCAACATCCACCCAGCCCTTCGCGCCGCTTTCGGTTTCGACGTACAGCCAGTTGCCATTGCGCGTCTGGCCCAGCACAGAGACGGCTTCACCCTCTAAGAGGTCCTCCATGAACGCACCGGCGGGAGTGGCGGGTTTGGTGCGGAGCACCGTTGCCGAGGCGACAAGGGCGTCGGCGTCTTCCTGCGCAGAAACCCCGATAACGCCGACGAGCATCCCCGCCAGGAGCAACGCGCTCAATAACACACGTGAAAGAGATTTCACTGGTCCCCTCCTCAACCAATTGCGAGAACGCGGAAACAATGCGGCAAGCAAATCCTTGCGCCACACTTATTTTACACGGTGCGGTTCGACTAGTCCACAAGGTGCGAAATGCGACCAAATCTGTCTTGAACGCAAGCGGCAAACCGGCGGTTCGCCCCCGCGCTCACGCGCGCGCGACCGCCCGTGCTATGTTGCACGCGCCGGCCGGCTCAGCCTGGGGACCGCCTCGCCCGCGCCAATCGCGTGACCCCGGTGGAGCGCCTGGACGTTCATCTCCAGCAGGGCGCGCTTGCTGCCGCTGAGCGTCGCGTCGAGGGTGTGCTCGACGGCCTCCAGCGTCACGATGGGCCGCTTTGCGAGCAGCGCGCCGAGCATCACCATGTTCAGCAGCCGGGGGCTGCCCAGTTCGTCGGCGACCGCGTTTGCCGGCACGAGCAGCGCCGTCACGTCGCGGCGCGCGACCGCGCGCGCAATCAGCGCGCTGTTGACCACGAGCAGGCCGCCCGGCTTCACCAGCGACTCGTACTTGTCCAGCGAGGGCAGGTTGAACACCACAGCGATGCCGGGGTTGCGCACCACCGGGCTGCCGATGGACTGGTCGCTGACGACGACCGTGCAGTTCGCCGTGCCGCCGCGCATCTCCGGCCCATAGGAAGGAATCCAGGTGACGTGCATGCCCTCGTTCATGGCGGTGTAGGTGAGCAACTGCCCCGCGAAGAGCACGCCCTGCCCGCCAAACCCGGCAAAGACAATCTCGGTTTGCACAGCAATCTCCTTGCTAATGTTATTCATGGGGAGCGACTGTCGCTTGGATCATATCCAGAGACTCTTGACTAAGGATGACGTTCCGAATCACAGAATCCTGTAATTCTATTCCACCACTAAGCAGACGAGTCTTCAGCTCCTCGTTCAATCCATCCCAGAGGGGTAAATCAGCACGGGCTTCCCAAACCTCGAGGACGCCATACCGGGAAATCACATCACGCACAGTCGTCTGTACAATGGGGATGACGAAACTGTTCACATAATCATCAGTACCGAAAGCGCGGTATACCTGAACTACGGTCTTGGGTGTCACACGGAATATCACGGTGATTTCTATGACCACCAAATGCCCATCTTCGGTCCGCGCTTCGACCGCTGGTCGACCCGCCTCCATGTTGTCAGCCAGAGTAACCGCCGTATGCACTGTGGAGTAGATGATCACCTGATCGGTATTGCAATTGACCAAGTGCCAGCCCGGTCCCAGCGGTGTGTCAGAGACTTTTTCGTCAGGCGTGCCAACCGCGCGCACCAAAACACCCGCTTCCTGAGGGTGAATAAGAACAGCATTGCGTTCGAGCGGAAGACATCCAAGAACACTACCGGCCAACAAAAGCAACGTCAGCCACCTGAAAGCTTTCTCCATGCTCTTCCTCTGTGAGTAGGGGGCGCAGCCGGCCGCGCTCCTGCTCTGGAGGGCAAACCGGCGGTTCGCCCCTCCATATGTTTTTGACAAGGCACGGCCCGCCCGATACCCGTCACCACCACAGGGATGGACCGCTAGAGGTCCCGGACCGCATCGACCACTTTGTAGTCGCCCAGCGGATAGACGGGCACCATGTTCTCCTCGACCCACTTCATCGCGTCGGACGGCGTCATGCCCCAGTTGGTCGGGCAACTGCTGAGCAGTTCGACCATGCTGAGGCCCAACCCGGCCTGCTGCACCTTGAACGCGGTGAGGATCGCCTTGCGCGCCTTGCGGATCTCGCGCACGTTGTGGAGCGAGCGCCGCACGATATAGGCCGCGCCGGGCAGCGTCGCGAGCAGTTCCGACATCCGGGCCGGCTGCCCGGTCGCCTCCACGTCGCGCCCTGACGGGGAGGACGTGGTCTTCATGCCCGGCAGCGTTGTCGGGGCCATCTGGCCGCCCGTCATCCCGTAGATGGCGTTGTTGATGAAGACGACGGTGATCTTCTCGCCGCGCATCGCCGCGTGCACGATCTCGGCGGTGCCGATGGCCGCCAGGTCGCCGTCGCCCTGGTAGGTGAAGACGATGCGGTCCGGGAACACGCGCTTGATCCCGGTCGCGGTGGCGGGGGCGCGCCCGTGCGCCGCCTCGATGAAGTCCATGTTGAAGTAGTTGTAGGCGAACACCGCGCAGCCCACCGGGGCGACCCCAATCGTCTGCGTGCGGATGCCCAGCTCATCGATCACCTCGCCGACCATCCGGTGCGCGATGCCGTGACCGCAGCCGGGGCAGTAGTGCGTCGGCACGTCGGTCAGCGCTTCGGGGCGCTGGTAGACCACCTCCATCGCGTCGATGGGCGGCGTCTGTTCTTCTGTAAGCGTCGTCGCCATGATTCCCCTCCTGCGCCTAGTCGCCAGCCACGGGCAGGGAGGCGACCTGCTCAAAGACGCCGGTGATCGCGTCGTAAATCTCTTCGGGCATGGGCACCGCGCCGCCCAACCGCCCGTAGAACGCGACCGGCGCGCGCCCGTTGACCGCCAGCCGCACGTCATCGACCATCTGGCCGGCGTTCATCTCCACGGCGAGGAAACCCCGCGCCCGGCCGGCCAGCGCACCCAGTCGGCGCTCCGGGAAGGGCCACAGCGCGATGGGCCGGAACAGCCCGACCTTCAGCCCGGCCTCGCGCGCCTGGTGCACCGCGCTCTCGGCGATGCGACCCGCCGTGCCGTACCCGACGACGATGACCTCGGCATCCTCGGTGAACACCTCGGTGGCGCGTTGCTCGGCTTCACGGATGACGCGCAGGCGCGCCTGGATTTCCTTGTTATGGCGCTCGCCCGTCTCGGCGCCGAGGCACAGCGAGGTGACCACGTTCGGCGTGCGGCCCTCCGCCCCGGTGAGCGCCCACGACGCGGCGTCAGGGTGCAGGTGCGGGTCGCGCATGGGCGGCAACGTCGCCGGCTCCATCATCTGCCCGATCAGGCCGTCCGCCACCACGATGACGACATGCCGGTATTTGTCCGCCAGGTCGAAGGCGAGCGTGGTCAGGTCGATGGCCTCCTGCACTGTGGCCGGGGCGAGCACGATGGGGTGATAGTCGCCATGGCCGGCGGAGCGCGTGACCTGGAAGTAGTCGCTCTGCGAGGGCTGGATGTTGCCGAGGCCGGGTCCGCCGCGCATCACGTCCACGATGACGCACGGTATCTCCGGAGCCGGCGATGTACGAGATGCCCTCCTGCATCAGACTGACGCCGGGGCTGGAGGAGGAGGTCATCGCGCGCTTGCCGGTGGCGGCAGCGCCATACACCATGTTGATCGCCGCCACCTCGCTCTCGGCCTGGACGAACGTGCGGCCCAGTTCGGGCATGCGCTTCGCCATGTGCTCCAGCAGTTCGGTCTGCGGCGTGATCGGGTAGCCGAAGTACGCCTCCACGCCGGCGCGGATCGCCGCCTCGGCGATGGCGACGTTACCCTTGAGGAGTTGCTTGTCCATAGCGTCCTGCTCCCCGGTCACGCCGAGGCCGCCACAGCGGGCGCGTCGGCTTCCACGCGCTTCGGCATCCGGTAAACCGTGATACACACATCCGGGCAGGCCACCGCGCAGATCGCGCAGCCGGTGCACTCGCCCTCAGGGTCCTCCAGCCGCGCGGGATGGTAGCCGTGCGCGTTGACCTGGTCTTCGGCGAGGGCAATCACGCCTTTGGGGCAGGCCGCAACGCACAGACCACACCCCTTACACCGGTCCTTGTGGATGTCTATCCAACCATTGAGCATTGGTTTCTCCTGGGTCTACGTTCTGGCCGCAGGGAACGCACGCAGGGAGCGTTTGGGGAAAATAGTGTTCCGCCACGACCAGAATCAAATAACAACCGACCGTACAATTCCACGTTACGGCAATTCGCGCCACCGGGTAAGTAACGAATCTCAGCGGCAAAAAGCGCGGGTTGTCATCTCCGCGCTGACTCACCTCTTCTTGTACCATGTACCGTAATCGCCTCGCCGCTGATTCGCCCTCCCTTTCCTGTGACCGCCTGTCACTTTTTGGGAGAGGACCCCGTTATTGGTTAAGCAGAGCAGAATGAAACCACGAATAACACTAATTCAGAAGGAATGAAGAGACCGTCTGCCAGAAAGAGCGGAACGAACTGATGTGCGCGGATTCCAAATATTATTCTTATTATTCGTGTAATTAGTGTTATTCGTGGTTAATTTTCCTCTTGCCCAAATGAAGCGAAGGTGACAGGCGGTCAGCCCTTTCCCGAACATGATCCCTTTTTCCGGCAAAAGACCCCGCTATCGGTGGCGTCGAGGAGATAAGACGATCCGCGATCAGTACACATGTTCGACACCAGCGCGCATGATCTGCTATAATCGACCCCCATCATATTGCCGACGCGCCTCCCGCGCGCTAGAACGGAGTTCCCATGCGCGGCGAGATCGTTGCCCTTGACATTGAGACCACCGGCCTCGACCCGCAGCGTGACGCCATCATCGAGATCGGCGCGGTGAAGTTCCAGGGCGACCAGATAATCGAGACGCTCGACTCGCTCGTCAACCCAAACCGCGCCGTCCCGCCGTACATCACGACGCTCACGGGCATCACCCAGGCCGATGTGGACAGCGCGCCCCTGCTGCGCAGCGTGCTGCCCGACCTCGTCCGCTTCGTGGGCGACCGGCCCGTGGTCGGGCACAACGTCGGCTTCGACCTGGGCTTCCTGCAGCGGCAGAACGTGCTGGCGCGCAACCTCCCGCTCGACACCTACGAGCTTGCCAGCGTGATGCTCCCCACCACGCCGCGCTACAACCTCAACGCGCTCACGGCGGAACTCGGCCTCGCGCTGGAGGAGGCGCACCGCGCGCGCAGCGACGCCGAAGCGACGGCGCGCCTCTACTGGGCGCTGTGGGGAGCGGGTGCTCGCGCTGCCGCTGGCCACGCTGCAGGAGATTGCCCACGCGGCGCGCGGCCTGGCGTGGACAGCCCGCCCGGTGTTCGATGCGGCGCTTGAGGAACGCGCCAAGCACGCCTTCACCGAGCCGCAGCAGCGCGAAACCGCGCCCGATGACGACCTCGCCGCGCTCTTCAGCGCAGCGCCCCCCGGCTGGGAGCCGCTCCAGCCCAAGGACAGCCGCACGCCGCTCGACATCGACGCGCTGGCGGACCTGATCGCGCCGGGCGGGGCGCTGGCCGGGTCGTTCCCCGGCTACGAGTTCCGGCGGGAACAGGTCGATATGCTCGCCGCCATCGCCGACGCCTTCAACAACGGCTACCACCTGATGGTCGAGGCCGGCACCGGCATCGGGAAGTCCATCGCCTACCTGCTGCCGTCGATCTTCTGGGCGGCGCTCAACAACGAGCGCGTGGTCATCTCGACCAACACCATCAACCTGCAAGACCAACTGATCTACAAGGACATCCCCGCCCTGGGCGACATCCTCGGCTTCCCGTTCCGCGCGACGGTGCTCAAGGGGCGGGCGAACTACCTCTGCCCGCGCCGGCTGGCGGCGCTGCGCCGCCGCGCGCCCACCAGCATCGAGGAAATGCGCGTCTTCGCCAAGATACTGGTGTGGCTGCTCCAGGGCGGCAGCGGCGACAAGGGCGAGATTTCGCTGCGCGGCGGCGCTGAGCAGGGCGTGTGGGCGCGCCTCTCCGCGCAGGACGAGGGCTGCACCCTGGAGCGCTGCGCGACGCAGATGGGCGGCGCGTGCCCGTTCTACAAGGCGCGCCGCGCCGCCGAGAGCGCCCACATCGTCATCGTCAACCACGCACTGCTGCTCTCCGACGTGATGGTCGGCAACCGGGTGCTGCCCGAATACCGCTACCTGGTCGTGGACGAGTCGCACCACCTGGAAGAGGCGACCACCAACGGCCTGAGCTTCCACCTGGACGAGGCGGCCATCCACCGCCAGCTCGCCGACCTGGGCAGCGCGCGCACCGGCCTGCTCGGCGACGTGCTGGCGCGCACGCGCGGCGCGATCCCGCAGCAGCATCACGCCAAATTGGCGGACTACGTGGAACGCATCACCGAGGCCTCCCGCGCCATGCAGCACCACGTCGGCGCGTTGTTCGCGGCGGTGTACGAGTTCCTCACCGAGCACACGCGCGTCCGCCCCAGCGAGTACGCCGTGCAGGTGCGCATCACCGACGAGATGCGCGCGCACCCGGCATGGGGGCGCGTGCGCCACGTGTGGAGCGTGCTCGCCCAGTTCACGGAGGCCATCGCCGACGCAATGCAGCGGCTGGCCGGCGGCCTCGGCGACCTGGACGGCTACGACATCGACGCCTACGACGACCTGCTCTCCGGGTCAACCGCCGCCGCGCGCCACCTGATGGAGATTCACATGCAGTTCCAGGCCATCGTCGATGAGGCGATGCCGAACACCATCTATTGGGTGGAACTCGCCGCCGGCGACGCGCGCCTCTCCATGCACGCCGCGCCGCTGGAGGTCGCCCCGCTAATCGACCACCATCTGTGGCAGGCCAAGGAGTCGGTGATCCTCACCTCCGCGACGCTGCGCACCGGCGACAGCTTCGAGTTCGTGCGGGCGCGGCTCGGCGCGCGCGAGGACGAGGTGGCAGAGCTGGCGCTTGGCTCGCCCTTCGATTACGAGGAGTCCACGCTCCTCTACCTGATCGCCGACATCCCCGAACCCAACCAGGGGCCGCGCTACCAGCAGATGGTGGAACAGGGCCTGGTGGAGTTGTGCACCGCCACCGAGGGGCGCACGCTGGTGCTGTTCACGTCATACGCGCAGTTGCGCAAGACCAGCCAGGCCATCGGCCCGGCGCTGTCGGCGCAGGGGATCACGGTCTACGACCAGAGCGACGGCACCTCGCGCCAGCAGTTGCTGGAGGGCTTCCGCGAGACCGACAAGGCGGTGCTGCTCGGCACGCGCTCCTTCTGGGAGGGGGTGGACGTAGCCGGCGAGGCGCTCAGCGTGCTGGTGATCGTGCGCCTGCCGTTCACCGTGCCCTCAGACCCGATCTTCGCCGCGCGCTCCGAGACCTACGCCGACCCCTTCGCCGAGTACGCCATGCCCGAAGCCATCCTGCGCTTCCGGCAGGGGTTTGGCCGCCTCATCCGCCGCCGCGACGACCGGGGCGTGGTCGCGGTTTTCGACCGGCGCGTGTTGAGCAAGTCGTATGGCCGTGCGTTCGTGGCGTCGCTGCCGTCGTGCATGGTGATGCACGGGCCGATGGCTCACCTGCCAGCGGCGGCGCAGCGGTGGCTGTTCGATTACTGGGCGCGCGGTCGCGCGTGCGCTCTCCCTTGAAAATAGCTTTGCAACTTCCCGAAAGCTCTAAGCTTTCGGGAAGCTACCGACGGGGAAGGTCATGCGGGGCAAACCGCCGGGTTCGCCCCGCTTGCGGCTTAATCGCGCGTCGAGAACGCCACCCACAGCGGATAGTGATCCGAGATGCGCCAGGAGAGCTGCGTCCGGGTCAGGTTGCGCGCGCGCAACGCGGCCTTGGTGAAGTCGAAGTTGCCGCCCTGCAGGTACTCCAGCGACAGGGCGGGGGCGCGATTGCCGGTGGTGAACCAGGCAATCTGGTCGTAGAACTTCGCCAGCGCCGGCTTCGCGGGGTCGCTGAAGATCGTGCGCGGGAGGTTGAGCAGGTCACCGGGGACGGTCAGGCCGGTGGAGGTGAAGGCCTCGTAGAGCGCGTCGCCGCTGCGGTCGATGTTGAAATCGCCGAGCGCGATCAGGTTGTGATCATAGGCGTTGATGTCCCGCGCCCAGTCCGCCATCCACTCCGCAATCGCCTTCAACTCCGGGACCCGGTCCGCGCTCGCGTCGCCGTAGAGCACGTGCAGCGTCACCAGGATGAACGTCTTCCCCTCTGACCAGAAGCTGACGGCGTAGGGCGTGCGCGCAAACTGCCGCTGGAGCGCATCCGGGCCGACCGCCTGCAGCATCTCCTCCGGCACGACAAGTTCGGACGCCAGCCCGGAGAGGCGCACCTTCCGCGTGTCGAACAGGAACGCCATGCGCTCGCCATTGCCGGGGCGCCCCGCGTGACGTCTGTCAGCGTGAAGCTCCAGTGCGGCCCAAGCCGTTTGAGCATGTGCCGCAGGCACTTCAGGTCGCCGCGCACCTCTTGCAGCGCAATCACGTCGAAGCGCGAGACAATATCGGCGATGCAGAGCAGGCTCTGCAGGTCGCGCTTGGGGCTGTCGCTCTCCTCAGACTGCCACTTCTCGGTGAAGTCGCCGAAGGCTGGATGTTCCACGTGGCGATGAGTAGGTTGCGGTCGAGCGCCTTCTCCGGGATGTCGTTGTCCAGCGCGGCGCGCAACTCGTCGAGTTCGGCCTTTATCTCTGGTGGGGGCGGGTCGGTGATCTGAGGCATCGCGCTACCTTCTTGACAGGCCAGGTGCTAGAGCGCCGCGAATGTGATGAGCTTGATCTGCTCGCCGACCACGAACTCTTTTGCGCTGGGGTGCGTGAGGGCGGCGAGTTCGGCCTCACGCGGCGCGGCGTAACCCTCCGTCAGGCCCTCAGCGTAGCCGGGGTGACACATGATCTCAGTCACGCCCTGATCCAGGTTGGTGAGCAAGACCAGCAGGTCGCCGAGCGTCGCGTTCTCGCCGAAGAACTCCGAGCGGATGTGGTCCGGGTGGCGCGGCTGCGGACCCTCGCGCCACACCACCATGAGTTGCTCGTAGTGCGCGCGAACGGCGCTCGCCGGCGCGTTGGGGAGATACGCGTGGATGGCGTGCGCGGCCTCCTCCGGCGTGAGCGAGACGCCGGGGTTGCGGATCGGGATGCCGTACTCGGCGGCCAGGTCGAGCAGGGCGCGCATTGCGACCGGGTGGAGCGAGGTCACGCCGTGGTGCGAGTCGAGGTGGTCGGGCGGGTGGCCGGCCAGCGCAATGAAGCGATGCACCTGGTTGCACAGCTCGCGCGTCATGTCCTCGGCGTCGAACTGGCCGAAGACCACCGGCCACTGGCCGACGGGATGAAAGCACCCGTCCTCATCGACCAGGCTGCGGACCCGATCCGGCGGGCTGACGGGCCGGCCATACGTGAGGTTCAGGTGCAGCCCCACGCCGAGGCCAGCCGCCTGCGCCTTGACGCCTTCCAGGCCGGCCGGCGCGTCGGGCAGGTTGATCATCACGGTGGTGGAGGTGACGATGCCGCGCGTGTGCGCTTCGATGACGCCCCGGTTGACGCCGGGGCTGAGGCCGAGGTCATCCGCGTTGACGATCAGGCGCTTGGGCACAGGCGGTTACCCTTCACCGGCCATCACCGACTTGAGCACGTCGGGCCGGTCGGTGATGATGGCGTCCACGCCCAGGTCGAGCATCCGGCGCATGTCGTCAACCTCGTTGACGGTCCACGTGTTGACGCGGTAGCCTTTGCGCCGCGCCCAGGCCATATACGTCTCATCGACTTCGCGGAATTCAGGGTGGATGGCCTCGCGGCGCACGCCCCAGAGGAACAGCCCCTTGCGCAGCACGAAGCCGATATCCAGCGCGGTCAGGTGGCCGATAGCCACGTCAGGGGCGAGCCGCCGCACCCGCCGCAGGCAGAAGGGGTTGAACGACGAGATGATGACGCGCCCCTCCGCGTCGTGCGCGCGGATCACGTCGATCACGGCCCGCTCCAGGCCAATGTCGCTGGTGGTGAACAGCTTGAGTTCGGCGTTGACGACCGCCTCAGGATAGGCTTCCAGCACTTCGGTGAGGGTCGGGATGCGCGTCCCGGCGTACTCGCGGTCGAAGTGCGCGCCGGCGTCGAACGCCTGAAGCTGTTCGAGCGTGAACTCACCGGGCAGGCCAGAGCCGTCCGTCGTCTCGTCGATGCGCCGGTTGTGCATGACGACCGGCACGTCGTCGAACGTGAGCTGCACGTCCAGCTCGAAGCCGTCCGCGCCCATTTCGAGGGCGCGCTGGAACGCCGGCATCGTGTTCTCCGGCGCGACCGCCGACGCGCCGCGATGCGCCAGGTTCAGCGTGCGGCCCTGGTACAGGTCTTCAAGCGGCAGCATGATCTCCCCCTACTCTACAGATCGACGAAATACGCGGCGGCGGCCCGATCCATCATCTCGCGCGTCATGCGCGGCGGCTGGTTGGTGTACTTGGAGATGTCGATGATCTGATCGATCAGGTCGCGCGGGTGCACGCAGCGCAGGTTGCGCTCGGCGTCGATGTACCACTTCTTGATGACGTACTTGAGCACTTCCTCATCGTAGGGCACGTGCTTCTGCGAGCAGACCTGCTTGAAGATGTCGCGGTACTGCTCAAATGAGGGGTCGCCGACCGCGATCTTGTGGCGGATGCGGCGCAGGAAGGCCTCGTCCACCAGGTCGCTCGGCTCAATGTTGGTGGAGAACACGACCAGCACGAAGAACGGCACCTCGATCTTGCGCCCGGTGTGCAGCGTCAGGTAATCGACCTGCTTCTCAAGCGGCACAATCCACCGGTTGAGCAGGTCGCGCGGTCGCACCTGCTGGCGGCCAAAGTCGTCGATGAGGAGCATCCCGCCGTTCGCCTTCATCTGGTAGGGCGCTTCGTAGTAGTGGTTGGTGTCGTCCCATACCAGGTCCAGCCCCTCCATGGTCAGCTCGCCGCCCACGATAATCACCGGGCGGCGGATGCGCACCCAACGCGGGTCGGCGCGGACGCCGGTGGCGCGCGGCAGCGACCCCGTGTCGCCGACGGTGTTGGCGGTCTCCAACAGCTCGTGGTTCACATCGTCGAAGACGCGCACGGTTTGCCCGTCGATGTCAACGGCGTAAGGAATCCAGATGTCGCGCCCCAGCACCATCCGGCCCACCGACTCGGCGATGGTGGTCTTGCCGTTGCCGGGCGGGCCATACAGGAACATCGAGCGCCCGGAGTTCACCGCCGGCCCGACGCGCCCCATCATCTCCTCGGTGACGGTGAGGTGCGAGAGCGCCCGCTTGAGCATCTCCGGCCCGATGGAAAGTTGCGTCTGGTTCTGGGCGAGCATAGCCTCGATGTACTGCGCCAGCGTCACCGGGCACGCGCTGGCGTACTGCGAGCGGTCGAGCGCCTGGCGCGCTTTCTCCGCGCCCTTGACCGAGAGCATGTACTGCCACGCGCCCTCGCCGATGCCGCCGCTGCCCTTCACTTCGACGAACTTCTCGCGCTTGAGAAACTCCAGCGTCCGGTCGACCACGCCGGTATAGGGCAGTCTCACGATTTCGGCGACGCGGAAGCCGGTCATCAGGCCGCCGAAATACAGCACCTTCGCGACCAGGTCCGAGATCGTAATCAGGTTCAGGCCGGTGTCCTCGACCGAACTCATCGACGGCGGCGACCACGCGCCGCGCGAGCCGGGCAGGGTGGCCGTGGCGGGTTTTGGCGCTTCCCGCGCGCTTATTGGAGCCAGCTTATTTGTCATGGTTTGGATACCTCAACACGCGCTCTAACGGATTCCTCACTCCCCCTCATTATACCCGATTGGCGCGCGAGATGACCGGGACCTTCGGCCTGTTCATTCCGGCGGCGCGCCGGCCGGCGCTGTGGTCAGGCTGATGTTGCGCACTTCCTGTGTGAGTACGTGACCGCTCGGCCCCTGCAGGTAGCTGACCGTCAGCGTGGCCTGCGTGGGCGCCGCCGGCGGGGTGTAGCTCACGTCAATCTCGAAGAAGCCGACCTGCCCCGGCTCGGCCCCCAGCACCGTGATGTACTGGTTGCTCAACACCTCGAACCCCGGCGTCGTCACCAGTTGCAGCAGCACGGCGTCCCCCGGCAGGGGCGCGGTCGCTGTGCCGCTCACGCGGAAGGTCGCCCCCACCAGGACGCCGTCGCCTGGGTCGCTGATCGTGATCTGGGCCTCGGTCGGCTGCGTGGTGGGCGGCGCGGGCGTGTCGGGCATGGGCGGCAGGGCGGTAACAATGACGCCGCCGCTTTGCCACAGCACGCCCCCGGCGTAGATGATGACCTGCTTCACGTTGGAGAACTGCGCCATCGTCGCGCGGATCTGCTCGGCGGCTTTGCCGGGGTCGGGCGCCCCTGAATCGATGGGCTGATGGTCAGCGTCGCGTTGCCGTAGTAGTCCACGTGCGAGGCGAGCACGTGCACGATGGCGTTCAGGGGGTTGCCGCTGGCGGTATCGACGTACTGGCGCACCTGGCGCGGGTTGGGGATGGCGGTGTTGTAGCCCTCCTGGTTGGACGGCCCCCAGAACAGCTCGTTCAGCGCGTCGTTGGAGCCGCCGTAGATGGGCACGCGGCGCGGCACCGCCTGGAGGCCGCCAAAGGCGTCGAGGAAGTAGACCTGCACCTGCTTCGACGCCTGCTGGCCGACGAGGTACACCTGCCGCTGCGCGAGGAGCTGCCCGCCCTGGAAGACGCTCAGGACGCCCCCGGTGGAGGCCGCCGGGTGCGCGCCGATGCCGCCGGGGATGTCGAGGTTGAAGATGAACACGTTGATGCGCCCCCACGTCACAGTCCGCCCTGTCCCGGAGACCTGCTGGCCGGCGTAGTCGAAGACGAATTGCAGATCGACCTCGGCGTTGCCCGGCGTGTTGAGATAGCCGGCGACGTGAATCGGGAAGGTGACGTGCTGGCCGTGGACCGGGTGGGTGATCACGGCCCCGGCAGGCGCGCCGACGACGTAATCTGGCTCGGAGACCAGGCCGCCCTTGCCGGCGTCGGCCGGCGGTTGTTCCTGGGCGATTATCGGGATCGGGCTGGCGGGCGGCGCGCCGCTGTCGGCGAGGCGCACGCTGACGGTCTTCTCGCTGATCACCTGGTTCTGTGCGTCAAGCGCGGCGACGGTGACCGTCGACTCGGAGGCGACCGGGAACGAAAAGGACGAAGCGAGCGAAACGCGGTAGTTGCCCGCCGCGTCGCTCGTCACAATCGCCTGATCCACCAGCGCCCCGCCGGAGTCTCTGGCAGAGATCATCACGCCGCGCGCCCCACCCGGCGTGATGTACCCGCTGACCTCGAACCCGCCGGCGGTCAGCGTCTCGCCGGCCTGGGGCGACTGGATGACGACTTCCACAGGCCCCTGGACCACCGCCACCGTCGTCGTGGGTTCGGCGGGCACTAGGTCAGGGGCGCGCGTGGGTTCGAACTGAAGCTGGTCCACGACCGCCCTGCCCAGCAATAAAAAGACCACAACCAGCACCAGGGCGGCGGCCAGGATGAAAAGGCACGAGACGTTGCGACCGGGAAGAGGTCCGTTTTGCGGCGCACGTGAAACTGTCGGTTCGTTCTGGTCCATCACGTTTCCTCACGTTGGCGCGCTGCGCGTGTGGCAGCCGGTGGCCGCGTCGCCGGGGTCTGCGCGGAGCGCGGGCAGTGGTGAAGTGCTGGTTTCGTGAGTCGGGTAGGATGCATGTTTACATTTTACACCGTTTTGACCAACACCGATATTACAGGGTGGGCGCGCAAAAGCCCAGGCAGCAGCCTGCGCCCTGCGATGATGCAAGTTCTTCGCCACGCGCGCACGCGCACCAAAATAGCATAGAAGCGGCCCGCCGCGCCAATCCGCCTACAACTTCCCGAAAGCTCTAGTAATCCTCCCGTGAAGTGTTGGCGCGATGCTGCGGTCTGGTTGACCTCACCCCCCGCCGCGCTGCGCGCGGCTTCCCCAAGGGGCCAGGGGGTGAGGTAGGCAGCCTGAAGCCATCTTCTGACACGCCACTTGGCGCGTCAGGTGGCGCGTCAAGCCATACGCCTCAGCAACAACACTCAAGAGGGAGACCCCGAAAGCTTTGAGCTTTCGGGAAGCTCCCGGCTCTCTTCATCCCATTGTGGCGTCCGCCATCACATGGACAACCGACCCGGAACGGGGTAAGGTCACGGGCCACGCCGGAGGTCACCAGGAGAGGGACGACATGGCAGACGACGCGCAGGCAATCCAGATCAACCCGGATGACGACGTTGCCATCCTGCTCGACGACGCGCCCGCCGGGACTGTGGCGCGGGTGCGCGGCGGGGCGGAGGTGGCGCTGCGGGGCGACATCGCGCGTGGGCACAAGGTGGCGCTGCGGAGCGTCCCCGCCGGCGCGCCGGTGCGCCGCTACGGCCAGGTCATCGGCTTTGCGACGCAGGAGATCGCGCCGGGCGCGCACGTGCACACCCACAACCTGGACGTGGGCGCGGTCGAGAAGGACTACGCTTTCGGCGTGGACGCGCGCCCCCTCCCGCCGGCCGGCGCGCCGCGCACCTTCATGGGCTATCTGCGCCCCGACGGGCGTGTGGGCACGCGCAACACCGTCCTTGTGATCGCCACGGTGAACTGCGCGGCGTCGGTGGCGCGCAAGATCGCGGCGCAGTTCGACGCGGCGGCGCTGGCGGACTACCCCAACGTGGACGCGGTCGCGCCCATCGTGCACTGGGCGGGCTGTGGCATGGGCGTCGGCGAGGACCTGGCGATGCTCCAGCGCACGCTCGGCGGCTTCGCGCGCCACCCGAACGTGGCGGGCTACGTGCTCGTGGGGCTGGGCTGCGAGGTCAACCAGGTCGGCGGCCTGCTCGACAGCGCCGGCCTCGTCATGCCCGACGCGCCCGTCCCGCCGCGCGTCTTGATCCAGGACGCCGGCGGCGTGGGGCCGGCGGTCAGGGCCGGGGTGGAGGCAGTGCGGGCGCTGCTGGAGCGCGCGAACATGTGCCGGCGCACCGAGCAGCCCGCCTCGCGGCTCACGGTGGCGCTGGAGTGCGGCGGCAGCGACGCCTACTCCGGGGTGACGGCGAACCCGGCGGTGGGTGTGGCGGCGGACATGGTCGTGGCGCAGGGCGGCGCGGCGATCCTGTCCGAGACGCCCGAAATCTACGGGGCCGAGCACCTGCTGACGCGCCGGGCGGCCTCTGAAGAAGTCGGGCGCGCGCTGGTCGAGCGGGTGCAGTGGTGGGAGGCCTACACCGCGCGCAACGGCGTGGCGCTCAACAACAACCCCCTCGCCGGGCAACAAGGCCGGCGGGCTGACTACGATCTACGAGAAGTCGCTCGGCGCGGTGAGCAAGGGCGGCAGCGCGCCGCTGGCGGCGGTCTACCGGTATGCGGAGCGCGTCACGGCGCGCGGGCTGTGCTTCATGGACACGCCCGGCTACGACCCGGTCTCCGTGACCGGGATGGTGGCCGGCGGCGCGAACCTGATCGTGTTCACCACCGGGCGTGGGTCAGTGTACGGCCTCCAGCCCACGCCGACGGTGAAGGTGGCGACCAACACGCCGCTCTACGAACGCATGCGGGGCGACATGGACCTCGACGCCGGCCGCGCCCTGTCCGGCATGTCGATCCCGGAAGTGGGCGCGGAAATCTTCGAGACCCTGCTTGCGGTCGCCTCCGGCGCGCGCACCAAAGGCGAGCTGGCCGGCGTGGGCGAGGACGAGTTCGTCCCCTGGGTGCCCGGCGCGACGCTGTAGCGGTCCGCGCTCAGGCGAAGGCCGGGACCTCCGCCGCGCCGATCTGGGCCATCAGGCGGCGCAGCGCGTTGACCGCGTAGCGCATCCCTCCGGCCCGCTGAAGCCGCTGCTGTGCCCGGCGTCCGCCAGGTGCGGCTCCAGCGCCAGGAAGCCCTGGTAGCTGCGCGCCATGAGCGCCGTCAGCAGTTCGGCGAGCTGGCCGTCGCCCTCGCCGGCGGCGGTGACGCGCCCATCGGCGGCGCGCGCGTCCTTGACGTGGATGTACGCGACATAATCGCCGACCAGCGGCCACCCCGCCGCCATCGGCTGGCTGATGCCGACCTGCACGTAGTTGGCCGCGTCCCAGATCGCGCGCAGGTGGGGGCTGTTCACGCCCTCCAGGAGCGCCCTGCAGCGCTGGGGCGTGTCGCCGACTATGGCCTTCTCGTTCTCGTGCAGCAGCACGAACCCCGCGCGCCCGGCCAGCTCGGCCATCTGCGCCAGGCGGTCGGTCGCCGCCGCGACGTACTGGGCGTAGTGGGCGTTGGTGCTGGTGTCCGGCGGGTAGAACGAGAAGATGCGGATGCGGCGCGTGTCCAGCGCCTCGCCGACGACGAAGAGCCGGCGCAACACGTCCAGCTCGTGCGCAATCGGGTCGTCGATGGGCGACTTCCCCACCGGGCTGCCGATGCACGCGACCTTCATGCCGTGCTTCGCGAGCAGGGCCTTTGCCTGCGCGAGCTGGCCGTCATCCAGGTCCTGACGTTGACGCCCCACGCCGACCGGAAATCGATGTGGCCCACGCGCAGCGCGCGGAGCAGGGCCAGTTGGGCGTCAAAGTCGCGCCCCACCTCGTCGGCGAAGGCGCTGAGGGTAAAGCGTGCTGAGGTCACGTTGTGTGTTCTCCTTTGTTGAGTGAAGCGCCCGTTGCGGGTGCATTCAGGGCCGGAGGCTTCTGTGCGCTCACAGCCCCTGGAACTGCGGCAGCCACTGCGCCTGCGCGTGCAACAGCGCATTAACCATGTCGCGAATCTGCGGCAGCGTGCAGACGGCGGCGGTCAGCGGGTCGACCATGACGGCATGGTGCACGGCGTCCACGCTGCCGGTCAGCGCCGCCTCGACGATCAACCCCTGCACGTTGATGCACGCCCGGTTGAGCGCGGCCAGTTGCGGCGGCAGCGCACCCACGGGCGTCGGCTGGACGCCGTTGCGGTCCACGAAGCACGGCGCCTCGACGCAACACCCCTGCGGCAGGTTGTCGATCAGGCCCCGGTTGGGCACGTTCCCGTTAATCTTCACCGGCTGGCCGGTTTCCGCCGCCTCGATGATGTACGAGCCGTACTCGTGCGTGCGCGCCGTGCGCGTCTCCGCGTCCCCGGCGCGCAGGCGTTCGAAATCCTGCTGGAACTGCTCCCACTGCCTGATGCAGTGGCGCAGGTAGCCGCCCGTGCGCCCGAAGTCGAACCAGGCGTCATGGGGATTCTTGAAGCGCGGCGCGAGTTCTTCTTCCACCATCCGGGCGCTCTTGCGGAAGTAGGGCGCGTACTCGCTGGCGTGGCCGCTCGACTCGGTGACGAAGTAGCCGAAGTACTTCATCATGTCCACGCGCACCGGCTCGGCGTCGCAGACCTCCGGGCGCGCGATGGCCTCCCACAGCAACGGGTAGAGGTCCTCGTCGCTCCTGCGGAATTCGAGGAAGAACGCCTGGTGGTTGATGCCGGCGCACAGGAAGGTCACGTCCTCATATGGGACGCCGATCCAGCCGGCCAGCATCGCGGCGGTACCCTGCACGCTGTGGCACAGGCCCACGTGGGGCCGGCCCGAACCGGCGTCCACCGCCCAGCAGTTCGCCGCCATCGGGTTGACGTAGTTCAGCAGCAGCGCGTCGGGTTGCGCCAGCGCGTCCATGTCGGCGCACAGGTCGAGCAGCACCGGGATGGTGCGCAGCGCGCGGAACACGCCGCCCGGCCCCAGCGTGTCGCCCACGCACTGCTCCACGCCGTAGCGTTGCGGGATTTCGATGTCCAGCCGGTAGGCCTCCAGGCCGCCCTGTTGAAAGGTCGTGATGACGTAGTCCGCATCGCTGACGGCCTCGCGCTGGTCGGTCGTCGCCTCGATGCGCGCCTTGAGGCCGCGCTGGTCCGCGATCCGCTGCACCAGCTCGCGCGCCATCGCCAGCCGCCTGGGATCGATGTCCATGAGGCTGATGACGCTCTCCTGTAGCGCTGGCGCGAGCAGGATGTCGCTGCACAGGTTGCGCGTGAAGACCAGGCTCCCCGCGCCGATGAACGCAATCTTGGGCATGGAACACCTTCCCTTCTGAGTGCGGCGCTGCCAGAAACGCCCGGCGCGGCGCATTCGACAACCGCTCCCTGGCGGTTACGATTTTATCAGGCTCGGCGCGCCGGGTGTAAAATCAAGTCTGTTATACTTGGCGTGAGCCTGTGAGGGCAACACCGATGCTGGGGAAACCTGACCGATGATGGGCGCGCTCTGGGAAGCGATCAAAACCCTGTTTGCATCGCGGTCGTCGCGCCTGATGGCGCTGGTGATGACCTACGCCGCGATGATCGCGGCGACGCGCATCAACGTCAGGGCCGTCTTCGACGTGATCCGCCAGACCTTCGCGGAGTGGGGCAAGGACCGGGCCGCGGGCCTGGCGGCGGGGCTGGCGTACTACGCCATCTTCTCGCTTGCGCCCGCGCTGATTATCGTCATCGCCATCGCCGGCCTGGTCTTCGGGCAGGAGGAGGTCCAGCAGCAGATCGTCGCGCAGGTCGCGGGGGCGGTCGGCCCGGACGCGGCGAGCCTGGTCACCAACATGATCGAGGGGCTGCGCGAGCAGAGCGGCTCCGGCGTGCTCGCCACGGCGGTCAGCGTGGTGAGCGTGGTGCTGGGCGCAATCGGCGCGTTCGGCCACCTGCACAGCTCCCTCAACGCGATCTGGGGCGTCGCGCCGGAGATTCATACCGGCCTGGGCAGCGTGCTCTACGTGCTGCGGCGCAGCGTGCTCGCGTTTGCCCTCGTCGCGTCCGCCGCCTTCCTGATGGTGCTGTTCGTCGTCCTGACGGCGGTCCAGTCGGCGGTGCGCAACTACCTGAACGGCATCGCGCCGGAGGTCGAGCCGTTGCTTCCCTCCACGAACCTGCTCGTCTCGCTGGCGGTCGTCACCGCCCTGTTCACGCTGATCTACCGCATCCTGCCGGACGTGCCGATCGGGTGGCGCGACGTGCTGCCGGGGGCGTTCATCACGGCGCTGTTGTTCATCCTCGGCCAGTTCTTCATCAACCTGTACCTCGGCACCAGCAGCATCACCTCGATCTACGGCGCGGCGGGGTCGATTATCGTCATCCTGGTGTGGGTGTACTACTCGGCGCAAATCTTCATGCTCGGCGCGGAGTTCATCAAGGTCTACACGCGCACCTACGGCTCGCACAGTGCGCGCGCCCGCGCGGCGGAAGCGCCCGCAGACGCCAGCGAGATGCCGCCGGAGGCGAAAGCGAAGCTCCCGGAAGCGCCCGGCTGATGTGGCTGCCCCGGCGATTTGGTGCCATACTTACGCGGCAGGCTGCGCGCAACAGGAGTACGGGAAGATGAAGAGCACACTAGAGACATTGCTGGCGCCTGGCAGGCCGGTTCTCGCCGACGGCGCGATGGGCACGCTGCTGACCGCGCAGGGCCTCCCGGCGGGCACGCCGCCCCCGCTCTGGAACGCTGAGCAGCCAGAGAAGGTGCAGGCCGTACACCGCGCCTACATCGAGGCCGGCGCGCAGATCATCCTCACCAACTCGTTCGTCGCCAGCCGCGTCATGCTGGACCGCTACGGCCTGGGCGAGCGCGCGGCGGAACTCAACCGCGCCGCCGCCGAGATTGCGCGCGCCGTGGCCGACGCCGCCGACCGCCCGGTGGTGGTGGCCGGCTCGATAGGCCCCACCGGCGCGATGCTGGAACCCTACGGCACGCTGTCTTTTGCGGACGCGCAGGCGGCGTTCGCGGAGCAGGCGGCGGCGCTGGCCGACGGCGGCGTTGACGTGTTCTGGGTCGAGACTATGTCCGACCTGGAGGAAGCGCGCGCCGCGGTGGAAGGCTGCCGCGAGGCTGCGCCAGACGTGCCGGTTGTCGCGACGATGACGTTCGACACCGGCGGGCGCACGATGATGGGTACCACCCCAGAGCAGGCGCTCGAAGCCCTCAGCGGCATGGGCGCGGCGGCGCTGGGGGCAACTGCGGCAACGGCCCGGACGAGATCGAGACCGTCATCAGGAAGATGCGCTCCGCCGCCCCTGACGCGATCCTGGTCGCCAAGGCCAACGCCGGCAAGCCGCGCCTGGAGGGCGGCGAGACCGTCTTCGACGCGACGCCGGCGGCCATGGCCGGCTACGCGCTCAAGATGCGCGAGCTGGGGGCGAACATCATCGGCGGGTGTTGCGGCAACACGCCCGCGCACATCCGCGCGATGGCGGAGGCGCTGCACGCGAGCTGAGTGAGTTACGGAAGGCCTCGGCGCGTCAATCCCATTTTGCACCTGCTGGTCTTTGTCCTACATAATTGTGCTATAATGGTCGCAGCGTTAACGAATAATCGCGGTTACGCATGGCGACGGAACGCACAACAGCCACGACGCGCCTGCAGGCGCTAGGTGCCCGCCTAGCTACGCCTTGGGGCAGAGCGTTCTCCCTCGGACTGGGGATTGCGGTCGCACATCGTGTTCTGCTCACGCTCTGGATGATCGTTATCTGGAGCGCACTTCACCCGTCGATTAGCGACTCCATCGACCTCCACACCGAAGACTACGCACAGACCTATCCGGGGTCCCCTCTTTGCCGGATGTCCAGGGCCAACCGACCCTGGCGCTCTGGCGGCGGCTCGATGCCGTGCACTACTTGATGCTCGCGGAACACGGCTACGCGGACAGTGCGCCGCTTTCGACCGTGTTCAATCCCCTTGCGCCGGTTGGCTTTAGGGTGCTAGACCGGCTGCTCCCCGGCCCGGTTGACCTTGGCGCTGCGGTGTTTTCGATGTTGTCGTTCGCCTTCGCGCTGGCATTGCTCTGGAGGTTGTGCGCCACCTACTACGGCGATGCACGCCTGGGGCTGTGGACTGTCGCCGTATGTGCGATACTCCCGACGGCTCAGGCTTTCAGCGCACCGATGTCAGACAGCATCTACCTTGCGCTCGCGCTGGCGGCTTTCTACGCGGCAACGACGAGGCATTGGGCGCTCACAGGGCTGTTTGGCCTTCTCGCAACACTTGCGCGTAGCCAGGGAGTCGTTCTCGCAGTCGTGGCTGCCTACATGTTGTCGGCTGAGGCGCGTGCGCGGTCTGCGGCGTGGCCGGACCGCCTGCGCTACATGGTCGTGCGCGGTTGGCCGCTCGCCATCATCCCGTTGGGGTTCGTCCTCTTTCTGCTCTATCGCGACACACTCGGTCTGGCGTCGATAGCCGATGTCTACTCCGAGAAGTATCATCATTACATGATCTCCCCGCTGGAAGGCCTGGTCCTGAATTTCCGCACGCTGGTTACGCATCCATTTGGGCCACACAGTATCGACCTTTCTCTGCTGGTCGTATATCTTGGCCTAATTGTCGTGGCGCTGCGTGCGCCTCAGCACCGGCGGGTTCCCCTGTTGCTCTATACCGTCGGACATATCCTCGTCTTCGTTTCCAAGGTGAACCAGTTTGAGGACGTGGTCTACACCCAGGGGTTCGCACGCTACGTGCTGGCGTTGTTTCCGGCGACTATCCTCATTGCCGGTTGGCTCCGGAACGCCAAAGACTGGAAACGCAAGACGTTCGTCGCCGCGTCCCTTTCAGGCTTGCTTCTGTTCAGCGCCGTGCACGCACTTGGCTTTGGCGCCGTTTTCTAACTGCGTTGATCAAAAGCCCCCCGGCGAGGCGCCGAGCCTGACATTCTCGCAGCCTATATCAGCCGCAGCCGCCGCAACTGCTCTTCAGGGACCGCCAGCGCCCGCGCGTGTTCGCGCAGAATCCCCTCAAGCTGCTTCACAACCACCGGCTGCGTCGGGGCCATGTTGCGCTCCTGGCCGGGGTCGGTGGGGTTGTGGAAGAGCAGGTCCGCGCGCGGCAGCCCGCCAGAGTGCGCCGGCATCCGCCACACGGGCATATCGACGCCGGGGATAAAGCGCCCGGCTTCCAGGTCCGGGAAGGTTAGCGCGCGCTCGCGGCGGCGCGGCCAGCCGAAGCCGGCCAGGTGCTCGACCTGGTGGGTGTAGGCGTGCGCCGGCGCGGCCTGCGGGTCGTGCTCGCGCAGCAGCGTCCACTGGTCGGTGGTGACGCCCACGCGCTGCCCGGCGTAGCCGTAGACGGCGCAGTCGCGGTGGCGCTCGGCCTCCCCGGTGAGGACGGGCGCGAAGCTCCGGCTGTGGATATAGGGCCTCTGTGGCGCCCCGACGCCGAGCAGGTCGAGCACGGTTGCGTAGAGGTCCAGCGTCTGGGTGATGGCGGGGACGCGCGCGCCGTTGTGCGCGCCGGCAGGATGCCACACGAGCAGCGGGATGTGCGCGAGCGTGTGGTAGAGCGGCGCGTGCGGCTTGCCCATCCAGCCGTGGTCGCCCAGGTAGTGGCCGTGGTCGGTGGTGATGATGACGCACGTGCGGTCCCACAGGCTGTAGCGGTCCAGCCGGTCGAAGACGCGCGCCAGCCAGGTATCGAGCATCGCCAGCTTGCCCGCATACTGCGCGCGCACCCATGCCACCTCTTCGGGCGACAGCGCCGAAGCGCCCTCGTCGATGCGCCCGTAGTGCGGCCAGGGGCTGAAGCGCCGGTAGTCGGCGTCGGTGTAGCGCGAGCGGTACGGTTCGGGGATGTGGAACGGCTCGTGCACGTCGAAACAGTCCACGTGCAGGAAGAACTGCGCGTGCGCCCAGTTCCGGTCAAGCCACTCGCCCACGGCGCGCATCACGCGCGGGCCGAAGAAGTCGTCTTCCTTCTTGAAGTGCTGCACGTTGCGCAGGTAGATGCGCGCTGCCTCGTCCCGCCGCTCGACCATCTTCTGCGCCCAGTCCGGGACCCTGACCACCGGCTCGGTGCGCCAGTTGTCGGTCTCGTGCCCGCGGATGAACTCGTAGCCGGTGTAGTCGTAGGTGTAGTTGTGGCTGCCCCACTCGAAGAAGTGGTAGTGATCGGTGATGAGCTGGCTGGTGATGCCCGCGCGGCCGGCCAGGTACGCGATGGGCATGTCCCAGGGTTCCAGCGGCCCCCACGGACGCCACCAGAACTCCTGCGTGCCCGTCCAGATTTCGCGGCGCGCGGGCATACAGGGCATCGAACTGGCGTAGTGGTTTTCGAAGACGGCGGCGCGCTCCGCGAAGGCGTCCAGGTTGGCGGTTTCCACCCAGTCGTTGCCATAGCAGGGGAGAAAGTGGCGGTTCAGCGAGTCGATCTGTATCAGGATCACGCTCAGCGGGTCGGGCATGGCGTTACTCCAGGTTGAAGCGGCGCAAGAGCATCATCGCCCTTACATTCAGCGCTCAGTAGCTAGGGAGCTATCCTACGCAAGAACTTCTGTCAGGCCAAGTATAATGGAAATTGATATTATATAATACTTTATATCCATTCATAGTAGCATTATAGAGATATGTTTCTGTTACATCTATTATATGTATACTAAACAATTCACTGTCTGAAACAAAGATGCGAAATCCAGGGCCGCCTGCGGAATATGACCATCCCCTTCTCGAAAGAGTTACTGAGTATTCATCAACTACTTCAGTAAAGGAGCGCTTCGTTCCATATAGCTGCTTTGTTAGGCTGACTACACAGTGCCCTTGGAAATCAGGGGAAACGACCACCTGTTCCTCCAAGAGCATATCTTCAGTCATCCCTGAAATCTCTTTTTGAGCTTGATGGAGCAGATCTTGAGCATCAGCTATCTTTCTTGAGCGATCTACATTAGTCAGCACGACATTTAGCAGAACACATGACAGGAGAGCGCCGATGATGAAGACAAGAACAATCCTAGGACGATGAAAAAAATCTTCTATTGTCAGTCATCGCTACCTCCAAGACGGTAGGCAGTGATTATGAGAGTTCTCTCCAAAGCTGAAAGCTCAGAGGGGGTCTTTTCCAAACTTTTCCTGAATGGGATGCAATGTCATTGCAGCAAGCGAATGGTCCACTCGTCGTTGTTGCACACCAAATCTCCAATTTCCCATTGCTTAGCAAATACATTAGGCCCACCAGCAAGGTCCCATGGGTGAACAGCTCTATCTCCTGTGGTCATATGGGCTACTTCTCGACTACCAAACTCCTCAATCATCGCTTCGATTTGTCCCCGAATATTAGAGGTCGTTTGAAAAGGGTCGCAGCTTTCAAAAAGCCATCTGCACGCGAAATTGTGGTAGAGAACTGGTAAGATGCATCTTCCGAAGCCATTTTCGTGTTTGTCGGGAATGATTTTGCAGTGATAAAGGATTTCTCAAATGGCGTATGAGTCCCCTCCACTCGTGAAGAGGGGACTTACAGCGTTCTTATTTCCTCTCTCTGCGTGCGGAGAGGGGTCGGGGGTGAGACAAACAGACAGAATTTTCGCGGGCCACAACCGCGCCTCCAGGATGGCATACACCCTGGCGCACTCTCACGTATAGCGTTCTGCGGGCCGGATGCGCTAGGCCTTCTCGCCCCCTCATGCCCAGCAGCGTCTCCAGCACGATGCTCACAATCGCCATGATGATGCCAGCGACAATCGCCCAGCCGAAGTTCTCGATCTCCAGGTTGGCGGAGATCGCGTCAACGATCAGGAGCACCAGGCCGTTGACGACCAGGACGAAAAGCCCCAGCGTAATCAGGACGAGCGGACAGGTCAGGAACATCAGGATGGGCTTGATGATCGCGTTCGCGATGGCGATGATGATGGCGAGCACGATCACCGGCCCCAGGTCGTTGTCGATGATGCGAACGTGCGGGTTCAGAATCGCGGTCGTGATGAGGATCGCGACGGCGTTCACCACAAGGCGGAGCACAATCTCGAGAAGCATGTCTTCCCCCTTCGCCCCAGACGCGCAACCCGCCCGACTCCATAGCGGCCGACCGCGCGCGTAGGTGCGGCTCTAAGTGAAGGCTGAGCGACACGACAAGTATACCGCAAGGGCGGGTGGGGCAACAGCGCAGGGTAGCTCCCTGGGAGCTATAGGAGGCGGCGCGCCGGTTGCGCCGATCACGGTCACAAAACGCCGGAGCGCGTTAGAATTGGCCGCAGTGCATGAACCAACACACAGGAGCATGAGTCATGAAGCGCGCGCTCATCGTCAAGGGCGGCTGGGAGGGCCACGAGCCGCACCAGGTCGCCGAAATCCTTCGCGGAGCGCTGGAAGCGCACGGCCTCGCCGTGACCGTCTCGGACACACTCGACGCCTTCAAGGATCCCAACGTCAAGGCGCTTGACCTCATCGTGCCGATCTGGACGATGGGCGCGATAGCGCCGGACCAGCTCAACCCCCTCCTTGAGGCGGTGCGCAGCGGCGTCGGGACTGCGGGCGTGCACGGCGGCATGGGCGACGCTTTCCGCAACGAGACCGAGTACCAGTACATGGTCGGCGGGCAGTGGGTGGCGCACCCCGGCGGGGATGGCGTGACCTACACCGTCCACATCGACGGCGCGCCCAGCCCGATCACCGAGGGCATCGCGGATTTCGAGGTGACCTCGGAGCAGTACTACATGCACATCGATCCCGCGATCACCGTGCTCGCGACCACGCGCTTCGGCGAGACGGTGATGCCGGTCGTGTGGACCAAGCATTACGGCGCGGGGCGCGTGTTCTACTGCTCGCTGGGCCACAGCGCCGCCGTCGTGCGGATGCCGCCCGTGCTGGAGATGGTCACGCGCGGGATGCTCTGGGCGGCGCGGGCGGACGGCGCGGGTTAGGCGGCCCCACCACGAAGCGCGGTATAATCCCGCGCCGGGGCAGGGTGCGCCCTGCCCCGCAAACCGTTACCCAGGGGTTGTCTCATGGCGCGCTGGCAGGCAGATCTCACGCTCGCCCTCATCGCACTGATCTGGGGCGCGACCTTCGTGATGGTGAAGAACGCGCTCGACACGGTCGGGCCGTTCACGTTCGTGGCGTGGCGCTTCATCGTCGCCTCGATTGTGCTGTTCATCCTCTTCGCGCGCCGGCTGCGGGCGCTCACGCGCGGGGAGCTGCGCGCCGGCGCGGTGATCGGCGTGTGGCTGGCGCTGGGCTACATCACGCAGACCATCGGCCTGCAATACACCACCTCCGGCAAGGCGGGGTTCATCACCGGGATGAACGTGGTGCTTGTGCCCATCTTCGCCACGATCCTGCTGCGCCAGCCGCCGGGCCGGGGGCGGCGCTGGGCGTGACGGCGGCGGTGGCCGGGCTGGGGTTCCTCTCGCTTGACCGGAACCTGCAACTCGGCGAGGGCGACGTGTGGGTGATGGCGTGCGCGTTCTTCTACGCGCTGCACATCATCAGCGTGTCGCACTTCGCCACCACGCCATGACCCGGTGCGGCTTGCGGTGGTGCAGATCGTGGCCGTGGCCGTGATCGCCACTGCCTCCGCGTTCATCTTCGAGACGCCCCGGCTCGACCTGCCGGCCGTCACCTGGGGCGCGATTGGCTTCACCGGCGCGGTGGCGACCTCGTTCGTGTTCACGTTGCAGGTGTACGTGCAGCGCTTCACCACGCCGACGCACACCGCGCTGCTCTTCAGCCTGGAGCCGGTGTCCGCCGCACTGTTCGGCTGGTGGTGGGCCAGCGAGATCCTCGGCCCGAAGGAGCTGCTTGGCTGCGCGCTCATCCTGGCCGGCATGGTCATGGCCGAGTTGGGCGGGGCGCGCGAGGCGCCTCACGGACAGGCTCCCCGCGAGCTTGAGGCGCGCAGGGAGCTGCCTGCCTCTCCGGACACGTTCGACTGAGAGGAAGGCATGTGAACCCTGCGCCCATCCTCATCCGCCCGGCGCGCCCGCACGACGCGCCTGACGCGGCGCGCCTGTTGCAGATCGCGGGCACGGGGGCTGCTAGAGACCCTGTTGGGCGCGCCGACAGAGCCAACCATCCGCGCGCTTGCCCGCCTGTTCCGGGCACCCGGCCATGTGTTTAGCTACTCATGCGCGTTCGTGGCCGCGCGTGGGGATGAAGTCCTCGGCCTGTACGCCGGCATGGACGATGCGCGCTGGGACGAGGTCTTCCGCGCCACCACACGCTTCAACGCGTGGTGGCTCGCTGCCGTCCCGCCGTGGCGCTTGGTGCATTTCTGGCGGGCGCTCCGCGACCTGTACACCGGGCCGGACGAACTGCCGCCCGCCTACCAGACCGGCGACAGGTACTACATCGAGTGGCTGGCGGTGATGCCGCACGCGCGCCGGCAGGGCGTGGCGTCGCGCCTGCTCGACTTCGCCGCCGAACAGGCGCGCGCACAGGGTCTGGGCCAGCTCGCGCTTGAGGTATTGATCGAGAACGAGGGTGCGCAGCGGTTCTATGAAGCCTACGGGTTCCGGCAGGTCCGCGTGACGACCGACGACGTGCGCTTCAGCCGGCGCTACGGCTCGCAGGGCTACATCCTTCTCGCCAAGCCGCTTGTGTGAGCCGATGCGAACTTTCGTTCCAGCGGCAGCGCCCTGGTACAATGAGGCGACGTGTTCCTGGTTGCCTCTCGCCAACTGACGCGACCTGACAGCCGGCTGGTGGTGCCGCGTCGCGCGAAGGGAAGCAAGGCGCATGTATCCACATCACGAGGCATCGATGCAGAGGGTCGTGGCGCATTTCCAGCGCGACCCGGAGGTGCGCGCCCTGATCCTCGGCGGCTCGCTGGCGCACGGCTTCGCCCGCCCCGACTCGGACATCGACATCCTGATCGTCGTGTCGGGCCGGGATTACCAGGCGCGCCGTCAGGAGGGGCGGCTTACCTTCTTTAGCCGGGAACTCTGTACATACGACAGCGGGTACGCAGACGGCAAGTACCTGGACGTCGATTTCTTGAGGCGGGTGGCCGCCCAGGGCAGCGAACCGGCGCGCTTTGCGTTTGCGGATGCGCGCGTGCTGTTCTCACAGGTGGACGGCCTGGCGGAGCTGGTCCGCGAGATTGCCCGCTACCCGGCCCAGGACAAAGTGAATCGCATCCGCCGGTTCCATGCCCAACTCGACGCCTGGAACTGGTTCACCGGGGAGACGCTGAAGCTGGGCGACCCGTACCTTCTGGGCGTCGCGGTCAGCAAGCTGGCGCTGTTTGGCGGCCGGCTCATCCTCGCGCATAACGAACTCCTGTATCCCTATCACAAGTGGTTCTTGAAGGTCCTGGAGACGGCGAAAGACAGGCCGCGCGACCTGCTGCCCCGGATTCGCGCGCTGTATGAGGACCCCTCCAGGGAAAACATCAGGCTGTTCTACGAGACAGTCAAGAACTTCCGTGAGTGGGAAACGCCCGATACGGCCTGGCCGATGCAGTTCATGGCCGACAACGAACTCACGTGGATGAACGGGTTCACCGCCATCGACGACCTGTAGGCGCCCGATCTGCTAAAGGAGTGTGCCATGCCCGAACTCCCCGACCTCGTCGTGCTCGCGCGCAGCATGGATGAAGCGCTGCGCGCCAAGACCGTCGCCGACGTGACCGTCAACCAGCCGAAGTGCCTCAACCTGGAGCCGGACGCCTTCCGCGCGCAGATCGTGGGCCGCCGCCTGGAAGGCTCGCGCCAGCGCGGCAAGTGGGCGCTCACCGGCCTGGACAACGGCGCGACGCTGGCGCAGAACCTCGGCATGGGCGGCGAAATCCGCCTCCACGGACCCGACGCGGACCCCGACCCCGCGCGGGAGCGCGTGGTCTTTCGCTTCACCGACGGCGACCAGTTGTGGGTGCATCACTGGTGGTTCGGGCACGTGCACCTGGTCCCGCCGGGCGCGCTCGACGCGCACCCGCAGATCGGCGTCCCTCGGTCCGGAGCCGCTCGCCGAGGAGTTCACGGTGGCGCGGCTGGCGGAGATGCTGCGCGGCAAGCGTGGGCGGATCAAGGCGTACCTGCTCGACCAGCGCTTCCTCGCCGGGATCGGCAACGTGTACGTGCAGGATACGCTGTGGTACGCGCGGCTGCACCCGGACCGCAAGGCCAACACGCTCGACGAGGCCGACATCGCGCGGCTCCACGGCGCGATTCAGCGCGTGCTCAACGAGGGCATCCGCGCGGGCGGCGGCCCCGGTGAGAAGGATGTGTACGGGCGCGAGGGCCGCTACTATCCCGATCATATCCAGATCGGCTACAAGAAGGGCCAGCCGTGCCCGAACTGCGGCGCGCTCATCGAGGAGCTTCGTGTCGGCCAGACGACGAGCTTCATCTGCCCGCAGTGCCAGCAGATGGCATAGCCCACACTGTCGCGACCAACCCGAATCCGGACTCTCCACGCGCACGGTTGACGGGTACAATAGGCCATCATCGAGATTCTGTATCAGCACATCTGGAGCATACATTCATGACTCTCTGGGGCGGACGCTTCACGCAAGCGACTGACGACCTGTTCCGCCAGATCGGCGACAGCCTGGGCTTTGACTGGCAACTCTTCCGGCAGGACATCGCCGGGAGCGTCGCCTACGCCAACGCGCTCGCGGCGGCGCGCGTGCTCACCGACCAGGAACGCGCCGCCATCGTCGGCGGGCTGGCGCAGGTGCGCGACGAGTTCGCGCAGGGTCTTTTCAAGCCCGCGTCCACCGATGAGGACATCCACACCGCCGTCGAGCGCCGCCTCACGGAGATCGTCGGCCCGGTCGCGGGCAAGCTCCACACCGGGCGCAGCCGCAACGACCAGGTCGCCACCGACGCCCGCCTCTGGACGCTGGAGGCAATCGCGCGGACGCAGGCCGGCATCCGGGCGCTGGCGGCGGCGCTCACGGTGCGCGCCGGGGCGCACACCACGACCGTGATGCCCGGCTTCACGCACATGCAGCCGGCCCAGCCAGTCACCTTCGCCCACTGGCTGATGGCCCACTTCTGGCCGCTGACGCGCGACCACGAACGCCTGGCCGACTGCGCCCGGCGCGCGTCGGAATGCCCGCTCGGTGCGGGCGCGCTGGCGGGCACCCCTATCCAATCGATCGCGAAGCGCTGGCGCACGAACTCGGTTTTACGCGCATCATGCCCAACAGCATGGACGCCGTGAGCGACCGCGACTTCATCGCCGAATACCTCTTCGACGCCGCGCTGCTCGGCGTGCACCTGAGCCGCCTTGCAGAGGACATCATCCTCTACGCCACGCCGGCTTACGGGTTTCTGCGCATCGGCGAGCAGTACGCCACCGGCTCCAGCCTGATGCCGCAGAAGCGCAACCCCGACGCGTTGGAAGTCGCGCGCAGCAAGGCCGCGCGCCTCATGGGGCACGTAGTGACGCTGCTCGCGGCGCTCAAGGGCACGCCGAGCACCTACAACAAGGACCTGCAGGAGGACAAGGAGCCGCTCTTCGACGCGGCGCGCACCCTCGACCTGCTGCTCCCGCTCATGGCCGGCGTGGTGCAGTCGCTGGAGCCGGACCCGGAGCGGATGCGCACCGCCCTCGACCCGGCGATGCTCGCCACCGACCTGGCCGATTACCTGGTCGCGCGCGGCGTGCCCTTCCGCCAGGCGCACGCGGTGGTGGGCCGCGCGGTACAGCTCGCGGAGGCGCGGGGCGCGCCGCTTGCGGCGCTGGACCTTGCCGACCTGCAGGCCCTCTCGTCGGCGTTCGACGCGGACGTGCGCGACGTGTTCGACTTCGACCGCGCGGTTGCGCGCCGCAACGCGCCGGGCGGCGTCGCGCCTGAGGCCGTCGCCGCGCAGATCAAACAGGCGCACGCCTGGCTCGCGGAGGCCGAGGCGCTTTCGGGAGCGCCGCCGGCCTGAACCCGGCCCGCACCGTCACTCCACCGCCCCTAGAAGGAGAAAGCGCGTGAAACCCTGGAAAACCCGCGCACGGCAGACCATCCTGGACCACAGCCGGTTCCTGCGCGTCGAAAGCCACGCGGTCGAGCTGCCGGACGGGCGCGTCATCCCGGACTGGCCCTGGGTCGTCACGCCCGATTACGTCAACATCGTGGCGGTGACCGAAGCAGGCGCGTTCGTCTGCTTCCGGCAGACAAAGTACGCGGTCGAGGGCACGTCGCTGGCCCCGGTGGGCGGCTACATCGAACCCGGCGAGGACCCACGCGCCGCCGCGCAGCGCGAGCTGCTGGAGGAGACCGGCTACGCGGCGTCGGAATGGGTTGACCTGGGCCGCTACAGCGTCGATGGCAATCGCGGGGCGGGTACTGCGTACCTGTTCCTCGCACGGGGCGCGCGCCGCGTCGCCGCGCCCGACGCCGACGACCTGGAGGAGCAGCAGCTTCTGCTCCTCAGCCGCGCCGAGGTCGAGGCCGCGCTGAGGGCCGGCGAGTTCAAGCTGCTGGCCTGGGCGACGGTGATGGCGCTCGCGCTGCTGCACCTGGGGGCATGAGCAAGCGGGGGTGAGGGGAAATTACGTTTTCCGTAGCCCGCCGACTGAAGTCAGCGCCTAATCGTCGTCGATGGCGAGGGTTACTACGAAATTAGCCCGCGACTTCAGTCGCGGGATTACGGAAGGATACACGTTATCGGATTGCTTTCATGCGGCGCGCCCGCCCCGGCCTAAGACGGCATTTTGACGCGGTTCTGTCGCTTTTCTAACGCCAGGGCGGTATGCTATTCTGGATATGCCTGGTATATATTTCTATAGTGAGCGAGGGAAACCATGAGCGTGCAGATGGACACGCCAATCACGGCCAACGACCAGAGCCTCGACCGCGTGCTGCGGGCGGCCTTGCCCGTGCTGCTCGTTGCCACCCCCGGCACCCTGAAGCGGCGCGTGCAGGACAAGCTCCACAAGCTCGCCCACGCCGAGGCGGGCAACCTCCTCGTGGTCAAGCTGGACCTTTCCGATAGCCCGCAGGCCGCGCAGCGCCTGAACCTGCCCGGCGGCGGCGTGCTTGGCTTCCGCGACGGCGACGAGGTGAGCCGCACCGAGGGCATCCCGGAGGCGAACACGGTCCAGACCCATGCCGACTTCCTGCTTGGGCGCGGCCCCAAGCCGGGCGAGTCCGGCGCGTGGGCGGCGGACGGCGCACCGGTCCACGTGACCGACGCGCAGTTCGAGCAGCAGGTGCTCAAGAGCGAGCTTCCGGTGCTGGTGGACTTTTGGGCGCCGTGGTGCGGGCCATGTCACATGATCGCGCCGACCGTGGAGAAGCTCGCCGCCGAGTACACGGGGCGGCTCCGCGTGGCGAAGGTCAACACCGACGAGAACCCGATGTGGGCGCAGCGCTACGGCGTGCAGGGCATCCCGACCCTGCTGCTGGTGAAGAACGGCCAGATCGTTGACCGGATGGTCGGCGTGCAGCCAGAGCCGATGCTGCGCGCGGCGGTGGAGCGGGCGCTGCTGCTCAACTGAGCGCGGCCGGCCGCTGAGCACGGCGCGTGGGGGCGCAGGCCCTATTGCCTCGCCAGGGACTCTGCAGAGTCCCTGACGAGGCAACGCGCAGGCTTGCACGCGGCAGGGATAGGCGCTATACTTGTTTCACTTCGCGGGCGTGGTTCAGTGGTAGAACGTCTCCTTGCCAAGGAGAAGGTCACGGGTTCGAATCCCGTCGCCCGCTTTTAGGAACCGTCACCTGTGGCGCTTGCGGAGAAGCAACCCCCCACAGGTGGCGTTTTTCTTGGCGCGGAGACGTTCTGCCACTGCACCACGCCCGCGAAGTGAAACAAGTATAGCGCCATGTTGCTGTAAAGTTGCTGTCAGAACGCCCGTTCACAACGTTGCCGGGGTCACTCACAGAACGGAGTGACCTATGCCTAACAAAAGCCCTGGCGAAGGCACGCTCTTTCAGCGCCAAGATGGGCGCTGGCAGGCGTCAATTCAGGTCAACGGTGTCCGAAAGACGGTGTACGCCAGAAGCGAACGGGAAGCCAGGCAGAAACTACGCACCTTGCAGAAACAGGCCGATACAGGATTGCCCAATCCCGGCAAGCGTACCCTTGACGATCTGCTAGACGCCTGGCTCGAAAGCGCCCACAATCTGAAACCGTCAACCCGTGCGAAGTACGCCAGTTTCCTTGACGCCTACGTGCGCCCGGCTCTTGGCGACGTGCGCCTGAGCAAGCTCACGCCTGACAGGATACAGCGCTTCTATGCTGCCCTGCCCACACCCTCAGTTGCCGAGAGAATACACCGCCTTCTACACCGCGCCTTTGCCGTTGCCGTACTGTGGCGCTGGCTTGCAGAAAACCCCTGTGATCGTGTGGTGAAGCCTGAATACCGCACGGAGCGCAAGCCGGTGTGGTCGCAGGATGAATTACAGCGCTTCTTCGAGGGCGCAACCGATCATTGGCTACATCCGCTTTGGGCGCTGGCAATCGTTACGGGTTGCCGGCTTGGTGAATTGCTGGCGCTGCACTGGACAGACGTGGGCTTTGGCGGTGTGGCGATTACAATCAACAAAACCCTACACCGCATAGGCGACGAATGGGTTTTTGACGCGCCCAAGACGGCAAGCGCGGTGCGCACGATCATTCTGCCGGCGGAAGGTATCAAGGCGTTAGAGTGTCAGCACGCCCAACAGGAAGCCTGGCAGGAAGTCGCCGGCGCGGAGTGGGAAACATGGGGCTCGGTGTTCACCGGCGAAACGGGCAAGCCGCTGTTTCACAGCACGGTACAGCACGCCTTGAAACGCGAATGCAGACGCTTGGATTTGCCGCCCGTGACGCCGCACGGCTTGCGCCACCTGCACGCCAGTTTGCTGCTCAGTGAGGGTGTGCCCGTGACGGCGGTATCGGCGCGTTTGGGTCACGCCAATCCCGGCATTACCATGAGGGTCTATGCCCATGCCCTTAAGGGACAAGACAGCATTGCAGCGAAAGCGATTGATAGGGTGTTGGTGCAAAGCGGGTACTAAACCACAAACCAAGCCGGTACTCGACTGCGCGCCTAACCGCCGGGACAGATGCTTTCACATGGAACACCGTCACCGTCCCTGTCCAGATCGCGGTTGCCGGCGTTGAGACATGCATATGCCTCTTCGCAACTGGTCATCTCATCGCACCTGTTGTGTTGGCATAGGCCACCTGCGGGCGGCGGCGGCAACGTTGGTACAGCAATGGGCGGCGGCGGCGGTGGGCAACGGGGTACGTGTTGCCGGCAGTCGGGTAGGGTAAGGGGTCGATGTAGGCGGCGCGGGCGTAGGCGACGGCGGCGGTATCTCAATTGGCAGTGTGTACAAGTCGCCTGCTAAAGAGACATCCCACGAAGAAACCCATATACCGTTGCCCAAGTAAATCCAGTCACCCCCATCGTTCCGCCCCTTCGCCTCAAAGGATTTGCCCTTTGGCATGTTGGCAGTTGCCGGATAGTTCTCACCTGGACCAGTGCGCAACGTGGTATCAACGTTGGCTGTGACAATTGCGGGTTGTGTGGGCGCAAGTGTTGGTATGCTAGTGTGCGTAGGTGTGAAAGCCTCAGTCGGCGTTTCTGCCGGCAGAAGGGGTGTATCGGTTGGCGGCTGTAGGGCTGTGGGCAATGCGGCGGCGGTCTGTGTCGCGATTTCGTTGATGTCCAAAACAGGCGCTTCACTTTGTGGGTTGCAGGCAGTAGGAACAAGCACCGATAGCACAATCAGCAACAGCCGTCTCATAAGCCGCTCCTGCTGTGGCAGGTAGGGCGCTTTGTCCAGTATACATCGAATGTGTGTTTTCTACCGAATATCTTGCACGGAATGTTTCAGAGGATCAAGCGGGCGCGATGTCCCGCTAAAGGTCGCCGCGCTTGTCAACCCACGTCTCGCCGCCGTCGTCGCTCGCCTTCAGGATGCTCGTCCCGGCGTGCGCGTCAGCGATGATGAGATACTTCGAGTTGTTAGGGTGTCCCCATACGCGAAGCACATTCTCGCCGGGAGCCGGTTTGTAAATCTGTTCCCACGAAAGGCCGGCGTCGGTAGTCTTCCAGACCCCGCGCCCACCCAGCGCCACGTAAACGATGCTCCCGTCTACCGGATCAACCCAAATTCTTCGCTCACTCATTGCTCCATCCCTGATTTTTCTGCCTCCCGGCATAGTTTTCTACCAACGTGCAATGTTCCACACGAATGGCGGTCAGTCAAACGCGCGGCGCGGCGCAACCCTACACGGAACCCCCCCATGGGTGTCGCCTGCCACGTCCAAGACACCTGCATCAGCGCCCGCTCAGGCCAATGTACCCGGTTGCGCTGTTGTCAAGGTCAATCGGCATGGCGGTATAGCGTTCTGTGGTGACGATACTGGCGTGCCCAAGCGTATGCTGAATTTGTTCAAGGGGTGCGCCGTGTTTGCGTGCAAGGTGCGCCCCGGTGCGCCGGGCGTCGTGTGGCGAGATGTCAGGGGCATAGCGCTTAAGCGCCCTGTAGACGGCTTGGGTTGTGATCTGCTCGCCAATCACCCTATCACCCTTGCCCAAACGCACGAATACACACCCCTCTCCGTTCGTGTCCAGCGCGGCGCTTTCGGCGTATTCCATCAAGCGGCGATACACCCACGCTTCTACCTTGACCGTGCGTACCCGGTTGCCCTTGCCCCGGATGTCCACAAAGCACCAGTGACCGTCAACCTGCCTGAGTTGCGACCAGTGCAGATCGACAATCTCCTGCCGGCGCAAAAGGCAGCCAAACAGCACGGCGAGCAACGCCCGGTCACGCAAGCCGGCAAGCGTGTCTTTTGCGGGGGCGTCCACAATCGCCTGTGCTTCCTGCAAAGAAAGCCGCGTGCCCACAGCCTGCCCAAATTGCTTGACGTTGCTGACTTCGCTGGCGATTTCAGCTTGCTCACGCGCCTCAGGAAAAAGCTGACCAAACTTTTTCAGCAGCGCCCGAATGGAAACCAAATATCGATTTACCGTGTGTGCCGACTTGGAATTTTTCAGAAGGTCAGCTTTGTAGCTTTCGAGGGTTGCCAAATTGAACGGGGGCAAACCGCGCGCTTGCGCCCAAGAAAAATAGGCGTCGATGTCACGCGCATACGCCCGCTTGCTGTTGGCGCTTGACAGGCTGTCTAGGGTCGCTTGCCGTGCCTGCCGTATGGGTTCCGGTAGCGTGCTGACTATCGCTTTGTTGCTCATGGCTTTGCCTTGCTTTGGTAACGTTAACCTGCAATATCATAACCTATTTTAGCACACTTTGGGGTGTTGTCAAGCCGTTCCAACGATCATTGCTGTGCGTACCGCATGGCGCGTTGCGCGTAGGATCGATTGTGACGAATGCAAGGTGTTCTGATATGGCTTTGCTCATTTGCGCCGGCCTACGCCGGCCTAGGCGCGTCTGGGGGCGTTCCTGACGGCGTGGGGGATCGATTGACAGGACGGTGCGACTGAGCAGCCTGCGCTCATGTTGGGTGACGGGGGTGAACACGCTTTCACCCGGCGGTATGCGCAAGGGGTTTGCATCCGGCGCAACGCTTGGGTCAAGGGGAGGGGGAAGGGTCAAGAGCGACGCCTTCCCCCTCCTGTGCCCGCTTGCGCTGGCGGAATGCTGCTACCCGGCAACGTCCTGAGCAATAAACCGCCCGTGACGTTGGGGCGTGGAATTCCTCACCGCAATGTTCACACGTCCTGCGCATAGCTAGCCAAACCGCATCCCGTCTTCTGGCTGTAGTTGCATTCGGGCTTCGCGTCTAGACTTTTGCGCGCCTGTTTCGAAGCCGCCCACGTCTGTAACCTTCTTTGTATACCAAACACGCTCTTCCAGACGTTCGGCGTTGACTTCCCGGTGTACTTCGACGTTGCGCAGAATGCGCTTGGGCACATCGCTAGAGCGCCCAAACTGGCGGTTCACCCGTTCGAGCGCGGCAAATGCCGGGGTCAAGAGGGTAGCGAATTCGTCCATAGCGCGTTGCGCCGCCTGCACTTCCGGTGTGGTCAAACGCGCTTGGCGGTCACGTTCGAGCCGGCGATAAACCGAAAACCAATCCAACTTGTCATCAAGCCGCGCCACGCCGGGCATCACGAAATAGTCTTGCAAGGCGTTGCGCGTCAACGGCGGCGCACCCTCATACGCTTTCATGAATTCGTCGGGGTTGCTGGTGTTGCGGGCGGTAATCGCCGCTGCACGGGCTTGGTTATGCAACGCGACGCTGGGCGGAATGTCCGGCTCTTCTGCCTTCTGTTCCGCCAGCAGAAGCGCGTCTTTCAGGCGTTCGCTTTCCTGCCACACAACGCCGCCGTCCAAGCGCCAAGTCAGGCCATTGGCGTCATTCGGAACCGGCGCGCCCCAAAGCCTTTGCGCGTCGGCAATCACGCGCTCCCTTACAGTTGGTTCGAGTTCGGCGATTTTCTCCAACTTGTATTCCTGTGAGTACCGCACGTCGTCAAGGATCGTTTGCCGTTCGCTCAGGAACCCGTCGATTGCACCGTCGATCTGATTCGTCAATTGCTCTGTTTTGTACGCCATATCACACCTTCCCTTTTTCGTTTGCCCCCGCACAAGGCGGGTTCTCTCACTTTGCGTTACGCCGAAACGCCCCCACGCTTTCTACATCACCGCTAGCATAAGTTTAGTAACCGTGAAGATAATATCGTTCGTTGCGTGCTATGGTAACACCCTCTCTACTCATTGGCAAAGGCTCTTGCGCTTCACGTAGGTGTGGCGTTTTGGGGTCAAGGGAACTGAGCGGAACGGATTCGGCGTCGGCGGGCGCTTCCGGTTCTGCTGGCGGATCGTTTGCTTTCATCGTTGGCAATAGGAATTGCTGCGCTCTGCTCATTGCCCTTGCCCCTTGTTCCGCTGGCGTAACCGCCTTCGACGTTCTGCTGGCGGAAGCGTCAACATATCGAAACGAAGCCGTCTGCCGGCATAAATCGACAGCGAACCCCTCACCCAGGAGCATGGCGGCGTTGCCCCGCGTGGGTGCGTACCGCTTCCCGCCAGCTTCGAGCCAATAGCCGCGCGCTTGCGGTTTGCCGCATTTCTTGCCCTTGCGCACGAACAGGTCAGGCAAATCGGCCACGCGACGCAATGGTCGGCGCTTGCAACGCGGTTTCCTGTATACGTCTGTGACGACGTGCTTCTCGTAATTGATGATCGTGCGTCGATCAACCCCAACGCGCACCGCGAGGTCGCGCAGGGGGTGTTCACCCGGATTGGCGCGGACAAAGGCACGGTGAACGTGCGCGCGGTATGCACGATTGCTGGTGAACGCTTCTTGGGGCAAGGGGTCAGAGCGGTCAGGCTCAATGCCGAGAATGCGGCAAATCTCCTCAGGCGTGGGCACCTTTGTAGCGCTTCGCCTTCGGACCACGCCGAATTGGGTTGCAGAATTTCACGGTTTCTTTTTCACCGTGAAAATTCGCAACATAATTCTCCCTTGTCCCCAGCAAGGATTGGGAGGCCCAATCCTTGCGCTCGCCGCAAGGCGGCTCGCAGAGTGTATTCACTGATTGTGATGTTGAGTTGCTCAAGGGATGCCAACGCCGCCCGTAGCTCAAAAGGCTCAGAAAAGCCCACGTATAGAAGAGCATCCAACACACGCGCAAGCGTCGCTTCGCTGCGTTGCAAAAGCGCTTCGCGGGCGGCGTTCGACAGGCCGGCTACACTCCCAATGTGGACTTTCGCATCGATGCCAGCGTCTTCGCAGATCGTTTCTAGGTTGCGCGCCGCCGGGCTATCCGACGTGAGAATGATGCTGCGCACGCTATGTGTGTGCAGGGTTGCGAGAAAGCCGTCAAGGTCGCGGATGTGGTCGAACAGGCCGGGGGTTGCAATTCGTCGGGTTTGGTGTCATAGTTGCACATGCCAATCTCCTGAGAAGTCCACTTGCCAGCGCCCGCCCAAACGGGCGCTTGGCTTTTCCAGCTAAAAACAAAAACCGGTCAACCTGTTGGCTGACCGGTCCTGCCGGGACATTGCCCGTGCGCCCCGTCGCGCTCAACCCCTGGTCAAGCTACGACGGCACGTGGCACTCATGGCGACAAAGTACCCCACTTTCGCTGTTTCGGGGCTTGAGGATGGGTTAAGGTTGAATTAGCTCCTTACGCGAGTACCTCCGTACCATATAGCGTGGGCAAAGGTTGCTGTAGAGTGGTGTCAGCACCTTAACACCCTGGCACGTTGCTGTACGGTTGCTGTCAGAACAGGAGTTCCGAACGTCACCCCCTATGGGTGGCGGTACGGACTTTCAGCAACGCCAGGGGTGGCGGTTAATCAGGCTCATTTGTGGGCACGTCTCCTTGCCAAGGAGAAGGTCACGGGTTCGAATCCCGTCGCCCGCTCTTTTTATTTGTCCCGTTGTCGGAATACGAAGGGGGTCGGCATGCACGCCGACCCCCTTATGCTTTGCCTGCGCCGGCCGTCAGGCCCGCCGCGCGCGTCTAGCGCACTTCCACCTTGCTGAAGAACGCCTTGTCGGCGCTGATGTCCGTGACCGCACCGGTGATCTCGAACGACCCGGTGCAGTGTATGTCGCGCGACGAATTGCCGACCATGACCTCAATCGCGTGAGCGCGCCGGCCACCATCCCTTCGATGACGCGCTCTTGCGCCAGGATATGGACGATAATCAGCGGCAGCGCCGAGAGCGTCAGCACCGCCATGAGCGCGGGGATGCCCGGCGGCGGGCCGCTACTGCCCGGACTCCAACATGGCCTTGAGGTTCTGCAGCCCCGTGATGAGGTCTTCCTCGTTCTTCTTCTCGATCACCAGCCGGTTGAGCATCTGGCCGAGGAAGGAGCCGGGCAGCGTGTAATCCACGCGCACCACCAGCCGGGTTGAGCCTTCGCCCGCCGGCTCGAAGTGGAAGTCGAACGTGCTGTCGATCCCGCTGATGGTCGTGACCTTGAGGTGCGCGTTGGGCGTCATTTCCTTCACCTCGTGCTCGCCCCTGATGCCGACGCCCATCATCTTGTAGACGTAGCTGGAGCGCGAGCCGACCCGGGTCGGCGGCGGCGTGACGCGCTCCTGCGCCTCGATGGGCGGCCACCATGCCGGCATCTGCTCCGGGCGGTTGGCGATCATGTCGAACACCACTTCGGGCGGCGCGTCGATCACGATTTCCTGTTCCACGTAAGGCATGGCAAACCCTCCTTGCAGGGCGCTCAGCGCCGTTCGGGCCTCGCGGTTGGGGGGGCGTTCGGCGGCGGGGAAGTGGATGAAGCGCTGAGGTCGCGCGGTAGGTTCATTATATTCGCGTGCGCCCCCGGCAACAAAACGGGCGCGCGAACCTGCCCGCCCGTACTGCCAGCTACCGTGACCTCATCTATAATAGGAAGTGTGCGGACGTTCTCGCCGCTAAACTGTAGAGGAGAAGCGCATGGAACCGTTGGCCTTTCTCGTGGCCTTCACACTGCTGCTGGTGCTGGTCGTCGCGATCTCGGCATTCCGCATCATCAAGGAATACGAGCGCGCGGTGATCTTCCGGCTTGGGCGGCTCATCAAGGGCGGCACCAAGGGGCCGGGGTGGTTCTTCATCCTGCCGTTCGGCATCGACCAGATGGTCAAGGTCGATCTGCGCGTGGTCACGCTCGACATCCCGCGCCAGGATTGCATCACCAACGACAACGTGACCATCGGCGTCAACGCGGTGGCCTACTTCCGCGTCGTCAACCCGCTGCACGCGGTGGTCCAGGTGAACGACTACATCAATGCGACCTTCCAGATCGCGCAGACCAGCCTGCGCAGCGTGATCGGCCAGGTGGAACTCGACGAGCTGCTCGCGCACCGCGAGCGCGTCAACGAGGACCTCCAGCGCATCATCGACGAGCAGACCGAGCCGTGGGGCGTGAAGGTGAGCATCGTGGAGATCAAGGACGTGGAACTCCCGCCGCAGATGCAGCGCGCGATGGCGCGGCAGGCCGAGGCGGAGCGCGAGAAGCGCGCCAAGATCATCCACGCCGAAGGCGAGTTGCAGGCCGCAGAGAAGTTGCAGCAGGCGGCGACGTTGATCGCGCGGGAGCCGTCGGCGCTGCAACTGCGCTACCTGCAGACGCTCACCGAGATCGCCGTCGAAAAGAACTCGACCATCGTCTTCCCCCTGCCCATCGACATGATGGCGCCCTTCGTGGAAGCGATCAAGCGGATGCAGCCGCCATCGGACGACGCCGGCGCGCCGGAGGGTTGATGAGCGCCAGCGCCGGCGACGCGCTCCAGAAGCAGAACGTCGAAGACCTGGCGAAAGCCCTGGACACGCCGTGGGTCACCTATCGCATGGGCGCGTTTGCGGACCTCGCCGTGGACCTGTACATCTGCGAGGGCACCATGGCGATGCACCGGCACCTGCACGAGGACGAACTCTTCCTGGTGTACGACGGGAGCATCGTGCTCGGCACTGAGCGCGGCGACCTGACGCTGCGGACCGAGGAGCTGATGATCGTGCCCAAGGGCACCGCCCACTATTCGAGCGCCTTCTTCCCGGCGACGGTGGTGCTGCTCCGGCCGGCGGGCGACGCGCTGCGCAAGAACGGCCAGTGGCGCCTGTTCGCCATTGAGAAGGACCCGCCGCTTGAGAAAGTCAACCTGGGCGCGCTGTATTCGGGCCTCGACGCGCCCTACCAGCCGGTGCAGGCGACGCGCTTCGCTGGCTGGGGGCTGTGGGTGATGCGGTGCGCGGGCGTCGGCCCCAACCAGACCGCGCCAGAGAGCGGCACGCCGCTGCTGATCCTGCGCGGCGTCGCGCTTCTGCTCACCGAGGCGAACCAGGCCATGCCGCTGCGCCGGGGCGATCTGCTCGCGATCCCGCCCGGCGTGCGCTATCACCTTGAGGCCGACGCGGCGGCAATGGCGGTGTGGCTCGCGCCTATCCCCTGAACGCCTCGCGGTGCGCCTTCAGCTCGGCGAGCGCTTCGGGCGTGTCGATGCGTTCCAGGGCGGCCTCGGCGGTGCGGCGCACCATCTCCACCGGGTCGTCAAGCGCGGCGGCGAGCGGGATGACGGCCCAGTCTGCCTTGACCATGCCGAGCATGGCGGCGGCGTTGCGGCGCACCTCCCAATCGGGACTGCGCAGCGCGCCCAGCAGCGTGACGATGGCGGGCGCGCTCTCAAGCGCGGTGAGCGCCTCGGCGGCGGCAAGGCGCAGCCGGTGGTCGGCCCTGGCGTTGCGGAACAGGATAAACAGCGGCACGACGGCGGCCTTGTCCTGCGACTGGCCCAGCGCGTGCGCCGCCGCGACGGCGGCGTCCACGTCGTCGTCGAGGAGCCGGTCGATCAACTGGTTGAGGGTGGCGTCGGTGAGCTGTTCGAGCTTGCGCGCGTGCTCGCGGAGGTGCGTCAGCGCGGCGTGGATGTGCGCGTGGGTGTCCGCGTCGTCCTCCATGAGGAGCGCGTGTTCCAGCGCCGGGATGGCGCGCGGGTCGCCGATCACGCCGAGCGCAAAGGCCGCCTGCGCGCGCGTTTCGGGGTCCTCATCGCCCAGGGTGGCAAGAAGCCCGTTGACGTTGCGCGCCGCACGCAGTTGCGCGACGGTCGCCTTATCTGCGTCCATCCCTGAAACGTTCTCCAGAATGTCATGGCGGAGACGTATCATTACTATGCACTAAGCCGGGTGTTTTGCCAAGCTTTTTCGCGCCCCGCCGGGAATGTCGTCTAAGTAGGTGAATCTGGTCAGGTTTTTGCCGCTTGCGGGTGGATATGTTACTCTCTTGTATGATGACCTTGTGCCGAGCGTAACAATCCTGTCGGGAGGGCGGCTGCCGTGATCGAAATCTATCTCCCAATTGTGGTGCTGTTGGTCATCTCAGTGGCGCTCAGTGTAGTCATCCTGTTTTTCTCCCGCATTTTCGGCCCCTTCAGACCCAACCGCCGCAAGCTCACGCCTTACGAAAGCGGCATGACGCCCATCGGCCCGGCGCAGCGGCGCATCCCGGTGAAGTTTTACCTGGTCGCCGTGTTGTTCATCATTTTCGACATTGAAGTGATCTTCATCCTGCCGTGGGCGGTGGTCTTCCGCGACCTGGGCGCGGTCGCGCTGGTGGGCATGGCCGTCTTTATCGTTATCCTGCTCATAGCGTTCATCTATGAGTGGAAAAAGGGAGCGATGGTATGGGAGTAAGCAAGAAGTTAGGTAACATGGGGGTAATCACCCTTTCTCTGGAGCAGGCGGTCAACTGGGGCGCACCCGCGCCATGTGGCCGATGTTGTTCGGGTTGGCGTGCTGCGCCATCGAGATGATGGGGGCGCAGGCCTCGCACTACGACATGTCGCGCTTCGGCATGGAGTTGATGCGCGCCAGCCCGCGCCAGTCTGACCTGATGATTGTCGCCGGGCGCGTCGCGCGCAAGATGGGGCCGGTGCTGCGCCAGCTCTACGACCAGATGCCCGACCCCAAGTGGGTGATTGCCATGGGCGACTGCGCCTCCTGCGGCGGCATCTTCAACAACTACGCGATTGTGCAAGGTGTTGACGAGATTGTGCCGGTGGATGTGTACGTTGCGGGCTGTCCGCCCCGCCCGGAGCAGTTGATCGATGGGATCATGACCCTGCACGAGAAGGTGAAGGGCGAGAAGATCGCGGACTGGGCCTGATCCCCCCACCGGAGAACTGGCGATCCGTAGGGGCGGCGCGAAAGCCCGCCCCTGGTTGAATATCTACAGGTAAACGGCAACATGTCACAAGAAACTGTCGCGGCGCTCAAGGCGCGATTTCCCGACGCGGTCTATGACGTGATCGAAGCGTTCGGCGAGACGATGGTCGTTATCGACCGCGCCATCATCTGCGAGGCGTGCGCGCTCCTGCGCGACACGCCGGGGCTGGATTACAACTTCATCGCCGACATCACCGGCGTGGACTACTACCCCGACGCGCCGCGCTTCGCGGTGTGCTATCACCTGTATTCGATGCTGCACAACCGCATCATCCGCCTCAAAGTCTACGCGCCCGAAGACGACGCCGTCATCCCCAGCCTGATCGGGGAGTGGCCGCTGGTCAACTGGCCGGAGCGCGAGATACAGGACATGCTCGGCATCGACTTCGAGGGCCACCCCCGACAAGCGGCGTCTGCTCATGCCGGAGGACTGGGATGGGCACCCGCTGCGCAAGGACTACCCATTGGGGAAGGAAGAGGTCCAGTTTTCCTTTAACTGGCAGAAAATCGACGCCAACAAGCCCTACGCCAGGAAGTAGCGAGGGAATGTCTCATGGCTACCACTGCTGTCAGCACGGAACCATTCTCCGATTACCAGGGCGACCTTGAACGGCTCAGGGGCGTCGTTTCGCCGCGCGCGCTCACCGGCGAAACTATGCTCCTGAACATGGGGCCGCAGCACCCCTCGACGCACGGCGTGCTGCGCCTGCTGCTCGAACTCGACGGTGAGGAAATCGTCACCTGCAACCCGGAGGTCGGCTACCTCCATACCGGCATCGAGAAGAACATGGAGGACAAGACCTACGTCCAGGCGATCACGATGACCGACCGCATGGACTACCTCAACCCGCCGGCGAACAACCTGGCCTTCGTGTTGGCGACCGAGAAGCTCTGCGGCCTCGAAGTGCCGCCGCGCGCGCAGGCGATCCGCGTGATCCTGCTGGAGCTGTGGCGCATCGCCAGCCACCTGGTCTGGCTGGGCACCTTCTCGCTGGACATGGGCGCGATGAGCGTGTTCCTCTACACCTTCCGCGAGCGCGAGCGCATCACCGAGATGTACGAGATGGTTTCCGGCCAGCGCATGATGGGGACATACTTCAGGCCGGGCGGGCTGTGGCGCGACGTGCCCGAAGACTTCGTGCCCGCCGTGCGCGAGTTCCTGGACATCATGCCGGAGAAGCTGCGCGACTACGAGCGCCTGCTGCGGAACAACCCGATCTGGGTGGAGCGCACCAAAGGCCTCGCGCCCATCAGCGCCGAGGAGGCGATCTCCTGGGGGCTGACCGGCCCCAGCCTGCGCGGTTCGGGCGTGAACTTCGACGTGCGCAAGGCGATGCCCTATTCCGGCTACGACCAGTACCGCTTCGACATCCCGCTCGGCGAGGCCGGCGATGTGTACGACCGCTATTGGTGCCGCTTTCAGGAGACGTGGGAGAGCCTGCGCATCATCGAGCAGGCCCTGAACCGGCTCCCCGGCGGGCCGGTGCTGTCCGACAACCGCAAGTTCACGCCGCCGCCGCGCTCGGAGCTGGGCGTGAGCATGGAGTCGCTCATCCATCACTTCAAGTACTGGACCGAGGGCATCCGCCCGCCGAAGGGCGAGGTGTTCGTGCCGATTGAGTCGGCGCGCGGGATGATGGGCTGTTACCTGAGCAGCGACGGCGGCCCGAAGCCGCACCGCGTGCACTTCCGCCAGCCGACGTTCATGCACATCAGCGCGCTGCGCCACATGACGCCGGGCTGGCTCATCGCGGACGTGATCGCCATCATGGGCGGCATCGACATCGTGCTCGGCGACGTGGACCGGTAGACCGGCGCAGCGCACACGCGACGAACAGGGAGAACCCGTGCTCATCGAGAAGTACAAAGACCAGATCGAGAAGACGCTCGGCAAATACCCGGACAGGCGCTCGGCGGTGATGCCGATGCTGTACCTTGCGCAGCAGGAGTACGGCCACATCACGCCGGAGGCGATGGCTGAGGTCGCCGAAATCTGCGAGATGTCCGTCACGCAGGTGCGCTCGCTCGTGGGCTTCTACACGATGTACTACGAGAAGCCGAAGGGCAAGTACCTCATCCAGGTGTGCACCGACCTGCCGTGCGCGTTGCGCGGCGCGGAGCAGTTCTTTGAGGCGCTGAAGGACTACCTCGGCGTCGAAGAGGGCGAGGTCACGCCTGACGGGCTGTTTTCGATTGAGCAGGTGATGTGCCTGGCCGCCTGCGACAAGGCCCCGGTGATGCAGATCAACTTCAGCTACTGCGAGGGGCTGGACATCGACAAGGCGAAGGCCATCATCGACGACCTGCGCGCTGGCAAGTCGTACACGCCAGCGTACCGGTGGCGCGCGGCAGAGCACGCGCACGCCGGGCGCAAGCAGGGCGGCAAGAGCAAGGCGGAGCCAGAGGCGTGACTCCGGGGGCGCGCGTGAAGAGCGCGGTGGCCGTCCGCCGCCTGAGTGCTGACGATTACGACGCCATCATGGACCTGTGGCAGCGCGCGGGCCTGCACATCCGGCCCCAGGGCCGCGACGCGCGCGCGGCGTTCGCGGGGCAGATGGCGTCTGGCGTGCAGACCGTCATCGGCCTGGAGCAGGACGGCCGGCTGATCGGCGTGGTGGTCGCCACGCACGACGCGCGCAAGGGCTGGATCAACCGGCTCGCGGTCGATCCCGCACACCGCCGCCAGGGGCACGCGGCGCGGCTGATCGAAGAGGCGGAGCGCGTGTTGCACGCGCAGGGCATCAGGCTCGTGGCCGCGCTGGTCGAAGATTGGAACGAGGCAAGCCTGAGGCTGTTGCAGCGCGAGGGGTATGTGCTGCACCGGGACATTTACTATCTGTCGAAGCGCGACAGTCAGGACGTCTAGTTGGGGCGCGGCGCGCCCCATCCGAAGATGAAGGCAGGTCGAGACGTGGCGCATATCATTCTACGGGACCTGGATATACCAGACATCTGGAAGTTCGACGTTTACGTGGAAAACGGCGGCTACGAGGGCCTCAAAAAAGCCGTGACCCTCACGCCCGACGAGGTGATCGAGGTGGTCAAGGCGTCGGGGCTGCGCGGGCGCGGCGGCGCGGGCTTCCCCACCGGCGTGAAGTGGAGCTTCATCCCGAAGGACGCGGAGACCACTTACGTCGCCGTCAACGCCGACGAGAGCGAGCCGGGCACCTTCAAGGACCGCCAAATCATGGAGGGCAACCCGCACCAGTTGATCGAGGGTGCGCTGATCTGCGCGTATGCGATCCGCGCCAGGGCGGTCTACATCTACTGCCGGGGCGAGTTCTGGGACCTGACGCACGCGCTCGACGCGCGCATCGAGGAGGCGCGCGCCGCCGGCTTCATCGGCGAGAACATCCTCGGCAGCGGGTGGAGCTGCGAGGTCTACACGCACCTGGGCGCGGGCGCGTACATCTGCGGCGAGGAGTCGGCGCTGCTGAACTCGCTGCAGGGCCTGCTGGGGCAGCCGCGCGTGCGGCCACCCTTCCCGGCGCAGAAGGGTGGCGGCCTCTACTATGAGCCGACCGTCGTCAACAACGTGGAGACGCTGACGAACGTGCCCTGGATCATGGTCAACGGCGCGGACGCCTACCGGCAGTTCGGGACGGAGCAAAGCCCCGGCGTGAAGGTGTTCTGCGTCAGCGGGCACGTGAACCGGCCCGGCAACTACGAGCTGCCGCTGGGGACGACCTTCCGGGAGTTGATCTACGAGCACGCCGGCGGCATCCTCGACGACAAGGGACTCAAGGGCGTGCTCACCGCCGGCGCAAGCGCGCCGATCCTGCCCGGCAGCGCGGAGGTGCTCGACACGCCGCTGACCTACGAGGACGTGCAGAAGGTCGGCTCGTCGCTGGGGTCAGCGTCGGTGATCGTCCTCGACGAGGACACCGACATGGTGTGGGCTGCGCTGAAGATGGTCCGGTTCTTCAAGCACGAGAGCTGCGGCAAGTGCACGCCGTGCCGCGAGGGCACGTTCTGGATGGAGCGCGTCCTCAGCCGCATCCATCGCGGCGAGGCGACCGAGGGCGACATCGACCTGCTTGACGAGGTCGCGGCGCAGATCAAGGGGAAGTGCCTGTGCGCGCTGGGCGAGTTCGCGCTCAACCCGGCGGCGGCGACCATCGCGCACTTCCGCGACGATTACGCGCGGCGCGTGTCGGGTGTGCCCGAATCGACCGCCGAACTGGAGACGCAAGCGCCCATCGAGGCGCCGGTCGCTGCCGGCGACTGAGCGCGGATACAGCAAAGTGTCGGGAATCGAACCGAGGCATTGATGAGCGAGACCGTAACGATCTACCTGGACGACAGGGCCATCGAAGCGCCCAAAGGGATGAACCTGGTCGATGCCTGCAAGCTGCACGGGGTTGACATTCCCGTGTTCTGCTACCATCCCAAGATGGAACCGGTGGGCATGTGCCGCATGTGCCTGATCGAACTGGGCTTCGAGCAGCGCGACCGCACGACCGGCGAAGTGGTGCTGGGCGAGGATGGCAAGCCGCTCGTGCGCTGGTTCCCCACGCTGCAGACGGCCTGCACCCAGGTCGTCAGCGAAGGGATGCACGTCCGCACCACGACCGAGGCGGTGAGGCGCGGGCGCAAGGACATCATCGAGTTCATCCTGACGAGCCACCCGCTGGACTGCCCGGTCTGTGACAAGGGCGGCGAGTGCCCGCTCCAAGAGCTGACGATGGATTTCGGCCCCGGCAAGAGCCGTTTCCTGTACGACGAGAAGATACACCTCGCCAAGCGCTACCCGCTGGGCGAGCAAATCTACCTCGACCGCGAGCGCTGTATCCAGTGCGCGCGCTGCATCCGCTACGTCGAGGAGATCACCGACGACCCGGTGTTGCAGTTCTACGAGCGGGGCCGCCGCCTGCAGATTATCTCCACCAGCGAACCCGGCTTCGACAGCAAGTTCTCCGGCAACACGACTGACATCTGCCCGGTCGGCGCGCTGACCACCGCCGACTTCCGCTTTGGCGCGCGCCCATGGGAGCTGGACAGCGCGGCGAGCATCTGCACGCACTGCCCGGTGGGGTGTAACCTCACGCTCAACACGCGCCTGGACCGCGACGCCGGCGGCAGGGTGATTATCAAGCGCGTCATGCCCCGGCAGAACGAGCAGGTCAACGAGATCTGGATCTGCGACAAGGGCCGGTTCGGCCACCACTTCACGGCAGCGCCGGACCGGATCACGACGCCGCTGGTGCGCAAGGGCGGCAAGCTGGTCGAGGCCACGTGGAGTGAGGCGCTCGAACTGGTGGCCGGTATGCTCAAGAGCGCGGGCAAGGCCGTCGGCGCGCTGGCGGGGCCGACCCTCTCCAACGAGGACCTGTGGGCGCTGCGCCGGCTTGTCGAGGGGCAGCGCGGCGCGCGGCTGGGGGTGTGGCCGCCCACCATGACCGGCGGCGACCTGATCGCCGAGGTCGGCGTGGCGCAGGGCACCAACTTCACGGACATGGGCAAGGGCGCGTGCATCGTGGTCGTCGCCTCTGACCTGGAAGAGGAAGCGCCGATCTACTGGCACCGCGTCAAGGTCGCGGCGGACCGGGGCGCGACGCTCGTGGTGGTCAACGGGCGCGCGACCAAGCTCGACCGCTACACGCGGCACCGGGTCCGCTACCACTACGGCGACGAGGTCGCGACGCTCAACGGCCTGCTCAGGCAGGCGCTGGGCGACGCAGCGCCGGACATCGACGGCTTTGACCAGCTCAGGGCTGCGCTCGAAAACGCGCCCGCCGTCGACGCGGCGGCGGCGCAGGCCATCGCCGGCGCGACCGACCTAGTGGTGATCGTCGGCGGTGAGGGGCTGAGCATGGCGGCGCACGGCGCGCTGATGCAGGCCGCCGCGAACCTGCTGGTCGCCACCGGGCACGTGGGCCGGCCCAACAACGGCCTGCTCGCGGTGTGGCCCGGCGCGAACACGCAGGGCGCGCTCGACATGGGCTTCACGCCGGAGGACGCGACGCACATCATCGACAACGCGGCCAGCTTCGAGGCGCTCATCATCGCCGGGGCCGACCCGGCGGACGAGGACCCGCGCGCGGCGGCGGCGCTGCAAGAGGCGGGCTTCATCGTGGCGACGGCGCTGTTCCTCACGCCGACGGCGGAACTGGCGGACGTGGTGCTGCCGCGCATGAGCTTCGCCGAGCGCGACGGCACGTTCACCAACGGCGAGCGGCGCGTGCAGCGCTTCTGCAAGGCCATCGACCGCGTGGGCGAGAGCCGCGCCGACTGGCAGATATTCCAGCAGGTGGGCGCGGCGCTGGGCCAGGGCCGGGCGATGCCCACCCCCGGCGTGGTGATGGCGCAGATTGTGGAGCGCGTGCCATGGTACGCGGGCATGGATTACCCCACGCTGGCCGAGGTCGCGCCGCAGTTCCCGATGGTGGGCGGCGAGGACCTGTACTACGGCGGCACGATGTACAAGAACGCGGGCGGCCTGGGTCGGCAATGGGCCGTCGCCGCCGAGCAGGCGAGCTACCAGGCGCGCGTCAGGGTCCCGAAGGCCCCGGCAGCGCCGAAGCCGGGCAAGGGCGAGTTGATCGTCGTGCCCGTGCGCCTGCTCTACGACCAGGGGACCGAGTTCTACAAGACGCAGCTCGTGCACCGGCGCGTGCCGCAGGCCTACGTCGCGCTCAACGCGGGTGACGCGGCCCGCCTCAGCGTGCGCGAGGGCGCGCGGGTCCGCGTGCGCCTAGCAGGGACCGAGGTCGAGGTCGCCGCCCGCGTGCGCGCGAGCGTCCCGGAGGGCGTGGCGCTGCTGCCGTTGAACCTGGGCGTCGGGCCGCTGCCGCACGCGGCGAGCGTGGGCACGGTGGCCGTGGCGGAAGCTGTAGGCGCGTGAACGGACGGGAGGCATAACGCGAATGGAGACGACCTACCTGGCGTGCACCGGCGCATGTGAGACGATTCGCGTTGTCGTCTTGAGCCTGGTGCTCTTCGCCTCGCTGACGGGGGGCTTTGCCTACACCACGTGGTTGGAGCGGCGCTTCATCGCCATCATCCAGGCGCGCGTCGGGCCGAACCGCGCCGGGCCGGCGGGGTTGCTCCAGCCCATCGCCGACGGCATCAAGCTCGTCTTCAAGGAAGACATCACGCCCTCGCAGGCGGATAAGGTGGTGTTCTGGCTTGCGCCGGTCATCACGGTGATGCCCGCGTTGCCGGTGCTGGGCGTCGTGCCGCTTGCGCCCAGCATCCCGATCTGGATCGCGGGCAACTGGTATGTTATTCCCTTCGCGCTGGTCGATGTCAACGTGGGCGTGCTCTACGTGCTGGCGATCACCAGCATCGCGGTGTACGGCGTCACACTGGCGGGGTGGGCAAGCGCCAACAAGTACAGCATGTTGGGCGGCATCCGCGCCTCGGCGCAGATGGTGAGCTACGAGTTGAGCCTGGGCCTGGGCGTCGCGGTACCCATCATGATCGCGGGGACGATGAGCTTTGGCAAGATCGTCGATGCGCAGTTCGACCTGGGCTGGTTCATCCTCCACAACCCGCTCGCGGCCTTCATCTTGCTGGTGGCGCTCCTCGCCGAGGTGAACCGCGCGCCGTTCGACCTGCCTGAAGCCGAGCAGGAGCTGACCGCCGGCTACCACACCGAGTACAGCGGCATGAAGTTCGCGCTCTTCTTCATGGCCGAGTACATCAAGATGGCCGTGGTGAGCGTGGTCGCCTTCTCGCTGTTCTTCGGCGGATTCGGCGGCCCCCTCGTCGATTCGGACTACGCGACGGGCCAGGTGGCGCTGACCAACACGACGGGCGCGACAGTGTTGGTGCAGCGGGGGACGCTCGTCCACAACGCCACCGATGACCCGGAGCGCCGGGTGATTTTCGAGACCATGCAGGACGTCAGCATCCCGGCGGGCGCGACGGCCATCGTGGGTGTGGACGCGACCACACGCACGCCCGGCCTGCTCGGCAACGTGCCGGCGGGCACGCTCACAATGGTGGAGGGGGTGAGCGGCGTGAGCGCCACCAACCCCGAACCGACCGCCGGCGGCGGGCAGGAATTCGTGTTCGGGCCGCTGCTGGGGATCGGCTATCTCCTTGGCAAGGTGGTGGCCGCGCTCCTGACGATGGTGTGGATCCGCGCGACCTTCCCGCGCTTCCGCTACGACCAACTGATGTCGTTCGGCTGGAAGGTGATGCTCCCCCTGGCGCTGCTCGCGGCGGCGTGGACGGCGACGGCGCTCGTGCTCAGCGACGAGGCCGGCGGCAACCCGGATGTGTACTGGGTGATCCAGTTCCTGCTCACGGGGGCGATTGTGGGCATCATTTTCATCGCGTTTGTTGCGAGCGTGGTCAGACGCCGGCGTCAACTGGCGACCTGAGCGGGCGGAAGGGTGACGTAAGTCGAGTTTGAGGGGTAAGCAGAGATGATTGGCGACATGGTGCGCGGCTTGGTGACGACCATCAAGCACGTGATACAGAGGCCCGTGACCATCGAGTATCCGGAGGTCAGGCGACCGGTGCAGCCCCGCTTCAAGGGGCGGCACTGGCTGCACCGCTACGAGAACGGCCTGGAGAAGTGCATCGGCTGCTCGCTCTGCGCGGCGGCGTGCCCGGTCGAGGCGATTTGGGTCGAGGCGGAGGTGAACACCGACGACGAGCGCTACAGCCCTGGCGAGCGCTACGCCAAGACCTACGAGATCAACTACCTGCGGTGCATCTTCTGCGGGTACTGTGAGGACGCCTGCCCGACCGAGGCCATTACCATGGGCCACATGTACGAGCTATCGCTTTACGTCGCGCGCCGACGCGATCTACACCAAGGATAAGCTGCTGGAGCCGGTGCCGCCGGACGGCGCGGATACACCGCAAAAGGTTGCGCCGGGGCAATTCGACCGGGCCATCCCGATCATGAAGGACCCGGACTGAGCCGGCCGGGCGCTGGCTGACGACGTTGGCCGCAGGGGAGAGCCGAAACAGATAAGGCAGGGGTCCATATGGGGCTGGAGACGTTTCTCTTTATCATCGTGGGCGCGGTCGCGGTGGCGGCGGCGGCGGGGATGCTGTTCAGCAAGAGCGGCATACACTCGGCGCTCTTCCTCGTGCTGAACCTGGCGTGCGTCGCCGTGTTCTACCTGATGCTGAGCGCGCCGTTCATGGCGATGGTGCAGATCACGGTGTACGCCGGCGCGATCATGGTGCTGTTCCTGTTCGTCATCATGCTGCTCGGCTCGGAGCGCATCGACCTGGGCCTGACAGACCGTCGATTGGGCTTTCAGACGCCGGCGGCGTTCGCGCTGGCGGTCCTGTTCATCGTGGTCGTGGCGGCGGCGGTGCTGACCGGCCAGATACCCGCGCCCCAGCCGGTCAACGATGTGCAGGCCACCACGCACGGCGGCCCCGGCGAGGTGGGCGCGGTGCTCTACACCCGGTACCTGCTGCCGTTTGAGATGGTCGCCGTCCTGTTGCTGGCCGCGACCATCGGCGCGGTGGTGCTTGCGCGCGACGTGATCCCCACCAAGCGCAGCCAGCGCGCGCAGATGGGGCGCATCCGGGAGCTGCGGCAGATGATTACGACGATTGAGACGGAGGCGGCGTCAGCGCCAGGGGCGGACGGCGAAGGGGCGGAGGAAGAGGCCGCCGCGCCGGCCCCCGCAGCGCCGGCAGGCGAGTGACTGACCGCGCGGCGGCTCTGAGCCTGGGCAATGTGACGCAGGGGGAGTGTCGATTATGGAACCCGCACCCTTGAACATCAGCGCGTATGTGGTGTTGAGCGCGATCCTCTTCGCGATGGGGGCGCTCGGCGTGCTGATCCGCCGCAACGCGATTCTGGTCTTCATGTCGGTGGAGTTGATGCTCAACGCGGCGAACCTGGCGCTCATCGCCTTCGCGCGCTTCTATAACCAGATGGACGGCCAAATCCTGGTGTTTTTCGTGATGACGGTCGCCGCTGCGGAGGTGGCCGTGGGCCTGGCGCTGATCGTCGTGATCTTCCGCACCCGCCGCAGCATCAACATCGATGAGCTGAGCCGGTTGAAGGATTGAGCGTACCGAGGGGGAAGTCTGCATGGAAGTATTCGATCTCGTCCCGCTGATCGTCTTTATCCCGATTGCCGGCCTGCTGCTCAACGCCTGGATCGGCAGGTACCTGAGCGAGAAGGGCATCGCGTGGATCGCCTGCGGCGCGGCGGGCCTTTCTTTCCTCGTCGCGGTGGCGCTTGGGCTGGGCCTGGCCGGCGGCAGCGAAGGGAAGATCGTCCCCATCGTCGATTGGATCAAGCTGCCAGCGGTGGGCGTGGACATCCCCTGGGCGATGCGCGTGGATACGCTCAGCGTGACCATGATGCTGGCCGTGGCCGGCGTGGGCACGCTCATCCACATCTACGCGGTCGGGTACATGCACGGCGACGCGCGCTTCGGGCGGTTCTTCATCTACATGAACCTCTTCCTCGCCTCGATGCTCCTGCTCGTCACCGGCAACAACTTTCTGGTGCTGTTCGTCGGCTGGGAGTTGGTGGGCCTGTGTTCGTTCCTGCTCATCGGCTTCTGGCTGCACCGCGACGCGCCCGACCCGGAGACCGGCATCATCGGCGGCATCAAGAACACCAACGCCGCCAAGAAGGCGTTCATCGTCAACCGCGTGGGCGACTTCGGCTTCATCCTGGCGATCCTGCTCATCTGGTGGACCTTCGGCACGCTCGACTTCGGGCCGATCCAGGGCGCGGCGCACGCCGCCGGCCATGAGGAAGTCGCGGCGGGCGAGGTGCACGAGGCCGCGCCGGAGAGCGCGCCCGGCGGGGAGGCCGTCGCACCGGTCACGCCGGAGGGCGTCTGCCAGCCTACGGGCGAGGGCGTCTTCCCGATGGCGGAGGCGTTCATGGCCGCCGGGTGCAACGTGAAGCTCGGCAGCGCGGAAGTCCCAATCGGTACCCTCATCGTGGTCGTGACGCTGCTGATGCTGGTGGGCGTCACCGGCAAGAGCGCGCAGATTCCGCTCTTTGTCTGGTTGCCAGACGCGATGGCCGGCCCCACGCCGGTCAGCGCCCTCATCCATGCCGCGACGATGGTCACCGCCGGCGTGTACCTGGTGACGCGCAACAACGTGCTCTACGAGGCGGCGCGCGGGGTCAACATCCTGCCGTTCGGCCTGTCGCCGCCTGATATTGTCGCGCTCGTTGGGGCGATAACCGCGTTCATGGCCGGCACCATCGCCGTCGCGCAGTGGGACATCAAGCGCGTGCTGGCGTACAGCACGATCAGCCAGCTTGGCTTCATGGTGGCGGCGGTGGGGTTGGGCGGCTACGTGGCGGGCATGTTCCACCTGGTGACGCACGCCTTCTTCAAGGCGCTGTTGTTTCTGGCCGCCGGGTCGGTGATTCACGGCGTCGAGCATGGCGCGCACCACGCGCACGAACATGGCACGCACGAGGCGCGCACCTTTGGCTACCGCGAGGGCGTGCTCGACCCGCAGGACATGCGCAATATGGGCGGCCTGCGGCGGCGGATGCCGGTCACCTTCTGGGTGTACGTCATCGGCGCGCTGGCGCTGGCGGGCATCTTCCCGTTCGCGGGCTTCTGGTCCAAGGACGAGATTCTGCTCGACGCCTTCCTGCGCGGCTCCGAGTACGGCGACCCGACCGGCTGGCTCGTGCTGATCCTGCTCATCGGCGCGGCGGCGTTCACAGCGTTCTACATGGGCCGGCAGGTCTTCATGATCTTCTTCGGCGCGCCGCGCACCCAGGCCGCCGGCCATGCCTCGGAGAACCCGCCGATCATGACGTACCCGCTGATCGTGCTGGCCGCGTTGAGCACCCTCGGCGGGCTGCTTAATGTGCCGGGGTTGCATCCCTTCGGCACGTGGCTGGAGCAGAGCGTGCCGCACGCGCACACGGCGGATTTCAACGTGCTGCTGGCGCTTGTCGCGCTGGCGATTGCCGGCGTCGCCGTCGCGCTGGCGGTTGTGATTTACTACATGCGCCCCGCGCTGACCAGCGACGGCCTCGACCGGCTTCAGCGCCCGCTTGGCCCCTTGTGGACCTTCCTGCACCGCAAGTGGCTGTGGGACGAGGCGTACCACAACGCCGTGATCCGGCCCTTCAACGCGCTCGGCGGGCTGCTGGCGCACCTGGACGTGCGCTACCTGCGCGACGGCCTCGATCAGGGCCTGTACGGCGGCTTCAACCGGATCGCGGCCTTCCTGGGCGGCGACTTTGACCTGGGCATTATCGACAGGGTTGTCAACGGTGTGGGGCGGGTCACGCAGCAGCTCGCCGGCCAGGCGCGCCACCTCCAGACCGGGTACGTGCGCAATTACGCCCTGAGCGTGATGCTTGGGGTGCTTGCTGTGCTCTTGATCCTGCTGCTGCCGCTGTTGTTCGGGCAGTAAACCCTTTTGATTGGTTGGGACAGTGGGCTTAAGCCCACTGTCTGAGGTCTCTTGGAGGAATAAGGGGGCACATGGAAAACACGCCAATTTCCCTCACGACCATCGTCACCTTTCTGCCCATCGCCGGGCTGATTGTCGTGCTCTTCATCAACCGGGAGCGCGAGGACATCATCCGCTGGGTGACGCTCGGCACGGCGGTCATCACCTTCCTGGCCTCGCTGGGGATGGTCGCCGCGTTCGACGCCAGCAACCCCGGCCTCCAGTTGGAGACGTACTACAACTGGATTCCCGGCTTCAACATCTCCTACCACGTGGCGGTTGACGGCCTCAGTATGCTGCTCGTCCTGCTCACCACGTTCATCATGCCCCTGGCAGTGCTGGCGTCGTTCGACCCGATCAAGGAGCGCGTGAAGCTCTACTACTGTATGTTGCTCCTGATCGAGACCGCCATGCTCGGCGTCTTCGTGACGCAGGACCTGTTCCTGTTCTACATCTTCTGGGAGTTCACGCTGGTGCCGATGTACTTCCTCATCGGCATCTGGGGGTCGGAGAACCGGGTGTACGCCGCGATCAAGTTCTTCCTCTACACGATGGCGGGCAGCATCCTGATGCTGCTGGCGATCCTCTGGCTCGGCGTGAACGGCGATACCTTCAACCTGCCCACCCTGCTGGAGAAGCTCGCCTCCGGGGCGCTCGTCTTCCCCGAAGGCGTGGAGGTGCTGCTCTTCATCGGGTTCTTCGCCGCGTTCGCCGTCAAGGTGCCGCTGTGGCCGTTCCATTCCTGGCTCCCCGACGCGCACTACGAAGCGCCGACCGCCGGCAGCGTGATCCTGGCGGGCGTGCTGCTCAAGCTCGGCACCTACGGCTTCGTGCGCTTCAACCTCCCGCTCTTCCCGCAGGCGAGTATAGACCTCGCGCCGGTCGTCGCCGCCCTCGCCGTCATCGGCATCCTCTACGGCGCGTGGGTGAGCTACGCGCAGAAGGACGTGAAGAAGCTGGTGGCCTATTCCAGCGTGAGCCACCTGGGCTTCGTGATGCTCGGCATCTTCGCGCTCAACGCGCAGGGCGTCCAGGGCGGCATCATGCAGATGGTCAACCACGGCCTGAGCACGGGCGGGCTGTTCTTGCTCGTCGGGATGCTCTACGAGCGACGGCACACCAAGCTCATGGCCGACTTCGGCGGCATCTGGAAGGTGATGCCCCTCTTCGGCGCGCTGAGCCTGATCATCGTGCTCTCCAGCATGGGCCTGCCGGGGCTTAACGGCTTCGTGGGCGAGTTCACCATCTTGCTCGGCTCGATGGGGTCGAACTTCCTGGCGGTCGGCTTCACGGTCTTTGCCGCCGTCGGCGTGATCCTCGCGGCGGTCTACATGCTGTACATGTTCGGCAAGGTCTACATGGGGCCGGTCATCCACCCAGAGAACGAGCGCCTGCCCGGCCTGGACTGGAAAGAAGTGGCGGTGCTGGTCCCGCTCATCATCATGATCTTCTGGATCGGCCTGTACCCGACGCCGTTCTTCGGCATGATGGACAGCTCGGTAGACGCCCTGGTGACGCCCTACACCGCACCCGGCGGCAGCGTCACGGCGGCGCCGGAGCTGGCTCCCGCACCGGTGGCTGCGGGGGAGGCGGCCTCTGTGGGCCTGGCCCCCGGCTACTGAGAAAGCACAGGCAAGCGACCGATGGAACTTCCTACGCTCCAAGACCTGAACCTCGCGGTGACGCTGCCCTCCATGGGCCTCGCACTGTGGGCGTGCGTCGTGCTCGCGGTGGGCCTGTTCCTGCCGGAGCGCCGCCGGCACTGGAACCTCGTGCTCTCGCTCGGCGGCATCGTGGCGTTGTTCCTCTACAACCTCACGCTCTTCGACCTCCCGGCGGACCGGCAGTCGGCGTTCCTCGGCATGTACCGCGCCGACAACTTCACCGCGTTCGTGAACCTGATCGCGCTGGTGACGGCGTTTTTTGGCGTGCTGATGGCCTATGAGTACCTGAAGCGCACCCACATCGACCGGGGCGAGTACTACCCGCTGCTGCTGATCTCCACCAGCGGCGCGATGCTCATGGGGGCGTCGGGCGACCTGGCGGTGCTGTTCGTCGCGCTGGAGCTGCTCTCCATCCCGCTTTACATCATGTCTGGTCTGCGCCGCCCGAACGCGGCCTCGGAGGAAAGCGCGCTCAAGTACTTCTTGCTCGGCGCGTTCTCCTCGGCGTTTCTCGTGTACGGCGTCGCGCTGGTCTACGGCGCGGCGGGGAGCACCGACCTGAGCGAGATCTTCCACCGCGTCAACGCAGGGCTGATACTCGACCAGGGCCTGCTGCTCGCGGGCGCGGGGCTGATGCTGGTCGGGCTGGGGTTCAAGGTGGCGGCGGTGCCCTTCCACATGTGGACGCCGGACGTCTACCAGGGCGCGCCCACCGCCGTGACGGGCTACATGAGCGTCGGCGCGAAGCTCGGCGGCTTCGCGGGGCTGCTGCGCGTGTTCATCGTGGCGCTGCCGGCGGTGTCGGGCGCGGGCGACGCGACCGGGTGGCAGGACACCATCGCCCTCATTGCGGCGCTGACGATGATCCTGGGCAACGTGGTCGCCATCGCGCAGCGCGACGTCAAGCGAATGCTGGGCTATTCCAGCATCGCGCACGCCGGCTACATCCTCATGGGGGCGGCGGCGGCTGGCTCGCCGGACGTGCGTGACTTCGCGGTGAGCGCGTCGCTCTTCTACCTGCTGGCGTATGCCTTCACCAACCTGGGCGCGTTCGCCGTCACGGTCGCCATCGAGAAGGACGACGCGACCAACCCGCAGTTGGACGACTTCAACGGCCTGAGCAAGACGCGCCCCGTCCTGGCCCTGGCGATGGCGCTGTTCATGCTCAGCCTGACGGGCATCCCGCCCACGGCGGGCGTGGTGGGGAAGTTCTTCCTCTTCCAGGCCGCCGTCAACGCCGGCATGGTGTGGCTGGCGCTGATCGGCGTCATCACCAGCGTGGTGAGCGCGTTCTACTACCTGCGGATCGTGGTCAACATGTACCTGCGCGAGGGTCCCGGCGAGGCGCAGGCGCAGCGGTCGTTCCTGGGTGTGGCGGTCGGCCTGGCGGCAGTGGGCACGTTCGTGCTCGGCGTGGCGCCGGTGCTGTTCCTTGACCTGGCGCAGCGCGCGGTGCTGGTGGCGCTGGGCGGCTGATCACGCGCGCCGGCAGGGTGTATCCTTATTTAGCTGCTAGAACTGTATCGCTCGGAACTCCACGAGCGATTTCCGGTTTGGTGATTCATATCGTATAATCTTTACAAGCCAAGGGTTGACGTGATATACTTAGTAGGACAAACGTTCTATATCCTGCTGAGGAAGTGCCATGAGCACACAGATAAGATTTCAATTTGATCGGGAGAAGGCAATAGAGGCAATCCTTTATATCGCCAACCGTATTCCCGATCCGACATTTCATAGTATCAGCAAGGTATTCTATAGCGCGGATAAAATAAGTCTGGAGCGCTATGGTCGTTTTATCTGTGGCGATGAATACTATGCTTTGATTTTGGCCCTGCCCCATCACATGTTTATGATTTGATGAAAAGACCGCCGGAATCTGGCGAGTATGGTTTTGTCAATGAGAAAGGGCCAAACATCAAGCCTTCGCGTGATGCCGATCTTGATTGGTTAAGTGAGGCAGACCGAGAATGTCTTGATGAAGCCTTGCGGGCAGATGAGCGTCTAAGGAAACGAAATCCTAAGGATCTTTTTGGTGCCAGAACGAAAGCCAGCCATGATCGGGCGTGGGAGAAGGCGTTTAAAGAAAGAGGCACTGCAGGCAGTATTCGCATGAATGTTGAAGACATCATAAAGGAAGAACTCAACAACCCCGAAGAGTTGTTGGACTATATATACAATCGCCATTGAAGTTGAGCGTTATGCCTCAGAGCATTCAGTTGTGGCATATTTTTATGTTCCACACTGTCCCACACAATTCCACATCCCAAAGGGAAACTTGTGGTTATCGTTTGTGAAGATGGCCTGCGCTGCATGGGTTTCTTAATAAACTCAAGAATTGTGGCCAAGATACAGAATGATCCCGATCTATTAGCCTGTCAAGTTGATATTCCCGCATCCGATCATACTTGCTTGTCCCATGATTCATACGTAGATTGCATCGATTTGTATCCATTTGAGCGATTTGAACTCAATCATCCCAGAGAACCCGTCACCGATATTGTTAAGGTGGATATCTTTCGAGCAGTCTTGACCGCAAAGACTATAGCGCCGCGACATAAACGTCTGATTTTAGGCGATGAGACGACCGATGATTAATCGTCGTCCTTGCCAATGTCTCCGCTTGGCTCTTGTTCTTCTTTGGATTTTTACTTAGCCACCGTAATCCCGCCCGATTTCCTATGAGATTTGCAGGGCTTCGCGGCCCGCCCTTGCCGTTACCGGCGGCGCGGTGTTGGTGGAGAAAGAAGCCAGGCCCGGCATGAAGGCCGGGCCTGGTCGTTAAGTGCACGTGCGATCAAATTGCAATGAGGCTCATAGCGTTTCCAGGATGTCCTGGTAGATGTTGGAGATTCCGGGGCCGAGAATCGTCAGCAGTGCGATAAGCACCACAGCGACGAAGATCAAGATCAGGGCATATTCCACCAGACCCTGGCCGCGCTCCCGGTCTCGCTTCGACCTGACCTCCAGCATGGTATCACCCCCTTCCGCAAACCTGACGCGATATCGCCGCTACGGCTGATTATAACAGCATCGGCCCAAAACACTTAAGCGTCCCACCAGATCGGCGGCACGCCTGTAACGTCGATGCGAACCAAGAGCTTCTACGAGTTGGGCAAACAGCGCCGCAACTGCGCACTGATTGCGCCCTTAGCTTACATGAAATCGCGCACGAGTCTGATAGGTAAGAAGTACTACGAGCGCTGCAAGCGCGGCACGGCGGTGAAGTACAGGTGCATAATCAGGTTGCCCAGGCGCAGCTCGTCGCCGTCGTGGAGCACCCACGGCTGGCCGGGCGGCACCCGCCGCCCGTTGACGCGCGTGCCGTTGCTGCTGTTCAGGTCCTCCAGCATGAGGGCCTGTTCCACGCGGTGGATGGCGGCGTGATACCGCGAGACGCCGCGCTCGACCGCGCGGTAGGCGGCGAGGTCCAGGTCGGGGCTGACGCCGCTGTATGCGTCGGAGCGCCCGACGACCATCTGCGTGCCCGGTTCGACGATGATGGGCGTGGCATCGTCGCGGACGTAGATGACGAGCTGGTCGCCTTCCTCGAAGTGCGAGGTCCCCCACGCCAGACGGTCGGTCTTGACTTCGACGCCTTCCCTGCGCATGTAGATGGGCGTGCGCGGATCGTTAATCAGGCCGCACCCGCACACCGCGCAGAAGAACTCGCCCTCCCGGTTCTCGCTATGGCAATTGGCGCAAATGATCATACGGCGCGACGCCCTTGTGTCGTTCATGCTCTCCACGCTTAATCGTGTCCCGTGACAGAGTAGGCAGCACCCCGGCCTCAAGCCGATTCGGGCCGATTCGGGCCGGTTCGCGCGCCTTCACATTTTTCATAACTGCGCGATCTATCATATACCAGTTTCGGCTTTTGGAGATTTATGCAGGGTTTTAATCTGGATGGAATCGTGTAATGATTGCCAGTCACTCGAAGGAAATGCGCAGGACCATCTGGCCCAGGCGCACTTCGTCGCCGTCGTGAAGGGTGTAGGGCCGGTCTGGGGCGAGCCGCTGGCCGTTGAGGAAGGTGCCATTGCTGCTGCCCAGGTCCCACAGGTTGAGACGGTCGCCGCTGGCGCGGATCGCAGCATGGCGGCGCGAGACCCCCATCCGGAAGCCGGCGAAGGGCGTGAGGTCGATCTCCGGGTCGATGTCGGCGCCGGGGTCGCGCCGACCGAGCACAATCTCAGGCTGTGGGTGCGCGTGGACGGGCTGGGCGCTGCCTTCGATCTCGATGCGCAGGGTGCGGTATGGGCCGAATGTCGCGGTACCGTCGCTGGCGCGGGCCTCGCCCTCCGCGCCGTCTTCGGCTGGCAGGAGGGAGGTGTCAAAGGAGGGGGGTTCCAGGCGCGCGCCGCAGCGCCGGCAGACGAACTCGTCCAGGGGATTTTCGTGGTCGCAGACCGGACAACGCCGCGTCGCGTCTACCATTGCGCTTCGATCCCGCCTGTCCCGGCCAAGAGCCTCACAAACCTGTCAGAGCGCTTCCTGCCCGGCGATGCCAGGCGTCTCCCGGCTCAGAGGCGTCCATCTGCGGCGAGGCGACAGCGGGCGCACGCCTCACTTGAAGAAAATCTCCATGACGAGCTGGCCCATGCGCACCTCGTCGCCGTCGCGCACCCTGAGCGGGCTTTCGGGCACCACGCGCTTGCCGTTGAGCCAGGTTCCGTTGGTGCTGGAGAGGTCGTTGAGCAGCAAGCCGTTATCGGTGCGGGCCAGCTTGGCGTGGGCGCGGCTGACGCCTTTCTCCAGGCCGCCAAAGGGCGTCAGATCGACATCCGGCTTGTGGCCGGTGGTCGGGTCGGGCCGCCCGAAGAGGAGGTCTCTGGCGAAGTTCAGCGTCATGGGTTGCGCGCCCTCAATGTGAATCCGCACCGCGCCATCGGGCCGCAGCGTAGAGGTGCCCTGGGGTCGTGTGCGCGTCTCCGTTGGCGCGTCCTGGGGGAGTTCCAGGGTGCTGGTCGCCTTGTACCGCGCCATATCCATCAGCGCCCAGCCGCAGTTCTGGCAGAAGAGGATTCCTTCGGGGTTTTGGGTTTTACACTTGGGGCAGGTCGTCATACTTTTCACGTCTTGAGTCAATGTCCGCCGCCTGGTCGCATTGTCTGGATTATCCGCACATGAGTACAGGCCCGATTATAGTCCCTTGCGCGCGGATCGTAAACAAACCAGGAACAAACCTTCAGCGCCCAGGCACAGTCGGCTTATGGCGGCGACGCGAGCCTTGCGGCGCGCCGGGGCTAGCCCGCCAGCAGCTTCAGCAGCGCCAGCACGACAAGCATGGCGGCGGCCAGCACGCCAATGCGCTGCAGGTCCTGCACGACATACCGGTATTCCTGCGCCAGGTTGACCGCCGGTTTGGCCCCGGCCGGCTGCGCCTGCGGGGTCGCGGGTTTCTCGCCCTCCTCTGCCGGCGGGGGGGCGGGCTTCTTCTCGACGGGCCTGTGCGACGCGCGCGCTTCAGCGCGGTCGATGGTCTCCTGGGGCAGGTTCGGCTGGCTGCTCCGGCTCTTGCGTTTCTTCTTGCTCATGGCGTTTCCTGTTCGGCTGCGATGTGGCTCAACTCTCGGCCAGGTCCGCGAACACGACGATGCGCTCGGTATCGATCAGGTACGGGTAGCAGGAGACCAGCGTCAGCGTGGGGCCTTGCGTCGGCGCGAGCACCCACACGTCGGTCGGCGCGACGATGCGCCACTCGTTGACCACATACCGGAATTCTTCGCTGGCCGTCTGGACGAAGATCTCATCTCCGGGCTGCAACTGGTCCAGGTAGCGGAAGATCTCGCCGTAGATGTCGTTGTGCGCGGACATCACCATATTACCGCGTTGGCCGGGGTTTGCGCTACCCAGCCGGTGCCCCACGCCGCGCTTTCAGCGTCTCCCAGTCATCGCCGAGCACCACCGGGTGGTCAACGCCGATGTCCGGGATGCGGATGCGCACCGGCGACTCCGCGCCGGGCGTCGGGCGCGTAATGGGCGCTTCGAGCTGCGACTGCACCACGGGCCGCAGGTGTTCGGGGATCTCGTTGAGGTTGTAGCGCGCGCCGCCGGGCGAGGTCGGGGGCGTGTGCCCGCCGGGGAGCACGATGGGCACGCCGATGTCCGGCGCGTCCGTGGGCGTGGGGAGGGCGGCGGCGGCGGCGGCCATCTCCTGGCGCGTGGTTTCCATGATGTCGCGCACGCTGAGCGCAACCAGGCCGAGCAGCGCCACGAAGCCGACCAGCGCGCAGACCTCGATCACCAGCAGGAACTTGTCGCGGAAGCGCCGCCACCGCGCCGCCTTCTCGCGCTCGGCGAGCGGGCGGACGGGGTCAGGCTCCTTTTTGCGCTTCTCCGGCTTTTCAGGCCGGGAGCCGAGGTCCTCCTCCCACTGGGGCGGCTCGAATGTGGTGTCGAAGTGCCGGGGGCGCTCTGGCGCGGGGATGTCCACGCCAAGCTCGTGCAACTGCGGCTCCGGGGCCGGCTGGCGGTTGTCCTCCGGCGACGCACCCACCACGCGCCCGCGCTGCGCCATCTGCCGCAGGCGCTCCTGGCGCGCCTCGCGCTTCTTGATGGCGAGGATGATCTCCAGTTCCTCAATCGAGAGTTCGTCTACTGTCCGCTTGTCACGCATGCGCTGCCCTGATAATGCCCATCTCACCCGGCGAAGTCTGGATCAACACCTGATTCTATGCACAAACGCGGCCAGCGCCATTGGACAACGGCCCCAAAAACGCGCCCGGCGCTAGCGCTTGCGCCCTATCGCGAACAGCTCGCGCTCGAAGAACCAGCGGAAGGGCGGCCACCGGAACGCGGCGCGCCGCACCGCCGCCTCCAACGGGTGAACGTCGGTGTAGCGCTGTGGCGGCGAGTCGAGCCACACGCGCGATGCGAAGCCCGCCCGGCGCAGCGCGCGCCGCAGGCTCAGGATCGATTGCTCGTTGACGTGCACGTGCGTGTTCTCTGGCACGAGAAACGCGCGCGGGTTTGTCGGGTAGCGGTCGCCCTGGCCCTGGAGCTGCCGCAGCCGGCGCACCAGCGGGTAGGCGTAGCGGTCGTACCACACGTTGGGCGCGGTGTGCACGACGAGCCGGCCATCGGGCTTCAGCAGCCGGTGCGCCTCGCGCAGCGCCTCGTGCAATTCCCAGGGGTGGAGGTGCTCCACGATGTCGAACATGAGCACGCGGTCGAACTGCCCGCCGCCAAAGGGCAGGCGCTTGGCGTCGCTTTGCAGCACGCCGGTCCGGCCCGCGCCCGCGCCCAGGTTGGCGACCACCTGCCGGGAGAACCGCACCGCGACCGCTGCGTAATCTACGCCGTAGGCATCCGCGCCGAGCAGCGCGCAGTGCCGCACGATCTCGCCGCGCCCGCAGCCCACGTCGAGCACGCGCATCCCCGGCGTGACCTCCGCCAGCGCGAACGCCGCCGCGAGCCGCCGCGAGAGCTGCCGGCCCTCCTCGGCGGTGAATTCGGCGTACCCCTCGCACGCGGTGAGGAAGTACCGCTCGTCGTATCGCTCCGAAGACACCGGCTCCTGCCGGGTCACGTCAGGTTTCATGTGCCGTTTCCCTGAACGCCTGTCTCGCTCGTTTCTTAACCACCGATAACACGGATTACACGAATAATAAGACTCTGCCTAGCACCCGTCCTTGTTGCTACTCACGTTCCCGGAAGAAGGGATGGGCGGTCGGCCCTGTGCATCCCCATAATCGGGGATACTATATCAGATTTTGCGCCACCGTTTCAAACCGCGCAACGACAAAACGGGCGAACCGCCGGGTTCGCCCTCTCACGTGTCCTCATCTGCTCGCGGTGTCGCCCTGCTACTCTGCTGGCAGGCCCCAGAGCCGCGCGGTGCCGTCTTCGCTGGAGGAGGCCAGTATTGCGCCGTCGGCGGTGAACGCAAGGCTGACGATCGGGCCAGTGTGCGCTGTAATCAACGACTCGGCCAGTCCTTCAGCGACGTTCCACAGCCGCACAATGCCGTCCTCGCCGCCGGAGGCCAGCAGGCTCCCGTCGAGGTTGAACGCGAGCGCGGTGACTGCGCCCTCGTGCCCGGTCAGCGCGAACTGCTCCACGCCGAGCGCCGGGTTCCACAGGCGCACGACGCCGTCCGCGTCCGCCGACGCGAGCACCGTGCCGCCGGCGTTGAACGCCAGCGCGGTGATCGCGCCCTCGTGGCCGGCCAGCTCGAACGCCTGCACGCCGGCGGCGGCGCCCCAGAGCTGCACAACGCCCTCTTCCGTCCCGGCGGCGAGCAACGCGCCGTCCGGGCTGAAGGCCACGTTGCCCGAAAGCGGCGCGGCGTGATTCAGCACGGCAAGCTGGCTGAGCCGGTCCATCGTCGCCAGCGTGATCGCCGCACGCCCATCCGGCAGCGGCTCGACCCAGTACGTGTCGTCCTCGCCCTCGGCGGTCCAGCCGCTGAAGTTCCCGTACATCACGCGCCACCACACCAGCCCCTCGTTGCACACCGGCCCCTCCAGCACGGTGAAGCGCTCGCCCGCCGGAATCTGCACGACCACGCTGGCGCTGCGCGAGGGTTCGCTGCGCACGTTGCTGGGCACGCCGTCATCGATGGAGCGGCCCGCCGCGCCCACCGCCAGGCGCGGCGGCAGGTAGCCCGATCCGGGCACGGGGTCGCAGGGCGCCGCCGTGCCGGGCGTCGCGGTCAGTGAGGGGGTCGCCGTCCCCGCAGGCAGCGGCTGTGTGGCGGTCGGGGCGGCGGCGGGCGGCGCGCCCGTGCCCTCGGCGGGGCGGCCCTCGACGCAGAGAAAGAGCACGGAACCGTCGACGTTGGCGCGGTAGTCATAGGTCACGCCGTCGCTGGTCGTGAACAGAAACTGGAAGCCGAGCGTCCGTTCCTGCGTGTACGCCTGGCCCTCCGCCGGGCAGCCCAGGCTCGTGTCGGGATAGAACTGCTGGTTCCAGCGCCACTCAAGCAGGTTGCTCAACCCCACCGTCCGCCCAAGCCGCGCGCTGAGGTCGGCCAGCGCCCGGTCGATCAAGACGCCCGGCTCCTGCGCCTGGCTCACCGCGACAGACAGCAAGAGCACGGCCAGCAAAAGGCCAACAAACGTCCGCTTACTCATGGAACACACCTCCCTACTCATCACTCGTCATCATCCTGCTGACGAACACCATCAACTGCTTCAGTCTAACGGAACGCCCCATAACCGGACAACACCATCCGAACCCGCCCCGGCGAGAACGCGCCCGTCGGGGCTGAACGCCACGCTTCTGATGTCACTCAAGGGGTCCTGGAGCGTCGCCAGGCGCGTGCTGGCGCGCAGGTTCCACACCTCAACGATGCGGAATCTGCCGCCAATCGCGAGCAACTCCCCGCCAGGGCTGAAGGCCATCGTGCGCACCGCCGCACCCACATCCAGGCGCAGGCGCGGCTTCGCCGTCGCCGGGTTCCAGACCCACACGTCATTGCCCCAGTCGCCCGTCACCAGCAGTGAGCCGTCCGGGCTGTACAGCGCGCTCATCACCGCGCTTTCGTGCCCTCCAGGGCGGCGATGACCGCGCCGGTCGCCACATCCCACAGGTGCGCCGACTGGTCCAGGCTCGTAGATACGAGCGTCGCGCCGTCAGGGCTGAAGGCCACGCTCGTGACATCACCCTCATAGAGGTCGCTGCCCAGGGTCATCACCCGTTCACCGGTCTGGAGGTCGAGCACGTAGAACTCGCTGGGCGTCACATACAAGGGCGCGACCGCCAGCAGCGCGCCATCCGGGCTGAACGCCAGGCTGCCGGCGCGGACAACATCGGCAAAGTGCGCGCGCAGCTCGCCGGTCTGGACATCCCACAGCTTGACCCCGCCCCGGCCCAGCCACCCCTGGCCGGCGGCCACCAGCGCGCCATCCGGGCTGAAGGCAATGCAGTCGGTTTCGTTCAAAGCGCTTTCCATGACGCGCACGACCTGCCCGGTCGCCGCGTCGAGCAGCACCACGGCCTCGTTGAGGCCGCGGTACTCCCCGGCGACCGCGATCAGGCTGCCGTCCGGGCTGTAGGCGAGGACTGGCGAGTCCATGTAACCGGCCAGCATTGCGACCTGTTCGCCGGTCTGAACATCCCACACGCGGATCGTTTGATCCGCGCTGGAGGTCACCAGCCTGTCCTGCTGGGGGAAGAAGCGCAACGACCCGATGTCGTCGGCGTGCCCCTCGAAAAAGATGAAGGGCATGTAATCGACCGCGCCGCCCTCGGTCGCGAACTCCCAGACCTGGACCATATTCCCACCGCTGGCCGCGAACAGGGTCCCGTCGGCGTTGAACGCGACCTGACCCACCGCGGCACGCGAGGGCAGGGCCAGCAGCGCGATCTCGCACGCCGCAGCGGGGTCGGCCACATCCCACAGCCGGATGGCGTTGTCTGGCGAGCCGGTGCCGGCCGCCAGAATTCTGCCCGCCGGCGCGAAGGCCAAAGCGTTAGCCGGCCCTTCAAAGCCGGTCAGTTGCGCCAGTTCCGCGCCGGTGGCGGCATCCCACACGCGGATTTCATTCGCCGCCCCGGAGGCCATCAGCCTGCCGTCGGCGCTGAACGCCACGCTGTAGACGGTCGCCTCATGCCCTTCCATCCTGACCGCCGGCTCGGTCTGGTCCGCGCCATCGACCGCCCACAGCTCGACGACATGCCGGTTCGACGCGCTGGCAAGTAACGCCCCGTCCGGCGTAAAGGCATACAGCGCCGGGCACAGGGCCGAGCCGGCAAGGGTTGCGCGCTGGCTCCCTGTTGCGGCCTCCCACAGCCGGATCGGCTCGCTGCAACTGGCCGACGCCAACACGTTGCCCACAGGGCCGAACAACACGCCGCTCACCTCGCCGGTATGGCCCTGGACGAGGCGCGGCGGCGCATCGAGATTGCCGGTATCGTACAGCCAGACCCCCACGGAGCTGCCCGCGGCCAGCGTCCTCCCGTCGGGCGACAGCGCCACGCCGGTCAACGACCCCAGGCCCCACTGCGCGAGCTGAGTCAATGCGCCGGCGTTCTCAGGCGTGATGACATCCAGCGCCGCCGGCAACCAGGGGTCCCCCTCCTGAGCCTGCGCCTGGAACGGCTGCGCCGGCAACCCCAGCCCGACGAGCAACACAACCAGCGCGATGTTTCTGGCGCGAATAGCCTGGTGGTACATTTTCGCCCCCTTCAGGTTGCTGAGACACAAGTTCAACCCCCACCGTGGCGCAGCCTGGCGGCGTTTGCCCCCGCTGCGGGGAGTCTGGCGCATGATGCGGTGCGCACATCGTCCCGCGCCCCGCCAGCCGATTGAGTCGCGCCGCGTCTGGCAGCCTCACACCCGCGCCGTGACAACAGAGACGCTATCGGGAGCTATCTGGATGGCTTCGAGAAGCCGACAGGGCACGGGCGCGCCTCGCTGTCGGCGGCGCTTCGGCCAGCAGGCGGGCGCATTGCCGGCGGAAAATCGGCGCGTTGGCGGGGTGACAGTGAAATGCGTGCGCCCGCAACCATGCCGTCCGTCGCTTGCCAGGCTCCTGGGCGGCTCTTGCCTCTCTTAAAGTTATTTTAGGCGAGTGTGCGTCCGCGCGCAATGTCCCTGCGGCTGGGTGCGTTTTGTGCCGCTTTTCACATGGCTTTCATGAAACAGGCGCGTCGGCGCTGTTATACTGAGGATGCCTGCACTTTGGCCTCTCTTGCGCCGTGACTGAGGTCAGCGCACCGGTCCGTCGAAAAGGCGGAACGCCTCGCTTCCTCAAAGTTTCCTCGACAGATGGAGGTCTCTGATGTTCTTCAGATCGGGATGGTCGAGCCGCGTGATCGCGCTGTTTCTGGTGACCGGCGCTGTGCTGTGCCTTGCAGTACCGGCCCCGCCTGCCGCTGTGGCGGAGGGCCTTGCGGAGGACGACGGCGTCCCCATGCGCCTTGTCACCATTTCCGGCACGATGTGGATCAAAGACGATGAGCTTACCTTCGACGAGACCGAGACCTTCCCGGTGGAGAAGCAGTTCATCCTCAGCCCCGCCTTCCCCCAGTACACCTTCGAATTCGAAGCGTGTGAGGGCGGGGAGGTGGTGGGAGAGCTTTCGCTGATGTTCCACCTCCAGCCGGACAACGAGACCGTTGCCGGCGCTGGCGTCGCGCGGCTGTATGAAGGCGCCGACTGCGGCACCGACGACCTGGAGGATAGCGCGGCCATCGCCGCTTTCAACGTCGGCCCAGGGAGCGGCATCGAGCTTGCGGTCGCGCTGAAGAACGAAGGCTTTGGCGGCGGCGACGAGGTCAAGATCAACCTGACCATCACCAACGAGGCCCTGCCGCCGGCGACGGGCGGCGAGACTTCCTTCATGCGCGCGGTCACGGTTTCCGGCTCGATGTGGATCAAGGACGACGAGATTACGTGGGATGAGACGGGCACCTACCCCATCTACAGGGACGTGATTCTCTCCCCGCAGAACCGCGAGGCGACCTTCGAGATTGAGCACTGCGAGGGGGGAGAGGTGGTCGGGCAGCTCACGCTGACCGTTCAGCTTGCGCCGGACAACGTCACGGTTGTCGCTGGCGGGCGCGCCAGGCTGCTTGAGGGCATGAGCTGCAACACCGGCGACCTGGAAGACGAGGTGGACATCGCCGCGGTCGCGGTGCCGCCCCAGGAATCGCGCACCCTCACACAGAACCTGGCGAACCGGGGCTTTGGCGGCGGTGACGAGATCGAAATCGAGCTGGTGGTCGCCAACGGCGAACACACTTGCGCCAGCAGCATCGAAGACAGCGACTGCGATGGCCTCTCCGACGCGCTTGAGACGCATCTTGTCAACCGGTTCAAGCCGCTGCTGATCTTCGACGAGGACGAGCCTGTCAGCATCCCTGACGAGGTGGCGGCGGTGTATCAGGTTGCGCCGGTGGTGCGGGAGAGCGGTACGCAGGGCGCAATGATTACCATCGTCATGCTCTATCCACGCGACGAAGGCCCGCAACGCCTGGACATCGACGGCGTCGAGAACATACTGTCCTGCGAAGTGGTCGTGGACACAGCGGTTTTCGCAACCACGGGCCTCTTCATTCCCGGCGCGTCCTATATCCTCGCCCAGACCGTTGAGATGTCAGGTCTGGCAGCGTGGTATGCCGCCCATGCCGGGGACAGCGAGGCGCTGCGCATCTTCGTGGCCGCCGACGACCCGGCTGCGGGCGTGGACGCCGACTGGCGCATCGACGCCATCCTGATGAAGCGGCATTTCGATGCCTGGGAGATTTACGAGCGCGCCGACCTTGTGGACTTTCAGTTTGCATCGGGCGGCAGCGATGACCCGGTTGAGGCGGTTGAACTCAGGTCCGGCGGCCCCGACGCGGACCACCCGCACCCGGTCATCTACGTGTCGTCCTCCAAACACGCGATGTACATCAGCAAGGGCCAGTGCGAGGGCTACACAGAGAAGATCAAGCTTGGCGCGCTCCCGACCCCTTGCGACATCGTCTTCGAGAAGTGCGACAGCAAGGACCGCGCCGATTGGCTGTATGTACCCACGCCTGAAGAGCACAACGTCGGCGAGCGCCACCTCCAGAACTTCGACGCGGTCGCCGGGTCGAACAGCGCGATTCTGACCGGCCTGTACCCCTACTCCGCCGTGTGGACCGACGAACGCTTCTGCGGCGGCGCGGCGCAGACGGACATGGCGATCCTGCCCGGACAACATGCGTGCGCGGGCGCGATCAGTGGCAAGTGGTGGCCGCCGGCCCAAACGGTGGTCGATGGCGTCGCCTTCTCGCTGGGGCTGGCCGGCCCCCTCGCCAGCGACACGGGCGGCGAAACCGGCTACGTCATCGTCGATGTCAGCCCCGCCGACCCGCCACCGGCGGCGGGCAAGGGCGTGCTCTACGTCCTGAACCCTGGCGGCGCGCGTTACGGCGTCTACGTCCCTGGCAGCGATGCGGAGATCAACCTCGGCTTTGGGGATGCGCGCTTCGAGCTGGACAGCGGAGCGTACGAAGTCTGGAGCCAGAGCGCGGTGGTGGGCGAGGCGGAGGTCGAGGCGGGCCAGCAGACCACCCTCCAACTCGATACGGGGCTGCTGGAGGTGCGCAACCCCGGCGGGGTGCGGTACGGCATCTACCCGGCGGGCAGCACGGACTGGGAGGTGCAGTTCGGCTTTGGCGACGCGACCTTCGGCCTTGTGACGGGCGCCTACGATATCTGGCAGCAGCGCGAGCTGGCAGCGACGGTGTCGATCTATCGCGACCAGGTCAAGACGGTGGAGCTGGACACCGGCCTGCTGGAGGTGCATAACCCCGGCGGGGTGCGCTACGGCATCTACCCGGCGGGCAGCACGGACTGGGAGGTGCAGTTCGGCTTTGGCGACGGAACCTTCGGCCTCCGCAGCGGCGTGTACGACATCTGGCAGCAGGGGGAGTTGGCGGACACGGTCACGATCCAGCGCGGGCAAACGGCAGTGGTGGAATTGGGCACCGGCTTGCTGGAGGTGCATAACCCCGGCGGGGTGCGGTACGGTATCTACCCGGCGGGCAGCACGGACTGGGAGGTGCAGTTCGGCTTTGGCGACGCGACCTTCGGCCTCCGCAGCGGCGTGTACGACATCTGGCAGCAGCGCGCGTTGGTGGACACGGTGACGATCCAGCGCGGGCAAACCACAGTGGTGGAACTGGACACAGGCCTTTTGGAGGTGCGCAACCCCGGCGGGGTGCGCTACGGCATCTACCCGGCGGGCAGCACGGACTGGGAGGTGCAGTTCGGCTTTGGCGACGCGACCTTCGGCCTCCGCAGCGGCGTATACGACATCTGGCAGCAGGGGGAGTTGGCGGACACGGTCACGATCCAGCGCGGGCAAACCACAGTGGTGGAACTGGACACCGGCTTGCTGGAGGTGCACAACCCCGGCGGGGTGCGGTACGGCATCTACCCGGCGGGCAGCACGGACTGGGAGGTGCAGTTCGGCTTTGGCGACGCGACCTTCGGCCTCCGCAGCGGCGTGTATGACATCTGGCAGGAAGGCGAACAGGTGGCGACGGTCACGGTGCGGCGCGGGGAAACGACCGTCGTCGAGCTAGACCGTGTCGCGCACGACTGAGCAGGGATATGGCCGATGCGGCGGGGATGGCAACGGGAAGGGCGGCTCAGACAGGCGGCGAGGCGAAGCGCGTCGCGCGCGCCCAGGGCACGGGCGCGGGGCTTCTCAACTGAAGACCATGTAGCCCACGCCGTGGATGGTGCGGATCACGGAGGGCCGTCGCCTGCCTCCTCGATCTTGGCGCGCAGGTTGCGCACGTGGGCGCGCACCAGGTCCGGGTCGCCCGTGTCGGGCGGGTAATCCCACACGTCCTGTAGCAGGCGCTGCGGCGAGACGGCCTGGTTGGCGTTTTCCATCAAGTGGCGCAGCAGGCGGTGTTCGGTGGCGGTGAGCTGGACCTCGCGGTCGCCGTCGATGGTCACGCGGTAGGTGCCCGAATCCAGCTTGAGCCGGCCAACCTCGATGATCTGCTCGTACTCCGGCTCCTCGTCCTGCTGCTTCCGGCGCAGCAGCGCGCGCACGCGCGCGTTGAGTTCGGCCAGTTCGAAGGGCTTGGTGACGTAGTCGTCGCCGCCCACGTCGAGGCCGGCGACGACTTCCTCCGTGCTGCCCTTCGCGGTCAGAAAGAGGATGGGCATGTCGGCGTACTGAGGGTCGGCGCGCAGCTTGCGGCACACCGTCAGCCCATCGACGCCGGGCATCATGATATCGAGGATGAGCAGGTCGGGCGTGCGCCTGGCGATGGCTTCCAGGCACTCGCGGCCATCGTGCGCCTGCTCGACCTCGTAGCCCTGGCGGTGCAGGGCGCGCAGCAGCGTGCCCAGCACTTCGAGATCGTCATCGGTGGCGAGAATGTAGCTCATGGACTCGTCCATTCCCAACGCGCGCTCACGGGCAGCGTAACCGTAAACCGGCTGCCCTGCCCCGGCGCGCTCTCAACGCGGATTTTGCCGTGGCTCCGGTCAACAACCTGGCGACAGATGTATAACCCGAGTCCCGTACCCTCGCCAGCCGCCTTGGTGGTGAAGAACGGGTCGAAGATGCGCTCTTGGTCTTCGGGCGCGACGCCAGCGCCGTTGTCCCACACGGCGACTACAACGGCCTGCTTCCCGCCGCCCGCCAGCAGGCGCGACTCGATGCCGATCTCGCCCTGGTTCTCGCTGACCGCGTCGCGCGCGTTGAGCAGCAGGTTGAGCCAGACATCCTCAAGCTGGTTGGGGACGGCGTCCACGGGCGGCAACGAGTCGGCCAGCGTGACGCGCAGCGCCACCCCACTGCGCGCGATGTGGCGCTCGGCGAGGGCGAGCACGTTGCGGATCGTGGCGTTGACGTCGGTGGGTTTTGCGCCCTCGTCGCTTTCGTTCCGCGCCATGCCCAGCAGGCGGCGCACCACCTCGTGCGCGCGCTGGCCCGCCCGGTAGATGGCGGCGGCGCTCTCGTAGCTGGGGTTGTCTCGCGGCAGGTCGTGCAGCAGCAATTCGGCGTCGCCGAGCACAGTGGTGAGCGGGTTGTTGATCTGGTGCGCGACGGCGGCGGCGAGTTCGCCCATCGCGGAGAGCCGCGCGGCGATCACCAGGCTGCTCTGCGCCTGGCGCAGGTCGGCCATGCTGCGTTCGAGTTCGCGGAACAGGCGCGCGTTCTCGATGGCGAGCGCCGCCTGGTCGGCGATGCCGCGCGCCAGCATCTCCTCGCGGCGGCTGAATTGCCGCGAGTACAGCGTGTCGATGAGGAGCAGCATCCCGGCGGTGCGGCCCTTAATCACCAACGGGACGCCGAGAAGCGCCTGGCCGCCCGTGTGCTTGAGGAGGGAAGCCGCCGCCACGTTGGGCGCGGCGTCGCGGACGGTGGCGCTGATGGGCGTCTGTCCGGTCAGAGCCTCGGCAAGCGCAGGGGCCTGGCGCAGGTCGAGCGCCTGGGGCGGCGCATCGGGCCAGACCGCGCTCCCCAGCGCGCACACGTAGACCAAATGCGCCAGCGCCTCGTCCCAGCGGCGCACGCTGCACCAGTCGGCCTCGGCGGCGCGCATCAACTCGCCGGTGAGCCGGAGCAACTCGTCAGCCCGGCGCGTGTAGTTGCCCTCGGCAATGAGAAAGGCGATGGGAAGCGCCTGGTTCTGGAGCCGGTGCACCGCGTCGGCGTGAAACGCACCGGCGCGCTCGTGGTAGCGAAACTCCACCACGCCGACCACGCCGCTGCCGGTGCGCAGCGGCAGGTACAGGCAGGACGCCACACCCTGATCGCGCACGCGCTCGACGTCAGCAGGGTCGGCCTCCGTGTCGTCGGCGCGCACGGCGTGCCAGCGCGCGTGGCGCAGCGTCCCCCTGCAACGCCGGGAACGCGGTGGGGTCCAGGCGGGGGCGAGATCAGGATGCCAGACCGCCTGGCGCTTCTCAGCGAGCGCGTGCAGCGCGTCGCCGCTGTCCCAGTTGAAGATGAAGCACCAGCCGGCGTTGAAGATGCGCATCACCTGGGCCGTGATCGTCTCCAGCACCTGGTCGAGGGCGAGCGTGGAACTGACCGCGCGCCCGATCTCGATGAGCGTGCCCAGTTCGCGGCGGCGCTCCTCGCTCTCGCGGTAGAGGCGGGCGTTGTAGATGGCAATCGCCGCGTGGCCGGCCAGCGCCATCAGCAGGTCCATGTCGTGGGTCGTGAAGTTGCGGTCGGAGATGCGGTTGTTGACGCCGAGCACGCCGATGTTCTGCCCCTGGATGGACAGCGGGACGTAGAGCATCGACTTGACCAGGTACTCGGTCTTGATCTTCTGCCAGCCCGCCTGCGAGTCGATCAGGAGCGGCGCGCCGCTTTCGAACACGCGGAACGCCTGCGAGTCGGCGGACTTGATGCGGAAGCTCTCGGCGGTCCGGCTGTCCACGCCCTTCTGCGCGCGCATGTAGAGTTCGCGCGTCTCTTCGTCCCACAGCAGCAACAGGCTCTCCTCGGCGTGGGTGAGGCTCGCGGCGGCCTCCGCAACGCGGGTGAGCAGCTTATCCAGGTCCAGCTCGGAGGCGAGTGACTGGCCGATGGCCGAGAGCGTGTTGAGTTCGACCAGTTGGCGGCTGAGGCGCTGGTGCACCTCGCGCTCGGCGACGACGGATTGGCGGATGCGGTGCAGGTCGAGCGTGTTGGCGACGCGGCGCAGCAACTCGCGCGGCTGGAAGGGCTTGCTCAGGTAGTCGTCGGCGCGGGGTTCGTCGGTCAGGAGGTGGCGCTCGATGGGCTGCGCGCCGATCAGGGCCAGAACGGGCGTATCGGCAAGGCGCGCGTGCTCGCGGATGGCGCGCAGCAGCGGTTGGCCGTCTGGCATCAGGACGCCAATATCGGCCAGGACGATCTGAAAGTTGTTCGCGCTCAGCGCCTCCAACGCGCGCTGGCCGCTTACGACCGTCTTGACCTGGTAGCCCGCGCCCGTCAGCGTGGACACGGCGAGCGCCGCCACTTCTGGGTCGCTGTCTACGACCAGGACATGGTGAATGAGATCCGCAGGCACCGCCTCGTCCCCGTGATCCCCATCATGCGTATACGAGCAAGTCTATTATATGCCAGCGGGGGTTCTGGCTCAAGCGAGGTTGTGGCTGGCGTTGCATGACAATCCGGGGCAGCGCAGATTGGAGACACGAAAGGCGCGAAACACGCGCCCAACCTTTTCGTGACATCGTGTCTTTCGTGCTTTCGTGTTACGACTCTCTGGTCGCGCCTCTCTGTTCCCGGACTTTGTCATGCTATCTGTGGTTTAGAAACAAATAGCCCTCACGCGCCACCGGGACGCATGGGGGGTCAGTAGGATAGCAAAACAGCTTTATGAGAGAGCACTAGAGGCTGGACAAGGGGCTTAAGCCCCTTGTCCTCAGGGTCTCAACCGAGGGGTCAGGAGAGAAACAAACGACTCACCAGCCGCGCGAGCCGGGCGCGCCCTTGAACGGGCCGACAACGTCGGACGTGATCCACCCGCCGTAGAAGTCGCCGCGCTGCGCGACGACCTGCTCATCGTCCACGTAGCAGGCGTCCATGGGATGGGGATAGAACGCAAAGTATCCGGCAATCGCCTGGAAAGCCGCCGTCGGGTTGAGGTAGGCCCACACCGCGTTCTCGGCGGCCCGGTCGCCCACGCGGACCGTCCAATACGAGGCCCCGCCCTTGTACTCGCACACGGTGCGCCGCGCCGTGCGCTCCAGGTATTCCGTGCGCACGTCCTCCGGCGGGAAGTAGTACGTCGGTGGGTGGCTGGTCTCCAGCACGCGATACGCGTGCGTCGTGTCGGCGATGACCTGCCCGTTGAAGATCACGCGGAGCCGCTTCGCGGTCGGCTCCACGCGCGGCGGGCGCGGATAATCCCACACAGACTCCTGACCAGGTCCCGGTTCGATGTCGTGGTGTCGGTTTGCAAGTGCGTTCTGTGTCTCCATGGCCGCAGGTCCTTTACGATGCTTCCTGTCACGATACCTGTATTCTATGCGCAACCGGCCCGGCGGCAATCGCCCTTACCGCACACGTCCCGCCCGCCGGCCCTGTTACTTATACTTACGCGCGCGGCGGCGTTTCGGATTTCTCACCACCAGAGTGCAGTGCGGCGCGCCCCTGCGCTCACCCACACAGACGCGCCGCGCGCGGCCCTTCTTACTTACGCGCGGCGGATGCGGCACGGGCGGGCCGCCAGGTTCAATCGAAGCTGATGCGCGGGTTGAGGATGGCGTAGAGCAAGTCGGCGACGAAGTTCGCCACCAGGATCACCATCACGGTGACCATGACAATCGCCTGGATGAGGGGCAGGTCGCGCTTGTCGATGGCGAAGGTGAGCAGCCGGCCCAGCCCCGGATAGCTGAAGACGAACTCGATCACGACCAGCCCGCTCATCAGCCAGCCGGTGCTGGTCGCGATGACGGTGATTGTCGGGATGAGGGCGTTGCGCAGCACGTGCTTGACGATCACCACGCGGTAGGGCAACCCCTTGAGCGTGGCGGTGCGCACGTAGTCGCGCTTCAGTTCCTCGATCACGCCGGCGCGCGTCAGCCGCGTGATGTAGGCCAGCAGCACCAACGTCGCGGTGAGCGCCGGCAGCCACAGGCTCGGCAGCGCCTCCTCGAAGGTTGCGCTGGGCGAGACCGCCGAACTCGCAGGGAACAGGCGCAGCTCCAGCGCGAGGATGTTGATGAGGAAGATGCCGGTCACAAACTCCGGCAGGCTCACCACCGAGAGCGTAAGCACCGAGATCGTGTTGTCCGGCAGGCGGTTCTCCGTCAGGCCGGCGATCACGCCGAGGAGCAGCGAGAGCGGCACCGCGATCAACATGGTGATGGCCGCAAGCCGCGCGGAGTTCAGCGCGCGCTGGCCCACCAGTTGGAGGATGTCCTGGGCGGGCCGCGAGAACGTCAGGCCCCAGTTGCCGGTGACGAAGTCGCGCACCCATTCGACGTATTGCACGTGCAGCGGCTGGTTGAGGCCCAGCTCTTCCCGCAGGGCGGCGACCTCGGCCTCGCCGGCCTCGCGGCCCAGGAGCACACGCGCCACGTCGCCGGGCAGCACGCGCGTGAGGGCGAAGATCAGCACCGAGGTGAGCAACAGGGTAAAGACGAAGAACCCAAGCCGCCGCAGGATGAAGCGCCACATGGCTATGCGTCCCTTTCGTGGTCGGGGAGCAGGGACTTCTGCAGGGCGGTGAGTTCCGGCAGCGGGATGTGGCACCTGATGTAGTGGCCGTCCCCGTCGTCGCGCCAGGGCGGCGCCTCGTCCTCGCAGATCGCGCCGATCTTGCGCGGGCAGCGCGTGTGGAAGCGGCACCCGGTCGGCAGATTGCGCGGGCTGGGGACGTCCTCGCTCAGGCGGATGCGCTCGCTTTGGTGCGTCGGGTCCGCCACCGGGATGGCCGAGACAAGCGCCTCGGTGTAGGGGTGGTAGGGCGGCGCGAAGAGGTCGCTGCCGTAGCCCACCTCGAAGATCTCGCCCAGGTACATCACGGCGATGTAGTCCGCCAGGTAACCGACCACCGCCAGGTCGTGCGCGATGAACAGGTAGGCGGTGTCGTGCTCCTCTTGCAGGCGCGCAAGCAGGTTGAGCACCGCCGCCTGCACGGACACGTCCAGCGCCGACACCGGCTCGTCGCAGATGATGAGCGCCGGGTCGGAGGCGAAGGCGCGCGCAATCGCGACGCGCTGCTTCTCGCCGCCGCTCAGCTCGCCTGGGTAGCGCGCTGCATACTCCGGGCGCAGGTTAACCGCCGTGAGCAGCCGCTCGACCTCGTGGTCGGCCTCGGCGCGCGCCATGCCCCGGAGCGTCATCAGCGGGCGGCGGATCGCCTGCCCGACGGTCAGGTAAGGGTTGAGTGAGTTCTGCGGGTTCTGGAAGACCATCTGCAGTTTGGCGAGCATCTCCCTGCCGCGCGTGCGCACGGTCGGCGCGAGGTCCACGCCCAACAGGTCGATGCTGCCGTCGGTGGGGTTCTCCAGGCCGATAATCATGCGCGCGAGCGTGGTCTTGCCGCTGCCGCTCTCGCCCACGAGGCCGTAGGTCCGCCCCTTCTGGATGTGCAGGCTTACGTCGTCCACCGCGCGCACCGGCGTCGGCGTGACGCCCTGCAACACTTCGATCAGCGACCGGCTCACGGCGAAGTGCTTGGTCATTTCGGCAGCGTGCAGCAGGGGGGAGCGCGCCTCCAGGCCCGCCGAAGCAATTGCGCCGCCGCCGTCCTCATACGCGACCTCCACCGCGCCGGCGGCGATCTCCTGCCAGCGGTGACAGCGCACCAACCGGCCCGCCGCCGGCGTCTCAAGCGGCGGCTTGGTCTGGCAGATTTCGATGGCGAGCGGGCAGCGCGGCGCGTAGACGCAGCCCTCCGGCAGCTCGGTCAACGAGGGCGGGCGGCCGGGGATGGTCTGCAGCGCCATCTCGCGCTTGGTCTGCCCCAGGCGCGGCACGCTCTTGAGCAGCCCCACCGTGTAGGGGTGCAGGGGCCGGGCGAACAGGTCTGCGGCGGCGGCGTCCTCCATGATCTCGCCGGCGTACATCACGACCACGCGCTCGCAGAGCTGCGCCACCACGCCCAGGTTGTGCGTGACGTACACCGCGCCCGCGCCCTCGGCGGCGATGAGGTCGCGCACCAGGTCGAGGATGACGGCCTCGGTCGTCACGTCGAGCGCGGTCGTCGGCTCGTCGAGGATGAGCAGTTGCGGCGACGTAATCAGCGCCATCGCGATCACCACGCGCTGCTGCATCCCGCCGCTGAGCTGGTGTGGGAAGCGGTCAAAGATGGTTTCCGGGTCGGCCAGCCGCACGCGGCGCAGCATCGCCACCACGCGGGCGCGGGCGGTGTCCCGGTCCACCTTCTCGTGGCGGCGCACGATCTCCGCCACCTGCTCGCCAACACGGATCGACGGGTTCAGCGCGGCGGCGGGGTCCTGCGGCACCATGTTCATGCACCGGCCCCAGACGTCTTGCATCGCGCGCGCGGACCTGGCGGCCAGGTCCTGGCCGAGGAGCTCGATCACGCTGCCGGGTTCGGTGCGCCCGTTGGCGGCCAGGTAGCGCATGATGCCGGTGGCGGCGGTGGACTTCCCGGAGCCAGACTCGCCCACCACGCCGTATATCTGGCCGGCCTTCACCTCGATCTGGAACTCGCGCACGGCCCGAATCCACTGCTTGCCGACCCGGTAGCTGATGCCCAGGTTGGCGACATGGAGAACGGTGCCCGGTGTTTCGCTCATTTCACGCCCGCGCCAACGCGCTTACCCGCTCTTCTGGAACACGCGCTTAACGCCGTCGGACATCAGGTTGACGCCGATGACGAGCACAGCAATCGCCAGCGCCGGGAAGTTCAACGCCCAGGGCGCAAGCTGGTACAGCCCGCCCCGGTTCTCGCTCACCATGAGGCCCCAGTCTGGCGTGGGCGGGCTGGCCCCCACCCCCAGGAACCCCAGCGACGCCACCAGGAAGATCGCATACGAGAAGCGCAGCGACGCCTCCACGACCAGCGCCGGCACCACCGAGGGGAAAATCTCGCGGAAGATGATGTACAGGCGCGCCTCGCCGCGTATCTGCGCCGCCTGCACGAACTCGCGCGTCTTGATGTCCAGCGTGCTGCTGCGCACCACGCGCGCCACAATCGGCACGTACACCAGCGCAATCACGATCAATACGCTCTGGTCGGCCACCGCCGCCTGCCAGCTCCCCGGCGCGAAGTCCACGTTCTTGATGATGCCCAGGATCACCAGCGCGACCAGCAGCGCCGGCAGCGCGAGGAAGGCGTCGATGAAGCGGCCCACAACCTCGTCGAGCAGGCCGCCCTGGTACCCGATGAACAGGCCGACGAACGTCCCGATCACCACCGCGATCAGCGTGCCCACGCCCGCCGTGAGGAAGATGCTCCGCGCGCCGAGGATGACGCGGCTGAAAACGTCGCGGCCCAGGTAGTCGGTGCCGAAGGGGTACGCCGTGCTTGGCGCTTCCCTCGGCGGGCTGCTCTGGTTGTTCTCGGTGTAGGGCGCAAGCGCCGGGCCGAAAAGCGCCAGGAGCAGGAAGAAGAGCACGAGCGCGGTCCCGACGGCGGACTGCGGCCGGCTGAACAGCTCGCGCAGGAAGCCGCCAAACGCGGCGGCGTTGCGCCGGAGGGCGGCGGACGCGGTCCGGGCCGAGCGGGGGCTGCACGCAGGGCGTTTCTCGAATCGGCCATCAAGCCATCTCGCAGGGATACGGCAGAACTATAACGCAGCCGGGCATAATCCGCAGCAGGGGCACAGCGTGCTGTGCCCCTGCCGTTACCAGACAGCGTTGGCGGCGGGTGAAGCGCAGGCCCTTACACGCTTGCTCCGTGGAAGTTCGTGCGCCCTGCGAACGGGTGCACCTCTACGCCCTCCACGTAGTCGGCCATGACGCCGAACTGCGCGAAGAAGTACGGGATGATGACCGGGCCGCGCTCGATCAGGATGCGCTGGATTTCGTGATAGGCCTCGACCCGCTCTGCCTCGTCCAGCGAGCTGCCCGCGACTTCGATCCACTCGTCAAGCTCGGCGTCGCTGAAGTGCGCCTCGTTCCACACCGCGCCGGTCTTGTACGCCACTTCCAGGTAGAGCTGCGGGACGGGGCGCGAACCCCACGGCGTGATGCCCAGATCCACCTCCAGCCAGCCGTCGTCCGCGTAATAGACCGCCTCTTCCTGCGGCTCGATCTCGATGCGGATGCCCGCCTCCTCCCACTGCGCCGCCAGGCGCTGCGCGAGCGCGACGCGGTCGGGCAGGTTGGGCACGTAGAGCGTCATCTCCAGGCCGTCGGGGTAGCCCGCCTCCGCGAGCAGCGCCCGCGCCGCTTCGGGGTCGCGCTCTGGCAGCGGGTATTCCTCGGTGTAGTAGGCGGCGTACAGCGGCCCGATGGGGGTGTCGCGCCCCCTCCGCGCCGAAGCCGTACTTCAGGGTCTGGAAGATGTCGGCGCGGTCGGTCGCCAGCTTGAAGGCGCGGCGCACGCGCTCGTCGCTGCCCGGCTCGCGGTCGGCGCGCAGGCGCACGAGGTCGTGGCCGTTGGTCGCGACCTGTACGGTCGCGAAGTCACCCTCGCCGGACAGCGTGAGGAAGGTGGCCTCATCCATGCGCAGCACCACATCGACCACGCCGCCGCGCAGCGCGTTGATGGCGGCGGTGTTGTCGCCAAAGTACTGGAATTCCAGCGTCTCGACGCCGGGCGCGCCGCCGAAGTAATCCGCATTGGCGGTGAAGATCGCGCGGTCGGCGGTGGCGTACTCCTGGAGGACAAACGGTCCGGTCCCGTTGAACGTCTCGCCGATGCCCTCCGCCCCGGCCTTGAGGATGACCGCGTGGTTGTCGGTGAGGTCGAAGAGGAAGTCCGGGTTGGTGCCGCTCAGCCTGAAGACGACGCTGTTCCCCTCGCCAGCCTCGACCTCCACGCCCGCGTACAGGTCGGCGGTCGGGCCGCCGCTCTTGAGGCGCTCGAAGGTCCAGACGATGTCGTCAACCGTGAGGTCGCTGCCGTCGTGGAACGTGACGCCCTCGGCGATCTGCAGCGTGTATTCCAGCCCGTCCTCGCTGACCTCCCAGCCCGTCGCCAGGCGGGGGACAAGCTCGTTCTGCGCGTTGGTGTCGATCAGGTAGTCGTAGACCGCGTTCAGGAACGCGATTTCGGTGTCGGCGGACGCGCTCAGCGGGTCGAGCGTGGCCGGCGCGCCGCCCCAGGCGATACGCAGCGCCCCCGCCTGCTGGCGCGCGCGCACCGCCGCCGCCTGGGCGGGGGTCAGCGTCATCGGGATCGAAGCGACCGACGATGCCGCCAGGCCGGCGGCGCTGACCTTGAGGAACTCGCGGCGCGACAGGCGGCGCTTCGTATCGTGCGTCTTCTGGTTGTGTGACATGAAATTCTCCTCTCAACCTCAATGCGGTGGCGAACAGCCAGCCCGCAAAACGCGCAATTGTCTGTGGCAAGCACGGGCTAACCAGATAAGATTGTACCCTATTACCCTTAACCCTCCGTAAAAGATTGAGGCAGGAAATTCACGCGCGGCCGGCGTCAGGTTGCGTCGGACAGGATGGCCTCGATCTCGCCAAGATCGGCCTCGGTGAGCCTGACCGCAGCCGCGCCGGCGTTCTGCTCCACCTGCCACACCCGGCGCGCGCCCACGATGGCGGACGACACCTCCGGGCGGCGCAGCACCCACGCGACGGCGACCTGCGCCACCGTTGCGTTGTGGCGCTCCGCGAGCGGGCGCAGCTTCGCGACCACGGCGCTGGCGCGCCGGAGCGTCGCCTCGCCGAAGTCGCGCCGCCGCCAGTCGTCGGGCGCGGTGTGCTCGATGTCAAAGCCTTCAGTCAGCAGGCCCGACGCCATCGGGCTGTACGGGATTACGCCGATGTTGTGTTGCTTGCAGTAGGGCAGAATCGCGTCTTCGACGCCGCGCCGCAGCATGTTGTAGGGCGGCTGGAGCGACGCCAGCGGGTGAATCGGCCGGCAACGCTCCATGTCCTCCACGTCGAAGTTGGACGCGCCAATGAAGCGCACTTTCCCCTCTTTGACCAGGTCGGCCATCGTCCCCCAGGACTCCTCAAGCGGCGCTTTCTCCTCCGGGTCCGGCCAGTGAATCTGGTAGAGGTCAATCACATCGACGCCCAGCCGCCGCAGGCTGGCCTCAACTTCGGCGCGGATGCTCTTGGGGCGGAGGTCGTTGTTCACCACGCCCTGGTAGTCCCACACCATGCCGCACTTCGTCGCAATGAACACGCGCTCGTGGCGGCCTTTGAGCGCGCGCTGGATAACGTCTTCCGCGTGCCCCAGCCCGTAGGCAGCGGCGGTGTCGATCCAGTTGATGCCCAGGTCCAACGCGCGGTGGATGGTCGCGATGGAGGCGTCGTCGTCGGTCGGCCCCCAGCCGTACTCCCAGGGGCCGCCCATCGCCCACGCGCCGAGGCCAATCACTGAGAGTTCGACGCCCGTAGCGCCAAGTGACCGCATTTCCATTGTTACATTCCTTCCATCATGCTGTTTCGTCCCGCGAAAAGATGTACGTCTCAGCGTGGACACATTATAGGGATTTACGCGAGGCGGTTCAAGGCGGCGCAGGGCGGGACCGGACCCGTCCGCCGGCCGTCACCCGGCGCGCTCGTCCCACACCTGGAGCAGCGCCCACCCGAAGCGGTGTGCGTGCTCCAACGCCTGGAGGTCGAGGTTTTCCGTCGTGTCGCACAGGCGGTGCCAGTTGCCCATCCCCTCAGCGCCGGGCGCGGGCCTCTGGTTGACGCCCACGCCGCGCATCCCGGCCTTGTGCACCGGCCCCATCTGCGTGTAGGCGAGCGTGCCGGGCTTCCCCTCCGCGCCGAGGTCGGGGACGCGCGCTGCGGCGGCCTCGGCGGCGGCCATTGCGTCGGGGTGCGCGTGGTCGTACCGCAGCATTCCCTCACCCGTGAGCCAGACCGTGTGCGCGCCGCACCCCACGCCGTCAAACTCCACCCACAGCGCGTCGGCGAGCGTCTCGCGGTGCGCGTCGATCATCGCGCGCACGCCGCCGTCCCAGGTTTCCTCGCAGCCGGTGATGGCGATCCACACGGTGGTGTGCTGCAACGGCGCTTCCTTCAGGCGCTCCGCAATCGAGAGCGCCATCCCCACGCCGGAGGCGTCGTCGTTCGCGCCGGGGCTGTACGGGGCGCGGTCGGCCTGGATCACCAGGGCCAGCGCGGCGATCTGGACCACGCCGCCCACCAGCGCCAGGGCATACGGGAGCAGCGAGCCGGTCATCGCGCCAAGCGCGAAGAGGACCGGGTTGGCGACCAGCGACAGGAAAGCCGCCCCGATGATGAGCGAAAAGACGGACACCCACCGGTCTGAGCTGTAAATCAGGGCGGCGCGATGCGTGTCGGCGTGGGCCACGAGCACGACCGTCGCCCTGGCTTCGCCGGCCGGGGGTATCTCGCCGATGGTGTTCTGGCTCGTGCGCTTGCCCATCAGCCGGTAGAGCGGCCAGTCGCGGAGCGTGAAAAGGCTGTAGACGCCGTAGGCGACGACCGCGCTGGCGACGGCCACGAAGTGGCCGGAGGTCGGGAGGGCTTGCGGGTAAAGGAACAGGCACGCCAGCGCGACGATGAGGCTGCAGCGGAGCGGGCGATACGTGGAGGGCAGGCCGGGAAAAAGCTCGTGGCGCACGCGGCGCAAATCGAGGCCCCGCGCCCCCATCACCTCGTAGACGTACTCGGCGGCGGCGCGCTCGGCCTTGCCGGTCGATGGGCGCGGACCAATCTCATCGACCAGCGCACGCACGTGCGCCAGCGCACGTGCCGCCCAGCGCGTCGCCTCGCTCATGTCGAAAGCGCCTGCGGGTTGACCACGTTGCGGTACACGCCGCGCAGCAGCGCGTCAACGACCTGCTGCGCGGCTTCGACAGCGACGGCCTCCTGCGCCTCGACCGTGCTCGCGCCCAGGTGCGGCGTGTGCACCACGCCCGGCAGGCCGACGAGCGGGTTGCCGGCCGGCGGCTCGGCGCTGTAGACATCCACCGCCGCGCCCGCTACCTTGCCGCTGCGGATGGCGTCCGCGAGGGCGGCCTCGTCCACCAGCGCGCCGCGTGCGGCGTTGATGATGCGCACGCCGTCCTTCATCGCGGCGATGCGCGCGGCGTTGATCAGGCCGCGCGTCGCGTCCTTGAGCGGGGCGTGCAACGTGATGTAATCCGACCGCGCGATCAGCTCATCCAGGGTGACGCACTCGGCAAGCGCGCGGCGCGTGTCGTCATCGCGGAGGTTGGGGTCGTGGGCGATCACGCGCATGTCGAAGGCCGCCGCCCGGCGCGCCACCGCGCTGCCGATCCGCCCCAATCCGATGATGCCCAGCGTCTTGTGGCGCAGTTCTGTGCCCACGAACGCGCGCCGGTCCCACCGGCCCGCGCCCACCGAGGCCGACGCCTGCGGGATGTGGCGCGCCAGCGCCAGCATAAGGCCAAAGGTGAGTTCGGCGGCGGCGACCGCGTTGCCGTGGGGCGTGTTCATCACGGCGACGCCGCGCGCCGTCGCAAAGCCGACGTCCACGTTGTCCACGCCAACCCCCGCCCGGCAGATCACGCGCAGCCGCGCGCCGGCCGCGATCAGCTCGCGGTCGGCGGGCGTCCCGGAGCGGATGATGAGCGCGTCGGCGTCCGGGATGGCGGCCAGCGCCGTGGCGCGGTCCATCTTGCCCGGCGCGGCGAAGGTGACGCCGCTGGTCTCGGCGAGCACGGCCAGCCCTGACGGGTGGAGTGGATCGGCGACCAGGATGTGGGGGCACGATCGTGGCTTCATGGCTTGCAGTCTGGGTGCGGTGTGTTGTCTCCATCGCTGCGCACACGACTCCTCATTGACGTTTGGGCTGGCGCCGGAGCGCGCCGCGCCCTTCAGGCGCTGCGGCGGCGGCACAGCCTGCGTGATATTACCCCACGTCGGCGGGATGACAAGCCTCCGCAGGCAGGGATGTAGCAGAGTCCTCGCGGCTGTCTCCCCCTCACCCCCCTCCCCTTGTGGGGTTGGGAACAGACAGGCAAACGAAACCTCAAGTAGGGGCAAGGCTGCCTTGCCCCTACAAACTACCCGCCGACTTTGCAGACGCCCTCCGCAAGCAGCCGCAACGGGAACCGGAACGCCGCGCCCGCTGGGGGCCTCAGCCTCCGGCCAGGAAGGCGTCGATGGCGTCCAGCAGGGTCTGCACGTCGGCGGGCGTGACCTCGCCCATGTGGCCGATGCGGAACGTCTGGCCCTTGAGCTTCCCGTAGCCGTTGGATATCGCCATCCCGCGCGTGCGCAGGTAGGCGTCGAGCGCGGCAAAGTCGATGCCGCGCGTGTTGGCGACCGTCGTCACGGTCGGCGAGCGGTAGCCGTCCTCAGCAAAGAGGCCAAAGCCCGCGCCCAACGCCCACGCCTGGACGCTCTGCGCCATCGCCTGGTGGCGGGCGACGCGCGCCTCCAGTCCCTCGGCGAGGATGGCGTCAAGCTGCACGTCGGCGGCGAACAGGAGCGAGATCGGCGGCGTCGCAGGCGTCTGGTCGCGCTGCAGGTACTTCTCCAGGACGAGGAAGTCGAAATAGTAGCCCCGGTTCGGCACCTCCGCCGCGCGCGCGAGCGCCCGGTCCGAGACGGCGGCGAACGCCACGCCCGGCGGGAGGGCCACCGCCTTCTGCGACGAAGCCAGGCACACGTCGATGCCCCACGCATCGGTCGGGAGCGGCGCGCCGGCGAGCGCGCTCACCACGTCCGCGAGCAGCAGCGTGTCCGGGTGCTGGCGGACGACCGCCGCAATCGCGCCCAGCGGGTTGAGCACACCGGTGCTCGTTTCGTTGTACGTCGCAGCGACCGCGTCGTAGGCGCGCGCGCGGAGCGCCTCTTCGACCTGTTCCGGCGTGATGGCGCGGCCCCACGCCGCCTCGATCACGTCCACCTCCTTGCCGTTGGCCTGGCTGACCTCGGCCCAACGCGCGCTGAACGCGCCGTTGACCAGGTGCAGGACCGGGCGGCCTGGGCGCACGCAGCAGCGCGACGCCGCCTCCCACAGCCCGGAGCCGGAGGATGTGCTCACATAGACGCGGTGCTGGGTCTGGAAGAGCGCGCGCAGCTTGGGCTGGAGGCGCGCAAAGAGCGCCCTGAACTCCGCCGAACGGTGGCCGACCATCCAGCCGGCCTGGGCGCGCAGCACTTCGGGCCGCACCTCGACCGGGCCGGGCAGGAACAGGCGGATATGGTCGTTTTGGTCTGGTTTATCCTGGCTCACGATTCTCCCTCTCTGGCGGGCATGTAAGCAGCCCGCGCGACGGCGGGCTGCTTTGGTTCGGTTGGCGCTACGAAACGGCTAACTGAGGTGTGGCTCCAGCCGGGCAAGGATGCGGTCTTTGGGCATGAAGCCGGTCCAACGCTCGACCTCCTCCCCGTCCTTGAAGAGGATCAGGGTGGGGATGCCGAGGATGTTGTAGTTGTTGAGCACTTCAGGATACTGGTCGGCGTCAAGCTTGCCGACGAGAAGGCGGCCATCGTAAGCGCGGGCAATCTCGGCCACGATGGGCGCGATCATCTTGCACGGGCCGCACCACTCGGCCCAGAAATCAACCAGCACTGGCCCCTCAGCGCCGAGCACTTCTTCTTCAAAGTTGGTCACGTGAACGGGTTCTGCCATGTCGCCTTTTCTCCTGTCATCGGTCTGCCGGTTATACTACGGGCAGCCACACGATTTGTCAAAAACGATAGACCCCGGCGCTGCGGTCAGAACGCGCCCAAAGGGAATTAGCACAGCTTGTGTCGCTGCGTCAGTGTACTGTATGCGGTTCGGCGGGAAATCTTACCGTTCCTACCGTGGCTCGACCACAAAGCGCAACGCGGTGCGCTCCTGGCCGTCGATCACCACTTCGGTAAAGTAGGGGATGAAGATGACGTCTATGCCATCTTCCTGGAGGTAGCCTCGGGCAATCGCGGTTGCCTTCACGGCCTGATTCACTGCGCCGGCGCCAATCGCCTGGACTTCCGCCCGCTTGTGCTCGCGAACCACGCCAGCAATCGCACCGGCGACTGCGGTAGAGCGGGAACGCGCGGAAACTTTGATAACGTCTACCATACTGCCTCCCGAAAATGCAAGAGACACCCGCGCGAATTTTGCTAGGTACGGCTAGAAAAATAGTGTGTCCACAACCCCTTAGTCATCATTTTACAATATAAATCGGTACTTGCCAATTCGTCAAATCTATTAATTCTGCCATGAACGGGATCCTTCTCTGCCGGGCGCGCTGACAGCGCGCCAGCCCCACCTCGGAACATGCGCCATTTGCCGCGTCCCGGCAAAGCGGGTAATCTGCACGGCACTGCTATCCCTGTTCGCCGAGGAGACAGCCCGATGCCAAGCCTGGAGGATGCGATTCAACTGGCGCTCGACGCCCACCGGGGCCAGAAGGACAGGGCCGGCCAGCCCTACGTGCTGCACCCACTGCGCGTGATGATGCGCATGGACGACGAAGAGGCGCGCATGGCCGCCATCCTGCACGACGTGGTGGAAGACTCGACGTACACGCTCTCGGACCTGCGCCACGCCGGCTACCCGGGCCGCGTGCTCGACGCGGTGGACGCGCTTTCGAAGCACGAGGGCGAGCCATACGAGGCGTACATCGAGCGCGTGATGCTGAACCCGCTCGCGCGCCGGGTCAAGCTGGCGGACCTGGAAGACAACATGGACCTGCGCCGGATCAGCGAAATGACCGCGAACGACCTCGAACGCTACCAGCGCTACCGGCGGGCATGGGCGCGCGTCACGGGGGAAGGCGCGCCGCTGTAGGCGGGGCGCAGGCGTCAGGTCCGCACCGACCAGCTCACGTCGAGGTCAAGCAGCCGCTCGAACCAGTTGCGCCGCCAGATGAGGCGTACCGCCAGCGCCCACACCGCGACGACGGCGACGATCAGCGCATAGTCGGGCACGTAGAGCGGCGCCAGCTCGAAGAACGCGCGCAGCGGCGCGATACCCATAAGCGCCATGTAGGCGAGCAACAGCACTCCCGCCATGAGCGCCGGGCGCGCGTCGCCGCTCAGGTTGTCGCCGCCCACCCAGAACCGCGTCGGCGGCTCCACGAAGACGATCAGCATCAGGCCGCAGAAGATGGCGGTCGTGGTCAACGCCGTGCGCGCGAGGTTGACGTCATTCGTGTGCAGCAGGTAGTACAGGTAAACGCCCAGCGAAAACGCCGCAATCGTGAACGCCGCCGGGAAGACGAAGTGCACCACCGTGCGCAGCAGGCCCCGCGCCGGCCGGCCAGGGCGCGCCCACAGCGCCAGCGCAAAGGTGGGGATGCCCACGCCCCAGAGCGCCAGAAGGGAGTTGTGCTTGGGCGTGATCGGGAAGGGCAGGCCGATGATGGCCGCGCCGATGATGAGCAGCGTCACCGAGAAGGTGCGCGCGAGGAACAACCGCACGATGTCCTGCATCCCGTTGACGATCCGCTGCCCTCCTGGAGCGCGCCCGGCAACACAGCGAACGAGTCGTTGATGAGCACGATGTCGGCCACGCTGCGGGTGGCCTGGCTGCCGCTCTGCATGGCGATGCCAAGCTGCGCCTGTTTGAGCGACAGCATGTCGTTCACGCCGTCGCCGATCATCGCCACGTAGTAGCCCCGGTCGCGCAGCAGGCGCACCAGCCGTTCTTTCTGCTGCGGCGTGATGCGCCCGAAGATGGTCCCTTCCTCGGCGGCCTGCGCGAACGCCGCGTCGTCCATCGCCGCCAGTTCCAGCCCCGACACCACGCGCAGGTCGTCGCCGCCCAGCCCCACCTGCCGCGCCAGCGCCGCGACCGTGTCCGGGTTGTCGCCGGAGATGACCTTGATGCCCACGCCCGCTTCGGCGAAGCCCTGGAGCGTCGCGCGCGCGTCGCTGCGCAGCTCGTCGCTGAGCGCCAGCGCGCCCAGCGGGACCAGGCCAGCGGGCAACTGCGGCGCGTCTGACCAGTCGCCCGCCGCCGCGCTGTCCAGGTCGGACCGCTGCGGGCGGGCGTCGGTGAAGCGCGTCACCGAGGGGTTGCGCGCGAAGAGCAGCACGCGCAGCCCCTGGCCCGCCCATGCACCCACCTGCGCCCTGAGTGCGTCGATCTGGGCCGTGTCGGCCTCCAGCGCGTCCCAGAGCATCTCCGGCGCGCCGAGCACGTAGGCGCCGCGCAGGTCGCCGTCGTCGAACGCGACCGCGCTCCACTTGCGCGCCGACGAAAACGCCACCTCGTCGGCGACCCGGCGCGGTTCGCCAGGGCACGCCGCGCCGATGGCCTCGGCGGTGCGGTTGACATCGGACATGCTGGCGACGTATGCGCCGAGCGTGTTGCGCAGCGTCGCCTCGTCGATCCCCACCGGCGTCACCGACTCAAGCCGGATGCGGTTGGTGGTGAGCGTCCCGGTCTTGTCGGTGCAGAGCACCTTGACATTGCTGAGCGACTCGACCGCGTTGGATTGCTGCACCAGCGCGCCCTTCCCGGCGATGCGCACCGCGCCGAGCGCGTAGGTCACCGTGACCATGAAGAACAACCCCTGCGGCACCAGCGCCACGATCACCGCCGCGACGCGCACTGTCTCCACGACCGGCGTGTTCTGGATGGCATACGAGATGGCGAGCAGAAGCCCCAACTGGCTCGCCACGAACACGAGCGCGCGGATCACGAGGTCCACGTCCAACTGGAGCGGCGTCTTGATCTGGCGGAACTGCCGCGCGCCGGCCGTGAGCCGGTTGGCGAAGCTGCTTGCGCCCACCCTGGTCGCCTCGTAGACCGCGCGCCCGGTCACGGCGAAGCTGCCGGAGAGCACCTCGTCGCCCACCTGCTTGGGGATGAGGTCCGACTCGCCCGTCAGCAGCGACTCGTCCACGTCCACGCGCCCCGAAACGATGACGCCATCCACCACGATCTGGTCGCCAGAGCCAACGACCAGCGCGTCGCCGAGCACGACCTCAGCGGGATCGACGCGCTTCTCCGCCCCGTCGCGGATGACGGTGGCCTGTGGCCGCGTGAGCAGCGCGATGCGGTCCAGCGTGCGCTTGGCGCGCGCCTCCTGGAACACGCCCACGATCACGTTGAGCAGCACCAGCCCTGCCGTGACCACCGCGTCGCCAAGCTGGCCCATCAGGATGAGGACGATGCCGATGCCGAACAGCACCGTGTTGATAAAGGTGAAGGCGTTGCGGCGCACGATCTGGAGGTAGGTCTGGCTCGTCTCCAGGCGTACGTCGTTGCCCTGGCCCCGCGCGCGGCGTGCGGCGGCTTCATCCTCAGTGAGACCCGTGATGTGGGCGGTTTCAACGGCCATCGCGTACCTCTTGAGCGCGAGAGATGCAGCGCGCGCCTGAGTAAGTGTACCGCAACCTCTGCGCTTGCCGAAGAATGGTTCAGGGCAGATTCCGGCCCGAGACAAAAAAGGGGGGCACAGCGCGCCGTGCCCCTCGCGTCGGCAGGAGATTGCCCCGCGCGCTAGCTGAGGCCGGGCGTTTCGGGGTTGGGGCCGAAGTGCTTGAGCATGACGAGCGGCTCGACCGCACTGTCGTTCCGAATCGTGACGCCGGCCTGCGCCACCGGATAGGAGACGAAGAACTCGTCATACGTCAACTGGCCGAAGCGGATCAGCGTGGGGGTCTCGACCGGCCACACGCCGATCGCGCCGTGGCCCTGCACCGCAATCGTGCCGTATGGCCCTGCGTCGCGCAGCGTCACCCTGCGGCCCGGCAGCACCGTGAGTTCTTTGGCGGCGATGTACTCGTTGCCGTAGACGATCCACTTCTCGATGTAGCCCTCCGCCTCCATCTCGGCCACCGGCCTGACCGACACCGGCCGGCGGGCGTGCACGTTCTTCAGGTCGGGGCGGGTGTTGGCCTCCCAATCGACCAGCGAGATCAGGTAATCCAGGTCGTCGCGCCGGTCCTCCGGCACGTTCTTCACCAGGAGCGACCGGTCCATGTACACGTTGCTCACGATGTTCTGGAACATGGCGAACACGTCGCTGGCCCATTGCGGCTCGTAGGTGCACAGGCTGCCCGGCGCGTGGAGCATCCCCGCCGGCACGTACCACCCGGTCCCCGACTCCAGGCTGAAGGCTTTCGAGAGGTTGAGGATGTGGTTGTCGGCCTTCTCCCACATCGCCAGGCAGCGGTGCACCTGGTCCTTTGTGGTGTCGGCCTCCAGCCCCAGGAACAGGTGCGGAAAGTCGCCGGGGTGGTTGTTGAGCTGCGGCGGGAAGTAATAGGCCTCCGGTTTGGGCAACTGGCCCACGAGCGCCGCGTGTTCTTCGCGGTGGTGGATGTGGTGCGGCAGCGGCCCCTGGTTGTCAAAGAACTTGGAGTACATCGGCCAGCGGTGGAACCTGTCCCAGAGCGGGTCGCCCAGCAGTTGCGCGCCCATCTCATCCACCAGGTCCGCGAGGCGCACGCGCGCCTCACGCCCGGCGTCGCCGTAAACGACAAAACTCAGGCCCTCATCCGGCGTGGTCAGGGGGCCATTATCCGCCTTGACCGTCGAGGCAAACCAGCGCTCGTCGATGCCGCCCCGGTGCGTGCCATACGCGTAATAATCATCCGGGTGCAGCTTGATCCGCCTGCCGGGGATGCAGAAATCGCGCGGCACCCAATTTGGCGCGAGCCGGAGGATGCCCTCGCCCTGCTCGAATGCTTTGTGCGTCATGAAGTGTTTCTCCTTGTGGTGGTCAGGCTATTACGAGCATAGCACTTCCTGCGTCCAGCGCCATGCCGCGCTTACAGCGTCACCGAGGTGGAGCAGGACCGCTCCTTTACCTCGCCGGCGGTGACTTCGCGTCCGAGCGCGTCCGAAAGGACGATGCCCTCCGCGATCAACATCGTGTTCAGCGCAAGCGCGGCGGTGGGGAGCAGCGGCACGCGCCCCTGCAGCGCCGCGATCCAGTGGTGCTGCGGGCTGTCGTATGCGTCGCCGTTCTCGCGCACGTTGTGGATGCGCCATTCGTACCGGGTGAGGTCGGCGGCGCTGTTCAGGTCCAGATCGCCAACGTTACGGAAGTAGCCAAACGGCTGAAGCTGCACGCCGCCTTCGGTACCCACAACATACGAGCCTTCGAAACCGCCCAGATGGATCGCCCACGCCTCGATGATGTCCAGGCAGATGTTGCCGGCCATGCGCACAAACCCCATGCCCAGCTCCTCGACGTCGTAGCCGCTCGCGGCCTTGCGCGCCGGATCGATCTCGGTCTCCTGGTAGAGCTTCCCGGTGATCGTGAGCACGTCGGGGTTGTCGAGCAGGTAGAGGATGTTGGCGATGTGGTAGACGGCCATGTCGTACATCGCGCCGCCGGCGGCGATGTGCTTTTGCACAAACGCCGGCGCGCCGTAGCCGTCCACGTAGGGCCGGCCCCGGCGGCGGAAGCCGGTCGAGCGCGCGAAATAGGGCCGGCCCAACTGCCCGGCGTCGATCAGCGCCCTGGCCGCCTTGGTCTCACTGGAAAAGAGCGTGCTCAGTTGGATGCTGAAGCGGCGGCCAAGCGCCTCGGCGGTGCGGTACATCCTTTCCGCGTCGCAGTACGCGCCGGCCATCGGCTTCTCGCAGAACACGTCCTTGCCCGCCTGGAGCGCCTCGACCGTGACGGGCATGTGCAGGTTGTTGTGCAGGCACACGTCCACGGCCTGGATGTCGTCCCGCTGGAGCAGCGCCCTGAAGTCGGTGTAGACGTTGGGGACGCCAAACGCCGCCGTGACGCGGCGCGCCTCCGGCTCGTCGATGTCGGCAATGGCGACGACCTCAGCGCCGTCGATTGTCTGGTAGGTCGCCAGGTGTTGTTTGCCGATCTGCCCCACGCCGATGACGCCGACCCGTACCGGCTCGCGCGCGCCATTGTCAGATCGCGTAGACATGGATGCTGTTCTCCTTGTTGGTGATGGTGGCTATGCGTGCAGCACGCGCTCCATGAGCGCGATTGTCTTGCGGACGCCTTCGTATTCGTCCGCGCCCTCCGGCGGGACGCTCTCGATGCCCCACACGCCGTCGAAGCCGGCGTCGCGCAGGAGAGCGCATGGCTTTCGGAATATCGACCGACGGCTCGTTGCCGTCCGCGTCAAGGTAAACGTCTTGATGTGCGTCGCCCTGGCGTACCGGGCGCACATGGCCCAGCCCTTCTCCTGCATGCCATCCGCCCAGTTGTGGGTATCGAAGAGCAGGCCCAGGCCGTGCACGGCCTCGATGATCTTGACCACGTTCTCCGGGACCAGCGACGGCCCCCAGTGGTTCTCCATCACGATTTCCACGCCCTTGTCCCGGCCACGCGCCACCAGGTCGTTGTACCCCGCGACGATGTTGTCGAAAACGTCGTCGGGCATCGCCTCCGGGCCGCCCGCGTCGATGCGCACCTGCCGCGCGCCGAGCGTCTCGGCGACGTCAAGCCAGCGGTAGGCGATGGCGCGGTTCATCACGCGCGCTTCGGGCGTGTCCTCGTAGATGTGCGCGCCATCGACCGCGATGCAGCCGAAGGGCAGGCCAGCGTCATCCGCCGCCGCCTTGACCTGCGCCACAAAGGCGTCGCTCTGCGCCGAGAGGCGGGCGTGCCCCGGATCGCGCCCGGTGCGGATTACCGCGTCCTCGCCCTTGATGACGGCGAGGTGCGCGTTCCAGGGTCGAGTTCAGCGGCGCCCAGCGCCTTACAGTCTGTGATGTACTTGAAGATATCCTGCTTGCCGGCGGCCAGAAGCCGGTGGAAGCTGAACGAACAGATGCTAAATCTCATCGCCTTCCCCGGTGAACGTTGCGGTGCTGCGCAGGGGTATTATAGTGCAGAAGCGGCGTTTAGGGGCGTCGCGCACGGGCATTGAGGAGATTGCGCGACTTGTCGCAATCCGCTTGTCATCTGATGCCAGCTACGGTAAAATCCCGCTCGCCTGATTGGGGGATAGTTTAACCGGCAGAACAGCGGACTCTGGATCCGTTAGTCGTGGTTCAAATCCACGTCCCCCAGCCTGCCAAGTTGTTAAGGTGCAATAGGGTCGCTGATGCGCCCTGGAGGACCTGCTCAAACATGAGCGCTGCAACCCGCGTGACAAAGGGCAGGGCGTCTGAGCAAGCCCTCCAAGAGGCACCAACAACGGCAATACCGACCCGAATGGGTCGGGCAGAGAAGCTACCCGCTCGGTCTTGCCGGACGGGGACGGGTCAGTTTGCCAGTGCAACAGCCTCAGCTTGCTGGGGCTGTTGGTTTCCTACTCGGTATCTCCGTTGCTTTGGGGGTTTGTTCGGCAGGTACGAACTCAAAGAGATCGCCCACCTGTGCCCCTAGGGCGTCGCACACCTTCGCCAACACTTCGAAAGTGATTTGCGTGGTTTCCCCATAGAAGAGCTGTTTGGCTGTGTAATGTCGAATGCCAGCCGCCTTCGCCGAGGGCAACCCCCGGCGCGCCGCGCTGCGCGCGCACGTCATCGTGCGCGCCCTGGACTTTTGGCAGTTTGAAGAGGCCGATGAGGGGGAGACAGCGGCCTTTGCTGGAGATAGAGGCCGGAGAAAGGGGCAAAACGCCTTAAGCGCGGGCGGAAGCGAAGGCGGCGTTGCGTAAGGCCAGGAGCAGGGCCTCTTTTTCGCCCCAGTCATCCGTGGTGAGGGCGCAAAGGGGGCGAAAATCGTGGTCGCCCCACACGGTCGCGCGGAAAGCGCGCCAGAGGGTGTTGAGCGACCAGCGGCTGGCGCCACGCCACCAGCGCGTGGGCACGGGTGGCGCGGTGGACAAGCCCCAGGTGCGGTAGCCGGCCAGGAGCAAGAGCGCGTAGACCCAGGCGCTCCACTGGACCGAGGCGACGGCGGCGATGGGGTTCCAGCACTGCTTGTCGCCCAGACCGAAGTTGGCCTTGAGTTCGCGGTGGCAGACTTCGAGTTCCCAGCGCTGCCAGGCCCAGAAGAGCAAGGTCGCCAGCGGCAAGGGCAGGCCCCAGGCGCCGTTTTCATCCTGGACGGCGTTGACCAGGAAGGGGAGGGGCGGTGGGTGCGCGCGTTGCGCTTGCCGCGCACCACGATCAGCATGAGCGGGCGCTCCGGTGCACCCTGACGCAGAAACGGACCTTGCACCTTCACCTGCAGGTGGCGCGCTGTGCCGCGCACCATGAGGGTGAGGGCGCCAGCCCTGGCGGTGCTGCCAGAGTTGCTGGGGGGATAAGGCGCGGGCGCCATATTTGCGCCGCCGTCCGCGCCCGCTTTGGACGCCGGGCAGATGGTACAGGACGCGGTTCCGGGCACTGCGCGCCAGCAAGATCACGCCCTCCGGCAGCCGCTGCCACAAGTCCAGCGTGTCGTAGTGGCCGTCGCCCACCATCAGCACCCTCTGGTGCGCCCGCCCGTGACGGGTCAACTCCTGCCGCACCCAGCCCAGAAACTGCACCGCCGCCTCCCATTCTGTGGCCGGCGGGTGCGCCACCGGCCGGGACTTCGCGGTGAAGGCGGGCAGCCAGCGCAGCGGCAGCGCGCGACTGTGGCCCTGCTCGGCGGGCAGCAGCCAACTGCCGTTGAACCAGCGCTGCGCCGCGTGGATGCCGGTCATGAACGGCGGCGTGCGTGGGTTCCGCAGCCACCCCGCCCCTTCCAGCGTGCGACTGCTGCGCGGCGTCTGTGTCGCATCGCCGCCCACCACATACACCGCATCCGGCGCCACGTGCTGCAGGGTCTGCGCAAACAACACCGCGCTGGCCTGTTGCGCGTTGAAGCGCCCTGGCTGAACAGCCGGTACCACGCGCTCCAGTCCTGCTCCGTCAGACCCAACGCCATCAGCAGTTGCGTGATGGTGTGACGCGAAAACGTGAAGAGCTCGGCGAAGACCAGCGCCACCCCGCGCAGGTAGACCCGCTCTTGCCTGAAGACTGCGCGGTGCGCCTCCAACAGGGCAAACAGATTCTTGATCAGTTCAATGTTTTGTGGAATATTGGACATGGGATGGCCTTTGGCTCGCTTCGGTCTTGCACCCTTAAGCTTGCCCGAAGGTCATCCCTTTTGCCAAAATAGCCAAAGTCCAGCGCGCGCACGTCATCGTGCGCGCCATCGTCACCGTCCTCGCGGCTGATCGCGGTCGCGCTCGTGACCGGCACGCGATCACGCCTATCTACGCGCTGCGCAACCTGCGTGGGCAGAAGCGCGTCACGCGCACGCGCGCCACGGTGCGCGGCTGGCTGGAGGCGTTCTGGCGGCGGGTGACGGCGCAGCCGGAGGCGTACGAGGCGGACGTGCACGACAACCTGGCGCTGCGGGTGGCGCGGCGCGCGGCGCTGGGGCCGATGGTGGCGCGGCGTCGGGTGGCCGAAGCTGAGCTGGCACACACGGACAACGGGCGCGGCCCTCTCGTCGGGTAGGGGTGCGGGTGTGCGCGAAAGGTAACGCCCAGATCGTGCAACTAGTGTCCGCCAAGCAGGCCTCCGGTTCCTGCTTGTGTGGACTGCGCTGCTCCCCCGCTCTCGATTGACCCTTTGCCCCGTCAGTCTACAGCCTGAGCCTATGGCGCGACGGTGAAGTCGGTGCGCGCGGGCCACGCGCCCGCCACGCCGTTGTTCACGCCGCGCGCCCACCAGCGGTAGTCGCCCGCCGCCAGTGTGCCGCCCGGCGTCACCTGGCACGTCCCGCCCGCGCACGTCACCTCCACGCCGACCGCATAGGTCTGGTTGAGCAGGTACGCCCCCCAGCCCCGACACGTACAGCTCGTAGTGTGTCGCGTTCGGCAGCGCGCTCCAGGTGTACGTCGGGCTGGTGTCGGTGATGGTCCCGACGGGCTGCTGCGGGACGGGCGCGTCGGGCACGGCGTCGACGGTGAAGTCGGCGCGCGCGCTCCACGGGCCCTTGCCGGTGGCGTTGCTGCCCTGCACCCACCAGGCGTATGCACCGTCAGCGAGCGCGACGCCCGGCGCGACGGTGCACGTCCCGGCGGTGCAGGTCACCGCGACGCCGGCGGTGTAGAGCTGGTTGAGCACCGCGCCGCCTGTGCCTTCCACGTACAGCCGGTAGTGCGTGGCGTACTGCGCCTCGCCCCACTGGAAGGCGGGCGCGTTCTGGTAGAGCGTGCCGGTGGGCTGCTGGGGCGTGGGCGCGGGCGGGAGCGGGTCGCCGACGAAGAAGACCATGGCCGCGCTCCACGGACCCCGGCATAGGTCGCCTAGCCGACGAAGCCGCCAATGGGCGTTGACCACCCCAGCCGGCGGCCCGCGCCCTTGTGGCCCATCGGCTGCATCGCGCGCCAGCCGGCCAGCCAGCCGTAGCCAACAACGCTTCGAGAAACGCCCAGACCGCCATCACAATCCCATACAGCCCTTCGGCGCGGCGACTGACCGCCCCGCCATGGGCGAGAACCGCCCCCCAAAAACGAGAAGCCCACCCTATGGGGTGGACTTCTCTACACACCTTATGTACTCAGCGGGAGCCGGCGTCGCTCGCGGCTGTGTACAATCCCTCTCTACCCTCCGCCCAGGCTGAAGGGCAGGTCTCCTTGCTCAACGATCAACGGTCCCGTCAGCCCTCACCCAGCCACACCTGTAGCTCGCCGGGGCGCAGCGTCACCGACAGGGTCCGCACAGGGGATTTCGCGTCCACCTGCACCCTGGCCCCTGTCAGTGGGGAACGCCAGCTCAGAAAGGCCAGCTCAGCAGGAAGCTGGACCTCAGCGCCGATCTCTGCGACGCCCGTGTTGACCACAGTAACGACAGCGTTGCGTTCCCCTCGGAAAGCCGCCGCGACCACGTCGGGCGACGTGGTCCTGGGCGACGGCAGCATCTGCCCATAGATCAGGGCATCCTTCCGCTCGCGTTTGAGCGCAACCAGCGTGCGGATGTAGTCCGCGTGTTCTTCCCACCTCGGCCCGACGGCCAGGTTCCCGCCCAGCGCGAAAACCTGGTTGAGCTGCGCCAGCGTATACCCGTTGCTGAAGATGTTCGCTTCTGGGAAGGCATACTTCAGCGGCGACCCCAGCAGTCTGTGACCGTTGAGCGGTCCGTGCCACACGAGGGACCCATCACAAGACCCATCCTCGACGGGGAGGAGCAGGTCGCTGGTCGACTCGGTCATGATGATCGCGTCCGGCTTGACCTCCCGGACCGCCGCGCGCACGCAGCTGAGGATCTCGGTCATGCCCTGGTTCCACACGTCGGTTTCAGGCCGGTGGCTGTGCCTGGCGTTGGCACAGATGTGGTTCCACTGCGCGCCGTAGCTGTCGAGGAAAATGCCATCCACATCCATGTCGCGCACGAGGCCGACACAAATCTCGGCGAGGCGGCGCTGCCACGCCTCGTCGGCGGGGCACATCGACCAGTAGTTGCGGTAGTCCGTGTAGTAGGCGCCGTGCTCGTCTTGCAGCGCCATATCGCGCCCGTGCGCCAGCCCCAGTTCGCTGTTCTTGTAGACGATCAACCCCTCGACATAGACGATAACCCGCCCACCTTCGCGGTGCACCGCGTCCACGCCACGCCGGAACGCCGCCGGCCCACCCAGGTCGCTGCGCGGGACGTAATCGCCCTTGTTCCAGTAGGGCGGCATCCCGGTCTTGTTTTCGCCCTCCCAGAAGTCCCACAGGTAGATCACGTCGGTTCCCATCTGCCGCGCGCGCTGGAGCAGCGCCGGCAGTTCGTCGAACGACGCAATCTCAGAGTCGAGCGCGCCGGCAAACCGGATGGTCCCGCCATCGGCGTCGCGCCCGTGCGCCAGGAACCCACCGCCCCGCCGACGCCCCCAACCCCGTAGAGGGCAACCGCCTCACGGAACCACGTGGGAATGTCGCGCGGCAGGAACCGGTCGCCCGTCCAGGCGCGATACAGGTCCACGGCCACGTCCCATCCCCCCGGTGTGGACGCCCACCATCGCCTCCGGCAGCGCCAGGCTCTCCCCGCCGGCGAGTTTCAAGGCGTAATCGACCTCGGCCACACAGACGTGGGGGTGACCAATCGTTGTGAGCGCCAGCGATTTCCGGCGCACATCGGGGTCCAGCACGATGATAAAAAGGCCCTCGTCCTCGCTTGAGGACAGCAGGTCTACCAGCGGCAACGCATACGGGCCGGCGTAGGTGGTCTGGTAGTCTTCCACGAAAGGCTCCAGCGGGTAGGGCGAGTCGGCGAAGCGCTGGCGGATGCCGCCCAACTGCATCGGCGTGCAAGCTGTCTGACCCCGCAGGTCGTCGCCGACGATCAGGCCCGTCAAGAGCGGAAACGACACCTCGCCTGTGAGGTCGTCAGCGCCGGCGTTGCGAATCTCCATCCGCCAGGTACTTGCCGGGCCAGACGCCGGGACCTGGACACGCAGGTGCACATCTAAGGGCGCACCTGTGCACCGGGCCTGTATCTCCAGGGTCTGTCCGGTTTCTGCCCGGTCCAGCGACCAGTCCGTTACGGCAAAATCCTGGCCGCTGTTCAGGAACTGGTGGCAGCCGTTTTCCCCCAGCAGCTTGATGGTGAAGGGATTCCCGTAGTACGCGCTGCGTCTGTCCTTCAGGTATTCGTCGCCGGTGCGCAGGTTGCGAACGCTGGTCAGGCTCAGTCCATCCTCAAGCGCGAACGTGAGCCGATAGTCTTCGTTGCCAATGGTCACGGTCTGTCCGGTCATGTGCCCTCCCGCAGGTGCGGATAAACGCCAGGATGTCAGGTCAGGACTCGCGCACGAGGATGCGCAGGCTTTCCGGTGGGACAGCCAGCGGCAGGTCAGCCGGTCCCTGGTCGCTCCCGGTCGAGAACGTGTCGCCCGTCAGCAGGTCGCGCCACTGCGCGCCGGCTTCGCTCGCCCGCAAGGTCAACGCGCCTTCGTACGGGCGCTTGGCGATGTTGACAACCGTGATGATCTGCGTCTGCGCGCCTTCGTAAAAGCACGCCCCCACCACGTCGCTGCCCGTGTCCGGCTGGTATGCCTGCCATCCGTAGACGAGCGCGTCGCGGTAGTCATGCCGGATTTCCACCAACCGCCGGATGTAATCCGCGTCGGGGAGCCAGTGGGGGGCGAGGGCGAGGCTGTGGCCGGCGGCAAACACCTGGTTGAGCTGGTTGAGGTTGCGCCCGGCGCTATAGATGTTGGCCTCAGGCAGGGCGTAACGCACCGGCGACGCCAGGAGCTGCCCGCCGTTCAGATCATACAGCCAGGCGAAGGTGGCATCGAGCGCCCCGTCCACGTGCTGCGCGAGCAGTTCGTTATGGGATTCGGTCATCACCACCGCTTCCGGGTTGATCTCCCGAATCGCCGAGCGCACCCGGTCGATGAAGTCCAGCACGCCCTGGTTCCACTCAGACGGGGACGCGAGCACGTTCGTCTCCGGCGTGAAGCACCACCAGTTCCATTGCCAGCCAAAGGAGTCGAGGTAGATGCCATCTGCGCCGTATTCCTGAACCAGGTGCTGCGCAACCTCCGTGATGTAGGCCTGCCAGAGATCGAACGTCGCGCACATGGTGTAGTTGTCAGGGTATTGGCTTTGGGGCGACCCATCGCGGTTGCGTCCGGCCCACCTCTCGCCCATGCGCTGTCCCAGATCGGAATAGTGGTACACGATGAACGGTTCGACGTACAGGATGACCCGCCCACCCTGTTCGTGTATCGCCGCGATGCCGGCCTTGAACGCCTCTGGCCCACCCATGTCGGCGCGCGGGATGTAATCGCCTTTGTTCCAGTACGGCGGCCAGGGACCTTCCGTCGCCCCCTCCCAGTAGTCGAAGAGATAGACCACGTTCGTGCCAAGCTGTTGCGCCTCAGTGAGCAACTGGGGCAGGTTGGCAAACGCGTCAATGCGCTCTTTCAGCGTGATGGTCGGCAGCATCTGGTAGATGCCGCCGCCGCCCTCAGCGCCATAGTTGTAGATCGCGCCGGCTTCGCGCAGCCAGGCCGGGATCTCGGGGAACTGCCAGCGCGCCTGGCGCTGGCTGACGTAATAATCGAGCGCCTGATGCCAGTCGCCGGCGTAGGCGCCGATTGCGAGCCGGGGCAGGGTCGCGGTCGCGCCCGGCTCGAGGATGGTGGCCCACCGGCCCGACACCTGGTCACGCAGCAGCGCCAACTGGATTGGCGCGACGCCGCCGTCCAGATCGGCAAAGAACAGGCCGCCCAGCCCCGTGGGGTCGTAAAGGGTTGCGACCTGCATGGCGTTGAGCGCGTGGGGTACCCCCACCTGGGGGTCTGGGGTGTCGAAGCCGATGACCGACCGCCGGCTCAGCGGCCCCACCGTGCCCAGTTCGATAGGAACCGCGCCCATTGTCGCTTCGGGATCGCCCGGCGTTTGGAGGCCGCGTACTGTCGGATACTCAAGCTGGACCTCCAGCGGCGCCTCGGCTTCATTGTGGAGGCCGAGTTCCCAGAGCGCGACGCCCTGCCCCGCTTCGAGGGTACAGGTGAGCGTGAACCGCAAGGGGATGGACTCTCCCCGACCTGTCACATGCAACTGGCTGCCGTCGGGCGATAGCGCCGCGTCGGTGACCTTGAAGTCGAAACGGCTGGCGTAAAGGGTCCACTCGCCCTGGCCCTGTCTCGCCCTCAGCTTGAAGATGATGGTCCTGCTCGCCGGCCGGGGCGCGGGAAGGTACTCGTGGTCGATTGTCTTGTCTACAAGGCTGACGAGGCCTACGCCGTCGCTCAGGTCAAACCCGAACGACAGGTACTCGTTTTCCACGTAAAGCATCTGTGGGGACTCCTCCGAAGACTGGGCGCTTGCACCCATCCACGCTGAACCGCCAAGCGCTGCAATAGCCAGCACGAACAGAATACACCGGTACAGACCCGTTCTCATTGTGCGCGCTCCTTAGCCCTTGACCCCGGTAAACGTGATGCCCTGGATGAAGTATCGCTGCCCGACGATGTAGAGCACGACCATCGGCAGGGACATCAGCACCACGCCGGCCATGATCTCGCCCCATTCGCTGGTGTATCGCCCGTTCAGATAGAGCAACCCCTGGGTCAACACCCACTGGTCCTGTCTCTGGAGAAACACGCTGGGGCCGAAGTAGCTGTTCCAGCCGCCGACGAACGAGAGAATTCCCATCGTGGTAAGGGCCGGCTTCGACATGGGGAGCACGATGTTCCAGTAGATGCGCCACCGCCCCGCGCCGTCCACAAGCGCCGCCTCTTCGATCTCGCGCGGGATGGCGAGGAAGAACTGGCGGAAGAAGAATGTGGCAAAGGCGCCGCCGAAGAAGGCGGGAACGATCAACGGCCAGAGGGTGTTGATCCAACCCAGCCGCCTGAACATGACATAGACCGGCACCAGCGTCGCCTGCGCGGGAACCATCAGCGTCAGCAGCAGGATGAGGATCAGCAGGCCCCGCCCCGGAAAGTGCAGCCGCGCCAGCGCGTAGCCTGCCATCGAGCACGAGAGCAGGGTGCCTATGGTGGACAGCGTCGCGATGGACACGGTGTTGAACAGATACCGTCCCCAGTCCGGGAGGAACTCGAACAGGTTGACGTAGTGATCCAGGGTCGCTGGCTGCGGAATCCACTGGTCCGGGCGGTACATGTTCTCGTTGATCCGCAACGAGGACGAGATTACCCAAAAGATCGGGACCAGGTAGACCATCAGCAACGCGACTACCACGCCGTAGTAGAAACCTGTTGCAAGGCGGTGGCGGCTGACCGTCCGATCCGAGGCGTCCGTGGGCGACACGGCCCCTTCACGAATCTGCTGGCTAACGCCCATCGTCGCCTCCATAGAAGACCCATAGCCTCCCCAGCCGCCACTGGATAATCGTCACGATGAAGATCAGGATCGCGAGCATCCAGGCGATGGTCGCCGCGTAGCCCAGACCGGACATGCGCTCGCTGTACTGGAACATCTGGTTGTAGAGATAAAGGACAATCGTGCGCGTGGAGTCCTTTGGGCCACCGGGCGCAACCGCAACGCCGCCGCTCGTCATAGTGACGACGGCGTCATAGAGCTGGAAGGCGGCGATGAGCGACGTTACGGTAAGGAAGAACGTGGTGGGCGAGAGCATCGGGAACGTGACGTACCGGAAGCGGTGCCAGCCATTCGCGCCATCGACCTTTGCGGCGTCATAGAGTTCGTCTGAGATGCCTTGCAGGCCGGCCAGGTATACGGTCATCCCGTAGCCGAGCGCCTGCCACGTCGTCGCCATCGCAATGGCGATCATGGCCCACTGCGGGTCGAGCAGCCAATCCGGGCTTTTGATCCCGAAAAGCTCGACCGCCTGGGTCAAGGGTCCGGACCGAGTGTTCAGCAGCCATTTCCAGGTCGTGCCGAGCGCCACCGACGACAATACCCACGGGAGGACAAACAGGGCGCGAAAAACAAAGTTCCCTTTCGCTTTCCGGGACAGCAGCAGCGCGACCAACAGCGAAAGCACCAGGAAGCTCGTCGTCCCGGTGAGGATGAACTTCACCGTGTTTAGAAGGACCTTGCCGACACGTGGGTCTTCGAACAGCAGGTATTCCCAGTTGCGCAGCCCAATCCAGGTCGGCTCCGGCGCGATAAGGTCCCATTTGGTGAAGGTGTAGTAGATGGAAGCCGCCAGCGGGATGCCGATGAAGACCACCAGCCCCAGGAGTTGCGGGGTCAGGAAGGCATATGCTGCGAACCACTCCCGGCGCTGGTTCCCCGTCGGGAGGCGCAATCTACCTGTTCTTTGAGACATGCTAGGCTTCTCCTGAGCGTCCAACGCCACTGGCACAACCGCAGCCAGGGGCGCTGCGCCTGCTGGCGGCGCAGCGCCCGCCAGCAGGCGCGAAGGCGATCATCAAGTCGGGGCGATGTGCTGTGCCTTACTCATTCATGATGGCATCGACGACCTCGCAGACGCCAGCCAGAGCCTCTGCCGCCGGCATCTCGTTGAGCATGATCGCCTCAATTGCCAGGCCGTAGCCGTCCGGCCCGAGGATCTGCGCATACTTGTCGCTAAAGGCAGTTGGCCCCATGGTCAGCGGCCAGTCTGCTGGCTCCAGGAAGGCCTCTTGGAGGTGTTCCGGCTCGCCCGGTCGCTCAAGGAATACATCCGAGAGGGCCAGGTCGCGATAGGCGGGGATCAGGCCCATCTCCGGGCCAGCACCCTCCGTCGACACCCACTGCACGAAGTGCCACGCCAGGTCCTTGTTCTGCGACCCACTGTAAAACGCCCAGCCGTGTACATGCACCACGGAGGCGTTGCCGGCCTGCTCCGCGGGCAACGCGGCCACATCGTAGTTCAGATCGGGGTTCTGGTCGTTGATGATGTCCGTCATCCAGTGGGCGCCGCCAAGCATGGCAAGCTCGCCGAGCGCGAAGCGGTACTTCCCGGCGTTTTCCTGCTCCACCTGCGGGGTGATTGCGGTGTGATCCACCCACATCATGTCCTGGATGAACTGGAATGCTCGGATTGAGTCAGGGTGCTCAAGGTTGCACGTCTGGCCGTCGGGTACTGACATGGTGCTGCCGCCGAACGCGAGCAGGATCGGTTCAAAGCCAGCGATCACGGCGGGCCAGATGTAGTGCCCCCACTGCACGATGTTGTCGGGGGTCGAAGTCAGGCGATTCGGCGTTGTTGCCGTTCTCGTCAAGCGTCAGCTTCCTGGCCCACTCGCGCACATCCTGCCAGGTGTAGCTGCCATCCGCTGGAGGATAGTCGAGGCCGGCGGCATCGAACAGGTCCTTGTTGTAGTACAGCACCTCGATGTGATAGCCCATTGGAAGCGCATATACATTGCCGTCGATCTGCCCGGTCATGGCCGATAGAGCGGCCGGGTAGAAGTCGTCCTTGTCGAGACCGGATGCCTCGATATAGGGCTCAAGGTTCTCGACGACCCCATCCTGGATCATTCCCTGGATGCTCCAGTTGCCAGGCACAAAAACATCGAACATTGACCCACCGGCAATCAGGGTCTTGCAGGCGGCGTAATTCTCGCCGCAGGCGTTCTCTTGTACGTCGATGACGACATTGGGGAATGCCTCTTCGTACGCGGCAATCACGGCCTGGACCGAGTCGATGTCCTGCTTGCTTCCCCAAATGGCAACGGAGAGCGTGCCAGACGGTTCCTCCTGCGCCGCCGCTGGGCCGAAGGCGACGGCCAGGGAAGCAAGCATCATCACCACGACAATCAAACGAACCAGAGTTGCGGGTTTGCGAGACATGGGTTCCTCCTCATACTCATGTACATCGATGGTGAGACTTCCTGGGCAGACAAGATGCGTATCGCGCTTCGTAACCCCCTTTCCGCCGGTGCGAATCTATGCCGTATCACGGACGACAATGCGGTGTGGCACGACCACCACGCGCTGCTCTTCTGGGGCATCACCACTCAGCCGTTCCATCAGCAGTTGAACTGCGGTGCGTCCCATCTTCTCCTGTGCGTGGTCCACGGTGGTCAGGCCCGGACACATCAGCGCCTGGATGTTGTCAAAGCCCATGATCGCAATATCATCCGGCACCGATAACCCTGCTCCGAGCGCCGTGCGCAGCGCCCCGAACGCCATCACATCGTTGGCGGCAAAGACCGCCGTCGGGGGATCAGCCCTGGTAATGAGTTCGGCCATGCTTTGTTCGGCGCCCTTCACCGTGAAGTCACTCAGCACGATAAGGCCTTCGTCCACCGGCAACTGGTTGGCCCGCAGCGCCTCAAGATAGCCCTTGTAGCGAGCCAGGCCGGTCAGCAACTTCTTTGGGCCGCCGATGTGGGCGATCCGCCGGTGCCCCTTCTCGATCAGGTACGAAACCGCGTCGAATGCCGCTTTCTCGTCGTCAATGAAGACGGCGTCGATGAGTTCATGAAGCAGGGGGCTGATCATCACCACGGGTGTTTGGCGCTGCCGGAAGCTTCTCAGCGCCTCGTTTTCCAGGGCCACATCCTGACAGATAATGAGGCCGGCAATGGGCCACCGCTGCGCGAGGGTCAGGAAATTCGCTTCGCGGTGAGGGTCGTCAACGCCGCCAGGGGCTGCCGTGTTGTAGAGCAGGACGCTGTAGCCGAAGCGCTCGGCTTCTTGTTGTACGGCCAGCGCGACTTCGGCAAAGAAAGGGTTGGTGATGTCGCGCACGACCAGCGCCAACGTGTCGATCTGCCCTCGCGCCAGGCTGCGCGCGACCGGGTCTGCGACATAACCCAGCTCCCGCGCGATGGCCCAGATGCGATCCTGAGTCTCCTGGCTGACCCGCACGCTTTCGCCGACGCGGTCATTAAGCACGACGGACACGGTTGCTTCGGAAACGCCCGCTCGTTGGGCCACATCAGATAATCTTGGTCGTCGCTTCTTCTTCATTGATCAAATCTCGCCACGAGACAGAAACACCCTCGACAGACTCGTCTGTCGGCGAGAAACAGGTTTGCGCGTTCAATGCCCAAGAGCGCAACAAAGAAGGAGAAAATACCCAGCGGGGAACCCGCCAGAAACGGTGATAAAGCGATTTATCTCAGTATACGCCAGGTCCTGTGCCTTTGTCAAGTGCTGTTTTGCGGTACGGTGAGCGTGGCGAGGTTGACCAGGTCGGGTCGTCGTCGGACTGCCGCCACTGCACCCAGCAGTCGCCGCCGCCCCTGTCGATGTAGCGCAGCTCCAGGCGCGCGGCGGCCTGGCCGCGCGCCTGGAGCCGCGCCGCCAGGTCGGCACGGGGCAGCGACCCCCCGGCGAGGGCGGCGCGGACCGCGCTTCGTGCGGCTTCGAGCGTTGTCATGCTTCAAAACCTGTACCCCTGACCCGCCCTGGCTGTCACCCTTGTGTGGCCGGGAGAGCGGCGGCAATCGCCGCGTCATCCGGCATCGGTCGCCCTCCGCTACACCGGTCAGCGCGGCAGGAAGCGCGCGCGAGCCGCACATCCACCACCAGCATGACCAGCTCAGCCAGCCGGCGGCGCGGTGTGCCGAAGGTGTAGATCGTGTTTTCGGACATACCCTCACCCGTGCCGCAGCGGCATCCCGCCAACAAAGGATACTGCACCGAGCCGGCTGCCAGCGCGGCAGGCCGCCTGGAAAAAAGGGAGCTGGTAAACGCGCTCGTCACCGCGGGTCTCACCCAGGGGAGTCGATGGTGGCATGTCGATGAGATGCGCTTTGGCCTATGGGGGCAAGTCCGGCGATGTTGGGGGCGGCAAGGTGTGAAGATCGTGCTGCGCAAACAGATTGTGTTTGCCTGGCAGTATCTGGTCTTGGCTGTGGATGTGGTGCGCGGTGAATTGTATTATTCGTTAATGAACAGTCGAACCAGGGCGCAGCCACGCTGCAGTGGAACGGTGAGGCGCAGGTATTCGTCGACCATAGAGGCATCTCGGATCGGCATCCAGCTATCCTCACCAGGGTGAATCAGTTCAACACGGCTGCGGTCGCGGCTTAGCGGCACCGGCAGGTTGCCGATTGACAGGGTTACGGAGTCACATTCCCAGCCGAATGTCACTGGGACGACGTAAGCGTCGCGCCCGACCTGGAAGATGTTGGCTTTGGCGCTCTCACCTTCCACAGAGATGACGTGTGGGCGCAGCACCCAACGCTTACGGCGTATGCCTTCAAACAATGGGCCGTAATCCAGGTAACACTTACGAGTGAACTCGTCGAGTTCGACTGAATGGTCGTTCCCAGGGAACGGAACCATCAACTGCGCGCCGAGGTGCAGATGACGCTGGATATAGGCGTCCGGATCACCGCTGAACTCGTTCATCTGCCACGTCCAGGTCACGAAGGGTTTGTATAACGAGAGAAAGGCGCACAGATTCAGGCTGTGCGCATGCTGTCCGTGCTCGTCCCACACACCATCGGCGTGTTCAAGCAGGTCGATCCGCCGGTTCATCGGATTGCAATAGATCACTTTCCCGGCGCGGTGCATGATCGCGCCAATCTGGTCAAGTAGCCTATGCCAGCCGACGATGCCAGAGAAGACCGCTTTGTCATTGACCCAGCTCACATGATCGTCGCGGCGGTCATTGTAAAGGAGGGTCCAGTCCATTCGGTCAATGGCAATGCCAGAGCAATCGGGCAGCAGGTCGACGTGCTTGCGTGCCTGTTCGATCAGGAAGTTCTGGTAGATCGGCTCACCACAGTCCATGGCGACACAGCCTACCCACGACCGAATGTGCTTATCTCGCTCCCCGTGCGCATCGTACAGGACGGCGTCTGCCAGAACATTGTGGAGATAGTCGTTCGCGTCTTTCCACAGATCGCCATCCGTTTCGGCTTTGCGCGGCGGCGGCGGAAAGGTGATATCGCGCCCGAACTCGGTCACGTTGAAGTAACCTAGTACGTAGAATCCTTGCGCCCTCATCCGCCGGCTGTAATCAGCAAGCTGTTCGATGCTGGTAGGCAGCCCATTGTGGCTGATCCACTGTTCGCCGTCCTCGACGGGCGGCAGAAACATGCCCATGTAGGGGAAATCAAACGTTGCTTTCCAGTTGACTCGAAAGTTCATCCGGCGATAGAGATCAACATCGAGGTCACCTTCGTAGGACGAGTACGCACCGCCGCCGTCGAGGTCGTACACCGTGGGGACAGCCGGTTCGAAGTACTGCGGATACCGCTCCGCCATCCAGCCCAATCCGGCGCGCCAGTCGCCCTCGTGCGCGACCAGATCAAGCGAGAAACGCACCGGCTGCGTCGGAAGCGCGATACGGTGATACTCCCGCGTGTAGCTGATTTCACCGTTCGCGCCAATCGATAACCGGAGATCGAGCAGCAGGTCTTCCGGAGACTGGACGAGGCTGAAGCCGGCTTCCCCATTGCGGTCGAGCACCGAGACGATGGGCACCGAGAATGTTTCATCCGCCATGTAGCCGAGCCGACGGCGATCTTTGTCGATGCCGCCATACGCGAGGCTCAGATCGGCAAACGGGATCGGGACCAACGGGTCGATCCAGGGGACGACTGGCTCGATGGCTTTGCGATTAAGCAAGTTGTAGCGGAATTCGCTGAATGGCGGGACTGTCCAGTCAATCGGGGCGTTGTTGCCCCATGTCGTCCAGATCAGCAGGTCATCCGTCGCGCCCCAATTAAAGATTGTCTCAATCGGTGTCGTCCAGGGCTGTCCCTGCCCACGCACTTCGACTTCCCAGCGGATGTGACTGTCGCGCGACTGGAACGTCTCGCGCAAAACACACCTCGTGCCGTCCGGTTCGTGGACTAGGTGTTTGGTAAATTCGATCTGTCCATCGTAGCGGACGCAGCTCTTGACCGGCTCGACCACGCTACAGCCAGCCAGCCGGGTTTCAGCATTGACAGTACGTTCGAGCGCCCCGTACTGAAGCTGGATGATCCGACCTTCATGGGATATCTGTATGCTGAAATCGCCCGAACTGAGTTCGTAAAATTGCGTCATAGAGCGCAACCTCGCTGTTGGAAGCGGATTCGCTTTCGCCGCTCCCGTTGTTGTCCCGGACTGACAGGTCAGCTATGGTAGTCCCGATCAGGCCTTTGGGCAAGTGCGGCGGGAATGCCTTGCATGAGCGTTTGTGCTGGAAGCAAGCTCTGGCTATCCCCCGCCATAGCCGGAGTGTCCATCTGCATCAGATCAACCTCCCAGCCGGAACGCGCGCAGCATCCGCCCCCGTCCACGTCCGAGATGTGCCACAGCCCCGCCGCATCACCTGTTGCCAGGGGCGCGACGCGAGGGCGGCCGGCCAGGGTGGGCGGATCGCCCGGCCGCCACAGCGCCTGCACGTGCAGGTGGCAGCGCTGGCACAGCGCCACCAGGTTGGGCGCCACCAGGTTGGCGTCGGGGCAGTTGCCCGGATCGCCGTCGCCCAGGTCGTAGGGCATCAGCCAGTCGGGGCACAGCATCGCCAGGCGCGCCATCATCCCGTCCGCCCACGCGTCCTCCTTCACGGTGCGCGCCATCGCCACCGCGCGCGCGGCGATATCCCCATGGCACTGAAGAAACGCTGATTCCCCTCAACTTGAGTGGAATTACTCTGGGTCCGTTAGTCGTGGTTGAAATCCACGTTCCCCGGCCCGCGAAGCAGCTTTCAGAGTCTGTGATAACCTGTGTCAATCCTGTGATACACCCGGCTCAAGGGCGGCATATACACTATAATGTAATGACAGGAAGGTCCGTCCCGTGATCAAGACTGTTCCGGAACCGAACCAGAGGCCGCCCCAAAATCCTGCTCGTCGATGACGAGATGCCGGTTATCGCCACGCTGACCAGCTTCCTGGAGCTATCCGGGTTTGCGGTCGAGGTTGCACACGACGGCGAGGAGGCGCTCCACAAGCTTGAGCGCCTGTCGCCGGACCTGATCGTCCTTGACGTGCTGATGCCCAGGCTCGATGGCAGAGAGGCGCTGCGCCGGTTGCGGCGGCGCGGCGACTGGACTCCGGTGATCCTGCTGACCCAGGTCAGCGGCACCGCCGAGCGGATCATGGCGCTGGAAGAGGGCGCAGACGACTACCTCAACAAGCCTTTTGACCCGCAGGAACTCGTCGTCCGCATTCGCGCCGTGTTGCGGCGCACCTGGCTCGAAGCGCGCCCGCTGCACGCGGCGCGACGGCTGGCATGCGATCACCTGGTGATCGACCGCACCTCGCGCCGCGCCTACATTGGCGGCAACGAAGTACCCCCTCACGCCCAAGGCGTTCGCCATCCTGGAATACCTCATGACCCACCCCGACGAGGTCGTCACACGCGAGCGCCTGCTCGACACGGTTTGGGGGTGGGAGAACTTGGTCGGCGTCCGGGTTGTGGACACCCGCATCGCGGAATTGCGCAAGGCGCTGGACGATGACCCACTGGAACCCCAATTCGTCGAAACCGTGGCCGGCGCGGGCTATCGCTTCATTGGCGAGGTCGCCGAGGCGCCATGACGGGCAGGAAGTGGGTCTGGCTCCTCCTGCCTCTGGGGTTGGGTCTGGCGGGCGTGATGTTGCTCGTCCGCGTGAGCCTCATCGACACCGCGCTGTTCTTCCCCGAAGACCTGGACGTCCTCTTCATCGTGTTCGGCCTCAGCCTGGCGATCTTTGCGGCGGTCGGGCTGATCCTCCGCGAGCGGATGGAGCACCTCCGGCAGCAAAGCGTGGAACAGGTGCGCCAGGGCGCCAGCGCCGAGCACCGCCGCTTCGTCCAACGGCTCGACCACGAGCTGAAGAACCCGCTCACGGCGCTGCGTGCGGGCCTGGGGACGCTGGCGCTCACCCTGGCTGATGAGAACCAGCGCCAGCTCGTGCAGACAATGGAGGCGGAGGCGCGGCGGCTCAGCCGGCTGGTGGCCGACCTGCGCAAGCTTGCCGAACTGGAGAGCGCCCCTCTGGACGCGCACCTGATCGATCTCCAGTCCTTCTTCGCGGAGGTCGCGGACCTGGAGCGCGAACGGATCGACCGCGATGGCCCGCACTTCACGCTGGACCTTGCGCCCGAACTTGGCAGCGCGCCCAGGCTGATCGGCGACCAGGATTTGTTGCTCCTGGCGATCCACAACCTGCTGGACAATGCCTTCAAATACACCCCTCCTGAAGGCCATGTGCGCCTCCGGGTCTGGATCGACGACGAAGACCTCGTGATCCAGGTCAGCGACACGGGGATAGGCATCGCCGAAAAGGAAATCCACCTGGTCTGGGAGGAACTCTACCGGGGCGAAAACGCCAAGGACATCCCCGGCAATGGCATCGGGTTGGCCCTGGTGAAAGCCATCGTCGAACGCCATTATGGCGTCACGGCATTGCGGAGCCAGCCGGGCGAAGGCACGACGGTCACGCTCTGGTTGCCCCTGGCGTGAGGCGCGCTAGCGTCGCGCGGGCCGGGTGAGCGTTCGCCACTTGTCCTCCAGACGATAGCCACGCACAGCGCCTCCGGGTATGCCCATAGACCCGCGACTTGTTTCATTTTCGCAACAACATATTTCAAAACCTGGATACGCCTGTCACAGCGCCTTAACAGCCAGCCGCTACACTGAGGTTGAATCGGCGGAACGGCGCGCCTGTGCAACGTTCCGCCCAGGGTAAGCAGGTTAAAAAAGGAGCAGAAACGTGAACATCGGCAAAGTCCTTCGCATCGTTGTCGCCGCAGCCATAATCGTCGTCGGGGTTGTCTGGGTTTTTTACCTCAACCCGCGAACAGACCTTCTCCGGCGCCGATCTCAGCTTCGAGATGAGCAGCGGCAGCGTGGTGTTGAATAACAGGAGCGACGAAGCGGCGACGGTCACCATGTCCAAGACCGGGCGCACTTCGGCCTTCACCGTCGTCAGTGACGGCCTTGAGCTGAACGAGCGTTCCGTGAGCGAGGGTACCGGGAGCAACGCGGTCAATACCGTCACGTTCGAGCTGCCGGCCGGCGAAGCAGACCTCCGGCTGACACGCGGTTCAGGCGTGACCGTTGCTATCGAAGCGAGCGGCACGGTTGACGCCGTGGTGATGCCGGTGAGCGACGACGAAGCCCGCAACGCCTGGCTGCTTGTGGGCGCAGTGGTCATCGTCGCGCTCTTCTACATCTCCCGCACGACCGGGCACGCATGGCTCAACTGGGTGCGGCAGCGGCTGTCAATTGGCGGTGCGGCTGGCACAGAACAGGTGCCGACTTCCGAGTAGCCGGGTCAACCGCAGGCGACAGGCCGGATTCTGGGTCCGGCCTTTCGTTCCTCCTGTCAACCGCACGAGACGCGGACGTGAAGCGCTGGGCCTTCATCGCGCTAACCGTGATCGCCGTCACGGCGCTGTGGGCGTTTGAGACCGTCCGGCAAAGGACCTTTACTGGCGCAGAAGTGCAGTTCACGGTCGGCACGGGCAGCGTTGCGCTCATGAACAATACCACACCGATCAGGGCCATCCTGACCTCGGACCAGCCGTTTACCGTTCTGGGGACCGGGTTCAGGGCGTCGTCCACGTTGACCAACGCCGGCGCGCGCGCGGGTTATGTCTACCGGTATGCCGGGACGATCCCGCCACGGCGCACCGAACTGCGCATTGTGCACGGGGCGAACGTGACCTTCCACTTGCGCGCTGATGATACAATACAGGCAACGGTGACGCCGCTGAACCCGGAGGACACGCGCGACGCCGTGCTGCTCAGAGGGGGCATTGCGCTTGCCAGTCTCGCATTTCTCGGCTACCTGCGCAGCCGGCACGCTGCCAGGCGACAGGGGCGGTACGCGCTGTCCAAACAGCCTGGCAGGGTGCGGCTGCGCTAGCGTCAGGGCGCGCACATCTCAGGAAGCCGGATTAGCCGACAGGCGTAGGGTTATGAAGCAAAGGATCGACCCCTACAAGATCGTGGAGCGCGTTATTGTGGGCGCGCTGGTCATCTTTACGCTCGCTGCCGCCGGTCTGCTCGTCTTCTCTCTCGTGCGCCAGCGCGCCCTGGACCGCCAGCTTCAGGAGAGCCTCGGTGCGCTCCAGGAGACGACGACCGAACTCCAGGACACCGTCGACGAAATACGCAGCGCCGTCGCCGATCCGACGGTCGCGGCGGACCTTGAGGTCATCGAGGAACAGCTTGAGGAAGTTGACCAGCAACTCGAAACCCTCGAACAGGAGATCGTCCCGCCGGAGACCGAGCCGGTTGACGAGGGAGCGCCCACGACGCGCACAATCGAAGAGATTGAGGCCGCACAGGAAGACTTCGATGAGCTGGTCACGGCGTCGTCCTGGCTGGTCGGCATCCTGAGTATCCTCACGGCGCTCGCGCTTGCGAGGGTGCTGGGCGCGCGCTGGCGGCGGAAGCGCCGCCACCTGACGGTCGTGGACCCTGCAACGTTCCTGAGCAAGCGCGAGTCGGACCAGTTTGAGGAAACGTCCTGACCAGGCGCGGCTGCGCCGTGCGGGCGTCCCTGGAGGGCGGTCAGGCGGCGTCTGAGTCGCCGCCCCTGAGCTGCCGCATCGTCTCATGGTAGTACGGGGAGGGCGGCAGCCCGTGCAGCAGCGGATCGCCGGTCTGCTCCATCCAGGCGAAGAGCCGCCGCTTGAGGTCCCGCTCAACCTCCGCGACCTCGCGCGCCCCGGCGATATTCGTCTGCTCCCAGGGATCGCTCTGCAGCGCGTACAGCTCGACGTGGGGCCGGTGTTGGGTGATCTGGCCGAGCATCAGCGGGTAAATCGGACTCAACTGGATATCGGCCGGCACGTTGATCGCGACATCCTCGGCGAAGTTGACGATCAGCTTGTGCGTGGCGGTGCGTATGCCGCGCATCGGCTCGTATATTGTGTGATACGTCTTCTCGGCAAAGACCTCGCGCCTGGGTTCGTAGGCGCGCCCCTGCAACAGCGGCCAGTAGCTCCGGCCATGCAGTGTGTCAGGGATGGGGAGGCCCAGCGCGTCCAGCATGGTTGGCGCCATGTCCACGTGGCTGACCAGTTCGGTGACGCGCCTGCCGCCGGTCAGGCCGCCGCCGGGCCAGCACATGATCAGCGCCGTCTCGATCCCTGGGTCATAGAGCGTGCACTTTGCGCGAGGCATGGCGACGCCATGGTCGGTCGTGAAGATCACCCAGGTGTTGTCGGCCAGGCCGCTCTCCTGCAGCGCGCGCAGGATGATGCCCACACCTTTATCCATCACCCGGATTATGCCCTGCAACGCCGCGAAGTCGGCACGCGCTTCGGGCGACTCCGGAATGTAGGGCGGGATGCTGACCCCCTGCGAGTCGTCGGGCTGCGCACCGCCCCAGTCATACGGGCGGTGCGGCTCGGTGAACCCCACCTCCAGGTAAAGGGGCGCGCCGCCTCCGTGCGCCGCGACAGGAACGTCGCCGCCTCCGCGGCCAGCTCGCCGGCCGGCGCGTCAGGAAGCGCGGTCTCGAAGCCGAGCGCCGCCGGGTTCTCCAGCATGAGGCGGGATTCGGTGAGGTGCTGGTTGCCGATCAGCGCCGTCTCATAGCCCACAGCATACAGCCGTTGCGCCATGTGCTGCTCATCGGGGTGCAGCCGCCAGTTGAACGGCGCGTGCGCCAGGCCCATCATGCCGACCGCGTGCGGGTACCGCCCGGTGTGCAGGGCGGCGCGGCTTGGGCTGCACTGCGGCGCGGTGCAGAAGCTGTTGTCGAATGTCACGCCCTGGTCCGAAAGCGCCTGCAGCGCCGGCGTGACGATGGTCCGACGACCGTAGCAGGACAGGTGCCGGCCAAGATCATGCGCGTTGAGCAACAAGATGTTTGGGCGCATCGCGGGGTTGCTCCTCTGGGGGTCAGGCGGGATCAGGCGAGATGCCAGGGAGTATAGCCCAATCCCCTGGCCGGCTCCAGGGGATTGCTCTCTGACAATATGAGGACAAATTGGACCGGAAAAGGCTTGACACCGCGCGCACTTGTGCTAGATTATCGTATGTACCGCATTCACCCAAACCGAGGTGCACAACACATGGCAGGCTACAAGGGTTTCTTCGATGAACGTGGCTACTATGTAGCCAGAGGGTTGTTCTCGCCTGAAGAGGTATCGACCTTCCTCTCCCACTTCATGCGGCTCAACGCGGAGCGTCAGGACGCCGCCAGCGCACAGCTCGACCCGGCGGCGGCCGGCGGCCAGGTTGACCCGCTCAAGCTCTACCCGCGTATGCTCCAGATGCACCGCTGGGACGCGCTGAGCCTGGGCTACCTGATCGACCCGCGCATCAACGAGGTGTTGACCACGTTGCTGGGCGCCGAGCCGTATGCCGTCCAGACCATGATGTACTTCAAGCCCCCAGGGGCGCGCGGTCAGGCCCTGCACCAGGACCAGTATTACCTCCGGGTGCAGCCGGGCACGTGCATGGCCGCGTGGATGGCCCTGGACCCGTGCGACCCGGACAACGGCTGCCTCCAGGTCGTTGACGGCAGCCACACCTGGGACCTGCTTTGCACGGTCGATGCGAACGCCGAGGAGAGCTTCTCAAGTGTCACGGTGCCGCTCCCGCCGGGGGCGAAGCCAACGCCCGTCGTGATGGAGCCGGGGACGTGCTCTTCTTCAACGGCTCGCTGGTGCACGGGAGCTTCCCGAACACGACGCGCGACCGCTTCCGCCGCTCCCTGATCGCGCATTACATTGTGGGCGAGGCCGCCAAGGTGGCCGAGTTTTACCATCCCGTGCTGCGCATGGATGGGACAGAGGTCAAGCTGGGGATCAGCGAGGGCGGCTCGCAGTGCGGCGTCTGGGTCGAGCGCGACGGCAGCCCCGTGATCGAACTCGTGGAGGCCGGGGCGTAGCGCCTGGACACGAAAGCGCAACACAGCGGCGCATCGATTCTGCACCTCCGTTACACACACAACACGACCGCGACCTTCCACCGCTTTCGCGCGACATGGGGAAGGTCGCGGTCTTTCTCGCAGAGGCGGCGCGGAATCTGTGGAACCCGGCGCGCAGGCGGCGCGTTGTATAATAGGGTAAGCTGGTTTACAGGCAAGGAGGGAACGCGATGGACGTTGCAGCGCCAGGCCCGATTGAGACCATCATCCGCCTGATCTTGATCTTCCTGTTTGGCATCGTGATGTTTTTCGGCATCAGCGAGCGCGTGGAGGACCGACCGCCGATGGTGATCGTCGAGCCGGGGGAGGACGCCGTGCGCGCCATGCACATCATCGATAGCGTCGAGGTCACTGTCCTCGAGTCGGATCCCATGCAACTGCGCCTCCATATCACCGGCTACCAGCCGGACGGCTGTGAGGCCCCGGTGACGGTGGCGCAGCGCCGCGAGGGGAACACGGTGTATGTCGAGATTTACCGCGACCTGCCCGCCGACATGATCTGCCCGGAGATCCTCGTCGGCTATGAGGCCAGCATCCCGCTTGAGGGCGACTTCGAGGCCGGCGCGTACACGATCAACGTCAACGGCTACGTTGTGTCGTTGGAACTGTGAGGTAAGCCAGCGGCGCGCCGCCGACCTTACGCGCGGCTACGGCTCCCGTCCCCGGTAGTAGCCCACCACCTGGTCGATGATCTCGTCGAGCGTCGTGGTCGCCTCCCAGCCGATGGCGGCGCGGATCTTGCGCGTGTCGGGCACGCGGCGGCGCATGTCCTCGAAGCCCGCCTCATAAGCCTGGTCGTAGGGGATGAGGGCAATCTCTGAGCTGCTCCCCGACCGCGCCCGGACGCGCTCGGCCAGCTCCAGGATCGTGACCTCCTCGGCGCTGCCGATGTTGTACACCTCGCCCACGGCATGCGGCGCGTCGGCCAGCGCGACGATGGCGCGCACTACGTCGCCCACCGCCGCGAAGCAGCGCGTCTGCTGGCCGTCGCCGTACACCTGGATCGGTGCGCCGCGCAGCGCCCAGGTCACAAAGCGCGGGATCACCATGCCGTAGTGCCCGGTCTGGCGCGGGCCGACGGTGTTAAACAGGCGGAAGATCACGACCGGCAGCCCCACCTCTTTGTGATACGCCAACGCCATAAACTCGTCGAGCGCCTTCGAGGCCGCGTAGCTCCACCGGCTCTTGGTCGTCGGGCCGAGCAGCCGGTCGTCATCCTCGGCGAACGGCACCTGCACCCCTTTCCCGTAGACCTCGGAGGTCGAGGCAATCAGCACCTTCCGGCGGTAGCGCCGCGCGATGCGCAGCACGGTCTCGGTGCCGTTGACGTTGGTCTCGATGGTGTGGATGGGCGATTCGACGATCAGGTTGACGCCAACCGCCGCCGCCAGGTGGAAGATCACGTCGCACTCGCTCAGCAGCCGGTCCATCACCACCTCGTTGCGGATGTCCTCGATGGCGAAACGGAAGCCCGGCGCGCCGGCCAGGTGCGCGATGTTCTCGAAATGCCCGGTCGAGAGGTTGTCCACCACGGTGACGGGATGCCCGGCGGCGAGCAGGGCTTCGGCAAGGTGGCTGCCGATAAAGCCGGCCCCGCCGGTAATCAGTGCGTGAAACATCGGTGTCATTTACTCCTTGGACTCGAGTCGGTGCGGCACGGCCTCAGGTGGGCGCTGGCCCACTGCCCCCTGGCCCCGAAGGGCGTCCCTTGCAGGGCCGGCGCAGCGCGGAGGATTGTACCGCAAATCGCGCGCGGGGCGGTTATGCCGTTCGCGCGCGGTGGATGCTGGAGACCCTGGACCTCACGCGATTACCGACCCCGCACAACATCCAGCAAGCGCTGCCAGTAGGTGCGCGGCGCGCGGGAAGCGGCAGATTCCCTGGCCTTTAGCTCGCGCCGGAGGCGCTCAACCTCTGCTTTGAGGGCGTCGTTTTCTTTTCGCAGCGGCGACACCAACTGCCTGTAGGCGACGTATTGGCGCTCAATGGGGACATACTTCAGCTCAAGCGCCTGATGGTCGCGCATGATGTTGAAGGCAAAGCTCTTCATGACCGCATACTCGGCTTCGATAGTGGCGAGCCGGTCGAGCAGCCGCCTGACCTCGGAGTCGGACATTCCCGCTGCGCCGTCATTGCCCATGCTCAGCGCCCGCTCGTTGCGCAGGAAGGCCATGCCGGTCATGAGCAGCGTGACCAGCCCCTCGACCTGCTTCCAGCCCTGCTCACGCATGAACGCAAGCAGGGTCTCCCAGTCGTCCCGCATGAGGGTGATTTCGACCGCAACCTGCTCTGCGCCGTCGAAGAACCGGCGCTCGAAGTCGTCCGTATACAGGCGGGGTTCCGCTTCGTCCATCTCCGACGGCTTACCTGCTTCGGGATTGAGATCGCTCATACGAACCTCCAAATCGAACCCGTTTCTACCGTGCTATCGCGTCTGCCGAGAGGGTCATTCGTTCCAAGAGGCAGTTCTTACGCTTTCACGACCACCACCTAATTGCGCTGCGACTGGTTAAGCAGATCGCGGGTCAACGCCGAACACCCCTTTCCCGCCGGCAAGGCTGGCAATCGCGCGCGACCAGCTATCGCCTTCTGGCCCCATCGGCTCATCGTGGCGACGATAATCGGTCTTGGCGATGAACTCCTCCAGGTCCGCCCTGAGCCGGCTCCAGATTGCCCGCTGGATGGCAATGCACTGCTGCGCGCGCGCCGGGTCGCTCACGGCGCGCAGGAACTGCTGAAAATGGGGCAGACATAACCCGGTTGACTCCCGGTATGCTGCCTCGATGCGCGCGTCCGTCAGGTGCTGGCAAAGCGTCCAAACGTAATCGGCCTCGGCCTTGGCGAGCATCGCGCACACCATGCACGGCTCGGTTGGCTCCAGGGCGTCGGCCAATGACCGCACTCCTGACTCGGCATCGGTCCCCAAAAAAGCGCGCCAGGCTGGAGGCATTACCGGCGTCTACCGGCGATTGTTCGATGATGTCCAGCACCTCGCCGACGCTGGTCCGATATAACGTGGCAATGCCGAGGGAGTAGCCCATGAAGTGTTTCAGGTGCCAGCTATGCGTGTTGCAGAGACCCCGACGCCCTCGAAATGCGCGCTGCGTGTCGGCGTCGTTGACCAGTTCGTACAGCGTCGCGTCGAGAAGCCGGCGCGCGTCGCGCAGCAGCAGGTTGCACACCACGCAGCCCGGCTGGGGAACATCTCAATCAGATCATAGTAAGAAATGGGCTTCATCAGTAAACCTGCTCCCATGACACCCTATCCTGAACGGGCGTTTTGCACCCAATAAACACAATAGCCTCTACCCATGCGTTCACATCGGTAGAGGCTATCAGTCCGTTGCGAGACAGTTTGGCCGCCTTACGGCGCAAGCGAGCCTCATCGCTTGTGGAGGAATTATACTTCAGAAAGAGGGAATGCGACCACCCGACGCATTGCCTTAACCTTGTTGCCGCCTGCGGCAAGCGTGTTATAGTGAACGGGCAGAACGACCCGGAACACGGAGTGCATGTGACCCCGATGGACAGCACCCCCGAAGACCCCACCGCGCCCGGCGCGAGCGAGCCGCCCCGCCAGGACGGGCCGAAGCTCGTGCGCAGCCAGGGCGGCGGGCGCGTCTACACGCTGAACGCGCTGCGCGAGCAGATCGAGGCGCAATTCGAGGAGGAGACCGCCGGGCGCGACGACATCCTCGCCGGGGCGGGCGACCCCGCCGGCCGGCGCGCGTTGTTGTCTGAGTGCGCCAACTACGTCCTTGCCGTCGAATCGGTGTTCCTGAGCCGCGCGGACAAGGTGCAACTTATCGACATGGCCTACGGCAGCCTGTTCGGCTTTGGCCCGCTGGAGCCGTTCCTCGACGACGACGCGCTCACCGAGGTCACCATCGACGGGCCGGACAACATCCACGTGCGGCGCGGCTTCGGCCCCATGCAGCGCGCGCCGGTCTATTTCGACGACCCCGCGCACCTGCGCCGCACCGTCAGCCGCGCGCTCGCGTCGGTGGGCGTGCAGCTTGTCGATTGGAATTACTTCCTGGAGGTCGGCATCGAGGTGCACGGGCGGCCGGCCCGGCTTGGCCTGATCGCCCCGCCCATCAGCCCGCACCTTCAGGTGGAGATCCGCCTGCACCCACGCGCGCCGCGCACGCTGGAGGACCTCATCCAGGGGCGCGCGCTCAGCGCACCCGCCGCGCGCGCCATCTCCGGCCACATCGCCGCCGGGCGCGGCCTGCTCGTGATCGGGGACGTGGGCGCGGGCAAGACCACGCTGCTCAACGTGCTCGGCCCCACCTTCGCTGCGCTGCCGGGGCGGGTGGTGGCCGTGCAGCGCGCCGCCGAGCTGTGCCTGCCAGACCCGGTCGAGGCGCGCGCCGCGATCCCGCCCGCGGACGACGACCCCGGCGCGGACTTCGGCGCGCAGATCGAGGCGGCGCTGGCCGATGGGTGCGACTGGCTGATCCTCGACGAGGTGCGCGACGACGCGGCCAAGGCCGCGTGGGCGGCGCTCACCGCCGCCCCGGAGGGCGTCCGCGCTGCGTGTGGGCGTTTCGCGGCGGCCCGGAACCCGACCGCGTGCGCAGCGCGCTGAGCATGTTGCTGCGCCGCGCGCACCCCGCAGCCGACCAGGGCGAACTGAACCAACTGATCGTCGCGCGCCTGCCGCTGGTCGTGGCGCTGGCCGCCGACGGCGCGCCGCCGCGCGTGGTCAGCGTGGGCGAATTCGTGCGCGACGCGGCGGGCCATCTGGCGCTGCACCCGCGCTTCGCGCGCGATGCGGCGGACAATCTTGTGGAGGTGGAACCGTGACGCGCGAGATACTGCCGGTCGTCATTCTGTGCGGCGGGCAGGGGACCCGGATGTACGGCGGCGGCGCGCCGCGCCCGAAGATGCTCGTCGAGGTGGGCGAGTGGCCGATGCTCTGGCACCTCATGCAGATTTACGCCCACTACGGCCACAAGCAGTTCATCCTCTGCCTGGGCTACCTGGGCGACCAGATACGCCGCTACTTCCTCGAATACGAGGTCATGCACCGCGACGTGACATTCCGGCTGGGCGCGCCGAACGGGCCGAAGTATCACGGCCGGTTCAGAGAGCTGGATTGGGAGATCACCTTCGCGGACACCGGCGCCTACACCCAGACCGGCGCGCGCATCCGCAAGATCGCGCCGTACATCAAGACGGAGCGCTTCTTCGCCACCTACGGCGACGGCCTCGGCGACGTGGACCTCGACGCGCTGCTGGCCTATCACCGGTCGCAGGGCGTGATCGCCACGCTCACGGCGGTGCGGCCCCGCTCGCAGTGGGGCATCGTGGAGGTGGACGCGGCGGGGATCGTGACCGGCTTCCGGCAGAAACCGCACATGGAGGCGTGGGTCAACGGCGGCTTCTTCGTGTTCGAGCGCGGCATCTTCGATTACCTGCAGGGCGATGACACGCTGGAGCTGGAACTGGAACCGTTCGCGCGCCTGGTGCGCGACGGGCAGCTCGCGCTGTACCGGCACGATGGCTTCTGGCGCGCGATGGACACGTTCAAGGACGTGGAAGAGGTCGATGCGTTGTGGCGCGCCGGCGACGCGCCGTGGAAGGTCTGGGACCAGGGGGCGGCGCGGTAGCCTCGTGCGCCGCGCCCCGCGCGCGTCACAGTTGTGGGCGGTGGCGCGTCGTTGCCCCCAGAAAGAGCAGCAATCCCACACCCGGCGCAGCGCCGGCGGCGAGCGGTTCCGCTGACGCCGGCCGGGTCGCGATAATCAGCAGCGTGCCGACAATGCCCAGAACGAGGATCAGCGCCAGGAGCGCCACGGCAAGGTAAAACGCGCGGTTGCTCCGCCGGGGCGGGGGTGCGGGCCGCGTGCGGCGCTTCGCGGCGGCGCCCGCCTGCCCCTTCTGCGCGCGGGCGACCTCAGCGCGGCGCAACCTGATTTTGCCTTCCTGGCGGATTACCTTGTATCCTGTACCGCAGCTTTTGCAGACGAGCGACTCCTGCCCTCCGCAATCGTGATCGGCGACCGGCATACCGGGCATGGTCCTGTAGGCATGGGCGGCTCCTTCTCCGAGTGTGCGTGCGCTGAGTGTACAGTTTATGACACAGAACCACAAGAACACCCTCGCCGGCGACGGCGCAACAGAGTCCGGGAAGCGGCGCGGGGTTGAAACACGAAGCCACGAAAGGCGCGAAGACGTGAAAAACGCGCCCAACCCTTTCGTGATTTCGCGTTTCTCGTGCTTTCGTGTTACGGCCCCCGGCGCGCGCTTCCTCATGCCCGGACTCAGCCACGCCACCCGCGCCGGCTGCGCGCTGGCCGCCCTCGTGACCGTACTCCTCGCGGCGTGTGCGCCTGCGCCGGGCGGCGGGGTGGAGGCCCAGCCGACCGCCACGCTGCGGCCCTGCGTCTACCTCTACAGCCGCCCGCGCGTGGACCCGACGCGCATGTGCCCTGAGATCGTGCTCAACGCGCTGGAGACGCGCGGCGTCGCCCCAATTGGGTCGATCGCGTTCGATCCCGAAGGCGTGCTCTACGTGGCGCGGCCGGCGGACGGCGCGGTGATCGCCCTCGCCGATGCGGACGGCGACGGCGCGATGGACGCGCCGCGCACACTCGCCGACGGGCTGGACACGCCCTATGGCCTGGCCTACCACGACGGCGCGCTGTACGCCACCGGCGCGGGCAGCGTCTACCGGCTGCGCGACGCCGACGGCGATGGCCGCGCGGAGGCGACAGCCGTGCTGGTGGATGACCTGCCGGCGGGCGCGGGCTACTGGACCAACAGCGTCGGCGTGGGGCCGGACGGGCGGCTGTACGTGAGCCAGGGCGCGTCGTGCGAGGCCTGTGTGGAGGACGACCCGCGCCGGGGCGCGATCCTCAGCTTCGCGCCGGACGGCGGCGACGCCCAGATTGTCGCCAGCGGGCTGCACAACCCCATCGACTTCGACTGGCACCCGGCCACGGGCGCGCTCTGGGCCACCGAGAGCAGCCGCTTCATCAGCGGGGACGAGGACGCGCCGCCCGATGAACTCAACCACATCGTGCGCGGCGCGCACTACGGCTGGCCGTTCTGCTACGGCGACCGGCAGGTAGACTCCGCCGTGCCGGGCGCGACGGCGTCATTCTGCGACACGACAACCGGGCCGGCGCTCACCTTCCCGGCGCGCGCCGCGCCGGCCGGCATGGCGTTCTATCCCACCGACGTTGACGCCTTCCCGGAGATGCAGGGCCACCTGCTCGTGGTCACGCGCGGCTCGTGGAACCGGGCGCGCATCACGGGCTACGAGCTGCTGCTGGTGAAGTTCGACGCCAGCGGCGCGCCGACCGGGGAGGTCGAACGCCTGTTGCCGCACGGCCCGGAGGAGACGTGGCGGCTCTCCGAAATCGACGTGGGCTTCTACCGGAGCACCCGGTTGACGTGGCGGTCAGCCCGGAGGGGTGGATTTACGTTGCGGTGCAGGAGGGGCTGATCTTCCGCTTCTCGCCGCGCTGACCCGCGCGCGCCGTACCCCGGCCTGCTCCCTGAGCGCCTAACGAAGCGGCGGCGGGTCTGGCTGCATGAGCAGGCCGAACAGCGGGCTGTTGCTGATGTCGCAGGTCTCTGGCACTTCTTCCGGGTGGATTTCGGCCAGCGGCGCGCCGGGGTTGAAGGTGTTGTACACCAGCCGCGAAAGCTCGGCAATGTTGGGCCAGGCGTCGAGGTAGGTGAGCCATTCGCGCTGGTGCAGGATGATGACGAGCACGTAGTCGCCGCCGGGGGTGAAGACGATGCCCGCGTCGCCGTGCGTGTCACCCGTGGTCCAGCCGTGCTTATGCGCCACCGTGGTGTCATAGGGGACGCCCGCCTCGATCATCGCGCCGAGGTAGTTCTCGTCCAGCGCGTGGAGCACGCGCCGGCATTCCGCCGGCGTCAGCCCATCGATGCGGCTGAGCAACGGGCCGCTCTCCTGCTGCCCACACTGGTAAAGCGCGCCGAGCAGCCAGCCGATCTCGTCCGGCGTGGTCTGGTTGTAGGGGTCGGGGTCGGTAGCCTGTTGATCGACCGACGTGCGAATCGGCGTAAGCTCCTCATGCCGGGCGAGTTCGGGGTCCTCCACGAGCGGCCCCTGGAGGAAGGTGTTGTTCAGCCCAAGCTCGCGCATGGTCGCAGTGACGCGCTCCGCGCCGGCGTAGGCGTCGCCCCGGCCCAGGTCGCGCAGGATGGCGTTGGAGGCCGGGTTGTTGCTGCACGTCATCATCCCGGTGATCCACGCCGCCTGGTCTTCGTTGGGCGGCGCGTTGAGGTAGCGGAAGTACGTCACCAGCACCGGGACCTTAATCAGGCTCATGCCGCTGAAGGCGATGCCGGGGTTGAGCGAGAACGACTCGCCGGTCTGCAGGTTCAGCCCAAAGGCCGACCCCTGCCGTTCGGTGCGCGGGAAGTAGTCGCGCTCGTACAGGTAGCCCAGGATTGCCTCGCCGAGAATGGTCATATCGACCGGGCCGCTGCCGGTCGGCGTCTGACCCCAGGGCGACACGCCAGGCATGACGACCGGCGGCGTCGGCGTGAGCACCGGGCACGCGCTGCCCACGCCGGTGATGGCCGGCACCTGGCTCAGGTCGCCGCTCACCTCCACCAGTTCGGCGTAGACCCACGCGGCTTGTGTGGTGGGGTAGCGAATCTGGAGCCAGGGGAACGCGGTGTGGCGGGTGAGCACGGTGTAGACCTCGTCGCTGCTGATGCTGCCGGCAACCAGGTAGTCGATGCCGGGGCCGCAGCGCACGTTCGCCCGGTTGAGCGCGCGCACGGTCACCCCGGTCGCCGCCTCAGCCGGTGCGCCCACAGCCGGCGCGCCCTGAGCGGGCGGCGTCATGGTTGCTGCCGGCGCGGGCGGGGTGGCGCTGTCGGCGGGCGGCGGCGCGAGCGTGAGGGTGGGCGTGGGCGACTCCAGGGGCGGCGCAGACGTGGGCGACGACGTGAAGGCCGCATCCAGCGGCACGAAGGGCACCAGGTTCAGGTCGCCGGTGATGTTGACGATCTCGGCAAAGACCCAGCCGTGCTGCACCGGGTCGCCGAACTCGATGAGCAGCCAGGGGTAGATTTCGTGCCGCCCGATGACGCGGTAGCGCGCGCCGGCGCGGATATTGCCTATCGCGTAGTATTCGAGGCCGGGGCCTTCGCGGACGTTGGCCTGTTGCATGGCTTCCGCCAGCACCGGCTGCGGCGTGATCTGCGCCCCGACCGGTGACGCTATCGAAAGCAGGGCGAACAAGCTGGCTGCTGCGAAGACGGCTTTGCGCAACATGCGTATATGATAGCGCGCTTGCGCGCCTGCGTCATGCGCACTTAGGAGGCTGAGAAGCCCCCTCGCGGTGGTTTCCCCCTCACCCCCGCCGACCTTCAGTCGGCACCCCCTCTCCCACAGTGGGGCGAGGGGGTTGAGCGGATTGAAGGTCCCCTCTCCCCGTGTGGGTTCAGGGGCGTACAGGGTTGAGTCCTGGCGCGGAATGGATGCGTGTAGGGGCAGGCTGCCTTGCCCCTACACACAAACCTTGAATATGTTGATTGGCGCTGAATTCTCGTTTGCCTGTCCGCCCCCAACCCCCTTGTCGGACAGGGGCCGGGGGGTGAGGTAAAACAGGCAGGCATCCGCGAACCACAAACGCGCCCTCAAGATGGAATGCGCACGCCGGGGCAGCGCGCCGCGCAGGGCTACGCCCCCGGCTTGTCGGCCATGAGCATCCAGACGCTGGTATCCTGGCCGCCCATGCGGTGCTTGTATTCCTCGTCGCCCTGGAGAAAGTCGAACTCGTCGCGCCCCTGCTCGATTGCGTGCTTGATCGCGTGGCCGAGCAGCACCCACCCTGGGCTGAGGTTCAGGTACTTGCTCGGATCGAGGCCGGAGTTGTACACCTGGATGCGGTTGTTGTAGTCGAAGTTCAGGTAGGCCGCGACCGCCGTCCCGCCGACGTCGAGGAAGATCAGTTGCAGCCAGCCGCTGTCCATGAGCACGTGCGCCAGGCTGCGGAAGAAGTCGCGGTTGCCGGGGATATCGAGAAACCGGGCCTTGTCGGGCGCGCTGGCGGCCATCAGGTCGAGGAAGGTCGTCATCGCGGCGTCGAGGTCGTCCTCCGGGCCGACGATGCGCCATGTCACGCCCTGGCCCTCGGCGCGGCGCATCTTGCGGCGCACCTCGCGGCGCTGCTTGCCGTCGAGCATGTCCAGATAGGCCTCCCACGTCTCCGGCAAGGGGATGACCGGGCACACATCCTCGAACTTGACCTGCACGTCCAGCCCGCGCGCCCGCAGGATATCGGGCAGGTACGCCAGCGTGGGCGACCCGTCGCGGATGTTGCAGAAGTCGATGTGGTCCCACAGGCCGGAGGCGCCGTTCAGGAGGTGGTCGGCCAGCGCCTCCAGGACTTCCGGTTCGCGGTCCTTAGCGGCGATGACCTCCAGGTAGTCGGTCACCTCGACGCAGCCCACCAGGCGCAGCGTGCGCCCGAATCTGGGCAGATCGTGGATGAAGCAGGAGGCGATACCGATCAGGTCGCCGCCGTTCTCGCGGAACGTAATGACATACAGGTCGCCGGGCTGAAAGCAGCTCCACCAGGTGCGCTGCCATTCCCACGTGAGGAAGATGTGATTGGCCCTGCTGTTATCAAGCAGGGCGTTCCACTCGGGTTCCAGGGTGTCAAAAAGGCTCGCGTCAGTAAAAACTTGTACCTTCACAATCTGTTCCTGTCTTTATCGGCGCTGTCACATATCTCCATTATAGCCCACGCAGCCAGCCATCCAACCACCGGTAGGCGTTGCGGCGCATCGGCGCGGTGAAGACGTGGCTGCCCTCGTAGCCATAGAAACCCAACCGGGCGCCGAAGCCCATCTCCTCGTAGACCGCCCGCGCGCGTTGGTACACGTATTCGGCGTCCGGGCTGTGCCGGTCCTCAGTGGTCGTGGAGATGAGGAACGGGCGCGGCGCGACCAGTGAAAGCACACTGTCGGTGTCCGCCACCTGGAGGATTCGCGGCACCGCGAACTCGATCTGGATGCCCACGCGCGTCCTGATGCGCGCGCGGTACGTCCCCACGCCGCAGTGGGCGACGGTGGCGCGCAGGCGCGGCTCGCAGGCCGCGGCCCACACCGCCACCTTCGCGCCGTAGGAATGGCCGATGAAACCCAGATAGCGCGGGTTCACCTCCGGGCGCGTCTCAAGGTAGTCCAGCCCCCGGCTGACGTCGGAGAGGATCTTCTTCAGCAGCGTCTCGCCCCGGATCAGGCGCGCGGCGAACTCGAAGAAGTTGTTGTCGAAGCTCGCATCCGGGCTGGGGCGGCGCTCTTCGAAGGCGATGGCGTCCGGCGCGAACGTCACGTAGCCCATGCGCGCCAGTTCCACCGCCGTCGCCTGGTCGGGGTCGCCGGCCAGCCCGACGACCTCGCTCTTGCCCAGGTGCCACTCCCGGTGGTGCTGGTGGTGGCAGAAGATCGCGGGCGTTGGGCCGTCGAGCGCGTCCGGGATGAGGATGTAGGCGTAAGCCCTGTCGCCCGGCTCCACCTGGTACGTGACCTTCTCGCGGCGGTAGCCGTCATCCTGCACCACCTCCAGGACTTCCGGGTCCAGCGGGGCGGGATCGGGCGGCGCGCCGAGCACGGCGGCAATCGATTCGCGGAGCGGTTGCAGCCGGGTGCTCATTGCAGGCCTCCGGGGGTGCGCACAGGCGCGGCAGCCGCGCGTCGCGGGCGGGCAGGGCAGGTTCACGAGCGTCAGTTCACCATCGACCCGTCAAGGCCCAGTTCGGCGGCGATGCCCTGCATCGCCGCCAGCACCACGCCGACGTGTTCCCACAGCTCGACGCCCAGCTCTTCGGCGGCCTGCGCGATCTCCTCGCGGTTGACGGCGGCGGCGAACGAGCGGTCCTTCCACTTGTTCCTGACCGACTTCACCTTCACGTCACGGATGTCTTTGCTGGGGCGGACCAGGGCGACCGCTGTGATAAGGCCGGTCAGCTCGTCTACGGCGAACAGCGCCCTGTCGCGGAGCGACTCGCGCGGCACCCCGGCCCGGTCGGCGTGGCTGAGGATGGTGCGGATGTCGTCCTCGCTCACGCCGCGCGCGCGCAGGATCGGCGCGCCCGCCATGGGGTGCTCCTCCAGGGTGGGGTGAATCTCCCAGTCGAAGTCATGGAGCAGGCCGACGCGCGCCCACGAGGCCTCGTCCTCACCATAGCGGCGTGCGTAGGCGCGCATCCCGGCCTCCACCGCGAGCATGTGCTTGCGCAGGTTCTCGTTCTTCACGTACTCGCAGACGATTGCCCAGGCTTCCTCGCGTTCCATGGTGTTTGGCCTTTCCATCGCGGATATGGGACGGATTATACCGGTCTGTTCGCGCGCGATACAAGGCGCGTTTCCCGGTTTGTTGGTAGAATGGCGCTCAGGCCGCCGTGAGCCGGAACCGTGAAGCTCTGGTAGGGTACAGCCCACAGAGGGCGCGACCCGATGGATGAGGGTTTTCAGTCGTTCGTGCGCGAGAGAATGCGCCTGGACAGGGTCCGGCGCAGGCGGGCGTTGTCGCAGTTTCAGAGCAGGAAGTCGATGCCAAAAGCCAGGCTACGCTATGAGGAAATCGCCCGGTGGGCCGCCGACCAGTGGCAGGCGCGCCACCCCGGTCAGCCTTTCGTGACCGTGTGGGCCGCGCCGGAGTGCGCCAACAAGATCGCCCACCAGCGTATCAGGCCGGGGCGGCGGCTGCGCGGCAAGGCGCGCTATGCCGGCCTGACGCCACTGCCCTGCACGGCGGTCACCGACATCAGCGAGATCACCTACTGGGGCAACGACGCCACGCTCGGCGCGACGTCGGGGGCGTTTCGCTTCACGTTCGAGGCCACCGACACCGGCGCGCCTTTTGAGGCGATCTTTGTCGCCTCCCACTTCGAGGACGAGGTGCGCGACCAGGTAGCGGTCGTGGTGCTGCCGCCAGAGCGGCTTGAGAGCTGGGTTGCGTTCGAGTACCTGTGCGCCGACAAAGCGCGGCCCCGCATCCGGCGGCGGCGCGATGTGTACATCATCGGCGGCACCGACGCCTTCTTCGAGCCGGTGGTGGACTGGGAAGACGTTATCCTGCCGCCCGACCTCAAAGCCGACCTGCTCGACGACATCGAGGCGTTCTTCATCGACGGCGTGGGCATCTACCAGCAGTTGCGGCTCGCCCCGTTCCGCAAGCTGCTGCTCGTGGGGCTGCCGGGCACGGGCAAGACGATGCTCTGCTCGGCGCTGGCGAAGCTCACCATCGCGCGCAAGCGGGTGGTGGTCTACGTATCCGGCGCGGACGTGTTCGGCGCGACCTTCGAGAAGATTCACCGCGCCTTGCACATCGTGCGCGAGTCCCGGCAGCCGGTGTTGTTGATCGTCGAGGAGCTGGACGCCTACCTCCACGCCGAGGATAAGGCGCGCGTGCTCAACGTGCTGGACGGCGTGGAGTCGCCCAACAACCCGAAGGGCGTGCTGATGCTCGCGACGACCAACTACCCGGAGATCATCGACGAGCGTGTCGCCAAGCGGCCCGGTCGGGTGGACCGCATCTTCGTGATCCCGCCGATCCAGGACGAGGACCAGGCGCTCCAGATGCTCAGGCGCTACATGGGGCCGCAGTGGCGCGACGAGCACGAGGCGGTCGCGCCCCGGCTGATCGAGCGCACCGGCGCGTTCGTCCGCGAGGTGGCGCTGCAGGCGCGGATGCTGGCCGCGCACGCGCACCAGACCGAAGTCACGCTCGAATTCCTCAAAAGCTCGGTGGAGGCGCTGTCCACGCAGGTCGAGGCCGGCGACGACTTCCTCCCCAGGCGGCCCTTTGGGCTGGTCCCGGAGACCGAGAACCACCGCAACCGCCGGCGCAGGGGCGTCCCCTTCCTGCCGCCCGACGAGGTCTTTACCGACGATGACGAATTGTGGGAGCCGGACCTCTAGGCGCGCGCGACAATCTGCCCGTTGACTACCGCGCCAGCCGGCACGACGCCCCCGGCGAGCACCACGCTGTTGCTCACGTGCGCGCCCTGCCCCACCGTGCAACCGGCCTCAAGGTAGGTGTTCGGGCCGATGTGCGCCTCCTGCCCCACGCTCACGCGCGGATCGACGCGCACCGGCGGGCGAATCGTGACGGAGCCAGGCAGTTCGCTCAGGATGTGCGCGTCGCGCCCCTCGTCGAGCAGGCAGCGATTGATCCACAGCAGGTCCTGATCCTGCGTGAGATGCAGCCGCCACGCCGTGCGCACGAAGCTGACGCGCCCCCCGCCATTGATGAAGCGCGCGATCACATGCGCGAATTCCTTTTCGCCGCGCGCCGAGACCGGCACCCGGTCCAGGCCTTCCAGCACCGCAGGGCTGCACGCATAGATCATGATGCTGAGCAGGTTGCTCGTGACCGCTTCGACGGGCGGCTTCTCGACGTGGCGCACCACACGGTCGCCCTCGACCTCGACGTTGGCGCTGCGGCTGATTTCCTCCGGCGTGGCCTCGATCAGGCTGAGGACGATGTCGCCCTTGAAGGCGTCGAACCGCTTGATGAGCGCCGGCACGTGGTTGGGCGGGACGATGTTGTCGCACGCGGTGAACAGGAACGGCCCGTCCAGGTGGGGGCGCGGCCAGGTGCAGCGCGTCGGCGGTGCCGAGCGGGGTGGGCTGCAACACAAAGCGGACCTCACAGTCCGGGTACCACGATTTGTTCAGGTAAGCGGCGACCGCGCCTTCCTGCTCGCCCACGACCACCACATACCGCCGGACGCCGGCCTCGCGCATCCGGTCCATGATGCGGGCGATGATCGGCTTGCCAAGCACGGGCAGCATCGCCTTGGGACGGTCCTGAGTGAGCGGGCCGAGGCGCTTCCCGCGCCCGGCAGCCAGCACGACAGCCTGCGCGATCATACCTGCCGCTCCCGCCACCGGTCGATGGCAGCCTGCTGCATCTCAAGCAGCCGCCCGACGCCATCCTCGGCCAGGTCGAGCAGCGCGCTCAGGGTGCGGCGCGCGAACGGCCGGCCCTCCGCCGTACCCTGGACTTCGACGTACTCCCCGTGCGCGTTGATGACCAGGTTGCAGTCGGCGTCGGCGGCCTGGTCCTCGGCGTAGTCCAGGTCGAGCAGCGCGACTCCGTCCACCAGCCCCACGCTGACCGCCGCCACCGGCGGGCCAAAGACCGCCTCCGTGACCGCGCCCTGGCCGATCAGGCGGTGCAGCGCCATCGCCAGCGCGACGTAACCGCCCGTGACGGAGGCGGTGCGCGTGCCGCCGTCGGCCTGGAGCACGTCGCAGTCGATGACGATCTGCCGCTCGCCAAGCTGCGCCAAGTCCACCGACGCGCGCAGGCTGCGCCCGATCAGCCGCCTGATCTCCTCGGCGCGCGCGCTCCGACCGCGCGGGGTGCGCGTCCCGGTGGCGCGGGGAGCATCGCGTATTCCGCCGTCACCCAGCCGCGCCCCTGGCCCTTCAGCCAGGGCGGGACGGCCTCTTCGACGGTGGCGGTGCAGAGCACGCGCGTCCGCCCCACCTCGATGAGCGCCGCGCCTTCGGCGTAGATGGTGTAATCCGTGGTGAATGTGACCGGCCTGAGCTGGTCGTGAGCGCGTCCGTCCGGGCGCATAGGTGCCCCTCCTTGGTGCGCCCACAAGGATACTCGATTCACGACGCGGTTGGCGAATTCATGCGGCGGATTGGCCGCGCCCACTGCGCGGGACGCGCGGCATCCGGCGGGTCGGGGCGATCCGGGGAAGCTCCCAGGGAGCTGCAAAGCAGGTCGCTATCCTCAGTGGAGGGGGCGGTACGCCGGCAACAACTCTACAGTCCGCGTTTGGAGACATGGCGTGCGGAACCTCTCGGTATCGCCACATCTGGGGGTAGGGGCGACCCGGCGGGTCGCCCCTACTATTTGATCAGATTGCAGAAGCCCCTGTCCTTTTAGCTCAGCGCCTTGAGCCGCCCCTGCAACGAGTCGCGCTCGGCGCTCAGATCGATCAGGCGGGCGCGCGTGCGCTCCACCACCTCCGGCCTGGCCTTGGTCACGAAGTCCGCGTTGCCCAGTTGCTTCTCCGTGCGCGCGATCTGCACCGCGATGTCGTCAAGCGCCTTGCTCAGCCGCGCGCGCTCCGCGTCGATGTCCACCATGCCGGCGAGCGGCAGGAAGCACGTCACATCGCCGGCCACCACCGCCGCCGCCTGCGCCGGGCCGTCGCTGTCGCCATCCCAGAAGCGCAGCTCCGCCACGTTCGCCAGCCGCGTGAACAGGTCGCGGTGTGCCTCGATCAGCGCGGCGCGGCCATCGGCCCTGAACAGCGCCGTGATGCCGCGCGCCGGCTCCACGCCGAATTCGCTGCGCGCGTTGCGGATGCCCCGGATCAGGTCGATGAGCAGCGTCATCTCGGCCTCGGCGGCCTCGTCGATGCGCGACGGGTCGGCCTGCGGCCACGGCGCGAGCATCAGAGTCTCGCCGGCGTGCGGGAGGTGCTGCCACGCCTCCTCGGTGATGAACGGCATGAAGGGGTGCAGCAGGCGCAGGCACGTCTCCAGCACGTGCACCAGCACGCGGCGCGTCGTCGATTGCGCCGCCAGGTCCGCGTCCTCGGCGTAGAGGGTCGCCTTGCTGACCTCGATGTACCAGTCGGCGAACTCGCCCCACAGGAAGTCGTACACCTGCCGGCCGGCCTCGCCGTACAGGAAGGCATCGAAAAGGCGCTGCACCGTCTCGACGAGCCGGTTGAGCCGGCTCAGAATCCAGCGTTCTGGCAGGGGCAAGGCATGCCTTGCCCCTACGGCGGACGGGTCTGCCGGCGCTTCACCGCCCAGGTTGCCGGTGATGAAGCGCGCCATCTGCCAGATTTTGTTGCCGAAGTTGCGCATCGCCTCGATGCGCTTCAGGTCCAGGTTCATGTCGTTGCCGGGCGTCGAGCCGGTCACGAGCGTGAAGCGCAGCGGGTCCGCGCCGTACTCGTCCATGACCTCAATCGGGTCCACCACGTTGCCATACGACTTGCTCATCTTGCGCCCGATCTCGTCTCTGACAAGGCCGTGCAGGTACACCAGGCGGAACGGCGGCTCGCCCGTGAACCACAGGCCCATCATGATCATGCGCGCCACCCAGAAGAACAGGATGTCATACCCCGTCTCCATCACGTCGGTGGGGTAGAAGCGGCGCAGGTCGGGCGTATCGTCGGGCCAGCCGAGCGTGCTGAACGGCCACAGGCCGCTGCTGAACCACGTGTCGAGCACGTCGGGGTCCTGCTCGATCTCGGCGCTGCCGCACGTCGCACACGCGGTCGGGTCCTCGCGCGCCACGGTGATGTGCCCGTTCGGCGCAATGCCACGCCGGGATGCGGTGCCCCCACCACAACTGGCGGCTGATGCACCAGTCCTTGATGTTCTCCAGCCAGTTGAAGTACACCTTCTCGAAGCGCTCCGGCACGATCCTGACATGCCCGTCGCGCACGGCTTCCAGGGCCTGCTCCGCCAGCGGCGCGATCTTCACGAACCACTGCGTGCTCACCATCGGCTCGATCAGCTCGCCGCCGCGCTGCGCCACCGGCACGATGTGCGTGTACGGCTCGGTCTTGATCGCCATGCCGGCGGCTTCCATGTCGGCCCAGAGCTTCTTCCGCGCCGCGAAGCGGTCCATACCGGCGTAAGGCCCTGCGTTCTCGTTGAGCGTCGCGTCGCGGTTCAGGATGTTCACGACCTCCAGGCCGTGCCGCTCGCCGATCTCGTAGTCGGCGGGGTCGTGGCCGGGCGTGATCTTGAGCGCGCCGGTGCCGAATTCGCGGTCCACGTACTCGTCGGCGATCACCGGGATGCGCCGGTTGAGCATGGGCACCAGGCACGTCTTGCCGATGTAGGCCCGGTAACGTTCGTCCTCCGGATGCACCGCCACGGCGGTGTCGCCGAGGATGGTCTCCGGGCGCGTGGTCGCCACCGGGATGCCCTCCTGGACCGGCGCGCCCTCCACCGGGTAGTAGAAGTAGTACAGCGTGGCCGTCTCCTCCACGCGCTCCACTTCGAGGTCAGACACGGCGGTCTGCAACCCCGGCGACCAGTTGATCAGGCGCGGGCCGCGATAGATCAGCCCTTCGTCCCACAGGCGCACGAACGCCTCGCGCACGGCGCGGCTCAGCCCGTCGTCGAGCGTGAAGCGCTCGCGGTCCCAGTCGCAGCTTGCGCCCAGGCGGCGAAGCTGCTGGGTGATCTGCCCGCCGTACTTCGCCTTCCATTCCCAGGTGCGGCGCAGGAACTCCTCGCGGCCTATCCGCTCGCGGCTCGTGCCTTCCGCGCGCAGCATGTTCTCCACCTGAAGCTGGGTGGCGATGCCGGCGTGATCGGTGCCGGGCACCCACAGCGCAGCGCGCCCGCGCATCCGCTCGTAGCGGATCATCAAGTCCTCCAGGGTCACGAACATCGCGTGGCCCTGGTGGAGCGCGCCGGTCACGTTGGGCGGCGGGATGCTGATGACGAACGGTTCCGCGTCGGGGCCGGCGATCTCGGGCTTGAAGAAGCCGCGCGTCTCCCACCACTGGTAGAGGCGCGGTTCGGCCTCCTCGAAGTCGAAGGTCTTGGGCATTTCCTTTGCTGTTGTTGTCTCGCGCATCGTGTCTTCTTCCTTTTCCAATTGCCGTCACCTCCCCAGGGCCAGAGGTGAGAAAACCAATACGTCAACGTCTCCCGCTACTTCAGCTACGTCTACGGACATTCTTCCCACCTCCTTTCGCTTTGCCCCTGCGCGACACCAGCAGCATCTCCCACCAGTGGTCGGCGCGCTCGGTATCGACGAAACCGGCCCGCTCCAGAAAGGCGCGCAGTTCCGCCTCGCGGAGCGCGCGGTAGACCACCGGCGCGTGCGTCACCGCCCACGCCTCACCGTCGCCGCGCACGAAGAACTTGTTGAACGTGATCGTTGGCGGCGGTCCGTCGTTGTAGTCCCAGATGTCAAAGCCGATCACGCGCTCGTCGCCCTGTTCGTGTATCTGGCCGGGCAGAAAGCGCGGCCTGGTCTCCAGGATGGCGTCGAAGTCGCGGATGCCGACAAGCAGCACCCCGTCCGGCGCGAGCAGGCCGTGGAAGTTCGCCAGCGCCTGCGCAATCTCCGCGTCGTCCAGCAGGTGCGCGAACGAGTTGCCCGTCGTGATGAGCGCGTCGAACGGGCCGTCCACGTGCGCGGGCAGGTCGAGGAAGCTGGCGTGCAGCAGCGTCACCTCCACGCCGGCCTGCTGCGCGTTCGCGCGCGCCCGGTCGAGCAACGCCGCGCTGGGGTCGGCGGCGGTGACGGCGTAGCCCTTTCCCGCCAGCGCGATAGACTGCGTGCCGGGGCCGCACGAGGCGTCGAGCACCGTCCGGACGCCGTGCGGACTCAGCAGCTTGTCCAGGTACACCGCCTCGCGCTCCACCGTCGCCCACCAGTCCCGGAAGAACAGGTGATAGTCGGCGGCGACGGCGTTGTAAAAAGCATTGGTGTGTATCGTGTCCATAAGCCTCAACAAAAAGCCTCTCTCGCCCGCAAGGACGAGAGAGGCGCTCTCCCGTGGTACCACCTCGGTTCCCGCCGGCGCTGCGTGCGACCGGCGGCTCATTGCGCTGTAACGGGCGTGCCCGGATGGACCTACTGGGGGTTCAATCCACCAACTCCTGAGCGACTTCAGCGGGGGCGGCTGCGGGGGCTTCCAGCCTGTGGCCCGTCCTTCTCTATCAGGCGCAGGCCCGCCTACTCCTCTCATTCACCGTTGTTGGGTTATGTCGCTATTAACCGGTAGTGTAGCACGGCTTTGGAGGGTCGTCAACGGCTCACGCGGGCGCTGCTAAGCATGACAAAATCCGGGAAGCAGCACGGGGTTGAAACACGAAGCCACGAAAGGCGCGAAAATACGCCCAACTCTTTCATGACTTCGCGGGTTTCGTGCTTTCGTGTTACGCACCCGGTGCGCACTTTCACAGTTCCGGACTTCATCGTGCTATCCGGGCGCTGCGCCGCCCTCCAGCGCCGCCACGCTCACCCACTGCGCCCCCTCCATGCCCGCGACCGCCATCTCGCGCACCGCGCCGGCGGCCTGCAGCGCGGCGAGCGCGCCATCAAGCTCGCGCGGCGTCCACTTGAGCACGTGGAACATCTGCGCGATCTGCTTGCGGCTCACGGCGACGGCGTTGTGCACGTAGCGGTGGATAAGGGTCTGGCGCGCGTCGTGGCGGGTGATGGCGCGCGCCTGGCCGGGCAGGTTGGCAAAGTGGCGCGCCACGATGTCGTAGACGAAGGCGTAGTTCCACGCGCCCTCCTCGGCGACGCCGACCGGCAGCACCTTGAGGCCGACCTGTAGCTCCACCAGCGCGCGCTCGAAGCGGCTTTTGGCGCTCTCGGCGGCGAGGTAGGCCGCGCGCCGCAGGCGCACCGTGCCGAGCGGCCCCTCGCGCAGCAGCGCCTCGTAGATGGCCTTCGCTTCGGCGGTGAGTTCGCCGTCCTCATATTCCTGGAGGTAGTCGGTCTCGTAGTCGCCGAAATTCGGGCTGAGCGCGTAGAAATAGGGCAACACGTCGAGCGCGACCAGCGTGGCGCGGCGGCGCAGCAGCTTGGCGTAGTACCACGCCCGCGCGCCGAGCAGCTCGTCCTTCCAGCCCCAGCACCGGCTCCCGTCGGGGTCGTCGTGCGCGTCGGGCACGTCGCGGACGCGCCCGGCGATGGCGTGGAGCAGGCTGGCGTACTCGATGCCCTTGATGGGCCAGAAGAACACAAAGCCCAGTTTGTTAACGAAAGCGACGGCAGCGTCGCGCGTCTGGACGCGGCGCGCGCGGGTGCGGTGGTAATTGTGGTCGCGCATCGTGGCGACCCAATCGGCGGTGAGTGATGGCGCAGTCATGGTGCTTCCAATGCGATGCGGTGCAGGTGTGGCTTCGGCGCAATCGGCTCGCCCTGGCAGAAGACCAGGCGCGTGTGCCCGATGAGGATCACGTCACCGTCGCTGAGCGGGTATTCGTCGGCGATCTTCTCGCCGCCGACGCGCGTGCCGAGGGTGCTGTCCAGGTCGGCGATCCAGAAGGCGCGCCCCCGGTACGAAATCACCGCGTGCCGGCGCGAGATCGACCGGTCGGTGAGGATGACGACCTCGTTGTCGCTGCGCCGGCCGATGGTCATCAACGACCCGGTGAGCGGGCGATGCGGCCATCCTCCGGCCCGCCGATGAACTCCAGGTAGGCGGGCGCGGCGACCGCGATCCACCGGAGGGGCTGGCCGCAGTCGGGGCAGTAATGCCAGGACGGGTCGGTGTCGAAGCCGCAGGTCGGGCAGCGGTTCATGGCTCAGGGTCCCTGTTCACAAGCAGCTCGAGCCTGTCGCCAACCAGGCTCAGGTAGAAGACACTGCCAGGCGGGTTCGCGTCCAGCGCCGCCGCGACGCGGGGGCGGATGTCCTCGGCAAAGAGGCGGTCGATGACGCCGTGGCCCTCGCTGTCCAGCTCTTGCACCAGCAGCCAGCCGATGACCGCGCCGTCAAACAGCAACTCGTAGCCGTGATCGCGCAGCTCGTCGGCGAGTTCCTGAAGCATCTGGCGGCCCCGCGCCGCGAGCACCATCGAGTCCTTGATCGACTGCGCATCCTCGTGCGGCGCGGCGGTCTCAACCGGCCGCTCCAGAACCTGGAGCATGTCGGCGAGCGCCCCGGCGAGGCGGGCAGGGTCCCCGCCGAGCGCGGCGGTCAGGCGGTAGGGCACGGCGCGCGCGTCCGCCAGGATGTGGCGCAACAGCGCCGTCGGGTCGAGCGGGGCGTCGGGCGACCCCCGTTCGAGGATGCGCGCGAGGCGCGGCGTGAGCGGGAGCGCGTCGTCGTCGGACGGCAGGCGGGGGTAGACGGCGATTTCCTCCCGGAGCGCGCGCACGAAGTCAACGGCCGGCAGGCCCGCCGCCTCGATGGCGTAGCCGGCGGCGGTCTCGTCGGAGGTGAGGGCGGCGAGGATCACGTGTTCGACGCCCAGGTAGTGGTGGCCGAGTTCGGCGGACAGGCCAACGGCGCGCGCAACCAGGCGGGCAGCCTGCGGGGTGAGGTTGAGCCAGGGGTCAGGCTGCTGCGCGGGCCGCATGGCGCACCCCCTGCTCGGCGGTGGGTGAAGGAACACGGCAAGTGACACATCATATGTGAATTATAGCATCTCCAACGCCTGCGCTGCCCCCTGGCCGGCTGTCGCTTCCGGCTCGCCTGGGCGAGAAGCCGTTTAACCACGGATTACACGGATAACACGAATTATGATCTCTATATTTGGAATTGCCCATGTTACTGCGTATGGTGTTTATAGCTTCCCGAAAGCCACGAGCTTTCGGGAAGCGACCCACATGGATGAAGGTCTTGATTGTTTCTGAATCCGCGTTATCTGCGTTATCTGTGGTTCAATTCTGCTCCACGATCCCCGTGTCGCCTGCCCCGACCCTAGCGGCAGGCCGGGCCGGTGGGCGTGTTCGGCAGGCCGCCGAGCCACGCCGCGCGCCCGTTCGCCGCCTCCACGCGGATGAACTCCGCCGCCAGCCCGGAGCAGCGCGGCTGGCGCACCAGCAGGAAAGCGCCCTCCGTCAGCCAGCGGTAGGCGCTCTCGCCCCCGCCGCTGATGTCCCACAGCGTGCGGTCCTGGCGCATCGGGTCCTCCGTCTCCAGGTCGAAGACGTGCAGGCGCTCGTCTACCTGGCAATCGGCCACCGCGCCGGTGCCGTCCTTCGCCAGCAAGTAGCGGCCACCGAGCGCAATCAGCAGGTCGCGCGGGCTGACGTAGGTGTTCACCGACCAGCGCGCCGCGTCCCCGCCGCCCGCGCTCACCGTCCACAGCACGCCGTTGACGTAACCGCCCGGCCCCTGCCGGACCGGCGGCCCCTGCTCGACGTAGTACAGCCGCGCGCCGTCGGGCGTCCAGGCAATCTCGCCCATCGCCTCCCACGCCGTCTCCGCGACCACGCGCTCCGCGCCGTCGGGGTCGCGGATCACCAGCGCCTCGCCGTCGCGCACGAAGGCGAGGCGGTTGTCGGCCGGCGCAAAGCGCGGATGCGCCGCGCCCGGCAAGAAGAGCGGCGCGCTGTCGCCGTCCACGTCGAAGACTGTGACGCCGGTCGCGTCCGTGACCGCCAGCAGCGTCCCATCTGCCGACCAGGCCGGCGCGCCTGCCGCCCCCATCGAGGTCGAGCGCGCGGTCCACGCCGCCGTCCCACGTGTAGACGTGTGGCTGCCGGACGGGCTGGCCGCCGAAGCCGAGGAACGCGCTCACGTAGGCCACGCGCGCGCCGTCGGGGGAGGGCGCGAAGCCCTGCGCGCCCCAGCTTGTGAGCAGGTCGGTCGGGTCGTCGAGCAGGCGGTAGTCCAGATCGGCGCTGGTCGGGCCGATCTGCCACAGCAGGCACGCCTGCGGCGCGTCGGTGCTCGCCGGGACGCCAAAGCGCGCCACCCCGCCGACCTCGACCGCCTCCGGCAGCACGACGAACGCGCCCTCGACAAAGCGGTAGGGATCGCTCTGCAGCGACAGGCGCAGCGTGTACACGCCCGGTTCGAGCGGCGCGCCCGCCGGCCCCGACTCGATGGTGTACGTCGCTTCGCCGTCCGGGTCGTGGTCCCAGGTGTCGCTCGCCTCCTGCCAGGGCCGCGCCGTCGTCGGCTCCGGGCGACCGGGCGTGTACGTGATCCGCCGGTGCACCGTCTCGTCTTCGGCGATCAGTTGGTGACGCCAGCGCGCGACGACGCGCGCCGTCCCGGCGGGGAACAGCAGCGTGGCGTGGGCGTCTGCCGACGCGCCGAAGGTGAGCGCGTAGAAGGCGGGGCGTCCGGCGGGCGGGCGGTCCGGGTTCGCGATGGCGGGCGCGCCGGCCACCGTGGGCGTGGCCTCCACGAGCGGGGCCGGCGTGGGGCACGTGGCCGGCAGCGTGCCCTGCATGGCGTCGGCCTGGCCGTCGGCGCTCTCGACGCGGATGTCGAACGTGACCGGCGCGTCCGGCGGGCACGGCTGGCTGACCGTGAACGTCGCGCCGTCGAGGCGCGTCGCCCCATGGTAGTAGGTGTAGGGGGCGGTGCCGCCGCTCGCGTTGATGCGCACCGTGTAGGTGGCCGCGCTTCCGTCGGCGGCGGAGTCCACAATCGACCAGAAGATGACCAGCGGCCCGCCCAGCGGGGTCGGGGTGGCCTGGGGCGGATAGGTGGCCGTCGGCGGCGACGGCGTCGGCGTTGGGTCAGGCCGACAGGCGGCCAGCGCCACACCGAAGATCAGTGCAAGGAGTAGGGCTTTCCGCATCAGGGCATTCGCATCCCAGAGACAGCGCAAACCGCGCAGAGTCTACCCGCATTGCGGGAGCGCGCCATAGCCCGCCAGGGCCAGGGGGTCGGGCGTCTACAAGTATACTGACGTTTGTTGCGGGCACGTAGCCGCCGGGGAAAAAGGGGCCAGCGCCGCGAAGGGGAACGCGGCGCTGGTAAGCAGGGGACGTGCCAGCGGGCCTTAGCTGCTGGCGAGGAAATCAAGGATGTTTTCAGTCGTGCGGGTGTCCGCCTTGTAGAGTTCGGTGTACCGGCAGCGGGTGCAGGTCACCGTGGTGAACCGCTTGTGTTGCACGTCGAACAGCCTGCTGAGCAGGCCGCCGGCGGCGTGGAACTGGTCGAGTTCGCAGTCGGTGTTCCCGCACTTCGGGCATACGTAGTTCTGCCCTGCCATCTCTGCCTCCATTTCGGACCCTCCGTAGACTTCACGGCCAGGATAGCAGAGGGCAGGGCGGGGCGTCATCCCAATTTTCGGGGGTGCGCAGGGGACGTTACTCGATCAGCCCCATGGTGATCGCGTAACGGATCAGGTCGGCGCGCGTGTCGAGGTTCAGCTTGCGCAGGATGTTCTCCCGGTGGCGCGACACCGTCTTGGGGCTGATCGCCAGCCGCTCGGCGATGTCCTGGTTGCGCAGCCCCTCGCCGATGAGGGTGAGCACCTCGCGCTCGCGGTCTGTGAGCCTGGGGAGCGCCTCGCGCTTCTCGGCCAGCAGGGGGTCGTAGCCCTCCAGGAAGTCCTGCACCAGCGCGCCGGCCACCGACGGGTGCAGGTAGATCTCGCCGCGCGCCACTGCGCGGATCGCCTGCACCAGGTCATCGGAGGCGGCGCGCTTCGGCACGTAGCCGGACGCGCCCGCGTGCAGCATGGCGAAGAAGTAATCCTGCCCTTCGTGGATGGTCAGCGCCAGCACCTTGACCGCATCGCCACAGCACGCCTTGACGCGCCGCGTGACTTCGAGGCCGTCCATCCCCTCCATCGTGATGTCCATCAGCATCACGTCCGGCGTGAGCGCCTGGATCATCTCCATCGCCTCCGGCCCGGAGCGCGCCGACCCGATCACTTCGAAGTCCGGCTCGGCGCTCAACAGCGCGCGCAGCCCCTCGCGGACCACGTCATGGTCGTCCACAAGCAGGATGCGAATGGTCTCGGCAGCGTTCTCTCCCATATCCGTCATCCGTCCTCATCCCGCCGTCTCGGGTTTGACCGGCAGCCAGGCCTCCACGCGCGTGCCCGCGCCGGGCGCGGTGTCAATCGTGACCGTGCCGCCCCACTGCGCGGCGCGCTCGGTGATGCCCAGCAGCCCCCAGTGTTGCCCGTTGGCGAATTCATGCTCCTGGTACGTGAACCCCACGCCGTCGTCGCTGACGGCAATCCGCACGCCGTCCGCCTCATAAGCCAGACGCACGCGCGCCGTCGGCGCGCCCGCGTGCCGCGCCACGTTGGTCAGCGACTCCTGCGCAATGCGGAACACCGCCAGCTCGACCTCTGGCGGGAGGCGGCGGCGGGGGCCGGTGACTTCGAAATCGACCTTGAGGCCGAAGCGCTGGCGGCTCTCCTGCACGAGCGCGCGCACCGCCGCCACCAGCCCCAGGTGATCGAGCTGGCTTGGGCGCAGGTCGGTGACGAGCTGGCGGAGTTCGGTTACGCTGTCCTGGGTCAACTGGCGCAGCTCGCTGATCTGTTCAGTCAGGCCGTTCGCGTCCGCGCCCGCCGACTGTTGCAACCCGGCCAGCCCCAGCGAAAGCCCGGTGAGGATCTGGCCGATCTCGTCGTGCAGCTCGCGCGCGATGCGCCGGCGCTCCTCCTCCTGCGCCGCGACGGTGTGGCGCAGCATCTCGCGGCGCAGCGCCTCGCGCTTGGCGAGTTCGTCGTGCGCGCGCTGCTCGGCGGCGGCCAGCGCGCGGCGGCGGTCCAACTCGAAGAGCTGCATGGCGCGGATCAGCGTCACCGCCAGGACGACCGCCAGCGCCCCCGGAAGAGACTGGATCGGCGCGCCTGTGAGCTGCATGAACACGTCGGCGTTGATGATGTTCGACGGGAAGAGCCGCGTCTCGTTGACGAAGATCTGCCCGACCAGGCCGTACACGAAGAACGTGATTGACGCCACGCGCAGATCACGGGTGAAGCGGCGGCGCTCCTGCGCCAGCCGGCCGGCCTGCCGCCACAGCGCATACCCGCTGATGAGCGCGCCGGGGATCGCCAGGACGTAGCGGCTCAGCGTGTCCGTCATGCGAAACCACGACTCCAGCGTGGTGCGCATGGCGTCGCCGGGGCGGAGCAACTGCCCCAGCACCATCACGCTCCCCAGCCAGAACAGCACCATCACCCCGGCGATGTACCACTCCGTGTGCGCCGGCCACCCGCTGGGCCGCAGCATCTTGACGCCGAACGCAATCAGCGCCGCGAACGACGCCGCCAGCAGCGCCAGGCGCAGCAACTCGAACCAGGGTGGCGGCGCGGCGCGGCCGTGCAGCTCGGCGTCGCGCACGAACATCTCCAGCCACACGTGTACGCCCTGGATCAGGCCGAAGATGGCGAGCGGGATCATCGCGCGCGCGAAGGGGAGGTCCGGCGCGGACCGGCGCGACTCCAGCGCAACCGCCAGCCCCAGCGAGAAAAACCCCAACCCGTACACGAAGTAGATGGGGATTATGGCGTCTCGGAACGTTTCGCTCAACATAATCCACATTATTATAGCACGGGCAGAGGAAGTCGGGCGCGCGCCCCGCCGGGGAGCCGCACGGCAGGCGTAGGCGGGGAGTCCAGACGCGCGGGGCGGCGCGCGGCACAATAGAGGCTGGATCGAACCGGAGTATCTGCCATGCATCGCGCCGCCATTGCCCTCTTCTTCCTGATCCTGGCAAGCCTCGCCTGCAACCTGCCGCGCGGGGGCGTCGCCCCTGCGCCACCGCCGACGCCTCTCACACTCGCGGACCAGACCGCGCTGCCGCCGCCCACGTCCGCGCCGGACACAGACGAGGCGCGTTACCCCTGGCCGACGTACACGGTCGTCGCGGGCGACACGCTGGGCAAGATCGCCGCACTGACCGGGAGCGCCATCGCCGACCTGGTCGCTGCGAACGCGCTCGCCGACCCTAGCAAGATTTACGTCGGGCAGGTGCTCTACATCCCGGAGGCAATCGAAGGCGCGGTGTCGCACACCGTCGCGCCCGGCGAGACGCTTGGGCAGATCGCGCGGCTGTACGGCGTCTCGGAGAGTGCAATCAGCGCGACGAACGGCGTCACCGACCCGAACCGCATCTACGCCGGGCAGACGCTCGACATCCCCGGCGCGCTGACGCCGGCGGCGACGAGTCCGGGTGTTCCTCGACGTGCCGGTGGTGAAGCAGTCGCGCAGCCTGAGCTGCGAGAGCGCCAGCGCGTGCAGCCTGCTGCGCGCCGCCGGTTTCGCCTGCGCCGACGACATGACCGTGTTCAACGCGCTGCCGCAATCCTACGACAACCCGCACCGGGGCTTCGTCGGGCCGGTCGATAGCGAGGCCGGGTCGCTGCCGCCCGGCGCGGCGCAGGAGAAGGTCGGCGGCTACGGCGCTTACGTCGAGCCGTTGCAGGCCGGGCTGGCCGCGCTGGGCGTCACGGCGCGGTACACCTACGACGCCAACCTCGACGCGCTCCGCGCGCTGCTCGACCAGGGCACGCCGGCCATGATTATCGCCACGCACGGCCTGGGCATGTACGGTCACCAGCCGGTGGGCTTTGTCCCGCAGGATGGCGGCGGCGAGGCGGTGACGGTCATCCGCTACGAGCACTCTTATGCCGTCGTGGGCTACGACGCGGGCGGCTTCTGGCTCATCGACCCGTGGTCGGGCAGCCTGGATTACGCGGACAGCGCGCGCCTCGACGCGGATTGGGCGCGGCTGGGCCGGCAGGCGCTTTGGCTCGCGCCGGGCTGACGCCAGGGGCATGTTTCAGGATGGTAACACGCCGTTGCAGACCGGTGACAGGGCTGACATGCTCCCGTAACAAGGGCGCGTTAGGGTATGTTGATGCGATAATGTATCGTCGCGAGCGCGTGAACATGAATGGGAGAGTCAATGCGCCCTGTACGGCCAGCGCGATCACGCGCTGCCTGGCCCCTGCACACAACCCTGCTCCTGCTGGCGTGCGTGGTTACGCTCGCGGCGTGCGGCACGCTTGAGGTTGGGATCGAATACGAGCCGACTGTGGACCTCGCCGGGACGCGGACGGTGGAGGCGCTGCAAACCAAAAATGCCCGCCTTGCCACTGAGTTGGCAACCCTCAGCGCCTCCACCTTCCCGACCGGCGCGCCCACGCGGATCGAGCTTGCGACGCTGACGCCCTACGACACGCCAACCCTCATCGCCACCGCCAGCCCGCACCCGCAGGACGAGCCTGCGACGCCGACCACGACGCCGCAGGCGCCGCCGACCGCCTCGCGTACCGCCTGGCCAACCCCACAACCGACCCCCACGCCGGCATGTGCGGTGCGCGCCGACTGGCCGGTCTACGTCGTCGTGCGCGGCGACACCCTCTTCCGCATTGCTGAAGCGGCTGGCAGCACCGTCGCGGCGCTCGCCGAGGCGAACTGCCTCGAAAACCCCGACCGCATCTTCGTCGGGCAGCGCCTGCACGTGCCGAGGCTGCCCATCTGGCCGACGGTCGCGCCGCTCTCCCTGACAGAAGCGCCCCCGCCTACCGAGGCAATCGAGTTCTATTCGGCGACCCGCACGCCGGAGCCGACACGCGCCGCGAGCGTCACGCCCGCGCTGCCGAACGTCGCCCCATCGCCGACCGTCACCCCCACCGGGCGGCACCCCCGTGCCCTGACGCGACCGCCCTGGGAGAAATTCGCACCAGGGAGGACCGTTCACATGATGCGCGAACCGGTCGCCCAGGAGAGCCGGGGACTCAGGGGGCAGTGGCCTCGTCGCCTGTCGCCTCGGCCCCGGCGCTGGCGACCTGCACGCCGAAGTGGGCAACATCGAGGCGGAGCACCTGTTCCAGCGCGTGCATGATGGCCTCAAGCGTCCCCTCGCGCACGATCAGCGTGTCCAGGTCAACGAAGCTGAGCCAGCCGTTGCGCGCCATGAGCCGCGCGATCTGGTCCGGCGTGTAGGCTGTGAAGCTGAACACACGCTCGTCGTGCAGCGTGACGTAGAACTCGATGCCGCCGCTGGCGTCCGCTTCCGGGACCGAGGTGAACGTGAGCGTCGCGATCTTGTTGTGTTCAACGTCGTAGGTGTCAATTTCAGGTCGGGTCATCTGGCTCTCCCTGACAGGTTCGTGCGCCGGGCCGCGCTCACAGCGGCTCCAGGTGCGCCTCCGCCCAGGCGTCGTAGCGCTGGCGCAGCGCCTCGGTGATGGGGCCGGGCCGGCCGTCGCCGACGGTCTGGCCGTTGATCCGCGTGATGGGCACCACGCCCCGGCTGCTGCTCGTGAGCAGCGCTTCGTCGAGGCGGGGCAGGTCCGCCAGGGTGGCGGGCTGGAGCCGGACCGGGATCACCGCCGGCGCGACTTCGAGCAGCACGGCGCGCGCCGTGCCGCCCAGGACGCCCTCCCCGGCGGTGCGCAGCGCGCCATCGACCACGGCGTAGAAGTTGCTTTCCGTCCCTTCGAGAATCGCCTCATCTGGGCCGGTCAACAGGCCCTCATAGGCGTCGGCGGGCAGGGCGGCGCGCGCTTCGCGGCGCGCGGCAATCCACCCGGTCGATTTGGCGCGCGGCGTGTGCCGGTTCAGGTCGGTGGTGTAGACGGACACGCCCGCACGCAGGACGCGCTCAGGCACGGGGTGGAGCGGCTCGAAGGCGAGGTAGTAGACGTCCGGCGCGTCGGCGGGCACGCTGACGCAGAAGCGCACCTCCGGGTAGCCGAGTTCCTCCAGACAGGCGCGGAGCGCGCCGCGCAGCCAGGCGCGGTCGAGCGCCAGCGGGATGCCGCTGAGCTGCGCCGACTCTTCCAGGCGCGCGAGGTGGCGCTCAAAGCAGAGCACCCGGTTTCCGGAGTAGGAGCGCGCGACCGTGTACACGCCCGGTTGCTGCTCGGCGACGGCGGTCAGCGTCTCGGCGGCGCAGTCCATGCGGGCGCGGCCCTGCCGGGTGGCCTGGTAGATGACGATTTGATTTGTGCTCATGACGCCCTATTGTAAGGGAAATGCGCGCCCACGCCACAAACATTAAGCCGGCCCTGCCCAATGGACCGGCTTAATGCGACACGAGGAGAAAATTGAACTGCTATGCGGCTGGCTTCCCGCTCTGGATGCGAGGTGTGCCATGTTGATTAGACGCCAGCCACGCGATTGGACTTTGAACACCAGTATAGGGCAAAGCCGCGCGGAATTCTATGTGCAAGGGTGCAGAAATCCAGGGCAATCTATTTGTGCATTTTGTCACAATACCCCACGGCGTGGCGCTGCCGGGCGACCGTTTCGCGCCGGGAAGCATTGAACCGCGCATGACGCCAGTTCAGAAGCGCTGACCGTTCGGTCGCTCCCAGGGAGCTTCAAAACGCTTGGCTTGATGCGTCACGCGACGCGCCACCTGGCGAGTGAGAAGATGGTTTCCGCCTGCCTACCTCACCCCCCTCGGCCCCCCTCTCCCATTTGATGGAGAGGGGAAGTCGCGGGCAGCGCGGCGGGGGTGAGGTCAAATAGGTCGTGTAATCGCGCCAGCATTTCACAAGGAGACGATCTGATCCTTGATCGTGATACGACTTCTTCTTGCACAGGCGAACTGAAGCGCGCCGCAACCCGTCGCGAATCTGGGGCCAGAAAAGCACTAAGTCGGTCCCGACCCAGGAAGGACCGACTTAGCGCCGACACGAGGAGAAAACGGAGATTGTTCTGCGGCTGGTAATGTTGCAGCCTCCTTTTGAGATGGAACCTGGTACTTTTACCAGCCCGCTCGTATTGAACCGCACTATCACTATATAACAACCAGGGGGGCGTTTCTATGTGCAACCTTACAGAAAATACGCGCAGTCTATTTGTATAACTTACCCAAAGCGCGGCGGCGCAAGGCGGCGCGCTTGCTCGCGCGCCCGAACGCCCGCATAATCCAGGGGCAGGAGGCAACCATGCAATGCTGGCATTGTGAGCGCCCGGCGCACGCGACCTGCCGCTTCTGCGGGCGCGCGGTGTGCCGCGAACACGTGAAAGAACTGCCCTTCGTGCTGGAAATCTACCGGGGGCGCACAGGCCAACCGCGCGCGCTCGTCGTGGCGGACGCCGTGTGGTGCGGCGTGTGCAAGCCCGCAGAGGACCCGGTCGATCTGCCCGACCTGGACTGAGGCTGAGCGCCCCCTGCCGGGCCTACTGCCCGTAGATGTTGGTATAGCGGTGGTGGAGCCGGTCGATCAGGTCCCGCGGGATCGGGATCGGCTCGCCCATCATCAGCGCCATCCAGACCGTCGCGGCGCTGTCCTCGACCATCACCGCCGCCTTGACCGCCGCCTCTGCGGTCGGGCCGACGGCGAACACGCCGTGGTTCTGCATCAGGATGGCGGGACTGCGCGTGTCGGCGAGGCAGCGCAGGACCTCCGCGCCGATGGCCTCATCGCCGATGAGTTCGAAGCCGCCGCACGGCACCGGCCCGCCGAACTCGTCGCCCATGCCGGTGAGTACACACGGGATCTCGCGCCCCAGCGCGGCGAAGGCCGTCGCATACCGCGAGTGCGTGTGCACCACGCCGTTGATGTCAGGCCGGTGGCGGTAGATGTAGCAGTGTGACGCCGTATCTGACGACGGCTTGAGTTTGCCCTCGACGACGTTGCCGTCGATGTCCACCACAATCATGTTTTCGGGCGTCAGGTGCTCGTACCGGACGCCGCTCGGCTTGATGACGATCAGCCCCGTTTCGGGGTCGCGCGCGCTGAGGTTGCCGCCAGTCCACACGACGAGGTTGTACCGGGGCAGCTCCTGGTGCAGTTCACAGACCGTGATGCGCAACTCGGGTAGCTTCACGTCAATGCTCCTGAAATCACTCGCGTCGGTCGATGCCTGCCCGGCCGGCTTACAGCAGCCGCCCGCCGAGCGAGACGACCGCCTCCAGCTTGGCGGGGCGGTCTGGGTTCTGGCCGCGCGCCATCGCGCGATAGTACGCCAGGAGTTGCAGGACCGGGAGGTAGAGGATCGCGCGCGCCCACTCTGGCAGGCCGGATTGCAGCCGGACGACCGCCTCCGCCCAGCCCGCCAGCGCCCCGTCGGGGTCGTCCTCGACCAGCGCCAGGATGCGCGCGCCGTGCCCGTGCATGTCGCGCAGGACGGCGGTCTCCTGCCGGCGTGCGCCGTCGGAGAGCAGGCCGACGACGAGCGTCTGGTCGTTGACCATCGACATCGGGCCGTGGCGGAATTCGAGCACGTGGAACGCCTCGCTGTACGAGAGCGACATCTCTTTCATTTTCAGCATCGCCTCGCTGGCGATGCCGAACAGCCAGCCAGACCCCAGGAAGTAGAAGCGCTCAAGGCTGGCGTCTTCGCCCAGCGCGCGGGCCGTCGCGTGGTAGGCGTCGATCAGCCCTTGCAGGATGCCCGGCAGCCGGCCGAGCAGCGCGGGGTCGGCCCGCCCGGAGAGTTCAGCCGCCAGCGCCTGGCACAGCACGGCCATGCTGCTGAACGAGCGCGTCTGCGCGACGCTCTGCTCCTGCGCCGTGTCCGCCGCGAGCGAGACATCCGCCTGCTGCGCGAGCGTGCTGGCGCTGTCGCAGGTGACGGTCACCACCCTGCCCCCGACGCGCTCGCGAAAGACGCGCACGGCCTCGACGGTCTCGGAGGTCGTCCCGGAGCGGGACACCGCCACCAACAGGGTGTCCGCGTTGGGGACGAAGGCCAGGTCGGGGAGCAGCGCCAGCTCTGAGGCCGGGCGCGCCACCGCCGGCGCGCCCACGAGCGCCTGGAAGAGCGCCGCCCCGGTCATTGCCAGGTAGTGCGTGGAGCCGCAGCCGGTGAAGATGACCTGGTCAGGCGCGCGCGCCTGCCACAGCGCGCGCAGCGCCGGCAGCCCGTCGCGGAGGGCCGCGTCCAGCGTGTCGGCCCAGACTGTGGGCTGGCTCAGGATTTCAGCAATTGTGTGTGCGCCACGATTGTTCATAGATGGTTTCGCCTGTCATGCGGGGAGACGCTGAGTGCAGCTTAGCGCAAATGCCCCCTGCGTCAATGTAGCAGTGTCCCTGCAAAGCATGACATTCTTCGGGAACCCCGGCGCATCGCATTTGATTTTTGGCCGTTTCTGGCGTAGAATCTGTAATGCCTGACAGAATCCTGCCAGGCAAACGCGGGTATAGTTCAGTGGTAGAACGACAGCTTCCCAAGCTGTATGTCGTGGGTTCGAGTCCCACTACCCGCTCTGCACCGACCAACCGCATTCAAGTTGAGGACCTATGCAGTTGTTAAGGTGCTGGGAGGAGCCTGCTGCCTTTGGTCGAGGGAATGCAGGCTCCCGCTTTTTTAGACGCCGCAGGGGGCGTGTATGAGACTGTTCAGGCGCAGGCAGTCAGGGCATCGACACACAGTCGTGATCTCCCTGGACGAGAAGACCCACAAGTACGCGCAGGCGGTTGCACAACATCGACAGATTGACGTGAGTGCGGCCTTGCTCCTGCTGGTCCAGGAAGGCATCAAGCGGATCGCCCACCGCAGGATAAACACCGGGAACCAGGAAGTGACCATCAAACTGGATCGCGCCGATCTTGAAGCGGTCACAGCAATGGCCCAGGAGCGCGGGATTGAGATACCGGAGGCTGTGTGCATCTTGGTCAAACGCGCCCTTCTTCGCAAGGCGCATCCACCCGGCGTGTAGTTGCTCACACGAGAGCCAGGACGATCAGGAACAGGCCCAAGAGGATCGAGGTCACGCCGGAGACCGTCGTCATCGTTTCCCATTCCCTCGTTCTCTTCGATTCCAGACCACGAAGCGCGTTCTGCCATCGGGTCACCCGCCAAGCAAGGTCTTTGTCGAAGATCGCGACGGCACCGAACCCCATGACGATCAGACCGCCGATAATCAAAAACCCAGGAAACAGCCCCCTCCAAACATGAAGCGCACTCCTTCTGCTCACAACCTAGGCGAACTGAGACGGCGAAACATCGCCTTCGTCGAGCACGACCTCGACGAGCTGGTCGAGGCGATCCAGGCCAAAGTACCGCATGAGCTTGGCGGCCACAGCGCCACTAAACCCGCTGAGGTAGGTATCAGAACCCACCCTTGCATGGTACCAGGCCATCAGTGTGACATCAGAGACTCCCGTAAGGGCAGCCAGGTCAACCCAACGCGGCCTGGCATACTCAGGCGTCTGTTGATCCAGAAGCTCAGCGAGCCGGGTCTGAAAGCGCGCCATTGTGAAGTTCTCCCCTTGTGGCAGCAGCACCACCCCATGCTAGACCTAACATCACAAAATGTCAAGTCTATTTGGTTTGAGACTCGAGGTGGCGCGCGACGGCAACAAGTGCGCAGGGAACAAGGGCAACTGGTATGGCATATGCCAGAAAAAACGCTCTCCGTCGCTCTGGCGAGGTCCTCGGCGGCATTGGCGGCAGGGTTTTACTCCGGCACAAGGTTGATCGGCACCTCTGCTAGCCGTTCTAGCGCCATCACCGCGCGCTCCATGAGCAGGCGATCCTGCCGCCGCTGCTCCACCCAGAGCGGCACAAGCTTGTCAGTGATGAACGGCCAGAACTTGGCGTTAAACCACCACAGCCCGCCGACGATCAACACAATCGCCAGGCCTTGCGACTCCAGCAGCCGCGCCAGGAGAGAGAGCAGGCCATCATCCATGTTTGACTCCTTTCAGCAGGGCACAATCTTGAACCGATACGGTCCCGGAGAGTGGGACCAGAAATTTGCCCGCCACATGCACGGCAGGTCGCTGAGGTCGTCCGTGTAGCGGCGGCGCAGGTAGCCCGTCTGACCGAGGGGGTAGTACCGCATGGCGTCGCCGCTGTTGGCGTTCGGTGCCGGCTCCAGGATCGGAGACGGCGCGCCCACGAGCTTGAACCCAGGCCCATCGATGCCGCCGCAGGCCTCGAAGCCGCCGAGGTAGAATGCGCCGCCGCTTTGCGCATCCGGGATAAGTGTGAGGTCCCAGTAGTCGTTGCCCGCATAGGTGACAATGATGGGTTGCAGCGGCCACGACTGAGATTTGACCAGGCACACGGAGGGTTCATCCTCGCCGGGGCATTCTGCCGCACACAGCGCCGAGGGCGCCAGCGACCCGATCCAGGCCTTGCGCTGCCACTCGGCCAGCGTCAGCCAGTCGAGCATTCCGGCGACCTCTGGCCCGGCATTGGGGGCATACGGGATCGAGAGAATGCGAGTCCGCCAGGCCTCCAGCGTGACCGAACTGAAGGCGTTGCCGGTGGGCTGAACGTCATACAAACCGCACTTGACCAGGAGCCAGAAGGTCGAGTCCGCCTCGGCGTCGATGAGCGCATACTTCATCGCCATTGCGTCCCAGCTCGCCTTGATCGCCGCGACCACGGGAATCGCGATCACGGTCGCGGCAAGAAGGTCTTGCAGAAAAACGGCGACACTTGACCCCGCGCCGATGCGCGCCAGTACGTCGCTCAGCAGGCCGTCAAGAAAGTCCGTCAGGTAGGTAGCGGTACCGCACCACTCTTGATCGATGTCGCCGCCCTGGGTGGCGTCGCCGGGGTAGGGGACGCACTCGCCAGGCGCGCCAGGCGCGCCTGGTAGACCGTCCACGCCGTCTGCGCCTGGCAGCCCTTGCGGGCCTATCAGCGTGGCGAGGTTGACCAGGTCGGTCCAGGAAGGGTTATCGTCGTCCTGCCGCCACTGAATCCACCGCTCCCCATACTGCGGGTCATCCGGGTCGGTGCACTCGTACACGCGCAGCTCAGCACTTGCGCCGTCCGCGCCGTCTGCGCCGTCTGCGCCGTCCTCGCCCGGATCGCCCTTGAGGTCGGCCAGGTTGAGGAGATTTTCCCACTCAGAATCGCCCACGTGACGCCACTGGAGCCACGTCTCGCCGTAGTGTGGCATCCCGACCTCGGTGAACTCCCAGACCTGGAACTCAACCGGCGCGCCGTCCTCGCCGGGTTCGCCCTGGAGGTCGGCCAGGTCGATGAGGTTCTGCCACTCGGAGTCGCCCACGCGCCGCCACTGGAGCCACGTCTCGCCGTAGTGCGGCATCCCGACCTCGGTGAACTCCCAGACTTGCAGCTCAACGCTTGCGCCGTCCTCGCCCGGATCGCCCTTGAGGTCGGCCAGGTCGATGAGGTTTTGCCACTCAGAATCGCCCACGCGCCGCCACTGGAGCCACGTCTCGCCGTAGTGCGGCATCCCGACCTCGGTGAACTCCCAGACTTGCAGCTCAACGCTTGCGCCGTCCTCGCCGGGTTCGCCTGGCGCGCCGTCCTGAGGCACAGGGAAGAGGTTTGACCAGGTCGGATCATCGTCATCCTGCCGCCACTGTATCCAGCCCTCGGAGACGCGCAGCTCCACGCTCGCGCCGTCCTGACCTGGCGGACCGGGAATCCCGCCCTCTGGCACGCGGAAGAGGTCCGCCCACGTCGGATCGTCGTCGTCCTGCCGCCACTGTACCCACCACTCCCCGCCGCCTTTGTCGATATAGCGCAGCTCAACGCTTGCGCCGTCCTCGCCGTCTGCGCCTGGTGGCCCTGGCACAACGCATGACGTGAGGTCGCCGACCTCCGTCCACTCGCCGGAGTCGTTGTACTCCACCTCCAGTTTGCAGCCGTTTACGCGGATGTCAGTGATCCCCATGACACAGTTTCCCAGAGTCAGCGCGCGAAGAAAGGCCTCGATCTGCTGGCGCGCGGTGTACTGCGCCAGGTCGTCGCCAGACCACGAGTCCGGCTCGGTCAGCACGTCCACCATCCCGGCGATATGCGAAATCCAGGACTCGTTGACCAGGACGCACCGGTAAGGCGGGTCGAACACCCCCGCCGCTGGCGCTGGGCGCGGCGTCTGGCGCGGCGCGAACGGCTCTCGCAGCAGGTCGAGCGGCCAGCGAACGCGGCGCAGCGCAGGATCGCCAGGCATCAGCGCCCCCGCGACTTGGCGTAGACCAGCCCCTTACCCACCTTGTGGAAGGCAATGACGCGGATGCCACGCGAGTCGCTGGGCTTCGCCGGGTGCCCCAGCGTCTCGGCGGCGTGGTGCAGGTTCTCATATGCGATCACGGCAGGCTCCCATGAGGCGCGGAATCGCTTGCCTGTGAGCGGGCCCAAGTAGGTCAAGGCCTCTGACCAGGTCGGAATCGACTGCCGGTAGATGCGCTTCTTGCCAGCAAAGAGAGTCTTTTCGCGCACCGTGTCGAAGTGGCGCAGCTCAAAAGCGTTCTGCATCGACACTTCCACGCGCGCAGACTCGCCGGCGATCTCCTGAAGGCCTGCGGCGGAGATCTCCCGCTCGATGCGCGCCTCGGAGATCACGCCGCCGATCACGGCATCGAGCAGCGGCAGAAAGTCGCTCAGCCAGGCCTCGGCCTGGTCAAACGTGTAGTGCTCTGCCGGTAGATAGACCTTGAACGAGGACCGCCGCCCGTTCGCGTCCTTGATCGTGATGACGATACGCCAGACCCACATTTACGCCCCCTCCCCCTTCCGAGAGCGGCTGAATTTGAACTTGGTACGGAGCGCCAGATTCAGGCGGATGCCGTGATCGTCGCACGCCGCCGCCGGGTGCGGCTCCGTCGCAGTGTCCATCATGCGCAGGAGATCGCGCACCGCGTCGAGGTCCTGGTCTGCGACTCGACTGTCGTCATACCAGACGATAGTCAGGTCATCGCGGAACGTCGGGACCCGGTGAGTCCATGCGTGGGACTTCTTCGCCTGCCGCCACTGGTCGTCGATGAAGTCCTCTTTGAGCGTGTCGTACCGGATTTCGAGCTTTTCCTCCACGTCAGCGGTCGGCAGCGGCTCGGTTTTCAGCCCGGCGAGGTCGGCGATCTGGGTGATTGTGGCCTTGCGGATGACGCCCTCGATCACGCCATCGAGCGCGGCCAGATAGTCGCCGGCGTAGGTCTCGGCCTGGTCGAAGGTGTAAAGGCTCTCCGGGAGGTAGTGCTTGAGGGTGCGCTTAGAGCCTTTTTCATCCTCGATCACGACGGAAAGGAGCCATACAACACCCATACTGCATCCTCCGGGGCAAAGAACAGCGTGTCAAAGTGGTGGCCGTCGTCATCTTCGAGATCGACCGCGCCGATCTGACCTGCTTTGAGCAGGTCTACCGGGTGCTCCAGTGCGTCGGCCTGGCCGCGCGCCTGGAGCCGCGCCTCCAGACCGGTGCGCAGGAGCGGGCCGTCAGAAAGCGCCTCGTGGATCGCGGATAGAGCGGTTAGGTCGATAGTCATGATTCACGACCTGTAACTCTGGTAGGCCTTCGCAATGCCGGTGATGATCTGGCCGCGACGGTCGCAGGGGTTCGCAGGGAAGCCCTCGGAGACTGCGGACGCCATGAGGTCGAAGAACGCGCTTACTTCGGGATCCTCCCAGTGAGGCACGCGGTCGCCCCCGCCCCAGTCAGGAATCGTGTACGCTTCGTCATACGTGGCGAGGGTGTGCGCGTACTCGCCGCCAGAGCCGTAGACCCGATAATTGACGTACATCCCCGGTTGATGTCGGAGCCGATGCCCGGCTGAGCGGCGGCAATGGCCGCCGTGTACAGCGTGCGCGCGATGGTGACGGTGCGGATCACGCCCCTCAGAAGCGGCTCAAGGCGCTGCACGTACAGCTCAGCGAAGTACGAGGCGTCGTCATACTCATAGTGTGCCATCGGCAGGTAGACGGAGTGCGTGCTGTCCTTGGCGTTCTCGTCGCGGATGGTGAACGTCAGAGTCCAGACTGCCGCGCTCAGCTCGCTTGCGAACGGCGCGGCGCGCGGATCGTCGCCGGAGACCATGACCTCGCCGATAGTCATGACGCCGTCGTTGTCGGGTTGGCTGGCGCTGGGCTTGTTGAAGAGTTGGAGCGTATGCACGACTCCCTGCACCAGGTCGCTCAGATGCAGGTGCTCCCAGGCCTCGGAGGCGGCGTAGGCGGAGATGTCAGCCTGTGCGACGCCGTCAATGAACCAACCGATGTCAGAGGCGTTCGGTCCGTGGCGGATCACCACATCGATTGTGGCGCCGACGAAGTAGATCACCGCGCCCGCACCGGTCATATTGTTGGCGATCACGCCGGTGGCGACGCCGGGGTAGTACGCCCAGGGTTTCGGGTTGTTCTTGTCGAAGTCGAACAGCGCCTCATGCGCCGCGCGCACGAGCGCGCCGCCGAGGGCGTCCCAGAGCGAAAAGGCGCGGTGAGGCAGGTAGATCATGTCACCCATGGTCACACTCCTAGGTGTGCGAGAAGTTGCTCGATTTGCTGCACCGCTGCTGGATCAGCCCAGAAGCCAGGGCGCGCGAGTGGTTCCAGCGCGCCCAGCAGCCAGCTTGACCAGGCAGCATTAACACCTGCTGAGGTCAGGGGAGGGTCAAACATCCCGACCCCAGCAGGTGGCGTGCGTGCTGCTGGGGGGAGCCTACCCGCGAGAGCTGAGAAACTGCTCCCTCGCGAACTCCAGGGAGACGATGTCCTCGTCACGCGCGTCGCACGGCTCGACCGTGTCTGTGCCGCCGTAGCCGCTGGTATCGATGCCGTCCTCCATGGCGGCCACGAACGCGGCCACGTCGGTGTCAGTGAGGTCCACGCCGCGCGTCCCGGCGACGATGAGCGACTCGTCGAACGTGGGCAGGCGGAGGCCGGTGTAGAAGCCGTTCTCCGTGCGGAACTGAAAGCGCGCGCCCTCCTCAACGTCGGAGTTCGCGCTCGCCGACGCTGCCAGGCCGACGGGCAGCTCGACGTCGGCGGTCACGCCGACGCGCGTGATCGCGCCCAGGATCAGGGGATCGATCAGTAGCGCGATCTGCTGCGCCATGATGACCGCGTCAGCCCAAACCGTCGCGGTGGGGAGCTTGACCTCAGTCGTTGAGGTCTTGCCCTTCTCGTCGATGACCGAAAGCATAACGGTGAATGCCATGATTGAGCCTCCTGCTCAGAACACAAAGGCGAGGCGAGGCCGGGGACTACTCCCCGGCGGCGGAAGCAACCGGCGCGGTGTAGAACACTGCCGGGCGCGCGTTCTCCTGCGAGCGCAGTTCGCGCTTGATGTACCCGGTGCGGATCAGCGCCGGCAGGCGCGCGAGTACCTGCCGCTCTCCCCGGTCTTTGAGCTGCTTGACGAGCTCCGCATGGGATATCTCGCCGCCAGCAGCCCGGACCAGGTCGGCCAGTACCGCGCCCATGTCGTGGTTAGAGAGTCTGGGCATTGTGAGAATCTCCTCACGTGAAAGTGGGCGCGGACCGCGCCCTAGCGAAACAGGTCAGCTAGCCACCGGACACTTGAACAAATGATCGAGGAGTTGAACAAAGGGTTTCCCCTGGTAAAGTTGAAGCACCAACCACAACTTGATCCAGAGGAGCGGCCCGATGAACAACTCCCAACTCCATCGTATCTGGCGTCAGCGCCTGGCGCAACTGGCGCCCGATGGGTGTGAAAGTCGGCTGACCAACATGGTGCTGTTGCTCGTCGCGTTGTTTCAGGCGCGCAGCGTGCACCTGAGCCTGATCGCGCGCAAGCTGCCGGTGCGCGCCAAGAAAGCGAGCCTGGAGAAGCGTCTGCGTCGGTTGCTGAACAACGGCGCGATCCGTCCCCGGCAGTGGTATCGCCCGATTGCGGTGCGCCTGATCGCGGCGGCGTCGAGCGCCAGACGGCTGCACCTCATCATCGACGGCACGAGGATCGGGTTCGGGTTTCAGTTGTTGATCGTCGTGGTGGCGTATCAGGGGCGCGCGCTGCCGCTGGTGTGGACCTGGGTGCGTCATCGCCGGGGCACAGCACGACGGTCAAGCAGATCAAACTGCTCCGCTACGTGCAGGGATTGATCCCGCCTGGGGTGAAGGCCTCGCTGGTGGGGGATTGCGAGTTTGGCAATGCGTTGCTGCTGGAGCAGTTGGACGTGTGGGGGTGGGACTACGCGCTGCGGCAACCCGGCGACCACCTGTGTAAGCCCTACAACACAGGCCGGTGGCTGCGCCTGGACGCCTTGCTGCCCCTGCAACCGGGCCTTACCGCCTGGATCGGACGGGTGCTGTTGACAAAGAGCAACGCCTATCCGACCTGCCTGGTGCTCCATTGGCGCAAAGGTGAGCCGCAACCCTGGTTCCTGGCCACCAACCTCCCGTGCGCGCAGGCGGCGCTGAAGCTCTACCGCCGCCGCATGTGGATTGAGGAACTGTTCGGCGATCTGAAAGGGCATGGCTTTGACCTCGAAGCGACCCACTTGCAGCATTTCTTACGTCTGTCCCGGCTCACCCTTGCCGTGTGCATCCTCTATGTCTGGCTCGTCGCGGTCGGTAAACACACCATTGCCTCCCACCAAACCGATGCAGTTGATCGCCATGACCGCCGCGATTTGAGTGTTTTCCGTCTCGGCTGGGACTTCATCGAGCGGTGTCTGGCACTCGACGACCCTGTCCCGCTTACGTTCGTACCGAACTTCTGTTCAGTGTCCGGTAGCTAGACAGGTCAGGGTTAACCCTGACCTGAGAGTAAACGAGTCGGCTTCGTGGTAGTAGAGCGGACGGCGGACTCTACTGCCCTGGGGTGCAGCTCGCGGGGCAGAGATCGGACAAAACCGCCCGTGTGTCGCGCTCTGCGAGGTGTTTGATGAGTGAGGGCAGTGAGATCAACCACACGTCGCCCGATTTTCGACCGCGAACCTTGCCCGATCCGACCCATCTTCGGATCGTGCGCTCTGTGTAGTAGGCCTTGGCTGCGGCCTCGCTGATTGTCGTGACCAGGTCGAGCAGGTCTATTCGCTCGTCGCGCGGGTTCGATTCTGGCAGTTGCACGGGCGACTCGTCGTCGGCGGCTGGCGGCGTTTCGTGCATGTCACCGCCCGGCAGAAGCTCAGAATCGGGCAACCCAGGCTCTCGCAGGTCGGGTGATACGCGCCCACACCCTTCGCTGGGCAGTTCTGGAGTATCCACGTTGTCAGGACTCCTCATGTCAACTTTCATGGTGCAATGCCCGTCCGTTTCCCCCGTCGTCGCCGGCGAGAGGTCCAGGCGCACGCGGCAGCGAGTGTTTGCGGTGTCGGCTCCCTCTCGCCGGTGAGGTCCTCCGCGCGCGCCTGGTGCCCGTTTTCTGCGAATCTCGTAGTTTCCGTGGCCGTCGCGGCCCCGCTGGCGGCGTTTCTTCAGCTCGTCAAACTACGAATCTCGCAGTTTAGCCCGGCGGCGCGGACGCGCCTGCGCCTGGCTCCTTCTGGAACTGGCGCAGTAGTGTCAGAAGCGGCCCCAGTGCCGATAGCATGGCGTCCTCCACGTCGGCGGATGTCTCGATCAGCGTCATGGGACGGCCATGGTGAGTCGGGAAGCCATTGGACAGGCAGACCGCGAGGACTCACCATTTTCCCCGTGCCGCACACAGGGCAGCGCACGAGCGTATCTTTCCCCACAGGAACTTCTCCTTGCAGCCCGGCAGACCGGGCACAGCTTCGGGTGTTTGTGCCAGCGCTTTAGCCGCCGTTCCTCGCTCCGGTCGCCGGGCCAGGTGGCGGCCACCACAAACGGAATCTGCTGGCGCATGAACTCAGCGGTGATCTTCGCGCCCCAGCCGCTTTCATGCTCGGCGAGCCTGTCGGCGAGGCGGCCATCATCGGCGTATCCCATGTAATGCATTGCCATGCCGCGCGCGTTGCTGGTGTCGCCGATAGGACGCAGGAAGTGGAGCAGGTAGATCATGCCGCGCCTGCCTCTCCCATGAGCGGGAGCATAGACAGTTGGCGCGGCTTGCCCGCCTCGGTCCTGTGCCCCATGACCTCAACCTCTGTCGGCTGGAGATCGTGCTCCGCGCTGTATCGCGTGATCCACTCCTCCGCGAGGTCTTGCGTGTTCTGCATCGCGCGCTGTGGGCCTGCGCCGTGGTTCATGCCCCCACAGACGCAGGTGCATTTGTCGCCCTTCGCGTTGTAGCATCGCGCGTCGCAGCGCCCACGGCAGCCCTCAGAGTCGTAAACTGCGATTAACGTGGTCATCTGGTGTACAATCCTTTTCGATCCCGACCTTGCCAGTCCGGTAAGTCGGGAGGGGCGCGCCGTGAGCTTGTCGTCCAGCGGCGCGCCCGCCCCCTCAAAAGTCTAGGGTTAGCGTTACACGATGCGCCTGCATTGCACGCCAGAAGCTCACGCGGCAGCGCGTCGAGCAGAAGCGCCGAGTCGCGCGCCGCTTGTCATCCAGCGGCGCGCCGCAGGCGATGCAGCCCACTCTTCGCGCGCCGAGGCGCGCGGCGAGCGGTGCGCGTCGCGGTACGCCCTGGCTACCTGCCGGCACCGGTCAGAACAGTATCGCCGGTGCGGTTCGCTGCCGTAGGTAATGCCCTGGCACACGGCGCACCTCGTCACGCGAAAGGGCGCGCGCGCCCGTTGTTGCGCGTGACCTGGTCGCGGCTTGCCTGACCGCGCTCAGGTAGCGGCGCTGCGCTGGCAGACCTCGCCCGCGCCTCCTGGCGCGCGAGTTCCTGCTCCAGCAGGTCGAGGCCGTCCGCCTCCCACGCTTGCCGCAGGGCTCCGCGCCACTCGTTAACGGCTTGCTCGAAGCCCAGATAGGCCTTCTCATCCTGGACCTGGGCGGCGAACGTATCACGCGCGGCGGCCTCGCCTGCGACCTTTGCGGCCACCGGCGCAGCCGCGCCGACGGCCACGGCCACCAGAACCGGCAGCAGGACGGCGGGAGGCTGGCCCAGGAGCAGCCCGGCGAACTCTAGGGAGTTGAGGTCGCCCGCGCCTGGCACAGCCAGGAGCACGGCCTGCGCCGTGATCCACACGTTAGCGACCAGCGCCGTGAGAAAGAGCAGCGTGTGAAGCGCCGGAATCGCCGAGCGTTCGGGCAGCTCTCCCCACGAGCGCGGCGCGTCGATGCCGAGGCGCACGCGCAGCCCGCGCCACAGGTCGCGCAGGTTGGCGACGTGTCGGGGCTTAGCCAGGTCCTCGCGGCGAATCTGCTCCGCTCTGAAGGCGGTCAGCACGATCCCTAGTTCGACCATCGCGACGGCGGCCAGGCCCTCGATGAGCTGGACCGCAGGCGCGTTGCTGACGTTCGCCAGCGAGACGAAGAGAGTCGCCGTGCGCAGGCCGGAGATCACGACACTGGCGACGACCAGAAAGACGACTGTCCAGGGACGGCCCCAGACCGGCACGAAGGACCGCGCGCTCGCGCACCTGGTCCCGGAACTGGTCCCGGTTCGGCGGCGGATAGAGCGCGCGGTATTCGGCCTCGAACTGGCGGCGCACCTGATCGCGGATGCGCGCGCGTTGACCGGTAGTCAGTCCGCGCATATTTCGACCTCCTCCGGCGCGCGCGGGTCCTCGTCAGCCCAGAACGGTACCGGGAGTCCAATCGCGATCCGCGCGGCCACGTCCTCGTCATCGGTGCACAGCCGGAAGCCGTTTCGTGTGCGCGCAACCCAGATTGTGCTATCGTCGTCGTCGTGGTCTGGGTTGTGCCAGCGCTCCACGTCCAGCACATCGTCACCGATGAGCAGGGCGCGCCCGTTGTGGTTTTGCTGACGAAGCCGCGCCACCGGCACGAAGTCGCCGGTAGTGAGGAACGTACAGCGTTCGTCAACCCCCCAAAACAGGCACAACTGCGGGTTTGGGTAAAACATGATGCGACCCTCCTAAATAGCCCCGTAGGGCAGACAACCCAAATACAAGTAAGCCAGCCGCTAGGTATCACATTCCTTGTTCGTAGTACGAATCAGGATCGTAAGCGGTCGGCTTGGAGAAAAGCGAGTGAGGTTGACTCGGTTGACTCGCCGAGTCAACCGGGTCTGCGACCGAGTCACTTTTTGCACCCACTGAGTCAACCGAGTCAACCGAGTCAACCGGTGTAATTTTGGTGCGCCCCAACTCGGTTATTTCGTAGGTGTTGGGGTAATTGCTACTGTCTTTACTCGCGCAGCCAAGCTCGACCAGGCGCGAGAGAACGCGAATCACGCTGCCTCGACCGAGGTCACTTGTGTCCGTAAGGTCGCTGACAGTAGCGCCGGTCTCGAACGCCTCCAGCGCCAGCGACTCCAAGACCTTGCGCTGATTCATCGTCAGCGGGTCGTCTTGCGTCTGCACGATCCGTTCAGCCGGCACCAGCACCCGGCTCTCGGTGCCGTCCTCGTTGTGCACAGGGAGAAGCTTCCGGTATTGCGGCGCAAACGGCGCGGCGTCCTTGCTTTTGGCTGACTCGATCACGATCACATCGTCATCACCGGTGACGCGGACCATCGAGTCGGCGGCGCCGCGCAGCGCGCTGCTGCCGCGCTCCACGACGCCGTACTTGTTGGTGTGATACACGAGCACGACGGCGCAGCCCGCCTCGCGGGAGATGGCCTTGCACGCACGGATGGTCAGACCCATGTCGCGCGCGCTGTTCTCGTCGCCGCCGATCATGGCCATCGCCAGCGTATCCACGATGACCATGGCTGGGGAGAAGGCAACGATCTCGCTGACGAACTGGTCGAGGTCAGCGGCGTCCATCAGGTTGGGGCTGCCCAGGCACAGGTACAGGTGGCCTTCCGCCTTCTGGTTATGCTTGCACCAGGCGGCCACGCGCTGCCGGTAGCCCGATTGCCCTTCAGCGGCGACGTATACCACAGTGCTGGCCTGCGCAATCTGGAGCGCGTAGTCCAGTGCCAGGAAGCTCTTTCCGACGCCTGACGGGCCGTAGATGACGGTCAGTCCGCGCTCCGGGATGACGCCCTCAATCAACCAGGTAATGGGCGGCAGCTTCGCCAGGTCGCGCGCCGGTATGATGATCCACGGACGCGACTCCAGCTCCAGCCAGTCGAGCGAGTCGCACGCGGCCAGCAGGTCGCCCGCCTGGTCGCGGTGCAGCGCGCAGAAGTCGGCCAGGTCAGCGCCGAGGCTCAGGCCGAGATTGACCGCGCGCACGTCGTAACCGCGTTCGCGGAACTGGCCGGCAACCTGGCGGCCTGCACGCCGTCCCGTGCTGTCGCAGTCCATCGCGATCAGGACCGGCGGCGATAGCTCGCCGAGGCCCTGGGCCAGCTCGTCGAACAGCGGCGGCGGGATCTGCTTCTCGCCGCCAGTGACGGCCAGCGCAGCCAGGCCGTAATGCTGCGCGACCACGACCGAAGCCTCGCCGTTGCAGATGACGAGCGGCTGACCATCGGCGATCCGCTTCAAGAACGCCGCGTTCAGGCCGAACCAGCAGCGGTTGTAGCCAGGCGGCGACTTGTAGAAGGGCTTTTGACCGTCGAGGAAACGCCAGCGCGGCCCGGTCTTTGTGGGGAACTCCAGCGCCAGGCGGTTGTCTTTCATGACCTCATGCCACTTCGCGGCGCGCAACACCTCTCCGGTGACGCCGTGCGCGGTGGCGTAGTCGTCCAGGCCGGTGTATTCGCGCTTGCTGCTGCTGACGACCGGCTGCGGCGTCTCGATGCCCAGGCGCGCGGCCAGGTCGTAGAGGCTGCCCGACTCTTGGGTCACGTGGTCAAACCACGCGCCATGCTCGCCGTCATCGACAGGTGAGCGTGAATCCCATGCTGTTGCTGCCAGGTCGCAGCGGCGAGTTAGAGCGGTACTTGTCCTCGGACTCGCGCTTCAGGCCGAGCGGCTGAAGCGCCTTGAGGATTCTGTCTGCTGTCGTTTCAGTCATCAGGCTCCACCTCCGGAAAATGGCGCGTCTTCTCAGGTTGCGATGAGTTCATGAACCGCGTAAAACCTCCCTCTGTCCCCGCTGTAGGGGCATTGCGTTATGCTCGATACTAGGAGAGAATAGAATGCCGACCCTCAACCAAGCCCTGACCGGGTTCCTTACAGCGAAACCACGTTCAGAGGCGTCGCGGCGGAACTACCGCCAAACACTGGGAGCGCTTTTTGAGGCGCTGGGTGGAGGAGAGAACGACGCCGGCGGCGTCACCAGATCAGACCTGGTCAACTGGTACAACGACCTGCGCGAGCGCGATCTATCTCCCTGGACGGTGGCGTCTCGAGCCCGAGACGCAAAGGCGTTTTTCAGGTGGTTGGCCGACGAGGGTTGCATCGAGTGCTCCCCTGCCGAGGGGTTGAAGGTGCAGCAGTACAAGCCACGGCGTCTGGAGTTCTGTCGATCTCGACGAACAACCTGGCGCGGATCCTGGCGGCGGCGCGGAGGTCCGGGGTGCGCGATTACGCCCTCATCCGGTTCCTGGCCGACATAGGTTATCGCCGTGCTGGTGTGTGCAGCGTGCGGCTGGATCGCCTCGACCTCGAGGCGCGGTATGCAACTGTGCGCAACAAAGGCGAGCTTTGCTATGATGTTCGCCTGTCAACGCGCCTGGTGGCGGCGCTCAGGGGCGTACCTGGCGGTGCGCCCAGAAGTGGACACGCCCTACGTATTCCTGACCCGGCGACCTCCCTATCGACCGCTGCAACCGTCTGGAGTCTCCACGATCTGGCGTCGCCTGGCGAAGGGGGCGGGTGTGAAAGGCCGTCACAACATGCACGCCGTCCGCCACCGGTTCGCGGCGCAGCTCGCGCGATCGGGCGCGAATATGGCCTACATCCAGGAGGCGCTTGGTCATGAGGATATGGCGACCACCAGGCTCTATGTGAGGGTGTCTCCGGACCGGCTTGCCGAACTCGTGGAGGGAGTCTCTCTGCCAGACTGAGGCAAACAAAAAGCGCCGCCAACCTGAAAGGTTGGAGGCGCTTGAATTCCCAAGCTGTATGTCGTGGGTTCGAGTCCCACTACCCGCTCTGCATTGACCAGAGAAGCAGCCCGCCCGGCCTAGCAAGACCCCGGCGGGCGTAGTCTGGAATACGTGAGCGCCTTTGCGGGGCGCTCGTTTGTTTTATGTCGCGCGCAGCCCCTGGCTCCGGGCCGTTACCGTCATTGCGGTGCGGGGGTGGCCGTCGCGGGCGGCATGGCTGCCAGCGTCGGCACCAGCGTCGGCTCAACGGTCGGGCAATCCAGCGCGGTCGATGCGCCCGCCGCGGCCAGCAGGCCGGGGTCGAGATGCGCATACGCAAGCGTCCATGCGCCCGGCGGCAGGTCGCGCGTGGCGACGATCTCCCCGTCAGCGAGGGCCATCCCATACACGGTCGCGCTGCCGTCGGCGGCGGCTTGCAGCGCATAGAGATGATCGCCGCCGCGTATCACCTGGGCGAACGCCAGGCCTTCGTGCCAGCGCTGGCGCACCTGCCCCGTGTTCGCGTTGACGACGAACACGCCGCCGGGGGCCGCGCCCTCGCGCTGGGCGAAGAGCGCGTCGATGCGGTAGCCGCCCACCGGGTAGTACATGAAGACCGACCCGTTGTGCGCCCCGGCGATCTCAGCGCGCACGAGGGTGTCAGCCACCGGATCGAGCGCCAGCGTCGTGGCGGTCTCAAGGTCGTGCGTGTAGACGATGACGTGGAACAGGCGCTCGCCGTCGCTGAGGTAGAAGTAGGGCAGCCGGGTATCCCACGCGCCGGTGAGCGGCCCGTAGTTCACCGGCGACAGGCGCACCGCCTCACTGTACGGCGCGAAGTCGAGCGTGCGCATGTCGAAGGCGGTCAGTTCGGCGTCGCTCTCGTGGCTGCGCACCATGTACACCCAGGTCAGTTCGTCGGACGGGAACAGGCGCGCGCCGGCGTCGCTGCCGGTGTAGACCGTCCGCACGGACACCAGCGTGTCCGCATCCCAGGCAGCCACCGCCATCTCCTGACTCTGCACGAGCAGCCGGTCGCCGTAGACGTTCTCCATCACCGCGTTGCCGGCCTGCGTGAGGCGGCAGTTGGCCGGCGTCGCGAGGTCTACCGCGCGCTGCTCGAACGTGGGGCCGGTATGCTGGCCGAAGTAGAAACGCTGCCCGTCGTAGCTGGCGTTGAAGCCCGTCGGGTACGCCCACGCGGTCCCGACCTGGAGGCGCACCGCCGTCTCCAGCGTCACCGGATCGAGAAACTGGAACACGCCCTCGTTTTCCATCAGGATAAGGTACGGCTCCAGGCCGGCGAGCAGCCGGCGCATGGCCGCGTCGCCCTCCCGCGTGGTGCGGAACCACTTCTCGTCGACTCGCTCCAGCCGTTTTCGATGCCCTCATAGTAGATGTACCCCCGCCCGCCTTCCGGGTCGGGGTGATACGCCACGCGGTCGAAGGTCTGGTACGCGCCCGTGCCGGCCGCAAACTGGCGCTGCAACGCATAGCCGCCGCTGAGGTCAGCGGGCGGCTCCACCGCGCCGGCCATGAAATCTTCCAGCGCGCCAACCGAGAGCAACGACGTGATCGCGCGGTCGGTGACCGCAAGCGCGCCATCGATCCCCGGCCCGGTGACCAGTATCCGGTCCGCGGTTCCCTTCGCCGACGCCGCGCGCACCGCGACCACCGCCAGGGTTACTGCCAGAATGCCCGTGAACCAGCGCCGCATTCGCATGTCGCCTCCTAAAGTACGGTCTATTTGCTCTAAATACACCACACGTGCGCGAAAGGTTCCCGGTATTTATTCATCTTTCCCATTCGGCGTCGTGTCTTGGTAGTCTCTTCGCACAGTCACGGTATGGCTATGCTCCTATCACAGACCTTGAGACATAGAGGTCGTAGGGGCGACCCGCCGGGTCGCCCCTACCGCCAGATATGGCGGTTTGCAGGAACACAGCACGCGGTGCTCCTGCCTGGCGGTCAAGAGGGCATTGCCCGTGTGATTATTCAGAATCCACGAGTTGCGGGCACCAAAAGTGAACGGATACGGTTCCAGATTGGGTGGGGCTAGCGGAGCGCCTCGGCGAGCGCGATGGCCTCACGCAGCGGCAGGCGCGTCTCCAGCCGGTAGGTGACACCCCTCCGCCCAGATGAGCGCGTGGCCCTCCACGAGCAGCGCGTAACCCTCCTCCGGCAGCCCGTCGCGGATGAAGCGCACCACGTGCGGCGCGGTCGTCCAGAGCGCCGGCTGCCCGTTGACCTCGGTCTGCTCGAACGCGCCCTCCCCCAGCATCTTCTGGGCGGAAACGCCGCCCCCGATCTGGAAGAGGCTCGTCGCCACGCGGTCAGGGGCGTCGGGGTCGGTCCACGCCATGATGACCATCTGCCCCGGCCCACGCTGCACGAAGACATAATCCGGCGGGGGAAGTCTGGCGGCAGGCGCAGCGGAAATCGACCGCCGCCCTGGCCGCCTCCAGCGTCGTCGCGCCGGCGAGGTCCAGCAGGTTTGTGGGCAGCGGCAGCGGCGTGGGCGGCGCGCCGCCGATCCAGACCTCGACGCCGCCGATGCGCAGCACCTCCAGCACCGCCGCGCGCACCGGCTCGATGGCGAGCATCCCAAAGAACACGGCGACCACAATTACCGCCGCCCATGCGAACCGCCGCAGGGGCCGGCGCGCTGGCTGCCTGGCCTTGGGCGCAAACGCGATGTCCGGCGTTGGCGGGTACGGGAAGGCGCGGGCGGTGCGTTCGACCCTGTGCGCGAACTGTTCGTCATTCATGGCTCCGACCCTCACTCAGCAGGGGGAAGTCCTGCGCGATGATCTGGCGCAGTTGCTGGAGCGCGCGGTGCTGTCGCGATTTCACCGTGCCGGGCTGAATGTCCAGCGCGGCGGCGGTCTCCTCCACCGACAGGTCGAGGAAGTAGCGCAGGTAGATCACCTGCTGCGCCGGCGGCTTGAGGCGGCGCACAGCGCGCCACAGCGCGACGGATTCGTCCTGCTGCACGTTCTGCGTTTCGAGCATGGGCGCGCGCCCCGGCGACTGCTGCGCGACCCGCCTGACCATCGCCCAGTAGCGCCCGGCGCTGCGCCGCCGGTTGCGCGCCAGGTTGGCCGCGATGCGCAACAGCCAGGGGCGCAGCGGGCGCGCCCGGTCAAACCGGTCGAGCGCGCCCCACGCGCGGATGAACGTCTCCTGGGCGACATCCTGCGCGTCGTCCGCGTCACCGAGGATGAGAAACGCGAGGCGAAAGACCGGTTCGCGGTATGCCTCGATGATCGCGCGGTAGGCGGCCTCGTCGCCATTCTGCGCGCGCGCTACCAGAGCACCATCCACGCAGCAATCCCCTTCGATACGGTGTGTCCCTAATATTACACCGCCCGCGCGGGTTTGGTTCCGGGCCGGGGAGGGAAAACGCCTGGGAAAAAGAGCACGCCTGTGTTGCAGCGCGCGGGGGGGGGAGGGGGGGGTTTCCGGTTTGAGGCGGGCTTCAGCCCCGCATAAAGGTAGTGGTGAACCTTTGACTGATGGCGCGATTGTGGTTACTCACCTTCTCCCCCCCCCCCGCCTTCGGCGCACCCCCCCACAAGTGGGGAGGGAAACAGAAACCGCCTATCTGGCGTCTGATCCCCCTCTCCCCAGCCGCGCGCAGCGCTGCGGCGCGTGGGAGAGGGGGCGCCGACCGAAGGTCGGCGGGGGTGAGGGGAGGTATCAGTCAACATGTCGCCACTACCTGCATAAACCCTTGCGCTATTGTCAACTATCCTTAAAGTCTACTTCATGCTATTATGGCAAGCAGGATTGCTCGTAAGGCGATGGTATGAAGGTTGGCTGGTAACATCCGAAGCCCGGCGCGGAGGCGCGGGCTGAGCGCAATGATGGGCACCGTATGATGGAAGAGCGCCCGGAAATCCAGACGATACTCAGGCAGATCATGGCGCGCGTGGCGGAGGCGGTGCCGTTTCACCGGGGCAGCATCGCCCTCTATGACGCCGAGGCGCAGGTGTTGACGCCGTTCCGCTACCGGGGTCCAGGCGCGGAACCTGAGCCGGACCCGGCGGATCCGGTGCTGCCGGGCGAGGGCGCTGTCGGGCGCGTCGCGCAGACGCGCGAGCCGATGTTCCTCCCGGACCTGCCGCCCAACCTGCGCGACTTGCTGGGCAGGGGCGGACACCCGCGCCGAGATCGCCGCGCCGATGTTGCTGGACGACCGGCTCGTTGGCGTGCTCTCCGTCGAGAGCAACATGCCGAACGGCTTCACCGCCGCGCACCTGCACACCCTGACCGCCATCGCCGGCGTCGCCGCCATCACGGTCGAGGAGGCGGCGCGGTACGTGCGTGTCGAGAAGCGCTACCGCCGTGTCGAGCGGGTGCAGACCGTGATCCGGGCGATCAACAGCCAGTTGCACATGCAGGCGCTGCTCAACCTGATCGTCGAGGAGGCGGCGGCGATCTTCGGCGTCCCGGCGGCGAGCGTCATGCTGCTCGAAGCCGACAGCGAGACGCTCTACACCAGCGCCGCCTACGGCCTTTCCGTGGCGTACCAACAACTGCGCCGGGTGCCGCTGCACGAGGTGTCCGACCCGACCGCGCCGGCATCCGACCGCCCGGCGTACTATCCGGATCTGCGCGCCGTCGCGGGGGAGCAGGCCGAGCTGGTCGCGCGCGAGGACCTGCGCACGATGCTGGCGATCCCCCTCATGCGCGGCGGGATGCGCCTGGGCAGCCTCAACCTCTACACACGCGGCGCGCCGCGCGCGCCTTCGACGCCGACGAGATGGCGCTCGCGCAGATGCTCGCCAGCCAGGTCGCCGTCGCCATCGACAACGTGCGCCTGCTCCACGCGCTGGAACTGCACGCCCAGGAGGCGGCGCTGGCGAACCGCCTGAAGAGCGAGTTTCTTGCCAAGGTCAGCCACGAACTGCGCACGCCGATGAACGCCATCATCGGCTTCACCGAGACCCTGCTCAGCGGCATCTACGGCGCGCTCAGCGACAGGCAGACCGACCGCCTGGAAACCGTGCGCCGCAACGCCTACAGCCTCTTGGGGCTGATCGATAACCTGCTCGACATCTCGAAGATCGAAGCGGGCAAGCTCGACCTGAAACTGGAGACGGTCTACATCCAGCAGGAAATCGAGAGCCTGGCCCACAGGTATGAGGAGAGCGCCAGGGCCAAAGGCCTGACGCTCCGCGTCGAGCCGACCGGTCGGTTGCCGGCGGTGCGCGGCGATACCGCCCGCGTGCGCCAGGTGCTCGACACGCTGATGGACAATGCGCTCAAGTTCACCGAGAGCGGACGGATCACCGCGCGGGCCGGGACCTCTCGGCGCGCCGGGCGGGTGTGGGTGTATTGTGCCATCCAGGACACCGGCATCGGCGTCGCGCCGCAGAATCACGACATTATCTTCGATGAGTTTCGCCAGGTTGACGGCTCGACGACGCGCGAGTACGGCGGCACTGGGCTGGGGTTGGCGATTGCCAAAAAGCTGATCGATATGATGGGTGGTAAAATTTGGGTGGAGAGCGAGGGGGTGCCCGGCCTGGGCAGCGTCTTTACCGTCGAACTGCCCGCCGTGACGCCAGCCGAAAGCCCCGCAGACAAATGAATCCGTCCGCCTAGGGAACGCGCCGCGATGGATGTGCAGGTTGTCTCGTTCGTCGCTACCGCCGCCAACCTCGCCGCGATGGCACTCGCGGGAGGGGCGCTGCTGCTGGTTGCGTGGCAGCCACGCCGCGACCGGGCGAGCGGGTCGCTGGCGGTGTTCCTCGGCGCGGTGATCGTCTGGAGCCTGGCGACACTTCTCCTCGGCAACCCGGCGGTGCTCACCCTCCAGCCGGTGCCGCGCTTCTACCTCCTGGTGGGGGCGTTGGCGCTCGCGGCGGTGGCCTTCTTCGCGTTTGCGGTCGATTTCTGCGCGGTGCCGGCGCGCTGGGCGCGCTGGCTGTGGCGCGGCAACCCGGTTGTGCTGGCCGTTCTGCTCGTCCTGCTTCTGGCCGGCCACCTGTTCACCGACATCGACGCGCCGGCGCTCTACACGTGGGAGTACCAGATTCTGCCCCTCGGTTGGGCGGCGGTGGCCTACATCGTGGCGCTGTACGTTGCCGCCTTCTTCAGCGCCCATGCGGCGGAAGACGCGGCGCGCGGCCGCCCGGTCGAGTACGCCGCTTTGCTCATGATCGCCGGGCAGCTCACCAACGCCGCGCCGCCGCTCGCGGCGCTGAACCTGGACGCGCTGGCGGCGACGGGCGCGGTGGCCCTGATCGGGCGGGCGATCCTGCGCGCGCGGTATCTCACGCCGCTGGCCGAGGTGGGCCACCAGTTGCGCGTGGCGAACCAGGACTGGCGTCAGGCGCTCGTCGAGCTAAGCGCCGCCCGCGAGCGCAACCAGGCGCTTGAGGACGCGCTGAGCGCCGCCAGCGGCTACAAGAGCGCGTTCCTGGCGAACATGAGCCACGAGCTGCGCACCCCGCTCAATTCTATCGTCGGCTACAGCGAGCTGTTGACCCAGGGCTTCTACGGCGCGCTCAACGAGCGGCAGGCCGACCGCCTGGAGAAGATCAACCGGAACGGCCTCAACCTGCTCGCGCTGATCAACGACATCCTTGACCTGTCCCGGATCGAGGCCGGGCGGCTGGACCTCAACCCGTCGCGCATCGAACTGGCACCGTTTGTGCAGCAGATCGCGTCAGACATTGGGCCGCAATGCGCGGCGAAAGGCCTCACGCTGACCGTGGACGCGCCTGAGACGCTGCCGGCGCTGCGCGCCGACGAGCGGCGCATCCGGCAGGTGCTCGGCAACCTGCTCTCGAACGCGGTGAAGTTCACCAGGGAGGGCGGCGTCACCCTGCGCGTGCGCGAGACGCGGGTCGCCAACGGGCGCAGCGACGCGGTGGCGCTGCCCGTCCTCGGCTGGCTCAACGACGGGAACTGGGTGGTGTTCAGCGTGACGGACACCGGCATCGGCATCGCGCCGGAAGACCAGGCGGCCATCTTCGATGAATTCCAGCAACTCGACAGCGACGCGACGCGCGACCTGCAGGGCACCGGGCTTGGGCTGGCGATCACCAAGAAGCTGGTCGAGCTGCACAATGGCCGCATCTGGCTCAAGAGCGCGTTGGAGCAGGGATCGACGTTCTTCGTCGCCCTGCCCGCAGAGGCGCGGGTCCGCGCGCCGGCAGCGCCGTCCGGGTCCGCCGACGGCGCGCACGGCACGGCGCTGGTGATCGCCGATGACCCCGACGCCGCAGCACGCCTCGTCGCCGACCTCGACCGCGCGGGTTACGGCGTGCTCGTGGCGCACGACGGCGCTGCGGGCGTGGAAATGGCCGGCCAGCGCCGCCCCAGCGCCATCATGGTCGATGTGACGATGCCGGGCATGAACGGCTGGCAGGCCATTGCCGCGCTGCGCGCCGACCCGGCCTCCGCGAACACGCCGCTGATTGCGGTCGCGGTCGCCGGGGGCGCGCCGGTGGGGCTTGCGCTGGGCGCAATCGACTGCATCACCAAGCCGGTGCAACACGTCGCCCTGCGCGATGCGCTGCGCCGCACGCCGCCGGCGGCGTCGCACGAACCCATCCTGGTGGTGGAGGGCAACCCCGACGACCGCGATATTCTGAACACCTGCCTCGCCGCCGAGCGGTTGCACGAGCAGGCGTTCGCAAGCGGCGCAGAGGCAATCGCGTGGCTCGCGCAGCGCCGGGCGGCGCTGGTGATCGTCGATCTGGTGTCCGGCGTTGAGGTCCTGGCGCACGTCCGGGGGCAGCCGCAGCACCGGGAGACGCCCGTCATCGTGGTTGCGACGCACGCCCTGACTCCAGAAGAGGAGGATGCACTGAACGCCCGCGTCGTTGACGCGCTCACGCAAGCGCGCGCCCCGCTCCGCGACCTGCTGGCGCACGCCTCCAGGCCGCAGCCGATGTCTTCAGGAGAGGGATCACTGTGACCTCACCCTCGCCGTCGCCTTCGACATCGCCACCGGAAAGCGCCGCCTGGCAGCGCCTCTTTACGCTGCTGGTGCGCTGGCGCGGGGTGGTCGCGCTGCTGGTGGGGCTGGCGGCGCTGTTCCTGGGGTGCGGCGACGCCATATTTGCCCGCGCGTGGTCGCAGATTACCGCCGGCCATCTCCTGCTGGCGGTCGCCGCCGGCGGGACGGTCTACGCGATCCTGGCCTTGGCGCATCGCCGGGAGCGCGTCCTTCACGACCTGCTGGCGCAGCTCCGCAGCGAGCGCGACAAGACCACGACGTTGATCGAGGCGCTTACCGAAGAACGCGACACGGTCAGCGACCTGAACGCGCAGCTCAGCGCCATGAACCGGGCGTTGAACGAACTCAGCGTCGCCAAGAGCGAGTTCATGGCGCGCATGAGCCACGAACTGCGGACCCCGCTCAACTCCATCGTCGGCTACAGCGAGCTTGTGCTCGACGGCGTGTACGGCGAGCTGAGCGAGCAGCAGCGCGACCGCCTGCAGCGCATCCTGCGCAATGGGCGCAACCTGCTCGGCCTCATCAACGACATCCTCGACCTGTCGCGCATTGACGCCGGCCACCTGTCGCTCTCCTATTCCACCGTGCCCGTCTCCGAGGCGGTCCGGCTCGCCGTGGCGAGCATAGAGCCGCAGGCTCAGGTCAAGGGGTTGCCCATCCTGATCAGCTTTGAGGGCCACCTCCCCGACATCCGCGCGGATGAACTCCGGCTGCGGCACATCATCATCCACCTGCTCGACAACGCGATCAAGTTCACGGAGCACGGGCGCATCGGGGTGTGGGCGGGGCACGTGCACATCCGGAGCCTGGAGGACACGCGCTACCCGCAGTTGGGTCACGGCGACTGGCTGGTGGTGCGCGTGAGCGACACCGGCATGGGCGTCGATCCCGCGCTCCACGGGGCCATCTTCGAGGATTTCACCCAGGCCGATAGCTCCGCCACCCGCGCCCACGAGGGCGGCGGCCTGGGGCTGGCGATCACGCGCCGGTTGGTCGAGTTGCACGGCGGGCGCATCTGGGTGGACAGCGTGCCCGGCGAAGGCGCGACCTTCAGCTTCGCCATCCCCTACACCAACGCCATCCAGTACACCGCCGAAGCGCCCGCAGCGGAGCCGGCAGCCGCCCGCGAGCAGCCGATGGTGCTGGCGGTGGACGATGAAGACGAGGCGCTCGAAATCATCGACGCTTACCTCTCGAAGGGCGGGTTCACGGTGGCGCGCGCGCGCGGCGGCGCGGAAGCGCTCCAGTTGGCCGCGCAGCTCCGCCCCGACATCATCACGCTGGACATCCTCATGCCCGACCTGGACGGCTGGCAGGTGCTCGACCGGCTGCGCGCCAACCCCATCACTGCCGACATCCCGGTGGTGATGGTCTCGATTGTGGACCAGAAGCCGCGCGCCCTGGAGCTGGGGGCAGTCGATCACATTGCCAAGCCGGTTGATCGGGATGCCCTGTTGAGCGCGGTCACCGAGGCGATTGCGGCGCGGCCCCGGTTGCCGATCCTGGTGGTGGGGGAGAACCCCAACGACCGGAACATCTTCGCTGCGGTGTTGCGGATGGCCGGGCACCAGGTCGCCTCGGTTGAGGACGAAGACGCGGCCATCGCGTGGCTTCAGGCGCGGCGCGCCGGCCTCGTGCTCATGGACCTGAAGCGCGAGCGCGTGGAAGACCTGAAAGTGCTGGGCTTCATGCGCCGGCACCAGCCCACTGCCGAGACGCCGGCCGTCGTGGTGTGGGCCGCGGACATGCCGTCGCAAGACGCCGCGCGCGCGCTGCGCACGCAACGAACCTGGGTGCTGAAGAAACACGGCCTCGCGCAGGAGACGCTCGTCGAGTCGGTTGCCAGGGCAATGAGGCATCACAATGGGCGCGGTTCGGGCCGGCAGGTAAAGGAAGATGGCGGCAGTTAGCGTGTATGGGGCGGACGAAAACACATCGACACGGCAAGCGGCGGCGCGCCGGATCGCGCAGCATGATGGAAGGAGGGACGCCAGGTTATGGCCTATCGCATCTTGGTCGTCGAAGACAACCCCGATAACCGAACCCTGATCAGCGACGTTCTACTCTCCCTCGGCTATGAGGTCGTTGAGGCCATCGATGGCGTGGAGGGGGTGGAAAAAGCCACCCAGGAGAAGCCGGACCTGATCCTGATGGACCTGTCGCTGCCGCACAAGGACGGCTGGGCAGCGACGCGCGAAATCAAGGCCAACGCGGCGCTGAGCGCAATCCCAATCATCGCGCTTACCGCCCACGCCATGGTCGGCGACCGGGAGCGGGCGCTCGAAGCTGGCTGCGACGATTACGTCTCCAAGCCCATTGACCTGCGCGACCTTGCCAACAAGCTGGAGCGCTTCCTGACCCGGGATTGACAAGGCGGAACCATGAGAGTTCTGATTGCCGAAGACAACATCGACAGCCGCCAGCTTGTCGAGGACATCCTCACCGGCCTGGATATCGAGGTGCTCGCCGCGCCGGATGGCCTCCAGGCGCTGGAGCTGGCGCGCACCGCCAGCCCCGACCTGATTATCCTGGACATCAACATGCCGGGGCTGTCCGGTTTCGAAGTCTGCGCCAGGCTCAAGGCCGACGCGGCGCTTGCCACGATCCCGGTGCTGATGCTGACCGCGCTCGACCAGGTGGACGACCGGGTCAAGGCGTTGGGCCTGGGCGCGGATGACTACCTGACCAAGCCCTTCAACCCGCGCGAACTCGTCGCCCGCGTGAACACGCGCCTGCGCGCAAAGCAGGAGGCCGACCTGCTCCGCGCCGCCCAGCAGCAGATGCGCAGCACCTTCGAGCGCTTCGTCGCCCCAGAGGTGGTGCAGCAGTTGCTGGCAGACCCCACGCACGTGGCCCTGGGGGGCGGCTGCAAGAAGTCACCGTCCTGTTCGCCGACCTGCAAGGGTTCAGCACGCTTTCGGAGCACCTGGACCCGGAGCGCATCATCAAGCTGCTCAACCGCTACCTTGAGCTGATCGTCGAGACGATCAAGGAACACGGGGGCACGCTGGACAAGTACACCGGCGACGGCGCGATGGCGCTGTTCAACACGCCGCTGCCCCAGCCCGACCACGCGCTCCGCGCTGTGAGCGCCGCCTGTTGCACGCACGAGCGCCTGGCCGACTTCTACCGGGATTTCGAACCGAGGATGCGGCTGTGCATCAACTTCGGCATACACACCGGGCACGCGGTGGTGGGCAACGTCGGCACCTCCGCGTTCATGGACTTCACCGCCATCGGCGATACCGTCAACACCGCCGCACGCATCCAGACCATCAGCCACGATAACCGCATCCTCATCAGCCAGGCCACTTACGACCAGGTCAGGGACCGGGTGATCGTGAGGAGCCTCGGCCCGCACCAGGTCAAAGGCCGCGAGGAGCCGGTGGTGATCTACGAGGTGCTGGAGCGACAGACGTGAGCGCAGACACCGTCGTGCTGGTCGGCGACCCGCCGGCTGGCCCGGACCCAGTGCGCGCGGCGCTGGAGCGCCTGGGCTACCGCGTCGAGGCCGCCGGGGAGGTCGAGGCCGCACTGGCGCTGGTGCGCGCGCACCTGCCTGGCGCGGTGGTGGTCGATTGTGCGGCGTCGGGCGTCGATGGGCTGGAGGTGTGCCGCCAGTTGCGTCGCGACCCGCTCACGACGGCGGCGTTCATCATCGCGCTCGCCAGCGCCGCCCCCGGCTGCCCGGCGGCGGCGCGCGCCGCCGGGGCGGACGACGTGCTGGCGCGGCCCCTGGACCCGAACGCCCTACGCGCGTGCCTGGGCGCGCCGCAGCCTGGGCAGCGCCGCGTGTCCCGGTTGCCGCGCGCGCAGGCGGTGGGCATCGCCGACCTGCTCGCCCACGACCTCAAAAGCCCGTTGAGCATCGTCATCGGGGCGCTGGAGTTGTTGGCGCAGAAGGGGGCGCCGGGCGACTCCGACGCCGCCAACCGCCTCATCGGGAGCGCGCTGGAGGCGGCGCGCCGGCAGATGCAGATGATCGACGAGCTGGTGGACCTCTCGCGCCTGGAGGCAGGCGCGCTGGACTACGCCATCGAGGCCGTGTCGCTCGCCGACGTGGTCGATGACGCGCTCTACAAGGCCGCGGACGGCATCGCGGCGAAGCGCCTCGCCGTGATCAACCGCGTGCCGGCCGGCCTCCCGCCCGTGGCCGCCGATAGCGTGCTGTTGCGGCGGGTGCTGCTCTCCCTGATCGACAACACGCTCAAGTTCAACCTGTACGACGCCCAACTGACCATCGACGCCGCCGTCGATGCGCGCGCCGACCCGCCCGCGTGCGTGCTCACGTGGGTCGATGGGGGCCGACCTGTCGCGCCGCAGTACGCCGGCCTGATCTTCGAGCGGGCGATCCAGTGGCGCGCCCGCCTGGACAGCTCGCGCACCAGCGTGGCGCTGGGCTTCCCGTTCTGCCGGGCGGTCTTGCGGCTGATGGGCGGCGACATTGCCGTGCGCTCCACCGAGGACACGACGCGCACCACGTTCACGCTCACCCTGCCGGTGCACCTCCCGGCGTGGCGCGCACTCGCGTAGCTTGCTTTGTAGGTGTAAACTGACAGCATCCGTCGCATTGGATCGTACCGGTCGCATTGGATGGGGGCAGACGCGCCGCCTGATCGTTCTGGGCCTGGTCTGGCAGTGAAGAGGGGCTATGACTGACAAAGCAACCTTCCGTAAGGGTTACGTAACGGCGGATTTCCTCTCCCACAACTACCGCATCTCCGGCGAAGTGGACATCACCGTCAACCCGCTGGCCGACATCCTCAATGACGCCCTCAAGTCATATGTCAGGGTTGAGAACGTCTACATTTCGCCCATCCAGAATCCGGCGGACATCAAAGGCCACTACCGGCACGGCCAGTTGCGCAAGGACAACATCGCCTTGGCGGTGCTGTACCGCGAGGAAGACGGCCTGCCCAAGCGGCAGAGCTATGGCAGCTACATCGGCCAGGTGATTCACGACGTGTTTCTGACCGTTCCCGGTTTTGAGGTGCGCGGCCTGCTGGCGATCAGCGCCACGCTTGACCTCGAAGGCGTGCTCGTGCTCTCGGCGGAGCGCTTCATCCCCATCTCCGAAGCCGTCGCCACCGTCTCGCTCGCGCCTGACATCAAGTTCCAGGGCGGCATGATCCTGGTCAACCGGGAGTACATCGGCATCTTCTGCATATCAGGGAAGAGGATCTGATGGCTAGGATACTGATCATCGACGATGACCGCAGCCTGTTGAATATGGTCAAGCTCATGGTACAGCGCGAGCGCCACGAGGCGCTGCTGGCGCAGAACGGCCAGGAGGGCCTGGACATCGCGCGCAACGAGCTGCCCGACCTGGCGATTGTCGACCTGATGATGCCGGGCATGAGCGGCTACGATGTGACGCGCCAGCTCCGCGACGACGACCGCACCACCGGCATCCCCATCCTCATCCTGACGGCGCGCTCGCAGCCGATGGACGCGCAGATGGCGCGCGATGTCGGCGCGGACGCCTTCATCTCCGAAGCCGGTCACCGCGCAGGAACTGATGAGCGAGGTGAACGCGCTGCTCAGCACGAAGCAGGGCGCCAAAGCCGCCTCCAAAGCGGCCGGCAGCCCGGCGCTGGTCGCCGTCCTGGGGCTGCGCGGCGGGTCTGGTGCGACCACCATCGCCGTCAACCTGGCGCTGGCATTGACGGCGCGCGGCCAGAAAGTCTGCCTGGTGGACCTGTCGCCGTTCTCCGGGCACGCGGCGCGGCAACTGCGCCTCCCGGCGCGCCAGAGCTGGGGCGACCTGCTCGCGGGCGAGGCGTCGCTGGACCCGGTGCAGGTCGGCGATGTGATCGTGACGCACGAGCAGACCCGGCTGGCGGTCCTGCCCGCGCCGGCGGTCCCGCTGGCCGCCTCGCTCACGGAGCACGCCGCCAAGAGCCTGTTCGCCGCGCTGGCGCAGAGCTACCAGGCGTGCGTCGTGGACGCGCCGAGCCTGGGGCCGGCGACGGTCGCCGCGCTGCACGCGGCGCGCGCCATCATCCTGCCTATGAGCGACGACGTGCTGGCGGCCCAGACGACCACCGGCGCGCTGCGCATGTTGAGCGAGATGCAGATCGACATGGACCACGTACACGTGGTGCTCAACCACGTGCGCCCTGACAGCGCCCTGCCGGCGGCGGCGGCGCAGAAGGCCATCAAGCATGACATCGCCGTGGAACTCCCCTACGAGGCCGCGCAGGCCGCCGCGCTGATGAAGGGCACGCCGCTCATCATGGCCCAACCGAAGAGCGCCTTCGTGCAGGGCATTCTCCGGCTGGCGAGGGCCGTATGAGCGTGCAGCACCGCATCCTGGTCGTCGAGGATGACCCTGAAGTCCTCGAAATGCTGCGCCTCTACCTGGGGGACCGGGGCTATGAGGTTGAGGGCGTCAACACGGGCGAAGACGCGCTTGCGCGCAGCCTCGAAGACCTGCCCCACCTCATCATTATGGACATCACGCTCCCGGACATCGACGGCTTTGAGGTGTGCAGCCGCCTGCGCAGCCAGCCGCGCACCGCGCACCTGCCGATCATCTTCCTGACCAAGCGCAGCAAGCGCAGCGAGCGGCTGACGGGCCTGGGCCTGGGCGCGGATGACTACATCACCAAGCCTTTCGACCTGGAAGAGCTGCACCTGCGCATCCGCAACCTGATCGCCCGCGTCGAGCGCGAGAACCTTACCGACCCGCTCACCGGGCTGCCGGGCGACAAGATTTCGCGCGCGCAGATGGAGCGCGCGGTGAGCGACTCCCGGCGCGCCATCCTGCACCTCTTCCTCGACCACGCCGAGCCTTTCCGCGAGGTGTACGGGCCGCTCGCCTATGGCGACGTGCGCCTCTACCTTGCCCGGCTCATCCTCAACGCCGTCAACGTGGTGGGGCAGCCAATCGACTACATCGGGTGCCTGGAACAGGAGCGGTTCGCCGTGATTTGCACGCCCGGCGCGGCGCGCGCCATCGGCGAGCAGGTCACGGGCGCGTTCAACCTCAGCGCGAGCAAGCACTACACCGAGGCCGACCGCCGGCGCGGCTTTCTGGAGTTCGATAGCGTCCGCGCGCCGCTGATGCGGCTGACGTACCAGGTCTTCGTCGGCGAGGAGAAGCCCAACGCGCTCCAGTACTGAGCGCGGCCGGCGCTAGTGGAGCAGCCGGTCCAGCGCCGACAGCAACAGCACCACGTTCTCCAGGCGCGATGAGAAGCCCATCAGCCCGATGCGCCACGTCGTGCCCCTCAACTCACCCAGCCCGCCGCCGATCTCGATGTTGTACTCGTCCAGCAGCCGCCGGCGGATCGCGGCCTCGTCCACGCCGTCGGGGACGCGCACGGTGGTAAGGGTTGGCAGCCGGTGCTCAAGCGGGACGTGCAGCTTCAGGCCCAGCCCTTCGAGGCCGTCCCACAAGAGTTGGGCATTGCGGCGGTGGCGCTCCCAGCGGTTCTCCAGCCCTTCCGCCGCGACGATGCGCAGCGCCTCGTAGAAGGCGTAGATCGCTGAGATCGGCGCGGTGTGGTGGTAGGTGCGCTCCTGCCCCCAGTACTTACCGACCATCGTCAGGTCAAGGTACCAGTTGGGGACGGGGGCGGCGCGCTGCTCCAGCTTCGCAACGGCGCGCGGGCCGAGGGTGATGGGGCTGGGGCCGGGCGGGCAACTGAGGCACTTCTGCGAGCCGCTGTAGCACACGTCGATGTCCACCGCATCGACGCGCACCGGCACCCCGCCCAGCGAGGTCACGGCGTCCACGATCAGGATGGCGTCGTGGGCGTGGACGACCCGCGCGATCTCGTCCAGCGGCTGGAGCGCGCCGGTGGAGGTCTCGGCGTGTACGATGGCGACGACCCTGGCCGGGCGCTGCGCCAGCGCCGCCTCGACCTCGTCGGGCGTGAAGACCTCGCCCCAGGGCCGCGCGATGGTGGCGACATCGCCGCCGTAGCGGCGCGCCATGTCCGCGATCCGCAGGCCGAAATAGCCGTTGACGCACACCAGCACGGGGTCGCCCGGCGCGACCATGTTGGCGACGGCGGCCTCCATCGCCGCTGAGCCGGTGCCGGAGATCGGGATGGTAAGCGGGTTCTCTGTCTCGAAGGCGTAGCGCAGGAGCGCCTGCACGCGGTCCATCAGCCTGAGGAACTCCGGGTCGAGGTGGCCGACGACGCGCGTGGTCATGGCGCGCAGCACGCGCGGGTTGATGGTGCTGGGGCCGGGACCCATAAGGATGCGCGGCGGCATGTTCAGCTCAGGGAACCGGGCAACGTCGAAGTGCTCGCGGCTCATATGCTCTCCCCTCCTGTCTGGCCGGTCGGAAACGAGGACGGCCCTGGTGGGCCAGCGATATAAAAAGGGGCGCGCCGCGCCCCTCACTGAGATCGTGTGCCGAAGGTGGGAGTCGAACCCACACGGCCTTACGGCCACTACGCCCTGAACGTAGCGCGTCTGCCAGTTCCGCCACTTCGGCTCTGCAAGGAATTTTAGCGCAAGGCAGAAGATTGTCAATCTTTCGCCCCGGTGCGCGAGGGCTTCCCGGTCCTTTAGAGCTATCCGCCCTCACACCCTTAGCGCCGGGCCCGCGCTGGCGCCGCCGTGAGGAGCCGGCTCAACCGTCGCCTTCGTGACGCTTGCGCGCGTAGTAGCGGCGCGCCTTGGCGCGGTTGCCGCAGCTCTGCATGTCGCACCAGCGGCGGCTGCGGTTGCGGCTCATGTCGAGGAACAGCCAGCCGCAATCGTCGCCGGCGCACTCCCGCACCCGGTCCAGGTCGCCGGAGGTGAGCAGGTCCGCCGCCGCACGCAACACCGGCCAGAGCACCCGGTCGAGGGCTGCCGGGTCGTCCCGCCAGCCCCACGCAAACCCGTCTGCCGCCGGGACAAGCCGCGCCTCCGGAGCGCCGCCGCCAGCGCCCCGTTGAGCGTGTCGAGGTCGCCAGCTTCGGGCGGGCGGCCCTCGGACGCGGCCAGGACCACCCGGCGGATCGTCTCGCGCAGCGCGATGGCGCGCTCAAGCGCGGCGGTCGCGTCGGCGGGGCGGCGGGCGGCTTCGCTGAGGAGGCGCGCGGCCCCGTCCCCGGTCAGGATGCCGGCGCGGCGGCCCCACGCCACAAGCGCGGCGTAGCTGGTGAGCGCCTCCTCCCTGTCAAGGCCGCCGCGCCAGTTCACCGTATTGGTGAAGTCCAGGCACAGGTTGCCGCCGATCAGGTTCAGCGCCTCGCCCTCGTGCGTGTGTTCTTCCACCATCGCGCGGCTTCCCGACTCCTCGCAGGTCCTAACCGATCAAAAGCTCTTGACAGGTTAGAAAACCCGTGCTTTACTTTAACCAATAAAACTATTATAGACGGTTAGGGCGCGCGCGGCAACTCAACCCCCACAAGGGGCCACGCCGTGCGGCAGCGAGCGTGAAGCGGCCACCGCCTCTCTTTTTTTGACGCGATATAGAACATATGATCTAATTATAGTGAGGCGATAGGAGGAAGCAGATGAACCACTGGCACGATGTCGAGATAGCGGAAGAGCGGCGCAAGGAGATGCTGCGCGCGGCGGACCAGCGCCGCCTCGCCCGGATGGCGCGCCCGCCGCGTCTCCCCATGTACCGCCGGGTTCTCGCCTGGGTGGGCTGCCGGCTGATCACGTGGGGCGCGCGCTTGCGGGCGCGGTTCGACGTCAGCGGGGCGGCGAACACGCCGCAGACCGCGTGTTAGGCGCGCGGGCGCGTGTTTCGCCCGCGCACCGCCAGAAGGGGCGGGGCGTAGACGGCCCCGCCCCATGTTTGGGTGCGTCCGTGTCAGGGCAGACGAGGGGTCCCCTTTCCTGGAATGCGCCTCTCTGCCGCCTTGCCGGTGCAGCCGCTACCGCTCAAACAGCGCGTCGACGAACCCCTCCGGGTCGAACATCTCGATGTCGTCCACCCCCTCGCCCACGCCGACGAGCGCCACGGGGAGCTTCAACTCCTCGTAGATGGGGAAGATCATCCCGCCCTTCGCGGTGCTGTCGAGCTTGGTCACGACCACGCCGGTGATCTCGACCGCTTCCTTGAACTTGCGCGCCTGAATGAGCGCGTTCTGCCCGGTTGTGCCGTCGAGGACGAGCAGCGTCTCGTGGGGCGCGTCGGGGATGACTTTCTGCATCACCCGGCTGACTTTGGACAGCTCTTCCATGAGGTTGAACTTGGTGTGGAGCCGGCCGGCGGTATCGACGATGAGCAGGTCATAGCCGCGCGACTGCGCCGCCTTGAGCGCGTCGAAGACCAGCGCGCCGGGGTCGCCGCCGGGCTGCCCGGCAATCACAGGGACTTCCACGCGTTCGCCCCAGCGCTGCAACTGCTCGATGGCCGCCGCGCGGAAGGTGTCGCCCGCCGCGAGCGCGACCTTGCGCCCGGCCTTCTTGAACTTGTGCGCCAGCTTGCCGATGGCGGTGGTCTTGCCGGAGCCGTTGACGCCCACGATGAGCAGCACCGACAGGGGCCGCCCGAACAGGTCCAGGCGGGCGCGCGGGTTGGAGACGATCTCCAGCATCTCGGCGCGGAGCGCGCGCTCCAACTCGTCCTCGTGGGTGAGGCCCTCGCGCATCATGCGGTCGCGCAGCCGCCCGGTGAGCGCGGCGGCGGTGTGCACGCCCACATCGCCCTGCACCAGCAGCGCCTCGATGTCCTCCCAGGTTTCGTCGTCGATTTCGCCCGCGCCGAGCAGGTTGGTGATGCGCCCGAAGAACGACTTGCGCGTGCGTTCCAGGGTCTTTCGAAATACGCCCACAGGGTCTCCTTAGTTAGCAATCAGGGCTTGCCGCCGTCGTTTTCGCCAAAGCGACGCGAGTATACCACCTCCCAGAATTCAGCGTCCAGGGTCCAGAATGAGAAAACAGGCTCCGGGCAGCGGTTGCCGGGCGCCTGTTTTCCATTGGCAGGTCTTCTATGTCCTGGCGTCTGCCGCGTAGCGCGACTAGTCTCCTCTACGCGCGGCCAGCAGGTCGACCAGAGCGCCAGCCGCGATCCCGACCATGGCCGCGATCGTAATCCACAGGCCAAAGCTGGACGACACAGTGCTGCCGCTCCAGGTCTCAACTTCGGCCCAAAGTGTGGGCAGTGGCGCCAGGCCGACGACAACCAGGATGATTTGGGATACCGGAGCCAGGATGCCCATACGCTTGCGCACTGCCGGTACGCACAAGACCAGGCAGAGAAGCGCGGCCACCGGTGTAAGAAAGAATATTCTCAGGTCCATCCCTGATGCAGCGCTTTCTGACGTTTGCGCCAGACTCAGGCCGGAGTCGGTGCCACTGACGAACCCCGAAAACTCAAGCCAGGGGAGGACAAAGGCGACGACTACGGCGCAAGCAAAAGCAATGACAAGTTTCTGTCTCGTGGGTATCTCGGACACCGTGGTATCTCCTGACTGTGTGCATAGTGCAATGGGGGAAAGAGAAGGTTGCGCACCTGATGCGTACCTCTTGACAGGATAACAGACGATCGGTCGGTCAGGTAGCGTCAGATGGCATGGAGATCGCATGACAAAGGTCGGGAACCGCGATGCACGCCCCCAGATGCGTAACACGAAAGCACGAAACATGCGAAGCCGCGAAAGCGTGGGGCGCTCTTCATCGCGTTTTCGCGCCCTTCGTGACTTCGTGTTCCCAATCTGCGCTGCCTCCCGGACTTGTCACGCAATGTGGCGTGAAACGGGACAATGGCATGTTGAGGTGATGCCGCGAGTAGGTCTGCATAATAGCGTGGCCCAAGTACAGAACATGGGATCACATGCTACCTGTAGGGGGCGACCCGGCGGGTCGCCCCTACATCTGGCGACAGAGAAGCACGAAAGGAGCGACCACGCTATGATGTTGTGCTCCCATGCCGCGAGAGTCCCCGACTTCTACAGTGAGCCACAGTGTCCTAGAGATGCGCGCTGAGCAGCCGGTCCAGTTCGTCCACGTAGTAGAGGTCCGGCGGCCTGAAGACATCGCGGAACAGGCTGTAGAGCGCCGGCTTGTCCGGGTTGTCGTCGAGGTGCGCACGCTGGTCGAGGAAAGCGCGCATCGCCTCGACACCCTCCGCCGCCGTGATCCGCCCCGCGTTGATGTCGGCCTTGAGCTTGCGCCACACCTGGTAGTAGAGTACGTACTGGATCAGGTCGATGTAGCGGTTGGCGGGGATGGCGTAGGTGAACTGGAGCATGTTCAGCGCCTTGAATTGCAACGCCTCGAAGCGCCGGGGTTCCTGCTCGCGCAGGTCCAGCAGCGCCTCGTAGGCGCGGCGAAAGGCGCGCGCCCCGCCGAGCACGTCGGTCGTGTCGAAACAGTCGTAGCCGAAGGCCACCGGCTCGCCGCGCGGCTCCAGCTCGCGGACCTGGCTGTAGCCCGGCTCGTCCCACAGCCCCTTGACCAGCCCGCCCACCTTGTGCACCACGCAGAGCGTGCCGCTCCAGTAGGCCTCCACGTCGGCGAGGCCGCACGGCTCGTACTTCGAGGTGTGGTGCGCCACGTCGGCGGCGACGCGCGCCAGCCGCACGAATTCGGGGTCGAAGGCGTTGACGAACACCAGGCTGGGGATTTGATCCGCCAGCGCCGCGAAGCGCTGCTCCAGATACAGCCCCTCCACGTCGTTGGCGGGCGCGAACGCGACGACGACCAGCACCTCTTCGCGCCGCTGCGTGATGTGGGCCGCCTCCTCCAGCAGGATGTGAAACGCCTTCTGTTCCACGAGCCGGCCCCACGCCAGGTGGATTGCCTGCCCCCGGTCGGTAAGGCCGCGCGCCGCCAGCCGCCGGTCGGCGAAGAGCGCGCGCCGCGCCGCGCGCTTCACCTGCGCGAGTTCTTCCGCGTCCCGGATGCGTTCCTCCGGCGCGCGGTCGGCCATGGCCGCAAAGCCAAGCTGCCGCAGCAGGTCGGCGTCATGGCGCAGGTGGCGGCGCGCGTCCAGGCCGTTGAGCACGCCCACGATGTGGTACTGCGTCAGGTCAAAGAGGTTCTGGCTCGGCACGAACAGGCCGAAATGCTCGGTGTTGTCCCGCCAGTAGCTGCGGACCCGGTTCGCGATCACGGCGGGGTCGAAGTAGTCATCGGGCGTGAAGTCGCGCATCGCCCTGATCTTCACCTCGATGTCGTCCCGGGTCAGGCGCAACTGGTCGGCGTAGTGCTGACTCACCGTGGTCGCGGCCAGGCCGCACCGGTCGAAGTTGAGCCGCAGGATCGCCTGCAGCCACACCGGCGTCCCGACGTAGCCGGCGTCGCGGAAAGCGAGGAAGTACTCGTACAGCGCCGACACCGGCACGCCGAGCAGGTCGCAGTACGCCTCAGCCTGCGCGCGAACGCTCTCCAGGCTGATGGAGACACAGTGCCCCGCCTCCCGGTCCCGGAAGTAAAGGCCGTCCACGCCCTGGTAGCTCAGGTTGTGGCCTATCGTGAACTGCAAAAGGTTGGGGTCGTAGAACGCCGCCAGCCCCACGTGATAGTCGTTGCCGATGAGCAGGTCATACGCGCCGTGCGCGTAGAGCGCCGCCACCGCGCGCGCGAAGATGACGTATCGCTTGCGCTGGAACTCGGCCATCGCGTGCGGGGTTGTCACCGCCGGGAACGCCGCGCCCCTGGGGAACGGGTCCACGCCCTCCGGCACGCCGTAGATGTCCGGCTCCGGGCGGTCGCCCTTGTAGTGCACCGCCACCCGGCCCCAGAGTTCGGGCTGTTCGAGCAGGTACTGGGTGTGGTGCTCCGCGTTGAGCTGCCACACGCGCACCGCGTAGCGCGCCGCGCCGTAGGGGAAAGGCCCCAGCGCGATCCCGGTGTCCGTCAACACGCCGTGCGCCACCAGCTCGTCGCGCCGCCAGGTCGCGCCGCCGGGCGCAGTCGCGTGGATCAGGTCGCTGAACAGCGGCGCGACATTGTCCACGGTCCATTCAAGCCCCTGGCGCGCGCGTAGCGCTCCAGCGCGCCGGGCAGCTCCGGGATGACGACGCCCATGCCGCCCACGCGGCCCAGCGTCACGGCGAGCATCGCGCCGTCGTGGGGCACGCGGATGAGGCCGCCCTCCCAGCCGGCGTTGAGCACGCGCAGCGCCCGGATCTTTGCGACCACCCGGTCGGCGAGCGCATCCACCTCGGCCTGCACCGTCCCCGCTCCCCGCTTCTCGTCCTCCATGCCTTGTCCCTCCCCCTCGCCGCGCCTCTGCGCCGCACGCCTGCGCCGCATTCCTGCGCCCAATTCTACCGAATCTTTCCGCGTCTGCGCGGCGGCTTCTGCGTGGCGGGTCGCAGATGGTGAGGGCGCGCACATCGGATCCGCAAAGAAGAGTTGAACCGCTTCACCCCTTCTCCATTAAAGTGGAGGGGGCCGGGGGGTGAGGTAAAACAAAAAGAGCATTCGCGGACCACAGACCCGCCCCAAGGTGGAATGCACCCATGGTTGAGATGGAATTGACGGAACGCAAATGCCCGCATATACTTTCGATGGTATCATCGCCAGGGATGCCGACCGGCGCGGCTGCGGTCGGGCGTTGGTCTGTACCGGGAGGGTTGCCTGTGGCGCAGAAGAAGAAGTCACCGAGTTCGCTCAGCGAGGTCCTTGCGATCATCAAGGAGCCGGACGACCTCGACATCCCGGTCGGCATCGTGAACGACATCATCCTGCGGCTCATGTTCCAGGAGGGCCGCGTGAGCCTCAGCCGCTTTTCCGAGGTGATCCGCCTGCACGGCCAGCTTCTCGACAAGCTGCTGGAGATCATGCAGCGCGAGCACCACATTGAGATCGTCAAGGCGGGGAGCCTCGGCCGGCTGAGCTACGTGTATACGCTGACCGATTCGGGGACCGCGCGCGCCCGCGAGGCGTTCGAGCGCAGCCTGTACATCGGCCCCGCGCCCGTGCCCATCGAGAAGTACAACCAGGTCATACTGCTCCAGACCGGCGCGCGGTTGAACGTGACGAGCGAGCAGATCAAGCAGGCCATCGCGCACCTGATCCTGCCCGAAGGCTTTGACCGGCGCATCGGCCCGGCGGTCAACCAGGGCACGTCCATCTTCCTCTACGGGCCGCCCGGCAACGGCAAGACCACCATCGCCCAGGCAGTGGGCGCGCTGGTATCGAGCACCGAGCCGATCTGGCTGCCTTACGCGGTCGAAGAGGCCGGCTACATCATCGTCCTCAACGACGAGCTGATCCACGAGCCGTACCCGGAGCTATCCAGGGAGGAGATCGCGGCGCGGTGGGGCGAGGTCGGCCCGCGGTGGGGGCTTTTCAAGCGTCCGGCGGTGATGGTGGGCGGCGAGCTGACCATGGACGCGCTCGACCTGCGCTTCGACGAGACCGCCAAGTTCTACGAGGCCCCGCTGCAGATGAAGGCCAACGGCGGCATGTTCCTCATCGACGACTTTGGCCGCCAGATGATCACACCCAGCGCGCTGCTCAACCGCTGGATCGTGCCGCTGGAGCTGGAGATCGACTTCCTGCGGCTGCGCACCGGCCAGACCCTGCGCGTGCCGTTCAAGCAACTGATCGTGTTCAGCACCAACCTGGACCCCAGCGACCTGGTGGATGGCGCGTTCCTGCGCCGCATCCAGCTCAAGGTCGGCGTGTTTGGCCCCGACGAGAAGATGTTCTATCAAATCTTCGTGACCATGTGCAAAACCATGGGCATCCCCTTCGACAAGGAGACCTTTCTCTACCTGCTGCAGGAGTGGTACCGCAAGCCGGGCCGCGTGATGCAGGCCGTGCACCCGCGCGACATCCTGCGCGTGGTGCGGGCGCTGTGCGAGTACAGCGGCGAACCGGTGCGCCTCACGCCCAAGCTCATCGACGAAGCGTGCAGCGCCTACTTCATCTGATGCACTTTGCGCATTTGGCGCATCCGGCCCGCTGAGTCAGGCCGCCGCCTGCGCCGGCGCATCACCCCCACACGCAAAGGAACCGCCGCCACGTGACCGACACCACGCTCATCGTCATCATGATCTTTGCCGGCTTCGTGATGGGGGTTTCCAAAGGGGGGATGGGCCTGGTCATGAGCGGCCTGATCACACCGGCGATGAGCCTGGTCATGCCGGTGCGCCAGGCGGCGGGGCTGCTGGTGCCCATGGCGCTGACCGCGGACGCGCTCGCCATGTACGCCTACCGGCGCAAGTGGGAGGGGTGGCGGATGCGGCTGCTCCTGCCTGTGGGCGTGCTGGGCGTGGCCGCCGGCGCGCAGTTGCTCGGCGCGCTGCCCGACGACGTGCTGAAGCGCATCATCGGCGCGTTCGCGCTCCTGGGGGCCATCTACAAGCTGGTCGAGGCACGCCTCAGCGCGCTGTCTTACCAGTCGCGGCCCTGGCACGCCCTCGTGGTCGGCGGGGTGAGCGGCCTGGGTTCAGGGCTGGCGAACGCCGGCTCGCCGCCGTTTACGGCCTACATGCTGCTGCAGAAGCTCAGCCCCCTGCTCTTCGTCGCCAACACCATCCTCTTCTTCACGGTGATCGACGTGGCGAAGCTGCCCTTCTTCGCGTCGCTGGGCGTGCTCAACCAGGAGACGCTGCTGCTCGGCTTGTGGGGCGTGCCCGCCGTGCCGGTGGGCGTATGGGCCGGCAAGCAGTTTGTGGACCGCGTCAACGCCCGCGCCTTCGATGCGTGGATGCTGGCGCTGCTGGTGGTCGCCGGCGTGCTGCTGATCGCGCAGCCGGGCTGAGCCGGGCCGGTCGCCCGCGCGAGGCCGGCGGCCCGACTCCAGAAAGGACGGACCCTTCTTGGATAACCTCGGCGCCATTCTGCTGGCGGGGACGCTCGCGGGCCTCGCCAAGGGCGGGCTTGGCCCGCTCGGCGCGGTCATCACGCCGATCATGATCCTGGCGATGCCGCCTGAGGCAGAGAAGCAGGCGGTGGGCTTCGTGCTCCTGATGCTCATCGTGGGCGACTGGTTTGCGCTGTACGTGTACTGGGGCAGGTGGGACCGCCAGCGCACGCGCCCGCTCCTGCTGGGGGCGGTGGTGGGCATCGCCATCGGCGCGACGCTGCTGGCCGGCCTGTCCTCCGAGGCGGTGCGCCGGCTGGTCGGCGTGGTTGGGCTGTTCCTGGCGGGCTACACGCTCGTGCAGGACCGGCTCGCCGGCCTCGGCTACCAGCCGCGCACCTGGCACGGCGTCCTCTCCGGCGGCGCGGCGGGCTTCACCTCCTCGCTGGCGAACGCCGGCGGGCCGCCGTTCAACGCCTATATGTTGCTGCAAAACGTGGACCCCCGCACCTTCGTCGCGACCGCGACGCTGTTCTTCGCGGTGGTCAACATGATTAAGCTGCCGTTCTTCCTGTGGAACGGCGCGCTGCGCTTCGACCTGGTACCGTCGGCGCTGCCAGGGATGGCGCTCGTCCCGGTGGGGGTGTGGGTCGGCAAGCAGGTTGTCGAACACATCAACCGGCGTGTGTTCAACGGCATCGTGTGGATAGGACTGGTGATTTCGAGTATAGTTCTGTTGTACCAGTGACGGCCCCGCGACCTCCGGGCAACATGGAGGGGCAGCGCCGGGCCTGACCTCACACATGAGGAGCGCGTGTTGAACAGCAAGGAGCGCATGGCGCGCGCCATGCGCCACGAACTGCCGGACCGCGCGCCGGTGATGTGCCAACTCGCGTTGGGGCACTACTTCCTCAACGTTGACCTGCCGCCGCACCGAATCTGGTTCACCAGCGAAGGCTTTGCCCAGGCCCTGCTCGACCTGCGCGCGCGCTACCACTTCGACGGCGTCCTGGTCAACCTCCCCGGTCGCGACCCAGACTGGCAGCGCGCGGTCGCGTCGATCAACGAGACGGCGCAGGGTGAGGTCATCACGTGGCGCAACGGCGACCGCACGCACCTCCCCTACGACGACAACCCGCAACACGCGTCGGCCGAGGCGGCGCGCGCCCGCCCCAGTTTCGAGGCGTTCGATCCCGACGCCGACGCGGACCATCTCGGCGAGTGGACAGCCTACATCTGGGGGTGTATCATTCACCACACGTGCCGGGCATGGCGCCCGGTCCGTTGCGCGAACCGCCCGCCTACTTCTACCGCACCCTCGACATGGTGATGGACGCCGTGGGCGCGTCCGTCTCGGTGCACGGGGAGGTGTTCTCGCCGTTCACGCACTTCCTTGAGCTGTTCGGTTACGAGGGCGCGCTCACCAGCCTGGCGACAGACCCGGTGAAGGCCGAGGCGATCCTGCAAGGCCTGACCGAAGCCAGCGCGGCCTGGGCGAAGGCGCAGGCGCGGCGCGGCGTCGATGCGGTGTTGATCTCATCGGCGTTCGCGGGCGGCGGGTTCATCTCGGCGGCCATGTACCGCCGTTTCGTCATGCCCTACGAGCGGCAGGTTGTGGACGCGGTGCGCCAGGCCGCGCCGGGCGTGCCGGTCTACACGCACACCTGTGGCCGCATCGGCGACCGGCTTGAGCTGATGGCCGAGACCGGGACCGCCGGTATCGACACGCTCGACCCGCCGCCGCTGGGCGACGTGGAACTCGCCGACGCCAAGGCGCGGGTCGGCGACAGGCTCTTTATCAAGGGCAACCTGAACGCGGTCGCCCTGCTCACCCAGACGCGGGCAGAAATCGTCGCCGCCGTGCGCGACCGGCTCGCGGCGGGGATGCCGGGCGGCGGCTACATCTTGAGTACGGCATGTTCCGTTGCGCCGCGCGTGGCCCCCGTGGAAGCTGGAATTGCTGGTTCCGCTGGCCGAGACGCATGGGCGCTACGGTTAGGGGAAGCTGGTCGCACGGCTTGCCGTATCGACCTCAATGACAAGGAGTGACTTCATGAATATGGGTAAGGTCGGGCCAAAGGCCCAGGAGGTTATCCGACGCGATGAGGCGGCGCTCTCGCCGTCGTACACACGCGGCTACCCGCTGGTGGTTGACCACGGCCTCGGCTCTGAGTTGTGGGACGTGGACGGCAACCGCTACATCGACTTCGCCGCCGGCATCGCGGTCACTGCGACCGGGCACTGCCACCCCAAGGTGGTCAAGGCGATCCAGGACCAGGCCGCGAAGCTGATTCACATCGGCGGCACCGACTTCTACTACGACATGCAGGTGCGGGTGGCGGAGAAACTGGACCTGATTGCGCCCTTCAAGGATGACGCGCGCGTGTTCCTGACCAACTCCGGCGCGGAGAGCGTCGAGGCGGCGGTCAAGCTGGCACGCTGGACCACCGAGCGCCTGCGCTTCATCGCCTTCCACGGCGGCTTTCACGGGCGCACGATGGGCGCGCTGGCCTTCACGGCGAGCAAGGCCGTGCAGCGCGCGGGGTTCTTCCCCTACATGCCCGGCGTCACCCACGTGCCCTACCCGAACCCCAAAGCGTGTATGCATGGCCGCCGTGAGGCGGACTGCCTCGACAACTGCTATTGCGTGCAGTACATCGAGGACGTGATCTTCAGCCGCATGTTCCCCGGCGAGGAGGTCGCCGCGATCCTGGTTGAGCCGATCCAGGGCGAGGGCGGCTACATCGTGCCGCCGCCCGACTTCCTCAAGGACCTGCGCGCGCTGTGCGACAAGTACGGCATCCTCCTCATCATTGACGAGGTGCAGTCGGGCATGGGGCGCACGGGCAAGTGGTTTGCCATCGAGCACTGGGGCGTGGAGCCGGATATGGTGTGCGTGGCGAAGGGCATCGCCAGCGGGATGCCGCTCGGCGCGCTCATCGCGCGCAAGCAGTTGATGGACTGGCCGCCCGGCGCGCACGCCAACACCTTCGGCGGCAACCCCGTCGCCTGCGCGGCGGCGCTCGCCACCATGGAACTACTTGAAGAGGGCGACGCGGTCACGGGCGGCAAGCCCTACATGCAGAACGCCGCCGAGATCGGCGAGTTCATGACAGACGCGCTCGTCGAACTCCAGAGCCGCCACCCGTCGATCTCGGACGTGCGCGGCATGGGCCTGATGCTCGGCGCGGAGTTCCGCGTTGACGGGAAGCTCGCGCCGGCGCTGCGCAACCGCGTGGCCGAGATCGGCTTCGAGAAGGGGCTGGTGCTGCTGCCGGCCGGCCCGGCGACGATGCGCTTCGCCCCGCCGCTCAACATCTCGCAGAAGCTCGCGGAGGAGGGCCTGCACCTCTTCGAGGCCGCGCTCACCGAGGCGGAAAACGAAAGATAGCAGACCTTGGCGTAGGGGCAAGGCATGCCTTGCCCCTACACAAATAACCTTGAACTTGTTGTTTGGCGGTTCAGTTCGTTCTATTCTGGAGAGAGGCACATGTCGCACGCCGGCCCAACCGACTCCATCAGCCGCACGATGGCGCAGTTCGCCGCCACGCTCCGCTTCGAGGACCTCCCCGCCGCTGCGGTGCACGAGGCCAAACGCTTCCTGCTCGACAGCGTGGGCTGCGCGTTCGGCGCGCTCGGCAGCGCGGACGTGCAGATCGCGCACCGCTACATCGAGAACCTCGGCGGGACACCCGAAGCGACCGTGATCGGCTCCGGGCTGCGCACCAACGCGGTCAACGCCGCGCTGATGAACAGCCTGCTCGTGCGCGCGCTCGACTACAACGACATCTACTGGAAGCAAGACCCGTCGCACCCGTCGGACATCATCCCCGCCGGGCTGGCCTGCGCGGAGAAGGCCGGCAAGGGCGGCAGGGATGCGCTCCTGGCGGTGGTGATCGGGCACGAGCTGGAGATGCGCTGGTGCCTGGCGGCGTCCCCCGGCGTGCGCGAGATGGGCTGGCACCACGCCACGCTGACGCAGTTCGTCAGCCCGCTCGTCGCCGGGCGGATGCTCGACCTCACGGTGGACCAGATGGTCAGCGCGGTGGGCATCAGCGGCAGCAGCCACAACACCTTCGGGTGCGTGGTGGCGGGCCACCTGACCAACATGAAGAACGCCGCCGACCCGCTGGCGGTGCAGGCGGGCGTGATCGCGGCGGAGCTGGCGAAGCTCGGCTGCACCGGGCCGGCGCTGGTGATCGAGGGGCGCGAGGGCCTCTTCGACACGATCCGCAACGTCGCGTGGCAGGCCGAAGCGCTCACCGACGACCTGGGCGAGCAGTTCCTCATCACGCGGTGCAGCTACAAGGCCTACCCCACCGAGTACCTGACGCACTCGCCCATCAGCGCGACCATCCACCTCTGCCAGGAACACGACCTTGCACCGGAAGACGTGGCCGAGATCACGGTGAAGACGCTCAAGCGCGGCGCGGAAATCCTCAGCGACCCGGACAAGTACAACCCCACCACGCGCGAAACCGCCGACCACTCGCTGCCCTACTGCATCGCGGTCGCCGTCATCGACCGGAGCGTGCTGCCCACCGCCTTCAGCGAGGCGCGGCTGAAGGACCCGCGCATCTGGGCGCTGCTGCCCAAGATCAGGGTCGTCGCCGAGCCGGCGTTCGAGAAGCTGTTCCCCAAGGTGCAGCCGGCGGAGGTCACGATCAAGGCGACGGACGGGCGGGCGCTGACGCGGCGCGTCGATTACGCGAAGGGCGACCCCCTCGACCCGATGAGCGACGACGAGTTGATCGCCAAGTTCCGCAGCCAGGCCGGGCTGTGGCTGGACGCGGCGCGGCAGGACGCCATCATCGAGGCGACGTGGGCGCTTGAGCGGACGGACGACATCGGCGACTATATGCGTCTGCTGGCGACCTGAGCGCCGCCGGTTCGCGCACCGGGCGCACCGACAGCCGGCGTTACCTCCCGGTAAGCGCATGACCGACTCCGATCTTCTCGCTCCGGAATGCGCCAAAATGGGGCGTAGCCGGCGGAACCTTAAAACAAAGCGCGGTGAAGTCGGCTTAGAAATCCGATCAACCTGCTATGAAAATTGTGGGCGTGGGGGTACCTATGGGGAGGCCGGCATGGGCCTCCCCCAGGGGTGGCGGGTGCGCGAACGGCGCGCTCTGTCGGGCCATATCTGGGACGGTCCGCCTTCAGCAGAAAAGCGACAGCCCCGGCGCTAGCTTAAATTTGCTGACGTTTTAAGTTGATTCGTGCGCCGGCATATTGATACCGGACTTCATTCCTGCTACAATGAGCGCAGTTCGGTCGGGAGGGGGCGACGCCGCCCTCGACGACGGACCAACTCAAGGGGGACACGTTCTAGGCTCTCCACCGGTCCAATCTAAATCTCACACGGCCTCACCTCTCAGGCCGTACACCTCGCGGTAAAACGCCTGGCCGAATACACGCTGAAGACAACCGATAGCCTTTTGCGCTAGCGATCTTTATCGACCGTGTTTATTAGGTGCGCGTATGAAACCGCAAGACGCCTGGCAGGCCACGCTCGGCCAACTTCAACTCCAGATGGACAAAGCCACTTTCGACACCTGGCTGCGGGGCGCGGAAGTGTCTGACTTCCAGCGCGCGCAGGACGGCGCCGCCGCGTTCACTATCAGCGTGCGCAACGCCTACGCCAAGGACTGGCTCGAACAGCGCCTCGCGCCCTCGATCACGCGCACGCTGTCGGAAATCTTCGGCCAGCCGGCGCAGGTCGCGTTTACCGTGTGGCGGGCCAACGGCAGCCCCGAACTGGCGCTCGACGCGCCCCCGCACGCGAACGGGAACGGCGCCGGCGCGAACGGGCACGTGCAGGGCGAAGGCCGCAGCGCGCCGCGCGCGGAGAGCTGCCTCAACAGCCGCTACACCTTTGGCTCGTTCGTGGTCGGTTCGAGCAACCGCCTCGCCCATGCGGCGGCGCTGGCCGTCGCCGAGAAGCCCGGCAAGGGCTACAACCCCCTGTTCATCCACGGCGGCGTGGGCCTGGGCAAGACGCACCTGCTCCACGCCATCGGGCACGAATGCCTGGCGCGCGGCCTGGTCGTGCGCTACGTGACCTCCGAGGAGTTCACCAACGACCTGATCGCCGCCATCCGCGCGCAGACGCAGCAGGCGCTCCGCGACAAGTACCGCACCATCGACGTGCTGCTCGTCGATGACATCCAGTTCATCGCCGGCAAGGAAAGCACCCAGGAGGAGTTCTTCCACACCTTCAACGCGCTGCACGGCAACGACCGCCAGATCGTCCTCACCAGCGACCGCCCGCCGCGCGCCATGGTCACGCTGGAGGAACGGCTGCGCTCGCGCTTCGAGTGGGGCATGATCGCCGACATCCAGCCGCCTGACTACGAGACGCGCCTGGCGATCCTGCACGCCAAGTCGGCGCAACGGGGCGCGGAGATCCCGCCCGAAGCGCTGGACCTGATCGCCCGCCGCGTGCAGAACAACATCCGCGAGCTGGAGGGCACGCTCACGCGCCTGCTCGCCTTCTCGAGCCTGTCCGGGCATCCCGTCAACGTGCAGATGACCGAGAGCACGCTGCTGGACGCCTCCCCGCACCGCCCGAAGGTCACGCTGGAACAGGTCGTCGAGGCGGTGGCGCAGTACTATGAAGTCGAGATGAAGGCCCTCATCGGGCGGAGCCGGGCGCGCGCGGTCGCGCTGCCGCGACAGGTCGCCATGTTCCTCGCGCGCCACGAGACCGGCGCGTCGCTGCCGCAGATCGGCGCGGCGCTTGGGGGCCGCGACCACACCACGGTCATGCACGGCTGCGACAAGATCGCCACCATGGCCGAAGAGGACGAACAACTACGCCGCCACCTTGCGACGATCAAGGCCCAGCTCTACCAGGGGCAGCCGGTTTAGCGATTTCCCCGTACCCCCAGATGTGGGGGCACTATTGGCCTGGACCCGGAGGCGAAACGCTCTCGCTCGCCTCCGGGTCCCTTTTCAGGATTTCGGCCCTTTTCTGTGGATAAACCCCATCCCGTCTGTGGATAACTCCCGCCCGTTGTGGAGAATACCACCCGCCACAACTGCGCCCGAACTCAACAAACCATATCTTTCCGTCGGCCCAGAACAGCCCCCACATGTGGGGTGCGCAAAACCTGTCCAAAACCGGGTCAGGGGCCGGCAGGGCATGCAAGCCGGCCTGTGCAAAGCGGGGATAAGTCAGCGCCGGCGCTGAGGAGAGTCAGGCGCGCGTTCACCGCCACCGCGCGGGGCGAACATATGTCCATCCAAGAAATGGGGGCCGGCGCGGCCGGCGGGCGCGCTATGCACGTATCCACAGGCCCTACTACGACATACTGTTTCATGATAAATACACATGAGGTTTGGGGATAACGCGCGTGCCTTCAATAGGTCGAGAGCCAGGCCATCTGGCACACCGGCTCGAACCCCAGGCGCGTGTACACGCCCCGACCATGCTCGGAGGCGTGCAGGACGGCAATCTCCAGCCCATCGGCGTGTGCGTCCATCAGCACCTTGTGCGTCAACTGCGACGCGATGCCCTTGCGCCGGTAGGCCGGCAGGGTGCCGATGGTGTACAGCCCCACCACGCCGCCGCCGACAAACGCCGCGCCGCAGGCGACCGCTTCGCCGTTGGGCCGGCGCGCCAGATAGAGGCGCATGGCTTGCAGGTGGGGGGTGGTCGGAGCCGAGCGCGTTCATCATGCGGCGGAGCTGCCCGCCCATGCTGATCGGGCGGCGGAAGCTGGCGGAGGCCACGTCGGTGAACGTCATCAGTTCGATGGGGTCGGCAGGGTCGATCCGGTAGATGTTGACGGCGGCGTCACTGCCGTCACGGGCGGGGCGCGGCGGACGCAACGCCGACAGCCGTGCGACCATGCCCGGCTCCTGCATGTCCACGATCAGCCCGCGCGCCTGGAGCCGCCGCGCCAGGTCTCTGGGGCGCGAGATCGGCCCGACCACCCAACTGATGAAGCGCGGACGCCGGCGGGCTTCCCGTGAGGTACGCGGTGATGCGCTGCTCGGCCCACTCGTCGTCGAACCGGGCGCGCGCCACGCGGTACGCGCGGTCGGCGATGAAGCGCAGCGCTTCCGCGTCGTCCACCAGTTGCACGCCCGGCTCTGCCGCGAAGAAGCGCACGCGCGCCGCCAGGTTCAGCTCAACGGCGGCGGCCAGGGCGGCCTCCGGCGCGTCGTCACCGAGGATGGCGCTGCCGTCCCACAGCATGGTCTGTTCCACGGCGTCAGTCCCCTGGATCGGAGCCGGCCTGCGGCCCACCCCGACGCATCTTCTCGCGCAGTAATGCACGATACAACGCCGCCAGATCGTCCGCCAGCCGGTCGATGCCGAACCGGGCCAGCGCCGCCGGGCGCGCCGCCGCGGCCATCCGGTGCGCCAGGTCGGGCTCGCGCAGCAGGCGGTCCAGTGCCTGCGCCAGCGCGGGCGCGTCGCCGGGCGGGACGAGCAACCCGGTCTGCCCCTCGTCGATGAGGTCGGGCACGCCGCCCACCGCCGTGCTCACCACCGGCGCGCCCGCGGCCATCGCCTCGATGATGGAAACGGGGGTGCCTTCGTTGTCGGATGCGATGACCAGCGCGTCGAGGTCGCTGTAGATCGCCGGGAGGTCCTGCCGCCATCCGAGGAAGTGCGCCCGCGCGCCCACGCCGAGGGCGGCAGCGTGCGCCTCCAGGCTGTGGCGGCACTCGCCGTCGCCGACGATGGCAAAGTGCGCCGGGGTTTCGAGCCGCGCCGCCGCCTCAAGAAACAGGCGGTGGTTCTTGATCGGCGTCAGCCGGCCCACGATGCCGACGAGCGGCGTCGCTTCGTCCAGGCCCAGCGCGCGGCGCACCATCCCGGCGCGGCGCGGCGTCGTGGCGAAGGGCACGAGGTCCAGCCCCAGCGGGATCACGGCGATCTTGGCCGCCGGCGCGATGCGGTAGCGGACCAGTTCGTCGCGCAGCACCGGGCTGATCGTGAGGACCCGGTCGGAAAGGCGCGCGGCGAGGCGCTCAAGCAGGATGAAGAGGCGCGTCTTCGCCGGGCCGAAGTAGCCGTGGAACACGTGGCCGTGGAAGGTGTGCACGATCACCGGGACGCCGGCGAGCCACGCCGCCGCCCGCCCCAGAATGCCGGCCTTCGCCGTGTGCGTGTGCACGACGTGGGGGCGCTGCGCGCGCATCAGCCGCCAGAGCCGCCAGAGCGTGGCGAGGTCGCGCAGGGGCGAAATCTCGCGGCCCAGTTCCGGGATCACGACCGGCTGCACGCCGCGCTGTTCGGCCAGGTAGCGCATGTCGCCCTCGTAGGGCGCAATCTGCCCGCAGACGAGCGTGCTCGCGAACGCCGGCGCGCCGAGCTTCTCCGTGAGCAGGATCACGTGGAGCGCCGGCCCCCCCACGTTGAGCCGCGCGATCACGCGCATGACCCGAATCGGCGCGCTCACCGGCCCCAAATCCGCACCGTGCCGTCATGGCTGCCGCTGGCGACGTACTGCCCGTCGGGCGACCATGCCACCGACCATACCGGCCCCCGGTGCCCGGCCAGTTCGGCCAGGGCCGCGCCGCTGGCGGCCTCCCAGATGCGCACGACGCGGTCGCCGCCGCCGCTGGCAAGCAGGGCGCCGTCGGGCGACCACGCGAGCGCGTAGACCTCGCCGGTGTCCCCGCCAAACGCGGCAAGCGGCGCGCCGGTGGCGGCGTCCCAAACCCGTATCGTGTTGTCCGGGCCGGCGCTCGCGACCCTGCGCCCATCGGGCGACCACGTCACGGCCAGGACCGGCCCGCCCTTGCGCGCGCCGTCGTCGTCGATGTCAACCAGCGTCTCGCCGCTTTCGGCGTCCCAGAGGCGCACCGCGCGGTCGTAGCCGCCGCTGGCGAGGCGCGCGCCGTCGGGCGACCACGCGACCGACCACACCGCATCGCCGTGCCCCTCCAGCGCCGCGACCAGCCCCAAACCGCTTTCGGCGTCCCAGAGGCGCACCGTGGCGTCGATGCCCGCGCTGGCGAGGCGCGCGCCGTCAGGCGACCACGCGACTGCCTGCGCCGCGCGGTGGTGCGCCTCGCTGGATGCCGTGGCTGCGCCGGTTTCCGGGTCCCACACGCGGAGCACGCCGGCGCGGTCCGCGCTCGCGAGGCGCTGGCCGTCGGGCGACCACGTCACCGCGCGGACCTCCCCGCTGTGGCCGGGCAGCGTCGCGACCGGCGCGTCCGGCGCGTCCGGCGCGCGCCACACGTGGACCGCACCGTTCCAGTTGCCGCTCGCCACCAGCGCGCCGTCTGGCGACCATGCCACCGACTGCACGCGGTAGGGGTGGAAATCCACTGCGGCCAGCGTCTCACCCGTATCTGCATCCCACACACGGACTGTCCCATCGATGCTTACGCTGGCGATGCGGTCCTTAATTGACCAATCCAGCGCCCAGACCTTGCCTTGATGTCCATCCAGCGTGGAAAGCAGCGCGCCGTTCGCCGTATCCCAGATGCGGATTGTGCCGTCCTCGTGGCTGCTCGCCAGGCGCGCCCCGTCGTGCGCCCAAGCGGACGCCGGTGGCATAAGATGCTCGGTCTGGGATCAGATCCAGTGCTGCGCCCGTGTGGGTGTCCTCGATACGCACCCTGCCGCCGTGGTGCCCGCTTGCCAGCCTTGAAGCATCGGGAGACCACGCCACCGCATAGACCGGGCGACCATCGCCGACATAGCAGATGCCAGAAAAAGAGACGCCAAAGCGACACACCGCACCCCACAGGCCGGCTGTTGCGACCTCTGTCCATGATGGCGACCAGGCCACGGCATTAATCGGACCGATATTGATGGTACCGACCGTGCCGACAACCTCTAGCGCCGCGCCACTGGTTGCATCCCAGACGCGCAGCGTGTTGTCATCGCCTGCGCTGATCAGTTTTCTCATATCTGGCGACCACGCCACCGACCGCACCACGCCCTCATGGCCTTCGAGCACGGCCAGCGTCTCGTGCGTGGCGATGTCCCACACGCGCACGGTCCGGTCTGCGCTCGCACTCGCCAGCTTCGACCCATCGGGCGACCACGCCACGCCCCACACCGGCCCGCTGTGCCCGTCAAGCAGCGCGATGGTCTCCAGGTCGGCAGTGTAGAGCCACACCCCCGGTGAATGTCGCTACGGCAAACACCTCTCCGTAGGGACTCCAGGCGACGTCGGTCATCCAGCCGCGCCCCAGCCGTGCGACTTCATGCCATGCGCCCTCCTGCGCCGCGCCCGGCGGAACCCCTGCAGACAGCACCAGCGCGGCCAGTGCGAACAGAATCAAAGCCGTGTACCGGTTCATTGCTTCTCCCCTCACAAGACTCGAACCGAACGGTCAGCAATGTGTGGCTAGCGCCCCGCGTCGAGCGACTCGTAGACAGCGCACGTGCGCTCGACCATGCGCTGCGCCGTAAACTGCGCCTCCAGCCGGGCGCGCCCGTTCGCGCCCATCTCGCGGGCGACGTCGGGGTTGGCGAGCAGCGTGCTGAGCGCGCTCGCGATGCCGTCCGCGTCGCCGGGTTCGGTGAGCAGCCCCGTCTCTCCATCGACCACGATCTCCGGCATGGCGCTCACCCGGCTGGCGATCACCGGGACGCGCAGCGCCATGGCCTCCAGCAACACCAGCCCGAAGCCCTCTTGCAGCGACGGCGCGAGCAGCACGTCCAGCCCGGCGATGACCGGGTGTGGGTCGTCGCGCCAGCCCAGGAAGTGCACCCGCCCCTCCAGGCCGAACCCCCGCGCCGCCGTCTCCAGCTCGCGGCGCAGCGGCCCTCCCCGCGATGGCGTAGTGCGCCTTCGGGAAGGCCTCCGCAATCTGCCAGAAGGCGCGCAGCGCGTGCGCGATGCCCTTGACCTCGATGAGGCGGCAGACGCTCCCCACCAGCAGCGCGCTGGTCGGGATGCCCATCTCGGCGGCCAGCATATTGCGCGCGCCCTTGCCGACCTGCACCGTGTCGGGATCGAGGCCGTAGTGTACGGTCGCCATCTTGTGCGGCGGCGCGCCCTCCACTTCGATGCAGAAGCGGCGCACCGCCTCCGAGATGGCGATGCCCGGTCCACGCGCCGCCACAGCCAGCGGTGCGCCAGGCGCAGCGGCAGGCGGCGGCGGAAGGGGTTGTCGGCGTGGCGCGTGCTGACGACGTGGGGGACCGCCGCGCGCCGCGCGGCGGGGATGCCATGCACGTCGGCGTGGATCAGGTGGGTGTGCACCACGCTGTACCCGCCTTCGCGGAAGAACTGCTGCAGGTTGTGGAACAGGCCGCGGTCGAGCCGGCGGCGGATGGCGAGGCAGTGCGCCGGGATGCCACGCGCGGCGGCGCGCGTGAAGAACCCCTCGACGGGCTTCTCCGGCTCGGCGAGGATCAGCAACTCGGCGTCCAGGCCGGCGGCGCGCAGGCCTTCGAGCAGGATGAGCAGGTGCGTCTCCGCGCCGGCGACGCCGGTGGCCTTTACGACGTGGAGCAGCCGCCGGGCGCTCACGCCGCGCCTCCTGGTGACGCGGCTCCGATCACCTGGCGGTACCAGTCCAGCGTGCGCGCAAGGCCCTCGGCGAAATCGACGCCGGGCCGGTAACCCAGCAGCCGCCCGGCCTTGCTGATGTCGGCGCGCGAGTGGCGCACGTCGCCGGGGCGCGGCGCGACGTGCGCCGGGGCGATGTCGGTGCCCATCAACCGGTTCAGGGTGTCCACTAGCCCGTTGATGGAAAATCGCCCGCCGCACGCGATGTTGAACACCTCGCCCGCCGCCGCCGGCGCGCTGCACGCGAGCAGGTTCGCCTCTACCACGTTCGACACGTAGGTGAAGTCGCGCGATTGCTCGCCGTCGCCTTCGATGGGCGGGGGCTGGTTCTTGAGCATGGCCGTGATGAAGATGGGGATCACCGCCGCGTACTGCGATTTGGGGTCCTGGCGCGGGCCGAACACGTTGAAGTAGCGCAGCGCGACGGTCTCCAGGCCGTAGGTGAGATAAAACGCACGGCAGTAGTGCTCGCCGGCCAGCTTGGCGACGGCATAGGGCGAGCGCGGATCGGGCGGCATGTCCTCGCGCTTGTACTCCGACGCAATGTCGCCATAGGCGGAGGACGACGCCGCGTAGACCACGCGCCTGACGCCCACGTCGCGCGCGGCAACGAGCACGTTGAGCGTCCCGTTGACGTTCGATGCGTTGCTCCCCAGCGGGTCGGCGACCGAGCGCGGCACGGAGGGCAGCGCGGCCTGGTGCAGCACAAAGTCAACGCCGTCAACGGCCTCGCGCACCGTCTCCAGGTCGGTGATGTCGCCCTCAATCAGGGTGATGCGGTCGCGCACGGCGGCAAGGTTGGCGTGGTTCCCGGTGGAGAAGTCATCGAGCACGCGCACCGCCGCGCCGGCCTCGACGAGGGCTTCGACAAGGTGTGAGCCGATAAAACCGGCGCCGCCGGTGACCAGGTACGTTTCTGCCATGAGGTCCTCCGAAGTGTGATCGACCCGCGCGCGATATTACGATCATGCGCTGATTAGCAGTATACCGCACCCGGTGCGCGTCGGTCACATGGGCGCGGCGCGCTGCTTCTGCCCGCTTGCCGCCTTGGTTTCCGCCTGGGCAAGAGGAAGTCTAACCACGAATAACGCGGATTACACGAATAATCGGCAACACCGCCAGGAACACGAAGGGAATCACCGCACCGCTTAACATCTGCCCGCGCCTCTGCTAGAATGGAATAGGCGGACTATGGCAACCGTTATCGCGCAGAAAGGCATGGAAATGGAACTGGACACACTCCCCAGGCAGCCCGACGACATCCTTGAGGCCATCGATACCGCGCGGGCCGAGGGACCGGCGGCGCTGGCCCGCCTGGCGATCCTCTGCATGTGGCGCGCCGGGCGCGACCGTGACCCGCACAAGTGCTACGCGAGTCCGTTCGGCGAGATGCCGCTGGGGCACCTGGAGGGCGTCCTGGAGTATGGCGTGTTGGAGGCCGCGCAGGAGGGCCGGCCTGTGCCCGGCCGCCAGGACTTTCTCACGTATGGCGCAAGCGTGGTCGAGGAGTATCCGAGGCCGCACGACCCGCGCGAGCGGCCCCAGACCGTGAGCAGCGACGCGGCGCGCCCGTGGGTGGACGCGATCCGCAAACAGATGGACGCCGCGCCCTATCACGGCCCCAGGGTGGAGCGGTGTTACCGGGGCGTGATCGATCTCTGGGCGCGCGGCGTGGGCCGGAGCGACCTCCAGCCGTTGATTGACGAACTCCTTAACCCCAGGCATTTCGAGGTGGACACATCAGGGTTCAGCCGGATGCGCGCCGCCGAGGTGTTGATGCGCGTGGGCGCGTGGGAGGAGGCCGTCGCGTTTATCGAGGAGACGCCCATCACCGACGACGCCGGCGTGCGCCAGCGGATGAACGGCGTGCGGTGGCTCATCGCGACCGGGCGGCCCGACCTGGCCCGCCCCATGCTCGAAGCCCTGGCCGCGCAGCGCGATCACTTCCCGGAGGCGAAGCGCCACGACCGGATGCGCGAGCTTGCGCAGCTCTACGTCTACCTGGGCGATGAAGCGACCGCGCGCGCCCTCAGGCCGCCGCTCGAAGACGACTGGGAGGTCAGGTGGTGGGAGGCGGTCGTCGCGCTGAGCCGGTACTACCGGAAGGGCATCCCGGAGACGGCGGGCCTGCGCACGCAACTGGAACAGACGCGCGACATCGAGCCGCCCAAGGTCCGCGCCGCGCGGCAGTACGACATCCTGGCCGTGCTGCTGGCGATTGACGCGCGCGACGCGGCGCAGCAGGCGTTGGACGCCCTCCAGGCGACGCTGCTCGCAACGCCCGTGTGGGGCAAGCGCGAGCACCGCACCGACGGCGCGGTGCAGGTGCTGCTGCCCTACCTGGACCAATACCCTGAGATGATCCACGCATTCGCCGCCGGCCTGCTGGTTGAGACCGCAAAGGACGTGGGCGACTTCTGGAATATCGTGTTCGTGGTCAGCGGCCTGCGCTGGCTCATCTGGTCATGGGTGGAGGGCGCGGGCATCCAGGAGATCGTCGATTTTGTGCGCGCCTGGCAGGCGGCCCCGGCAACGACAGAAGGAGCGCGTTGATGGTTACCCGACAGCAGCTTGAGGCCATCGAGCGGCAGACGCTCGCACCCTACGCCAGCCTGAGCGGTTCGTCGCGCGGGCGCGCGTACCCGGAGGCCGAGGCCGGGTACCGGACCGCCTTCCAGCGCGACCGCGACCGCATCCTGCACACGACGGCCTTCCGGCGGCTGGAGTACAAGACGCAGGTGTTCGTCAACTACGAGGGCGACTACTACCGCACGCGCCTGACGCACACGCTGGAGGTCGCGCAGCTTGGCCGCACGCTGGCGCGCGCGCTCGGCGCAAACGAGGACCTGATCGAGGCCATCTGCCTGGTGCATGACCTGGGGCACGCCCCCTTCGGCCACTCTGGCGAGTGGGTGCTGAACCGGCTGATGAAGGATCACGGGGGGTTTGACCACAACAAGCAGAGCCTCCGCATCGTCACCAAGCTGGAGCGCCGCTACCCCGACTGGCCCGGCCTCAACCTCACCTGGGAGACGCGCGAGGGCATCGTCAAGCACGAGACGGAGTACGACCTCAGCGACGCCGCCGACTACGACCCCGTCACGCGCGGCAGCCTGGAGGCGCAGATCGCCAACGTGGCCGACGAGCTGGCCTACACCGCGCACGACCTGGACGACGGCCTGCGCGCCGAGCTGTTCTCGGTGGACGCCGTCGAGCCGCTGGCGTGGTGGCAGGCGTTGCGCGAGAGCCTGGATTGGTCCCCGTCGCAGCCCTTCGACGAGATGATCCGCCACCGGCTGGTCCGCCGGCTGATCGGCCTTGAGGTGGGGCGACGCAATCGCGACCACCACCGACCTGCTCGCCCGCGACAAGCCCGACTCGCTGCACGCGCTGCAAAGCCTGCCGTACAACGTGTGCGTCCACTCGCCGGAGGTCGCCGCGCGCAACCGCGAGCTGAAGGACTTCCTGTACCAGAACATGTACCGCCACTACCGGGTGATGCGGATGCAGGCCAAGGCAGAGCGGTTCATCACCGAGCTGTTTGAGGCGTTCGTCGCGGAGCCGGCGCAGTTGCCGCCGGAGGCGCAGGCGCAGATCGAGGCGGTGGGGGCGCACCGCGCGGTGTGCGACTACATCGCCGGCATGACCGACCGCTACGCGCTCCAGGAGCACGCCAGGCTCTTTGACCGCTTCACGCGGCCTTGACGGCGCGCCGCCCATTATGTATTATCGGCCTTCCTGAAGCGGTACGGACATAAACTGGCACAACGCGAGCCGCTCCCGCACAGGCGGAGCGAGCCGGCGCATTTTACTTTCTATCTGACCTGAGGCGTGTATGGGAAACGACGCGGAACCGATCTACCTGACCGAAGAAGGCGCGCGGCAACTGCGCGAGGAGCTGGACGAGCTGGTAAACGTCAAGCGCCCGGAGCTTGCCGATAGGCTCCGCGAGGCGCGGTCGATGGGCGACCTGGCGGAGAACGCCGACTACCACGACGCGAAGGAACAGCAGGCCTTCCTGGAGGGGCGCGTGCAGCAGATCGAGCACACGCTGCGCAACGCCACCATCGTCCCGGACGACCGGCAGTCTGACACCATCCACGTTGGCAGCCGGGTCACGCTCGTTGAGGAAGGCGTCGAGGACGAGCCGGAAAACTACTTCATTGTCGGCGCCGCCGAGGCAAACCCCGCCGAGGGGCGGATCTCCAACGAAAGCCCGATGGGGAAGGCGCTGATGGGGCGGCGCGCGGGCGACGTCATCACCGTAGAGGCGCCGGCGGGCACGCTACGCTTCAAGATCAAGGCCGTCGAATAACGACAACGAAGCCTCTATCCCACACGGTTCCCTACGGCATGGCCGACGCCATGCGCAGGGCGCTGCGCGCCGGCGCGAAGTTGGCGTTGTAGCGCAACGCCTTGCGGAACAGGTACCGGGCCGCGTCGCGCTCGCCGCGCGCCAGGTAGACCATGCCCTCGTAGTAGTGCATCTCCTCCACGTAGGGCGTGTGCTCGCGGACGGGGCGGGCGTGCGCCAGCACGTCGTCGAGGCGGTCCGTGTGCAGGTACGCCTCGAACGGGCCGAACTGGTACCAGAGCATCCGCCACGGCAGGCCGATGGCGAACGCCTCGTCGTAGGCGGCGGCGGCCTCCGCATACTGGCGGTTGAGCACGTGCGACGTGCCCAGGTTGAACCACGCAAACGGGTTACCGGGGTCGGCCTCGACCTCAGACTGCGCCGCCGCGCGCGCGCGCTGCGCGTTGCGGTCGGCGTCCCAGTCGTCGCCGAGCAGGTCCGACAGCTCGGCCTCGCGCGCTGGCGGGTAGGCGACCACGTAGGCGCGGTTGAAGTGCTGCCACAGCGCGTCGGCCTCGCCAAAGGGCAGCGGGATGCCCGCGCCCTGGTACGAGTCGAAAGTGAAGAAGCTGGCCTCGGCGTCCCTGTAACCCACGACCAGGCGGTAATGGCCCATCCAGTCCTCGCCTTCAGGGATGAAGCCGGTCTCGATGACGACCGGGAAGCCAGCCGCGACCAGCCGCTTGAGCAGGTTCAGGTCGCCGGCGTAGCGGTGAAGCGCGCGCACGTCGGTGACCTCGCGGTTGACGAAGGCGGCCATCTCCGCCGGGGAGACGTTCTTATCTTCCGCGTCCGGTTTGAGGCTTTCGGCGGCGCGCTGCTGGTCGCCGGGCCAGCCCCAGTAGCTCAGCGCCATCGTGAGCGTGGCGGGGCCGCAGTTGTTCCACGTCTGGTAGGTGTGCGCGACGCCCATCAGGTAGGCCGACTCTGGCGGCGCGACTGCCGAGGCGGGGTCGTCCTGCGCAGCGGCGACCGGGACGCCGGCCAGCGCCAGCGCGCCCATCAACGTCAGCAGCAGAAGGCGGCGGTCGCGCTGGCGCATTGCCTATTGCTGGAGCGCCTGAAGCGCCTGGTGTGCGGGGTCGAAGTAGCGGTTGGCGGCAATTGCCTGCTCGAACTTCGCCCCGGCCTCGTCGCGCTCGCCCTGCCGCTGGAGCGCCAGCCCCCAGTAATAGTACGTCTCTTCGACTTCCTGCGTGTTGCCGTGATTCCGGCGCGCCAGCGCGACCACGTCGTCGAGGCGGTCCGTGTTCAGGTACGCCTCGAATGGGCCGAACTGGTACCAGAGCATCCGCCACGGCAGGCCGATGGCGAACGCCTCGTCGTAGGCGGCGGCGGCTTCCGCGTACTGGCCGCTGTACGTGTACGACGTGCCCAGGTTGAACCACGCGAATGGGTTGCCGGGGTCGGCCTCGACCTCAGACTGCGCCGCCGCGAGCGCGCGCTGCGCGTTGTGGTCGGCCTCCCAGTCGTCGCCGAGGTGGTGCGCGACGTCCGCCTCCTGCGCTGCGGGGTAGACGACCACATAGGCGCGGTTGAAGTGCTGCCACAGCGCGTCGGCATCGTCGTAGGCGAGCGGGACGCCCGCGCCCTGGTAGGAGTCGAACGTGAAGAGGGCGGCTTCGGCGTCGTCGTAGCCCACGACCAGGCGGTAGTGGCCCATCCAGTCCTCGCCTTCAGGGATGAAGCCGGTCTCGATGATGACCGGGAAGCCGGCCGCGACCAGCCCCTTGACGAGCTTAAGGCTGCCGGCGTAGCGGTGCACGGCGCGCAAGTCGGCGAACTCGCCGTTTACGAAGGCGGTCATCTCGGAGGGCGAGACGTTCTTGTCCTCCGGGTTCGGCCTGAGGCTTTCGGCGACGAGTCCCTGGTCGCCGGGCCAGCCCCAGTAGCTGAGCGCCATCGTGAGCGTGGCGGGGCCGCAGTTGTTCCACGTCTGGTAGGTGTGCGCGACGCCCATCAGGTGGGCGGTTGGCGGCGTCGTGTGCGACGAGGCGACAGCGACGGGGATACCGGCGGACATCCAGAGCACTGCGCTGACCAATACGACAAAATTGACGGTTAACGTCCTTTTAGGGAGCATCGCTTCCTCCATACTTAACTATACTATACCATTACGCCTGTAAGGCCTATTGGGGCAGCGCCTGGATCGCCTGGTAAGCGGGGTCGAAGTTGCGGTTGATCGTGGTCGCCTGCCGGAACTTCTGCCCGGCCTCGGCATACTGGCCGCGCTGCGCGAGCGCGAGGCCCCAGTAATAATAGGTCTCTTCAACTTCCTTCGTGTTATTGTCGTTCGCCAGCGCGAGCGCCAGCACGTCGTCGAGGCGGTTGGTGTTCAGGTATGCCTCGAACGGGCCGAACTGGTACCACAGCATCCGCCACGGCAGGCCGAGGTTGCGCGCCTCGTCGTAGGCCCGCGACGCTTCCTCGAACTGGCCGTTGAGCACGAACGACGTGCCCAGGTTGAACCACGCGAACGGGTTCCCCCGGTCCATCTGCGCCTCGATCTGGGCGGTGCGCAGCGCGTGCTGCGCGTTGAGTTCGGGGTCCCAGTCGTCGCCGAGCACGCCGGCGACGTGCGTCTCCTGCGCCTCTGGATAGACGACGACGTAGACGCGGTTGAACTCCTGCCAGAGCTTGTCAAGCTCGTCGTAGCGCATCACGCGGCCCTGGCCGCCGCCGTCGCCGAGGAACGAGTCGTAGACGTAGAAGCTGCCTTCGGCGTCCGAGTAGCCGATGACGAGGCGGTAGTGGCCCATCCAGTCGTAGCCGTCCGGCGCGAAGCCGGTCTCGACCACCACCGGGTAGCCGGCCACGATCAGCCGCTTGAGCAGCGCGATGTTGCCGGCGTGCCGCGACACGGCCTTGAGGCCGCCCAGCTCCCGGTTGACGAATTCGACCATCTGCTCCGGCGTGACGTTCTTATCGTTGGCGTCGGGCTTGAGCCACCGCGCCGCGTCCGCCTGCGAGCCGTCCCATCCCCAGTAGTTGAGGCCCATCGTGAGCGTGGCGGGGCCGCAGTTGTTCCACGACTGTGTGATGTGCTTGAAGCCGATCAGGTGCGACGCCGGCGGGACCGGGGCCTCGGCCTGGGCCACCTCCGCCACGGCGACGGGAGTATCCGTCGGCGCGGGCGTCGGCGTGAGCGGGATCACCTCGGTGGGCGTGGCCGCGTTGAAGTCGAGCGCGCTCGCCGTGGGCGTGACCGAGTCCGGCGGGCGCTTCGTCCGGCGTCGCGGTGGGCATGAGCGTGGGCGTCGGCTCCGTCGTGCTGACCGTCCACGCGGGCGTGTCGGTCACTTCCGCCGCCATCGCGACGCCAGCGCCGGGGTTGTCGCCCTCGCCACCAGCGGCCTCGCCGCCACCGGCGACCTCGCCGGGCGGCGCGACCTCAAACAGCGACTCGACATCGACCGGCGCGGCGACGGTGGGGAGGAGTTCGTCGCGGCAGAAGCTGGGGTGCATACACTTGAGCACCGGTGGGAGCCGGTCGAGCCACGTCACCGGCATGATGTAGCGGATGGTGAGCGGCGTCATGATGACGACGAAGATGAGGGCGCTGAACATGCCAAGGATGAACCACCCGATCAGCGAGCGGAAGGCGCCGCTGCGGGTCTGGCGGGCGTTGTACCGGCGGCGCGCTCTACCGCGCCTGCGCAGGCTCATTTGGGGGCTGCTGAAGTATTCCGGGGGCGGGGAAAGTCGGCGGGTCCTCAACCGGTTATCTCTGACTTCTCTCATTGTCGGTCCACCTATGTCTCAACCCGTATTTGCCTCGCGCTCCTTTCGATCCGTCGCCCCCTCGATGAGCGTGTAATACTAACAGACGTTCGTAATGTACGCGAATCCGCGCCTTTCGGCAAATTCTCGCCGGTGCGCAGAAGGGGGTATGCCGGGCGCTTTGCCTCAGACAACGGTTCACCTTCTGGCCCCCACGACTGACGGATTCTGGATAATTACACGGGCAATGCGCTCTTGACCGCCCTGTAGGGCACTGCGTGCTGTCCCCTATCCACCGCCATACCTGGCGGCAGGGGCGACCCGCCGGGCCGCCCCTACGACCTTCAGCCGGTGGGTTGCGCAAAACACATAACGACACGACGCCGAATCGGCAAGGTGAACCGATACCCTCAGACGCGCGCGGTCGTGACGCCCTTACCCTGCGCCTGGTACTTGCCGCCCTTGTCCTCGTAGGAGGCCTCGCAGAGCGCGTCGGTGCGGTTGAAGAGCAACTGCGCGATCCCTCCTCCACGTAGACGCGCACCGGCAGCGGCAGCGTGTTGTGCAGGTGGAACGAGAGGTACCCCTCCCACTCCGGCTCGATGGGCGTGATCGTCACCATCAGCCCGGCGCGCGCTAGGTCGATTTGCCGGTGCACGTCACCAGCAGGTCGCGCGGGATGCGCAGCCGCTCGTAGGCGCGCGCCAGCCCGGTCGCCCGCGCCGGAAAGACCACAAACCGCCCCCCGCCCGGCCTCCTCGTGGACCGGCAGCCGCGTGAGCGCCCGCGCGTCGAAGGCTTTCACGTCGATCTCGCGCGCGAAGTCCGCGTCGTAGACGTAGATTTCGTCGGAGACGCGCAGGTCGTAGCCCGCCGACGACAGGCCGTAGGACACGACGCGGTACGCTGCGCCGCTGCTTTCAGACGCGCCGTCGCCCGATTCGGGGTGCAATTCCCGTACCGGGTGCGGCGTGAACGGCTCGATGACCATCTCGCCCGCCGCCACCAGGTCGCGTATCTGCCAGTCTACCAGCAAGCCCATGAGTCCCTCCTCAGTCAAATAAACCGATAGCTTCCGGACAACATCCGACTCCTGGGTCAGTCTGCCGCGTTTACCTCACCCCCCCGGCCCCCACACCATGGGTTGGGGGCGGACAGGCGAACGAAACTTCCAAACGCCGATCAACATATTCAAGGTTTTTGTAGGGGCAAGGCATGCCTTGCCCCTACTCACCCATTTCGAGTCAAGACTCAACCCTGTCCGCCCCTGAACCACACCGTGGAGAGGGAAGCCGCGCGCAGCGCGGCGGGGGTGAGGTAAGAAGACGCCCAAAACACATGCTCGAATTAGCGCTATTCGCGGTTTACTCTGCCTTGTGCAACTGGTACGTCGCGAACGCCTCCGCCGTCCACGGGAGGCGCGCCTGAAAGACGCCCCAGAGCGCCCGCGCGTACTGCTGTATCTCCCACTGCGCGTCGGGGGCCATGCGCAGGCGGATGAAGTTCATCAGCGCGCGCGCGTTGACCGTCCAGATGAAGGTCGAGTATACCGCAAAGCCGGGCAGGAACAGCCGCGCCAATTCGCGCGCGACGCCCGCCGCCAGCGCGTCCTGGTAGGCCGCCGTGCACGCCCGGTAGACCTCCTCCAGCCGGGCGTCGAGCTGCGCCGCCGCCACGTCGTCGAGCGCGCCCTCGCTGCCCTGCTTGTTCGACTCGGACTGCATCCGCCACGCCGGCGGGTGGTAGTAGTCGGTCTCGTCTACCTCGGTGTAGCGGCGCGACTGCACGTTGAACGACCCGATGCGGTGCCGCACCCACTGGCGGAAGGCGACCTCAGGGGCGCGCACGCGGAACTTGAACACGACCATCTCGAACGGCGTGCCATGGTCGTGGCGCATCAGGTAGAAGAGCAGCTTCTTGTCGCGGTCCGGGCCTTTGCTCTCGCCCAGGAAGCTGACGCGCGCGGCGGCGACGATGGCGTTGTCGTCGCCCATCACGTCGAGCACCTCGACGAAGCCTTTGTCAAGGACGGGGATGTGGTCAAGCGGTTGTTGGGTGGTCATGGTGATACTCCAGACAGGCGTTAGTATCTTTTATGATAACGTTACTTACAGTTTTCCTCATACCAATTACTCATGGCGACATTGGCAACGTTTCCATGATAGCAGTGTCTCTTATAATTTGGAGATAGCATATTCTTATAATCATCACAAAGATTGAAATAAAAATCATTCGATACCATCATGGTCATATCCCCGTAGTCTTTGTTGCCGTAGCTGCAAAGCTTCGAAGCTTCATTGACAACATCTCCCATCCAAACCACGTCATTAATTGTGCTTCCGCTGAAACCGGCCTTTATCATAAGCGCTCTTCCCCATGACATACCGATTCCAACTGTGATCGGCGAGATTCGCCTTAGCTCGAATTTGCAGTTTAGGACATCAATTAGAGAAGTTATCTGAGCAGCAGTGCTAAAAACACAGTCTATATGGGGCTTTGTACGGGTATCAAGAATGCCGGCGACACAGTCTCCAATTATGCTGATTTCAGCGCATTGGGGATTCCCACACATGATTGCGACGACTTCCGAAAGGTAGGCACGATATAATTTTGCCAACTTGGGGCGGCGATGTTGATTGGGTAATTCAGAAGACCCGCGAATATCGACGAAAAGAGCGGAGCAGTTGACATAGAAACCGTTTGTGAAGGTCAATTTGTCTCGTGGTGGAATGTGATCTAGTTCCTCGAACGAGTTGTCACTTGCAGCGATGATGGCATTTATCCGTTCGAAGCTTCTGAGATAATCATAAGCAATGTATCGGCTTTCCATGCCTCTTTTGACCGTAATCATAGCAACCTTCTAGGCGAGAGCAGCAGCGAGTACACCAGCAATGCTAATCAAAATGGTTAGTCCTAATAGACGGATTGACCAAGTTACTGCGACGTACTTTCTTTGGGCAACCCTCGAGTTGGCCCAAATCTGCTGGGCGATCTGCGCTATTGCCAGTTCTTCATTATCAAATGCCTCGGAAGCCGCCTTCTTGTAGTCCTCGGATGTGCTGAATTTCAATGCTATGTGCGAGAAGAAGATCAGCGAGTTTTGCTCGCCGACACGAAGGACCGGGTTCAAACAGCGAACCGAGAAGTAGGTCGATGCAAGTGCAGAAACCACTCCCGAGACGAGAAGTATTGGCAAGATCGGACGGTCCAACAAAGAATCGAGAGGTATATCTGCCAATCCGGGGGCAACAAGACCTGCCAGTATTCCCGTTGATGGCTAAGACTGCGCCAGCCTTAGCATCGGAAAACCTGATCCATTCATTAATTGTTCCGTAGATACTCCAAAGAGTCTCTGTCGCAACTGTCATCGAGTACCATCCTCCTAGAGGCAGATGATGCCCCTCCGCCCTACAGCTTCCCTCCACATACTCCCGCAGCGCCACCGCGTTGTTGCGCGCCTCCTCCCGCGTGCTGTAGAGCAGCGTCACGTCGCCGCGCCGCGCCGCCTCCACAATGGGCTGCCAGGCGTCGGGGTTGGCGTCCAGTTCGGCGGCGTAGCGGCGCTTGAACTCGTCCCACTTCGCCGGGTCGTGCCCGTACCAGTGGCGCAGGTCGTTGCTGGGCGCGGCGTCCTTCAGCCAGGCTTCGATCTGAAGGCGCTCCTTCTTGATGCCGCGCGGCCACAGCCGGTCCACCAGGAAGCGCACGCCGTCGCCGGCCCTCCGCCGGTTCGTAAACGCGCTTGACCTTGATGGTCACTCCCGCTCCTCCTTGTGCACCTCCGGGTCGTCGCTGATGCGGCTTGGCGTCGGCCCGGTCTGCTCGGCGTACTTGGCCTGCGTCTTGCGCCAGTAGGGCAGGTCCACCGGCGTGGACACCGGCTCGAACGTGAGCGCGCAGATGCGCATCCCAGGGTAGAGGGCGACCGGCATCTGCCCGTGGTTCGCCAGCTCCAGCACCACGCGCCCGCGCCAGCCGGGGTCGATGATGCTCGCGGTGGCGTGCACCACGATGCCCAGGCGGCCCAGGCTGCTGCGCCCCTCCAGGCGCGCCACGATGTCGTCGGCCAGCTCCAGCCGCTCCACCGTCACGGCGAGCACGAACGTCCCCGGATGGAGCACGAACGATTCGCCGTTCTCGACGCACACCTCTTTGGTGATGTGCTGCGGCTGGCGGGGGTCGGCAATATCGACGTAGGGGAAGCGGTTGTGCTCGAACACGCCGAACTCCTTGCCGAGCCGGAGGTCGAGCGAGCACGAGCCAAGTTGCAGGTCCAGGTCGGGCGGCGGGTCCAGGCGGATCGCGCCCTCGGCAAGCAGGCGTCTGATGTCGCGGTCGGAGAAGATCATGGGCGTCCCCGGAAAATGGACTCAACGGGTCTGTGTCACTCTTCGTTGATATGATACAACAAAACTGCCCGCCGCGCTACGGGCGGTACATTAAAAATGCAGGGGGCGCGCCGTCTCCTTCCATAGCTCCCAGGGGAGCTTCCCAAGCTCCCTGGGAGCTGCCAAACCGCTGATTTCAAATGTGACAGACGGTCGGTGCAATGGCGCGGTCTGTGACTTGGCTAATGCCCTGGGAGGCGGTATCCTGTCGTCGATTAGCGTTTGATGTGCGGTCCATGACGAGGAGAGCACCCATGCTGCGCGCCAACCTGATTGCCCCGACCCGGGTCGTGCTCGAAGAAGCGCCCGAACCCACGCCGGGGCCGGGCGAAGTGCGGCTCCGCATCGAGACGTGCGGCGTGTGCGGCTCGGACATCCACGCCTACTATGGCGAGCACCCCTTCATCGACCTGCCGGTGCAGCCGGGCCACGAGTTCGTCGGCGAGATCGACGCGCTGGGTCCAGGCGTGGCCGGGTGGTCGGTCGGGCAGCGCGTCACGGCGGAGCCGAGCCTGGTCTGCGGCGAGTGCGCGCAGTGCCGCGCCGGGCGGTACAACATTTGCGAGCGCCTGCGCGTCATCGGCTGCCAGAGCGATGGCGCGCTGGCCGAGTACCTGGTCGTGCCGGCGGCCAAGCTCGTTGAAATTCCCGACGGCATGACGAACGAGCAGGGCGCGATGATCGAGCCGCTGGCGGTGGGCGTCCACGCCATGCGGCTGGCGGCGCTCACGCCCGCGACGCGCTTGCTGATTCTGGGCGCGGGCACCATTGGCCTGACGGCGCTCCTGGCGGCGCGCGCGCAGGGCGTCACCGACATCACGATCACCGACACTGTGCCGGCCAAGCTCGACCTGGCGCGCGAACTCGGCGCGAAGCACGCCGTCAACGTGGGCGCGACCGACCTGGCGGACTTCTGCCGCGCGACCTTTGGCGCCGAGCGCGCCTTCGACGTGGCCGCCGAGTGTGTCGGCGTCGAGGCGACGGTGCGCGACGCGATCAACACGCTCAAGAAGGGCGGCGCGCTGGTGATCGTGGGCGTGTTCGGCCACGAGGTGAAGGTGAACCTGGGGCTGGTGCAGGACCGCGAACTCCGGCTGATCGGCTCGCTGATGTACACGATGGACGACTTCCTCACCGCGCGCAACCTGATTGCCTCCGGGCGCGCGCCGGTGACGAAGCTCATCACGGGGCGCTACCCGCTCGGCCAGATCGGCGCGGCGATGCAGTTCATCGACCAGCAGCGCGCGCACAACATCAAGACCATGATCCACATTCGCCCACAGTAAACACCATCACATGCAGGGAGAAACCGCGCATGACGACATCGAAGGTTGCTACGAAGAAGGCTGCTGACAAGGCGATTGCGACCAAACGCCGCGCCCACTACGTGCTGAGCACCCACTGGGACCGCGAGTGGTACCAGTCGTTCCAGGATTTCCGCTACCAGCTTGTCCAACTGCTCGACCGCGTGCTCGACGGCATCGCCGACGGGCGCTTGCAAGGCCCCTTCCAGACCGACGGGCAGTCCATCATCCTCGAAGACTATCTGGAAGTCCGCCCGGAGCGCCGCACCCAGGTCGAGCGCTACGCCAGGGAGGGCAAGCTCGTCATCGGCCCGTGGTACGTGCTGCCCGACGAGTTCCTCCTCTCCGGCGAGTCGCTCATCCGCAACCTGCGCGTGGGCCGGGAGGTGGCGCGCGCGCTCGGCGGGGTCCCCTCCAACGCCGGCTTTGTGTGTGACATCTTCGGCCACAACAGCCAGATGCCGCAGATTTTCGCCGGCTTCGGCATCCGGGGCGGCTTCATCTGGCGCGGCACCAACACCTACGAGGCGCGCAACGTGCGCTGGCGCGGCGCGGACGGCACGGAGCTGATCTGCTACCGCTTCGGCAAGGTCGGCTATTGCACCTTCTGCACCATGGTGCGCCACGCCTTCGACCCCCACCACGCCTTCGAGCTGGAGGAGGCCGCGACCGACGTCGAGGCGCACCTCGACTACGAGGCCAGCTTCACCGACGTGGACCCGCTGCTGCTCTTCGACGGCGGCGACCACCAGGAATGGGACCAGAAGGCCTACCAGGCCGTCAGCCTCATCGCGCAGGACGGCGGCGGGAAGTACCAATTGGTGCATACCAGCCTCGACGCCTACCTCGAAGACCTGCTGGCGCAGGCCGACCGCATCAGGACCACGCTGGAGGGCGAGCTGCGCGAGCCGGGCCGCTTCCTCGGCGACGACGACCAGCAGTGGCTGATCCCCGGCGTGCTCAGCAGCCGCGTCTGGATCAAGCAGGCCAACGCGGCGTGCGAGACGCTCCTGTGCCACTGGGCCGAGCCGATGAGCGCCTTCGCGCACGCCGCGCTGGGGCGCGAGTACCCGCAGGGGTTCCTCGATGTCGCGTGGCGCTGGCTGCTCCAGAACCACCCGCACGACTCGATCTGCGGATGCAGCATCGACGCGGTGCACGAGGACATGAAGTACCGCTTCAGCCAGAGCAGCAAGATCGCGCACCGGCTGACAACGGAGGCGACGAAGGCGCTTGCCGCGCGCATCGAGGGCGACCTGAGCGCCGACGAACTGCGCGTGGTCGTGTTCAACCCGCTGCCCTACCCGTTCGACGAGACCGCCGAACTGACGATCCAGACCCCCGCCGACTGGCCGACGTTCAACGAGTTCTTCGGCTACGAACCCAAGCCGGCCTTCCGCATCTACGACGCGGCGGGGCAGGAGGTCGCCTACCAGCGCATGGGGCAGGCCATGAACCGGATCAAGACGCGCCTCCACGATGAGCACTTTCCCGAAAGCTTCCGCATCAACGACGTGCGCGTGAGCCTGCCGCTGCGCATCCCGGCGATGGGCTACACCACGCTCACCGTGCGCAAGGGGCAGCCGGGCCACCCGACCCGCCACGCCGCTGTGCCCGGCCTCGCGACGGGCGAGCGCGCGATGGAGAACGAACACCTTGCCGTGACCATCACGTCCAACGGCGCGCTTACGATCACCGACAAGCGCACCGGCCAGACCTACACGCGCCTGCTCACGTTCGAGGACTGCGCCGACATCGGCGACGGCTGGTATCACGGCATGGCCGTCAACGACCAGGTCTTCACCTCTGCCGCCAGCCACGCCGACGTGGCGCTGGTGCACAACGGCCCCATGCTCACGACCTTCCGCGTGCGCACGCATATGGCCGTCCCCGCTGCGTTCGACTTCGCGCAGATGGTGCGCACGGGCGAACTCGTGGACCTGGTGATCGACAGCCTGGTGAGCCTGCGCCCCGGCGCGGACCGGGTTGAGGTGGAGGCGACGGTGCACAACAACGCCCGCGACCACCGGCTGCGCGTCCTGCTGCCGAGCGGGGCGGAGGGGGCCGCGAGCTACCTCGCGGACAGCCCGTTTGACGCGGTGGAGCGCCCCATCGCGCTGCGCGCCGACAACCACCTCTACCGCGAGCTTGAGGTTGAGGCCAGGCCGCAGCAGACCTGGACCGCCGTCCACGACGGGACGCGCGGCCTTGCCGTCATCAGCGCCGGCCTCTATGAGAGCGCCGTGCGCGACCTGCCGGAGCGCCCTGTCGCGCTGACGCTGTTCCGGAGCACGCGCCGCACCGTCAACACGGACGGCGAGCCAGAGGGCCAGCTTCTCGGCCCGCTGACCTTCCGCTTCTGGGTCGCGCCGCTGGCGAACGCGCCGGACCGCATCCGGCTGGCGCGGCTCGGCCAGCAGCTTGCCGCCGGACTGCGCGACGTCCAGCTCCACGCGCAAGACCTGGCAGTGCAAGGTGAGGCCCCGCTGCCGCCGGCGGCGTCCTTCCTCAGCGTGGAGGGGCGGCGGTGGTCACGAGCGCGCGGCAGGTGGGCGACGGGTTCGAGGTGCGCGCCTTCAACCCCACCGACGCGCCCGCGACGGCGACCCTCCGCGTGCCGGAGGGCGCTTCAACCGCGCGGGAGCCGGTGGACTTCGAGAGCAACCCCACCGGCGCGGCGATGTCGCTCGACGGCGGCGTGCTCGAAGTGACGCTGTCGCCCAGACAGATTCGCACGCTGCGCCTGAAGCCGTAGCGGCGCTACGGGTTTGCAGTTTCGGGGGCAGGGGCGTCGCGAGCGGGAGCGCGACGTACTCCAGCCGGATCGCGTCGAAGTAGAAATCGTTGTTCCGGAAGGGCCACAGCGTCCGCCCGCGCACGAACACGGTCACATAGTCGCCCAGCGCGGTGACTTCGACGGGCGGTACCTGCGCGTACCGGTCGTAGATGTGGGCCGCCGGCCCCCACACCACGTCCACGCCGAGCGCCATCGCGCCGCCGGTCGGGTCCACGCCAAGCTGCACCGAGGCGTTGATCCGGTCGTCCGCCGTGATAAGTTGCGACCGGTGCGGGTCGTCGCCGTCATTGTTGCTCCAGGCGTGCGCCCAGCCGGTCAGGCGGAGCCGCGCGCCGCGCATCACCGGGACCTGTTGCCAGTACCCGCCGTCGATGACCTTGAACGCGCCGAAGAACAGCACCGCCCTGCTCCCCTCGAAAACGCGCGGGGGATCGAGGAAGGGGTGCTCCGCGCGAATGACCTTCATCTCCGGGCGCGCGTAGCCGACGTCGTTCTCGTCATCGTGCGCCGCCGGCCCTTCGTACCACCACGCCGTCCACCCGTCAGGCACCTGCACCTCCGCCGCGCTCTCCTGGAGGTGCGCGCCGCCCTCGAAGCCGCCGTTGACGAGCAGGTTGACGCCCAGGAGGTTCGGCGTCGGCTGCGGCGTGGTGTAGACGTAGGTCGGGAAGGGGATCGTCGGCGTGGGCGGCGCGGTCGGCGTCAGGGACGCCGTCGGGGTGTTCGAGGGCGTCTCGGTGGGCGTGAGTGTCGGCGCGGTGGTCGGGCGCTGCTGGCGCGTCGGCCCGACGGTCGGGAAGGGCGTGGGCGTGCTGCGCGGCGGCGCGGGGGCCGTGCGCGAGGCGGTGGCGCTGGGTGGGGGCGTCCACGTGGGCGGGAGCGTCGTGGGCGCGGCGGTGGGCGGCGCGGTCGGTTGGCCCCCGGCGCACCCCGTCAGTAGCGCCGCCAGCATGGCGGCGAGCAGCGCCGCGCTGCGGCGGTGTCGGTGTGTCCTGCACATGAGGGCTTATTCTACACCAAAACCAAACGGGGGCAGGTCCGGCAGGGGGCGACCCGCCGGGTCGCCCCTACTTCCCCTCCCCCACTCTCTTATATTGGGTAGGGGCAAGGCATGCCTTGCCCTACTCACTGTCGCCGCGCATCAGACGTGCCGCGCCTCACACGTGACGCCGTCACATGTGACGGGCATAGTCCGGCAGCAGCACCGGCGAGGGCTTGCCCACCGTGTCGAGGCCGGCCTCGATGCGCGCCGCGCGCCACTGCTCCAGGTGGGCGAGCGTGCGCGCGCCCGGCGTGGCGGTCTGCGCGTAAGTGGCCGCCGCGCGCCCGGCGCGCCGCCCAAAGACCACCACGTCCAGCAGCGAGTTGCCCATGAGGCGGTTGCGCCCGTGGATGCCGCCAGCCGCCTCCCCCGCGACGTACAGCCCTTCGACGCACGTCGCGGTGTGCTCGTCGATGAGGACGCCGCCGTTCTGGTAGTGCAGCGTCGGGTACACAAGGATCGGGTCGTGGGTCATGTCGATGCCGAAGCGCTGAAACTGGCGGTACATCGCCGGCAGCGCGCGCTCGATCGTGCCTGGGCCGTGAATCACCTCGATGATGGGCGAGTCCAGCCACACGCCCGGCTGTCCCGACGGCGTGACGACGCCCCGGCCCTCGCGGCACTCACGGATGAAGGCGGCGGACTCCACGTCGCGTGTCTCCAGCGGGTAGACGAACTGCTCGCCCCGCGCGTTGACCACGTCCGCGCCCAGGCCGCGCACCTTCTCCGTCACCAGCAGGCCGACGATCTGTTCGGGATACGCCGCGCCGGTGGGGTGGTACTGCATCGTGTCGATGAAGGCGAGCGGCGCGCCGGCGCGATAGGCCAGCACCAGCCCGTCGCCGGTCGCGCCGTGGTGGTTGGTCGTCGGGAAGCCCTGGTAGTGCAGCCGCCCGCCGCCGCCGGTGGCGATGACCACCGCCTTGCAGTGCACCACGAGGCGCTGCTTCGTCTCCAGGTTTTCGAGCACCGCGCCCGCCGCGCGGCCCTGCTCGTCCAGCAGCAGCTCGATGGCCGGCGCGAACTCCATCACCGTGACGCCGGGGCGGTTGCGCACCTCGTCGCGCAGCGTGCGCATGATCTCCGCGCCGGTGTAGTCGCGCGCCGAGTGCATCCGCTTGCGGCTGGTGCCGCCGCCGTGCTCCTCGACCATCGTGCCGTCGGGTAGCTTGTCAAACATGCAGCCCAGCGATTCCAGCCACGCGATCACGCCCGGCGCGTCGATCACGAGGGCGCGCACCAGGTCCGGAAGGTTGGTGAAGCGCCCGCCGCCGATCACGTCCAGGTAGTGCGTGGCCGGCGAATCCTCTGGCCGGTCCGCCGCCTGGATGCCGCCCTGTGCCATCATCGTGTTCGCGTCGCCGAAGCGCAGCTTGGTCGCCAGCAGCACCTCCGCGCCGTTGTCCTCCGCGAGCAGCGCCGCGCTGGCGCCCGCGCCGCCGCCGCCGATCACCAGCACGTCGGTCGTGATGTCGGGTGCGGGCACGCTCAGCGCGCCGGGGTCGAGGATGGGCGCGGCCTCTAGCACATCGACAAGCTCGTTGGGCGCGCGCCCGCCCTTGTTCGGCCCAAGCCGCAGCGGGCGCATCCCGCTCTCCAGATAGTCGGGGTGGTGCGCGTGCAGGATCGCCTCTTTCGCCTCTGGCGACATCGGCGTGAAGCGCTTATCGACGCGGCCTTGTCGTGTCGCCGCGACCTGGGCGATGGATGCGCGCATCTCTGCGGTATAGGTCATGTGGTTCGCTCCTTCGCGTGCCTCAACAGGGTCGAGCCTTCGCCCCTGGGCGCTATGCAGGCATCAGGCCGGCATAGAAAGCCTTTGCGGATCGGTGTCCAGCCTCGTCGAAGACAAAGAAGTGCATGGCGTAGTCGCGCTCTCTCTCAAACCCAACGCGCTCTGCCGTGCAGATCGACCCACGTTGTCCTTGGAAGTGTGCCAGCCAACGGTCGTAAAGCCGTTGGACAGCGCATGTTCCACCGCCGCGGCGGCAGTGGCCGCCGCCAGCCCGCGCCGCCGGTGCGCCTCAGCGGTGTGTCCGATCTCGCAGGCCGCGCCGCTGACGCAGTCGGCGAGCGACCAGGAGACAACCTCGTTCCCGTGTACAGTGGCGAAGCCGAAGCCTTTGTCCAGAAAGGCGGCGGTCGTCCCCAGTTGTTGGCAATCCAACTCCTGAGGTGCTCCGGCACGCGGAAATCAGGGCGGCTGAGCAGATCACCCGTGATGCCTGCACGGCATACCCATCGGGGAGGAACTGCGCCAATCGTGCTTCAGCGTGCGGCAGACGAAGTGCAGCCGGGGCATCGGATCGGCTCCCTGGGCGAGAACACGGCCGGCAGATGTTCACGCCATCCCTCCGAATCGCAGACGACATACACCGCGCCGACATTGCGGCCAAAGAGGGTTCCGCCGAAAAGGGCTTGATTCAACGCGCAGTTGAAGCGCGCGTCGTCTGGAGTCCCGGCGAGATAACACCCCTCCGGTGAAACCATGAACGCAGCGTGCGGGCTGTCAACATCGTTGACAAACACTGCGCCGGGGTTGTTGCCGTCGAGCACCGCCGCGCTGGCAAGGTGAAACCGCAGCGGCGCAAACAGCGTGCGCACCCTGGCGTAACCTGCCTCGTCTAAAGCGTAAATCATCGGCGGCTGCGCTTTCCTACCTCACTTCTCGACTTCCCGCGCGTTGTAGCGCGCGCGCAGGCCGGTTTCGTCCATGCTCATGAGTTCGGCAATCGGCGCGTTGAACACGCCCTCTTCGATCTCCTCGACGCGCTGTTCCAGGTGCGCCGAGCGCGGCGCGAGGTAGCGCCCGTAGAGCCGGCGCGCCAGGATCGCGATGTTGTACTGCGCCTCCTCGGCGGGGCAGCGCGCCGCGCACAGCCCGCACATGATGCAGTCGAACGACTTCTGCGCGATGGCGGCGATGTCGCCGCGCATGGCGGAGAGCCATGTAGTCGCGCACGTCGAGTTCCTGCGGGCACGCCTTGGAGCACGCGCCACACCCCAGGCAGCGCAGCGCCTCCGGGTAGAAGCGGTAGAGCGTGGCCGCGGTCGGCTCCAGGTCCTCGATGCGGTACGTCGCGCGCTGCGCCGGGAAGAACGGAATCTGCGCCAGGTACATGTTCGGCTCGACGACGGTCTGGCACGCGAGGCCGAAGTACAGCCTGGGGTCGCCCTGGAGGCGGTAGGCGGTCGCGCACGCGCCGCAGAACCCGCCCCGGCACCCCACGCCGCGCACCAGCGTGTAGCCAGCCCACTCCATCGCCTTCATGATCGTCAGGCTTGGCGGCACGTCGTAGCGCTTGCCCATGATGTAGATGGGGATTTGATCGTCGCTCATCCGGGTCTCCTTAGCTCAAATCGCGCGCCCTCATTCATCGTAGCGGGCGCGCCACGGGCGGGCGTCCAGCCCCGCACCCTGCGCGCCGATCCAGCCGGTGCGGTCGGCGTCGTAGCAGTCGAAAGCCGGCACGTAAGGTTTGATGTCGAGCAGCGGCGTGCCGTCGAGCATGTCCACGCCGGTCACGTGCAACACAGGGGAGGGTCCATCTCCACCCGGTCCAGCCGCACGACCGACAGGCCAATCGGGTTGGGCCGGTCGGGGTGGCGCGTGGCGAAAAGCCCGTGCGCCGCATCGTCCAGAAAAGGGCGAACCGTCAGCGTGGGCGCGCCGGCGTGGTGAAAGTGGTACAGTAGCATGATGTGGGAGAAGCCCTCCAGGTCCCTGAGCGCCTCGCGGTACTGCGGGTCGATCTCGGCGCGGCCGGCGGCGTCCGAGCGCGCCGGCTGGATGGGCATCCCCTCGCGCCGGGCGAACGGCGTGCGCAGCACCCCGATGGGCGTGTACGTGACGCGCACCTGCTGCCTACTCCTCGCCGATCTCGGCCCACTCGTTCTCGCGGAACGTCACCAGCGGCAGCGGCTCGTCCAGGTCGTGCCCCGGCTGGTACTCAAACGCGGCCTGCACGTCGGCCCCAATCGCGCGGAACACCTGCCCGACCGGGATTTCCGCAGGGCACGCCTCGGTGCACATGCCGCAGCCGACGCAACTGAGCGCCATGTGGTTCAGGCGCGTGAGGTGGAAGAGGATCGTGTCGGTGGGCATCCGCAGCGCACCCTTGCGTTTCGCCCAGGCGATGTACTTCTCCGGCGAGTGGTCGAACACCTGCCCCCGGAACAGGCACACCTTGCAGTAGCAGAGCGGGCAGAGCTGCTGGCAGTTCATGCAGTGGAGGCACGCGGCGAAGATGTCCTCCATCCCGCCGTTGTCGCGCAGCCGGGCGCGGATGTCGGCGAATTTCGCGTCGCGCTGCCCGGTGCGCATCTCCACCAGCCGGCCCACTGCCGCCGCGCGCTTCTCGCCCACGCCATCGCGGTCCGATTCCAGCATCGGCAGCGCGGCGAACGCCTCCGGCAAATCCACCGTGATCCCCTGGCGCGGGTCCGAGCCGATGAGCCTGATCTTGATCGTCGCGCCCCGCGCCGGGCGTGGGCTGCTCGCACATCTGGCACGCGTCGCGGAAGCGGTAGCCCTCCAGCGGCTTGATCTCGCCCGTCTCGACGCCGCGCGGGATCGGCGCGATGTCGCCAGCCATGAAGTCGGGCACGGGGTACGCGCCCAGGCAGTCCATGCCGATGACGGTGACGCCCTCCAGACTGGCCTGCCGCAGCTTCACCAGCTCTACAAGCGCGCGCAGCTCGCACGGGCGCATCACGGCGGCGATGCGCGCGCGGTTCTCGCGCACGGTGAGGCGCGCCATCTGCGTTGCGCCGTTCACCGGGAGCACAGGCGCGAGCGGGTCGGCGTGTGCGAGCAGGTCTGGGTCGGCGACCAGCGCGTGCGTGACGCCGCCGTTCGCCATGCGCAGCGGCGTGAACACCGCGTCGATGTCGTCCAACGCGAGCAACGCCAGGAGAAAGCCCGCCAGCGCAGCCTGCGTATCGCCGTCGTGCACCGGGATAAATTTCCTGACCAATGACGCCTCCTGATCAACCACGAGCCTTGTATGCCGTAACTGTTCACCTTTTTGGATCCCGCTGAAGTCGCGGGCTAATTCGTGTTCCTGTGGACAATTCTTGCGATTAGCCGACGACTTCAGTCGTCGGGTTACGAAAAACGCACCAAAGCGCGACACCAAAAGGACAGGGTGAACAGATACCTATGCCCTCGTGTGATGCGTGGTTCGCTTCCTAACCGACCTCCCACGCCACCTTGAGTGGGTTCGGCCCCAACGCGCGTATGGCCTCGGTCATCTCTCTGACCGTATCGGCGAAGCGCGCGCCCTCGCTGGCGCTGATCCAGCGCAGCCACACGCGCTCTGGCTCGAAGCCGGCGCTCTCCAGGATGGTCCTCAGCGCGACGTAGCGCCGCCGCGCCTTGTAGTTGCCCTCCTGGTAGTGGCAGTCGCCGGGATGGCAGCCGCCGATGAGGACCCCGTCCGCGCCCTGGAGGAGCGGCTGGAGCACATACGTCGGGTCCACCGAGCCGGAGCACATCAGGCGGATGATGCGCACGTTGGGCGGGTATTGCAGCCGCGACGTGCCGGCCAGGTCCGCGCCGGTGTACGTGCACCAATTGCAAAGATACGCCACGATACGGGGTTCAAAAGTGTCGTCTGTCATCGTTCCCCCTGCCAACCTATCACTCGTCTATCGAAAAAGGCCCTGCGCCCGCGCACGAGCAGCAGGACGCCGGCGATCACGGCGGCCAGACCGGCAAGCGCGGCGGCGCTGTCGCCGCCGCCCAGCAGCCCCCGCAGCACGATAAAGAAGCCGCTGAAGAGGCATACCAGCCCCACAAGGACATAGATGCAACTCCTGTTGCCTGCGCTCACGCCCGGCCTTCCCGGCCACCAATCACGGCGCGCATCTTGCTCATTACCCAATCTCCACGAGCGCCATGTCCGCCATGCCCCTCACCCCCGCCGACCTTCGGTCGGCGTCCCCTCTCCCACAAGGGGAGAGGGAGGTCAGAGGTGGGATATTACCCCAGTTCCCCTCTCCCTTTTATGGGAGAGGGTTAGGGGTGAGGGCCTCAAGCGCCATGTCCGCCATGCCGAGCACCTGCGCCGGCGTGAAGCCACGCTGCTGGCTCGCCTTGTTCGGGCAGGCGACCACGCACGCGCCGCACCCCTGGCACAGCACCTCGATCACCTGCGCGTAGGGCGCGTCGCCGTCGAGCACGCGCGCCCCATACGGGCACACCTCCACACACACGCCGCACGCGGCGCACAGGCGCGGGCTCACCTCGGCGACGAGCGGCTGCGACTCCAGCTCGTCCTTGCTCAGCAGCGCCGCCGCGCGCATCGCCGCGCCGCGCGCCTGCGCCATCGCTTCGTCGATGAAGCGCGGCGAGTGCGCCAGCCCGCACAGGTACACGCCCTCGGCGGCGAAGTCGAGCGGGCGCAGCTTGACGTGCGCCTCCAGGAAGAAGCCATCCTCATTGAGCGGCACCTTGAGCAGCTTCGCCAGCGCGTCGTTCGCCTCCGCGTCCGGCTCGATGCCCGCGCTGAGCACAACGCGGTCCGCGTGGAGGGTGACGGGCGCGCCGGACGGTTGCACATTCACCGTGACCTCGGCAGGGGCGATCCGTTGGATCGCCCTAGGGCGAGGGACCGTCGGTTCGCCCCCTACAGCCGGCGGGTCGTCGGGGTCGTACTCAAGGAAGATCACCCCGCGCCGCCGCGCCTCGGTGTAGAGCGCCTCGCGGAAGCCGTAGGTGCGGATGTCGCGGTACAGGATGTACACCTCCGCGTCCAGGTCGAGGTCCTTCAGGTGCAGCGCGTTCTTGATCGCCTCGGTGCAGCAGATGCGCGAGCAGTAGGGGTGCGCCGCGTCGCGCGAGCCGACGCATTGGATCATCACGACAGACTTCTGGGTAGCTCCCAGGGCGCTTGAGCTCCCTGGGATCTTTCCGCCAGCTCACGCTCAAACTCCCGCTGCGTGACCACGCCTTCCAGCGCGCCGTAGCCGAACGCCTGCGGCTCGGTCATGCGCGCGCCCGTGGCGACGACCACCGCGCCGTGTTCAACCTCCTCGCGCGATCCGTCGGCGTGGCGGATCGTGGTGGTGAACTTGCCCTTGTACCCGCCGATCTGCTCCACCTCAGCGCCCAGCGCCACCGTGATGCGCGGCTCGGCGCTTACGGCGGCGATGGTGGCGCGCAAGAGCGCCTGGGGGTCGTCTTCCCCGCTCATCTCCGGACCCCTCCCCCACCAGGGATGAAGAGGGGGCGTCAGCGCGCCGGAAGGCCCTCTCCCTGGGGTGAGGGGGATGGGCGTGAGAATGTGCCGCAGGTTGCCGCCAAGCGCCGGCTCGCGCTCGACCAGCGTCACCGGGAAGCCCTGCGCCGCGAGGCTCAGCGCCGCCGTCATGCCGGCGATACCGCCGCCGATCACCAGCGCGCGCGGGTTCACCGTGAACGTGCTGCGCCGGATCGGGACCAGCTTCGCCGCCTTGCTCGCCGCCATGCGGACCATATCCTTGGCCTTCGCGGTCGCGGCGGCGGGGTCGTTCCGGTGCACCCACGACGCCTGCTCGCGGATGTTCGCCATCTCGAACAGGTGCGGGTTGAGGCCCGCCGCACGCAGCGTGTCCTGGAACAGCGGCTCGTGCGTGCGCGGCGTGCAGCTCGCCACGATCACGCGGTTGAGGTCGTTCTCCACAATCACGTCGCGGATGCGCGCCTGCGTGTCCTGCGAGCAGGTGTACAGGTTGTGCTCCGCGTAGGCGACGTTGGGCAGCGTCTTCGCGTACTCCACCACGTCGGGCACGTCCACCACGCTGCCGATGTTGATGCCGCAGTGGCACACGAACACGCCGACGCGCGGCTCCTCCTCGCTCACGTCGCGTTCGGGCGGGTACTCCGGCGTCACGGTGAGCGTGTCGCGCGCCTCGGCAAGCAGGCCCGACGCGAGCATCCCGGCGCACGACGCCTCGATCACGGTTTCGGGGATGTCCTTCGGCTCGGCGAACGCGCCCGCCACGAACACGCCGGGCCGCGAGGTCTCCGCCGGGCGGAACGCGCCCGGCTCGGCGAAGCCGAAGCGGTTGAGCGCGACGCCCAGCCGCCGCGCCAGCGCCTCCGTCTCGCGCCCAGGCCGCAGGCCGACGCTCAGCACAACCATGTCGAACTCTTCCTCGACGTTCTTGCCGTCGGGCGTCGCGTACTGGACGCGCAGGTTCTTCGTGCCGGGGACCTCGCGCACGGCGGCGGGCATCGCGCGCACGTAGCGCACGCCCTGTTCGCGCTCTGCGCGCTCGATGTAGCGCTCGAAGCCCTTGCCGAACGCGCGGAGGTCCATGTAGAAGACGGTCGGCTCGATGTTGGCGTCGTGCTCCCTGGCGATGACGGCCTCTTTGGTGGTGTACATGCAGCACACCGACGAGCAGTAATCCGCGCCGCAGGTCTGGTCGCGGCTGCCCACGCACTGGATCCACGCCACCTTGCGCGGGTGCGCGCCGTCGCTGGGCCGGGTCACGGCGCCCATCGTGGGGCCGCTCGCGCTCAGCAGGCGCTCGAACTCGCGGCTGGTGAGCACGTTCGCGCAGTGCCCGTAGCCGAACTCCGGGCGGATATCGCCGGGTGCGGTGTCCAGCCCCGGCGCGAGCACCACCGCGCCGACGTTGAGGTCTAACTGCCGGGGTTGCATCGTGTGGTCGATGGCCCCGGCGCGGCACGCGATCACGCACGCGCCGCACTCCGAGCACACGCCGCACGCCAGGCAGCGCGCCGCCTCCGCGCGCGCCTCGGCCTCGGTGAGCGCGCCGTACACCTCACCGAAGTCGCGGACGCGCGCGCCGGCGGGGCGGCGGGGCGGATCGATACGCGGCGCGCGGAGCGCGGGCAGCGCGTCCATGCGCTGCGTCACCTCGGCGGGTTCGAGCAGCGCGACAGGTGTCTCGCTTGGGCGTGGGGGTAAGGCATGCTTTGCCTCTGCCTGGTCAACAAGGTATTCCAGAATCCCGCGCGCCGCCTTGTGGCCCGCCGCAATCGCATCGACCACAAACGCGGTGCCGGTCACGCAGTCGCCGCCGGCGAAGACGCCGGGCGCGCTCGTCGCGAGCGTGTCCGGGTCCACCTTGGGGTACCGCCCGCGCACCGTCTCGACTGCTTCGGAGAGCAGGGCGGCGTCCGGGCGCTGGCCGATGGCGAAGATCACCACGTCGGCGGGGATGACCTCTTCCGTGCCGGGAAGCTCGTCGAAGTCGGGGCGACCCTCGACGAAGCCGCGAAAGTCCACGCCCACGCAGCGCACGCCGGTGACGCGCCCGCCTTCGCTCGTGATCTCCTTGAACGTGCGCGACGGGAACACCGCGATGTCCTCTTCCTCGGCGTCGCGCACCTCCCACTGGTGCGCCGGCATCGTGTCGCGGCTCTCCAGGCAGGCCATGCCCACCCACGCCGCGCCGAGGCGGACGGCGGTCTGCGCCGCGTCGATGGCGACGTTGCCGCCGCCGAGGACGAGCACGCGATGGCCTCTGATGTCAGAGGCTTCGTCACCTGCGTGCTGGAGTAGGGGCACGGCATGCCGTGCCCCTACCCAGAGATATATCGCGGAGAAAATCCGTCGCGCCGAGCACGCCGGGCAGGTCGTGGCCGGGGATGGGCAGCCTCACCGCCTCGTGCGCGCCGACCGCGACGAACACGGCGTCGTATTCGTCCCGCAGCGCCATGACGTCGTCCACGCGCGTGTTGAGCCTGAGTTCCACGCCCTCGGCCAGAATCGCGTCGATCTCCTCCTGCACGCGCGCGTAGGGCAGGCGGTACTCCGGGATGCCGACGCGCATCATGCCGCCGGGCGCGGGCAGCGCCTCGTACACGGTGACGCGGCACCCGGCGCGGACCAGGTCGCGCGCGCACGTCATGCCCGCCGGCCCGGAGCCGACGATGGCGACCTGGTGTTTCGACTCCTGTCGGGGCAAGGGACGTCCTTCCCCTGCAACCAATTCGGGATTCTGGTTGGCCCAATCCGCCACAAAGCGCTTGAGCGCCATGATGTTGACCGGCGCTTCACCGACCTGGTTGCGCGAGCAGGCGTCCTCACAGCGGTGGTTGCACACGCGCCCGCACACGCTGGGGAAGGGGTTGTCGTCCAGGATGGTGCGGTAGGCGTCGGCATAGCGGCCCTCGCGGACGAGCGCCACGTAGCCCTGCGCGCGCTGGTGGATGGGGCAGGCGTCCCGGCACGGCGCGACGCCCGCCTTCTCGATAGCGTAGGCGTTGGGGATGGCCTGGGGATAGAGCTTGTAAATCACCTTGCGGTCGCTCAGCCCGGCGTTGAACGCATCCGGGAGCGCGTTGGGGCAGACCGCCGCGCAGTCGCCGCAGCCGGTGCACTTGTCGATGTCCACGTAGCGCGGGTGCTGCAACACGCGCGCGGTGAAGTTCCCCGGCGCGCCTTGCAGGTCCAGCAGCTCGGCGGTGGTGATGATCTCGATGTTGCGGTGGCGGCCCGTCTCGACCAGCTTGGGCGACATGATGCACATCGCGCAGTCGTTGGTGGGGAAGGTCTTGTCGAGCTGCGCCATCGTGCCGCCGATGGCCGGCGACCGCTCCAGCAGGTAGACGTAGATGCCGGCCTCGGCCAGGTCGAGCGCGGCCTGCATCCCGCCGATGCCCCCGCCGACGACCAGCACCGCGCCGACTTTGCCGTCCTTGCCGCCGTTCTCACGCATGGCTCACCTCGGCTGTCTGCAACACTGGCCTGGGATCGATCAGGTGCATCTTCCACCATTTCTCGGCTTCGGGCTGGCCGAACGCCAGCCCCATCAACTCGGTGATATAGAAGATCGGCATCTTGTCCTTGTCAGACTGCCGCATCTCCAGGTTGATCTGGCACAGCGGGCAACTGACCGCCATCGCCGCCGCGCCGGCCTCGCGCGCGTAACCGACGAGCCGGTCCACCATGCGCGCCGCCGACTTCGGCGCGGTGAGCGAGAGCGCGCCGCCGCAGCACTCGGTCGCGTAGGCGTAGGGGCGCGCGTCCGCGCCGAGCGCCTCCAGGATGCGGTCCATCGTGACCGGGTGCTCCGGGTCGTCGAAGGCGGTCACCTCCGGCGGGCGCACGAGCAGGCAGCCGTAGTAGGCGACGACGCGCAGCCCTTCGAGCGGGCGCGTCACCTGCGCGCGCACGCGCTCCAGGCCGATGTCGTTGATCACCACGTCGAGCAGCGCGCGCACCTGCACCGCGCCGTCATACGTGAAGCCGACGGCGCGCTCAAGCTGGGCGCGTCTGGCTGCGTCGGTGCGGAGGGCGACATCGGCGGCCCGGTGCCGGTTGAAGCACGCCGCGCACGGCATCACCACGTCGCGCCCGGTGCGCTGCGCAAGGGCGAGGTTGCGCGCCGGCAGCGCCAGTGTCAGCGCCGGGCTGACCGCGTGCGCCGACGACGCGCCGCAGCAGTTCCAGTTGTCGAGTTCGTGCAGCGGCGCGCCGAGCGCAGCGAACACCGTCTCGGTCGACTGGTGGAACTCCTTGCCGGTGGCGTGCAGGCTGCACCCTGGGTAGTAGCTGTAGCCGTCGCTCATGCCTGTCCTGTCCTGAGTAGGTCTAAGAGTTATTAACCGCGAATAACGCGAATAACGCTAATTAAATCCAAGTGAACGCACCACGCGCTTGTATTGCAGCTTGGCGGGAGCGCCGAAATTGATGAGAAGCCCCAGTTCGAGACTGGTCGCTTTGAGATAATTCATGATCTGTGCTTGTTCGTTGTTACCGAGTTGCTGTATCGCTTTGATTTCGACGATGATCTTGTCGTAGACAACGAAATCCGCGACATAATGTTGACGCAGTGGCTGGCCCTTGTAGCAGACCGCCAGAGGCGCCTGCTCCTGAAAGGGAATGCCGCGCAACTGGAACTCAATCGCCAGCGCTTCTTGATAGACGGCTTCGAGGAACCCGTTGCCCAATTGGTTGTACACTTCCATTGCCGCCCCTACGATGGCATAAGCTTCTTCTTTGTAGATCAACTCGCTCACTGAGAATCCTTAATTCGCGTTATTGGCGTTATTCGCGGTTGATCCCTTCTTCTGCGTTCTCGTAGAGCCGCGCCACTTCTTTGCGCGCACCCGCCATCTCCGGCAGCAACGGAATCTTGCCCTTGAGTATCAGCTGCAGGCCGGCGGGCACGTCTGCGACCAGGTTGAGCGTCCACAGCTTGTGCAGGCCCATCAGCGAAAGCTCGTGCATCCGCCCGGTGTGCCGGACGATCTCCATGAACAGCGTGTTGAACTTCGGCACCGACGGCAGCGCCGGCTGCACGCCCTCGCGCACCGCGAGCACGCGCAGCGCGTCCATCATGCGCGCGATGTCGATGTCGTTGGGGCAGCGCGCGCCGCACGCCTCGCAGCCGGCGCACAGCCAGATGTCGGCGCTGCGCAGGACCGCCTCGCGCTGGCCCAACTGCACCATGCGCAGAAGCGCGTCCGGGCCGTATTGCATATCGGCGGCGACGGGACAGCCCGCGGTGCACTTGTGGCAGTGGTAGCAGAGCTGCACCTGCTCGCCCGAAAGGTCGTTGACTTCCTGCCAGAGAGCCATGCTCGTCCCTTCCAACCTGCGTTAGCGTCCGTCCGCAAGCAACGCCGACGCCTGTGCCACCAGCGCGGTCCGGTCCAGGCGCGGCACCCACCCGTTGCGCGCGATGCGCAGCGTGCTGGCGGCGCGGTAGAAGCGCGCGCGCTCCACCAGGGCGTCGGCGTCCCAGCCCGGCGGGAGCAACCGGCAATACGAATCGACGACGTGCTGCACGTCTGGCACGGCCTCGGCCACGCTGCCGCCGTGCTGCTTGATGCTGTGCGCCACCTCCGCCATGAGGCGGCCCAGGTCGGCGGCAGGGTCGGCGGTCTTGAAGCGCTCCCAGTCGATCCCCACCACGCCGCCGCCCCAGGGGAAGATGAAGTTCGCGGTGGTGGCGTCGCCGTGGATGAACGCGGGCGTGAAGGCGCGCATTTCGGGCCTGGCCGCCCACCGGTCCAACTGGCGGCGCAGCCCGCTGGCGGTGACGGGGTCGTCCCCAGCACGCCGTGCCTCACCAGGTTATCGATGACCTTGTACGCTTTCGCCAGCGGCGCGTCGAAATCGGGCCGCGCGCCGCGCTGGACGCTATGCACGTGCAACGTCGCCAACAGCTCCGCCGCGAGCGCCAGGCTCGGCAGCAGCGTCCCCGGCCGGCTGCGCCGCACGGCGATCACATCCTCAAGCGTGAGGCCGTCCACGTATTCGAGCAGCAGCACGCCGCGCCACACCCCCAGCGGCATGAGCGCGCGCATGTTATCGGCAGACAGCCCGCTCTCCCCGGCCTGGCGCGTGTAGTCGAACTCGCGCTGGGCGTGCGCCATGGCGGAGTCGGCCCCGGTCTTCTCGCTGTAGAACTTCGCCGCCACCCCCCACCGTGTCGCGGTCTCGCGGTAGAGGTACACCGCGCCGGAGAGCCGCGCGACCTCCCACGCCGCCGGCCTGCCGGGCCGGTCCCACAGGGTGGTCGTCAGGTAGGCGGTGAGAGGGTCAACGGCGGGCAGGGGGCACCACACGCCGCGCTGAATTTCGGGCAGGCGGACAGGCGGCTCGATCAGGTCAGGGGCGACATGCGCCCTGCCGGGTTCGCGTTTCTTCTGTGGCGCCATCTCGTCCATCGCCTCGTCCAACACCATCCTCCACCTGTCGATTGGCTATGCCAACCCGTAGACCTGCCTCGGCGCGAGATACTGCGGGAACCGGTCGAGCAGCGCGCGCCGCGTTTCGTAGCAGAGGTGGCACGCATCGACGTAGCCCGCTTCGAGGGGGACGCCGTACTCCCGCGCCAGCGCCGCCGGCCCGCCCCGCAGCAGCGGCCCGCTGATCGGGTGCGCGGCGGGGTCGTAATCCCTGACGAGCGCCGAGAGCGGCGCCACCCACATGTTGCCCATGCTCACCCCCTGGCACAGGTGCACATGCCCATAGGGGTCCAGGTGCACGCGCTCAGGGTTTTGCAGGTCCTCAAACGGGCACTCCGCGAACCGCTCCGGCGCGGTGCGCGGCAGGCCCTCGGCCAGCGTCTCGACCGCGCGCCCCCGGAACACCACATCTCCGCCGATGATGGCCGCGCCCTTCTCGTGCGCCGCCCCGGCTTCGACGCGCGGCGCTTCGATGCAGATCGACGCGGCCGGCATCCCCAGCCGGCCCGCGACCGCCCGCGCGCGCTTGGCGGTGTTCTGGACCTCCTCGCCGAAGTGGAAGGCGTCGTCGCTGACGCTGAAATCCGCGATGCCCAGCTCCGCGAGCGGGCGGAGCCACAGTTCGGCGTTCTCGTCGGAGGTGGCGAAGTAGGCGTTGGTCACGATGCCGACCTTGAAGCCGCGCGCCCGCGCCATCCGGACGCTCTCCAGCAGCAGTGGGTAGAAGAGGAACGCCTCGCCGCCCTCGAAGTAGAACGTGTCCACCGTGCCGATCTTCTCTGCCTCGTCGAACACCTGCCGCATCTGGCTCAGCGTGAACGTGCCCTCCGCGTTGGGCCCGCTGAACACGAAGCAGTGATCGCACTCGAAGATGCATTTGTAGGAGAGGAGGACGTGGAGCTGGGTTAACATGCTACATCTCCTCAAGAATGAACGGTTAGCCAGTGTTTCATCTTGTTGCAAGTTCATTGATACTTACCGTGGTGATTCTCACACCCTCAGCCTCACGCCGCCTTTGATGAGCCATAATCTGTTCCATGACATACTCCCGACTACAAGATGAACTGTATAGCCAGCCGTTTCCCGCAACTCCAACAATAGTGACACGAGTACCAGGTTCAAACATCACCGAGACTTCATCGTATCCCGAAATTAGCTGACCTTCTGGTGACCAAAAATCGGCATGTATCCAGCCGTCACTAGCGTCTATGTCAACGTCTCTCCCACGTCCGCCTGTTGGCACCCATGGCCCCTAATTCTTCCGCATCTCCACAGTCTCCAATTGAGTTCGCAGAGGCAGGTTTACTCGTCGGGGGTAGACTTGGTGTGCTTGTTGGCGTTTGGGCGGTTTCTGGAGTTTTCGGTGGCATCATATATAGCCAAACAGCAATAACGAAAAATACTGTTGCGAGAATAGCAGATAGCCCTCGCATACTCGGGGAAAGATCAACTTCGTATTCACGAATCTTCACTTTTCCGAGAATTGCCAAGACGAAAAACACAATTGCACCTAGGGCAAGGGCGGCAAGGAATGTCAGATCACGAATGTTCATCTGTCCCTCCTATTGTTTGAAGTTACACAAACAAACCCGCCGTGCCGATCTTCTCCGCCTAGTCGAGCACCTGCCGCATCTGGCTCAGCATGAACGTGCCTTGTGCGTCGGGATCGCTGAACAGGAAGCAGTGGTTGCACTCGAAGATGAATTGTACGAAAGAAGGATGTGGAGACTGGTAAAGATGGCACGCCTCCGTTTATGTTTGTCCCGCTGGGCATGTAGTGGTAGTAAAGCTGGATTTGCCCGCCGGGTAAGCCGTTTACTTATCACTCGCAGGTGGCTTTCTCTTTTTTTGTCTCCGCAAAACCTCTTCAACCTCTGAGTCTTCGAGCACTAAGAAAAAGAACGCAGGTTCATCGGGATCGATGCTCATTAAACCAGCGGCGAGTAAATCCAAAGCTCTTATCGCATCCCTGGCCTCTAGAGAGATTGATTCTCGTTGGTCAATCGCCTCGCTGAATGCCGAGGATTTGGCGTGGATAAGTGAATGTCTAGTTGTCACAAGTCTCTTCAGTAGCCCAAAACCTTGCCCACCTCTTGGAAAAGCCTTGCCCGTAGCCAATTGTGGAACCACAACCCATTTACTTGGCAAATCCAACTTGTCAACGTACTTCCTTGCAAAAGAATCTGAGAAATGCCGTGCCGCATAGTCGTATATATAGGCTTCAAGCGCCATGACAGAAAAAATGACTACGATTTCGCTGTGCTCACCATACTCCTCATAGCACTCTTGAAACCTCTGAGCGGCTGCCTGTAATTCATCCTCCGACTTTGCACTCGACATCTCCTGTTGACACCGCGCCAACAGCTGTTCATGTTGGAGAAGGAGCGCATAGTGTTTTCGCGCGATTCGAGCAAAGTGCGAAACCTGCGAATAGCGTGCCCATTGTTCTGTAACTTCTCATGAATCCTCACTGAATTGTTCAGATTGCGTGCTCACACATACAAATCCGCCATGCCCAGGATCTGTTCCGGCGTCCAATTCCTGACCGAGCATGCCTTGTTCGGGCACGCCGCCACGCACGCGCCGCACCCCTGGCAGAGCGCCGCCTGCACTGTCGCCACGTGCCACACCGGGTGGATGCTCCGCGCCCCATACGGGCACGCTTCCACGCACGCGCCGCACGCCGCGCACAGGTCCGCGTCCACCACCGCGACCGTCGGCTCCTGCGTGATGTGGTCCTGCGCGAAGAGTTGGAGCGCCTTCGCCGCCGCGCCGCTCGCCTCCGCCACCGTCTCCGGGATGTCCTTCGGCCCCTGGCCGGCCCCGGCGACGAACACGCCCGCCGTCAGCGTCTCGACCGGGCGCAGCTTGGGGTGCGCCTCGTTGTAGAAGCCGTGCGCGTCCGTGCTGATGCGCAGCCGCTGCGCCAGCTCGCGCGCGCCCTCGGCGGCGAGCAGCGGCGTCGCCAGCACCACCAGGTCGGCGGCGATCTCCACCGCCTGCCCGCTCAGGGTGTCCTCGCCCCAGACCATCACCCGGTCGCCCTCGCGGAACAGGCGGCTCACCTTGCCGCGCAGGTAGAGCACGTGGCGCTCGCTCATCGCGCGCTGCACGTACTCGTCGTAGTTCTTGCCCGCGCTGCGGATGTCGGTGTAGAAGACGTAGGCCTGCGCGCCGGGCACGCGCTCGGCCAGCAGCATCGCCTGCTTGGGCACCACCATGCAGCACACCTTCGAGCAGTACGGCACGCCGTTGGCGGGGTCGCGGCTGCCGGCGCACTGCACAAAGACCACCTCGCGCGGCGTCCTGCCGTCGCTGGGCCGGCGGATCGCCTCCCCCGGCGCGAGCATCCGCTCGAACGCCAGGTAGTCGATCACGTCGGGGATTTCGCCCGCGCCGTATTCGGCCAGCGCCGCCATCGGGTACGAGTCCCACCCGGTGGCGACGACCACCGCGCCCACGTCGAAGGTGAAGGATTCCTCCCCCTCATCCCCCTGCCCCCCTCTCCCACTGAGGGGAGAGGGGGACCTCACCCTCAAAGGACTCTTCAAGTCCCCTCTCCCCCTGTGGGAGAGGGATTTAGGGGTGAGGGGAGGCAAGGGCGTATCGGAGCGGTCCGCCGGTTCGCCCTGGGCACGGCGTGCCGTGCCCCTACAGCTCACACGCACCGTGAAATTCCCCACGTACCCCTCCAGCGCCATGACCTCCGCGCTGGTGAGCACCTGGATGTGGGGGTGCTGTTGCACGCGCGCGACCCGCTTTGCCAGCATGTCGGGCGCGGCGTCGAAGTTGAGGTACGTCCCGCTGAGCTGGCGCATCTTCCCGCCGAGCGCGTCCGCGCGCTCGACCAGGATCACCGGGTAGCCGGCGTCGGCGATGTCCAGCGCCGCCGTCAGCCCGGCGACGCCGCCGCCGATCACCAGCGCGCGCCGGTTCACCGGGATGGCGATAGGCTCCAGCGGCTCGTTGCGCCGCACCTTCTCGACGATGGTGCGCACCGTCTCGATGGCCTTGAGCGTGGCGCGTTCGGGGTCGTCCTGGTGCACCCACGAGACCTGCTCGCGGATGTTGGCGCTCTCCATGCGGTAGGGGTTCATGCCGACGCCCGCGACGGTCTTGCGGAAGGTGACCTGATGCATCGCCGGCGAGCACGCCGCAACCACCACGCCGTCGAGGTTGTGCTCGCGGACCGCGTCCTTAATCATGTTCTGCCCCGGATCGGAGCACATGTACTTGTACTCGGCGGCGTAGGCCACGCCGGGGTCGTCGCGCACCGCCTCGACCACGCGCGCCACGTCCACCGTCGCGGCGATGTTCAACCCGCAGTGACACACGAACACACCGATCCGGCTCTTGTTCATAACCTCACCCGCGTCTGTCTGTCGGCGACCCGCCGGGTCGCCCCTACACCGTTACCGCTTCCAGGTGCGCGCGCGTCTCCCACTGGCGGAACAGGCTCAGCACCTTGCCCGCCGCGCCGCTCGCCTGCGCCACCGTTTCGGGGATGTCCTTCGGCCCGGTCGCCACGCCGGCCAGGTACACGCCGGGCCGCGTGCTCTCCACCGGCTGCAGCTCGTCGTTGAGCGTGACGAAGAAGCCGTTGGCGTCCACCTCGATGCCCAGGCGCGCGGCGACCTCCGGCGCGTCGGCGCGGGGAGCACCGCCATCGCCAGCACCACCAGGTCGGCGGCGAGCGTCACCGGCTTGCCGTTGAGCGTGTCCGCGCCGCGCACGATGACCTTCTCGCCGTCGCGGTAAATCTTGCTCACCTTGCCGCGCAGGTAGTCCGTGCCCTCTTCGATGCCGCGGGTGATGAACTCCTCGTAGCGCTTGCCGCCGGCGCGCACGTCGATGTAGAAGATGTGCGCCTGCCCGTCGTGGACGCGGTGCTTGTAGAGCATCGCCTGCTTGGCGGTGTACATGCAGCAAATCTTGGAGCAGTACGGCGCGCCGTGTTCGGGGTCGCGGCTGCCGGCGCACTGCACGAAGACGATCTCTTTCGGCGTCGCGCCGTCGCTGGGGCGGCGCACCGCGCCCGCCGTCGGCCCTGACGAGGCGAGCAGCCGCTCGAACGCCAGCCCGTCGATCACGTCCGCGACCATGCCGCCGCCGTACTCCGGCAGGCGCGCGGGCGACATCAGGTCGTAGCCGGTCGCCAGGATGATGGCGCCGACTTCCTCCTCGAAGTACGCCGGCGCGTCGTCGAAGCGGATCGCTTCGGTGGGGCAGAGCTTCTGGCACGCGCCGCACTGCGGCTTCTTGCCCTCAGCCTCGCGCTCGGCGCGCGTGAGCAGCCACTTGCACGCATCGGGGTCGATCACCGGCTTGTTGGGCACGGCCTGCGGGTTGAGCGTGTAGATTGCCTTGCGCGGCCCGATGCCGCGCTCGAAGTCCGACTCGGCCTTGTAGGGGCACTTCTGCTGGCACGTGCCGCAGCCGGTGCAGGCGTCCCAATCGACGTAGGTCGGCGCGCGGCGCACGCGCACGCGGAAATGCCCGACCTCGCCCGCGACGGATTCGACCTCGCTGTACGTCATGAGCTTGATCTGCTCGTGGTGCCCCACCTCGACCGTGCGCGGCGTCATGATGCACTGCGAGCAGTCCAGCGTGGGGAACGTCTCGCTGAGCTGCGCCATGTGCCCGCCGATGGAGGGGAGCCGTTCGACAAGCACGACCTCGTAACCGCTGTTGGCGACGTCGAGCGCGGCCTGGATGCCGGCGATCCCGCCGCCGATGACCATCACGCGAGGGATCATGCGCCTGCCTCCTCACACGCCGGAATCCGTTCTAGCAGCGGCGCGGGATCGACGTACAGTCCCTCCAGCCCCCAGTCCGCCGGCGGTAGGTCGAGCGCAACCGCCATCAACTGCGTAAAGTAGAGCACGGGCATGGGCGCGGGTGAGGTCGTTCCGCGCTGCGGATAGTCCAGGTTGAACTGGCACAGCGGGCACGCGGTCACCAGGCAATCCGCGCCGTTGGCCCGCGCCGAGCTGATGATGGTCTGCGCCAGCCGGTCGGGCACCTCGGCCTTCTCGACCGCGAGGTAGCTGCCGCAGCACTCCACCGCGTAGGGGAAGTCCACGACCTCTGCGCCGAGCGCCAGCATGCAGTCGTGCAGGATCGTCGGGCGCTCCGGGTCGTCGAGCTGTATCTCCTGGGCGGGCCGCAGCAGCAGGCAGCCGTAGTATGGCGCGACCTTGAGGCCGGCCAGCGGGCGCTTGACCTGGGCGTGCAGCCCTTCCCACGTGAGTTGATCGCGCAGCATCTCCAGCAGGTGCACCACGCGCACCTGCCCGTGATAGGGGTTCTCGGTGAACCAGTTGATGCGCTCCAGCATGTCCGGGTCGCGGGTCAGGGGTGGCCTGCGTGCGCTTGAGCACGTGGTAGCAGATCGCGCACAGCGTCGCGACGGCGTCGCCGGCCTTCTCGGCCTGCGCGAGAATCCGCGTCGGCGCGATGAGGGCCAGGCTGTTGTCCGTGGCGAGCGGGAAGGTCGCGCCGCAGCACTGCCAGCCCTCGATCTCGGCCAGCGCCATGCCCAGCGCGGCGGCGACGGCGCGGCCAGACCGGTCATAGCCGGCGGCCTTGGTAGACAGCGTGCAGCCGGGGAAGTAGGGCGTGCTCATGTGTCCCCCACGTCAGCGTGTGTATTTTCGGAATCCGCCGATGATTGCCAGTTGGGGGCGCTTCGGCGATCAGTTCGGGGTCGATCTCGGTTGCGCACAGGTGGTCGTTGCCGCGCCGGAGCGCGATCTGTCGCAACGCCTCCATCACGCGCGGCAGGTCGATGCCCTTGGGGCAGCGCGCCACGCACGTCAGGCACGAGGCGCAGGTCCAGATGGTCTCGCTGTCGAGCACAGCCTCCACGCCGAGCTGCGCCATGCGGATCACCTGGTTGGGCATCGCGTCCAGGCTGAAGCCGACCGGGCACCCCGCGCTGCACTTGCCGCACTGATTACACGCCAGCAGGTTGACGCCGCTGATCGCCTCGACCTGCTGGATGAACTCGCCGCGAACGGTTGCCACCGAGATGCGTGTGCGCATCTGCCACTCCCGCCTGGACACGTCGCTGTGAAGTAGAGCGGTCTTATCTACATTTTATTTTAATGGATGGATTGTGAAACACGACACTACCCTTTGTCACGACAGTCGCAGCACAAATGTAATTTGTTACGGATACACCATCTGTCGCCGCACACTGCCGGGCAGCAGGGGCCCGCCCCCGCCGGGTGGCACGGTTCTTGCAACCCGCCCACGTTGGTAGCGCGAAACTGAATGTGGCACACCTGGAGGGGACGGATGGGCGCGGGAGGCGCGCGTGTACTCACGAAGCCGGCGCACTACACTGAGGTCGCGGCCTGGGGGCAGCGCCGCCTGCAGATCGCGGAGGCGGCGGGGCTGCCCGCCCACCTCGCGGACTGGATTCAGGGCGACTCGGAAGCCGAGATGCAGCGCGACGCGGCGCGGCTTGCCGCCGAATACATGGAACTGGTGCAGGCGCGCCGGGTTGCGGCGGTGCGCGTGGCCGGCCTCCCCGACTCGTGCGCGCGCGAGCTGACGGCCTCCGACCCCGACGCGATCCGGCAGGAGGTGCAGGCGATGGTCGCCGAGGCGCGAGCGCGCGCGGCGCGCGTCCGGCGTGCGCTGGCGTTTGGCCGCGCCGGGGGCCGACCTGCCGGCGGACCTGCCGGATGATGGGCTGAATTACGGGCACCTCCGGGCCGGCTAGCGTGACACGGGAAAAAGGCACGCGGAGGGTATCTGTTCACCTTTTGGTTCCCGCGACTGAAGTCGCGGGCTAATTCGAATTCTTCCCCACCACCTTCTGTGATTAACCGACGACTTTAGTCGTCGGGTTACGAAAAATACACCAATAGCGTGATGCCGAACAGACAACAGGAATAGATACTTGGTAGCTTCCCGGAAGTTGAAGGCACTGCGCCGCGCGGCGGGTCTTTTTTCCGTTGCGTGGCGCTGCGTTTTCATCTATCATTCGGGCAACAGAGGGCTGTCCGCAGAGACGCCGTGCCTCTTCTTCCGCAGCGGTGGGGGCGGCTGCATGTTGATCACCTTCTACGTCAAACCTGAGACGCTCAACGACCTCCCGGCGCTTGAGCGCAGACACAACGCCAAGTTTGTGAGCGCCATCGTCAAGGGCGACGAGGTGATGGTCACCCTGATGGAAGTCGCGACGCTCAACTGGTTCGTCGAGGTGCATGAGGGGCGCGGCGTGCTCATGCTCTCCGGCTCGGAGGGCAGCATCCCCGCCGCCGACATGTTCCACCTTGACCGGGAACGCCTGTCCCGGCTCATCAAGCGCGTGATCTACGACGACAATCGCGCCACGTCGCCCCTGGGCGAGGCGTTCTACCCGCAGACGCCGGAGAGCCTGGCGCTGTTCGAAGCGCTGATGACCACGGCCCGGCCGGCGCGGGTCTGAGGGCCGCGCGCGGCGTCTGCGAAGAATGGACCACGCGGATCATGTCAACCTGCTGCGCGATGGCGTGCCCGCCCCCGGCGGCGTGTGGGCCGACTTCGGTTCCGGCGCGGGCGCGTTCACGCTCGCGCTGGCCGAGCTGATCGGCCCGACGGCGCGCATCTACTCGGTCGATAAGGACCGGGGCGCGCTCCAGGCGCAGGCGCGCGCGATGCGCGCCCGCTTCCCGGCGGTGGGCGTCACATACATCGCCGCCGACTTCACCGGGCCGCTCGACCTGCCGCCGCTCGACGGCGCGGTGATGGCGAACGCGCTCCACTTCGTGCGCGACAAGGGCGCGGTCGTGCCCGCCCTCCGCCGCTACCTCAAGCCCGGTGGCGCTTTCATCCTGGTGGAGTACAACACGGACCGGGGCAACCCCTGGGTGCCGCACCCGCTCTCCTTCCCGACGTGGGCCGCGCTCGCGCGGGAGCACGGGTTCACCGCGACCCGGCTGCTGGCGGTGAGGCCAAGCCGGTTCCTGGGCGAAATCTACAGCGCGCTCAGCACGCGGTAGCGCCCCAAAAAGAAACCCGCAGCGCCTGGCGCTGCGGGAAGCTCCTGACCTGATGCGTTCGGAATCAAGGGGTGCATAACGCGGAGGGGCGAACCAGCCGTTCGCCCCCCACCCCCGATTTACTGTTCTCAGTCGGCCATCACCGGCATGTGGAGGTGCTCGTCCTCGTCGATGTCGTCTTCGCTGCGCTCGGTGAGCACCGCGCCGCCCTCGGCCTCGATTTCGCGCTGCATCTGGGGCGTCACGTACTGGCCGTAGATGCGCCACTCGTCGAGGCGGCACGAGTGCACCAGCTTGCCGTCCCAGACCACCATGTCGGGGCAGCTATCGCACATGTCGGTGCGGCCATCTTCCATGATGTCCGGCGCCTGCACGATACCGATGCTCTGGATGTAGAGCGGCGCGAACAGCCGGCGTGGGTCGCGGAGCACGTCGCGCCAGAAGCCGGCCTGGGTCTTGCGCAGGCCTTTGTCGAACAGGCTGGCGGCCAGCATCGCGACTTTCGGCAGGCGCTTCGAGGGCGTGTACGCCAGATAGCGACCCGCGAAGAGATGGTAGGCCGCCTCGACCAGCTCCGTCGCTTTCGACCCGACCGAGCCGTACATCTTGCCCTTCGTGCCCACCTGCAGGCCGATGAGCCACTTGATCGCGTCGTGGCGCTGCGTGCCGCCCAGGTAAACCGCCGTCTCGTAGTGGTCGTAGCTGTCCTGGATGACCTTGTACACGTCGCGCGAGGTGATGTCGATCTCCTCGGCGTCGGCGTAGCCGTAGCTCAGCTCGGCCTGCGCCTCGACCTTCTTGTCGCCGACGGTGAACTGGATGTCGTCGGTTTCGGGCGCGCCGCGATAGGTGATGAACACCAGCCCGTTCACGATGTCGATGTTGTCGTTGGCCCACTTCACGAGCCTGGGTATCTCGTGCAGGTTCGAGTAGTAGATGGTGCAGCCAAAGCTCACGAACAGGCCGCCGACCTCAGCGACCATCTCGGCGTACTGCTGGCGCAGTTCGCACAGCTCGACCTCGCTCTTGCCGAACCAGCCGGGCCGGCGCTGCGCGCTGTCGATGTGGAAGGTGAAGCCAAAGCGCCCGCCGCCTTGAGTTCGCGCGCGAGGCCGATGTTGTTGTTCAGGCGCACGCCGTTGGTGAGGATGAGGGGCTTCATGCCGTGCTCGCGGATGAAGGAGACAATTTCGAGAATCTGCGGGTGCACCAGCGGCTCGCCGCCCGCGATGGAGATGTTGTCGCAGTTGCGGTACTCCTTGAGGAAGAGGATGTCGTCCTTGATCTGCTCGATGGGGAAGTGGCCCACAAGCTGCTGGCGATAACAGCCCTTGCAGTAGATGTTGCACCGGTCGGTGATTTCCAGCCAACCGATGGGATTGTCGTTCATCGACCAGGGCAGGCGGTACATGTTGCGCTTGCGCGGCTTGAGGTGCTGCCCCGGTACCCCGTTTGTTCCCATTTCCCTCACTCCCTCCTTTGGCCTGGCGTGGCCTGTTATGACAAAATGCGTCCAATTTGGCGCACAGATCACTTATACAATTTGCAGAAGTGGTTTTTTAGTGACGCTTGTCCTGTAATCGTGTGCCAAATGTGACAATTGTCATGTGCGGCGCGACATGCTCTCCTTGATAAAACACCGCGCGGGCCGGGAAGTTGCCCCACCTCTCGGCCACGCGACTCGTCCGGCGCGGGGCGCTCAGAACTGCCCCTGCATCGATGCGGCGTAGCCGGTCAATTCGACATAGCCCTGCCCGCGCACGGGCTGACCAGCGCGCTCGCCTTCGACGCGCACCGCGCCCTCCCAGTACGTGTAGCTCACGTTGAGTTCCTGGTCGGCCAGGAGCGGCTCGACGCGCAGCGTGAGGCCCAGCGCGGGCGCCGTCACCGTCCAGCGCGCGGGGTACACCGCGCCGGAGTGCGGGCTGTCCCAGGTCGCTTCGGCGTCGATGCTGAAGTCGTCGCGGCGCAGGCGGGTGACGGCCCCGTCCGCTGCCACGAACGAACCGCTGGAGAAGGGATCGACGCCGCCGTCGGCGTTGCGCAGGTGAAACACTTTCAGTTCCGTACCGTCGTCAAGCTGGAGTGCGAACCAGTCCCAGCCGACCTGGTTGGGCGCGAGCGCGCTGGTGCTGAACTCGTGGTCCATCCAGCTCAACCCGCTCACGGCGAATGTCTCCTCGCCGACGCGCACCGCGCCCGCCGTCTCCAGGCGCGTGAGGCTGTAGTAGTATGAGGCGTTGCCGGGGTCAGACCCCTTCTGGCTGTAGCCCCGGTCACCCTGCAGCGCCGGGCCTTTGGCGTCGGTGAGGGTCAGGTCGAGCGCGAGGCCGCCCTGGGCCGCCCGCATCTGGTAGACGCCCGGCGCGATTTCATCGACGCGCCAGTCCTCCAGCCAGACGCGGTACGGCGGCGACTCCGCGCCGGCCAGCCCTGCCGCGCCACGCGCGAAGCGCTCGAACGCCTGGTAGCGCGCGCTGTCCACGTCGCTGACCGCGAAGTGCGCCAGGTACACCTGGTCGGCGGCCCACGCGGAGGCGCGCGCCGCCCGCGCCGCCGGCGGGGCCATCGCGCGGCGGAAGAACGTCAGTTGGTAGCCAAAGCGGCGGCCACCGGCGGCCTCTAGGTTGCCGGTGTAGTACCACCACTCGGTCTGGTAGTCCGGGTGCGGGCCGTGGTCCTCAGGGAAGCGGAACGCCCGCGGCCCGTCGGCGTGCGCGAAGCCGGCGGCGTCCTCCGCCGCGCCGGTGATGAGCTGCGCGCGCACCGGCGGCGCATCGCCGCGCGAGAGCACCATCGGGGCGACGAGCGCCAGCGCCGCCACGCCTATGACGAACAACGTCAGCCGTCTCATTGCGTCCATCCCCGGCGGGCTGCCCGCAACCGGCGGCAGATCAGTACCACGCGCACGAACTCGACAGGTAGATCAACGTCCCTTCGCCGTCCGGGTTCTCCTCGATCCAGCGGTCGGTCTGCGCGATGCCGCGCGTCGTCCTGTCGCGGATGTTCTGCTGGAGGTTCTCGTAGTACCAGTGCCGCACGTCGTTGATCGGGTCGGGCGAGAGCAGGGTCACCCAGGTGATGCCCATCGCGCGGGGGCGGAACAGGCCGTCGTACGTCATCTCGACGACCTCCGCGTTGGGGTAGAGCGGTGCCCAGTTCTCGATGTCGTTGTGGCAGGCGACATCCAGGCCGACGGTGACCACGAGGAGGCACACGATAATCAGCACCAGAATCATAAGCATACCGAGCAAGCTTCGCCACGGAGACCGCTGCGGTCTGTCGAGATAGCCCATGAAGGGACTCCCTTGATGATGCGGAAAGACGCAACGCGCTACTATTCTTTCAGGTGCATCGGCACATCGATGATCGCGCGCGTCTTGCCGAGCGCGCGCCGGCGATAGAGCAGCGCGATCCTGATGAGCCATGCGGTCTGGTTGTGCAGCAACGACTCCCACCAGTGCGCCGGAACAAACTCAGGCAGGAGCACCGTAGCCAGGCGTCCGTCGTTGTGCTCCTGGTCGGTCCTGTCGAGGAATTCAAGGATGGGGCGGACCACCGACCGGTACGGTGAGGGCACAACCTCCAGCCTGGCGTCATTGTCAAGGCCCCACTCATCCCAGCGCTGGCGTATCTTCTCGCCGCTGCCCGGCTCGATTTCGACGTAAACCGCCGTGACGTGATTTGAGATGGACCGCGCGTAACGCAGCGCCTCGATCACACCCCGGTGCACGCCGGAGATCGGCAGCACAATGCGCGGGTCGGGCGGCGGCGCGAGCAAGGGCGGCAGTCCGCGCAGCGTCAACTGCGCGGCGATGGCCTGGTAATGCCGGTGGATGCGGCGAAAGACCACCACCTGCACGAGGACGAGGACCACCACGACCCATGCCCCTTCCAGAAACTTGCTGACGCCGATCACGACGAGCGCGACCGCAGTCGCCGCCGTGCCCAGCCCGTTGAGCGCGGCCTTCACCGGCCAGCCACGCCCGCGCTCCCGAATCCAGTGGGCGACCATCCCCGCCTGCGAGAGCGTGAACGCCAGGAACGCGCCGACGGCGAAGAGCGGGATCAGCGCGTGTGTGTCGCCCTGGAAGGCCACGATCAAGACGGCGGCTAACCCCGCGAGCACCAGGATGCCGTTGGAGTAGACCAGCCGGTCGCCGAGCATGGTCAACTGGCGCGGCATGTAGCCATCGCGCGCGACGATGGACGCCACGCGCGGAAAGCCCACGAAGCTCGTGTTGGCCGCCACCATCAGGACGAGCAGCGTCGAAGCCTGGACGATCAGGTAAAACACGCCTGGGCCGAACACGCGCTGCGCCAGCGCGGAAAGGATCGTCTCATCCGTCCCGGCCACCACCGCGAAGTGCTGCGTCAGCCCCACCGTGCCGAGGAACAGGACGCCCATCAGGGCCGCCATCGCCGCCATCGTCTGGTTGGCGCGTCTGGATTCGGGCGCTTTGAAGATCGGCACGCCGTTGCTGATCGACTCGACGCCGGTGAGCGCGGTGCAGCCGGCGGAGAAGGTGTGCAGGACCAGGTAGGCGGTCACCGCCTCGACCGCCGCCGGCGCGGTGGCGGCGAACGCGCCGGGGCCTTCGACCAGCGCCCGGACGACGCCGATGGCAATCATCAGCAGGTATGCGCCCAGGAAGAAGTACACCGGCACGCTCATGAGCGCGCCCGACTCACGGATGCCGCGCAGGTTGGCGACGGTGATGATGACGAGGAGCGCAACCGCCAGCCCGGTCCGGTGTGGCCAAATCTCCGGGAACGCAGAGGCGACCGCCGCCACGCCTGCGGTCATGCTCACGGCGACGTTCAGCAGGTAGCTGAGGGACAGCCCCGCCACCGCGACCAAACCGAGGTTGGCGCCCAGGTTCTCGCGCGCCACAGTGTAGGAGCCGCCGCCGGTCGGGTAGGCGCTGATCGTCTGCGAGTACGAGAGCGCCAGGATCGCCAGCAACGCGACAATCGCCAGCGCGATGGGCAACGAGTAGACCAGCCCCACCGCCCCCGCCACCACCAGCCCCAGGAAAATCTCCTGGTTGGCGTAGGCGACCGAGGCGAGCGCGTCAGGCGCGAGCGCCGCCAGCGCACGGACGTTGCCCAGCCGCTCCTCGCTGAGGCGGTGCGTGGGCAGCGGCGGCCCAATCAACATGTGCCAGACACTTCTCACGTCCGCCTCCTGCCGGCGCTGTCAACCCAACGACGCCCTCCGGCGGCCACACTACACCTCGAACTTCAGCGCCTCCGCCGTGACCGTGCGGCTCATGCGCCGCGCCGGGTACAGCCCCGCGAGCAGCGCCGCACTCACGGCGACGGCGAGCGCCTGCACGAACGCGCCCGGCTCGACCTGCAACTGGAGCGTCCAGCCGAACGCGCGCTGATTGATTATATACACCAGGATCAACGAGATCACGAAGCCGGTTGGCATCGCCAGCAGCCCGGCGACCGCGCCCATCAGCCCGGTTTCGAGCATCACCAGCCCCCAGAGCTGCCGCACCGTCAGGCCGACCGCGCGCAGGATGCCGAGTTCGCGCTGCTTCTCCAGTTGCAGCGAGAGCAGCGCGCTCAGCACGCCGATGAAGGCCACGAGCGTTGCCAGCATCTGCAGCGCGGCGGTGATGGCGAAGGTCTGGTCGAACACAACCAGCACGTCCGCGCGCAGCGCGCGGTTGGGCCGGATGAGGAGGCTCTGCACGCCGGCGAGTTCGTCCTGCAGCGCGCGCGCCACCGCGTCCGGGTCGGCCTCCGGCGCAAGGCGCAGCGACAGCGCGGTGAGGGCGTCATCGTCCCACAGGGCGCGGTAGACCGGCAGCGCCAGCGTCACCGTGCCCTCGGTCGAGCCGTAATCGTAGTAGACGCCCACCACTGGGAAGGCGCGCGGCCCCCGGTCGGTGTCGAGCGTGACCGTCCCACCGCTCGCGACGCCGAAGCGGTTGGCGAACGGCTCCGAGACCGTCACCGCGCCGTCGCGCATCGCCGCCCAGATGTCGGCAGCCGGAACCGTCGTTGCCCGGAAGAGGCGTTCCTCCCCGTAGGCGGGGCTGTCCACCGCGCTGATGTTGATCGGGCCGTCCGGCGAGTCGACGGCGGTGAAGCGCAGCGCGTCCACGCGCGCCACGCCCGGCCACGCCGCGACCGCGTCGAGCACGGCGGGCGCAAGCGGCGTCGTGCTGCCCGTCGCGGTGAGGCTGGTCGCCGAGATGTACACGTCGCCCTGGAGCGTCTGCTCCAGCCACGCCGCCACCGTGTGGCGGAAGCTGTTCACCATCAACCCCACGCCAATCGTCACCGAGACCGCCACCATCAGCGCTGCGACCGCTATCGACGTGCGGCTGAGGTTCGCCGCCACGCTGCGCGGAGCCATGCGGCCCAGCGCGCCCCAGATGCGCCCGAACGGCGGGATGGCGGCGCGCATCAGCAGCGCCGTGATGAGCGGCGTGAGCATGGCGAAACCCACGACCACCGCGAAGGTCCCGGCAAAGCTCACGAAGAGGTCGCGCGTGGGGATGGCGAGCAGCGCCCCGCCCGCGCCGATCAAGAGCGCGCCCGCCGCCGCCAGGAACGGCGTCACGCGCCGCGCCTTGCCCTCCAGGCCCGACCGGGAGAGCGCCGCGCGCGGCGGGGCCGAGGCCGCTTCCCACGCCGGCGGGACGGCGGTCGCCGCCGTGGCGAGCACGCCGAGCAGCGCGCCCTTGACCAGGCTGGCGGCGGGGATATCGACGCGCTGCACCGTGAGCACGAAGAACAGGTCGTTGATCGTGCGCGTGACCAGTTGCACCGCCGCCTGCCCCAGCGCCACGCCCAGCAGCACGCCCAGCGCCGCGCCGGCGACGCCGATGACCAGGGCCTCGCTCACCACGAGCGCGAACACCTCGCGGCGCGTCACGCCCAGGCAGCGCAGCGTCCCAAAGAGCGGGCGGCGCTGCACGACCGAGAACGTCATCGTGTTGTAGATGAGGAACATCCCCACCAGCAGCGCGAGCAGACTCAGCGCCGTGAGGTTGACGTTGAAGGCGCGCGTCATCTCCCCGACCGCGCCGGCGCGCGCCGCCACCGGGAGCACGCGCGCCCCCGCCGGCAGCAGCGCCTCGATGCGCGCCCGCACGGTCTCGGCGCGGGCGGCGTCTTCCGGCAGGATCAGGTCGAAGCGGTCCAGCCGGCCCACGCGCCCGGTCAGCTCCTGCGCGGTGGCGATGTCGGCCAGGATCACGCCCTCCAGCGCGCGGCGGCTGAGGCTGTCGCCGGGTTCGATCAGCCCCGCGATGAAGGCGGCGCGCGCCTGCGCCCCGACGTTGAGCGTGAGCACATCGCCCTGCTGGAGGCCGTAACGCGCCGCCAGGTCGGTGGAGAGCAGCACCGCGCCGGGCCGGGCCAGGAAGGTGGACAGCCCGGCGACCGGCACGCCGTCCTCGCCGGCAAGGTAGCTGCGGAACGGCGCTTCGGCGAAGGGATCGACGCCGAGCAGTTGGAGCGGGCGGTCGCCCAGCGCGGGCGAGGTCACATAGGCGCTTACGACAGGGGCGGCGGCGACCCCCGGCGTGGTCGCGGTGACGACGCCCTCCCGCCGCAGCGCGGTGTAGTGCGCCTCGTCCAGGCCCGCCGGCCCGCCGACGATCTGGTGGGTGGCGCGGCCCGCGACCGCCGCCGTGCTCAGGTCGAAGGCGCGGCTCGCGCTGGCGTTCGCCAGGTCAATGGCGACGACGACCGCCACGCCGAGCATGATGCCGACGACCATGAGCGCGCTCTGCCAGGGCCGGCGCAGCAGGTAGCGCCACCCGACGTGCAGGAGCGTGCGCGGGAGGAAAGGGGGGTTATCGTCCATGCGCGTCACGCGCAGGTGAGGAACTGGTGATCGCGCAGGCAGAGCACGCGGTCCGCATACGCAGCGGCCTCGGCGCTGTGCGTCGCCATGATCAGGTTCTTGCCGGCCTGCCGCGTCAGCCGGTCCAGCAGCGCCAGCACCTGCTCGCCAGTCTCCTCGTCGAGGTTGCCGGTCGGCTCGTCGGCGAGGACGAGCAGCGGGTCATGCACCAGCGCGCGGGCGATGGCGACGCGCTGCTGCTCGCCGCCCGAAAGCCGGTCGGGGAAGGCGTCGCGCCGGTCGAGCAGGCCCACCGCGTCGAGAAGCGCCTCGGCGTTTTGGAGGCCGTCGCCGCGCGCCGCCGCGCCGATCAGCTCAAGCGGCATGACGACGTTCTCCCACACCGTCAGCGTGGGGATGAGGTTGAAGAACTGGAAGACGAAGCCGATGTTGTGGCGGCGAAACAGGGTGCGCCGGCGCTCGTCGAGGGCGGTGAGGTTCTGCCCGGCGAGCCAGACGCTCCCGGTGTCGGCCCGGTCGATGCCGCTGATGAGGTTGAGGAGCGTGCTCTTGCCGGAGCCGCTCTTGCCCACGATGGCGACGAACTCACCCCTGGCGCAGGCCGCGCTCGCGTTCTGCAGGACGACGCGCGCGCGCCCGCCCTCTTCGTAGCTCTTAGAGAGGTTTTCAACGCGCAGGAAGTCGCGGTCGGGCGTGTCTTCCGCCGCGTGCGCGGCCTGCTGTGTCCGTACTTGTGTGGTCAACCGGTTTCAACTCCCAAAACAACGATATTGTGTGTAGTTTTTGTATACCTTTTCATCCCCGATTCTAGCACATTTGTCCCAAGCGCCCACCCCGGCGGCGCGCGTCTGGACGCCGCCTTACGCGGGCTGGCCGGCGCGCCGCGCGCGGATGAGGCCCTTGTAATACGCCAGCAGGTCGCGGTCCTGGTCCGCGCCCCAGAGCATCGGCGCGCGGCTTGGCTCCAGCCGTCGCGCTTCGCGCCGCCCCTGCGCCTGGCTCATGCCCACCTCGGTCCCGTAGTAGATCACCGGCGGGCCGGGCAGGCGCATCTGCACCGCCGCCGCGCGGCGCAGCTTCTCCCTGTCGCCGCCTGCGATGAACAGGAAGCGGTCCATGTCGTGGTTGTCGAGGAAGGTCGGCATCACGAAGTCGCGCGGGAAGAAAGCCAGGTGGCGCGCCACCGCGCGCTCGAACTCGACCTCGATCCACCGGCCATGCCCGTAGGTGCGCCGCAGCGCGTCCGCGAGCGTGAAGTCCAGGCAGCCGTCCAGCCGGCCCACGTAGCGGCGCACGATGTCCGGCGTCTCGACGATCTCGCCGAAGCAGAAGCAGTCGGGCTTCTCGGCCTTGCACGCCGCCTGGAAGTCGGACCAGAAGTCCGGGCCGGGGCCATTGGCGTGATCGAGGCGGTAGCCGTCCACGTCGAACGCCCGCAGCCAGTAGCGCCCGATGTCGATCATCCAGCGCCGCGCGTCGGGGTGCGCCAGGTTGACCTGCGGCATCTTGTGCAGGCCGAAGAAGGCGCGGTAGCCGGCCGGCGACGAGTCGAAGGTGAACCAGCCGCGATAGGGGCTGTCCGGGTCGGCGAGCGCCGCCTGGAAATACGGGTGCTGGTCCGAGATGTGGTTGCACACCAGGTCGAGCACCACGCGCAACCCGCGCGCGTGCGCCGCCTCCACCAGCGCGTGCAGCGCCTCGTCCCCGCCCACGCGCGCCGCCACGCAGTCGTAATCCGTGGCGTCGTAGCCGTGATCGGAGGGGCTGGGGAAGATCGGGCTGAGCCACACGCACGTCGCGCCCAGGTCGGCGATGTAGTCGAGCCTGTCCGCCACGCCCCAGAGCGTGCCGCCGTGCTGGCGGCGCGTGTCGGTGGTGTCGGCCCAGCTCCGCCCGTCGCCGGGGTAGAAGCGGTCCACAAAGATGTGGTAAATCACCGCCGCGCGCGCCCAGTCCGGCGGCGTCAGCCGGTCCACGCGAAACGTGAACGTATCGCCGCGCACCGGGTCGCCGGGCTGGACCTCGTACCCGTTCCCGAAGAAGGCGGCGGTCGCCTGGTCGGTCAGGTCCTTGACGTTGGGCCAGTCGGCGAACGTCTCCGGTCCGTCGCCGGCCCACGCGCCGATGCGGTAGCGCACGACCGCCCCCTCCGGCTGGGCGGGCAGCGCGCCCCGCCACGCCTGATGGTAGCTCCAGGTGATCGTATCCCAGAGTACCTCGGCGCGCTCCAGAGCCAGGACGTGGCCGTTCTGCGCCACGCCGCGCGCGCCGGCGGGCGCGCTCCCGTCGAGGGTGTAGTAGCAGGCCACGTGCTCCGCGGTCACGTCCGGGCCGATGCGCACGGTGAGGGTGATGGGCTGGCCGGGCGTGGGGTCCAGCGGGTCGAGCTGGTGCGCGTGCTGCACGCCCTGGCGCGCGGCGCGGTGGTGCGCGAGCTTGAGGTCGTCCGAGGCGACGGTGCCAAATACGAAGTCTTCCATGTCATCCGCCTGCGTTGATGCGATGCACTGTAAAACACCGGCACATGGGTGTTCCGGTTCTTGTCCACCTCACCCCCCGCCGCGCTCACCGCGCGGCTTCACTCCTCTGTTGGAGGCGGACGGGCGAGCGAAACTTCCAAGCGCCTATCAACATATTCAAGGATTTTTGTAGGGGCAAGGCATGCCTTGCCCCTACTTCATGAGAACCGGAAAGCCCCACACCGGCACAAGGTCGGGGCGACCCGGCGGGCCGCCCCTGCGCATTTCTACCACAAAATGGCGCACAAACAAACATCAGGCGCGGGCGCGCCGCGCCGGTCGTTACCCCTTGACCGAGCCGGCGGTCAGGCCGCCGACGATCTGGTCTTGCAGCAGCAGGTACACGATCACGATGGGCGTGGCGGCGACGAGCGCCCCGGCGGCGAACTTGCCCCAGTCGCGCGCGAAGTTGTTGGTGATGAAGTTGTACAGGCCGACCATCAGGGTCCAGTTTTCTTTGGACCGGAGCAGGACGCGCGCCAGCACGAACTCGTTGAAGGTGCCGACGAAGGCCAGCACGCCGACGACGGCCAGGATGGGCCGGACCAGTGGGAAGATCAGCCCCCAGAAGGTCTGCCAGTGCGTCGCGCCGTCCACCATCGCCGACTCGTCGATGTCAGTGCGGGATCGAGTCGAAGTAGCCCTTCATCAGCCACGTGTTGACGCCCATCGCGCCGGCCATGTACACCAGGATCAGCCCGCCCAGGCTGTTGAGCGCGAACAGGTTCAGCCACGACCAGTCGATGCCCGCGAGGAAGGGGAACACCTCCGGGATGCGCTGCGGCAGCCGGCCGATCTCGCGCAAGATCAGGAACAGCGCCACCATGCCCAGCAGGTTGGGGAAGACCTGGATCAGCAGAACGCCCAACAGCGTCACGCGGCGACCGGTGAAGCGGAAGCGCGAGAACGAGTAGGCGCTCAGCGCCGTGATGAGTACGGTGAGGATGGTGCTGACCGTCGCCACGAAGATCGAGTTCACGAGCCAGTTCCAGAACGGGTAGCGGTCCAGGTGGTCCGGGTCAGTGAGCAGCGTGGTGAAGTTCTGGAAAAGCTCGCCAGGGCTTTCGACGCCTTCAGGGATGATCGTCCGGCTCGCCAGCGAGCCATAAGGGTCAAACGCCGCCTTGGCGACCCAGATCACCGGGAAGAGCGCGAAGAAGAGCGCGAACGCGACCACGACCAGGCGGACCCCGACCGTGACCCGCCGTTGTCGCTGCGACATCACCATGTGGGTTTCGAGTCGGCTAGACATTTGCGCCCATCTCCTCCCAGCGCCGGGTGAGGCGGTACTGCGCGGTGGTGATCGCCGCCGTCATCACGAAGATGATCAGCGTGATCGCCGACGCATACCCGTAGTCTGCGCCCCGGTCAGACCCAAACGCCAGGTTGTACGTGTAGTTGATCAGGATGTCGGTGTGCCCTGCGGGCGTGATGGTCCCGGCCATCGGCGGGTCGCCCTGCGTGAGGCCTTCGATGATGAGGTAGTTGTTGAAGCTGAACACGAACGACGCGATGAGCAGCGGTCCCACGACGATCAGCAGCAGCGGCAGGGTGACGCTCCAGAAGCGCTGCCAGCCGGTCGCGCCGTCCACCGCCGCTGCCTCGTAGATGTCGGCGGGGATGGTCTGCAACGCGCCGCTGCAGATCAGCATCATGTAGGGGTAGCTCAGCCACAGGTTCACCATCAGGACGGCGAACTTCGCCCAGCCGGGGTCAGAGAACCACGGGACCGACACGCCGAAGATGTCGTTCAGGTTCGCGTTGATCACGCCCAGGCTCTCGTTGAACATGCCGCGCCACGCCAGGATGCTGATGACGCCAGGGATGGCGTAGGGGATGAACAGCAGCGACCGGATGAGCTTGCGGCCCGGCATGTAGGGGTCGTTGAGGATGACTGCCATGAACAGCCCCATGCCGAAGTTGAGCAAGACGGTCAGCAGCGCGAACGTCACCGTCCAGCCGAAAATGCGCACGAGCGGCCCGCTCAGACCGGGGTCGTTCACCAGGCGGACGAAGTTCTCCGTCCCGATGAAGACCCGGTATCCGGGGATCAACGCGCCCGCCTCGGCAGAGCAGTTGCGCGCGCCCTGGGGCATAAAGCAGCCGAGTTCCTCGTTGGCTTGGTAGACCGTGCCGTCGGCCCGGTCGAGGATGGCGTCCTGCGCGGCGTCATAGACGTAACGCGGACGGAAGGGGCGGCCCGCCTCGTTGCGGCTCTTGATGCCCACCGAGTCGTCGTCCGCGCCGAACTGCATATCCTGGATTGTGGTCGCGGCCTGGACGCTCTCGGCACGGCTGAGCTGCCGGAAGCCCTCGTAGTCCTCCGGCGGTTCCTGCGCCGCCTCGCTCGACACGACCGTGATCGGCTCGCCAGGGACGGCGAAGAGCGTCTCCTGAATGTCGCCGTCTTCGCGCGTCAGCCAGAGCGCGTATTCCCCTGACTCCGAGGCGAAGAGGCTCCAGTTGTACACCGTGGCGTCGTCAGGCAGGTACTTCTGCCGCGACAGCAGGTTAATGGTCTGCTCTTTGGTGAACAGGTGGCCGTCCGAGTAGTTGGTGAGGGAGACGATCACCGTGTAGATGATGGGGTAAATGACCAGCAGCGTGACCAGCGCAAGCCCCGGAGACATCCACTTGAAAGGGTACAGACTCGGCACCAGGAGGAAGACGTTCATCATGACCGTGATGACGGCGATGACCAACGCCAGGAGCAGGTTGTCATCCTCGACGAGAGTGTAGACGATCACCAACGCGAAGGCGTCAACGACCATCAGGCCCAGGTACTTGAGGGCAGCGGCCCACACCGGACCGTCCCCGATAAGAGCGGCCAGGGGCCTTTGGAGGCCCCTGGCGCCCGTGCTGGTCGCACTCATGGCTTATTGCAGGACAATGCCGGGGAGCGTGACCGTCTTGGCGTTGTGGTCGTAAACGACCTCGACAACGGTCTCCTCGGCAAGGCTGAAGATCATGTTCTCGCCGGGGTAGGCCTCGGCCCAGGCCGCGTTCAGCGCCACCTTGGCCTCATAGTCGCCCGCCGGGAGGGTGAACTCGCCGGTCCAGATGCCATCGCCGTCATCGTCGCTGATCATGGACGCCTCGCAGGCGGGGTCCCAGTCGGCGGCGCAGCCGACCAGCGCCTGGAAGTTGCCCACGAACGTCACGCTCTCAGGCGGCTTGCCCAGGCCTTCGATGGTCGTGCGGATCTGCTCGGTGGCGGTCGTGAAGGCGGTCTCGCCGTCGGTCTGCCCGTTCACGATCTGGACGAGCGCGCCGTTCGCGGCGGCCCACACCGCTGACATTTCAGGGATGTTGGGCATGGGCACGGCCTCAGCGCCGGCGGCGGCGAAGCCCGCAACGTCGGCGTCGTCAATCGCCTCGCGCACGGGCAGCCACGCCGAGGGCAGCGGGTTGACATCGAAGATCGCCTGCATGGCCTCGTCGGTCGCCAGGTAGTCGAGCAGGAAGATTTCGGCCAGCAGTTGCTTCTCGCTGAAGGCGCTGATGCAGAACGCCTGCACGCCGGAGAAGGGCAGGCCGTGCTCGGTCACGCCCTCGACGCCGGGGAAGAACTCGATCACGTAGGGTTGGCCGCTGTCGCGCAGGCGCTGGAGCCACCACGGCCCGGTGACGAACATGCCGAGCTTGCCTTCGGTGTAGAGTTGGAAGGCCTCGTCGTCGCCCACCTGGGTGAGGAAGTAGCCGTTCGCCGCCATCTCCTCGATCCACTGGGCCGCCTCAATCGCGCCGGGGCTATCCAGGCCGACGTCGTTCGGGTTCCACGAGCCGTCCTCGTTCTGGCCGAAGATGTAGCCGCCGAACGCGGTGATGATCGGGAAGGTGTGGTACGTGTCGTTGGTCTTCAGCAGGAAGGCATAGGTGCCCTCCGGCATCTCAGCCGCGAGTTCGGCCACCTCCTGCCAGGTCGCGGGCGTCTCCGCGATGAGGTCCGGGTTGCGGACCAGGGCGACGTTCTCGGTGCCGTAGGGCAGCCCGTAGACGACGCCGTTCACCGTCACCGCTTCCACAGCAGAGGTCAGCAGCTTGTCCTCAGCGCCGGTCAGGTCGATGGGCGCGAGCGCGCCATTCTCGACGAGGCGGCCCAGGTTGTCGTGCGGCTGGATGAGGATGTCGGGACCTTCGCCAACGGGGCCGGCGACCAGGAGCTGGTCGCGCTGGTCACCCAGGCCGATTTCCTGCACGGTCACGCCAATCCCGTACTCCTCGGTAAAGGGCTTGGCGATTTCCTGGATCACCGCCGCGCGGGTGTTGTCGGCCCAGACCAGCAGGGTCTCGGCCTCTTCCTGCGCCGACGCAAAGGCCATCGGAGCCAGGCTGACAGCGAGCAGCAAGAGTGCGGACAGCCATTTCGCAGAGCGTTTCATCTTCTTGTTTCATCCAGTGTTGCTACGCAGCGTGTCAAACATAGTTGATCTTGGTGCCTGAAGCACATTTCTGGTCGGTGCAAAACCTCATAAATAGCGGGCTTCACCTCCTTACCTGTCTGCTGGGCATTTAGTCACTGAATTGGGCCGGGCTGCACCTTTGGGGCAAAGCGGCCCGACCTGTGATCGTGGTTTGCTGCGCGGTGCGCGTGTGAGGCGGCTGCGCCAGCGGGGGAGAGGGTCGAATGTCCACGCGCCCATCACGTGTACGGACAGTGGTGTGCGCCGGCATTGGCCGGCTCGCGCTGGTTGACGGTTGCGGACGCACCAGCAGGTTCCGCGTCAGCGATCTTCTACTATAAAAAAGTATTATATTTCAAGAAGGCCCAAACCGACAAGAACAGCCTGTGCCGGGCGCACCTATTTAGGTATTCATAACAAAAAGTCGGGCGGCCTCCGGTGGGTCGCCCGGCGCGGTGGGCGCTGCGGGACGTCAGGCGCGCGGCAGGATCAGGTGGCTGTCGCCGAACTCGTGCCAGAGGTAGCCCGCGCGCAGCGCCTCGCCGTAGGCCTCGCGGATCAGCGCCTCGCCCGCGATGGCGTAGAGCATCGCCAGGTGGCTGGTGACGGGGTCGTGCATCCCGGTCAGCAGGCCATCGACGACGTGCACGCCGCGCGCCGGGTGGAGGTACAGCCGTGTGAAGCCCGCCGCCGCGCGCACGCCGCCGCCGTCCCACGCGGATTCGAGCGCGCGCACCACGGTCGTCCCAACGGCGATCACGCGCCGCCCTTCTGCCCGCGCCGCATTGACGGCGCGCGCCGTCGCGGCCGGCACCCGGAAGGGTTCGGGATAGAGGGGTGGTCCTCCACCCGCTCGGCTTCGACCTCCAGGCTGGAGACGCCGGTGTGCAGCGTGACGCCCGCCAGCATCACGCCGCGCGCCCGCAGCGCCGCCACCACGCGCGCCGTGAAGGGCCGGCCTGCCGAGGGCATCTCGGCGCTGCCCGGCGTCGCGGCGAACAGGGTCTGGTACGCCGCCAGCGGGAAGCGCTGCGCCACGTACCCGTAGCGGATGGGTTCGCCGCACTGCGCCATCGCCGCCCGCAGGTCGCCCGCTGCGCGCACGAACCACAGCCGGGGCAGGCCGGGGTAGGGCTTCACGAGTCGCGCGGACACACCCGCTACCAGGATGGCCTCGCCGGCGTTGAGGGGCAGCGGCCCCTGCCGGGCCGCGCTCCAGCGCAGCTCCGCGAGCCACAGGCCGCCGCCGTAGTCCGTCGCGAGGTTGAGGACGAACGGCCCCACGCGACCCAACGCCGGCAGGCTCGCCGGGAGCGTGGCGCTCCGGTTCGCAACCAGCAGGTCGCCCGCGCGCAGGAACGCCGGCAGGTCGCAGAACTGCGCGTGTGTGTGGCCCTCCGGTGTGCTCACCAGCAGGCGCACCGCGTCGCGCGCCAGCCCGCGCGCCTCCGGCGGGGCGGTCGCTTCGAGACCTGCCGGGCGCGCAAATTCCAGCGCCGCGCGCCTCATTGCGCCGCCTCCGTGGCCGCAGCAGTGACCGCTTCCCACTGCCGGGCCTGCGCCTGGTAGCGCCCGCCGCTGACGGCCATGCGGTCCTGGCCCAGCAGCCACGCCCAGAACGGTACGGTCACTTCGGGCAGAGGGCGGTCGGAGATGTCTTCGCCGGGGAAGGCGCGCTGGTGCATCGCGGTGCGCAGGTCGTCAGGGTCCACGCTCACCACGCCCACGCCGGCGTCGCGGAGTTCGGCGGCCATCGTCAGCGTGATGAGGTCGAGCGCGGCCTTGCTCGCCCCGTAGCCGCCCCCAGCCGGGGTAGCCGCCCAGGGCGGCGGCGCTGCTGACGTTGACCACCAGCCCGCCGCGCTCGACGAGCAGCGGCAGCGCCGCCTGCGTCAGCGCGACCGGCGCGATCACGTTGACCGCGAGCACGCGCGCCAGCGCGTCAAGGGGGTAAGCGGCCATCGCCGGCATCGGCGAAGGCCCCAGCGCCGAGGCGTTGTTGACCAGCAAAACCAGCCGGCCCGACGCGCGCGCCGCTTCGACAAGCGCCTTGCGGTGCGCCGGGTCCGTCACGTCGCCGGGGAGGGCGGCGACCGCGCCGCCGTAGGCGCGCAGGCGCTCCGCCGTGGCGGTGAGCGTTTCCGCGCTGCGCGCGTCGATGACCAGGTTGTAGCCCTGCGCGGCCAGGAAGTCGGCGAGCGTCGCGCCGAGGCCCTTGCTCGCGCCGGTGATGAGCGCGACAGGCCGCCGGGGGGTGTTTCCATCGGGGTTGCGATAGGTTGGCATGTTCCGCCTCCAACAGGGTTTCTCGCCAGTACCTGACGGGTACTATGGCAAAGAAAACGGCCCGCCACATCGTGCGGCGGGCCAGTCTGCTGGCGGCGGGAGGGACAGGCCGGGGCCTGTACTTCGGTTCAGGTTGGCGGTTAGCGCGCGCCTGGTTGTGGCTGTGCGACGACCGGCCCCTGTGGGGCGGGGGTGGCCTCGACCGCGCGCCGGAAGGCGGGGTCCACTTCCCAGACCGTGACTACGGCGTCGACGTAGCGCTCGCCCAGTGCGCGCGCCACCGAGATGCGGTGATGCCCATCGCGCACGTAGAACTCATCGCGCACCTGGATCAGTTCCACAGGCGGGAGCGTCACGTCCTGATAGCGCGCGGCGGCGATGTTGATCCACCGGTGGTTGACGGTGTCCTTGCGCGGGTAGAAGGCGTCGTCGAAGGCGTCGGCGCGGCCCTCGCTGCCGCGAATCTGCGTGATCGCCACCCGGCGCGCGCCGCCGTAGTTGCGGCTGCGGATGGCGTGCGCCTTTTCGATCTCGGCCAGCGAGAGCAGTCGGGTCGAGCGCCGGCGCATCATCCCCCACAGCCGGTGGAACAGGCCGCGCATCGCAAACGTGTCGTACAGGTGCGCCGCCTTGAGCGCCGCCCGTGTCGGGTTGCGCCCATCGTGGCTGGTGCGCCCTGCATTGCCGATGGCTTCATTAACCTGTCGGATGCTGTTCGGGTCGTACATCGCCCTACCTCCTGTGGAGACACGCCCATCATAGCCGACGAACGTCTAGGGATCGTCTACTGGCGTGTGTTTGATGCGACGATATCCGAAAGCGGGGCGCGCCACACCGTGCGGGGGACGGTCCTCAACCTGCCCGAAGGGTCAGGTCGGGGCGGTCTATCGGGCAGCCGGCGCGCCCACATAAAGCAAACGCCCGCCATGCCGGCGGGCGTCTCACGCTTTGCTGTGGCCCGTTCTCAGTCAACCGACAGGTCAACCAGCCCGCGCTGCGCCGCCAGCGCCACTGCCTCGGTGCGGTTGCCCGCGCCGAGCTTGCCGAGGATCGAGCTGACGTGATACTTCACGGTGCGCTCCGTGACGACCAGCGCGGCGGCGATCTCCTTGTTCTGCAGGCCGCGCGCCAGCAGGCGCAGCACCTCCACCTCGCGCGCAGTGAGGTCCGCGCCGGGTGGGGCGGTCTGCGCCGCGCTGACCGTGCGCAGCAGCTTCGACGCGACCACCGGCTGGAGCAGCGAGCCGCCGCCGTGCACCACGCGCACCGCGTTGAAAATCTCGTCGCGGCCCACGCCCTTGAGGAGATAGCCCTGCGCGCCGGCGCGCAGGGCCTCAAGGATGCGCTCGTCGGTGTCGAAGGCGGTGAGCACGATCACGCGCGCGCCCGGCTCGGCCTCCCGGAGGCGCTGCAACGCGGCGACGCCGTCCATCTCCGGCATCTCCAGATCGAGCAGGATCACGTCGGGGTGGAGCGCGGCGGCCTGCGCGACCGCCTCCGCGCCGGTGCCGGCTTCGCCCACCACGGCGAAGTCAGGCTGCGTGCCCAACATGGCAACCAGGCCCTCACGCACGACCGGGTGATCGTCGGCGACGAGGATGCGGATCGGTGTGGCGTTCACTGTGCCGCGCTCCCTTCGTGCAGCGGGACCGTGACCGCGACGCGCGTGCCCGCGCCGGGGTCGGTGCTGAGGTCCAGTTTCCCACCCAGGAGCCGCACGCGCTCGTTCATGCCGGTCAGGCCGTAGCGGCTCTCTTGCGGCGCGGCGGCGTCGAAGCCGCGCCCGTCGTCCTCGATGACGAGCCGCACCGCGTCGGGGGTGGCGGTCAGCGACACCGCGAGTTGCCCCGCCTCGGCGTGGCGAACGACGTTGTTCAGCGCCTCCTGCGCGACCCGGTACAGCCCCACCTCGACGCGCAGCGGCAAGGGCTGGTCGCCGCCCGTCGCCTCGAAGCGCAGGTCGAGGCCCGCCGCCTCCGCCGCCGATTGCGCCAGCGCTTCCACGGCCTCGGCCAGCGTGCACCCTTCGAGCGGGGCCGCGCGCAGGTCGAGCACCGAGCGGCGCGCCTCATCCAGGTTGGCGCGGGTCAGCGCCAGCGCGCGGTCGATGGCCTGCTGCGCCCGCGCCGGGTCCGCGCCGCTTTCGAGCAGCGCGGCGGCGGTCTCCAGTTGCAGCGTGATCGCCGAAAGCCCCTGCGCCAGCGTGTCGTGGATCTCGCGCGCCAGCCGGTTGCGCTCCTCCACCGCGCCGAGTTGCACGCTCCTGGCGAACAGGCGCGCACGCTCGACCGCGATGCTGAGCATATCGCCCACGGTGTAGAGCAGGCGCAGGTCGTCGGGCGAAAGCTCGCGCCAGTCGGCGCTGGCGACGTTGAGCAGGCCAAGCTGCCGGCCGTGCGCGTAGAGCGGGATGCTGGCGTGATAGCGCAGGCCGTCCGCGCCATCGACGAGCGCATCGAGCCGGCTGCACGCCATCACGTTGACGTTGGCCGCGCCTTCCAGGTCGCCGCTCTGGTACGTGTCGAGGCAATAGCAGTACGACGCGCCATCCATGCGCCGGGGGTCGTTTTCGAGGGCCGGCGGGAGCGCCTGCGCGGCGGCGAGGTAGAACTGCCCGGTCTCCTCGCTGATGAGCCACACCCAGCCGGTGCGCAGGTCCAGCAGCTCGGCAACCTGCGCCAGCGCGGTGTGCAGCGCCTGCGTCAGGTCCACCTCGGCGTTGAGCGCCTGCGCGATGGCGTTGAGAATGGACAGTTCGCGGTTGCGCTGTTGCAGCTTGGCGGTATCGGATTCGAGCGGTTCACGCGCTGCTGGGTTCATGGCGGCAAAGCCATCCGACCTGAGTTCACGGTGCCGATATTATACCAATCCGAGGGGATTACTCCGCACCGAGCAGCGCCGCGCTGAAGAAGTCGGTCAGCCGCGCCGCATACGCCTCCGGGCGCGCGCGCCACACCTGCCCGTGCCCCGCCTCCGGGACCTCCCACAGCGCCTTTGGCTCGCCGGCGGCCGCGAAGTACTGGCGCACCGCGAGTTGTTCGTGCTCAAGGCCTGCGCCGGCAATGAACAGCAGCGGGCGCGGCGCAAGCGCGGCGGCGGCCTCAGTGGTGCTCATCGGCGCATCGACGGCCATCGCCCGGCGCGTCGCGAAGTATGCAATGCCGGCGGGCGCGCGGAGCCAACCCATCAGGTTCGCGGGGTAGGGCATGTCGTCCAGCGTGACCGCCGCCGGGCCTTCCACCACAATGGCGCGGATCGCCTCCAGAGCGGGCGGCGGCCTGGAGCGTGGCCGCGCCGCCCCACGAAAAGCCCAGCGCGCCGATGCGGTCCGGCTCGACCTCCTCCCGGCGCAGCAGGTAGTCCACCGCCGCGAGCACGTCGTCACCCGCGAGCGCGGTCGTGTCGCCCCGCTTTCGCCATGCGCGATCTGGTCGAAGAGGAGCACGCCAAAGCCGGCCTCCGCGAGCGCCGCCGCCTGCGGCAGCAGCTCGAGCCGGTTGTTGCCCAGGCCGTGCGCGGCGGTCACGGCTGCGCCGTTGCGCGCCGGGAGGTACCAGCCGGCGACTGTCAGCCCGCCCACCGTGGTGAAGGTCACGTCCTCGTAATCCAGGCCGCTGTCCGCCGGCGTGACGCAACATACCGGCCGGCGTCCGCCTGGGTGCGCATCCACGTGGGCCGCGAGCATGGGGAGAAAGACGTAGGAAGTGAGCAGCGTCGCCACGATCACCGCCGCCACGCCGAAGCGCAGCAGGTTAAGCCAGTAGCGCCGGTCGCGCCTGCGCCTGGGCGGAGCGGCCTCGTCCATCAGGTTTCCCTCCCGTGCAGCCCGGTTCCCTGAGTGCAACACGCCAAGTATACACAAAGCTCCGTCAGATGCGCGCCGCGCCCGCGCTTCATTCTCGGATGAGCACCCGTAGGGGCACGGCATGCCGTGCCCGCTTAGAATGTCACTGTAGGGACGAACTGGCGTTCGCCCCGCCTGCCTCCCATGCCCAACCGGTAGCTTCCCGAAAGCTCCAAGCTTTCGGGAAGCTGCTAAGCAGGCCGCACTTCCACCCCGACCCCGCGCGCCTTCATAGCGAATTCATGCTTGTTAGAGTAGTGTGAGCATCGCGCAGTGCAACACCTTTAAGAAAAAATTGTGATATAGTAAAGACGTAAATGCTGTGCAACCCTGCCAGAGCGCGGCTGCATTGGAGCAAGGCATGGGGATCGTTTGCCGACATTGTGACCACCTCAACCGGAGCGGCGCGCTCGTCTGCGACCGGTGTCATCAAAGCCTGGTGGAACACGCGACCGGCTCGGTCGTCAACACAGACTGGCTCGTAGACGCACGCAGGACGATGACATCGGAAGTTGTCGAGGCGCAGCAGCCGGCGAAGGCCGAGTTGTGCGAGGTGATCTTGCGCGTGGCAGGCGCGCCGCAGCCGCTCGTGCTGGAACTTGCCAACGGCGGCCTCATCCTGGGTCGGACCGACCTGGAGGGCCGCGTCTTCCCCGACGTGGACCTCAGCCCCTTCAGCGCCGACGCGCACGGCGTCTCGCGCCGCCACGCCCGGCTTACGGTGAACACCGCGACGCGCGAGGTGGAGATCGTCGATCTCGGCAGCCTCAACGGCACGTACATCAACGGCGAGCGCCTTGAGGCGCACAAGGCGCGCTACCTCAACAGCGGCGACGAAGTACGCCTCAGCCGCCTGCGGTTTATCTTCTTTTACCGGACGTAATCAGAGCAACACGCCGCCAAAGCGCAGCGCCAGCAGCGCGCAGAAGGCCGCCGTCACGAGCACGGCAGCGGCCCAGTCGCCGCGCGTCATGCGGATGTCGTAGAGCACGGTGCGCGGCCCCCGCCCCAGCCCGCGCACCGCCAGCGCCATGCCGAGCTGGTCGCTCAGGCGCAGCGCGGCAATGATGGTCGCCACCAGCGCCGGCACGAAGCTGCGCGCCCGCTCCAGCAGCCGGCCCCGCCCCACCGTGTGGCCGCGCGCCTCCTGCGCCTGCCGGATGGTGGTGAACAGCGCATACGACGTGGGCAGGTAGCGCAGCGCGAGCGACACGGTCAGCCCCCAGGTGTAGGGCATGCCCAGCCGGACCAGGCCGCGCACCAGCGCGTCCTGCGGCGTGGTGAGCAGCGGCAGCATCGCCACGAACGCGAGCGCGTTCGCGCGCACGGCGAAGGTCACTGCGCTGAGCAGCCCGCCCTCGGTCAGCCGCAGCGGCCCCAGCGCCCACAGTTCCTGCCCGCCCGGCGCGAACCACGGCTGAAGCACCAGGATCAGCGCCGTGATCGGCGCCATCCGCGCCCACACCCAGCGCACCCGGTCCGCCGGCACGCGCGCCGCGAGCAGCACGGCGTTCACGGCCAGCAGCACCGCCAGCAGCGCGGGCGCGCTCTGCATCCCCACGCAGAGCACCAGGCCCAGCAGCGTCGCCCAGAGCTTCACGCGCGGGTCGGCGCGCGTGCAGCCAACTGGCGCGCGGCACGTACAGGTCAAACGACAGGCTCATGGCGCGCCGCTCGCGCCCGGTGTGTACCGCGTCGCGCGCTTCCTAATCGCCGGCAATTTGCCTCTCCTTCAGCGCCGCCGCCAGCTCCGCCACGGAGAGCGGCGTGACCTCCAGGCCCAGCGCCCGCGCCAGCGCCACCACGAACGGCACGTCGAGGTGCGCCGCCCGCAGCGCTTCGGGCTGCGCGGAAGACCACCGACGGCGGGCCGTCGGCGATGACCTGCCCCGCGCCCATCACGACCACACGGTCGCACTTGGCGGCGAGGCGCATGTGATGCGTCACCATGACGACCGTGCCGCCGGCCGCGTGGTGCGCCGCCAACCACGCGATCACCCGCCGCCGCCACAGCCCGTCCAGCCCCACAAGCGGCTCGTCCAGCGCCAGGATGGGCGCGCGCATCGAGGCGATGGACGCCAGCGCCACCAGCCGCCGCAGGCTGAAGCTGAGCACCGCCGGCGGGTGGCGTTCGTAGGCGCGGAGGCCGAACTGCGCCAGCGTTTCGTCCACGCGCGCGTCGAGTTCCGCGCCGCGCAAGCCCAGGTTGCGCGCCCCGAAGGCCACCTCCTCGCGCACGGTTGGGCTGAAAATCTGGTGTTCTGGGCTTTGGAAGGCGAACCCCACAGTGCGCGCCATCTCGCCGACCGGGCGCGCCGCCGTGTCCTCCCCGAACAGGCGCACCGCCCCGCGCTGCGGGCGCAGCAGCCCGATCAGGTGCTTGACGAGCGTGCTCTTGCCGCTGCCGTTCGCCCCGATGATGGCGACGTGCTGGCCGGCCGGCACCTCCAGGCTCACGCCGCGCAGCGCCGCCGCGCCGTTGCCCGGATAGGTGAAGTGGAAGGTCCTCAAGCGAGATGGCGGGTTCGGTCATGGGTGCGATGATAGCGCGTCTGCTCAGGGAGGCACGAACCGGGCCGTCGCTGTAGTGGCCGGGGTAGATCCTCCACAGCCCCAGCGCCGCGACGCGCCGGTGGGTCTCATAGGCGGCGCGCCGGTCTTCCGCCAGGTAGTAGGCCGTCTCGTTCAGCGCGCCGTCCGGCTCCCGGTACACCGCGTCGCCGCTGAAGAGCACGCCCCGCACGGGGTCGTACAGCCCCACCGAGCCGAGCGTGTGCCCCCGCAGGTCGATCACCGCCCACTCCGCGCCGCCGAAGCGCAGCCAGTCACCCGGCTCGACCACCGTCACGCTTTCGACGTGCGGGACGGGCCACAAGACGAAGCTCGACGCCCAGAACGGGCGCACCCACCAGGGCGCGACCTCGCGCCAGTAGGGCGCATCCCGCCAGGTGCGCGCGTTGCAGAGGTATTGCGCGGCCTCCGGCGCGCAGTAGACCGCCGGCGCGTAGTCGGCCACGATCTGCGGTAGCCAGCCGACGTGGTCGCAGTGCCAGTGGGTGAGGAACACCCACGCGGGCCGCCGGCTGCCGAGCAGCCAGCGCAGCCGCCCGTAGCCCGACCCGCAGCACGCATCGACCAGGCCCACCGCGCCGCCGTCGCGCCGCTCATCGACGATGTACATGTTGGACCGGAGGGGGTTCAGGGACTGGATTCGTTGAACCTGCATCGTGGTTGTCTTTCAGGGGTGATGTGGCGGGCCGTTGCGCCTCAGGTGTTGGGCTTGAGCGCGTCCACCGCGCCGTCGAACGTGACGAAATCCGCGCGGCCCAGCGCGCGCGCGAGCCGCGCCGGTGCCGGCACCGGCGCGCCGATACTGTCCAGCCATTCCGTGTCGAGGAAGATCGCGCCCGGCGCGCCGGCCCGCGCCACCCGCCCCTCGTGGATCACGAGCACCCGGTCGGCGAAGGTCGCCAGGACGTTGGCGTCGTTTTCGACCATAATCACGGTGACGGCGCCGTGGGCGCGCAGCTCGGCGATGGCGCGCAGCACCTCCCGGCGGCCCTGCGGGTCGAGGCCGCCCACCGGCTCGTCGAGCAGGAGCACCTGCGGCTGCATCGCGAGCGTGGCCGCCAGGAGCAGCCGCTTCTGCTGCCCGCCGGAGAGCGTCCCCGGCGCGCGGTGGCGCACCCCTCCAGGCCGCAGACCGCCAGCGCCCAGTCGATGCGCGCGCGCATCTCGTCCACCGGCACGGCGAGGTTCTCAAGCCCCCAGGCGATTTCCGCCTCAACCGAGGGATTGAAGAGCTGGCCCTCCGGCTCCTGGAAGACCATGCCCACGCGCCCCCGTCACCGCGACCTCGCCGGTCAGCTCGCCGCCCGTGAGGCGCGGGGCCAGCCCGGCGAGGATGAGCAGCAGCGTGCTCTTGCCGACGCCGTTCGGCCCCACCACGCCCACGAACTCGCCCGGCGCGACCTCCAGCGTCACGCCGTCGAGCACGCGCACCGGCGCGCCGTCGAGCAGGACGGGCGGGTAGGCGAAATGCAGGTCCGCGGCAGCGGACAGCCGGCGTCACTTGGTATAGCGCACGATGGGCGGATAGGCGCGCCGCACCGCCAGATAGACCAGGATACCGACCGCGCCGACCAGTTCCTGGAAGATGTTCGGGACGACCTCCGTCAGCGCCTGCCCGACGCCGAACAGGAGCACTTCGGCGATGAAATAGCCCAGGATCACCGCCGCGCCGCCGATGAAAACGGCCATCGCCAGGGGCGCCCAGTGGGTCTTGCCCTGCCCGATGCGCCCGACGAGATAGCCCTGCACGCCGTGCACGATCAGCGAGGGGATCGCGAAGATCGGGAAGCCGACGAGGTCGGCCAGCCCGGTGCCCACGCCGCCGGCCACCGCGCCCACCACCGGCCCGAAGGCCAGCGCCGCGAAGTTGACGGCGATGTCGCCGAGGTGGACGTACCCGCCAAGCGGGGTCTGGATGGGGCGGATGAGGGTCAGCGCCATGATGACCGCCGACATCACCGCCATGAGCGCGATCAGCCTCGGGTTGACCTCTCCCTGTTTCATGTGTCACCCTCCCCAGGGTCGGGGCGCTGCGCCTCGACCGCTCTGGCTACATTATTACGTGTGTCTGGCAGGTCGATTATACCGCTTGTCGGCGCGCCGCATAGAGCGCGCGGGCCCGGTCGCGCCGCGCCGTCTGGGGCGCTCACGAACCCTCAATCCTGTGTTTCTTCTTCCTACAGCTTGCTTGCCGCCGAATTTTCGTCTATGGTATACTTTCTGCAGCGCACGGGTGCGCGCGCCGAACCTCCGGCCTACTCCAGGGGCAGACAGCAGCCATGGAAACGCACGGCAAGTCAGACAACGATCTGGGTAAAATTACCGTACTGATCGTGGACGACCACCCGCTCTTCCGCAAAGGGTTGCTCAATGTCCTCGATGTCGAAGACGACATTGAGGTGCTCGGCGAGAGCGACGACGGCAAAGCCGGGCTGGACATGGCGCGCGCGCTGCAGCCCGACGTCATCCTCCTGGATATTAACCTCCCCAGCATGAACGGCCTCCAGGTCACCCACCTGCTGAACGCCGACCGCTCCGCCATCCGCATCGTTCTGCTGACCGCCTACGACGACCAGGAGCAGATTCTCCATGCGATGCGAGCAGGAGCTTCGGCCTATTGTTCAAAGGATGTGACCCCCGGTACACTGGTTGAAGTAGTCAGACAGGTCGCTTCAGGGCACTATGTGGTGGGCGACCAGGTGTTTGACGAGCGCGGCATCCAGGAGTGGCTTACGGCCGGCGTCGAAGCGGTCACCGGCCCATATATGGTTGACCCCGGCGAGCACTTCGTCCCGCTTTCCCCGCGCGAGATGGAGATTCTACAGTACGTCACGCGCGGCATGAGCAACAAGGAAATTGCGTTTTCATTGGGAATCAGCCATCAAACCGTAAAGAACCATATGACCTCCATTCTGCGCAAGCTGGACGTTGAAGACCGGACGCAGGCGGCGGTTTATGCGCTGCGCCGGGGTTGGGTGCGCCTGATGGACACCACGCCGGATAGCGACCGTCAAGCTGCCGGGGATGGCGCCTAGACAGTCTCAGGAAGCAGGAAAGAGATGCTAAAGGCTCAATCGGCCCATTCTGACGCAGCAAGCCCCAAAGACGAGCTGCTGGAGGAGATACGCACCGAATACGAGCGTATCCAGCTCCAACTGCGCGAACTCGGCTCCCTCATCGAACACAGCCAGCTCGAAGTCGATAAGCTGGCGCAGCGCAACCAGGCCATCGCCACCCGGCTCAAACAGGTGGAGGACAATTTCGACACGGTCCCGCGCTCGGACATCAAAGCGACCTTCGACGCCGCGCAGGACGCGCGCCAGCGCCTGCTGACCATGCGCGGCCAGCTTGAGAAATTGCAGTCGGACAAGAACAACCTGGAGCATTTCGGGTCGGTTTTGGAGCGCGTCCTGACCCTGGTCGAGGGCGCGGAGATCGTGGCGCGCGACGACAGCGCCGGCCCGCAGAGCGCGGACGGCCTCACCGCCGCGACGGTGATCCGCATCGTCGAGGCGCAGGAGTCCGAGCGGCAGCGCCTGGCGCGGCAGATGCACGACGGCCCGGCGCAGTCGCTCACCAACTTCATCCTGCAGGCCGAGATCTGCCAGCGCCTCTTCGACAAGGACCCGCGCCGGGCGAGCGAGGAACTCAACAACCTCAAGGCCGCCGCGAGCGGCACCTTCCAGAAGGTGCGCGACTTCATCGCCGACCTGCGCCCCATGATGCTCGACGACCTGGGCGTGGTCCCGACCGTGCGCCGCTACGTCGATAACTTCCAGGAAAAGACCGGCATCACGGTCGAGCTTGCGATCAGCGGCGAGGAGCGCCGCCTTGAGGCGCACCGCGAAGTCATGCTCTTTCGCGGCGTCCAGGAGCTTTTGAGCAACGCGCGCGACCACGCCAACGCCTCGCGCGTCAAGATCAGCCTCGACATGGGGATGGACAACATCACCGCGACGGTCGAGGACAACGGGCGCGGGTTCAACCCCGAAGAGGTGATGGACCGGGGCAGCGAGGAATCGAAGGCCGTCGGCCTCTCCACCCTGCGCGAGCGCCTTGAGCTTGTGGGCGGCACGTTGCGCGTCAACAGCACCGAAGGCGAGGGCAGCACCATCCGCGTCCAGATACCCGCCGGCGCGCCCGTATATTAGGTATATCAGGTGTAAACGAACGCTTACAAACCATATGTACGATTGCTTGACTTTATCGCTAAGCCGACTACACTAAGGTTACTTTTTCCTAACCGACCCCTGGGGAGGAACCCATGCGACGAGGCCGACTTCTCATACTTCTTGGACTGATTGTCCTCGCGGTCGTGGTTGTTGTGGTCGTCGTGGCGTTGATGCAGCCGCAGCAGCCATCCGGTCGTGAGGATGACAGGCAGGCACCGGTTCAGCCTGGAGCCGCGACGCCGATACCCAGGACCTTCGTGGTCGTCTCCACGCAGAACCTCCCGCGCGGCTTTCGCATCCCGCGCAACGCGGTCGATGTGATGCCCTGGCCGGTCGACTCGGGCGTGCAGGAGAATGCCTTCGTCCTGCCGCAGTCAGACTTCCCGGATGCCTATGCGCGGCAGGCCGTGACCGAAGAGGACAAGAACCGCTTCCTCGACCCCGCGCGGAACCCGGATTCGCCGGTCGGCAAGGTGGTGCGCACGAGCATCGTGCGGCTGCAACCGATCCTCTCGTCCATGGTCGTTGATGACCTGACCGACGTGGACGCGGAGGATGTCGGCTCGCAGACCGCCGCGCTGCTGCCGAGTGGCTTCGTCGCGGTGACAATCCCCATCGACATCCTCTCCGGCGTGGGTTACGCCATCGCGGACGGGGGACCGGGTGGACGCCATCCTCAGCTTCCTGTTCGTTGATGTGGACGAGGAGTTCCAGTCCATCGCGCCCAACACGCAGAGTCTGGTCACCATCACCGAAGAGGGCGGCGTGGCGGTGGTTGCGGGCGTGCCGGGCCGGCTCGAACCGGGGTCCATCCTCGGCGTGCCGGTCATCATCGCGCCCTCCGAATCGCAGCGCCCGCGCCTGGTCACGCAGCGCACCATCCAGAACGCGCTGGTGATGCACATCGGCGAGTACAAGCAGGGCGGCGACTTCCTTGAGGCCGAAGGCGCCGAGCCGACCCCGGAGGCGCAGGCCGCGCCGGTCGCCGGGACCGGCGGCACGCCGGTGCCGACGCCCGTGCCCAAGCGCCCGGCCATCATCACGCTGGCCGTGCGCCCGCAGGAGGCGGTGATGCTGGTGTGGGCAAATGAACAGCAGGTGCCGATCACGCTGGCGCTGCGCTCCGCCGCCGACCGGCTCGCGGGCGAGGAGCCGACCCAGGCCGTCTCGCTGGAATACATCGTCGCCAACTACCAGATTTCGCGCCCGGCGCGCCTGGAGTATGCGCTTGAGCCGCGCATCACCGGCGTGCGGTCGATTAACGCCATGCTGTTTAACGAGGGGCTTGTCAGCTACATCAATGTCACGCCGGCGCAGTTTGAACAGATGTTGAACCAGAACCGGTAGGGTAGTGTAAGGTGTAGAACCAAGCGGCGGAGACTATGAAATCGCTGAGGCCACCGCAAACACCGCCAGAACCGAGCGTCATTAAGGTTCTGCTGGTGGACGATATCCCGGAGACGCGCGAGCAGTTGCGCAAAATCCTCGCGTTCGAGGCCGACATTGAGGTCGTCGGGGCGGCCAGCACCGGGCGCGAGGGCGTGGACCTTGCGCGCGAGCTGAAGCCCGACATCGTCCTCATGGACATCAACATGCCGGACATGAACGGCATCCAGGCCACCGAACTCATCAACCGCGAGGTGCCCACTGCCGCCGTCATCATGATGTCGGTCCAGAGCGAGTCGGACTACCTGCGCAAGGCCATGCTTGCGGGCGCGCGCGACTTCCTCACCAAGCCGCCCCAGGTGGACGAGCTGTACACCACCATCCGCAAGGTCCACGAGTCCAACGCGGAGATCCGCCGGCGCTATGAGATGATGGATATGACGCCGGCCGGCCCGTCGGGGCCGGGCGCCCATGTCCGGGTCGCCGAAGGCAGCCGGGCGGGGAAGGTCGTCGTCGTCTACAGCCCTCAGGGTGGCGTGGGCGTGACCACCATCGCCACCAACGTCGCCGCCGCCCTCATGCGCGAGGGCGTCAAGGTCCTGCTGGTGGACTGCAACCTCCAGTTCGGCGACGTGGGCGTCTTCCTCAACCTCCAGACCAATCACCACGTCGCCGACCTGACCAGCACGGTTGACGACCTGGACGACGAGGTCATCGATACCTTCCTCACCGCGCACGACAGCGGGCTGCGCGTGCTGCTTGCGCCCCCGCGCCCGGAGATCGCCGAAACCATCGTCCCGGAAAACGTCAGCCGTCTGGTAAAAGCGCTGGCCGAGAAGTTCGACTTCACCGTCGTTGACACCAGCACGTCGATGGACGACCTGACCATCGGTCTGCTCGACATCGCGGACAAGATCATCCTCGTCGCCACGCCGACGCTGCCGGCGATCAAGAACGTGCGCCTGGTGCTCGATGTGCTCGACGCGCTGGAGTTCCCGCCGGAAAAGGCGGTGTTCGTGCTCAACCGGATGCAGAGCGAGCGCGAGCGCGGGCGCATCTCGGCAGAGGCGATTGAGAACAACCTCAAGCGCCAGGTCGCCATCCAGATTCCCGTTGACGACCGCGCCATGATTGCAGCCGTCAACCGGGGCGCGCCGCTCGTGGCGGGCGACCGGTCGCGCTCGCCGACGCGCGAGCTGGTCGAACTCGCCACCCGCCTCCACATTGACCTCATCGGGAAGAGAAAGAAGTGGAGGAAGCGGAGCCGGTGCGGGCCTCACGGTTGGGCCGCCTGTTTGGGAACGGCTGAATACCGAACGCGCAGGATAGCTGAGAGGGTATAAGACGTGTCACTGTTAAGGCGAATTGAACGGAGTGGACAGCAACAACCCACGCAGGCACAGGACTCTGACTCGAAACTGGCCGAGTTGCGCGTGCGGCGCAAGGACCTTTCACCGGCCGCCTCCGCGCAGGACGGCTACCTGGACCTGAAGAGCCGGATCCAGAACAAGCTGCTCTCGGAACTTGACCCCTCCATGGACATCAGCCGCACCCAGGAAGTGCGCGGCACCATCGAGGAACTCTTCAACGCGATCCTCAGCGAAGAGGGCATCGTGCTCACCCGCGCCGAGCGCCGCCGCCTGTTCGAGCAGATCGTCGCCGAGATTCTGGGGTTTGGCCCGCTCGAGCCACTGCTGGCGGATGAGTCCATCACCGAGATCATGGTCAACGGCCCCAAGAACATCTACATTGAGCGCAAGGGCCTCATCAGCCGCACCGAGGCCACTTTCGAGAACGAGGACCACGTCTTGCGCATCATTGACCGCATTGTTGCGCCGTTGGGCCGCCGCATCGACGAAAGCTCGCCCACGGTCGATGCCCGCCTGCCTGATGGCTCGCGCGTGAACGCCGTCATCCCGCCGATCTCGCTCGTCGGGCCGGTCATCACCATCCGCAAGTTCTCCAAGGTGCCGCTGACCGTCGATGACCTCATCCGGTTTGGCTCCATCACCCCCGAACTGATTGAGTTCCTGCGCGCCTCCGTGATCGCCCGGTGCAACGTCATCGTGTCCGGCGGTACCGGTTCGGGCAAGACGACGCTGCTCAACGTGCTTTCCGGCTTCATCCCGGAGGATGAGCGTATTGTCACCATCGAGAACGCCGCCGAGCTGCAACTGCGCCAGGATCACGTGGTCACGCTCGAAAGCCGCCCCCCCAACATCGAGGGCCGTGGCGAGATCACCATCCGCGACCTGGTCGTCAACAGCCTGCGCATGAGGCCCGACCGCATCGTCGTCGGCGAGTGCCGCGCCGCAGAAGCGCTCGACATGCTCCAGGCGATGAACACCGGCCACGACGGCTCGCTCACCACCCTGCACTCGAACAGCCCGCGCGACACCCTCGCCCGCCTGGAGGTCATGTGCCTGATGGCCGGCATGGACCTGCCCGTGCGCGCGATCCGCGAGCAGGTGGCCTCCGCCGTTGACCTCATCGTGCACCAGGACCGTATGCGCGACGGCACGCGCAAGGTCGTCAAGGTGACGGAGGTGCAGGGCATGGAAGGCAACGTCATCACCCTGTCTGACATCTTCGAGTTCGAGCAGACCGGCATCGAGCAGGGCAGGGTCATCGGGCGCATCCGGCCCACCGGCCTGCGCCCGAAGTTCATCGACAAGATTGAGGCCGCCGGCATCCACCTGCCCCCGGCCATCTTCGGTATCGGCACGGGTGGGCGGTACTAAACAGTCCGGCGTATAATAGATAGACATCACCTGCTTTGTGGTAGGGGGAAACGCAATGACTGTCCCACCTACAGTGCTCATTGCCTTCGGCGCAGGCCTGTTCGCGGTTGTGCTGCTGGTCATCGGCCTGATCAGCCTCCGTGGCGAGCGCGAGCAAACCGTGGAGGAACGCTTAGGGCGCTACACCTCGGAATTCCAGTACAGCGTGACGCTGCCGGAGGGCGACGAAGATGAGGTCGCCCCCAGCATCCTCACGCAGCGGCTAGACAAGGCGCTCGCCGGCCGCGCATTCGCTGAGAACTGGCGCGTGCAACTGGCGCGCGCCAACCTCAAGCTCACGGTGGCGGAGTACTTCGCCGCGCACATCATCGCCGTGATCGTCTTCTTCTTCGCCGCCTTCTTCCTCTTTCGCGATTCGCCCGCCATCTGGCCGGTGGCCGCCATCATCGGCTTCTTCGCGCCGCGCATCTATGTCAACCGCCGCCAGCAGCAGCGCCTCCACGGGTTCGAGGGCCAGCTCGCCGACGTGTTGGGCCTGTGGGTCAACTCGCTGCGCTCTGGCTACAGCGTGCTCCAGGCGATGGAGGCCATCGCCCGCGAGGCCCCCGACCCCGCCGCGCTCGAATTCCGCCGGGTCGTGCAGGAGGTGCAGCTTGGCATCTCCATGGAGGACGCGCTCGACAACATGCTGCGGCGCATCGACAGCGAGGACTTTGACCTCGTCATCACCGCCGTCAACATCCAGCGCGAGGTCGGCGGCAACCTGGCCGAAATCCTTGAGGTGATCGCGCACACGATCCGCGAGCGCATCAAGCTCAAGGGCGAGATCCGCGTGCTCACCACGCAGGGCCGGTATACCGGTTACCTCATCGGCGGCCTGCCCATCGTGCTCAGCCTCTTCCTCTACGCGATCAACCCCGGCTACATGGGCCGCATGTTCGAGAACCGGGCCTGCGGCTGGCCGATGGTCGGCTGTGGCCTGGGCCTGATCGCCACCGGCGCCGCCATCATCCGCCGCATCGTGGACATCGAAGTCTGATGCGCCGCACGCGCTGCCGGCACGGGGTGTTTAGGAAGGGAGGGAACCCGGAGACATGGATACGATAATCATCATCGCTGGCGCTCTGATCGCGATCATCGTCGTCGGCGGGCTGATCTACATCGGGCTGCGCGAGCAGTCGGATGTTGACCCGCTTGAGCGCCGCCTGGCCGAATACAGCCACCGCGACGAAGACTTGCCCTCCTCGCTCGAAGAACTGGAACTGTCGCTCTCGTTCAAGGAGCGCGTCGTCATACCCTTCATGAAGGGCGTGGCGGGGTTCGTCACCCGCTTCACGCCCGAAAAGCAGCTTGAGAGCACGCGGGCGCTCCTCGAACTTGCCGGCCCGACCAACAAAATGGAGCCGGGCACCTATTGGGCCATGCGCATTGGCCTGACGATTGCATTCGGCGTGGGCATGTTCATCATCATGGGCGTCGTCGCGCGGCAGTCGGCGCTGAATACGCTCCTGTTCACGGTGGGCGGTGCGGCGCTCGGCTTCTACCTTCCCTTGCTCCAGGTGAAGTCGCAGATTGCGCGGCGGCAAAAGGAAGTCATCAAGGCCCTGCCGGATGCGCTCGACCTGCTCTGCATCTGCGTGGAGGCGGGCCTCGGTTTTGACGGCGCGATGGGCAAAGTCTACGAGAAGTGGGACAACGACCTCGCCCTCGCGTTTGGCCGCGTGCTCCAGGAAATCCAGCTTGGCAAACTGCGCCGCGAGGCGCTGCGCGACATGGCGACCAGCATTGAAGTGGCTGACCTGACGACCTTCGTCGCCGCCATCATCCAGGCGGACCAGCTTGGCGTGAGCATGGCGAAAATCCTGCGCATCCAGTCTGACCAGATGCGCGTCAAGCGCCGCCAGCGCGCGCAGGAGGCGGCGCAGAAGGCCCCGGTCAAGATGGTCATCCCGCTGGTGTTTCTCGTCTTCCCCTCGATCTGGATCGTGTTGCTCGGCCCGGCTCTTCTCCAGGTGTTGGACTCGGGTATTGGTGGCATGGTCTGACGCGCGCACAGGGGCAGCCAATTGACCATTGTTCTAGAGCGGGTATCGTCCCGCAGCTTTCGGCTACTCGTCAGGCAGTTCTTCACAGCCGCACTCAACCTGATATTGCCTCCAAGGTGTGTGGGCTGTGGGCGCGTGGGCAGCCTGCTGTGCGCCCTGTGCCACCGCGAGATGCGCGCCGCCGCGCCCGTGCGCACCGAAGCGCCGCCGCTCCGCGCCATCTATTCCGCCGCCGTCTTTGGCGGCGCGTGGCGTCAGGCCATCCATGCGCTCAAGTACGAGAGCCAGTTTGCCGTCGCGCCCGTGCTCGCCGCGCTGCTGCCCCCTGCCGGGCGCGGACGGCCCGGAGGGCGTCCCCCCGCCTGACCTCATTCTCCCCGTCCCGCTGCACGCCAACCGGCAGCGGTGGCGCGGCTACAACCAGTCCACCCTGCTCGCGGAGGCCCTCGGCGTGCGGCTGGAGGTCCCGGTCGCGGCGGACGCGCTCGCCCGCGTGCGCGATACGCGCGCCCAGGTGGGCCTGAGCGCCCGCGCGCGGCGGCAGAACGTCAGCGGGGCGTTTGTGGTGCGCGCGCCGCACCGCGTCAGCGGGCGGACGATCCTGCTGGTTGATGATGTGGTTACGACCGGCGCGACCCTCGCGGCCTGCGCCGAGGCCCTGTACCAGGCTGACGCCGAGGCGGTCTGGGCGGTCACGCTGGCGTGCGCCCAGCCGGCCCAGCCAGCCGCTTAACCTAACCCCCTAGTTATGAGGAGCAAGCCCTATGGAAGTAACAATCGAAACCCGCAACGTCGAGCTGACTCCCCATCTCGAAGACTATGTAGAAAAGAAGGTCGGCAAGCTTGACCGCTACCTCCCCGACATCGAAGAGGCTTTCATTGAGCTATCGACCGACCACCGCAAACAGACCAACGCGCGCCCGGTCGCCCAGTTGACCATCCGGCACCGACGCGGACCTATCCTGCGCGCCGAGGACAAGAAACAGAAGGACGTCTACGCCGCCGTCGATTCCGTGCTGGACAAGATGTACCGGCAGATCCGCAGCTTCAAGGGCAAGCGGCGACGCCGGGGCCTCAGCGCCGAGGAGGAATGGTTCCGGGGGGCAGAGCCGCTCCCGCTGCCGGCGCTTTCTGAGCAGGAAGAGGAGGAACTCGAGGCCAAAATGGAGATCGTGCGGCGCAAGCACATCCCGCTCACGCCTATCGACGAGATCGAGGCGATGGAGCGCATCGAGGAGCTTGACCACGACTTCTACATGTTCCTCAACGCCGCAACCGGCAAGATCAACGTGATCTACCGCCGCGAGGAGGGCAACTACGGCCTGCTTGAGCCAGCCGAGTGACCTGAGCGCGTACCCGCAAGGAGGCCTCGCACGCGCGAGGCCTCTCTGTTTGGGCGGCGGGTACTGGCAAGCTCTTGACTGATGGCGCGATTGTGTGGCTCCCTTCTCCCCCCACCCCCGCGCCGGCGGCGCACCCTCCTCCCAGGTGGTTCAGGGGCGGACAGAGTTGAGTCTTGACTCGAAATGGGGGAGGCTGTGTAGGAACAAGGCATGCCTTGCCCCTACAAAAAACCTTGAATATGTTGATCGGCGTTTGGAAGTTTCGTTCACCTGTCCGCCCCCAACCGCACAGGTGGGGAGGGGGAAGCAGAAACCGCCCTATCTGGCGCCTGATCCCCTCTCCCCAGCCGCGCGCAGCGGCGGCGCGTGGGGGGAGGGGGCGCCGACCGAAGGTCGGCGGGGGTGAGGGGGACGTATCAGCCAACACGTCGCCACTACCGGGCGGCGCAGTATTGAACCCCAGGTAACGCGGATCGCGCTGGTTCAGGAGGACAGGAGGCCTAAACGTCCAGAGGGAGAGAGACGAGGCGTATTTGTTCACCCACAGGAATGATGTTAGCATGGTCGCTGTCGTTGGTCTATTGACGCGATAATCAATGCCCCACACAACCGCCGCCGTCGTCATGACCGGGCCTGAAGGGCCGTCGCCGCTGGAGCGGCTCGTGAGCCAGACGCAGCGCGCTGCCGCCCTGGACTTGATCGACGCCCTCCACGACGCCGGCGTCGAGACGGTCATCGCGGCGACGCCCGGCGGCGACTGGCTTCCCGACCTGCCGGGCCTGGTCCGCGACGATGACGCGCCCGGCGCGCCCTTTCACTTCGGGCGGCGGCTCGCGGACATTATCGCCCGGTACGGCCTCCACCAGGTGCTCTACTTCGGCGGCGCGAGCGCCCCTCTGCTCGCCCCGGACGCGATCCGCGCCCTGGTGCGCGCGCTCCACGACCAGCGCGGGCGCGCGGTGGCGCTCACCAACAACCGCCACTCCAGCGATTGGGCCGCCTTCACCCAGGCGCAGCGCGCGGCGGCAACCGTCGCCGAAGTGGACCGGGACAACAGCCTCGCGTGGCTGCTCGAAAACCAGGCCGGCTATGCGGTGCAGGTCTTCGACCCCGGGCGCGCCGGCCCCGGCCTCGACATCGACACGCCCACCGACCTTGCCCTTCTCGCGCTGCACCCCCGACCTCAAGCCGCGCCTGGCCGCCCTCCTCCACAGCGCCGCCGCCGCGCCGGTCCGCCGCATCCCGCTCGCCGCCGTGCTCGCGGTGGCCGCGCGGGAGGCGAGCCAGCTTGCCATCATCGGGCGGGTGGCCCCGCTGGCCTGGCACGCGCTCAGTCAGGCCACGCGCATCTGGATCCGCGTGTTCAGCGAGGAGCGCGGCATGGTGGCGAGCGGGCGCGTGGCGCGCGGCGAGGTCCGCTCGTTGCTGGGCGCGGTGATCGCGCGCGACGGGCCGGAGGCGTTCTTCGCCCTCCTTGCCGAACTCGCCGACGCCGCGATCATCGACAGCCGCGTCCTGATGGCCCACCAGGGGCGCTGGCCCGGCCCTGCCGACCGCTTCGCCTCGGACACGTTCGATTGCGCGGCCATCGCCGACCCGTGGCTGCGCGCCTTCACTGCCGCCGCCGCCAGCGCGCCCCTCCCGGTGGCGCTGGGCGGGCACGGGCTGGTATCCGGCGGGCTGTACACGCTGGCCGAAATCCTCGAACGCGGGCGCGGGGAGGCGCGATGATGCCGCGCGTCCTCTTCGTCTGCACGGGCAACATCTGCCGCTCGCCCATGGCGGAGGCCGTCCTCCGCAGCGAACTCCACGCGCGTGCGGCGCACGATTCCTGGGAGGTCGGCTCGGCCGGCGTCAAGGCGGAGGCCGGCGCTGCGGCCACCGACCACGCCGTGCAGGCGATGGATGAGTACGGCTACGCGCTGCACGACCACCGCGCGCGCCGGCTGACGCGCGCGCAGGTCGAAGCCGCCGACCTGATCCTGGTGATGACCGACCGCCACAAGGAGACCGTCAGCCGGCGCTACCCGGCGCACGCGCACAAGGTGCGCCTGCTCAGCGAGATGAGCGGCCAGCACTTCGACGTGGGCGACCCCTACGGCGCGCCGCTGCTCCAGTACCGCAGCACCGCCGCGCAGATCATCCAACTGGTCAGAGAAGGCTATGCCAATATCCTCAGAAGCGCGCGCCGGAATGCGCGTCAGGGGGCGCGCAAGAGCTGACGCAGCCGCGCGTACTTGCGGTGCTCGTACCACGCCATCATCGCGCTCAGGCGCAGGCCGTGCAGCCCATCGATGTAGCCGCGCAGCGTCACGAAGCGCCACCAGAAGTGGCGCAGCGGTTGCGTGAGGGGGTGTAGAACCGGGGCCGGACGCCCTCCTCCCGCAAGATGCGCGCGCGCAAGATGCGCGCGTCATATTCCAGATAGCGCGCCTGCTTCTCGCGGAACTGCGCCACGGTGTCGTAGTTGTAGTGGATGAGCACGTTCTCCAGGTGGCCCTCCGCGCCGTCGAGGATGACGACCTCATGCACATGGCGCGCGGGGTCGTAGCGGGCGCGCGCGCGCCGCAACAGGCGCATCTGGTAGTCCGGGAACCAGCCCGCGCCCAGCGTCAGCCGGCCGAAGAGGTAGTTGTGGCGCGGGATCCAGTAGCCGTCGGCCTGCGGCGCGCGAGCTCCGCCCGGATTTCGTCGGCCAGCGCCGGCGTGACGCGCTCGTCCGCATCGACGAACAGGATCCATTCCGCCTCCACCAGCGCCAGCGCCGCGTTGCGGATCTGCGCGAAGTTCTCGAAGGGGTGCTCGATCACGCGCGCGCCCTGCGCCTCCGCCAGCGTCACCGTGCGGTCGGTGCTGTACGTGTCCAGCACCACGACCTCATCGGCCCAGACGGCGCTCTTGACGCAGTCGGCGATGTGGCGCGCTTCGTTGCGCGTGAGGATGACGGCGGCGAGGTGTACGCTCATGTCCTGGCGGCAGCCCTTCTTCTGATGTGCGGCGCAGCCCGATTATAGCGCGCGGATGGTCCGGTAGGCTTCGACCAGCGCGCTGCGCTCTGCGGCGCTGATCTCCCCCGCTGCGAAGCGCGCCGCCGCCAGCCGCGCCTGCCGCTGCATCCCGACGCGGATGAGCCAGCGCGCAAGCGCGACCTTGTGGCGCGGGTAGTGCTTCTCGTACAGCCGCACGCGGCTGCGCCACAGGTTGACCAGGCTCGCGGCGCGCACCTGCCCGGTGCTCTGGCCGGCCAGGTGCGTGACGTGCGCCGCCGGGACGCAGTAGACCTCCCAGCCCGCCGCGCGGAGCCGCATCTGCCAGTCGATCTCCTCGCAGTACACGTAGAACCCCTCGTCGAGCAGGCCCACCTGCTGGATCGCCTCGCGGCGAACCATCATCGTAGCGCCCAGGGTGTGATCGACCGGGAACGGCGCGCCGCGCGCGTACCGGTCGCGCGGGTAGCGCCCGTTGAAGCGGCTCTCGTGCAGGCGGCCCGGCACGCGCAGCAGCTCGACGATGATCTGCCCCAGGCCGGGGAACCGGAACGCGCTGTGCTGAAACGACCCGTCGGCGTAGGTGAGCCGCGCGCCCACCAGCCCCGCGCGTGGGTGCGTGCGCAGCGTGTCGTAGAGCGCCCGCACCGCGCCCCGCTGCACGCGCGTATCCGGGTTGAGCAGGAAAGCCGCCGCCGGCGCGGCGCTGCTGGCGTCGTCGAAGCCGAGTTCGCGCAGCGCCAGGTTGTTGCCGCCGGCGAAGCCGAGGTTGCTGCTGCTGGCGATGACGCGCACGGCGGGGAAGGCGGCGCGAACCGCCGCGGCGGTCCCGTCGGTGGAGGCGTTGTCCACCACCCAGACCGTCGCCTCCATGCCGGAGGCGGCGAGGTCATCGGTGAGGGTGCGCAGCGCGTCGAGCGCCAGGTCGCGCACGTTCCACGTGACGATGACGACGGCGAGGTCCGCCCGCGCATTGCGCCCTGCGGCGCGCGGTTCGGGCTGTGCAACAGACATGGTGGGTTGCTGTGCCTGCGGCTTCGGGCCAGGGCAGGGACCAGCGGCGCGCCGGCTACCTGCCGAACGCAACCGGGTCCAGGCCGGCGCGCGCCACGAAGGTCCGCAGCGCCTGGAACTCGCTGCCTTCGATCAGGCGCAGGGCCTTCACGCCGAGCAGCGTGTCCAGCGCGCGCGCGATCTCGGTGGCCGGTTCGCCGCCCTCCGCGCCGGCATCCGCGGCTGTCTACTCCGCCAGCGGCGCGAGCGCGTTGTTGAGCTTCTCGCGCGCGTCGAACGGGACGATCATCGGGTAGATCATGATGAGGCCGGGCACTTCGATGGACGTGTCCAGCCGGCGCACCGCCTGATTGAGCGGGGGCAGGATGACCTCCGCCGCCGCGATGGCCTGGGCGTCCGCCGGGTCCAGCGGGTCAACCGTGGGCTGTAGCTTGTCCAGGCCGAGCGCTTCGAGGTCCAGCCCGTCGAGCGCGTCCGGCGGCATCCCGGCGGCGTCGCACGCGCCGAGGTACACGGCGCGGATCAGGTCTTCCACGCTGCCGTAATCCGTGACGCTCGCCAGGCCGGTCACCGGGTCCACGCCGGCGGCTTTCATCATCAGCGCGGGGATGCGCCACGACACATCGTCGCCGTAGCCGAGGCGGCAGAAGCGCCGCCCGGTGAGGTCGGCGACGGTGTTGATCGGAACCGGCGTGGCTTCCGTGTCCTCGTCCACGGGCATGTAGGGCACGTGCCGGACGATCATGCTCCTGACCCCGGTTGCGCCGCCCTCGCCGACGGCCAGGTAGCGCGCCGTCGCGCAGCCGCTCGCCTCGGCGTAGAGAAAGGCCCAGCCGTCCACCCAGCCGACCGCTGGCGCGTCCTGGTCGCAGAGCGCGTGCAGCACGTCGGCGTAGGTATCGACGAGCAGCACGTCGATGTGATAGGGCGGCTCAGGCGGCGGCGCGGGCGTGGCGCTTGCGCCGGGCGCGGGGGCGTCGGCCTCGTCCTCGGTGATGGCGGCCTGGGTCGGCGTGGGCGGCAGGTCGGGCGACCAACTGAGCAGGGCCGCCAGGGCGTCAGCGGCCTCACGGACCTCGCGCGCCGCCGCGCGGTCGCCCGGCGGGGCGATCACCAGGGTGAGGGGGTTCTCGGCGCTGCCCACCGGGACCGGCGGCGGCACCGTCGGGAGGCCGGTGGCGATCACCGTGGCCGTCGCGGTGGGGGCCGCGGTCGCCGCCGGGCCGCCCCTGCCGCACGCCGCGAGCAGCAAAGCGCCGGCGCATAGAACAATCGCGATCAGAACACGTTGGCGGTTGATGGCGCGTCCCTCGTTGGCTTCTGGCACGGGCGCAGCGCCCTGCGGCGCTGTAAGCTGCTCGAATGTTACAGTAGTTAGTCGCCAGGGGCAAGCGCGTTGGGGCCTTCCACGATCTCGATCTCGCGCGCGCCGACGCGGTTGTTCAGCTCGGCGATGCCGACATCCTCGTGGATCAGGCCCGCCCAGCAGAACTGCGGGTTGCGCGCCTCAACGATGTCGGTGAGGCGGATCGCGCCCCACACGACCGCCTGCTGGCCGGGCGGGAGGTAGTAGTAGGTCTGGCCGTTCTCCTCGACGACGGTCAGTTCGTCGGCGGCCCCGATTGCCCAGCGCCAGGGGTAGTCGCTCATCGCGGTGTCGCAGTCGATGCCCACGCGCCACGCGCCCGACTCGTCGTACCAGCCCAGACCGCTGGCGCGCTGGTCCTGCTGGTACACCGTCCCCGGCGGCGGTCCGGTCGTTCGGATCGGGATGTTGCTGTAGTTCCACACCGTGAGCCGGAAGACGAGCATGTCGCCGCGCGGCACCGTGATCGCCGTCGTCAGCGCCGACATCCCTCCGGCAGGGCGATCAGGTCGCCGGGCGCTTCGGCGGTCGTGAGGTAGCGCGCGTCATAGGGCATGGTGTCGAAGAACACGCTCACGCCCACCGTCTGCGGCACGATCTCGGCGCGCGGCGCGCCCCCCTGCGCGATGGTGAGCGTCGCGGTGCGCGTCACGCGCTGGCCTTCGGCGTCCTCGGCGACCGCGGTGACCGTGTACACGCCGTCCGGCGGCGGGTCGGCGCCCAGGTCCACGCCGCCTTCGTAGTCGAACAGGTGGCGGCCCATCTCGCCTGGCTCGCGGCCTTCGAGGCGCTCCGCCACGTAGAGGCGCTCGCCGCTGGGGCCGTCGAGGTATACGGTGAGGGTCGCATCCTTCACCAGATAGACGTTGATCGCCGTGCGGTCGGCGATGCCGTCCTGGTTGGGCGTGAACGCCTGGGGCGAGATGGTGAATTCGGTCAGGTCAGGCAGGGTGGCGTCGGCGTCGGCGATGGTGAGCGTCCCGGTCGCGCGCTGAGGCGCGCCGTCGGCGGTCGCCTCGACGACCCAGGTGTATGCGCCGTTCGGGAGCAGGCGCGCTTCCACCGTCCCGGCGACGGTCTCGCCGGGCAGGGTGTAGCCCTCAACCACGCCGCTGAACTGCACGGCGTATTCGCCGCGCGTGCGCATGCGCTCGCGGCGGAAGTAATAGCGGTTGCCATCCCCGTCCTCGAAGTAGATGCTCACCGCCGCCTGGCGCGTGAGACGGTAGCGGATCGTGGTCACGTCGTCCACGCCGTCGGCGTTGGGCGTGATGCGCGCGCTGCTCGTGCGCGCCTCGGCGATGACCGGGCCTGGCGGCTGGAGCAGGACGACGCCGGCCACGACCACGACGGCCAGCGTCACGATTGCCGCGCTGATTGCCAACCATTGGGGGAATGCGCATCCACGTCCTCCGCCTGTTGCGCCGGGGAGTCTAGCCTGAATGGGCAGGGTGGTCAAGCGCGGGCGGCGGCGCGCATCTCACGCGGGGGCGGGCCTGTGGTCGGCGATTGCACGGTGTGGCTATGCGCCGATCACAAACCTTGAGATGTAGGGTCGTAGGGGCGAACCGGCGGTTCGCCCCTACCGCCAGACAGGGTGGTGGATGGGGATACGGCGTGCTGTACCTCTACAAAGCGGTCGAAAAACCAACAAATTTGGATCTTTGGGGGGGGTAAATTTTTTTTTTTTGTGTTTTGGGTTGTTTTCGCCCACGGTTGTTGCGCCCCCAGGAGTGTTATACAATCAGCGCACACTGCGGCGGGTTGCCCCGCCCGGTGCTGTATCTTCGCTCAATGGGGATGACCCGATGCGCCTGCGCCGCCTGAAGCTACCGCTCCTTGCCCTGCTCCTGGTTCTGACGCGCCTTGCCCCGCTGCCCGCGCCGCCGTCAGTGAGCGCCCAGGATGAGGCGGAGCCGGTCACCGTCACCGTGTGGCTGCAACGGGATGACCGGCGCGCCGCCGTCGATGAGGACCTGATCGCGCAGTTCATGGCGGACAACCCGGAGATCGAGGTCGTGCTCGAAACCTTCTCGCCGATGAACTACGACGCCGTCCTGCGCACCGCGCTCGCCGCCGGCATCGGCCCGGACCTGTTCAGCCAGTGGACGGGCGAAATCGGCCAGTACCACGCCGAGGGCCGCCTCGCGCCGTTCGATCCGGAGGCCGCCGGCTGGAGGCGACCAGCGACCTCGAAACGCTCTACGCGCCCGCGCCGTCGCTGCTCGCGGGTGGCGCGTTTGGCGGGCGGCTCTTTGCCTTCCCGCTGGACGTGAGCGGCTACGCCTGTTACACGAACGACGCCCTGTGGCGCGACGCCGGCCTCGACCCGGCGCGCGACTTCCCCGACACGTGGGAGGCGATGCGCGATGTCGCCGAACAACTGACCGTGCGCGACGCGCAGGGCGCGATCACCCAGCGGGGGTTCGACTTCAACTGGTCTGCGCCGCTCTTCATATGGCTGCAATTCGAGCCGATGGTGCGCCAGTTGGGCAGCGCCCTGGTCGATGAGCAGACGTTCACGGTGACCATCGACACGCCCGAAGCGGCGCGCGTGATGGCCTACTGGACCGACTGGGCAAACGAATGGAACCTCGGCGGCCCCGACTTCGAGGACACGCGCGTCAGCTTCCTGAAGGGCCTGCTCGCGACTGAATGCACCTTCGGCATCGGGGGCGCAGCGCAGATCGAGGCGGCGAGGATTGACTGGTCGGTCCATCCCGTGCCCACCTGGGCGGACGCGGTCAACGAGAACCGGGGCGCGGTGTTCGCCAACCTGCTGATGGTGAACGCCGCATCGCCGCTGCTGGCGCGTGCCGCGGCCTGGAAGCTGGCCTGGTTCCTGCTCGACCACCCCCGACCGCTACTACGCCGAGGCGGGCATGTTCCAGCCGCGCGCCGCGTTCATAGACTCCGACGCCTTCCAGGATGACCCGGTGCTGCCCTTCTTCCTGGAGCAGATGGCGGCCAGCTTCTACCCGGCGCGCGTCCCGGCGTGGACGCAGATTGCCGAGGCCCTGGCGCAGGGCCGCGCGCGCGTGATTGTGGGCGACGAGTCGGTGGAGACCATGCTGCGCGTCGTGCAGGCGGAGGTCGCCGACCTCGTGGCGCGCGCGCTCCTCGCGGCGGAGGGTTGATTAACCACGGATAGCTATGCTCCTGTCACAAACATTGAGATGCGGGGGTCGTAGGGACGACCCGCCGGGTCACCCCTACCGCCAGATATGGCGGTTGGCAGGAACACAGCACGCTTCTTCTGAAATGGCGTTATTCGCGGTTAAACGCTTCCCCCGCGCAACCTGAGGCCGGCTAGGGGAAGACGCGCTCAAGCCACTGGAGCGGATCGACCGGCACGCCGCTCACCCACATCTCCCAGTGCAGGTGCGCGCCGGTCGAGAGGCCGGTGTTGCCCACGTACCCGACGAGGTCCCCGGCCTCGACCGTCTGCCCGACGGCGACGCCAAGCTGCGACTGGTGCCAGAAGCCGCTATACACGCCCCAACCGTGGTCGATGATGGTCGCGTTGCCGCGCACGGCCAACTGCTCCGCGAGCACCACGCGGCCCGGGGCGGGCGCGTAGATCGGCGTGCCAATCGGGCTGCCGAAGTCCACGCCGGCGTGCAGGCCGTCCATCAGGCCGCCATAGGAGCGCCGCGTGCCGAAATACGAGGTCACGCGCTGCGCAACCGGCCTGTGGAAGACGCCCTCGCCCCAGTAGCGTTCGGGGTTGGCGATGGTCATCACGCTCGCGAGGCGGGCCAGCTCTGGCTGCGTGACGCTCTCATCCAGCAGGGCCTGAAGCTGCCCGGAGACCGGCACGACCTCGCGGCCATAGTTGCCCTCGACGACGAGCACGTCCACGCTGAGGTGCGCCAGGTAATCGGCGGTGTCGCGCACGAAGACGATAAACGGGTACAGCCCGCGCGCCGTCAGTGGGTGGATGCCGAACACGAAAGTGTGGTTCAGGCCGTCGCTGGTGTTGAACGCGATGGGCCGGCCCATGAACGCGCCCGTGACCGTCGCCGGGCGGCTGGTCTGCGCGCGCATCCCGATCGTCTGCCCCTGGACCGCCGGCAGCGGGTCGATGCTGAGGCTCAGGAGCGGGTCGGGCAGCTCGCGGAGCAGCGGCGCGCTTTCATCGTCGGGGCCGCCGGGGATGACGAGGCGCTGGCCGGGGTAGAGGACCGCCGGGCTGGACAGCGCATTGACGCGGCTGATGTCGCGCGCATCGACCCCGTAGTGGCGCGCCAGGCTGAGCAGCGTGTCGCCGTCGATGACGGTGTGCACGCGCCCGCGCTGTACCGGCGACGCGCCCGCGCTGCCCTGCGCGATGGTGAGCGCCTGTCCCACGTAGAGCCGCGTCCCGTTCACCAGATTGTTGAGTTCGGCCACGCGGTCGGCGGTCGTGGCGTAGCGGTAGGACAGGCTGAGCAGGGTGTCGCCGGGCTGCACCACGTGCGTGACCAGCGCCTCGCCCGTCCCGGCGTCCGCCGCGCCCGCGTTGGGGATGCGCAGCTCCTGGCCGGGGTAGATGCGGCGCGGGTCGGCGATGTCGTTCGCGGCGGTGAGGTCATCCACCGTGACGCCGTAGCGCTGCGCGATGCGGTACAGGCTTTCGCCGCGCTGCACGACGTGGATGAGGCCGGCCCCGTCGCCCGGCTCCTGGGCGTGCGCCGGCCCTGCCATGAGCAGGGCCAGGGTCACCAAGACGGTCGCGAGGGCGCGTCGGGGCACGGGTGCTCTCCTCAGGAAGGCGGGTCAGCCGGCCGCGCCCTCAGCCGCTTCGAAGACGAAACGGTCCCCCACCGCGACGCGCTCCAGCACGGCGGGCGGAGCCTCCAGCACGTACCGGGCGGGCGTCGGCGGGGCGTAATAGGGCCGCCACGGCCTGGCGAGCGCGGTGTGCACCACGCGGAATTCGCGATCCAGCCAGACCGCGGCGATGGCAAAGCGCATGAAGAACATGTGGATCGACGCGCCGGTCGCGCTCTCGCTGGAAAAGACGATGAGCAGCCCCTCGTCCGGCGCAAGGGGGCGGTGCATCATCAGGCCGCGGAAGCGGCACCAGAAGCTATTGCACCACCTGACGCGCTCCAGGAGCACCGCGCCGGTGTCGGCGTTGCGCATCGTGCGCCAGTCGGTCATGCCGGCCTGCTCATGGGATAATCAACACCTGCCCCGCGTAGATCAGGTTCGGGTTGCGGATGCCGTTGTGCGCGGCGATGGCCTCCACGGTCGTGCCGTAGCGCAGCGCGATGCGGAAGGCGTTCTCCCCGCGCTGCACCACGTGGACGCGCGGCGCGGGCGGGGGCGGGTCTGCCGGCCCACCCGTCGCAGGAATCTGGAGCACCTGCCCCGACGTGGATCAGGTTCGGGTTGACGATGCCGTTGAGGTGGGCGATGGCCTCCACGGTGGTGCCGTAGCGCAGCGAAATGCGGAACAGGTTCTCGCCGGGCTGCACGACGTGCGTTGTCGTGGTGACGGGCGGGGCGTCGGCGTGATGGGGGTGGCGGTAGGCTGCACCTGCGTGGTGGGGATGGTGAGTTGCTGGCCGGGGAAGATGATCGTGCTGGTCAGGCCGTTGGCGTTCATGATCGCGGCGACGGTGGTGCCATAGCGCGCCGCCAGCCCGGAGAGCGTATCGCCGGCCTGGACGGTGTGGATGATGGTCCCGACCTCCGGCGTGTTGGTCGGTGAGGGCGTCGCCGTCGGACCGACGGGCGGCTTGGTGGCGGTCGGCGTTGGCGACTCGAATTCCTCCGGCGTCGGGCTGGGCGTGACGGCCTGCCCATCCAGCGCGACCAGCTCGGCGTCGTCCATGTAGATGTCGTTGTGCTTGACCGGGAACTGCGGCTCGGTGCGGACGTACACCGTGACGTTGTTGCTGCTGGCGTTCGCCTCGATGCTCATCTGGAACCACTGGTCGTAGATGCGCTGCGGCGACGACCACACCACGGTCGCGCTGAACGGGTCGGTGCCGCCGGTCGGGTCGATGCCGACTTTGACATCGACCTGGCCGTCAGACTCGCTGACGTTGGGGTCATCGAAGGCGCTCGACCATACCTGCATCCAGATCGAGAAGCGCAGCCGCGCGCCCGGCGTCACCGGGACCTGCTGCCATATGCCCGCGACGTGCGTGCCGTAGAAGGTGAAGTACTGTTGCGCGTTCGCGCCGCTGTGGATCCGGTTCTGGTACGGGGCGGCGGGCTTGTATTCTGGCATCCGGTTCCGCCACGAGGGGTCGCTCTCGACCTGTGGCAGCCACCAGGGGTTCCAGTCGGGTGCAATCTGGACGGTGACGTATGGGGTATTGCCGCTCCACCACGTGCTGTATTCGCCCTCAAAGCCGGGGTTCCGGAGCAGGTTCGCGCCCTGCGCCGCGGCCCCAAGCGATGGGATGGGCGCGGAGAGGGCCGCCCCACTCAGGGCGACGACAAGGAGAATCGGCGTTACTCTCGTGAGGATCGACTGTATGCGCATGGACCGCCTCCTGTGACACGGTGGCTACGATGACTCCTGTGCACGTCTTATGCCAGGTATCAACGTTGCGCGCTGTACGCGCACGCGACAGAAGGGGGTCGGTTTCGGACGGTGGGGCCGCAGGGCGCTATTCGGCTTCGGCCTCAGCCGCAGCCTCAGCCGCGGCCCTGGCGCTTTGCCGCGCTGCAAGGATGCGCTCAACGCTGCTGAGCAACTCCTGTGGCCCAAAAGGTTTGGTAATGTAATCATCCACTTTGGCGATGTGCAGCCCCAGAACCTTGTCGATGCTCTGCGCTTTGGCCGTGACCACGATCACGGGGATGTCGCGCATGGACTCGTTGGCCTTCATCTGCTGGTAGACCTCCCAGCCGTCCATGTCGGGCATCATCAGGTCGAGGAGGACAAGGTCGGGTTTCTCGCGCGCGATGGCCTCCAGGCCCTCGCGCCCGCCCATCGCGCCTGTCACCTTAAAGCCGCGCCGGCTCAGAATGAGCTTGACCAGGTCAATCATTTCCGACTCGTCTTCGATACACACGACCCTGGTCATCCCATCCTGCTTCTTCTGTTGAGTCATAATCGGTTATCCGCCTCCCTGGCTGAAGCGCGGAGGTGTTTTATAGTAAGGGACAAACCCGCGTAACAACCATATCGTACAGAAGTGCGCCCGATTGCGCAAGTACCGTTGCGCACATCACGGCCTCAGTGTATCACAGTCGCGGAGGGTTTGTCACGCATTCGCGCGCGCCCCAGCCCGATAGCGCGAAGCGCCGTCCTTCTAGAGCGCGGTGGTCGATGTCACGTCGTGGCGCTGCGGAGCGATGACAATACCCGGCGGGATTGAAGACGCCGCGAGGGTTCTCAATCCTTGCTTCATTATAACGCAGCCACACCTGCCGTCTTGTGAATTCCGGGTGAAGGACTGACGGGAGCCTGGCGTTCGCGGCAACGCCGCGCAAGCCTGACGCAAAGGTGTATGGGGTGTGCACCTCCGTGCCGCCTCGTCTATGCCCGCGCGCGAAGATTGGTTACAATCGGCCACAATTCCATCACCACACAGGGGGTAACCGATGACCGAGGCATACCAGCCGCGCGGCCTGTACTTCGAGGACTTCGAGATCGGCCAGAAGATCGTCACCCAGGGGCGGACCATCACCGAGGCCGATGTCGTCAACTTCGCCGGCGTCTCCGGCGACTTCAACCCGATGCACACAAACGCCGAGTACATGAAGGGCCACATGTTCGGGCAGCGTGTGGCGCACGGGCTGCTCGTGCTCTCGGTCGCCAGCGGCCTGGCCTACCAGCTTGGCATCATCGACGGCACGGTGCTGGCGTTCCGCGAGATCGACGAGTGGAAGTTCTCGACGCCGACGCTGATCGGCGACACGGTGCGCGTCGAGCTGGAGGTCACCGAACTCAAGCCCGCGGCGCGCCTGGGCGGCGGCGTGGTGTCGCTGAAGGCGCGCATCTTCAACCAGAAGGACGAAGTGTGCCAGCGCGGCACCTGGAAGATGCTCATCGCCAGCCGGCCCGCGCCGGCGTGAGCGCTGCGCGCGCTATCGCAACCGACCGCCCCACAGGCAAGGCCGTGGGGCGTTTTGTCTGGCCCAGCCCGGCGCGCCCCGCTGTGAAGTCGGGCGGCATGGCGGGCCGCAGGCGCGAAAAAAAGCCCCACGGGTGTGACCGTGGGGCGTGTTTGCAGGGTGTAATTGCGTCGGGCGCTACGCTTCAAGGGCGGCGTTCATATCGAGCATCTTGCGCACCTTCGCCACAAGGTCATGGTGCAGGATGGGCTTGGGGAGGTAGTCGCTCGCGCCGGCGTCCATGCCGCGCATCACGCTCTCGGCGTCGCCGCGCGCTGAAAGGATAAGGACGGGGGTGCTCTCCGTTTCAGGGCGACCACGGACCGTCCGGCACAGCTCGATGCCGTCCATGCCGGGCATCATCACGTCAAGGATAATCAGGTCCGGCGTCTCCTGGTCCAGCACGCTCAGCGCCGCATCGGCGTTCTTGGCCTTCAGAACCTCGAAGCCGCCGCGCTCCAGCATGATCCCGATCAGGGTCAGAGCGCCTATTTCATCATCAACCACAAGGATGCGCTTCATAACCGGCGGTCCCCCTTCCGGTGGCAGGATACGTCCAGACCCTTTGTAGTTTATCATGGATCACGTAGGACGCAACTGCCCATGCCTGTAATCGATCTACACCAAGCGCCCCGCCCGCCGCGCCGGCGCTTGTGGGAAAGGGCAGCTTGTTGGTACTATCGCAGCCCGACGATAAATGTAGGCCAAAGCCCCGGCGCGGCTTACGGACTTTCTTATGAAAGGGCAATCCCCGTGAGCAACAACGTTACCTTCATGACTTCTCCCCAGTACTTCCTGACCTCGGAGTCGGTCACCGAGGGACATCCGGACAAGATATGCGACCAGGTCTCCGACGCGATCCTCGATGCGCTCATTGCGCAAGACCCCGACGCGCGCGTGGCCTGTGAGTGCGCGGTGACGACCGGTCTGGTCCTGGTGATGGGCGAGATCACGACCGACGCCTATGCGGACATCAACCAGATTGTGCGCGAGGTGGTGTGCGACATCGGCTACACGCGCGCGAAGTTCGGTTTCGATTGCGACACCTGCGGCGTTATCACGTCCATCAAGGAGCAGTCCGCCGATATCGCCCTCGGCGTGGACAGGGCGCTTGAGGCCAAGACCGGCGAGATGACCGACATGGAAATCGAGTCCATCGGCGCGGGCGACCAGGGCATGATGATCGGCTTTGCGTGTAACGAGACCCCCGAACTCATGCCGATGTCGATCATGCTGGCGCACAAGCTCTGCCGTCGCCTGGCAAACGTCCGCAAGGACGGCACCCTCCCCTACCTGCGGCCTGACGGCAAGAGCCAGGTCACGGTGGAGTACGCGCACGGCAAGCCCAAGCGCGTGGACACGGTTGTCGTCTCGACGCAGCACTCACCCGATGTCAGCCAGGAGAAGATTCGGGCCGACATCATCGACCGTGTCATCAAGTACGTGGTGCCCAACGGTATGCTCGACGACCGCACGCGCATCTACGTGAACCCCACCGGGCGCTTCGTGACCGGGGGGCCGCTCGGCGACGCGGGGCTGACCGGGCGCAAGATCATCGTGGACACCTACGGCGGCGTGGCGCGGCACGGCGGCGGGGCGTTCTCCGGCAAGGACCCGACGAAGGTTGACCGCTCGGCGGCCTACATGGCGCGCTACATCGCCAAGAACATCGTCGCCGCCGGCCTTGCGGACCGGTTCGAGCTTCAGGTGTCCTACGCGATTGGCGTCGCGAGGCCGCTCTCGCTGGCGGTGGAGACCTACGGCACGGGCAAGGTCGCCGACGAGAAAATCCTCGAACTCATCAAGAAGCACTTTGACATGCGCCCTGCCGCCATCATCCGCGACCTGGACCTGCGCCGGCCGATCTACCGGCAGGTCGCCGCCTACGGCCACTTCGGGCGCGATGACCTCGACGTGACCTGGGAGTGCACCGACAAAGCCGCCATCCTCCGCAAGGAGGCCGGTCTGGAGTAGGCGTGTCGCACAACTGACAAACGATGTAGACAAGGGGCCTGACGCCCCCTTGTTTGCGTTATCCTTTGCGCGCTTCACCGGTTCTTCACAAGTCCCTGCTATACTGGATGGAAAACACGGGGCGCTTATGAGCCGAAAAATACTGGTCGCAGACGACGAACAGCATCTCCTTGAGACCGTGCGCGCCTACCTGAAGGACGCCGGCTTCGACGTGGTTACGGTCCGCAACGGGCGCGACGCGCTGTTTGCCGTCCGCCACGAACAGCCCGACCTCGTGATCCTCGACGTGATGATGCCGGAGATGGACGGCTGGGAGGCGGCGCGGCTGATCCGCAAGGAGAGCGAAGTGCCGCTCCTCTTCCTGACGGCGCGCGTCGACGAGGCCGACCAGGTCGCCGGGCTGGAGATCGGCGCGGACGAGTACATCACCAAGCCCTTCAGCCCGCGCGTGCTCGTCGCCAGGGTGCGCGCGATCCTCCGCCGCGTCTACGGCGACCTCTCCACCGAGCCGACCACGTGGCGCGTCGGCGGGTTGGTGCTGAACGCCGAGACGCACACCGTCACCAGGGACGGCGTGCGCCTCGATCTGACGCCCAGCGAGTTCGACCTGCTGCAGGTGATGATGGCGCGGCCAGGGCGCGTCTTCACGCGCATGGAGCTGCTCGACCGCATCCAGGGCGAGGCCTACGCCGGGTACGAGCGCACCATCGACGTGCACATCAAGAACCTGCGCGCCAAGCTGGAGGCGGACCCGCGCAACCCGCGCTACATCGAGACGGTCTACGGCGTCGGCTACCGGATGGCGGGCGATGCGCAGTAGGTTGTGGGTCCGGCTGTTGGCCGCGTTCCTGGCGGTGGCGCTGCTGGCGGTCGGGGCAGTGGCGCTGATCGTGCGCAGCGCGACCGAGACCAGCTTCCGGCGTTATGTCGATCAGAGCAGCGCGCCGCCGTTCGCTGCCGAACAGGTCGCGATGCTGCAAGATTATTACGCAGCGCGTGGGTCGTGGGCGGGCGTCGCGTCGGTGCTCACGGACCGCGTGGAAGGCGAGGGGGCAGGGTGTGGGCCAGGGTGCGGGCGCGGGGCGCGGGGGCGTCCGGCGCGGCTGGGAGGTTCTGCTTGCCGACGCCTCCGGCACGGTCATCGCGGCGACGGACCCGGCGCAGGTCGGCGCGCCCCTGGACGCCGACGCGCTGAGCCAGGCCATACCGCTTGAGGTGGCGGGCGCGCGCGTCGGGTGGCTGGTGCAGGCGACGCGCGGCGAGCAGGCGCTGGGCGAGACGGAGACCCGGTTTCTCACCGAGGTGACGAACTGGCTCACCGCCGCCGCGCTGATTGCGGTGCTGCTGGCGGTGGCGGCGAGCCTGGTCCTGGCGCGGGGGCTGGCGCGCCCGCTCCAGGCGCTCACTCGCGCCACGCGCGACGTGGCCGGGGGCGCGCTGGGGCGTCAGGTCAAGGTGGGCGGCCCGGCGGAGGTCGTCGAACTGGCGGAGGCGTTCAACCGCATGTCGCACGACCTTGCGGACGGCGAGGCGCTGCGCCAGCGCATGGCGGCAGACGTCGCGCACGAGCTGCGCACGCCGGTGAGCGTCTTGCGCGGCCACCTGGAGGCGATGCTCGACGGCGTGCTCCCGACGGACGGCGCGCACCTGGCCGTCGCCCACGACCAGACCATCCACCTCGCGCGGCTGGTGGACGACCTGCGCCTGCTCACGCTCGCGGAGGCCGGCCGGCTGCCGCTGGAGCGCGCCCCGGTCGCGCCGGAGGCGCTGGTGCGCCAGGCCGTCGAGCGGTTCGCGCCGCTGGCGCTGGATGCCGGCGTCGCCCTGAAGCACGAGGTCGCGCCGGGACTCGCGCCCGTGTTCGTGGACGGCGACCGCATCCAGCAGGTGTTGGGCAACCTGCTCGCCAACGCGCTGCGGCACGTCGCGCAGGGTGGGGAGATCGCGCTGCGGGTGGGCGCGCAAGAGGGCGCCGTCTGGTTCGCGGTGAGCAACACCGGGCCGGGCCTCGATCCGGCGCAGGCGGCGCACGTGTTCGACCGGTTCTGGCGCGCGGAGGACGCGCGCGCGCGCGACAGCGGCGGCAGCGGCCTGGGCCTGGCGATCACACAGCAACTGGTCGTGCTGCACGGCGGGCGCATCTGGGTCGAGAGCGCGCCAGCGCGCACCGCGTTTGTCTTCGAGCTGCCGGTAGCCGGCGGTGAGGATTTGGAGGCGCGGGGGGCAAGGCGTCCCTTGCCCCCACGGTGAGGCGTCAGAGCGACGCGGGTCTGACCGGGCCTAGCGGAGCGAAGCCCACAGCATCAGGGCGACCAGGATCACCGGCACGGCGGCCACGCCGGCCGCGACCCCGTAACTGAGGAGCGTTTCGAGCAGGATGAGCTTGGCGATGACGGCAACCGTCAACACGGCGGCCACCCCCATGCCTACCGCAAAGCGCCTTGGCGATACACGGATATGACCCAACATTTCCACCCTCCTTTTCGTCTTCGTCCCAACCCTCTATCAAAAAGCCCCCGCGACCGGGTTGACCGTGCGGGGGCTTGATGGTATGCAACAAACAACACGGTCAGGTTGTGATTTCCCAGTCGGCGCGCTGGCGGTAGGTGTGCAGGATAATGTTCGTCTCGGTTGAGCGCACGCCTTCGACCTGGTTTAGCTTTTTTAAAGAAGTTGATGAAGTGATCATTGTCCCGGCAAACTGCCTGCACCAGCAGGTCCACGCGGCCCGATGACCACGCCAGGTACGAGACCTCTTCATACTGGAGCAGCGCCGTTGCCACATCTTCGATAAGCGGCGGCTCGACGGTGACGCCGATGAAGGCCTGGACGTGATACCCCAGGACTGCCGGATTGACCACGGCGTGGATGGTGAGCGCGCCCTCTTCGATCAACCGGTTCACGCGGTTCCGCACCATCCCTTCGCTCTTCCCAAGGCGCTCGGCGATTGCGGTGAAGGACCGGCGTCCATCCTCCCGTAGCTGGCTCAGAATCTGGCGGTCCAGGTCATCCACTATCACGGCCTCCTGTTGCGATTTGCCTAATATTCAACTATATTCTATACGAATTTCGTCAGAATGTCAAGCACTTATGTGGATAAATCGAAGGACGCCGTGAGGATTTCAGGATTTTCGCCCGGCGAGCACATCGACCACATCGCCCATCGAGTCGGCCAGCGCCACCGGGCGGTCCACCGCCTCAGCGACCTGCGCCGGCGTAACATCGTCCAGGCTCACCCCTTCCGGGTGGTCGAACAGGACGCGCGGCAGCACCACGACCTCGCCGAGGTCGCGCGCCTTCAGGTCGGCGATCACTTCCTCCCCCATCAGCAGCCCGGCGACGGTGATCGTCTCGCCCAGCCGGCGGTTCACCACCGAAACCACCTCGATGCGCACGCCCGTCGCCTCAGCCAGCGCCGCCGCCGCGCGCGCCAGCGTCGGCGCGAAGAGCGTGGCGGTCGCCAGCGTCACCGAGCTGACCGCCGGCTTCAGCGCGGGCACCTCCTTGCGCTGGATGACGGCCCACTCGTCGAGGAAGTCGCGCACCATGCCCAGGCCGTTCTCCTGGAGCGCCAGCCCGTCGTAGTGCGCCGCCGGCGGGATGGGCCGCCCGGTGCGCAGGTACCACTCGTCGGTGGGGTAGACAAAGCGCACGCCGAGCGCCTTCCGGTACGTCTCCTGCCACGCCGCGCAGGCGTCCAGAACCGCGTGGCACTCCGCGAGCGTGTTGATCCGGTGTCCGTACTTGTGATGCTGCGTGAGGCCAACCGGCACCACGCTCACGCTCCGCACCGCCGGCCACAGCGTCGCCAGGTCGCGCACGCTGCGCTCCAGGTGCGGCCCGTCGTTGAGGCCCGGCGTCACCACGATCTGCGTGTGCGTCTCGATGCCGTGCGCGCCCAGCCAGCGGAGCTGCGCCATCACGTCGGGCGCGTCGGGGTTGCGCAGGCATTGCCGGCGCACCTCAAGCGCCGTCGCGTGCACCGAGACGTACAGCGGGCTGAGGCCCTGCTCGACGATGCGCGCCCAGTCGTGCGCGCTCAGGTTCGTGAGCGTGACGAAGTGCCCGTGGAGGAACGAGTAGCGGTAGTCGTCGTCCTTGATGTAGAGCGTGCGGCGCATTTTGGGCGCCATCTGGAGCACGAAGCAGAACTCACACAGGTTGTTGCAGCGCCGGATGTCGGTGTCGAACGTGGGGTGCGCAAACGCCAGCCCCAGCGGCTGGTCGTAGGCGCGCGCTCCCGCCAGCGCGACCTCCGCGCCATTGCGCAGGACCGTGAGCGCCACCTGCTCGTCGGACGCCCAGTAGTGCACGTCGATCACGTCTTCGCACACCGCGCCGTTGACCTCAAGCAGCAGGTCGCCGGGCTGCACGCCCAGCGCCGCCGCCAGGCTGCCCGGCTCCACGCCCACGATCTCGCCCACCGGCGTCATGTGCTCTGTGTCTTGCGCCATCGCTGCGCGCCTCCATGACTCTATGATAGAGCAACGCCGCCCCGACCAGCAACCGAACCGCGCGGGGGCATTGCGGGATAGGGCGCGCAAGTTTCAGAGTCTGCGCCAGGATGGGGTATAAACGTAAGCCGTGACCGGAGAACGCACCCCAAGGCCAGGGACGCGCATGATGCAAACGCTCAATATCCGCACCAACGCCGGGACCGAACTGCAAGACATCACATCCGCGGTGCAGCGTGTCGTCGAGGAGAGCGGCGTGCGCGAGGGCGTGTGCCTGCTCTTCGTGCCGCACACCACCGCCGGCGTGACCTTCAACGAGAACTGGGACCCCGCCGTCACGCGCGACATCCTGCTCACCGTCAACGAACTCGCGCCGCACGACCCCCGCCACCAGCACGGCGAGGGCAACTCGCCGGCGCACATCAAGGCGTCGCTCTTCGGCGCGAGCGCGTTCGTTTTTTGTCAGCGGCGGGCGGCTCCAACTGGGGAGCTGGCAGGGCGTCTACCTGGCCGAATTCGACGGCCCGCGCGCCCGCCGCCTCTGGGTTACGGTGCTGCCCGCCGCATAAGGCCGGCCTACGCTTCGGCGGCGAGGCGGCCCTCCAGCGTCGCGACGGCGCGCTCGAACACGCCCTTGATGGCCGCGTGCGCCTCGGCACTGTAGGGCGTCGCGAGCGTGTCCAGCCAGAGCAGGCCGCCGCGCAGGATCGCCAGCATGTACTTCGCGTCCTTCGCGTTGAAGGGGCGCGGGCTGCCGGCCACGTCCACGTAGACCGGCGAGGTGTGCGCCGCCGGGTGTATCGGCCAGGCGTGCCACAGCGTGTGGCGGCTCAGGCAGCGCGCCGCCACCCAACCGGTCCGGTTCAGCGGGACCTCGGCGGTCAGTTCGAGTTCTTTCGTCCCGGCTTCGGCCACCTGCCGCGCCACGACCTCCCCGTTGGCGACGATTTCGACCTCATGGAACGGCACCATCGACTGCACGCGCGCGGTCGCGCTCACCGCGCCGCCGCCCGCCGGCAGCGTGAGCGTCGCGCCCGGCTCCTCGCCGTCCACGGTCAGCAGGAGCAGCGGCCCGGTGGTGGTGAACGTCCGCCCGGCGCGCACCGCTTCCGCCCAGGTCTCGAACGTGAACGGGTTGCCAGGCTGCAGGTGGGCGTAGGTGCGCACGCAGCCCACGGGCAGCCCGGCCATCATCTTGTCCGTGCCGCCGACCGCCGCCATGCGGTAGCCCAGGTTGAGGTAGCGGTACCACTCGGTGACGCCAAAGGTGTCCATCGAGTCGGTGAAGAAGTCGCGCAGTTCCACGCCGTCGATCTTGCCAAGCACGAGGTCGGCGACGTTCTCACACTGCGGGTTGGGGAAGTGCGGCAGGATCACCAGGCCTTCGCGCGCCCGGCAGCGGTCGGCCCAGTCGGCCATCGAGGTCATCACCGCGTCGCCGATGCCGCTCTCGTCCGGCCCGCCGGTCGTCATCGGGAAGACCGGCGCGCCCTTGCCGCCGAGCAGGCTCATGTGACCGAGGATGTGCTGCCGGTTCTCGGTGCCCACCCACACGAGGGTGTCGTCCTGGCTCACCGGCGACATCGCGCCCGTGATGTCGCCCACGTTGGTGAAGAGATCGCCCCACTGAGACGCGAGCAGGTTGAGCAGGTTCAGCCCCTCGGCGGCGGCCTCCAGGTGGGCGGTGGTCGGCGAGAGGAAGTGTACGTGCGTGTCGGCGGTCACCCACCCCTGCCGGCGCAGGTTGATCGGGCGCTCCACGCGCAGTGTGAGTTCGCGCTGCGCCGGCGCAATCTCAAGCCGCTGCCGGAGCGGTTTGTACTCGAAGCCCTTGGCGATCTCGACGTAGACCTCGCCGACGGGCAGCTCGATCGCGAACGCGCCGGGCACGTAGGCGTATTCCGTGCTGCCGAGGATCGCGTCCGCGCCGTAGTCCTCGAACCACATGAGGTTGACCTCGTTGCGGTGTCCGTAGGGCGGCAGGTAGCGCCCGTCCGGCGCGCGGAAGTGCACCCGCACCGGCGTCGGCTCGCCGGTTGCGGCGTCCTCGACTGTCACATGGAGCCACGTCTTCTCGTAGCCGAGCACCTCCACGCGCACCGCGCCGTCGGCGCTCGCTGCCTTGCCGCCGGGCTGGAACACCGTCTCCATCGGGACGGCGTGGCCGCCCACCTCCAGGGTGGCGGCGCGGCTCGCCGTGATGTCGAGGACGTGCGCCGTCTTCGGGTGTGGCGTTTCGCGCGCTTCGCCCCAGCCCTGCACCTCGGCTTCCAACCACGCGCCCGGCTCGAATGGGGGCGTGCGGCGCCGGCGCACGATGATGCCGAGGTCGATGTCTGCCTTGAGGTCGGGCGTGGTGGTTGCTTCGGCCTCCGGCACCTGGATGCGGAAGCTCTGCAGCCGCTCGTGGCGGAACGGGTGCGCGTCGAGGACGCCCAGGGTAATGCCCGCAATGGCGAAGGTATCCGCGCCGCACGGCTCGATGCGCAGCGCCGCGATGGGCAGGTCGGGATGCGGGTTTTCGAGCGCGTACAGCCAGTACGTTTCCGGGTCAAGCGCGACGCCCGTCTGTTGCCACCCCCACGCGCCGGGTTCTACTTCGCGCTCGAAGATGCTCATCGGCCTCGGCTGCGCATGCGGCACGGCGGCGAAGGCGTACTGCCCCCAGGCGATAAACGGCTCGTTGATCTCGAAGCGCCGGTGGATGGGCTTGCGATGTTCGGTCCCATCGGCGTAGACCAGGACGTAGTCGGCGAGGTGCTCGCCCGCCCGCGTGACGACGCCGGGGGGATGCCCGCCGGATCGACGCCTGCACGCTGCGCCGTGTTGCAGAAGTGCGCCACGATCACGTGGGTCGCGGCGGCGGCCTCATCCAGCGGCAGGTTGAGCGGTTGCGCATCGCGGCCCAGGATGATCCAGCGCGGCGCGCCGTCGCCGTCGGTTGCCAGCGCGAACGGGATGCCCCAGGCGGTCAACGCGCCACCTGGCATCTGGGCGAAACGCTGCGACAGCGCGGGGTGCCAGAGGCTCACCTCCTGGCCGGCGCTGTGCCATCGCGACAGATCCAACGGTGTAAAGACGGCCATCTTACGTCCTTTCCGGGCGGAAAACCGCCGTGGTTGCGTAGTTTTTATAAGCACAGTGAACAGGACAACCATAGCACGTGAAGTACAGAGAGTCAATATAGTGTAGGTTCAGTATTGAGGTGGGGTTGCTACTCCCTGTTAACTGTCATATAATCAGGCAAATCATGGCATTCCAGCGTTGGTTTTGATTGGGCTGGGGGCTTGCTGATCTTTTCTATGGCACAAGAAGGTGAAATCTTACGTGTCCTGGTCATCGGCTTCACTGATCCCTTGCCAGAGGCCATCCAGCGCCTGCCTCATGAGCTTGTCACCGATATCCACCGGTCCTGTGACCTCATCATCGCCGCGCCGCCGGTCGGCGATAACGTTCTTGACCTGATCCACGCGCACAACGCGCAGGCCCCGCTGATCGTGTGGGGCGCGCACAGTGAAGCCGACGCCGCGACGCTCCGCGCCCGCCATCCGGACGCCCACCTGCTCGCCCGTGAGACACCGGATGACCTCGCGGAGGTTGTCGCGCGGGTGGCGAGCGGGCGCTTCAGCCACGGCGCGCCCCCGGTCGGCCAGACCTTGCGCCGCCGCAGCGACGAGCTTTCCATCCTGCACGCCATCACCGAGGCGGTCAGCCAGCCGCTTGAGCTTCATGAGACGCTGCGCACCGCGCTTGACGCCATCTGGGAGTACACCAACTTTGAGTCCGGCGCGATTGTGCTCTACGACGCCGAGACGCAGACGCTCACGCCGATGGTGTGGGACAACCTGCCCCCTGACTTCATCGACGCTTTCGCGCTCCTGCCGCCCAACAGCCATCGCTGGCGCGTGATCCAGACCGGCGAGCCGGTCTTCATTGCCGATGCGAAGGCCGCCAGCGCCCTGGCCGGGCGCACTTTCAGCTTTGGCGCGGACTGCCTGAGCGGCGCGATCTTACCGCTCCAGGCGCGCGGACACACAACCGGGCTGCTCCTCCTCGGTTCGGCGCACGCGCACACGTTTCAACCGGAGGAGCGCGCCCTGCTGATGGGCATCGCGCGCGCGGTCGGCGTCGCCATCGACACCGCCCGCACCCTGGCGCAGCAGCAACAGCGCGCCGACGAGCTTGCGCTGCTCAGCGACATGGGCCTCATTCTGCAGGAGACGACCGAACTCAAGGAGGCGCTTGGCAAGACCCTGGTGCGCATCCACAAGACGCTCCCGTTTGACGCGCTCGGCATCGGGAAGATCGACCTGATCGCCAACCGGGTCATCCCCTTCGTCTCGTATGGGATGCCGCCAGTGCTCAAGCACATGGCGGCAGAGAGCGCGGTCCGCGCCGACCAGATCGTGCTGACCGACCTGTTCCAGAAACTTGACCTGCAGACGATTCACCAGTTTGGGGCAACCGTCAGCCAGCTCTATCCGCGTGCGGAGCTACCTCCCGAAGCGACGCTTACGATTGTCCCGCTGCACGCGCGCGAGGCCGCGCAGGGCGTGCTGCTGCTGCTGCGCTATGCGCCGCACCCGATCAGCGACAGCGAGCGCAAGGTCCTCGGCCTCATCGGGCACCGTATCGGCATCGCGCTGGAGAACGCGCACCTCTACGAAGAAATGCGCCAGCGCGCGCTCGAAGTGACCGCGCTGCTCGCCGCGTCGGAGACGCTGTCCTCGAACCTTGACCTCTCCATCCGCCTGGAGATCATCGCTGAGCGCGCGAAGCGTCTCATCAAGGCGGATGGGACGCTGCTGTTTCTGCTCCAGGACGACGGCGAGACGCTGCGCCCGGCGGTGATCCTGCACCCAGAAGCCGAGAAAGTGCGGGCGATGTCCATCCGGCTCGGCGAGGGGCTGACCGGGCGCGTGGCGTTGCGCAGCGAGGGTGAAATCGTCAATGACGTGCGCGCCGCCCACCACAGTGAGGGCGTGGTTCCCCCCTACGTTTCGTATATACCCGCGTGCTACCTCTCCGTGCCGCTGCGCGTGGAGGGGCACGTGTTGGGCGTGCTCACCATGTCGCGCGCAGACCGCAACCAGCCTTTTAACAACAGCGACCTGCGGCTGCTGGCTTCGCTCGCCAACCAGGCGGCCATCGCGGTGGACAACGCGCGCCTCATCGAGGAGACCAACCGCCAGCGCCACCTGGCTGAGGCTCTCTCGCGCGTCTCGCGCCTGGTGAGCGAGACTTTCGACCTCGACAAGGTGCTGGTCATCATCCTGCGCGAGCTGCAATCGGTCATCGAGTTCGACAGCGGGCAGGTGCGGCTCGTGGAGGGCGACCGGATGTTCGTCGCGCACGCGGTGGGGTACCCGGCCTCGCCCGTGCCCGAAGTCCTCAAGATGGACGTGGCGAAGCTGTCCACGTCGCGCTGGATCGTCCGCAACCGCCGCCACCTGGTGATCCCGGATACGCACAATTACGAAGCGTGGGATGAGCTGAAAGGCACCGAATATGTGCGCTCCTGGGCGGGCGCGCCTCTCATCAGCCGGGGGCGGGTGATCGGCATTCTCAGCGTCGAAAGCGCGACGCCCAATGCGTACAACGAGCGCCACGGCACCATCATCGCCGCATTTGCGAACCAGGTCTCGGCCACCATCGACAACGCGCGCCTGTTCCAGCGCACCGAAACCCGCGAGCGCGAGTCGCGCATTCTCTATGAGGTGACGCGGCTGCTCGTGTCGCTCAACGTGCAGGCCATCCCCGGCTACGTGCTCGACAAGTTGCAGGACGCCATCCATTTCGATGTGGGCGGCATGTTCATCGCCGGGGAGCCGCACCGCATGGTGACGCTGGTCGCGCGCCCGATAAGCGACCAGACCGTCCACGCGATCCAGGATAGCCTGCTCGCCTTCTACCGCGACCTGACCGGCGAACCGATCAATCCGCGCACCATCGAAGCGCAGGTGATCGGCGACTTCCAGGTGTTGCCGACAATGCCGCCCGAAGAGGTGCCCTCGCGCCTCGTGGTGCCGCTCATTGTGGGCGACAACCTGATCGGCTGCATCCAGCTCAGCACCGTGATCCCCGACGCCTACGGCGAGGACGAAGAGCGCACCCTCTACACCGTCGCCACGCAGACCGCGACCGCGCTCGAAAACGCGCACCTGTACGAGACCCTCAAGGCCAGCCACCTCTCACTCCGGCAGGCGTATGAGGAACTGGCCGAGGCCGACCGCGTCAAGGACGAGCTGGTCCAGAATGTGTCGCACGAGATCCGCACGCCGCTGACGTTCATCAAGAGCTACGTCGAGCTCCTCGCCGGTGGCTCGATGGGCGCGCTGACCGCGCAGCAGCGCAACGCCCTGGAGATCGTGGCGCGGAAGACCAACGTGCTCAAGGGGCTGGTGGACGACATCGTCTCGCTGAAGCGGATCAACAGCGAAACGCTCGACATGCAGCCGTTTGACCTGGCCGAGACCGCGCGGCAGTCCGTCGAGGGCTTTCTGCCCACCGCCACCGAGGCCGGCCTCGACGTGGCGCTTGAGATTGACCCCGACCTCCCGCCGACGCTGGGCGACCGGAGCCGCATCGGCCAGGTGCTCGACAACCTGCTCAGCAACGCGCGCAAGTTCAGCCCTGAAGGGTCCACCGTGACCGTGCGCGTGCTCGATGACGGCCCGCACCTGCGCGTCGAGGTCGAAGACGAGGGGATCGGCATCCCGGAGGACAAGCTCGACCGGGTTTTCGAACGCTTCTACCAGGTGGACGGTAGCACGCGGCGGCGCTACGGCGGCGCAGGGCTGGGCCTGGCGATCTCCAAGCAGATCATCGAGGCGCACAACGGCGCCATCGGGGTGCAGTCCCAGTCCGGGAGAGGCAGCCTCTTCTTCTTCAAGCTCTACAAGGCGCGCGCAAGGCCTGAGTTCGAGGGCGCGGTGCTGCCGGTCGAGAGCGAATAAAAAACAGCCCGGCCCTGATGAGGCCAGGCGGCTCCCAGCGCGGCCGCGTCACGTGATGGCGACGTCACCCACCACCGACTCGACCTCGACCGAGAGCGCGCCGCTGCCGTCCGAGTCGGCGTACCCCTCTGTGACCCACAACCCCGGCGCGACTTTGCTGAAGCGGTCGCTCGCCTTGACGTTGCTCAGGGCGGTGCTGCGCACGCGCACCGCCGCCGCGACGTGCGCCGGCACCTCGACGGAGATGTTGCCCAACGTCGAGCGTGCCCAGATCGGCCCGGAGGGAATGCCGGGGCACACCAGCCTGATGTCGCCGATCCCGGTCGCCAGCCGCGCTTCCTCGATCTCGACTTCGCTGAGGTCGATGCTGAGCACGCCCAGGTGGGCGCTGAGCAGCAACCGCCAGGGCAGGTCGCGCGCCAGGCCGACCTCCCAGTCGGCAAGCGAGAGCAGCCAGGTCTGGCCGCGCCGCATCCGCAGCGTGGCCTCGTTGTGCTGCACTTCCAGGCTGGGCCGGCTGCGCGCGGTGTACTGCCCGGCGACGAGCCGGCCTTCTTTGCGCAGGGCGCGCAGGTTGAGGTCCAGCTCGCCGGCGTCGGCCTCCAGCGTGGCGCGCTCGACGCTCCCGCGCGTGATGCCGAACGTCTGCCCCTGCCAGCTCAGGCCGAAGTCGCCCTGCCGGAGCAACTGGATGCCGAGCGCGATCACCAGCAGCGGCCAGAGCTGCACCACGTCGAACGTGAGGAGCCGGAAGTTCGACAGCAGCAGCAAGACGCCGACGGCGGTGATCACCAACGGCCACAGACGGGGCGCGCGGTCGCTCTGGCTTCGCAAAGTCGTCTCTCTCGCAGGTGAAGAAAATCGCGCTTACAGTCTACAGTTGGCGGGCAAAAAGACAAGCGTTCATGGGTCAGAGCTTGTGCGAAGGCACCTGTTCACGCTGTCGATTCGGCGTCGGAGCCTTGTGCGTTTTCGTAGCCCACCGACCAAAGTCGGCGGCTAATCGTCGCCAAAAGTGATGATCGCTACGAAATTGGCCCGCGACTTCAGTCGCGGGATCAGAGAACAATCACTATTGGTTGATTTCGTCGGGACTTAACAAGCTCGCGGAAAGCTGGAAAACGGCTTGTTGTTCCAGAGAGCCGGCATGGGGGCGCAGCGACCCGCGCCCCCCCCAACGGGCAACTACTCCGCCGTCGCCGTCGCCGGCGTGACCGAGGGCGTCGCCGTGGCCGGGAGCGGCGTCAGCACCGAGGTCGGCGCGACGGTCGGGCTGGGCACGAACCCCTCCGGCGTCTCGGTCGGCGTCGCCGAGGGCGTGCGCGTCAGCGTCGCGGTGGCGGTCGCCGAAGGCGTGTAGGTGTTGGTCGAAGTGCGCGTCGGCGACGACCCTTCCGTCGGTGTGGTCGTCGGCGTGGCGGTCGGGGTGGGCGTCTCCGTGTGCTCCAGAGTCGCCGTTTCCGTGGGCATGACCGTCGGCGTGTCCGTCACCGTCGGCGTCAGGGTGGGCGTGGGCGTCTCGGCGAGGTAGGGCGGCTCCTCGATAATGCGGATCAGCCCATCGACCGCCGACTTGAGCGCCAGCCGAATCTCCGGCGCGCCACGCACCGCGACGTAGTAGGCGTTGTTCTGAGGGTTGGTCCCGCCGACTTCGAGGACGTGTTCCGTCCCGTCCTTCATGACGAAACGCACCAGGTACTTCGGTTCCGGCGCGAGGCCGTATGCCTCCAGGTCGGCGGAATCGCGCGCGACGGCGAACCCCGCGCGCGTGCTCATCGTCGTCAGGTAGCGGGCGACCTGCGCCGCCGCGACCTGGTCGGTGAGCAACTCCTGCATCGCGCCGTCCTCGGCGGGCGCTTCCCGGTAGTAGACGGTCGAGGAAATCACCCACTGGTCCGCGTCGTTGCGCTCGATGATGGTCGCCACGCCGTCTTCGACGCGCGCCACGCGCACCAACTGGACCTCCGCCGGGTCCAGGCCGGTAAACACATAGTCCGGCGTCGTTGCGGGGCTTCCGCCGGTTGCGACTGTGTGATGAGCAGCACCGCCAGCAGCGCCACGAAGACCGCCGCCAGCGCCAGCAGTTGAACGCTTCTTCTCCCCAGCATGGCTTACCTCACCGCCTGCGCCGGCTCCACCACACGACCACGCCCAGCGCCAGCACCGAGAACGGCATCACCAGGATCGTCACGAAGGCGATGGTGTTCTGCTGCTGGACGGTGGCGAACACCGGCAACTGCGTCAGGTCTGACACCGCTTCGACCGTGATCTCGGCGGTGTAGTCGATGAGCCAGTCAATGCTGTCGGTGAAGAAGTACGGGTTGCCTTGCAGGTCCCATACCGCGTTGACGATGAACTCAGAGTCGCCCACCAGCACCAGCCGCGCCTCGTTCTCCGTGCCGATGTCGCGCTGCACCGCCATCGCCATCGTCAGCGGCCCCGGCGTATCGACGGCTTCATCGTATTCGTACACGTTCTGGAGCCAGTTGTCGATGTCGGTTTCGCCGTAGTCGTCGTTGGCGGTGAAGATGAGGTTTATGTTCAGCACGCCGGGCGGCGGCGCCTCGACCTGCAGCGAGCGCGCCTGGAAGAAGACGGTAGGCCGCTGCTGGAGCCGTTGGGTCGTGGGGTGGCTGCCATCGACGCGGTCGGAAATCGGGTTGAACGCCTGGATGTAGCTCACCTGCGACACGACAATGTTTTCGAGGAACTCCGCGCCGAACGCCTCCAGCAGGTAGGCCGTCAGCGGGTCGTTTTCGTCCAGGGCGTTTTCCTCGCCGGGCGTGGTGGGCGGGTCCGCCAGGACCATCAGCCGCCCGCCCCGGTCCATGTAGGCGCTCAGGGTGTCGATCTCTTCCGGCTCGAAGTGCGACGTTGCGCCGGCGATAACCAGCGCGCTGGCGTCTTCGGGCACCTCCCCCGCCTCCAGCAGGTTCAGCGCGCCCACCCCGATGTCGTACTGCTCGGTCAGCACCTGCGCGATGGATGAAAGCCCCAGGTCATCGAACTGATCGGTGGCCTTCTCGCCGTGCCCGGTGATGAAGTAGACCGTGAAATCGCCGGACTTGACGAGCTTCAGGATCGCCTGGGTGATCGGGCGCTCCGCCACCGAGGTGATCCATTCCGCGTCTGCGGGGCGTCGCCCTCGCGCTGGGCGAAGAGCATCCCGTCGCGCGTGGCCCCATAGGCAGCGGCGGTCGTCGGCTCCAGGTCCGGGTCGATGAACTCGTAAGTCACCAGGCCGTTCGTCGTCTGGTTGTACTGGCGCAGGAGCACCTCGGCGTTTTCGCGCGAGTCGATGGCGGCGTTGGAATAGAACCCCACGATGTGGATCGGCGTCTCCAGGCCGGCGAGCGCCTGCTTGGAGGCGTCGCTGAGCGAGAAGCGCTGCGTCTGCGTCAGGTCAATCGAGACCTCGTTGCGCATCGCCAACACGTACAGGATGACGAGCACGCCGATGAAGAGCACCGTCGTCAGGGCGGCGAAGCCGCCGTAGCGCACCCGCCGCCCGGTGAGGATGCCGCGCACGTCGCCTGGCGCGAGCACGACCCACCCGCCGATGCCGACCACCGCGACGACCAGCGCGCCGGCGAGCAGCCAGGTCTGCAGGCCGCCGATCAGCGCGACCAGCGCCACGAGCAGCGCCACCACACCGACTATGCTCAGGATACGGCCCAGGGTCTCGCGGTCAAACAATCTGCCTTCGCCAGCCATCAGCGCCACCTCCGCGATCCCACAAGTTGCGTGGTGATGAACAGCGCGCCCGCGATGATAAAGATGTAGAAGAGCAGGTCCTGCACGCGGATGATGCCCTGCGAGAACGAGCGGTAGTAGTGCGAACTCAGGCTCAGCTCCCGCAGCATCGTCTGCGCGCCTGCGCTCTGTACCGACATCGAAAAGGCGTCGATCAGGAAGAGGATCACCAGCATCGCCAGGCTGAGGAACCCCGCCACGATCTGGTTCTCGGTGATGGCGGAGAACATCAGCCCGATGGCGAGCGCCGCGCCGCCGTACAGCCAGATGCCCAGGTAGCCGGCAATCGCTGCGCCCTGGTCGGGCTGCCCGACGGAGGTGAGGATGAACTCGTAGACCAGCGTCACGGCGATGACCACGGTGTAGAACGCCCACGCGCCGAGGAACTTACCCAGCACGATGTCCACATCGCGGATCGGCAACGTGAGCAGCAGTTCTATCGTCCCCTCGCGGTTCTCTTCGGCGAGCAGGCGCATCGTGAGCAGCGGGGCCATGAAGACCGTCAGGAACGCCACGTAGGAGATCACCGCCGTCGAGTCGGCGGGAAGCTGGTTGTTGACCCAGATGCGCAGGTACGTGCCGAAAAGCAGCCCCGCGATCAGCAGCATCACGAAGGCCACGAAATAGGCAATTGGCGAGACGAAGTACTGGTACAGTTCGCGCTTGAAGATCGCCCACGTGTTGGCAAACAAGGGCGGGCGCGGCGCGGCAATCGACGGTTCATTACTCATTGCCCACCTCCTGTGTCCGTCTCAGTGTCCCCGTCAGGAACCCGGTCTGCTGCTGCGGGCGCGCCCGCATCGTCTTCCGCATCCGACTCGGCTTCGGTGTGCGCGGTGACTTCGAGGAAGATGTCCTCCAGGGTCATCGCCTGCGGGCGCAGTTCGAGGAGCGACCAGCCAGCGCCGGTCACGGCGCTGGCGATGGCGGGCCGGATGTCGGTCGAGTCCGCCGCCGTGATCACAAACCCGTCGCCCATCGCCTCGACACTCGCCACCGCGGGCACGCCGGCGAGCAGCGCCGCCGCGTCGCCCTCCACCGCGCCGAGGCGCACGAAGATGCGCCCGCCCTTCTGCAGGCGGTCGCGCAGCGTCTGCGGCGGCCCCTCGGCGATGATCTTCCCCGGTCAATGATGAGCACCCGGTCGCAGACCTGCTCGGCCTCCGAGAGGATGTGCGTGCTGAACAGGACGGTGTGCCCTTCGCGCAGCTCGCGCACCAGGCTGCGCACCTCCAGAACCTGGCGTGGGTCGAGGCCGATGGTCGGCTCGTCGAGGATGAGCACCGGCGGGTCGTGGACGAGCGCCTGCGCCAGCCCGACGCGCTGCCGTAGGCCTTTCGACAGGTTGCGGATCAGGCTCTCGGCGCGGTCGAGCAGCGCCACGCGCTCCATGACCTCGATCACGCGCGCCTCCCGCTCCCTGACGCGGCGCAGTTCGGCGATGAACTCCAGGTACCCGCGCACTGACATATCCGGGTAGAGGGGGACGGTCTCTGGCAGATAGCCGACGACGCTGCGCACCAGCATCGACTCTTCGAGCACGTCGTAGCCTGCCACCCACGCGCGCCCGCTCGTGGGCGGCATGAAGCCGGTGAGGATGCGCATGGTGGTGGTCTTTCCCGCGCCGTTCGGCCCCAGGAACCCGACGATCTCGCCGGACCCGGCGGCGAAGCTGATGTCGTCCACGGCGGTGAACGACCCGTACTGCTTGGTGAGATGTTCGACTTCGATCATGCGACCTGCTCCCGAACACCAGGCGTAAGCGATCCCGCGCAACGAAAAGGCACAATGTGTACCCTACACAGTGCGCCCCCTTGAATTTGTCTCCCTGATGGCAACCGGCGCAGGTTATACAACCTCCCTGTGGCGTTGTCAAGGTTGCGCGCCGGCAGGGCCTGAGTCACGCTATAAGAGGGTGACAGATGTGGCGTCTGGCTCCCCACGTCTCTTGTGGATTTAGGGGTGGACAGGCAAACGCAACTTCCAAGCACCGATCAACATATTCAAGATTTTCCGGGTAGGGGCAAGGCATGCCTTGCCCCTACTCATTTCGCGCCAAGACTCAACCCTGTCCGCCCCTGAACCCCTTGTGCGAGGTGGACGCCGACCTTCGGTCGGCGGTGGTGCGGAATAGGATGGGCGAACCGCCGGTTCGCCTGCCCACATCAGGTGGGGTTTGTGGGGCACGGCAGGCTGCGCTACAGCCCGCGCACGAGCGCCCACTCGCGCGAGTAGATGTAGGCCGCCAGCGCCATTGCGAGCGCCGCGTACACCACGCCGCTCAGCAGCGCCACCGCCAGCCTGGCGGGCAGCAGCACGCCGCTGAATAGATCGCGGATGGCGATCACGGTGCCGAACAGCGGCGTCAGGTACCAGCCCGCGCCCACGTCCGCCGGGAGGCTGAACACGGCGAGGATCACCAACGCTGGCAGCGCAAGCTGGACCACGAACAGCAGCAGGTTGCTCTCGCGGTAGCCGCTGGCGAAGGTGCACCACGCCATCACCAGGCTGTTGAGCATGACGATGAAGGGGAGCAGGAGCAGCACCAGGTAGAACACCAGCCGCGCCACCTGCGCGCCGCTCTGCACGAGCACGTCGGCGACGCTCAGCGCGCCCTCCTGTATGGCCGGCAGCGCGGGCGCAGCGCCGACCACCACCGAGAGCAGCACGCCCTCCGCCAGCCACAGGCTCATCACGACGACCGAGGCGATGAACACCACCGCCAGCTTCCCCGCCACGATCCCCAGGCGGCTCGCAGGGGTGAGCAGCAGCGCTTCCATCGTGCGGCGTTCCTTCTCGCCGACCGTCGTATCGACAATCAGGCCCAGGCCGCCGCCCACCAGCCAAGAGGTCACCGCGAGCGGCAGGAAGAGCGTGCTCAACGCGCCGGGGTCCCCCAGGCCGCCAGCGCCGCCGCCCTCGCCCCCACCGACGGCCACCGCCTGCGCCACCGCCTCGGTCGGGGCCTGCGCCTCGCCGATGATCACCGGGGTGAGCCAGCTCCGGTCCAGGTCGCGCGCGGCGAGCCGCGCGTCGATGAGCGCCGCGTTGTAGCGCGCGATCACCCCGCGCACCGCCGACGCCGCGAGGCCGGTCGTCCACGTGCTGTCGTGGGTGGTCATCGTCACCGAGGCCGTCTCCTCACGTGCGACGCGCGCCGCGAAGTCGTCGGGGAAGGCGAGGACGAGCAGCGTGTCGCCCCAGCCTTCGTCGCCGGGGGGATCGACCAGCTTCAGCGACCCGCTCGCCTCCAGCCACGCCGCCAGTTCGGGCGCGGCTTCGGGGTTTTCCACCGCAATCGGGAACCCCTGCGTCGCCCAGTTGACCGCCTGCGCGCCGACGAACAGCCCGCCGCACAGCGCGAGCGCCGGCAGGATGAACGGCGGCGCGAGCAGAAACAGCAACGCGCGCCGGTCGCGCAGCAGTTCGGTCATCTCTTTCTTGAAGACGGTCAGGAAGACGTGTCGAAAGCTCATGCGTCGCTCGCCTGTCGCCTCGTTGACCTTTGTAGTTTAACCACGAACCGCGCAAATATCACGGAATTTGCCGGCGCGCTCAGGGCGGTTGCAAAGTCCCTCGCGGCTGCCTCCCCCTCACCCCCGCCGACCTTCGGTCGGCCTCCCCTCTCCCACAGTGGGGCGAGGGGGAATTGTGTGGCTTGAAGTCCCCTCTCCCCCTTGTGGGAGAGGGAGACTTAGGGGTGAGGGCAAGACGGAACAAAGCCATATGCTAACATAGCCCACTGACTTTGCAGAAGGCCTGCCCGCCGCCGAGAGGATGACCGGCGCACGGTTGCCCGGTATACTTCCGTTGTTTGCGCCGAGGACACACCGACCAGCATCGAGGGCATTATGCTGCGACTCCTGCTCATCCGGCACGGGGAGACCGACTGGAACGCGCAAGGCCGCTACCAGGGGCAGACCGACATCCCGCTGAACGCGGTCGGCTGGCAGCAGGCGCAGGCGCTGGCGCAGCGGCTGGCCCGCGAGCCACTGACCGCGATCTACGCCAGCGACCTCCGGCGCGCCGGGCAGACGGCGACTGTCATTGCCGAGCCGCACCAGCTCCCGGTGCGCCATGATCCACGCCTGCGCGAGATGCGCTTTGGCGTCTTCGAGGGGCTGACCTATGCCGAGATCGCCGCGCGCTATCCCGGAGCGCTGGCGGCGTGGCAGCAGGACCGGGACACGCCCCCGCCGGGCGGCGAGGCGCTGGCGGCCTTTAGCGCGCGCGTGCGCGATTTCTTCGACGCCGTGATCGCCGCACACGACGATGCGGCGGTGCTCGTCGTGGCGCACGGCGGCGCGCTGCGCGACATGATCTGCCGCGCGCTCGACATCCCGGCGGACCGGCGCTGGAACCTGGCGATGGACAACGCCTCGCTGTCGGAGCTGCACCTGTACGACGGGGGCGCGGTGCTCTACCGGCTGAACGACACCGCGCACCTCGACACCGTGAGCGAAGGCGCGCACGCGATGAGCAGCGCGTGACCGCTCACACCGAGCGAAGAGAGGCACAGCAATGAAGCTCCCAGGCATCCCACCCCTCGACGAGGCCGCACAGCGGCAGGCGGCGGCGCGGCAGGCGACCCTGACCAAGCCGCCCGGCGCGCTGGGCCGCCTGGAGGCGCTGTCGATCCGCCTGGCCGGGATTGCCGGGCGGCTGGATTGGCTGCCGGCGCGGCGCGCCGTGATCGTCTGCGCGGGTGACCACGGCGTGGTGGCGCAGGGCGTCAGCGCGTACCCGCAGGTGGTGACGCAGCAGATGGTGCTGAACTTCCTGCGCGGCGGGGCGGCGATCAACGTGCTGGCGCGGCAGGTGGGCGCGCGCGTCACGGTGGTCGATGCGGGCGTGGCGGCGGACTTCGATGACCACCCCGACCTGGTGCGCGGCAAGGTCGCGCGCGGCACCGCTGACTTCACCGCCGGCCCGGCGATGACGGCGGCGCAGGCGGACCGGTGCGTGCAGTTGGGCCTCGATGTCGTGGCGCGCGAGGTCGCGCGCGGGCTAGACATCGTGGCGGTGGGGGAGATGGGCATCGGCAACACGACCGCCGCCAGCGCCATCATCGCGGCGCGCACGGGGCGCGCCCCCACCGCCGTGACCGGGCGCGGCACGGGCGTGGACGACGCACAGCTTCAGCACAAGGTCGCCGTGATCGCGCGCGCCCTGGCGGTCAACGCCCCGGCAGAGCGCGACACGCTGGCGAAGGTCGGCGGCTTCGAGATCGGCGCGATGGCCGGCGTGATGCTCGGCGCAGCGGCGCGGCGCGTGCCCATCCTCATCGACGGCCTCATCAGCACGGCGGCGGCCCTCATCGCGGTGCAGCTTGCGCCGGCCGTGCAGGGCTACCTCATCGCCGGGCACCGCAGCGTCGAGCCGGGCCACATCGCCGCGCTCGAAGCGCTGGGGCTGAGTCCGCTGCTCGACCTCGACATGCGCCTCGGCGAAGGGACGGGTGCGGCGCTGGCGATGCCCATCGTGGAGGCGGCGATGCGCACGCTGCAAGAGATGGCGACGTTCGACGATGCGGGCGTGAGCGGACCCGATGGGCGCTGAGGAGCGCCGCGCGTTGCCCGGAGGTGCGGAGTATGACTGACGCGGACGCCTACCTGCAGCAGTTGATCGAGTCCAACCCCCTGCGGGAACCGGTGATCCGTTCGGTCATCCAGGCGGCTGAGTTGCCGCCGGGCAGCCGGGGGCTGGACGTGGGGTGTGGATACGGTGCTCAGGTCCTGTTGCTGTCGGAGGCGGTGGGTCCTGCGGGCCACGTCACGGGCGTCGATGTGCGCCGCGAGTTCGTGGCGTATGCCCGCGATGTCGCGCGGCGGGCCGGCCTTGCGGACCGGGTGACTTTCCAGGAAGGGGATATGTACGCGCTCCCCTTCGACGACGACGCCTTCGACTGGGCGTGGAGCATGGATTGTGTGGGCTACGGTCCGGGCGACCCCTGCCGCCGCTGCACGAGCTTGCGCGCGTGGTGCGGCCGGGCGGCGTCATCGCCATCGCCGCGTGGTCTTCGGAGCAGCTCCTGCCCGGCTACCCGCGCCTTGAGGCGCGGCTGCGCGCGACCGCGCCGGGGATTGCACCGTTCGCCCACGGGCAGAAGCCGGAGACGCACTTCCTGCGCACGCTGGGCGCGTTCCGCGCCTTGGGTTTCGAAGACGCGGCGGCGCGCACGCTTGTGGGCGAGGTGCGCGCCCCGCTCACCGACGGTGTGCGCCGCGCCCTGACGGGGCTGCTCCAGATGCGCTGGGGCGGCGCGCAGGCGGAGGTCTCCGGCGCGGACTGGGCCGCGTTCAGCACCTCTGCCAGCCGGCGTCGGCGGATTTCATCCTGACCCTTCCGGACTACTACGCCTTCTTCACCTACACGCTCTTCCGGGGCAGAGTCGCGCCGGCCTGGCCTGATCGAGCCGCCGATGTTGGATGACGTGCGCCGCGCGTTCGCGTTCCTCACCGTCCTGCCCGTCGGCTCCCCGGAGGGCGGGCAGCCGGGGCGCGCCTTCGCGTACTTCCCGCTTGTCGGCCTCGCGATCGGGCTTGCGGTCGGCCTCGTCGCGTCGGTGATGGCGCTGCCGCCGGGCGTGACCGCGTTCCTGGCGCTGGCCGTGTGGGTGGCGTTGACGGGCGGGCTGCACCTGGATGGCTTCGGCGACGCCTGCGACGGCCTGTTTGCGGCGGTCGCGCCGGCGCGCCGGCTGGAGATCATGAAGGACGCGCGCGCGGGGTCGTGGGCGGTGGTCGGCCTGGCGCTGTTGCTGCTCGGCAAGTGGAGCGCGCTCGGCGCGGTGACGCCGCTCCTGCTCGTCCTGCCCGCCGGTGATGGGGCGCTGGGCGATGACGGCGGCGGCGTATGCCTTTCCCTATGCGCGCCCCTCCGGGATTGGGGGCTACTTCCGCGCGGGGCTGGGCCGGGCGCAGGTCGCGGGGGCGACGCTGACCGCGCTCGCTGTCGTCGTGGCGGTGGGCGCGCGCGCGCGGGATGGGCGGCGGCGCTCGCGGCGGCGGCGGTCGGGCCGCTGGTCGCGCTGCTGGCGGGGCGCTGGGCGGCGGGGCGGCTCGGCGGGGGCCTCACGGGCGACGTGTACGGCGCGCTCTGCGAACTGACCGAACTGGCCTGCCTGATCGTGTTGAGCGGGGTTGAGGCATGGGCAAACGCTTGATCTTCCTGCTCGGTGGGGCGCGCAGCGGCAAGAGCAGCTACGCGGAGCGCTGGGCGCAGGCGCACGGCGGGCGCGTGCTCTACGTGGCGACGGCGGAAGCGCGCGACGACGAGATGCACGCGCGCATCCAGCACCACCGCGCGCGGCGGCCCGCCGGCTGGCGCACGCTCGAAGCGCCGCGTGACGTGGGCGCGGCGGTCCGCGCGGCGGCGCAGGGCGTGGATTTCGCCACGGTGCTGGTGGACTGTATCACGCTGCTGGTCTCGAACGCACTGCTGGCCCTGCCCGAAGACGCCGGCCAGGAGGCGGCGAACGCGGCGGCGCTGGCCGAGGTGGACGCGCTGCTGGGCGCGTTCGCGGCGACCGACGCCGTGTGGCTGGTCGTGAGCAATGAGGTCGGCATGGGCCTGGTCCCGCCGACCCGGCTGGGGCGCTTCTACCGCGACGCGCTCGGCCTGGCGAACCAGCGCATCGCGCAGGCCGCCGACGAGGTGCTGCTGCTTGTGGCCGGGCTGCCGTGGGCGCTCAAGCCGGCGGGCGGCGCGCCCTGATGGGCGGCTGGGTGGCGCGATGGGGCGGGCGTCAGCTCACGTGGAGCCGGCGCTTCTCGTGGCGCGTGATCTGGTCCCTGACGCGGGGTTGGGTCCTGTCGGCGACGCCGTGCGTGGTAAGCGCGCGGAGCACGCCGTAGAGCGCGTCGATGCCGCGCAGGTGGATCTCCCGCCCGTCGTGCAGGCGGAAGGTGAGGTAGTACAGCGCTTTGGACTCGACCTCTTTGATGTCGTCGAAGGTGAAGCTGAGGGTCCCGTCTGGCGTGTCGATTGCGGCTCCAGAGATGCGCACCGTGCGCGCTTCGGGGTCGATTTCGAGCACGCCGCTGGCCTTGTCGCCTTTCACCCCAAACAGGCGCGAGAGGAGCGGGCTGTTGGGGAAGGGCGAGACGACGAGCTTGACATCATGGCGCACCGGCCACCTCCTGGCTGAACGGCTGCCCTGCGCTGCTACGGCTTGCGGCGAAGCCGGTCCATCACCGTCTTGACGGCGTCCTCGGCGGAGGCGACAACCTGTATCCCGATGTCCTGGCCGTCTGGCGCTGTCGCCTTCCAGGTGCCCAGGCCCACGACCGGGATGCCGCGCTTGAGCGCAAACGCAAGCTCCGCGAGCGTGCCGTAGCCGCCGCCGATGGCGATCACCCCGTCCGCCGAGCTGGCGATGATGGCGTTGCGCGCCTCACCCATCCCGGTCACGATGGCGACATCGACGTAAGGGTTGGCCTCGCTGGCGTCGTCGCCCGGCAGCACGCCGATGGTCAGGCCGCCGCCGGCCTTCGCGCCGCCGCAGGCCGCCTCCATCACGCCGCCGCGCCCGCCGCAGATCAGGATGGCGTCGTGCTCGGCGAGCAGGCGCCCCACGTAGGCCGCCTGCATCTCCTCGGTGGTGGTGCAGTCCGCGCCGCCGATGACCGCGACCACGGGTTTGCGCTCAGGCATTGCCGACCTCCAGTTTGCAGTAGGCTAACTGCGTGTACACGGCCCCCTCGGGCCGGAGCTGGCTCCGCATCAGGCTGACGCCCCGCACGTCGATCGCGCCCAGCGCGCCGACGTCCATCCCTTCCAGGGCGCGGCCCAGCGCAGCGACTTCGTCCTTACGCGCGTGCTTTGACGTGCGGCCTAGCGTCAGGTGCGGGCTGAACGGGCGGCTCTCCGTGGGATAGCCCAGGGGCGCGATGGCCGCCTCGACCGCGTCGCGCAGCGCGTGGAGCGCCTTCAGGTCGCCCTCCAGGCCCACCCAGACCACGCGCGGCTGGCGGTAATTCGGGAAGCAGCCCAGGCCCGCCACCCGCAGCGCGAAGGGCGCGCGCCCCGCTGCGGCCTGCGCCATGCCGCGCTCGATGTCGCTTTGCCGGTCTGCGGGCGCGTCGCCGAGGAACTTCAGCGTGAGGTGAATGCCCGTCGGACGCGCCCAGCGCACCGAATCGCGCGGAACGACGCCGGCGAGCTGGCGTTGGAGGTCGGACAGGGCATCGAGGAGGGGGGCGGGGAGTTCGACGGCAACAAACAACCGCAGCATCTCGGCCATAACCTGGTCTTTCCCTGGATAAACGCGCGCCTCAACCATTGCGATTATAAATCATGCGGCGGTTTTAGCCATTCGCCCCCGCCGCCACGGACCGACACGCCCCCTAACGCGCAGCGCGCCGGGGAAAGGCCGGGGCGGGCATGGCCGCCCGCCCCGTGCGCTGTCTTTGTTCTGGGAGCGCGCCGCCGCGCGTCACTCCGCGTTCACGGTGAACAACGTCCCATCCGTGCGCCCGAACACCTCCGGGAAGTAGAAGGCGTAGGCGTGCGCGGGCATGGTCTGGAACGCGCCGACGATGCTCGCGCGGATCTGGTAGCTGTACACGTAGGTGCCGCGCGGCAGGAAGTCGGCGTAGAGGTTGACCTGCGCGTCGCGCATCTCGGTGTGGCCGAACCACCACCAGCCCCACCACCAGCGATAGTCCTGCGCCGGCCTGAGCGTCGGGTCCTGCGCAAGCGTGCTCGTCGTGAGCAGGGAGGTGTTCACCCCCTCGGTGCCGGCCGGGATCGGGTCCTCCAGCACGAAGTAGTAGATGTCCTGGTCGGTCGTGATCGTCAGCCGCACCGTGATCGTCTCGCCTACGGTCGCCCCGGTGACCGGATTGTCGGGGTCGCCCGCGAGGAAGTACTCGCGCTGCACGGTGACGCCCCGGCTGGTCGCCTCGACCTCGGAGGCCCAGAGGCGGGTATTGAGGTGCGCGGTGTAGTAGAGCGCGCCCGGCCCCTCGCCGCGCGAGATCGTGAGGCGGTTCACCTCGTCGCGGAGCAGGTCAGCCACCGCCACGCGGAGCACCTGCCCCTCGCGCACGGTGTCGGGCGTCACGTCGCCGTCGGCGAGCCGGTCGCGGTTGAGGCTCGCGCCCCAGGTGTACGCGCCCTCAAGCTCGCCCGTGGCCGTCATCCAGTCGGTCAGTCCGAGCACGGCCCACACGGTCTCCTGCGTGGTCGTCCAATGGTCGCCCTGCCGCGCCACCATCAGCCAGCGCACGACGTTCGGCAGCAGGTCGTTGTCCGGCTGCGTGCGCGTGAGCGCGGCCAGGATGACGGCGGTCGCGCGGGTGTCGCTGGTCCAGTTCCACCAGTCGTGGTCGTCCTCCTCCCAGTGCGCGCCGGTCGCGGAGATGATGGCCGCCGTCGTCAGGTCGCTGATGAGCGCCTGCATGTCGTTGCTGGCCGTGGCGTCGGGTGGCATGTCCAGTTTGAAGGCCATCAGCAGGAAGCCGCGCGCCTCGTAGCTCATCTCCAGGCGGTGCTGGAAGAGCGCGTCGATTTCGTCCGGAACACCCTGCCCGCCGCGCGCCAGGACGTACAGGTAGAACGCCTGCCGGTTGAGCCGCCACGCGGAGGTGTCGATGGTGGGGCGGATGAGGTACTGGCGCACGAAGTTGAGCGCCCGGTCGATCATGCTCGTGTCGAAGTCGAAGCCGGCGTCGCGCGCCTCGATCAGGCCGAGCGCGGCGTAGGCGGTGACCAGCGGGTTGCTCTCCATCGTGGCGAACCAGCCCCAGCCGCCGTCGGCCTTCTGCTCCTGCTTGAGCTTGTTCACCGCCTGGTCGATGACGACGCGCAGGTTCTCGCGCAGTTCGGGGTCGTCGATGCCCAGTTCGCGCAGTGCGCGGTAGGTCACGCTGTTGGGCAGGAAGCGGCTGACGGTCTGCTCGATGCACTGGTGCGGGTAGTTCTTCAGGTAGTGGAAGGCGTCGATGGCCGTCACCGCCAGCGAGGGGTCGAGCCTGATCGTCAGCTCGCCCTGGTCGGTGTCGAGGCGCGGCGGCAGGCTGACGCCCTCGGTGCGGCTGCCGGCCTCGCGGAGCACGCCGCCCGTGCCCACCGTGTCGGGCGCGGTGTAGCGGTAGACCGGGATGGTGCCCTCCGGCCCGGTGGCGAGCGTGGGCTTGGAGGCGTCCTGGTAGCCGTCTGCGCCGACCGCGATGAAGGTCAGGTCCACGTAGGGCACGTCCTGGGCCACCACTTCCCACGTCACGCGGCCCCGGCTCGCGGCGGGGATTTCGACCTTCTGCGCCGCCGCGTCCACCAGCGTCACGCCCTCGGCTTGGAGCGTCGCCTGCACGACCTGGGCGTCGCCGGTGTTGTTGTTGATGACGGTGGCGAGCTGCACGCGGTCGCCCACCACGAAGAAGCGCGGCGCAACCGGGCGGACCAGCAGCGGCAGCGTGACGACCACGTCGGTGGTCGTGTCGCCCACCTTTGTGTCAAGCGTCAGCGCGCGCGCGTCGAGCCGCCACGTGGTGAGGTTGTCGGGCAGGTCCACCGTGACGGTTGCGCGCCCGGTCGCGTCGGTGACGACGTGCGGCGCCCACAGCGGCGTCTGCTCGAACTCCTCGCGGACCAGGGGCGGCTGTGCCTCCTGCCCGCCCCCTGCTTCATCGGCAGCGGCCATCGGCGCCCCCGCCGTTTCCATCATCATGGCATCACCCGCAAAGGCGGCCCCCAGCGTCGCAGCCGGCGAGGCCGTTCCCATTGCGAGGTCGCGCTCGGTGGGGAGGAATTCGTCGGTGAGGCGGTCCATCAGCGCGCTCAGCGCCACGCCCGTGCTGACGTAGTTGCCCTGCCGTCCGTAGAACGTGTCGCGGATCGGACTGCTGTTGGGCGGCATCAGCGAGAGGATCGCCAGGTCGGTGAGGCCCAGGCCGACCTCTGCGCTGACCGGCTCGCCGGTGCTGTCGCGCGTCACCACGTCGAAGCTGACCGTATCGCGCGGCTGCGCGAGGGTCTGCGAGGGCGTGACCTCGACGGTGAGCGTCTGCCGTACCGGCTCCACGCTCAGGGCGATGTGGCCCTCCCGGTAGTCCGGGTTGATGCTCTCCGCGTCCACGCCCTTGACGAGCGTCACACTCAGGTGCACCGTCGGGACGTGCGCGTCGGTGATGGGCAGCTCGTACAGCAGCGTCGAGCCTTCGACCTGCACCACGTCATACGCGATGACGCCGGCGCGCTCCATGCTTACCAGCACGGTGCTGCCGCCCGCGAAGGGGATCGGCACCAGCACCTCGGCCACGTCGCCGGGCTGGTAGCTGTCCTTGTCGGCAATCAGGTCGATGGTCTGGCTCGGCTGGCCCCACCACACCGGGCGCGCGCCCGTCACCCAGAAGCGCAGCGCGGCGCTGTTGACCCGTTCCTTCTCGTCCATCGCGGACGCGCGCACCCGGAAGATGCCCGCGTTCGGCGGCGTGAACGTGTAGGGGGCGGTCCCGTCTGCGCCGGTGGTGACGCTGGCAGTCTCGACCTCGATCTCTTCCTGCTGCCAGTCGTAGCGCCCGAACTCGCCGGGGCGCTCCACGCGCGTCCAGCGGATCTCGGTCACGGTCAGGTCGATGCGCTTGTCGGCAATGGGCGCGCTCTCCGGCGTCACGGCGATCAGGTCAATCGCCATCGGCTGGCCCTCTTTGCCGAAGTAGCGGTCGGTGCGCAGGCCCACGTAGAGGTTCGCCGGGTGCGCCGTGATCGTGGTGCGCCCGCTGATGGCCTGCTGGCTCTCGTCGGTGATGGTCGCCTCGACGGTGATCCGCATCGGGCCTTTGAAGTCGGGGCGCGTGTTGTCGGAGGTCACGATGTACTGGCCGTTGGCGTCGGTGACGGCGGCGCCCCTGCCGACCTCGAACCACCCGCCATAGTACGGGCCGTAGTAGTCCACCTCAGAGGTGGCATAGTAGCCGTTGCCCTCATCGCTGAACGTGTAGCGACCGGGGCCGGTGTAGTTGAAGTAGCCGCGCTGGCCGTAGGCCACCCACTCCAGCGGCGCGCTGCTCACCGGGCCGCCGAAGTAGTACGACGCCTGCACCAGCGCCGCCAGCGCCTCGCCCTGGATGATGCTGTCCCGCTCGACGGAGACGCTCACCTGGTACTCCGGCACGCGGAACTCCGCGAGGGTGAAGGCCACACTCGCGTTCTGGAACCGCCCGGACGTGACTCTGATCTGACCCTGGCCCAGGCGCGCGTCGGCGGGGATTTCGACCTCGCCGCTGAACGTGCCGTAGTCGGTGACGGGCAGGTCGCCTTCGAAGAGGACCTGCTCGCCCCAGTTCACCTCGACGATCACGTGGACGGTGTCCTCCGCCGGCACGGTGTAGGTCATGTCGTCGCGGTCGCGGAGCGCGCCCCGGAAGTAGAGGGTCTGGTCGGGCCGGTAGATCGGGCGGTCGGTGTAGATGTAGCTGTTGGTCTGGGGCTGGTCGGAGGCCCAGCGCGAGTGCCAGATGCCGTACACGCCCTCGCTTTCGGCCACTGCGTAGAGGAAGCGGTCCGTCGCCACCGGCGCGCGGAACACGCCGTCTTCGCCGGTCTGGCCGCTGGCGCGCGGGGCAGCGCCCTGGTAGAGCGTCACGGTGGCGTTGGCGATGGGCGCGGCGGTGACAAGGTCGGTCACCCACACCAGCGCCTCGTCCTCAGTGCGCTTGAGCGTCACGTTGGCGGTCGCCACGCCAAAGGCGAACCGCTCCCAGTACTCGAAGTTCACGCCGCGGGCCTCGATCCAGTACAGGCCGGGGGCGAGCGCGCCGCCGCCCTCAGAGGCGAGCAGCACCTCCCGGACGGCGTATTCCGCGCCCGCCGAGTCGAAGCTCTGCGACCATTCCCGCACCAGGTTCTCCCCCGTCGCCCAGGGGACGAGCTCGTCGTAGTAGTAATTGCGATCAATCGCGGTCTGGAAATGGTCAAGCGGCAGGCGATACAGGCGGAAGCTCAACGACGGCGCGCCGGTGACGGCAAGCGCAAGGCGTGTGTTTTCGCGGTGCGTGCTGGTAATCATGAAGTCGCCCTGGCGCGCGAGCGCCGCCCAGTTCTCCAACGGGCCGGTGACGAAGAAGAAGCGGTAGTCGGTCTGGATGGCGTTGCCGTAGATGTCCTCCGCGCCGGCCAGGAAGGTGATGGTGTAGGCCGTGTTCGGCAGGGTCGCGAACTCCAGGTAGAGCGACTCGTTGCCGCTCACGCGCGGCGTCCAGCTCTCCGGGGCGGGGTCGATGAGGACCTTGTCGCGGAAGGTCTCGGTGTTCATCGGCGAGCGGAAGGAGATGCTCACGCCGCGCCCAGGCCGGACGCCTGCCTCGCCGTTGCGCGGGCTGGTGTCGCTGACGGCGGGATAGGGCACGGTGCTGAACGTGTAGGTGATGCCCTCGCGCAGCGTGGCGTCGCCGGCGGCGCTGCGCGCCGTGCCCGCCAGGTTGATGGTATACATGCTGTCGATGTCGAGCAGGGCGGCGGGGATGAACGTCATCACGGTGCCCGCCTCATCCCAGCCGAACGCGCCCTCCACCGGGCGGCCCCACGTCAGCAACTGGAACCCTTCCTCGACACTGGCGCGGTCCATCGGCTGGCTGAACGTGATCTGCACCTGGCTTTCCAGCAGGACGTTCGTCGCGCCCTGCTGCGGCGACACGCTGAGCACCTCCGGCGGCAGCGTGCTGAACTGCCACACGAAGTCGTTCTCCAGCACCGCGCCGACCAGATCGGTCAGGCCGGCGTGCACGATGGCGGTGTACGTCGCGCCGCCCTTGAGCGGCTCCGCCGGCGTGAACTGGTAAATGGACGTGTTGAGCCATTCGCCTTTGCCCTCGACCGCCGGCTCGATGGTGAGCGGGGCGGGCAGGTCGGCGATCTGGTCAGAGACCACGAGCGGCACGACCGGGCGGCTGAACGCCACCGTGATGGCGGCGTCGGCGGCGACGCCCTCGGCGTCAGGCGCGGGCACCACCGTGGAGACCTCCAGGTAACCCACCGTCCGCACCGTGAAGCGGGCCGGCTCGGCCAGCGGCGCGCCCTCAAGGCTCTGCGCGCCCGCGCCGATGATGACTTCGTAGACCGCGCCGCGCGCCCACCCGGCGGTCGGGGTGAAGACCAGCGTGCGCGCGTCCTCCCAGCGCAGCGACCCGGTCACGCCCGGCGCAACCGCGAAGGCCGCCTCGACGCTCGGCTGGTCCATTGGGAGGTCGAATGTGATGGTCAGCGTGCTATCGAGCGGCATCTCCTCGCCGGGGAAGGGCCACACGTCGATCACTTGTGGGTTCACAACGTCCTCACCTCCTTGCGCGCCGGCCGGCGCTCCGAGGGCCGCGCCGCCGCTCGACGTGAGCGCGATGAGGAGGGTCAGGGCAAGCGTCCACGCGCGTTTCAGGGTGCTCATGTCACACTCCTTGCAGTCGGGTTGTCCTGCCATACAGACGGCGGCGCGGTCTCAAAAGTTCCCGTTTGGGCCGCGGAATGGCCCGCTCTCATGATGGCTCAGAGCACCCCGGAGTGCAAATTGGCCTTTCCAGGGTGAGGGGCCGGAGGTGAGTGCCCGTCGCTTGCGTTTCGCCTGCAGAAAGTTAACCACGATAACGCGGATACCGATCCATATCTGGTGTTGGCCACCCTGTCTCCAGCGCGCGGCGTAGCGTGGGAGATTCAAGAGCGCGCGGGGGTGAGGGGAGACAGCCGCGAGCGATTGCAAGTTCCTCAACCGCCATGACCTGAGGTTCAAAAGGCGGGCGTTTTGTGGCATAATGGTTAGCGTTTCCTTACCTGTACTTCCCCGGTGAACGCAGCGCCGCATGAAGGGAGACGGAGCTTTGGCCGCAGCACCACAAGACAAACGCCCGATTACCGCCGAAGATGTGTACAACCTCGCCGACATCGAAGAGCCGCGCGTCAGCCCTGACGGGCGGTGGATCGCCTACGTCCACACGACGGTGGACAAAGTACAGAACGAGTACAAGCGCCATATCTGGCTCGCGCCCACGGACGGCGGCGCGCCGGTCCAGCTTACGCGCGGCGGCGCGGATTCGTCGCCGCGCTGGAGTCCCGACGGCGCGATGCTGGCGTTCGTCTCCAAGCGCGACGAGAAGCCGCAGGTCTACGTGATCGCCGTCAGCGCGCCGGGCGGCGAGGCGCGCGCCCTCACCAAAGCGCCCAACGGCGCGAGCGCCCCGGCCTGGTCGCCAGACGGGACGCACATCGCGTACCTGGCGAAGATGGACGCCAGGGAGCGCGCGAAAGAGGACAGCGGCGAAGAGGAGCCGCCGGCGGCGGACAAGTTCGAAGCCGAACAGCGCGCCGCGCGCGAGAAATACGAGGAGGAGCAGCGGCACGACGCGCGCGTGGTGCGCAAAATCCCGTACCGGGCGGGTACCACGTACCACGATGGGCGGTACAACCAGGTATACGTGATCCCCGTGGCCGAGGGCCTGAAGGGCGACGCGGCCAAACCGCGCCGCCTCACCGACATCGACGCCGACCACGACCCGCCGCAGTGGACGCCCGACGGGGCGTACCTCCTCACCGGGCGCACCGTGGACCCGGAGCGCGACGAGCCGTGGCGGCACAGCAGCCTCTACCGCATCCGCGTCGCCGATGGCGAGATCGAGCAACTCACCGACGAGAGCCACACCGACTACAGGCCGCTGCCCTCGCCGGATGGGCAATGGATCGCCTACGAGCGCTACCCCGCCGCCGCAATGTCGCTCTACATCGCGCGCCTGACCGTCATCCCGGCGGCCGGCGGCGCGCCGCGCGACCTGAACCTGGCGTTTGACCGCTCGCTGGCGGACGTCCGGTGGACGGCGGACAGCCGCGCCCTGGTCTTCAGCGCCCCGAACGCGGGCCGCGTCGAGGTCTTCAAGGTCGCGCCGGAGGGCGGCGCGGTCGAGCCGGTCGTCACGGGCGATTACTACACCCTGGGGATCGACGTGGGGCCGGAGGGCGGCGTCGCCTTCGCCGCCGGCACGCCCGCCAGCCCGCCGGAGCTGTTCTGGCAGGCTCCAGGGGCCGCCGCGCCGCAGCAACTCACAGAGGCCAACCGCGCGTGGCTCGACACGGTGATCGTCCAGCCCACGCACGAGATCCGCTTCACCGCGCCGGACGGGAAGGAGATCCAGGGCTGGTACCTCCTGCCGGTGGGGTACGAAGAAGGCAAAACCTACCCGCTGGCGTTCAACGTCCACGGCGGGCCGCACGCGATGTACGGGCCGGGCCAGCGCGGCATCTGGCACGAGTGGCAGGTGCACGCGGCGCGTGGATACGTGGCGTTCTACACCAACCCGCGCGGCAGCGACGGCTACGGCGAGACGTTCCTCCAGGGCGGCGATGGCCGCTGGGGCGAGGCCGACATGCCCGACCTGATGGCGGGCATCGACGCGATCATCGCGAAGGGGTTCGTGGACCCGGCGCGCATGGCGGTGACCGGCGGCTCTTACGGCGGCTTCATGACCGCGTGGCTCATCGGCCACACGGACCGGTTCGCGGCGGCGGTGTCGCAGCGCGGCGTCTACAACATGTTCAGCATGTACGGCACGACCGACATCCCCACGTTCAACGCCGACGAGCTGGGCGGCCCGCTTCCGTGGGAGGACCCGGAGCGGTATTGGAAGTACTCGCCGCTGGCGTATGCGCACCAGATCAAGACGCCGCTGCTCATCCTGCACAGCGAGAACGACTTCCGCGTGCCGATCCCGGAGGGCGAGCAGTTGTTCGCGTACATCCGGCGCAGCGGCGGCACGGTGGAGATGGTGCGCTTCCCGCGCGAGGGGCACGAACTCTCGCGCAGCGGCGAGCCGAAGCACCGCGCCGAGCGCCTGAACCGCATGGTGGCGTGGTTCGACAGGTACTGCAAGCCCGGTCAGGAGTAGGGTCTTATGAACAGGGGGTGCGGCGCGCCGCACCCCTTCACCACACAACGAGAGCAGACATAAGGAGCATGTGATGACGGTTGAAGAAGTTGAGCCGCGCACCGGCGCGGAAGCGATTGGCTGGGACCTGAGCGACCTCTATGCGGGCATCGACGACCCGGCGCTTGAGGCCGACGTCAGCGACGCCGAAGCGCGCGCCGCGCAGATCGCGGCGCAGTACCGGGGGCGCATCGCGGCGCTGAACGCCGACGAGATGCTCGCGCTCATCGAGGCGTATGAGGCGCTGCTCGACCAGGCGTACAAGACGCTGAGCTACGCCCAGTTGCACTGGACGACCAACACCGAAGACCCCGCGCGCGGCGCGCTGCTGCAGAAGCTCCGGGAGCGCCTGTCGCGCTTGCAGCAGGAGACGGTGTTCCTCACGCTCGAATGGGCGAACGCCCCCGACGCGGCGGCGGCGGCGCTGATCGACAGCCCGAAGCTGGCGCGCTACCGCCACTTCCTGGAGACCGCGCGCCGCTATCGCCCGCACCTGCTCTCCGAGCCGGAGGAGAAAATCCTGACCGAGAAGCGCGTCACCGGGCGGGGCGCGTGGTCGCGGTTCTTCAACGAGGTGCACAGCGCGGCGCGCTACGAGTTCGACGGCGAGAGGGTGCCGGCGCAGGTGGTGCTAAGCAAGCTCCACAGCGTGGACCGCGACGTGCGCCGCCGCGCCGCCGGCGTGCTCACCACAGGCTTGAAAAACCTGAACCGCACCACGACCTACATCTTCAACACCGTCCTGGCGGACAAGGCCTCCGACGACCGGCTGCGCAACTACCCCACGTGGATCAGCGCGCGGAACCTGGACAACGAGGTGAGCGACGAGTCGGTGCAGGCGCTGGTCGAGGCGGTAACGTCACGCTACGACATCGTGGCGCGCTACTACCACCTCAAGCGTAAGCTCCTCGACGTGGACGAACTCTTCGACTACGACCGCTACGCGCCTCTGCCGGCCGCCGATCAGCGCTACACCTGGGACGAAGGCCACGCGCTGGTGCTCGACGCCTACGGCCAGTTCCACCCGCGCATGGCGCAGATCGTGGAGATGTTCTTCGAGTATGGCTGGATCGACGCGGCGGTGCGCCCCGGCAAGCGCGGCGGCGCGTACAGCTCCAGCACGGTGCCCTCGGTGCACCCCTACGTCTTCATGAACTACCAGGCGCTCCCGCGCGACGTGATGACCCTGGCCCACGAACTCGGCCACGGCGTGCACCAGTACCTTGCGCGCGAGCAGGGCATCCTGCAGGCCAGCACCCCGCTCACCACCGCTGAGATGGCGTCCACCTTTGGCGAGGCGCTGATCTTCAGCGCGCTGATGGCGCGCGAAAGCGACCCGCAGGTGCGCCTGGCGATGCTCACCGGCAAGCTCGAAGACTCGTTCGCCACCGTGTTCCGCCAGGTCGCGATGAACCGCTTCGAGGACGCCATCCACAACGCCCGCCGGCGCGAGGGCGAGCTGACGACCGATCACTTCAGCGACCTGTGGCTGGAGACGCAGCGCGCCATGTTCAGCGACAGCGTGACGCTGACCGACGACTACGGCATCTGGGTGGAGCTACATCCCGCACTTCATCGACGTGCCGGGCTACGTCTACGCCTACGCCTTCGGCGAGCTGCTGGTGCTGGCGCTCTACGCGCGTTACCAGCAGGCCGGCGCGGGCTTCGCGGACGGCTACATCGAGGTGCTGCGCGCGGGCGGCTCGAACTGGCCGCACGAGATCGTCAAACCGCTGGGCGTGGACCTGACCGACCCGCACTTCTGGCACGAGGGCCTCCAAATCCTCGATGACATGGTCGCGCAGGCGGAGGCGCTGGCAGCCCAGGCCTGACCGCCAGGAGGCATATGACCGTTCGCGCCTGTCTGTGCCTGGTGATCGCGTCGCTGGCGCTCGTTGCCTGTGGCAGCGGGCCGCCAGCGACGGTCCCTGCGCGCTTCCCGGCGGCGCGCCGGCCGATGACGTTGGCAGCGCCATCGGCAGCGCCGTTGGCGGCGCCTTCGCGGTCGGCGCGATGTTCGCTGAATTCTACGAAGCCCACGGCGGGGCGCGCGTGTTCGGCGCGCCGATTGGGGCGGCGGTCGAGGCGGCGGGCGTGTGGCACCAGGACTTCGAAAACGCCCGCCTCGCTTTCGACCCCGACGCACTGCCGGGCCGGCAGGTGCGCCTGACGCCGCTGCTCGTGCTGCGCGCGCGCCAGGCCGACCCGCCGGTTGCGCCGCCCGCCGATGACCGCCTCGCCGCGTACTATCCGGCGACCGGCCACACGGTCCGCGCGCACTTCCTGAGCTTCTACGAGGGCTACGGCGGCGCGCCCGTGTTCGGCTATCCGCTCACCGAGGTCGTCAACGAGGGTGGGCGGCAGGTGCAGTACTTCCAGTACGCCGTCCTGTACTGGGACCCCGACGCCCGTCCGGGCGCGCGCGTGAGGCTCGCGCCGCTGGGGTGCATGGCGCTGTATCCGGCGCTGTCGTGGTGGGACGAGACGCCGCTCACCTTCCCCGGCGGCGTTGAGGTTTCCGGGCCGTTCCGCGATTTCTTCCGAAACCTACGGCGGCGAGGCCGTGTTTGGGCCGCCGCTTGGCGACGCGCAGTCCGGCGCAGACGGCGTCCTGGCGCAGACGTTCCAGAACGTGCGCATGGAGCTGCACCACGCCGCTGCCGGCCCGCGCGTGCGCCTTACCCCGCTGGGCGCGGCGGTCGCGCCGACCGACCACCCGCCCGAAGCCTCCCAGGAGGGGCGCTGCTTCGCCGAGACGGGCTTCTGCCTGGTGTACGACTTCCTGGACTTCTACGACGCGCACGGCGGCGAGGCCGTGTTTGGCGTTCCGCGCACGCCGCTGTTCTACGATCCGGAGGCGGGCGCGCTGGTCCAATACCTGGACGGCGCGCGCTTCGAGTGGGACACGGCGCAGCAGGGGGTGCACCTCAGCCCGCTGGGGCGCTGGCTGGTGGCGAGCCGCATCCCCGGCTACAGCGACGCAGGCGGGGACTAACGCTGGAGGGCGTCGCGGATGCGCCGTTCTACGGCGTCAGGCTGCGCGCCGTACATGCGCAACAGGCGCGCCCCGCGCGGGTGCAGGCAGATCGACAGCAGCATGTGGTCGGTGCCGGTGTAGAGCGACCCCAGCCGGTCGGCCTCGTCCACGGCCATGTTCACAATCGCATCCACCGAGCCGCCGGTGGTGGGGTTTTCCTTCTGGAAGCTCGCCTCAAGCTCGTCGGGGTGGAAGCCGCACTCGCGCAGGATGCGGCTGCACACGCTGCGCTGTTCCTGGCTCAGCACCAGGAGCAGGTGCGCCACCGTGACTTCGGCGTGGCCGTTGCGCGCCGCGACCTGCTCGGCGGCGGTGAGGGTGCGCCGGCTCAGCTCGCTCAGCCGCGCCATCATCCGGGCGGCGTCCATGTCGATTTCGGTCACGCCCAGTTGAATCATGCGCCGCGCGCGGCGGCGCACTTGCTCGGCGTTGATGCCGAGCGCGCGCATGAGTTCGGGCGCCTGGCCGCCGCCGCCCCGGACGATGCCCAGCAGCAGGTGTTCCGTGCCGATGTAGTGCTGGCCGAGCCAGCGCGACTCATCGACCGCCAGCTCCAGCGCCTTTCCGAGCGCGGTGGATTGTTCGGGCGGGTCCGGAGGCGCGTCAAGGGAAGGGTGGAGTTGTTGCATCGCCAGTTCGGCGCGCTTGCGGCTGATGGCAAGGTCGAGCAGCACGGCGCTGCCGATGCTCGCCTCCTGGTGCATGATCGCCACCAGCAGGTGGTCCGTGTCGATGACGCCGTGCCCGGCAACTGGTGGCAAGTTCGCAGGCGTACTGTAACGCACGCCGCGCGTGTTGGCTGAACCGCCGAAGTTCGACCATACGGGTTGGCCGTTCTGAGGGTCGATTACGCTGAGTCGCTATTATAAACACGCGCCTCTGCGCGCGGCAAACGCGGTGGATCCTGGTCCGTCACGGTTGCGCGCTTTCCCTCACCCCCGGTAGCTTACCTGGATGTTCACCAATTCAGATCCAACAATCCGCGTTTGGAGACACGGTGCGCCAAACCTCTTAGTATCGCCACATCTGGGAGTTGGGGCGAACCGCCGGTTCGCCCCTACAAGTCGCGGCGGGTTGCGCCACTCCTGGCTTTTGGCAGAAGGTCAAGTGGGGGCAGGCCGGCGGTGGCCTCATCACCGCGCATTCTCATCTGTGGCGCTGCGCACCCTAACCTACCCCGAAGCAGAGAGACGACAAGACGACGCCGGGCAGCCTGGGGCGGCCTCTGGGGGAGTGGGGGGAGTGCAACGCGGAGGAGCTTAGTGTACTCTTGACACTATTCCGGAACCGTGATAGAGTGTGCGCAGAACGCGGTGACAGGCGCCGATACGCTATAATGGCGCTACATCTGTGCCCGCAATATAGTGTCGGTAGGACAATAAGGAGCCAAGACCATGATGCCCCCCGCATTTTACAACCCGGACCGGGTCGGGACGCTCTACGCCCCCGACGTGCAGACCGCCATCGAGGCCGGGCTGCAGGCCGGCCTCAGCCCCGCCGCCGGTGACAGCCGCCGCGTGATCCTGCTCCTTGTGGACACGCAGGTGGACTTCATCCATCCCGACGGCGCGCTGAGCGTGCCCGGCGCGGTGGACGACACGCGCCGCACCATCGCGTGGCTTTACCGCAACGCCGGGGAGGTCACGGCGATTGCGGCCTCGCTGGACAGTCACACGCCGATGCAGATCTTCTACCCCACCTGGTGGGTCAACGACGCGGGTGCGCACCCCGCGCCCTACACCCCGATCACGGTCGAGGACGTGGCGCGCGGCGTGTGGAAGCCCGCTATCGAGCCGCGCTGGTCGGTGGAGTACGTGGAGAAGCTCGAAGCGCAGGCGCGCAAGGTGCTGATGATCTGGCCCTACCACACGATGATCGGCACGCCCGGCCAGGCCATCGTGCCGCCGCTGTACGAGGCCATCGCCTTCCACGCCGCAGCGCGCCGCGCGCAGCCAATGTTCCTTTCGAAGGGCGCTATCCCCAGGACCGAGCACTACTCCATCCTGGAGCCGGAGGTCAAGGTAGACGACCATCCCCAGGGTGGGTTGAACACCGCCTTCCTGGACATGCTCGCCGCCTACGACCTGATCTACATCGCCGGGCAGGCGAAGAGTCACTGCGTTCTGGAAACCACCACGTCGATCATGAACTACTTCGAAGGCCAGCCGGACGTGATCGGGCGGCTGCGCTTCCTGACGGACTGCACCTCGTCGGTGCAGCACCCCGACATCGACTTCGACGCGATGGCGAACGCGGCCCTGGCGCAGTACCAGGCGCAGGGGATGCGCATGGTCACCGCGCAGGACCCCATCGGATAGCCGTTTCACGTAGGGCGCGGCCCGGACTCTTAGGGTGGGCCGGCGCGCGATGGGTCACACAAAGACGATCACGGGCGCGGGAAATAGTTGAACGTCCCGCTCACTTGCGCCCTCGCCGTCCGGCGTCTGCAGCGTCAGGTCCAGGCTGCCGTTCAGGTATTCCTCGTCGTCCTCGAACGTCACCGTGCCGCTGACGGCCTCGGCTTCAATCCCCTCAAATGCCAGCGTGAAGGGAGATCATCCGCCGTCACATCGTACGTCTCCGCCGCCGGGTCGGCGTTGAATTGCATCGTCAGCCGGATATCAACGCCGATGAACGCCATGGAGAAGTCGCTGCCAATCCGCATCACCGATGAGCCTTCCAGGTTCTCAACAACCGCCCCACTGATCCGGACATCATGCTCCTGCCCTGGGGTGAAGGGTATCTGGTGAAAGGTGCCCAACGCTTCCAGCGCGCCTGCCATACCCATCGCTTCGGCGTTGGCGTTCTCGCCCGCGAATTCAAAACTGCCGTTGATCCAGCGGTGGTTGACGAAATCCAGCGTCACCGAGCCGGACACGTTGCTGCTATAGGGACCGAACCCCGACTCCACCACGGCAGTGACATCGCCGTTCGCTTCGCCCAGGCTGTACGTCCCGGCGCTGATCCCGCCAGCCAGAACCATCGTGACGGTCAAATCGTTGTAAATGTCCTTGCTATCGGGCAAATATCCCCGAACGACCATCTGGGCGCATCTCGCCAGTCTCATTGTCGGCAAAGGCATTGGGCTCAAAGCGAGCTGGGACCACCTCGTCCTGTGTGGTCGTGTCGCCGTTGAACGGGCCGAAACGGTTAGTTTGTGTCCCCGGTTCCAGACCGTAAGCCTCGATGGCGTCCGGCGACTCGGTGTCAGATGGGACAGCGGTCGTGGGATCGCCGCCGCTATCGTGCGATGACGAGTCGCCCCCGCAGCAAGCCAGGAGCAAGGCAATGGCAAGTATCAGAGCGCAAACTCGCATCTGTCTAGACATGGCGCTTCTTTGGTGCTGTTCTGTGCAAATCTGCAGGAGATGGAGCGAATACGGCTGGTGAAGGAGCTAATTCCGAGACAGGGTACCGCAACCCACTTGATTATCGCTTGCGTGGGCCGTATACGCAAACCGATACCAGCGCTTCGCATCGACAACATCCCCGTTTCGCGACTTGGAGGCGCATAGCAGCGGGGTATAATCTTGCTGTTCTGGCCGACGAGCTTAAGAAAGAATCGGGAGATGTATAAGCAACAATTGCTCAACCGCATCGCAGACCACACCGCCGTGATTGGGGTGGTGGGCCCGGGGTACGTGGGCCTCCCCCTGGCGGTGGAATTTGGCCGTGCGGGGTACCGCGTCCTGGGCGTCGATGTCAGCGCCGAGAAGGTGGACGCGCTCAACAGCGGGCGCAGCTACATCCAGGACGTGCCGACCGAGGCCGTCGCCGAACTCACCACGGCTGAGCGGTTACACGCGACGACTGATTACGGCGCGCTCGCGGCGGTGGACGCCATCAGCATCTGCGTGCCGACGCCGCTGCGCAAGACGCGCGACCCAGACCTGTCGTTCATCATCAGCGCCGCCGATTCTATTGCCGAGGTGGTGCATCCGGGGATGCTGATCGTGCTGGAGAGCACCACATACCCCGGCACAACCGAGGAGGTCATCGTCCCGCGCATGATCAGCAACGGCCTGAAGGTGGGCGAGGACATCTTCATCGCCTTCTCGCCAGAGCGCGTGGACCCCGGCAACCGGCAGTATGCCACGCGCAACACCCCGAAGGTCATCGGCGGCATCACGCCCGCGTGCAACGAGGTGGTGACGGCGCTCTACAGGAAGGCCGTGGACACGGTTGTCCCGGTGTCGTCGCCGACGGCGGCGGAAATGGTCGAGCTGCTGGAGAACACCTTCCGCTCGGTGAACATCGGCCTGGTCAACGAGATGGCCCTGATGTGCGACCGGCTGGGCCTCGACGTGTGGGAGATCATCGACGCGGCGGCGACCAAGCCCTTCGGCTTCATGCCGTTCTATCCGGGGCCGGGCCTGGGCGGCCACTGCATCCCGATTGACCCGCTCTACCTCTCGTGGAAGCTCAAGGCGCTCAACTACAACGCGCGCTTCATCGAGCTGGCGGCGGAGGTCAACGCCTCGATGCCGGAGTTCGTCATCGGGCGCGTGACCGACGCACTCAACGACGAGGCGAAGGCGGTGCGCGGCGCGCGGATCGCCGTGCTCGGCGTGGCGTACAAGCGCGACATCGACGACGTGCGCGAAAGCCCCGCGCTCGACATCATCCACACTCCTGCAGGAGCGGGGCGCGGTGGTGAGCTACCACGATCCCCATGTGCCCGCCATCCGGCTCGAAGACGGCAATGCGATGGCGTCGGTTGCGCTCACGGCGGGTGGCTGGAGGCGCGGACTGCGTCGTGATCGTGACCGACCACACCAGCTACGACTGGGCGTGGGTGCTCGACCGCGCCCGTCTGGTCGTCGATACGCGCAACGCCACCGCCCGGCGCGCCGGCAGGGCGCGCGTGGTCAAGCTGTAGGCCGGTGATGCGCACAGCCAGCCGGAACCTCTGCGCCCGGCGTGAGCGCCGGGCGCACCACGGAGCAGGTGGAACGTATGCCCTTCCTTGAGAACTCGCAGATCGAGATTATCAACCCCGACCTCCCGCGCGGGCGGGTGCGCTCGGCGCTCTTCGACTTCGACGGCACGCTCTCGTTGATCCGCGAGGGCTGGCAGGGCGTGATGATCCCGATGATGGTGGAGGTGTTGCAGGCGCTAGACACCGGCGAGAGCGAGGCCGAACTCACCGCGCTGGTGACGGACTTCGTGACGCGCCTCACCGGCAAGCAGACCGTCTACCAGATGATCGAGCTGGCCGAGCAGGTGAAGCGGCGCGGCGGCGCGCCGCTCGACCCGCTGGCGTACAAGTGGCAGTACCTGGAGCGGCTGTGGGCGCGCATTGAACACCGCGTCGCCGGCCTCAAAGCGGGCGAGATCGCGCCAGAGGACATGCTGGTGCCCGGTTCATGCGACATCCTGGCGCGCCTGAAGGCGCGCGGCGTCGCGTGCTACCTCGCCAGCGGCACCGACGAGGTGTACGTCAAAGACGAGGCCGCCGCGCTGGGGCTGGTCCCCTACTTCGACGCGCATATCTACGGCGCGAGGACGATTACAAGAATTTCTCCAAGGCGATGGTCATCGACCGCATCATCAAGGCGCACGACCTCAGCGGGCCGGAGCTGGTCGCGTTTGGCGACGGCTACGTCGAGATCGAGAACACGAAGGCGGTCGGCGGGATCGCGGTGGGCGTGGCGACGAACGAGGCAGCGCGCGCCGGCATCGATGCGTGGAAGCGGGGCCGGCTCATCGAGGCGGGGGCGGACATCATCGTGCCGGACTTCCGTGAGGCGGCGCGCCTGTTGGCGTACCTGTTCGACGGCGGTGGGTGAAAGGCCGGGCCATGCTCAGCGCAACCCCGTTGTCGCCGCCGCATCGCCCGGCCCCTCCCCTTATTCAACAAAGGCTACTCCTGGCACACGACATCCAGCATGCCCTTCTGCTGAAGCATCGTGATGCCGTCGTAGAAAGCGAGCACCTGCCGGATCGTGCCTTCGGCGACGATGAAGTACAGCGACATCGCGCTTGTGGCCTCGTCGCCCGCTGCGGAGGTGAAATGCGCGTGTCCGATGATCGAAATCGCCTCAACCCACAGGCCGGAGTCATTCTCCGTGCCGTTGACGAGAATGGTCGTCGGGAAAATCGTCATGTCGTCGAAGAAATCCAGCACGGCTTCAGCGCCGTACTGCATGGCTTCCTCGCCGAGCGCTTCCTGCACGAAATCGACGAGCATGACATCTTCGGCCAGGAGTTCCGGGTCATATGTGTCGAGAAAAGCGGTCACGACCGCGAGACCTTCGGCTTCCTCGCCGCCGAAGAGCAACACATCTTCTTGCGCCAGCGCGCTCATCGTGGAGAAGGCGAGCACCACGACGGCCAGCAGAAGTACAAAGCTTTTGCGCATTTCTCAAACCTCCTTGCGCTGCAATGCAATGATGATCTAAGGCTTAAGAAAGTATAGCGATCTCAAGGGTATTTGCAAGGATTTATTGACTGTAGATAGCCTGCCCGTGTTCCGAGCATTCGTGAAACCGAGGGACCACGCCATGCCTTACCCAACCTTCGACCGCAGCAAGCTGCACATCAAGCCGCTGGGCGAGCGCGTTCACGACCTGACGCTCGACCACCTGCTCGCACTCGACGACCCCGCGCCGCCGTTCGCGCACCCGGCGCTGCCGGTGTTGGGCGCGCGCATTGCGGCGGCGCGGCAGCAGGGCGCGGCGGTGATCCTGCTCATGGGCGCGCACGTGATCCGCGCGGGGCGTGTCGCGCTTCATCATCGACCTGATGCAGCGCGGCGCGATCACCCACGTGGGCATGAACGGCGCGGGGCCAATCCACGACTGGGAGTTCGCCCTCATCGGCGCGACGACGGAGAGCGTGGCGCGCTACATCCGCGAGGGGCAGTTCGGCCTGTGGGCGGAGACCGGGCGCATCAACGACGCGATCAACGCCGGCCACCGCGACGGCCTGGGCATGGGCGAGGCGATTGGGCGCGCGGTGGCGGGGGCGACTTCCCGCACAAGGACATCAGCGTGCTGGCGGCGGGCTACCGGCTGCGCGTCCCGGTGACGGTCCACATCGGCATCGGGTACGACATCATCCACGAGCACCCCAACGCCGACGGCGCGGCGCTCGGCGCGACCTCGTACCGCGACTTCCTCACGCTGGCGCACAGTGTGGCGAACCTGGAGGGCGGCGTGATGCTCAGCTTCGGGACGGCGGTGATGGGGCCGGAGGTGTACCTCAAGGCGCTGGCGATGGCGCGCAACGTCGCCGGGCAGGAGGGCCGGGAGATTCGTCATTTCACCACCGCCGTGTTCGACCTCCAGGACATCGGCGAGGACATGGATCACGAAGCGCCCAAGAGCGAGCCGCGCTACTACTTCCGCCCGTTCAAGACCATCCTCGTGCGCACCGTCGCCGACGGCGGCGAGAGCTTCTACGTGCAGGGCGACCACCGCGCCACGTTCCCGGCGCTGTACCGGGAGGTCGTCGCGCGGCTGTAAGTCGTTGCCACTCCTCGTGCGTTGATGATAGAATGTCGCTAGCGTTCTTGACGATGCGAGGATAACGCGCATGGCTGGCCCTTCTGACGATCCCGACCGCACATCCGCCTCTGGTGGTGATTACATTGCAGGGGACAAGGTTGGGGGCGACAAGGTCCTCGGCGACAAGATCATATTTGTGCGCGGGCGCGAGGTACGCCTGCCTGGACCGGAGACCGTCCGCCGCCATCTCGATGCTATTCGAGAAAACCCCAACTACAACCGCTGGGTCGATGACCGCTACGTGGGCGGCGTGGCACTCCCGATGCGCGTCGCCCCTTACCCAACCAAGTTGGACCACGAGCCACAGCGTGTCGATCTGCTTCAGGCCATCTCGGACGCGCAGCATTGCATCATCTTGGGCGAGCCAGGCATCGGCAAGACGACGTCCCTCGAACGGTTGATGTGGGCCGCTGCCATGCGGGGAGACCTGATGCCAGTGTACGTTCGGCTGGCAGAGTACAAGCCAGACGAAGGGCGCACCTTCCCCGACTTGCTACGCCGGGGTCTGAACAGCGAAGGCGTACTGCATTTGCCAGATCCCGAGACACTGATGTTGTGGCTGCACAACGAAGAGGCTCCACCTATACTGTGGCTGCTGCTCGATGGTCTGAACGAGGCCCGCCCTGATTTGGTACCCAGCCTATTGGAAGCGATACACTCGCACTCCCGTGACTTCCCGGCTCACCGACTGGCACTCACCTGTCGCACTGCCGACTGGGGCAATATTCTGAACTGGCCGGCGTGGGAAGTGCAGGAGTTGGTAGATGAAGCACAGAGGTGGGGGAGATGAACAACGCCCCAGCGACATACGCGACTATCTGCGTGCACACCTGGGTGAGGAGGCTGGGAAATGTCTGTATGATCGCTTGCACGATGCGAGAAATGAACGGCTGCGGAGCATGGCGCGCGTGCCGTTGCTACTATGGATGCTTTCGCTGGCGGGTGAGAGCGGCGACCTGCCCACCGACCGGGGTGCACTGGTGGAGAGCTTCGTGCGGCACGAGCGAACCTTTGGCCGCGTGCCGTTGCACATGCATGAGAGCGCGTGGAAAATCCTAGTGGATTTTGCGGTCCACCTTCAGGAGCGAGGCCTTCTTGACGCGCCCGACTCCGACTTGAAACAGATCATCCTGGATGCTCGCGACCCCTTCCATGAATGGAGGCCGGCCCAAATGCGAAACGCGCTGCGGGACGCGGGATTGCCTCGTCCCCGTAGGCACGCACGTGCGTTATCTGCACCAGCTTGTGCAGGAGTTTTACACTGCTAAGGGGTTATTGCGTTCTCATGATCTGCTGACGGCGGTGCGCGGTAAAGCCGCTGACCCCCTGGTATCGCGAGACCGTCATCCTGGCATTGTGGATGGATGCACGGCTGAAACTGCCTGACACGCTTACAGCATTGATGACAAACAGGACTTTAGATATGCGGGTGCGTGCGGAGGCGGGGGCATATCCTGGCGCACGTCGGAGACACTCGCCCCGGCGTTAGGCTGCACACGGACGGCGCGCCTGATATTGTGTGGGTACAGATCCCCGCTGGGGCGTTTCGGATGGCAAGGATAATGAGAAGTACGAAGTTTCTCTGCCCGTCTATTATGTCAGCAAGTACCCTATTACAGTGGCGCAGTTTTGCCAGTTTGTTGAGAGCGATGGTTACACAAACAGAGACTACTGGACAAGGCCGGGGTGGAGGAGTCGAGAACGAAAGAAAATTACCGAACCTGATCGATGGAATGTTCCACTCTGGCATATCGACAACCATCCAGTAGTAGGGGTATCATGGTACGAGGCAGTTGCATATTGCCGGGTGGCTTAGTGCGCGACTGGGATACGAAGTACGGCTGCTGACTGAAGCCGAGTGGGAAAAGGCAGCACGTGGCACTGACGGACGGGCCTATCCATGGGGGAGTGAGTTTGACGTTAGTCGGAGCAACACATTTGAGGCAGGTATTGAACAGACGAGCGCCGTAGGGATGTTTCCCGATGGTGCCAGTCCGTATGGTGTTTGTGACATGTGTGGAAATGTATGGGAGTGGTGTCAGTCTCAATATAATAGGCCCCTTCATAATAGACAGGAAGATTATAGAGATATTTATCTAGATAATACTGCGGCTCGTGTATTGCGTGGTGGCTCATGGCACTCTAGTAGATTACGGGCTCAAGCCGGACACCGGTATGGCGACGTTCCGGGCTACCGAGGTAGCGACAGGGGTTTCAGAATCTGTTCGTCGGCTCCTCAAGTCTTTTCGTAATGTGATTGACAATGAACAGAACGCACCTTCCTGGTATTCTCTCCTTCTTTCCACTCCCACCACCACTTCATGATCGGCGACTTCTTCCTCGACTTCAGACAGGTCCTCAACGCGGCGTTGATCGCAATCTCACCGGTGACGTACTTGTTCGCGACAGAACAGACAAGCAGCGGGGGCAGGTCCGTGACCTGCCCCCGCCCGTGATCCTGGCTTACCGGTGGTCGCGCCGTTACGGCGTATCCGCGCCGGGCACGGGCGCGCCGGTGAGCTTCTCGATGCTCAGTTGCAGCAGCGCAACCGTGTACTTCATGTTATGCGCCACGGAGCCGCCGCTCTCGGTGAACTTCAGGTTGTAGACCGCGCCCTTGATATCGGCGCCCGCGCCTTCCGGCAGCGTGAAGTAGGGGTGATGGTCCAGCACTTCAACCCCTGCCTCCGCGATGGCGGCTTCGAGCAGCTCCCGCAGGCCGGCAACCTCTTCGGGGCCGGTTTCGACCGTGCCGTCGCCGTCGAAGTCGCCGCTGGCCTCAAACGCGAAGCTCTCGATGCCCTGGTGGCAGGTCTGGCAGGCGGCCACGTTCTCCACGCCGTCTGCGCTCACCATCGCGAAGGTGTGCGCGCCCACGGTGTTGTGCCCAGGCAGCGGCGCGTCGGCGTCGTCCATGCCGGGCGTCGCGGCCATGTGGCAGCCGATGCACGTTCCCTGGACCACCATGCCGTGCACGCCGGTGGTCAGGGTCTCGCCCCAGGTGTAGCCGCCGGTGCTGTTCATAAGCTCCGCCGCCGTGGAGTAGTGCGGCGTGCCGAAGCTCTCGCCCTCAACCGTGGCGACCGGGTCGCGGCGCGCGTTGTGGCAGCTCATGCAGGTAGCAGCCGGGCCGGCGTTCTCGACGCTGGTCCCGTCAGGCAGCACCACCACGTCGAAGACGCGCAACTGGTTCGGGTTCGCGGCGTCGTGCGGGTCATGGCACACGGCGCAGGTGATGACCTGGTAGTTGGTGCGCTGCTGGGCGGTCGGGATGCCGTTGGCCCAGTCGATGAAGCCGACGCCGCTGTGGCAGCGCACGCACGAGGCGTGATCCTCGCCGATGGGGTAGGTGAACGCCTGCGCGTTCGCCTGCGCGTGGCCGCTCAGCTCCCACTGCTGCGGGAAGACGTGATACGGCTGTTCGGCGTGACACTGCGCGCAAGCGCCGTAGTCCAGGCCCAGTCCGATTGGACCCATGGCGGTCGGGTCGCCGTTGAAGTGCTCGCTGCCCGGACCGTGGCAGGACTCGCACTGGACGTTCGCCAGCGCGGCGACTTCAGGAAACTCCGCCTTCATCGCCTCCCAGGTGTCCGCGGTCAGCTCCTCCGGGAACTCCCAGCCGTGCATGGCGGCCAGGTCGTCGAAGCCGCCGTTGACAGCGGTGGGCATGGCGTTGAAGCCGGTGGTGTGGCACACGATGCAGGCCTCGGTGTAGTGATCACTCGCCTCACCGGTGATGGCGCGGATGAACATATCCGCGTGGCCGGTCGCCGCCCACGCCTCCACCTGGTTGATGTGGCAGACGGCGCACTGCGGCATCTCCGGCTCGCCCACGATGCCGCCCACGCCGACGTAGGTGCCGGCGTGCACGTTCCACGTGCTGGAGCCGCTGTTCCCGTTCTCGTCGGTGGCGGTGAGCGTCAGCGCGTAGTCGCCCTGCACGTCGGCCAGGAAGATCGCGACCGGCCCATCCGCGACCAACTCAGCGGCAGAGCCTTCAGGCGCTTCCAGGCTCCACGCGAAGGTGAACCCCTCGACCAGCGGTTCGGGTTGGACAAAGTCACCGATCTCCATCACGAGCATGTCGGGGTAGATGCCGTATGGCAGGATGATGGCCTGCACCGGCTGCGCCTCCGGGTCTTCACCCGCAGGCGCCGCGTATTCTTGCGCCGCGACGTAGGTGCCGACCCCGACGACGTTCGTTGCCGTGGTGACGATCGGGTGTCCCTCCTCCTCCTGTGCCGAGGCCACCAGGACGCCGAGCGCCAGCAGGAGTACAGTACAACCGATAGCAACGATAAACTTTCGGGACATATAGCCTCCTCCTGATCTGAAGGTGTGCGGATCTGTACGGTGTGCTGTGGTGCCGTGTCCCATTGATCCTCCGATAATTCCCCTCCTGTTCTGTCCGCGACAGATTCCCCGATTCGTCTCACCGCATCAAGCGTGCACGGTGCATGAATGCCTAGTTTTCGGGCGCGCCGGCGTCGATCCAGTCCGTGACCGTTTGTAGCTCATCCGCGCTGAGCGCCGCGAAGTGCTCGCCCTGCTGCACTTCGACGAGCAGGCTCCCGGCGGCGTCGCCAGGGACGACGACCGCGCCGCTCGCGCCGCCGGCCATCACGCCCTCGTAGGTGGTGAGCGCCAACCCGCCCGACGCCACCTGTTCGCTGTGGCACGTGCCGCACCTGCTCTCGAAGAGCGGCGCGACATCGGCCTCGTAGGTGAGCGCCGCGCCTGCATCGCCGGGGCGCTTCCGCCTCCGGCTCCGGTTCCGCACCCGCCGGCGCGCCGGCGTCGATCCAGTCCGTGACCGTTTGTAGCTCATCCGCGCTGAGCGTCGCGAAGTGCTCGCCCTGCTGCACCGCGACGAGCAGACTCGCGGCGGCGTCGCCAGGGACGACGACCGCGCCGGCCTCGCCGCCCGCCATCACGCCCTCGTAGGTGGTGAGCGCCAGCCCGCCCGACGCCACCTGCGCGCTGTGGCACGTGCCACACCTGCTCTCGAAGAGCGGCGCGACATCGGCCTCGTAGGTGAGCGCCGCGCCTGCATCGCCGGAGGGCGCTACCGCCTCCGGCTCCGGCTGCGCGCCGGCCGGCGCGCCGGCGTCGATCCAGTCCATGACCGCCTGTAGCTCGCTCTCGCTGAGCGTCGCGAAGTGCTCGCCCTGCTGCACCGCGACGAGCAGGCTCGCGGCGGCGTCGCCAGGGACGACGACCGCGCCGCTCGCGCCGCCGGCCATCACGCCTTCGTGGGTGGTGAGCGCCAGCCCGCCCGTTGCCACCTGCGCGCTGTGGCACGTGCCGCACTTGCTCTCGAAGAGCGGCCCAATCTGCGCGTCGAAGGTCAGCGCCGCGTCAGACGGCTCCGGCGGCGGCTCCGCCGGCGCGGGTGGGCGGTTGGCGGCCAGGACGTCGGCAAGCCCCGGCGCGTCGAGGCCGGCGTACTCCCACGAGACGCCGTGACACGCCGAGTTGGAGCAGAACGACGAGTTGTCGGTCCCGCCCGCGTTGCTGACATCGTGGCACGCCTGGCACGTCTGGTCGAGCGCGTCGCGGTGGAGCGCGATCCAGTGGGTGTTGAAGTGCGACTCCGGCTGGATGCCGGTGACGAGCGGCAGCTCCGGCTCGATGGTGCCCGGCTGGACCACCAGCGGGATCGAGTGGCAGAGGTTGCATTCCAGGCGGATGGCCTGGCCCTCTGTATTGACGTGCTGCCCGTCGTGGCAGCGGAAGCAGCCGGGCCAGTCCTGGTGGCCGATGTTGTTGGGGTGCGTGTCCCAGTCCACTTGCTGGTCGCGGAACACCGAGTCGTCGTAGACCGCCGTCAGCAGGTCGATGGCTTCCTGGACGCTCGCCTCGTTCCCAGCGTAGAACTCAGGGTATTCCTCGGCATAGTGCGCCGCAAGGCCGTCAATCGCCGCGTGCGCCTCGGCGTCAGTCGCGTACTCGGCGGCAAGGACCTCAATCGCCCGCGCGCGGATGTAGGGGATGTCCGCGTCGATCTGGCGGCGCGACAGCGCCTCATCGACCGCGACGTGCGGCGGTGAGATATAGTGCGAGATGCGGTTGTGGCAGGTGATGCAGTCCATCTTCACCTGCGTCATGCTCTCCAGCGCCTCGGAGGAGAGCTGGGCATCCAGCGCCACGTACACGTCCTCTGCGCCATCGGGGCCGACGACGCGCACGTAAGGGATGGACTGCTGAAGCTCGTCCTCCGCGACAAACCACACCTCGTTCTCGACGTGCCAGTGGATGCCGCGCCCCAGGCCCTCGCGGCTGGAGCCGCCGCCGGTGTGCATGGCGAGAAACACCGAACTCTGGGAGTTCTCCGCGTCGTTCGCAAACCGGATGTTCTCGCGCAGCGAATCGTCCGAGAACTTCTCCGGGTAGTGGCACCGCTCGCAGGTCTCGCGCGCGGGGCGCAGCTTGTCAGCGCGGATCGGGTACTCGTAGTCGTTGAAGAGCGTCGAAAAGACGTGCTCCAGGTCGCCCGCCTTGCGCGTGATGCGCGTGGCGACGAAGCCACGCCCGATGTGACACTCCACACAGAGCACGCGCGCATGCGGCGATACCTGGTAGGCGGCGAACTCTGGCGGCATGGTGTGGCACGTCGTGCCACAGAACTCCGGCGAGTTCGTATAATCCCAGGCGTAGGACACGCCCACCAGGCCCAGAAAGAGCACGACGCCCAGGACGCCCCAGGGCACCAGCCGGCGCAGCCATGAAGCGCCGGCCGGTGGGAAAAAGAAATCGCGTATTCTACGCATACGGCTGCCTGTCTCCTCGTTTTGGCTTGGCGTTACGAACAGCCGCCGTCAGTGGTGGTCCCCCTCACGGAACACCTCGTCGGGCACCTCCGGCTGCGCCTCGTGCCACGCGCCGACCTCGACGGCGAGCACGACCAGCACGAGGATCGGCAGCCCGACGGGCACCACAACGGCGAGAATATGCTGGATCAGCAGTTCAACATCCATTCTCAATCATCTCCCCCTGCGGGCGTCGCCGCCTCGGCCGGCGAAACGCCGCGATACGCGGGCAGATACCGGATCCCCAGGCTGAAGACGAGCGCCAGCCCCGCCACGACGCCCAGCGACACCATCCATTCGATGGCGTTGGGGAAGTATTCCACCGACGCCGGGATGGTCAGCACCGGTTCGGTCGTCAGCGGCTCGGTGAAGGCAAGCATGGTGGTGTTCCACCGGTTGGCGATCAGCCCCACCATCGCCAGGCCCCCGCCGGCGGCGAGCATGGTGAAGCTCTCGCGCCGCCGCGCCCAGATAAGCAGGATGGCCGCGACCAGCCCGCCGAACCCGATCTCCCACGCCCAGAAGGGGATCGCGAACCGGCTCCCGGAGGTCAGCGTCTGTTGCGCTTCGCTCACGCCGGGCACGTACCCGTAGCTGCTCACCGTGCTGTCCCAGAAGCGCATGTACAGGTAGACCAGCAGGATGCCGCCGGCGATCTGGCCGGCCTCGAACAGCACGTGCTTGGGCACGAGCATCCGCCGCTTGAGCCACTGCACCACCATCGTCATGAGCACGGTGAAAGACATGCCGCACGCCACCGCCGAGACGATGAACAGCAGCGGCATCGTCGAGCGGAAGAGCACCGCGCGCCCGGCGACCACGCCGTAGGTCGCACCCAGGCTCGACTGGTGCAGCAGCGAGAGGCCCAGGCCCACCCACGCGAGCACCGGCGCGAAGCGGTGCACCCGCCGCCCCACGCGCTTGAGCCGACCATGCAACCCCGAACCCAGGAGCCGCCCGAACAGCGGGAACTCGATGGCGAAGGGAAGACCTCCAGCACCAGCACCGTGAAGTACAGCGTGATGCACATGGTCACTTCCCAGAGCATCGAGTGCGGCTGCCAGTACACCCAGCCGTGCCAGAAGCGCGACGGCTGGCCGATGTCCATGAAGAGCGCCACGAGCGCGCCGGTGTAGCCCAGCAGCCCGATGAACACCGCGACGCGGGCCAGCGGCTCGTACCGGCGGCGGCCCAGGAGGTGCGTCAGCGCGGAGAGCGAAAACGCGCCCGCCGCCAGCCCGATGCACGAAAGGTCCAGCACAATCCACTGGCCCCAGGGCGCGAGGTCGCTCAGGTTGGTGATGACCAGCCCCTCGGTAAGCACGCGGAAGCCGGCGTACAGCCCACCGGCGACGAAGATCGCCAGGAAAGTAACCCACACCCAGAACAGGTCTCTTACGCGCAGCCGTTCAAGCATCGTTCATGCCCCCATCACAGCGGCAAGAGATAAAAGACGCGCGGCTTGGTGCCGAGGTTGCTGCGGAGCACGATCACCTGCCGCCCTTCCATGGCGCGGGCGGCGGGGCTTTCGGGGTCGCGCAGGTCGCCAAAGCGGCGCGCCTCTGTCGGGCAGACCACGCAGCAGGCGGGCGTCACGGCGCGGTCGTAGCCGGGGCGCAGCCCGCGCTCCGCAGCTTGGTCCAGCCGGTGGGTGCAGAACGTGCACTTCTCGACCACGCCGCGCGGGCGGCGTGGCACTTCGGGCGTGCCCCAGGTGGGCGCCTGCGGGTTGGGCTTGTCGTTGTACTCCCAGTTGAACACGCGCACGCCGTAGGGGCAGGCGACCATGCAGTACCGGCACCCGATGCACCGGTCGTAGTCCATCACCACCAGGCCGTCTTCCTCGCGGTGGAACGTTGCGCCGACCGGGCACACATCGACGCAGGGCGCGTGCTCGCAGTGCATACACGGGCGCGTGATGAACACCGGCTTGCCGAACGTGGTCTCGTCCGGGATGAGGATGTTCCACAGGTGGTCGCTCGCGGTGTCGTTGGTCGCCTGGCACGCATACACACACCGGTTGCAGCCGATACACGCCTCCAGGTCGATGGTCATGGCCCAGCGCGGGCCGTTGCTGGGGCCTTCGGAGGCCTCCGCAACGAGGCTGGGACCGTCCCACGCCACGAAAGTCTGGCGCAGCCACTCACCGCCGGCGAGGGAGACGCCCAGCGCTGCGGCGAGCTTGACGAACTCGCGCCGGGTCAGCTCGCGTGTGAAATGCTTACTCATCGATTTCGTCCCCAACGTACCACTATGAGCATGATGGCGGCAGCGATGATGAACATGGCGATTGCGCCGCCGATCACGCCGGTATTCCAGTTTGTCTGCGCCTGTTCCTCAAGCGTCGCGAGCTGCTGCTCCAGTTCGGCGACCCGGACGGCCTCTTCCGGCGTTTCCGGGGCCTTCCTGTCTGCCGTGAGCACGTGCACGTTGCCGTGACACTCGGCGCAGGTGCCGGGGTTGATGAACATGGTGTGGCCGGTCGCCACCACGTGGATGCCGTCCGTATCGAGCTGGCGCGGCATGTGGCAATCGACGCAGTTCATATCCTCACCCATGTGCACTTCGTCAACCAGCGCCTCAAGGTGACAGCCACCGCAGGTCGTGTTCACGTCGCCGAGGATCAGGCCGTTGTTGTGCGGCGTGTGGCAGTCCATGCAGTCCACGCCCTTCGCCCGGTGCGCGCTCGCCAGCCACTCGTTGTAGGTGGGCGCGTGCGCGCCGCTGTGGCACTGGCCGCACAATTCCGAGCTGTTGGACGCCTGCATGGGCGCGGGCGGGTGGACGGCGCCGTCCACCGTCCCGTGACAACTGCTGCAGACCACGCCCTCGAAGACGTACTCGCCGGTGCTGGCGTCATAGCCTGACGCATGGCACCTCATGCAGTAGCTTGGGCTGCCCCTGTGCGCCAGGTCCTCAAGGAAGATCTGGTTGAGCGAGGCGTTTGCGTGCGGCGAGGTCTGCCACTGGTCGTGCACGTCGCGGTGGCAATCGGCGCAGCGCGCCGGGTCCTCTACGGTCACGGAGGAGAACACCTGCTGCGCCGTGCTTTGGACGATGCCAAGCTCAAGCTCGGCGGCGTAGAGCAGCGCGTCGGTGTAGGAGTAGTTGTGGATGCCCAGGCTGCCGTCGGTCCCGACGAACTCGACTGCGCGCCTGACCCAGTTGGGTACGTTCTCGGTCGCGTTGATCGCCTGTTCGGCGACGCGCAGCCGCCGCGCGACGCTCGACTGCGTGGAGTCGATGAAGGTCTGCATCGCCTGCTTGCTGATGTTGTTGTGACAGCCGTTGCACGAATCGGACTCGCCCTCGGTGGTTTCGCCGGGGAAGACGACATCCATCGTGTGCGTGCCCACCTCGCCATACGCGCCAATCTTGATCGTCCTGACCATGTGGCAGGTGACACAGGCGTCCTCGCCCATCGCGTCCAGGTGCGACGAGGGGATGCCCTGGATGCCCTCGATGATCGACCAGCCCTCGAAGAGCGCCTGCACCGGGTAGTGCAGCTCCCCGCCGACCAGCAGCGGCTCGGCGGCGTCGCCAGAGCAGCACGAGTGGCAGGCGACGCACATCTCGTAGGGGCCGGCGTTGAGCAGCGCGGGCCGCTCCGCGACGAGGTTTCCCGCTTCGTCAACCGCCGGGTGGGGGTCGTGGCACGCGACGCAGGTCACGCCGAACTGCGCGTGATCGAGGCTCACTTCCTCGGCGGTCGCATTGGCGGGCAGGGTTGCGTGGCACGTCAGGCACGAGTCGTCGGCATGCTCGCTGGCTTTCATGGCCTCAAGCGCCTCAGGGTGGCCGCTGTGGAGCCACTCGCTGTAGGTGTCATACGTCTTCGCGTGCCCGCTCGGCCACCAGACCTCCGGGTCGGTGACGGGCGCGGGGATGAAGACCGACTCGTCCAGCGGCATCCCCGGCTGGTAGCCCACCGGATAGCCGTGCTCGCCGGAGGATCGACGCCCTGGATGTGGCACTGGCCGCAGATCTGCGCGTCTGGGCTGCTGACCATCGCGTTCTCGACCGGGTTGCGGATGTGCTGGCCGCCCGGACCGTGACAGGCCTCGCAGGTGACGTTCAGCTCCACGTCCCTGATCTCCCAGCCCTCGGCGACCATGTCCGCCGTCAGGCCGGTGGTGTGGCAGCCGGCGCAGGCGTTGCGCCAATCGCGCGCGGGCGTGGCCCAGTCATCGGGGTGATAGGGCGTCCACATGCCCTCCTGGTCCGCCTCCTGGGGGATGTTCCACTGCACCGGCAGGACGTAGTACGCGGGCGCGCCGTCCTCGGCGGTCTGCACGGTGACGTACTGCTGCATGTACCGCCCGCCCAGGACATACGCGATGTCCTCAAGCGCGATCGGGCGCTCCGCGCCGTCCGGCCAGGTGATGGTCAGCGCCGCCGCGTCGGTCAGGTCGCCGAGCACGGTCTCTTCGGTCGCTTCCTTGACGAAGCCCGCGTGCGCGGTCACGGCCCAGGTCGCCATGGCGTCGCCGTGACACGACCGGCACACCGACACGCCCATGTAGTCTGCACCAAGGTTCGGGGGGCCGCTCGTTTCGGCTTCGGGCGTCTCTTCTGCGGGCGGGTCGCCTTCCTGCAAGAGGGGGTGGCTGAGGCCGCGAGCGCGCCGGCGCCCAGGAGCAGGCTGATGACAACGCCAATAATGAAGAGTCGGGCCTTGTTGTGGTCCATGATCCAGTTGCGCTCCTTGCTTTAGCCGGTGGACAGGCCGCCAGACAGGCTCATTTGTGAAAAAACTAACAAATCCAGCGCCCTTAATATACCAAGCCTGCAACGCACGCCGCAAACGGTTGGCTCGTCCTCACGGTGCGTCGATAACAGCCTCATTATCGGCCAAACCGCCCCATCGCGCGTAGGTCAAACGTCCACGGGCATGGGTAACATTTGTCACGTGTGGGAACGCATGTGAGAAAATATCCCATATTCGGCCCACGCGCAAAAATTGTGCAACCAGGGCGGGCGACGCGGCATCAGTGTAAAAGGAAAGACCGCGAAACCGAGACCAGGAGACCGGCCATGAGTGACACCGCCTTACCGTACAGCTTCCAGACCCGGCTCGACCTGCCCTACGAGCAGGCGATAGCGAAAGTGACTGCCGCCCTCAAAGCGCAGGGCTTCGGCGTGCTCACGGAGATCGACGTCAAGGCGACGATGAAGCAGAAGCTCGGTGTGGACTTTCGTAAGTATATCATACTTGGGGCGTGCAATCCGTCGTTGGCGCACCAGGCATTGCGCGCCGAACTCAACATCGGCCTGTTCATGCCGTGCAACGCCATCATCTACGAGGACGACGTCGGGGGCTGCGTCGTGGCGATACTCGACCCCGCCGCGCTGCTGGAAATGTCGGGCGCGTCGGGGCTGGACGCGCTCGCCGAGGACGGGCACGGGCGCATCCGGCGCGTCATGGAAGCGCTGCACCGCTAGCCGGCCCCTGCGCCCGGAGGCATAAGGCCAGCCTCCAGGCGGGGGACGCGCGAAGGCCTCCGGGCCTGTACCGGATGTCGGTTATGCAGATTGGCAGGATCGGCGCGGTGTCGTGGTGTGGGAGTGGCGTGCAGCGCGGCGGAGGGCGCTAGCGCGGTAGGACGTCTGTCGGTGAAGGTAACGGCGTTTCGGGCGGGATAAGGTGCGTGCGGATTGCGGACACGGACACAGCGACATCGCTGCGCAGGACGACGTAGTTGCCGACGCGGACGCTCAGGCCGGGCGGCACGATCACACGCCGGAGCGCGCCGCCCACATCGACCTCAACCCATCCGCGCCCCAGGCGAACAACGCGCCCAATTTGCTCGCCCTCCATGGCTCCACCTCCTGTTAGAAGAAACAAACCTTTGTGTGATCATTTTCTCATGAAAGAAGCCGGCGAGTCAATAGCTCGCGAGAACCGCTCGCCATGTGTGGACGGCGGCTTACGGCATTCTTATTGCCCTGCTCTGTTGGGGTGGGGCTGCGTGTCGCTCGCGCTTCGCAAGGGCAAGAAGGATGCAACCACGGATAGCACGGATAACATGAATTGTGACAATGCGTATCCATTCACGTTGTCCATTCGGTGTCGTGTTCTTTTTTGTAGTCCGACGACTGAAGTCGTCGGCTAATCGCAGAACACGGCAGGAAAGAATACGAATTAGCCCGCGACTTCAGTCGCGGGAGCCAAAAGGTGAACAGATACGGGAATGCTGTTTCGCGCTGGGCCGGCGCTTTGGCGCGCTCGCCGTGAGCATAGCGCGGGGGCGAACCGCCGGTTCGCCCCTACGTACCGATAGCTCCCAGGGAGCTGCCAGAAGGCGTGGCACACACGCTTGCCGTCAATCCTCGCGCAGCACGTAGCCCACGCCGCGCACCGTATGGATCAGGCGCGGCTCGCCGTTCTCCTCGGTCTTCTGCCGCAGGTAGCGGACGTACACCTCGATGATGTTGCTCTCGCCGCCGAAGTCATAGCCCCACACGCGGTCGAAGATCAGGTCGCGGGTCAGCACCTGGCGCGGGTTCTGCATGAACAGCTCCAGCAGCTCGTACTCCTTCGCCGTCAGGTCGATCATCCGGTCGCCGCGCGCGGCGCGGTGTGTGCCGGTGTCGAGCTTGAGGTCGTTGAAGGTGAGCACATCCGGTTTGGCCGGCGACGCGCGCCGCAGCAGCGCGCGAATGCGCGCGAGCAGCTCGTCGAACGAAAACGGCTTGACCAGGTAATCGTCCGCGCCGGCGTCGAGGCCGCGCACCCGGTCCGCGACCTCGCCCCTGGCCGTGAGGATGAGGATCGGCACGTCGCCGGCGGCGCGGAGCCGGCGGCACACCTCCAGCCCGTCGAGGCCAGGCAGCATCCAGTCCAGCACGACGAGGTCAGGCGGGTTGTCGCGCGCCAGCTTGAGGCCTTCCTCGCCGTCCTTCGCCACGCTGACGCGGTAGCCCTCGTAGATCAGGCCGCGTTCCAGAAATTGCAGGATACTCTCTTCGTCTTCAATAACCAGGATTTTCTCTGACATCACACAGTCCCAAAGCACAGGTTTTGGCCCACCGCACACACAGCCCAGGCGCGCGGCCCGCATCACGCAAGGGGCATTGGCTACGGCCCCGCCCACGTGAGCGACCACGCGCGCTCCGGGTTGCTCAGTATAACCCATTCGCCGTCGTCCAGCCGGATCAGGCACGGCTGGCCCCGGCCCGCTTCATTTATATTGTGCAGCCCGGCCACCACGCTCCCCTCCGGCGAGAGGCGCGGCGCGCCGATCAGGCCGCCCGCGCCCCAGGGCTGCGGCGCGCCGCTGGCGTCGAGGCGCACCGGCTGGACCGCCGCCGGCCACGGCGCGCGGCTTGCCTGCAGGAAGACCGCCGCGCCGTCGGGGAGGAGCGCGGCGTCCACGATGCGCTGATCGCCTTCGAGCAGCGTCGCTGCCTGCGCGGGGTCGCCGGGCGTGATCAGAAACAGCCCGCCCGCGCCCCAGCACAACACCTTGTTGCCCACCGTCCACCGCGCCGTCTGGCAGTCGGCCCCAAAGGTGATCGGGCCGTGCCCGGTCACCGAGAGCAACGCCGGCTCGACGCGCCCCGCCGTCGCCACGTCAACCAGCAGCCACGTCCCGGTGGGCGACCAGCGCGGGCTGCGGAAGGCGCGGTCGCCCTCGTCCCCGATCAGCGCCCTGGGCGGCGCTTCGCCCTCGACCCGCGCGACCCAGATGCCGCCGGCGGCGTAGGCCAGCGCGCTACCGTCCGGGCTGAGCGCGGGCGCGGCGTCGGCCCCGCCCACCGGGATCGTGAGGAAGGGCTGCGCCTCGCCCATGTCCGACACCGTGAGGCGGTCGCCGGCCACCTGCGCGAGCCGCGACCCGCCCGGCGCGACCGCAAAGGCGACGATGTCCGCGCCCGCGCCCTGCGCGGTGAGCGGGGCGGCCCCGTCCTCGCCCACGCGCCAGACCTGCGCCGCGCCTGCGTTCTCGGCCAGGAAGTAGAGCGCCGCCGGCAGCACGCCGACCGCGCCGGACGCTGGCAGCCGCACCGGACCCCACGCCCACTGCGTCGCGCCCGCCGTGTCGGGTACGGGCGTCGTCTGCCCGGTGGCGGGATCGACAAGCATCAGGCCAGCGGCGCCGGCGACGACCAGCGCTGAGCCGTCGGCGTTCCAGCGCGCGCCGGAGGGGTCGAACGTCTGCGCGCCGAGCGTCTCCGGCAGCGCGTCGCTGCCGAGCCGCAGCGCGGTCAGCACGCCGGGCGCGCCCGGCGCGGCGTGCGCGTAGTAATAGACTGTATCGCCCCAGATGAACGGCTTGCTCGTCGCCGGCTCGTCGGTCAGCGGCCTGACCTCGCCGCCAAGCGCCGCCAGGTTGAGGCCCCCGCGCGCCGGCGCGACGATCAGGCGCTCGTCAGCGGTCCAGGCGAGGTCGCTGCCGACCTCCAGCGTGCCCGCGAGGCGGAGCGCGCCGCCTTCGAGCGCGTAGAGCGTCCACGCGCCGGCGGCGGTCTGCGCCGCCAGGTAGCGCCCGCGCGGCGACCACACGAGGTTGACGAACGGCCCGCCGTCCGCCGCCGTGACGGGCGGCTCCGCGTCAGGGAGGTAGACGCGCACGCCCGCGCCCGTCGCGTAGGCGATTGGCCCCCGGCGGGCGACCACGCGAGCGTGCGCCCCCGCTGATGCGCCCCTCCGGCGGGCCGGCGTCGGTATCGAGGCGCAGCGGCGCGGCGTCACCGTCGAGCGCGCGGGCGTAGAGGCTGCCGCCGGTCCGGTAGGCGAGCCAGCCGCCGCCCGGGGCGACTGCGAAATCCGCCGCCTGCTGGTTGGCCGGCGAGACCTGCACGCGCACCCCCCCGCCGGGAGAGGTGCGCCACACGCGCCCTGTCTGGTCGAGGGTGAAGAGGTCGGTCGGGAGCGGGGCGGGTTCCTGCGCGGCGAGCGCGCCGGGAATGAACAGCGCAAGCGTGAGAAGCCATACAGCGGCAGCGCGACGCCTTCTCAAGATGTCCCCCTGTTGTGCGTGGCGTTGATCTGGTTGGCGGGGGCGGACCGGCGGCCCGCCCCCGGCGTGCATTCACGGCCCCGGCTTAGCGCGGCTGGTCGTCGATCTTCTCGTACCAGACCTTCACGCGCGCAAAGCCTGTGCCCTCGAAGTACTCCACTGTGATGACGAACGTCCCGCCCTCGGTCAGCGAGAGGTCGGCCTGGTAGATGCCGTTGTCGGTCTCGATCCACTGGTAGATGAGCGAGTGGTCGTTGGCCCAGATGCGCACGCCGTCGTCCACGTCGGCGTGGAAGCGCCACGTGCCCCGGCTCAACTGGACGGTCCGCGTCCAGCGCACCGAGAAGTTGTCGCGCGCCATCGCCGGGTGCGGCGGGCCGTCGCCCCAGTTGAAGTCGATGGCCGCGTCGTTGCGCGCGAGCACCGGCGGGCCGATCAGGTCGCGGTTGCCGAAGTACTCGCCCAGCCAGGGGCCGCCCGTGCTCCCGCCGGCGGGCTGGCCGCCGGTGGGCTGCCCACCCGTGATCTGCAGCGCCTCCCACCACACGTCAATCGACGCGCCGCCGCCCTGCTCGAAGTACTCGACGGTGAGGCGGTAGACGCGGTCCTCGTTCAGGGTGACGACCGTGTCGCGCGGGACGCGGTCCTGAGGCGTCCAGGCGTCGATGATGGGATTGCCGTCGATGTACACGCGCACGCCGTCGTCGCTGATGGCGTGGAAGCGGTAGACGCCGGCGTAGAAGAACGCGCTGCGCCGCCAGCGGGCGCTGAAGCGGTCTGCGGGGACGGCGGGGTCAGGGCTGCCCGTGCCCCAGTCGAAGGCGATGCGGTCATCCTCGCGGGAGAGCACCGGATTGCCGCTCAGGTCGGTGTTGGCGTAGAAGTCGGCGAGCCAGGTGCTTTCCTGCGCGGCGAGCCGCCAGCCGAAGTGCGCCTGCGCGCCGCCTTCGGCCTCGTAGTAGAGCACGCGGAGGCTGTGCACGCCGGCGTTGAGGAAGATCTGCCCCAGCGCCCACTGCCCCTGGCGCGGCTCCCACTCATCGATGATGAGCGTGCCATCGACCCAGACGCGCACGCCGTCGTCGGTGCGCGCGCCGAACTCGTAGGTGCCGCTCGTGGGGAAGTACACGCGGCGCGTCCAGCGCACGGAGAAGTTGTCGTCGCCGATGCCCGGCCCCGGCCCGCCGCCACCGAAGTCAAAGGCAATCTCCGGGTCAAGGCGGGTGAAGACAGGAAAGCCGTTCAGGTAGCGGTTGTTGTAGTACTGGCCGAGCCAGGCGTCGTCCTGCTCCTGCGCCTGCGCGGCTGCCGGGAGCGCGCTCCCCAGCAGCGCCGCTATCGCGATCACCAACAGAAGTCTTTTGCCAGCCATGTGTCCATATCCTCCGATGAGACTGATCGTTTTGTCCCCCTCAACCTCATCGATCGCCGCACCTGTAGTATATCACGCACCGGCGTTGGGGTGTCATGGAGATAGGGGCAGGCGGATTGCGCGAGGGGGTCACGGGGGAGAAACAACACACGCCTTGCCCGGAGGACAAGACGTGTATCCAGCAATGCCCCCAAGGAGATTCGAACTCCTGCTTTGGCCTTGAAAGGGCCACGTCCTGGTCCTCTAGACGATGGGGGCCAATACGGCCTGTGCGGGCCGCATTGTAACACCCGGTCTGGCATCGGTCAAGCCACTTTCGCGGGCGCGGAGCCGGGCATCGCCGGGAGAAACTTGGCGAGATCGACAGGAGAGGGTAGTCTGTGGCGTGGGGCGCGCCGGCATCCGGGCGACCCCAACCCTACCCGCAAGGCCGCAAACAGGACGACTGAAACATGGACCAAAACCGCCTCGAAGGGTTGCTCGCGCGCTTCCCAAACCTTCACCTCCTCGTCATGGGCGACTACTTCCTCGACAACTACCTCGTCATCGACCCGGCGCTCAGCGAAACCTCGGTGGAGACCGGCCTGGAGGCGTTCCAGGTGGTGGCGACGCGGCCCGCGCCGGGCGTGGCGGGCACGATCACCAACAATCTGCGCGCGATGGGCGTGCGCGTCACGGCGCTGGGCGTGCTCGGCGACGACGGGGCCGGCTACGAGTTGCGGCAGGGCCTGGCGGCGACCGGCGTCGAAACCGGAGCGCTGGTCGTCGCGCCGGGGCGCATGACGCCCACCTACACGAAACCGATGCGCCGCGAGGCGGACGGCGCCGAGCGCGAACTCAACCGGCTGGACTTCAAGAACCGCACGCCCACGCCGCCGGAGGTCGAGCGCGAGGTCATCGCGCGGCTGCACGCGCTGGCCGGGGAGGTGGACGGCATCGTGGTGTCGGATCAGGTGGAGGAGGCGGAGTGCGGCGTCATCACGACGGCGGTGCGCGCGGCGCTGGCGGCGCTCGGCGCGGCGCAGCCCGACCTCATCATCGCCGCCGACTCGCGCCGGCGCATCGGCCTGTTCCGCAACGTCATCGTCAAGCCCAACCGCCCGGAGGCGCTGGCGGCTTCCGGCGCGTCCACCCCGGAGGCGGCGGGCGCGGCGCTCCACGCGCGCACGGGCGCCCCGTAGTCGTCACCCTGGGTGAAGACGGAATGCTCGTCGTTGACGCGGCCGGCGTCACGTACGCGCCCGGCGTGCCGGTTGAGGGTCCCATCGACATCGTGGGCGCCGGCGACTCGGCGGTGGCGGGCCTGGCGAGCGCGCTCTGCGCGGGGGCGACGCCCGTCGAGGCGGCGCTGGTCGGCAACCTGGCGGCCTCGGTGACGGTGCGCCAGCTCGGCACGACCGGCACCGCCAGCCGGGCGCAGATGTTGCAGGCTTTCGAGGCGTGGGCGCGGGTCGGCGTTGAGTCACATCCCGCGCGGCTGTTCAGCCCCAGACGACGTGAGGTGATCGAGCATGGAGCCACGCATCCGGGAACGGTTCAATGACGGCATCCTGCGCGCGGCGATGCAGCGCTACGGCATCGCGGACGGGCAGATCACGCGGCTCGATGGCTTCGAGGCTTCATGTTCGCGTTCGCGCGCGGCGGCGGGACTACATCTTGCGCATCGGACACAGCCTGCGCCGGGCGAGAACCTCATCCAGGGCGAGGTCGATTGGATCAACTACCTGGCTGATGGCGGCGCGTCGGTTGCCAGGGCGGCGCTCTCGGCGCGCGGGCGGCTGGTGGAGGCTATTGACGATGGGCAGGGCGGCGCTTCCTCGCGACCGCCTTCGCGGGCGCGGGGCCGGTCCCCGTGGGAGTCGGGTGGAGCGATACGCTCTACGAGCGGTACGGGCGGCTGATCGGCAGGATGCACGTGCTCTGAAGCAGTACGCGCCGTCCAACCCGGCGTGGCAGCGCCCGGCGTGGACGATCCCCTCATGCTGGATACCGAGAAGTGGCTGCCAGGTCGGACACGGCGGCAGCGGAGAAGCTCCGGCGGTGAAGGCGCATCTCGCGACGCTGCCCAAAGACCGCGCCGGCTACGGGCTGGTCCACCAGGACGCGCACGGGGCAACTTCTTCGTCGATGACGCGGGGAGATCACGCTGTTCGACTTCGACGACTGCGTGTACTGCTGGTACCTCTACGACATTGCGATGGTGCTGTTCTACATGGTCGTCTCGAAGATGACCCGGCCCTCACGCGCGCGTTCATGGCGCATTTCCTGCGCGGCTATGCGCGCGAGAACCGGCTCGACCGGCGTGCTGGCGGAGATGCCCTGGTTCCTGAAGCTGCGCGAGATCGACCTGTACGCGGTGATCCACCGACTACGGCGCATGTGGACGACTGGTGGCCGCGGCGCTACATGGAAGGCCGTAGAGCGCGCATCGAGCGCGACGCGCCGTTCGTCGATTTCGACTTTGCGGAACTGGCGACGTTTCTCTGAGCCGCGCCGTTTCCTCATATGCGTTGATATACCGACTATGTTAGTATATACTGTATATGTAACATATACGGGAGACGCGCGATGCTCTACCAGAAGATACGCAAAGTAGGCAACAGCTACGTCGTCACCATCCCCAAAGAGGAGGTCGAGCGGCTGAACCTGCAACCGGGGCAACTCGTCGCCGTCTCGCTCCAGCCGGCGGAAGTCCGGCCCGTGCTTTCGACGCGGCCCGCGAGGCCTTTGAGGCGAGCTGGAGCGACAACGAGGCGGGCTACCGCTACCTCGCCGAGCGGTGACGGATGGCCGTCTACCTCAACCTGGGCGATGTGGTGGCGCTGCACGCGCTCGTCATGGAGCGCACCGGCGCGTCGCCGATCCGCTGCGCGACGAGGGCGGCTGGTCGGCGATCACACGCCCGCAGTGGGCGGTCCACTATGAGAACGCGGACCTGGTTCGCCAGGCGGCCTGCTGGCAGTGGGTATCGCAGGCGCAGGCTTTCATCGACGGCAACAAGCGGACTGCCTTCGCCGCGAGTGACGTGTTCCTGCGGCTGAACAGGCTGGTGTTTCGCGGCGACCCGGTGACGCTCGCCAGGAAGCTGGAGGCGGTCGCGACGCGCGCGGGCGACCTGGGCGCGGCGACTGCCGAGTTTGAGGCGTGGCTGCGCGGGCACACGCAGCCGGTCGAGAGATGAGGCGCGCCTGCCAGTACATGCATTCTGAATGCGCGTGATTGGCGTTATTCGCGGCTTCTTTGTCTTCACGCCGGAATGCAGCGAGATGCACGGAGGTTGATTGTTGGAAAAACCGAAGAAGAATCGCCGGCGTATAATTGTGTTGGCTGTCGTGCTGGTTTTGCTCCTGGCATTCGCGGTTCCCTTCGTGTGGAATGGAATTCGATTCCTCCAGCGCCTTGCCAGTGCTACAGAGCATCGAAATCAGATCTTCAGCGAGCTAGCATCCATCAGAAACGATGTGCTTCTGGAGGAAGATCAATCGGAACTGCAACACTGGGACAGTCCATATCATCCCAGTTGCTTTCGAGGAGGTGGGCATCTGATATTTGGCTCTCACCATCCATACGAGGAAGTACTGGCGGACTATGATGAAGCGCTTCTAGCCAAGGGGTGGTCCAACTGGCTCTATGATCGAGATCCCCGCCGGTGCTGGTAACGCCTGATAGGCCAACCTACAACAATCCAGGGTGGACTGCAGACGTAACCATCGAGCAGCGAGATGACCTCAAGACTCGTGGAGAATGGGAACAATATTTGACTATTTATTATGTCAGTATCTTGTTCGCGGAACCATCCGTGTATGACTGCTACGGCTGAGACTGCGAAGCGCGATGCATGAGTCTCCTCAACGACTTTGGCGCGCCGTCCCTTCAATTATTCTGAATTCGCGCGATTGGCGTTATTCGCGGTTTTCATTGCCTCGGTTTGCTTCACACAGGAGAGACAACGAGATGCGACGACATCGAGCAGCCCTGGTCGCGGCGACGCTGCTGGCGCTCCTCGCCGGCGCAGCGCCAACGAGCGCCCAACAGGATGACATCGCCTTCCCCATCGTGACCCACTACCCCCGCCCCTGGCGGGACCGAACCCGCGCCCAGGCGCGAAGTCGCGCCGGCGTATGGGATCTACAACAACGCCGAGAATGACTACCACGCCCCCACGCGGCAGGAAGTCGATCTGTTTGTCGCCAAGGCGCGCCTGCTCATGGGCGGCGCGCGGTTGATCGTGCGCAATGACTTCGCGGATGCGCAGGAGCGCATCGACGCGGTGCAGATGGTCAACAACGTGCCCATTGCCGGCGCGCTCTACACGATCTTCCTCCCGCCCGGCTGGCAGCGCGACGGGCAGTACCCGGTCGTCCTATCCGGGAACGGCGCGGGCATCAGCAACAACAACCGCCTCTTCAACGACCAGGAGATTTACGCGCCCGTCATCGCGTGGAATTCGACGCAGGCGGGGCGGGGCGGCCTGATCCTGGCGGTGAGCAACTGCGGCGGCACCGAGAGTCAGGGCGCGGACGAGAAGACGCTGCGCTCGGTGGGCGCGTTCTTCGACTTCATCGCCGAGCACGGCGGCGACCGGCACAACGCCGTCACCACCGGCGGCTCGCGCGGCGGCGGGACCGCGCTGGTGTGGGCGGCGAACCCGCTCGACCTGGATTACACGGTGCGCGCCGTGTTCGCGCACGTGCCGCCGACGCACTACGGCTCGCTGGGGCGCATCTCGCTGTTCACCTACCCGGCGATGGGCACCATCGCCGACCTGGTAATGGGCGAGGGCGCGGCGGACTATGACGAAGGCGCGGAGACGATGGCGGCGCGCCTGCCGGAAGTGCTCGACATCCTGTTCGGGACCCGCGACGCGGACGAGGCCAACGCGCGCGGCCCCATGGGGCTGGCGGGGCGGCTGCGGGACAAGGTCGTCGTCATCTCGGAGGGGACGCACGACAGCTTCTTCCAGCTCGCGCTCTTTCTGGCGTTCGACCGCCACCTGACCGCGCTGGGCATCGACCACGCGACGGCCATCATCCTCGGCGACGGGCACGGGATGAGCAACTGGGTGTACACGCAGACGCTCGCCTACCTGGACGCGATCACGAGCGGGGCGGCATACGACGCCCCAGGCGGGCGGTTCTACTTCATCCGGGACGGGCGCGAGGAGACGCCGCTCGGCGCGTTCCTGGGCCGCCCGGTGGAGGAACTGCCCTTCACGGTGGAGCTTCCTACCGGAGCGGCGCGGGCCTGCCCATCGACGTGAGCGCGTGCGGCGGCGTGGGCAAGGCGTGGCGCATCACCCTGACCGGGCCGGGCGGCGCGGAGGTGTGGGACCGGGAGGGCGTGTTCGACGCGACAGAGTGCGCCACATTCACCTTCCTGACGCCGAACGCGCCGGGCGATTACGCCTGGACTTTCACGTATGACGGCGAGGCCGTCCCGGCCACGAACACGCCGTTCCGCGATGGGGACGGCTGCGGCGCGCCGGCGGTGCTGATCGTGTCCGAGGAACAGCCCCCGCTGCGCGAGCGGTACTACGGGTCGGGTGGGCTGGCCTTCGGCATCGACCAGTTCAGCGCGCAGGCCGTGGGGTGCGACGCCGCGCCCTGAGTGAGGAATACCACCTGGGTGATCTCTGTCGCTTGAGATGTAGGTCTGGCGAAACGGCCGCTCGCCCTACCGCCAGATAGGGCAGTTTGCAGGAACACCGCACGCCGTGCTCCTGCGGGGCGGTCAAGAGAGCATCGCCCGTGTAATCATGCAAAATCCATCAGGCGCGGGATGAGAGACACTTGCGCATGAGGTTGCCCGTAGCATGGAAGGCAGTGCGCGCACAGCGCCTTTTTGTGATCCCGCACTTTCGTGTACAATGAAACCGCAACCGTTATCGGTATGTGAGCATATGACAGCATCCGAAATGACGCGCTGGCAGGCAGTAAACGGGGACGCAGACCTCTACCGTTGGCGCCGCGCCGCGCGCGGCGGGGTGGCGACGCCCGTGCTGATGGTCGCAGGGCGCGACGCCGGCCTGGAGGCGTGGGACACGCTGGGCGAGGGCTTCGCAGGCGACGGCTTCCGGCACATCTACGCGCACCAGCCGCCGGCTGACGCCGGCTGGGAGCCGGTGGCGCACGCGATTGAGGCCGTCCTTGCGAAGACGGGCGCGCCCTGGCTGGCGCTCGTCGCGCACGGCGACGCCTGCGCGCCGGCCCTCCATTATGTGGAGAGCAGGCGGCGGCTACCGCAACGTGCGCTTCCTGGTGGGCATCGACGGGCGCTACCAGTCGAGCGCGCTCAGCTACCTGCAAGACGACCTGCTTCAGCGCGACCAGGAAGCCGCGCTCGGCGCGGGCGAAGCGCCGTCGCCCTACAGCCCGGCCCTCGTCAACCAGTTCGTGATGTTCAATTTCTACGGCCACGCGCGCACCTCGATACTGGAGGAGGGCACGCGCAGCGTCCCGCCCCTCCCGGAGGCGATCAACCTGGGCCTGAACTTGCATCCTAACCGGATGATGGAAGCGCCGGACGCTTACGCACAACTGCGCCAGTTCTTTGCCGATGGATTTTGGATGGTGCAGCTCCACCTCACCAGCATACAGATGCGCAAGGGCGCGCCCGATGCCGCGCTGGGGCAGTTCTACTTCGAAGTTGCCGGCTACCGCGTCCCGCCGGACGGGGTGTTTGCGCCGTCCAGCCAGTCTACCTACGTGTTCGAGCATTTCACGCCGCTGGGCACGGTGGCCTTCCCGGCCAACAAGGCGGCGGCGGACGTCAACTTCCGGCTGCGCGAGGTGGGCCGCGCGGCGGAAAAGCGGCGCACGCTGTTCACGACGCTGCACGTGCCCCTGGTACACGGCGACGTCAGTGACCACGTGATGCAAGACAGCTTTGGTTCGGAGATTCGGTTGCGGGTGCACTGCACCCACGTACCCCAGATAATCCCGGTGGAATATGGCGGTTGAACTGGAGACCCTGGTCGCGACGGTCTACGTGGTAGGGGGCGGGCGCTCCGCGCCGCGCCGCCCGGCGCGCTGGTGCAGAAAGCGCCCCGGCGCACGTCACGCGCGCGCGCGCAAGACACGTTCTTCGTGCTGCTCACCCTGAGCGGCGACGTGCGCGCCTCCGCGCCGGTCTACGAGGCGCTGTCACGGCGCGCGTCAGAGGCGTACTTCAAATCGACCGGCACCGTCACCGCCAGCCTGCGCGAGGCGGTGCTCGCGGTGAACGCCGACCTGATGGCGCGCAACGTGGAGGGCGGGGCCGGCTACCGCGCGCACGTGGTGTGCGGCGCGCTGCGCAGCGGCGAGGTGTACGTGGCGCAGGCCGGCGCGTGCCTGAGCTGGCTTCAGCAGAGCGGCGACGTTGCGGTGTTCCCCGACGACCCGGTGGACCTGCGCGGCAGGGGCATCGGCGCCAACAGCAACCCCGACGTCCGGCTCACCCGGTACACCGTCGCCCCCGGCGACATCCTCGCCTTCTCCGACGCCGCGCTTGCCGACGCGCCGCGCGCCCGTGTCGAGGCGGCCCTCAACGCCGGCGCGCCGGGCGCGGTGGCGGACGCGCTCAGCCGCTGGTGGGCGAGTCGGTGGCGGCGCTGGTGATCCAGTTCGCCACCGAGCAGCAGGTCGCCGAGATCGAGGCGACCGCCGAGCCGCTGGCGGATACCCAGGCCGCCGCGCCGACGCAGCCCATGCCCGCCGCCACCCCGCGAACCGAGGAGACGGAGGCCGGCGGCGCGCGGTTGACAGAGCGCGTCAACCTCGCCGGCGCGGGCGAACGCCTGCGCGGCCTTGGCGACGCGGTCGAAGGTGTGGACGTGCGCAAGCAGTTGCGCGCGGCGGGCGCGGGCGTCGCGCGGGGCGTGGCCGCCGTCACCGGCGGTTTGAACCGGTTCCTCGACGTGTTCTTCCCCGAACCCGCCGCGGACGGCACCGGCCCGCGCATCTCCACGCCCCTGGCCGCCGGCGCGACCGTGCTGATCGCGGTCGTCGTCACCGTGGTGGTCGTGGGGTTGATGCTGCGCAACTACGGGCGCGATAGCTGCGAGGATTTCGTGCTCATGGCCGAAGAGGAAGCCGCCGTCGCGAAGACGCTCACCGGGCACCCGGCGGAGGCGCGCGAGGCATGGGAGGCGGTGGCCCTGCACCTCTCGCAGGCCGCCGAGGTCTGCCCGCCCACCGACCGCCGCCCCGCCGCCGCGCTGGACGAGGCGCGCGGCTTCATCGACGAGTACGACCAGGTGGTGCGCCCGCGCCCGGCGGTCACGCAGTTGCGCACCTTCCCCGCCGGCGCGGCGCTGATTGCGCCGGTGCTGCACGCGCCCGACGTCTACACGCTCGACGTGGCGAACGTGGCGCTCTACCGCGACCAGTTGATGGACAACGGCTACCAACTGCTGGAGGAGAACTCCAAGCCCGTGCTCAGCCGGGGCGACACGGTGGAGGGCTACGCCATCGAGCGGCTGGTGGACATCGAGTGGCTGGAGGAAGGCTCGGTGCGCACGCGCAACGTGCTCGTGGCGCTGGAGCCGACCAGCGGCATCATCGTCGCGTATTCGCCCACGCTGCCGCCGCAGGCCATCGCGCTGAGCGGCTGGGAGCAGTGGGCCAATCCCATCGCCATCGCGGCGTGGGGCGGCAACATCTACATCCTGGACCCCGACGCCGACCAGGTATGGCGCTACCGCGTGGCGCAGGATACCGGCGACTACACCGCGCCGCCGGAGCGCTACTTCGAGGACATCAACACCAACCCCGACCTGGCCGGCGCGATTGACATGGCGATTGACGACCAGGGCAATGTGTACATCCTGTTCGCCGACGGCAAGGTGTCCAAGTTCTGGGGCGGCGAGGCGCAGGAGTTCAACCTGATCGGCCTGCCGCTGGCGCTTGAGGATGCCCGCAGCATGTACCTCGACAGCGGGCCGTTCGCGCAGGCGCTCTACCTGGTGGACGCGGGCAACGAGTCGATCTTCGAGACCACCCTGCGCGGCAACTTCGCCTACCACTACCGCCCCGCCAACCCGGAGACCTTCGTCGATATGCACGGCATCCACGTCAGGGCCGGGACCGGCGATGTCTACCTGACGGCGCAAAACGCGCTCTACCATTTCAACAAAGGCACGACAGGGCGCTAGACGGGAACGCATGGCGGCGGCGACGTGCGCGCGCGGTTGATATTGCCTGCACCGCCCGCGAAAGCTGGCGTTCAGGCAAACGCCAGTGCACAGCATCCCTGGGGTATAAACATGCTTCACTGCTTCTAATGGAAAGGGGAGAGGCGCATATGCAGATTGCAAACTTCGGCGCGGTGTTCGAGGCGGCGCTTAACCTCGAACGCCGCCTGGTGAGCCGCTATCAGGCGCAGGCCGCGAACCAGCCCGGCGCGGCGGCCTCGCTCTACCGGGAACTGGCGCAGGATGGGGCCAAGCGCCTCAAGCGGCTGGAGCGCGTGCGCCGCGAGACAGTGACCGAGATGATCCTGGAAGCGATCAATGACCTGTACCTGAGCGATGACCTGGCGTCGCTCGCGGACGTGGGCGACGCCGCGCCCCTCCCGCCGGAGGCGGCGCGCGACCTCGAAAGGAGCGCGAGCCGGTTCTACGCCGAGGCCGCGGAGAAGATCGGGTTGGACGAGGCCGCGCGTGCGCTCCGCCGGCTCGGCAAGGAGAACGCCAAGCGCGCCGACCGCCTCGCTGCGCTCTAGCCGCGAAGCGCCCAGGAGGGGGCGGGCTGCGCGCACATTGGCTGCGGCTACGGATCGATGCCCCGCTCCTCGATCAGCCACGTGTCGCCCAGGCGGACAAGAATCGCGGGCCTGAAGCCGTAGTGGCTCGGCGCGACACGGTGCGCGTAGCTCATGATCTCGATGCGCAGGGGCGTGAATCTGATCAGCACGTACTCATCGCTCTCCGGCCCGCCGGGGAAGGAACTCCGCGCCGCCTCCCGCCAGTACCGCCGTTGCAGCGCGACATCTTTGACGATCTGCGCTTCGCCTGAGAGGGTGACGTAGGCGTAATCGTCCGGGTCTGCGTCGGCCACAGTCACCTTGTTGTGATGCAGGATGTGTTGCACCTTGCGGGAGGCGATGCTGGTCCCAAGCCAGAGGGTCAGGTCGTCCTCCGGGCCGAAGTGGTCCATCAGCCGGGCGTTGGGCCGGCCCGCCTCGCCGAGCGTGATGAGGAAGCAGTAGGGAGTCTTGGAGATGATCTCCCTGGCGACCTCGATCAAATACTCCGCAGTCAATGGCGTTGACACCGGCTTTCTCACCTCCTCGCTGGCACCACAGTTACCCTTGCGCCACATCGGCGCGCCACCGATTATAGCATCCCCCGCTGCCCGGTCACGCCCTGGGGTTGCAGAACAGACCTGCTATCGCGGGGGAGTTCCCCATGCCACTGGCCGGGGGCACATCAAAGGGATGAAACGTGCGGCGGCAGGGGCGATCGGGGTAGCTCCCAGGGAGCTTCAAGCTCCCTGGGAGCTGCAAAGCAGGCTGTTGTTTCGAGGGAAGCAAGCGAATGCGCCGGCCCTATCCCGGCTCACGGCCAGCGGTACGCCGGCGGTTTGAAGTCGATCATCCGACCGATGTAATAGGGCACAATGGCGCGCTCCGGCTCGGCGACGGCGTCAAGCCGCGCGCGGTCTGCGTCGGTGAGCGCCACATCCACCGCGCCGAGGTTGTCCTCCAGGTGGGCCATCGTGCGCGGCCCGATGATGGGGCTGGTGACGCCCGGCTGCTGCGCGCACCACGCCAGCGCGACCTGCGCGGGGGTGCAGCCCTTCTCCTGCGCCAGCGCCTCGACCACGTCCAGCACGTTGTAGGCCATGTCGCTGAAGTGCTGCTTCGTCCGCGCGACGAAGTTGGGCGCCCGCGTCAGGTCTTCGGCGAAGCGTGAGCCTTCGGGGACGGCATCGCCACGCCGGTAGCGCCCGGTCAGGAAGCCCCGCGCCAGCGGCGACCAGGGCAGGATCGCGAGGCCATACGCCTGCGCCATCGGGATCAGCTCGCGCTCGATGGCGCGGTCGAGCAGGTGGTAGGGCGGCTGCTCCGAGACGAACCGGTTCAGCCCCAGCTCCCTGGCCGCCCAAAGCGCTTCCATCACCCGCCACGCGGGAAACGAGCTGGTGCCGATGTAGCGCACCTTGCCGGCGCGGATCAGGTCGTCGAGCGCGCGCAGCGTCTCGTCAATCGGCGTGTCGGAGCGCGGGCGGTGTATCTGGTAGAGGTCGATGTAGTCGGTCTGGAGGCGGCGCAGCGACGCCTCGCACTGCTCGATGATGTGGCGGCGGCTGACGCCGAACGCGAGCGGGTTGTCGTCCTCCATGCGCCCGTGCACCTTGGTCGCCAGCACGATCCGCCCCCGCTTGCCGTTGCGCTTGAGCGCCTTGCCGACGACTTCCTCGCTCGCGCCGCGCCCGTAGACGTTGGCGGTATCGAGGAAGTTGACGCCGGCGTCGAGCGCGCGGTCGATGATGTCCATCGCCTCGGCCTCCGGGGTCGGGTCGCCGAAGTTCATGCACCCCAGGCACAACATACTGACCTGCACCCCGGTGCGGCCCAGACTACGATGTTCCATTGCTGCTCCCTTCTCCATGCGTGATCGATGCGCGCGGTGAGCCGGCCGCGCCGTCGCTAGGCTTTCGCCGCCAGCAGGCGTCTCAGGATGGGTCGCATCGCGACGAGGGCACGCCCCCGGTGGCTGATGGCGTTCTTCTCCGCAGAAGACAGCTCGGCCATCGTCTTGTCGCGACCGGCGACGATGAACACCGGGTCGAAGCCGAAGCCGTTCACGCCGCGTGGCGCGAAAGCGATGCTGCCCTCGCAGACGCCGTCCGCCGTCTCGACCGCGCCGGTGTGGGTGGCGACGGCGACCACACACCGGAAGCGGGCGGTGCGCTGGTCGGCGGGCGTGTCGGCCAGCGCCGCAAGGAGCTTGCGGTAGCGGTCCTCGTCGCTGGCCCTGGGGCCGGCGTAGCGCGCCGACCAGACTCCGGGCGCGCCGCCGAGCGCGTCCACTTCCAGGCCCGAATCGTCGGCGAGGGTGAGCAGGCCGCTGGCCCTGGCGTAAGCCTTCGCCTTGAGGCCGGCGTTCTCGGCGAAGGTCACGCCGGTTTCGGGCACGTCCAGGGCGCTCAGGCCCACATCTTGCAACGACACCCATTCGACGGGGAGGCCGTCGAGCAGGGATTGGTATTCGCGCAATTTGCCGGGGTTCTTCGTCGCGACGAGCAAGCGGGTCATTGGCAGTGTTCCCTAGAGTACACGCGCAACCGTCCGGGCGGCGCGCGGGCGCGCGCCAGGTGTATCACCCAATTCCTACTAGAGGCAAGGATAACCTTAACTCCAGCCATCGGCAAGCGTGCGCGGGTGGGCGAAATCTGCATTTATCTAGGTAATTTGGAGGTTGATTGCTAGGATAGTGTTTGTATTTCATTGAGGAAATTATGGAATCCTTGACACAAACCTACGGTATCGTTATAATCATGGCATCAAACTGGGATTTAAATAGAACAGCACTGCAATAAAAAGGGTGTTGTTCCCTTGAAAAGGCCCAGAAGTGTCGAACCTGAACAACGGATTTCTAAGTAACCGTGTACTGAAGATTAACGTCGGGTTTTTGCTGCATAGCGATCCCGGCACGACACGGGAGTACACCTTCGATCTGCCGAAGGTGCGGCTGGCGCAAGACCTGACGTTGACTTCTCTGCAGGGCCAGGTACGCCTCACCCGAAACACGCGCGGGGTGTTGGCGCAGGGACACCTGGCCGTCGGTCACCTGACCGAATGCGTGCGCTGTCTGGAGCAGTTCGAGCAACACCTCGATCTGGACATCGAGGAGCTATACGTCTACCCACCGACCCCCGATGCCGAGTTTCATGTCGCCGAAAGTGGCAACCTGGACTTGGCGCCATTAATCCGGGCGGAAGTAATCGTTCAAACGCCCATGGGGTCAATCTGCCGGCCTGAGTGCCGCGGGTTGTGCCCCCAGTGCGGTCAAAACCTGAATGAAGGCCCGTGTGGGTGCGAAGAAGACGCCATCGATCCGCGCCTCGCCATTCTCAGGGATTTGCGCACGAACGATTGAACCGCCTTTCACTCCATCAGAAGGGGGCAAGGGCCGTGGGCGCAGACCAACCTCAGGACCGACCAGCCAGTACCCGTGTAGACGTCGTTTCGCTGCTCATGGACAAAGCGGGGACCAAGGGCTATCTGACCACCGAGGATATCCTGGAATTGATCCCCGACACCGACGAGGCCATGGAGCAAGTCGAAGAATTGTTTTTCACCCTCGAAGAAGCCGGCGTGGATATCTACGAAGACCGCTCTGAGGTGCCCGGCGACCTGAGCGGCATGGACGACCTCGGAGAAGAGGACGACGACGTCCTCGATCTCAGCGGCATCTCCTCTGACGACACCGTGGGCCTTTACCTGAAAGAGATGGCGCGCGTGCCGCTCCTGACCACCGAGGAAGAGGTGGAGCTTGCCATCCGCCTGGAGGCCGGCAAGGAGGCGCAGCGCGTGCTTGCCAAGCTGAACGGCCACGAGCCGGAGCGCCGCCTGGAGCTTGAGCTGCTGGCGGAGGATGGCAAGAACGCCCGCGAGCATCTCATCAAGGCCAACACGCGCCTGGTGGTGAGCATCGCCAAGAAGTACATGGGGCGCGGCGTGCCCTTCCTGGACCTGATCCAGGAGGGGAACCTGGGCCTGATGAAGGCGGTGGAAAAGTTCGACTACCGGCGCGGCTTCCGCTTCAGCACCTACGCGACGTGGTGGATCCGGCAGACGATCACCCGCGCCATCGCCGACCAGGGCCGCACCATCCGCGTGCCGGTGCACATGAGCGACCGCATCCGCCGCCTCTACCGCACCGCGCGCGAGCTGGAACAGGCCTACGGGCGCAAGCCCACGCCCGAAGAGATCGCGGAGGCGATGGACCTGGAGCCGCGCAAGGTGCAGTGGATGCTCAAAGTCAGTTGGCGGCCCCTCTCGCTGGAGCGACCTGTCGGCGAAGAAGAGGACAGCGAGCTGGGCAGCTTCATCGAGGACGAAAGCTCCGAGACCCCCACACAGAGCGCCTATGACAACCTCCTGCGCGAGAAGGTGGAGGAGGTGCTCGCCACGCTCAGCCCGCGCGAGGCGCGCATCCTCCGGCTGCGCTTTGGGCTGCAAAACGGGCGCAGCTACACGCTGGAGGAAGTGGGCCAGAAGTTCGGCCTCACGCGCGAGCGCATCCGGCAGATCGAAGGCAAGGCGCTGCGTCGCCTGCGCCATCCGCGCCGCAGCCGCCACCTCAAGGACTACCTGACGTAAGCGGCGGCGGAGTCGCGGGGCTTTCAATGCCGCGCTAACCCTGTAGATTGTCCGGTTTTGACCCGGTAGGTATCCGCCTTTTCGGTTGAAAACAGTCCATTTTTCCTACGCCCGGCGCTGCGGTCAACCGACCCGACGCCGGGCGAGTTGTGGTATCCTTGAGCGCGTCAGGCAACGACGGTACTGTAAGCGCGCCCGACCGGGCGGCGAACCGCCCTCAGGGCTTAAACGAGGCGACCCTGATGTCAAAAGAACGTGCGATCTGGCTGGCCCTGTCCTGCATCATCGTGTTGGGGCTGAGCGCGGCCCCGCCTGTGTCCTCTGCGGCTGCAGCAGCGCCGCCAGCGGCCCCCGCGCGGCAGAGCGGGCCGCTGATCATCGACCACACCACCGCCGACATCACGCGGATGCCGGCGCGGGCCATCGAGGCGGCCAAGAGCTATGCGCAGGTCTGGCACGGCCATGCGTCGCACGGCAACCAGATTACGGTGGGCATGGGGATGCTGTGGCGCGACCTCGGCAGCCTCTACAGCTTCAGCCACAGCGGCGTGGGGGGACGCTCTCGTACCACGAGCCGATTGCCGTCGGCTACGTGGGCGAGAACAACGACTGGCGCCGCTGGGCGCAGATCACGCGCGACATGCTCTCCGAGCCGGGCAACGACCGCAACGTGGTCATGTGGGCTTTCTCCTACACCTTCCACACCGCCACCGCGCAAAACATCAACACCTACCTGAACCTCATGAATGCGCTTGAGGCGGACTACCCGGATGTCACCTTCGTGTACATGACCGGGCCGCTCGACGGGAATGGGACGCAGGGCACCGCCCACCAGCGCAACACGCAGATCCGCAACTACGTGCAGGCGAACAACAAAATCCTCTACGACTTCGCCGCCATCGAGAGTTACGACCCTGCCGGGAACTACTACCCCAACGCGAGCGATGCGTGCGAGTGGTGCACGAACTGGTGCGCGTCGAACACGTGCCCGGCGTGCTCCGAGTGCCCGCACTCGCACTGTTTCAACTGCTACCGCAAGGGCCAGGCGTTCTGGTGGCTGCTCGCGCGCCTCGCCGGCTGGGACGGGCCGGGCGACAACAACCCGCCGTCGGGCGGCAGCTACGAACCCGCGCCCCCGCTGGCGGCGGGCGTCGCCAACAACGTCTTTGTCGAGGTTGCGCGCGTGACGCTCTTCGGCGGGCCGGCGCTGCAATTCAAGATGGTCAACACGGGGCAGAACAACATCGCGTCGTGGACCGTCGCCGCGACGCTGCCCGCCGGCGTGGGGATCTCCACCGCCTACGGCGGCAATTGCACGATGCAGTCGCAGCGGGTGACGTGCACCCAGGACCAGTTCTCAGGCGGCCTCGCCGCTGGCGAGGTGCGGGCGGCGCACGTGCAGTTGCGGAACTTCGAACCCCCGCCGCTCACCGCGACCAACGTCCGGTTCAACGGCGCGGCGCTCGCCTCCATCATCGCGCCCGCCGCGCCCACCTTGACCGCGCCAACCGGCACGATCTACGACCGGTCGCCGCAGTATTCGTGGAACACCGTCGCCGAGGCCATCGACTACCGCCTCTACGTGCAGGCCCCGAATGGGACGCCCGTCGTGGACACGGTCTATCCCGCCGCGTCGTGCGGCGCGACCTGCGCCGTCACCCCGTCGGTGGCGCTGAACGACGGCGCGCACCGGTGGTGGGTGCGCTCCCTGAACGCGCTGAGCGATGGCTCGTGGAGCAGGCCGCTGACGTTTACGGTCAGCCTGCCCCCACCCGCCGCGTCCACCCTGATCGAGCCGGCAGGGGCGCTCACGGACAGCACGCCGGCCTTCCGCTGGAACGTCGCGACCAACGCGACCGAGTACCGGCTGTACGTTGCGCCGCACGGCAACGACCAGACCGCCGTCATTAACCTGCGCATCCCGACGCAGGGCGGCAGTTGCGGCGGGTCCACCTGCACCTATACCCCAGACGCGGCGCTTTCCGACGGCGAGTACGACTGGTGGATCCGGACCTACAACGGGTCGGTTGCCGGCCCGTGGAGCAGCGCCCTGACGTTCACGCTCGCCGCGCCGCCGCCCTTCAACCTGCTCGCACCGCTGGGTGACACCATCACGAGCGCCGGGCCGATCACCTTCCAATGGGAGGCGTTTTCAGGCGCGGTAAGCTACCGGCTCTACATCGAGAACGCAGCCGATGAGGTGGTGCTCAACCGCGTATTCCCTGCGAACGAGGCGTGCGCGGCCAGCGCATGCCAGGCGACGCCGGACGTGGACTGGTCTAACGGCGACTATAGCTGGTGGGTGCGCGCGCTCAACAGCGCGGGGACCGGCCCGTGGAGCGCGGAGGGCGCGTTCACCCTGAGCGCGCCCGCGCCAGGGGCGGCCACGCCGGGCGCGCCGAGCGGGACGCTCGCGAGCGGCGCGGATCCAACCTACCAGTGGGACCCGGTACCCAACGCGACGTGGTATCGCCTCTACGTGAGCGGGCCGTCCGGACCGATTGACCAGTGGGTGAAGGCCGCGGACCACTGCGGCGCGGGTTGCAGCTACCAGGTGGGCGTTGTGCTGGACGACGGCGCGTACACCTGGAACCTGCGCACGTGGGGGCCGGGCGGCGCCGGCCCGTGGAGCAGCGACGGGAGCTTCCAGGTCGGCGCGCCGCCGCCGCCTGCGCCCGCGCAGAACCAGCCCAACGGCGCGACGACCGATCTCACCCCGGCGTTCTCGTGGCAGGCCATCGCGGACGCGACCCACTATCGCCTGTATGTGGAGAACGACGCGGGCGACGTGGTGATCGATGAGACGTACCCGGTCAGCGCCCTGACGTGCAGCGGCGGCATGTGCAGCGTGACGCCGGACCACGACTGGGTGAATGGCGGCTATAGCTGGTGGGTGCGCGGCGTCCTGGGCGCGACGCTGGGCGCGTGGAGCGCCGACCTCGACTTCACCGTGAGCGTGCCCGCGCCAGGGGCGGCCACGCCGGGCGCGCCGAGCGGGGTGCTCGCAAGTGGCGCGGACCCGACCTACCAGTGGGACCCGGTGCCCAACACGACGTGGTATCGCCTGTACGTCACCGGGCCGTCCGGGCCGATTGACGAGTGGGTGAAGGCCGCGGATCACTGCGGCGCGGGTTGCAGCTACCGGGTGGGGGTCGCGCTGGGTGACGGCGCGTACACCTGGAATCTGCGCACGTGGGGGGCCGGGCGGACGCGGTCCGTGGAGCAGCGACGGGAGCTTCTACGTGGGCGAGCCGCCGCCGCCTGCGCCCGTGCAGAACCAGCCCAACGGCGCGACGACCGATCCCACCCCGGCGTTCTCGTGGCAGGCCATCGCGGACGCGACCCACTATCGCCTGTACGTGGAGAACGACACCGGCGGCGTGATCGTCGATGAGACGTACCCGGTCAGCGCCCTGACGTGCAGCGGCGGCATGTGCAGCGTGACGCCGGACTACGACTGGGTGAACGGCGGCTATGGCTGGTGGGTGCGCGGCGTCGTGGGCGCGAGGCTGGGCGCGTGGAGCGCCGGCCTCGACTTCACCCTGAGCACGCCCGTGCCCTTTGCGGCGGCGCTGCGCGCCCCGGAGGGGCCAATTGCCGGCAACACGCCCGCCTTCACGTGGGATGAGGCGGCCAACGCGACGTGGTATCGCCTGTACCTGAACGGGCCATCGGGCCTGGTCTTCGACGGCTGGCAGCGCGGGTCTGAGCGGTGCAGCGGCGGGACGTGCACGTTCACCCTCCCCGGCGTGGCGCTGGCCCTCCGGCAGCCACACGTGGTGGGTGCGCACGTGGGGGCCGGGCGGTACCGGCCCGTGGAGCGCGCAGATGGATTTCACGGCGCCGTAAGCCCTGGCCCGCAGCAAAAAAGAAAAACACGCCCCGCGACCTGCCGTCGTGGGGCGTGTTTGCGTCAAGCGCGGTTCACCGCGCCGCCTGGGGCGGCCCACCCGCCCGGCGGGCGCATGAGGATCAGCAGGGCAAACATCATCATGTCGATCACGGCGTGCGCGGCGATGGGCGCCCACAGCCCGCTCGTCCACTCGGCCAATGCGCCGCACAGCAGGCCGGCCAGGCCGGCGTAGACCACGTACTGCCATGAAATCGCGTGCGCCAGGCCGAAGAGCGCGGCGGAGACGATCACCCCCCACCTCCGGGAGCAGCGCGCCGCGAAACAGCAGTTCCTCTGGAACCGCCGCCAGCAGCGCGATGGCGACCACGTGATACCAGCGCAGCGCCCGGAGGTCGAGCAGGCGGTCGATGACCGCCACCTCGTTATGGAGCAGCGAGGTGCGGCGGAAGGCCGCCCAGACGGCGGCGGCAAAGGCCGCCCCCGCCAGCCCGCCCACAGCGAGCGCGCCCCACGGCGCGGGCGGGAACAGCGCGCCCAGCGACCGCTGCCGGAGGAGGGCAATCCAGCCCACCGCCGCCCCGGCCATGAGCAGGCCCAGGCCCGCCCCGCCGACGATCAGCACGCGCGCCGAGACTGGCGTATCACCGCGCATGGTGTCTCACCCAGAGAGTCGCCTTACAGCCTTACAGAAGGAAATGGTACCGGCATGAGCGGGCGCCGCCAAAAGCAGGCGCGCCTGAATCAGGCGCGCGCCAAAAGAACCCCGGCGTCGCCGGGGTTGCTGGCTCAGTGGTGCCGCGTACACCGCTCGGTGTACGCATCGTGGATCGTGCAGATGAGTTCAGAGGACGCGATGTCCTTGAGCACGTAGCGATGCAGGCCGAGGCTGGCGGCGGCCAACTGCTCATCCTCGTCGATGAAGCTGGTGAGGAGGATGATCTCCGGGCTGTCATCCATCTCCAACACCTGCTGGCACAGCCGCAGGCCGTTGCCATCGCGGCGTTTACTTTCGACAAGCAGGACATCCGGCTTGAGCGCGCCGACATGGTTCAGCGCCTCGTTTACATCGCCTTCGCCGCCCAACAACTCAAAGTCGGGCACGCGGCTCAGGCGCGCCTCTAAGGCCCGCCGCACCGCCGTGTTATCGTCGACGATGAACAACCGGATTTTGTCCTCCGCGCCATTCGCGGACACAGCGCACTCTCCGCCCAGGGTTGCAAACATACATCAATGAGAAAAACGGGCAATCCCTTCCCTGTGTGCAAAACATCATAGCAGGGACGGCGAAGCAGGAGACAGTGACGTTTATCCCCCACCCTAGGCGACAGGTGTCATTGCGAGTTGCGTTAGATGATTCTTAAGAGAATAGGTAACGTGGCCGTGACGGTGGTGCCCTTGCCCTGCTCCGACTGCACGTCGAGCCGGCCGCCGACAGAGAGCGCGCGCAGGTGCATGTTCGACAGGCCGTGGCCGAGGATTGCCTCGGTGTGCGTCACGTCGAAGCCAGCGCCATCGTCCTGCACGACCAGCTCGATGGCTTTGCCGTCCAGCCGGCGCACCTGCAGCAGCAGCGACGTGGCCCCGGCGTGCTTCGCGGCGTTGGCGAGCGCTTCCTGCGCGATGAGGAACAGCGCCGTGCTGGTCTGCTCGCCGAGGTCCTCCCCAGGTCGTCGGGCACGTCCAGGGTGACGTCCACCAGGGCGTTAGCGCGGAACTCGCGCACAACGCGCTCAAGGCTGCCGCTGAGGTCGTACGGCTTCATGCGCTGCGGGCGCAGGTCGAGGATATAGCTGCGGATGTCGCGGATGGTCTGGTTCAGCCCGTCGATGGCGCCCTGGATGACGCTGCGCGCCGCCTTGGGGTCTTCGTCGAGCACCATCGCGCCGTGTTCCAGGGTCAGCCCCACCGCGTAGATCGACTGGATGATGCCGTCGTGCAGGTCCATGCCGATGCGCTCGCGCTCTTCCAGGACGGCGAGCCGCTGCACCTGCTGGTAGAGCTTCGCGTTTTCGATGGCGACGGCGGCGTAGGCCGCCAGCATCTCGATGGCGCGCTGGTCGTCCTCGCAGAACTCCTCCGCGCCGATCTTGTTCGTGAGGTACAACATGCCGATGGTGTTGCCCCGCGCGACGATGGGCACGCCGAGGAAGCTCTCCATGTAGGGGTGCCCTTCGGGGAAGCCGACCGCGCTGGGGTGCTGGTTGAGGTCGCGCAGGCGCAGCGACTCGCCGCCGAACATGATTTCGCCGAGCAGCCCCAGCCCCTCCGGCCACTTCTCGCACGGCTGCTCAGCCGCGCGCCGGTCATAGCCGGAGACCAGGAACTGCTCCAGCTTGCCGTGGGGACCGGGCACGCCCAACGCGGCATACTCGGCGCGGACCAGGTCGCGCGCCAGGTGCACGATTTTTTGCAGCACTTTCGGGAGCGACAGCTCTGACGTAACCGTCAGCGCCGCCTCGTGGATTGGCCCTAACAACACATCACACGGATCAAACGAGGGTCTGTCCAGCAGTTCCTCAATGCTCATCGTGGCGATTCCATCGCATATTCTGCGTCACTATAGCGCATTCCATTGAACAAATCAAGATTCCGTCAAGTGACCTTAATACACTGCCGCTCACCCTACCCAGAGCCGCACCCTGGAGAAGCGCGCCTGCGCGCCGCCGGCGGCCTCCGTAGCGGCGTACAGCCCCCACGCGCACACCGGCCCCACCGGCGCGCCCGCCTCGGCGATCTCGTCATTGATCCGCAGCGTGAACGAGTCGGCCCGCAGGTCGGCGCGCAGCCGGTTTGCCTCTGGGCGCGGCTTCGCGTGGAGGAACCACGTCCAGGGCAGGGGGTGGCCGTCAGTTGGGTAGGGCGATACGGCGAAATACCCCTCACCGTCGAGCGCACGATCACGCGCCCTGGCTGGCCGCATGGCTGCAACCAGAAGCCAGCCGACGCGCTTTCTGGCCCCGCTTCCAGCGCCGCCGTCACTTCCAGGGTCAGCGCGGTCGTGGGCGCGAGGATTGCGCGCGCAGGAGCGTGCGCGTACGCTGCTGCGTACGCGCCCACGGCTGCGCCAGCCTGACAGTCCCCTCCTCAGCGCTCAGGGTCAGGTCGGCGCGCAACGGGCCGGCGACAGGCGGGTCGGCGGCCCCCGCAGCGAGCGCCAGCGCGCCAAGCGCCAGCGCGGCGGCTATCAGGCCGAAGCCCACGCGCGCGCTGCGCCACATCCAGGGCGGCGCTGTGTCGTTTTTCACAACGGGCAGGATTATAGCGCACTCTTGCCGAAACGCACGGGGGGGCGGGGGGAATTTTCGAACTCCCCCCGCCCTGCCCTCTCCCCCCCCCCCCCTTCCGTCGCCGCCCCTCTCCCCCCCCCGCCCCGCGGCCGCGCGGGGGGGGGGAAATCAACGGGGAGAGGCCTCCCCTTTGTGGGGGGGGAGTTTTGGGGGGGGAGGAGGAAGAAAAACAATACCACCCTCACTTGCAAACGCCGGGGCGGCGCGCCCTACTCCGGGAGCGTGACGGGCAGGCGCACCTGGAAGCGCGTGTCGCCCGGCTCGGAAAGCACGCGGAGGCTGCCGTGATGTCGCTCGGTCACGAGCCGGTAGGCGATGTCCAGGCCCAGGCCGGTTCCGTGGCCCGCGCCCTTGGTGGTGAAGAACGGCTCGAAGATGTGCGGCTGAACCTCCGGCGGGATGCCCGGCCCATCGTCGGCGATCTCCACAACGATGTGGTCGTCGCCCTCGCGGGCGGTCCGTATCCAGACCGTGCCGTGCCCGTCCAGGGCGTCGATGGCGTTGGCGATGAGGTTGGTCCACACCTGGTTCAGTTCGCCGCCGTAGGCGCTGATGGGCGGCAGGCTGCGGTCGTAGTCGCGCACGATCTTGATGCCGCCGTCGCCCCACCGGTGGCGGAGGATCAGCAGCGTGTTGTCCAGGCCCTCGTGGACATCGACCTTGCGCACGGGCGCGCGGTCCATGCGCGAATAGGCCTTGAAGGTCTGGACGACCTCTGTGATGCGCCGGTTGCTCTGCTGGATCACGCGGAACTGCTCGTGCGACAACAGAAACGCCTCCAGCCAGCCGAGTACCTTGCCCAGCAGGGGCGGCTCGATGGCGGCAGCCAGGCGCTCAAGGTGCGCGACCTCCACGCCCATCGACACGAAGGTGGGCGCGCACTTCCACCCCTCTTCGACATGGCGCGCCTGCATCCACGCGGTCAAAGCCTCCTCGCGCTCGCTGCGCGCCAGCGAGTCCAGCGCCGGCTCCTGGCGCACGCCGTTGGTGATCTCGCGCTGCAATGCCTCGAACGTCGTCAATTGCGGGAGGGTGAGGTCGCGCAGGCCGCGCACCACCGAGGGCAGGCGCTTGAAGGCCTGTTCCAACTGCTCGGTCGCGCGGACGCTCGCCGAGACCGGGTTGTTCAGCTCGTGGGCGAGGCCGGCCGCCACCGTGACTATGGACGACATCCTGTCCTGGTACAGCGCGACCCGCTCGATAGACCGGACGCGCTCCGCCAGCGTCTCGACGAGCCGGTTAACGACGTTGGGGAACGCCGCCATCATGTGCTGTGCGTCGCGCAGGGCGACCGCGCGCATGCAGCTATGGCGGCGCGTCCGCACCGTGAGCGGGTGCGGCCCCTCCAGCAGGAACATCTCGCCCACGAACGCGCCGGCCTCCAGGGTCGCATAGACGATCTCACGCTCCCCGGCGCGCCCGGAAATCTCAAGCGCCCCGTCGAGCAGGATGTACAGCGCGTCGGGCCGCCCCCCTTCCGCGATGAGTGTCACGCCCGCGTCGTGGGAGAGCGGCGTGCTATGCTGCGCGACCCATTGCAGTTGCGCCTCCGAAAGCCCCGCGAACAACGGGACCTCGTTCAGTTCGAGCGCCATTATCCCCCCTCAGCCATCGTTATCAAGGCCAGACGGCACGCGCGGGCATCGCGAATCGCATTGGCGGTCGCCGGGCCGCTCACCGCTTCAGGAACGTGCGGTCAACGTAACACCAGACCCAGCTCTCCCCCGGCTCGAAAGACTGGATGAGCGGGTGCCCCGTCGCGTCGTGGTGCCGGGAGGCGTGCCGGTTCTTTGAGTTCTCGCAGCAGCCCACGTGCCCGCAGATCAGGCAGATGCGCAGGTGCACCCACGCATCGCCGGCCTGCAAGCACTCTTCGCACCCCTCCGCGCTGGGCGTCACCTCCTGGATCAGTTCGGCGTGCGTGCACACCGGTCGCCTGGGTTTGTCGGCGCTGGGGGCGTCCTGCCTGGACAGTTGCTCCCGCAGTGTGCCGAAGAAGGAAGGAGTCATTGACAACCTCGCTTTAAGCTCATGGTGTCCATGCGGGAGGCCCAATCGGCAGGCGCACCTGGAACCGCGTCTCGCCGGGCTGCGAGAGCACGCAGATCGTGCCCTGGTGGCGCGCCGTCACCAGGCGGTGGGCGATGTTCAGCCCCAGGCCGATGCCCTTGCCGACGTCCTTTGTGGTGAAGAACGGCTCGAAAAGGTGCGGTTGGATCTCCGACGGGATGCCCGGACCGCTGTCCGCGATCTCCACCAGCGCCTGATCGCCCTCGCGCGCCGTGCGCACCCAGATCATTCCGTTTCCGTTGACGGCGTCAATCGCGTTGCTGAGCAGGTTGGTCCACACCTGGTTGAGTTCGCCGCCGAAGGCCGTGATGCGCGGCAGGTTGTGGTCGTACTCGCGGATGACGCGGACGCTGTCGCCTAGCCGGTGGCTCAGGATGAGGAGGGTGTTGTCCAGCCCCTCGTGGATGTCGATGTCCTGCTGCGGGGTCTGGTCCATGTAGGAATACGCCTTGAACGCCTGGACGATCTCGGAGATGCGCTTGCTGCTCTGCTCGGCGATGGTCAGTTGGTCCAGGAACGTCAGGACCTCGTTGATCCACGTGAGGGCGTGGCACAGGGTGTCGATGTCCATGATGGCCGCGAGGCTTTCGAGATCGGCAATCTCAAGCCCCGCTGACACGAAGGTGTGCGCCATCATCCACGCCTCCTGGAGGGTCTGCTGTGCCAGCCAGGCGTTGAATTCCTCCTCGCGGTCGCTCCGGGCCAGCGAGTCGAGCACGGGCGTCTGGTAGTCGGGCGCCGCCACCCTGGTAATGAGGTCGTTGACGGCGTTCTGCTGGTCCTCGTCCAGGTGGACGTAGTAATCCGCGACCAGTTCCCGGAGCTGGTTGAACGTGGTGCGCGCCTGCTCCAGCGCGCGCAGGATGGACGACGCGGGGTTGTTCAGTTCGTGCGCCATGCCAGCCGCCATCGCACCAAGCGACGACATCTTGTCGCGCTGCTGCTTGAGCGACTCAAGTGACTGGACGCGCTCAATCAACACGCGGATCGCGGTGTGCGCGAGCGCCGGGTGCTTCAGGAACAATTGCAGCCCGGCCTCCCCCTTGAGTTCCAGGACGCGACACGCGCACAGCGTGCGGATCGTGGCCGGCTCTGGCAGCCCGCCCAGCATGGAAATCTCGCCGACGAACGTGCCCGCCTCGAAGGTCGCCAGCACGATCTCCTGCTTCCCGACATGCCTGATCGCCTGCAGCCGCCCCTCAAGCAGGATGAGGATGCTGTTGCGCTCCGGGCACGTTTCGCCCTCCGCGATGAGCACCTGCCCCGGATGGCACACGATCTCCTCGCTGATCTCGGAAACCCAGCGCAATTCCTCGTCCGGCAGGTCCTCGAACAGCGGCACCGTGCGCAGTATGTCGGGATCGACCATGGGCTAAAGACTCCCCAAATACAGGTGCACGAACTGGATCGCCATCGACCCCTCGCCCACCGCTGCCGCCACGCGCTTGACCGAGCGGTGGCGCACGTCGCCGGCGACGAAGATGCCGGGGACGCTGGTCTCAAGCAGGTAGGGGTCGCGGTCGAGCGGCCACCCTTTGGGGCGCTGCCCATCGACCATCAGGTCTGGCCCGGAGAGGATGAAGCCGGCGGAGTCGCGCTCGACGACGCCGGCCAGCCATTCGGTGTTGGGCCGCGCGCCGATGAGGATGAACAGCGCCGCCGCCGAGAGCGTTTCCTTCTCGTCCGTGTTCAGGTTCCTGACCGTGACCGCCTCAAGGTGGTCGTCGCCGTGCGCTTCGACGAGCACGGTGCGCAGGCGCACGCTGATGTTGTCCGTTCCCTTGATCTGCCGGACGAGGTAATCGGACATGTGCCGGCCCAACAGCGAGCCGCGCACCAGCATGGTCACGCTGCGGGCGTACTTCGCGAAGTACATCGCCGCCTGGCCCGCTGAATTCCCCGCGCCGATCAGCAGCACGTCCTGACCCCTGAAGCTGACGGCCTCGCTGATCGCCGCGCCGTAGTACACGCCCGCGCCGGTCAGTGCGTCAACGCCGGGGGCGTCGAGCTTGCGGTAATTGACGCCCGTCGCGATCACAATCGCGTGGGCGGCCATTTCGGTCCCGTCGGGGAACTGCACCATGCGGAACTGGCCCCGCGTGCGGATGCCGGTCACCTCCTGCGGGGTGAGGATTTCCGCGCCGAAGCGCGTCGCCTGTGCGACCGCGCGGCGCGCCAGGTCCGCGCCGCTCAAGCCCACAGGGAAGCCCAGGTAGTTCTCGATGCGCGAGCTTGTCCCCGCCTGGCCGCCGGGCGCGACCCTCTCGATAACGACCGTGTGCAGCCCTCGGACGCGCCGTAGACCGCCGAAGCCAGGCCCGCCGGCCCCGCGCCGATCACCAGCAGGTCGCAGAACTGGCTCTCGGCGTGGATGTGCAGCCCGACGCGCTCGGCAATCTCGGAGGGCGCGGGGTCCACCATATACGAACCATCAGGGAAGAAGAGCACCGGCAGGCTCGGCGGCTCGTCGAACGTGGCGAGCAGGCGGTTGGCTTCCTCGCTGGCCTCGACGTCCAGCCAGCGATAGGGAACCTGGTTCCGCGCCAGGAAGTCTTTGGCGCGGTGCGACTTGAGCGACCAACGCAGCCCGACGAGGGTCACGCCTTCGAACGGGGGGCGGTGGTGCGCGGACCAGTCAGCGAGCAGGTCGTTGAGCACCGGGTACAGGCGCTCCTCCGGCGGGTCCCACGGCTTCAGCAGGTAGTGGTCGAGGCCGACTTTGTTGATCGCGTGGATCGCGGCGTCTGTGTCCGCATAGGCCGTCAGCAGCACGCGCTTGGAATCCGGGTAGAGCCTGATGGCCTCCTCAAGGAACTCGACGCCGCTCATCTGCGGCATCCGCTGGTCCACGAGGAAGAGCGCCACCGGTTCGTTGCGCTGCTTCAGTTTCTTGACCGCTTCGAGCGCCTCAACGCCCGATTCGGCCTGGATGATGCGAAAGCGGTCGCCATACTCCTGTCGCAAGTCGCGCTGGACCGACCACAGTACGCCGGGGTCGTCGTCCACCGCGAACAGAACGGGCTTTGCCATTAGCAGGACGCTCCTGGTTGGTGCATTAGGTGACAAGGCGCGGCGCACAGATAGCTTCCGCGCGGTCGGCGGCTGCGGCTAAACATAAATACTTTTATCTAATTTGTCAACAATTGCCTGTCACATGGCGCATTTCGTGTTGCTCAACGGTTGCGGGCAAAGCGCCCCGCCGGGAGCGGCAGGAGCAAGCGGTGGCGCTACATTGCGCCGTTCAGGTGCGTGGTGTCGTTGGCGAACACGACCTGCCAGGCGCCCGGCGCGCCGCGCAGCAGCGTCACCGAGGTGTTGCCGTCGCGCGGTTCGAGAAGTTCTGGCGCGGCGCGGTTGTGGACCACGTAGCGGATCGCCCCGATGGGGCCGCCGTGCGTGACGAGCGCGACGCGCCCGCCGGCGTTCTGCGCCGTGATCGCGTTGAAGGCCGCCTCGACGCGGGCGAGCAGGTCGGCCTTGCTCTCGCCCTCCGGGCAGCGCCCGTGCAGCGGGTCGGCCTGCCACGCACCGAACCGTGCCCGGTCGAACAGCCGCACTTCGTCGAACGAGTGCCCCTGCCACAGCCCCACATCGACCTCGCGCAGCCGTGGCTCCGGGGTGATCGGCAGGCCAGTCGCCGCCGCGATGGATTGCGCGGTCTGCCAGGCGCGGAGCGAGTCGCTGCTGTAGAGGCTGGTCAGCCCCCGCGCCCGCGAGCCGCGCGGCCACCAGCGCCGCCTGGCGCGCGCCGGTCGGGTTCAGCGGGACGATACCCTGCCCCTGGAAGCGCGCCAGCAGGTTCCAATCGGTCTCGCCGTGCCGGACCAGGTAGACCCAGGTGTCTTCATGCATGTGTCGTCGCCGTCAGGTGTCTTTCCGCGCGCGGATGCAGATGAAGCCGGGCTGCTTCATCAGCTTCTCGTAGTCGTCCGGCTCCTTCTCCTTGAAGGTCGCCGTCGGGCGTGGCTCGACCACGCGCTCGACCACGAACCCCGCCGCCCACAGCGCGTCGAAGGCGGCGCTCAGGGGCCGGCGGTAAAACGGCACCGTGACCGGATCGCCGCCGAAGCCGTACCAGGGCGTGGCGACGATCTCGGTGTCGAAGTAGCGGCCCGTCTTCGAGAAGCGGAAGTCGTACATGGGGTGCCCGCCGGAGAAGACGAACAGCCCGCGCGGGCGCAGCGCCCGGCTGAACGCGCCGAACAGCCGCCCCCAATCGCGCACGTAGTCGGGCACCAGCGGCGCGAGCACGAGGTCAAACGACCCGGCTTCCAGAAAGTCAAGCGGCTTGTTCAGGTCCGCCTGGCGGATGTCCGCCGCCGCGCCGACGCGCTGCCGGGCGAGCGCGACCATCTTCGGGCTGACATCGAGCGCCAGCACGTCCGCGCCGTGTTCCACGAGCCACGCCGTGTAGACGCCCGGCCCGCAGCCGGCGTCGAGCACGCGCCAGGCCGGCCACGTCGGGCAGCAGCGCGAGCATGGCGGGGCGTTCGTAGTGCGCGTTGTGCGCCTTGTCGTCGATTAGCGCGGCGTAGCGCTCCGCCAGCGCCTCGTAAGCGTCGCGCGCGATGGGTTGGTCGTCGTCTGGCTCACACATCACCGAACCTCGTCCGTGTCAGGGCCGTGCGGGCACGGGTGCAACTCTAAGGCACGGGCGGTCATGTGCGCAAAGAAGAGATTCAACCCCCCCACGACCAGCGCGAAGTTATCGGCGTCATCTGTGGTTGGATTCTTCTCCCGGACGCAGGTTCCGTCGCAGTGCCGGCCCGCGCCGCGCCTACGGCCTGGGGAGGCGCGCCGTCACGGGGGGAGCGCCGGGAACGGCTTGTGCGGCTCGATCTGGTACCAGTACGCCGTGCTGGAGTAATCGTCGGAGCGGTGGTTGGCGTGCCCGTGCTCGATGGTGACGCGGATCGACTTCTCGAAGTGGATCGGGTCCTCGATGTGAAAGCGATAGAGCGACACCTTGCCCGACCAGTTGGGACCGCCCGGCAGCGTGATGCCATGGTATGGCGCGCTATAGGGCACCGCCGGGCACCACGCCGTGTTGAAGTAGTCCTCCGTGCCGGTGCCGTGCAGGCTTGGCGGCCAGGCTTCGCCATCGATGAAGATCATGTCGTCGCCCTCGCCGTACCAGTTGAAGCAATTGAAGATCGCCGCGCCGTGCTCGTGGATGTCCTCCATGCGCAGCGGCCAGGGGACGCCTTCGGGCCATGCCAGTTCTGGCCCTTCGCGCAGGTTGTGGATGTTGAGGTTGCAGCCCACGTAGTGGCCCTTGCCCTCCGCTTCGAGCACGACGTAGTTGCCCGCGCCGCCGATGTTGGTCCCGCCGAGCGACCATTCCTGGTTGGTCATCCCTTCGGGCGGGATGCCGTCGGTGGGGTTTTGCCGCCGCCACTGGGCATGGAAGCGCCCCAGGTCGGCGTCGATGCGGCCGTGCGTCTCGTAGTCGATGTAGTAGTAGAAGAACACCTCGACATCGCACTCGCTCACAATCTCGATCACCGCGCGCTGGGCGAAGGGCATCGGGAAGAAGCAGTTGAAGGCCTTGCCGTCCGCCGGACTCATCTGCAGTGGCAGCGAGGCGAAGTTCGCCGTCAGCGCGTGGCCGACGCCAAAGAAGTCGCCGATGGGGACCTCTACCGAGTAGTCAGGTTCGTTGTCCCAGCGCATCCGCAGCACGACGCGGCGCAGGTAGTGCGCCTGGGTGCAGTCCAGCGTGCACCAGATGTGGTTGATGCAGCCGGCGCCTTCGATGTCGGCCAGGGTCACGGTCGCGCCGGGCTGGACGTGCAGCCGGTCGTCGTTGCCGCCGGTCCGGTCCCAGCTTGAGATGCGCCGCGTGCGCACATCGCGGATGCGGGCCAGTTCGCCCAGTGGGCTTCCCTTGAAAACGGGCATTGCTGATCTCCTGTTCGTGTGTGATGTCCTGCAAGAGAAAGGGCCGGGAGCGCGCGGCTACTCGCCTTTCACCAGCCGGGCGCGCATCAGCGCGACGTTGTAGGGTCCCCACTGCGACATGTTGAAGTAGATGACCTCGCCGTCGCTGGCCCACGGGTGCAGATACGCGCCGTAAAGCGACGGGTAGTCATCGGCGGAGGCCACCCTGACGGGCCGGCTCCAGGGGCCGGTCAGGTCGGGCGCCTCGCGGATCACGATGGCGCGGCGGATCTCATCCAGGTATATCATGACCCAGCGCTCCAGGTGCGCGTTCCACGCGACCGACAGCTCGCCCACCGGCGCAGACGCAATCTCCACCGCGTCGCCGCGCGACGCGCGCCACGCCGCGCCGTCCCAGTAGGTGTAGGCGTCCATGTCGAGGATGTCGTCCGCCGGCACGCGCGCCAGCATCACGCCGCCGAACCGCCCGCCGTGGATGCCGAACACGTACACGTCGCCCTCGTGCTCCACCAGCGCCGCCTGCCCGAAGTTGGTGTCGCCGTTCCACACCGCCTCGGCCGGCTGCTCCCAGGTCTCGCCGCCGTCATCGGAGTACGCCCAGCCGGAGCGGTTGAGCGTCCACTCGCCGGGCGGCCCCCAATGGCCCACCGCCATGTAGTGCAGGTACATCCGCTCCCCAACCGCGATGCCCGCCGTCGGGATGACGGTGATGTCGTCGCGCAGCCGGCGCAGCACCGGGCGCGCTTTGCCGTCCGCGTCCGTAATCATGCCGTCGATGGTGAGGCCGTCTTCGAGGTCGCGGTCGGTGGAGTAGGCGAGCGCGTTCCAGCGCCAGTTTTCCCCCGCCCGCGCCGCCGCCCTCCGGCCGGCAGCAGCCGAACGTGTCGCCGAAAGCGATGTAGAGCGTGCCGTCCATCTCGAACATGCTGCCCAGGTCGGTGCCGTCGATGTCGTAGTGGATGTCGGTCCGGTTGGGCGAATCTGGCCCCGTGACCCAGGCGACGAGTTCAACATCGGTGACGGCCTTCAGCGCCATGTCGTCGCCCTCCTGGGCGAAGGTCATTGCGCCCGCGCTGGCGGTCAGCGCCAGCACGGCGATCAAAACAGAAATGAGGGTGCGCATGGGTCCAAACCTAACCTTTCAGGCCGCTCATCTTGACGCTATCGACGATGAAGCGCTGGAGCGCGAAGAAGAGGATCAGCGTGGGCAGGATGGCGATCACCGAGGCGGCCATGATCTCCTCCCAGGCGTTGCCATGCTCGCCGGTGAACGACTGGATGCCCACCTGCACGACGCGCATCTCCTGCCGCGTCGTCGCAATCAGGGGCCAGAGGAAGGCGTCCCAGTTCGCCAGGAAGAAGAAGACCGCCATCGCCGCCGCGACCGGGCGCGCCATCGGCAGCGCGATGCGGAAGAACACGCCGATGCGCGACGCGCCGTCGATCCGGGCGGCGTCTTCCAGCTCGGAGGGGAGGCCGAGGAAGAACTGCCGGAACCAGAAGATGCCGAAAGCGTGTGGAATCGCCGGGATGATGAGCGCCCAGTACGTGTTGATCCAGCCCAGCTCGCGCACCAGCAGCGCCAGCGGGATCAGGATGGTGTAGAACGGGATCATCAGCGTGCTGATGATGAGCATGAACAGCACCCGCCGGCCGGGGAACTCCAGCCGGGCGAGCGCGTAGCCCGCCATGGAATGCAGCAGCAGCGCCGCAACCGTCACCGACGTGGCGACGATGAACGAGTTGAGCATGTAGCGCTCGAACGGGGCCTTCTCGAACACGGACTCGTAGTTGTCCAGCGAGAAATTATCCGACACCAGAATCGGCGGGTTGGAGAAAATCTCGTTCGCGGGCTTGAGCGAACTGGAGACCATCCAGACGAACGGCCCGGCAAAAACGACCGCCAGCAGGAGCGCGACCGCGTAGTACAGCCCTGTGCCCAGAAGTTGCATCGGGGATTTCTTCATGGCCGCCTCCCTATGCCTTGACCTCGCCGGCGCGGAAGTACCGCACCTGGACCACAGTCAGGACGAAGATCATGGCGAACAGCGCCACCGACATTGCCGCCGCGTAGCCGAAGTTCCACTCGCGGAAGGCCTTCTCGTAGATGTACATCAGCGTCGTGTAGGTGGCGTAGGCCGGGCCGCCGCGCGTCATCACGTAGATCTGGTCGAAGGCCTGCAGGGCGTTGATGGTCAGCACCACGAGCACGAAGAAGCTCGTCGGCTTGAGCAGCGGCATGATGATGTGCCGGAACGCCTGCCAGCGGTTGGCCCCGTCGATCTGCGCCGCCTCGATATAGTCAGAGGGGATGTCCTGGATGCCGGCGAGCAGGATAATCATGAAATACCCCGCGCCCTTCCAGATCGAGACGATCAACACGGCGACCATCGCGCTCTGCACGTGGCCGGTCCACTGGGAGGTCGGCAAGCCCAGGCCGCTGAGGATGACGTTGATGAGACCGTTGCTGGGGTCGAACATGAAGCGCCAGATCACGCCGGCCACGACCAGCGACATGGCGACCGGCATGAAGTACACGGTGCGGAAGAAGGTGTTGCCGCGCGACTTGCGCGTGAGCAGCACCGCCATCCCCAGGCTGAGGGTGTAGATCACGGGCACGAAGCCGAGCGTGTACAGGAACGTCCGGCCCAGCGAAGCGCCGAACTTCGGGTCGGTGAAGAGGGCCTCGTAGTTCTGCAGCGCCACAAACTGTGGATCGCCGACGAGCTTCCAGTTCGTGACGCTGATGACCAGCGCCATGAGCATCGGCCCAACCATGAAGACGATCAGACCGATCAGGTCGGGCAGAACAAACAGGTAGCCCACGACCGCCTGTTCGAGCTTGTCGCGGTTCAGCCCGCTGAACCAACGGGCGATGCCGCGCGGCTCAACCCCCTCGGCGGTCCGTTGCTTAACGTCTGTGGCCGTCATGTGACAATCCAATCTTGATTGGCTGTCGGGCGCAGCCGGGCCGCGCCCGACAGCCGCGAACACGGGCAGGTTAGCGGGTCGCCAGGTAGGTGTCGACCTTCTCGGCCCAGGCCGCGACAGCGTCTTCAGCGCTGACCCCGGCGAACATCACGTCCTGAAGCGCCTCCCCACACGGCCTGCGCGATCTCAGGCGGGTAGGAAGGCTCCGGGCGCGCGGTGGGGAAGATGTCGTTGGCGAAGACGTTGTGCGGGAAGTTCTCGTAGAAATCGGCGTTGTCTGCCACCACCGACTGGCGCGGCGAGAGCTTGGTATTGTACTCGATGCCCCACGCCGCTGCACGGGCGTTATCCTCGGCGCCGAACATGTTGATGGCGAACTCGGCGGCCTCAGCCGGATGATCGGTGCCGGCGTAGACCATCACCGTCCACCCGCCGTAGACCGTAATCTGCGCGTCGCCTTCATCGGGCGCGGGGATCGGGGCCACGGCCAGGTGCTCCAGGAACTCCGGATAGTTCGCTTCGATCCAGCCATAGACCCAGTAGCCGGAGACGAACATCGCGGCCTGCCCGGTGGGGAAGCGCTCGTCAGTCGGGTCGCTGCCGGTGCTCGTCGGCGCGGCATAGCCCTCCCGGACCAGCGTGCCCCACAGGTCCAGCGCGCGGGCGGCTTCGGGGGTATCAGCGGCGGCGGCGGTGAAGTCATCGTTCACCACGTCCGCGCCGGCCATCCAGAGGAAGGGGTAGAAGACGAAGTTCTCGTAGTAGTCGGGGTTGGTGGGGATCAGGATGCCGTAGCGCTCGCTGGTCGTGAGCGTTTCCACAGCGGCGAGCAGTGCGTCCCAGGTGACCGGGAGTTCAAGACCGGCTTCCTCAAGCATGGTCTTGTTGTACCACAGCGCCACCGGCTCCATCTCGAAAGGCACCGAGTAGATGTGCCCGTCGAGCGTCACCGCCTCGACCGAGGCCGGCAGCAGGTCTTCCAGCAAGTAGTCGGGCATGTAGTCTTCGAGCGGGAGCGCCAGCCCGCTCTCGGCGTAGCGGCGCCAGTCGCCAGGGCTGATGAAGAACACGTCGGGCGCTTCGCCCGTCGCGATGCCGGTGGTCAGGATTTCGCCGGTGTACTGCGCCCACGGGAACTCCTGGCGCACGACCTGAAGGTCATGGGTGGCGTTCCATTCTTCGATGTACGCCTCAAAGAACGGGTCCACGTCCTCGGCGTACTCGAAGGTCCAGAACGTCAGCGCGTCATCCTGCGCCTGCGCGGGCGTCAGGGCGACGAAGAACGACAGGACCAGCGCCAGCGTCATGAGGGTAGACAGCTTTCTCATCTCCACATTCTCCTTATTTGAATGCTCTCTCGCGGTACGGAAGTCTGTGCAAAGCCAGGCTTGGGCGTGCGCTTCTTCTCCTTCTTTGCTCCGATCAGTCACCTCCTCTCGTTGTCCCCACCTCCAGGCGTTGTGAATCGATGGATAGCTGTGTCTCCAGCCGCACCTCCTGGATGGGCGCGTCCGGCTCGCGGAGCCGCCGGAACAGCAGTTCGGCGGCAGTCTGCCCCAGCGCGTATGTGGACTGCGTGATGACGGGGAAAGGCTCTTGCAGGCAGTGATCCATGACCGTATCCTCGAAGCCGACAAGCGCGATGTCATCCGGGGTCGTCAGGCCACGGCGCTTGATCTCCTTCAGGGTCTCCAGCGTCATGAGGCCGCTGCACACGAGGAGCGCTGTCGGGGGGCGGGCATGTCCAGCAGTGCCCTGGTCGCGCGGCGCGCCTGCTCTGGCGTGAAGTCGGTGATCTTGACAATTGACCGGTCGAGGGCAGGCCATGCTCGGCGAGCGCCTGCTCGTAACCCTGGCGGCGCTCCCGGCCTGGGGCCAGGTAGTCCGGCCCGGAGATCAGGCCGATGCGCCGGTGGCCGGCGTTGATGAGGTACGCCGTCGCCGACCGGCTCGCGCCCACATTGTCGGCCAGGATGGTATCGACGGCCAGGCCGGGCAGCTTGCGGTCCAGGGCCACGACAGGCACCTCCGCATCGATCAGGGTACGGACCACCTCGCAACTCGTCGTCTCGTCCGGAGGCGCAGATGATGACGCCGGCCACGCCCTCAGACAGCAGGACATCGACGTATACCTTCTCGCGCAGCGGCGAGTCGTCGGTGTTGCAGAGCAGGAGGACGTGACGGTTGGCGTAGGCGACATCCTCGATGCCGCGCACGACCGGAGACGAAGAAGTGATTCTGGATGTCGGGGATGATGACGCCGATGGCCTGGGTGGACTGCTTGCGCAGGTTGCGAGCGATCCGGTTGGGCCGGTAGTCGAGTTGTTCCATCGCCCACGCCACCTTCGCGCGCGTGTCGTCGGAGACTTTGGGGGAGTTGTTGAGCACGCGCGACACCGTCGCGGTGGAGACGCCGGCCAGCTCGGCCACATCTTTGACAGTTGGCACGGATTCCTCGGATTGGCATGTAATCGATTACATTGAGTGTAATCGATTACATCCAGTTTGTCAAGTACCTGGCGATATTTTGGTGCATTTCTCTTGGTGCACTCCAATGGAATGCGGCGCAACCCCCGCTCCACGCCGGGAGGCGGCGCTTTCTTGGTATGGCGTTTTCTGGTATCATCTGCGAAGACAGGCGGTTGTCCTTAAGGTGGCTACGGGTGAGCGAAGAACACCCCAAGCGCGAGTCGTCTTCGCGCCGCTTGCTGAGCGGACGCGCCGAGAACCCGGCCAGGGATAGCGAAGGCGCACCCGAAGAGCCGGACGACAGCACGCCGCGTTCTCCTCTCCACCCCACGCCGCCCGAAGCGCCAGAGCCGCCGCAGCGGCTTGTCCCCAACCCGCCGCCGCTGCGCCCGCGCGCCCCCAGGGGCCGCCGGCCGAGAGCGCCCGCCCCGCACCCGACGACGCTGAACGCGCGCCCTTGCCGGAAGCGTCCTCCGATGCTTCAGAGGAGGAACGCGCCGCCCAGACTCAGCGCGACAAGGTCGAGCGGGCGCTGACGCGCCTGCGCGAGAAGATGGCGCAGGTCGCCACCGAGTTCGCCGCCGGCCGCATCAACCGCGCCCAGTTCCACGCGATCTACAGCCGCTACAACGAACAGCGCACCATCACCGAGCGCCTGCTGGAGCGCAACCCCGACTCGCAGGCATGGCAGCAGGTGGTGCAGGAGGGGCACACCGCGTTCCTGCGCCAGCACTACGAGGCGCGCGTGCTCTCCTACGTGCTCTACGACAACGAGAGCAGCATGCCCATCGCCTCGCATGGCCGGTTCAAGATCGACACCGGGCTTCTGGTGCCGATGCTCAGCGCCTTCCGCTCCGCCGCGACCGAGATGTTCGGCGCGGGGCTGAAGAGCACGGCCATCGAGGGCGGGCGCTGGCTGGTTTTCGTCCCGGGGGAGTTCACCACCGCGATTGTGTTGTTCTCGCTTGAGCCGTCCGCGCGCCAGTTGGACCTGGTGCAGGACCTGCACCGCGACTTCGAGCGCGCCAACCGCCAGGCGCTTGCCCGCGGCGAGGCGCGGGCCGACCGGCTGGTCTTCCCGCAGCGCGCCCTTTTCGAACGCAACCCATAGGATGCTCATGGCCGGCTCAGGCATGGACATTGCCCGCATCTTCCGCGAGATCGCCGGTCGGCTTGTCGCGACCCCAGAGCTGGACACCGCCCTCGCGCTGACGCTTTCCGCCGTGCGCCAGCTCTTCCCCGATAGCATCCTCGCCCTCTATCGCTACTGGCCCACAAGCGACGAACTGGAAGTCGTCGCCCTGGAGCCGGAGACCGGCGCGCACGCGCTGCTCGGCATGAGGCTCCCGGCGACGGTGGGCACGCGCCTCGCGGTGGGGCAGTGGCGGCCCGCGCAGGTCGTGCGCTCCGGCGAGGCGATTCACCTGCCCTCGGTCGCGCTCAGCGCAGACGCCACGCTGCATGTCGACCTGCTCTGCGCGCCAATCCAGGGCATAGGCCGCATCCTGGGCGTCCTGCAGGCGGTCTCCGAGCGCCCGTACACCTTCCGCGAGGAGGACCTGGCGAACCTGCACGCGATTGCCGCGCTCATCGCCCTGGCCGAGGAAACCGCCCGGCGCGGCCAGGATTTGCAGACGACCACGACCAGCCAGGTCAACGCGGAGTACATCGCCGCCATGTCAGACATGACGGCGCACCTCACCCACCGCCTCGTCAACGACATGGGCGCGGTGCGGCTGACGGTGCAGGTGCTCAAGCGCCAGCACGAGAGCGGGAAGCTGACCGACGCGGAGCTATTGGAGAAGCTGGACGGCATCGAGCGGCACTCGGATGGCGCAATCGCGCTCGTCCGGCGTATCAAGCGCCCGTTCGACAGGATTGAATCCGCGCCGATACAGATCGAGCTGGCGCTCGACGAGGTGGTGCGTGGGCTGTCGCTGCCCGACGACGTGGTCCTCATCCGCCGCGTCGAGCCGGACCTGCCCCCGGTCTACGGCACGCACCAGATCACCGAGGTGTTCCACCACCTCATCCGCAACGCGCTCGACGCCATGGCGGACTCGCCGGTCAAGCGGCTCACGCTGATCGGCCGGCGCGCCGGCGAGGACGCGGTGGAGGTCGCCGTGGAGGACACCGGTCCCGGCATCCCCGAAGCGCTGCGCGCGGGGCTGTTCCGGCTGGGCGTGACCGGCAAGCAGAACGCGCTGGGTTATGGCCTATGGTGGTCCAAGCTCTACCTGACGCGGGTCGGCGGCGCGCTCGAACTCGACGCCACCGCGAGCCAGGGGACGCGGTTCGTCGTGCGGCTCGCCGTCGCTCCGACGCGCGCGGGCGCTTAGTCGTCCTGGTCGGGCGCGTCCTCCGGCGCTTCAGGTTCGCCGGCCCCGTCGGGGGCCTCGTTGGGGGCCTCGTCGGGCGGCGGCGCTTCCGCCTCATCGCGTTCCTGCGGGGCTTCCGCGCCAATTTCGATGTCCGGCGTCTGAACAGCCGGGGGGCTAGTTCGGCAGGGGCCTCTGCAACCGCAGGGGCCTCAGAAACGGTGGGCGCTTCCGGCGCGGCGGGTTCCCCGGTGTAGGCCGGCTCCGGTTCGCCCGCCAGCCAGGCCAGCGAGGTATCGGCTTCCGCCTCAAGGTCGCGGTTCCGGTTGCGCCAGTAGAAGAACAGCGCGCCGATGCCGAGCATCACCGACAGGCAGTTGAAGCACTCGCCAAAGATCGGGATCTGCCAGAGGATCACAAACCCCGCCACGCCGACCAGCATCGCCGCCACGCGGTTCGGCTGCGCGGCCTGGGTGAGACGGCGCAGCGCGTACTGGCCGATGGCGAACGCCACGACCAGCGGCGCGATGAAGCCAAAGGCGAGATACGCCGCCGTGAGCAGCGCGCCGAAGCTCAACAGGCCGGTCCAGAGCGCCGCCACCGAGAGGCCGCCCAGCGTCACCGCCGTGAGCACGGCGACGATAAAGAGGAGGACAATCGCCACCACCGCCAGCGCGAAGGGCGTCACGACGAGCAGCGCCAGCCCGATAAACAGGCTGACCATCGACCGCTTGCGAAGCTGCGCGGACGCCAGGCGCAGCAGCCGGGGCGCGCGCCACGTCACCACCAGCCCGACGATCAACAGCGTCAGCAGGCGGCTGGCGAACAGCGCCAGCCAGCCCAGGGCCAGCGTCCCCGCCCAGCCGCGCTGCTCCAGCGAGTTGACGACGCCGTAGGCCGTGCTGACGAGCGACGGGCCGAAGAACGACGCGCCCTCGCGGTACGTGATCTCGCCGGCCACCGCCCGCTCGGAGACCGGGAACGCCTCCGCGCTGGTGTACGTGAACGTCCCCCCGACCGAGGCGGTCTCTGCCACCTCAAGGCCGGCGGGCAGCAGCGCGACCGGGGTCTCCAGGCTGAAGCGCAGCGGCCAGCCGCTCACCGCGCCGTATGCCTGCACGCGCGCGTCAACCGCCCCCGCGACCGCGCCCGCCACCCGCAGCGCCACGACATCGGCGTGCAGATCGCCCTCCACGTTCCCTGCGACGTCGGCCTGATAGCCGACATACGCGAGGTCGCCCTGCACCGCGCTCTCCGCATCGAGCGCAAACGCGAACCCCGCGCCGAAGAAGTCGCCCTGGACCGTCGCGCCCTCCACGAGGCGCATCGCGACGAACGCCGCGCGGACGTCGTCGTTGACCGCGCCGGTTATGGTCAGCTCGTGACCGACAAGCAGCACGTCGCCCTCGACCGTGCCGGGGAGGCGCGCTTCATAGGCGTAGCCGAACACATCCCCCTGAACCGTCCCCTCGATAATCAGCAGGTCCGTGTTGACAAAGAGGTCGCCGGCCACCACTTCGCCAGCGCCGACGATCACCTCCGTGTCTTCGCGCCACTCGGCGGCCACGGCAGCGCGCGCCGGGACCAACACGAGCGACAGGGCGGCCAGCATAGCGGCGACAACGGCGACCGCCGCAGAGCGCCTGAGGTACTTTGCGCGCATGGTGTCTCCCTCCTCTGGCTATCCTGCCGGCAGTAAGTATATCCGTTGCTGGCCTTGAGACGAAATGCCCTTCGCCACTGCCCCGGCGCTTTTTCTCAGCGCCGATTTGTGCTAACTTCAGGGCATGGAGGCGCAGCGAGGGGGAGATCAGATGAACAGGTCCGCACGGTCCGCGACAGGCCCAAAACCGATCAGCGAGCACGGCATCAACTGGTTCCGCATTATCCGGCGCGTCATCTTCGCCGCCGTGATGATCGCGCTCGCGGTCTTTCTGGCCGTCCAGCGCGGGTTCGACGGCCCGCTGCCATTTGCCCTCCTCACGCTTGCGGCGGTGGTCATCCTGGTTGTGGGCGCGCTGTGGCTGTTGCTTTCGGTGGCGCGGACGCTGGCGCGCAACCCGCGCGTCGTGGTCTACCGCCAGGGGGTGCGCTTCATCTCCCGGACGGGCGAGAGGCGCTGGCGCTGGAGCAGCTTCACCGAGTTGCAGGACACGACGCGCGTTTACCGCCTCCTCGGCGTGCCGCTCTACGCCACGGGCCGCTACACGCTTTACGTCAAGGGCGCGCCGGCCCTCAGCGTGGGGCACGAGCTGCGCCGGGCGCGCGAACTCGGCGCGCTGCTGGAGGAGAAGACCGCCGAAGTGATGTGGCAATCCTTCGTGGTCCCCTACCAGCGCGGCAAGCCGATCCCGTTTGGCAGTATCGTCATCAACCAGGACCGCATCCAGCAGGGGCGGAAGACCGTCCTCTGGAACGATGTCTACGACTGGGACCTGCGCCGGGGCGCGCTGGCGCTGCGCTACAAAGATAGCAGAAACAATGGCCGGGACAGGGCGGCGCGGTTCCGCTTCTTTGGGACGCCGAACGCCCACATCCTGGCCCGGTTTGTCGAGTCCATGCTGCAATACCGTCAGGCATAGGCGCGGGCGGCGCGGCGCTACGCATCGGGCGGCGCGGGCGCGGCGTCGATGGCGCGCTGGAGGCGCTCGCGGTAGGCCTTGAAGGCGGCGCGGCCCTGGTCCGTGAGGCGGCAGGTGGTGCGCGGCGTCTTGCCCTCGAACGTCTTCTCAATTGTCACGTAACCCGCGTCCTCAAGCCGTGTCAGGTGCGACGACAGGTTGCCTTTGGTAAGGCCGGTCTCGCGCTGCAAATAGAGGAAGTCCGCGCGCTCCACCGCGTTGAGGATCGTGACGATGACCAGGCGCGCCGGCTCGTGGATGATGCGGTCGATGTCGATCATGTCGCGCAGTTCGTCGGCCATCACGCGCCCTCCCCGGAGGTGGGGTGCCGGTTCAGGTAGGTGAACAGGACCGCCGTGCCGGACAGCGCCAGCGCCACGCCCATGACGCCGAAGAAAGCCACGATGCCGAGGACGTCGCCGAGGTCGGCGAGCGCCGCGCCCAGGCCGGCCGCCGCAGAGACCGCCGCGAGCGCGTAGAAGCGGCGCAGGCCCAGCCGGTACCCCAGGTAAACCAGGATGACGCCCAGGAGCGGCCCGGCGAACGCCGGCGCGGAATTCAGTTTCGCCTCAAGCGCGGGGGCGCAACCGCCAGCCCCAGGAAGAAGGCAATCAGGAAGAACGTCGTCACTTTGGAGAGGCCTTTCCCATACTCGCCCGGCTCGCGGCGGTAGGCGACGTAGCCCGTGCGCGGGTGCGTGACGCGGCTCTTGACGCGCTTGATCGCGTTGAAGATGCCGACCCCGCCGAAGGCGACCAGGGCAATCAGGCCGACCGCGAGGAACGGCGTCGCCAGCGAGGTCCGCAGCGGGGTCGGGCGGCCCAAAGGCCGCGTTTGCGATCAAGAGGAGGATGCCGGCCAGCAGGAAGATGCAGCCGGCGGCGATTTCGGCCAGGCCGTCCTCGTACCAGTAGCGGAAGACACGCTGCTCAATCCGGTCGATGTCGTTGCCCATTGTTGGCGCTCCTTACACACCCTTATGGGATAAACCGGTTTGTGATACAAACCAGTCTGCAATCATTCTACCACGATTTGTGTGCGTGTCAAGCGCCCTGTTGAGGGTGCATTCCAAGATCGGGGCAACTTCTCGTAGCTCCCAGGGAGGTATGGGAAGCAATGCGCTATGCCTTTGTGTTTCACCCTTCACTGTGTCCGTAGGACATGATGACTCCACGAGTAGGGGCGACCCGGCGGGTCGCCCCTACCTCCGGATGTGGCGATACCGTGGGTTCTGGCACGCCCTGTCTGCAAACCCCGGATGCGCCGGTTTTCAAACCCAATCCTAACTTGACTCACTAGAACTTATGTTCTATAATGCGTGCAGTGTGAGAGAGCGCGCTGCCGGCGCAAGGCCGGCGACGCCGGGACCGTGGAGCACCCGGCAACTTTCCCCTACAGGGGAGGTTGCCGGGTTTTTTGTTCCGCGCCGATAGGTGCAGGCCGTAGGGCAGCCACGAGCGACGAAACCCGCCCGCAGCGATCAAGGTCGGCCTCGTCAGCAGCCGCGATGGCGAGCGCTGCCCTGCGGCGTCCCTATCGCGCGTCAGGAATGATGGATGAGCACGCTTGACGAAGTTCTCCAGAAGTACGGCCTGCCCACCCTGCTGTACCTGGTGTGCCGGGCGCTGGGCGTCCCGGTGCGCGAGGCGTCCCGCCTGGCCGGGTTCAGCGCGCGGACGGGCCGCCGCCGCGAGCAGGAAGCCTGGTGGCCGGCCATGCTGGACGTGATGCGCGCGCGGCTGCACGACATCGACCCCGCGCTGCCCGCCCGGCCAGGCCGCGCGTCGCCGGGCCACGCCGACGCGCCGGACTTCGCACGCACCCTGCTCCCCCTGCTGCCGGACGCGGTCGAGGCCTACCGGCGGCTGCTCGACGAGGCCGACCGCCTGGCCGCGCGCGACATCCTGGACCGCATCTTCGGCAAGCCGGCGACGCGCAAGGTGGAGGGCCAATCACAGAAGGAGCTGCCGCCGCTGCTGGTCTATGAACGATATGACACACCACCGGACGACGATCCGCCGCCGCCACCTGAAGGCGCAGGCGACCTTCATCGACAGCGAGGCGGCGGAAGTGATGTTTAGCGGCGCGTTCGGCGCGGGCAAGACGCGCGCCCTGTGCGACAAGGCGGTCAGGCTGAGCCTGGAGCACCCCGGCAACCGGGGGCTGCTCTGCCGCAAGACGGAAGTGGCGCTGCGCGCGACCACGCTCCGCACGCTGCTCGACGGCGACGGCGCGCTCGGCCCCTGCCTGCCCCCGGACCACATCGCGCGCCACGAGCGGTCGCAGCGCACGGTGCGCCTCATCAACGGGTCCGAGATCCTGTACGGCGGCCTGTTTGGCGAAAACCGGGGGTGGATCAACAGCCTGAACCTGGGCTGGGCGGCGGTGGACCAGGCGGAGGAACTCGAACGCGACGACTGGCTGTTGCTCCAGGGCCGGCTGCGGCTGGACCTGCCCGGCCTCAAGCAGCGGCAGCTCTTTGGCGCGTGCAACCCGCGCCACCCCCGGCCACTGGATCTACCAGCGCTTCTTCGTGCAGAAGCCTGAAGGCTGCGCGGTGGTCGCCGCGCGCACGTTCGACAACCCCTACCTGCCCCCCGACTACCGGGCCCGCCTGGAGACCTTCACCGGGCCGTTCTACGAGCGGTTCGTGCTGGGGCGCTGGGTGGGCCTGGAGGGGCTGGTGTACGACAACTTCGACCCGCTGACGCACATCATCGACCCCTTCCCGCTCCCCCCGGACTGGCGGCGCTGGCGCGCGGTGGACTTCGGCTACCAGAACCCGTTCGTGTGCCTGTGGGCGTGCGAGGTCGGGGCCGGCGCGCCCGCGCCAGAGGGGTCGCTGGTGATCTACCGCGAGGTCTACCACACGCGGCGGCGCGTGGCCGAGCTGGCCGCACAGATCGCGCGGCTGAGCGCGGGCGAGCGCATCATCGCCACCTACGCCGATCACGACGCCGCCGCCCGCGCCGAACTCCACGCGCACGGGGTGTACACCGCCCCGGCGGACAAGGACCTGCTCAACGGCCTGCAGACGGTGCGCGCGTGGCTGGGCGACGCCGGACAGCCGCCGCGCCTCTACTTCTTCCGCAGCGCCCTCGTCGAGCGCGACCCGCGCCTGACCACCGACCCCGTGACCGGGGGCCGCCGGTATGCGCCGGCCTGCACCGCCGACGAGTTCAGCTTCTACCGGTGGCCGCGCAGCGAGGACGGCCGGCCGGTGCACGAGCGCCCGGTCAAGGTGCACGACCACGGCATGGACGCGCTGCGCTACCTGCTCAACAGCATGGACCGGGCGGCGGCGGGCTTCGTGCTTGCGGACACGCAGCAGGGGTCGCGCTGGCGGAAGTTCTGACGGCCGGCGCACGGCTTGGGAACGAGAGGAGGCTTATGGCCGATCATTTCACCGAAATCGGGCGGAGCGGGCTGCCGGTGTGGGGCGGACGCCCCCACGCCGACCCGATCCGCGAGCTGCAGGGCGCGGCGCGCTACCGGGCGTTCAACGAGATGCGCCTGAACGACCCCATCATCGGCGCGACGCTCTTCGCCATCGAGCAGAGCATCCGCGCGCTGGACTGGTACGTCGAGCCGCGCGGCGACGCGCGCGCCGACTTCGTCGCGCAGTGCCTCGGCGACATGAGCCACACCTGGAACGACCACCTTTCGGAGGCGCTGACGATGCTGCCGTTTGGCTGGTCGTGGTTCGAGATCGTGTACAGGCGGCGCGCCGATGGCCGCGTGGGCTGGCGGAAGTTCGCCATCCGGGGGCAGAACACGCTCCACCGCTGGGACCTGGACGCGCAGGGCGGGATTCGCGGCATGGTGCAGGTGTGCCCGCCGCGCTACGAGCCGGTGACCATCCCCATCGAGAAGAGCGTGCTCTACCGCACGCGGCTGGAGCAGGGCAACCCGGAGGGCCGCTCGATCCTGCGCGCGGCGTACACGAGCTACTACTTCGCGCGCAACCTGCGCGAGATCGAGGCGATTGGCGTGGAGCGCGACCTGTGCGGCCTGCCGGTGCTCCAGCCGCCGGAGGGCGCGGACCTCAGCGAGGGCAGCGCCGACCGCGCCGCCGCCGAGGCGCTGTTGCGGCGCGTGCGCAACGACGAGGAGGCCGGCGTGCTCGTGCCGCCGGGCTGGGGCTTCAGCCTGGCGGGCGGGGCGGGCCAGCGCGCGATTGACGCCAACCGCGTGATCGTGCGCTACGAGATGCGCATGGCGCTGAGCGTGCTCGCGCAGTTCCTCATGCTGGGGCTGGAGCACACCGGCAGCCTGGCGCTGGCGCGCACGCAGGCCGCGCTCTTTGCATCGGCGGTCAGCGCCTTCGCCGACATCATCGCCGACACGTTCACGCGCTTTGCCGTCCACCGGCTGCTCGACCTGAACGGGCTGCCGGCCGGCGGCGTGGCGCTGCGGCGCAGCGCGCTCAACCCCCTTCAGCTCGACGAGATCGGGGCTTTTCTCGAACGGATGGCGCGCGCCGGCGTGGTCCATGACGACGCAGGGCTGGAGGCGTGGGTGCGGTCGCTGATCCACGCGCCCGCGCCGATGGACCGCGAATAACGCGAATCAAGATTCTCAATCTGCGTGATAGGCATCATCCGAGGTTACGCCTGAGTGGCAAAGGAGGTGGAATGCAGGGCGTGCGACTGATCGAACGGTTTGGCCTGACGCCGGGATGGGCGGACGGCTGGCTGCGCATCCTGCCGGTGGGGACGTTCGCCCGCTTCGGGCGGCGCGTGACGGTCACGCCGGCGATGGTGCGCGAGATGGCGGCGCACTTCGGGCGCATCCCGGAGACGGGCATCCCGGTGACGCGCGCGCACGACGACACGGCGGGCAAGGTCGGCGACCTGGCGGCGCTGGAGGCGCGCCCCGACGGGCTGTGGGGTCGCATCCGCTGGAACGTGCGCGGCCTGCGCCTGCTGGCGGAGGGGGCCTTCCGCTACCTCAGCCCGGAGGTGGTCTGGGGGCCAATCGACTACGACGGGCGCACGGTGCGCAATGTGCTGACCGGGGTGTCGCTGGTCAACCAGCCGTTCTTCGGGCGGCAGGTGAGCCTGTTCAGGCTGGCGACTACAAACAACCCTGACAAGGGGCTTGAGCCTCTTGTCGATAGCCGCGCGTGGACCGCGCGCGGCGGGGCGTGTGCGCCGGACGAATCACAGGAGGTGGCGATGAACGAAAGCACAAACGAGGCTGCCGAGCGGGGCCTGCTCGACCGGCTGCTGGCGCGGCTGGTTGCGCGCCTGTGGCCGCAGGGCGCCGAGGCCGAGGTGCAGGCGCGGCTCGACGAACTGGAGGCGGCGCAGGCCGAGCGCGCGCAGATGGAGCGCTTCGGCGCGCTGGAGGCCTACGGCCTGGGGCGCGATTGGGTAGAGCGGCTGGCGCGCGTGGCGCAGTTCGACGCCGCGCTTGCCGACGATCTGGCGGCCAGGTTCCGCGCGCTGCTGGCGCAGAACGCGCAGGCGGCGCTCTTCGAGGAGATCGGCGCGACCGGCGCGGAGGTCGCCGGCCCGGTCGAGCGCTTCAACGCGGCGGTCAGGGCGTCGATGCAGACCTACGGCCTGGACTACGCCGCCGCCGGCCGGAAGGTCGCCGCCGAACAGCCGGCGCTCTACCGGGAGTACCAGGAGGCGGTCACCAACAGGCTGTGATTCTGGGCGCTAGAAGCTGGAAGCTGAAGCTGGCTAAACAAACCGGTGACCGCCGGCCAGCGTCTGGCACCAGCTTCCAGTATCCAGCTTCGAGTATCAGCACCAAGTATCGAGGAGGCGAGAATGGCATACGATCATCCGATGGTTCACATCCCCGGCCTGCGGGCCGGCGCGGACCTGCGCGAAAAGCAGTTCCACGCGGTGAAGCCGGCGAGCACGGCGGGCGAGGTCGTGCCCGTGAGTGACGCCGACGACGATTGCATCGGCATCCTGTACAACCAGCCGGCCGACGGCGCGCCGGCGGCGGTCGCCGCCGGGGGCATCCTCAAGGGCGTGGCCGGCGGGGAGATCGCGGCGGGCAAGCCGGTGGCCTTCAACTCGACCGCGCAGTTGGTCCAGTCCACCGCCGACCAGCGGCAGTTGGTCGGCTACGCGGTCGAAGGGGCGAGCGCGGGCGACGTGTTCGCGTTCGTGTGGCAGCGCAGCCGGTATTAGCGGAAGAGAACCGGGTGGGGAGAGTACTCACCCCCGTCCCCCTCTCCCAAGAAGGTCAAGGGGGCAATTTGACGAACTGTCTTTTCCGGCTCCCTTCTTCCCTTGTGGGAGAAGGGCAGGGGATGAGGGGAAAGACGACAACCAGAATCCAGGTTAAGGAGGAGGACATATGGCTCAACCCGACCGCAGCGAGGTCCACATCGACGGCTTCCTCACCGAGATGTCGGTCGCGTACCGCAACCAGGTGAGCGCCTTCATCGCCGACCGGGTGTTCCCGGTTGTCGAGGTGGCGAAGGACAGCGGCAAGTACCCGGAATACACGCGCGACTACTGGCTGCGCCCGGAGATGCAGGTGCGCGCCTACGGCGCGGCGCACCCGCGCGCCGGCTACCCCATCAGCTACGGCGCCTACACCACCGAGCAGTTCTCGCTGGAGCACCCGGTGCCTGACGAAATCGCCGCCGCCGCCGACAACCCCATCGACCTGGACCGCGACGGCATGGAGTGGCTCACGCAGCAGATGTTGCTCAAGCGCGAGCTGTCGTTCGCGGAGCGCTTCATGGTCGCGGGCGTGTGGTCCCACGAGGACAACAACACCGGCGCGGGCGTGGGCATCGACTGGGACGACTACGACAACTCGGACCCCATCGGCGCGGTGCGCGCCTGCCGCCGCACGGTCGCGCAGGCCATCGGGCGGCCCGCGAACGTGATGGCGATGGGCTTGATCGTGCACGACGCGCTGCTCAACCACCCGGATGTGCTGGAGCGCATCAAGTACAGCGAGGCGGCGACGACGGCCAACGTCAACGCGGCGATGGCGGCGGTGTTCGGCGTGGAGCATTACCTGGTGAGCGAGGCGATCTACGCCGCCAACGCCGAGGGCCAGGCGGCGAGCCTCAGCCCCATCGTGGACGACGACTGCCTGATCTGCTACGCCAACCCGACGCCGGGGCTGCTCTCGCCGAGCGCGGGGTACACGTTCGTGTGGCCGGCGGGCGGCGGCGCGGGCACGATCTACCGCTGGCGCGACGAGCGCGTGGAAAGCGACGTGCTGCGCGGCAAGATGCAGTACGACCAGAAGATGGTCGCGGCGGACGGCGGCTATCTCTTGATCGACATCGCGTAGCGCCGCCGGCGTTGCGAAAGGCTGTAGCTCCCAGAGAGCTTCAAGCTCCCTGGGAGCTGCCTCAAGGAAGGGGTGCAATAGGTCGATGCTGGAGGGAACCGTCTACACCGGCGCGGTCGGCGCGGAGACGCAGCCCGTCGCCGCCGTCGCGAGCGTGATGGCGCTCCGCCGCCGGCCGGGCGACAGCCCGCCGGTGATCCTTACGCCGACGAAGGGCTACGAGGGCCGCGAGCGGCACGTGAGCGACTTCCTGCAATCGGCGCACAGCTTCCTCCTGCTGCTCGACCTGGACATGCAGCACCCGCCCGATCTGCTCGAACGGCTGCGCGCGCACGGGCAGGCGTTCGTGAGCGGGCTGTACATGAAGCGCGCTTATGCGCCGGTGCAGCATGTGTGGTTCGAGGACGACCCCGCCTTCAACTGGCCGATGCGCCCGATGACGCGGACGCCGCCCGCCGGCGCGCTGGTGAGGCTCGGCGCGGCGGGTTGGGGGCTGCGTGCTGATCCACCGGAGCGTGTTCGAGGGCGTCGCGCCGCTGCTTAAGGGCGAGCCGTTCATCATCGAGGACGACATGGACGTGTGGCCCTACGACCTGGAGGCGGTGCTGCGCGGGGAGGCGACGCTGCGCCCCCTGCGCGGCATGAAGGACGCGGTCGGCTCGGACATCCGGTTCTGCTTCTTCGCGCGGCAGGCGGGCTTCACGCTGTGGGGCGACCCCGACGCGCGCGCCGGCCACTACATCAACTACCCGCTGTCGCCGGGTGACTTCGTCGAAAGCGCCGAGGTGAGCGCGCACGTGGAGGCGCAGATCGCGCAGATGCGCGCCGCGTGGCGGCAACACGTCGATGCCCTCACGGCGGTAAGTGACACACAGCGCGTCACGAGGATCGAGTAGCGAGAACGGAGCGCCGCACTATGCCGACATATGTCTACCAATGCGACGCGCCGGGCTGCGGCCACCGCTTCGAGGTGCGGCATGGCGTCGCCGCGTGCGACGCTCCGGGCGCGACGCCGCCCTGCCCGGCCTGCGGCGCGGCGACCACCCACCGCGCGCCGCAGCGCGTCGCCGTCAACTGGGGCGGGCTGCCGCCTTCGGCGGGGCGCTCGCGCCGGCGGTGCGTGCGCTCGTGGATGAGGACAACCGCCAGCGTCGCCTGGAGGCCTACGCCGCAGAGAAGGCGGCGCGTGGCGAGACGCGATGCTAGAAGCTGGATGCTGGAAGCTGAAGCTGGTGCGACTCGCGGCGGGCCAGATGTTCGCTTCCGGCATCGAGTTTCATAATCTGAGGAGGAGGGAACAATGCCTGCAGGAGCAAGGCGGCTGCCGGGGCTGAACCCGGTGAGCTTCGAGACGCTGACCCTGGACGACAGCACGGCGCAGGGTCTGAATAGCACCAGCCGCACGGGGTCGGTGATCCTGTTCAGCGTGGAGGGCGGCGGCGTGCACATGCGCGACGACGGGACCGACCCGACGAACAGCACGGGCGTGGTCTTCGGCGTCGGGAGCGCGCCCTACTTCTACAGCGGCGACCTCGGCGCGGTCCGGTTCTGCCGGCAGGGCGCATCGGGCACGAGCACCGTGCACCTGATCGCCTACCGGCAGCCGGGGGACTGAGATGGGCAGCCCATTCGACCGCTATCTGCCGACGGCGCAGCCCACGCCGGTCGCGGCGCTCGCCGCCGGCGGGTTGATCCTCCACGACGCCTTTGACGGCGCCGGCGCGCTCGACACCCACGCCATCGCGCCGGTGAACGCCGTCCGCGCGACGTGGGGCGGCCATGCAGACCAGTTCGCGCTCGCCGGCGGCGCGGCCGTGTGCAACACGACGACCTTCCTCGGCGCGATGCTCGACGGCATGGCGTACCGGCGCGCGTTCACCGCGCGGCTGCGCTTCACCGGCAGCGAGTCGGCCAACCTCAACGCGGGCGTCATCGTCCGCGCCGAGGCGAAGAACTTCAGGACGGACATCACCAGCTTCACCGTGCACCTGTACCCCCAGAGCGACGAAGTCGTCATCCGGGAGTACCCCAGCGGCATCGACCGGGCGTCCGCGCCGGTGACCATCGATCTCGGCGCGTGGTACGTCCTGAAGGTCGTCGATGACGGCGCGACGCTCTCCGGCTATGTCAACGACGTGCTGCGGGTGCGATGGCGCAGCGCGCTGGGCTACGGCAACGCCTACGCCGGGCTGCGCGCGCGTGTGGCGGCGGCCGGCGAGCAGATCGAGTTCGACTGGTTTGCGGTGACCATTTGAGGGGGAGGATGGCGATGGCAATAGGCGCGCACAGCTACGGCTCGACGGCGGCGGTGCTTGCCTTCACGCGGCACCTGCTCGACGGGCAGAGCACGTTCAACAGCACGACCCGCCCCACCCTCAGCGAGGTGGAGGCCTTCATCGACCGCGCATCGGCGACGCTGAACCTGGCGCTGGCCGGCGTGGGGCTGGCGACGCCGGTCACGCAGCCAGACGCCAGGCTCGCCTGCGACGAATGGGTGATCGCGCGCGTGGTGGGCCTGGTGGAGCTGACCCGCCAGGCGCAGGGCTGGAGCGGCGAGGCGGGCGACCGCGCGAGCGACCGCGCAAGCGGCTTCATCGGGCTGCACGGACCGGCGCGCGCATTCGCGCAGGCGAACGCGCTGGCGTTCAAGCGGCTGGGGTGCGCGGTCGCCGACGCGACGGCGCAGGGCCTGACGTTCACGGGCGAGGCCGACCCCGCCGACCCGGAGGCGGCGCAGCCGCGCTTCCACCGCGACATGTTCGAAGCGTAGACGCCGGAGGCCGGGCGCTGGAAGCGGTGACGCAAAACGGGCTGATGCGCCGGCTTCCCGTACCCGGCGACGCGCCCCAATCGGAGTGGAGTGATCGATGAGCTATCAGACCGGCGAGAGCAACGCGCTCGCCATCCTGCGGACCAGCGCGTACTTCGACGAGACGAACAGCGCCAGCCTGGCAAACGACAGCCCGCCCGGTGGCTACGGCCTGCTCGACCGGGGCGCGGCGGCTGCGTACGCCTTCCTCAAGCCGGGGCCGTTCACGCGCGCGCCCAGCACGCTCAACCGGCTGACGACGACATGGACCACCGTGATCGAGTTGTGGGTGCGCTATGCGGACCCGTCCGCCTACCAGACGCTCACCGCCGTGCGCGACGCGGCGCTGGCCGCGTTCGACCCCTATGCGGCGCTGGACGGCATGGAAGGCGTGACGCGCAGCCTGCTCGAGAGTGGCGGGCCGGTCGGCGTGGGGCGGTCGCCGGGTGGGGGCGCGCTACCTGCGCCAGGCGCTTACGCTGGTCTGGGACGAGGAGAGCGCGCCGGCGCGCGCGGATTGAGCGGGTGTTCACCATGGAGCTTCCCGAAAGCTCAAAGCTTTCGGGAAGCTACCCGAAGCAGGCTTCACGCCGAGTTCGACCCGCGGTCGGCGAGGAACTTGTAAAGCGCAAACCCGGCGAGAAACGCGACCGCCACGACGACGGAGACTTTCGGGTCAAGCATCGCCGAGAACAGAACCAGAAAGGCGGCCAGCGTGCTCAGGGTTGCTTCTGCTTTCGCGCTCATGGTTGGCTCCTTCAAAGTTGCGGCTGCGCACCATCGCGGCAGCAGGCGAAGCGCTTTGCATCATACCCCGGCGCGCGGCGGGCGCAAAAACCCGAATAAGTGGGAGAGGAGAGGCGATCAGGCAGGCATGAGCCACAAATCGCAACGCATGGTCACGATTCGCATCGACGACGCCAGCGGCGCGCTGACCGACATCAGCGGCGACGTGGACACGTGGTCGCTGGCGCGCACGGTCGAGGCGCTGGAGACGACCGCCGTCGGCGACGCCGACCGCGCCTACCTGCCCGGCCTGCACGGCGGCGCGCTGACCCTGGGCGGGCCGTTCAACGACACCGCGCCGCAGACCGACGCGATCCTGGCCCGGGGCGCTCGGCTCCAGCGTGACGCGCACGGTCGAGGTGGGCATCGACGGGGCGCGCTTCTACCGCTTCGAGGCGCTGGTGCAGCGCTACGTGTTGGGCGGCGCGCCTCCTGGCCTGGTGACCTGGGAGGCGACGCTTCAGATCACCGGCGCGGTCAACCGGACCTCGGCGGCGCTGTAGGGATAGACGCAGAACCTTCCCGGAAGCAGCCCGCCGACTGAAGTCGGCGGCTAATCGTCGCCGAGGTCCATGATCGCTACGGAATTAGCCCGCGACTTCAGTCGCGGGATTCAGAGAACAACGTACTGTTGGATTGTCTCGGTAAGGCTCAACAAGCTCGCGGGGAGCTACAGGGAGAGGTTTCGCGATGGCAACCGTAACGTACACCTTCCAGGTCGATTGGGACAACGACGGCGACTTCTCCGGCGCGGACGAGGACATCTCCGCCTGCGTCCTCGACGCGGAGTGGGAGATCGGCTACGCGCGCCCGCACGACCGGGCCGCCGCGCCGGGCTGGCTGGCGCTCACGCTCGACAACAGCGACCGCCGCTTCTCGCCGGCGCAGGCCGCCGGCCCGCTCCACGGCGACCTGCTGCCGATGCGCTACCTCCGCGTGCAGGCTACGCATGAAGGCGCGACGTACACCCTGTTCTACGGCTACCTGCGCAGCATCGAGCCGGCGGCAGGGACCAGGGGCGCGCGGCGCGCCGTCTTCCACGGCGTCGATGGCGTGGCGCTGCTGGACCGCTACCCGCTCGACCTGGCGCTGCAGAAGGACAGGCGCGCCGACGAGATCATCGACGCCATCGTGCAGGCGGTGGCGTGGCCGCCGGCGCTCAGCGGCTACTGGGTGCTCGGCGTGGCTGGCCATGCCGAACTCGGCGCGACGACGCGGCTCGGCGGCGCGAGCGTGTACCGCGACTTCGAAACCGGCCAGGAGACCTTCGCCTACGCGGGCGACACCTGGTTCCCGGAGCAGACGACCGCGCTCGGCGCGATCCGCGAGACGTGCGCCAGCGAGTACGGGCGCTTTCACTTCACGCGCGCGGGGAAGGCGCGCTTCATCGACCGGCACTGGCCCCAGGCGGCGCACAGCGTCGCCGCCGCGCTCGACGACACAATGGCCGACCTGCACTACCGGCAGGCGGTGGACCCCGTGTACAACGAGGTCGTGGTGCGCATGGACCCGCGCGAGGCCGGGGCGGCGGGTTCGGTCCTGTGGGCGCACCAGGGCAGCGCGCTCCGGCTGCCGGCCAACAGCGCGCGCACCGTGCGCGCGGCGTTCGTCACCGCGGACGGCAGGCGTCACGGGGCCGGCGCGGTCATCACGCCCGCGCCCGGTACCGACTTCACGGCCAACGCGCGCGCCGACGGCAGCGGCCCCGACTACACCTTCGCGAGCCAGCTCGCGGTCAGCGTGACGCCCCTGGCCGCCGGCGCGGACATCACGTTCCGGTGGGGCGCAGTGGAGGGCGTGGGGACGCCGGTGCTGGGGCCGATCTACGTCACGGCGCTGCAACTGCGCGGCACGCCGCTCAAGGCGTTTCATCCTGAAGCCTTCGCCGCTTCCGACGCGCTGAGCATCGCGCGCTACCAGCGCCGGCGGCTGGACCTCCACGCGCCGCTGCTCAACACGCCGGCGACAGGCCGCGCAATGGCGCACTACGCGCTGCGCCTGCACAAAGACCCCGCCGGCGGCGTCGCGCGCGTGACGTTGCAGGGCGGGCCGGCCCTCATCGGCCACATCCTGGAGCGCACGCTCTTCGACGTGGTGCGCCTGAGCGAGTCGCAGACCGGCCTGGACGGCGGCGACTACTTCATCATCGCGGAGCGCCACCACGTGCGCGGGGGCGGTGTGGCGCATACCTGCACCTGGCGGCTGGAGCCGGTCCCGCCGTTCAAGGCGTGGCTGCTCGGCGTGAGCGGGCGCGCCGAGCTGGGCGCGCGGACGCACCTGGGGTTCTGAGGGCGAAAGCGCCGCCGCATGGGCCGGCGCAGGCGCGCTCATCTGTGCAGCCCGCGCTATCTGTGGTCAAGAACTGAACCGGAGGTTACAGGCTATGGCATGGACCGCGATCCCGGACAAGAGCACCGGCGATCTGATGGACGAAACCTGGTATGACGCGCACTTCAAGGCCAACATGGAATACCTGCTCGGCGGGCGGCCCCAGGCGAGCGTGTGCCGCACGGGCGCGTCCGACTACACCACGACGAGCGCCAGCTGGCTGAACGTGGACGCCGCCAACCTGGCGCTGACGCTCGCCATCGCCAGCGGGCGGGCGTTCGTCATCGCGACGTTCCGCCTCGAATCCGACAACACCGCCGGCAGCGAGGCGGAGGTGGACATCGCGGCGGACGGCGCGCGCGCCGGCGGGGCGCACGGGCTGGTGCGCCTGCCGCAGAACCAGCAGGAGTGGGCGACCATCATGGCGCTGTTTCCCGCGCTCTCGCCGGGCAACCGCACCTTCCGCCTGCAATATCGCAACGTGACCGGCGGCGCGATGGCGACGATCAAGAACGACGGGTTCCCGATCACGCTGCTGGGATGGGAGGTGTAACCATGGCGCGTGAGTATCGCATCGACAGGCCGCCGGCGGTCAACGTCTCGCGCCTGGACGAGGAGTTGCGCGCTGCGTTCGGCGGCGGCGCGGTCTACCTGGGGATGGCGCTTGACCCCGGCGGCGTGCGCGTCGTGCTCGACGACGCCGCGACCGAAGCCGACGAGGCGACCGCGCGCAGCGTGACGCTGGCGCACGATCACACCCGGCTGAGCGCGGGGCAAGCGCAGGAAGCAGCACGCGCCGCACGCGTTGCCGCCGCACGCGCACAGGTCAACGCCGCCGACCTGGCCGGGATCGTCGCGGACGTGGGGAACGCCGCGACGATCCCGGCCAGGCGCTGCGCGCGCAGGTCGCGAGCCTGGCGCGGCTGCTGGGCCGCGTCGCGGAAGGCGGAGGGCTACACCCCTTCGGTCGAGTAGGGGGCCGCGCCGCGCGCCCGGACACAAGTCAGTCATAAGGAGGGCGATTGTGGACGTTTTGGGCTTGCCTGAGTGGTTCAACAACCTGACGGTCGGAGGGCTGGCGCTGGCCCCGCTGACCGTCGCCATCGTGCAGATCGTCAAGGTGATCGGCGCGCGCGTGGGGCTGCCGGAGGGCTACAGCGGCTACATCGCGCTGGCGGTGTCGGTCGTGATGGTGGCGCTGGCGCTGGCGGCGGGCATCTTCCAGGTCGAGGCGGAGGTCGCGACCGCGCTGCAGATTGCGCAGCGCTTCGCGGAGGCGGCGCTCACGTTGCTGGCCGCGCTCGGCTGGTACGCGGCGGGCAAGCGCGCGGCCCTCATCGGGCCGGTGGCGTGGCGGGCATAAGCACGCCGGGGTGGGGGTGGGCGACCGCCCACCCCACAGGCGTCAGGTCGCGCGCGGCAGCCGCGTCCTCACCGCGTCACCGGCATCAGCACGACCTCGATGTCGGGGCGCACGCGCGGCGGAAGTCGAGCGCGTCGCCCTTGCTCGCGCCGATGTCGCTGCCCCAGTTGTAGGGCACAGCAAAGCGCGGGCGCATCCGGTTGACCACGCCCGCCGCCTCTTCCGGCGACATGGTCGCGCGCTCGTTGATCGGCACGAGCACGATATCGGCGCGGATGCGGTCCATCTCCGGGATGGGGCCGGTGTCGCCCGCGTAGTAGATGTCGAAGCGGCTCACGGAGATCACGAAGCCCAGGCCGCCGGCCTCGCGGGCGTGCGCGGCGCTGTAAGGCGTGTAGGCCGGCACGCCCTGGATGTTGACATCGCCGATGTTGATGCTCTGCCACGGGCGCAACACCTTCCACGTCGTCGCCGAGGTAGGGGGCGGCGTGCTCGTTGGCGATGACGAGCGTCTCCGGGCTGCGCAGCTTCGCCACGTCGCCGGGCGAGCAGTGGTCATAGTGGTCGTGGCCGACCAGGATCGCGTCGGCGAGGAAGGGGCCGCTGGCGACGCGCCAGGGGTTGATGTAGATGAGCGGGGGCGCCTGGATGCGGAAGCTCCCATGCCCCAGCCACTGGATGCGGTCCAGTATCTCCTGGGCCGTTTCTTTCGACGCCCTGAGCGAATCGTCCGTCATGCGGGTTGACCACAAGCGCAAGGTGAAGCCGGCGAAGACACGCCTCAGTGTAGCGAGGAACCCGCCGTGCGGCAACCCCGCACCGGCGCGGACGGCCCCGGCGGCGCTAATCGAGAGGGCCGCGCCGCCGGCGCGCGGACAGGGGGCTTATGGATATTGAATAGTTACACGGGCAGTGCTCTCTTGACCGGCCTGTACAGGTGCAGCACGCTGTGCCCCCATCCACCGCCATATCTGGCGGTAGGGCGAACCGACGGTTCGCCCTACGAATCCTACACCTCAAGGTTTGTGATAGGCGCACAGCCATGCCGTGACGCTGCGAAGGGATTGCCACGTTAATCTATAAAGCGCATACGCCCCCTGTCCGGAACAATCTGCGTTCGGAGACACGGCGTGCCAGACTCCCTAGTCTCGCCACAGGGGTAGGGGCGACCCGCCGGGCCGCCCGACAGGTCGTGGCGGGATGCGCCACGTCAGGGCTAGCGCTCGGCAATCTCCACGCGCACGAGCTTCGCGCCGGGCGTTCTGGGCCGCTGCTGCGGGTCGCGTGGGTCCAGGCTTTCGGCGACGTCCTGCCCCTTAACGACGCGCCCGAAGATGGTGTGCCGGCCGTTCAGGTGCGGCGTCGGCACGTAGGTGATGAAGAACTGGCTGCCGTTGGTGTTCGGGCCGGCGTTCGCCATCGCCAGCAGGCCCGGCCCGTCGAAGGTGAGGCCGTTGTCGGTCTCGTCCTCGAAGCGGTAGCCGGGGCCGCCGGTCCCTGTGCCGCTCGGATCGCCGCCCTGCGCCATGAAGCCCGGCAGCACGCGGTGGAAGGTCGTGTTGTCGTAGAACCCCTGGCGCGCCAGGAACACGAAGTTGTTCACCGTGACCGGGGCCTTGTCGGCAAGCAGCTCGATCACGATATCGCCTTTCTCGGTCACGAGCGTCGCCTGGTACTGCCGCTTGGGGTCGATCTGCATCGCCGGCGGCGCGTTCCACTGGGGGTAGTCTGTCACTGCCTCGTTTGCCTCCGAATCGCTTGCTTTAGCTGTCGGTCGCTTCGATCTCGGTAATCTCAACCGTGATGAGCACGTCGCCCAGATAGGTCGGGTTCGCCTCCGGGTCGCGCGGGGTGAGGCTCTCGGCGATGCTCTGCCCTTCGAGGACGCGCCCGAAGATGGTGTGCTGGCCGTTCAGCCCCTCAACCGGCGCGTAGGTGATGAAGAACTGGCTCCCGTTGGTGTTCGGGCCGGCGTTCGCCATCGCCAGCAGGCCCGGCCCGTCGAAGGTGAGGCCGTTGTCGGTCTCGTCCTCGAAGCGGTAGCCGGGACCGCCGGTCCCTGTGCCGCTCGGATCGCCGGCCTGTGCCATGAAGCCCGGCAGCACGCGGTGGAAGGTCGTGTTGTTGTAGAACCCCTGGCGCGCCAGGAACACGAAATTGTTCACCGTGACCGGCGCTTCGTCCTCAAGCAGGTCAACCACGATGTCGCCCTTCTCGGTGACGAAGGTCGCCCGGTAATCCGTTTCCGGGTCGAGGCTCATCTCCGGCGGGGAAGCCCACTGCGGCAGGTCGGACACCGGGATGATGGTCGGCTGCGGGCGCGCCGCGCCGGAGTCGTCGTCCGCAGGCCCGCCGGCGGCTTCCGTCTCGCGCGCGGCGACGGTCTGCGTAACGCCCGCCAGCGCGGTTGCGGTCGTGCTGGCGCTGCGCGCGTCGCGGTCGTTGGCAATCAGGATCAACGCGCCAACGACCACTGCGGCGACGACGACGAGTACGCCGCCGATCATCAGCATTCGGCGCTGGCGCTGCTTGCGCTCAATGCGTCTTTCGGCTCGTTGTTTCCTGCTCATCCTCTCTTGTTACCCCCCTCAGGGTGCGGCATAGGCCCATGACCAGAGCGACCGGAAGCGGTCGCTTGGATCGCTCAGGATACCGACCTGGACGCCCGCCACGCGCGCGTCCACGCCGTAGGCATACACAGGATAGTATAGCGGGATTGCCGGAACGCGCTCGACGAAGGCCTCCTGGAAGCGGCGATACCACGTCGCCCGGTTGACGCCGCTGGGGTCGCGGCGCGCCTGCTCCAGCGTCTCGCTGATCTGGCTGTCGTTGACCGCGCCGTAGTTCTGGCCGCGCTCGATTTCGCCCTGGTGCCAGAAAACGTAAGGGTCGGGGTCGGCCATGCCCGCCATGCTGAGTTCGACAATCGCCGCGTCGAACGCGCGCGCGCTCACGCGCTCGACCAGCGCCGCCTCGCCGAGCGCCTCGACCGTCACCTGCACGCCGAGCGCCGCCCACTGCGCCGCGATGTCCCGCGCCATCGCCACCACCTCCGGCCTGTCGGCGCACAGCAGGGTGAAGGCCACCGCCTCGGAGACGCGCGCCTTCGCCAGCAGCGTGCGCGCGGTTTCCATGTTCTGCTCCGGCCAATCCACGCCCGAATCCCACGCCCAACTGCCAGGGATCAGCGGGCTGTTGGCGAGCACGGCCCTGCCGTCCATGTGGGCGCGCACCACCGTCTCGCGGTCGAGGCTGGCGGCGAGCGCCGCGCGCAGGCGCTGGTCGCGGAAGAGCGGGTCGGTCTCGCGGTGCGCGTAGTTGAAGAGGATGATGCCCACCGCCGGGTACAGCGACGTGTAGACCTCCAGGCCCGGCGTCTGGCTCACCTCGTCGATGCGCGCCGGGGGGATGGCGCTGACGGCGCTGGCCTCGCCGCGCTGGAAGGCGGCCAGCGCCTCGTCGAAACTGTCGTACAGGTTGAAGGCGACGCGGTCCATGGCGTAGGCTGGCGCGCCTTCGCGCTCGGCGTAGGTCGGCGCGCGGCGCAACTGCACCGAGGCGATGCGCTCGCCCTCCACGCCCAGGCGCTCAAGCTGGTAGGGGCCGGTCCCGACCGGCGCGAGGTTGAACGGGTGCGTGAGCAGCGCTTCGGGCGGCGCGTTGTCGAGGACGTGCGCCGGCAGCATCCCCAGGCGGAGGAAATCGGGGAAGGAGGCAAGCGGCTGCGTGAGCCGGAACCGCACGGTGTGCGCGCCCAACGGCTCGACCTCCACCGTGCGCCAGAACGCGGCGAGCTGTTCCAGCCCTGGCACGTCTGCGCCGAAGCCCGGCGCGCGCAGCACGCCGAGCGTGAAATCCACGTCGGCGCTGGTGAATGGCGTCCCATCCTGCCAGAGCGCGTCTTCGCGCAGCCTGAACGTGAAGACTGTGGCGTCACGCGAGGCGCTCCACGACTCGGCAAGGGCGGGCACAACCTGCCCGTACTCGTCGGTGGTGGTCAGCCCTTCGAAGATGAGCGCTGTGATGTCGCGGTCAACCTGGTTGTGGCCGGCAAGCAAGGGGTTGAGCTTGCGCACCTCGCCGACCAGCGCCTCGGTGAAGACGGGCGGTCCGCCGCGCTGCTGGGCGTCGGTGGTGGGCGTGGCGGTAGGCGTGGGCGCCACGCCGTCCTCGACGCCGACAGGGTTGCGCGTCACGATGGTCACGATGAGGAGGGCGACGCTCGCCAGCAAGACGACAAGCTGCCACCGATTGCCACGAGACATGAAATTAACCTTCAGGGTTCAAAACAAAGGGTGTCTTGCAGCGACGCAAAACACCCCCTGTTTCGGAACAATTCCTGCGCTGCGTGGCGGATCAGCCGAAGATGATCACGGTGATGATTGCGTTCAGGAAGAAGGCAATCGACAGGCCGACCGTCAGGTTGAACAGGGTTTTCTCCAACCCCCGGCGCGTCTTGGTAATCGAAGGGCCGGCGTCGCCGCCGCCAAACATCTGGCCCAGGCCTGCCCCTTTCGCCTGCAAGAGAATCACGACGACCAGCGCAACCGAAAGCAAAATCTGTATCACATTCAGGATGGCATCCACTCGGTCTGCTCCTCCGCATCTGCTGTGTGCCGCCCGCCGGGCTGAAAAGGCGCATCCCAACCGGGCGGCGCGATTATAGCATCCCGTCCAAGCCCCGCGCAACTTAACGGGGAAGGCGGGAAGGCGGGTGCAGGCAAAAGTTGTCAGGCAGCTTGGGGCAAAGGGAAGGAGGGGCGCCAAGCTGAGGCCAGTCGCCACTGAGAAACGCGGCGCGCGCCTTTGCCACCTTGCACGCGCCCGCCTCGCTCCAACGGGCGCCCGCGATTTTGAGGCGTTGCAGGCCGATCTGTTTGCAGCCACTCTCCATCGTGCCAGAGCCAATCTTCAACCCCCTGGCGCGGAACCTGGCGTAGCGCATGCGGATGCGATTGTGGGCGAAGTAGACGCGCGCGCTGTGGACGGCTTCAGGGGCGCGGTCGGCAAGGGCGCGGCACGCGCGCGCGACAGCGCCTAAGCGTCCCGCCCACAGGTGGGCTTGCTGCTGCTCCCGCCAGGCAAGGGCTGCGGGCGTCTCTTCACCAAAGGCGGCGTGGGCGACCGCCGTCAGGTAAGTGCAGGCATGATACCAATCCACGATCTGGACCGCGCGGGGGAAGTGCTGCTGCACGATGCGCCAGATCCACGCCGCGCCATCGGCAATGAAGATCAGTTCTTCCGCCTGGTCGGCGTGCAGCGCAAACCCGGTCGCCCACACCAGGTCCGCGAAGGCTTCCGCATGGGCGGTGTCCACGTAATACCGGCGCAAGCGCACCCGCGCGTGCGCATCCAGCGTCCACCACACGCCCGCTTTCATCTCGTGCCAGCCATCGGCGAAGGGGGCGAGAAAGCCATCGACCGAACCGTACAGGCGTTTCGGCTTGTCGGTGGCGCGCTTGTGCGCCTGCTGCGCCTCCAGGTCCTGACTGTGCGCAAAGCTGCGCGGCTTCGGTCGCCATCACCGCTTCCCCCACCTGCTGACATGCCTTGCGGATGCTGTTCGGACTCAGGTCCAGCAAGGTCGTTTGCGCCAGCAAATCGCTGCTGGTCCCGAAGGCGTCCTGCACCCCCACCAGCGCCGCCAGCTTGACCACTGCCGCGCTCATCTGTCCTGACGTGATCCCTAAGCGCGCGTCCAGCGGGTAGTGCCCGCCGCCGCAGTGCGGGCACACGTAATACGCCCGCCGGTAGTACACCCGCCCGTGCAGGGTGAGCGTCATCCCGCCCGCTTGCGCACGTAGTTGGCGACCTCTCCGCAGGCGCATGGCTGCGTGTCCGCCGGGTACGGCTCATCCTGCGCTTCCAGCCACGCCTGTAGCACCGCGTTGCCCAACTCATGGACCATCTGTCGCACGGCGGTTTCCATCCCGGACAAGTCCTCGGCATCCAGGTCGCCTGGATACGCCTTGACGACCTCGGGCAGCTCGCGCAGCAGGCGCTCTTGCAGGTATGTGATAAAATCCATGTCTACCTCTCGCGTGGTGTGGAATTTGCTGGTCAGCTTCTTCCCTACCACGCTTGAGGCTTTTTGTCTACCTTTTTCCCTGTCAACTTTTGCTCGCACCCGGGAAGGCGGCGCGGGGCGGCGCAGCGCCTCCCCATAGCTCCCAGGGAGCTTCAAGCTCCCTGGGAGCTACCAACAACTCGTTCGTACACCCTGCCCGGCGCGACACCATTGCATGACAAGTCCGGGAGGCAGCGCAGATTGGAAACACGAAGACACGAAAGGCGCGAAAACGCGAAACATGCGCACAACCTTTTCGTGACTTCGCATCTTCGTGCTTTCGTGCTACGAGTCTTTGGTGCGTGCATCTCCATCCCCGACCTTTTCATGCTATCGCGCGACACCCCCTGAAAGCGCCGCCGGGCGGTTGTGCTACAATTGGGGACGGTCGGCGGCAGGCGTCTCATGACGCGCTGCGGGCCGGCGGCGCGTGCTCACTCCCGGCGTATGGAAAAGTTACCCATGAACACGACACCGCAATGAACAACACCGCCATCCGTGTCGAGGGCCTGGGCAAGCAATACCGCATCGGCAGCCGGCCGGCGGGGTACCGCACGCTGCGCGATACGCTGGCGGATACCTTCACCGCGCCGTTCAGGCGCGCGGGCCGGTTGCTGCGCGGGCAGGCCGACGGCGCGGCGGGACTCGAGCGAGACGATCTGGGCGCTTAAGGACGTGTCGTTCGCGGTGGAACGCGGCGAGGTGGTGGGCGTCATCGGGGGAACGGCGCGGGGAAGAGCACGCTCCTCAAGGTGCTCGCGCGCATCACCGAGCCGACCGAGGGCTGCGCCGACGTGTACGGGCGCGTGGGGTCGCTGCTGGAGGTGGGCACGGGCTTCCACCCGGAGCTGACCGGGCGCGAGAACATCTACCTCAATGGCGCGATCCTGGGCATGACGCGCGCGGAGATCGACCGCAAGTTCGACGCGATTGTGGACTTTGCCGAGATCGCGCGCTTCATCGACACGCCGGTGAAGCACTACTCCAGCGGGATGTACCTGCGGCTGGCGTTCGCGGTGGCGGCGCACCTGGAGCCAGAGATACTGCTGGTGGACGAGGTGCTGGCGGTGGGGGATGCGGCGTTTCAGAAGAAGTGCCTGGGCAAGATGGGCGAGGTGGCCGGCCAGGGGCGGACGGTGCTCTTCGTGAGCCACAACATGGCGGCCATCGAGGCGCTGTGCAACCGGGGCCTATGGCTCCATGACGGCAGACTCCAGGCGGCATTGCCCACAGACCAGGCGATTCGCGCGTACCTGGGTGCTACCGCGCGCGCCCTGAGCGTGCCCCTGCGCGCGCGCACGGACCGCGCCGGCGACGGGCGGCTCCGCTTCACGGCGTTGCAGGTGCAGCACCCCAACGGGAGCCGGCTGGACGCCGTCGCCTCGGGACAGGACATCGTGATCCGGCTGGGGTACGAAGTGCATGGCGGCGAGCGGGTCAGCCAGGTCAAGGTTGGGATCAGTTTCTTCGGCGCGCTGGGCGAGTTTCTGTTCATGTGCAAATCCGACCTGGTGGGGGACCTCTTCCATGACCTGCCGGCGCAGGGGCATTTCACCTGCTGCGTCCCGCGCCTGCCGCTGCCGCCCGGCCAGTATCACCTGGCGCTGTGGGCGAAGGCCGGCGGCGATTGGACCGACCGCATCGAACAGGCGCACCGGCTCACCGTGGTGGAGGGCGACTTCTTCGGAACGGGCCGGCTGCCCTACAACCGGCGCGGGCTTCTCATCCCGCATACATGGCGTCTCGATGGCGCGGGCGACCCGCGTGGCGCGGGCGATGTGGGGGGAGTCGGGTGATCCTTGAGCTGGTCGGCGGGCAGTTCAAGAACAAGGGCGATGAACTGATGTTGCACGCCGTGTTGCAGCATTTCCGCAGCGTCCCCGGCGCGGTGACGTTCGCATCCGCCGCCACCGCCCCTGGCCTCTGCGCGCAGCGGATCCCGCTGGGCATTCGCCCAAAGCTGAACGCCCCGCCGCGCTGGCACATCCGGGGCACCATCGCCTACCGCGCCATGATGCGGCAGTACCGGGCGGCGCTCGACCTGGTCTCCGACGGCGAGATCGACGCCGTTCTGGATTTCACGGGGTTCTGTCACGGCGATCAGTGGGCGCTTGCCAACACCGTGGACCATGCCGCACAGATGAAGCGCTGGAAGAAGCAGGGCAAGAAGATGATCCTGCTCCCGCAGGCGCTTGGGCCATTCCGCGACGCCGCGCGCAGAAAGGCCTTTGCCGATATTGTGGCGAGCGCCGACCTGATTTTTGCGCGGGACGTGTATTCGTACCGGTTCGTCGCCGAGACGAGCGACCGCCTCGCGCACGTCAGGACCTGCCCGGATTTCACCGTTCTGGTCGAAGGCGCGACGCCCCCGCACTTCGCGCAGGAGGCCAGGATAGGGGGCATCGTGCCCAACGCCAAGATGATCAGCCACACGCCGCCGGCGGTGGGGCAGGCATACCTGACGTTCCTGGCGCGTTGCGCGCGGCAGCTTCTGGCGCGGGGGATCGAGCCGGTCATCATACTGCACGAGATCGAGGCAGACCGGCGGCTGGTCGCGCTGCTGCAACGGCTCATTGAGGAGACGGCAGGGCATTCGGCCCGCCTCATATACGAGGCCGATCCCGTCCTCCTGAAAGGGATTCTCGGCAGCGTCTTTGTCCTGATCGGGTCGCGGTACCACGCGCTGGTCGGCGCGCTCTCGCAGGGCGTCCCCTGCCTGGGCACGTCCTGGAGTCACAAGTACCGGGCGCTGTTCGAGGACTATGGCTGCCCCGAAAACCTGCTCGACACCCACGCCGATGACGCGGCGATTGGCGCGAAGCTGGCCGCGCTCACGGAAGAACCCCGGCGCGCGGCGTTGATCGACGCGCTCAAGCGGCGCGCTGCGGAACACCGAAGCAAGGTCGTGACCATGTGGGCAGAGGTCGATGCGCTGTTGGGCCTGTGAACAGACTCAAGCGCATCGATGGGCCGACTTCTCAATAGAATGTCTATTATTCGTGTAATCCGTGTTATCCGTGGTCAATTCTCTTCGCAGACGGAGACGCCAGGGTGCGCAGGCGTAAGGCGCTCATGATCGTAGAAGGCGTGGGCGGCGGCGGCACGTTCGCCATGAACCAGGCCGTTCACGAGTTGCTCAAGCGGGGCGGCGCGCAGCCCACCGTAGCCTATCCCGGCACGCTGGATGGCGCAGCGCCGCAGGGCCGCGTTCGGCGGCTGTTCGCCCGGCTGACCGCCCTGCCCACCGTGCAGCGCGGCGTGCAAGCCGGCATGACGGTCATGGCCTTCCCTGTCTTCCCTGGGCGGTCCGCCGACCTCCGGAACCGGTGGTTCGCCCGGCGTCTGCGGCCACACCTGCGCGCCTACGACGAGTTTGTGTTCTCGAACCCCACCGTCCCGCGCGTGCTGCGGCATCTTGCGGACCGGGTTCCCGCGCTCTGCTGGGTCTGCACCACGGTGCGCGATGAGCTGGAAAGCCAGCTTGCGGGCGGCGACCTGGCGGCTGCGCGGCAGCTCCGGGACGCCTCCTGGCCGGCGCGGGAGGCGCAGGAACGGCAGAGCTTCCTCGCGGCCTCCCTGGTGCTCGCCGCGAGCGATCACACCGCCGCCTGCGTGCGCGCGTTCGCGCCCGGCGCGAACGTCCGCACGCTCCCGCTCCCGGTGGACACGGCGGTCTACGCGCCCCGTGGCGGGGCGCAGCACGACGGCCCGCCCGCGCTGCTGTTCGTGGCGGCGCGCCTGAACGACCCGCGCAAGAACGCGCCGCTGCTGTTTCAGGCCTTCGCGCAGGTGCGCCGGGAGGCCGACGCCAGCCTGTGGGTGGTCGGCGGCGAGCCTGCGCCCGATCTGGTCGATCTGTGTGCGGCGCTGGGCATCGCGGACCGCGTGCGGTTCCTCGGCAGGCTGCCGCGCCACACGGACCTTGCGCCGTGGTACCGGCGCGCGACGCTTCTGGTTGTGGCCTCGCGCCAGGAGGGTTACGGCTTTCCGGTGTCGGAGGCCATGGCGTGTGGCCTGCCGGTGGTTTCGACCCGCTGCGGCGGCCCGGAGACGGCGCTTGCCGAGAGCGGGGCCGGCGTCCTCACCGGGCAGGACGCGGACTCGCTTGCGGCGGCGATTCTCGACCTGCTGGCCGACCCGCGCCGCCGCGCCGCGATGGCGCAGGCCGGCGTGGCTTATGCGCGTGCGCACCTGTCCTTCGAGGCGGTTGGCCCTCGCTTCGATGCGGCGCGCGCAGCGGTCTTTGGCCGTCCTGCCTGAACGGAGAGGAGTGCGCGTTGTGATGGACAGCTCAGGGGAGAAGGCGATGTCGTCTCCTGACCTCTCCATCATCATCCCGACCTACAACCGTCTGCCCCTGCTGCAGGAGGCGCTCGCCTCGTTTGCGGGCGGGTTGGCGTGCGCCTGCGAGGTCATCATCGTCGATGATGGCAGCGCCGACGGCACGCCGGCGTACCTGCGCACGTTGGGGGCGCCGTACCGGGCGCTGTTCCAGGATCACCGGGGGAGCAACGCAGCGCGCAACGCCGGCCTGCGCGCCGCGCGCGGGCGGTATGTCAAGTTTCTGGACGACGACGATTGGCTGAACGCGCAGCAGGTCGATGCGCAGGTTGCCTTTCTCGACGCCGCCCCGGAATATGACATCGCCTATTCTGACTACGTGATGCGGTGGGTCCAGACGGGCGCGGAGGCTTTCGAGCGGAACTACCCGGTGGGCGACGTGGTTGACGCGATCCTCTCCTGCGGGTGGGCGGGGTGCCCCACACTCACCCTGATCGTCAGGGCTGGGCTTGCCAGACAGGTGATGTGGGACGAGGCCATCCCGCGCCACCAGGAGATGGACTTCCTACTGCGGCTTGCGCTCCATGGTGGCCGGGCGGCCTACCTGCCGGGAAACGCCGGCTGGTATCGCGTCCATGGCCGCCCGCGCATCAACGATAGCGGCGACGCGGCGATGGCGCTGAGCCGGCTGGCGATCTTCACAAACGCGCAGGCGTTCCTGGAACGGACCGGGCAGCTCACGGAGGCGCGGCGGGAGATGCTCGCCTTCTGTTATTATGACTGCGCCGAGCGCCTGTTCTTCGCAGACCGCGCGATGTTCCGCAGCATCCTTGCAGACTGCGTGTTTTCAGTCTGCCCGACGTTTGCGCCGGCGCGCCCGCGCTTCATGGCGGTGGCGCGACGCATCGGCTATGAGAAGGCGGTGTGGCTGCGCCTGGCGGCGTTGCGGCTGCGGGCGATGGTGAAGCGGCCAGGGCTGGGTTGACGCCGATGCTCGGCTCAGGACAGAGGTTGAAGCCCATGAAACACATCGGGGACCTGTTGAAGCACTTCCTGAAGGAATTCGGCAGCACGTCGGACCCTGTGGATCCACGTTTTCGAGCAGTCAGATCAGGGAATCCCGTTGAGATAGATGTTGCCTTTGCGCTCTATTCGCTGGTGCGCCTGATGAAGGCCAACACCATTGTTGAAACCGGCACCAACGTCGGCGTATCCACGCTGGCGATGGCAAAGGCGCTCGACGATGACGATTTGCCGGGATCGAAGATCGTAACCTTTGATGTTGCCGACTATGGCGTCGAGTCTCTTGCGCTCAGATTCGGCCTTCAAAAGAGGGTGTGTTTCTACAATCAGAGTTCCTTGGAATCGAATCTGCAAGGGCAGTTAGCAAAAGTCGATCTGCTATTCCTGGACTCCCTCCCTTCACTTCTGGCGGACGAGTTGGCGCACTTCTGGCCGCTATTGCGCCGCTCATCGCTCATTGTCGTTCACGATACCCGCCTGTTCGGAGAAAAGAGAGAAGCGGTTGACCGGTTCCTGGCAACATACCGCTGGCAATCTGTCTCCACGATGGCTGGACGCGGGTTAACCCTCCTCACGCCGGGTGATGACGGCTTGATCGCCGCGCCACCCGCGCCAGGTTACGCGCTGATTGTTGACAGCCGTACCGGTGTGCGGCGCGATCTCGTGCAATGGCCTATCGAGGTCGCGCCCGAGCACGTCACCTGGCTCGGCGACGCTGATCCGAGCATCGAGGCGTTTTTCGGCGCTGCGTCCCACACCATCGCCGCCGACCTCCCCATGGCGTTCGCAATCGCCGGTCAATCCAGGGCCACCCACCTGTTATACTGGAACAGCGCCCTGGAGCATTCGGCGCAACATCTGAAAGCCGCATGGGACGTCCTCAACGAGCGCAGCAGACCCGATTATGCTACTGCCCGTGAAGCGCCAGAGATTGCGTGGAATCAGGGCGGATTGGAATGCCACCTGCTTATGCAGCGGTGGAAAGAGTCGGCGAAGGAACAGATCACAATCAAGACGCCTCGCCTCAGTGGTGAGTTGTTCTTCATCAACCGGTCACTGCTGTGTCAGATGGGTCAGCCTGTCGATCTGGCCCACGATCCAGATTGGTTCATGGCGGCAACAATCTGCCGCCTGCTGCTGGTAGGGGGCACGTTTGCCCCGGTCCTGGAAGTCGCTGCTCCAGCCGCGATACCCGAACAAACGAATCCTCTTGCGGGTCCTAAAGCGCTACAGGCTGCGCGCAGATTCTATCGGCAGTTGCCCGCCGGCCTCCAGGAAACATTCGGGCAGCATTGGCGACGGTTTCTCCGCGTCTATTACTTCGGCGCTGGGATCGCGCCGCTCTCCTGGCGGGATGTCGCGCGCAAGCCGTTCGACCTGATACGTCTTCTCGTTCATCTGAGGTAGCGGGTTGTATGACGCATGAAACAAGCGATGCACTCGTCTCGGTCGTCATCCCCACGTACAACATGCGCCAGTGGATTTGCGAGGCCATCGACAGCGCGCTGGCGCAGACGTACCCGAACATCGAGATCATCGTGATCGATGACGGCTCCACCGACGGCACGGCTGCGCTCCTGCGCGCGCGCTATGGCGACCGGGTTCGCTACGCGTATCAGGCGAACCGGGGGCGTGGGGCGGCGCGCAACGCCGGGCTGCGGCTGGCGCGCGGGGCGTACATCCAGTTCCTCGACGCCGATGACGTGCTGTGCCCGGACAAGATCGCCGCGCAGGCCGAATTCCTGGCGGAGAATGCCCGGTATGCGGTCGTCTACGGCGTCTCTCACCTGTTCGTTGACGGCAATCCCGGCCACACGTGGGCGTACCCGGCAGCCAGGCATTACACGTCGGGCGACCTGTTGCCGCTGATGGTCCGGCATGGCGGGCTGTTCCAACTGCTGCCCGCGCTCGTGCGCCGGGAATGGGTCGAGCGGGTGGGCGGCTTCGACGAGACCATGACCCGCTGCGAGGACTACGATTTCTGGCTGCGCATGGCGCACGCCGGCGCGGCGTTCGCCTACCTGCCCGGCGCGCCGGTCGCGCTCTATCGCAAGGTTCCGGCGCGGCTGGAGGGCGACGCGGCGGAAGCGCTCGCGCATACCGCCGGCCAGCTTCACGCGCTCAGGAAGCTCGCTGCCGCCCTCTCCGCGGACGCGCGGCGGCAGTTGGGCGTCGAAGGCGCGATGGCGCGCGCGCAGTACGAGCACGGCTGCGCGCTGCTGCGCAACCGGCGGCGCGGGGAGGGCGTCTCAACCATGCGGCGCTGTTTCAGGGCGCTTGACCTCAGAAACCGCATACACGCTTTGGTGTACATATTATTCGGGCGGTGGGTGCCCTATCCCTGGCTGGCGGACAGCCTGGCAGCGTTCGACCGCGCCCGGTACCGCCTGCGGCGGCTGGCGCGCCGGGCAAGCAGCCGCCAGCCGCAGGGCAGCGCATAGCGCAGGGGGTTTCTGCGTGAACATCGTCGTGCTGGGGCACAATCAGGTCGATCCGTGCAACCGGGTCCGGTGGGCGCGGCTGGCCGAGTGCTACCCGGATGCGCGGGTGACGGTGCTGCCGCCGCGCTACTGGATGAATCACAGCTACGGGCGGCGGGTCGAGTTCGTGCCCGCGCCGGAGCGCCACGGCAACTACCGGGTCATCCCCCTGGGCGTCGTCGCGCCGGGGTCGGGCCGCTACGTCTACCGCTCCCTGGACCTGCGCTTCAGGCAGCTCAAGCCCGACATCATATGGGTCTATGCGGACCCTCAGACCTACGTGATGCCGCAGGTCATCCTCTACAAGAAGCTTTATGCGCCCGACGCCAGAATCATCTGCTGCACTTCGACGAACGTCCCCTCCCGGCTGGACCGCTTCGACCGCGTGCAGCGGCACCGCTTCGCGCTGCGTAACCTGGCCGCCTTCTCGACCGGCACGCAGGAGGTGATCGACCGGCTCCACGCGGAGGGCGTCACGCAGCCGATCCTGCACCGGGTCATCACCGGCGCGGACGAGCGCCATTGGCGTCCGGGCGACGAGCCGGAACTCAGGCGGCGGCTGGGCCTCGGCGATTTCGTGGTCGGGTTTGTGGGGCGGCACGAACACGCGAAGGGCCTCCCCGACCTGGTCGCCGCCCTGGAGGGCCTTGAGGGCGCGTGGAGCTTCCTCTCGCTGGGGGATGGCCCCTTCAAGGCGGAGGCGGAGCGGCGGCTGAAGGCCGCGCGCGGCGGGCGCGGCGTGCAGTTGTGTGGCTACGTGCCCCACGTGCAGACGCCGCCGTACTACCGCTGCATGGATGTGCTCGTGCTCGTCTCCAGGCAGGTCGGCGTCACGCGCGAGCCGGCCGGCGTGGTCATCATGGAGGCTAACCTGTCGCGCGTGGTGAGCGTCGTCTCCGACCTGCCCGGCCCGGCGGAGATCGCGGGCGACTCCGGCATCGTCATCCCCGAAGGCGACGTCGCGCGCCTGCGCGACGGCCTGCGCCGCCTGCGCGATGACCCGGCGGAGCGCGCGCGGCGGGCGGAGGCGAGCTACCGGCGCGCCCTCGACGCCTTTGGGGCGACCGCCATCGCGCGGGATACGTATGCCTTCTGCCAGGAACTGATGTCGAGGTAGCAGAGTCAGTTGTGCGCATTCTTCTTGTCGTCCTGAACGCCCAACTCACCGGCGGGCTGGAGACGTACAGCCGCGACGTTGCCGCGTCGCTGCGGCGGCTGGGGCATGAGGTCGCCGTCCTGAGCCTCCACGAGCGCCCCCAGGCGTTCCCCGGCTGGGGGGACGTCCCGGTGCGGGCGCTTGCGCCGCGCAACCCGCTCCTGTTCCGGCTGTACTTCCGGGTGCGCCACTGGATAGCCGCCTGGCGCTTGCGCAGAAGCAGGGCGATGTACGACCGCGTCTTCGTGATGCACCCCTACGCCGCCGCCGCTGCGCGCCGCGCCGGGGTGCGCTACTGGGTCTGGACCTACGGTATCGAGGTCTGGGGCGCGTGGCCGCCCCAACTGGAGGCCGGGCTGCGCGGCGCGGCGCGCGTGCTGGCAATCAGCGCGCACACGGCGCAGGCGGTGCAGCGCCGGCTGCCCGGCGCACAGGTAGACGTCGTGCGCCCTGTGGTGGACACGGCCCGGTTCGCGCCCGCCCGACCTCCCCGACAGCCCACGCCCCCGTTTCGCCTGCTCACGGTGGGGCGGCTGGCCGCGGACGAGCGCTACAAGGGCCACGAAATGGTGATCCGCAACCTCGACGCGATCACCCGGCGCGTCGGCGCGCCGGTGGCGTACTGGATCGCCGGCGACGGCGATGACCGCCCGCGCCTGGAGCGCGCCGCGCAGCGGCATGGCGTGGCAGACAAGGTGCGGTTCCTGGGCCGCGTCCCTGACGACCAGTTGGCCGCGACCTACCAGGCGTGCGATGTGTTCGTCATGCCCAGCGTTGCCGCGCAGCGCCCTGACGGCTCCTGGATGGGCGAGGGGTTCGGCATCGTGTACCTCGAAGCGAGCGCCTGCGGCAAGCCGGTGGTCGGGAGCGACACCGGCGGCGGGGTGGATGCGGTCGAGGACGGCGTGACCGGTTTCTGCATCGACCCGACGTCGGATGCGGCGCTCGTGGGCGCGGTCGCCCGGCTGTTGCTGGAGCCAGGCCTTGCCCGCCGGATGGGAGAGGCCGGACGCCAGCGCGTCGCGGCGCACTTCGCGCACGCGGCCCTGGACAGGCGCATGGCGGCCCTGATTGGAGACGACCCATGTGCGGCATCGCCGGCCTCTTCGGCCTGACCGACCCCGACCGGGTGCGCGCGATGGTTGCGGCGATGCGCCATCGCGGCCCTGACGACGCCGGCGTCTGGTGCGACCCGGCGGCGCGCGTCGCGCTGGGGAACGCCCGGCTCGCGGTGCAGGACCTTTCTCCCGCCGGCCACATGCCCATGACCGACGGGCGGCATTGGATCACGTACAACGGCGAGGTCTACAACTTCATCGCGCTGCGCGCTGAGCTGGCGCAGTACGGGCACGTCTTCCGCTCCACCAGCGACACCGAGGTGATCCTGGCGGCCTATCGCCAGTGGGGGACCGGCTGCGTGCGCCGCCTGCGCGGCATGTTCGCCTTCGCGATCTACGACCCGGCGGAGGGTGGACGCCTCTTCCTTGCGCGGGACCACTTCGGCGTCAAGCCGCTCTACTGGACCCAGGCGGAGGGCGCGTTTGGCTTCGCCTCCGAGGTGCGGGCTTTGCTTGCCTCCGGCCTGGTCGCGAACCGCCTCGACCGGCAGGCGGTGTGGGATTACCTCTCGGTGGGGTCGGTTCTCCCGCCCCGGACGATCATCGCGCACGTGCGCGCGCTCCTGCCCGGACACGCGATGACCGTCGGCGCTGGCGCGCCGCGTATCTGGCGCTGGTGGGACCTGGCCGAGGCGGCGGCGCAGGTCACGGTCCCGGAGACGGTCGAGGACGCGGCGCGCGAGGTGCGCCGCCTGCTGGAGGAGAGCATCCGGCTCCAGCGGGTCGCCGACGTGCCCGTGGGCGCTTTTTCTCAGCGGCGGCATCGACTCGTCAACCATCGTTGGCCTGATGAGCGCGCAGGTGAGCGCGCCGGTCCGCACGTATGCGGTCGCCTTCGAGGCGCGGTCCGGCGGCGCAAACGAGCTGCCCTACGCGCGCATGGCCGCCGCGCAGTTTGGCGCGGTCCACGAGGAAATCTCGGTGACGGAGCAGGACGTCGCCGGCGGGTTCGATGCGCTTGTCGCGGCGCTGGACCAGCCGAGCATTGACGGGCCGAACACCTACTTCGCGTCGCAGGCCGCGCGGCGTGGGGTGACGGTGGCGCTGTCAGGCCTGGGCGGCGACGAACTCTTTGCCGGCTACCCGCATTTCGGCCACTTCATGCGCGCTTCCCGGTGGCTCCCACACGGGCGCCGCGCGTTGCAGTGGGCGGTCGCGGCGGGCGGGGACCTCCTGCCTGGTCGGTGGCGGGTTCCCCTGGCGTACATGGCGAGCGCGCCCGCCGCGCGGCACGCGATGGCGCGCCAGCTCTTCGCCGCGCGGGAGAAGCGCGCAATCCTGAACCCTGCCTGGCTGGACGGCGCGCAGCCTGCCCCGACAGAACGCTGGTACGCCGCCCTGGTCCGCCCGCATCTCGACCCCATCGCCCAGGTGAGCTACGCGGAGGCGGCGGGGTATATGGCGCATACCCTGCTGCGCGACACCGACGCGATGAGCATGGCGCACGCGCTGGAAGTGCGCGTCCCGTTCCTCGATCACGTCCTGGCGGAATTCGTCTTTGCCCTGCCGGCCGCGTGGAAGTGGCAGGCCGGCGCGGGGAAAGCGGTGCTGCGGCGGGCGGTGCGCGACCTGCTGCCCGGCGCGATCCTCCACCGCGAGAAGGCCGGCTTTCAGTTCCCCATCGCCACCTGGATGCAGGGCGTGTTGCAGCAACCGGCCCGCGAGGCGTTCCATGACCGCACCGCCGCGCGCCTGTTCCAGCGGCGCGCCGTTGAAGGCCTGCTTGCCTCCAGGCGGAAAGCCGTTCAGGCATGGGGCGTTCTGGTATTGCTCGCGTGGATCAAGCAAAGCGGGGTGACCCTGTGAAGCCCCAGGCGGTCAGCCGCGCCGGGCGCGCCGGCCTGTGGCGCAGAGCGGCGCTCAGGGCGCGGCGCGCGCGCGCCGCAAGTACGCTTGGCGCGGCGGGCGTTTTGCTGCTGCTCGTCGTTCTGCTGGCGCTACCGGCGCTCGAGATTCCCTGGTCGCTGATCGACGACGCGACGCATGCTATCGAACGCCCCCGGTTGATGCTCCAGGCATTGCATGAAGGCCGCTGGGTCGGCAGCCTGTACGACCATCCTGGCGTTATCGTCACCGAGTTCGAAGGCGGGCGGTTTCGCCCCGTGGGCTGGCTGTATTTCATGATTACCTACGCGCTGCTGGGCGACGCGCCGGCGCTGCATCACGCCTGGCGCTTCGTCCTGCTGGCGATCACGGCGCTGTGCATCTTCAGCGCGGCCTGCAACCTCAGCCACTCCGTCGTCGCCGCCTTCCTGAGCGCGCTGTTCGCCATCCTCTTCGCGCCTGGCCTGGAGGGCGTGTACCGGCTCTCGCCGCAGGAACTCCCGCTGGCGACCCTCCAGGCGGCGGGGCTGGCGGCGCTCGCGCTGCTGTACCGCCGCCTCCGCGACGGGCCGCGCCGGGCGGCCCTGAACTGCGCGCTCTTCGTCGCCGCGCTCGCCGCCTTCACCCTGGCAATCGGCGCGAAAGAGAGTGCGCTTGCCTTCGCCGCCTTCCTGTTCGGGCTGCTGGCGCTGGCGCGGGCCGCCGAGGGGTTCCCGTCTGGCTGGCGCTGGCGGCGTTGGCTCGCACCCCTGGCCGGCGTTGTGCTGCTGGGTCACGTCGCGTGCCTCGTGCTGATCGCGGTCAACAACATGGTCGGGCAGGGCTATGCGGCGCAGTATGGCGCGGGCGGCGTCGCGGTCGCCCTCCGCAACGGGCTGTGGTATTGCTGGACGCTGCTGCGCAACTACGGCCTGTTCCTGATTGTCGGGGTCGCGGCGTTCCTACCGCGCCTGTGGGGGGCGTGGCGCGCGCGCCGCCGGCTGGACGAGCGCGCGTACTGGCAGATCGCGTGCCTGCTCTGGTGCGCGGCGGGCGTCATCCTCCAGTCGCCCTTTCGCACCCTGATCGAGCGGTACATCGCGCCCTTTACATTGGGCTTGGCCCTCTTCCTGGGCCTTGAGTGGGGCCGCTTGCTGACGGCCCAGACGCGCCGCAGGGTTCTGGTCCGCGCCTTGGCCGGGGTTGCGGCGGCGCTGTTCCTCTGGGAGACGCTGGCGAGCGCGAACGCGACGTTCCAGCAGCTTGCCGCGCGGGATACGTCGAGCTACCAGGCCACGCAATACCTGGCCGGGCATGTCGCGCCGGGCGGGATCGTCTGGGTGAACCTTGCGTCCGACGGTGAGATGGGCGAATTCAGGCACGGGATCGAGCGGGTGCTGCGCATCGTGTGGCAGCGCCCCGACATTGTGATCAAGGCGCTGGACGAGGTGGGCCTGGAAGCGTGCTGCACGCCGGGGGACTGGGTTGCGCTGTGGGCGCACGCTGCTAACATAGACTCGGCGGCGGTCCAGCGCCGCTTTGGAGCGCGCGCCGAGCTGCGCGCCGCCTATAACCATCGCACGCAGCGCATCTGGTCGCCAGGTGCGGCGTTAGAAAAGGCCCTGCTCGAAGGTCCGTTGAAGTTGCCGAACCGCGCACCGCAGGGCACCGAAGCCTACGACTGGCATCTGTTGTTGATCGGCAACTGACAGCGTTTGCGCGGCACGTAGCACGAGGTCTGGCGTTCCATTCTCCAACACGGCGCAATTGGACGGCTGGTAGTCATCATCATTGCCGTGGTCAGCGCGTTCTTTGGCGGCATCCTGGCCGGCGGTGAGCAGGTCAGAGCGCTGTTGCTGCTCGCCGTGCTGGCGCTCGGCGCGGTTGTGTTCGCGCGCCCCGCGTGGATCGTGCCGGTCCTCCCTGTGCTCGTCGCCCTGCCGCGCGGCGATTACCTGCCGTTTGGCCTCAGCCCCACGCTCGTGCTGCTGGTCATCGCCGCGGGGGCAGTGGCGACCCGGTATGCGCTCCGCCTGCTGCCCGGCTACGCCCTGCACCCGGTCGCGGTGCTGATCGCCGGGTTGTACTTCGCTGCACTGTTGCTGGCCGCCGTCAGTGGCGGTGAGGCGACGGTGTTCTTCGTCAACATGAGCACGGTGCTGCCCGCCTTCCTCCTCGGCCAGTTGCTGGTGCATGACGCGCAGGCGCTCAAACGGCTGGACGCCGGCCTCCAGGTCGGGGGCGCGGTTTTGCTCGGCGGGCTGCTCTGCGCCACGTTCCTGATCCCGGAGAACCGGGCGATCATCCACAGCGGCAGCTACCTCCTGCTCCGCCGGTGGGACCACAACCCCTACGGCGGGTCGGGGAACTGGCTTTCGCTGTTTATCTTCCCCCTGGCGTTTGCGGCGGCGCGGATCTTCAGGGCGGGCAGCGTGCTGCGGGCCGGCGCGCTCAACGCCTACACCCTGGTCGGCGGGGTGTTCTTCGTCGCCACGCTGTACGGCGTGCGCGCCGGCTGGGTATTGACCGCGCTGGCGCTTGGCCTGGCGCTCTGGCGGCGGCCCGGCGCGCAGCGGCAGCGCGGGCGCGTCCTGGCCGCGCTGTGCACTCTTGCCGCGACGGTCCTCCTGGTCCGGGTTGGCATCCCGGAGGATGCCTTCGCCCAGACCGCCGCGCGCATCGGGGAGCTGGCGCTGGCGGATAACCCCTGAACCGCGTGGAGTCGTGGGCGGCGGCGGTCGGGCAAATCCTGGAGGACCCCCTGTTTGGCAAAGGGCCTGACGCCAACCTCTACGGCGCGCACAACACGTTTCTTGATTTCGCGTTGACCTACGGGATTCCCTACGCGCTGGGCTGGGCGCTTGCCGCCGGGGTGGTCCTCATCTACGGGTGGCGCGCGCTGCGGTGGACGGTGTCGCCGGAGGCGCGCGACACGCTGGCGGCCCTGTGGGGCGCGTTCGTGCTCGCGTTCCTTTTCGCGCAGGCGGTCCCGATCTTCCAGGGCGACCCGTTCTTCAACGTGGTCTTCTGGCTGTGCGCCGGGGCCGTGTGCAAACCCAACCTGGAAGGATGGCAACCCGCATGAGGGCCGGAGGGTGAAGCGCGTGCTTTTCGTCCACCTGGGCGGAGGCGTCTCCGGCTCAGGCGAGAGTCTCTTTCAGGCGGTGCGCGGTCTGCACGGGGTCGAGAGCGCGGTCTATCTCGGCAGCGACGGCGCGCTCCGGCAGCGGTTTGAGGCGCACGGGACGCCGTGCCGCTGTGGCCCGCTGGCGCACCTGGGCCATAGCGTCTCGTCGCCGCTGCGGCTGCGCGACGTGGCGCGCTTCCTGTGGGCGTTCCGCGCCAGCCGGCGCGCGTTCACCCACTACGTGCAGGCGGTTGCGCCGGATATTGTCTATCTGAACACCAGCGTGCTGCTCGGCCCGGCGCTGCATGCGCGGGCGCTGGGCCTCCCTGTCGTCTGGCACGTTCGGGAGGCGATTGGATCGGGCGGGGGGCTTGACTGCCTGATGAAGAGGGCCATTCAACGCCTGGCGACGTGCATCATTGCCAACTCGGACTACGTCGCCGGCGAATTCGCGGGCAGCCCGCAGCCGGTTCGGGTCTACAACGGCATCGACCTTGCCGCCTTCGACCCGCAGCGCGTCGTCCGTGGCGCGGTGCGCCGCGCGCTGCGCATCCCGGAGGGCGCGCCGCTGATCGGCATGGTCAGCGTGATCGCCGACATCAAGGGTCATTTCGTGCTCCTGCGCGCCGCGCCGCGCATCCTGCGGGCGTTCCCGGAGGCGCGGTTCCTGATCGTCGGCGGCACCGTGCTCCCGCCGGGCTACCATCAGACGCGGCGGGGCCGGCTGCGCCGCGCGCTGGGGCGGGAAGCCGACCCGGAAGTCAGGCTGCGCCGGCAGATCGAGGCCGCCGGGCTGTCGGCGCGCTTCATCCTGACCGGTTTTCGCACCGACATCCCGCAGGTTCTGGCCGACCTGGACCTGCTGGCCTTCCCGTCGGTGGTGCCTGAGGGCTTTGGCCGCCCGCTCGCAGAGGCCGGCGCGATGGCCTTGCCGGTCGTGACGACCCGGCTTGGCCCGCACGGCGAGATCGTGCGCGACGGCGAGACCGGCGTCCTCGTCGCGCCGGGCGACCCCGACGCGCTGGCCGAGGGCATCCTGGCCCTGCTCCGCGACCCGGCATACGCGCGCCGGCTGGGGAAGGCGGCGCGTCAGCGGGTGGCGGCGCGGTTCGGGCAGGAGCAGTACATCCACGGCATTGAGCGGGTCCTTGCGTCCATTCTGACGGTTCGGTCGCGCCATGCGGAGGGAGGTTCGCACCATCTTGCCGGCTGATCGCGCAGCGCATCGACCCGACGTGCGGGCCATCTGGGGCCATGCGGGCTATGCGTTTGCCCTCCTGTTCCCGTCCTCCGGCCTGGCGCTGAAGTACCTGGGCGTGGCGGGCCTTGGGCTTTACGCGCTCGGCGGCGTGGGCGTTCTTCTCGCCGCCGGGCGGGTCTTCTATCCCTGGTTCCTGGGCCATTTCAGCCGGAAGCAGGCCCTGCCGCTCGCCATCCTGACCTGCGCCGCCCTGATAGGCGCTTTCGCTGTGATCTATCCCCTGGCGGATTCGGGCCAGCTCGTGCGGGGGAGCGACGCCGACGACGGGCTGAACCGCGCGGCCCGTGCGTTGCTGGCGGGGCGCTATCCTTACTACGAGCAGACCTATCTTGGGGAACGCCATCACGCCCATGCCCGGTGCGGTTGTCCTTGCCGCGCCCTTCGTGCTGCTGGGCAACAGCGCGTATCAGAACGGGTTCTGGCTGGCGGTCTTCTTCGTGGCGCTGGCGCACAGGCTGAAGGACGCGCGCGCGCCGCTGCTGTTGCTCTGGACCGTGCTGCTGCTGTCGCCGGTCGTGCTGCACGCGCTGCTGACGGGCAATGACTATGTTGCGAACAGCCTGTACATCCTGTTGCCACTGGCGTGCCTGTCCGACGCCGTGTCCGGGCGCGCCCGCCCTTCAAGGCGCGCCTACAGCGCGCTCGTCTTCCTGGGGGTGGGCCTCTCGTCGCGCGCCAACTTCCTGATCCTGCTGCCGCTGGTGACCGCCTTTCTGGCGCACCGAGTCGGCGCGCGAACGGCGATTCTCTATACGGGCGTGGTCATCGCTGTGTTCGCGGGCGTCACGTTGCCCTTCTACCTGCATGATCCGCCTCACTTCTCGCCATTGCACACGACCCACAAGCTCGCGCAGTACGAGTCGATCCTGCCGCACGCCGGTCTGGTCGTCCCGACCCTGGGCGCGCTGGCGGCGGTCGCGCTCTCTGGAACCCGGTTGAACCGGACACTGCCCCAGCTTCTCAGGAATTGCGCGGTGGTACAGGCTGCGCTGGTCGTCCCGGTTGGCGTCATGGCGACGATACGGTCCCAAAGGCTGGACCTGACTGAAGCGGGTTACGGGATATTCTTCCTGTTCTTTGGCGTTACGGCGTACTGGCTGGCGCGCTCTGGCGCGCTACGCCGTGCGGCGCGGGCGAACCCGGACGGCTCCGGAGAGGCCTGAGCGCTTCGACGATCTGTAAGGTTGCGGCGGACCGACGCTATGCATCATCCTCAACGGGCAGCAACCACGAAAGGCCGCATGAGGCCGGCGCGCTTGCGCATCGCGGACCGCGCGCGGCTTGCCATAATTGGCGTCTTCCTGCTCACCCTCCCCCTGCTGAGTTGGGGGCCGGGCACCAACGTGGCCGGCGGCGACGGTCACGTCATCTACGCCTACGTGCGCTCGCTGCTGATCGATGGCGACCTGCACCTTGAGAACGAGTACCGCCACCACTGGCCGGTGGCGGGCCTGTACGGGCGTCTCCGCGAGGCCGGCACCGACGCCATCATCCACGCCGTCGATCCCGACCAGCCCGCCTATAAGGACCCGGAAAGCCGGACGAACCCCAACTACGGGCTGCCGCCGGTCCTGCGCACCCCGACCGGGCACGTCGCCAACCAGCACGCGGTCGGGCCTGCCCTCCTGTGGGCGCCCTTCTTCTTGCTTGGGCACGGCGTCGCGGTGGGCGTCAACCTGCTCGGCGGCGCGGTTCCCCTGGATGGCTATTCGCTGCCCTATACGATTGCCGTCGGGTTCGGCACGGCGCTGATGGCGCTCGGCGCGATGCTGCTCGCCTACGCGATGCTGCTGCGCTACGTCCGCCGGCGCGCGGCTGTCTGGGCCGTCATCCTCATCTACCTGGCGTCGCCGCTGGTCGTGTACGCCATCCAGACGCCGATAGCGGCGCACGGCCCGGCGGCGTTCGTGTGCGCCCTGTTCCTCTTCCTGGGGCTGCGCGTGCGCGACGGGGAGGCGGGCGGCGCGCCACGCCAGGCCCCCCCACCGCCACTGGCTCAGCTACGCCGGCTGGGGCGCGGCCGGCGGCCTGATGCTCACCGTGCGCTTCGAGTCGGCGACGCTCCTGGCGCTGGCCGGCCTGCTGGCGCTGAGCCGCCTCGCCCGGCGCGGCGCTGCGGACGCGCCCGCGCTCGCGCACGACTACGGCGCGTTCGTGGCGGGACTCGTTGTTGGCGTGCTGCCGCAGATGATGGCCGGCGTGGTGCTCTACGGCGCGCCCTGGGTCACGTTCTACCCGGCTTACGCGGCGGTGGGCGGCGCGCCGGGGGCCGTCAACCTGGCGGCCCCCGCACTGGTGGGACGTGCTCTGGTCAACGAACAAGGGGTTGTTCGCCTGGCACCCGGTTCTGCTGGCCGCGACGGCCGGCCTGTGCCGGCTCTGGGCGCGCGACCGGCTGCTGGCGGCGGCGCTGCTGCTGGCGCTGGCCGGGCGCGTCTACGTGGTCGGCAGTTGGGATTACTGGCACGGCATGGTGGGCTTCGGGCAGCGCTTCTTCGTCGATTGCGCCCCCCCGTTCATGGTCGGCCTGGGCGTGCTGCTGGAGGTCCTGGCGCGACGCGTCCGCTGGCGCGTCCTGGCCGGGGCCGGCGTGGCGCTGGCGGCCTGGAACATCGGCCTGTTCGTGCAGTACGGCCTTGGGCTGATCCCGCGCGACAGCGGCTTCGCGTGGCCGGACGTGCTCTACAACCAGTTCGTGTTCCTGCCCAGGCTGGCGTGGCAGCGCGTCATCGCGCCCCTCAGCCCGTGGAGCCTCCTGGTGATCGCGTCGGCGGGGGCGCTGCTGCTCCTGTGGGTTGGCTGGCGGCGGTCCCGCGCCCAGGGAGGGCGGAAGCCATGCTGACGTTTACCATCGTCACCCCATCCTTCAACCAGGCCCGCTTCATCCGCGAGACTATCGAGAGCGTCTTGAGCCAGGACTACCCGCGCGTCGCGTACATCGTGCGCGACGGCGGCTCCACCGACGGGACGCGCGACATCCTGCGGGCGTATGGCGACCGCCTGACCTGGGTATCGGAGCCGGACGCGGGCCAGGCCGACGCGATCAACAAGGGCTTTGCCGACGCCACGGGCGACGCGCTGGCGTGGCTCAATGCGGACGACGCCTACGAGCCGGGCGCGCTCAGGGCGGTGGCCGGCTTCTTCCAGGCCAACCCCACCGTGGGCCTGGTCTACGGCGACATCGTCCACGTGGGGACGGCGGGGCAGTTCCTCAAACACAGGTCAGCCCCACTGTTTGACCGCGACGCCCTGCTGCGCCACTGCTTCATCCCCCAGCCGGCGGCGTTCTTCCGCCGGGAGGTGTGGCAGGCGGTCGGCGGGCTGGATGCGCGCCTGCACTACGCGATGGATTGGGACCTGTGGCTGCGCATGGCGCAGAAGACCGAGGTACGGAAGCTGCCCGCCACGCTGGCGCGCTTCCGCTGGCACGGGCAGAGCAAGACCTTCGCGCTGGGTTGCGCCGCCGCGCGCGAAGCGATCTACGACGTGCGCCGCCGCCATCGCCCCGCCGCGCCGTTTGTCGATGCGCGGGACTACCTGGCGGGCGCTTTGCGCGCCGTTGTGCGGTCGCTGCTCTTTCGCGCGCGAGAGGCTGGGGGCGCAGTGACGCGCCGGCGGCGTGGGTAGTGGTGAACTTTTGATTAATGGCTTGCTTGTGATTGCTCACCTTGTCCCCCCACCCCCGCGCCTTCGCCCCCCGCCCGGTGGGGAGGGAGGCGAAACCGCCATATCTGGCGTCTTGCCCCCTCTCCCCCAGCCTCGCGCAGCGAGGCGGGCGTGGGAGGGGGCGCACCGAAGGTCGGCGGGGTGGGGAGGTATCAGTCAACGTTTGCCACCACCCCGGCGCGTTCCGGGTCAGGAGTGATTGCGCCGATGAAGATCCTCCACGTCACCCCGTCGATTGGACCGCTGCGCGGCGGCCCCAGCCGCGCGGTGCTGGACATGTGCCGCGGCCTGGCCCAGGCGGGGGCCGATGTCACGCTTGCGACGACCGACGACAACGGCCCCGGTCGCCTGGGCGCGCCGCCGGGCCCGGCGCTGGCGCAGGACGGCTACCGCATCCTGTACTTCCGGCGCACGACGCGCGCGTACACGTCGTCGGTGGGCCTGACGGTGTGGCTGGCGCGGCACCTCCACGAGTATGACCTGGCGCACCTGCACGCCGCGTTCACCTACGCGCCGCTGCCGGCGGCCTGGCTCGCGCGGCGGCGTGGCGTGCCCTACGTCGTGACGCCGCACGGCATCCTGGGGGCGTGGGGCGTGTGCGCGCGCCGGGCGCGTGCCAAGCGTCTCTCCCTTGCGCTGGTCGAGCGGCCCATCCTCGACCGCGCGGCGTGCGTCCACGCCACCAGCGCCAGGGAAGCCGAAGGGCTGCGCGCCCTCGGCCTGTGCGCGCCGGTGGCGACGGTCCACCTCGGCGTTGATGCCCCGCCCCTTGAGGCGGTCGCGCGGGGCGCCCCACCGCCCCCCTTCCCGCCGGGGCGCGTGGCGTTGCTCTTCATGGGCCGCTTCCACGCCGTCAAGGGCCTCGACCTCCTGCTGCCCGGCGTTCGCCCAGGCGCTTGAGGCCGCGCCCGATATCGCGCTCGCGCTCGCCGGCCAGGGTGACGCGGCGTACACCGCCTGGCTCAGGGCGGAGGTCGCCCGGCTCGGCATCGGCGCGCACGTCACCTGGCCGGGGTTCCTCGAAGGGGCGGCCAAATGGCGGGCGCTGGCCGCCGCCGACGTGGCGCTGCTGCCGTCCTATTCGGAGAGCTTCGGTGTCGCCGCCGTGGAAGCGATGGCGTGCGCGACCCCGGTCATCGTCTCCGACCAGGTCGCGCTCAGCGCGGAAGTGCGCGAAGCCGGCGCGGGCGTGGCGACGCCGTGCCGGGTGCAGCCGCTCCGCGACGCCATCGTGACCCTGGCGACCGACCCTGCCCGGCGACAGGCGATGGGCGCCGCTGGCCGGCGGCTCTACGCGCGGCGCTTCACGGTGGCGCAGGCGGCGCAGGCGATGCTGCGCTGCTACGAACGGATCGTGTGACGATGGAAACCCTGCCGCTGTCGGCGCTGGTGCTCACCTACAACGAGGAAGCCAACATCGAGGCCTGCCTGCGCAGCCTGCACGGCTGGGTCGATGCCATCTTCTTGGTCGACTCCGGCAGCACCGACGGCACGTTGGACATCGTGCGCCGGTATACCGACCACGTGTACACGCACCCGTTCGCGAGCTGGGGGCTGCAGCTCAACTGGGCGCTTGCGGCGCTCCCGTGGGAGAGCGACTGGATCATCCGGCTCGATGCAGACGAGTACGTGACGCCCGCCCTGCGCGACGAGCTGCGCGAAACGCTGCCGGCGCTCACCGACGCGGTCTCGGCGCTGTACTGCAAGCGCCGCGTCCACTTCATGGGGCGATGGATTCGCCACGGCGGCTGCTATCCAGTATGGTTGATGCGCGTCTTCAGGCGTCATCGGGTATGCTTCGAGCAGCACCTCGGCGAGGCCGAGCACCCCATCGTGCGCGAGGGCGCCGTCGCCTACCTGAAGCACGATATCGTGGACGACAACCGGAAAGGCCTGACCTTCTGGACGCTCAAACATGAGGGCTATGCGCAGCGCGAGGTCGCGAGTCTCATGGACACATTGGGGGCGGCGCGTGTTGAGATGAAGGGCGCGTTGCGTGGCACGCCCGAACAGAAGCGGCGCTGGTTCAAGACGAACGTCTACGCGCGGACGCCGCTCTTTCTCCGGGCCGTGGCGTACTTCGGCTACCGCTACTTTCTGCGCCTGGGGTTCCTGGACGGCGTCGAGGGGCTGATTTTTCACGTTTTGCAGGGCTTCTGGTATCGTTTCTATATCGACGCCAGGATATGGGAAATGCGCCGCAACGGAAGGACCGGGCCATGAAGGGCCTGTCGGGCCTGCCGGGCTACTACAACCGGTACTGGGAGGGCGTGGCCGCTGACGCCCCGCCACACCACCGCGCCTGGACCGAACAGCGCATCGCGCGCCTCCGCGCGGCGCTCGCCCACCTGCCCGGCGGGGCGCGCATCCTGGACGTCGGCTGCGGGCGCGGCGCGTTCAGCGCCGTCCTGGCCGACCTGGGCTTTCGGGTCACGGGCGTCGATCTGTCGCCGCTGGCGCTGGCCCAGGCAAAGGCGCGCAACGCCGGTCGGGCGCGCGGCCTGGTTGCGGCATCGCTGGAGCGCGCGCTGCCCTTTGCGCCGGGCGCCTTCGCGGCGATCTGGTGCACGGAGGTGCTTGAGCACCTCTTCGACGTTCACGGCGCGCTGAGCGCGCTGAACCGCGTCTGCGCGCCGGGGGGGCTGCTGGCGCTCACCGTGCCGCATCACGGCGCGGTCAAGAATGCCCTGATCGCGCTCGCCGGCTTCGAGAAGCACTATGACCCGTATGCGTCGCACATTCGCTTCTACACCCGGCGGTCGCTCGGCCTGTGCCTGCAGAACGCCGGGTTTGCGCCCATCTCATGGCACGGCGTGGGGCGGTTCTGGCCGCTCTGGATGTCGGATTTCGTCGTCGCGCGCAAGGCCGGCCCGCCCGGACCGGCGCGCGTCTCGGTGTAGCCACCGGGGGGTTGCCTCGATGCGTATCGGTTCCCTTGTTCATTCGATGTCGTGTCGTTGTGTTTTTCGTAACCCGACGACTGAAGCCGTCGGCTAATTGCAGAAAATGGCGGGCAGAAATACGAATTAGCCCGCGACTTCAGTCGCGGGAACCAGAAGGCGAACAGATACCTCGATGAAGGATGCTCGACAGCCATGACACACGAGGACGGACCCATTGAGCCGCGCCTGTCGCGGGCGTTGCTGCGCGCCGCCTTCGACAAACCCTGGCTCGCGCGCCTGGAGCTGCGGCGCTGGCTGAGCCTGCCCATGACGCGCCTGCTGTTCGCGCGCGCGGGGATACCGTGGGGGGCGGGGTGGCGCTTCTACGGCGTGCCCATCGTCCAGAAGCACCGGCGCAGCACGATCCTGATCGGCGACGGCCTGATCCTGCGCTCGACCCCGCACAGCAACCCCTTGGGGCCGGCGCACCCGGTGATCCTCTCCACCCGGAGGCCGGGCGCGCGGCTGGTGATCGGGCGCGGGTTCGGCATGACCGGCGGCACGCTCTGCGCCGAGGAGGCGATCACCATCGGCGACCACGTGCTCGTCGGCGCGAACGTCGTCATCGTGGACACGGACTTCCACCCGCTGGACTCAGGGGAACGGCGCGCGCATCCGAACGCGGGCGCGACCGCGCCGGTGACCATCGAGGACGGCGTATTCGTCGGGATGCAGACGCTGGTCCTTAAGGGCGTCACCATCGGCGCGCACAGCGTGATCGGCGCGGGCAGCGTCGTCACCGGCGACATTCCGCCAGGCGTCATCGCCGCCGGGAACCCGGCGCGCGTGATCCGCCCCCTGGAGGGCTAGCCCGTGCCTGCGGAGGCGTCCCGGTAGCGCGCGCATGGCCCGCATCCTGATCCTCAGCCTCGTCTTCGCGCCCGACGGCGTCTCGACCGCCGTGATCGTGTCGGAGCTGGCCCAGGATCTCCAGGCGATGGGGCACCGGCTGACCGTGCTCACGACCGCGCCGCACTACAACCTCGACGCCGAAGCGCGCGCCCGCCAGCCGCTGCGCCGCCGGTGGGGCGGGCTGTTCTACCGGAGCGACTATCACGGCGTCCCGGTCTGGCACACCGCCATGCCGCGCAAGGGAGGAAGCGCACTCAGCCGGGCGCGCGACTACCTCATCTTCCACGCCATCAGCCTGTGGCTCGGCGTCGCGGCGGTCGGGAGGCAGGATGTCGTGTTCGCGGTCTCCCCGCCGCTCACCATCGGCGTGATCGGCTGGCTGCTGGCGCGCGTCAAGGGCGCGCGCCTCGTCTACAACGTGCAGGAACTCTACCCCGACGCCGCCGTCAAGGTCGGCGTCCTGCGCGCCGGGTCCCGGACTCGTGCGCTTCCTGGAGCGGGTCGAGCGCTTCGTCTACCGCCGGGCGCACGCGCTGGCCGTCATCTGCGACCTTTCGCAAAGCCATCGCGAGAAGGGTGACGCCAAGGCGAAGCCCCACGTGATCCCCAACTTTGTGGATGTCGAGACGATCCGTCCTGGCCCAAAAGACAACCCTTTGGCGCGAGAACTGGGCCTGGTCGACAAGTATGTGGTGCTCTACGCCGGCAACATCGGCATGACGCAGAGCTTCGACACGCTCCTCGAGGCGGCGGGCCGGCTGCGCGACGCGCCCGGAGTCCATTTCCTGATCGTGGGCGACGGGGTGCGCCGTGAACACGTCGAGGCGCAGGTCAGGGCGCGCGCGCTCGACAACGTCACGCTGCTGCCCTACCAGCCGCGCAGCCGCGTCCCGGATATCTACGCGACTGCCGACCTGGGGCTGGTGCCGCTCATGGCGGGCGCGGCGACCGCCACCGTGCCCTCCAAGCTCTACACCATCATGGCGAGCGCACGCCCGGCGCTGGTGGCGGCGGATGCGGGGTCGGCGCTGGTGAAGACGGTCCGCGATGCGCAGTGCGGCCTGGCCGTCCCGCCCGACGACGCGGACGCGCTCGAAGCCGGCATCCGGCAGGCTTACAGCCGGCAAGACCAGTTCCGCGCGTTCGGCGCGAGCGGGCGGCGCTATGTGGCGGCGCACTTCTCGCGGCGCGCCGTCAGCGCGCAGTATCACGCGCTGTTCGAGGCGCTGGCGGCGCACCGGTAGCGCCGAGGTCGGGGGCGACGCCCGCCGGCCTAGACAGCGGCGGTCCTGCCGCCTGGCGCGCGCCGGCGCGCGGCCTCCAGCGCGGTGACGCCCACCGCCAGCGCCACATGCAGTGCGGCCACGAGCAGCAGGGCGGCGGTCGCGACGGCCTCGGAGCCGCCGTAGTAGGCCAGCCCCCCGGCTGCGCTCGCCACCGCCAGCAGCCCGTAGAGCGCCGTCACACTCGCGTGGGTATAGCCCATCTTCACCAGCCGCTGATAGAGGTGCGAGCGGTGCGGTGTGAGAATGTTCTCCCCGCATCAAGGCGCGCCGCACAATCGTCAGGCCGCCGTCAAACACGAACGGCGCGACGAAGAACGCCCCCGCGCCCGGCAGCCGGGGGTTCGCCGCCGGCTGGTACGCAAGGAGGGGCAACGCGGCCAGCGTGAAGCCCAGGAAGGTGCTCCCCACGTCGCCCATGAAGACCCGCGCGGGCGGCGCATTCCAGAACAGGAACCCCAGGCACGAGGCGACGACCAACCCGGCCAGCAGCGCAAGCTCGCCCTGCCCATCGACCAGCAGCAGGAGGCACCACCCCCGCCGGCGATTGCCGCCTGCACGCCCGCGATGCCGTCGATGCCGTCCATGAAGTTGAACACGTTGACCATGCCGACGAGCCAGAGGACCGTCAGCGCCACCCCCAGGATCGCGCCGAACTCCAGCACGCCGAGGGGCGGGAGGTCGGCCTGAGCGAAGACGCCTGCTGCCGCTGCCATGACCAGCCCCAGGCACAGTTGCACCGCCAGGCGGGGCCGGACCGGGAGTGCGCGCGTGTCGTCGATCCAGCCCATCGCGGCGATGACGCCGCCGATGCCCACGTAGGCGGCAAGGGCCGGCCCTGGCAGCGCCGGCGGCGGCCACGCCGGCCAGGCGCGCCAGCAGGATGCCCCCAAGCGTCACGCTCGCGATGCCCAGGCCGCCGCCCAGCGGCGTGGGCGCGCTGTGTACGCTGCGATGGTTGGGCATGTCGAGCACGCGACGCCGCAGCGCCCACCGGCGCACGCCGCCGACGATGAGGACGCCAAGCACAACGCCAGCCGCCCACAGCGCCGCCATGCCGGGCAGGTTGGCGTCGTCTTCGAGGCAATTCCAGAAGGGGAGGTCATGCCGCGCGGCGTAGTAGGCCAGCTTCAGGCTCTCGGTTGCGACCGCCACGACGCCCGCTTCCGATTGCCACCAGTCGGCGGGGCCGAAGTCGCTCTCGACCGCGACGAAACCGACCGCCACGTCCTCGCGCGCGAGCGCACGCGCGATTGTGCAGACCGCCCGCCGGCCGTGGTACCAGCTCGTCACCAGGGTGATGCGGCGGAGCGCGTTGTCTGCGGCGAAGCGGGCGAGCTGTTCCGCGTCCTCGGCGGTGCTCGTCGTGGTGAGCAGGGTGATGGCTGAGGCGGGCACGCCCTGCGCGATGGCCCACGCCCGCGCACGCTCGGTCTCGTGTATGTAGGGTCGGGGATTTCGGCAGTCTCGCCGGTGATGACGAGCCTTGACGCCACGCCCTGGTCGTAGAGCGCGACGCCCACCGCCGTCCGCCGCAGGGTGTCGCCGCCCAGGATCACGATGGCGTCGCCGGGCAGGTCAGACTCGGGTGGGACGAACCAGCGCCCAACGGCGGGCCCCCACCAGCCTGCGGTCACGGCCAGCGCCGCCGCCAGCGCACAACTCAGCAGCGCACCGCAGAGCACCATCGCGCCCAGGCAGGACAGGAAACGATGTGGCTGTGACGGCGGCGCGCCGGTGGCTTCAGGCGCGCTGCTGTTCCATGAACCAGGCGACCGTTCGGTGCAGTCCTTCTTCAAAACCGGTCTTCGCTTCGAAGCCAAACGCGGCCCTGGCGCGGCTGACATCGAGCTGGCGGCGCGGCTGTCCGTCTGGTTTGGTCGTGTCCCACACGATCCGCCCCTCGAAACCGGTGAGTCGCGCGATCAACTCGGTCAGCTCCCTGATGCTGATCTCGCGCCCTGACCCCAGGTTGACCGGCTCGCTGCTGTTGTAGCGCTCCGTTGCGCGGAGGATGCCCTCGGCGGCGTCCTCCACGTACAGGAACTCGCGTGTCGGCGTCCCTGTTCCCCAGGCGACGATCTGGTCGTCGCCGCGCGCCTTTGCTTCGACGCATTTGCGGATCAGCGCGGGGATCACGTGCGACGTATGCAGGTCGAAGTTGTCACCCGGCCCGTACAGGTTGACCGGGAGCAGGTAGATCGAATTGAACCCGTACTGCTGGCGATATGCCTGGCTCTGCACGAGCAGCATCTTCTTCGCCAGCCCGTAGGGCGCGTTGGTCTCTTCGGGGTAGCCGTCCCACAGGTCTTCTTCTTTGAACGGGATCGGCGCGAACTTCGGGTAGGCGCAGATCGTCCCGATGGCGACGAACTTCTCGACGCCGGCGCGCCAGGACTCGTGGAGCAGTTGCACGCCCATCATCAGGTTGTCGTAGAAGAAATCGGCGGGATGTTCGCGGTTGGCGCCGATGCCGCCCACTTTGGCCGCCAGGTGGATCACGATGTCGGGGCGCGCGTCGCTGAGCAGACGGCGGATGTGATCCAACTGAGTCAGGTCGTAGTCCTCGATCCGGGGACGACGATGTGCGCGTCAGGCGCGCCCCGCGCGCGCATTTTCCGAACCAGGTGCGTGCCCAGGAAGCCCGCTCCCCCGGTGACGACGAATCGCTTGCTTTCCCAGAAACCCATCGGCCTAACCTCTTGCTCGCGTGCGCCCGCGCGCGCCCGGCGTCTACGGGGATTGAGTGTAGCACAGGTCGCGGGCCAACCAAAGCCACGCGCCCCGTGCCGCAAGGCGCGCCGCCCGGAGCCGCGCGCGCTACTCGATGTAGATGATCTTGGTCCCCTGCGGCTCAAACCCGAAGGGCACCGGGCGCAGCTCCGGGAGCGCGGCAATGACGTCGCCCTGCCGGTCAGGCGGGACGAAAAGCACCAGGAACCCGCCCGCGCCGGCCCCGGCGATCTTCCCGCCGATAGCCCCCGTTCTTGCGCGCGCGCTCATACCACTCGTCGATCTTCGCATTGGTGATGCCCGACGCCATCTTGCGCTTCTCTGTCCAGCCGTCGTGAAGCAGTTCGCCGACGGCGACCACGTCGTCGGCAGTGAGGGCGTCGCGCATCTCGCGCGCGATGTTGACCATGCGCCGGGTGACGCGGTGTTTCTCGTCCTGCGAGAGATTCGCCTGCTGTTCGGCGAGGATGTTGTCGGCGGAGCGCGTCAGGCCGGTGTAGAGCATGACGAGATGCTCATCGAGCTTGCGCTTGGTCTCGGCTTTGCACACCACCGGATCAGTGAAGACGCTCCCATCGGGGGTTGAACTGGATGTGTTGCAGCCCGCCGAAGGCGGCAATGTACTGGTCCTGCTTGCCGATGGGCTTGCCGCACAGGTCGATCTCGATCCAGCACGCCTCGCGGGCGAGCCGGGTAGGGCCGGCGTGCCGGCCCAGGTAGGTGTAGAGCGCGTTGAGCACGCCCACTGTGTAGGTGCTCGACGACCCCAGCCCTGTGCCCTGTGAGGGGATGTCGGAGATCGAGGTCACCTCGATGCCGCCCGTGATGCCCACCAGCCTGAGCGCCTCGCGGATCAACTCGTGTTTGAGGTCGTCTACCGAGTCAACCATCTCGGTCCGGGAGTAGCTCGCCCGAATCTTGTTGTCGAATTTCTGGTTGACTGTGATGTAGATGTACTTATTGATGGTGAGGCTGGTCACCGCGCCGGCCTCGCGCCGCCAGAAGGCCGGGAGATCGCTGCCGCCGCCAGCCAGGCTGATGCGGAGCGGAGTGCGCGAGATTATCATGGGCTTGCCTCCGTGTTTCTGGCAGGGCCACGTTCAGCCCTGGGTTGGTTGGTGTTGGTACAGGCGCGTGTCGCCCCGCATTATACCTTGACTCCGCGCTGCCTCCCCAGCAACGGGGTGGAGGTTTCAGGCTTTTGCATCGCGCGCCCTGCACGCCGTTGCGCACCAGGTCTGTTGTCAGGATGCAGTGCGAGGGTGGGGAAGGGCCGGCGGTTGCGCCGTCCCTCTCACAACGGTGTTAGCGAGGCCATACGTTCGTAATGGACTTAGTTGACAAAGTACACTATCTCAATTACCATCTAGGCGGTATATTCTGCATGACTTTCGCCGGTTCTGGCTGCTTTGTGCAGCTTTCAGATCTTCACAGATAGCTTAAGGAGGCTCTCTCAATGGCCGTGAAAGTTGGCATCAACGGTTTTGGGCGGATTGGACGCCAGGTCCTCAAGATCATGAAGGAGAAATATCCCAACGATCTCGATGTTGTGGCGTTCAACGACATCGGCGACCTGCCGACGATGGCCCACCTCTTCAAATACGACTCGAACTACGGTTCGTTCGACGGCGAACTTGAAGTGCGCGAAGACGGCCTCGTCGTCAACGGCGATTTCGTCAAGGCGGTCAGCGAAAAAGACCCGGCCAACATCCCCTGGGGCGACATGGGGGTTGATATTGTGGTCGAGGGCACGGGCATCTTCCGCGACCGCGCCGGCGCGTCCAAGCACCTCCAGGGCGGGGCGAAGAAGGTCATCATCACCGCGCCGGCGAAGGGCGAGGACCTGACTGTCGTGCTCGGCGTCAACGAGGACATGTACGACCCCGCAAAGCACCACATCATCTCGAACGCTTCCTGCACCACCAACTGCCTGGCACCTGCGGCCAAGGTCATCCACGACAACTTCACGATCAAGCGCGCGGTCATCACCACCGTGCACTCTTACACCAATGACCAGCGCATCCTCGACCTGCCGCACAAGGACCTGCGCCGCGCCCGCGCCGCCGCCCTCAACCTGATCCCGACCTCGACCGGCGCGGCCAAGGCGGTCGCCCTGGTGATCCCCGACCTCAAGGGCAAGTTCGACGGCATCGCCATGCGCGTCCCGACCGCCACCGTGTCGATCGTTGACTTCGTGGGCGAGATCGAGAAGGCAACCACGACGGAAGCGCTGCACGAGGCGTTCCGCAAGGCCGCAAACGGCGCGATGAAGGGCATCCTGGGCTTTAGCGAGGAGCCGCTGGTCTCGATGGACTTCAAGGGCGACCCGCGCAGCAGCATCGTGGACGCGGAGTTCACGCAGGTGATCGACGGCACGCTGGTCAAGATGCTGGCCTGGTACGATAACGAGTGGGGCTACTCGGTCCGCACCGCCGACCTGGTCAAATATCTCGCCGACCGCATGTAACCCTGGCCGATTTGCGATGGGATGTATACAGGGGCACGGCTCGCCGTGCCCCTTCTGATGAAAAGGGGAGCCTGAGATGAACAAGAAATCCGTCCGCGACGTTGACCTCAAGGGCAAGCGCGTGTTGATGCGCGTGGACTTCAACGTGCCGATGCAGGACGGCGTGGTCACCGATGACACCCGCATCCGCGCCGCCGCGCCGACAATCAAGTACGTCCTTGAGCAGAAACCGCGCTACGTGGCGCTGATGTCGCACTTTGGCCGGCCCAAGGAAGGCCCCGAACCCAAGTACTCGCTGCAACAGATCGCGCCGGCGGTGTCCGAGGCATTGGGCGTGCCGGTCGCGTTCGCTGCGGACTGCATTGGCCCGGTGGCCGCGGACGCCGCCGCTGCGCTGCCGGAGGGCGGCGTGCTGCTGCTGGAGAACACGCGCTTCCACAAGGGCGAGACCAAGAACGACCCCGAAATCGCCGCACAGATGGCGGCGCTGGGCGACGTGTACGTCAACGACGCCTTTGGCTCGGCGCACCGGGCGCACGCCTCCACCGAGGGCGTCGCGCACCACCTTCCCGCCGTGGCCGGGTTCCTGATGGAGAAGGAGCTGGACTATCTGGTCAACGCGCTTGAGGACCCAAAGCGGCCCTTCGTGGCGATCCTGGGCGGGGCGAAGGTCTCAGACAAGATCGGCGTGATCGACTCGCTGCTGGGGAAGTGCGACAGGCTCCTCATCGGCGGCGGTATGGCGAACACGTTCTTCAAGGCGCAGGGCGTGGAGATGGCCGACTCGCTGGTCGAGGATGACGCGCTCGACACGGCGAAGGACATCCTCAAGAAGGCGGGCGATAAGCTCGTCCTGCCGATTGACGTGGTGATCGCCGACGCCTTCGACGCCGGCGCGAACACCCAGGTTTGTGACGCCGGCGCGGACGTCCCGGCCGGCTGGCGCATCCTGGACATCGGCCCCGACACGGTCGACTTCTTCACCACGCACCTGGTCAGCGCGAAGACCGTGGTCTGGAACGGGCCGATGGGCGTGTTCGAGATGGCGCCATTCGCGAAGGGCACCATCGCCATCGCCAGGGTGCTCGCCGAACTCGACGCCACGACCATCATCGGCGGCGGCGACTCGGCGGCGGCGGTGGAGCAGGCTGGCCTCGCCGACGAGATGACGCACATCTCCACCGGCGGCGGCGCGAGCCTTGAGCTGCTTGAGGGCAAGGCGCTGCCGGGCGTCGTGGCGCTGCAGGACAAGTAACTCAGCTGGACGAAGGGTGCGCAATGAGACAGGGGGCTTAAGCCCCTTGTCTTGAGGTGTCCCGTCCTCCGCGTTCTTGCCGCGATCTTTGTTACAATGAGGGCGGCGCTGTAAGCAGCGTCGCCCTTTGCTCTTGGTGATTGGATTACGGGACTGTGGACATCGAGCGCTTCCGCAGGTAGCCCTGCTGGGCGGCTGGTCAAAAGGGCTATGATTGACTGGGCTTTAGTGCCCAACCCATTGCCGCCGAAGGACTTCCGGCTGGATAGGGGTTGAGCCTGGCGCTGTCCGGATGCCGGACCGGGGCGCTCGGCGAGTTGAGCTGGACTTGGACCGCACTCTTCCCAACCGCCATGCTACTCATCCGCCCGTTTATCCCGGCGCGAGGCGGAGTGCTTTCTCATCGCGCATCGAAGGCACGCAGGCTGACTTCAGAGATCTCTACCCTACGAGGTCATTCAGCAACCGTTGCCGGGCTTCGGGGAGACGAAGTCGGCAAAAAGGATGTGCTCGAGGTATCCAACTATGTCCAGGCGCTGGAATATGGGCTGGAACGTCTGCAAGAGCTTCCCGCTCAGCCTGCGTTTTCTCCGCGAGTTGCATGGGCGGCTTATGGAAGGCGTGCGCGGCGAGCATGAAGCGCCAGGGAGTTTCGCCGCAGCCAAAACTGGATAGGGCCGCCAGGAGAGCCTGCTGAAGGACGCCACATTTGTGCCGCCGCCCGTAGACGAAATGCATCAGGCCGTTGGATGCTTCAAAAAGTATCTCTACACCGAGCCTGATTATCCGCCACTGGTTCGGATGGCCCTCATCCACTACCAGTTTGAGGCCATCCATCCCTTTCTCGATGGCAATGGGCGGGTAGGGCCCTTGCTGACTTCGCTCCTTCTGTGCAAGTGGGACTTGCTGCCCCTGCCTTTGCTCTCGCCAGAGCGCTTATTTTGGGCCAGAAACGGGATGCATACTATGACAGTCTGCTGGCGGTGAGCCGGGACGGGCGCTGGAAGGAATGGGTCGCTTTTTTCCTGCGCGGTGTGGAGAGCCAGTCGCGCGACGCGATCCGCCGGGCGAAAGCGCTACAGGTTGCAGGCGAGCTATCGCGACCAATTGCTGAAAGCAAGAGCTTCATTGACTGTGCTTGGTACGGTGGACAAGCTTTTGAAACGCCGGTTATCAGTTCTCCTTTGGTTCAACGATGGTTTGGCGTTTCACGTCAAACCGCCAACAATACGCTGCAAAGGTTGGAAAGAAGTGGCATCATCGAGGAGATCACAGGCAGTCAACGGTCACGTGTATATATCGCTTCTGAGCTTCTTGACATTACTGAACGAGAGGGCGTAACGCTAATGGATTAGCGTTAGCCGCTCATGGCGCTAATTTCGCTTAGAAAATTAGCGCTACGCAAATCGCGGCGCTCCCCCACGGGAGCGCCGCGCGATTCCGCGCCGTGCGCGCTCAGTTCCCTTCGGGATCAGGCTCGCCAGCTTCGCGGCCAGCGCGCTCAGCGTCAGCGTCTGCAGCCAGACGCGCCCCGGCCCGCGCAGAGTCGCCAGGAACAGCCCCCTCGCCGCCGAAGAGGATGTTGCTCACGCCCTTGACCATTTCGATGTCAAAGTTCACCGACGGTCGAACGCCGCCACGTGACCGGGGTCTACCCTCAGAAGCTGGCCCTGGCCCAGGCTGTACTCGACCACCCTCGCCGGGCACATCCAGGAAGAGGCCATGCCGGGGCCGGTGAGCTTCTGCATGATGAACCCCTCGCCGCCGAAGAACCCCGCGCCCAGCCGCTTGCGGAAGTGCATTGCCATCGTCACGGGTCCTCGGCGCACATGAACGAGGTCTTTCTGCGCGATGAGTTCCTGGCCCGGCCCGAGCTGAAGCGGCACGATCTTCCCCCGGCGCTTCGGGCGTGAAGGTTATCGTCGCCTGCGGGGCGGCGCAGGTGAAGGTGGTAGGGAACAGCGACTCGCCGACCAGCGCGCGCCTCAACATCGCGCCCAGGCCGCCGCGCCCGGAGGTCTTCATCTCGACGCCGTCGGTCATCCCGACATGCCGCCGGACTCGGTGAAGACGGCCTCGCCGTGGTTCAGGTGCACCTCCAGGCTCTGCATCACCGGTGCCTTTGATTTCGTACTGCATGGCAATCCCCTTTCATGCGCGCCAGCTCAGGGCCATCAATTACTCCGCGATTATGGTAGCGGATGAGGCGGGCGCGGCGCAAGCGAGCGCGCCCATCCCATGCCGTGCTTCTGGAACGGCCAACGGCGTGCAATCGCCGGGACAAGGGCCAACAACAAAATCAGGGCGGTGGAGCGATCCACCGCCCTGACTGCGTTCCACCACGTGGCGCGGGTCGGCGCGCTACATGAGAAACATCGGCATGCCGACGACGTGGCGCACCTTCGGGAGATACTCTTCGGGGTCGTAGAGTTCGGCGACGTTCACGCGCTTGACGCCCTGCATGATCATCGTGATCGGGATGTCGGTGTAGAGGCCGCGCTGCAGGCACACCATCCGGCCCCACTGCCGCCGCTCCACCAGGCCCATCGCCATCTGCGCGTAGTTGGCCGAGACCATCAGGTCGAGCGAGTCAGGCGCGCCGGAGCGCATCAGGTAGGCGACCTGCTGGTAGAGCGTGTTCTCGCCCGTCAGGTCCTTGATCATCTCAGCGCACACCAGCCCAATGCCGCCGAGCTTCTGGTGCCCGTAGGCATCGACCTCGCCGCGCTGCATGATCTCGCCCTCAACCGGGCGCGCGCCCTCCGAGATCGTCAGCATCGCGTAGTTGCTGGGGTTCGTCTTCTTGTCCTTGACAATCAGCTCCGCCAGACGCTCGGCATGGAAGGGTACCTCAGAGATGATCGCCCGGTCCACGCCGGCCAGGTACGCGGCTACCAGCGAAGTCTCGCCGGAGTTGCGCCCGAACAGTTCCACCACCGCGATGCGCTCGTGCGAGCCGGCGCTTGTGCGCAGGTTGTGGATGAACTCCACGCTGCGCGTCACAGCGGTCGAGAAGCCGATGCAGTAGTCGGTGCCGTAGACGTCGTTGTCCATCGTCTTGGGGATCGCCACCACCGGGAACCCCTCGCGGTGCAGCCGCTCGCCGTAGCTGAGGGTATCGTCGCCGCCGATGGGGATCAGCGCGTCGAGCTTCAGGTGTTCGATGATCTTCATGACGTAGGGCGTGAAATCCTGCGGCCCGTTAGGTTCGGGCTTGTCCGGGTCGCGCAGGAAGTCGGGCGTACGGCTTGGCGTGACGTTGCTGGGGTTGGTGCGCGACGTATGCAGGAAGGTGCCGCCGCTGCGGTCCACGCGCCGCACGGTCTGCTTGTCCAACGGGATGACCCACTTCGCGACCTTCGCGGGGTCCTTCTCGCCAATCTGATACTCCAGCAGGCCAGCCCAGCCGCGCCGAATACCCAGCACCTCAATACCATTATCGACAGCCCGGTTGACGATGGCTTTAATGCAGGGATTCAGGCCCGGTACGTCGCCGCCGCCTGTAAGAATACCAATGCGCATGTGTGAATGCCTCCTTACGTGAAACAACGCTAGGGTGAAAGCGGGAATGAGAAGCTCGGCCCAGGGTCAGTCGAGCATTTCTGCCAGTCCAACGTACTCCTTGCTCACGGTGCGCTGCTTGCTCACCGCCACTTCGATGGGGATGTGCTTGATCTCGCGCCCGTTGAGCGTCACCATCTCGCCGCTGGCGCCTTCGAGCAGCAGATCCACCGCCGCCACGCCCATACGGGTCGCCAGCAGGCGGTCGAAGGCGGTCGGGCGACCGCCGCGCTGAATGTGGCCGAGCACCGTGATTCGAATCTCGAAGCCGGTGTCTTGCTGCGAGAGGTAGTCATAAACCGCGCGGCAATCGGGCTGCGCGCCCTCCGCCGCCACGATAATGCAATGGTTCTTGCCGCGCACATAGGCGTCGTCGATCTGCGCGACCAGGTCCTCGATGTTGTAGGGCACTTCTGGGATCAGCGTCATCTCCGCGCCGCCCAGGATGCCGCCCACGACGGCAAGGTAGCCGCAGTTGCGCCCCATCACCTCCACGATGAAGGCGCGCTCGTGCGACGACGCGGTATCGCGCAGCCGGTCCAGCGCATCGAGGATGGTGTTAAGCGCGGTGTCCACCCCCGATGGACATATCCGTGCCCCAGATGTCGTTGTCAATCGAGGCCGGCACGCCAATCGCCGGAAAGCCGATGTTGTGCAACGCCATCGCGCCGCGCAGGCTGCCGTCGCCGCCGATCACGACCAGCCCCTCGATGCCGTGTTCGTTGAGCCGCCGCAGGCCGAGCTTCTGCCCCTGAGGCGTCTTGAATTCCAGGTTGCGCGCCGTCTGCAGCATCGTCCCGCCCCGCTGGATGATGCCGCTCACGTCGCGGGTCGTCATCCGCTCAATGTCGCCGTTGAGCAGGCCGCTGAACCCCCTGGCGGATGGCGTATACTTCACAGCCTTTCTGAATGCCGCTGCGCACCACCGCACGAATGGCAGCGTTCATGCCGGGCGAGTCGCCGCCGCTGGTCATCACTGCGATTCGCTTTTCGGGCATCGTCAACCCCCTTGTGGCACATCTCTGTGATTATACCGTTTTTACCCACTCTGTGTGAAGGAGTTGTTAAAAACGTCACCGCTAACCGGTGACAATCGGCGTGGGAGCCAGCCGGCCCCAGAATCCCGACGACGCCCTGGTGGGGAGGGCGTCGCCGAGAGTAGAGAGAGGAGGTGTGTAGTACTGCAAGGTTCTGGGCGAACCTTTGCGCCCCCATTATATGCGAAACCGGCGTAATCGTGTATAACAAATGTATCTCAATCTGCAGCGCAAGAGAGGGGAAACCAGAACATGCACCTGGACGTGGCCCTGCTGGGGTTTGGCAACGTCGGGCGCGCGCTGGCGCGCCTTCTCCTGGAGAAAGCGCCCACGCTCCAGGCGGATTTCGGCCTGACGTTCACCGTCAACGGCATCGCGACGCGCAGCCGGGGGCAGGTGATCGACGCGCGGGGCGTGGACCTTGCGGAGGCGCTCGACCTGGTGGCGCGCGATGGCACGGTCGAGGGTTGCCGCGCGCGAAGCCTGCAGATGCCGACAGCGTGCTCGCGTTTATCCGCGCCTGCCCTGCCGACCTGATCTTCGAGGCCACCTGGCTCGACCCGCACGCCGGCCAGCCGGCCACCGATTACGTCCGCGCCGCGTTGCGCGCCGGGCGGCACGTGGTGACGGCGAACAAGGGGCCGGTGGCGTTCGCCTACCGCGAGCTGCGCGACCAGGCGCGGGCGCACGACGTGGGGTTCTTCTTCGAGAGCACGGTGATGGACGGCGCGCCGGTGCTGGGCGTGGCGCGCGAGGGCCTGCCCGGCTGCCACGTCACGCGCATCCGGGGCGTGCTCAACAGCACCACCAACGCCATGCTCTGCCGCATGGAGGAGGGCCTCTCCTACGAGGCGGCGCTCGCGGAGATGCAGGCCGCGGGCCTGGCCGAGGCCGACCCGACGCTCGACGTGGACGGGTGGGACTCGGCGGTGAAGACTGTCGTGCTTGCCAACGTGGCAATGGGCGCCGACCTGCGCCCCGCCGACGTGGCGCGCGAGGGCATCCGGGGCTGAACCCGGAGGTGGTGCGGCGCGCGGCGGAGGTGGACGATCACTTCAAGCTGTTGTGCGAAGCGTGGCGCGAGGGTGACGCGGTCCGCGCCTCCGTGCGCCCGGTGCGCCTCCCGGCGAGCGACCCGATGGCGCAGGTGCGCGGGGCCACCAGCATCGTGAGCTACCAGACCGACGTGCTGCCCGACCTGACCATTGTCGAGCACAACCCGACGCCGCGCACCACCGCCTACGGCATGATGTGCGACATGATCAACATCGCGCGCGGGCGCTTCCGCCCGTGAGCCTTCTGGCTCGCCGCCGTGCTGGTTAGGCGAGAAGCATTGAACCGCGAATAACGCGAATAACGCCAATTCAGAAGAACCGCGGCCGGTTATCCAGAGGAAAGGTCATGCCTTCCTGCCGGCCCGCCTCTGGCCGCTGCCCCGGCCAGAGGCGGCGCTACGGCGCGCGATTGCGTGCGCGTCGCTCGGCCCGCGCCTTTTCCTCCACCGCTTGGATGAAGTCCGTTTTGGCGTCCTGGTAGGCCGGGCGGTTGAAGGCGAACTGCGCCGCGAGCCGCCGCTTGAGCTGCGCGTAGGCCTCCGCCACGTCGCGGTGCGCGCGCAGGTAGTCGCGGAAGAGGATGTGCAGCTCCCAGAACTCGGTGCCCGGCTCCACAATGTGGAGGTGGTGCGTGCGCGCGTCGTCCGGACCGTGCTTGATGAAGAAGCGCCGTTCGGAGATGAGGGCCTCAAACTCCGGGTGGTACACGTAGCCCATGCGCGCCAGCACCGGCAGGCACGCCCGCGCGTCGTCAATGTGGCGCACGCCGGCCATGATGTCGATGATGGGCTTGGCCGCCAGGCCGGGTACCGCCGTGCTGCCCACGTGCTCGACGGCGATGATGACGCTCCCTAGCTCGCGGAGCAGGCGCGCCCTCTCGGCTTCGTACATGGCCGGCCACGCTTTGTCGTAATCCACAATGATGACGGGCGAAGCCATTACGGTCCTCGGTATGCTTGCCTCCAGCGCGACAGGAGGCGCTGCGTCGCCTGCTCTTTTTGTCGGCGCGCCGCCGCCAAACGGGTCGTCTATCCGTCCAGGTTCGCGATCTCCACCGGTTCCACCGGGTCGGCGAGCGGGAACCCAAACAGGCGCGCGTAGAAGTACAGCTCGGCCTCGGCGGCGCGCTTGATGTTCTCGGCCCGGCGGAAGCCGTGCTGCTCGCCCTCGAAGGGGACGTAGGCCACCGGGATGCCCTTCTTCCGCAGCGCCTCGACCATCACCTCCGCCTGGTTGGGCGGCACGACCCTGTCCTCAAGCCCCTGGAAGAAGATCACCGGGCAGGAGAGGCGGTCCACATGGTAGATCGGCGAGCGCGCGCGGTACAGGTCGGCGCGCTCCGGGTAGGGGGCCGATCAGGCTGTCGAGGTAGCGCGACTCGAACTTGTGCGTGTCCTCCACGAGCGCGCCCAGGTCCGACACGCCGTAGTAGCTCGCGCCGGCCTTGAACACGTCGCGGAAGGTCAGCGCGCACAGCGTGGTATAGCCGCCGGCGCTCCCGCCCCGGATGATGAGGGCGATTCCCGTCCACGTCGCCGCGCGCGACCAGGTACCGCGCCGCGCTGATGCAGTCATCGACATCGAGCACGCCCCACTGCCCCTTGAGCCGCTCGCAGTACGCGCGCCCGTAGCCGGTGCTCCCGCCGTAGTTCACGTCCACTATCGCGAAGCCCCGGCTGGTCCAGTACTGATACGCGAGGCTGAAGGCGCAGTCCGTCGCGCCGGTTGGCCCGCCGTGGCTGACCACGATCAGCGGCGGCTTCTCGCCGGCCGGGGCGGTGAAGTCCTTGTTTGTCGGCGGGTAGTAGAAGGCGTGGGCGGTGAGGCCGTTCTCGGTGGGGAAGGTGATGGCCTCCGGCATGGCGATATAGCCGGGATCAAGCGCGACCGCGCCGGACCGCCGTATCGTCTCGACCGCGCCCGTTGCGGGGTCGAACAGCGCCAGCTCAAGCGGCGTGGTGGGCGAAGCGCCGAAGCCCAGCACGCGCCCGCCGACAACCTGCGGATCGCCGAAGGTTGTGTACGGCATGGGGATCGGGTCCAGCGCGCCCGTCCCGGCGTCCAGCCGCGCAAGGTGGGTGACGCCGCCTTCTTCGTATGTGCAGATGATCGACTGCGCGGACTCGAAGCTGTAGGTCCGCGTGCCGAACACCCACTGCGGCGCGCCGAACTCAGCCGCGCGCGCCGCCACCTGCTCGACCGCGTCGCCCGTCCAGCGGTACGGATTCCACCAGCCGCTGCGGTCGGCGATGAAATAGAGCGCCGCCTCGCCAGGCCGCCGCCCTGCGCCCACTCAGGCTGGAAGACCGACTCGTCCGGGCCGCCGGCGACCATACGCGCCCCGGTGAGCGCGCCGTCCGCGCCGACCTCAGCGACCCAGAGTTCGGTCGCGTCCCAGGGCATGTTCGGGTGATGCCACGTCAGCCACGCCAGCCGCGCGCCGTCCGGGCTGAGGCGCGGCGACGCATAGAAGTCGTTGCCCGCGGCGAGGACGCGCTGCGCCTGCACGCCGTCGGGATCGAGCGCCACGATGGTGTTGACGGCCTCGCCCGCGCCGGTGTGGTCCTCGCGCACGCAGATGATGCGCCGGCGCGCCCGGTCGTAGACCATGTCGGCGTAGCGCCAGTCCACCGCCGGCGTGATGGCGCGGGGTTCTGCGCCGGGGTCCACGCGGTAGAGGCGCTGGTCGGCGAAGTTGACGAAGTAGACCACGCCATCCACCACCGTGAAGGGCGCGCCGCCATACTCGTGAACGCGCGTGCGCGCGTTGAACGGCGCGGGGATCACGTCGCGGATGGTCCCGTCGGGCGCGCGGTGCACGATGACGCTGCGCCCGGCTTCCGTCGGGCGGCCCTCGGTCCAGTAGATGTCGTCGCCGTCGATGACGGCCTCGAACAGCCGCACCGACGCCGAGACAAGCTGGTCGGCGGTGATGGGCGACTTCCACGCGCCATACGGCGCGACCTGGGGTTGAGTCATTGCTACGTCCTTCTCTGCTGCGTTGCCTTTATTCACCTTTGTCCACACGATGCTTTGCTGAATTGCGTTTTTCGTAGTCCGACGACTGATGGATTTTGACTGATTACACGGGCAATGCTCTCTTGACCGCCTGGTAGAGGCAAAGCGCGCTGCCCCCAATCCACCGCTATATCTGGCGGTAGGGGCGAACCGCCGGTTCGCCCCTACGACCCCTACATCGCAAAGTTTGTGATAGGCGAATAGCCATGCCGTGTCTTTATGAAGAGATTGCCAGGATAATTCATCAAAATGCATCAGTCGCGGGAACCATAAGACGAACCGATACGCTGCGTTGCCTTTAGCGCGAACATGAGCGGGATGTTAACTCCCGCATCTTTGAAGCGCCAGTAGCCATCCGCGCCCTGCGCCATCAGCCGGGGGAAGGGCGCCCAGCCGATGAAGGGGTACTCGTGCAGCGCGTCGATGCGCAGCCCCGCGCCGATCAGCGCGTTGACGATCTCGCTCAGGCTGTGCTGCCAGCCGTACTCCACGTCGTGTTCGACGTGCGCCTCGCCGTCAGCGTAGGACCCCTGCACGTCGAACCTGAGCGGCTCGCGCGCGGGGAAATAGGGATAGGCGATGACCGGCTGCGCTGCGTCGGCGGCCTCCTCGAAGACCGTGGCGAAGGGGGTGGCTATCCGCCAGGAAGAAGGTCCCGCCCGGCCTCAGGTAGTGAGCGACGATCTCGGCCCAGCGCACAAGGTCAGGGAGCCAGTACAGCACGCCGCCGGACGTGAACACGATGTCGAACGCGCCGTCCAGGGCCGCCGGAAGGTCGTAGATGTTGGCGCAGACGAAGCGCGCCGGGATGCTCAGCTCCGCGCTGAGCGCGCGCGCCAGCGCAATCGCCTTCTCGGAGAAGTCCACCCCGGTGACCTCCGCACCGAGCCGCGCCCACGAGAGCGTGTCCATCCCGAAGTGGCACTGCAGGTGCAGCAGGCGCTTCCCGGTAACGTCGCCCAGGCCCTCGCGCGCAACCCTGTCGAGCGACAGCCTGCCCGCCTTGAAGCCCTCCAGGTCGTAGAAGGCGGATTTCGCGTGGATGCCGGTCCACTCGTCCCAGAGCGCCCGGTTCGACTCCATGTAGTCGCGTTCGTCCATGTCCACTCTCCACTTTGCCGGTGACTGCGCCGCCGCGCTACGGGCGGTAATGCAGCGCGTCGAGCAGCGCGCCCCGGCTGAGGCCCTGCGCGCGCGCCGCCGCCGCCTCGGCGACGGTGAAGCGCGCCTCACGCACGTATTCATCCGCCACGAAGGTGAGCGTGACCTGTCCGGGGTTGGGGCCGGGCGTCTGCGCGGGCGGGAAGCCATCGAGCACCGCCAGGACGGACGCCGCCAGCCCGCCGAGCGCCTCCAGGTCGGCCAGGTCCGGCACCTCCAGGGTGACGGCGAAGTCGGTTTGCATCACGGCGAAGTACTGCACCTCCAGCGTGAGCGGGTCGCGGCAGTCCTCGCCGAACGCGGTCACGGCGGCGGCGCTGGCGAGGCCGGCCGCGTCCAACGCCGCCTGCACCGCCTCCGCGATGTCGGGCAGAGGCTGCGTGTTCCAGCTCCAGGCGCAGCCCTGCGGCCCGGCGGCGGGCGTGTCGGTCGCGGCGGCAACAGGCGCAGTGGTCGCCGTCGTGCCGACGGGCGTCGTACCGACGGGCGTCGTACCGGCAGGCGTCGCGCTGACGGGCGTCGCGCCGGCAGGCGTCGGCGACTCGGTGACCGGCGTCTCGAGGCCGACGACAAAGGTGGGTGTCGGCGGGAGGATGGGCATGTTGCAGCCCGTCGCGACCAGCGCAAGCGCAAGGAGCACAATCGATGCACGCTTCATGGGATCAAGCCTCGTCCTCAACGGCAAGCGACACGTCGCCGGCCAGCAGGCGCACGCGCGCGCCGTCGTCCTTCCGGAGCCAGAGCGCGCCTTCGTCGTCCACGTCCTCGGCCACGCCGGCGAGCGCCCCCTCCGGCGCGGCGACCGTCACGCGCCGGCCGAGCATCGCCAGCGCGCCCCGCCACGCTTCGTACAGCGGGTCGCGCCCGCCGTCGCCGTCGAGGGTGGGGTAGGCCGCCCGCAGTTGCGCCAGCAGCTCAGCCAGCACCTCGGCGCGGTCGAAGGGCGCACCGCGCGCGGTCGCCATGCTGATCGCGCTGTGGGCGAGTTCGGCGTCGGCGCTGAAGTCGCCGTTCACGTTCAGACCGATGCCCAGCACCGCCCCGGCGCACACGTCGCCGGTGAAGATCGCCTCCGGCAGCACGCCGGCGACCTTGCGGCGGCGCAGGCGCACGTCGTTGGGCCACTTGAGGCTGACGGCCTCCGGTTCGAACCACCGGCGCAGCGCCCGCAGCGCCGCGACCGCACCGAGCATAGTGAGGCGGCTCAGCCGCCCCGGCGCGATCTGGGGCCGCAGCACGACCGACATCAGGACCGCCGCGCCCGGCGGCGCGCGCCAGCGGCGGCCCATGCGCCCGCGGCCCGCGGTCTGTTCGTCGGCGACGACCACCGTCCACGCCGGCGCGCCCTCGGCCAGCAGGCGCTTGGCCTCGTCGTTCGTCGAGCCGATCTGCGCGAAGTAGCGCAGCGGCGCGTCCAGGCCGCGCGCGCGCAGCGCGGCGCTGATCGCTTCACGGTCGTAGGGATAGGCCATCGCGTCCCCTGCCCAATACGCAACCGGGCTGCGGATTGTACTGACGAGGGCGCGCAGTTGTCAATGCGCCACAGGCGCCGGCGCCCTGGACCTGTCGCGCCGGCGCGCCCCCCGCGCTATAATGGCCCGAACACGGGAGGGGCAGGGCGGTAATAAGGAGACAAATATGGCGGGGGTGCAACAGATAGACACGCTGCTCGTCGATGCGATGGTCGTCACCATGAACGACGCCTTCGACATCTTCCCGGACGGCGCGGTCGCCATCCGGGGCGACTCGATTGTGGACGTCGGCCCCGCGCAGGACCTCACCGCGAAGTACCGGGCCGCCGAGACGGTCGCGTGCGGCGGGCGGGTGGTGACGCCGGGGCTGGTCAACGCGCACACGCACACGCCGATGACGCTGCTGCGCGGGCTTGCCAGCGACCGCCGCCTGGATGTGTGGCTGATGGGCTACATGATGCCGGTCGAGCGCGAGTTCGTCAGCCCGGAGTTCTGCCGGCTGGGCGCGCAACTGGCGTGCGCCGAGATGATCCGGGGCGGCGTGACCGCCTTTGCCGACATGTACTACTTCGAGGAAGAGGTCGCCAGGGCCACCGCCGAGGCCGGGATGCGCGGCGTGCTCGGCGAGACGATCCTCAAGTTCCCGTCGCCCGACGCGGACAGCTATGAAGACGCCCTCGCCTACACGCGCGGCTACATCGAGCGCTGGCTGGGGCACCCGCTCATCGTCCCGGCTGTGGCCCCACACGCGCCCTACACCGCCACGCCGGAGCTGCTGCGCGCCTGCGCCGAGCTGGCGCTGGAGTTCGACGTGCCGGTGCTGACCCACATCGCCGAGACCCGCCAGGAGGTCGAGGACAACCGGCGCGCAAACAACATGCCGGTCGTGCCCTGGGTGAAGAAGCAGGGGCTGCTGGACGCCAAAGTGCTCGCCGCGCACTGCGTCCACCTCGACCACGGCGAGATTCACACCTTCAAGAACCACGGCACGACGGTGGTCCACTGCCCGACGAGCAACCTCAAGCTCGCCAGCGGCATCGCGCCCATCGCCGAGATGCTGGCGCACGGCCTGACCGTGGGCGTCGGCACCGACGGCCCCGCGAGCAACAACAACCTGGACATGTTCGAGGAGATGCACCTGGCGGCCATCCTCGCCAAAGGCGCGACCGCCGACCCGACCGTGCTGCCGGCGCGGCAGGTGTTCAACATGGCGACGCGCATGGGCGCGCAGGCCATGTTCATCGACCACCTGACCGGCGCGCTCGAACCCGGCAAGCGCGCGGACCTGGCCGTGATCGACCTGAGCGCGCTGCACAACTGGCCGCGCTTCACCATGGACGCGGATGGGGTCTACGCGCAGTTGGTCTACGCGGCGCAGAGCGGCGACGTGACCGACGTGATGTGCAACGGGCGCTGGCTGATGCGCGACCGCGCCCTGCTCACGCTGGACGAGGCCGCGCTGCGCGCCGCCGCCGCCGAGGTGGCCGGCAGGATCGACCAGTTCCTCATCGCGCGCGAGGGCGACCTGCTCAGCAAGCTGGTGGCGATTGGCGGGCTGGAGCGCGAGGAGAGCTTCGAGATCCAGGTGAAGAGCCGGCTGGACGGCCCGGAGCGGGTGCGCCGCCTGCTCGACCACCCCGACACGGTCGTCGTGCGGCACTCGCATTACCGCCAGTACGATACGTACTTCCTGTTTGGCGACCGCACCCAGGGCCGCGTACGCTACCGCGAGGACAACTTCATCAACCCGCCCGGCGACGTGCCCATCGTGCGCAGCCGCCTGACGTTCACCGACGAGGGCAAGGAGCGCGAGTTCAGCGACGCTATCATGCTCTCGCGCTCGCGCTTCATCGCGCCGGCGTCCCACTCGCGGCGCTTCTACCGCGAGTACTTCCGCCCGGACTGCGAGCGCGAGCTACAGAAGGAACGCCGGCGCTGGCACATCGACTACAAGGGCCGGCGCTTCTACATCAACGTCGATACCTTCATCCTGCCGCCGCTGCCCGGCACCTTCCTGGAGATCAAGAGCCGCACCTGGTCCAAGAACGACGCCGAGGAGAAGGCGGGCCTGGTGTCGGAGATGCTCAACATCCTCGGCGTGGACCGGGCGCAGCTCTTCCACGAGGAGTACGTAAACTTCGCGCAGGACGAACGCGCCGACGCCCCCGCTGAAGGCGGCTGAGCGTGGAGAGGGGAGGCGCACAAGTGGGAGCGATGGGGTGATTCGCTCACTTTCTAGATGCTCCGTGGCGGGCGTCCAGAGTATCGAGTGTCATTTGTAGTGATACTCAGGACTCTACTCAGGACTCAAAGTCGTTCCAGACACACTACTGGTTCGCGCGAAAGCATGGTTCGCAAGCTCGAAAAGTCTGGCAGATCAAGCGCCTGAGCAATAGTTTCGTCAATCTCTGCACGCACTTCGTCAAGGGCCATTTCAGGAAATGGCCTTAACTCCATGTTACACAGGCGATCAAAAGATGCCGCCAACATCGACAGTTGTCGTGTTGACAAAGTGCGCAGATCCAGCACTGGAAGAGCGGCCAGGATCGGCTTCTTGAACTGTATCCATGCGCCTCGGGTTTCCTGGCGCTTCATTAACAGAATGAAAATGCTGAGTGTTGAATTAAACCACAACGTCAGTGCCTTCTCGATAGCCTCATCGTGATACTCTTGTCTCAATTTTTAAAGGCCACCATACGTTTGACAATACAGGATGCGACAATCTCACGGCTAGGACGTTCTGAGTCTTCAACCAGATGCGTGCACCAATCAACAACCTACTGGATTTAGGCCATAGATCGGTCAATTTCCGCAGAGGGCGGCCTTCTTTCGGTTCAGTCAGTGGGGATAGGTACTTGTTGGGTTCGTGTTCAAGGGTTCTCACTTCCTCACTCTTGTGTCCCCACAATGCCGGGTATGCGGTGAAGCTATCTGTAACCTCGAAGCCATCGTGAATGTCCCTTCCGTCGGGGCCAGCCGATGCAAAGTGGATCATAGAACATAAAGGTACGTTCGCTTGTATGCCGTGTCCGGGCAACCAGATGTCCCCGCGCGCCAGATGATACCCAACACGCACCAGATCGCTTTGGGCAAAGGTTGCAGGAAGCATCCAGTCATCTCGTAACTCATTCCACGAACTGCTTGTGGCTTCTCCGAATTTCGCTTCACCTACTTTGATCTCTAACGCTCCTTGACCGGTTACAATATCTGGCGGGTCACTCTGATTCAACATATTGGCAATAGCCAGGGCTTCTAGGGTGTTCTGGGGATTTCTCCAGAGATTCACTATTGTGACTCTTGCTTGTGCGGGTGTATCAGTCGCGCGCTTTTTAGCAATTAGCATGACTTCGCTCAAATCAGTGCTTTCCGAGAAATTCCAGCGTTCCGGGTCTTGACTGGCGATAATAAACTCTACTGCGTACTTCTCGTTAATCAGTTCGCGCGTCTCTCGCCAAGAAACACCAGAGAGCACAGCTTTCGGCAGCACAAGGGCTATTCGACCCCCTGGTTTCAGGTACTTATCGCCAATCGCAACAAACACGGAACCAAGTCCCGCCGTGATGTTGGCCCTGATTTCAGGCTGTTTTACGAGTTTCTTTAGATCTTTCTGCATCGGCTTTCGTTCTGCTTCGGGCAGAGAACCGAATAGCAGATTACCGATCACACTGCGAACGAATGGCGGGTTCATGACGCATAGGTCAAGATTGGGTAGCGGCGCACTGGTCAGTTCTTCCATTGCCTGGCCGGTTACCTGTTGTGGCTTTGGTAACGCACCGAACAGGTCAAGGGGCATCTGAGTTGCCTGACCTCGCAAAAACTCAATGCTACCCAACTTCCGTTCTGGTCCTCCGAGTGGTAGTGAAAACAGATTCATCTTTCTTACAGGCACGTCCGGGCTTCGCATGGCTAGTGTTGACGCTGTCAAGTGAATCGCTGACGGGAGTACGTCATAGCCGTACAGAATGGACTCAGCAATCTGTTGATGGACAGAGGCTAGCTCGACGACTTGGCCTCTGCTGGCTGATGCCGCAATGTAATTATCAATCACAGTATCGGCAGCAGCCATGAGGAGAGTGCCTGTTCCACAGGCAAGGTCCGCTATTCTGAGTTGTGCGATCTGTCCGACGTCTTCCCAGCGGACGAGGCCAACCTGATGGGCGAAGGGCAAGCTTCAGCAGCACGACGGCAGCAGGAATACTGGTATAGTATGTCCCCAAGTACTTTGCCTCCGCCAACAAACGATGATAGATACGACCCATCAGGTCGTGTCGTAGTGCTGCACGTCGTTCGCTGATCTTCCTTGCTGTCTCCACCATATGAGTAAGTGCTTCCGATACCCCCCAGGCTGAGAGCGAAAGACTTAGTAGGATCTGACGCGCGAGATGAAAGATAGAGTAATAGTTAAGTTCGTCGAGGACGTACTGCCACGCATCAGCGAACACATCAAGGCGCTTTTAGCAAGGATTTCGGTCAGCGACATGATGCCGGGATAGTGGTTTGAAAGAACGTCGTGAAAGATCATGGCGTTCGTAAGCACCAAGCCGCCTATGCGACAGTTCGCTGCTTGCTGCACGCTGGTCGGATTGTCCAGTTCCGTGTCAGATATTGAGCCACTGAGCGCCTGGGTGATTCGTCCCCAGATGCCTCGGTATGATATGACTGCTTCGGCGAATCGGTCTACTGCGGCATCGAGGAGCGCAACCGACTCCGCAACTACATCCTCTTGGATAAGTTGCTCAAACGTGCTGCGAAGTGCACGTTCAAGGTACTCTATGTCACCCGTTACAAAATCGGTGGTGCCGGCTTCTGTAACCACTGCGACTTCAAGGTTGGTACGCGCAAGTTCTCGTTTCAGGTTGGAGAACTCTACAACACGTAAACTCGCTGGATATACTACTCCTACACCAATGTGAGCAACGCCTGTTTCAACGCGACGTGTCGCCGACGCAATTGCTTTCTCTCTCGCGTTAGGCGCTTCCACTTCACCTTCGATTGCCGTGCGTAGGCCCTGGTAATTCACAATCACATCTGGCATCTGTCGTGCGCGTTGTTCGCCTGTGTACATGATGCTTTCGGGCGCAGCAACGGCTCCGCGCTCCTCTAGTAACTGAGCCAGGATGACGTTGAAAACCTCTTGGCGTTGGCTTGGCGGCATATCTAAACTGCTCTCCTCGTCAACCGTTCAGGTACAAATAAAGCTAATGTGAACCGTGCCCCCGGCCCAGCGCGGGCGCGCCCCCGGCTGCCTGAAATACTGCGCAGGGGCATTGCGGCCAATGCCCCTGCATCGCGCCTCCCCCCGCCGCTACGCGAGCGGCAACCTCACCGGCTGGTGGGTCTCCGCCGAGCGGTACGCGGCCAGCGTCACCTCCGCCGCCTCCAGGCCGTCCTCGCCCGTCACCGCCGGCGCGCGGCCCTCGCGGATGCTGGCGACGAACTCGTCCACCATGACCTGGTCCGCGTTCGACGCCCAGCTCTGGAGTTCGAGCTGCTTCGTGTCGCCCCGGTAGACCTTCAGGTTCTGGATGAAGTATTCCGTCCGCAGCAGGCCGCGCGCGCAGATCAGGTCGATCTTGACGTTGCCCCAGATCGGGTAGAAGCGGGGGCGGCTCCAGCTACAGTCCAGCGAGGCGAACACGCCGTTGTCGAACGTCATCATGACCAGCCCGGCGCTGTCCACGTCGATCTCGCCCTTGTAGAAGAGGTTGTCGATCTCCGCGTAGACCTCCACGACCTCCGCGCCCATGTACCAGCGCAGCAGGTCGGCCACGTGCACGATGTGGTCAATGGCCGCGCCGCCGCCGGAGAGCGCCTTCTGCGTGAACCAGGGGCGGAGGTTGTCTGGATTGCGGCCCTGGTTGGTGCAGTTGCAGCAGCGGATCGCGCCCATCTCGCCCCGGTCCAGCGACGCCTTTACCGCGACCGCAGCCGGGTGAAAGCGCATCGGGAACGCCGTCATCAGGTTCACGCCGGCGTCGCGGCACGCCTGGATCATCGCCCGCCCGTCGGCCAGCGTCGTGGCAAGCGGCTTCTCGCAGATGACGTGCGCGCCGGCCTGCGCCGCCATCTCCGCCATCTCGCGGTGGCGTGTGTTCTCGGAGCAGATCACCACGCCGTGGGGCTTATCCGCCAGCAGCGCCGCGTAGCTGTCGTAGAACCGGGTTCCGTGCGCCGCCGCGAACGCGCGGCCCCGCGCCGCGTCGTCGTCTGCGAGGCCGAGCAACGTCACGCCCGGCGCCGCCTTGAGGCTCGCCGCGTAAGACGCGGTGTGTACGTGCGCCGCGCTCATGATCCCCATGCGCATCATGCCACCTCCAGCGGTTCCAGGGCCACGGGCTGGCCCGTCCGGGCAGACTCGCGCGCCGCCAGCGCGATCTGCAGCGCCGCGAGCGCGTCCTCCGGGGTCACGGCGAAGGGCTTGTCGTGCGTGAGCGCGTCCCAGAAGTGCATCACCTCGACCGCCCACGGGTCCACCGTCAGCGGGCTGCTGGCGAGCGCCACGTCCGAAACGCCCTCCGCCGCCGTCTGGTGCTTGTGGAACAGGATCGGGATCGAGATCGTGTTGTCGAACTCGATCAGGCCGTTGTCGCCCGCCACCTCGATCTTGTAGTTGAACATCGGCTTGGGGTACGCCCAGCTTCCCTCGACGTGGGCCATCGCGCCGTTGCGGAACCGGAGGATCACCAGCGCGTGGTCTTCGGGGATGTCGGGGTGCTCCGTGGTCACGCTGCGGGCGTAGACGCGCTCCACGTCGCTGCCGGCCAGCCAGCGCGCCTGGTCGAAGTCGTGGATCATCAGGTCGATCATCATGCCGCCAGACTTCACCGGGTCCATGAACCAGTCGTCGAGCGCGCGCTGCGGGCGGTAGCTGGCGCGGGTGAGCCGGATCACGCCGGGCGCGCCCACCTGCCCCGCCGCGATGCTCCGGTGCGCCGCCTGGAACTCCGGGAAGAAGCGCACCACCATCGCGATGAACAGCCGCACCCCCGCCGCGCGGCACGTTGCGATCATCTCCTTGCCCTCCGCGACGGTCAGCGCGATGGGCTTCTCGCACATGATGTGCTTCCCGGCGCGCGCCGCCGCCATCACCATCGCGTAATGCAGGTGCGTGGGCGTGCATAGATCGACGACATCGACCTCCGGCAGGATCGCCTCGAAGCTGTCATAGCACGGCCAACTGTATTCGGCGGACAGCGCCTCGCCGGTCCCGCAGTCAACGGTGGCGATACCGACCACCTCCGCGTCGGTCTGCGCCCAGCCGGCGGCGTGGGCGCGGCCCATCGTCCCGGAGCCGATTATGCCTACACGCATAGGACCCTCCTCCTCGTACAATGGGGGTAGAAACCAATCAGCGACACCAGGGTGTATGCAGAACGATATATGGAGGCGTGCGATTTGTCAACGGGCGCGCGGCGGAGGGCAGCCACGCGCCCGCCTGCGGTCAGTGCCAGTCGCCGGGCGGCAGGCCCTGGCGCGTCAGCTCCTCGTTGATCTCGGCGATGTGGTGCTGGCTATGCCGGATCGTGTAGATCATGCGCTCCATCGGGGTGTCGCCGGTCCACCTGAAGGTGTTCTCGCCGAGCAGCTCGTCATCAGGGGCGCCCCCGCAGCCAGGCATCGACGCGCGCGCGCACCGTGTCCGCGTAGGCCAGGAGCGCCGCCCGGGCCGGGAGCAGCCCCAGGTCGTCCTTCTCGCAGTCCGCGCCGCCCCACGCCGCGCCCCACTGGAACCCCTCCGGCCTGTCCTGCGTGTAGTAGTCCACCGTCTCGACGAGGTGGCAGGCCAGCCTGACCGGGATGAAAACAGGGTGGTCGCCGCCTTTCCACGCCGCATCGGTGCAGTGCTCGACCGCCTCGCGCAGTTCGCGCCACGTGCGCGCGTACTGGTTCGCCAGCGCGTCACCGATTTTGCCCATGGCAAAGCTCCTTTCGATCTCCCAGGTTTCGCACACGCCATTGTAGCGCGCGGTAGAGTGTAGATCAAATGTTCGGTGCGGGCGCGTCGCCTCCTCTCAGAATAGCGACCAGTTTTGCAGCTTCCCGAAAGCTCTAAGCTTTCGGGAAGCTACCGACGTTTCCTCTTCCACTTTTGGCTGCACCGGGGCCTGGCGCGCCGTTGTCTCCAGGGGCAGGGCGTTATAAAATCAGCGCGTATCGCTTGCCGGGTGCTCAAGAGGCACGAACAGGACGGAAGGCGCACCATGCCCGAAAGTTATGAACCCTACCTTGCCGAAGTGCTGATCGACTCCGAGACGCTGCAGAAGCGCATCGCCGAGCTGGGCGCAGAAATCTCGCGCGACCTGGCCGGCCTGCGCGACCTGTGGCTGATCTGCGTGCTCAAAGGCGGCGTGATGTTCCTCACCGACCTGATGCGGCACATCACCATCCCGCACGCGGTGGACTTCATGGCCGTCTCCAGCTATGGCGTGCAGGCGCGCGAGTCGACCGGGCACGTGCGCATCGTCATGGACCTGAGCACCGACCCCGCCGGCAAGAACCTGCTCATCGTCGAGGACATCATCGACAGCGGGCACACGCTCGACTACATCATCAAGCTGCTGCGCGCGCGCAACCCCGCCAGCGTCCGCGTCTGCACGCTGCTCAACAAGTCGGAGCGCCGCGAGGTCGATATCCCCCTGAGCTACGTCGGCTTCGACATCCCCAACAAGTTCGTTTTCGGCTACGGGCTGGACCTGGACGAGCTGTTCCGCAACATGCCGTTCGTCGGCGTCGCGGACGAGGAGGCCTGGCGGCAGCGGAGGCGCGAGCTTGCCTGAGCCAAACGCGACCCCTGGCTGGCCCCCGGTGCAGTGGCCGCCCGAAGTCGAACGCCTGCGCGCCCTCCCTCGCCGACGCCGGCGCGCCCGTCTACCTGGTCGGCGGGACGGTGCGCGACGCCCTGTTGGGCCGCCCGCTGAAGGACATCGACCTCGCCACGCCCGGCGACGGCCTGAGCATCGCGCGGCGGCTGGCGGACGACCTCGGCGCGGCCTTCTACCCGCTCGACGCCGAGCGCGGCGTCGGGCGCGTGGTGCTCGACCGCCCGGAAGGCCGGCTGTTCGTCGATATTGCGCGCTTCCGGGGCGCGACGCTGGCGGATGACCTGCGCGCGCGCGACTTCACGGTCAACGCGCTCGCGGCGGCGCTGACCGGGGACCCCGCGCCCGTGATTGACCCGCTCGAAGGCGTGGCCGACCTGCGCGCGCGGCGGCTGCGGCTGTGCGCGCCCAACGCCATCGCCGCTGACCCGACCCGCGCGCTCCGCGCGGTCAGGCTGAGCGCCGCGCTCAAGCTGCACATCGGGGCGGAGACGCAGGCCGCCATCCGGCGCGACGGGGCGCGGCTGGTCGATGTCGCCGCCGAGCGGGTGCGCGACGAGTTCATGGCGATCCTCCAGGGGCCGCAGCCCGCCGGCGCGCTGCGCGTGCTCGACGCGCTGGGGCTGGTGGACATCGTGCTCCCTGAAGTGGACGCGATGCGCGGCCTGACGCAAAGCCCGCCGCACGCCGAGACACTCTGGGAGCACACGCTGCGCGTGCTGGACCGGATGGACGCGGTGCTGCGCGTCATCGGCCCGGAGCGGACCGACAACACGGCGGCGCAGGCCGGCCTGGGCCTGATCGTCATGCAGCTCGACCCGTACCGCGCCGACCTGCAGGCGCACCTGGCGCAGCCCTGGCCCGATGGCCGCACGGCGCGCGGCCTCATCCTGCTCAGCGCGCTGCTGCACGACGTGGGCAAGCCGGCGACGATGTCGCGGGTGGCGAACGGGCGGGTGCGTTTCATCAACCACGACCGCGTCGGCGCAACGATGGCCGAGGCGCGTTGCCAGGCGCTACGCCTCAGCCGGAACGAGGTCCGCCGCGTGGCGCGGGTGGTGCAGCACCACATGCGCCCCATGCTGCTCGCCAACGAGCCGGTCGTCACCGGCAGGGCGATCTACCGGTTCTTCCGCGACGCCAAAGACGGCGCGGGTGTGGACGTGTGCCTGCTGGCGCTGGCCGACTACCTGGGCACGGTGGGGGTGAGCCTCGACCTTGAGGACTGGACGCACTACGTCGCGGTGGTGGCGCAACTGGTGGGCGCATACTTCCGGCAGCGGCGCGAGATGGTGGAGCCGCCGCTGTTGCTGACAGGGCGCGACATCAAGGCGGCGCTGGGCCTCCCGGCGGGGCCGCGGATCGGCGAGCTGCTCGAAGCGCTCCGCGAGGCGCAGGCGTCTGGCGAGGTCGCCACGCGCGAGGAGGCGCTGGCCTTCGTGAAGGCCGCTGGGAACGGCTAGGGCGCGGCGCGCGCCGCCCCTGACGCCAGCCAGGGAGGTCCACTCACTGCCAGGGCTTCTGCAAAGCCAGTAGGCTTTGCTTCTTCCCCTCACCCCTAAATCGCCTCTCCCACAAGGCGGTTGGGGGTGGACAGGCGAACGAAACTTCCAAGCGCCGATCAACATATTCAAGGTTTTTGTAGGGCAAGGCATGCCTTGCCCCTACACAGCCTCACCCATTTCGAGTCAAGACTCAACCCTGTCCGCCCCTGAACCCACAAGGGGAGAGGGGAGTTCACTCCGCTCGATTTCCCCCTCGCCCCACCGTGGGAGAGGGGGAGGTGACCTTCCCCCGATTTCTCGGACACAAGAAATGTCGTAGACTGGAGAAATCAGGAGGGAGCTATGGACAAGCGCTATCGGACGTACACGCAAGAGTTCAAGCTGGAAGCGCTGGAGCTGCTGATGCACAGTGGCAAGAGTGCGGCGCAGCTGGAGCGGGAGCTAGGGATCACCAAAGGGCTGCTGCTGAAGTGGCGCGACCGTTACCAGGTGCGACGGGAGGGGGCGCGGTGAGCCTGGCTCCGACAGATCTGGCGGCGGCGCAGGCAGAGGTGCGGCAGTTGCGGCGGCAGTTGGCTATTGCCGAGCAGGAGCGCGACATCCTAAAAAAAGCGGTGAGCATTTTCAGTCGTCTCGAGGGCTGAAGTATGCCTTCATTGCGGGGCATGCAGGAGAGTACGCGGTACGACGGATGTGTCAGGTGTTGGGGGTATCGCCCAGCGGCTACTACGCGTGGCTGAACCGGCCGCCCAGCGCACGCCAGCAAACCAACGAACCGTTGTTGGCGGCGATCCGGGGGAGTATGACGCCAGCCGCCAGACCTATGGCAGCCCGCGCATTCACGCGGCGCTGCGCCAACAAGGGCTGCGCGTGGGGCGCAAGCGGGTGGCTCGTCTGATGCGCAGCGCGGGCCTGGTGGCCAAGGGCCGTGGCGGAAGCGTCCGCGCACCACCCAGCGTGCGCCCGAGGCGGTAGCGGCGCCCAACCTGCTGGGGCAAGACTTCACCGCCAGTCGTCCGAATGAGAAATGGGTGGCGGACATCACCTACATCGAGACGCTGGAAGGTTGGCTCTATCTGGCGCTGGTATTGGACCTGTTCAGCCGCGCTATCGTCGGCTGGGCGATGGCCGACCACCTGCGGGCCACCCTGGTTGAGAGTGCCTTGCAGATGGCGCTGGGTCGCCGCACCCCCGACGGCAACCTGCTCCACCACTCCGACCAGGGCAGCCAGTACACCAGCACCTGGGTGCAGACGCTGTTGGCCCAGCATCACATCCAGGTCAGCATGAACGGCGTGGGCAACTGCTACGACAATGCACCGATGGAAAGTTTCATCGGCACCCTGAAGACCGAGTGCGCCGACGCTCCCTTTGCTACGCGGGCCGAGGCGCGCCGGGTGATCTTCGAGTATCTCGAAGTCTGGTACAACCGCCAGCGGCTGCACTCATCCTTGGGCTATGTCAGCCCTGCCGCTTTCGATCAGCAGTATGCCGACGAAATCAAGACTGTCCGGTAAAACGGGGCAAGGTCAAGGCTGACCGAAGGTCGGCGGGGGTGAGGGGGACATAGCCGCGAGGGACTCGGCAAAGTCCCTGCACTCACTGCCCGGCGGGGTTGCCCGCCGCGTCGAGCACGTCCACCCTCTGCGTCGCGCCGTCTTCCGTGAAGGCCCACGGATAAAGGGTCTCGATATTCTGCCCCGCCCAACCGGTCACCGGGGCGCACTCTGGATAAAGCGGCCGGCGGTCAGGCGGCAGGCAGGGGGCGGCTTTGTGCAACCCGCACAAACAGAGGTCACCGAAGTCTGTACGAGATGGCGCTGACATCCTCCTCATATCCTGGTATAGTAAGGTTTACCAACTCCGATAGGACAACGCTTCTTGTGAAAGGGGATTGCGCATGGGCAAGTCGCCGGATGACATCCTGAAGGCCGTCAAGGACGAGGGTGTCAAGTTCGTCAACCTGTGGTTCACCGATATCGCGGGCATCGTCAAGAGCATCACGATCCCTGAGTCGGAACTGCCCGAATGCCTCGACCACGGCGTGTGGTTCGATGGCTCCTCCATTGAAGGGTTCGCCCGCATCGCCGAGAGCGATATGTACCTCGTGCCCGACCTCGATACCTACGCGGTGATTCCGTGGGACGCCGGCGACGAGAAAACGGCGCGGATGATCTGCAACGTATACACGCCGCAGGGTGAGCCGTTCATCGGCGACCCGCGTGGGGCGCTCAAGCGCGTGCTCGATGAGGCCGCCGAGATGGGGTTCACTTTCTTCACCGGCCCGGAGCTGGAATTCTTCCTCTTCAAGGCCTCACCTGACGGGGCCACGCTGCCGCTCCAGCCGCACGACCACGCCGGGTACTTCGACGTTTCGACCGATCTGGCGTTGAGCGTGCGGCGGCAGATGGTCAACGCGCTCCGCGCTTTCGGCATCCGCACCGAGGCGCTGCACCACGAGGTGGCGACCGGCCAGCATGAGATAGACTTCCGGTACGCCGAGGCCATTACGTCGGCGGACAACGCCGTCACCTACCGCATCACGCTCAAGGCGATTGCACAGATGAACGGCCTGCACTGCACCTTCATGCCCAAGCCCGCCCCGTTCATCAACGGCTCCGGGATGCACACGCACCAGAGCCTGGTGCACAAGAGCACCGGCAAGAACGCTTTCCGCAACGGCGAGAACGAGTACGGCCTGTCCGATATCGCGTTGCACTTCGTCGCCGGGCAACTGACGCACGCCAAGGCGATGGCGGCGGTCGTCGCCCCCTGGTGAACTCCTACAAGCGGCTCGTGCCCGGTTACGAAGCGCCGGTGTACATCAGTTGGGCGCGCATCAACCGCTCCGCCCTCATCCGCGTGCCGAAGACCAGCAAGGGCCGCGAAGAGAGCACCCGCCTTGAACTGCGCTTCCCCGATCCGAGCTGCAACCCGTACCTGGCCTTCGCCGTGATGCTCAAGGCCGGCCTGGATGGGATCAAGAAGAAGCTGCCCGCTCCCGACCCGGTGGAGGAGAACCTCTATCACCTCAACGACAGCGATTCGGTGCGCCTGGACATGCTTCCCGGCTCGCTGTCGGAGGCGCTGGACGAGCTGGAGAGGGACGAGGTGGTGCAGGAGGCGCTGGGGCCGCACATCTTCGAGCGCTACATCGAGGCCAAGCGCCTGGAATACGACGAGTACAGGCTCCAGGTCACCCCGTGGGAGCTGGATCGCTACCTGATGGTGTATTAGGCCACCCCGGGGTTGGCTGCCGGCAGCAAGGCCCGTTGAGGGGAGGGCTTTGCTCAAGCGCGGGCGCGCCACAGGGCGCGCCCTTTTCGTTGCGCCGGCGCGGACGGCGCGCACGTGGTAGACTCCGGGACCGGGAGGCAGCCATGTTGACGATCTTTCAGGCCGACATCGCGCGCGCCGAACACCGCCGCCACGTGCGCGCGCTGTTCTGGGAGTACCTGGGCTGGGCCAACGCCCGGCTCGACGAGGCGTTCGGCATCCGCTTCGACATCGCGGAGATCATCGAGCAGGACATGGCCGACCTCCAGAAGTTCGCCCCGCCACGCGGTCGCCTGCTCCTGGCGGAGTACGAAGCCGCCATCGCCGGCCTGGCGTGCATGAGGCCAATCGGCGCGGGCCTCGGCGAGATCAAGCGCATGTACGTGCGGCCGGCGTACCGGCGCAGGGGCATAGGCCGGGCGCTGCTGGAGGCCGCCATCCGCGAGGCGCGCCGCACCGGTTACGCCACCCTCCGGCTGGACAGCGCGCGTTTCATGAAGCCGGCGCAGGCGCTCTACCGAGACCTCGGCTTCGCCGAGATCGCCCCCTACCCTGAGAGCGAAATCCCCGAAGCCTACCGCGCGCACTGGGTGTTTATGGAGTTGCCCTTGCAGCCGGGCGGTCCTGAATAAGCGCGCGGTCCAGAGGGCGCCCTGCCTGACCTCCATGCCCAGCGGGTAGCTTCCCGAAAGCTTGGAGCTTTCGGGAAGCTGCAAATCAGGCTGCCGTTTTCAAGGGGAACTACCCAGATACCGCACGCCGGTCAATAGTATCTGTTCGCCTTCTGGTTCCCGCGACTGAAGTCGCGGCTAATTCGCAGTCCTGCCAGCCGCCATATCTGGCGGTAGGGGCGACCCGCCGGGTCGCCCCTACGACCCCTGGCATCTCAAGGTATTGGCAGGCGCACAGCCATGCCGTGACTCTGCGACGAGATTGCCAAGATAATTTGTCAAAATCCATCCGTCGTCGGGTTGCGAAAAACACACTAGAGCGTGACGCCGGGCGGATAACGTGAAGCGAAGCCGCCCACCCCCTGACGCGGCGCTCCCGGCAGCCGAAAGGGGATCAGAAAAGCGCGTACTCGTCCCGCTCTTCTTCGGGCGGTTCGTCTTCGTCCTCGTCCTCGATGTTGCGGAACCGGGCATCCTCATCGCCATAGGCGTACTCTTCCGGGTGGGTGGTCTGGTGGTAGATGGCGAACCACTCGGCCAGCAGTTCAAGCTGCGCCTGCTCGCGCTCCTCCGCCTCGGCCTGTTGAAAGCCGCGCACGCGGCGGAGCACATCCTCCGCCACCACGAAGGGATTGTAGATGTACTGCCATTCGAGGGTGCCCTCCACGCCGGCGGTCTGGATGATGACCGTGCCCATGCTCACCAGCCGGCCCCAGAAGTTCGGCGTCTCGGCGCTCACGTTCTGGATGTTGTCCAGCGGGGCCTGGAGCGAGCGCTTCTCGCCGAAGAACAGCGGCTGCATCTTCGAGTCGATCACGGAGGTCGGCGTCACCTGGAAGAGGTCGTTGCGCCAGTCTTCGTAGCCCCACCACAGCCAGAACAGCACGAGGGGCAGCAGGATCAGGTACAGCGCCACCGTGCCGGTGACCGAAAACGCCTGCGCCAGCGGCAACAGGAAGGCAGGCCAGGCATCTGCCAGGCGCGTGATAACCAGGACGTGCAACAGCGTGAAGACCGTGGCCGGCTTCCAGATGTCGAGGAAGAGCACCCACCAGTGCTTGCGGTAGGTGACGACGCCGTCGCGCTCGACCCGAACGCGCGGCGCAAGGTACTCGCGCAGGTACTGCCAGGCCTCGCTGAGCCAGGAGCGCGCGGGCGCGGCAGCCCCGGCGGCCCCGGCATCGGCGTCCTCGCCGGGCGTCCCGCCCTCCAGGTCGCCCGTCTCCGGCCCTTCCTGGCGCAGCCGGACCCCGCCGAGCCGGCCTTCTATCGCGCCACGAATCTCATAGCGGCGCTCGGCGGCGGTGCGGCGCTCGGCGCGTTGGCTCAACTCGAGGATGACGTCTCGGAACATCTCAGGGTCCGGGGCCATGTCGAAGACCACGCGCCCCAGCCCTGCGGTGTCGATGAGCACGCTGCCAAACCCGAACGAACGCTCGGTGATGCCTTCTTTGGCGATGTTGACGTTCTGCACGTTCCTCAGCGGGGCCTGGTCGATGGTCATCTCGCCCAGGATCACAAACGTCCGCTCCTCATGGACCACGCGCTGATTGGTCACCACGAAGTAGTCGTTGCGCCAGTCCAGGTAGAAGAACCCCATCAGCAGGAGCGGCAGCACAATCGAGAGCACAAGCCCCGGCGCGAACACACATGCCAGCGCCTCGACCTGGGCGATGGTCACGCCCAACAGGAGCATCAGCATCAGCGCCATGAACGCCAGCGCGCCAATTGCCTTGCGCACGAAGGCCCAGATGTGCCGCCGCGTGCTGATGACGGTGTACTCGCCGGGGCGCAGCCAGGAGAACGGCCTCTCGTCGAGGCGCTTCTTCAGTTCGGGTTCGGCGTCGAAGTTCAGACGTCGCCGGATATCGGAGCCGTAAGGCGCAACGCTATAGAAGCGGGCGCGGCTCAGTGTGTAGAAGGTCGCTTCGCGGGTAACGAGCAGCGTGTGCGGCCAGTCGTCGTCGAAGAAGAGCGCGCTCAAGTCGGTGACGTCGCCCGGCCTGACGGCGCCCACCCGCCGCTCGACGTCCTCCTCGTCTACCTGGAGCAACACCCCCGCGCCGTCCAGCATGATGTAGATCATCCGCGTGACCTCGCCCTGCTGGAAGACGGTCGAATAGGGCGGGTAGTGCTCACGCTGGAACGCGCCGGCCAACCGCTGGAGGTCTTGCTCGCCCAGCCGGGAAAACAACGGGATACGCCGCACGGCGTTGACGACGGACTCTTCGGCCATGCCTTGGATTCTACACCACCGGCCCTGTAGATCAAATGTGCGCCAGGGTCCAGGGCCGCACGCGAACGCCCTTACCTGTTGCAAGGTTGCTGCCATGCGTCGCAGACCGAAGGCAGGCCGGGGGTGATGCAGCGAAGGCAGTCCTTTTCGGACCGCCGGTTGCGCGTCGTCGCGGGCTGCCGCGCCTGCCGTCTCTAGCTCCCGGCCTCTGCCGCCCAGCGCCTGACCTGCGCGGGGGCCTCGGCGCGCGGGACGTTGACCTGCTCGCCGGTGCTCAGCCGCTTGAGCGCGACCTCGCCGGCGGCGATCTCGCTCTCGCCCAGGATGGCGACGACCGGGATGTTCTTGCGCTGCGCAAACCGGATCTGCTTCCCCAGGCGCGCCGGCTCCAGGAACAGCTCGGTATTCAGCCCGGCGCGGCGCAGCTCGGTCGCCAGCCGTGCCGCCTGCGGGTACAGCGCGTCGTCGAACAGGGTGACGAGCACTGCGGAATGGGTCGTCGGGAGGTTGGGCTTGCAGTCGTACTTCTCCAGCACCAGCTCCATCACCATGTCGCCCATCGCGAAGCCCGTCGCGGGGATGGGCGCGCCGCCCACGTCGGCGATGAGGTTGTCATAGCGCCCGCCGCCGAGGATCGCGCGGTACTCGCCCGCCGCGTCGTTGGCCTCGTACACGGTGCCGGTGTAGTAGAGCAGGCCGCGCACAATAGTGGGGTCGAACGCGACCATATCCGCCGCGTCCAGCGCCTCCAGGTCGGCGAAGAGCTGCGCCAGTGGCGGGAAGTCGCGCCAGGCGTCGGCGTCTTCGAGCAGGCGCTCAAGCGACCCGACCTGCGCCCCGCTCAGGCCCAGCGTCGCCGCGTACTCGCGCCATGCCTTGAGCGCCATTTTGGGCTTGCGGTCGATGAGGTTGAAGCAGTCGGTCAGCGCCGTTTCCGCGATGCCCATCGCGGCCAGCTTCTGCTGCATGAACTGGCGGTTGTTGACCTTGACCACGACCTGCTGCGCGTTCAGGCCGACGCTCTTGAGGAACGCCACGCCCACGCCGATGATCTCCGCGTCGGCGCGCACCCCCGCCTCGCCCAGCAGGTCGATGTTCCACTGGAAGAACTCACGCGCCCGCCCGCGCTGCGGCTGCTCGTAGCGCCAGAACGGCCCGAACGAATACCAGCGCACGGGCATGGTCAGTTCGGCGGCGCGCTGCGCGATCATCCGCGCCAGCGACGGCGTCAGCTCCGGGCGGAGCGCCAGCACGCGCCCGCCCTTGTCGGTCAGCGTGAACGCCTGCTCCTTGACCAGCTCCTCGCCGCTCTTGGCGGCGTACAGGTCCAGGCTTTCGAGGTAAGGCGCTTCCCACTCCTGGTAACCGAAGCGCTCGGAGACGGCGCGCACCTGCCCGTGCAGCCAGTTGCGGAAGGCCATCTGCTCCGGGTAGAAGTCGCGCGTCCCCTTGACGGCTTGGATGATCGGCATCGTGTCGCTCCTGTGGCACAAACAACGAGCGCGGACCGGCGTCCGCGCTCAGAAGAATCCCAGCGCTATAGCGCGGTCAACGCCAGTTCATGGACTGATGGGCATGGAGGTGGTGCATCTGACCGCTCATGTGCGTCCCTCTTCGAGATTGGCGCTAAGTATACGCGAGCGGGGGCGATATTTCAAGCACTCCGACTGGGGGTGCATTCCAGCTTGGGGGCCCGCTCTTGGGACCGTGAACATTCTGCCTATTTTGCCTCACCCCCCTGCCGCCTCTCCATGATTGAGCAGCCCGCCGACTTAAGTCGGCGGCTAATCGTCGCCGAGATCCATGATCGCTATGGAATTAGCCCGCGACTTCAGTCGCGGGATCAGAGAACAATGCACCAATGGATTAGCCTGCCGGTGCATGGAGTTGCCCCTATCTTGGAGTGCACCCGACCGGGGGTGAGGTAAACATAACGCGCTAATCCCCCTATCGTTTCATGAGAACCGGAAAGCCCTGTCAAGCGGTTGACTTCGCACCGGTTTTCGGCTAACGTTGCACGGTATGGAACGACGCGCCCCCGAAATCCCGTACCGTAACCTGTTGCTGACCGGCCACCTCGGCGCGGGCAAGCGCTCTGCCGGGCGCGCGGTCGCGCAACGGCTGGGCGCGCTGCTGATCGACATCGAGGGCGAGATCGAGACGCGCGAGGGCGCACACTCCGCGAGCTGCGCGAGCTGTTCGGCCAGGCCCACGCCCGCGCCCTGGAGGCCGAAATCTGCCACGAGCTGGCCCTGCGCCGCAGCGCCGTCATCGTCGCCACCGGTGACGTCTTCCTGCACCCGGCCAACAAGGCCATCCTCACCGCCGACTCGCAGGTCCTGTGCCTGACCTGCGCGCTCGATGAGGTGCTGCGCCGCATGTACACCGCGATGGGCGCGAGGTTCCACGAGCCGAACGAACGCGCCCGCATCGTCGCCCGCCTCAAGCGTGAGTGGCCGCTGCGCACCATGCCCGACCTCCCCCGGCTGGACACGACCGACCTCTCGGTCGATCAGGTTGCCGACCGCGCCATCGCCTACTGGCGGCGCGGCGTGGAGGGGTTGCGCCCGCCCCGCCCTGCCGTCCCGGAGGAAGCCACACCATGACCACGCTCACGCTCTCGCTGGCGCAGATGGACGTGGCGCACGGCGACGTGGAGGCGAACTTCGCTGCCGCCGCCGCGCTGGTCGAGGAGGCCGCCCGGCGCGGGAGCGACCTCGTGCTCCTGCCGGAGCTTTGGGATTGCGGCTTCGCGCTCAACCGCGCCGCTGCGCTCGCCAGCCGCCCTGGAGAGGGGCTGTTCGCCCGCGTCAGCGCACTGGCGCGCCAGCACGCCATCTTCATCGCCGGCTCGATGCTCGAAGCGGGCGATGGGCGCGTCTACAACTGTGCGACGGTCTTCTCCTCGGAGGGCGAGCTGCTGGCCCGCTATCGCAAGGCGCACCTCATCTCGCTGATGGGCGAGGACCGCTGGCTCGCGCCGGGCGACGCGCTCGTGTCGGTCGCGCTGCCCTGGGGCCGCACCGGGCTTGCCATCTGCTACGACCTGCGCTTTCCGGAGGTGTTCCGCCGCCTCACCCTCGACGGCGCGCGGCTGATCCTGCTCCCGGCGTCGTGGCCGTACCCGCGCTGGATGCACTGGCGGGCGCTCACGCGCGCCCGCGCCATTGAGAACCAGGTCTTCTTCGCGGCGTGCAACCGCGTGGGGCAGGACGCGCAGTACCAGTTCTTCGGCGCGTCCGCCCTCATCGACCCCTGGGGCGCGCGGCTGGTCGAAGCCGGCGAGGTCCCCGCGCTGCTCACCGCCGAGGCGGACCTGGCGCGCGTGGACGAGGAACGCGCGCGCCTGCCCGCGCTCGCCGAGCGCCGCGCCGACCTCTATGGGTGAGCGCTAGCGGCTGACGCGCCCGGAGACGTCGCCGCCCATGAGCTTCTCGACCTCGGCCACCGTCACGAGGTTGAAATCGCCCCAGATGCTGTGCTTGAGGCACGAGGCCGCCACTGCGAAGCGCAGTGCGTCGCCCATGTCCGCATACGCGCGCATCCCGTAGATCAGGCCGCCCATGAAGCTATCGCCGCCGCCGACGCGGTCCACGATGGGGATGATGTCAAAGGTGGGCGCGGTGTACACCTGGCGGTCGTGCCAGAGCACCGCGCTCCAGGTGTTGTGGCTCGCGGAGAGCGACCCCCGCAGCGTGATGGCGACCGTCTTCAGGTTGGGGAAGCGGTCCACCAGCTTGAGGTACACGTAGTTGTACGCCTCCGCATCCACCTTGCCGGCGGTCACGTCGGTGTCTGGGGCCTTGATCCCAAAGACCTTCTCGGCGTCCTCCTCGTTGCCGATTGCCACGTCGCACTGGCGCACCAGGTCGGGCATGACCTCGCCCGCCGTCTTGCCCCACTTCCACAGCTTCGCGCGATAGTTCAGGTCGCATGAGACGGTCAGGCCCATCTTGTGCGCGGTCTGCGCCGCCTCCAGGCACACCGCCGCCGCGCCCTCCGAGATGGCCGGCGTGATGCCGGTCCAGTGGAACCAATCCGCGTCGGCGAAGACCGTCTCCCAGTCGATCATCCCCGGCGCGATGGCGGCGATGGACGAGCCGGCGCGGTCGTAGATGACCTTGCTGCCGCGCTGCGCCGCGCCGCTCTCCAGGAAGTAGATGCCGATCCGGTCGCCGCCGCGCACGATGTACTGCGTGCCGATCCCGTGCTGGCGCAGGAGGGCGATGCACATCTCGGCGATGTCGTTCTCCGGCAGCCGCGTGACGAACTCGACGGGGACGCCGTACCGCGCGAGGGACGCCGCGACGTTTGCCTCGCCGCCGGCGAAGGTCACGTCGAAGGTGTGCGCCTGGAGAAAGCGCAGGTGCCCCGGCGTCGAGAGGCGCATCATGATTTCGCCAAAACAGACCGTCTTTTTCATTTGGAAGTAACTCCCTCTGGTGCTGTCGCCATGATCTGTCGGACCGTGATGGTCGCGCCCAGGAGTATACTGCACGTTGCGCGCCGTTGGCGACCCCACCCGCCAGTTGGGCGCGCTTCGCGTTGGGGGCGAGGGTTTCTTCACACCCCGCGCCTGATTGATTTTGAATCAGTACACGGGCAGTGTTCTCTGACCCCCTATAGGAGTACAGCGTGCTGTGTTCCCATCAACTGCCATATCTGGGCGGTAGGGCGAACCCGCCGGGTCGCCCTTCCGCCAGATATGGCGGTGGATAGCCATACCGTGACTTCTCGTGCGGCAAAAGATTACCAGCGTGATTTACCAGAGTCCATCAGCCGGCGGGCCGTTATTCACATCGAGGCATCACGCCAGGCGCGCCAAGGCCGGTTCGCATCAGCCGAGCAGTTGCCGCGCGCGCTCCGCGCCCCACAGGCACACCTGCCAAAGGTCGGCCACCGGGACGTTGGTATGCGGCAGCGTGTGCAGGTACGACGGCGGGCCGTACTCCGGCGTGAAGGTCAGGGTATCCGCGCCGGCCTCCATGTGGCGCGCGTGGATCGACGCCCACTGCGCCTCGTGCCACGCCAGGTGGCGCGCATACTCCGGCGCGGCGGGGGTCTGGGACCTGCGGGCCTTCCTCGTAGCCCACCCGCCCGTGGATATGGATCGCACGTGCGTTCGCGAGCGCGAGGGCGTCGGCCTGGTCATCGGGGAGGCGCTCGCACACGTTGACCCAATGGCTGTAGTCGGCCACGATCTTGAGCGTGTCGAACTGGCGCAGGTAGTAGGCGGTATCCCACGGCGTGAAGAAGGCGCGGCCCCGGTGCGTCTCGTGCCCCACCGGGACGCCCAGCGTCGCCTCGACGCGGAGCGCCTCTTCGAAGAAGGCGCTCCCCTCGTCGCGCGTCATGCTGTCCTGCCCGCTGTGGAGGTCGATCTTCAGCGGCGCGTACTCCGCCAGGCGGTTGAGCGTCGGCGCGAGGTCGGCTTTGTCGGTCACGAAGGCGCCGGCAATGAACTGAAGGTGGTGGCGTTCCAGCAGGGCAAGGAACGCGGCGGGCGTCATGTCGGCAGGGTTGGGCGGCGCGCCCTCCACGCCGTCGTAGCCGGCGGCGGCGATCTGCGCAACCTGCGCCTCCAGGGGGCCGGTCATGCCCCACAACGCGCGGAAGACAAGCAGTTTCATGGTGGCTCCTTGGGCGCTGGCGCGCCGGGCAGGGCGCAGCGCCTCTGATGTCAGGGGGATGCTAGTGCGCCGATTCTACGCTCATTCCGACACAAACCGTCAACTTTTGTATCCGCCTCCGTAAGATTTGTCGGGAGGCGCGGGTCGCGGGGATCAGCCAACAGGAACAGATACCGGGGGCGTGAAAATACACATGACCCAGGGACACGCCAGCCGCCCTGGGTCATGGTTGCGCTTATGCGGTCGGCCTACCGCGTCACGCTTCGGTGTTCTCCACGCGGGCGAATTCCTTCTCGAATTCCGTCAGGTCCACCGCCGGAAAGGTCTTCAGTTCCTCCTCGACGAGGCGCATGTATTCGAGCAACTGCGCGCGCGTCTCGGCCTCGAAGCGCATGGTGATCGCCGGGTGCGTGTTGGAGACGCGCACCAGCCCCCAGCCGTGGTCGAACCTGGCGCGCACGCCGTCGATGTCGAGAATGTCGTAGCGGCTGCCCAGGCGCTCCTTGATCTTCTCGACGATGCCAAACTTCTCGTCGTCGGGCGCGTGCATGATGACCTCAGGCGTGGCCCACATGTGGGGGAGCGCGTCATAGAGTTCGGCCATCGTCTTGTCGGTGTTGGAGAGGATCTCCAGCAGCTTCAGCGAGACCAGCGGCGCGTCGTCGAAGCCGTAGTAATCCTCGCCGACGAAAATATGCCCGGACACCTCGCCGCCGAGCGGCGCGCCGACCTCCGCCATCTTCGCCTTCATCAGCGAGTGGCCGGTCTTCCAGAAGATCGCGTTGCCGCCGGCGGCGTTGACGGCATCGACCAGCGCCTGCGAGCTTTTCACGTCGAAGACGATTGTCGCGCCCGGCTGCCGCTTGAGCAGGTCCATCGCCAGGAGCGCCGTGGTCCGGTCCGAACTCATGTGCCGGCCCAGGTTGTCGATGATGCCGCAGCGGTCCGCGTCGCCGTCGAAGCCGATGCCGATGTCCGCGCTGTGCTCGACGACCGTGTTCTGCAGGTCCACCACGAGGTCAGGGCTTTCGGGGTTGGGGAGGTGGTTTGGGAAGGAGGGGTCGGGGTCGCAATAGAGGCAGACCACCTCCAGGCCGAGCGCCTCGTAGAGCGGCGGGATGTACACGCCCGCGAGCGCGTTCCCCGCGTCCACGACCACCTTGAGCTTGCGGTCGCCCAGCGTGACCTTACGCTTGATCGTCTCAAAGTGCTCATCGACGATGCTGCGATCCTGGGTGATGCTGCCGCTGCCGGTCTCGAAGTCCATGCGCTGGACCATGCCGAGCAGCGCGCCGGTGATCTCATCGCCGTACAGCGACAGGCTGCCCTTCGACATCTTGATGCCGTTGTACTCCGGGGTGAGGTGGCTGCCCGTCACCATCACCCCGCCGCCGTCCTTGCCCAGCGACGAAGCGGCGAAGTAGACCGTGGGTGTGAGCACCTCGCCGATGTCGATCACGTGCATGCCGGTCGAGGCGATACCCTCGGCGACGGCGGCCTTGAGCGCGGGGGTGGTCTCACGGTTGTCCCCGCCGACGTAGGCCTTCTCAGCGCCCAGGTTGCGCTTCATGAAGGTCCCATAAGCCTTCCCGATCAGCCGCGCGACCCCCGGCGAGAGCTGTGGGTCGTCGCCGGCAGCCACGCCGCGCACGTCATACTTGCGGAAAATATTAGGGTCTACCTTGACCTCGCGCATGTGCCTGTCTCCGTTTCTCTGGGGCGTATCCATCGGACCGAGGTAATGTTATCCAATGGCCGCGCGCCGGACAACCACCTTCTGGACAGGGGGCTTCTGCCCCTTGTCCTACCCGCGACCGGCGACACGCGCCCGGCGTCAAAAAAGCGAGGGCGGGCCGCCGGCCCGTCCTCGCCACTTTTCGGTCGCTTCCTCACCAACGGGTGAGGGCGCTCGGGGTCACCTGCGGCGCTTGAGATCTGCTCGAAGAGTTCGCGGCTCTCGCGCGAGGGGGCGATGCTCAACTGCGACTGCAACTCCTCTTCGAGGCGCTGGTACTGCGCAATCGCGTCATCCGAGCGACCAAGCTGCGCGTAGAGCGACATCACCTCGCGGTGGATGTCCTCGCGCTCCGGGGTCTCGTGCAGCGCGCGGATGAAATAGCCGAGCGCCTCCGCGGGCTGGTCCTGCTTCTTGCAGATGCGGCCCAGCGCGATGAGCGCCTGGGCATACGCGCCCTTGAGCGCCTGGCGACGCTCGACCGCCCATTCCATCTGTAGGCCGGTGAGGAAGTCGCCCCGGTAGAGGTCGATGGCGTAGCGGTAGCGCTTCCTGGCCTCGTTGTCGTCCAGCGTCGAAGCCTGCTCAATCGCCTCCAGGAACGCCACCACGTCATAGTGGACGCGCATCTGCCCGGAGGGGACGTAGAAGCCGCTGTTGTAGCTCGTCAGTTCGTGGTCCAGGCGCTCGCTGATCTTGCGCTTGGTGACGTGGAAGACGTTCGTCGCCTCCTTGACCGAAAGGTCCGGCCAGAAGGTGGCGAACACCTCGTCGCGCGTGACGAGCGGGCGGTCAACGAAGAAGAAGAACAGGTTGCGCGGCAGCGCCCCGTCCCACGAAGTGATCGGCTCCCCGTCGATGAGCGCGTTGCCCGCGCCGAGGGCGTACACCTCCAGGGTGGGCTTGTCCTCGCCAACCTCCGCCTGCTCGGAGACAGTCGGCGGGTGGTCGTAGTCGTGCAGGGTGACGGCCCCGGTCTCCTCGATGAGGGTAAGCCACGGCTCGTGCGGCAGTTGGCGCGTGGAGAGGATGAGTTGCGCGCCGTCGGGCAGGGCATCGGCCAACGCCTTGAGGAAGTCAGCGAACGCCCGCTTGACCTCCACGTTGTCGAGTTCGTCCAGCCAGAGGCCGAACTTCCCGCCACTGAGCGCCGCGAAGTCGGCGGCGAGGCCCTGGGCCAGCGCCGTGACATCGTTGCCGCGCACGGCGCGCGCCTTTTCGCCAAAGCCATCGATCACCTTGGCGAAATCCTCCACGAGACCTTTCACAAAGTCAGCCGGTTTGTTCTGGCCGGGGCGGGCTGCATAGTAATAGAACGCATCGCCATACCGTTCTGCGATTAGCGCCGTGAACGGACCTCGATGCTTGGTGTGAGGGTGTATCACGACCAGACTCGCGCTCTTGGCGCGTCCCCGGTGTGTCTCAAAGCTCAGATTGGATATATATGATATGCTCATGGCCTTACCTTAACGTTGAAGACATATTTATCGGCGTATTATAGATTATACAGTCGTATTAAACTAAAGTCAATAACTTTTAACGCAATAAATAGTTTTTCTTTGTGTGCCCGGATAGATAATATGTTGGCCGACAGGCAACATGCACTCACCGCGTCTATGAGGCGTTGCGTATAGCGCACGTTCATTGCAGCCGCGCCCCGCCACGACAATTTACCTTGCGGGCGTGACGCAAACTTACCAAACCCACCGAGCTTGCCCACGAGCAGGTGACACGTTGGGCACGGAGGATCTTTAGAGCATAGCAGGAAGGGTGTAATCCGTGGCTGCTCGGCTCTCTACAGTTGTGTGTACGCGTACCCGGAACCGCGCTGTCGCGGTCGTGCGGGTCCCCACCGCGCCGTCGTTTTACGACGTTTAGTACTACTACACAAACTAATATAGCAACTGCGGTTCAGGTTGTCAACCGAGTTCGCAAACTAATTCTGTACATTTTCGTGGCACATCGTCGCCACGACCCGCTTCGCGGCCGGCTTAGGTTTCATTAAGCGAAATGACTAAGAGGCGTCAGGACGCGCCGCTGTTGCGCGTCGGCCCCGCGACCGCGACGGCGTACTGCTGGCCGAGATAGCGCTGCGCCGCGGCGAGCACGTCCTCGCGCGAGATCGCGTTCATCGAAGCCCCGTAGCGCTGCAGGTAGTCCAGCCCGAGCTGATACCGTTCCATGCGCATCAGCACGCTGGCGACCCCTTCGTTGGTCTCAAGTTGCAGCGGCAGGCCGCCGGTGAGGCTGCTCTTGTTCTCGGCAAGCTCCTCCTCGGTGACCGGCTCGCTGGCAATGCGCGCGATCTCGCCGGCGATGCTGTCGATAGCGAGCTGCACGTTGTCGGGGTTCACGCCCGCTGCCGCCTGCCACGCCCCCGGCCCCATGCCGCCCTCAAGCTGACTGTAGGCGTAATAGGCCAGGCCGAGCTGGTCGCGCACGATGTCGCCCAGGCGGCCCATCAGGCCGAACATGCCCAGGATGTTGTTCGCCACCACCGCCGCCAGCCAATCGGGCGCGGTGCGCGCCGGACCCGGCACGCCCAGCACGATGTCGCTCTGGGTCTTGTCCGGCACCGTGACATCGGCCCGCCGGACTTCTTCGGCGGGCGGCAGCGGGGGCAGGTCGGGCGCGGGCGGCTGGTCCGGGTTCGCCCAGTCGCCAAGGGCCTGCGCCACCTGGTCGATGGCCTGCGCCGCCGGCGTCGCGCCGACGATCACGACGATCATGCCCTTCGGCCCGTAGTGCCGCCGGTGAAAATCGACCAGCGCCTCCCGCCTCAGCGCGGGGACCGTGTCCAGGTACCCCGACACGCTGCGGCTGTAGGGGTGCGCCTCCGGGTAGGCCAGCGCCCTGAACGCGAGCGCCGCGCGGCGGCGCGTGTCCTGCTCGCGGTAGCGCAGCCCGGTGACGATCTCCCCGCGCAGGCGCTCCACTTGCTCCGGCGGGAAGGTCGGCGCGCGCAGGGCGTCGGCAAGCACGTCGAGCAGCGTCGGCAGGTCTTCGGCAAGGCTCTTGCCATAGGCGCGCGTGCTGTGCAACCCGCCGCTTATGCCCAGGCTCGCCCCAATCGACTCGATCTCCTCGTAAAGCGTCTGGAAGTCGCGCCGCTGAGTGCCGCGCATCAGCGCGCTGGCGGTGAAGGCGGCCAGCCCCGCCGTCTCGCGCGTCTCGAAGACCGCGCCGGCGGGCAGCAGGACGCTCATCACGACAGCGGGGCTGGCGTGGTTCTCGCGCACAAGCACCGTGACGCCGTTCGGCAGCGCGCGCCGCACGATGTCATCCGGGCCGGGCAGGGAAGAAGGCGCTGGCGTGTGGTTCATGTCTCGTCCTCGTCGTGTAAGCGGGTCACACCGCGCCGTCGCCGCCCAGGGGCACGAACCACCCCATCGTGCGCCGTGACGGCTTCAGGTAGCGCTGCGCCACGTCCTGTACTTCCTCGGCGCTGACCGCGAGCAGCCGGTCCAGGTACGTCTCGAACCACGCGACGCCGCCGGACACGATGTGGCTCATCCCCAGCCAGATCGCCTGGTTGGTGATGCTCTCGCTCGTGTAGGCAAAGAGCGCCTTGGCCTGCTTCTTGGCCTTCGCCAGCTCCTCGGCGCTGACCGCCTCGCGCGCGATGCGGTCAATCTCGGCGAACAACGCCGTCTCGACCTCCTCTGGGGTTCGGTTGGGGCGCACGGTCGCGGTGATCGAGTACAGGTACGGGTCGATGGTCGGCGCCAGGCCGCCGCTCACGCCGGCGGCCAGTTCGGTCTCAACCAGGGCGCGGTACAGGCGGCTGGTCTTGTTGCTCACGCCGCCGCCCAGGAACCCCAAGCCGCTCGCCCCGGAGAGCACGCTGTCCATGACCATCATGCAGAAGTAGTCGTCGTCGGTGGCGACAGGGGCGTGGCACGCGAGCGACACAAAGGCGGTCGTGCCCTCGCGCTCGACGGTCACGCGGCGCGCGCCGCGCTGCTCTGGCTCGGCGCGCAGGATCGGCAGGGCCGGCTCGCCGGGCGGGAGCGGCGCGTATAGCTCGTGAAGGCGTGCGAGCATCGCCTCCGTGTCGAAATCGCCCACCGCGACGCCGATGGCGTTGCCAGGATTGTAGAAGCGGCGGTAGTGGCTGTACAGGTCGTCGCGCGTCATGTTCTGGAGGTCGGCCAGGTCGCCGATGATCTCGTGGCGGTAGGGATGCACGCGGTACGCGGCGTTCTGCATCTCCTCGCCGAGCAGGAAGAGCGGGCTGTTCTCCGCGCCCTGCCGCTCCGAGATGATGACCGTCCGCTCGGAGGCGACCGCCTCCGGGTCGAAGTGCGCGTTGGCCATCCGGTCGGCCTCCAGCCGCAGCCCGATGTCGATCCGGTCGGCGGGCAGGGTTTCGTGATACGCGGTGCAGTCGATCCAGGTGAAGGCGTTCCACTCGCCGCCTTCGCGCGAGATGACGCGGTCAAGCTCCCCCCGCCGGGAAGGTCGGCGTGCCCTTGAACATCATGTGCTCGACCCAGTGCGACACGCCGGTGATGCCGGGGATCTCGTTCCGGCTCCCGACCCGGTACAGCACCCACCAACTGACCACCGGCGCGTGGTGCATCTCCTTCAGCAGCAGCACCATCCCGTTCGGCAACTGCACCTGTGTGACCTTCGCATCCATCCGCACGACCCTCAAATCCCTAGAATGATGAAAGTGAAAATCCCGGCGTAGTTTACCATCCTGCGCGCGGAATCCCCACACCTGCGCGGCGGCGCAGGGACTTTGCAAAGTCCCTCGCGGCTGTCTCCCCCTCACCCCCGCCGACCTTCGGTCGGCATCCCCCTCTCCCACAGTGGGGCGAGGGGAATTGAGCGCGGTGAAGTCCCTTCTCCCCTTGTGGGAGAGGGGATTTAGGGGTGAGGGGAAGCAGGAACAGAGCCATATACTAACATAGCCCACCGACTTTGCAGAAGCCCTGCGGCGGCGACCCCGCTCTGTGAAGCAGCCGGGCGCACCGGCGGTGTAACAACGCCAGGAGCGGGGGATGAGACCGCCCGCTCCTGGCTCAGGGGGAAGCTGGTAATGCGCGATACGGGTTAGCGGCTGGCGAGGTACTCGATCACAGCCGCCCGCTCGGCGTCGTCGAGCTGCGCGCCGTTGCCGATCATCTGGTCAACGGTCGCGGTCCAGCCGGCGGCGTCCTTGCTCGCGTTGTCGATCCGTTCTGCCGTGTGGCAGACCGTACAGCGTTCGGCGACCAGCGCCGCGCCGTCGAGCATGGCTTCTTCACCCTCACCCATGCTGCCTTCTTCACTCTCGCCCATGCTGCCTTCCTCACCTTCGGCGCTGAGGATGTTGAGCGGGCCGACGACCGGGCCGCCGCCCGCTACCACCGGCGCGTCGGCGCCCTCCACCGCGCCGAACTCATAGACACCCGCCTCGCCAGTGTCGTAGTGCAGCATCGGGAAGACCTGCGCGCCCGCCTCCATGGGATCGACCGCGACGCTGACATTCAGATTCAGGCCGGCGTGCAGCGGCGTGTAGGCGATCACCGGACCGGGCGCGCCGTCGGCGCCACTGTGGATGACCAGCCAGCCGGGCGCGTCGATCAGCGCCTTCTCGATCTGGATGTAGAATGCACCGTCTGCTTCAGTCAGCGGCTGGTCCGCCATGACCAGCGCCGGCGCGGCGTTGACCGGGAGCATCACCACCGCGTCGCCGACGCGCACGGGCGCGTCCGCGCCTTCCACCTCGCCGAACTCGTAGGCGTTCACGTCGCTGTCGTTGACGTGCAGCATGGGCCAGACCACGCCGGTGAGGGAGTCCGCAGCGACCGGGACGGCCACGCCGGTGTTGAGGCCATCTTCAACCGGGGCGACTCCGATCACGGGGCCGGGGCGACCGTCCGCGTCCTGGTGGACGACGAGGAAGCCGGGGCCGCTGGAGAGCACCGAGTCGGCGACAAGCGTATCGGTCACCACCTGGTCGGCCACGCGGATGTGCGGCACGGTCCAGATGGGCAGCACGGCCACCCGCCCGTCAATGTTGACCGGGCCGTCCGCGCCCTCGACCGCGCCGAACTCATACACGCCGGCCTCGCCGGTGTCGCGGTGCAGCATGGGCCAGAGCACGTCGGTTGCCGCGTCGCTCAGGTCCACAACCACGTCGGTGGTCGTCCCCGCCTCGACGAACGTCTGGCCGAGCACCGGGCCGGGCCGGCCGCCGCCGTCGGCGTGGATCACGATCCAGCCGGGCGCGTCGGTCGTGATCGAGTCAATTGCTACCTGGTTCCCGGACACGAACTGGTCCAGCGCGTGGACAATCTGCACGTTGAACGGCGGGGTGACGGGACTCCCGTCCACGATCACGGGGCCGTCTGCGCCCTCCACCGCGCCGAACTCGTACACGCCGACCTCACCCGTGTCGGTGTGGAGCATGGCGAAGAGCGTGGGCGTCGCTGCGCGCGTGTCGATGGCGACCCGGACGTTGTAGTTCCAGCCCGTGGCGAGCGGCGCGAAGCCAATGACCGGGCCGGGGCCGCCGCTGCCGTTATCGATGTGGATGACGATGAAGCCGGGGCCTTCGCTGTACGCGCTGGCGATGGTGACCGTGCCGTCCAGCGACAACTGGTCGGCCGCCGCGACCGAGGGCGCGCCCATCATCTCCTGAGCGCCGGCCGGGAGCGCCAGCAGCGCCCCTAAGATGAGCAGTGAGACAATCACGGACAGAGAGCGGGTAGCGCGTTGCATGTTCTTACTCCTCCTGTGGAATTCGATGTGTTGCGCTGATTCGGGTAAACCGTGCCAGAGCGCGGCGCGCCGCTGCGCGGACCGCCACGACTGGCGCTATCCAATAGAAGATACGCGCCCACGGTGAATTTGGATTGGTTTTGTCGTGAAATGGGGCAAAAAGAGCGCCCCCTGCGTCGGAGCGCACGCAGGGAGCGCCTTCGTCGGTGATGCGCGATCAGGCGGCGGGTCGTGCCGCGACCGAGGCTTCCGGTCGCGCTACTTCCGCCGCTTCGGGAAGCGGCTCTGGACGGTCGCGGGCGAGGGCACGGGCACGCGCGCGCCCACGCCGAGCGCCTCATCCTTCGGCGGCTTCAGCTTTGCGGAGCCGCCCGTCTGGAAGACGCCGATAGGCGTGCCCTCCTCGGCGTGATCCAGCTTGAGGTACGCTTGCCCCAGCAGGTAGCCCTCCGAGTCGATGGCGCACGAGGTCACCACACCCACCACACGCCCGCGCCGGTCCACCACCGGGTCGCCGAGCGCCGGCATCCGCACGCCCTTCTCGTCCATGCGGAAGCGCGTCACCACGCTGTCGCGCTTTGCCTCGCGCGCGGCGAAGGCGCGCTTGCCGGGGAAGAACGGCTTCCACATCTTGACGTAGCTCGCAAAGCCCGCGTCCCCAGGGGCGAGGCCGAGCGGGCCGGCCAGCTCGTGCCCGTAGAGCGGCAGGCCGGCCTCGGTGCGCGTGCTGTCGCGCGCCGCGAGGCCGCAGGGTGTCGCGCCGTGCTCGACCAGCTCTTTGAACAGCGCCGGGGCTTTCTCCGGGTGCACGAACAGCTCAAAGGCCACGCGCTCGCCGGTGTAGCCGGTCCGCGCCACCACCAGGTCGTACTCACCGAGTCGGGCGCGCCCCACGCCGGCCCACGGCAATTTGGCGATGCGCTCCTTCTCCGCTTTGTCGCCGGCCAGGCTGAGGAGCACGTCGCGGCTCTTCGGCCCCTGGAGCGCGATGTCCACGCGCATCTCGTCGCCGACGGCGGGATCGCGCAGGTCGCGCAGCGTCATGAACTCGCGACCGGGCACGGCGGCGTAGGGCCGCGCCTCGCTCACCGCGTAGCGCCCCGCGCTCACGCCGGTGAGCCACGCCCAGTCTTTGTCGTTGTTCGCGGCGTTGACCACCACCATGAACTGGTCGGTCGCCAGCCGGTAGATGAAGATGTCGTCGAGCGGGATGCCGTCGAGGCCGAGCAGGTAGCTGTAGTGCGCCATGCCCACGTCGAGCGCGGCGAGGTCGTTGGTGGTCACGCTGTTGAGGAACAGCTCCGCGCTGGGGCCGCTCACCTCAAACACGCCCATGTGCGACACGTCGAAGATGCCCGCGCCATTGCGGACGGCGGCGTGTTCCTGGCTCACGCCCTCGTACCACACGGGCATGTCCCACCCGGCGAAGGGCACCATCTTCGCGCCCAGCTCGCGGTGCAGCGCGTTGAGCGTGGTCTGTTGCAGCGGCGCGTCCTCTGGCGCTTCCCAGGTGAAGAAGGGCTTGGCCTTGTCGGCGGGGGTGGGGTCCTCCGGCCCGTTGACGCCGATGTAGTACACCTTGCCGGGGCTGAAGCCGGTCGCGTCGGCGCGCCAGTCGTCATCGATGTCCACCCCGGTCTGCGCGATGTCGGGGACCTCGGTCAGCGCGCGGATCACGACCGGGCCGGGCAGCTTGGCGTAGATGTCGGTCGGGTCGAAGCCCACGAACCCGTCGGAGAGGTCGCGCAGCCACGCCGCCACGCGCTCGATGTGCTGCTCGACGTGCAGGTGGTAGACGGGGTAGCCGCGCCGGGAGCGCTCCGGGCGGCGGGTGAGGATGCAGCGTGTGAGTGGCGCGCCGTCTGGCGCAAGCACCCACGTGGGCTGGCTCTGGCCCTCCTTGAGTTCGAACACCTTGCTCGTGAGCGCCAGGTTGAGGAACTCGGCGGCGTCGGGGCCGGCGATCTCCAGCGTGGCCCAGCGGTCGTCGTTGGTCTCGATGTAGTAGTTGTTGCGGGTAGCCGGCGTGGCCCACTTCGATGTCGGCGCTGGCCTTCGCCGCCAGCTCGCGCACGCGGAGCTTGACCTGTTGCAGCACGTCGAAATCGACCTTGGCGCGCCACTGGTCGCGTGCGCCGGCGCCGGCATAGCTGAAGGGCGTGCAGGCGTGGAGCACGTCGGCAATGGCCTCGGCAAGCTGGTCGATCTCCGCCTCGCCGAACCCGCGCTGCGTGACCCACGGCGTGCCGAGGCGGATCCCGGTCGGGCGCGCCGCCGACGTGTCGCCAGGGATCGTGTTGCGGTTGACGACGATGCCGGCCAGGTCGAGGATGCGCGCGGCCATGTCGCCGGAGAGCGGCGTGCCGTCCGGGCCGGTGACCGATTTACAGTCCACGAGCAGCAGGTGGGTGTCGGTGCCGCCGTGCGGGATGCGGAACCCGTGCGCGGCAAGCTGCGCGGCGAGCCGTTTGGCGTTCTTCACCGTCTGGTGCTGCAACTTGCGGAACTGCTCGGTGCGGGCGAGGTGGAACGCCACCGCAATGCCGGCGATGTCGTTCATGTGCGGGCCGCCCTGCTCGCCAGGAAAGACCGCGCGGTCGATCGGCTTGTGCAGGTCCTTGCGGTGCGTGATGATGCACGCCGCGCGCGGCCCGGCAAGCGTCTTGTGCGTGGTGAACGTCACCACGTCGGCGACGCCGATGGGGTTGGGGTACGCCCCGGCGGCCACCAGCCCGGCCACGTGCGAGATGTCGGCGAGCAGGTAAGCGCCGACCGTGTCGGCAATCTCGCGGAACCTGGCCCAATCCGCCGCCCAGGGGTAGGACGTGAAGCCGCCGATTATCATGCGCGGGCGGTGTTCGCGCGCCAGCTTCATGATGGCGTCGTAGTCGAGAACGTCGGTTTCCGGGTCAACTGCGTAGCTGACGATGTTGTACGTCTTCCCCGACCGGTTGACCGGCGAGCCATGCGTCAGGTGCCCGCCGTGCTTGAGGTCCAGGCCCATGACGGTGTCGCCGTGGTTCAGGAGCGCCTCGTACACGGCGGTGTTGGCGGGCGCGCCGGAGAGCGGCTGGACGTTGACGTAGAGGTCGTCGGCGCTGAGGCCGTTGGCGGCGAAAAGCGCCGCGCCGCGCCGCCGCGCGAGCGCTTCGAGGATGTCCGCGTACTCCACGCCCTTGTAATAGCGCAGGTCGGCGTAGCGGCGATAATTGGCGAGCATCCACTCGTAATCGAGCGCCTGGTTCTCGCTCAACGTGCGGGTATCCTCGGCGGGGTAGCCTTCGGCGTAGAGGTTGGTCAGCACCGAGCCGGCGGCCTCGCGCACGGCGGCGGAGGCGAGGCTCTCTGACGGGATCAGGATCAGACGCCGGACCTGGCGCTCGGCCTCGTGATCGATCAATTCAGCGACGGCAGGGTCAAGCTCGGCGAGCGCGCCGCGAAAGAGAAAATCGTCGGCCATTTTTGCGTTGCTCCTTCAGCACGGGTGAAAAAATGGGTGATCGTGGTCTTTGGTCGTGTCGTGCTCTCAGTCTAGCACGCAAGGTAGGACGATACAACGGATGAAAGGCCCTGTCTGCGCATGGTGTTCATCCCGTCGCCGTGGCGCAGGGATACACGCGCCGGGGGCGCGATGCAGCGCCCCCGGTTGACGGCGTTGCGCGATCACAGGCCCTACCGTGACCGCCCGGCGCTACGCTGGAGCGGATCCGAGGCCCGCTCCGCCGCGCGCGGGCGCGCTGCGCCGCCGGCGGCGTCTGCCGCGTCCGGCTCTGGCGTGAAGGGCCACACGCGCCCCTGCGCGATCCAGTCCTCCTGCCAGGCCGGCGCCATCATCTCGGCCAGGTGGCCGGCGTAGGCGTCCAGGCCCGGCGCGAGCGCACCCACCAACGACTCCGCGCCGGCGTGGGTGGGGTAGGGGTTGCACTGCGCGTGGATCTCGCGGAAGACCCACGGGTTGTCGATCAACATGCAGGGCATCAGCAGGTTTTCATTGAAAGGTTGGCGCGCGCGTATCGCCCTGAAGAAGTCAGATTGCAGGCACGCGCGCAGGCTTTTCGTTTTAGCGTTGTCGGTGGCGAAGTGGGTGAAGATGCACGGTTCCACGTCGCCTTTGTTGTTGATGTGGAAGTACTCGCGCCCGCCCGCGATGCAGCCCCCCGCGAGCGGCGCGTCGTTCCAGAAGTCGATCACCAGCAGGGGCAACGCCTCGCGGATGCGATATAGCAGAAGCCCGCCATTTCAAGCCTGTTCGATCCTGTAGACCGCGAATGCCGTGCCGAAGTCGCGTACCAGGGTGGACGGGGGATAGCGGCGCACCAGCGCGACCGCCGCCATGTCGCCGACCGCGCCGCCCGCATTGAGCGCGACCGCCAGCGCCCAGAAGAGGTGCAGGCCCGGCGGCGAGAGCAACAGGCCGGCGGCCCCCAGCAGCGTGATGGCCGCCAGCGGCGCGAGCGTGGCCGCGATGAACGCATCCCGGCGGAAGTACGCCTCGCCGGCGGGCGCGGCGTAGAGCACGAGCCGACTGAGCTTGATCCCGTAGCGCACCCGCCCCACGCCCAGCAAACGGAACGCCAGCCCGTGACACAGTTCGTGCAGCGGCAGCACCAGCAACACCAGGAGCGCGATGAGCGCCGGGAGGTCAAAGCCGGGCGGGAGCAGGCGGCGATCCAGAAAGGGGAGCGCCAGGGGCGCGCCGATGGAGAGGTACCACGCCGACAGCGCAAGCATCGCCGCGCCGAACAGGGCCACAGGGACCAGCGCCGCGATGTTGAGCCAGAAAAAGCAGCCGCCCTGACTCGAAGGAGAAGCGCTGCGTTTCTGTGTAGCCGTCAGGGAGCTTCGTGAGCGCTGCCATACGCCCACTGTAGCGCAGGCCGGCATCGAGCACAAGCGCGGCGGCGCGCGCGCCAGGCGATGCGCCTGACCTGCGCCGCCGGGATGTTATAATCGCCCTGCCCGGTCGCAGACGTGGAGGTTCGACCATGTTGCATATTGTGCGCCGGTGGGGCGTTGTGTTGCTCGCACTGGTGAATGCAGGCCTGATTCTCTATATTGTTGTGGCGATATGGTTGAGACCCTCACCCTGTGACACGGCGCGCCTGATGTATTCAAGCAACGGATACGCCCGAATGATCGACCTGTGCACGGGGGAGGATAAGCTGGTCGGAAGCGGCAACCCTTACAACAACCGGCGCGCCGCTTCTCCTGACGGAAGCGCTGTCGCTCAGTGGTCCAGGGTAGCATCGGGCAAGATGGAACTCGCCATCCTTGACCTGACAACCTGGAAGCGCCGGGCGCTGGGCGAGTTCAGCGTCGCATACCCCACGTTGTCATGGTCACCGGACGGCGGCCGGCTGGCGTTTGCGGCGGGGGAGTCTTTTCAGGAGCACGAGCTTTACCTGATGGATGTGACCACAGGTGCAACCGAGCAGTTGACCGATAACGCCTTTCGCGACGACGGTCCTGCATGGTCCCCGGACGGCGCGTGGCTGGTCTTCACGTCGGCGCAGGACGGCTACAACCGGCTGCATATCATGAACGTGGAAACCCACGAGCGCCGTCTCCTGACGGCTGAGGCTTTTGGCTACTCCCCCGCCTGGTCGCCGGATGGCAACCTCATCGCGTTCATGTCCAACCACGAAGCGCCCAATGGCGAGATTTACATCATTGCCGCAGACGGGACGGGCCTGCGTCGCCTCACGTTTACCAACGCCAGACACGTCACAGTGAATGAACCGGCATGGTTGCCACAATGACCGCGCACAGCCGCGCGGCGTTGGCGCGCCGCATCGTGCAGGCCGGCTACAACGCCATGGGCGACGCCTACCTGACGACCCGCGACCAGGACGGGCCGGATGTGGCGCTGCTGCGCGACCTGGCCGCGCGGCTCCCCGGCGGCGCGCGCGTGCTTGACGCCGGCTGCGGCCCTGGCGCGCCGGTGCTGCGCTTCCTCAGCGCCCGTTACCGCACCGTCGGCGTGGACTTTTCGGAGACGCAGCTCGCGCTCGCGCGCCGGTCCGCGCCGGGGGCGTGGCTCGTCTGCCAGGATATGACCACGCTTGCCTTCCCGGACGCGACCTTCGACGCGGTTGTGTCGTACTTCGCCATAATCCACATCCCGCGTGAGGCGCACCCCGCGCTGCTGCGCAACTTCCACCGGATGCTCAAGCCGGGCGGCTATGCGCTGTTGAGCGCAGGCCGCACCGCGTGGGTGGGCACGGAGCCGGACTTCTGCGGGGTGCGCATGTGGTGGAGCCATTACGACGGGGCGACGTTCGTTGCGTTCATGCGCGCGTCCGGCTTTGAGATCGTCTGGACGCGCATGGAGGCCGACAGCCTGGGCGACGACGCCGCGGGGGAGCATCTCTTCATCCTGGCGCGGTCTGCGGGAGGGTAGCGCGCGCAGCGCGCCACCAAAGCGAAGCGGCGAGACCCTCGTCTCGCCGCCCTGGACGTTCAAGCGCGGTATCTGTTCACCTTTGGTTCCCGCGACTGAAGTCGCGGGCTAATCCGTATTCTTACTGCCGTCTTCTGTGATTAGCCGACGACTTCAGTCGTCGGGCTACGAAAAACACACCATAGCGTGATGCCGAGCGGACAACGTGAATGGATACCAAGCGCGATGTGTCGCCGCGCGGGATGCTACGCCGCTGCGTCCGCGCCGGGCTGCCGCCCGGCCATCTCGCGGTCCATGATGAACAGCCCCGCCGGGTTTTCGCCAATCAGCTTGAGCTGCTGCACGATTTCGTCAGCGGTTGCCTCTTCCTCGACCTGTTCCGCGACGAACCACTGGAGAAACTCCTCGGTGGCGTAGTCGCTTTCTTTGCGCGCCAGCCCGACGAGGTCATTGATGCGCCCGCTGATGTACCGCTCGTGCGCCAGCGCGCCCTCGAACGCGGCGAGGGGGGAGGCCCACTTGGTCTCCGGGCCGTCGATGGCGGTCAGCGTGACCACGCCGCCCCGGTCGTTGACGTAGCTGTAGAAGCGCATCGCGTGGTCCACCTCTTCCTGGGCCTGCACGCGCATCCAGTTGGCGAAGCCCCTGAGGTTGGTCGACTCGAAGTAAGCCGACACCGACAGGTAGAGGTAGGCCGAGTGCAGCTCGGCGTTGATCTGCTCGTTCAGAGCCTTCTGCATGGCGTCTTTCAGCATGATGGGATCCTTTCTGTCTGCGCGATCCGTCGCACCTCACGGCGGATTTCTGATTAAGTTGATCGAATTTAACCTACATCAAACTCCTGTTTTTGTCAAGTTAAAGTTGCATCAGAAAGCGCGTCGCCCCCCATCTTGGAGGCGCGCTTGTGGCCCGCGAATGTCCGGCCTGTTTCACCTCACCCCCGGCCCCCTCTTCATGAAATGGCTCTGGGGCGGACAGGGTTGAGTCTTGGCGGAGAATGGGTGTGTAGGGGCAAGGCATGCCTTGCCCCTACTTTTGTGGATGGGGAACTCAGGGGTGAGGTGTCACACTCGTGCGATACGCCGCCCTGCTTCAAAGTGCGCCCAGGACCGCGCCCGCGTGCGCCGGTCCGGCGCTTTCATGTCAGTTGGACGGGACGAAGCGCAGCACCCGCCCCTGACCAGGGCGCGCTGCCCGTCGTCAACCAGGTAGAGTTCGCCGGCCTTGTCCTGGCCGAACGCGCTGATGTTGCGGAACGTGCGCTTGAGTTCGACCATCTGCCACGCGCCGGCCTCGTCACGGTACGTGCCCCACACGAACCCGCTGCACCAGTCGCCGAACACGTACACGCCTTCCAGGTCCGGTATCGCCGCGCCCCGGTAGACGTGGCCGCCGGTGACGGAGCAGTGCCCGTCGTGGTTGTACTCAGCAATGGGGGGAACCATCTGCGCGCTGCCGCCGCCGCCGTAGGGGTGGTCGCCCTCGCGGGCGTTCCAGCCGAAGTTCAAACCGCCGGGGCTATCGGCGGGATGGAAGCTGATCTCCTCCCACTCGTTCTGGCCCACGTCCCCGATGTAGAGGTCGCCGGTGGCCGTGTCGAAGCTGAAGCGCCAGGGGTTGCGCAGCCCGTAGTCCCAGACCTCCGGCGCGCCACCGGAACCGCCTGCGAAGGGGTTGTCCTCCGGGACGGCGTAGGGGTCGCCGTTGTCGATGTCGATGCGCAGGATCGAGCCGAGCAGCGTGAAGGGATTCTGGCCGTTGCCCTGCGGGTCGCCCGCCGAGCCGCCGTCGCCGAGGCCGATGTAGAAGTAGCCATCCGACCCGAAGGCGAGTTGGCCGCCGTTGTGGTTCCCGAACGGCTGGTTGACGCGCAGGATCACGCGCGCGCTGTCGGGATTTGCCCGGTTCGGGTCGTCGTCCGAGACGCGGTACTCGGCGACCACGGTGTTCCCGTTTGCGTCGGTGTAGTTGATGAAGAAGCGCCCGTTCTCGGCGTAATCCGGGTGAAACGCCAGCCCAAGGAGGCCGCGCTCCGAGTAGCCGGAGCCGAGCGCATCCTGGCTGAGCAGGCCGGACACATCGAGGAACGGTGTGCTCAACACCTCGCCATCCTGGATGACGATAATCGCGCCGCTCTGCTGCACGACGAACAGCCGCCCGGAGCCGTCGCCGGCGTGCGTGAGGTCGAGCGGGCGCGTCAGCCCGGTGGCGAAATCCTCAAGCTGGAACGAGTCCGGGTCAGGGGGGGCGCTGCGGCTGGTGACCGGCTCACCCGCTTCCTGTGCGTAGGCCGCCGGCGCGAACGCCAGCGCAATGACCAATACCATCGTAACCATCGTTGCTCTGTCTGTACGAAACACGTCTACCTTCCTTTGGCTAAAACCACGAAACACGATCCTTACTTCTATCCGCCCGCAACAGCGGCGGGGCGCGGCGCGCTGCGGAGCAGGCCCAGGCCGCCAACGACGGCGATGGCGTCCTCAAGCAGCGCGATGGGCAGGTCGGGCGCGCCAAGGCGCTGTGTCAGCGCGCGGCGGGCGTGGTAGCCGGCAAACGCGCCGGCGACCGCGGCCACGCCGCCCGCGATTGCGCCCGCCACGCGGCTCTGACCGCCCAGCGCGGCCAGCGCGGCCCCGACCAACGCCCCGGAGGCGGCGCGCCCTGCCAGCGCCGGCGGCGCGATGCGCGCGGGCACGCCGGGCAGCTTGTCGGCCAGTAGCTCGCCGGCGGCGAGCACCTTAAGCAGCGCCGCCACGCCCGGCGCGCCGAGCCAGCGGAGAGGCGTCCGCCCGCGCTGGCGCGGCTGGCCGCGCCGGAGGTGGTCGCTCAGCAGCGCCGGGCCAGACATGGTCCGCAGGCCGCAGATCGCGCCCAGCCCCAGTATCCGCGCAAACGTCTGTTGTGTTGCCGTGCTCACACAGCGCCTCCAGTGTTCGCTTACGCCGCGCTACACACACATCTATCTATGATAGACAGCCGGGCGCCCGATTGACAACTTTGCCGCGCCGCCTGTGATCGACGCGATATGAAGGAAACGCTGCGCGCATTGGGGCGTGGCTGTAGTTATGTTAGTATTGGACTGCCAGAGCCATCCCGCTCTGGACAGCTTTAGTCTGACCATTGGGTCGGAGATAGGGTTCAAAATGGAAAAGGTCCGGTCGCAAGATGGCACACCCATTGCCTATCACCGAAATGGAGAAGGGCCGCCGCTGGTGCTGGTTCACGGCGCGATTGCATCACACGCCCGCTGGGCGGCGATCACGCCGGCGCTTGCGCAGCGCTACACCGTGTACGCCATTGACCGGCGCGGGCGCGGCGAGAGCGGGGACGCGGAAAGCTACGCCATGGCGCGCGAGTTCGAGGACGTTGCTGCCGTCGTGGACGCGATTGGCGAGGGCGTCAACCTGCTGGGACATTCCTTCGGCGCGCTCTGCGCCCTCGAAGCGGCGCTGCTCACGCCGCACGTCCGCCGCCTGATTGCGTATGAACCGCCGCCGGTGCCCGTCCCGGAGGGGCGCTGGATCGGATTCAGGCTGCGCTCGATGCCGGGGATCGCGAGGGGGCTTTGATCACGTTCCTGCGCGAACTCGTCCGGATGCCGCCGCACGAGCTGGAACAGTTCAGGGCGTCGCCGGTATTCCCGCTGCGGGTGGCCACTGCGCACACGATACCGCGTGAGTTCCGCGCCGCCGAGGCGTATCAGCTCGAACCTGAGCGCTTCAGGCATCTGCACGTGCCAACGCTGCTGCTCCTGGGCGGGGACAGCCCTGCGTTTGCCCGGACGAACGTTGAACGGTGGCACGCTGCCCTGCCCGACAGCCGGATCGTGGTGCTGGCCGGCCAGCAGCACATCGCCATGGACACCGCGCCGGACCTGTTTGTGCGCGAGGTACAGGCGTTTCTGTCCGAGCCGGATTGATGTGGGAAGTGTGAGAGTGTCCATCGTGCGCCCGCGCTGTGCGTCGGGGTAGGAGAGGGGCAATGCGCGCAAGATCGGTGCGCGACATCGCGCCTTACATCGTGATCGCCGTGGGGATTTGCGCCGTCTCCACCGCTTCGATCTTCATCCGCTACGCGCAACGCGAGGCGCCTTCGCTCGTGATCGCCGCCTACCGCCTGGCCTTCGCCACGCTCATCATCACCCCACTGGCGCTCACGCGCTACCGGGGCGAGCTCCGGCGGGTCACGCGGCGCGACCTCAGGTGGGCGGTGCTTTCGGGGCTGTTCCTGGGGGTGCACTTCGCGGCCTGGATTTCGTCGCTCGATTACACGACGGTGATGGCGTCGGTCGTGCTGGTGACCACCAGCCCGCTCTGGGTGGCGCTGGCGGCGGCGTGGCTCCTCAACGAGCCGCTGCGCCGCCTGACCCTGGCCGGGCTGGCGCTGACCCTGCTGGGCGGGGTGTTGATCGCGGTCGGCGGCGGGACGAACGACGGCGGCGATAACGCCCTGTGGGGCAACTTCCTGGCGCTGGCGGGCGCGTGGGCGGTGGCCGTGTACTGGCTCATCGGGCGCAGCCTGCGCGCGCGCCTCTCGGTCATCCCCTACACCTGGCTGGTCTACGGCACGGCGGCGCTCGCGCTGTGGGCCGCCGTGCTCGTGGGCAACCTCGCCGGGGCCGACCTGCCGGCGGTCGGTTTCGCCCCGGAGACGTACCTGTGGCTGGTCCTGCTCGCGGTCGTGCCGCAGTTGATGGGCCACTCCTCGTTCAACTATGCGCTCGCGCACCTCTCGGCGGTCTTCGTGTCCGTGGCGACCCTGGGCGAGCCGGTCGGCTCGGCGGTGCTGGCGCTGCTGATACTGGGCGAGGCGCCGACGCTGGTCCAGGCGGTGGGCGCGGTCCTCATCATGGCCGGCATCCTGCTCGCCTCGCGCGAGGAGCAGGCCGCCGCGCTGGAGGCGGACGCGGCCCCGTAAGGTGAGGGTGGGGCGCAGCGCGGCGCGTCAGGCGGGGTGGAGCGACGCCAGCGTGACTTCCGGGCGGTTGAGGAAGCGCACGAGCGGGCGGATCATCCCGACGCCGACGTTGGTGTAGAGGTGCATCGCGCCGACACGGTAGTACCCGCGCGGGTATTTCTGCCCCAGGTAGGGCAGAATGGGCGACCCGATGAACGGCAGGTACACCTGCCCGCCGTGGCTGTGGCCTGAAAGCTGCACCTGCACGCGCCCATCGGCGGCGGCCTGGTCGGCGAAGTCCGGCTCGTGCGCCAGGAGCACCACCGGCGCGCGGTCGGGGACGCCGTCGAGCGCGGCGTCGAGGTCGTGGTGGCGTTCCCACACGTCGTCGATCCCGGCGATGTGGAGCGCCGCGCCCTCCGTTCGACCACGTGGTGCGCGTTGCGCAGCAGCGTCAGCCCGGCCTCGACGAGCGCCGCGCTCACCGTCGGCGCGTGGGTCCAGTGATCGTGGTTGCCGAGGATGGCGATGCCCCCATCCCGCCCCCGGAAGCGCGCGAACGCCTCCGCGATGGTCGCGCGCACTGGCGCGGTGAGGCGCGTGACGAAATCGCCGGTCGCGACCGCCAGGTCTGGCTCCAGGTCGAGGGCGACGTCGATCACGTGCCGCAGGCGCGCGGGCGTCATCCAGTCGCCGAGGTGGATGTCGCTGATCTGCGCGATGGTGTAGCCGTCGAAGGCCGGCGGGAGGCCGGGTACCGGGAAGGCCACGCGCGTCACGTTGAGCCACTCCGGCTCCACCCGTGTGGTGTAGAACGCGCCGCCGAGCGCCGTGCTGCTCAGGCCGAGCGCGCCCAGCGCCGAGGCGCGCAGGAACCCGCGCCGTGACATGGCGCGCGGCTTTGCCTGGCCGTCAGGCCACAGAGGCTTTGGCTCTCGTGTATTCATTCTATGTGGGTAAACCGGCTGTGCCTCGGCCCGGCGCAGGCCAGAGGCGTCAGGCGAGTTTCAACTCCCGGATCAACGCCGCGAATCGCTCCAGCACTTCGCGGCGTTCCGGTTTGTAGTCCGGTTCCAGCGTGCCCTCCACGATCAGGGAGGGCGTCGTCTACCGAGAAGCCGGTGAAGATCAGGTAGGCCGACGCGGCGGTGCGCGAGCGGCCCAGCCCCATCATGCAGTGAATGAGGACCTTATGCCCTGCCTTGACCGCCATGTCTGTGAATTGCGCTGCCATCATGAGTTGCGCAATCGTCGGGTCGGTGTGGTCCTTTACCGGCAACCACAGATACGCCAGCGGCATCGGCGCGCTGAAGCGATCCTCCTGCTCGGCGCGCAGGTTGACCACCGCCGCGATCCCGGTCGTCCGCTGGATCTCAGGCCACGAAACGGAGGTGATCGCCCCGCCGGCGAGCGCAACCTGGTCTGTAATCCAATTCACCATCATACCCCTGCTACCTTTGCTTTCACATCCTTCACAATCATACGCGACCTGACCGATGGCAAATCGAAATCTTTTTGTGAATTTCGCCCGCGCCTCCCGGCGCGCCTAATGCACTTCCAGGCGCGTGACCGCCCGCCCCGCGCGCGTCAGGCAGTCCGCCATCAATGCGTTGAAGTTCGCGCCTGGCGTCAGGCATCCGAGCGGCGCGGCCCGGTTCGCCCCGGTGCAACCGGGCGCGTTCCCAGGGCGGCCATGCGCCAGTTGGTAGCCCATCAGCGCGAAGGCAATGGCCTCTTTGCTGCCCGCCGGCACGCCGAAGTCGTCCGTGCGGCGCAGCGGCGTGCCCGGCAGCGCCTCGGCCAGCATCCGCATCAGCGTGGGGTTCAGCAGGCCGCCCCCGCCGAGGATGACTTCATCGACCCTGCCGCCGGGCGCGAAACGCGCGTAGGCGTCGGCGATGGTGCGCGCCGTCAGCGCGGTCAGCGTCGCCATGATGTCGGCGTCGCTGAGGCCCATCGCGCGCCCCCTGGTGATGACGGTCTCGGCGTAGCCCGGCCCGAACAGCTCCTTGCCGGTGGTCTTCGGCGGCGGGGCGGCGTAGTATGGGTGGGCGAGCAGCGCGTCGAGCAGGGCGTCTGACACCCGGCCCGCCGCCGCCCACGCCCCGTCGAGGTCGCAGCGCAGTTGGCCCCCGGAGAGGATGCTGGCGGCGTGGTCCATCAGGCTGTTGCCGGGGCCGGTATCGAAGGCAAAGGCCGCCTCCGGGCCGCCGCCGGCGGGGAGGATGGTGCAGTTGCCGATGCCGCCGATGTTCTGCACGGCGCGCGTCAGGCGCGCGTCGCTGAACAACAGCACGTCAAGGAGGCTCACGAGCGGCGCGCCCTGGCCCCCGGCGGCCACGTCGCGCGGGCGGAAGTCCGCCGCCACGGTGACGCCGGTGCGCTCCGCGATCACCGCCGGCTGCCCGACCTGCAACGTGGCGCGCACGCGCCCGCTTTCGACCAGGTGGTAGACCGTCTGCCCGTGCGAGGCGATCAGGTCCACCTGGCGCGGCCTGTAGTCTGGCCCCAGCCAGCGCCGCGAGCGCCGCCCCCGCGAACGCCTCGCCCACGTCGAAGTCTAGCGCGCACAGCCGGCGCGCGCTCCCGCGCCCCGGCGGGATCACGCTCAGCGCTTCACGGCGGACTCTGGGCGGCAGCGGATGCTCACTCGCGCTGAGAATCCGCATCTTCAGCACGCTATCCGCCTCGTCGAAGCGCACCAGCGCGGCGTCGATGGCGTCCACCGAGGTTCCCGACATCAGTCCGAGCACGATCATGGTGCAATCCTCTTGTAGAAACAGGCGCGTTTACCGTCGCATAAGGTTCTGGCCGCAGCGTCGTTTGAAAATTCAAACAAACGTTGACCCACTATTTACCGGTGGGCTACAGCCCTATGATACAATGACAGTGAGCGGTGAAACGGGAGTTTTGACATGCAGACCTGTCCTGAGTGTGCCAGCGCTAACCGCGAAGGCGTGTTGTTCTGCGAGCACTGCGGCAAGATGTTGGTGCCGGAGCGGTCGCCGGAGACGGACAAGCTCGCCAACGCCGCACCGGTCGCGCCGATGAGCCTGAGCTGGGGGACGGCCCTCTTCGAGAAGGAAAGCTCCATCGTCTTCCACATCGGGGACGACCCCAAGCCGCTGATCGTCAAGCCGGGTCGCCGCCTTGTCCTGGGGCGGACGGACGTCGCGAGCGACGTGACGCCGGACATCGACCTGCTCCCCTACGGCGCGCTGAGCAAGGGCGTCTCGCGCAAGCACGCGATCATCCAGCGCGAGAGCGAAGGCCTGCTGCTCATCGACCTGGGCAGCCGCAACTCGACATACCTGAACGGGCAGCGCCTGCTGCCCCTGCAGCCGCGCGTGATCCGCGACGGCGACGAGATCCGCCTGGGCGCGCTCCCGTTGCGCATCTATTTCCACAAGGCGGGCAACAGCGCCAGCCGCCCCCGGAACGTGCTCCCCCTGGATCAGGAAGCCCGCCCCTTCGGCGAGCAGCTCAATTGACCGCCCTGCGCGCGGGTTGATGCCTTTTCCTGGGGCGCGGCGCATGGCTGCGCCCCAGTGCTTTCCCCAGAAAGTCACCATGTCACGGCGCTGATGTCCACGCGCCCGCCGTCGTAGGCCTCGCGGTAGTCCTCGCCGCGCGTCATGAAGCCGTCGTATTCCTGACCCAGAAAGCCGCCGAACGACCACCCCCCATGGCGAAGGGCGGCGGGTTGACGCCGGGCCGGCAGTTGTGGCACTGCGCCGGGATCCATTCGCCGTTGTACTTGCGCGCGATGTGCACGTGCGTTGCGTAACTGACGCCGCCTTCGCACGACGCCTGCCCAAGCGGGTCGCCGGTGACGACGCGCGCGCCTTCCTCGACCCGGTTCGCCAGGTGCAGGTAGAAGACCACCCAGCCGGTGCCCTCGAAGCCGTCGCCGTCGAGGTCCAGGAGCACCGCGCCGTTCTCGCTGCGCGCGATCACCCCCGGCGCAGCCGCGCGCGTGTAGGCCTCGGCGATGTAGCACCCCATCTGCTCGCCGGGCGGGGCGAAGTCCACCGCGCTCCAGGCGCTCCCGCTCGCCCACGCGCCGTGCGGCCCGCCGGTGTAGTACCAGGTTTCGTCCTGCGCCCAGGGGAGCGCCAGCTCCGGCTGCGTCAGGTTGGGGGGCGCCAGCGGCTCGACCGCGTAGATGAACGGGTTGCCGAACAGCGTCACAAACGTGGCGTAGAGGCCGTTCGGTCCCACCTGCGGCGACCACGCGCTCTGGGTCTGCATCTGCGCGAAGAGGTACTGCACGGCGGCGGTGCCGGCGTTGATCTGCGGCGAGAACGCGATGCGCGCGCCGTCGGGGAACACGAGCGCCGAAAGGCCCCGGTAGCGCCAGCCGTAGTAGCCTTCGTTGAGGCGGTTCGCCGCCCACGACAGTTGCTTGTACAGCCCGTCGTACCCTCGATGAACCCGATGGGGTGGTACATCTCGAACTCGGCCGGCGCGGGGTTGGTGAGCCAGCCGCTCTGGTACTCCAGCAGCGCCAGCAGCAGGCGCGGGCTGACGCTGTACTCCTCCGCGATGCGCTGCACGATCTCCGCGCCGGTCTGCACGTCGCCGTAAACGTCTTCGGCGTGCGCGGCCAGATAGCCCGGCTGGCGCGCGACATATGAGATCGTGTCGAAGTCCTTGAGCGCCGGCCCGTAGACAAGCTCGCTATCGGGGATGATCTTGAACGACGGCCCCACCTGGGACGGCGCGCCCGGCACCTTGAGCGCCTGCCCCGCGTAGATGTCGGTTTCGGCGGCGAGGTCGTTGAGGGTGAGCATTTCGGGAATGTTGGTGTTGTACAGCAGCGCGATGGCGAGCAGCGTGTCGTTGGGCTGGACGACGTAGGTCGGCCCTTCGGACGCGGGCGCGGTGGGGTCTGGCGTGGGCGTTCCGGCGTCGGCCACCGGCTCCGCGCCGCCGGCCGAGCCGCCGGTTGAGGTCTGCGCGGTCGGCGCGACCCCGGACTCCGGGTCGGCGAGCCAGGGCGTGGCCGTCACCGTGTAGACCGGCTCCGCCACGTCTCGCGAGCACGCCAGCGCCGCCAACGCCAGCATCACTACGACAAGCAGCGCGCGTCTAGCCATTGCCCGCCGCGCCGCGTTTCCAGGCGCTCAGGGTAGGACGCGCCCTGCCGCCTCTTGTCCATGCCAGATGCATCATCGAACCATCCACGCTCGCGCCGCGCAGTGCCCGGTCTGTCTTTGGCACAGGGGCATTTTAGCGCAGGTGGAGGCGCAGGGACAAGCGCCCGGCGGCGTGCTGACTGCCTGCCGCTTTCCTGCGGGCAAGCCTCGATTGTGATGGCTCACCTTGTCCCCCCACCCCCGCGCCTTCGGCGCACTGACCTTGCCTCACAGGTGGTTCAGGGGCGGAAGGGTTGGGTCTTGGCGCGAAAATGGGTGCGGCCGTAGGGGCAAGGCATGCCTTGCCCCTACACAAAACCTTGGATGTGTCGATTGGCGCTTGGAATTCTCATTTGCCTGTTCGCCCCCAATCCCACGGGTGGGGAGAGGGGGCGCCGACCGAAGGGCGGCGGGGGTGAGGGGGCATCGCCATGTGACATGCGCAACGCTTCTGAATTCGCGTTATGTGCGTTATTCGCGGTTCAATGCCTCGCGCCTATCCGGCCACGCGGTCGCGTTCCCAGAAGAAGCGACAGGCCTTCACGGCAGCGTCGCGAGGCGCGGCTTCGGTTAGAGAACGGTCATGACGGGGTTTCATGGCGCGCCTGTGTTGGCGTCTCGTTTGTGGCCGATTTCTTGCACGTAGGTATTCGGTACAATTACTGCGCTTGGGTTAGTTTTTTCTAACACACCGGCGTGCGCAACCCCGGCAGACGGACAGGCCCCCATGCTATAATGAGCCTGATCGACCCCCTCATAGGATTGGTGTTAACGACGTGGAAAGTGATGCGCTCCAGCTTTTCATCGATTTCCCCGGCAATCTGCTGTATTTCCTCGTCCTGATCGGCGTCAGCCAGGCCGCGTTCTTCATCGCGCTTGACCAGCGTCTGCGCCAGATGCCGGCCAACGGCGCGGCGCGGCTGGCGCTGGGCGCGGCGGGCGCGACGGTTGGCTGGGTCGCGCTGGTGATCGGCGCGCTGGTCACGCTCGGCGGCGCGAGCGCCAGCAACGCCATCCTGCCGCCCATGGAACGCGCGGTGAACGTGTGGGCGCTGCTGTGGGTGGGGTGGGCCATCCTCAGCGCGGAGGTCAGCGCGGCGAACCGCCAGCGGTGGTACGACACGCTGCTGGTCGCGTGCATGATCCTGCTGATCCTGGCTTACGCCGTGACCGCCTTCGGCTGGCGCAACGCGCCGGCCAACGTCAGTTTCAACGAAAGCGCGTTCGCCCTGCCCTGGACGCTCGCCCCGGTGGCGCTGTGCGTCCTGGGCGTGCTCGCGCTGCTGCTCAGCTACGAGGGCCGGCGCGACGTGCCGCTCAAGGTGCTGTTCTTCGCCATGCTGGTCGCGGGCTACGGCGTTGCGCTGGGGCAGCTCACCGCCGGCGACCTGCGCGGCGACTTCGCCGGCAGCGTGCGCCTGGGGATGCTGGCTGCGATGCCGGTGTTCCTGGCGATTGTCTATCGCTACGTCATCCACCGGCTGACCAGCGCGCGCAACGGCGCGGCTGTGGCTGCGCCCGAACACGCCGCCGAACTCCCGAAGCCGGAGGCCGCCGCCCGGCCCGCCGAGAAGTGGCCCACCCTGGCGGTCGAGGCGGCCTGGCGCGAGACCGCCCCTCCGAGGCGCTGACCGAGGCGATGGACCTGATGGTCACGGCGGAGGACCCCCGGCAGGTCCCCCACCAGATCGCGGTCGGTGTCGCCACTGCGCTGCGCGCCGACGTGGTTGTGGTGTTCTCGCTCGATGAAGGTTGGGCCGACGTGCTTGCGGCCTACGATCACATCCAGCAGCGCGCCATCAACGGCCTTGCGCTTAACCTCAAGGAACAGCCGACGCTGGTCAAGGCGCTGGCGCAGGGGCAGCCGGCGGCGCTCCTGCCCCAGACCCACCAGGACGAACTGGCCGACCTCTATTCGCGGCTCGACATCACCCAGACCGGGCCGGCGTACTTCCAGCCTGTCCGGCGCGAGGGGCAGCAGATGGGCCTCATCCTGGTGGCGCTACCGTACTCCGGTCGCCAATTGCAGGACGAGGAGCAGAAGCTGCTGGTGGAGCTGGCCCCCATCGCCGCCGGCCTGCTGGCGATGGCGGACACGGCGCTTGAGGCGCGCTTCGCCGCCGAGGACCGGGCGCGGCCCGACGTCACCGGCGAACAGGCGCAGGGCGCGCGGCACGAACTCCAGGAGGCGCGCGAGCAGATCGACGACCTCACCGACATGGTGCGCAGCCTGCAGATTGAGCTGGACTACGAACGCAGCCGCGTCGCGGCGATGGAGGTTGACGACGAACAGGCGCTCACGCTCTCGCAGCAGATGGAAGCGCTGCGCAAGGAACGCGAGCAACTGGCCGCCGAGCGCGACCGGCTCCACGCCGCGCTGACGGAAGCGCAGACCACGCTCTCGACCGTCACCGCCGAAGACAACGCCGCCGTGTTGCACGGCATGGTGGCGCTTCTGGAGCGCGAAAAGCGCGAGCTTGAGATGCAGCGCGACGGGCTCCGGGCGCAGTTGGACCAACTGACCGTTTCCGACGCCACGCCCGAAGCCATCGCCCAGATGCTGCAGAGCCTCACCGAAGAGACCGAGCGCCTCGCCAACGAGCGGGACCAGATCAGCGCCGAACTGCAGCACACAAAGGCCCAGCTCAAGGAGCTGGGCATCGAGGGCGGCGCTGCCGGGCTGGCGCAATGGCTCGGCCAGCTTTACGACGAGCGCGCGCGCCTGATCGAGCACAACCGCCAGCTTGTCGCCGAGCGCGAAACCGAGATCGAAGGGGAGGACATCGAGGGGCGGGTGCTGTTGCGCGCCCAGGTCAAGCGGCTGGCGAACGACCGCGAGGCGCTCACCGTGCAGCGCGACGCGCTCCGCCGCGAGCGCGACGACCTGGCGCGCGAAATGGCCGAGGCGCAGTCGCGCGCGGCGGCCCTCGCCCAGGTGCGCGACAGCCTCGTGGAACAATTGAACGAAAAAGAGGCGGACCTCAAGCGCGCGGGGGCGCTGGGCGTGCAACTGGCCCGCCAGCGCGATGAACTCAAGCAGCGCGTCTCCGGCCTGGAGTCCGAGCGCGACCAGCTCACTGCCGCGCGCGTGGCGCTGGAAGCCGAGCGCGACCGGCTACGCGGCGGCCTGGAGGGCGAAGCGCCAGACAGTGAAACCCTCAACGCCGAATTGCAGAGCGTCAAGGCGCTCCGCGACCTCGTGGCCGAACTCAGCGAGCAGCGCACCGCGCTGGAGACCGAACTCACCGCCGCGCAGTCGGACATCGAATTCCTGCACGGGCAACTCAAGGCCACCGAAGAACAGCTCCGCAACACCGAGGCCGCCGTCGAGACTGCCATCCACGAGGCGGTGGCGCTGCGCCGCCAGCAGATGGACACCAACGCCGAGGTCATCGCCTCCATTGCCCAGGAGCTTCGCACGCCCATGAGTTCGATCACGGGCTACACCGACCTGATGTTGAGCGAGTCGGTCGGCATCCTGGGCGCGATGCAGCGCAACTTCCTGCACCGCGTCAAGGCCAACACCGAGCGCATGGGCACCCTGCTCGACGACCTGGTGCGGATCACCGTGATGGAGAGCGGGCGTTTCGCGCTCACCCAGGAGGCGGTAGACGCCGTCGAGGTGATCGAGGAGGCCATCATGGGGGTTGGCTCGCAGTTCCGCGAGAAGGACATCACCCTGCGCATGGACCTGGCCGACGACCTCCCGACCATCGAGGCCGACCGCGACGCCCTCCAGCAGATCATGACGCAACTGCTGTCCAACGCCTGCCAGGCGTCGCCGGTGCACGGCGAGGTGACCCTCACCGCGCGGCAGGAGCGGACCGCGTTCCCCGACGAGGCCGGCGAGGAAGGCGCGGAGCGTTACGTCGCGCGCCTCTTCGCCTCCGTCACAGACCAGGGCGGCGGGGTGGCCCCGGCGGATGTCGAGCGCGTGTTCAGCCGCAAGTACCGCGCCGACAACCCGCTCGTCGCCGGCGTGGGCGATACCGGCGTCGGCCTCTCGATTGCGAAGGCGCTGGTCGAGGCGCACGGCGGGCGCATCTGGATCGAGAGCGAGGAAGGCGTGGGGAGCACGTTCTGTTTCGTCCTTCCGCTCGCGCCCGTTACCCAGCAGGAAACGTGATATGCAGCAGCGCCCGTCGAGGACCCGTGACGAAATTGTCGTTGCCCTGATCGTGCTGGGGATGATCGCCGTGGCGCTGGTCGCGGCGCTGGTGCTGGCCTCGGCGGAGCGCACCGGCGTGCAGACGCCGACCGCGACCGCCCTCGCGCAGCAGAGCACGCTCGTCGGGACGCCGGCGACGCAGCCCATCATCATCCTGCCCACGCGCACCGCCACAGCGACCGCCGTCGCCACGGCGACGGTCGCCGCCAGCGCAACCGCGCCCCGTACCGCGACGGTCGCTGCCTCGCCGACCGACACCGCAAGCCCGCCGCCAACGGGGGACCGCCACGGAAGCCGCTTCCGTCACGCCAGCGCGGACACCACGCCCGGCCACGGCGACCGCGAGTCGCGTCCCAAGCGACACCCCGTCGCCAACGGAAGCGCCGACGCGCACGCGCCCTCCGACCGCGATGCCCACCGCGCGACTGTCTGCAACAGCAAGCGCCACGCCGCGCGCGACCGAGGTGGCCGCGCTGGACGTGATGCCGACCGATACGCCGCGTCCCACGCAGACGGCGACGCCCTCGGCGACGGCGACACTGACGGCAACCGCAACCCATACACCCAGTCCAACGGATACGCCTGCGCCTTCGGCCACACACACGCCCAGCCTGACGGATACGCCTGCGCCTTCTGCTACCTATACGCCCACAGCGTCGGCAACTCGACGGCAACATACACACCCAGCCCGACGGATACGCCTGAGCCTACGGCCACGCACACGCCCAGCCCGACGGACACGGCTGCGCCGTCCGCTACCTTTACGCCGACCGCGACGGACACGCCTGAGCCTACGGCCACGCATACGCCCAGCCCGACAGATACGCCTAAGCCTTCCGCTACCTTTACGCCGACCGCGACGGATACGCCTGAGCCTGCAGCCACGCACACTCCGCACGGATACGCCTGAGCCTTCCGCTACCTACACGCCGACCGCGACGGATACGCCTGAGCCTTCGGCGACGCACACGCCCAGCCCGACGGACACGCCTGAGCCTTCCGCTACCTTTACGCCGACCGCGACGGATACGCCTGAGCCTTCGGCGACGCACACGCCCAGCCCGACAGCTACGCCTGAGCCTTCCGCTACCTACACACCGAGCCCGACGGATACACCTGAGCCTACGGCCACGCACACGCCCAGCGCGACGCGGACGCCCGCACCTTCTGCGACCTACACGCCCAGCCCGACGGACACGCCTGAGCCTACGGCCACGCACACGCCCAGCGTGACGCCCTCCGCGACCGGAACGCCTACAGCGACCGCAACGGTGACCGCGTCCGCAACGGCGACTCCGACCGCGACGGCCACGCACACGCCCAGCGTCACGCCCTCCGCAACCAGGACGCCCACCGCCACGGACACGCCCCGGCCAACCAACACCGTCCCGCCGACGCTGATCCCGACCTCGACGCTGTTCGTGACGCGCGCGCCCTCGGCGACGCTGACGGAAACGCCGACCGCCACGCGCACGCCCTCGGTCACGCCGACGCCCTCCGCGACCGCCAGCGCCACCGCCATCGGTGGGTGTTCGCCGCCGCCCGGCTGGGAGCCGTACACGATTCGCAGCGGCGACACGCTGTTCAGCATCAGCCGGCGCTACCAGACCACGGTGCTGGCGCTGCGGCAGGCCAACTGCCTCACGAGCGACCTCATCTACGCGGGGCGGACGCTCTACGTGCCCGCTCCGGGCGGCGACTCGTGCAGCGACCCCAAGGCCCGCATCACCGCACCCCAGTACGACGCGCAGGTGAGCGGTCGATTCTGGGTTGACGGCGCGGCGGCGATTCGGAACTTCGACCACTATGAGATCGAGGTGCAGCGCGACGGTTCGGAGACGTGGCTGAGCCAGGGGACGTACTATACCCCGGTATCGAGCGGCCACCTGGCGCGCATCGACCCGGCGCAGTTCGGCAGCGGCGTCTTCTGGCTCCGGCTCACCGTGGTGGACGAGGCCGGCGACTCCCCGCCGCCGTGCACGTTCCATCCTCCCCCTGTATAAACGTTCAGAGCATTGCCCGTGTGACCTGTTTGGCTACCGGACATCGACCTCTCCCATCCCGTTTACCCACCCCCCCCCCCTCCCACGGGTTGGGGCACGACAGTTTTTGAGGAAGGTTTGAAACAGGCGACTCATTGGAAGTTCTTCTCGAGACCGGTGCGAAAGGAGAAGAACCCAATGAGTCAGCGCAATTGTACCAATGGGCGGCACAGATCGCAGCCACATGCGTCACCTGACGAAACCGCAGCATTGGTCCTGGCCGCGTTTAGCCTGGGCATTGCATTGTCGCGGCGCTGCACGCTGAGCCTGGTTGCCGAGACGTTGGGCGCGTTGGGAAAGCCGACACGGTCGAGCGGCGGCTGCAACGCTGGATCGCCAATACCCGGATCGATGTGCCGGTAAGTCTCGGTTTCTGGGCGCGCTGGGTGCTGGGCAGTCTGATTGAAGGCCCGGTGTTCTTGCTGGTGGACGAGACCAGCTGGGGCCGTGGTTGGGCGTCATGGTGGTCGGGGTCGCGTATCGGAGGCGCTGCATCCGCTCGCGTGGCGTTGCTACCGCCCCGATGCCCACCCGCCGGAAGGGCAAGTCCAGCTGATTGCGGCGTTGCTGCACCGGGTGCAGCCCGCGCTCCCAGCCGGGTGCCAGCCGGTGGTCGAAGCCGACCGGGGCATCGGCACGTCGCCCGCGCTGGTGCGCATGGTGATGGCGCTGGGCTGGTACTACCTGTTCCGTGTGCAGGGCACCACCCGGATGCCACCGCCGACGGCCCGAAATGGCCTGCGCGACAAGGTGCGCCGGGGCACTGGTCGGGCGTGGGCCGGTGTTCAAAGACGCCGGGGGTTGGAGACCCGCATCCACCTGATCTGGAAACGCCGCTATGACCAACCCTGGTGTCTCATCACCAACGCTCCCCACCTCACCGGACGCGCCTACGCCTACCGCCCTGGCGAGCAGAGCTCCGCGACCTCAAGCGCGGCGGCTGGCACTGGAACCGCTGCAGGTGCGCCTCCCTGATCACGCCGACCGCCTGGTGCTGATCCTGGCCGTGGCTTACGCCTGGGTGTTGACCCTGGGTACCATCGTCATTCGCACCCGCGCGCTTCGCCGGCACCTGACGCGCGGGCGGCGACGCACTTACAGTGTCTTTCGCCTTGCTTGCGCTATCTGTCTCATCTGACCTATGCTCGGTCACCGGTTTGTTTTGGCTTGCTCTTCATCCCATACCAACCTTTCGGCTAAAACCCCCGAGACCCCCCCCCCCCCTCGGTACTCGAGGCGTCACGTTGTCCGGGGTGAGATCGGGCGCTGGTGCGCCCCAATCTCCCATAAAATTCACGCGCCGCGCTGAACGTCTCGCGCGCGGCTCCAGGCGACGCCGATGAAAACACTGCGCACGTTCTACCTCCTTGTCGTCACCCAAACCCTGTCGCTCATCGGGAGCCGCATGACGAGCATCGCGGTCGGCATCCGCGTGTTCAACGACACGGGGAACACCGCGCCGCTCCTGCTGACGGCGTTCTTCGCCGAGATACCGGGGATGCTGGGCGGCAGCCTGGGCGGCGTGCTCGTTGACCGCTGGGACCGTCGGCGCGTCATCGTGCTTGCGGACGCCGGGCAGGCCGCCGGGACGCTGCTGTTGCTGCTGGCCTTCCTCTCCGAGAGCTTCCAACTGTGGCAGCTCTACGCCGTCGCGTTTGTGCAGGGCGCCTTCGCCACCCTGCAACAGCCGGCGCTGGACGCCTCGATCACCATGCTCGTGCCCGAACAACACCGCGAGCGCGCCAACGCCATCCGCGAGATGGCGTTCCCGCTTGCGGGGGTGGTTGCGCCAGTGCTGACGGGCGCGCTGTTTGTGTTCATCGGCGTGGCCGGCGTGATGGCGATAGACCTCGCGACGTTCCTCGCTGCCGTCGGCGCGGTGTCTCTCATGTCCATCCCGCGCCCCTTGCAGACCGAAGAAGGCGTGGCGGCGCGGGGCGACTTCTGGCAGGAGCTGCGCGGCGGGTTCCGGTACCTGCGCGCGCGCCGCGTGCTGCTGGGGCTGGTGCTGTACTTCGCGTTCATCAACTTCATGCTGAACGGCCCGCTGGACCTGGCGATCCCGTACCTGATTACGCTCACGGGCGAGGAGGCGCTGACCGGCGCGCTGCTTGGCGTCATGAGCGGGGGCGCGCTGGCGGGCGCGGTGTTGATCGCGGTGTGGGGCGGGACGCGCCCGCGCGTCCACACCTTCATGCCCGGCCTGCTGCTCACCGGCGCGATGTTCGTCCTCTTCGCCACCGCGCCGTCGGTGCCCGTGCTGAGCGTCGCGCTGTTTGTCCTGATGGTGCCGCTGCCGCTGACGAACGCGCTGTTCCTCTCGATCATGCAGGTGAAGACGCCGCCCGACATGCAGGGGCGGGTGTTCGCCATCGTGACGCAATTGCTCTTCGTCGCCACGCCGCCGTCATTTCTGTTGACGGGCTTCTTGGTGGATAATATCCTTGAGCCGGCGGTCGGCGGGGCGGGATGGGCCGCATTCGCGCCGCTGGTCGGGAGCGCGCCGGGCGCGGGGATGCGGCTGCTGCTGGCCACGACCGGGGTCATCATCTTCGTGGTGACCGCAGCCGTCTACGCCCTCCCGCAGATACGCCGGCTGGAGGCGACCCTGCCCGACTACGAGGCGCTTGCGGAGTGATCCGGTGCTGAGAGGAGGCTGGTATGCGAAGGGCCTTGTGCGTGACGCTTGTGCTCGTGCTTGCGGCGGCAGGATGTCAGCCGGCGACGCCCACCCCCACGCCAGCGCCGCCGCCATCGCCCCAGTCGGTGATCGTGCCGCTTGGCTCGCCCACGCCCGCCCCGACCAACACTCCCTCCGCCGCCGTGCGCGCCCTGGTCGGGCGGTGGCTGCTGGATTTCCGGTTCGACTTCACGGCGGGGAAGGTCATCGACCATACGGCCTTTCTCATGACCGCCGGCGTGGAGGTGGACGAATCGGGCCAGTTCAGCGGGCGCGGCGAAGTCGCCACGATGGTCGAGCACCATCCCTGTGAGGCGCGCGTGCTTTCAGGGGGTGACTTCTGGGCGCGGGTGACGGGGCAGGTCGAGGTCGACGAGAACGGCGACGGGTTCCTCGTTGTGCAGCTCAGGCCGGAGGACGGGATGCTCTTGCAGCTTTACCGGCTGTCGTGCCCCGACCGCACCACGACCGAATTCAGCTCGCAATTGCTCTGGCAGGGGTTGAAGATGGCGGAGATCAGCGCGTTCCGCATCCCCGCCGAGATCGGCGCGCAGGCGACGTACACCGGCAGCATCTTCTCGTCCGGCATCCCCGCGCTCAACGGCGACCTGGAGGTCACGATTACGGCCAACCGCTAATCGCCCACGCCGCTCCGGCTGACATCCAGGCCGGCCGCTTCGAACAGCCGGTCGTAGTTGCGCCGCCAGGTCTGCGCGTCGGGGAACATCATCCCCAGCGGCGCGAGCGCGTCATCGCCGCGCTGGGCGCTCTGCAGCAGCGTCCAGGTGTAGGCGAGCACCGCCTCGCGCTGGAGCGCGTCGGCGCGTGCAACGAGGATCAGCGGGTGCGCGAGCGCATACGCCCCGACCTCTGCCTCCTCGAAGGCCGCAAACGGCCCGTCTGAGCGCCGGCTCCGGGAGCACGCAGCCCGCGCCGTCGTCCACCGCCAGTAGCCGGAGCGCGCTCCGGTTCTCCAGGTACGTGTTCAGGTCCACAAACGCGAGCGCGCCGGGGTCCTGCGCCAGGCTGCGGACGAGTTGCGGCGCGGGGCCGGCCACGTAATCGAGGCGGACCGCGCCGGCCTCGCCGACCACGCGCGCGGTAAAGAAATCGAAGGTCGGGAGGTCGGCTTCAGGGCCGTAGGCCGTCAGGGTGCGGGCGGGCAGCGCCTCGCGGACCTGCCGCCAGTCGGTGATCGCGCCTTCCGCCTCCGGCGACCACGCGCGCGCCAGCTCCTCCAGGGTGAGGCAGTCCACCGCCTCGTTGGCGGTGTTGGCGACGACCGCCGTCACCGCGTAGCCCAACTCCAGCGCGACGACGCCAGCGGCGCAGCGGTCGCGCAGTTCGTCGGTCAGGGGCCGGCGAGCGCGGCGACTTCGAGCCGGAGCGCGCCCGCGTCGGTGCAGAGGCGCGCCAGCGCGTCGGCGTCGTCCTCGAAGCTGCTCAACACGTCCACGTCGGGGTAAAGCGCGTGGAAGGCCTCGCCCGCCGCGTAGAGGAACGGGTAGAGCGCCCGCGCGCCGCCGACCCTCACGGTGTCAGGGGCGAGCGTTTCAGGCGGCGTGTAGTCCTGGTCCTGCTGCGCCCCCGCCAGCCCGGAGCCGGCCAGCGCGGCGGCGCAGGCAACCACAATGAGAAGCCACAGCTTGTTGCGCATGGGGCGCGCCCTCTCTGCCATGTCTGAAGCGACCGGCGCGGTGTGCGCTTTCATTATAGAGGCTTTTCGCGCGTGTGGGCAATCGGGTGTGACGAAAGTTGACGGGGAAAGGGGGACAAAGCGCTTCAAGCCCGGTAGAGAAGGCACCGACCCGCCGATCCCACGCCAGGGGGCATTGATACAGAATTGCGTTGTGTAATCCAATCTTGTAGCTTTCCGAAAGCCCCAAGCGTTCGGGAAGCTGTTATTTGTGACGGTCAGGGACAAGGCCAGGCAGGGCGAACCGGCGTGATGGGCCAAAGCCCGCCCCCAATTCCGAATGCACCCATCGGGGCATTGATACAGAATCGTGTTGTGTGATACATTAAAGGGGGTGTGATGCCCTGTGCCTGCCGTGCACATCCCGCGCCGATTCCACGAGGAGAATTCCGGGAATGGAAACGCTTCAGTACCTTGAGCAGTACCGCCAGGTCAAGACGCTCAAGAACGGAGTACGGGTCCTGCTTCGTCCGCTGCGGCCCGAAGACGCCGACAAGCTGGTGACGCTGTTCGCCTCGGCGACGCCGGAGGATACGACCTACTTCCGTCGGGATGTAACCGACGAAGAGCTGGTCACGTCGTGGGCGCGAGAGGTGAACCTGCTCTCGGTATTTCCGCTGGTCGCCGAGGTCAACGGGCGGATCATCGGGGACGCCACGCTGCACTTCGGGGCCGATTACCTGCGCCACCTGGCGTGGTTGCGCATCTTCCTGTCGCCGGAGTTTCGCCGCATGGGCATCGGCGCGCTGATGCTGAGTAACCTCGTGTCGATTGCGCGGCGGCTCGGCCTGCAGCAGGTTATTGCAGAGGTGCTCGCCAGCCAGGTGCAGCGGATGAAGGCGCTGGACGTGCTCGGTTTCCAACGCGAGTACCGGCACCGCGACTACTTCATCACGCCGGACGGGGAAACCATCGACATGGACGTGTACGTGTTGCGGCTCACGGAACCGGGGGAGCAGTTCTGATGCAAGATCGCCTCGTCGCACGCCTGGACAGCCTCCCGCGCCTGGGGCGGGTGATCCTTTGCGGCCTCGTGGTGTTGATTACAATGCCGCTGTTGACCAGCTTCCTCGACCTCGCGCCGCTTGTGGTCGTCGCGGTCGCCCTGTACGTGGTCGGCTGGTTCTTCTGGATTGGGTTCAGCGCGCAGATGCCGAAGGTCGGCGCAGGCGCTTTGCTCTACCTGCTCTTTGGCCTGGGCGCGCTGTTGCTCTGGCTTGTGTACAATGGGGTGCTCCTGATTACGCTGGCGACGGGCGACTGATGGGCCGCGCGGTGGCAGCGCACGGAGGCCTGGCGATGCGGAGAAGACTCGCTGCAATCGGCGCGGCTGGCGGGCTGGCGCTCCTCATGGTGGTCGCGGGCTGTCAGCCAGAGGCGACGCCGACCGAACCACCCCCAACCCTGACCCCCCGACAGCGGCATTGCGACCATGGCGCCGACGTGGACGCCGCTCCCGGTCACGCCCTCGCCGGTCCCCACCGATACGCCGCTGCCCACCGACACCAGCGTACCGCCCACGCCCGTCCCTACGGACACACCGTACCCCGGCTGCCTGCTCTGGCAGGGCGTGGAGGTGGAAAACCAGGAGGAATTCACCACCGGGGAGCCGGTGGCGGTGGTGTGGCCGGTGATGCCCGAAGCCGAAGGCTACCGCTTCTTGCTGCGCAATCCCTTTGGCCGGCAGATCCACGACGCGCTGGTGCCTCAGCCCCCCGCCGGCGAGCAGTTCGTGCGCTACGAGATCGCCCCGGAGCTGCTGCAACAGACCGGCTACGGGTTCGGATGGCAGGCCGCGCCATTCCTCGGCGGGGAGGCAATCTGCTATCCGCGCAGCGGCGAATTCAGCTACATCGAGGAAATTCTGCCCTAGCGCCACGCCTCAGCGCAGCGCCCCGGCGACGCGCGCCAGCGCGATGACGGCGAAGGGTGTCGCGAGCAGCAGCGCAAGCGCCAGCATGGCGCGGCGCACTCGCCGCCCGCGCACGAACCGCGCCACCTGCGCCGCATCATAGGCGAGCGGGTCCGGCGCGCGCGCGCCGAGCGCCACCCAGAAAGCCTCAGCGTCCTCAACCGGTTCGAAAGTCACCAGGCCAAGCCGGGGGCGCGCCTGCGACGGCGTGCGCGGCTTGCGGTAGGCCAGCGCCGCGCGGGTGTCGCCGCCGCGCGCAAGGCCGACGATCTTCTCATAGGGCACGGCGCGCGTGAAGACCGGCGCGGGCTGCTCCACGACGACGTGCGTCTCGGTGAGGCGCACGGCGCGGCGGCGGCGCAGCGCCTCGTCGGCCAGCCAGCAGAGCGGCCCCAGCGCCGCGATCAGCGCCAGCAGCCGCCACCCAGGGTCAGCGAGCAGGAGGGCAAGGGCGAACGCTGCGCCGAGGGCGACGAGCGCGACTGCGGGTGAATTCTGCCGGTACGGGTAAGCGCCGGTTGCCAGCGACGTGCTCCTTTACTGCGGATTGGTCGCTCGTCGCGTTAGGACTCCTCGCCGGCCGCCCCCTCAGCGCCAGACCGGGAGCGGTGATGCTCCACCCAACCGCAGGCGCGTTTGCTGATAAGCGTCTCGGCGGGGTCCTGTTCGTCGGTGGGGATGGCGAGATGGTACGGCTGCGGCGACGGCTCGCGGTCGAGGAAGAGCAGCCCCTCGGTGAGCAGCACGCCGGTCATCGCTGCCGCGTGCACCTCGACGCGCGCGCGCGGTTCCTGGCGGGCGCGGGCGATATCGGCGGCGATGTCGCGCACGGTGGTCAGGCCGTCGATGCGCAGCCAGAGCTGGCTGCTGAACTCGTCGAGGCGCACGGTCCGGCCCTGGTAACGGTCGTCGATCATCACCGCGCCGCTGCGCAGCCGGAACGTGGCGTCACGGCGAGGGTAGCTGTCCAATGTGGCGGCCATGGGTTCCTTCTGTCTCGCTCGACTTCACGAGAAATATTGCAGCGCCAGGCGCACCCGTTCCTCCAGGTCGTCGCTGGCGTCGCGCGGGATGGCCTGGAGCGCGGCCTGCGCCTCGACGATGCTGTAGCCCAGCGCGGTCAGCGCGTCGATCACGTCGGCGTCGAGGTCGCTGATGGCGGCGATGGTGGGCACGGTCGTGTCGAGCCGGAGCCTGTCCTTCAGCTCCAGCGCCAGCTTCTCCGCCGTCTTGCGCCCGATGCCGGGCACGCGCGTCAGCAGCTCAGGCTCACCCTGGGTGACGGCGCGGTGCAGCAATTGTAGCGACAGCGTGGAGAGGATGGCAAGCGCCAGCCTCGGCCCGACGCCAGACACGCCGATCAGCACCTCGAAGAGGGCGCGCTCGTCCGCATCGAGGAACCCGTAGAGACTGAGCGCATCCTCGCGCACCACCAGGTGCGTGTGCAGCGTCACTGCGCGCCCCACGCCGTCGATGCGCTGGAAGGCGGTGCGCGGCACGTAGACGCGCACGCCCACCCCGCCGACGCGCACGATCAGGTGGTCGTCGCCGAGCGCCTCAACCTGTCCGTGAATGGAAGCGATCATGCTCCTGCCCTCCGCCCCGCGCTGCTGTGAATTCTACACGCGGACGCATCGGAGAGCGAACCGGCACGGCCTTCGCGCCTTCCTGGGGAGCGTCGGCCATCCTCTAGACGGCGAAGAATTGAACCACAGATTACGCCGATGCAGACGAATACCGAAGGCCGGCGATCCAAAAGGGGGCAAGACGAAGCGCACCTGTTCACGCTGTCCGCTCGGTGTCACGTCATAGTGTGTCTCTCGTAACCCGACGACTGAAGTCGTCGGGTAATCGCAGAACATGGCGAGAAAGAATGCGAATTAGCCCGCGACTTCAGTCGCGGGAACCAATATTCCCTCACCCCCGCCGACCTTCGGTCGGCGCCCTTCCAGCCGCGCAGCGGCGGAGCGTTAGAGGGGGCCAGACACCACTTGTGGGGGAGGTGCGCCGCAGGCGCGGGGGCAAGGGCCATCAGTCAGCGTTCACCACTACCGCGATGGGAGCGCGTTCTAAGGATACTATCCGCGTAATTCGCGTTATTCGTGGTTATCTGCTTTTTCCAGGCGCAGTGAAGCGAGTGTGACAGGTCATCGGGGGCGACCCGCCCGGCGGGTCGCCCCACGTGTCACAGCGTTGCGGCCGGCGGCTCACTCGCCAAGCGTGATGATGAACGACACGCGCGCCGGGCCGCCGTCCGGGGAGGCGGGCGCGATGATGGCCGCCGCGTCGAGCGCCTTGAGCTGCGCAAGCGCCTGCCTGTCCGCCTCGGTCATGGTGGATGGGTCTGAGATGTCCTGCGCGAGCGCGATGAGGCCCGCAAGGTCGAGCGTGGCGAGGAAGGGGCCGTCGGCGTTGGCGATGCCTGTGAGCTGCGCCCACGCCGGCGTCTGGGTGTAGTTGTCGCCGCCCCGCGCGGTCGCGATCATGCGGTCCATGCCCGCGCCAGACGTGAGCGTGACGTACCCGTCGAACAGCGCCACCTCCATCGGCGGGCCGTCAGACGCTTCCGGTGGGATGGTGATCACGTCCACGCCGTCGATGGCGCGCCGCTCGGTTGTCGTGCCCTGTTCTTCAGTGGCGGCGACCAGCACGTCGATGGTGGCCCGCGCCTTCTCGACATCGGTCGCCTCAATCACGAGGGCTAGGTCTACCGGCAGGTCGGGCGTCGGGTTCGCGCTTGCGAAGAAGCCGGCGGCATACGAGCCGCCAAGCCACGCGAGCACATCCTCCACCGTCAGGCCGGTCTGTGCCTCGAACTCCGCAAAGGCGGCCTCCAGCTCTTCGGCTGCCCCCGGCTGCTGCATCTCGGCCATGGCGCGCCACTGCGCGAAGCTCCCGGCCAGGCCGACCGACGCCACGACGCCCAGCGTGTCGGCGGGGAAGCGCGCGATGATCGCCTCCCCCACGCCGCGCTCCAGCCGGGGCAGGGGTTCGCCGGTCAGCGCGTCGAGCGCCGCCATGTCGAAGCCGCCGATGAAGTCCATCACCAGCGCGTTCGCCACGCTGCGGAAGCCAAGCCCGATGCCGTGGAAGGTGTCAATCGCGGCGAGAAGCTGCTGTTGCAGCGCGGCGGGGTCGCTCGTGTCCAGGCCGGGCAATTCGACCTCGCCGGACTGGAGCGATGGTGTGAGCATGTTCCACACCACCGGGTCGCCGATGATGCCCGCCGGCACGGACGGGCCAACGTAGAGCCGCAGCGCCGAGTCCGGATCCATCGCGCCGTAGACGCGCCGGAAGCCGGCCTCGTCCGCCAGCGCGGGCGCGCCGGCGGCGACGTCGATGATCGGCTCAAGGGCGCGCGCGCCCGCGCCGACCACCAGGTAATCGCCGACGAAGCCAAAACTCAGGGCCGCGCGCGGGTTGCTGTTGTCGATGGGTTGCAACACGGTGTAGTCATAGCCGTTGTGCGTCTCCGCGTTGCTGACCGCGTAGGCCGGGGCCACGAACTGCGCCAGGCGCGCCATGAAGTCCTGGGCGGCGGGCAGGTCGGTGACCGGGGCGATCACCACCGGGGCGACGCCCGGCGGGAGCGCGGAGGGTTCGCCATCATCATCAGCGCCGAGATAGAGGGCATCTGCGGGTTGGCGACGGCGACCAGGTCGCCGAGCCAGGGGCGGATGTCGTCGGCAAAGCGCGTCGGGGTCGCCGATCAACGCCTGCACCAACTGGTCGAGCGCCTGCGCGCCCATGTCGCTCACGTCCTCGCCGGTGAGGCGGCTCACCAGGCGTTCGAGCTTCATGGTGAAAGCCGGCCCGCGTGTCGATGGCGAGGTAGAAGGGCGCGGCAGCGGGCACGATCTCGGCGGGGTCGGTGGGTTGCGCCTGCGCGGCGGGGGTCCAGGCCGGGAGCGCCGCCAGCAGCAACATGGCGGCCAGCGCAAGGGAGAGCGCCTTTCGCATCGGGGGTCTCCTTAATCCATGCCAATACTCTATCAATACTATCACAATAGTGGGGCGGTTGGCAATCGGGGAGGCGCCTCACCCCGCGCGCGGGGCCGCGCGGCGGGCTTGCCTCTGGCCGCCTGACCTACTCGCCCAGCTTGCCGTGCTTGCCGAGCACTTCGCTCACCGCGCCGATCACCTGCCCCAGGCCGACCGGCTTGCGCAAGATCACGTCCGCGCCCACTTCGGCGGCGCGGTGATCGAGGTCCTCGCCGCCGTAGGCCGTCACAAAGACGATGCCGACATTGGATGTATCGGGGTTCTCCTTGATGCGTCGGCAGACCTCCCAGCCGTCGATCCCCGGCATCATGATGTCGAGCAACACCACATCCGGCTTTTCCGCTGCCACCATTGCCAGCGCGCCCTTGCCGTCGTACACGGCGGTGGTCTGAAAGCCGCTAACCTGAAGCATCTGCATGAGGATGAAGTTGGTCTCTGGTTCGTCTTCGACTACCAGGATTTTCTTTGCCACGTTGCGGCACTCCACATTGCGCACAGAGACGCAACCATTCTACTCAGAATCGGCCCAGTCAGAAAGCTCGACAGCCGGCGCGGGCCGGTTATACTCGGTGCGCGACGCCCGGCGCTGGACCGAATATGCTCAGAATCAGCCCTCTCCGTACATCTGGGTGCCCCTGCTGCTGTTCGTCGGGGCGTTTGCGCTGTTCACCAGCACGCTGGCGATCCAGGCGCTTTTCGGCGACCCCGCCGAGTACACTTTGTGCCGCACATCCTGGGCGTGATCCACCCGCCGGGTTATGCCTTCTACACCCTCCTCGCCAAAGCATGGCAGACCCTCGTGCCGGTCGGCTCCGTCGCCTACCGGACGCACCTGCTCTCGGCGGCGGCGGGCGCGCTGACGGTGACCCTCGTCTACGGCGCGGTGCGGCAGCTCACGCCGCCGGCCTGGCGCGGGCTGCGCGCCTTCCTCCCCGCCGTGAGCGCGGCCTTCAGCCTCGCGGTGGCGACCGACCTCTGGCAGCACGCCAGCCACGCCAACGCGCACATCGTCACGGTGACGCTGGCCGCGCTGGGCACGTTCCTGCTCTTGCGCTGGTGGCGGCTGGAAACGACCGCACCTCCTGTCCCCCTCTCCACAAATGGAGAGGAGGAACGGCGCGATATGGAAGCCCCTCTCCACGTGTGGAGAGGGGTTGGGGTGAGGTAAAACAGCGCGCCCTCCGCTACCTCTACGCCTTCGCCTTCGTGGCGGGCGTCTGCCCCACCACCACGCGCTGCTGGCGTTCAGCTTCCCGGCGTGGGGGCTGTTCATCCTCGCGGTCAAGCCGCGCCTGGTTCTGCATCCGCGGCGTCTCGCGGCGCTGGCGGCGTTCTTCGTGATGGGGCTGTTCGCGTGGCTGTACTTCCCGCTGCGCAGCGCGGCGGGCGGTGTGCCCTTCGGCCCAGACAACATGAACACCCTCGACGGCTTCCTCAACCTGGCGCTCGCGCGCGGCCTGACCGTGAACCTGTTTCATTTCACGCTCGCGGAGCAGGGCCAGCGCGCGCTGGTGTTCCTCACGCTGCTGGGCCTTCAGTTCAACCTGCTGCAGATCACCCTGGCCGTCGCCGGTTTTGCGGCGCTGGTGTGGCGGCGCTGGCGCGTGGCGCTGCTGCTCGGCGTGTTCTTCGCGGTGAACCTGGCGTTCATCATCAACACCGTGCAGGACGTGATGGCCTACCTGATGGCGCCGTTCATGTGCGTCGCCATCCTGGCCGGGGCCGGCGTGATCGCCGTCATCGCCTGGCTCGACCGCCGGCCGCGCCTGGCCGCCGCGCCGGCGACGCTGCCGCTGCTGGCGCTGCTCCTGATTGCGCCGCCGCTGTTCGGCGCGGCCAACGCCTGGCGCGATGTGAACGTCAACGGCTACACCGCCGCCGCCGACTTCGCCGACGCGGTGTACCGCCACTTTGCCGGGGCGGGCGAGGGCGCGGTGCTGCTCGCCGACTGGGAGCACCTGACGCCGCTCTGGTACAACATCTACGTCGAGGGGCGGCCCCTCTCGGATGATGACCTCATCCTGGATTACGTCGCTGCCGGCACCGCGAACCCCTGGGTCGAGCACGCCTTCGCCGCGCTCGACCGGACCGGCGGCCCGGTCTACGTGACCGGCTACCGCCGCGCGCTGATCGACGCCGGCTTCCGGCTCCGGCCCGTCGAGGCGCTGTCCGGCGACGATGGCGCGCCGCCCAGCGACCTGTACCGGCTGCTCGTCCCGCCGCCCACCGACGACGCGCGCACGAGCGCGGCCCCGCCCGCGCCGCAGCACGCAGTCGGGCGGGCCGCCGGCGGCGTCACGGTGGTGGGCTACGACCTGCCGCGCGCCGACTTCCGCCCCGGCGAGGTGGTCCCGTTCGTGCTCTACCTGGGCGCGGACGCCCCGCCGGAAGCCATCATCTTTCCCTATGTCGAGCTGGGCGCGCTCGCGTATGACTTCACCACCGACAGCCACTGGCTCACGCCCTGGTGGGCGGCGGGCGAGGTCATCGGCGAGCGCTACGACCTGCGCCTGCCGCTCGACCTTGCTCCGGGCGTCTACCCGCTGCGGCTGGGCCTGCGCGACCTCAACGCGGGCGAGGATGTCCCGTTTGAGAACGGAGACTGGACGGTCGCGCTCGGCGAGATTGCGGTGGCGGGGGAGCCGCTCGCGCCCGCGCCGCCGGCGCTGCTGGCGAACATCGGGCACCGTGTGGGGCTGGTCGCTGCGCGCGCCGGCCTCCCCGGCCTCGGGACGCCCGCCCCCTGGACTGAGCCGCTGGTCGTTCGTCCCGGCGATGCGATTGACCTCACGCTGACGTGGCGCGCGCTCGCGCCCATCGAGGAAAGCTACACGGTATTCGTGCACCTGATCGACCCTGGCAACCAGGTCGTGGCGGGGCACGACTATACGCCGCTCGGCGGGGCGTTCCCCACGCACCTGTGGATTCCCAAGTGGCTGCCCGGCCAGACCGTGTGGGATCCGTACCGCCTCGTCGTGCCGGCAGACCTTCCGCCCGGCGATTACCTGATCGAAGTGGGGATGTACGGGATGACGAGTGTCAGGCGCATCCCGCAGTTCGACGCCGGCGGCGCGCTCACCGGCGACCGGTACCTCCTGGGGCCGGTGCGCGTGGTTACGGAATAGGCCGCGGTCGCGGATACATTGCACTTGAGGAGGCGTTCGCCATGCCGGTCGCGCTTTGTCCCATTACCGCCGAGAACTGGCACGAGGCGATCACGCTGGAGGTCCGGGAGGACCAGCGTGGCTTCGTCGCCAGCAACCTCTTCTCGATTGCGGAGGCGCAGTTCTACGCCACCTGGGAGCCGATGGGCGTTTACGCCGACGGCGTGATGGTGGGGTTCGTCATGTGGGGCGCGGACGAGGAAACGTCCGAGTGGTGGATCATCCGCCTGATGATCGACACGGCGCGCCAGGGCAAAGGGCTACGGCAGGGCCGCGACCGTCGAGGCGATCCGGCGACTCAGCGCGAAACCGGGCTGCGACGCCATCTACATCAGCTTCGAGCCGAACAACGCCGCCGCCGAACGCCTATACCGCAGCCTCGGCTTTGCGGACACCGGGCGCGTCGAGGGCGGCGAGATTGTATACCGCTTGGCGTTGGACCGGACTCAGACCTTAGGCGGCGGAAGGCCGAGCGCGGCCAACTCTGCCTTGTAGGCCTTCCAGCCGGGGCACCAGCCGGTGTGCCAGCGCCATATCCTGGCAATCAGCGACTTGGGATTCTCAGCCGCGCGCTTGCGCATTGGGCAGCTTTCACAGCCTGACGTGATGGGTTTCTGTTCCATCATAGCCCCCTCGATGCACCGCTCATGTCCACTATTATATGCGACTTTTGAGAAAGATACGCAGGCTGGCGCATGAGAAGGACGAATGTCCGCCGCGCGTGTGAGCATCCGCGCGCGTGAGCATCCGCTCGCGCCTCAGCGCCGATGCGCCCCCAGCGCGGCGCGGAGCGCGTCTTCCGAAATCGGCCCGGCGCGGTAGATGACGAGTTCGCCCCCGGCAATCCCCGCGACGGTCGAGGGCTGGCCGCCGGGGCACGGCCCGCCGTCCAGGTAGAGCGGGACCGACGCGCCAAGCTGCGCGACGGCCTCCGTGACCGTGACCGGACTCGGCCCACCGGAGCGGTTGGCGCTGGTCACGGCGAGCGCGCCCCCCGCCGCACGGATGACGGCGCGCCCCACGTCGTGGGCGGGCACACGCACCCCCACCGTCGGCAGCGCGGAGACCATCGCCGGCAGGTCGGCGCGCTTGGGTACCACCAGCGTCAGCGGCCCCGGCCAGAACGCCGCCGCCAGCTTCTGCGCGTCAGGCGCGAGGGGCAGGGCGACGCGCGCCGCGTCCTCCGCGTCGGCGAGCAGGATGGGGATGGCCCTGTCGGGCTGGCGGCGCTTGGCGTCGTACAGCGCCGCGACCGCCTCCGGGTGGGCGGGGTCCGCCGCCACGCCGTAGACCGTGTCTGTGGGGATGACGACCACCTGCCCGGCGCGCAGGGCGCGCGCCGCGTGGGCGATGGCGTCGGGGTCGTGGCCGGGGAGGATCTTGCTCATGCGCCCTTTTCCACGCGCACCACGCGCGGGTGCCCCGCGTAGTCGCGCAGCACGCTGACCGCCGCGCCGGGCAGCGCCGCGCGCACCCGCGCCGCCACCGCCTCCGCCTGGTCGTAGCCGATTTCCATCAACAGCAGGCTTGCGTCTTTGAGCAGCGGCGGGGCCTGTTCCAGAAGCCGCGCGATCACCTGCAGCCCGTCCGGGCCGCCGTCGAGCGCGAGGCGCGGCTCGCAGGTGCCGAGCAGCGCAAACGCCTTGGAGGCGACGTAGGGCAGGTTGGCGGCGATGAGGTCCACCGGCGCGTCGAGCGGCGCGAGCAAGTCCCCCTGCACGAGCGCCACCCTGTCCCAGACCGCGTGCGCCGCCGCGTTGCGCCGCGCGACCTCCAGCGCCGCCGGGCTGCTGTCGATGGCGGTGACGGCGGCGTCGGGCAGGTGATAGGCGAGCGCGACGGCAATCGCGCCGCTGCCCGCGCCAACATCGACGATGCGCAGGCCGCGCCGCCCTTCAGCCCACGCCAGCGCCGCTTCGACCAGGTGCTCAGTCTCCGGGCGGGGATGAGCACGTCTGGGGTGACGGCGAAGCGCAGCCCGTAGAACTCGCGGAAGCCGGTGAGGTAGGCCACCGGTGCGCCGGCGGCGCAGCGCGCGACGAGCGCGCGGTACTGCCTCTCCTGGTCGGGCGTGAGCGGCTGCTCTGGGTGGCCGAGCAGCGCAGTCCGCGCGACGCCGAGCACGTGGCAGAGCAGCACCTCGGCGTCAAGGCGGGGCGTCTCGGAGGCGTGGCGCAGCGCGCCAGTGGCGGAAGCCACCGCGTCGCCGGCAGTGGGCGTCATGCGCCGACGGCCTGGAGCTTCTCGGCCTGCTCGCGCGCCGCCAGTTCGTCGATGAACTCGTCGATGTCGCCCTGCATGACCGCGGGCAGGTTGTAGTTCGACATGCCGATGCGGTGGTCGGTGACGCGGTTCTGCGGGTAGTTGTACGTGCGGATCTTCTCGCTGCGCTCCCCGCTGCCGACCTGCGAGCGGCGCGTGGAGTCCTGCTCTTCTTGCAGGCGCTCCTGCTCGATCTCGTACAGGCGGGCGCGCAGGATGGACAGCGCGCGCGCGCGGTTCTGGAGCTGCGACCGCTCGTCCTGGCAGGCGACGACGATGCCGGTGGGGAGGTGCGTGACGCGCACCGCCGAGTCGGTCGTGTTGACGCTCTGGCCGCCGGCCCCGCGCGAGCGGTACACGTCGATGCGCAGGTCGTTCAGGTCGACGTGCACCTCAACCTCGTCCATCTCGGCGAGCACGGCGACGGTGGCGGTGCTGGTGTGGATGCGGCCGGCGCTCTCGGTGACCGGGACGCGCTGCACGCGGTGCACGCCGCTTTCGTACTTGAGCCGGCTGTAGGCGCCCTTGCCCTTCACCTGGAAGATGATCTCCTTGAAGCCGCCGACGCCGGTCTCGTGCGCGCTCAGTACCTCGATCTTCCAGTTGCGCGCCTCGGCGTAGCGCGTGTACATGCGGAAGAGGTCCGCCGCGAAGATGCCGGCCTCATCGCCGCCCGCGCCGGCGCGAATCTCCACGATGACGTTCTTGGCGTCGCGCGGGTCCCTGGGCAGGAGCATCGTGCGCAGCTCCGGTTCGAGCGCGGCGCGCCGCGCGGTCAGCCGGTCGAGTTCCTCGCGTGCCAGGGCGAGCAGGTCGTCGTCCGCTTCCTCGTCGAGCAGCGCCTCGGCCTGCGCGATTTCGTCCAGCACGCGCCTGTACGCGCGGTACATGGACACGATCCCTTCAAGTTCGGCCTTCTCCTGCGCCAGCTCGGCCATACGCTCGTAATCGACCGCCGTTTCAGGGTCGGCCATCGCCTGCTCGATCTCCTGGTAGCGCGCTTCGATCCCGGCCAGTTTTTCTAACATCGTCCAACCACCTCTACCAAAAAAGCCCCCTTGCTTGCGAAGGGGCTTGAATGGGTGGATTATAACATCGATTTACTGTCTCTCCCACACTCTTATTGTACCATCCCAACTCGCGCTAGCGACACGTGTCCCATCAGGCGACCATGCTACAGATTGTATTTCACTTTGATGACCTTCAAGGACAGCAACCTGTTCCCAACTGCGTGTGTCCCACAGCCTCATGCCATCGTTCCCGGCGCTGGCGATTAGGCGTGTCCCATCGGGCGACCAAGCCAGGAAAAAGCTAAAGCGCCCAAAGGAAGTGACCTCTTCCCAGCTAACAGTATCCCAGATACGGATGATGCTGTCTCGGAGTCCACTGGTGGCAAGGTACCTGTCATCTGGTGACCACGCGATTGCCCACACCCTGTCGTCGTCGGCGTGTAAGGTGGCTAACCGTTCGCCGTTCTGTACATCCCAGATGAATACCTGTCCATCTCCGTGTCCACCAGCGATGCGTGTTTCATCCCATGACCAAGTAAGCTTTTCGAGCCACCATTCTCCAGAATTCAAGATGGCAATCCTCTCACCGCTAGAGACATCCCATATAATACAGACATCTCTCCTCGTGTCTTCCCCCATCAGGAAAGTCCCATTTGGCGACAACGCAATGTGATAGATCGAATAGTTCTTCATCTCAAACCTGGCAAGTGCCTCCCCCGTGCTCACATTTTGTACCCGGATAACGTCGTCGTCCCGATCCGCCAGGTAAGGGCCATTTACTGACCAGGCAATTGACCAGTTGCGTCCGCCGACTCGCCTGAAACCTCGCGCGAGCGTTAACCGCTCGCCGGTAACGGCGTCCCATATCTCACCATTCCAGCTTGAGCTGAGCAACTGTTTTCCATCTGGCGACCAGACAATTTCCTCGAAATCCTGGGCGTGACTTTCCAAAGTCGCTACAGCGTCGCCACGTTCGACATCCCATATACGAATTCTGCCATCTTCGCTGGCGCTGACAAGCCGGGTTCCATCCGGTGACCACGCTGCTGCTGTGATCGTGCCTTCATGGCCTTCCAGCGTTGCGAGCGTTTCCCAGGTAGCCTCTTCACCTGACTTGATCGTAAGCTGCCAGATGTACAGAATGCCTTCGAGACTTCCGCCAGCAAGCCGGCTATCTGTTGACCAAGCTAGCGCGTGTATTTCGTCATAGAAGTCAGGGGCGGATGTTGGAGTAAGGAGTAGCTGCCCGCTGATCGTATCCCAGATTTGGACCATCGGATAAGCATATCCAGGGCCACTGCCGAATACTTCATGACCTGCCGCGATAAGCATTCCACTCGGGGACCAGGCCAGATCATAAACTTCGCGTCCTTTGGGTTCCACAGAAATCCAATGCTCTCCTGTTCCCGTATCCCAAATGCTCAGTTCGCAGGGACCTCCGCTCCCTGTGCGACATGAAGTTGCTCCAGCGATGCGGCTTCCGTCCGGCGACCAACTCTTGGGCCACGAATTGACTTCCATAACTACTGGTATCTCTCCAGTATGTGGGTCTTGTACATTCCAGGTTTTGATTGCCATATCTCTAAACTCACTTGTGGTTGGATCGCCGGGAGTACCAGTGTAGAGCAGCGTGGAGCCATCTAGTGACCACGTCCATGAGTGTGCCCAGTCATCTACGGTTGCCATCACCTCGCCAGTCGTTGCATCCCAAATGCTAGGGATACCCTCAGGCCCGCTGCTCGCGAGCATTTTTCCATCCGGCGACCAAGCTACGGTGTTGTCTATGTTATAAGCCCCCCTCAAGGAAGCGGATCGTTTCAAGTTCAGGAGTATACAGCCATGTGCCCAATTCTGTCGCAACCGCGATCACCTCACCAGTCGGACTCCAGGCGATGTCGGTAACGCCGCCTCGCCCGATGCGCAGAACCTCTGTCCACACTTCGGCTTCCTGTGCAAGAGCAGATGGTATGACCGGTCCAGATAGCAGTGACAAGATCAGAGCTAGCGAGATCAGGTGTTGGCTCATGCGGAACCTTCTCTATAATATGTATCGCGCCTCTAAGCTCTTAACGCCTTCCATATTCACATTATAAAGCAAAAGGACCACGCTCGCTTTGCGCTAGTGACGATAAGCACAAGACGGACCTCACGCCTGTCGGATACAATGCCGGGGGCTGTTTGGTGTCGCTCCCGCCGGGTCAGCCGGCGACCTCGTCATAGAAGGCCACGATCTGCCGCGCGAAGTCCGTGACGCTCCTGCGCAGTGGTTCCGGCTCCAGGACCTCCACGGCCCGCCCAAAGCCGAGGATGCGGTCGCGCGCCGCCTCCAGCGACTCGAAGGCGACTGTCAGCGTCACCCACCCTTCGGCGTCGGAGGCGGCATGCGCGCGCTGCGCCTCGATCTGCGCGCCGAAGTAACGCGGCAGCAGGGGCGCGAGCGCCGGCGCGACGCGCAGCGTGACGCGGTAGCAGGGACGGCTGCCCGCGTAGCCGGCGCGCCACGCGCGCCAGAACGCAGCCAGGTCGAAGCCCACCGGGCGCGCGAAGGTCGCCGCGTCGAGGCGCGCCTCCAGGATGTCCGCGACGCGGAACGCGCGCACGTTGCCCGCCGGGTGGCTGGTCACTGCGCCCACCAGGTGCCACGTGCTGGCCTTGGCGACAAGCCCGTATGGCTCGACCAGCCACGCGACGTGCGTCTCGAAGGGCAGGCGGTACGTGATGTGGAGCTTGCGGTCCTCCCACACGGCCTGGTGGATTGTCTGCAGGCACGGCGTGGGTTCCTCTTGCTGAAACCAGGGAGTTGAGTCAAGGTGGATGCGCTGTCGCGCCCGTTCCTCTTCTGCGCGGCGGGCATCCGGCAGCGCCGCAGCGAGCTTGCGCAGCGCGCCCTGAAGCGCCTGGCTCACGCCGAGGTCGGCCAGTGGGGCGGGAATGCTGAGCATGAACAGCGCGCGCGCCTCGTCGTCGGTCAGCCCGGTGAGGTTGGTGCGGTAGCTGTCGAGCAGCGCGCAGCCGCCCCCCGGCCCGCGCTCGGCATAGACCGGGACGCCGGCGACGCTCAGCGCCTCGATGTCGCGGTAGATGGTCCGGACCGAGACCTCCAGCTCGTCGGCAAGCTGTTGCGCGGTCATGCGCCCGCGTGTCTGCAAGAGCATGAGCATGGAAAGCAGGCGGTCGGCGCGCATGGACACCCCCCGGTGAGCGATTCTCCGCACTGTCTCCAGTGTAACGCAAATTCCTGACATGAGGTGTCAGGTGGCGTCCGGTAAGATGGGCATGGTAAACGGGTCCATGCACGCAGGAGGGTGAAGGTGATGGCTGACATCGAGGTTCGGATCGTGACGCTTGAGCCGATGCGCGTCGCGAGCGCGTATGGGTTCGGCGCGCAGCCGGAGGAGATCGCGTGGCGTAAGCTACTCGCGTTCGCGGAGGCGAAGGGGCTGGACCTGGGCAGTGCGCGCTTCTTCGGGTTCAACAACCCCGATCCGTCGCCCGGCAGCCCGAATTACGGCTACGAACAGTGGATGACGGTCGGCCCAGACGTCGAAGGCGAGGGCGACATCACGATCAAGGAGATACCCGGCGGGCTGTATGCGGTCACGCGGCTCGAAGGATTGAGCGAGATCGGCGAGCGGTGGAAGCAACTGGTGCTCTGGGCGAAGACCAGCCAGTACAGGTTCGCCAACCGGCAATGGCTGGAGGAACTGCTCTCCCCGCCGGGGAATCTGTCCGAAGCGATGGTCCCTGAAGCGATGGTCTTCGACCTGTACCTGGGCGTGGATGCGTGACGCGGCGGCGGGCGGCCTTTCTCTCGCCCTGAACCGGTTTGCGCGGCGGCTGGCGCTCATGCCCCGCCGCGCTTGATTCTGCCTGTGGCCTGCCCCCCAACCCCCTGGGTTTTGACGCGCTCACGCCGTCGTGTTATGCTGCACGCATGTGGGGAACCGGTGTGGTTCCGCCGCACGCACGGACCTGTGGAGGAACTGACGATGAAACGGGCCGCCCTGTTGTGCATTTCCCTGATCCTTGCCCTGGCCGTCTCGGCGTGCGACCGGCTGCAACCGCAGCCCGTCGCGCCGACGGAGGGGGACGTGATCGTCTTTGCCGCCGCGCCGCTGAGCGGCTTCCAGGCCAACGGCGGCCAGACGCTCGTCGGCGGCGTCCGCCTCGCCGCGGCTGAGATCAACCAGGCGGGCGGGCTGCTGGGCTACCGCGTGGTGGTCGAGGCGCTGGACGACGAGAGCGACTCGGATGTGGCGGTGGAGATCGCCGAGCAGATCGCGGCGCGCGTGCGGGCGGCGAGCGCGTCCTGGGCGTGATCGGCCACCTCAACAGCGGCCAGACCGAGGCCGCCCTGGAGGTCTACGACACGCTTGACATCGTGGTCGTCACGGCGACGGCGAGCCTGCAAACGCTCACGGAGAAGGGCTACCAGCGCTTCTTCCGCGTCAACGCCAGCGACCAGGTCCAGGCGGAGGTCGTCGCGCGCTATCTCGTGGAGACGCTGGGCGCGTCGAACGTGGCGGTTCTGCACAACGATGAGGACTACGGCATCGACCTGGCCGCCGAGACCGCGCGCCAGCTTGAGGCGCTGGGGGCCGACGTGGTGATGCAGCGCCAGATACCGATTGGGCCGCCCGACCTCGTGGGCGAGGTGGACAGCGACGCGCCGATCTACTACCCCAACGAGGTCCAGGCCATCGGCGAGAGCGGCGCGGACGCCATCTTCTACGCCGGGTACGAGATCGAGTGCCCCTACCTGCGGTATGACCTGCAACAGGTGGGGCTGGACGATCTGCCGTTTCTGGCGTCGGACGGCTGCTTCCTCGCCGCCACCATCGACGAATCCCTGGGCGCGGCGGAAGGCATGTACGTGACGGCCTTCGCGCCCAGCCCGCAGACCGTCAGCGACGCGGGCTGGATTGGCCGGTACCAGGCGGTCGAGTATCGCAACCCGGACACCTACAGCACGGGCGGCTACGTCGCGATGCAGGTGCTTGCGGAGGGCGCGCGCCAGGCCGAAGGGTTCGCGGGGCGCGCCGTCGCCGACGCCATCCGAGGGCTGGACTTCGAGACGCTGGTGGGCACGGTGCAGTATCAGGACAACGGCGACCTGGTCTCGCCGACGATGTACATCTATATTGTGCAGAATGGGGAGTTTGTGCAGACCTTCCCGTAATTTGTGACATTGGGGTTGTGCTGTTAGAATCATGGGAGTTTGGCCCGGCAAGGCGCGCCAGCGGGCGCGCGCACAGGCGGGTTGGCTCTCTAAGCATCTGCTAAGGTTTCTTGCCTTGAGATGTGATAAGATGTAGACTGGGCGTATCAAGGGGGAGTACCCTGATACTATTATCTGGAGGCATACTTTCCCGGATGAAGGTCATTCTGAAACAGGATGTTTATAAGCACGGAGTCGCTGGCGAGGTCGTCAACGTTTCGGACGGCTACGCGCGCAATTATCTGATCCCACAGGGGCTGGCGATCAAGGCGACGCCGGGCAACATGCGGCAGGCGGAAAGCCTGCGCAAAGAGGCGGCGGCCCGCCGCGCTCGCCTCTACGACGAACTCAAGGGCGTCGCGGAACAGATCGAAGGCCTGGAGTTGCGCTTCGCCGTCAAGGCCGGCGAGACCGGCAAGCTCTACGGCTCGGTGACCATGCAGGACATCGCTGACAAGATCAGCGAAGAGCTGGGTATTGAGGTCGAGCGGCGGCGCGTGGGCGAGCAGACCAGCCTGCGCGAGCTGGGCGTGCACAGCGTACCGGTGCGGCTCGCAGCGCACCTGGCGCCCAGGGTGAAAGTGGTTGTCCACCGCGAAGGCGAGTCGCCGGAGGGTGTGGTGGCGGCTGCCGAAGCGGCTAAGGAAGCTGCCGAGGCCGCGGAAGCGATTGCCGAGGAGGCCGCAGAAGCGGCCGCAGAAGCGGCTGCAGAAGCGGCCGCTGAAGCGGCGGTAGTCCTGGAAGAGGCCGACGTGATGGCCCCGGACGATGGGGGAGCGCAGCGCCAGAGGAACTGGCGGCTGTGGACGAGACAGGGGCTGACGACGGCTGATGAGACCTGACTCGCACGACTTCGACGACGAGACCGTCATCCAGTACGTCATATCGTACATGACCTGCGGCGTGTGCGGCGCTTCTTACCGCCTGCAGGACGTGGAGGTCATCGACGGCGATGACGCGATGTGGGCTATGGTCGCCCATTGTCCCCTCTGCGGCGAGGAAGGCCTGATCCTGGCCTTCGCCAGCCCGCTGGAGGAAGAGGACGTGTGGCTTGACCAGGCCCCGGATGACTGGTGGGAAGCGGGCCTGGAGCCGCTCACCAAGCGCGACGTCGCGGAGTGGCGAGCCTTTCTGGAGGCGTTCCACGGCGATATGGAGGATTTGCTCGCCGAGGGACAGAACCGACCCCCTTTGATGTGTAAGGTAGAGCCATTGGCCGGCGCACTATCGCAGGTCGTGAGGCGCTAAGATATGGAAGTGGAAGTCCTCGGCAATGAGTTGCACGAGGCACGGCTACGAATGGAACTCACGCTCGACGAGGTCGAGCAGGAGTTGCGCATACGCGCCAAGTTCCTGGCGGCGATAGAAAACGGCGACTACAGCCTGATTCCGTCGCAGGTCCAGGCGCGCGGCTTTCTGCGCAACTACGCGCAGTTCCTCGGCCTGGACGCGGATGCTATCCTCGCCCGTTACGAGCAGGCGATGGGCCAGTTGGAATCGTTTGGCTATGGCGGCAACGGCCATTTGCCCAGGCCGACGCCGGTGGTCGTCGCCCGGCCTAACGAGAACGGCACGCGCACCAGCCCGCCCAACCCGGCGCAGCCCGCGCCCGACACCGGCCAGACCAGCCGCCGGGGGCGCAGCTTCTCGTCGAGTATGCTCGTCTTCGGCATGGCGGCGGTGTTCGTGTTCTTCGTGCTTGCCCTGGGCGGCACGCGGGCCATAGAATGGCTCATCGACACCGACAAGAAGGCCGAGGGCGTGGACTTTATCCAGACCGTGCTCGGCGACCAGCCCACCGTCACGCCCAGCCCCACGCTTCCCCCGCAGCCCAGCCCACCGACGGCGTTCCCGTCCCCGAATCGCAGACGTTCAACAGCGTGTTTGTGATCTTCGACGTGGTGCAGCGCACCTGGGTGCGCATCATGGTTGACGGCGTGATGCAGTTCGAGGGCGTCGCCACGCCGGGCACGCGCCTGCAATATCAAGGCTCGCAGTCGGTTGCGGTGCGCGCCGGCAACGCCGCCGGGCTGGACGTGGTCGTCAACGACCGCGCCGTCGGGCCGCTGGGCGGGCGCGGCGAGGTCGTGGACCTGACGATCACCCTCGACAACATCGATACCCTGTTCGCCGCCCAGATGGCGGCCCCGGAGATCGGGGCTGCTGAAACAAGCGCCGACGTGGGCGAGGCGGACACCACCGCCCCCTTGAGGTCGCGCACAGTCGCATACGGCAGCGCGTGGGGGCAGGTCGAGCACCTGCCTTTTTCGTTGTAAGGTGGGCGCAGCCGGGCGTCTATATTACAATTAGCATCGTATTTGTAGATGGTCTCTATCTTGTGTGTCGTTGCTGAGCTGTATGGCTTGACGCCCACCCCGCCCAAGTGGCGCGTCAGAAGATAGCTTCATTCCCCCCCCCCCCCCCCAGCCCGCGGGGGTGAGGTCAACCAGACTGCCTCATTGCGCCAACATTTCGCAGGAGACCATCCATTGGTACATGACAAATTCTCACAGACAGGCGGGGGTGGGGCGTTGGCCCCAGGGGAGGACGTTCAGGATATGGTGAGCGGTCAGCCTCCGCCGACGATTGGTAGGGGGTGGGAGGAAGCTGGATGGGAGGGAGAGGTTACGTTCGCGGAGGCTGACCCTCGGACTCCATCGTAACACGGTTCGCTGCGGGTTTGTGTGAAAAGGTTGTGAATTTGTCCCCTAAGCGCGATACAACAGTTGACACCCAGCCGGCTGACACCAGGGTCGGCGATGCGCCGCGTGGCGCCTTCTACCTGCTGAGCCTGGGCTGTTCCAAGAACACGGTCGACTCCGATGGGATGGCGCAGCTCCTGAGCCGCGCCGGCTACGCCGGGGTCGATACGCCCGAAGCGGCGCAGGTGCTCATCGTCAACACGTGCGGCTTCATCGGCCCCGCGAAGGCGGAGTCGATCCGCGCGCTGCGCGAACTGGCCGAAGGCAAGCGCGACGGCCAGCGCCTCATCGCCGCCGGATGCCTCTCGCAGCGCTACGGCGCGCAACTGGCGCAGGAGGTGCCCGGCCTGGACGGCATCATCGGCACGCGGCGCTGGATGGACATCGTCGATGTGGTGGAGCGGCTGGGCGGCGCGCGCGCGCCGCTATACCACCTGCCCGACGAGGCCGACACCGTGGGCCGCGACGAGCGCGGCGCGCTGCGCGCCAGCGTCCACGGGGCCAGCGCCTACCTCAAGATCGCCGACGGCTGCCGCCGCCCGTGCGCCTTCTGCGCCATCCCGCTCATCAAGGGCACGATGGTCAGCCGACCGCCAGACGCCATCGCGCGCGAGGCGGCGCGGCTGCAGGCGATGGGCGTGCGCGAGATCGTCCTCATCGCCCAGGACACCACCGACTACGGCCACGACCTGGGCCTCAAGGATGGCCTGGCGGCGCTGCTTGAATCCATCGTCGAGGCCGCGCCCGAAGTCCCCTGGATACGGCTGATGTACGCCTACCCCGGCGCGGTTACCGACCGGCTCATCGAGGTGATGGCGCGCCACGGCCAAATCCTGCCCTACCTGGACATCCCGCTCCAGCACGGCAGCCGGGACGTGCTCCGCCGGATGCGCCGCCCGGCGAATGTCGCATGGGTGTACCGCACGCTGGAGAAGATGCGCGCCGCGCTGCCCGACATCGCCGTGCGCACCACGTTCATCGTGGGCTACCCCGGCGAGACCGAGGCCGAGTTCGCGGCGCTGCTCGACTTCGTGCGCGACCTGCAATTCGACCGCGTGGGCGCGTTCACCTACTCCTACGAGGAAAACACCCCCTCCGCCGACCTGCCCGGCCACCTGCCGGAGGCGGTCAAGGCCGCGCGGCTGGAGGCGCTGATGACGCTCCAGCAGGGCATCAGCCTGGCGCGCAATCAGGCGCTGGTAGGGCGGACGCTTGACGTGCTGGTGGAGGGCTACGGCGAGGCCGAGGACGCCAGCGGTCAGCCCACCGATGCGGTCATCAGCGTGGGGCGCACGTACCGCGATGCGCCCGAAGTGGATGGCCTGGTATTCGTTGAGGGCGAACTGCCCGTAGGCGAGATTGTACCGGTGCGTATTACCGGCGCTATGGTTTACGACCTGATTGGGACGGTTGATACCGCGCCTTTGCGCGTTATGTCACGCAGGGTAATGACAAATGACAGTTGAGAAGATTGGTCCAAATTGGGTAATCTAGAGAGGACAATAAAGGCCTAATTATGCCTATTGGCCGTGGAGGTCATTCATGGAAATCACCCGCCAAGCCGATTACGCTGTACGCGCCGTGCTGCACGTTGCCCGCCTTGCTGACGGGACCCGCGCGCCCACCTCTGCCATCGCCCAGGAGCAGGGGATTCCGCTGCCCTTCCTGGCGAAGATCATCTCGCAACTGGCGGTCGCGGGCATCGTGGACGCGATGCGTGGCGCGAGTGGTGGGGTGCGCCTCGCCCGTTCGCCCAGCGACATCACCATGCTGGACGTGATCCAGGTCATCGACGGGCCGGTTGCGCTGAACCGCTGCGTGAACGGCACGGACGCCTGCCCCTACACCCCTTCGTGCCCGATGCATGAAGTGTGGTGCGATGCGCAGGCCGATCTCGTCAAACGGCTGAGCAGCACGTCGTTCGCAGACCTGGCCGTCCGCGCGGAGGTGTTGGAACGCCAGGTCACCGAAGAGGCGCAGGCCACGCCCGCCTGACCCTGTAACAGCGCGTCTACCACGAGAACACGCGAACGGGGCTGCTGCCTGCAGCCCCGCTTATGATTCGGGCGTTTCCTCCGCTTCCTCCACTTCCTCAGGCTGGGGCAACGCGCGCCCCGGCGTGGGCACTTTGCGCACCGGCTGGTGCTTCAGCACCGTGAAGCGGTCGAAGTCGCGTGCGACCTCGGTATCGGGGAAGACCGCGCGCGCTTCCTCCCGGATGTCGCGTTCGCGGTAGCGGCGTGACACATGCGTGAGGATCAACTGGCGCACGCCGGCGTCCCGCGCCAGGCGCGCCGCCTGCGCGGCGGTCAGGTGGCCGAACTGCCGCGCCATGTCGGCCTCGACATCGAGATACGTCGCCTCGATGACCAGGCAGTCCGCATCGGCGACGAAGTCCTGGATGTCGTCGGTGCGGCCACAATCGCCCACGTGCACCAGCCGCGCGCCGCGCACCGCCGGGCCGAGCACCTGGTCGGGGTGCACCACGGTCCCGTCGGCGAGCGTGATCGGCTGGCCGGCCACCAGCAGGCGGCGCTCCGGGCCGAACGGCACGCCGAGCGCTTCGGCCCTGTCGTTGAGGAAGGGCCGGCGCGCCTTCTCCTCGAAGGCGAAGCCGAACGCATCCGCGCCCCGGTGCGTGACGCGGAAGGCGCTGAGCGTGAAGTAATCGTCTTCGAGCAGGACGCCCGGCTCCAGGTCGATGAGGTGAATCGGCATCGGCGGGCGGCGACCCATCAGCACCACGCCGTACAACAGGTCGTGGACCCGGTTCAGGGCGTGGCGGCTGCCCCAAATCTCCATCTCGTCGATGGCCTCCCAGCGCATGAACGTCGAGAGCATCCCCGCCAGCCCCAGGATGTGGTCCAGGTGGCCGTGCGTGATGAGGATGCGGTTCAGCCGCTTGAAGCCGATGCCGCTCTTGAGTATCTGGCGCTGCGTGCCTTCACCGCAGTCGATCAGGAAGCGGTGATCGCGCACCATGACCACCTGCGCCGATAGCCCCGGTAGATCGACGGCGCGGAGGCGCTGGTGCCGAGAAAGACGATGTCAAACATTCAGGCCCATCCCCTGATTGTCATGCGACCTGAAGCCCCGATTTTACCCGTTAACGCGATCTCCGCACGCAGGAACTGCTGGATCACATGAAGGTTCGTCGTCAGGTGCGCCGTGACCTCTGGCGTGGTGATGACCGACTCGCCCTCGGCGAGCGCGCACGGCAGCGCCAACTGGTCGGCAAGGTGCAGGTCGGCGGCGGCGTCGCTCTGGTGGTGCGCCAGCAGCGCGTCGCACGCCTCCTCCGCCACCGCCTCCGAGGCCTTACCCGGTCGCCCCAACGCCGAGAACCCCGCGCGCGCGTTGGTGTAGTGCGCGGTCAGGAAGATGCCCGCCCCTGGCGCCGGCCCGCGCGCCCGCAGCGGCGCGATCTCCAGCGGGACGCCGAGGTCGCGCAGCGCGCCGCGCGCCCGGTTCACCATGCGCTGGGGGATGTGCGCCGGAAGGTTGGTCACGGCGGCGACGCCGCTGACCTTCTCCAGCGGCCCGCGCGCGTCCATCGTCAGGGGGCGCAGGCGCGCCGGCCCCGCAATCGCGACGGTGATCTCGCCGCCGCCGCGCGGATACCACCCCCACGCGCCCAGTTCCACGCGGACCGGCTCGCCCGCCAACTGGAGCGACGGCAGGAACACGTCGCGGACGTAGTGCACCGGCGGGCTGAAGCTGACGTGCGTCCCGCCCCGGATGGTCAGCGTCGATGCGCCGGGGGCCATCAGCAGGGGGAAGAGCACCGTCTGCAAGATCAGGCTCACCGATCCCGCGCTGCCCTGCCCCGCCGCCTCGGTGACATCCCAGCGGTACGCGCCGGGGACGGCCGGCCCGCCGGGCGTGAAGCGCAGCGTCTGCGAACCGAGCGCGTCGCCCTCGACTTGCGCGCGGCACACCTCGGCGATGGCGCGCACGCCGGTGAGGTGCTGCGGCGCGAGGCCGGGGTTCTTGCGCCCGGCGCGGATGTTCACGACCTGCACCGGCTGCCCCGTGAGGCACGCCAGCGCGAGCGCGGTGCGCAGAATCTGGCCGCCGCCTGCTCCGTATGCGCCGTCAATCGTCACTGCCGGGCGTGGCTCAGCCATCGCCCTCCCCGCCGCCATCGGTGACGTGAATCTGTTGCAGAAACAGGCGGGTGCCCCGCTCCGCGCCATCGTCGAGCACCGGCAGCCGCCCGCCGCTGGCATTGACGACGCCGATAACGAGGTCGTAGTCGTCCGGCAGCAGCCGGGCCGGGAGCGAGAGGTAATGCACCTGCGCGAAGATGTCCGACGGGCGCAGCGTGGCCGCAATCGGGCCGAGAAGGTCGGCCTGGGCCACCGGCGAGCCGTCGGGGTCGAACAGCAGGTGCGTGAACATGTTCAGGTCGGGCGGCGTCGGGCCATCCACGCGCCAGTACGTGACCAGCTCGACCGCGTCGCCGGGCTGGGCCTCGGTGGCGCCCACCGCGTAGCCCTCGAAGGTCAGGTTGCCGCCCAGCCGCACCGGGATGCTCGCCGGGCCGGGGCCGCCGGGCGCTTCCGGCGGGTAGCCGGCGGGGGCTGTGGTGATGAAGCTGCCCATCAGGTCGCCCAGCGGCTGCGCCACCTCGATCACGACCGCCGAGCCTGCCGGCAGCCCGTAGATGGGCGTCTCCTCGGCGCGCGCAAACCAGGACTGGAGCGGTTCGGGCACCTGCGCCGGGCCGTCGCCGTAGGTGAACGTGATCTGCTGCCGCGCGCCGCCCGCCGCCAGCACGACGCTGCTGAAGCAGTCGGTGTAGCGGATCGGCAGGGCGCTCTGGTGGAGCATGTAGCGCAGAAGCTGCCGGTCCGTCAGGTGCGTCCCGTTCACCCGCCGCAGCGCCGGCGAGCACACCGTCGTCGGGAGGTCGGCGGCAGTCGCGTCGAGGTGGACGGCGAGCCGGCCCAGGTTGGCGTGGTAGCGCTCCGAATACGTCGTCGCGCAGCGACCACGCGCCCAGGTTGTAGGCCGTAAGCCCCGCCGCCGCCACAACGATCACCGCCGCCGCCAGCCCCAGCGCGAGCAGGACCTCGCGGCGGCGCATCACGTAGCGCAGCGCGGCATCGACGCCGATGCCGACGGCGACATATAGCACGGGCATGGCGCTGACGAGCCGCCGGAAGTCGGTCGCGCCCACCGAGAGCGCATCCGGCAGCAGCCCCATCAGCAGCCCGATGAGCACGAGGGCGTAGGCGGGCCGGCGGTAGCGGCGCACCGCCACGACCACGCCGAGCGCGAAAGCGACCGCCGCCACCGGCCCAAACAGGGGGAGGCCGGGCAGGTTCCGCGTCGGGTCGGCGTCGCCCCGCCAGAAAAGGGCCGCCACGGTGTCAAGCGCCGACTCCGGCAGCGCCCTCGAAGGCGTGCAGCAGGTAGGCGCTCAGCGCGCTGACGCCCGGCGTGCGCAGCAGCGAGACGATGAACGGCACGGCGACGATCAGCACCACGAGCAGCGCGAAACCGACATCGCCCCACCCACGTCGCGTGAGGCGCGGGTAGCGCGCGTTGGCGTAGAACCCGAACAGCAGGAAGGCGACCACGAGAAAGACGGCGGTCCAGTGCACGTAGAGCGACAGCCCCATCAGCACGCCGCCAGCGACGAGGCGCATCGCGGGCATCGGGTCGCCGGCGTCGGTGGGGCGGGTGGTGAAGCCGCGCACGAAGAAGTACACCGCGCCCGCCGTGAACAGCGGCAGCAGCGTCTCCCGCGCCACAGCACGGGCGGTGAACACCGGCCAGAACGGCACCGCCAGCGCCGCCAGCGCGCTTAGCGCCACGGTCGCGCCGAACAGCCGCCGCGCGAAGCCGTACACGAACGCCAGCGCCAGCAGGTTCGCCAGCACGCCGAACAGGCGATAGCCATACAGCCCGCCGCCCAGCAGGCCCGTAAAGACCGAGAGCAGCGGGTAATACAGCCCTTCGCGGCTGCCCGCCTCGTCGCCGATGTCGTAGAAGACAGTCACCTGGCCGATGCGCACCTGATCGACGATGCGCAGGTCGGCGATTTCACTGTCGCTGAAGCCCGGCGGCGCGCCCGTCAGGCCCGCCACGCGCAGAGCCGCCGCGACGAGCATCAAGACGACAAAGAGGGCGACTTCGAGCCTCGATGCGCTTGCGCGAAAGCTGAACGCGGAAAGCTGGCTGCTCAAAACTGGACTCGGTTCCTGATCCTGTTACAGGCCTCGTGACAGCGTTTCGTGATGATACCCCAGTTTATCAGGGCGGCGTAACCGGCGTGGCGCGGGCGCGCGTGGGCTTGGGCATCGCCGCGAGCGCGTGGTAAGCCGGCCGCAGCCCGGCCTCCGGGTAGCCCGGCACCGTCAGCGACCACCACCACTCCTCGTTTGCCTCGGTCCAGAGCGGGTCGGCGATGTAGATCGCCGTCACCGGCCCGATCCACGCCTGCCATTGCTCGGCGGCGTACCGGTAGGCGCGCACCAGGTAATCCGCCTGCGTCGCCTCGCTGACGGCCATCCACGAGTAATTGTCGTGCACCTGGTCGGTGGTCCAGCCCACCTCCAGCAGCGCGACCTGCTTGTGCGCGTCGCCGTTGCGCACCATGATGCGGCGGATGTCCTCGACGTGGCGGAAGGAGCGCCAGCGGTGGCCCTCGAAGACCGGGTCGTCGGGCGGCAGTTCGGGCGGCTGGCCGTAGCCGGGCGCGTGCACGCCCAGCACGTCGAAGTACGCCGCCGCGCCGGCGTCGTACATCTGTTGCAGGTACTCGGTGTCCGGAATGGCAGCGGGGAGGCCGGTGCCGGTGGGCGCGAGGCCGGCCGAGATCACGATGGCGTCAGGGTCGCCGCGCCGGACGCCCTGGTAGCACGCGCGCAGCAGCGCCACGTACTCGGCGGCGTCCGGCGCGCGCTCGATCTCCGGCGTGCCCCAGTTGTCGCCCCACTCACGCGACAGGTTCGGCTCATTCCACACCTGGTACGCCGCGATGCGCCCCCGGTAGCGCGCCGCGACCGCCTCGCAGAACGCGCCGAAGTACGACAGGTCGGCGGGGGCGCGCTATCGAGCGGCGGCCAGCCGCCGTTGTCCTGCGTCCAGAAGGGCTGCCGGTCGATCCGCGCGATCAGGCGCAGGCCGGCGGCCTCCACGCCTGCCACGAGCGCGTCGGCGCGGTACCAGTCCCACTGGTCGGGGAAGTAGGTCTGGATCTCGCGCCAGGGGAGCTGCGCCTTCACGTGCGTGAAGCCCATGTCGCGGATCAGTTGCAGGTCGCGCTGGCGCGCGGCTTCGTCCCAATAGAGAAACGCCTGCACCGCGTAGGTGGGCGAGTCGAAAAGCGGCACCATCGGCGTCGCGGTGGGCTGGGGGCCAGCCTGCGCCGCGACGAACGCGAGCAGCGCCGCCAGGGCGATGAGAAACAGGATGCTGCGCGTCCAGGGGCGCGGGCGGCGCGCGTCGGCTGACATCGGCGGCATCAGCGAGAGCGGGCGCGGCGTGAGTCTCAGGCCGCCGCGACGGCTGTCCGCGCCGCAGCAAGCACCGCCTGCACGTCCACCGGGCGGTCGTTGCGACTGCTCTCGATAGCGGCGAAGACCAGCGCCATCGATTGCAGGTTGTCCTCGACGTTCGTCGCCATCGGCTCGCCGCCGTCCAGCCATTGGACGAACTGCTCGATGAGCCAGGCGTTCGACCACTTGGGCTGCTGGATCAGCGGGACTTCCTCGCCCTGCCCTGGGCGGCCGTCCGCCCACGTGCGCGACGGGTCGTAGACAAACCGCTCCAGCCGGCGATGGTCGAGGACGAACGTCGCGCCCTCGCACTCGGCGCGGAAGTAGTCCCGCGTCCAGCCGTACAGCCCGACGGCGTTGGAGAGCGCGCCCTCGTACACGGCGCGCGCGCCGTTGTCGAAGTGCAGCAGCGCCAGCCCCTGCGAGTCGCCGGTGTACTCGCCCCACGGCGGGTTCCACGTCTGCGCGTAGATCGTCTGGCACGGGGCGCCGGCCAGGTCCGCCAGGAGGTCGAGATGGTGGATCGCCGCCTCGACCATCAGCGGGTCAACCATCTCGTGCCGGAACCCCATCGCGCCATACTTGCGGCAGTCAGTCGTGAGGGCGCAGATCAGGTAATCGAGCCGGCCGTAGCGCCCGGAGCGCAGCTCAGCGCGCAGCGTGGTCTTGTCCTGGTCGAAGCGGTGGCTCATGGTGACGGCCATCTTCTTGCCGGCGCGCTTCACCTTATCGGCGACGCGGACCGCGGCCTCCATCGTGTCGGCGATGGGCTTCTCGGAGAGGATGTGCATGTCGTGCGCCAGCGCCAGGTCCACCACCTGCTCATGGATCGGCGGGGGCACGACGACGGCGCAGAAGTCGGCGCGCACTGCGTCGAAGGCGCGCGCCACGTCGGTGAAGCACTGGTCGTCGCGCAGGCCGAGGTACTTCCGGGCGTTCTGGAGCGCGTCGGGGTTGATGTCCACCGCCGCGACGACCTCGATAACGCCATCTTCCATGTTGGGCGGCAGGAAGTGGGCGCACCAATGGCCGCCGAAACCGCCCGCGCCGACGAGGATCATTTTACGGGTCATGGCGACACTCTCCATTCCATTGTGTGATAGGCGCCACAGGTTAGCGGGAGGGGCGGGTCTCAGACCCGCCCCTGCAGATGTGCATGACGCATATAGTGCCTGACTCGAGGCGTCTCCTAGTTCTTCAGCATCGCCGCCAGCGCTTCGAAGGCGGGGCGCGGCGAGCCGTCGCCCGCCAGGATGCTGTAGGGCACGTTGTCGTTCGTCGGGTCGCCGCCCGCCTGCGGGCCGTAGTTCAGGTTCCAGAGGAACGCGATCCACGCGCCGTCCCATTCGGCCAGCCACTCGAACGCCTGCACGGTCCAGTCGGCCTGTTCTTGCAGCGTGTTGTCGCGCGCGAACTCGAAGCCGGCCGGGTAGCCGTCCAGGTCCTCGACGGTGGCCCACCCAAACTCGGTGACGCAGAGCTGTTGCGTGCCGCCGGCGGCGACGATGGCGTTGCGGTAGTACTCCAGCGTCGAGCGGAAGCTCCACGAGTGGTTGAGGTTGGTCCACGGGCCGGTGAAGTACGTCGCCTGCGGCCCCATCGTCGCGGGGTTGTCCCACACCGCGTCGGGCGGGATGTTGTAGCCGTTGTGGTGCGCGCCCACGCAGTCGGCGTAGTTGAGCAGGCCGGCGGCGATGAGCTGGTCGAAGTAGCGGAAGTCGTCCATCGCCTGCGCGGTGTTCACGCCCGTGGGTGAGAGCGCGCCGCTGATGACGATCACGCCGGGGTCCACCGCGTGGATGGCGCGCTCGGCGACGCCGAGCAGTTCCACGTACCTGGCGGCGCTGAGGCCCTGCGGCGAACTCCACTCGCGGTCAATGTTCTGCTCGTTCCACACCTCGATGGCGTGGACCTGGCCGGGGTAGCGTTGCAGAGTCTCGGTCAGGAGGTTGGCGTAGTCCTGGAAGTCCGCCGGCGGGCCGTGCTTGGAGAGGTCCGCGCCGGGGGGCCGCGCCCAATCCGGCGCGGTGACGACGCTCAGCATCAGCTTCAGGCCCTTCTCCGCGGCGGCCGGCGCCACGAGGTCGAGCATCGACCAGTCGATGTTGCCGCGCTCCGGCTCGATGATCTCCCAGCGGACCTGCTGCTTAACCCACTCCAGGCCAAGCCGGTCCTTGACCAGCTCGTACCAGTAATCCTGGAGGTCGTAGTTCTCCTGCACCTGGATGCCGTAGCCGAAGCGCCTGTCCTCGCGCGGGAGCAGCGTGGGCGTTGGCGGTGGGTCGGTCGGCATGGGCGGGATGTCGGTGGCTTCAAGGGTCGGCGTTGCGGTGGCCGGGGGATGGTGGGGAGGAGCGTCGCCGTCGCCTGGGGAGGCGTGGCGGTCGGGGCCGCCGCCGCCAGCAGTTGCGAGAGGTTGGCCTCGCCGCTGGCGAAGTAGATGGCGACAAACGTGCACGCCCCCATCGCAATCGTGATGGCAAGCCACACGAAGACGAACACCCCGACCTGTCTTCGCGGCCTGCGCGGGCGGGGAGGCCGCGTCGAATGTGTTGGCGTATTCACTGAGAGTGTGCCTCCTTGCGTAAATGGCTATCCCACGGGGGCCGGAGATCGCGGCGCGCTACGCCCTCCGCGCGCCCGTGGCAGCACGGTCTTCCGGACGGTGCGCCCGGCTAGCGCACGCCGGCCAGCGCCTGACAGGCCGGGCACGTGCCGCCGGGCCGGATCATCGCGAAGCCGGCCATCGGGTCCGAGTCATAGCGCGAGAAGTTCACGTTCCAGATAATCATCAGCCGGACCTGGCCGCTGTTGGCGGCGATCACCGCCGCGCCGGCGAGCCAGGCCGCCTGCTCGGCGACGCTGGTGTCCGCCGCCCAGGTGAACCCGGCCGGCAGCCCGCCGTAGCCCTCTGGCGAGAGGTAGCCAAGCTCGGTGATGCAGACCGGGCGCGAGCCGCCAAACGGCGCCCACGCGCGGTTGATCATCGAAGTGAGATAGTACGTCGGGTAGCCGCCGCGCGGGTCGCCGCTGGTCCAGTCGGGCGGGACGATGCCCTCGTTATAGTGCGCGCCGATGCAGTCCATGTAGTTGGCCGCGCCGGCGTTTGCCATGCTCTGGTAAAACACGTCATCGTTCCACACCGCCGCCGAGGTGCCCGGCGGCGCGGCGAAGCCGGTGGGCGCAAGCGCGCCGCTGATGACCATCACGCTGCCGTTGGCGCCCTTGATGGCGTTGTAGGCGGCGGCCAGGAGCCGCGTGTAGTTCTCGCCGCTGATCTGGCCGTTGGGCCACTCGCGGTCGATGTTCGGCTCGTTCCACACCTCGATGGCGTTCGGGCCGAGCGCGGCCACGCCGCCGACGAAGCTCGCAAACTGCGGGATGTAGCTGTCCAGGCCAACCGAGGCCATTTCGCCAGGGTAGCCGACGATGCCGAGCAACACCTTGAAGCCGGCGCCCTGCGCCGCGCTGATCAGGCCGGCCGCCGAGCCGGGGTCCTGGCCCAGCGCGTATCGCAACTGGTACTTGACCCACCGCATCCCCGCCTGTTGCATCTCCGCGACCGGCGGGTAGCCATCGACGTGGCCGCCAAGCTCAAAGCTGCCCACGCTCATGCTGCCGGCCGGCGCCACCGGGGCTGCGTTGCTGCCCCCGCCCGCCGAGCCGCCGCCCCCACCGCCGCTCGGCACCACGGGCGCAGGCGTGGGCGTGGCGGTTGGCTCTGGCGTGGGGGTGGGCGTCGGTACCGCCACCGCCACACGCACCTCACCCCGGTCGCCGGCGACCTGGCCCTCAAGATCGGCAGCGACGATGTAATCGCCCTCTTCCTCGGCGGTCCACACGAAGGGCGTGCTCAGCCCGGCGACAGCCTGCGCCACGGTCTCGCCGCTGGCGGCGCGCACCGTCCAGCGGAGCGCGAGCGGGTGGCTGCTGCCGATGGGCGCGATGCTGTTCTGGAACTCCACCGCGACGTTGACCATGTCGCCCAGGTTGCCGCGGTTGAGCAGGTTTGTGACGTTCACCCCGCCCAGGTTGAAGTCGTAGAGGCTATCCAGGCGGGCGCGCAGCACGCTCGCAGACGTGACCCACGTGCGCTCGCCGCTGCTGTACTCGACGTAGGCCGCGCCGGTGGCCGGGTCTTCGCCGCTGGCGGTTGGGGCAGAACTCAGCCCGACCTGTACGGTGCTGCCGGGCAGGAAGTAGCCTTCATCCTCCGTCTCTGAGAGCAGGGTGACGCCGCCAAGCGGGTCGAACGCCACCTGGTAGGGGACAGGCGTGAACGCGCTGCCGGCCTGTCGCAGGCTGAGCGACGTCAGGTCGGCCATGATCTTGTAGCGGTCGATCTCGTCCACCGCCCAGCGCAACATGCGCTGGACCAGGCCCTCCGCGCCGTAGGCGGTCGGGTCGGGCGGCAGGGAGAGCACCACCGCGTCGGCGGCGCGCCCAAGCGCGCGCCAGTCGTAAGCGCCGGTGTTCCAGCCCGGGCCGTCCTCGACCGCCGGTTGGAGGAACACCACCAGCCAGCGCCCGTCGGCGTGGAGCCGCCGCGCCAGCTCGGTGACGAAGTAAGTGTACGCGCCCCGGTAGTCGGGCGGCAGGCCGCGATAGTCAATCGCCACACCGTCGTAGTTGTCCGCCGCGGCGAAGCCGCGCAGCGCGGTGATGTGCGCCTCGCGGGTGGCGTCGTCGCGCAGGATGTCGGCGACGGTCATGACATCGAGGATCGCCGGGTCGGTGAAGTTCCGCACCACCGGGAGCACCCGGTAGTTGCCGCCCTGCTGAAAGCCGGGCGCGAACGCGCCGGCCAGTTGGCCGTCGCCGAGGGGCGTCAGCCCTGAAGGAAAGAGCATGTTCAGCGACAGTTCGGCCTGCGCGGTGAGCACGTCCTGTGGCTCAAGCACGGTGCTGAGCACCGGCGGCAGCGGGCGCGCCTCGAACGCGGCCACGCTCTCCGGCACCTCGTTGAGCTGCGCCGTCAGCGCGGTACCTTCGACGTTCATGCGCGCCGGCACGAACACCCATCTGCCGTCCTGCCAGGTGAAGAGGTCCACCGCCGCGCCGTCCACGCGCGCCGGGGCCGGCACGGAAAGCTGCACCGTCGCTGGCGGCGCGCCGCGCGTCGCGACCGTGTAGATTGGGCTTTGCAGCGTCAGGTGGGCGGGGATCGCGGTGTAAGCGGCTTCCCACTCCGCGCCGGCGCGCCCGCTGACGATGTCGCTGGGGTCGAGCGCGCCCACGCGCACGCCGAAGCCCTCACCGGGGCTGTTGATGTCCACCGAGAGCGCGAAGCCGCTGGGGTCGCTGATCGACGGGTTGGCGGCGTCCAGCGCGGTGTAGTTCAACATCCCGGTCAGCCGGTCGAAGAGGGAGAACGGCGGAAGGAAGAGCGCCAGCGCGACCAGCCCAACCACGACGACGAGGAAGATCAGGGTGCTGAGGCACCCCGGCCTTCTGCGCCGCCGCTTCGGTGGGGATGGCCGCCTGGAGGGTTCTTCCTCCCAACCTTCGTCCTCGTAACCCGTTGCTGGATAGCTTCCTGTGTCGGTCATTGAGACTCACCTGCTCTATTCGTAATTGCATCCAGGGCGCGTCCCAGACAGTGGGCTTAAGCCCACTGTCTGGGTTCACCGCGCCATCACCTGGCCGAGCGTGTCGCACGCCGGGCAGCCGCCGCCGGGCCGCACAACCGCGTAGCCGGCCATCGGGTCGGCCCCGAAGTTGGTGAAGTTCACGTTCCACACGATCATCAGCCGCACGCCGTTGTTGGAGCAGATCACGGCGGCCTCGGCCAGCCACGCGGCCTGCTGCGCCACGGTGACGTTCTGCGCCCAGGCAAACCCCGGCGAGAGCGCGCCATAGCCCTCTGGCGAGAGATAGCCCAACTCGGTGAAGCAGATGGGGCGCGCCCCACCGAAGGCGGCCCGGTACGTGTTGATCATGCCGGGCAGGTAGCGGGTGTAGTAGCTGTCGCGCGGGTCGCCGGAACTCCAACTGGGCGGGACGATGCCCTCATTGTAGTGCGCGCCGATGCAGTCCATGTAGGCTGCCGCGCCCGCGGCGGCCATGCCCGCGACGTAGCGGCTGTCGTTCCACACCCGGTCCGCGCCGAAGGCCCCCTCCGCGCCGGTGGGCGCGGGCGCGCCGCTGATGACCATCACGCTGCCGTTGGCGCCCTTGATGGCGTTATAGGCGGCGGCGAGCATCCGCGTGTAGAGCGCCGGGTCGATCTGGCCGGTGGGCCACTCGCGGTCGATGTTCATCTCGTTCCACACCTCGATGGCGTCCGGCCCCAGCGAGGCCACGCCGCCGAGGAAGCCGGCGAACTGCTGGAAGTAGCTGTCGAAGCCGACCGCCGTCATCTCGCCGGGGTCGCCCACGATGCCGAGCAAAATCTTCAGGCCGTTGGCGTGCGCATCGCTGATGATGCCCGCCGCCGAACCGGCGTCCTGGCCCAGGCTGTAGCGAAGCTGGACCTTCGCCCAGGTCATGCCGGCGCGCTGCATGTGGCCCACCGCGCCAAACCCGTTCACGTGCCCGCCGATCTCGAAGCCGCCGGCCGCCGTGCCGCCGGCGAACACCGGGTTTGCGGGCGGGGCGACGAAGCCCTCAGGCGTGGGCGGCGACTCGGCGACCTCCAGGTTATCGACGTTGCCCTGCGTCTCGGTGAGCCAACCCGCGATCCACGCTTCGTCGGCGTCCTCGAAGAGGATCTTGAACCACGGGTTCGGCTCGTCGGTTCTGCCGGTCACCTGGACCGTCGCGCCGTTCTCCAGAAAGCCGATGCTGGGGAAGAACAGGCCGGGGCCGCCGCGCACGTTCAGGCGCGCGCCCTCGGTCCGGACGGTGGCGACGACCGTCCCGCGCGGGAGGCGCGTGGGCGTCGGCGTCGCCGGGGTGCCCGTTATGGTCGAAAGCACAATGGGGCCGGGCGTCGGCGTGATGGCGGTCCCGGTAGGGATCAGGGTGACGGTCGGCGTGGTGAGGAAGACGATGGGCGTGATCTCAACCGGGCCTTCACCCTCCTCCGGCGGGTTGGCGATGCCCACGGCGCGGATATCGCCGTTGACCGTGACCAGCCACGAGGCCACCCAGGCCTGCACGCCGTCGATCTCGACCACGTACCACAGGTTATCGAGCGTGCGCCCGATCATCGGCACGCTGACGCCGATCGGCAGGAAGCCAACAATCGCGTATTCCGTGCCGGGGCCGGCGCGCAGGTTCAGGTCCTCCTCGCCCAGCACGGCCACGGTGACGGTCGGGGTGTTTGTCGCCGTCGGCAAGACCTCGGTGGGCGACGCGGTGAGCGTGACCGACGGCGTCAGCGTGAGCGTCGCGCTCGGCGAGGCCGTTGCCGTCGGGGTGTTGGACGGCGTGAACGTCGGCGCGGCGGTGTCGGTGGGGGTGGATGTGGGCGCGGGCGTGTCGGTTGCCGTCGGCGTATGCGACGGCGTAAGCGTCGTGGTCGCCGTCGCGGTGGGCGTGTCGGTCCACGCCTCCGCTGTGCCGGTAAGCGCGTCGGCGACGGCGTCCGCCTGCATGGTCTCCATCGCGCGCCGCGTCCCCGTGAGGTCTGGCGTCACCGATGGCGAGGGCGTGGGCGTGTCGGTCCACGTCTCAGCGGTGCCGGTCAGCGCCTGCGCCACCGCGACCGCCTGCGCGGTCTCCTGGGCGCTCTGGGTTGAGGCAGCGTCCGGCGTGTCTGTAGGCGTCGCCTCGACTGCCGACTGCGTGCTCATCGCGCTGAGGTTGGACCGGATCACATCGCATGAGGTCAGCGAAATGGACAGCAAAACAAGGAAGACTAAGACAAATCGAGAGGAAACAGATCTGCGGTGTGGGTTCCGTTCAGGCATATTCACCTTGCTCCGGCCTCCTCCTCAGTCGGGGCGATGCGCTCAATCGCTGGCGAAACAACGGCGCGCGGTCCACCATGTGGCCGTGCGCCCCCTATTGCCACTTGGCCGCAAGGCAGCCATCTTTCGCGCTGCCATGTCTCACGCCGTCTGTATTTTCGAGATCGGCGCGGATTCTAACAGGGGGGTTGGGGTTTGGCAAGCCGCCGCGTGCGGGCCAAAAGGGGCCGCAGCGCGGGAATCGGGCACCAGACTTGCATCCATTGTGGGAGCGTAGGTATTGCATCGGGCGTTGCGAGCCGCCGGACACTGACCGCATGTTTGAAGATGACGCTGGCGCATTCTCTTGCCTCACCCCCTGAATTCCTCTCTATACAATGGTTCAGGGACGGGCAGGGTTGAGTCTTGACGCGAAATTCGTGCGGCTGTAGGGGCAAGGCATGCCTTGCCCCTACACAGACCTTGAATATGTTGATTGGCGCTTGGAAGTTTCGTTTGCCTGTCTGCTCCCAACCCAATCAATGTAGAAGGGGATTTCAGCCGCCGAGTATGGCCGGGGGCTGAGTCAATTCCAGGATAGGTGAGCGGAAGCCAGAGAACCCTTGTCCGGTGGCTGGCACGCGCTACGTTAAGGAGCCGCCATGAGCAAGCTGGGCGTCCACATTGTGATCGGGTCGCGGACCGGCTTCGGGGATTTCCTGCGCCGGTGCGCGCAGGCCGGCCAGCCCGTGCCGCTGGTCAAGGCGGTGGACGACGGCGGCGCGCTCGCGGAGGCGAAGGGCTACAGCGACCGCACGGTGACGATCTTCCGCGCGCGCAGCGTCGGCGACACGCCGCCGGGCAACTTCGAGGGCAACCCATACCAGGCCGCCGAGGCCTGGATGGGCGCGCTCATGCCGATCTGGCGGCAGAACCCCGCCGACTACTATGAAATCCTCAACGAGCCGGACCCGTCCGATATGACGGGCTACATCTGGCTCAACCTCTTCACGGAGGCGTGCCTGCACATTGCGGAGGCGAACGGCTTCCGCCTGGCGCTGTACAGCTTCGCCGCCGGCACGCCAGAGATCGACGAGTTCGCCCGGCTCGCGCCGTCGCTGAAGCGCGCCCGGAAGGGCGGGCACATCCTCAGCCTGCACGAGTACGGCATCCCCGGCGCGCTGCGCGCCGCGTACCCCGCGATCACCACGCGCTACCGCCAGTTCTATGCGCACGTGATGATCCCGATGGAGTGCGCCGTCCCGGTCGCCATCACCGAGGCCGCGCCCAACGGCGGCCACAACTGGGGCGGGCGGCAGCTCTTCCTCAACGACGTGGCCTGGTACGATACCGAGCTGATGCGCGACCCCTACGTCCTCGGCGCGGCGCTCTTCACGCTCGGCGACTGGGCCGAGGCCAACTACCAGGGCGCGCTCAGCGCGCTGGCAGACTGGATCATCCAGCACCCCACGCCAGAGAAGCCGCCCTCAGACCGGCAGTACGCCGTCTGGTCGGACAACGCGCAACTGCACACGGTGATCCTCAACTACGCGCGCCACCTCGCGGCGCAGATGCGCGCCGAGGTCTGGTCCGAAGACCGCCGCAAGGAGGGCGCGCCCGTTCCCCACGGGAGGCCGTAGCCGGCGCGGACGCGCGCCCGCTTCACGCCGGCCGGCGATTTTCCCTGTCGCGCGGCGCGCTGTAAAATCGGCGGCGCAAGAACCGGAGCGAGGGGACAAAATGCCCAGCACAGCCAAAATCCGCGCCGTTGTCGTCGTTTCCGCCAACGGAGAGTGGGCCGCAGTGCGCGACCACTTCGCCGGCACCGACACCAGCCCGGTCGTGACGCCCTACGGCGCGTGCTTTGTCGCCGGGCTGAACGTCGGCGGCCAGCGCGAGCCGGTGGTGTTCCTGCACGGCGGGTGGGGCAAGATTGCCGCCGCCGCGTCGGCGCAGTACGCCATCGACCGCTGGCAGCCGGCGGTGTTGGTCAACCTGGGAACGTGCGGCGGCTTCGAGGGCGAGATCGCGCGCGGCGAGATCGTGCTGGCTGCGCGGACGGTTGTGTACGACATCATCGAGCAAATGGTCCCGCAGGAGGTCGCGCTGGCGCACTACACCACGGAGATCGACCTTTCCTGGCTCGGTGAGGACGACCCGCAGCCGGTGCGCCGCACGCTCCTGGTCTCCGGCGACCGGGACCTGGTCGCCGAGGAACGCCCAGCTCAAGGCGACGTTCGGCGCGGTGGCGGGGACTGGGAATCGGGCGCGATCGCGTGGGTTGCGGCGCGCAACGGCGTGCGCCTGCTCATCCTGCGCGGCGTGACGGACCTGGTGGGTGTGGGCGGCAGCGCGGCCTACGGCAATGTCGCGTATTTCAATCGCGCGGCCCGCGAGATCATGGCGCGCTTGCTCGAACACCTGCCCGCGTGGCTTGCCAGGGCGCTGTGACGCGCCGGCTCGGACTGGTCCGGCGCGCACCGCGCTGTATCCTTTTCCCGCGTAGCCTGCTTGAGTGAGGAACCGATGCGCAAACGTATCCTGTCCGCCTGCCTTGTCGCCCTGGGCGCGCTGCTGCTTGCGGGGTGCTTCCGCAACCTGCCGGGCGCGGGCACGGCCACCCCGCCGCCGCCCGCAGCGACGCCCACGCCAGCGGGGGACGACCGCCAGGCCGAAGACAGCGGGTGGCAGTTGGTCGCCAATGGGATCGCGTGGCGCGAGCTGAGCTTCTACCCCAACCCGGAGACGCGCCGCCGCACGGTGGTCTACGCGGTGCGCATCGACCCGGCGGCGGTGACGTTCCGCGTGCATTACGCGCCCGGCGAACCGCGCGCCATCAACGAGTGGGTCAGGCAGACTGACGCGCACTTCCTCATCAACGGCGGGTTCTTCACGCCTGAGTTCGCCGCGCTGGGGCTGCTCGTGAGCGACGGACGCGCGCACGGGCAGTCTTATGAGGGCTACGGCGGGATGTTCCAGGTCGCCGGCGGGCGCGTCCGCGTGCGCGCGCTGGCGCTGGAGCCGTACCTCCCCGGCGAGCCGCTTGAGCAGGCGGTGCAGGCCTTCCCGATGTTGCTGAACCCCGGCGGCGCGCCCGCGTATCCGGAGGACCCGAAAGATGTGCTGTCGCGGCGCACCATCGTCGGGGGTGGACCGGGAGGGGCGGGCCGTGTTCCTCGTCGTGCCGGCGGGGGTCTGACGCTGCACGAGGCGAGCCAGTGGCTCGCGGCGGCGGATTTCGGCCTCGACGCCGCGCTTAACCTGGACGGCGGCGGCTCGACCGCGCTGCACGTGCAGGTCGGCGGCTTCACAAAATGGGTCCCCTCGCTCGACCCGCTGCCGGTGGTGATTGCGGCCTACCTGCGCTGACCGGCGCGACCGGGCGCAAAAAGGGGCGCGCTTCAGCGGCGCGCCCCCTTCGATTCGGGTAGGCGAGAAGGCTATGCAGCGCTACCGCGCGTCAATCGGCTTCCACGTGAGGTGGTCCGGGCCGACGTAGTCACCGCGCGGGCGAATGAGGCGGTTGTCGGCCCACTGCTCCAGGATGTGGGCGGTCCAGCCGGCGATGCGGCTCATCGCGAAGATCGGCGTGAACTGGTCGATGGGCACGCCGACGGCGTGGAGCGCCACCGCCGAGTAGTAGTCAACGTTCGGGTACAGGTTCCGCTCGATGAAGTAGTCGTCCGCGCGGGCGACTTCGACCAGCTTCTTGGCGATGGTGAAGTATTTGAGCACGTCGCCGCCCTTCTGCTCAGCGAGCTTCTCCGCGATGGCGGCGAGTTCGACCGCGCGCGGGTCCTGCGTCTTGTAGACGCGGTGGCCGATGCCCATGATGCGCCGGCCCTCGGCGCGCGCCTTCCTGAACCACGGCTCGACGTTCTCCACCGCGCCGATTTCCACGAACTGGCGCATGGCCGCCTCGTTTGCGCCGCCGTGCGCCGCGCCCTTGAGCGTGCCGATGGCGCTCGTAATCGCGCTGTACAGATCGGAGAGGGTGCTGGTGGTGACGCGCGCGGCGAACGTGCTGGCGTTCATGCCGTGGTCCGCCAGCAGAATCAGGTACGTGTCGAGCACGCGCACCGAAAGCGCGTCTGGCGCCTCGCCCTTCAGCATCCACAGGAAGTTGGCGGCGTGGTCCAGCTCGCCGTCGCGTGAGGCAATAGGCTCCTTGCCGTTGCGGATGCGCTCCCAGCCGGCGATGATGGCCGGCATCGCCCACGTGATCTGGCAGGCGGCGTGCGCGATGTGCTCCGGCGTGGTGTCGTCCGGGACCGGGTCCCACATCGCCAGCCCGCTCACCGCCGTGCGCAGCGCCGCCATGGGGTGCGCGTTTTTGGCGTAATACGTCATGTGGTCGAAGATGAAGTCGGGGATTTCGGTGCAGTCGTGCTTGCTCGCCTTGAAGTCATCAAGCTGCGCCCTGGTCGGCAGTTCCTTGTGCCACAGCAGGTAAACGACTTCTTCGAAGCTGGCGTGCTGCGCCAGATCGTGGATGTCGTACCCGCAGTAGATCAGGCGGCCTTCGTCGCCGAAAACCTTGCTCAAACGGGTCTGTGCAATCACGACCCCTTCGAGGCCTTTCTTGGTCATGGCAGCATCTGTCATGTTGTTTGCTCCTGGTTACGATTAGAAAAGGTACACAGTGGGGGAATGCCGTTCAATGATGCTGCTGGCGAACCACCGCTCGCCCCTGATTCCCCCCTCCCACAGGGAAAGAGGGCGTGCCGACCGACGGTCGGCGGGGCGAGGAGGAACACGCGGCGCCAATGAGCCAACAGCATCTTCTTGTCTTGTCTGGCGGACGCCCAATACATGGGCACGAAGTATAACATCCGCCAATGGGCCGTACAACCACCTTCTGGCAAAGAGATTGTAATCACGGGCGGAGCCGCGCGCCCAGCCGGGCGTGCGGTTGCTTTTGACAGCATGGCAAAGTTCTGGAACGGAGATACACGCACCCAGATGCGTAACACGAAAGCACGAAACACGCGAAGCCACGAAAGGATTGGGCGGTTTTTTTCCGCGTTTTCGCGCCTTTCGTGGCTTCGTGCTTCTAATCTGCGTTGCCGCCCCGGACTTTGTCATTGAATGGTTGCTTTTGCCCGGCGGGGCGCTTTCTGGGTACAATGCGGGCATGGTCTACGTTGGTTACTTCACGCTGATTTCGCGCTGCCGCATTACGTCCGTCCTGGAGGGGCCTGGGAGAGGTGCGCCTGCTGACGGAGTAATACGTTCGGTATTAATAACGGCCACGGGCGCACGCGCGTGGCCGTTTTTTATGCGGCGGGCGCGTCGCGCCGGGAGGGATGAGATGATTATCGTCAATATCGACCACGTCACGCTGAATTACGCCGGCCGGGTGATCTTCCGCGACCTGGGCTGGGCCATCGACGAACGCGACCGCGTCGGGCTGGTTGGCCCGAATGGGTCGGGCAAGTCCAGCCTGCTCAAGCTCATCGCCGACGTGCTGTTTTCGGACGGGGCGTCTGTCGAGGCCTCGACCGAGGGCGCGGTCGTGCGGCAGCGCGGGGTGAGCGTGGGCTATCTGCCGCAGGATGTCGCGCTCGCGCCCGGACGCACCGTGCTCGAAGCGGCGATGACGCTGCCGCCGGACCTGGCGCGCGTGGAGGCCGAGCTTTCGCGGATCGAGGCGCAGCTCGCGGACCCGGCGGTCTATGACGACCCGGACCGGCTCGCGCGGGCGCTGGGGCGGCAGGAGTGGCTGCTCGCCTCCTATGAGGCGCTTGGGGGTCCGCGCCACGCCAACAGGGTGCGGGCGCTCCTCAGCCACCTGGGGTTTGCGCCGGGCGACCTCGACCTGCCGACGGACGCGCTCAGCGGCGGGCAGAAGAAGCTCGTCGCGCTGGCGCGGCTGGCCGCCGAAGCGCCCACGCTGCTGCTGCTCGACGAGCCGGACAACCACCTCGACCTGGCCGCCAAGCGCCGCCTGGAGGCGTTCATCCAGGGTTACGACGGCGCGGTGGTCATCGTGTCGCACGACCGCTACCTGCTCGACGAGGTGGCGACGCAGATCGCAGAACTGGAAGACGGCCGGCTCACCGTCTATCCCGGCAACTACACCGCCTACGCCACCGAGCGCGCGTTGCGCCGCCTGCGCCAGCAGCAGGCATACGCCGCGCAGCAGAAAGAGATCGCGCGCATCGAGGCAGCGATTGCGCGCTTCGAGCACTGGGCGAGCCTGGTGGTGAACGAGCGCCACATCCGGCAGGCGCGCAGCCGGCGCAAGATGCTGGAGCGCATGGAGGCCAACGGCGAGATCATCGAGGCGGTGCGCGAGCGCCGCAAGATGGACCTGCAGGCGCTGAAGGGCTGGCGCGGCAGCGACAAGGTGCTCGAAATCAAGAAGCTGGCGATGGGCTTCGATGACGACCTGCTCTTCGTGGACCTGGACTTCCTGCTGCGGCACGGCGAGCGCGTGGGACTGATCGGCCCCAACGGCGCGGGCAAGTCGGTGCTCTTCCGCCTGATCCTGGGCGAGTTGATTCCGCTGGCGGGTGAGGTCGCCATCGGGCCGAGCGTGCGCGTCGGCTATTACGCGCAGGAACACCAGACGCTCGACGCCTGGCTCGACCGCACGCCGCTCGACCTCGTCCGCGACGCGCAGCCCATGAGCGAGAGCGGCGCGGTGACGTTGCTCATCAAGTTTCTGTTCACCTACGAGCAGGTGCGGCAGCCCATTGGCACGCTCAGCGGCGGCGAACGCAGCCGGCTGCAACTGCTGTCGCTGATGCTGGCAAAGCCCAACCTGCTCCTGCTCGACGAGCCGACCAACAACCTGGACATCCCCTCCGTGGAGGCGCTGGAGAGCGCGCTGGACGAATTCGAGGGGGCGGTCCTCGCCATCTCGCACGACCGCTACTTCCTGGACCGCATGGTAGACCGGGTAGTCGAACTGGACGGCGGGCAACTGCGCGCCTTCGAGGGCGGGTATACGGACTACCTGGAGGCGGCGGGGGAAGCGAGCCGCGTGTGATACAATCCCCGGAGCGCGGGACAATGCAGTAGGGGCGACCCGGCGGGTCGCCCAGGTCGTTCATGTCACGACTGCGATCTCAAGTGACTCTGGCTCTCCTCCTGGCGGCGCTGCTGATCCTGCCGGCGCTCCTGCCCACGCTGGCCGGCGGCCTTGCGCCCACCGCCGACGGGCAGGTGCACCTGCACCGCACGGTGAGCGCCGCACTCAACCTGCGCGCTGGCTATCTCTGGCCGCGCTGGGGGCCGCACCTGCACCTGGGTTACGGCTACCCCATCCACAACTTCTACGCGCCGGGGGTGCACATCGCGGGAGGGTTGCTGGTCAACTTCGGCGTCGCGCCCGTGACGGCGATGCTCCTCCTGCAGGCGGTGGGGCTGGCGCTCTACGCCGCTGGCGCGTACCTCTTCGTGCGCGCCTTCCTCCCCACGCTGCCCGCGCTCCTGGGGGCGGCGGTCTACGCTTACGCGCCGTTCCGCTTCCGCGAACTGTGGGTGCAGGGCAACCTCGCGCAGTTCGTGGCGATGGGGCTGATGCCCTGGGCGCTCTGGGCGCTGGCGCGGGCCGTGCGCCGGCCCTCCCCGGCGCGGGCGGCGGGGGTCGGGGTCGCCTTCGCCGCGCTGATACTCGTCCACCACCCCACCGCGTTCCTCTTCGCGCCGTTCGCCGCCGCGTATGCGCTGCTCGCGCCGCTGGGCGCGGAGGGCGCGCGTCCCAGGTTCCGCGCCCGCAGCCTGGCGGCGGGCGTCGGCGGGCTGGCGCTCGGCCTGGCGCTGGCGGCGGTCTTCTGGGTCCCGGCGCTTGCCGAGTTGCCGCACACCAACATCGCGGCCATCGAGCGCGGCATGTTCAACGTGTCGCTCAACTTCGTCGCGCTGGACGAGTTGCTCGCGCCCTCGCCCGCGCTGGACCGCGCCGCGCTCAACCCGCCGATGCCGCACAACCTCGGCACGGCGCAGGTCGTCCTCGCGTTGCTGGGGCTGGCGGCGCTGCACCCGCGCTATGGGCTGAGCCGCCGCGCGCGGGCGCACGTGATCCTCGGCGTGGCGGGGCTGCTCGTCTGCGTGCTCATGGTGTTGCCCGCCGCCGAAACGGTCTGGCGGGCGCTGCCGCTGGGGAGCCTGGTCGCGTTCCCGTGGCGGCTGATCGGCGTGGCGGAGGTCTGTCTCCCGCCGGCGGCGGCGGCCTCGCTGATGCTGCTCCCGGCCCGGTGGCGCGGCGTGGGGCTGGGGGGCGGGGCTGCTGCTGGTCTTTGCGCTCGCGCTGGTCTACCTCTACCCGATTCAGCCGTTCCTCCAGTTCGACGACGTGACGCCAGCCTCTGCGATTGCATACGAGCTGGAGAGCGGCGCGCTCGGCACGGTGAGCGCCGACGAGTACCTGCCGCGCTGGTCGAGGCGCCGCCGCCGCACGACGCGCCGCCCGACCTCGAGGCCTACCGCTCGATGGGCTGGCGCGTCGCCGTGGACGAAGACTCCGTGCCGGCGGGGGTGTCGCTGGACGGCGACGACGGCGCGATTGTGCTGGGGCCGGGCGCGGGGTTCACGCTGCGGCTGCGGCAGTTCTACTTCCCTGGATGGCGCGCCGCAGTCGATGGCGCGCCGGTCGCGGTGCGCCCCGCCGGGCCGGCGGGGCTGATCGCGCTCGACGTGCCGGCCTCGAGAGCGCCGCGCCGCGTGGAGGCCTGGTATGGCGGGACGCCGGCGCAGACAGCGGCGGCTCTGGTGAGCGCGGCGGCGCTGGCGGCGTGTATCGGGCTGGGTGCGTGGGCGCTGCGGCGCAAGAGGGGCGCGGTCGATGCTGACGCGCAGGAACGCGACCACGCCCACGCGGGGGACGCGCTGCCGGCGCGCGTGGCGCTCGTCCTGGGCGTGACAATCCTGGCGGCCACGGCGCTCAACCAACTGGTCGTCATCCCGCACACCGACTGGTTCCGCCCGCACTCCGACCCGTCCGCGCCGGCGGGGATGCAGCACCCCGTACACGCCGCGCTCGGCGGTGAGGTCGAGCTGCTCGGCTACGACCTGGACCGGGCCGAGGCCGCGCAGGGGGACGCGGTGACGGTGCGCCTCTACTGGCGCGCGCTGCGCCCGCTCGCGCGCAACTACCGCCCGTTCGTGCACTGGGACAGCCTGACCGGCGGCGAGACGTGGGCCAACTCCACGCTGGAGATGCCCGGCAGCGCCCCCACCACGCGGTGGGACCCTGACCGCTACGTGGTGGACACGCACCGTCTCGAAATCCCGCCGGACGCGCCGCCGGTCGTGGGGAACCTCACGGCGGGCCTGTTCGACGCGGAGACGGGGGCGCGGCTTGGCGAGGCCGTGCCGCTGGCGGCGCTCCGCGTGACCGGGGCGTGGGCGGGCGCGGGCGCGTTCGACGAGGGCGAGGCGACCACGTTCGGCGGGGCGATCCGCCTCCTGAGCGCGACGGCGCGGCGCGAGGGCGACACGGTCCACGCCCAGCTCTGCTGGCAGGCGGACGCGCCGGTTCCGGTCAATTACACCGTCTTCCTCCACGTGCTCGATGCCGGGGGCGCGCGCGTCGGGCAGGGCGACCGCCCGCCGCGCGGCGGCGACTATCCCACGCGCCTGTGGCTGCCGGGGCAGGCCATTCCGGACGCCGCGACGATCCCGCTCGACCGGGAGGCCGAGGGGCCGCTGACGCTGGCGGTTGGCCTCTACGACCCGGCGACGGTGACGCGGCTCGAAGCGCGCGCGGCTGACGGCGCGCGCCGCCAGGACGACGCGGTCCTCGTCCCGGTGGCCGAACCGTAGGTCTTGCGGTAGGCCGGGGTGGGCGCGCTCAGCGAGGTGGCCCATAATAGCAGGCAAACGTTTGGTCAAATGGAGAGGCGACGATGGGCGAAAAGATCATGACGCTGCACCCACAGCCGGGCAAGGCCGGCGTCAACATCAGCAGGGATAAGTATGAGACCATCAAGGCGGCGATTCTGCGGCGCTGGCCGGCGGCGAGATGACGTTTGCCGACCTGATACCGGCGGTCGATGCGGCGCTGGCCGGCGACTTCGACGGCTCAGTGGGCTGGCATGTGACCACGGTGAAGCTGGACCTGGAAGCGCGCGGCCTGATCGAGCGCGTGCCGCAATCCCGCCCGCAGCGGCTCCGCCGGGCCGGAGGGTAGCCGGGGGCGCGACTCGCGTTCAGCGGGCCATCTGCAATAGAATGGGAGGGCACGGCGCGCGCCGTGCCCTGTTTACGCCAGTGAGGGGATAGCGCATGTCTGACCGGCGCGCTCAAGTCCGCATCTATACCGACGGCGGGTGCGATCCGAACCCCGGCCCAGGTGGGTGGGCCTACATCCTGATCGACGCCGCGAGCGGCAAAGAGCGGCAGGCCTGCGGCGGGAACCCCGACACCACCAACAACCGCATGGAGCTGACCGCGGCGATTGAGGCGCTCAAGGCGCTCGAAGGGGCGCGCGCCATCGACCTCTACACCGACCTCGGAGTACCTCCGCAAGGGCATCACGCAGTGGATCGACGGTTGGGTGGCGCGGAACTGGCGCGACGTCAAGAACCGGGACCTGTGGGAAACGCTCGACGCGCTGCGGCGCCGGCACCAGATCAACTGGCGCTGGGTCAGGGGCACGCCGGCGACGAATACAACGAGCGGGTGGACCGCCTGGCCCGCAAGGCGATACCGCGCGCGGCCCACGCCGCTGGCGCAGAGGCGACGCGCGTGTACCTGCGCATCGCCGGCCCTTCCGGCAGCCGCCGGGGCGCGGGCGGCTGGGCGGCGGGCATCGTCCGGAGTGGCGACGTGGACTACCTGCGCGGCGGCTTTACCAGCATCACGGCCAACCATCTCGCACTGAAGGCCGCGTGCGCGGCGCTGGCGCACGTTGCGCCGGGCGAGCGGGCGTATGTTTTCAGCAACAACAGCTACCTGCACGACAGCATCACGAAGTGGGTGGAAGGCTGGCGCAAGACCGGCTGGATCAGGAAGACCGACGGGAAACCGGTCCGGTTCCGCGAGGAATGGCAGGCGCTCGACCGTCTCAACCAGGAGCGCGACATCGTATGGGTGCGGCTGCGCGTGGGCGAGGCGGGCGGGGAAGACCGCGAGGTGTTTGACCTGCTGAAGCCCCTGGCGGACGCGGCGCGCGCCAGCGCGGCCGGCCGGCAATAGCGTCAGGCGGCATGGCCGTGTTAAGCTAGGGGCGTCGTATCGTGTGAGGGCGGGAGGCGTGGCCCTCGGAGGAGAGGCGTCAGGTGAAGACGAAACCGCGTGTCCTGTTGGTTGACGATGAGGCGGCGATCACCAGCAACCTGGCCCCGTTTTTGGAGCGGTCTGGCTTTACGGTCGCGGTCGCTTCGGACGGGGAGGAGGCGCTGGGCCAGATCGGCGGCTTCTCGCCCGACCTGATCGTCATGGATGTGCTCATGCCCCGCATGGACGGGCGCGAGGTGCTGCGCCGGCTGCGCAAGGCCGACAACTGGACGCCCGTCATCCTGCTGACCCAGGTCGGCGAATCGACCGAGCGCGCGATGGCGCTGGAAGAGGGCGCGGACGACTACCTGAACAAGCCGTTCGACCCGCACGAGCTGGTGGCGCGGGTGCGCGCCGTGATGCGCCGCGCCCGGCCCGGCAAGCGCCCGCTCTCCAGCGCGCAGCGCCTGGCCTGTGGCGACCTGGTGCTTGACCGGTCGAGCCGCCGCGCGCTGCTCCAGGCGCGGGAGGTGGCGCTGACGCCGAAGGCGGTGGCGCTGCTCGAATACCTGATGACCCACCCCGACGAACTCATCACGCGCGAGCGGCTGCTCGACGCGGTGTGGGGTTGGGACTACCCGGCGGGCACGCGCGCCGTCGATACGCGCATCGCCGAGTTGCGCCGCGCCCTGGGCGACGACCCGAACCGACCACGCTACATTGAAACCGTGCCGGGCCAGGGGTACCGCTTTGTCGGCGCGGTCGAGGCGGTGACGTGAAGTGGCGCTGGCTCACCGCCCTTGTGCCGGCGGCCCTCGTATTGCTCGCGGTGCTGCTGCTGCGCCTCGGCTCGGAGTCCAACCCCATCCTGGTCATCCGGGTCGATCTTGCCACGGCGGCGCTGATTGTCGGCCTCGGCGCGTCGGCGTTGATCGCTGTGACGCTCGCCGTCTGGGAGTGGGTCGAGCGGGTGCGCCGTCGGACCATCCGGCGCGTCCAGGCGCAGGCGGCTGAGGACCGCATCCGCTTCTTGCGCCGCCTGGACCACGAACTCAAGAACCCGCTGACCGCCATCCGCGCCGGGCTGGCGAACGTGGTCGAGGCCCCGTCGGAGGACATGCGGCAGAAGGCGCTCGTCAGCGTCGAAGATCAGGCGTTGCGCCTCAGCCGGCTGGTCGCTGACCTGCGCAAGCTCGCCGAACTGGGCCGGTACACCATCGAACGCAGCTCGGTGGATGTGGCGCTGCTGCTGCGCGAGGCCCTGGTGATTGCGCAGGAGCGCCCGGAGGCGCAGGACCGCCGCATCACCTTCAGCATCCCGCAGGCGCCCTGGCCGCTGCCGGCCGTCTACGGCGACTGGGATTTGCTCTCCCTGGCGATTCACAACCTGCTCGATAACGCGCTGAAGTTCACCCGGCCCGGCGATACCATCGAACTGCGCGCCTTCGAGGACGGCTCCACCGTCATCATCGAGGTCGCCGACACCGGTGCGGGCATCCCTGACGCGGAGATGCCCCACGTGTGGGAGGAGCTGTATCGCGGCAAGGGCGCGCGCGGCGTAGCGGGCAGCGGCCTCGGCCTTTCGCTGGTGCGCGCCGTGGCCGAGCGCCATGGCGGCCAGGTGATGCTCCGCAGCCGCCTCGGCGAGGGCACGGTTTTCTCGCTGCGCCTCCCCGTGGCGCGTGTCACAGAACGGTAACATCCGGTAGCGAGGCTGTGACGGCCCTGCCATCCCCCTGAAACACCCGCGCGCTATAGTCCGGCTTGAGCATAACCTGAGCAGTAAACACGCAGGCAGGAGGTATTCGCTATGAAACAACTGCTGAACTGGAAGACTTTACTCCTCGCCGGGCTGACGCTGGTGTCCGTGATGGCGCTCGCGTTGGGCTACGCGCGCGTGACGCCGGTCGCTGCCGCGCCGGCCACACAGGGCGCGGACGCGGTGGACGAACACGATAACGGTGCGCGGGTTCGGCAAGGCGTTCGGCGCCCCCTGACGTGGCGCTCGTCCGCCTGGGCGCGAACGTGATGAACGCCGACATCGGCAGCGCGGTTGCCGAGGTGAACCGGATCATGACCGACGTCCGCGAGGCGCTGCGGAACGCCGGCGTCGCCGAGGAAGACCTGCAAACCGCCGGCTTCAACGTCTGGTCGGAAGACCGCTTCGACCCGCAGGCCGGCACGCCGACCGGCGAGCGCGTCTTCCGTGCGGAGAACACGCTGCTGGTGACGGTGCGCGACGTGGGCGCGCTGGAGGGCGTGATCGACGCAGCGCTGGACGCGGGCGCGACGAACGTGTTTGGCCTGAACTTCAGCATTGACGACACAGCCAGCTTGGAGCGGGAGGCGCGCGTCATGGCGCTCGAAGACGCGCGGGCGCGCGCGGAACAGATCGCGCAGGCGCTGGGCGTCACGCTGGGTGAGGTGATCACCGTCGATGAGACGTACCGCGGCGGGTCATCGCCCCAGCCGTTCGCCGCCCAGGGTTTGGGCGGCGGCGGTGGCGGCCCGCTGATCGAAGAGGGGCAGTTGGCCGTCGGCGTCGATGTCACCGTCACGTATCGCATGGCGCAGTAAGTGTGCTAGAGTCTGAGGGGGGGCGCGGCAACGCGCCCCCTCTTCCTGTGTCGAAGTGACTGGAGGGCTACCATATCCTCAGGCAAGCTCAAGCGATACCGGGACGGGTTGATGCGGCGCCAAAAGGTCCGCCGAATCTGGAGATGGCGTTATCTACTTCTGCTGGCGCTGCCGGTTGCGGCGGCGGCGCTTGCGTGCGGCGGCACGCTTCAGATTGGGATTGAGTTCGAGGATGCCCCAGCCGGGGCCGACGTGGCTGAGGCCACGCCGGCGGGCACGGTCGCGGCGCTGATGGCCGAGAACGTGCGCCTGGAAACCCAGATCGCTGCGCGCGCCGCCACATCGACGCCGACGCCGGCCCCCGTGGAGGCCTCTCCTGCCGACGCCGGGGCGACCGAGGCCCCACCTGCCGCCGGCAGCTATGTCGTCCTCACGATCCGGGGCGTGGTCGCCAGCGTCATCGCTGAGTCCAACCTCGTCAGCCTCGCCGCCCCCGTGTCGGGCATTGAGGGCGTCCAGGCCTTCGAGTGGACCGACATCCGCACGGGCGACGGCCAGCCCGCGCAGATCGCTGACCTGGTCCCGTGCACGACGATCCGCGCGGCCGGCGCGCAGGGAGGGCGCGATCCTCCGCGCCGACGAGATTGCCATCATCGACGTTGCGGCGGCGCTGCCCGGCACGTTCAACGGCGAGAATCACCGACGCCGACCAACTCAATCTGCGCGCCGCCCCCAGCCCTGCCGCCGCGATCCTGAACACCATCCCGCGCGGGACGCGGCTGACGCTGGTCGGCCAGTGTGGCGATTGGTATGCCGCCGTCACGCCGGCGGGCGAACAGGGATGGGTCGCGGTGGCGTATGTCACCGTCGCCGGCGTCGGCTTCAGCGCGGAGTCCGGCGCGGCGTCTGAGGCGCTGGCGCGCAACCTGCCGGTGATCGCCGCCTCCCTGGCCGGGGCGCGCGGCGGAGGCCAGCACGCCTGTCTTCACGGCAGCGACGGACACCTACGCCAACTCCAGGCTCGGCTTTGCCTTCGACTACCCCGCGCGCTGGATCGTCGATGACACGCGCGCGGTGATTGTCCTGACCTCGTATGACGTGTCAAGCGCGCCGGGTAGGGACACCATCCCAATTGGGCAGACCAAGATCGAGGTCGTGTTCAGTGAGCGGGGCCAGGGCATGGGGCTGGAGGCGATGGCCGGGAACGCCCGGACGGAGGTCGCCGCCGCCGGCGGGGGCGTGCTGTGGGAGCAGCGCTGGGAGCTGGCCGACGGCGTGCCCGCGATCCGGCTCCAGGTGATGGGGCCGTTTGGGCAGGTGGCCGGCCTCTACACGGTGATCGGCGGGCGCAGCCTGCGCATGATGGGCTACGGCGACCTGACGCGCTTCGATGAGATTGCGCGCACGCTGCGGGCCTACCAGTAGGCGGAGCGCAAAGCCGGTCGTTGTTGCCGCGCCTCAAGGCTCACGGTACAATCGCGTGCAATATTTCAAAGGGCATGGTCATGACGACCACATACGAGCAGATCCACGACGAATTGAAAGTCCAGCGCGAATCGCTCCTCGCCGACCTCCAGGAACTGGACGCCAGGGCCAAGCAGTGGTTCATCGGTTATGAAACCCACCCCGCCGACGCCGGCACTTACGCTTTCGACCAGGCGGCTGAGCAGGCCATGCGCAACAACATCGCCAGAACCCTCCGCGAGGTCGAGGAGGCGCTGGAGCGCTTCGAAAAGGGCACCTACGGCGTCTGCGACAACTGCGGCAAGGTTATCGACATCGCCCGGCTTGAGGCCATCCCCCATACCAGCCTGTGTATGCGCTGCGCCGAGACGCGCGATTACCACAACAACCGCTAGGCGCGGTGCACGGTGCGTAGACGCTGGCTTCTCCTTGTAGCCGTCACGGTCGGCGCCGTCCTCGTTGACCAGGTCACGAAAGCGCTCGTGATCGCCTACCTGCCGCTCAACGCGGAGTGGGCACCCATCCCTGCGCTGTCACACCTCTTCGCCATCACGCACACGACCAACACGGGCGCGGTCTTCGGCATCTTCCCCGACGCCGGCGCGGTGTTCCTTGTCATCGCGCTCGTGGTGGTGGGCCTCATCATCTACTTCTACCGCAGCCTGCCCGACGGCGGCTGGCTGATCCGGGTCGCGCTGGGGTTGCAGCTTGCCGGCGCGCTCGGCAACTTCATCGACCGGGTGCGGCTGGGCCACGTGGTGGACTTCATCCACGTCAAGTTCTGGCCGGTTTTCAACGTGGCCGATAGCTGCATCGTGATCGGCGTGGGCGTGCTCGTCCTCGCGCTGTTCCTGGACGAACGCCGGGAGCGTCGCCAGCCAGACGATGACCCGACGCCCCCGGACAAACAGCCATCCACCCCCGAAATCGAATGAGGCCACGCGCGGCGGCCCAAAGCAGCAAAAGAAAACGCGCCGGGGCGGGCGAACCCACCACCGGCGCGGTTGCGTGCACCGACTGACGCGCAGTTTACGCCTTCGCCATCCACTGCTCCACCCAGTCGCCGATCCACTTGTAGCGGAAGTCGCGCCCGTTGTAGGTCTCGGCGGCGGCCACCAGCGCGTAGACCGCCATGACGAACGGCGCGGCGATCATCGCGATGGCGAACACCACCGCCACCAGCACGAACACGATCAGGAACGGGATGCCGATCAGCACGATGCTGAGCACGCCGGAGACTGCGATTGCCAGCGCCAGCAGGATCGCGCCGACCACCGCCACGCCGATCACGCCGAACGTCGCCGCCAACTGCATCACGAAGGCCTGCAGCGCGTGGTAGGCCACGAAGCGCGAGCGGTCGCGATACCAGAAGTAGATCGCCAGCGGCGCGAAGATCAGCACGACCAGCAGCACCCCGGCGCTGAAGATGCCCAGGAGCAGCGTGAGCGGCACGGTGGCGTGCGCGAGCGCGGCCCACAGGCGTTCGTCCTCGCTGGAGAGCGGCTGCGCTACCGTGATCGCGCGCCCCTCGTCCTTCGGCTTGCGCGCGGGCGGTGGGGGCGGCGGCGGCGGCGCTGCCGGCTTCGCCGGGCGCGGCGGCTGGGCCGCTTCCTGCGTCGCCGCCGGCTTGCGGCCCGAACCGTAATACTTCGACTCGTACTCTTCCACAACTTCCTGCGCTGCCTCGCCGTCGAGGTCGGCGCGCGCGCTGGTTTCCTTCACGTTGGTTGAAAACCGCTCAATCGCCTCCGAAGCGGTCGGCTCGGCGGGCGCTTCCGGCTCCTGGATCATTTCCTGGTTGCGTTCCTCATGCTCAGTCATCTGGCGCTACTCCTATGCGAATTGCTACAGCCTTTCACACTCCATTACGCACACTGGCGCTCTGGGTTGCGCCCAACAGGAGTTGCGGCCCAACAAGATTGGTCGCAGGTATCCATTCACGTTGTCCGCTCGGTATCACACCACGGTGTGATTTTCGCAACCCGACGACTAAAGTCGTCGGCTAATCGCAGAAGAAAGCGGGGAAGAACACGAATTAGCCCGCGACTTCAGTCGCGGAACCCAAAGGTGAACAGATACCGGCCCAACAGGAGTTGCGGCAGGCACCCCACCTGCTATACTTGCCGGCGCGATGTTGGAGCGACCCCTCACCAAACGCACGTTGGGCATCCTCATGGTCGCCGGCGGCGTGCTCGGCTTTGTGGGCAGCCTGGTGGTGGACCTGATGCCCGGCGGGATGGGCATCATCGGCCCGACCCAGGCCGCCGCCATGGTGGGTTGCGTCGTCGCTGCCATCGTTGGCCTCACGCTGATCCCCCTGGGTGACAGGCCGGCATGAACGCGAGCCGGTGGTTCGTGTGGGCCGGGCGCGCGCTGCTCGCGCTCGCGCTCGTGATCTTCGTCGGCTACCTGCTCATCTACATCCATTACGCTTTCGCGCTCTTCCAGTTCCCTTTCGATTACGACCAGGGCGAGGGCTTCGAGCTGTACGACACCCTGCTCTTCAGCCGGGGCGAGTGGCCCTACCGCGAAAACGAGACCTACCCCTTCTACGCCTCCAACTACCCGCCGCTCTTCCATGTGATCGCCGCGCCGCTGGTGCATCTCTTTGGTCCGCAGTACTGGATCGGGCGCTCGCTTGGCTTCGCCGGCACCCTGGTCAACGCCGCCGTGATTGCCTACGCGGTGTACCGCGAGGTTCCCCGCCGGGCAATCGCCGCGCCAATCGCCGCCGCAATCGCGGCGCTCTCCGGGCTGGCCTTCCTCGCCAGCAACACCGTCTACCACGTCGGACCGCTGTTCCGGCAGCACATGTGCATGGTGATGTGGGAGACGCTCGCGGTCGTGACTCTCGCGCGCAGCCGGGGCTGGCGCGGGCTGGCGTTGGGCGGCCTGTGCCTGGTCGCCGCCGGCTACACCAAACAGCTCGCCGTCATCTCGATTGCGGCGGCGTTCCTGTTCCTGTTCCTGCGCAACCCGAAGCGGGCATTGATCTGGGGGGTGGGCGTCGCGGCGGTGGGCGCGGCCATCTTCCTGTGGATCGACGCCAGCACCGGCGGCCAGTGGTGGCTGAACACGGTCGCCGCCAACGTGAACCAGTACATCCCAGGGCAGGCGCGCGACCTGTACCTGCAATGGTTCGGGCTGCACGGCGCGCTCATCATCCCGGCGGCGCTGCTGGCGCTCTACGAGCTGTACTTCGACCGCCTGTCGATCTACAGCGTGTGGTTTGCCGTCGCCACGGTTGGGGCGGCGCTCTCCGGTAAGTGGGGCGCGGGCGACAGTTACTTCGCCACCGCCATCGCCGCGATGTGCATCCTGGCGGGCATCTTCGCGGCGCGCACCTGGGCAGGGGACTGGCGCTTCGAGCCGAACTACATCACGCGGCTGGCGCGGCGCATCATCCCCCGCCGCGCAGCGCCTCCGGCAGGTGAGGGGGCGAACGCGCCCAGGGCTGCGCGGCGCTTGGGCTATGTCCTGGTCCCGGTGATCTTCCTCACCTACGCGCTGGCGGTGCGCCACATGCCGACAGAGGGGCCGGTCTTTGGGCCGCTGAGCCGCACGCTGCGCATGGAGGCCAACACCGGCTTCGCCTTCTTCGACTCCGCCGGGTGGGTGGTGGGCTATGCGCGACTCGGCCAGATTCCGACGGAAGCGGACCATGCGGCGGGGTGGCGCATCGTGTCGTATATCGAGGCGACGGAGCAGCCGGTGCTCTCAGAAGAGGCCGGCTTCATGCTCGCCGCCGGCCGGGAGGTGGTGAGCAACCCGACGCAGCTTCAGAACCTGTACTTCAACGGCCTCTACGACCCGACGGCCCTCACCGACATGATTTCGGCGCAGGCGTTCGCCCACGTCATCTACCGCGCGCAGTTCTACCCGCCGCCGGTGCTGGAAGCGGTGGCGGCGGCGTATGCGCCGGTTGACACGATCCCGATGAACGGTTTCGAGTACGTCATCCTCGCGCCAAAGGACCAGGCAGCGCGCGAATAGGGTGCCAAGCGTATCGGTTCACCTTATCCACTGGGCGTCGTGTCGTTGTGTGTTTTTCGTAACTGCCGACCAAAGTCGGCAGCTAATCGCAGAGCAAGGGCGACAGAAATACGAATTAGCCCGCGACTTCAGTCGCGGGGACCAGAAGGTGAAGAGATACCGCCACATCCTCCCTACGCATAGCGCCGCTAAATATAGCGGGCCGCGAAGAAGCGCGCGTAGTAGCGCGCCCAGTTTGCGCCGGGCGCGCGCAGAGCCTGCTCCTTGGCGACCATCACGAGCAGGTACACCAGTTCGCTCCGGGTGAACCCCCGCACCGAGCGCCTTGCTCAGCTTCTCATGCAGGTAATCGGCGTACCACAGTGGCCATTCCGGGTCGTCGCCGTCGCTTTCGGTGAACGCCTGGTGGTGTGCGTTGCCGGCTTCCTCAAACAAGGCGGCCAGTTGTGCTTCGAGTTTGGCGTCTGTGCCCATGTGCAATCCCTCGTCTTTTACCGAACTGATTCAATCGTATGCAGTGGCGACGTTGCGTGCGTATCTTGCTCGACCTCACCCCCGTCTCGCCGCGCTCCGCGCGGCTTCGACTCCCCCTCTCCACACGGTGGAGTGGGGGACGGGGGGTGAGGTAGAGCGCGAACAACATCACCGGATGCTATCATGGCTTCCACCGCAAAGTCTGAATCACTGTACCGTCAATTATGGCGGCGCGCGGGTCGCCCTGCCAACACCGGCGGTAACCCTGCGCCCCGCTGGCGCTCAGGGGGCCAGCCGGGTCATGTCGCGGGGAAGAGCGTCGCCAGCCGGATGTTGTCGATGTCGAGCAACTGCATCACGAAGCGCTCCAGGCCGACCGCGAAGCCACCGTGCGGCGGCATCCCGTAGCGGAACGCCTCAAGGTAGCTCTCGACCGCCTCCTGCTTGAGGCCGTCCTGCCTGGCGGCGGCGACGTAATCCGCGTAGCGATGCAGCCGCTGCCCGCCGGTCACCAGCTCCGCGCCCCGGAAGAGCAGGTCGAAGCTGTTGGGTAGGTCGGGTCGTTGGGGTCGGGGTGGGTGTAGAAAGGCCGTTTCGCCATCGGGTAGCCGGTGACGAACAGGAAGTCGCTGCCGTGTTCGTCGCGCGCCCAACGCCCCAGCGCGCGCTCGTGTTCGGGCGCGAGGTCTGGCTCGCCGTGCGCCTCGATGCCGAAGCGCGCAAGCAGCAGGTCGTGTGCGTCGGGGTAGTAGATGTGCGGGATGGTCGCCGGCAGGGCGGGCAGCGCCGCCTCAAGCAGATCGAGGTCAGCGGCGTGATGCGCGCGCAGGTGGTCCAGGATGCCGCGCACCACCTCGGTGACGACGGCCATCACGTCGAAGTGGTCTTTGATGAAGCCGAACTCGGCGTCGAGGCTCACATACTCGTTGATGTGGCGTGGCGTGCTGTGCGGCTCGGCGCGGAACACCGGCCCGACCTCGAAGACGCGCTCGAACACGCCGACCATGATCTGCTTGTAGAACTGCGGGCTTTGCGCCAGGTAGGCGATCTGGCCGAAATACTCCACCGCGAACACGTTGGCCCCGCTCTCGGTGGCCGAAGCGACCAGCTTGGGCGTCTGAACCTCGGTGAAGTCGCGCGCCGTCAGCGTGTTGCAGGAAGGCCGCCATCACGCCCGACGCAATCCGGAGGATCGCGCGCCGGTTCGGGTGGCGGTGGCCGATCACGGCATGGTCGAGGAAGGCCGCCTGCCCGGCGGTGACGCGGTGCTTGTTCAGCTCGAACGGCAGGACCTCCGTGACGGGCGCGAGCACGTCGATGCGGACATCGTGCAGCTCGTGGCCGCCCGGCGCCTGCGGCGTGGCGACGACAACGCCCTCCAGCGCGAGCACGGTCTCGACCTTGAGGCCGTCCAGCGGCTTCAGGTCATCCGGGCTGAGCACGGCCTGGGCAAGCCCGGCGCGGTCGCGCAGGAGCAGGAAGTTGATCTCGCCCATGTCGCGCAGGTTGTGCAGCCACCCCTCCAGGCGCACCCGCTGGCTGACGTGGCCGGCCAACTGGGTGCTGAGGATGCGTTCGGTTGTGAGCGTCTTCCCGGTCACCATGACGGCCTCCGCATCAGGAAAATGAAAAGGCCTGCTCGTCGTAGGCCTTTGTACACACCAAAGACAGCGCCCCTCCGTCCCAAGGACGAGGGGCGCGCTCGTGGTGCCACCTTGGTTTGCCGCCGCCTCACGGCAGACGGCCTCCGCTCCTGATTGCTCAGAAACGCTGTAACGGGCGCGCCCGACTGCCGGCTACTCAGGCTGCCCCTTTCGCCGGCGTAGCTCCCGCGTGTCTTTCGGAGGCGGCTAAGGGCGGCACTCTCAGCGCCGGCCGCTCTCTGTACCCCAGGGTCGCCCCTTACTCTCGCGATCATCGCTTCGTTCTGCAGTTGTGGAGCATTAAGTTAGCATCGTATGGGCCGCGTGTCAAGAATCGGCAGCGACGGCGTGGGGCGCTTGCCTGCGGGACGCGCGGCGCGCCGGGAGCAGAACGGCGCATCCTGTGGTAAAAATGTGACCCAACTTTGATCTGCGCGCGATCGGCGCGCCGCCGCCTTTCCATCACCCTGCCGGAGTTGACCCATGCGCTACGACATGCTCGTGATCGGCGACCTGAATGTAGACCTCAACCTCATCGGGGACGGTGTGGTCCCTGAGTTCGGCCAGGGCGAGAAGCTGGTTGATGACGCCTCGCTGAACCTGGGCGGCTCGTCGGCGATCTTCGCGTGCCAGGCGGCGCGCCTGGGGCTGCGCGTCGCCTTCGCCGGGGTGGTGGGCGACGACGTGTTCGGGCGCTTCCTGATCGACACCCTGCGCGACCGGGGCATTGAGACCGAGCACGTGCGCGTGCGCCCGTCGGTGAAGACCGGCATCACCGTGCATCTGGTGCGCGCGGGCGACCGGGCCATGCTTACGTACCAGGGCACGCTGGCCCTGCTCGACGCGGCGCACGTCAGCCGCAAGGTGCTTGCCGAGACCCGGCACGTGCACAGCGGCTCGTTCTACGTGCTGCCCCGACTCCGGCCCGGCCTGCCGTCGGTGTTCGAGGACGCGCAGCGGCTGGGCGCGACCACGTCGCTCGACACCAACTTCGACCCGTCAGGCGCGTGGGCGGGCGGCATCACCGAGGTCCTCGCGCACACCGACGTGTTCCTCCCCAACGAGCAGGAACTGACCCACATCGCCCGCGCTGCCGACGCCGGCAGCGGGGGCGACATCGACGCCGCGCTCGCGTGGGCGGCGGCGCGCGTGCCCACCGTCGCGCTCAAGCTGGGCGCTGAGGGCGCGGCGGTCCGCGCCGGCGGCGAGACCGTGCGCTGCGCGGCGTACCCGGTCGAGGTGGTGGACACGACCGGCGCCGGCGACAGCTTCGACGCGGGGTTCCTCTATGGCTTCCTCAACGACTGGCCGCTCGAAGCGGCGCTGCGGCTGGGGTGCGCGTGCGGCGCGCTCAGCACCACCGGGCCGGGCGGCATTGCCGCGCAACCGACCCTGGAGGAGGCGCGCGCCTTCGCGGGCCTGGCGTGAGCGCGCGGCAACTCCCCGCGCCGCCCCATAAGGTGTGACGAAACAAAGATGAGAATGCGTGGCGGTAGGGGCGAACCGGCGGTTCGCCCTGCTTGACCTCCCCAATCGCCACGAGTGGACCTGAGACCCGCACATGCTCGCACAGAGAAACGCCGATAGCTTCCCGAAAGCGCCAAGCTTTCGGGAAGTTGCGAGGAGGCAGCGCACCGATATTCGTAACGCGAAGTCACGAAACGTGCGCCCAACCCTTTCGTAACTTCGCGTTTTTCGTGCTTTCGTGTTTCAACCCCGCCGCTGTTGACGCTGGAATATTATAACATTATAATAATGCCGCGAGGGATTGCCGCCCGGCAAGCGCCGAAAGGACGCAACCCCCATGGTCGTGAACAACCCGCCCAACCTCACCGCCGACGTGATCAACCGCGACAGCAAATTGCCCCTCTACCAGCAGCTTTACGAAGTCCTGCGCGGCAACATCGTGCGCGGCGCATGGCAGCCCGGCGACAGGCTCCCGCCGGAGTCGGAACTGATCGCGATCTACCAGGTCAGCCGGATCACGGTGCGCCAGGTGCTCGACATGCTGACGCACGAGGGCCTGATCCACCGGCAGCGCGGGCGCGGCACGTTCGTGGCGCACCCGCCCATCGAGGCCAACCTGGTGCGCATCGTCAGCTTCACCGAGGACATGCGGCGGCGCGGCTACACCCCCGGCACGAAGGTGCTCGCGCTGCGCCTGCTGGATGCGCCGGAGGACATCGCCGAGAAGCTTCAGGTGGACGTGGGCGAGCCGCTCGCCGGCATCGAGCGGCTGCGGCTGGCGGATGGCGAGCCGATGAGCGTCGAGGAATCCTACCTCGTACACCGCTACTGCCCCGGCGTGCTGGACCAGGACGATTACGCCGCCGGCCCGCTGCGGCAGGCGCTTGAGCGCCACTACGGCCTCCGGCTGGTGCGCGCCAAACAGACCATCCGCGCGATCCTCGCGCCGCGCCGGTTCACCCGCCTGCTTGAACTCCCGCGCACCTCGGCCCTCCTCCTCATCGAGCGCGTCTCGTTCTCAGACCAGGGCGCGCCGGTGGAGTTCCTGCGCATCTACTACCGGGCGGACCGCTACACGCTGTACAACGAGCTTCAGGGCTGAGGCCGCCGGCGCGAGACGCCGCCGGCAGCCTGGCGCGGGGTTTCGTTGGAGTGATGGGAGCAAGAAGAAGCGCATGGGAACTGAAAACGCACCGGCCTCAACCACAGGCCTGACCGCCCCGGCGGTTGGCCTCCCCCGCGAGCGCCTGACCGGGATGCTGTACCAGATGTACCTTATCCGGGCGTTCGAGGAGGCCGCGCACCAGCTATACCTTGCCGGCAAGGTGCACGGCACCATGCATCTCTACGTGGGCGAGGAGGCGGTCGCCGTGGGCGCGATTGCCGCGCTGCGCCTCGACGACTGGATCACCTCGACGCACCGGGGCCACGGCCATGCCATCACCAAGGGCCAGGACGTGCGCACGATGATGGCGGAGCTGCTCGCCAAGGAGACCGGCGTGTGCCGGGGCGTGGCGGGTCGATGCACATGGCCGACTTCGCGCTGGGCAACCTCGGCGCGAACGGCGTCGTCGCCGGCAGCATCCCCATCGCGGTCGGGGCGGCGCTCACGGCGCGCCTGAAGGCCACGGATCGCGTGGTGCTGTGTTTCTTCGGCGACGGCGCGGCCAACGCCGCCAACTTCCACGAGAGCCTGAACATGGCCGCAATCTGGAACCTGCCGGTCGTCTTCCTGTGCGAGAACAACCAGTACGCCATGTCGATGTCGGTCGCGCGCGCCTCTGGCGTGCCGCGCATCGCCGACCGCGCGGCGGCCTACGGGATGCCGGGCGCGTCGGTTGACGGCATGGACGCGCTGGCGGTCTACGGGGCGGTCAGCGAGGCGGTGGCGCACGCGCGGGGCGGCCAGGGGCCGTACCCTCGTCGAAGCGGTCACGTACCGCTACATGGGGCACTCCAAGAGCGACAAACAGGCCTACCGCACAAAGGACGAGGTGAAAGCGTGGCAGGCGCGCGACGCCATCGCGCGCTTCCAGGCGCACCTCATTGCGCAGGGGGCGCTCACGGAGGGGGAGGGCGCGGAGATCGCCGCCAGGGCCGACGCCGCCATCGCGGACGCCATCGCCTACGCGGAGGAAGGCCCGGAGCCGCCGGTCGCGCACCTGCTGCACGACGTCTACAAGGACGAGCCGGAGGTGATCGCCAACCCGGACCGCGCCCTCCCGGCGTGGATCAAGAAGACGTTCGGCCCGGAGACGCCCATCGCGCCCCCGCCCGGCGACCGCGAGATCAGCTACGCGGAGGCGCTGCGCGAGGCGATGGCGCACGCGCTGGAGGCCGACCCGGATGTCTTTCTGGTGGGCGAGGACATCGGCGTGTATGGCGGGGCGTTCGGCGTGACGATGGGGCTGGTCGAGCGCTTTGGCGCGGAGCGCGTGCGCGACACCCCGATTTCGGAGAACAACATCGCCGGCGTCGCGACCGGCGCGAGCCTGACCGGGATGCGCGCCGTCGCCGAGATGCAGTTCATGGACTTTGTCACGCTGGCGATGGAACAGGTCGTGCTCCAGGCCGCCAAGATTCGCTACATGTTCGGCGGCAAGGCGCACGTGCCGATGGTGCTCCGCCTGCCCGGCGGCAGCGGCACCGGCGCGGCGGCGCAGCACTCCGGGAGCCTGGAGTCGTGGTTCGTCAACGTGCCCGGCCTGAAGGTCGTTGCGCCGGGCGACGCCTACGACGCGAAAGGCCTGCTGCTCGCCGCGATTGCCGACGACAACCCGGTGATCTTCGTCGAGCACAAGCTGCTCTACCGCACGAAAGGCTGCGTGCCGGCGGACCCCCTACATCGTCCCGCTGGGGCGCGCGCTGGTGCGCCGGCCCGGCGCGCACGTGACGGTCGTCGCCGCGTCGATCATGGTGCCGCGCGCGCTCGAAGCCGCCGCGCAGTTGGCCGAAGAGGGCATCGAGCTTGAGGTCGTGGACCTGCGCACGCTCAAGCCCTACGACCTGGACATCATCGTCGCCTCGGTCAAGCGCACGGGCCGGCTGCTCATCGCGCACGAGCCGCCGCTGATCGGCGGGTACGGCGGCGAGATCGCCGCTGCGGTTGCGCAGAGCGCGGCCTTCGCCTACCTGGAAGCGCCCATCGTGCGGCTCGGCGGCGCGGACGCGCCCATCCCGTATAACCGCACCCTGGAGCGCGCCAGCGTGCCGCAGGTGGAGGACATCGCCGAGGCGGCGCGCCGGCTGCACCGGCTGGAAATCTGAGGGCGATAGCCATGCCCGTTGCGGACCCGCGCGGCGCGGTCCGAGGGCTTGATCGAGAAGGGTGGTATCCGTTGTTCACCTTATGGTTCCCGCGACTAAAGTCGCGGGCGAATTCGCAATCCTGTCGCCGCTGATCTGCAATTAACCACCGACTTTAGTCGGTGGGATACGAAAACGCAAAATCTCAAAGTGGCGTGTGGACAAGGTGAACAGATACGAAGGGTGAAGCCCCATGCCCGTTGCGGTAATCATGCCCAAGTTCGAGATGGCGCAGGAGGCCGGCACGGTCGTGCAGTGGCTGAAGCGCGAGGGCGACGCGGTCCAGAAGGGCGACGTGCTGCTTGAGATCGAGACCGATAAGGCCATCATGGAGGTCGAAGCGCTCGCGAGCGGCACGCTGGTCGGGATTCGCGCGCAGCCCGGCGAGACGTACCCGGTAGGGGAGCCTATCGCCTATCTGCTCCAGCCCGGCGAGTCGTGGGCTGAGCCTGAGCCGCCGGCGGACGCTGACAGGCCGGCCAAAGCCGACGCCGCGCCGGCCCGCCGCGCGACGCCTGTGGCCGCACGCATGGCGCGGTCGCACGACCTTGACCTGGCGGCTATCGCCGGCTCCGGGCCGGGCGGGCGCGTCACCAAGGGTGACGTTGCCGCGCACCTCAGCGCGCAGCCCGGCGCGCCCGCTCCCGAAGCAGCGCCGGCCCCTGGCGGGTGAAGGCGGCCCCGGCGGCGCGGCGGCTGGCGCGCGAGCGCGGCGTAGACCTGCACGCCGTCGCGGGGACCGGGCCGGGCGGGCGCATCCAGTCGGCCGACGTGCACGCGGCGCAGCCGGGCGACGGCCGGCCGGCGGTGCGCCGGCGCGTCCCACTCAGCAACATGCGCCGCACGATTGCGCAGCGCATGGCCGCCAGCACGCGCGAGGCCCCGCAGTTCGCCCTCAGCATCGACGCCGACATGGGCCGCGCGCTCGCCATTGTGGAGGACCTGGGGGCGGAGGGCGAACGCGACCCGGCGCGCCGGGTCACGCTCACCGCGTTCCTGGTGCGGGCCTGCGCCTGGGCGCTGGACCGCCACCCGGCGATGAACGCCTCGTTTGCGGAGGACCACATCATCGAGTGGGCGGAGGTCAATATCGGGGGTGGCGGTCGCGGTGGACGACGGGCTGGTGGCGCCGGTGCTGCGGCGCGCGGACCGGCTGGGCCTGTTGGAGGTCGCGGCGCAGCTCAACGACCTCACCGCGCGGGCGCGCGCGCGGCGGCTGGCGCTGGCCGACCTCCAGGGGGGCACGTTCACGCTCTCCAACCTGGGCATGTTCGGCGTCACGCGCTTCACGGCGATCCTCAACCCGCCGGAGGCGGGCATTCTCGCGGTGGGGCGGGTGGTCCGGCAGCCGGTCGTCGCCGAGGGCGACCAGGTCGTCGTGCGCCCGGTGGCCGCCCTCACGCTCACGGTCGATCATCGCGCGGTTGACGGCGCGATTGCGGGCCGCTTCCTCGCCGACCTCCAGCGCGCGCTTGAGCATCCGGGCGTGCTGATGTAGGTGCGCCCCGGCATCTCTTGTCGCGCCCCGCGAACCTGTGGCTCGCGGGGCGCTTCTGGTGCGTTGGGGTAGCAGAATCGCGCCACCTGCGACACAATGTATGCCGTTGTTTCGGATCCATCCCCGCGAGGAGAACGTATGTCGCGTGAAGACTTCTGGCGAGACCGGCCTGTACTGGTAACCGGCTGTACGGGCCTGCTGGGATCGTGGTTGACGCGGTCGCTGGTGGACATGGGCGCGCTGGTCACCGGCCTGGTGCGCGACTGGGTGCCGCAGTCGTTGCTGGTGCGCTCCGGGACGATTGAGCTGATCAACATGGTGACAGGCGATGTGGGCGACATGGGGCTGATGGAGCGCATCTTCGCCGAGTACGAAATCGACACCTGCTTCCACCTCGCCGCACAGACCGTGGTCGGCATCGCCAATCGCGCGCCGATCAGCACCTTTGAGACCAACATCCGGGGCACGTGGACGGTGCTGGAGGCGGCGCGCCGCTGGCCGAGCACCGGGCGTGTGCTCGTGGCCTCCAGCGACAAGGCCTACGGCGTGCAATCGAAGCTGCCCTACACCGAAGCCTCGTCGCTGCAAGGGACGCACCCCTACGACGTGAGCAAGAGCTGCGCGGACCTGATCGCCCACACCTACGCGCACACCTACGGCCTGCCGGTTGCGGTCACGCGCTGCGGCAACCTCTATGGCGGCGGCGACCTGAACTGGAACCGCCTTGTGCCCGGCACGATGCGCTCGGTGCTGCGCCGCGAGCGCCCGGTCATCCGTTCGGACGGGTCGATGCGCCGCGATTACGTCTACGTGCTCGACATCGTGAACGCCTACCTCACGCTGGCGGAGGCGATAGAGCCGCTGGACCTGGGGGGCAGGCGTTCAACTTCGGGATGGATGCGCCGCTGCGGGTCGATGAGCTGGTGCAGAAGATCATCGACCTCTCCGACTACCCGCACCTGGAACCGGTGATCGAGCGCCGCGAGCTTCAGGAGATTCCCGACCAGTACCTTTCGAGCGACAAGGCGGTCAAGGTCCTGGGGTGGAAGCCCATGTACACGCTCGAAGAGGGCCTGAGCCAGACGCTCGAATGGTACCGTGAGTTCTTCAGCGAGTTCCCCGACGCCGTAGCATGACGCTTGAAGGGGCGCGCGTACTCGTTACCGGCGCGAGCGGCTTCATCGGCGCGCGGTTGGTCGCGCGCCTGGTCGAGCAGGGCGCGCGCGTCGTCTGCCAGGCCCGCCCTGGCGACTGTACCGGCCACCTGCCGGTCGATCCCGAAGACTGCCATGCCGTCGATCTGCGCGCCGCCGACGCGGTGCGCCGCCTGGTCGAGGACGCCGCGCCGGAGGTCGTGTTTCACCTGGCGGCGGCGGGCGTCACCGACCCGTTTCTTCCGCTCGAAGACGCCCTGCAGGTTAACCTGTACGGCGCGCTCCGCCTGGCGCAGGCGCTCCGGGGCCGGGCGCGCATCATCATGGCGCGCACCGCCGGGGAGAAGGACAACCTCAACCCCTACGCCGCCAGCAAGCACGCGGCGTGGTCCGTGATGTCGATGCTGCACCACACCGAGGGGTGGCCGCTCGTCGGGCTGATGCTGTTCCAGGTGTACGGGCCGGGGCAGGCGGCGCGCGCGCTGGTCCCCTCGGCGATCCGCGCCGCGCTGGCCGGTGCGGACTTCCCGACGACGCACGGCGCGCAGGTGCGCGACTGGGTGTACGTCGATGACGTGGTGCGCGCCTTCCTCGCGGCGGCGCGCGCGCCCGACGCCGACGGCCACACGGTCGAGATTGGCGCGGGGCAGGGCCACCGCCTGCGCGATGTGGTGGACCTCATCTGGCGGCTTGCCGGCGCGCGCGGCGCGGTGCGCGCCGGGGCGCTCCCCGCCCGGCCCGGTGAGCCGGCGCAGCAAATCGCCGACCCGAAGCCGGCGGCGCGGCTGCTGAGCTGGCGCGCGGAGACGCCGCTGGAGGCGGGGCTGGCGCAGACCATCGCGGCGGCGCAACGCGGCTGAACGGCGCGCGCCCGCCGGCCTCACGAGACCGAACCGGCCCAGCCGGTTTTGTGCAGTGTTTCGCCTCGTTTTCACGCATAAGGAGAAATGACGTGCCCAGACAACCAGAACCTACCCCTGGCGACACCTCGTGGTTCACATACGACCGCTTCGGCCTGTTCATCCACTGGGGCATTTACTCGGTGGCGGGGCGGCACGAATGGTCCAAGAGCCATGAGGAGATCACCGACGAGGACTACCAGAAGTACTTCGACCACTTCTACCCCGACCTCTATGACCCCGCTGCATGGGCGCAGGAGGCGAAGAACGCCGGCATGAGGTACTTCGTCATTACCAGCAAGCACCACGACGGCTTCTGCCTGTGGGACTCGCCGCTGACCGACTACAAAGCCACCAAAACGCCCTGGGGGAAAGACGTGCTGACGCCGGCGGTCGAGGCCTTCCGCGCCGAAGGGCTGAAGGTCGGCTTCTACCATTCGCTCCTCGACTGGTATCACCCGGACTACCCCGTCGATGGGCGCCACCCGATGCGCAACAACATGGCCTTCCGCGAGCGCATGGCGGAGCGCGGCCAGGACATCGCCAAATACCGCGCCTACCTGCACGGGCAGACGCACGAGCTGCTCACGCAGTTCGGCAAGCTCGACATCATGTGGTTCGACTTCTCCCTACCCTCGCGCGGATTGGGGCTGGTCGAAGGGCAAGGGCCGGGACGATTGGGACTCGGAGACGCTGGTGAAAATGGTGCGCGAGCTGCAACCGGGCGCTATCCTCAACGACCGGCTGGACCTGCCCGAAACCGCCGACTTTCGCACGCCGGAGCAGTACCAGCCGGCCGGCCAGATGATGGTGGACGGCGCGCCGGTGCTGTGGGAGGCGTGCCAGACCATGAACGGCTCGTGGGGCTACGACCGCGACAACCTGAACTGGAAGCCGGTCGTTATGCTCGTGCGGATGCTGATCGACACCGTGTCGAAGGGCGGCAACATGCTGCTCAACGTGGGGCCGACCGCGCGCGGCGAGTTCGACCCGCGCTCCATCGAGCGGCTGCGCGGCATCGGCGCGTGGATGCGCCAGCACGGCCGGTCGATCTATGGCTGCACCGCGAGCGACTTCACGCCGCCGCCCGACTGCCGCTACACCCAGAACGGGAACCGGCTGTACCTGCACCTGTTCGCGTGGCCGTTCCAGCACGTGCACCTGCCAGGGCTGGCGGGCCGCGTGGAGTACGCGCAGTTGCTCAACGACGCCTCCGAGATCAAGACCTTGGTCATCAATCCCGGCCAGCAGGCGCAGAACGTCACGATGGGGGATTTCCGCCGATACGCTCACGCTGCAACTGCCGGTCCAGAAGCCGGACGTGGCCGTGCCGGTGGTGGAGCTGTTCCTGAAGGCATAGCCGCGCGCCGGCGCGACGCCGCAAGACGCGCACCGCTTTCGAGGGCCACGGCACGCCGTGGCCCTCGGCGTAGAACGGTTCCAGGGCAGTTGTCCATGTCATGGGGTGACGCCACAAAGGGATGAAAATGCGCGGCGGTAGGGGCGAACCGGTGGTTCGCCCCGCCTGACCTCCATGCCCAGCCTCCAGGAGTGGAAGGGGAACCGTCGGTAGCTCCCCGCGAGCATCAAGCTCGCGGGCAGATGCAAAGCAGGTCGCTATTTTGGGGCAGGTAGGATCGTGCGGCCCGCTGGCGCGCGGCGCGCAGATTGACCGGGGACTCTGGATCGTGTTACGCTTCTAATGGATATGGCTCTCTGAGCTTGCGGGGTGGTGTGATGGCTGGCGCGTTTGAACTGCTCCTGATCCTGCTGTTCATCCTCCTGAACGGCGTGTTCGCCATGGCGGAGATCGCGGTGGTCTCGGCGCGGAAGGCGCGGCTTCAGCAGCGCGCCGACGAGGGCGATGCCGGCGCGCGTGTCGCGCTGGAGCTTGCCAACAGGCCGGGACGCTTTCTCTCGACGGTGCAGGTGGGCATCACGCTGATCGGCACGTTCGCGGGCGCGTTCGGCGGCGCGACCATCGCGAAGGGCCTTGCCGGCGCGCTGGCCCGGATCGAGCCGCTCGCGCCGTACAGCGAGGCGCTGGCGTTCCTCGTCGTCGTGCTCGCCATCACCTACCTCTCGCTCGTCCTGGGCGAGCTGGCTCCAAGCGGCTCGCGCTCAACGACCCGGAAGGGATCGCCGCGCGGGTCGCCCGCCCGATGCGCGCGCTCGCGCGCCTCGCGTCGCCGGTGGTCAGGCTGCTCAGCCTCTCGACCGAGGGCGTGCTTCGCCTGCTGGGCGCGCGCCCCAGCGCCGAGCCGCCCGTGACCGATGAGGAACTCACGATCATCATCGCGGAGGGCACCCAGGCCGGGGTGTTTGAGGAAGCCGAGCAGGATATCCTGGCGAACGTGCTGCGCCTTGACGACTGGCGTGTCAGCCGGCTCATGACGCCGCACACCGAAGTCGTGTGGCTCGATGTGGACGACCCGCCGGAGGCAACCTGGCGCAAGATGTCAATGAGCGGCCATGCGTACTTCCCCCTGTGCGTGGACGACCTCGACAACGTGCTTGGCCTGGTCTCGGTGAAGGGTGTCTGGGCGGAGATGGTCGCGGGCCGGCCGGTTGACCTGCGCGCGCTGGCAACGGAGGCGCTCTTCGTCCCGGAGAACGCCTCGGCGCTGCAGGTGCTCGACCGTTTCCGGTTGGCGGGTGCGCACGCGGCGCTCGTCATCGACGAGTACGGGAGCGTCCAGGGGCTGGTCACGCTGATGGACCTGATGGAGGCCATCGTCGGCGATATGCCCGCGCTCGGCGACCTGGACGAGCCGACGGCGGTACAGCGCAAGGATGGCTCATGGCTGCTCGATGGGCTGCTCCGCATCGATGAGATGCAGGATATCCTTGGCGTCGCGCATTTGCCCGACCGGGCCGGCTACGGCTTCGAGACGGTTGGCGGCTTCGTGATGACGCGCCTGGGACGCATCCCCACCGCAGGCGACCAGTTCAAATGGTGCGGCTACACGTTTGAGGTGGTGGACATGGACGGGCTTCGCGTCGACAAGGTCCTGGTCAAATCCAGCGCCGCCGGCGTCGCGCCGCCGGACTGCACCTGACGTTATCCCCACCGGGGCGAACCGCCGGTTCGCCCCTACGTCCGCGAATTTCACCCGATTGTGGCGTCGCCGCGCAACATGAACAACGCTTCTGAATTGGCGTTATTCGCGTTATTCGCGGTTCGATTCATTTCTGCTTGAGGCGAACCGGCCTGCCCTATTCGGTGACCGGTACCGTGCCGCACTCGCCGCGCGTCGCGACGACCTGCTTCGCAACCCACCCCAGGTCGATCTTGAACCACTGGCGGTCGGCGCTCTGCCCGATCACACTGTATTCCGCCGCGCCGTTGATTTCGTGGACCTTCGCCGCGCCCGCTGACGGCGCCTGCCGGATGTTGGCGAAGCCCTCGGTCCCGGCGGTGAGCTGGCACGACGGGGCCGTCAGCACGGGCGACGCCAGCGCGATGTTGGTCGGAACCGCGCCGCAATCGCCTTGCAGCGCGACGACCCGGCGCGCCACCCAGCCCGGCGCGATATGCAGCCACGAGTTGTCCGGGGTCTGGCGGTCAACCGCGTACTGGGTCGGCGTGTAGATCGTGCCAACCTGGGGCGCGCCGAGGATGGGCTGCTCGCGGACGTTGGCATAGCCGAGGTCCCCGGCGGTCAGCGCGCAGCCGCTTCCGCCGCCGGAGGCGGTCGCCAGGGACGACAGCACGTCGGGCAGCCACGCGACATCCACGGTGGGGCGAACCTCCGTGACGACCTCATGGCTGCCGTCACTGTACAGCACGAAGAAGGGGGCCGTCCCTTGTGGGGCCGCAATCGAGAGCTGCCACGGCGTCCAGGCGCTGGTCGGCGGGCCGTCCGCCGCTGCAAGCACCTGGAACCGGGTCGCCTCCTGAATTCGGTCGCCGTCGGCCCAGTCATAGCGCTCGGACGAGAGGTACAGCAGCCCGGCCTCCGGCTCCACCAGGGCGGGGAGCACGTTGGGCCGCGACCCCACGACGACGATGTACACACGCCCCAGGGGGTGCGACGCCGTCGCCACGCCGACCTCGCGGAACGCCGGGTTGATTACCGTGCCGCGATGTGTGGCCGAGTTCTTCCAGTAGTCGAGCGCCTTGTTGGGGCTGACGCCGACGTAGGCGATCTCGTCAGCGGCGACCTGCCCCTCGTTGTCATAATAGGGCCAGCCAAAGGCGCGCGCGCGCCGTTTTGCGTCCCTGCCCTGCCCGTCCCGATGCGGGTCGTCCGGCCATGCGGGCAGCGCCTGCAGGTAGCGCGCCTGCTCTTCGGCCATTTTGGTCAGCGTGTCGTTCAGCCGGAGCGGCCACAGCCCTTCCTGCACCCGCCACGCATTGAGCAGCGTCACCACCTGGGTCGCGACCGGGTCCACGGAGGGTACCTCAATCGTCGCGGGCGGCGCGCTGGCGTCCGGTGCGCCCGCCAGCATGGCGAGGTAGTTGTCGGCGAGCGCGCGCGCGCCATCCTTGATCCGGTCCGGGCACGCGCCCTGGGTGTAGGTCTGCACCCACGCCTCGACTGCGGCTTCGGTCGCGCCGCCGCTGCTGAACGCGGCCCAGAACTGTTCGACCACGCCTTCGGGCGTGCAGGCGTCATGCGCCTGCGCCAACGCCTGGGGCGCGGTCAGGCCGGGCGGCGGCAAGGCCGCGCCCAGAAGCCCCACCGCAATCGCGCACACCCACAGTAGTCGCCGGTTCACGCCCGCCTCCATGTTCAGGAATTGCAATCGGGATTCCAGGCGGAAAAATAGGATAAAGTGTATACATATACACGTGTTATCGAGCATATCACAACTGCCGGGGTCCCGGCAAGTGGTTTTGCACCCATTAAGTAACGCGCACGCAAACTGTGGTATACTCCGCCCGCGTTTTTGACCGCCGTTTGGTGAGGCGTGCATGAAGGTCTCGATCATTGTGTGCGTGTACAACGAGAGAGATACCATCCTCACGGTGCTGGAGCGGCTCGCCGCCGTCGATCTGGGCGCGTGGGAGCGTGAAATCATTGTGGTGGACAACTGCTCTACCGACGGCACCCGCGCGCTGCTGCAGAAGGTCAGCCTCCCGGACGTGAGCATCATCTACCAGCCGCGCAACATGGGCAAGGGCACGTCGATCCGTACCGCTATCGACCACGTGACGGGCGACTACGCCCTGATCCACGACGCCGACCTGAATACGACCTGAGGACCACCCCCGGCTGCTCGCCGAGGCCGAGGCAGGCGCGGTGGCCGTGTTCGGCTCGCGGACCCTGGGCGGGCGCGCGATCTACAAGTACGCCCATGCGTACTGGGGCATCCGGCTGTTGACCTCGGTCTGCAACCTGCTCTTTGGCAGCAACCTGACCGACATCGGCACGGCGATCAAGATGGCGCGCGCCGACGTGCTCAAGGCGCTCCACCTGATCGGCGGCGGCTTCGATCTGGACTTCGAACTGCCGGCCAAGCTGCTGCTGGCGGGCTACGAGATCCGCGAGGTGCCCATCAGCTACCACCCGCGCACCTACGAGGAGGGCAAGAAGATCCGCGTCGTGGACGGCCTGTACAGCATCCTCGTCATGGTCCGCGACCGCCTGGGGCTGACCCCGCTGTGGGAAGCAGGACGCCCGGCTCCCTGTAGGCGCTGCGCCTCAGCGCCGCCGCTGGAGCCGCCCCGACCCGGACTGACCTGACATACCCAGAGGCACGAAAGTCAAACGAACATGGATATCGTAATCACCGGCTCAATCGCCTATGACTACCTGATGACGTTCCCCGGCCGCTTCAAAGACCACCTCCTCCCCCGACAAGCTGGACCGCGTGAGCCTCAGCTTCCTGGTGGACAAACTCGACAAGCACTACGGCGGCATCGCGCCCAACATTGCCTACACGCTCGCGCTGCTCGGCGAGCGGCCCAGGATTTTGGGCACCGCCGGGAAGGACTTCGACCGCTACCGCGACTGGCTGGAGGCGGCGGGCGTGGATACGTCGGCGGTCGTCCAGATCGACCACGAGTACACGGCCACCTTCTTCGCCACCACCGACCTGGACAACAACCAGATCGCCAGCTTCTACGCCGGGGCGATGGCCCACGCGAAGCACTACACCCTTATGGACACGCTCGGCGCAATGCCCGACCTGGTCGTGATCTCGCCCAACGACCCGGAGGCGATGATCCAGATCATGGACGAGTGCGCGGCGCATGACGCGCCGGTGATGTTCGACCCGTCGCAGCAGGTGCTCCGCCTGGAGGCGGACTTCCTTTGCCACGGCATCGAGCGCAGCCGCATCCTCATCTGCAACGAGTACGAGTTCGAGCTGATCTGCGACAAGACCGGCCTGGACCGCGACGCGATGCTCAAGCACGTCGATGTGCTCAACATCACGCTGGGCAGCCAGGGGTCGGTGATCTACGCCGACGGCGAGGCGTACCACATCCCGGTTGCGCCGGTGGCGCATATTGCCGACCCGACCGGCGTCGGCGACGCTTACCGCAGCGGCCTGCTTAAGGGGATGGCGTCGGGCTGGCCGTGGCCCGTCTGCGGCAGGGTGGGCGCGGTCTGCGCGGCCTATGTGCTGGAGCAGGTGGGCACGCAGAACCACCACTTCACCCGCCGCGCCTTCGTCGCGCGCTTCCGCGAGCACTTCGACGACGAGAGGCTGCTCGACGCCATGCTGGACGACTGACGGCGGCGCGCGGGCGAATTCACAATGATTTTGTGTCGCCAGGCGCTGGTTGTGGTTCAATATGAGGGAGATGCTGTTGGCGAATCACCGCTCGCGCCACAGCGGGCGCTGAGCTTCGGTCGCGAGGGCGCACACAGCATGAGTTCGCTAACAGTGTCGTTTGAGGGGTTGTCTTGAGTTACCAGCCTTTGATCTCAAGTTCGGAACACGACGCGATGGTGGATTGGCGCATCCGCCAGATCGACAACAAGGACGCGCTCCGCCGCTTCCTGGACAAGGACCGCGTCCTGTGCGCCTACGCGCTCGGCGACCTTGAAGAGCCATACTGGTCGAAATCCGAGTTCTACGGCGCGGAGTCCGGCGGCCGGCTGCGCGGGGTCGCGCTGTTTTACGCCGGCTTCACGCCGTCCATCCTCACCTACTTCGGCGAGCCGGAGGGCCTGCGGGCCATGCGCTCCCTCGTGATGCGGCGCGGGCCGGTGCATTACATCCTGGATGCGGCGAGCTTCCGCGCCGTGCACGGCTGGTACCGGCACAGCAACATGGAGAAGGTCTGGCGCATGGTGGTGCCGCGCGCCCAGTTCAGGCCGCGCGGCCTCAAGAAAGTGCAGCGCCTGCGGTGGGACTACGCCGTGACGCTGCGGACCATGCTCGGCAGCAACGGCGACGCGCCCGCCATCGACCCGGAGACGCTCCAGCAGGGCGTCTTCTACGGCGTCACCGACGGCGTGCAGTTGATCTCGGTGGCCGGCACGCATGTAGTCGCGCCAGGCGAGGGCGTTGGGGCGGTCGGTTATGTGTTCACCGCGCCGGAGCACCGGGGCAAGGGCTACGCCACGGCCTGCACTGCCGCCGTCACCAAGGAACTGCTCGATATGGGGCTGCACACGGTGGTGCTCAACGTCGCACAGACCAACCCCTCGGCGATCCATGTGTACGAGCGGCTGGGGTTTCGGAAGTACTGCGCCCTCGTTGAGGGCGACGGCGCGCCGCGCTAGCGCGCGCCGGGGCGCGGGGCAAATTCTGGGGGAGGCGATGAACTCACGTGAGCGCGTGCTGGCGGTGCTGCATGGCGAGCGCCCCGACCGCGTGCCGGTAGCGACCAACTTCTACCCGACCACCATGCGCCAGATCGGCGGCGCAGACCCCGACGAGCATTTCAACACCGACCTCCGGTACGCGCGCTTCCCCACGCCTGAGCCGCAGAGCGCGTTCATCGCCTACCTGCGCGCCCTGCCTGAAGACGTGCACGTCGGCTCAGACGACATCCTGCGCACCTATCACGACTGGGGCTACCACCCCGAAGTGCCCGACTTCAGCGCGTGGGGCGACCTCCACACGGTGGAGGCGTTCGCCGCCCGCTTCGCCGCCGAGCCGCTGCCCGACTTCATCACCCCCGACGTTCGCCAGCGCCTCGCCGACCAGGTGGCCGGTTACCACGCGCGCGGGCTGGCGGTGATGGGGTCGCCGCCGCACCTGGGCGGCGAGCTGTTCGAAACCGCGTTCCGGATGCGCGGCTTCCAGCAGTTCATGGTCGATCTGATCGCGAACCCGGACCTGGTGCGCTACCTGCTTGACCAGCTCACCGCGATGCACGTCACGACCTCGCTCGCGCTCACCCACGCGGGGGTGGACATCCTCGGCCTTGACGACGACATCGGCGAGCCGACGCGGATGCTCCTCAGCCCGGAGCACTGGCAGCAGTTCTTCAAGCCGTGCTACGCCCTCATCATTCAGGCCTGCCGCGCGGTGAACCCCGACCTGCGCGTCTTCTACCACTCCGACGGCTGCTTCACCCCGATCATCCCCGACCTGATTGAGATCGGCGTCAACGTCATCAACCCCATCCAGCCGGACGTGATGGACCCCACCGCGCTCAAGCGGCGCTACGGCGACCGGCTGGCGTTCTGGGGCACGGTCGGGACGCCGCAGCGCTGGGCCTGGGCCAGCCCGGAGCGCATCCGCGCCGAGGTGCGCGAGCGCATCGCGACGGTGGGCGCGGGCGGCGGCCTCATCCTCAGCCCCGCCTACGACCTGGAGCCGGAGGTCCGGTGGGAGAACGTCGTCGCCTTCTTCGAGGCGGCCAGAGAACACGGACGCTACAACTGATAGGGATTTGGGTAGTGGTGAACTTCTGCCTGATAGCTCGAAGGTGATTGCTCACCTTGTCCCCCCACCCCCGCGCCTGCGGCGCCCCCTCCCCCACAAGTGGGGAGGGGGAACGGAAGCCGCCACATCTGGTGTCTGGTCCCCCTCTCCCCAGCCGCGCGCAGCGAGGCGGCGCGTGGGAGAGGGGGCGGCGACCGAAGGTCGGCAGGGGGTGAGGGAGGTATCCGTCAACATGTCGCCACTACCCGGATGCAGAGAGGGGGGCACGCCATTGATTACCCGTGAGGAAGCGCGCGCGCTCTACGCGGGGGCCGAGATGGTCCACGACTTCGACCACGTGCTGCGCGTGCTGGCGCTCGCGGAGCGCATCGGCGCGGCGGAGGGCGCGGACATGGACATCGTGCGCACGGCGGTGCTGCTCCACGACACGGAGCGCGCCAGGGCCGACCGGGAGGGCGGCGATCACGCGGAGATGGCCGCCGCGCGCGCCCGGACGCTCCTGGCCGGCGCTAACCCCGCCTTCGTCGAGGCGGTGGCGCACGCGATCCACGCGCACCGCTTCCGCAACGACATGTCGCCGCGCACGCTCGAAGCGCAGGTCGTGTTCGACGCGGACAAGCTGGACGCCATTGGCGCGGTCGGCGTGGCGCGCGCGTTCAGCTTTGGCGGGCTGCACGGGCAGCGCCTGTGGGCCGCGGCCATTCCCGCCGGCTACGACGGTCACGACTTCGGTGACGAGCACACGCCGCGCCACGAATTCACGTACAAACTGGCGCAGATCAAGGACCGGCTCTACACGCCCACGGGCCGGGCCATCGCCGAGGCGCGGCACCGCTTCATGGCGGCGTTCTTCGCGCGCATGGCCGACGAGGTCGCGGGGCGGGCCTGAAGCGCCGTCAGTTGATCGGGACAGCCGAAGGCCTACGCCTCCGGGCGGGACGGGGCGAACGGGCTGATGCCCGGCGCTTCGACGATGACGTTGTACACCTGGCCGGGTTCGGTGCCATCGCCGCAGATGCCCCCCTCCACGAAGACCGGCAGGCCCTCCGTCTCGTGGATGTTGGCCCACGCATACACCGCATACGGCCCTTCGATCCACACCGGCCCACCCGACTCGACATCGGCGAGGCGGGCGGGCGCGTCCTCCGGCCAGCAGACAATCGGGCGGTTGGCGTCGGACTCGATGCGGATTGCGCTCAACCAGGCGGCGTCCGGCTCAACCAGGGTTGGGGAGTCCACCAGGTCCAGGCAGCGGGTGAGGATGTCGTCGAAACCGGGCAGGCCGCCGCTGTCATACGCGGAGACTTTGTGCGTCTGCTCCGCCAGGTTGACCGTGACCACCGTGAATGACTCCACGCCTTCGGGTGGGGAGCAGATTCGCGCTGACTTCGTTCTGCCACCGGAAGAAGCCCACTGCGGTGATGAAGCGGAAGTAGGCCTGGACCTTCTCCGGCCCGGCGACGCCCTCCAGCAGTTGCTCGCCGCCGGTCGCAAGCGGGTTGGCCCAGACCACGCGCCCGTTGCCGTACAGGGTGCATGTGGGCAGGGCGTTGCGCCGGTACTCCGGCGGCTGCCCAGGGCTTTCGATGCGAATCTCGACGATCACGGCGTCGGGCGAGGTGTCGTAGGGGATCTCAGGCGGGGGCGGGGTTGGCTGTTCCCCGCACGCCGAGGCCAGCACCGCGACGGCGCACAACACGGCAAACGTGAGCCTGGAGGCAACAACTCGGCGCATCAGGGTCTCCTTTGGGGCGTGGTCATGCGTCACGCACAGGCTCATTGTAGAACGGCCCTTTTCCCATGCCAAGCGGCCAAAGGGCCTACTCCGGCGCGTGGAGATGGCGTCGGCGCGACTTCAGAATAGCGTGGAGCGCCTGAAAGTGGGTTGTAACGCTCAATTCTGAGCCAAACTGTCTCACCGGGTGGGATAGGACAGGGGGCTTAAGCCCCCTGTCCAGCCTCAGGTGGGATGTTCTTCATCGACCACAGTATCGTGTGGAGCTACTATGGCGCCGGCAGGCGCGTGAAACGCAAACAGGGGCACAGCGCGTGTGCCCCTGCGGTCAGGTTGTGCGTCAGCGCCCGGTCGATCACGCCGATGGCGTCACCTCGTAGGCCACGCCCGCGAACACCACGATCACGTGATCGCCAAGCGCGAAGTAGTCGCCCAGTTCCGGATGCACCGCCACCAGATCGAAGTACGCATCGCTGAGGAACGCGACCTGCTCCGGCGTGAGCGCGTCGGGATCGTACTCGGTATCGATCCACACGCCGTCGCGGAAGACGAACGTCTTGGCGTTGACGTAACGGATCACCTCGCGCGTCTCGACGTAGTAGCTCTCGCCGCGACCGTCGGTATCCGGCAGCGCCATCTGCGTGGGCATCGCCATGGGCATTTCCGCGCCGCCAAGCCCCTGCGCCTGTTCGGCGGCGTCCACTGCCGCCGCGCCGCTCACACCAAACTCCACGTCTTCCAGCTCGCGCGCGGCGGCCTCCCGCCCCTCTTCGGTGAAGATGTCGTCTTCGGTGATGAGGAACGAGGTATACGGCGTGATGATGCCGTAGCGCAGGCTCAGTTGGACGATGCTGTCCACCAGCTCGGGGTTCTCGCCGTGCAGCCGGATCTGCTGGAGCAGGTCGCCGATGCGGCGCGTGGCCCACAGGCGCGGGATGAAGACCTCGCCGCCCGCGTTGCGCCGGAAGTCCAGCCCGCTGTACACGAAGGTGTGCGCGTCGCCGCCCACCTTGCCGGTGAGCGTGACCGTGGTCGCACCGCCGTCGCGGTAGCGCCCGACCACGATCATCTGCGTGCCGGCGAACAGGTCAGGCAGCGGCGCGGCGGGGTACATCTCCTCCACCATCACATCGCCGAAGTCGAGCGCGATGTCGCTGAGCACCGGCGCGCTGATCTTGGCGTACAGGCTGCTCACCTCCTCGTCGATGCGCTCGCCGGGGCGCACGTAGGCGCTCGCGCCCTGGTGTTCGCGCGTCAGCGTGTCGAGCAGCAGCGTATCCACGTCGTCGCCCACGCCGAAGGCGAACAGGCGCACGTTGGGCGGCGCGGCATCTTTCACGTTCGCCAGGATTTCCGCCGAACTGGTCACGCCCTCGGTGGGCAGGCCGTCGGTGAGGAAGATCACCACCGCCGGGCGCTCGCCGACGAACGCCATCGCCTCGGTCAGCGCGGCGTTGATGTCGGTCCCGCCGATGGCCTCCAGGTCGTTGATCCAGTCAATCGCCGCCCCGGCCTCGCGCGGGGGCTGCATCTCGTTGGCGAACACGCGCCAGCCGGTGCTGAAGACGACGAGGTTGAAGCGGTCTTCGGGGTTCAGGTTGTCCAGCACGTAGGCGGCGGCAGTGCGCGCCTGGTCCCACTTCTCGCCGTCCATGCTCCCGCTCTGGTCGAGCACCACGATGATGTCGCGCGCCACCACGCGCGCCGCATCGACCGCCACCGGCGGGGCGACCAGCAGCGCGAAGAAGCCGCGCCCGTCGGCGCTCTCGCGGTAGGTGAGCAGGTTGACGTTGATCTCGTCGCGCGCCAGCCCGTAGCGCAGGATGAAGTCGGTGTCTGGCAGGATGTTGTACGCCTCATAGCCGGCGGTGAAGCGGCGCGGCCCATCGCGGTTGACGGCGATGTCGTGCGTGTCGGAGTAGATCGCACCGATGTCGTCGTTGGAGTTGACCTCGACCGAGATGACGACCTCCTCCAGCGGGCGCGCGGAGAAGCGCTCGGTGTTGAGCGGGTAGCGGTAGGTCACGAGGTCCTGGTCCACGTCGAGCACCTGGGCGTATTCCAGCTCGATGCGGCGTTCCTCGCCCGGCGCGATGGGGAAGACGTTGGCCTGCACCATCTGCGTGCCGACGTACTCCAGCAGCGCCGGGTCGCGGAAGCGGCGCACGATGTCGTCGTAGATGCGGCGCGCCTCGTCCTTTTCGAGGATGCGCGCCTCGATGGGCTGGCCGTCCACCCACATGATGAACTCGTCAACGGTCGCGCCTTCGGGCAGCGGGAAGATGTAGGTGCCCTCGGCGGTCATATTGCCCTCGTTGACGAAGACCTGATCCACGCGCGTCGTGGCGATCTGGTTGTCGATGGCGATGTGGACGCGGTGGTACTTGATCGTCAGCCACGCCGGGTCGGTGATGACGCCGGGCGGCGGCGGTTCGGGCGGCCAGGGCGGGATGATGATGCCGTCGGCATGGGCGGGGAGCGCGGAGAACGCTGGCGCGGCCAGCGCGACGATGATGGCGACGAGGAAAAGCTTCCTCTTCATGGTCTGTACCTCCTGTGCCGGCCCGATGGGCGGGCCGTCGTTGCCTGTTGGATTCACCAACAGAACGACCGCCCAGGTGGAAAAAGTTCCCCGGAGGCCTGGCCGCCGCGCCGCCACGCCAAACCGCGCCCACGTGAACCGGTAGGCGCTACCCCGCGAACTTCGACTCCGGCAGCCCTCTGACCCCCGGCCTGACGCGGAACAGGTCGCCGGCCTTTGGCTGGCCCTCAAGCTCGGTTGTGCTCAGCCCCGTGCGCGCGGTGGTGATGTAGAGTTCATCCAGGTTCGGGCCGCCGAACATCACGCTCGTGGGCCGCTGCGCCGGCACGGGGATCTCGCGCTCGACCTTGCCGTCAGGGTCGTAGCGCACCACGCGCCAGCCGTCCCAGCGCGCGCTCCAGATGAAGCCCTCGCTGTCCACCGTCAACCCGTCGGGCACGTCGGGCGACCCAGGCGTGTGAACGAAGGGCCGCTGATTGCTGATCGCGCCGGTGGCGGGGTCAAAGTCGTAGGCGTAGATGATCCTGGGAGTGGAGTCGGTGTAGTACATGGTCCGGTTGTCCGGACTCCAGCCGATGCCGTTGGAGACCGTCACCCCTGTGACCATCGTGTGCAGCGCGCGGTCGGGGTCCAGGCGGTAGAGCGCGCCCGTTGGACTGCGGGCGTCGGTCATGGTGCCCGCCCAGAAGCGCCCCTGGCGATCCACTTTGCCGTCGTTGAAGCGCGACGGGCGGTCCGCTTCCGGGTGGGCGATGAAGTCGAGCGCCTGCGTCTCCGTGTCCCAAAAGGCGAGGCCGTCCTTCGTCGCCAGCACCATCCCGCCCTTTGTGCGCAGCGCCAGCGCGCCGACCGGCACGCCCACCGCGAACGTCTCGTACTGCGCCGCCGCCGGGTCCCACCGGTAGAAGCGGCCCGGGTTGATGTCCACCCAGTACAGCACGCCGGCTTCTGCATCCCACAGCGGCCCTTCGCCCAGGTCGTTCTGGACCGCCAGCACGTGTTCGACCTCGTTCATGTCGGCTCCTTCATGTTTCGTTTTGGCTAAGTCGTGGCGTAGATGATGATAACACACAAAAGGGCGGGTTAGAACAACCCGCCCCTGTGGTGATAGCATGACAAGGTCCGGGAATGGAGAGGCGCGCACCAAAGATTTCGTAACACGAAAGCACGAAAGATGTGAAGTCACGGAAGGTTGGGCGGATGTTTCGCGCCTTTCGTGGCTTCGTGTTTCAATCTGCGCTGCCTCCCGGACTTTGCCATGCAATGCCCTGTGGTTCAGGGCTTTTCGGTTCTCATGAAGCGATAGCGGTATTTGCGCGTTATGTTTACCTCACCCCCTTGATCCCCCTCTCCATTCAATGGAGAGGGGAGCCGTGGGTGCGTGCGGCGGGGGTGAGGTAAAAGCGCCGGAAAGCCCTATCTGTGGTTTAGCGCGCAGATGCAGCAGCTAGTCGTTGAAGCTCCACTTCTCGTAGCGCGCGTGGCCGGGGCCGTAAGGCCGGTTGACGTAGGGCTTGGTCATCGAGACGTTGGAGTAGTGGTACAGCGGCAGGACAACCGCGTCGCGCACGACGAGGATTTCTTCTGCCTGGGCGTACAGCTCGCGCCGCGCCTCGGTGTCCTCAAGCAGCATGGCCTCGTCCACCAGGCGGTCGAATTCCTCGCTGCTCCAGTTCGCGCGCACCGTGCCGCCCGCGCCAGAGTGGAAGAAGTCGCGCAGGAAGTTCGAAGCGTCGGAGTAGTCCAGCACCCATGACGCACGGAAGATCTGCGGGCCATCGCCGCTGTTGAGGGTCTGCAAGAAGACGCGCCACTCCTGCGTGGTGAGCTGGACATTCACGCCGAGCAGGTCCTTCCACATCTGTGCGGCGGCCTCCGCCTTGCGGGCGTGGGCCTCGCTCTCGTTGTACATCAGCGTGATGGGCGGCAGCTCGCTCGCATCGGACAGCCCCATCTCTTCGAGCGCCAGCGCCATGTGCTCCTGGGCTTTCTCCGGGTCATAGGTGATGCCCAGGTCCGGGTGGGTCTCCAGCGTGGGCGCGGCGACCAGGCCGGGCATGGAGAACCAGCGCGCGGGGATCTGCCCGCCCTTGACCACGTTCTCCACCATCGCCACGCGGTCCACCGCGTAGGAGAGCGCCAGGCGCAGGTTGAGGTTGTCCATCGGCGGCTTGGCGAGGTTGTAGCCGTAGTACTCGGTGCCGTCGCCGGGGCCGATGTACAACTGCTCGCTCAGTTCGGGGTCGGCCTTGATGCGGTCCAGCTCAGAGAGCGGCGCGCCGGCCACGTCGAGCAGCCCGGCCTCGTAGTTGGCGAAGGACGCCGACTCATCGGTGAGCATGATGCCGTAGATTTCCTCGATCTGCGGCTGGGGGATGTTGTCGGTGCCGAGCCAGAAGGGATTGGCGATCAGCGCCAGGCTGTCGTCGTGGATCCACTCCTTGAGGGCGTAGGGGCCGTAGCTCTGGATGTTCTCCGGCTCGATCCAGAAATCGCCGGCCTCGTCGATCAACCAGGAAGGCTGCGCCGATGACATCCAAAGGCCGAGGATGTCGTCCATGAAGGCGGCCTGGAAGGGCGCGCGGATTTCGAGCGTGTAGTCGTCGACCACAGTCACGGCCACGGCATCGCGCAGGGCGGCCAGCTCTTCTTCGGAGATGGCCTCAAGGTCGGCTTCGTTGTACGCCTGCGCGCCTTCGATGGCGATGGCGAGCACGTAACTGTAGGAGCCGGTCGTCGCCGGGTCGAGCGTGCGCATGATGCCGTAGGCGACCTGGTTTGCGTCTACGAAGCGGGGGTTGCCCGCGTCGTCAACGACCTGCTCAACCTCGCCGCTGTCAGGATTGAAGCGCACCCAGGGGATGCTCTCCATGATGTCGAAGGTGTACGTCACGCCGTCATCGGCCAGGGTCCACGTCGAGATGCCCGGCTCGTTCTCAAGCGTCACGTCGTTGGCGCGGCCCAGGCTGACGAAGAGTTCTTCGGCAAGCTCAATCGAAATCAGGTCACCAGCCAGCGAGGGGTCGATGGTGGGTGGCTCACGGCCCCAGTTCAGGTTGAGCACGGTGCGCTCCTCCTGGGCGATGCCGCCGGTCGCGCCGCCGAACAGCGCAATCACCAGGACGACTGCCAGGATAGCGCGCCTGTCGAGTAATCTGAACATTGTTTTCTCCCCTTTGTCGCGAGACTGCAAAGCAAATAGACCTCGGATCACGGGTTCACCTGGTTTCGATGGCGCCTCCCTTCGTTGTGGACCGGCGCAGCAAGGGTCTTATGGCGACGGGCCACGGGGTTCTGACGCCCGTGGCCTGTCGCAGGATGTTCAATTTGCAGGGTTAATCGACGCCGCGCATTCGCGGGTCGAGCGCGTCACGGAGTCCGTCGCCGAGGAAGTTGAAGGCGAACATGGTGATGGCGAGGGCGAGTGCGGGGAAGATTGCCTGGTTGGGATAGGAGCGGAGCGCCTGCGCGCCGTCGGAGATCATCGCGCCCCAGCTTGGCGTGGGGCGGTTGACGCCCAGGCCGATGAAGCTGAGGAAGGCCTCGGTGGCGATGTAGCTGGGGATCGCCAACGTCTCCGCGACGATCAGCGGGCCGAGGATGTTGGGCAGGATGTGCTTCCACATGATGCCGCGCGTGTTCTGCCCGATCATCTCCGCCGCTTCGACGAATTCCTTCTCGCGCACCGAGAGCACCTGCCCGCGCGCCAGGCGCGCCATACCCATCCACGCCGTCATGCCGATGCCGATGAAGATGAACAGCATCCCGCCGAAGGCCATGTCGAGCTGGTTCAGGGTATAGGCAAGCGTCCCCGGCGTGCTCTGGTTGAACGAGGAGCGGAAGAACGCCATCATGAGGATGATGAGCAGCAGGGTGGGGGAAGGCGTACATGATGTCCACAATGCGCATCATGATGTTGTCAACCCGCCCGCCGAAATAGCCGGAGGTCAGCCCAAAGCCGATGCCAATCGCCAGCGCCACCATGGGCCCGACGATAGCCACCGCCAGCGAGATGCGCGCGCCGTAGATGATGCGGCTCAGGATGTCGCGCCCCACGTAGTCCGCGCCCAACGGGTAGTCGTTGTTGATGGTCACGTAGCCGCCCTCAACGCCCTTGGGCTTCATCGTCGGGAAAACCGACGTGAGCCATTCGGGCGCGGCGTTGTTGTCGGTCAACACCTGCGAGGCGTAGTCCTGGGGCGCGATCACGTCGGCGAAGATCGCCGTCAGGAAGAGGAAAGCGAGAACAACCATGCCGACCACCGCTGCGCGGTTGCGGAGCAGCCGTTTCCAGGCGTCCATCCACAGGCTGTCGGACTTGCGGAGCGGTTCCTCCAGGATCACGACCCCGTTTGACGAGCGGCCCTGGGAGGCTTGTTCTTTTACGGCCATGCGGTCAACTCCATCACTCTGCCTCATGTAAACCGGATGCGCGGGTCAAGCCATGCATACGTGATGTCAACGATCACATTGGCGAGCACCAGGAACACCGCGTAGAGCAGAATCGTGCCCATGATGACGGGGTAGTCGCGGTTGGTGATGCTGGTGACGAAGTACCGACCCATGCCGGGGATGCCGAAGATCACCTCAGTGACGAACGTGCCCGTCACCAGCGCGGCGAAGAGCGGCCCCAGCACCGTCACCACCGGGATGAGCGCGTTCTTCAGTGCGTGCAGGCCCACCACGACCCGGTTCGCAAGGCCCTTGGCGCGCGCCGTGGTGATGTAGTCCTCGCGCAGAACTTGCAGCAGGCTGGCCCGCGTCAGGCGAGCGAGAAGCGCCATCGAGCCGGAGCCGAGCACGATGACGGGAAGGATGGCCTGCTCGACCGTGCCCCAGCCAGAGGGCGGCAGCCAGCGCAGTTCCACCGCGACCAGATAGATCAGGATAGGTCCCATCACGATAGCGGGCACGGACACGCCGATGATGGCAATCGCCATGCAGATATAGTCGACGGCTGAGTTGCGGTTCAGCCCGGCAAGGATGCCCAACGGCACCCCCGGTTACCACGGCAAAGCTCAACGCGAGCAAGCCCAGGGTGAATGAGATGGGCAGTTGCTCGCGGAAGATGTCGTTGACGGTCCGGGTGCGCGAGGCATACGATGGGCCGAAGTTCATCCAACGGATGTAGAGGCCTTCGTCCTCTTCCGTTGCTCTGTCATCGACGCGCAATTGGATATTGAACATGAAGTCGCTTGTCGTCGAGCGCTCGGTGGCGGTGCCGGCGATGCGCGGGATGAGGATGTCGCCCATGTACCGGCCATATTGCACCAGGAGCGGCTCGTCGAGGTTGTATTTCTTTTCCAGGTTGCGCATGATGTGGTCGGGCAATTGTTTCTCGCGGTCGAACGGCCCGCCCGGCACAGCATGCATGAGGAGAAATGTGATAATCGACACAACGAAGACGACGACAAACAACCACAGCACACGCCGGACAATGAATGCGCCCATGTACGGCTCCTAAACAATCAAGCGAAGGGAATTCGTCTTTTTGGGGGGCGGGCCTATGCCCGCGAGCTTCAGCCCGCGCCCTGTTCTCTCGTCAGTGGATGCGTGTGTAGGGGCACGGCGCGCCGTGCCCCTACACCTGGCTCACGCGCGTCTAGTTGTTGAAGCTCCACTTTTCGAACGCGGGCTGACCGTAAAGCTCATACGTGCGGGTGACGAAGGGCTTGGTCATCTGGACGGTCGTGTACCAGTAGATGTTGGCGAGCGGCGGGTCTTCGTAGCTGAGGATCTGCTCGGCCTGCGCGTACAGATCGAGCCGCGCTGCGGTGTCCTCAAGCACCATCGCCTCCTGGATCAGGGACTGGAATTCGGTCTGCTGGGTGCCCTTCTCCGTGCTGTTCCACTTGCTGCGCAGCGTGCCGCTGCCGCCATCGCCCCACACGTCGAGGAGGAAGTTGCTGGCGTCCGGGTAGTCCTGGCACCAGCCCATGCGGTAGATGTGCGGCGCATCGTCTTCCTTGAGCGCGTCCAGGTAGACGGCCCATTCCTGCGTGGTGATCTGGACTTCGATGTTCAGTTCGTTCACCCACATCTGCTGGACGGCCTCGGCGATCCGTGCGTGGGCCTCGCTCTCGTTGTGCATCAGCGTGAGCGGCGGCAGCTCGCTCACGTCGCTGAGGCCCAGGTCCTCAAGCGCCAGCGCGAGTTCGGCCTGCGCCATCTCGGGGTCATAGCCGATGCCCAGGTCGGGGTGGGTTTCCATCGTGGGTGCAGCCACCAGGCCGGGGCGCGCAAACCACTGCGCCGGCTCCTGGCCGCCCTTGAGCACGTTGTCGATCAGCGCCTGGCGGTCGATTGCCGCCGAGAAAGCGCGGCGCAGGTGCACGTTGTCCATCGGCGCCCGGATGGTGTTGTAGCCGTAGTAGTACGTGCAGTAGTCCGGGGCGATGAACAGCTCTTCGCTCAGCACCGGGTCGGCCTGGATGCGGTCCATCTCGGCCAGGGGCACGGTCTCCAACACGTCAATCGTGCCGGCCTCGTAGTTGGCGAAGGCCGCGGACGCATCGGTGAGCATCACGCCGTAGATTTCCTGAATCTGCGGCTTGGGCATCGCGTCGATGCCGGGCCAGAAGGGGTTCGCGATCAGCGTCAGGCTGTCGTCATGGAACCATTCCTTGACCGCATACGGGCCGTAGCTCTGGATGTTCTCCGGCTCGGTCCAGAAGTCGCCGGCTTCTTCGATCAGCCACTGCGGCTGCGCGGCGGCCATCCACATGCTCAGGATGTTCAGCATGAAGGCGGCCTTGAAGGGCGTGGTGACCTGGAAGACGTAGTCTTCGAGCGCTTCCACGCCGACGGCCTCCCGGAGCGCCTCCATGTCGTCGGCCTCAGGGTCGGCCTGATTGTAGGCCTCGCCGCCCGCCAGCGCATACGCCAGCACGTAGGCGTAGTCGCCGCCCGTCGCCGGGTCCAGGGTGCGCAGCGCGCCATACTCGAAGTCATGCGCGTTCACATAGCGCACGTTGCCGTCCTCGTCGGTGACCTCGACAACCTCACCGACCTCAGGATCGTATTGCACCCACGGCACGCCCTGCATGATGGTGAAGGTGTAGACCGTGCCGGTCTCGTCGATCTCCCACGTCGCCATGCCGGGCTGCAGCTCGCCGGTTTCCTCGTGCTGGACGGCGAGGTTCGGGAAGGCTTCGCGGATGATCTTGTGCGAGGTGGTGTCGGTGGCAATCGAGGGGTCGAGCGAGGGCGGTTCGGTTCCCCAGTTGTAATTGAGGACGGTCCGCTCCTGCGCCATCGCGGCGGGGATGGAGGCGACCAGCGAAACAACCAAAAGGAGCGCAACAATCATGCGCTTGTTGATGCGGAACATTCTTTTTTCCTCCCTACGGCTCATAGCTCTGCATTCTATGTTGCGGGACTTTCCGGGACAAGATGCACTTGATCCGTCGGCGCGACACCTCCTTTATGCTATGCTCAACCAGTTAAACAGCTTGTTTGCGGGACGAATTTGGGCACAGGGAGATTACCTCGCAATATCCCCGTACTCGGTTTTGGAATCATAGTATATCATTTGATTGGCTGCTTGTGCAATTTGTCATAACGATTACTGCCAGTTGGCACAATCGGGACTCATCTACTCTGGTATGTGGCCTGTTTATAAGGGAGGGGGCGCGTCTGTGACGCGCCGCGTCTGTGACGCGCGTGGCCCCTGGCGTCGGCGGCGAAAGCATCACACCGAAGCCAGGGGCCTTGGAAGGAGGGCGCGGTATTGCTCTTCAGGTTCTCAGGCGGCGCGGCCCCTGGGCAGCGGGCCGGCCGCCTGACGGTCTAGCGCTTGCGCAGGAAGGCCGGGATATCCAGGTTGTCGGTGTCGTACACGCGCGCGGAGAACTCATCCTGGCGCGCTGGCCGGCGCTGCTGTTGCTGCTGGGGCGGCGCTTCCTGCTGTTGGGGCCGGCGCTGCGGCTGCTGGCTCGAAGCCGCCGGCTGCGCCACCTGCCGGCGCGGCATCCGCGCCTGCTCGAAGCCGGTGGCGATGACGGTGATGCGGATCTCGTCGCTCATGTTCTCGTCGATCACCGCGCCGAAGATCATGTTCACGTCTGGGTGCGCAGTCTCGCGGATCATGGCGGCAGCTTCGTTGACCTCGAACAGGCTCAGGTCCGGGCCGCCGGTGACGTTGAACAGGATGCCGCGCGCGCCGTCGATGGTGACATCGAGCAGGTTGCTGCTGATGGCCGACTCGGCGGCTGATCGCGCGCGGTCCTCGCCAGAGGCGCGCCCAACCGCCATGAGGGCCGCCCCGCCCTCGGCCATGATGGCGCGCACGTCGGCGAAGTCCAGGTTAATCAGGCCGGGCACGGTAATCAGTTCCGAGATGCCCTGGATGCCCTGGCGCAGCACGTCGTCGGCAGAGCCGAACGCCTCGTTCAGGCTGGCGCGCTTGTCCACGATCTGCAGCAGGCGGTCGTTGGGGATGACGATCAGGGTATCGACCTGGCCCTTGATGGCTTCGATCCCCGCCTCGGCAACCTGCGAGCGCCGCGACCCCTCGAAAGAGAAGGGGCGCGTCATCACGCCGATGGTGAGCGCGCCGAGTTCGCGCGCGATCTGCGCAATGACCGGGGCCGCGCCGGTGCCGGTGCCGCCGCCCATGCCGCACGTGACGAACACCATGTCCGCCCCGCGCAGCACTTCGTACAGTTCGTCCGCCGACTCCTCGGCGGCCTTGCGCCCAACTTCGGGGTCGCCGCCCGCCCCAAGCCCGCGCGTCATCTTGTCGCCGATGCGCACGCGCGTCTTACAATTCGAGAGCAAGAGCGCCTGGGCGTCGGTGTTGACGGAGATGAACTCCACGCCGGTCATGCCCTCGTCGATCATGCGGTTGACGGCGTTGCCGCCGCCCCCGCCGACGCCCACGACCTTGATCTGCGCGAAGTTCTCGCCGGGCGCGAACGTGTGCTCCGGCTCCTGCTTCACCCCTGCTTTCTTCTCGGTGCGCTTCTCGTCCATTTGGCCCTCCAACCTTCCTACCTGCAAGAGGATTGATACGTGCACCCCACCCAGTGAATCCACAGGGCAGGCGAGTGTATCCCGGTCGATAACTTAAATGTCAACTGGAGGGTCTCGCAGGTCCGGCGCGAGGCCGGAGGGGGTCGGTCCCTACAAGAACCACGTTTTTTGCGGCAGCGTCGGGGTTACACTGCCAACGCGCTTCCCTCAGCGCCATGCGGCGCTCAGATTAGCCTTAATTCTACACAAAAAATCAAACCGCACAACTCCCAAATCAGGCCCCCCACCAGTTACGGAAAGGGGGTACAGGATTCATGCCAGGCGGCGCTGGCCCGCAGCGGCTACTCGATGTCCTCCTGCTCCGGCAGGAAACGCCGGACGAACCCGCTGAACGCCCGGCCCAGCCCCAGGCCGCGCGCGCCGTTCTCGGTGCGGTGGCGGCGCGGGCGCCCACGGCCCCGCCGCATGTCGTGCCGTTCTTCCTCCGAGAGCGCCAGGCCCACCGTGAGCAGCCCCCACCGCCGTGCTGAACGCCGGGCTGCGCACGGCGTCGGCCATGCCGGTCACGCGCTCCGGGCGCGCCAGGCGCACCGGCATCTGCAGCAGCCGGCTGCCACATCGCGGATGCCGGGGAGGTTGCTGCTGCCTCCGGTAAGCACCACGCCGGCCGGCAGCAGGCCGTCGTAGCCAGAGCGCTTCACCTCTTGCAGCACCAGCGAGAGGATTTCCTCCGAGCGCGCCTCGATAATCATCGCCAGATCGGTGCGCGCCACCTGGCTGGGGACCTCCTCGCCGAACGGCTGCACCGGAAAGCCCGACAGCGGGTCCACGCGGTGCGGATCGGCGTGGCCGTGCTGCAACTTGACCGACTCGGCCAGGTCGAAGGGCAGGCGCAGCCCGTGCGCGATGTCGGTGGTGATGTGCTCGCCGCCCACCGAGAGCACCGCCGTGTGCCACACCGCGCCCTCGATGAAGATCGCCAGGTCGGTCGTGCCCCCGCCGATGTCTACCACCACCGCGCCGATCTCGCGCTCCGTCTCCGTGAGCACCACGTCGCCCGCCGCGAGCGGGTTGAGGATGAAGCGGTCCACGAACACGCCCGCCGCCTCGACGCACTTCTCCAGGTTGGTCACCGAGGTGCGCGCGCCGGTGATGATGTGCGTCTCCACCTCCAGGCGGAAGCCGTGCATCCCGGCGGGGTTGCGCACGCCGCTCTGCCCGTCGAGGGTGTAATGCCGGGGCAGCACGTGCAGGACCTCGCGGTTGTGCGGGATGGTGATCGCGCGCGCGGCCTCCAGCGCGCGTTCCAGGTCCTCCTGGGTGACGGGCCGGCTGCCGCCGCCGACGCCCACCACGCCCCGGCTGTTCATCGAGGCGATGTGGCTCCCGGCGACGCTCACGAACGCGCGCCCGATCTCGCAGCCGGCGGATTTCTCCGCCTTCTTCACGGAGGCGGCGATGGCGGCGGTGGCGGCCTTGAGGTCGTTCACCACGCCGCGCTTGATCCCGCGCGACGGCTCGACGCCAACGCCGACCACGTTAACCTCATCGCCGCGCACCTCGCCCACGAGGGTGGCGATCTTGGTGGTCCCAACGTCGATGCCGACGACTAACTCAGCCATGGCGCTTCAGTCCTGATACCCTGCGACGGCGCAACAATTCACGTGCGCCGAAACACGCCTGCAAATCCACATTACCCACAGGGGCGTCAACCCCCACCTGTCAAGGGTCAAAACGGCGCATCTGGAGACGCGCCTACTCTGAGCCTACACGATAATACGGCGCGCGCAAGTCGCCCACGTCGAACAGGTGCGGCCACGCGCCGCTGCCGTTCTGCCACACCCGGTCCACCAGCGTTTCGTAGACCAGGAGCTTCTGCGGCATGTCGGTGCCGGTACCGAAATAAACCCGCCATCCCCTGCCGTCGAGCAGACCGAGGCCCTCGGTAGGATGGTAGAACATCACCTCTATATTAGGCCGTAACGCCCTGAGTTGCAACGCACCGCCGACGATGTTCGGGTCGATGCGCGAGTGCGGCGCGATGACCTCGTCAACGCCATCGACCACGATCCGCAGCAGGCCCGGCGCGTCGCTGCGCATGGGCATCACGTAGCCCTGCACGTCAACCCAGGTGCGCACGCCGGCCTGTTCCCCACACGAGCGCCGGTTCGCGCTCCACCACGCGGATGACGACGCGGCTCGGCCAGCGCACCTCCACCTCGGCGTTGGCGATGGCGGGGTCGCGCTCGACTTCGTGCTCAACCCTGGCCGGGTCCACCCAGAAGACGTGCAGGTTCGCCGCCTTGCTCAGCCCGTACACCTCCTCAGCCGGCATATAGCGCAGCCCGCCGACCTCGACATAGTGCACGTAGAAGGCGTCGGCGTCGAAGAACAGGTAGAGCACGCTCACCAGCCCAACCACCATCGCGAAGCTGAGCAGCCGCCAGCCCAGGCCCAGCCGGGGCAGGCGCACCCGCACCCGCGCCAGCCCTACCTCCCGCCGGGGGCGCACCGCCGGCTGCTGCAACTCGCGGGCGCGCGCCTTCTCGCGCTTGCGCTCGGCCTCGCGCCACTCCCGCGCAGTGAGCTGCTTCGGCGGGTTGATGACGTGGGTGTATTTCGCCTGTTTCTTCTGCTGTACTTTCTTCGCCAAACTACGTCTCCAATGCGCGCAGACCATCCCTCATGACTGCGTTGACTGTTGCCCACTCTTCTGCTGTTACTTCCAGAACCCACGACGTGCAATCGTCTGGCATCTCATCCCAGGTGCGTCCTTCCAGGATGCGCCCCGCTCGTTCTTGTTGAAGCCGCCCCATTGCTTGAAAAAAAAGGGTACGCTCGCCTCTTGGCACTGATTACGGATGTCGATGACCCATTCTTCACGCATCGGCCTGGCCTTTGGCCCCGACTCGCCTCCGACAATGACCCAATCGATGTCTCGGAGGTCAAGATTGGGGAGGGGGCCAAGCAACGGTTCCAAAGAAAGGAACTTGGTACAGGCCCTTGTTTGCCTGAGGTGATCTATACGGAAGATGTAGTTCTTGTTCTCGACACTGACACCCATCCATACATTATTGGGCCAGTCAATGTCCTTATCCAACTCAAGCAGCCGGGTGGAGCGCTTTGTGAGTACCTGGAACGTGTGCCACGATGCGCGACGCATTACGCTGAACACTCTTTGAATGAACTCGACGGGAACCCGTTCGTGGAACAGGTCACTCATCGAATTCACGAAAATCATCTGAGGTTTCTTCCAGTGTAGCGGTTGTTCGAGCATGTGCTCATGCATCGTCAGTTCAAAACCGTTGGCATAGTTGGGATGTCCCATAGCCTGGAGTCGTTTTGCCAAACGGTCAGCATAGCAGTGTTTGCACCCTGGGCTGATCTTGTCACAACCCGTCAAAGGATTCCAGGTTGCCTCTGTCCACTCAATTTTCGATTTTCCGCCCATCTCTCATCCTCCGGGGGTATTTGCCAGTAACCAGGTCTCTTTTCTCATGCTCCTCTCTATCTTTTGTATGATGCTAGCGCCAGTTTCGTTATGTCCAGCAAAAATCAGGCAATACAGAGGTGCATTTATAGAGTTAGTCACTACCATCGGATCTGTAACAAACGGGAATACTGTCATGAGGCGCCCTTTATACACTCTGCCTAGACGATCACCTGTAGTGGGGGTGGGTTTGAACCTAATGATATTATCAAACATGTCTTTTACCTCTTCGTAGAAAATATCACGCCACTCAGTCGTCCCCAAAAAGCGATTCATATGCTCGATTCTCTCATTTGTGAGTTTATAGGGCTGATTGAGAAGAACTGTGCGATTGACAGCCATCACCGGGAAATTGATAAGCACTTCCAATGATCGAGGTCTGGCTAGTGCTTCAACCGTTTCCCATTCTACATCCATTGCAAAGGGATCGAGGAATACCAACCCTCTCTGGTAATCTTCATAGCGAATCTGTGGGACAACTTTGCTTTTGAGGATTTCGTTACAGTCACCTTCGTAAATCAAGATGTTTCTGTTCGGAAACTCATCTTTAAGCTCTTGCAGCTTCTGCACGCGCCAAGGTTCTTTTTTCAATGAATATGTAGCTGTAAAATGGGTATTTTGCCCGTAAAGCGACGAGAGGTGATCCCTCAATGTACCGTTCTTCTCCCTGGCGCGCGGTCTACCCGTGCCAGCAAAGGGTCAATGTAGTGATAACCTCGACACCATTCTTGTCTGCGCATAATTGTTGTATAAGCATTGAGGTATTTTCTCAAGAGTTCAAGTTTGATCTCTGACCAAGGTCCAATTTCGTCAACTTGGCTCATGACCAGCCCTACTCCTTTGCCCGCCAGTCATAGCTCGTCGCGTTGCGCTGCCGGTCCTCGTGACGCTCCAGCGCCAGCGCAATCAGCCGGTCGAGCAGCGCCGGATACGGGACGCCACTCGCTTCCCACAGCTTCGGGTACATGCTGATCGACGTGAAGCCGGGGATGGTGTTGACCTCGTTGAGGTAGGGCGCGCCGGTCTCGCGCTCCAGCAGGAAGTCCACGCGCCCCATCCCGGCCCCGTCGATGGCGCGGAACGCCGCGACCGCGATCTGCTGTATCGTCTCCGTCAGGTCGTCCGAGAGCGGCGCGGGAATAAGCAACTGCGACCGCTCGTCGATGTACTTCGCCCGGTACGAGTAGAACTCGTCCGCCGGGACGATCTCGCCCGGCACGGAGGCGCTGATCTCTTCGTTGCCGAGCACGCTCACCTCGATCTCGCGCGCGTCAATCCCCTGCTCGACCAGAAGCCGACGGTCGTAGCGCGCCGCCTCGTCCAGGCCGGCGGCGAGTTGCGCGCGGTCCTTCGCCTTGGTGACGCCCACGCTCGACCCCAGGTTGGCCGGCTTGACGAACATCGGGTAGCGCAGGCCCATCTCCGCCTCGCGCAGCACGCCCTCGCGGTCGGCCTCCCACTGGCGGCGCGTCACCAGCATGTAGGGCAGGATGGGCAGCCCGTGCGCCAGCATCACCGACTTGAACACGGCCTTGTCCATCCCCACCGCCGAGCCGACCACGCCCGCGCCCACGTAGGGCACGCCGGCCAGCTCCAGCAGGCCCTGCACCGTGCCGTCCTCGCCGAACGGCCCGTGCAGCACCGGGAACACCACATCAAGCTGCGTCGCTTCGTGCAGCGTCAGCGCTTCTGAACTCTCGTCGATGACCATCAGCGCGCGGTCCATCGGCTCGCCGAGCAGCGTCACCGGGCGCGTCGAGTCGGCCACGCCGGCCTCCAGCGCCTTGAGCGCGTTCGCGCCGCTGATCCAGCGCCCTGCCTTGGTGACGCCGATGGGCAGCACCTCGTACTTCTCCGGGTCGAGCGCGCGCATCACCGACGCGGCGGAGCGCAGCGACACCTCGTGCTCGCCGCTCCGCCCGCCAAAGATCACGCCGACTCGAATCTTCTTCACCATCAAGACCTTCCTGACAGGGGCGCGCTGCGCGCTCCCGACTTTACGGACCGATCACTTCCACTTCCAGTTCCAGCGTCACACCAAACGCCTCGAACACCGCCGCACGCACCTTCTCGATCAGCGCCACGTAGTCGGCGGTCTTGCCGCCGCCCCGGTTGATGAAGAAGTTCGCGTGCACCGGCGAGACCTCCACGTCGCCCACGCGCAGACCCTTCAGCCCCGCCGCGTCGATCAACCGGCCCGCGTAGTCGCCGGGCGGGTTCTTGAAGATCGACCCCAGGCTCGCGCCCGGCGGCTGCGTGGCCTTGCGCTTTTCAACGAAGTCCCGCGCCTGCGCCCGCAGCGCTTCGGGATCGTCGCGGCCCAGCGCCAGCGTCGCGCCGAGCACCAGGTGCGTCCGCGCCCCCTTGAGGCGGCTCGCGCGGTAGGCGTAGGTCATCGCCTCGACCGGCCAGGTTTCGGGCGCACCGTCGGGGTCAGCCAGCGGCAGCACCTCGACCGCGCGCACAATCGCGGCCATGTCGCCGCCGTGCGCGCCCGCGTTGTTGATCACTGCGCCGCCGACCGTACCGGGCACGTTCACCCCCCAGGTCAGCCCGCTCAGGCCGCGCTCGATGCACCGCCGCGCCAGCGTCGAGAGCGAAGCGCCGCTCTCTGCATGGACGATGGGTTGACCTTGTATTGTGTCAAAATGCACGTTTTGTGCCCGGTTGATCACGGCCAGCCCGCGAAAACCGGCGTCGCTGACGAGCACGTTCGCGCCGCCGCCCAGCACCAGCATGGGAACCGCCAGCACGCGCGCCAGCGCGACCGCAGCCCGCAGGTCGGCGCGGCTCCGGGCGGTCACCAGGTAGTCGGCGGGGCCGCCGAGCCGCACCGCCGTGTACCGCGCCAGCGGCGCGCCGCGCTGGAGCCGGTCGCCGAAATAGGCCAGGGCCGGGACCTCCGCAGCGTCGATCATCCGTCGTCCCCCACGGCGTCCAGGCCGTCCAGCGCCGCGTCGATGTCCGCGCCGGCCTCCAGCGCGCGCCGGACGCGCTCCACCAGCTCGCGCGTGATCGGGACCTTGCGCGCGCGCGCCTGGCGGCGAATCTCCTTCACCGTGTCCTTCGGGATGTCGCCAAACTCGGTGATCAGCGCCTCCTCTTCGTCGAACCCGGCGGCGAACGGGTCGTCGAAGTCCTCGTAGCCGCGCGTGTCGAGGAAGGGGTTTGCCTCCGTCGCGACTTCGGCCTCGGCGCGCGCCGCCAGCCGCTCCAGGAGGACGACGCCGACCTGCACCGCGTCGCCGGCGCTCATCACCACCACCACGTCGCCGGCGGTCGTGTCCGCCGCGAGCTTATCCACCACGGCGGACAGCGCCGCCACATGGCGCACCCAGGGGTGATGGGCGGCGACCTGGCCGGCCACATCCGCCCCCGTGAGGCCGAGCGTGTCTTGCTCGCGCGCGGCGTAGATGTCGGTGACGAGCACGCGGTCCGCGTCGACGAACGCCTGCGCAAAGTCGTCGAGCAGCGCGCGCGTGCGCGTGTAGGTGTGCGGCTGCCACACCGCCCAGAGCGTCCGGTCGGGGTAGCGGGCGCGCGCCGCCGCCAGCGTGGCGCGGATCGCGGTGGGGTGGTGCGCGTAGTCGTCGATTACCGTCACGCCCGCCCGCTGCCCGCGCATCTCGAAGCGCCGCCCCACGCCCGCGAACGCATGGAGCGCTGCTTCGGCCTCCTCGAAGAGCACGCCGAAGTAATCCGCCGCCGCCAGCGCCGCCAGCGCGTTGAGCACGTTGTGCCGCCCCGGCGCCATCAGGCGCACCGACCCCAGCGCGCGGCCCCACCGCTCCACCACGAAGTCGGTTCCGCCGGCATCGTTGGGTCCAAGGCCGGTCGCGCGCCAGTCCAGGTTGTGGTGCTCAAGCCCGTAGAACAGCGTCTTGCGGCCGGCCGCGCGCCACACGTTGCCCAGCGCGCGCGCGCCCAGGTCGTCGCCGCAGGCCACCAGCAGCCCGTTCTCCGGCAGGCGCAGCACGAACCCGGCGAACGCCGCCACCACCGCCCCCCGGTCGGGGAACATGTCCGGGTGGTCGTGCTCGATGTTGGTGATGACCGCCACCTGCGGGCGCGTGCCGAGAAACATGTTGTCGTACTCGTCGGCCTCGATCACGAACATCGCGCCCTGGCCGGCGCGCGCGTTGGTTCCCAGGTTGTGCACCTCACCGCCGACGATGAAGCCCGGCGCAAGGCCGGCCGCCTCCAGGATGTGGGCGATCATGCCCGTCGTGGTGGTTTTGCCGTGCGTGCCCGCCACCGCGACGTTCACCCGGTCTGCCAGCAGGAGCGGCAGGAAGTCGGCGCGCCGGAACACCGGGACGCCCTGGGAGTGCGCTTCGGCCACTTCGGGGTTGTCGTCGCGCACCGCCGACGAGCGCACCACGGCGTCCGCGCCGCGCGCGTAGACGGCCTTGTGGCCCCGGTAGATCGTCGCACCGTCCCGCGCCAGCGCTCGGTCACCGGGCCGGGGTTGAGGTCAGAGCCAGACACGACATGGCCGCGCTCCAGCACCACGCGCGCAATCGCCGACAGCCCCGCGCCGCCGATGCCGACGAAGTGAATGTGCCTGACCCGATCCAGCGCAAACGCGGCCACCGTACCCCCTAGACAATTGCGATCAGCAGGAACAGGAACAGAATCACCACGAGGATGGGCAGGTAGTCGCCGATGAAGTTCAGCGGCAGCGAGGCGATCAGCGCGTTCGTCAGGCCCACCAACCCGCTGGACTCAAAGCCGGCGCTGTCCAGCGCCACGTTCAAGGCCCACTGGTTGAGTTGCACGTGCGTCTGCGACGTGGCGAAGGGCGGGGCCGGGATGACATGCTGACCGAACGGGTAGCCCATCTGGTGGGCAAAGAACCAGATCGAGCCGACGACAAGCCACCCGTTCACCAGGCCGAGGATAAGCCCCAGGATGCGGTTCTGCACCCCGACGTTCAGCCGCGAGAACCGGCCAATGGCTGCGCCGCCGCGCGATGCGAAGAAGTCCACTGCCGTCGGCGTCTGGTACGCGAAGAAGGCCACGATCAGCAGGAAGCCCGTCTGCAGGGCGAACTGCGTGCTGCGCGCCGTCAGCGTGTTCGCGTCCGGCAGGATCACGGTGCGCTGGCCGGGAGGCTGGGTCATCAAATCGCTCTGGACGAAGTCGCCGGCGAGGATTTCCTGCCCGAAGAGCGTCGGCCCGAACTGGTGGAGGGCGAACAACGCCAGGATCAGACCCATCGTCGCGATGATCTCCTTCGCCCAGCCGCGCAGCAGGCCGATCACGCCGAAGAGGCCCAGCAATATCCAGAAGATGCTGACCATCGAGATCACGTTGTCATCACCCCCAGCACCTCCCGCGCCACATTGCGCGCACCATCGGGCCGCGCCAGCGCCCGCGCGCGCGCGCGCATCGCCTGCAAGCGGTCGGGGTCGCCCAGAAGCGCGCGCACCGTGGGCAGCAGCGTCTCAGCCAGCGTCGCGTCGTCCAGGCAGACCGCCGCGCCGCGCGACGCCAGCCAGTCAGCGTTGACCTGCTGGTAGCGCCAGGCAAACGCCAGCGGCGACAGCACCGACGGCAGGCCAAAGTACGGAAACTCGCCCAGCGTCCCGGCCCCAGCGCGGCTGACCGCCAGATCGGCGGCGGCGAGCGCCAGGCCCATGTTGTCGTGCAGGTAGGGGAACGCATGGTAGTGCGCGCGTTCCGCCTCGGAGAGCGCCGCGCGCTGCGCCTCCACCTCCGGCCAGTCCAGCGTCCCGCTGATGTGCAGCACCTGCATCCCGTCGCGCAGCAGGTCGGGCAGCGCCGCGCCCAGCGCCCGGTTGATGTTCCGCGCGCCCCCGGCTCCCGCCGAAGACCAGGAGCGTCTGCCGGTCGGGGTCGAGGCCGAAATGCGCGACCGCGTCCGCGCGCGTGGCCTCCAGCACCTCGCGGCGCAGCGGGTAGCCGGTATCGACCACCTTGCCCGCCGGGAAGAAGCGCGCGGTATCGGGCACAGCGGCGGCCACGCGGCGCGCGATCCTGCCGACGACCTTGAGCGTCAGCCCTGGCTCGATGTCGGGCACGAAGGCCACCACCGGCACGCGGCGCAGCCACGCCGCCACCGCGACCGGCACGCTCGCCCAGCCGCCGGTGAGGAACACTGCCCCTGGCTTGAAGCGCCGCACCAGCCCCAACGACTGGACCAGACCCCGCGCCAGCCGGGCGGCGCTCACGAGCGCCTGCCTGGGGCCGACACCGTGCAGCGGCCCGGCGCTGACGCCCTCGAACGGGAGGCCCAGCCCGGAGCGCGCCACAAGCTCGCGCTCCATGCCGTCGGCGCTCCCGACAAAGCACAGCTCCACGTCTGGCGCTTCCTGGCGCAGGGCGTCAGCGACGGCCAAGGCCGGGTAGACGCCGCCACCAGTGCCCCCTGCCGCCACGATCACGCGCGCCTTCATCCTCCCAATCTCCCGTGTCGATCACGGGCCGGCGCGCCGGCACGGACTCGCGCGCTGTGACCCGCGAAATGCTCAGCAACAGACCCACGCCGGCCATCGACTCCACCAGCGACGACCCGCCAAAACTGATAAACGGCAGCGGCACGCCGGTGAAGGGCAGCACCGCCGTCAGCACCGCGATGTTGAGCAGGGCCTCGAACACCAGCAGGCAACTGATGCCCGCAGCCAGAATCGCGCCAAAGCGTCCGGCGCGCGGCGCGCGATGCTGAAGCCACGGTACACCAACACGACAAAAAAGCGCCACTACGAGCACGCAGCCCACGATGCCCAGTTCCTCGGCGATGATGGCGAAGATGCTGTCGGTGTGCGGCGTCGGCAGGAAGCCGAACTTCTGCCGGCTCTCGCCGAGGCCCACGCCACCCCAGCCGCCGTTCATCATCGCGATGACCGCTTGCTGCACGTGCCAGTCGGCCTGGGTGAGGTCGTTCATCGCCACGAGGTGCCCGATCAGCCGGTTGCGCGCGTAGTCAAGCTGCGTCGTGATCAGCCAGCCCGTCGAGAGCGCCGCCGCGCCCACGACCCCCAACTGGATGAGGGTCCGCCCCGGCGAGGAAGAACATCGCCACCGAGGTGACGAAGATCAACCCCGCCGTGCTGATGTCGGGCTGGAGCACGATGAGGGCGCACACGAAGCCCACCAGCAGCGAGAATGGGACCAGCCCGTAGGTCAGCTTCCTGATCCGGGTGCGCTTGCCGGCGAGCCAGGCGGCCAGGTAGATCACCAGCGCCAACTGCGCGAACTCGCCGGGCTGGATCGAGTTGTTGATCAGCGCGCGCCGCCCGCCGAACCTGGGGTCCTCCGGCAGCGTGAGCAGCACGATCAGCAGGAAAATCACGCCGAGCATCACGAAGACGATCCAGTGCCGCCAGCGGCGGTAATCGATCAGGGCCAGCACCGCCATCACGACCAGGCCCACGATCAGCGAGCGCACCTGCTGGAGGAAGATCGTGACCGGCGAGCCGTACTCGGCGTAGCTCCAGTCGAACGTGGTGCTGAACACCATCATGAGGCCGATTGCCAGCAGCACGCCCACCACGAGCAGCAGGTAGACGTCCACCTCCGCGCCGATGATCTTCCACCGGCTCGCCGGGCGCGGGTTGACGTCGGGCGTCGGGCGCGCCCGCTGCGCGCTCGTCACCGTCACGGTGGACAGGTCGATGAGCAGGTCTTCCTGGAATGCGTCGTCTGCTGATGCCATGATGCCTGACCTAATCTGATTGCTGCCACTCAAATGCGCCGTCTGGGGCGCTGTCGGGCGTGCTATCGGGCAAGGCGCTGCCCCGCGCCCACACGCGCACCGTGCCATCCGCGCCCGCGCTCGCAAGCCGGTCGCTGTCCGGCGACCACGCCAGCGCGTTGACCGTGTCGGTGTGCGCCGCCCACGCCGCCGCCTGCGACCCCGAAGCGATGTCCCACAGGCGCACCGTTCCGTCGGTGTCGCCGCTTGCCAGCAGCGCGCCGTCCGGCGACCACGCCAGCGCCGTCACCCACGTGTTCGCGCCGGAGAAGACCGCCGCCTGCACCGCGATGCGGACTTCCCACACGCGCACCGCGCCATCCGCGCCGCCGCTTGCCAGCAGCGCGCCATCCGGCGACCACGCCAGCGCCAGCACGTCGTCATGGTGGCCGGGGAAGGACGCCAGTTGCCGGCCGCTTGCGGCGTCCCAGAGGCGCGCCGCGCCGTCCGCGCCGGCGCTCGCCAGCAGCGCGCCCTCCGGCGACCAGGCGACCGCGTTCACCGGGGCGGCGTGCCCTGCCAGTTGCCGCGCCTCGCGCCAGCCGGGCGCGCGCCAGAGGCGCACCACGCCGTCACGGCCCCCGCTGGCGAGCTGTTCCCCGTCCGGCGACCAGCCGACCGCGCTCACGGAGTCGCTGTGCCCGGCGCGCGCCGCCGCCTCGCGCGCCTGCGCCGCATCCCACACGCGCACTGTGCCATCCGCGCCGCCGCTTGCCAACTCTGCCCCCTCTGGCGACCACGCCACCGCGAGCACGTCGCCGGTGTGCCCTTCGAGCACGTCCCCCGGCGCGCCGGTTTCGGCGTCCCAGAGGCGGAGCGCGCCATCCGCGCCGCCGCTTGCCAACTGCGCGCCATCCGGCGACCACGCTACCGCGTTGAAGTCGGTGGTGTGCCCTTCTACAGATGCAAGCTCCGCGCCGGTTTCGGCGTCCCACAGCCGGATCGCGCCATCCAGGCCGGCGCTGGCGAGCGCGCCGCGCGAGGACCAGGCGAGCGCGCTCGCCGCCCCATCGTGGGCGTCGATCACGGCGACCTGCTGCTGGCGCGCGGCGTCCCAGAGGCGCACCGTGCCGTCGGCACTGGCGCTTGCCAGCAGCGTGCCGTCTGGCGACCACGCCACCGCGTTGACGGCGTCTTCATGGCCGCGCAGCACCGCCTGGAGCGCGCCGGTGTCGGCGCGCCAGAGCTTCACCTCGGCGTTCCAGGTCCCGCCGGCGACGAGCGGCTCCTGGGGATGATACGCCAGGCTCGTCACCCCGTACTCGACGCCCAGCAACGGGAAGGCCCACAGGGGCGTGCCCGCCGCGTCCCAGCCGCGCACCGCGCCGTTCTCCGAGCCGGTGACGAGGCGGGTCCCGTCCGGCGACCAGGCCACGGCCTCGACCGGTTCGGTGTGCTCCGTGAGCACGGCGACCTCCGCGCCGGTCGCGGCGTCCCACAGCCGCGCCGTGAGGTCGTAACTCACGGTCGCCACGCGGTCGCCGCGCGGACTCCAGGCCACGTCCATCACCCAGTTCGTGTGGCCGGCCAGCACGGCGCGCGGCTCGCCGGTCGCGGCGTCCCACAGGCGCGCGGTGTCGTCCCATCCGCCGGTCGCCAGCCGATCCCCATCGGGCGACCAGTCCACCGCGCCGACCCACCGGCTGTGGCCGTCCAGCCGGCGGACTGTTTCCAACTCCGCAGTGTACAGCCACACGCCAATCGATCCCGCCGCCGCCAGCGTCGCGCCGTCCGGCGACCAGGCCAAGTCGGTCACCGCGCCCCGGCCCAGCCGCAGCGCCTCGCGCCAGCCTTCAGGCTGCGCCTCACGCTCTGCGCCCGCGAGGGCGGGGAGCCGGGCCATCGTTGTGAGCGCAATCATCATCACACCTAAGACCATCCAACGCCCTGAACTACTCGCTGCTCTGCGCAATCTGCACCGCTTCCGTCAACTTCCCGACCAGTTCCCGAAAGTGCGCCCCACGGGCGACAAAATCAGCGTATGCATCGAAGCTCGTCCCCCTGGCGAGAGCAGCACCACCTCGCCAGGCCGGGCCGCCTCCGCCGCGCGCCGCACCGCCGCCTCCAGATCGGGCACGACATCGACCGCTTCCAACCCGTCTCCGACAGGGGGCTTAAGCCCCCTGTCCGCACTGCCTTGTGCCTCCCATGCCCGTTGCACGTGCCCGGCGATCATCGCGCCGGCCTCGCCAAAGGCGATGAGGTGGCGCACCTTGCGCACCGCCAGCGCAGCGAAGTCCTCCCAGGGCAGTTTCTTGTCGCGCCCGCCGGCGAGCAGCACAATCGGCGCGTCGAAGCTGCGCAGCGCGGCCATGGCGCGTTCGGGCGCGGTGGCGATGCTGTCGTTGACCCACAGCACGCCGTTGACCGTCGCGACCGGCTCCAGCCGGTGCGCGACGCCTTCAAACGCGGCGATGGCCTCCCGCATCGCCGCAACCGGGACGCCCGCCGCCCCTGCAATCGCGCACGCCGCGAGCACGTTGTACAGGTTGTGCCGCCCGCGCAGCCGGATGTCGCCGCGCGCGCACACCCCCTCCGGCGGCCCATCCGGGCGGGCGAGCACAAGCCGGCCGTCCGCTTCCAGGTACGCGCCCGGCGTGGCCGGCGCCTCGGCGCTGAACCACCACACATGGCCGCGCGCGTCGCCCGCGAGCGCCCGCGCGCCGGGGTCGTCACGGCCCAGCACGGCGATGTCGCCCGCCCCCTGGTGACGCAGGATGTGCGCCTTCGCCGCCGTGTAGGCCGCCATCGTGCCGTGCCGGTCCAGGTGATTCGGCGTGATGTTCAGCACCGCCGCCACCTGGGGGCTGGCCGTCATCAGCTCAGCTGGAAGCTCGACAGCTCCATCACCACCAGGTCGCCCGGCGCGATCCGCGCCAGCTCGCCGATGAGGACGTGGCCGATGTTGCCGCCCACCCACGTCTGCAGGCCCGCCTGCGCGCACATCGCGCCCACCAGCGTCGTGGTCGTAGTCTTGCCCGCCGAGCCGGTCACGCCGACGACGCGCGCCGGGCAGCGCTCCAGGAACAACTGCGCGTCGTTCGTCAGTGGGAGGTCGCGCGCGCGCGCGTCGGCCACCAGCGGCATGTCGAGCGGCACGCCCCCGCTGAGGCACAGCAGGTCGGCGTCGTCCAGCAGCGCCAGCGGGTGCGCGCCCAGCGCGTAGGTGACCGGCAGGCCGGCCAGCGCCGCGATGCCGTCGCGCAGCGCGTCCGCGCCGCGCGCATCGGTGACGGTCACGCGCGCGCCGTTCTCAACCAGCCAGCGCGCCGCCGCCGCGCCCTGCCGCGCCAGCCCGATGACGATAACGTGCCGATCCTTGACCTCGGTTCGCATCACCACGATCCCTCAGAGGATCAACCGCGAATAGCGCCCATAACGCGAATGAAGAATTGATTCGCGTTATTCGCGGTTTACCTCAAATCAGCGCCAGCGCCACGCCCAGGATGGCCGCCAGCAGCCCCACAAGCCAGAACCGCTGCACCACCTGCGTCTCCGACCAGCCGAGCAGCTCGAAGTGGTGGTGCAGGGGGCCATCTTGAACAGCCGCTTGCCGCCCGTCAGCTTGAAATAGCCCACCTGCAACACCACCGACACCGTCTGCGCGACCGGGATGACGGCGATCACGGGCAGCAGCAGCCACTGGCCCGTCATCAGCGCCACCGTGCCGAGCGTCGCACCGAGCGCCAGCGCGCCCGTATCGCCCATGAAAAGCTGCGCCGGGTGCGCGTTGAACCACAGGAACCCGAAACACGCCCCGACGACCGTGAGGCAGAAACCCACCAGGAAGGTCTGCGCCTGCAAGAGCGCGATCACGCCATACGCGGCGAACATGCTCGCCGCAATGATGCCCGCCAGCCCGTCCATGCCGTCGGTGAAGTTGACTGCGTTGGACATCCCCACGATGACGAACATCGCCATCGGCACCCAGAGCGCCGGGCTGATCTCGATCACGATCGGGATGAACGGCAGCGTGACCGAGTTTGCGAACGCGAAATCGCCGTAGGACATCACCACCGTCACGACGCCGGCCAGCACCAACTGCGCGAGGAACTTCGCGCGCGGCGACAGGCCCTCGCCCTGGGCGTGCTTCCCGCGCAGACCCTCCCAGTCGTCGATGGCGCCGAGCGCGGCGAACGTCACCATCACGAACAGCGGCACCAGGATCGACGCGCCGGTGATGTCGGTCAGGTTCGCGAGCGAGACCAGGTTCATCGCAGCGGTAATCACCACCACGGGGATCACGATCATCAGGCCGCCCATCGTCGGCGTGCCGACCTTCGCCTGGTGCGCGTCGGGCAGGTCGATCCGAATCTGCTTGCCGATCTTGAGCCGGCGCAGTATCTCGACGAAGGGCTTGCCCCAGATCACGCCCAGCAGAAACGCGATGGTGCCCAGCGACAGCGTAAAAGGCAATCCGGCAGTCAAAGTTCTCACCCCCAGGGCGCGGCGCGCCCCAGACTACGTGGGTTGGCTCATCTTCTCGACGATCTTATCCATGTACATCGCGCGCGATCCCTTCACCAGCACGTAATCGCCCGCGCCCACCTCGCGCATCAGGAAGTCGATCGCTTCCAGGTGCGTCTCGAAGCCGTGCACCGCGCTTTCGGGCATCCCGGCCTCGATTGCCGAGGCGGCGATGGTCCGCGCGCGCGGCCCGACGGTCACAAGAAGGTCGGCCACCTCGCGCGCCCGCGCGCCCACCATGCGGTGCCCGCTCTCCTCGTAGCTGCCGAGTTCCAGCATGTCGCCGAGCACCGCGACGCGCCGGCCCTCAAGCTCCGCGAGCAGGTTGAGCGCCGCGATGGTCGAGTCAGGGCTGGCGTTGTACGTGTCGTCGAGCAGCACGCTCCCGCCCGGCCCCGGAATCGCGACCAGGCGCAACTGTACCGCGCTGAACTGCAACCCTGCCAGTATCCCGTCCCACGTCATGTCCTCGACCAGGCCCACCGCCGCCGCGCGGAGCGCGGTGTGCGCGCTGTGCCGGCCCATCAGCGGCACCTTGACGGAGAACGTCTCGCCCTCGTAATGCAGCCGGAAGCGGATCCCTTCCAGGCCCAGGCCCACCACATCGGTGGCGCGCACGTCGGCCTCTGGCGAAAGGCCGTAGGTCACTACGCGCGCTGCGGTCCGGTCCCGCATCGACATCACGTTGGCGTCGTCCGCGTTGAGGATGGCGACCCCACCCTCCGCTGCGCCGGGCAGCGCTTCCACCAGCTCGGCCTTGGCGTCGATGATGTGCGCCATGCTGCCGGCGCGCTCAAGGTGCACCGGGCCGATCAGGGTCACCACGCCGACGTGGGGCCGGGCGATGGCGCACAGCTCGGCGATCTCGCCCACGTCGTACATGCCCATCTCCAGCACCACGCGCTCGTGTGTGTCGTTCAGCTTCAGCAGCGTCAGCGGCAGCCCGATCTCGTTGTTGTAATTCCCCGCGCTCTTGAGCGTCTGGTAGCGCTGCTCGAGCACGGCGGCGATCAGCTCCTTGCTGGAGGTCTTGCCGACGCTCCCGGTCACGCCGATGACGCGCGGCGTAAAGCGCGCGCGCCAGTACGCGGCGAAGCGTTGCAGCGCCGCCAGCGTCGCCCCGACGCGCAGGCACAGGGGCGGCTTGAGCGCCTCAGCCAGCGCGCTGGCGTCGACCGGCTGCGTCAGGTCGATCACCGGCACGTCGCGCGCCGGCGCGCGCTCGACCAGCGCGAACGCCGCGCCGCGCTGGAAGGCGTCGCCCACGTGCTCGTGGCCGTCGGTGTGCTCGCCCTTCAGGGCGACGAACAGCGCATCAGGCGTCGCCTCGCGCGAGTCGATGACGGCCTCGGCGATGGGGTGCGCCGCCGCCGGCGTCGCGTCGGCCGGCAAGCCGGTGAGGGCGTCCAGAAGGTGGCCTAGAGTCAGCACCGCGCTACTCGCTCACAATCCCTACTCGGTCAGTACGATATCCAGGCCGCGCAGCAGCGCAATCGCCTCTGGCAGCGAGAACCTGGCTTGCGTCAGCACGTTGAGGCCTGGGTCGATGGCGTAATTCGTCGCGCCCGTGAAGTTGGCGCGCGTCAGGTTGGTATGCAGGAAGCGGCTGTCGGCGAAGTCCGTCTCCGAGCAGTCCGCCTCGGTGAGGTCGGCCTCGGCGAAATCGACATCCCTCGCGCTGCACTGCACAAGCCGGATTCCCTTGAGGCTCAGGCCCACGAACGTCGAATAGTCGAGCGTGCACCGTTCAAAGCTGATGGCGTTGGCGATGCGAAAACGGGTCCAGCGGGCGTCGGCCCAGTTGACGCCGATGATCTTCGAGTCCGCGAATGCGGTGTTGCTGAACGCCGAGCCTTTTACCTTAATCAGGCTCAGGTCGCACTCACGAAACGTGCAGTCGAAGAACTTGCAGCTTTCGAAGGCCGTTTCCAGAAAGGAGCACGCTTCAAACGTACACTCGTAAAACGCCCGCTGGCCTATCGCTTCCTGCGGGTGCGATAAGCCTCTGAAAGCCTGGGCGGCGTATTCCGTCTGCGCGCCAAATGGACGCATGTTCCCTTCTTTGCTCGGTCGGCAGTGCTCACCCCCCGATGCTGGCTGCGATACTCTGCCGGACGTTGTCTGGTGGGATTTCTAACAACACCACCAGCCTTTGCGCAAATTGTGAGAACAACGGCGCGGCAGTCTGCGTGCCCCAGCGCGAGGTGCGCGGGCGGTCGAGACGGACGAGCACGATCACCTGCGGGTCAGAGGAGGGCAAAAAGGCGATGAGCGATGTGATCGTCTCCTCGTCGATGTAGCCCGCCGGCGAGGGGATCTCGGCGGTGCCCGTCTTGCCGGCGACCGTATAGCCAGGGACCAGGGCCTGATCCGCGCCGTACTGGATCACGTCGATCATCATGTCGGTGACGGTGCGCGCGGTCGACTCGGAGATGGGCCGGCCCAGGTATTGCGGCTGCGCGGTGAACACGTCCGAGCCGTCGATCTGCTGGTAGATCACGTGCGGGCGCACGAGCAGCCCATGGTTCGCGATGGCGCTCGCCGCCGTGATCATCTGGAGCGGCGTCACGCCCACGCCCTGGCCGAACGAGTTCGTGCCCAGGTCGCTCTCCGCCCAGTCGGAGTCGCCCGGCTCTTTGAGCAGGCCGGTGGCCTCGCCCTGGAGGTCGATGCCGGTGGGCGTGCCGATGCCGAAGCCCTCCAGGCAGGCGTAGAAGCGCGAAGGCCCCAGCGTGGTGCTCAGCATGGCCGCGCCGACGTTCAGCGAGCGCACCAGCAGTTGGGTCATGGTCTGCTGGCCGTAGGCGCGCCGGTCCCAGTTGTAGATTTCGCGCCCGCCTACCTCAATGATGCCTTCGTCGTTGTACACGGAGTTGGGGGTCACGACGCCGCTCTCCAGCGCGCACGCCATCGTGAGTATCTTGAACACCGACCCCGGTTCGTACATGCTGCTGACAGCCGGGTTGATCCGCTCCTTGGCCGTGTAATCTTCGTAGCGGTTGGGGTCATAGCCGGGCGTGCTCGCCATCGCCAGGATTGCGCCATCGCGCGGGTCCATCACGATGATGATGCCGCCGTCCGCCTGGTACGCCTCGACGCCCTGCACGAGCGTCTGCTCGGTGAGGAACTGCACATCGCGGTCGATGGTCAGCACCAGGTCCGCGCCAGGCCTGGGGGCGGCTGGAAGCGCGCGTCAAAGGGGATGTTGCTCGCCAGGCTGGTGCTGTCTTCGACGCGCCCGGCCAACTTCGACTGGTAGTATCCCTCGACGCCGTAATAGCCCTGTCCCTCTGCGTTGACGAAGCCCAGCAGCGGACCGGCCACCGCCCCCTGCGGATAGTAGCGGGTCGCGATTGGCTCAAGCTGTACGCCGGGCAGGTTCTGCGCCTGGATGCGGCGGCCCACCTCCTCGGTGACGGTGCCGGCCAGCGGGTACCAGAGCTTCTTGTTATCGCCCTCGGTCGCCGCCAGCCACTGTTCCCAGAGCGCCACCGGGTCGCGACCGGTCAGCGCGGCGATGGTCACCAGCACGTGCTCCGGGTCGCGCACGTAGGGCACGTCGATGCTCACCTTGTACGCCACCGAGTTGGTCGCCAGGAGCTGGCCGTTGCGGTCGTAGATCTCGCCGCGTTCGGGCGGTTCGTAGTGCGCGCTGTAATAGGAGGAATTCTTCATGCGCTCGAAGTAGTCACGCACCTCTGGCGGCAGTTGAAGCTGGAACGACACCAGCCTTGCCACCAGCAGCACGCTGATGAGCAAGAGCAGGCCGGTGATGACCGACAGGCGGCGGTCGATGGTTTCGATCAAGGCTGCGCCTCCTGCGCGTCCGCGCCGCCCACGCCAAGCAGGTCGAGCAGCCCGGCCCACTGCACGTTGAGCCAGTCGTTGAGCGTCTCGTCGTAGGCCGGGACCACCGGTGGCTCGACCGGCACGACGGGCGCTGGCTCAGGCGGGCGGTAGCCTTCCACGACCAGGTACAGGAGCTGCTCGTTGCCGGCCGGCACGAACCCCAATTCCTGCGCGCGGCGCGTCATGTTGGGCACGGTCTGGGCGGCAGCGATCTGCGCGCGCAGTTGTTCGATGTCGCGTTCCAGTTGCTTGATCTGCGCGTTGAGTTCTTCGAGGTCGCGGCCGGCCGTGGCAGTGCTGGTGGCTTGCGCCAGGTAAAGCGCGCCGATAATGATGGCGACGACAAGGACCAGGGCGACGAGGGCCGTCGCCTGGACCTGGGCGCGCCACGGCGCCTGCCGGAGCGCATGCTGCAGCCATTCGCTGCGCGTGTTGGTCGCCATGGCGCTCTCCGGATAAAAAAACTCCGGGGTTACCGGGCGGCGGTGTCCCCGACCCCCGTTCATGGACAACCGCCGCCTGGGCCCCGGTATACTACCGATGCAAGAAATGGGCCAAGATTGGCCGAAATCTTGGGCCAGGAACCTGCCCGTAAGCAGGCCTCACCCAGGATAATCGCGTCATTCGGTTAAAAAGGTGCGGCGTTCGCTTCGGCTAGATGTTCAGCGCCCGCCACGCTTCGGCGTTTGCTTTCGTGTCCTGAACGCTCTGCAGCTCACTCATCCACGCTTCCGGGTTCCAGATCTCGACGTAAGCCTGCATCCCGGCTATGATGACATTGCTGTCGATCCCGGCGTACTCACGCAGGTAAGGCGGGATCAGGATGCGCCCCCTGTCGGTCGGGCGTGACCTCCTGCGCCCCTGAGAAGAACAGCCGCTGCAAGGCACGGGCGCTTGGGTCGGTGATGGGGAGTTGCCGGAGGCGCCCGGCCATTTGCTCCCACTCAGACACCGGGTACAATACCAGGTTACGATCCAGACCGCGCGTAATCATCGCCTCGTGCAGTTCAATGCGATATTTCGCGGGGATCGTCAGGCGGCCCTTTTCGTCAATGGTGTGGGTGTATTCTCCCCAAAACATGTTGTTTATGTACCACGATCCCCCACTACGACCCACATCATACCACACTTTCCCACAAGATACAAGATCCTCTTTGTGGATTTTAGGATAGTACTATAGTCCTGTGACACAGTTCTGGCGCATCTTCTTAGAACATATGTGCTAATACACGCATCGTTGCCCCACTTCGCCCCACCGCGCACCCGGAAAGGTGGACGCCTTGCCGCGCGGGCGCTACCATTTGGGCGCACAACGACGCACACACGACGCGAAAGGTAGGCCGCCCCATGTCCCTGCTCGACACCGCCATCCGCGCCGCGCAGGCCGCCGCCGACGCCATCCGCCAGGCGCGCGACCAACCGATGGCGACGAAATCCAAAGGCTTCCGCGACGAGGTTACCGCCGCCGATTTCGCCGCCGAACGCGCCCTCATCGACGTGATCCACGCCGCGTATCCCGACCACGCCATCCTGAGCGAGGAGGGCGTCCACGACGGCGATGACTTCAGCGCGTGGACGCCGCCGCCGGGCGCGATCTGGATCATCGACCCGCTCGACGGCACGACCAACTTCGCGCGCGGCATCCCCAGCTACGCGACCTCGGTGGCGGTCGTGGTGGACGGCGTGATCGAGGCCGGCGCGATCATCGACCCGGTCGATGACTACCTGTTCGCAGCGGCGCGCGGCGCGGGCCTCACTGTCAATGGCGCGCCGGCGCGCGTCAACGACCGGGACGACTTCGCCAGCGCGGTCGTAGCCTGTGACTGGCCGCGCGAGCCAGAGGCGCGCGACGCGGTCCATGCCATCGCGGGCCGCATGGTGGCCGAGTGCCGCACGCTGCGCTGCCACGGCTCGGCCGCGCTGAACCTGGCCTACGTCGCCGCCGGGTGGTTTGACGTCTACCTGCATCTCACGCTCAAGCCGTGGGACATGGCCGCCGGTGCGCTGATGGTCATGGAGGCGGGGGCCGCATCACCACAGTCACGGGCGCGCCCTTTGCGCTCAACAACGGCGCGGTGCTCGCGTCCAACGGCCCGCTGCACGCGGTCGCCCTTGCCCACACACGCGCGGTGCTGGGCTAGGCCGCTGGCTGGGTTTTGGGTTGGCTGTGCGACGGGGTCGCGCTCAACGGGCCGGGGCGGGCGTCGCCTGGACGACGACGAGGTATTGCAGGTAAACGTCGCTGGAAGCGCCCTCGGCCTGGTTCCCGCCGAGCGTGACCGTGCCCGCCGGAAATTCCTTGCTGTGGAGCTGTAGCAGCCGTTCCTCCACCCATTCGCCCTTCACGGCGATGAAGGCGTTCTCGCGCGTGAAGGCGCGCAGCCATGCGGGCCGCGACTGCGCCGAGGCTTCGTAGGCGACGTAGACGCGCGCCGGCTGCTTGAGGTCGAACCTGAGAAACGTGGGCGACTCCGCCGTGTGGTCGGCGTCGGCGGCCTTGATCGCCGGCAGGCCGCTCAGCATCACCGGGCACTGGGTGACGGTGATGTTGACATCGCTGTAGCATGCGGCGTCGATGCGCATGGTGTAGGCGCCGTATGCGCCGCCGCGCTCGGTGCGAATGTTCTCGATCAGCGGCTGCGCCGGCGTCGCGTAACGGACCGCGTAGCGTGGCGCGCGGCGCGCGGCCTCCGCGTGCGCGGCGACCGCCAGGCCGCCCACCACCGAGACGAGCGGCTCCACCTGCTGCACGCGCGCCGCGCTGAACATGCTGGCGAGCAGGTCGGCGACCGCCGGCGCCAGCGACGAGCCGCCGGTGCGCAGCACAACGTCGATGTCGGCCGGCTCCAGTCCGGCGTCCGCCATCACCGCGTTGATGCCGGCCTCCATCTGTGCGATCTCCTCGGCGATCATCGCCTCGAACTGGATGCGCGTGATGACCTCCCGAATCTTGATCGGGCCGTGGCGGAACTCCAGCCGGCTGATAATGGAGGTGGACAGGTCGATCTTGGTCCGCTCGATCTCGCTGAAGAGCTTGTACCCAACGTTCTCGCTCACCAGCGTCTCCAGCGCCGCGACGGCGGTGGGGTTGCTGGCGGCGTGCTTCAGGTCGCGGATCGTGTTCATGTGCTGCGGGCGCGAGACCTCCGGCATGGTCTGCCAGCTCAGCAGCAGGTCGAGGATGTCATGCGGGAAGGGGTAGCCGTCGAGCGTCGAGCCTTCCCCGAAGTACTTGAGCAGCGACTGCATGATGCGCCGGTCGAGGTCGTCGCCGCCCACCAGCACGCCCCTGGTGGCGAGGATTTCGGGCCGCCTCTCGCCGCCGACGCGGACCACCGTCAGGTCGAGCGTGCCGCCGCCGAAGTCGAAGACGAGCGCGGTGTGGCGGGTCGGGCTGGAGATGTGGTGCAGGTACGAGACGCCGACCGGCTCCAACTCGAAGCTGATGTCCGTGAACCCGGCGCGCAGCGCGGCCTTGTAGATGATCTCCTCCGCGCGCTCGTTGATGTCCGGGTCGTCGGAGAACTTCACCGGCCGGCCGATGATGGCTTCGGTGCACGCCCCGCCGAGGCGCTGCTCTGCGCCGCGCTTGAGTTCGCTCAACACGATGGCGATGAGTTCGTCGATGGTGTAGAAGCGGTCGAAGACGTAGGTGCCGTCGTACTTGGGGTCGCGCAGCGCGCTCTTGATCGACTGGATCAGCCGCCCGTTGGCGGCGGTGTCGATCATGACGATCACGGCCTCGTTGTAGACGATGGGGCTGCCCCCGGTGCCGGCGACCATGATTTCGATCTCGCCGAGGTAGCGCCGCTCCCATTTGACGCGGCGGCCCGATTCGCGCCTGAGGTATGCCTGCGCCGCCTCATAGCCGACGACCGATTGGTACATGCGGTCGATGTAGATCAGCGAGGGCAGGACGTAGTCGGTCCGGGGATCGATCTGGATCGAGACCAGCTTCGCCCCATCGTAGTAGGCAACGGCGGAATTCGTCGTCCCGAAGTCGATTCCCACGCGCATGATGGTTCGCTCCTCGTCCGCGTTGTCCGCAAAGTTGTGATTATGACACGCCGGCGCGCGATCTGCACGTCGGAATTGTTGAGATTCAGATAAGAATGCGGCGGCTGGCGGGGGCGTGCCGCCGAGATTTGGCAGTTCCCTGGGCGCTATGGTTCAGGGGCGGACAGGCAAACGAGACTTCCAAGTAGGGGCAAGGCATGCCTTGCCCCTACTCGCGAGGTGTGGAGGTCGGAGCGAACCGCCGGTTCGCCCCTGCGAGGTCAATGGAGCAGGCGTTATTCTGCGCGCCCCTTGTCGGTGGGGAGCACTTCGCGCGGCTGGGTGGGGTTCTCGCCGGCCGGCCCGATGACGCCGCGCGCCTCCATCGTGTCGATCAGGCGCGAGGCGCGGTTGTAGCCGATGCGCAGCCGGCGTTGCAGCAGCGACGCCGACGCCTTGCCCATCTCGCGGACCACGGCGACCGCATCATCATAGAGGTCGTCCACGTCGCCGTTGGCTTGCTCCAGCGCCGCCTTGCCGACCCTGGCAAGTTCGTCCGGCCTGGGCGCGGGGGCTGCGGTGGAAGCCGGGGGCGAAGGCGCGGGCCTGGGCGGCGCTGTCGCCGCTGCGTGTCTGGCGGCCGGCGGCGCGGTTGCGCCGGGCCGGGCCGGCTGGCCGGGACGCTGCGGTGCGGACGCCGGGCGCGACGGCGACGCCTGCGCCGGCTCCGCCGCCCCGACCGTGACGGTGCCGCTCTCCGCGCCGGACTTCTGCCAGTAGGTCACGAGGCGGTTGAGTTCCGCATCCGAGACGAACACGCCCTGCATACGCACCGGCGCGGCGGCGTCGGGCGACTGGAACAGCATGTCGCCCCGACCCAGGAGGCGCTCCGCGCCGGGCATGTCGAGGATCACGCGCGAGTCGACCTGCGAGGCCACCGCGAACGCGATACGCGCCGGGAAGTTGGCCTTGATCAGCCCGGTCACCACGTCCACGCTGGGGCGCTGCGTGGCGATAATCAGGTGGATGCCGGTGGCGCGCGCCATCTGCGCGATGCGCGTCACGACGCGCTCGGTTTCCTCCGGGGCCATCATCATCAGGTCGGCCAGCTCGTCGATGATGACCACCAGGTAGGGCAGGCGGTCGCCCTTCTTGCCGACCATGCGGTTGTAGTTGAGGATGTTGCGCGCGCCCGCCGCCGAAAACTTGCGGTAGCGCTCGTCCATCTCGCGCGTCACCCATTTGAGCACGCCGACGATGCGTTCCAGGTCTGTGACCACGGGCGTGACCAGGTGCGGGATGCCGTTGTATCCGGTCAGCTCGACGCGCTTGGGGTCCACCATGATGATGCGCACGTCGTCCGGCGTGTTGCGCAGCAGCAGGCACGCGATGATGGCGTTCACGCACACCGACTTGCCCGATCCGGTCGCGCCGGCGATGAGCAGGTGCGGCATCACGGTCAGGTCGGCGGCGACCGGCTCGCCGTCCACGCTGTGGCCCAGGCCAATCGCCAACTGCGACCGGATGCGGCGGAACGAGGCGCTGTCCATCACGTCGCGCAGGCTGACCAGCGCGGTCTCCGGGTTGGGCACCTCAATGCCAACGAACCCCTTGCCCGGAACCGGCGCTTCCACGCGGACCGCCTTGGCCGCCAGCGCCAGCGCGAGGTCATCCGCGAGCGCGGCGATCTTGTTGACCTTGACCTTGATCTTCTTGCCGCCCCGGTTTTCGAGGTAGTCCGGCTCGACGCCGAACTGCGTCACCACCGGGCCGGGGTTGACCTCCACGACGCGGCCCGGCGCGCCGAAGCTGCGCAGCGTGTCCTCGATGATGCGCGCCTGCTCCAGCAGCACCTCGTCAGAGACGCCGCCCTCGGTCCCTTCGTCAAGAATCTCTTTGTAATCCGGCAGCTTCCACTGGGCGTTCGGGTTGACGATGAGGCCCGGCGGGCCGTAGAGCGAGTCGGCGGACGCCTTTGGCGGCGGTCCTGGAGCTGGATTACTCGCAGGCGGGCCCACTGCCGGCGGCGCTTCGGGCGGTGTTTCGGCCTCTTCGCCGCTGGGGAGGGCCGCCGTGGCCGGTTCGGGCGCGCCCGGAACCGGGCGCGCCGTCCTGGGGCGGCTCCATGACGATGACTGTCTTCGCTCTGCGCCGCCGCCCCGTAACCAGCTTGCGCAGGTTGGCCCCCGCCCCGACGATGGCCTGGCCGATGTCGTTGAAGGTCAGGCCGAGCGCCAGCATGAGGCTGGCAATCACCGCGCCCAGCAAGCCGATGCCGGTCGCCTCGACGCCCGCGGCCTCGACAAGGAACTGGTAGGTGTACGCGCCGATGTAGCCGCCGCCCTCGCCCTGCTGCGCGTGCCAGAGGGCGACCTCGAAGTTTCGGGGGTCCACGCCGGGCGAGAAGTTCATCCCGGCAAAGTGCATCCCGACCAGCAACGTCAGGCAGAGCAGCACGAACCCGATCAGGCGGAAGACCTGCAGGCGCGGCGGGCGGTCCCGGAAGTTGCGCAGGATCAGCCATACGCCGATGAAGCCCACCAGCGCAATCGCGCCCGGCGCGAGCCACCCGAACAACTGGCCCAGGATGTTGAGCACCGCCCCGGTGAGGTTGCCCGGCTCGGAGACGTAGCCCAGCAGGGCGATGAGGGCAAACACCACGAACACCACGCCCAGCAGGTCGAGCTTGCGGTCGAGGGAGAAGCCCTCGTTGGTGAAGCGAGGCACCTTGCTCTGCCGGTCCAGGGGCGGGAGGTCAACGTCAGGCGCGGTCGGTTCTTTCGCCGGCCGGCGGCGAACCTCAGCGCTGTCCGGCTTCGGGGCCGGCCCCTTGTTGCCTGAGCGCCTGTCTGTTTTGGCTTCCGACACGGGTTTACGCCTGATGCCGTTGCCCGATCCGGAGCGTGAGTTGCCGTTCGCCATAGCAACCAAACCTGTTAGATCGACATAAGGTATGATACCATAAGGACGGTGGCAATGCCAGAACGTCAGTTCGGTTTCTGCTGGGGGTCGGAACGGTGAAACCGGCGTGGGGTGGCTGCGTGCTGCTGGTCCCCATGCCTCGCGAGAGGCATTGTGGCTTCTTCTGCGAAAAAACGCAAACCCACGGTTGGCCGTGGGGTTGCCTAACAAGCGCGAGGGTGCCTGGTGGGATTCGAACCCACGCTCTACTGGGCCACAACCAGTTGTGTTGCCGCTACACCACAGGCACCATAGACACACCTACTGTACCACATGGCGGCAGTTTCAACCACTCCTCACGCGGCTTGCGGATGCATCCCAGTCCACCCGCTGAGAGCGGTTGGGCGCATTCGCGCCCTTTTCTGTAGTAGAATAGGCGCAGAGCCTGCATGTGAGTCCTGTCCATGTCGCGCAGACGCGCGGAAAGAACAACGCATGAAGACATATACTTTGCATGTGGCATTGCCCGGTACGGGGCGCGTGTGGCGCAAAATTGAGATGCGCGCCGACCAGACGTTGCAGGACCTGCACGCTGCAATTCAGAAGGCCTTCGGCTGGGACGCCGACCACCTGTACTCGTTTTTCATGAGCGGCAGAGCCTGGGACAATGAGACCGAGTACTGCATGCCGGAGGGCCTGGACCCTTACGGATACCCGATTCCCGACATGGGGGGCCTCTGGCCTGGCTGGGTTGAGGGCGAAGAAGACGACGCGGACGAAGAGGGACTCACGGAAGCCGACGCGCCAGTTCCTGGCGCGCCAGCTCCTGGCGCGCTGGAGACCGGCGTCGGCCCACTGGTGAGCGAGGGTGAATTTGTTGGCGCGTTAATGGAAATGGTGAGCGAGGGGAAGTCTGTCGAGGAAATCATGGCGGAGGCGCTGCGCCTGACCGGCGAGTCGCCTGAGACAGTCGCGCCGCACGATTTGGAGATGATTGAAGAATTGATCGCGTTGGTTCAGGGTCTGACCGAACTGATCTCCCCTGAGGACCTTGAGATGTCCATGTTCCTGATGGACAATAGGCCGGAGCCGGGCGACGTCCGCACGACGAAGCTGGAAGACCTGGGGCTGCGGCTCAAGCAGGAATTCATGTACCTCTTCGACTATGGCGACGAGTGGCGCTTCAAGGTGCGCGTCCACGCGATCAATCCGGACGCGCCCGAAGCCGACGACTACCCCCGTGTCGTGGAGACGGTCGGCGAAGCGCCGAAGCAGTATCCTTACGGGGAGAACGACGGCGAGTGGGACGAGGAAGAATGGGAAGACGAGGAATGGGACGACGAAGAGTGGGAAGATGAGGAATATGACGACGAACCGCCGGATGACGAGGAAGCATGACGCGCCCGCCCTGCGCTAGCGCGCCGCCCTCCCCCGTGCAGCAGGATGACGCCATCCCCGGCGATGGGGTACCGCGCGCCGCACGCTTCGCACCGGAGCGCGCCCGCCGTCTCGACAAAGGCGGCGGCGCGGCACGCCGGACAGCACAGCGCCTCCTCCAAGGGGCGCACGCCCCCCTTCCCCGCTGACGGCGCGCCCGTTTTTTGCGCCAGCACAATGTCATAGTCCATCTGCCACGGGTAGAACGCGACGCCCTCAAGGCCCAGCGCGCCGAGCAGCGCCGCCAGATTTTCCTCGCTCAGCGCCTTGCCCGGCATCAGCGCCGCGTCACGGCCCAGGCGGCGCGTCGTCACCAGCACGCCGCCCGGTCGCAGCACGCGCGCGATCTCGGCCAGCACGGCGCGCTGGTCGGTGAAGAACTCCAGCGCCTCCAGGCACGTCACCATGTCGAAGGCAGCGTCCACAAAGGGGAGGCTTTCCGCCGCCTGCCACAGCAGCCGGGTGCGCTGCCCGTAGGGCGCCAGCTTCTCCGCCGCCACGCGCAGCATCCGGCGCGAGAGGTCCAGCCCCCATACGCGCCCGTTGAAGGCGGGCGCTTCCATCAGCAGTAGCGGCAGGCGACCGGTGCCGGTCGCCACGTCGAGCACGAGCGCCGCCGGCGCGCCCTCCAGCGCGTGGAAGACGTACCGTCCCAGAAAGGTCGCTTCGTCGTCCGGGTCGAAGCCCTTGATCCTGTCGTAGCGGTGGGCATAGAGGTCGTACAGCCACACGACTACGCGCCGGCCCAGGTAGACGCCCTCCGTGGTGACGAGCAGCCACCACGCCAGCGCCACGCCGGCCAACCCGATCACGCCGAGGAGCAGAATTTCTGGCAACAGCTTTCAGGGTCCAGGGTGTATGAACGGCCTTGCCCGGCCTATTGTACCGCAGGCGGGAGGTGGCCGTGCGCGCGCAGCCATGCCTCGCTGCGGCGCATCCCCTCGGCGAGATCGACGCGCGGCGTCCACCCCAGCACCTCGCGCGCCTTGCGGTTGCTGTACGTCACGTCGGCGGTGAGGAAGTTGAGCATGGTGCGCACCGGCAGCCGCCGGTCCGTGAGGCGGAACGCGCCCTCCGCCACCCCCTAGAGGCAGGGTGAGCAGCCAGCGCGGCACGCTCACGACGCGGCTGTGGCCGTGCATCCGCCCGTAGCCGGTGAGGAAGTCGCGCCATGTCGCCGGCGGGTCTGGCGAGCCGTTGAAGACCTGCCCCGGCGCGTCGGGGTGGTGCGCGGCCAGGACGAGCAGGTCTACGATGTCGTCGATGTAGATCGGGTGGCACGTCCCGCGCCCGCCGTCCACGAGGGGGACGAACCACCGCGTCAGGTCGATGAGGCGCACGGTCCAGGGCTGGCTGCGCGGCCCATAGACCTGCGCCGGGCGCACGACGGTCGCCGGCAGGCCGCTCCTGAGCGCCAGCCGCTCGCCGATGGCCTTGGTGTCGCCATAGCCCTCGCCTATCGGATGAAGGCGCGCCGTCTCATCGACGACGCCGCGCCGCGTGTAGCCGTACACCGAAATCGTCGAGACGTGGACGAAGCGCGCCACGCCGGCGTCGCGCGCCGCCTGGAGCACGTTGTCGGTCCCCCAGATGTTGACCGCGGCCATGCGCGCGTGCGTCGCGACGCCGGCCGCCGCCGCCAGGTGGAACACCACCTCCGCGCCGGCGACCTGCGCGCGCAGCCGTTCCGGGTCGCCGATGTCGCCCTGGACCACCTCCACGCCGGCCTCGCTGAGGAAACCGGCCCGCGCTGGGTCGCGCGCCAGCCCGGTCACGCGCGCCCCCCTCCGCCGCGAGCCGTAGCGCCACCGCCCCACCGATGAAGCCGGTCGCGCCGGTCACGAAAACACGCCGGCCCTCCACAGCCGTCATGGCGTCGCCTCCTGTGATGCGCCGGCCCCAGGCGCGGCATCAGCGTTGTCTTCGGTTGCGCCGGCGTCCCCGGCTTGCGCCGCCATCCGGTCGCGGTTTGCGACGATCCGGGAGACCATCGTGCCGGGCGCATCTGCGCCGACGGGCGCGTCGATGCCCATCAGAACCTGCGCCATGTTCGCGAGGCCGCGCGCGCGCTCGACCATCCACGCGCCCTGACGCACCAGCAGCCCCTCACCCATTGCATTGATGAGCGCCGCCGTGGCGGCGAAATTGGTGAAGAAGGTCACCGACTCGATGGGCGCGACGAGCGCGATGTCCAGCCACTGCACGACCGGCCAGTAAAGCGCGCCGACGATGCCCACAGTCGGCACGCCCCACTCGCGCATTGTCCTGACCGCGTTGGTGACCTGGGGGCAAGCTCCGTGATGACAATGGCGACCATCACGTCATCCTGGCTGGCGTGCATGAAGACGGCGAGCGCGTCGCCGACGGTTGGCTCGACCGTGACGGCGTCCAGGCCGATGACGCGCAGCCCATACGCGCCCAGGTCGGCGAGGCGGCTTGACACCCCCTCGCCCATGACGTAGATGCGGTTCGCATTCAGGATGCGCTCCAACGCCTGGCTGAGCAGGGTCTGGTCAAGCGACGCGCGCATGGCCTGAATGCTGTTGATCTGCATGTCGAGCGCGGCAAGCGTGGTGGAGGTCATGTCCGTCGGGTCGGTGGGTGCGGTGCGCGCGCGGTGCAAGTCCTGCTGGACGGCCTTGCGCAATGCCTCCAGCAGGTCGGTGTAGCCGCTGTAGCCGACCCGCTGTGCAAACCGCACGATTGTGGCGGCATCGACATCGAGGAGCATACCGAGCTGGTTGGCGCTCATGAAGGCGGCCTCGTGGTAATGATCGAGGATGTAGCGCGCCACGCGCTGGTTGTTCGGCGAGAGATTCGCGTAGACATTCTGAATGCGCTTACGGAACATAGTGTGAGCACTCCACAACTCCGAACGGTGGCCTATCGCCTGCGGTGGACGGGCCGCAGGGGAACATAGGATACCGTGAAAGTGGCGTACCTGGAAATGGTAGAGGCAAGAGGCGAATCGGCCACGAATAACACGGCACGGTATGGCTATGCGCCTATCACAAACCTTGAGATGCAGGGGGCGACCCGCCGGGTCGCCCCTACCGCCAGATAGGGCAGTGGATAGGGAACAGCTTGAGCCGTCAGGTTACGAAGAACACACTGTGGCGTAACACCGGGCGGACAATGTGAAAAGAGACGGCTATGGCGCGCCTGTGTACCGGCGCACCACATCGACCGCCAGCTTGGGCGCGCTATCGACACGCCACAGGCCGAAGTGATGCTCCTGGTTGTCGGGCGAGGGGCAATCGGGCGGGAAACACGTCGCCTCGCGCGGGAAGTCGAACGCCGTCCACACCAGCCAGCCGGCCAGCCCACCGCCCTCGGCGGCGGCGATGGCGGCGTCGAGGAGGGCGGCCTGCTCCGCCTCTGAGCGCCCGTGCGTGCTGTAGCCGACCTCCTCAAGCAGGATGGGCTGGTCGGTCAGCGCCTTCAGCGCGGCGATGCGCGCCGCAAGCTCCTCGGCGCTGCGCCAGTGGTGAAACGAGAGGAAGTCCACGTAGGGCGCGGTGGCGTTGGCGTCTTGCAGCCACCCCGCCGTGATAAGCTGGCGGGGCGCAGCCGCGCGCACCACCGCGCTGGCCTGCTCCAGCCAGGCGAGCACCTGCGCCCGGTCGAAGCGCTCGCGGTAGTCGATGTCGCCTTCGTTGCGCAGGTCCCACGCCATGATGGCCGGCTCGTCGCGGTAGCGCGTCACGATGTAGCGCATCTGCGCCTGGGTGTGCGCCGGCGCGGTGTACAGCGGGTAGTTGTCGAGGTCGGGCAGGTCGTTGAGGGTGACGATCAGGCGAAAGCCCGCCTCCGCCGCCAGTTGGATGAAGGCGTCCAGCCGCGCGAAGGCCTCAGGCTGGGGTGTCGGGCCGCTGCCGGGGCACTGGAAGAGCGGCTGGTGCCACACGAAGATGCGCAGTGTGTTCAGCCCGGCCGCGCGCATCAGGCGGAAGTCATCCGCGACGGTGTCGGGCGTCGCCTCGGTGAGGAAGCGCCGCCACGGGCTGTGCGCCGGGTAGTAGTTGACGCCGCGCACCACGAACTCGACGCCGCCGGCGGCGAAGCCCGCGCCGGCCACGGTCACGAACTGCATTTCTGTCGTCGGGGTGTAGGGCGGCATGGCTTCATGCGCCGCCGCCACGCGCTCCGGCGGGCAGGTTTCAAGCGGGGGCGGGCCGGTGGTGGCGGTCGGCGTGAGGGGCGTCTCCGGCGGGACGGCGGGCGTCGCCGGTGGGGGCGCGGCGCGGATAAGCGCCTGCGCGAGGATCAGGAACGCCAGCCCGGCGAGCAGGCCCAGCAGCAGCACGGCGACGACGGCGAGAAAGGCGCGGAGGTTCATGGTGAGCGGTCATTTTACCCGGAGTGCGCGGCGTCGAACACCTCTGTGTATCCGTTCAGCTTTGGCGTCGTGCCGTTGTGTGTATTCCGTAGCCCACCGACCAACGCGCCTGAAGAAATCAATCCGATAATGTACTTTCTTCTCGAATCCCCAACTCCCACGGAGCTTCAAGTCCCCTGGGAGCGACCAGACCGCGACTTTCAGAGCAGGGGAAGAAACGCGCAGGAGTTTATGGCTCCAACGAGGAGAAATACTCGCGGATGACGCCGCGCAGCCCCAGAGGGATGCGCCCGCTCTCCATCGCTTCGTCGACCGCGTTGGCGTAGTCGCCGAAGACCTCGCTGTACGGCACCAGGCTCTCGCCCTCCTCCGGGATCGCAAGCTCGCCCGGCTGCCAGGGCAGCTCTTCCAGGTCTTCGGGGTTGATCGGCAGGTCAACCTCGTCCGCGCCCTGCCCGCCGATGCGGGAGGGGTCGAGGATCGCTTCGTACTGGCGCTCGCCTCTGCCACCCGGCTCGTTGTCCGTGCCGATCTCCTCTTCCGCCGCGCCACCCGCGCCGGTACTCTCGCCAAAGCCGGCCTGGCCCTCGCCCGCGCCGCGCCTCGCCCTCCTGCTGGCCCTGCTGCTCGCCCATGCCCTGGCCGCCGGGCGCTTCACCCTCGGCGAAGCCCGTCATCTCGCCCGCGCCCGGCTGGTTGCCCTCGCCGAGCTGGTTGGCCGTGCCCTCGCTCTCGCCCGTCAGCCCGCCTTGACTCTCGGTCTGGTTCTCGCTCCCCATGCTGCCGGGCTGCCCCTGCTGGCTGCTCTGGCCGGGCCGGCTCTGGCCCTGCGGGTCCTGCTCGCCCGGCATCTGACCCTGCTGCGCCATCTGCTGCTGGCCCTGCTGCATCTGGTCGGCCATGCGCTCGATTGTCTGCTGCGCCTGCTCGCCCTGCTGGCTTTGCTGCCCCTGTTGCCCTTGTTGTCCTTGCTGGTCCTGCTGCTGCAACTGCTGCGAGAGCTGCTCCAGCGCCTCCTGTGCGCCTTCGAGGTCGCCCTCGCGGAGGGCTTCAGCCGCCTCACGCATCTGCTGCGCCACTTCGGGGTTGCTGCCCTCCAGCGCCTCCGCCGCCTGTTCGAGTTGTTCCGCCAACTGCTGGCGCTGCGCCTCTGACAGCCCCTCCAGCCGCTGGCCCAGCAGGTCGGCTTGCTGGGCGGCGCTTTCCATGTCGCCCTGTTGCATCGCCTCGCCCAACTCCTGGGCCGGCTCCTCGTTGAGCGCCGCGCCCGCCTCGGCAAGGTCGCCCATCCGGCGCGCGTCGTCGGCGTTGTCGGCCAGCTCGCGCAGTTGCTCCTCCGCCTCGGAGAGCGTCGCGACCGCCTCCTCGCGCGAGACGCCCGGCTGTTCCAGCGTCTCCATGGTCTCGTCCAGCGTGTTGAGGATCGCCTCGCGCTCTTCCTCGGTGAGGCTCGAGTCGGAGAGCACCTCCTCGCGCAGGTCGCGCAGGTCGGCCACCTGGCCTTCGAGCGCCTGCGCGAACGCCTGCTGCTGCGCGGCCACGGCGGCCTGCTGGTTGGGCAGCCACCAGACCAGCAGGAACAGCCCCAGCAGCCCCAGCGCGATCAACCAGTCGCGCCAGCGGATCGTAAGCGGCATGTGCGCGCGGTAATCGACGCTGCGCGCCTTCGTCACGGCGTCTTCCAGTTGCAGCGCGGCGATCTCCCCGTGCACGGCGACGAGCCGCCCGGCGACGAGTTCGAGCGCGGTGCTCAGGCGTTCCTTGAGGCCAAACAGCGCGTCATAGCGGCGCGCGTAGTCCAGCGTGGGGCGCGGCCAGAGCCACACGACGACGAAGGCGATCAGGCCGCCGGCTGCCGCCGCCCCCAGGCCGACCACAAGCACCTGCTCTTGCAGCAGGATGGGCCGCAGGCGCGCCGCCACGCCAATCACAATGGCGGCGACCAGCCCCGCCGATAGGCCGCGCGGCAGCCAGTGCAGCGCCTGCTGGAGGCGCAGCCGCACGTTCCATGCCGCGATGAGCTTGCTGATGTCCTGACCTGCCGCCGGCTGTATCATGGCGCACCTGTCTCAACTACACCTGCTCTTATCGTATACCGACTCAACCACCGCAGACAAGGGGTCTACGCCGCAAAGGGTAACTTCATCAGGGGGCATCCCATAGCTCCCAGGGCGCTTCAAGCTCCCTGGGAGCTGCCAACCCATCCTTGCCCCTAAATCGAAATGCGCCCGCCGCTGCCGCATCGCGCAGCCTACTCGTCCGCCTGCTGGCGAATGCGCTGCACCGTCAGCCACATCAACACCACCGAGGTGAGCACGGCGAAGATCGTGTATGGGATCCACGGCGAGATGACCGGCACCTGCTGGCCTGTCGCGAGCGTGAACTGAAACGCGCCGATTTCCTGCCGCTCGGCGATGAACGTCTGCGTGATGAGCATGGTGGCAATCGGGTTCGTGCTCACGACGATCCCGCTCGCGTAGAGCGCCGCCGCCTGCACCGCCGACGAGTTAATCAGGCGGACGAGCGGCGAGAAGATGGGCAGGAAGATCGCGAGGAAAATGGGCAGGCCGACGGTGGTGAACAGCGCGTAGCTGTACGTCAGGACGCTGGCGGGGAGGGTGCGGTCCATGATGGCGGAGAAATACAGCCCCACCGTGCCGAATTGCAGCGCGGTCGCGAGCAGGATCACCAGGCTGAGCACCAGCTCCTCGACGCTGACGCCGCCAAACAGAAACGCGATGGCCTGGAGCGGGATCGCCGCAAACAGCAGCAGCACGATGTACGACAGCGCCGAGACCAGCTTACCGAACATCAGCGCGCTCGCGGAGAGCAGCGTCGTGCGCAGCAGTTCGTAGGTGCGGTGCTCGCGCTCGCCGCTGATCGCGCTCGCGGTGAAGGCCGGGCCGATGAAGGTCACGAGGAAAAGCTCGATGGCGACCACGCCATAGAAGAGCACGCGCCCGATGTCGCTCCCGGTGGGCGTGGAGGTGCGGTTGATCGCCTCGGCTTGCAAGACGTAGAGCAGCACCGTGAGGCCGCTGGTCAGCCCCAGGTAGACCGTCATCACGGCGAAGGCGCGCGGGCCGCGCATCCTGCCGCGCAACTCCTTCAGCACGACCGGGTTGCCGCGCAGCCGCTCGGAGAACCCCCGGCGTGGGTGGGCCTCCACCGTCATGAGACGATCCCCTTCGTGGCGCGCATGAACACCGACTCCAGGTCTTTCGTCTCCTCGGCGAAGCTCACGACCGGCACGCCCGCCTGCGTGAGCGTCTGGAGGATCGCGGTGACGCCGGTATCCTCGCCGACGAACTTGACGTGCAGGCGCGGGCGGCCCTCGCTGGGCGGCATGTCGGTCACCTCGGTCACGCCCGCAATCGCCGAGAGGGTGGCCCTGGCCGCCTCGACGCCCTCAAGCATGGTGATCGTGATCTCGCGGTGCGGGATCAGCGTGCGGCGCATCTCGCTCATGCTGCCCTGCGCCACCATCTCGCCCGCCTCGATGATGCCGATGTGGGTGCAGATCTCGGCCACGTCGGCCAGGATGTGCGACGAGAAGAAGATGGTCTTGCCCATCCGGGCCAGCTCCACCAGCAGTTCGCGAATCTCGATGCGGGCGCGCGGGTCCAGGCCAGAGGCCGGCTCGTCGAGGATGAGGACCTGTGGGTCGTGCGCCAGGGTGCGCGCCAGGCACAGCCGCTGCTTCATGCCGCGCGAGAGGGTGTCCACCATGTCCTCGCGGCGGTGCTTCAGGTCAACCAGTTCCAGGAGGTCGTTGATGAGGCCGGGGCGGTCGCGTTCGGGGATCTCGTAACAGGCGGCGAAGAAGTCCAGGTACTCCCACACCTTCATGTCGTCATAGACGCCGAAGAAGTCGGGCATATAGCCGATGGCGCGGCGCACGCTGCGCGGCGTCTTGTTCACCGAGTGGCCGGCCACGTAGGCCTGGCCGGAGGTGGGGCGCAGCAGCGTGGTCAGGATGCGCATGGTGGTGGTCTTGCCCGCGCCGTTGGGGCCGACGAAACCGTAAATCGCCCCCCTCGTCGACCTGGAGCGACAGGTCGTTGACGGCAGTCAGCTTGCCATAGCGTTTCACGAGGTCGTGGGTCTCGATAATCAGCGCCATCTCACACGTCCCCTTGCAGCTTACCGAAAAGGGTGATCTCCACGCGCCAGATCGAGACCGGCATCTCGGTGAGCGGGTTGAAGAGCAGCACTTCCACGGCGGCCTCCGGCCCGACAAAGCGCGCGGCGTCTGCGACGTTGTTCGCGCCCCAGTCTACCGGCACAACCTCCCACTCGCCAGCCGCCCAGTCCCACAGGGCGACGCCGGGGAGGTCCACACCGCCGACTGCCTCCAGGTTGACGCTCAGGCCGGTGACCTGCGCGGGGCGCAGGCCGGGCAGCGGCGTGAAGCGGAACCCCACGCGCTCGTCGATGCCCAGCATGAAGCTGCTGCGACTGCCGTAGGTGCTGCGCGGCGCGGTGGGAATCAGGTCAAAGCGCGTGCTCGCCTTGGAGATCGACCAGCTCATCGCGTGCGGGCTGATGACGACTTCCGTGTCCGGCGTCTCGATGGTGACCGGCACCTGGAACAGGTAGAGCGTGCTGTCCACCGTCGTGTACTCCGCGCCGATCAGGGTCACATCGATGGGGGCGTGGTCCGCCCAGGCGGCGATGTAGACGTTGTTGCCCCGGCCGGCCGTCGGGTGCAGGTCGTTGACGAGCGCCTCCAGCAACATCTGGCGGCGGCGCAGTTCGCGGTCGCGGTCGGTGCCGATGGCGCGGTACGACAGGTCGTCCGGCGCGTTGAGGATGTCCTGCGTCGTGACCGACCCGCCCCTGGGGTTGACGTACCCGTAGTAATAGCCGCCGCGCACGTCGTAGCGGTAATCGAGCGCGAGCGGCGCGGGCGGCGCGCTGGCAGGGTCGTCGGCGTTGTAACCGGGCAACGACACCAGGAAGGGTTTGCTCGCCGCCGGCTCAAGGGTGCCGAGCGGCCAGGCGCTCCCGCGCACCAGCACGACCGCATCCGCCAGCGGGAAGTCGTTCAGGTTGGTCACGCTGCCCCCGCACCGTCGCCTCGTCGCCGAAGCCCTGGAAGGTCAGCGCCGCTGAGGCGTCGAGCGTGGGGGGATTGTCGATGTAGCCCTGCGTGACAAACCCTGCACCGACCCGATGTTGACCGGCACGTCCTGTACAGTGAAGACATCAGTTTCCTCGACGCGCGTTGTGCTCAGGCCCACGAGCCCGCCCCCGGTCGGGATGGGTTGCAGGGTGTGGCCCTCTGGCGCCGACACCGTGTACGTGGTGCGGAAGGGTGACCACAGCCCGACCAGCCCTTCGACCTGGGCGCGGTCCACATCGGGCCAGACGCGCACCACGTGCAGCCGGTTGACGACGGCGCGCGTGCCGCGCAGCCCGAAGCCGGTCAGGTAGGCGAGGACGCCGAAGAGCAGGATCATCGCCGGGATGGTGATCCACGCCAGCTCGCGCCGCCCCAGGCGGTTGAGCACCAGGTAGTTGAGCGGCCCGATCAGCAGCACGTAGACGATCAGGAAGCCGGCGATCACGTTGGGCGAGGGCAGCGCGAACGGGATGATTTCGGTGGCGTCCTGCGCCTCTCCCCAACTGCTCGACGTGACGCCGAAGCCGGCCCACCAGCTTGGCCGCTGGTCGGCGGAGGTGAGCAGGGTGGTCCAGAGTTCCGGCGTGTTGGCCCACGAGATCAGCGGTTCGGTGGCGGGGTCGGCGGCAAGGTAATCGACGACGCCCTGGCCGTAGGCGTCGCGCACCAGCAGCGGCACATCCGCGCCGCTGTCCGCGCCCGGAATGGCGACCAGCACCTCCGCGCCGGCCCGGACCGCCCCGGTCGTGACGATGGTGGGCGCTTCGCTCATTGCGCCGAGGCGACCGAGGTACGCCTCCAGCGGGGCGAGACCGGCGACGGTCGTGGTGCCGTCGATCTCCGCCGGCACGAGGTCGCCCAGGCCGGCGGTGGTGCGCTGCCACGACGCCCCGCCGCTGACGATGAGGTGCCCGCCGCGCAGCACCCAGTCGGCGAGGGCCTGGCGCTGCGCCGGCGAGAGCCGCCCGCTGTCCGCATCGCCGATGTAGATTGCGTCAAAGGCGCGGAGCGCCTCTGGCTGTGCGGGCAGTTGTTGGATGCCCAGGTTGGCCTGGTACGCCTCACCGACGAACGGGCGCACCCGGTCGAGGTTGACGCCGCCGCCGGGCGCGTCGCTGATGACGCCGTAGAGCACGTCTGGTTGCTGCACCAGGCGGACGGGCGCGCCGATGCGCTCCACGAGGATGCCGTGATGCATCAGTTCGACGTTGATGGCCGGCTCCGTGCCGTCGAGCGTGATGTAAAGCGTGATCTGCTTGCGCGACTGGGTGGGGAGTTCGATGGGGGTGGCGAAAACGACGCCGCGCACCACCGTGCGCACCAGGAGTTCGCCGGAGATGTCCGGGCCGTTGTTGCTCACATTGATGAAGACCGGCACCCAGGCGCTTGCCCGGTAGTAGCCATCGAAGCCGGCCTCGATGCTCATCTGAACGGTCGCACTGCTCTGTGGGGCAGGGGCGCCACCGAGCGACAGGGCCAGCCCCAGCACCAGCAGCAAGGCCAGGATGTGCTTCACAACTCCGCCCCCGATACCTGCTACACCGCTACCTTTAATAACGCTTCGCGCGGCGCGTTGTTCCTTTGATTCCTGATTGTACCAAATAAACAGCACGCGCCGCCCCGCCAGCCGCCCCTCACACAGCCGGTCCTGGTTGCGCGTCTCTTACTGCGCGGGAGTTTAGCCCGATTTGGGCAAAGCGGCAACCCGCGCCCCGCGCGTTGCGCATTCAAGCAATGGACTCACAGGTTAACCTCGCCATTGCATGGCAAAGTCCGGGAGGCAGCGCAGATTGGAAACACGAAGCCACGGTATCCATTCACGTTGTCCGCACGGTATCACGCTATAGTGTGCTTTTCGTAGCTCGACGACTGAAGTCGTCGGTTAATCGCAGAAGATAGCGGGTGAGAAAACGAATTAGCCCGCGATTTCAGTCGCGGGAACCAAAAGGTGAACAGATAAAAGCCACGAAAAGCGCGGAAGAAAACGCCCAATCCTTTCCTGGCTTCGCGTGTTTCGTGCTTTCGTGTTACGCATCTGGGCGCGTGCATCCCCGTTCCCGAACGCTGTCATCTAACCGCGCCGCCGCGTCCGGCGTCGCCGCCGGGCATGTTATACTTACAAATACACGCCAAGAGCGCAGAAACCGCTCCGGGCTGCCGCCGGCGCGCGGCAGCCTTGATCGCACACCCATACGTGAAAGGAGCCATCGATGGAATACGTCAACCTGGGCCGCACCGGCCTGAAAGTGTCGCGCATTTGCCTCGGCATGATGACCTACGGCACGCCGGCGTGGCGCGCATGGGTGCTGGACGAGGAGACCAGCCGCCCCATCATCAAGCGCGCGGTGGAGTTGGGCATCAACTTCTTCGACACGGCAGACATGTACTCGCTGGGCGTCAGCGAGGAGATCACGGGCCGCGCCCTGCGCGACTTCACGCGCCGCGACGAGGTGGTGATTGCGACCAAGGTCTACCACCCCATGAGCGACGACCCGAACGCGCGGGGCCTCTCGCGCAAGCACATCATGGACTCAATCGACGCTTCGCTGCGCCGCCTGGGCCTGGATTACGTGGACCTGTACCAGATTCACCGCTGGGATTACAGCACGCCCATCGAAGAGACGCTCGAAGCGCTGCACGACGTGGTGCGGGCGGGCAAGGCGCGCTACATCGGCGCGTCGAGCATGTATGCGTGGCAGTTCGCCAAGGCGCTCTACGTCGCCGACCTGCACGGCTGGACGCGGTTCGTCTCGATGCAGAACCATTACAACCTGGTCTACCGCGAGGAAGAGCGCGAGATGATCCCGCTGTGCCGGGCGGAAGGCGTGGGCCTCATCCCCTGGAGTCCGCTGGCGCGGGGCTTCCTGGCCGGCAACCGGACGCGCGACAAGGGCGGGGCGACCAAGCGCAGCCACACCGACGACCTGGCGCACAACTTCTACTTCAGGGACGACGATTTCGACGTGGTGGACCGCGTGGTGGCGCTGGCAGAGCAGCACGGCTGCGCGCCTGCGCAGATTGCGCTGGCGTGGATGTTGCATAAGCCGGGCATCACCAGCCCCATCATCGGCGCGAGCAAAATTCCCCACCTGGAGGAGGCGGTCGCCGCGTTGGAGATCGCGCTATCTGCGGACGAGATCGCGCACCTGGAAGAACCCTACCAGCCGCGCGCCATCGTGGGGCACAGCTAGCCGGCGCGTGGGGCTGCCACCGGCCTCCTGCACGGCGCTGCGCTACGTTTTGCGAAGCGCGTCAACACTTGATGAGTTACCTCGGTAATCTCTTCGCAGAGTCACGGCAGGCTCTGCGCCTATCACAGGCCTCGAGATGTCGGGGCGTAGGGGCGAACCGCCGGTTCGCCCCTACCGCCAGATAGGGCGGTGGATAGGGGCACAGCGTGCTGTGCCGCTACGGGCGGTCAAGAGAGCATCCCTCGTGTAATCATTCAAAATCCAACAGTCGCGCACCTCAGAACGTGGACGGAAGCGGCGGGTGGGAACGCGGCCCGAAATGCACAAAACCTTCATCTTTGCTTGAAGGTTCCATTGTAAAATGGTTACGTAAGACCAGGATACAGGGCGAGGCAGCAACGCATGAGCGCGGTCCAACCCTTCGAACCGCAGGCCATGAGCCTGAACCGCATCGACCAGCTTATCAAGGACGGGCGCTACGACGAGGCGCGCCGCGCGCTGCGGCACGTGCTCTCGCGCGACGCGCACAACGCGGCGGGCTGGTGGCGCTACGCCAAGGTCGCCCCCGACCTCGCGGAGGCGTGCACCGCTGTCACGAACGTGCTCGCCATCGAGCCGGAGTTTCCCCGCGCCCGCGAAGCCCTGGCGATCCTCAAGCGCCGCCTCGCCGAAGGTCCCCAGGACGGCGCGCCCCCCGCGCCCACCGACAGGCCCCGCCGCGACCAGATCGAGAGCCTGATCGGGCTTGCGCTGCTCGTGGCGGCGCTGGTCCTGGTTGCGGGGGCGGCGCTCCACACCATTTCGTCGTCCCTCTCTGGCGCGCCGGCTGCCGCGCCGGAGGGCGCGCCAGCGGACGTCAAGCAGCGCCCGTTGATCGTGTATGTCTATGCGGACTGGTGAGATGTCTGCCAGCAGGCAAACCCTGTCGTGTACAGGGCCGAACAGCAATACGCCGGTGTGATCGCGTTCAGATATGTCAATGCGGACTACGCCAGCGACGAGGAATGGGCGCTAATCAGGGGTTTCTTCAGCAACAGCATACCCGCGTTCGGGTTCTTCGACGCGCGCGGCAACCTGGTGGGCGATATGGCCGGGTGGAATGCACAGGTGTTTGAGCGCCGGGTGCAGGAGCTGGCGGGGATGCACTAGACATGGGGCGGGTCCAAGGCCCGCCCCTTCGCTTGCTAGCAGTGGCGTGCGCCGCCGCTAGCGGCCCAGCGTGGCGATCTGGCGCAGGAGGCCGATGGTGGTCGCGCTGAGGCGAATGGCGTCCATCGTGTTGACCTTCGGCGTGCCATGACCGTTCTCGTCGGCGGCGCGGATAAACAGGTAGGCCGCCAGCACGCCCACGACCAGCCCCGCCACCGCCCCGGTGATGTACGTGCGCTGTTTCCAGTTGCCGATTTCGCTTTCACTCATCAGAGTCGCTCTCCTTGTTGGCAGAAGTCGCCGTGAATGGGGCCGTAATCCGGTCGAAGTAGCGCCCCCAATACGTCAGGCGCGCGTTCAGCCCGACGACCGGCTTCGCGGCCACGCCGGCGGCGCGGTTCACCTTGCCGAGCGCCGCGTCAAGGCCGCGTCGCGCCCGCGCGAACAGGTGCGGCACGCGCCCGTTGGCGGCGTAGACGCCGAAGGCCGCGAAGGCCATGAGCAAAAACAGCACGAGCGCGCCGACGATGCACGGCAGCAGCGTAAAACACACCAGCATCACATCGCTGACGATGGAAAACTGGCGCTCCAGCCCCCGGTTGAACACGATCACGAGGATGACCAGGAACAGCGCCAGCCCACAGGCCGCCAGGATCATTGGCGCCCAAATCTGGCGATGGGCCTCACGCGCGTATCGTCGCCTGACGGTCGGGTCAGGTTGCGGGGCAGCGGGCGGCGCTTCGGTCACGCATCTTCTCCTGGAAGCCGGGAGGGTCAGGGGGCATTCTACCACAAACCGGAATCCGCGCGCCAAAAGCCAATTGACAGCGCACGTGAACCTGAGTATATTCACGGCGCACCATCTGGAAATCACAGGAGTAATGCGGGAAATGGGTCTTTTCGGACGCAGCAAGCACGCACAAGGCGAAGACGAGGAGCGCCGTCCTACCGAACTCCCCCCGCCGCCGCCCGAATCCGTCTCGTTTGAGACGGTGCTTGGCCCCGGATCGCTCATGCGCGGCGACCTCTACACCCCCGGCAGCGTGCGGCTCGAAGGCACCTTCGAGGGCAGCCTTGAGCTTGACGGTAACGCGCTCGTCGGCGAAAACGCCCGCATCACCGCCGACATCGTCGCTGGCAACAACGTGACCATCGCCGGCGCGGTGCGCGGCAACGTCAGCGGGCAGCGCGTGCAACTGCTCCGCACCGGGCGCGTCTGGGGCGACATCGAAGCCAGTTCGATCTCGACCGAGGAAGGCGCGTTCATCCAGGGGACCATCACCATGAAGGGCGGCGAGATTCCACCGGTCTTCGAGGAGATGGCGCCCTTTGCCGCCGCAGAGGCCGCCGAGCGGCGGCCTCCGAAACGGCGGACGCCGAACCGGTGGACGCCGAACCGGGCGTCGAGGAAGACGCTGACATCCCGCTCGATGAGCAAATCTTCGCGGCTGTCGAGAATGTCGAGACCGACACCGAAGTCGTCGCCGAGCACGAGGCCGCGCTTGGCGAGTCGCCCTGGGGCGGCGTGGTCGATGTCGATGAGGACGCGGGTCGGGACGACGACACCGCCGATTTGGACCCGCTCGACAACAACGGTGAGGCGCCGGACGACCGGGACATGGACTGAGCGCCGCCGCCGCGCCGCTGCTGATACACACCTTCTCTTGAAAATGGCAGGCCTGTTTTGTAGCTTCCCAGAAGCCCGCAGCTTCCGGGAAGCTACCGGCGATTCGCCGGCGCGCCCGGCTCTGGCCGGTGCTTGCGCTGGTCGTCATCTTGGGTGTGACGGCGTGGTTCGCGACCCGGCTGACCCGCGACAGCCTGTGGCTCGACGAGGCGTGGAGCCTGTGGGCGGTTGAGCCGGCCACGCCCGGCGGCGCGCTGGCGCGCGTCGTCAACGACGTACACCCCCCGCTCTACTTCCTGCTGCTCGACTTCTGGGTTGACGCCGCCGGCGACTCGGAGCTGGCCGCGCGCCTGCCCTCCACGCTGATGGCGGCGCTGTGCATGGCGCTGCTCTACCGGCTTGGGGCCGACCGGCTCTCGGCGCGCGCGGGCGTGGCGGCGGCGCTGGTGTTCGGCGCGTCGAGCTTCGTCGCGTACTACGCGCGCGCGAGGCGCGGATGTACATGCTCATGGCGCTGCTGGCGACGGCCTCAATGTACGCTTACGCGCGCTGGCTGCGGCGCAACACCGCGCGCCAGGCGCTGGCTCTACATCGGCGTGACGGCGGCGTTGCTCTACACGCACTACTTCGGCGTGCTCGCGCCGCTGACGCAGGCCGCCCACCTGCTGCTGACGCGGCGGCGGCGGCTCGCGGCCTGGCTCTTCCCGGCGTGCGCGGCTGGCGCGTTCTTCCTGCCCTGGCTGCCCATCCTCCTGTGGCAGACCCGCGCCCGTCCCGGCGGGCTGGCGCAGGCGCTCCCCACGACTCTCGCCGAGGTCAAATCGCTCGCGACGCTGCTCAGCGGGGGCAATGGCTGCTGTTCGGCGTGCTGGCGGCGTGGGCGCTGCTCGCGATGCGGGGCCGCGCGGCGCGCGGCGGGGTCTGGCTGGCGGCGCTGTGGGCTGCCCTCCCCGCTGCGCTGACGCTGGCGCTCAACGTGGCCTTCCCCGCCTACACGCCGCGCAACATCTTCCTCATCGCGCCGGGCGTGGCGCTGCTGGTCGGGGCGGGGCTGGCGCGGCTGCGCCTGCCGCTGGCTGTCGCGCTGGCCGCGCTGATCGTGCTCACCGGGCCGGCGGCGCGCCACCCGCTGCTGCCGGACAAGTTCCCGTGGCGCGCGTTCGTGCAGGAGATGGCGCAGCACTATCAGCCCGGCGAGCCGGTGCTCATCCACCAGGGCGAGCACCTGTTCACGCTGCCGTTCCGGTACTACTTCCTGCACCGCTGGCCCGGCGCGCCAGAGCCGGCCTCGGTCTACGCGATGCCCATGCCGCCGCCGAGCCTCGCGTTTGAGGAGGCTGTGCGCGCCGCCACCGACGGCCACGAGCGCGTGTGGCTGGTGACGGAGTGGCCCACGCAGATCAGCGCGTTTACCGCGCTGTACCTCAAGGAAACGCGCCGCGACCGGCGGATCGTCTCGGCGTTCGAGGTCGGCGGGTTCCTCTTTGCGCCGCCGCCCAACCCGCACGAGGCGTTCCACTTCGCCCCCCACCTGCTGATGCGCTACGAACTGCCCGAAGCGGTCTACACGCCCGGCGCGACGGTGGACCTCACCCTCAACTGGGCCGTGCTCAGCGCGCCGGAGGTTGACTATGAAGTTGCGGTTCACCTGGTGGACCGGTCCGACCGTGTGGTCGCGCGGAACGACGGCCCGTTCGCGTACCGGGGGCCGCTGACGCCGGAGACCGCCTTCGCCGACCCGCGCCCGCTGGCGTTGCCGCCGGACCTCGCGCCGGGCACGTACACGATCCAGGTCTTCCTCTATACGGAGCCGGACACGCCCGCGATGGAGGTCTACGACGAAGCGCGGATGCGCGCCGGTTGGATACTGGTGCTCAAGGCGATTGAGGTCGCGCCGGGGGGCGCGTAGGCGGGCGGGGCGCGGCGCTCAGTCCCCCACGTTGCACGCGCCGCCGGGGAAGGCCACCGCATAGCCGGCCACGTCGAACCACAACTCCTGCCGCGCCACGCCGCCCGCGCTATCCGTGACGGTGATGGTGTACGCAAACGACTCGCAGCGCCGCCCGCGCAACTGCACGACGTAGGGCGCGCTCGTCGCCGGCGCGCTCATGTTGCTGGCGACGGTGTAGGGCGGCGCGCCGCCGGAGGGGTTCACGTGGGCGTTGCAGACGAAGTCGCCGCCGGCGTACTGGCAGCCGGGGATGTAGAACGAGAACTGGAGCGGGCCGCCGGGCGTGTTCTCTGGCTCGCCCTCAGGGGGCGGCGGCGTGACCGCGCTGCCGGCGTCGCTGACGTAGTAGGCGTAGATCGTGATTTCGAGCGGCGCGCCCACCTGGAAGCCCGCCGGCGTGCGCAGTATCCACGTGCCGGTGTGCGGGCGGTTGCGCGGCGGGGCCTGCATCGCGATGGTGAACGTGTATTCCTCGCCGACGCGCACGATGGTCGGGATGAGCACCGACTCCGGGGCGTTGAACGGCTCGCCCTCGCCGAACACCAATTCCGTGTAGCGTTCCCAGTCGCACTCGCCGGTGTTGCGGAGTGTGAGCGAAGCGGTGAACGGCGCGCGGATCGGGATGTAGAACTGGCCTTCGAATAGCTCGTATGACGGGTCGTAATCGCGCGCGACCAGCTCATAGTCGTAGACGCACGCGGCGACGGTGGCCGTCATGTTGGGCGTGGGCGTGAAGGCCGACGTCGGCGTGGGCGACGGCGCGCGCGTGGGCTGGATGATGACCGGGCGCGCGTCGGGCACGGGCCAGATCCGCGCGGTGCCGTCGGCGCTGGCTGACGCGACCCACATGCTGTTCTGCGAGAAGGCCAGCGCGGTCACTTCGGCGGTGTGCCGGCCGAACGTCGCGAGCCACTGGTTGGTCTGCCGGCTCCACAGGTGGAGCGACCCGTCTGCGCCGCCGGAGGCCAGCCGGATGTCGTCCGGGCTGAACGCGAGCCGCACGACCGGGCCGCCGTGGCGCTCCAGCAGCGCCAACTGCTCGCCGGTCGTCGCGTTCCACAGCCGCACCGCGCCATCCGCGCCCACAGAGCCGATCATGCTGCCGGTGGGGTTGTACGCCAGCCGCGCGACGGCGCGGTCGAGCGCGGGGAACTCGGCCAGCGGCTCGCCCGTCAGCCCGTCCCACAGGCGGATCGCGCCGTCCTCCCCGGCGGAGGCGAGGACGCTGCCCTCAGGCGGGCTGAACGCGATGTCGTTCACCGCCCCGTCGTGGGCCTCGATGACGCGCGCCCGCGCCCCTGTGACCGCGTCCCATAGGCGGATCGCGCCGTCCGCGCCCGCCGAGGCCAGCATCGTGCCGTCGGGGCTGAAGGCGATGTCCGTGATCCGCCCCTCGTGCCCTTCGAGCACGGCGATCAGGGGGTTGAACTCGGTGTCTTCGGTGACGCTCGGCCCCGTCCCAGACTGGAGCATGACCCCATCCCACAGGCGCACCACGCCGTCCGCGCCCGCCGAGGCGAGGCGGGTGGCGTACAGGTTGAAGGCGATCCGGTTCACGGCTCCCTCATGGCCCTGGAGGGTCGCCAATAGCGCGCCGGACTGCTCGTCCCACAGGCGCACCGTGCCATCCGCGCCCGCCGAGGCGATCTGCCGCGCGACCGGGCTGAACGCGACCGCGTTGACCGCGCCCTCGTGCCCCCGGAAGACGCGCACGCGCGCGCCGGTCTCGACCTCCCACAGCCGCAGCAGGCCGTCGGCCCCTGCGGTCGCCACGCGCGCCCCGTCCGGGCTGAAGGCCACGCCCAACACCGCCTCCGGATGGTCGAGCACCGCGGCGGCGGGAATCGCGGTGGGGGTTGCGGTCGCCGCCGGCGTGCCGGTCCGGGTGGGCGAGGGCGTGACGGTGAGGGTGGGCGTGCTGGTCGCCGTCGGCAACGCGGTCGGTGACGGGGTCGGCGTCTCGGTTGGCGTGACGGTCGGCGTGTCGGTGACGGTCAGCGCGAGCGCCGTCTCGGCGGCCAGGGTCTCCGAGGCGGCGACGGTCTGCGTGGCGAAGGCGTTGACCAGGGCGTTGAGCGTCACGCGGTCGGCGGTGCCGGTCAGGTCGGGCGTGGGGGTGGCCGGCGTGGCGGTTGGCGGCGTCGCGGGCGTGGGGCTGCCGCCGTTGAGCAAGCTGGGCACGACGGCGACGCCCACCAGCGCCAGCAGCGCGATCAACGCCAGCGCGCCGAGGCCCACCCAGGGACGCCGCCGCGCGGCGGGGATGCTGGCCTCAGGGAGGACGGGCGTGCTGCCCGTCACAACCTGGATGGTGTCGTCGCGGCTCGACAGCGCCGTGTCGGTCGGGACGGGCATCCGGGCGGCGCGGTCCAGGTCTTCCAGGTGGTTGACCATGTCCTGCGCGCTCTGGTAGCGCTCTTCGGGGAGCTTCGCCATGGCGCGGCAGATGATCTTCTCGACGCTTTCGGGCAGGTCCGGGTTGAGGTCGCGCGGGTTGGGGATGGGGTCGTTGACGTGTTTGAGCACAATCGCCAGCGGCGTCTCAGCGTCGTAGGGCAGGCGACCGGTGCAGAGCTGGTAGAGGATCACCCCCAGGGAGTAGAGATCGGAGCGCTCGTCGCCGGGTTCGCCCAGCGCCTGCTCTGGCGACATGTACGCCGGCGTGCCGAGCAGGCCGGTGGTGGCGGTGCCGTGCGAGCCGGTGACGATCTTGGCGATGCCGAAGTCGGTCAGGACGTAGCGGCGGTTCTCGACATCGTGCATGATGTTGGCCGGCTTCACGTCGCGGTGGATCATGTCGCGCGCGTGCGCGTAGGCGAGCGCCTGGCCGATGTCACGGCAGATGCGCAGCGACTCCTCCAGCGGCAGCCGCCTGCCTGCGCTCGCCATGTCGAACAGCATGTCCTTGAGCGTCGGGCCGTTGATGAGTTCCATCACCATGTAGTACGACTCGTTCGCCTCGTCGAACTCGAAGTCGTACACCTGGACGATGTTGGGATGGCGCAGCTTGGCGATGTTCTGCGCCTCACCCTCGAAGCGCCGCTTGAAATCGGGGTCGTCGGCCAGAAAGGGGTGCAGCAACTTGATGGCGACAAAACGGTCCAGGGCGGGGTGGTAGGCGCGCAAGACCTCCGCCATTCCCCCCCGCCCCAGGCGCTCAATGATCTCGTATTTACCGAGGAAACGCCCTGTGCGATCTTCTGGCACGATACCTGCTCAATGTCACGACTTCGAGACTTACACGACGGCGCAGCGGCGTCCTACGGCGTCTGGCATCGCCCGCGCGGGAACCGCCCCGCGAACTGGTTCGGGTCAATCGTGAACTGCCGGTTCAGGCCCGCCTTCCGGCAGGCCGCGCGTGTCGACGATGCTGAGGTCGTAGGCAGCAGTCTCACATCGCGGCGCGCGCACTTCGATGGGAATCGGCGAGTAATCCCAGACCGTCTCGCCCTGGTAGGTCATGGTGTAGGGCGGCACGCCGCCCCGGAGGATGACGTTCACGGCGCAGACGTAGTCGTCGCCATCGTAGGTGCACGCGCCCACTTCCGGAGCGTAGCTCAACGTTTCGGGGAAGCGCGGCGTGGGGATCGCCTCGGCGGGCGGCACCACGGCGTCTTCCGGCTCGACGCGCACCAGGAAGGCCGCGATCCACGCCTCCGCGCCGTCTGGAAGCTGGACGAGGTACCACACAGCGCTGTCGGTGTCGCTCGCGCGCGCGACGATGGGCAGCTCGTCCCCGCCGGCCACCGTGCCGGCGGTGCTGAACGCCGTGCCCGGCCCTGAGCGCACGATGGGCCGCCCGAACCCCTCCACAACCGCGACCGCCGGCTGCGGCGTCGGGGTGGCCGACTCGGTTGGGGTGGCCGTTGCCGACGCTGTCGCCGTCGCTGACGGCGTCGCCGTAAATGTGGCCGTGGGCGCTGCCGTCGTCGGCGCGGACGTTGCGGTTTGCGTCGCGGTGGCGGTCGCTGTCGGCGGCGCGACGGTCTCGGTTGACGGCGGCGTTGCCGTCACAGTATCGGTGGCCGGCGCGGTCGTTGGCGTGTCGGTCGCCTCAAGCGCAGCGATTGCTGCTGCCGTCTGCGTCGCGTTGCGGCCGAGCCGTGGCGGTCGCGTCCGCGCCGCCTGCCGCGCCGTCGCCTCCACCGCCGCCGAGCGCGAGCACGGCAACGATGGCGAGCGCGACGACGATAACCAGCCCGACGATGCCGTACAGCGCGACCGGCCGGCGCGGGGTTTCGGCGGCCGGCTCGCGGCGCGGCGCGGCCTCCGGGACGGGGCGCGGGCGCGTGGTGTCGGCTGGCGGCGGGCCAGCCGGCGGTGCTGGGGGCTGGCTGGCTTCGGTGGCGGGCTTCGGCGCCGCAGCCCTCGGCGCGGCCACATCGGCCACGCTGCCCAGGTCTTGCAGGTCGTCAACGAACTCGTCCGCGGCCTGGTAGCGCTCCTCCGGCTTCTTCGCCATCGCGCGGTTGATGACCAGCTCGACGCCACGCGGGATGTCTGGATTAACGCTGCTGGGCGGCGGCAGCGGGTCGTTGACGTGCATGTACACCACCGAGAGCGGCGTGTTGGCCTCGTAGGGGAGCTTGCCCGTCGCCATCTCGTAGAGCATCACGCCGAGCGAGTACAGGTCGGCGCGGTGATCGCCGGTCCCGCCGAGGCCCAGCTCTGGCGGCATGTACGACGGCGTGCCCATGATCGCGCCGCTGGCGGTGAGGCCGGTGCTGCCGCCGATGATCTTGGCGATGCCGAAGTCGGTGAGGACGATGCGCCCGTCGGCGTCGATCATGACGTTGGCGGGCTTCACGTCGCGGTGGACCATGCCGCGCGTGTGGGCGTAGGCCAGCGCCTTGCCGATGTCGCGGCAGATGCGCACCGTCTCGGCCAGGGGCAGCCGCTTGCCCTCGCTCGCCAGGTCGAGCAGCAGGTTCTTGAGCGTTGGCCCGTCGATGTACTCGTTGACCATGTAGTACGACTCGGTCTCCTCGTCGAAGTCGAAGTCGTACACCTGCATGATGTTGGGGTGGCGCAGCTTGGCGACGTTCTGCGCCTCCTGCCTGAAGCGCGTCTTGAACTCCGGGTCCTCGGCGAGGAACTGGTGCATGAGCTTGATCGCCACGAAACGGTCAAGGTCCGGGTGGTAGGCCTTGAACACCTGGGCCATGCCGCCGCGCCCGACCCGCTCCAAAATCCTGTACTTGCCCAGATAGCGCCCTGCGTACTCTTCTGTCACGATGTCCCCTCAGTTTCGCTCGGTTGCGATCTCTCGTCGTGCGCCAAGCGCCGCGCTACGGCAACTGGCAAAGGCCGCCAGGGAAGCGGTCGGCGTAGGTGGCGGGGTCAATCGAGAAGGATTGTATCTTGTCATTTTCAGGGATGCCGCTCTCATCGTGGACCCTGATCTCGAAGAATGCAATGTCGCACCGCCGCCAGCGCACTGAAATCTCTAGTGGCGAAGCGCCGTAATAGCGCTGTCCCTGGTACCACAGCGTGTAGGGCGGCGTCCCACCGTAGATGTGGACGTTCACCAGGCAGTCGTAGTCGTCGCCCGCGTAGGCGCACGTGCCGATGTTCGGGTAGAAGCCCAGCGGCTCGCCTTGCTGGCCGCCGCCCGGCGTTGTGGTTGGCTGCGCCCCGCCTGGCTGCGTTCCGCCCGGCTGCGTGGCCGCGGGTTGTGTCGGCGGCTGCCAGACGGGCGGCGCGGGCACGGTCGCCGCCGGCCCGATCTCGGCGTCAGGCGGCTCGACCACAACGATCCACGATGCGACCCATGCCGGCGCGCCGTCGGCCTGCTCGACAAGATACCACACTCTGTTGCTGTTGTCATTGGCCTGCGCGATGATGGGCAGGCGCTGGCCGCCGGCCGCCCCGCCGGCGATGGTGTACTCCGTGCCCGGCCCCGACCGCAGGTTCGCGGTCCCGGTGACATTGACAATCGCCACCGGGCCTTCTGCGGGCGGCGCTGTCGGCGTGTCGAGCAGCGAGGGCAGCGCGGGGCGCGAGGTCGCCGTCGGCTGCTGCTCGACGGCGAGGTCGTAGACGTGGACGCCGAAGCTCACCAGCGGGCCGACGCGCTGCCCGTCGGGGAGCGCCAGCGCCCACCGGCTCCACAGGTCGCCCTGCTCGGTATCGGTCCGCAGCGGCAGGACCACGCGCCCTTGCCCGCCGGGCGGGACCTGCAACGCATCAGCGCGCGCCCAGTCGCCTTCTGGATCGCGCACTTCGACCTGAGCGGGGCCGCCCAGTTGCGCGCCCGACATGTAGACGAGGCGCGTGCCCGCCGGCCACGCGCACGTGCCCGTGTTCTCAAAGACGAAGGTCTGCGTGAAGCCCCACTCGGTGGGGACCCACACCAGGTTCTCGTGCTCCCGCGCCGTCATGTCCCACAGCCAGCGACACGCGAAGTACGTCGCCGTGAGGTTGGGCGTTGGCGTCGCGGTCGGCGTGTTGGTCGCCGCCGCCAGGGTCGCCAGCGCCGCGAGCGTGCCCTCCTGGATGGTCGCGAGCGCCTCCAACGTGAGCTGGACGCCTGTGGCCGCCAGGTCGGGCGTGGGCGTCGGGGTATCGGACGGCGTGGGTGTGTCCGACGGCGTGTGCGTCGCGGTTGGCGTATCGGTTGCCGTGGGTGTGCTGGTCGGCGTGTCCGTTGGCGTCAGCGTCGGCCTGTCGGTTGCCGTGGGCGTTTCCGATGGCGTGTGCGTGGCGGTCGGCGTATCGGTCGGCGTGTCTGACGGCGTGTGCGTCGCAGTGGGCGTGTCGGTCGGCGTGTCCGAAGGCGTGGGCGTGTCTGACGGCGTGTGCGTCGCAGTGGGCGTGTCGGTCGGCGTGTCCGAAGGCGTGGGCGTGTCCGACGGGGTATGCGTGGCGGTGGGCGTGTCGGTCGGCGTGTCCGAAGGCGTGGGCGTGTCCGACGGGGTGTCCGTCGCGGTCGGTGTATCGGTCGGCGTGTCCGTCGGCGTGGGCGTGTCGGTGGGCGTCCCGCTTGGCGTGTGCGTCGCGGTGGGTGTGTCTGTTGGCGTCTCGGTCGGCGTCAGCGTTGGCGTGACGATGGGGACCACGTTCAGGTCGCCGTAGGCGTTGACCAGGATGCCGCGCGCCGACGCCGACAGCCAGCCCAGCGCGCCGTCGGGGAGAATCACCTGGTACCACGCGCCGTCCTCGCTGATGCCGGTGAGGTCCATGCGCTCGTCGGTCCCGATGTTCGCCACCACCGGGTACTGCGACCCCGGCCCGCTGCGCACCGCGATCATCCGCACCACCTCGATGACCGGCGTCGCCGGCGTGGGGGTGCGCGACGGCGTGGGCGTGTCGGTGACTGTGGGCGTCTCGGTGACCGTGGCGGTGTGCGTGTCGGAGGGGGACGGCGTGGGTGTCTCAGTCGCCGTCACGGCGTCAGCGGCGGGCGGGAGCGTGTCGGCGAGGACCGGCGTGTCCGTGAGCGCGGGCGCTTCGGTGTGCGTCGCGCCAGGGGTGGGTGACGGTTCGGGCGGCGTCGCCGTGTCGGTGTGCGTGGGCGCTTCAGTCTGTGTGGGCGCGACCGTCTCCGAGGGCGGTTCGGTCGTCGGGGTGTCGGTCGGCAGCGCGGCGAGCGCCAGTTGCGTCGCGGCGGCCTGCGTCGCCCCGGCGTCGGCGACGGCGGTCCCGGTCTGGCCGGCGAAGGCCTGCCCGGTTGCGGTTGCGTCCGCGTCAGAGAGGCCGCCGCCACGGCCCAGCGCGAACGCGAGGATGGCGACCACCACGATGGCGACAATGCCAATCGCGCCGAAGAGCCAGATCGACCGCTGAGTCCGCGCCGGCCCGGCGACAGTCGGCGGGGCCGCGCCCGGCCTGGTCGGCTCGGCGACGATGGGCGCGCCCGGCGGCGGCGTGTGGAGGTCCACGGCGGTCTCCGGGCCGGCGGACTTTGTCGTCTCGTCGGGGAGCGCGCCCGGCTGCGCCGGCAGCGCGGCGTGGGCGAGCGCATCGAGGTTGTGCAGGTCGCCGATCAGGTCGTCAACGCTCTGGTAGCGTTCCTCGGCGGATTTTGCCATCGCGCGGTAGATGACCACTTCGAGGCCGCGCGGGATGGACGGGTTCACGGCGATGGGTGGGGGGAGCGGGTCGTTGACGTGTTTGAGCACGACCGCGAGCGGCGTGTCGGCCTCGTAGGGCAGCTTGCCGGTCGCCATCTGGTAGAGCATCACGCCGAGCGAGTAGATGTCGGCGCGGTGATCGCCCGACTGGCCGAGGCCCTGCTCTGGGGCCATGTACGACGGCGTGCCCATCATCACGCCGCTGGCCGTGAGCGTGGTGCCGCCGCCCGCAATCTTGACGATGCCGAAGTCGGTGAGCACCACGCGCCCGTCGGAGTCGATCATCACGTTGGCGGGCTTCACGTCGCGGTGGATCATGCCCTCGCGGGCGTAGGCGTAAGACAGCGCCCTGCCCACATCGGTGACGATGTGGATCACCTCGTCGAGCGGCAGCAGCTTGCCCTGTTCCGACAGCACGTCCAGCCGCTCGCGCAGCGTCGGGCCGTCGATGTACTCCATGACCATGTAGTACAGGCGGTTTTCGGGGGCGAAGTCGAAGTCGTAGACCTGGACGATGTTGGGGTGGCGCAGGCGGGCGACGGCGCGCGCCTCGCGCTCGAAGCGCTCGCGGAACCGCTCGTCGGTGGCGAGGAAGCTGTGCATCAGCTTCAGGGCGACGGGCCGGTCAAGCTGAAGGTGGCGCGCCTTGTATACCTCCGCCATGCCTCCGCTGCCGAGGAGGCTGATGATCTCATAGCGCCCGCCGATAACGCGGCCAATGAAGTTATCGAGGTTGCTCAACGAAGGTTCCTCAGGCTCGCGCGGTGGATAATGCCATATGAAACAACGCCGTCATACGTGGCGCGCCCCGTGACGATTATAGGCGCATTACGTGCGCGGCACAATCGTTTTTCGCGGCAGTGGCCCTCTTTATCTTACCACGCCGTCACGCCGCCGCTCGAACGGGCGCGCGAATTTTCCATGAAAATGGGTGAAAATGGGTCTGGCGGCGTCAGTCCGCCCGCTGCGCCACGATCAGCGATACCGCGCTAACCGGCAGCGCGCGGCTCACGGACTCGGCCGGCAGCCCGGCCTCGCGGAACTGCGCCAGGATGCCGTCCACCGGCCAGGGGTCGCGCTGCCCGGTGACGCGGTAGGCAAGCTCCAGCAGGCGCGGTACCGGCCCCGCGCCGGTAAGCTGCCCGTTCATTACGATCACCAGCCGCCCGCCGGGGCGAAGCACGCGGCGAATCTCCGCCAGCGTGCGCGGGTGCCCGATGAAGTTGGTGGGGAAGGTGCTCACGACGGCGGGGAAGCGCGCGTTACCGAAGGGTAGCGCCATCGCGTCGGCGCGCACCAGCCGCGCACGGAAGCCCTGCCCCGCCAGCTTGCGCCGCGCGATGCGCCCCATGTGCGGCGACCGGTCCAGGCCGACCGTGCGCACCCCGGCGGCGCGCAGGTCAAGCTGCATGTCGCCGGTGCCGTGCGCAATCTCCAGCACGATGTCGCCGGGCGCGGCGTCCAGATAGGGAAAACGCCGCGCGCTGCCACGCGCGCCACTGGCCGAGCGAGACGACCCGGCTTACCAGGTCGTAGGTGAAGGCCAGCTCGTTATAGAGCAGCCGGAAACCAAACCGGACCAGCGCCCACCACAGCCGTTCGAGCGTCATGCCGCGCCTCCGGGCGTCATCTTACCCCACGTCTGCGTCTGCTGTCGATGGTCGCCGCCGCGCGCCATGCAAGCCGCCCAACAACCCGGTACAATAGTCCTACAGACACAGCGACACGAGGAGGGAGATGATGCGTTACCGCAGGTTTGGCCGTACCGGCTGGAACGTCAGCGATATTGGCTACGGCATGTGGGGCATGGGGGGCTGGACCGGCTCCGACGACGCGGAGTCGATGCAGTCGCTCCAGCGCGCCGTCGAGTTGGGCTGCAACTTCTTCGATACCGCCTGGGCCTATGGCGCGGGTCACAGCGAGCGCCTGTTGGGGCAGTTGGTCCGCGCCCACCCGGACAAGATTCTGTTCACGGCCAGCAAGGTCCCGCCGAAGAATTCCAAATGGCCGGCCGAGCCGACGTACGCGCTCGACGACTGCTACCCCTACGCGCACATCGTCGAGTACACGGAGCGCACGCTCAAGAACCTGGGCATGGACCACGTCGATCTGATCCAGCTTCACACCTGGGACGATACCTGGGCGGACGACGAGCAGTGGCAGCGCGCCGCCGAGGACCTCAAGCAGCAGGGGAAGATCAAGGCGTTCGGCATCAGCGTGGACCGGTGGGAGCCGGCCAACGTCGTCAAGGCGCTGCGCACCGGCCACGTGGACGCCGTGCAGGTGATCTACAACATCTTCGACCAGAACCCGGAGGACGGACTCTTCCCGGTGTGTGACGAACTGGATGTCGCCGTTATTGCGCGCGTCCCCTTCGACGAGGGCAGCCTGATCGGCAACCTGACCAAAGAGACGCGCTGGCCTAAGGGTGACTGGCGCAACAGCTACTTCGTGCCGGAGAACCTGGACGCGACGGTGGACCGTGTGGAGGCGCTGCGCCCGCTGGTGCCCGACGGCATGACCATGGCCGAGATGGCGCTGCGCTTCATCCTGGCGAACGGTACCGTGAGCACGATCATCCCAGGGATGCGCAAGCTCCACCATGTCGAGATGAACATCGTGACCAGCGACGCCGGACCGCTCGCTGACGACCTGGTGGCGAAGCTGCGCGCCCACCGGTGGGACCGCGTGCCCACGTCGTGGTCGCAGTAGCGCCGCGCGGCGCGCGCAGCGGCGGGTTGCCCGCCCCAGCCCGTGACGCCTTTGCCTCGTGTGCGCAGGGCGGCCAACGCCCATTTATTGGGGTTCTCGCGGTCGTCCGACGCACATAAGATGAAGACGTATGGCGCGCAAGGGCCTGGCCGGCAGGTAAGAATGGGATAAGAAACGACCGGGTTTGGCTGCCCTGGCCGGTCTGGGCGTGGAAGATGCGATACAATCAAACCAGGGATGGTTTGAAAACGAATCTGTGATTGCACAGTGTCGAACGATAAGGAGATAGCACAAACATGACCGGAATCAGCAGCATTGTTAACATTCTTGCCCTCGTCTTCTGGGCGCTGGCGGTCGGCGGCATCGCGCTGGCCGTTTCCGCCACATCACGGCGCGCGTCGGCGCGCCCTGGCGTCATCCTGTTGGTCGTCGGCCTCGTCGGCGGCGTCATCATGAGCGTGATGAACGCCGGCCTGATTATCGTTGCCCCCAGGAAGTTGGCGTGATCTTCCGCACCATCGGCGGCGACGAGGACTCTATCGTGGATGTGCCGCTCGGTCCTGGCATCAACTGGGTGATTCCCTTCATTGACCAGGTGACCATTTACCCCACCGAACGCCAGAGCGTGACAATGGCTTCGCCCTCCGAGGGAGGGAGTCGTCCCCCGATCCAGGCGCGCACCAGCGACGGTCAGGAGGTCAGTATCGATGTGACGGTGATCTACCGCATCACGCCGGAGATGGCAAACCAGGTCTACAGGGACTGGCGCATCGGCTACGAAGAGGGCGCGGTGATCCCCTTCACGCGCGATAACGTGCGCAACACCATCTCGGCGTTGACGGTGGACCAGGTCTACGGACAGCGCGAGGCGCTTGGCCCCGACATCTTTGAGTCGCTCTCGCCGCGCCTGCGCAGCGAAGGGCTTGACTTGGTTGACATCGCGATCCGCAACATCACGTTTAGCGAGGAATTCGTTGCCGCGGTTGAGCGCAAGCAGATCGCCGAGCAGGAAGTGCAGCGCGCCACAAACGAGGCCGAGTCTGTGCGCCGCGCCGCCGCCGGTGACGCTGACGCCGCCGTGACGCGCGCCGAAGGCGAGGCGAAGGCCATCATCGCGCGCGCCGAGGCCGAGGCCGAGGCGCTGCGCCTCATCAACGAGCAGATCAGCCAGAACCCGAACCTGATCCAGTGGCGCTACATCGAGCAACTTGGCCCGGACGTGCGCCTCATCATCATCCCCAGCAACAGCCCGTTCCTCTTCGACCTGCAAGCGCTGCTGGAAGGGCAGGAGAGCGTGGGTGCGCCCGCGCCAACCGCGTCGGACGGCGAGGGCGGAGGGAACTAGCCCCACGCTGTCGCGCGCCGCTGCTTGCCAGCGGCCAGCCGCATCGCGTAATCGCAAGGTGCGGTCAGGGGCGATCTATGAGGTCGCCCCTGTTTGCGTTCGCCCGGTCTCGCCGCCGGCATGGATCCGACCCTGCTTCCATCCGTATTGGTTCCTGTTCTGATCCTCCCCCTGAATGACGGCTCGAAGCACCGGCCAATTTCAGATTATGTCGAGGAGGCCGGGAATCTGGTGCTATAATCGAAGCAGAGCCGCAAAGCCGCGTGAGAGGACGCCAGCGATGCGCGCGAGGACAGCCGCCTTCCTGTGCCTTCTGCTTGCGGCGGCGCTCGCCCTGCCGGGGAGAGCCGCGCCGCCGGCGCGTTCGTCCTGCAGCTCGACGCGGAGGGGCCGGTCGCGCCGGTGATGCAGGGCTACATCGAGCGCGGCATCCGCCACGCGGAGGAGAACGCTGCCGAGGCGGTCGTGCTCCGGCTCAACACGCCGGGGGCAGCCTCAACGTGACTGAGGCCATTGTCAAGGCGATTCGCGCCACGCGCGTGCCGGTGGTCGTGTACGTCGCGCCGCAGGGGGCGATGGCGGCCTCGGCGGGGACGCTCATCACCCTGGCCGGGCACGCGGCGGCCATGGCTCCAGAGACGGTGATCGGCGCGGCCAGCCCCATCAACCTGGACGGCTCCGACCTCGACTCGACCTCCGAAACGAAGGCGCAGGAGGTGATGGCCGCGACCGCGCGCGCGCCTCGCGGAACGGCGCGGCGCGACGGCGCAGGCGCTGGCCGCCGCCACGGTCACGGAGGCGCGCGCCGTCAACGCGACCGAGGCGCGCGACGCCGGGCTGGTGGACTTCATCGCGGCGAGCGTGGACGACCTGCTCGCACAACTGGACGGCTTCTCGGTGGTGGCGCTCGACCAGGAGGTGACGCTGCACACGGCCGGCCTGCCGCTGGAGACGCTGCCGCTCAGCCCGCTGGAGCAGGTGCTCCAGGTGCTCACCGACCCCACGATTGTCTTCACCCTGCTGAGCCTGGGCCTCACGCTGCTCGTGGTCGAGTTCAGCGCGCCGGGCGGCTGGGTGGCCGGGACGCTGGGCTTCGCGTGCGTGGTGCTCGCGCTCTACGGGCTGGGCGTGCTCCCGATCAACTGGCTTGGGGTGGCGTTCATCGTGCTGGCGGTGGTGCTCTTCATCATCGAGGCGCAGAATCCCGCCACCACCGGCATCCTGGCCGTGAGCGCCGGCGTCACCCTGATTATCGGCGCGCTGATCCTCTTCAGCCGGCCCGAACTTGCGCCCTTCGGCGAACTCTCGATCCCGGTCGTCGTCGCCCAGGCGGCGATCCTGACGGGCCTCTTCCTGTTCTTCATCTCGCGGGGCCTGGTCGAGAGGCGCAATCCGCCCGTCACCGGGGCGGAGGCGATGGTGGGCCAGTTGGCCCAGGCGCGCACCGATCTGGACCCGGCGGGGACCGTGTTCGTCGCCGGCGAGCGCTGGGCTGCTGTCAGCAAGGGCGGGCGAATCCGCGCCGGGGGAAGGTGCGCGTGACAGCGGTCGATAATCTGAGCCTGACTGTGGAGCCGGTCGAGCCAACAGAGCCCGAGGACGCGCCCCAGGCCGAAACGTAGGTCCGGTTACGCCTCCGGAGCGGGGGCGTCGTCCGCCTCAGACTCCTCGGCCTCTTTCTTCTCCAGATACGCGACATAGTCGTCGTAATCGACGAACACGCCGCCCGTGACCGTCTTGTCGGTGAGGCGACGGTTCTTGTCGAAGTAGAACTCCGCCTCCATGCGGTCGAAGCACTCGGTGCCGACGACGATTTTGCGCGCGTAGTAGGTCTCGAAGTCGTCTTGCAGGCTGAGGTCGTTGTTCCGGTCGATGCGCACCTGCACCACTTCGTCGCAGCGGTGCGAGCGCACGTAGAAATACATCCCGCTGGCGTCGTGCGGCTGACCACCACCAAGCCCAAACAGCCGTTTCAAGAAATCCATTGCCCTGCCTCCCTGCTGCGCCGGTCGCCCGGCAGCGGCGCAGATTCGCCACTTCCCCGCAGATGCGCTCTAATTGCCCTGTCGTGCCCGGTTGGCGGACCCTGTTGGACGGGCAGAGGGCCGCGCCACGCTATGTTAACATACTTGGGCGGTTCGTGTATACTCAAGGCACGACGCTTGGAGGCACTGATGGAAAAACACGTGATGAAAACCTTGCTCATCGCCGGGCTGCTGGTCGCCATCGCCCTGACGACAGCGCCCGCCCCGGCCCAGGACGCCGGCACGCCGACACCGGAGCCACCGACACAGGCGCCCTTGCCAACATACACGCCCTATCCCACCTACACGCCGTACCCCACCCACACGCCGTATCCCACCTACACGCCCTACCCGACCCTGAACTCCGGAGCCGTCGGCCACGCCGTCTCCCACAGTGACGCCAACCGACGCACCCACCGCCACGGCGACCTCATCGATCCCGCCGTTCGACGTGCTGGCGAACTGCGAGGAGTTCAACCAGGAGTGGCGGCACGACCACCGCCGACACGCCGGTGCGCATCTTCTGGGCGTGGATCGTGACCGAGCCGCAGTACATGGAACAGCAGCTTGAGTACGCCACGTATGACGTGCGCCTCGACGGCGCGCCGCTGGAGAACTACAGCGACTTCCAGGGGCCGCTCCGGTGGTATCCCGACGAGGAGCGGCTGGGGGGTGTTCTGGCACGTGCCGGTCGGCTTTTTGCAGCCGGGCGAGCACCGCGTGACGTATTCGCTGACCTGGGCGCAGGCGGTCGATGACGGGTGGGTGAAATTTGGCCCCCGCACGCTCACCGAGTCGATTTCGTCTGGCTGCACGTTCACGGTGCAGTAGCCGCGCGGACGCCACTTCGCGCCGGAAGTTACAGCGCCCCTGTGAAAGGGGCGCTTTTTTGTCTCCCGGTGGGCCGGGGCGGCCAGGGAGATCCAACCACAGATTGCGCGCGAATATAATCCCAGAATCGCCGCATCCCTTCCGGCGTTGTTCTTGGCCCTGCGATCTTCAGGCTCGCGGGGAGCTACCGAATCGGTCATCCGCCTGTGGCGTCACGCTGTGACACGGACTGCTCCCGGAAAGAGAGACAGGCCGCCCAGGCCGCCCGCGCGTCTCTAATGTCATACTAAAGTAATGGCTGTATAATTGGCCCAACGTCAGCAGGTGTGGATTGTACATGAGGGAGCTTCGCAGCCGGCCGGGCTTATTTGTGATTTTGGCGTTCGCCAGCATGGTGATTATCGTGCTCTCGCTCACGGGCGTGCTCGCCCCCCTGGAGAGCATCGTCTCCGTGCCGCTGAACCTGGTTCAGGGCGTGGTGAACGAAGTTGTGACCGGCGTCACCAACACCGTGACGGACTTCGCCAACATCCGCGATCTGCAGGAGCGCAACCGCGATCTGGAGCGCAGCCTGGCGCGCCTCCAGGCGGAGCTGGTGGACCTGCGCGAGGTCCGGCACGACTACCAACGCATCGCCGCGCTGCTGGATTACACCTCCACCGCCGTCAACCGCGAGTATGTGACGGCGGACGTCATCGGGCTGGACACCAGCGGCTTCATGCGCACCATCTACATCAACCGGGGCGCGCGCGACGGCGTTGAGGTCGGGATGCCTGTGGTCACCGAACTCGGCCTTATCGGGCGCATCAGCCAGGTGCGCGCCGCCGCGAGCGAGGTTCTGCTCATCAACGACCCCAGCAGCGGCGTGAGCGCACGCCTGCAAACCTCCCGCGCCGACGGCAGCGTGCGCGGCCAGCTTTCGGGCACGCTGCGTATGGAGCTGATCGAGCGCGGCGCGGAGGTCACGCCCGGCGACCTCGTGGTGACATCGGGTTTGGGCGGCGCTTTCCCGCCCGGCCTGGTGATCGGGCAGGTGACCAGCATCCGCAGCTTTGAATTCGAACTCTTCCAGGAAGCCGAGGTCCGGTCGCTCAATGATTTCGACCGGCTGGAGTTCGTGTTGATTATCACCAACTTCCGGCCCATCGACCTGAGCACGTTCGAACGGCCCGAAGGGGGGGCGCAGCCGTAAGGGCGGCTGCGGGACGCGATGGGAAGCTTTCTCGGCATTCTGCTGCTCAGCCTGGTGGCAATCCTGAAGTCCACCCTCATGCCGAACCTGCGGCTTCTGGGCGGCGCGCCCGATCTCATGCTGATGATGGTCGTCGCGTGGGCGCTGGTCGCGCCCTACCCGAGGCGTTCCTCTGGGCGTTTGCCGGCGGGATCGCGCAGGATTTGCTCTCCGGCGTGCCGCTGGGCGCGTCGTCGCTGGCGCTGCTCCTGGTGGCGATGTTGGGGAGCCTGCTTCAGGGCCAGCTCTATCGCAGCAACATCGTCATCCCGGTCTTTGTGACCCTGATCGGGTCGGTGATTGCCCACGTGACCGTGCTCACCGTGATGGCGCTCACCGGGTACAGCGTCGATTGGGCGTATTCGCTGGTCTACGTCACCGCGCCGACGACGCTGCTGAACGTGGTCCTGATCCTGCCCATTTTCTTGGTGATGTCGCGCCTGTACGAGCGCCTGAACCCGCGCATCGAGGCGTTTTAGCTGAGGCGCCCGTGGTCGGGGCCTGGAGTCTGTAGTTGATGCGGGTGTCGGTTTTCCATGTTTGAGCCGAGAAGACAGGAACCCTACCGGGGCTGGCGGCTGTCACTCTTTCAGGTGATCGTCGTTCTGACCTTCGTGATCTTCGCCGTGCGCACCTATGCGCTGCAATTCACCGAAGGGACCTACTGGCGCGAACTCGCGGAAGAGAACCGCATCTCCAGACGCCCCATCGCGGCGGCGCGTGGCGCTATCGAGGACCGCTTCGGGCGTCCGCTGGCGCGCAACGTCCCGGCTTTCAACGTGACGGTGATCCCGGCGGACCTGCCGGAGACGGTCGAAGACGAGATACGGGTGCTGGAGCGGCTCGCCGCGCTCATCGACGTGCCGGCGACCGACGAAGCCGCCGAGGCCGCCGGGCGCAGCGACGAGCGCAGCCTGTTCGACCTTGTGGACGAGGGCACGCGCATCGCGCCGTACCGCCCGGTGACGGTGGCGCGCGACATCGACCGGAACATCGCCATGCGCGTGCTCGAAGACCGGCTGAACCTGCCGGGCGTCGATGTGCAGGTGGCGGCGCTGCGCGAGTACCCCACCGCCGCGCTCACTGCGCAGATCATCGGCTACCTGGGACCGATCCCTGCCGAACAGCAACTCGAATTGCTCGAACTGGGCTACGACCCGAACTTCGACCGCATCGGCTACGATGGCGTCGAGGCCTACCTGGAGGACGAGCTGGCCGGGCGCAAGGGCTGGAGCGTGGTCGAGGTGGACGTGGCCGGCCAGATCGTGAGCGTGCTCCGCGAGGACTCCGCCATCCCAGGCCGCAACCTGCGCCTGACGCTCGACACCGAGCTACAACAGGCGGCGCAGGAGGCCATCATCCGCCGCATCAACATCGTCAATGCGGAGGTCGGCGAGGTCGTCACGCAGCAGGGCGTGGTCATCGCCATGGACCCCAACACCGGCGAAATCATGGCGATGGTGAGCTGGCCGACCTACGACAACTCCCGCTTCGCCCGCGCCATCGACGCGGAGTACTACTTCAGCCAGCTTGAGAACCCGCTTTACCCGCTGGTGAACCACGCTGTCTCGGCGCTCTACCCGCCCGGCTCGGTGTGGAAGGTCCTCACGGCGGTTGGGGTGCTGCAAGAGGATGTCATCAACCCGAATTCGGTGCTTGAGGACCCCGGTTTCATCTACCTCCCGAACCGCTACGCGCCCAACGACATCTCGCGCACAGCGGTTCGTGTGTTGGCTGGATGCCGGCCACGGCCAGGTGGCGTTCCTGGAAGGGATCGCCCAGAGCTGCGACGTGTACTTCTACCAGATCGGCGGCGGCAACCCGGATGTGCCGGAGTCGGTCTTGAGGTCGGGCGGGTTGGGCATCGACAACCTGGTGCGCTACGCGCACGCCTTTGGCGTTGGGACGTTCTCCGGGATCGAGCTGCCCGGCGAGACCGCCGGCCGTATGCCCGACCGCGACTGGAAACGGCGCAACCTCGGCGAGAACTGGTCCACGGGCGATACCTATAACGCCGCCTTCGGCCAGGGGTATGTGACCACCACGCCGCTGCAATTGCTCAACATGGTCGCGGCGATCGCCAACGGGGGGATACTCTACCGGCCCACGATTGTCGAGGATTACTTCGACGCCGAGGGCCGGGTGCTCGACCCCTTCGAGCCGCAGGTGCTGCGCTCCATCGTCGCGCCGGAGGACGGCAGCCCACCGGTGCTGACGCCCTACGAAGATATGCTCCTGCGCGGCCCGGAGAGTCTGGCCTGCACCTGCAACCCCGGCAGCGCCACCTACAACCAGCAGAAGTGCGAAGGGCTGCTGGTCGATTATCGCTGGTCGTACATGCTGGACCGGAACCCGGAACCAGGCGACGATCAGGTGGCGTGGGAGGAAATCACGTACACCGTCAACACGTCAGACCCGCGCTTTATCGCCCGCAGCATCTGCCGGCCTGACCTGCACAACCCCAGCTACCAGCCGCCGCTGGTCGAACCCCGGCATATCGCGCTGGTGCAGCAGGGGATGCGCGATGTCGTCGTCTACGGCACGGGTATGACCGCCGCGCTTCCCTATGTCAATGTGGCGGGCAAGACCGGCACCGCCGAATACTGCGACGACGTGGCGCGCCCGCTGGGGCTGTGTCAGCCGGGCAACTGGCCGGCGCACGCCTGGTATGTGGGCTACGCGCCGTATGAAGACCCGGAAATCATCGTGATTGCCTTCCTCTATAACGGCGGCGAGGGTTCGGGCGTGGCGCTCCCGGCGGTGCGGGAGGTGATTGACGCCTACTTCAACCTGAAGGCGACCCGCGCCACCGAGACGGGCGCCGGCGCGCTCGACCTGCTCACGCCGACAACAGAACCTGAGACGGCGCCAACCCCGCAACCCACCGAAGCGACCGGGCCTTGATGGCTGCCTCCCTCACCCTCGATGCACACACCGATTCCGCGCCCGAACCGCCCCAGACAGAGGGCCTGAAGACAGGGGGCTTAAGCCCCCTGTCTGGCGCGAGATGTGGGGGCGCTCCCGCTCCTCGCCGGCCTGTGCTATGGCCTGGCGCTCGCGCGCGCGCTGTGGGAAACGTGGCCGCTGACCTTCCTCTTCTTCGATCAAACGCCGCTGCTGCGCTGGGGCGTCGGCGGCGTGGGGGCGCTCGCGTGCTGGGCGCTGTGGCGCGGGCGGCGCGTCGCGGCGGCGGACTTCGCGCCGCTCTTCCTGACGCTCGTCGGCCTGCTCGCCCCTGACGTGAACCTCCTCCGGCTGTGGGCGCTGCTGATCGGGTCGCTGATGCTGGCCGGCGCGCTCGCCTGGCGGCGGCGCTGGCTGGAGAGGCAGGGGGTGAGCGGCTTCCCGGAGGCGACAGACAGGGGTGGCTCCTACGTCCCGGCGCTTGTGGTCGGCGGCATCGCGTTCGCCGTCTACCTGCTCACGCTGGGGCAGTACGTGGGCCGGGCGGATACCTTCGAGTTTCAGGTGACCGCGCCCGTGCTCGGCGTCGCCCACCCGACCGGCTACCCGCTCTACCTCCTGCTCGGCAAGCTGACTTCGCTCATCCCGGTTGGCTCGATGGCGTGGCGCGTCAACCTGTCGTCGGCGATCCCGGCGGCGCTGGCGTGCGCCGGGCTAACGCTGGTGCTGGGGCGGCTGGTCGGGCCGCTGCTGGCGGCGCTCGCCGGGCTGGCGCTGGCCTTCTCGGCAACGTTTTGGAGCCAGGCGGTCGAGGCGGAGGTGTACGCGCTCAACGCGCTGTTCGTCGTCATCGTCCTGGGCGTCCTCATGGACGCGCTGTACGTCACCGCGCCGCGCTTCGGCGGGAAGGGCGCGATGCGCGTGCGCCACGTGTGGGCGCTTTCCCTCGCCTTCGGCCTCGGGCTGACCAACCACCTCACGCTTGTGCTGCTGGTCCCGGCGGCCCTGGCGACGCTGGGGATCTGCCGCCCCAGGCTGACCGCGCGCCAGTGGGGGGCGGCTGCGGCGCTGTTCGGCGCGGGCCTGCTCGTCTACCTGTACCTCCCGCTGCGGTGGCCGGCGCTGCACGACGGCGCGACGCTGCCCTTGGGCGACTTCATCGCGTGGGTGACCGGGCAGCGCTTCGGCGGGGCGGTGATGCTCGAATACTGGAGCCAGCCCGACCGCTGGCTCACCATCGGGCGGCTGGTGGTGGACCAGTTCGGCATGATCGGCCTGATCCTCGGCGTGATCGGGCTGGCGCGGCTGGCGCGCTGGTTCCCGGAGATGGGTGTGGTCACGCTGCTGGCCTATGGCGCTTATTTCGCCTACGCGCTGGTGTACATCGTGCCGGACATCGCCGTGTTCCTGATCCCGATGCACGTGATCCACGCCATGTGGATGGCCTACGCCGTGCACGCGGCCGGCGAGTGGGCGAGCAAGCTGTTTCACGGGCGCACCGGGCGGCGGCTGTTTGCGCCGGTGGTCACGCTCGCCGCGCTGATGCCGCTGGCGCTGCTGTGGACCAACGGCACGGCGCAAGACCCCGCGCGCGGGCGCGCGCTCGAAGCGTGGGGCCGCTACGTCCTGAGCCTGCCGCTGGCGGCGGACTCCGCCATCCTCGCCGACAGCGAGAAGATCGCGCCGCTGGAGTACCTGCACCGCGTCGAGGGGCTGCGGCCCGACATGGACATGGTGGTGCTCGGCAACGAGGACCTCTACCGCGCGGTGCTCGCCGAGCGGCTGGCCGCCGGCCAGACGGTCTACCTGGCGCGCTACCTGCCGGGGTTGGAAGGGCAGTATCACCTGCGCAGCGCCGGCCCGCTCGTGGAGGTCGGCACGGAGCCGCTGGCCGAGCCGCCGGCGGACATGACGCCGCGCGATGTGACCTTCGGCGGGTGGGCGCGGCTGCTCGGCTATGCGGTCGATGCGGCGGAGGTGCAGATTGGCGAAAGCGCGCACGTGACGCTCTACTGGCGGCGCGACGGCGAGGCGACCGGGCGGCACCAGGTGTGGCTGCGGCTTCTGGACATCCACGGCCAGGTCGTGTGGGCGGGGCGCGACCGGTTCGCGGTCAACAACACCTACCCCGCCAACGCCTGGAAGCCCGGAGAGGTCATCCCCGATTACCACGAGGTCGCGTTTGCGCACGGCCTCCTGCCGGGGCAGTACTGGCTGCAAAGTGGGCCTGTTCGAGCCGTTCGCGGCGGCAGGGCTGCCGCTCACCTACGATAGCCGCTGGGACGACGCGGAGTCGGCGTGCTGCGCGGTGAGGTACAGCGACCCGGCGGGCCTGGGGCTGGCGTGGGCGGATGTCGCCACGTTCGACGTGGCGCTGGCGGAGGCGGTACCGCGCCCGTCGGTGGCGGTGCGCCACCGCCTGAGCGATGACCTGTTGCTCGTGGGTTACGACGCGCCGGCGTATGCGGTCGCAGGGCAGCCGGTCGCGGCGACCCTGTACCTGCGGGCGCTGGGCGACGTCAGCGGGCGGGCGCTGTACGCCGGGTGCGAGGACCTGCCTTCCGAGATGCAGGCGCTGCCGTCGCTACCGGCGGGCGCGTCGCTGGTGCTGCCGGTCACCCTGAGCGCGCCGGCGGAAGCGACTTCGGTCTGCGTCTCCAACGTCAGCCTGGATTTCCGGTTCGTCCTGCCCCCCATCCCGGAGCGGGGAAGCCCCGCCCGACGCGCGCGCCAACTTCGGCGGGAAGGCGCTGCTGCTGGAGGCGCGTTACGGCGCGGCGTCGCTGCAGCCGGGCGGCCTGCTCGACGTGTACCTGGTGTGGCAGCCGGTGGGGGCCTTCGACAAAGACTACACGGTGACGGTGCAGCTCATCGGGCCGGACGGCGCGCTGCACGGGCAGGCGGACGCCTACCCGGTGCAGGGCACGTACCCGACCAGCCAGTGGCAGGTCGGCGAGCGCATCCCGGACGGCTACCAGGTGCGCCTGGAGGACGACGCGCCGCCGGGGACGTACCAGGTGCAGGTGGGGATGTATCTCCTCGCCACGCTGGAGCGCCTGCCGGTGGTTGACGCGACTGGCGCTCCAGTGGATAATCGGTATATACTAGGGACGTTAGAAGTCGGTCGCTGACGCGCCCTGTCCCACCCCCGGCAGGGAACCCGACCCCCCGCAAAAGCGACAACCGAAGCATCGTGCATGGCGCGCTGAGCGCGGCCTGTCATTTTTGACAGGTGCACGAATCTCGCGTATACTTGTTGTACGGTTTCAACAAAACTGAAGGGCCGGGGGCGATGGGAGAGTTCGAAGACTACGCGACCGTGCAAGAGGCAGCCGAGAAGCTGCGCATCCACCCGGAGAGCGTGCGGCGGCTCATCCGTCAGGGGAAACTGCCGGCGAAGAAGTTCGCCAACACGTGGTTGATCGAATGGGAAGTGTTGGAGCAGTTCGCCAGCCATTACGATCCCCGACCGGGCAACAAAGCAACGCTCTTCTAGCAAGGTGGAAGGAGCGCAAGCCGTGGCGCGTGATTTGGCCGATCACATCGCGATCAAGGGCATCAAGGACGGGCTGCTGGTCAGCGTGGAGCCAGACAGCCCGTGGGCCAAGGTCATCGGCGATCTGGCGGCGCGCATCGATGAGCAGGCGGCGTTCTTTCAGGGGGCGCGCATTGCCGTGAACCTCGGCGAGCGCGCCGTGCGCAGCACCGGCCTCTTCGATCTGCGCAACGCGCTGGCAGAGCGCGAGGTGAGCCTGTGGGCGGTGCTCAGCGAGAACGCCGCCACCGTCGAGGCGGCGCGGCTGCTGGGCCTGGAGACGAACCTCAGCGCGGGGCGCTTGCAGGACGCGCCCCCTGAGTTCGAGGAACTGGAGCCGATTGACACCGAGTTCACGGGCGGTACGGGCGTCCTGGTCAAGCGCACGCTGCGCAGCGGCAGCGCGGTCAGGCACGCCGGGCACGTGGTCGTCATCGGCGACGTGAACCCCGGCGCGGAGATCGTGGCCGGGGGCGACGTGGTGGTCTGGGGCCGGTTGCGGGGCATGGTCCACGCCGGGGCGAACGGCGACGAACGCGCGGTGATCTGCGCGCTCGACCTCGCGCCGACGCAGTTGCGCATCGCGAGCCATATCGCCATCGCGCCGGCAGAAAAGAGCCGCAATCCCAAGCCGGAGGTGGCCTTCGTGCGGGATGGGCGGATCATGGCCGAGTTGTGGGAATAGGGTCAGACGCGCGTAGAAGACCGACGCGGCAAGAAAGCCGATCACAAGTCAAAAGGAAGGGTTTGTCATGAGCGGAAAAGTCATCACGGTCACGTCAGGCAAGGGCGGCGTCGGGAAGACCACCGCCACCGCCAACCTGGGGGTCGCGCTGGCGAGCCTGGGGCAGCGCGTGGTGTGCATCGACGCAGACATCGGCCTGCGCAACCTGGATGTGGTGATGGGCCTGGAGAACCGCATCGTGTACGATCTGGTGGACGTGATCGAGGGGCGGTGCCGGCTCGCGCAGGCCATGATCAAGGATAAGCGCCTGCCGGAACTGTACCTGATCCCCGCCGCGCAGACCCGGGGACAAGACCGCGGTCAGCCCGTCGGATATGGTGCGGCTCGCCGACGAGCTGCGCGGCGAGTGCGACTATATCCTGATCGACTCGCCGGCGGGCATCGAGCGCGGCTTTCGCAACGCGGTTGCGCCGGCGGACCATGTCCTCGTGGTGACCAACCCGGAGGTGTCGTCGGTGCGCGACGCCGACCGCATCATCGGGATGGTCGAGGCCGAGGAAAAGGGGCCGGCGTCGCTCATCATCAACCGCGTCAAACAGGAGCTGGTGCAGCGCGGCGAGATGCTCAGCGCCGACGACGTGCTCGACATCCTTGCCATTGACCTGATTGGCATTGTGCCGGAAGACCCCAGCGTGCTGATTGCCTCGAACCGGGGCACGCCCACCGTGATGGACGGGCGCTCCAAGGCCGGTCAGGCGTTCCGCGACATCGCGCGGCGCTTGATGGGCGAGCAGGTGCCGCTCCTCATCATGGAGGAACCGGAAGGCGCGTTCCAGCGCTTCGTGCGCCGCTTCCGCGCCACGGTGAGCGTGAACGGAGGATACTAACCCATGGGCAGCTTCCTTGACAGACTTCTAGGCCGGTCCCCAGCACACAGCGCGCAGGTGGCGAAAGAGCGCCTGCAACTGGTCCTCGTCCACGACCGGAGCGACCTCTCCGAAGAGAAGCTCGCCGAACTGCGGGATGCGATGATCGACCTGATCTCGAGGTACGTCGAGATCGACCAGCGGCGGGTGGAGGTGTTTGTCGAGCGGGAGAAGCGCGCGAGCCTGCTGGTGGCGAATATCCCCCTGGTGGCGCACGCGCAGCGGCGGTGATGACGCCGGCGTGAGGCGCGCCGTCGCCGGGACCTGGGGGCGAGGCATGTTCAATCTCATCAATGCGTGCATGGTGCTCGGCGCGATTGTGCTGCTGGTCGGGTTGCTGAACGCGGCCAATAGGGTTCGTGCCCACGTCTTCCACCTGCGCCGTCTGTAGGCGCATCACTGGAACAGACCTCTGACGAGCGGCCCCGCATGGGGCCGTTCGTGTTTTTCTCGCCATTGCGCATACCGGGCAGGGGGTAGCGCGCGATTCACCGCAGCGTCGTGAACCGGCGCGCCGTCCGGAAAGCAACAGCCCCCGGTTTGTGACCGGGGGCTGCTTCGCGCTAACTCAGTGCGCGGGCCAGCGCCTTATGCCTGGCGCACGCGGCGTGGGGGCGGTCATGGCACGACGGTGAAGTCGGTGCGCGCGGGCCACGCGCCCGCCACGCCGTTGTTCACGCCGCGCGCCCACCAGCGGTAGTCGCCCGCCGCCAGCACGTCCGCCGGCGTCACCTGGCACGTCCCGCCCGCGCACGTCACCTCCGCGCCGACGGCGTAAGTCTGGTTGAGGAGGTATGCCCCGCCCAGCCCCGTTACACGTACAGCTCGTAGTGCGTCGCGTTCGGCAGTTCGCTCCAGGTGTACGTCGGGCTGGTGTCGGTGATGGTTCCGACAGGCTGCTGCGGGACGGGCGCATCGGGCACGGCGTCGATAGTGAAGTCGGCGCGCGCGCTCCACGGACCCCTGCCGGTGGCGTTGCTAGCCTGCACCCACCAGGCGTATGCCCCGTCGGCGAGCGCCAGGCCCGGATCGACGGTGCAGACCCCGGCGGTGCAGGTCACCTCGACGCCGGCGGTGTAGAGCTGGTTGAGCACGCTACCCGCCGTGCCTTCCACGTACAGGCGGTAGTGCGTGGCGTACTGCGCCTCGCTCCACTGGAAGGCGGGCGCGTTCTGGTAGAGCGTGCCGGTGGGCTGCTGGGGCGTGGGCGCCGGTGGGAGCGGGTCGCCGACGAAGAAGTCCATGGCCGCGCTCCACGGGCCGTTGCCCGCCGGGTTCCAGGTGCGCACCCACCATTGGTACGCCCCGTTGGCGAGCGTGTGTCCTGCGTCGTAGGTGCACCCGCCGCCCGCGCAGGCCGCCGCGTCCATGACCCAGGCGTCGTGCAGGTAGCCGCCGGGGCCGGTCACGTACACGCGGTACCAGGTGGCGTGTTCCACGTCGCTCCACTGGTAGGTGGGCTGGTTGTTCGCGCCGATGTTGCCGGTGGGGTAGGTCAGCGTCGCCGCCCCCGGCGTGGGCACGGCCACCGTGAAGTCAGCCTGCGCGCTCCACGGGCCTCTGCCGGTGGCGTTGCTGCCCTGCACCCACCAGGCGTAAGCGCCGTTGGCGAGGGTCAGGCCGGGATCGACGGTGCACACGCCGCTGGCGCAGGTCACCTCAGCGCCAACAGTGTAGAGTTGGTTGAGCACGCTACCCGCCGCGCCTTCCACGTACAGGCGGTACTGCGTGGCGTACTGCGCCTCCTGCCAGGAGAACGCCGGGCTGGGGTCGGTGATGGCCCCGGTCGGCTGCTGCGGGGTGGGCGCGGGCGGGAGCGGGTCGCCGACGAAGAAGTCCATGCCGCCGCTCCACGGGCCGTAGCCGCCCGGACTCCAGGTGCGCACGTACCAGGTGTGCGCGCCGTTGGCGAGCGTTGCGCCAGTGCTGTGGCTGCACGTCGCCCCGTTGCAGACCGCTGCATCCTGCACCCAGCCGTTGAAGAGGTAGCCGCCGGGGCCGGAGACGTACAACTGGTAGTGCGTGGCGTGCTGCACGTCGTTCCACTGGTAGGTGGGCTGGTTGTCCGCGCCGATGTTGCCGGTGGGGTAGGTCAGCGTCGCCGCCCCTGGCGCGGGTATCGCCACGGTGAAGTCGGCCGGCGCGCTCCACGGGCCGTTGCCGGTGGCGTTGCTGCCCTGCACCCACCACTGGTACGCGCCGTTATTCAGCGCCAGACCGGGATCGACGGTGCACACGCCGCCGGTGCATGTCACTTCGCTGCTCACCGTGTAGAGCTGGTTGAGCACCGCGCCGGCTGTGCCTTCCAGGTAAAGCCGGTAGTGCGTGGCGTACTGCGCCTCCTGCCAGGAGAACGCCGGGCTGGCGTCGGTGATAGTCCCGGTCGGCTGCTGGGGCATGGGCGCGGGCGGGAGCGGGTCGCCGACGAAGAAGGCCATGCCGGGGCTCCATGGGCCATAGCCGCCCGGCCCATAGGTGCGCACGTACCACGTATGCGCGCCGTTGGCGAGCACATCCCCGATGTCGTGGCTGCACGTCGTCCCGTTGCAGACGTTCGCGTCCTGCACCCAGCCGTTGAAGACATAGCTGTTGGGGCCGGAGACGTACAACTGGTACCAGGTGGCGTTCGCCACGTCGCTCCACTGGTAGGTGGGCTGGTTGTCCGCGCCGATGTTGCCGGTGGGGTAGGTCAGCGTCGCCGCCCCCGGCGCGGGCACGTTAACGGTGAAGTGCATCGCGCTGCTCCACTGGCCCCAGCCGGAGGCGTTGTACGTGCGCACCCACCAGTCATACTCGCCATTGTTCAGCGCCGCGCTCGGCGTGGTCATGCACGCGCTGGCCGTGCACACATTGGAGGCAAGGTACGTCTGGTCGTGGACCACCGCGCCGCCCGTCTGCATCACGTACAGCCGGTACTGCGTCGCGGTTGAGACAGGGTTCCATTCGTAGGTCGGCGTCGCGTCGTCGATCACGCCGCTGGGGGCGACCAGCGTCGCGGCGCCTGGCGGACCAGCGTAGACGGTCGTTGTTTCGGTGTCCGAGTTGTTCCCTGGCGCTGGATCGTCCTGGTCCGCCGTGACCAAAGCCGTGTTGGAGAGCACACCCTGGGCCTGTGTCGCCACACCGATGGCAATCGTCGCGTTCGCGCCACTGTTGATCGTCCCCAGGTTGCAGGTGATCGCCGTCGTCCCGACGCACGTGCCCTGGCTCGGCGTGAGTGAGATCAGGGTCACGTTCGCCGGCAGCGTGTCGGTGACCGTCACCCCCGTCGCGGCGTCCGGCCCCGCGTTGTTGACGGTGATGGTGTACATGAGGTTGTTGCCAACCAGGATCGGATCCGGGCTGTCCGTCTTGGTGAGCGACAGGTTCGCCTGCGGCACGTTGACGGTCATGGCGGCGTCGTCGCTGTCGTTGCCGGCCGTCGGGTCGGTTGGGCTGCTGGTGGTGCGGGTGGCGGTGTTGGTGATTGTGCTCCCGCCGGTGCCGGTGTTCACTGTCGCGTTGAGCGTCAGCGTCACACTTGCGCTGTTCGCCAGCGTGCCGACGTTCCATACGCCGGTGCCTGACGTGTACGTCCCCTGTGTGGTCGAGTGCCCGGTGTAGGTCACGCCCGCCGGCAACTGGTCCGTGACCGTGACCGAGGTGGCATCTTCGGGGCCGTTGTTCGTCACCGTGACGGTGTAGCTGATCGCCTGCCCCTCGTCGGGCGCCGTGTCGCTTACGGTCTTCTCGACTTCGATGTCCGCCCGCGGCACGACGACCGTGATATCGGCGCTGTCGCTATCGTTGCCGGCCGTCGGGTCGGTTGGGCTGCTGGTGGTGCGGGTGGCGGTGTTGGTGATCGTGCTCCCGCCGGTGCCGGTGTTCACTGTCGCGTTGAGCGTCAGCGTCACACTTGCGCTGTTCGCCAGCGTGCCGACGTTCCATACGCCGGTGCCTGACGTGTACGTCCCCTGTGTGGTCGTGTGCCCGGTGTAGGTCACGCCGGCCGGCAACTGGTCCGTGACCGTGACCGAGGTGGCGTCTTCGGGGCCGTTGTTCGTCACCGTGACGGTGTAGGTGATCGCCTGTCCCTCGTTCGGCGTCATGTTGCTTACGGTCTTCTCGACTTCGATGTCCGCCTGCGGCTCGACGACCGTGATATCGGCGCTGTCGCTGTTGTTGCCGGGCGTCGGGTCGGTTGGGCTGCTGGCGGTGCGGGTGGCGGTGTTGGTGATCGTGCTCCCGCCGGTGCCGGTGTTCACCGTCGCGTTGAGCGTCAGCGTCACGCTTGCGCTGTTCGCCAGCGCGCCGACGTTCCACACGCCGGTACCCTGCGCGTAGGCTCCTTGCGTCGTCGAGTGCCCGGTGTAGGTCACGCCGGCCGGCAACTGGTCCGTGACCGTGATCGAGGTGGCGTTGTCAGGGCCGTTGTTCGTCACCGTGACGGTGTAGCTGATCGCCTGCCCCTCGTTCGGCATCGTGTCGCTTACGGTCTTCTCGACTTCGATGTCCGCCTGCGGCAGGATGACTGTGATGGCGGCGCTGTCGCTGTCGTTGAGGGGAACAGGTCAGTCGGGGTGCTGGCGGTGCGGGTGGCGGTGTTGGTGATTGTGCTCCCGCCGGTGCCGGTGTTCACCGTCGCGTTGAGCGTGAGCGTCGCATCCGCCCCGTTCGCCAACGCGCCGACGTTCCATACGCCGGTGCCTGACGTGTACGTCCCCTGCGTCGCCGAGTACCCGGTGTAGGTCACGCCCGTCGGCAGTTGGTCTGTGATCGTGACCGAAGTGGCGTTGTCGGGGCCGTTGTTCGTCACCGTGACGGTGTAGCTGATCGCCTGCCCCTCGTCCGGCATCGTGTCGCTCACGCCCTTGCTGACGGAAATATCCGCGTCGGGGATGTCCGTAGGGGCCTCGTAAGCGCCGATGTCGCAGATGACTGTTGAATTGCCATCGCCGTCGATGGGCCGGATCACGCCGCGCTGGTCGGTGGCCGGGCAGGTCGTGTTGTCCGCGGTGTCGATTGCCGGGCTTGATGCGCCAAGCGCGTGCGTATGCGTCGGGCCGCCATTGTCCTGCAATGCGCCCAGGAGCGGGTCCACGTTCGGCTGGTCGTTGGTGCCAGTCAGGCCGCAGGTGTTGTCGCTGTCGATGTTGTAGTCCAGCGTGGTCATCGTCGCAGAGCAGTCCGCACCGGTGCTCCCTGCCACAATCGAACTGTGCAGGTTCACCACTGCGCCGTCTGAGCGGCCAATCCCGCCGTCGAGCGGGCTGCTGTTGCCGGCGATGGTGCTGTAATTGATATTGACCGTGGTACCCACCGCGCGGATGCCCCCGCCGACGACAGCGCTCGAAGCCGAGTTGTTGGCAGTGTTCCCCGAAACCGTGCTGTTGGTGATGGTGACGGGATCACCGTATGCGAAGAGGAGGCCGCCGCCCTGCTGACTTGAGGTATTGCCGGAGATCGTGCTGCGCGTGATGGTGACGCCGGCGGTGGCAACCCGGAACAGGCCGCCGCCGCCGTCGGTGAGCGCCTGGTTGCCGGCGAAGGTGCTGTCGGTGATGGTGAGCGTGCTGCTGGGGCCGCTCATGCGCATCCCGCCGCCGCCGCCCGTGCCTGTGGCCGTGTTGTTGCTGACCGAGCTACCGTTCTGAATGACGACGCTGCCGTCGGTGAGGCGGATGCCGCCGCCGGCGACTGCCTGATTGCCGGTGACGGTCGCGCCATCGAGCGTCAGCGCGCCGCCACTCACGAGGATGCCGCCGCCGCCGTCAACGGCGACATTGCCCCCTGTGATCGTGATATTCACCAGTGTGAGGCTCGCGCTCGTCTGCACCTCGAAGACGCGCACCCCCAACGTGGTCTGCTGGAGGGTGATGAGGCCGCCGCCGTCGATGGTGGTGGCTGCGTAGGTGGCGTCGAGGGTGATCTGTGTCGTCAGGGTGATGGTATGCGGCGCTGCGCCGCAGTTGAAGACGATGAGGCCGCCGGCCGGCGCAGCATTGAGCTGGGCAAGCAGCGCGGCTTCCGTGCACGAAGCCGGCGCGCCGGTCCCGACGACTCCGGTCGCCGCCTGGGCCGGCGCGACGGGCTGCAGGCCTATCGCCCAGCCGGCGACCAGCATGAGGATCACAAGCCAACGTATCCCTTTGTAGCGCGCATGATGCAGCCTGTGAAGGGAGGTGAACGGAAAGGCGTGGTGGTTCATTTCTCTCGTCCTTTGTGAAGTAGATCGACAGACTGGCAAACACCGATGCACGGGAGCACATTGGCTGTTGCGGTTGCATCGTCGTGCCGACACAACGCGACCCGCCTGTGGGCTACGAGGCAGGTTTGACGGTAGTGGTGAACTTTTGACTGATGGCGCGATTGTGATTGCTCACCTTCTCCCCCACCCCCGCGCCTTCGGCGCACCCCTCCCCCACAGGTGGGGAGGGGAAACAGAAACCGCCATATCTGGCGTCTGATCCCCCTCTCCCCAGCCGCGTGCAGCGCGGCGGAGCGTGGAGAGGGGTGCCGACTGAAGGTCGGCGGGGGTGAGGGGGGTATCAGTCAACATGTCGCCACTACCGGTTTGACCGTTTCGTCTTGCGACGAACTAACTCTATTCTCCGATAAATCGCCGTTTTTGTCAATAGTGGGTAAGTATGATCTTAATTTAAATAGAAGTATAGGTGTAATCGAAAATATATCAATGGACCCGATTTGACGCCCCGCCCTGACCCCCGTGCGGCAGGGAGATGCCCAGGGCGCTGATGCCCCAACATGGCCCCCGAAATGGCGCGCTGGCGACAGAAGCCGCGCGTGGTGGTCGCAGGGTCTTTCCCCTGCTATAATCTGCGAATCGTGGGGAAGTGGCGGAAGTGGCAGACGCGCATGACTTAGGATCATGTGGAGTGATCCGTGCGGGTTCAAGTCCCGCCTTCCCCACCATCGCGCACGAGTCTGGCCCGCAGCGGTCGATGACGCTGGCGGAGCCGTTTAGTAATTAACGAACTGAGGAAAGAATCCCGATCATGAATGTCGAAACTGAACGTCTTGACACCCAGGAAGCCATGCTGACCGTCTCGGTGGAAGCCGCCGAGCTGGAAAAAGCCAAACGCCGCGCCGCCAAGCGGCTGGCGCAGCGCGTCAACATCCCCGGCTTCCGCAAGGGCAAGGCGCCTTACGCGCGCGTTCTGCAGCTTCTCGGCGAGGGCGCAATTTTCGAGGAAGCCCTGGAAGACCTGGGCCAGCAGGTCTACATTGATGCGCTCGACGAGAGCGGCCTGAACCCTATGCGCCCGGCACGCTCGAAAACGTGGAGACCGACCCGGAGCTGGTGCTCTCTTTTAAGGTGCCGCTGCAGCCGGAGATCGATCTGGGCAACTACCGCGAGGTGCGCGTGCCCTTTGAGAAGCCCCAGGTCACCGATGAGGCAGTCAAGGAAGTGCTCGAAGACCTGCGCGTGCGCCGCGCCGTCGTCGAGCCGGTGACGCGCGCGGCCAACTGGGGTGACGTGGTGACGCTCGACCTCTTTGGCGAGTTGCTGCCCGAAGGCCAGGAAGCGCCCGACGAGGAGGCCGAGGTCGCGCCGGAGAATCTGCTCATCGATGAGGAGGCGTTCGAACTCGTGCTCGACCAGGAGCGCGACTTCCTGCCCGGCTTCGCGGAGCAGATCGTCGGGCTTTCCGCCGGCGATGACAAGACGTTCACGCTCGATGTCCCGGAGGACTTCGAGAACGAGCAGATGCGCGGCCGGCGCGCGGCCTTCGATGTCACGGTCGAGAGCGTCAGCGCGCGCACGCTGCCGACGCTCAACGATACCTTCGCCGCCGACGTAACGGACGGCAAGCACGAAACCCTGCTCGACCTGCGCATGGAGGTGCGCCGCCAGCTCGAAGAACACGCCATCCACGAGGCCGAAGGGTCATACCTGGACGATGTGATGGAAAAGGTGCTCGAAGGCGCGCAACTTGCATATCCCCCTATGATGGTCGAAGAGTACATCGACCAGATGCTTGACACGATGGACCAGGACCTGCGCCAGCGCGGCCTGACGCTGGAGGATTACCAGCGCATCAACGGGAAGACCCGTGAAGAGCTGGCCGCCGATGTCGCGGAGTCTGCCGAGCGCCGCCTGCGCCGCGCGTTGGTGTTGGGCAAGGTCGTCGCGGAAGAGGAACTTGCGCCCGACGACGCCGACCTGATGGCCGAAATGGACGAGATGGTCGAGCAGTTGGGCGGCGACCTGGGCCTTGCGTGGATGGGCTATCTCAACCGGAGCGAAACGGCGCGCGAGAACTTCCGCCTGGACGTGATGACGCGGCGCGCCGTCAAGCGTTTGATCGCGATTGCCAAGGGCGAGAACCCGCCGAAGGGGCCGTCGCCCAGGCCCAGGAAGGGCGAGAAGGTCCACAGCGAGCATGTGGCGACGCTCGACGACCTGCGCGACGAGATCGAGGCCGCGGAGGAGGTCCAGGAAGAGGAGCGGGGCAAGCTCTTCCCCGGCGAGCGCATGGAAGGCGGCATCGTCCGCATCGACTAGGCCGGCGCGTTACCCTTCGAGGGTTAGATTCTGGTACTATCGCGCGAAAAGTGATTTAGCTGTACGCTATACATTGTAGGAACACTGAGAAGGAGCCACGACAATGACGGACATCAACGCCCTGATCCCCATGGTGATCGAGACCACCGGGCGCGGCGAGCGCGCCTATGACATCTACTCGCTGCTGCTGAAAGAGCGCATCATCTTCCTCGGCACGCCGATCAACGACCAGGTCGCGAACGTGATCGTGGCGCAGTTGCTCGTGCTCAGCCGCGAGGACCCGGACAAAGAGATTCAGATGTACATCAACTCGCCCGGCGGCTCGGTCTACGGCGGGCTGGCAATCTACGACACCATGCAGCAGGTGCCCGCGCCGGTCTCGACTGTGGCGGTCGGGTTCTCGGCCAGCTTCGGCACCGTGTTGCTGACCGCCGGCACGCGCGGGCGGCGCTTCGCGCTGCCGAACGCCACCGTGCACATCCACCAGCCGTGGACCTCCGGCGGCGGCGGCCAGGCGACCGATGTCGAGATTCAGGCGAAGGAAATCCTGCGCCAGCGCGACGTGCTCAACCGCATCCTGGCGTACCACACCGGCCAGCCGCTCGAACGCATCGAGCAGGACACCGAGCGCGACTTCTTCATGACCGCGCAGCAGGCTGTGGATTACGGCCTGGTGGACAAGGTGCTTGAGCCGCCCAAGGTCAAGGCATCGGAGAACGGCAAGTGAATCAATTCCCCGGTGGCAACAACGTGCAGCGCTGCTCGTTCTGCCGGCGGACCGCCGGCCAGGTGAATCACCTGGTCGCCGGGCCGGACGGCGTGTTCATCTGCGACGAGTGCGTTGAGATCTGCCGGCGCGTCATCGACGAGCAGATGCGCACACGCGATAGCGCGTCGTTCCACATCGAACACATGCTTGCGCCGCGCGAAATCCTGCACCGCCTGGACGAATACGTGGTGGGGCAGGACCAGGCCAAGCGTGTGCTCGCGGTGGCCGTCTATAACCACTACAAGCGCGTGAATGCCGGCGGCCAGGTCGAGGGCGTTGACCTCGAAAAGAGCAACATCTTGCTGATTGGCCCGACCGGCTGCGGCAAGACGCTGCTCGCGCAGACGCTCGCGCGCATCCTGGACGTGCCGTTCTGCATCGCGGACGCCACCGCGCTCACCGAGGCCGGCTACGTCGGCGAGGACGTGGAGAACATCCTGTTGCGCCTGATCCAGGCGGCGGATTTCGACCTGCGCCGCGCCGAGCAGGGCATCATCTACATCGACGAGATCGACAAGACGGCGCGCAAGCAGGGCGACAATCCGTCGATCACGCGCGACGTGAGCGGCGAGGGCGTGCAGCAGGCGCTGCTCAAGATCGTCGAGGGCACGCTCGCGAACGTGCCGCCGCAGGGCGGGCGCAAGCACCCGCACCAGGAGTTCATCCAGATCGACACGCGCAGCATCCTGTTCATCGTGGGCGGCATGTTCGAGGGCCTGAGCGACATCGTGGCGCGGCGCGTGGGCGTGCGCGGGCGCGTGGGCTTCCAGGGCACGGGCGAGCATAACCAGTTGCGCGAGGCCGAGCTGCTCCACCACGTGCTGCCCGACGACCTGATCGCCTACGGCATGATCCCGGAGCTGGTCGGGCGGCTGCCGGTGGTGGCGGCGGTCGATCCGCTCGACAAGGACGCGCTGATGCGCATCCTCGTGGAGCCAAAGAACGCGCTCACGCGGCAGTACAGCCAACTGCTGGCGCTGGACAACGTGGAGCTTGAGTTCACACCCGACGCGCTGGAGGCGGCGGCGGACCTGGCGCTCACGCGCGAGACCGGCGCGCGGGGCCTGCGCAGCATCATCGAAGGCGCGCTGCTCGACGTGATGTTCGAAATCCCCGACCGGCCCGACATCCGCCGCGTGGTCGTGGACCGCGACGCCATTATGAGCGCGCAGCGGCCCAAGCTCATCAGCGCCAAGGGCGTGGCGCTCCCCCTGGGACGACCAGGGGCTGACCAGCGCCGCCTGATGCGGCATGCGCCGGGGCGCGCGACTTTGGCGGATTGTGGGCGAAAACGCCGAAAAAGCCTTGACAAGCCCCCTGGGGGATGCTATACTCTTCTTCGCCTTTACGGCTGATCCAACTCCGCAATGCGGAGCGATCACTAAAACCGAAAAGGAGGGACGAGCCGAACACGCAATCGCAGCCAACGCTTAGATGCCGGTTCGTGCCTCGCCGATGGGCAAGCGTCCAGCGGCGTTTTGTTTGCACCTTAACAGCTGAATAGTGACAGGAAGCCTGTAAAGATGTGATGCTGGGCCTGAAAGAGACTCCGTACTGTGGGACGATGTGTCCACAGACAAAACAATTACGGAGAGTTTGATCCTGGCTCAGGATGAACGCTAGCGGCGTGCCTAACACATGCAAGTCGAACGTGAACCCTGGACTCGTCTAGGGGGAAAGTGGCGCACGGGTGAGTAACACGTTGGTGACCTGCCCCAGAG
>JAOSJO010000021.1 GCA_027494055.1 Anaerolineae bacterium | reverse complement strand
TGGTCTCTATGCGGATTGTCAGGCTGCGCTTGCGCGCCGCTGCAGCGCGCGTCGATTCTGTCGGATTTACGCTACGGGGTGATGGGGATGCCCACCGTTGCGTGCGCGATCACGTAGACCGGGCTGCCGTCGAACGGACCGTAGTTCTGATACTGCCCCGGCGCGAGGTCACCGGGCATGCTGGCAGCCGACGTACACATGCGTTTCTGTCAAGGTATAGGGCGCGCCTACATTGTAGGTCACCGTCACGTTGACACCATCGTACACCACCGTGACCGTGCCAACGAGCGTACCCTTGCTGACATCAGCACTGGGCGGCGCCAGCTCACAATCCCACGTGTAGGTGCCCGGACCGATCGGATTCGTCCAGCCCCAGCGGCTGTAGCCGTAGTCGAGGAAGCATATGGCGGAGTCGCCCTTGGCGAAGGCCGTCTCGTACTCATACGCCGGCGGGCACGGCACGGTGACAGCGGACCGTCCAGGCGTCGCTGCCGGTCACGCCCGTGTCGTTGGTATTGAAGGAAGCGGTGTTCTCGACGGTATAGTCGCCGCAGACATCGTAAGGCCCAATCGTGCGGATGTAGGGGAAGGTCTGCGATGAGCACACCATGCCCAGATTACCCGCAAAGCTGTCGCTGACGTTAGCGCACTCGTCCACCTCGTTGATGGTTGCGTTGCTGAAGTCCACGTTCGCCGGGGCGGAGGAGATGTCCGTCGTACCGACAGGCGTCGGATTCATCAGGTAGTCGTAGCTGTAGTTCTGCCGCGTGGCCGTGGCGGTGTTGGTGCGGAACGACGCATCCGGCAGACTGGCGTTGTAAGTGCAGTTCAGCGTTCCGTAGCCAGCGAGCGTGTATGGGAAGCTGACGCCGCAGTCCACCGTCGCGCCGATGCCACCCGACACGATATCCGAGACGCCGTTGATCGTTGCTTGAACTGGGGCCGGGTTATACACGGCGATGTTCCCATTCACGGCCCAGTTGCTGTCAGTGGGTCCGAGCATATTCACCGCGACCGAGTAGTAGACCGTGCCTGTCTCACCAATGGCGAGCGTCAACGCGCTCTGGTCTGCCCACTTGTCGATGGCCCAGTTGTAGGTGCGGGCGAAGGAGGTGAAAGCATCCTTCGTCACCTGCAGTTCCTGGCACCAGACCTTCACATGGGTGGTGGCCCATTGGCCCGTCTCGGTGATGGTGGCCTTGTTGCCGTGGTTAGCGAGAACCCTGGTAAGGGCCGTCGCAGGTGAAGGTGCGCGGGTAGGAGAACGAGCCGGTGTCGTTGAACGTCCACTGCTCGCCGGGTCGGGTGTCGTCGGTTACGGTGATCGAGTCATTCACCACGGTCGTCGGAGCGCCAAAGGTGACGGGCCAAGTGGCCTCACCGCCACCGACGATGCCGCTGGTCGTGACCGTTGCGGTGTTGGTGCGCGTCGCGCCGTCCGGCAGGGCGTGCTGTAGGTGCAGGTCAGGGTCTGCCAGGCGGGCAGGGTGTACGGGAACGCAACGCCGCAGTTCACTGGCGCACCGATGTCGGGCGACACCACGTCCGTCACGCTCTCGAGTGTGGCATCATAGGGCGTCCTGTTCTCGATTGTGATAGCACCGGTCACGGCCCAGTCACTGTCGGTGAAGCCGGTCTTGGTCACGGACACGGTGTATTGGGAGGTCCCACTATCACCGGGGAACAGCTTCCAGTGCGCGGGTGTCACTTCCTTGTTGATGGTCCAGTCGAAGGTGCGGGTGAAGGCGGTCTCCGCGGTCTTGGACACCGTCACTTCGTAGTCGTAGCAGAAATCAACGTGGCTGAGGCCGTAAATCTTGCCATTCCTCGGGTTGACGGGAGAGTGCAGCATGAAATCGCCGAACGACTCGGCCGGCGGATCGTACACGTAGACGTTGGCATTCGGCCCACCTTTGACGATCACGGCATCGATGCCGAGCGACGAGGTCCACTGGACATGCGTGCCATCCGAACCGATCCAGACGGTGTTCACGCCATCCGGGAAGGTGAAGGTGCTCGCGCCGCCGTCGAAGTCTTCCCACTGGCCTTTGTTTACGTTGTAGACCTGGGGCTTGAACCCGAAATCGTAACCCAGGTCAGTGCACGATGGGTTGCCCGGCTCATAGATCGGCTCGACGGACGGCACGTCCGCCATGGCCGTCATCGCCCCCAGCGCGAGCAGGGCGACTAGCACGAATACGGTAATCCTGCGCACGTTCATGATCTGGTTTCTCCTGGTGTAGACAGGTCAAGTAGGTAGTTCGTGTTCAGGTAACGTGAGGAATCTGCCCGGTGCTCCTTTCCCCTGCTAAAGGACCTGTCGAGCGAGTGCGGTTCAGAATACTGTTTGTGCTGCACTTAGGATAGCATGTGTCCGCCGCTTTTGGGGGTTTCGGGGCGGTTTTGTGAAATTTGTTACGAGTTTCTATCCTGTTTCCAACCTGTGAAAAGCCTGCGCAAGCGCGAGGGGCGCGCCCGCTTGCGCCGTGCCCGCCTCATCCGCTACTATAATCGCGGAGTGCTTGATTGCCCGGAGCTGGCGCGCATGAAAGGGGATTGCCATGCAGTACGAAATCAAAGGCACGGTGATGCAGAGCCTGGAGGTGCACCTGAACCACGGCGAGGCCGTCTTCACCGAGTCCGGCGGCATGTCGTGGATGACTGACGGCGTCGAGATGAAGACCTCCGGGCGCGGCGGCCTGGGCGCGATGTTGGGGCGCGCGCTGGCGGGCGAGGTCGCTGTTCCTCACCACCTTCACCTGCGCCGCCCCCAGGCGATGATAACCTTCACGCCCGAAGCGCCGGGGAAGATCGTGCCGCTGCAGCTCGAGCCGGGCCAGGAACTCATCGCGCAGAAAGACTCGTTCATGTGCGCTGAGGACTCTGTGACGATGGCGATGCACTCCCGCAAGCGGCTCGGCGCGGGGTTCTTCGGCGGCGAGGGGTTCATCATGCAGAAGCTCACCGGCCCCGGCATGGCCTTCCTGGAGGTGCCCGGCGAGGTGGTTGAGTACAGCCTGGGCCAGGGCCAGCTTCTGAGGGTGGACCCCGGTCACGTGGCGGCGTTCGACCCGTCGGTGAACTTTGACATCGAAATGGTCAAGGGCGTGAGCAACATCCTCTTCGGCGGCGAGGGGCTGTTCCTGGCGACTCTGCGCGGGCCGGGGCGCGTCTGGCTGCAGACGCTGACGCTGAGCGCGCTGGCCGCGAAGCTGGCGAGCCTGATCCCGAAGGGGAACTGAGCGCACGGCGCGGAATCGCGCGGCGCTCCCGCGTGGGGAGCGCCGCGATTTGCGTAACGCTAATTTTCTAAGCGAAATTAGCGCTACGAGCGGCTCAACGCTAATCCATTAGCGTAAGCCTCCGCGTGTCTTCGTCAGCAGCCGGTAGAATCCAAAAGCGGCTCTGCTTACAGCGCCGCCCTCATTGTAACAAAGATTCGCGGAAAGAACCCGGAGGACGGGATACCCAAGACAAGGGGGTCAGACAAGGGGGCTTAAGCCCCCTGTCTCATTGCGCACCCTTCGTCCAACTGAGTTACTTCTCCTGCAGCGCCACCACGCCCGGCAGCGCCTTGCCTCAAGCAGCTCAAGGCTCGCGCCGCCGCCGGTGGAGATGTGCGTCATCTCGTCGGCGAGGCCAGCCTGCTCCACCGCCGCCGAGTCGCCGCCGCCGATGATGGTCGTGGCGTCGAGTTCGGCGAAGCACCCTGGCGATGGCGATGGTGCCCTTCGCGAATGGCGCCATCTCAAACACGCCCATCGGCCCGTTCCAGACCACGGTCTTCGCGCTGACCAGGTGCGTGGTGAAGAAGTCAACCGTGTCGGGGCCGATATCCAGGATGCGCCAGCCGCGGGACGTCCGCGCCGGCGTCACAAACCTGGGTGTTCGGCGCCGGCGTCGAAGGCGTCGGCGATCACCACGTCAATCGGCAGGACGAGCTTATCGCCCGCGCTTCTTGAGGGGATGTCCTTCGCTGTCGAGCGCGTCATCCCGACCAGCGAGTCGGCCATCTCCACGCCCTGCGCCTTGAAGAACGTGTTCGCCATACCGCCGCCGATGAGGAGCCTGTCGCACTTCCCCAGCAGCGAGTCGATCACGCCGATCTTGTCTGAGACCTTCGCCCCGCCGAGGATCGCCACGAAGGGCCGCTTTGGGTCCTCAAGCGCGTTGACCAGATAGTCCAGCTCCTTCTCCATCAGGAACCCGGCCACGGCGGGAAGGTGGTGCGCGACGCCCTCGG
>JAOSJO010000020.1 GCA_027494055.1 Anaerolineae bacterium | reverse complement strand
CGATCATGCCTGGCGGTCCCCTGATCCCAGCCGACCGGCGCGGGCCGTTTACGGCGGAATCTGACCCACAAAGGTCTATTTCGAGATTGTAACGCAGTTTGACCGCCCTGTAACACTCCCGACACGCTCTCGTAACGCCCGCCCACTACAATCGCGCGTGGCTTGGCTAAGCGCGGGCCGGAGGGCGGCCCGGCTCATGAACTCAGGAGGAAGGTCAATGAAAGCCAGATTAATCGTATTCGCAGTGTGCGCGGCGCTCACGCTTGTGCCCGTTTCCGCACAGGAGCCAACCGGCGCGGCGGACCCGGTCGAGGCCGTGGAGGGATTCTACCGGTGGTACCTCGACGCGGCGCAGCGCATCAACCCGGTGGTCGAGGGCGCGTACCGTGAAAGCGCCTTCCTGAGCGCGGACATGATCGAGGCGGTGGACAGCCTGATCGCTGAGGCCGGCCCGGATCATGGCCTCGGCTACGATCCGTTCCTGTGCGCGCAGGACGTGCCGGAGCGCTTCGAGATCGGGCAGGTGGACGCGCTAACAGACCGTGACGCCGCTGTACTGGTGCACGGGTACTTCAGCCACAACCCACACCCGAACGCCTTTGTGGTATCCGTGCACGAACAGGACGGCGCGTGGCTGATCGCCAACGTGATCTGCCAGGAAACCCTCACGCCGCGCGGCGTCACCCAGGCGTTCTACAACTGGTATCTTGAGCAGACGCCCGGCAGCGAGGCGCTGGACGCGCGTTACCCCTTCCTGACGGACGGCCTGAACGCCCGCATACAGGAGGCGCGCAGCGCACGCGAACTCGGCGACGGCGATCCGGTGCTGTGCGCGCAGGACTTCCCGAACCATATCGGCGTGACTGCGGTGTCAGTGGGGCAGGAGAGCGCTACCATGTTCGTGCGCGCGTACTACAGCGGCAATCCGCAGCCGCGCACGCTGACGGTCAAACTGGTGCGCGACCAGCAGTGGATGATCGACGACATCGTGTGCGGCGTCGCGCCGGAGACGGTGGCGGAATACCTCTACAACGAGTACATCACCTACACGCGCTACGACATGGAGCGCGGCATCGACCGCACGCCGATCACCGACTGGGCTTTCGCCTGGGGCGACTACCTGAGCGAAGATCTGCTGGCCGACCTGGAGGCGACCTTCGCCAGCGAAGCGCCGCGCGCCGCCGACCCGGTGCTGTGCGCGCAGGACATCCCGACGCGCGTGACCGCCGAGGCGGTGTCAGCTTCGGAGCAGGCGGCGACGGTGCAGATCACGGGCGAGTACGCCAGCGGGCCGGAGACGTTCACGGCTCACGCGCTGGCGTCGCTTGAGATGGCGCTGGAAGGTGCGCAGTGGAAGGTGACGGCCATCACCTGCGGGGAATAACGGCCGGCCCTTTCCCCAAAAGCGCCCAGGGAGCTTCAAGCTCCCTGGGTGCTGGACCTCCCTGGGCGCGACCCCACCCTCACTCCCCCAACAAAATCACTGTCGTGCTCCTGGGTGGGAGTTCCTCCAGCGGCGTGTAGGCGTCGAAGCCGCCCGCCGCGTTGACCTCCGGCGCGGCGATGTCGCCCGCGCCCATGAGCAGCGTCGCGCGCACCGCGCCCTCTAGCGGCCCCTCCGCGAGCGATAGCGCATAGCCGGTCACCGGCGCGTCGGAGAGGTTCACCAGCACGAGCAGCGTCTCCTCGTCCGTGTGCTTCCCAAAGCTGTACAGCGCCGTGTTTTCGCTGTCCACGAACAGGAAGTCGCCGCGCCGCAGCGCGGGATGCTCGGCCCGCAGGCGGATCAGCGCGCGGTAGTGGCTCAGCAGCGAGTCGGGGTCGCCGGTCTGGGCGGCGACGTTGGCGTTCGCATACGACTCGGCGGGCAGCGTCGCGCAGGGCGTGCCGGCGGTGAACGCCGCGACCGGCGGCGCGTCGTCCCACTGCATGGGCGTGCGGATGCACTCGTCGGGTTTGCTCCCCGTCATGCCGATCTCCTCACCGTAGTAGATGAACGGCACGCCGGGGTTGGTCAGCAGCAGCGCGGCGGCGACCCTGGCCGCGCCCGCGTTGCCGACGAGGGACGTCATCACGCGCGCCTGGTCGTGGTTGGTCAGGAAGGCGGCGTACTGCCCCGTTGGGAACAGCCGGAGCGCCTGCGCCTGCCCGCGCATCAGCCTGAGGCGGTCGCCCGCGCCGGCGCTGGAGAGTATCGCCCCGGCCAGGTCGAACTCGAAGCCTATGTCCACCGCGCCGGCCTCGACATACCGGGCGACGGCGAGGCTTGAGGTCAGGATTTCGCCGACCGTGAGCGCGTCGGGGTTGATGGCGTCGATGTGGTCATCAAAGCGGGTGAGCCAGTTGATCGTGGCGCGCGTGTCCGCCTGGACGCGCCCCTCCTCGATGAGGTAGCGTACGGCGTCCAGCCGGAAGCCGTCCACGCCCATGTCTTCCAGCCAGAAGCGGGCGATGTCGTACATCTCGTCGGTCACCGGGGGCAGGTTGAAGTTGAGATCGGGCATCTCCGACCAGAAGACGCCGTAGTAGTACTGGCCGTTGGCGGCGTGCCACGCCGGCTGCCCAAAGGGGCCGGCATAGCCGGGGTTCTCCTGCGCCCAGATGTACCAGTGTCGATACTGCGGGTCGCCCGCCCGCGACGCAATGAACCACGGGTGCTGGCTGGAGGTGTGGTTCATCACCAGGTCGGTGATGACGGCGATGCCGCGCGCGTGCGCCGCCTCGACGAGTTGCCTGAAGTCTTCGTTCGTGCCGTAGTCCGATTCGACCTGCCGGTAGTCGGCCACGTCGTAGCCGTGATAGCTGGGCGATTCGGCCACCGGCATCAGCCAGATGCCGGTCACGCCCAGGTCGTCGGTCGTGGCGGGGTCGCCGTCGTTGAGGTAGTCCAGCTTCTCGATGACGCCCTGCAGGTCGCCGATGCCGTCGCCGTCGCTGTCGTGGAAGCTGCGCACGAAAATCTCGTAGAAGACCCGGTCGTTCCACCAGGGCAGGTCGCCGCCGCCGGCGTCGGTCTGGGCGAGTCCGGGCTGGCCGCCGGGCGCAAGGCTGCACGTCAGCAGTACGGCGATGATGGTGAGCGTTTTCTTCCCCATGATCCTCTCCTCGTGTGTGTGCAACAGGGCCGGCGTCTGGCTCAGTCCGAGACGCGGCCCTCCAGCAGGCGCGCCAGGAACGCGGCGTCGTCCCAACTGGGGTCGTTCCAGCCAAAGCGCACGACCACCAGGTCGCGCGACGGGATGATGTACATGCGCTGGTTGCCCGCGCCGGCGGCCATGACAAGGTCGGGCGGGCCGCCTTCGTAGAGGTAGCCGGGTTGCATCAGGCCGCCCTGCGCGCCGGCCGCCGCCACCGCCGCCTCCGGCACGTCGTGGTTGAGCCAGAACGTCAGCCCGTAGCCGGGGTTGGCGTCGCTACCCGCGAAGCACTCGGCGAGCTGCGCCGCCGGCAGCACCGGCGCGCCGGCCCACGCGCCCTCATCGCGGAGCAGCACGCCGTACCTGGCCCACGCCCGCGCGGACAGGAACGCGCCCGACGGCAGGTAGGGGTTGCCCGCCGCGTCGCGGCGCCAGGCGTACACCTCCAGGCCAATCGGCGCGAAGACGCGCTGCTTGAGGTAGTCCAGCGGGTCTTCGCCGAGCGGTTCGAGCTTGCGGCGCATCAGCTCGCCGAAGGCGAACAGGTGGCTCGGCCCGTAGGCAAAGCGCCCGCCCGGCGCGGTGACCATGCCCACCCTGAGCGCGTCGGCGTACCGGTCCCCTGTGCTTTCCCCCGTCGAGAGGCCGCATACCCGGATCGAGGCCGCTGGTGAAGTTGAGCAACTGGCGCACAGTGATCTGCGCCTTGCCCGCGTCCGCCGCGAACTCGGTGAGGGTGGCGGCGGCGCGCTCGTCGAGGCTGGAGAGCAGGCCGTCCGCAACGGCGGCGACGGCCATTGCGCACGCGAAGCTCTTCGTCCCGCTGAACAGCTCGTAGGGCGTGTCCGCGTCGTAGCCCAGGCGGCCCGCCTCGAACACCGTCGCGTCGCCGTCCACGACGAGCAGGACCAGGCCGTTATGCGCGTCGGCGTACTCCCGTGCGAGTGCGTAGCGGGCGGCGGCGTCGGTGGCCGCCGGCGTGGGGGTCACCACGGCGGGGACGCTGCCGCCGGCCGCCGGCGCGGACGCGAGCAACGTCGCGACGGCGAGGACGGCGTACAGGGGCAGGGGCGCGTTTCCAGAGGCCTTGCATGGCGGCTGCCGCTGTGGGCTAGAACAGGGTCGCCGCTTCGGCGCAGACCGCTTCGAGAAACCGCTCGTCGGCGTCGGTGAACGGCGCGATCACGTGCGAGTCGATGTCCAGCTCGCCGATCAGCGCGCCGTCCTTGAACATCGGCAGCACGATCTCCGACCGGACGTGCACGCTGCACGCGAGGTAGTTGGTCTCCTGCGACACGTCCTGGATCACAAACGTCGCTTCGGTCTCCGCCGCCTGCCCGCAGATGCCCTTGCCGAACGGGATGCGCGTATGCTCGGTCGGCGCGCCGGCGTAGGGACCGAGCACAAGCGCGCGCTCGGCGGCGGGATCGACCAGGTAGAAGCCGACCCAGTCGTAGTGGTCAACCCGGTCGCGGAGCAGGTTACACAGCGCCTGCGCCCTTTCGCGATGCGCGCCGCCGGCGCGCACGAGGGCTTTCACGTCGTTGAGGAGTGCGTCGAAGTCTGTCATGGTCAATCTCCCTTCGAAGCGGGGCGCGACTCCGCGCCGGCCTTCATCTCGTCCCACGCGCGGTAGGCGCGCCGCAGGTGGGGGGATCGTGATGGACCCGCCGACGATGAGGGCGATGGAGAGCGCCTCCTGAAGCTCGGCGTCGGTGACGCCTTCATCGTAGCACTGAATCAAGTGGTAGAGCACGCAGTCGTCGCACCGGAGCACCAGCGAGGACACCAGCCCCAGCAGCTCCTTGACCTTCCGCGGCAGCGCGCCGTCGCGGTAGACCTGGCCGTCCAGGCTGAAGAAGCGCTTGGTCTCGACGCCGGCGTAGCGCAACACGATCTCGTTTAGCTGTTCGCGTTCGGCCTTGAACCGGGTAACGCGGTCCTCCATGGGGCAATGCCTCCTGTTTGGGTGCGACACGGCGCATGGCGCGCGT
>JAOSJO010000019.1 GCA_027494055.1 Anaerolineae bacterium | reverse complement strand
CGCGTGCAATCAGTGAATGTGCGGTGTTCTGAACCGCAGAAACGCAGAGAAAGAGACTTCCGAAGTTTTCAAGACTTCGGAAGTCTGTCCGCGCCCTCCGCGCCTCTGCGATGATGTTTTGCCCTACAGGCCGAATACGCCCATCCTTGCCCCGATGGTGCGCGCCCCTACACGATCCGCTCGCGGATGGCGGCGCTGGCATAGTCCAGGATGGAGACGACGATGGCAATGGCCAGCACAGCGACGCCCGCCTGGTTGTAGCGCAGCAGGTTGATCTGCTGCTGGAGCAGGAAGCCGATACCGCCGCCGCCGACGAAGCCGATGATTGTGGACATGCGCACGTTGATGTCCCAGCGGTACATGGTGAAGGCAATGTACGGCGGGACGATCTGCGGCACGACCGCGTAGACGACGGTCTGCAAGCGATTGGCCCCAGTGGACTGGATCGCTTCAATCGGCCCGGCGTCAATGTTCTCGACCTGCTCGGAGTAGAGCTTGCCCAGCGAGGCGATGGAGTGCAGGGTCAACGCCAGCACGCCAGCAAACGGCCCCACGCCCACCCAGATGACGAAGACGATGCCCATGATCAGCGGCTCGATGGAGCGCAGCGCATTGAGGATTGTCCGCGAGGTGTTGTAGACGCTCATGCCCAGCGGGAACGCCACCTGCGTCCCGGCCAGACCAGCGGCCAGCCCGCCAAGCACACCCCCGATCAGGGACGACTTGGCCACGTAGGTGCGCATCTCGAACAGCCCCAGGTCAATCATGGCGCGAGAGGGGGGGCGTTCGTCCACGATGGCGCGCAGCAGATCAATGGCGTAGGCGGTGATGGCGAAGGCCAGCAGCGCGCCCACCACGTAAGCCAGCGTGTGGATCATCTGGTCTACATCGGTGCGGTCGCGCTTGGGCTTGCGCGCGCCCGGCACCAGATAGTACACCTCGACGGCAAGCTGCCCGCCGAGCGCGGCGGCGACGACCGGCGTGAGCAGTCCGAGCAGCACTGCCTGCGTGCCGAAGAGGGCGGTCATGGCCAGCAAGATCGCCCCGCTCAGCGCGCCCAAGACCGCGCCCAGCACGTTGCTCAGCGGCGAAAAGACGTGGCGCATGGGGCCGGCCACCAGGTTCGCGCCCAGCGACGACAGCCACATCGCCCCGCCGATGGCGGCCAGCGTAGCGATGATCAGGTCTGTCAGCGTGCCCAGCGTGCCGACGAAATTGCCCAGGTCGGCGAGCAGGCCAGTCTGGAGCTTGCCGCCCAGCCAGATGCCCGCGCCTCCCAACACTCCCACGATGAAGACCAGCACCGCCACCAGCAGGGCGTTGAGGGTGATCGAGCGCACCCGTCGGGCCGAACCCGCCAGCGGCAGGCGGCCCAGCGCATACGACACAAACGCGAATCCGGCCAGCGCGCCCGCCGATCCGCCCAGGCCCGGCAGCACGTCTTCGCCCCAGCGCACGCCCAGCTGGCCCAGCGGCCCCAGTACCTGGTAGCCGAGCCATCCGCCCACCGGCAGCAGCACAAAGCCGACGAGGACGTTGCCCAGCGGCAGCGTGATCTGGCGCATCAGGTTGCGCGCGGCGATGAAGCTGAGCACCACAGCGACCGGCAGCGCCAGCGTGGTCGCCATCAGCGCCAGGAAGATCGTCTCGATCATCTTGTCAATGACCGTCTTGGTGGTATCGCTCAGGCGCGGCCAACCGCTTGGCACGGCTGCCTGAATCTCAACCTGGTGCGTCTGACCGCTCAGGCCACGCCCTCGGGGCACCTTGACGGACACTTTGAAATGCCCGTCGCTGTCCACATCGAAGACCGACTCTTCGCTCGCCTGGGCATCAGCCGCATCGCTCTTCACCAATCGGAAAGGCAAGTTCTGCTGGCCTTCACGGTAGAGTTGGATGCGGGCGATGGCGTCAGCGGGAAATGGAAGCCCTCAACCGTGACCACTTCATCCAAGTCGGCGCAGGGTGGGGGTGAAAATAACATAAGCCTCGTCGCCGGTGTCGGCACGGCCCTCCGGCAGGTCCCCTTCAGGGCAGCCGATGGCAAACTCCACGAAGAACGAGCGGTTCTCGCGGTCGCGGGTGAACAGATCGGGCGAGAGTAGCTCGCGCATGGCGCGCTGCACCGATGCCTGGCGCACCGGGTCTTGCACTTCGTCCAGGCTGATGTCGGTTGTCGTCCAGCCATACGCATAGATGACCACGCCGATCACGATGCCCAGGACCAGCAGCAACCGGCGCAACGCCGAACGGGAGGATCGCGGCACTTTGTTGGTCATAGCTCCCCTAGGCGATCTCTACGCGCACGGCATCTTCGCCGTAAATGTCTTTGAAGCGCCTGTCGTCAATCTCTTCAGGCAGCCCGTCGAACTCCGTGCGGCCATCCTTGAGGGCGATGATGCGGTCGGCGTAGGTGCGCGCCAGGCTGAGGAAGTGCAAGCTGCACAGGATGGTGATGCCGTCCTCTTTGTTGAGCAGCTCCAGGTACTTCATCACCGAATGCGAGGTCGCCGGGTCCAGGCTGGCCACCGGCTCGTCGGCCAGCATCAATTCTGGCTCCTGCATCAGCGCGCGGGCGATGCCGACGCGCTGTTGTTGGCCGCCGCTGAGCTGGTCGGCGCGGATATGGGCTTTCTCGCGGATGCCAACGCGGTCAAGTTTTTCCAGGGCCTTGCGCTTGTCCTCGGCGGAGAAGTGGTTGACGAGGCTCCACAAGGGGATTGGTGTAGCCCAGCCGCCCGGCCAGCACATTGGTCACCACCGGCGCGCGGCGCACCAGGTTGAACTGCTGGAAGATCATGCCGATCTTGCGGCGAATCTGGCGCAGTTCCTCGTCGGTAGCATCGGTGATGTCGGTGTCGTTCCAGATGATGCGCCCCTCGGTCGGCTCGATCAGGCGGTTGATGCAGCGCAGCAGCGTAGACTTGCCCGATCCGCTCAGCCCGATGATGACCAGGAACTGGCCGTCCGGCACCTCGAAGCTCACATCTTGCAGCGCGCGCACGCCGTTGTCGTAGATTTTGGTCAGGTGTTCGATCTTGAGCATCAGCGTCTCCGCCGGGTTAAAAAAGCGGGCAGAGGAGTCACCTCGCTCTGCCCGTCGGTGTGGTAACGAAAGGGAAAGGAACTAGCCGAAGATGTCCTCTTCGGTCAGACCAAGTACGGTGAACAAGCCGCGCACGATGTCGAACGTCGAGTCTTCAATCGGCTCCAGGCCAGTCCAACTGTAGGCCGTGGCCAAAGGAGACGCTGACCAGCTTTCCGTGTCTTGGGCATACGCGACCAACGCATCAACAATCGCAGCCCGTATATCCTCGGGGAACTCTGGCCCAAAGCTGAGTGTATCATTCGGGATCGGAGCGCTCAGGCGCAGGATGCGAACCTTGTCAACAACATCCGGTGCAGTCTCGCGCACGGCACGGCGCGCGTCCTGGATCATAATGTCGCCGACATAAAGCTCGCCATCTGCGCCGATGTAGGACTCATCAATGGACAGGTCGTATGGCTCGGGCAGGTCACCGGATGCCCAGGGCGCACCGGGCACGACAGGAGGGCTAAAGTAGACTGTGCCGAAATCGGCTTCGCCGTTGTAGACCGCCAGCACGGTCTGGTTGTGACCGCCTGTCTGAACCTCAGCGCCGGGGACAATACCAGCCTGGCCCAATTCAACTGCGGGGAAGAGATACCCTGAGGTTGAGAGCGGATCGCCGTAGGCCCAGGTCTTGCCAGCGAGATCGCCAAAAGTGTAGATATCGCTGTCGCGGCGTACCAGGTAGGCAGCCCAATAAACCGCCCAACCGCGACGCTCAGCCGCCATTGCCACATCTACGCCGCAGCGATTGTTGGCGATGACGTAGCCCGCCGCCGGGATGAAACCCATCGTCCTGTCAGGCGCGGCGCACATTGCCTCGATTACCGCGGCGTAGGCGGTTGGCACGGACACCTCGAACGTATAACCCGTCAATTCTGAGAGCGCCTGTTCCAGTGCGTCACCGCTCTCGACAATAAGCTGTGCCTCACTGGATGGCACGAAGTACACCTCAATGGGGTTGCCTTCGCTGCCTATCGCGTCCTGGGCAGTCGCTCCAGGGACGAGCGTCAAGACTGGCAGCGCCATCATCACGACCATTAGCAGAGAGAATGCTTTTTTCATGCTTAGCTCCTCATAAACTCAATGACCCGTCCAGATCGCCCAGTGGCACCGTATGCCGGGCATGTGGTTGCCCATCAGTGTAACGGAGCGGTGGGGTTCGCGCAAGCAGAATACTGCCGTATCTTCGCGCTCAGCGCCGCCGCTGCCAGCGCGCCCACAGTGTGCCGAGCGTCGCTTCCAGCCGCGCCTCAAAGACCGGCCCTAGAGAGGTGGTCACGTCGTCGTGGTTGGGGAGGACGGCATAGGGCACCGCCGTGCCGCGCACGTCAATCGTCTCCGGGTCAGCAGCAGCCAAGTCGTGCCAATCTACATCCCTGTACAGGCGCTCCAGCTTGGCGTCCGGCAGCCCGTGCTCCAGGATGCTATCCGGCTTGTCCGGGTTGAAGCGGCGGCGGTTCTTGCGCAGCGATTCTTCGTAGGGCACGTCAATGAAGAAGATGGCCGCCTGCTTCAGCACGGCGTCGCTCAGGTGCGGGTACGCCGCGCGATAGCCGCCGTGCTCGCCGCCGCGCGAGAACTCGATGAGTACGGTATGCGTCGCGTGCAGGTCGGGCGCATCACGCAGCAGCTTGTCGTATTCCAGGCTCAGCCGCTCGATGAGCAGGTGCCACAGGTCGTTGTGGACGAAGTATCCATCGGGGTCAGTGTGCAGGCGCGGGCGGCCCAGCCTGTGCTCCAGGATGTGATCTTCCTCGAACCACGTCCACAGCATGGGAAAGTCGTCCAACTCGTGCAACGCCCCGATGTGGAAGCGAGCGCGCCGCTCGTCGTCGGGCAGACCCTGCAAGAAGTGGATCAGTTCGCTCTTGCCAGCCGCCGGGCGGCCATTGAGAATGAGAATCGGGAAGATATCGGTCATTGCCTGCTCCCGGAAGCTCACTGGCTCTGGGCAATCGCCGTGTCAATCAGCGACTGCTTGAGGTCCCACAGCCCCTGGGTGAGTGAGACGTGGTAGATATGCGGGTTGACCAGTCGCAGCACGCCAGGGTCGAGCCGCTCGGTGTCGGCGCGGCGCAGGGCGCGTATCTCCTCGATGGTGGGCAGGTCGTAAACCAGCCGCCCCTCGCGCAGCACTTCGACCAGCAGCGGCTCGATCTCGGAAATCTCCTCGCGCGCCAGC
>JAOSJO010000018.1 GCA_027494055.1 Anaerolineae bacterium | reverse complement strand
TTACGTATTGCTAAGGTTAACCTGGTAACTGGGACACAAGACTCCAGCACCTACACGACGATCATCTGGGGCGAACTGACACTGGCGAAAGCGCGTGTTTCGATCAGCGGGTCCGGGGTGTAGACAGCTGCAGGCGGTTCTGCAACCTCGTGTGCGGGGCCGTAGTGGGGAGAACAGTAGATGTCGCCATCGATGAGCCGCAGACAAATCTGCATGCCCTGCCAGGCGATGCGCCACTTACCTTGGTCGGAGAAGAGATCGAACCCAGCACAGAAATCCTCGGCAGGTGATTAGCATGAGAGAGCAGGGCAGCGTAATGTCCCGGTGTAACCTGACTTGAACAGACTGGCAGAGCCGGAACGGAGGCGACCAGGGATAGCCGGATCGTGCCCTGGCCGCTCGCGCTGGGAAGACCTGCCTCGCTTCACTTGGTTATGAGCTTTCGACGTCCTGGCCGACAAACCACCCCGCTCAGCCTGGCTACCACTCCCAAACCCTCAAGGATTGCGCCTATCAGCAGCAACGTCACCAGCAGAAGCACGACTAAACTGACGGCCGCAATGGTGTTGTTGCGATGCTTGATGGCCGTCCTCAGCATGAGGCAGACAGAAACCCACACCGACAACAATCAGTACGCCCTTAGCGACGCTCGAGAGTAGATCGAGCAGCGCCCAATCGATCTCAACGAGAGAGAAAAGCACGGCTCCAGCCACTATCAGGATGAAGGGCAGCAGTATCCAGGCGAGGCCTTTGCGCTCCGACTTCCAGTTCGTAGGCGTCCCAGTTCGAGGGGGAGAGGTATAATGACTGCCCTCCAATTGCTGCTGTATCATCCGACGTTCGGAAGCTTCGCGCGCCTGTCGCGCCGCTTCTTCCCACTGCCAGCGCTGTTCAGGCGGGATGTCTGGTGGTGGTCGATCAGACATGAGACCATCTTCCGCGATCTATTCAGCCCGACGCTGTCCAGGAGAAGACGAAAGCGTGCACCCCGCAGGCCATCGGGACAACTGGAGCTCCCTTCCAAGGCGGCGCCCCACATCAAGTATATGAAGGAAGGCGTTCGCCGGAAACTCTGTCCGGGTCCCTCTTCTCGTCCAGCCTCCGAATCGTGCCCGCAAGGGCTGATTCGTGCGAATTGAGAGCGAGTGTGCGAGAAGAGACGTATTTGGCTGTAGGGGCCGGAAGTGCCATCCGCCGCCCATTTCGTCCTGCGAGAGCAGTGGAGTAGAATGGCGACCTTCGATCCGAAAGCTGATCGCACCCTGCCGTCGGTCGATCCCATTGCCGAGAACTTGCTCCTGCGCAAGCCGCTCATCATCGTCGCGCGCCAGTGAAGTCGCCATGCTCGTGCTACGCGTCTGCGTCGCGGATTGGACCCTGCGTCAACGGGGTGCTCTGCCAAAACCACAAACCCACACGCCGAGTAGCCCCTCGATCCACGGCCGAATAGAGTCTTCGGCTTCCACGGTGGTTATTGCCGCGGCAATTCGACACTCCAGACCTCTACCTCAACCAGAAGGGCATTGACTCAGCACCGAATCTGCCATAGAGTATAGTTAAGCGGTTAACTACTGTCCTCGCGTCCGCACACGAAGGCGGGTTCCCCTCTGGCATGACGACACTTCGAGAAGTGGCAGAACGGGCTGGCGTTTCGACCACGACCGCATCCAAAGTGCTATCCAACACGCCCTATGTCAGCGGAGAGACGCGCGCGCGCGTGCTTCAGGTGGTCGCCGAGCTGGACTACGTGCCCAACCAGGTCGCACGCGCCCTGTCGAAAGGCCGTACCCATATCGTGGGCGTGGTCATTCCTTTCGCTTCGGCGTATCTGTTCGATGACCCGCACCTGATCCTGTTTATCCGGGGCGTCGAGGAGGTGCTGCGCGAGCGCGAGTACGCCCTGCTGCTCTTCACGGCGACGAGCGTCGAGGACGCCGCCAGTGCATACCACCGCCTGATCCGCACGCGCTTTGTGGACGGCGCGATTGCTGGCGGCGTGCTCCACGATGAAGCCATCCGGCAGGAGCTGGAGACGCCAACGCTACCCGGTCGTTGCCCTGGGCTACTACGGTCCCGATGGCGGCGCAAATAGCATTCACGTCAATGACCGCCACGGCGCGCGGGCGCTGGTCGAGCACCTGATTGAGCTGGGGCACCGTCGCATTGGCCTGATCACGTGTCAGGGTAGCGCAGCGGGCGGTTTTTGAGCGCGTCGCCGGCTACAACGATGCCCTGGGGGCGCAGGCGATTGCCAGCGATGAAACCCTGATCGCGTCCGGTGATTACACGTACCAGAGCGGATACGCCGCCGCCCAGGCGCTGCTCGACCGGCGCGCCGACCTGACTGCCGTATTCGCGGTGAACGACCGGATGGCGATGGGCGCAATCCGCGCGCTGCGCGAGCGCGGCGTGCGCGTCCCTGAGGATGTATCCGTCGTCGGGTTCGACGACATCCCTGACGCCGCTCACTTCGACCCGCCCCCTGACAACCGTCCGCCAGCCGTCGCTAGACATGGGTCGATTGGCGGCGCGCAACCTGCTCGCCCTTATCGATGGCGAAGTCGCCAGCTTTGACGCCATTGAACTGGCCGCCGAGTTGATGATCCGCACGTCCTCCGCCGTGCGCCGGGAGGTCCAGGGCTGAGGTATCAAACAGGAGGTGCATAGCGGGACGAGAATCAGAAGCCGTCACGGTTCGCAAAGAGCGCGAAATGCGCTCACCATGGTTTTGCGCCAAGCGTTTGAGCCGCTGACACTAATGAGGAGAAAGGGACATGCCTAAGAAGTTTTGGCAAACCGCAGTGACCCTGATCGCCGTGGCGATCCTGGCGAACGCCGCCGGCGTGCTCGCTCAGGAAGCGCAGCCGATCACCTACAACTCGTACAATGGCGACCCCACGCCCCCGCGCCTTCGACGAGAAGATCGTCGCCATGTGGAACGAGGCGCATCCCGACATGCCGGTGATGCACTCCATCATCGCCCATGAGGATTTCAAGCAGGCCATCCGCGCCTACCTCACCGCTGACCCGGCCCCGGATGTGATGACCTGGTTCGCCGGCAACCGCGCCCGCTTCTTCATCGACCGGGGTCTGATCGCGGACATCTCGGACATGTGGGTGGAGAGCGGTTTCGACGAGGCCCTACGCCCCCGGCTTCCAGGCGCTCGCCACCGTTGACGACAAGCAGTACTTCCTGCCGACCTCCTACTACTGGTGGGCCGTCTCACTACCGCCCCTCGCTGTTTGAGCAGGCCGGCATCACGGAGGAGCCTGAGACCTGGGATGAATTCCTGGCCGCCTGCGACACCCTGAACGCCGCCGGCATCAGGCCCATTACCATTGGCACCCGCTATCCCTGGACGACGGCGGGCTGGTTTGACTACCTGAACATGCGCGTCAACGGGCCGGAGTTCCACGTTGACTTGATGCTCCTCGGGGAATCCTACACCGACGACCGCGTAGCGGAAGTCTTCACCTACTGGAACCAGTTGCTTGAGCACAACTGCTTCATCGACGACCCCGCCGCCTACACCTGGCAGGAAGGCCTGGGCTTCATGGCGCGCAACGAAGCCGCGATGTACCTGATCGGCCAGTTCATCGTTGACGAAATCACGGCCAACTACGCCGACCAGTTCGCCACCGAGGATGGCGGGATGGACCTCGACTTCTTCCGCTTCCCCATCATCAACCCGGATGTCCCCATCGGTGAGGACGCCCCGACCGATGGCTTCTTCATCGCCGCGAACGCGCGCAACCTGAAGGCGGCAAGGATTTCCTGGCCTTCCTCGGCTCGCAGGAAGTCCAGCAGATGTCCTTCGAAGAAATGGGCCGCCTGCCCACCCGCACTGACGTGGATATCTCTGGCGCCAACCCCGCAACCCAGAAGGGCATCGCGCTGATCCAGGGCGCAGACTACATTGCGCAGTTCTACGACCGCGATACCACGCCTGAGATGGCCGAGGCCGGCATGAACGCCTTCGTCGCTTTCTGGGATGACCCCAGCAGCATTGACGACCCGCTGGAGGACCTGGAAGCCGACCGGGTGCGCCTTGCCGAGGAAATGGCGAGCCAGTAACCACCGCGACGGCTTCGTGAGGGGCGCGGCGGGCACAGGCTGGCCGCGCCCCCTGCTCAGCAAGGGAGGCACCATGACCACTCAGGGCTTTCGCCTGGCCGGAAGCTGGCGCATTCACTGGACCCCTATCTCTTCCTGGCGATTCCGCTGGCGCTCTACCTTATCTGGGTCATCGGGCCGACGGCGTGCACCGGCTACCTGAGTCCGACGAACTGGGACGGTGTGTCGTGGCCGCCTGAAATGGTCGGCATGCGCAACTTCGAGCGGCTGTTCAGAGACAAGGATTTCCACACGTCGCTCGCGAACAATGTGCGCTGGCTGGCCGTGTTCATTACCGTGCCGACAGCCATGGGCCTGGGACTGGCGATGATCTTCAATGCCGAGATGCGCGGCGGGCGCTGGTTCAAGGTCAGCTTCTACTCGCCACTTGTGCTGTCGCTTGCGGTCATTGGCCTGATCTGGGGCTGGGTCTACAACCCCAGCCAGGGATTGTTGGAACTCCTTCCTGCGCGGCATCGGCGTCACCGACCCGCCCGGCTGGCTTGCCGACCGCCAGTTGGCGATCTGGTGCATCATTGTCGCCGGTGTGTGGCGGCAGGTGGGGTACGTGATGATTCTCTACCTGGCCGGCCTGAAGAACGTGGACCCGACTCTGATCGAGGCCAGCGCGGGTGGATGGCGCGACGCGCTGGCAGCTCTTCCGGCGCGTGGTCTTCCCGCTGCTTGCGCCCGTGACCACGATCATCATCGTCATCTCCATCATCGACCCGTTGCGCGCCTTCGACCTGGTGCAGATCATGACACGCGGCGGGCCGGCAGGGTCGTCCAACGTGCTGGCAAACTTCATGTACATGGAAGCCTTCAACAACTACCAGATGGGCTACGGCGCGTCCATCGCCGTCGTGCTGTTCTCGATCAGCCTGGTCTTCATTATGTTCTATCTCTGGCAGGTCATGAAGAGCGAACTGGAATACTGAGCCATGGCGAGTCGAACCGAGACCCTCTCAGCAAAACCGATCGAACAAACAGCCCTGGATTGGCGCGAGGTCATCAAGTTTGGCGCGCTACTCGCGCTCACGCTCTTCTGGATGATCCCGTTCTTCAGCGCGTTGATCACGTCCTTCCGCACCATGAATGATATCAACGTGAACGGGTTCTGGAGCCTGCCCCGTGAGATCACGTTGGACAACTTCGTCAGCGCGTGGCAGCGGGGCAACGTCAACAAGTACCTGCTCAACAGCTTCATCATCACCCTACCCTCGCTCGTCGGCATGTTGTTCTTCTCGACACCGAGCGCCTACGCCCTGGCCCGCTTTCGCTTCCGACTGAATCGCTTCTTCTACTTCATGTTTGTGGCCGGGACCCTGCTCCCGTTCCAGGTGCTCATGCTGCCCGTCTTCCGCCTGACCAACATCCTGGGGCTATACGACACCTACTGGGCGCTGATCTTCTTCCACACGGCGTTTCAGTTGGGCTTCTGCACCTTCGTGCTGCGCAACTTCATGCGTACCGTGCCTGAGGACATCCTCGACGCGGCGCGTGTGGACGGGTGCAACGAGTTCCGCATCTACTGGCAGATCATGCTGCCGCTGAGCCTGCCGGCGCTTGCGGCCCTGGCGACGCTGGAGTTCACCTGGGTGTTCAACGACTACCTGTGGGCCATCATCCTGATCAAGAGCGACTCGCTCCGCCCGGTGACCGCGGGCCTGGCGACCCTCCAGGGGCAGTACATCACTGACTGGCCGGTGATCGTGGCGGGCGCGCTCATCGCCACGCTGCCGACGGTGATCGTGTTCTTCGCGCTGCAGCGGTACTTCATCCAGGGGTTGACGCTCGGCTCCGGTAAGTAGCAGTGACGGGCATCGCCCACTGATGTGAAAGGTGACGTACTTCTCGGTGGAGACCGAGAACTCCCGCCGTTGGGGCCGAAAACCCGT
>JAOSJO010000017.1 GCA_027494055.1 Anaerolineae bacterium | reverse complement strand
ACATCGCCGGGTTTGTGATAGCCGCATAGCAATGCCGCGACTCTGCGAAGAGATTGCCAAGATATTCTATCAAAATGCATTAGTCGCGGGCTAATTCGTGATCCTGGCGGCGTTATTCTGCGATTAGCCGCCGGCTTCAGCCGGCAGGTTGCGAAAAACGCAGCATGACTCCGCGTGGAGGGGGAAGGTGAACAGATGCGCGCAGCTGTGCCGTGCATCCCCATCGCAGGGCCTCAACACAACGCTTAGTTGGCAGTTTAAGGGCGGGGTTTGGTAGAATTACTCTTTGGGCGTGATTGCCGGGCGCGCCGTGTTGCGCTCTGGACACGCAGCGCCGTGCGCGCGCCCAGGCTTTGCGGTAACTCTGGTTACAGGAGGAAACCTTGCATACAATCGCCACTCTTCTACTATCCGCCCTGCTGTTGATCGCCGCCGCAGCGCCGGCGCGCGCCAGGACACGCCCGCCATCAGCATCACCAGCCCGGCGGACGGCGCGACGGTCAACACCGACTCTGGCAGCGTGACGGTCACCGGCACGGCAGCCAACGTCTTTGAGGGGAACGTCGTCGTGCGCGTCATCGACGCCGGCGGCGCGCAGTTAGCGGAGCAGCCCACAACCGCTGACGTCGGCGGCAACTGGTCGGTGACGCTGGCGGTTGGCGCGGTGGACACCGCCGCGACCATCCGCGCCTACGCGACCTCGCCCGACGACGGCAGCGTGGTCGCCGAGGCGACGGTCAACGTTACCTTTGTCACGACGCCGCCTGCACAGGCCGAGATCACGATCACCACCCCACAGGACGGCGCCACCATCCAACACCGACAGCGGCAGCGTGGCCGTGTCGGGAACGGCGGTGAACGTCTTTGAGGGGAACGTCGTCGTGCGCATCACCGACGTCGGCGGCGCGCAGTTGGCGCAGGAACCCACGACCGCCGACGAAAGCGGCAACTGGTCGGTGACACTGGCGGTCGGCGCGGTGGACACGACGGCGACCATCCACGCCTACGCGACCTCGCCCGAAGATGGCAGCGTGGTCGCTGAGGCGACGGCCACGGTCGAGTTCGTCACGACGCCGCCCGTACAGGCCGAAATCGTCATCACCAGCCCGGAGGACGGCGCGGTCGTGAACACAGACGCCAGCTTCGCCGTCACCGGCACGGCCAACGGCCTGATTGAGAACAACGTCGTCGTCCGCGTGCGCGACGGCTCCGGGCGCACCCTCTTGCAGCAAGCCACGACCACCGACCCGGCCGGCGGGTGGGCCGTGTCGCTCACGATGCTCGTCAGGAACAACACGCCCGGCAACATCTACGCCTTTTCCATCTCCCCGGCGGATGGGCGCGTCATCGGCGAAGGGACGGTCAACGTGACGTTCGCGAGCAGTTGCGACGTGCGCACGGGCTGGGACGCCTACACCGTCCAGGCCGGCGACAACCTGTTCAAGATTGCGCAGCGCTTCGGGACCACCGTCAGCGAGCTGACCCTCGCCAACTGCCTGACCACCCCCAACCTGATCTTTTCGGGGCAGCAAATCCGCGTCCCGCCGCAGCCTGGGGGCGTGATCCAGCCTGACGCCACGGTGACGATCACCAGCCCGGAGGCCGACGCCGCGCTCGACCTGACCGGCCCGGTGCGCGTCACGGGCGAGAGCGCCGGCACGCTCGAAGGGACGGTGTTCGTCCGCGCCATGGACAGCGCCGGCGTGGTGCTGGACGAGGCGCGCGCAAGCGTCGTGGAGTCCACGGCGGAGTCGTGGACGTGGGAGGTTGAACTGGCGCTGACGACCGCCGCGCCAGGGGCGCGCGGCGTCCTGTTCGCCTACGCCGTCTCGGCTGAAGGCGCGGGCCTTGCCGCTTCAGACGCGGTAAGCATCCTCTTCGGCGCGGATGACGAAAGCCCATACGTCACCATCACCAGCCCGATGCCCTACGCCACGCTGAGCCTGGAAGGCGGCGTGGTGGTGGAGGGGCGCGGGCGCGGCCTGTTCGAAGGCAACGTGGTGGTGCAGGCCGTGGACAGCAACGGCAACGTCCTGGCGCAGGCGCCGACGACCATCGATGCGCCGGACGCGGGCACGGGCGGCGCGGGCGGCTGGCAGATCACCCTGCCGGTCACGGAGACGCGACGCGGAAAGATCATCGCCTTCTCCACGAGCGCCCGCGACGGCAGCGTGGTGACCTCCGCTGCGGTCGATGTGATCTTTGGCGACCCCACGCAGAACCCCAGCTACGTGCTGCTCAGCGTCCCGCTGCCCAACACGGTCGTCACCAACGCCACGCCCTATCTGCCGGTCGCCGGCTACGCGGGCGGCGTGTCCGGGTACAGCCTGTTTGTGCAGGTCCTGGATGAGGCCGAGACCCCGCTTGTCCTCCTGCCGGTTATTGCAGAGCCCGGAACCGGCCTGTGGTCCACCGTGGTGACGCTCGGTGAGGGGTTCAACATCGAGGAAGCGCGCGCGCTGTTCCTCCAGATCATCGCCACCACGCCCAGCGGCGGCGTCGCTGCCGCCGACAAGGTCCCGATCTACACCCGGCCCGGCGGCGCGGTCATCAGCGGCACGCTGACCTACCGGGAACGCATCGCGCTGCCGCCGGATGCGGTCATCAACGTGCAGTTGCGCGACGTATCGCGCGCCGACGCGCCCGCCGTGGCGCTTGGCGAGCAGACCCTCACCAACTACCCCGGCCAGGCGCCGATCCCGTTCGCGATTGCGTACAACCCGGACGTGATCGCGGAAAGCGGCAGCTACGTCATCCACGCGAGCATCACCGATGGCGCGGGGAACCTGCTCTTCATCACGACGGAGCGCTTCTGCGTCCTCACGCAGGGCTGCCCGACCGACAACGTGGAAGTCATGCTGCAAGGGGTGGCTGGCTGAGCGACCACAGGGGCGCAGCGCGCTGCGCGCCCTCCACCAATCGGCAGCGGCCCGAAAGCCTAGCGCTTTCGGGCCGCACGGCGACGCCAGAATAGCTTGTTCACGGTCTGATTCTCACCACGATCTCGCCGCTGCAAGGAGACACAGGCATGTTCACCATCACCCTTCTCGGGACTTCCGATGCGGTCGGTACGCCGGTTCACGGCTGCGCCTGCGCGCGCTGTCAGGACGCGCTGGCGCATCCCTGGCTCCGCCGCCTCCCGACGTGCGTCCTGATCCAGAACGAGCGCGCCAGCATCCTGGTGGACATGGGCGCGAACGACCACATCCACAACCTGCGGTCGGTGCATCTGGACGCCGTATTCGTCACGCACTTTCACATGGACCACGTCGCCGGTCTCTACACCCTGCGCTGGACGCAGCAGGCGGGCGGTCTCCCGTGTACTACCCCCAGGGCGCTGAAGGCGACGGCGATGGCGCGAGCCTGCTTGCCGACCCGGTCTCGCTGCAACCCAAACCGCTGCCGCCTTTCATCCCGGTCGAGATCGCGGGCTTTCGCGTCACGCCGGTGCCGCTGCAACACCACAAACTGACGCACGGCTACGTCATCGAGCACGAGGGCGTGTCGGCGGCGTTCCTCTTCGACACCAGCGGCCTCCCCGCACCGACGGCGACCTGGCTCGCAGAGCGCCCCCGGCGGTCGCGTTCGTCGACTCGTGCTACGCGCCCGACGAGCACACCGAGGGGCACAACGGCGTCGATGAGGCGCTGGCGATCATCGCGCAGATCGGCGCGCGGCAGGGCGTGCTCACGCACATCGCGCACCACAACTGGCGCTTCCGCGACCTGGTCGCCTACGTGCGCGACCGGGACGGCGGGCGGTCCACGGTCGCGTATGATGGGTTGCGGTTCGGCCTGTAAGCAGCGCCAGGGGCCTATTGCGGGGTGGCCGTCTCCGGCGGCGGCGTGTAGAAGGGCAGCGGGGTCGGCGTCGGTTCGGGCGACTCCAGATAGCACATCAGTCCGTCGATGATGCCCTGCGCGACCAGGTCCGGCTGCTGCGTGAGCAGGCGGCGGTCCAGGTAGAGAAAGCCGATCTCGATGATGGCGGCGGGCGTGTGCGGCGAAATCTCGCCGAACGTGTGGTAATGCGTCATGTCCTCGGTGATGCTGGGGTGCAACCCCAGGCCGGTGGCCGCCCCATAATGGTCGATGAAGCACTGCACCAGGCGCTGGTCCGCCGCGGTGTTCTCCCGGCTGGCGGCGGTGACCACTTTGTAGCCGGTGGCAATATCGTTGACGTAGGCGCACGAGTCGGCGTGGATGGACAGCACCACGGCGGCCCGGTAGCCGTTGAGCCGGTCGTCGAACTCCTCCAGCAGGTCCACCTCGTACTGGCGCGCGCGCATGGCGCGGACCACGCGCTCAGCCACGCTGTAATTGACCGCCGCCTCGGTCAGGCCGCTGCCATCCTCACAGACCGCGCCGGGGTCGTTGTTGCTGCCCCGGTGCCCGGAGACGATGCCGATCCGCCGTTCCCAGTTATCGACAGGGAGCGCCGTCGGGGTGATGGCCGCCTGCGCAGTGGCCTGCGCAATGCTCAGCCCCCTCGCGCGCGGCCTGCGGCAAGAAGTCGGTCGGCGTCCACCAGCTAAAGATCGTCGCCGCGATGCCGCCCGCCAGCGCGACCAGGATCACCGAGCGCACCGCGACGAAAACCACGTCGAAGAAGGCAGCGAGGAAGCTGCGGTGGTTGGCGGTAGACGGTTCGCTCTCAGCCATAGGGCGCTCTCTCCTGGACAAGCCTTATCTTACTCGCGTGGGGAGGGCAGGTCAATTCACAGGTTGCATGAAAAGTGCCCGGCCAGGCGCGCGCCGCGCGCTCGATGCCCCCGCCCCCACAAACAAAGCCCCAGGCCGCAGGCGCGACCTGGGGAGGAAATGGCGCGTAGCAGCGCCGCCGCGCGCCGGACTGCGTGGCTATTCCACGACCGGCAGCGTGCGCAGATTGCCGCGCACATTCACGAGGTTCGCCCAGATCCAGCCCTCGCCGGCTTCAAACGCGGCGTAGAGCCAGGTGCTCGTCGCGTTGCGCCCGGTGATCTGTAGCTCCGCCCCGTTGTCCGCCTGGAACAGGACGTCGAACGTATCGCCAGGGCCAGAGCGCACGTTCACGCGCGGCGCATCCGCCTGCACCACGCCCTCGAAGCTCACCTCGTGCACCGGCTCCGCTTCGAGCACTTCGGGGATGTGCAGGCTCGGACCCCACGCCGGGCACCGGTCGATCACGCTGCCCTCGGTGAGGTCGTAAACCTCTTCCGTCTCCAGGTCGAGCAGGTAAATGCGCAGGGTCCCCGTGCGCGAGGAGTGAAAAGCGATGTAGCGCCCGTCTGGCGACCAGACCGGGTTGCCGTCGCCACCCTCGCCGTCGGTGAGCTGGCGCACGTCGGAGCCATCGGCATTCATGACGTAAATGTGCTCATCGCCGTCGCGGTCTGAGGCGAACACGATCTGCGACCCGTCCGGCGACCAGCTTGGCTCGGCGTCCCACGCCGGGTTGTCGGTCAACTGGCGTTGGTTGTCGCCGTCGGCGTCCATGACAAAAATCTCGTAGTTGCCGATGTTGCCTGACTGATAGACAATCTGCGACCCGTCCGGCGACCACGCCGGGAACAGGTCCCAGGTGGGGCCGTCGGTGAGCTGCCGCACGTTGTCGCCGTCCTCGTCCATGACGAAGAGCTTGGTGTTCCGCGCCATATCCGATCCGAAGACGATTTCAGCGCCGTCAGGCGAGAAGTACGGGTATCCATCGTAGACATCGTTGTCCGTGAGTTGGCGCAGGTTGCCGCCGTCGATGTCCATGACGAAGACCTCAAAATCGCCGTCCCGGTTCGACTCCCAGGTGACGCGCATCCCGTCGGGCGACATCACCGGCGACTTATCGGTCCGCCAGTGGTCTGTGAGCTTGCGGATATCGGTGGCGGTGGGGTTGTCCGGGTCGCGGATGACCATCGTGTAGATGTCGAAGGGGCCATCACGGTTGGAGGCAAACACCAGCCAGCCGATGACATCGTCGTCGTCCTCGGTGGATTGCGCCGGCGGGCCGGCCAGCGCGGGCACGGGCGAGGCGGGAACCGCCAACATGACGACGAGCGCGAAAAGGCTTAAAATACGCATGTCACGTCCTCATTCGATATTGAGACTACGCCTGTAACACATCCTGGTAAAAGTTTAGCATGTTCGCCGGGCTGCGTCGACATTGCCTGCCGGCGGAGCGCATTTTATGTCCCCGAACGCGCCTCCAAAACCCTGAACTGGCAGAATATCGAAGGAATGATTAGAATAATTGCCCATGAAAGGACGTTACGCCATCACGCTTGCGCTGCTGACGCTTGTTCTGACCGCGCTCGCCTGCAACCTCACCGAGCCGCCTACCCCCGACCTTCATCCCGCCGCCGACCTTCACCGTCCCACCGCCCATCGAGCCGGTCACGCGGATGCCAGAGTTTGCTACCGAAACGGCGACTCCCCCACCGACAGAGATCGCCGCGCTCCCGTCGCCCACCCCGCCCGTGATCGACGCGAGCATCCCCTATTACCTGGAACAGGTCGATAACGACAGGCTGCTCATCAGCGTGAACGCACTGGTAGGCTTCGGCACGCGCTACGTCAACGCCGAGCCGAACAGCACAACCACCGGAATCGGCGGCGCGCGCGAGTGGATCATGCAGCAGTTCCGCAACATCGAGCAGGAAGCGCGGGCGCGCAACGTGCCTTTCATCATCCTGCCGCACAACTTCCAACTGCGATGGGACAGTATCAACACCACACAGACCAATGTGGTCGCCTATCTGCCCGGCTTCGGCGACCGCGCCAATGAGGTCATCATCGTCGGCGCGCACTACGACGCGATCTCCGAGGTTCCGGACATCAGCGCGCCCGGCGCGGACGACAATGCCTCTGGCGTGGCGGTGATGCTGGAATGCGCACGTATCATGGCGCAGGCGCGGCACCGCGCGACGGTCGTTTTTGTCGCATTCTCCGCCGAGGATACCGGTCGCCAGGGCAGCGAGGCGTTCCTGCGCGACGTGGTGCGGGCGGAGCAGTGGGACGTGCGCGCCATGATCAACATCGACACGGTAGGCGCGCAGAACGGGCCGGGCGGCATCGTCATCGGCGACCGGGTGCGCGTGTTCTCCGCACCGCCCAACAACTCGCCCTCACGGCAACTGGCGCGCACCATCCACATGGTCACGTCCAGCTACCTCGCCGATTTCTGGATCGACATGCAGTCCACGACCGACCGGGACGGGCGCTGGGGCGATCACCTGACGTTCAGCGACGCCGGCTATGCCGCCGTCCGCCTGACCGAATCTGCCGAGGACCCCACGCGCAGCAACACCACCCGCGACACGACCGACTGGATCTCGGCGCGGTACATGTCGCGCGTCGCGCGCGTGGTGATCGCCACGCTGCTCGTGCTGTCCGACGGCCCGCCGCCGCCGACCAACATTACCTTCAGGTCTTCCAGCGGA
>JAOSJO010000016.1 GCA_027494055.1 Anaerolineae bacterium | reverse complement strand
GTCCGAGTAAGGGGTGTGGACATGCAGGTTACCAGTGTACTCGAAGTACGGCATGGCATTCTCTCGTGCGCTAAGGTGCGGGCGTAGCGTGCCAAGCGTACTGCATTCGGTGGATGGCTGTCAAGAGAGCGACGTGTAGCGCCCTTCGGCTGTGGTATACTAACGCCATGACTCAGACAGCTCAGACAGCGTTGTGACGGGTCAGGAAGTGAGCGGAGCCATGCAGTCTCCAGGCGGAAGCCCGCCCGACAGCCAGCCCTCAGGTGCCTCGAACAATCTGCCGGATCAGCGAGAACGGCGACCGTCGCCGGACACCGGCGCGGCCCAACCAACCCGCCCGCTCATGCCGTTGCAGCCTCTCGGCGCGCGCCCTAACCCACCAGCCGCGCCCAGCAGCCCGCATGACCGGCGCGCTCGCCGTCGCCGCGACAGCCGCCAGGCTCGCAGCGCCCCGCCGCCGCCCGGAATCGGCTCGGCGGCTCCGCCGCGACAGGCACTTGCGGGGATGCCCCCGCCCGGCGGCGCAGCGCGACGTGCGCAGCAGCGGGTTGTACCTGCCCTGGTGGTCGCTGATCATCATGGTTGCGGTCGTGGGGGCTGTGACGCTGGTGCTCGTGCTCGCTTTCTCGGCCCTGGCGGAGCCGAAGACGCCGGGCGACCAGGTGCCGCGCGTCCAGGTGATCACCCCGCAGCCAACGCTCAGCCAGGACTTCCTGGGCGGGGCAGGGCAGGGCGAAACAGATAGTCAGGGCCTGTGGCCGACGCCGATCGCCCGGCGCAGCCCACACCGACCATCGCGCTGCCGACGCCGATCCCCAGCCCTTCGCTACCCCTGGCAACATCACCATTGGCGTGCTGGTCAAGGTGGTTGGGGTAGGGGTCACGGGCTGAATATTCGCTCGGCACCAGGCACTGGCGAAGCCAGCACACCGCGCTTCGTCGCCCCAGAGGAGTCGGTCTTTGTCGTCGTAGAGGGGCCGCAAACCGCCGACGGCCTGGAATGGTGGCGGGTGGAAGACCCCGACGACCCGCAGCGGTATGGCTGGGCGGCGCGCAATTACCTGGAAGTCATCTCCGAATAGGCTATGAGGCAGGCATCCGTGAGCGACAGCGAACTCAAAGCCCGCGCCGAGCAACTGCGGCGCGCTCTCCACGAACACATTTACCGTTACCACGTGCTCAACGCGCCGATCATCACTGATGGCGAATACGACCGGCTCTTTGAGGAATTGAAGCGGCTGGAGACCGAGCACCCGGAACTGATTACGCCCGATTCGCCAACTCAGCGCGTGGGCAGCGACCTGGTGGCGGATTTGCCGAAGGTGCGCCACCCGGCGCCGATCCTGAGCCTGGGCAACGTGTTCAGCGTAGAGGAGCTGCGGGCCTGGCGCGAGCGCATCGGGCGCTTGCTGCCGGAGAATGCCGCGCTCCGCTACGTGGTCGAGCCGAAGTTCGACGGGCTGACCGTCGTGCTGACCTACCGCGACGGTGTGCTGGTTCAGGGGGCGACGCGCGGCAACGGCGAAATTGGCGACGACGTGACGCCCAATGTGCGCACCGTGCGCACCATTCCCTGCGCATCCCCGTCTCCGGCAACGATCTACCCGTGCCGCGCCGCTTGGTCGTGCGCGGGGAAGTGCTGTTCCTCAAAGAGGACTTCGCGGCGCTCAACCGCCGTCTGGCGCAAGACGGGCTGCCCCCTTCGTCAACGCGCGCAACACCGCAGCGGGCGCGCTGAAGCAGAAGGACGCCCGCGTGACGGCGCAGCGCCCGCTCACCGCATACTGCTACGGGATCGTGGACGCGGACGGGCATAGTCCTGCCACGCAGTGGGAGACGCTGCACTACCTGCACGAACTGGGCTTCCTCACCGCCCGTGACGTGATCCGCCGCTTCGACTCCCTGGACGAACTGATCGGCTACCTGCAGGCGTTTGAGGTGCGCCGCCACTCGCTGCCCTACGAAATGGATGGCCTGGTCATCAAGGTGGATGACCTGGCCACCTACCGCGATCTCGGCGTCGTGGGCAGGGCCCGCGCGGCGCGGTGGCTTACAAGTTCCCGGCGGAAGAGGCGACCACCCGCCTGCTGGACGTGACAGCCAACGTCGGGCGCACGGGCGTGCTCACCCCGACCGCCCTGCTTGAGCCGGTGTTTGTCAGCGGCGTCACGGTGCGCCAGGCCAGCCTGCACAACTACGACCTGATCGCCGAAAAGGACATTCGCATCGGCGACACGGTGATCGTCAAGCGTTCAGGGGAAGTGATCCCCTATGTCGTCGGGCCGGTGATCGCGGCGCGGACCGGGGCGGAGCGCCCCGTCGAGCGCCCGCAGACCTGCCCGGTCTGTGCATCGCCGGTGGCGCGGGACGAGGGCGAGGTCGCTTACTACTGCACGAATCCGGCGTGCCCGGAACGAGTCGCGCGCAATGTCGAGTACTTTGTGTCGCGGGGCGCGATGGACATCGTGGGGCTGGGCGAGCGCAGCGTGCGCCTGCTGTTGGAGCAAGGGTTGATCGCCGACGAGGCCGATCTCTTCACGTTGACGGCAGAAGACCTGCTGACGCTGGAGGGATTCGCCGACAAGAAAGTGCAAAACCTGCTGAGCAGCATCGAGGCGGCCAAGCAGCGCCCGCTGGCCGTGTTGATCGGCTCGTTGGGCATACGCGGCGTGGGCAGCACGGTCGCCGAGGTGCTGGCCCGTCACTTCCACAGCATGGACGCCCTGGCCGCCGCCAGCGAAGAGGAGTTGCAGACCATCGAAGGGATTGGCCCGCACACAGCCGGTGCGGTCGTCGAATGGTTCGCCGACCCGCGCAACCGCGCCCTGATCGACAAGCTGCGCCGGGCGGGTGTGCGCCTGGCGGAGGAAGCCGCTCCGCCACCGCGCGCCTCAGACCGGCTGGCGGGGCTGCACTTTTGTGCTGACCGGCACGCTGCCGACGCTCAAACGCAACGAGGCGGCGGCGCTGATCGAGCAGCACGGCGGCAAGGTGGTCGGCAGCGTCAGCAAGAAGACGTCCTTCGTCGTCGTGGGCGAGGAGCCGGGCAGCAAGCTGACGAAGGCGCAGGAGCTAGGCGTCCCCCTGCTGGACGAAGCGGGCCTGTTGGCCATGATCGGGGGCGTGCGTGACTGAGCCGGCGGTCGTCATCCGCGAGGAGCGGCAGAAGGCAGTGCTGCGCCGCCACCCCTGGGTCTTCTCTGGAGCCATCAAGACCGTCAGCGGCGACCCCGCCGATGGCGATCTCGTCACCGTGCGGGCGCGAGCGCGGCGAACTCCTGGCGCGCGGCTACTGGAACAGCCAGTCGGCCATCTGCGTGCGCCTGCTGTCGTGGGACGAAGACCAGCCCATAGACGAAGCGTTCTGGCGCGAACGGCTGCGCCGCGCCATCGCCGCCCGGCAGCCGCTAAACCGCATCGCCGCGCAGGGCACCCCGGCAGCGTACCGCCTGGTCAACGCCGAGAACGACGGGCTGCCCGGCCTGGTCGTGGATCGCTACGGCGCGTGGCTGGTGGTCCAGGCGCTGACGCTGGGCATTGAGGTGCGCAAACAAATGCTCGCCGGGCTGCTGGAGGAGCTGTTGCAGCCAGCGGGCATCTACGAGCGCAGCGATGTAGACGTGCGCAGCAAGGAGGTTGGCCCCCAGCACTGGGCTACTAGCGGGGGCAGCCCGCCGCCCGAAACCATCGAGATTGACGAGAATGGGCGGCGCTTTCTGGTGGACGTGCGCGCGGGACACAAGACGGGCTTCTACCTCGACCAGCGCGAGAACCGCGAGATCATCGGCGACTGGTTCCGCTGGGACGAGCAGGCGGCGGAGCGCGAGGTGCTCAACGCCTTTTCCTACACCGGCGGCTTCGCCGTCTACGCGCTGGGCGGCCTGGCCCGGCGCGTGGTCAATGTGGACACCTCAGCCGAGGCGCCTCAAGCTGGCACGGCGCAACATCGCTCTCAACGGCTACGCGCTCGACGACGACGATTTCGTGGAGGGGATGTCTTCTCCGTGCTGCGCTACTGGCGCGAGCAGGGCCGTCAGTTTGACATGATCATCCTTGACCCGCCGAAGTTCGCACACTCAGCACGCCAGGTCGAGAGCGGCGGCGCGCGGCTACAAGGACATCAACCTGCTGGCCTTCCAGCTTCTGCGGCAGGGCGGGGTGCTGGCGACGTTCTCGTGCTCCGGTGCGATCAGCAGCGACCTGTTCCAGAAGATCGTCTTCGCGGCGGCGGTAGACGCGCGCGCGGTGACGCGCAGATCGTGCGCTGGCTGTCCCAGGCGTCCGATCACCCGGTCGCGCTCACCTTCCCGGAGGAACATACCTGAAGGGCTTGCTGTGCCGCGTCTGGAAATGAGCGCGGCGAGATCAGCCTTCTTCGTTCCTGGCGGCAAGCTGGGCGATCTTCTGGCTGGTCTCGCGCCAGCTTATGCGGCTGAGGCCCATCTTCTCGCGGATGGTGTCGGAGTTCACGCCGCGCTGATGATCGCGCACGGCGCTCGTCCAGCGCAGAATCTCGAATGAGACGCGCGCGCCGACGCCTGCGGCCAGCGCCACATCGTGCAGGACGTATTCCAGGTTGCGCGCCGTGCACTCGAAAATGAACGTTCCCGGCTGGTACTGCGCCAGATATTCGTCCAGCACTGCCAGCCAGTCGGGGGCCCAGAGGAATCTTGCGCTCGCGGTACACGTTCTTCGGGCTGCGGTGGCGTACCATCAGATAGGGGCGGCGCGGGTCGTCCCTGATGATGTCGTCCGGCTTCAGGCGCATACACTCGCTTTTCTTGATGCCCGTGTCCAGCAGCAGCCGCACGAGCAGATCGGGGCGGGCGTCGGGCGATCCGGCTGCGCGCAGGCTCGCTGTGTGGCTCAGCAGGCGCTCGATCTCCGGCTCTGAGAGCACGGTTTGCAGCGGTGCTGCGCCCGACCGCTGGAGCAGGGCGTCGGCTGGATTGTGGCGGAGTACGCGCTCGGCCTTCAGGAACTTGAAGAATACCTTGAGCGTGGTCACCCGGCGCGCGTAGCTCTTGCGGCTGCACGGCACGCCCCGGCCATGCTCCAGCCATTCCAGGAAGTGGTTGAGCTTGCTCGTGGTAAAGTTCTTAAGGGCGAAGTCCTCGCCGAAGAACTCCTCGACCAGGCGCAGGTCAGACGAGAACGCGGTGATCGTGTGCTCGCTGCGCCTCTCCCTCTCGGCGCAGGTGCGCCAGAAAGGGTATGTGAGCGTCCGCCAGGCGGCTGTGAGGTGTCAGCCCGTGCTCGACATCACTAGGGAGAGAGAGGAAGTTGCCGGTGAGTCATATCGCTTCGGTCAGCAGGTGCCCGACGACCAGCGGCCAGCGGTATCTTTGAGGGGCGTGTTCGGGTTTTGGGATAGAGCATCACCGCCGAGACGCAGAGGGCGCGGAGAAAAGCAAAGGGTCTTCATGGTCTTTCTTCTCAATGTTCTCCTCTGTTCCCTCTGCGCCTCTGCGGTTCAGAGAATCCGCCTCCAGTCCAGAGTCGCACCCTCTTTGAGACAAGATTGTGACAGCTACAGACTTCCATTAGAATGGCTATGTTATGATGATGGAGAGATTAGCTCAGGCCCGCCCCCACACTCCCCGCCCGCCGCCAAAACAGGCCTAGACCAGCAGCAGGGAGGTGCAGCAGATGGTCACCTACCAGGACAAGCCCTGGCTTCAACACTACGATCCGGGTGTTCCGCACAGTTTAGCACCATATCCCAGGCACCCGCTACACCAATACCTGGCCGACGCTGCCGCCGCCGACCCTGGAGCGACGGCGATCATCACCGCTGCGCATCTGCCCTTAGTGGGGCATGTCGCCAGCCGCATGTCCTATGGCACGCTGAACGATCTCGCCGATGCGTTGGCCGTAGCCCTGGGTGATCTGGGCCTGGGGAAGGGTGACCGTGTGGCCCTTGATTCTACCCAACTGCACGCAGTTCGTGCTGGCTTTCTACGCCGCGCTCAAAGCGGGCGGTGTTGTGGTGGCGATCAACCCCACGTTCCCCCGCCAAAATGGCTGAACAGATTGGTGACAGCGGCGCGACTTTCGCCATCACACTGACCCTGTTCTACGAGAATGTGAAGAGGATTCAGGCGCAGACGAAGGTGCAGCATGTCATCGCTACCGGCATCAAGGAGTATCTGCCGCCCTCCGCGCGCGCCCTGTTTACCCTGGCCAAAGAGAAGAAAGAGGGGGCACCGCATCGCCAAGCGCCCGGAAGACCACTGCGCTGCAAGACCTGCTGGCTCGCTACGTGGGGCCGCGGGCCCGACGTGGACGTGCAGGGCGACGACACTGCCATCTTCCAGTACACCGGTGGCACGACGGGAATTCCAAAGGCGGCGATGTCCACCCATAGCGCGCTGGCCGCCAACACGGTGCAATGCCAGGCATGGCTGGCCCGCGAGGGCGTGGCAGGAGAGCTTCCTGGCGGCCATCCCGCTGTTTCACGTGTTTGGCATGGTGGCGGTGATGAGCTTCGCCGTGTCGCTGGGAGCCGCGATGATCATGGTGCCCAACCCGCGCGACATCACCGATGTGGTGCAGAAGATTGACCGCTACCGCCCGACCCTGTTTATGGGCGTGCCCGCCCTTACAACGCGATCAACCGCCACCCAGGGATCGTCGCTGGCAAGTACGATCTATCGTCCATCTACGCCTGCGTCAGCGGATCGGCTCCGCTGCCTCCCGCGACCAAGCGGCGCTTCGAGGAACTCTCTGGAGGCGTGCTCCTTGAAGGGTTCGGCATGAGCGAAGCGCCCACTGCCTCCCCATGTGAACCCGGTGCGCGGCGAGAATCGCACCGGCTCCATTGGCCTGCCGCTGCCCGACATGGAGATGCGCATCGTTGACCTGGATGAGGGCGTCGCCGAGGTGCCAGTGGGCGAAGTGGGCGAAGCTGATCATGCGCGGCCCCCAACTGATGCGTGGCTATTACGGGGGATGCCCACCGAGACGGCCAACGCGCTGCGCCGCGACGCTGACGGGAAGCTCTGGCTCTACACGGGCGACATCGCGCGCATGGACGAGGATGGCTACTTCTACATCGTAGACCGCAAAAAGGACATGGCGCTGATCGGCGGCTTCAATGTGTATCCGCGCCTGGTCGAAGACGTGCTGATGGAGCATCCCGCCGTGCAAGAGGTAGGTGTGGCGGCCATTCCCCACCCCCGACTCAGAAAAGGTGGGCCAGGAAGCCCTGAAAGCCTGGGTCGTCGTCAAGCAGGGGCAGACCGTGACGGACAAGGAACTGATCGCCTTCGCCAGCGAGAAGCTGGCCCGCTATGAAGTGCCGACCCGCTTCGCCTTCGTGGACGAACTGCCGCGCACGACCGTCGGCAAGATTCTGCGGCGCGAACTGGCGCGCATGGAATTGGAGGCCCGCGAGCAGCAGGAAGGGGCCGGGTGAGTAGCTGTGTCGCTCTCGTCCGCTCCTGCGGCAGGGCACAGTGAGCACCGGAGGCACGAACAACCTGTCGCTAGG
>JAOSJO010000015.1 GCA_027494055.1 Anaerolineae bacterium | reverse complement strand
AAGTTACGGTTGTTAAGTAAGCCAACTCGGTACTGGGGACGATACCCAGTATCACAGCGTGGAGCGCGGGAGATCACGCCAGATAAAGGTCAGTTGCCGGCGCGAGCCAGTCGTGGCCGTTATCCAGCGCAGGCCGACGGCATCATCAGCACCAGCGCCAGGCGTCGCGCTTGACCGTGATGTCAGCGTGAGATGAAAGCCCAAAGATGATGAGATCGACACACAGCAGCGCCTGCATTCAGACCGGCATCTATACCGCCGACGACTCGCCGTCAGCGCGCAATGCCGTTACAGGCATGCCATTGACCAGGTTGCGTCGCCTGCCATGGTGCTCGGTCGCCAGGCATGATGCGCAGTGATCGCGAAGGAAATCAGAAACTACACGAAACTCACTTCCGGCGCGCCAGCGACGGGCCTGTCAAAGGAAACGCGGTCAGGCCGAGATGCCACGCCGAGCATGGTGACGTTGAGCGTCGTCCGACGCTGGCGCGCTGGTTCAAAGCAGCCTGGCGCGCGTCGCGCGAGGTCGTCTGGGCGTCGCCTCAGCCATGACGATTGCGAATCACGACGTCAGTAGGCGTGGCTCGCCCGGCGTGAGTCGCAAACTGGCAGGGTTCGCTCACCGACTCATCCGCCATGCCTTCCGAATGCACCAGGCGGCTCCGCCATGAGAAAGGTCACGCCGACCGCTGTGCGGTTCGCTAAGCTGAAGCTGCCCGCGATCATCAGGCGTCGCCGCCGCACCACAGCCGGCTGCCGAAGATGCTCAACCAGGTAGGGCATCGCTCATTAGTTCGCGTTGGCGGCGAAGCAGCCGCACCGCTTCAAACGCCGTCGCCGAACCCTCGTCGCGTTACGCCCGCTCCCGGCCGACATCTGCGCTATTGCGCTCGTTGTCCCGTTACCGGCGTTGCGGTGGCGGTGGCCTGCGCCTGCGCGCCGCCGAACCAGCCGATCGATGCCAGTCGCTGCGTCCCGTCGTCTTGCGCAGCCGATATTCGGCGGGAAGCCGCCGCGGCGCCTGCAGGCCAGCACCTGCCGGAGCGAATCGACGCGCCGACGATACCGTCGCACATCTCGCGTCTCTTCCGACGCCGCCGCCCAGCGTAGCCCAGCGCTCGGCCGTCGCCATAGCGTGTCAGGTCGGCCACGCCGCGCCTTCCAGCGACGGTAAAGCACGCCATCGGCGCGCTGCCGGCGTCGCGGGCAGGTAGAGCGAGATTTCACGCAGCCTGCGGGCGGTCGATGGCCAGCCAGCGTAACAGTGTCGCTGTCAGGCTGAAGCCAGCCAGTCGCTGACGAGCACGTATCGCCTTCGCGAGGCAGACGCCTGGCGTAAGCCGCCGGATGAAGGCGTCCAGCTCGCCGGCCTGGAGCATACCATTATCGTCAGTGGCTGACTGCGCACGCCATCGAAGCCACGCCGTCCGCGAACGATGTGCTCGAATCTTCAAATATCAGGCTTTGTCACAGTTCAAGCCATTCGGCGGAACTCCCGGAGATTCCCAGATCGCGTTCATGGCTGTCCTATCCGCCTGCGCTCACTGCCGGATGCGTAGGCCGCCGTGAATGGCAAAGATACCAGCCTCCGCGGAAGCGCAGCGTCACAGCCGTTGGCCCATCGATGTTGTCCAGAACTCGCCACACCAGCGCAGCCCCGATGATTCCTCCCACTGCTGCGCTGTTAAAATAGGTCGAGCTTCAGCAGCACAGACAGCATATGGGACAGCGCTCCAGATAACCACGCCACGCCGCGCCACAGCAATCTGCCATAGCGGCTGCCGTGCTGCGCGGGTGGGACGCTCCCCGGCCTGGCACGGCAACCACTATGTAAGCGGGGTGCTGTGGCGCGGCGTGGTGGTTCATCTGGGAGCCGCTGTTCCACTATGTGCCCGGCGATGACAGCATCGTCATGCGCCTGGCGCAGAGCTACGAACTCAGCGACGACGGCCTGCTCTCGACCGTGGTGCTGCAGGAAGGCTCGGCCGGGCACGATTTTCGGCACCCCCGGCCACCACTCAGGACGTGGGGACCCTTCGCGTTCGAGAAGTCGTGGAACGCGCTGGTGTGGCAGTTCCTGGACAACATCGAGATCGTTGACGACATGACGCTGCGCTTCCACTGGAAGCAGGCCACGCCCATCGCGCGCCAGTTGCTGGCCGGTATCCAGATCCGCGCGCCGCACCACATCTACGGCGAGTGGGCGCAGGCGTTCTGGGACGCCGGCGACGATGAGGAGGCCATGAACGCGATCTGGGAGGATATCCAGGAGTTCCGCCCGGGATAACCCCCATCGGCACCGGCCCCTCTCACGATTGAGACTGTGACCGAAAGCACGATGCTCTTCTCGAAGTTCGAGGCGCATCCGTTCGCGGACAACGTGGGCTTCGACGGCGTGCGCGTCGAGCGCCACTGAACGAGGCGATGTGAACATGTTCCAGGCCGGCGAGCTGACGCCTTCCATCCGGCGGCCCGCCCGACGTGGTGGAGGCGATCACCTCGCAGGAGCGGCATGGAATACGTGCTCGTCAGCGACCTGGCCGAGTTCTCGATCTACTTCAACCCCGACAAGTACGACCTGGCGACCAGGGCCGCGCTGGTGAAGGCCATCGACCGCCCGCAGATGCGTGAAGTCTCGCTCTACTACGCCCGCGACGCCAGCAACTACGCCAGTGGCGTGCTTGCGTCGCTGGAGGAGCTGTGGCTTGGCGCGGACGTCATGGCCGACCTGACCGCGTACCCCTATGACCCGGAGTGGCGGCGACAGCCGAACTGAGCGCTGGGCTACAGCAAGGACGGCGACGTCTGGAAGGACGCAGATGGCAACGACGTGAACATCGTCGTCGGCGCGCCCTCGACGTACTCCGACTGGGTGCTGGCCTGCGAGAACCTGGCGCAGCAGCTCACGAACTTCGGGATGCCCGCCGAATGCCAGCCGCGCGACGTCAACGTGTACTGGGACGACCAGGACGCGCTTGACTACGACATCGACATCGGCTGGTTCGGCGTGGCATGGGGCACGGCCACCCGTACACCAGCTTCGACCGCCTGTACACCGGTAGCCAGGATGACGGGCGCAAGCTGGCCTGAAGGGTGAAATCGAGGAGTTCGAGGTCAGGGGCGAGGCGTACAACACGACGGAATTGCTGGCGACGCTGGGTTCAGCGACGGCGTTTGAGGACCAGCAGGCCGTGGTGCAGCAACTCGCCCTGGTCACCAACGCGAACCTTGTGGCGATGCCCTACCCGGAGAAGCAGTTGGGCATCTTCCGCAGCAGCGCCGCGATGGAAGGCTGGCCTGGCAGCCGACGACCCGCTGTGGACCATGTGCGGCGGCGGCATCGAGCGCTTCTACGTCACCCTGATGGTCACGGGGCAGCTTCAGCCCAGGTAACCCGGACCGCGCGCTTGGTCAGCGTGGCCCGCTCTCCTGGGGCGGGCCACGCCCTGTGTTGCGTTCGGGCGGGCATGGCGGATGAGTCGATTGAGCCAAACCCTGCCCCAGTTTGCGACGCTCGGCACGCCGGGGCTGAGCCGCACCCTGCTGGCCGTCGGCGTGTGGGTCATGTTCCTCGTCCTGGTCGTCATGGCGGTTGGTCAGGCGCGGACGGTGTCCGACATCGGCGCGACCCTTGACGCGAACAAGAGCGCTGCCGCACAGGACAGACTCAGCATCGACGCGCGCCAGACGCTTGAGGCCGAGCGCGCCAGCGTCGAGACGACGCTCAGCGTCACCATGCTCGGCGTCTTTGTCCTCGGCCTGACCGCGTTTCACTTTGTCAGGCCGTCGCTGGCGCGCCGGGTGGGTTTCGTGCTCCTGACGGTCGTCCTGGTCACGTTCGCGACCTTCACGATCCTGCGCATCATGCCTGGCGACCCCTTTCAGGCCATGGCGAACGACCTGGTGCGCGAACGCGGCCTGAACTACGACGACGCGCTCAAGATGGCGTACACCATGCTCGACTACGACCCGGAGAAGCCCTTCCTGATCGGCTTCGTGGAGTACCTCGGCAGCGTGTTGCGCTTTGACCTTGGCGAGTCGTGGCAGTATAAGGTGCCGGTCAACCAGATCATCGCCCAGGCGCTCCCATGGACGCTGCTGGTATTGTCGATCTCGCTGGCGCTGAGCTTCGCGCTCGGCACGCTGCTGGGCATGATCATCGCCTGGAAGCGCCGTACTGCGCTTGACCCCATCATCACGTTCTCACGCCGCCTTCACGGGCGCGACGCCTGACTATGTTACGGCGCTGGTGCTGATGATTATCTTTGCCGTCAACCTGCGCTGGTTCCCCATCGTCGGCGGCTACGACCCCAGGCTCGCGCCCGGCTTCAACTGGCCCTTTATCGCCAGCGTGATCTCCCACTCCACGCTGCCCGTGATCGCGTACACCTTCGAGAACACCGCCGCCTGGGCGCTGGCGATGAAAGGCAGCGCGGTCAGCGTGTTGGGCGAGGATTACATCACCGCCGCGCGCGCGCGTGGCCTCAGAGGCCGGCGCATTCTCACGGCGTATGTGGGGCGCAACGCGATGCTGCCCATGATCACCGCGCTTGCCATCTCGCTGGGCACGATGCTGGGCGGCTCCACGTTGATTGAGAATATCTACAGCTACCCCGGCATCGGGCGCTTCAACGCCGACGCGCTGACGCGCCGTGACGTGGGGCTGATGCAGGGGGTTGTTTCTGTTCCAGGCCATCGCCATCATTCTTGCGAACTTCTTCGCCGACCTGATTTATACGCGCCTTGACCCGCGTATCAAGCTGGAGGACTGACCGATGGGCGCCGCGACAATCGCCCGGCGCGACTGGCGACGCTGGCTTCAGCGCAGCGTCGTCGAGCCGTTGCTGATCCTCTACCATAACCGGCGCGCGTTCGCGGGCCTGCTCATCATGCCTTCTTTGTCGGCATGGTGATCTTCGGCCCGATGCTGGTCCCGCTGGAGATGCGGACCCAGTACGATCAGCGCTTCCAGCCGATCTCGCTGGAACACCCGCTGGGGACCGACTACCAGGGTCGCGACACGTTCCAGTTGCTCGTGCACGGCTCGCGCCAGACGCTCGGCATCGCCTTTCTGACCGGCGTCTTCACCACGGTGATCGCGCTCGTCGTCGGCATGACGGCAGGGCTGATGGGCGGCAGGATTGGACCAGGCCCTGATGCTCATCACCAACACCGTGCTCACCGTGCCCTACCTGCCCGTGCAGTTGATGCTGGGCGTCGCCTTTTCGCTGCGCGACCCGGTGAGTCTGGCGCTGGTGCTGGAGCATATGGGCGTGGGGCGGGCTGGCGCGCGCCATCCGCTCCGACCATCCTCTCGTTGAAGGAACGCGAGTTCATCGAGGCCGCGCGCGTGCTGGGCCTGAGCAACCGCTATATCCTTTTCAGCGAGTTAATGCCCAACATCATGCCTTTCGTCGTCATCAACTTCCTCACCGTCATGCGCAACGCCATCACCGCCAGCGTCGCGCTCATGTTCCTGGGGCTGGTGCCGCTCGACCCGACCAACTGGGGGATGATGCTCAACGACGCGACCGGGCGCTCCGGCGCGGTGCAGGCAAGCGTGTTCAACCGCAACGCCATCATCTACGTGATGTCGCCGATGGCGGCGGTTGTGCTCTTTCAGCTAGGCGCGGTCTTCCTGGCGCACGGCCTGGACGAAGTGCTCGACCCGCGCCTGCGCGCGAAGTAGGCCGGCATGGACACGAACAGCACCGTGATCCTGTGGGTCATCGGCAGCGCCCTCTACGGCGCGGTCATCACCCCGTTCGTCTACCGGCGCAGGGGGCCGCAGGCGCGCGCGGCGGCGTTCTGCTGGGGGCGCTGGCGGGCGGGCTGGCAGCTTCGCGCTGATGGCGCTGTTCCTGGCGGCTTTCTCTGGCGGAGAATTGCCGCACCCGGTGCTCCTGAGCGTCGCCGGGCTGATCGGCGGCCTGCTGTTGCTGGTCCCGCTGTGGCTGCTGACGCCGCGCGCGGGCCGGCAGTGCCCGTATTGCTGCAGCGTGGTCGACGCGAACGCCATCGTGTGCCCGCAGTGCGGGCGCGAGTTCCCCGGCGCGCTGCAGGTGTGGGACCGCAGCCACCCCCTGCTGAGCGTGCGTGGTTTGGTGGTCGAGTATGAGGTCAGGCAGGGGGTGCTCTGCGCCGTAGACGGCGTGGACCTGGACATCTATTCGGGCGAGTTGCTGGCGCTGGTGGGCGAGAGCGGCTGCGGCAAATCGACGTTGGCCTACGGGCTGATCCGGCACGTCACCTTCCCCGGCGAGATCACCAGCGGCAAGGTTCTGTTCCAGGGCAGGATGTGCTCGCCATGACCGAGGAGCAACTGCGCCAGTTCCGGTGGCGCAACATCGCCGTCGTGTTCCAGGCCGCGCAGAACGCGCTGAACCCGGTCATGCGCGTCGCCGACCAGTTTATCGACACCGGGCTGGCGCACGACATGGACGACCGCGCGCACATTATCCGCAGGGCGGGCGAGTTGCTGCAGATGGTGCGCCTGGACCCGGCGCGCGTGCTCCATGCCTATCCCTTCCAGCTCAGTGGCGGGATGCGCCAGCGTGTCGTCATCGCGCTCAGCCTGCTGCTGGATCCGAGACTCCTCATCCTGGACGAGCCGACCACCGCGCTCGACGTGGTGACGCAGGTGCACATTCTGGACATCCTCCAGGAAATCCGCGAGAAGCTGGGCCTGACCATGCTCCTGCTCACGCACGATATGTCGATTGTGGCGCGCGTCGCGGACCGCGTGGCGGTGATGTACGCGGGCAAGATCGTGGAGGTCGGGGCGGTCCGCGAGGTGGTTCTACCGCCCGCGCCACCCCTACACCGCCGGCCTGGTGCGCGCTGCGCCCTCGCTGGTCGGCGCGCTGAATGGCAGGTCCCCCATCCCCGGCAGCCCGCCGAATTTCCTGAACATGCCGTCGGGGTGCAGGTTCCACCCCGGTGCGCATATGCGGTGAGCAAGTGCCGCGAGCGCGCGCCGGCCCTCGAGTCAGTCGGCGCAGACGGCGCTATGGTCGCCTGCCACCGCTGGCGTGAGATCGCCGAGGAGCTGGCTCATGCCCCCGCTGATTGAACTCAAGAACGTCGATGTCACCTTCGAGAGCGGCGGCGGCCTGTTCAGCCCAAAGCGACAGGTGCGGGCGGTGTCGGGGCAAACCTGACCATCGACGAGGGCGACATCGTGGCGGTGGTGGGCGAGCGGGTGCGGCAAGATCACGCTGGGGCGCGTGGTGACGGGGCTACAGAAGCCTACCGCCGACGAGGTGCTCTACGAGGGCAAGAACATCGGGCGCTTGACTGGCGCCGACTTCAGCGCGTACCGGCTTGCCGTCCAGATTGTGCACCAGGACTCGTTCGCCGCGCTCAACCCCGTGCGCACCATTTACCAGACGTTGCGCGCCCCGCTGTTGCGGCACGGCATCGCCAGGAACGACCAGGAGGCGTGGAACAAGGCTGCCGACTTGCTCGAACTCATGGGCCTCACCCCGCCGGAGCTTTTCCTCGACGACAAGTACCCACACCAGCTTCAGCGGCGGGCAGCGCCAGCGCATGGTGCTGGCGCGCGCCGTCTCGGTGCAGCCCAAGCTCATCGTGGCCGACGAGCCGGTCTCGATGGTAGACGTGTCGCTGCGCCTCTCGCTGCTGGACCTGATGGCGCGCCTGAACCGGGAAATGGGCATCGCTTTCATCTACATCACGCACGACCTGGCGACGGCGCGCTACTTCGCGCAGAAGGGGCGTATCGTGGTGATGTACCTCGGCCAGGTGGTCGAGACCGGCGCGCTGGGCGACGTGATTCTGCCGCCCGCGCCACCCCTACCTGCAAGCGCTGCTCACTGCCGTGCCCATCCCCGACCCCGACCTGACCCGCCAGCACCGGAGTTGCGCGTGCGCGGCATGGACCTGCCCGATCCGGGAAGGCGCCGCCGGGTGTCGCTTTCACCCGCGCTGTCCATATTGCGGGCCGGCCTGCCAGCAGGAGGAGCCTCAACTGGGAAGACATCGGCGGGGGGCATCTCGTCGCCTGCCATTATGAGAAGGACGTGCCCGAATGGACCCCATTATCGGTCGGGTAGCGTTCACGATGGGCTTCCTGGGTGTTCGTGCTCGCGCTGCTGCTGCTCCCCGCGCTGGACCCGGATAGCCCGCAGTTCGTGGCGAATGCGCTGGCATTGAGCATCAGCGGCGTGTTCTTGCTGGTGATCGTCATCATGGGCGCCGCGCGGCGCGGCTGCCGGGCCTCCAGCAGTTTGATGACGACGCTGAGGCGCTGGACGCCGCCGAGGAAGACGACCCTTCTTCGCCGCCGCCTGAATAGTCCGTGGCAGGGAACCCGCGTCCACTTGTGGAACGGCTAGAGTAACCCTCACACCTGAGCC
>JAOSJO010000014.1 GCA_027494055.1 Anaerolineae bacterium | reverse complement strand
GATGTCGCCCGTTCAAGGTTAACCTGATAACTGGGACACAAGACTCAACACCTCTGTCACGCTGGACGCGATGGATATCGTGCTCCAGGTCAGCGTCGACCGCCTGGTGTGGAGGTGAACGTGCCGGCGAGGCTGGCGCACTGGGGCTATCCGCTGTCGGTCGGGCTGCTCTTGGGGCTGCTCCAGACCGGGCTATTCCTCCAGTTGACCTTCCTGCTGTCGTCGGCCTTCGGCACCTATCTGCTCATCACGCTATGCTGGCTGCTGGGCAGCGGCATCGGCGCTGGGTTCGCGGCACGGTCGCGGCGCAACACGCGCATCTTCCTGCTCCTGGCGCTCCTTGCGTATGCCGCCTGCGCCTTGCTGCTCACGGCAAGCCCGTTCAACACGCGGCTGTGGCCGTTGTATGGCGCGCTCGTCCTGGCGGCGGGCGTGTATCCAGGGGTGTTCTTCGCGTGCATGGCGTCGGTGTACAAGGTACGCACGCTCTTCTTGATGGAGAACAACGGCTTCATCCTGGGTCTGGCGTTGGGGGCGGTCGCATCCATGGTTGCCGGGCGGGGCGCGCTATGGGCGCTGCCGCTCGCGCTGGCAGCACTCATCGCGCTGGCGCGCGAGCCGGGACGGCCAACCGACCGTCGGTCGTCACAGCAGGAATAAACCGGCTGCGCCGGCTCCCCGCCTGCAGGGGCAACCCTACAGGCGTGGCGCGCCGCCTCGCAGTGGGCCTGTTGCACGTCTGTCTGGGACGTGGACGCGACACGGATGATGCGCGCGTTCCGGCAGGGAGGGTGAATGCCCTCTCCCTTGCAGCAAGGGGAAAGGAACCCTATCGGCGGCGTGCGCCTGCGCAGCTGCTAGAAGGTTCAGCCTGACGACACGTTGGGTGCACCGACTGTGTCGCGGTGCTTGACCCCAACCTTGGCTATTCAGGGATGCAGGGGCGCGACTTCGCGCGCCCCTGACAAGTCGTAGCCTGATCCTACCCAACCACCCTGAGATCAACCGGGCCGGGAAGCTCGGAGATCACGCCCTTGGGCGGCGGCGTTTCAACCTCGACCGCCAGGATGTTCCCTCTCGGCTCAAAGCTGAACGACACCTCTCCAAAATGCGTGGGCAGATTCCTCACCTCCCAAGACTCTGGCATCCATGCACCGGGAACACCAGAACCGATGATCAAGGCGTCCCCCTGTTCACGTGCCAGGCAGTCCCGCAGCAGGAGAAACAACTCTGCAGCGGTCCACCCGTGAGGTGTAACGTACTTGATGCGATCCCATCCGCGTGTCCGTTGCCACAGCAGCGACGAGTTCTCATCTCTCTCACCCTCGCTATAGGTGTACAGTCCTGGGGCGACGTGGGTCGAGAGAAAGTGCTCGATCGATACCCACGCGCGGTCGCGCTGGCCCAGGAGAAGGTAGTTATGCGCCTGCCCGGCCTCGAAGTAGGTCCACAGCGGTTCAGGCGCATGTTTCCCGCTTGGACAACGCACCTTGTTCCAGAACTCGTCGAAGCGCTCGACGATTAAAGCGTCATCCCTCGACGCCCATCCCGTCGGCCACAGGGCTGAGTTCACGTCTCTATCGTTCTTGCCAAAAAACGTCAGCGCGCTTCGGTAGAGCGCATCGCGCAGGTCGTGTGCCTCTTGCTCGAAGCGGCTGCCGTCCAACCCCAGGGCCTGTGCGCACAGGGCGGCGCGAGTCAACCCCAGAAATGCAAACCCATTGATCCACATGATCGGAAAGTGATGATCCATCCGTCCCTGGATCAATCCGTCCTGGGCGGGCAAACAGAGGAGATCCGACTCCGGGGCTGAGCATACACTCAGGGGTACGGAACTCGCTATGGAGCTTGATCCGGTGCTGGCGTGTGCCTCATCTCTCCGGAGAAGTTCGGCCTTGCGCTCCAGGTGCGGATAAACCTCCCTCAAGTACGCCTCTGATCGCGTCAGGAGATAATGCTCCGAAAGAATCCAGATACCTTGTGCGGGCCCGTCCCTTCCGCGCCAAAACCACCAAAGGCGTCGCGGTGCGCAACCGCTTGCACGCGCGTTCGGCGAAGTCGTGGAATCCGCCCCTGTCCAGAGCCACGATGACATACGCGCCGTCCCGGAAGCCACCATAGGGGATACGATACGGGCGATATTCTTGGCTCGTCGTCCACCGTAAACATGTAGAGGTGCGAGAGCTGCACGTTGAATGCTTCCGAGAAGCGTTTGTCGGGAAGATCGAGCTTGACGGTGAGGCGGTCTTTCCATCGCTCGACGAAGCGCTTCTCCTGATCCTCAAGCGCGATCGTTCCCGTGACCGGTCGCAACCATCTGAGCACGGGGTGATTCGCATGAACATGAAAGACAAACTCGAGGCTCTGCGCTTCCTGCGGCTCAAGTGCGACCTGATATTCCATCGCGCCACTCGCCCACGTGGAGTCATCGATGACCTGCTGTGAGGCCGGCAACTCACCGCGCTTGAGCCACACAGATATGTCGCTTCCGGTTGCCTCATAGCTCAAAGCGCCAAAACCAGTCGGCGGCTGATTGGCGAAGATCACGGGAGCGCCGTTGACGTGCACCGCATCATCCTTGTATGCCAGGCTCTTCAGAGGCCCGCCACCGGCCCCGAACGACCGAAGCACCAGGTAGAATGTGACCTTCACGCGCTCCGACGTGGGGTTCTGTAGCTCGACGGTGAGGCAATCTTTGATGTCGCTAAGATCTGGGTCCCCGTCTGAGAAGAGCCGTGACGACACACTTACCTCACCTGCCTGCCAGGTGGAGACGGCGACAGGCGTGTAGCCATCCAGGTAGCGCCACGCCAGTTCAGACAGAGGTTTCTCCTCAGGTGCATGGAGCGTTTCGTCAACGTACACCCAGGTCGAAACCCCGTATGAACGAACGCCAGGCGAGAAGCAGTTTCCCGGCTCCACCGGGGTCTTGAACGCCTCGTGGGAACCCGGCACACCCAGGATAATGTGGTTGTCGCTCCGATTCCAAATCCAATCGGGGTGCCGATTGCGCATTTCGCCCATCAGGCTGTGCTCAAGCATCGTCGATCTCCTTTGCATGACTGAGAGGACTAAGCGATCGAGTAAGCAAGTTGAAGTCTGAGCGACCATGAAGCACCCGCGCGGGCGCTAGACGACCTCCAGATCGTCGAGGTCTGGCACGGTCGGGAAGCGGCCATGTGGCTCAGACTGGTACCAGAACGTGGTGGAGGCGATGTCGTCCTGCAGAGTGAGGTAGCGCGGTTTGCCCCCGTGCGATGCGCGCCAACCCAGAGCCTGGATCGTGACGCGCAGGTCTCGTTGAAACCGGATCGGGTCCATGACATGCCAGCGATACATACCGAAGCGCTGCTGATTGTCGAAGTACCCTCTCGGCTCAATCACCTGGGGCAGCCCTAGAAAAGGCGTTGAAAAACGCCATAGCTGCCTTCGACCTCAGGGTCCTCGAAGGCCCATGCCCCACCGAAGTAATCCTCGGTGCCGGTACCGCAGATCGTGGGCCAGTCCGCGTCGCCGTCGATGTAGAACTTGATCTCCCCTTCGCCCCACCAGCCCGAGTTGTGTGCGCCCCAGGCGATGTAGGTTCCGACGTAGTGCCCATAACCCTGGACGCCGTCGAGCAGGGTATGCACCTGCATGTACGGCAACGGATTGCTCCGTCGCCACTGGGCATGGAAGTAGGCGTAATCGGCCGGTACGTCCGTGAGGGCATAATCAATCTGGTAGAAGAAACCAGGGACCTCGTCTGGGCTCAGGTTCTCGACGGTGAGGCGAGCATGATTGCGGAAAGGCATCTCCCAGTAGCTGTTGAACCCGCCCGCCGGGTTGACGGCAATCGCGAGTGAACTCACGTTGCACCGCCGGCACCAGCCGTTACAGAAGAAATCGCCCAGAGGAGTCTCCACAGAAGGGGTTTCCTCGCCATCCCAGTAGCAGCGCAACACCAGACGCCGCCAAAACTTCGGGTGAACCGTGATCCAGATGTGTTGAATGGCACCTGGCCCCCACGATGTCAGCGAGGGTAGCCGTGATCTTTCCTGCCAGATTGATGCTCGGCGAGATCTTCCAGCCGCGTCCGAGCGCGCGCGCGGCTTCGGCGCCAGTGCCCTCCACTGCCATCCCACCTTCCCCCTTGGCGCCGGAAGGGTTCTCAGCGCTGATCGAGCGGGTAACCGCACCGGAAAGCCGGGGAAGGTTGCCGAGGTGCAGGCCCAGCCCGTTGAACTCGTACATCTTCCTGACTCCTGTATGCTGGGTGACGAAAGGACCTATTTGAACGCGCCGCTGGTCAGATCGGGCACGATGTATTTGGAAAGGGCCACGAAAATGATGATGGATGGGATCGTGAGCAAGATCGCGCCGGCCATGATTGCGCCCCCAGGTGTCCGGAAACGGCAGTCCCTGGAGCGAGGCGAGCGCGACCGGCAGCGTATAGTTCTGCGGCGATCGCCAACGCGATCAAGGGCCAGAGGAAGTTGTTCCAACTGCCGATGAACCCGAGGATGTACTGCGTCAGCACCATCGGCATGACCAACGGGATGACCACGCTGCGGTATAGCATGAAGCTTCCCGCGCCGTCGATTCTGCCAGCATCCAGGAGTTCATCGGGCACCGAGTAGATGGCCTGTCTGAATAGGAAGATCCCAAAAGCCGGGACGATCCCGGGCAGGAAAACGGCCCAGAGCGTGTCGATCAGCCTCAGGTTGATCATCTCGATGAACAGCGGAATGAATCCTGCGGCCGGAGGGATGAGCTGGGTGAGCACGACAACTGCGAACAAGACATGCTTGCCCCGGAAGTTGAACTTGGCAAAGGCAAAACCGGCGAGCGATGAGAAGAACACGCCGAATAGCGGCGTGAGCACGGCGAGCGCGATGCTGTTCACCGCGTTCCATCCCAGCGACGGGATCAACGCAGGCAGGTCAGCATAGTGCTCAAGGGTGGGGTCTGTTGGGATGAATTCCGGCGGATAGGAGAAGATCCTTTCCGGCGGCTTGAACGAGGAGACGAGCATCCAGAAGAATGGGAAACACACAGATCGCTGTCCAGAGCAGCAAAATGGACAGCCCCAGGGCGCGGTTGAAACGTCTCGCTTTCGGCATGAGGCACCTATCTTTGCTGCAACAGCCTGAATTGAACCGCGGAGAAGACTGCGATCAGCACGCCCAGGAGCACTGCAATAGCCGATCCGGGGCCGAATTTAAGGTATTGGAAGCCCTGCACGTAGATATACATGACGGGCGTCAGCACCGAGCTTTCAGGTCCGCCGAGCGTGGTCGATGACCCCGAGAAGAGCAGGTAGGGTTCGGTAAAGATCTGGAGTCCGGCAACGGTGCCGAGGACAATCAGAAAGAGCAGAATCGGCCTGATCGAAGGCAGCGTCACATGGATCATCTGCTGCAGCGTGTTCGCGCCATCGATCTTCGCCGCCTCGTAGAGGGTTGTGTCCACGCTTTGTAACGCGGCAAGAATGTACACGACGTACCAGCCCAGTCCCTTCCAGATGATCAGGATGATGGTCGAGATCGGCGCCCATTGACTTGTGGTAAGCCAGGGAATCGACTCTATCCCAAAGAGATTCAGCGTCAGGTTGATCACGCCGAAGTTCTTGTCAAACATGAACTGGAAGGCCAGCGCGATGGCGACGAGGTTCATCACGACAGGCAGGTAGAAAACGCCGCTGAAGAACCCGCGCAGTCGTGACGCCAGGGGGTTGAGCAGCCAGGCCAGCAAGAACGCCACGACGAGCTGTACCGAAAGTGACCCCACCCACAGGATGATGACGTTCCGCAGGCTAAGCCAGAACAAGGGGTCTGACAGGATGGTGTCGAAGTTCTTGAGGCCGACCCACACCAACGGCTTCCCAAACTTGAACTCGGAGAAACTCAACTGTAGCGAGTAGAGCAGCGGGTACAGCCCAAAGACTGCGAATGAAACAAAGAAGGGCAGGATGTACAGATAGGGTGTCCCCTTCTCAAAGAAGCGTTTATGGAGGGGTTGAGCACGCATCCTAGCGCTCCTCGGAACGGCCAGTGCAGTCTTATGGTAAGACTGCACTGGCCGGGCTAACAGTTTAGGTTCATTCTGCGACGAGGGCCGCGAGTTCGTCGGCGACTGACTGGAGGAACTCCTGGTCGGTGATGTTCCCCAGCCACCACTGCTCGGTGTACCGGTTGAAGATGTCGCCCGCTTCGGCGTCATACTTCGTGACCGGAGGGACATAGGTTGACAGGGCGAAAGCTTCGGTGGCGTCGAACCAGTACGCCTGGTCTTCGGCGAAGTACTCATGTGGGGCATTCACAATTGGGCTTTCCAGTGCGGCTTTGCTGATGACTGAAATCCCCAACTGATTGAGCCCGATCTCGAGCGTGGAGGCGGGTTCCATGGTCCAGACCTTCACCCACTCCATTCCCGCGACAGGGTCATCCGTCGCTGAACTGATGAAGCACGTCGCGGAGCCGAAGTTGGGATATCTGTCGCCGCCCTCCTCCACCGCTGGGAACGGCGTGAAGTACCATGCGCCAACGCTATCAGGCGCCTGCTGTTTGATGACTTCGACAAACCAGGTGCCCGATGGGAAGACCGCGATCGAGCCATCTTTGATGGTCTGGTACCAGGGCTGCGTCCACTGCTCCATCTCCACACCGGTTATGCCATCCCTGACGGCGCGCCAGTCTTCGAGGGTTGCCAGCCACTCCGCCGAGTCCGGCCCAATCTTCACCGTCAGGTCCGACCCGATCAGCTCAGCCCGGTGCTCTTGCTGGATGGTGGCATAGACTTCATACGGGAGCCCGACGCTGGGCATCTGGAGCATGGCGACTTCCCCGCCACTCTCGCTCTCGATGGTCTGGGCAGCCGCAACAAAATCGTCCCATGTCTCGATGGCGGTGGGGTCGATGCCGTATTCGGTGACGACATCATAGCGCCAGAACAGTCCACCTGCAGGGCTGTTGGCCGGGACTCCCCAGATTCTGTCCTGGTAGGTCACCATCTCCCCAGGCGACTTCAGGCAACAGGTCCCTGTAGGGCGCAACCAGGTCGGTCAGGTCCATCAGCGCGCCCATCTCGACGAGCAAGGGCACATTGTACGTGCCCGACTTGAAGACGTCGGGCATACCTATACCGCCGGCAGCCGCGGACACCGTCAGTTTCTGGGTGATTTCACTCGATGGGAAGACCAGGTCCTCGACGACGACACCTGAATGCTCCTCGAGGTAATCGAGGATCGGGCGGTTGAACTCGAGAGTATCCCAGCCCCAGGCCGTGATCTGGTGACCCTCGGCGTCGCGCGTCATGATGCTGCCATCTTCCTGGGCAGTGACGAATAGCGCGCTGACGACCACGGCGAGCAGCGCGACCGCGATCCTGAGCACACGTCGGCTTTTCATGATCATTTCCTCCTAATCTCCTCAGGCTTCATGGGACGACACGGAAGGCAACCCCAGACGTGCTTTCAGAGACTCCTCCTTTCCCTCGATCACGAGCGTAACCCATGAGTAGGCAACTCAGGAACGCGATTTCAGCGGGAATCGCGAGCCTGCAACCAGCGACCTTTGCGAGGAGCCGCCGTGCTCTCGCGGATCACGAGACTCCCAGGGAATACTTCGGGCCCCTGCGCCTGCAAATCATCCTCGATCAAATCCAGCAATTTGGTCATCATGGCGGTGCCCAGGGCATAACAGTCGAAATGGACTGTGGTCAGAGGTGGCTGGGACTGGCGGGACTCGGGAACGTCGTCAAAACCGATCAGCGACAGATCCTTGGGCACCTCAACCCCAACTTCGACGCAAGCCTGAAGCACGCCAAGGGCCAGGTCATCGGCGTAGCACACAAGCGCGGTGAAATCAATCCCTTTCTCGAAGAGCTTCAGGGCTGCCGTGCGCGCTGCCTCGCGCAGTTTCTCTCGATCTGGTGGATAGAGTTCAGCAACAATGATGTCCTGAGTGGGCTGACCGGCTTCTCTCAACGCGCTCACCAAACCCTCGTAACGAGGGCGCGCGCCCCGGGGCCAGGAGGCGTCCATGTAGCCGATGCGTCGGTGTCCAAGCGAAAGGAGATGCTCTGCGGCGGCGCGCGCAAGGGTGTAGTCATCCAGGGAAAACACCAGCGCGTCAGGAATCGCATAGGGGGTGAGAATTGCCATGTTGTGACGGTCGGTGATCTTCTCAAGGGCATCTCTTTCGAGACGGCTACCTGCAAGCAACAACCCATCGGTCTGCCTTTCGGAAAGCAGGTTGATGTAGTTCATCTCCAGATCGGGATCGTCAAAGCTGTTGCAGAGGAAGACATTGTAGTGACGTTCGCGGGCGACTTTTTCGGCAGCAAGAATGAATTCGGCGTAGAAAGAACCGGTAACGCTGGGGATAATGGCGCCAACGGTGTGCGTCTTCCCGGTGATAAGGCTGCGCGCCAATCGATTGGGACGATACCCTAGCTTCTCAATCGCTGACTGTACGCGCTGCCGGGTGGCCTCACTGATTTCTCCCTGGCCGTTGACAACGCGTGAAACGGTCTTGATCGACACGCCAGCTTCTTCAGCAACTTGTCGGAGCGTTACTTGCATGAGGGGAAATCCTTCGAGCACGATCGGCGGAGTGTCTCTGACAACGTTGACGACAACGTTGACAGCAACATCCTATCATGACTTTCGGCTGTCGTCAATCATGATGAGTCCTGGATCCAGCGAAAAGAACTACTTCTACCCGCTGCCCGTGGAAGGAGAACCTCAGACGATTCACAGAACGGTTGTGTTTTTCG
>JAOSJO010000013.1 GCA_027494055.1 Anaerolineae bacterium | reverse complement strand
GAACGGCGATTGGGCTGGCGTGTGGTATGTCGCCAAGGACGGGAGCGTCGGCGTGCTATTCGCTTTCCGGCTGGCGAGCGCGAATACCGAGTATCGCTTTGCCCTCCCTGCGCTGGAGAAGGATGTGGCATACTGTGTGCGGCCGTTCGAGGGCGGCGAGGCTCGGTTGCGTGGCGATGACCTGGCCGCTGGGCTTCTGGTGACTGCTGACTAGCCTTTCGCTCCGCCCTGATCTGCGTGGAACGCCTCGCGCGGTCGGCTGAGGCAACGGCATGGGGCTGAGAGGACTCTTCGAGTGTTGGCGCGGGACCTGGCGGTTCAGCCTGCGCTCTCGTTGAGATGGCGCAAGCCGTTCGGCGACGGGCAGTCCCGAGAGGACTCATCGATAAGGGGGAGAAGACAGTGTTGTTGCACCGTTCGGGGTATCACGGGTGGGTGCGGGCGATAAACGGCGCGGCGCCGGCTGCGGCGATCCAGGCGCCGCGCGCGATCAGGACAGCGCAAATCTGCCGCAGTTGCTGCGCGGCCATAATACGAACGAGATCGAGGAGAAAATCGCCACCCTGTATGCAAAGGGGCCTGCGTGCGCGCCCTACGGGATGCGCTACCGCACGGCATCAAGGCCGTCCTTGGGCCCGGAGGTCTCCCACGATCTGAACGTCGACGGGGACTCCGTCAAGCGTGGCGAGTATCACATCCGTCTCTGCCAGTCGATCGAGAGGCACCTTGTGGCGGACCATCACCACCAGGCAGACTTCATCTGTCCGCACACCGTCTTTCTGCCACAAGCCCACCCCGACACCGACCACATTCGCCTTGCGCATCAATTCCAGTCTCAAAGCTTCGCTTGACGCTGCGTATCTTCTCATAGACATTCTGTTCCGATGGCGTCATGATCCAACCACCTCAGATCGCGACCCCAGGCGGTCAACACCGCCTGGATGGGGTTGTAGATGGTAGCCTGCTCGGATCCCGCAAAGAGCAGTCCCCGGCTTTCAAGGCGTCACCCGCAACGAGCAGCGAACCGGGTCCCCAGGCGCTGACATTGGGCCGGTGACGAGTTGGTCCTCGAAGCGTGCAACGCGCCCCGGTCCATAGCTCACGTCGACCGTGGTGTTCAGCACCGTGATCTCACCTGTGGTGAGGCCGGTCCAGCGCCCCCGACTTGCGCACGGCCATCGCGAGCATTGCCGGGGCGGTGCCGTTCACTGTGCCGATCTCCAGAGATCTCATCGTGGATGTCCGCGTCGTCAAGCGGGCGTGCGACGGCTGCATCGACGAGGTTGGTGGCGTCGGGATCGCTCTGAGAATACTTGCAGCCGGTGACGCGAGCCAAGCGCACGGGCCAGCACGTTGGCGAGATCGGCCACACCGGCGGCCAGATTGCACACGCCCGGTTGAACGCGGAGCTGGATCAGGCAGAAGCGCTCCAGCCGGGCAAGCGTGTCTGTCGGTTCATGTCCGCCATCCGCCGCCCCCGGTTGGAAGAGATCGGGTCCCCCGGGCTGGCATCGTTGCTGTTGGCAAATACGTGGTTGTTTGAGAGGAGCAGGCGCGCGCCGGTCGAGCGCGCTCGAACCACAGCGCCAAAGGTTCCGGCGGTCACCATGTAGTGGCCCATGCTCACCCCGGCCGGTGCCGGACGCCAGCGGTCGGTGCGTGCCTGAAGGGCGCGCAGGTCGCCCACTTCGATGACATCGGTGGGGACACCCTCGATCTCGGGTGACACGAGCGCCTCAGCGGCGAGGCCAGCGCTGGGGACTTTTCGCCGCACCAACACCATCACGCTCAGTTGGTCGGTGACCCGCCCGGCCTGCACCTTGTAGCCAACACCTACCCCGACCACGTTCGCCTTCGCCAGAATAGATGCTTCAGCGCGGGCCTTCACACGTCTGGCTTCGATCTGCTCAGCCATTTGTCGCCTCCCTATCTCAGTATGCTGGCTTCACCTTTCAGGCAATCCGGAACGCGTCTGCGCGCGACTTGCCGTCCGACCCCGTGCGGTTGGATGTCCCAAGTGTCATCTTCGGTATATCGTGGAAATGAGCGCTGGGTTGAGAAACCCTCATAGGGTGAAAAACCCGTGTGGGGGCCGAAGACTCTATCCACGCGCAATTCAGGCAACAGGCGTAGATGTCAGGGGATGCAAGGCAACAAATCTCCTCCGCAGCGATCGCCGGACAACAAGGGACTCGATGGCACTTTCGGCCCCCACAACCGTTTTCTGAACGCAACGGGATGCTACGGCTTCCACCGCGGTCTCATGCCCATGTGCATATGAAATGTATAAGATATCTACTCAATACATTGACAATACCTGTATGCCACGCTACACTTCTCCTGGTTGTGCGATGCAACTCGCGAAGAATCTCATTCTCAAGGAGTAAGTCAAGTGAAGAAGTTTACCGTTAGTGTTCTGCTCGCTCTGGTCGTCGCGCTTGCCGTTCCCTTCGCTGCTCAGGCGCGGGAACAGAGCATCGTCGACATCGCCGTCGCCGACGGCCGCTTCACCACCCTGGTGGCCGCCGTTGCAAGCCGCTGGCCTCGCCGACACGCTCGCTGGCGAGGGGCCGTTCACCGTTTTCGCGCCCACCGATGACGCATTCGCCGCGCTGCCTGAGGGCACCCTCGACGCGCTGCGCGCCGACATCCCCGCGCTCACCGATATCCTCCTCTACCACGTGGTTTCGGGCACGGCTATGGCCAGCGACGTGGCGGGGCTGGACGCCGTTGAGACCCTCAACGGCCTGCCGGTTGACATCACCGTCACCGAGGACGGGAATATCTTCCTCAATGACGATGTGCAGGTCATCATCACCGACATCGAGGCGTCCAATGAGCGTGATCCACGTGATCGACGCCGTGCTGGTGCCCGGCTTCAACGTGCGCAACCCTGGCCCGTACAACCTGAACTTCCGCGCCGGCCCTAGCCTCGAGAGCACCATCATCGGGTCGTTCCAGGCGGGCGAGCGCGCCTTCGCGGAGGGCCGGAACGAAGCGGGCGACTGGGTCCAGATCACCCGCGATGGCGCCAGCGGCTGGGTGTTCGCCCCGCTGGCCGAGCTCAGTGGCGCCATTGATGAGCTGCCCGTCATCCGCAATATCGTCGAGATTGCCGTTGCCGATGGCCGCTTCACCACCCTGGTGGCGGCGGTAGAGGCCGCCGGGCTGGCCGGCGCTGAGCAGCGAGGGCCCGCTGACGGTCTTCGCGCCCACCGACGACGCCTTCGCCGCGCTGCCTGAGGGCACCCTCGACGCGCTGCGCGCCGATATTCCCGCGCTCACCGACATCCTGCTCTACCATGTGGTCGCCGGGAAGGCCATGGCCGCCGACGTGGTGAATCTCACCAGCGTCGAAACCCTCAACGGCAACGCGATCAGCATCACCGTGAACGACCAGGGCGTCTTCCTCAACGACACGGTGCAGGTCATTATCACCGACATCGAGGCGTCCAATGGCGTGATCCACGTGATCGACGCCGTGCTCCTCCCGCCGGAGGGCAACGGGGAAGAACTCGGCACCATCGTTGACATCGCCGCTGGCGACGAGCGGTTCAGCACGCTGGTGGCTGCGGTGCAGGCCGCCGGGCTGGTCGACGCGCTGAGCGGCGCGGGCCCCTTCACGGTCTTCGCGCCCACCGACGACGCCTTCGCCGCGCTGCCTGAGGGCACCCTCGACGCGCTGCGCGCCGACATCCCGACCCTCGAGCAACATCCTCCTGTACCATGTGGTTTCAGGCAAGGCAATGGCGGCTGACGTCGTCAACCTGGAGACCGTTACCACACTCGAAGGGGCGAACATCGCCATCACCGTCACCGAGGACGGCAACGTCTTCCTCAACGGCAGCGTGCAGGTCATCATCACCGACATCGAGGCCTCCAACGGCGTGATCCACGTGATTGACGCCGTGCTACTGCCGCCTTCGATGTAGATCGGATCTGAAATCAGCGGGGTCGGCCACGTGCCTGGCCCCGCACCAGGTCATTATCGACAGGCGTTACAGACCATCGGCGGAGGTAGTGAGAAGCGAATTACTGTATGTTGGATCGCGTTGACGTCGGTAGTTGCTTGACCTAAAGCGAGGGCCCTGAAACCCTCGCTTTTCGTTGCCGTTCCTGGAACCACGTGGCCCGGGCCGGCGTCCGCAGTCACGAGGCGTGATCCGGTGCGTCGCCCTGGTTGGCCTCGGCCTGCTCGGCCAGCCGCCGCACCATGCCGGAGAAGATCAGGCCGTGAATCGGGTACAGCACATACCAGTACAGGAGTCCAGCCAGGCCCTTGGGCGCGAAGAAAGCCGTCTGCACCAGCCGGGACCGGCGCGCGCGCCGGCACGCTGTACCTCCCATTGCAGCCACGCGCGCCCGGGCACCTTCATCTCGGCGCGCAGGCGCAGCAGCCGGTCGGCCCACGACCTCGACCCGCCAGAAGTCCAGCGCATCGCCCACCCGCACCGCATCGGGGTGGCGCCGGCCCCGCCGAAACCCCCACGCCGCCCACCAGCCGGTCCAGCATCCCGCGCAGTTGCCACGCCCAGTTGAAGCGAGGCCAGCCGCGTTCACCTCCCACCCCGGTGAAGACCTGGAAGACCCACGGCGCGGGCGCCTCCCACTACGCGCGCGCGCCGCTCCATGATCATGCCCGCCTCCGTGGCCAGGGACGACAGGCGATGCATCGCCCTGGCTGCTGGCGAGCGCGTCGCTCCAGGTCGTCTCGACCTGACCGGCTTCGAGGCCAGACAGGGCCAGGTTCACTGCCGTCCGGTAGTCGAGGGGCTCGATGCCGGGGAGGAGGTCGCGCGCCGTGTCATCCCGTACGACGACCTCATTGCGCAGGCCCTCAATCAGCGGACGGGCGATCTCGGCAGGGATGGGCGTCATCCAGTGCACCCAATACGACGACAGGCGTGGCGTGAGCACGGGCACGGGCACCAGGACCCGGCGCAGGTCGCGCATCTCCGCGTAGCCCAACATCATCTCCCCTACGTCAGCACGTCCGCGCCGCCGATTTCGATGGTCTGACCGGCGCAGGGCGGCGTGTCGAGCGCGGCGACCAGGTACGCGAGCACGTCGCGGATGGCGATGGCCTGCACTTGGGTGAACACCCAGCGCGGGCAGACCATCACCGGGATGCGCTCGGTCAGGTAACGGATCATCTCGAACGACACGCTGCCGGAACCGACGATGATGGCCGCGCGGAACTCGGTCACTGGCACCCCTGCTTCGCGCAGGGCGTTGCCCGTCTCCTGGCGCGAGCGCAGGTGGGGCGAGAGGGTAGGTCCGGGTCGCCCAGGCCGCCCAGATAGATGAGATGCTGGACGCCAGCGGCTCCTGGCGACAGCGCTGAAGTTGAGCGCGGCGGCCAGATCACGCGCGTGAAAGTGGGCGCCCGCCGCTCATCGCGTGGATCAGATAGTAGGCCGCTGCAACGCCCTCCAGCGCGGCCGGCAGCGTGTCGGGGTTCAGCGCGTCACCGCGCACGACGTCCACCCGGTCCAGCCAGGGGCGCCCCCGTAGGCGGCTTGCGTCGCGCACCAGGACGCGGACGTGATAGCCCGCTTCCAGTAGCCGCGGCACCAGGCGCCCACCCACACAGCCGGTGGCGCCCGTCACCAGGATGCGCGCTGTGGCCTTCATCGTGTGCACCACCCCAGCAGGTTCTTCATCGCACCAACCCTTCCCACGATTACTCAGGACACGGCTTGTCCAACGCACCTGGCACAGAATCGCGCATGCGCTCGGTGTAATTCCACGTGAACACCCGGACCGGCGCGATGACAATCGCCACCTCGCGGGCGCCCTGCGCCAGCAGTCGCTGCGCCAGCGGCTTGTCCAGGTCACCCAGATAGCGTACCAGAAGCGCCTCTAGGATCTCCGGGCCCATCGCTTCATCGATCGTAGCCACCCCATAACCGCGCACGCCACAGTACGGAGGCTGGTCCGCCGCGACCTCGAAGCCACAGCGCGGCGCGTGACGGAGGTACGCCACAACCCGCGCGGTGCTCCGCGTGGCGCAGAAGAGCTGCCCGTCACGGTAGAGGTACCACAGCGACACCACCAGCGGCCAGCCCGACTCGGTCAGGCACGCCAGGCGTATGGGGACCACGACGCGTCGCAGGTAGGCCTCAAGACTCGCGGCAATTGTGGCCATCATCGCACTCCTGTGTCCCGTCGACCTGCGCCCTCGTCACAAGCGCACACGCCGCCTCATCCGTGCTGCATCTCCAAGACCTGATCCGCAGCCGCCAGGCCCGAGAGCGCTGCGCCCTCAACCCGGGCTCCCCCGAAAGCGTCGCCCGCAAACACGATGGGCGCTGGGCGCGACACGACGAGGCAAGCCGCGTCGCCGGTCTGTGCTGGCCTGCTGTATCGCCAGCGCTGCACGTGAACGCTGCACACATCATGGCCTATCCACCTGCCCGCCGCCGCAAGCAGCGTCCGGGCAATCTGCGCGTCCTCCGCTTCCCAATGCGCGCTGCTGAACGCCGGCCCGGCGTGCACCGTGATCGCGGGCGCGTGCGGGGAGATGCCCTTTGCGCGTGTTGTCGGCCATCCACGCGATCGGTTCGCCGTCAAGCTGAGTCCGCCCGGCTCTGGCACCTGACTGGGGCCTTCGAGGCGCGCCAGCAACGCAATGCAGGGCGTATACGTGATCGCGCTGAGGGCGTCCCGCACATCTGCGGGCAGCGCCAGGCCACCCGCCGCCAACAGGGCCAGCGATTGGGGAACCGGCGGCGTCAGCACCAGCGCGCGCCCCATGACGGTGTCGCCCGACTCGGTATGGGCCGCCCACCCGTCTTCCTGCCAGCGGATCGCGGTGACGCGCGTGTTGCGGCGCACGTCCAGCTTCCGCGCCAGGTGCTTGGCGATTGCGGTCATCCCGTCTATGCCACGGTAGCGGGGGGGTGTCCGGCATCGCGCCATACCCCCCGCAGCGTCGGCAAAACCGCGTGCCCACGCCACAACGACCCCGTCAGCCTGCCATTGATCGACCAAATTGCCAAAGCGTTGATCGCGCACGGTGAAGAACTGGGCGCCGTGATCGAAGACGGCTTCTCCCATGCGTCGGGTCGCCATCCGGCCGCCGACGCCCCGCCCCTTGTCGAGCACGACAGTGGGCACGCCGCGCGCGCCCAAGGCCTGTGCGGCGAGCAAACCGGCGATGCCCGCCCCGACCACGATACATGGCAAGGTATTCGTACGCACGTGCATCAGGACACCTCAGCGGCCAGCATTTCGCTCACAGGTTCAGGTCCCCGGCGTCGGCAGCGTGGTAGTGGGCCAGGATGGCCTCGGCAATCACGGCGGGCGCCCTGGCGTTTGTGGGGCGGCGGAACGGCGCGTGCTCCCAAAATGGCGTATCCACAGCGCCTGGGCGCACCACGCTGAACCGGAGCCGGCGGTTCTCTGCGCGCAGCACCTCGACCATTGTCTCAAGCCCAGCCTTTGCTGCCGCGTAGGCGCCCATCTTCGGCAGCGTGACATGGTCGATGTACGCGCCGATGAACATCATGTGCCCTTCGGGCTTGAGCAGGTGCACGCCGTAACTAGCAGCCAGAAACGCGCCCGTCAGGTTGCTGGCAAGCACTTCGGCCCAGTCCTCAGCGCGCATGCGCTTCAGCATTTCCGCTCTGAGCGCACCAGCGGCGTACACGATCAGGTCCAGCCCGGAGACGTCGTGTGCCAGCAAAGTTGCCGCTTCCTTGAAGCTCTGGGTGTCCGAAACATCAAAGCCATACGTGCAGTCAGCTTCGGGCGGGATGCGCTGGGTATTTCGAGCAGCCGCAAACACGCGCCAACCGTCGCGCTTGAGCGCGGCAACCAGCGCCTGCCCGATGCCGCCGGAGGCGCCCCATATTAGTGCTTCAGGCATGCTTCACCTTCCATATGCTCACCCATCTGAAGACCGCTTGGCGGAGCTGTCTTTACCCCCTCTGGAGATGCCACGCCGTCTCCGCAAGCAACGATATGGCACAAATTTATCCAAACGGGCTTCACGTATTCTCCAGCGTCCTGTGCCCGTAGACCCGCGGGCGTTGTCTACCTCCTGGGCTCGTTGCCCCTACTTCCACAAAGGGTTGATTCAGGGGCGGATAGCGGTATTGACCGCACTGGGTATCTTTGCCTTATGCCAATCCGTCATCTGACCGTTCAGGAACCAGTCTCCCCCCGCGAACCGTACCACCCAGGATGATCCCTGCGCCGATCAAGACCAGGTTCTTGATGATGTACTGACCTTCCAGGGTCAATCCGTACGGGAAATGCGTCCATACGGCTTCTGGGAGGACAACGAGGGGCAGCGCCGTACCCGGCATCTGCAGGAAGAGAAGCAGCAACGTCAATCGCATGAGCCTGCCGCCCACAATCAGCCCCAGTCCAATACTCATTTCCCAAACCGCCAGCACCGGGATGAACCAGTCCGGATCAACGAAGTAGGTCGTTTTTCGAACGAGTTCCTCGGCCGGGCTGAGGCCGGGAAAGAGCTTCAAGGCGCCGAACCACAAGAACACGATGCCCAGTCCGATGCGCAGGATGAACAAGCCATTGCGGGCCATCCAGTAGGTGATTGTCCGATCGATAGCGTCAAACGCGTTTGCCAGTCGTGATTGCATCAGTCGCGTTGTCGCCTTCATTCCGTTTTTCCCCGCAAAACTACCTTGTCTGTCTGGTTTGATTATAGGCCTTTTTGTGATTTCCCTCACATTAGAAACGTGCAAAATGACGGCGTGTCTCCAGAAATCCAGCCCTGCCGAAGAACAAATCGTATCCTGCTATCGCCACCGATTGGTCAGGCGATGGTCGGCTGTTGAACACAATCAAGACACGCGTACATCATCTGCCTCTGGACCGCTACCACAAATTGTGGATAATTATGTAGGGAAGTGCACTCGCGTAGTGAGAGTGCGTTGGGCTATCTGCCACCTTGGTGTTCGCCGGATAGGCCCAGCCCGAACCTCCTCCCACGCCGCAAGCCGTCTCCCTTGTGGGCAAAGCTGACACAGAAACCGACCGGGAAGAAAGCGATTGAGAATCATGGACAAGGAAGAACGAAGGGCATTTGTTGCTCTCCCAGTCGTTGTGATAGCCGCCGTTGGTCTTGCCTTTGCGGGTAGTCAGGGTGGGTTCGTCGTGTTCGATATCCCGCTTTTCGCACTGTGCATTACGCTGGCATTTGTCATGCAGTGGGTAGCTTTCGTTCCCGCATTCATCAAGCAGACTGAGACCTTCTACGACCTGACCGGCAGCATTACGTATATTACCGTGATTGCTGTCGCTTTATTGCTCAGCCCTTCGGCTGATGCAAGATCGTACTTACTACTGGCACTTGTAATGGTGTGGGCAATTCGCCTCGGCTTCTTTCTGTTCAGGCGGATACGGGCCGCCGGTTCTGACCGCCGTTTCAGCGGTATCAAACCATCCTTTGTCAGGTTTCTGCTGACCTGGACACTGCAAGGGTTGTGGGTTTCCTTCTCTCTTGCTGCTGCGCTAGCGGCGATAACTTCGGAGTCCAGACACGAGTTGGACGTGTTTGCCGTGATTGGCTTGCTTGTGTGGTTACTTGGCTTCGGGGTTGAAGTCATTGCAGATTGGCAAAAAAGTCGGTTCCGCGCCTTACCCGAAAATGCCGACAAGTTCATCAACGTCGGCTTGTGGTCTTGGTCTCGGCATCCGAACTATTTCGGTGAGATTGTCCTTTGGACAGGGGTGGCAATCATCGCTTTCCCATCCCTCAGTGGCTGGCAGTGGCTAACGCTGATTTCACCGGTGTTTATCACAATCCTGCTGACCCGCATCAGCGGTGTGCCTCTGCTCGAAGCACGAGCAGACGAGAAATGGGGCGGACAATCAGACTATGAGGCGTACAAAGCCAGGACGTCGGTATTGATCCCTAGGCCACCATCCGCCTCAAGCTAAT
>JAOSJO010000012.1 GCA_027494055.1 Anaerolineae bacterium | reverse complement strand
CTCATCGCCGAGAACATGCTGTTGCGCCAACAGCTCATCATCGTCGAGCGCCAGATCAAACGCCCCAAGCTCACCTGGTGGGATCGCGTGTATTGTTTTCCTCCGTCGTCACCCCTGTTGTTTACTCTGATTCGTGACCCGCTCCTGACCCGGCCTGCGTACAATCCAGACCAACGGTTAGAAGTTGGTTTGGAGGGTGTCGCATGGAAGAGGCGTGGATTGTGGACCGCGCTCGCCTCCGTGACTTGTTGCAGGCGTATCCGACTCTGACGCAGCAGGAGCTGGCCCAAGCCACGGGACGTTCGGTCAGTTGGGTCAAGAAATGGCAGAAACGGTTGGGGGAAGCCGCACCCGACGACGATGCCGTGCTCCGGCGCCGCGCTCACCAACCCCGATCAGGGCCGCGGGTGAGCGAGACCGTGGTGGCGCGCATCCTGGAACTGCGCGACCAGCCCCCGGAAGGCCTCAATCGGGTACCCGGCCCGCGCACCATCCGCTACTACCTGGAGCAGGACGAAGCGCTGCGGGCGCAAGGCGAAACCCTCCCGCGCTCGACACGCACCATCTGGAAGGTGCTGTGTCAGCACCAGCGGATCTACCGGGCGCCGCGCGCGGACCATCAGCCCGTGGAGCGGCCGGCGCCCCTCACCATCTGGGAGGCCGACTTCAAGGATGTGACCACGGTGCCGCCGGATCCTGAGGGCAAGCAACTCCACATGGTGGAGGTGTTCAACGTCGTCGATGCCGGCACCTCGATCTTGCTCAACAGCCTGGCGCGCACCGACTTCAACGCAGAAACCGCCCTGCTCGCCTTCACCGACACCTTCATGCAACACGGGCTGCCCCAGGCGATCCGCCTGGACCGCGACCCGCGCTTCGTGGGCAGTTGGCGTGCGCACGACTTCCCCTCACCCGTGGTACGCTTCCTCAACTGCCTCGGCGTCACCGCCGACATCTGCCCGCCCCAGCGCCCGGACAAGAAGCCCTTCGTGGAGCGGTTTCACCGCACCCTGGAGTATGAGTGCTTGCAGGTCTACAAGCCCGCCGACGTGGCGCAGACCCAAGACATCATCGACGCCTACGGTCACTTCTACAACCATGACCGTCCCAACCAGGCGCTTACCTGTGGCAACCAACCGCCGCGCAAAGCCCACCCTACCCTGTCTGCCTTGCCGCGCCTACCTGAGCGCGTCGATCCGGACCGCTGGCTGTGGCAGGTGGAGGGCAAGCGCTTCAAGCGCCAGGTCAAGGCCGGTGGGTCAGTGCAGGTCGACAAGCACGACTACTCCATCAGCCAGAAGCTGCGTGGGCGCTACGTGGTGTTGAAGGTGGATGCCCGGCAGCGTGAGTTCATCGTGGAGTTGGCGGATCAGGTGGTCAAGCGGATCCCGATCAAAGGGCTGTACAACGAGGCGCTCAACTTCGAGACGTACCTCGCGTTGATGCGTCGGGAGGCGCTCTCCGACTGGCGCCGCTGGCAACACGCTACGCGCCAGCGACGGTACACGAGTTGAAGTAAACCGGAGGAGGTGACGACGGAGGAAAACAATACATCGCGCCCTGCTGGTGTTCCTCGCCAGCCGCTTCCCCCTGTTATGGCCGAAAACCTCATCCGTCCTGAAGCCTGCTCGGCGACCTCACCTCACATCATGAGCGTCAATCTCATCCATACACGTGCTGGCCACCAGCCTTCACGCACCTGTAAGATGTGACTTCATCGAACCCGTGATCTCCGAAAAATCGGCGTAGCGAATCGCCCACCCCATTTTACGAAATCCTCACATTGAACACCTTTTGTATTCAGCGGGAGCCACGGGCGTCGTTCGCTGTTGTGTACAATCCTGCTCTACTTCCTCCCCTGCACGCTCAATGGCAGAGCTTCTTCCTTTACCAGTAGCCACCGTTACCACAGCTTTCAACCACCCTATAAAAGACCCCTGTTTGGAGCGGCAGTTTTTCACATACGGATGACGTATTCGGCCCTCACAACAGTTTTTCAGCTGTAGGGGATTCGATCCGTGCCGCCTTTGCCGCTTTGCCTGCCCCACCAGATTCGCGGTCTCAACCTCCATGATTGGTATAAGTATTACTCTCCGTGCTGCCGGTTGCCTTGCTCTCACCGAGGCCCAATTCCGGGATGGCCGGCATCTGATCAGCAAACAGCCAGGCCTGGAAGAATGCGCTCAAGTCATCGCCGCTGAGTTCTTCGGCTACCGCGATAAAATCGTCGGTCGTGGCGTTGCCGTACTGGTAGCGCTCATAGTAAGTGCGAAGAATGTCGAAGAAGACCTCCTCGCCCACGCGCGCGTGCAGCGCCGCCAATGTCAACCCGCCGCGCACATAGACTGCGCTGTTGAACAAGTCATCCGGCGGCGGCGTGCCAATCGTCACAAACGGACTCGCCGGGTCGGGATGGGTGATGTAGTCGTACCACCCGGCCAGGAACCCGTCCGCCCAATCATCGCCCCAACTCTCACGCATCCACAGGTTCTGCATGTATGTGGCGAACCCTTCGTTGAGCCAGATGTCCTCCCAGCGTGCAGGGCTGACGCTGTTGCCAAACCATTGATGCGCCAGTTCATGTGCAATGACGAACTCTGGCCCACCGGCGCGCTGCCAGCTATCCGGGTTGGTGATCTCGCACCCAAACAGCGACAGTGTCTGCGTTTCGAGTGCGAACGTGAACTCAGTATCCGTCACCACTACGCCATACGCCTCGAAGGGATAGGGTGCGATCTGGCTGAAGAATTCGATCATGTCGCCGGTCAACGCGAAGGTGTCTTCGCACGCATCCACCAGCCGCCGGGGACAGTAGTTGCGGATCGGTAGGCCGTTTGGCCCTTCGTAAGACCGTACGACAAAATCGCCGATATTGACCGTAACAAGGTAGCTCGCCATCGGATAGATGGTTTCCCAGACATATGTGATCTGATCACCCTCGGCAATTGTGTCTTGCAGCAGACCGTTCGAGGCAACCACATACGGTTCCGGCACGGTGACGCGGATCGTGTAGGTGGCTTTGTCGAGCGGGTGATCGTTGACCGGGAACCACTCCGCCGCGCCCACCGGCTCGCTGGCGACGAATACCCCGGCATCATGGCGCGTCCAGCCGCCAGATAACGTCGCCGCCGGTTCGGAGACTCCCTCGCCCGGTACACCGCTATAGCGCACACTGACGGTGAACGTATCACCCTCGGCCACCAAATCGGTGGGTGTGATGATCAACTCGCGCTCCTCACGGCTGAATTCGGCGGGCGCACCATTGACAGTCAGCGCGCCGATCTCAAAACCGAGTAGATCCAGGTTGAACCGGCTCAAATCTTGTGTCGCGACAGCCGCAATCGTCGCAGTAGCCTCGATAACGTTAGTGTCCATGTCAACAGCAATGTCGAGCGCATAATGCAGCGCATCATAACCGCCATTGCCCGCGCCTGGATAATACGGATCACCGAGGTCGGGCGCGCCGCAGCCGTCGTCTTGCGCCCTGGCGGGCAATATCAACCCTGCCAGAACCAGCAGCAGAACCGATGAGACAACAATCCGTTTCGATGTCATGCGTATGAGACTCCTTCTTCTTGTGTCGAATCTGTTGTCGTGCGTGCTAATCCGGATTCATTTTCGGGATGGCGGGCACATCATCGGCATAGAGCCATCCGTCGAAAAGTCCGGCTAGGTCTTCGTCGCCAAATTCCTCTGCGATGGCGACGAAATCCCCAATGGTCACGCTGCCGTTTTGGCAGCGCGCTGTTTACGGCCGGAGCATCGCAGAAAAATGCCTCGCGCCCATCCGCAGCCGCACCGCGTGCAGTGCAACGCCCCGGGTCTGTGTTCGGGATCATACAGCTGCATCATCCGCGCTTCGTGGGCGGTATGGTCCTTCGCCTGAAGCCTTAAGCTTATTGTGGCTCACGAGGAGAAGATTAACAAACGCGCACAGTCGGGTAAGCTGCGGAGGTCTTCCTCGTGGCAATCCGTATCGTGCCCGAAAACCTCATCAGTCCCAAATCTCGCGCTGCGGCCATGCATCATGAGCCGGCTATCGCATTGAACACCTCTCCGCCGCCGACCGGTACGCAACCACAAGAGCTGAAGTCACTTGCGGGCAAGAACAAACTCGACATGACCTCGCCTGCCACAGGGACCGCCTTCTACCAGAAAGGTTATGTCAATACCGTCACAACACTGCGCCCTGATCCTAAAACAAAGCCATGTGGTGATTCGTGATGATGATTTCTGAAAGATGGAAAGTGGGTAACCCAGCAAGCGCGCCTGTTGGCCTTGAAACTGGAAGAGCGCGACCTGCTCATCCGCTTTCTGATCCATGACCGCGACAGCAAGTTCACCGAGGCATTCGACACTGTGTGTGTCGGAGCGCATCACGATCATCGAGACGCCCATCAAGGCGCCGAACGCGAATGCATATGCCGCGCGTTGGGTGCGATCCGTTCGTGAGGAATGCCTGGACAAGCTGTTGATCCTCAACGAGGCCCATCTCCGGCGCGTTCTGCACGAGTACGTCGGTTACTACAACACGGCGAGTCCACACCAGAGAATCGAACAGCACATCCCGATCCCGCGCGTGATTTCCGACAACGCGGGTGCCGTACGCTGTCGACATGTGTTGGGGTGGCATCATTCACGACTACTACCGCGAGGCGGCATAGACCGAATCAACGTCCGCACGAGGTTTTTTGCCCTTACGGGACTTCATCGAACGCCGTCTCGCTCTCATTGACCCTTTGCCCACCCTGGGCCCAAACTCATGTCCAGTGACCCTAGCGAGGCCTGACGTGCGCAATGAGCCGTTGCACAGTTTGTTCGTAATATGGTAACATAGATCTCCATTAACGGATTATGGGATTCAGGGAGCTTTCGATGTTCCGGCGACTCCTGGGCCTACTGCTTATTCTTCGCGCGCTTGCTCCGTTTCTGATAATTGGCGTGATCGCTGTGGTCGGCAGCGTCATCGTCAGCGACCTTCAAGCAGCCTTGGAAGAGCCAGTGCGCAGTATTGACGCGGCATTCCGCGACGCGCAGACCGCGATTGAGTCGGCGCGGGAGGATGTCGAGACCTTGACGCGAGAGGTGACCAGCGTGGTGGACCGCTTGCGTTCCTTCAGCCTGCCCAACGTGATTCCCAACCTGCCTGTGAGCCTGACCCTGCCGCGCATCGAGTTGGACAGCCTGACGATCCCCATCCCTGACATCAGCGTGAGATGGTCGAATTCTCCCAGGATCACTTATCCCTCCAGCCTCGACTTCAGCTGGACAAGCGGCCTGAGTATCACCTGGTCGGACTTCTCGATCCGGTATCCTTCAAGTATCTCGATAAGTACCTCGAATTACAGGCTCGATCTGCCGGATATTCCCCAGGTGAGCATCCCACTGCCGGGCCTGCGCGAACTTGGCAACCTGATCCGGGGCGCGTTTTCGAGCCTCACAGGCGTCTTTGACGTGTTCGACGAGGCATTTGGCGCGATCAGCGGCCTGGGCGAGTCCGTACAAGCCGTCTCAGAGAGTATCACCGCCGTGGTGGGCGAAGCCAAGACTGCCCTGGAAACCTTGCGGGATACTGTTATGCGATGGGGGTGTGTTGGCGGCGGCAGGTGTTGTCCTGCTGGTGCTGGCGGTGATCTATTTCATTGTACCGTCGATCGACGATTTCCAGCGCGGGTGGCGCATGTTGCGTGGTTCGGAGTCTTAACCCACATTGGGAGTATCAGCGAGAGTGCGCCCTCCTGCAATGGGTGGGCGCACGATATATCATCAACTGGTCAGACCGATAATCATGAGTGTTCTAGCGGTGAATGTCTCCCGTTCGAAACCACGATTCCACTGGCAGAACCACCGATGTGCAGACCACCATGCGCTACAACCGCCACCCAATTGACCTGCCCCCGAAAACCGGGCCCGATGGCGTGAGAGCATTAGATAGAATAGAGCGACCAGGAGGATACTCTCACCGCGTGGTCCGATCCCTCTCGGCTAACACGGTGTTGGAGTGTTTGGAGTGGCTTCTCGTGCTGCGCGGCGCACCAGCGCATATTCGCAGCGACAATGGCCCTGAGTTCATCGCCAGGGCGCTCCAGGACTGGCTGGCGACCAGGCGCTGTGGCACGATCTAGATCACGCCCGGCAGCCCGGGGAGAACCCGTACATCGAGACTTTATCGGCAGGCTTCCGGAGGCGTGTTTGAATCGTTACCTGTCCAGCAATGGGCGCGAGGCCCAACACATCATCGAGGCGTCAGGAGTACACTACACTGCGACCACACAGTGCCACAGGTTTCCTGACATCCGCCGAGATTGCAGGAGCAGGCGACTGCTGCCCGCCGTCGGAGCTGTAGGTCTCTCACACTGACTCGCACAGAAGATTGGGGCATGCCATCCTATCGAGCAAGATCGTCGCGTTTCCTGCGGATGTGTAGAAAGTTAGATCGTCATTCACGAGACGCCCTGTCTTCCGAGGTCGTTGTCCATCAGTGCCTGAAGCGTATCGGGCTCTGCTGCTCTAGGGGGATATCGTCCTCTCTCAAAGTTGAACAAGGAGGATATGGTGTGGTAAGCGTGATCCAGTAGGGGCAGTTGACCTGGCCTGAGGTCGCCGAGCTGCCGCGTGACCTCCCATTCGTGCTGCCCCTGGGGGAAGGGTTCGCCGCAGAACAAATCGCCTCCGTGTTGCAGGCCGACCGCGTCTGCGTGCTCCCCGTGCTCTCTTACGGGTGGCAGGGCAGCGGCCTCGCCGTCAGTCCGTCAATGCTTCGGCGAGTCGTGGATGCCATACTAGGCGGGCCGCGGGCAGAAGGGTTCACGCGCCTATACGTGGCCCATGACAGCGACCAGGACCTGGAGTCGCCCAACGTCCACGAGATCAGACTTAAGCGACGAATCGTAGCCCAGACCACCTTGGCGCTCTGTGCCACGCCACAGCGCGTGGTTCTCATCCCATGTGGTCATACCGAGCAGCACGGTTATCATCTGCCCCTGAACACCGACACCATCATCATCGACGCAATCGCCAAGGGTGCTGTCGCTGCTATTCCCGACGAAGCGGAGATGCTGCCGACGCTCCCTTATGGGGTCAGCATGTACCGGTCGTCCTTTGCCGGGACGATGAACCTGGGTGGGCGGGTTTTCGAGGACTTCCTTCTCGAGGTGCTGGAAGCGCTGGTCGCGCGCGGTGCGGACCGTTTCTACCTGATCAGCGGCCACGGCGGGAACTGCTCCTTTCTCCATAATGTGGTCAAGTACGTCGGAGACCGTCACCGGCACGTATTCGCCGCAACCACATGGCTGCATACCTCGGGACACCTGGGCGCGCCAGCCATTGAGACATACCGGCGGTCTGGACGGGGCGGGATGGGCCACGCGGGAGAGCTGGAAACCGCGTACATGCTCCATCTGCGCCCTGACCTGTGCCGGATGGAGCAGGTGGTCGACGAGATCGAGTTCATCAGCACGCCGAACTACTACATGGACTGGATCGAAGGCGGGGCGCTGATCCTCAGCCACCCCCTGGGAGGATGACACCTCAACGGGCAGCTACGGTGCGGGCAGCCTGGCCACAGCCGAGAATGGCGCGCGCTGGCTGGCGGTGGCAATCGATGAGAAAGTCGATCACGTGCGCGAAATCCATGAGCAGGCGCGGCGACGGTTGATTCGGAGGGCTGAAGCTGAGGGGGATAGGGAACGCGAACACTAGTTGTACAGGAACACATCGTTGGGCGAAGGCCAGATTGCCATCATATGGGTGCACCAACTCCAAACGTGTAGGCTCGACTTCCATAAGACCGGCTTGCAGCCATCAACTGCGGCTGCAGTACTGGTCAGTGTAGTGCGCTGCCGGATGCCATGATTCGCCAATCGGGATCTTCGAAGGTCTGCGCTGCCTCGTCGACATGTTCACACTTGCCGGTACGCGCGAACTCAGCGCACGTGCAGTGCCAGGAGCCGTCGCTGTACTTCACCCACTGACCCTGAACCAGAAGGGAAAGCGGTTTCTCGCCAAAGAACGCTTCAAGATACTCTCGCGGTGGCAGATCGCTGTCCACGGCCCCTGTGATGGCTACTTCACCTGTCCGAGCCAATTCTCGCTGATTCCTGGGTATAATCCCGGTCTGCACACCCCAAACGGTGCTCCAATCCCCCTATGAGGTAGACAATCGATGATACGCTCGCACATGGGGCGCTGGCTCAAGCGCCAGACACAGCGTGCGGTTCAGTATACCGAAGCGCGCTTCAAGCGGTGGACCCAACTACCCGGCGGGCACCTGGCAACAGGTGCCATCGCTGATCTGACACGCAGCAAGGCGGAGCTCATCGCTGAGAACGCCTTCCTGCGGCAGCAGCTCATCGTGCTACAGCGCCAGACCAAGCGCCCGCCGTTGACGCCTTGGGATCGTGCCCTCTTGGTGTTGTTCGCCAGCAGGCTGCGGCGATGGCGCCAGGCGCTCCACATCGTGAAACCCGACACCCTGCTCAAATGGCACCGGCAGGGCTTTCGCCTCTTCTGGCGCCGCAAATCGCGTCCCAAGTCATGCGAGCCGCGCATCCCCCGCAAGCGGTTGCCCTGATCAAGGAGGGCTGGTTCATTCTAATGGATCGCATATAGAAGCCATCGCTTGGTGGAGATCGAGGGCGAAATGGCGACGGGCAGACTTGACACTGGCATGGCCCAGCATCTTCACCAGCGAAAGGGGCGGCGTTGCGAAGCGCGGCGAAAGCCTGGGGGAGATTGCCGGTGCGCATGCGCGAAGCATCTTCGCCCATGATCACGTCACGCACCCAGTGGTCTTTGTTCTCGATCGCCCAGTGCCCGCGCCAGCTGTGGTCAGCAGGTATCCAGGTCGAGCTGGTCAGGGCGCAGACTGGTGATGCCATACTCGCGTTCCACCAGGGTCTTGTCCTGCTTCCGGGTAGTAGAAGGTGCGCTCCAGGCAGAGTACCTGCGCTAAGCCGGGCCAGTCGAGGGTAGCCATTCAAGTCCACGCTGGCCCACAGGGTGCGTGTCTCCACGCGCCCGTGTCCTTTGTTGACCTGTCGGGTCACGCGCAGGTCGTCGCCGGGAGCCAGGACGCCGGGCAAACAACAGGGCGATGGCGCTGCGCAGGGCACGCTGGTTGTCTTTGACCACCATCAGGTAGGCCCCCTTTTTGCAGGATGACCTGTGCAGTTTCCCGTTGGGTGTGCATGGCGTCCAGCGTCACCAACTTCCCTTCCAACACCAGCGTCTCCAGGAGGGCACGCACCTCCGGAATCTCGTTGGTCGCGCCGCGCACCGCCCGCTGTCCTAACACCACTTCGAGTTGGTGGCTAAACGCGCTCAACAGATGCACCGCTTTGTCCTCCCGCGTCGGCGCGCTCCCACGTAACGTCTTGCCATCGATGGCAATCCCTTCCCAGGTCTCCGTCTGCATCGCGGCACAGAACTGCTGTGCCCACCGGCTCAGCCGCCGCTCCAGGTCTTCCAGGTTGATCCCCAGCAGCACCGGCCGTATCGTCCCGTAGCTGGGCACCCGACTGCCGCGAAGCCCCAGACGGTTCCCCAACTGCCAGCGCTGTTCTTCCAGCCAGGCGGCTATGCCACGCAGACCGTTCTCCCCGCTCACCACGGCCATAAAGATCAAGGTCACCCCCAAATCATGCCAATGCCGCGTGGATCCTCCATCTCCCCGAAGACTTCAGACAACGGCTGAATGTGGACTTCCACCTCTCATCTCCTCCCGCCTTTTCCCCTCAGTCTACGCCTCTCTCCATCAGATGCCCGTTAGAACGAATCAGCCCTCCGGTAAGGGCTGTTCAGCGTAAGGCTCACCACGCTGGCAGGTCGCGGATGAGGTTCAGGCCGTGCATGAGGAACCACGACGCCGGGAGATCATGTCTGCTCACCGCTACCCCATATATCGTGATACTAGCGCGGCGACCTGCGCCGCGCTCTCCTCAATAGGCTTGTCGGTGATGTCCACGACCGCGAAGCCGCCCCTGCGAAACACGTCCTGTGCCATCTCCACTTCCGCAAAGACCTGCGTGGGATCGCTGTAGGACCCGCCGGCGCCCACACCCAGATGGCGCTGCCGCCATTTCCGGTGCGCCACCAACTGGCCCGGTGCAATCGTCAACCCCACGACTCGTCTCGGGTCGATCGCGAAAAGCTCAGGGGGTGGTTCGATCTCCGCGATCAGGGGGACGTTAGCGACTTTCCAGCCTTGCACGGACAGGTACATACTGAGCGGCGTCTTGCCGGTGCGCGACACACCCACGAGCACGATCTCGGCGCGATGCAACCCGTCAAGGTTGCGCCCGTCATCATGCGCCACAGTGAACTCGATTGCCTCCACGCGTTCGAAGTAGGCCTCGCGCAACTGCCGGTAGAGTCCAGGCTGGCCGATGGGTTCCCGTCCGAGAAGCGTGGTCAGGCGGGAGAGCAGACCCCCGATCAGGTCGACGGCCTCTACATTGTGCTCATGCGCGAGCTGGATCAGCCTGTCGCGCAAACCGGCATCGACCAGCGTATGGACAACCGTGCCCTGGCTTGCCGCCGCTTCGGCGACCACCTGTTCCAGTTGGACTGCGCTGCGCACATGGGGCACAACGACCACCGGCGCGTCGGCCTCCCGGAACTGCGCCAGAGCGGTGCGGACGACTTGCTCGCCGCTGGCTCCGGTACCACCGGAGACAACATAGATCGGCCGGTCTTCATGGTCAGTGTCCATCTTCAGGTCGGGCAAGCGATCATCCTCACAGGGTTTTTCATTTCTCGAAACCCTCCTCGCGGAAGCTCACTCCGTCGTTTCGCCAACCAACTTTTCGTCGTACACGTAGACGCGGGTGCCCAGGATAATCCAGTTGTCCCAAAGCCACTTCGCGTCGCTGACGGAGAGGTTCACACAGCCGTGCGACCAGTAGTAGCCGAAGTTGTCGTGCCAGTAGACGCCGTGCAGCGCCTCGCGCCAGTTGAAATACATGTGGTAGGGCACCTGATCGAGCGCGTAGAAGTCGTCGCTCCCGGCGGCGCCTTCCATCGGACCCACTTCCCAGAACAACTCGACTTTCCACACGCCGGGATCGGTGCGCCACTTTTCCTCGTCCATATCGCCGGTAGAAACCAGGGTTGCCATCACGGGACGCTCGCCCTCGTAGGCGACGAGGTTCTGCTCGTAGGTGCTAACGCCCACCCAGCGCCAACTGAAGACGACGGGAGGCGTGGGATGCACAATGCTGAGATTGGTCTGCCTGGTCCACTGCCGCGGCCCGACGAGATGCCAGTCCCATTCGCCGACGGGCACCGTGGCGTAGATGTTCATCAGGTCGTAGCGACTGAACACGCCGGATTGCCGGCAGTTGCGCGGGCCACCTGGCGTGAGCGACGTACAGTGATCGTAGATCGCCCAGGCGAAGGGCAGCTCCATGCGATTGATGATCACGCCGGTGAACGTTGAGGGTTCGGCGAAGTTCGCGTTTTTCAAGCGACGCCCAGCGGCCAGGGCGAATCTCCGCCCAATCGCCGGCTGTCTGGATCACGTTGACGTAGCTGCTGCGTCCAGCGGTAAGGATTTCGACCACCTCGCCGTCAGGCGCGTCGTAGAGCGGAACCTTGTCGGCGTCGAAATAGATGAACGCCTGCCCGGCGATCACGCCGAGATCGTAGGGTACGGGCGTTACGTCGGGATAGGGCTGTGCTGCCATGACCGCATCACACTCCGGCGTCTGCGGGGTTTCGTAGGTGATGCTCGCGCAGCCGGGATGTCTCTGGGCGACTGCCGGGAACGCGACGGGGATTGCTGGAGCGATGTGAGCCGGCGCGAGGTTCGCCAGAGCGGTGAACAGCATGGCGAGCATGACGAGCGCGCGGATGTTTGGCATACCAGCTCCGTCATGATTCGGACATGGTGATGCCATCATACCGCATATCCGCCGTGTGCCAAAGCAACACGGGCTTCTGCAAAGTCGGGAAAGGATCGGGAGGAAGTGACCTTCTTCGGATAGGCTCAACTGCACAAGTCGTGCGCGCGCGATACAATCTGGGCCATGGACCAAGGACTGCCCTCCAGTCCTTGGCGTCGTCGTCATTGGTTTTGCCGTCTCACGTCGGAACGCAAATCGTGAACGGGCATCTGTGTTCCTTCGCCGTTTTCCATCACCTGCTCACGCAGGACCGAATCTCGCCCGCACCGCGTGTGATCGTTTTCGAAATGGAGGATATCGTGCGTGCAGTTTTGGTACTCTGCCTGTTGCTGTTCATGGGCGTAGAAACGCAGTCACAACCAGCGCCCACAATTGAGTACTTCACAGTTGACAATCACGCGCTCGATTACCCTGCCGTTGAAGCAGGGGTTGAAGCGGCCAACTTCAGCTGGCGCGTGGTTGGCCTGCGCGAAGGCGACCAGATGCAGATGCATGCCCTGGTTGGCGGACAATGGCGGCTCATTGGCGCAGGTTTTGCGCCGGAAAAGACCGATCAGCTGGTCATTGCCCATCCGCTGGACTTCATTCCCCCGACCTATCGCCTCTCGGTGGTTGACGCTGCCGGCACGCCGGTTGCCGAACATGTCCTCGAATTGAGCTACGCGCCCCCGGAAGGTCCGCCAACGGTCAGCATGTTTCTTGCCTTTCCGCCAGTGGAGATCATCCCTCTAAGTGCTTTCGACGAGCCATTTCATGTGCAATGGCGAGTCAGCAACCGTTGGTTCAACAGCAATCTTGTCTTTGAGCAGGTGTTGCCCGATGGCACGATTCTCAACGCCGAATACCCGCGCCCGGCTGGATGGCAGTATGCCCACAAAGCTGACTATCTGCACATTGTGTATCCCGGCGATTATCAAGATGTGGTCCTGCAGTTGCGTGTCGTAAACCGCGACGATGGCAGCACCTTAGCGCGGGAGCAGTTGACTCTGCATGTTGACAACAACGTCGCGCCACAGCCTGAAGCAGTCACTTTCACAGTGTCACCCGAAACAGCACAACCCGGCGAGACGGTCACACTGGCATGGGAGGTTGTGAATACGGATGTCGTCTTCATTGAATATCACGATGGCAATCCCAGTGGACGCTGCGCGGGGAACCTGGAACGGGTCTATGAATTGCCGACCAAAGGCACGGTGGAAATCACGACCCCAGAGGCAGCCTACAGTGCCCTGCAGTTTCGCCTTTTTGCTGATTTCTACATTGAAGGCACGCGGCATAATTGCAGTTCGCCTCAAACACCACTGGGCGAATTGAGTGTCTCCCTCACCGATTACATCGGGCAGGGCGTCGAATACTTCGGGGTCGAGCCTCCCCGGTCGCTGTCGGCGATGTCGTTACTCTGTCGTGGTCGGTAACCCAGGGACAGAGTGTAACGATTATCTACCCCAACACCAGCACTGCCAGCTCGACGCAAGAGCCGACCTTGCTTCCCCCGTATGCGACTTTTGCTGACTTGCCGCTTTCAGGCAGCATTGATGTGACCATACCAGACGCCCCCGGTGTGCGGCGTGTGAGTTGGGGCGATTTCTGGCTATACATCATCGAGGATGGCGTGTTCCCACCCGCGCCTGATTCCAGCACTACGGTGGTCTATGACCGTGATGGCAATCTGGACTGCGACACACAGCTCACGGTCGGCGAGAACGATTTTGCGGGGCCGGAGGCTGCCGTGCCCGGAACGCCCGTATCGATCACATGGGATAGCTGCGGCAACGAGAATACGCTGATACGGCTGGCGCTCGTTGTGGGAGACTTTGGGTCCCCGCCCGTGAGCGAAGAATTCATCCCGGTTGATCCGTTCGGCACCATGACGGTCAATCTGCCGGATGAAGCGGGCATGTTCTACATCCAGTTGTATTATGAACACGCCGGCGAACGCTATATGCTGCTCTCCAGCCCGCTCATTCTTGGTGAGGCCCAGGAGTGAAGTACACCGGGCTGGCCTTCATCCGGTTCAGCATTCTCATGCGCAGGCAAATCCGGGCGTGTCGCTGGCGAGCCGTCAACACGGGTGACCAACACATCCTGGGGATTACGAGCGTGCGTACCATTACTTCTCGCGTCATCGGGACCTGATGGAGGCCGAGGAGAAAGGAAGCGAGTTCTGCAGCGCGCTTCTTGCCTTGGGCGATGTATTGACCCGGCTCAAGGATTACGACCGCGCTGAGAAGGCCCTTCTGCAGGCCGTCAGCCTGTGTCGTTCGCTCGGTTTCCGGCGGCTTCTGGGTGTGGGGTTGATCAATCTCGGCGCAGCAGCCGTTGCGCAGGATCGACTCGAACGCGCTTGCGCCTACTTCGTTGAAGGGATAGAGGAGGTGCGCGCCGTCGGGACACAGCGGCAGATCATCTACGGTCTGTCGATGTTGGGTTACACCCGGCTGCGGCAGGGCGATGTCGGTGGCGCGCTGACGGATTTGCGCGAAGGCTTGCAGATGGCGCGGAGAAACGGCACGCTCCGGTATATCTGCGCTCTGCAGCGCAACCTGGCCTATGCCTATCTTGCCCAGGGGAACGTCGAAGCTGCCCGGTCGGCGTTGCTTGAGTCGCTGATGATCGCGCGCGAGCTGGACATTGCCCCGGAATTGGTGCGCACTGACCTGCGCGATGGCCTACTCGCTACATCTTGGCTTAAGTGAACAGGTCGGGGTGTGGGCGGGCGCTCTGGCGGGCAACCTCTACCTTGATGACGCGCTGTTCGCGCGAACGTGCCGTCAACTGGAGACGGCGCTCCCCCGTGAGCGATACCAGGAGGCGCTTGAGCGAGGCAAAGCGCTGAAGTTCGAGAACATGGTGTCCGACATCCTGATGCGGCATGGTGGAAATAGCGAGGATGAAGCATCTATCTAGGGGATTGAAAGCCGAGGCAAAGGTAGCTATTGACAACGGCAGAAGCTCTGCCATTGAACCTGGAGCGGGGAAGTAGAAGTGGGCCATCTTGGTTTGACGTGAAATGCCCGTCGCGGGAGCGGTGGAGGTGACCTTGCCCCGTTTTACCGGACAGTCTTGATTTCGTCGGCATACTGCTGATCGAAAGCGGCAGGGCTGACATAGCCCAAGGATGAGTGCAGCCGCTGGCGGTTGTACCAGACTTCGAGATACTCGAAGATCACCCGGCGCGCCTCGGCCCGCGTAGCAAAGGGCGTCGGCGCACTCGGTCTTCAGGGTGCCGATGAAACTTTCCATCGGTGCATTGTCGTAGCAGTTGCCCACGCCGTTCATGCTGACCTGGATGTGATGCTGGGCCAACAGCGTCTGCACCCAGGTGCTGGTGTACTGGCTGCCCTGGTCGGAGTGGTGGAGCAGGTTGCCGTCGGGGTGCGGCGACCCAGCGCCATCTGCAAGGCACTCTCAACCAGGGTGGCCCGCAGGTGGTCGGCCATCGCCCAGCCGACGATAGCGCGGCTGAACAGGTCCAATACCAGCGCCAGATAGAGCCAACCTTCCAGCGTCTCGATGTAGGTGATGTCCGCCACCCATTTCTCATTCGGACGACTGGCGGTGAAGTCTTGCCCCAGCAGGTTGGGCGCCGCTACCGCCTCGGGCGCACGCTGGGTGGTGCGCGGACGCTTCCGCCACGGCCCCTTGGCCACCAGGCCCGCGCTGCGCATCAGACGAGCCACCCGCTTGCGCCCCACGCGCAGCCCTTGTTACGCAGCGCCGCGTGAATGCGCGGGCTGCCATAGGTCTGGCGGCTGGCGTCATACTCCCCCGGATCGCCGCCAACAACGGTTCGTTGGTTTGCTGGCGTGCGCTGGGCGGCCGGTTCAGCCACGCGTAGTAGCCGCTGGGCGATACCCCCAACACCTGACACATCCGTCGTACCGCGTACTCTCCTGCATGCCCCGCAATGAAGGCATACTTCAGCCCTCGAGACGACTGAAAATGCTCACCGCTTTTTTAGGATGTCGCGCTCCTGCTCGGCAATAGCCAACTGCCGCCGCAACTGCCGCACCTCTGCCTGCGCCGCCGCCAGATCTGTCGGAGCCAGGCTCACCGCGCCCCTCCCGTCGCACCTGGTAACGGTCGCGCCACTTCAGCAGCAGCCCTTTGGTGATCCCTAGCTCCCGCTCCAGCTGCGCCGCACTCTTGCCACTGTGCATCAGCAGCTCCAGCGCTTCCAGCTTGAACTCTTGCGTGTACGTCCGATAGCGCTTGTCCATAGCTCCTCCTGATTTCTCCAGTCTACGACATTTCTTGTGTCCGAGAAATCGGGGAAGGTCAAGGCGATAGGGCGTTCAATGAAGAGACACTGCGGTCACGCAAGAATTGGGTGTAGGCTAAGGCCACCACAGAAGTCGGGGCGGATGGCACTTTCGCCCCCCACCCCACGATATTCCCATCTTATACGTTTTCGCGGTATCATCGCTGCCTCAATGGGAATAACCCGTGATGTGTCTCTGAGCTGAGGGGGGAGGGGGACGATGACCACCAGCAACGGTTATGTCTTGCGGGTTGAGGATCTGAAGCGTGACCTGAGAGCGGGCGAGGTTATTGTCCATGCGCTCCGGGGCGTCACTCTGAAGGTTCGCCAGGGAGAGTTCGTTGGCGTTATTGGGCCATCGGGGGAGCGGTAAATCGACCCTACTGGGCCTGATCGGAGGGCTGGACGCGCCAACGTCGGGTAAGGTCTATATCGACGGCGTGGACATCACCCACCTGAAAGAGCGCGCGCTGACACGCATCCGCAACGAGAAGATTGGGTTTGTGTTCCAGGCCTACAACCTGATCCCGACCCTGACCGCGCTGGAGAACGTCGCACTGCCGGTTCAGTTCGCCCGCCAGCGCCGATTCAGCCCGTCCCAGCGCGCCCAAGAAGTCCTGGAAATGCTCGGTCTGAGCGACCGTCTGGATCACCGTCCCGCGCAACTTTCAGGTGGGCAGCAACAGCGCGTCGCTATCGCCCGCGCGCTCGCCAACAACCCGCCGCTGCTCCTGGCGGACGAGCCAACCGGCAACCTTGACACCGAAGCGAGTGCGGTCGTGATGACGGCGCTGCATGACGTGCGCCGGAACATGAACACAACCGTCGTCGTCGTCACACACGATATGGATGTCGCCGCCCAGGTCGATCGCCTGATTTTGCTCGTGGACGGCTGCGTTGTCGAGGACATTGACCCGCGTTCGTCCGCGCAGCTTGCCGCCGTCAAGCAGTTGAAAGAGCAGCTTGACAAGTCCAAGTCAGCCGGGGCGCAGGCGTAGGGGGCGGGTCATGTTCGAGCAAATCGCCTTTTACGTCGGGCACTCGCTCAACGACCTGTGCGTGAACGGGCGGCGCACCTTCTTCGCGCTGCTGTGCATCGCGGCGGGCGTGGCGGCCATCGTGAGCCTGCAAACCCTGGCGACGATGATTGACGCGACACTCCGGGGGAATCTCCAGGCCAATAATCGCGGCGATATCCAGTTGCAGGTCGTCACTGCCGGGCCGCCCGAACCTGGGAGCCGGCTATACGCGAGGATGCAGCGCGCCGTGAACGACGGCTTCCTGAATCAAGAGGTCGCAAACTTCTTCGGTCAGGACCTCTTCACCGAGTACCGCGTCAGCGCAAGGGGCCTCGCCGAAATTCGCCGGTGGCTCGACACCCAATACCCCGGCGAAGTCCAGATCACTTACCGCCAGGCTCTGGGGAACATGTTAAGCCTTGTCCTGGGCGCGGGCAATGGCGCGACTGTTACTGCCCCCGCCACCGGCAATCAAGCCACGCATCTGACGCCGATCCTGATCGACGCGCAGGTCTACCCATTCTATAGCGCGGTTACATCGCTCGATGGGGTCCCTCTGGCGGCGCTTTTCAAGTCGCCGTCGGATATCGTCCTCAGCGAGAACCTTGCCGACACCCTGGACGTGAAAGTTGGCGACGTGGTGCACGTCACTGGCGCGAGCGTTGACTTCACACTGCGCGGAGTTGTCCCGGTCGAGGCAGAGGTCAAGACCATCGGCCTCGACGCGCTTAACGCTATCTTTGGCTTCTACTACCTTGACAGTCGGGCGGTGCAGTATTTCAACAACCTGGAAACACAGGCCAACGTCCTCTACCTGCAACTGAAAGACCCGGCACGGGTGGAGGAAATCGACCGCGCCATCCTCCGGCAGTTCCCGTACTTCGACTCCACGACGACCGAAGACCTGGAGCAGGTCTATGCCGAGCTTGCCAGCAACCTCAACCAGTTAGTGACGGTCATGGGGCTGCTCTCGCTGCTCATCGGCAGCATCGGCATCGTCAACACCATGCAGGTGATCGTGCGGCGGCGCACGCTCGAAGTGGCCGTGCTCAAGACGATTGGCCTGCAAGCCCGCCAGGTGACGGTCCTCTTTCTGGTCGAGGCATTCATCATGGGCGTGGTCGGAAGCCTGGCGGGGATTGTGCTCGGCTGGGGGACGGTGTTCGTCCTCAAGAGCGCCGCCGAGGTGTTCGTCGCACAGCAGCTTGCCTTCCAGGTCGCGCCGGGGCCGGCCCTGAACGGTCTGGTCGTGGGCACGCTGGTAACGACGGTGTTCGGCTTCCTCCCCACGCTCTCCGCAGGACAGGTGCGCCCAGCGATTGTGCTGCGCCCGTCTGACGCGATAGTGCCCAAGGCCGGGTGTCTGGGCACGTTGGCCGCCTTGGTCTTGATGATGGGTGCGCTGATCCTGATTGTGCGCGGCCTCGTGGATAGCTGGCAGACGGCCATCGCCATCATCGTCGGGGCGTTCGTCGCCGCCGGCGTGTTCTATGTGCTGCTCACGATCCTGATCTGGTTGGTGGGGCGCTTCTTCCCGTCGTTCGGCGTTGTTGATCTCACGGTGGCACTGCGGCAGATGCGCGTCGGGCGCAGGCGCAACGCCACAACGCTGCTGGCGCTGGTGGTGGGCGTGTTCTCATTGAGCGTGATCACCTTGTTCACTGACACCATCACCAACATGTTAGACTACGCGCTCAACGAAGGGTTTGGTGGCAACGCAGTTGTCACGACCATCAACCCGATGATGATTCCCCGCCTCGAGGAAACCCTCGGGGCGATGGAGGGCGTTCGGAGCTATCAGGTGACGCGGAGCTACGGTGTGCGCCTGGTGTCGCTAGAGCGCGCCGGCACGGGCGAGACTCTGACGGCTAACGACGTGCGCGGACTCATGCGCGAAGGCATTGCCCAGGGCGGATTGATGTACGGCGAAGCAGCGGACCGGCCTCGCCTGGTGGACCAGATGATGCGAAGCGCGCTGGGTAACCTGGGCGGCATCGACCTGGAGAACTTGCCTCGAACCAACGTTGTCGCGGGCCGGGGGCTGACACGCGACGACGCAGGCGCGCCGGCCCTGGTCGTCACCGAAAGCGACGCAGTGCGCTGGATTGGGATCAACGTCGGCGACAGGCTCACGTTCGAGTTCACTGGAGGCGGAAGCATTTTCGGCAGTTCAACCGGCGGCGAACAGGAGGGCAGCGGCGCGGGAGTAACCATCACGTTCGAGGTGGTGGGCATCGCTGAAGGAGGCGGGATGGTGAACATGGGGGCAGCACCCTACAAGCGCCCCTGAGCGCCCGCTCGATGCCATACCCAGGGGCCTCTCGCCCGGCTTTCCGATGGTGGTCGCTGACGTGGAGGAGAGCTACTTCCCGACCCTCCGCCGGGAACTGGGCAGCGTGCCCGGCGTCTTTGTGCTCGAAACGTCGATGCTCGACTCGCTGATTAACGGCCTGCTCGGCCAACTGATCGCGTTTCCGGTGCTGGTGGCGGCGCTGGGGCTGATCGTGGGTGGGGGTGGTGATCGCCAACTCGGTGGCACTGAGCACCATGGAGCGCCGGCGCGAGATCGCCATAATGAAGTCGGTGGGGCTGCAACGCGAGCGCGTGCTGGCGATGTTGCTGCTCGAGAACGGTGTCCTGGGCCTGATCGGCGGGCTGATTGGCGTGGGGATCGGGCTGGTGGCGCTGGTCATGTTGACGGCAGCGGTCGGCCTGGCGGGCGTCGTCCCCTACGGTTCGGCGCTGCTGCTGATGGGATTGTGCATCCTGGTCGCGCTGGTCGCTGCCACGACCACAGCGTGGGGCGCTTCCGGTGAGAAGCCGCTGAACGTTCTGCGGTACGAGTAGACTTCGAAGCAGCTCAGCCGTCAATGCGCTGTGTCCCGGGATGGCTGTGGGGCCGAAAACGCTATCCGCTCAGAGGGTCTGCCGGATGCGGCAGGCTTTCTGTTCCTATCAACCCGCGCAAGACCCGGTAGCGGGTTCGATGACCGGATGAGACAAGTAGCCAGGACAGGCAGGCCGCACACCATAGAAAAGCCGTGACCGAGGCTGCCGTTTGGCTGGACATAATGGAGAAGGCAAATTGCCTGCGCCCCAGGCAAGCGTCATAACATGGTCGGCATGGACGATCGTAGGGGGGATACACGCATGATCACGATACGCCCGTACCAGGAGAGCGATGCAGCGGACGTGGGCACGCTCATCGCCGATACCTATGGCGCGTACAATCTCTCCTTCGCGCCACCCGATGAAAGAGGGCTGTTCTTGGGCCCCTTCCGATACGCCAGGTCGTCAAACCCGGCGCACAAGGAAGCCATCGCCCGCGTGATTCGCGCCGCGATGGTGTTCGTCGCCGTGGACGGCGGCGAGATCGTGGGCGTGCTGCGAGGACGAAAGGAGAGGCTACAAAAGCCTCTTTGTCAGGGGCGACCACCATCGGCAGGGCATAGGACGGAGCCTGGTTGTGTGCTTCGAGGAGGCCTGTGTCCTGGAAGGCTCGACGGTGATCCGGGTTGCCGCAACCCTTTACGCCGTGCCATTCTACCTGGCGATGGGGTACAAGCGATCGACCGGCGTCAGGTCAGGGTGGAGTTTTGAGGGACATGGGCTGAAGGTGCAGCCCATGAGGAAGGTTCTGGCGAAGGCGTAGCGCAGCGCAAACCTCCCAAGACCCCAGCGCCGGTGTCAGCCACGAGCGCCCTGCGCCGCGTACCGCGATCTTCACCCACATCGAGGGTTGGTGCAATAGTTGGCGGCTCCATGTTGGCCTGATTAGTCTCAACCCTGACCACTTCGAAAGCAGTTCGGCAAGGCCGTTCCCTGACTCCACCATACCAGGCGATGGTCATGGCGGTCACTCGTCCCGAGTCACGCGCATTGCAGGCTGCGCGTGTTTGTCAATCTTCTTCTCATGAGCCACAATAAGCTCAGGTTTCAGGTGCAATCTTCCCAGACTCTCCTGAGAGCACAAACCCGTGAGCCAGAAACCGTTTTCCCCAACCTGCACGCCCGCTGATCCCCAGTCGAATACGCTCTTTGGTGGATGATCGCCTCGGCGTCGGCCACCGGCGGTTTCCGATACCTCCCTGGATCGTACCCGCCGCGCTTGTGCTTTTCATGGTCACCATCTTCCCGTTCTTTTACACGCTCAATATCAGCCTGCGCTATGTCGTATCGCGCAATCTCCGTGGCGATTGGCCCTGGATCGGCCTTGAAAACTACCGGCAAGTGCTCGGCGATAGCGTGACGTGGGAGACCACAGCCCGCACGGTGGAGTTCGTGGCAATCGTCGTGACCGTTGAGATGGTTCTTGGCTTCCTGCTGGCGCTCTTCCTGGTCACCGAGTTTCCGGGGGCGCGCGCGACGCGAACGCTGCTGCTGGCCCCGATGATGGTCACGCCCATTGTGGTCGGGCTGATGTGGAAGGCGCTGTTCAGTTGGACGGCGGCATGGTCAATCACCTGTTGGGCCTGGTTGGGATTGCGCCGGTGCCCTGGCTGACCGGCCAACCCATCCCGCTCATCAACGCTCTCCCCGTCATCGGACCCTGGCTTGTGAGCAACCTGAACGCCAATTATGGCTTTCTCACAATCGTGCTCATCGATGTCTGGCAGTGGACGCCCTTTGTCACGCTGGTCCTGGTAAGCGGTCTCTATGCGCTCCCGGTGGAAGTTCTTGAGTCTGCCCTGGTGGATGGCGCGGGCTACTGGCAGACGGTGCGTCGCATCGTCCTGCCCCTTCTGAAGCCGGCCATTCTGGTCGTCGTCCTCCTCCGCGCCATGGATGCCCTCAAGGTTTTCGAGACCGTCTGGTCCTTGTTTGGCAATGCAGCCGCATACCGCCTGATCAACGTCCATATCGTCACGCTCACGCTGCGCATTCGCAACTACGGCCAGGGGGCGGCGATTTCGGTGGTCGTGCTCATCATCGTGCTGATCCTCAGCCGCTATCTCACACGGGCATTCCTGGGCAGGGAGCTAAGGACATGAGACTGGGCGCAACGCGAAGGCGATGGCTTACGCCTCTGACCTACCTGCTTTGGCTGTTGATTCTCTGCATCTGGGTTCTTCCCCTGGTGTGGCTGGTCTTCAGCTCATTGCAGCCCAGTGACGCCATTGCGCGGAGCGAGATCAGCCCCACGCTGACGTTCGACAACTACTTCGAGGTCTTTGAGCGCGCCAATGTGGGCGACTTTCTGGTGAACAGTATCCTGGTCGCCTGTGGCGCCACGGCGCTGGCAGGGTTGCTGGGCATTCCGGCGGCCTACAGCATCGCGCGTTGGAGCACCGGAGGTCGCGATTTGGCCTTCTGGATCCTTTCGAGCCGGATGATGCCGCCGGCGGTCTCGATCATTCCCTTCTTCATCATGTATTCGCATGTGGGCATCATCGATACCGTACCTGGCCTCGTCATCGCCCACCTGACGTTCAGCCTGGCGTTCGTCATCTGGATGACGCAGATCTTCATCCAGGATGTGCCCGTGGAGCTTGAGGAGGCGGCGCAGGTCGACGGCGCGAGCCTGTGGCACATTATCGTCAGGGTCGTCCTCCCCGTGGCGCGCTCTGGCATCCTGGCAACGCTCATCCTGAACCTGGTATTCTCGTGGAATGAGTACCTCTTTGCCTTCGGCCTCTCCCTTACCGAACGCTCGCGCACCCTGCCCGTTGTTGCCGGGATTTTCGTCACCAGCTATCAGATCCAGTGGGGGCAGATGTTCGCAGCGGCAGTGATCATCATGCTCCCGATCCTGGTCTTTGTATTTCTCCTGCAACGCTATATCGTGGGCGGTCTCACCATGGGGGCGATCAAATAGGGGTGCAATGGACCGCCTGCGGGGATGGATGAAGGAGGTGAGAAGCCGGACATCACACAACGCTGTTACAATTGAACGCATGGCTATGAGTAGATTTGAGGAGGAGTGAACATGTTGCGCCGACTATTAACGTCTGCAATGCTGCTGGCATTGCTTGTCGCTTCAGGGCTGACGCCTGCCATCGCGCAGGACGAGCCGCTTCCGCTCGTGAAGGTGGTGATCATGAGCGGCCCGGAGGCAGACGGCATGAAAGAGGTCGCTGCCGCCTACACGGAGGCCACGGGTAACCCGGTCGAGATTGTTGAGCAGGGGCGTGACACGTACCTGACCCTCATCCCCACGCAGCTTCTGGCCGGCACCGACGCCTTCGACCTCGCATTCATCCAGTCGACCATGGTCGGTGAGTTGGCCGCTGCGGGGGCCATCCTGCCGCTTGACCCCTTCCTGGAACAGCTCAGTCCGGAGCAGATGACGGATGTGGACCTGGACGACATCCTCGTGCCGGCGGTTTACGAGGGCCAGATCTATGGTCTGCCGACCGACATCAGCACCCTGTTCCTTTACTACCGGACTGACCTGATCTCAGAGCCGCCCAACACCTGGGACGAGGTGCTGGAGCTGGCGCGCCAGTTCTCGCAGGCGCAGAATCCAGACTCGCCAACACCCTACGGTTTGGCTTTCGATGGCGTGGTAGGCGAGACCCTGCCGGAGACGTTCTACAATTTCATGTGGGCGTTCGGCGGCGAGATCGTCGATGAGGAGGGCAACCCGGCTGTCGATGGTCCGGGGGCTGTCGCCGCCGGGGAGTACTGGAAGACTCTGGCTGAGGAAGAGCTGGTCCCGCCTGAGATCCTCTCCATGGGGTTTGGCGAGGTCCTGGCAGCCATCGAGGCGGACAGATTGCGATGGCGGTCCCGGCCTGGAATGCCATGTACCCGATCATCCTCAACGGGACGAGCGAGTACAAAGACGTGATCCAGGTCGCGCTCGTGCCGGGCGTGGAACAGGAAGACGGGACCATCCTGCGCACGCCATACACCCACAGCTACTTCTTCGCGCTCAACAGCGAGGGACCAAACCTAAACGCGGCTTTCCAGTTCCTGATCTACGCGACCGGCAAGGAAGGTGGCCGCATCTACGCGGAAGCCGGTGGCGCGCCAAGCCGCGCGTCGATCTTCGATGACCCCGAACTCCAGGAGGTCCGTCCTGAGTTCCCATTGATGCGCGGGTCGCTGGAAATCGCCAAGGCCGGCCCTGGAATCTGTTTCTGGCCGGAGCACATCGATGCCATGAACACCGCCCTGGCGGCTATCCTCAGCCTGAGCGATGAACCTGCGGACGCCCTTGCCGCCGCCGCTGAGCAGATGCGTGAGGCGCGCACCGCCTGCGAGATGATGCAGTAGCGCGACCGCACCGAGAGTAAGGAAGGGGCGACTCGAAAGGGTCGCCCCTCATTGCAGAGAGGGGATGAACTTGGCACAAAGCAGGACTGACAGCTACCGTACCGCCGTCGCGCGCACGCTGGCCTGGCTGGAGCGCATGATGCCCGCTCAGGATGGCTCCGAGGGCGTGTACGAACGCTACCGCATCAACGTGGGCCAGATCAATCCGTGGGTGCGGCCTGATTGCAGCATCGAGGTCGGGCGGCTGTTCTACGCTGCTGGCGCGTGGCAGAACCAGCCACACCATCGGAGCCGTGGTGAACGTCTCGCCCGCTTCGTGCTTTCGCTCCAACGAAAAGCGCCTGGATGGTATGAGGGGTCGTTCCCCTTCTACCTGTTCCACCCCTTCAAACCCGGCGCGGCTGACATCGGCGACCGGTTTGGGATACCCAACCTGCCCGACCGGGCTTGGCCCAATGACAACGGCAAGATCACCGAGCGCCTGTTCTGGTTCTATCGCCAGACGGGCGACCGCGCCTATCTCGATGCTGGACGCCGCGCGTCGGATTACCTGCTGCGGACGCAGGCAGCGGATGGCACGTTCTCGGTCTCTGAGGACGGAGAGGACTCCGGCTTCAAAGGCGCGGATTTCGTGATATGGCCCACCCTGGCCCTTGCGCACGGCGCGCTGGCGACCGGCAGCGAAGCGTACCGGGCGGGCGCCTTGCGAGGGCTGCGCTGGCTGCGGGACCACCAACACCCGTCGGGGCGCATGTTGACCAGCTACGAGACGGCGAGCGTGGAGGCGTGGCGGCCCCCATCGTCTGAAACCGTCGGGGCGCTCAAGGTTTTTGCCGTCGGGGCGCGGTTGTTCGACCAGGATGAGGACGGTTGGGTGAAGGAGAGCCTGAGCGGTCTGGCGGGCGCGGTCCTGAACTGGCAACATGAAAGCGGCGCAATCCGCAACTGCGATGGGGATTCCGTCACGGCCTCTCTCCAGAACGATCCCGATGTCACCGACCTCGTCTACACCGACGGCTATGCGCTGGTGGCGCTGCTTGAGGCTTACGCTGCCACCAGGAGTGAGGAATTGTTGCGCGCGGCACAGCGCCTGGCGGACTGGCTCGTGTCCGTTCAGTGCTGGGGCGAGGCGGACGCCTGGGATGGTGGGTGGCGAGGCAGTTACCACCTGATAAGCCAGACCTGGTTCGGTTCAGCGGACCAGGAGAACGAGCTTGATGAAGGCGGGCTGAACTCGGTCTACACGGGCTGGACGGCGGCGCCCATCGGTTTTGGGCTTCTGCAGTTGCTTCAAGCAAGCTGAACCGGATTGCACACAGCAGCGAGCGACCCCCATCGCTCCCGAATTGGTGCAAAATGGCTTCGACCTGAGGCTCACCAGTGGCGGTGGGCCTTTTTCGTTTCGGCTGCCGCCGGACAGGAAGGTGTGTAATCCCGTTCCGTCACGCCGCTGGACAGATGCACTCCATCACAGCACGTGCACGAAACTCGCCTCGCGATCCTCAGGCGCATAGGCATGGAAGAACTGGAGCCGGGAAGGGCTGTAACCCGACGTCTGCACCCATACTGTGACCATGACGCGGTCTGGCAGGCGAACGAGTGTCTCATAATAGCCGTTGGCATCCGTAGGCCCCAACACCTGCAGCGCATCGGAAGTCCCCACTTGCAGCAGCAGCGTAAGGCCAGGCACGCCAGCGCCCTGGGCATCTCTCACATATCCATAGATGCGATTCTGGTCATTGCTGGCCGGCGGCGTGATGGTCCCCCAGTACGAGTAGAAATCATAGCGCCAGGTATCGATGCCTGCCTCCGCCTGCCACTGGTACGAGAGCGGCTCAAAACTGTCTTCGGCCCCAGCCGCGCGCAGGCTGAGCTGATCCCCGGCTTGCAGGCCGGCAATCTCAATGCGATATGAGCCATCGATCATGCTTGAGACTGCGGGCTGTTCGACGCCGTTGATCGTCAGGAACAGGCTAGCCCCGCCAATTCCGGCGGGGGCGTAGTCGGGGAATAGCCGCCACGCATAACCCGTGACGACTGTCGGCGGCAGCGTCGCTGACACGGTCGGCGTCGCGCTGGCTGGGGCATCTCCGTCGGCGCGCGGGTGGGCAGGGGCGTGGCTGTGGCCCCGGCGTCCGCCGTCGGTGTCTGCTGGACAAGTGTCGCGCCCACGGCGACGAAGAGTGTGCGGTGGCTGCGCTGGTGGTGATCAGGCGACCAGGTGTCCGCTTCCGGCAGGAAAGTCAGCCCTTCTTTCTCCGCCCAGATCCGGATTTGCGCGCCCTCGGCGACCAGGGCCATGACCGTGCCGCCGTAAGTTCCCCAACGATCCGTGACATCCACTAGGACCGCCGGCCCGCCCGTCACCTGGGCATAGACGGCGACGCCCGCGACGGGGACCGGCAGAGCGCCTTGCTGGTAGGCGAGGCCGGTGAGATGTACCGGTTGGCTGGTGCCTGTCGCCTCCGTCGCACCTTCGGTCGCCGGGTTGTACTGGGCGCTCAGCACGTAAGGTTGCATGGAGGTCCGGTCGTTCTGCGATTGGAGCTTCAGGTAATAGCGTTGACCCGAGTCGAGCGCCCTGGTCAGCGTCGTGGGCTGGCCGAACGCCGACCAGGGACTGCTGGCCAGGACAGCGCCCCTGTTGCTCAACAACGTCATCCGCACGCGAAGCTCCGATGATGGATTGGTCAACGCAAAGGTGACCGGCGCAGCGTCGAGGGTTGCGGGGGCCAGGAACGTGAAGTAATCATGACGGCCGGTGGTCCTGTCCCAGAAGTAGCCGCTGACCGGCCCAAGCGCAAGCTCCCAGGGAGTCGCAGCCGCTCTGCTGTCATTGGCCTCATCCGGGTCCGGGATGAGATCGGACACGATCAGGCGATAGGGTTGGTTTGTGGAAGGCAACATGACCTCGGCTGCGATGATCAGGTAGTACTGTTCGCCCGCCGAAGCGTCCATTGTAAGGTGTGCAGCAGCGCCCCTGGCGTTGGCTCTGCTGGAATCCAGGAAGTTGCCTGAACTGGCTCGCACCAGCGTCATCTTGACTTTCAGCTCTGGTCCGACGTCAATCACTGAGAAAGTGTAGATCCCGGGTTCGACGAAGGTCAGCCGGATCACATCCCGGTCACGCCAGGTTGAGAGCTGGGCGTCGAACGGTTGCTGCATATCCCAGTCATTCGCAGCGGCGTGACTGTCATTTGGCTCGACTTCGGTTGTCGTGACCCCTTCGCTGCCGCCGGCTTCAGTCTCTCCGCCTTCACCCTCCTGACCTGACGCTTCGGTAGGTGTCGGGCTGGGAGCAGCCGTGGATGTGGTTGTGGGCGTGGCGGCCTGCACCGTCCACTCCACCCAACTGAAACGCGCCGTTCCCCTGCCAGCGGTGGACGAAGATGTAGTAATCGTCAGGATAGGGATTGCTGAAAGGGCAGCCGCCTGCATACGCTGCGTCGCTGACTGCCCAGCAGTGATATCTGTCGCTGATGACGGGAAAGTCGGGCACGGGGATACTCCCCCGGCGGATAAACGCATCATACTGACCGCCATCCAGCGACACCAGCCGCACGAACATGAAACTGACCTCGTCGGGTACCGCTAGCCTGAAGAGCATACCCAGCGCCGCCTGATCGACGGAGGCAGGGTAAACGCCCGGCCCATCAAGATCGGTGACCGGCAGATCCGTCACGCTGATCTGCTGGCCTTCCACACCTTCGGCCTCCCCGCCCGCGCCAGTCTCCAGACCTGTGATGGCTGAAGCGTCATAGGAATAGCTCGCCCGGTTGTCAACAATGTCCTTGTCGTGGGGAATGTCGGCCACAACTTCGACGGTATAGTTCCCCGCCAGTGCGCGATCTGGGGGGCCTTGCAGGGCATACACATATGTATCGGTCTCATGGCGCACGCCGGTAAGCCAGCATGTTGAAAGCCAGTTGGTGCACTCGTGGTTGGTGATGGTCACCGGGCGGTCGTTTGCATCCCAGGGCATGAGTTGAACTGCATGGCGTCCAGAGGACAGGTAATGGGTCTTCACCAGCGCGTAACCGGCGTATGGCCCTTGCGCAATGGTGATCCGATCTCCATCACTCAAAAGGCGGATATAGCCAATCTGGCTGAACGAGCCGTCTGTATCGGACAGATCACCGACCTGGCCGGAGAGGTCATAGAGGATACCGTCCAGGAAATCAACCGAGATGGAGACGATACTCGGCGTGGCGAAATTGGAAGAGATCTGGCAGCGTGCGGAATCAAAACCGGATTCCGCGATACAGATGTCGATCCCGCCCCGCGTGATCCAGTTCGGAAAGCTCAGACTGGGCATTGGAGTGTCGTTGACCAGGAGCGACTCCCCGCCGGCGTATGTGAGGTAAGTCTTGAGATGAAACTGCCGGCTGTAGGCGTTGGGTTGCAGCTCCGGGAGTTTCGCGAGGTTGGACTGATTATCCAGCGTGGCTTCGAGATAGCCTGGGCTGCGCTGATCGAGGCTCAGCTTCACGTTGGGGGCGTACCGGGCATCTTCAACGAAGTATTCCGCGCAGGAATCGCTGCACAGGCTTGCCTGGGCGGCCAGGCCCTGCCAGCACTGCATCGTGGGCGCGCCAGGTGCGCCCACCGCATCGCCGATGATATCAATGAGGAACAGGATGTCTGTCTTCCAGGCGGGGTCATCACACCCTGCCAGGTCGTAGTAGGAACCAAACCAGCCGTCAAAGGCATATCGGGCCTGTGTATCGCCCATCCCGGAATGCAGGATGGTGACGTCCGCAACGCAATTGGCAGCGCAGGCATTATGGACGGTATGCGGTTGCCCGGCTTGCGCCTGAGCCGATGTCGAGGCACTTGGGAGCAGGATCAGAAAGAGTAGCGAGGTCAGAACGGGCACAATGCGGGGAACCGGTGCAAGTCTCTGTTTCACGCCTTCCTCCTTGACACAGGCGAGAAGGACGCAGTCTCGGGTACGGTGCGGGGATGTTGCGCGCCAGACTGTGACGCGCCCAGGTCGAACTCCCGTCTCGTGGCGCCGACTCACGCATTCCCCATTGCGCCACTGTATGAGACTATACACCCGGTCGCTGCCGCGGGATAGCGCGCGAGCCTGGGCTGCCCACGCTTCGTTTCTGCGCGTTCACTGGTCGCCGTGGTGCATCGCGCGCCCGGACGGGGTATTTCGTCCGCACGAGTGCGCGATCCGGCTCCCGGCTATAATACAACCACGTTGCGATGGTGTGCGTCGCGGACGACTATCGCCGTTGACGGCACGCCGGAAGGTGGGTGAGTTGAGATGCACAAGAAGATCGTCGTATTCGGCGCTGGGGCGACGGGTCGGGGGCACGTGGGGTTGCTGGCATGGCAGGCGGGCTTTGAGATCGTCTTCGTAGACACGAAGCCTGACCTGGTTGCGCGCCTGCAGCAGTCAGGGCGGTATAAGGTCCGGCTGTACGGGGAGGAGTGCCAGGAGATCGAAGTATCAGGATTTCGCGTGTACCATGCCCGCGACCGCCAGGCCATCGCCGAGGAAATCGCCGGAGCAGCCCTCGTGTTGACCGCGGTGTTTGACCAGAACCTCCCCGATGTGGCGCAGACGCTGGCCCTGGCCGCCGCCACATGCCAGGCGCGGGGGCGCAGGACGCCGCTGAACTGCATCGCGTGCGAGAATATGATGGATAGCTCTTCGGCCCTGGGCAGCCACGTCCGCAGCCAACTGCGCGGCGACGCCCTCGCCTATGCCGGGCAATACTTTGGCTTCCCCGACTGCATGATTAGCCGCATCGTGCCCAGGCCGGAGCCTGACCCTCTGGTCATCGTTGCCGAAGACTACAACGAGTGGACCGCCCGCGCCGAAGCCTTCAAGGGCGAGAAGCCGCCTGAACTGACGGCGCTGGAGCTGGTCGATAACCAGGCAGCGCGGCTGGAGCGGAAGCTCTTCATCCACAACGGCGGCCATGCCGTGTGCGGCTACATGGGCTTTCATCGCCGCCACCGATACATTCACGAAGCCGTGGCGGATCCCACCGTCGCGGCGCATGTGATGGGCGCTTTGGACGAACTGGGTGAGGTGGTGCGCAGAAAGCACGGCTTCTCTGTGGAGTCGATTGCGGAATACAAAGCCGACCTCGCTCGCAGGGGTACCGTCGCCGCGGTCCGTGACGAAATCCTGCGCGTCGTCCGCGACCCGATCCGCAAGCTATCGTCCAGAGAGCGGCTCGTTGCGCCGGCGCTGCTCGCGGTCGAATACGGTCTGCCGCGCGGCTGGATTGTCAGGGGGCATCGTCGCCGCGCTCAGGTACCAGCATCAGGCGACCCGCAATCGCTGGCGCTGGCGGAGAAGCTGGCGCGGCAGGGCCTGGAGCCGACTCTGCAAGAAGTCTGCCAGATCGCGCCCGGTTCCCCCCTGGCGCTGGAGATCGCCGAGGCGTGGCGCACCTGGGACCTACCGTGACCTCACCGCGCCTACGTCCGCGCGACCATGCGCACCAGCGACTGCGGCGTTTCGTACAGGATCGCGCGGGCGATGGCAAGCGCCTCATCGCGCGTGTACTGACCCTGCGCGATCTTCTGCGCGAACACCTGCGCCATCTGCTTGCGCACGATGACGGCCTTCCCGTAGGTCCACTCGACGCAATAAGCGTCTGAGAAGAAGCCCACCTGCTTGTTGACCGGCAGCATATCGAGGCGCTCGTTGAGCACCTGGCGGATGGTGTCAGGGAAGAAGTTGTGCCACCAGTAGCCTGACAGGCTGAGGTTCGGCAGCTCACGGGCCAGGGTGCAGAGCGACTGATTGGCGTGCCGGATCGAAACAAAGCACTGGAAGTGCAGCCTGGGGTGCCGCCCAATCATTTCCGCCAACTGCACGATTGTTTTCTGGTAGACGCGGCTGGCAGTTTCATAGGGAAGCGGCTCCGCAGCCAGGCTGAACTGGAGAATCACCTCGTCGGCGTGCGCCTCAAGTGCGGTCAGGAAGGCCTCGTTGATGTAGGAGGCGTAGGTGTTGCGCTCCTCCGGCCCGGCCTGGTCGCGCCGGGCGAGCGCCGCCTGCATCTCGTCGTCGGTCACAGGGCGGTAGTCGATGTCGGTTGAGAAGTGCGTCGTATACGCGAGAATCGCATCGTAAGGGGATTGCGCTCATGAAGTGAGCGAGCGCCGCGTGCACGTCGTCGAGCGTGCGAATCACGCGCTCTGTCGGCGGGCGCGTGCCGCCAATGGGCGAGGGGCTTTCCGGCTGCCGCCCCCATGCGCGCTCCAGTTCGTACAGCGCGGTATCGAACTCCCCCCACTGGCAGCGGGTGAAGAAAGCCCACTCCAGCGCGTATTGCAGCCGTTCGTCGTCCTCGCCGGCTCCGCGCCGGGCGTACTCGGTCCCGGTGCGGTGGATGTTCAGCCGGTCGAAGATGCTGTGGTGCCAGGCGCGGTCGTCGGCCCGCTCGCGAATCGCCGCATCAAGCCGCCGCCAGTTGTCCGCCGTGATCGGCTCCTTCCAGTCATAAAGGTCCGCCAGAATCATGCGCAGCGCCCAAAAGGTGCTGGTGTTCTGGATGTAGCGCAGGTATGGCTGTGCCTCCTGGATGCGGGCGTGGGCTTCTTCCTGCGTGGGCCAGCCGGGGTACTGCGTCAACCGCGCGCCGCTGGGACAGCCGGCCGCGTACAGGTCGCTGATGACCATGTGATAGAGCAGCACATCGTGCAGACCGCGCGCGCCGAGCCTGCCACCGACCAGGTGTGTGTGGATGTCGAACATGGGTAGTTCCGGGAGCGCATCTTCCATCTCACGAGCGAGGGTTTCCTGGTTCATCGGCAATATCCTTTGGTGCTTAATGGATAACGAAGGGGCATGGCGTCGATCCACAGCCAACGGATCGTTCAGTGCACGATATCGGGATAACGCTGGCGCAGCGCGACGTGCAGCGCCCGGTATGCTTTGCGTTCGGCAAGCGCCGCCAGCGCGGCGACCTGTTCCTCCACCGGCACATCCCGCAACGCCCCAGACTCATAGACCTCGATTGCCTGGAGCATCGCTTCTGTGCCGATCTGCGGGTCTGCTTCGCCTTTCTCGTTCTTGATCGCGTTGATCGCCGAGCCAGAGAGGAACAGCACGTGCTCGCGGATGCCCCGCTGCGCCGCCTCCGCAAGGTTCAGGCCGATGTTCCCCTGGTCCAGCGCCCCGGCGCGCACGATCATGGTCGGCCTGATGCCCGGTAGCGGGCGGATCAGCGCCGCTTCAGAAGCGAGCCATTCCGCGCCATAGGGCCGCAGGAACGGCGTACCGGGGCGCACCGGGGCCGTCTGCCGGAAGTCGATGCCATCCAGCCGCGCCAGCAGGTCGATGACCTCGCGCCAGATGCCGCGCGTCTTGACGCCAATGCCTGCATTATGGCCGTAAATGGCTGGCGGGCGGTCCAGGCGCCGGGTCGCCTCACGGACCAGCCGATAGGCCCCGCCGGCGAACGTCTCGCTGAGCATGACCGCTGTCGCCCCGGCCTCGACGACATTGTGGAGGATGTCCGCCAGCTCGTGGGGCGCGGCGGTGATGTGCGGTGCAAAGAGCAGGCCCAACCCGCCGCGTCTGTCACGGGCGCGCGTGATGGCGGCGACGGCCTTGCGCGTGCGCTCGGCAACCGGGGCGTAATCAAGGTCAGGATACAGGTCCTCGTCCTCTTTCACGAACAGAAACAGCGGGCACGCGGCGACCTCAGCAACCAGGTTGCCCACATCTTCGGCGGTGATGCCGGCAGTGGGCTTCAGGATCGTGCCGAATGCGGGTTGGTCAGGCGCGAAGCCGGTCCGTTGCCGGATACCCTGCGGCCCATAGGCCGGCCCTGGGAAGGTGCGCATCACCTGATCCGGTATCTGCAATGCGACCAGCCGAGCGTCCTGGTTCTCGTACACGTCGAAAACGATTGCCGCCGCCGTCGTATGCAGAATGTCGGTGGACGTGAGGTGACCATCTGGGTGGCGCATCATCTTCAGCGGGAAGGCTACGTGCAGCAGGCCGAGTCGCCCCGTCGCATCGAAAGCATCGACGCCGGCCGGCCTGGCGGTGCATTGATCCAGCAGCGACCCCGGCGGCGGGTGGCGCATCCCGCTTGTGGCGTGATAGGCGATTTCTTCCACGGCCTCATCCAGCTTCATTGTGCGCAATGCGAAGAAGTACGTCGCCACGATGGCGTCTTCGACGCCCTGCGGCGGCCTCTCTGCCAGCCGCTCGCTCACCACCTGCCGGAGAAGCGCCTCACGCGCGTCGCTGTCATGCCAGAGCGCTTGGAGTGCCTTGGAATCCATGCACGCACAAACCTCAACCGCTGATACCTAGAGCGCGATGCCCTCGACGAAATCGCGCTGGAGGAGGACGAAGATAGTCAGGCCTGGCAACACACTTTCAATTGATTCCAGATCGTGCAACGTTCGCCCGGCACCGCACGCACGCCGGGGCGCCGGCGAAACGACCGGCGCTTCAGGCCGTTATGGGGTACCGCCCGAATTCGCGCGCTGCCTCAAGCGCGGCGACGATGTTCTCCGGCGGTACGTTGTACTGGATGTTATGCACGGTGGCCCAGATGAAGCCCCCGCCGGGGCGAAGATGCGCATCCGCTCGCCCACGTGCGCGCGGATTTCGTCGGGCGTGCCGAAAGGCAGGACGCGCTGCGTATCGATCCCGCCGCCCCAGAACGTGATGCTGTCGCCGAACGTCGCCTTGAGCCAGGCGGGGTCCATGCCCTTTGCCGAAGTCTGCACCGGGTTAAGAATGTCGATCCCGGCGCGAATCATGGACGCGATCAGGTTTGGGATGCTGCCGCAGCAATGCTTGGCGACCTTCCAGGGCGTGTTCTGGTGAATCCAGTCGCACTGTTTCTTGTAGCACGGCTCCTGGAACGTCTCGAACATGGCCGGTGAGAACATCTCTGCGTTCTGCGTGCCGTAGTCGTAGCCGTCCACATGGATGATGTCGATGTCGTCGCCGAGCGCTTCCCAGTAGAGCTTGAGGTTGTCGATGGCGATCTCCACGCCCAGGTCCATCAGCTCGTGGACGTAGGCCGGCTCGGAGGCCATCAGAACCAGCCACTCAGGGAGCGAGCCGACTTGCGGCGGCCCCAGCGTCGCCTCGCCCCAGTTGGTCAACGCCAGCGCCCTGTCCGTAGCGCGGCGCAGCGTCCGCGCCTTATCCTGCAGGTACCGGAGCGTCTCGTCCGTCAGGCGACGCCACCCGGAGTTGCGCAGGCTCTCAATGGACGGCGGCGCGAAATCCGGGTTCCAATCAGTGATGCCGGCGTCGTCGAAGTAGAAACCGTCCTTGGGCATCCGCCCGACAACTGGCCTGGCGGGGTCGCCGCCCCTGTGCAGGAGCCAGTCCCCGGCCGGCGACACCTCCACCGCGAACGCGCCCGGCATGAGCACTTCGGTGCCGTCGAACAGCTTCCAGGGCTTATAATCGCGGTTGCGCAGATGGTCAAAGACGATTGTTTCCGGCTCGACCGGCAGCAGATCAACGTCGAAGCGTTCCACCAGTTCAAGCGTCACCTCGCCCAGCATCTGAAACACGTCATAGACTTTGACCTTGTCTGCAATGCCCAGGTACCGGTGCAGGCGGTCCAGCGCCCCGGCCATGATGCCGGTCACAATGGAACCGCCCAGGTCGATGGGCACGCGGTCAGGCTGCTCGTGATTGATGGCTTTCAGGACGCGCTCACGGCTGTTCATGGTCACGTTCTCCTTGGGTGTCTGACGGGGCCAGTGCTTTCACGGATGACAAGCCGCGCCTCAAGCATCACCTGTTCGGGTTCGCTGGCTTCGCCGCGCAGCATCTTGATGAGCATCTCCGCCGCCCATTGACCCATCGTCTCGGTCGGGAAGTCGATATGGGTCAGCGGTGGGGTGACGAGTTGTGCGACCTTCTCGGTCGTCATCGCCAGAACGGAGATATCATCCGGGATGCGCCGGCCGGCCTGCTGCAGCGCTCTCAGGGTGCCCATCGCCGTCCCACCGTCCACGGCGACGAGGGCGGTCAGGCCGGGGTGTGCGTCCAGCAATTCGAGCGTCGCTCTATAAGCGCCCTGGTTGCTAAGATTGACCTTCCGATAGGGTACGCGCAATCCGTAGGTCTCGCAAGCGCGCCTGAACCCCAACAGCGAGCGCACCGCCGGGCCAAAGCCCTGCTCGTGCGCAGCCGGTGAATGCCCGATAAGGGCAATCTCACGGTGCCCCAGTTCGATGAGGTGTTCCATCGCCTTGATGATCGCGCTCTCGAAGTCCAGGTCGATGTAACTCAGGCCAGTGTTGTCGGCGCAGTGGCCGATCATCACAAACGGATAGCCGCGCTCGCGCAACAGATCGACGCGCCAGTCCTGCACGTTGATCTGCATCAGGATCACGCCATCGATCTGGGCGCTGCGATAGAGGTTGAGCAGGCGATTTTGTGTCACCGGTCGGGTGATCAGGTTGAAGAAGTAGTCCGCCTCGCCTGCCGCCGTCGCGGCGCCAACGAAGAACTCCAGCTCCAGGTTCGTCAGGTCGAGGTTTTCAATCGGGTAAAGCATGCCGATGGTGCGGCTCTTGCCGGCAGCCAGGCCTTGCGCGCGGGCATCCGGCGTGTAGCCCAGTTCTTCGATGATTTGAAGCACCCGCTGGCGCGTGGCCTCCGCCACATCGGGTTTGTTGTTGAGGATACGCGAGACGGTCGAAATGGAGATGCCGGCGGCCCGCGCCACATCTGCGATGGTCGGCGAGTGATCGCTCACATCTTGCTCCATTTACAATGTCCAGTAACGTAATCGGTAGCGCTACCGGCAGCGCTACCGACACTGTAATACAGAACCGGGCCTTTCGTCAAGTAGGCGGTTCAAACGCGGTTAGGATATGCCAAAAGGGATCTGCACTGTGCGGGCTCCGGAATGGGAGATGCTGTTGCATCGCCCCGCCTGAATCTGGAACGCCGATCACCTTTTCCGCGAGAGCAGCCCGATCAGGCAGAGAAGGCAGGGACATTTAGAGTGGACTCTATTGACAAGCATAATCAACCTGTGATACGCTACCGGTAGCGCTGCCGGTAGCGTTACCGACAGCGTGTCTGTAATCTGCGCCCTTCGTGTGCGCCTGAGTTCCGCGTCAGGCAAAGGAGGTGCGACTCTGCTTACCCCGTGACGACCTGAGCCAGACCTGCTCGCAGCGAATCCGTCTCCGCACAAAAATGAGGAGGAAATCCGATGTTCCGTAAACTGATGCGCCTGCTCGCGCTCGTGACCGTGTTTGCACTCGTCCTGTCCGTCGCGCCCGCGTCGGCGCAGGAGGAGGTGGAGGATAAGTGGTGCGCCGGCCAGACAATCCGGTTCTTCGTCGGCGGCGCAGAAGGCGACGCATTCGCGTCCATCGTGCTCCGGGGCGCGCAAGCCGCCGAAGCCGACCTGGGGCCGACGGTCGAGTATGTCTTCTCAGGCTGGGATATTGATCTGATGATCCAGCAATTCCGCGAGGCGATTGCCGCCCAACCAGACGGCATTGCGATGATGGGCCACGCCGGCGATAACCCCCATCATGCCCATCGCCGAGGAGGCCTATGAGGCCGGCATCGCGATGATGTACCAGAACGTGGACGTACCCGAAGTGCGCGCCAGATACGGCGGGGGCTACGTCGGCGCGAATCTGTATCCTCAGGGCCGCGCCCTGGGTGAAGAGGCGATCCGCCGCTTTGGTCTGGTGGCCGGCGACAAGGCCATCGTCTTTGGCGCCTGGGAAGAGGAAGGCCGCGTCTGGCGCGAGCTGGGCACTGCCGACGTATTCGAAGAGGCGGGCATGGAGGTCATCAAGATTGTGGGCGAGCCAGAATGGGCCGCCGACCCCAACCTGCAAATCCCCACCATCACCGCGGCGGTGCTGGCGAACCCTGACCTGAAGGTCATCGTCACTTCTGGCGGCCAGATGCTGGGTGCGATTCCGCTCTTCATGGAGACGGTGGGTAAGGAACCGGGCGAAATCATCAACATTGGCTTTGACACCAGCCCTGCCGTTATCGAGGCGTTCCGCAGCGGCTACGTGCAACTGACCGCTGACCAGCAGCCGTTCCTCCAGGGCTACCTGCCCATCCTGAGCCTGTGCGGCACGCTGGTCTACGGCTTCAGCCCGCTCAACGTGGACACGGGCGCGGGCTTTGTGGATGAGACTAACTACGAGCAGGTCGCCGACCTGGCGATTGCCGGTTACCGCTAGCGCGTAGCAGGGTCAAGACCGGGGGCTGACTGACTGACATGAGTCCGGCGTCGCATGGGCGCATCGTCCATGCCGACGCCGGACTCCGCCCTTATCAGCGCCGTCCCTGTCCAGAGATCGCAGCCGAATAAGGAGCCATCTGTGGGAGAGAAGCTCGTCGAACTGCGCAATATCACCAAATCGTTTGGGAATGTGTGCGCCCTGAATCAGGTCAGCATGTACGTTAGCGAAGCCGAGATCGTCGGCCTCATCGGCGACAACGGGGCGGGCAAATCCACGCTGATCAAAGTGCTTTCAGGTGTCCATGCGCCCGACTCTGGCGAGATTTATGTCCGGGGCGAGAAGGTAGACGGGTGGTCAGTGACGAAGGCGCAGGCCGCCGGCATTGAAACCGTCTACCAGGATCGCGCGCTCGCGGTGCAGCAGACCATCGCGCACAACATCTTCATGGGGCGGGAGATATCCAGGCTGCTCGGCTTCATCAGACTCAAGAAACAGCATGCGGAAGCTGAACGCCTGATGCGCGAGATGGGGTTCACCTCCAAGGTGTTCACACCGACTCGGTCATCGCCACGCTGTCGGGCGGCGAGCGCCAGGGTGTCGCGATCTCCAGGGCGCTGTACTTCGACGCCGACCTGGTCATTCTGGACGAGCCGACAACGGCGCTCTCGCTCACCGAGGTCGTACAAGGTGTTTAACTTCATACGCGCGGCGAGAGCAAAAGGCAGTTCTGTCATCTTTATCAGTCACAATATCTACCATGCTTACGACGTGTCCGACCGGTTCATCATCCTTGACCGTGGGACCGTGGTCATGGACACGCCGAAGTCCGAAGTTCCGACGGCGGAGCATCTGGTCGAGGACCTGCAAGTGATCGCGCGCACCGGGCGTCGGCCCACGGCTGACACTTCCGCACGTGATCCTGGCGTTGGCGGGCCAGCATCATGACCCCGATTTGCGCCCTGATGACTCAGCGCTGATTCGACACTGATCGCTTTCACAAGGGGCAGCCGATGACAACCGAGACCGCTCAGGTGGCTTCTGTCAGGCGAAACCCGATCCTGACTTTCGCAATCCAAAACCGGCGCGCGTTGAGCGCCATGGTGATCCTCCTCATCCTGTTGGGGATCTTTATCCTCGCCAACTCCAACGTGTTCCTGAACCCGCTTACCTATGGCGCGGTTTTCCTCAACCTGCCGATTATGCTCTTCGTCGTCGTCCCCCTGGTCTTCGTGGTTGCCGCCGGCGAGATTGATCTCTCCTTCCCGGCCACGGTGGGCATCGCGTCGTGGCTGTTCGCGCTCGCCTTGCGGGACGGCTGGGACCCGTTCGTGGCGATGATACCGGCGATAATCGCGGGCCTGATTACCGGTTTCGTGGCCGGTATGCTGGTGGCCTATGCCGGCCTCTCTCTCGCTGGTCGCCACGTTGGGGCTGAACTTCTTGCTGCGCGGGCTGATCAACATCGGCAGCCAGGGCGTCGGCATCCCGTTTCCGACGATCATGGAGACGGCGCTGTTCCAGATTTTCGCCCGGAAGATCGACAAATTCCCGATACAGATGATCTGGGGCATAGCCTTCGTCGCGATGGGCTGGTTGATCTTCAACGCGCACAAGTTCGGCGCGCACGTGCGCTTCGTGGGCGACAACCCCGACAGCGCCCAGGAGATGGGCATCAGCGTCAAGCGCGTCAAAGTCATGGCCTACGTCTTTGTAGGGTTTGGGGCTGGGCTGGCCGGGGTGCTTTCGGTGCTCATCAACCGCAACTGGTTCCCCTCCACAGGCGATGGCCTGCTGCTCCCGACGCTGGCCGCGGTCTTCGTCGGGGCACGCCGACCTGGGGAGGCGTTGCCACAGTCGTCGGCAGCTCTATCGGCGTCTTCATCATCAGCTTCATTGAAACCGGGATTATCGCGTCAGGGCTGACGGGCTACTATACGCAGTTCTTTAACGGCCTGGTCATCATCCTGTCGCTGATCGGCCACCGCTTCAACGGCCCCCGGTACCGGTAACGACGGCGCGCCGGCTGCGGCGCATCGACCGTCCCCGTCACTGACCCGGCCTTTCCCTGATTGGATGGCTCTGTCATCAGTTCACTCGCCTTCGTACCTCAACGCATGTGGACAAAAGGAGAGAATATCATGCCCTACGTGCCCCCCTTGTTACCGTCGGTACCCATTCCTGCCGTCCCGCCCGACCTGCCCGTGCGCGCAGAAACGGACCAGGGCGGGCCGGACCATGTGACGAAGGCCTCTGTCGTCTCCGAGGACGCGCGCGGCCTGACCCTTTCTGGCGTCACCGTGTCGGGGAAGCCGGTCTCCATTGCCGTGCGGATCGTTGCGCCGGGGATCGTGCGCGTGCTGCTGGAGGGCGAGGATGCCGACGCGAACCGGACCACGCTGGCGCGGGACCTGTCCGCCCAGCCCGCCGCGGCGTCGCTGGAGAAAGCGACGGGTCAGCGCACGCTGGTGACCGACCTGGTGCGCGTGAAGGTGCGCCCTCGACCCCTTCCATATCACGTTCTATGGCCCCGATGGCCGCGTCATGCTCGACCAGAACTACACCGACAGCGACGTGGCCGACAACCTGATCGTGTTGCCGTTTGGCTTCAGCGAGGTGGAGGGCCAGCGCGTGGCCTTCCATGATACGTTCACCGCCGAGCCGGACGAACACTTCTTTGGCTTTGGCGAGAAGTTCAGCGACTTCGACAAGCGCGGCCAGCGCCTGGAGATGTGGAACTACGAGGCCCACGGCGTCCACAGCGAGCGCGCCTACAAGAACGTCCCTTTCTTCGTCAGCACGCACGGGTACGGCATCTTCGTGGACAGCGTTTCCCCGGTCCAGTTCGACATGGCGAGCAGCAACTTCTCCACCTTCAGCCTGATTGTGCCCGACACGGCGCTTGACTACTACGTGATCGCCGGGCCGGAGCTGAAGGCGGTCATCTCGCGGTACGCCGATCTCGTCAGCCTGCCCATCCTGCCGCCGAAGTGGGCGTTCGGCCTGTGGATGTCCTCCGGCTTCAAGGCCGACAGCACGGAAGAGGTGTTGGAGCGCGCCCGCACCTTGCGCGAGCGCGACCTGCCGTGCGATGTCCTGCACCTGGACTGCTACTGGCAGCGCTGGGGCCGCTGGTCCGATCTGCAGTGGGACACCGACGTCTTCCCCGATCCAGAGGGCCTGCTCAAAGCGATCAAGGCGCAGGGTTTCAAGGTCTGCCTGTGGATCAACCCGTACATCGGGGTCGAAAGCCCGCTCTTCGAGGAGGCGAAAGCCAAGGGCTACTTCCTGAAGACGCCGGATGGGGAAGCGTGGGTCGGCGACCAATGGGGAGGCTACCACCCGCCGGTCGCCGTGATCGACGTGACCAACCCCGAAGCCGCCGCATGGTTCAAGGACCTGCTCCGCAAGCCGTTGTCCATTGGCGCAGACGTGTACAAGTCGGACTTCGGCGAAGGCGTGCCGGCGGACACCGTGGCGCACAACGGCATGACCGGCGTGCAGCTTCACAACCTTTACACGCTCATCTACAACGATCTCGTCGTCGAAGTCACGAAGGAAATCGCCGGGCACGAGATGGTGTGGGGGCGTTCGACCTTCACCGGCGGGCAGCGCCACGCCGCGCAGTGGGGCGGCGACACGAATTGCACGTACATGGGGATGGCCTCCACGCTGCGCGGCGGTCTGAGTATGGGCGTGTGCGGCCATGCGTTCTGGAGCCACGACATCGGCGGCTTCCACCGCGAGCCGACCCCCGACCTCTACACACGGTGGGTGCAGTTCGGGGCGTTCACGCCGATGGCGCGCTGCCACGGCATCACGACCCGCCTGCCGTGGGACTACGGCGAGGAGGCGGTGCGCGTCTTCGACCGCTACATGCGCCTCCGCTATCGCCTACTGCCGTACCTCTACACGTATGGCTGCCTCGCGCACGAGACCAGCCTGCCGATCCTGAGCGCGATGGTGGTCGAGTTCCCGGACGACCCGAACACGTACACGATGGATCTGCAGTACATGTTCGGCGCGGAACTGATGGTCGCGCCCATCTTCAACATCGACGGCTACCGGTCGGTCTACTTCCCCCGCCGGGCGCTGGATCGATTACTGGACGCACGAGGTCATCACCGGGCCGCAGACGCGCTTCGTCCAGGCCCCGCTGGACGTGATGCCGCTGTACGTCCGCGCGGACTCGCTCATCCCGACCGCCGAGCCAAAGTTCCCGATTGCCGACGGGCCGTTTGACCTCGTGACCTTCGACGCCTATCTGCTTGGTCGCAGCGGCGCTTTCACGCTGCGCGACACCGACGGCGCAACCACGGTCACAGCGACGGTTGAGGGTGGCCGGCTCAACATCCAGGTGGAGGGGGCCAAGCGCGCGCTGGGCCTGCGGCTCGTGCCTCTGCCGAGCACGGCGGCGATCAACGCCGTGTACGTGAACGGCGCGCCGCTCGACAAACGCGACCTGCCCAACATCAGCGCCGACGCGCAAGCGGGCTGGGCGCGCGACCAGAGCGGTGCGCTCCATGCGATGATCCGCCGCGCCTGAGGTCGCCGGCGCACGGTGTCCACAGGGCGAGGCGGCTTGCTCTGAAAAGGGCAGCCTGTTTTGCAGCTTCCCGCGGGCCACGCTTGCGGGAAGCTGCTTGTTGCCCAGGTAGGATGAAAGTGGCGGGCCAAAGCCCGCCTCGGATGTGAAGTGCGCCCGGCCAGCGGAGCGCCGGCGCTACGCGCCGCGCGGCTTGAGCTCAAGCGGCGGGCGCAGCTCCTCCGCAATCGCCTCCAGGCGGTCGAACGTTTCCTGGTCGATGTCGATGTGCAGCACTTCGGCGATGACCTGGGTCCATCCGTGCACGAAGTACAGCCACCCATCTTCAACCGTGACGTTCCGGCTCCCTCGCTGCGCCATGGCCTGGTGCCAGAAGTCCAGCTCGCCCCGGTAGTTGATCTCCCACGCGATCCCGTACTTGGGGAACAGGCCCGCGTCCGTCACCGGCGAGCCGGGCGTATCCTTGCCCATGCCGGTCGCGTTGATGACGATGCTGTACTCCGGCATCCTCGCCATGATCGCGTCATTCCTGACCGGGTCGGCGTTCTGGATGTACTCGAACGCGATGTCGGTTTCCAGGCGCTCGACCATCGCCTGCAACTGGTCCAGCCGCCCCTGCGATCGGTTCACGACGACCATCCGCTCCGGGCGGTCGCCCGCGTTCGGCTTGTTGATCCAGTGCAGGGCCATCGCCTTACCCGAACCGCCTGCGCCGAAGCACAGGACATGCCCGCCGGTGCGCCCGAAGTAGTTCTCCACCAGGATGGCGTCCAGGCTCAGCCCGGATGTCAGGGGGTCTTTGGCGTGCGCGACCAGCTTGCCGTCGCGCTTGGAGATGCATGACGCCTCGCCGAGCAGCGCCGAGGACGAGTCGATCACATCGAACATGTCCCTGGCGGCTTCGAGCAGGTCGATCTTGTGCGTCGTGACCAGGCCGCCCAGCGAAAGCGGATCGTACTTGATCTGGGCGACAGTCGCCCGGTACGCTTCGGGCGCGTCGTGAATCAGGTGGTCGATGCCCTCAATGACGACATCGGGCCGGCCCAGCGCTCCCATCCAACGGGGAAAGACCTTCATAATGGAAGATTGGTTCGTGGTCACGCCGACAAAGTAAAACGTGGGGACGGTTTTGGTCACGATGGGGTATTGCGTAGCCACCTGCGCGTTCTCCTTTCAGTCCGCATGGCCCTTCCCTGGCGGCGACCAGTTCGGGTTGTCGATGTACACAGTCTGGTCCTCGCGGCACAGCACCAGCTTGCGGAAACCCTGTTGCTCGATGGTGCCGTAATCGTGCCCGGAGTTGCCCGGATAGACGAAAAAGGTCAAGAGCGGTTCGTCCAGGCTCGTGTTGACCGAGCGATGCGCCCAGCGCGGCGGCACATACAGCACCCTGCCGGGATGCAGTTCCTCAATCGCCCAGTCGCCTTCGGGCGTCTCCATAACCATCACGCCCCTACCCCGGAGACAGTAGTAGACCTCGGCGGTTTCCAGCACCGTGTGGAAATGCCCCTTGGTCATGAAGTACTCGTCGCCGACCTTGCCGGGGTGCACGACCGAGAGGCCGTGCAGCAGCTCGCCGGGGACCTCAGGCCGCCTGACTTCGTAGACCTCGTACAGCACCGTGTCCTGTTCCGCCAGCATCGCGTCATATGCGGCCTGGTCGGCGTACTGCCCCTTCATGCTGGACAGCGTGCGCACGATGTGGTTGTCGTACCGGCTCAGGGTCGCCTCTGATTGCAGTACCTCCAGGGTGAACGGTTCGTCTGGCTTCACCGTGTATCGCTCCTTATGTGCGTCCGTTCGCGTGAGTGGCCCGTTGTCTGGCGGGGCTGCCAGCCGTGACAGCGCTGCATCATGGTTCGATGATGACCTTAAGCGCGGTCTGACTCTCGGCGGCAGCCAGCGCCGCGAGCGTCGCGCCGAGCGCGTAGCGCTGACTGACCAGGGGCGCCAGGTCGATGCGCCCGGCGTTGACGATGGCGGCGGCCCGCCGGCAGTCCTGGGTGCTGCACGCGGTCGTGCCGGTCACGCGCAGCTCCTTATAGTGTACCAGGTTGGCGTTGAACTGGATGGTCGGGCGGTCGCTCGGCAGGCCGCCGAAGAAGTTGATGCGCCCGCCGATGGCGGCAAGCGCCAGCGCCTCCTCCTGCGCGCGGTGCGCCGGGGCGGCCACGATGATGGCGTCTGCGCCCTCGCCGTGGCTCTCTTCCATGAGCGCGGCGGAGAGGTCTTCCTCCTGCGGGTTGACCACCCGGTCTGCGCCCGCCGCGCGCGCGTGCGGCAGGCGCGCCGCCTGCACCTCGCTGACGACGACGCGCCCCGCGCCGCGCAGCCGCGCCAGCATGGTGTGCATCACCCCGATTGGCCCCGCGCCGACCACAAGCACCACGTCGCCGGGCTGGATGTCAAGCGCGTCCTGGCCGCGCAGCACGCACGCAAAAGGCTCGATCAGGGCGGCGACGGCGGGATCAACACCGTCGTTGATGGGGATCAGGTTGCCCTGCAGGAGGTACGGCGCAGGGATGCGCACGTACTCGGCGAAGCCGCCGTCCATCGTTACGCCCAAGCCGCCATAGTTGGCGCAGCGGTTGTTGTTCCCGCTCACGCACTGCCGGCAGTGCCCGCAGCCGATGTTGGGCGCGACCATCACACGCTGCCCGACCTCAAGCCCCTTGACCTCCGCGCCGAGCGCCGCGATGTCGCCCACGACCTCGTGGCCGGGGACGCGGACCGTGCCGGGCGGGAATTTGCGGTGCGCGCCGTGCCAGATGCGCAGGTCGGTGCCGCACACGCCGGCGCTCACCACCTTGAGCAGTATCTCTCCCGGCCCGATCTCGGGGACCGGGCGTTCTTCCAGGCGGATGTCGTGCGGACCGTAGTAGACTGCTGCTAACACACCGCGCTCCTCGCTTACGCGCCCGCCATGACTTCACGGAGCAGCACGGGGCGCGCCTCCAGAAACGATTTCGTCCCGGCGAGCACGCCCGCCACTGCCCAGCGCCCGTCTTCGCCGCCGACCCTGGGCTGCGCGCCGGTCTGGATACAATCGACGAAATGCTCCATCTCGCGGATGTAGCCCCACGCGAAGCGTTCCGGCCAGCGGCGGTAGATCGGCGTCACCAGGCCGTGATCGCGGTCCACGCACACCACAACCGCCTGCCCCTTGAGTTCGCCGATCTGCATGATGCCCTTCTCGCCGACGATCTCCACCCGCGCGTCGTAGCCATAGTCGCACGGGCACACGCCCGAAATGCTGCCCAGGCTCCCGTTCTCAAAGCGGATGCTGACCAGGGCGTTGTCGTAGAAATGCTCCGCCTCCACGCCGCGCGCCGCGCCCTTGAAGTTCGCCACCTCCACATAGACCCGCTCCGGGTTCGACCCCATCAGCCAGCGCACGCAGTCCCAGTCGTGGCTGTTCACCTCGGCGAGCATCCCGTTGGAGGTCTTGAGGTCGTGCGCCCAGGCCGGCGGCAGCCCCGGCCCGTGCGTCAGCGATTTTATCATCATCGGCTGCCCGATCTCACCCGCCTCGATACGCGCGGCGGCGGCGGCGAACTCCGGGTCGAAGCGGCGCATGAAGCCCAGTTGCAGGATCACGTGGTTGCGTTCGGTCGCGGCGATGATCCTGTCGCACGCTTCCAGGGTTAGCGCCATCGGCTTCTCGAGGAAGACGTGCTTGCCCGCGTCGGCGGCCATGATCGCCAGCTCGGCGTGGGTGAACGTCGGCGTGGTGATGACGACGGCGTCAAACGCGCCCCAGGCAAGCGCCGCCTCCAGGCTCTCGAACCGGCGCGTGATGCCGAACAGGTCGCCTGTGGCGCGCAACACGTCGGGCGCGGCATCGACGAGCGCCACCGGCGCCGCCGCCGGGACGTGGCTGGTCAGTGAATGGCCGTGTACTCTGGCCGCGCGACCGCCGCCAACCAGACAGATACGGGTCAGGTCAGACATGCGCCTTTCCTCATGATCTCATGCGCCGCCTGCGCCGGCTGCTTGACAGCGCATCCTGTTTTGGGCCACCGGCCCTCTTCTCCGCGTAAGGAGTCGCCCTGGCCGCGAATGCGCCAAAGCACCAGGTATATTGACGCCGGCTGGTTTTCACAGTATAATCCTGAATGCCTGTAATGACAAGATCACAGGATGAATTGATTGCATGGTGAAGGCCGGGACGTGATCCGAAGGCGATCCGCCGCGTTGAGAAGAAGCAACGATCTCGCGCATTCCCGCATTCATCCCGCAACCAGTGGCAACTGCCCCCTGAATCCAGAGAGCGACGCGCCACACCGTTCCCTGGAACCTCCCATGCCATCGTGGTGGCAAGCGAGACGCCGCCGGGCGCTTGCGCCCACGGATCGTGCGATCACCCTCTGTTCTTCACGACGAGCGCGCACAACAGAATCGAGTCGGCTTTGCAGCAGCTTGTGCGTTGCCGCCAGTACGCCGCAGCACATGGCTACTCGTTTCGGGTCGATGCATCAAGCCTCATCGTACCACCTGCCAAGGCCTGTCAGGACCATGTGAGGGCGCAATCGCGCGCGACTGGACCCAGCGAGGCGACTTTGGCGGACCTGGCCTGAAGGCGACCGACCTGCTGCCGACCGGCCAGGCGAAGACCCCTGTGATCTTGCGGGGAGGCGCGGCTGCTTAACGAGGAGGTGACGCCTATTGAACGCGAAGCTTAGATTCCCGTTTCCTGCTGGTGCGTAGCAAATCAGGCACGACATGAGGAGGCAAAGATGTTTCGCAAGAGAATGCTGTCCCTGACAGCGCTGCTGCTCGCCCTCAGCCTGCTGCCCTTCGGGGCGGCGGCGCAGGAGGCCCGCTGGGAGGAGCCGATCGTGATCGGTTGGACCCCGCCCGACATCACCGGCGTCTTCAAGACAGCGACCGACTTCTTTGAGGCGTCGGCTGCGGACGCGAACGAAAACGGCTTCGACGTGACCATCATCAGCCAGTCGCCGGCCACCCACGTCGCCTTTGCGGACCAGGTGGCGATCATTGAGGACTACATCCAGCGCGAAGTCGATGTGATCGCGATCTCGCCCATCGAGGTGGAGGTCATCAAGCCGGTGCTTGAGAAGGCCAACGAGGCGGGCATCCCGGTCATCATCGTGAACCTGTTGGAGCCAATCGAGGGCGTGGAGATCGCTTCGTACATCGGCTTCGACAACAACATGGCGGCAAGGGTTACGGCCTACGCCGTCGTCGACTACTTCGGCGGGCCTGGCGTCCTTGGCGAAGGCGAAATGGTCGAGCTGGAATCGCCCGACCAGTACCTGGACATCGAGTTCTGGGAGGAACTCTACGCCGAACTGGAGGACGAGGACAAAGGAGGACATCGTCGCCCGTGGCGCCATCATTGAGGGCATCGCCGGTGGCTTCTTCTCGACCGCGCGCGTGAATGGGTTCAACGAGATCATGGAGCAGTTCCCCGGCATCGAGATCGTGGGCGAGCCGTGCGCCGCCGACTGGAACCGCGAGAAGGGCATCGGCTGCGCGGAGGACATCCTCCAGGCCAACCCGGGGGATCTTGACTTCATCTGGGCCGCCTCTAACGAGATGGGCATGGGCGCTATGCTGGCCGCCGAGGCCGCAGAGCGGCTGGAGGCGGCTGAGGATGGCGTCACCGTCGGCGATGAGATGGTGGCGATCTTCACCAACGACGTGACCCCGGAGTCGGTGGAGCGCATCTCTGAAGGCCGGATGATCGCCGAAACCACCCACGGCTTTGCGGACTGGGGCTGGTTCGGCGGCGAATTCGCCGTGCGGATCGTCTGCGGCCTGGAAGTGCCGGAGACCTTCGACATCCGCCCGCGCATTGCCTATCTGGAGAACGCTCACCTCTTCTACCCCGATCCCGCGCTGCCTGAAATCGACTGGGAAGGGATCCAGGAGGAATGCCAGTAGGGCTGCCTTACGTGACGTGATCTGGCGTAGCGGGGGCCGTCGGCGGCTCCCCGCTACACAAGCCGGGCGCGCTTGATGTAGCCTGGGCATGAGGAAGCGAGGGAACGACTATGCAATTTCAGGGTAAGGTCGTTGTGGTCACAGGCGCCGCGGTCGGCATCGGCCATGCGGCGCTCCGCGCCTTCGCAGCCGAGGGGGCTGCCGTCGTCCTGGTCGACAGGGACAAGAAACAGAGCGAGGCGGTCGCCCAGGCGCTCGAAACCGAGGGCCGAGAAGTCCTCTTTGTCCCCACCGATGTTTCCCACGAGGCGGAGGTGCGCAGCATGGTGGACCACGTGGCAGACCGCTGGGGGCGTCTCGATATTCTGGTGAACAACGCGGGCGTCTACCTGCAAGGCGACGCCACACAGACGTCGCTCGAAGACTGGGAGCGCATCCTTGCCATCAACCTCACGGGCGCTTTTCTCTGCACCAAGTACGCCGTCCCGGTGATGGCGAACCACGGGGGCGGCGTGATCGTCAACGTCGCGTCCGAGGCCGGCCTGGTCGGGATCAAGGGACAGGTGGCCTACAATGTGTCCAAGGCGGGCATGATTGCGCTCACGCGCAGTTGCGCCGTGGACCTGGCCGAGAAGGGAATCCGGGTGAACTGCGTGTGCCCCGGCACCACCGACACGCCGCTGGTGCGCGCAGCGGTGAGTCGCGACCCAGACCCTGCCGCCGCGCGCCGCCGCCTGGAGGCGATTCGCCCGCTGAATCGCCTGGGCATCCCGGAAGAGATCGCCTCGGCTATCGTGTTCCTGGCCGGCAGCGATGTCGGCTATGCGACGGGGGCAGTTCTGAGTGTGGATGGGGGTTACACCGCGCAATAACCTTTGCCGACTGGAGAGACCAATGGCCGCCAGCCCGCCGCTGCTCAGCATGGAGCAGATCGATAAGCGTTTCCCTGGCGTACATGCCCTGGACCACGTTGACTTCGACCTATACGAGGGGGAAGTTCACGTGCTCCTCGGCGAGAACGGCGCGGGCAAATCGACGCTGATGAAAATCCTCAGCGGCTCGCTGCCCAAGGACAGCGGTCGGATCTTCATCCGTGGCGAGGAGATCCGGCACCTCAGCCCCCGAACACGCCCAGAAGTTGGGCATCCACATGGTCTACCAGGAGTTCAGCCTGGTGTCCAGCATGACCGTGGCCGAAAACATCTTCCTCGGCCAGTACCCGCGCAGCCGGCTTGGCCTGATCGACTGGCGCGAAATCCACCGGCGCGCGGAAGAGAGCCTGTCTGCACTGGGCGTGGACATCGACCCACGCGCCGAGATTCGCCGCCTCAACGTGGCGGAGCAGCAGCTCACCGAGATTGCCCGCATCCTCACCAAGCAGCCCCGCATCCTGCTGCTGGACGAACCCACCTCGGCGCTTTCGGACACCGAGCGCGAAACCCTGTTCGACATCATCCGCCGGCTGCAGGCGCGCGGCGTCGGCATCATCTACATCTCCCACCTGCTGGACGAGGTGCCAGAGGTCGGGCAGCGCGTCACCGTGCTGCGCGACGGTCGGGTCATCGGCACCCTGCCGGTGGAGCAGACCGACAGGGACACGCTGGTGAACATGATGGTGGGCCGCCGCCTGGCCGAGCAGTACCCCAAGACCGTCGTCGAGCCGGGCGAGACGGCGCTGCGCGTGGAGAACCTGTCGCTGGACGGCGTGCTTCACGATCTCTCTTTCGAGGTGCGGGAGGGCGAAATCCTGGGCATCTTCGGCCTCATGGGCGCAGGGCAGGTCGAGCTGGCGCGCATCCTGTTTGGCCTCGAAGCGCCGACGTCCGGGCGCATCGCCATCGGCGGGCGCGAGACGCGCCTCCGCCACGCCGCTCAGGCGATCAAACATGGGATGGGCCTGTTGCTTCGGGATCGGCGCGCCAGCCTGGTGCCGATGCAGCCCATTCCGCCCAACATCACCCTGGCCGATGTCAGCCAGGTTCCTCCCTTTCGCTTCCTGAATTTACAGAAAGAAGCCGAGACCGCAGCCGGGTACGTGCGCGACCTGAGCATCCGACCGCCATCGCTGAAGCGGCCTGTGTTCTATCTGAGCGGCGGCAACCAGCAGAAGGTCTGTCTTGCCCGGTGGCTGTTCAGCGGGGTGAAGATTCTGATTGTCGATGAGCCGACGCGCGGGATCGATGTCGCGGCAAAGGCGGAGGTTTTTGCCCTGATTGACAGGCTGGCGCAGCGCGGCGTCGCCATCATCATGATCTCGTCCGAGATGCTGGAGATACTGGCGATGGCCGACCGCATCCTGGTGATGCGCGCCGGCGCCTTCACCGCCGAGTTCAAGCGCGGCGAGGCGACCCAGGAATTGCTCCTGCAGAACGCCAGCTAGACACCGCACATTTCACTTATGGAGGATCCCCGTGCCCGACAACCTACCTGCCGAAGCTGGGGCGCAGTCGTCTCCCGGAGAAACAGTCCGCAGGTCTGGGACAGAGCGCCTGTTGCGCTCGATCCGGGATGTTGTGATACGCGGCGGTCCGGTCATCGCGTTGCTCTTGCTCAGCGCCTACCTTACCAGCGCGACGCCCTACTTCCTGACCGAAAGCAACCTGGCGAACGTCGGTCGGCGGACTGCGGTAACAGCCATCTTCGCCATCGGGCAGACGTTCGTGATTCTCACGGGAGGCATTGACCTCTCGGTGGGGGCCATCGGCGCTTTAGCAGCGTCAGTGTCGGCGGTGCTGATGACCCAGCAGGTGACTCTCTTCGGCGTCACGGTCGGCCCGGTCGATTTCGGCGTCGGGCTTCTCGTCGCGCTGGCGGTCGGCGTGGTGGCGGGTTCGGTTAACGGGCTGCTCATCACGAAGGGGCGCATCCCGGATTTCATCGCCACCCTGGGGACGCTGGAGGCCTTTCGCGGCATCGCCCTCATCGTGACCGACGGGCTGCCGGTTCCCTCGCACCTGACGGCGACCGAGTTGAAGGGGTACCTCCCAGAGCAGATGATCGCGATGGGGAGCGGCAGCATACTCGGTATCCCGACGGCGGGCCTGATCGCCATCGGGATTGCCATACTCGCCTGGGCGGTCTTGCGCTACACCGCGTTGGGCCGCAGCACGTTTGCGGTCGGCGGCAACCGGGAGGCGGCCCGCGTCTCCGGCATCAAGGTTGACCGCACCAAGATCGCCGTCTACGTCGTCTCCGGGTTTCTGGCGGCCATCGCGGGTTTCCTGCTGGCCGGACGCCTGAACTCGGCCAACGCGCTCATGGCCGGCGAGGAGAACCTGAACTCGATTGCGGCGGTCGTCATCGGCGGGACCAACCTGTTTGGCGGTGAGGGCGGCGTGTTCGGCTCGGTGATCGGCGCGCTCATCACCGGCGTGCTGGTCAACGGGCTGAACCTGCTCAACGTGAGCGCGTTCTACCAGCGGATCGTCCAGGGGTCGGTGATTGTCGGCGTCGTCGTCTTCGACCAGTGGCGACGCCGCCGCTTTGGCGCGTGATGCCTGGGTTGAGGCGTCTGCATGCGAGAGGTTCACGCTCTGGTCCCCGCGACTGAAGGCGCGGGCAGAACCGTGATCCTGGCGATTTGTCCTGCGATTGGCCGCCGGCTTGAGCGGGCGGGTTGCCTGTTGCTCTCGATTGACTGCTTCTTGCCCAGGCAAAGCGAACGTGCGGGCAGTAAGTGCGTCTTGCCACCCCCGATACAGGAGTGAGCGCGATGGCAAAGACCTACCTCATCGGCGTTGACCTCGGAACCATGGGGACGAAGGCAGGGATCGTCGACGCCGACGGCAATCTCGTCGCCGAGGCCTACGAGGAATCGAAGCTCTACTACCCAAAGCCGGGCTGGGTCGAGCAGGACATGGACGACATCTATGGGGCGGCGCTGCGCACCATCGGGGCGTGTGTGGCGCAGAGCGGCATCGACCCGTCACAGGTGGCCGGGATTGCGTTCGATGGGCAGATGGCCGGGATCGGCAGCGTTGGACCCGACTGGGACACGCCGACGGGGTATGACTCGTGGCTGGACGCCCGCTGCGGACCCTACATCACCCGCCTCAAGGCGCACGAGCAGCAGATCATCGCCCTGACCGGCGGCCCGCCGACCATCTCTCACGGCGCGAAAATCCTGTGGTGGATGCACGAGCGCCCCGATGTGTTCCGCCGGATTGCCAGGTTCGTCCAACCCGGCGGGTACGTCGCCGGGCGTATGGCGGGCCTGCGTGGCGAGGAAGCATTTGTTGACCTGACCTACCTGCACTTCTCCTGCTTCAGCGACACGGAGGCCGGCGCGTGGTCGGATGAGCTGCTGGGGCTGTTCGGCGTGGACCGAAACAAACTGCCCAGGATCGTGAATTCCTGGGACGTGATCGGGCGCGTGACCGCAGAGGCCGCGGCGGCCTCCGGGTTGAAGGCCGGCACGCCGATTGCCGCCGGCTGTGGGGACCAGGCGGCGGGGATGCTGGGCGCGGCGATGGTCAGCCCTGGCTTGGTGTTCGACGTCGCCGGTACCGCCTCGGTCTTTTTCGGTGTGCGTGGACCGCTTCGTGACGGACCAGGCCCACCGCACGCTGTTCACCGCGCACCTGCCCGTCCCCGATCTGTACTACACGCTGGGCTATATCAACGGCGGCGGGCTGAACCTGCGCTGGTTCCGCGATGAGATGGCTGCTCACGAAAAGGCTGAGGCCGAAGCCGCCGGCGAGAACATCTACCAGGTGCTCGACCGGATGGCCGCCGCCGTGCCGGCAGGTTCGAACAAGCTGCTGTTCCTGCCGCACCTGGGCGGTCGCGTCTGCCCTGGCGACCCCAACACGCGCGGCCTGTTCATCGGCCTGAACTGGTCCCACACCAAGGCGCACCTGTACCGCGCGATGCTGGAGGGCATCGGCTACGAGTACGCCTACTACCTGAGCATCGTGCGCGGCCTGCTGCCCGACCTGGATTTCCATGAAACGCGCGTGATCGGCGGCGGCGCGCGCAGCCGGCTGCTCAATCAGATCAAGGCCGACATCCTGGGCGTGCCCTACGTGAACCTCAACCGGGAGGAGTTCTCCGTGCTCGGCTCGGCGATCCTGGCGGGGTACGCGGTCGGGGTGTTCGACGATATGGCGGCGACGGCGCGGCGCTTCACGCAGACGACAGACCGCGTCGAACCGGACATGGCGCAGCACGCGCTGTATCAGCCGCTGGTGAGGGAGTACATCAACCTGTTTGCCGTCACCAAGCCGGTGTTTGACGCCCTCGCCGCCCTCCCGGAGCCTGAAACCCCATAGAGGTAGGGGACGCATGAACAAAATCGGCATCTACTATGCCTACTGGCTGCACGATTGGGATGCAGACTTCCACCCGTTCATCGACAAGGTCGCCGTTCTGGGCTTCGACATTCTGGAAGTCAACGCCGGCACCGTCGCCCGTCTGTCGCCCAGCGCGCGCCGCAGCCTGAAGGCGCACGCAGCCGACAGGGACATCATCCTGACACACTGTGTGGGTCTGCCGCCCAAGTATGACATCGCTTCCGAAGACAGGGCCACCAGAGAAGCCGGGATTGCCTTCCTGAAGACGATGGCCGAAGCCGTCGGCGAAATGGGCGGGGGCATCGTTGGCGGCATCCTGTACGGCGCGTGGCCGGGGACCATGCCCGCCGGCGAGACTGACAAACGACCCTACGTCGCGCGCAGTGTCGCCAGCATGAGAGAAGCGATCAAGACCGCCGAGGACAATGACGTGATCCTCAACATGGAGGTGGTCAATCGCTTCGAGCAGTTCATCATGAACACGGTGGACGAGGCCCTTGCCTACGTCGCCGCAGTGGAAAGCCCGAACGCGCGGATTCTGCTCGACACGTTCCACATGAACATCGAGGAAGACTCGGTTGGCGAGGCGGTCCAGAAGGCGGGCGACAGGCTGGGGCACGTCCACATCGGCGAAAACAACCGCAAGCCGCCGGGGTACGGCCACATTCCCTGGGTGGAACTCCGGCGCGGCCCTGCGCCAGATCGGTTATCAGGGCCATGTGGTCATGGAGCCGTTCCTGATGCCCGGCGGGGAGGTTGGGCGCGACATCAAGGTCTTTCGCGACCTGAGCGCGGGCCTCGACCTGGACGAAGAGGCGCGCAGGGCGCTGCGATTCACGCGCGCGGTTCTGAGCTGATGCCGGGGTTGCAGTGCAGGCAGGCCGCAGTGGCGACTCTGCCCCGAACGCTATCGGTCTGCGTCTCTGCGTCCCCCCTGTGCACGTTGATTCCCGCCACTGAGCGCTTGACTCAACTCAGGCCCCTGGGGGCCAACTCGCCAATGGAGCGCTCCAGTTCGTCCGGCGTGTCGGTCCGGGCGCTTCGCGCGGTTGGCGGCAGCGGCGTGTCGAACTGGTAGCTCGGGTCGATCTTCTGTCGCCGCCAGGTCTCGCGCATCTCCCGCCATGCGCCCAGAAGCGTGCGCGGCTCTGGCATGTCATGGGCGATCTCCCGGTACAGCTTCTTGAGGTTGTAGCAGGGGACGCCGGCGTACATGTGGTGCTCGGTGTGCCAGTTCATGCGCCAGTAGAGAAACTCCGCCAGGGGATTGAGGGCCATCGAGCGCACGCACTTGCGAAAATCAGGGACGTTGTCACGCAGGCCGCAGTGCTGCGGCAGACCGACAAAGTAGGCCGCCCAGTTTCCGATGAACGGGGCAACAGTGAAGATCAGCGGCAGGACCCACAGGCCAGTCGCGATGCCAAGCAGCACGATCGACCCGTGAAACAGCAGCAGAATGCGTGACCACCAGATCGACTTGCGATGCTCTTCGGGCTGGTCGGTGTGCAGGGCCTCTATCCATTCGTTGATCGGGGCTTCAGCGGAACCGACTGCGCCAAAGGCTCCCCTGATCGTCCAGACAACCGTTGAGATAAGCCCACCCTTGCCAAAGGCGCGTCCCGGCTGGGTGAGCAGATTCACCGTAAACATCTGGAGCAGAAAGGTCGATCCCACCGTCGGCTCCAGCGGCAGCAGGACCTCGCGATCCCCCTCAGGATGCAGCGTGTAGCGGTGGTGATAGGTATGGCTGCTGGCATAGTCGAAGGGATCCCACCAGCTCAAGAGGCTGAACAGATACATGAAGAACTTGTTCAGCCGCTTTGTGCGAAACACGGTGCCGTGACCGAGTTCGTGCGGGGCCACGCCTACGAAAAAGCTGGCGACTGTCCCATGCGCGAAAAAGCGCAATGGCGAATGCGAGCCAGATTTGCTGCGACCAGAAGAGATACACCAGCGTGCCTGTGAGCGCGAACAAGGCGAGGTGTCCCCCGGCCTGAAGCCATCCCTGCAGGTCGCTTCGTTTCGAAAGCTCGCGGAGCCTTGCGTGTTCGATGGGGCTGCGGTACCAGTCGACCCGGAGCGTTTTTCGTACCTCAGCGAGCGGTTCGTATTCCATTTCGTTATCTCCCTTGATGTTCAGTCAGCAAGCGCGCCATCACGAAGGACGTGGGCCGCCGCAGCATGGTCTGCCACCGTGCGCGTCGCATTTCGCGCCCCCACAACGGGTGTTGTCCCTCGCCGCCTGTGTCCGTTATGCAGAATGAAGGAAACGCAGCAAATCGACAACACGATCTTCCAGTCGGAATTGCCGATAAATAGGATAGAAAAACTATAAGACTGTGACATCCCGCTGTCAAGATTGTGAAATATTGCGCTATCCGGGATCGCCGTTGACCACATGCGCGATCAACCGTGCTCCGCACGTACCCCCGTTGCCTAAAGCGGTCGATTCACATATGCTTAGAAGTGCATCCACCGGATGCGCTCTTTGGCTTGTGCGGCATGGCATTTGGAGGTGATCAATGCCCACGCGCGCTTTGTCCAACCGTTGTCGTCAGCTCCGGTCTGTCCTGCGCCTCGACCGTATCGACCTGCGCCCCGGGCGCACCGCGGCGCTCGTCCTGGGGCTGATCCTGTCGCTCGCATTCGTGAGCGCCACCGTCGCACAGGAAACACCCATCGCCCCACCGGAAGAGGAAACACCCGCCGGCGCTGCACCCCTGTTTGGCTGCGAAGACACAGCCCGGCGCATCAGCGGCGAGGCCGGCGCCATGCAGACCGTCTTCTGTTCGGCGGGGTGCGCGGAGTCCCTGTGGGGGACCGACGTGTACACCGACGACTCCAGCGTGTGCACCGCTGCCCGCCACGCGGGCGTGATCGCCGAAACGGGCGGTTTCGTCACCGTCACGGTCGTTGAGGGCCAGGAGACGTACACCGGCTCCGTCCAGAATGGCGTTGAGTCATGGGATTACGGGAGCTGGGACCGCAGCTTCTCAGTCGCACCGGCGGAGGAACTGCTGGTGCTCTTCGATTGCGACGCCGCTGGCGAGGACATCGCCGGCGAGCCAGGCACGACTCTGGTTGGCGCGTGCCCGCCGGGGTGTTCGGGCAGTCTCTGGGGACGGACGTCTACACGGATGACTCCCGCGTGTGTGTTGCCGCCCAACACGCGGGCATCATGGAGGAGCAGGGGGCCGTAGTCGCCGTCACCATTCTTGAGGGCGAGGAGAGCTACACCGGCTCGGAGCGCAATGACGTCCGCTCTTCGGATTACGAGGGGTGGGCGCGCAGCTTCTCGGTTGCGCCTGCCGACACTCCTGACGAAGAGACGATCCCCGTCTATGGATGCTGGACCACCGCTCAAGCGATCGTTGGCGAGGCGGGCGCCATCCTGACCGTCATCTGCCCGGCCGGCTGCACAAACGCCGTGTGGGGAACGGACATCTACACCGATGACTCCAGTGTGTGCACCGCCGCGCGCCACGCCGGTCTGCTCACAGAGGCCGGCGGCATACTGAACGTCACCATTCTGGAGGGTGAGGAGAGCTACACCGGCACCGAGCGCAGTGGCGTCACGTCACTTGAGTACGGACGCTGGGCGCGCAGTTTCTCGGTAACGCCGTTCATCGTCGCCGAATAGGCCTTGCGCTGATCGTGGCGGTGCCGTCCACGCCGCTGTGAGGGAGAAGGTCGCCATTTTTGCTCGGCGGCAATTGCCGGAAGAACAAGGGCCGGAAGGCGTGTCCGGCCCCTACTGGCAGGGGCAGGTCCGGGACCTGCCCCTGCGCTTGTCTGGTAGCGGCGTTACAGCCCTTGCTCGATGAGGTTGTTGATGTACACGGTGCGGTGGAAGCTGGTGTTCAGGTACACCACCGCCTGGAAGCCAGCGGCGTTTTGCTCAAGGTCGGCGCCAACCACGTAGGGTTTCCACATGTGGTAGAGCAGTGGATGGAAGACGAACGCGGCGGGTGCATCCTCTAGCAGGGTCTGCTCGGCCTGGTAGAAGAGGTCGCCACGTTTCTCCTGATCGTCAAACTCGGCGTCGGCCTGGTCGATGAGGTCCTCGAATTTCTCACTCTGCCAGGCATGTCGGCCTGTGGAGCGCCAGATGCCGAGCATGTTGCTGGCATCGAGGAAGTCGAACTGGTAGGGGATGAAGTAGAAGGGCAGGCGGTGGCTGTTGAGTTCGTCGTTGAAGGTCTTGATCTCGGTGGGCCTGACCGCGATATTCAGGCCGAGGTTCTGCGCCAGCATGGCTGCGACCGCCTCTGCGCCAGTCAGGTAGATCGCCGGGACCTGCGCGCCTGTGCCACGGACCCACATCTCCAGCGGTGGCAAGCCCTCGCCGTTCGGGTAGCCCGCCTCGGCGATCAACTCCTTCGCCAATTCGGGGTCGTACTTCTGATAGTCTTTGAGCTGGTCCACGTGCTCGCCGGGGAAGCCCTTCATGAGCATGGTGTAGGCGGGCATGACCTGGTTGGGGAGCACGGCGTTCGCCAGCGTATCGCGGTCGATGGCGTGCGTGATCGCCTGGCGCAGCTTGAGGTTATTGAACGGCGCCTCGTAGGTATTCATGCCCACGTAGTAGGTCTGGAAGTGGCCGTAGGGATGCAGTTGGTCGGCGAGCGTCGGGTCAGCCAGCGCGGTCTCGACGTCAGGCGCTTCCAACGGCCAGTTCTGCCCGACCAGGTTGGGCCGCCCCTGGAGGTATGAGGGGATCATCAGGCCCTGCGCCACCGGGTTGAACTCGATCCGTTCGAGCATGGGCTTCGGGTCGCCCTTGTAGTTGGGGTTGATGACGAAGACGGCGCGCTGGTCCATCACGAAATCGCCGAGCATGTACGGGCCGCTGGAGACGAAGGTCGCCGGGTCGAGCGACCAGTCGGGGCCGTACTGCTCCTCGGCCTGCATCGGTCCGGGCATGGCAAACCCAACCCAGTTCGGGACCCACGGCCTGGGGACGTCGGTGGTGATTTGGAGCGTGTAGTCGTCTGGGGCGGCGACGCCCAATTCCTCCAGCGGCACCTCGCCGGCGTTGCAGGCATTCCAGTTCTTGATCGCCATGCCGTAGTACCAGGCGAAGTCGTAACCGGTTTCAGGGTTTGCGCCCAGTCGGAACGAGTACACCCAGTCGTGCGCGGTGTACGGCTTGCCGTCGCTCCACTCCAACCCCTGCGGATGTTGAACGTCCAGGTCAGGTGATCCTCCGACACGCTCCACGACTCCGCGCCGGCGGGGAGTGGGAGAAGGTTCTGATCCACGCGCACCAGGGGCTCCTGGATGAACAGGTTGCCCGGCCCCAGGCGGTAATTGCTGCGGAACCAGTCGAAGGTGAGGATGTTGGTCACGGGGTCGTGCATGTAGAGATTCTGCATCTCCAGCGGTGCGGCATCATCTGGCAAGGTCACGCCGAGCGTGTTGACGATTGCCTGCCGCCGGACGTTCGCTCCCGGCCTGCGGATCACGTAAGGACCGAACACGGACGCCGCGACGCCGGTCCCACTGGCCTTCAGAAAGTCACGGCGGCTCAGTTTTCTAGCCATCTTGTCCTCTCCTGCCTTGTAGCTGTTCTTGGCGGCGCATGGAAATCGTCTCACGCGGTATCGCGCAATGGCTGTCTCCTTTCCCGAAGCCTGTTCATGTGAGGGCGTGCGGGTCCAGGGCCTCGCGCAGCCCGTCGCCGACGAAGGCAATCGCGAGGATCAGCAGCGCAAGGGCAGTGGCAGCGAAGAAGATGTAACTTGGGTGCGGGATGATGTAAATGGAGGCGTCCAGCACCAACTGGCCCAGGCTCGGCGTCGGCGGCAGAATGCCCATTCCGAGGTAGCTCAGGCCGGCCTCGGCGACGATGTACGAGGGTATCGCCAGCGTGGCATTGACCAGCAGCGGCGGCGCGGCGTTGGGAACCATGTGCTGGCGGATAACCCAAAAGCTGTTCGCGCCAAAGCTCTGGCTGGCGAGCACGTAATCACGCTCGCGCAGCGACAGAATCTGCGCGCGCGTCAACTGGCAGATGCTCACCCAACCCGGCACAACCAGCGCAATCACCACCTTCTCGATGCCCGCCCCCAACATCGACATGATCAGGATGGCAAACAGCAGCGACGGGAAGGAGGCCATGATGTCCACAACGCGCATGATCAGGTAATCCACCATCCCACCGATCATGCCCGCCAGCGCGCCGAGCAGAACCCCGATGACCAGCACAAAGGCCAGCGTCAGAAACCCCACAATCAGGGAGCTTCGGGTCCCGTAGAGGATGCGGCTGTAGATGTCCCGGCCAACCTTGTCGGTGCCGAGGAGATGCGTCCCGGATGGGGCGGACCAGATGGACGTGAAGTCGGGTTCGTCGTAGTTGTAGGGCGCCAGGAACGGCGCGCCAAAAGCGCCAATCAACATGACGGCGAACAGAACCGCACCCACGATGGCGAGCCTGTTTTGCGCCAGCCGGCGCAGCGCAAACCGAAGCGGGGAGCGCATCCTGATGCCTGGTTCGGGACTCTCGATGGAGACGACGTGGCGTGTCTGGTCCATACGTGCCTACCGGGTGAGGCGGACGCGCGGATCGACGATAGTATACAGCACGTCGGCGACGAGATTGGCAAAGCCAACCAACGCGGTCAGGAGCAGGACGGTTGCCATAATCATAGGGTAGTCGCGGTGCATGACACTGAGCGCGAAGTAGCGCCCAATGCCTGGGATAATGAAGACCTGCTCGATGAACACCGAACCGGTGATGAGGATGGGGAACAACGGGGTGAGCACCGCGATAATCGGGATCACCGCGTTGCGCGCCACGTGCCCGAACAACACCCGCCGCGAATGCAGACCCTTTGCGTGCGCCGTGCGCACGTAGTCGGCGTGCAGGTTTTCCAGCAGCGACGCGCGGGTGTAGCGCGCTGCAATCGCCATCGGCGCAAGCGCGTTGGCAATCACTGGCATCACCCAATGGGACGGCGTGTCCCAGCCTGAAAGGGGAAGCCACTTGAGGTGGACTGTGAACACGAGAATCAACAGAAAGGCCATGACGAAGCCAGGCACCACGAAGCCGGTCAGGGCGATGGTGCTGGCGAAGTAGTCAACCCACGTGTTCGCTCTGAGTGCAGCGATGAATCCGAGCGCGATGCCTATTGGAAAGGCGACCGCCATCGTCATCAAGCCCAACTGCGCGCTCACCGGCCAGGCGCGCGCGAAGAATTCGTTGACTGTCTCTGAGCGGTTGGAGAAGGAATAACCCAGGTCGAAGCGAATGAAGTTCCACAGCAGACGGACATACTGCTCAAGGAAGGGCTTATCCAGCCCGAAGGACCGCAGAATGTTTTCTTTCTGGGGGCCGGTCAAGGGCATGTGCATTTCATCATAGGGGCCGCCGGGGATCGCCTTCATCAGGACGAAGGTGATAAATGAGATGACAAGCAGCACACCAATAAGGCCGAGCACCCGGCCTATGAGATACCGCGCCATGACTGCTGCCGCCCCGCCCCTCTCTGGGACTATGCTGACGTTTTGACCTGTCGAGGTGAATTGGGAGTATATTAGATCAAGTGCAAGTTGCTGTCAACGCGGGCAGTGCGAAGCGCGCCTCACCGGGAGGGTTCATCACATGATTCTGGTCGCGGGAGATATGAGGAACAGCGGCACGGCCATCGCATGGGAAGCGCTGCGCAACGGCGCGTCTGCGCTTGATGCGGTCGAAGAAGGGGTCCGCGCCGTTGAAGCCAACGCCGAGGATCACTCGGTGGGGCTGGGTGGTTATCCAAACATGCTGGGTGAGGTCGAACTGGATGCGGGCATCATGGATGGTCGCACGCGGCATAGCGGCGCAGTCGGCAGCCTGCGGGGCTTTGCGCACCCGATCAGTGTGGCGCGCGCCGTCATGACCCGGCTGCCTCACGTGCTGCTCGTTGGTGAGGGCGCGGCGTGTTTTGCCGCCGCAATCGGTGCGGAGCGCGCGATGCTTCTCACCGAGGCCACGCGCGACGCATGGTATGCGTGGTGCCATCGATGCGGGCTGGAGGCCGGGGCGCTCTCGCAAGACGCTGAAGCGCTCATCAAGGCAGTGTGGCACAGCGAGGACCCGCAACGCGCCGGCGGAACCACAGTCTACCTGGCGCAAGATAGCGCCGGGGACATCGCGATCGCGGCAAGTACGAGCGGCTGGGCGTGGAAGCACCCCGGTCGGCTGGGTGATACACCGATAGCGGGCGCAGGATTCTATGCCGATAACCGGTTTGGGGCGGCAGCGTGCACAGGTACGGGCGAGCTTGCCATCCGCACGGGGTTGGCGCGCAGCACGGTCCTCCATATGGAAATGGGCATGTCGGTTCAGGACGCTGTCCGCGAAGGGCTGCGCGACATTGCCGATCTGCCGAAGCGGCATGGGGGTGTTACCCTGTATGCCATCGACACCCACAGCGATCATTGTGTGGGGACGACGCGCGCGGACAGGTCTGACGCAGAATACTATGTGGCGGTGGGAGACAGTCTGGCGCCAGTTCCCCGGCGCCGCAGTGCATACCTGTGACGGCCTTCGTGATCACTGAGCCGGCCGGGGTCCACCAGCGCGCCCTTGCGATGGCCTGATTGTGCCTGACGCACGGACGTGCGGGGCCGTTCGGCCTGGAGACCTTGCGTCCAGCGTAGCCTTCGGCCACAATATCATCTTGCATCAACCATCCAGGCGCTGCCGAGGGGTACGCTATGAAGGCTATCCAACAAACGCCAGACCTCCGTGATGACCTCACGCACTTTCAGGGCGAGTCGCTCTCGACCGTTGCGCTGTTGGCTGGAGGGCTTGGCTACGCCTGGTTCTTGTGGACCGTGTCGCCGTTCAGCGGGGCGTCAATCCCAGTCAGCGCCTGGCTTGGCATTGGCGCGCTGGTGCTGAGCAGTGGGGCAGCTCACTTCCTGAAGAACAGGCGGCTGAACGTCGCTCGATACCTGCTGGTTGTGGGCATCCTGGGCGCGACCGCCTGCGCTGCGGTTACTTTCCCGTTTCCGGTGGCGGTATACCTCTTCATCCTGCCGATCATGTCTGCCAGCGTGCTTCTCGGCAAGAGAGGCTTTCTCCTGGTTTCCGTCGCCGTGACATTGCTTGTCGTGACCGCGGGCGTCATGCGCATAGGCGTGTTGACGCTCCTGAGCGCGATCAGTGTCCCCTTGACCGTCATTATGCTGGTCGCGGTTGGCGCCTGGCTCTCCCTGCGCAACACGTGGACCGCGCTGGCGTGGTTCAGGGGCGAGTATAACCGCGCGCATCGCAACAGGCTGATTGCGAACGAGCGGCAGGCAGAACTGCGACGCGCGTTGAAGTCACTGGACGAGGCGACGGAGACCTTGAGACGCACCAACCTCTTGTTGACCATCGCCCGCGGCCAGGCCGAGGAGGCCCGCCGGCTCAAGCAGCAGTTTGCCCAGACTGTCAGCCATGAGCTGCGGACGCCGCTCAACCTCATTGTGGGCTTCACAGAGCTGATGGTCCAGTCACCCGAACACTATGGGGGGCAGCTCCCCATGGCTTACGCGCGCGACCTCAGCATCGTGTACCGGAACGCCTCCCACCTCCAGAGCCTGGTCAACGACGTGCTTGATCTCGCGCGCATTGAGGCGGCGCAGATGGGCCTTGTTCCTGAAGAGACGGATCCGGCGGTTATCGTGCAAGAAGCTGTGGAAACGGCGCGCAGCCTTGTAGAGGTGAACGGGCTTGCGCTGCACACACAGGTTGAGCCTGACCTCCCCTGTGTTGTCGTCGATCCCATCAGGATCCGGCAGGTGTTGTTCAATCTGCTCAGCAATGCAGTGAAGTGGACCAACCAGGGCAGCATCACTGTCAAAGTGGGCCGGCAGGAAGAGATGGTCGTCTTTGCTGTCGCCGATACCGGCGTCGGGGTCGCCCCTGAAGACAGGTCCCGCATTTTCGAGGAGTTCCGCCAGCTTGACATGGGCACCCGGCGGGGACAGGCCGGCGCGGGATTGGGGCTGGCGATCAGCAAGCAGTTTGTGGAACTGCACGGGGGCAGCATCTGGCTTGAAAGCGAGGTGGGCAAGGGGAGCACCTTCTACTTCAGCCTCCCCGCGCACCAGGCCGGCCTGGAGGCCTCACTGACGGATATGAGTGGCAGCGCCTCCCTCTCCGAGCGTGCGGCGCGCATCGATGGCGATTCACAGCCTGTGCTGTTGGTCGTGACCCGAAGCCTGTCAGCGACCTCGCTGTTGAATCGTTACGTGCACGGGTGTCGTACTGTGACCGCGCCCGATTTCGAGAAGAGCCGGCTCCTGGCGCAACAACTGGCCCCACAACTCGTCATCATCGACCAGACCTGCGCAGAGATGGCGACTCTGGACCCAGAAGAGTTGGCGCGCGCCTGGGGGCTGCCGCATTCGCTCTTCGTCACGTGCGCTCTGCCGGGCGAGGAGTCGCTGCGCCGGCAGTTGGCCGTGGAGGGTTATCTGATCAAGCCCGTGACGCGCCAGGGCCTCTGGGACGCTCTGCGCTCGTTCGGGGAAAGCGTCGATACCGTGTTGGTGGTTGACGACGACGTAGATTTCGTGCGCATGTTGAACCGTATGCTGGACAATCCCCTGCGTCGCTACCAGGTGCTGAGCGCCTACAGCGGGCAGGAGGCGCTGTCGCTCATGCGTCACCACACGCCAGACCTGATCCTGCTGGACCTTTTCATGCCGCACCTGGACGGGTTCCAGGTGATCGAGCGGATCCGTTCGACGGAGCCGTGGCAGCACATTCCGATTATCGTCGTTTCGGCGCAGGATCAGGCCGATAGCGAAGCTGTGTCATGCGGCGCTATGTCTGTTGCGCGAGCCGATGGCCTGATGCCCGGCGAGCTGGTTCACTGGATACAGAATATGGTGGACATGGCAGCACAGGCGGGGGGGGCCTCTCAGAGCGGAAACGGGCAGGCGCTGGCGACAGCGTCACCGGCGCAATCGCGCCTATAGCACTTCCAGGTGGGTGAGCACCGAGAGCAACGCCTGTTCCGTGATGGGCTTCGCCAGGAACTCCGTGGCGCCCAGCGCAAGGGCCAGCTCCTCCTGCTTGAGCACGCTGCACACGACGATGGGGATGTGCTGCGTCTCAGGCTGGTTGAGCAGAGTTTGCAGCAAGTCCCACCCGTCCTGCTGGGGCATCATCAGGTCGAGCGTGATCGCGTGGGGCTGCAACTGGCGCGCCTTCGCGAGCGCCTCACGGGCGGTTCGCGCCGTGGCAACGCGGACCGGCTGGGTGCTCAGGTAACGCCGGAAGAGTTCCAGCACGTCTTCGTTGTCATCCACAACTAATATGGTGTTTGGAGGCACGGTCGGTAGTTCGACCTCGAAGCCGGCGACCAACCCATTGTCATGCAAGGGATGGACCGGAATGTGCGCGAGCGCCGCCAGTTCATCGGAAGCCGAAAGCCCTTCCTCCACATGCGCTTCGGCGGGGGAATGCACGGCGGTGGGCGGTTCGACCGCCATGTTCAACGTCACCGATGTTTCCTTGGCCTGCATCGTCACCCGGATTGTGGCCTGCTCCGCGTGCTCAACCAGGTATCCCATCAGGCCCAAAAGGATCTGGCGCAACAGGTTTCGGTCCACAGAGATGGCCGGCGGTGGTTCAAGAAGATGCTGCTCCAGCGTCAGGGCGCGCTCACGCAATCGCTCCTGCAGCAAGGAGATTACGCCCTGCAACTCGTCGTCAAGCCGCGCCGGGCGGCCAGCCTGGCCGGCGCGCGTGACCTCCCGGCGGAGCAGCTCGTGGTAGCTGAGGGAAGCCTCGTCTTCTTCCGGTCGGGACTCGAGTTGGGGCGCGTTCGAAGGCGAAGCGTAGCGATTCCACAGAATGGTCGAAATCGCCTGAATGGATCTTTCCTGCTCGCGATAATAGTGCCGGCGGCTGATGGCAAGTTGCTCCGCGACCGTCTGTGGATCAAGGCCCTCCTGATAGCGCAGGAGCATGAGCCGGTGGCGACGCCACTCGCGCGAAAAAGTCGGCGCCTGTGGCCCTGGATTCAGCTCTTCGATCACGTCAAGCAACACGCGGTGCAGGCGCCACGCCTTCTCGCGGCGGGAGTGGGTGGGATCGGACGCGACGAACTCGGCGAGGGGATGGGCGCGCAGATAGACCAGATCGTACAGGTGATCGTAGGCGTCCGCGACCTGCCGGCAGAACTCATCCAGGGATTGGGCCTGCATCAACCGCTCACATGTCACATTGTGACACAAAGATGGCACACAAGTGGTTGAAAAGTGGGGAAGAGCGCACTAACCTGGAAATAGAGGCCCTCCTGACTCTATCTTGTCTCCAGCGTTTAGGTTCCGGTCGCGGCACACCGCAGGGAACGCGCACAGACACCTGCACGATAGCGAAATACAGTCGCGCTTTGCGTCTACTCCGGCATTATAACCACTAACGACCACTGTCAGCAAAGGTGCCAGGTCCAACTGGGGGAGGAGGCAGGCTGAAGAGAAGACGACAACATAAAATGGCAGCGCGGGTAAGTGCATCGTTGCATGTTTCTTAAGTATGGAGAGGAGAAAGCTCACATGTTCCGAAGAAGCCATATCGCCTTAGCCGTCGTGTTGCTCCTGAGCCTCGTGCTCACAGCCGCCGCGCCGCTTGGCGCGCAGGAGATGGGCGTGGAGCTGACCGCAGAGGAAACCCTCGGCGGCACCGCGACCGGCGTCGTGTACGAGAAGAAAGACTCGATCTTCAACGGCGAGCCGATCACCATCGAAATCTGGGACTGGTTCACGTCGCGGACCGTCCTCTGGCAGGCCTGGGCCCCGCTCTACACCGAGCTATACCCCAACGTCACCTTCGAGATCACCCGCATTCCTGGGGCCGACTACTGGACCAAGATGGTTGCAGCGATCCCGGCGGGGGAGGGTCCTGACATCTACGCCTTCCACAACGAGCAGCGCAGCGTGTTCGTCGAAAACGAACTGATGATGCCGTTCCCTGAGGACATGTTCGACCCCGCCTTCTACCTGGAGAACTACTACGGCTACCCCGAAGGCCACTTCCAGGACGACGAGGGCCGCATCCGGTACCTCAACTACGGCAACATGGCCCCCTTGCTCTACGTCAACACGCGCATGTGGGAAGAGGCGGGCCTGACCGAGGCCGACGCGCCCCAGACCTGGGACGAACTGATCGAACTCGCCACGCGGCTGACCCAATATGACTCCGCGGGCAACATCGACGTGGCCGGCTTTGCCTTCAACACCGACATCCAGGGTCTGTGGACCGACCTGACCCGCCAGCAAGGCCGCTATATCTACACCGCTGATGCCAAGGGGTGCCAGATTGACAACCCCGGATCGCGGAGGGCTTTGGAGATCATCGGGTCGTGGTACGACGCGAATGTGAACTCGCGCGACTTCCTGACGACTTACGAGGCATTCACGACCGAGCGGGCGGCCATCATCTACAGCATGACCTGGCTCTCCGGCAACCTGCGCGTCAACTTCCCCGACTTCGAGTACTTCACGCTTCTGGCCCCCACGTTGTCGGGCGAGCCGCTCCCGGTAATCGCCCAGTCGAACTACGACGTGAGCCACGTGGTCTCCGTCAACAAGCCGCCGGAGCGGCAGGCGGTCTCGTGGGACTTCATGCACTGGCTGCACAGCCAGGACGAATACCTGGTGGACATGGCGCTCACGCTGAACATCCCGCCGGGCTACAAGAAGCTCGGCACGCACCCGCGCATCCTGGCCGACACGGCCCTCTCACAGGTCGTTCAGGAACTGCCCTACGCAATCTATCCGGGCGACTTCCCGCCGGCATTCTGGGACTCCACCCAGATCTTCCAGGACAGCATCATCGCTGGCGGCATCTCCATCGACGACATGATCGCACAGGCCCAGGAGATCTGCGACCGGGGGATGCAACTGCAGGACTACTGGATCGTCGAACGCACCTACCAGAACGCCGATGCCATGATCCCGGACCAGCCGTAACCACGTCGCACGTGCACAGGGGTGGGCAGTAACCGTGCTGCCCACCCCCCATTTCTGATCGTCAATGCAGGGACTGAAATCATCATCCTTGTTGCACGTTGAAAGATGCAGGCTCAACAGATGAACCCGTGCGACAGAGAGCTTAAGCCCTCTGTCTGGCGCGGCGCGCGCATTGCTTGTATTGTTGAGCCAAGATGAGAAGGAGCGCGAGAATGCAGCTCAACCTCCCGTTTGGGCGCAAATCAACCGGCAACGAGGTCCACCTGGTGGGCCGGCGGTTCATGATCCTGGCCGCGGTGATCCCCACGGTAGTCTTCTATGTGGTGTGGCTGATCGTCCCGATGGGCTATTCCTGATCGGCAGCTTCTACGAGTGGAACCCGTTCGCCACCGAAGCGCCGTACATCGGCCTGGGCAACTTCGCCGAAGCGCTGCATGAAGACCCTCTCGTGGGGTTGACTCTGCGAAACGTCGCCTTTTATGTTGCGCTGACCCTCCCCATCGGCGCGGCGCTGGCGCTGCTCGTCGCGGTGATGATCAACTCCCTGCCACGCCTGAAGGGCCTGTACCGGGTCATCTACTTCCTCCCGGTCGTGACCTCCGCCGTCGCGGTCTCGGTGCTCTGGCGCTGGCTATCACCAGCAACGGTTTGGCCTCTTCAACCAGTTGCTCCGGATCGTCCTGGTGGACACGCTGCACCTGGATATCAGCCCGAACGTGCAGTGGCTCACCAGCCCGCAGCTTGCCATGCCGAGCGTGGCCGCGATGGTGATCTGGCAGGGGCTGGGCTTCACCATGGTCCTCTTCCTCGCCGGCCTCTCCAGCATCCCGCAGGAGTTGTACGAGGCGGCGAAGATCGACGGTGCGGGCGCGTGGCAGCGCTTCCGCGGCATCACCATCCCCCTGCTGCAACCCACCATGGTCTTCGTGCTCGTCACCGGCCTGATCGGCGGCATGCAGGTGCTCACACCCATGTACGTCATGACCCAGGGTGGCCCGCTAAACGCGACCAAATCTATTGTGTATCACCTCTACAACCAGGCGTTCCTCCTGCTGCGGTTCGGCTACGCCTCGTCGCTGGCGTTCGTCCTCTTCGCCATCATCCTGATCCTCACCTTGATCCAGTTCCGTTTTCTGCGCACGCGCTGGCAGTACTAGAGGCGAGAGGAGCAAACACACATGGCAGCCGATACACCGCTCTCAACCACCGGACACGCCGCCGCCCCGACAAAGGTGCGGCCAGGCCTGTACATCTCCTGGGTCACCATGGCGACCTACCTCATCCTCTCCCTCGGCGCGATCCTCATGGTCTTCCCCCTTCGTGTGGATGACCCTCTCGGCCTTCAAGCAGCCCAGCGAGATCATCACCTACCCGCCCACCCTGTTCCCGGCCAGCCCCTCCCTCGACCTGCTCACCCGCGTCTGGACCGAGATCGACTTCAAACGCTACTTCGCCAACAGCCTCTTCCTCGCCATCACCGTCACCGCCATCCAGCTCCTCACCAGCTCCTTCGTCGGCTACGTGCTCGCCAAGTACCAGTTCTGGGGGCGCAACGTGTTCTTCATCGCCCTCCTCTCCACCATGATGATCCCCTGGCCGGTGCTCCTCATCCCACAGTACCTGATCGTGCTCCGGCTCGGCTTCATCAACACCTACTGGACCATCATCCTGCCCGCCCTCTACAGCACCTTCGGCATCTTCCTCATGCGCCAGTACATGCACTCCATCCCCGACGAACTCATCGACGCGGCGCGCATCGACGGCGCGGCGGAGCCGGACATCTTCGTGCGCATCATCCTGCCGATGTGCGGCCCCCGTCCTGGCGGCGCTGGGCATCTTCACCTTCATGGGGAGCTGGGACAGCTTCATCTGGCCGCTGGTGGTGCTGAGCAAGGAAAGCATGTACACCCCTGCCGCTGGGGCTGGCGATGTTCAACCAGCGCTTCTGGACTGACTACGCGGCGGTGAACGCGGGCGCGTTCATCTCGGTCATCCGGTCATCATCGTGTTCCTGCTGCTGCAACGTCGCTTCATCGAGGGGATTGCGCTGACCGGTTTGAAGGGTTAACGACCTGGTTCCCCCTGACATCATGAATACGCCCTGCATGCGCCTCAGCTTGCGACGATGGAGGTTACCCCGATGATGAGTTGGCCCTTCGACGCTGACGCCCCCGGAACCAGTGGCGCATGATCGCCGCAGACGGCTTCGCCGCTGCCGTGCCGGGCTGCGTCTACGACGGCGCGCTGCTGGACGGCGGCGTCCCTTTAGGCGGCCTGGGCACCGGCTACTTCACCCTCGAAGGCACCGGTAAGATCGGCTTCTGCTCGATCTACAACGACATCGTGCCGCCGCAGCGCTGCTTCGCGGACTGGCTGACCATCCGCGTCGGGCAGACCGAGACGCCGCTCTCCAGCGCGCAGATTGCCTACTGGGGTCATTACCCGGTGGCGGACATGGTGTGCCAGTTCAGCGAACTCCCCCTGACGCTGGGGATCAGGGCGTTCAGCCCTCTTGTCGTGGGGAACCCGGCGGATAGCAACATCCCCGCTGCCCTGTTCGAGATCGGGATCACCAACGAAAGCCCGGAGCCGCTGGAGGTGCGCCTGACGGTCACGCCGCCGCAACCGCCTGCGGGGCGCGTGGGGCAGGTGGCGTTCCTGGGCGATGGGCTGGCGACCACGGCGCGCCAGGACCACGTCGAGGCCGGGTGCGCGGTGACGGTCGCGCCAGGAGCGCTCCAGAAGGTGCGGTTTGTGTTCGCCTGGCACTACCCGCGCTGGAGCGACAGCGGAGGCGAGCCGCACGTTCACCGCTACGGGACGCGCTACGCCGACGCACAGGCCGTGGCCCAGGACGCCTGGGCGCGCTTCGACGCGCTCCGTGATCGCATCCTCGCCTGGCAGGACGCGGTCTATCGCGCCGAACTCCCGCACTGGCTGCGCGACGCCCTGGTCCAGAGCCTCTACAGCCTGGCGAAGAACACCATCTGGATCGCGCGGACCCGCAAAGATGAGTGGTGGGACGAAGACGGGTGGTTTACGCACAACGAGAGCCACAGCGGCTGCCCGGTCACCGAGACGATGGTGTGCCGGATGCACGGGCACTTCCCGGCGCTGTTCTTCTTCCTAGACCTGGAAGCCAGCACCCTGGAGGCATTCCGGCACTTTCAGATAAGCGACGGGGAGATACCGTTCTCCTACGGGATGGGGACTGCGATGCGCGACCCCCGCTATCACTGCCAGCACCCGCTCAACTCCGGGCAGTATGCGCAGATGGTCTATCGCCTCTACCGGCGCACCGGCAACCGGCGCGTGCTGGATCATTTCTACGAATCGGTCCGGCGCGCGATACGCTACCAGTTCTCGCTCGACGACGATGACGACGGGCTTGTGAACGACCAGGCGCACGCCCTGCCGGGCAGAATCTGGCCGGCGAATCAATTCTACGACTGCTGGCCGTGGTGGGGCACGTCGGCCTACGTGGCGGGGACGTGGCTGGCGACGCTGACCTGTGGCAAGGCGCTGGCCGAGGCGGTTGGCGATGCCGGTTTCGCCGCAGAGTGCGTCGCCTGGCTTGCGCGCCCCGGAACGCTTACCAGCAGACGCTGTGGACCGGCTCATATTACCGCCTGTGGAACGATGTGGCGCACGGTCGTGCAAGCGACGTTTCGCTCGGCAACCAGTTGATGGCCCAGTGGTGCGTCCGGGTCGCCGGACTGCCCGATGCCCTCCCGCCGGAGAATGTGCAGGCCGCGCTGGGCATGGTCGAGCGCCTCAATATGGGGGCAACCCCCCATGGCCTGGTCAACGGCGTGACCCCAGACGGCCAGCGCTATGATGCCAGGGCCGAGATCATGGCGGACGTCTCCAACTTGAACGACGACGATCAGGCCAGCACATTTTCGTCGGCGAGAACCTGTGCGCCGCGATGACTTTCGTGTATCATGGCAAGGTGGATACCGGCCTGGAGATCGCCCGGCGGATGTACGAGGCGATCGCGCTCACGGCGCGCGCGCCGTGGAACCAGCGCTGTCTCATCAGCTCGGAGACGGGCTTGCCGGTGTGGGGCGATGACTACTACTCCAACATGGTTGTGTGGGCGTTGCCGATGGCGCTGGACGGTCAGGACGTGGGCAGCTTCGCGCGTGAGGGCGGCTTGATCGACCGCATGATCGCGGCAGCGACCGCGTGACGACCTCCAGACACCAGACCATGCCTGTCGCCCAATGCCATGCTGCCGGTGCGCTACGAAGTCAGCCGCCGCCGTGCGTGATGGGGGTCTCTGTGGCGTCCAGAATGGAGTGGTTAAGCCGTGAACCGGATAGACGTGAACCTTGAGCGCGTGCTCGCTCCTATCGACCCGAACCTCTTCGGCGGCTTCGCCGAACACCTGGGGCGCTGCATCTACGGCGGCGTCTATGATCCCGACTCGCCGCACGCCGGCCCTGATGGGCTGCGCACCGACGTGCTCGCCGCGCTGCGCCGCCTGCAGATGCCGGTGATCCGGTATCCCGGCGGCAACTTCGTGTCGGGCTACCGCTGGCGGGACGGCGTCGGGCCGCGCGACGCCCGGCCGGCGCGCCTGGACCTGGCGTGGGGCGCGCCCGACTCCAACCACTTCGGCACAAACGAGTTCGTGCAGTTCTGCCGGCAGGTGGGCGCGGAGCCGTACCTGGTGGTCAACTGCGGCGATGGCGACATGCGCGAGGCGCGCGACTGGGTTGAGTACTGCAACGGCACGGCAGACACCGCCCTCGTGCGGCTCCGGCGCGCGCACGGCTTCGACGCGCCGCACAACGTGCAGTACTGGGCTGTCGGTAACGAGGTGGATGGCGCCTGGCAGATCGGGCACAAGACACCCGAAGAGTACACGCGCGCCTACGTCGAATTCGCCAAGGTGATGCGCTGGGTGGACCCGAAGATCAAACTGCTCGCCTCTGCGACAAGCTCGTGGGCGCCGGATTTCGTCGAGCGCGCGCAGCTCCTGCTTGAGCAGGCGAGCGAGCACATCGACTACATGTCCGTCCACTGGTACGTCGCCAACCACGAGGACGACTTCGCGCGGTACATGGCGGTCTCGGAACTCATCGAGGCGCGGCTGCGCGCCTACGAGGGGTTGATCGATGCGTTGCGGCTGGCGCGGCGGATCAAGCGCCCCATCCCCATCGCGGTCGATGAGTGGAACGTCTGGTATCGCGCCGGCATTGACACCGGGCTTGAGGAGGTCTACAACCTCGAAGACGCGCTGGCGGTGGCGATGCACCTCAACGCTTTCATCCGCCACGCGCGGACGGTGCGCATGGCGAACCTGGCGCAGATCGTCAACGTCATCGCGCCGATTCTCACGCGCAAGGACGGGCTGGTGTTGCAGACCATCTTCTACCCCTTCGAGCTTTACCGGCGCACGTGCGGCGACGCCGCGCTCGACGTGTTCTGGAGCGGCGAGACGTTCGACGGCGGCGACTATGCGGGGGTGCGCGTGCTCGACGTTGCGGCCTCGCGCGGCGCGGACGGGAAGCGGCTGACGCTCTACGTGGTGAACCGCTCGCTGCGCCCGACCGAGGCCGTGGTCGCGCTCGCCGAGGGGCGGTTTGCCGGGTCGGTGACGGCGTCGGTGGTGAACGGGCCGGACATCAAGACCGCGAACACGTTCGACGCGCCAGACAACGTCGGGACCCACGAGGCCACGTTCGACGCGGCGGACCGTGAGCTTCGCTACACCTTCGAGCCGCACTCGGTGACGGCGCTGGTCTGCCCGGTGGCCCGCTAGAGCGAGTTATGTACTTAAAGAAAACCCTACCTCCATCATGGACCAAATCGTCCTTCTCCGGTAGCGGTGAACGAAGCGTCCAAAATCATGCGTGTGCTATATTCTCAACACGAGTTGACAAGTGCTGTATCTTCCATCCGGATAGCGTCTTCTAGGCTCGCTGTGTGACATCCCCGCCTGCGTCCATTTGGGCCGGCGGGGCACATTCTGGTCGTGGTGGATCCCTGGAGGCAGGTGCAAGAAGGGGATCCACCTCGTCTTTCATGTCTGTGAATCCTGTATGGATATGGAACATGTGGAGGGGTGCTTCCCCTGTACGCGCGAGATATGGCTACTCAGACCGCTACGGATGCGCGCTTGTGGCTAAAGAACAGCCCCGCCTGCGTGAGCCGGTGACGCCATGCGCTAGAAAAGGTTGTACTTCCGCGCAACGGCAATCACCTGGGTGCGGCTGTGGGCATCGAGCTTGAGGAATATGTTGTTCACGTGCTTTTTGACTGTGCCCACGCTAATCACCAGCGTCTGTGCAATCTCCCGGTTGGATGCACCATCGGCGATCAGGCGCAGCACCTCAAGTTCGCGCTCGCTGAGCGATCCAATATCACCGTCGACCCGCGGCTCAGGCGGAACAACGCCCTTTGCTGGCGGTCCCTGGTCAAACGCCGCCAGCAGCTTCGTCACATACTCCACCGCAATTCCACGCGCCCTGGCCTCATGCAACAGCGCTGCCATCGGCGCACCCTCATCGACGAAAACACGCACATAGCCCTCGGCTTCGCCAAGCGACAGGGCATGGGCCAGCCGTCTCAGCGCCTCGTCGGTGTCGCCTTGCAGACTGGCCGCCAATGCCTGGAGCACACAAATAGCAATGACCTGGCCCATGCGTCCCGCGCTGTTCGCCGCCGAGAACAATCGCGCCAGTAGTTGCTGCGCTTCGTCTAGCCGACCCTGAGCCATCTGAATGCGTGCGAGCGTCATGTGCTCGAACTCAAGGGCAGGGCTGAGATCATCATGGGCGGTCGGTTCAATCTCATCCGCCCACTGTTCGGCAGCGGTCATATCCCCCTGCGCCAGCCATAGCCGAGCCTGCCAGGCGGCCACTGGAAAAAGCGTCTGTCTCAAATCGTGCTCGTGAACAATCTCGACAGCTTGACGCATCAAGTCGCGCGCTTCGGATTCTTCGCCCTGTAATTGCTTTAGCCAGCCAAGCATGACAAAGCCAGGCAGCGGCACTCTTCGAGCTGGATAGGTCTGCAGAATACGGCGACCTTCGAGCACATCTTCGAGTGCCCCCGCCAGATCATTGCGCTCATAGCGCACGGCAGCGCGATTCAACAGTCCCGCACCACTCAAGATCGCGTCGCCAGCATATGCCAGTAGCCTTTCACAGGCGGCTTCAGCTTCTTGGATGCGTCCTTGAACCATATGCAGCCTTGACAGGTGGATGAGCGCGGTCATATTGGTGAAACTGTTATGGGCATTTTCGCCCACCGTGATCGCCTCCGCGAACAAGCGCTCAGCCTCGGCCACGTCACCGTTCAAAATGTAGTACGCAATACCGGCCATGGTCATGGCCCAGCTTCGCCAATACGCATCTGTCTCCGGTAACTGAGCAAGGGCCCGATTACCGGCAGCAATGATGATGTCTGCCTCATAGCCGCGTAAGACCGCCAGCGAAGCGCGGCTGGCAGCCGCTCGACCCAACAGGGCTGTGCGCTCGCCATCTGGCATCTGTTTGTCCTCTAGCAGCAGTCGCTCAGCCCGCAATACCTGCTGTTCGGTTTCAACGTCGGAGCCTAATAGCCCGAACAAAAAGGCGTAACTCAGCGCAAGTTTAGGACGCGCCCGGATCGTGCTTTCAGGCAGCACCTTTAGCCAGCGTGTAAGGGTTGCGATTTCGCCCTGCATCCACAGGGTATCGCCGAAATGGTCGACTAACCCCGCCGCCAGTTCGCTATCCTGTGATAGGAGCGCTTGTTCAATGGCTTCGCTTGCCCATCCCTGCTGTTCATACCACGCGCTGGCGCGGCGATACAGGTCAGGCAGGATAGCCGGAGTTGACTGCTGTAAATGGCGGCGCAGCATGTCGCCAAACAGATGGTGATAGCGATACCACTGACGCCCGTCATCGAGCGCAGTCAAGAACAGATTGCCTCGCTCGATTTGCTCCAACATCATCTGCCCGTCGGTTCTGCCGGTCACGGCGTCGCACAGCGGGCCGCTCAAGCGGTTGAGAATCGAGGTTTGCAGCAAAAAACTCTGGATACTTTCGGCCTGGCGGCGCAACACCTCTTCGGTCAGGTAGTCGAGGATAAAGCGATGACTGCCCGTGAATGCCGAGATGAAACCAGAAATGTCTTCGCGCCCTCTCATCGCCAGCGCCGCCAGTTGCAGCCCGGCGATCCAGCCTTCAGTGCGCGTGTCCAGTTCCATCACCTGATCGGCATCCAGCTTGATGCCCGACATCTGCCAGAGAAACTGCCCGGCTTCCTCCACTGTGAAACGCAGATCGTCGGCGCGAATTTCGGTGAGCTGGCCGCGCCCACGCAGACGCGCCATTGGGAATGGCGGGTCTTCCCGGCTGCTGATCACCATGCACATCTGCGGCGGGAGATGTTCGAGCAAAAATGTCATGGCTTCATGCACCGGCGCAGCAGTGATGAGGTGGTAATCGTCCAGGACGAGCGCGAAGCGGTGGGGAACAGCCTCCAGACGGCTGAGCAACACGGTCAAGATAGCCTTGGGAGGTGGTGGCTGAGGCGAGCGCAGCAGCGAGAGTGCCGCATCACCGTCCACGCTGGTGGCACTCGTCAGCGCGGAGACGAGATAGGTCAGGAAACGAGTCGGGTCGTTGTCGTCATCGTCAAGCGAGAGCCATGCGACCGGAACCGCGCTTCCGGCTTCAGAAGAGAGCCAGGCGCACAGCAATGTGGTCTTCCCGAACCCGGCAGGCGCGCAAATCAGCGTGAGTGATCGGGTCAGCCCGTGTTTACATTTTTCAATCAGACGGGGGCGCGCTACAAGCTCGGTACACACCGGGGGGACGGTCAGCTTCGTTTGCAGCAGATCCGGCGCTGATGCGGCCATTGGACTGCCCCGACCTTATAGACTGAGCGAGTCTAACAGCCTACTCTTCTGGAAGCAAATACTTGTATTTACAACAATCAACCCCCTGGATACACCTTTTGGCTACCCCCAATCAACCCCTTTGCCATGTAGAGTAAACATCAAGAAACGCGCCTCGGTCCCTGAGAAGGTGAGGAGTCCAGAATGCGCGAGTCGATATCCATACCGGCAAGTCCAGCGCAACGCATCGAAGGGCGTCGCGTTCTGCTGTTCGCAGCCTGGGCGATTGTGCTGGCGCTGACCGTGCCCGATATCGTCCTGGGTGTGTTGCAGCAGGATACTGCATGGCTCACACCGGCGCGTATGGTGTTTCTTGCGGCTCTTCTGGCGTTGACCTTCGTCTGGCCGCTTTTTCGTCCTCTGCGCGGATTGGCCCTGGCTTTTCTGGTGATTTACGTGGTCGAGAGCTGGTTCTTTGGCACAGTGGTTCAACAGAGCCAGTTGTTTGATCGCGTCTTCGGCGGCAACGGGAACTTCGCTTTCCTTGGGGAACGCTTGCTGCGCCTTGGGGCGGCGCTGGTCATGCTGTTGGCGCTGCTGGGCATGGGCCTGAAGCGCCGGGACTTTTTCTTAACGGTGGGCAATCTCAGGGCGGTCGCTGAGCCAGAGCGTTGGGGCATCCCCCGGAAACCCGAAACATGGCCCGGTTTCGGCGGGCGTTACGCGCTGATCATCGCCGTGCTCTTGCTGCTCTTCATGATACCCGGCCTGAATCTGTCACTGGACAACCTGTCGGCTGGGTTGGTCTTGTTTGCTGCGCTGTGTGCCGTGATCAATGCCTTCGCCGAGGAATTCCTGTACCGTTCGGCGCTGCTGCCACAGGTCCTGCCTTTCTTCGGCAAGGGCGCATCCCTGATCCTGGTGGCCGCCTGGTTCGGCTTAGGACACTATTTCGGGATGCCGTCGGGAGTTACCGGCGTGCTTCTTACGACCATCGGCGGCTGGATATTTGCCAAGAGCATGGTGGAGACGCGCGGCATGGGTTGGCCGCTCTTCCTGCATTTCGTGTCGGACTTCACCATTTACGTGGTCATTCTCCTTGCAGGCGGCTTTTGACACGCGCATTGAACAGTCAGCAAGCAAGGGCGCGCGTCATCCAATCGGCCATCGCGCGTGACCGGCAGAAGCACAGACGGCGTCTGGGCAAAAGGTGAGCTTGAACATGCAAAAGACAGCATCGATTCAACAGGCAAAATCAGACCAGAGTGCTCGGACGAACCGCTTGGTATTCGTTCTGCGCTATCTCATGCCGCCGGTGGGGCTGGCGCTGCTCGTGTTCATCATCCTGGCCGCGATTGCGTTCGCCTGGGTGCGCGTTGGCTTGCTCATCCTCGGCCTGGCCCTGGCCGGGCTGGCGCTGGTGGGCGGCATCTATCAAGCCCGCGCCGTGCAGCGTGATCGCCGGGACTTCCCGCCAGCGGGCATTTTCAGCGATGCCGGCGGGTTCAAGCTGCACCTGCTGGTCATGGGCGCGGATACGGGCAAACCGACCGTGATCCTCGAAAGCGGGATGGCAAGCTTCGCCATCAACTGGCATTGGGTCCAGACCGAACTGGCGCGGGATACGCGCGTCGTCGCCTATGACCGCGCCGGCTTTGGCTGGAGCGATGTCAGCCCAAACCCGCGCGACGCCCAACAGTGCGCCCGCGAGCTGCATACGGCGCTCATCAATGCCGGGGTCGCCGGGCCGTATGTGCTGGCGGGATGGTCGTTTGGCGGCCTGGTGGTGCGTGCCTTTGCCGATCTCTTTGCAGACGAGGTGGCCGGCCTGACCCTGGTCGATGCCTCGCACCCCGATCAATGGCTGCACATGCCGGTGCCGAACGCCGAGCGCCTGATGTCCAGGATGATGAGCGTCCAGGGAGAACTGTGTCGCTTTGGCTTTGGGCGAGTCGTCAAGGGTGCGGCAAAGCTGCTCGCGGAAGGGCTGCCAGAGCGCCATCGTCAGGCCATCGCCGCCTGGTGTGCGCTGCGCGCCTGCTGGAAAACCGAGGCCCAGCAGGCCGGATTGTGGACCGATGTCAGCCGCCCGCAGATCAACAACGCCAGGTCACTCGGCAATCTCCCGGTTTACGTGCTCAGTGTCAGCGAGCAGTCGCTCTACGGCGAGCAACTGACACGGCTTCAGGAAGACCTCACGACAGTCTCGTCAAACACGAAGCGCAGCATCGTTCAGGGGGCGACCCACGAGACCCTGGTAGCCGAGTCGAGATACGCCGCCCAGGTTGCCCAGGCCATCCGCCAGGTGATCGAATCCGCCCAAACGGGCGACCCGCTGGGGCATTAGTTGTATCGGGAGATCAAGGGGGGCCTGGGGAAGAGCCAGACCAACCCTTTTGACGCCTGGAGTGAACATGACGAACGACGTGCAGGCTGACACAGGAATAGCATCATGAGTACGGTCACATCCGCAAGTGAAACCGCCGTGCAGCCAACAAGCGAACCTCGCAGGCGCGGCTGTCTGTTCTTCGTCAAGCGTGGGTTGACATGGCTCGTCATTGCCGTGATCGCGCTCGTGGTACTGGGCGTGGCCTATCAGGCCGTCGCCGTTGAACTGGACAAGCGGAATTACCCCCCGCGTGGTCAGCTCTACACCGTCAACGGCCACCAGATGCACATCATCTGCATGGGCGAAGGCAGCCCGGCGGTTATTTTGCAGGCAGGTGGCGGCGCAGACTCATTGTGGTGGTACCGGGTTCAGAACCAACTATCGCAACACACGAGAGTCTGTGCCTTTGACCGACCAGGACTTGGCTGGAGCGAAGCAACTTCCGGGCCGCGCGATGCCATTACTATCGTGGGAGAACTCCACACGTTGCTTGAGGAAGCAGGCGTTCCTGCACCCTATGTGATGGCAGGTCATTCCTATGGCGCGGTTTGGACACGGATCTACGCGGCGCAATATCCTGAAGAGATCGGGGGCATCGTGCTGGTAGATAGTGCAGTACTGATCCCCAAGCATTTCGCCAGTCAGAGCGAATTCGATGAATGGACGAGACAGTGGAGTGGGACAGCAGTGCTATACGGAGCGCTGACTCGAATAGGTCTGACGCGCTTGACCTCGCCAGGTCAATTTCAGGCGGCTGGCTATCCGCCGGACATTGCAGCCGAACTGGCAGCCCTCAACGCACGCAACCAGGTCATAGATACCGACCTTGCGGAGGTTGTTGCCGGGTATTGGGCGCTCACGGAAGCCTCTGCTGCTGCCGAAAACCTGGGCGACCTGCCCACGGCTGTCCTGTGGGCCAGTCAAACCATCGATGCCTATGACACTCACGTTGAGGGTTTCATCGCTGCACGTGAGGAAATCCCCACCTATTCATCAAATAGCATGACCCGGATGATCGAGGGTGCGGATCACGGTTCCATCCTGGGCAACGACGGCAGTACGCCCAACAGGTGAGAGACGCCATCCTGGACGTGATCGAATCCGCGCAAACGGGTGAACCGCTGGCGCAGTAACCGCGAGTTGGAGGGCAGGTGTCCAACAATCAACCCCTTTACCGCTTACAGTGAGCGTATCGAATGCTGCGATTTCTTACTTAAGGAGAGACGATGGACACTATAACGATTGCCCTTCAGAAAATTGGGCTGGACAGGCCGACTTGGAAAACTGTAATCGCTGCCGCTTCCAGGGAAGCAGACATGCCCGCAGCCACCCTTTGGGAAGTCTGGTCAAAGTTAGAAGACTGGTCTGTCTGGTCAAAACCCCTTCATGTCGCTGCACGCTGGACAGGGAAGGCCGGATGGGAAGTCGGCGCGAAATTTGAGCAAGACCTCAATCTGGGCTTTCCGCTCGGCAAAATCACCTCTGCCGAAACGGTCGGGGCTGTTGTTCCGGCGAGAGCGTCATGTGGTGGAAAGATAACAACGGTATCCGATCATGCCACATCTGGGCGTTCGAGACATCAGGTGACAGCCGCACGAGCATCACGAATGTCGAAGTGTTTCACGGTCTGGCAATGGGATTGGTCAGACCAATGGTCGTGGCCAACTGGCAGCGCATGTTTGAGCAAAGTGTAGCTGGATTGATCCAGAGCGCAACGAAGGTATCTACCGTAGGTGACGAGGAAAAACATCCGTCAACAGCCAAGAGATAGAGGGTAGAAACCCATCGCTCTTCCAACCATTCAACCCCTAGAATACGCCTTTGGCTACCGGCTATCAACCCCTTTGGCGCTTAGAGTGAACTTAAAGAATGATTTGTTACGAACTCTAGAAGGAGAAGGAAATGAACCTCAGCACAACCATCAAACAGAATCCCGTCGCCAGCTTCATTGTTCTGACGCTGGGGTTGTCTTTTGCAGCCATGCTCTTACCAGTCCCACCGGAAAGTGCTTTTACCGTTATCGCATTCATTGCGGTCATATTCCCAACTGTCGTCGCTTTTGCGCTGGCGGCGCTCATAGATGACCGCCGGGGCTGCAGCCGCTTTGCTGCGGCAGACCTTCCGCTGGCGGAGCCTATTGAAATGGTATCTGATCGCCCTCGCATCGGTTTTGTGATCCACTTCGGCGCTAGCATTCTGGCGCTGGTGACAGGCAGGATTTCGACAATTGAGATCGCTGCACCGACTGCGTTTTTCATTGCCTTTTTCCCGCTGGCGCTGCTTGAGGAAATCGGCTGGCGCGGCTTCGCGCTGCGTCGGATGCTGGACCGGTATTCGCCCTTCACTGCCACAGTGATTGTCGGCATTCCCTGGGCGCTGCTGCACGTCGTGCTGTTCGTATTATTTGTGCCGGATGCTTCCCCCATAGCCGAAGGGTTGGTCGTCTTGCCTTCGCGCTTCCCCTGACGTGGATTTTTGTCAGGAGCGGGCGCAATGTGCTGGTCGCCACTGCGATGCACGGTGCGATGAACGCTTTCGGTCTTGTTGCCGCCAGCATTCCACCTGCTGAAGCGCTTTGGTTTGTACTCGCCAGTGCCAGCCTTGTCATTGGAGTCCTGCTGGTGATTGACTGGCGCATGTGGTTCGCCCGTCCGGCAGAGACGAAGGTTAATGAAGCCGTTCCGTCTGTCACTTAAGGATGATTTATCCGAAGGAGGTCTATGTCATGACTACATCTGTTTCCACACCAACCCTATCCAATACAGAAATGGTGTCGCAAAAGCGCGGCTGCCTGTTCTATTTCAAGCGCGGGCTGACATGGCTCGGCATTGCCCTGATCGCGCTCGTAGTATTGGGCGTAGCCTATCAGACCATCGCCACCGAGACAGACAGACGCGCATACTCGCCACGCGGCCAGCTTTTCACCGTCAACGGCCTCCAGATGCACATCAACTGCATGGGGAGGGCAGCGACGGCAGCCCAACCGTCATTCTGCAGGCCGGTGGCGGCGCGGATTCCCTGTGGTGGTACTGGGTGCAGAATCAACTGGCGCAACACACGCGAGTCTGCGCCTATGACCGCGCCGGGTTTGGCTGGAGTGAAGCTGTTTCAACGCCGCGTGACCCCGTGACCATCGTCGGCGAGCTGCACACACTGCTGAGTGAAGCAGGCGTTCAGCCCCCTTACACTATGGTGGGCCATTCCTACGGCGCCATCCTGGCGCGCGTCTATGCGGCGCAGTATCCGCAGGAGGTAACGGGCCTTGCGCTGGTGGATAGCTATACCGTTGACCTCGTCGAGCAGAGCGAACTCGATAACACCGCCTTGCCCTATTACGCGGCAACGGCTTCGCTGTGGGTGATGCAGCGATTGGGCGTGACGCGCTTGATTCTGCCGGGTGAAGTGCAAGCCATGGGTTATCCACCAGAAATCGTGCCTGAAATGGTTGCCCTGCGCGCGCGCAACCAGACTCTTGACACGGACATCGGCGAAAAGGGACTGTCGGCGTATCTAGCGCTGGCGCGCGCTTCGGTTGCCGCTGGTGAGATGGGCGATCTGCCAGTGGCTGTGCTGTGGGCGTCCGATTCCTACGCCAGCTACGATAGGGAAGCCATGCTCGAAGTCGCCGCGTATTCAGCGAACAGTGCGACCTATGTGGTCGAAGGCGCGAATCACGGCTCGATACTTGGCAACGAGCAGCACGCCCGGCAGGTGAGTGACGCCATCCTAAATGTGATCGAAGCGGCGGAGACGGGCGAACCCCTGGCGCAGTAGCGTGCAGTAGGAGCAACCGCAAGAAGCATAGGCGATGACCCAATACTACGAAATTCGAATCAAAGGACATCTCGATCAATCCTGGACCGACTGGTTTGACGGGATGACGATCAGCCACGAAACCAGCGGTGAGACGTTGCTGACGGGCTACTTGCCCGATCAGGCTGCCCTGCACGGGGTGTTGAACCGGCTGCGCGACCTGAGTGTCCAGTTGATTTCGGTGAACCCGGTTGGAGACGCGCAAGCGCCTGAGGCGGATGCGAATGGATGAATGTGGCAGAAAGCGCAACGTATTGCTCTGAGGCCGACGGGAACAAGGAGGAATGACCATCATGAGCGACAAGGATACGCTCGTCATCGACACACACGGCTTGACCAAGACCTTCAAGGGGGTCAACGCGCTCACATCGCTGAACCTGCAAGTACGCAGGAACTCAATCTTCGGCTTTCTGGGACCGAACGGCGCAGGCAAGACCACCACCATCAAGCTGCTGCTCGGCCTTGCCAGGCCAACGGCAGGCAGCGGGAGGGTTTTCGGGTTGGACATCGTGAAGGACAGCCCGGACATTCGCAAGCGTGTGGGCTACCTGGCGCAAGACCCGCGCTACTACGAAAGCATGACCGCCCGCGAGACGCTACGCTATACCGCCCGCTTCTTCTATAGTGGCCCGAAGGCGGCTATTGAAGAGCGCATTAACAATACGCTGGAGCTGGTTGGCCTGTCCGACAAAGCAGATCGCCCGATCAAGGGCTTTTCCGGCGGCGAACGCCAGCGGCTGGGCATCGCCCAGGCGCAGATCAACTTCCCTGACCTGCTGATCCTGGACGAGCCGGCGGCCTCCCTCGATCCGATGGGACGGCATGACGTGCTGGAAGTGATGGAGCGCCTGCGGAAGCATACCACCATCTTTTACTCGACGCATATCCTCAGCGATGTGCAGCGCGTGAGCGACACTGTCGCGATCCTGAATCACGGCCAACTGGTGGCGCAGGCGTCGATTGACGAGCTGCTCTCTGGAACAGGCGGCGTGGTGTTCCGTCTTACATTCAAGGGCGACGTTGACGGCACCCACGCGCGCATTGCCAATCAGACCTGGGTTTCGAGCATCACCGCAGGGCGCGACGGTCAAGGCCAGACCCGTTGGGATGTCGCAGTGAGCGACGAAAGCGCCGCCGAGAAGCACCTCTTGCGGCTGGTCATGGACGACAGTAACGTGATCGTGACCGAATTCGCCCGCAAGAAGCACGATCTGGAAGAAGTGTTTATGAGTATCGTGGAGGGAGACAATGGCCGCTAACGCCGCATTGCAGCGCGTACAGGAATCGGGCTGGCGCCGAGGTTTCGCCAACGTACTGCGGAAGGAAAACCGCGACTGGTGGGGGACGCGCACGTGGCTTGTCCACAGCATCATCTGGCTGGTGCTCATCAATGGGGTCGTGTTCGGTGTGCTGAAATCACCCGCCCCAACCGAGGTTGAAGACATGATGCCAGCTCAGGGTACCATGATATTCGTCATGATGAGCGGCTTGATGGCCGGTCTGGGCATCATTCTGGTGATGCAGGGGGCGATTCTTGACGAGAAAAAGAGCGGCACTGCCGCCTGGGTGCTGTCCAAGCCGCTGTCACGCCCGGCGTTTATCCTGGCTAAGCTGGTCGCCAACAGCGTGGCGGCATTGCTCATCATGATTGTCTTGCAGGGGGTGGTGGCTTTCGTGCAAATGCAGGCGTTTGACCCTGCGCCTCCCGCTCTCGCGCCCTTTCTCGCAGGACTGGGAATGCTGGCCCTGCACCTGCTGTTTTACCTTACCCTGACGCTCATGCTCGGTACGCTGTTCAAAGACCGCGCTGCGGTGATGGGTATTGCGATTGGCCTGCTATTCGGCGCGCAATTTATCGCGGGGATGTTCCCGGCGCTGGTGCGGATCATGCCCTGGTGGATCATCATGCCCGTGAACGAAAATCCGCAGGCGCTGGCGCACCTGGTGATGAGCGGTCAACCGCTGCCCACGCTGACGCCGATTATCGGCTCGGCGGTGCTGATCGTGGTGTTTGTCGGTGTGGCGTTGTGGCGCTTCCAGCGTGAGGAGTTTTAGCGGCGCTCCACGTTCCAGAGAGCCGCCTGTCACACCCGGAGGGCTTTTCGGTCCCTACAAGGGTTGACCTTACTGAGATGGATGTGATCGTGCCGGCTAGAAGCGCGCCGGCACGTGCCACGGGTCGGTCGTCACGCCGTGTCGATGTTCCGCATGGCGCACGTGTACGCGATCTCGTGTGCGTGTGCGCTATCCGGGGCGCGCTTCATCCCCGGCATGCCTCAACTACGTGCTGCCGCCGCCCAGGTTGATGACCATCAGCTTCGTCTCGGTCATCTCCTCAATCGCATAGCGCGGACCTTCGCGCCCGATGCCCGACCCCTTCACGCCGCCGTAGGGCATCTGGTCCACGCGGAACGTGGACACGTCGTTGACCTGCAACCCGCCGACCTGGACCTCCTCAAATGCGCGCAGGATGCGGTTGACGTTCTGCGTGAACACGCCCGATTGCAGGCCGTAGTCGGTGTCGTTCGCCAGGCGGATCGCTTCATCGAACTCATCATAGGGCGCGACCGTGATGACTGGCGCGAAAATCTCCTCGCGGTTGACGCGCATCTCAGGCGTGGCGTTGCCGACCACCGTCGGCGCGAACATCGCGCCTTCGCACTGGCCGCCCAACAATAACGTCGCGCCGCCCGCGACCGCCTCCTGCACCATCTCGAAGGCGTCCTGCGCCGCCCTGGCGTCGATCATCGGGCCGACGTCGGTTTCAGGGTCGCGCGGGTCGCCCACCCTGAGCCGGCTCACCCGGTCGAGCAGCGCTTCGAGGGTGTGGTTGTAGATCGGGCGGTGGATGAGCACGCGCTGCACCGAGATGCAGTTCTGGCCCGCATTCGTGAAGCCGCCCACCGCGATGCGCCCGACGGCGTACTCGATATTGGCGTCCTCGTGGACAATCGCGGCGGCATTGCCGCCCAGTTCCAGGCCCACCCGCTTGCGCCCGGCAACGTTCTTGAGGTGCCAGCCGACTTCGGAACTGCCCGTGAAGGTGAAGAACTTGATCCGCGCGTCCGCGACGAGCCGCTCCGCACGCCGGCCCGGGCACACCACCACGCTCAGCGCTTCAAGAGGATAGCCGGCTTCCAGCGTCATCTCGGCCAGCAGCAGCCCCGAGAGCGGGGTCGCCGACGCCGGTTTGAGGATAAACGCGTTACCCGCCGCAATCGCCGGCGCGAGCTTGTGGCACGCGAGGTTCAGCGGGTAGTTGAACGGCGCAATGCCCAGCACCGGCCCCAGTGGAAAATGGCGGACGATCCCCATCCGGTTCTCACCGGCCGGCGTCCAGTCGATGGGGACGATCTCGCCACCGACGCGCTTGGCCTCCTCGGCAGCGACGCGCACGGTCTCTTTGGCGCGGGCGGTCTCGCCCTCAGCGACCTTGCGCGCCTTCCCGCCTTCCATGACAAGCGTGTCGATTAGCTCGCCCGTGCGCTTCTCCATCTCGTCGCGCAGGTTGTTGAGAATGCGCGCGCGCTCGTGCGCCGGCAGCTTGCGCGTGATCTCAAAGCCGCGCACCGCCGCCTGGATGGCGTCCTCCAGGTCGGCGTCGGTTGCCTGGCACACCTCGGCGACGACTTCGCCGGTGTACGGGAAGCGGACGTGCAGCACGTCGTCGCTGGTACGCCACTGGCCGCCAATGAGGAACGGATGTCGCTTCGTCATCAGTATCTCCTGCGTGTAACGTGGACGACCCGGACCCGAAGGAAGTGCTGTCGTGGCCGAAAACCGCATCCGCCCGGAGACCTGCCCGGCAGCCATGCATCACGGGCGTCAATCTCACCTACAGTCCTCGATCCCCTCACGACACGGGTCTTCTTGAGAGCATAGCACATTTCGTTCGCGGATGAGATTTCCGGTCATTGCAGGCTTGATTGGTGCGCGGACAGAGTTTTCGGCCCCATACTGGAGGACCTGCGCCGGGCGTGGGAGGAGAGCTGGATGCACGGCCTGGAAGGGGGACGGCAGGAGCGTCCCACGCGGTCCCACGGGGGCGCTACGCAGCCGCGCATCGTGGTCGTGGTGAAGTGGGCGGGAATGGTGATCGTCGCGCTCGCCGCGCTGGCGATCCTCGTCGCGGTGGTCGGCGGTACCTCGCCAACATGCAGGCGTTCAACGACCTGGCGGCGATGCCGCTACCCTGACGCACATCCCGCTTACCCGGAGCCGCACGAAGCGACTCCGGGCACTGTCATCATGAGTTGCTTCGGACGATGATCGCCCCTCTATGGGACGGTGAAGGTAAAGCGCCACGAACCGGCGATGCGCTCCTGGTCGTTCCCGCCGCCGCTGCCAAACCCGACCAGCTCGATGATCTCCAGTTCCCATGCGTCATGATACGCGTACATGGCCGCGTTGTAGATGAACTCGTTGCACGTGTGTCCCGTCTCGCCCGCGACCTCGCGCACCCCGCCGCCAAGAAGACTCTCCGCGACCGTCTCCTCGTCGGTGGTCAGGCGCGGGATCAGCGTCCAATGGCGCGCGGGGTCTGGCGCCTCGAAGCACAGCAGAAGCCGGGTCTGCGAGGACGTCACCGTCACACGTGCCAGCGTGATGGCGACCCCCTGGTCGGTCGCCGTCTGCGGCGCGGTCAACACGCGCGCCAGGCTGTGGACCGGGAGGCTGAACGCGAACACGAACGGCCCTATTGGACGCCCCCAGAACGCTTCATAATCGGCGGAAGCCGGATCCGGAATCTGGGTTCGCTTGAGGGTGGTCACGGCGGTTACCTCAAGTTCCAGCCTCAGGTCGAGCACGTCAGGAACCGGATCCAGCGCGGTGAGATCGAACGTGTACGTGTTGGCGCTGACGTTGCCCACCTGCTGGCTCGGCTCGTAGGGCGGGTCATCTGAGAACGCATTCCCCACGCCGAACAGCCCCGGAAGCTCGACCGGCGGCGGGCCGAGGTAGAGCAGCCGGTGCGAACCGCCCTCCAGGTTGGTGTACGCGACGCCGGGCGCGCCGGCGATGGTGTAGGCCACCGTCAGGCGGTTGCCGTCGGCGTAGGCCCATTCCAGCGTGACCGTGTAGCCGTCTATCGTCTGGCTGAGGTTGAGTTCCGTCCCCAGGTCCGATTCGAACACGGCGCGCAGGCCGGCGTCCTGGTTGAGGAGTTGCTGGAGGCGCGCGCCGAGCGCGAGCGCGATGCCAGCAAGAACCAGCACAGCAGGGACAGTTGCGCCCACCGCGACAGGGCGAGGATGCGCAGGAAGCCGATCTTGAACATGCGGGTCCCCTTTCGCTTTGCCTCGGTCTGCAATCGCTGCGCAAGTCGCCGCTCGAAGTCCGGCGCGGGCTGTGGGGCAGCCTCGCTCAACCACGCGGCGATTGGCTCCAGGTCCGCCTCGATCTCGAAGCTATCGTCTTGGCTGTTCGGTCTGCCCATTTTCGTCCTCCTCCGCTACCCGCGCATAGGCGTCGCGCAGGGTCCGCAAGCCCCGGCTGAGGTGCGACGCGACGGTGCGCGCATCGATCTCCAGCACGCGGGCGATCTCGCCGTTGCGCAGCCCGCCGAAGAACCGCAGCGCGATCACCTCGCGTTGGCGCTCCGGCAGCGCCCTGACCCGGCGGCGCAGTTCTTCCGCCGCCTCCCTGCTGCGACAGGGCGGCGTCCGGGTCGTCGGCGCGCGGTTGTGGCAGCGCGTCCGGCGAGATGGGGACCTCAGCGATCCGTCGGTCCCGGTAGTAGTCGCTCACCGCGTTGCGCGCGATGGTGAAAATCCACGCGGCGAAACTGTAGCTGTGCCGGTTGCTGAACCGGTCCAGCGTTCTGACCATGCTGAGGAAGATTTCCGATACCACGTCCTCGGCATCCTCCCGGCTGTCGATGCGACCGGCGACGTAGCCGTAGATGCGGCGCACGTACAGGCGGTAGAGCGTTTGCAGGGCGTCAGGGTCGTCGCGTGCCCGGCTTGCCAACCTCTGCTCGTGTTCGGGATCGTTGTGGTCCGGCATCGCCCGTCCTTTCGTAATATAAGACGGCAATCGGTGCCTGATTACTGCGTCCGTTTGACCCCAACTTGCGGGTAAGCGCGCTAAATCGCGGGTTCGATGAGAGCGGGACCTGGGCTACATGAGGACGGGAGGTGCCTCTACATCCAGGCTTGTCATTCAGCTTCGCTTCTATTGCCGGATAAATGGGAGCGGTTGGAGGTTTCGCCCTCCACGGGCGCGGTGCTGAGCCGCGCGACAAAGCTGGGATAGATCACACGCTGTTCGGGCGGGGCCTGTGGGTTTTCAATACGTTCCATGAGGTACTCAATGCCCCTTCTACCCAGGGCATTGAAGTCCTGCCGGACGGTCGTGAGGGTGGGTCAAAATAGGCCGCTTCCGGAATGTCATCAAAACCGACAACCGAAATATCTGCCGGGATGCGCAAGCCGCGTTCCCGTAGTGCGCGCATTGTCCCCAGGGCCATTTGATCGTTACCCACCACCAGCCCCGTGCACGGGAGACCCTGATCCAATAAGCGAAGCGCAGCCTGATACCCGCTGCGCGCCGACCAATCCCCCTTCCAGGCTGGGCCCAGGCTCTAAGCCGGCGGCCCTGAGCGTATCCAGCCAGCTTTTGTGCCGAGCCGCCGCACCAATCCAATCCAGCGGCCCGCTGATCTCACAAATCCGGGTGTGTCCACGCTCGATGAGGTGTTGGGTCACAAGACAACTGCCATAGGCCTGATCGACGATGACCGAAGGCGCTGGCATTCCCAGCGCGATGTCGATTTGGACAAGGGGTGTGCCTGGGCAAAGCATTCCGGCTTGCCTAGACGCCTCGCCAAGCACCGGGGTAATCGCCAGGATGCCATCCACCCGCCAGCCACTCAACATATCGATGCTGGCCTTCATGGCCGTCACTGTCGAATCGACCAGGCTGGAAAGGATCAGGTCATAGCCGGCGGCTCTGGCTGCGCGCTCGATGTTGAGGACCATTTGGGACGGGCCGTAGTATTCCATCCCAAAGACAATCAGGCCCAGGGTGTTTGACTGACTGGAGGCGAGGCTCTTGGCCGCCTTGCTGGGCCGGTACCCCAACTCTCTGATGGCCTGCAACACGCGACTGCGGGTGCCTTCGGACACATGCGGATGATTGTTGATCACTCGCGACACAGTCTGATAAGAGACGCCGGCACGCTGTGCGACATCATTCATGGTGATGTGACGTTCACTTGACTCTGTAATGTGAGTCTCCTTTAGCGGGCATGGGTACCCGCCGGCCCTGGACTCGTCAGTCAACCAATACTGTGATCGCTCACAGAAAACTCAGTTCCATTATACTCCCATCTTGGCCCGAAGCGAGAAGAAAACGAGAAAATAGAGGCATGGATGATCCTTGTGCCACGCCAAGTGCGCTCGAATGGCACTTCTTGACCCGCAAATCGTGAGATTGCTTGACGCCACTCAGCAACAATGATAGTATGGCTGTGTGAGCCTTCACAGGTCATAGATGGGTTGGGCTGGCGCAACCATCCTGTCCGCACCTGATGGGCATGGGAGGTGCTGGCGACGGTTTCAGCGGTGGAGACAAAGTAGAGAAGACATTGGCCCCACCGCGCGTGCTTGTTTTGCAGCAAGCACTTCGCACTCGAAGCGTCTAGTGAAAGAGGAGAGAAAGTGAACAAGCTCAATCGCCGTGACTTCTTGAAGAGTGGCGCCATGTTGGGGAGCGGCGTGGCGCTGGCCCAGTTCCTGCCGTTCATCCAACACCGCCGCGCTGTCGCGCAGAGTCAACCACTGCGGGCAGCGATGTCCAGCGCGGGTCTGGCCGGGACGTGGAACGCCCAGGGTGAAGAGGCCGCCCGCTGGATGGCCGACCTGCTCGGCGTGGAGATCGTCTGGTTCGATGGCGAGTTCGATGCCGCGGTGCAGCGTGCCCGGTTTGACCAGTTGGCTACCGAGGAATGGGACTTCGTGGCCGTACAGCCAGGCGCGATTGGAACCCTCATCGAACCCATCCAGATCCTTGTGGCGGCGGACACTCCGGTTATCGACATGGATACGCTCATCGCCCCGCTTCAAGACCTGCCGGACCTGGGTGTGCTCACCTTCATCGCCCCGGACAACGTGTTCATGGCCGAGTCGGTCGTGAACAAACTCGTCGAGATCATGGGCGGCGCTGGCAAGATCTCCCACATTGGCGGGCAGCCCGGTCATACTGGCGCGCAAGCGCGCGGCCAGGGCTTCTACAACATCATCAATCAGTACCCGGACATCGAAGTGGTGGACGATCAACCGGGCGACTGGGACGTGACACGCGCTGCCGACCTCACCGAGAGTGTGTTGAACCGCCATCCTGATCTGGCCGCGATCTTCGCTGACAATGACGACATGGCCCTGGCGGCCCGTCAGGTGGTCGAAAACGCGGGCCTGGGCGATCAGGTCTCCGTCGGTGGTGTTGACGCCATGCCCCCGGCCATCGAGGCCGTGCGCGATGGCCGCCTGGTGGCAACCGCGCGCAACTCCGCGACGCGCATCCATAGCTGGGCCGTGATTGCGGGCGCGTATGCCGCCACCGTTGGCCTGGAGGCCGCGCGCGAAGCGGTTCCGTTCTACGTGCTGGCCGATGGCCCTGCCATCTTTGGCGACATCGACAGCAACCCAGAACTGGCAGATGAGCCGTGGAAGCTGCGCAACTATGGCCTCAGCTCGGCTGATGGCCTGTTGTGGGCAGAAGAAAATTACGTCTTCTAAAAATCCGCTGTCTGGTCTACAATGGTGGGGTGGCACACGCCGCCCCACCAGCACGGTCAGTACCTGTCTACTATCGCGGGGTGGCTCATGCCGCCTCACCAGCACAGTGAGTATAAGCATCCTCTGGCTCACCTATCAAAGCGAGTAAGTTTGCTGTGAGCGCTCCACCAGTCCTCGAACTGAAGCAAGTCTCCAAACGGTTCAGCACCATTCAAGCTCTCAATCAGGTAGATTTCCGAACTGCGCGAAGGAGAAGTACATGCCCTGGTAGGCGAGAACGGCGCAGGGAAGAGCACCCTCGTCAAGATTCTGGCCGGAGTCTATTCAGAGTACGACGGCGAATATTACCTTGACGGCAAGCGGGTGAGCTTCCAGACTCCGCACGATGCCCAGAAATCTGGCATCGGCATGATACATCAGGAACTCAGCGTGATTCCCCCCCTCACAGTCGCCGAGAATCTCTTTTTGGGTCGCCAGCCGCTTGCCCGCTGGGGGACGATTGACTGGCAAACAATGACCCAAACCGCGCAGGAAGAACTCCACAAGCTCGGCTTCGACCTCAATGTACAACTGCCGCTGGAGCAGTATTCATTGGGTACGCAGCAGGTCGTCGAAGTGCTGCGCGCCATCCTTTCCGGCGCGCGCGTATTAGTCATGGATGAGCCGACTTCCGCCCTCTCCCCTGCTGAAGTGGAAGGCCTGATCGCGCTGGTGCACACGCTGCGCGAACAGGGCCGCAGCATTATATACATCTCCCATTTCCTGGAAGAAGTCGTGCGCGTCGCCGACCGGATCACAGTGCTGCGTAATGGCGATAAGGTTGCCACAGTGTCGCGCGAAGAAGCGACGATGGACAGTCTGATCGCCATGATCCTGGGGCGCGAGATGACGCGGGCGAAAGAGCCGCTCGACACCACGCGCACTTATGAACAGACGTTGCTGCAAGTCAACCGACTGACCGCCGACGTTTTCTCCGACATCACATTCTCGGTGGGAAGAGGTGAGGTGGTTGGGATATACGGCGCGATTGGCGCGGGGCACTTCGACGTCGCGCGGGCCATTTTCGGCCTCTATCAATTCGACAGCGGCGAAGTGATCCTGGATGAAGACCCCTTCCCCCCAGATTTCTCGACGCGCTATGCCATACGCAGGGGCCTTGCGTACGTGACCGAGTCGCGGCGCAAAAGCCTGCTGATGGACGAAGCGATCTTTCGTAACATTACCATGCCACACCTGGAACGCATTGGCCGCCTTGTGCCCCGGCGCGAAGACGAACTCGCCGTTGCCACACCCACCATCCCGCGCGTCAATGTGCAGCCGCCCGATCCGCTCAATCCGGTCGGCAAGCTGAGCGGCGGCAACCAACAGAAGGTCGCCATTGCACGTTGGCTGGCCTTCCCACCGAAAGTGTTTGTCGCCAGCGAGCCGACACGCGGCATGGACGTTGGGGCCAAGAGCGAAGTGTTGGCTATCCTGCGGCGGCTGCGCGATGAGGGGTACGGTGTGCTGGTCATCGCGTCAGAGCCGGAGACGATCCTGGCTGTGGCCGACCGCGTGATCGTGATGTCTCGGGGGCATATTGTCTCCGAGATGAACAACGAGAACCTGGATAAAGACTCCCTGATGAGGCTGCTATGAATTCCACATTTGAAACCCCCTCTGCGTCGCTGCTTGCACGCTTGCGAAGGCTTCGCACGTCGGGAAGACTGAGACGCCTCACGACTCTGGCGCAGGTGTGGACCCTGGTGGTGCTCTTTATCTTCTTCGGTCTGGCTGCGCCGAACTTCCTCACACCGCGCAACCTCGAGAATATCCTGCGGCAGATCTCGACCCTGGCGATTTTCGGCACCGGCATGACGTTCGTGTTGTTGCTGGCGGAGATCGACCTGAGTATCGCCGCCAACGCCGCGGTAACGGCGATGATCTCGGCGCACCTTTACACAAACCTGGAATATCCAGAGCCGATCCCGATGATCGCTGCGCTTGGGACGGCCACACTGCTGGGCCTGATCAGCGGGATTTCCAGCGCGCGCTTTCGCATCCCATCCTTCATGACGACCCTTGCCGTGTCATTGATCGCAGGCGGGCTGACAACCTATATCAGCAAGGGGCGCGTGATCACAAAGATTTCGCCCTGGGCTGCCTTTCTCGGTAGCGGGCGCATCGGCGGCGAGGGTGGTTTCCCCGTAATCGTGGTCGTCGCAGTGATCACGCTGGTGATTGGCTATTTCGTGCTGCGCTACACGCGCTTTGGCCGCTATGTCTATATGACCGGGGCCAGCAAGACAGCCGCGCGTCTGGCCGGGGTCAACACCAACCGCGTTCTGATCATGGTGCTCACCATCTGCGGTTTTACCGCAGGGCTGGCCGGGGTCGTGAGTATGGGCCGCCTGCACAGCGCGCAGCCTGACGCCGCGCCGGGCTTCCTGATCGACACCATCGGCGCAGTTGTGCTCGGTGGGACCTCGCTGATGGGCGGGCGCGGTGGGATGATCCAGACGGTGATCGGCCTCCTGATCTACGGCACGCTGCGTAACGGTCTGGATAACATCCCGCAGATTGATATCTATCTTAAGGAATTCATCACGGGCGTCGTGCTGTTGGTGGCGCTGATGGTCAACACGGTCTTCGCTGGAAAGGCCGAGCGCGACCGGACGCTCTGATCCGCTGCTGTCTGTCCGAAGAGTATGCCGCCTGCGGCGCTCTGTGGTATGGACCTCTGCGGCCATGACTGGGGATGCTGCGCGCCACGCACCCAGCTTTTTCACGCCCGGTGGGTGACGTGCAGCTTGTATGGGCGGTCCAATGCCCACGAGTGTTTACACATTGAGTACCAAACGGTTGAACGCTGACTGGCACAAGACTGAGCGCGGTTGAAGGAGCTACAGCGCGATGAATGAGGATATTTCCCCGAATTATCGACCCCTTACCCCTGATACTGTCATTGACTATATCCGGTCGCGTCCAGAACTGGACGAGGTGTTTCACCCTGACGAGGCGCTGGCTGCTGAGGAAGTGGGCGACGGCAACCTCAATCTCGTCTTCAAGATATGGGCCGAAGCCGACCGCGAACGCACGGTCGTGATTAAGCAGGCCTTGCCGTATCTGCGGTTGGTCGGGGGTGACTGGCCGCTGCCGGTGGACCGCGCGCGCATCGAGTCACAGGCGTTGCTGCTCGAATACCAGCTTGTGCCTCAGCACACGCCGCGCGTGTACTTCTATGATCCGGACATGTCCCTCTTTGCCATGCAGAACCTCAACCACCACATCATCATGCGCAAGGGGTTGATTCAGCGTGTCAGGTATCCACACTTCGCCGAGCATATCGGCCTCTTTATGGCGCGCACATTAGGCGAAACGTCCGATCTCGTGCTGGACTACAGTACCAAGAAGCAGAAGGTCATCGAGTTCACCAACATCGAACTGTGCAAGATCACGGAAGACCTCGTGTTCACCGAACCGTATCGCTACACTGAACGCAACGGCTATCATGCCGAACTCAACCCGCAGGTGCGGGCGCTCCAGGCGGACGAGGCGCTGCGCGTTGAAGTCGCCAGGATGAAAGAGAAGTTCATGACACACGCCCAGGCGCTCGTTCATGGCGATCTGCACACGGGCAGCATCATGATCAATGCGACCGATACGTATGTCATCGACCCGGAGTTCGCGTTTTACGGGCCGATGGGATTCGACGTGGGTGCGGTTATCGGCAATCTGTTCCTGAACTACGCCGCGCACGAAGTCCGCACCACGGACCCAGACCAACGGGCCGATTTTCGCAAGTACCTGACGGATACGGTGATCGACCTGTGGCATGTTTTCGTGCGCGAGTTCCAGCGCTATGTGTGGGATCATGTCGATTCGGTCAATATGCCGAAGGGCTACCAGGAGAACTACATGGTGCGCGTGCTGCAAGACTCAGCGGGCCTGGGCGCGTGCAAGATGATGCGGCGCGTGATTGGCCTCGCGGGGGTGGAGGATATTCGGGGCATCGAGGATGTACATGAGCGCGCCATCGCGGGCAGCCTGGGCCTGAACATCGGGCAGGCGCTGATCATGCAGCGGGAGCAGATCCGCACGATTGAAGAGCTGGTCGAGGTGGCGACTGCCTGTAAGCCCACATACCCTTGGAAAGGATGAGGTGCTCGCATGAAAGTTGACGGCAAGCATTACCGCACGATCTGGCTCAAGCCGGATGACGAGCGTGTGGTGCAGATCATCGATCAACGTCACCTGCCGCACCAGTTCGTCATCGAGGATCTGACAACAGTGGACCAGGTGGCGGTTGCCATCAAAGATATGCACGTGCGCGGCGCAGGGCTGATCGGCGCGACGGCCGGCTTCGGCATGTATATCGCGGCGCTGAGCGCGCCAGACACATCGGATGCAGCCTTCATGGAGGCATTGGCCGCAGATGGAGAAAAACTCACGGCCACGCGCCCGACTGCGGTTAACCTGGAATGGGCGGTCAAACGCCAACTGGCCGCCATCGGCGCGGCGACGGGCAGCGCGGCCAAACGCGAAGTGGCCTACCAGACGGCCATCGCCATTGCCGATGAAGACGCCGACTTCTGCCGCCGTATCGGGGAGCACGGCGTGGCGCTGATCGAGGCGATCAGCACGCGCAAGCACGGCGCGCCGGTGCACATCCTCACCCACTGCAACGCCGGGTGGCTGGCCTTTGTCGATTACGGCACAGCCACGGCGCCCATCTATGCCGCGCACGACCGGGGCATCCCGGTGCACGTATGGGTCGATGAGACGCGGCCCCGCAACCAGGGCGCGCGCCTGACCGCCTGGGAACTGAGCCATCATGGCGTGCCCCATGACGTGATCGCCGATAATGTGGGCGGTCATCTGATGCAGCGCGGTATGGTGGACTTGATGATCACGGGCACAGACCGCACGACTTATACCGGCGATGTCGCCAACAAGATCGGGACCTATCTCAAAGCGCTGGCGGCCAAAGACAACGGTGTTCCGTTTTATGTGGCGCTGCCGTCCTCGACCTTCGACTGGGAGACGCGCGACGGACTGCAAATCCCCATCGAGGAGCGCGACGCCACCGAGGTAACGCACATTGAGGGCTTTCATGAAGGCGCGATTGTCTCAGTGCGGCTGACGCCCACCGACAGCCCGGCGCGCAATTACGCTTTCGACGTCACGCCGAGGCGGCTTGTCACCGGCTTGATAACCGAGCGCGGCATTTGTGAAGCCAACGAAGAGAGCGTGCTGGCGCTGTATCCTGAGCACAGGCCAGCATGATTGTTTGTCACGCCGTCGCAGGGAGGCAGCTATGACCAGACGCATCCTCGTCACAGGGGCTACCGGCAAGGTCGGTCGGGTGTTCATTGAGCGTCTGCTCGCCGACCCCGCCTTCGATGATGTCGTCCTGCGGGCGCTGTGTCACAGCCGGATGCTGGACTCGCACGACCGGCTGGAAGTTGTCAGAGGCTCGATCGGCGAACGGGACGTGGTGGATCGCGCCATGCAGGATGTGACGCACGTTCTGCACCTGGCGACCACCAAGGAATCCCCCGACACCTTCATCGATGTGTCAATCAAAGGCATGTTCTGGCTGCTGGAGAACTGCCGGGAGAACCCGACCTTCAGGCAGTTCATTTTGCTTGGAGGCGACAACGCCGTCGGCCATTTTGTCTACCCTCGCGAACTGCCCGTGACAGAGGAGCAAGCGCATATGCCCTATTCGGGTGTCTATGCGCTCACAAAAGTGCTGGAAGAAGTCATGCTGGAGCAGTACTACATCCAGTACGATCTCAACGGTTGCTGCCTGCGCGCGCCCTGGATCATGGAGAAGGATGATTTCAAGTACCAGCTCTCCTTCGGCGAGGACGTTTTTGGTGGTCCCCGGTGGCGCGACCTCGTAGGGCCGGAGCAGGCCGACAGGTACGTGCGAAGGGGGACGGTCCCGGTCATGCTGGACCCGGACGGCAACCCGGTCAAGCGCAACTTCGTGCATGTCGATGACTTGGTGAGCGCGATCCTGATCGCCATTGACCACCCTGAAGCACGCCAACACACCTTCAACATCTGTATGGATGAGCCGGTCGATTACCGGGAGTTGGGTGACTATCTCTCTGCCACGCGGGGCCTGCCGACCGTTGACCTCCGCACAGTGTATCATTCGACATGGCTGGACAACACGAAGGCCAAGTTCCGGTTGGGCTGGCGGCCTGAGTATGATCTGGCGAAGATGGTCGAAGCCGCCTGGAACTACAAACGAGATGAGGATGACCCACGCATCATCTGGTATCCGGGATGATCAGCGTGTGCCCCAGAACCACATGATCATCAGACCGTAACGTCATCGCAACCAAATGAAAAAGGCGCAGGTTCGTATGACCCCGCGCCTTTTGTACCTGCCACGCTTGCAGGAAGTTACTTGACCGCCAGGCGCTCGATCAATGCCTGCAAGGCCTCAGCGGCTTCGTCAACCGTGGCCTCGCCAAACGCTACCTGCTGACCGATCAGGTCAAGCTCGTTCACAAACTCCTGGTCGTTCGGGAGGTTCGGACCCTGCGGGATCATGCGATCGGCGACCGCGTCGTAGATCCTGTAAACCGCGGCGTCCATCTCGGTGGCCTGTTCGGCAATGGCCTGGCGCACGACGGGCGAGGAAGGTACCCCGCGGTTGGTTTCGAGGATCGCGCCGGCCTCAGGGCTGGTCACGAAGAAGTTGATGAACAGCGCCGCTGCTTCCTTGTTTTGGCTGGCGTTATTGATGCCCAGGTACTGGCTCATCTGGATGACGTACGAGTCTTCGCCACCCACGGGAAGCGTCGTCATGCCGAGTTCATCGGTCATGGCCGCCTGATAGCCTGCCGCCTGGTTGCTCCAGATCAAAGCGATGGCCGCAACGCCCGACACAAGCGCCGAGCTGTCCGGCCCGTCTTCGGTGTAGGTGTAGGTGGTCTCTGCGTCGGGGATCAGTCCCTCTGCGCGCATATCCGCCCACCACTGGAGCCATGCCCTGGCGGACTCAACCGTGGCGTAGGATTTGCCGCCGTCGTCCAGAGTCCAGACGTCGGTACCCTGTTGCGTATAGAAATAGCTGAGGTAGTTCGCCTGGTTCGTGCTGTTGTCCACGAAGGGCGTAGACACCGTCGGGGAGATTCGCCTGCAGCTCTCTACCGTAGTCGAGAAGCTCTTCCCAGGTCATATTGTCCTCGGGAAGGTCCACCCCCGCCGCCTCGATCATCGTCTTGTTATAGACGAGGACGAGCGTGTTCGTGCCGAGGCTGATGGCATAGAGATTGCCATCGACATCCGTCGCGGGGATCAGCGCGGTCTGGTCAAACCGCTCAGGGGTGTTGATCAGGAGCTGCTTGCCGAGATAGTCATTGAGCGGTTCAAGGTACTGCACGTAGTCGGGCCAGTTGCCGCCGAACTGGATGACGTCGGGGGCGTTGTTGCCCGCCAGTTGGGTGTCGATGATCTGGAAGTGGTCAGCCGTCCCGCCGTTGGGTTCACCAATGACGGTGATCTCGGGATACGCAGCTTCGAACAGGTCGATCACCGCCAGGGTCCTGGCGGCGCGGTCGTCGTTGCCCCACCAGCCCATGCGGATCTCAGCCGGGCCGCCCGTGTAGACGGGGGAGTTCGTCGGCGGCAGTTTGCGCCCCGACCGGCGGAATGGCCGCCACGAGCATTGCCGCGAGCAGCGCCATGAGCGTGATTGCGCGCATCTTCCTCATCTCTGGTTTCTCCTCTTTTTGTAGTCGCCTATAGTCTCAGCGGACAAGTCCGCAAAAATCGCCGATTATCATTTCATATTCATTGCCTCCTGTTGCGTATTAGCCCTTAAGGCCGGTGGTCGTGATACCCTGTACGAAGTATTTCTGCAGGGAGAAGAACAGGATAAAGGCGGGAATAACGGAGAGCGTGGACATCGCCAGCGCGCCGCCCCAGTTGGATACCGCGCCGGCGTCGCCGACGAACGTGCGCAACGCCCGCGATACCGTGAACGTTGCCGGCGTAGTGAGGTACAGCAGGTGGTTGAAAAAGTCGTCCCACGTCCACAGGAACGTAAACAGCGCTGTCGTCACCAGCGCGGGGCTTGCGAGCGGTATGATGATACGCAGGAATACGCCGACTTTCCCGCACCCGTCGATGATGGCCGCCTCCTCGACCTCTTTTGGCAGACTCCGTATGAACTGCACGAGCAGAAACACGAAGAATGCGTCCGTCGCGAGGAATTTCGGCACGAGTATCGGGAGGTATGTACCCACCCACCCGAAGGTGTTGAACAGGATGTAGCGCGGCACGAGCGTGACGTGACCCGGAAGCATAAGCGTCAGCATCATCAGCGCGAACCAGAACCCGCGCCCTGCGAATTTGAGCCGCGCGAACGCATACGCCGCCATCGAGCAGGAGATCAGGTTCCCGATAATGGCTACAGCGCACATCGCGAGCGAGTTTGCGAAGAACCGCCCGAAGGACGTACCCGCGTAGCCTTTCCATCCGGTGATGTAGTTCTCAATGGTCACGGCTCTCGGTATCAGCCCCGGATCGCTGAAGATCATGTTGTTCGGCTTGAACGAGCTGATAATCATCCAGGCGATGGGGTAGATCATGAACAGCCCCAGGGTGATGATGAAGAGATGGGTTAACCCTTTTCGTATAGTGGTTCTGGTCTTCATATTATTCCCCGACCCCATAGGACACCCACCACTTCGATGATCTGAAGACGATTGCCGTGAGCACCCCAATGATGAGCAGCAGCACCCACGCCATCGCGGACGCATAGCCCATCTCGTGGTACGTCCATCCCTGAATGTACAGGTGGAGGGTATAGAACAAGGTGGAGTTGAGCACGCCGCCCCTGCCTCCGCCGATGATATAGGCCTGGGTGAACGCCTGGAACGCGCCGATCATCTGCATGATCAGGTTGAACATGATAACCGGCGAGAGCAAGGGGATGGTTATGGCGAAGAACTGCTGTACCTTGTTCGCGCCGTCCACGTTCGCCGCCTCGTAGAACTCCTGTGGGATCTGCTTCAGCCCCGCGAGGAAGATAATCATCGACGAGCCGAACTGCCACACCGTCAGCAAAACGAGCGTCCTGAGCGCGTAATTGGGGTTGGTTATCCAGCCGGGGAGGTCGGTAAAGCCGATGGCTCCCAGAAAGCCGTTTACCAGGCCGTCCTTCTCGAATAGCTTCCTCCACAGCACCGCGATTGCCACCGAGCCGCCGAGGAGTGTGGGGATGTAGTACACGGCGCGGTAGAACGGCACCCACCGCAGTTTCTGGTTCAGCAGCATCGCCACAGCGAGCGCGAAGACCAGCTTCAGCGGCACGGACACGAACACATAGGTAAACGTCACGGACAGCGACTTGAGGTAGTACGGGTCCACGCGCATAAGCTCGCCCGTGGACGCGGTGAACTCGGACACCCCGAACACCGACCCGAACATTTTCATATAATTGCCTAGCCCGATCCACTGCGTCGAACCGGGCATTGTGAAGTCATAATCCGTGAAGCTGAGCAACAGCGAGTAGATCATCGGGTAAAGCGTAAGCACGAAGAAGCCCAGCAGCCACGGCGTGAGGAACATATAGGCGACGGCGTTGTGCCTGAGAAATCTGCTGATACGGGACATCATGCGCACAAAGAAGCCTCCCTCTCTCTCGTTTTGTAGGTATTCAGAGGCCGTCAGTGAGGCCGCGCCCCGGCTGTCATGATCTGCACCTGCGGTCAGTGGAGACTATCCTTTCTCCGGTAGGTAACCGGGCCAGTTGACTCGCGAATGATGAGCTGCGCCTCCGCCGTCGTCACCTGCTGGGGAAGGTCTGGCTCTGCGAAACGCTTGAGAAGCAGTCGAACTGCTTCGCGCCCGCTTTCTTCGGCCTTCCCGGTAACCGTGGTGAGGCGCGGCGCCGTGTAACTGGAAAACGGGATGTCGTCGAAACCGGCGACGGACAGGTCGCCGGGAACGGTCAACCCCAGGTCTTGCGCGGCACGCATCACCGCAACCGCGAGCATATCGTTGATCACCAGCAGCGCGGTTGGGCGATCCGGGCGGCTCAGCAGGGCAGAGGCAGCCTGGTATGCATCCTCCAACTCGGCGCCGCAGTGCACCTCGAAGGGCGCGTTACCGGTCAGCCCGACCTCCTGCAACACCTGGCGGTAGGCGAGCAGGCGGTCATGCCCCCTGCACTTCCTCGGTGACGCCGTAGATGAAGCCAATGCGCCGGTGCCCCAGCTCAAGAAGATGCGCCATGAGCGTGCGTGTGCCGCTGGAATAGCCGTGGGCGACATGATCAAACTCGGCTTTGGTCGCCGTGATCTCGACAACAGGCCAACCCACCTTCCGCAGGTACTCGGACAATCCGGGCAGCAGGTACTTGACCGCTGCGAGGAGGATGAACCCATCCACGCGCTGGCGCATTAATTCGCGGATGGTGTTGGCTTCCTGTTGTGAATCCCGGGAATGATGGGACAGATGCAGGCTGTAGCCGGCTTCCTGCAGCGCGTCGGAAATGCCGGAGAAGATCTGCCAGAAGAAGGGATTTTTGATGACGGGCATGATCACGCCGACGATTTTCGTGTGGCCCCGGCGCAGGGATTGTGCGCGTGCATCCGGCTCGTAACCGAGTTCGGCAATCGCGCGCAGCACGCGCTCGCGGGTATCTGCGGAAATCGCTACTTTCAGGTCGGTCTGGTCGTTCAACACGTATGATACGGTTGAGCGTGAAACGCCCGCTCTGCGCGCAACGTCTTTCTGTGTTGGCCGTTTCACAATATCCGCGCTTTGCTAGAAAAACGATCTGGGTGTATTCTCTCGTGTCAACTGACACGTGTGAATACATTTTAGGGCCTTTTTTGGAGCGCGTCAAGAGGTGTGCTCAGGGTTTTGTGAACAAGCGGGGGTCAGGGGAAAGCCCCCGGCAGCCTTGAGGGACAAGGGGCCGGCCGCATCCCCTTACTTGACGATCTCCACCGACGACCCGGTTTCGCGCAGGGGGACAAAGTGCGGACGCTCATGGGGCGACTGGTTGGGTCGATGAAAAGCCAGCAACAACCGCGCTTCGAAGGTACGGAACACCATGCAGTGACCGCCATCGCCGGCATACAGCGGCTCTGGCGCTTGGTGCCACGGGCCTTGGATCGCGCCAGAAGCCGATCGCGCCACCCCGATGGTATATCCACCCACGCCGAAACTGGACCACAGCATGATCAGCGCACCGCTCGCCAGGCGGCGCAGCGAGGGACCGTCGGTAACATAGCCCTTCCTGCCCTTCGACTCGAACGCCTCAGCCCAGGGGGTCTCAGACGCACGGAACAGCAGGCGCGGCGGCTCTATCGCCGACACCAGGTCATCGCTCAGGCGCACGGCGCAGATCTCACCATCGCCCACCTGCACCCACTCGTGGCAGAAGACCATCCAGGGCTGGTTGCGGGCATCCACAAACAACGTTCCGTCCAGGCACTCCCAATCGCGGGGCGTGACCGGCCCGTCGCTGACCGGCAGGAAGGGGCCTCGTGGGCCGTCGGCAGCAAGGATTTGCGTCCCCCCGGCAGACGCCTTCAGCCTTGAAGCTGGCAAGCAGGTAATAGCGCCCCCGGTAGACGTGCACTTCGGGCGCCCAGAAGTTGCGGTCAGCCCAAAGCCCGTTGGAGGCCGGAAGGCCGGGAAAGGGCCTTCCCAGCCACGCAAGTCGGGGCTGGTATAATAGTCGATACCCGATGCAGAGCTTGTCCAGGTCTGCGGGCCGGTAGTGCCGTACAGGTAGTATCGCCTCTCCGCCGTGATCGGCAGCACGAATGGGTCACGGATGTGGATGTCGGTGTTCTTCAACATTATGGCCCTCCGCAAAGACAGCGATATGTGAGAGGCGACAGGTTGGATGCCCTGAGGGTCGGTTTATCAGAATCTTTTCCTTTTCATGCAATCGAACCTGACTGTATTCCAGGACTCCTCGGCGCGCCAGTGCAACGCCGGAGCGCATCAGGGCAGACGGGCTGGCGCGCCAAGCTGATGCCGGCCTTGGCAGATGAGGGCGCCAGGGGGACAATCCGGCATCGTCCACTCAGACTGATCGCGCCGCACCCGTGAGGAAATTCGTGAAGATCACCCACCTCAAGACCAACCACATCGTCAATCCCCTGGGCTTCGCCATCGAAAAACCGACCTTCTCCTGGATCGTCGAGGACACCTGCGACAAAGTACAGACCGCCGCGCAAGTCCTGGTGAGGTCGCGACGCCGACTTCGAGCAGGTCATCTTCGATAGCGGCAAGGTCGATGGCCCCGGCATCGACAGCCTGGCCTACCGCCCGCCGATCAGGCTCACACCCCGGACCCGTTATTACTGGAAGGTCAGGGTGTGGGGAGAGACTGAAAGCGCCGAGAGCGACACCGCCTGGTTCGAGACCGCGAAGATGGACGAAGGCTGGCAGGCGGAGTGGCTCACCCCCGATTGGGAGGACAACCAGATACACCCGATTCTGTACCGCGCTTTCGACCTTCCCGCGCGGGCCGTTGCCTCGCGGGCTTACATCTGCGGGTTGGGCCTGTATCACTTTGAGCTGAACGGGAAGAAGGTTGGAGACGAATACCTCACGCCCTACTGCAATGCCTACGACCAGTGGATCCAGTATCAGACGTTCGACATCACCGACCAACTTGCGATCGGCTCGAATCTGGTTGCCGTCATGCTGGGCAACGGATGGTACAAGGGCCGGTACGGCGGCAACGGAGGCGTCCTGGGGTTCTATGGGGATCGGTTCGCGCTGATCTGCGAGATGCACATCACCCTGGAAGATGGGAACGCACTGGTCGTCGCCACCGACAGACTGTGGAAAGCCCAGCCTTCCCCGGTCATCGCGAGCGATATCTACGACGGCGAGACATACGATGCCCGGATCGGGAAGATCGTGCCATCGCCAGGCAGGGCCTTCGCCGTGAGACCGGTCGCGATCGACACGACCCAGCTGGAGGCCAGAAGGTCGCTTCCGGTCTGCATCAACGAAGAGATCAAGCCCGTGGCGGTGATCCACACGCCGGCCGGCGAGACGGTGCTGGACATGGGACAGAACATGACCGGCTGGGTGCGCTTCAGAACCAGCGCGCCGGCCGGTGCCCGCATCCACCTCCAGTTCGGCGAGGTCCTGCAAGAGGGCAACTTCTTTCGCGATAACCTGCGCACCGCCAGGGCGGAGTACATCTACATCGCCGATGGCACGGACGCGGTTGCCGAGCCGTACTTCACGTTCTACGGCTTCAGATACGTCAAAGTCTCGGGCTGGGTTGGCGAGTTGAGCGCCGATGATTTCACCGGCTGCGTGGTCTATTCGCGGATGGACACAATCGGCGAGATCGAGACATCGAACGAGAAGGTCAACCGGCTCTTCAGGAACGCGATGTGGAGCCAGAAGGGCAACTTCCTCGACATCCCGACCGATTGCCCGCAGCGTGACGAGCGGCTGGGATGGACCGGCGATGCACAGATCTTCTCAGGCGCCGCCTGCTTCAACATGGACGCTGGCGCGTTCTTTGCGAAGTACGCCTACGACCTGGCAAAAGAGCAGGCGAAGACCGGCGGGATGGCGCCTCACATCGTGCCGATGGTCAACCTGAGCAGCGGCGGCTCCAGCGCATGGGGCGATGCGGCGACGATTGTGCCGTGGCATGTGTACGAGTTCTACGGTGACGCCGGCATCCTTGAGCAGCAGTATGAGAGTATGCGCGCCTGGGTGGATTACATCAGGGAGATTGATGAAGCGTCCGGCGGCAGGCGGCTGTGGACGGAAGGTTTTCACTTCGGCGATTGGCTGGCACTGGACGGCGATGACCCGGCCTCGCGCAAGGGCGGCACCGCTGAGGATTTCATTGCGTCGGCCTTCTACTGCTATTCGGCGCGGCTGGTGGCGCGCGCCGCAGCGGTGCTCGGCAAGACGGCGCAGGCTGAGGCCTATGCGCGCCTATCGGCGGAGGTCAAGGCGGCGATTCAGGAGGAGTACTTCACCGCGACCGGACGGCTGGCCGTCGCCACACAGACGGGATACGCGCTGGCGCTGTTCATGGACCTGGCCCCTGAAGCGCACCGCGAGCGGGTGAAGAACGACCTCATCTCAAGGCTCAAGAAGGACAAGACCCATCTGCGGACGGGTTTCGTCGGCACGCCCTATCTCTGCCGGGTGCTGTCGAACATCGGGGCCAACGACCTGGCCTACAGGCTGCTGCTCAACGAGGATTTTCCGTCGTGGCTGTACGCCGTCAACCTGGGCGCGACGACCATCTGGGAGCGGTGGAACTCCCTCAACCCCGATGGCTCGGTCAGCTCGACGGGCATGAACTCGTTCAACCACTACGCCTACGGCTCCATCGTCGAGTGGATGTACCGCGATATGTGCGGGCTGAACCCCTCCACCGGCGAGGATGGCGTTACCGGCTTCCGCCATGCCCGTATCGCGCCAAAACCAGACAGGTCGCTCCAATGGGCCAGGGCGCGCTACCGCTCGGCGGCGGGCTACTTCGAAAGCGGCTGGCGCATCGACGCGACGGGGCAGCTCACCATCGAGATCGCGATTCCGTTCAATGCATCGGCCAGGGTCGTGCTCCCCGATGCGCGCATGGGCGAGATCGCGATCAACGGTCACCCGCTGCACGAAGGCGCGCAGGTCGGCGATAGCGTCGAACTGTCTCTTGGCGCAGGCTGTTACAGGATTGCGTATCCAATCCGGGAAAAGCATGGTCGGGCTGAGGGCGTATCGTAGCAGGTGATGGACGATTCCAGGGCGTTGTCGGCAGCAAGGAACTGAAAGATCAACCAGACATGAGGACAGAACAGCCTCAAACCGAAATCCCCGTGGGCGCCGAAAACGCTATCCGACCATGAGTCGCGTTATCCATTGCTCGCGCTCACCGCAAACAACGCGCGCGGCAAAGTGGCCGCCGCCGCCTAGTATTCCGGATACCGCCGGTCTTTCAAAAACACGGCAATAATCGCCCCCTTGCACAGGCCCACCACCAGCAGCAGCACCGAGAAGACCAGCGCGAACCAGGCCACGTCAGGAATATAGTGCAGCATATAGCCCCACGACACACTCTGCTTGGGGAGGACAAAAAGGAGGTACAGCGGCAGCAGGAGATTGACAAGCGCAAAGAAGACCACATTGCTCCAGAAGCTGAAACGAGACTTTTCAAGCCGCCTGGACATCGTGCGCAGCCGGAAGGCAGATAGAACGACCAGCAGGACGGCCAAAACTGGCAGCCCTAGCATCAGAAAATGCGTGAGCGCCATCGAGTGACTGTTGAGATCGAGAAAACTCTGCCCTGGCTGATCTGTTGGCGAGGCACCATAAAGAATGTTGATGATCCCGGTTTCGATCCGAAGGCGGTATCCGACTCCAAACAGCGTACTTGCCGTACTGCTTGAGGTATTGAGCAGAAACGCTACCCCCAGTTTGTCTTCCGGCAGCACCTTCACCCTGGCCTGGTAATCGGTCAGCTCGCCCCCATGATAGAAGCTGTCGGAGGTGACAAACCAACCGAGACCATAATCGGTGTAGGGCGATTCGGAAGCGGATGGCGCCAGCATTTCGGCGACACCTTCTTCCGAGAGGATCCGCGTATCCTGATACACGCCCCCATTCAGCATCGCGATCATGTAGTGGGTCAGGTCCTCTGCACTTGAGAGGATGCCAAACGCTGGCAGATAACCCGGTGCGTAGGTCAGGCCAGACACGCGGGGAAAACCAAAGAGGAGTCCGGTAACCCACTGCAAGACCGTCGTCCGCTGCCCGATCCATCGAGGTGAAGCTGTGATGCATCTCCAGCGGATCAAAAATGTTGTGCTGGAGATATTCCTCGTAAGAAAGCCCGGAAACCTGGCTGATCACTTCACCCAATACGATATACCCGGCATTGTTGTACTCAAATCCCATTCCTGGAGCATGAGCGAGAGGAACGGTGCCAAACGCTTGCACCAGCTCCGTGATGCTGATGTCAGTGTCTTCCGGGGAAGTTACCCGATATTCCGCCTGCGTATCAAACCCTGCGGTGTGATTGAGCAGTTGCCTGACCGTCATCTCCTCGTATATGCCATATGGCGCGCGGAGTTCCATCAGATAAGTGCTCACCGGGCGATCAAGATCGATTCTTCCTTCGTCCTTCAACTGCATCAGCGCCAGCGCGGTGAATGTTTTGCTCACGGATGCGATCAAAAAGGGAGTTTGCGCCGTCACTGGGCGTTCTGATTCATCCGCTACTCCATACCCTTTCAGGTAGAGCACTTTCATCGCCACGGATAATGCCCAACGAGAATCCAGGAATCCGGCAATCCGCCATCTGGTCTTCCACGTACCGGTCAATGGCGGCAAAGTCTGGCGTGCCAATCGTGCCTGAGGACGACTCTTGCGCCGTCGCCGTAAAGACGAACCCCACTGCCATGGCGAAAAGCGCCAAACCAGAGAACCACCTGAGCGTGAATCCAGGCACAAGAACCGTACGCATCGTCATTGACATCTCCTTTTCGCCGCACAGCAGGATCTGGTCAAACGACTCACCGGATAGTCTCCACTATTCGGCAAGCCAGGTGTGGTGTTATCGAGGCGCGCAGTTTTCCCAGTATATCCCTACATGGAACCAGGCGCACAGCAGGGACCGTTGCCGGGAACGGCGCTGCGCCAGTGGAGTGAATCGGGGAATCTTCTGTATGGGGCCGTGTAACTGGCACTATGCAACGAGGCATTTTGGGAAGACGAAGCGATAGTGCTTTGATTTCCACGCCAATATGGCGCGGTCAGTGAGGGTTCAAAGCCCGTCGCTTCCGAAGGGTGAGGCAATGTGTACGTTGCCGGTCATGTGCAGGGCGGTGGCTTTCATGGTCCCCTGGCATATGAGTTCAGGAAACGCGAGCGGCGCTGACCAGGGCCTCGGCCTGCTGGCCGAAGCGGCGGCGGTCAACGGTCACATCGACGGCGATGCGCGCCCGCCGCGCTGCGAAGTCTGTGGGTGGCGTCACCTCGAAGCGGGCTGTGCCGGTGGCGAGGGCGGGCAGGGCGAGCGTGAGCGCCCCGCTGCTTCCGCCAGCCGGCCGGAACAACGACGTTGAGGACGGCCTCAGCCGGGCGCGGGAAGGGGTTGCGCACCTCGACCGCGAACGCCACCGGCTCGCCGGGGCGCGCGACCGCCTGGTAGGACGTCAGACGCGCGATAAAGCCTTCCGTGCCGAGGTCCGGCACGGAAGGTTGCAGGGCGCGGTGCAGGGCTTCCAGCTCAGCGCCCATGCGATCCAGCCTGTCGAAGTAGCCCGGCGTGACCCACAGCGGGTCCCAGTGGCCGGAAAGGATCACGTCCGGGTTCACGCGCCGGTACAGCGCGGCGCTCGCCACGTAGTCGCCGGCGCGGAAGCGATTCGGGTAGACGTAGTTCAGTTCCAGCCCGGCATCGCCCTGGTACTGGTCCCCGGTCGCCAGGGCGCGCTTGCCGTCCACCTCGAACGCGATGGCGACTGCATACAGGGTGTGGCCGGGCAGGGGGTGCAGGGTCAGCGTGTATTCCTCCCACCGGACCGGCGTCTCCGGCGGCAGGCTGCGATCAACCGGGATCGGATCGTACCACAGGCAGGGCAGGTCGTAGCGCTCCGGGTTCTCCAGCACGTCCGCGAAGGACTCCGCCGCCCAGACCTCGGCCCTCCACCTGCCGCAGCAGGTTGATGCCCGCCACGTGGTCGTCATGGAAATGGGTCGGCACAACCACGGCGACCCGCTCGACGCCAAACTGCGCTTTGAGGGCCGGCAGGGTGTGCAGCCAGGGGCGGCGTGAGGCGCGGTCGGCGCCTGTCGCCTCACCGGTCACGAAGTCATAGCCGAAATCGATCAGCAGCGCCGCGCGCCACTCGGAGAGCAGAACGTAGGTATTGGCGACGCTTGCCCGGTGTCGCAGCAGGTGCGGGGTGATGGCCTCGTAGGGGCGCTCGTGCAGCGCAAAGAGGCGCGGGTTCTCGCCGCGCAACTGGAGCAGTTCCCAGAAGCGCTCGACCAGCAGGTCGATGGCCGGGCCGGGCGCGTCAATCGGATCGCCGTGCGAGGGCAGCAGCAGGTCTGGCGCGTGGGCTTTCAAGTCGAGCAGCGACGGGATGCTGGCCGCGACGCCCTCTGCCCCGTTGTACGACCACTGGGTGGCAGCCATGCTCCACACCTGGCCCGGCGCGGCGATGAGATCGCCGGAGAAGGCGACGCGCGCCCCGCCGACCTCGGCCAACAGGGTAATCGAGCCGGTGGTGTGCCCTGGCGTGGGCACGACCGTGAACCGCCGCCCGCCGAATTCGCGCTGCTCGTAGTCCTTGAGCGTGCCCGCCGGTGGGATCGGCTCAAGCAGGGAGAACCGGTCCTGACGCATGTTGTAGTTGTTGAAGATCGGGCGAGCCTGCCAGTGGGCGTCCACCGCGCGGAACAGGTCTTGCTCGGTGTGCGGCACCCAGATCGGGATGCGCGCTGCCACCGCCCGCGCCAGCCCCTGCGCCTGGTCGCGGTGGTGGTGGGTCATCAGCACGGCGGTCACGCGGCTGACTCCGATCACCTGCAGGTGGTCGAGCACGTCGCCGCTTCCGAAGTCGACCAGCACAGCCGCCTCCCCGCTGCGGATCACGTACACATGGCAGGTATCCTCAAAGCGATAGAGGTCGTTCAGCAGCCTATCCATCGGCTCATCTGCTGGCAGCGGCCAGCCCCCACCCGCCCTCTGGATCGAAGACCCTGACCGCGCCCCGCCGGACGGCGTCCACTGCGAAAAGGTACATGGCCGCAGACCACGACTGGCCGGCGAAGCCCATGGGACGCCCCGACTGCCCGTGAAACCACTCGTTGAACTCCCACTCCTGGTGGATACCGCGCCGGTTCATCTCCACCAGTTTTGCGAGCTGGTAGCGGGCCTCGTCGAACCGGCCGGCCTGGATCAGCGCCGCCACGTAGAACCCGCCGATGAACGGCCAGGCCCCGCCGTTGTGGTAGTGGTGGGGCAGGTTGAGGTTGCGCACGCGGAAGTACTCGCGCCAGTCCTGATCGCCGGGATGGATCACGGGGTAGGTGGCGCGCACCGGGAACGGCTCGTTGAGGCCGGTGCTGTGAATGTAGTCCAGGATCAGGCCGGTCTTGCGGGCGTCGGCGACGCCGAACAGGATAGCCAGCAGGTTGCCCAGCGTATCAAAGCGGTCAGCGCAGTCCCGGAAGCCCATGTAGGGCAGGTAGAAGGGCCGGACGACCAGCTCAACCTCCGCCCGGCGCAGCGGATAGAGCCACTCCTGGCGCTCGCGATGCACCCAGTCCCAGTCTTTTGGCTCCTCCGGCCCGACCCACAGCAGGATGTTGATCTTGCGGCGGACGTCCTCGGCAGTCCGGGTGTATTCGTCGGCGGGGAAGCCCAGCGCATCGGCGAGATGGCCCATTGCCTTCCAGACGGCATAGTACAGCACGTTGTCATACAGCACGTTGTAGCGGTTGGAGAAGAGATCGGCCCAGTCCATCGCCTCGTGGACCTCCAGCAGGCCGCATTCGTTGGAGTCCTGGTAGCGCAGCCACAGCAGGGCCTGCTCCAGGCTGGGCCAGGCCTGGCGCAGAAAGTCCGTGTCGTGGCCGTGCCGGTAATGGTAATAGTGGCCCAGGATGTACCACAGGTTGCTATCCACGCACCCCGCATGGGTCGTGTCGGCTATGGCGCGCTTGCCGTTCGCGGGGGCGCCCAGGCGTCCGCCGAGGGCCACAAGGGCGGGGTCGTCGATGTTGGTGAGGCCGACGTTGTGCGGGATTTTGCCGAGCTGGCTCTGGAACTGGCGCAGCGTCTCCAGCGAGCGGCGGTGGATGAGGTGCCCCTCGTCGTCCTGACAGAGTTCCAGGCCGAGGCCGGCGATCATGCTGTCCCGCGCCCAGACTTGCTTGTAGGCCTCGCTGGAGCCGAGGATGCCCAGCTCGTCGCCGTTGCCGATCAGCATTTTCTCCGCGATGTGTCTGCCGTGCTCAATCAGTTCGGTATCCATGTCATTCCGTTCCGAAGCCGGTGGCCTGCTCACCCACCGCCTGACGCAAAGCGTTGGATTATACCGCGAACGGCGTCAGGTCAGCGGCAACGCCGGGTTGACGCGCGCCGGCGATGGCCGGATACAGCGCGCTTCGCCGGTGCACCGGCGCACGTTGTCCGTGACGCGCACGGCAACCGGCCATCAGCCTTTGAGGCCGCTGGTTGCGATGCCCTCCATGAAGTACCGCTGCCCCAGGAAGAAGATGACGATCATGGGAACTGTCACAATCACGCTCGCCGCCAGGACGATCTCCCACTGCATCTCGCCGCCCTGCCCGAACTGGTCCAGCAGGGCCTTGAGGCCGCGCGGCAGGGTAAAGAGCCGGTTGTCGTACAGGTAGATCAAGGGCTTGATCAGGTCCGTCCAACTCGCCTTGAACTCGAAGATGAAGACCACGATCAGGGCCGTGCGGGTGAGCGGCAGCGCGATGTGACGCCAAATCTGGAAGAAAGTCGCGCCGTCCACGCGCGCCGCTTCGAACAGCTCCCTGGGCAGGGACAGGTAGAACTGCCGGATCAGGAAGATGTAGAACGCCGAGCCGAACAGGTTGCCCGCCCACAGCGGCACCTGGGTGTTCACCATGCCCAGGCCATTCCAGATGAGAAAGACCGGCACCATGGTCACAGCGCCCGGCAGCATCATGGTCGCCAGCACGAACCCGAACAGCGCATCCCGGCCCGGAAAACGGAAGTACGAGAAGCCGAAGGCAATCGCCGCGCAACTCGCCGTCACCGCAATCGCGGCCAGGAAGCCGACGACCACACTGTTCTTGAGCCAGGCCAGCACCGGGGCGGCCTGCCACACGTTGACGTAGTTTTCCCAGGCGACGGGGTCGGGGATCAGCTCGTTGTTGAAGACCTCGGCGCGGACCTTGAGCGACGCGCTGACCAACCACACGAAGGGCGCGAAGAACAGGATGGTGCAGCCGATCAGCAGGGCGATGAAGACGGCGCGCTCGATCAGCCGGATGGTCTCAGCCCGGCGCAGGCGCTCCGCCTGCTGCCGCTGGACATCGGGGAGGGATGTAGAGGCGCTTGCGGACACCGCTACCCCCCTTCGTAGTAGACCCAGCGCCGGCTGGTCCGAAGCTGGATCACGGTCAGGATCAGGATGATGATGAACAGGAGCCAGGCCATTGCCGAGGCATAACCCATGTGCAGGAATTCAAAGGCCTGGCGGAACAGGTAGATGTTGTAGAACAGGCCTGCCGAGGACGCCGCACCGGAGTTCATGTTGCCGAAGTACATCGTATAGACTTCGGTGAAGATTTGCAGCGATGCGATGGTGTTAACGACAAGGGTGAAGAAGATTGTGCCGCTAATCATGGGGATGGTGACGCGCCGGAACTGCTGCCAGCTATTGGCGCCATCGATGCGGGCGGCCTCGTACAGCTCAGGAGGCACGTTGCGCAACGCGGCCAGGTAGAGGATCACGGTGCCGCCAACGCTCCACAGGCTCATCAGGACGATGCCGGGTTTGATCCAGTTCGGGTCAGTGGTCCAGCCCGGTCCGGCGATGCCCAGCAGCGCCAGGCCGCGATTGATCAGGCCGATGCGCGGGTTGAGGATCCACAGCCACAGCGTCCCGACGGCCACCGCCGGCGTGATCGACGGGAGGTAGAACGCGGTCCGGAAGAAACCGGCGGCCTTGCCCACGCGGTTGAGAAGCAGCGCCAGCGCCAGCGCCACCGTCAGGGCGAGCGGCACGTGCAGCACGGCGTAGAAGATGGAGTTGCCCAGGCTCAGGCCCAGCCGGGGGTCGGTCGTGAGCGCCTGGAAGTTCTGCAGGCCGACGAACTTCGGCGGGTTGAGCACGTCGTAGTCGGTGAAGGCCAATCCCAGGCTGGCGACCATCGGCCCGGCGGTGAAGATGAAGAACCCGACGATCCAGGGCGAGATGAACGCCAGCCCGGCCAGCATCTCTTTCCGTTGGAGGGGGGTGGTCCGCCCCTTGAGACGGACCACCTGCCATAGCTGCGACATGGGCCTATTGCTGGCTCCAGGCCGCGTCGAGCGCAGCCTGCGCCTCTTCCTGAGCTTGAGCGAGCGCCTCTTCAGCCGACTGCTCGCCGTTCAGGACGCGGTTGACGGCATCCTGCCAGGCCTGCCTGAACTCCGCGCCAGCCGGGTTGGCCGGGATGGCGTAGGCGTTTTCCTGGACAGCCAGGATCACCTGCACGCCGTTGTCGAAAGTCTCGTTGCCGCTGGGCTGGACGATCTCGCTGAAGATGACATCGTCGGCCAGGTGGTTGGCGGTGTAGACGCCGGTGTTGATCGTGCCGGCTTCGGCGCGCAACTCGGCGCGAGCCGTCGCAGCGGCGACCCAGGTGTCGACTGAGGTCATGGTCATCATCCAGGCGCAGGCGGCTTCAGGGTTGGAGGAGCCGCGCGGAATCGCCCAGGTGTTGCCGGTGGAGTACGTCAGCGGGTTGCCTTCACGGTCGGTGAACGCCTTGAACGTGATATCCCCATCGGGCGAGACGTTCGCCAGGACGTTCATGTACCACTGTTCCATCGGGAAGGCGCCAAGCTGGTCGGTGACCATCTGGTTCCCCGCACCGAAGAAGTCCCAGGTATCGCGGAAGGCCATGAACGGTTGGCGGCCTTCCGGTGGCGTCGTGCAGGCCGACGGTATATTCCAGGGCTTCCAGGACGCGCGGGTCATCCAGTTGGGCGGTCCGGCCATCTTCCGAGAGGAGCGAGATGCCGTTGGCGATGGCCCACAGCGGCAGGAATTCGGGCAGCTTGGGGTCGAAGCCGATCCGCGTCAGGACATCGGCGTCGAAGCGGGTCATGGCTTCGTTGATCTCGGCGATCTTGTCCCAATCGGAGGTGTCAACATCATCCACAGTCAGGCCGGCGTCTGCCAGCGCCTGGTCGTTGATGATGAGCATGATGCTGTTGAAGAACTCCGGGATGCCGTAGACTTCGCCATCGACCGTGACCTGGGCGACCGCTGCCTCGCGGTACTGGCTCATGTCGATGCCCATAGTCTCGATGCACTCGGTCAGCGGGACAATCGCGCCGCGCACGGCGTAGGTGCTGATGACATCGCGGCCCATGTAGACCACGTCCGGCGCGTTGCCGCTGGCGACCGCCGTCAGGAACTGCTGGTCATCCAGCGCGCCCTCGGTGATGTTCACCTCGACATCGGGATAGGTCGCGATGAACTGATCGACCCGCACAGAGGCGATCTCGTCCGGCAGGCTGAAGCCCATCACGTTCAACGTCCCGGAAATCTCTTCCTGTGCGCGGATGGGGGACGCCCACACCGCCACGAGCAGGACAATCGTGAGCAGAGCCAGAGCTGTCTTTGACTTGGAACCAGACATCGGGGTCTCCTTTTTTTGCGAAAGAACCGGTTTTGCGCGCGCCGCCTGGCAGCGCGACCTTACAGGCGACGCTGACCTCATACGGCGGAAGCTCAATCTCTTCTGCGGCCCGGATGTACCCTCCTTTCTCCCCTGTATCCAACCAGGTCTGTCGGCCCGAAAAGGTTACGCAATCTGGCGCGTCGTGCCCCGTTCGACGAGCTGGACATGGATCCGGATTTGCTGCACGGGCCGGGATGGATCGGCCAGTTGCGCCAGGAGCAGCTCGACCGCCATCTGGCCGGATTCGACTAGCGACTGGTTGATCGTCGTCAGATCAACGTGCTCGGCAATGCCGATGCCATCGAAGCCGATCACCGAAATATCGCGCGGCGTGTGCACGCCCAGGTCGCGCGCCCGGTGGATCACCCGGATCGCCAGGTCGTCTGCCGGGACGAAGATCGCTGTGGGCGGCTCCGGCAGCTCAAAGAGCGCGCAAAGCTTCTCCTTGATGCCGATCCGCGTTACAGGCAGGTATTTGATGTATTCGTCAGGCAGCGAAAGGCCGTGCTCGTTCAGCACTTCCCGGAAGCCCACCAGGCGTTGCACCTCAGGATGGATCGAGTATTCCGGATGCTGGTCGAAGTAGAGATACGCGCAGCGGCGGTGGCCCAGGCTGACCAGGTGCTCGGCGGCCAGCCGGCCCCCGATCCGGTCCTGGACCACGATTGAGCTGAATTTGGGGTGGACCTGCTCGACCAGCACGGTCTGGATCGGGCTGGCGAGCAGGCGCTGGGCGATGTCCTCGTCCAGGGGCAGCGAGAGCAGGATGAGGCCATCCAGGTTGCCCATGATCGGCAGGGTGGAGAGGTAACCTTCCAGCCGCCCCATCGAGTCGACGGTGTAGATGACAAGCTCATAGGGCGAGTTGGCGAGGGCTGAGGCGACGCCGCGCAGCCGGTCCACGAAGGATGGCGATGTGAAGAAGGGCGTCACCACACCGATCCGGCCTGTGCGCTGCAACGCCCGCGCCCTGGCTTCTGCCTTGGGGACGAAGCCAAGTTCGTTGATGACGGCCATCACCTTGCGGCGGGTGGCGTCACTGACCTTCTCCGGCGCGTTGAGCACGCGCGAGACGGTGGCAATGCTCACGCCGGACAGCCGGGCGACATCGTAGATTGTGGCCGGCGTTTCCCTGTCTGCCATAGCCACTCCTGGAGCCGGGGTGGGATAGGTTTGTTTCTGTAAGTGCTTTTGTGTAAGCTCTTACATCCATTCTACGAGACAATGCAGGTGCTTGTCAAGATGTTTCCGGCTTTCATTTCCCTGTGGGGGTCCAAAACTGGCGCAGTAGTCACATCCGAGATATATTCGCGCGCAGTAGAAGCCAGTCTGGTAACTGCAACCTTACGCCCCGGCACAATGCCGGGGTTTCGCTTTGAGACAGGCCCGGTTGGGTAGGCGAGGATGCACGGTGGCGCGCACACGGAACGATATTCGGAATATTGCAATCATCGCGCACGTCGATCATGGCAAGACCACGCTGGTCGATGGGATGCTCAAGCAGGCGCGGGTGTTCCGCGATGCAGCGGCGGCGGGTGAGCGCATCCTCGACTCGAACGCGCTTGAGCGCGAACGCGGCATCACCATACTGGCGAAGAACACCGCCGTGACGTGGCAGGGTGTCAAGATAAACATTGTCGATACGCCGGGCCACGCCGACTTCGGCGGCGAGGTGGAGCGCGTGCTCAACATGGTGGACGGCGCGCTGCTGCTGGTGGACGCCGCCGAAGGACCCATGCCGCAGACGCGGTTTGTGCTGCGCAAGGCGCTGGCGCTGGGGCTGCGTGTGATCGTCGTCATCAACAAGATTGAGCGCGCCAACGCGCGCGCGGACGAGGCGCTGAACGCGACATTCGACCTGTTTATCGAACTCGGAGCGAGCGACGCGCAGGCCGACTTCCCGGTCGTGTACGCGGTTGGGCTGGAGGGTCGCGCCGGGTACGCGCCCGACGACCTCCGAAGCGACCTGACGCCGCTCTTTGAGACCATCCTGCGTGAAATCTCCGGTCCGCAGATCGAACCCGAAGCGCCGGCGTGCCTGCTGGTGACGACGCTCGATTACGACAACTACAAGGGCCATATCGGAGTTGGGCGGCTGAACTCCGGCGTGATGCGGAAGGGCATGCCCATCGTGCGCATGACGCCGCAGGGCGAGCGCACCCCCGGCAGACTGGAGTACCTGTTCACATTTCCACAACCTCTCGCGTCATGACGTGGACGAGGCGGTGGCGGGTGACATCATCGCCTTCGCCGGCCTGGGCAAAATAGGAATCAGTGACACCATCGCCGACCCTGCTATCGAGAAGCCGCTCCCGCCCATCAGCGTCGAAGCGCCCACGGTGCGGATCACCTTCGGCGTCAACACATCGCCCTTCGCCGGGCGCGAGGGCAAAACCGGGTTGGGCACATCGCGCCGCCTGCGCCAGCGGCTCTACGAAGAAACCCGCCACAACGTCGCGCTGCGCGTCGAGGACACCGACCGGCCCGACCAGTTCGTGGTCAGCGGGCGCGGCGAGCTACACCTGGCGATCCTGATTGAAACGATGCGGCGCGAGGGCTACGAGTTCGAAGTCTCACGGCCTGAAGTGATCTACCTCCAGGACGCGGCGACCGGTGAACTGCTCGAACCGGTGGAGGAGGTCCACATCGAGGTTGCAGACGACCGCATTGGCGTGGTGGTGGAGCTGCTTGGCGCTCGCCGTGGGCAGATGGCTCACATGCACAGCGAGAACGGGACCACTTATTTGCGCTATCGCGTGCCGACGCGCGGGCTGCTCGGCTTTCGCTCGCGCTTCATGACGGCCACCGGCGGCATGGGGCAGCTTCACAGCGTCTTTCACGGCTACGAGCCGCTTGCGGGGCCGATTCAGGGGCGGCAATTCGGCAGCCTGGTGGCGTGGGAAAACGGCGTCTCGACGGCATACGCGCTCGACAACGCGCAGTTGCGTGGCACGCTCTTCATCGGGCCGGGCGTGGAAGTCTATGAGGGCATGGTGATCGGTGAGCACCTTCGGCCCGGCGACCTGGCGGTCAACGTCGCCAAGGCGAAGCACCTCACCAACTTCCGACACAGCTTCGCCGAAGACGCGGTCCGGCTGAATACGCCCCCGCGCGATGAGCCTGGACGACTGCATCGAGTTCCTGGCCGATGACGAGTTGCTCGAAGTGACGCCACTGAGCCTGCGCATCCGCAAGCGCGTGCTGGACAACGAAGACCGCGAGAAGGCGCGTAAGAAGCGTGAGAAGCTGGCGGAGGCAGCGGGGTAGCCCGGCACGCCTCCTCGCGCCCAATCTTCTCGACCGTATTCGCCCCGGATTGACACGAAGAACGCGCGCGCAGCTTACCCGGCGGCGCGCGTTTGCTAAGCGTTTCCGCGTGCGCCACAATTAGCACACGGGTCCAGGTGGCGCGCCTGAGGACCCGGCGCATCCTTCACCCAATGGGCTGCACTTCAACAAGATGAGCCGCGACCATCGCGGGAAGGACAGAACAGGACGACCGCATGACATACGATTTCGACCAGCGCATTGACCGACGTGGAACCGAAAGTATCAAGTGGCGTCGCTACGATGAAGACGTGCTGCCCATGTGGGTGGCGGACATGGATTTCATGGCGCCGGAGCCGGTCATCCAGGCGCTGCAGGAGCGAGTCGCGCACGGCGTGTTCGGCTACAGCCTGGAGCCGCCCGCGTTGCGCGCGATCATCGTGGATCGGCTGCAACGCCTCTATCGCTGGCAGGTTGCGCCGGAGGCGCTGATCTTCCTGCCGGGCGTTGTGGTCGGCTTCAATCTGGTCTGCCATGCCCTGGCCACGCCTGGGGACGGGGCGCTGATCCAGACGCCGGTCTATTTCCCCATACTTGACGCCCCGGCCCACGCCGGCCTCACCAGCGACACGATGGCGTTGACGCGCCGGCCAGATGGGGGCTATGAGATCGACTTCGACCGCTTCGAGACGGCGATCACGGACCGGACCCGTATCTTCATCCTGTGCAACCCGCACAATCCCGTGGGGCGTGTCTTCCGCCGCGACGAGCTGGAAGCGATGGCCGACACCTGCCTGCGTCACGACATAGTTATCTGCGCCGATGAGATCCATGCCGACCTGGTGTTTCCAGGCAACGCGCACATACCCATCGCCTCGCTGGCGTCCGAAGTCGCCGACCGGACCGTCACGCTCATTGCGCCGAGCAAGACGTTCAACATCCCCGGCCTCCACTGCTCCGTAGCCGTGGTCCCAAATCCGGCGTTATGGGAGAGGCTGAAACGCGCCCAGGCCGGCCTGGTGCATGGGGTGAACGTCCTGGGCAATGTGGCGGCGCTGGCCGCCTATCGCGACGGGCAGCCGTGGCTGGATGCGTTGCTGCGTTACCTGACGGCGAACCGCGACCTGCTGCACGAGTACGTGGCGCGACATCTGCCAGGCATCACGATGCGCCCGCCGGAGGGGACGTATCTGGCCTGGCTGAGCTGCCACGAGGCGGGCCTTCCCCGGCAATCCGCAGGAATTCTTTCTCCAGCGGGCCAGGGTCGCCCTGAATGATGGGGCCATCTTCGGCCAGGGCGGCGAGGATTCGTGCGCCTGAACTTCGGCTGTCCGCGCGCGATGTTGATCGAGGCGCTCGACAGGATGAAGGCGGCGTTGCGCGCTTTGCGATAGCGTCAGGCGGCTGAACCCACAAGGCGCGCAAAAGCACGCCTGCGGGAGAGGCCGCTACCGGGTTGATACCAGGCTTCAGGAGCCATGAAGACAATCAGCTTTATACTCCAATACGCCAGGAATTACGTCGGCACCCTCGGCGTGACGGTTGCGAGCATGATCCTTCTTGTCGGGGTGAGCCTGCTCGCGCCCTGGATCATCAGGGAGATGATCGCCGCCGTCACAGACCCGCCCGAAGGCCAGTCATCGACCGACCTTGTCGCCCAACTCGCCTTGCTGGCGCTGGTGATTTACGTGGGGCGTATGGGGTTGCAGTTTCTCAGAAGCTACATGGCCCATGTGGCGGGGTGGGGTGTCGTCGCCGACGTGCGCCGGGATGCCTACGAACACCTGCAGAAGCTGTCGCTCCGGTTCTACGAGGACAAGCAGACGGGTCAGTTGATGTCGCGTGTTGTCAACGACACGAACCTGTTCGAGCAGTTGATCGCCCATGCCGTCCCGGACGTAGCCGTCAATGTGCTGACGCTGGCCGGCGTCAGCGCCGTCCTATTGAGCATGAACGCGCAGCTCATGCTGTTGAGTCTGATCCCGGTGCCGTTCATTGTGCTGGCAATGCGCGGCTTTGCCCGGTACGTCCGCCCTGCGTTTCGCGCGCGCCAGGAAGACCTGGGCGAGTTGAACGCCGTGCTCAATGACAGCCTCTCTGGCATTCGCGAGATAAAGGCGTTTACCCGCGAAGCGACCGAAGCCCAACGTGTCAGGCGCCACATCACCCGATACCGCGACTCCATGCTCAAGGCGCTACGACTGATGGCGACTTTTCACCCGTTGGTGGAGTTCAGCGCGTCGCTGGGCACCATCGTGATTATTTACTTTGGCGGGCAACTGGCGTTTCAGCGGGTCTTGCCCGTAGAGGATCTGGTGGCGTTCTTCCTGTATCTGGAGATGTTCTACCAACCTGTCCGTGCGCTGAGCGGCGCATGGGAGCAGGTTCAGGAGGCGGTGGCCGGCGCAGAGCGCGTGGCTGAGTTGATGAATGAGCACCCGGATGTACAGGAACATCCAGAAGCCACCGAATTCCCGGGCCGGGCGCGGGGTGCAATCGCTTTGCGCAACGTGAGCTTCCGTTACGACCAGGGGAATGCCGTGCTGGAGAACGTCGATCTTGACATTCCTGCCGGCAGCGTCGTCGCGCTTGTGGGACCGACGGGCGTGGGCAAGACAACGCTGGCGAACCTTATCCCCCGTTTCTACGACGTGTGCAGTGGCTCGATAACGCTCGACGGCTACGATCTGCGGGAGCTAACGCTCGAAAGCCTGCGCCGGCAGATCGGCATCGTGTTGCAGGACGTTTTCCTCTTCCACGGTTCCGTGCGCGAAAACATCTTGTTTGGCCGGCCGGACGCGACCGAGCAGGAAATTGTCGAGGCGGCGGAAATCGCCAACGCGCATGATTTCATCGCCAGGTTGCCGGACGGTTACGACACGCTGATTGGCGAGCGTGGCGTCAGACTGTCAGGCGGGCAGAAGCAACGCCTCGCGATTGCGCGCGCAGTGCTCAAAGATGCGCCGATCCTGATTCTCGATGAGGCGACGTCTTCGGTCGATACAGAGACCGAACTCTTGATCCAGCAGTCGTTGGAGCGGCTCGTGGCGGGTCGGACGACAATCGTGATCGCCCACCGGCTCTCTACCATTCGCGACGCCGATATCATCGTGGTGCTCGAAGAACACGGCATCTCAGAGATTGGGACACACGAGGAGCTGATGAGTCGCGATGGCCTCTACCGGCACCTGAACAACATCCAGGCGCTGACTGAACCCTGGTCTCGCGCCTCCTAAGCGTGCCCTCACATCGCGCACAAGCATCGACGCCCGCCCGGGGGGGGCCGGGGCCTGGGGGGGGGGGGGGTCGGCGACCCCGACGCCGCGGAAGGGGCGCGCGGCGTTTTGCCGCGTGATGAACGTGGGCATCACACCGGCGCTGTCGCTGTTGCAGATAATGACCATCGGGCCGCGTCCGTTTTCGCTCATGAGGTTCCTCTCCTTTTTCGATGCTTTCGCTTCACAATGATCCGTCTGCGCCGGCGTAGGCCGATGCCGGGGCCGCCTTCTCAAGCGCCCTGGCGCGCCGTATCGCCGCTTACAGGTACATGCAGGTCCCCGTGAAGGCCGGGAATTGATCCACCCCCTCCCAGCGACACGACCGCTGGAGTAGGAAAAATTCTCATAAATCTAACCCATAATATCCGTCTTTCTCCCGATGCAGCTTCGATGGCGTTTCGTTACGCTTGGCCGCTACACAGATTCAGGTGCAGCGCGCACCCGGCCGCGCGCGATCAGAGGAGTGCGACCTCGTGAGCGAGAGGCAGGCCGACGACAACGGTCGTTCTGGGAAGAGCCGCCAGGGACGGCAGTTCGTCAAATTCAGCTTCTACAAACTCGATCCGGCCTTCCGCCGACTCCCGGAAGAAAACCAGCGCGCGGCCAAGCTCGAATTCCTCAGCGCGATCCGCTCGTTCAACCGGCGCATGTTGCTGCGCAGCTACAGCCTGGTGGGGCTGCGCGCTGACGCGGATTTCATGATCTGGCAGGTGGCCGAGACGCCCGAACGCTTCCAGGAACTTGCAACCGCCATCCTCAACACGGGGATGGGGCCGTATCTGCACGCGCCCCATGCCTATCTTGCCGTCACGCGCCGCTCCATCTACGACATCGGCGCGATGGACGGTGAGGACGCCGCCGCCGAGCGCCTGGTGATCGCGCCCGGCGACCACAGGTACTTGTTCGTCTATCCTTTCGTCAAGACGCGCGCCTGGTACGCGCTCAGCATGGAGGCGCGCCAGGCGATGATCGACGAGCACATCCGCATCGGGCGCAGGTACCCGCAAATCCGCCTCAACACCACCTACTCCTACGGCATTGACGACCAGGAGTTCGTCGTCGCGTTCGAGGGCGATAACCCCGCCGACTTCGTGGACCTTGTGATGGAACTGCGCGAGAGCAAGGCCAGCCTGTACACGCTGCGCGACACACCCACATTCACCTGCCGCCACCTGCCGCTGGCCGAGATGCTCGACAGCCTGGGTGGGCCGCCCATCGCGGCGGACGTGGCTCTGTTCGAAGGCGACGCCGACGGCTGGATTGACGCGCTGTCCCTCGATGCGCTGCCGCCCGGTGACAGCGCGCAGGTGTACATCGCCGGGCAACAGGTGGCGCTCTTTAACGTTGGCGGGACGCTCTACGCGCTGGGCAATCGCTGCTCGCACGCGCGCGGTCCGTTGGTGGAGGGCCGGGTCGAGGGCGATGGCGACGCCTGCACGGTCGTCTGCCCCTGGCACTATGCCCGCTTCGACCTCGCCACCGGCCAGGTGGTGGACGGCGTCGCCACGATGCCGGTACCCACCTATGAGGTCGCGGTGCGGGACGGCGTGATCCGCGTGCGCGCCCGGCAGCCGGCGGTGGAGCGGACCCTGTGATCGCTGTGGTGCTGCTCGCCTACGGCGGCCCGGACTCCCTGGACGATGTCCCCGCCTACCTGCACGACATCCGGGGCGGGCGCGAGACGCCGCAGGCGTTGATCGACGAGATCACGGAGCGCTACCGGCAGATCGGCGGGCGCTCGCCGCTGCTTGCGATCACCCGGCGCGCCGCCGCGAACTTGCAGGCCGCGACCGGGCTGCCGGCCTACGTTGGGATGCGACACTGGCATCCCTACATCAAGGATGTGGTGGCGCAGATGGCCGCCGACGGCGTGGACCAGATCGTCGCCATTTGCATGGCGCCGCACTACAGCGCGCTCAGCGTCGGCGCATACCGCGCCCGCCTGGAGGAAGCCGTCGCCGCAACCGGCAAGGCGATCACGGTGTGCTTCGTCGAAAGCTGGCACACCGAACCCGCCCACCTTGAGGGCGTGGCTGCCAGCATCCGCACGGCGGTGCAGCACTTCCCGGAAGCAACGCGCGATGACGTCAAGGTGATCTTCACCGCGCACAGCCTGCCCGCTTTCATCCTGGAACGCGGTGACCCATACGACGCGCAACTCCGTGAGACGGCGCGCCTGCTGGCCGCGCGCCTGAAGCTGGCGGACGACCGCTGGACCTTCTGCTACCAGAGCGCGCCGCAGGGCGGTGCGCAGGCCGGCGTCCCCTGGCTGGGGCCGCAGATCGAGCAGGTGGTCGCGGCGCTGGGCGCGCAGGGCGAGAAGAACCTGATCGTCGCGCCCATCGGCTTCATCGCCGATCATGTCGAGGTGCTTTACGACATCGACATCGGCGTGCAGGAGATCGCCCGCGCGCGCGGCGTCCGCGTCGAGCGCCCGCCCATGCTCAACGACAGCGCCCCTTTGGTGGCCGCGCTCGCCCAGATCACGAGCCGGACCCTGGAAGACCTCCGGCTGACGGAGAGGTTGCGATGACCGCTTATCCCCCGCCCCGCCTGATCTTCTGGGAGACGACCGCTGGCTGCAACCTGCGCTGCATCCACTGCCGGCGCATCACAGTCGCCGACCAGTTGACGCCGCAGGACCTGTCCGCCGAAGAAGCCTTCGCGCTGATCGACCAGGTCGCCGCCGTCGGCAAGCCGGTGTTCGTGCTCTCCGGCGGCGAGCCGTTGATGCGCCCCGACATCCTCGATATCGCGCGCCACGCCGCCGACGCCGGGCTGCCGGTGGCGCTGGCGACGAACGGCACGCTCATCGACGATGGCCTGGCGGCGCGGATCAAGGCCAGCGGCGTGCGGCGCGTCAGCATCTCGTTCGATGGGCCGGATGCGGCCACGCACGACGCCTTTCGCGGCCTGAAGGGGTCGTTCGATGCGGCGGTGCGCGGCTTCAGGGCGCTGCGCGCGGTCGGCCTGCCGGTGCAGATCAACACAACCGTCGCCAAACACAACCAGGCCCACCTTGAGGCCATGCGCCAGATTGCGAAAGACCTGGGCGCGGTCGGGCTGCATCTCTTCCTGCTGGTGCCGGTCGGCTGCGGCGTGGAGATTGCCGAGGAGCAGATGATCAGCGCGCAGGAGTACGAGCGCGTGCTCAACTGGCTCTACGATGTTGAGCAGTCGGAGCCAGACCTGCAACTCAAGGCGACGTGCGCGCCGCACTACTTCCGCGTGATGCACCAGCGCCGCGCCGAAGACCGGCGGCGCGGCGTCCAGCGGGACCTGCCCGCCAGCCACGCGCGGCAGGTGGCCGGTCACACCGGCGGTCATCCCGGCGGGCGCCCAGACGGGCAGATGCACGCGGCGACGAAGGGGTGCCTGGCCGGGACCGGCGTCTGCTTCATCTCGCACCGGGGCGAGGTCTTCCCGTGCGGGTACCTGCCGGTGGAAGCAGGAAACGTCAGGCGGCAGCCGTTTGGCGACATCTGGCAGAACAGCCCGCTGTTCGCCGAACTCCGCGACGCCGACCTGCTCGAAGGCAAGTGCGGGCTGTGCCAGTTCAAGCACCTGTGCAGCGGGTGCCGGGCGCGCGCATACGGGGTGACCGGCAACTACCTGGCCGAGGAACCCTTCTGCGCCTACGACCCGGAGAGCCGGATGGTCTGCGTGATTTAGCCCAGGATAGCCGATATGTCCATCGTCCTGGTCGGTCTCAACCACCACACCGCGCCCGTGGCATTGCGCGAGCAGCTCACGCTGACCGGCTGTGCGCTGCGCATGGCGCTGGAGGAGCTGCACATCGAGAACGCCTCCGAGGCCGGCGCGCAGCAGGCGCGCGCGCCCGGCTCGCCGCCCGTCCTGCGCGAGGGCGTCATCCTCTCGACGTGCAACCGCCTGGAAGTGTACGCAGTCACCGACGACGCCGCCCACGGCTGGGCGGAAATCGCCCGCTTCCTGTCACGGCTGCAGGGCATCTCGCCTGCGCAGTTGCGCCTGCATCTGTACCGGCTGGCGGACCGGGAGGCAGTCACGCACCTGATGCGCGTCGCCGCCGGGCTGGACTCGATGATCCTGGGGGAGCCGCAGATATTGGGCCAGGTGGGCCAGGCCTTCCATGACGCGCACGCCGCCGGCGCGACCGGTCCGATCCTCTCGCACCTCTTCGCAGAGGCGGTCCACGCCGGCAAGCGCGCCCGGAGCGAGACCGCCATCAGCCGGCATACCACGTCGGTCAGCCACGCCGCCGTGCTGCTGGCGGAGGCGAAGCTCGGCGACCTGAGCGCGGCGCGGGTGGTGCTGGTCGGCTCCGGCGAGATGGCCGAGCAGGCGGCGCGCGCGTTGCAGGCGCACTGCGCCCATGACATCACCTGCATCAACCGCACCTATGCCCGCGCCGAGGCGCTGGCGCGCCGCGTCGGCGCAAGGGCGCGCAACTGGTCCTCCCTGGCCGAGGCGCTGGCGCAGGCAGATGTGCTCTTGACCGCCACCGGCGCGCCGCACATCGTGATCGACGCCGGCGACGTGGCGGCGGCGCTGCCGCAGCGCGAGGGACGCCCGCTGCTCATCATCGACATCGCCGTGCCGCGCGACGTGGACGAGGCCGCCGGCGCACTGCCCGGCGTGGCGCGCTACGACATCGACGACCTGCAATCGGCGGTGGACGCCAACCTTGCCCGGCGCGGGACCGCCGTGCCTCAGGTTGAGGCCATCATCGACGAAGAGGCGGTGCGCTTCATGGAGTGGCTGCACAGCCGGCAGATCGTGCCCGTCATCGCCGACCTGCGCCGGCAGGCCGAGGCTCTGGCGCGCGCGGAAGTCGAGCAGGCGCTGCGCCGCCTCGAAGGACTGGACGCGCACGGCCAGGAGGTGGTCGCACGCATGGCGCACCGCATCGTCCGGAAGCTCCTGCACACGCCCACCGTGCGCCTGAAGGCGCTCGCCGAAAGCGGCAACGGTTACGTGTACGCCCACGCGATGTGGGAGCTGTTCGATCTGGGCGAGAGAGAGGAGAGGTAGCGCGCCATGCAGGCCCCACCGGTCTCGTTCGTCCGGCTCGGCACACGCGGCTCGGCGCTGGCGCGCTGGCAGACTGACCACGTCGCTGGCCTCCTGCGCGCGGCATGGCCGGGCCTGGCGGTGCACATGCACATCATCGCCACGCGCGGCGACCGGACGCTGGACACGCCGCTGCCATTGCTCGGCGGCAAGGGCCTGTTCACCGCCGAGCTTGAGGCCGCGCTGCGCAGTGGCGACATCGACCTGGCGGTGCACAGCCTCAAGGACTTGCCGACCGGGCCGACGGCGGGGCTGGTCATCGGCGCGACGCCGCGCCGCGCGAACCCGGCGGATGTGCTCGTCAGCCGCGACGGGCGCACGCTGGAGACCCTCCCCGATGGCGCGACGGTCGGCACGAGCAGCCGCCGCCGGGCGGCGCAACTGCTGCGCCACCGCCCAGACCTGCGCATCATCGACGTGCGCGGCAACGTGGACACGCGCCTCCGCAAGGCTCTGGACCCGGACGGCCCATATGACGCCATAGTCCTGGCCTATGCCGGGGTCGTGCGGCTGGGCCGGCTGGACGCGGTGAGCCAGGAGATTCCGCTCGACGTGATGCTGCCCGCGCCGGGGCAGGGGGCGCTCGCGGTCCAGTGCCGGGACGCCGCCGCGTCGCGGGCGCTGCTCGCGCCGGTCAACGACCCGGAGACGGAGGTCGCTGTCGCTGCCGAGCGCGCGTTTCTTGCCGGGTTGGGCGGCGGGTGCGCCGTGCCGGTCGCGGCCTATGCCGTGGTCGAAGGCGGTCAGCTTCACCTGCGCGGGCGGGTCGCCGCGCCGGATGGCGGCGCACAGATCGACGTGCGCGCGGTCGGCGCGGCCAGTGTTGCCGGCGCGCAGCGTCTCGGTGCAGACCTGGCAGGGACCGCCCTGGCGCAGGGCGCGGCGGCGATCCTGGAGGCGATGCCATGATCTCGCCCCTCGCTGGCAAGCGCGTCGTCGTCACCAGAGCGCCCCACCAGGCCGGCGCGCTTGCCGACCGCCTGCGCGCGCGCGGCGCAACGCCGCTGCTCTACCCGTGCATCGACATCGCGCCACCGGAAGATACCGGCCCGCTCGATTCGGCGTTGCGGCAGGCGGCGAGGGGCGGCTTCGACTGGCTGGTGTTGACCAGCGCCAACGCCGTCATGATGCTCGCCCGGCGGCTCGAAGCGCAGGGGATCAGCCCCACGGCGCTGAACGGCGCGCCGGTGGCCGCTATCGGGCCAGCGACGGCGGAAGCGGCGCGCGACTGGCTTGGCCTTGCCGTGTCCGTCATGCCTGAGACGTACATCGCTGAAGCGCTGGCCGGGGCGCTGCATCTTGCGCCGGGCGCGCGCGTGCTCCTGCCGCAGTCGGCGATTGCCCGGCCCACCTTGGCCGAGGCGCTCACCGCCCCCGGCGCGGATGTGACCGCCGTCGTCGCGTACCGCAACGTCGTCGGGCGCGGCGGCGTCGCGTTGCCCGCGCTGCTGGCGGCCGGCGAGGTGGACGCGGTCACGTTCACGAGTTCGTCCACGGCGCAGAACTTCCTGCGCCGGCTCGCGGACGAGGGCGGCGCTTCACCTGACCTGGCCGGCGTCTGCGTGGCGTGCATCGGCCCGGTGACGGCGCAGACCGCGCGTGCGCTGGGTCTGGCGGTCGCCGTCATGCCCGCCGAGTACACGCTGGAAGGGCTGATGGCGGGTCTAGAGCGTGTTATGCACTTTTGCCAAAGCGCTAAACTGGGGGCATGAGTGAACGAAAACCCTACCCAGTGACGTAAGTGACGACGAATGGGCCTTTGTCGCGCCCTATCTGACGTTGATGACAGAAGGCGCGCCGCAACCGTATCCGCTGCGCGAAGTTTCAACGGGCTGCGCTCATCGTGCGCGGCGGCATCCATGGCGCATGATGCCCAACGTTTGCCGCCCTGGCACGCGGTGTATCAGCAGGCGCAACGCTGGTTGAAAGCGGGCGTGTTTGAGGCGATGGTGCATGACCTGCGCGCGGTGCTGCGGCTGGCCGCCGGACGCAACGCGCAACCCAGCGCGGCGATCTTCGATAGCCGGACACTGCAATCCAGTCCGGAGAGTGGTGGACGGGCGGGCTCGATGGCGCCAAACGACGCAAAGGGAGCAAGACCCACATGGCGGTGGATACGTTGGGACACCTGCTGGCATGTACGTGACCGCCGCGGACGAGCAGGACCGTGCCCAGGTGGCGCACCTGGCGCAGGCGGTCCAGGAGCAACCGCCAGACCGTTGCGGTGGCCTTTGTGGATCAGGGCTACACCGGCGCTGAGGCCGAACAGGCTGCGGCGGATGCAGGTATCCACCTGGAAGTCGTCAAGTTGCCCGGCGTCAAGAAGGGCTTTGTGCTCTTGCCCCGCCGCTGGGTTGTCGAACGTTCCTTTGGCTGGCTGACCCGGTTTCGTCGCCTCGCGCGTGATTATGAGCGCTTGCCAGACACCCTGAGAGGCTTGCATTTCCTCGCCTTTGCGATCCTGATGGCCCAGCGCTTCGTTCAGTTGATCGCCGGGCTTTTGTAAAGTGCATAACAGGCTCTAGAGGACTATTTCCGCGCGACGAGCGCCGAGCATCAGGCAACGAGAAACGAGGCGCGATGACTGAGACGGCAGCCTTCCCCATTCTGCGCCCGCGCCGCCTGCGGCTGAACGCTGCCCTGCGCCGCATGGTGCAGGAGACGACGCTATCCCCGGCGGACTTCGTCTACCCGCTCTTCGTGCGGCACGGGCGCGGCGTGCGCCAGCCCATCAGCGCGATGCCGGGGCAGCACCAGCTTTCGATAGACCAACTGGCGGCGGAAGCGCGCGCGGTCGCTGCGTTGGGGCTGCCGGCGGTGATCCTCTTCGGCATCCCTGAAACGAAAGACGCGCTCGGCAGCGACAACTACAACCTTGATGGCGTCGTGCCACAGGCGATCCGCGCGCTCAAAGACGCCGCGCCGGAGCTGGTCGTGATCTCCGACATGTGCTTCTGCGAGTACACCGATCACGGCCACTGTGGGATCATCAACGCGCCGGGACAGGCGCACTACACGCCCCACCTGCCCGACGGCTACCTGCTCAACGACCCCACGCTCGAATTGCTGGGGCGCGCGTCGGTGGTGCACGCGGAGGCCGGCGCGGACATCATCGCGCCGTCGGGGATGATCGACGGCATGGTGCGTGCGATCCGCGCCGCGCTGGACGGGGCCGGCTTCGAGCACGTGGCGGTCATGAGCTACGCGGCCAAGTACGCCAGCGGCTTCTACGGCCCTTTCAGGGAAGCCGCCGAAAGCCCGCCCAGTTTCGGCGACCGCAGTCAGTACCAGATGGACCCGGCCAACCGCCGCGAGGCGTTCAAAGAGGTGGCGCTCGATGCGGCGGAAGGCGCGGACATCCTCATGGTCAAGCCGGCGCTGCCCTACCTGGACATCATCAGCGCGGTGCGCGCGCGGCATAACCTGCCGGTCGCCGCGTACCAGGTCAGCGGCGAGTACGCGATGCTCCACGCTGCCGCCGCCAGCGGCTGGCTCGACCTGCGCCGCTGCGCGCTGGAGGCGCTGACCGGCATCAAGCGCGCCGGCGCGGACCTGATCCTGACGTACTTCGCCAAGGACGCTGCGCGTTGGTTGCAGGAGAAATGACCACGGAGACACAGAGTCCACAGAGACATCTTTGTCTCTCTCCGTGTCCTCTGTGTCTCGGTGGTGCAAGAATAACCACGAGGCAAACTACACCGTGATGTCAAATGAAAGCCGCTTTCTGAAAGCCTGCCGGCGCATGCCGGCCGACGCCACACCCATCTGGCTGATGCGCCAGGCGGGACGCTACATGGCCGAATACCGCGCCCTGCGCGCGCAGTACAGCATCCTGGAGATCATCAAGACGCCCGAACTGGCGTGCGAAGTGACGTTGCAGCCGATTAACGTCTTCGACCTGGACGCGGCCATCATCTTCGCCGACATCCTGCCGCCGCTGGAGGGCATGGGGCTGCACCTGGAGTTTGTCAAGGGTGAGGGGCCGGTGATTCACAACCCGGTGCGATCCGCCGCCGACGTGGACGCGCTGCGCGCGCCGCCGCCGGAGGAGAGCCTGGGGTTCACGCTGGAGGCGATCCGGCTGGCGCGGGAAGCACTCGACCCGCGCGGCCTGCCCCTCATCGGCTTCAGCGGCGCGCCGTTCACGCTGGCGTGCTACGCCGTCGAGGGCGGGGGCAGCGGGCGACCCGCAGGGTCGCACAATCACCGGCGCGTCAAGGCGCTGATGATGGGCGACCCCGACGTCTGGCGCCGCCTCATGAGTAAAGCTCGCCGAGGTCGCGGGGCGCTACCTGCTGGCGCAGGCGCAGGCGGGCGCGCAGGCGCTGCAACTGTTCGATAGCTGGGCCGGCGTGCTCAGCCCCGCCGACTACCGCGAGCACGTGCAGCCGTACACCCGCCGCACGCTGGAGACCGCCGCGCAGGCCGGCGTGCCCATCATCCATTTTGGCACCGACACGGGCGGGATGCTGGAGCACATCCGGGACGCCGGCGGGGACGTGATCGGCGTGGACTGGCGGATCGACCTGGATGCGGCGTGGGCGCGGCTCGGCCCTGGCGTCGCGGTGCAGGGCAACCTGGACCCGGCGGCGCTGTTCGCGCCCTGGCCCGAACTGGAAAAGCGCGCGCGGTGCGTGCTCGACCAGGCCGGCGGGCGACCGGGCCACATCTTCAACCTGGGGCACGGCGTCCTGCCAGAGACGCCGGTCGATAACGTGAAGCGGTTGGTGGATTTTGTCCATGAGCACACTCACAGACACAACGCGCCGAGATAGCCCCACGCACACCGACGGTGTGCACCCGGCGGCGCGCGTCGCCATTGTCGGCGGCGGCATCGCCGGCCTCAGCGCAGCGTGGTACCTCGAACGCGAGGCCGAGCGGGCCGGGCTGAACCTGCGCTACACCGTGCTCGAAGCGTCCGACCGCTGGGGCGGGAAGATCATCAGCGAGCAGGTGGCCGGGTTTGGCGACGCGCCGTTTGTCATCGAGGGCGGCCCGGACTCGTTCTTCACCCAGAAGCCCTGGGCCTTGCAGTTGGCGCGCGAGCTGGGCATGGACGACCGGTTGCTGGGCACGAATGACCACCTGCGCAAGACATACGTGCTCAGCAAGGGCCGGCCTGTCCCCCCTGCCGGATGGCGTGCTGCTGATTGTGCCGACCCGATTCATGCCCTTCGCGCTCTCGCCGCTGATCTCGCCCCTCGGCAAGCTCCGCATGGCGCTGGAGCTGTTCATCCCGCCGAAGCGCGACGGCCAGGATGAGACGCTGGCCGATTTCGTGCGGCGGCGGCTCGGCGCGGAGGCGCTGGACAAGATCGCCGAGCCGCTGATGGCGGGCATCTACAACGCCGAGGCTGAGCGCCAGAGCCTGCTCGCCACGTTCCCGCGCTTCCGCGCGCTGGAGGCGAAGCACGGCAGCCTCACGCGCGGGATGCTGGCCGCCCAGCGTGCGCGCGCCTCCGCGCCCCAAGCCGGCAACGCGCCGCCGAGTCTCTTCATGTCGTTCGCGCGTGGCGCGCAGGAGCTGGTCGATGCGCTGGTATCCCGGCTCGCCGGCGACCTGCGCCTGAACGCGGGCGTGGAAGCCCTCGCGCGCGCGGACGGTGGCGCGTACACCCTGACGCTGGAGGATGGTTCCCGGCTGCGCGCCGACGCGGTGGTCCTCGCTACGCCGTCTTATGTCGCCGCCGGCGTGCTGCGCGCGCTCGCGCCAGAGGCCGCCGCCCCGCTTGACGCGATCCGGTATGTCAGCACGGGAACGGTCTCGCTCGCCTACCGCCGCGCGGACATCCATCACCCGCTCGACGGCTTCGGGCTGGTGATCCCGCGCAGCGAGCGGCGACCGGTCAACGCCGTGACGTGGACCTCAACCAAGTTCAGCCACCGCGCGCCGGCGGGTTACGCGCTGCTGCGCGTTTTCTTCGGCGGCTCGCGCAGCCCGCAGTCGATGGCGCTCGACGACGCCGCGCTCCTGGCGACAGTGCGCGGGGAGTTGCGGTCGATGCTGGGCATCGACGCCGCGCCACTGTTTCACCGCATCTATCGCTGGCAGCAGGCCAACCCGCAGTACGACGTGGGTCACCTGGACCGCGTGGCCGCCATCGAGGCGGCGCTGCCGGCGGGCGTGTACGTCACAGGCAGCCCCTACCGGGGCATCGGCATCTCAGACTGCGTGCGCCAGGCGCAGGAGACAGCGCAGCAGGCGGTTGCCGCGCTCGTCAAGCAGACGATACAAGGATAACAACCAGTGAAGACGGCTAAATCGGAAGCACTTTTCGCGGAAGCGCAGCAGTTGATTCCCGGCGGCGTCAACAGCCCGGTGCGCGCGTTCCAGAGTGTGGGCGGCGCGCCCCGCTTCATTGATCGGGGGGAAGGGGCCTGCATCTGGGACGCAGATGGGAACCGCTACGTCGATTACGTGCTCTCGTGGGGGCCGCTGATCCTGGGGCACGCACACGCGGCGGTCGTCGCCGCGTTGCAGGAGGCCGTGACGCGCGGCACGAGCTACGGCGCGCCGACCGCGCGCGAAAACGCGCTGGCCCGGCTCGTCATCGAGACGGTGCCCTCGGTGGAGATGGTGCGCTTTGTCAACAGCGGCACCGAGGCGACGATGAGCGCGCTGAGGCTTGCCCGCGCCTGCACCGGGCGGGAGAAGATCGTCAAGTTCGCCGGGTGCTACCACGGCCACGCCGATATGCTGCTCGTGCAGGCAGGGAGCGGCGTCGCCACGCTGGGCCTGCCCGACTCGCCGGGCGTGCCCGCCGCAACGGCTGCCGACACGCTCACCGCGCCGTACAACGATCTCGATACGGTGCGGCAACTCTTCGAGCAGTACCCTGACCAGATCGCCGGCGTCATCGTGGAACCCATCGCCGCCAACATGGGCTTCGTGACGCCGCAACCGGGCTTCCTGCCGGGGTTGCAGGCGCTTTGCCGCGCGTTCGGCGCGCTCTTCATCCTGGACGAGGTGATGACCGGCTTCCGCGTTGCGCCAGGCGGCGCGCAGGCGCTATGGAACCTCAACCCCGACCTGACCTGTCTCGGCAAGGTGATCGGCGGCGGGCTGCCGGTGGGCGCTTACGGCGGCAAGCGTGAGATCATGCAACATGTCGCGCCGGCCGGGCCGATGTACCAGGCGGGCACGCTCTCCGGCAATCCGCTGGCGATGGCCGCCGGCCACACCACGATCCGGACGTTGCGGGCGCCCGGCGTGTTCGACGCCATTGCGCGCCGGACCTCCCAACTGGCGAGAGGCATTGAGGCCGCTGCCGAGGCGGCCGGCCTGCCGGTGCAGGTTGGGCACGTGGGGACGATGTTTGGCGTCTACTTCCTGGAAGAACGCGGCGCGGCGATCACGGATTACGCCAGCGCCAAGGCGCACGCGGACACGCGGCGCTATGCCAGCTTCTTTCACGCCATGCTGGCGCGTGGGTTCTACTTTGCCCCCAGCCAGTTCGAGGCGGGCTTCCTCAGCAGCGCACACAGCGATGACGATATTGAGGCGACGCTTGCGGCGACGCAGAGTGTCTTCAAGGCCCTGTGACGCCGCCCCCTGCGCACGGGCACGGCTTATTCGCCTGTGCAGGCCAGCCACGGCTCCGGTATCGTAAGCCAGTTCTCCAGGGACGCCTCTGCGATCCAGCCGGATGACCCTCGGTCGGGGACCCGCACATTCCACCAGATCAGGCCATCAGCGCAAGCTGGTCCACCGATCACGTCAACGACTTCACGATATGCCAGGCTGTCAAGCTGCGGCGCGCTCAGGCCAGGCTCGGCCCGCATCCGCAGCCCTCTGATCCAGCTCATCAGGTGCGACTGATCGGTGCGCAGACGCGACGGATTCGCCGCCGGGCATGAGAGTTCATATGCGCCCACCGCCGACAATGGGCAGGCCTCGGCGAAGTAATCGCCCACCATGCCCTCTGAGATCCAGCCCACGATGCCGTTGCGTGTCCGAATCTGCCACCAGACCTGCCGGTTCACACACTCTGGACCGCCCTCAACCAGGAACGGGGAACTCTCAAGCAGGGTCCGCATGAGCCGCCCTCCGGGGCGCTCATAGACGCCGCGACCATGGCCGACCGTGCCCCCGGCGCCGCCAATGGCGAGCCGGCTTGGCGGTGCGCCTGGACAGTCTATCGGCGGCGTGAACGGCGTCGGTGTGCGTTCTTGCGTGCGCGTGACATCCGCCACGGCGGCGGAGTCTGTTAAGTCCGCCGTCGGGCTGTGTGATGGCGCGACAGAAGGGCGCGCTGTGTCGGTGGGCGAAACCTGAACCCTTACGGTTGCAGTGGCCGCCAGTGTCGGCATGGGCGATGGCGTCGAGGTTTTGGAAGGGGTGAACGCGACCATCTGAGTCGGGCGTGCGACCTGTTGGGCGACGACGGTCAGAGTCTCGGCAGCGATTTCGGTGAGGCGTGCGTTTTCCGTTTGCTCGACATGCGGGGTGCGTGATGGAACGGGCGTGACCGTTGGCGTCGGAGTGCGGGTTGCTGTTTCTGTCGCAGTCGGCGTAGGCGCTGCAGCCGTCTCAGTCAGCGCTGTTTGCGCGTCTCGCGTCGCAGTTTCGGCGTCGGCGATTGTGGTCAGTCTGGCAGCTACCGTCTGCTCAATATCCGGCGTGGCGAGTTCCGTGAGGTTGAGCGCAACGCCGCCGCCGGGGGTTCGCCACCGCTGCTCAGCGTCACCACAATCGCAACGATGAACACCAGCAAGAAGCCGGTTGCCGTCAGGCCGGCAAACAGAGGCAATCGCGCGGGATGGCGCCTCTGGTCGGGCGCGCGCTGCGGTGGTTGTATGCCTGGGGTCGCCGTCTGGGCGGTGCGCGGTGTCGCCGGCGCGGGCGTTTGATCAGCGCCGCGCCCAAGTGGGGTTGAAACTACTGAGTCCACCGGCGGGAGCGGGTTCTCGGCCATTGCGACCGAAACCAGATCTGGTAGCGAGCGGGTTGGCCGGGGCGTGACCGAAAGCGGTCTGCGCTCGCCCGCGCCGCGCCGCACGGCCTGATCGACGGCCCCGGCAAGGGCAGCGCCCGTATCATAGCGGTCTTCTGCGCTCTTGCTCAGCGCCTTGAAGATGACGGATTCCAACTCAGGGTTGATCTCAGGCCGTATCTCGCCGGGCGGCACCACCGGCTCGGTCATGTGTTTCACCGCGATGTCCATCGGCGTGTCGGCGTCGAACGGAATTTGACCGGTGAACATCTCATACAGGATGACGCCGACCGCGTAGAAATCGCTTTGTGGTACGACCGCGCTGGACGAGACGGCCTGCTCCGGCGCGATGTAGTGCGGCGTGCCAAAGACGTCGCCGCGCGTACCCAACTCTTCGAGCAGCGCCAGCCCAAAATCGGTCAGGTGAACAACACCCTGCTGGTCAAGCAGGATGTTAGAAGGTTTCACGTCGCGGTGGATGACGCCGTGGGCGTGCGCGTAATCGAGCGCCGCGCACACCTCGCGCACGATTCGGACGGCATCTCCAGGGTCGATATACTCCCCGTCATCTCGATAGTTCTTCAGGACTTTGCTCAGGTCTGTGCCCTCGACGTACTGCATCGCCATGTAAAGCAGGCCCTGCGCCTCGCCATAGCGATACAACGTGACGATGTTGGGGTGATCCAGGCGCGCAATCGCCTGCGCTTCGCGTTCGAAGCGGCGTATGTACTCCGGGTCCGAACGAAACGGCGCGTCGATCACTTTGATGGCGACATAGCGCTCAAGATGCACGTCCACGCCCCGGTAGACGCGCGCCATACCGCCCTGCCCCAACAGTGTGTCAAGACGGTATTCATCCAACCGTTGTCCGAGCAAGGTGTCGCCGCTACGCGCGTCCATGACAGCCTCTTTCCCTACCCGATCCGTCAATCAGCCAGGCCGCGCCGCTCGCTAGGGCAGTTGAAAGACGACGCAGTCGTCGAGCCAGAGCGTATCTGCACCGTCAAGCACAAACTCAATTCGCCCTGCGCCCGGCGGGCGAGTGGCCGCCCCGTCGTGAGTGAGCACCCCGCTCTGGTAGACGCGGAGGCGCTCGCCCCGCATCTCGACCGTCAGGCTGTACCAGAGGTTGAAGCCGTAGAACCACTGGTAGACGCCCATTTCGGTTGTCTGACCATCACTGCCGGCCTGCAACACGCGGAGATGTCCGCCATCGAGATCGAGCACATAGGCCCCACTTGCACTGTCACGCAGGCGGAGCATAAAGCCTCCAGCCCGAACCTGGTACCGGCAGGAGAACACGACATTATCCACGAGCGTATCCAGGGTCACGCTGCCTGCGCGCAGCAGCGCCGCGTGGTTGTCCTTGCCCTGCTCGCGGAACAAGTCCGCACTGCCGGCGGCGGAGCGCTGCCAGGTCTCCGGCCATTGGGGGCCTTCGAAGGCCGTGCTTGCCGGTTCCGGCGACAGGATATGCAGGTCATCGAGCTGCCAGCCGTTCGGCCCCTCACCCTGGAAGGCAATGCGCGTGATCTGGGCCAGCTCGGCCTGATTCCATACGATGCCGGGATGCTTGTCGATGTAGACGGCGATGGATCGGTTCCTGGCCCACACGATCAGTTCGTGCCAGGCGTTTTCCTCAGCAGGTGCGGGCCAGGTCACCGCAACCGTCCCCCATTGAGGTCTGTGAACGCCCCCGGCGCCGTGAGCTGGTTCAGGCTGACCGTAACACTCGTGGCGTTGGTGGGGACCAAACGCACGGCATAGCTTCTCTGTGTGCCCTCCAGAATGAGTCGCCCTCTCATGAAACGCTGAGGAAAGCGGAACCGGACACGGATGAGCAACCCCTCTGTCTCGAACGGCGCCCATTCGCCAAACGCCTGCCCCATCACCACTGCCAGGTCCGGCGCGGCGCCGGTCGCCGCGAGGTACTGGTTGCCGCCCTCCTCGCGCACGGTCCACGCTGCCGGGTCGTAGTCCCAGCCGGCGAGCGCGTCGCTTTCCTCGAAGTCGCCTACATAGAGCAACCTCTCGACCGGAAGCGGCGTCATTGAAGGCGTTGCCGTCGCCGTCGGGGTGAACGTGTTTGTCGCCGTCGGGGTAACGGATGGCGTGCGTGTGATCGTTGGCGTCGCGGTCGCGGTGGGTGAGGGCGATGGCGTGGCGGTGGGCGAGGCCGTATCGGTCGGCGTTGGCGTATCTGTGGAAGTTGCTGTTGGCGTGGGCGTGTCAGTCCACGCCGCAGCCGTCGCCGTCTCATGCGCAATTGCGGCCAGGATCGCGTCCAACGTCTGCGTCAGGTCAGGGGTGGGCGTGTGCGTCCAGGCTTCTGCCTCGGCGGTCTGCGCTGCCGCGATCGCTTCGACGGTCTGCGCCAGCAAGATGGCGGCCTCTGTGACGACATCGGGGGTCAGTGTGGGCGTGTCTGACGGCGTCGCGGTCGATGTCGGCGTGAGTGTGTCCGTAGCCGTTGGGGTCGGCGTATGCGTCAGCGTGGCAGTCGGTGTGCTCGTCGGGGTATCGGTTGCGGTCGCCGTCGCCGTGGGCGTGGGCGTCGATGTGGCCGTTGGCGTTACGCTCGGACTCGCTGAGGCCGTAGGTGTGTCTGTCGGCGTGTGTGAAGCAGTCAAGGAGGCGGTCGGTGAGGGCGTGTCCGTCGGCGTCAGGGTCGGCGCAGCCGCAGTGAGCGTCTCGCCGGCAACCTGGGTCAGTCGCGCTTCCACCGTCTGTTCATATTGAGGACTCGATGACGGCGTTGTCTGCGCTGCGATTGCGGCGGCGGTCTGTGCGCCGGCAGCGCCGTCATCGCGGTTCCCGCTCAGCAACATATTGAGAACGACCACCAGCACAGTCACAGTCAGAAGCGTGGCCACGCCGTAGAGAACCCACCGATTGCGCCGCTTCTGCGTGTCTCCGCGCGTTGGGGACGCGATGCCTGGAATGCCCATCCCGCGCGATAGCGTTGAATCAACGTACCTGCGTGGCGCGTCTGTGGGCTGTGGCTTCGTGGCGAGGGAAGCCTGGGAGACCGGCAACGTCCGCGCAAGCGCGTCGAGCAGCTCGCCTGCGGTCTGGTATCGCTCGGCAGGGGTCTTGCTCAGCGCCGTCAGGATGACCGCTTCGGTGTGCTCCGGATAGGGCGGGGTTGATCCCGCGCGGCGAGGGGGGTGGCGTCGTGATGTGTTGCAGCGCCACACTGGTGGGCGACGGATCGTCGAAGGGAACCACGCCGGTCAGCATCTCGAACAGGACGACGCCGAGAGAATACACATCGGACTGCGGCACAGCGCTGGCCGACCGGCGCGCCTGTTCGGGAGAGATGTAATGCGGGGTGCCAAAGACCTCACCCATCGACCCCTGGTGCAGGTCCAGCGCCAGGCCAAAGTCGGTGAGAATCACGCGGCCATCATTGGCGAGCATGATGTTCGAGGGTTTTACATCGCGGTGGATCACGCCGCGCTGGTGCGCGTAATCGAGCGCGCCGGCTACGGCGAACCCAATCCGGAGCGCTTCATCAAGCGACAGGAGGCGCCCTTGTGCGCGGTACTGGGCGAGGACTTCAGCCAGGCTGTACCCATCGACGAACTCCATGACGAAGTAATACAGCCCGTCGTCCTCGTCAGCATAGTAGACCTGGACGATGTGCTCATGCCGCCAGGTCGCAACGACGCGCGCCTCATTCACAAAACGCTGTGCATAGGCCGGGTTGCCACGGTAGCGCGCATCAATGACCTTGATGGCAACCGGGCGCTCAAGGCGCACGTCCCAGCCATAATAGACCTGGGCCATACCGCCGTGGCCGATCAGACGCACAATCTGGTAGTTGGCGAGCTGGCGCCCAATCAGGGGGTCTTCAGCCACGTGTGCCTACCCTCTCCGCAGGGCAAAGAGAACGTTGTCGCTGTCCGAGAAAAGTTTAGCTCCCGCAGCCAGACTTAATTGTATGTTCATGGAGCGTTTTCCACAACCGCCTGAAGGCGTCAGCCGATGAGCATACCGGAATGGCTGATGCTGATCCCGGTCTTGAAGCAGGCCTTGCCGTCCTGGTTCCACACCAGGCTGACGCCGCCGTCTTGTGAGACGACGATGACCGCCACGTCGGGGACGCTGCCACAGAGTCGGATCGCCGAGCGATGGCGCATGCCAAACTGCTCGCTGTCCATTACGGTCATCCCCCGCGTGTCTTCGTCGTCTGGGGCGTAGACGGTTACGCGCCGGGCCTTGTCGAGCAAGATTTCTGCGCCGAAGCCCTCAACGGTGAAGTCCGCGCGCATGACCAGCGCCCCCGTCTGTGGACGCAAGATTGCCGACAAACGCGCAGGCTTCTGCAAGCCGATGCAGGGCGTCTCGAATGAGATAGTCGGTCAGTAGCTGCCTTTGCACCACGGGGGAGTCGCTGGCGCGCTTGGCGAGCGAAACGACATCCATGTACCGGTGATGCTGGCTCACGAACTGCACAAAACGGCTGGAGAGATGGGCGGCCCCACCCGCGAGACGGTATTTGATTCTCACGTAGTCGTCGCTGGTGAACCGGGATCCCATGCGGGCCAGGATGAGCGCGCCACCATGGCCGCTGCGCTGAATCGCGCTGACGACTGCGAGGACGGTGTTCACATAAGAAAGCCACTCGTACTGCTCCCAGTTCCGTTCAACCGCTCGGCTGGGAGCCGGGATTTGCTCTCGCAAAACGCTGTGCCCCTCGCGCAGAATCGGGTCGATGGCGACAAGGTCGTGTGTCGCGAGCTGGTTCTCGACCTGTATGCGGCCCGACTTCAGAGAGGCGACGAGGCTTTCACCGCAGTAGACGGCAATCTGGCCCGGCGCCTCAACGCGCAGAAGAAGCGCTTCCGGGAGCGAATCATAATAGTAGGCAAAGGCATTGGGCGCACTCGTCCACGGCATACCGAGATTGAGCAGCCCGTGAATGGTCAGAGGTTCCTGCGCGTTATCCGAAAACTGCACCCACAGCGCGGACGTGTCGACATTCGTGGCAACCGACAGGCGTCGAATCTCCTGAGCGCTGAAGGTGCGATCTTTCGCGAAGGGCCAGGCCTCAACCGCACCGCCTTGACCCTGCGCGGGCGCATCCATAGAACTGGCCGTGCAACAGAGCGTAAACCGCAGAGAACGGGCCTCCTCCGTTTCCATGCTTGCAAGATAGGCCGTCTCGATGAGAGTCTGCAGGAGAGACTCATCAGGCAAGGGGGGCGGACTCTTCGGCAGCGTGGGCCACTGGATCCGCACTTGACGTGCGAGGTCGGCAGGGAAACTATGCGTCAGGCGGATCCGTTTGTCCACGATCCACTTCCCTTGGGCGCGTATTCACGAGCAGCACGTTTATTGTACCATTTCCCGCAGCCGGCGCTGGCGCTCCTGGCCGGCGGCGCAACGGCAGGCAGGGAGGCCAATGGTTGGCGGTTTGCCTAAAACCGAATCTCAATTATACTCTTTGCCCAACTCCTGATTAAGCGAGGGTATTCCTATGTCACGCCTACAACGGCTGCTCATTCTTGGTTTGGTAATGGTCGTAGGTTTTCAACCATTTTCGATGGTGGCACATGCACAGCCCGGTGAGCAAACCCTGATCCAGTACAACACCCCGGTGATCGTAACCCTCCCGCCCGGCCAGACGGTGCACCGAGTCTTTGAGGTGCGTCAGGGGGACGGATTTGACATTCGTCTCACGCGGCTCTCTGACTACACCTACACGGCTGTGTTGCTCGATCCCCTGCAACAGGCCACGCCGCTCCCCCTCGACGCCGATGGAAACAGCCTGTTCACAGTGGCGGGCGCTCCCCAAAGCGGCCAGTACGCGCTCGTGCTTCAGTCAGAAAGCGTGCAGGGGGAGCTGCTGATTCTGGTGAGCAGCACGTCCCAATCCGCCGTGCCGCTGGCAGTCGGTGCGACAGAAGTGACGCTGGGGACGGACAGCGTGCGCTTCAGTCTGGAGCCGCCAGAGCTGGCCGGCGAAATGCAATTGTCAATCGGCCTTGTGGGTCCAACAGACTCCAGCGCGCTGCCTTCGTTTGCGCTCATCGAGGTCCGGTACGGGCAATGAGGTGGTGACCGTCCGAGGCGGTGTCCTACCGGGCGTGTCGCTGATCCTGCCCGCGCAAACTACGTTTGAGCTTGTCTTTGAGCCGGGGGAGACAACGCAGCAGGCGCTCCTCGACTGGTCCGAGGTCCCCACGACCGATCAGCAGGTTGAGCCGATTCCGACTCCGCCGCCGGACAGCGCGCTTCCGACTGTCACCCTGATTGCCACCCAAGCCTCTTCTGGCGCGACGGGGCCTTGCCAGGTCGCGTTTGGCGGCGCAGTGAATATCCGCAGTGGCCCCACCACAGGGCATCCGATTATCGGCGCAGGCAATCCGGGGATGGTTCTCTTGGTGACCGGGCGCAACTTTGACGCATCGTGGTGGCAGGTCAACCTTGATGGTCGGGCCGGCTGGGTTTCCAATCAGATCGAGCGGGTGATCACAGAGGGCGACTGTAGCGCCATCGCCCTGGCAAGTTTTCCGCCACCGCCCACACCAACCCCCACCTCGACTTCGACATCGACTCCCACGCCGACACTGACGCCCAGCCCTACCGTCACAGTTACCCCAACATGGACCGAGACGCCGGTCGCTGTGGCGACACTCAACTTCTCTCTGCCGCCCGTCTTCGGATCGACCAGCCTGACTTCAGGTTTCGTGCCCGATCCCTACACCGTCGGCATGACCGCGGGCGGTCCGGCAAACGTCTCATATCTGGGCGGCGGGTGCTCCGGGTTCGCGACTTCGGCGCCCAGCTTCAGCGTGAACTATACGGCGGGCGCCTTCCCGATGCTGCGCTTCTATTTCATCGGCAACGCTGACTCGACCATGATTATCAACACGCCGGGCGGGAGCTATGTCTGCGTCGATGATTCCTTTGGCACGCTGAATCCCACCATAGACTTCAATAGCCCCGCGTCAGGCCGTTATGACGTGTGGATCGGCAGCTTCGCGGCGGGTGCAAGCGTGTCCGGCACGCTCTATATCACCGAGAGTGCGGGCAATCATCCGTAGTCGCTGACGTTACGGAAGAGGTCATGCCAAAGTCATAGGCTATGTCATTGGCCCGCGGGGTAGAGGAACCCCTGTGCGCCGAGGGGTAGCTGCGCCCGGTCACACCTGAGGCAGGCCCAGGTCCGCCGCACACTGGCGGAAGATGGCAACGATGCGGTCGCAGGTGTCTTCGGACATGATCGGCGGCACTTCGAGGAGGCTGGTGCGCATGAAGAGGTCATCGGCGTGCGGCAACGCGCCCCTTCCGTATCCATAGCTGGCGGCAAACGTGTTCGCGGGGTGTGTCCACGGATACCCCGATGCATTCACCGCCACGCCTGTGCACCAGGCTCACGTTATTGTAGTACAGGTGCAGCCCCCAGGAGTCGACGACGACGTTGTTGATTCCCTTCGGCCCGGTGCGGACGCCGGCCTCTTGCGTGGCGGCCACCATGCGGCGGCACGTTTCGGCGTCGGGCCAGATGAGCAACACGAAGGCCCCGCTGTCACCATTCGGGTCAACCAGTTGGCGCGGGCGCGCGCCGCCAATCCCGGCCAGGCCGGCGTACAGCCGCCGGCTCAGCCGGCGCATCGCACTTACGATGGTGTCCAGCTTGCGCGCCTGCACCGTCGCCATCGCCGCCGTCAGCTCGCTCATGCGGCTGCCTTGCCCCCAGAGCTGTACATCGGGATTGTCGAAGATCAGGCGACCGTCCGCATCGCGTGGATAGCCCAGGTCATGGCAGGCCCACGCGCGCTGAAACAGGTTCTCGTCGTCACAGACCACCATGCCGCCCTCGCCGGAGGTCATGTTCTTGTTAAGCTGGAAGCTGAAGATCGCCATGTCGCCGAAGCTCCCCAGGGGCGGCCCTGGAAACTGGCGCCGTTGGCCTGCGCGACATCCTCCAGGACGAGCAGGTTGTGCGCGCGGCTGACATGGAGCAGCCGGTCAAGGTCCCCGCAGGCCCCGCTCATGTGCACGATCAGCACCGCTTTGCTGTGTGGGCCAATCTTGCGCTCCAGGTCAGCGGGGTCCATGCAGAAGCTCTCGTCAATATCGACCAGCCGGGGATTGCGCCCGCCCGTACCACCACCGAGATGCACGACACCCACAGGTAACCGGGGATCAGCACTTCGTCGCCCGGCCCGATGTCGAGCGCACTCATCGCCACCGAAAGCGCGGCGGTGCCGCTGTTGACCGCAAGCGCGTACTGCCGTCCAAGCCGGTCCCGATATGCGCCTTCGACCTGCTCGGCAAACCGCTGCAGATCGTGGCCGTAGAAACGAAACGGGCTGCGCGCAAGCAGGACCTGTTGCACCGCGTCGATCTCTTCCTCACCGATGAAATAGCTTCCAGGCCACTCGTAGGGTAGAAGCGGTTCTGACATGGGTTCAGCCTCCTGATGGAAAGTGCGCGCCTGCACGAGCTTCAGGGCCACGTTGGGTCGGAACAGGGGACGGTTGAACAGGTACCTGACCTGAAGCCGTGAGCCAATTGTGGCGCACGAGGCAAGGATTGACAAACGCGCTCCGCCGCGCCGCCTGTTTTCTCCGGCCCCACCAGAGTCAGACGGTCGCCAGGAACGCGCCGAACAGGTACCCCGCCAGGGTGCTGAAGACCGCCACCAGCCCGACATAGACCGCCGTCTTGCTGCGGCCCATGATCTTGCTCGTGACCAGGATGCTCTGCAGGCTCAGTTCCGGGTCGGCCAGCAGGTACGCCAGCAGCGGCCCGCGATGCATCCCAGGTCCAGGAACATGCGCGCAATCGGCACCTCGACCAGCGTCGGGAAGTACATGAACACGCCGAAGAAAACCGCCAGCAGGTTCGCCAGGATCGTGTTCTCGCCGGCCAGCGCGCGGATCCAGTCTTCGGGGATGATGGTGCGCGCCATGCCTGCGACGAACACGCCCACGAGCAGCAGGGGGAAGATCTGCTTGACGAAGCGCCACGTCTCCCACAGCCAGTCAGTCAGCTCGTCGCGCGTCAGGGAGTTCGCCGCGACGTATGCGATGGCGCCAAGCAACGCCAGTTCCGCGACGAAGCGCCCGGTAACGTGGATGACCAGGCTGCCGCTCTCGGTGGTCGGGGCGGCGATGAGCAGCGTGACGGCGACCAGCGCCAGCGCCGCCCAGGTCCAGCGGTTGAGGCCGCTGAGCACGTTGTTGAGACCCTTCCACGCCACGGGCGCGATGACGACCAGCAGGATGATGAGCACCGCGCCCTGTAACGTCAGGTTCATCGCGTCCAGCACGCTCTGCACCCCGGCGGGCAGTTCGATCGGCAGATTGAGGGTGAGCAGCGTCCCGGTGAGCAGGTCGATTTGCAGCGTGCCGGCAATCAACACGGCAAGGAGGAGACCGAACAGCGCCCAGAGCGCGGGGCGCATCGTGGCGGTTTTCTCGAACATGGCCGCATTGGCGGGGTCGGCTTTGGGCTGCCTGAACAGGGTCGCCATCACCAGGCCGATAGCGATGCCGAACGTGATGGCGAGCACGATCCGCGCGATGGCGATGTCCATGCCGATGGCCGCGCCCGTGTAGCTGATGGCGAGGATGTTCACTGCCGGGCCGACGAACAGAAACGTGATCGCCGGGCCGAGGCCCGCGCCGCGCTTCCAGATGCCGGCGAACAGCGGCAGGATGGTGCACGAGCACACCGCCAGCACAAAACCGCCGATGGCGGCGGCGGGATAGCTGATCCACTTCGGTGTCTTCGGTCCCAGGTAGCGGGTGATCGTCTCCTGCGGGACGAGCGTCAGGAAGCCGGCGATGAAAAACGCCGGCACCAGACACAACAGCACGTGTGCAGCCAGGTAGTCCAGCAGCCCCATCCAGCCGCCGCGCAGCAGGTCAACAATCAACTCGCCCAATGAGGGTTCCATTGGTCAGCTCCCGTATATTCGCAAACACGAATGTATTCGTGCAAGAAATGCGGCCCCGCCCGGAGGCGAGAGGCCTGTTGTCGCCGGTTACGCGCCCTGCAGTGCGTTGGCAATCCAGGTCATCACTTCGTCGGACCTGGGTATGCGCCCCTCGCTGACGACCTGCTCATTGATGACCAGGCCCGGCGTGCGCATGATGTAATTGCTGATCTCCACCGGGTCGGTCACCTTGATGATGGCGACTTCGCCTTCTGGCTGCATCATAGCGAGCGCTTCGCGGGTGTGTTGTTCGACCTTCTGGCAGTTGGGGCAGCCAGGTCCCAGCACTTTAATGGTGAGCATGATCCTCTCCTTATTATTCTTGTTTCAACTTGAGGCGACAGCGACCGGCGCACAGTGCGGGCACACGCACCCTGGCAGGTGGCGGCGCGCGGCGTCATCCAGCGGGCCGAGCACCGCGTCCAGCAGCGGCAGGAGAGTGTCTGGGGCGCATAGAAAGTAGAAGACGTTCAGGCCATCCCGGCGCGAGTCAACCAGGCCGGCGTCGCGCAGCGTCATCAACTGCTGTGAGATGTACGACTGGCGCTTGCCGAGCGCCGCCTCCATGTGGCACACGCACTCCTCGCCGCGCCGGAGAATGTCGAGGATTTCGAGGCGTGTCGGGTGCGCCATCGCCTTGAGCCACTGGGCCTGTTGTGTGTAGTCCATCATAACACCGCATTCAATATTCCGAATCCTGAATAGAATATAGCGTCAATCTGCGCCGGTGATAGCGGTCACTTATCACTTCACGGGGTGATGTTTGTCACTGCTGCGGCAATCAGATGCAGAATGGGAAGCTCATGGATAGGCCAAAACAGAGAGGCCTGAAGTATAATCGGGCGCATGGCGAAACGACAATTTCAACTCACGGACGAAGAAATCAGGGCCATTGCGCAAGCCGAACGGCAAACGCGCGATGCCTACGAACTGAGACGCCTGCAAGCCGTGCGGCTCTACGGGAGCGGGGGTGCCTACACCAGAAATCACGCGGTTGGTGCACTGCGACGACCGGCGTATCCGGGTCTGGGCCCAGAAGTACGGCCAGCACGGCCTGGAGGGGCTGAAATCGCAGTGGCAAGGGGAGAATGCGCTGAAGTTGAGCCGCGTGCAACGGGCGGACTTGAAGCAGCGGGTCCAGGCATACCGGCCCGATGAGGTGATCGCACCGGAGTTGCGGGTCAGCCGGGGCGCGTTCTGGACGGCCAGCGATATGCAGATTGTAGTGGAAGCCTGGTACGACGTGGTCTACCGCAGCCCCCAGTCGTATCGCAACTTGCTGCATGAATGTGGCTTGAGCTACCAACACTCCGAACAGGTCTATCGCTCGCGGCCGGACGCGCAGACCATCGCCGATTTCGAAGCCGAGTTGGAAAAAAAGTGACCGACTTTCTGCAAGACCACCCCGATGGCGTGGTGCTGGCGTTGGACGAGATGAGCCTCTACTTCCAGGCCACGTTGACCCGCGTCTGGGCACCCGTCGGCCAGACGCCGATTGTCGCCGTGCATCCGCAGCGCGACCATGTGCATTTCTATGGGGCTCTGAACCTGTGCACCGGCCGCGAGATTGCGCTGCCCGCACCCGAGGCGACCAGTGCGCTCACTGCCAACTTCCTGATGCAGGTGCTGATGCTCTATCCACAACCCATCTTCCTGCTACTGGACCGTGCGCCCTGGCACTATGGCGAGGTCAGCACCCTGATTGCCGAAACCGACCGCTTGCACGTCATGCACTTCCCCTGCTTGTCCCGACTTGAACCCTCAAGAACATGTGTGGGCGCGAGCACGGGACGCCATCAGCCACAACCACACCTACCGTCAGTTTCAGCCCTTGATTGATGATTTCGAGACCTACTTGAATGAGACCCTGTTTTCGACCAACTTCATGGATGCTTTCACCCCTCTGGGATTAGGCGTTTTCTGATTGGTTTATCCATCAAGGTGTGAGGGTTACTTTAGCCGTTCCACAAGTGGACCCAGGTTCCCTTCTGCAACTATTCAGGCGGCGGCGAAGAAGGGTCCTCTTCCCCTGTGGCGTCCGGCGTCTCGGCGTCGTCATCGAACTGCTGGAGGCCTGGCAGCCGCGCCGCGCGGCGCACCATGATGACGATCACCAGCAAGAACACGCCGCTGATGCTCAACGCCAGCGCATTCGCCACGAACTGCGGCTATCCGGGTCCAGCGCGGGCAGCAGCAGCAGCGCGAGCACGAACACCAGGAAGCCCATCGTGAACGCTACCCGACCGATAATGGGGTCCATTCCGGGCACGTCCTTCTCATAATGGCAGGCGACGAGATGCCCCCGCCAATGTCTTCCAGTTGAGGCTCCTCCTCCTGGCAGGCCGGCCCGGCAATACGGACAGCGCGGGTGAAAGCGACACCCGGCGGCGCCTTCCCCGGATCGGGCAGGTCCATGCCGCGCGGCGGCAACTCCCGGTGCTGGCGGGTCAGGTCGGGGTCGGGGATGGGCACGGCAGTGAGCAGCGCTTGCAGGTAGGGGTGGCGCGGGCGGCGAATCACGTCGCCCAGCGCGCCGGTCTCGACCACCTGGCCGAGATACATCACCACGAAAGCCGGAGTTGTCCTTTCAAGAACGCGGAGAGTGCTATAATATAGGTCTGCAAGGGAGAGAAACGCCGCTCTGGCTCCGTTTCTGTTGGCTATCCGGAGTCTTATGCACAAAAGGAGAAGTGAGATGTCGCGCACCGCACGATCAATCGCTTTGCTGACCGTCCTTGTGTCGCTGCTTGTGCTGGCGATCCCGGCGCAAGCGCAGGAGATGGAAGAGGAAGCCATCGCGCCCGCGCCATGCGCGGAACCCGGCACGCTGACGATGTGGGTCTGGGACGAGGCCTGGGCCGAGATCATCGGCAATGCTATCGAGGACTGGAAGGCCAATTATTGCCCTGGCGCAGAGGTCAACCTTGAGGTCCAGCCCTGGGGTCAGTACTGGGACCTGCTCAAGACCAACGCCGCGAGCGGCGACCTGCCCGACGTGTTCAACATGAGCCAGACCAACGTCTTCTTCTACCTCGACAACGGCGCGCTGATGAACCTGCAACCGTACTGGGACGAGTACGGGGTTGACACGACCATCTGGGGCACGGGCCTGGTTGACCCGTATCGCTGGGGCGAGGACAATGACCTGTACGCCGGCCCCGTGAACTGGGACACCATCGCGGTCTACTACAACAAGGACATGTTCGACGCCGCCGGGCTTGAGTACCCCACTGCCGACTGGACATGGGACGACTTCGCCGCCGCCGCCGAGGCGCTGACCACCGATACGATATACGGCGCTGCCGTCTACCTGGAGTACCAGGCCGGCTACCCGAACTGGATCGCCGCCACGGGCACGACCCCCATCATCGAGGCCGGCCGCACCGCCTGCACCCTGACCGAGCCGGGCAGCGTCGAGGCGCTGAGCTTCCTCAAGGGCCTGCTTGACGCAGGCTACATGCCGACGCCCTCGATCATGGGCGGCGCCTCGGCGGATGACGCCTTCAACTTCTGGGCCTCCGAGCAGGTGGCGATGATTACCGGCGGTTCGTGGAAGCTGACCGACGCATTGAACAACGTCGCGTTCAACTGGGACGTAGTCCAACTGCCCAGGCACCCTGAGACGGGCCGCAGCCGCTCGATCCTGCACGCCGTTGGTTACGTCGCCTCCGCGCGCACCGCGCAGCCCGACCTGGCCGCGAACCTGATCCTCTACCTGGTCAGTGACGCGGGCCAGACGTTCTTCGCGGAGGGCGGCAACGTCGCCCCGGCCAACCCGTCGCCCGCTCTCCAGCAGATGTGGATCGATGCGTTCGGCGACACCAATGTGAACATTCAGACTTTCGTGGATGCGACGGTCGACTCGCAGGGCGTCACCGTCTTTGACGAGATTTGGGACCGGATCAACAGCGAGCTTGTGCTCAACATCTTCGACCTGGGCGTGAGCGTCGAAGAGGAGACGCAGGCCGCCTGCGAGTTCATCGCGCCATACGTCGTCGCCGAGGAGTAATCGCGCATCGGCTGCCATGGGGAGTGACGCCCGCGCGTCACTCCCCTTTTTTGTTCCTCATCGCAGCAGAGTTCGCCGCCCCCTCGTCTGCTCTGTATACTCATATTGTGCTTGTCAGCGGGACGCAACGACCGGACGACCGATGCGCGAGACGCTTTTGAACCTGCTCGGACCCACCCCCTGAGCCGTCGCAAGGCGCTGTGGGGCATCGCGCTTGTGCTCCCGAACACGTTGGGACTGCTTTTCTTCTTTGGAATCCCCGTGCTGGTCGCCTTCTACACCTCGTTTCAGGAGTGGAACGCGATCCAGCCGCCGGTCTTCGTCGGCGCGGCGAACTTCGAGCGCCTTGTCCGCGACGACGCCTTCTGGAACGCGCTCAAGAACACCGTCGTGCTTGCCGTGATGAGCGTCCCGGTCGGCATGGCGCTCTCGCTGAGCGTGGCGCTCTTGCTCAACCAGCGGCTGCCGGCGCGGAACCTGCTCCGCACCGCCTATTTCCTGCCCGTGGTGACCTCCATCGTGGCCGCCTCCATCGTGTGGACGTGGATTTTCCAGCCGCGCTACGGGCTGCTTGGCAACCTGCTCGCGCCCCTGGGCCTGCGTGACGTCAACTGGCTGACGCGCCCCGACCTGATCCTCTACCCGGTCGCCGTGGTGACGATCTGGTTGCGGCTTGGCTTCGACATGGTGCTCTTCCTGGCGGGCTTGCAGGCGATCCCGCGCGAGCTTTACGAGGCCGCCCTCATCGACGGCGCCAACCGCTTTCAGCGCTTCTGGCACGTCACCTGGCCGCTTCTGTCGCCCACCACACTCCTGGTCATGGTGCTTTCGATCATCAGCGCCTTCCAGATTTTCGATCAGGTGTACGTGATGACCTCGCGCACGGTGCGCGGCGGCGTCGGCGGGAGCGCGACCACGCTCGCGCTGTTTCTCTACATGCGCGCTTTCACCAACTCGGAGTTTGGCTACGCCTCGGCGGTGGCGTTGGTGCTGTTCCTCATCATCCTGGGCATTACGGTTTTCCAGTTGATCGTGCAGCGGCGGTGGGTTTTCTATCAATCCGAGGGCGAGTGACCGTGCTGGGCCGCAGGGGGAATCATCAAACGCCGTTCTATGACCGGATTCCGCTGCCGACGGTGGGGGTGATCCTCACGGTGCTGTGCGCCGGCGCGGTAGTGATGGTGCTGCCCTTCCTCTGGATGGTCTCCAGCGCGTGCAAACCGCCAGCGGAGATCAACCGCCTGCCGGTGACGTGGGCGCCGCAGAACGTCTCGTGCGCCGAAAACCTCCAGGCGCTTTACGCCACCTCGCCTCACTTCACCCGCTACATGCTCAACACCGCGTTCATGACCATTGGGCGCACGCTGGGGCAGTTGGTGACGTGCTCGCTGGCGGCGTATGGCTTCGCGCGCTTCCGGTTCCCCGGCAGCAACCTGATCTTCGCGGTGCTCCTGGGGTTGCTGATGGTGCCCTTTCAGGCCATCGTGATCCCGGAGTACCTGCTCATCCGGGGGCTTGGCTGGCTCGATTTGTTCGCCGCCATCATCGTTCCCGGCACGTTCAGCGCGTTTGCGCTGTTCCTGCTGCGCCAGTCGTTCAAACAGATCCCGCTGGAGCTTGAGGAGGCCGCCGAGATCGACGGCGCGAATCCGTTGCAGATTCTGTGGCGCATCGTCCTGCCGCTCTCGACGCCGGCGCTGGCGGCGTTCGCCGTCATCACCGTGCAGGCGGCGTGGAATGACTTCCTCTGGCCGCTCGTCGTCACCACGTCCGCAGAGACGCGCGTCGTCACCGTGGGGATCGCCCTGCTGCAGGGCCAGCGCAACACGCCGTGGAACCTGCTCATGATCGGGTCGCTGCTGGCGACGCTGCCGATGCTCGTCATGTTCGCGCTGCTGCAACGCTATTTCATCGAGGGCATCTCGATGAGCGGCCTCAAGGGCTGAGGTTTCACCCGCCCCTCAGGAGCGCCCTCAGCGCGGCTCAGAGCGTCCCAGGATGATGCCGTCCATCGGTTGCAGCGTCACGACCGCCGCCGGCGCGCCGTCGTTGTAGCGCGCCGCCGAGCGCACATGCAGCGCGTCCGCGATGCACGGCGCGCCGCCCTGGCAGATCAGGCGCACGTATGCGCCGTCGTCGGGCGCAAGCCGAACCTGCGCCACAAAATGCCATTCGTCGCCGCCGGTGCGCTGGTCCAGCGTGGCCGAGGCGACCACCTGCCCCCGGCGACCACCTCGTACACGACGTTTCCGTTCCACGTGTCCGAGGCCGGTGCGGCGGGCCACCATGCGTCAATGGTGTAGGTGTCCTCCTCCGGTATCCACAGGTCCCAGCGCGCCCGCCCGGCGACCGCTTCGTGACACGCCGCGCCCCAGTCGTGGTAGAATGGCGGTGAGGCCTCCCACAGACCGCTATCATACGTCACCTCGCGCCAATCGCCCTCGACCGAGAATGCGGCGTCGCTGTCGTCGAGAATGTACTGGTAGCGAGGCACCTGCTCACCCTGGAGCCGCCGGTATCCGGGGCCGACCTCAATTGTCCGCGGCGCGCGCGAGCCGTTCAACAGCACCACGCCGTTGGTGAACTCCCCGCCGCATCACGTCGGGCGGGCGTTCGTAGAGGCGCACGTCGTCGAGCCAGACCGACCCCGCGACCTCGCCCAGGAAGAACTCGATCTTCGCGTCGCTTGCGGTCTCGTTGGCGGTGAACGCCACCGTGTATTCCTTCCAGTCGGCGTCGATGGCGACGCGCGTCCTGAGTCCATAGTTGCGCCAGTCGGACTCGCCCTTCTGCGCGCTGACCGAAATCCACCGTGGCGCGTCGCTCTTCGCCCAGAACGTGAGGTTATAGGTCACGCCCTCCACCAGCGCACGCTCAACCTGGGCCATGTTGATGTGCCAGTCCACGCCAGACGCGGCGGCCACGTCCACACGCGCCGAGACGCCGCCAACTGCCACCTCCGAGGTATCGGCGTAGACGCGAGCGGCGGCGCCGGCGTCGCGGTCCACCCACAGGTCCCAGGGGTCGCCGATAAACCGCTCAAAGCTGCCGTTCACGATGAGGTTCTGCGGCGGGTCGCCGCCCAGGTCGAGGAACTCCGCCTCTCCAAGGGGGTAGCCGAGATCGAAGTAAAGCTCGTCATACCACCAGTCGTTGCCGTGCCAGGTGTCGCCGAACTCGTGGGTGAAGTAACCGTCGTCCATCAGGGTGAACGCCAGCCCGAACCGCATGTACGGGTAGTACGTGCGCGCGAATTCCAGCGTTGACGGCGGGATGTCGCGCCCCTCCCACGGCGCATAGCCATAGCCGTAGGCGATCTGGTGCGGCGGGGCCGATTCGACCGACGTGATGTGCGGGCGGCGCGCCTGGGTGTTCCACGCCGAGTAGAACGTCCATAACTGGGGAAGCGCACCAGCCCTCGGCTCGAAATGCCACGGCCCTCGATCACATCGACGGTGGAGAAGCCGATGCCGACCCCGTTGAACGTCTCTGCGATGGCCGGCTCTTCGATGTCGAGCGCGTGGCCGGCCATGAGCGCGTGCGGCATGAGTCTTCGGAACGTCGCCAGTTCGTGCAGCACTCCGGCGCGCCAGGCGGCGTCAAGCGCGGCGGGGTCGTCGGTCTCGCCGTCCCCGTCGGCGTCGGCCTCAAACGGGTTGTCGTAGATGTCTTTCGCAAGCCACGACTGGTCCAGGAACACGTTATCGAGAAAGACCCCGTCGTACATCAGGTCGTTAGCGACGATTTTCTGATAGGCCTGGAGCGCCAGGAACTCGGCGACCTCCGGCCTGGTCAGGTTCAGGCGATACAGGCCCGGCCAGACCTCAACACGCTCGCCGTCGGCGTCTCTGAGCCAGTAGTCGTCGGGCACGGCGTCATACCAACCCTCGCCGGCCTCGACGGCGTTGATGGTGGTGAGCACGAGGACGTTGGGGTTGAGGCTGCGCAGCGTCCGAATCTGGTCCGGGCGCAGGTCGCTGCCCATCCAGAGGTCATACCGCGCCAGGTATTCCGGGCTTTGGTTGTCGAAGTTATTCAGGCCCCAGAGGTTGCTCGTGCGCGGGTACGATGGGTTTACGTCAGGCAGCGCGCGATAGCGCAGGGAGAGGAGCACGTCGGGGTAGGCGGCGCAGCGCACGTACACGTCGTTGACGCGGTTCGGGTCCGGGTCGATGCCCTGGATGACCGTCTGGTGCGCGGTCGTGTTGTCGCTGCTGTCGAAGGGCGTCATCGCCTCGAAGGGTCGCGCCTCGTGCACGGCATAGCGGCACGCCGTCGCCGTATCGGTCTGCACGGAGAAACCGAACGCGGTTGTGTTCGGCGGCAGCAGGGTGCTCGGCGGGTCCGGGTTGCGCAGCGGCCCCTCTGAGGTCGCGCCGCCGGCGGCCTGTGGCGCCGGCAGCGCGGCTCCAGGGAGGGCCGGCGTGGCGGCGATCACGAACAGCGCCCATGCGAACGCGACCCACGACATCCAACGCTTCATGCGCAACTCCACACCTCTGTAAGCTCTACAGCCCCGGTCGCGAATTCCAATAAACCGAACGCGCGCGCTCCAGGGCCGCGCACGCCCTGACAGAATATAAGGCGAGCGTCGCTCAAACGCCAACCGGGGGCGCGCACCTACGCAGGCAGTTCTGGTGCAGATTCGCCAAAATCATGCCCGCGCCGCATCTCAACCTTGCGAGGGAGACTCTTTGGTGTAATATTAGCGCAAGGGGCTATTTGGCGCTTGGCGAACTGACTGACGGACGCGACGGAAAGGAGGCGCGTATCCTGCCTGAGTAAGGACGACATCCGCAACCCATCGGCTGTGTTGCACCTCGCGTGATCCTACTTTGAGGAGGAGATCCATGATTAAGAGACTATCTGTGTTGCTCACACTGATCGTCGTCGCCGTGCTCGCGGCCCCGGCAGCCGTCGCTCAGGATGAGGTGATCCTGCGGTATCCCATCACCCCTGACCCGGAGCACCTGAATCCGTTCACTGCGACAACCATCGCCATCGGCACGATCACCCGCCCAATCTACGAAGGCCTGGTCTTTATCGACCAGTCCACCGGTGAGGCAAGCCCCCGGCTGGCCGAAAGCTGGGACCTCTCCGACGACTTGATGACCTACACCGTCAAGCTTCGCGAGGGTGTCCTGTTCCATGATGTGGAAGGCATCGAGTGGGACGACCGGGAGGTCAAGGCCGAAGACTACGTGTGGAGCGCGCACATCTACGCTTCTTCCGACGAGACGATCTCGAAGCACCCGGAGATGATGGACGACGTGGTGGGGATCGACGAGTTCCGCGCAGGTGAGGCCGAGTCGATCTCCGGCATCGAACTCGTGGACGACTACACCTTCACGGTCACGTTGAAGGCGCCAAACCGCCTCTTCTTCACGGTCAGCGCCGGCGCGATCACGATCGTGCCGCGCGAGGCCTATGAGCAGCTTCCAGACTTCAGCAACCGGCCCGTCGGTACCGGCCCCTTCATGTTCGTGGAGTGGCTCCGCGATGATCACATCACGCTGGTCGCCAACCCCGAATACTGGCAGGAAGGCTTCCCGAAAGTGGATGGCATCCGGTTCATCAACGTGCCCGATGCCAACACCGAGTTGCTCATGTACCGCCAGAATGAACTGGACTTCCTGTTCCACTTCCCCACCGGGCAGTTCGCGGCAATCCGCGAGGAGTTCCCGGACGAGTACAACGAAATGCCCGGCCTGAACATGCGGTATTTCGGTTTCAAGATGAGCACGGGCTTCTTCGCCGAGAACCCGCTGGTCCGCCAGGCGTTTGCGCACGCCTTCAACCGCGAACTGGTGTGGAACGACCTGATGGAAGGCGTCCGCTTCCCAGGGACGCTGGGAGTCCTGCCGCCGGCCATGCCGGCCTCGACGCCTGAGACCATCTATGAGTACAACCTGGACACAGCCGCGCAACTGCTGGAGGAGGCCGGCTTCCCCAACGGCGAGGGCATCCCGCCGATTGATCTGTACGTGTTCTCCAGCGCGAAGGACGAACTCTCCCTGCCCGTGCTCCAGGAGGACCTGCGCACGCTCGGCGTCACCCTGAATATCGTCGTCGAGGACGCGGCGACCTACTGGGATCACATCGGCCAGGATGACGTGCTGATGTTCCTGAGCGGTTGGAGCGCCGGCATCCCCGACCCGTCTGACACTCTCAACTACCTGTTCATGAACGAGCGCGATGACACCAAATACAAGAACCCCGAAGTGGACGCGCTGCTTGAGCAGGCGATGGCGGAGTATGACCCAGAGGCGCGCGCCGACCTCTACCTGCAGGCGCACAACCTGATCATGGAAGACTCCCCGGTGATCGTCTCGGCCTACAGCAAAGTCACCTGGCTGCAGAAGCCCTGGATCGAGAGCTTCGAGCCGGGCGGCGGCGGCTCGTACACGGCGCACCTCTGGCCGGTCAGCGTGAACACCGACCTGCTTCCATAGTAACGCGTCATCTCTCTCCGCGAGAACCGCAGGGGCGGGTTGCAGAACCCGCCCCCGCAATCATGGCGGCCTCTTGAAGACAGCGCAGGCAAGACAATGGGCAAATACATCATCCGGCGGCTGTTGATGGTAATCCCCACATTGTGGGGCGTGTTCACCATCCTGTTCATCCTGGCCTTTATGATGCCCGGCGACCCGCTTCGCGCCGTGCTTGGCGAGGAGTATAACCGCCTCGACCCTGAGGTGATCGAAGCGACGCGCGAGCGCATGGGCCTCAACGACCCGTTCCACGTGCGTTATCTCAAGTTCCTGGAGCAAATGCTGCGCTTCGACCTGGGCGAGTCCCAGGTACACGAGGAATCCGTCTCCGCCATCATCGGCTATCGTTTCCCACGCACGGCGCAGCTCATGATAGGGGCTATGGTCGTGGCCGTGCTCATCGGCCTGCCCGCAGGCATTGTCGCCGCCGAGCGACAGTACTCGTGGGTGGACCACTGGCTCATGGTTGTCGCCCTCATCGGCGTGTCGATGCCGGTGTTCTGGTCCGCGTTGCTGGCGCAGTTGGTGCTGACCCAGGAGCCGCTCGCCGTGTTCCCGGTCGCCGGCTACGAAGAGGGGTCCGTGCGCCACATGATGCTGCCGTCGCTGGTGTTGGGCGCGTACTACTCGGCGACGCTGGCGCGCGTCACCCGCTCGTCGATGCTGGAAGTCAAGACTCAGCCCTACGTCACGACTGCGCGCGCGAAGGGCCTGCGGTATCGCGTGATCCTCACGCGCCACCAGCTCCGCAACGCCCTCATCCCGGTCATTACGGTGATCGCGCTCGACATCGGCGGGCTGCTCGGCGGCGCAATCGTCACGGAGACGGTCTTTAACTGGCCGGGCCTGGGCCGCGCCATCGTCCCGGCCATCATGCGCCGCGACACGCCCGTGATCCTGGGTATCCTGATCTTCGGCGCGTTCCTGTACATCGCCATCAACCTGATCACAGACCTGGCTTACGTGCTCATCAACCCGCGCATCCGCTACGAGTAAGGGACGGCTCTTGTGACGACAGGGCAGACACAATCCTCACCGGCGCCCCCGGTGGCGCTGGAAACGCAGCGGTCGGTCACCAACCGCGCGCGTTTCTGGTATACGTTCCGCCGCAACCGCGTCGCGCTCGTCGGGCTGTTGATTGTGGTGATGATGGTCGTATGCGCCATCTTTGCGGACGCTGTCGCGCCGTTCGACCCGATTGAGCCACACTACACCGACCGCCTCGTGCCGCCGAACGGGCAGTATCCGCTCGGCACCGACGAGCTTGGGCGCGACATCTTCAGCCGCCTCGTCTACGGCGCGCGCATCTCGCTCGTGATCGGCTTCGTGGCCCAGGGCGTGGCGGTCAGTATCGGCATGACGCTCGGCGCGCTCTCAGGGTGGTACGGCGGCTGGATCGACGACGTGATTATGCGCCTAACGGACATTTTTCTCACGATACCGGGCCTCATGTTCCTGATTGTTTGGGTCACGATTTTCGAACCCAACCCGATAACCATCTTCCTTGCGCTGGGCCTTATCGGCTGGACCGGGCACGCGCGCATGATGCGCAGCCAGGTGCTCTCGGTCAAGGAAATGGAATACGTCACGGCGGCGCGGGCGATGGGCGTGAAGACCGCGCGTATCCTGCTGATCCACGTGCTCCCGAACGCGGTCGCGCCGATGATTGTCCTGGCGACGCTGGGCGTGGCCGGCGCCATCCTTGCCGAGTCGACGCTCAGCTTCCTGGGCCTGGGCGTGCAGGTGCCAAACCCAAGCTGGGGCACGATGGTCGATGTGGGCCGGAACTACCTCCCGACAGGCAAGTGGTGGTACGCCGTGTTCCCCGGCCTGGTTATCATGATCACGGTGATGGGGTTCAACTTCCTCGGCGACGGCCTGCGTGACGCCCTCGACCCGACGCAGTATAGTTGACCGGCGGCATCGCCGACTGGCACCAATGCAGCCACCGCGCGCGTGACAAGTCGCCCGCGCAGGGTTAAAATCCCGTGCGCTGAGTTCATGAAGGCTCGCGCAGGGCCGGCGCTCTCCGGGATTCGTCCGTTGGGGAGAAGAGGCGCACTGAGCCACGGCTGTCTGACACAACCACCATCGTCCGCACCGATTCGCGCCGCGCAACACAGGTAAACATACATGGCTGAGGCAGTGGCATCGCTCCGGACGCGCGACTGGCGGTCTTTCTTCCAACGCTACGGGCTGCTCCTTTCGTTTGGGCTGCTCTGCCTGGCGTTGACCCTGCTCAGCGACCGGTTCCTGACGCCGAACAACCTGAACTAGAGGTACCTATCCCATGCAATACGATGACCATCTACGGCGCTTCAGCGAACAACTGGGCACCAACGCCGATTTAGCCTTCTTCCCGGTCTCAGCCGACTTGCAGTACCTCACCGGCCTGCCGCGCGAGTTCCCCAACTTCGGCGCGACGATCCACCCCGGCGCGTGGCTTGAGGGCATGTGGATGGCGCCGGCTCACGCGCCTGTCCTGGCCCTGCCGCGCATGTCCGCCGAGTTCGGCGGCCTGGGGAGCACTGCCGTTGAAGTGCGTATCCTGGGCGACTTTGACGATCCGGTCGCGCTGGTGCACGATGTCCTTGCGCGTTTCGAGGTTCCACAGCGACCGCGCATCGCCCTGAGCGACCGCACGCGCGGCGAGACCGTCTTCGCGTTGCAGCGCCTGTATCCTGAAGCGACGTTTGTCTCTGCCACGGAACTGCTGCGCCCGCTGCGCGCGATCAAGAGCGAGGACGAGATCGCCCTCATGCGGCGCGCTGGCGAGCTTACCGAGGCGAGCTTCGCCGAGGTGCTGCCCAAGCTCAAGCACGGGATGACCGAACTCGACATCATGGCCGAGGTCGATTACCAGTTGCGGCGACATGGCTCCCCCGGCCCGTCGTTTACCACGGCGCTCTACAACGCCGGCCCGAACCATGAACTAATCTTCGGCCACCCGGAAAAGCACTGGCGCCGCCAGCTTCACCCGCCCGTGTCGATTCTCTTCGACTTCGGCGGCATCTACGAGGGCTACTGCTATGACTTCGGGCGCACGGTGGCTTTTGGCGCGCCGGACGCGGAATTCCAGCGCGTGTTCGACCTGGTGATGGCGTCGCAGGCCGCCGGGATTGCTGCGCTGCGCGCGGGCGCGGTCACCGCCGCCCAGGTTGACGCCGCCGCGCGCCAGGTTATCGAAGACGCTGGATACGGCGCGGCGTTCCGTCACCGGCTCGGGCACGGCATTGGCCTGGACGTGCACGAGCCGCCCTTCCTCACCAAAACCGATGACACCGTAATCCAGGAGGGATGCTGTTCACAATCGAGCCGAGCATCCTGTTCCATGACCGGTGTTCGGCGCGCGTTGAAGATGTGGTCGTTGCGCGCCCCGGCGGCGGCGAACCGCTGACGCGCGGCTTCCCGACGCTTCGTGTAGTCGATTAGGCAGGGGACCCATGACCCGACAGAACATCTCCTCCGGCACGCCGTGGGAGGCCATCGCGGGATACTCGCGCGCCGTGCGCGTGGGGAACGTGGTGCACGTCTCCGGGACCACCGCAACTGACGAGCATGGCAATCTCGTCGGCGCGGGCGACGTCTACGCGCAGACGGTGTATATCATCCAGAAGATCGCGCGCGCGCTCGAGCAGGCGGGCGCGTCGCTGGCCGATGTGGTGCGCACGCGCATCTACGTGACCGACGTGAGCCGGTGGGAGGAGGCCGCCCGCGCCCACGCCGAGTTCTTCGGCGACATCCGCCCGGCTAACACCCTCATCGAGGTGAGCGCGCTGGTGGGGCCGGGGTATCTGGTCGAGATGGAAGCGGAAGCCATCGTCGGGGCCGGGGCCGGCGGCTAGATGAAGTTCAGCATCCGCCTCAACAACGACCTCCCGGTCGGGGAGTACATCGCGCTCGCGCAGGCCGCCGAGTCCGCCGGCTTCGACCAGTTCTGGGTCAGCAATGACCTGTTCCTGCGCAGCGCGCCGGTGATCCTGGCCGCCGTCGCGCGGGCGACGCAGCGTATCGAGATTGGCACGTGCATCCTCAACCCTTTTACCATCAATCCCGCCGAGATCGCGATGATGGCGGCCACGCTCGACGAGCTGTCGGAGCAGCGCTTCAACCTGGGGCTGGCGTCGGGCGCGGGGGAGTTTCTCAAGTGGGTGGGCATCACGCCGGACGCCGGGTATGGCAAGCCGCGCACGGCCCTGGTGGAGAGCGTGCGCGCGATCAACGCCCTGCTCGCCGGCGCGCGCGCCCCCTGCGACGGCGGCTTTCTGCACTGGACCGGCGAGGCGTACCTGCGCTTTGCGCCCCAGCGTCGGGTTCCAATCTACATCGGCGCGACGAGTCCCAACATGCTGCGCGCCATCGGGGAGGTCGCCGACGGCGGGCTGCCGTTGCTCTTCCCGCCGGAGCACTACGCGGCGGTGACGCCGTATATCCAGGAGGGCGCGGCGCACGCCGGGCGCGACACGGGCGCGATTGACGTGGCCGCGTGCATCTGGTGCTCCATCGCGGATGACCGCGCCGCCGCCGAGGACGCGTTGCGCGAGAAGGTCGCCTACTACGGCCCGGCGATGAGTCCCCGTATCTGGGAGCGGCTTGGGCTGGCGCGCGCGGACTTCGCGCCGATTGAGCGCGCCATCATGGTTGAGAACGACGTGACAAAGGCAAAGGCCCTCGTCACCCCGGCGATGCTGCGCATCGGCGTGGTCGGCGCGCCGCGCGACCTGATCGCGCGTCTGGAAGGGCTGGCGGCGATGGGCGCCCGCCACCTGAGCTTCGGCCCCCGCTTGGGCCGGACCCGCTGGCGGCCATTGAGACGCTGGGCCGCGAAGTGCTGCCGCACTTCAGGGGGCGCTGACCATGCCGCGCGCGTTTGAACTCTACGACCTGCGCGTGACCGTCGTCGCCATCGAAGGGCGGTCGGTGTGCGGGATGCAGGTGGGCGATTACTTCGAACTCACCGAGAGCAGCAAGCTGCGCATCCCCGCCGGGAAGCACTTCTGCATCTACGCGCTCAGCGCCGTGCTGCCACTGCTCGCCGCGAAGCAGCGCCAGCTCGCCGAGAATGACTGGCTCGAACGCGACACGCTCGTCGCCTGCCCCGATCCGGACGAGCGCGTCATCATGAAGATCGAGCGCATTGCCCGGCGCACAATGGACAGCGACGACCTCACCTGATGCAGCGCGAACTCAGCATCGCCTTCCAGACCGACAAGACGCCGGCGCAGTATATCGCGCTGGCGCAGCAGGTCGATCAATACGCCTTCGACGCGGTAAGCGTCTACTGCGACGCGCCGTTTCACCCCAGCTACGGCCCTCTGTTGCTGATGGCTCCGCACATTCAGCGCGCGCGGCTCGGCCCTGCCGCAGTGTCACCGTTCCGCATTCACCCGATCGACATCGCGGCCAGCACGGCGCTGCTGTCGGGGTTGGCGGGTGGCGGCGTGTACATTGGGGTTGCGCGCGGCGCGTGGCTCGCCGATCACGGCATCGCGGAGCCGGCGCGCCCGGTCCAGGCCATCCGTGAGGCGGTCGAGGCCGTGCGCTACCTGCTCTCCGGTGGAACCGGCGGCTATACCGGGCAGGTCTTCACGCTCGCCCCGCACGTCCGCGCGTCCTACCCCCCTGCCAGAAACGCGCGTCCCGGTGATGATCGGCACGTGGGGGCCGAAGCTGGCGGCGCTCGCGGCTGAGATCGCCGACGAAGTGAAGGTCGGCGGTTCCGCCAACCCAGACATGGCGCGCACGATGCGCGGCTACCTTGCCAACGACGCGGTGGGAGTGGTGATGGGGGCGGTCACGGTCGTGGACGAGGACCGCGATCAGGCGCGCGAAGCGGCGCGGCGCGCGGCGGCGCTCTACCTGCCGGTGGTTGCGCCGCTGGACCCGACCGTCCCGGTGGAACCGAAACTGCTGACGCGGATCCGCCAGGCCGTGGCGCAGGGAGAGCCGGGGGCGGCGGCGCAGCTTATCAGCGACAGCCTGCTTGAGCGCTTCGCCATCGCCGGCAAACCCGCTGACGTGATTCGCCAGGCCGAGGCGCTTTTCGACGCCGGGGCGCGCCGCGTCGAGTTCGGCACGCCGCACGGCCTGAGCGCCGGGGAAGGGTTACGCCTGCTGGGGGAGCGCGTCGTGCCGGCGCTGGAAGGCGTATCACGCATGAGACAAAAGACGCGCCCAGATTGGGGAAAGCAGCGGGCGGATAAGGTCGGTTGCGGCTCTGGCCTTTACCAAATCGTTGTGACTCCGGACACGCTATCTTTCCATCCCGGCTGATGACAGGCACTTTGAGATGCAACGCCGTTGCTGCGACAATCCGATCAGGCATGTCAGGCACAAGCGAGCGATCTACTCGCCTGAGCGCTTCGCGATGTCAAGATCGAGTGGGACTTCCACAAACACGCCTTTCGGTGTTCGCAGCGCGGCACATGCGTGGCAAGGTCTCCACCGGTACCTTTGTTTCTCGATGAGGTAGATTGTCTCAACCAGCGTGATGGTAGACACGCCGATGACATCACCGTCCTGTGCGGTGATCTCGATTGCGTTTCTCGCCGGTGCTGACAGGCGTAGGTCGCGGTCCAGGTACCAGATAATCGTGTGCGTGTCTGCTACCCGCAATCATTACGCGATGTCCTCGCGCGGGAAGTTCGCCAGCATCTCACGCCGCACCTCAGCGATGTCCTCTTCAGAAACGTTGAGGTTCAGATCGGCCAGCGCGCCGTAGAGGGATAGACGAGGCTCCTTGCCCGTCTCCGCTGGCAGGTCACCCTCGACCGTTTCCAGAATGCGTTTTGCCAGGCGCACGCGCTCTTCCAACGATAGCTGAGCGCCTGCGACATGACAGTATCAAATTGAGTAGGGTTCTCGCTCATCTCGGTTCCTCACTCGCTTCTCGCAGCTTACATCGATTATAGTTCACACTGCGCTTTTCGATAAACGAGAGGACAGCCAGCTCGATCGAGAATTGGCGGACGCTGGATAGAATCTGGGGTATACTTGGGTTGCGTTCGCGATCCCATTGCCCGAACAACCTATGATCTGAGGAGGAGAACATGCGTCGGTTCACTGTTCTGCTACTGGTTGCTATACTGAGCCTGACGGCCTTCGGCGCCAGCGCTCAGGAGGAGCGGGTGCTGATCGTCGGCATCTCGGAGGACTACAACGGCCTCGATCCGCACCGCGCCTACGAGCCGGGCGGCTCGCTCATCCACACGTCGGTCTATGACACGCTCGTCACGTTCCCCCACCGACTCGGTGAGCGAGATTTTGCCCAACCTGGCCGAAAGCTGGACCATCTCGGACGACGGCCTGGTCTACACCCTTCACCCTGGATGGCGATGTGGCCTTCTCCAATGGCTCCACCCTCACCGCCAGTGACGTGGTCTTCAGCTTCAACCGCATGAAGAACCTCAAGGACAACCCGGCCTTCCTGGCTGACACGATTGCCAGCGTCGAAGCGCCGGACGACCTCACAGTTGTGCTGACGCTCGCGCAGCCGGACCCGGCCATCCTGGCGAAGCTGGTGTATGACGCCTTCTCGATCACGGACGCCGAAGAGGTCATGGCCCAGGGCGGCACGGACGCCGCTGACGCCGCCGAGACCGACACCGCCGAACCGTGGTTCAACGACAACTCCGCCGGCACCGGCCCGTACATGGTTGGCAGCTACGAGCCGACCGTGCAGACTATCCTGGTGCGCAACCCCAACTACAACATGGGCGAGCCGCCGTACTTCGACCGCATCATCCTGCGGAACCTGCCGGAGGCCGCGCAGCAGAAGCTGGCGCTTGAGGCGGGCGACATCCACATCGCGATGGACGTCTCTGCCGACCAGTTGCCGTCCTTCGAGGGCAACCCGGACATCGTGACCTTCTCCACGCAGAGCGACACGCTGATCTTCCTGCTCATGAACCAGAACCCGGACATCGGCGGCCCGATGAGCGACAAGCTGGTGCAGAAGGCGGTCCGCTACGCCCTGGACTATGAGGGCCTGCGCACCCTGTCGGGGGTCGGCACGAACACGCCCGCCGCGATGGTTCCGCTCGGCTTTGGCGGCGCGCTCGACTCCTCTGAAGGCATCGCACGCGACCTGGAAGTCGCCCGGCAACTGCTGGCCGACGCCGGCTACCCTGACGGCTTCACCGTGGACCTGCGCTACCCGGACTTCACCTACATCGGCACCGAGTTCGGCGTCGTGGCGCAGAAGGTCCAGGCTGACCTGGCTGAGGTCGGCATCACCGTGAACCTCGTGCCGGAGGAATTGCAGACCTCGCTGGACGCCTATCGCGCCGGCCAGCATGGCTTCGGCCTGTGGCTGTGGAACCCCGACTACTACGATACGCTCGACTACGTGGAGTTCCTCCCCGCCGGTGTGGTGGGCAACCGCGCCAACTGGACTGACGATAACGCCGACGCCGAGATCCTGGCGCTGCGCGACCAGGTGAAGGTTGAGACCGATCCCGACGCGCGGAATGAGTTGTTCCGCGAGATCCAGCTCTACGAAATGGAATCCGGCCCCTTTGCGCCGCTCTTCCAGCCGGGCGTGCACTTCGCCTACCGGGCTAACCTGACAGGCTTCAACTATAATGGGCAGTGGCGCGTGGACCTGACGCTGCTCGGCCTGGCTGGGTAAGATCATCGTTGTAACGGCGGAACCAGGGGCACGGCGCGCCGTGCCCCTGCAGTTTCATGGTCCGCGCTATAGAGACGACCCATGCCTCTGTATCTCGTACATGCTGCGCCGCCTGGTTCTGGCAGTCCCACTCATTTTCGGGATCTCGCTGGTGGCGTTCATCATTGCCAACCTGGTGCCCGCCGACCCCACCGCGGCCAACCTGGGCGAGCGCGCCGCCGCCGACCCGGAGACCGTGGCGGCGTTCCGCACCCGGTGGGGCCTGGACGAGCCGATTCACGTTCAGTACGTTACGTACCTGGGCAACCTGCTGCGCGGCGACCTGGGCACGTCCATCCGCACCCGCCGCCCCGTCGCCGATGACCTGGGCAGGTATCTGCCGGCCACGGTAGAACTGGCGACGGCGGGCATTGTCATTGCGCTGGCGGCCGGCGTGACGTTTGGCCTGATCTCCGCCGTGTGGCGCAACCGCCCGATTGACTTCATCGTGCGCATCCTGTCGCTCATCGGCGTGAGCGCGCCGGTCTTCTGGCTGGCGTTGGTGGCGCTGCTGGTGCTCTATCTGCGCCTGCGTATCGTGCCGGGACCGGGCCGCCTGGACGCGGTGCTCGCGCCGCCGCCCACCGTCACGGGAATGTACACCATCGACAGCCTGCTCACCGGGCGCTGGGACCTCTTCCGCAATGCGCTCCACCACCTGATCCTGCCGGCGCTCGTGCTCGGCGCGTACTCGACGGGGCTGATCGCGCGCATCACGCGCTCGTCCATGCTGGAGGTCATCTCGCTCGAATACATGACGACGGCGCGCAGCAAGGGCCTCACGGAGCGCCAGGTGACCATACGGCACGGGCTGCGGAATGCGCTGCTGCCGGTTGTGACGATTATCGGCCTGTCATATGGACACCTGCTGGCGGGCGCGGTGCTCACCGAGACGATCTTCGCGTGGAGCGGCATCGGGCGCTACGCCTACGACGCCGCGCGCAGCCTCGACTTCCCCGCCATCATGGGCGTGAGTATGCTGGTCGCTATCGTGTTTGTCGTCACCAACCTGATTGTCGATATGCTGTACTTCGTGCTTGATCCGCGCGTGCGCACCGGGGAAGCGCGCTAGGGCTATGAGCAGCGACGCAAGCGTCGATATCCGCCAGCCGATCTCGGTTGAGGGCGCGCGCCGCCCCACGCAGAAAGCTGCGCGCGCTGCGGTTTCACGCGGCGCGCAACCCGCTCATGGTTGTCGGGCTGGTGGTGTGTCTGCTCTGGTTTCTCATCTCCCTGGCCGCTCCCTGGATCGTGCCATATGGCCCGCTGGCGCAGGACGTGACCAACCGCCTGCAGCCGCCGAGCGCCGAACACGTCTTTGGCACCGACCAGCTAGGCCGCGATGTGCTGGCGCGCGTCATGTACGGCGGGCGTATCTCGCTGCCCGCCGGGGTGCTGGCAATCGTCTTCGCGATGGTCATTGGCTCCGCCATCGGGTCCGTCGCCGGCTATCTGGGCGGCATGTGGGACGAGGCGCTGATGCGGGCCACTGAGGTCTTTATGGCCTTCCCGACGATCATCCTGGCGATGGCGATTGCCGCCGCGCTGGGGCCGAGCGTGCTCAATGCCACCCTGGCGATGATCGTCGTCTGGTGGCCCAGCTACGCCCGCATCGTGCGCAGCCTGGTGGTCAGCGTCAAGTCCAATGAGTACGTCGAGGCGGCCTATGCCATCGGCGCGTCAAAGCGCTATATCCTCACCCGCACTATTCTGCCCAACTGCATCGCACCGGCAGTCGTGATGGCGACGCTGGACATCGGCAACGCGATCTTGATTTTCGCCGGGCTGAGTTTTCTGGGCCTGGGGCCTGAACCATCGGCCCCGGAGTGGGGGCGGATGGTGTCGGACGGCATCGACTACTTTGACCAGTGGTGGCTGAGCACCTTCCCCGGCCTGGCGATCTTCACTGTGGTGATGGCCTTCAACTTCATCGGCGACGGCCTCCGCGACCTGGCGGACCCACGCACCCGCAAGTCGCAACGATAGCGCCGTGCGCGCATGTTGCGGCGTGGCCCAGGCGGGAGATCGCCAGCGACGAAGAGGTGATTGCGTTGACAGGACGACACTGCACGAAGGAGTGAATCGATGGCGCAATTGCGTGTCGCCGGCGCGCAAATACAGGTCACGACCGACATCAAGTCGAACGAGGCGGCAATCTATCGGGCGCTTGAGTTCGCCAGGGAGGCACAGGCCGATGTCCTCCTCACCCCCTGAGGGGTCGCTGAGCGGTTACACGCATGACTTCGACGCCGGCGCTGTCGCGGACGCGCTGCGCCGCGTGGCCGCACGTGCGCGCGAATCTGGTCTGGGTCTCGCACTGGGAACCTGTTTTGTCGAGCCTCAAGATAACCGGCGCTACAACCAGATCCGGTTCTACACGCCAGACGGCGCGTATCTCGGATTCCACAGCAAGACGCTCCTTTGCGGGACGCCCACTGAGCCGCCGGAAGGCGAGATCAATCACTTCGATGTCAGCCCATTGCGTGTGTTTGACTATATGGGAATCCCAGCCGGCGGGCTGATCTGCAACGATCTCTGGGCAAACCCAGAAGCCACCCCGATGCCGGACGTGCATCTGAGCCAGCAACTCGCCAGGATGGGCGCGCGCGTTGTCTTCCATGCCGTCAACGGAGGCCGCGATGGGAGCGCATGGTCAGACCTGGCCTGGCAGTACCACGAATCGAACCTGAGAATGCGCGCGCGGGCGGGTCGCGTGTGGATTGTGACGGTTGACAACTGCCATCCGACGCACCTCCCTGTTCCGCGCCTTCGGGGGTAATCAACCCGGAAGGTAACTGGGTCTGCCAGACTGCTCCAAAGGGCGAGCAGTTCTTCGCATATACCATTGACTTTTCTTAAAGGTTCGTAACACGAAAGTACGAAAGATGCGAAGTCACGAAAGGTTGGGCGCATGTTTCGCGCCTTCGTGTTTCCAGCCTGCGCTGCCTTCCAGACTTCGTTATGCCATGCCACTGTGTGACATGATCCATCGCTGCCTCTCGCGTGGCGTGGAAATTGCCGGTCGGCTTGTTCGCGGCCACGCTTGAGGCTTTCTGTCTCCCCTCTCGCTGCCAACTCCTGCCTGTTCTTGACCGCCCCCACTGGCTGCGGTAAATTCCGCGCGCCTATGAAACCATCACCCTCCCGCGCAGAGGTCGCCGCGCTGGTCGCCATCTTGCTGGTGGCGGCTTTCTTGCGCGTCCACGACCTCGATCACGCCCCGCCCGGCCTGACGCACGACGAGGCCGACCACGGTCGCGATGCCGCGCGCGTGCTGGAGGGCGTCTTCCCGATCTACTTCACCGTCGGCTACGGGCGCGAGCCGCTCTACGATTATGCGACCGCGCTGACGATGCTCGCTGTCGGCCCGACGGCCTATGCCTCGCGGCTGACGGCGGCCTTCTTCGGGCTGCTCCTTCTGCCGCTGACCTGGGCCTGGGCGCGGCGGGCGTTTGGGGCGGGCGTGGGGTTGCTGGCGGCGGCCTTCCTGGCGGTGGATTTCTGGCCGGTGATGGTCTCGCGGCAGGCGTTGCGCAGCGTGACGCTCCCGGCGCTGCTGGCGGCGGCGGTCTACTGCTGGTGGCGGGGCGCGGGCCTTGGCGCGGGCGGGCGGCCCCCGCGGCGCTGGGCTGTCGCCGCCGGGGTCCTGCTCGGCGCGACGTTCTACACGTACCTGGCCGCGCGGGTGATGTGGGTGATCTTCCCGGCGCTGATGGCGTACCTGGCGCTCTTCCGGCGCGACCTCTTGCGCCGGGGTTGGCGCGCGATGCTGTTGAGCCTGCTGATCGCCCTGCTCGTGAGCGCGCCGCTCTTCGGCTGGCTGCTGGCGCACCCCGGCGCGGAGACGCGCCTCGCGGACCTCAGTAGCCCGCTCCAGGCGGCGGCGGAGGGAACCTTACGCCGCTGTTGCGCCACGTCGGGGGAGGCGCTGGTCATGTTCAACCTCGCGGGCGACCCGCTGTGGATGTACAACCTCCCAGGCCGGCCCTTGCTTGGGCCGGCGCAGGGGCTGTTGTTCCTCGGCGGCCTGCTGATGGCGCTGGTGGATGCGGTGCGCGGGCGGGCTGCGCCGGCCTTCCTGCTGATTTGGGTCGCCGCCGGCCTCGTGCCGAACGCGGTCACGGGCGTGGACGCGGCGGTGACGCGCGCGGTGGGCCTGATGCCCGCCGTGTACATCCTGCCGGCGTGGGCGCTCGTGGCGCTGGGGCGGTGGATGAACGGCGCGGATCGGCCGGCCGGCGAGGGCGTCCGGCGTCCCTTCCGCGTGCCGATGGCGCCGGTGGCGGCAGCGCTTGTCGCGCTCACAGGATGGACGACCTACCAGCACTACTTCGACCTGTGGACGCCGGCCGCGACGTGCGCGTCGCCTATCACCACACACTGGTGGCGACCGCCGGCTACCTGCAATCCAGCGCCGACGACGCGCCGGTGATGCTCTCGTCGATCACGCCGGAAGCGCCGCACGACCCCGCCGTGGTGCGCATGACGCTGCGCCGCGACGACCTCACGCTGCGCTGGTTCGACGGGCAGCGGGCGCTGCTCTTCCCAGACGCGGCGCGGGTGCGCGTGGTCTTCCCGGAAGTGGCCCCGCTGAACCCCGCGTTGCAGCCGTACTTCACGGGCGGGGGCGCGCATCACGCGCCTGACGATGCAGCCGGATGACTTCAACCGCACCGCCGACGTGTTCGACTGGTCGCCGCGCGCCGCGCTTGCGGCGGCGCTGCCGGCGCTGCGGAGCGATTTCACCGGCGTCGTCGAGCCGGGGTTGCCGGTCAACGCGCCGGCGCTTGAGTTCCTCGGCTACGACTACAGCCCGCCCGATACGCTGGTGACGTTCTGGCGCGCCCTGGCGACGTATGGCGTCGAGGAGACGGACGGCGTCAAGCTGTTCGCGCACCTGGTTGACGGCGCGGGGCAGGTTGTGGCGCAGGAGGACCGCCTCGACGCGCCGGCGTGGACCTGGCAGCCGGGCGACGCCTTCGCGCAGGTGCACGTGGTGCCGGGGCTGGATGCGGGGGATTGCGCCGTGTACCTGGGCGCGTATGACCGCGACACGCTGGACCGGCTGACCGTGAGCGCCAACGGCACGGACGGCCACCGGGTTTTGATCCACCCCTGTGGGGACGGTTCGGGATGACGCGACGCCGCGAATTGGGGGTCGTTGCCCTTTTGTTCGTCCTGGCGCTGGCGCTGCGGCTGGTTGCGCCGGAGGTCAGCCCACCGGGGTTCAACGACGACGAGCTGAGCAACGCGCTCGTCATCAGCCAGCACGTCCGCGACGGCGACATCCGGCTCTATTACGCCGACGCCTCCGGCCACGAAGCGCTGTACCACATCCTCGCCGCGCCGCTCGTGCCCCTGTTCGGGACCACGCACGTCGGCATTCGCGGCGTGTCGATCCTGTGCGGGGCGCTGAGCGTGGCGTTGCTGTACCTGCTGGTGCGCCGCCTGTGGGGTCGGGCGGCGGCGCTGGTTGCGGCGCTGGGGCTGGCCTTCAGCTTCTGGAGCCTGATCTACAGCCGGACCGGGCAGCGCCACATCAGCCTGACGGCCTTCGCGCTGCTGGCGTTCTACTGCTGGTGGCGGGGCATGGCGGTTGCGCGCGCCCCGGCCGGCGCGGGGGTGCGCCGCGCGCAGTGCGCTATGGCTGGTTCGCGGCGTCAGGGGCGGCGGTAGGCGTGGGCTTCTACACCTACTTCGCGTCGCGGGGCGTCCCACTGATTCTGCTCGCCTTCGCGCTTTACTTCCTGGTCTTCCACCGTATGGCCTTCCTGCGCCACTGGCGCGGGTTCGCGCTCGCGTTGGTGATCGCGACGCTCCTCGGCGTGCCGCTGCTCGTGGTGCTGAGCCAGAACCCGGACGCCGAGGCGCGCGTCGCGGAGCTGGCCGCGCCGCTCTACGCGCTGCGCGGCGGCGACCCGTCAATGCTGGTTGAGTACGCGCTGCGCACGCTGGGGATGTTCGCGTTCACCGGCGACGACGAGGCGCTGTACAATATCCCGTACCGCCCGGTGTTTGGCGTCGTCGGGGCGGCCTTCTTCGTCATCGGCGTCGCGGTCGGGCTGTGGCGCTGGCGGGAGCCGGCGCACGCCTTCCTGCTGCTGTGGTTTGCGGCGGGCCTGGCCCCCGGCGCGCTGGCGGTGCCGGCGGCGAGCCTGGGCCACACGATCCTGGCGCAGCCGGCGGCGTACATCTTCCCGGCGCTTGGGGTGGTGTGGGTTGGTCAGAAGGCGACGGCTATCAAGTCTCTGCGAAGCTCCTGGGCGGCGCGGGCGCTGCTCGTGCTGGCGGCGATCTACGTGGGCGCGGAGGCGGCGCGCAACCTGTACGATTACTTTGTCGTGCGCCCGCAGGATGGGTTTGTCCGCGTGCTGTTCCACACCGACTTCATGGCGCTGGCGCGCTACCTGAACGACCACCCGGAGGTGGCCGACATCGCCATCGGCGCGCAGATCGAGGAGCGGTGGAACCAGGCGGCGTTCGACATCGCGCTCGAACGCGACGACGTGCGTGTGCGCTGGTACGACCCGCGCACAAGCCGGCTGAACCTCTTCGCGGAGGGCTATCTCGCCGTGCCGCACTATTTCTTCGAGGACCCGGCGACGCAGTACATTCCCGCTCAGTACAGGACTGTCGTCGCGCAGACCGACGCCTACCGGCTCTACCGGATGCCGGCGCTGGCGGAGGTCGCGCCGGGCGAGGACGTGGCGTTTGCGCCCGGCCTCACGCTGCGCCACGCCAGCGTATACCCCTATCCGGGCGAGTCGGTGTACGTCGGCACGACGTGGCAGGTGAGCGCGCCGCTCGACCTGCCGGCGCGCCCGCTTTTCGCGAAGCCGCCCGCCCCCGGCGAGCCAACCACGCCGCGCCTGGAGGTCTTCGTGCACGTGCTCCTGCCGGACGGGGAGACGCCGGTTCACGCGGCCGGCGGCCTGGGCGTCGATCCCTACACCCTGCACCCCACCGACGTGTTCGAGCTGCGCCTCACCCTGCCCTGGGACGCGCTCGCGCCGGGCGCTTACCGGGTGGGCGTGGGCCTCTTCGACCCCTGGACCGGCGCGCGCTACGCGACCGAGGACGGGCGCGAGATGGTGATCGTGGGTGCGCTTGAGGTTCCCGAATGAACGCGCCAGCAGAGGGCATGGCGCGCCGTTCGCTTGCCGGTCGTCTCGTTGGGGCCGTGAGGGCGCACCCCGCGTTCGTGGCGGTCCTGGTGGGCTACCTGGCGCTCGCGCTTGCCTATGGCCTCGTGAACCCGATCCACGAAGCGACGGACGAGGTGCGCCATTACCGGTTCGTGCGCTACCTGGTCAACGAGCGCCGGCTGCCGACGCAGGACCGGCTGGTCGCGCCGAACATCCAGGCGCACCACCCGCCGCTGTACTACGTCACGGCGGCGCTGGCGAGTTTCTGGGTGCCCACGCCCGACCTCGACGCCGAGCCGCCAATTAACCCCTATTGGGCCTACCGCGATTTCGAAGTCGGCGTTGACAACAAGAACCTGTACCTCCACGGCCCCGACGAGGCGTTCCCCCTGGCGCGGGCCGGCGCTGGCGTCGCACCTGGCGCGCTTTGTGACCACGCTGTGGGGCGCGGCGGCGGTGTGGGCGACGTACCTGATTGGCCTGGAGGTGTTCGGCAACCGGGCGATAGCGGTCGGCGGGACGGCGTTCCTCGCGTTCAACCCCCAGTTCCTCTACCTGAGCGGCGCGGTCAACAACGACGTTCCCGCCGCCGCGGCCGGCGCGGTGGTGTTGCTGCTGAGCGTCCGCGTGGTTGCGCGCGGGCTGGACGCCCGCCGCGCGGCATGGCTGGGGCTGGCCTACGGCGTGGCGCTGCTGACGAAGACACACCTGCTGCCGATGATCGGCGTGATCGGGCTCGCGCTGCTGCTGGCGGCGTGGCGGCGGCGCGCGTGGCGGCAGGCGCTGCGCGCGCTGGGGATCGTGCTCGGCGTTGCGGCGCTGGTGAGTGGGTGGTGGTTCGTGCGCAACGCCGTGCTCTACGGCGAGCCGACCGGCTTCGTGCGCGTCACCGAGATCTGGGGCGTGCGCGACCCGCGCGCGAGCCTGACGCTCGCCCTCATGGAGCTGCCTTTCGCGTGGACCACGCTCTGGGGCCGCTTCGGCTACGGGCAGGTTCCGCTGCCGGGCGCTCTCTACACGCTCATGGCGGTTGTCGGCGTCGCCGGTCTGGTGGGCTTGGCGCTCTATGCCCTGCGCAGGGCGACCGCCGTAGCTTCCCGGAAGCCAGAACGCACGTCGGCGCGCTGGCGCTGCTCGGCGCGCAGGCGGTGGGGATGGCGTTGGTGCTGTTCTTCTACATCCTGGTCAGCCCGGCGGGCGCGATGGGGCGCTTCTACTTCCCCGGCCTGCCGGCCTACGGCCTGCTGGTGTTCGCGGGGTTGGCGGCGCTTGTGACGCGGCTCCCCTGGCCGGGGCGGGGCGCAGCGCGCGCGCTCGCCGCGCTCGTCAGCGCGCTCCTGTGCGCGGGCGCGATCTGGGCGCTGGCCGGCTACCTTGCGCCCGCCTACACGCCGCCCCCGGAGCCGACCGCCGCCACCCAGCCGGCCGGGGCCATCGACGCGGCGTTCGGCGACGTGGCGCGGCTGCGCGGGTATGAACTGAGCGCGGACACGGTGCAGCCCGGCGCGCCCGTGTTCGTGACGCTGCACTGGGAGCCGCTAGCGCGCACCGACGCGCCGCTGAGCGTGTTCGTGCACCTGCTCGGCCTGTACGACCTCCCGGTGGCGATGCGCGCGACCTACACCGGCCTGGGCGCGTACCCCTCGACGCTCTGGGAGCCGGGCCGCGCGTTCGTCGAGACGTATCGCGTCGATGTGCCGCCGACCGCCTTCGCGCCGGACTGGCTGCGCGTCGAGGTGGGGCTGTTCGACCGGGAGAGCGGCGCGCGTCTGCCGGTGCGCGGCGACGCGCCCAACGCGAACGGCGACGCGGCGGTGCTGGGGCAGGTGAACATCCCGGCTTACGACGGCTACGGGCAGATGTACCCGGACGTGATCCCCAACCCGCTCTACTTCAACTTCGGCGACCGGATTGCGCTCGTCGGCTACGACATCTTCCCGCGCGTGGTGGAGCCAGGGCGCAACAGCTACGTCACGTTCTACTGGAAGGCGCTCCGCCCGCTGGAGGACGAGGCGGTGGAGGACCTGCGCGTGTTCTTGCAGGCGGTGGGCGCGGACGGCGAGATACCGGCGCGCTTCGACGGCTACCCGCAGCAGGGCATGAGCCTGCCCAGCACGTGGACGCCGGGCGAGGTCATCGAGGACCAGCGGCGCATCCGCTTCCCGGCGGGGACGGCGGCGGGCTTCTACCTGCTGCAGGTCGGCTGGATGGACCAGGCCGGGGGCGGGCGGTTGCCCATCATCGCACCGGACGGCCACTGGGAGGGCGACGCGCTCGACCTGCCGCGCCTGCGCGTGGTCGCGACGGCGGAGGAGACGGACTGGTGGCTGGAGGGCAGAGGGGGAGGGACAGGTAAGCGATGGCGTTGGCGATTTCATAATTTGCGTCCTCACCCCTGGAGAGGCATGGGGGAGAGGGGCGCTTCGCCAACGCCATTGTATGCAGGGCTGCCACAGTCGCCCGAACTGACGACCCCGGCAGCCCTCGCGCAATTGATTCGCGGCGCGACTAGACCACTTCTTCGGCAACCTCTACGCGCAGCAGGCGGCGCACGTGCTCGATCTGGTTGAGGATGGTGGCGCTCGGCGAGCCGGCGAATAACAACCCCACCGCCACGTTGTCGAACGTGGTGACGAGCGAGCCGGAGTCGCCGCCGGCGGACATGTTGGTCGTCACGATCTGGTCAACGAACCGGGCCACCCGCCCGCCGCCGTAGTTCACGTTGACCGTCGCGGCAATCGTCGTGATCCGTCCCACGGTGTAGTTGGTCGTGCGCCCGGTCTTCTGGACCAGCATCCCGACCTTGACCTCGCTGCGGCGCATCCAGGCGCGCACATAGCCGATCCAGTAGATTTCGCGGTCGCCGTCGTGGAATTCGACGGTAGCGATGGCGGCGTCTACCAGGTTGCGGTGCTGGTTGAGCGGGACCGGCGGCCAGAACGTGATCGGGACGAACGCCGCAAGGCTGCCGATGCGGTCCGCCGGGTCGGTGCCGCCGTCGAACGGGCCGGGTTGCAGCACCGGGTCGCCCAGGTTGGCGTTGTTGCTGTTGGCGAGGACGTGGTTGTTGCTCAGGATGAAGTACCGGTTGGGGATGCCGATCCCCGGATTGTAGCGGCCCGCTTCAGGAAGGATGGCGTACACGCAGGTGGCGATGGTGCCCGCCGTGATGTTGATGTGCCCCACGCTGTAGCCGCCTTCCGCCGGCCGTATCCGGTTCCGGAGCGTCTGCACGCCCGCGTCTATCGGCTCGCCGCCGGCGAGGAGCTCGCCCACGGCAAGCACGTCGGTCTGCATGCCGCCAAGCTCGGAAGGGATCACGTCGGCGGAGCGGAGCATGTCTTCATCGACCTTCTGGCTCACCAGGGCGAGCACCGCCGGCTCGCCGGTGGGCTGGCCGTTCGACCACTTGACGCCAACGCCCAGGCCCACGACGTTTGCCGGCACATGCTCCGGGTCAAGGAACTCGTCAACCGCCTTGGCGTGCGCGGCCATCGCTTCGGCCTCGTTGTCCTCGGCGAGCATCATCTTGGCATCGTCAACGCCCATCGTCGTCTCCTCTTGTCGTCTCGGTCGTGGTTTCTTTTTCATTGTGCTGAGATGTATCCTATCTCTTCGACATCGGTCTCGTAACCGTCCAGCGTCTTGGGGACGATCTCTTCGGCTGCCAGCGTGTGGGCCGGCACCTTATGCGTCACGAATACGGTTATCACCTCCTTCCCAGCCCTCTCGCCAATGCCCACGCCAACGACGTTGGGCAGGCCCATCAAGAAGTCCTCGTGTTTTCGTAGTGTGGCTTCAATGTCCATGTAAGAAACTCCCTTCATGGATCGGCGCGCTGTACACCAGTGCCGGCGGGTCCCCGCCGCAGAAGAAAAACACCCCAAGACGGCCTGGCTCGACACGTGAGCTACTCTGGCAGCCGGTGTGCTTCTTCGCTGCCTATCGCCGTATTGGGGTTCCTTATAAGAAGACCAAATTTGTAGTTATTATAGCACGGGGCGTTCATGGAATTGGTAAAAGTCCTATTAAGGAGTATTGAGGAAGGTTAACACTGGATCAAAGACGCCCAATCTCAGCATTTCTTCAGCCCGTACGCTCAGTATCACGCTGTAGTGTGTTTTTCGTGGCCCGACGACTGCAGTCGTCGGTTAATCGCAGAACATGACACGGAGGAAGACGAATTAGCCCGCGACTTTAGTCGCGGGAACCAAAAGATGAACAGACACCAATCTCAACGGGCGTCGCGGTTCAATCGGTTTCCACCACCCACGCGCCGCGCGCCGGCGCGCTCACAATCGTGCGCCCGCCGCGCGCGCCCAGCAGCCGGCCCAGCGCATCCTCAAGCTGCGGCTGGTTCGCGCCCTCGCAGAGCAGGTGCACGTTTGCGCCGGCGTCGATGGTGAAGTACACCTCCAGGCCATCGCGCCGCCACGCCTGGCACGCCTGGATCACGCGCATCGTGCCCGGCCCCCAGTAGTAGACGCCGCTCAGCCACGCGCGGTCCGACACGACCGACGTCATGCCGATCACGTGCAGCGAAACCGCCTCGCGCTCGGCGGCCATGCCCATCGTGCGGAAGTCGCGCGCCAGCAGGCCCCGGCGGACCGCCTCCAGCGTGCGGGGCAGCTCGGCCTGGCGCGCGGCGTAGAACGGACTGGTGTGCGCCAGCCGGTGCCCCTCTGACGAGCCAATCTCCTTCGGCTCCGTGTCGAGGATCACGGTCGTGATTCTCAGGTCCCAGTGCTCTGGCGGCGCGATCTGCACCGCGTAAGAGGTCGCGTCGTCCGCGCCGGCCAGCCATTCCGTCCACCCGTCGGGGATCGACCGGCTTGCCGAGCCGGAACCGCGCCGGGCCAGCCGCGAGAGCGCCGCCGCGTCGAGCGCCAGGCCGGCGGCCTTACTCGCGGCGAGCGAGAGCGCGGCGAACGCCGACGCCGACGACGCAATCCCCCGCCGACGCGGGGAAGTCGTTCTCCGACGCGACAGCGGCGCGCGTCTCGATGCCGGCGAGCGCGCGCACCCGGTCGAGGTGGCGGACCACCCGGTCATAGCCTGCGCCGCGCACTTCGCGCCCGTTGATCGTCACGGCGTCGGCGCGCAGGTTGTCGTCGAAAGTCACGGAGGTGGTCGTGGTGGCGCCGCCGAGGTTGACGGCGATTGAGTTGTTCATCGGGAGGTTGAGCGCATCGTCCCGGTTGCCCCAGTACTTGACCAGTGCGAGGTTGGGGTGCGCCGCCGCTGTCACCTGATTTGCCATTGCCGCCCTGCTCCTTCGGTTGAAAGCCGCCGCGCGCGGCCTGAGTGCGCCACGTCTCTACAAGTTCAATTCTTACGCAATGCGCGTGTGATTCTGCCGCAGCTTCGGAAGATGCGCCAGCGGGCGGGCCGCGCTATGGGTGCTGGTCAATCGGCGAGCGGGAGGGTAAACCAGAACGTGGACCCCTGGCCCGACCGGTTCGTGATGCCGATCTCCCCGCTGTGCGCCTCAATGATGCGCTTGGAAATCGCCAGCCCCAGGCCGGTGCTCGTCTCGCCGCCGGTCGTGCGCGTGGACAGGCGGCCAAACTCCTTGAACAGCCGGCGGCGCTCGTCTTGCGGGATGCCCGGCCCTGGTCCTTGACGGAAACGCAGGCGCGGTCGCCGCGCCGCTTCGCCGTGACGGTGACGGTGCTGCCAGCCGGCGAGTACTTGACCGCGTTGCTGATGAGGTTGTCGATCACCTGGCTGATGCGGTCGGCGTCGGCGCGCGCGGTCAGCGGCTCGATATGGCTGCCGTCGATGGTGATCGCCTTGTTGGACGCCAGCAGGCGGTGCATTGCGATGGCATGTTCAAGCAGCGGTTCAAGCTCGACCTCGACCAGCGCCAGTTCCAGATGGCCGGTCTCGATCCGGTACACATCCAGCAGGTCGGTGAGCAGCGTGAGCATACGCCCGGTGGACCGCTCGATGATGCCGGCAAGGTCGCGCTGGTCGTCGGTGAGGGGGCATCCCCTGCCTCAAGCAGGTACTGGCTGGCGCTCAGCGCGACGGCAAGCGGGTTGCGCAGGTCGTGCGCCGCCATGCCCAGGAAACGGTTCTTCATCTCGTTGAGTTCGTGCAACTGGCGGTTCTGCGCTTCGATGGCGGCGTTCTTCGCCAGCAGGCGGTCAACCAGCCGGCCCTTCTCCACGATGAGCGACAGCTCGCCCGCGATCTGCTTGAAAATGCGCACGTGTGCCTGGTGATAGGCGTTCGGCTCGGTGCTGGAGAAGAACATGAAGCCGATGCACACCCCGTTGGCAATGAGGGGGCAGGTCAGGCTGGAGCGGATGCCCTCGCGCAGCATCAGGCGGGTCGATTCCGAGTCGGGGTGTTCCTGGATGTACGCCTCCAGGTCGTTGAGGATGCGCGGCTCCCCTGTGTCCACAATGTGCTGGAGACTGCTGCCCGCCAGCGGCGCCTGGTAGCCCACTTCGAGCGCGACATCGGGCTGGTCGGTCTTGGCCCACCGCGCGCGCACCATCGTCTCCCCGTCCTCTTCAACGAGCAACGAGAACCCGATGCGGTTGTAGGGGATCACGTTACGGAACGTGTAGAACACCTGCTCAAGCGTATCGTCCAGCACCAGGCCCGCATTGAGCTGTTCGGTGATGAAGCTGAGGCTTTCCAGTTCGCGGGAACGCGCGGCCAGCACCCCGGCCAGCGCCTCCAGACCTCGGCCCAGGTCGCCAAGTGCATCGTCAGCGTGGGGGCCTAAGTCCAGGTCGAATACGCCCCCTATCATCCGCTCGATGGCCGACATATAGCGGTGGATGCGTTGATCGACGTTATCGCCGGGTTCGGTCCCTGACAAGGCTGCTGCCTGCTGCCTCTATGTGTTGCCAAAGGATAATTACTGGATTGACAGTCCATTATCACCGCAACCGGCGGGTGTGTCAAATTTCACCGGTGCGGAACCCCTCGCGCCGTCATGGCGACGCGGCGGCGGCCTCATCGGCGCGGAACGCCGCCAGCGCGGCGAAGTCCGGGCGCAGGTGGTCGTAGAGCGTCTCGAACTGCGCGAAGAGGGCGCGGTAACGCGCGTGGCGCGCCATGTCGGGCTGCGCGCCAACCCCAACCCGCACCAGTCGCTCGGTTGCCGCCAGCGAGGGCGCGATGCCCAGCGCGTACATCGCCATGAACACCGCGCCGATCGCCGACATCTCCTGGGTGTCGGGGAGCACGATCTGCCGGCCAAAGACGTCCGCGACGATCTGCAGCCACAGCGGCGACCGGATGAAGCCGCCGGAAGCGCGGATTTCGTGGATGTCCGCGAGGTCGGAGAGCGCGTTGAACACGCTGTACATGCGAAACGCGACGCCTTCCATGATGGCGCGCACGAAATGGGCGCGCCCGTGGCGCAGCGAGAGGCCGAAGACCACGCCGCGCGCGTCGGCGTTCCAGTGCGGGCAGCGCTCGCCGCTCAGGTAGGGGAGGAAGATCAGCCCCTCCGCGCCGGGCGGAAGCGCGGCGGCCTGCGCCTTGCTCGCCCTCGACGTGCGCGAACGTGTCATGAAACCAGTCGAACACGATGCCGCCGTTGTTGATCGCGCCGCCGATCAGGTAAGCGCCGCCGGTGACGAGGTAGCACCAGGTGTACTCGTGTGGGTGGGTGGCGGGTTGCGCGCCGACCAGCCGTAGCGCGCCGCTGCTGCCTATGGTGAGCGCCGCGCGGCCCGGCGTCACCGCGCCCGCGCCCAGGTTCGCGAGCGCGCCATCGCTGCCGCCCAGCACAACCGTGACGTCGCCGGGGACGCCCAGCGCTGCGGCGGCTTCGGGGCGCAGGCCGCCCTCGATGCGGGCTTCTGGCGGGCGCAGTTCGGGCAGTTGGCCCTCGGCGACCCCCGCGAGCGCGAGGGCGTCGGGGTCCCAGCGCAGGTTGCGCAGGTCCAAGCAGCCCGTGCTGGAGGCAATCGCGTAATCGGTGAGGAGGCGGCCTGTCAGCCGGTAGAGCAGGTAGTCCTTGATGCTGAGGAAGGCGTGCGCGGCGGCGAAGACCTCCGGCTGCTCGTGGCGGAGCCACCGCAGCTTGGCGAGCGGATACATCGCGTGAATCGGACAGCCGGTGCGCCGGTAGAGCGCAGCAGCGTCGGCCTCGGCGCGGAGGCGGCGGGCGTGGCCGGCGCTGCGCGCGTCCGCCCAGATGATCGCGGGCGTGAGCGGCTGGCCGTCTGCGTCCAGGGCAAGCAGGCTGTGCATCGCGCCGCTGAAGCTCAGCGCCTGCACGCGCCCCGGATCGACCGCCGCCGCGTGGAGCGCGTCACGCACCGCGCGTACCATGCCGGCCCACACCACCTCCACGTCCTGCTCCGCCCATGACGGGCGCGGCGTCTGGACTTCGTAGGGCGCGGCGCTGGCGCTGCGTATCCTCACCTCGCCGGCCGCGTATTCCGCGACGACGACTTTGCAGCCTGTGGTTCCTACGTCGATGCCGAGCACGATGGGCGCTTGCGCCATGTTGAGTCCCCCTTGCCGGCGCAGATCGCGGCGCGCCGATTTGGGCGATTATAACGCGCGCCAGAAGACAACTGCACGGGTGGGAGGAAACCAGTGCAGTTGTCGCCCGTAATGAAGTTGTGAATGCAGAGGAGGAAATGTCCCCGTGTGTCTGTTCCCTTTGGGTTCCCGCGACTGAAGTCGCGGGCTAATTCGTATTCCTTCCGGCCCCGTTCAGCGATTAACCGACGACTTCAGTCGCACCGACTTTAGTCGGCAGGTTACGAAAAAACACATAACGGCGCGAGCAGAAACGTCCCCGCTAGCCGTCGAACAGTTCCGCGTCCCCATCGTCTACGGCAACCAGGGCGCTTTCCGCGTCGTAGTCGCCCTCCTGGTGCATGTAGGTCTGCGCCGGGAGCACCTCGGTTGCCTCGCGGATGGTCATCTCGATCTCGTATGCGATAGACGGGTTGGCGCGCAAGAAGTCCTTTGCGTTTTCGCGCCCCTGGCCGATCAACTCGCCGTTGTAGCGGAAGAACGCGCCGCGCTTCTCGATCACGTCGATGGCCGTGCCGATGTCCAGCAGGTCGCCCGCCTTGCTGATGCCAGTGCCGAACATGATGTCGAACTCGGCCTCGCGGAAGGGCGGCGCTACCTTGTTCTTGGTGACGCGCACGCGCGTCCGGCTGCCGATGACCTGCCCGCCCTGCTTGATCTGCTGGATGCGGCGGATGTCCAGGCGCACGCTGGAATAGAACTTCAGGGCGCGCCCGCCGGGCGTGGTCTCCGGGTTGCCGAACATCACGCCGATCTTCTCACGAAGCTGGTTGGTGAAGATCACTACGCTGTTGGAGAGCTTGATCGCGCCGGAGAGCTTGCGCAGCGCCTGGCTCATGAGGCGGGCCTGCAGGCCCACGTGCGCGTCGCCCATCTCGCCCTCGATCTCGGCGCGCGGCACGAGCGCGGCCACGCTGTCCACCACCACCACATCCACCGCGCCGGAGCGCACCAGCGCCTCGGCAATCTCAAGCGCCTGTTCGCCAGTGTCCGGCTGTGATACGTACAGATTCTCGATGTCCACGCCCAGGTTCGCGGAGTATTCGGGATCGAGGGCGTGTTCCATGTCCACGAAGGCGCAGATGCCGCCGCGCGCCTGCGCCTCTGCGACGACATGCAGGCAGAGCGTCGTCTTGCCCGACCCCTCAGGGCCGTAGATTTCGGTCACGCGCCCGCGCGGCACGCCGCCCACGCCCAGCGCGATATCCAATGCCAGCGAGCCGGTCGGGATTATGTCCACCACCATGTGGTTTGCCTCGCCGAGCCGCATGATCGCGCCGTCGCCGAAGCGCTTGGTCAGGTCGGCCAGGGTTCGGTCGAGCGCCTCAATTCGCCCGTCGCTCATTGTCATCCTCCATACCGATTTCCCAATCATTGGGGAAACGAGCTATGCGAGGATTGTAGTACAAATGTTCTAGAATGTCAAGTTTGGGGTGCAGGCAAAAGTTGTCAGGCAGCTGCAAAGGGGAAGGAGGGGCCAAGCTGAGGCCAGTCGCCACTGAGAAAACGCGGCGCGCGCCTTTGCCACCTTGCACGCGCCCGCCTCGCTCCAACGGGCGCCCGCGATTTTGAGGCTTGCAGGCCGATCTGTTTGCAGCCACTCCATCGTGCCAGAGCCAATCTTCAACCTCCTGGCGCGGAACCTGGCGTAGCGCATGCGGATGCGATTGTGGGCGAAGTAGACGCGCGCGCTGTGGACGGCTTCAGGCGCGGCGCAAGGGCGCGGCACGCGCGCGCGACAGCGCCTGCGTCCGCCCACAGGTGGGCTTGCTGCTGCCCCGCCAGGCAAGGGCTGCGGGCGTCTCTTCACCAAAGGCGGCGTGGGCGACCGCCGTCAGGTAAGTGCAGGCATGATACCAATCCACGATCTGGACCGCGCGGGGGAAGTGCTGCTGCACGATGCGCCAGATCCAGCCGCGCCATCGGCAATGAAGATCAGTTCTTCCGCCTGGTCGGCGTGCAGCGCAAACCCGGTCGCCCACACCAGGTCCGCGAAGGCTTCCGCATGGGCGGTGTCCACGTAATACCGGCGCAAGCGCACCCGCGCGTGCGCATCCAGCGTCCACCACACGCCCGCTTTCATCTCGTGCCAGCCATCGGCGAAGGGGGGCGAGAAAGCCATCGACCGAACCGTACAGGCGTTTCGGCTTGTCGGTGGCGCGCTTGTGCGCCTGCTGCGCCTCCAGGTCCTGACTGTGCGCAAGCTGCGCGCTTCGGTCGCCATCACCGCTTCCCCACCTGCTGACATGCCTTGCGGATGCTGTTCGGACTCAGGTCCAGCAAGGTCGTTTGCGCCAGCAAATCGCTGCTGGTCCCGAAGGCGTCTCACCCCCACCAGCGCCGCCAGCTTGACCACTGCCGCGCTCATCTGTCCTGGCGTGATCCCTAAGCGCGCGTCCAGCGGGTAGTGCCCGCCGCCGCAGTGCGGGCACACGTAATACGCCCGCCGGTAGTACACCCGCCCGTGCAGGGTGAGCGTCATCCCGCGCCGCTTGCGCACGTAGTTGGCGACCTCTCCGCAGGCGCATGGCTGCGTGTCCGCCGGGTACGGCTCATCCTGCGCTTCCAGCCACGCCTGTAGCACCGCGTTGCCCAACTCATGGACCATCTGTCGCACGGCGGTTTCCATCCCGGACAAGTCCTCGGCATCCAGGTCGCCTGGATACGCCTTGACGACCTCGGGCAGCTCACGCAGCAGGCGCTCTTGCAGGTATGTGATAAAATCCATGTCTACCTCTCGCGTGGTGTGGAATTTGCTGGTCAGCTTCTTCCCTACCACGCTTGAGGCTTTTTGTCTACCTTTTCCCTGTCAACTTTTGCTCACACCCCCAAGTTTCGCCGGCGCGCGCATTGCGGGACAAAGTCCGGGGAGGCAGCACAGGTTTGAAACACGAAGACACGAAAGGCGCGAAATATGCGCCCGACCTTTTCGTGACTTCGTACCTTTCGTGCTTTCGTGTTACGAATCTTTGGTGCGTGCATCTCCCTTCACCCACTTTGTCATGCTATCTGGCGCTCGATGGCCTGACGAAGTTCGGGAAGCAGCGCAGGTTCAAAACACGAAGACACGAAAGGCGCGAAAGATGCCCCCAACCCTTTCGTGACTTCGCGGTTTGCGTGCGTTCGCGGTGCTGTGCGCCGCCACGCCGGCCCTGGTCACGGCTACCCGCGCTCGTAGGCCGCGCGCAGGTAGATGTCCAGGAGGTACTGCGGGTAACCGATCCTGCGCAGGTTCTCCTGGCACACGTCGAAGGTGGCCCCGTTGTCGCGCCAGTAGGGGACGCGCTTGACGAGCGTTTCCACCTTCTCGCGCGGCATGATGATCCACGTGTCTTTGGGCACCTGCCCGTAGGAGATCACCGCCATCGCCGATATCACGTCCCTGCTCTTGAGGAAAGGGGCGATGAGGATGATGCGGCTGGCCCCGTGCTCGTTCGTGAGGTAGTCCGCGACAAACGTCGCCGTCCCGCCGAGATCGACCAGGTCGTCAACGACGCCGACGACGCGGCCCGACACATCAATCGAGAGGGGGCGGATGACGCTCGGCTCCTCCAGGGGTTGCCCTGGGCCGGCGTAGCACTGCACCCCCAGCGTACCAAAGTCGATGGGTGGGATGTTCTTGTTCAACGTCCACGCCAGGTGGTCGTGGAGCATCACGCCGGGCAGCAGGCCGCCCATCGTGACCATGACCGCGTGGGTGATCTGTTGTTTGGTGCTGATGTTGTCGATCTGGTAGCGGTAGACCTTGCGCGCGATCTGCGCCGCGACAAAGGTCAATACGTGGTCGGGCACGTAGAGGAAGCGCAGCGTATCGTATTCGACGGCGACGCCTTCCGGGTTCAGCCAGAATTCCGCGTCGATAGGGGCGTTCTCATGCGATAGGGCCTGTGCTGCGGGGGTTGGCATGGCGTTCCCTTCCTCAGAAAGCGCGAAGCGCGCGCGATCACCGGGGCCTCAGACGAGGGTCCCCGGCTCGCGTTTGCACCCTATTTTACCGCGCCATGTGCGTTTGCCCTGGGCGTTTTTCCCACCCGGCGCGCTTCACAGCGCCGCGCGCAGTTTCGCGCCGAACGCCAGCGGGTCGCTGCGCTCGATGACCAGGTCGGTGGCGTCGTGGAACGCCATGAAGTCGCGCATGGCGGCGGCCACCTCCGCCACGAGCGGCTCATCAGGCGCGACGCCCGGTTCGAGATAGAGCGTCTTGAGCCGCAGCGTGCCGGTGTCGCGCTCCAGCTTGGGGTCGAAGCGGCCCACCAGCCGGTCGCGGTGCAGGATGGGCAGGCAGTAGTAGCCCCAGATGCGCTGCGCCTCCGGCTTGTAGCACTCCAGGACCTGGCGGAACTCCCAGAACTGCATGTCGCGGTCGCGCGCCCAGAAGAGGCTGTCAAACGGGCTGAGGAAGGTTGTGTGTCGCGGCGGCAGCGCGCCGTCAGCGGCCCGCCTCAAGCTGCGGGAGGTTGTCGCGGTGAACGATCATCTCGCGCGCCTTGCCGTCCACCGTCTCGCCCTGCACCACGGCGAAGGTCCCGTCGGCGATGAGCGCCTCGACGAAAGGTTTGGCCTTGCCGCGCTTCATGTAGGCGTACTCGGCGGCCTGCGCCGGCTGGCAGACCCCCAGCGCGCGCACCGCCTGCTCCACGTGGTAGCGGCCGGCGGCCTCTGGGCCGGGGTCGGTGGTGTCCACCCAGTCGGGCAGCACCCGCGCCGCCAGGTCGTACACGCGCTGGAAGTTGACCCGGTCGGCGATCATCAATTCACCCTGGTTGTAGAGATGTTCGAGCGCCGCCTTTGCGGGTTTCCAGTCCCACCACGAGCCGCGCCGGGAGTCGTCGCGTTCGAAGTCCGCCGCGCGCACGGCGCCCTCGCGGTGTACGCGCTCCAGTATCGCGCGGATGAGCGCCTGGTTCTCCGGCTTGTCGAGGAAATCCTGGTACCAGGGGCTGCCCTGCTCGCGATACCAGCGCATATGCGGCACCTGGTAGCGGTAGTTAGTCAGCGGGATGATGCTGGCCGCGTGCCGCCAGTACTCGAACAGGTGGCGCGTATTCTGGCCCGGCGGCACGCCGGCGTCGCCGTAAATGAGCCGGTCAAAATCGGCGGGGTCATACGCGCCGAGCCGGCTCCACAGCGCCAGATAGTGGCTGCGGTGCACCACCTGGAGCGTGTCGATCTGCACGCAGCCAAGCCGCGTGACCGCGTCGTAGATGGCGTCGGGCGTGGCGGGTCCCGCCGGCGGGGCGTCCAGCCCCTGGGCGTGCAGCGCCAGCGCCCGGAGCGCGCGCAAGGGATAAACAGGCGTCGATTTGGGCATGGCGACCTCAGTGCATGCGTAAGGCAATCGTTTACGTGATGTCATTTGTCGCCCGCAATTATAATGCAGGTGTCGTCGTGAGACAAATGTTCTAGCCATGGGCACGCCGGCGCGGGGCGTGATTTAATGTGACATCTGTCACTAAACCGGGCTGCATTTCAGTACTGCAAGCATGTATGGCATCAGGGTAACCTAGTGGTCGTAAGCAAGAAGATGCCCATAGCTGTCTCCTCCTTTGGCGAACGCTCCCGTTTGGTTCTCCCCCCTCACAACCAGGCGGGAGCACCTTTTTTGGTAAGCCTCGATTAGAAACGGTATTATCCGCCCCATGATCCTCTCGCACCTGCTCCGCACCATGGGGCTGCTTCTCGCCCTGGTGGCGTGTCGGCCGCAGCCGACACCGCTGCCCGTCCCGACGCAGCCGCCTTCGCCCACGACGGTGCGGGTGGTCGTCGCCGCCGAAACAACGACGCCAGCGCCCCCAGCACCCAGGCCCAGAAACCACCCCCGTGGACGAGGCCCCGCGCCCAACCGCGACTCCCACACCCAGCCCTACGGTCCCCGCAGCGCGCCGCCTGCCCGGCGGAGGCCGGCGCAAACCTCAGCTACGAGATGAACGCCGTCGTGGACCTGCGGCTCAACACCGTGCGCGCGACCGAGGTCGTGCGCTTCCGCAATGAAACGGGCGCGCCCCTGGCGCAACTGGTGTTCCAGGTCGATGCCAACCGGCAGGCCGGCGTCTTCTCGCTGATCTACCTGGCGGTCGCCGACGATGGCGCGCCGCTCAGCTATGAACTGACCGGCCCGCGCCTTGTCGTCGAGCTGCCGGAGGCGCTCGGCGTCAACTGCACGGTGGGCATGCGCCTGGACTTCGTGCTCGCGCCGATGCCGATACCGACGACCGGGTTCCGGGGGCGCTCTGACCACCTGGGGTTCAGCGAGCGGCAGCTCAACCTGGGGCGCTGGTTCCCCACGCTGACCGCGCACCGCCCCGGCGAGGGCTGGCTGCTCCACGACGCCTACGGGGTGGGCGAGCATTACGTCCTGCCGATGGCGGATTTCAACATCGAGGTCAGCGTTGAGGGCGCGGACGGCGCCCTCGTGGCCGGGCCGGGGAACGTCCTCCAGGTTGACGACGACACGTGGCGCTTCAGCATGGCGCGCGCCCGCGACATGGCGTTCTCGATCAGCACGCGCGCCCGTGTGCTCTCAGGTCAGACCCAGTCGGGCGTCATGGTTGAGGTGTACTACTTCGACGAGTTTGCGGAGGGCGATGGCGACGCAGCGGCGCAACAGACGCTCAGCACGGCAGTGGCGGCGCTGGACCGCTACCACGCGCTCTACGGGCCGATGCTGTACGACCGCGCGGTCGTGGTGGCGTCTGACTTCCCCGACGGGATGGAGTTCTCCGGGCTGGTGTTTGTCTCCACAAACTACTTCCGTGGGTATAACGGGTCGCCGTCGGGCTGGCTCACCCTGATCACGGCGCACGAGTTGTCGCACCAGTGGTGGTACGCAATGGTCGGCAACGACCAGGCGCTCGATCCCTGGCTCGACGAGGCGCTGGCGACCTACAGCGAACTGCTTTTCATCGAAGCCGCGCACCCGGACCTCGTCAATTGGTGGTGGGGATTCCGGGTCAGGTCGTATAATCCGCAGGGCACGCTGGGGCAGCCCATCTATGAGTACCAGTCGTTGCGCCAGTACATCAACGTGAACTACCTGCTCGGCGTGTTGATGGTCCATGATATGCGCGGCATCCTCGGCGATGCGGGTTTTGTCGCGTGGATGCGCGCTTACGCCGAGGCCAACACCGGCGCGGTTGCGCGCCCGGATGACTTGTGGGCGGCGCTGCCGGCCGGCACTGACATGGAGGCGGTCGCGCGCGTCTGGGAGCAATACGGCATCGGGCCTTAGCGCGCCGCGCGGCGGCAGTGTGAGGAGACATGATTGACAATTATGTGATCGTCCCGACCTATAACGAGAAAGAGAACATCGCGGACCTGGTCAGCCAGATCATGGGCCTGCCGCTGGACGTTGGCGTGATCGTCGTGGACGACAACTCGCCCGACGGCACCGGCGACATCGCGGACGCGCTCGCCCGGCAGCACGCCGGCCGCGTGTACGTGGTGCACCGCGAGGGCAAACTGGGCCTGGGCACGGCCTACATCGCCGGCTTCAAGCAGGGCTTCGCCCTCGGCGCGCGGCGGCTGCTGACCATGGACGCGGACTTCTCGCACCACCCGCGCTACATCCCCGACATGATCGCCGCGAGCGCCCGGTACGACCTGGTGATCGGCTCGCGCTACGTGCCGGGCGGCGGCGTGCGCCACTGCACGGCGGCGCGCATCCTCCTCAGCCGGGGCGCGAACCGCTTCGCGCGCACCATGCTGAACCTGCACGCGCACGATGCGACGGCGGGCTTCCGCTGCTACCGGCGCGAGGTGTTGGAGACGATCCCGCTCGACGAAATCTTCTCCAGCGGCTATTCGTTTCTGGTCGAGATGCTGTTCCTGACGCAACAGGCGGGCTTCTCAGTCGGCGAGGTGCCTATCATCTTCGAGAACCGGCAGCGCGGCGCTTCCAAGATTTCGCGCCAGGAGATTTTCAAGGCGCAGTACACGGTGTTCCGGCTTGCGGGGCGGCGCGTGCGCCACGCGACGATGGGACGCGCTAGGATGAACGTCTGAAGACCAGCATCCCCCGGCTGCCGTAGATGTCGGTGCCCAACTTCACGATCTGTTCGTACTGCGCGTTGAAGTCGCGGTCTTGCATCAGCCCCAACCGCCCATAAGACTCCACAATTACGAGGAATTCCGGCTGCGCGTCCAGGATCAGGCGCGGCGGGATGGCGTAGTTGTTGCCCGGCGCGACGATGTCCGGATCGACCGGGTAGTAGGCCGTCGCCGCCGGCGTCACCAGGCCCACCGTGTCGAAGATGGTTGCGCGGCTGAAGTAACCCACCGCGCCGATGTCGCCCGCCGAGACAACCGTGTCGGCGGTGACGCCGTACTCGTCCGCCAACAGGCGTCCCACCCGCTCGTAGAGCAGCTCTAGCCGGATGAAGGCCATCTCCGGGGCGAATGGTTTGCCCCGGGTCGGGGGTCAGCGCCCACGCATTCAGCGAAAGGATCAGCCACAGCGCCGCCAGACAACGCAACAAAGGCGAGGTGCGCACGGTTCCCCGCGCGCGGTCGCGGAGCCTGTGGCCTCGCCTTGCCGGCGCGCCCCCGCCCCGGAAACCGCGCTCGCGAGCGCCCACATCCCACACACGATGCCGAGGAAGTAGGGTGGGAGCGGCGGCGCGAGATACCAGCGGAACAGCAGCACGTTGCTGAGCGCGAAGATCGCGCCGTAGACCCAGGGGTAGGCCAGCATGGGCAGCGCCCGCCCGCCGTCCCGCGCCCCCGCGCAGCACCCTGATCGCGCCCATCAGGAAGAGCGCCGGATACAGCACAAGCCCGATTGCGGTGCCGGCCGGGCCGATGGCGTCGTACTCGAAGAAGGGCGTAGCGACGTGTTGTATGAGCCGGATGAGCGTGGCGTTCGGCGGGAGCGTTACGTCACGATCTTCGCGCCCGCGGATCGTGGCAACGGCGTGCCGAAGTATGCGAGCGCGAAGACCACCCAGGGCAGCAGCGCCAGCCCGAAAACCAGCCACGTGCGCCAGGGGGAGCCAGTCGCGCAGGGGGCGGTGGTCGTGCCCGGAAGCGCGCCCAGAGCTGGTGCAGGAGACCAGCCTGCCATCCAGCCCGTCCTGGCGTCCGGGTGAGCACGCCCAGCGCGGCGGTGAGGCCGGCCCAGTGGTCGCGCCCGCTCACGTACAGCCAGAAGGTCGCCACCATCCACAGGATGAACACGCTGGTTTCCATCCCGCCGATGGCGACGGTCACGCTGAACGGCGCAACGGCCCACAGCAGCCCCAGAGCCAGCGCCGGCGCGCGGTTGCCCAGGAGCCGGCGCGCGAGCAGGTACAGCAGCAACGCAGGTCGCCGCGTCGGCAAGGAACCGCCTTGGCGATGACGGCCCAGGTGGGGTAATCGCTGCGTCCGGTCAAAAAAACCGAGCGCCGCCATCACGAGCGCAAAGAGCGGCGTCGAGGTGCCGAGGATGTGCTGGCCGGGGTGTAGACGAAGCCCACGCCCTCGGCGATGTTGCGCGCGTACCGGAAGGTGATGTACGCATCGTCGATGGTGCGCGGGCCGGGCGCCGCGCGCGCGATGATGGCGACAGCCGCCAGGAGCGCAATCAGCGCCCAGTCCAGGCGGGCCAGCGGCAGCGCAGCGCGGCCTTCCTCTTTCGTCGATTCTTCTTTCATGGTAAGTTGCATTATACTGGAGGGCGGTGCACTGGGCATAATCACATGAACGATTCGGTTGCAGCAGACTATGAGGCCCTGGAAGCCCGCTTCACCGCGTGGGCGCAGGCGCGCCCCGACGTGCGCGCGTTGCTCGTCGTCGGCTCGCGGGCGCGGCAGGAGGTGCACCCCGCCGACCGCTGGTCCGACCTGGACCTGATTACCTTCGTCCTTGACGTCGCGCCCTACGTGCGTGACCGGCAGTGGCTGGACGCCCTGGGCGACGTGTGGCTCGCGTTTCTTGAACAGACCGGCGCGGAAGACCCGGAGTGGTTCATCATGTTCGAGGGCGTGCGCGACGTGGACGTGGTTTTCGTCGCCCTGCCCGAAGATGACCCTGCCGCTGTCGCACGCGTGGTGCAGGCGCGGGGCATGGACGTCGTGCTCCGGCGGGGATGCGCACGCTCGTGGACAAGGACGGCGGCGTCGCCCGCATGAGCCTGCCGCTGGCGCAGCGGGCCGCGCCACCTGCGGCGGCGGCGTTTGAGGCGACCATTAGCGCGTTCTGGCTCAACGCGGAGCGCGCCGCCAAGAAGCTCCGGCGCGGCGAAGTCTACGAGGCCAAGCGGCGCTGCGACGACGTGATGAAGGCGCGGCTGCTCCAGATGATCGAATGGCACGCGCGGGCGCGCCACGGCGGGGACTACGACACCTGGCACGTGGGGCGCTTCATCGAAACGTGGGCCGACCCGCGCGCGCTCGCGGGCCTGCGCGACACCTACGCGCGCTACGAAGCCGGTGACATCGCCCGCGCGCTGCTGGCGACGATGGGCCTGTTTCGCGCGCTGGCGGTTGAGACCGCCGGGGCGCTGGGCTACCCGTACCCTGCCCTGATCGACGAGCGCCTCACCCGGTGGGTCGGCGCGTGCCTGGCCGGTGACGACTGCTGACACGGGGGCGCTATGCTGCAAAGACTCACCATCCAGCGCGTGGCTCTGGTCATCCTCTTCGCCCTGGTGTTTGCGATGGCGACGCGCGCCCCGCTCGACACGGACACCTGGTGGCACCTGCGCAGCGGCGAGCACATCCTGGCGCACCGCGCCGTGCCCTACACCGATCCTTTCTCACATACCATGTACGGTGCGCCGTGGCTCGACCATAGCTGGGGTCGCAGATCGTGCTTGCGGTTGTCTGGCGGCTCGGCGGGGACGCGGGCGTCGCGCTGTTCACGGCCCTCGTCGCGACCGCCGGCATGGGCTTTGTCTACGCGATGTGCGCGGGCAGCGTTTACGTGCGCGCGTTTTCGGTGGCGCTGGGCGCGGCAGCGGCGGCGGTGTTCTGGTCCGCGCGCCCGCAGATGCTGTCGTTTCTGCTCAGCGCCGTGGTGCTCTACCTGCTGTACCTGCACAAGCGCGCCGGCCGGGACCGCCTCCTGCTTATCCCGCTGGTGATGCTCCTCTGGGTGAACCTGCACGGCGGCTTTGCCATCGGCTTCATCCTCCTGCTGGGCGCAATCGCTGGCGAGGCGCTGGGCAACCTCCTCAGGTGGGGTGATGCCGAGCACGTCGTCAGTTGGGCGGGTGTCCGCAGGTTGGTTCTGGTCACGGCGCTTTCGGCGGCGGCGGTGTGCGTCAACCCGTATGGGCCGCAGATGCTCGCGTACCCGTTCCGCACGGTGGGCATCGGCGCGCTGCAGGACTTCATCCAGGAGTGGGCCTCGCCCAACTTTCACGCGCGCCAGATGTGGCCGTTTGCGTTTCTGCTGCTCGCCGTCTACGCGGCGGCAGGGCTATCGCGGCGGCGGCTGGACTGGACCGACCTCGTTCTGACGGCCGGCACGGCGTTCCTGGCGCTGACGGCGGCGCGCAACATCGCGGTGTTCGCGGTGGTGGCGACACCCGTGCTCACCCGCCACGTTGACGCCATCCTGGACGAGCGCGGCTGGCAGGTCAGGCCGCAGGCGGCGGCGCGCGGCGCGATGCGGTGGGTCAACCTGGCGCTGCTCGTGTTGATATTGCTTGGCGCGGCACTGAAGGTGACCGGCGAGCTGGCGCCTCGCGCGGTCAAACAGGCGCAGGAGGCGGCCCTGCCGGTGCGCGCGGCGGCGTGGCTCAGCGCGGCGCGGCCCGAAGGGAAGATGTTCAACAGCTACAACTGGGGCGGCTACCTCATGTTTGCCGTGCCCGATTACCCCGTCTACGTGGATGGGCGCACCGACCTCTACGACGACGCTTTCTTGCGCGTGTTCCTGAACACCTGGCGCGGCCTGCCCGGCTGGGAGGAGACGCTCAAAGCGTACGACATCGGGTTCGTGGTGATCGAGTCCGGCGGCCTGATGGCGAACGCGATGCGCCACGATGCGGGTTGGGCCGTCGCCTATGAGGACGAACAGGCGGTGGTGTTTGTGCGCGCAGAGACGAACCCGTGAGGGAGGCAGAGGTGTCCAGGCGCTTCAGAAGTGAGACAATCGCATGAACAGGACGACACGACAACTTGGCGCGCTGCTGGGCCTGCTGTGGGTCGTGCTCGTGCTCGGCGCGTACTACATCTTCCACAAGCCGTTTCAGCCGGGCGAGGCCGTCGGCATCCTGCGGACGCTGCTGGACGTGCTCGGCGTGGCGCTGCTCGTGACGGTGGCGGGCGGCCTGGGGCGCAGGCTCCTGCGACGGGCGCTGCCGGAAGGGTTGGCGTCGCTGAGCGCGCCTGAGAAGCTGGCGGTGGACGCGCTGGCCGGCCTGGGGTTGATCTCGGTTGTGGTGCTCGCCCTGGCTGTGATCGGCCTGATCAACGGGCCGCTGTTCCTCGGCGTGATGGTTATCGCCGCGGCGCTGCTCGCGCGCGACGCGGCGGCGTGGTGGCGCGCCCTACTCGGCTGGCTCCGGGGCGGGCGGATGCGCTGCGCGATGGGTGGTCGGTCTTCCTCGTCATCTTCCTCGGCGTGATGCTCGTGATGGCGTTTGTCAACGCGCTGGCCCCGGCGACCAAGTGGGACGCGCTGGTCTATCACCTCCACCGGGCCGAAGCTGTTCGTCGAGGCGGGGCGCTTTCGCGGCGACGTGGACAACCACTTCTTCGGCTTCCCCCAGTTGGTCGAGATGCTTTACCTGTGGCTGATGTCGTGGCGCGGTCCGGCGGCGGGCGCGGCGCTGATACACTGGGCGTTCGGCGTCCTGATGCTGATGCTGGCCGGCGGCTTTGCCGCGCGGCTGACCGGCAAGGCGCGCGTGGGACTGATGGCGGCGGCGGTCCTGCTCACGGCGGAGACGATCTGGTGGGAGTTCGCCTGGCCGTATGTTGATCTGGCCGCGATGGCCTATGTCATGGCCGGTTTTGTGCTCCTCGACGTGTGGCGTGAAGAGAGCGCGCTGCCTGCTCTGGCGGTCGCCGGCCTGATGGCCGGTTGCGCGCTCGGCGCAAAATACACAACGGTCGGCGCGGTCGCAGGATTGGGCGTGCTCGCGCTGTGGGATCGCGTGGCGCAATCGGCTGCGCGCGGCCCTCGTCAGCGGTTCGATCTTTTGGGGCGGTGGCCCTGGCGAGCTTCGCGCCCTGGCTGATCAAGAATATGATTCTGTTTACGAATCCGGTTTACCCGTTTTTCTTCGATGCGCCGCGCTGGGACGTCTACCGGCAGGCATGGTACACACGTCCTGGGAGCGGCCTGCTGAGTACGGCGCCGTTGCGCCTGCTTCTGCTCCCCTGGGACGCGACGGTGTGCAGCCAGGAAGGGGCTGCCGGCTTCGCAAGCCCCTTTGGCGATGCGCTGTTGCTGTGCGATCCAAACGGCAAAGGCAGCCTGGGCGCTACGATTGGCCCGTTGTTCCTGATCCTGATCCCTTTGCTCGCCATCGGCTGGCACGCCTTGAGGCAACCGGAGCGCCGTTTTGTGAAGCGCGCGGCGCTGTTTCTGATTGTTCCCTGCGCTGTCTGGGTGTACAGCGTGGCGACCTCGGTCCTTCTGGAACAAACGCGCCTGTTGCTCCAAATCTTCCCCGTATTGGCCGTAATCGCCGCACTTGGACTGGAGAGCTTGCGGGAGATGGCTGTCGCTGGCATCCGCCTCGGCTTTGTGATCCACGGGGCGGTCGTCTTTGTCCTGGCGATCAGTCTGCTTGGCGGCGTGCTCTTCACGGTGGGCTTGAATTCTGTGTCTGTGCTCGTTGGCGCGCGCTCGCCCCAGGACTATCTTCGCGACCAGTTGGGATGGCACTACGCGGCGCTTGAGGAGGTCAACCAGTTGCCGGACGGCGCGGGCGTGATGTTCCTGTGGGAACCGCGCTCGTTCTACTGTCGTGCCGGGATCGATTGCTGGCCCGACGCGCTGTTGGATCACTGGTATCACGATATGCGCGTTTCCGAAGGGGACATCGACGCCATCGCGGCGCGCTGGCAGGCGGAGGGGTCACGCACGTGTTACTCTGGGACTTGGGCATGACAGAGCTGACGGCGCCCGGCGCAGACCCGTTCGAGCCGGGGGACGTGGAGGCTTTTGCGGCATTTGCAGACCGATTCCTGGCCTCGGAGTGGATTGGCGAAGCCGACGGCGCGCGCCTTTACACGCTGTATCGTTGGCAATAACGTGACAACGGCATGCCACTCTGGCGCTTGCGACGATCCCGCACAAGAGGGGGTGTAGATGAGCACGACGACGCAGTTGGGCGCGTCACTGAGAACGAAGGCGCTGTTCGCGGTCTTGCTGATCGTGCTGCTTGCCGTGAACGTCTATGCCACATACGCTATCTTCACGTCGCAGTTCCCCGGCGCGAACGACTTCTACTCGCGTTGGTCCGGCGCGCGTTCCTTCTGGCTGGAGGGCCTGGACCCCTACGGCGATGAGGCGAGCCTGGCGATTCAGATCGGCATCTACGGGCGACCTGTGGTCGAGGACGAGGACCCCGGCTATTTTGCGTATCCCCTCTACACGGTCTTCCTGATCGCTCCGCTTGCGCCGCTGCCCTACGCCTGGGCGGAGGCGATATGGATCGTGATCCTTGAGGCGGCGCTCATCGGGGCGATGCTGCTGCTGGCGGACCTCTTTGGCTGGCGGCCCCCGCTATGGCTGATGGCCGCCTCGCTGGTGTGGACGCTGCTGTTCTACCCGGCGACGCGCGGCCTGTTCCTGGGGCAGCCGGGACTGGCGGTGTACTTCTTCGAGGTGTTGGCGCTGTGGGCGCTGGCGCGTGGGCGTGGCGCGCTGGCCGGCACGGCGCTGGCGCTCTCGACGATCAAGCCACAGATGGGCTTCCTCGTGGTGCCGGTCCTGCTCTTGTGGGGGCTGTGGACGCGGCGTTGGCGGTTTGTGGCGGCCTTCGCGGGTGTGTGGGGTGCGCTGATGGCGCTCTCGTTTCTGGCGCTGCCGTCGTGGTTTGGCTCGTGGCTTGACCAGTTAGGGCAGTATCCCTCGTACACCGCCATCGGTTCGCCGCTCTGGGTGCTGACGCATCTCTACCTGCCGTTTCTCGGCCCCACCAGCGAGGGGTCATCACCGTCGCGCTGTTGATCCTGCTGGCCTGGGTCTGGTGGGGGGCAGCTCCGGCGCGGGCGTGACTTCCTGTGGACCGTCTGCCTGACGCTCACGATCACCCATCTCGTCGCCTTGCGCACAGCTACGCCGCACTTCGTCGTCTTCATTATCCCGCTCGTGTTCTACTTCAAGGTGCTCACCGGCGCTGACCGCCGCCGAGGGCCGTGGGTTGTCCTGCTCATTGAGGCGGCGCTGTTTGTGGGGATGTGGGCGCTGTTCCTGACCACGGTACAGGAACGTTTCGAGCATCCGATTGTCTATCTGCCGCTGCCGTTTGGGATGTTGCTTCTGCTGCTGGCGACACGCAAGCTCTGGCGGGAGCGCGCGCCGCAGGTTGTGGGCCAGCTTGCCAGGGTGAGCGCGCCGTCAGAGAGGGCGGGATGAAACGGCCCGGCGTGCTGTCCCTCTGGCTCGTCGCCATCCTGCTTCTGGCGGCAGGGCTGCGCGTGGTGAACCTCGGCGGACGCACGCTCTGGTATGACGAGGCGTTCGCCGTCCTCTACGCCGAGACCGGCCTCGACGCCATGCTTGAGGGCACGCTCGCGCAGGAGGACGGCGCGGCGGCGGACGTGCACCCGCTGCTCTATTACACGCTGTTGGGCGCGTGGATGGGGCGCGTCGGCCAGTCGCCGGAGGCCGTGCGCGCGCTCAGCGTGCTCGTCGGCGTGCTGACCGTGGCGGTGGTCTGCCGGCTGGCGGCTGACCTCTTCGGCCCGCGCGCCGGGCTGGCCGCAGGGTTGATTGCAGCGCTGTCGCCGTTCCACGTCCAGTACGCGCAGGAGGCGCGCATGTACGCGCTGATGGCGCTCTGGCTCCTGCTGGCGACGTGGTGTTTTGTCCGGGGGTGGCAGGGCGGAGGCCGGCGGCGCGCCTCTTTCTACTGGCTGGGGTTTGCAGTCTTCGCGGCGCTTGCCGTGTACACGCAGCAGCTTGCGGCGTTCTACTTGCTCGCGCTCGCGCTGTTCCCGTTCGTAGCGCGCCGGTGGGACGTGTGCGGGCGCGTGGTCGCGGCGGGGCTGGCGGCGCTGGCGCTGTACCTGCCGTGGCTCGCCAACCTGCCGGGGCAGCTCGGCAAGATCAACCAGGCGTACTGGGTGCCGCCGCCGGGACTGGCGCAGGCGATCCAGACGCTGTTTGCGTTCGCCGTGCCGCTGCTCGACCTGCCGCAGTGGATCCTCCTCGGTGGGTTGGCGGTGTCCATGGTGCTGATCGCGCTGCTCGCCTTGCACGTGCTGCGGTCGCCGCGCGCGCGCCGCGCTGCCGGCTGGCGGCTCGGCCTGGCGGCGTGGCTGGCGTTCGCCCCGCCCGCGCTGATGTTCGTCGCCGGGCAGTTCCTGCCCGTTTATTTGCTGCGCGCGCTGCTCCCGTGCGCGCTGGTTTTCTATGTTGCGGTGGCGTGGCTCGTCGCGCGCGGCGGCGTGCCGAGAGCCATCGTCGGTGTGGTGGCGGCGCTGTGGCTGGTGGTCGGCGGCGCGGGGCTGCTTCAGCACTACGGGTGGGATACGTTCCCCAACGCGCCATTCGACAGGGCCGCCGCGTACCTCGCGGAGGTGGTCGCGCCAGGGACGTGATCGTGCATAGCAACAAGCTCACGTATCTGCCCATGCGCTACTACGACCGCGCCCTGCCGCAGACGTTCGTCGCCGACCCGCCCGGCGCGCCACAGGACACGCTGGCGGTCGCCACGCAGCGCGTCCTCGGCATTCAGGAGGCGGCGTGTGTGGGCGAGGCGGCAGCGGGGGCGGCGCGCGTCTGGTTCGTGGTTTTCGAGCGCGAGATACAGGAGTCGGGCGAGGCTGGCCCGGCCTCGTTGGGCTGGATGCTGGCGCACTATGCGACGGCGGAGGCGGTCGCGTTCAACGACCTCGAGGTGTACCGCTTCGCCGGGCCAGACCCGGCGGCGCAGCGCGCGGCGTGCCCATGAGGGCGCAAGGTGATAGCATGACAATCAGGCAGGGGACGACGCCGCTCCATGATCCCCCGGCACAGGCGGGCGTGGCGCGTCCTGCTCGTGCTCATCCTTCTGCTGGCGGCAGCGTTGCGGGTCGTGAACCTTGGCGGGCGTGCGATCGGGTATGACGAGGCCTATTCGGTGCTCTATGCGCAGAGCTGGCAACCAGAGATCGGCGGCCCGGTGACGGATGTGCATCCGCCCCTGTACTACGGCGTCTTAAGGGTATGGATGTGGCTCGTGGGCCAGTCTCCAGAGGGCGTGCGCACGTGCAGCGTGCTCACGGGTATCCTGACCGTGGCCGTTGTGTACCGGCTCGCCGCCGACCTGTTCGGCCGGCGCGCCGCGCGCGCGGCCGCCTTACTTGTGGCAATCGCGCCGTTCCACGTAGAGTACTCGCAGGAGGCGCGCATGTATGCGCTGATGGCGCTCTGGCTCCTGCTGGCGACGTGGTGCCTCGTGCGCGGCTGGCGAGACCCGCGCGCGTGGCGCTGGTGGGTGGGCTTTGCGGTGTTTGCCGCGCTGAGCATGTACACGCAGCAGCTTGCAGCGTTCTACCTGGTCGCGCTTGCCCTGTTTCCGATGGCGGCGCGCCGGTGGGACGTGTGTGGGCGCGTGATTGCGGCGGGGCTGGCGGCGCTGGCGCTGTACCTGCCGTGGCTCGCCAACCTGGCCGGACAGATCGGCTATATCTCCGGGGCTTACTGGGTACCGAAGCCAGACCTGTTTCAGGCGTTTCGGACGTTGTTCGTGCTGACCATGCCCTTCGTCAACGTGCTCTCGCTGCCGGTGTTTGCGGTCGCCGTCGCGGTGGCGCTGTTGGCCGTTCTTTCCGTGCTGCTGAGGGCGTACCGGGCGCGGGCGGCGCTCGATTGGCGCGCGGGAATGGTGTTGTGGCTGGCGTTTGCGCCGCCGGCGCTGATGTTTGTGGTCGGCCAGTTCCTGCCGATATATCTCCAGCGCGCCATGCTCGCATCAGCGTTAGTATTCTATGTTGCCCTGGCGTGCCTGCTCGTCGAACGGGGAGTTCCCCCGCGCCTGGCGGGGGCGCTCGCGGCGCTATGGCTGGCTACAGCCGGCTTTGGCCTTGCTCTGCACTATACGTGGGATACGATCCCCTGGCCCCCCTTTGATCGCGCCGCTGCATATCTGACCCAGTCGTACGGGCCAGGCGACGCCATCGTGCACAGCGACCGGATGACGCTTCTCCCCATGCTGTACTACGAGCGCGCGTTGCCGGGCATGTTCATCGCTGACCCGGTTGCTCCCGGCAGCGAGGTGCTCGCTCTGGAGATGCAACGCGCCCTCGGCATTCAGGAGACGCCGTGCGTCCAGGCGGCGGTGCGCGGCGCAGCACGTGTGTGGTTCGTGATCTATCACGGACGCGAGGCAAGCCCGTCCCTGACATGGCTGCGGGATAACTTCGCGCAGTCAGACGTGATGGCTTTCAACGACCTCGACGTATACCGCTTCGCCGGGCCGGACCCGGCGGCGCAGCGTTCGGAGTGCCCGCCGTGAGATCGCGGCAGCCGCCCCGCCGGCGCGAGTACGCCGCCATCTTCCTGCTGACGCTCGCCGCCGCGTGCGTGATGACCGTGGCCGGCTACACCGGGCAGCCTGGGTACACCGACGCCTATTACTACCACAACGCCGCCGTCCGGCTGACGCAGGGCGCAGGGCTGACCGACCCCTACGTGGCGATCACGTACATCGGCGCGCGCGGCGCGCTGCCGCAGCCGGGCCACCTCTACTGGATGCCGCTGGCCTCTCTGGTTGTGGCGATGGGGGTCGGCAGCCCGGTCCCGTGGCCGATGGTGCTGCTCTGGGCCGGCCTGGCGACGACGGCCTTCTGGTGCGGCGCGCGCCTCGGCGGGACGCGCCGCCATGCCTGGGTGGTGGGCCTGCTCGTGATCTTCTCCGGGTTCTACACGGCGTTCTGGCTCCAGCCAGACACGTTCGCGCTCTACGGCGTGACCGGCGCGCTGTCGCTGGCCGGCATGGGGCTGGGGCGCGCACGTCGCGACTGGCGCTGGTTCGCGTGCAGCGGCGCGCTGGCGGGGCTGGCCCACCTCGCGCGCGCGGACGGGCTTCTGCTGGCGGCGGTGCTCGCCCTGGCGTCGCTGTGGCCGGTGCCGACTCAGGACTCCGGCCACGGCGCCAGTTGGCGGGAGCGCGCCCTGCACGCCGGCGCGGGGTTGCTCGCCTATGCGCTGGTGATGGCTCCGTGGCTGCTGCGGAACGTCGCGCTTGGCGCGCCGCCCCTGCCGGCGGGCGGCCTGGCGACGATGTGGCTGCGCAGCTATGAGGAGATCGTCAACTACCCGCCTGACGGCCTGACGTTGCAGCACTTTCTCGACTGGGGCGTGGGCAACATCCTTGCGTCGCGGTGGGGGGCGCTGGCGACGAACGTGCAGCACTTCATCGCGGAGCAGGGGTTGCTCGTGCTGTGGCCGTTCACCCTGATTGGCCTGTGGAAGCGGCGCAACGACCCGTTCCTGTCGGGGGTGTGGGTGTACGCGCTTGGGCTGCATCTCGCCATGACGTTTGCCTTCGCCTATCCGGGGATGCGCGGCGGGCTGTTCCACTCATCGACGGCGTTGCTGCCGTTCTGGTTCAGCCTGGGCGTGCTCGGCATCGACGACGCGGTCAGGTGGGTCGCCGCGCGCCGCCGCGCCTGGAACGCGGCGCAGGCCCGGATGCTGTTCTCCGGCGCGCTCGTCGTCATGATGGCCGTGCTTTCGGTCAGCCTCTTTGCGGCCCGTGTCGCGGACTGGAAGACGGCCGGCACGCCGTATGCAACGCTCGGCGCGCGCCTCCCCGGTGACGCAGTGGTGATGGTAAACGACCCGGCAGGGTTCTACTATCACACCGGCCTGCCGGGCGTGGTCGTGCCCAACGGCGGCGTTGCGACGGTCCGCGCCGTCGCGGCGCAATACGGCGTGACGCACGTCATCCTCGACGTGAACCGCACGCCGCCGCTCAGCAACCTGTTCCTGGGCCGCGAGGAGGCCGACTTCCTCACGGAGGTGCTGTTGATCGGCGGCGACGACGATGACCCGGCGAACGACATCCGTGTTTTCGAGGTGAACCTGCCGTGATGAGATGGCTCGCTGCATTGGGGTTGCGCCGGTACGACGCGCTGATTCTGGTCGCGGCGCTGGCCTCGACGGCGCTCTACGTGGCCGCGGCCGGCGGCGAGGGCTTCCCGCTCGACGATGGGTGGATCCACCAGGTCTACGCGCGCAACCTGGCCGAGCGCGGCGAGTGGGCGTTTACGCCGGGCGCGCCGAGCGCCGGTTCGACCGCGCCGTTGTGGACGGCGCTGCTCGCCGTTGGGCACGGGCTGGGCGTGCCGTATCGCCTGTGGGCGCTGGCGCTGGGTGCGCTCTGCCTGGCGCTTACCGGGATGCTCGGCGCGCGCATCGCGGAGCGGCTTTTCCCCGGCGTGCGCCACGTGGGGCCGCTTGCCGGGCTGGGCGTCGCGCTGGAGTGGCACCTGATCTGGGCGGCGGCCTCCGGCATGGAGACGGCGCTGTTCGTCGCGCTGGGGATGGGGGTGATGGCGCTTACCTCACCCTCGTCGCGCCGCGCTGCGCACCGGCGCGACACCCTCTCTCCATTACATGGAGAGGGGATGGGGGGTGAGGTCGCATCCGAGGTGCGCGAGGACGAGTCAACCCGCACGACAGGCGGCGCAACGGCGGCGCGCGGCCTGGCGCTGGGGGTGGTCAGCGCGGCGCTGACGGCGACGCGGCCTGAGGGCGTGCTGCTGGTGGGCCTGGCGGGGCTGCTGGGGCTGGCCCACGGCGGGCGGCGCGCGCTGGCGTGGGGCGGCGGCGTGGCGGCGGGGTGGCTGATCGGCGTCGCGCCGGTCGCGCTGCTCAACCTCAGCCTGAGCGGGACGGTGCTGCCCAACACCTCGGCGGCGAAGCAGGCCGAATACTCCGCGCTGCTCAGCGCGCCTTACCTCAAGCGCCTGCTCGACGTGTGCACGCCGCTGACGGCGGGCGTGGCCCTCCCGCTGCTGCCGGGCGCGGTCTGGGCGGTTGCGGCGCGCGTGCGTGCGCTGCGGCGCAACCGAGGCGCACTGGCGGGGCTTCTCCCGCTTGTCTGGGCGCTGGCGCTGGTGATGCTCTACGCCGCGCGGCTCCCGGTGACGTACCAGCACGGGCGGTATGTGATCCCGGCGCTGCCGCCCCTGATCGTCGTCGGGGTGGGCGGGACGCTGCTGCTTCTCCGGGCGGGGCGGCGACGCTTGCCGGGCCGCGTGCTCCGCCGGGCGCTGGCGCTCGCCGCCGTGGGGATACTGCTCATGTTCTGGGTGATCGGCCTGCGTGCGTATGATACCGATGTCTCGATCATCCAGACGGAGATGGTCGCCGCCGCGCGCTACCTGGCCGAGGCCATCCCGCCGGAGGACCTGCTGGCGGTGCACGACATCGGCGCGGTGGGGTACTTCGCGCCGCGCCCGATTCTCGACCTGGCCGGGCTGGTCAGCCCGGAGGTGATCCCCATCATCCGTGACGAGCCGGCGCTGCTGGCGCTGATGGAGGCGCGCGGCGCGGCCTACCTGATGACCTTCCCCGGCTGGTATCCGGAGATCGTGGCCGACCCGCGCGTGGCGCCGGTGTACCGGACCAGCGGAACCGCGCCCGCCGCGGGCGGGGAGAACATGGCGATCTACCGGCTGGACTGGGGAAGCCCGTAGCCGTGATGTACTTTGTTCTGTCTGTCACGAATCTGTTGTAGTATGGTTGTGGCACCGTGACGCGCACAGGAGGATACGAACATGTTCCGGCGAGGAGTGTGCACGCTCTTGCTCAGCGTGGTGTTCGCCGTTGCCGGGCTGAATGGCGGCATCGCCCAGGAAGACGAGCCGGTCAGCATCATCTTCATGCACCACTCGACCGGCGAGAACCTCATCGTGCAGGGCGAGGTGCGCGCGGCGTTCACCGACCTGGGGTATGCGTTCTGGGATCACGGCTACAACGGCGACGGGCTGGTTGACCCGGCGGGCGACTGGCTGGGCGTCAACTGGGACGTGCCGGGCGACAACACCGACCCCGACGGCTGGTACGACATCTTCAACCAGCCGGTCACCGACCCGCCCGAAAACACGCTCAGCCACATGTTGCAGCACGATGTGATCGCCTTCAAGAGCTGCTTTCCGGCCTCCGACATCCAGAGCGAGGCGCAGTTCCGCGACTATCAGCGCTACTACCTGAGCATCCGCGACGCCATCGACCAGTACCCGGACAAGCTCTTCATCCCGTTCACGACGCCGCCGCTCGTGCCGAACGCCACCACCCCCTGAAGCTGCCGCGCGCGCCCGGCGCTGGGCCGAATACCTGACCTCGGACGAGTACCTGGAGGGGCATCCGAACATTGCCGTGTTTGACATCTTCGACCTGCTTGCCGACGAGGACGGCTACCTGCGGGAGGCCTACCGCCCCGACGAGTGGGACAGCCACCCGAACGAGCGCGCCAATCAGACCGTCGGCCCGCTCTTCGTCGCGTTCGTCGATGAGGCCATCCGTGATTTCATCCCCGGCGAAGTCGAGCCGACGCCTGAGCCGGAGGTCGAGACGCCGGTAATCGAAGTCGCGGGCGTGATCGACGACTTTGAGGGCGGCGACCTCGATGCGCACTGGTGGTCGTGGGTTGACGAGGGCGGGGCGCTCACGTGCGCAGCAGGCGAGCCGGGGTACGAGAGCGACGCCGCGCTGCAACTCGCGCTGGATACCGGCCCTGAGGTCTACGGCGGCTGTGGCCGCGAGGTGGATGCGGAAGGATGGGACGAGGCGGCGGGCCTCAGCTTCGTGTGGCGGGCCGACATGCCCGGCCTGGGCCTCTCGGTTGTGCTGATGGTCGAGGGCGCGCCCTTCGTGGCCGCGCTCGAAACCGCCGATGCGGAATGGGCGTTGGTCACGTTGCCGTGGGATGCGTTCGCCAAGCCGGACTGGGCCGCTGACGAAGGCCCCGACGCGCTGGACCCCGCGCGCGTGACGGAGATCGACTTCGACATCGGCCACTGGGAGACGCCGCAGCAGGGCGTGATCCGGATCGACGCGCTGGCGCTCACCGCGAATGCGGACGGCTAGGCGACGCGCCGGCCTGCCAGGCTGGCGCGCTTACGGCGCGTTGCGCTTGTCCTCGAAGCGCCAGCCCCCCGCGCCCGGCGTGTAGGTCAGTTCGATATAGGGGGCCGAGTCGGCAATGCGCCTGCCGTCGTACAGATTGTAGACCAGATCGGCATAGACCACGGCGCGGTTCCCGGACTGCTCGACGACGTGGACGTTGCTCGTCTCGATGGCCGCGACGGTGTCCCACCACTCGGCGTAGCTCGCAAAATCGTGCTCCGTGCTCCCCCTCGCGCGGCGCGTTGAACACGTCCTTGAAGGCGTCGGTGAGCATCGGCCAGGTGAGGTCGTACTGGTGGTTTGCGACCGCCTGGTAGTAGGCGGTGACCGCCTGCTCCGGGGCGGCGGCGTACGACCCCGGCGAGGTATAGAGGCTGCTCCGCCTGGCGGTGTCCTCGATGTCGCGGCGGAACTCGTCCTTGTCGGGCAGGGTATAGAGCGCCTCGAACTGCGCCCAGGCTTGGCTGGCGTTGCCCGCGTAGAGGTAGTCGAGCACGACGCGCAGCACCATGCACCGGTATGACTCGTCGCTGTCATAAGCGCCGGCCGCGATCTGCGTGAGGATGTCGGTGTGGTCGAAGGTCGCGCCCGACGGGACGAACTGGGCGGTCGCCGGGTAGTAGCCCCGGCCCGGCTCGTACCGCAGCACGACGCCCGGCATCGGCGACTCGACATAGGAGCAGTATGCATAGGCGAAGATGTCGTCGCACGTGGTGAACTCCAGCACGCCGTCGCCGTCCAGGTTCTCGAAACTGCCGGCGCAGTTCGACTCGCGCGTCTTGAGCACGCGCGCCGCCACCGCGCCGATGTCGTAGACCTGGGTCGAGAAGCAGCAGTGCGCCCCGCCTGAGTAGGTGTCGACGATCACGTCGGGGTTGCCCTCGCCGGTGATGTCGTCGCCAGTGTGCGCGCCGACGTCCATCACCTGCTCCACCTGGATGCGCGCCTCGCCGGCGGCGTCAATGGTCACAACATCAGCCGCGATGGGGTTGGTCACACCGCTGGTTGGCGTCCAATGGCGCACCGCGTACCGGCCCAGGATCCACTCGCTGTCCAGCGTGAACGTCGCGCCAGGGTTGATCTCGACACCGGCGGCACCGGATCGGGCGGGGCGGTCGGCGGGTCCGCCGAGTCGAGCGGGGTCACTGCCAAGCACGTTGACCTCCCTGCCGTCCCGCTCGCCGTCGCCGTCGGTGTCCGGGTGGTTGGGGTCTGTGCCCAGGGCGCGCTCAGCGCCATCCTGCAGGTCGTCGCCGTCGCTGTCGGGGTTTGCCGGGTTGGTGTGGAGCGTGTGGACCTCCTCGCCGTCGCTGACGCCATCGCCATCCGTGTCGGCCACGCGGGGGTTGGTCCCGTGCGCGGCTTCTTCGCCGTCGGAGAGGCCATCGCCGTCGCTGTCGGGGTTGTTGGGGTCGGTCCCCTGCGCCCGTTCCTGCACATCGCTGATCCCGTCGCCGTCGGTATCGGTTGTGACGATGGCCGTGAGCGCGATGCTGGTCGCCGTGGCGGCCTCGATTGCGGCGGCACTCTGCGTGAGCTGAGCGGCGACGGCGGTCGCGGTTGCGGCGGCGGCATCGTCGGCGGCGATGGCGGTCTGCGTCAGGTGGAGCGCGGCGGTCGCGGTGCGCGCAACGGCCTCGGCGGTCACGGTCACCGCGCCGGTCTGCGTCGCGCGGTCTGCGATGGCCGTCGCCGTCTGGCTCTCGCGGTCCTGGGTGTACCTGCCGGCCAGCAGTACGGCCCCGATCAGGCAGACGGTGAGGGCAAGCGTCGCGACGCCGAGCAGCCAGTAGGGGAGGCGCGGCGTCACGATGAACTCACCGACCTGCATCTGCTGCGCGCCCCCGGCCTCCTGCACGCCGATCTCAAAGGGGATGAGGTGCGGCGCGCCGAGGAGCGGGCGGCTCTTGGGCTGCAGGTGGATGGGCGTCTCGGTCGCCTGGCCCGGCGGGACTGTGAGCTGCGGCGTCCTGGCGAAGCGCACGCCGTCCTCGCGGTCGCGCGCATTCACCGTGTATTCGGCCGGCGCGTTGCCGGTGTTCGTGACCGTCAGGTGCGCGACGCCCTTGCCCTTGATGCGCTTGGGTTGCAGGTCGCTCTGGAAGCCCCGGAACGGCGCGATCTGCAGCGAGCCGGCCATCGAGGCGACCTCGCTCTGCTGCTCCTGGCTAGTGACACGCAACTCGAAGTTGTGCCGCCCGGCGGCGCTGGCGGTCTGGCGCGGCGGGTGGAAGCTCACCGGCGTGGTGGCGCGCGCGCCGGGCAGGAGCTGGACCGACCCCTCCGGGGTGGTGACCCACTCCCTGGGCAGGCCGCGCACGCGCACCGCGAAGTGGTCCACGACGTCGCTCTGGTTCAGCACCTCGACCTGCATGTCGGCGCGCCCGCCGGCCTCGACTTCGACATGCGTGGGCGCAGCCGCCATCACGATGCGCCCGGCGCTGCTCTGGAGCACGGTCGCGCCCGGCATGCTGCCGGTCATCAGCGCAGGGGCCGGCCGCCCGGCCCGGCGGCGCTGTACGCGCGCGTGGCGTCGTAGCGGGCGGCGGCCTCAAGTTGCAGCCAGAACTGCCCGATGCGCAGCGTCTCGCCGGGCTGCCACACTTCAGGCTGGTTGGCCGTGAGGCGCTTGTCACCGAGCCAGGTGCCGTTGGTCGATCCCAGGTCGGTGACGCGATACAGGCCGCCGGGGTCGCGCTCGATGCGCACGTGGCGGCGCGAGACCTTCTCGCCGCTGAGCTGCAGGTCGTTGCCCGGCACGCGCCCGATGCGGATCACGCTCTGCGCAATCGGGAACACGCGCGTGCTCTCCCCTCGGCGGTGATGACGAGCCGGTCCACGCCCGCCTGGCCGGGCGTGACCGGCTGGTAGGTGTGCGGCGGCATCGCCTCCGGGATTGGCCGGCTCATCAGGTAGGTGTTGAGGCTGTCCACGTGCGTGAGGGGTGTCTCCGGCAGGGTGAGCGCGCCGCTGGCGAGCGCCTCCTCGACGCCGCGTAGCGCCGCCGCCATCTCGCGCGCGGTCTGAAAGCGCGCCGCCGGCGCTTTCGCCAGGCTGTTCATGAGCGCGCTTTCCAGCGCGGGCGGCAGCCCGGGCCGGAACTGGGACGGCGGCGGGAGCGGCTCGCGGGTGTGCAGGCGGATGGCTTCGGTGATGGTGCCCGGCGTGTAGGGCAGTTGGCCGACGGCCAGCTCGTAGAGCATGATGCCGAGCGAGTAGATGTCGCTGCGGGCGTCGATCTCCTCCGCGAGGCACTGCTCCGGCGACATGTAGGGCAGGGTGCCGAGCGGCTGCCCGGTGATCGACTGCACGCCACCCTCCGCCAACTTCGCCAGGCCGAAGTCGGTCAGCAGCGCGCGGAACTCCCCGGTGGCGCCGCCGCTGCTCGCCGGCTTGAGCAGCACGTTGTCGGGCTTGATGTCGCGGTGGACCATGCCCTGTTCGTGCGCGTAGTGCAGCGCCTCGGCGACCTGGCGCGTCAGATCGACCGCTTCAGCAAGGTCGATGTACTTCTTTTCCGCGTAAAGGTGCTTGAGGTAATCGCGCACGCTGCCGCCGCGCACGAATTCCATCACCAGGAAAAGCTGGCCCTCGGAAAAGCTGGAGTCGTAGACCTGGATGATGTTCGGGTGGTCGAGGCGCGCCGCCGCGCGCGCTTCCTGAAAGAACCGCTGCTGGAACTCGGCGCGCGCCGCCAGGTGTGGATGCATCACCTTGAGCGCGACCTCGCGCCGCAGGTTGAGGTCGGTCGCCAGGTAGACCGAACCCATGCCGCCCTGACCCAACAGGTTGTCGATCCGGTAATGTTCGAGCGTCCGGCCCATCATGCTGTCGGTCATCGCGCGTCTCTCCAGCTTCGGGGACAGGGGGTGTGCGTTGCCCCAGAATCAAGCTATAGGGTACACAAAGACTCTATATTACTTTCATCGAACGCACAACAGAAACCGGAGCCTCTATGTAGAGAATAGAGGAGAATGAACCGCGAATAACGCGAATAACGCCAATTCGGAAGGCAATGCAGACCCCTCATTCAGAGGGATAGGTCTGTATAATAGTGGTCTAGATTCAGAACATGGGATTCCATGCTGCCTGTAGGGCGACCCGCCGGGTCGCCCCTACATCTGGCGGTAGAAGAGCACCGAAAGGAGCGACCACGCTATTATGTTGTGCTACCTTCCAGAGGGAGCGAGGCGATGGTATCTGTTCACCTTTTGGTTCCCGCGACTGAAGTCGCGGGCTAATTCGTATTCTTTCCCGCCACTTTCTGCGATTAACCGACGACTTTAGTCGTCGGGCTACGAAGAACACACAACGGTACGAGCCGAGTGGACAACGTGAACAGATACATCTGTGACGGCAGTCAAACCCTCCGTGTCGCGAGAGCGCGGCGGGGGCGCAGCCGATGGTAGCGCGCGGCGCGATAGCTGTTGTACACTGAGGCGGGGACGTGGGACATGGTGCGCAAGATTCTGCACTTCGATCTGGACGCCTTTTTCTGCGCGGTGGAGGCGCAACGCGACGCTTCGCTGCGCGGGAAGGCGTTCGCCGTCGGCGGGCGGCCTGACCAGCGCGGGGTGGTGGCCTCGTGCTCGTACCCGGCGCGGCGCTTCGGCGTGCGCTCCGCAATGCCGATGGCGACGGCGCTCCGGCTGTGCCCGGACCTGATTATCGTCCCGCACGACCACGCCGCCTATCATGAGGCGTCGCACGCAGTCATGGCGCGGCTGCGCGACCTCACGCCGCTGGTGGAGCAGCTTTCGATTGACGAGGCGTTCCTCGATGTCTCGATGCTGCCGCAGGCCGTGGAGACGGTTGCGCGGCGCTTGCAGGCAACGATCAACGACGAATTGAGGCTGCCGTGCTCGCTCGGCGCGGCGACCAACAAGCTCGTGGCGAAAATCGCCAACAACGTGGGCAAGGCCGGCGCGCAGGGCGACGACCCGCCGAACGCGATCAAGGTGGTCCCGCCCGGTCAGGAGGCGACGTTCCTCGCGCCGCTGCCCATCACCGACCTGTGGGGCGTAGGGCCGAAGACCGCCGAAAAGCTCATCGAACTCGGCATGCACACCATCGGCGACGTGGCGCTCTGGCCGGAGGACGACCTCATACGGCGCTTCGGCAAACACGGGCGCGACCTGGCGCGCCACGCCCGTGGCATCGACGAGCGGCCCGTGGAGCCGGTGCACGAGGCCAAATCGATCAGCAAAGAGACCACCTTTGCGCGCGACGTGCGCGACGGCGCGAAGCTCCGGCGCGTGCTGCGCCGCCTCGCGGAGGGCGTGGGCCGGCAGGTGCGGCAGTCGGGGCTGCGCGGCGCGACGGTGAAGCTCAAGCTGCGCTGGGCGGACTTCACCACGCTGACGCGGCAGGTGACGCTCGAACACCCGACCGACCAGGACGCAGAAATCTGCGCGGCGGCGTTGCGCCTGTTCGAGCAGAACTGGCCGGAGGGGAGGCCGGTCCGCCTGATCGGCGTGGGCGTCAGCGGGTTCGAGGACCCGCAGGCCGAAGCCCCGCACCGCCAGTTGGGCCTGTGGGACGACGTGGACGAGATCGAGCAGGCCCGCCGCCTGCAGGCCGCGCTCGACGAACTGCGCGACCGCTTCGGCGACGAGGCAATCCAGCGCGGCAGCGATCTGTAACCTGGCTTTCTATTACCTTTTTTATCGACATTGGTCGGCGAACGGTGTACAGTTGTGCGTGTGCTTTGTGCATTCTGGAACCGGCGTGAAACGGAGTAGTTATGACGCACGCCCAGACACAGATTGTGCTTAACGACCGCCCGGCGCGGCGCTTCTTCGCGTCGGTTGTTGTGCTTTTTAAACTTCGTATAGTGATTCTACTGCTCTTCGCGTCTATCGGCGGGCTGATGCTGGCGGCGCATGGCCGCCCCGACATGGCCGATCTGCTCCTGCTGACGCTCACCGGCACGATGTCGGCGGCGGGGGCGTCGGCGCTTAACCAGGTGCTCGAACTGGAGAGCGACGCGCGGATGCGCCGCACGCAGCGGCGTCCGATGGCACGCGGCGAGTACCGCCCGGCCCCGGTCGTCGCGGTGAGCCTGGCGTTGGTCGCGGGCGCGGTGGCGCTTGCGCTCGCCGCCGGCAACCTGACGCTGGCTTTCTTCCTGGGGCTGGGCGCGTTCATTTACGTCGTGATCTACACGGTCGTGCTCAAGCCGCGGACCCCGTTGAACATCGTGCTCGGTGGGGCGGCGGGGAGCTGCGCCGTGCTCGCGGGGAGCGCGGCGGCGGGCAACTGGGCCGACCCCGGCGCGGTGCTGCTCGCGGCGCTGGTCTTTGCGTGGACGCCCACGCACTTCTGGAGCCTTTCGCTCGTGTACCGCGAGGACTACGTGCGGGCCGGCGTCCCCATGCTGCCTGCGGTCGTGGAAGCGCCGCGCGCCGCCTTCTGGATGCTGGTGCACGCGCTCTTCACCGGCGGGATCGCGCTGCTGATGGTCGCGCATGAGAGCCTCGGCCTGATCTACCTCGTGCCGGTCGGGCTGGCGACGGCCTCCCTCGTGCGCGGGTCGCTGCGCCTCTTCCGCAGACCGGAGCGGGACCAGGCGATTGAGGTCTTCAAAGGCTCCAACCTCTACCTGGCGGTGGCGCTGCTGGCGATCTGCGTGGATACGTTGCTGGTGCTCTAGCCTCGCGCTGCGCCTTGTGCCGGCTCGCAGTTTCACTCAGAATAGGTTGTGAAACGCCGGCGTGTTGCACAGGGGGCGGCCATGACCATTCGCACACTCATTCTTTCTGGCGGCGGGGGCGCGGCGCGTTCCACGCCGGTGTCTATAGATACCTCTCTGAAGCCGGCAAGGCGGGCGTCGACACCGCGCACCAGAGCGCGTGGACGCCCGACATCGTGATCGGCACCTCCATCGGGGCGGTGAACGGCGCGGCCATCGTGCAGGGCGTCGCCGCCGAGGAACTGGAACGCGTCTGGCTGACGCTGCGCGAGCACCATATCCAGGGGGCTGCCGCCGGGGATGCGCATGCTCACGCGCTGGGTGTGGAACCGGCTGCTCAAGCAGTCCATCGGCGTCACGCTGCCGGTGGTGTCGCCAGAGCAATCGACCTCGCCGCCGGCGCAGGAGTCCTGGCCGCCGCTGCCGCTGCTCCCGTCGCGCCTGAGTGAGTGGCTCATCGGCCGGTGGAACAACCTCCTCGACACCGGCCCGCTGCTCCAGACCATGGTGAGCCGGCTCCACCTCGACATGGCGAAGGTCAACAGCAGCGCGGAAGCGGCTGCTCATCAACGCCACCAACGTCCGCACCGGCGAGCGCGCCACCTTCAGCAACGGCGTGATTATGCGGCGCGGGACGGGCGAGCCGCGCGACGACGTGAAGACGGAGATCACGCTGGAGCGCATCCTTGCCAGTTGCAGCATCCCGCTCGTCTACCCGTGGACGCGCGACGTGGACGGCGAGGTCTACTGGGACGGCGCGGTGGTTGCGAACACGCCGCTTGGCCCCGCCCTCGACGCGGCGTCTGACCGGCCCCTCACCGAGCCAATGGAGGCGGTGGTGGTGATGATGACGCCCTGGTGGGAGCGCGGCGACCCGGTGCCGCCCGGCCGGCAGCAGTTGCCGCAGGACTTCGGCGAGGCGGTCACGTGGACGCTGGACTGGGCGTTGCTGGCGTCGTTCCGCGAGAACCTCAAGCTGACGCGCTTCTACAATGCGCGCTGCGCGGCGCAGATCGAGGCTGGCGAGACGCCAACCTTCCGGATGGTGAAGGTCGTGATCGTTGCGCCGGAGGCGTTCCTGCCGGTGACCCGGATCATCGACTATGATGAGCCGGCCAGCCGCCAGCTCATCGCGATGGGGTACGACGCGGCCCGGCGCGCGTTCGAAACGCACTTCCCGGCGTGAGGTCGCCGCCGCGCGGGGCGGGCGGTTCTTCTACCGTTCTCTATCAAAACGCGGTATGCTTATGCCCTATACTTGTGGATACCGTTGAGAAAAATTGTTGATCTTAAGGTGACCAAGATGACCAACGAAGTCCCAAGCGCTGCCCCGCAACCGTCCGTCAAAGCGCCAGCGCGCGCCAACCCGGTCCCTGGCTGGGTATACTGGTCGCTTGTCGTCGGCCTGGCGTTCATCGTCGGCTTCAGCGCGGCGGCGTTCCTGTTCAGCAGCACCGGCGCAATCGGCGGCGGGCCGGCGGCGGTCGCGGCGCAGCCTACAGCGACGGCGGAAGCCACCGCCGAGCCGACGATTGACAAGCCGGCGACCGCAGACGCCGGCGTCACGACCGAGCCGACGGCGGACCCGCGTGACCGGCTCTACACCTACGACGAGGTGATCGAGATGCTGTACGCCTCGGTGCCGATCACCACGCCGGCGCAGGTGGGCTATACGCGCTATCACTACGCGGAGGATGGCAGCCCGGCAATCGGCGCGGAGGCCGCGCCCGTGACTATCGTCGAATACTCCGACTTCGCGTGCTCGTACTGCCGCCGCTTCTACGCGAGCACGCTGCGCCAGCTCCTCGACGTTTACGGCGATCAGGTGCGCTTTGTCTACCGGAACTTCCCGATACTGGGCGAGGGATCGCTCCACGCCGCCGAGGCAGTCATGTGCGCCGATGCGCAAGGGCGCTTCTGGGAGTATCACGATTACCTGTTCAACAACCCCGGCACGTTCCACAACCTGGGCCTGTCGGCGATTGCGTACCAGATGGGCCTGGACCTGGAGGCCTTCCAGGCGTGCATGGACTCGGACGCGACGCTGGCGCGCATCCAGACCGACACGCTCGCTGCGCGCGACTCCGGGGCGACCGGGACGCCGACCTTCGCCATCAACGGCGAGGTGCTGGTCGGCGCGCAGCCGCTTGAGGTCTTCCAGCAACTCATCGACGCGAAGCTGTCCGAGGGCGCAAATTGACCGCCTTGGTCCTTCTCCGTTGAGGCGAGCGCCGGCGCGGTCCGGCGCTTTTTTGCGCCTGCTGCCGGCTCTCCGTTGGATGCGCTGTGCTGTCGTGTTATCATTAGCCCGCATCTGAGGAGACGTTGACGCCATGAGCGATGATGCGGTGGTCACGCTGATCCAGCGCCATCTGCGCCGATACCCGATAAGCACATTCCAGGACGTGTACAAGCTCCTGCATCAGGCGGCGTTCGGACCGGGGCACATGATTGGGGACAAGAAGAAGGCGCTGGAGTGGATCGAGAGCGACCTGGAAGGCCGCCCCGGTGACGCGCCCGCGCCGCTCATCGAGTCGATCCACCCGGATGACGCAATGATGCGGCTGCACCTGCGTCCCTACGCGGCGCGCGGCGGGGACCTGCCCCGGCTTCGTGATGCCTTTGTGCGCGCGGCGGCGGCGCGGCCTGACGCGCCTGCAACCCTAGCGCGCTGGTGGGACGTATTCTGTGCGTGGGCGGCGGGCGCGCCCGCTGAGCACGTCGATCTGCGCGAGGCGCGCCTGTTCGGTATGGCCTGTGCGCGAACCGGGTGGCCGGCCATGCACCACTCCGAGGCGTATCGCACGACATATACCCCAGCGTATCGCGTGCTGACGGCGCGCGAAGCGGAGGCGCTCTTGCGTGCGCAGGATATCGCCTTCGAGGCGATTTAGCGCCGGCGGGCGCGCCGGGGTCCCCTCTGCCCGTTGCGCTGCGCCGTGCCGGTTTGAGTTGATCCTCATTGGCTCGACATCGCAAGGAGACATGAGTCCGTGACCGCCAAAGTGAACGTAGGAATCGTCGGCTGCGGGAATATCTTTCCCGCCTACATGAAAGGATGCCGCGCGTTTCACATCCTCGATGTTGTCGCCTGCGCCGACCTGAACCCGGACTTTGCGCAGCAGCGGGCGCAGGAGTTCGGCATCCGGGCGCTGCCGGTCGATGCGCTGGTCAGCGCGCCGGACATCCAGATCGTTGTCAACCTGACGCCGCCGAAGGCGCACGTCGAGGTCAACCTCGCCGCCATTGCGGTGGGCAAGCACGTCCACACGGAGAAGCCGCTCGCGGTGACGCGCGAGGACGGGCAGAAGACGCTCTCCGCCGCAAAAGAGCGGGGCGTCCGGGTTGGAGCCGCGCCGGACACCTTCCTCGGCGGGGGCCTGCAGACCTGCCGCAAGCTGATCGATGACGGGTGGATCGGCGCGCCGGTGGCGGCGGTTGCCTTCATGACCGGCCACGGCCCGGAGTCGTGGCATCCCAACCCGGCGTTTTTCTACCAGGGTGGCGGCGGCCCGATGTTCGACATGGGGCCGTACTACCTGACGGCGCTTGTCCACCTGCTGGGGCCGGCGCAGCGCGTCACGGGTACGGCAAGGGTGTCGTTCCCAGAGCGGGTCGCCACCACGGCAGTGCGCTTTGGTGAGCACATCCCGGTCGAGGTGCCCACCCACGTCGCCGGCGTGATCGACTTCGTGAGCGGCGCTGTGGGGACGATCATCACCAGCTTTGACGTATGGGACGCGAACCTGCCCCGCATCGAGATATATGGCTCCGAAGGCTCGCTCAGCGTGCCGGACCCCAACGCGCACGGCGGCCCGGTGCGGGTCTCGCGCTTCGAGACGCGCGCGTGGATGGAAGTGCCGCTCACGCACAGTGCGGAGGTGGGGCGCGGCATCGGCGTGGCTGACATGGCCTACGCGATCACGTCAGGGCGACCGCACCGGTGCAGCGGCGAGATGTCGTATCACGTCCTCGACCTGATGCACGCTTTCCACGACGCCTCCGAGGCCGGGAAGCACATCCAGGTCGAGAGCACCTGCGCACAGCCCGCGCCCCCTGCCGCTGGGCCTGCTGCCAGGCACGCTGGATGCGTAGGGTTGGTTGAGTTTCATCCGGACGCGGGGCTGTTGAACGCGCGCCACGCGGCAAGTAGAAACCGGTGAGAATGGAACGGGACTGACAACCAATGACCAGAGACGAAGTCACGCCCATCCGCCGCCAATACCTGGATATTAAGAAGCAGTTCCCGGATACGATTGTCTTCTTCCGGCTCGGCGACTTCTACGAGACTTTCGACGCCGACGCCGAACTCGTGGCGCGCGAGCTGGACATCGTGCTCACCAGCCGCAATGTCGCGAAGAACAGGCGCATCCCGATGGCCGGCGTGCCGCATCACGCGCTGGAGGGTTACGTCGCCAAGCTCATCGAGCGTGGCTATCACGTCGCCATCGCCGACCAGGTTGGCCCCGTACCCAAGAAGGGCCTGGTAGACCGCGAGGTGACGCGCGTGATGACGCCGGGCACGGTGGTCGAGCCGACGATGCTCGACGAGCGGCGCAACAACTACATCGTCGCGCTTGCGCCCGACATGGAACCCGGCGATGACGGCTGGCGGCGCATGGGCCTGGCCTACGCCGACGTAACGACCGGGGAGTTCGCCGTCACGCAGATCACCGAGCCTGAAGCCGTGGTCCACGAACTCACGCGCCTCGCGCCGCGCGAGGTGGTGCTGCCGCAGCTTATCGCCCATGCGACGTTCCCGGAAGGGACCTTCACGACGCCGCTGCCGGGCTGGCGCTTTGACCAGGGCACAGCGGAGCGGGCGCTGCTGGATCACTTCCAGGTTGCGACGCTACAGGGTTTCGGCATCGCCGACCAGCCGTTCGCGCTCCAGGCGGCGGGCGCGCTGCTCGGCTACTTACAGGACACGCAGCGCGACGGGCTGGCGCAGATCAAGACGCTGCGCGCCTACAGCACCGAGGCGTTCATGGCGCTGGACGCCGCCACGCGGCGCAACCTGGAACTGACCGAGACCCTTCGCGGCGGCAGGACGCGCGGGTCGCTGCTCGGTGTTCTTGACCGGACGGCCACGCCGATGGGTGCGCGTCTGCTGCGCCAGTGGGTGAGCCAGCCGCTGCTTGACCGCGAACGGCTCAACCGCCGGCTGGACGCGGTCGAGGCGCTGTTCGGCGACGCCGCGCTGCGGGCAGAGATGGTAGGCGCGCTCAAGTCCATCTCCGACCTGGAGCGGCTGACCAACCGCGTGCTGACGGGCCGGGCCGGGCCGCGCGACCTGCTCACGCTCCGTGCGAGCCTGGAGGCCGTGCCGGCGTTGACCGCGTTGATCGAGCGCGCGGGCGGCGCGCTGGCGCGCATCGGCGAGGAGCTGGACGCCTGCGCCGACGTGTCCGGGCACATTGCGGCGGCCATCGCCGACGAGCCGCCGGCCACGCTCGACAAGGTGGGCGTCATCCGGCCCGGCTACAGCCAGGAGTTGGATGACATCGCCAACGCGAGCCGGAACGCCAAGGACTGGGTCGCCGGCCTGGAGAAGACCGAACGCAAGCGCACCGGGATCGGCAGCCTGAAGGTGGGCTACAACAAGGTTTTCGGCTACTACATCGAGGTCACGAAGGCGAACACCCACCTCGTGCCGGAGGCGTACATCCGCAAGCAGACGCTCGTGAATGCCGAGCGCTACATCACGCCGGAACTCAAGGAGTACGAGTCGCTCATCCTCAACGCCGAGGAGCGCATCCTCGAAATCGAGGGCCGGCTGTTCAAAGCGCTGTGCGCCGAGATTGCGGCGCACGTGCCGCGCCTGCTGCGGACCGCGCGCGCCGTCGCCCGGCTGGACGTGGTGGCGGCGCTGGCGGAGGTGGCGGCGCGCGAGGGCTACACGCGCCCGACGCTCACCGATGAGGACGTGCTCACCATCCGGGAGGGGCGGCACCCCGTGGTCGAGCAGTACCTCGTGGGGCGGCGCTTCGTCCCGAACGACGTGGCGTTCACGCCCGACCAGCGGATCCTCATCATCACCGGCCCGAACATGGCCGGCAAGTCGGTGGCGCTGCGGCAGGCGGCGCTGATCGTGCTCATGGCGCAGATCGGGAGCTTCGTCCCCGCCGCCGAGGCGGCGGTCGGCATCGTGGATCGCATCTTCACGCGCATCGGCGCGCAGGACGAGGTTTCGGCGGGGCAATCGACGTTCATGGTCGAGATGACCGAGACCGCCCTCATCCTCAACCAGGCGACCACGCGCTCGCTTCTGGTCCTGGACGAGATCGGGCGCGGCACCAGCACTTACGATGGCATGTCGCTCGCGTGGGCGATTGTCGAGTACATCCACAACCACCCGCGCCTGAAGGCCAAGACGCTCTTTGCCACGCATTACCACGAACTCACCGACCTGGAGAAGCTGCTGCCGGCGGTGAAGAACTTCAACATGGCCGTTGCCGAGGAGGGCGACTCGGTGGTCTTCCTGTACAAGATGGTCCCCGGCGGCGCGGACCGCTCCTACGGCATCCACGTGGCGCAGCTTGCCGGGCTGCCGCGCGCCGTCACCGAGCGCGCCAGGGACCTGCTCGCCGAGCTTGAGCGCACGACCGGGCGCGCGGTCCACACCGGGCACGAGCAGGCGGCGCAGCTCGCGCTCTTCCCGGAGACCAGCCCGCTCGTCGAGGAGCTTGGCCGGCTGGACATTGCCACGATGTCGCCACTTGAGGCGATCAGCAAGCTGTACGAGTGGCAGCGGCGGTTCGTCAAGAAGGACGAGGCGTGACCGACGCCCGTTCGGGGCGTGACGTGTCCCCCCGGCAGGCCACGCCGCGTCCCTGGCGCTGGTACGACTTCGCCGGCCTCTTCGGCGTCTTCGCGCTGGCGCTGGCCCTGCGCTGGGGCTGGCCGGGCGTGATCGACTTCAAGCTCGACGAGGCGTCGGCCTCGCGGCTGGCGGTGGTCTTCGCGCGCGACGGCTGGCCGCCGCTCTACGGCGTCACCTCCTCGACCGGCATCCCCACCCCGCCCAACGCGATCTGGGTGCTCGCGCCGCCGTACTTCCTCGCGCCGGACCCGCTGCTGGCGACGGCCTGGATCGCGCTGCTGAGCGCGCTGAGCGTGGCCGTCGGTTACTGGCTGGCGCGCCGCTACTTCGGCTTCTACGCCGCGTTGATTACGGGTCTGCTGCACGCGGTCAGCCCCTTCTCGGTCTACCAGGCGCGCAAGGTATGGACGCCTGGCACCCAGCCGCTCTTCGCGGTGCTCACGGTGGCGACCGGCGCGGTCGGCTTCATCGAGGGGCGGCGGCGCTGGCAGGCGGCGCACGTGTTCCTGCTCGCGTTTACGATTGGCGTGCACTTCTCGGCGCTGCCGCTCGCGCTTGTGACGGCGTTCCTCGTGCTGGCGAACTGGCGTCGTGTTGACTGGCGCATGGTGGCGCTCGGCGTGGCCGGCGCGGTGGTGCTGACCGTCCCCTTCGTGGTTGGCGTGGCGCGGAACCCGAACATCGTCATGACGCAGGACGCAGCGATTCAGGATCACCAGGTGCGCGTCAGCGCGCAGGCGCTCGAATACACGGTGCAGAACACCGCCGGCTACAGGCTGCGCGAGTGGGGCTTCCCCGACGCCGTGCCCGACCATCCCGCCTATGTCGAGGACGACGTGGCCTTCTTCCTCGCGCTGGAGGTCGTGTTTGTCGTTGGCGCGGGCGTGGTCCTGGCGGCGCAGAGCTGGCGACGCCGGCAGGCAGCGGAGGGCGTGTTCGGTTTGACGGCGCTGCTGTGGCTTGTCGCCTACATTGTCCTGTTTACTGTGCAGTGGGCGCCCATCTTCCCGCACTACTATATCGCCCTGTGGCCCGCGCCCTACCTCGTGATGGGCGCGGGAGCGACGGTGGGCCTGGCTTCTGTCGGGGGATGCGTCCCCGCCGGTGGCTGGCAGGGGGCGTGGCGGTCGCTGTGGCGGCAATCGCTGGCGCGCAGGTCCTGATGCTGAGCGGCTTCTACACGTGCGCGGCGGCGCGTCACACCCCGGCGACTTCGGCGCCCCGCTGGGCATGAAGATGCGGGGCGCGCGCGCGGCGCTCGACCTCCTGGAGACGACCGACGCAGTGGAGGTCATCGTCGTGGGCGAGGGCGACCGCCCGTACCAGTACGAGGGGCCGGGCGCGTTCGACGTGATGCTACACGACGTACCGCACCGCTTCGTCGATGGTGCGGCGGCAGCCGTGCTGCCCGACCACCCGGCGGTGATCCTGGTCCAGCCGGGCGCGTGGCCCGCCGCCGCGTGGTACCGCGCCGCGTCCGAAGTGCAGGCGCGCATCCCCTTCGGGAGAACGAGGGCGAATACACGCTGATGCGCTACGACCCGGCGAAGCGCGACGCCCTGCTGGCAGACTTCACGCCCGCGCAGCCGCCCGCCCGGCTCGGCAACGGCGCGCGCATCGCCGGCCATCGCTGGGCCGAGGACGGGCAGATTCAGGTCGCGTGGCAGGTTGAACAAGGGCCGCCGGCGGCGGAGTATCACTTCACGGTGTATTACTTCGACGGCGAGAGCGCGGTCGCGCAGACCGACGGCCCCTCCTACGTGGCGGCGTACTGGCGGCCCGGCGACATCATCGTGAACTGGTTCGCGCTCGCGCAGCAGGACGCCGATGCCCCGTCGCTGGAGCTGCGCGCCGCAATGTATACCTATCCGGGCATCGAGCGCGTGTTCGCCGTCGATGCGGCCGGCAACCCGGTTGCGGACAGCGTGCAGTTGGACGACTGAGGCACGTCACGCGTCGCCTCGCCCCCTTCAAGGCCCCAGGCAACTCAGTGTGAGCGCGTCGCCCGCCGGCTGGCCGTCCAGCGTCAGCGGCAGGCGCGCAAGGCTGGCGCGGTCGTAGACGCCGGCGATGAACTGCACCGGCCCCGGCGGCAGCGGGTCGGGGAGGGCGAACCGGTGGACGTGCAGGAACATGTCGCCCGCGCGCCAGCCCGCCGCCGGCGCGCCAAGCGCGTCCTCCTGGCCGATGACGGCCCCCGCCGCGTCGAGCGCCTGGACGGTGATCGTCAGCGCGTGCGCGTACTGCGTCAGGGGCGGCGCACCGAGCGCGTCAGGGTCGCGCACCGCCCACAGCGTCACGACTTCCGCCGCGCCGTCGCGCACCGCGACGTGGCAGGCGGCCATCGCCAGCGCGCCGCCGAAGACGGCCCCCTCCCTGGGCTGGAGCACTTCGGCAAGGCGCGCGCGCGCATCCAGCGGACGCAACCGGAACACGTCATAGTGGGGGTTCAGGTCGTTGGGGCGGAGCGTGACGCGCTCCACGTGTGCCGCGTCCAGCAGGTCCGCCAGCAGCGGGTCGAGCGGCGCGTCCGCCGACGCGAACAGCCGCGCGTCATCCGCCGGCGGCAGGAGAACCGCGCGGCGCGCGTCCATCCAGCGCACGTCGGCGTCGCCCTCGCGGATGCGCAGCGCGCCGATGAACGGGTCGAGCGGCGGCTCCGGGAACGGCGACGAAATGGTGACGACGCCCGCGCCAGGGTCGGCGTCCACGCGCGCGGTGATCGCGGCCAGCGTGTGGAAGTAGGCCGCGCGCACGTCCGCAGCCTCGCCCCACACGGCGAAGTAATCGCGCCAGGTGATGCCGGCGGTGAGGAGCAGGGCGGCGACCCACAGGGCGGCAAGGTAGCGCCCCAGACGCTTCGTCGCGGGCCGCGCCGCCAGCCACGCCGCGCCAATCGCAGGGAGCAGGCACACGGCGGGCTGCACGACGATGCTGTGCAGCGTGCTCGTGTAGGCCCCGATCACGAGCGTGGGGACCAGACCAAACGCCAGCCACAGCAGCAGGAACGCATAGGCCGGCTGTCGGACGCGCGCGACCCCGACGGCCAGGCCGAGGTAGAAGAAAGCGGCGAGCAGCGGCCACAGCACGGGCTGGCCGGGGAGGTTGTACGTGATCAGCGTGTCGCCGCTGACGGTGAGGGTGCCCAGGCCTTGGAGCGCGTTGGTGACCAGCGGGCCGGGGGCGCCGCTGAAGAACGCGCTCACCGCGCCGCCGAGCGCGTCGGTGCGGCCCCACGCGCCGGGGTCGAGCAGGTGCGGCAGCGCGAGCGCCGTCCCCACGCCGAGCGCCAGCGCGAAGGTCGGCCCGCGCCGCCGGAGGCGGTTCCGGTCGGCCAGCAGCAGGTAGATGAGGAACGCCGGGAATGCAAACCACGCGGCGCGCGTGGCTTCGTAGACGTGGAGCATCGCCGCCACCGCCAGCGCGAAGACGACCCACCAGCCCATGCGTCCCCGGCCCGGCGCGTTGCCGTACAGCGCGCGCCACAGCGCGATGACGGCCACCAGGAACACCGCCGGCGCGGGCTGGCTGTTAAGCGCCATCCGGCTGGTGAACACGATCCAGAACAGGACCGCCGCCAGCGCCGCCGCGCTCAGCGCGACGAAGCGCCCGAACGCGGCCCGCGCCCAGACGTAAGTCAGGCCGACGACGAGCAGCCCGTAGAGCGCCTGGTGCGCGCGCAGCGCGAGGTCGGTCGCGCCGAGCGCGCGCATCAGCAGGCCGGCGGAGACCCGCCCGTAAGGCTCGTAGGCGTAGCCGTAGGGCACGTCGTATTCGGCGCGCTCGCCCCGCGCGAAGGCCGCGGCGTAGAAGCCGACGTCGGCCTCGTCGTGCGTCAGGCCGGGCGGGATCGCGTCGAGGGCGTGGAAGCGGAACAGGGCCGCGACGAGCAGGATGGTCGCCACGGCCAGCAACTCGGCCAGGGGGCTGAGGCCCCTCGCGTGCGGTTTCGGGGGTGCGGCCTCAGTATTCGCGGCTGCGCTGCCTGAGCGCCCGTTCGATGTCACGTTGGCTCTGCTCTCTTGCGAGGGTGGCGCGCTTGTCATACTGGCGCTTGCCGCGCGCGAGCGCAATCTCGACCTTGGCGAGGCCCTTCTTGAGGTACATCCGGGTCGGGACGATGGTGTAACCGCGCTCGATGGCGCGGCTACTGAGGCGGGCGATCTCGCGCTTGTGGAGGAGCAGCTTGCGCGGGCGGCGCGGGTCGTGGTTCTCGCGGCTGGCAGGGTCGTAGGGCGCGATGTGACAGTTGATCAGCCACATCTCGTCGCCCTTAGGCTGGACGTAGGCCTCCGCCAGGTTGACGCTGCCGGCGCGGATCGACTTGATCTCGGAGCCGGTCAACGCCAGGCCCGCCTCGAAGGTCTCTTCGAGGATGTAGTCGTGCCGTGCCTTGCGGTTGGTGGCGACGGTGCGGTTGTTGCTGTCGCCGGCCGGCTTGCCTTTGCCCTTTTTCGCCATCGAATCACCCGGAATGGATCTGCCGGTCAACAAGGGCACAGCCGCCACGGTCCCCGCTGGGGGCGCTGTGCCCTTGACGCAGCCTATTTTAACCGACGCCGGGCGGTTAGGCTACCGGCGCTACTGCGGCACGCCGACCTGCGCGAGCAGGTAGCGAATCGCCTCGCCGAGTTCGGCGTCGAAGTCAGTGGCGTGGATCATCTCGATGTCCGGCGTCAGCCCCATGCCGTCGAGCATCGCGCCCGATGGCGTGAACCACTCTGAGACGGTGACGTGCAGCGATGACCCGTCGGAGAGCTTGAAGATCCACTGCACCGAGCCTTTGCCGTAGGTCTTCTGGCCGATCAGGATCGCGCGCCCCCGGTCTTGCAGCGCGCCGGCGACCAGTTCCGCCGCGCTCGCCGACGCGCCGTCCACCAGCACCACCATCGGCGTGTCCAGCGCCAGGCCGCCGCCGCTGGCCTCTTTGGGTTCGCGGTCGGTGTCGCGCTTCTCTTCGTACAGCACCACGCCGCCATCGAGGAACTGGCTTGCCACGTCGATAGCCTCTTGCAGCAGCCCGCCGGAGTTGTGCCGCACGTCGAGGATCAGCGCGACGACTTCCTGTTCCTCAATCAGCTCCGTGAGCGCCTGCTCCAGTTCTTCGGGCGTGCGGCTCGTGAAGCGCAGCAGCCGGATGTAGCCGAAGCTCGGCTCTTCGGTGACGGTGCTCCAGAGCACGCTCGGCACTTCGATCAGAGCCAGCTCGATCTCGAACGTCTCGGTCGCGCCGTCGCGGTGCTGCACGGTGACGCTGATGCGCTTGCCGACGTCGCCGCGCAGGAGGCGCTGTACCGCGTCGTGGGGCATGTCGGGCGTGATGGACGCGCCGTCCACGGCGAGCAGCCTGTCGCCGTCCTCAATCCCCGCCGCGATTGCGGGGCCGTCGGGATAGGGGTAGAGCACGTAGTCGCCCACGCTGTCACGCTGTAACTCAACGCCGATGCCGCCATACTCCCCGGCGAGCGCGTCCGATTCGTTCTGCGCGACGGGCGGGTCGATGAAAAACGTGTGCGGGTCGTTCAGCACGCCGATCATGCCCCGGATCGCCCCGTATTCGAGCGCTTTCGCGTCAGGGAGGGGTCGGACGTAGTGCTGAGACAGCAGCCCGACAACCTCGTTGAGGACCGGGTACTCGTCCTGCGCGCGGACTGTCGGCGCGCCCACCAGGTCGCGCACCAGGAAGCCGGCCGCGAACATCAGGGCAAGCGCCAGCCCCGCGAGGGTGCCACGCAGCGCCGCGCCGAGAAACATCAGCGTTCGGTTGTTGTCGTCGCTCATTATGACCCCTGTGTGGTTCAATTCTTCGAGATTGTAGCATGAGGGCGGCGCGTGGGCGAAAGCGAGCGCGCGTTTCTTGTCCTGGCGTTGATGTTTGCACAACACCTTGATAGAATAAAGGCGGGGTTAACAAAGAATCTAACAGCATACGCCTGAGGCCTTTGACATGGATAAACCCACGCGCGTCCTGGTTGCCGACGATGAGCTGAACGCCGTTATCTTGCTGCGCCGCATCATGGAGCGCGAAGGTTTTGTTGTCGACGACACCCGCGACGGCGAGTCGGCGCTGGAAAGGGCCGCCGAGAACGACTACGACCTGATCCTGCTGGATGTGATGATGCCGGGCATGGACGGGTTCGAGGTCGTGGAGAAGCTGCGCCAGAACCCGCGCACTGCGCGCGTGCCGGTGATCTTCATCACGGCGCGCGCCAAGGAGCCGACGGACGTCGAGCGTGGCCTGGGCATTGGCGCAGACGATTACGTGCGCAAGCCGTTCAACCCGCGCGAACTGGCGGCGCGTGCACACAGCAAGATCCGCGCCTACCACCTTGAGGAAAACCTGAAGCGGCGCACCAGCGAGCTGGAGACGTTGGTGGGCTTTGGCGGCCGGCTCAACGAGAGCCTGGAAGTGGACGCGTTGCTCCAGACCGTGCTGACCGAGACGGCGGCGGCGGTCGCCGCGCACAACGCCGCGCTGCTGGTCTATGATGCGGACGGCGCACTCCGGCGCTTCCGCTTTCTGCGCTTCCCGGAGCCGGCGACGGATCCGGCGGCGCTTGCGCAGGAACTGGCGGCGCACTTCCAGCAGGCGCCCGATGACGGTTGGGCCGGCGACGAGTCGCCGCTCGCCCCGATCATGACGCCCTATGGGTACCGGTCGGTGCTGTGGACCACGCTCTACCATCACGGCGGCAGGCTCGGCACGCTGGCGCTCGCCTGTGATGAGCCGGGGGCATACAACGAGGACCACCTCCGCCTGCTCAAGTCCATTGGCGAGCAGGCGGCGCTGGCGGTGCGCAATGCCGAGCTTTATGGCGAGCTGCGCAACTACGCCGAGAACCTTGAGGCCATGGTAGAAGAACGCACAGCCGCGCTCCAGACCGCGCAGGAGGAACTGGTGCGCTCGGAGAAGATGGCGTCGCTGGGCCGGCTATCGGCCAGCATCGCGCACGAGGTCAACAACCCGCTTCAGGCCATCCGCAACTGCCTGGAGCTGGCAATCGAGGACATCGAAGCCGATTACGATGTGGACAAAGAGATGTTGCAGGTGGCGGAGCAGCACGTCCGGCGCATCCGCGACATCACCACGCGGCTGCTGACCTTCTCGCGCAACAGCAGCGACGAGCGCGGCGCGGTCGATGTCAATGATCTGCTGGGGGAAATCTTCACGTTGACGCGCAAGCAGATGGAAAACGCGGGAGTCGCGCTGGAACCCGCCCTGGGACCGCTGCCGACGATTGAGGCGACCGCCGACCAGCTCCGCCAGGTGTTTCTGAACCTGACCCTCAACGCCATCGAGGCGATGCCTGAGGGCGGCACGCTGCGGGTGGTGTCGGCGGAGGAAAACGGCTGTGTGGTGGTGACGTTCGCCGACACCGGCGTCGGCATTGCGAGCGAGAACCTCTCGCGCCTGTTTGAGCCGTTCTTCTCGACCAAGCACGAGGGCACAGGCCTGGGCCTTTCGGTGAGCTACGGCATCATCGAGGCCCACGGCGGCGCGATTGAGGTCGCCTCTGAGTTTGGGCAGGGCGCGACCTTCCGCGTGCGCCTGCCGATCCGCACGCCGGGCGGGCAGGAGGCGTGCTAGCGCTGCGGCATCGCCCCCGCGTACAGGCGGTAGCTGGCGATTTCCTCGCCTGTGGTGAGGCCGACGGTGACCATGAAGGGCGCGCGCTCCCCAGGGTTGAGCACCGCCGTCTCCAGGAACGTTGAGCCGTACCCAATCACGCGCTCGTCGGCGCTCAGGACGATGACCGACACTTTCGGGCGCTGCGCAACGGTGTTCCCGACGTTGCCGAGCATCCCGGTGACCACGAAGCCCCCGGCTGCCCGGTCGAACCCGGCCTTGTCATCGCCTGACGCAAGGAACGGGTAGACGACGCCCTCCGGGATTGGCTCTCCCTGCGCGCTGGCCTGGAAGCGCGTCCAGGCGGGCGCTGACTGGAACGCCACGACGAATGGCGACGCCTCTTGTGGCCGCAGGTAGGGCACGTCGGCGGAGGTGGTCTGCGTCCCCACCACGTTGCCGGCGTCGTCAAGCAGGTCGAGCTTGACTTCGATGTTGTGGTACCCCGCCTCGCCCTGGTTCACGACCTCCCCGACGAAGTACCAGAGGTTATTCGGCTGGTCATAGATGCTTGTGACGCGCGTGACCTGCAAGGGCGAGACCGGCAGCGGCACGACGGGGATGACCGGCAAGAGCGTGATCGGGATCACTTCGGGCGGCGGCTCAGCCGGGACAAGCACAGTGACAGGCACTTCTACGGTCTGCGGCACGATCTGCGTGACGATGATTTCACGTGTCACTTCGACGGTGACCGGTACCGGCACCGTCACGGGCACCTCCACGGGTACCTCGACTGGCACCGGAACGGTCTGAGGGACGATCTGCGTCACCGGGAAGGGGACGGTCACCGGCACGAACTGGGTCACGGGGACCTCGCGCGTCACCTCGACCGTGACCGGCACCTCGACTGTCTGCGGCACGACGACGGTTACCGGGACTTCGAAGACCTGCGTCACCGGGATTTCGCGCGTAACCTCGATAGTGACCGGCACTTCCACCATCTCCGGCATGATGACGGTTACCGGGATTTCGACGATCTCCGTCACCGGGACCTCGCGCGTGACTTCGACGGTTACCGGCACTTCGACGTTACCGGCACCTCGACTGGCTCCAGCACGACGACGGTTACCGGGACTTCGACGACCTCCGTCACGGGGACCTCGCGCGTCACTTCGACTGTGACCGGCACTTCGACTGTCTCCGGCACGACGACGGTTACTGGGACTTCGACGATCTCCGTGACCGGGACCTCGCGCGTGACTTCAATAGTGACCGGTACCTCCACGGTCTGCGGCGCGATGACGGTCACGGGTACCTCGACGATCTCCGTCACGGGGACCTCGCGCGTCACTTCGACCGTGACCGGCACTTCGATTGTCTGCTCAACGGTCACCGGGACTTCGACGACCTCCGTCACGGGGACCTCGCGCGTGACTTCAATGGTGACCGGTACCTCCACGGTCTGCGGCGCAATGACGGTCACGGGTACCTCGACGATCTCCGTCACGGGGACCTCGCGCGTCACTTCGACCGTGACCGGCACTTCGATTGTCTGCTCGACGGTCACCGGGACTTCGACGATCTCCGTCACGGGGTCGACTCGCGCGGGGGTTCGACGGTGACGGGCACCTCCACAGTCTCCGAGACGATCTCCGTCACGGGGACCTCGCGCGTCACCTCGACGGTGACCGGCAATTCCATCATCACCGGGACTGTGGCGAGCACCTCCCGCGTCACCTCCACCGTGACCGGCGCTTCGACGGTCTGCACGACGGTCACCGGGGCCTCGCGCGTGACTTCGACAGTGACCGGCAACTCCATCATGACCGGGACTGTGGCGGGCACTTCCCGCGTCACCTCCACCGTGACCGGCGCTTCAACCACGTCGCGCACGATCTCGGTGACGACGACCTCGAAAGTGACCGGCACCTCGACCGTCTGCACGACGGCGACCTCGCGTGTGACTTCCGTTGATTTGCGGTACCGAGACGGGCACCTCCACCGTCTGGAGCACGGGCACCGTCACCGGGACGCTGCGCGTGGTTTCGACGGTGACGGGCACCAGGACCGTCTGGAGGGCGGTCACCTGTTCTGGCGGTTGGGTTGGCGGGGGCGTGAGCGTGATGGGGAGGGTCGCCTCCTGCTGAAGCCGCGCGTTGTTCGCCAGCGCGGCCCCCAGGAGCAGGGCGAGCGCCAGCAACGCCAGCACGACGAGCAAACCACCAAAGATCATGAAGCCCTGACGGTTCTGCATTGCGCCCTCCCTTCGCGTCGAGACCGGGCAGGCGACCGCGCCCCTTATTCACCATACACTGAAGGCGGGGTTCGCACAACCCCCACGCGGGCCTGCCCCTGGCCGCCTGCCACCAACCTGCGCCGGGGCCGGCGAACCGCGCGCTAGATCAGCAGGTAACTGACCAGACACACACCCCAATGCACGATCAGGACAAACGCCAGGCCGACAAGCTGGAACACGGTCTGCAACGCGGCGCTGAAGTACGCTGTGGCGCGCGGCGACAGCACGAACGCAATCAGCACGAGCAACGTGAGCAGCGCCAGCAGCACCCCCCGCAGCAGGAGGTTGGGGGCGGTCAGAGGCTGGCGCGCGCGGGCGGGCTTGAGGAACGCGAGCAGGAGCGCCAGCACGCCGGCGTAGAACACCACCGCCGCCACCGTCGCCGGCCACGGCAACGCCATGTTAACGAGCGACACGGCCACCCAACCCAGCGACGTGAGCATCGCGAAGGTCGCAACCCGCACCCAGTCCACCTGCGGGATGAGGGGAACCGGCGTGGGGACGGCCCCAGTCGTTTGCGGCCCGAAGGGTTCGAACACCGTGGCGGATGCGGCGCGCGGCGCATACGTTGCGCGCTTGGGGTAGGACGGCTCTGGCTGCGGGGCGAAGGGCGGCGGGGACGTCGCGGCGGTGGGGCGCGACGGCTCATACGGCACGAAAACCCCAGGCGGCGCAGGCGCTGCATCAACGACAATTTCTCCCGGCGGGGCGGGCGGGGGCACGATGATCGACCGGGATCGCTTCAGTTGCTGGTCCAGGTCGGCGCGCTTCCTGGGGTCCTTGAGCACCGCGTAGGCGGCGTTGAGCGCGCGCATCATGTGCGCAGCATCATCCCGTGCCGGCAGCGGTACGCTGTTGAGGCGGTCGGGGTGATAGCGCAGGCTCAGCGCGCGGTAGGCCGCCCTGATCTCGCTCTCGGTGGCGCTGAGCGGCACGCCAAGCACTTCGTAAGGGGTTGCGGTTGTCCATTACTCCAGGCAGTGGCCGGTTGCTCTGTACGCATTATAAGCGGTGCGCTGCGCCGGCACAACGCCACACGCGCGCCTGTAGGGAAATCGCAGGCAGACCGTCGCTTTTAGCGTGTGATTGTCGTGCGGTACTGGCCGTCAGCGGGCAGTTCGTCCTGGACCTGGGCGACGGTCTCCCCGTTCACCGTGACGACCAGCGCGAACGGCACGGGGTTGTGCGCGCCGCAGGTGTCCCGGTTCCAGACGATGACCTCGTAGATGCCAGAGGGTGCGCCGGCCGGCCAGTAGGCGTGCTCGACGGGGTCGGGCATAGTGGCCGCGCACGCGGCGTTGGCGTCCACCTGGAGAACGCCGCCGCTGGCGACCTGGCGTGTCTGCGGCGACAGCGCGTCGCCGGCGGGGTCGCGCACGATGAGGTCAAGGTCGGCGTCGCCGTCCCACTGCACCGTCACCGAGATAGCCCCCTCGGTCAGCGCAAGCTCCGCGCCGGCCAGCGGCTGCATCGCCAGCCGGTAAGCGCCTTCACCCTGGACGCGCCCCGCAACGAAAAGATACTCGCCTGCGCGCGGCAGCCGCGCCTGCGCGATCTGCGCTTCGCCGGAGGTGTCGTCGAACGCGACCGTGTCGCCGTTCGCGTCCAGCAACATGAGCAGCGGGGAAAGGTCGCCGTCTGTGACCGTCATGGTCGCGCGCACGAACTGGCCCTGCGCGCCGTGAAAGGCGTAATGGCGCTCTGGGGCCGCGTTGCTCAGCACGCCCTCGGTATCCGCGCCGGGCGTAAGGCTGTCGATCTGCGCGCCCTCCTGGCGCTCCGGGGCGTCCCTGCCGCGCCCTGAAGGCTGATCTGCACCCCGCCGTCAACGCCGGCGGCGTCGGTGGGCGCGGCGGCGACCCGGATCGCGTAGTAGCCCGTGAGCGGCAGCGTCACGCCCTCAGCGAGGATGCGCCGGCTCGCGTCTGCCGTGAGGTCGAGGAAGGGGCGCGCGCTGCCGGGCAGGTAGACTTCCGCCCTGGGCGTGAAGTCCCCACTGCGCAGCGCGACGCCGAGGTTGAGCCGTATCGCCGCGCCAGCCGGGGAACACATACCACGCGGCGGGCTGCCCGGCGGTGAGGTTGGCCGACGCGCCCTGCCCGTAGCCGATGACCTCCCGCCCTGCTGGGGCGGGCCGAACATGCCGTTGGGCGCGCCTTCGAGCCTCAGCTCGAAGCGGCCCGCGCTGGGGGCAAGCTCGCCCTGGTAGCGCGTGACGAAGATGTCGTAACGCCCGTCGCGCCGCACGTCGTACACCAGGCGCGCGTTCGTGCCCGGCCCACTGTCGTCGTCTTCAGCCAGCACGTTGCCGGCGGCGTCGCGGAGCGAGATGAAGGGATCGAGGTCGCCGTCGAGCGCATCGACGGTGATGGTGACTCGGTCGCCCCGGCGCGCTTCGAAGTAGTACAGCCAGGCATGGTGCCGGTGGTTGATGAGGTTGCGCGCGGACTGGCCGTAGGCGATGGGATAGGTCATAGACTGGCGCGCCGGCGCGGCGACGGACGGCGCAGCCGCCAGGAGCAGCACAAGCGCCGCCATGAGGGCCACCGCACGTCGCGCCCCGATCCGGCGTGTGCCGTCGTGCGCCAGTACACGCACCCACATCGCTCTATGCGCGCCCGATCACGATGCAGGCGTTCTGCCCGCCCAACCCGAACGAGTTGGAGATCGTGACATCGACTCTGGCCTCGCGCGCCACGTTGGGGCACGTAGTCGAGGTCGCATTCCGGGTCGGGCGTGTGGTAGTTGATCGTCGGGTGGATGACGCCTTCGTTGATCGTCATCACGCACGCGGCGGCCTCGATGGTCCCCGCCCCGCCGAGCAGGTGGCCCAACAGGCTCTTGGTCGAGCTGACCGGCGTGTTGTAGGCGCGTTCGCCGAGCACCTTCTTGATGGCGAGCGTCTCGGTCTTGTCGTTGAGCGGGGTGGAGGAGCCGTGCGCGTTGACGTAATCGATCTGCTCCGGGTTGATGCCCGCGTCTTCGATTGCCCAGCGCATCGCGCGGGCGGCCCCTGCGCCCTCCGGCTCCGGCGCGGCGAAGTGGTATGCGTCCGACGAGGAGGCGTGCCCCAGAATCTCGGCGTAGATGCGCGCGCCCCGCGCTTCGGCGTGCTCCAGCGACTCGAGCACCATCATGGCGATGCCCTCGCTGCACACGAAGCCCTCGCGGTCGGCGTCGAAGGGGCGGCTGGCCTCGGCGGGCCGGTCGTTGTAGTTCGTGGGGAGCGCCTTCATGGCGGCGAAGCCGGCGATGCAGTAGTCGGTGATGATCGACTCCACGCCGCCGGCAAAGACCATGTCGGCGCGGCGGCTGCGGATCAGTTCGGCGGCGTCGCCGAGCGCCTGGGTGCCGGTGGCGCACGCGGTGGAGATCGCCGTGATCGGGCCGAGCGCGCCGATGGTCTGGCTGACGTAGTAGGCCGGCATGTTGGGCAGCGAACTCACCAGCCCGAATGGACTGGGGAGCTTGTGGCCCCGCGTCTTCCACTCGGTGGTGAGCTTTTGCGCCATGTCGTGGCCGGCCATGCTCGACCCCACGACCACGCCCACGCGCTCGCCCTCCGCCCTGACGTCATCCACCGTCAGGCCGGCGTCTTCGAGAAGCACATGCGTGGCCGCGACCGACATCTGCGACGAACGCGCCATGCGCCGCGCTTCCTTTGGGTTGACGCCATACTTGATGGGATCGAAGTCCTTGATCTCGCCGGCGATCTGCACGTCGAAGTCGGGCGGGTATGTGAAGCTGACTTCGATGCGGCTGATGCCGGACTTCCCGGCCTTGAGGCCCTCCCAGGTCTCGCGCAGATCGCCCAGCGCCGTGATGGCGCTCATGCCGGTGATGACAACGCGCGGCCGGCCATTGCGTGTGTATTCCATCGTGGTTGATAACTCCAGTATGTGCCTTGTCAATCAGGACGGGACCTAGATCACAGAGACGCCGGGATCACCCAGGGATCAAGTTGAATACCCGGCGCCCACTGAGTCTCCGTGGTTCAGCTACTCGTGTTCCTCGGCGCGTTCGGGCTGGGCAGCGTAGCGCGCGATGCCGTCGCGGACGGCCTCGACCACGCCGCCGTTGATCGCGTCGCGCGCCTGACGGATGGCGTTCTTGATCCCCAGGGCGTTGGTGCGCCCGTGCGCACTGATTACAACACCGTTGACGCCCAGCAGCATCGCACCGCCAAACTCCATCGGGTCGATCTGGTGCCGCAGGTTGCGCAGGCCTGGCTTGGCGACTTGTAGCCCCAGGCCGACGAGCAGCGACCGGTGCGCCTCCCTCGCGCATCAGGTTGAGGATCAGTTCGGCGGTCGCGCCGTAGGTCTTGATCAGGATGTTGCCAACGAACCCGTCCTGGATCACCACGTCGGCCTGGTGCGTCACCAGGACCTCTTTGGGTTCGACGTTGCCGATGAAGTTCAGGTGCGTCTGGCGGATCAGCTCGGCGGCTTTCTTGATCAGCTCGTTGCCCTTGGTGTCCTCCTCGCCGTTGGCAAGCAGCCCGACACGCGGGTTCGCGATCTTGAGCACACGTTCGGCGTAGAGCGCCGTCATGAGCGCGAACTGCTGGAGCCATTCGGGCTTGCAGTCCACGTTCGCGCCGATGTCGCAGAGCAGGATGTACTGCCCGTGGACGTGGAACGTGACCGTCAGCGCCGGGCGCATCACGCCAGGGATGCGCCGCAGCGTGTGTAGCGTGGCGACGGCCAGCAGGCCGCCGGTGTTGCCCGCAGAGACGAATCCATCCGCCGCGCCCTCTTTGACCAGGTTCATGCCCACGTGCATCGATGAGTTCTTCTTGGCGCGTGCGGCCTCGGTCGGGTGCTCGTTCATCAGGATGGCTTCTGGCGCGTGCACGACGTCGACCTTGAGGCCGGCGGTGTCCTCAGCGGCCAGCGTCGGCGCGATGACGCGCTCGTCTCCGACCAGGACGATGTCCAGCCCGTATTCACGGGCGGCCATGACCGCGCCGGCGACGTCGGGTGTGGGGCGGTTGTCGCTGCCCATTGCATCGACGACGATGCGCATAGAACCCTGCTCCTCATACTGACGGCATTGTCACGCCAGATTCTACCGCAAAACCTGCAATTTGCAGCGTGTGCGCCGGCGTCGAGGGCGCGGCGCGGCCCTGGTGCGCGGGCTTGCGGGAGCCGGGCATCGGTGTGACCGGCGCACCCGTGCATGTTACCCGCTTTAGTGGGTAAAGCGAGAATCAGCCCTTGACACGCGGGAGATATCATGCTAGACTATATGCGCATTACCCGGAAAAGTGGGTAAGTCGCATAACCGAGAAACGCCCTTCACCGGGTAGATCGCTTAGCGGGAGAGAGAAATGGCCGAATTTGACTTCGTCGCGCCGCCCAGGACAAAGACAATCACGGTGGCGCACGAACCGGTCTTCAACGCGCTCACGAGCCTGGGCGTGCTCAACACGGTTGAGGACTACTCCGGGCTGGGGGAGTGGGTGACGGAGATGGCGCGCACGCTCCCGCCGGAGCGACTGCACGCCAATAGGCTCGTGCTCGGCCCGCTGCACAGCGCCGCCATCCCTCACGGGCGGGGGTGGCCGAGCTTCGCGGCCTACCTGGACGAGCTGGCCGGCGCGGACCCTGTCGCGATGCGCGACCGCATCATCGACAGGATGTGGGAAAAGCACGGCGAGGACGCGGCGTTCGAGATCGCGGTGTCAGACCCGGTTGAACTGCTGGCTGATCGGCAGGCCTTTCTGACGCAGGTCGAGAACCTCTACCGCGCTATGGACAAGCTCGAATACTTTGAGCGCGACCTGCACGATGAAGCCTTCGACCTGCTCAACGATCCGCCCGCGTTGAAGGAGGTGGTCGTCGCGCACATGCAGGCCATGTGGGAGACGTACCTGAAGCCGGAGTGGGCGCGCGTCGAGCCGATGCTGAAGGAGTCCGCGACCGCCTTCCAGCAAGTGGACTACGCGCGCATGGGCTTGGATGCGGCGTTCCGCGATATCACCGGGCGCCCGTTGCCGCAAGAGTGGCAGGACGTCATCGACCGGGCGGACCATATCACCCTCACCCCGTCGGCGCACATCGGCCCCTACCTGAAGCTCTGGTGGTTCGATGAGGGGGGAAGCGCGCGTGATCTTTGGCGCGCGCGTGCCGGAGGGCGTGCAGATCGCCTCGCTCAGCCGCTCCGACCTGCTGGTGCGGATCAGCGCCCTGGCTGACGACACGCGGCTGCGCATCCTGCGCTTGCTGGGCGACGCGCAGGAATTGCGCGCCCAGGAGATCATGGACCGGCTCGACCTGAGCCAGTCGGCGGCGTCGCGGCACCTGCGGCAACTGTCGGCGACGGGCTTTGTGCGCGAGCGCCGCGAAGACGGCGCCAAATGTTACAGCCTCAACCGCGAGCGAGTCGAGGATACGTGCCAGGCGCTGAAGCAATTTCTGGCGTAAAAGCGGTCACAACCGGGTGTTGTGTCACGAGGGAGGACTGGAGGAAATCAGAGATGTGGAATTGCCAACCTAACCCCGCCACCGGGGACCATATGAGGGAGCACAGAAGGAACCTGGAGCGCCGGGCCGCCATGCAGAGGCTCGCCAAGGAAGCGCGGCGCGGCAAGCGGCCGGCGGCGCTTCACCGCGCGGCGCTGCTGCGGCTGGGGAAGTGGCTTACGGCACTCGGCCAGGCGCTTGAGGCGCGTTACGGTGAGCTTGGCGTCGCTCGGTCGCAGCCCTATCGGGTGACGCCCCCGCCGTCTGACCCCTGCGCGCGCTCCTACCCGTCATAGCCGCTGGAAGTCTTGCGGTGATCGTTGTATGATAGGGGCGCTATACTGATGCCAGGGGGTGACGTTATGCTCAGTGACCTGGACCTGAACCAGATCGTTCCGCGCACCGCGGACCTGCGCCCCCGGCCTGGAGTCCTATGATCCCGTGGTGGAAGCGCTGCGCCGCAAGCGCACGCCGGGTTTCTTCGAGGCCAGGTTGATCGACCTTGGGCGCGCCCTGACTGCCTGGGGATGCCGGTTGCAGCTCCGCTTTGGCGCCCTGATCGAGGGTGAAGAGGTGCGCGCGTCGGTGGACTCGCATCAGGTGGTCATCAGGGTTGTGACAGCGCCCGGAGGGAACGGCCACGTTTAGGCGGCCGGCGCACAAGCCTCTGCAAGCGTCCGGTATCACCCTTCCGGGCGCGCATGATTCAGGCGCAGGTAATTGACACCCGCGCCTGCAATGGTAAAATACAATGCACATTACACGCGCCCCGGTGGCGGAATTGGCATACGCGGCAGGTTGAGGGCCTGTGCCCTTTGGGCGTGGAGGTTCGAGTCCTCTCCGGGGCACTCACGAACGAGGGCGAGACAGGCGGGCGCTTGGTGGACATGATAGAGTTTCCTGCGCCCGCTTGTTTCTGTTTATCCGGAGAAATCGATTACAGAGGAGCGCATCATGCCAGCGTATCGAGTTCCATCTTTCGTCGAGCCGGCTCCCCCAGGCCCAAATGAGGCCGTCCTCGTCGCCAGCGGCGACCTCCGGCTGTCGGCCAACCAGGAGTGCTGGGCCGCCCAGGCGGACATGGAGCGGCACGTCATAGACGCCTTCGCCCAGGAGGGCATTGCGGTGAAGCGCGGCCACCCCTATGACCCGGTGGAGCGCCACGGCTTCATCTCCAGTCAGCGGATGGGCATGGAGGTCTTCAAGAACATCCACCCTGACGCCCGCCTCATCGTGGCCGAGGCGGTATGGCAGTACACGCACCACGTGCTGCCCGGCCTGCGGAGCCACCGCGGCCCCATCCTGACCGTCGCCAACTGGAGCGCCCAGTGGCCCGGCCTGGTGGGGATGCTCAACCTGAACGGGAGCATGACCAAGGCCGGCGCGCCGTACAGCACGATCTGGAGCGTGGACTTCACCGACGCCTATTTCCGCGACGGCGTCCGCCAGTGGCTCCGGGAGGGGAAGATCACGCACGACACCAGCCATGTCCACGACCTGGCTGCGTTTACTCTCCCCGCTGAAGAAGCGACCTATGGGCGCAAGCTGGCGCAGCACCTCTTGCGCGACAAGGCCATCATGGGCATCTTCGACGAGGGCTGCATGGGCATGTACAACGCCATCGTCGACGACGAGTTGCTCAACCCGATGGGCATCTTCAAGGAGCGGCTGAGCCAATCGGCCCTCTACTACGCCATGACGCAGGTGCCCGACGCCGAGGCGCAGAAGGTCCGCGACTGGCTGGACGCCAGGGGGATGAAGTTCGTCACCGGGCCTGACCCGAAAACCACCTCACCGACGCGCAGATTCTCCTGCAATGCAAGATGTACATTGCTGCGGTGCGCATCGCCTACGATTTCGGCTGCGCCGCCATCGGCATCCAGTACCAGCAGGGTCTCAAGGACCTTGCCCCCGCCTCCGACCTGGTGGAGGGCCTGCTCAACAACGCTGAGCGCCCGCCCGTCTATGACCCCAACACCGGCGAGGAGCTATTTGCCGAACAGGCGATCCCGCACTTCAACGAGGTCGATGAGTGCGCCGGCGTGGACGCGCTCGTCACCAACCGGGTGTGGACTGGCATGGGCCTCGACCCGGCCACGACGCTGCACGACGTGCGCTGGGGCGAGCACTACAGCGGCGAAGGGATCGACGACTTCGTGTGGATGTTCCTGATCTCCGGCGCTGTGCCGCCCGCGCACTTCATTGGCGGCTACGCGGGCGCAAGCAGCGAGCGCCAGCCGCCGATGTACTTCCCCTTCGGCGGCGGCACGCTCAAGGGCGTCAGCAAGCCGGGCGCGGTCGTGTGGAGCCGCGTGTTCGTGATGGATGGGGCGCTGCACTGCGACATGGGCCGGGCGACCGCTGTGAAGCTCCCGGCGGAGGAGACCGAGCGCCGCTGGCAGATGGCGACCCCGCAGTGGCCGATCATGCACGCGGTGCTGCATGGCGTCTCGCGCGACCAGTTCATGGCGCGGCACAAGGCGAACCACATCCAGGTGGTCTACGCGCCCTCCGACGAGGTCGCCGACAAGGCCCTGGCCGCGAAGGCCGCGATGATGGACGAACTGGGCATCCAGGTCCACCTCTGCGGTGACGTGAAACTCTAGGCCACAACCCCGATCCAAACGCATACAGGGGCGACCCCGCCGGGTCGCCCCTTTCGTTTCGATCAAGCGCGCGTGGAGACGCGCGGGTGTTGCGTGCCTACTTTGGGCGGCGGTACACGAACCAGTACACCAGGGCGACCATCACGCCCCCGCCGATGATGTTGCCGATGGTCACAGGCAGGAGGTTGTTGATCAGGAAGGTGCCCCAGTCCAGGTTGCCCAAAGCGTCGGCCATCCCCAGGCCGGCCACGAAGTCGGGATCGAAGCTCTTGATGAGCAGGCCGATGGGGATGAAGTACATGTTGGCGACGGAGTGCTCAAAGCCAGCGGCCACGAACCCGCCGATTGGGAACAGGATCGCCAGTATCTTGTCGGTCGTAGTGCGCGCACTCAGCGTGAGCCACACCGCCAGGCACACCAGCGCGTTACACATGATGCCCAGCGCAATCGCCTGCACGAAGTCCAGGTTGACCTTCGCGTTGGCGATGTTCAGCGCGGTTCGGCCCAGTTCGCCGCCGGCAAACGTGTACTGCCGCGAGACGAGTATGACCACCGCCGTCGCCACCGAGCCGACGAAGTTGCCGAGGTACACGATCACCCAGTTGCGCAGCAGCGCCCTGACCGTGACCTTACCGCTCGCCCAGGCCATCACGATCAGGTTGTTGCCGGTGAACAGCTCCGCGCCCGCCACGACCACCAGGATCAGGCCGAGGCAGAACACCAACCCGGTCAGCAACCTGCCGACCCCGTAGGGCAGAGCGCCCGCTCCGGTCGCGATCGTGGTGGCGAGCACCGCCCCCAGTGCGATGAAGGCGCCGGCCAGCACCGCCAGCACTGCCATAGTGAGGGCGTCCATGTTGGCTTTCTTGACGCCGACGTCCTCCATCCGTTCGGCCATCTCGGCGGGCATCAGCGCGTCAATACGGATTTGATTTTCTGTATTGGCTCCCTACAGCCTCTCTCTCCATATATGTGATGCAGTCTGCGCTGAAATACTATGTTAGCGCCGCGCCTTAGATTGCACACCTTACATCCGTCACTTTCTGACAGGACAATCTATCGTAGATTGGCGCGTATCGCGCCTGCAACACAGCCCCAACCTGATACTTACCAATCCATGACGGCGGCGAAACCGCGCCTGGTCTAAAATACAGAGTGGATGTGCCGGCCCTATGCTCGGTGGCAAACCTGATGATGGAGACGACCTCAGACGACCACGCAAAGACGCCCCCGCCTGCGCGTATCGGCGATCCTTGAAGAAGGGGAGCGTATCCTGCTGGTCCCGCACTACTCGCGCGGGATGGGCGATTTCGTCTGGTTCCTGCCCGGCGGCGACCTGATGCACAGCGAATCGCTGCGCGCCGCCACCGAGCGCGGCGTGCGAGAGGAGACCGGCCTGCACGTCCGGGCGATGGAGCTACGCGGCATCTTCGAGGATTTGCAGTCGTACCGGAACTTCCACAGCCTGTGCTTCATCTATGTCGCGAAAATCCTCGGCGGCGAGATCAAGACCGGCGCGGACGGCGCGCGCCCTCAGTGGTTCGACGTGCACGACTGCCCAAACCTGCGCCTCTATCCGCCGTTTTCGCAGTGGGACAACCTGATCGGTGAGCGGTATTCCACGCAGCGGTGGGATGGGCCGGAGCGCCTGATCGGTATCGTGCTCGACGCGCAGGGCAACATCCTGCTCTGCCGCAAGAGCGAGGAAAGCCGGACATGGTGGCCGCTGCGCCTGGAACTCACGGAGGGCGAGCAGCCCATGCAGACGGTGGCGCGGCTGCTCGCGCGCGGCCCCCAGGCCTCATGGAGTCTCGCTGCGGACCCCAGGCTGTACAAGATGCGGGCGACTGTGGTCACGCTCTGCCTCAACAGCGACGCGCCGATCCCCATGCCGGAGACGGAAGACTGCGCCGCCTACACGTGGACCGACCCGGCGTTGCTCACCACGTACAACATGGACCCGGCGGTGCGCCGGCTGATCTACGACGTGCTCCACAAACTCAAAGAGCCGGCCTGAGCAGCCGGCCGGAGGTTGCGTCATCGTTGGGGGCGGGCGTGGTAAGGCCCGCCCCTTCTTTATTGCGTCAACCTGATGGGCAGTCGCTTACGGCGCCCAGTGGATCAGCCCGGTCCCAATCGGCGACGCAAGGTCATCGTGGTGCGGCAGGACGCGCACCGCGATGCCCCTCGCCCCGCTCGTGTGGTACACCACCGGTGCGTCGAACCTGTAGCGGGTGTTGTCATACTCGCCGGTGTACTGCATCGGCACGGCCTCGCCAGAGATAATGTTGCCGTCGGTGTCTATCGGGCCGTGAAAGACCTCAACGGTCACGTCGTCCGGCGTGAGTTCGCCCAGTTCGACCCAGGTCTTGACGTGAATCTCCGCGCCGACTTTGACCTGCGCGCCATCGGGCGCTTCGACCGCGCTGACCGCCACCGCCGGCCACTGAGATCGCACATTGTTGAGCCACTTCACGAGCGCTTTGCCCCGGTCGGTGTTGGGCGATGTGAGCGCCAGGTAGCGGTCGCGCGCCGGCAGGTAGAACTGATCCGCGTACTCCTGCACCATGCGGTGCGTGCTGAAGCTCGGCCCAAGCACCTGTATCGCGGTCTTGACGCGCGCGATCCACTCACGCGGCAGCCCGCTGCGATCGCGCTCGTAGAACAGGGGGATGATGTCGTTTTCGAGGATGTTGTAGAGCGCCTGCGCCTCGATGCGGTCCTGTTCGTCGTCGTTGCCATATTCTTCGCCCGCGCCGATGGCCCAGCCCACGGTCGGGTCGTAGGCCTCGGCCCACCAGCCGTCGAGGATGCTGGCGTTCAATCCGCCGTTGTAGACCCCCTTCATGCCACTGGTGGCGCTGGCCTCGCGCGGGCGGCGCGGCGTGTTGAGCCAGACGTCGCACCCCTGGACCAGGTAGCGCGCGATGACCATGTCGTAGTTTTCGAGAAACACGATGGAATGGCGGAACTCAGGCTGGCTGGAGAAGTGCGTGATGGTGCGGATCAGGTCCTTGCCGGGGTTGTCATTGGGGTGGGCCTTGCCGGCGAAGATCAGTTGGACCGGGCGCTCCGGGTCGTTGAGGATGCGCTTGAGGCGTTCGGCGTCTTTAAAGAGCAGCGTGGCGCGCTTATAGGTGGCAAAGCGACGCGCGAAGCCGATGGTGAGCGCGTCCGGGTTAAGGACCTCGTCGGCCTTGAGAATCTCAGACGCCGGCGCGCCGCGCGACTCCAACTGGCGGTGGAGCCGCCGCCGCGCGAACGCGACCAGCCGCTCGCGGCGGCGCTCGTGCGTGCGCCAGAGTTCGGCGTCGGGGACGCGGTCCACGTCGGCCCAGGCCTTCGGGTTGGTGGGGTTCTCGCGCCATTCGGGGTTCAGGTACCGGTCGAAGAGGGTTGCCATGTCGGACGAAATCCACGACATGATGTGGATGCCGTTGGTGATCGACGAGATCGGCACCTCGTTTTCTGGCACCTGCGGGTACATCCAGTGGAACATGCGACGCGAGACCACGCCGTGTAGCTGTGCGACGCCATTGGTGTACGACGACAGGTTCAGGGCCAGCACGGTCATGGCGAAGACCTCGTGGCCGTCGGGCAGGCGCTCGCGGCCCAGGTTCATGAACTCGTCGTGGCTGATGCCGAAATCGCGGTAGAAGTGGCCGAGGTAGGCGTCGATGGTCTCGAAGCTGAAGCGGTGCAGGCCGGCGGGCACGGAAGTGTGCGTCGTGAAGACGGTGCCCGCCCTGACGATCTCCTTGGCCTCCTGGAAGGAGAGGCCCTGCTCTTTCATCAGCACGCGGATGCGCTCCAGGCCCAGAAAGGCGGAGTGCCCCTCGTTCATGTGGCAGATGAGCGGGCGCATACCGAGGGCGTCGAGGGCGCGGACGCCGCCGACCCCCAGCAGGAACTCCTGCCGGATGCGCATGTCGTTGTCGCCGCCGTAGAGCCGGTCAGTGACGTCGCGGTCACGCGGTTCGTTTTCGAGCACGTTGGTGTCGAGCAGGATGACCGGGACCCGACCCACCTGGACGCGCCAGATCTGCGCCACGACGCGCCGCCCAGGGAACTGAACCGAAATCTTGATCGGGTTGCCCTGGGCGTCGCGCATGAGCGTGAGCGGGAGGTTCGGGAAGTCGTTGATGGGGTACGACTCCTGTTGCCAGCCGTCGGCGTTGAGATACTGGTGAAAGTACCCCTCCTGGTAGATGATCCCGACGCCGACCATGGGCACGCCCAGGTCGGACGCGGACTTGATATGGTCGCCGGAGAGCACGCCCAGGCCGCCCGAATAGCTGCGCAGCGACTCGGTCAGGCCAAACTCCGGCGAGAAGTAGGCGATGTAGGGTTGGGCGCTCTCGCCGACGTTGCGGTGATACCAGGTGCTCTTGCTGTTCATGTACGCCTGGTAGCGCTCGTAGACGCGCTCCAGCATCGCCATGTAGGCTTTGTCCTTGCTGATCTCGTCCAGTTGGCGCTGGCGGATCAGGCCGAGCATCCACACCGGGTTGTGATCGGTGCCATCCCAGAGGTCTCGATCCAGACGGCGGAACATGGTAATCGCGTCGTGATCCCACGTCCACCACAGATTGTACGCCAGCTCGCGCAGGCGCTCCAGGTCGGGCGGCAGGTTGGGGATCACTTCGACTCTGGCGTTCGGTCGAATCATTGCTGTCTCCTGAGTCTTGCGGGCTGATAGCCGTTTTCCGGGCTTAAGAATAGGCGACGCGCCTCCGCGTGTCAAGAGGTGCGGGCGCTGCCGGCGCGTCAGCGGCGGCCAGCGAACGCGCGCCGGACCCGCCGCTGCATTTCGTCATCGATGCGGGGGTTGAGCAGGTAGCCGTTACGCAGCTCAACGGGGAGGTTGAACAGCGTCGTTACCGGTATGGCGGGCGCGCGCGCGCTGATCTCGGCGTATGGGTCGGTGAGGACGATCACGGCGGTGAGCGGGACGTTGGTGAGGCTGCGCTTGACCAGGTGGGCGCGCACGCGGTCAATTTCGGGCAGGAAGTCGCGCGTGGGGTTCTTGTGCCACACCTGAAAGTCCTTGCCCGGCGCGCGCTTGAGCCACAGGTCGCCCTCGCAGCGGAAGATGCCGGCGTCATCGACCAGCTTGAACAGCACAATGCCGCCGGAGCCAATGACCAGGGCGTCGATTTTGGCGTCGAGGCCGCCGTGCACCGGCTCGCGCACGAGCACGTGGTTGGCGTCCAGCACGGTGCTGAGCACCTGCGCGAGCCGCGCGCCCCTGGGGTCGGCGGCGTTTGTGGCAAGGCCGCTCGTGGCGAGGAAGATACCGAGCAGCAGCAGGATGACACCGAAGAGAAACGCGCCGACGTTGACGAGGGTTTGCAGCGTCCCCTCGAAGAGCGGGAAGAGGACCAGCACCACCCCAAACGCAATGAGGACCAGGGCGGCGAGCACGGCAATGCACCCGGTCGCGATCCGGCGTTGCGCCCGCTGGGCGCGCTCTCGGCTGATGGCGTCACTTTGCATGGCGGCTTCTCACTGCCGGGGCGCGCGCTGGCGCGCGGCAAGGACCTGATCGAAGAGGGCGCGCAGTTCGTACACGACCGGCAGCGGCTTGTAGAGGAGCTTGTCTGCGCCGGAGATTGCCATGATCCGTTCTTCCTCCGCCGGCCTGAGCCGGTAGGCGGTGATCATCACGATGCCGATGTTCCCCAGGCGCGGGCTGTGGCGCAGGCGCGCGGAGACCTGATCGCCGTCGACGTCCGGCAGGCGGATGTCGAGCACGGCGAGTTCGGGCAGCGGCCCTTCCGCCCGGCCACTGTCCACCTCATCGACCCACCGGATTGCCTCCTGGCCGCTGAAGAAGTGGATGTGGTCGATACCCCACAGCTCGAACATCGCGACCAACACTTCGTAGATGTCGGCCTCGTCTTCGACGATCATCCAGGTGGGCAAACGGACCTCCTTGGCGCAGGGCTTAGCAAGGCGCAGTATGATCCGGTTCAATGATAAAAGCGATGGGCGTTCTGAGCAAACGGCGGCGGCGGTGCAAATGGCGCGTGGCGCGCGTTCGCGACACGCATAAATGCACGCTTGTCTCATTTCTTATCCCTGTAATTATCCGGATTCGTGGCCCGGCATTTGTGTGATAGAATGGGCAAGGGTATGATGTCTACAACGTTAGAGGATTGTTGGCGAGGGATTTGGGTGTGAGCGAGGACGCGCTCAACCGGCCCGGACACTGGCTGGGCAACTTGGCGCGTGCGACCGAGCGCATCTTCAGCCGCCTGTACCGCGACGCGGGCGCGTCGCAGGTGCGCGCGGGGGGCGATGCCGCGGCGATTCGCGCCAGCGCCATCCTCAACAGCCTGTCGGAGGGCGTGGTGGTGCAGGGCCTCGACGGGCGCGTGATGATGATGAACGCCGCCGCCCGGCGGCTGTTCGGCAGCCAGAAGGCGTTCTGGAACAGCGACCTCGCCCGCCTGTTTGAGGAATACCGCGCCCATGCCCACCTCGACGAGGAGATGCGGCAGCTCGGCGCGCCCCGGCGCGTGCAGGTCAACGACCGCATCCTCGGCGCGACCGCCGCCGGTATCGCGAACAAGTCGGGCGAGCGCATCGGCACGGTGATCGTGCTGCGCGACGTGACGCGCGAGGCGGTCTCCGAGCGGCTCAAGGACGAGTTCGTGTCGCAGATCTCGCACGAGCTGCGCACCCCGCTGACGGTCATCAAGGGCTTCAGCGACGTGCTGCTCCACACGCCCGAAGACATGCCGCCCAAGCGCCAGTTCCTTGAGGCAATCAGCCGCAACGCGGCGGTGCTCGACCGCATGATTATCGAGCTGTTGGACCTCTCGGAGATGGGCGCGGGCACGTTCGCGGTGCGGCGCGACCCGCTGCCCCTGGCCGGCATCGCGTGGGACGTGTTGCGCGGCTTCGAGGGCGCATCCGGCGCGCGGAGCTTGAGCTGCATGTGTTCGTGGCGCGGGCCGGCCTGGAGGTCTTCGGCGATGAGGCGCGCCTGAAGTGGGCCATCGGCCACCTGATCGACAACGCGATCAAGTACACGCTGCCCGGTGGCGAGATCGTGGTGCGTTGCGGGCATCTGCGCGACGGGCGCGCGGCGCTGGAGGTGAGCGACACGGGCGTGGGCATCCAGCCGAAGGACCTGCCGCACGTCTTCGAGCGCTTCTATCGCGGCGAGGCGCGCACGCCGGACGGCCGGCTGATCGACCCGCGCGGGCTGGGACAGGGGTTATACGTGGCGAAGTCGGTCGTGGAGGCGCACGAGGGCTATATCACGGTGGCGAGCCGCGCCGGCGCGGGGACCACGTTCACGGTCGCGCTGCCGGTTGCCGAGACGCCCACGGAGGACACGCTCCCCCATCAGCGCGGTGGTGGAGCCGCCGGTAGACCCGGAGGCCTCGACGGCGCCGCACGTCTTCGAGCCGTATGAGCTGATCGATGGCGAGGCCTCCTGAACAGCACTGAAAGACAGCCTTGTAATGCCTTCAGTTGACGAAGCACTCCGCGCTGCGGGGTTTCACCCAGCCCCACCATGTCGAGGGGCGCGCGTCCATAGCCGACCTCTTCCGCTCTGGCAAGCGTTGTGGCATATACGTCCTGCATTTCGCCAACGGGGAGTATTATGTCGGTCAGGCGACCGACGTAACGCGCCGTTTCGTGCAGCATTGCCGGAACCACTGTGACATTCGGCAGATCAGCTTCAAGCGCGTGCGGAAGAACAAAAGCGCACTCGATGTGGAGGAAAGCGCCGTCATTCGGTTGCTGGAGGCGGATGGTTGCCGTCTGCGCAACATTCAGCTTGCCAGTATGCCTTACGGTGAGACCGACTTCGATTTGATTATGCCGCCACAGGATCAAGAACGGTGGCTTAACGATCTGGATTTCCAGGACCTGGCGGGTGACCGGGTGGTAAACCCGGATTTGCGCAGAAGATACAGCAAGCGGTTTGCGCTTTATGAGCAACTGCCCTTTGCGGCTGAAGTGACCCAGGTATTGCGGGAATACGTGCGGGCCAGCGTGCCGGGTGTGCGACGTGGCGAGGTGTCGTTTTGGGCGTGCTCGTGCCTTCCTCAAAGCCTTCCAGGAGAACCTGGAATCATCTATTCCAGAATCAACGTAGGTTGGCAAACGGCTTTCCAGGCGACGGCGTTTGATGGCGAGAAGGAGATGGATTATTCCTGGTATCTCACCAAACCGCTTCTTGAAGAGGCGTGGGGTGAGCCGTTGCCAGCTTTTGAGGGAGAATCTGTAGAGGGCATAATACTCTCAGGCTTTGAAGAGTCTCCTGATCTTGAAGTATTCGTGACCAGTTCACCTCTAAAGGCCGGTGGACAAGATCAAGTCTTTGTTTCCGTAGCAGGGTGGAACAATGCGATGGTCCTTACTGGAATACCCTACTTCTTGACAGCAGTGCGAAAGTTCAACCGAAGTCTCATGAAAAAAGGCCCTTGCTCCTCTGGGCGCTACCACTGCATGGACCTCGCCGACAGGCTTATCGACTGACTTTTAACCTCGATTGAGACCCACAACAAGGAGCTTCAATGAACCTGCCTCTCTCCCTCGGAGACAACCTCGTCCTGCGCCGCGCCGAAACCGAGGAAGACATCGAGCGCATCATTGCGCTGGATAACCTCGTCATCCAGGAGGGCGAGCCGGGGGTGGATGTCTCGGTCTGGGTGCGCCAGATGACGCGCGGCGATCACCCGACTACCACCCGGCGCGACTTCTACCTCGTCGAGGATACGCGCAAGGACCTCTTCGTCTCTTCGCTCTGCCTCATCCCCAAGACCTGGACCTACGACGGCATCCCGTTTGGCGCGGGGCGTCCCGAAATCGTGATGACGCTGCCCGAATACCGCCGCCGGGGGCTGGTGCGCCGCCAGTTCGAGGCGCTGCACGCGGACTGCGCCGCGCGCGGCCTGCTGGTGCAGGGCATCGCCGGCATCCCGTTCTACTACCGCCTCTTCGATTACGAGTACGCGCTGAGCCTCCAAGCCGGCTGCGACCTCTACTTCGACGCGATCCCCGAACGCAAAGCGGACGAGGCCGAACCTTACCCGTTCCGCCTTGCGGATGAGGCCGACCTCCCGCAGTTGATAGCGCTCGCCGGGGCTTATGGCAGCGACAAGCTGGTCACGTGCGTGCGCGATGAGACGCTCTGGCATTTCGTGCTGAACGAGCCGGCGCACGCCGATTCCACGCGATACTACATGCTGACCGACGGCGAAGGCGGGCCGGTGGTGGGCTACTTCGGCATGTTGGACGAACTGCGGTTCGGCAGGCCGGCCCTCCATGAGTTCGCGCTGGTCGAGCGCGTCCCCTACGCGGCGGTCGTGCCCTCGCTGCTGCGCGCGCTGCGCCAGTTGTGTGCGGCGCGGTGGTCGGAAATCCGCGAGATACAGTTTGAACTGGGAGACGACCACCCCCGTGTACCCGATGCTGACGGCGCTCGGCGCGCGGCAGCGTGCGTTTCCGTATGCGCAGTATATCCGCGTGGCCGACGTGGCCGGCTTCATCCGGCACGTTGTGCCCGCGCTGGAGGCCCGGCTGGCGGCTTCGGCGATGGCGGGCTACAGCGGCGAACTCAAGCTACATTTCTACCAGAAGCCCGGCGTCCGGATCCGCTTCGAGTCGGGGTGTCTGGCGCAGGTCGAGGCGACGGACCCAACCGACCAGGAGGCGCAGGCGGCGTTTCCGCCGCTGGTGTTCCTCAAGATGCTGTTCGGGTACCGCACCTACGACGAACTGAAGCACGTCTTTCCCGACGTGCGGGCGTGGCCCGACGCCAGGTTCCTGCTCGATGCGCTGTTCCCCAGGCGGCCCTCGTGGGTCGTCCCCGTGCACTGAACCGCGCGGCGCGCCGTGTCGCCATTGAAATATTATTCGCAATCTGTCAACTGCGCGTGCTTGGACGAATGGCGAAAGCAGGCTAAAATCATGCCGAGAAAGACCCGATAAGTTTGATTATTCGCTCGCGACACATGAGGAGCATCGCGTGAGTCCTGTAGGCGCATTCACCTTTGTTCTGCACAGCCACCTCCCGTATGCCCGCAAGGCGGGGCGCTGGCCGCACGGCGAGGAGTGGATCCACGAGGCTGCCGCCGAGACGTATGTCCCCCTCCTGCAGACGCTCTACGACCTGAAGGAAGACGGCGTTGCGTTCAGGCTGACGCTCGGCATCACGCCGATTCTGGGCGAGCAACTGGCCGACGAGACGGTAAAAGACCACTTCGACCAGTACCTCGATGACAAGATCGAGGCGGCGTCGCGCGACGTGGCGCGCTTCCAGGAGGCGGGCGACCCGCACCTTGAGTACCTGGCGACGTTCTACCGCGATCTCTTCACGCGCATCAAGCGTGACTTCGACGAACGCTTCCGGGCGCGACATCCCCGGCGCGTTCAAGGCGCTGCAAGATGAGGGTTACGTCGAGATCATCACCTCGGCGGCCACGCACGGCTACCTGCCGTTGCTGGGCCGCGACTCGGCGATCTACGCCCAGCTCCAGACCGGCGTGGCGAGCTACGAGCGCCTCTACGGGCGCAAGCCGCGCGGCATCTGGCTGCCGGAGTGCGCCTACCGCCCGGCCTACATCACCGACCAGGGCGTCACCCGTCCCGGCGTCGAGCGCTTCCTGAGCGAGCTGGGCATCAAGGTGTTCTTCAGCGAGACGCACACCATCACCGGCGGGCAACCCGTCGGCGTGGCGGCGGGCGAGACCCTCGGCCCCTACGGGGAGATCAAGCGGCGGTACCTGGTCCCGGTCTCGGAGAAGATGCCGGCCCGCCAGGCGACCACATTCGAGCCGTACTACGTCTCCGACACGACCGCCGGCCTCGACGCAGACGAGCATTCCGGCGTGGCCGTCATCGGGCGCAACAACAAGACCGGGATGCAGGTCTGGAGCGCGGACTGGGGCTACCCCGGCGAATACGATTACCGCGAGTTCCACAAGAAAGACGGGGTCAGCGGCCTGCAATACTGGCGCGTGACCGGTTCCAAGGTGGACCTGGGCTTCAAGGACCTGTACCATCCCGATTGGGCGGCGCACAAGCTGACCCAGCACGCCGACCACTTTGCGTGGCTGGTCGCCGAGGAGGTGCGCAACTACCACGACGCGACCGGCGAGTACGGCCTGATCGCTTCGAACTACGATACCGAGTTGTTTGGGCACTGGTGGTTTGAGGGCGTCACGTGGATCGGCGGCGTGCTGCGCCGGCTGGCGGAGCACCCCGACGTCGAACTGACGACTGCGAGCGCGTTCCTCGAAGCGCACCCACCCAGGCAGGTGCTCCACATCCCCGAAAGCTCGTGGGGCGTGGGCGGCGGGCACTGGACGTGGGATAACCGCGAGGTCAGTTGGATGTGGGGGCCGATCTGGGAGGCCGAGGCCCGCATGGAGAAGCTGGCCGCCCAACACCCCGACGCCGACGGCGACCTGCGCTTCGTGCTCGATCAGGCAGCGCGCGAACTGCTCTTGGGGCAGGCGAGCGACTGGCCTTTCCTCGTGACGACCGGACAGGCGCGCGAATACGCGATCCAGCGCTACGAGCAGCACATGGACCGGTTCAATGAATTGGCCGACTCGGTTGAGGCCGGCCAGCCAAACCGCGCGCTTGCCGAGGCATACTGGGAGTTGGACAAGGTCTTTCCGAACATCGATTACCGTTGGTTTGCCGCCCGCTGACCGCGCCGGCGCGCCCACCGCTTCTTATGGATGACCGTACACTCAACATCTTAATTGTATCGGCGGAGGCTGTGCCGTATGTGAAGGCCGGCGGCCTGGCCGACGTTGCGGGGTCGCTGCCGGGGGCGCTGCGCGCGCTCGGCCATGACGCGCGCCTGGTGCTGCCGCACTACGGCATGATCGACGATGCGGCGTTCGATCTCCAGCCGCGCTTCACCTTCGCGCTGGAGCGGCCCGCCGAGACGGTGACGGTCGAAGTGCATTACACTGACCGCGAGGGCGTGCCCACCTACTTCCTCCGGGGGCACCCCTGGTTCGGCGGCGACCGGAAGCTCTACTACGGCTGGGATGAGGACGTGCCGCGCTTCCTGTTCTTCGCGCAGGCGGTCGCGGGGATGCTTGAGCGGCTTGGGGGCGCGGAGAACGGCCAGTGCTGGACGCCCGACGTGGTGCATGCCAACGACTGGCACGCCGGCCTGATCCCGTTTCTGCTGCGGACCGCGCCGCCCGACTCGCATTTGGCGTGCATATCGACCCTGTATACTATCCATAATATCGGCTACCAGGGCGACGCAGTGGGCGGCTGGCTGTCCGATCTGCAGATACCGCCGCGCGATCACCCGCTCCTGGCGCAGTTTGGTAAGGCCGACAACCTGATGGCAATCGGCGCCGCCTACGCCGGCGCGGTGAACACGGTCAGCCCGCGCTACGCGCGCGAGCTTCAGCAAGAGGATTACGGCTACAGCCTCGACCCGCTGCTGCGCGCGCGGGCGGCGGTGGGCGAGATGTCGGGCGTGCTGAACGGCATCGACACCGCGTCGTGGGACCCGGCCACCGACCCGGCGCTCGCGGCGAACTTTAACGCTGAGACGCTGGAGCGGCGCGTCGCGAACAAGCTGGCGTTGCAGGCAGACGCCGACCTGCCGCAGAGCAGAGCGACGCCGCTGATCGGGATGATCACGCGGCTCGTGGAGCAGAAGGGCCTGGACGTGGCGATTCCCGCGATGCGCTGGCTGCTGGCGGAGGCGGACGTGCAGTTTGTGGTGCTGGGTACCGGAGGAGCGGCAGTACATTGAGGCGTTGAGCCGCCTCATGAAGGACTTCCCCGGCAAGGTGCGCGCCTTCCTGGAGTTTGGCGCGCTCTCGTCCCGGCGCATCTACGCCGGGTGTGACGCCTTCCTGATGCCATCGCGTTACGAGCCGTGCGGCATCAGCCAGATGATCGCGATGCGTTACGGCGCGCTACCGGCCGTGCGCGCCACCGGCGGCCTTGCCGATACGGTCGTCAACTATGACGCCGGCGCGGGGGAGGCGGGCACGGGCTTTGTGTTCGAGCAGTACACCGTCGATGCGCTGCTCGGCACGCTGCGCTGGGTGATCGAGACGTACCACGCGCGGCCCGAAGCGTGGCGGCGGATGCAGGCGCGCGCGATGCAGCAGGATTTCTCGTGGGGCGCGTCGGCGCGGGGAGTATGTCGCCCAGTACCGGCGGGCGCTGGCGCGGTGCCGCGACGGAGGCCTCCGGGCGAGCGTACCATGATGTGACGTCAGACGAGGCTGCGCTGGCCGAGCCGGAAGCGTTGGGCGCGTAACGCCGCGCTGCCGTGCAACCAGCGCGAGGAGGGTGAGAGGTGAGGGTAAAAGCAGTCATCATGGCGGGCGGCGAAGGCACGCGGCTCGGTGTGCTGACGACCAAGCGCGCCAAGCCGGCGGTCCCTTTTGCGGGCAAGTACCGCATCATCGATTTCACCCTCTCCAACTGCGCCAACTCCGGCATTTTCAACGTGCTTGTGCTCACGCAGTACCGCCCGCACTCGCTCAACGAGCATATTGGCCTGGGCCGGCCCTGGGATTTGGACCGGAGCTTCAGCGGGGGCATCCAACTGCTGCAGCCGTTCAAGGGGCGCGAGGCTGGCGACTGGTACAAAGGCACCGCCGACGCCGTGACGCAGAACCTGAACTTCATCGAACATGGCGCGCCGGAGGTGGTGCTGGTCCTTGCCGGCGACCACATCTACGAGATGGACTATGACGTACTGATCGATTTCCACGAGAAGCAGAAGGCGGATGCCACGATCTGCACCATCCGCGTGCCGATGGACGAAGCGCCGCGCTACGGCATCCTCGACACGGCTGACGACTACCGCGTGATCGAGTTCCTGAGAAGCCCGCAGAGCCGCCGGGCAACCTGGCGTCGATGGGCGTGTACGTGTTCAACGCCGGCGTGCTGAAGAAAGTGCTGCAACAGGACGCGCGGCGGCGCGGGTCGAAGCACGACTTCGGCGGCGACATCATCCCCTACATGCTTGAGGAGGGATACAACGTGTTTGCGTATCCCTTCGGCGGGTACTGGATCGACGTGGGGACGGTGGACGCCTACTGGGAGGCGCACATGGACCTGCTCAAGCGCCCGCCCTCGCTGGATCTGAACGACCGCAGTTGGGTGATCCACACACGCAGCGAGGAGCGCCCGCCGGTGTGGATCCAGGGCGGCGCGCAGGTGCGAGATAGCCTCCTCACGGACGGGTCGATTGTCTCCAGCGGCGCGCTGGTGGAGCGCAGCGTGCTTTCGCCGGGCGTGTACGTCGGTCCCGACGCGGTGGTGCGCGAGTCGGTGATCCTCACGGACACGTACATCGAAGCCGGCGCGGTCATCGAGCGCTGTATCATCGACAAAGTGTGTGTCATCGGGCACAACGCCAGCGTGGGCGAGATTGTGGACACGCCGGGCGACCTGGGCATCACGACGATTGGCAAGAACACCTACCTCCCGCCTGAGATCAAGATTGGGCGTGGGGCGACGGTGGGCACGGACCTGCGCCCGGAGGACTTCCCGCGCAAGACGGTTAAGGTTGGGGCTGTGATTGGCGTGCCGGCCAGCTAGGTCCTGCCTCGCGCCGCAGACGACATCACGCCAGGAGGATGGTTTGGCACGCAAGAAGTATTTCTGTCTGCATGCGCACTTTTACCAACCGGCGCGCGGCAACCCCATCACCGGCGAGATCGGCCCCGAACCGCTGGCCGCCCCGTTCCGCAACTGGAACGAGCGCATCACAGACGAATGCTACCGGCCCAACGCCGAGTTGGGCAACCTGAACGTCATCAGCTTTAACTTCGGCGAGACCCTCCTCGCCTGGATGGAACAGCACCACCCCGACGTGTATGAGATGATCCTCGACGCCGACCGGCGCAACCAGGCCGAGCACGGCGTGGGGAACGCGCTCGCGATGCCTATGCACCATACGATCCTGCCCCTCGCGCGGCGGCGCGACAAGCGGACCCAGGTCGCCTGGGGCAAGGCGGCGTTTGAGGCGCGTTTCGGGCGCGCGCCAGAGGGCATCTGGCTGCCGGAGATGGCGGTGGACCTGGAGACTCTCAGCGTGCTGCACGAGCAGGGCTTTAAGTTCACCATCGTGAGCGGCGGGCAGGTCGCCTCCCGGTACGACCCGGAGCGCGACGGGGCCGGCCCCTTCTGGGTGGCGTTGCCGGGCGATGCCCGTATCGCCGTGTTCGTCCGCCACGAGAAGCTCTCGACCGACCTGGCCTTCGGCATCGAGCACCTGGGCGGCGCCGGCCACTGGGCGCGCCACGTGCTTACCCCACACCGCAAGAAGGCCGGCCCGCTGACGATGGCGGCGGTCGATGGCGAGACGTTCGGCCACCATCACCAGGGCGAGCACCACTTCCTGCGCTGGCTGATGACGCACGAAGCGGCCGGCGCGGGGTACGAGGTCACCAGCCTCGCGCGTTACCTGCAGGCGCACCCGCCCACGCGCGACATCAAGCTCAAAGAGCGCACCGCGTGGAGCTGCTTCCACGGCCTCGCGCGCTGGGCGACGGGCTGTGCGTGTACAGAGGGTTACAGCGGGTGGAAGGGGGCGCTGCGGCGCGCGCTGGACCGGCTCGCGTGCGAGATCGACCACACATATGCCGGCCACATCGGCGCGCTTGGCGTCGATCCCTGGACGCTGCGCGACGGCTACATCGGCGTCGTGCTCCGCCGGGAGCGTGGCGCTGACTATCTGGCGCGCATGGGCCTGAACCTGGATGCGGCGGCGCAGCAGCACGTGCTGGATATGCTCGCCGCGCAGTATCACGCGCAGGTCATGTACTCAAGTTGTGGGTTCTTCTTCGAGGACTTCGCCCGCCCGGAGCCGAGCTACGCCATTGCCAACGCCGCGTGCGCCGCCGATCTGATGCAGCGCGCGACGGGCATGGACCTGACCGGAGGCTTCCGCGCTGACCTGGCGGTGGTCGTCAGCGGCAAGAACGGCGCCAACGGCATGCAGGCTTACGACGAGATTGTGACGGAGAGGGCGCTCAGCCCCGAGGCGGGATAAGCCTCGCGGGCTGTGGCAACGCGAAAAACTGAGGGCGGACCTGGCGTCCGCCCCTTTGCTTTGCCGGTGAGGGTGGGCGCTGCGCGCCCGCTCTAACCCTCGCGCACCAGGCGAACCAGGTCGCGCACCCTGGGCGCTTGCCCCGCCAGGAGCGTGTTCACGCGGAACAGCCGCGCCGCGAACCAGATCGACGCCACCGCAGTGATGGCGAGCAGCACGAGGCTGACGATGATCTCAATCAGCGGCACGCTCGTGAGCGAGAGGCGCATCGTCATCCCCAGCGGCGCGGTGATCGGGAACATGCTCAGAAAGACAGCCAGCCCGCCGTTGGGCGAGGTCATGAACTCGGTGAGGAAGATCATCGGCAGCACGAATGGGAGCACCATGAAGCCGACGAACTGCTGCGCGTCCTGCATCTTGGGTGCGACCGCCGCCACGCCGGCGTACAGCCCGCCGATCAGCAGGTAGCCGCCGAGGAAGTAGACGAGGCCGACCGCCACCAGGTGGAACGGCACTTCCAGCCCGGCCAGCGCCGCGATCTGCGTCGCCGCGCGGGGGGCGAGTTGCCACAGCACGATCATGGTGAAGGCGATCTGGAGCAACCCCAGCGCGCCCGACGCCAGCACCTTGCCCACGAGCAGCGGGAAGGGCCGCGCCGAGGAGAGCAGAATCTCTATCGTGCGGCTCTCCTTCTCCTGGGAGATGCTCACCATCAGGTAGCCGGAGGCGAAGAACGTGCCCATCATGATGAGGATCGCCATGATGTACGGCATGAGAAAGGCCACCGCCTCGCCAAGCTCGCGCGTCGCCCCCCTCTTCGCCGGGGCTGGCCTCGTCCGCGGATATGGGGACGATCTTTCTCTCGTAGTTCACCGGGTCGATCACGCGCAACAGCACATTGGGGTCGGTGTCGCCGGCCAGTTGCGACGTGAGAAAATCCTGCGCAGTGCCCATGTCGGTGAGCGCGTTGATCACGTCGAACTGCTTGGCGAAGCGCGCCACCTCCCCATTGGCGAGGTAGTCTGTGCTGACCACGTAGTAGGCGCGGATCGCGTCGCCCTCCAGCGCCGCCTGCGCGTCGGCTTCCGAGTCGTAGAACCTGATCCTGTCCGCGTAGCGCGAGCCTGGGGCAGGGGTGGTGAAAAGGCCGCTGTGGTCCACGAAGCCCAGTACGTCTGCGGCAGGGCTGCCCCCGGTGATGCCCTCGAAGATGCCCGTGGCGCCGCCGCCCGCGTTGAACGTATCGCCCGCAATTCCGCTCAACAGGTAGACCAGCCCCGCCAGGAGCACGGGAATGCCGAACGTGGTGAGCAGGTAGCTCCGACGCCGGAAGTTGGTCCGGAACTCATACCAGAAAATCCGCCATGCCTTATACATCTCAGGCTCCTCGCTTCTCTGTGCCGGCCGCCACGGTCTGGATTGCGGCGGGGCCGGCTCCTGGCCGCAGCACCCCCAGGATGTCGCGGAGCTGCAGCCGTTTTCCATACATCAACATACCCAGGCGAAACACGCGCGCCGAGACCCACACCGCAAACGCGGTCGAGACCACCAGGATCGCCAGGCTCAGCACGAATTGCCATGCCGGGATCGCCGCCAGCGGCAGCCGGAACAGCATCGCCACCGGCGCGGTGAACGGGATCAGGCTCAACAACACCGGAAGCGGGCCGTTGGGGTCCTGGAAGAAGGTGAAGGACAGGACCATCGGTATGACGATGACGAAAGTGAACAGCCCCGCGACCTGCCGGCCCTCCTGCTCGGCGGTGACAGATGCGCCGATGCCGGCCATGATCGCGCCGAAGAACAGGTAGCCAAGCACGAAGTACACCAGCACCAGCAGCAGGAGCAGCGGCGGCAGCCTGAGCAACTGCGCGACGGGCGACATCGGGTCGGAGACCATCACGATCACGGCGAGCGCGACACCATAGACGAGGATTTGCGTCAGGCCCAGCCCGCCCAGCCCCAGGACCTTGCCGGTGAGCATCTGCTCTGGCGTGCTGGAGGTGACGAGGATTTCCATGACACGATTCTCTTTTTTCCTCGGTCACGCTCTGCATCAGGAACTGGGAGGTGATCGTCGTCGCAAACATGAAGACCATTGCGAACGCAAGTGGCAAGAGGAAGAGCAGAAACGCGCTATCCTCTGAGATCGCCAGCGAGTTCCCCGCCATGCGCAGGTCGAGGCGCATCGGGTCGCTGAGGCGCTCGACATGGTCTGAGTTGACACGCGCCAAGACGTTTGTGTGCAGGAAGTCCTCAATCTCGTCTTCGATGCCCTCTGGAAGCGCGTAGGGCGAGTAGGTCTGGACAAGGCCATCGTTCCAGTAGTTCTCGGTGATGACGATGTAAACGTCAACTGCGCCGCCCAGGTACGCGGCTTCCGCTGCCTCTGCCGTGTCGTAGGCGACGAAGCCCTCCGGAATCGCCGCTTCGGGCGCGATCACGTCGGCCAGGTCAACGTAGCCGATGGTTTCTACTGCACCCGTCGAGCTGAAGGATTGCTCTGCCAGAGTAAACGACACGACCCACAGGCCGATAATCAAGATAGGCACGCCGAAGGCCGAGAACAGAAACGACTTCTTCTTGAAGTTGTAGAGGTACTCGCGCTTTGCAATGAGCCAGATCTTCCTCATTGTGCGCCTCCATCGAAGTCGTCACCGATGTCGCCGCCGCGCTCGCGCACGACATGGATGAAGATTTCGTTGAGGGAGGATCGCTTCCTCGAAGCGCCGCACGTGGTGATCCGGGCTGTCGGCGATGGCGCGTATCACGTCGTCTGGCGTGACGCCTTCGTCCAGCATCAGGTGATACTCGCGCCCATTCTCGGCGCGTTCCACGTTGATCACGCCCGGTAGCGCCGCCCAGTCGCCTGTGCCTTCGACCTCGACCGCGTTGATGGCGAAACGCTTGCGCACCTCATCGACCTTGCCGTAGAGGACGCGCTTGCCGAAGTGCATCATGAGCAGCCGGTCGGCCATCTCCTCGATCTGGTGCATCTGGTGCGTGCTCATCACGATGGTGCTGCCCTGGTCGCGCATCTCGTACAGCAGGTCTTTGATGAGCAGCGTGTTGACCGGGTCGAGGCCGGAGAACGGCTCGTCGATGATAATCAGCTCCGGGTTGTGGATGACGGTGGCGGCGAATTGCGCCTTTTGCTGCATGCCCCGGCTCAGCTCGCTCACCTTCTTCTCGGCGACGTCGGCCAGCTCCACCCGTTCGAGCAGCGCCATCGCCCTGGCCCTGGCGTCGGACGCGCCCATCCCCTTAAGCTCGCCGAGGTACGACAGGCACTCGACAACCTTGACGTTGCGGTAAAGGCCGCGCTCTTCCGGCAGGTAGCCGATGCGGTCCTTCGTCGCTTCGTTGATTTTGCTGCCCAGCACCTTGATGCTGCCCGTGTCGGGTTTCAGGATGTCGAGGATCATGCGGATGGTGGTGGTCTTGCCTGCGCCGTTGTGGCCGAGCATGGCAAAAATCTCACCGCGCATGACCTCGAACGAGATATCGACGACCGCGTGGGTGGCGCCAAAGCTCTTGCTCACCTGAGCCACCTCAATGCTGTAACCGTTTTGCATCTTCTCTATCACTCCTCTTCAATCTGCTGTAGGGCTGCCTACAGTGGACCACGAGATTATAGCGGCTTCCGCCTGTGTTCGTTACCCGCCCTCCGGTAAGGGGGCGCGCCCGCGCGCGCGTTGCGCCCTGATGTGCTGTGGTGCGAATAACGTTCCTCCGGCATCCATACTATGAGAAAAACGTGAGAAAATCAAGGGCTTATGCGCGTTACGCACCCCCCAATATTTAGTGGAATGCGCATTCCGTAGGGCGTCCGCCCGCCATCAACCACGCGCGCGGCGCGCGAGACTACCGCCCGCACCCAAAGCTTGCTACAATGAGCACGCCAGCGCACCGAGGAGGGTCTACGTGCCGCGTCTCCCAGTGGTGGACGCCCAATATGCCGACGAGCGCGTTGCCGCCGTGTACCAGGCGATCAAGCAGCAGCTCATGCCCAGCGTGCCGGCGCTGTTCAGCGCGTTTGGCGCGGTCCCGGAGCTGCTGGAGGGCGTCTGGGAGGACTTCCGCACGGTCATGGCGACCGGGAGTCTCGCGCGCCCGATCAAGGAGCTGCTGGCGCGCCACGTCTCTGAAGTCAACGCCTGCGGCTACTGCCGCGACCTGCACGATCTGTTTCTGCACGCCCTGGGCTTCGATGCCGAGGCGACGCCCGACCTCGCCTGGCAGGTCCAGGGCGAGCACGCCGCGTTCGACCTTGCGCCGCTCATGGCCTACGCCGAGCAGCTCACCACGGCCCCCGCGCGCGTCACCCCGGAGGACTATCAGGAGTTGCGGAGCACCGGCCTCAACACGCAGCAGTTGCTGGAGGCCGTGAGCGTGATCGGGCACGCGAATTTCTTCAGCCGCGTGGCGAACGCCCTCGACCTCGCGCATGGCGGTACGCGCGCCATCGCGGGTGTCCTGCCGCTGATCCGCCGCAGCGCGCAGGTCATCGCCGCCTCCCGCGTGCGCGACGAGCTGACGCCCGTCGCCGGCGACCACCCCAACACGGCCTACATGAAGACGCAGAAGGAAGCCAGCCGGCTCGGCGTGGACGGCGGGGTGTTCACCGCGATGGCCCCGCTCACGGGTTGGCTCGAAGCGCAGGAGATGCTCATTGTGGCGCTGCGGACGGTAGACGGCCCGCCGCTCGAACAACGCCGCGCGCTCGTCGATGTGGTGGCGCGGCTGCTGGGGCTGCCGCGCTCTGAGGCGAAGCCCGACCTCCCGAAGACGCTCCTCGACCTGGCCTCTGACGTTACGCTGCACCCGCGCTTCATTACGGATGAGCAGATCGGGGCGGTGGTCGAATTCTGCGGCAGCAACGAGGCTGCGCTCGGCGTCATCACGCTCGTGGCGTGGCTGAACGACATCCTGCGCATGGAGCAGGCGCTCTCCCCGCGCCTGAGCGCGGCGCGGGAAGCCTGACGCTCACAGCGCGCGCGCTTCGCTGCCATCCGCCGCCCGGCACACATACACCTCAGGCTGCAGGCCAATCGTCGCCTCATAGCCCGCCGCGACCTGCGCCACGAAGGCGGGCACCGCGTCGGCGTTAACGAGCGAGACCGTGCAACCCCCAAAGCCGCCGCCCGTCATGCGCGAGCCATAGCAGCCCGGCTGCGCCTGCGCCAGCGCCACCAGCGTGTCGATTGCCGGCACCGTGATCTCGAACAGGTCGCGCATACTGCGGTGCGACTCGTTGAAGAGCGGGCCCACGGTTGCGATGTCGCCGGCGCGCAGCGCCTCCGCCGCGCGCAGGGTGCGGTCGTTCTCTTCGACCACGTGCGCCGCACGCTGGCGGACCACCGGCGGCAGGGCGTCCGCGCCCCGTGCAAACGCCTCGCGCGTCACATCGCGCAGCGCGGGGACGCCGAGCAGACGCGCCGCCTCCTCGCACTGCCGCCGCCGCTCGTTGTAGGCGCTGTCCACCAGGCCGCGCTCGACCATCGAGTTGATGACCACCACCGAGACGCCCTCCGGGAGCGGGACGGGCGTCCCCTCCAGCGAGCGGCAGTCGATGAGGACCGCGTGGTCCGCCACGCCCGTCGCGGCGATCAACTGGTCCATGATGCCACACTGGACGCCCACGAACCGGTTCTCCGCGCGCTGGCCCAGAAGCGCCTTCGTTTTCTGGTCCAGGGGCAGGCCGTTGAGCGCGCTGCACAGTTCCAGCGTGGCGACCTCCAGCGCGGCGGACGAACTCAGGCCCGCGCCGAGCGGCACGTCGCCCGCGACGACGGCGTCGAACGCCGTGAGGGGGTGGCCCTCGCCCTGCAGCACCCATAGCACGCCGCGTATGTAGTTGCTCCACGGCTCCCGCGCGCTCTTGGTGATGTCGTTCAGGTCGAAGGCGCTGCGCTGGTCGAAGTGGGTGGAGTAGAGGCGCACGCGCCCGGTACCGTTCCGCGCCGGCGCGGCGACGATGGTGATGTCGCGGTCGATGGCGATGGGGAGCACGAAGCCATCGTTGTAGTCGGTGTGCTCGCCGATCAGGTTGACGCGGCCCGGCGCGCGCGCCAGCAGCGTGGGTGCGCGTCCAAACTCGGCGGAGAACGTTTCGCGGAGGGGTCCAGGTTGGGCGTCATGTTCGCAAACACCTGAATGCGTGCCGGATGGCGAAAGCGCGGGTCATGCAACGAGGGGCACGGCGCGCCGTGCCCTACGCGGTCAGATCGGCCCGTTCGGGCCGGGCTAGCTGCCCAATTCCTTGAGCTTGGCCTCCCACTTGGCGACCAGGCGCTCGTAGGTCGATTCCGTGATCTCCCCCGTTGGCGAGGCGCATGTCCAGGTTGTCGATCATCGCCTGGATTTCGGCGGCGGTGGTCGGCGTGGCGGGCGCGGCCTCCGGCGCGGCCGGCTGCTGTTGTTGTGGCTGCGTCGCCCCCGGCGATGGTCTGCGCCATCACCTGCCCCAGGCCCAGGCCCGCGCCGATGCCCACGCCCGTGCCGGCGGCGCCGCCGGACGGGTTCTGCGCCGCGTCGCGCATGGCGTCGGCGGCCTGGAGCTGGGTGTAGGTTGCGACGTCGAGCAGGCCGCGCGAGCGCAGCTCCTCGGCGGAGGCCGGGCTGGGCGTGAGCGACTTGATCTCAAAGCTCGTGATCTCCAGGCCCACCTGCCCGAAGCCGACGGCGCTCTTCGCCATCATCGCGCCCTCGATCTCGCCGTACATCGCATTGAGGCGCACCACGCTGTCGATGCCGGCGGTGGCGATCATCTCCTGCATCTCGCCCATCACCAGCGAGAGCAGCCGCTCGCGGAAGTCGGCCAGCACCACGCGCGGGCGGCCAATGCAGTACTTGGCCGCAAAACGCTGCGGGTCCATGATCCGGAAGCTGAGGATGCCGTGACCCTGGAGCAGCATCCAGCCCAGGCCTTCGCCCGGCGTCTTGAGGAGCAGCGGCTGGCTGGTGCCCCACCCAACCTGTGGCAGTTCCATCAGGTTGACGAAGTACACCTCGGCCTTGAAGGGTGTGTTGCCAGAAAAGGCCATGCCCAACAGGTTGACCAGCAGCGGGATGTTGCCTGTCGCGAGGGTGTGCCGGCCCGGTCCAAGCACGTCGAGCGCCTGGCCGTCGCGCACGAAAACCGCCGCCTGGTTCTCGCGTACCACGCACTGCGAGCCGAGGCGGAAGTCTCCGCTGCCGCTTTGCGGTTCGCGCCACGACAGCTCTTCCGGCCCCACATTGGGGTGTTCGACAATATCCAAAATGCGTACCATGCGGATTCTCCTTAAAGGTTACTCATCACGTGCATTTGCGTCTAGAAGGCTGTCGGCTCAGCGCCGGCCAGGCCGAGGATCACGTCGCTGCGCAGGCTGAACGCCTGGTCGGCCTCGCTGACGAGCGCTTTGAGCGCGGCGATGGCGCTGCCAATGCCTTCGCCGCTGGATGCCGTCTCCTGAAGCGTATCAATCGCCGCAGCGAAGTCATCGACGTAGCGCAGCATTGCCTCGTCGAAGGCGTAGAGCTTCGCCAGTTCCTCGCTGCCGACCTTGATGTTGGCGAACAGGCCACTGTACCCCCGCGCGGCGGTGCGGATGCGCTCGATGAAGGTCGTCATCCGGCTTTTTACGTCGCGCGTGTTGTCGAGCCACTCAAGGCCGCTGTTCTCCAGGAGCGTAGATTCGATGTCAGGCAGCCGGTTCAACTGCTGCTGGAACTGCCCGGCGATGTGTTCGCGGAGCAGGTGGTCGGCCTCACGGCGGACCTGCGCGTCCTGATAGCCCCGGTAGCCGGGAATGCGCTCTCCGATCTTACCCATTCTGCCGCGCTGGCTGATTATGCGTTGGTAAAGGTCTTCGTTCATGCAGCTAACCTCCTGGGGTAGCGCTGTCTCTTGAAACGCCGTCTATCGCACCTGGCGCTGCCCGCCGTCCCATTGCTGGGCTGGTTGGCCGCCGGGGATCGATGCATCAGTTGAGAAAATACTCCGTACCGCACCAGGGGCACGAGACGACCCCTTTGCCGGTCAGTTTGATGTCGCCGCCGCAGTTCTTGCACTGCTTCAGGTCGCGCAGCGCAGCGGCGTCCTGCGAGTACAGCACTCCCTTCTCCCAGTTGACATAGCCGCTGAGCACGCCCATGCCAACCAGCCGGCGCACCATGTTCTGCACGGTTTCCGTGTCTGACTGGAGTTCGATCACGATGTCGTTGACCGAGACCTGACCCTGGGTGACAACCATGTCGAGGATTTTGCGCTGCTTGGCGGCCTCCTCGACCTCGACCTCTTCCTTCGCGCCCTGGCGCAGCATGAAGACCCCGCCGCCGATCAGGGGCACCGCCACCACCCCCGACAGAATCAGCAGCAGGACAAAGCCGCCTGGCTCCAGCGCGGGGCTTTCGCCGCCCATGTTGACCAATCCCCACGCGACGACCCCGACGACGAGCAGGACCCCCGCGACGAGCAGGATGATGCCAATTAACCGACCAGAACCCATCTTCGCCTCCCGCGTGCAGATTTCAAAGTCGAGACTTCAGGCAGGGTCGCAGCCCTGCGCCCTCCGGCGTCATCCAAAGCCGCCGCCGCGCCCGCCGCCGCTCGCGCCGCCGCCGAAGCCCCCGCCGCCACCGCCGCCGCTCCAACTGCTACCGCCCCGGCTCCAACTGCCGCTGGAACCCGTCGCGGCTGACTGCGGCCGGCTGGTGAACGTGCGCGAGGCCGAGTTGAGCATCGAGGTCAGGCCGTTGCTGATGTTCTGCAAGCCGCCTGCCAGGCTGTCGCTCATGTCCTGGAGGCCGCCGGTGGGGCGCGCCACCTGACCGGCGAGGCCGCCGGCTGCCTGGCCCATCTGTGACGCGCCGCCTCCCGGCGCATAATGGCCGGGATGATAGTAGCCGGCGCGCCGCCATCCGTAGGGATAGTACCAGAAGGGAACCGGCGTCTGCACGCGCGAGAACTTGCTGATCCACGAGCGCTCCATCCCGAAGGCGATGGCGTAGGGCAGGTAGCGGTCGAACTGGTCCGTCGCGGCTTCCAGGTCGGTGTACTTGTCGATGCGCTGAAGGTAGGTGCGGAACGCGCGCCACAGCGCCGACTGCTCAGCGCCCTTGCGAGTCTTGGCCGGCATCGAGCTTGCCACGAGGGTGAGCGCCACGCCGGTAACGCCGATGCCGATGGGCAGCAACGTCAGCGCCTCGGCGATGCTGCCTGCCATGGGCATCGCGAAGAACCCAACGGCCACAGCCAGGAAGATAAGGCCACCGCCGGCGAAAGCCCAGAGCATCCGGACGCTATCCGGCTCCGCGCTGAAGAAGCCTTCACGCACGACTTCCTTGTAGAGTTGGTCCTGAATCTTGGGGATGGTCGTGTAGAACTTCTGGTTGAGCGAACTCATCGACCGCCGCTGCTCGTTCCCCATCAGGCGATCCAGCATGGTCTTCTCAAACGGTCGGAGGTCATCGGTGGGCTTGTCGGTGCGCTCAAAGGAGAAGACCGTCGAACTGGTGAACAGGCCCTGTTCCTTCTCCTCTTCCATAATCAGGTAGCCGCGCCGCGCCAGGTCCACCAGCGTGGAGATCACGTCCTGGAGGTCCGCCTGCTCGTCGATAAGCGTGCCGACGACGGCCGGCGGCAGGTCGGCGGGCGGCTCGGAGAGGTATTCGGGCACCGGGCCGAATTCAGGGTCGCGCCCGCGCGCGCGCCACAACATGTACACGCCGACCGGCCCACCGACGATGAGCAGCAGCCCGATTGCGCCCAGGATCAGGTTCAGCAGCGGGCGGGTCTGGGAGTCGTAATCAGCCTGCCGGTCGTAGGCAGCCTGCCACGAGGCCGGCGCACCCTGCACCACGCCGTGCGGGAACTGCACGCGCACTTCGAGCGGCGTCTGGCCGTTGCTCGGCGCGGTTGTCGTGAAGGTGACGCGCGTGCCCTGCACCGAGACGTTGGTCGGCGTGCCGTAGGACACGACCGGGTCGATGCCCTCGCGCGGGGCCGCGCCCTTTGGCAGATCGACGATGACGGTCGAACTGTTGACGGGCCAGCCGAGCGCGCCGACGGCCTCCCACCAGACCTGATCGCCGCCCTCGTAGTAGCGCAGCGCGCCCTCAACCTCGTACGAGACGCGCATCGTGCGCGTCTCGCGTTCTGCCGGGGGAGCGAGGAAGAAGTAGTCAATCTCAAACGACCCCCCGTTCCGGAGCGTATAGAACGTGCCGGGCCGCTCGCCGCGCTGCTCGCTGTAGGCGATCCACTGGCCCGACCCGCTGGGGTCAAGCTCCTGGATTTGCACGTTGCGGATGCCTTCGATGCGCTCCATCGGGATGGTGAGCACGCCAAAGCGGAACTGCCCGCTCGTGAAGGCAATCTCGTGCTCCTCAGTGATCGCGAGGTTGCCGTTCGCCGGCAACACGCGGATGTTCGAGTCCCAGCGCCGCCAGTACAGCGTCTTGCTCTGGGCGTCCGCGCTGTCCACAGGCAGCGCCAGGGCCAACGCTGTCAGCACGATCAGCAGGAAGGCCAGCCGTCTGAGTTGCATGAAGAAACCTCCGCTCCTGGGGGTGGCGCCGTCCGCAGACAGCGTGAAGAACCGGGAGCCAGCTCTCACGTGGTGCACGGAATGATTATAAAGACAGTTACGCCGCCAGACAAACACCCAGGCTCCCAAAAACATGGATGTTCGGCCGGCGGGCGGTGTGGTAGGCGGTTGCGGCTCACGCAGCGTCGCCGGCGGCGCGCGCTGCGAGCGCCTCCAGCGTCGCGCGCGCCGTTTCGAATTGGGGCGTGGGCACGAACAGGTGGTCGCGCGTGTACGCCGAGAATGCCATGATGGGCACGCCCGCGTCGGCCAGCGCGCGGCTCACCGCCGCGAGGAACCCGACCATGTCGAGGCTGAGGGGCGTATCAAAGGTGACGAGGCGGAACGGCCCCGCCGCCTCGTGGTCGGGCAGGCGGTGCTGGTAGTTGGCCCACACCTCGGCAGCAAGCACCAGCGTGATCTCGTCTTTATCGACGAGCACCGCGCCGAACGGCTCGCGCGTCTCGGCGAGCACGCCGCACGCCGCTGTGACCGCCGCAGCCGGCGCGTGGACGATCATGTAGTCGATGCCGTCCGTGTAGAGCCTCATCCCTGCCAGCGCGCGCTCAAGGTCGGACATGGTTCGTTCACACCCTCATGGTGTTCGGACGGTACATTTCTGCTTCGTCACGTTTTCTAGTAGTCAGAAACAACGGCCAGTGTGGAGGTGTTGTTGAACAGGAAATACAACAACAGAAACCGGAAGACGAAGAGGTAAAGCAGCGCGAAAACTCTGAACAGAATCATTGCTTTGCTCTTGTTAGGTCCAATAAGCCATAAGAGTACGATCAGAGGAGTCCCCACGGCGCAATCGAGGACTGGGATCAACTCACCCTCCCTGCACAGGATACTCAATCCAGTAGTACATGCGGTGCCTGTGCCTGTACAAAACGATGCCATGCCCAACCAAACAAAGAAGTATAGACAGACACCGACCAGCGCGAGAGGTAATATCAAGACCCGTGTTAGAGACGCAGGAAATTTGGGTGCTTGCTGGATCATTGACATTGCTCACCGTGCACAACTAAAAGGTGACTGACCTCTTCACGTGAGATGGTTTATTTGTCCTCTTCAGATCGCTGGGATGTGGTTCCCATATTCCGAATTCTAGTCTCACCTGCGCAACTTCTCAAATAGCCATTCTACAACCGCAGCTGAGAGGTTTCCGTCCTCTCCTAGCCCCTTTTTTCTCGGGAGGGATGAGAGCCACATTCGGCTGTATTGCCAAGTCCCTCGTCCAGCATTCGCGATTCAGCCTCCCCGGTAAGCCACCAGCGTCTCGACGTAGCGGTCGGGCAGGCCGATGTCGAAGCGCTGCCCGTCAACCATGTACCCCAGGAAGCCATCCTCACGGCGCAGCCGGTCCAGGCAACTGGTGAGCTGAAATTCGCCGCGCTCGCGCACGTTGTGCGTGACGTGCTCTTCGAGGTATTCGAAGACCTGCGGCTTGATGACGTACTGGCCGAAGATGGTCAGATACTCGCCCTCCGGCAGGCCCTCGATGCGCAGGTTCTCGCGCGCGTACTCCATGGTGGGCTTCTCGGCGAACTCGGTCACAGAAAGCGTGGTCATGTTGTCGTCGGTCCAGAAGCCGCCCAACGTGCCGAAGCTGCTGATCTGCGTCTCCGGCGTGCGCTTCACGCCGACGACGCTCAGGCCGTGCTGGTTGTAAACGTCGATGACCTGCGCGGCGCACGATACGTCGCCGTTGGCGCGGTAGATGTGGTCGCCGAGCATGAGCAGGAACGGCTCGTCGCCCACGAACTCGCGCGCGCAGTACACCGCGTGCCCAAAGCCCTCCTGCGCCTGCTGCACGACGAAGCTGACGCGCGCGCCCAGATCGAGGAGACGCCTGGCGTACTCCTGGAAGTGGCGCGGCAGCTTGTTGAAATTCTCCACCGAGATCTGCGTCTTGAAAAACGCCTCGAAGTCGCGCCTGTCATCCTCCTGCACGATGATGCACACCTCTTCGATGCCGGCGCTCAGCGCCTCCTCCACGATGAGCAGGATGGCCGGCTTGGCGATGCCGTCCATGTCGATAATGGGGAAGAGTTCCTTTTTGGTCGCCTTGCTCGCCGGGAAGAGGCGCGTCCCGAAGCCCGCCGCCGGGATCACCGCTTTGCGCACCCGGCTGCCGGCGTGGATGGTGAGCGGCAGCGCCGCCAGCCCCAGGTCGCGCGTGATGATGTCGATCACTTTCTGCTGGTCCTGTGCGCTCCGGGCGAGGAGCTGCGCCGTGCCGTCGCCCTGCGAGCCGACGCCCTTGCCGCCGTGGATGTGCGGCTGGAGCGGCTGGTAGTTGATCACCCTGTGCAGCACCGGAGCTTCCAGCTCGGTTGGGGAGGCTGGCGCGGCGTACTGGTCGAAGAACCCCTGCGCCTCGATCATCAGCTTGCCGAGCCGCTCCACGTCGTGCGCCGTGAGCGCATCGACGGCGTCATGGACGATGCGCTTGTTGATCGGCCCAAGCAGCCGGTGGACGCCGCGCTCCACCTCGTTTTGAGGGAAGGGGTAGCAGCGGTTCAGGTCGGCGAGGATGCGCATCGTGTCCTTCTGCGCCTGGAGGTCCACGATGACGTAGTGCAGGTCTTGCTCGGTCCGCAGCTCAATCGTCTCCAGGCGCTCGCCGTCGAAGATCATGAGCACCGGGCGGTTGCCGAAGGCGCAGCCCTGGTCCATGCGCCCGCAGCGCGAGGGGGTGAGGATTTCGCCCTGGTAGGCGGCTTCCATCTCGCCCCGGATCGTCATGCGCAGGTCGTAGACGCGGTTGAAGGCGCGCGCCGTCAGCACGCAGATGGCGGCGCTCGACGACAACCCCTTCTTGATCGGGAGGTCGGTCTTGTAGTTGTTGATGACCAGCCCGCGCACGTGGTAGTTGGTGAGGATGATGTACGCGACGCCGGCCATGTAGCTCCAATAGCCGCCCTTCTGCGCCTCTTCGAGCAGCGCGCGCGGCTGCATGGGGATTTCGTGCGGGCCGTGCGTCTCGCCGGTGTCGGTGGTGGAGGTGAGCACGAGCGAGGTGGGGTGCGGCTCGACCTCAGCGTGGATGCCCTGGTCGGTGCCGGTGATGAGGCAGTAGCCCTGCTCGATGTCGGCGTTGATGCGCCGGTAGCCCCCGGCCCAGTCGGAGTGCTCGCCGAACAGACAGATGCGCCCTGGGACGAAGATCTTCATGGGCTGACTAACCTTCCTTGACAGAGGGAATTTCGATCTGGGGGATTATCTTCAATCTCTTCAGGCTCTTCATGAAGAGGCTGTTTCCACCCGGCACATAGTTTATCACTACTCCGTTGCAGACCATTCCGTAAGTACCCCATACACAGGGGTTCGCCTGGGCAGCTTTGTAGTCGGCAATCTCAAAGACCTTCGCTTCAATACCATATTCTGACTTGAGCCACTCTTGGCGGGCGCGCAGTGAATCCTCTCATGAAAGGACATTGTTTGGAATAGAACATGAATACACCAGCTTTATGCTCCTCTAATCTCTGCTTCCAATTGCCGAGTGAGGGAAACTCCGCATCGCCGAAGCGATTGACATGCAGCTTGAAAGCAGGAGGAGCGCTATCCACAACCTCGAAGCCGTTTTTACGTAGATCCGGCTGTCCGCACACCACGTCTTCTCAGTCGCAAGCACCACGACGCCATCCATTGCCTGCTTCTTGGCGTCCTGGATGCACTCCTGGATGAGCAACGAGCCGTAACCCTGACCTGAGTGTTTTTGACCACCATGATGCAATGGATAACCATGTAGTTCTTGGCGTCAACTGCCCTCCAGGCAAACTCGCCAGGCATATATTCAATCATACCGATCCATTCCCCAGTTTGTTTGAACCTGAGCACATTGCACTTCAGGCCAAGGGGGTAATTCTGCTCAAGCCATTCCCGCTTTCTTCTATGTCCTTCCTTGTTTGCACCGCAGACAAAGGGTTCATCCACGATCTCGATTTCGGCGTTCATTCTCGCCTCCTTAAGAAAGCCTGGAGCCTGATAGAGCCAACACGCAGGTGTGATGCCTAATGGCTCTTCCGCCTAACCCAGGGCGGGGCGCTGCTCATGCCACATCGTCGATTGCTCGTAGGCGTGGCCGACGCGCAACACCATTTCCTCCCCGAAGGCCGGCCCCATGATCTGCAGGCCGATGGGCAGGCCGTCTGCGTCGAAGCCGCACGGCACGTTGAGGCCGGGGATGCCCGCCAGGTTCGCGGCGAGCGTGAACACGTCGGAGAGGTACATCTGGAGCGGGTCGTCCACCTTCTCGCCCACCTTGAACGCCGTAAACGGCGAGGTCGGGCCGACCACCACGTCTACCTGCTCCCACGCCCTGTCGAAGTCGTCCTTGATGAGCGTGCGCACCTTCAGCGCCTTGAGATAGTAGGCGTCGTAGTAGCCGGCGGAGAGCGCGTAGGTGCCGAGCATGATGCGCCGCTTGACCTCCGGCCCGAAGCCCTTGCCGCGCGACGCCTTGTACGTCTCCCACATCTCGCCCTGCTCGTCGCGGAGGCCGTAGCGCACGCCGTCGTAGCGCGCGAGGTTGGCGCTGGCCTCGGCGGGCGCGATGATGTAGTACACCGGCAGCGCATACTCGGTGTGCGGCAGGCTGATCTCACGGATCGACGCCCCAAGCGCCTGAAGCTGGTCGATGGCGGCGCGCACCGCCTGTTCGACCGCCGGCTGTATCCCCTCGATGAAGTACTCCTTGGGCACGCCCACGCGGACACCTTTCAGGTCGGCGGTGAGGGCCGCGCCATAGTCCGGCGCGGGTGCGTCCACCGAGGTCGAGTCGCGCGGGTCGTGGCCGGCGATGACGCCGAGCAGCGTCGCCACGTCTGCGACGGTGTGCCCAAACGCGCCCACCTGATCGAGCGACGACGCGAACGCCACCAGCCCGTAGCGGCTCACGCGCCCGTAGGTGGGCTTGAGCGCCGCCAGCCCGCACAACGCGCCCGGCTGGCGCACGCTGCCGCCGGTGTCCGTGCCGAGCGCGCCGAGCGCCATCCCCGCCGCGACCGCCGCCGCGCTCCCGCCGCTGGAGCCGCCGGGCACGCGCTCAAGGTCCCAGGGGTTGCGCGTGGTGAAGAAGGCCGAGTTCTCGGTGGAAGACCCCATCGCGAACTCGTCCGTGTTGGTCTTCCCCAGGATCACCGCGCCGGCGTCGAGGAGCTTCTGCACGGCGGTGGCGGTGTACGGCGGCGTGAAGCCCTCGAGGATGCGCGACCCGCATGTCGTCGGCGCGCCTTCGAGCGTGAGCACGTCCTTGATCGCCAGCGGCACGCCGAGCAGCGCGCCCTTCTCGCCTGCCGCGCGCCGCCGGTCGGCCTCGGCGGCGGCCTCCAGCGCCCGATCCGGCGTCAGCGTGATGAACGCCTTGATGCGGTCCCCGACGGCGTCGATCCGGTCGAGACAGGCCTGCGTCAGCGCAACCGACGAGAGCGTACCGGCGCGGAACTGCGCCAGCGCTTCGGTGATGGTCAACTCGCCTGGGAACATGGCTTCCTTCTGTGTGGTCCGGCCCGCTGCTACGGGCTTTTCGTATGACGAGAAGATCCAACCATGAATTACACGAATATCAGCGTTATCCGTGGTTCAGGTTCCTCTCCGCGCGTGGTCTGGCGGATGGGGCTGGCAGACGCCCCTTTCAGACGGCGCTGACAAGTATACCTTACTCACCTCAGGCCAAAAAGGTTACGACGGCGGCCCGGTTTGGTCTATAATAGCGGCGTGACGGTGTTTGCTGGCTTCGGTGCGTGACATGGGCCTGTTGCGCGTGAGCTGCGTGGTGTTCTGCCGCGTCAAACATGAAGGCCGCTACCTGTTCATCCTCAACGCGATCCGGGCGCGCGCGGGCGATTTCGTCGTCACGCCCATCGGCGGCGGGATAGAATATACCGGCGCGCCGCCGCCCGTGCTGGCGCAGATCCACGCCGAGCCGGAGATGCCCGGCACGAGGGAACTTCGCTTCTACATCGAGGACGATGCGGACCACCTTGCGGCGTTCCGCGCGTGGTTCATCCAGCGCCGGGGGCGCGAGGTGGACCCGTTCCGCGAGCTGCACGAGGAGCTGGTGGAGGAACGGTTCCCGGAGTTCATGCTGCCGCCCGTCCTCCCGGCGCTTTCACGGCAGGACGTGCGGTACGATCTGGCGCGCACAACGCCGCGCGAGACGCGGCAGTTGTCCAACCGGCCCGGCATCCGCGTGGCGGACACGCACTACTTTCAGGAGATTTTCGACGTGGCGTTCGTGAACCCGGCGGTGCTCCAGCAGTTGCTTGATGGCGACCACAAGCGCGGCATCTTCTGGCTCCCGCTGGAGCGGGCCGGCAACGGCGCGCCGCTCTCGTGGCAGGGGCGCGATGTCGGGGTGCGCCTGGTTGACGCGCTGCGCGATTGAGGTCGGGTAGGTGTGCGATGCGCATTGTGTTTCTCGGCGACAGCCTGACGGCGGGCACCCTGGGGGCCGGCTACGTGGACCGGGTCGCGGCGGCCCTGCCCCACGTCACGTGTATTAACGCGGGTGTAACCGGCGATACCACGCTCAACCTGCTGCGCCGGCTCCCGGCTGACGTGCAACCCCACGTTCCTGATGGCGTCTTCGTGATGACCGGGATCAACGACGCGGTCTCAGCGGCGCAGGGGCACGGGTGGCCGCTCTACTTTCGTGAGAAGAAGGACGTTCCCGGCGGGCAGGTGAGTCTCGGCGCGTTCAGCCGCTATTTCTTCGACCTGCTTGAGGCGCTGAAGGGCATGGCGCGCCGGGTCTGGGCGGTGCTGCCGCCGCTGGAGAGCACGCATGTCGTGGTTGAGACACTCCGGCGCTACAACGCCGAAGCCGCGCGCATCGCCGGGGAGCTGGGCGTGCCGACGCTCGATCTGATGGCAGTGCTCACGCCGGCCCACGTCCCCGACCGCCCGCCGATCTTCCTGCCAGCGAACCTGGCCGACCAGTTGGATTACGAGCAGGGCGGGCGCGTCTACGACATGGGCCAGGAGGGCGTGTACACCTACACGTTCGACGGCGTCCATCTGACCGAGGCCGGCGCGGAGCGGGTCGCTAACGAGATCGTGGCTTTCCTGCGCGCGCAGGGCGTCTGATGGCCTGGCGCGGCCTCTGGCGCGCGTCCTGAGAGAACGGACCGTTGCCTGCGCCCTGTCGCCCTGCGGCGCGCCTTGGCGGGCGCGGGGCAGAGACAATCCTTAAGTGAGCCAACCCGATTACTCTAAGAGGAGGATGCACTTTGCATATTGTCACCATCACCAAGAGCACACCAGATACTGCCGCCCCGGTCGAAGTCGATGCGGCCGGCAACGTCACCTGGGGCGACGCGCCGGTGGTCGTCAACCCCTGGGACGAATACGCGATTGAGGAGGCGCTCCGCCTCCGCGAGGCGCACGGCGGCAGCGTCACGGTGATTTCGGTCGGGCCAGAACTGGACAACGACGCGCTCAAGCATGGCGTCGCGATGGGGTGCGACGCGCCGCTGCGCATCTGGGACGACGCGCTGGACGGGGCGGATGCCTTCGGCCTGGCGCGCGCGGCTGCCGCCGCCATTGCGCAGATGGGTGACGTGGCGCTGGTTATCACGGGCAAGGAGGCGGTGGACGTCAACACCGACGCGCTGCACCTGGGGCTGGCGCGCGCGCTCGGCTGGCCGGCGCTGACCTTCGTCTCCCGGATCGTGGAGATCGACCCGGAGGCCCGGACGATCACGATCGAGCGGCTGATCGAGGAGGGGCGGCAGGTGGTCGCCTCCAGGCTGCCGGCGGTGCTGAGCGTGGTCAAGGACATCAACGAGCCGCGCTACCCGTCGTTCAAGGGCGTGCGCATCGCCGCGCGGACGGAGATACCGGTGCGGTCGCTTGCCGACCTCGGCCTGAGCGGCGACGAGGTGGGCGGGGCCGCCGCGCGCACGCGGCGCACGGCGATCTACAACCCGCCACAAGAGGCGGCTGCGCTGGAACTGATCGCGGCTGGCAGCGCAGCGGAAGCCGCGTCTCTCCTGGTGGACAAGCTGATTGCGGAAGGTGTGGTATGAGCGTCTTCGTGTTGATCGAGCAGTTCAACGGGCGGGCGGCCCCGGTAAGCTGGGAGGCGCTGGGCGCGGCGCAACAGCTCGCGGAGGCCGTCGGCGGGCCGGTGACGGCGGTGGTCTTCGGCCACAACGTCGGGGACATGGCGCAGGCAGCGTTCGCGCACGGGGCAGACGACGTGCTCCTCGCCGATCACGCCACCCTGGCGAGTTACCGCCTGGAACCCTACGCGGCGCTCCTCGCCGGGCTGGTCGAGGCGCACAAACCGAGGGTGGTCGTGGCTGGCGCGACCACGCGCGGGCGTGACGTGCTCGGCAGCGCTGCATTCGACGTGGGGGCGGGCCTGCTCGCCGACGTGACCGCGCTCGACGTGGCCGATGGCGCGATCCAGGCGACGCGGCCTGTCTATGCGGGCAAGCTGCTCAGCACCGAGGTCAGCGCCGCGGACGTGACGTTCATCACGGTGCGGGCGCGCGCCTTCCAAGCGCCGGAACCCGATCCAGGCCGGCGCGCCGAGCCTGTGACGGTGTCGCCTGTTCTGTCCGAGGACGAAATCGTGACCAAAGAGGCGCGCTTCGAGGGTGCGGCGGGCGGCGTCAGCCTGACGGATGCGGCCATCATCGTGAGCGGCGGGCGCGCGGTGGGTAGCCCGGAGGGGTTCGCGCCCCTCCACGCGCTTGCCGACGTGCTGGGCGCGGCGGTCGGCGCGACGCGCGCGGCGGTGGACGCGGGCTACATCCCCTATGCGCACCAGGTCGGCCAAACGGGCAAGGTGGTCAGCCCGGACCTGTACATCGCGTGCGGCATCAGCGGCGCGATCCAGCACCAGGCCGGGATGCGCACCGCCAAAGTGATCGTCGCGATCAACAAGGACCCCGACGCGCCGATCTTCAAGCTGGCGCGGTACGGCATCGTCGGTGACCTGTTCGAGATCGTGCCCGCGCTCACGCAGGCGTTTCGCGCGAAGCTGGGCCGGTAGGCGCGCGCTGCCGTTGCGCCGCTTAGGTCTTTGTGCCGGGCGGAGAAGATGGTAAAATAGGGGCCGTGGGGTGAAAAGCCTCTTGCCCCCATAGCTCAGAGGATAGAGCGCTGCCCTCCGGAGGCAGAAGCGCAGGTTCGAGTCCTGCTGGGGGTACCAGTCGAGCGCCGTGATTGCTGGTCGCGGCGCTCTGTCTTTGCGCCGGTACCGGTGCGCGGCGTTCCATGTTATATTTCGTGCCATTACGCCTTGCTCTGTTGCCAGGGACGGTTTCAACATGAATATCCCCCTCCTGACCTGCGGATTGTGCCGCTGGAGAACGTGCTGCCACACGAAGAGATCGATGAGGAGCGCGCGCTGGCGCTCGTGGATCGCATCCGCGCGGACGGCGTGCTGCGCAACCCGCCGATTGTCGCGCCCATCGGCGAGGTCAGCCTCGACCCCGAAATGGTGGTGCTCGACGGCGCGAACCGCGTGTTTGCGCTCAAAGAGTTAGGGATGGGCTGCATCCTCGTGCAGGTGGTGCACTACGGGATGGAAACCGTGCACCTGGAGACGTGGGCGCACGTGATTAACAACACGACCACGCCGGCGCTGATTGACCTGATCAACGGGCTGGACGAAATCGCGCTCGAAGCGGTCCCGCCGGCGCAGGCGGAAGCGTTGCTGGCGCGGCGGGAGGCGATCTTCTCGCTGACGGTGGCGGCGGGCGTCTACGTCGTGCGCGGCGGCAGCAACCTCTACGAACAGAGCCGGCGGCTGCTGCGCGTCGTCAACGCCTACAAGGCGCAGGGCACGATCAACCGCACCACGGCGAAGACCATCGAAGCGGCGCGCCCGCTCTTTCCCAACGGGGCCGGGTTGGTGGTGTTCCCGAACTACCACCCCAATGAGGTCATCGCCGCCGCGCGCAACCGGGCGCTGCTCCCAACCGGGATCACGCGCCACGTCATCCACGGGCGCGCGCTGCGCGTGAACTATCCTCTCGCGAAGCTGGAGCTGTGCGACTCGCTGGAGGCGCAGAATGCGCGCCTCGCGGCGTGGGTGCACGACCGCGCCGCCGCGCACGCCATCCGGTTCTATGCCGAGCCGACGTATATCTTTGATGAGTGAGCCGGGCGCACGCCGGCCCTGAGCGCCTCAATCCCGAAGCACATGCCCTCCACGTGAAGGCCGACCGCCATGGGTTCACCGCTCGAAATCGCATTCAACGTCGTCGCCCCGGTGTTCCTCGTCGCCGGCGTCGCGGCGCTGGTTGGCCGTGTGTACAACCCCAACCCGCGCGTGCTCTCGACGCTGATTATCTACCTCTTTACGCCTTTCCTGGTGCTTGACGGCATCGCGCACTCCGACCTCGTGGCTGACGAAATCGTGCAGATCGGCGCGGCGGTGATCCTGCTTTCGGGGGTGATGGCGCTGCTCGCGGCCGGCGTCGCCCGCTTGATCCGGCTGGACCGGAAGGCGGAGAGCGCGTTTATCATCACCGTCGTGCTCATCAACGCCGGCAACTACGGCATCTCGCTCAACCGGTTTGCCTTTGGCGATTCGGGCGAGCAGCGCGCGGTGGTCTTTTATGTGGTGTCGGCGGTGGTCGCCAACACGCTCGGCGTGTTCCTGGCGTCGCGCGGCTCGGCGTCGCTGCGCGAGTCGCTCCTCAACGTGTTCAAGGTGCCGCTGCCCTACGCCGCCGTGCTTGGCCTGGTCATCAACTTCGGCGGGATCACGCTCCCGGTCCCGGTTGACCGCGCCATTTCGACCCTGGGAGACGCCGCCGTGCCGGGGATGCTGACCTTGCTGGGGTTGCAGTTGGCGCGCACGTCGGTGAAGGGGCGGCTGCAGCCCATCGCGCTCGCGGCCGGCCTGCGTCTGATCGTTGCGCCGGCGGTGGCGGTCGGGTTGGCGGCGCTGCTGGGCGTCAGCGGGCTGATGACGCGGCAGGTGGTGATCGTCCAATCGGGGATGCCGTCGGCGGTGATGAGCGGCGTGCTCGCCACGGAATTCGGCAGCGACGCGGAGTTTACGTCGGCGGTGATCGCGGTCAGCACGCTGGCGAGCCTGGTGACGCTGAGCGTGCTGCTCTCGCTGGTCTAGCGCGCGGAAGGTATTTCGTGTAGTCATGTCCAAGGGGGAACCAACCCCGCGAAGCGGTCGGCGTAGTTGCACGCCCAAATGGGCATGGTATCATATGCCGCGTGCGCGGGCCGGCATTCCGGGCCGCAATCCGCGCCGCGACCTGTGCCAGCGCGCTGCATCGGCCAGAAATGGAAGACACGAACGCCATCGCCATTGCGAACTCCTCCCTCGAACGAGTCGGGCGCGCGCCGGCGACGGTTGCGCTTCTGTGTCAGGCAAACCTGAGCGTCCACGCGGGCGTGGCGCGGGTGTTGCTGGTCGGTTCGCGCGGGCTGGCCGGCGGTCACCGGCCCGACTCGGATGTGGACCTGAGCCTGATCGTCGATATGGCGCTGCTGGCGCCGCGCGACCCCGAACGCGTGCGCTACCTGCGCGCCGTGCTGCACACGACACAGGCGCACTGGCGCGGCCCGGTCGAGGCTGACCTCGCCGCCGTGTTCGACATCAACGGTTGCGGCTTGCGCTGCCTGGACGATGGGGCCGGCTACATCCCCGACCAGTGCCCGCGTGGCGGCGTGGATTGCTTTGGCGTGTACAAGGTACAGCGCGGTTTCGATGGCTACGTCACGGGTCCTGGCCTGGATGTGCGGCGCATGTACCCCTACCTGACGCCCTGGTGTCGCGACGATGCCTGACACAGCGCCATTGACCCCACGGGCGCGCTTCATCGCCGCGCTGGAGCGGCGACCGATTACGGGGCGCGTGCCGCATTTTGAGCTGGTCTTCTACCTCACCATGGAGGCCTTCGGCAAAGTCCATCCCGAACATCGCAACTACCGCCAGTGGTTTCAGATGTCGGCGGCGGAGCGCCAGCGCCACCGGGAGGACATGGCCGAGACGTACCTCATGACCGCGGCGTGCTACGAGCATAGCGCCATCTTCCTGCATCCCAACCCCGACACGGTAGAGGAGACGCTCCGCCTGGTCGAAGTCATCCGCGAGCGGTCGGGCGACCGCTACTTCTTAGTGCGGCACGGCGACGCGACCTTTAGCATCCCGGACGGCACGACGATGGCGGCATTTGCCTATCGCCTGGCCGACGAGCCGGCCAGGGGTCAAGGCGGAGGCGGCGGCCATGGTGGAAGACGCGCTGGCACGCGCGGAGCAGTACCGGCGGCACGGCGGCCTCGACGGGTTTGCGCTCTGCGCCGACTACTGCTTCAACACCGGGCCGTTCCTCAGTCCCAACCAGTTCGGCGAGTTCATCACCCCGTACCTCGCCCGGCTGGTGCAGGGCTACCGTGACCTGGGCTTCTACGTCATCAAGCACACCGACGGCAACATCATGCCGATTATCGACCAGTTGGTGCAGTGCCAGCCCCACGCGCTGCACTCGCTCGATCCGCAGGGCGGCGTGGACATCGCCGAGGTCAAGCGGCGGTATGGCGGCCAGGTGTGTTTGATCGGCAACGTCAACTGCGGCCTGCTCGACACCGGCACGACCGACGAAGTTGTTGCCTCGGCGCGCTATGCGCTCACGCACGGGATGCCGGGCGGCGGCTACATCTTCTCCACGAGCAACTGTATTTACACGGGCATGAAGCTCTCGCGGTATGAGACCATGCTGGAGGTGTGGCGGCGCGAGGGCAACTACAACAACGACGCGATCTAGCCTTACGAGGAGCAAACCGTGACCCACACGCACCAAGTCCGCTGGACCGTTGAGAAAATCACCCAACGCATCCAACTGATCGAACCGCTGGTCTACCGGCAGCGCCAGCCCCTGGCGCCGTTTCGCTACACGACCCTCGCCGCGCCCATGGACCCGCCGCCCATCGGGGCGGAGGTCGATGACAGCGCGTGGGCCGTCATCAAGCCGGGCGACTACTGGGGCGGGCCGCGCATCAACTTCGCGCTGCGCGGCGCGTTCCAGGTGCCCGATGCGTGGGACGCCGACGCGCCGGTGGCGCTGTACCTGCCGCTTGGCGTGTCCGGCGACTTCAGCCACCCGGAGACGCTCGTGTACATCGACGGCGAGCGCCACGCCGCCAGCGACCGCCACCACACCGAGGTCGTCCTGCACGCGCGCTGGCGCGACGGCAAGCCGCACCGGCTGGCGCTCCACGGCTGGACCGGCATGGTGGATTGGCAGCCCGGCCACCTCGAGCCGCAGCTTCAGATGCACGAGTGCGCGGTCGTGCAGATCGACCAGCCGATGCGCGACTTCATCGTGACCGCGCGCGTGGCGCTGGGCGTGGTGCTGGCGCTGGACGAGAACGAGCCGGCGCGCTACGCGCTCCTGAACGCGCTCGACGCGGCTTTCAACGCGCTCGACACGCGCGAGCCGTACTGCGACCGGTTCTACGCCAGCGTGCCCCAGGCGCACGCGGCGCTCAAGGAGGGCGTCGCCGCCGCCGGCCCGCCGCTCGACGTGACCGTGGTCGCCGCCGGGCACGCGCACATCGACGTGGCCTGGTTGTGGACGCTGGGGCAGACACGGCGCAAGTCCGAGCGCAGCTTCCACACCGTGATGCGGCTAATGGAGCAGTTCCCGGCCTACCATTTCACCCAGAGCCAGCCCCAGCTTTACGACTACGTGCGCCAGGACGACACCGAACTCTTCGCTGCGATCAAGGCGCGCGTGGCGGAAGGGCGCTGGGAGCCAATCGGCGGCACGTGGGTGGAGACGGACTGCAACATCACCGGGCCGGAGTCGCTGGCGCGGCAGTTTGTGCTGGGCCGGGCGTTCTTCCGCGAGCATTTCGGCCCCGGCGTGGACTCGCCGGTGCTCTGGCTGCCGGACGTGTTCGGCTATGCCTGGAACCTGCCGCAGCTCATCAAGCAGGCGGGCATGGATTACTTCTTCACGATCAAGATCGGCTGGAACCAGTACAACCGCCTGCCGTATGACAGCTTCTGGTGGCAGGGGCTGGACGGCACGCGCGTGCTCACGCACTTCAGCACGACACCGGAATCGATCACCGGCCTCGGTCGCGAGCCGGTGGCGCGCGGCACGTACAATGCGGCGGCGCTGCCGCAGCAGATCATCGGCACGTGGATGGGCTTCCAGCAGAAAGAACACCAGCGCGAATTGCTGATGGCCTATGGCTACGGCGACGGCGGCGGCGGCCCCACGCGCGAGATGCTGGAAAACATCCGTGAGATGGACGCCTTCCCCGCCACGCCGCGCGTGCGCCCCGGCAAGGTGATCGACTTCTTCCGCAACATGGAGGCGGAGTCTGGCGACCGCCTGCCCGTGTGGAACGGCGAGCTTTACTTCGAGCTGCACCGGGGCACGTACACCACGCAGAGCCGCAACAAGCGCGCCAACCGCAAGAGCGAGTTTCTGCTGCACGACGCCGAGTTCCTATGCGCGTGGGCGGCCCTGCTCGATGCGGGCTTCACGTATCCTGTCGATAGCCTGCGCAAGGCGTGGGAACTCGTCTGCCTCAACCAGTTCCACGACATCATCCCCGGCAGCAGCATCGGCCCTGTGTACGCCGAGTCGCTCCAGCAGTACGCCGAGGTCCGCGAGATGGGTGAGGCGGCGCGCGACGCCGCGCTCAAGGTCATCGCGGACCGGGCCGGGCGGCGCCTCGCGGTGGTCAACCCGACCGGCTTCGCGCGCGAAGACCTGGCGTTCGTCCCTGGGGACGCCGGTTCCCTCGCGGCGCTCGCGCGCGCCGACGGCGCGCCGGCGCTGGTCCAGCCGGCCGAGGGCGGTGCGTGGGTTGCGGCGGGCGCGCTGCCGCCGTACAGCGCCACGCCGTTGACATCCGCTGCCAGCCCGGCAGCGCCGCCCGACACCGGCCTGACAGCGACGCCCACGTTGCTCGAAAATAACCACGTCCGCGTTGAGTTCGACGCGGCGGGCGACATCGTGCGCATCTACGACAAGGCGAACGGACGCGAGGTGATGCCGCCAGGCGCGGTCGCCAACCAGTTCCAGGCGTTCGAGGACCGCCCCATGAACTGGGACGCCTGGGACGTGGACATCTTCTACGAAGACCGGATGTGGCTCAGCGAGCCGGCGGAATCGGTGACGGTGGTGGAGGGCGGCCCGCTGCGCGCCACCCTGGAGATCAGGCGGCGCGTCCTCAACAGCGTGTACACGCAGCGCATCTCGCTCGCGTACAACAGCCCCCGCCTCGACTTCGATACCGTGATCGACTGGCGCGAGCGGCACATCCTGCTCAAGGTTGCCTTCCCGGTGGACGTGCTTTCGCCGTCCGCAACGTATGAAATCCAGTGGGGCAACGTGGAACGCCCGACGCACCAGAACACCAGTTGGGACTGGGCGCGCTTCGAGGTGTGCGCGCAGAAATGGGCCGACCTGAGCGAGGGCGGCTACGGCGTGAGCCTGCTCAACGACTGCAAGTACGGCCACGACATCAAGGACAACGTGATGCGCCTCACCCTGCTGCGCGGCACGACGCTCCCTGACCTCGAGGCCGACCTGGGCGAGCACCGGTTCGCTTACAGCCTGCTCCCGCACGCCGGGCGCTGGGACGAGACGACGGTTGCAGCGGCCTACGCGCTCAACGACCCGTTGATCGTCGTGCGCGGCGGGGGCGACGCCGCTGCGCCGCTCGGTGCGATGCTCAGCGCCAACCGGCCCAACATCGTGATCGAGACGGTCAAGCGCGCCGAGGACGGCGAAGGCCTGGTTGTGCGGTTCTACGAGAACCAGCGGCGGCGCGGCCCGGTGACGCTCACGGCGGGCTTCCCGCTCCGGGGCGCGTGGCGCACGAACCTGATCGAAGAGAACCAGGAGGCGCTGGAGGTCACGGGGCGCAGCGTCCAACTGGACGTCAACCCCTATGAGATCGTGACGCTGCGCCTGCTCCCGGCGTGATGCGCATGGCGTCGCCAGCAGCGGGCGTGGCGCGCCGGTGTCTGCACGCTGAGGCGAAGGGCCTGCGACCAAAGAATGAGGACAAGGGGCTTAAGCCCCTTGTTCCCAATCTCAGGTGAGAAGTTCTTCTTCAGCCAGGTTATCGTGTGAAGCGACTACGAAGGACACCCGAAAGGCAAATCATGGCGGTACATCTTGCCCAACTGAGGATCACCGACGACGAGCACCGGGCGCGCTGCGCGGCGCTCCTTGAGCACGTCAAGCGCGAGGCGTTGCGCGGCGTGGTGCTGTTCGACGCGGACTACATCAAGTACTACACCGGCTTCGCCTTCATCCCGACCGAGCGCCCGATGGCGTTCGTGATGAACGCCGCCGGCGAGCGCGGGCTGTTCGTGCCCCGCCTGGAGGTGGAGCACGCGCAGGCGAACGCGCTCGTGGACCGGGTAGACCACTACCTTGAGTACCCCGACGATCCGCACCCATTGCAGGGGCTAGCGCATATGCTCGCGGATATGGGCGTGCGTGGCGCTGTCGCCGCCGACAACGACGGCTACCCCTGGATACTGGGCTATCGCGGGCCGGCGCTCTCCGAAGTTGGCGACATCGCGGTGCGCCCGGTGCGCGCGGTCGTCGAAGACCAGATGGCGGTCAAGTCGCCGGCCGAAATCGCCCTGCTCCGCGAGAGTGTGCGCTGGGCAAACCTGGCGCACAGCCTGCTCCAGCGCTATACGCGCGTCGGCCTCACCGAGACGGAGGTCAGCCAGCGGGCAAGCAACGAGGCGACGCGCGCCATGCTCGACGCCATTGGGCCGATCTACCGTGCGCAGAGCGCGTTTTCGGAGGGCGCGTCCGCGGGCTACCGGGGCCAGATCGGGCGCAACGCCGCGATCCCCCACGCGCTGGCGGCGAACATCACGTTCCAGCCGGGCGACCTGCTGGTGACGGGAGCGACCGCGCCGGTGTGGGGTTACGTTTCCGAACTCGAACGCACGATGGTGATCGGCGCGGCAAGCGACGAACAGCGCCGGTTCTTCGATCACATGGTGGCCCTGCAGGATACCGCGCTTGCCGCGCTGCGCCCCGGCGCGCGCTGCGCCGACGTCGACCGGGCGGTGCGCGACTACTTCGCGGCGCACGACCTGACGCCCTACTGGAAGCACCACAGCGGCCACGCCATCGGCCTGCGCTATCACGAAGGGCCGTTTCTGGACGTGGGCGACACGACCGAACTGAAGCCCGGTATGGTGTTTACGGTTGAGCCGGGGTTATACGCGCCGGGGCTGGGCGGGTTCCGCCACTCCGACACGGTGGTGATCACAGAGGATGGGGTCGAGATGCTCACTTACTACCCGCGCGACCTGGCAAGCCTGACGCTGCCGGTCTAGGCGGGGCAGTAGCCCGCACCGACCCGCTTGGTGATTGGTCCTGCGCGCCTGGGTTGCGCGCCGGGTTGGCTGCGCCTAGAGCCGGCGCAGCACGGCCAACACGCGCCCCTGAATCTCCACGTTGTCCGCATCGACGATGATGGGGTCCATGTACGGGTTAGCCGGCTGGAGGCGCACCTTCGAGCCTTCCCTGTAGAAGTGCTTGAGGGTGGTTTCGCCCCCGGTCCTTGAGCAACACCGCGACCATCTCGCCGTTGCGCGCGGTCTCCTGGCGCTTGATGACGACGATGTCCCCGTCGTTGACCATCGCATCGACCATCGAGAGGCCGTCAATCTCCAGAGCGAAGACGCCGTCACCGTCGGCGACCAGGTCGCGGGTGACTTCAATCATGTCCGCCTCGTCGGTGTAGGCGATGTCGCCGGAGGGGACCTCCAGCGGTTCGCCGGCGGTGATGCGGCCAAGCATCGGCACCCAGCGGATGCCTTCCGGCGGCGCGTACCTGATCTGGTACTCCTGGCTGAGGCGGATCCCGCGTGAGACTTCGGGCTGCCGGTCCAGAAAGCCCTCTTTGGCGAGTTTCTTGAGGTTGTAGCTCACAACCGAAGTGGACGAAATGTCGACCTCTTTGCCGATCTGGCGGATGGTGGGCGGGTAGCCGTGCGCGCCGGAGAAATCCTCGATGAATTTGAGGATTTTGCGTTGTCGCTCGGAAAGCTTGTCTAGGTTCATGATATTCTCCCGCACATGTGTTCGACGCTGTGCTAGAATTATAATGAACATGTGTTCCATTTGTCAAGTTTTGTTTGTGAGCGCAAAGTCCGGGAGGCAGCCCAGCCTGGAGACACGAAGACACGAAAGGCACGAAAACGCGAAACATGCACCCAATCCTTTCGTGATTGCGCATCGTTCGTGCTTTCGTGATCCGTTCGGAAGCGGCTTGCCATCATTGCCGTTTGGCACTAGACTGATTCCCGCCAACCATGGTCAAACACATGCTTCTGCTCACCTGCCTGATCCTTCTCAGCCTCGGCGGGTCGTTGCTGCCCCCTGCCGCCTTGCAGGAGCCGACACGCGCGGCCCGGCTTGGCGTGGCATTCATCAGTTCGGCGCAGGAGCCGATAACGGACGCGCGCTACGCGGCGGGCCTCGCGACCGGCGCGGGGTGGAACCGCTGGCCGCTCTACTGGTCGGTCGTCGAGCCGGAGCCGGATGTCTGGGACTGGACCTCCTATGACCGGCTGGTTGTGGCGGATCTCCAACACGGCCTGCAAACCGAGGTCATCCTCATCGGCACCCCGGCGGCGCGGGAGATCGAAACCCGAGTCGGCCGGCAGACCGGCACCGTTCCCGCGAACCTGTGGGAACCGGTCTTCGCGGACGGCACCGACACGCCAGGGCGGGACAAGCAGATCAACCCTGAGAACTACTGGGCGACGTATGTCTACCGCGCTGTGCGGCGCTACATGCCGGGCGGCGTGCTGGGCACGCTGCGGGGCCTGGGCCGGGACCAGGGCATCCGCATCTGGGAGGTGTGGAACGAGCCGGACTACGAACTCTTCTGGGCCGGCGGCGTGGAGCACTACGTGCGCCTGCTCAAAGTCGCCTACCTCGCCATCCACCACGCAGACCCCGAAGCGCGGGTCATGTACGGCGGGCTGGCAAATCACCAGGAGGTGGACTGGCTGGAGGGGAGCCTGAGCGTCATCGCGGAAGACCCATACCACGAGCAGTACGACTGGTATTTCGACATCCTGGGGGTGCACAACTATACCTACGCGCTGGGGACGTGGGAGGTCGTGGACAACGCCCGGCAGACGCTCAACGCTTTCGGGCTGCACAAGGCGATCTGGGTGAACGAAAGCGGCGTCCCGGCGTGGGACGACTATCCTGGGCCGACCTGGGCCGACGACGACGACCGGCGGGTGCTGCGCGCGACCATGCAGGAGCAGGCCGCTTTCCTGGTCCAGAGCGCGGCCTATGCGTTTATCGCCGGCGCGGAGGTGTACATCTGGCACCAGCTCTACGACGACTGCGGCAACCAGCGCGGCGGCACCGACTTCCCGCCGCACGCCGGCGAGCTTTGTGAGGAAGGCTTCCAATGCTGGGGGGACGCCCACGGCCTGTATCGCAACCCTGCCGACGCGAATTGCTTCCGCCAGCACCCTGAGCCGAATACACCCCGACCGGCGTTCTATGCCTTTCAGGCGCTGGGGAGATATTTGGCGCGCACGGCTTCACGCCCGTCTCGCTGGAACATCGCGGCGCGGACCGGATGGAAACGTGGATCACGTTCCGGCGTCCTGCCACGCACGAACGCATCCTGGTCGTATGGAACCGCTCCGGCGCGGAGGTCGATGTTGCCATACCGGCGGTCGGGGACCGCGCCACGCTCTACGACATTTCGGGCCACAGCGGGGAGATCAGGCCCTCCGATGCAGGCGAGTACCATCTGATCCTCCCGCCCGCGACGAACCGGACCTATCCATACCTGCCGACCACCGAGCAGTACGCGATAGGCGGCGCGCCCTACATCCTCGTTGAGCGCGACCTCACCGAGATGCCGTTCCGGGCGAACGAAAACACCGGGGATGACCCCGTGTCCCGACGGTCGCCGCGCCTGACGCCGTAGCACGGGCGTTGCAGGGTTGCGTAGCGCTTGACAGAGGTTGATTATGTGCTAAACTCGCCGTCTGGATTCGCGAATAACCGGTACTATTAGGGAGGCGTGAGCTGCCGCTGGGTTGTTGCTGCTGCGTAACTGTTAGCGCGTGATGTTGTGGTTTATGGTCTGCGCCGTGGTTCCTCTTTCGCTTCTCCGCTGATTTCCACTGGCTGGGCTGGCTTGACTCGAATAACCAAGCGCTATAGATTAAGGATAGCGCGCGTTCTCTGTCGCGTGGTGGGGTTGGGTGCGTTTGCGATCTGCCAGGGCGCACACGTGCCGGGGGAACAGCGCGCCTTGGTAGAGAGTGCCCCAGTGCGCTGACAATGCAGAGCACCAGCAGGCTCATTGATCAAAAGAGCGATGACGCAACACTTAACGCCAAAAGGCAATCTTAGACCATCTGTACCAAATGAGGCACAGCGCGACGGGGACCCTCTCGACCTGTGGCCGTCGGAGGTCGTCCTCGACCACATGACGGACGCGGCGCTCCTTGCAGACGCCGACGCTGTGATATGTTACGTCAACCCGGCCTTTGAGCGCCTGACCGGCTTCACGGCCCCGGAGGTCATTGGGCAGAGTCTGGAGGTTGCCCTGCCCTGCGCGGCTGCCGGCATTTGGCCGGTCGTGCGCGGGGGTACGCCATGGCACGGGGAGGTTCAGTGCGTGCGCAACGATGGCGTCGCCTTTGACGCCGAGGTTGCCATCGCGCCCGTTTGCGATGCGGCGGGCGCGCCGTTGCTGTTTGTCTGCACCCAGCGCGACGTAACGCGCTACAACGCGCTACAACGGCTCAAGACGCGCTTCGTGACCGAGGCATCGGACGAGCTGCGCGCCTCGATTACCCACCTCAAGGTTTTTGTGGGCCTGTTGCAGCGCGGCCGGCCGGAGAAGCGCGACCAGTACATGGAGGCGCTCCAGGGGAGCGTCGCGCAGCTCGAGACGCTGGTCGAGAGGCTGTTCAGCGTGTCGCAGTTGGACCTCCAGGACCTCGCCCTGCTGGAGCGGCGCGCGCTCGACCTCAACAGCATGATCAGCCAGATGGCCGCGCGCTATTCCGCCGTCGCCGCCGACGCGCGCATCGTCCTGGCGCAGGACCTGGATCACACGCTGCCCCAAATCGAGGCAAACATGGAGCTGGTCATTCAGGCGGTCACGAACCTGCTGACCAATGCGCTCGACTACACCCCGCCCGGCGGGCGCGTGACCTTGCGCACGGGCGTCATGAGACATAACGGTGGCCTCTACGCCGCCGCCATTGTGGACGACACCGGCCAGGGCGTCATGCCAGACGAGCAGGCGGAGGTGTTCGAGCCGTTCTACCGGGGCCAGGCGAGCCAGGCCCTGGGCGTGCCTGGGACCGGCCTGGGGCTGACCATTGTGCGCCAGATTGCCCGGCTACACGGCGGGGATGTGCTCGTGCGCAGCGATGGCGTGCCCGGCAAGGGCAGCACCTTTACCTTGTTGTTTCCGCTTGCATCCCAAAGAGAGGCGCACTCATGACCGCTCGCAAGCCTGTGACCGACTCTCACCTGGAGCGCGAAATCTTCGAGCAGCCCGAAGTTCTCGAACGGCTGCTGGCCCGGCGCGACCACGTCGCTGCCATCGCCGACGACATCCGCAAGGCGTCCCCCGCCTATGTCGTGATCGCCGCGCGCGGCACGTCTGACCACGCCGCGATTTACGGCAAGTATCTCTTTGGGTCGCTCGCCGGGTTGCCGGTCGCGCTGGCGACGCCGTCGCTATCGACGCTTTACGGAAAGCCGCCGCGCTTCGAGCGCGCGTTGGTGATCGGCGTGTCGCAGTCGGGCCGCTCAACCGACGTGGGCCAGGTGCTCAGCGACGCCGCCGCGCAGGGCGCGCTCACGCTCGCCATCACCAACGACGACACCTCCCCGATGGCGGTCACTGCCAGGCACCACATTGGCCTGAGCGCCGGGCAGGAGTTGAGCCTCGCGGCCACGAAGACCTACACCGGGCAACTGGTGGCGCTGGCGATGCTGGTGGCTTCGGTTACAGGCGAGGACGCCCTGCTCAAAGAGCTGGACCGCCTGCCGGCGCACGTGAGCGAGACGCTGCGGTTGTGCGCGGAGGCGATCTTCCGCGCCGAACGCTACACGTTCATGGAGCACTGCGTGACGCTGGGCCGGGGTTACAACTACGCCACCGCGTTCGAGGTCGCGCTGAAGATCAAGGAGCTGACCTACGTGGTGGCGCAGCCCTACAGCTCTGCGGACTTCCGCCACGGGCCGATTGCGGTCGTGGAGGAGGGCTTCCCGGTGCTGGCGGTGGTCACGGGCGGCGCGGCGCGCGATGACATGCTGCAACTGCTCGCCAAGCTGAAGGAGCGCAACGCCGAGCTGGTCGTCATCTCGGATCAGAACGAGGCGCTTGCGCTTGCACGCACGCCCTTCCGGCTGCCGGCGGGCGTCCCGGAGTGGCTCTCGCCAGTGGTGAGCGTGATACCGGGGCAGTTGTTTGCGATGGGGCTGGCGCTTGCCAAGGGCCACGACCTCGACAGCCCGCGCGGGCTGAACAAGATCACGATTACGTACTAGAAGCGCGATGCTGTCTTGCCTCACGCCCTCACGTCCTGCGCCGTGGGTCTTCTGGCGTGGAGGCGGGCGGGCCGCCGGCGCGGCAGCGCGCGAGGTAAGGGGCCGCGCGTCCCGACTCGTCGGCCTGAAGCGTCGCCAGGATACCTGCCCTCATGACCGACTCTGACTCGGATGCCTTCCCCGCCGTCGTGATCGGTGCAGGGCTGGCGGGGCTGACCGCTGCGCTTCACCTCGCCGCGCGCGACGTGCCGCCGCTCGTGCTTGAGGCTGACCTCGAATGGCCGGGCGGGCGGCTCGCGGGCGGCGCGCCGGAGACGTTCGAGCACGGCGGGCGGACGTGGTCCTTCAGCACCGAACACGGCGCGCACGCGCTCTGGGGCGCGTATGACAACATGCGCGCGGTGCTCGACCGCTTCCTCGATGTCGCGCTGCGCCCGTCTGAGGGCGAGGAGTGGATCAACCGGTGGGGGCAACGTGGTCCGCCATGTGGAGGCCGGCACAGTGGTGCGCAACTCCAGGCTGCCCGCGCCGTTCCATTACCTGCAACTGCTCTTCAACCCCGCCTTTTGGGACACGATCACCCCGCTCGACTTCCTCTCGCTGCCCGGCCTGATGACCAGCATCCTCCTCACCCTGAGCATGGACCCGATTCGCGAGGGCATCACGCTCGACCGGCTGACGATGCGCGACTACTTCAAGGGCTGGACGCCCAACCTCCGCGCGACCTTCACCGGCCTGGGGCACAGCCTGCTCGCCGCGCCCTCGGAGGCGATCACGCTCGCGGGCTTCATCGGCGCGATCCGCTTTACACCATGCTGCGCCGCGACGCCTGGGCGCTGAGCTACCTTCCGCCAACGCCAACGACTGCCTTATCCGCCCGATGATCCGCAAGATCGAGGACCTGGGCGGCATGGTGATGACCGGAACCCGCGCCGACCTCGCTGCGGCGCGAGGGCGGCCTGTGGCAGGTGCGCGTCGAGGACGCGCTGCGCGGCGGGATGCGCTCGCTGCGGGCGGCGCGCGTCATCCTGGCGACGGACCCGCTCCCGGCGCGGGACCTCCTCTGCGGCAGCCCCGACACCGCCGCGATTGCCGAAACGCTCCGGTTCCCGCCGGCGCTGCGCTGTGCGACGGCGCGCATGTGGTTCGACGAGACGCCGCGTTCGGGCGCGCCGGGCGGCATGTTCACGGGCGACTTCGCCATCGACAACTTCTTCTGGCTGCACCGCCTCCACGACGAGTTCTTCGAATGGCATGAAGCCACCGGCGGCAGCGCCATCGAGGTCCACTTCTACGCCACCGACGACGTGCTGGACCGGAGCGACGAGCTGCTGCTCATCACGGCGGTGAAGGAAGTGCAGCGCGCTTTCCCCAGCCTGCGCGGCCACTACCTGCACGGCGCGATCCGGCGCAACGGGCGCACGCAGACCAAGTTCCTCGTGCCCACAGCGCAAAGCCTCCACGTGCAGACGCCCTGGCCGGGCGTCTTCGCCTGCGGGGACTGGATCGGTCACCCGTCGCCGGCGTTCTGGATGGAGCGCTCGACGGTCACCGGCATCGAGGCGGCCAACGCCGTGCTCCGCGAGGTCGGTGCGGAGCCGTGGGCGATTATCCCGCCGCGCCCGCCGGAACTGCCCGTGCGCGCCATCAGCGCGGGGATGCGCGCGCTGCGCCGCGTCTTCGGCCCGTTGATCCTGGGGGGCGCGCGTCTGCTGCGCGGCCAGGGGCGGCTCAGCGGAAATGTTGGAAGGTAACATCAGAACCCCTTGCGAAATGCGTACATTTGTTCTATAATGGATTTAAGAGGGCTGAAAAGGATTCACGGATACCCTCTATAAAGTATTTACAGACTCACAAAATCTGGTATAATAGCGTTAACGTTAAGCATTAAACCAATAGTGAGTCGGGGGTTTGGAAATCACGTTCGCATCGGATAAGTTCCGAGAAGAGTGTAATGACCACAGACTTCTGGTTAGGCGACAAGGCTCAGATAGAGCCAAACGGATCCGACGACGCCTCGATGATCTTCGCGCCGCAGAGACGCTGGAAGTAATGCGCAGTCTGCCAGGACGCTGTCATGAATTGAAGGGCAATCGCGCGGGCCAGCTATCATTAGATCTCGATCACCCTTATCGCCTATTATTTGAACCGGCAAACAATCCAGTACCGAAAAAAACCCGATGGGGGATTGGACTGGACCCAAGTGACAGCGGTCAGGATCATAGGTGTGGAGGACACCCATGAATGATCACGTAATTCAAAATGAGTACTTTCCTGATTATGTCTCTCCTCCTGGAGAGACGCTACAGGAAATTCTGGAAATGAAGGGTATGACCCAGGCCAACCTGGCTAGACGGACTGGTCGTCCCAATAAAACGATTAACGAGATTATCCAGGGCAAAACTGCCATTACTCCTGAGACTGCGTTACAGTTGGAGCGAGTGTTAGGTGTTCCTGCCAGTTTCTGGTTTAGTCGCGAGCAACAGTATCGAGAAGCACTGGCACGACTTAAAGAGGAGGAAGCGCTTGCCGAACATGTCGGGTGGTTGAAGGAAGTTCCCGTTAAGGCGATGGTCAAGTTGGGTTGGATAAGAGTCTGTTCTAATAGGGTGCAGCAGTTGCGTGAGGTCTTGGGTTTTTTTGGCGTTGTCTCTGAGCGAGAATGGGCAGTCATATGGGACGTGAGGACTGTCGCATTTCGTCAATCAGCCGCCTTTCAGGCTAATCCCTATGCAGTTGCAGCTTGGCTTCGTAAGGGGGAAATAGAGGCTCAGTCGATTGACTGTATGCCTTATGACGAGGACAGATTTCGACAAACCCTTTCTGATGTCCGAGCTTTAACGACTGAATCAGCGGAGATTATCCAGTCAAAACTGATAAATCTATGCGCTTTGTCCGGAGTAGCGGTGGTTTTCGTGCCTGAGTTGCCAAAGATCAGGACTAGTGGTGCAACACGCTGGTTGACTCCTAACAAGGCGCTAATTCAACTGAGCCTTCGCTACAAGACTAACGATCAGCTTTGGTTTACTTTCTTTCACGAAGCTGGACACATTCTGTTGCATGGCAAGAGAGAAGTCTTTTGGAGGAGAACGGGGCAGACGACAACGTGAAAGAGCATGAAGCGAACGAATTTGCAGCTAATATACTAATTCCACCGGATGAGTGGAAAGGTTTCCTTCAATCTGGAGAATATACCGAAGCAGCTATTCGGCGTTTTGCTGCTGAGATTGGTATAGCACCGGGTATTGTCGTGGGGCGGTTGCAGCATGAAGAATTATTGGAATGGAAGTCCTCGTGCAATAAGCTTAAGGTGCGTTATAAGTGGGTGAATGACTAAAGCCGCCCATGCGTTACGGCCTGCACGTCGTCCACTTTGGCCCCTGCGCCGACCCGCGCACGCTCGTCAGCCTTGCGGCTGACGCCGAAGCCGCCGGCTGGGACGGCTTTTTCCTCTGGGATCACCTTCTAGTGCGCTGGCCCGCCGACGTCGCTGATCCCTGGATTGCGCTCGCCGCCATCGCAGCCCGTACCACGCGCCTCCGCATCGGCACGATGGTCACGCCGCTGGCGCGCCGCCGCCCGTGGAAGGTCGCGCGCGAGACCGTCACCCTCGACCACCTGTCAGGCGGGCGGTTGACCCTCGGCGTGGGGCTGGGCACACACCCCGAAGAGTTCGAGGACTTTGGCGAGCCGGCCGGCCTCAAGCGCCGGGCGGCGATGCTCGACGAGGCGCTGGCGGTGCTCGCGGGCCTCTGGAGCGGCGCGCCGTTCACCCACGAAGGCGCGCACTACCGCGTGGAGGCGGCGCGCTTCACGCCCACGCCGGTGCAACAGCCGCGCATTCCCGTCTGGGTGGCGGGCAAGTGGCCGAACAGAGCGCCGTTCCGGCGCGCAGCGCGCTGGGACGGGGTGTACCCGCTGGGGCAGGGGATGGACTTCAACGAGAAGCTCACGCCGGCGCAGATTCGGGAGATCGTCGCGTACATCATGGCGCACCGCGAGGACGACGCGCCCTTCGACGTGGCGCACGAGGGCGCGACGCAGGGCGGCGGCGCGGCGCAGGACCGGGACCGGGTCGCGCCCTACGCGGAGGCTGGCGCGACCTGGTGGTTGGAGGACATCAACCCCTGGCGCTTTGGCTGGCGCGGCGCGGGCGACTGGCCCCCAGACACGCTCAAGGCGATGCGCGACCGGGTGGCGGCGGGGCCGCCCAGGGTCTAGGACAGCGCCCGCATCATGTCGTGGTTGTCCAGTTCGTTGCGGAAGTCGCCCACCCTTACGAAAGCCAAACTTCTCGTAGAAGCCAATCGCGCGGTGGTTCGTTGCCTGCACCCCGCCCATGAGGACCATCCAGCGGCGTCCCAGGCGGCGGGCAAGGTCCAGGACGTGCGGCATCAGCGCGCTGCCCACGCCCTGGCTCTGGCAGGCGTCGGCCACGGATGGGGCAAACGTGCAGTCCAGGTTATCATCGAGCGCGATGCCGTAGCCCCGGTAGCGCCCGCGCTCGGCCTCTGAGACGCCAAGCTGCAGGATGAAGTAGGCGACCGCCGGCGCGTCCTGGCCGGTCAGCGCGAGCAGGCGCAGCGTCTTGCGGTAGTCGATCTCGGCGCACAGCGCGCGCGCCGCGCTCATGGTGAGTGGGTGCGGTCCGAAACGGCGCGCGGTCTCTGCGGACAGCCCTTCGAGGTAGTGGCCGAATACCGCCGCGTCGCCCGCCCGCAGCGCGCGAGCGTGACCACCGCGCCGGATGGGAGCGTGACGCGGCGCGTGATGCAGTTGGGGTTGTCGATGATGGCCTGTGGAGAGAGCGGAGTGTTCATTGTCAATGATATCCAGCCTTGACTTGAAAGCGGCGCAACGCGCACCATTATAGCAGGAGGTAGAGCGCAATGTGCTTCGGCGCCCATATACCGCTTCACGGCCCATACGCCGACAGGGTATGCTGACGGAGGTCATAGGGGATGCAGTACGGGGTCTATGTCCCGCCGTTCGGCGCGTATGCCGAACCCGGCACGCTGGTGAGCCTGGCGCGCGACGCGGAGGCCGCTGGCTGGGACGGGTTCTTCATTTGGGACCACATCGCCATGTGGTTCTCGAAGACGCCGCCGGTGCTCGATGCGTGGGTCACGCTGGCCGCTATCGCCGTCGTCACCGGGCGCATCCGGATCGGCCCGCTTGTGACGCCGCTCGCACGCCGCCGCCCGTGGAAGCTGGCGCGCGAGTGCGTGACGCTCGACCACCTCTCTGGCGGGCGGCTGACGCTCGGCGTGGGGTTGGGCGAGGGGCCAAACGAGTTCGACGACCTGGGTGAGGAGGCCGACCCGAAGGTGCGCGCGGCGATGCTCGACGAAGGGCTGTCCGTCCTCACCGGCCTGTGGACCGGCGCGCCCTTCAGTTATGCGGGCGTGCACTATCGCGTTGAGGGGGCGCACTTCACGCCGCCGCCTGTCCAGCAGCCGCGCATCCCGATCTGGGTGGCGGGCTTCTGGCCGGGGCGGGCGCCCTTCCGGCGCGCGGCGCGCTGGGACGGCGTGTACCCCCTCCTGCGCGGGGACGTTCCATACGACATCTCGCCTGACACGTACCGGGAGATCGTCGCCTACATCGCCGCACACCGCGAGAGCGACGCGCCGTTTGACGTGGTGCATTCGAATGGGGGCGACCCGCAGGACGCGCCCACGCGCGACCTGGACCGCGTCGCCGAGTATGCCGACGCCGGCGTGACCTGGTGGCTCGAACAGGTGAACCCCTGGCGGTTTGGGTGGCAGGGCGCCGGCCCGTGGCCGCTGGAGGCGATGCGCGATTGCGTCCTCGCCGGGCCGCCGGGCGCGTGAGAGCGTGCGCCGCGTTGACAGCGCGCAACCGCGATGTTATGATCTGCGCCGCTCCCGGACGGGAGTTTTGTTCGTCTTATGTGACTGTGAGGCGACGCGGTTATGAAAATCAGCATTGTCGGCCTGGGGCCGGGCGACCCCGGCGCGCTGACGCGCCGTGCATGGGAGGTGTTGAGCGCGGCGGGAGAGGTTTACCTCCGCACCGCGCACCACCCCACGGTGGACGCCCTCCCCGCCGGCCCGACCTACCACAGCTTCGACGCCCGCTATGACGCCGCTGACGACTTCGCCGCGCTGTATGAGGAGATTGCCCGCGAGGTCGTGGCGTTGGGCCAGCGCGCGGAGGGTGTGGTGTACGCGGTGCCGGGCCATCCCCTGATGGGCGAGTCCACGGTCACGCGCGTGCTCGCGCTCGCAGAGGCGGCCGGCATCGCTGTGGAGGTCGTGGCCGGACTCAGCTTCGTCGAGCCAACGCTCACCGCGCTACGCCTCGACGGGCTGAGCGGCGTGCAGGCGCTCGATGCGGTGGAGGTCGCCGCGATGCATCACCCACCCATCAACCCGGACGCGCCCGCGCTCCTCGCGCAGCTCTACAGCCAGACCGTCGCATCCGATGTCAAGCTGGTGCTGATGAACCAGTATCCTGACGACCACCCTGTGGCCCTGGTCCATGCCGCCGGCGCGGAGGGCGAGCGCGTGGAGCGCCTCCCGCTCTACAAGATCGACCGCAGCCCGCACCTGGCGCACCTGACCACGCTCTACGTCGCGCCGCTGCCGCAGCCGGGCAGTCTCGAGGCGTTCCAGGAGACCATCGCCCACCTGCGCGCCCCCGACGGCTGCCCCTGGGACCGCGAGCAGACCCACGAGTCGCTCCGGCGCAACCTGCTCGAAGAGACCTACGAGGTGCTTGAGACCATCGACGCCGGCGATTTCGACGCGATGTGTGAGGAGTTCGGCGATCTGCTGCTCCAGATCGTGCTGCACAGCCAGATTGCGGTGGACGAAGGCGAGTTCCGGATGGCGGACGTGATCGCCGCCGTCAACGAGAAGATCATCCGGCGGCATCCCCACGTCTGGGGCGAGGTGCAGGCCGACGACCCGGCGCAGGTGATCGTGAACTGGGAGCAACTAAAGAAGAAAGAGCGCAAGGCCAAAGGCAACGAGCGCGCCTCGCTGCTCGACGGCGTCCCGCGCGCGCTGCCCGCGCTCGACCAGGCGTTTCGCTACCAGGAGCGCGCGGCGCGGGTGGGCTTCGACTGGCCGGACGTCGCGCCGGTGCGCGCGAAGGTGGAAGAGGAGCTGGCCGAGATCGACGCCGCCGAGACGCCGGACGACCTCGCGGCTGAGGTGGGCGACCTGCTGTTCGCGCTTGTCAACTGGGCGCGCTGGCTGGGCGTCGAGCCGGAGTCGGCGCTGCGCGGGGCGAACACGCGCTTCTACCGCCGCTTCCGCCACATCGAGCGCGCCGCCGCCGCGCAGGGCCGCGAGCTGACGGCCATGTCGCTGGCGGAGATGGACGCGCTCTGGGACGAGGCGAAGGCGGCGGGCGTTTGACGCAGCAATCACGAACTGTGCAGGGGCGGGCCGCCGGCTCGCGCCATGGCACGTTCTCTACCGCGCCCCGATCTCCTGCATGAAGTAGATCGCCGTGTCGATACCCTTGTGGAACATCTCGATGTAGACGTGTTCGTTCGGGCCGTGCGCGCCGCAGCCCTTGTAGCCGAACGGCATGAACACGAGGTCGGCGTCCAGCGCGCGCTGGAACGTCGCCGCGATGGGCACGCTCCCGCCCTCGCGCATGAAGATCGGACACCGGCCCCAGCCTTTCTCGTAGGCGGCTGCGGCGGCCCGCATCGCGGGCGCGTCCCGGTCGATGAGCAGGCCCGGCGCACCGCTCTCGACCAGACGCACCGCGCTGCGCACCGTGGGCGGGGTGATGCGCGCGATATGGTCGCGCACCAGTTCGTAGATACGCGCCGGCTGCTGGTCGGGCACGAGCCGGCAACTGATCTTCGCGAGCGCCCGCGCCGGCAGCACGGTCTTGAAACCCTCACCGTAGAAGCCGCCGGCGATGCCGTTGATCTCCAGTGTGGGGCGCGCGCTCGTGCGCTCGTGGAGAGTGTACTCCGCCTCGCCCCAGGGCTGCGGCGCGCGCGCCACCGCGCGCCACTCGGCTTCGGCCCAGGGCAGGACGGCATTCAGCGCGGCGCGCTCCGCCGGGTCGAGCGGGCGCACGTCGTCGTAGAAGCCGGGCACGGCCACGCTGCCGTCGGGGTGGTGCAGTTGCGCGATGATCTCGCTCAGCGCCTGGATGGGGGTTGTGCACGCTGCCGCCGTAATGCCCGCTGTGGAGGTCCTGCGCCGGCCCGGTGACCTCCACCTCTATCGAGACGATGCCGCGCAGCCCGTAGGTCAGCGCCGGCTGGTGGATATCGGGCATGCTGCCGTCGCAGATCACGCACACGTCGGCGTCGAGGCGGTTGCGGTGTGCCGCGACGAACGCCGTGACGTTCGCCGAGTTGGTCTCTTCCTCGCCCTCGAACAGCAACTTGATGTTGACGGGCGGGCTGGCGTCGCTCGCCAGCAGCGCCTCGGCGGCCTTGAGCTGCGCGAGCACGTGGCTCTTGCTGTCCACCGCGCCGCGCGCGTAGATTTTGCCGTCGCGCTCGACCGGCTCGAACGGATCGCTGTCCCAGCCGTCGGCGATGTCTGCGGGTTGCACGTCGTAGTGCCCGTAGACCAGCACCGTCGGCGCGGACGGGCCGGCCCCGCGCCACTGGCCGAACACGAGGGGGTGCCGGCCCTCCGCCTCGACGAGCGACACGTCGTCGAAGCCGATCTTGCGCATGTCCTCGGTGAGCCACGCCGCCACCCTGCGCACGTCGCCCGCGTGCGCGGCGAGCGTGCTCACGCTGGGGATGCGCAGCAGCGCCTTCAGTTGCGCGCGGAACGCCCCGGCGTGCGCGCGTGCGTAGTCATGTGCTTCTGCCACGTGACGCCTCCCGTCAGCCTGTGTAATCGCGGCACCAGTCCGCAACCATCTTGAGCCGCGTGATCGCCTCCTCGTCCGCGCCTTCGGGCACCTCGTCCGAGACGCCGAGCACAAGGCGCGGGTGGAACAGCTTCACGACCTTCTCGGTTGTCGCCATCAGTTCCTCGCGCGTGTATGTGGGGAGGAACAGCACGGCGGGGATGCCGTCGAGCAGCACTTTGTCGCCCATGTGTGCGCGCGTCTCCTCCAGCGTGCAGTCGCCCTGCGGCAGTGGCGTCAGCGCCTCGATGCCGTCGAAGGGAGGTCCTTCAGGTAGGGCAAGAACGGGCGGTAGTAGCCGTCCAGGTGCACGTGGCTGTAGATGCTCGCCTGCCTGAGCTGGCCGGCGCGCTTCTCGTAGAACGGGATGAGATATGTCTCGAAGTAGCGCGGCGAGGTCAGGTGCGCGTGCAGATTCTCGCCGAAATTCACGATCTTGACCACGCCAGCGCCGGTGACTTCTTCGTACAGCGAGTCGTAGGACTCGTCGATCACCCGCATGGTTTCCTCGATAGCCTCACGGTGGTCCGCCAGCGCGTAGATGAAGTCCTCGAACCTCATCCAGAGCTGCGCGAGCGCCTGGTAGGGGCTTTTGGGGAGGAAGAACTGCGGCTCGCCCCGGTCGCCGATGTACGCGCTGCCCTGCGCGAAGCGCCCGCGTCCGAAGGTGTGGCGCATGTGCTGGTAGAGCCAGCGCAGCTTCTGAGGTCGTCCGGGCTTCTGACCGCGAAGCCCACGGTACGCCAGGTTTCGTCGGGCGTGCGCTTGAGCTGTTCGGTGAGATCGCCCAGGGGCGTGACGTAGGTGTGGGTGCCGGCGCGCCCGGAGAACCGCTCGTGGATGGCAACCTCCGGCGCGAATTCCGCCGCGAGGACGCCCGGCATGGGGTGTAGTAGTCGGCGTACCGGATGGAGCAGCCAACCTCGTCAAAGAGGTCCAGCAGGCTGTGGTTCCGGTAGCGCGCCGGCATCACATCGAAGATGCAGTGCCACTCGTACCAGGGTTCGAAGCGCGGCTGGAAGAAAACGTGCGGGTTCGGCGCGCCGCTGAACACGTTCAGGTTCATCTGGCGCAGCGTCATCGGCGCGGGCATAGGGGCACCTCCAGATGGAAGGGAGCATACGCGGACGCAGGTGAGGGTGATTATAGCGCCAAACGGCAACAAGGCAGCCACCACCTCTCACAGAGGATGGCGCTGCCTTGTGGAGAATCTACCGTCAGTGGTAAGCGCGTGTGGCCTAGCGCTTGGTGTACGTGGGCGCCTTGCGCGCGCGCTTGAGGCCGGGCTTCTTGCGCTCCTTTGGCGCGCGGGTCGCGCGTCAGGTAGCCGACCGCGCGCAGCGTGGCGCGGTAATCCGGGTTGACCTTCGTCAGCGCCCGCGCAATGCCGAGCTGTATCGCATCGGTCTGCCCGGTAATGCCGCCGCCGCTCACCTTGACGGTGACGTTGTAGGCGTTCTCCTGCCCGACCGCACGCAGCGGTGCGAGCATTGCGTCGTAGTCGCCCACGCGGGGAGATACTCGTCCCCGGCTTGTCGTTGACGATCAGGTTGCCCGCGCCGCCGGGGTACAGCCGCACGCGCGCCGACGATGCCTTGCGCCGCCCGATCGCCTCATAGTACTGTTGTTCAGCCATGTGTACTCCCTGTCTCACACGAATTCAGGCTGCGCGCCGCTATGCTTCCAGCGGCCTGGGCTGCTGCGCCTGGTGAGGATGCTCCGGCCCGGCGTAGACCTTCAGCTTCTTGAGCATCTTCCGGCCCAGGTGGTTATGGGGCAACATGCCCTTCACGGCTTGTTGGATGACCCGGTCCGGGTACTTTTCGAGTTGCCGCCGCAGCGTGATCGACGTCAACCCGCTGGGGTAGCCGGAATGCCGGTGGTACATCTTGTCGTCGAGTTTGTTGCCGGTCACGTGGATTTTTTCGGCGTTGACCACGATCACGAAGTCGCCGGTGTCCAGGTTGGGCGTAAAGGTCGGCTTGTGTTTGCCACGCAACACGGCGGCAATGCGCGTCGCCAACCGGCCCAGCGTCATGCCGGCAGCATCGACCACGTACCAGTCGCGTTCAATCTCGCTCGGTTTTGTCACGTAAGTCTTCACGTGCATCACTCCAAATAGTGCACACTGACCAGACATAGCCCGTGCGGCGGGGCCGGCGCAGCGGCGCGCGCGCGGTCTGCCGAGGCCAGGATGTCGGCGAAGGTCACGGGGCTGATGGAACCCGCGCCGACTTCGACCATCGTGCCAACCAGGCTGCGCACCATCCGCTGCAAGAAGGCGTTTGCCTCGATGGTGAACCTGAAGGTGCGCCCATCGTGCGCCCACGCGGCCCGCATCACGGTACGCACGGTGTTTTCGCCCTGCGGCGGGCGGCCAAAGGCGGCGAAGTCGTGCTCGCCCAGCAAATGCTGCGCCGCCGCCTGCATCGCCAACCCATCCAGAGGCCGGCCCACGTGCCACGCCGTGCGTGTATACAGCGGGTGCCGTACAGGTGCGTTATCGATATCGTATTGGTAAGTGCGACTCTGCGCATCAAAGCGCGGGTGAAAATCCGCGCGTGTTTCCTCAAGCGCCTGCAGCGCGATGTCGCACGGCAGGTTGGCGTTCACCGCGCGCAGCAGGTCGTCTGCCGCGTGCCGCCACGCCATGTCCCAGGCGATCACCTGCCCGGTCGCGTGCACGCCGGTATCGGTCCGTCCGGCGCCCATGATGGTAATGTCCTGCCCGGCCACGCGCCGGAGCGCCCCCTCGATAGCGCCCTGGATGGTCGGCGTGCCGGGCGCCTGCCGCTGAAAGCCCTGATACCCGGCCCCGTCATACGCGACCGTGGCACGGTAGCGGCGCGGCGCAGCCGGCGTCATTCTTCAGGGCGGTCCACCAGCTCAAGCAAGACCATCGGCGCGGCGTCGCCCTTGCGGAAGCCCAGCTTGAGCAGCCGGGTGTAGCCGCCGGGCCTTTCCTCGTAGCGCGGCGCAAGCTCGTCGAACAGCTTGTTCACCGCTGCCGGTTGGTCGAGCCGCGACGCCACCAGCCGGCGCGCGTGCACTTCCTGCGCGCCGCCCGCCGCCAGCCCGCGCTTGGCGATGGTAATCATCTTCTCGGCGTGCGCCCGGATGGCGCGCGCCTTCGCCTCGGTGGTCTGGATCTGCTCGTGCTCGAACAACTGCGTGATCAGCGCGCGCCGCAGCGCGGTCCGCTGGCCGGTGGATCGACCGAGTCTCTTCCCTGCTACACGATGTCTCATGGCTCGTTACTCTTTACATTCTGCGTTGCTGTGCCGCTAGGCTTCGTCGGAAAGGCTCACCTGCACCTCTTCGGTGAGGAAGCCCTTTTCGCGCAGGCGCTCCACCAGCTCGTCGAGCGACTTCTCGCCGAAGTTGCGGATCGCGAGCATGGCGTCTGGCCCGCGTTCGAGCATCTCCAGCACCTCGCCCACGCTGGTGATCCCGGTGCGCTTGAGCGAGTTGAAGACGCGCACGCTGAGATCGAGTTGCTCAATCGGCGTGTCGTAGATTTCGCGCGGCAGGCCGCCCTCTTCGACGACCTCCTCCTCCGTAGGCGGGATGAGGTCGTCTTCCTTGACGCCGGCGACGATCCGCAGGTGATTGATGAGAATCTGCGCCGCCTGGCGCATCGACTCTTCGGGGCGCACCGTCCCGTCGGTCCATATCTCAAGGATGAGCCGGTCGTAGTTGGTCTTCTGGCCCACGCGCGCCCGCTCCACGTCGTAATTGACGCGGCGCACGGGGCTGTAGATGGCGTCAACCGGCAGCTCGCCGATGGGCAGGCGGCCCCGTTCCTCGGCGGGCGAGTACCCGCGACCGCTCTGCACCATGAGTTCCATCTCGAAATGCGCGTCCTCGCTGTCCACCGTGCACAGGTAGAGGTCCGGGTTGATGATCTCCACCTCTGGTGGGCAGATAATGTCGGCAGCGGTGACGACCCCCTCGCCGTGCACTTCTGAGGCGCAGGCGCGCGGTCTCGGTATCGTACAACTTGAGGCGCAACTGCTTGACGTTGAGGATCAGTTGCGTCATGTCCTCTCGGACGCCGGGGATCGTCGAGAACTCGTGGTGCACATCGGCGACGCGGATGGAAGTCACCGCCGTGCCCGCCAGCGATGACAGCAGCACGCGCCGAAGGGCGTTACCGACGGTAATACCGTATCCCCGTTCCAAGGGGCTGATGATAAAGCGCCCATAGTTTCGGGAGGTGGCATCCCCTTCTATTTTGGGCAACACCATGTTGTTGGTGCTCACGCACTTCCTCCTGGCTGACCCTGCTAAGGTGGGCGTGTTGACGCGCCCACCGGAAATAGGATCGAGGATAGCTAATTAAACTAACGTGAATAGTACTCAACGATGAGTTGTTCGTTCACCGGCAGGTCGATGTCCGACCGCTCCGGCGCCCGCACGACCCGCCCCGTCAGGGTATTGATATCCAGCCCCAACCATTCAGGGATTGCGGGGCGGTTGGCGAGCAACTCGCGGATATCCTGGAAATAGCCGCGCCGACGGCTCTCCTCGCGCACGCTGACCTCATCGTCGGGGCGGAGCAACATCGACGGGATGGTGGTCCGCCGGCCGTTGACGACGAAATGGCCGTGCTGCACGAGCTGGCGCGCCTGGGCGCGCGAGTCGGCGAAGCCGAGGCGATACACAACGTTATCGAGGCGGCTTTCCAGAATGCCGAGCAGGTTGCCGCCCGTCATGCCGGGGCGGCGCAGCGCCTCGGCGTAATAGCGCCGGAACTGCCGCTCCAGGATGCCATAGATGCGGCGCACCTTCTGCTTCTCGCGCAACTGCAGGCTGTAGTCCGAGGCGCGCCCGCGCCGGAACTGGCTGTCGTGGCCGTGCTGTCCGGGCGGGTAGGCCCGGCGCTCGATGGCGCACTTCGGGGTGAAGCACCGCTCCCCCTTGAGATAGAGCTTTTCGCCCTCGCGGCGGCAGAGTTTACAAACGGGTCCGATATACCGTGCCATGTGCTACGTATTTCCTCCGTTAACCAAGTCGGCTGTCACACGCGACGCTTCTTGGGTGGGCGGACGCCATTGTGCGGCACCGGGGTGACATCGGTGATCGAGCGCACTTTCAGGTTGCCGGCCTGGATCGCGCGGATTGCCTGCTCGCGCCCCGGCCCCGGCCCCTTGACGAAGACGTCCACTTCCACCATGCCGTGTTCCTGTGCCTGCTCCGCCGCGGTCTGAGCGGCCAGGCGTGCGGCATAGGGCGTGCTCTTGCGGCTGCCTTTGAAGCCGCTGGTGCCCGCGCTTGCCCAGCAGATGACATTGCCCTGCTGGTCGGTCATCGTCACGATGGTATTGTTGAAGGTCGCGTGAATGTGCGCCTGGCCGTAAGGGATGTTCTTCCTTACTTTCTTCGCTGCACCTCGGCGAGCCGTCCTTCGGCGTCCCATAATCCCTCCTGACAGGATGTTCACAAGCGCCCCGGCAGCCTGGCGGGAGGCCGCCGTGCTATCGTCAATCTGCAATTACTTCTTCTTCATACCGCGCCGGCGACCGCGCCCGGCCACAGTCTTCTTCGGGCCTTTGCGCGTGCGCGCGTTGGTGCGCGTGCGCTGGCCGTTCACCGGCAGGTTGCGCCGGTGGCGCAGGCCCCGGTAGCAGCCGATCTCCTGCAGACGCTTGATGTTCATCTGCACTTCGCGGCGCAACTCGCCCTCGACGGTGAAGTAGCCGACCGCATCGCGCAGCGCCGTAACTTCGGCCTCGGTCAGGTCACGGACCCGCGTGTCGCGGTCGATGCCGGTGGCGGCGAGAATCTGGTTGCTGCGCGCGCGCCCAATGCCGTAAATGTAAGTCAGGCCAACCTCAACGCGCTTGCTGCGCGGCAGGTCTACGCCTTCGATGCGTGCCATGCCCTACTCCTTCTCTGTTCGTCCCACGCCTTAGCCCTGGCGCTGCTTGTGATTGGGATTCTCACAAATAACCATCACAACGCCTTTGCGCTTGATGATTTTGCACTTCGGGCAGCGTCGCTTTACTGATGCTGATACTTTCATCGTTCTGTCCATTCTGTTTCTTGCGCGATAGAACCGGGCGATTTTAACTCGGCTCGCGCCATCCGACAACTAAAGAAGTGTAAGAATCTCCGCTTCGCCGTCCGTTATGGCAATGGTGTGCTCAAAGTGCGCGCACAGGCTCCCGTCGGCGGTGACGACCGCCCAGTGATCGTCGAGCACGCGCGTCTCCGGGCTGCCCAGCATGACCATCGGCTCAATTGCGTAGGTCATGCCGGTGCGCAGTTCCACGCCGGTAAAGCGCCGCCGCCGGCGCGGCACCCAGTTCGGGATGTGCGGCTCTTCGTGCATGTGACGCCCCACGCCGTGGCCGCCGTACTCGCGGACGACGTTGTAGCCGTTCTGCTCCGCGCAGCCCTGGATGGCGAGCGCGATGTCGCGGGTCCGGTTGCCGGGCCGCGACACCTTGATCGCCTCGTAGAGCGCCTGCTCGGTCACTTCCAGCAGGCGCTGCACCTGCGGCGCGATCTCCCCGACGCCGGCGGTAAAGGCGGCATCGCCGACAAAGCCCTTGTACGTCGCGCCCACGTCCAGGCTCACGATGTCGCCCTCCTTGAGGGCGCGCGGGCCGGGAATGGCGTGCACCAACTCCTCGTTGACGCACGCGGTGATCACCGCCGGGTAGGGCGGAAGATCGGGCCGGGGCGCGTAGTGCAGAAACGTGGGCAACGCATCATGGCTGCGGATCACGTCGGCGGCGACCGCGTCCAGCTCGGCGGTGGTGACGCCCGGCGCGACTGCCTTGCGCATGGCCTCATGGGCGCGGGCCACGATGCGGCCCGCCTCGCGCATCGTCGCGATTTCTTCGCGCGTCTTCAGGTAAATCGCCATGCCTACCCACGCTCGTAATAGGGTCTGGTGGCGGCGAGCAGGTCGGCCTTGATCGCCTCAATCGACCGCTCGGCGTCGATCTCCACCAGGATGCCCTTGTCTCGGTAATAGTCGATGAGCGGCTGGGTGTTCTCCCTGTAGACTTCCAGCCGGTGCCGGTGCGCTTCTGGCGTGTCGTCCTCGCGCTGGAAGAGCGGCGCGCCGTCGATGTCGCACACGCTGGGCGTCTTCGGCGGGTTGAAGCGGGTGTGGTACATGTGGCTGGGGTCTTTCGAGCACACCCAGCGCCCGCCCAGGCGCGCCAGCGCCTCCTGTTCGCTCAGGTTCAGGAAAGGCACGATGTCCACCGCTTCACCCCGCTCGGCGAGGAGTTTGTCCAGCGCCTGCGCCTGCAGCACGGTGCGTGGGAACCCGTCCAGGATCACGCCGTTTGCTGCATCATCGCGGCTGATGCGCGCCTCGACGATCTGGATCGTGATGTCGTCGGGCACCAGGTCGCCGGAGGCCAGGATGGCGCGCACCCTGTCCGCCAGGGGGCCGTCCTGCTCCGCGATCTCGCGGAACAGCCCGCCGCTGGTGACGTGGGGCAGGCCCAGCGCCTCCTGGAGCAGGGCCGCCTGGGTGCCTTTGCCCGCACCCGGTAACCCCAACAGCACGATGTAGGTCGCCACGCCGTTCTCCTTGCCTCCGCCTCTCAGCCAGCCGCCCTACACGCTAGCGCATGAAGCCTTCGTAGTTGCGCATCATCAACTGCGCTTCGAGCTGGCGCATTGTGTCGATCACCACGCCGACCACGATGATGAGGCCGGACCCGCTGATGACATAGGCCGGGTTGATGCCGCCGGCTCCGCCCGCCGCGCCGACGAAGATGCCACTTGCCACCTGCATGACGCCGGGCAGGATGGCGATCACGCCCAGGAAGATGCCGCCCACGAGCGTGATGCGGTTGACCACGTGATTGATGAACTGCTGCGTCCGCTTGCCGGGACGGATACCGGGAATGAACCCGCCCTGCTTCTGCAGGTTGTCGGCAAGGTTCTGGTTCTGGATCATGACGTTGGTGTAGAAGTAGGTGAAGCCAACCACCATGATGAAATAGATGCCCCAGTACAACAACCCGACCTGCTGGCCGAAATCGCTGTTGGTGCCGAAAGCGTTCTGAAGCGCGGTCGTCACCGGGCCGGCCGGCAGGAAGGAGACCACAATCGCCGGGAAGGCGATGATGGACTGCGCGAAGATCAGCGGGATCATGCCCGCCGTGTTGACGCGCAACGGAACGTGCGTGCTGCCGCCGCCGTACAGCTTGCGCCCGCGCACACGCTTCCCATACTGCACCGGGATGCGCCGCACGCCTTCCTGCACGACGACGATGGCGTACACGGTCACGAGCGTCAGGACGACGAAGCTGATGAGGTTGAAGGCCACGTTCGCGCCGCCAAACAGTTGCGCGAAGTTGCTTGGCACGCGGGCCACAATCCCGGCGAAGATGATGATCGAAAGCCCTTGCCCGATGCCCTGTTCGGTGATCAGCTCACCGAGCCAGATGGCGAACATCGTGCCCGCCGTCATCGTGACGACGATGGTGGCGGTGAGGAGGGGGTCGGTGCCGAAGTTCTCGATGATCGGTTGGCCGCCCAGTTGCTCGAAGATACGGATCTGCCCGACCGCCTGAAGCGCCGACATGGGGATCGCCAGGTAGTAGGTCCACTGGTTGACCTTGTCCTGGCCGCCTGGTTCGCTCACGATCTGTTCAAGGCGCGGGATGATCGGGACCAGCAACGTGATGATAATGTTCGCGGTAATGTAGGGGTAGACGCCGTTGGCGATTACGCTGAAGTTGGAGACCGCACCGCCGGAAAGCAGGTCCAGCACGCCGATGAAGCCGCCGCCGCCGCTCTGGGCCAGCAGCGCCTCCAGCGCCTCGCGGTTCACACCGGGAACCGGGACGTGCGCGGCAAGCTGGTAGATGAAGATGATGAAGACCGTGTACAGGATCTTCCGGCGCAGGTCGCGCAGCCGCCATGCGTTTCGCATTGCTTCGAGCATCGTCTTTCTCTACCTCCTGCTAAGGCCTAAGCCCGCTCACGATGGGCCGTCCGTGCGGGCCGCGAGCCACAACCTCACCCCACAACCTGTTCGCTGGGCAGGCGTCGGATCGTCGCGCGCGCGCCGGTGGCGGGCAGTTCGAGCGTCTCGACCGTGCCGCCAGCCGCCTCGATCTTGCTCTGTGCGCTCTTGGAGAAGCGGTGCGCCTTCACGTTGAGCGCGCGGTCGATCTCGCCGCCGCCCAGGATGACGACCGGGCGGTCGGCGTGCTTGATAAGCCGCGCCTCGGCAAGCGTCGCGGGGTTGACCTCAGCCCCCGCCTCGAAGCGACCCAGGTCGAAGACGTTCACTTCTTGATATTCGATGCGAAAGATGTTGGTAAAGCCGCGCTTGAAGGGCAGGCGGCGCACCAGCGGCAACTGGCCGCCCTCGAAGTAGGGGCCTTTGCCGCCGCCACTGCGGGCCTTCTGGCCCTTCATGCCCCGGCCGCCGGTCTTGCCTTTGCCGGCCGCAATGCCGATGCCCTTGCGCGTGCGCTTTTTCTTTGATCCCTCGTCAGGGCGCAGATCGTGTAACTTCATCGCCGAACCTCTACTTTACTTCTTCGACTTTGACCAGGTGCTGTACCTTCTGGATCATGCCGCGAATGACAGGCGTATCGTCCTGTTCCACGGTGTGGTTGATGCGGCGCAGCCCCAGGGCGCGGACGGTGCCGCGCTGGCGCTTGTCATAGCCGATGGGGCTTCTTACCAGCGTGATCTGTAACTTCTTGGTCATGATTGCCCCCGCCTCCAGAACGGCATGAGCTGTTCGGCCGGCAGATCGCGCATCGCCGCGACTTCCTCTACCCGCATCAGCCCTTCGAGCGCCTTGATCGTCGCGCGCGCCACGTTAAGCAGGTTCGGGCTGCCCTTCGACTTGGTGAGGATGTCGCGGATGCCGGCGGCTTCGAGCACGGCGCGAACCGCGCCGGCGGCGATCACGCCGGTGCCGGGCGAGGCCGGGCGCAGCAGCACAATCGCGCCGCCGTACTTGGCTTCGATCTCGTGCGGGATCGTGGTCCCGACGATGGGCACTTCGACCATGTTCCGGCGCGCCTTGTCGGTGCTCTTCTGGATGGAGTCGGGCACGCCGCGCGCCTTGCCCACGCCCACGCCAACGTGGCCTTTGTTGTCGCCGACCACGACGGCGGTGCGGAAGGCGAAGCGCCGGCCGCCCTTCACCACCTTGGCTACGCGCTTGATCTCGATTACGCGCTCGTCGAGTTCTTCTTGTTCTTCGTCGCGCACTACTTCGCGTCGTCGTTGCGCCATGGTTCCTCCTGATGAGCGATTGCCGCCTGGCCTGTGACTGCGCTCTCCCAGCCGGTAATCGCCGATTGCCTGTAGCTAAAACTCCAGACCGGCTTCGCGCGCGGCGTCGGCCAGCGCCTTGACTCTGCCGTGATACCGGTAGCCGCCCCGGTCGAAGACAACCTGCTTGACGCCGGCGGATTGGGCGCGCTCCGCGATGAGCCGCCCGACGACCTTTGCGGCCTCGGTCTTGTTCTTGCCTTGCGCCTGCCCGCGTGCATCCGGGTCGATGGTCGAAGCGGCGGCCAGTGTATGGCCGTGCTCGTCGTCAATGACCTGGGCGTAGATGTGCGACAGGCTGCGGAAGACGTTCAGCCGTGGGCGCGCGGCGGTGCCGGTCACGGTAAGGCGCACGCGCTGGTGCCGTCGAATACGTGCTTTCTGGCTTCTCTCGCTCATTGCTTAACCTACCTTGCCCGCCTTACCCGCCTTGCGGCGCACACGCTCGCCCTGATAGCGCACGCCCTTGCCCTGGTACGGCTCCGGTGGGCGCAGCCCGCGGACGTTGGCGGCGATCTGCCCGACCGCTTCCTTGTCGATGCCGTTGATGATGATGACCCGTCCGCGTTCCTGGACCTCGAACGCGATGCCCGCCGGCGGGGGACTGTGATGCTGTGTGAGTATCCCAGGTGCATCACCAGGTCCGCGCCGGCCATTTCGGCGCGGTAGCCGACTCCCTCGATCTCGAGGGTCCGGCGGTATCCTTCACTGACGCCGACGACCATGTTGTTGACCAGGGCGCGGGTCAGCCCGTGCAGCGCGCGGTGATGGCGCTGGTCCGTCGGGCGTTCCACCTTCAGTTGGTTGTCTTCCTGCATCACGGTGATGTCAGGGTGGAGGGTGCGTTCCAGCTCGCCCTTTGGCCCTTTCACCGCGATATGGTTGCCCTGCAACGTCACGGTGACGCCTTTGGGCAACGGAATGGGTTGTCGTCCTATTCGAGACACGATAACGACCTCCAGTACGCGGCGCGCCAATGTGCGGCGCGCCAATTCATGGCGCACGCTACCAGACGTAGCACAGTACTTCGCCGCCGATCCCCAACCGGCGCGCGCGCTGTCCGGTCATCAACCCCTGCGGGGTGGTGAGGATAGCGACCCCCATGCCGCTCCGGACCCAGGGGATGTTGTCCTTGCCGACGTACACCCGGCGACCGGGCCGGCTCACGCGCTTGAGGCCGCTGATGACGGGCCGGCGCGTGCGGTGCGACCTGCCGTAGTATTTCATCTCAAGGGTCAGGACGGGCGTGGGCTGCTCATCGCCGACGCTGTAGCCGGCGATGAAGCCCTGCTCCTTGAGGATTTCAGCAATGTGAACTTTCGTCTTCGAACTCGGCAACGAGACGCTCTTCTTGCGCGCCATGAGCGCGTTTCGAATCCGAGTCAGCATGTCAGATATTGGGTCAGTGTGCGACATCCGCGCCCTCCTACCAACTGGACTTGACCACGCCCGGAATCTTGCCCTCAAGCGCAAGCTCCCGGAAGTGGATGCGGCACAGCCCGAAGCGGCGCATATAACCGCGCGGGCGCCCGCAGATCTTGCCCGAATTCGGGTCACGATACTGGCAGCGGTTGCGCACACGCACCTCGTACTTGCGTCTTTGCTCGCGAACTGGCATACAGCGTTTCGCCACGGCGTGTTCTCCTTACTTTCTGCTCACCCGATTGCCACGGGCGCTTCTTCCCTGGTGAAGGGCATCCCGATCAGCCCCAGCAGGCGACGCCCTTCCTCGTCTGTCTTCGCGGTGGTGACGATGGTGATCTCCATGCCGCGAACCTTGTCGATCTTGTCGTACACGATCTCCGGGAAGATCAGTTGCTCGCGAATGCCAAGCGTGTAGTTGCCGCGCCCATCAAAGGCGTCGGGCGAGATTCCCCGAAAGTCGCGCGTGCGTGGCAACGCGACGTTGATGAGCCGGTCCAGCAGCGCCCACATGCGCTCTCCGCGCAGCGTGACCTTCACGCCAATGGTGCGCCCTTCGCGCAGTTTGAACGTCGCGATGCTCCTGCGCGCCTTGGTGGTGACAGGCCGTTGCCCGGTGATGGTCGTCACGTCATCGACTGCGTGGTCGATGGCCTTGGCGTTGTCGAGCGCCTCGCCCAGGCCGATGTTGACGACGACCTTGGTGATGCGCGGCACTTCCATCACGTTGCGAAAGTTGAATTCTTCCATCATCGCCGGGACGATCTCTTCCCGGTAGCGTTCGCGTAGTTGGTTCATCAGTCGATATCCTGTCCGCAACCTTCACGCTTACAGACCCGCACCTTGACGCCGTCTTCGCGGTACCGGAACCCCACGCGCGTGGGTTCGCCGCACTGCGGGCAGACCAGCATCACGTTCGAGATGTGGATCGGCCCCTCGAACTCGATGATGCCCGGCTGAATCTGGCCGCGACCGGCGCGCTGCGGGCGCCTGGTGCTTGCGCACGATGTTCACCTGGTGTACAACAATCCGGCTTTTCTTCGGGTACATGCGCAGCACCTCGCCACGCACCCCGACATCTTTGCCGCTGATTACTTCTACCGTGTCGCCCCGTTTGATCTTTTGCATTCTACTGCCTCCACACCGCCCTAAAGCGTCTCCGGTGCCAGGGAGACGATCCGCATGAAGCCCTTCTCGCGCAACTCGCGCGCCACCGGGCCGAAGATGCGCGTGCCTTTAGGGCTTTTTGTCTGCCCATCCAGGATGACGGCGGCGTTGTCGTCGAACCGGATGTACGACCCGTCAGGGCGGCGATACTCCTTGGCCGTGCGCACGATGACGGCGCGCACGATGTCGCCTTTCTTGACGCTGCCCTGCGGGGTCGCCGACTTGACGGCGCCGACGATGATGTCGCCGACCGCCCCGGTCTTGCGCCTGGAGCCGCCCATGATCCGGATGACAAGCACTTCGCGCGCGCCGGTGTTATCCGCAACCCGCAAACGAGTCTCTTGCTGGATCATGACTCATCGTCTCCTGTCCCTTCAGCCGCCATGGCGTCCGCAATGCCGGCGTCCGCCTCGGCGACGGCCACAGGCAGGCCGTGCGCCCGCTTCTCGATGGCCTCCAGCGCCCAACGCTTGCGCTTGCTGACGGGCCGGCTCTCGACGATGCGCACGATGTCGCCCGGCTGCGCCGCTTCGGCTTCGTCATGCACCATGTACTTCTTGGTGGTCTTCAGCACTTTGCCGTAGACCGGATGCTGCTTCGTGGTGCTCACGGCGACCATGATCGTCTTGTGCATCTTGGCGCTTATCACGCGGCCCGTGAGCCGACGACGCTTGTTTGTCATCAGGCTTCCTCCTTCTGCCCGGCGGAGACCAGCTCAGCCGCCAGTTCGCGCTCGCGCAGCACGGTCAACATGCGCGCCAGGTCGCGCCTGGCTTCTCTCATGCGCGAGAGGTCTTCCAATGTGCCGATGCCGGCTTGCACGCGCAGGTTGAAAAGCTCTTCGCGCAGGTCGTCGATGGCGCTGCGAATCTCGCCGTCGCTCATGTCGCGAATCTTTGCGATCTGCATCACGCCACCTCCTCGCCGGAGATTGGATCGACGCGCTTGATGAACTTGGTCTGGATCGGCAGCTTGTGCCCGGCCAGGCGCAGCGCCTCGCGCGCCACGTCCTCCGGCACGCCGGCCAGTTCGATCATCACGCGCCCCGGTTTGACAACCGCGACCCAATGGTCCACCGAGCCTTTGCCCTTGCCCATACGGGTTTCGGCAGGCTTGGCCGTGACCGGCTTGTCAGGGAAGATGCGGATCCAGATCTTCCCGCGCCGACGGACATGGCGCACGATGGCGCGGCGGCAGGCTTCGATCTGCCGGCTGGTGATCCATGCCGGTTCCAGGGCTTGCAAGCCGAAATCGCCAAACTGCACCTCGGCGCCGCGCTGCGCTTTTGCCCCTCATGCGGCCACGCATCTGTTTTCTGAATTTAACTCGTCTGGGCATTAACATGACGATATCCCTCGTTGCCTACTGGCTGACATAGACGTCGGTGGGTTCGGCCTCTTCTTCGGGAAGCACTTCACCCTTGTACACCCAAACCTTGACTCCCAATACGCCCGGCGGTCGTCAGCGCTTCGGCGGTGCCGTAGTCGATGTTGGCGCGCAGGGTGTTGCGCGGCACCCGGCCTTCCATCTGCCACTCGCGGCGCGCCATCTCAGCGGCGGCGAGCCGCCCGCTGGTTTGAATCTTGATCCCTTCAGCGCCCTGGCGAATGGCCTGGCCCACGGCGCGCCGCATGGCGCGGCTGTGCCCGATGCGGCGTTCGAGCTGGTTGGCGACGTTCTCGGCCACCAGCTTGGCGTCCAGGTCAGGCTTCTCGATTTCCTCGACTTCCACGCGCACCTTCTTGCCGGTCAGTTCTTCAAGACCGGTGCGCAGGCGCTTGACGCTCTCGCCCTTGCGCCCGATGAGAACGCCTGGCCTGGCCGTCCAGATGGTAACAAGAACCTGGTTCGGGTACCGCTCGATCTCAATCCGTGAGATGCCGGCGCGCTTGCCTTCGCTCTCGATGTACTGGCGGACCCTGAAGTCCTCTTGCAGCAGGTCGCGGTAGCGCGCGCCGGTGGCGAACCAACGGGCGTCCCAGTCGCGGTTAATCTTGAGTCGGAACCCAACCGGATGTACTTTGCGGCCCATTTAGGCCTCCTCTCGCTCTGCCAGGATGACGGTAACATGCGACGAGCGACGCAGCCACGGCTTGAAGCGGCCTCGCGCGCCGAACTTGCGCCACTTCCGGGTCGGGCCCTCATCGGCGAAAATCTGCGCGACGTAGAGGTCCTCGCGGTTTAGCTCGAAGTTCTCTTCGGCGTTCGCGATGGCCGACTCGACCAGCTTGGAGACCAGCGGTGCGCCCTTCTGCGGCATGAACCGGAGCACAATCAGGGCCTCATCCGCGCCCAGGCCGCGCACCCGGTCCACGACCAGGCGCATCTTCTGGGCCGACAGGGGCAGGTACTTGGCAATTGCGCGTACTTCCATAGCTCTTTACCGCCTCACTCCATTACCGTCGCTTCTTCTCGACCTTGACGTGGCCGCGGAAGGTGCGCGTGGGGGCGAACTCGCCCAGCTTGTGCCCCACCATGTTTTCCGTGATGTAGATGGGCACGTGGCGGCGGCCATCATGAATCGCGATGGTATGCCCCACCATCTGTGGGAAGATAGTGGAGGCGCGGCTCCAGGTGCGGATCACCTTTTTCTCGCCGCTCTGGTTCATGATCTCGACCTTCCGCAGCAGCTTCAGGCTCGTATAAGGTCCTTTTTCAGTGAGCGTGACATAGCCTATCTCCCGAAATTACCGGCGTTTGCGGCCCCGGCGGCGCACAATGTACTTGTCGGTGCGCTTGTTGCGGCGCGTCCTGTAGCCCAGGGTGGGCTTCCCCCAGGGCGTCTTCGGCCCCGGCATTCCGATGGGCGAGCGACCCTCGCCGCCGCCGTGCGGGTGGCTGTTGGGGTCCATCGCCGAGCCGCGCACGGTGGGCCGCCAACCGAGCCAGCGCTTCCGCCCGGCTTTGCCGAGCTTGATGTTGCCGTGGTCGGTGTTGCCGACACTCCCCAGGGTCGCCATGCAGTCCAGGTCCACCAGCCGCACTTCCCCGCTGGGCAGCCGGACCTGGGCGAACTTGCCCTCTTTGGCGATGATCTGCGCCGAGGTCCCTGCGGCGCGCACCAACTGGCCGCCCCGGCCAGGATACAACTCGATGTTATGGACCGTCGTGCCGACCGGGACGTTACGCAGCGGCAGCGCGTTGCCAGGGCGGATGTCGGCGTTGGGGCCGTTTTGCACTGTGTCGCCCACCTTGAGGTCGAGCGGCGCGATGATGTAGCGCTTCTCGCCGTCGGCGTAAGTGAGCAGCGCGATGCGCGCCGAGCGGTTCGGGTCGTACTCAATCGAGGCGACCCGCGCCGGGATGTCCCACTTGTCGCGCTTGAAGTCGATCACGCGGTAGCGCCGCTTGTGGCCGCCGCCACGATGGCGCACGGTCACGCGCCCGGTGGCGTTGCGCCCGGACTTCTGCCGCATTGGGCGCAGCAACGCGCGCTGCGGGCGGTCAGCGGTGATCTCCTCGAACGTATAGCTCGTCATCCCCGGCGGCCCGGCGAGGTTGGCTTATATATCTTTACAGGCATCGGCTCGCTCCTCGCTTACGTCTCAAACAGGGGGATCTTCTGCCCCTGCGCCACTTTCACAATGGCCTTCTTCCAGGCGCTCTTGCGGATGTAGCTTCGTCGCCACCGCTGGCCGATCTTGGCCGGCATGTTGGCGATGTGGACCTTGGCAACGTCCACGTCGAAGATAATCTCAATCGCCTCGCGCACCTGGACCTTGTTGGCCTTCGGGTGAACTTCGAACACGTACTGGTTGAGTTCACCCGCCTGATAGGTCGATTTCTCGGTGATGACCGGGCGCCGGATGATCTCGTAAATCGGTATCTGTGCCATATGACTTCGTCCTTTGCCCTTCAGCCCTAACCCAGGAAGGACTCGATGACTTCGAGCGCGCCCAACGGCATCACAACCTTGTCGTAGCCGAGCAGGTCGCGGATGTTGAGGTAGTTGGCGCGCAGGTACCAGGCGTTGGGCAGGTTGCGCACGCTCTTCTCGACATTCTCGTCACGCTCTGGCATGAGCAGGAGCGCGGTGCCCTCGCCGACCAGGGCGTCGAGTATACTGGCGATTTCCCTGGTCTTTGGGGCGTCGAGCTGCAACTGGTCCACGACGACGATTCGCGCGTCGGCGGCCAGCGCCGAAAGCGCCGAGCGCAGCGCCTCCCGCCGCATCTTGCGCGGCATGTCCTTGCGGTAGCTGCGCGGCCTGGGGCCGTGCGCGACGCCGCCGCCCACGAAGATGGGCGCGTTCCGGCTGCCGTGGCGCGCGCGACCGGTGCCCTTTTGGCGGTACCACTTCGCCTTGCTCCGGCGGTTTTCGGAGCGCGTCTTGACTTTGTGGGTGCCGAGGCGCGCGTTCGCCATCTGGCGCACGTAGGCCTGGTGCATGAGGCCGGGGTTCACTTCGACCTCGAAGATACTCGCCGGCAACTCCACCGTGCTGACCTGTTGGCCGTTTTGATTGAGAACCGGAACTTCCATCGCTCTAAGCCTTCTTTGCTGTGGGTTGCTTGCGCGCGGCCTTAATCATCACGATGCCGCCCTTCGCGCCCGGAACGGACCCTCTGACGGCCAGCAGGTTGCGTTCCGGGTCCACGACGACGACTTCCAGATTCTGGCTCGTGACGCGCTCGCTGCCCATGTGCCCCGCCATGCGCGAGCCTTTGAACACACGGCCCGGCGTGGAGGTCGCGCCAACGGAGCCGTGCGCGCGCTCGCGGTCTGATTGGCCGTGCGTTTTGGGCTGGCGGTTAAACCCGTGGCGCTTGATGCCGCCGGCAAAACCGCGCCCCTTCGAGACCCCAACGACATCGACGCGCTCGCCTGTTTCGAAGACATCGACGGTGATGCGCTCGCCTTCCTCGACGTCGGTTTCTTTGGTGCGGAATTCACGCAGATGGCGCAGCGGGGGAATGTTCACGCGCTGCAGGTGGCCGACCTGACCTTTCGTCAGGCGCTGCGCTTTGACTTCCCCAAAGCCGAGTTGAACGGCGGTATAGCCATCGCGTTCCTGGGTGCGCACCTGGGTGACGTAGCACGGGCCAGCCTCGATTACGGTGACAGGAATCACCTGGCCGGCTGCGTCAAACACTTGGGTCATGCCCACTTTTCTTCCTATAATGCCCTTCATAGTGCCTCCCAGGGACTAGTCGAGGTCTTGCGCCTCATCGGTATCACGTCGCTCCAAGCTATGGCCGGCCCGCAGCCGACTTCAGATCTTGATCTCGATATCGACCCCTGCCGGCAGGTTGAGCCGCATGAGCGTATCGATGGTCTTGCTGTCCGGGTCCAGGACATCGATCAGGCGCTTGTGCGTGCGGATCTCGAAGTGCTCCTGGCTGTCCTTGTCAATGAAGGGCGAGCGGCGCACCGTGAAGCGCTCGATCTTGGTCGGCAGCGGCACCGGCCCGACGACGCGCGCGCCCGTGCGCTCCGCCGTCTCGACGATGCGCCGTGCCGACTGATCCAGAACCCGATGGTCGTATGCCTTAAGTCGAATGCGGATCTTTTGCTTGGCCATAGAGTAACCTCTGCTTTGCGCCTCAGTTTTCGAGGATTTCGGTGATGACGCCGGCGCCGACGGTGAGGCCGCCTTCGCGGATGGCGAAGGTGGAGCCGCGTTCGAGGGCGACGGGGGTGATGAGTTCGACGATCAGGTTGACGGTGTCGCCGGGCATCACCATCTCCACACCTTCGGGCAGTTCAATCGTGCCGGTCACGTCCATGGTGCGGATGTAGAACTGCGGGCGGTAGCCGCTGAAGAAGGCCTTGTGGCGTCCGCCCTCGTCCTTGCGCAGCACGTACACCTGGCTGCGGAAGCGCTTGTGCGGCGTGATGCTGCCCACGGCGGCGATCACCTGCCCGCGCTCCACCTCGTCGCGGTCGATGCCGCGCAGCAGCAGCCCGGCGTTGTCGCCCGCCTGCGCCTGGTCCAGTTCCTTGTGGAACATCTCCACGCCCGTCACCACGGTCTTGCGCGTATCGCGGATGCCCACGATCTCCACTTCCTGCCCCTTCTGCAGCATGCCGCGCTCCACACGCCCGGTCACCACCGTGCCGCGCCCCTTGATGCTGAACACGTCTTCCACCGACATCAGGAACGGCTTGTCGGTCTCGCGCGAGGGCGTGGGGATGTAGCTGTCCACCGCCTCCATCAGTTCCAGGATGCTGCCGTACTCCGGCGCGTTCGGGTCCGTGCTGCTGCTCTCCAGCGCCGCCAGCGCCGACCCCCGGATGATGGGGATCTCGTCGCCAGGGAACTCGTAGCTGCTGAGCAACTCGCGCAACTCCAGCTCCACCAGCTCCAGCAACTCCTCGTCGTCCATCATGTCCACCTTGTTCAGGTAGACCACCATCGCCGGCACTTCCACCTGCCGCGCCAGCAACACGTGCTCCCGCGTCTGCGGCATCGGCCCGTCTGGCGCCGCCACCACCAGGATCGCCCCCGTCCATCTGCGCCGCCCCGGTGATCATGTTCTTGATGTAGTCGCGGTGCCCTGGGCAGTCCACGTGCGCGTAGTGCCGCGCGTCCGTCTCGTACTCCACGTGCGAGATGTTGATCGTGATGCCGCGCGCTTTCTCTTCCGGCGCGTTGTCAATCGAATCGAACGCGCGGAAGTCCGCCTTCCCCTTCATCGCCAGCACTTTGGTGATCGCCGCCGTCAGCGTCGTCTTCCCGTGGTCGATGTGCCCGATCGTCCCCACGTTCACATGCGGCTTTGTGCGCTCAAACTTCTGCTTTCCCATGGTGCATTACCTCCCTGCGTGTGCCTGATACGGAGACGCTATCCCAGACCGTGCGTGACACGCTCTGCCACAGCGGGCGGCGCCTCAACATACCGGTCGAACTCCATTGTGAAGCTGCCCCGCCCCTGCGACATATTGCGCAGGTCGGTGGCATATCCGAACATCTCACCCAGCGGCACGGTGGCGTGTATCATCGAAACGCCGCCGCTGCGTGGTTCCACACCTTTGATCTCTCCACGACGCGCGGAAAGGTTGCCAATCACGTCGCCGGTGTACTCGTCCGGGCATACGATGTCCACGCGCATGACCGGTTCGAGCAAGATGGGTTTGCCCCGCTGCATCCCTTCTTTGAAGGCCATCGAGCCGGCGATCTTGAACGCCATCTCGGACGAGTCAACCTCGTGGTAGGCGCCGTCCACCAGCATGGCCTTGATGCCCACGACCGGGAAGCCGGCAATGATGCCGCTGCTCATCGCCTCTCTGATGCCATCCGCAATCGGGCGGATGTACTCCCTGGGGATGATGCCGCCGACTGTCTTGTCCTCGAACTCAAAGCCCTCGTACCTATCAAGCGGCTCCAGCTCAAGCTCGACCACGCCATATTGCCCGCGCCCGCCGCGCTGTTGGATGAAACGCCCTTCGGCGCGCACCGGGCGCGTGATGGTTTCGCGATAGGCGACGCGCGGCCGGCCGACTTTGGCGGCAACGCGGAACTCGCGCAGCATCCGGTCAACAAGGACCTCAAGATGAAGCTCACCCATGCCGGCGATCAGCGTCTGGCCGGTGTTCTCGTCAGCCCGAACCACAAACGTGGGGTCTTCCTCCGCCAGCCGGCGCAGGGCCTCGCCCATCTTGTCCTGATCGGCGGTCGTCTTCGGCTCAATGGCGACCTGGATAACCGGTTCTGGGAAAGTGATGCTTTCGAGGATGATGGGGCGGGTGGCTTCGGCGAGCGTGTCGCCGGTGAAGGTGTCCTTAAGGCCGAGTGTGGCCGCGATGTCGCCCGCGCGCACTTCCTGGATGTCCTCGCGACGGTCGGCGTACATCCGCACCACCCGGCCAATACGCTCCCTACGCCCCTTGGTGGTGTTCATCACGTTGCTGCCGGCCTTGATGACGCCCGAGTACACGCGGAAGTAGGCAAGCCGGCCCACGTAGGGATCGCCGACGATCTTGAAGACGAGCGCCGAGAGCGGTTCGTCGTCAGAGGCGTGGCGCTCCTGTGTTTCCTCCGTGCGGGGATCAGTTCCGGTGATCGGCGGCACATCGAGCGGCGAGGGAAGGTAGTCGATGACGGCTTCGAGCAGCGGTTGGATGCCCCGGTTTTTCAGCGCCGAGCCGCAAAGCACGGGCTGCGCCGCATTGCGCAGCGTCGCCTCACGCAGCGCGGCGATCAATTCCGCAACTGAAACCTCTTCTTCAAGGAGGTATTTCTCGGTGAGGGCGTCGTGGGTCTCGATGATCTGCTCAACCATCTCCTGGCGGCGGCGTTCTGCCTCGGCCTGAAGCGCCTCCGGGATGTCGGCGGTATGCATTGCCGTGCCGGCTTGGTCTTCCCACGTGAGCAGTCTCATGTTCAACAGGTCGATGACGCCCTTGAAATCCGCGCCCTCACCGCAGGGCATCTGGATTGCAATCGGGTTGGCGGCCAGCCGCTCGCGGATGGTTGCCAAGGTGTTTTCGAAGCTGGCGCCAATGCGGTCCATCTTGTTTACAAAACAGATGCGCGGCACGTGGTAGCGGTCGGCCTGCCGCCACACCGTCTCGGACTGCGGCTCGACGCCCGCCACACCGTCAAACACGACGATGCCGCCGTCGAGCACGCGCAGCGAGCGCTGCACTTCGGCGGTAAAGTCGATGTGGCCGGGGGTGTCGATCAGGTTGATCTGGTGGTTGCGCCACTCGCTGGTGATGGCGGCGGCGGTGATGGTGATGCCGCGCTCGCGCTCCTGCTCCATCCAGTCGGTAACGGTCGTGCCCTCGTGCACTTCGCCCATCTTGTACGTCTTGCCGGTGTAGTACAAGACGCGCTCGGTCGTCGTCGTCTTGCCGGCGTCAATATGGGCAATGATGCCGATATTGCGTACTTTTTTTGAGGTCGAAGCTACCGTTACCCTGTGCCATCGTTTCGGTGCCTTAATGCGCCGAGCTTCCGCGTCACCGCCTACCAGCGGTAGTGCGCGAACGCGCGGTTGGCCTCCGCCATGCGGTGCGTGTCGTCTTTCTTCTTAATTGCCGAACCCTGGTTGTTGGCTGCGTCCATCAACTCGGCAGCCAGCTTCTCGGCCATGCTCTTGCCGTGGCGGGCGTGGGCCGCCGCGAGCAGCCAGCGGGTGGCAAGCGCGCGCGCCCGCTGCGGCGGGACTTCAATCGGAATCTGATACGTCGAACCGCCGACGCGCCGGGGACGGACTTCGATTGCCGGCGTGGCGTTGCGCATCGCCTGCTCGAAAACCTCAATCGGGTCGCGCCGGGTCCGTTCCTCGACCAATTCCAGCGCGTCGTACATGACGCTGAAGGCGGTGCTTTTCTTGCCGCCTTTCATCATGGCGTTGACGAACTTGGTGAGCAAGACGCTGTTGTACTTGACGTCTGGCTCGATTTCACGCGGTTCCGGGCGGTATCGTCTGGGCATGGCTTCGCTCCTTAACGCCGTAATCAGCGCTTCTTCGGCGCTTTGGTGCCGTATTTGCTGCGGGCCTGCTGGCGGCTCTGGACGCCGTCGGCGTCGAGCGTGCCGCGCACGATGTGATAGCGCACGCCGGGCAGGTCCTTGACGCGGCCCCCGCGCACCAGCACGACGCTGTGCTCCTGGAGGCTGTGACCCTCGCCGGGGATGTAGGCAGTAACCTCGATACCGTTGCTGAGCCTCACCCTGGCGATCTTGCGCAGCGCCGAGTTCGGTTTCTTCGGCGTCATCGTGCGCACCTGTGTGCACACGCCGCGCTTCTGCGGCGCGCCTTTGGGCTGCTTGCTCCGCTTATGCGAATAGGTATTGAACGTATATTGCAGTGCAGGCGCCTTGGTCTTCGCCTTCTTTGCCCTGCGTCCTTTGCGCACCAGTTGGTTGATGGTTGGCATGGCCTTCCCCTTGCTACTTGGCGTGCGAACGGGCGCGCACAGGCGCGGCCCGTTCTCTCTATCTATGGTCTGAAACGTCGAGGCCATCGTGTTTGGTGCCAGCGATGGCCTCGTTACACGACCGCTCATTCAATTTGACACGCATCGCCCCGCACAAGGCAGGGATACGGTCCACCAATTATCAGCGAAACACAATTCTAACGACATCTTGGTGGCATGTCAAGGATTTTATAAGAGAATTTTCAGGTCTGTCTCACGCGGCCCTCATCGCGGCGCGTGGCGACTGGTTTTTGGCCTTATCGGGACGATATGTTACACTTCCCCGCCGGAAAATCACACACACGCCCGGACCCAAGCGGTGTTGCCGGCCGGCCAGCGGCCCCGGTGCCGCGCGGGGATGAAGGGCGTGGAGGTCAAAAAAACAGGAGGAACAACATTATGGCAGTCGTCTCCATGAAGGAACTGCTGGAGACGGGCGTCCACTTTGGGCATCGCGCCCAGAAGTGGAACCCCAAGATGGCTCCGTTCATCTTCACCGAACGGAACGGCATCCACATCATCGATTTGCAGCAGACGATCATCGCGCTCGAAGCGTCCTATAACAAGGTCCGTGATATCGTCATGGGTGGCGGCGTCGTGCTCTTCGTGGGCACGAAGCGCCAGGCGCAGGAGACGATCCAGCGCGAGGCAGAACGCTGCGGCATGCCCTACGTCAACCACCGGTGGCTTGGCGGCACGCTGACCAACTGGCGCACCATCCGCCAGCGGATCGAGACGCTCAAGAGCCTGGAGGCGCGGCGCGACCGGGGCGAGTTCGACCTGCTCACGAAGAAGGAAGCGCTGCAGCTCAATCGCAAGATTGAGAAGCTGCAAGACCGCCTTGGCGGCGTGCGCAACATGACCCGGCTCCCCAGCCTGCTCTACGTGGTTGACGTGCGGCGCGAGCGCACCGCCGTCAAAGAGGCGAACACCCTCCGCATCCCGGTGCTGGCGCTGGTCGATACCAATTGCGACCCCGACATTGTGGACCACATCGTGCCGGCCAACGACGACGCCATCCGCGCCATCAAGCTGCTCACCGCCAGGGTGGCTGACGCAGCGCTTGAGGGCATCGCCATGCGGAAGGACGTTGAGGACGTGGGCGAAGAGGAAGAGATCGACTACGAGCGCTTCATGGACATTGAGGAAGACGAGGCGTATCTCGGTGAGGCCACCCTTGCGAAACTGCGCGGCGGGCTTTCGTTTGCGGGTGGTGAGAGCGACAAGGAAGACGAAGAAGAGGTCGAGGACTCTGGCGAGGCCACTGAAGAGGCCTCTGTAGAGGCCGCCGCCGATGAAGCCTCCGAGGATACCGAGGCCGAAAGCGTTGCTGAATCCACTGACGAAATCGAGGAAGAGTAGACATGCAGATCACGGCACAGATGGTCAAGGAGCTGCGCGAGGCCACCGGCGCGGCATTCCTGGACTGCAAGAAGGCGCTGGAGGAGCACGACGGCGATATTGCCAAAGCCACCGAGTACCTCCGGCAGAAGGGTCTTGCCACCGCCGCCAAGAAGTCGGAGCGCGTCGCCAGCGATGGGTTGGTCGAGACGTACACCCATCCGGGCGGGCGCGTCGGCGTGATGGTGGAGGTCAACTGCGAGACGGACTTCGTGGCGCGGACCGAGCAATTTGCCGCGTTCGCCCATGACCTGGCGCTGCACATCGCGTTCCATGCGCCGGCGTACCTGAAGGTCGAGGACATCCCCAGGCGAAGATTGAAGCCAAGCAGGCGGAGTTCCGACGGGACGCGGTCGCGGAGGGAAACCCGAAAACGTGGCGGACCGGATCGCAGAAGGACGGTTGAACAAGTGGTATGAGGACGTGGCGCTGCTCATCCAGCCCTGGATTCGCGATGACTCCGGCAAGAGGACGGTGCAGGATGTCCTCACCGAACTTGTTGCCGAGTTGAAAGAGAATATCGTCGTCAGACGTTTCGCTCGATATGAAATCGGCGAGCCGGAAGAGGCGTAAAACGCAGTGGGGATCGGGAACTCCTGATCCCCACTTTTTTATGAGGAGGCCATGACAGAGAATCACCGACCAAAATACAGGCGCGTCCTGCTCAAACTCAGCGGCGAGGCGCTTGCCAGCGACCAGGGCTTTGGCATCGACCCCAATAAGGCGGCGGCGATTGCGGCGCGCGTCAAAGAGGTGAAGGACCTCGGCGTCGAGGCGGCGCTCGTCATTGGTGCGGGCAACATCTGGCGCGGCAGCGACGGCATCGCACATGGGATGGACCGCACGACCGCCGACCAGATGGGTATGCTCGGCACGCTGATGAACGCCCTTGTCCTGCGGGATGCGCTCGAACGTCTTGGCGTGCCAACGCGCGTACAGACGGCGGTCCGCGTGGACGCCGTCGCCGAGCCATACATCCGGCTGCGGGCGATCCGCCACCTGGAGAAAGGGCGCGTGGTTATTTTCGCCGGCGGCACCGGGAACCCGTACTTCACGACCGACTCGGCGGCGGCGCTGCGCGGCGCGGAGATCAACGCCGATGTGGTCATCAAGGCGACGAAGGTGGACGGCGTGTACCGCTCTGACCCCAAGAGAGACCCGAACGCCGAGCGGTTCCGCCACCTGCACTTCATGGACGTGGTGAACATGCAGCTTGGCGTGATGGATATGACCGCCATCACGCTGTGCATGGATAACACGCTGCCGATTGTCGTGCTCGATATGTGGCAGCCCGGCAGCCTGACCGGCGCGGTCATGGGCGAGGAAGTGGGCACGCTGATCGATTGAGCGCGCCGTGCCTCTGTGATGCGGTGGGCTTGTGTGCGACAGGTTGCGGTATAATGGCGCGTGCTGCCTTATACCGCCAAGGATGAGACACCTTGTCCACCGAAGCCAACGAACTCATGACAGACCAACGCCTGCACGCGGTCGTTCATGGGCGCGTGCAGGGAGTCAATTTCCGCTACTACACCGTGCGTAAGGCCAACGAATTAGGCCTGAGAGGCTGGGTGCGCAACCGCTGGGATGGCACCGTCGAGACCCTCGCCGAGGGGCCGCGCACCAGCCTCGACCGGTTTGTCTCCTGGCTGCGCCAGGGTCCGTCGTCCGCGAGCGTCGTCGAGGTCGATGTGACCTGGGCTGAGGCGACCGGCGAGTTCGGCGATTTCCGCGTGACCTATACGGCGTCCTGATCCATGCGCACGAATCCTGAGCGCATCGCATGGGTCGTCCTGCTTGCGTCGTTTCTGACCCTTTGCGCAATCTGCATTGGTGTTGTGCTGGCGCTGCGTTGGTTCGTGCTCGAATCGACGGAAGGGCTGTATGTTGAACTCCTGGTCAGCCGCAACACCGTCGGCGTTTCGCCGGAGGGCCGCGCCGAGGAAACGGAACGCGCGTCGCGCTTGCTGGCCGAGCGCACCACGCTCACGACCGACTCGACATCACAGGCGTTCGTGACGTTTCGCGACCCCTATACGGGGCGGGTGCTCGCCGGCCTGACCCTGCTGCGCGACAGCGCCGTCACCATCCACCACGCATCGCGCCCCCGTTTTGACGCCAGCGAGCTGCCCTACGTCATTGAGGTGTTGGGGAGGCGCGGGCGCGCCGACGTGCTCATCACGCCCGACCTCCCACGCCACATTCAGTTCCGGGTATTCGCCCCCTACGATACGACTATCGACCTCGGACAGCGCGGCTATTTCACCGTCGCGCTCGGCGGCGACAGCGCCGGGGTCACGGTGCGCGAGGGCGAGGCCCGGATCAGCCTGGGCGAATCCGGACCGGAGGCCGTCATCAACCAGGGGCAGCGGGGGTCCGTCCCCGGCCCGGACCCGGAGACGCCCATCGACATCGCCCCGGCGCGGTCCAACCTGCTGGTGAACAGCGGCTTCGACCTCTACGACCAGACCGCCGACGGGCTGGCTTCGTTGCCGTCTTCGTGGGGGTGCTACAACGCGCAGGACGAACTCGACGAGCCGCGCGGCGCGCACCGCCGCGAGAACTTCGACGGGCGGGCGGTGCTGCACATCGCGCGCGCCGGCGAGACGCTCAACCACGCCGAGACCGGCTGTCGCCAGCCGCTATCGGGGCTGGACCTCTCAGATTATGGCTACCTTGAGCTGCGCGCCGTGATCTACATCGGTCATCAGGGCATCTCGACGTGCGGCATTGCCGGCAGCGAGTGCCCGGTGATGCTCCGCCTGGTCTACGATGATGAGAACGGCGAGCGCCGCGAGTGGATACATGGCTTCTACAGCCTGTACACCATCCCGGAGTGGCCGCTGACGTGCGCCTCGTGCCGGCAGGATCACGAGCGGATTAACAGCGGCGCGTGGTATACATACGAGTCGGGGAACCTGGTCAACGTCCTCCCGGAGGAGGCCAAGATACACACGCTGGTCGAGGTCCGCTTCTATGCGTCGGGCCACGCCTACGACGTGATGCTTGACGAGGTTGCGCTGCTGGCGGCGCGGTGACGCACGCCGGCGGCGCGACGCGAAAGCTGCGCCCCACACGGCGGAGCGTGCGGGGCGCAGCAAAACGGCAAGCCGGTTCCCGGTCTGACAGCAGTACGCCGGCTCAGTCCCAGGTGTTCCCCATCCCGATTTTCAGCGCGATCTCCAACTCATCGGGCGTCGAGGCGTTGAGCGTGCGCACTTTCACACCGGGATAGTACTTGGCGAACCAGATTTCCAGCGGCTCGCGCCACCCCACCGGGTTGATGAGCAGCACCCGGCGCTGGTTCAGGTCGCCGATGCCGGCGTCGTCGGCGCTGAAGCCCAGGGTGTGCTTGTGGTCTTCCAGTATCGCGCTGTTGATCACGGCATCGAGCCAGGGGCGGTCGGCGTTGGGCGGCATGAGGATGTACGTGCGCTCGTACTGCTCGCGCGGCGCGCCACGGGCGCCGGGGTCGGGGGGTGGGCCGTCGGGCGGGTCGAAGATGTAGATGCCACCGTCAACGGTATCCGCGCCGGTTCCCTTGAAGCGCACCATGTAGTGCCCAGCCTTGCGGGGCACGAACGACCATTTCCAGATCTGCCCGCGCCCGCCCAGCTCCGAGCCGAACCAGTCTGCCTGGACCTCGCCGTAAGGGCCGTAGACGTGCAGAATCACGCCGCCCACGCCCAGAGGCCCCGTGGCCCGGACCTGAACCGTCTCGTTGACCAGGCGGCCTGGCGCTTCCAGGAAGAGCGCGACGGGCAGACCGGCCTTGGACACGCCCTTCGGGCCGGGTTCGCGCGCCGCCGCGCCGTTGACCACTTCCAGGCTGGCGTCGTCCCAGAACACCTCGTTGTGCTTCTTCGGCCAGTCCGGCGCGCTGTAGGTGAACACGGTCACGAGCGTGTTTTCCGCCGCTGCCTCGATGGTGAACGCCTCAAAGGCGTCGTAGACCGCGCGCTCGCGCGACCAGACCACGGTGCTGGCGAACGGGTCGGCGCCGCCTTTGGGGTCGATGCCCACGCGCATCCGCACGTTGCCGGGGTTCTGGCTTGCGTGCGGGTCGTCGCCCTCGCTCGACCACGCCATGCCGTAGCACGCAAAGCGCAGCGTCGCCCCTTCCGGCACGCGCACCTGCTGGTACAGCCCGGCGATGTGCGTGCCCCACGGCGTTGCATACATCTGGCAGCTCTCGCCGAGCCGGACGCGGCGCGCATCCACGCCGATGGGGGAGGACTTGAACTCGGGCCGGCGGTTCTTCCAGACCTCGTCGCCGGGCGACTGGGGATGCCACCACGGCGTCCATCCGGGCGCAACCGCGATCTCCGGGATGCCCTCGTGATGCTGGAACTGCCCGTCGAAACTGCCGTTCGTAATCATGTTCTTGCTCATGCGCACCCTCTCCAGCCTGCAGCGTTCGTCATCTGCAAATGGTTTCGCAAAGAGGTAGATGCAATTTCAATGCCAAAGGGGGGCGCGCGCGGGCAAGAAAGGGCACAGGGGGTGATGCGTTCTCCCTGTGCCCAGGTGTAGCGCGATGCGGTTGGCGCGGGCGGTCAGCGCTTGCTCACCGCCTCCGGGATCGGCGTGATTGCGCCGCTCTCTTCGCGCCATGTCTCGTCCTGGAACTCCGGCGCGGATGCCGAGACCACGTAGGCGAACGCCGCCCCCAAGCCGGGAACTTCCTCGGCCATGCGGTAGTACGTGACGTACTGCTGGCCCTTGACCATCTTGGGCACGCCCTTGATCGGGTTGCTGAACTCGGTCACCATCAGCAGCTTGTCGGGCCACCTCCGCCGGTAGCGCTTGACGATCTGGTTGAACCCGTCTTCCATCTCGGCGAAGTCCTTGAAGTACTGATGCACGCCGAGCCAATCCGACGCGGCGATGGCGTCCTCGCACTCGTCGAGGAAGTCCCACATCGCCATGGGCCGCCCCGGCACGACATCGCCCGGCGAAAGGCCGGGGAAGCCCCACCGCGCGTCCGGGAACCAGGCGCGCAGCCGGTCGATGACTGCCAGATACCAGGCAGCGAACGCCGCGCCGCTGTTCCAGCTCCCGGTCTGCCCAAAGCCCTCGTTGGTCAGGTTGGGTTCGTTGTGCACCTCATAGTACTGGACGCCCATCTCGTAGAAGCGCTGGAGGTCGGTTGGCGATTGGCCGGGCGGGTTGGGTCGGAACTTGTTGGCGAATTCCTCTGCGGTGATCTTGCGCGGCCCGGCGGGCGTGCTGAAGCTCTCGAACAGGCGCACGACGACGAACATGTCCGGATTGGTCTTGCGCAGCCGCGTGACATCGGCAGGGAGCGCGTTGGTGGTGAGCTTGACCGCCTCCACCTTGCTGACCTCGACCGCAGTGAAGTCAGGCTCCTGCATCGGGCCGTCGGCGCGGCCATGCAGCCCGGCGACGAAACGGCCCACCGGCAGCGGCGGGACTTCGGGCGGGACGCCGACGATCTCCAGGAACTCGGCGTAGCAGTAGCCCTCCAGCGTGGTGGGCGTCTGCACCTTGATCCACGCGCCCGGCTGGTAGAGGTCCCACAGTATGACGGCGTCCGGCGCGAGCGGCGCCAGCGCGTCGCCCGGCGTCACCAGCCCCAGAATCGCGCTCTCAGTGTTCGGCTCGGCGCGCACGCGCAGGACGTCAGTCGGGGTGAGCAGCAGGTCCGGCCAGAAGAGGTGCGGCGTCGGGTCGATCAGGTCGCACGGGAAGTCGGTCTTGCCGGCGGCGGTTGCGCCGGTCTTCTTGAGCATCAGGTGCAGGTGGGGTGCGGCGTCCCCCGTGTTGCCGGTGTTGCCAGAGCGCGCGATCTCCTGCCCGGCTGCGACCGGGTCGCCGGGCCGGACCAGGATGGAATGCGCGGAGAGGTGCGCGTACACGGTCTGGTACTCCGTGTTGCCGACCCTATGGTTGATGCGCACGCGGACGCCATAGGGGTCGCCGTCGTCGGTCTGCTGCACCGCGTGCGTCACACCGTCGGCGCCGGCGTAGACCTTCGAACCCTGCCCGTCGCGTATCGGCGCGTGAATGTCAATGCCTTCGTGGCCGGGGAACGGGCGGCCCTCACACGCAAACTGGCGGTAATATTCCGGCCTGGCGCGGAAGGGCTGCGTCACCCTGGGGGTGGTCGGTGGGCCAGCGCAGGAAGAGATGACCCATCAACGGGTCGCCAGCGCCGAAGCGTGCGCCGGTCTCGGCGCGCGCATCGAGCACGCGCCGGAGTTCGTGCGGATTCGAGGCGTCAATCTCGTCGATGGACGCATCCGGGCACGCCTGGCGCACCTCTGTCGCCATGTCGCGGCCCCACGCATCAGTTCCCCCGACAACCGTGATGACTGTGTGTCGGCAGACGTTCTCCGGGTCGGGGTTGGCGGTCACGCTCACGCCCCGGAAAGCCCGCTGATACCTGAAAGTGGCGTCTACCCACGGACCGATGGTCTCAGTTGTGGCCGGCACGAGGATGACTTGAGCCAGGAAAGCCACCGGGCAACCTCCTTCGGGGATGGGCAGGACGCGGCTGGAACTGCTCGGCCTGCCGGTGTCGGGCGATTTGGGCGGCCAGCGGCGCGATTGCGGCGCGCTAGGCCGGCTGGTCTTCTACGGGCGCGGTTTCCTCTTCCTCCGCGCCTTCATGCGCGCGTTCGTCAGCGGGTGCCGCCTCGGCGGGCATCTCTTCGGCGGGCGGCGCGGCGACTGTCTCCGCCGTGCCAGTCGGCGTCTCCGCTGTTTCCGGTTCCTCTGCTTCCGCCTCTGTCTCCGTCGCTTCCTGGGAGGCTGCCGGCGCTTCAGGCGCTGCCGCCTCGGTCGCGGCGGGGGCCTCGTCCAATGCAGGCTGAGTGCTCGCCGGCGGTGGCTCCGCGCCGTCAGAGGAAACCGACGCTGCCGGTGGCGCTGCGGCCACGGCAGCCATCCCGGCGGGTTCGGGCGCTGCCTCCGGCTCTGCGATGGGGGCGGGCGCGGGCGGCGCGGCTTGTTTCACTTCTCTTACCGGCTCAGCGGCCCTTGCGCCCGCCTCTGGGACGCCGGCCTCTGGTACGCTGGCGGTGGGCGGCGCGGCTGCGGGTTCTGGCGGCGATTGCCTGACGCCCTGCGGCGCGGCCGGGGCGCGGCGCGGGGACTTCGAGGCCTTCCATGAGCTTGCCGAGCGTGGGGCTGCTCGCAGACGATTCGAGCAACTGGCCGATTTCGGGGTTGTCGGCGCTGGCTTCGAGCAGCGCGCGCTTGAGCGCGTCGAGGCGAAGCTCCTCAATGAGCACCGTGCGGCTCAGCGTGGCGATCTCGATGGTCTTGATGACCTCCTTGAGCCGGTGTTCCTCCATCGCCTGGGCGAATTCCTCAATGCCCTCTTTTATCTCCTGGCTCACCTGCTTGCGGACGGCCTCCTCCAGCACCTGGACCGCCGCTTCGCGCTCCAGGCGCGCCTGCTCTTCGCGGCGCTGCGCCTGCCCGCTCAGCAGCCATTGTGCAATCACCGCGCCCAGCACCGCCGCCGCCATCCCAATGACGATCGCCAGAATCGCGATTACCTCATCAGCCATGTGTCTTCCTCCTGGCACCCTTGCTCATGCTTACGAAGAATATCCTGATCGTGTCTAAACTAAATCCTGCCGCCATCTGCGAACCCCAGCCCCTGCTTGCGCATCGATACGTAGCGCTGGTGTCCGATCACCAGGTGATCCAGCACCTCGATGTCGAGCAGCGCGCCGGCCCGGACGAGATGCGCCGTCAGGGTTATGTCTTCATGTGAGGGCGTCGGGTCGCCGGAGGGGTGGTTGTGCGCCAGGATCAGCGCGGCGCAGTTCCGTATGACCGCTTCGCGGAAAACCTCGCCGGCGCGGACGACCAGCGTGTTGACGCTGCCGGTGTACACGGTGGGGAGCGCCACAACCCGGTTCTGCGTGTCCAGCAGGATCACGCGCAACTGCTCCTGCTTGAGCAGGCCCATCTCGCCCATCACGAGGCTGGCGGCGTCGTCTGGCGAGCGGACCTGGGGGCGCTCCTCTGGCGCGGAAGCCGCGAGCCGCCGGCCCAGCGCGAACGCGGCCATGAGCTGCGCCGCCTTTGCCGCGCCGAGGCCGCGCGTGGCCGTCAGCTCTGGCAGGCTCGCGCGCGCCAGCCCGCTCAACCCACCGAAGCGCGCCAGCAACCCCTCGGCCATGTGGAGCACGTTCTCGCCATCGACGCCGGTGCGCAGCACAATCGCCAGAAGTTCCGCCGTCGCGAGCGCGTCCGGCCCCAGGCGGATCAGGCGCTCGCGCGGGCGCTCGCTGGAGGGCATCTCTTTGATCGTAAGCTGGTACACGATCTCCTTTGGCATGGGATGATTATGGTTCGGGTGGGGCGGCATGTCAACCTCGCCGGCCGGCGGGGCGCACCCGAACCCACCCGGAGGGCAAGGCCGCGACCACAGGTCAGCGTTTGCGGACTTTCGGGTCGAGGATGTCGCGCAGACCCTCGCCGAGCAGGTTGAAGCCGAGCGTGGTGATGAGGATCGCGAGGCCGGGGAAGAACGCGACGTGCGGCGCGGTGCGGAGGTAGTCAAGCCCCTGTTCGAGCATCCCGCCCCAGGTGGGCGTGGGCGCGTTGATGCCGATGCCCAGGTAGCTGAGGCCGGCTTCGGTGAGGATCGCGCCGGCGGTGCTGAGCATGGCGATCACGAAGATCGGCGCGATGGTGTTGGGCAGGATGTGGATGGCGATGACGCGCGCCGGCCGCACGCCGATTGCCTGCGCCGCCTCGACGAATTCGTTCTTCTTGATCGCGATGAAGTTGCCGCGCACCAGGCGCGCATAGCCGGCCCACGAGTTCATGGCGATAGCGATCACGATCTTGTCCAGCCCCGGACCCAGCGCCGCGACCATCGCAATCGTGAGCACGAGGCTGGGTATCGCGAGAAACGTGTCGGCGATCCGCGAGATCACCACATCCACCCAGCCGCCGAAGTAGCCGGCCAGCGCGCCCAGCAGCGTGCCGACGGCCATCGCCAGCCCCACCGCCGAGATCGCCACCGCGAGCGAAATCTGCGCGCCGTACAGCATCCGTGTCAGCACGTCGCGGCCAAGCTCGTCTGTGCCGAGGAAGTGCTCAGCGCTCGGCGGCGCGCGGCGGTTGCGCACGTCGGGCCGGAACTGGTCATAGGGTGCGAGCACAGGCGCAAGCACAGCGGCGAGGACGAGGCTCAGGACAATCAGCGTGCCCAATATCGCCTGCGGCTCGCGGACGAAGCGCTCCCAGAAGGTCGGCTCGCGCCGGGGTTCGGGTTCGGCCAGGGAAAGGCGGGGTACGGTGTCCGTTGTCATGGCGCCTATTCCGTCCGCACGCGCGGGTCAACATAGCCGTAGAGGATGTCAACGGCGGTGTTGGCGATCACGACTGAGATGGCGAGCATCAAGACTGAGGCCTGCACGACCGGGAAGTCGCGCCCGCTGATGGCGTCAACCACCAGGTCGCCGACGCCCGGCAGGCCGAACACCCGCTCGATCACGACCGCGCCGCCGACCAGGAAGCCAAGCTGCAAGCCGATCAGCGTCACAATCGGGATCAGGGCGTTGCGGAAGCCGTGCCGCATGATGACCGCGCGCTCGCGCATCCCCTTTGCGCGCGCGGTGGTCAGGTAGTCCGCGCCGAGGATGTCGAGCATCGTCCCGCGAATGAAGCGCGTCATCACCGCCATGCGCGGGATGGCGAGCGTGATGGCCGGCAGGATCAGATGGCGCACGCGGCCCTGAAGGGTCGCGTCACCGATGCCGGAGGCTGGGAGCCAGTTCAGTTGCACGGAGAACAGCAGGATCAGCATCAGGCCAAGCCAGAAGGCCGGCAGCGAGACGCCCACCATCGTGAGGCCGAGGCTCGTGTAGTCGAAGGCGGTCCCGCGCCGCAGCGCGGCAAGCACACCAAGCGGGATGGCGATGAGGTATGAGACCATGAAGGCGACGACCGTCAGCCGCAGCGTGTGCGGAATCCGCTCGCCGATCAGGTCCACGACCGGGCGTTTCAGGTGGATGGAACTGCCGAAATCCAGGCGCAGCAGATCGGTCAGGTAGTCTACATACTGCTCTGGGACCGACTTGTCCAGCCCGTACTGCCGGCGCATGGCTTCTGCTTCTCGCAGCGCCTCACGGGTGGCGGCCCCGCCATAGAACATATCGACCGGGTCGCCGGAGACGCGGATGAGCAGAAACACGACCGTGACCACGGCCCAGGTGGTGAACACTCCCTGGATGAGGCGCGAGACAATGAGTTTATACATGATACAGGGCAGGTAGGGGCGCGGGCGGGCCGCGCCCCTACAGCGTTATTCGGCCGGCAGGAAGCGCGTTACTGGATCACATCAGCCGTCCCCAACCAGTAGAACACGTCGGTCGGGCGCGGCATTGCCTGGATGCCGGTCAGGCGGTCGGTGCGGTAGGCGGTAGTCTCCGAGTTGCTGTAGAGGAAGATCGCGGGGATGTCTTCCACGATCTTCACCTGCGCCTGGTCGTAGAGTGCTCTGCGCGCATCGGGGTCGGCAGTCGTCTGCCCCTCGACCGTCCAGGCGTTCACGTCGGGGTCATCGTAACCGAAGATGCCGTTGGTGCCGGTGACCTTACCCGCCCCAAGCCAGTCGCCGTGGAAGACCCAGAACATGTGGTCCGGGTCCACGACGTTGCCGAAGGTGAACATCGCCATTTCTGAGCGCCCCTGGCGCACGTCCGCCGAGTAGGTTGCGCTCTCGACCGTCTCCAGCTCGACAGTGATGCCCACATCAGCCAGGAAGGCCTGGATCAACTGGGCCTCCAGCAGGTCATTTGAGGTGAGCTTGAACTTGATCACGGTGTTCGGGTCCCAGCCGGCTTCCTCCAGCAGCGTGCGCGACAGGTCCGGATCGTACTCATAGCACGGGACCGTGTCGTTGTAGAAGGGGCTGGATACCGGCAGCGGGCCGCACGTGCGGACGGTCATCCCCTCCGGGAAGAGGAGCTGCAGTTCCTCAACGTTCAGGGCATGCGCGATGGCCTGGCGCACCTTCACATCAGCGAGCGCGGGCGTGCGCAGGTTCAGCGTGACGATGCGGTAGTTCAGGCCAGGGCTGGCGATCACTTCGATGTTGGGGTCATCCTGCAGGCGCTCGATTTCCTCTTCGGGCACGCCGATGATGAGGTCGAAGCCGCCCGACTCCAGTTCGATCACGCGGGTGGCGTCCTCTTCGATCCAGCGCCAGACCAGCCGGTCGATATTGGGCCGGCCGCCCCAGTAATCGTCGTTGGCGACCATCGTGATCTGGACGCCGCGCTCCCAGTTCTCGAACTTGAAGGGGCCGGTGCCGATGTAGACCGGGTTGCCCGCGTCGTCAACGACCTCTTTCAGGAGGTCGGTGCCCTTGTCGAGTTCGAAGAGCACGCGGTCCAGCGGGGTCTCGCCCTCGGCGGGTTCCTTGCCGATGCCCTCAAGCACTTCGAGCAGTTCTTCGTCGCTCATCTCGCGATAGGGCGCGAAGTAAGGTTCCAGGATGTGCTCAGGCAGCATCCGCCAGTTGAGCGCGACGGTCTGGTAGATGAAGGGGCCAACTTCGCCATCGGTGTTGACGATGATGGTGTAGTCGTCCACGATCTCAACCGGGTTCTCCGGGTCGAGGAGGTACTCGGCGATGCGCCCCGGCGTGCGGACGAGAGTCCACGCCACGTCTTCGGCGGTGAAGGTCTCGCCGTCGTGCCACTTCACGCCCTGGCGCAGGTTGAACTGGTAGCGCGTGGGGCCGAGCAGCTCGTAGCTCTCCGCAAGGGCGGGGATCAGGTCACCGTTGCGCGTGTCGTGGTAGAAGAGCGGCTCGAACATGCGCCACGAGATAGCGAACGTGCTCTGCAAGAAGCTGTAGTTCCGGGGGTCAAGCGTGCTCGGCTCGGTGCCGATGCCGATGGTGACGACTTTCTCTTCTTGAGCGGACGCCATTGCCGGTACCGTCAGGGCAAGCGCGAGCACAATCAGCAGCCCGGTACGGAATAAACGGTTCATCTCTGTCCTCCTGAGGTGATACGCTTTCTGGCTTTTGGAAGGTCATGCGCCTGTCTCGAAGGTGTGCGCCTCCTTTCACTCCGTGTTTCCTATTCGTGTAGTCATAAACTGAACAGCACCGGGGAAGCCGACCCGCCGGCACGGTTGCGCCGGCCAGCGCGTCAGCCACCGCTTCCAGCGACGGCCAGGCGTCCCCAAGTGACGCCAGGACGTTCGCCGCCTCCGGGAATACAGCGGCGTCCCAGGGGTTGCGCAGGCACACAAGCAGCGTGTCATGTGACCGGGCGCGCGCGATTTCGAGCAAATCCTGGGCGAACGTCCGCTGCGCATCGCTCAGGCTGGCGCTGCGCGTGGCGATGATAAGCGGGTCTGCCGCCTCGGCGAGCCGGCGCGCGTCGGCCACCAGGTCCGCGGGCGGCGCAGCGCTCGGCAGGGCCACGCGGCGCAGGTCTCGGAAGCGCGCGGCAAGCGCTTCGCCAAGCTCGGTGTCGGCGCGGACGTCCTCCGCCTGGGACCCGACGGCGAACGTGAATTCGACCAGCGCCGCGCGCCTGGGATCGACAGCCGGGATCGCGCCGCGAACCATGGTGAGCGCCCGGCGCGCGGCCTCGCGCATCACGGCCTGGTGCGCGTCGCTGCCTACGGCGTCGGCAGGTACGGTTTCAGCGTCGCGGACAAATCGCGCTTTGAGCCGCAGCAGGCGGCGGGCGCTCTCTGTGACGCGCGCTTCTGGCAACCGCCCGCTGCGCACGGCGGCGAGCGTCGCTTTGTAGGCCTCTTCCTGGCGCTGCGGCGTGTTGCGAATGCACGACTGAGTCGGTCCCGGCCAGAATGGCGAGGACGGTCGATTCCCCCGCGCCGTACCGGTCGGCGACGGCTTTCATCTCCATGCAGTCGGTGCTGATGACGCCATCGAAGCCCATCTGCGCGCGCAGCAGCCCTTGCTGGATGGCAGGGGAGAGGGTGGCCGGGCGCTCCGGATCGAGTGCCGGGAACAGGATATGCGCCGCCATGACTGTCGCCACGCCGGCGTCAACCGCGGCGGCGAAGGGTTTCAGGTCGCACGCCTTGAGCTGTTCCAGGTCTGCCGCAATGGCCGGCAGGTCGAGATGCGAATCGACGGTCGTGTTGCCGTGTCCGGGGAAGTGCTTGGCGCACGCCGCCACACCGGCGCGCTGCAACCCACGCACCACCGCCGCGCCCAGGATCGCCGCGCGGTCTGGGTCCGCGCCGAAGGCGCGCAGGCTGATGGCGGGGTTGTCCAGCTTGTGGAGGATGTCAAGGCAGGGCGCGAGATTCCAGTCGATGCCCACCGCGCGTATCTCGCGGGCGAGGATCGCAGACACGTTTTCGACAAGCTCAGGCGCGTCGCTGCCGGCGATTGCGCCGAGCGCCATGTTGCCGGGGCTTTCCGTGAAAGGGCGACGCAGCCGCGCCACGATGCCCCCTCCTGGTCGGTACAGATCAGGATTGGGAGGGGAGCCGCCGCGCGCAGGCTGGCGGTCAGCTCGGCGACCTGCGCGGGCGAGGCGACGTTGCGCGCGAAGAGCACGATGCTGCCCACGCGCCCCGCCGCGAGCCAGTCGCGCACGTGGGCCGGCGCTTCCAGCCCATCGAAGCCGACCATCATCATCTGGCCGACACGGGCCTCAAGCGAGAGGTTATCGAGGGTGTTAGTGACCCAGCGCTCGGCGAGAGACATCGTTAATTCCTGTATCACCGGACGTAGGAACGCCCTGAGTATACATCGTGGACTCGCCGTGACAAAACGACGGTTGCGATTTTCGCCTTTTTACTGGCAGAGTTGGTCCCGCGTGCCTTCGATCAGGACGTGCCACGGGTTCTGCACGTCGCCGGCAACGCCGTTGCAGTCGCCGTTAGGGCAGGTCGTGGCCCGCGCAACCAGTCGCACGTAGTTGCTCCCTTCGGGGAAAAACTGGACGTAGATCAACTCCTGCGGGTTGGGCGACCCTTCTGGGATGGTCCAACTCGCGCCCGGCGAGAGCGGGAAATTGCGGCTCGTGCCGATATCGGCCTGCGCCTGGAACTCGACAAAGACGGCCTGGCCCGATACGTTCGAAATCGTCCCCAATATCTGGTAGGTGTTGGGCTGGCCCAGCGCCGGCCGGCACACGAACCCGGTCAGCGACACCGGTTTTTCCGAGGACTGTGGCGCGGCGGGTTGTGCTGGCTGCGCCGGCTGCGCCACCGTAGGCAGGGTCGGCTGCGGCGTGTTCGTCGGCGTTTGCGTCGGCACCATGGCCGTCAGCGTCTGCACGACGCTGGTCGCGACCACGCCGGCCATCTCCGAGACGACCTGCGTCATGTCTGCCGTAGCGGCCGGCGACGCGCCGGCGGCCTCGGAGGTGGCGGTGGGCGGCTCGGTTGGGGGCGGCGTGGCGGTCGGCGTGTCTGTGACGCTGACAGTGAGCACGAACGCGGTCGCCTCGTCTGCGACGGCGTTCAAGACGGCGGCGTCGGCGGCGCTGGTTTCCGCGAGGGCGGTCAGGATCACGACGTTGTCATTGCGCGCGACGAGAAACAGCGCCAGGAGCACGACCGTCGCGACCGTTGCGACGGCGGCCCAGGCAAAAGCGAAGATAAGGCCGCACGAGTTTGCGCGGGGCGACGCCGGCGGCGGCGTTGATCTTGGTCTTGGCGTGGGCGACGGTGGATAGGACATTGAAGCCTGCTCCTGCGGACGCGAGAGACACCTTCTTCATAATACCCGCATGTCCGGCGGGTGCGCAAGTGGTGTTATAGATTGGTGCTCCCAGGTGAGACAGAAAAAACCCACATCGCGAAGCGCGGTGTGGGCTTGTGAGGGCAGCGGTGTCTGCGCGCTCAGGCCTGTTCCGATTCCTCTTCGGGCGCTGGCTCGACCGGGGGCAGGTCCGTCAGGGCGAATTGAGTCTCGCAGGCCGTGCAGACGGCGTGTTGCTTGTTGTGCTCCACGAGCAGGCCGCCGCACTTGGGGCACGGCTGCGGGAGCGGGCGCTTCCACGAGGTGAAGTCGCACTCCGGGTAGTTGGAGCAGCCGTAGAACGTGCGCCCCCGGCGCGTCTTGCGCTCCACGATCTCGCCGTCGGCGCACTGCGGGCACTTCACGCCGATCTTTTCGAGCCAGGGTTCGGTGTGGCGACATTCGGGGTAGTTGCTGCACCCGATGAACTTGCCGAATCGCCCCCACCGCACGATGAGCGGGTTCCCGCACACCGGGCAGTCGCGCCCGATCTCTTCTTCCATGCGCACCTGCGGCATGTTGTCGTGGGCGTGATCCAGCCGCGCCCTGAACGGCGCGTAGAACTCGCGCATGACGGGCACCCACGCGCGTTCGCCCTCGGCGATCTGGTCCAGCATCTCCTCCATCGACGCGGTGAACGCCACGTCCATCACGTCGGGGAAGTACTCGACCAGCAGATCGTTGACCAGGATGCCGGTTTCGGTCGGGACCAGCCGCCGTTCCTCGCGGGTGACGTAGCCGCGCTCCTGGATGGTTGAGATGATCGGCGCGTAGGTGCTGGGCCGCCCGATGCCGTACTCCTCCAGCGTCTTGACCAGCGACGCCTCGGTGTAGCGCGGCGGCGGTTGTGTCCAGTGCTGTTCTGGCAGCAGGCGCAGCAGCCGCAGCCGGTCGCGTTCCTTCATTTCGGGCAGGATGCGGCCCTCGTCCTCGTCGGCTGCCGTGTCTTCGTCGCGGGTTTCCTCGTAGACCGCCAGGAAGCCCTGGAACTTGAGCGTGCTCCCCCGACGCGCGGAAGAGGTACCGGGGCTTCTCGCCCGGCAGCCCGGCCTCGATGTCAACGCGGAGCGTGTCGTAGATCGCGTCCGACATCTGGCTGGCGACGAAGCGCATCCAGATCAGGTTGTAGAGGCGGTACTGGTCGCGCGAGAGGTAGGGTTTCATCTCGCGCGGCGTGCGCAAGACGCTGGTGGGGCGGATGGCCTCGTGCGCCTCCTGCGCGCCCTTCGAGCGTGTCTTATACTCGCGCGGCTCTTCGGGGATGAAATCCGCGCCGTAGTTCTCTTTGACATAGGCGCGGGCCTCGGCCTGCGCCTGTGCGGCGACGTGGACGCTGTCGGTGCGCATGTAGGTGATGAGGCCGAAGGTGTTGTCGCCGATGTCAACGCCTTCGTAGAGCTGCTGGGCGATGCTCATCGTCTTGCGCGCGCTGAAGCCCAGGCTGCGGGAGGCGTCTTGCTGCAGGGTGCTGGTCGTGAAGGGCGGCGACGGTCGGCGGCGGCGGGTGCCTTTCTTCACCGACTCGACGATGTAATCGGCCTTTTCCAGCGCTTCGATGTGTGGATCGACCTCTTCCTTCGTGCCGAACTCGGCCTTTTCGCCGTCGATCTTGACCAGCCGCGCCAGGAAGGGCATCGGCTCGCGGCCATTCCCGACCTGGGGCGTCAGCTCGGCGTCGATGGTCCAGTATTCCTCTGGCACGAACGCCTCGATTTCGCGCTCGCGCTCGACGATAAGGCGCACCGCCACGCTCTGCACCCGGCCCGCCGAAAGCCGCCCGCGCACGCGCTCCCACAGCAGCGGCGTGATCTGGTAGCCGACCAGCCGGTCGAGGATGCGCCGGGCCTGCTGCGCGTCTACGAGGTCCATGTTGATGCCGCGCGGGTGCGCGAACGCCTCTTTGATCGCGTCGTCGGTGATCTCGTGGAACACCACGCGGCGCACCCGGTCGGGGTCCATCTGGGTGGCGGCCATGAGGTGCCAGGCGATGGCTTCACCCTCGCGGTCGGGGTCGGTCGCCAGGAAGATTTCGGCAGCCTTCTTCGCGTCATCCGCCAGCTCTTTGACGATTTCGCGCTTCTCGTTCGGCACGCGGTAAGTCGGCGCGAAGTCGTTCTCGATGTCCACCGACAGCTTGGAGCGCAGCAGGTCGCGGACGTGGCCGACAGAGGCCTTCACCTTGTACCCGCTGCCCAGGAACCGCCCGACGGTGCGCGCCTTGGCCGGACTCTCGACAATGACAAGCCGCCCCTTGGGCGATCTTTTCCGCGTCGTCCTCTTCTTGTCACTCGTTGCCATTACACAAAAACCTCTGCTATCTCCCGGAGGCCGATCACAGGTACGTGTCGTGCCCCCTCTCTTTCAGTATGTTTACGATCTGGCGGACATCTTCCGACTGGTCGCGCCGGCAGATCAGCAACACGTCGTCCGTGTCAATGATCACCAGGTCCGCGACGCCGATGGTGACGACCATCCGGTTGCTCAGCACCAGGGTGCCGCGCGTCCGCAATTGCAGCACAGGGGGCGCTCCCCCGCGCGACGTTCTCTTCATCCGCGCGCCTGAGCACCTCGTAGAGCGTGTTCCAGGAGCCGACATCGCTCCACCCGATGTCCGCCGTCAGCACGACCAGTTCTTGCGCGCCGCTCATGATGACCTGGTCGATTGAGTTCTTCGGCACCTGCGGCCACAGGCGTTGCAACTCCGCGCCGAATTCCGCCCCGGCGCCCATCTCGGCAAGATGGATGAGCGCCCGGCCCAGGGCCGGCTCATGCCGCTGAATCTCATCGAGCATCTGCTCGGCGCGGCTGACCAGCATACCACTGTTCCAGCAATATCGCCCAGACAGCAGGAACTCCGCTGCGGTTGCCGGGTCGGGCTTCTCGCGGAACCCGACGGCGCGGTAACAGGCAAACCCCTCAATCTCGTCGATCTTCGCGCCGCGCTCCAGGTAAGCATAACCGGAAGCGGGGAAGGAAGGCATTATGCCCAGCGCCACGAGATGCCGCCGCTCGGCGAGGCTGCGCGCCACCTGGAGCGCCTCGCGGAACCGCGCCGGCGCGCCGATGTAGTGATCGGTGGTCAACACCGCAACAATGGCATCGGCGTCTCGACTATAAAGGTGCAGCGCGCCCAGACCGGCGGCAGGGCCGGTGTCGCGCCCGGTCGGCTCGACAATGAAATTGCCTGCCGGGATGTCAGGGCACTGCGCCCTCAGGGCCGCCAAGTGATCCTCGCCGGTGACGACGAAGATGTGCTCCAGGGCAAACAGCGGCAGCAGGCGCTCGACCGACATCTGGAACATGGTCGCGTCGCCGACAAGCGGCAGCGTCTGTTTAGGTCGATTGTGCCGGCTCAGCGGCCAAAGCCGGGTGCCGCCCCCTCCGGCCAAGATCAAGGCGTAAAAGGCCATTTTCCCTGCCCAAATCCCCTGATACAGGCTGCCAGCGCAACACCACGATCATGCCTGAAAAACCAACAGACGTCAGTCTACAACGTAGCGCGCCCGCGCGTCATGGGCGACGGCATACTGCATCGCGCCCACCTGGCGTACCAACCCCTTCAACTCCATCAATGTCAGGCTGCTGCTCACCTCGGCGATGGACATTTCGCTCAGCCGGCACAGGTCGTCGATGTGCATGGGCGCGTCGGCCAGCAGGGTCATGAGCTGCGCCTCGATTTCGGTTGTGGGGATGGCTTCCCGGACCTCGGCCTGCTGCTCCACCATCCCCAGGTTCAACTCCGTCAGGATGTCTTCCACGCCCATCACCAGCTTCGCGCCATCCTGGATCAGCCGGTTTGTGCCCCGGCTGCCCGGCGAGATCACGTTGCCCGGAACCGCGAAAACGTCGCGGCCCTGGTTGTTGGCGTAATCCGCCGTGATGAGCGCGCCGCTGCGGTCGCCCGCCTCCGTGATCAACACGCCCAGCGCCAGCCCGCTGATGATGCGGTTGCGCGGCGGGAAGTTCGCCGCTTCGGGCTGTGCGCCAAGCGGATAGTCGCTCACGAGCGCGCCCGCGCCGGCAATGGCCTGCGCCAGATCGCGGTGTTCCGACGGGTAGATCACGTCCACGCCGGAGCCGAGCACGGCCACCGTGCGCCCGCCGGCGTTGAGCGCGGCGCGGTGCGCCACGGCGTCGATGCCCTTCGCCAGCCCGCTCACGATGGTGACGCCGCTGCGCGCCAGCGCATCGACCAGTTGCTCCGTGATCTGGCGGCCATACGCGGTGGCCTTGCGCGTGCCCACGACGGCCACTGCCCAGGCGTCCGTTTCGGTCAGCGCGCCTTTCACATAAAGAACCGGCGGCGGGTCATGGATGTTGCGCAGCGACGCCGGGTAGGCGTCGTCCGCCCACGTCAGCACATCCACGCCCGCGCGCTGCACCGCCTCCATGACGCGGTCAAGGTCAAGGGCCTTACGCATCTTGACCAGGCTGCCCAGGGCGCGCCGGTCCAGGCCGACCTGCTGCAACGCGCGGCCTCCGACGCCTGCCAGGCGGCGCTCAGGCAGCCGAAATGATCCAGCAGCAGCCGGAAGCGCGCGGGGCCGATGCCCCGCACGATGTTGAAGCCAATCCAATACTTAAGCTCTGTCACCGTCGCACAGTCCCAAAATACCAAGACAGAATAGCAGCGGCAGGGAACGCTGTCAAGGCGCACAATCGCGCCCCGGCGCGGTCGGGCGCGGCAATCGAGGGGTGCGGCGCGTGCGTGATTTGATTCCTTTACCTCTTTGCGATACATTCCACCGCGTTGTATACCTGGCGCCCATGAACCTCATCCAGGAGGCTGAGAAGAACATGCGATACCTCCGCCAATGGCTCCTGCTTACCATTGTGCTCTTCATTATCATTACACCGCTCGCGGCCTATGCCCAGGACGACGCCACCGGCACGCCTGAGCCGACGCCCACCCAAGAAGGCGAGGCCCCACCCGAAGCGCCGGCGGAGGGCGAAGGCCCGGAGGACGAGGGTCCGGTCCCGACGGCAGTGCCGGGCGAAGGCCCCACGCCCGTGCCCTTCGACATCGCGGCTGAGGTCCGCGTGAACGGCGCGGCGAGCGGCTACGAGATCAGCCAGGCGGTCGCCCGGCTCTTCAATGCGGATTACCCCAACGTGGAGATCACGGTTGGCGTGTCGGGGACGGCGGGCGGTTTCGACCGATTCTGCAACGGCGAGACCTATTTCAACCACGCCGCGCGCCCCATCTTTGAGAGCGAGGCGACGCGCTGTGAGGAGAACGGCGTCGCCTGGATCGAACTCCTGCTGGGCTACGAGGGCGTGGTTGTGGCGGCGCACCCGGAGGTTGCGGCGTTCGCGGCCTGCGTGACCACCGGCCAGCTTGCGACGGCGTGGTCGCGCGCGGCGGAGCCGACCGCGGCGGTCGAGCCAACCGTCACCCCGGAGGGCTATGAAGCGCCGGAAGACGAGGAGCCGCTTGCCCTGCCGACCGCCAATCCCGGCGTCACCAACTGGAACCAGGTGGATGCAAGCTTCCCCGACCTGCCGCTGCTGCTCTTCGGTGACCGGACCAACGCCGCCGTGACCGACCTGTTCACCGAGTTCGCCACCGGCACGCAGGGCGACCTCCGCACCGACTACATCCAAAACAGCCGGTATCAGGCCCTTGTGGACGAGATGGTCGGCAAGCCCGGCGCGATGGGCTTCTTCGGCTTCAATTACTTCAGCCTGAACGAGGAAGAACTGACCCTGCTGGAGATCGACGCGGGCGACGGGTGCGTCGCTCCAAGCGCTGAGACGATAGCTGACGGCAGCTACCCGCTAGCGCGCCCGATCTACCTCTATGTGGCCGCCGAGCAGGTCGATAACCCCGCCGTGCGCGCGTTTGTCGATTTCTACTTCAGCGAAGAGGGGCTGGCGCAGGTCAGCGAGAGCGGCTACTTCCCGGCGTCCGAAGAAGTCTACGCGCAGGACCGTGACGCGATTGTCAACAAAGTGACCGGTCGCGCCTTTACGGAAGCGCCGCCCGAACCGGAGCCGGTCGTCACGCCGACGCCCACGCCCGAAGCCAGCGAGGAGACTCCGCCGGCCGAGGGCGAGGAGAGCGGCGCTGCGCCTGACCTCGACGCGGCGGCGGTCGCCTTTGCCGAGAGCTGCGCTTCCTGCCACGGCGAGGGCGGCCAGGGCGGCACGGTCGGGCCGGACCTCTACGCGAGTGAGGATGTCCGGGCGATGAGCGCCGACGAAATCCACGACCTCATCGCGAACGGCATCGACGGGACCGCGATGCCCGGCTTTGGCGACACGCTCGCTGCCGAGGTGATCGACAACCTGGTTGCCCTGCTCCAGAGCTGGCAGGAAGGCGACGATACCGCGCAGTGATGAAGCATAGCCCGATGCGGCGCGCCGCCACGGTCACCGTGGCGGCGTTTGCCTGTCTGTTGCTCAGTGCGTCTGTCCTCGCTGCCGCCGCGCAACCGCTGCGCGCGCAGGAGGCGCAGCCGGTGACGTTCTACCGGTGGACGGTGGTAGACGCGCCATCGCTGGACCCCCACCGCGCCGCTGACCCGACGTCGGCGGAAATTGTGGAGAACCTGTTCCTTGCGCTGACCGACTACGACCCGCAGACCGGCGCGGTGCGCCCGGAGCTTGCGCGCGCCTGGGAAATCGCCGAGGACGGGCAGACGTTCACGTTTACCCTGCGCGACGACGTGTTCTGGGTGCGGTACGATCCCGACAGCCGCCTGACGGCGCGCGTCCGTGCCGTGACCGCGCAGGACTTTGTGGACGGCATCCGCCGCGCCTGCGAGCCGACCTCTGCGCCGGCCACTGCCGCGCTGCTGGCCTCCGTGATCGAGGGGTGCGCCGCCGTCAACCAGACCGCGCCGGAGTTCATCACGCTTGAGGCGCTTGCGCTGGTGGGCGTGAGCGCGCCCGATCCGGTCACGCTGGTCATCCGCACCCGCGAGCCGGCGCCGTGGTTCCTCGCGATGACGCCCGCGCTGCGCCCGGTGCTGCTCGACGACATCCGGCGCTATGGCGACGGCTGGACGCTCCCCGGCAACATCGTGACCAATGGCCCGTTCGTGCTCAGCGGCAACGGTCCGAACCGGCAAATGACGCTGCTGCGCGCCAACCCGCACCTGCCCGATGACCTGGAAGGCCCCGGCAATGTCGCGCGCGTGGTGTTCGACGTGGCACCCGACGCCAGCGCCGGGTACGCGCTCTACCTTGAGCACGCGGTTGACGTCTCGCGCTTCTCCCCAGAGGAGGCGGCGGCCTACCTCTTTGCCGGGGTGCGCCCGCCGGAAGCGCTCGAAATCCCTGAGATGCGCGTGGGCTACTTTGGCTTTGCGCACGACCGGGTCCCGTTCAATGACGTGCGCGTGCGGCGCGCGTTCGCGGCGGCGCTGGACCGCGAAGCCTTCGTGGCGCAGGCGCTCGGCGGCGTCGGGCTGCCGATGACGCACTTCGCGCCGCCGGAGGTGTTTGGCGCGCCGGTTCGCGACGCGGACGCCAATGTCGGCTACGACCCGGATTACGCCCGCGAGCAGCTTGCCGCCGCCGGCTACGGTGACTGCTTTGGATTCCCATCCGTCACGCTGATGGCGTTCGACAGCGCCTCCGCCTGGGTGGACTTCGCGTTGCGGGCGTGGGAGGAGGTCCTGGGCTGCGAGGCACAGGTCTTCAACGTGCAGCTCGTCCGCTTCCCGCAGCTTTTGGAACGCACGGACGCCAGCGCGGTCCCAAGCCGGCGACCGCACATCTTCACGCTGTTGTGGCTCGGCGAGTATCCGGACGAACACAACTGGGTGGGCGGCGTCCTGTGGTGTGAGGCCGCGCCGCGCACCGGGCGCGTCTGCACGGATACGGACGACCTCATCGCGGAGGCCGCCGTTGCGCCCGACGCCGAAGCGCGGCGCGCGTTGTACGCCCAGGTTGAGGCGGCGTTCTTTGGCCCGGACGGCGAAGCGCCGGTTGCCCCGCTGTATCAGTGGGTGACGTGGCTCTCGGTCAAGCCGTGGGTGAGCGGCCCGCTTGCGACCGACCTGGCGCTCGGTGGCCTGCACTGGGACTGGGTCGAGATCGATGCGGCAGAACAGGCGCGCTGTCGCGCCGAGGGGGCCGGCGCTGTGGGGTGTACCATCCCGTTTCTGCTCCCGTCGCCCGCGCCAACCGGCACGCCGACGCGGACGCCCACCTCGGCGGCCCTGCCGACGCTGACCGTGACTGCCGCGCCGACCACCACGCCGACGGTCGTCTCGGTGCCAATCAGCGCGACGGCGACGAACGCGCCGACGACGACGCCGACCGTCTTCTCGGTGCCGGCCGCGCCCACAGTGACCGCCGCGCCCTGACCGGGCGGGTGCTGCGCCTACTGGCCGAGCACGCTTCCCACGAAGTCGGGCCGGCCGCGCGCGAACTCGCCAACGGGCAGCGCCTTGCGCCCCTCCAACTGGACCCGCTCCAGCGCGAACAGGCCCGCGCCGGTACCCACCGCGATTTCCGCATCCTGCGCGAGCACGCGCCCCGGCGGGGCGCTGCCCGCGACCGGGTGGCCCGCCAGTATCTTGAGCGTCTGGCCCGCCCAGATGGTGGACGTCCCCGGCCAGGGGTCGAACGCGCGCACCAGCCGGTCGATCTCGACGGCGGGGCGCGACCAGTCGATCGCGCCTTCTTCTTTCTTGATGCTGGGCGCGAGCGTGATCTGGTCGGCGTCATCGGGCTGCGGCTGCGGCTGGACCGCGCCGGCCAGGTAGCCGGGTAGCGTCTCGATGAGCAGGTCTGCGCCGAGCGCGGCGAGCCTGTCATGCAGCGTGCTGGCGGTCTCGCGCGGGTCGAGCGGGATCGCGCGCTGCGCCAGGATCGGGCCGGTGTCGAGGCCGGCGTCCATGCGCATGATGGTCACGCCGCTGACGGCGTCCCCGGCGCGGATGGCCGCCTGAATCGGCGCAGCGCCGCGCCACCTCGGCAGAAGCGAGGCGTGCACATTGATACACCCGTGCGGCGGCAGGTCGAGCACGCTCTGGCGCAGAATCTGGCCGAACGCCGCCACCACGATCACGTCCGGCGACCAGCTTGCCAGTTGCGTCACCGCCTCCGCTGTGCGCAGCGTCTTCGGCTGAAAGACCGGCACGCCCGCCTGAGCTGCGACGCGCTTGACCGGGCTTTCGCGGACCGCGCGCCCGCGCCCGGCGGGACGGTCTGGCTGGGTGACGACGCCAGCCACGTCGAAATGGTCCAGCAGCGCCCGCAGGGTCGGGACGGCGAAATCAGGTGTGCCCATGAAGATCACGCGCGCCAAGGTTCACCTCCGCGATGATGTGTGTGAAAAACGGGTGCGTTCGAGGTCTGGGGCAGACGAGGAGATGCCGCCTACCTCACCCCTAAATCCCCTCTCCACTGTGTGGGTTGGGGCGGACAGACTTGCGGAACTTCCAGGCGCCAATCAACATATTCAGGTTTCTTGTAGGGGCAAGGCATGCCTTGCCCCTACAGCCGCACCCATTTCCGCCAAGACTCATCCCTGTCCGCCCTTGAACCACCGTGTGGAGAGGGGGCCGGGGGTGAGGTAAAAACGGTCCGCTCGCCATTTCCAGAGAGGTTGCCCCAATTCCGAATGCACCCGCCAAATCCCATCCGCGCCCCGCGAGCCGCAAGCGCGCGGGGCGCCAGATGGTAACACAAACCGCGCTGATTGACGCCCTCCCGCGCCTATGGTACTATGCGCACATCTGGTCTAATACATCGTCGAGAGGCGCCCACTTGCAGCCCAAACGCTGGCGCGTCAGGCCGCCCGCCCCTGAGAGCTTCGTCAACAGCCTGCCTCCCCGGATACTGGCGCAGACGCTCTATAATCGCGGCTTCAGCGACCCCGGAGCCGCGCGCACGTTCATGGAAGGCGCGGCCCGCCTCGGGTCGCCGTTTGCGCTGGCGGACGTGCACAAGGCCGTGCCGCGCATCAAGGCCGCGATCAAACGGGGCGAACCGGTTGTCGTCTATGGCGACTTCGACGTGGACGGCGTTACCGCGACCTCGCTGCTGACGCTCGCGCTGCGCCGCCTGGGGGCGAACGTCAGCGCCTACATCCCGGACCGCCTCAGTGAAGGGTACGGCCTCAACTCGGCGGCGCTCCGCCGCCTGGCGGATGAGGGCGCAAAGCTCGTCATCACCGTAGACTGCGGCATCCGCTCGGTGCCGGAGGTCGAAGACGCCAACGCCGCCGGGCTGGACATGATCATCACCGACCACCACTCCATCGGGCCGGAGTTGCCGCCGGCGTATGCCATCATCAACCCGAAGCGCGCCGATTCGGCGTATCCCTACGGCGACCTGTGCGGCGTGGGCGTGGCGTATACGCTGCTGCGCGCGCTGCTCCACAAGCCAGGGCACAGCCAGGTGCCCCCGCCGTTCAGCGCGGAGGAATACCTCGACCTCGTGGCGATTGGCACCGTCGCCGACCTGGTCCCGCTCACCGGCGAGAACCGCCGGCTGGTCATCGACGGCCTGCAGGCCCTGAACCGGGCCGGCCGGCCCGGCGTGCGCGCGCTGCTGCAGGTCGCTGGCATTGCGCCGGGCGCGTGCGACGCGGAAGGGATCGGCTTTGGGTTGGGGCCGCGCATCAACGCCGCCGGCCGGCTTGACAACGCGCGGCTCGCGTATGCGCTGCTGACCGCCGAGGACGACGCGATCGCTGCGGAACTGGCCGAGCAACTGCAGAAGCTCAACCGCGAGCGGCAGGACAAGACAGCGCAAATGCAGGCCATTGCCGCCGAGGCCGCCGGCATCGACGACGGCGTGCCGCCGCCGTTGATTTTCGCGGTCTCGCCTGACTTCCACCAGGGCATCGTCGGGCTGGTCGCCAGCCGCCTTACCGAGCAGTTCTATCGCCCGGCGGTGGTGGTGGAGCGAGGCGAGGACACGAGCCACGGCTCGTGCCGCAGCATCCCGGAGTTCCACATCACGGACGCGCTCGATGCCTGCGCAGACCTGCTGGTGCGCCATGGCGGCCATGCCGCCGCTGCCGGCTTCACCGTGCGCAACGCGCAGATCGAGGCGCTCAACGCGCGCCTGCTGGAAATCGCCAACGCGCAGTTGGACGGGCAGGACCTCAAGCCCGTGCTCGACATCGACGCGGACGAGGTTGGCCTGCACGAGCTGACCGAGTCGCTCGCCGAGGACCTGCAACGCCTTGAGCCGACCGGGATCGAGAACCCGAAGCCGATCCTCGCCACGCGGCGGGTGCGTGTGGTGTCGCCGCGCCGGGTTGGCCGTGGCGAGGAGGGAAATGGCGGCAAGCACCTGGCATTTCGCGTCTGGGATGGGGTGAACTACTGCGACGCGATCTTCTTCCGCCACGGCGACCTGATCGGGGCCATTTCCGGCCGCGAGGTCGATGTGGCCTACAACCTGCAAATCAACGAATGGAACGGCCGGCGCAACGTGCAACTCAACATCCACGACATCCACATCACCGAGGGGAACCTGCTATGACCACGGTAGCTATTCACGTTGCCCGCTCGGTATCACGCGATGTGTGTTTTCGTAACCCGACGACTGAAGTCGTCGGCTAATCGCAGAAGATAGCGGGCAAAAATGTAAATTACTCCGCGACTTCAGTCGCGGGAACCAAAAGGCGAACAGATACCACATCACCGAGGGGAACCTGCTATGACCACGTTGATAACGGGGGCGCCGGCTTCATCGGCAGCCACCTGGCCGCCGCGCTGCTCCAGCAAGGGGCGCGCGTGGTGGTCCTGGACAACTTCAACGACTACTACGACCCCGCCATCAAGCGCGCCAACGTCGCGCCGCTGCTTGAGGATGCGAATTTTGCTTTGATCGAAGGCGACATCCGTGACCCGGAGACGGTGAACCAGGCTTTCGCCGCGTACAGCGTCACGCGCGTGGCGCACCTGGCGGCGATGGCCGGCGTGCGCTTCTCGATGGAACAGGCGCCGCTCTACGTCGCGGTCAACGTGAACGGCGCGGTGAACCTGCTGGAGGCCGCGCGTCGCCATGACGTGGCGATCTTCGTCAATGCCTCCACGTCATCGGTGTATGGCGCGACACAGCGCATCCCGTTCCGCGAGGATGACCCCGCCGACCGCCCGCTTGCGGCCTACCCGGCGACCAAGCGCGCCGCCGAAGTGCTGGCGCACTCTTACCATCACCTTTTCGACCTCAACGTGACCACGCTGCGCTTCTTCAACGTCTACGGGCCGGGGGGACGCCCCGACATGATGCCGTTCAAGGTGATCGATGCCATTGTCAAGGGGAGGCCCATCACGCTGTTCAACGGCGGCGATATGCGCCGCGACTGGACCTACATCGACGACACGGTCCGCGGCATCGTCGCTGCGCTGGAACGCCCGTTGGGCTATGAGGTGATTAACCTGGGGTGCGGCGCGCCCATGCCGATGACGACGTTTGTTGAGGTGTGTCAGGCGTTGATCGGCAAGGAGGTGGTACTTGTCGATAAGCCCGCGCCGCCTTCGGACCCGCCGATTACGTACTGCGACAACAGCAAGGCGCGCGCGCTGCTGGACTTCGATCCGCAGGTCGATACGCGCCAGGGCCTTGCGCACACGTGGGCGTGGTATCGCCGGACGTTCCTGGATGCGGGTGGCGACTCAGGCCGGTTGTAGGCGGTCGAATTCCTCAATCGCCTGCCGGGAGAGCGTGTGATCTGCCATCGCCTCGATCAAGTCAAGCGGAAGCGTCAGGTGGTGCGCGCCCGCGCGCAACACGGCCAGCGTCTCCTCGACGGTCTTGATGCTGGCCGCCACGATCTCTGTCTTTGTGTCGCGAACCGCTTCAACCATCTGGCGAACGGTGGCGGGGCCGTCGCCGCCGGCGCGCGTGATGCGGTTGACGTAGGGGGCCACGTAGAGCGCGCCCGCCTGCGCCGCGAGATATGCCTGCGCCGGGCTGAACACCGCCGTGATGGCGACATCGATGCCGGAGAGCCTGGGCACGATTGCCAGGTTGTCGAGCGTGACCGGAATCTTGATGATGACGCGGCCAGGGTGGACCTGATAGGCCTCCCAGGCGGCGTCGATGCACGCTTCGGGCGTGTCGCCGGAGACCTGGTAGAATACCGGGCCTTCGAAGATGTCGAGGATTTCCGCCAGCAGTTCCAGGCCGGGCCGGCCTGCCTTCGCGACGAGAATGGGGTTGGTGGTGATGGCCTCAATAAAGCCGAGTTGTTGCGCGCGGCGCGCATCTTCAGGTTGCGCCGAGTCCATATACAACGCCACGACGGATACTCCTGTGAACTGGTACTTCTCTCTCTCGTATAAGACTATACCCGAAATGGGCGAAAGCGTATAATGACACAGCCGGGTTTTGGACCTGATGCAGTGGGAGCGCGCTGTGTTTCGTTCACGCTTGCGCGTATTGTCCTGGCGCGGCCTGGCGCTTGCCCTGTGCCTGGCGACGCTGCTGGGGACGGTCGCGGTGGCGCAGACGCCGGGCCGCCCGCGGCCGGACCCGCGCTTCGGCGCGGTCGAGGCGTTCTGGATGCCCGACCTGGCCTACGAGGCGAATCTCGGCTGGGAGCGGATGCTCTTCGACTGGTCGCAGCTCCAGCCTGACGGCCCCGATTCGTGGAACGGTTTCTACATCCGGCACGAATGGCTCCAGAACGCGCAGGACGCGCAGCGCGAGGTTGTGGGGCTGATCAAGAGCGCGCCGGCCTGGGCCACCGAAGGCACGCCCGGCATCGGGGTGCCGCGAGGGTTGTATCTGCCCCCGGACGACCCTGACAACCTGTGGGCTGCGTTCGTGCGCCGCACGGTGGCGACCTACGGGCCGCTCGGCGTCCGGCGCTGGATCATCTGGAACGAGCCGGACATCACGCTGGAGTCTTACGGCGTGGAGTTCGAGGGCAGCGTGGAGGACTACTACCGCCTGGTCAAGGTGGCGTGGTTCGCGATCCATGACGTTGACCCGGAGGCGAAGGTTCACCTTGCCGGTCTGACGTACTGGCACGATGTCAACAACAACCGACCGCTCTACCTGGGGCGCTTTCTCGACGTGGCGCTGGCCGACCCGGAGGCCGCCGCGCACGGCTTTTCTTCGACGTGGTCAGCCTCCACATCTACTTCAAGACCGAGACGGTCTACCCCATTATCCAGGAGACGCGCGAGGCGATGGCGCTGCGCGGCATCGATAAGCCGATCTGGGTGAACGAGACGAATGCCTCGCCCAACCTGGACCCGGAATGGCCGGTCGCGCGCGCGCAGTTCCAGATCACGTTGGCGCAGCAGGCGGCGTTCATCGTGCAGGCGCACGCGATGGCGCTGGCAGCCGGCGTGGAGCGCGTGAGCGTCTACAAGTTCGCCGACGGCTACCTCCCGGAGGGGGCCGAGTCGTTTGGCCTCATCCGCGCCGACGGCAGCCGCCGCCCAGGGTACGACGCGCTGCGGACGGTTGCCACGTATCTCAACGGCGCGACCGGCGCGCACCTCAGCCTTACCCGGCGCGCCTATGTCGTGGCGCTGCGCCTGCCGGGCGCGCGCACAGCCTACGTGCTCTGGGCGCGCACCGACCAACCGGTCAACGTCGAGGTCGCGGCCACGGGGGAGGCTGCACTGCTGGTGGACATGCTTGGGGAGGCAAACGTCGTCGCGGCGGAAGGGGGGCGCTACACCCTGGCGCTTGATCCGGCCACGTGCCCGCTGCCGGAGGGTGCCTGGTCGGTGGGCCGCCGCTGATCCTGATCCAGGAGGGCGCGCCGGCGTCGATCACGCTTGCATCCACCGATGGCGCGTCGCCGGACACACTCGATCCGCGCTTCGCGACAGCGACGCCGCGCCCGGCCACGCTCTCGCCGCCACACCCGACGGCCACGCCGACCATCACGCGCACGCCGCGCCCGACATTTACGCCGACGCCGCCCTAGCCGCTCACCTGCCGTCGAGGGCCGGAAGCCAGATCAGGAAGGTCGCCCCAGCGCCGGGGCCGCCGTCGCTCTGGACTTCCATCTCGCCGCCGTGGCGTTCCACGATTTCGTGCGCGATAGACAACCCCAGGCCGGTACCGGGCGTGCCGGATTCGACCGCTGCCTGACCCCGGAAGAACCGCTCGAAAAGGCGCAACCGTTCTGCTTCGGGGATGCCCGGCCCGGTGTCTTTGATGCCGATCCCGACCCACTGCCCGCCGTTGCGTTCTGCGCTCCTGGTGAGGATGGTCACGGTACCGCCCGGTGGGGTATAGCTGAGTGCGTTGGTGAGCAGCGTGCTGAGCGCCTGTTCGAGCAGCCGGCTATCCGCCAGAACCGGCGGCAGACCGTCTTGCGTCTCCAGCGCCAAATGGAGCTTGTGGTTTTCGGCCAGCGGCGCGCGGTCGAGGGCATACTGCTCGGCAAGCGCGTTGAGCGCGACCGGCTCCGGCGCCAACTCCACCTGCCCCTGTTCCATCCGCGAGAGGTACAGCAGGTCTTCGATGATGCGTTCGAGCCGGTCCGTTTCGCGCTCCAGGCGGGTGACGTAGCGGTTCTGGTGCGTGGGGTTGCGCGCGAGCAGGTCGTGATACAGTTTGAGGCTGGCAATGGGCGTGCGCAGCTCGTGCGAGACGTTGGAGACGAACTCGTCCTTGATGTTGCTGAGCGCCTGCAGGCGCTCGTTGGCAGCGCGCAGCTCGGCGGTGCGTTGTTCGACGCGCTGCTCAAGCTCGGCGTAGGCCTGCGCCTTGGCAATCGCCAGCGCGATCAGGTCGGCGGCCTGCTCAGCCCAGGTGACTTCGGCGTCGGGGAATACGTGGGGCTGGTGGAAGCCGATGATTAGCGCGCCGAGTTTGCGCCCGTCGGCAAGGAGCGGCAGCGCGAGCATGGACCGCGCGCCAAAAACCTGCGCGATCCGGTCTCTGAGGTGCGGCGCCTCATCGGGATCGCTCACGGCAAGCGGCTGGCCTGAAGCCAGGACCTCTTCGGTGAGCGAGGGTTCGCCGGGGCGGGAAGGGGTATGGCGGAACGACTCGCGCAGGGGGCCGTATGCCGCACCCGGTACGATGCGCTGGTTGTCGGCGTCCCAGAGGCTGATATAGCAGCTATCGCCGCCGATAATGCGTGCGGCGAAGTTCACCAAACTCTCGACCAGGTCGGTCACGTTTTGGGCGGTGGTGCTGACGCGCGTGATCTGGTTGAGCAGTTCCAGGCGCTCGACGCGCTGCTCCAGGCCGGAGTAGGCCTGCGCCTTGGCAATCGCCAGTGCGATCAGGTCGGCGGCCTGCTCTGCCCAGGCGACCTCCGTCGGGCTGAAGTGATGTCTCTCGTTAAAGCCGATGAGCACTGCACCAAGATTGCGCCCATCGGCGCGGAGCGGCAGCGCCAGCACCGAGTGCATTGGGTACAGCGGCACCACGTCGGCGCTGAGGTGCAACCTGCTCAGGATGTCCTCAACGGCGATGGGGCGGCCGGCGTTGAGGGCCGCTTCGGTCAGGGTGCGCTCGCCAGGTTCCGGCGAGACGTGCGCATACACATCGCGCAGCTCGCCGTAGGCCGCGCCTGGGAGGACGCGGCGGCTCTCAGCATCCCAGAGGGTGATAAAGCAACCGTCGCCGCCGATGATGTCCGCTGCGGTGTCCGCCAGCCCTTGCAGCAGCAGGCTGATGTCGAGCGTGGCGGTGCTGACGCGCGTGATCTGGTTCAGGAGCGCCAGTTGTCGGTTGCGGTCCTGGCTCTCCCCCGTAGAGGTGCGCGTTCTCAATCGCGATGGCGGCCTGGTCCGCGAACGCCTGGAGCCGCTCCCCGTCGATATCGGTAAATGCGCCCGGCGTGGCGCTATCGAGGCTGAGGAAGCCGATCAGCCGCTCCTGGAAGAACATCGGTGCGCCCGCATACGAGCGGATGAAGATCGGCGCGCCGGCATAGGAGCGAATCCAGTGCTCCTCCGGGACGCTCACCCACTCCTCGCAGCGCTCCACGTCGGAGATCACGAGCGGACGGCGCGACTCGGCCATACGGCGCAGCGTGGCGGTGCGGTCAACCGGAAAGCGAAGCAGCGCAGCGTCAACGCCCTTGGGCGAGTAGCCGTGCTCGCGCACCACCTGCGCCACACCCGATCTCGATGAGCATGACGTTTGCCGCATCGTGCGGCACGACCCGCCCGACGTTGGTGAGGATGCGCTCAATCACTTCGTTGAAGTCCAGCGTGGCGTTGAGCGCGGCGGCAGTGTCGCGGAGCGCCTCGGCGAGCACGCGCTGTTCCTGCTCCGCGATATAGAGGCGCGCGTTCTTGATCGCCAGGGCGGCCTGCTCGGCGAAGGCCTGGAGCCGCTCCGCATCCGTGCTGGAGAAGGCGTTTGGCGCGGCGCTGTTGAGATCGAGAAAGCCGATGACCGCGCCCTCCAGAAGGATCGGCGCTGTCGCATTCGACCGCACCCACTCCGTAATGGGATAGGTCACCCAATCCGGGTATTCGCGCACGTCTGGGATGACGACCGGCTTCCTGGTTTCGAGCATCTGGCGCATGTTGGCGACCTTGTTGATGGGGGAAGCGCACGCTCAACACTTCGTCGTCCGAGAACCCGAACGCCGCAAAGCCGTGGCACCGGACCATGCGCACGACATCCCCATCGATGAGCATGATGTTGGCTGCGTCGTGCGGCACCACGCGCCCGACGTTGGTGAGAATGCGGTCCAGCACCTCGTCGTAGTCTAGCGTGGCGCTGAGCGCGGCGGCGCTGTCGCGCAGCGCTTCGGCCAGCGCGCGCTGGCCGTGCTCGGCCTGATAGAGGCGCGCGTTCTTGATCGCCAGGGCGGCCTGGTCAGCGAACGCCTGGAGTCGTTCGGCGTGCGTCTCGTTGAAGGTGTTCGGCGCGCCACTGTTGAGGTTCAGGAAGCCGATGAGCTTGCCTTCGAGGAAGATCGGCGCGCCGGCGTAGGCGCGGATCCAGCGCTCGTCGGGCACGTCCACCCAGTCGTCATAGTCCTGTACGTCGGGAATCACGAGGGGCTGTTGGGTGGCGACCATGGCTTTCAGCGTCGCCGTCTCCTCGATGGGGAAGCGCAACATATCGGCCTTGACGCCGTTCTCGGCGTAACCGCGCTCCCGGACGACGCGGGCGACCCCGTTATCGACCAGGGTGACGCTTGCGGCGTCGTGAGGCACGACCCGTTCCACGTTGGTCAGGATGCGTTCCAGGACCTCGTTGAAATCGAGGGTGGCGTTCAGTATGGCGGCAGTGTCTCGTAGGGCCTCGGCCATGACGCGCTGCTCCCTTTCAGCGGTTTCGGCGCGCATGCGCTCGGCGATTTCCTGCTGCAACTGCGCATTGGCGCGGGTCAGTTCGGCGGTGCGGGCGGCCACATGCTTTCGAGGTCGTTCTGGGCCTCCCGCAGCGCCGCCTCGATCTGTTTCTGGTCAGTAATGTCGCGTGTAATACCGACCAGGCCAACAATATCGCCGCGCGCGTCGCGCAGCGGAACTTTCGTCGTGGCGTGCCATATTGTACTCCCATCTGGAGCCGTGGCGGCAATTTCCTTGTTGACGATGGCCTCGCCGGATTGCAGGAGCTTCTGTTCGTCGGCCTGGAATGCGTCGGCGCGCTCGCGGGGGTAGAAATCGTAGTCTGTCTTTCCGATGAGGGCGTCTGCCTCTGCCTGTCCCAGACGCCGGGCGAGCGTGTTGTTTGCGACCAGGAAGCGCCCCTCTTGATCCTTGACGAAGATGTCGTCGGGCAGATTGTCAATGAGCGTGCGCAGCAGGTTACGCTCTTCCGCCAGCCTCTCCTCGACCCGCTTGCGCTCCTCGATCTCGACGGTCAGGACGTCGTTTGCCTCAAGCAGTGCCGCCGTCCGCTCGGCCACCCGGCGTTCAAGCTGGTCGTGCGCCTGCTTCAGCGCCTCCTGTGCGTGCTTCTGTCCGGTGATGTCCTGTACCGCGCCGTAGACGCTGACAACGCGCCCCTGCGACTTGTCCCATACCGGCTTGCCGTAAGCGCGGATCCAGCGCACCGCGCCGCTCCTGGCGATAATGCGAAACTCGCACACGCCCGCCTGCCCGGAGAGCAGCGTCTCCAGGTGTTGCGCGGCAATTGGTCTGTCCTCAGGGTGCGCGATGCGGGTCAGGTCGATCCTGTGGTCGATGTCGTCAGGCTGGTAGCCCGTAATGGGCGTAACTGCGCCGGTGATCCAGTCCAGCCACGGCGTGCCGTCTGGCTCGACGCGGAGTGCGTAGGCGAAGTCTGATGTCAGTTCTGCAACGGATTGGTAGCGATGCTCGCCGGCCACAAGCTGCGCCTGCCGGTCGCGCTCGACCAGGCTGCGGTGGCGCGCTGCAATGACGATCAGGCACGAGACCGCGAAAAAGAAGAAGAGCGGAATCTCAAAGGGGTCTGCACGCGCGTTCAGGATGGGCAGGAAGGCCATGCCGGCCGTGCTCACCGCGAAGACGAGGAAGGTCGTGCGCAGCGAAAAGAAGATGCTGGCAAAGAGTACGGGCAGGATGAGGTAGACCAGGAAGTAGAAGTCACTCGCGCTCTGCCCGCGAACGGCGAACGTAAAAATGCCCAGCCAGCACACCACCACGGTGAGCGCTGCCGCCAGCCGGTAGCGGGGCGTGCGACTCAAGAAGAAAAGCGCCGCCAACGTCGCGATGACCGTGACGCTCAGCGCGGTACCGAACGGGTTCGCCTGCACTTCCTGCCTTATGCCTGGATCAACGATGAGCGGCGCGGCCTCGGCGACGACACCGATAATGACCAGAGCAATGAGCAAGGAGGCGAGTAACCGCGCCTCGCGCCGCTGCGTCGGGTCCTGAATCGAAGACACCGGCTCGATGAGTCGGGCGACAAGCGCATTCAAACGATCAATGGATGACGGCGCGTTGCGACCTCCAGTCATCCATGCAACTCCTCATGATCTCGCGTTGCGCCGTACGGGAGTGCGCGATGCGAACGCTTTATCGAATTGTATTAATTTTATCATGTAATGGAGGATGAGATTGTGAAGAATAAACGAGTTTTTGCTGCCGATATGCTGCTCTTCTGGGATCAGGCGGCCCTGACGCGCAAACGAACGGGGGCGGGTCTGCGCAGACCCGCCCCATCGATGAAGCTACCCGACTTTCGCCCACGCCCGTGCTGGCGCGCCGTGCGGCGCGTCTGTCAGTAGACCGGGATGTTCGTGTCGATCTGCCGCGCCCAGGCGTTGATCCCGCCGGCCAGGTTCTTCACGCGGCGGTAGCCGTGTTTCTGAAGCAACTGGACGACATCGGCGCTGCGCCCGCCAGTGCGGCAATACACGACGATGTCGCGCGTCATGTCCAGCTCGCCGAGGTGTTCGAGGACCTCGCCCTGGGGGATGTGGTGCGTTGCGCCGGGGATGTCGGCGATTTCCCACTCGAACGGCTCGCGCACGTCAAGCAGGATGAAGTCCTCACCGGCGTCCAGCCGGGCCTTGACCGCCTGCACGCTGATCGACGGCGCGGTCGCCTGCGCGTCGGTGTAGTGGGGGCTGTGGTCGTGACCGGGCATGCCACAGAACGCCTCGTAGTCGATCAACTCGGTGACGGTGGGGTGCTCGCCGCACACAGGGCAGTCCGGGTTCTTGCGCAGCTTCACATACTCGAAGGTCATGCTGAGCGCGTCGTAGAGTAGCAGCCGCCCGACCAGGGTCTCGCCGATGCCCAGGATGAGCTTGATGGCCTCTGTCGCCTGGATCGCGCCAATCGTGCCGGGCAGGATGCCCAGCACGCCGCCCTCGGCGCAGCTTGGCACCAGGCCGGGTGGAGGCGGCGACGGGAAGAGACAGCGGTAGCAGGGTCCCTGGCTTGCGTCGAACACGCTGGCCTGCCCCTCAAAGCGGAAGATGCTGCCGTAGACGTTGGGCTTGCCCAGCATCACGCTCGCGTCGTTGACGAGGTAGCGCGTGGGGAAGTTGTCCGTCCCGTCGATAATCACGTCGTAGGGTTCGAGCGTTGCCATCGCGTTTTCCGATGTCAGCGGCGCGCTGTACGTGTCAACCTGCACGTAGGGATTGATGTCCAGGATGCGCGCCTTGGCGCTCTCCAGCTTGGAGCGGCCCACGTCTTTGGTGCCGTGGATGATCTGGCGTTGCAGGTTGGAGGCGTCTACCACGTCGTAGTCCACCATCCCGATCCGCCCAATGCCCGCCGCCGCCAGGTACATCGCCACCGGCGAGCCGAGACCGCCCGCGCCGATCAGCAGCACGCTCGCCGCTTTCAGCTTGCGCTGGCCGTCCATGCCCACTTCGGGCATGATGAGGTGGCGGCTGTAGCGCTCGATTTCTTCCTTGCTCAGTGCAATCGCCTCCGGGGCGATACGTTCCCGGATACTGGTCAGTTCTGCCATGCCATCATCCTCTAATCGCTGGTTTCCATCAGTTCGAGCGAAAACGCCCACTCGCTTGAAACGTCATCACACGTGGTACAGGAATACTCGCTTAGCCGCACCCATTCCACCGCGTCGGCGGCGGACATAAACGCGCCGCCGACCTGCCACCGGTACGGCGCGGTGAACCGGTCCAGCACGAACACCGCCGGGCCGGCGGCGTCGCCGACATAGCGCGCCCGCACTTCGCCGCCGGCGTCAACCAGTACCGGGAACGGGACGCCGGCGTCTGGGACTGGGGCCGGCGCGATTGCCAGCACTTCGGCGCCCCATTCCTGGAAGTCTGCGTAGCGCGCGGCGAAGTCCGCAAGCATGGCGCGCGCCGGCGCGCTCCCAGCCGCGTCGAGGAAGAGCAACACGACAGGCTGTCGCTGGCGGAAGTCCCCCAGACGGATGTCCTCGCCCCGGTTCGACGGCAGGCGGAAGTTCGGCGCGGGCATCTCCTGGTTCAGCTCGATCATAGCACAGCCTCCTCAGGCGCCTCCTTGAGCGCCGCCATCAGCTTCCGATTCGGGCAAGGGCAGGTTGCGCCCCTGCCAGAGCGGCGGGCCGTCGTGCAGGTGGCGCGTGTCCCAGTAGATTTCCAGCCCGTTGCCGTCCGGGTCCTGGAAGTACAGCGCCCAGCTTATCGCATAGTGGTCCACCGCCGCCACTGGGATGCCCGCCTCAGTGAGCGCCTGGTACGCCAGCGCCAGCGCGCGCTGGTCGGGGACCTCGAACGCCACGTGGTACAGCCCGGTGCTGTACGGGGAGGGCTGCGGCGCGTCAAGGCCCACGTTCTGCAACGCAATCTCGTGATGGAACGTCCCGCCGCTCAGGAAGGCGAAGTGATCGCCCACGCGCTCGACGACACGCAGGCCGAGAAAGCGCGTGTAGAACGCGACGGCGCGGTCAAGGTCGCGCACCTTCAAGTGCGCGTGCCCGATTTTGGTCTGATACATGTTACTCCCTCATCATATCACGCATCATGTTGCTATAGATACCGCTTCGATTTGCTTCTGAAGCTGCGCCGCCCGCGCCACGCCGTGATTGACGCACCGGGGCCGGCCCAGACCATCGACGATGAACGTCGTTGGCAGGCCGAGCACGCCCCACTCGGCGGCCAGATCGGGGCGCTCCAGGGCGTCAATGGCGACGACCTGCACGCCGTCCGGCCCAAGCGCCGCCTGGAGCTGTTCCAGCGCTGGCTTTTGTACCGTCTTGCAGGGCGGGCAGCTCTCTGACCAGAAGTAGATGACCGCCGGGACGCCGGGCCGCAACCGCGCCAGCAGCGCCGCGGTGGCCGAGTCGTCCGCGCGGTGGCCCGTGCGCCGGACCTGCCAGCGCGTGCCGACGGTGTACGCGCCGACGCCCAGCGCGGCGAGCAGGATCACGATAGCGACGCGCTCAAGCATCATGGTTCCCGTGTTTCAGCGGCGCAACCGTGAAGCCCGGCACGCCCAACCGGTTGAGCTGGTAGTAGATGAAGCAACCAGCGCAGAAGCCAAGGAACAGGTTTGCCGCGGCGAGCGCGATTACCAGCCAGGCCGCCGCCCACCCGATGACGCGCGCGCCGAGCAGGAAGGCCGCCGTGCTCAGGAGCAGGACGACCCCGCCCACGCCCTGCGCGAACTGGTGCGGTTCGGGGTTGTCGGGGATCACGTCGGGCTTGACCAGCCCTGCGGGCCGCAGCGCGCGCCTGTAGAGCCACTTGAACAGCGCCGCCTCCGGCCAGACCGTGCCGATGAGCATGACCGCCGCGACAAACGTGACGACCGGCCATGCGTTCGCCACGAAAGCAGCAATCAGCAGCCCAATGATAGACGCCTGGTTGGTCCGCAGCGCAGCCTGATCGACCTTGCGAACGGTGTTTTCTGCCATGATGTGCCTCTGTCCCAAACTGCCGGCCGGTCGAGAGTCAGCCGGCCCGCCTCACCCGCCCGCAATCGACGGGATAATCATCAACTGGTCGTCCGCCTCAAGCGGCGTTTCGACGCCCTGCAGATAGCGCACGTCTTCTTCACCCAGGAAGACGTTCACGAAACTGCGCAGCGTGCCGTTGTCGTAGAGGTGTTGCTTCAGGTCCGGGTACTGCGCCGTGAGATCGTCAAGCGCCTCCTGGACCGTCGCGCCTTGCACGCGGACGCGCTCGTTGCCGCCGGTGAAGGCGCGCAGTGGGGTTGGAATGCGGATACTTGCCATCACTGTCTCCTCAGTTCGCATGAATGTCAGGCAATCGTCTCAAGCTGGTCTTCGTCGAAGCTGGTGCGGTCATCGCGGAGCCGCCAGGCGTGCGTGCCTTCGGCCTTGCCCGCGACCACCGATGTAATCAGGTAGCTCAGGTTGGGCAGCGCGTGGTCCCGGTCGAACTGGCTGGGCCGCGCGGGGTGGTCAGGATGCGAGTGGAAGATGCCCACCAGGCTCAGGTCGCGCTGCGCGGCTTCGCGCTCGGCCCGCATGAAGTCCTGCGGGCTGAGTTCGTAGCGGTTGTGCTGCGCCTCAGCCTCGCGCCGGTTGTCGACCGCCAGCACGTCGGCGACGACGACCGCGCCGTCCGCGACGTGGCCGAGCAGGAAGCCCGCGCCCTCGTTTGGGTAGGTGGCCTCCCCGTGCGCCTCGATGGCGCGGATGTGCCCGTCGGTGAGCCGGATTCTCATGTGCGTGTCAATCCTTCTCCGACCAGAATGGCTGGCTCAGGTATTTGGCGGCGCTGTCCGGAAACACGGTCACGACCACGCCGGGTTCGCCGCGTTCGGCGAGGCGTTCCGCGACGCGCAGGGCAACCACCATCGCCGCCCCCGCCGACACGCCCACCAGCACGCCGTCCTCGCGCGCCAGCCGGCGGCACATCGCGTAGGCCTCCTCGGTGCGCACGTGCATGACCTCGTCGTGCACGCTCCGGTCGTAGATGCCGGGGACGAGGGCGGTTTCCATGTGCTTGAGGCCGGCAAGCCCGTTGAACGGCGCGTCGGGCTGCACGGCGACCAGGCGCACGCCTGGCTTGCAGGCGCGGAGCCGCCGCCCCACGCCCATCATCGTGCCGCTGGTGCCCAGGCCGGCCACGAAATGCGTCACGCGCCCGCCGGTCTGGTCCCAGATTTCCTGGCCCGTGGCCTTATAGTGCGCGCGCCAGTTGTTCGGGTTGTCGTACTGGTTTGCGTAGAAGTAGCGGTCTGGGTCGCTCCGGTAGAGCTGCTCCGCCAGGCGGATAGCGCCGTCCGTGCCCTCGGTCGGGTCGCTCAGCACCAGGTTAACGCCATAGGCGTGCAGGATCTGCAGGCGCTCCGGGCTGACGCTTTCCGGCAGCACCAGTCTCACGTCGTAACCCAGCGCCGTGCCCAGCATGGCGTAGGCGATGCCCATGTTGCCGGAACTGCTGTCGAGCAGCGTCACACCGGGGCGCAGGTGGCCGCAGCGCTCCGCCGCGCGGATGATGTTCAGCGCCGGGCGGTCCTTTACCGAGCCGCCGGGGTTGTACCACTCTGCCTTGGCGTAGACTTCCACGTCTTGCGGCAGGTGCGCCGTGACTTTGGGAAGCCGCAACAGCGGCGTATTGCCCACCAGCGCCGCGATGTCCGCGCCTGGCCCGATCTGAGGCGGCCAGGTCACCGGGGTTCTGGCGACCGGCGGGCGTGTCGTTTCTATCGTCAAGTTGGGCGAGATACTCATTTCGCTTCGTCCTCCGCAGGACCTGACACACGCGCGGTGCGTATCTTACGCGATGGTGTGATCGTTTCGGCTCCGAGAAGCGGGGGACAAGAAAGGCGACCCCCCTCACGCAGCGGCGGTCGCCTGTAAACAAAAGAGGGTCACCCCAGCGACCGGGCTGCAGACTGCGTCTACAGCGGCGGAGACGGCGTCACCCTCTGAGGAAGCCCGTTAAGAAGCCATCATGTATGGCTCATCGGTCCCGGCGAGGGTAACAGCGCCCCCGCCTTATACACATGCAAACCTGCACGTCGGCACCCTTCCTTCACGGAAGAATAATCTCGATTTAGTTAATCACAATTATAGCCTTTGCGCGCCGTTTGGTCAACCGTGAAATGACAGATTTTCGTCAGAAAGGGCTTGACAATCCAGAACAGATGTACTACAATCGACACTAGAACGTAAGTTCTACACCGATTCCGGCGCGAGTGTCGGCCATTCCCCCTAATGGCTGGCTGCCTGTGAGGGTTCCCCCCGCCCTGCCGGCGACTCGCGCCGGGACGCCTTTGAGGGGAAGACAGGAGGCTTGCAATGGCGTACATCTACCCCAATCGAAGCAGCTTCGGCCGGCAGCCCTGGAGGCTCCAGCGCGGCCTTGTGTTTGGCGTCATATTGGTCGCGGCGCTGGCGGCATTCGAGCTGTTCAACTTCGCCACGACCGAGTACGCGCTCTATACCCTGATCGGCGGCGTGCAGGCTGTCGGCGTCAACTGGGCGTCGATTCTGGCGGTCGCGTTCTGCGCCATCGACTTCGCCGGCCTGGCGCGGCTCTTCACGCCGGAGCAGGGGCGCGACGAACCGAAAGAGGTCTGGTACCTGCTCGGCGCGTGGCTCGTTGGCGCAACAATGAACGCGGCGATGACCTGGTGGGCGGTGACGAACGCGCTGCTCGCGCGCCCGCTTGGCAACGAGGTCATTGCGCGCGGGACGCTGGTCACGGTGGTGCCGATCTTCGTCGCCGTGCTGGTGTGGCTCACGCGCGTGCTCATCATCGGCACCGTCGGCGTCGCGGGCGACCGGCTGTTTACGCTCGGCGTGGGGCACGCGCGGTGGTTTGGCCGCGCGCAGCCGAAGGCGCAAGCGCCGCTGGCCGCGCCGCGCCCGGCCCCGCGACCAATTTCGCGGCCCAACCGCGTGTCGCAGACCCGGACGAGCACCTGGCCGCCGTACAACAACGCCGCCCGGTATGCGTCATCTGTGGGGTCCGCCGCGCCCTCGGTGTCGGTGGATGACCGTGATGACGCGAATGACGCGGAAGAACAGGACGAGGAACTGACCTACGAGCCGGTTGACGAGGAGCGCCCGACCGCTGTGCCCAACTGGCCCGGCGCGTCAAGCACGCGGCCCGCGCCCAAGCCGCGCCCGTCGTACAGCAACGCTTACGCCATGCGCGCATACAGCGGCGCGATCCAGTCCTACGTCGAGCGCCCGGCGACGCCGCGCACCTACCATGCATCGCCTGACGGCAAGCCCGACGACACACGCACGCGGTTCTATCGCTAGTGCTACTGTCAGAAGAAGGGGCGCTGTCCGTCACGGTTTCGCGCCCCTTCTTCGCGCTCTTGAGCGCGGAGGTTCAATGGCCGCGAAGATGCAGTTTCTCTTATCTCCTCAGGCTGGTGCGACCTGAGATGTTCGACAGCCCGACGCCAGCGGAAGAAGCGATCCTCGCGGCGCATTTCGTCCGTCTGAAAGCGAGCCTGGAGTCCGGTGAGCTTCGCTTGCCGGCCCGACCTCGACGGCGCCTTCGGCGTGGTCATCTTCGAGGCCGCATCCGAGGCAGCGGCGCGCGCGTACATGGAAAGTGACCCGGCGGTCAAGAACGGCGTCATGACCGCCGAGCTGCATCCGATGCGGGTCTCGCTGATGGCGGGACGCTGAGATTTAGCCGCGCGCCGTCGGGAGCGTGCGCAGGGGCGCGCCGCGCAGCGCCGCGCGCAACGCTGCGCGGTCGTCCCAGGGGTATTCGGTGGTCCCGAAGCACATCGATTGCTCGTGCCCCTTGCCGCAGGCGATCACCACATCGCCAGGGCGCGCCAGCCGGCACGCGAAGGCCAGCGCCTCGCCCCGGTCCGGGACGCGCCAGAAAGTCTTTCCTCCACGCCGCCCTGACTGACACACCCGTCCGCCATGTCTGCCAGGATTGCCGCAAGCGACTCAGTGCGCGGATCCTCGGCGGTGAGCACGGTCAGGTCGGCCAGCGCCGCCGAGGTCACCGCCATCAGGCGGCGCTTGGCGCGGTCGCGCAGGCCGGCGCTCCCGAAGATCGGGATCACGCGCCCGCCCGGACCGGCCATTGCGCGCGCCGCCTCAAGGGCGCGCCGGAGCGCGTTGGGCGTGTGCGCGAAGTCCACAAGCGCCAGGAAGTCCTGACCCTCGTCGATGCGCTCCATCCGGCCCGGCACCGGGGGCGTCTCGGCGACGCCCTGCCGGATCGTCTCGGCGGGGACGCCGAGCGCCTGCGCCGCGCCTGTCGCCGCGAGGACATTCGCCACATTGAATGTACCCGCCAATCGGGTTTCCACGGAGAGACTTCGCCAATCGGAGGGGACACCGGGCTTAAGCCCGCTGTCTGAGTCGCCTGGCAGCGGCGCTGCTGTCAGGTGGCCGGTGGCGCGTAGAATCGTGAAGCGCATCGCATCGGGCGCGGAGCGGATGTCCGACGCCTGGAGGTCTGCGTCGTCGCCGGCGGCGCTATAGGTGAGGGCGGCGTCATGCCCGGAAGCGGCGAGGATGTCGCCGCATGAGGGATCGTCCTGGTTGATGACGGCCCACTTCTGCACGCCGGGCTTCCGCGCCGCCTCGCCCAGCATGGCGAAGAGACGCGCCTTTGCGTCACGGTACGCCGTCCACGTGCCGTGGAAGTCCAGGTGTTCGTGCGTGATGTTGGTCATCACCGCCACGTCGAAGTCACAGGCATCGACCCGGTGTTGCGCCAGCCCGTGGCTGGTCGCCCCAGGACACAGTGCGTCAGCCCGGCGGCGACCATCCGCGCCAGGTACGCCTGCACCTCAGGCGCGGGCGGCGTCGTCACGTGCAGGCCGGTGTCGGCCTCTGTATCGCCGATGACGGCCTTCAGCGTGCTGATGAGGCCCACGCGCAGCCCCGCCGCGCGCAGGATGTGGAAGATCAGGTGTGAGGTCGTGGTCTTGCCGTCGGTGCCGGTCACGCCGACCATCACCAGTTGGCGCGCCGGGAAGCCGTAGTATGCCGCGCTCAGCCAGGGGAGCGCCGCCAGCCCGTCCCTGACCTGGGCATAGGGCACGCCGAGCCGCCCGACCGCCTCCGCCGGCTTCTCCCCGACGACCGCCGCCGCGCCCGCCGCGACGGCGGCCTCGATGAAGCGGTGCCCGTCTGCGCTGCCGCCGGACCGGGCGACGAACACCCCGCCGGGTTCGAGCTGCCGGCTGTCCTCGACAACCGGGGCGGTCACTTCTACGTCGCGCGCCGGTTGTGCGACCACGCCCGGCGCTGCGTCAAGAAGCGCGCTGAGCCGCACGCGGCGCCTCCTAGAACCCCACCGCCGGTGCGAACAGCCGCAGCCAGTTCGTGTTGCAGATCACGCCGCAGGCCAGCAGGATGAACAGCGCCAGCAGGATGACGCCGCAGCCGCAGCCGAGCGGGCCGCGCCCAAAGCCGACGTTTTCCTGCAACCACTTGAAGAGCCAGCTGAGCATCGCGAGACGCAGCAACCCTCCCAGGCAGCCTGGCCGGTCATTGTCGAACATGGCAGTACCTCCTCAGCACCTTCCGCGTAGCACAATGCATACCACTATACGCGCCCGTCCCCGGCGGGGTTGTGCCCAAACCCCCTGGGAATTGGGCTGTTGCGGCACGCGAAAACGCCAGGGAGGCCCCTGGCGTTATGTGCCACAGCCGGGCGGCGTGCGTGCGCTGCCTTCTTGCGCGCTGCGGGCCGTCTACTGCAACTGCTCTTGCAGGCGGCGCAGTTGGCCGTAGTAGCTGCTATCGACGACCCGGTCGCCGGCGCGGATCACAAGGCCGCCGAGAATGCGCGGATCGACCCTGAAGGTGATCTCCTCTGCGCCGATCTCGGCCTTCGCCTGGCTCTTCTCCGCGTCGGTGAGGGGAATCGCACTGGTGACCTCGACGACCTTCGACTCCAACCCCTTGACCTCGGCGGGAACCTTGGCGAAGAAGTCATTGACCAGCCGGCGCTGCCGCGCCTCGTCCATTGCCTCGCCCACGAGCTTGTTGGCTGCAGCCATCGCCAGCGCCGCTACCTGGCCGCGCATGTCGGCGAGGATGCGGTTACGCTCGGCCTCCATGTCTTGCATGGCGCGCTGGCGGATCTGCTGCGTTTCGGCCTCCGCCGCGTCGCGGATGCCCTCCGCGCTCTCTTCCGCGCGCGCGACCGCCTCATCGATGCGCTTGCGCGCTTCCTCGTCTGCCTCGGCAAGCCTCTTCTCGTAGTCGGCCTGGGCGTTGGCGCGCTGCTCTTCGGCTTTGCGCGCGTTCTCAAGCCCCTCGGCGATCCGGCGCGCGCGTTGGTCGAGCATGTTCCCGACGCGCCCCCACACCGCCGCCAGCAGGAGGAAAATGAGGAGAAAGTTGATGATCTGCGCGATCAAAAACCCGCCGTTGATTCCAAGCGCTTCCAAGGCTTACCTCCACTCTGGATGGCGCGCAGTCATGCGCCGAACACGAAGAGCAGGACCAGCGCAACGACCAGCGCGTAGATGGCGATAGCTTCGGTGAAGGCGATGCCCAGAATCATGTTCAACTGGATGGTCCCTGCTGCGTCGGGGTTGCGCCCGATTGCCATCATCGCGCCCATCACCAGTAAGCCGATGCCAATGCCGGGTCCGAGCGTGCCCACCATGGCAAGACCGGCGCCGAATGCGATCAAACCCGCGTCAGTCATAGAAGATGCCTCCTTAAGAATTCGAGTGTACAGGATGTCTGCGGTCAGCGCAGTCGATCAGTGTTCGTCGTCGTGGCCGTGGCCGGCCATCGCAACCCCACTAAACGCGGCGAACAGCATGGCAAACACAAACGCCTGGATCGCGCCGACAAAAAGCTCCAAACCGTAAGCGACGCTCGGCAGAATCCAGGCGATCAGGAACGGCAGCACGAAGAGCAGAATCTGCCCGGCGAAGATGTTGCCAAAAAGACGGAACGTGAACGAGATCACCTTGGCGACCTCGGAGATCAGCTCCAGAAAGCCGACGAAGAGGTCCATGATCCCCATCGGCTTCTTCGCCACGTTGCCGAGGGCCGGCAGGTTGATGAACTTGTAGAGATACGACATGCCCAGCGACCGGAAGCCCAGGATTTGTACCGTCACCATCGCAACGAGGGCGATGGCGAGCGTGAAATTCAGGTCCGTCGCGGCGGCGCGCACAAACGGCGTCACCACGTAAAGGGGGCGTGCCCGCTTCAGCGACCGCGCTGTGCGCGCCCGCGTCTCGCCGGCGGCTTCCTCACTGGCTGCTTCCTCTCCGGCAGCGGTCTCGCCGGCAGCCGCTTCGTCCGCGTGCTCATCGGGGTGCAGCGCCCCCTCACACGCATGGTAGTCGGCCTCAGTTGCCACCTGCCCGGAGCCGCCAAGCGGCTCCCGCACGTCCAGCAGCACGCCCTGGCGCGGATAGCCGGTCTGCCCTGGCTTGGCGCAGTGCATGATGCCGACGCTGTCCACGCCGGGGATTAGCTCAAGCCAGTTGGCGGTAAGGACAAAGATGAAGATCGTCGCCATGAGCGGGAAGACCAGCCGCGCCTTCTCGCCGGCCACCGACTTCGCGAGGCTGTTCAACGCCTCGACGAGCATTTCGAAGATGCTCTGCAGCCGGCCGGGGATCTCTTTCAGGTTGCGCACCACCAGGAAGGCCAGCAGCAGCACAACGGCATCGGCGAGCAGGGTGGCGACCAACGTGTTGGTGAGCACGGGGGCCTCTTCGGTGCCGATGAGCACTTCGCCCGGCATCTGAATCACCGGCAGCGCAACCGCCAGCCCGAAATTCTGCGGCAGCACCACCAGCGAGAGGCCACAGACGACAATGGCGAATACCAGGGTACCGATAGCGATCAAACATCCGCGTTGCGCGTTGCCCAAGCGTTATCCTCCTCTTCTTCGGGTGGCGCCGCTTTCTGGAGCGCCCGCGCTGTGCTCAGCACGGAACTGACCATGTACAGCAGGCTTACCGGAATGCTCAGAAGCATAAGCGCGATGGTCAGCGCTGGGCGGGTGCCGAGTTGGGCGTCCAGCCAGATGCCGGCGGCCAGACCCACGATCACCAGTACCACGACGCCGCATCCCGCCTGCCCCGCGACGATCCCCAGCGCGGCGCTGCGTACAACGTTTGGAGACGAGCGCCTAGAGTCCATTTGGGGATCCCGATTGCGCCTTCTTACACAAATGCCATTGCCCCAAGCATACCCAATTTCCCACCAAAAGGGCAAGAATTGGCTAGAACAACCCGCTCGCCGCGCTGGTTGACCAGTTCAGCCACGGCCCGATGAAGATGGTGCCGAGCAGCACCATGCCTACCACGGTCACGACCAGCGAGTACACGTAGGGCCGCGAGACGGCAATGGCTTTGTCCGCGTGGGCCGGCTGGTCCACATACATGACCTTGGCGACCACCAGGTAGTAGTACAGGCTCACGAGCGCGTTGATGACGCCCACCATCGCGAGCCATACCAGCCCCGCGTCCACCGCCGCCGAGAACAGGAACAGCTTACCCGCGAACCCGGCCAGCGGCGGGATGCCGCCCAGGCTGAGCAGCGCCAGGAACATCGCCAGCGCCAGCCGGGGCGCGCGCTGGTGGAGGCCGGCGAGGTCGGCGATTTGATCGCCGCCCGTCACGCGCTCGACCAGGATCACGATGGTGAAGGCGGCCAGGTTGGTGAGCGTGTACATAAACATGTAGAACACGACCGCGCCGCTGCCGAGGCTGTTATCCGCCGCGACCGCCGCCACGCCGATCAGTGCGTACCCTGCCTGCGCGATGCTGCTGTAGGCGAGCATGCGCTTGATGTTGCGCTGCACCAGGGCCAGCAGGTTGCCGAGCGTCATGGTGAAGGTCGCCAGCACCGCGATAACCACCACCCAGTATTCCTCGTATGTGGGGAACACGGCCAGGAAGAAGCGCAGCAGCAGCGCGAAGCTCGCAGCCTTGCTGCCGACCGAGATGAAGGCCGTGATCGGTGTGGGCGCGCCCTCGTAAACGTCGGGCGTCCAGAAGTGGAACGGCACCGCCGAGACTTTGAAGCCGAACCCGACCAGCACCATCACAAGGACAAGGAGCACGTGCCCCGGTTCGAGGCCGGCGGCGGCCAGCGCGCCGGACAGGCCGTAGATGTTCGTCTGCCCGGCGAAGCCGTAGAGCAGGCTCAGCCCGTAGAGCAGGACCGCCGATGAGAACGCGCCGAAAAGGAAGTACTTGACCCCGGCCTCGGCGCTCTTGGCGTCGCCGCGCAAGAAGCCGACCAGCAGGTAGAGCGAGATGCTCGTCGTCTCAAGCGCGATCAGCACCATGATGAGGTCCGAGGCGGCGCTCATCAGGCACATGCCGAGCGTGGCGGCAATGATGATGGCATAGTAATCGCCGCGCCGCCCGACGCGCGGCACATCGGCTGAGATGAGGCACGTGATGGCCGCCGCGAGCAGGATCATGCTGCGGAAGATCTGCGCCAGGGTGTCGTGCCGGACCATCCCGCCGAGGAAGAGCTGTTCGCTCGCGCCGCCTTCGGGAACCGGCGCAAACACCAGGTTTGCGATCCAGGATCAGCAACATCCCCACGGCGGCGACGAAGGCGGTCTCGCGCCGCTGCGACTCGCGCCGGAGCAGGTCAACCGCCAGCACGACGACCAGCAACGCCACGAGCAGTATTTCAACAAGGACGGCCTGCGTGCTGCCGAGCGCGTCAACGGTTACGAAGTCCAGTTACATCCCTCCCAGCGCTGCGACAATCGGCGCCATGCTGGACTGCACCATGGGGGCCATGACCAGCGGCTGCACGCCCAGGATGAGCAATGCCACCGCCAGGATGATCAGCGCGGCTTTGTCGATGGGCGTCACGTCGCCGACAAGGTGGTACTTGTTCTCGTCGAACTTGCCGAAAAAGACAAGGTGCACGACGCGCATCACGTAGGCAGCCGTCACTACGATGCTCACCGCGCCGACGATGGCGATCCACGGGTAGTAGTTTGTGAGCGCCGCCGCGCCGCCCAGGCTCAGCGAGACGCCCGTGCCATGCCACAAGCCAAGGTAAATGGGCAGCTCCGCAACGAACCCGCTGAATCCAGGCATCCCCATGCTCACGAGACCGCCGAGGATAAAGGCAACCGCGACGAGAGGCATCCGCCGCGCCATCCCGCCCAGGCTGGGGATGTCGCGGGTGTGCGCGCGGTCGTAGACCATCCCGACGCACGCGAAGAAGAGCGCCGTCATCGCGCCGTGGCTGAACATCTGCAACCCTGCGCCAGTCATGCCGGTGAGGTTCATCGTGGCGAAGCCCATGCTCACCAGGCCCATGTGGCTCACGCTGCTGAAGCCGATGACGTACTTGAAGTCGCGCTGCCTGAAGGCAATGAACGCGCCGTACACCACGTTGACGAGCGTCAGCAGGATGATCCACGGGAGGTGGATGCGCGCGCCCTCCGGCAGCAGTTGCACACCCAGGCGCAGCGCCGAATACGCGCCCAGCTTCATCAGCACGCCGGCGTGGATCATGGAGACCGCCGTCGGCGCGGCGACGTGACCGTCGGGACTCCAGTTGTGGAACGGGAAGACGCCCGCCAGCACCCCGAAGCCGAGGAAGATCACCGGGAACCAGAACTTCGCGAGGGTGAACCCGTCGATGCCCGCGTAGCCGTCCACGTTGAACGCGCCATGCATCGAGGCAAGCTGGATGTGCTCAAAGTCGAAGCTGTACGCCCGCGCGCCCTCCGGCAGCAGGTCGGGGTTCTGCACGAAGAAGTCGCCGGCGACGAAGTACATCACGAGCACGCCGACCAGGGCGATGATGCTGCCGACCAGGATGTAGAGCGTGAGCTTCATCGCGGCGTACTCGCGCGTCACCTTCCAGCCCCAGGTTGCGATCAGGATGTACATGGGGAAGATGGCGAATTCGTAGAAGAAGAACAGCAGGAACAGGTCCAACGCCACGAACACGCCGAACACGCCGCTCACCAGCAGCATGAAGAAGCCCATGAACTCGCGCGTGCTCTCCTCGATGCCCCAACTGATGAGCACGCCGGTGAAGCCGGCCAGCGCCGTCAGGAGCACCATCGGCGCGCTGATGCCGTCCACGCCGAGCTTGTACTGGATACCCAGCGCCTCGACCCAGGTGTATTGCTCCACGAAGCGGAACGTGTTCGGCAGGCCGTCGCTATCGAACGCATAGCCGCCGTTGGCAAGCGCGTACAGGTCGCTCTCCGGGGTGTTGACCTCGGCGTTGTAGCCGATGTACATGAGCAGCGCCAGCAGCAGGCAGATGCCCATCGCCGTCGCGGCAGTGACGCGCGCCGCCGTCCTCGCTTCTTTGGGGAGCAGCCAGATTACCACGGCTGCCCCGATGGGGATGAGGACGATGAGACTGAGGACAGGGAATTGGGGTATCATGAGCGCTCCTCTACCCACCAAACAGCGCTGTCGAGAACTGGTTGATGACCTGCACCAGCCAGCCCGGCGCAAGGCCAATGAGCAGCATCAAGCCCATGAGCGGGGCGAGGGCGACCAGCTCACGCAGTTCGATCTCCAGCCTGACGCCCTGCCAGCGTGTGTTGAGCGGGCCATGCAGCGCCATTTTGATTCCTTTGAGGATATAGAGACCCGTCACCAGCAGGCCGAGCATACAGAGGGCCGTCAGCAGGGAGAAGACCGGCCACGCGCCCGAAACCACCATCCACTCGCTGACGAAGCCGCTCAGGCCCGGCAGGCCCAGGCTGCCCATCGAGCAGAAGAGCAGCACCCCGCCGTAGAGCGGCGCGACCAGCCACAGGCCGCCGAAGTCTTCCAGGTTGCGCGTGTGCGCTTTGTGATACAGCGCGCCGACGAGCAGAAACATCGCCGCCGAGCTGATGCCGTGCGTGAACATCTGGAGTATCGCGCCGTTGGTCGCGTTCACGGCGTGGAGGGGGCGACCGCGCCGCCGGCGGCGTACATCGCCACCGCGACGCCGAGCGTCACGAACCCCATGTGGTTGACTGAGCTATAGGCGACGAGGCGCTTGAAATCGGTCTGCCCGTAGGAGGCGTAAGCGCCAAGCACGACGCTGAGCATCGCCAGCACCGCAATCACGATGGCGGCGTCTGCCGCCTGCTGGGGAAGAGCGGCGCGACCAGGCGCAGCATCCCGTAAGCGCCGAGCTTGAGCAGCACGCCCGCCAGCAGCATCGAGCCGGCGGTGGGCGCTTCGGTGTGCGCGTCGGGCAGCCAGGTGTGGAACGGCCAGACGGGGATTTTGATGGCGAACGCGACGAAGAAGGCGACAAACGCGATACTCTTCACTGTCTCGATGGGGACGCCGAAGAGCGCGCCACCGTCGCCGGTGTAGCCCGGCCACTGCGCCTGCAACGCGGGGATGTCGAACGTGCCGATGGTCAGGCCTATGACCTGCAACGCCAGCAGCAGGCCCAGCGACCCCGCCATTGTGTAAAGCAGGAACTTGATCGCGGCATGGCGGCGGCGTTCCTCGTCGCTGCCCCACTGGTTGATGAGGAAGTACATCGGGATCAGGCCGAACTCCCAGAAGACGAAGAAGATCACCAGGTCCAGCGCGATGAAGACGCCCATCATGCCCATCTCAAGCAGCAGGAACAGCGCCATGTGGATGTGGACCCGGTCGTGGACCTCGAAGCTGATGAGGATCGCCAGCGGCGTGAGCAGCCCCGTGAGCAGCACCAGCGGCGCGCTCAGCCCGTCGATGCCCGCCCGCCACCGGACGCCGATCAGGTCGAACCAGTTCGCCTCCTCGACGAAGCAGTACCCCTGTTCGTTGGGCGTGCATTCCTGATACTGGAAGAACGCGATCACGGCGAGGACCGCCACCAGGAGCGCGAAGATCAGGGCCGCCCACTTCGCCGTGTGTTCGAGGTCGCGGGGCAGAAGCGCGACGACCACCGCGCCGAGCAGCGGCAGGAAGGTGATCGCGCTGAGAAGCCAGAAGTCCATACGTCAATCTCCCAGGGGTGACTAACGCGCGAGCGAGAGCACCAGGATAAAGCCGATCACGATGGCGGAGATCGCCGCGATCAGCAAGTACTGCTGAATCTTCCCGCTCTGGAGCGGGCGCATCCACGCCGCGAACCGGCCAATCCCGATTGGGACGCCGTCGCCCACGCCGTCGATGACGGCGCTGTTCCACGCGCGGAAGAAGTTGCCGATCTGTACCGCGACGCGCGCGACCAGCTCCAGGAACCCGTCGATGATGCGCCGGTCCATGATGCTAGAGACCAACTGCTCGGCGACCCACTGCGTCGGGCGCACGAAGACGATTGTGTACAGGCCGGGCTTGTAGACGCCGCCCACGTTCGAGTCGTCGAGGCGGTACTTGCGCGCGAGCACCTCGTTGTAGATGAACCTGCCCAGGACGCCCTCGACCCAGTCTTTCTGATCGACCGCCTTCACCCCGCGCACGACGTAGATGTACCAGCCGAGCGCCAGCCCGCCCAGCGCCACGATGATCGAGATCAACGGCGCGGTGAGGCTGAACGCCAGCGGCGGCGCTTCGTCGAGCATCGCCGGGCCGACCAGCCCGTGCACGGCGCTGTGCCCCGCCGGCGAGAGCAGCGGTCCCAGGATCGGGAAGTCGGGATGCACGCCCAGGAACCCGATGACCAGCGTGAAGGCCGCCAGCACGACGAGCGGCGTCCACATCGTCCAGTGGCTCTCGACCGCGTGTTTTGCGGCCTCGGTGCGCGGCGCGCCGAAGAACGTCATGCCGATCTGTCGCATGGTGTAGAAGGCCGTCAGGAACGCCGCCGCGACCAGCATCACGAACACCCAGACGCCGAGCGCGTAGCCCTCGCCCGCCTGGTGCAGCGCGTCCGCGATGATCTCGTCCTTGCTCCAGAACCCCGACGTGATGATGGGGAAGCCAGACAGTGCCAGCCCGCCGATCAGGAAGGTCCAGAAGGTGTAGGGCATCTTGCGGCGCAGGCCGCCCATGTTGCGCATGTCCTGCGCGTCGAACCACTTGTGCGCGCGCCCGTGCGCGTGCTCATGGACGTGGTGCTCGCCGTGTTCCATGCCGTGGATCACCGAACCGGACCCCATAAACAGCAGCGCCTTGAAGATCGCGTGCGTGACCAGGTGGAACGTCGCCGCGACGTAAGCGCCGATGCCGAGCGCGGCCATCATGTAGCCAAGCTGGCTAATAGTGCTGTAGGCGAGCACGCCCTTCACGTCGTTCTGCACCAGCGCCATCGTGGCGGCGAAGAGGGCGGTAAACGCGCCGATCAGCCCCAGCGCGATCATCGGCGCGGTGAAGTCGCCGTGATGGTGGAAGCCCGCGCTCATGACCGGGAACATGCGGATCGCCATGAACACGCCCGCGCTCACCATCGTCGCCGCATGGATCATCGCGCTGACGGGCGTGGGGCCTTCCATCGCGTCGGGCAACCACGTGTGGAGCGGGAACTGCGCGCTCTTGCCGACCGCGCCGGCCACCAGCAACAGCCCGGCCAGCCCTGCAATCGAGATGCCGGGGATGATGCTCTCTTGCGTGAGCATTGCGAGGACGTTCGCGTCGCGCAGTATCGTCCGGTAGCTGAGCGTGCCGATCTCGGCGAACAGGTAGGCGATGCCAAGGAGCATGATCACGTCGCCGACGCGCGTGGTGATGAACGCCTTGATGGCGGCGTCGCGCGGGTTGGTCGTCTTGTTTGCCTCGGCGGGGTAGTCCTTGTGCGCCCAGAAGCCGATGAGCAAGTACGAGCACAGGCCCATCACCTCCCACCCGATGAAGAGCAGCAGGAGGTTGTCGGCCACGACGAGCGTGAGCATCGCGCCGACGAAGAGCGCGATGTAGCTGAAGAAGCGGCTGTACCTTTCGTCGTGGGCCATGTAGCCGTGGCTGTAGATGAAGATCATCGCGCAGGTGAGGGGCACGAAGAACAGGCCGACCACGGTGAGTGGATCGACCATCACGCCCAGTTTGAAGTAGTCGCCCGCGCCCATCGGGTACCAGTTGGCCGCAATGGCGATTGGGTGCTCGGCGAGCGCCTCGCCGCCGCGCCCCATGCCCTCGATCACGATGACGATGCTCAACCCCCATGAGATTAGGATCGCGGTGATGGCGATCAGCGCGTTGATGAGCCGCCAGCGCTCGCGCAGGGCCTTGTTGGCGTCGAGGAAGCTGATGAGGAAGAAGGCCAGGATGGGCGGCAGGGGAACGAGCCAGGTGATGGTTTCGAGCGTTTGGTTGTCCAAGGCGCTACCCTTCATCAGGTCGGCTTCTTCAGCGATCACGGACTGCCGCGTGCGGTAGAGGGCGATGATCAACGCCAGGCCGACGGCAGCCTCGGCGGCGGCGACGATGAGCACGAACACCGCGAACGCCTGCCCGCTCATGCCGCCCCGCGCGCCGATGACGTTTTCGGGCGTGAGGAAGCGCCAGAAGGCGATCAGGTTGACGTTGACCGCGTTCAGCATCAGCTCAACGCCCATCAGGATCGCGATGGCGTTGCGCCGCGCCAGCACGGTGAACACGCCCAGGCAGAACAGGACCGCCGCGACGAACAAATACATCCACAATGGCACACTCATTCGGGAGACCCCCCATTTTGTTTCCCTCGTCCCGGCCCCTCAACCCGCTGAGGGGAAGGGGAGCAGGCGCACGCCTTCCGGTTCCCTCGCGCCCGGCGCGGGCGGAGGGATGAGGGTGTTTCTTCAGTCTTCGCGCGCGACCGCAATCGCGCCGATCAGCGCGACGGTCATCAGCAGGCCAGCGACTTCGAACGGCAGCACGTAGCGATTGGCATCGACCAGGTCCGCGCCGAGCGCCGCCACCCCGGCGTCATCCGGGAGGGTTGCGGCGACTGCGGACGGGTTCCACATCGCGTTTTCGGGCGTGCCCAGTTGGCTGATGACCATCAGCAACACGCCGAACACCACCAGCGCCACCAGCCCGCTCAGAATCCATTGCCGGTTGTACTGCTCGCGCATCCCTGCGACGCGCTGCGTGAGCATGATGACGAAGATGATCAGGATGGCGATAGCGCCCATGTAGACCAGGATTTGCACCATCGCCAGGAAGGGCGCGGCGAGTAGCACGAACAGCCCGGCGACGCCGAACAGCGCCACCAGCAGGCTCAGCGCGGCGTGGAACAGGTTGCGCAGCGCCGCCACCCCGACGCCCCCGACGATCGCCATGATGGCAAAAACGGCAAACGCGATTGTCTCTCCGTTGATGATCATCGCGACTACCCCTCTGCCGGCGCGGCTTCGACCGCAGGCGCGGAGAACACACCTTCATCGACCAGCGCCTCGACCCGCGCCCGCTCGCGGCGGGCGACCTCGCGGAGGACGATCAGGATCACGCCCATGAGCGCGACGTTCGCCAGGAAGAGCACGCCGGCGCGCGGCAGGGTCTGGATAAAGGCGCTGGCGTTGGGATCGACGGCAATGGCGGTGGTCACGATCCGGTCAACGATGGCGGTCATGACCAGATTGATGAGCGCGACGGGTACCAGGAACTTCCAGTTGAGCGAGAGCAACTGGTCGATGCGGATGCGCGGAACGGTGAAGCGCAGCCAGTTGAGCACGAAGTACACGAAGTAGCTCTTGACGAGGAAGTAGATCAGGCCGAGAACCGGGACCTCGGTCGCGCCGGGGCCTTGCCACCCGCCGAGGAACAGCGTGGCGAAAAGCGCGCTCACGACGAAGGCGTGCATCCACTCGCCGAGGTAGAACATCGCAAAGGCGGTGCCCGAATACTCGATGTGGTAGCCGGCCACGATCTCACTCTCGCCTTCGGTCAGGTCGAAGGGCGCGCGGCCCACTTCGGCCTGGCTCGAGATCAGGAAGATGAGGGCGGCGACCGGCGACATCAAGAGGAACCACATCCCACCCTGCTCGACGACAAGCCCCTGCATCGACATGGTGCCCGCCAGCATGACGGGCACGAGCAGGGAGAGCACAAGGGGCACCTCGTAACTGACGACCTGGGCGACCATGCGCAGGCCGCCGAGCAGAGCGTATTTGTTGTTGGACCCCCAGCCGGCTGTCAGCACGCCGATGGTGCCGAGCGACCCAATCGCGACGACGTACAGCACGCCGACGCTGAGGTCGGTCCCGATCTTGACCGGGCTAAACGGCATGACGGCCCAGATCATGATGACGGAGCCGGCCGCGAGGATGGGCGCCATCCAGTAGACGGCGGGGGTCCGCGTTGGCCGGGAAGATGACCTCTTTGGTCAGCAGCTTGAGCACATCGGCGATGGTCTGGAAGACGCCCCAGGGGCCGACGCGGTTCGGGCCGAGCCGGTCCTGCGTGCGCGCGACCTGCTTGCGCTCGAACCAGATGTTGAAAATCAGCAAACCGAGCGCGACCCCGACAACCGCCACGGCGGCGATGATGACGCCCAGGGGGTCGTTAGGCCCGCGCCCGACCTCAGCGGGCAGAAGAGATGATGGCGGCATACACGCTTCTCCGGAGCAATAACGCGATTGGAAAGGTCTGGCCTGGGGCTACCTCCACTCCAGGGCGCCCTTTCTCCAGGCGTAGACCAGCCCATCGGCTACCAGGAAAATGAACGTGACGCCCGCGACCAGTGCAAACAAAGGAAGCTGTTGGTACGCCAGCGCCCACGGCAGCAAGAGCACAACTTCAACATCGAAGACCAGGAAGACGAGGGCGAACAAGATAGTACTGGACCTTGAGCTGCTCCTGCCCTTCGCCTACGGTCTCGATGCCACATTCGTATGTTGATCGTTGGACCTTGTTGGGCCGGCGGGGTCCCAGGACGCGGCCAATCACGATAGCCGCTGCCGGGATGCCGAGCGCAAGAACGCCGAGGATGGCGATGAAAGCCCATTGGTCAAGCACGATTGCCTCCGGTGGTGCGCCCTTCGATGGTTGTGCTATTTGGGACAAACTGCGGGGAAGTATAACACGCGCCTCTATGATAGGCAACGCGCGCGGGTGCGTCTGGTGGCGGCGGTGTTGCGTCCATCTAACAAAACGAACACGAAAATTGTATTAAGTTTGTTATGCGAACTATCTTCAGTTTCTCCGCAATCTATGCTATAAAGTAATCGGGTGACAGCACGGCTGGCGGGCAAGCGAGGGAAAGATGCCACCGGATAACGACGACGAGGAAAGGGGAAGAGATCCACGAAACATGGACCGATCGCATTATGGTGCTGGCCGCACGCCCAACGCCACTTCAGTATCCCGCCGAGCATGAGGGCGATGAGGCGTTAGTCGATGTCAGAACGATATCCGTACCCTGGCAGGGCGTTGATCTGGATGTTAAGCCAGGCAAAAGACATACGTATATTGTCCCGCAAAGAAGGGCAGGGATCCTGATTGTAAGCCAGTGCAGTTGGAGCCTGGACCTCACCCGGCGTTCTTTGGAGTACATTGGTTGAAAGTGCTCTTGCGCCGGGTCAATCCCCGCCGACGGCAGCTTGTTGTTGCCGAGGTTGATCTCCGTAAGCGCGCGTTTCCTGTCGAGGTTCTGGCGATGACGCGCGATGCGGTGCATATCATGTTGCGTTTTGAGGTTCTCTACCAGGTTGCGCAGAGCACGAACGAGAAACCTGCAACTGATATCCTCAATGTGCACGATCCGCTCTGTCAACTCCATGCGTTTGTCACCGATGCCGCGTTCTTTGCTGCCCGCACCTGTACGTATGCCGACTTACTCCGTTCGAATGGGACCAATTCGGACCCCCTCAAGAAGATCTGTTGCGACGTTGCAGAGAGACTTAAGTGCTGCTCGACGCATATCGGCTTAACCGTTCATCGTGTACTTCTTGAAGGAATATACCCGGTAACGTTCTGAGCGCCGGCTGCGAGGCGTGATTGCATCCGCATTAGGCATGGGGCGGAATCCGTTATATCATGGCAGCCATGCAGGCAGACCTCCGTCCCCGGCTGCGCGCGATCATTGACGGCGACCTGTGCTTCCACGATGCGGATAGCGGGTACGCCACGCACAATTTCCACGCCTTCCCGGCGAAGTTCCCGCCGCAACTGCCGCGCGCCTTCATCGACGCGCTGACCCGGCCCGGCGACCGGGTGCTCGACCCGATGGCCGGCTCCGGGACGACGCTGGTCGAGGCGTACCTCGCCGGCTGCCCCGCCGTCGGCGTGGACATCGACCCGCTGGCGCTGCTCCTGTGCCGGGTCAAGACGCAGCCGCGCGACCTTGAGAGCCTGCGGGCGACCGGGGAACGGATCGTCCAGGCAGCGCGGCGCGCGCTGCGCACCCCGGCGGCGCTCGCTGAGGCGATCCGCGCCCGCTATGACGAGCAAAGCCGCGCCTTTTTTTGACTACTGGTTCGCGCCCCGCGCGCAGTGCGAACTCATGGCCCTGCTTCGCGCTATCGAGGCGCACGCCGCGCCCGACCAGCGCGATTTCTTCACCCTGGCGTTTTCCGCCATCATCATCACCAAGTCCGGCGGCGTCTCGATGGCGCGCGACCTGGCGCACACGCGCCCGCACCGCGTGATGGACAAGCGGCCTCGCGACGCCGTCAATCACTTCCGCCGGCGGGTGACGCAGAACCTCCTGAGCCTTGGCGAGCTGGACGCGCGCCGGCCGCGCCGCCCCGCGCCGGTGGACGTGCTCCGGGGCGACGCCCGCGCGCTGCCGCTGGCTGACGGCTTCGTTGACCTGATCGTGACCTCGCCGCCCTATGCCGCCAACGCGATCGACTACATGCGCGCGCACAAGTTCTCGCTGGCGTGGCTGGGGCAGCCGGTCGGGGAGCTTGCCGCCCTGCGCGGGCAGTACGTCGGCGGCGAGCGGTTGCGCGAGGCGGCGCTGACGCCTGCGCAGCGTGGGCCGCTGCCGCCCGCCGTGCAGGATGTGGTGGCGCGGCTGCGCGCGGTGGATGCCCGAAAGGCGCGCGTCCTCCATAAGTATTACAGCGAGATGGGCGCGGTGCTGTGCGAGATGTACCGCGCGCTGCGGCCCGGCGGCGTGGCGGTGCTGGTGGTCGGGACCTCGACGATGCGCGGCATGGACGTGGAGACGCCGCGCTGTCTGGCCGAGATCGCCCAGGCGTCCGCCGGCTTCGAGCTTGTCGACGTGGCGGCGCGCGCGCTCGACCGGAACCGGCGCATGATGCCCGCCCGTGCGGACGGGCGCGGCGCTGGCATCGAGCGGCGGATGCACCAGGAGCACGTGATTGGGCTGTGCCGGCCATGTTAGCCGCGGCGCGGATAGACCACAGAGACACGGAGAGGCGATGAAACCTCTGTGACCTCTGTGCCTCTGTGGTTGATCTTTTGTTCCCGGTTTTAGGAAGGCCCCAGGTGAAGATCGCCCTCGTCCATGACTGGCTCAACCAGCGCGGCGGCGCGGAGGACGTGCTTGAGGAACTGGTCGGCCTCTTCCCCGGCGCGCCGGTGTACACGTCGATGTACTGGCGCGACGCCATGCCCGACGCCTACCGCGCGTGGGATATCCGCACCACCTGGCTCGACCGGCTGCCGCTCATCCACCGGCGGCACCAGCCATTCCTGCCGCTCTACCCGCTGGCGTGGGGCAGGGTGGACCTCTCCGGCTACGATCTGGTCATCAGCAACAAGAGCGGGTTCTGTCACGGCGTGCGCACTGGCGACGCGCCCCACGTGTGTTACTGCCTGACGCCGACGCGCTACGTGTGGGACTACGACACGTATGTGCAGGGCGAGCGCATCCCCGCGTTACTTCGCGTAGTCATAAGGCCACAGGCCGACCGGCTCAAGCGCTGGGACCGCGCCGCCGCCGACCGCGTGGACCACTTCATCGCCATCTCGTCGGAGGTGCAGCGGCGCATCGCCCGGCACTACGGGCGCGAGTCGGTTATCATTTATCCGCCGGTGCGCACGCGGATGTTTGCGCCCGCGCCGGAAGTGGGGGACTATTACCTCAGCCTGGGGCGGCTCGTGCCGTACAAGCGCGTCGATCTCGCGGTGCAGGCGTGCACGCGCTTGGGGCTGCCGCTGCGCGTGGCCGGCTCCGGGCGCGACCGGGCGCGATTGGAGGCGATGGCCGGGCCTACGGTACAATTCCTGGGGCGCGTGCCCGACGCCGACCTGCCAGACCTGTTCGCGCGCGCGAAGGCCTTCATCCTGCCGGGCCTGGAGGACTTCGCCATCACGCCGGTGCAGGCGCAGGCCGCCGGCCGCCCGGTGATCGCGCTGCACGGCGGCGGCGCGCTCGACACGGTGATCGAGGGCGAGACGGGTGCGTTCTTCGACGCGCCGACGGTCGAGAGCCTGATGGCGGCGCTGGAGCGCTTTGACGCGGGGGCGTTCCACCCGGCGCGCGCGGTGGAGAATGCAGGCCGGTTCGATGTCGCGGTGTTCCGGCGGGAGATGCGGGAGTACGTGGAGGAGGTGGGTATGGCGAAAAACAATCCCGAAGGGGCCGCCTTCGCCAGCTTGTGAGTAAGAGGGAAGAGATGCAAAAATGGGAATATTGCGCCGTCGGTCCTATTATCAACAAAGCATTTAGGTGGAAGGATGACCGGGCGAACTCTGCGTACCTCCCCGGACCCATTACGGAACGCAATGAGGCAGCGGGGTGGCAACGCTATTCCACCATGATCAGATACGGTGGCGAGTGGACGCTTATTGAAAGCTCCGATGAGCTAGACCAACTCATAGCTCAATTGGGCGAGAACGGGTGGGAACTTGTGGGTATTGGTCCTGTAACATATATGGAGAGCGATGTTGCGCATTTTCTTTACTTTAAGCGCCTAAAAGAAGAATAATGACGATACAGTTCTGAAATTCTATGGAACTCCACTCACTTTTCCGCATCCTCCTCCGGCGCTGGTGGCTGATCGCTATCCCGACCGCCGTCGCGCTTGGCTACGCCGTGTTGACCTACACCGCGCCGCCGACGGCCTACACGACCGCGATCCGCTTCACCGCCGCGCAGGTCCCCACCGAGGGCTTGGAGACAGGCGACGCGCCGCGCGCCGCTGCGCCCTACGAGGACTCCAGCTACGTGCCCTGGCTCGCGTCGGAGTATCTGGTCAACGCGCTGACGGCGTGGGTGCAGACGAACTCGTTCCTGCTAGAAGTCAGCGAGAGCCTCACGGCGCAGGGCATCGAGATCAGCGCGGGGGAGCTGGCGGGCGCGTTCGCCGCCGACAACCAGCGCAGCGTCATGGCGCTTTACATCACCTGGGGCGACCCCGACACGCTGTTGTACATCGCCGAGGTCGCGGTTGACGTGATGGTGCACGGCAGCAGCCAGTACTTCCCGCAGACGGCAGCCGGCCCGGTCGAGGTGGTGCCGCTCGACCGCATCAGCGTGAGCGCGCTCGCGCCGCCGGCCACGTCGCGGATCAGGCCGCTCATCCCGGTGGCGCTGGGGCTGGCGGCGGGGGTGGCGCTCGCGTTCCTGGTCGAGTACCTTGACCCGACCGTGCGCACGCGCGCCGATCTGGAGGCGCTGGGCTTCGCGGTGATCGCGGAAGTGCCGCACGAGTAGTCTCTTGTTCACGCACTAGGAGGGACAAATGTCCGAGCAGGAGGAAAAGCTACAGGTTGCGCGTCGGTTAATCAATGAGAAACGCTACGACGACGCGCGTGCTCTCTTGCGCACAATGCCCGACAGCCTCACTGCGCAGAAGTGGCTGCAAAAGCTGGAAGGGACAGCATCACAAACTAGTCGTCGGACAAGCATTGAAGGTAGCCACCTCATGCTGGCGGCAGTATTCGTCATGCTTGTACTGACGTTTGCTGTTGCTGTCTATGGAGCATTTCTCAAGCCGGTCCCCACGCTCGCTGATGAGGAGATTGTGAACTTAATCAACGGGAAATTAGGGTGGGTCTCAGCACACAATCAGAAATAGTTAAATGGGATTTTATTCATTATTTCAACTTGGGATCGGGAGGAGCAGGTTATGCAAAATCAGATGATCCTGATACCGAGCAGGAATTGAACCAGAAACTTGAATTAGCAGTTGCATCAGCACCAGATGGTGGTCATGCTCTAGTGCACTGCCTCTCCGTTTTTGGAGATGAAGGTTGGGAGTTAGTTGCATATTGGGGTAATTCCTATCCTACAGACTTTCTCTTCAGGCGTCCACAGAGATAGGGCGATTGCATGAAAAACCCGGTCGATTTGATACATCGAGATAAGAAATGGGTTCTTTGGGAATTCGCGTGGGTGTGAGGTGTAGGGACACGGCAGTGCCGTGTCCCTACGGTGCAAATCCGATGCCGCCCCCAAATCGGGCGTCGAACCTTGGTTCAGCACGCGAATTCCCGGAGACCCAGGGATATAATCGCCAATAACGCGGATATTAATCTTTGAAGTAGGCGCATTTCCTTGAGAGACTTCGGCTATGCAGGCCAGAAATTCGCGTTATTGGCGTTATTCGCAGTTTCATCTGCGTTTCATGCAATCGCCCTATCCACAGAGATAGATATGCAATTAGCCATAAGGGCTGTGCGGTACAATGATTTGCTCGCTTAATATAGCTACCAATTGTTGGCAGTTTGTGTCAGGCGTCTAGATCGGAGTTTTTACATGAACCTGATGGACTACATCCGTATCGCCCTCCGGCGCGGCTGGATTGTCATCCTGACGGCGGTCCTGGCGGCGGCGGCGGCCTTCATCCTCAGCCAGGCGCAGACGCCGGTCTACCGCTCGACGTACCGGCTCTTCATCCAGCCGGCGCGCAACGACCTCGGCCTGACCGAGGCCACCACGCGCCTGATTCGTGGCTACGAAAGCTGGCTCAACTCCGACCTGCGCGCCGCTGACGTGATCGACGCGCTGCAACTTGACATGATGCCGGCCGAACTGCGCGGCAACGCGCACTTCAACACCGACACCTCGCGGCTGATCATCGAGCTACAGGTGGACCAGCCGTGCCACGAGGGCAACCCGGACGAACTCCAGGCGTGCCTGGCGCAGCTCAACAACATCGCCAGCACGTGGGGCAACCTGCTCGTCGAGTGGCGCAACGCCGAGAACCAGAAGGTGCGCCGTGAGGATCAGATCAACGCCATCCCGACCGACATCCCGCAGGTCGGCAAGGAAAGCCCCAAGACGGCCATCAACGTCATTGCGGGCGCGATCCTGGGCGCGCTTGCCGGCGGGGGTGATCGTGTTTGCGCTGGAGTACGTGCAGGCGGGGGTGATCCACCGCGCCGAGGACGTGGCGCGCGCGCTCGATGCGCCGGTGCTGGCGCAGATCCCCGCCGATGACGCGGCGTGAGCGCCGCTGCTTAGTTCCGCCGACTGTTGGACTTTCACGGCGGCCTAATCGTCGCCGAGCGCGATGATGGCTTCGGAATTAGCCCGCGACTTCAGTCGCGGGATCAGAGAAGAACCATTACATGATGGTGCTGTTGGCGAACTGCCCCTCACCCCTAAATCCCCTCTCCCACAAGGGGAGAGGGGACTTCACCGCTCAATCCTCCTCGCCCCACTGTGGGAGAGGGGCGCCGACCGAAGGTCGGCGGGGTGAGGAATGCGAGCACGAATTCGCCAACAGCATAATGATGCACAGACAAGGGGAACATATGTCCAACAACCAACCGAACCTTATCACGCTGACCGACCCCGCTGCGCCGGCCTCCGAGGCGTACCGGACGCTGCGCACCAACCTGGTCTTTGCCCACCTGGACGACCCGCTGCGCACGCTGGTGGTCACCTCGCCAGGGGCGGACGAGGGCAAGAGCGCCGCCGCCGCGAACCTCGCGGTCACGCTGGCGCAGAGCGGGCGGCGCACGCTGCTGGTCGATTGCGACCTGCGCCGACCGGCGCAGCACACGCTGTGGGGCGTCTCGAACGCGCGCGGGCTGACCACGATGGCGGTCGAGGCTGAGGCGGCAAGCGCGCCGCCGCTGGTCGAGACGCCGGTGAAGAACCTGGCGCTGCTGCCGAGGCGGGCCGCTGCCGCCCAACCCGGCAGACCTGCTGGTCAGCGCGAAAATGGACGACGTGCTCGCGGCGCTGAAGGCGGAGGCCGACATCGTGGTCTTCGACGCGCCGCCGGTGCTCGGCGTGACCGACGCGGCGCTGCTCGGCGCGAAGACGGACGGCGTCCTGCTGGTCGTGCGCGCCGGCGCCACCCGCCGCGACGCCGCCGCCCGCGCTAAAGAGGCGCTGGCGCGCGTGGGCGTGAACCTGGTGGGCGCGGTGTTGGTCAACGTCCCCAGGGCGTCGATGGCCGGATACTAGGATTGGCCGCCCGGACGCGGTACACTTTGTCCTTGTGTATCCGGTACGCTGACTCCACAGTGAGAGGAACCCGTTATGAAAGGCCTGATCCTGAGCGGCGGCAAGGGGACGCGCCTCTACCCGCTGACCTACACCCGCGCCAAGCAGCTTATCCCGGTCGCCAATAAGCCGATCCTCTTCCGGGTAATCGAGGCGATCCGCGACGCCGGCATCCGCGATATCGGCATCGTCGTCGGCGACACCGGCGACGAGATTCGCCAGACGGTGGGCCGGGGCGGGCGCTGGGACATCAACATCACCTACATCGAGCAGCCAGAGCCGCTGGGTCTGGCGCACGCTGTGAAAATCTCGCGCGACTTCCTGGGCGACGACCGGTTTGTGATGTTCCTCGGCGACAACGTCATCCAGGGCGGCATCAGCCCGCTGATCGCCGACTTCGCGCACCACGGCGAGTGGAACAGCCAGATCGTGCTCACGCGGGTCAAGCACCCGGAGCAGTACGGCGTCGCCGAACTGGAGGACGACCGCGTCATCCGGCTTATCGAGAAGCCCCGCGAGCCGAAGAGCGACCTGGCGCTTGTGGGCATCTACATGTTCGACCACCACATCTTCGAAGCGACCGACGCGATCAAGCCCTCCGCGCGCGGCGAGCTGGAGATCACCGACGCGATCCAGTGGTTGATGGACAACGGCTACGTGGTCTATCCGTACATCCATCGCGGCTGGTGGATCGATACCGGGCGGCCCGGCGACATGCTCGACGCCAACAGCCTCGTCCTGGAGGAGCTGGAGCCGAAGATCGAGGGCTTTGTGGACCGGGACTCGCAGGTCGATTCGCGGGTGACGGTCGAGTCGGGCGCGGAGATTGTCAACAGCGTGATCCGCGGGCCGACGGTCATCGGCGAGAACGCGCGCATCATCAACAGCTACGTCGGGCCGTTCACGAGCATCTATCACGACGTGCTCATCCAGAACAGCGAGATCGAGCGCAGCATCGTGCTGGAGAACAGCGTCATCCGGGACGTGCCCGCGCGCGTCCAGGACAGTCTGATCGGGCGCAACGTCGAGCTGGGGCGCTCGCCCGTGAAGCCCACTGCCTTCAAGCTGACGCTTGGCGATTACAGCCGGATCGGTCTGTTGTAGGCGGTTTTGCCGGCGGTGTGGATCAAAGGCCCGGAGAAGGCAGCCTCTTCGGGCTTTTGTGTATGCCGCTGACCGCGCGGGGCAGGACTCGCTATCGTTTGTCACATTCGCCGAAACTCGTTGTAAAATGGGCATGACCCCGAAGAAGCCACGGGAGGAGTCGGAGAAGCAACATGGGGCAGACATTCGCTGAGAAGATTCTTGCCAGGAAGGCGGGCCTGCCATCGACACAGGCGGGCCAGATCGTGGAGATCGAGCCGGATGTGGTGCTCAGCCACGACAACACCGCCGCGATCTACGGCATCTTCAAAGAGCTTGGCGTCGAGAAGGTGCTGTATCCCGAACGGCTGGCGATCACGCTGGACCACGCCGCGCCCGCGCCCACGACCAAGCACGCGGAGAACCACCGCGTGGTGCGCGAGTTCGTGAGGGCGCAGGGCGTGGCGCATTTCTTCGACGTGGGGCGCGGCATCTGCCACCAGGTGCTGGTCGAAGAGGGCCTCTCGCTGCCAGGCGAGACCGTGCTCGGCGCGGACAGCCACACGCCGCACGCCGGGGTGATGGGCGCGTTCGGCGCGGGCATCGGGCGCAGCGAGGTCGCAGTGCTCTGGGCGACGGGCCGGCTGTGGCTGCGCGTCCCGGAGAGTATGCGCATCACGGTGCATGGGCGGCTCAACACGGGCGTGACCGCGAAGGACCTGGCGCTCAAGGTCATCGGCGACCTGGGCGCGGACGCGGCGCTCTACATGTCGGTGGAGTGGCATGGTGAGGCTATCGGGGCGATGTCGCTCGCCAGCCGCGCGGTGCTGCCCAACATGATGGCCGAGATGGGTGCGAAGAACAGCTACGTCCCGCCGGATGAGAAGGTGTTCGCGTACCTGGAAGGCCGCGCCCGCCGCGCCTACGAGCCGGTCTATCCGGACGCCGACGCAGCCTACACTGTCGATGTCGCCTACGACGCCGCCCAGATCGAGCCGATGGTCGCGCGCCCGCACACGGTCGATAACGTCGCGCCGCTCTCGCAGGTGGCCGGCGTGCCGTGGACCAGGCGTTCCTGGGCACGTGCACCAACGCCCGCCTCGAAGACCTGGCCGCCGCCGCCGAGGTGATGCAGGGTCGCAGGGTCGCGCCGGGCACGCGCATGGTCGTGATCCCAGCGAGCGCGGAGGTGTACAAGCAGGCGCTTGCGGCAGGCTACATCGCCACGTTCGTTGAGGCCGGCGCGGTGGTCGAAAGCCCCGGCTGCGGCCCGTGCATGGGCAATCACATGGGCGTGCCGGCGGTGGGCGAGGTGACGATCAGCAGCGCGAACCGCAACTTCCGGGGCCGGATGGGCACCAAAGAGTCGGAAATCTACCTGGCAAGCCCGGCGGTCGTCGCCGCGAGCGCGGTCGCGGGGGTGATTGCCCACCCGAAGGATGTGTGATGGGGGAACCAATCGATACCACGCGCATTATCGAACACCTGAAGGCCGGCGCGCCCGCGATCCTGGCGGAGTACCCGGTGCGGCTGGCGTATGTCTACGGGTCGGTGGCGCGCGGCACGGCGACGCCCCAGAGTGATGTGGATATAGGAGTCCTGTTCGACAAGAGCGTCACGGATTACGATCAGCTAATTCTGTCTCTCCGCCTTGAGAGGCGTTTGCAGAATGCCGTTGACTTACCTCTGCAAGTTGAAGCTGGCGCGATGAATACAATGCCGGTTCTCGTACTGGGCGAGGTTGTCAGGGATGGCATATTGATCTACGCGCGCGAACAGGCCGACCGGCTGGCATATGAAAAAGCGATCCGCGAAGCCTACGCTGTAGAACGCCCACGCCTGGAAGCCTATTATCGCGCCTACATGCGTAACCTTCTGGAGGAACTGAGTGGTTGACGCCGCCAAGATCGCTGAGCTGGTTGCGTTCCTCCGCGACTACCAGAACACGCTGCGTTCCGTTGGAGATCAATCACTGGATCGGTACATGGCTGACCGAGACTCTATCGATTTGGGACGGTTTCGGTTGCATATGTGTCTCCAGGCAAGTATTGATATCGCAGAGCATATCGTCGCATCAGAGGGTATTGCGGTGAAGAGCGCTCAGGATGCGGTCAGCGCGCTTAACCGGCTGGGCGTTATCCCTGATGATTTTGTAGACACACTCTCGGATATGGTAGGGATGCGCAACAGGCTTGTGCATGGTTATCTGCGCATACGCGATCAGCAAGTCTACGGCGTTATCAAGAATTACCTCGGCGACTTTGATCGCTTTATTGAGTATATTCTCGCATACGTTAACCGCCAGAATCAGCTATTGGAGTAACCCACCATGCCCAACAGCACCACAGGCCGCGTGGTGGAAGTACGGCGACAACGTCAACACCGACGTGATCTTCCCCGGCAAGTACACGTACACCGTCAGCGACCCAACGAGATGGCGCAGTACGCGCTCGAAGACCTGGACCCGCGATTTGCGAAGGCGGTCAGGCCGGGCGACGTGATCGTGGCCGGCAAGAACTGGGGCGCGGGCAGCAGCCGCGAGCAGGCCGCGACCTGCCTCAAGATGGCGGGCGTGGGTGCGGTGGTCGCCAAGAGCTTCGCGCGCATCCACTTCCGCAACCTCATCAACATCGGCCTGCCGGCGATCACCTGCCCGGAGGCGGTGGACGCCATCCAGGACGGCGAGACGATCACAGTGGACTTCCAGGCCGGCGCGATCCGCTGCGCCGCCGGGACGTTCGCCTTCCCGCCGCTGCCGGAGGCTGTGCTCGGCATCCTGGAGGCCGGCGGGCTGATTCCGTATACGCGCAAGCGGCTTGGTATCGAATGAATTTTGGAATGTCTGTATAGAATGACATGCGCTTTGGCAAGCTAAGGGCATTTGTGTTTTTGGCATTATTGTGTCTTGGTGGCGGGATTGTGTTGTCGCACCTGTCCCAGGGCACTTGGCCGCTGGGCGATGGTGTCTATAGTTCGCCTATTTGGTCCCCGGATGGCGGCGTGCTCGCGTTCACATTTTACGAGGGTGGTTATGATGAAGTGTGGTTGATGAAAACTGAGACGGGCAAACTGGAGACAAATACATACTGATTTTTAACGTGAGATTCTTTGGAGGAGCTAGCTGGGAGGGTCTCCATGCACTCTGGTTCATGGGAGATAATGGGTTCATGAGTAACTCGATCTACCGCCTCGATGTTAGCACTGGAGAAACCGAGCGCATCATTCGATCAGCTTCCTCATGGGAGGGTTTTACGATACATCCTCATCGAGCCGAGATCGTTTTCGCAGAGGAGAAAGGCTCAGGCCGAACGCATACAAGTGAGCTGTATGCTCTTGATTTGGAATCTCAAGCTGTAGTTCAACTAACGGATCCGCCAGCTTTGTTGGAAACAGCTCCACTCTGGTCGCCTGATGGCGAGCAATTGGCCTTCCTTTTTCGAGGCATGGACAACATTGGCGTCATGGACAAGAACGGTGATGTGAGGATTCTGGAAGTTCCCACCAAGGGCGGGGTTCACAGCTTTACCTGGTCCCCCGACGGTGAATGGATTCTTTTCTGGGGCGTTATGACGAACCGGGTTTATACCTCATACCGAGTGATGGCACAGGTACACGACGGCTTATCAGGTCGGGTGCTTTTTCCTATGTATCATGGTCACCAAATGGTTTGAAGATCGCCTATACAACACTCGGTGTGCCCGGTCGAAATGAACTCTTTATTGTTGATCGTTCCGAGTTAGGTTTGCCTGGCCGGCCAGATTGACTATCTGAGTCCGTGACATGGGACCCAACACAGGAGCACACCCAATATGCCCAGTACCGCATTGCGTGGATGCCCGGCGATGGCCTGGCGTAGGAGCGCAAGAACCAACCACAGAGACACAGAGGACACGGAGTCGTTTTGCAGCTTCTCCGTGATCTCCGTGCCTCTGTGGTTCAAATCCTGTCTTCACTAAGGAGAGAAGCTGAGTATGCCCAAATACCGCATAGCCTGGATGCCCGGCGACGGCGTCGGCGTGGACGTGATGGACGCCGCGCGCCTGGTGCTCGACCGGCTCGCGCTCGACGCCGAGTACCTCCCCGCCGACATCGGCTGGGAGTTCTGGCGCGCCGAGGGCGAGGCGCTGCCGCAGCGCACCATCGACCTCCTCAAGACCTGCCACTGCGCCCTGTTCGGCGCGATCACCTCCAAGCCCAAAGAGGAGGCCGAGGCTGAGCTTGTCCCCGAACTCCAGGGGAAGGGCTACGTCTATCGCAGCCCCATCGTGCGCCTGCGCCAACTGTTCGACCTGTACACCAACCTGCGCCCGTGCAGGGCGTACCCCGGCAACCCGCTCAACTACCGCGACAGCATCGACCTGGTGGTCTTCCGCGAGAACACCGAGGACCTGTACGCCGGCGTGGAGTTCCACCCCGTGCCGGCGGCCGTGCGCACCGCGCTCAAGGCCAGCCCCGCGATGAGCAAGTTCGACGGCGTGCCGGGCGAGAACATGGCGATCTCGTGCCGCATCCTCACGCGGCAAGGCTGCCGGCGCATCGTGCGGCAGGCGTTCGAGTACGCGAAGCAGTACGGCTATCCGACCGTGACCGTGGTGGAGAAGCCGAACGTGGTGCGCGAGACCAGCGGCCTGATGGTCCGCGAGGCGCGCAAGGTCGCCGCCGAGTACCCCGACATCGCGCTGTGGGAGACCAACATCGACGCGATGTGCATGTGGCTCATCAAGAACCCGCAGGACTACGGCGTGCTTGTGACCAGTAACCTGTTCGGCGACATCATCTCGGACCTGTGCGCGCAGCTTGTGGGCGGGCTGGGGTTCGCCTCCAGCGGAAACATCGGCGACACGTTCGCCGTCTTCGAGCCGACGCACGGCAGCGCGCCCAAGTACGCCGGGCAGTACAAGGTCAACCCGATTGCGACCCTGCTCGCGGCGCAGTTGATGCTGCGCTGGCTCGGCGAGCGCGAGATGAGCGACCGGCTGGAGGCGGCGGTCGCGGCGGTGATCGCCGAGGGCAAGGTGCGCACTTACGACATGGGCGGGGACGCGACGACGCTGCAAATGGCGGAGGCGGTGGCGGCCCGGCTATAGGCCGCCGCGGCCCCGGCTGGTTGCACGAGCGCCCTTCATGGGCGCTCTGTGCTTGGCGTGGGAGGCGCGCCAAAGCGGACAGAGCAGGGGTGGTTTTCCCGCCCGGAGCCTGCTAAACTCTAGCGGGAGGGCGGTCCGCCGCCGCGATTCGGCTCTTGTAATATACTATTTAACAACAGCAAGAAGAGGTGGTAATGTCCAATCACGTTTCGAGTTCGAAAGTTGGCGTCTACGTGGACGTTTCGAACATGTACCGGAACGGCGGGCGCAAGATGCGGTATGACGTGCTGCGCGAGTTTGCCTGCCGTGACGGGGCCGAGCTGGTCCGTCTCAACGCCTACGTGAGCTATGACGCCGAGCGCGCCCGCACCGACGAAGAGTATCACACCAACGTCAACCGGTTCTATTCGATGCTCCGCGACCTGGGGTACAAGGTTATCATCAAAGAGGTGAAGTGGTACAAAGACGAGGCCGGCAAGCGTTACGGCAAGGCCGACGCCGACCTCGACCTCGCGGTCGATATGCTATTGCAGTCGGAGAACCTGGACCGCGTCCTGCTCGTGACCGGCGACGGCGACTTCGACCAGGTGGTGCGCGCGGTGCAGAACAAGGGGTGCCGCGTCGAGATCGTGGCGCTCGACAACGTATCGCGCGACCTGCGCCTCGAGGCCGACATGTTCATGTCCGGCTACCTGATCCCGAACCTGGTGCCGACGACGAACGCCAACCCACACGCCTGGGGCGAAGTCGGCTCGTGCGTGCGCGGTCTCTGCTACTATCACCCGCAGGATTACGGCTTCATGCGCTTCCTGACGGAGATCGCGCCCGGCCTGTGGCTCACCGACACGCGGCACGCCGCGTCGCCCTATGCGACGGCGTACTTCCACGACGCGAACCTGCCGCGCGAGCTTAACCCCGACCGCCTGCCCAGCTACGACCACATCTTTGAATTCACGCTGGCCGAGTCGCGCGGGCACGAGGGCTTCCAGGCGCTCGACATCTCGCTGGTGACGCGGCTGCCGGCGTAGCGGCGCGGGCGCTCAGGCTGTCTCGGCGGGCGCGGGTTGCGTGGCGCGGTGCGCCTCCCCGCGCGTGACATAGCGCATGCAGACCAGGGCGAGCACGAAGAACGCGGGCGTCACCAGGAAGATCATGCTGTAGTTGCTGCCCGACAGGTCGATGATCGCGCCGTTGAGCACCGGGCCAAAGATCGCCGCCGATTGCGAGGCGAAGTAGTAAAGCCCGGTGTAGGTGCCGAGCAGGCGCGCGTCGTCGGTGGTGTCGATTACCATCGGCAGCGAGTTGATGTTGACCAGCGCCCACGCCACGCCGCCTACCGCGAGGATGATGACTACCACCGTCACATTCGCGATGAAGAAGGCGACGACCAGCAGCGCGGCGAACAGGGCCAGCCCCAGGCCAATTGTGCGCTTGCGGCCAAGTCGCGTGCCTACGTAGCCGGCCGGCACGGCGAAGAGGATGAACGTCACCAGCGCCACCGAGAACAACTGCGGCGCAGCGCCGGCCGAGACACCCAGAGTCGTGGTGGCGTAGGACGAGAAGAACGTCTCGATGGCGTTGTAGCCCACAAACCAGCTAAAGATCGCCAGCAGCAGGAAGATCAGGCTCCGGCGGTAGGCGGGCGGGACCAGCCGGACGCCCTTCAGGCCCTGCCGCGCTTCCTCTTCCTCGCTCTGCTCGTGCGGCAGGGCGGAGACGTCCGGCTCCCTGACCGTGAGGAACAGCAGCACCACCGCCACAATGAGCACGACCGACGAGATGACGAACGGCAGCACGGGGTTGATGTCGAAGAGGCGCGCCAGTCCCAGCGCCGCGATGATGCCGCCGACCCCGCCCATGAGGTTGATGACGCCGTTCGCCTTGCTCCGGAGCACCGACGGCGTGAGGTCGGGCATGAGCGAGATCACCGGCGTGCGGAAGACCGCCATCGCGACGAGCATCAGCCCCGACGCGACGAGGAAGAGCGCAAGCGCGCCCCCGTTTTCGGCGATGTCGCCGCTCGTGGCCGGGTCGATCATCCCGGCGGCGACCGGTATCAGCGCAAAGGCGACCGCCGCGACCGGCGCGGCGGTGAGGATGTACGGGTAGCGCCGCCCGATCCGCGTGCGCGTGCGGTCGCTCCACACCCCGATCAGCGGCAGGATGAACAGCGCGGCGATGTTGTCCAGCGTCATGATGAAGCCGGTGAGGGTGGCGTTGAGGCCGAAGCCCACGTAAGGTGCAACCGTCACCGTCTCGCCAGCCCGCGCGGCGAGGTCGGCATCGTCTGCCAGGTTGTTGGTTGTCGCCAGCTCGTCGATGCTGATGCCGTACTGGGCCGCGATTGACGCCAGCGTGTCGCCCGCCTCGACCACGTGCACCTGTGCGCCCGCCTGCCGGTCGTATTCGGCGTTGCCGCCCTGCAGGAAGATCGGCACAAAGGCGTTGTAAATCTGCCACATGACGCTGATGCCAAGAAAGCCGAGACCGATCAAGAACGTCTTGCGCCAGTTGAGTTTCACGGCGTATGCTCCTGGAAGTGTTGCACGCCCGCGCCGCCGGAATGATACCACAGAATCGCCGGCCGGCGGTCGGGGCAAAACTCGGAAAGCCTTGCTTGTATGGAGATCGGGATATAATGAGGTATCCCGCACAACAGGGGGGCTTCATTGCTGAAAGCCGGCGCGACGGAGGTGTGCATCACGCCGCCCATCGGCGTGGAACTGGCCGGGTACGGCCCGCGCCTCAATCGCTGCGCGACTGACGTACACGACCACCTCACCGCGCAGGCGCTCGTGCTCGACGACGGCGCGCGCACGGTGGCGCTCATCACGTCGGACCTCAACAGCATCTCGCGAACTTTCGCGCGGCAGGTACGCCAGCAGGTGCAGCGGGAGGTCGGCATTCCTCCAGAGTGCGTGATGGTGTCGTGCGCGCACGTTCACACCGCGCCGACGACGCGCCGGTTCCGCGATTGGGGCGCGCCTGACCCGGACTACGTGCGCCTGGTTGCGCGGCACCTGGCCGGGGCGGTGGCGGCCTCGGCGCGCAGGCTCAAACCGGCGCGGCTCAGCGTGGGGCGCGGCGAACACACGCACCTGGCGTGGAACCGGACCGACCTCGGCGTGGTTGATCCTTCGGTCGAGGTGGTGCGCATCAACTCGACATCGGGCAAGCCCGTGGCGCTGCTGGCGCACTACGCCTGTCACCCGGTGATGTTGGGGCCGAGGCCGGTCATCTCGGCGGACTATCCCGGCGCGCTGCGCCGGTTCCTGAGGACGAAGTACGCCGGCGTGATCATGTTCGCCAACGGTGCGTGCGGGGACATCGACCCGGTGACCAACCGCGACGCCTGGGGGCAAGCGACGTTCGACGACGTGGAAACGGTGGGGGCGCGGCTCGGCGAGGACGCATGGGCGGCGGCGCGGCACGCCGACTTCATGGACGACGTGAGGCTCTTGGTGCGGCAGACGCAACTCCGGTTGGACTTCGAAATGCCGCCCCTTGAGGCGCTCCACGAGCAGGCGGCGCGCCACCGCGCGGAGGTGCGCGCGCTGGGCGGCGAGCCAGAGCGGTTACAGGAAGTCACCGGGATGCGGACGCCCGCCTTCTGGCTGCGCTACTACCGGGCGCTCGCGCGGCGCATTGCGACCGGCCGGCAGCCTGACCACATCGACGTGGAGTTGCAGGCGTTCGTGATCGACGGGGCGCTGGCGCTGGTTGCGCTGCCCGTGGAGCTTTTCACCGGCGAGGGCCTGTCGATCCGGGCGGCGTCGCCCCACGCGCACACGCTGCCGGTATGCTACGCCAACGGCCTGAACGGGTTCCTGCCGCCGCGCACGCCGTATGATTCCATGGCCGACGCGGCGCAGGTGACGGCTGCGGTCTATGACCGGCCCCCGTTCAAGGCAGACGTGACCGCGCGGCTCGTCGAGGTGGTGGCGCAGCTCGTGGGGGAATGAGGGATCGCCATGTTCAGAGCCGGCGCGATAGAGGTGTGCATCACGCCGCCCATCGGCGTCGAGCTGGCGGGCTACTACACCGCCACGCCGCGTTACGCAACCGACATCCACGACCACCTGATGGCGCAGGCGCTCGTCCTGGACGATGGCGCGACGCGCGTCGCGCTCGTGACGTCGGACCTGTGCAGCATTTCCGTGCCGCTCACCCAGACCGTGCGCGCGATCGTACAGGCGCAGGCCGGCATCCCGCCGGGAAACGTGATGGTCACGTGCGCGCACACCCACACCGCGCCGACCACCGTCCGGTTCCGCGCGTGCGGCGCGCCGGATGCCGGGTACGTGCGCCTGGTCGCGCGGTACCTCGCCGGCGCGGTGGTGGCCGCCGCCAACAGGCTGACGCCGGCGCGGCTGAGCGTCGGGCGGGGGGAGCACACCTACCTTGCGTGGAACCGGCTCGGCTGGAACGAGATCGATCCGTCGGTGGAGGTGGCGCGCATCGACACTGCCGACGGCGAGCCGCTGGCGCTTGTCGTGCATTACGCCTGCCACCCGGTCATGCCGGGGAAGATCACCAGGATCACGGCGGACTTTCCCGGCGCGCTGCGGCGCTGCCTGCACGCGCGGTATCCGGGTGTCATCCTGTTCGCAAACGGCGCGTGCGGGGACATCGACCCGGTGACCAACCGCGACGCCTGGGGCAGCGCCAGCTTCAGCGATATTGCGTGCGCCGGCGCGGAGCTGGCCGACGACGCCTGGGACGCGGCGACCGCCGCAACCCCGGTCGAGGATGTGCGCCTCCATGTGCGCCACGGGACGCTGCGCCTGCGCTACGACACCCCATCGCCCGAAGCCCTCCGCGCGGCGATTGCCCGCTACCGTGCTGAGGTCCGCGCGATGGGCGACCGGCCCGAGAGCTTCGGAGACCCGGCCCGCGAGGCCAGCCTCCCGCGCCTGTGGCTGCGCTACTACCGCGCGCTGGCGCGGCGGCTCCAGCAGGGCCGGCTGCCGGACCACGAGGACGCCGCGCTTCAGGCCTTCGTGATTGGCGACGCGCTGGCGTGGCTGGCGATCCCGGCGGAGGCGTTTACCGCCGAGGGCCGGATGATCCGCGCCGCGTCGTCCTATGCGCACACGCTGCCGATTTGCTACGCCAACGGGCTGTATGGCTACCTGCCGCCGCGCCGCCAGTTCGAGGCGGATGGATACGCGGCGCGGCTGGCTGCCGCCGTCTATGACCGCCCCTTCTTCACGCCCGATGTGGCGGAGCGGCTGGTGGAGGCGGCGTCGGCGCTTCTTCGTTAGCACTCTAGTACCGGCAAGGAGAGACGACCATTACCACAACGCCTGACCTCAACCTGGAACATGCACTCCAACAAGCGGCTGACATCGCGCGCGAAGCGGGCGCCATTGTGCGGCGGTACGCCGGCCATGTCGCGGGGAAGATCGGCTATAAGGGCGTCGTCGATCTCGTCACCGACGCCGACCGCGAGGCGGAGGCGTACATCGTCACGGCGCTCGCGCGCGCCTTCCCCGGCCACCACATCCACGGCGAGGAGGGCGGCGGCAGCGGCGCGCCGCCCGAAGAAACGCCCTACGCCTGGCACATCGACCCGCTGGACGGCACGACCAACTACGCGCACGGGCTGCCCCAGTACACCGTCTCCGTGGCGCTCGCCGCCGCCGAAGAAATCCTGCTCGGCGTGGTCTACGACCCGGTGCGCGACGACTGCTTTACTGCCGCGCGCGGCATGGGCGCGCACCGGAACGGCAACCCCATCCACGTCTCGCGCACGCCCAAGCTCGCGGCGGCGCTGGTCGCGAGCGGGTTCCCTTACGACCGCTGGACCAACGAGGACGACAACATCGCGGAGTGGCGGCGCTTCATGAAGCGGACTCAGGGCGTCCGGCGGCTCGGCTCGGCGTCGCTGGACCTGTGCTGGGTGGCGATAGGGTGGCTCGACCTGTTTTGGGAGAAGCGCCTCAGCCCGTGGGACGTGATGGCGGGCGCGCTGATTGTACAGGAAGCCGGCGGGCGCGTCACCGACTTCGACGGCCAGTGGCCGCCGCTGGCGCAGCTTGGCGCGCGCGTCCTGGCGACCAACGCCCTGATCCACGAAGAGGCGCTGGCTGTGTTCCGCCTGGGGGACGCCGCGCCGCTGCCCTCCAAAGGGACGTAGCCGGCGCGCAGGACGGCGCGCTTACGGCACGCCCCAGAGCTGGATCGCGCCGCCGACATCGACGGCGATCACCCGCCCATCGGGCGCAAAACGCGCAATGGCCGACGGCGTCGCGCCGTCGCCGAGCGTCGCCATCTCCCGGCCATCGCTGAGACGCCACACGCGCGGCGGGGCGTCGAGGCCGACGGTGACGATCAGGCTGGCGTCGGGCGAGAAGGCCAGGGCCAGGACGCCGGCTTCGTGGCCGGCCAGCTTCGCCTGAAGGTTTTCCTCGATCTTCCACATAGTGACGTCGGGCAGGCTCCCGCCCAGCGCCAGAAGCGCGCCATCGGGCGCGAAGGCCAGCGCCGAACTTGCCGCGCCCCACTCGGTCGTGAGCGCCAGGTGGAACACAGCATCAAGTGCGTCGTCGTCCCGGTTGAGGTCCCAGACGCGCACCTGCTGCGCCGTGCCGGCGGCGAGCCGGGTCCCGTCTGGGGCGAACGCCAGGGTGGACGCCGGGGCCGCCAGGTCGCTCAGCAGCGCGACCTGCGCGCCTTCCTCCGGGTCCCACAGGCGGATAGTGCGGTCCGCGCTGGCGCTCGCCAGCAGCCCCCGTCTGGCGCGAAACTGAGGGCGATCACGGGTTCGTCGTGGCCGGTGAGCGAGGCGCGCTGCACGCCGGTGGTGATGTCCCATAAGGTGATGCGGCCATCCTCCCCGCCGAGCGCGAGCATGACGCCATCGGGTGCGAGGGCAGCGGTCCCCACGAGCGCGGTGTGCCCCGCAAACGAGCGGAGCAGCGCGCCGCCGGGCGCGCTCCAGACCTCGACGGCGTGCTCGCCGTGCAGCGTGACGACCTGCCCGGCGCGGACCGGCCCGCCGGCGCTGCCGGGCGGCGGCGCGGCGGAATAGAAGACGTTCGACACGCTCCCGCCTTCGGTCAGGAGGGCGCGCTGGCTGCGCGTGTCGAGGTCCCAGAGCCGCGCGCTGTCGTTGCTGACCGACGCCAGGAAGGGCGTGCAGATGATGGCGTCCTCCCCGGATGCATCCTCCGGTTCCACTTCAGGGCACGGCGGCGAGAAGGCCAGCGCAAAGACGGAAAGCCGGTGGCCTTTCAGTTCGGCGATATGGCGCAGACCGCCCGCGTTCTCCGCGCTGATGGGCGCGCCGGCAGGCAGGTTGGGCGGGCGGGCGACGGTTGGCGTCGGCGTCGGGCCGGCAGGGCTGCACGCCGCCAGCGCTGCGATCAACAGAGGCCACAAGAGGCGTTTCATGCGCCACTCCTCCGGCGAATGGTGCCGCGTTGTCAGCGTTAGTCTACATGCGGGGCGCGCGTCTCGCAAAGCCGGGGGTTTAAGGCATACTTGGTCCTGTACCGCACCGCGAAGCAAAGGGACCCGGTCTATGACGAGAATGCGCTGGCCGCTGCTCTGCCTGACCGTCGCGCTGGCTTTGAGCGCCTGCACCGCGCAACCCACGCCGACCCCGACCGCGACGGCCACCCCCACGCCTGAGATCACGCCGTCGCCGACGATCACGCCCACGCGCGCGGCGACCCCCTGGCCCACGCTCACGCCGCACCCGGAGGTCAGCCTGTGGGGCGGCATGATCTACAGCGCGGACGGCGGCCTGTATGACGACTACATCCGCCTCATCAACGAGCCGACCACGGTCGAATACGGGCTGGAGGCGCGGCTCCCGGAGGCGCAGGCGCTGGTTGAGATGCTGCGCGACACGGACATCGTCGTGCAGGTCGTCGGTGTGCTGCAATGTGGGGTGCAGGATTACGGCGGCTGCCAGATCGACGCGCTCCGGGTGTACAACCTGGAAGAGGGCGTGATCCCGCCGAGGCTGGAAACCTGGCGCGGCGTCATCCACAGCGCGGAGGCCGCCGGCTTCGACGATTACGTCCAGCTTGCAGACAACCCGGACGCCGCTTACGGCATCGACTCTATCGACCCGGCGGTTGCTGAGGAGATCGCGCGCTACCGCGACACGGGGACCGTGCTCAAGATGCTCGGCGGGCTGACCTGCCCGGTTGCGGACTATGGCGATTGCCAGATCGAGGTGGTGGCGCTGGAGGTCGAGCGGTTCCCCACGCCGGCGCCGCTCCTGGAGGCCTATGTCGGCACGATCCAGAGCGCGGAACCCGGCGCGCCTTACGACGATTTCATGAACGTGATCGCCGACCTGTTCTACCAGTACGGGATCGACTCCGATGACCCTGACGTGCAGGCGCAGATCGCCGCGCACCGCGACACGGATGTCACCGTGCGCGTGGTTGGCTCGCTGACCTGCGGCGTGGACGACGCCGGCAACTGCCGCATCATGGCGCTGCACCTGCAACCCTACGAGGCGGGCACGCCGATGCCGCCGTTCGCGTGGTTTGAGGGCGTGATCCAGGCCACAGACGCGGGCGACGCGGTGCTGGTCGTTGATGACGGGTTCATCCAGCAGACGTATGCGCTTGTGGCGGAGACCGACGAGGCAGCGGCGGCCATCAGCGCGGCGCGTGACAGCGCGGTTGCGGTGCGTGTGGCGGGCTGGGTGCGCTGCGGCGACCCCAGCCAGGAGATGTGCGAAGTCGTGGCGCTGTACGTGCGGATGCCCGATGAATAGGGGGACCGAGATGGTTGCGCAGTTGCAGATCGGGACGGCGAAGGGGCAGCCGGGACGCCTGGTCTGTGGCGTAAGCGCGTTGCCAGCGCACGCCGCTGGCGCGCCTGTGCTATAATGCGGGGGCATTGGGGCACAGGGAAGTCACCAGCACAAGTTACCAACACATAAAGGAGGGGGCGCGGTGTCTACCGAAGCGGTACACCAGGTCATCGGCAGGGCGGTTACCGACGCGGCGTTTCGCAAGCTCCTGTTCGCAGACCCTGAGGAGAAGCGCTGAGCCAGTACGACCTCACCGAGGAGGAGCGGGCGGCGTTGGCCGAGCTGGAGGAGGAGGCGGTGAGCGCCTTCGGCAACCAGCTCAGTGAGCGGATCACGAAGGGCAAGTTCTTCCTCAAGTAGGGACGAGCCTTTTCGGTGAAGGGATGGCGCGGAGCCGTCCCTTTTCGTTTCTGTGGGAGTCTCCTGACGGAGGTGACCGATGTTCGAAGCCGACCGCGCGGCGCTCATCGACGTGTATCGCCGCCTCGCCAACCAGCCGGATGACGCGCGCCGCGTGGGCTGGCCGGCGCGCTGGGTGCAGTGGCTTGCGTTCGAGATGCTTGTGGGCATCGCCGACCTGCGCGACGCGGAGGTGCTCGACGTTGGCTGCGGGCTGGGCGACCTTTACGCATTCCTGGCGGTGCGCGGCGGGGTGGGCGCATACCGGGGCGTGGACCTCGCGCCCGACCTGGTGGCGGCGGCGCAGGCGCGCCATCCGGGCGCGTCATTTGCGGTGGTGGATATCCTGGCGAGCGATCTGGAGCCAGCCGATTACGTGATTGCGAGCGCCCTCTTCGACGCGCGCACGCCCAACAGCCCGGCGGTGCTGCGTGCGGTGTTGCGCCGCCTCTTTGCGCTGGCGCGCTGCGGCCTGGCGTGGAATATCTTCCTCGAACCGACCGCGCCCGACCAGTACAGCGAGCCGCTGGGGGCGCTGACCGCGTTCTGCGCCGGGCTGACGCCATACCCTCACGGTGCGGACGGACTACAACCTCAACCACGCCACGTTCTACCTCTACCGGCACGGGGCGTTCCACACGCCGCAGAGCCGGGCGCTGGCCGGGCGGCTGTACCTGGAGCCGGAAATGCGCCGGCGGCTGGCGCAGGAGCCGGCGGCGGTGGCTGATGCGTATGGGCTGTCGCTGCGTGCGTTGAGCTTCCTGCTCGGCGCGGCTGACGCGGAGGCGTAGGCGGAACGAAAAAGGGCACAGCGCGCTGTGCCCGGTCTATCTGGCGGAGGGGGTGGGATTCGAACCCACGGTGACCTGACGGCCACAACGGTTTTCGAGACCGCCCCAATCGTCCACTCTGGCACCCCTCCCGAATGGCGCGGCGGATTATAGCATGGGCGCGGCCCGCGCTCGCCGTTCAGGCCCAGCCCAGGTTGTCGGCGCTCCTGGGGTTGCGCTTCCGGGAGGGCCAGTACTCGTGCTGCCGGGCGAGTTCCTTTGCCGCCTCGGTTTCGGGGTCGGAGTCTGGCCCCAGCATTTTGTATGGCGAGTCCACCGCTTCGACCAGCGGATCCTCCAGGTCGGTGAGGTCAGCCTCGGTCGCGCCGCGTTCGGCGCGGTCGAGCAGCTCTTCGAAGGCGTCGGAGGCGGCCACCTCGCCCTCGTACCGGCCGGCCAGTTCCTTGCTCGTGTCGCGGAAGAAGCGCGCGATCTCCTGTTTGTCTTCGGGGTCAACCTGGCTCCGCTGCGCCTCGAAGGCCGCCTTGTGCTGCGCCTCGGTCCGCACCAGGCCCGCCGCCGAGATGAGCTTCTCGACCCCGGCGTTCTGGCAGCGCGGGCACGGCGGGGGCGGGTCGCCGATCTTCTGCAGCGCGCTGAAGCGCCCGTGGCACGCGGGGCAGTAGTACTCATAGATTGGCATGGCTTTCTCCTCGAACCTCGCTCGGTGAAACACCCGACGACCATGCGGCGCGGGTCAAAGTCACTTTCTGGACGCCCTCGACCTGCTGGAAGGTCGCGCCCTGGGTGATGGTGCGCGCGAGCGCGTCCATGTCGCACACTATCACGCCCGCGAGCGCGTCAACGCCGTGGGCGAAGAGGACGGGCGAGAGCGGGGTCGAAGGCCCCAGCAGCAGGATCGGAACGCCGGGCCGGCAGTGGGCGATCAGAGCGTCGCACGTCCCGTTGACCAGCGTCATGCTCGTAATGGCGACCAGGTCCGCCGCCGGCAGGCGGGCGGGCGCTTCGCTTGCGGGCAGGTCGCCCGCCCCCGGCGCAAGCTCGAACACGTCGAGGTGGCCCACGCCGGCGCGCAGGCGGGGCGTGAAGGGGAAATGGCCCACCAATGCCACGCGCCTGCCAGCGCCGTGCGTCAACAGGTAATCCAGCGCGTCGGCCTGGGCATGGGCCGCGACATCGATCGTGTCGCTGACCAGGGCGTTCAGCACCGCCCAGCCCACGCTGACCTCAGGACCTTGCCCATCTTTTACATAGCTGGCGAGCGCCAGGGCGCTGAGGGTGTGCAGCCGGCCGGCCTCGCGCACCTGAGGGTGGCCGTGCTCCTCGCCGGGCGCGCTCAGGCTGGAGGCCATGCCGCCGCGCCCATCGGCGAGCGCCACTGCCGTCCAATGCTGCCCGATCCACACCGCGCGCACGGGGCAGTCGGCCCGGATGGTTGCCAGGATGTCGTCTACGATCATCGTACCCTGCCTGTGCACGGGGGACGCCCTGCCGGCGGCGCGGCTCTGCGTCCCCTTCTGCGAGCAGGGTAAGCCTATACCGACCGGGGTCAGGCGTCAAGTCTTTGTGGGTGTGGGGATAGCCAACAGAGTTCGGGAACGGAGATGCACGCAGCCCGATGCGTAACACGAAAGCACGTAACATGCGAAGCCACGGAAGGGTTGGCCGCGTTTACGCGCCTTTCGTGGCTTCGTGCTTCCAATCTGCGCCGGCTCCCCGGATTTGTATCCATTCCGTTGTCCACTCGGCATCACGCCTTGTTTCAGCTATGGTGTGTTTTCTGTACTCCCTCACCCCCGCCGACCCCCCCCGGCCCGCCCCCCCCCCCCCCCGCCGGGCGGGGGGGCGGGGGGGGGGGGAGGGGGACGACTGAAGTCGTCGGCTAATCCCCCCACTGTGGGGAGCAAGACGGCAGGTGGGGGAGAAGGTGAGTACCACAATCGCGCCATCAGTCAATCACCACTCCCACAGAAGACGACTTCAGTCGCGGGAACCAAAGGTGAACAGATACCCGGATTTTGTCATGTGATGGTGTGACGTGTGGAAGAGGAAGGCGCAAGCGCCGCCGCCCTGGCGTGAACCGGCCTCCCGGCGTTGCCTTCGCGGCGCGATGGCGCAATGGCGGCGGAACCGGCGCCGCCCCTGCGTCGGGGCTAGCTATAGAGAAAGTCCAGCACTTTGTCAGGCAGGGTGGTGATGGCTTCTTTCTGCAGCCGGTAGGTGATGCGGTTGTCCTCCGGCTCCTCGACGATCAGGCCACCCTCTTTGAGCAGGGCCAGATGGCGGGATACCGCCGAGGCGGAAAGCTCAAGGTGGGCGGCGATCATCTTGCCGTGTATCTTGCCCTCTTTGTGGGCGATGAGGCGCAGAATTTTGAGCCGCGTCCCGTCGCCGAGCGCCCGCAGCGTGCCGAGCGCCTCCTCTTTGGCCTTTTCGATCTCGGCGGCGTGTGATTCGGTGCGCTGGCTGTCGAACAGCACGGTCACGTTGCCGTAGCCGTAGTACATCAACACGCGGTTGCGGATCAGGTACAGCGGGATGAAGACGACCTCAGCCACCGGGTGCCCTTCGGGCAGTTCGGGCAGCGCCCCCGACTTGCCGGTGACGTGCTCGATCAGAGCCTGGCCGCCCTCGCGCACGAGGATCGGCTCCCTGGCGGCGATGCCGTGCTCCCAGTGCCGGCGCATGTCGTCGATCTGGGCGCTGAAGAACGAGTCCCAGTAGCGCTGCCAGAGATCCGCCACCCGCGCCTGAAACCCCGGCTCGATGAACTGCTCAATCGGCAGGCACTCGTATGCGGGGTGGTGCTCATCCGGCGTCGCCGCATTCAGCGCCTCCCGCAGGCTGGGCGCGTCCAGGCCGATCTGCGCGATCTGCGCTTGAGAGACGATCCGGCCCATCACGTAGTAGACGAAGGTCGCCGGGTCCATCGCGCGCACGTGCTGGATGAACCCCGGCACGTCGTCGTGGTCCGCATAGTCCAGCGCCAACTCGAACAGCATCGTGCCATCGCCGAGAGGTGGGTAGATGGCGTCGAGTTCTTCCAGCAGGTCGTCGGGCAGGGCGGCGCGCGTCGCTTCCGCCCAGTCCCGGTGGCGGCGGGTGCTGATAAGGTTCTGGAGGCTCACGATGGTCTCGAAGACGGCGGACGTGCGGAAACTGATCAGGTGCGTGATCGCGTCAGTCTCTTCGAAAACTTGTAGTGGCATCGCTCCCCCCTATTTATTGTTAACCTTTTTCAACATTCGCCTTTTGCTTGATTAATGAATATATCTATTTCAGGAGTTCTGTCAAATACTTGCCCAAAAAAGCGACTCGCGCAGTCCTCTTTCTACAAAGCGCGAAAGGGCAACGAGGGCGCCCCTGACCTCGTTGCCCCAGACCATAATTGCGCCTCCCTCGCCCGTCAACTCGTGCTCGGCGAGGCCGATGGGGCGTCGAAGCGGTTGACCAGGTGATGGCCGCACGCGACCATCAGGCCCCCCAGCGCGGCCAGCGCGCGGCGCGGCAGGGCCGTCGCTGTGTGGCGGGCGCGCGCCTGTGGCCGGTTTTGCTGCGCGCGCAACGCTTCCCGCGCGGCTCGCTCTCGCGCCGCTGCTTCCATGAAGCCCTTCCGCTGCTCTCTGCGTACCAACAGGTCCTTGTCGCTCAACATCTGCATACCCTCGCAAGTCTCCGCACCGTGCATTGAAGGTCATGGGGCGGGAGGAGAGTCCCGCGTTCTCGCTCCCGCTCCCACGCCGTAGGGAAGGATGGGCGCAAGCCCCCAGATAACTTCATGCGTGTGATCGGTCTACGTGTGCCCTCCGATCCTTTGTTCCATTATTGCACAATTCCGCAATTCGTTTATAAGTATATCACGCAAATACGACCTGTCAAGAGGGAAATGCCGGCGTGCGCGCTGCGCGCATGGCTTGACAGCCGGCCTCGACCTGCTATAATTCCTTTCGCCCGGCCTTATGCCGGGCGAGAGTGTGTTATCTGGACGAGTTCGCAGGAGTGTTATCGTGGGTCCGCTCCCAAAGAGACGTACTTCCAAGGCGCGCCGCGACCGGCGGCGCACGCATGACGTCCTCAGCCTCAAGCATCTGGTGCCCTGCCCAAACTGCGGCGAGTACAAAGTGTCGCACCAGGTATGCCCGTCTTGCGGCACCTACAACGGGCGCAAGGTCATTGAGGTCGAAGAGAAAGAGGACTAACCCCGCCTCGTTGCTGCACTGATTGGGGCTGTGCCTTGCGCCGTAGGGTCGCGCGCACAGCCCTTTTGTGTTCACCCTTCCGGAGCGAAAAACATGATTGACTGGAACAAGACCGCCCTCGTTTTCCCTGGGCAGAATTCGCAGGAGGTGGGGATGGGCGCGGACCTGGCCCAGGCCTACCCGGAGGCCGCCGCCGTCTTCGAGGAAGCCGATGCGGCGCTAGGGTTATGCCGTCTCGGAGCTGTGCTGGCGCGGTCCGGCGGAACAGCTCGATCTGACCCAGTACACGCAGCCCGCGCTCTTCACGACCTGTGTGGCGTTCCTGCGCGCGTTCGACGCCGCGCTCGGCGCGCCGCGCCCGGCGTTCCTGGCCGGCCACAGCCTCGGCGAGATCACGGCGCTGGTGGCCGCCGGGTCGTTGCACTTTGCTGACGGCCTGCGCCTGGTCGCCGAGCGTGGCCGCCTGATGCACGAGGCGGGTGAGACCAACCCCGGCAGCATGGCGGCGGTCCTCGGCGCGGAGGTGGCAACCGTCGAAGCCGCGTGCGCGCAGGCGGCGGAGGAAACGGGCGCGCCGGCGGTCCTTGCGAACGACAACTGCCCCGGCCAGCTCGTGATTGCGGGCACGCACGCTGCGCTCGACCGGGCCGTGGCGCTGCTCAAAGAGGGTGGCGTGAAGCGCATCATCCCGCTCGCGGTCAGCGTCGCCGGGCACTCCCCGCTGCTCGCCGACGCCGCCGCGCAACTGCGCGACGTGCTGGACGCCATCGACTTCAGCCCGCCGGCCGTCCCCGTGGTGGCGAACACCAGCACCGCGCCCCTGACCGACGCCGGGGCGATCCGCGCCGAACTCGCGGCGCAGTTGACCTCGCGCGTGCGCTGGACCGAATCGGTGCAGGCAATGCGCGGGGCCGGCGTCGAGACTTTCATCGAGATTGGGCCGAAGGACGTGCTCACCAAGCTGCTGCGCCGCATCGACGGCGCGGCGACGGGCGTCGCGCTCAACAGCGCGGAGGCGCTGCGCCAGTTCGCGCGCGAGCACGCTGCCGGGTAGCGCCGCCGCGTGGGCCGGGATGCTGCCTAAGCCGGCGGCGGCGACAGCAGCAGCCAGGCGTACTCGTAGGGCTGCAACGTCACCGGATACGAGCCGCCCACGCCAATCGGGGACCAGGCGCGCTCTGGGTGCAGCAGGTCCCTGACCTCGAAGCCGCCGAAGCCTTCCAGCGGCAGCGTAGCCCGCAGCACGCCGCCGGTCAGGTTGTGCGCAAGGAGGGCCGTGGTTCCCTCGTAGAATCGCCTGAAGGCAAGCACGCCCGTCTCCTCAGGTTCCACGAATGCCATATCGCCCAGCCCCAGCGCCGGCGCCTCTTTGCGGGTTGCGATCATGTGGCGCGTGACGTTCAGCAGCGAACCGGGGTCGTCGCGCTGCGCGGCGACGTTGACCTGCGTGTGTCCGTAAGGCTCCCAATCGACCAGCGGGGCGTAGAACGCTTCGAGCGGGGCGTCGGAGAACCCTGCGCCCGGCGCTTCGTCGGTCCACTGCATCGGGGTGCGCAACCCGTTTCGGTCCGGCAAACCGAGGTTGTCGCCCATGCCGATCTCGTCGCCATAGTAGACGATCGGCGCGCCAGGCAGGGTGAACAGCAGCGAGTTCATCAGTTCGAGCTTGCGCCGGTCGTTGTCGAGCAGCGGCGCAAGCCGCCGCCGGATGCCGAGGTTCAGGCGCATCAACGGTTCGGGGGCATAATGCTCCCACATCCACTGCCGCTCCTCCTCGGTCACCATTTCGAGCGTGAGTTCGTCATGGTTGCGCAGGAAGGTGCACCACTGGCAGTTGGACGGGATCGGCGGCGTCTGCCTGAGGATGTTGACCACCGGGGTGCGGTCGCCGCTGCGCACCGCCATGAAGAGGCGCGGCATGAGCGGGAAGTGAAAGCCCATGTGGAACTCGTCGCCGTCGCCGAAGTAGGGGCGCACGTCCTGGGGCCACTGGTTGGCCTCGCAGAGCAGCAGGCGGCCTGGGTGCTGTTCGTCGATGAACCGGCGCACCCGCTTGAGGTAGGCGTGGGTCTCGGCGGAGGTTCTCGCAGTATGTGCCGTCGCGCTCGTACAGATACGGGACCGCGTCGGCGCGGAAGCCGTCGATGCCAAACCGGAGCCAGAAGTCCACCACGTCCAGCATGGCCTCCTGGACGGCGGGGTTGTCGAAGTTGAGGTCGGGCTGGTGGCTGTAGAAGCGGTGCCAGTAGTACTGACCGCTGCCCTCGTCGAATGTCCAGTTCGACGCCTCGGTGTCCACGAAGATCACCCGCGCCTCGGTGTAGCGGTCCGGCGTGTCGCTCCACACGTACCAGTCGCGCTTAGGTGACTCGCGGGAGGCGCGCGACTCCACAAACCAGGGGTGCTGGTCGGAGGTGTGGTTCATGACCAGATCGACCAGGACGCGCATCCCGCGCGCGTGGATCGCATCGATCAGGGTTTTGAAGTCGTCAAGCGTGCCGTAGCGGGGATCGATGGTATGGAAGTCGCTGATGTCGTAGCCGTCGTCGCGCAGCGGCGAGGGGTAGAACGGCGTCAGCCAGATGCAGTCGATGCCTAACCACTGCAGATAATCCAGCCGCGCGTGCAGGCCGATGAAGTCTCCCCAGCCGTCGCCGTTGCCGTCTGCGAAGGCGCGGGGATATAGCTCGTAGAACACCGCGTTCATGTACCAGGTCATGAAGGTTTGCTTTCCTCTTCAGGTGTGACGCGACTCGCGTCGGTTTGTGCAGCAGGCGCAGGAAGAAGAACCAGGCAGGCAGTATAACATAAGGGGATACGTCCCCACAGGTGACTCCTTACGCAGAAGTTACAGAAAACCCGGCAGGCACGAGCGCGCCTGCCGGGTCTGGAGCCGCGTGTGAGGCGATCAGCCCTTCACCGCGCCGGCAGTCAGGCCTTCGATGATGCGGCGCTGGAAGATGAGCACAAGCACAAGCACCGGGACTGTCACGATGACGGTTGCCGCAATGCGTGCGGCTACCGGGATCTCATAGCCCACACCCGCGAAGTTCGCGATCGCCACGGGTACCGTCCGCGCATCCGGGCTGACCAGGGTGAAGGTCAACGCGAACAGGTATTCGTTCCAGGCCGCGATGAACGCCAGTAGCCCGGTCGTCACCAGCGCCGGCGCGGTCAGCGGCACAAGGATGCGCCAGAACGTCTGGAACGGGGTCGCGCCATCGACCAGCGCCGCCTGTTCAATCTCTCCCGGCAGGCCTCGGAAGAAGCTGGTGAGGACCCAGACCGTGAACGGCATCGTGAAGATGGGGGTAGGTGAACATCAGCGACAGAGTTGAGCCGTAGATGCCCAGATCGTTGACGATTCTGAACAGGCCGGATAGGACGGAGATTTGGGGAAACATTGTCATCGCCAGCACCAGGTAGAGCACGCCCATCCGCCCCCGGAATTCCACGCGCCCCAGCGCGTACGCTGCAAACGACCCGACCACCAGCGACAGCAAAACGGTCACGGTGGCGACGACCGCCGAATTGAGCATGGTGTTCATGAAGGCGCGGTCGCTGAACAGGTTCTGGTAGTTCACCAGCGTGGGTGCTTCGGGTAGATACCGCGCCTGAACCAGCACCTGTGCGTTGGTTCGGAACGAGATGCTGATGGCGTAAAAGAACGGGAGCATGGTGTAGGCAGCGATGAGCAGCACCAGTAGCCAGAACAGCCCTCGAGAGAGAATGTGTCGCAAGTTTGTAGGCGGTTGCGCGTTCATTCTTGCTCTATCCTCACGATCCTGACGTACATAACAGTGAAGACAAGGATGAGGATGAAGATCAGCACACCAACGGCGGAGGCGTAGCCGGCAAGCCGCCCGGCGACCAGCCGGTCGTAGTTGTAGGTCGCCATGGATGGGCGCCTCGTGTCCAGAAGCACCTGGAACACGTCGAACACCCGCAGCGAGTCGAGTGTGCGGAAGATCAGCGCGACAGCGATGGTGGGACGCAGTAACGGCAATGTCACCGAGAAGAATTGCCGCAGCTTACCTGCGCCGTCGACAGAGGCCGCTTCGTAGACCTCGCCAGGGATCACCTGGAGTCCTGCCAGCAACAGCAGCGCCATGAACGGCGCGGTTTTCCACACGTCAACGGCGATGATCGAAGCCATCCACGGTCCAGTGTTCGCAAACCACTGCTGCGGCTGCGAAATCAGGCCAAGGTCCATCAGGAGCCGGTTGAAGATGCCAGTCTGGTCGGGCCGCATCATGGTTTGCCACAGCACGGCAGAGACCACTGTCGGAATCGACCAGGGTACAAGCATCGCTGCCCGCATCAGGCCCCGTCCCCTGAAATTGGAATTGACGACCAGCGCGATGATTAAGCCCAGGAGCAATTCCAAGGTGACGGCAACAACCGTGAAGTAGATGGTATTGCCGAGGGCGTTGAGGAAGGTGGGGTCCCTGCCCAAGATGCGCAGGCCCGTCCCTGATGCAAGCGGTGTCGTGCTCACTTCCTGGAACCGGACAAATCCCCGGCGTTCGGCGCTGGAAAGCTCACGCAGTCTCTGCGCTTCTTCAGTCTCGATGCTGGAACGCTCCCAGATGATTGAGCCGTTTGGTGTGCGCGCGCACGCGCCCTCATCGTCTCTCTGGCAATTGACGAGGACCAGTTGAACGCTCAACAGGTTGGAGTAGTTTTCAAACGCCACGAACTGCACAGGTCGGCTGACGCTGAATTCGTCATCGGTCAGGCTGGTGATGAACGTCTGCTCCAACGGCTGGCCCGCGACCAGGATCAACACCGCGAGCGTCGGGACCAGCAAGCTCCAGGCGAAGCGGGTGTTTCGGGAGGTGAGGGTTTCATCCCCGACGAAGAGGTCGTTGACTGCGCCCGATAGCCAGCGGGACGCGATTGCCAGCGGGATAATCGCCAGCAGGGGAGGAAGGGCGCTGCCAAGTCCGTTGCCGACATTGAACGGCTGATCGGTGATGAACCCGCCCTTGCCGTCCACCCAAAAGTTGCGGATTGCCACCACGACCAGGCCCACCATCAACCAGAGGAGCACGACCAGCGACCAGCGGGCGGCGACAATGTCATAGCGGCGCAACCGCGTGCCGAGGCGAAAGATCACCGCGCCGAGGACGATGAGCAAGAGCGGAATCACAATGCCGAAGTTTTGCAGGAACGCGATTATGAACACCGGCGCGACGTTCTTGGGAACGGATCTGGTGGCGGGCTGAAGGCTGCCGTCGGCCTGAGGGCGCGCGAATCCGATGTTGATGACGAAATCGTCGCCCCCAGGCGGTGTGACCTCCTCAGCAATGAGCGCACGCACCTGCTCGATGCTCATGTCGGGCGTGATCTCGGTGTCGTCAATAAGGGTGAGTCGGTCGCCCCGCAAGACGCCAGAGGCGGCGGCTGGCCCATTGGGAACAGGCCGCAATTCGAAGTAGGGCTGTTCCGCGTCAGAGGTCGGCTCGATTTTGACGACCTCCACACCAATGCCTGGTATTGTGGGGCCTTGTGTGGCCGTGCGAATGTCGTCGTTGGTCGTCACGGCGTAGAAGAGATATCCGAACGCGACAAGGCCGATGAACATCAGCAGGGCGCTCACCAGTTCCAGCGCGATGGCTTCTTGCTCGGTCGGGCGTCGTCGCGTGGTGCCAGGAGGAACGAGTGTCATATCCGGTGCCTCCGTTTGCCAGGAAAGGCGGGCGAGTCCCCCGATTGGGGTCAGCGAGAACGTCCGCTTACGGTATCAGTAGGGGCGCAGCGGCTTGCCCCCGTCGAGGAAGCGCTGCGCCCCTATCCGTTAAACGGACGGTTTTACGGTAGTTCGAAGCCCAGGTCGGCCAGGGTCAGTTCCAGGTCGGCCATGGCTGTGGCCGCGTCGGCCTGTCCCTCAAGGATCGAGTGGACAGCGGTGTAGTACAGTTGCGACACGTCGTTGTACTGAGCGCCAGCGACGGCGGGGCGGGCCGTGGCGAAGTTGAGGATGTTGCCCATGTCCGCCAGGTATGGCAGCGCTTCAACCAGTTCGGCGTCCTGATAGAGCGCCGGCATGACAGGCTGCTCGCCGCGCAGGAAGTGGTACTGCTTCAACTGGTCGTCGCTCACCATCCACTTGACGAAGGCGACTGCCGCATCGATGTTGCTCGAGTACTTGGTGACGCCCAGTTGCCAGCCGCCGAGGGTGGCCGCGCCCATGCCAGGTTCGCTGCCCGGCAGCGGCACGACGCTGAAGTTGCCCGCGACCGCGCTGTCATCAGCCTGGCTCAGGGTGTAGGCGTAGCCCCAGTTGCGCATGAAGGCGGCGTTACCGGCGTGCCACACCGCGCGCGCGTCTTCTTCCTGATAGCTCAACACGGCTTCGGGCGTGATGGTCCCCACCCAGCTTGCCGCCAGGTCAAACGCCTCGATGGTTTCCGGGTTGTTCACCTCGATCACACCGTCAGGGTTGATGATGACGCCCCCGCCAAAGGACTTCTGCCACTCCAGCGCGTCGCAGGTCAGACCCTCGTAGGCGTTGCCCTGCCACACGAAGCCCCAGAAGTCCGGATTGCCCTCGGCGCGCTCGCCGTCCTGGATCGCCTGCGCCATCTCGGTGAGTTCGGCCCAGGTCGCCGGCGGTGCATCATAGCCGTACTTCTCCAGCAGGTCGGTGCGGTAGTACAGCATGCCCGCGCCCGCGAACCAGGGGAGCGCCAGCAACTGACCACCGACGGTGTTGGCCTCGATTAGCGCCGGGTAGTACTGGTCAAGGAACGCCTGATCGATAAACGGCGTCAGGTCAACCAGGTGCTCGGCTACGATGGCCGGGAAGAACACGTCGAGCATATAGACGTCCACCGCGCCGCTCTGCGCCTCGAAGAACTGCTGGTACTGGAGCCAGCGTTTCAGTCGTGCTGGTCGGGCGCGTGAGCACGTTCACGACCACGTTCGGGCAGACGTCTGCGTAGTTCTCCACAACCGCTACGGTAGCCTCATGCTCACCGCCAACGGTCCCGGAGATGAACTGGAGGACCACTTCTTGATCGGTACCGCAATCGAAGTCCATTTCCTGTGCGCCGGTGGGCAAGACCGCGACGGACAGGGCGAACACCACGAGCAAAGCGAGTAACTTGCGCATTTCTTTTTCTCCTCAGCTAAAGAAGCGTCTCAGCAAAGCGGACGAAAGTGTGAAAGTGTCTGCGGTAGCATCGTCTTACCTGGGGATTCTCGCCTCCTTTCCTGTCCTGTATCATCGCCAAATCTTCTGACCAGGGAGCGACTCAGCCCGGCGGCGGACCCGCCGAGCCGCGGACGACCAGCTCGGTATCGAGCAGGACGCGCGTTTGCTCCAGAGTGTTGCCCCAGACCAGGCTCAGCAGCATCTCGCCGGCGCGCTGGCCCAGTTCGAACGCCGGCAGGTGAATCGTCGTCAGGCCTGGGTCCAGATGGCTCACGAGCGGGATGTCGTCGAAACCGACAAGCGAGATGTCCTCTGGTACCTGCCGCCCGCGCTCGCGGATGACCTGCAACGCGCCGAGCGCGACCACATCGCTGGCGACAAAAACCGCGGTCGGCGGTTCGTCCAGGTCCAGGAGTGTGCGCATGGCGGCAGCGCCGCTGTCGTCCGTGAAGTCGCCCTCGTAGACCAGGCGCGGGTCATAGGGGACGCCGTGCGTCTCCAGGGCCTGGCAGTAGCCGGCCAGCCGGTCGTGGGCCGCCGCGTAGACGGTGGGTGCGTTCGTGATGTGGCCGATGCGCCTGTGGCCCAGCGCCAGCAGGTGCGTGACGGCGGCGCGCGCTGCGGCCTCGTTGTCCACATCCACGCTGGGTACGGCGCGCGGCATGGTGGTCCCCTGGACCACGATGGGCGTCCCCCTCTGCGTGGAGCGCCGTGAGTTCCGGCTCCTCAACCATCGGGCCAGAGAGGATCAGGCCGTCCACCTTCTGCGAACGCGCGAGCTGGGTGTAACTTATGTCGTCGGTCACAGGGTGCACCAACACGTGATACCCCGCGTACTCAATCGCGCTGCTCAGCCCAAACAGGACGTTGCTCAGAAAAGCGTCGGCGTAGATCTGCCACGGCGTCTGCCGCATGACGAGGCCGAGCATCTGCGTGCGCCCGGTAACGAGCGTAAGGGCCTTGGCGTCGGGAACGTAGTTGAGCTGGCGCGCCGCCTCGAACACACGACGCCGGGTTTCCGGTGGAATGTTGGTATTGGGCGTGTTGTTGAGCACGAACGAGACGGTTGTACGCGAGACGCCGGCCAGTTTGGCAACTTCGCGCATCGTTGCGCGTTTCTTGACCACAGTCCTCATAACTCGCGTTAGTAACTCGTGTTACCATCGTATGTGAAGATGCTTCTCTTGTCAAGGCTTTATGTATCTGTGACAAAATTGCGCCCAGGTGTGCACAAATCCAGGCGTCTGGGTTGGAACCGGTTCCACTCGCCTTCATTATACGATTACCTGGGTCGTCTTGTCAAGCCGTTTCGCTCTGGCTGCGCGCGACGCCCCAACGTCAGGCAGCCACGGGCAGGATGGTAACCGCAAGCGGAGTGGGCCGGCAAAGCGGATGGGGAGCGTTTGAATGGGCGGCCTCTGGCGCTTCGGACCGGGCTATGAAGCCCTGCGGCTTCCCTGTTTCGCCTTGGCGCGCTGGTCGATCAACTGGCTGCCCCCCTGGCGACACTGGTAGAAGGTGTCATCGCCGGGCTTGATGAGCACCCGGCGCGTCGCGCCGCCGCGCTCGGCGCTGCCGACGATGCCCAGTTCTTCGAGGTAGTCCATGATGCGCGCCGCGCGTGGGTAGCCCACGCCCAGCCGCCGCTGGATGAGGGAGGCTGACGCCCGCCCCTCGCCGACCACGACCTCGATGGCCTCTTCGAGCATGGGGTCAGTCTCGGCCAGGATTTGGCGCCGCGTGAGGCCGCGCTCCCAGGGGGGCCATGCCGGGCGGCTCGGCCTCGCCGGCGTCGATGAGCGCCTGGTATTGCTCCGCCCACGCCGCGACGACGCGCTCGACCTCGGGATCGCTCACGATGCAGCCCTGCACGCGCCGGGGGCCGGCGGCGTCAGGCGGGAGGAAGAGCATGTCGCCGTTGCCGAGCAGGCTTTCCGCACCGTTGTAGTCGAGGATGACGCGCGAGTCGATGCTTGACGCCACGGCGAACGAGATGCGCGCCGGGAAGTTGGCCTTGATCACGCCGGTGATGATGTCGGTGCTGGGGCGCTGCGTCGCCATCACCACGTGGATGCCGACGGCGCGCGCCATCTGCGCCAGCCGGCAGAGCGTCTCTTCGGTCTCCTCCGGCATGGAGAGCATCAGGTCGCCGATCTCGTCGATGAAGAGCACGATGTAGGGCAGGCGCTCGTCGGCGCGGTCCGCGCCCAGCTTCTTGTTGAAGGTTTCCAGGTTGCGTGCGCGTTCCTCTTCGAGCACGCGGTAGCGCCGGTCCATCTCGTGCGTGGCCCAGCGCAGCACGCCGATCACGCGCTCCGGGTCGGTCTCCACCGGGCCGAGCAGGTGCGGCAGCCCGTTGAAGCGCGCCAGCTCGACCATCTTTGGGTCAAGCAGGATCAGGTTCAGGTCGTCGGGCGTGTTGTTCATCACCAGCGCCGTGATCATCGAGGAGATGGCGACGCTCTTGCCGGAGCCGGTCGTCCCGGCGATGAGCAGGTGCGGCATGGCGGCGAGGTTGGTCACGACCGGCGCGCCGGATACGTCGCGGCCCAGCGGCAGCGCCAGCGGCGCGTTGACGTTGTAGAACGTCTCGGTTTCGAGGATGGGGCGCAGGCGCACGGCGCTGGGCTTGCGGTTCGGGACTTCCACGCCCACGTAGTTGGTGCCCGGCACCGGCGCCTGGATGCGCAGCCGCCGGGCGGAGAGCGCGAGCGCCAGGTCGCCGGAGAGCGACGCGATCTTGCTCACGCGCACCCGGTCCAGGTACGGGTGGCCGGTTGCGTCCTCGCGCTCGATGAACGGCTGCACCGCGTACTGGGTGACCGTCGGGCCGACCTTGACGCCGATCACCTCCACCTCGATGTCGAAATCGGCGAGGGTCTCGTGGATGATCTTGGCGTTCTCTTTGATTTCCTTGTCGCTGGGGCGGTAGAGCTCCTCGCCCTCAAGCAGGTCGAGCGGCGGCAGCCGGTCGCCGCGTCTGCGCACCTTGCGCGTGTCGCTGTGGCTCTCCAGGTCGAACCGCTGCCGCCGCCGGCGCGCTCGTCTTGTGAGCGCGCTCAGGCCGCGCGGCACAATCGACTCGCGCTCGCCGGGGGGGCCGGGCGACCTGAGCCGGACGTGCGGCTCCTCCAGCTTGGGTTCGGGCGCGGGCTTCTCCGGCTCGGCCTCAGGCGGGCGGCTGTCCGGGTCGATTCGCTCTGCCGCGCGCCGCGCCGTCGCGTTGAGCCAGCGCAGGCCGGCGCGCACGTCCCTCATGCGCAGGCCGAAGGTCAGGCCCAGGCCTGCCACGAAGACCGCCGACCAGACAAGGAACGAACTCACCGGGCCGAGCGCCATGCTGACGGCCTCCGAGAGCGCGTAGCCGACGTAGCCGCCGCCGAGGCCTTCCTCGGCGAGAAGGCGGGGGGTGCGCGCGCCCGGCGTGACGAGGTGCGCGAGCGCCAGGAAGGCGGCGAACGTCACCTCCAGCATGAGGATGCGCTGCCAGCGCACGGAAAGGCTCAGCCCGACGGCGGGCGCGAGGAGCAGCAGGCCCAGCAGCACCACCGCGAGCGCGACTATCCACGCGCCGGGCATCCCGAACGCCTGCCTCATGCTGTCGCGCCAGCTCTCTGCGATGGGCGTGCCCCACGTGGGCATGAGGTCGAGGATGACGAGCAGGGAGACCAGGCCAACCACAATCAGCAGTACCGCCGTCACCTCCCGGAGCCAGGGCGGCATGCTGCGTCGAATGTACTGCGGCCAGGCACGCGGATCGAGCGCCGGCCTGATCTGTGGCAGAGTCAACCTGGGCCGGGCCTTCCGCGCGGTCGTGGTGCGCCGCTTCTTGTTCTTGGACGTGCTGCGCTGCTTCGCGCTTGCTGCGCGTTTCTTTGCCATTTCCGCAGCCAGACGAAACCCATAAGAATAGAACGTCTGATCGTTACTATACAGTGTTTGAATGCCGCCGACAAGTGGGCAAACCGGGCCAAACCGGTCGCCAACCGCTTGTGCCGGCTTTCGTTAACGCTTTCGTACATCATGACCCTTGACGGCGCAAAAAAGTCATCATATGATGATTGCAGAGGCGCTGCCGACTTCGGTCGGCCATAAAGGCGCATGGCCCCCGACACCTGACCAGGTAAACCGGGGGCCTTCTTTTTGGGAGCGCATCGAGCGGGTTGTCTGGGGCTGCCTCAAGCCCCGTGATGGCTCCTGTGCAGGGATGTTGCACGTTTCATGCCAGGTCGGGAAGCGGGGCGGTTGCACGGCGCGCCCAGGGCGGCGACGCCTCTGGAGGACGAGGCGGGCGGAGACAATCAGGCCGGCGCGGGGGTGGCGTCGACCTCGGCTTGACTAACCGCGCAGCGGCTCGCGCAGCGACAGCCCCCGCTGGACCAGGTCGCGCAGCCGGTCCCTGGGCGTGTAATAGACGGCCAGCCAGAGCGCGGCAAAAGCCAGCGGCATCGAGGCCAGGCCCAGCGCCGGGAGCATCGGGTATTCCTCAGCCCATTCCACCAGCAGGTTCGCCAGGTTGCCCAACTCGATGAGGAGCGCGCGCGCCTGGTCCACGATCTGCTCCAGGTTGATCGGCCCGAACAGCCGCGTGCACACGAAGTACACCCCCAGGGTGATCGCCAGGCCGAGCAGCGCCACAATCGTCAGGCGGATGGCGAGCAGGAACCCGTCGGTGCGCTGCGCGCTCATCGCTTCGGCGTATATCCGGGTCATCACCCGCGCGGTGAACTGCGGGGGCGGCGCGGCCATCGGCTCCCGCCGCAGGAGCCGGTCAACGTCTTGCATCCGGTTCCACATGGCTGCATCGCCGGGGGCGCTATCCAGGTGGGCGAGGGCAGCCTGCCAGGTTTCGGGTTCGATATCGTCGTCCAGCGCGCGGTTCATGACATCCCATAAATCACGGTTCATGCGTCGCTTCTCCTTACGCTTCCATCACCGGCACCAGATTGGCCGCCGCGCTCGGACCAAGCATCTCGGCCAGCGCACGCCGCGCGCGAAACAGGCGACTCTTCACGGCGCTCTCTGTCGAATCGGTCATCTCGGCAATCTCCGCGTATGAGTAGTCGTACCAGTAGCGCAGCGTGACCACCATCCGATAGTCGTCCGGGAGCTTTGCCAGCAGGTCTTGCACCAGGTCCGCGCGCTCGCCGTCGATGACCGCCCCCTCTGGGTCAGGCGCGTCGCTGGTGAGCGCCGGATGGGGCGGCAGGGGTTCGTCGATGGAGAGCCACGACAGGCGGCGGCGGCGCAGCCGGTCGATGGCGTAGTTGCTGGTGATCGACAGCAGCCACGTTTTGAAAGACCGGCTCATGTCGTAGCGGTGCAGGTTGCGGTAGGCTCTCAAGAAAGCCTCCTGCGCGGCGTCTTCGGCCTCGTTGGCCTCGCCCAGCATCCGGTATGCCAGGTTGAAGACCGGCTGCTGGTAGGCTTCGATCAGGCCGGCGAAAGCGTCAACGTCGCCATCCAGGACGCGCGTTACGATTTCACGGTCACGCGATGCGATCCGCTCCAGTTCTGATGACGAGATTTCAGACACGTGTACTTGCCTCTGGTAATCCGGGGACGCGCCCAGTGTGCAGCGTCCCAAAGAACCTATACGCACTTTACTGCATACAGGTTGCGCCGTCATCCCCACTTTTCAGGGGGAAGGCGATTTCGTTTCCACTTGAGTATAACGCCGTTTCTTTAGAGCGGTGTTAATTTCTCTCATGCGCCGAGGGCAGGAAGAACGACTAGACAAATCACGGCCTGTTGGGTACAATGCCCCGCGCTGAGTCGGAAACTTGGAGGAATGCACGTTGGCGCATCATAAGTCAGCAAAGAAACGGATCCGCAGCGCCGAGCGGAAACGGGTCCACAACCGGCAGTTCCGCGCCCGCGCGCGCACGCACATCAAACAGGCGCGGACGTTGATTGAGGGCGGCGACGTCGCTGAGGCGCGCGCTGAGGTCCTCATGGCGATCAAGACGCTGGACAAAGCGGCGAACAAGGGCGTCATCCACCGCAACAACGCCGCGCGACGCAAGAGCCGCCTGATGAAGCGCCTGGCTGCGCTCGAAGCCGCGAGCTGATCGCCTGACCCTCACGTCGTTTCCAAAAGAATCGCGAAACAAAACGCCGCCAACGGATGTCGGCGGCTTTTTGTGTTAGCTGCTTGATGAGGGCTGGCTGGCGCGCTATGCGTTGCGGTCCGGGCTGTGCCCGTTGGGTTCGAACCGGTACCCCTTGCCGCGCTCGGTCAGGATGAATTGGGGCTTGCCATCGCCAAGCTCGACGGCGTCGCGGATCCAGCGGATGTGAACGTCGAGCGTGCGCGTGTCGCCCATGTACTCGGTGTCCCACACGGTTTTCATCAGGTACTTGCGGTCGAGCGTTTCCCCTGGCTTGCGCATGAATTCTTCCATCAGTTTGGCAAGCTTCGGGGTCAGGCGCGTCTCTTTGTCGCGTGCGGTCAGGAGTCGCTGCTGAATGTTGAGCTTGAACTCCCCCTGGATGAGGACTTCACCCTTGTTGGCGTTCAGGAAGCGCTCGATCCGGTTGATGAGCTTGCGGGGCGTGAAGTCCATATAGAGGACAATGTTCGCCGGGCTGGGCGCGCCGTTCTCAGAGGCGGCCTTTACATGAATGATGGGCATATCTTCGAAGTGCCGGCGGAGCTGCGCACAGATGCGGTTGCCTGAGGTACGCATCGAGGCGGCGTCCAGGATGATCACATCTGCTCCCTTGCGTGAGGCAACCTGAATCGCCGCTTTGCCTGAATGGGTGACGTGAACGGAGTACCCTTTCTTTTCAAGGGCCGGCGCGAACGTCGTAACATTGGCCCGCGCGCTCTCGATTAACAGCACCCTGGCTGCCATACGGCAATACCTCCTCGCTGAAATCGGGTGACGCGGTCTGGATCAAATGCTTTTTTGAGTAGCGTGACGCAATGGCGCGATTGGCACTGACACACGAACAACACTAGCGAATAATCGGGAGACCGTCAAGCGATTGTCAACCGGTTTTCGAAGAGGCCGGCGGCGATGGTTAAGAAGCGCGGGGAACTGTTGAGGTTTCTGCGTGTGTCAAAAGCGCACCACAGGCTTGGCGGCCTAAGAACCGAGTCACACCCACATCTTGGGGTGATTCCTTAAGTCCCCAATGTCAAGAAATTTTAAGGTAGGGCCGCGATATTTCGGGAACCGGGCAACCCATCCGGCGCGGGTTTTTGGCCTTTCCAGGCGGCGCTGCCCCACCTGGTTTGTGTTTCCTGCAAGAGTGCATAAGCGGTGTCCCACCGGCTGATTCCACCGCGCAATAGAACGGTTGGCGTTTCTTTAAGGGTTCTCGCGCCTGAGCGCGCCACCCCCGCCGCCGTCAGCGCCGCAGCATCCACGCCGGCGCGGCATACTTCTCCACCCTGAGCCGGGCGGCGGCTTCGCGCTCCGCCCCGGTCAGGTCGCCCGGCTCCAGCGGCAGGTCAAGCGCCTCTGCGAAACCCTGCGCCATGGCCCGCGCTGCCTCCTCCCACGTGACCGCGCGCCCCAGGGCCTGTTCCAGCGTGGTAGCGCGCGCCAGCGTGCGCGCCCTGGCAACCTCGCGGGCGTCGGCGCCCTCCTCGAACGCAAGCGCCTCACCGATGCGGCTCAGGTCGCCGACGAGCGGCAGCGTCCCGTGCTGGAGCACCACGCCAAGCCGGCGCGCCTGCGCGCTGCCGACCAGCTTCTTGCCGCCGGCGGTGATCTCGTAGTGCGAGGGCACTTCGAAGCAGATCGGCCCGCTGCCCTTGCGCCCGGCGTCGGCGGGGTTTGCCTCGGCGATTTGCAGGCCCAGAAGTTGCAATCCTCTAGCCAGGCCCCCGCTGAGCCGGCGGTAGCTTTCGACCACGGAGCCGGCGACGCGCGGCTCGTCCTGGGGGGCGATGACGCTATAGGTCAGTTCGTCGGTGTGAAGGATGGCGCGGCCCCCTGTGGGGCGGCGCACCAGGTCCCAGCCGCGCGCTTCCAGGCGGGCGCGGTCAACCTCCGCGTGGCGCTGGGCCATGCCGAGTGAGAGACACGGCGGCGTCCAGGCGTAGAAGCGTAGGGTTGCCGGCGCGCGGCCCCCGGCGACTTCCTGTAGTATGGCTTCGTCCACCGCCATGTTGGCGGCGCCATCGCATGGAGGGCTGAAGATCACGCGCCAAGATTGTTGGTTCACGAGTTACTCCCGGTCGGAAAGAGGTTTGTGCGTATTTTACCCGGAGGGTACAATGAATCGAGGAAATTCGGCGAATTGGAGCCGGGACATGAATCAGGCGTCGCGCCGGCGGAGCCGGCCGCAACGTATGCAACCAACTCCCTGGTACCTTCGACTGGACACGTGGGTCGCCATCGTGATCGGGGCGGCGATTTTCGGCACGCTGCTGATCGTGGCGCTGACTCTCGCTCTCGCCGCCGAACAGCCCGACGCCGAGGGCGGCGTCGCGGTGGCGCCCTCGGCGGGCAGCATCGTTTGGGCGACGCCGGTAGGCGGCGGGAACCAGCAGGCGGCGTTCAGTATGCCGGTCGTTGACCCCTGGAACGGGAGCGAGCGCTATACCGTGCTCGTGATGGGCATCGACCGGCGGCGCGGCGAACCCGGCAGCGCCTTCCGCACCGACACGATGCTCCTGGTCAGCATTGACCCGGCCACGCAATCGCTTGGCATCCTTTCCATCCCGCGCGACCTGTACGTCGTCATCCCCGGCTATTCGGACCGCCACCGCGTCAACGAGGCCCTGCCGCTGGGCGAGTTGCAGCATGTGGATTATGGCCCGCAACTTGCGATGCAGACGGTACAGCTTAACTTCGGCATCCGCGTGCATGAATACATCACGGTGGAGTTCGACGCTTTCACAACCCTGATCGACGCGGTCGGCGGCATTGACGTGAACGTGGACGCGGCGATCAACGATCCCTACTATCCCGACGAGGGCTATGGCTACGACCCATTCTACATCGATGCGGGGTTGCAGCACATGGACGGCGCGACCGCGCTCAGGTATGCGCGCACCCGCTACGCCTCTCAATGACTTCGACCGCGCCCGCCGCCAACAGCAGGTGATCTACGCCCTCCGCGACAAGGTGCTCAACGCGGGCATCTGGCCGCAGCTCCTCGCGCAGGCGCCGGCGATCTGGCAGGAACTTGAGAGCAAGATGAAGACGGGGCTGGATTTCCTCACGGCGGTGCAACTGGCGCTGTACCTGAAGGACATCCCGCGCGAGAACATCAAAACCGACGTGGTTGACGCGCGCTACACGATGAACTACACCACGCCGCGCGGCGAGATGGTCCTCATCCCCGATCAGGCCGGGCTTGGCGAGCTGATGCTCGCAGTGTTTGGGCCAGACTACAGCAAATAGGCTCGCCCCTGGCGGGAGTCGTCGTCCCCTTCCTGAGGCGCGTCCTCAATATCTATTCACGTTGTCCGCTCGGTATCCCGCAATTGTGTGTTTTTCGTGGCTCGACGACTAAAGTCGTCGGTTAATCGCAGAACACGGCAGGCGAGAGTACGAATTGGCCCGCGACTTCAGTCGCGGGAACCAAAAGGCAAACAGATACCGCCCCGGCCGCGTGGCGCCAGTCGCACCCACGCTCAGCCTTCGGGTTGGCGGTTCGCCGTCTCGCCGTTGCCGAGGTTGGCCGGGGCGGGGCGCGCACTGAGGGCGATGTGAATGCCGTCCACGCAGGCGCTGAGGTACTTGATCAGCGCGTAGATCAGGACGACGACGCCCAACATTTCGAGAAGCTCCTCAACCGTCCCTATCGCCGCATAGGTCAGGCTGCTGCCCTCGTCGAGATACCATTGGTTTGCGCTGATCGCCTCGACGCCCAGCGCGCCGCCCACATAGAGCAGCCCGCAAGCAGAAACAGTTTGCGCGTGCCGGCCGGCAGGTGGAAGAAGAACGGCAGGTACGCAAGCACGAAAACTGCCAGCGCCGCCGCCCCGACGAACACCCAAGCAAAGTAGAAGACGCCGGTAGGGTTGAGGGCTTCCTGCAACGGGATCGTCAGCTTCTCGTGGAGCGCGGCGGCTTCGTCCACCGCCAGGTAGAGGAAGATGGCCGAAAGCGCGAACCAGTGGCCGACAAACCGGCCTCTGTTCGTCTTTACGGCGTAGGCCGTGACCGCGATGAGCGCCGCGCACGCCAGTAGCAGGGTCGATGCGTACCAGGTGGGGATGTTCGCCTCCTGGTTGACGTTCACAAGGCGCACGAAGTGATAGATCCAGTACGTCGAGTTTGTCCCTGCCGCAGCTTCGATGTGTTTGGCGACGATACTCTGCAGGCAGAGGTACGCCGATATAACCGCCAGGATTTGGGCGACACGTCTTGCCGAGATCGTGAAGGTCAGTTTTGGCATCATAAGCCGGTCGTTCCTCACACCCCGCTGTCGCGAGGCTGTTGTCGGGTCAGCGCAGGTCTGCCTGACTCCACAGGTAGACAGGGTTGCTGATCGCATGTGCGATGCGGCCATCCTGTTCTTGTGTGACAAGCTGCGCGCGGATGTAGGGGGTTTGCCCGGCCGGCAGGGTGACAGCCAGGCGCTGCGATGCGGCGTCGATGGCGCGCTGGTACAGGCAGCCCTGCGCGCCATGCAATTCCAGCGTCATGCCCGCGCCGTCGATCACCTCAACCCAGACGGGCAGCGCGCCGTCCTGAGGGGGCGCCACGGCATCACCCATCATCCGGTCCCCTGAACCGATGTAGAGCTGCGGGCCATCCGGCGACTCGGTCACAAAGACGTGCCCGGCGCGTATCCCGTTAAGCAGACCCCTGGCAGTCGGCGGCCCGTCACAGCGCACGTAGGTCGTCGGGTACCCCAGGCGGTGGTTGTGCGCGCGCTTCAGGAAGTGCGCGTCGCTGCCGCCAACGGCGACAAAGCGCTTCCCGGCCCGCAGGCGCGCCTCCCAGAAGGCGAGCGAGACATCGTTCAGGAGCCGCCAGGGGCCGTTCCAGATTTCGATGCAGTCGAAAGCCTCCAGGTCGGTGAATGCCCAGGGCGGGCCAGACGGGCGCGGGTGGTTACACGAGACGAGATAGCCGCGCCGCCTGGCCTCCTCAAGGGCTTCTGCCATTTGCGCCTCCGTCTCGATGCGGAAGTCAACCCAGCCCTGACCGCCCCATACATTCCAGTGGCCCCTGTAGGTCGTCACCTCGTAGCCGGGGATCAAGACCAGGTCGGTGTCGATGGCCTTCAGCGCCGCGTGGTGGCACATCACATTGTGGTCCGTGAGCGCGATGAAATCCAACCCAAGCGCCTCCGCTGCCTGGATGACCTCACGAGGATCGGAGTCCCCCGTCGCTGTAGATGCTGTGGCAGTGCAGTTCCCCCTTGTACCAGCCGTCCGGGTTCGGCGGCCGGCTGACCGCCTGGTCGCCCAGCCGAAGCAGCGCGGGGAAGCGCGCCTCCGCGTGGTCGGCCTCCGCTGGCGTGAGGCGGATGGTCACGCTGTATTCACAGCCAGCGTCCGCGATCTTGTAGAACCCGAGATAGACGTGCCACGTACCGGGGAAGATCGGCCCCGGCATGTAGCCGGGGTCGCGTCGTCCTGTGCGACGAAGAACTCACGCCGCTCGCTGCCGCTCCACCCGCGAAAGCCCTCCGCCATGAACCCAACGCCGCGCGCGTCGAACAGGCCAATGTCGATTGTGTTGCCGCCCGTCACGTGACGCTCTGCGCTGATGGCCGCGCTGTATTCGTAACGCACGTCAATGCGGCCCGTCCCTTCCGGCACGTCGAAGGGCAGGTGGTGATGCGCATAGAGCTGGTCGGCTGTAACCCTGTCCTGCAGGTTAATCTCAAGACGTTCTCGCATTGGGAAATCCACGCTTCTGTTACATAGAGGATTGCTAAGGTTCGAATTAGGGCTTATAATAGCCCTACGTGGCGACGGGGGGACAACGGTAGGGTACAATGACGCCACTGCTCCAGGTGAGAGACCTCAGGACATATTATCACACACCACGCGGTCCGGTAAAAGCCGTCGATGGCGTCAGTTTTGATTTGCAGGCCGGCCAGCGGTTTGGCCTGATTGGCGAGTCGGGGTGTGGGAAGTCCACCATTGCGCTCTCGCTCTTGCGGCTGATCCGGCCCCCAGGGTACATCGAGGGGGGCAGGTGGTGCTCGACGGGGTTGACCTGATGAGCCTGCCGGACGAAGACATGCGCCGGGCGCGCCTGGCGGAGATCGCCCTGGTGAGCCAGGGGGCGATGAACTCGCTCAACCCCGTGACGCGCGTCAGAAAGCAAATCCTTGACGGTTTCATTGACCACGGCATCCAGTTGACGGAAAGCGAGCAGGACGAGCGCCTCTCAGGGCTACTGAAGCGCGTTGGCCTGGAACCGCAGGTCGCCGACCTGTTCCCGCACCAGTTGAGCGGAGGCATGAAGCAGCGGGTGTGCATTGCCATTGCGATCAGCCTTCGCCCGAAGGTCATCATCGCGGACGAACCCACGAGCGCGCTGGATGTGGTGGTCCAGCGGCGCGTGATGGAAACGCTGCGCAGCGTGCAGGAGGACCTGGGCGCTGCCGTGATCCTGATCGGGCACGACATGGGGCTGATGGCCCAGTTTGTGGATCGGGTGGGGTCATGTATGCCGGCCGGCTGCTCGAAGTGGGGCCGGTACAGGAGACATTCGCCGCGCCGCAACACCCGTATACCCAACTCCTGATGAACAGCCTGCCTTCACTGGAGGGCAAAGGCACGCTTCAGGGGGTGTCTGGCGCGCCGCCGTCCCTCCTCAACCCGCCATCCGGGTGCGTGTTCCATCCCCGATGCCCCTACGTCTGGGACCGGTGCAAGGTGGAGGTCCCCATACTCAGGACCACAGGGGCGGAACAGCGGGCGGCCTGTCATCTGCTCGACGAGCCGCAGAGGGTGTTCGAGAAGGAGGCGCAATGACCCCTCTGTTGCAGGCGCATCAGGTGACCAAAGTCTTCAGAAGTGGGATGACGCAACGCAAACAGACGGTTGCGCTCAGGGATTTCTCGCTGAGCATCGGGACCGACGCGCCCTCGATCATCGCCGTCGTCGGGGAAAGCGGCAGCGGCAAGAGCACCATGGCGCGGCTGCTGCTTGGTCTGGAGAGGCCCACGGTCGGCGAGGTCCTTTACGCGGGCGAGGACCTGCGCACGCTCAACCGGGCCAGGAGGCGCGCCTTCCTGAACGACATCCAGGCCGTCTTCCAGGACCCCTTCGCCTCGTTCAATCCGTTCTACAAGGTCGATCACGTGCTTGAGGTGCCCATCAACAAGTTCGGCCTGGCCCCAGAGCGGGGAGCCAGTCGGGCGCTCATGGAGGAGGCGCTTCAGGCGGTTGGGCTGCGCCCGCCGGAGACGCTTGGCCGTTACCCGCACCAGCTCAGCGGTGGGCAACGCCAGCGCATCATGGTCGCCAGGGCGTTGCTCATGCAGCCCAAGCTGATTATCGCGGACGAGCCGGTATCGATGATCGATGCGTCGTTGCGCGCCACCGTGCTCGACTCGTTGCGGCAGTGTAACGAGGATTTTGGCATCTCGCTCATCTACATCACCCACGACCTGACCACCGCGTACCAGATCAGCCACGACATCATCGTGCTCTACGCCTGCTCGGTGGTTGAGGCCGGCGCGGTCGAGCAGGTTGTCAAGCGGCCACAACATCCCTACACCCAGCTTCTCATCAGCTCCATCCCCTGCCCGACCCGAACCGCCAGTGGCAGGATGAAGCGCCATCGTCTGAAGTGGGCGCGAAGGCCCGACCTGGGGAGGGTTGCGTGTTTGCATCGCGCTGCCCGCACGCCTTCGCCCCCTGTCTCGAAGCGCCGCCCCCGCTCTTTCAGACGGGGACGCATCAATTGACCGCGTGCTATCTGTACGACGATAACAATGCAGTTCCAACGGAGGAGATGGACTCTGCATTTGTGCGCACAGCAGCGCCGCAAGTCGCCTGAGCCGCAAGACACGGAACGCTGGCACGGCCAGGAGGCAAGCTGACTGGCTTGCTCATGACACGAGCACGCTTGTGAGGTTGTCTCTTGACAGCCAACGAGGAGATATAACCTAAGGAGGTTGCAATGACTGTGAAAGGCGTTCTCTTCAAGAAGACGTGGGTATTCCTCTTGGTGATCCTTGCGCTCGCCGTGCCGTCGGCGGTGTCGGCGCAAGACGTACCGCGCGAGGAAACACTCATCGTCGCCATCTCAAGTCAGATTCCTGACCCGACCAACCTGAACCTCTACGCGCCTGGCGTGAGTCGCTCCAACACCGGCCTGCACCAGATGATCTACGAGTACTTCTTCTACCAGAACCTGCAGACCGGCGAGTACATCCCGTGGTTGGCGGAGAGCTACGAGTACAATGACGACTTCACTGCCATCACCGTCAAGCTGCGGGAGGGCATTAAGTGGAGCGACGGCGAGCCGTTCACCACTGAGGATGTCATCTTCACCTACGATACGCTCCTGGCGAACCCCGCCATGACCTGGGCGGCGGAGGTGGCGAACAACGTCGCTTCGGTGGAGGCGGTCGATGAGCTGACCGTGACCTTCAACCTGCACGGCCCCAACCCCCGCTATCACCTGAACCGTGAGGCGTTCCCGGCGGTGGGCATCTGGGGCGGCATCACCATCCTGCCCAAGCACGTTTGGGAAGGCGAGGACCCGCTGACCTTCAAGAGTTCGGATCCCATCGGCACCGGCGCCTACACTCTGACAACCGCCTCGCAGTCGGCGATGGTCTACACCCGCAATGACGACTGGTGGGGCGAGGATGTCTTTGGCATACTGCCCGCGCCGCGCGTCGTGAGCTTCCAATACCTGGGCGACCCGACCAACGTCGCGTTCGCCCTGGCCGCGGACGAGATCGACACGCCTAACATCGGCATCCTCAGCCTGGGGCCGTTCCAGGTAGTGGCGAGCCGGAACGCCAATGTCTCCGCGTGGCATGGCGACGCGCCCTACGCCTGGCTCGACCCGTGCCCGCGCCCGCTCATGGTGCAGAACGCCACCGCGCCCTTCGACGACCCGCAGATGCGCCATGCCATCTCCCTCTATATCGACCGCCAGGCGGTGGTTGATCTCGCCTACCAGGGCACGACCGTGCCAAGCTGGGGCGTCTGGCCCTACTATGACGGCCTGCAACCCTACTTCGACGCGGTGGAGGACCTGATCGCGGAGTACCGCATGGGCGAGTACGATCCCGCCGCCGCCGACGAGATCATGACTTCGCTGGGCTATACCAAGAACGCCGACGGCATCTGGGCCTCGGCTGATGGCGAGCCGGTGAGCATCGTCTACCTCGCCAACGGTAGCTCCACCGAGGAGATGGGCGTCGGGGCGGTCGTGGTCGACCAGCTCCAGGCGGCCGGCTTCGACGTCGAGTTCCAGGCGCTCACCGACCCGGTGCTCGGCGACACGATCCTGCGCGGCCAGTACACGCTGAAGCTCCACTCGTTCTGCCCTGGCTACATCTACGACAACCTGCTCCTGTACCACGGCAACTTCTACGTGCCGCTGGGCGAACCGGCCCCCGTGGTACGAGCGGAACTCGTTCCGCTACAACAACCCTGAGTTCGACGCCATCGTGGACGAGATGGGCGCCACGCCGCCTGAGGACGAGGAGACGAACGTAGCGCTGTTCCGCCAGGCCGCCGAGATCCTCTTCAGGGATATGCCGACCATTCCGATGGTGCAGGCTCCGGCGCTGGTACCCTTCAGCTCGAGCTACTGGGAGGGGTGGCCCTCGGCTGCGAACCCCTGGAACATGCCCGTAAGCTGGTGGGCAACGTTCAACATCGTCATTACCGGGTATCCCGACCCGGAGACGGGCGAATGGGTCGGCGGCATCCACCCGGCCGGCTCCCTAGTCAACCTGAGCGTAGTAGGGGCGAACCGATGGGTTCGCCCCTACCTGCCTTTCGTCTCAATCGCACCGGGGTAGAGACCATGTCGGCCTATCTGCGCTACATATCAGGGCGCTTCCTGATTCTGCTCGTGACCGTTTTTATCTCCATCACGGTTGTTTTTTCGTGCCGCGCCTGGTTCCCGGAGACCCGCTCAGCGCGGTGTTTATGAAGATGTCTGAAATGGGCGGCAGCGCCGGCATTCCCGAACTGGTCGCGGAATACAAGCGCATGTTCGGGCTGGACCAGCCCCTTGGGGCGCAGTACATCAGCTTCTGGCGCGAGTTTCTCCAGGGCAACCTGGGCTATTCGATCAGCATCTTTCCCTCCAAAGTGACGGACATCATCGGCCTGGCGCTGCCCTGGACGATTGGTTTGCTGTCACTCACCACGATCATCAGTTGGATTCTGGGTTCGGTGATCGGCGCGGTGGTCGGCTGGCGCGGCAGCCGGTTCCGGCTCTCCCGGCCCATTGTCCTGGCGGCGCTGCTTCTTTACACTACGCCGTATTATATCCTGGCGCTTATCCTGATTTTCATCTTTGCCTTTCAACTGAACATCTTCCCGCTTTCCGGGGCTTACACGCGCGGGGCCACGCCGGACCTTTCGCTCCCCTTCATCCTGGACGTGATCGAGCACGGCATGCTCCCGGCGTTGAGCATCGTGCTCGTCTCCCTGGGGTGGTGGTTCCTGAGTATGCGCAGCCTGATTACCTCGCAGAAGGGTGAGGACTACATCCTGAACGCTGAAGCCAAAGGGCTGAAGGAACGGCGTATCCTGTGGGGCTATGCCTTCCGCAACGCGCTCTTGCCACAGACCACCGGCCTCGCGATCTCACTCGGCCACATCGTGGGCGGGGCGATCATCACCGAGACGATTTTTGCCTACCCCGGCATCGGGTGGGTCATCTTCAATGCGATCAAGGGACTGGACTTTCCGGTGATTCAGGGCGGGGTCTTGCTCATCATCGTCGCGGTCGTGGTCGCCAATTTCATCATCGATATTCTGTACCCCCTGATCGACCCGCGCATCCGCTACCAGACGGCCGGCGGGGGATAGGCAGAGGAAGCACAGGCAATGACGGTCGTTACCGGTCAGGATCAGATTGCCGCGGAGGAAACGCAGGCGCCGAAAGGGCGTGGGTTCATCCGGTCGCTGCTGCGGAACCGGAATTTCGCCATCGGGCTTATCATCTTCCTCACCGTCGCTTTGATTCCGGTGTTCGCGCGCATGTCGATTGACCCCGCTACACGCCGGACGGGCGCTTTCCCCGCGCGGCAGCCACCCAGCGCCGAAGCGCCATTGGGGACCGAGGCGCTGGGCCAGAGCGTGTACGTGCAGTTGACGGAAGCGGTGCCCAACTCGCTACAGGTGGGGTTGATCGCCGCGACGATGGGCACCGTGCTCGGCGCGATTGTCGGCTTTGTGAGCGGCTACTTTGGCGGCGCGGTCGATACGTTGCTGCGCATTTCGATCGACGTGTTCCTGTCCGTGCCGTCGCTGCTCTTCCTGGTCCTGATCGCAGCCCTGGTGCGCGGCGTGAGCGTTCAGAGCATGGCGTTGATTATCGGCCTGTTCGCCTGGGCCTGGCCCGCGCGACAGGTGCGCGCGCAGGTGCTCAGCCTGAAGGAGCGCGGCTTCGTCGAGATTGCGCGCCTTTCGGGGATGTCGGGCCTTGAGATCGTATTCTTTGAACTGATGCCGCACATGCTGCCCTGGCTCGGTGCGAACTTCGTGAACGCATTCATCGCCGCCATCCTCGCCGAGGCCGGCCTCTCCATTCTCGGCTTAGGCCCGCAGGGCGAGATGACGCTCGGCATGATGATCTACTGGTCCAACAACTACAGCGCGATGCTGCTCGATCTCTGGTGGTGGTGGGTGACGCCGGTCGTCACGCTGATCCTCCTCTCTTTCTCCCTGTACCTGATCCATCTCGGCTTCGACGAGGTGAGCAACCCACGGATGCGCGCCGAGGGGTGAGCGACGCGAGCACAGCGCGCGCCAGCCCTGGGCGCTGGCCCCTGGAACAACCCCTGCCGCACACAAGGCGGGTCAACCGGAACGCCGGTTGGCCCGCCTGTTTTGTGCCTCCGCAGCGCCCGCGGCGTTTTGTAGGTTGGCGCGGCGGGGTGTGCGTTATAATGTGCGGCTGGAGTGACGAAAGCTCAGGAGCGCGTGACCGCCGAGATGGACCCGAAATCATTGCAGACTCTGGAGTTGCCCAAAATCCTGGAGCGGTTGGCCGACTACGCGGCCTTTTCCGCGAGCGCCGAGCGGGTGCGCGACCTCGCGCCCACGACCAACCTTGCCGAAGCGGTCAACCGCCAGCAGGAAACCGCCGAGGCGGTCGAACTGCTGACGCAGAAGCCTGACATCAGCGTCGGCGGGGCGCGCGACGTGCGTGCGGACGCCGGCCGCGCGGCGCGGGGCATCACGCTCGACCCCCAGGTGTTGCTGAACGTCCGCACGACGCTGCAACATGGCGCGCGCCTCCAGCGCACGCTGACGCAGTTGCGCGGCCAGTTCCCCATCCTCGCCGAAACGGCCTCGTTCATCGAGCCGTGCGCCGACGTGGTTGACGCGATTGGCCGCACGCTGAACGAGCGCGGCGAAGTGCTCGACAGCGCGTCGCCCAAGCTCGCCAGGATTCGCGGCGAGATCCGGGTGGCCTTTGACCGGTTGATGAGCAAGCTCAACGCGATGGTCAACAACCCGAACAACACGCGCTGGCTGCAAGAGCCGATCATCACCCAGCGCAGCGGGCGCTATGTCATCCCGCTGCGGTCGGAGTTCAAGGGGCGCATTCAGGGCGTGGTGCACGACCAGAGCGCCAGCGGCGCGACGCTGTTCATCGAACCTCTGGCGACAGTCGATCTGAACAACACCTACCGCCAACTGCAACTTGACGAGGAAGAGGAAGTTCATCGCATCCTGGCCGAACTCTCGCAGCAGGTCGGCGACCGGGCGCGCGCCATCACCCGCACGGTGGACGCGCTGGCCTCCCTGGACCTGGCGTTTGCGAAGGCCAAGTATGCGCTGGACACCGACGCGCACAAGCCGGAGCTGGTGGCTTTCCGCGAGGTGTCTGGCGCGGGGACGCGCGCGCATCCCGGCAGCACGCTGCGGCTGGTCGAGGCGCGCCACCCGCTGCTGGACCGCGACATCGTGGTGCCCATCGACGTGGCGTTCGAGGGCGACACCTACGTGTTGGTGGTCACGGGGCCGAACACCGGCGGCAAGACGGTGGCGCTCAAGACGGTCGGGCTGCTGGTGCTGATGGCGCAGTGCGGCCTGCACCTGCCGGCGAAAGAGGCGGCGCTCTCGGTGTTCCAGGGCGTCTATGCCGACATCGGCGACGAGCAGTCCATCGAGCAGTCGCTGTCAACGTTCTCGTCGCACATGCGCAACATCATCGGCATTCTCGACAAGGCCGACGAGCGGTCGCTGGTGCTGCTCGACGAACTGGGCGCGGGCACCGACCCCGCCGAAGGGAGCGCCCTGGCGCGCGCCCTGCTGTCGGCGCTGTTGGACAAGGGCCTGACCACGATGGTGACGACGCACCATCCGGAACTCAAAGTCTTCGCGCAGCAGACGGCCGGCGTGCGCAACGCGAGCGTCGAGTTCGACCTGGAGACGCTCGCGCCCACGTACCGGCTGATCGTGGGATTGCCGGGGCGGAGCAACGCGCTCGCGATTGCGGCGCGGCTCGGCCTGCCGGAGGACATAATCGAGGAGGCGCGCGGCCTGGTCTCAGAGAGCGACCTAGCGGTCGATGACCTGCTCGACGAGATCCGCCGCTCGCGTGACGAGGCGGCGCAGGCGCTCGCCAGCGCGGCGCAGGCCCGCGCCCAGACCGAGGCGGCCCGCGACGAGCTGCGGGCGCGCCTGGACGCCATTGAGGACGAGCGGCGCGAGGTGCTGCGCAGGGCGCGCAACAAGGGCAAGCGCGACGTGCAGCGGCTGCGGACCCAGGTGCGGAAGCTGCGCGACCAGATGCGCGCCGCCGCGCTGCCGCTTGACGCGCTCAGACAGGTCGAGGCGCGCGCCGAGCAACTGGAGGCGCGCATGGAGACGCCGGTCGCGCCGGCGACCGAGATGCCGCTGGAGGACGAGGCCGAAATCCCTGCGCTCCGGCTCGGTGAGACGGTGTGGGTGCGCCCGCTGCAGGCGGAGGGCCAGATCACCGAACTGACGGCAGGTGAGGCCGAAGTGCAGGTGGGGCGGCTGCGGCTGCGGGCGCGGCTGGAAGACCTGCAGCGCCGGGGCCGGCTCGACCGCAAGCTGGCCGAGGCGGAGAAGCGGCATGACCCGCTGCCGACGCGCGCGCCCTCGCCCGGCATGGAGTTGGACATCCGCGGGCAGCTTGTCGAGGACGCGCTGCCGCGCCTGGAAGCGTACCTCGACGCCGCGTACATGGCCGGGCTGCCCTTCGTGCGCATCATTCACGGGAAGGGCACCGGCGCGCTGCGCCACGCCGTGCGCGAGTCGCTGCGCGGCCACCCGCTGGTGCGCTCGTCGCAGCGCGGCGCGGAAAACGAGGGCGGCGACGGCGTGACCGTGGTCAAGATCGTCGAACAGTCCTAGAGTGCGCGCCTCGCAACTCTTCTGGGGCGCGTGCGTATACTGTATTGTAGTGAGCGAAAGAACAGGGACTGTGACAGGAGTGGATGGCAATGGCAGAGAGCCGTGAACCCCATGGCAATGGCAAGAATGAGGAACCGGCCACGGAGGCCGGGCGCACCTGGACGGAGGAACTCGAAGTCGCCGGCAGCGACCTGCTGAAGACAGTGGAGAACCTGATCCACGAAGGCAACGTGCGCCGCGTGATCGTCAAGCAAGACGGGCGCGTCCTGTTCGACCTCCCGCTGACGGTTGTCGCGGTCGCCACCGTGGTCACCGCGTTCTGGGCGCCGTTCCTGGCTGCGCTCGGCGGCGTGGCGGGCCTGGCGCTGATGGCGTCTGGCCGGTTTACGCTGGTCGTCGAGCGCACCGAGACGAAGCCCCAGGAAGGCCCTCCCCCCTCCTCAAAGACCAAAATCGACGTGGAGGGCGGAGAGGAGTAGCCGGAACGCTGCGCGCCACGCTTTAGCATAGGGGACCGCGCCTGCCGGCTGGCATGACCGCCAGCCGGCAGGTTGTTTTTCAGAACACCTTGCGCCAGATGTAGTCCTTGTAAGCCTCGGTAAAGCCGACGGCGTCGTACAACTGGTTGGCGGCGACGGCGTCGCCAGTCCCCACGTAGACGTCGGTTGCGCCCAGCGCCTTGAGGCGGTGCAGTCCCTCGAACATGAGCGCGCGCGCCAGCCCTTTGCGCTGGTGGTCGGGGTGCGTGCAGACCGGCTCGAAGATGCCGCGCCGGTTCGCCTCGTCGTAGGTCACGCCGACGTGCGCAGCGAACGAACCGTCAGGCGCTTCAGCGACGAGGTTCAGGTCGTGGCGGAAGGACGGCGACATCGTCGCGAACGTCCAGTACTCTGCGGCAGTGTGGAAGTCGCGGTTGAAGGCGGCGTTCAGGATATCGGCCAGCCGCTGGCAGTCGCCCATGTCGCTGGGGCGGGTGGTGCGGAGCGTGTAACCCGCAGCCATCACGGGCTGTGGGTGCGGTCTGTTGCCGAGGCGCAGCCGGCGCGCCATGCCCCCGTGGGGCGTCTTCTCGTAGCCGCGCTGCTCAAGAAGGCGGCGGCGCGGCGTATCGTACTCGAACACAGAGATGTGAAGCTGCCGGCCGTCACCGGTCAGCGTCGCGAGGTGCGCCTCTGCCCAGGCGATCATGTCCTCTTCGATGAGGTGGCGGTAGTCAGGGTGCAACTGAAGATGCGCCTCGCCCGCGCCTTCAGGATGTACCGCGCCAACAAGCCGGCTATCTTCTGTCTCCCACAGGTGAATGGTCTCCTGCCAGCGGGGTCGAAGCGCGGCGTGCTCGTTGTGGAAGCGCCGTCCATCCCAGCGCCGTATCTCCCAGTTGAAGTCGGTCGGCGTGAGGGGATACGTCTCGATCAACAGGTTGCGCACGCGCCAGAAATCGTCGTCATCCTGGAAGGGCCGCGCGATGATGCGCGGCGCGGCGTCGTCGCGGATAGACCCGGTCATAGCGGCCTCCATGTCATGGAAAACCCCCGCGCTCAGGGCGTCGCCCTGCACCCCTGGGCGGCCAGAAAATCGCACAGCGCGCCGTGCAGCGCCGGCATGTTGTGTCGCCAGGGCATGTACCCGCCCGCCATGAGGACCACCAGCCGGGCGTTGGGGAGCAGGTCGCGCGCCTCCTGGCTGGCCGCCAGCGGGGCCGGGTCGCCCGGCCCCCACAGGATCAACGTCTCCGTGTGAATGTCGGGTAGGAACCGGCGGTAGTCACGGGCGTCGCCGGGCCGGCCATCGGGACCGTCGTTGCGCAAGAACGCGCGCGCCAGCGTGGCATCGACTGCCGCATCGGGGCGCGGGTCCATGCTTAGCGCGGCCTCCGCCGTGTCCGCATCCCACGTCGCGCGCTGCGGCATCGGCGCGAGCAGCACCAGCCGGGTCACGCGGTTGGGGAACGCGCGTGCGTAGAACTGCGCCACGGCAGCGCCGTAGCCCCAGCCGAGCACGGCCCATGCGTCATAGCCCAGCGCCGCGCGCACCGACTCCAGGTCGGCGACGTCGTCCATCAGCCGGAAGCGCGCCGGCTCTGGGAGCCGCCCGCTCGCGCCCCGCCCCGCCCATCGTAGTAGATCAGCGTGAAGTCCGCCGCCAGCGCGTCCATCTCCGGTCGGAAGACGGCGTGATCGAACCCCGGCCCGACGCCGAACGCGCCCGCGTCCGGGTCGCCGGGACCGCCCGGCACCAGCACAAGCGGCGGCCCGTGGCCGATGCGCAGCACGTGCAGCGCGACGCGGTCCAGGTCAGACCGGACGGTGAGCGTCTCCGCCGCTTCAGGCGTGAGGGTGGGCGTCTCGGCGGGCGTGGCGGTGAGTGGCGGGTGTGAGAGGCGGGGTCCACGTCGGCCAGAGGGTCGGCGTCGGCGTTGGGGCCGGCGCGCAGGCCGCCGCCAGCGCGAGCAGCGAGAGCACAACCGCCCGCCGCAGCCGCCCCGCCATCATGCGCGGTCGCGGCGCTTCCCCAGGGCCGCGGCAATCGCCGCCGCGTATGCGCCCCGGTGCGTCATCGAGATCACCCAGTGCGTCACGCCGGCGGCCTCCGCCTCGCGGCGCACACTCCCCGTGAAGCTGCACGCCGGGTTTGCCGCCCGGCTCTTCGCGCGTGATCTCGACCTCGTGCCACGCCATGCCGCCGACAAGGCCGGTGCCCAGCGCCTTCAGCACCGCCTCCTTTGCCGCCATGCGCGCTGCAAGGTAGGGGGCCGGCTGGACCTTCTGGCGGCAGTATTCCAGTTCCGCCTCGGTGTACATGCGCGTCAGGCGCGTCGGGTGCTGTTCCAGCAGGCGCTCCGACCAGGCGACATCGACGACATCGATGCCCAGGCCGATGAGGTCAAGCGCGTGCGCCAGGCTCTCGTTCAGCGCGTCGTGGACTTCGCGCGCCATGCGCGGGATCTCCTCTCGCATTGCGATCTCCCGCTGCGCTAGCCGCCCTTGAGGGCGCGGCCCGCCATCGCCGCCACGGCCTGGTACGAGGGCGCGTCGAGTGGCAGGTCCATGATCGTGCCGCCCTCCATTTCAAGCGCGATGAGGGCCTCGTCGTAGGGGATGTCGCCCAGCAGCGGCACGCCGATTTTCTCGATCCGCGCAAGCAGGCTGTCGGGTATCGCGCCCACCACCCGGTTGAGCACGAGCCACGTGTTCTTGATGTTCACAGCCACTTCGTCGCGCAGTTCGACCACGCGCTCGGCGGTGATGAGGCCGCGCGGCGTGGGATCGCTCACGATGAACATGGCGTCCACGTCGCGGGTGGTGCGCCGGCTCAGGTGCTCCAGGCCGGCCTCGTTGTCGATGACCACATACTGGTACGCCCCGCCCACAGCGTCGATCACCTCGCGCAGGTTGTGGTTGACGGCGCAGTAACAGCCCGGCCCTTCGGGGCGGCCCATCGCGATCAGGTCAACATGGTCACCCTCGCTGATGAGCGTGCGGATGTGGTAATCAAGGTAATCGGCCTTGGTCATGCCGGCGGCCAGGCCCATCGCCGCGCCGCCCTGCACCAGCGACGCCTGGACCTCCTGCAGCATCTCCTCGCGGGTGTCGCCAACGGTACCCTCAAGCGGGACGCCGAGCAGCATGTGCAGGTTGCTGCTGGGGTCCGCGTCAACCGCGAGCACCGCCCGCGCCCCCTGCTCGACCAGGTAACGGATGAACAGGGCAGTCGCTGTGGTCTTGCCCACGCCGCCCTTGCCAGCTACAGCAATTGTCTTTGTCATGGTTTGCTACCGTGTACTCCAAACTGCCTTTGTTCGATGGGCAAGGCATGCCCTGCCCCTACTATCCTCCGCCGTGGCGCGCGCACGGCCTCATCGAGCCTCCGCGCGATCTGCTGCGCCGCCTCGCGCAGCGGGGGCGCGTGATCGTAGACCGGCACGCCGAGGCGGTCGGCCTCCAGCACGCGGTCGTCGGCGGGCAGCGCGCCCATCACCGGCAGGCCGGGCGTGTTTGCCTCTAAGGAAGGCGCGATCTGCCTCACCCTGCACTTTGTTGCCTACCAGGTACAGCCGGGCGATGCCGATGTCGTTGGCGAGCTTCTTGATCTGCGTGGCGGTGCCCAGGCTGCGCCGCGTTGGCTCGACGACGACGAGCATGGCATCGACCGCCTGCGCGGTCGCCCGCCCCAGGTGTTCGACGCCGGCGTACATGTCGAGCATGAGCACGTCGTCACGGCGCAGGAGCAGGTGCGTGGTCAGCGCCTTGAGCATGGCGCTCTCCGGGCAGATGCAGCCCGCGCCGCCGAGATCGACCGCGCCCATCTCCAGCAGGCGCACGTTCCGGCTCACCTGGCTGAAGCGCTCCGGGATGTCGTCCACGCGCGGGTTGAGCCGGAAGAACCCCCCGGTCTCACCCGGCCGCGCGCCGGTCCGCTCGTAGATCAGGTCGTCCATCTCGGCGATGGGCGCAAGCTGCGCCCGCTGCGCCGCGCTGGAAGCCCAGCGCCAGCGCCAGGCACGGCGAGGGGTCGGCATCGACGGCGAGCACATGCCGGCCCTGGTCGGCGTAGTGCTGCGCCAGCAGCGCCGTGAGGGTCGTCTTCCCAACGCCACCTTTGCCCGTTACCGCGATCTTCATCCTTCATCTCCACTCTCTGGTTGCAACATTATCGTCTCTTCGCAATAGGGCGCGTGCGGCCTCATATGTCGGGTCACGATTCTATAGCCTCTTCTCGGTGACGCCCTGCCCCAGATGGGGCAGGGCGCGCTCACCATGCCCTATCGTATCCAGAAAACGCCCTGCCCGGCAAATGCAGATCGACCAACCCGGTCGAAATAGTCGCCGCCTAGTCCGGCGACGCCGGGATGTAGGCGACCTGCTTGAAGTCCGGCTCCTGGATGGGGAGCACATCGACCAGCTCGTATTGTCGCGCGCCAAGCCCGATTTCCTCGGCGTGCGCAAGCTGCCTGTACGGGTCTTTGTACGGGCCGTGAATCCACTGGAGCGGGTGGCCCTCGCGGGTGACGATTTCCATCATGCCGGGGAGGTTCTCCTCAATGATCGGGGACTTCGCCAGCATGTCGAGCGTCGCCTGCTCCACCGCCACGATGTCATCCGAGCCAAAGATGCCGGCGTCAGGCAGCACCGGCAACCCGGTGAAGCCGAAGCAGTCGCACACCGGCGTGATGTGGGTGGCGATGTTGATGAACACGGCGTTGCCCGGCCAAACGTATCGAGCACCACCTTGGCCGCGATGTTGTTGACCTCCGGGAACGCCTCGAAGTTGCTGCGGCGGATGACGAGCGCGCCGTCCGCCACCTCCTGGCAGCGCATACACTGGTTGCACTTGAAGCTGTGGAGGTGCAGGCCGTCGGGGTCTTCCACATCGTCAACAATCGCCCCATACGGGCACGAATCGCGGATGGCGACGCGCGTGGCCTCGTCCGGGCACCGCTCTTTGAAGAAGTATGGCTCGTCATGAAACACGTCGTGCATGGCGCTGCGCGTCGCGCCAGACATGCACCCCAGCGCAAGGTTCTTGATTACCCCGCCGAAAACACAATCCGGGTGCCCCTTGACGTGCGCCAGGTCGATGAGGAAGGTCGCCTCCTCGATAGCGCCGCCCAGATAGAACCCGGTCAGGTTGCGGTACGTGTGGGGGCGGAACGTGACCCATTTCTCGTCAATGCCGGTGCTTGGGTAAAGCGGGCAGCCGAGCGTCTCGGCGGTGTAGCCGCGCTTGTACGCATCGGCGACCGAGTGGGGCAGGTCGGTGACAAAGGGGTTGCCGCCGCCCTCCAGCACCGCCTGCACAACCTTTCGCGTGAAGACCGGATGCACCGTCGAGTAGCCCACGTTGCTGCCCAGGTGCATCTTGATGGCGACGCGGTGCCCCTTCACCCGCTCGCGCAGGTTGAGCTTCTCCAGGATCAGGTCCAGCTTGACCGGCAGCGTCTCTCTGGCGTCAAGCTGGGTCTGGCGCGGGTTTCCCCAATAGACTTTGCTCAGCATCGTATCCCTCCGCAAAGGTCGCGTGCAAATACGGATAAACTACCTGGCCCGCTGAGCGCAGGCCAGGTGAGGAGACTGTTGGACAGAGCGCCGGCGAGCGCCGCCGCTCAGTTCTCCAGGTAGCTGTCCGCGTAGATCACCTTGTTGAGCAGGATTTGCACCGTCTTCCAGATGGCGACCTGCTCCGGGTCCTGCATGTCCACATCCTCAGGCTGCGGCTCTTCCATACCCTGGACCCGGTCGTGAATCTTCAGGTATAGCCGCCTAAGCGGCGTGCCCTCGTCGCGGTTCTCGATGGTGTGGATCACTTCCCACAGCATGGCGTCGAGCGGGTCGGCGATCATCGTCTCCAGGCCCGCGCCCATGAGCATGGCGCAGTATACGCGGTTGATGAGGTCGCGGTTCTCGCGCGGCACGGCGTTGCTCACGTTGGAGAGGCCCACCGAAATCATCGGCGGCGGGTCGCTGGCGTACTGCAACATGCGCACCGCCTCGATGCACTCCGGGCAATACTCCTGGCAGCCGCTCACGGTGAGCACCAGCGGGTCGAAGATCACTTTCTCCATCGGGAAGTCGATCTCCATGAAGCGCGGGATCAACGACTCAAGCGCGATGTTCACCCGCTCGTCGGCAGAGACCGGAATGCCCGACTTGCCCATCGTAAGGGCGATGAGCATGGTGTCGAACTCCTTCGCGGCAAGCGGCACCTGCTCCAGGCGCTCCGGCTCCGCCGAGGTGGAGTTGATGATGCCGGGGTTCTTCATCACCTTCAGCGCGGCGCGGATGCCGGCAAGATTGGTGGTGTCGAGCGAGATGGGCACCTCGCGCGGGAGCACCTCCTGCACCGTCTGCACCAGCCAGGGGATGAACTCCTCCCCGTCCTTCTTGCGCGGCCCTACGTTGAGGTCAACCGCCCACGCGCCGGCCTCGACCTGTTTGAGCGCGAGGTCCTGGAAGAACCTGGCATCGGCGTTCTTGATCGCCTCTTTGACGGCTTGCGAGATGACGTGGATATTCTCACCGATGATTCTCGTGACTCTCTCCTTGGTCTATGCTCAGCGCCCCGGACCCCCGGCGCGCGCTACGCGAAAGATCTAATCACGCCCGTGCCTGGCTCAACTCCGCCGCCACCCCAGGGAACAGGCTGAGGTCGGTGTGCGGCAGGAACAGCGCCGACGTAAATGCCTCGTAGAAGCTGTTGTCGGCTGAAAGCTCCAGATACGTCATCTTGTTGGCGATCTCTTTGATGCGCTCGCGCTCTTCGCGCTTGAGCAGCGCCAGGTACGCGCCGCGCACGGCGGTGTTGCCCAGGAAGGCGAACCGGTCCCACGGCATATCGGGGAGCAGGCCGATCTGGATGGCCTTCTCGACGTTGATGTACTTCCCGAAGTTGCCCGCGATCAACACGCGCTGCACGTCGGCCAGGTCAACGCCGACGCTTGTCGCCAGCACGGTGAACCCGGCGTAGATGGCGGCCTTGGCGCGCAACAGGTTGTCGATGTCCACGTGCGTAATCACAATGTCGCGCCCGATGCTGGTTTCATCAGCCCAGGCGATGACGTATTCCGGCCCGTGCTCGCCCTCGCGGACGCGCTCGGTGGGCAGGGTCAGGTCGATATTGCCGCCCTTGTCCATGAGGCCGGTCATGAACATTTCGGCAAGGAGGCCAAGCAGCGCGCTGCCGCACAGGCCCGCCGGCCGCACATTGCCGATCACACGGATGCTCGGCTCGTATGTCGCGCTGTTGATCCACACCTCCTCGATGGCGCCGCGCGTGGCGCGCATCCCGTGTTGCACGCCCGCGCCCTCGAAGGCCGGCCCCGCCGACGCAGCGCAGGCCAGGAACCACTCGCGCGTGCCGAGCACCATCTCGCCGTTTGTGCCCACGTCGATGAAGAGCGTGAGGTCGTCAGTCTCGTCCATGCCACTGCTGCGCACGCCCGCCGTGATGTCCGCGCCGACGTAGCTGGCGACATTGGGCAGGCAATCGACCGTCGCCAGCGGGTTCATGGCAAGGCCGATCTCCTTCGCCGCAATGGTCGGCATGTGGTTCACGCCGGTGATGAAGGGCGAGAGCCGGATGCTTGCGGACGGCAACGCCAGCAGCAGGTGCATCATCGTGCTGTTGCCGGCGATGGTGGCCTTCACGACATCATCCGGGGAGACCTGAGCGCGCTTGCACGCCATGTCGATGAGCGTGTTGATCGTCTCGATGACCAGCGCCTGCATCTCGCTCGCGCCGCCGTCCTTGCTCGCGTAGATGATGCGTGAGATCACGTCCTCGCCGCGCCTGATCTGGCCGTTGTAGTCCGCGACCTGCGCCACTACCGCGCCGGATACCAGCTCGACGAGGAAGACCGTGACCGTGGTCGTCCCGATGTCGATTGCCACGCCCCAGAGGCGGTCATCGGCCTGGTGGCCGGGCCGGATGTCGATGAGGCGCGCATGGCACGGCTGGCAATCCCACGTGTCGGTCTCGTAGATGATGTGCGCCTCCCAGTCGCCTTCGCGGAGCGTCGGCCCCAGCTTGCGCAGGAAGTCCAGCGGGGCCTGGGGTTCGTCGATGCCGGCGCGGGCAAGCGCGACCTGCACGCGCGACCAGTCATCGGTCTGATCCGACATATCCGGCGGCGTGAGGGTGAGGTTCACGGCACGGATTGTCAGGTCTTCCGCCGGATCGTAGCCCTCCGGGACCTCGACCGGGGTGGCGGTGCGGTCGGTGGTGAGGTGGCGCTCGACCTGCTCTTGCGGCGGCACCTCGACCGTCACGTCGCCCAGGACCGTGGTCTGGCAGGCCAACGCCCACCCTTCGGCCACGTCTTCGGCGGAGAGGCGTACCGTGCTGCGCCGGCGCACCTCCCCATCGAGCACGCGCACCGCGCAGCGCCCACAGCGGCCCTGGCCGCCGCACGGCTGGTTCAGGTCTACACCGGCGAGGGCCGCTGCTTCGCTGAGCAGCGCGCCCGATGGCACATTGGCGTCTACGTTGTTGGGCTGAAAGCGAACTCTGTGCTCGGTCAAGTGCGGCGTAACTCCCCCAATCGGCCTGCGTCCGTCAGGCAGCGTCCTTCCGCGCGCGCGGCGCGGCATAGCCGGCTTAGCTTAGCACGGAAGGACGCCGCTGACCAGATGTTACGCCAGAACTTGCTTGATGTACGCCGTTATGTCCACCGCCTCGCGCGGCCCGACCTTGATCTCCCCAACCGGGCAGTTCTTCCTCCACCTCACCGGAGAGCACGGCCACGTGCCCAGGCAGCACGAGCACCCTCTTGGTCACCTTCTCCTCGACGCCGAACTCCTTCACCGACTTGGCGATGCGTTCAGCGTCGAGCTTGCCCGCCGCCCACGCGGTGAGCACGCTCATGCCCTCGGCGTCGTTCACCAGCAGCCAGGCCGGCAGCCCAGACCCGTCAACCTCGTTGGCGACGGCGAAGTACGTGATGCTGAAGTTGGTCGTCGTCAGCACCGGGTCTTCGGGGCCGGGGTTGTTGATCTCGTACAGGCCCGGCGGTCACCTGGATCGGCTTCTGTGGGTCGGTGTAGAGGTTCTCGCGCATGACGAGCAGCGGGTACCACGCCGCCGGGTCGAAGTGATCGAGCACGATGAAGCCGCCATACTTGGCGATGGCCGTCGCCGCGAGCGCGGCTTCCCGGTCAGGGTCGCCTACGTCGCCGGGGAAGCTGAGGATGGGGTAGCCAAACGGGCGGAAGTTCTTCTTGAGCGCCATCCGCCGGATGACGGTGTTGGCGATCACCATGCCGTGCATGGTGCGCTGTTTGGGCGCGAGCACGACGCTCTCGACGCCCGCGCCCTCGACCTTCTGGACGAGCGCCACCATGTCGTCTACCGTGCCGGCCTCAACCGCGAGCGCGGCGTGATGCGCCTTGGCGAGCGCGGCCATCGCCTCCCAGTTGTCGGCGTTGGCGCAGCAGAGCATGGGCGTTTCGTCCTCGCCGAGCTGCGCCAGCCCGGCCTTGAGGGCCTCCGGCGCGCCGGCCAGCACGAGCGGGCGCTTCGAGCTGGCGCGCACCGCGCTCACGGCAGCGGCAAAGTCGCCGCCGTCCGCCTGCACGACGAAGCCGTCAACGACCAGGTCCATGCCCACGTAGTCCACGACGAAAGCCTCCGCCTCGGCGACCTTGGCCTTGATCGCGTCCGCCGGCTCGCTGTCGTAGACGCGCAGCAGCAGCCCTGGCTTGTTGAAGAAGCGCTTCTCGTGGCGGTGCATCACGGTTTCGCCGCCGGCCTGCGCCTGGTAGCCATCGCTCTTGAGCGCGACAAGCTGCACCGGCGGGCGGGCCGCCGCCATGAGCGTGTCCTTCGCCTCGTCGGAGAGGTGCGGGCACTTCTCAGGCTCTTCCTGCTTCGCGGCGAGCTTCATCGCGAAGGCCAGGCAGGTGGGATACCCGCAGTCCTTGCAGTTGGTTTGCGGCAGCAGCTTGTAGATTTGGATGCCGGTTAGTGCCATGTCTCTATTCCTTCGTCATCAGATCGGTGATGGCCGCGCGGACGCGCCTGAGCGTCTCCGGGTGGCGCAGCACGACGATGTTTGCGCCGGACTGGATCAGACCCACGGCGGTCAGCGTCTCGAAGTTGATCGCCCGCCGCTTCCAGTCGCCCCAGGCTGCGGGCACTTCGTCGCCCACTTTCGCCTCCTTGGTGCGCCAGACCTCTTCGCCGGGCGTCACCAGGATCGGGAGTTGCGTCGTGCTGTCGCCCTGCAGGGCGGCCATGCGCAGCCGCTCCATAACCGAGTAGCCGTATTCGAACCCATAGCCCACCGACGCGGTCGTCGGGTCCATGATGATGCGGTCCAGCGGCAGCCCCATATCGCTGATCATGATGTTGAGCTGCTTGGAGAGGTTCACGTCCATCGACGCGCGGGCGTTGACGAGGTGGTTGTTCGCCATCGCGGCGGCGGCGATGGTGCGGTAGTTCTTGTCTTCGCAGATGCCGAGCAGCAACCGCTCGCCCTTGGTCGCCTCGGCGATGGGCACCAGTACCTGGTTGTCCACCTCGGCTTGGCCCGGCCCGAAGACGATCAGCGGCAGGCCGCTGGCTTGCAGCACGGCTTTAACCGTGTCCACGGCCTTTGCCGGCGTGAGCGCGCTGCCGTCAGCGCCGTTGAGCGAGAGCCGCAACAGCAGCAGGTCTGCGCCCGCGCTTTCAGCGGCCCTGGCCCACTGCGCCGGATCGTTCATCACGTCGCCCCAGGCTTCGAGCAGCAGCGGCGACCAGTCTTCCGGCTTCTTGTCGACGATTTCCAGCGCGATGGCCGGCGGGTGCGGCGTCTGCCCCTCGAAGTGCAGGAAGGGCATGGCGCTCTCACCGCCGACGGTCACGGTGCGGGCGCGCGTGCCGCCCTCAGCGGCGGTCGCGCCCAGCGTGATCTCGCGCACTTTGCCGGTCCACTTATCCTTCGCGATCTCGGTCTTGGTCCCTGGCGCGATCCAGACCGGGTCCGGCGGAAGTTCGACCTTCTTAGCCGGCGCTGGCGGGGCCACGGCCGGCGCTTCGGGAGCGGGCGCTGCCGGCGCGGGCGCCGCGACCGGCGCGGGCGCGCCGGTGAGCGCCGAGACGGCATCCGGTGGGATGCCGCCAAGCTCCTTCAGGGCGGCGCTGAGGCCCGCGACCAGCGCGCGCCGGATCATCTCCACAGCCTGTGTCGCTTCGGCGCCGTCAGAGGGCGGCAGCGGGGGCGACGGCGGTTCGGCCTTCGCGACCGGGGCGGGCGCGGGTTCAGCCGCTGGGGTGGGCGCAGGCGCTTCAGCCGCCGGGGCGGGCGTTGGCTCAGCCGGTGGGGCGGGGGCTGGCGCTTCGGCCTCCGGTTCGGTGGCGGCCACGGCCTCGGCGACGGGTTCCCGTTCGGGCACGGGCGCGCCTTCGCCGGGCTGCATTGGACCCATCTCCAGCACGGGGTGGCCCTTCTCCTTCAGCCACGTCTCCAGCTCCTCCACCGTCTGCACCGCGTCGCCGTCGGCGATGCGGTCGATCAGGTCGGGGATGCCCTCACGCTCCGCGACCGCCTGCAGCTCGGCGCGCATGCTGTCCTTGAGGTTCTTAGACATCCACGCGATGCGCTTGAAGCCGCCATCGGCGGAGATGAACTTGCGGCTGGTCAGGTAGAACTTGCCCACGCCCATCACGCCGGGCGTCTGCATACCGCCGCCCGCGATGCCCGCGAGCGTGCTGAACTTCATGCCGGCGGGCGTCATGCCGGTGTCCTCGCGGCTGACGACCATCACGCCCTGCACTTCGGGGATGAGCATCACGATGCACTCGAAGCAGCCGCACGCGGTCATGGGGTTCTCCATGATGGAGTACATGGAGACTTCCTGTACCGCCCCGTGCGAGCCGATCTTGGCGTAATCCAGCGTGCCCTCCCAGTAGCCTTTCACCGGCTCCAGGCACTTGCCGAGCCGGATGGGTTGGTTCGGGCCGGTGGGGTTGATCTGGTAGCTGGCCTTGCAGTCGAGCCAGTTGTACGCGCCGCACAGGCCCAGCCGCTCCGGACTGACCACGCACACGTGGTCCGGCGCGAAGCTCTGGCACAGGGTGCAGCTATAGAATTCATCCACTGCGTCGTCGGTGAGTGTGGCGAGGCGTTGGTTGCGGAACTGGTACGCCTCGCGCGCTTCGGCGAGCCACTTCGCGTGCTCGTCCGGGTCGGTGTAGATCGTCACCGCGACCTTATCGACGATGGCGCCAAAGTCGGCGTGGAAGCGCGCGTGCAGGATTTTGCCGAAGTGCTCCAGGCTGAAGCCCTTCTCGGCAGCCGCGGTGCTGACGCGGATCCAGGCGATGTCGCGCTGGCCGATGTGTTGCACGCCGTTCGCGCCGTTGACGAAGTAGTGGATCTGCCGCTCCAGCACCGGCTCAAAGTCCTGCTGCATCTTGCGTCCGGCGACTTTGACGACGATAGCCATATCCATCGAGCCGCCGTCTTCGACGCTTTCCATTTTCGGGCCGACGACCTCAACTGTCCCGTCGTCGATGTCGTTCATGCCCACCATCTTCAGGTACTCGAAGCAGCGCGAGTTCTTGCCGCCGAACTCGATGCGCATGTCGGCGCGGCGCACCACCTCGCCTTCGAAGGCGGAACCGTAGGACACCGGGATCGGCACCTCGCTAACCTTGATCTTGACGCCGCGCACCTCGATGCACTTTTGCACCAGCCTGGCGGCGCGTTCGCCGTCGTCTGTGCCCTCAATCTCGTTGAAGGGCATGGAGACGACGTGCTCGTAGTCGGTGATGCCGGTGGGCAGGATTTGCGGAATGATGGTATCGGCGATGACCGGGAAGCCGAAGCTGATTGCGCCGGCGGCGGTGGCGTACTTGAGGTCGTCCACCTCGCCCAGGGCGAGCACAAAGGCAAAGACACGCTGCTTGTTGTAGAGCAGGATTTCGCGCGCCTGCCCGCCTTTAAGGCCGCCGAAGGTGAGCGCCGACCGGGACGCAAAGCCCAGCGGGTAGATGGCGCTGATGGTATCGAGGCCAAAGGGCACGATGTAGGTATCGTAGCCCATCTCGATGCCCTCTTCCATGAGCTGGTGGATGATACTGCGCCCGTTGACGTTGCCGCACAGGAAGGTGAGGATGTTGCGCTGTTGCAGCTCGCGCACGATGCGGACGGCAACCTCATTGCTCTTGGCCTTGCCGACGACAGCCGCAAAGCCCGGCATACGCCCATCCACGAGCTGGATACCCCACGAGCGCAACTGGATGTCGTCGATGGGGCCGTTGGCGAAGCCGCCTGCCCCGTTTGTGCCGTAGTCGGTGCTGCCGGCCATGTGCAGGCCGGGGATCGGCTGCGGTTCCATGTTGTAGGCGAAGCGGACCGCGGCGATGATTTCCTCAGCGAACAGCGTCGCCATGCCGCTGTCCAGCGTCTCGCCGAGGTATGGCGTCCAGCGCTTGTCAGACGGCACGGGGTGGAGCAGGCCCTTGGCGTGTTCCATCACGGGCTTGAGGTCGCCCAGGGTCTTGATCTCCCAGCCGGTCATCGCCAGGATGAACGGCAGGTAATAGGCCGTGTTGGGGAACGCGACCTCCGCGTCAGGGCCTTTCTCCTGTAGAGCGCGACGCAGCATGTAGTCAGCCTCGCCGACAATGGCGTTCGCGCCTTTGATTGCACGGGTTGCGATGTATTTGGACATGTATTGCGTACTCCTTCAGACAGACGGACCTGTTCGACCGCCGGTAGCGGCGCAACAGTCGCGCCCCTACGAGGGATAGTGTCAACGGATTGCGCTAATCGTCGCCAACCGGTACGCCGTAGAGGGCGTTTTCGCGCGCCTCCAGCGGCAGCGTCTCCAGTTCGGCCATGCGCCAGTCGCCGCTCTTGCCCCACAGGGTCGCGTCGTAGGCCGGCAGGCCCAGGTCCGCGCGCTTCCGGTCGATGTGCGCAAGGGTCTTTTCGATCATCTCCTGCGGATCGTCGATGAACTCCAGCCTGCCGCCGTAGAGGTTTTCCCACTCTTTGAGGAGAATCTCTTCGGCGACGTAGCGGCTCTGCGGCACGCGATCTACCATGCCCTCAACGGGGTTGGAGCCGCCCATGATGACATACGCGCCGCTGGCGACGCAGTAGGTGGCGATAGAGAGCGCCTTCTCGCTCATCCATTCGGGCGCGAGTCCGACCGCGGGCACCTGGTCGATGTCGTCGCCGAGGCCGCCTTCTTCGACCATCTGCGACAGCACCGTGAGGATGCGCGCGTTGTCCACGCAGCTCCCGACGTGCAGCACCGGCGGGATGCCGACCGTCTCGCAAATCTCCCGCAGGCCTGGCCCGACCTCGTCCAGCCCGGCCTCGCCGAGCAGGTAGCCGACCTTGGCGCTGGCAATCGCGCCGCAGCCGGTCTGCACAACGAGCACGTCTTGCTTGAGCATTTCGCGCGTCACCTCGATGTGCAGGTAGTCGTGATTGCTCCGGGGGTTGTTGCAGCCAATGATCGCGGCCACGCCCCGGATGCGCCCGGCCATGATCGCGTCGTTGAGCGGGCGGAAGCTGCCGCGATACGTGCCGCCGAGCATGTAGTTGATGTACTCGTGCGAGAAGCCGGCGACGAGGTCCGACTTCACGTCGGGGATGTGCGTCTCGCCGCGCTGCGCGTAACGGTCACAGGCGCGTTTGAGGATGCTCTTGGCGATGTCAAGCGCGCGATGCTCATCGAACTCGATATGGGTCGCGCCGGTGATCTTGACCTTGGGCGAGGTCGTGACAATCTCGGTGTGGAAGTGGCTGGCAACCTCGACGAGGGCCTGCATGATGCACTGCACGTCCACAACCATCGCTTCGACCGCGCCGGTGAGGATGGCAAGCTCCTGTTGCAGGAAGTTCCCCCGCCGCCGGGATGCCCTGGCGCATGAGCATTTCGTTGGCAGTACAGCAGATGCCGCTGATGTTGACGCCTTTCGCGCCCTTCGACCGGGCATACTCGATGATCTCCGGGTCCTGCGAGGCTGCCACGATCATCATCGAAAGGGTTGGCTCGTGGCCGTGCACGACGACGTTGACCTCATCCGTGCTGAGCACGCCCAGGTTGGACGCGCCCATGACGGGCGCCGGCGTGCCGAACAGAATATCCGAAACGTCGGTGGCGATCAGGCTGCCGCCCCAGCCGTCGGCTATGGCAGTGCGCACTGCACCCTGAAGGATGTGATGTGGGTCCTGGTCGTCGCCGATGTGGGTGCGGTGCAGCAGGTCCACCACTTCCCGGTCAACGCCGCGCGGCATCACGCCCTTCTCGTGCCACAGTTCCTGTCGCTTCTTCGGCGCGCGTTTGGTCAGGATGACGCTGCCGCGCTGCTGGCCGAACTGCGCCATGTAGAGGTCGGCCAGGTCGCTGGCAATGTCTTCGGAGGTGCGATCTTCAGTCGGAATGCCATAGAGCGACGCGATGTGGCGCAGCTTCACGATGTCGCGGATGCGGTAATCGGGCGCCTCGCCGGTTGCGACGGCCTTGAGCGTGAAGGCCATGTCGCGCCCGTGATCGCTGTGCGCGGAAGCGCCGCCGGCAATCGCGCGCGCCAGGTTGCGCGCCTGGATCGTGTCGATTGTTGCGCCGCAAATGCCCCGGTCGCCCTCTTTGGTGAGCCGGCACGGCCCCATGCCGCACATCTTGCAGCACATGCCCGCCCCGCCAATGTTGCACGCGGTGAGTTCATCGGCGCGGCTGAACGCCGTGCTGATGCCAATCTCCTGCGCGCGGATTAACATCTGCTGCGCGGCGGGGTCGATGCTCAATTCCTCTATAGGACGTTCTTTCTTCTTAGCCATACAGGATGCTCCTATGCCTCATCGACTACGTTAGCGTTGTCGCGCCACGGCATCATGCCAGGGCACGGATAGAGAGGGCGGGTGTCAGCCACAGGTGCAATCTTCTGGGCGAAGCCGATTGTCTTGACGGCGGCGATGAGGGTCGAGCTGTACCGCCGGGTGCGCTCGGCATTAGGGTCAAGCACGGGCGCCTCCGCCGGGTGCGTGTAACCCTCCTCGTCGAGGCGGCGCTCGATCTGCTCTGGGGACAGTTTGGCGGGGTCGTAGGTGACTTCGACGGTACGCCAGGCAGCGCTGGCGACAACGTCGGCGACGCCGTCGATTGCGAGCAGGATATTGCGCACGGCCAGGACGTGGTGATCGCCAAACATTGCGGGCACGGTGATCTGAAGTTTCTCCATAAGCGTGTCCTCCTCGGTTCGCGTCCAGTCGCACATTATGAGACCTGCAAAGGGTGGGAGGTTCGCGCGTGGCGCGCATGAGTCAGAGCCGTCTCCCCCTAGAGGCTACTCTACACATAATCAAGAGGGCCTGACAGTTGCATATGTATGATAATTTGATGACAACTGTCCACAATTGCAAATCCTTGCAATTGTGAGTTTGTGTTGCTTTTCGAAGCGAGGGGAGTACGGCGTGGCCGGAGAAAGCCGGCTGCGCGGGGAAGGGTCACGCCATGTGAGGGCGAGAAATCAGGCGACGCGGCCTATTGAAAGCTCCTTGCGCGCGAGATATTGCCTGACATCGTCGAGCGCCTGCTGGTAGACGCGCAGCAGGTCGCGGTCAGCGCCCTTGTAGCGCCGCATCGTCTGCAGCGCGCAGGCGGCGCAACCCCGCATCGCGCGGTAGCTGTCCGTCTCGCACGGCATACAGCCGTTGAGGCGGATCATCATCAGGACAAAGGCCAGGGTCTCCTCGTGGTCTTCAGGGAGGGACGCCACACGCTCGATCAAGGCGCGCCATTCCGGGCCGCGCGTGTCGCGCAGCACCGGGACCGCGTACGGTGGGAACATCAATTCGTTTGCCGCGTACATCGTGGGGGTCTGCTCCCTTGTGAATCTGAGAGAACCTCAATAAATCTCGGTCACTCTTCTACCATGTTCGTAGCATAGGAGCGCGATCCGAGGGGGTAAATGGTTCTGGGGTACTAATTTTTGTATGAAATGCGTTTATATCCCATCATCTCGAAAATCACTTTGCTTTCAGTCGCGGTGACCTAAGGATTCACGTTAAGTCAGCGAGTGCATAAAGCGTGCCCGTCGCCCGGAGCATGGCCCCATGCAGCCCGCCGGTCGCGGGTGGGAGAGTGGGCCGCCGAATGGCGCAACTTTTCTCTAAAGACGCGGCTGGGGTACAATGGCGGCCATGGTCCACAGACACGGCTTGCGGATAGGCGGGCTTCTGGCGGCTGTCCTGCTTGGCAGCCTGCTCGTTGGATGCAGCAGCGGCACCGTTGTGGTCGTCGCCACCCCCGCGCCGCCCGACGCAAACTTCCAGACCTACGCGCACCCCACCGGCGCGTTTTCGATCCGGCTGCCGCCTGACTGGGCGGTCAACGACCTTTCCACCGCCGGCGCGGTCTATGTCGAGTTCTCGCCGCCCGGCGCTTTCCGCCCGCCGCTGACGGCCTACCTGCTCAACACCGGCGCGCCGCTCACCGCCGACGCCTTCGAACAGGCGGTGACCGCCTACACCAACTCGTACCACCCCGACCAGACTCGCTATGTGCCTCAGGATCGCGTCATCCAGGCGGATGGGAGCTGGCTGGTCCCGGCGCTGCTGCGCGCCGAAGGCAGGACGCAGCAACTCAACACCTTCTTTGCGCGCGAAGGCCCGCTCTTTGCCGTGCTGGAGGTGCTCATCCCCGAAGACGACCCGGCGCTGCTCGACACGCTTGACGCGGTTGTCGATACCTTTGTGCTCGACCCGGCGGCGGATCTCAGCGCCGGCCAGATCGTGCAGCGCGCCGTTGCGCTGGATCAGGAGGCGACCGGCGTCGTGGCGTTTGCCGGCCTCTACACCTGGACCGACAGCCAGGGCGGGTTTCACATCAACGGCCAGGTCGTGAACAACGACGTCGCCCCATTGGAGTTCGTGCGCGTCACGGCGCGCCTCTTCGACGCCGCCGACAACCAACTTGCCGAGCTGAGCGACTTTGCCGCCGCCGACGTGCTTCAGCCGGGCCAGTACGCGCCGTTTAGCGTACAGTTTGTCGGTGGCCGGTCGCCCGCCGCCGTGCGCTACGAGCTGCACGCCGCCGCCCGGCACGCCGGCGTCGCGGCGGAGACGTACTACGGCCCGTCGAACTTCGCCATCGCGGACCACGCCGACTTCAACGAGCGCGGACACCTCAGCGTGAGCGGGACGGTGACAAACACCGGCCCGTTCGACGCCCACTTTGTGAAGATCACGATCACGCTCTTCGACGACCAGGGGCGCGTCGTCGCCACGGACACCGCGTTCACGGCGCAGCAGCAGCTTGCCGTGGGCCAGAGCGCGGACTTCCAGGTGACGTTCTTCGAACTGGGCGGCGGCGCCACGCGCTACCTTGCCATCGCACAGGCCACACTCGAATAACGCGGGGCGGCGCACGCGGTGATCAAAGCAGTCTTCTTCGACCTGCACGGCGTGCTCGTCGATCCGTACATCATCCACGAACGTCTGCCGGCGGTGCAGGGCGCGCTGCTGGCCGGGCGCTACGGGGGCGACCCGGCAGCCTGGGCGGCGGCCCATCGCGCCATCCGCGCCGACTGGGACAGCTATTGGGCGGACCTGGACCTGGATGGCGAGGACGGCATCGACGCCTTCTGGGAGGGCGAGCTGCGCGTCCTCCGCGCGCACTTCCGGCTCACCGGCACGCCCTACCCGCCGCTGAGCGAGTTACAGCAGCTCGCCCGCGCGCGCCGCTACCTCGTCCTGCGGCAGATCGACGCCGCCTATCCCGACGCCGCGCCGGCGGTGGCGGCGCTCGCCGGGATGGGCTTCAGGCTGGGCGTCGTATCGAACGCGGCGACGGCGCACTGCCAGGGCGCGCTTGAGGGCGCGGGGCTGCTGCCCTATTTCGATGGCCTGATCGTCGGTTCGGACACAGTGCAGAGCTTCAGCAAGGGGCCGGAGGCTTATGGCCTGGCGGCGCGGCGCGCGGGCGTTTCTCCACAAGCGTGCGCCGTCTTTGACGACAACGCCGACGGCGTGACGGGCGCGCGCGCCGTCGACGCACACGTCGTGCTGGTGGAACGGCCTGAACGCCGCGACCGGCGTCCTCTGGATAAAGCGCGGCGCGCGGCGCACGCGGTGCTGCCCGGCCTTTCGGCGGCGGTGCGGTACGTGCGGGAGTTGTCGGCTTCTGGGGATGGGAGGTCCGGTGATTGAGGTGGAGATTCCAGGGCGCGGTGTGTTGACGCTGCATCACGCCGCCTTTGACGTGAACGGCACTCTCGCGACCGACGGCCGGCTTATCGAGGGCGTCAATACGCTGCTGGCGGCGCTCCGGGAGCGTGTGGCGGTGCACCTGCTCACCGCCGACACCCACGGCAGGCAGGGGGCCATCGACGCGCAGCTTGGCCTGAGCGCGCGCATCATCACGCGCGGCGCGGCGGAGAAAGCCGAGATCGTGCGCGCGTTGGGCGCGGAGCATGTCGTCGCAGTCGGCAACGGCGCCAACGACGCGCCCATGTTCGGCGCGGCGGCGCTCGCGATTGCCGTGTTAGGCGACGAGGGCCTGGCTGTGGAGGCGCTCCAGTCGGCGGACGTGGTGGTGCGCCACATCCATGACGCGCTCGCGCTGCTGCTCACGCCCCGGCGGCTCGTCGCCACCTTACGGCGTTAGCCGTCGCGGTCGTCCGCCGGCGGCTTCTTCGCAGACCCGCCGGCCTGCTCCACCAGGCGGATCAGGGAGACCGTCGCGAAGGCGTCCGCAGCGGCGCGCGTCGTCTCTGCCAGGAGGCCGAGGAACGCATCGCCGCGAAGCACCACCAGCGCCTCGGCGTCCGTCTCGTAAGCCCGATCCCACGCCGCGTCGGTGCTCATGCTGTCCTGCTGCACCGCCTCGACCGGGGTCAGGCTATTGATCTCGGCCAGCGGCCTGTGGAGGGCGGTGGGGTCGGCCTCCAGCGCGCGGCGCAGGTCCCCAAACGTGCCCTTGCTATAGCCGACCTCGTGGCGGACGACCAGCGTCCACCAGTCCGCCCCGCCCTGTGCGGCCAGCGCCTCCGCCGCCTCGGCAATCGTCCTCGCGCCGTCGAGGAGCAACAGGCCGTCGTTCTCGTAGATCAGTTCACCTGCGTCGATTGGCATCGCGTCAATCTCCTCTCAAACGGTCTACCCGGAGGCGCCAGGGCGGAGCGCCTCAACCCACCGTCAGCGCCTGAATGCGCCCCAGCAGCGTCCGGAAGCCGTCCGGCATGTTTTCGTTGCTTGCGCGGACGGAATACGTCTCTCCGTCGCGGGTGATGGCAATGATATAGGCAACGAGGTCACAGCACGTCCCATCGGAGGGGATGTAGTCTGCGTCGAAGCTGAAGAATTCGGTCTCTTCGATCAGTGCCGCCAGCGTCGCCAGGTCCTCGGCGCTGATTGCGCCCTCCACCGGGTCGGCGTTGGTCGCTTGGATGACGAACGCGCCGGTCTGTGCGTCGATGGTCGTGGTCTTCATGTTGGTGGACAGGCCGCCCAGTGAGCTGTCCTCCCGGAGGGTGATCGTCGTGAGGCCGGCCGGCGCGGGCGTCGCGGTTGGGCTGCCGCTGCACGCGGCGGCAACGCAGAGGACTCCCGCCAGCGCAACAAAGATGTGCCACCGTCTGACCTGCATGATGTCGTGCTCCTGATACTCGGCGTATGGCGCGGAACCGCGCCTACGCCGCAATGTTACCCCGCCACGCCCGCATCACAAAACGGCCCCCGCCGCGCACCGGCGGCGGGGGTCTGCGTCAAAGCGGGCCAGCGATGAAGAACGCGAAAATCAGCCACAACAGGCCGACCGTGATGGTCAGCAACATGGACGGCAGACCGGCGCGCATGAACCCCCGGTACGTCATCGAGAAGCCCGCCCGATCGGCAATGCCGGCGGCGACGAGGTTGGGGGCTGCACCGATCAGCGAGCCATTGCCGCCCATCGCTGCGCCGATGGCAAAGCCATAGAACAGCACGTGCGTGCCCGATGGGTCGAGCGCAGCGGAGAGGTAGCCCACCACCGGCAGCATGGCGGCGGTGACCGGAATGTCGTCGATGAACAGAGAGATGAACGCGGGCGCCCAGGTAAGGATCAACAGGCCGAGCAGCAAATTGTCGCCGATAACGCCGGCGAGCGCATCGGCGAGGATGCTGATGAGGCCTACCTCTCGGATCGCGCCAACGGCGATGAACAGCGCCATGAAGAACACCAGCGTGGTCCAGTCTACGGTGTGGAGCATTTCCTCGACATCGGTCTCGACCCACACCAGGAAGACCGCCGCGCCGATCATCGCTGTGACGACCGGAACCAGCCCGATGGTGTCGCCGAACAGGAAGAACAGCAGCATGGCGGCGAAGACGATCAGCCCCTTGCGCAGCTTGGTCGGGTCCTTGATCTTGGCGTTCTCTTCCAGCCGGGCATAGAGGGCGGGGAGATGCCCTGATCGACCTGGGAATACTCGGTGCGATAGTAGCGCTGTACATAGAGATTGAGCGCCACCAGCGCCAGGATCACGCCCGGCGTGAGGTTAACGAGGAAGTCGTTGAAGCTCATGCTGGCGAAGGAGCCAATCAGGATGTTGGTCGGCGTGCCGATGAGGGTGCTCAGCCCGCCGACATTTGCCGCGAAAACTTCAGGCAGGAGCAGCGACAGCGGGTTGATGCCGAGCGCCAGCGCAATCTGGAGCGAGATCGGCGCAATGAGCAGCATCGTGGTCACGTTGTCCAACAGCGCGGAGGCCATGGCGGTGATCGCCAGCAGAATCACAACGAGAAGCCCGATCCGGCCTCGGCTGAGCCGGTAGGCCATGAACGCCATCCACTGGAAGATGCCGGTGTTCTCCAGAATGCCCACGACGACCATCATGCTCATCACGAGCAGGATCACCTCGAAGTCGATGTAGCTGATCGCCTCCTCGAAAGTGAAGATGAAAGCCTGCTCGCCAAAGGCCAGCGTGCCCACGTGGCTGAAACCAAGAATGGCCGCTGCGCCCAGGAAGGTGGCTGTGGTGTTGTGCAGCTTCTCCGCCGCCATCACGATCAGGATGCCGGCGAACACGAGCGTCGCCACCCAGAACCCCAGCGTGATCTCGCGCTTGAGCATGATGTCAGGCAGGCGGACATTGACCCCGTCGTGGAGCCGCGCCAGCAGGTCGGCGTCGAAGTCTTGCGTGTACGACTCGAAGTGCGGACGGCTGACCTGGAGCCGCAGCGCCACGACGGGAGTCCGGGGCAACTCCGTGACGAATGCGCCGTCCTCGTGGCTGACGATGCGGATGGCGGGTTCGTCCTCGTTGTCGATGTAGACCAGTATCTCCGCCGTGTGGACCGGGACGCCCTGTGTGTCGGTCACGCGCCCGATGATCGACACGGTAGGGCGCTCGGCCGGCGTCTCCTCCTGCCCGCTCACCAGGATCGGCGACAGGTTGACCCACAGCCCGCAAGCAAGGATGGATAGCCCGATGACGGTCAGGATGTGGACCTTGAGGCGCGTGAATGAGGGCATGTTGTTCTGGTCTATCTTGTGGCGCGGTCAGGACACGGATAAGACGCCGGGCGTCGCGTTACAGGTCGGCAAAATCTGAGTCGTCGAGGCCGGCGGGGGCGTCGGCGGCCATGCCGTCGAGCGCATCGCCCATCGAGTCCTCGATGGCTTCGGGGTCCTCGCCCGCCTCCAGTCGGCCAACCACCTCGTCGAACTCAGGCCCCAGATCCTCGCCGACCTCTTCGCCCATCTTGCGCATCATGCTGCCCAGCGCGCGCGGGTCGGCGTTGTCCAGGTCGTCTAAGGCGTCCAGGTCGGCCATGCTTTCGAGCGAGTCCAGCCGGGAGTCTTCGGAGCGCATCATGCGCACGCGGCGGATCACCCGGATCACGTTGGCGCTCTTGCAGGCAGGGCAGGTTGGGGTCGCGGCGTCGTAGTCTGCGAACGTCTTGTAGGTCAGGGTGAATTGCCGCCGGCAGTCCCGACAGCGGAAGTCATAGGCCGGCACAGAAGACCTCCTCCGTACAATCACCTGATTTGCGGTAGAATAGCCGCCGGGCCTATTATAGCGCAAGGAGACTCATGAGCGAACCGGGACCCCCAGACGCCCGCACCCCCTCGAACGCGGCCCTGCGCCGCCGCCACCGCCCTCGTCGCCTGACCCGCAGCGGCGTCGCATTCAGGTGCCTACCACGCGCCCAATTCTGACGTATGTGCTCCTCGGCGTGATTGTCCTGTTTTTTATTGTGCAGCAGGCCTCCGCCGCGCAGCAGCCCCCGGTCGGTGATCGTCGATCCGTTCACGGACCGCTTCATGAAGGCCAATGACGCCATCATCGGGAATGGCGAGTATTACCGCCTGTTCACCGCGATGTTCCTTCATGGGAGCATCCTGCACCTGTTCTTCAACGCCTACGCCCTGTTCATCATCGGCTCGTCGGTCGAGCTGCTGTTCGGCACGGCGCGGTTCGCCATCATCTACTTTCTGGGCGGGCTGACCGGCTCGATTGCCAGCCTGGTCTTCACGCCCGCGCCATCGTTGGGCGCATCCGGTGCGATCTTTGCCCTGCTGGGCGCGGAGGGCGTCTTCTTCTACTTCCACCGCGATCTGTTCGGGGTGTATGGGCGGAGCCGGTTTGCCAACATCGTCTTCGTGGCCGCCATCAACCTGGTGCTCGGCTTCGCCGCCAACTCGCTGATCGACAACTGGGGCCACATTGGCGGCCTGTTCGGCGGTCTGGTGCTGGCGTGGTTCATCGGCCCCCGGCTGCGCATCAACCAGCAGTACATCGGCGGCCCCGTCGAAGTCGTGGACGACAACCCGCTCCAGCGCGCGTGGCTGACTGCGCTGGTCTACGCGGTGGGGTGGGTGCTTATTCTGTTGTTCGTCGTCTCCAGCCTGGGGTAGCGCGGGGCGCCAACCTCCCCCCGGTATCACCACATCTGGGCGTAGGGGCGCCCCGGCTGGTCGCCCCCCTCGCCCCAATTCTGAACACACCCATGCGATTGCCGGTCCTGTGCCGGCGCTAGATCACTTCCAGGGCGCTGAGGCCGGGCAGCGTGGGGAACGGCGCGTGCGGCTCGGTCTGGTACCAGAACGCGGTCGAGGCGATGTCATCCTGCAACGGCAGGTAGCGCGGCGAGCCGTCGAGCATCGTGCGCCACCCCAACGCCTGGATCGTCACGCGCAGGTCCTGCTCGAACCGGATCGGGTCCGGGACGTGCCAACGGTACATCCCGAAGCGCTGCTGGCTCTGGTACAGGCCGTCTGGCTTGATGACCTGCGGCAGCCCGGAATACGGCGCGGTGAACACAACGTACCGCCCCTGGTTCCCGTCGAAGTTCCACGCCCCGCCGAAATAGTCCTCGGTGCCGGTTCCACAGATCGTCGGCCAGTCGGTGTCGCCGTCCATGTAGAACTTGATCTCGCCCTCGCCCCACCAGCCGTTGTTGTGCACACCCCACGCGAGGTACGTGCCGACGTAGTGGCCGTGGCCCTGCACGCCGTCGAGGAGGGTGTGGTCCTGCATGTAGGGCAGCGGGTTGCTGCGACGCCACTGCGCGTGGAAGTAGGCGAGGTCGTCTGGCACGTCGGTGAGCGCGTAGGTGATCTGGTAGTAGAAGCCGCGCACCTCGTCTGGGCCGATGTTCTCCAGCGTGATGCGCGCGTGCTTGCGGAAGGGCATCTCCCAGTAGCTGTTGAAGCCGCTGGCGGGGTTGACGGCGACAGGCAATGACTGGATGAGGCAGTGCGCCCCCCAGCCATTGCAGAAGAAGTCGCCGAGCGGCGTCTCAATCGACGGGGTCGCCTCGTTGTCCCAGTAGGCGCGCAGCACCAGCCGCCGCCAGAATGCGGGATGCACCGTGAGCCAGATGTGCTGGATCGCGCCCGGCCCGGCGATGTCGGCGAGGGTGACGGTGCTGTGGCCGGCCACGTCGATGCTGGGCGAAACCTTCCACCCCTGGCCGAGTTCGCGCGCCGGGATGGCGCCTGTGCCTTCGGTCGCCATGCCGCCCTTGCCCTTCTCGCCGGTGAGGTTCTCAGCGCTGATGGAGCGCGTCTGAGCGTGCGAAAGCCGCGCGAGGTTGCCCAGGTGAACGCCCAGGCCGTTGAAGTGTGTCGTCATGTTTCCTCCAGGTTCAGGATCTGTGCCGGTCGCTGCGCGTGATGGCAATGGCGTAACACGTTTTGCCGGGATGATTATAGCCGAAGGCGGCCAACTTTCCTGTCTGTGCCGTGCCTAAACGGGCGCGCCGCCGCTCAGCAACACGGCAGCGATGGCGATCAACGCCAGGATGACGAGGAGCGCCACCCCGCCGATCAGCGTGGCGCGCAGCACCTCGCCCTCGCGGCCGGCCATGCCGCCGGTGCTCGCGCCCACGATGAGCTTGGTCGGGGCGAGCACCGAGCCGATTGCCCCCGCCGCCGTCTGCACGCCGAGCACGAGCGCGGCGCTCAGGCCCAGGAGTTGCGCGGTCTGCATCTGCAGGCCGGCGAACACCACGTTCGAGTTCGTGTTGCTGCCGGTCATGAACGCGCCGAGCGCGCCGATGGCCGTCGCCACCGCCGGGTAAACGACCGGCCCGACCGACTGGCTGAGGCCCTGCGCGAGGATGTTGGTCATGCCGGAGGTCTCCATTACCATCGCCATGCCCACCAGCGCGAGGATGCCGACGCTCGCCTTCAGCGCGCCGCGCGACGTGCCGGCGAGCACGCGCCGCGCCGCACCGGCCCCGTAGAAACCCTTGCGGTGGTAGAGGATAAACGTCAGCGCCGAGGCGTAGAGCAGCACCGCGCCGGTGTGCGTGAAGACGGCAATCTCCCGGCCCGGCCCGGCCGGCGTGACCCACCCCAGCGCGGTCTGCGTCTCAGGGAAGCCGACCGACAGGACGGCCCCGCCCAGCGCCGCCTTGACGGCCGGCACGCCCTTGACGGCGAACGTCACCACCAGCAGCATCGCGTAGCACGCCAGCGCCCAGCCAATCGCCATGCCGCCGGGGTTGGCCCCGTGCCCGTTGTTCGCCGGCGCGCGGTAGCGCGGGAGGCGCGTCAGCGCCACCGCCGCCGCCAGCCCGGCGATCCCGGCTGCCGTCGATCCCAGCGACCAGAAGTCGGAGTTGCCGACGATGTACAGCACAACCGCCATGATTGCGCCCACAATCAGCACGGCAGGCAGGCCCTGCCGGAGGCCGCGCAACCCGTCGCGCGCCTGCGCGACTGCCGCGCCGCTGAACACGCATCACGCCGAGCAGGAACGCCGACCACGGCGCGAGCGCCTCGGCGGGCAGCCCGGTTGCGGAGGTCAGCGCCTGAAACGACAGCCCCAGCGAGCCGAACGTCACCGCCCAGCCGTGCCCCAGGCTCGGCATCACCACCGCCAGCAGCGGCGGCACGCCCAGGCTCAGGAGCACCGGGGCGGCGACCGCCGCCGGCACGCCGAACCCGCCCACGCCCTGCAGAAACGACGCAAACACCCACGCCAGCAGCAGCGCCTGCATCACCGGGTCGGCGGTGAGGCGCGGGAGGTCGCGCCCGATCGCGCGCAGCGCGCCGGCCTGGTCGGTCACCTGGTAGAAGAGCATCGCGCCCCACACCACGTAGAGCACGTCGAGCGTGAGGAGCAGCGCCCGCCCCTGCGCGTAAAGCAGCACGTCGCCGCCGGCCCCGAAGCGCATCGCCGCGACGAGGATCGCCACCAGCCAGCCTACCGGCCCGGCCTTGATCGCCCCCCAGCGAAAACCAACCATGAGAATCAACACCGCAAGCAACGGCGCGGCGGCGAGTATCCAGTCCAGAGCGGTCATGAGGGCGCCTCGATTCAAGCGAGGTCCGCAGTGTGCAGGGCGGCGTACAGGGAGCGAATCTAAAGCGAAACGCGCGCTTTGGCAATTTTCCGTGCCGCCTGCCGCTTCCAGAACCCGGCGTTTCGCCCGGTCGAAGGGGCGGTATAATGGCTGCCGGCATCCGGCACGCTGCGAGGAGCGACCTATGCTGCGACGTTGCGACACAAAAGGCGCGTGCGCGCGCCTTCCATGACGACCGATACGCCTTCCGCGCGCGGCGGTGCGCTGAGCGGACGCCAGATCGCGCGCGCCACCGGCATCGTGATGCTGGCTTTCGTCGCCAGCCGCGTGCTGGGATTGGTGCGCAACGCCGCCATTGCGGCGGCGTTCGGCGGCGGCGCGGAACTCGACGCCTTCCTCGCCGCGCAGCGCCTCCCCGAAACGCTGTTCGTGCTCGTCGCGGGCGGCGCGCTGGGGTCGTCGTTCATCCCCGTGTTCAGCCGCTTCCTCAACAACGACGAGCACACGCGCGCGTGGGACCTCGCCAGCGCGGTCATCAACCTGTTGCTTGTCGCCAGCATTGCCGTGACTCTTCTGGCGTTCGTGCTCGCGCCCCAGATCGCGGCGACCATCCTCGTGCCTGGCAAGCCGCCGGCGCAGCAGGCGCTCACCGCCGACCTGATGCGCGTGATGCTTGTCACGGTGGTGATCTTCGGCGTCAGCGGCCTGCTGATGGGTATCCTCAACGCGCACCAGCACTTCCTGCTGCCGGCGCTCGCGCCGAGCATGTACAACCTCGGCATCATCGGCGGCGCGCTGTTCCTCACCGGGTCGATGGGCGTGTACGGCCTGGCGTGGGGCACGGTGATCGGCGCGGCGCTGCACATGGCGGTGCAGTTGCCCGGCCTGCGCGCCATCGCGCCGCGCTACCGGCCCCTCCTCAACCCGCGCACCGCCGGCGTGATGGAAGTGCTGCGCCTGATGGGGCCGCGCGTGCTCGGCCTGGCGATTGTGCAGGTCAACTTCTGGGTGAACACCGCGCTCGCGAGCACGATGGGCGAGGCGGCCATCACCGCGCTGACGCTCTCCTTCCAGGTGATGCTGATGCCGCAGGCTATCATCGCCCAGTCCATCGCGACGGCGGTCTTCCCCACGCTCTCGGCGCACCACGCCACCGGCGCGATGGCGGCCTTCCGCGGCACGCTCGGCGGCGCGCTGCGGAGCGTGCTGTACCTGGCGCTGCCGGCGACGGTGGGGCTGGCGCTGCTGGCAACGCCGGTGACGGCGGTGCTCTACGAACGCCTCAACTGGACGCCGAAGGACACCGCCGCGACGGCCTGGGTGCTGGTCTTCTGGGGCCTGGGGCTGGTGGGCCACTGTCTGGTCGAGGTGCTGGCGCGCGCCTTCTACGCGCTCGAAGACACGCGCACGCCGGTCCTGGTCGGTGGGGCGGCGATGCTGCTCAACGTGGCCTTCAGCCTGACGTTCATCCGGTTCATCGGCGACCCCGGTGACATCACGCGCACGCCCGCCGCCGGCCTGGCGCTGGCGAACTCGCTCGCGACCGCGCTGGAGGCGGCGGGGCTGTGGGCGTTGCTGCGCCGCCGGCTTGGTGGCTTCGCCGCCGAGGAGCGCCAGGTTGCGGGGAGCGCGGCGCGCGTGGCGCTCGCGTCGCTCGCGATGGGCGTGCTGCTCTACGCGGTGATGCGCGCCCTGGCCGGCTGGCCGGAGGTCGTGGCGCTGGCGGCAGCGATGGCGCTGGGGGGCGTGGCGTTCTGGGCGATCACTTACGCGCTCGGCGTGGCGGAGGCGCGGGCGGTGCCGGGGCTGGTGCTGGCGCGGCTGCGGCGGTGATCAGCTTCTCAGCAGGCGAGAGTTTGGGAATTGAGAAGAATTGTAAACCACGACTGATAACAAGAATTACAACGTTGCAAAATCCTCAAGTCAGTTCTGAATCCCTTAACCTCTTAGGTCTTATCTTCCTCAAAGTGCGGATTGTTTGAAACGAAGTGATATTCCAATCTCAACATAAGGGGCGGTTCCACTGCGGATGGATCACCTGAACAATGCGTCACTTATGGCGCGCTCCACTTCTTTCTCTGGAAGGTCACACTGTCACGGAGTCGGTCTTCTATATTTTCTGGCATTTGCATTATTCGGGTTGTTCGTGGTTCTCCCCCATTCTCCATTCCCCTGAGCGAATTGCCGGTCGCGCTGCCGCCGCGAAGAAGTGGCAGTCGATCAGTTCAGCAGATCAAACAGCCAGATCATCTGCAGCTTGTATCTTGCTCAACCCGCCGGTAGTCCGTCAGCAACGCCGCCAGCCTTTCCAGCGGGATCGCATACGCCGTGTTCCCGTCCCGCCCGACCATCGTCTCCGCCGCGACCAGCGAGTTGAGGATTGCCTCCTCCACCGCCTCGATCACCGCGCGGAACAGCGGCGTCAGCGCCGCGTCGTGGAAGCGCGCCCCCGTCTCGACCGGCGCCTCCACCTCGTGCGGGATGCGGTGCGCCATCGAGAAGGCGATCACGAAATCGCCGCTCCCGCCCGCGCAGATCGACCCCGTGCGCGCCAGGCCGAACGCGGCACGCACCGCCAGCCGGCCCAACTGCCGCGCGTCGAGCGGCGCGTCGGTCGCCAGCACCATCATGATCGAGCCGGGGCCGGTCTGCGGCAGGTTGTCGTCGCGCAGGTGTTGACCGACAGGGACGCCCAACACAGTCAGGTCCTCGCGGCTGCCGAAGTTGCTCTGCACCAGCGCCCCAACCGTGAAGCGCCCCTCCCACCCCTGCCGTGAGGCCGTGCCGATCCCGCCCTTGAAGCCGAAGCACACCGTCCCGGTCCCCGCGCCGACGTTCCCCTCCGCGACCGGGCCGCCCGACGCGCGCGCGATGGCCTCCCAGACGTGCGCCGGTTTCACGTGCCGGCCCTGGAGGTCGTTGAGGAAGCCGTCGTTCGTCTCGCCCACCACGGGGTTGACGCTGCTCGTGGTCACGCCAATGTCGGGGTTGTCGCGGAGCATGTAACTGGCGAGGGCGTCGGCGCACAGGCCAACGTTGAGGGTGTTGGTCAGCAGCACCGGCGTCTCCAGCGCGCCCAGTTCGCGCACCTGCTCGAAGCCGGCCACCTTGCCATAGCCGTTGATCGTGTGCACGGCGGCGGGGACCTTCTCACGGAAGAGGTTGCCGCCGTGCGGGAGGATCGCCGTCACGCCAGTGCGGACCGGCCCCTCCCCCCGGCCTGAGCGGCCCATCCCCCGCGATCAGCGTCACGTGCCCGACGCGCACGCCCGGCACGTCGGTGATGGCATTCTGCGGGCCGGCCGGCAGCCGGCCCGGCGTCACGCCCAGGTCGCGCAGCCGCGTCATCGCCGCCCGCCCGTCGCGTCAGGAAGCGCGTTCGCCCGCACTCACAGCGGCTCCACGTCGCCAGACCCGGTCAACTGCTGCACGCGAAGCTCCGCCGCCTCCAGGCGTTCCTCGCAGAACGCCGCCAGCTCCGCGCGCCTCGGCGAACAGCGCCAGCGACTCGTCAAGCGTCAGCCCGCCCTCTTCCAGCCGCGCGACGGCGTGCTCCAGCCGTGCGAGCGCCTGCTCAAAGCCCATCTCATCCGTGTCACTCATCGCCCTCTTCTCCTCGTGACTCCGCCACCCCGCGTGCGCAGGCGGCCCCCGGTGCAGGCGCACGTCCACCGCCGTCCCCGGCGGCGCGTCGCCCGCGTCGGTGAGCACCTGGCCGTCGCGCGTCGCCACCGCGTAGCCGCGCGCGAGCGTCGCCAGCGGGCTGACGGCCTCCAGCCGGGCGCGCACCCCCGCCAGCCGGGCGCGCCGCAGCGCCAGGTCGGCGCGCGCCTGCCGCGCCGCCCGCGCCAGCAGGTCATCGACGCGCTGCCGGGCGTTGCGCACCGTGGCCTCCGGCGAGACGTAGCGCAGCGTGGTCGCCAGCCCGGCGACGGCCCGGCGGCGCTGGTCCAGCGCGTGCAGCATCGCGCGGTCAAGCCGCCCGACCAGCGCAGCCAGCGTATCCAGGTACTCCCCCCGGTCGGGCGTCGCCACCTCCGCCGCTGCGGAGGGCGTGGGCGCGCGCACGTCGGCGGCGAAGTCGGTGAGGGTGGTGTCGGTCTCGTGGCCGACGCCGCTCACCACCGGGATGCGGCCTGCCGCCACCGCCCGGACCACGCGCGCGTCGTTGAAGCACCACAGGTCCTCGCCGAGCCGCCGCCGCGCGCCACGATGATGACATCGACCGTTGTGTGCGCATTGAGCGCCTCCAGCGCGGCGACGATCTGCGGCGGCGCGTCCGCGCCCTGCACCTGCGTCGGGCTGAGGATCACCTCGACCGCCGGCCAGCGCCTGCGGAGCACGTTCTGAATGTCCTGAAACGCCGCCGCCTGCGGCGAGGTCACGATGCCGATCTGCCGGGGGTAGGCGGGCAGCGGGCGCTTGCGTTCAGGCGCGAACAGCCCCTCGGCTTCAAGCTGCGCCTTCAGCCGCTCGAACTGGAGGTACAGGTCGCCCAGGCCTGCCGGCCGGATGTCGTCGCAGTAGAGCTGGTACTCCCCGCGCGCCTCGTACACGCCGACCTTCCCGTGCGCCAGCACTAGGTCGCCGTCGTCGGGCAGGCGCGCGAGCCGCGCCGCGTGCGTGTTCCACATGACGCACCGGATCTGTGCTTCGGCGTCTTTGAGTGTGAAGTACACGTGTTTGCTGCCGTACTGCCGCAGGTTCGAGACCTCGCCCTCAATCCACAGGTCCTGGAGCCGCCAGTCCATCTCCAGCGTCTGGCGGATGTGGCGCGTGACCGCCGATACGGTCCACGGCTCGTGCGACTCGCCGAACAGACTCAGTTGCGACAAGGCATTCCACCCCTCTTGCCAGCTGCCGGCGGCTCAGGCGGCCCTATTCCGCGTCATCGGCGCGCAATTGGTCGGGCATCATGCTCTCTGGCACGGTGAGGCCGAGCATGTGGTAGCCGAGGTCCACGTAGATCGTCTCGCCAGTGACGGCGCTGCCCAGGTCGCTCATCAGCCACAGCGCCGTATTGCCAATATCGTCGGTGGTGAGGTCGCGGCGGATCGGCGCGATCTCGCGCGCATACCGGTGCATGGTGCGGAAGCCCTTGATGCCCGACGCCGCCAGCGTCCGGATTGGCCCCGCCGGAGATGGCGTTGACGCGGATGTTCTGCGCGCCGAGGTCGTAGGCCAGGTAGCGCGCTGTGCATTCGAGCGCGGACTTGGCGACCGCCATCACGTTGTAGAACGGCAGCACCTTCTCCGCCGCGTAGTACGTCATGGTGATGATTGCGCCGCCGTCGGTCATCAACGGGGCGGCCTCCCGCACGAGCGCGACCAGCGAGTACGCGCTGATGTCAAGGGTGGTGCGAAAGTTTTCGCGCGACGTGTTGATGAACTTGCCTTCCAGGGACTCGCGCGGCGCAAACCCAATCGCGTGCACCAGCCCGTCGAGCCGGCTGTAGGTCGCCTTCAGACTCGCGAACAGCCGGGCGATGTCCTCATCCTTGCTCACGTCGCACATCTCGATGAACTTCGCGTTCACCGACTCGGCGAGCGGGCGCACGCGCCGCTCAAGCTCTGGGATGGCGTAACTGAAAGCCAGTTCCGCGCCCTCCGCGTGGAGCCGCTGCGCGATCCCCCAGGCGATGGAATTCTTGTTCGCCACGCCAAAAATCAGCACGACCTTGCCGTCCATCAAGCCCATGATTGTGCCCTCCCGTTGGGTTTCGTTGGATCCAGGCTAAAGATTATAGATGACCCTGGTCCGGATGCCTACAAGGTAAAACCCATCTGCGTGAGAAAGGACACGTCGAACGCCAAAGCGGAAAGCCGGAAAGTGCTTTACGGGGCAAGCAGCGGCGTCGTGATGGGCAGCAGCCACACAAATACCAGCCCGGCCACGAGCAGCGCCGCCGTCGAGATGACGACGGCCGGCCAGGTGCGCACGCGGTGGATGACGGCGTTGCTGTACACGAACTGCCCCAGCAGGTAAACGACGAACGCGAACCCGGTGTAGGCGACCGCCGTCTCCGCCGGTGCGCCGATAAGCCGCGTGGCGAGCGTCATCAGAAGGCTGAGCGCGACGAACAGCAGCGACATCGGCGCGTAGAACAGCCCGCTGAGGCTGAAGTGCTCGACGGTCCCCACGCCGCTCCCGAACCGGTTGCGCCCGATGTAGGCCGCGACCCAGGAGGCGACAAAGAGCGCGACGACGGTCTGCACCGCCGTGACCAGGGCGCGCACGAACCCCTCGCCAAGCGCCCGGAGCAGCTCGCCGGCCTCGATCACGCCGAGCAGGTCGAAGAGCATGACCACTGTGGGCGCGAGCAGCGCCAGCGCGATGGCGAAGCCCATCAGCAGCGCGGCCACAACGGGGTCGGCGCGACCGCGAAACGCCTCGTAGCTGCGCGGGCCGTCGAAGACGAGCGCGGCGCGCCATGCCGCAAGCAGCCCTGGCGGGCGCTGCGTTAGCGGTGTTGCCACGATGGTTTCTTCCACCAGCGACGGGATGTCGTCCAGGTCCGTGCCGAGTGCCGGCGTCGGGGTCCCGGCGTCGATGCGGTTGGCGTCGCGCAGCGCGCCCGTGAGCGCGCCCGCTTCCTCACCGGGGAACGGCGCGTCATCTTGCAGCGCTTCCAGAATCAGCGTATCGCCCGGCCCGCCCCGTATCGCGTCGGCGACCTCGCTGGGCGGCAGGTCATGCCAGGGGCTGCGCGCCGGTTCCACCGGGGTTGACGGGGGCGTCGGCGTCGAGGGCGGCGTCAGTTCGGAATCGGGCACGCCGACAGGCGCAGCGGCCCGCTCCGGCTGCGTGGGGCGCAACGTCTTGATGGCCTCGCGCGCGCGGGCGTGGTCGGGCTTGAGTTCCAGAACGCGCTCCATGCACTTGAGCTGCTTTTCGGGATCGTCAATCAGCAGCCCCAGCCAGAACCACACTTCGGGGTCGTTGGGGTTCAGCCGCGCCGCCTGCAGCAGCCTGGAGCGCGCAACGTCGTTCTGTTTGGCGCGCGCTGCCGCGATGCCTTCTTTGAGCATCGCTCTTGACTTTTGTTCATCGCTCATGGCACTCGCTCCCTACGACTTCCTCCGCAACAGCCATTCTACTAAAGAAGGCCGGTAACGGACAAGCGGCGGGGCATTGCGCCGCCTGCGCGATGACTTCGCAGGTCCGCAATGGCCTCTGTGCGCCAGGGGATGGGGAGGGCGGACACGAAATTGGGGCGAACCGCCGGTTCGCCCCTCCTGATATTTCTCGTCCTTTTGCGGCGTCACACCGCGATGTGGACAACCCTCGCCCGCCAGGGGGCGAGGGAGGTACTTGCGCCGGGCTACCGGCTCCCGCTGCCACTCCCACTGCCGCTGCCACTCCCACTGCCGCCGCCACTGCCACTCCCGCTGCCGCCGCCGGTGCCGCTGCCGCCCCAGCTACCGCCGCAGCGCGCGCGCCATCCATGGGCCGCCGCCCAGGGCGGCGGTGCGTTGAAACACCCCCTCTGTCGCGCCAGATCAGGGTGAATTCGGCGTTGTAGTACACCTCGACGCTGAGGAAGACAAAGATGACAACCCGGACGACAATGAACACACCGCCTCTGTCCGTCAGGTCACCGGTCACATCGATGACGTCGCCGATTCTGACGACGGTCAAAATCAGGTCGTCGGGATCAAGCTCAATGTCGATATTGTAGATGGTGATGACATTCGCCTGAATCCGGGTAACCGGCCCCCTGATGGTGACATTGACGGCCTCCGGGTTGCAGTCGGGGAGGAGCGCGCGCGTGTTGAATTGTTCAAGGACGCCGGCCACGGCGACCATCGCCTGCCCTGTGTCAGATGACGGAGCCACGCCGTAGGGCAGGGCGCCCTCAAAACCAGTAAGCAGCGCCTCGGCCTCCGCGAGCGCCTCAGCGATTGGCGCGTCATCGACGCCGTTCTCGATGTTCAGCCAGGCGGCGACCAACTGGTGCGCCAGGTTGACGCTTGCATCGCCCTCCGTCGGGAGGTCGAACAGCGCGAGCAACTCTATCCGGCTGTAGGTGGTTACGCCGATGATCATTGTCTGCACGGGCCACACAGCGGGGTGTCTCTTCCAGAAACCCTGACCCACTGGGCAGGCGGTGGTGAAAGGACGGCCCTCGATTGTGATCGTCTCCAGCACCAGGCTGGATGCGATCCAGCCATCCTCGCCATCCACGATGATAGGCAGCCACCGGTAGCGGCCATCATCGACCGGCTCGACATCATCGCGCACCAGGAATCGCTCGCCCCATAGCGCGAACCGAATCGGCGCGTCGGCAGTCGATGGCGTGGCGCGCAGGTTTGTCCGGTTGGCGGCGCTGACCACCGTCGCGATGACCTCGCCGCCCTCTTGAGCCTGCGCTTCGGGCGAGAACCGCACCTCTCTCGGTGTGGTTTGTGCCTGCGCCACCTGCGCCGGCGGAATGCCGAGGGTAGACGTAACAAGCGCGCCAGCCAGGAAACCTGACAGGAGCAACGTAACGAGCGTAAACTTCTTCACTGCCGCACACCTCCACGATTTGCTGGTTTTCTGTCACTTCACTCTTTCATTATACAATATACAATGAAGTAATTCGACACTGAAGCCGGCACCGGCGCGTTCGGGATTGGGCGCGAGGCTATTCGTACAACACGTCCGCGTGCTCTTTTCCAGCGTCCCAAATATACCCGCCGGCGCCCTGCCCGTGCAATCGCGTTTGAATGCGGTGGGCACATGTGGCGCTGCCGGCGTGTCATCGCCCACCCCCGCCGGTGGAATCGCCGCGCCGGGGGCTGCAAGGCGCGCCGCCATATTTTGGTGTATATTATGGAGCACCTGCCCCACGGGGGCCTCCAGAACAGGACGCGATAGCCCTGCGGTTTCATATGATTCACAGGTCTTGATATACTGAAGCGTGGCAACTCGACAGGCGTGGTCTGTAATGCATAATGAAAGTCGGTGGCGACCCCGATGATTGTCAAGAGCTACCCCTTCATGGGCAAACGGGTAACGACCCTCGCTGATCTACCTGTGCCGTTCCCCGGCGCGTTTCTTGGTCGCGAGAAGCTGCTTGATGAGGTTGGCCGCCAGCTCAGCGCGAAGGTAGCAACCATGCTGTACGGCGCTGAGGGCGTCGGCAAGACGACGCTGGCGGCGGCGGCGTTGCGCGCGCAGCGGGCCAGCCACGCCGTGTGGATCAACGCGGGCTTCAGCGACCTGGGCGCGCTGTGCGACCAGGTCGGGCAGGCCTACGAGGACCGGGACATCCTCGACGCGCCCGACCCGGAGGCGCACCGCGCGCGCACCAGAAGCCGGCTGGACGAGGCCCAGCCGCTGCTCGTCATCGACGACGTTGCCAACCCACAGGCGGTGCGCGCGTTCATGCGCGAAATCGCCGCCGACCTCCCGGTTCTTGCGCTCGCTGACGAGCAGTTGTCCGGTCCCTGGGCGCCGCTTGCGGTCGGCGGGCTGAGCCGTCCGGCGGCGACAGCGCTGTTCTACCATCACAGCCGCCTGGAACCCGGGGCGGACGCCGACAACGTTGATCGCGTGTGCGCGCTGCTTGAGGATCACCCGCTGTCGCTGGAGGTGGTCGCGCGGCTCGTGGCGGTCGATCAGGTCAGCCCTGGCGAACTGCTGGCGGCGCTCCCGTCGGCGGTCGTCGCCGGCGGCAGCACTGGCGCGCGGCGCGCTTCACCTGGCGTTCGAGCGCCTCGCGCCGGGCGGGCAGACGTTAGTGCTCGTGTTGGGCGCGACGTTTGCCAGCGGCGGCACGCCGGAGGTTCTGGCCGCCGTCGCTGACCTGACGGTTGATTATGTCGAGCAGGCGGCGCGGCGGCTCGAAGGTCGCGGCCTGTGCCGGGTGATCGACGTGGGCGGACTGCCGTTTGTGATGGTGCACCAGGCGGTCCATGGCTTTGCCCATGCGCTGTTGGCGCGCATGGACCGCCTCGCTGCCGCCGAGGAGCGGATGGCGCGCGCGCTCGCGACCTATGCGAAGCGCCATGCTGGCGATGACGCGGCGCTGAACGCGGAGTGGGGCAACCTGCGCGGGGCGCTGGGCTGGACGGTGCGCGCGGGCGACGCCGCGGAGGCGGGCGCGCTCGGCGAGACGCTGGCGGATTCGGCGTTGCTTACGATTCACGGCCATGCGCGCCTCCGCGAGGAGCTTGCCTCGCTGGGGGCCGCCGCTATGGAGGCCGCCCCGCCGCCGACGACGCCGGAGGTTGCCACAGCGCCATCCCTGGACCGGACGGAGTTCGACTGGCCCGGCGGCGCGCTCGTCGAGGCCGGCGACGCGCACCTCCGCGCCGGCCGCCTCAACGCCGCCGAGGCGGCCTACGCGGAGGCGTTTGACCTCGCGCACGAGGCCGAAGACGCCTTCCTGCAAGGCCGGCTGCTGCAACGGTTGGGCAGCGTCAGCGACGCCGCCGGGCATTTCGACCAGTCTGCCGAGCGGTACCGGCAGGCGGCGATTGCCGCGCACCACGCCGGCGACCTGGCGACAGAAGGCGGCGTGATGGCGCAGATGGGGACGGCCTTCACGCGCCTGGGCCGGCATGACCACGCCGTCGGCGCGCTGCAACGCGCGGTCCCCGTCTTGCAGAAGGCCGGGCAGGGCGCGGGGCTGTGGCGCGCCTTCAACGAGTTGGGCCTTGCCCTGTCCGGGCAGGGCCGCCACACCGAGGCGGTCGAGGCGCACCGGCGTGCGCTTCAGGCGGCGCGTGCGGAGGAGAATCGCGAGGGCGAGCGCAACGCCTTGCTCTGCTTGGGCGACGCGCACCGCAGGGCCAACCAGCCGGAGCTTGCCATTGGCTCTTACCGCCAGGCATTGGACCGCAGCCGCGCCCTGGGCGACCGCCAGGCCGAAGAGCAGGCGCTGGGCGCGATGGGCATCGCCTACCTGCGCCTGGATGAACCCGCCAGCGCCGTCGAGTATCTGGCGCAGGCGTTGAGCGTCGGCCAGTCGTTGGGCGAGGATGGGCGTGAGCGCGCGTGGATCGGGACGCTGGCGCGCGCCTACGAGGCATTGGGCGATGAGGAGAAGGCGATTGCGGCATACCGGCGGGCGGTTGAACTGGCGCACGCCGACAACGACCGGCAGGCTGAGGCCGCCTACCTGAATGGTCTGGGCCTGATCTTTGCCCGGCAGCGCCGCTACGACGAGGCGGTTGCTCACCTTGAACAGGCGCGCGACATCGCGCAGGTGATCCGCGCGCACGCCGAAAGGGCGGGCTACCTCAACAACGCCGGCCTGGTCTACATGGAAACCGGCCAGGTCGAGACCGCCATTGTCAATTTCCAGCAGGCGCTTGAGATCAGCCGGTCGCAGGGCGACCGCCAGGGCGAGGGGCAGGCGCTGGGCAACATCGGCGTGGCGTACAGCCGCCTCGCGAACTGGGAGGTGGCGCTGCGCCATCACCTGCCGGCGCTCGAAATCGCCCGCGAGTCGGACGACCTGCACGACCAGGGGCGGCTCCTTGGCAATATCGGCCTGGCATACGCAGCCCTGGGCCAGCGCGACTCGGCGCTCCAGGCCTATAAGGAAGCGCTTGACATTGCGTATCGCATCGACGACCGGAGGGGCGCGCCGCCTTGCTCTATCTGCTGGGCAGCCTCCTGATGGACGACATGCCGTATCTGGCGGAGGCGGTCTCAATGCTTGAGGAGTCCTACGCGATCCGGCGCGAGCGGGACGACGCCCTGGTTCCGGAGACCCTGCGCCGCCTGGGACGCGCCAAACGACGCCTTGAGCGCGCGCAACAGGCCGGCCTGGCGATTTTGCCGGCCTCGACCGCCGAGGAACGCCAGGCGGCGAGCCGCAACGGCGCGCGCCGGGGGGCGGTCCGTCGCGCGGCGGCGAACGCGGCCAGCGCGGCGCAGCACGCGCCCGTTCCGGAAAGGTCGTCACGATCTGAGGGAGCGCTGTCTGAGCCGCCTCCCCGACCTGCCGGAGTAGGGGGCGGGTCCGGCATCCGCCGACGCCGGACCGCGCGCTGCATTCGGGTTGGTAACCATGAATTGGCAATTCACACCCTACATGCTGCCTCTGCTCATTGCTGCGGCGGTGTCTCTGGTCGTCGCGCTATATGCCTGGCGGCGACGCCCGATGCAGGGGGCGGCGCTGCTCGCGGTGTTGATGCTGGCCCTGGCCGAGTGGCTGCTGACGTATGCGCTGGAGGTCGGCGGCCTGGACCTGCAGACCAAGGTCTTCTGGTCCAAAATGGAGTACCTCGGCATGGTCGTCGCCTCGGTGATGTACCTGTGCTTCGCGGTCGAATACACCGGGCACGACCGGTGGCTCACGCGCCGCGCCATGGTCTTGCTCGCTGTCGTCCCGGCGGTGATCCTCGCGCTCACGTGGACGAACGAACATCACGGCCTGATCTGGAGCGCGACCGTACTCGATACCAGCGGGCCGTTCCCCTTCGTGCGATACACGCCCGGCGCGCTTTACTGGCTCAGCGTGGTTCACGCCTATGTCTGGCTCGCGCTGGGTTCCGTCTTGCTCTTCAAATCACTGATCGATTCGGGGCAGGCGTACCGCGGCCAGTTAGTGGTGTTGGCCCTCGGCGTGGCGGCCCCCTGGGTAGCGAACGTGCTCTACATCGCCGGGATTGAGGTTGGCCCCGGTTATGAGCTGACGCCGCTCGCCTTCACCGTGACCGGGTTGGTCATGGCCTGGGGGCTGATGCAGTTCCGCCTGCTTGATCTCGTCCCGACGGCGCGCGACGCCGTCATCGAGAGCATGTCCGATGTTGTCGTCGTGCTGGACACAAAGAACCGTTTAGTCGATCTGAACCCGGCGGCGGAACGGACGTTGCGCGTGCGCCGGGCCGACGTTATCGGACGTAATGCGGTAGAAGCGGTGAATATTCCAGCGGACCTGGAGCAGCGCTTCATTGATGCGGTGGACGCGCACACGGAGATCGCCATCGAGACAGCCGGCGGCCTGCGGTACTATGACCTGCACATCTCGCCGCTGTACCGGCGGGGGCGCGTTGCCGGCCGGTTGATCGTGATGCGCAGCATCACCGACCGCAAGCGCACCGAAGAGGCGCTGGTCCAACGCAACGCCGAACTCCAGGCGCGCAATGCCGAACTGGACGCCTTTGCGCACACCGTCGCGCACGACCTGAAAAGCCCCCTCACCACCGTTGTGGGTTTCGCCGATATGCTGTACCAGGACGTAGGCGGGTATTCGGAGACGCAGATCAAGGACGCCCTCAAGACCATCCTGGACTGCGGTTGCAAGATGGCCGATATTATCGACGCGCTGTTGCTGCTCGCGGGCGTGCGCATGAAGGACGTTGAAAAATCGCCGCTGGACATGGCGCTTATCGTGAACGAAGCGCTGAGCCGCCTGGAATATCTGATCGAAGAGCGGCAGGCGGAGATCATCGCGCCGGCCACGTGGCCGGTTGCGATGGGGTACGGGCCCTGGGTTGAGGCGGTGTGGACTAATTACGTCAGCAATGCGGTAAAGTATGGCGGCAACCCGCCGATGGTGGAACTGGGGGCGGCTGAGCAGCCGGAGGGCATGGTGCGGTTCTGGGTGCGCGATAACGGCAACGGGCTGACCGACGAGGAACAGCAGCGGCTCTTTACCCCGTTCACGCGGCTCGCTCAAAGCCGCGCCAAAGCGGCACGGGCTGGGCCTGTCTATCGTGCGGGGCATTGTGGAGAAATTCGGCGGGGCGGTGGCCGTCGAGAGCGTGGTGGGTCAGGGGAGCGTCTTCAGCTTTACGCTGCTGGCTGCAACCGCCCCCGCTCACGATGCGCCCGCCGAGATGGCCGGAGAAACCGTCCGTGAGGTTGATCGTCAATAATATAGGAGGAGAAGGACATGTCGAAAAAGATACGCAGTTCTGTGGCTCGTTTTCTGCATCATCCTGGCATCGTTGGGAGCCACCTCGCTGACCGCCGCGCAGGAGGAGGGTCGCGACGCGCCGCTGGTGATTGATCACACGACCGCCGACATCACGCAAATCCCGGAGGCGTGGATCGAGGCGGCGAAGGCGAACCTCCGCGTGTGGTACGGGCGCGCATCGCACGGGAGCCAGTTGACCGTCGGGATGGCGGTTCTCTGGGGCCAGCTCGGCGACCTCTACAGCTTCAGCCACAGCGGAATCAACGGCTCGCTCTCCTACCACGAGCCGACCGACGCGGGCTACGTAGGCCGGGATGGCGACTGGGTATCGTGGGACCAGTACACGCGCAACGCTCTCGCACAACCTGAGAACGCCGACCGCAACGTGGCGTTCTGGTCGTTTTCGGGCAACTTCCGTGAGGCGACCGAAGACCAGATTGCCGGCTACCTGGAGCGCATGAGCCAGTTGGAGGCCGACTACCCGGAGATCACATTCGTGTATATGACCGGACCGCTGGCCGGCGACGGGCCGGAGGGCAACGTATACGCGCGCAACAACCAGATTCGCGCGTTCGCGCAGGAGAACAACAAAATCCTGTATGACTTTGCCGACATCGAGAGCTATGACCCCGAAGGCAACTACTATCCCGACGGGAGCGACCAGTGCGAGTGGTGCCAGAGCTGGTGCGCCGACGGGACCTGCCCGCGCTGCTTCTGCCCGCACTCCACGTGCCTGAACTGCTATCTCAAGGGCCAGGCATACTGGTGGCTGCTGGCGCGGCTGGCCGGATGGGGCGGGCCGGAGGATGACACCATGCCGGAGGCCGTCGAACCCGCGCCGATCACGCCGCCGCTCGCGGCCGGCCATGCCGACGCCGTGTTCGTCGAGGCGGTGATGGTGCAGCTCTTTGACGCGCCCGCGCTCCAGGTGACCATGACCAACCTGGGCGATGCGCCTATCGAGGAGTGGGAGGTGACGGGTGCCGTGCCGGCCGGCACGGCGGCGCGCAGTGTCTACGATGCGGACTGCGCAATTGCTGCCGGGGAGATGTCGTGCACCTACACCGAATACACAAAGGGTCTGGTCCCCGGCCAGACGCGGGTGTTCGTCATCCAGCTTGGCGGCGCGGACCCGGCGACCTTCACCGTCGAGGACCTTGCGTTCAACGGCACGCCGGCAGTGCTTGCGGCGGAGTGAGCGCCGCGGCCGCGCCCGGCAGCCGGCGAGCGTGCGCGGGCGGGGCAAAAGGTAAGAAAGCGCCGCTAATCTACGGAGAATACTTTAGATTTTGCCATGTTAACTCCCTAGGCGCTTCAGGCTCCCAGGGAGTTGTCTTCTTCTTGTTGGGGCGCGCTGTCGTCGCAGCGCGGCAGAGGGCGAACCGCCGGTTCGCCTCTCCTCTGAAAACAGCGACCTGCTGTGCAGCTCCCGGGAGCTTCAAGCTCCCGGGGAGCTACCCCGGATCGCCCCTGCCGCTGCACAATTTTACCCTTTGATGTCTGACGTGTCTTCGTTTCTCGTTATGGGCGCGAGTCGCTTGGCGTCCGGCGGCGGGGTTGCTATAATCTTCACAGATTGACAATTGAGACAGTGCGCAGGGGAGCTTGGGCCAGCCAGGCTGAGAGGGCGTCCAGATGCGACGCCGACCCTAGACCTGATCCGGATAATACCGGCGGAGGAAGCGCGTGAGCGCGTGTGAGCAAAAGCCACCTTCCGCCGGGGAAAGGTGGCTTTTTCGTGCGTGCGCTGGTCTTTGCCAACGGGAAGCTGAACAACGGGCGCGCGGTCCGCGCCGCGCTCGCTGAGGCGGGGGAGGGCGCGCTGGTCGTCGCCGCCGATGGCGGGATGCGCCACGCGCTCGCGCTGGGCCGGGCGGTGGATGTCGTCGTCGGCGACCTCGATTCGCTGCGCGGCGCGCCTGAAGGCGTGGAAGTCGTGCAGTCGCCCGCCGCGAAGGACGAAACCGACCTTGAGCTTGCGCTTGAACACGCGGTTGCGCGCGGCGCGACGTGGATGCGCATCATCGGCGCGCTTGGCGGCCGGCTGGACCAGACGCTCGGCAACGTGATGCTGCTGGCGCTCCCGGCGCTGCGCGGCCTCGACGTGCGCCTGGTTGGTGGCGAACAGACCGCGTGGCTGGTCGCCGGGCACACGGCAATCGACGGGGCGGTCGGCGACACGCTCTCGCTCCTGCCCTTGGGCGGCGACGCCGAGGGCGTGCGCACCAGCGGGCTGCAATACCCGCTCCATGGCGAGACGTTGCACTTCGGCCCGGCGCGCGGGATGAGCAACGTGCTGGCAGCGCCGCGCGCCGAGGTGTGGGTGAGGCGCGGGCTGCTCCTTGCGGTGCATACGCCGGGCCGCGCTTAGCATGATACATAACAGAGGAGGTTGAACGTGGATGACAGGCGCATTGTGACCGGGGCGGTGCAGGTTCTGCCGCTGCACGCGGACGCCTACCCGGTGGTCGATAAGGCCATCGCGGCGATTGCCGCGACCGGTGTGCGCTACCTGGTCGGCCCGATGGAGACCGCCCTGGAGGGCACGCTCGACGAGGTGCTGGCGGCGGCGAAGGCCGCGCACCTCGCCTGCTTCGAGGCCGGCGCGGAGAAGGTCGTGACGATCATCAAGATCGGCGACGCGGTGGGCGGCTCGACCATCGACGACAAACTGGAGAAGTACCGGTGACCATGCGTCGGTTCCGGCGGCGCATCCTGCCGCCGCTTGCCCTCGCCGTGGCGCTGCTCGTCGTCTGGGAGGGGGCGTGCGCGCGGCGAGCGTCCCGGCGTGGCAGTTGCCCGCGCCGACGGCCATCGTGCAGGCCGGCTGGGCAATGCGCGATACGCTGGCGACCCATGTCGGCTATACGCTGTTCGAGGCGGCGCTGGGGCTGGCGCTGTCGCTCGTCATCGGTGTCGCGCTCGCGGCGCTCATCGACTTCTCGCCGCCGGTGCGCCGGGCGCTTTACCCGCTGCTGGTGCTCTCGCAGACCGTGCCGCTCTTCGTGCTTGCGCCCTGGCTGGTGATTCTCTTTGGCTTTGGGCTGCTGCCGAAGATCGTGGTGGTGATCCTCGTGTGCTTCTTCCCGATTGTGGTCAGCATGAGCGACGGCCTCGCCTCCGCCGACCCGGACCTGCTCGCGCTGTTCCGCGCGATGGGCGCGACGCGCTGGCAGGTCTGGCGCAAGGTGCGGCTGCCGGCCTCGCTGCCGGGGCTGTTCAGCGGGCTGCGCATCGCGGCCACGTATGCCGTGATCGGCGCGATCTTCGGCGAGTGGGTGGGCGCGCAGGCGGGCTGGGCGTCTCCATTCAGCGTTCGTTCAAGTCGTCGGAGACCGCGCAGGTGCTGGCGGTGGTGGTCATCACGGCGCTGCTGAGCATCGCGCTCTTCGGCCTGATCTGGGTCGTCGAGCGCCTTGCCCTGCCCTGGTACTACTCGACCTCGCGCACGACCCAGTGGGAGGAGCCGGGCATCTACTGAGGCTCGTTCACTTCGTGTAGTGAGAAGAAACCGAAGCGAAAGGACAGAGACGAGATGATGAAACACACAGGGAAGATCGCGTTGTTTGTTCTGGCGCTGGCGCTCATCGCTGCGCCGGCGTGGGCGCAGGAGGCGACCCCGACGCCGTTCGCGCTCGACGAGATGACCGGGGTCACGCTCATGCTGGACTGGACGCCGAACACGAACCACACTGGGCTGTACGTCGCACAGGCGAACGGCTACTTTGAGGAAGCCAACCTCAGCGTGACGTTCGTCCAGCCGAGCGGCGACATCCCGGTTGAGCAGATCGTCGCCAACGGCACTGCCGAGTTCGGCATCAGCTTCCAGGAGTGGTTCACCTTCAGCCGCGCCGCCGAGATGCCCATTGTGTCGATTGCGGCCATCATCCAGCACAACACGTCGGGGTTCGCGACCATTGCCGAGCAGGGTGTCGCGTCGCCGGCGGACCTGGCCGGGCTGAACTACGGCGCGTTCGGCTCGGGAGTGGAGCGGCCCGTGCTCGACCTGCTCATGGCGTGCGACGGCGCGGACGTGGACGACCTCAACTTCGTTGACGTGGGCTTTGTCGATGCGCTGCCGCTGCTGGAGACGGGCCGCATCGATGTGGCGTGGATCTTCTACGCCTGGGACGGCATCCGCGCCGAGGTGCAGGGCATTGACCTGAACGTGCTGATGCTGCAGGACTACCTCGACTGCGTGCCCGACTACTACACGCCGATCCTTATCACCGGCGAGGCGATGATTGAGGAGCGGCCCGACGCGGTGCGCGCCTTTGTGGAGGCGGCCTCGCGCGGCTACATGTGGGCAATCGCGCACCCTGACGAGGCGGCGGACATCCTGCTGGAGGCCGCGCCGGAGCTTGACGAAGAGTTGGTGCGCCAGAGCCAGGCGTGGCTGACCGACCAGTACCAGGCGGACGCGCCGCGCTGGGGCGAGCAGGCGCTGGAGGTCTGGGAGGGCTTCACGGCGTTCCTGGTTGAGAACGGCGTCCTTGAGACGCCGGTTGACAACGAGGCGGCGTTCACCAACGCCTTCCTGCCGCCCGCACCGGAGGCGGCGGAGACAGACTAGAGCTGCTTTGCGGATGCAACAGCGCGACATGCCCGCGCGTGCGTTCGGGTGAAAGCCGGTAGCCGCCGCCCAGCCTGATTCTCTAGGGGAGCGACATACTCCCAACACAAGGACTCACGCCATGACCCCTCCTGACTCCCGACCCGTTGGACGCTGCACGCAGGGCGAGCCGTGTATCGAACTTCGCGGCGTGTCGAAGACCTTCCGCGACGAGAATGGCGTCGTCCACGCGCTCGACCGCGTGACCTTCGCCGCCGCCCAGGGCGAGTTCATCACGATCATCGGGCCGAGCGGCTCCGGCAAGAGCACGATCTTCAACATCATCACCGGGCTGGTGACGCCGGACGAGGGCGAGGTGCGGATTGCCGGGCAGTCTGCCATCGGGCGCACCGGGCTGGTCGGCTACATGCCGCAGCGCGACCTCCTGCTGCCCTGGCGCACCGTGCTCGACAACGTGATCGTTGGGCCAGAGCTTGAGGGCGTCGCGAAGGCGGAGGCGCGCCGCCGCGCGCGGGAGCTGCTGCCGCTGTTCGGCCTGGAGGGGTCGCGCGGGCGTGGCCCGCGACCCTCAGCGGCGGGATGCGGCAGCGCGCGGCGCTGCTGCGCACCTTTCTATCCGACCGGAGCGTGGTGCTGCTCGACGAGCCGTTCGGCGCGCTCGACGCGCTCACGCGGCGCGAGCTTCAGGATTGGCTGTTGGGCGTGTGGCAACGCTTCAACCAGACGATCCTGTTCATCACCCACGACGTGGAGGAGGCAGTCTTTCTGGGGGACCGTGTCCTTGTGCTCAGCGCGCGACCGGGGCGGGTCGTGCTGGAGGCGGATGTGTCGCTCCCCCCGGCCCCGCGCGCGCTTCTCGGAGGAGATGGTCGCGCTGGAGGCCCGGCTGACGGAAGCGCTGGAGAAGAGCGCGAACCAGGGACAACACGGATAATAAATCAGCGATTGCGAACCGCCCCCGTCACTTTGCCGCGCTCCCTCTGAATTCGCGTAATGCGCGGTTCGATCCTTCTTCGTGCGCAAAGCCGCCGCTTTCTGGTAAGATCATCTAACACCACACCCCGAAGTGTAGAGAGGACCGAAAATGAACAAACGCGATGTCATCCTGAGCCTGCTGGACCCGGACGGGCGTCCGCCCTACATCCCGGCGGCCTTCTTCCTGCACTTTCCGCCGGGTTTCCGCGAGGGGCAGGCGGCGGTCGAGAAGCACCTGGAGTACTTCCGCGACACCGGGATGGACTTCGTGAAGATCCAGTACGAGCGGCCATTCCCGCCCATCCCCCGACATCCAGACCCCCGGTGACTGGGCCAGAATGCCGCGCTATGGCCGGGACTTCTTCGCGGGGCAACTGGAGGCGGTGGAGGGCATCGTGCGCGCGGCGAAAGACGAAGCTGTCGTGGTCGTGACCCTGTACTCGCCGTTCATGTGCGCCGGCCACCCCACCAGCGACGCGCTGGTGACGGCGCACCTCCAGCAGGACCCCGAAAAGGTCCGGCCCGCGTTGGAGATCATCACCGAGAGCATGTTGCTGTTTGCGCGCGAGTGCATCCGGCTGGGCGTTGACGGCTTCTACGCCTCCACGCAGGGCGGCGAGGCCGGGCGCTTTGACGACCCCGGCATCTTCGAGCAGTACATCAGGCCCTATGACCTCGCCGTGATGGCCGAGATCAACCAGGCGTGCCCGTTCAACATCCTGCATGTGTGCGACTACGAGCGCGACTATGACGACTTCACGCCGTTTCTGGACTATCCGGGCGACGTGGTGAACTGCCCGCTGACCCTGGGCGGCGCGCGGATCTCGCCGAAGCAGGCGGCGCAGCGCTTCAACCGGCCCTACATGGGCGGTATGGAGCGAAAAGGCGTCCTGGCGACCGGCACGGCGGAACAGATCAGGCAGGCGGCGACGGCGGTGCTGCGCGAAGCGCCCGAACGTTTCATCCTCGGCGCGGATTGCACCGTGCCCAGCGATACCCCCTGGGCGAACCTGAAGACGGCCATCGACACGGCCCACGCTTTCCAGAACGCGCGCTGACCAGCGCCGCCGCGCGGCTGGCGGCAGTGGGCTTCTGCGCGCAGTATAGGTATAAACTGTAGGGTAACAGCAGGAAGTGTTTTGTGAGGTAACGGCGTGATGCACAGCGGTATGGATCGGCGTGACTTTCTGAAGGCGTTGGGTGGACTGGGCGGCGCGGCGTGGCTCTCGGCGCGTGGCGTTGGGCGCGACGCCGTGCGTCCCAGCGCGGCGCGCGTTGTGGCCCGGCAAGACGCGCGCGCCACCGCGCAGATTGCGTTCGTCAAGACGGAGGACCGGGCGGCGGGCGTGAACGCGGCGCTGGACCTGCTCGAAATCAACCCGGTGAAGGGCAAGCGCCTGTTCGTCAAGCCGAACTTCAACAGCGCCCACGCGGCTCCCGGCTCGACCCATGAGGACACGCTGCGCGCGCTGATCCAGCGCCTGCAGGCGATGGGCGCAGACGCCATCGCGGTGGGCGACCGCAGCGGCATGGGCGACACCCGGCAGGTGATGGAGGCGAAGGGCGTCTTTCGCATGGCCGATGAGCTGGGCTTTGAGACTGTCGTGCTCGACGACCTGACCGACGCCGATTGGGAGCTGATGCAGTTCGCCGACAGCCACTGGGCGAACGGATTCCCGGTGGCGCGCCCCGTCCTGGAGGCCGACGGCGTGGTGCAGACCTGCTGCCTCAAGACGCACCAGTACGGCGGGCACTTCACGCTCTCACTCAAGAACTCGGTGGGCATCGTCGCCAAGTACGTGCCCGGCGAGCGCTACAACTACATGGACGAGCTGCACTACGGCGGCCACCAGCGCGAGAAGATCGCGGAGATCAACGCCGCCTACGCGCCGGACCTGGTGGTGCTGGACGGTGTGGAGGCGTTCGTCAACGGCGGGCCGCACGAGGGCCGGCGCGTCAATGCCGGGGTCGTCCTGGCCGGGACGGACCGCGTCGCGCTGGACGCGGTCGGCGTGGCGCTGCTGCGCTACTTCGGCACGACGGACGCCGTCAGCCAGGGGCCGGTCTTCGCACAGGCGCAGATCGCGCACGCGGTGGCGTTGGGCCTTGGCGTCGACAGCCCCGAAAAGATTGAGCTGGTCACCGGCGACGACGCGAGCGCCGCCTATGCGGAGGCCATCCAGGCGATCCTGCTGGAGACGTAGGCCAGCGCGGGCGGCTGCCCGGTCTCTACGGGGATGATGCCCCCACCTCGTGGACCAGCTTATACAGGTTGACGTTGAACGGCGGGCGGATGACGCCGTATTCGGTCACGATGGCCGTCACCAGGTAATTGGGCGTCACGTCAAAGGCCGGGTTGCCCGCCGGCGACCCGGCCGGCGTGATGCGCTGCCCCGCAATGTGCGTGACCTCTTCCTCGGCGCGCTCCTCGATCTCGATCAGGTCGCCGTGCATCGTGTCCATGTCGATGGTGGAGAACGGCGCAACCGCGTAAAACGGCACCCCGTTCTCGCGGGCCACCACCGCCAGGTTGTACGTCCCGATCTTATTCGCCACGTCGCCGTTCGCCGCGATGCGGTCCGATCCAACCAGGCACAGATCGACGCCGTGCCGGCGCATGTAGTGGCCCGACGCGCCGTCGGCGATCACCGTGTGCGGGATGCCGAGGTTCTTAAGCTCCCACGCGGTCAGGCGCGCCCCTTGCAGCCGGGGGCGGGTCTCGTCCACCAGCACGTGGATGTCCTTCCCCTGGTAGAACGCCGACCGGATCACGCCCAACGCCGTCCCCCAGAGCACGGTCGCCAGGCTGCCGGTGTTGCAGTGGTGGATGATCGTCGCCTTCTGCGGCACGAGCGCCGCGCCGACCGTGCCCATGCGCTGGTTGATCTCGACATCCTCGTCGGCGATCTTCTGCGCTTCGGCCAGCATCGCGGCGCGGAGCCTGTCTGCGGTGTCCAGGCCGGGGTCCTGGGCGCGCTTCATCATGCGCCTGAGCGCCCAGAAGAGGTTCACCGCCGTTGGACGCGACCGGGCAAGCACCGCCTCGGCAGCCTGCAGGTCCTTGCGCAACCCCCTCGACGGTCGTCGCCTGGCTGCGCTGCGCCGCGATCGCTATGCCGAACCCCGCCGCCGCGCCGATGGCGGGCGCGCCGCGCACGACCATCGTCCGGATGGCGTCGGCGACCTGTTGGGCGGTGTCGTAGCGCCGGATCTCGAACTTGTGCGGGAGGAGGGGCTGGTCGATCATGCACACCTGCCCGCTGTCCCAGAACACGGCCCGCGTCTCCTCAGTCATGCGTCGCCTCCTGAACACGTCGCGCGCTGGCGTGCGGTGCGTTTCGGACGGCCTGTAGTCTAGCATCGAACGGGGGATGTGCCCAGGGCTTCGGCCTGAAATTTTCTCGCCTCCCATCTCCGAGGTACCCCTCGCAGGAGGGTATTTGTGATATACTGAACTTAGAAACCCATCTGCTGCAAAGAGAGAGGAGATTGCTCATGGCAGTCGTCACGATCTCTCGCCAGGTTGGTTCTGGCCGCCAGGAAGTGGTCGAGCAGGTGTGCCGCGCCCTCTCGTACAGCTACTTCGACAAGCGCATCCTGGTCCAGGAAGCGATCAACATCGGGTTGACAGAGTGCGAAATCGTCGATTTCCCTGAGGAATACAAAGCCAAGACCCTGCTGCAGAACCTCTTCGGGGCCGGGAGCCGCCGGATGTTCACAACCCCGATCCGGGTGCGCGATGAGACCGGGATCGAGAAGAAGCTCATCCGGCACCTGGACGAATCGGACTGTGCGATTCTGGTCGGTCGCGCCATCCGGGCCGCCTACCAGCGGGGGAACGTCGTTATCGTGGGCCGGGGGCGCAGGCCATATTGCGCGACAGCCCCGGCGTGCTCCATGTGCGGCTCATCGCGCCGATCAAGGCGCGCTTGCGGCGCATCCAGGGGCGGGAAGGGTGGGACGAGAAGACGACCCGCCGCTACATTGAGGCACGCGACCACGCCGCCGCTGAATACATGGAGCGTTTCCACTGGGCCAAGTGGGACGACCCCGAACTGTATCACCTCATCATCAACACCGAGTTGTGCGGGCTGGAAGAAGCCTCACGCATCATCGTCGATGCCGTGAAGCACCTGGAGGCGGTCCCGACCTGGTAATGCGGCGCGTCGCATCACGCGCCTCGGCGCGGTAAAATCAAGCTTGCACAACGACTCAAACTGAATCTGATGAGCTGTTGTATAATTGCGCGTGGTCCGATGTGATACTGCCGGGGGTAAAGGATGAGGCGAGTCCCAGAGCCGGGCGTGTTAGCCGCCTTCTCTGCCTATGTGAAGATGCGCAAGGAAGGGCGCGCGCCGGACGAGGCGCTTCAGGCCTTGCACGGCCATACGAGCAAGCTCAACGTCGAACATCGGCGCGAGGTCGGGATGCGGATCACCGCGTGGGAACGGCAGGAAGGTGGGCAGCACCGGCCACAGGCGTACCGCGATCCGCCGCCCCGGCGTGACATCCCTCCGGAAGCGGTCACAGCGTGCCCGAACTGCGGCAAGCCCAACCACAGGCAGGAGTACTACTGCTACGCCTGCGGGCACATTCTCGCCTCTGCGCCGGCGACCAACCGCCTGCGCGGCAACTACGATGCGATGGCGACCGAGGAGCGCTGGGGGACGGCGAGCTTCGGCGAGGACCGCGTGCTCGTGCTGGAGCCGCGTGATGGGGGCGATCCGATCCGGGTTGACCCGGAACTCCACCATGAGGTGATCGTCGGGCGCAGCGCGCAGGGCAGCGTTCTGGCGGACACAGACCTGACGCCGTACAAAGCGGACGAGTACGGGGTTTCCCGGTTGCACGTCGCCATCCGGCGCAACGAGAACACCGTCACCGTCACCGACCTGGGGAGCACCAACGGCACCTTCATCAACGGCCAGCGGTTGCGCGCCCACGAGGAGCGCTGCCTGCGCGAGCATGACGACCTGCGCCTGGGGCACCTGGTGCTGAAGGTGCGGTTCCAGAGGCGCGGCGCGTCACACCACAACGGCTAGCCCTTTCGTGTCGTGACGAAACAACAAACCACTCACCTGGCTGAGGCGGGGCCGCCCGATCACGCCGGCGGCTCGACGGGCAGGCCCTCCATGCGCATGATCTTGAGCGCGTTCGTCGTGGGGCTGGGGCCGGGGCGCAGCGTGTAGTCGAAGTGCATCCGCCCGTCGGCGACGCTCTCGGTGAAGTGGTAGTTCTTGATCTGTGGGATTTCGTCGGCGAGGCTGACAAGTTCCAGGTCATGCGTCGAGAGCGCGCCCAAGCCGTTGTGGCGGACGAGGGTGCGGATGTAAGACCGGCTCCCGATCAGCCGCTCCCGATTGTTCGTGCCCTTGAAGATCTCGTCAATAAGATAGAACACCGGCGCGGGGTGTTCCGCTTCGAGCGCCTCCAGCAGCGTCTTGAGGCGCTTGACCTCGGCGTAGAAATACGAGATGCCCTCCGACACCGAGTCTGTCACGCGGATGACGGTAAACAGCCGGACGGGGGCGGTGCGCAGGCTCTGCGCGTTGACCGGCCCGCCGGCGTAGGCCAGGCACAGGTTGATCCCCAGGGTGCGGAGGAACGTGCTCTTGCCCGACATGTTGGAGCCGGTGATGAGCGCCAGTTTCCCGCGCCCCGCGATGGCGAAGTCGTTGCACACGCGGTCCGCCTCCGGGATGAGCGGGTGCCCCAGCGCGCGCACTTCCAGAAGGGCAGGCGCGGTCTGCCCTTCTCCCGCGCCGCCGTCGGCGACAATGCAGGGGAAGGTGTAGGCCGGGTTGAGATAGGCCAGGTTCGCCAGCGCGCAGAGCGCCTCCAGTTCGTACCACACGTCGAGCCACTGCGGCACCATTTGCGCCAGCGCCCGCTTGCGCCGCTCCAGCAGGTACGCGATGAAGAGGTCCCACGGGACAACGGCGTTGACAAGGATCCAGAGAAACGGGTTTCCCCGGATGCTCGCCCCCGCCACGACCCACGTAAGGCGGCGGAGTTCAGCCGAAGGGCGGTGCGCGCCCGTGACGAACGGCGTGCAGAGCGCGTGCAGGCCCTCATTGCGCCCGTAGCGGTACTTCTCCAGGTAGCCGAGCACCGTGCCGAGGTTGCGCAGAGGGTCGAGGATGGTGTTTGCCGCCTTAATCAGGGTGTTAGCCCCGCGCGCCGACCAGGCGTACACGGCCACATAGATCACGAAGGAGCCGAAGCAAAGCATCGGGATGACGCGCGCCAGGCCCAGCACGAGCAGCACGATGTTCAGCAGCGCGAGCGCGCCTGTCACGAGGACCGCCCCCGCTGCACGGAGACATACTTTGCGTGCTTCAGCCAGGCGGCGAGGTCCGCGCCCTCCCAGCGCTGCGACCTCGTGGCGAGCGTGGCGTACATTTGCAGCTTGTCGCGGAACACCGGGAGGGGAATCAGCTCGCGCACGAGCGCCTGCCGCCGCGCGATGGCGTCGAGGTCAGGGACGGCGGTCGCCAGCCAGTCGAGGAGGCGCTGGCTGCCCTCGCGCGTCGTGCTGGTATCGATCAGGCGGTGCAGCGCGCGGTCGCCGTACAGGTCGAGGTCGAGGCTAAGCGCGGCGTCGCGGGGGGTGAGGTCGGGATGGGCCGGCGGGAGGCTGTCCCAATCGAGCGCCATGCGCGCGACCTGGGCCGATTTGATGTCCAGCCAGACTTCGTGTCGTGCGATGCTGTCCTTGACGCGGCGGTGAGTGCGCGCGACGAGGGCAAACGCCGCCATCCACAGCGCGACGCTGACGAAGAACAGACCGGCCTCGATGTAGTACGCGGTGAAGCTGGCCACCACACCGCCGAAGAACACCCCAAGCCTGAGCCACGAGAACTGGTCGCTGATGTCGCGCAGCCGGTTGAGCCGGCGCCCGATCCGCGCGGCATGGCGCGTGAGGGCGTGTTGGCGGCGTTCGCGTTGGTTCACGTCACATTCACCTGATGGTTCGCGTTATCGGCGGTTCAATTCTTCCCGGTTCAGCCGCCGTGTGTCAGATCACTCGTCCAGCAAGGCGAGCAGGGTTTGGGGATAGTCCGTGATAATGCCGTGAACGCCGGTATTGATGAGGGCGCGCATGGCGAGTTCGTCGTTCACCGTCCACACGTTGAATCGGACGCCCTCCGCCTGCAATTCGCGCATCCGCGCATAGCTCCACGTGTTCAACTTCGGGTTGCAGGCCTCCGCGCCGAGTGCCGCCAGATAGTCCGGCAGGTCGCGGATCAGTTGGCTGGTGATCGCCTGCGTGGGAATGTTCGCATTCTGTGCGCGGACTGCTTGTAGATAGTCATGGTTGAATGAAGAGATGACGACCTGCACGCCATCGTCCATCCCCAGTTCTTCAATCAATGCGACCGTCTGCGCGACGATGACGGCGTCCAGTTCGGGGTTGGGCTGCGCCTTCAGCTCCACGTTTACGCGCCAGTTGTTGTCGTGCGTGAACGCCAAAGCTGCGCGGAGGGTCGGCGCAGGTTCGCCCACATAGGCCTGCTGGTCCGCCTCTGAGACGTTGCCGGCCCCAATCTGCCCGAACGGGTCGCTCGCATTGAACCACGAACCGCAATCGAGCGACTGTATCTCTTCGAGGGTGAAGTCCCACACCTGCCAGGGCGCGCGGTCGGGGAACACCTCCTCGGCGTTGCAGGTGCGGTTGAGGGTGTCGTCGTGCATCAGCACCAGTTCCCTGTCGGCGGTGACGGCGACATCGAGTTCCCACAGATCGGCGCCCATATCGTAGGCCTTGCGCGCCGCCGCCAGGGTGTTCTCAGGGGCCAGGCTGCGCGCGCCGCGATGCACAATGACCAGCGGCCTTGTCTCGGACATTGAAGTCGCCTCCTCGCTTTCCCTCGCCGGCCAGATCAACGAACAGGCGGTCAACAGCGTCACGCCAAGCACGATAACGAGTCGTATGGGCTGCTTCATCATCGGTGGCACCAATCCTCCCAACCGGTCCGGGAACGAAGCTCAGGGTGGCCCCACAGGGCCACCCTGATGTGTGTCCGGACCGGGTCGCTAACCGGGTGCAGACAGGGTAAAGGGCACTACCTGAAGTTTTCCTCGTATTCGGTGATGAGCGCCTCTTTCGCCTCGGCCATCACCTCTTCGGAGGGCACGTTCGCCACCAGCAGCTTCTCGACCGCCTGGCGCAGAATCTCAGTGCCCATCGCGAGCGAGATGACGCTTGCCTGCGGGCGCGCATACTGGAGTTGCTCCAGGGCAATCGCGCGCTCAGGGAACTCCTCGAAGTACGCCTGCAGCGTCTCGGTTTCGAGCGCAGCCTCGCTGGTCGGCAGGTAGCCTGTCGCCTGCACGATCCGGGCGTTGCTCTCCGGGCTGACCACGAACTTCATGAACTCCCAGGCGGCGGCCTGCCGGGCTTCGTCGGTGCTGGTCATCGCGATGACCGAGCCGCCGACAGGCACCATCCGGCGTTCCTGCGCCGGGATCATACCCGCGCCGAGCGTGAAGTCGGCGTTCTCCAGGGAGGCTGCCCATGCTGCCGGTCGACCCGAACACCATTCCCACGCGGTGGTTCAGGAAGTCCGCGTGCGAGCCGCCCTCGTCAAGGCCTGCCTTGCCGGTGTTGAACTCGAAGACCATGTCCTGCCAGAGCTTCGCCGCGGCGATTGCCTCCGGGCTGTCGAGCAGGATGTTGAACTCCTCATCCGAGACCTCGCCGCCATAAGCGTAGATGGCCGCCTGGAGGTACCAGTGCGCGGTGGTCTGGGTCATCGTGAACGAGACGCCCTGCTGCACCGGGACGCCATCATCGCCGATGATGGTGAGCGCGTCGGAGAATTCCTTGAACTCATCCCAGGTCTCCGGGACGCGGTCGGGCAGCCCGGCCTCGGCGAACATGTCGGCGTTGTAGTAGAGCAGCGGGGTGCTGCGCATCATCGGCAGGGCGTAGAGCGTGCCGTCGTAGTAGCCATCCATGACCAGCCCCTGGAAGAAGCTGCTCATGTCCAGCCCCGTGTCAGGGTCGGCGGCGAAGTCATCCAGCGGCACCAGCACGCCGTCTTTGGCGAACAGGGCGACAAACGGCGAGTCCAGCAGCACCAGGTCGGGCACATCGCCCGCGATGAGCGCGGCCTGAAGCTTCTGCAAGACCTCGGCATACGCGCCCTGGAACTGGACATCCACGAAGACTTCGTCTTGCGACTCGTTGAACTGCTGCGCAAGCTCGTCCTGCACATCGCCGGCGACGCCGGTCAGGGCGCGCCAGTACACGACGGTGATGGGTTCTTCTTGCGCGCTGCCGATGCTGAAGGCCGGCACCAGCAGGGCAAGTACAAGCATAACGGAAAGTGCGCGGAGCTTCATTCTGGGTCCTCCTTAAAGGGTCCACTCAATTCGAGAATGCTGCTACAGAGTCGTGCTGTCAGCCTCGATACCACGCTCCTTTCTCCCAAAGTCGGTTGTTATCCTTTGACGGCACCGGAAGCGATGCCTTCGATGAGCTGCTTCTGCGCGAGCACGAAGACAATCAGCACAGGCAGCAGGACAAACAACGAAGCGGCCATCAGATGCTCCGGGCCGATCTGGTACTCGGCTTCGCGCACCATCGCCAGGCCGACGGGCAGGGTGCGCATGTTCTCCGAGTTCGTCACGATGAGCGGCCACAGGTACGCATTCCACTTCGCGATGAAGAGGAAGAGGGTCAGGGTCGCCACCACAGGCCGCGCCATCGGAAACGCGATCATGAACAACATGCGCAGGTGGCCCGCGCCATCGACCTCTGCGGCCTCGAAAATCTCCTTTTCCATGCCCAGAATCGCCTGCCGGAGCAGGAACGCGCCGAATACGCTGGAGACGTGCGGTATGACGATGCCCTGGTAGGTGTTGATCCATCCCAGGCGGGAGAGCGTGACGTAGTTGGGGATGAGTGTAAGCTCGCCCGGTATCATCATGCCGGCCAGCACCACCATGAAGATCAGGTCGCGCTTGGGGAACTCTATCCGCGCGAAGGCGTAGGCCGAGAGCAGCGCGATTATCACTTCCAGCACGACGCCAAGCACCGTTGTGATGATGCTGTTGACGTAGAACTGGGCAAACGGGGCCGCTTCCCAGGCGGTGACGAAGTTTTGCCACTCCAACGTCTGAGGGATCCAGACCGGCGGGAACTTGTAGACCTCGGTCCGGGACTTCAAAGCCGTGGTAACCATCCAGATGAAGGGCATACCTATGGCAAGTGAGGTGAGGATGAGGATCGCATGGGTGACGCCAGAACGGACCCGGTCGCGAATGGGGACGCCCGTCCCTGGCGATGCTATGGCGATGTTCTTAATCGTGTTGGCTTGTGCCATGAGTCATCTCCTCCCCTGCCTAGTAGTATACCCAGCGACGAGAGATGCGGAACTGGATGATCGTAATGATAAGAATGATGATAAAGAACACGACAGCCAGCGCCGAAGCGTACCCCATCCTGAACCATCTAAACGCATTCTGGTAGACGTAGTGGATATAGACATTCGAGCTGTTCAAGGGGCCGCCGCCGGTCATCACCGAAACGATGTCGAACGTCTTGAAGGCGGTGATGACGGAAGTGATGGTGAGGAAGAACGTCGTGGGCGACAGGAGCGGCAGGGTGATGTGCCGGAACGCCTTCCAGCCCGACGCGCCATCGACGTAGGCCGCCTCGTGGAACTCCCTGGGGACTCCCTGAAGGCCGGCCAGGAAGATGACCATGTCGTAGCCCAGCCCGCTCCAGATCGAGACGATGATGATCGCCGGCAGCGCCCAGTTCACGTCGCTGAGCCAATTCGGTGAGGGTAGCCCAAACCATGACAGGGGAACGCGCAGCAGCCCATAAAACGGCTCGAAAATCCAGGTCCAGACCATTGCCACGGCAACGCTGGTCGTGAATGTGGGGTGAGAAGATGATGCCGCGATAGAGAGTTCTGCCGACCAGGCGCTGGTTGAGGAGCACGGCCAGCGCCAGGGCAAGGACGAGCTTGACGACGACCACGCCGATGGCGAGGAACACGGTGTTTCTGAGGACCTGCCAGTAGACGGGATCGTTAAACATCTGTTCGTAGTTCTGAAGTTGTATGAACCGGGCCGTCCCGATCATGTTCCACTTTGTCAGGCTCAGCACGAAGCTGTAGACAAAGGGCCAGAACGTGAAGACGCCAAACAGGATGAAGTTCGGCGCGATGAAAGCCAGGAACGTGAGGTAGTCGCGGCGGCGTCGCGGCGAAACCTGGCTGACCCGCGCCTTCACCCGGCTGAACACCGATGATGCGGTCGCGTTCATTCCGCTGCTCCTTCAGTCGGCAACAAAGCCTTCGTTCTTTGTCGGACCTGTGTCGGGCGTGCGCGCCTGTCCTCAGCGCAAATGTCGCGGAGCGCCAGACGGCCAGCGCGACGACGCCAATGCGACGGGGCGCCAATCGGGCCGGGCCAATCGGCGCGAGCCGGTAGCCGTTTGGGTTCAGTGTGAGAGAACATTAATAGCCACCTCCGGCACATTGGGGGGCGGGCGGGTCGGACAGCCTCCCCAGACATTATAGATTGTGCGTCGCGCTTAGCTAAACCCGTCGGTCATGACACAACACGCATTGTCACACACTTGACCAGGTGGTCAGGACTTCTTTGAGCCAGGTGAAATATACGGACGGTTGTTCTGCGCACAGAACGCAGCTTTTAGTGGGGCGGGCGCGGCCTCTGTCCCGTTGGGGCTGAGTCAACGGAAGTGGCCTTTCTGGAACCAGAGCGGGCCTGAGTCTCGTGTTGAACCTGCTTTATAATAGCATGATGCATGAAGGCAGGCCAACGAGATTATCTTTTATTATGCCTGTTCTTGTCGTGCCGTCAACTGCTGACAGAGGCCAGATGGCATGATAAGGCTCAGAAATGGCGATGCGCGCACCAAAGATCTGTAACGAGGCGGCACGAAAGGGTGGTTGGGCGCATGTTTCGCGCCTTCGTGACTTCATGGTTTCTGATCTGCACTGCCCCGACTTTGTCATGCAGCGAGGCCCGAGCCGGGGCAGCCGCGAAGGTGGGCCGTTCCCCCGGTTGCGTTCCCCGGCTGTCTCACATCGGGTATCATCAGGCGGCCTCTTGCGGTCGCGCCGGCGTTAGCCGGCCTGGGAGGATGTTCCGTGAGCGGTTGCGCCGGGTGTCGTGAGGCGTCGCCGGTAGCCAGGAGGGAACTGCGTTGCGCACGTGTGTGGTCCTCAGCGGGGCGAAGCGCCCGGCGTCAACGCGCTTATGGCGCGTTACGTGGCGCTCGCCGGCGCTCGTGGTGACGAGGCGCTTGGCGCGGTGGGCGGCTTTGCCGGGCTGCTGGCGGACAACCTCGTATCGCTGAAGCCGGCGCTGCTCAATCCGTTGGCGGCGAGTCCGGGGTCATACCTCCCCTCAGCCGCGACCCGGTGCTGCATGCCCCTGACGCGCGGGCGCGGCTGCGCGCCCAGCTTGCGGCGCACGGCGTCGATAACCTGCTCCTGTTCGGCGGCGACGGCTCGCTGCGCCACCTCCCGCCCATTTTGCGCGAGGTGGGCGTCCCCTACGTCGGGATACCGACCACCATCGACAACAACGTGCCCGGCACGGAGCAGACCCTCGGCTTCGACTCGGCCTGCAACTTCGCGTACCAGGCGCTCGACGGCATCCTGGCGACCGCGCACGCGCTGCCGGGGCGCAGCTTCATGGTCGAGACGCTCGGCGGCGATACGGGCTTCCTGGCGCTGCAGATCGCGCTGGGCGCGGGGGCGCACGCGGTCCTGATCCCGGAGTACGCCTTCGATCAGGCTTGGCTGAACCGGCGGCTCGCGGACGCCGTCGCGCGGGAGGGGTACGCCCTGCTCGTGCTGTCGGAGGGCGTGCCGGAGAGCCGCACGCTGGCGCAAACAATTGCTGAGCAGACGCAGATCTCGGGTGCGCGATACGCGGCTGGGCCACGCCCAACGGGGCGCGAAGCCGTCCCACCAGGACCGGGTCCTGGCCGCGCAGATGGCCGACTGCGCGCACGATGCCCTGCGCGGTGGGACGGCTGGCGCGATCATCCTGGTGCGCAACCGTGAGATGGTGGCGCACGCCGGGCCGCTCGACTCGTTCCCGGCCCCGCACCCCCGACGCCGCGATCTACAACCGGATCAACGGCCTCAGCGGCGACGCGCCCTCCGGCGGGGCAGGCCGGCAGCGCCACGTATAGGACTCTCTATGAGATTGTTTACCTGACAGTGACCGGGCGTCTACCAGGGCGCGGTTTAATAAGAGCGTAAGCAGAAGATGCCACGTGGCTGTTTTGGAAGGGAAAGCAATGATCAACATACTCCGCGACATCGTGAAACTGGCATTGCTGTGGCCGCTGGCTCTCGTCAGCATGGTGGCGATCAAGCTGGACTCTGACGGGCCGATCCTGGTCAACGATGGCGGCCCCAAATTCCGCACCACCACCCTCGACGGACAGACAACTCGGCTGGGCCGCTACTTGCAGAAGGCGCAGCTCGACAGCTTCCCGCAACTCTTTCGCGCATAGGTAGCACAGACCTCCTCCTCACGACCTGACCACCCGCTTGCACCGGCGGGTGGTTTGATTCTGGGCCGCGTCGGGCTGCCGTAGCGCCCTCACGCGCGCTGGCGGCTGACCGTGGACGCGCCGAGGGCGACCATCAGCGCCGCGAACGCCGCGAGCACAGCCAGGTACGGCCAGACCTCGCCCAGCCCGAAGCCCTTAATCATCACGTCGCGCAGCGCGCGGTTTGCATAGGTGAGCGGCATGAGCCACGCCGCCGGCTGGAGCCAGCCCGGCATATCCTCGATGGCCCATAGCGCCCCAGAGAGCAGGATTTGCGTCACCACCACGAGGGGGATGAACTGTACCACCTGAAATTCGTTGTGCGCGAAGGTCGAGAGGAAGATGCCCATGTTCACCGACACGAGGGTGAGCAGCAGCTCGACCGCAAAGACCACCCAAAGGCTGCCCCCTGTAGTGCACGCCGAGCGCCAGTATGGTGAACAGCAGAATGATGACCGACTGCGCCAGCGCAAACACCGAGAAGCCCAACATGTATCCGACCACGATCTCAAAGCGCGTGGCCGGCGTCGCTTGCAGGCGCTCCAGCGTGCCCGCCGCCCGCTCGCGCAGGAAGGCTACGCTCGTGAGGATGAACACGAACAGGAACACGAACAACCCGATAAACACCGGCGCGAAGTAATCCAGGGTGTCGAACTCCGGGCCGCCGTACCGGTAGGTTGCGCTGAGCTGAACCGGTAGCTCGCCCTCGGCGAGGACGAGAGCGCGCCGCCACCGAACCCGAGGCGCGCGATCCCCGCCAGGGCTTCGATGCTGGCGCGCGTGAGCGCGGCCTCGGCGCGGAGGCTGGTCATCGGGTCGGAGCCTTCCAGGACCACGTCGAGCGTGACGCGGCCCGTGGCGCGCGCGTCGGCGGAGAAGGTTGGGCCGAACGTGACATAGGCGTCAACCACGCCCGCACCAAGCGCCTCGGAGGCCGCCGCTTCTGAGGCGAACTCACGCACCGTCACCCCTTCCACCGCCGCGAGTCGATCCACAATCGCGTCGGCGATGTTGACGGCTGTGATGAGCACAGTCGCGCCCTCATCCTGGTTGACCACGCCGAATGCTGCGTCGCCGCCGGAGACGCGGATCAACAGCCCGGCGATGGTGAGCACCACCAGCGGCACGACCAGGATCAGGGCGAGGGTGCGGCGGTCGCGCAGTATCTGGGCGATCACGCGGCCAGCCATAGTAAGAGTGCGTCGCGGATCCATCATCGATCCTCTGTCAGCTTTCGGCAAAGTGCAGAAAGGCTTCCTCCAGCGTTCGCGCGCTGGCGCGCTGGCGGAGTTCGTCGGCGCTGCCTTCTGAGAGAATGCGCCCGTCGCGGATGAAGCCCAGCCGGTCGCAGCGTTCGGCCTCGTCCATCACATGGCTGGAGACCACAATGGTGACGCCCTCCGCGTTGAGCCGGCGGAAGTGGCCCCAGAACTGCACGCGCAGTTGCGGGTCGATGCCGACGGTCGGCTCATCGAGCAGGAGCAAACGTGGGCGGTGCGCCAGCGCGCACGCCAGCGATGCGCGCTGTTTCATGCCCCCGCTGAGCGTGTTCACGGGGCTGCGCGCGCGCTCGCTGAGGCTCACGAGGGAGATGCTGCGGTCAATGGCGTCAGGGTCGCGGATGCCGGCCATCGCCGCGAAGAAGGCGACGTTCTGGCGCACCGAGAGGTCCTCGTACAGTGCGGCGGCCTGCGTCATGTAGCCGATCTGCGCCAGGATGGCCTTATCTGGCATCGGCACGCCGAGCACGCGGACCTCGCCGGCGTCAGGTGCGATCAGGCCGATGAGCGCGCGGATGAGGGTGGTCTTGCCCGCACCGTTGGGGCCGAGTAGTCCGTAGGTGATGCCTACGGGCACGGTCAGCGAGAGGCCGCGCAGCGCCTCGACCGCGCCAAACCGCTTGCGCAGGTCGCGCACTTCCACGGCCGGCGCGCCGTCTGGGTTGGCGGGCAGCGGGCGCGGCTGGCCGCTCATACGGGCGGGCGACGGGGCGGTCGTCATGGCGTGTCTCCCGTGGTGAGTCCGTGCATCAAGATCGAGACCAGGTTATCCAGCCATTTCTCGCCCAGCACCATGGGGAACGGCAACCCCTCCAGCGCATTCGTGCGTGCAATCATCTCGGTGAACAGGTAGCCGATGGTGACGGCGACGATGGCGCGCATGATGGCCGCCGGCGGGAGGTCCGTGCGCACTCCGGGAAGCGCATCAGGTGGACCAGGTACTGCATAAAGCGGGGAAACATGCGCTGCAGAAGGGCAGCAAGCATCCGCCCTTCCAACTCCTGGAGGTCGATCAGCACCAACTGGAGGTAATCCAGCCGGTCCATCATGATCGGCACGGTGGCACGCAGCAGGTTCCGCAGGTACGTTTCGGCGTCGTCGCCGTCGATCTTCTCCATCGCGTCGAAGACCTGGCTGTAGGGGGCGTGCCTGTCGAGCAGGGCGGCGAAGATCGCCTCCTTGCTGTCGAAGTGGTTGTAAAGCCCCGCGACCGTGTTATAGCCGACCGCGCGCGCGATCTGGCGCATGCTCGTCGCGGTATAGCCCTGGCTGCGGAAGAGCCGCGCCGCCGCTTCCAGGATGTCGTCACGTCGCGTGGTCGCCTCGGCGGGGTTGTCGCTGTCCATATCGTCTCCAAAATGAACGAACGCTCGTTCATATTGCATTGTACCATCCTGAGGCAGGCGTGTCAACCGGTCGGTCGGGGTTGTGAGGCGTTATGCGATGGGCATGATTAAGTTTTCTTATATGTATATCAAAAATGGCAATATATAGCTTGACAACATTGATCTATGGTGCTATGATTTTGAACGAAATCGTGAGTGGTGTTAAGAATCCGAAAGGAAGCGGCCAATGTACCCAGTGCCTACCCAGTGTCCGGTCTGCGGCGGCGAGCTGACCGTCACGCGGCTGCACTGCTTCAACTGCGACAGCAGCATTGAGGGCGGCTTCTCGCTGGGCCGGCTGTCGCGCCTCACGCCCGAACAATGGGACTTCATTGTGACCTTCATCCGCTGTGAGGGCAAGATCACGCGCATGGAGAAGGAGCTTCAGGTTTCCTACCCCACCGTGCGCGCCCGGCTTGACGACGTGATTCTGGCGCTGGGGTTCAGGCCGAGCGCCGAGGAAGAGGATGAAGAAGAGGCGGCGCAGGTCTCCGAGGCGGGCGCCGCCGCGTCCTGGACGATCTGGCCGCGGGCCGGATTACGTCGGCGGAGGCCATCGCGCGCCTGCGCACTGAGGCTGAGTAGCGGCCCTGGCGCGCGCCTGTTGGAACGCATGGCCGGCCGCGACCTCAGTGGGGCCGCGCCGGCCGGGACGGTAGGAGGAGACAGGGTGATCGGTTATGATCCCATTTACAAGACAGAGCAATTGCTTGCCGAGCGGCGCAGGCGCCTGACGCAGGAGGCGGCGGACTACCGGCGCGCCCGGTCGATGGGTCGGGCCCGCCCGGAGCGGGTGCGGTTCCAGCACCGGGTCTTCCGGCGCATGGGCGACTGGATGATTGCCCTCGGCACATGGCTGAAAGAACGCAACACACCCCTGGACTATGAGACATACTGGAGGCAGGCCAATGGGAAAGCTTAAGTTCAGCGTATCCCCGGAGATTAAGCTCGATATTGTCGTCGAAGATGTAAGCGGCGACCTGCGCATCAGCGGGTGGGAGCGCGACGAGATCGGCGGCGACGGCGACCGGGTCACGGTGCGGCAAGCCGACGACGGTCACGTGGTCGTGCGCTGCGCCGGCGACTGCCGCCTGAGCGTGCCGGCGCGCGCGTCGATCAAGATACACAACATCGCCGGCGATGCCCGGATCACCGGCATCGAGGGCGAGGCCGTGCTCGACAATGTGGCCGGCGACCTGATTATCCGCGACGTCGGCCCCGTCAGGCTCCCAACGTGTCGGCGGACCTGCGCGTCAAGCGCGTGGACGGCGACCTGGACGTCAACAACGTGGGCGCGGACGCCACCATCCGCGAAGTGACCGGCGATGTGCGCATCAAGCACGTGGGCGCCGACCTGTACGTGCGCGACGTGGCGGGCGGCTGCACGGTCGATCACGTCGGCTCTGACATGGTGTTGAACTTGGCGTTCGCACCGGGCAACGTGTATCGGTTCAACGCGGGTTCGGACGTGGTGTGCCGCGTGCCGGCAGACACCAACGCGCGCTTCATCATCGTCGCGCCCCAAGAGGTGCGGATCGACGAGGACATGGCCTCGGTCGTGAGCGAGGAAGGCGACCAGCAGATCGTCACGTTCGGCGCAGGCGATGCGGAAGTGTACATCAATGCGGGGAGTGAGGTACGATTGGTCAGCCAGCCCGACGACACGGAAAGCGGCTTCCGGTTCGGTGTGGTCAGCCCGGAGCTGGACCTGGACTTCGAGTTCAGCCTTGACCTGGAAGAGAAAATGGCGGATGTCGAGCGCATCCTGAGCGATAAGCTGGCCGGCCTTGACGAGCGCCTGCGCTCCACCATCGAATCCCAGGCCGCCAAGGCCGAGCGGGAGGCCGAGCGCCTGCGCCGCCGCGCCGAGAAACAGGCCGAGCGCCTCCAGCGCGCCGCCGAGCGTCGCGCCAAGCGCTTCCACGTCACCTGGGGCACGCCGCCAGAGCCGCCGCGTCCGCCGTCGCCGCCGGCGCCCCAACCGACCCCCGTCAGCGATGAGGAGCGTATGATGATCCTGCGCATGGTCGAGAACAAGCAAATCAGCGTCGAAGAGGCCGAGCGGCTGCTTGCCGCGCTGGAGGGCCGCGCCAAATGAGCGCTGCCGCGCTGGCAACCGGCGTCAAGCGGAACGGTCTGCGCCCGGTCAACCTGCGGATCGACTTGGGCGGCATCGCCGACCTGATCGAGATCTGCTTCGCCGACCAGATGGACGCGCAGGGCCGGGCCACCGTGCGTGAGATGCGCGCGCTCAGCCGGCTTGGCCCGTTGCTCTGGCTTCTGGCGGCCTGAACCGCGCCGCACGCGGCGTCGCCACCGGGTTCGTGTGGGTCGAGGGAGGGCGCGTGATCGGCAACGTCTCGCTGTATCATGCGACGGAGCGCGCGTATGGCTGGATCATCGCCAATGTCGCCGTGCACCCCCGATTACCGCCGGCGTGGCATCGCGCGCGAGCTGGTGCACGCCGGCCTCGATGTGCTGCGCGCGCGGGGCGCGCCCTCGGCGGTGTTGCAGGTCAAGCACGACAACCATGGCGCGGTCGCGCTCTACCGCCAACTGGGCTTCTACCACGTGCGCACATGGGACACGTGGCGGCGGCCGGCGCATCTCGGCGCGCTGCCGGTCGATTTCGACCGGGGCGAAAACCTGGATGACCTGGTTGAGTTGGCCGGGGCCAACGACTGGCGCGCGGTCTATGACCTGGCGCGCATCGCGCGCCCAACCGGCCTGGGCTGGATGCGCGCCACGACCCCCGGCGCGTTCCGGCCCGGCCTCTGGGGGGCGCTCGGCGACTATCTCAGCGGCAAGGTCGAAGAGCGCTACGTGGTCCGCGGCGGCGGCAGCGGCGACGCCCTGGTCGCCGCGCTGACGATCTCGATGCCGCTCGCCAGCGCGGTGGACGTGCTCACGCTCATGGTGCACCCCAGCCAGCGCGGCCGGCTGGAGCGCCCGCTGCTGGCGTATGCGCTGCGGCGGCTGCGGGGCCGGCGGCGCGCGGTCGCCATCGAGCACCCGCACGACGACACGGCCGGCGCTGCGGCGCTGGAGGCGCTCGGCTTTGTGCGGCGCGAGACGCTTGCCGTCATGCGCCACGACCTGCGGTAGCAGGGAGTGGTTCGAGGAGTGATTGCCATGAGCGAAACGAAACGCCAAGTGTTGCAGATGCTGCACAACGGCGCGATCACTGCGACTGAGGCGGCGCGCCTGCTCGACGCGATGCGGTTGAGGCCGCAGGTGCCGCCGGCTCACGCTCCTGCGCCAGTGGCAGAGGCCGGGCCGGCTCCAGAGGTCCCGGAGAGCCACGCGCTTGAGGCCGAACCGGCGCTGGAGACGGCGCGTTCCGAAACTGACGCGCCCCACGCCGGCGCGCCGGCCATGTCCGACCGTCTTGCGCGCGCCCGCGAGCTGTGGCGCTTCCCCTTCGGTGTGGGGCTGCTGGTCATGGGCGTGGCCGCGCTGGGCATGGTGACGAACTACGACAATCTCGGCTATATCTCGCTGACGTTCGTCGGCCTGTGGGGGCGTGTTTGTCGGTGCGGCGCTCCTGGTGGTGATCGGCCTGTGGGCGCGCACCGCCGCGTGGATGGTCCTGGACGTGCGCGCGCGCAACATCGACTTTCACCTCAGCCTGCCGCTGCCGATCCGCCTGGCGGGGTGGGCGTCATCCCTGGCGCGGCCCTTCATGGCGGCGCGCTGGCGCGAGGCCGGCCTGGAAGTACACCTGCTCGCCGTGGAGGGCGCGCTCTCGCCTGAGAACCCCCTGCACGTCGAGATGTGGGAAGCGCAGCGGGACGAGCATATGCGGCTTTATATTGGATAGCATCCCGATTTGGAGTAAGCGACATCAATGACGAAATCAGAAGAACGCAAACGCATCCTGCAAATGATCGCCGAGGGCAAGGTCAGCGTCGATGAGGGCGCGTTGCTCCTCCAGGCGCTGCAATCTGGCAACGCCGACGCGAAACCCGGCGCGGAGAAGCGCTGGTTGCGCGTGCGCATCACCGACCTGGACTCGGGCGATGTGAAAGTCAGCGTCAACATCCCGCTGAGTCTGGCCCAGGTCGCGCTGAAGATGGGCGCGCGCTTCGTGCCGGAGGTGGCGAACGTCAACGTCCAAGAGATCATGACGCGCATCCGCGACGGCGAAGCCGGCCGCATCGTGGACGCGGTGGACGAAGAAGACGGCGAGCGGTTCCGAAGTCTTTGTAGAGTAGCTCTCAGCGGCCCAGCGCCCGCGCGGTCGCGCCGGGGTCGTCGCTGAGCACCGCGTCACAGCGCAGCGCGCGGTACAGCCACAGCCGCGCGTCGGGCGTCGGGTCGAGCGGGCAGACCAACTGGCCGCGCCGGTGCGCCCACGCCACGTACCATGGATTTGCCAGAAGCAGCGGCCAGAACGGCCCCACGAACTCCGCCGGCACGCACGGGTCGAGGCGCTTGAGGGTGATGTACCCCCTGAGGAGGTCCGGCGCGACCTGACGCACTGCCTCAATTCGCGCCATGTTGAAGGAGAGCACGACCGCCTGCGCGCGCCGGCCGGCGTCGTCCAGCGCGCCCACAAGGCGGCGGCAGACCTCCCGCATCAAGGAAGGCGTCAGCCTTCAACTCCAGCGCGATGCCCACGTCTGCCGGCAGGAGCGCCAGCGCCTCCGCCAGCGTGGGGACGCGCTCGCCGGCAAATTCCGCCCGGCGATAGCTCGCGCTGAGCGCCTTGATCTCGGCCAGCGTCATGTCCGCGACCCGCCCGCTGCCGTCGGTGGTCCGGTCCACGGTGGCATCGTGGATGCAGACCAGCGCGCCGTCGGCGGTGACGTGCAGGTCGGTTTCAATCATGTCGGCCCCGTCTTCCAGCGCGCGCCGGAACGCCGCCAGCGTGTTCTCCGGGCAGGCGGTCCGGTTGCCGCGATGGGCCATCAGGTACGGCTTCTGCTTTCCGGGAATCTCAAGTCTTCGCTGTGCCATGCGCCCCCCTTCCGGCGCGATTGTACCGCAGCCGGCGGGATTCTCCGTTGCTGCGATTCGTGCTATCATAAACCCGCTGTAAAGTGCGCGCTATGGGTTGGCGGCAGGCGCATGTGCCGCGCGAGCGCGCTGGGGAGCGTGGAGTACACGCCGTGAGCGCATTTTTTCACGGACTCGGCAACCTCATAAGCCAGATTTTCCGCAACATCCGCCCGGTTGGGCTGGTGCTCCTGGCGCTCGCCACGGTCCTGATTGGCCTCCGCATCATCACGACGAACGAAACGCTCGCGCCGCTGGTCCTGCCGGCGTTCGCGAGCTTCTGGGTCACGGCGTTCTACTTCGCCCGCCGCGAGGATCTCAAGGAGCCGGTGAAGGGCCGGCTCGCGGCGCTCACGGCAGGGCTGTGGGCGACCTTTGCTGCCGGTATCGTCCTGCGCGAAGCTGTCCCGATCCTGTTTGCGCTCTGGACGTTCGGGTATCTCCCCGTGTGGTTCCTCATCTTCATCATCGTGCTTCTGTGGCCGGGCCGCGACGGGGACAAGCGCCCCAAGCTGCTCGCCAGGGAAGGCCGGCTCTTTGAAGTCAAGAAGCTGGGTGAGGATCTCTTTGAAGAAACGCCCATACCCGGCTGGGCGTACAAGAAGGCGGAGATCGAAGTCTGGGCGGATACGGCGGTAGTCGTCGACAGGGAGGGCGCAAAGCCACGCGTCATCCGCCACACGAGCGACCCGGATGATGTCATCATCGACAAGACGGAGACCGTGCGCGCCATAGTGGACCTGCGCCAGCAGATCCGCCGGGAGGACGCGGTGCCCGTGATGACGCGGGACGGCATCGCCGTGAAGATCGACCTCTTTGTCGGCTTCCAGCTCGAGCGACACGCGCGCCCCAGCCTTGAGGACCCCTATCCCGTGCTCGACAGCGCCGTGATCCGCGCCGTGTACAAGCACGCGATCTTCGATCACGCCGATGACGCGGCGGTCAAAGAAAGCGAACAGCAGACCGATTGGTACGACTACCCGCTGTATCGCCTCAAGATTCGGCTGCATGACATCATCGCGCAGTACGCCCTCAGCGAGCTGTACGAGCACCTCGCCCAGGTCCCGCCCGGCCCGGAGGAGGACGCGGCGCTGCGCATCCCCGGCGACGCATCGCCGCCGAACTGGTGGACCGCGCCTTCATCGACGAACTCCGCAGAGAAGTCGCCATCGAAATCATCCCAGAGAATACCGGCATCGGCGCGATTGAGTTCGCCGATGAAGACATCAAGAAAGCGGTCTGGGATCAGTGGAAGCGGCAGCGCGACCAGGAGATCGACTGGCAACTGCTTCCCGGCGCCTCCCGGATGCAGGCAGACCGGATGCTTACCATGCTCCGGCCCCTGCAGGGGCGCGGCGGTGCGCCGCCGCAGCTCACACCCCCAGCCGAGGACCAGCCCCCTGGAGGCGGCCCGGAGGCAGGGCGTGTGGTCGAAGAACCCGGCGAAGCTTCCTTTGTCGAGGGCGATTTTGAACCCATCGAGGCGTGGCTGCGCCGCCGCCTCGGCGAAAGCGAGGCAGAACTGGAGGCCTTAGAGAGCCAGACGGCGGAGCGGCTTGAAGCGGCGCGGCTCCAGCTAGAGAAGGCGCTCCTTGAGTATGTTGAGGTCTACGACATTGTCAACCTGGCAATACAGCGCATCCCGCCAACGGCGCTCAAGACCGACCGGTATGCGCAGGGACTGAACGTTATCCACAGGAACATGCGCCGGCGCTTCACCGAGATGGGTCTGGAAGAGGTACAGGCCGAGGGGCATGAGCTGGACACGCGGGTGATGAATGCGGTCGAGCGCGACGATGAGAGCACGCTGGCCTACTACACCGTCAGCCGCGTCGTGAAGCCCGGGTTCTACTATCGTTTTCTGGGCGAGCGCCACCTGCTGCGCGTGGCGGAAGTCGCTGTATCGACCGGAACCGGAAGCCAGCCGGCAGCCGGCGGCGACGCCCCTCCGCGCCGGCTGGACGCGCCCGACAGCCAGCCCGGCGCGCCGCAACTGCCCGCATGACGTTTGCGCCCATGACAGGAGGCATCGACTTGCCCGATTGGTACAACGACCTCGCGCGCTTCTACGACGCGGAGAACCAGAATTTCAACGAGGACCTCGCGCTCTATAGCGCGCTGCTGGACGAGGTGGGCGGGCCTGTGCTCGATGTGGGGTGCGGCACCGGGCGGGTGGCACTGCACCTGGCGGCGGCGGGCGCGCGCGTTGTGGGTCTGGACATCTCCGGCGCGATGCTCAAGCGCGCGCAGGCCCGGCTCGCGGCTGAGGCCGACCTGGCAGCGCGGGTTGCGTTTCACGAAACCAGCATCACCGAGTACGAAAGCGACACGCGGTTCGGGCTGGCGGTGGTTGCCTACAACGGCTTCATGCATCTGCGCGCGCAGGTAGACCAGCTCGCGGCGCTGCGTCACATCGCCGCGGCGCTGCGCGACGACGGCCTGCTCGTCATCGACCTGCCCAACGCCGGCGAGGCCTACGCCACACACGACGAAATCAGCCTGGTGTTCGAGCGCACCTTTACCGACCCGGAGACGGGCCACCTCGTGATGCAGCAGTCTGTCAGCCAGATCGACCGCGCGGCGCAGACGCTCTCGGTGACGTGGATTTACGACGCCATCGACGATGAGGGCGTGGTCCGCCGGACGCTGGTGCCGCTCGAACTGCGCTACACCTTCGCCGCCGAGATGGACCTGCTGCTCAAACAGGCCGGCCTCGAACGTTTGCAGCTCTATGGCGACTATGACCGCTCCCCCGTTTGTGGACGGCTGCCCGCGCATGATCGTGCTGGCGGGGAAGGCTGCGCGCTGAGAGGGTGGGCTTGGGGATGAAGACAGGGCGCGTCGTCGTTGTGCTCGGCCTGATCGCTGCTGCGGCTTTGCTGGCAGCGTGCGACCGGTTTGCGCCCCCGCCCGCGCCGACCCCGACTGCGGCCCCGCCCACGCCGGTGACGGTGATGCCCCAGATTCCCACGCTCGACGAGACCAGCCCGCCCGGCGTCAATGACCCCGACGCCGCCGCCGCGCCGAGCGGCGGGGCGGTCCCGCTCAGAGTCGCGTTCCTGGGTGCGGATGGTCTGGCGTTGCACGGCCTGTATTACCCGCAACCGGAGGCGTCGCCGGGCGTGCTGCTGCTCCACATGCTGGGCCGGACCAAGGATGACTGGGAGAACATCGCCGGGGCGATGCAGGCGGCGGGGTTCGTGGTGTTGGCGATGGACCTGCGCGGGCACGGCGACACTGGCGGGGAGGCGGACTGGTCGCTGGCCCGGCAGGACACGCTGACCATGCTGGCCTACCTGCGCGAGCTGCCCAACGTGGACCCGGCGCGCATCGGCATCGTGGGCGCGAGCATCGGCGCAAACCTGGCGCTCAACGGCTGCGCCGACGACCCGACATGCCGCGCCGCCGTGCTACTCTCGCCGGGGCTGGACTATCGCGGCGTCACAACTGAGGACGCCATCGCCGCGCTTGGCACGAAGCCTTTGCTGCTCGTCGCCAGCGAGGATGACGCCTACGCCGTGCAGACCGTGCGCACGCTCGACGGACTGGCGCAGGGCGAGCGCCAGCTTCAGGTCTACCAGAACGCCGGCCACGGCACGGGCATGTTCAACGTCGAGCTGGAGCTGACCGACCTCATCATCGGTTGGCTCCAAACACAGCTTTAGCTTATAACCTGGGAAATGTCGGTATCTGACCTGAACCCGCCGCCCGCCGAGCCAACGCCAGGCCGGGGCATCCGCCGCATTGCGCCCGCGGACCGCCCCGCGCCGCGTGCGCGCACGGCGCTCAAGACCGGGGCGGCGCTGGCATTCGCGGCGCTTGTGTTCGCGCTGTGGCTCATCGGCACGCCGGCGGGCCTGGACGGGAAGGCCACTGCGGTCGGCTTCGCCATCTGCCACCAGATACCGGCGCGCAGCTTTGCCGTAAACGGCGCGCCGCTGCCGCTCTGCGCGCGCTGCACCGGGACCTACCTGGGCGTGGTCGTCGGTTTTCTCGCGCCGGCCGTCATCTTGCGGCGCGGGCGGGCGGGCCGGATGCCGCACTGGTCGGCGTTGGCGGCGCTGGTGCTGTTCACGGTTGTCATGGCAGTGGACGGCCTCAACTCCTACCTGGCCCTCTTCCCCGGCGGGCCGCCGTTGTACGCGCCGCACAACGAACTCCGGCTGCTCACCGGGAGCCTGCACGGGCTGACGATGGCGAGCGTCATCTACCCGGTCTTCAACCAGTCGGTGTGGCGCGATTGGCGCCCCGTGCGGAGCCTGCGCCACCTGGGCGACCTCGCGGTGCTGGTGGTTGGCGTACTCGCCCTCGACCTGCTCACGCTCACGCACCAGCCGATTATCCTGTGGGTGATGGGCTGGCTGAGCACGCTCGGCGTGCTCGCGATCCTCATGGCGATCAGCACCGTGGTCCTGGTCGCCGTCATGGGGCGTGAGCGCGCGGCGCGCGGCTGGGGCGACCTCCTCATTCCGCTGATTGTCGCGTTCGGCATCACCTTCCTGGTGATCGGGATGATCGACGCCGGGCGCTTCGCGCTGTTTGGCTCGTGGGGGCCGATGCCGCTGCCGGGCTAGCGCCCTTGCTGCGGTATGGCGTCAAACGGAGGGCGGCGGCTCTCCACCTCGGCGCGGAGGCGCGCCACGGCGTCGAGCGCGGCGCGCCGGTCGACCTCGCTCAGCGGCAGGGCGGCGAACTCCTCCTCGTCGTCGAGCAGCATCCGCCCGTCAGGGAAGACGAACAGGTCGAGCGCCAGGTCCACGTGCGTGATCTCGCCATCGCGGAACACGGCCGGCCGGGCGATGTTGCAGTACCAGCCCTTGATGCGGTCGTCAGCCGCGTCGTGAATCTCGAAGATGTTGTACCAGCGGTCGGCGTAGTACCACTCAACGAAGCGGTCGCCCTCTTGCAAGACGACATAGCCCAGGTCGCGCCGCTTGCCGTTGAAGGGCGCTTCGATCTGCACCCAGTTTTCGCCACGCGCGACGACCTCGCCGCGCCAGCGCCATACCTCGCGGCCCTCCAGGTCCAGCTTGCGCAAGATGACCGATTCACCCATCCTGTTCCCCTTCACGACATGCGCGCGCGACGAAGGCTTCCAGCGCGTCGCCCGCGCCGAGCCGCGCAAAATGGCACTGAAGCGCCATGATGCCGGCGTGGTTGCGTTCCCACTCGACCGCCTGCGCGCTTTCGAGTTCGACATCCATTGAGGGGGTGCCCAGCCCATCGACCCAGTCCGCCGCCGTGCCGCTGACCGGGTAGGCGCTGAACGGCTGCCCGGTCGTGTAGCCCGCCGCGCGCCCCACAACGTCCGCCAGCCCCGCCGAGCCATGATCCTCGCCGGTGCAGTGCCCGGCGAACACGCCCGCCGCCGCGCTGTGATACCACAGTACAGCCACCGGTTGCAGCGCCGTGATGAAATCGCGGAGCGCCTGCGTCTCCGGCTCGGAGAAGGGTTCGGCGCCGGCGTCCACGCGCTGGCTGCGCCAGAACGCCTCCGCCGACCAGTTGCAGCCCCAGTTGCGGTTGAGATCAACGCCGTTGGCGTTGAAGCGCCCTTCGGCCTTGCGCCCGTGACGCAGCCCGTCCGGGTTGGCGGCAGGGATGACGTAAAGACTCACGTTGGGCGCGATGTCCTCCGGGTGCGCCGCGAAAAAGGCCGCGATCTCGTTCATGAGCAGCACGGTGTTCAACTCCCAGCCGCCGTGGATGCCGCCGACCAGCAGGATCGGCATGGGGCCGTCGCCAAGTTGTTGGGCCACGATGGGGTTGCCGTCAACCGAATGCCCGACCAGCGTGATGCCCGGCACCGGCGTCGCGGTGGGCGGCGGGTCGAGGAGGTCCGCGCTGGCTGCGGACGTCGCGGCCAGCAGCGTGAGCAGCAGGGCGAGGGTCAACGCGCGCATAGCGCGAATTGTAATACGCCTCCCACGCCGGTCCAAACGCCGCCTGTGCAGTTCCGGCCTGTGTAGCCCGCAGGGCGAGAGAGGTTCACAGGCATCATTGGATGCGCGTAATCGCCACATCTTGGGCCGGAGCCGGCGGGAACCACAACACATGGTGGGAAAAAGGGTTGTCTCGCGTGCGACCTTAAAACAACACTAATCCAATCTTAAAACACGCTAAAGCGCTTGACTCGCGCGCGCGCTTTCTGCTATGATAATGCTGCAAGAGGTCCTGAGGAGCTGACGGGAAGATCCGGAGAACGAAGTTCGAAAGCGTACCAAAGTTGGCAAGCGGGCGTGGGCGTTTATTAACTTAGGCGCTCCGACCCGTAAGCGGGCCGAAAGTGGCGTTTTATACGCCCACAGGGAACCCCGCAAGCGAGCGGCCAGGGCCGTCAGGTCCCAGCCAATCGGGAGCCAGCGTAGGAAGTTGGCGGTGCAAACTGTCGATCAGTAGAGCTTCTGCGAAACCGGGGACTAAAGGTTACTTGGGGCCTCTTGCCTTCCCCCGCCGGTCAACCCGGCGGGGTTTTGTTTTCGGCCTCTGAGTCGTCCGCGCACTGCGCCGGCACGATCACCTCGCTCTGCTCCGAGCTGACTTCGGGGCGGCCCGGCGGGTGCAGCACCGCGATGTACGGCAGGTTGCGATAGCGCTCGCGGTAGTCCATGCCGTAGCCCACCACCCATACGTCGGGCATCTCGAACCCGACGAAGCACATGTTGAGCGGCATGATGCGCCGCCGGGGCCGGTCCAGCAGCGCGCACACCTCCAGGGTGGCCGGCTCCCGCGAACGGATGTGGCGCAGCAGGTACGCCAGCGACAGCCCGGTATCGACAATGTCCTCGACGAAGAGCACGTGCCGCCCCTCGACCGGGCGCTCCAGGTCTTTGAGCAGCCGCACCTCGCCGTGACCGCGCTCGCCCGGCCCATACCCGGAGATGGAGAGGAAGTCCACCTCCACCGGGATCGTGATCGCACGCAGCAGGTCGGCCATGAAGCACAGCACGCCCTTGAGCACGCCCACAAGGATGAGGTCTTTGCCGGCATAGGCGTCGCTGATCGCCGCGCCCAACGCCTGCACGCGCGCCTGCAACCGGTCGGGTGAGATCAAAACGTCGCCGAGATGCGGCAGTTCCGGGGATTCTTGAGAAGGGACGGCCATCAGGGAGGTCTCCCGCTAGCGCTCAGGCTGATAGCGTGAGGTTACTTCTCGCCGTCTCCGTTGTCAACCGTGCCCACCAGGTTCGGCGCTTCGTCTTCTAGGCCGTACTTGTGCAGCATCTTGCCGAAGTCCTCGCGGTTGATGAGTTTGATGTGCACGTTGGGGTACAGCTCCTGGAGCCGCCGAATCTTGCGCCGCTTGTGCGGGATGAGCTTCTGCCGCGCCGTGGTCAGCTCGATGTAGAGGTCCTGGTCGACGAGGTAGAAGTCAGGCGAGAACGCCTCGATCACGTTGCCGTCCTTGTCGCGTTCGAGGACAAAGCTGGTCGGCTCGTACTCCCACGGGATGTGGTAGAAGTCAAGCAGCCGGGCGAATTCCTCTTCGCTGGGGTGGGCAAAGTGGGGAGGGTCACCGTTTGGGCGTCGGTGGGTGATGGAAGAGGCGTGAGCAGTCATGCAGGATTACCTTTGTAGTGTATGCTTCCCTACATATTCTCTACTAGCATACGCAAAAAAGGTTAACAACGCAAGATGTGGGGGTTGGCCGAAATGCAATGCCCAGCGATGGCGGCGCAGGTCGGTGACCGTTGGTCGCGCTCGCCTCGCTGGGCAAAAAACGTGTCGCTCTCGCCCTCGATTGCCTCAACTGCCAGGTTCATCCTTCGCGCGCACCACCCAGTCGAGGTTCGCATCCGGGACGGCGCGCTGTCCGAGAAAGAGGCCCAGTTGGGCGGCGTGTTCCTGGACGTGGCGCAGATTGTAGAGCTGCAATTCCAGAAAGCTGACTGACTGCCCCTGTGACCAGGGATACGCGACCGGCCGGCGCGCCTGCTCGTCCGAAAGTTGGAGAAGCCGGGTGCGGCACTTCTGGCGCAGGGACACGAGATAGGCGTGCAGCGCTTCCCTGGTATAGGGCTGTTCGGGCAGGGCCTCTATGGAGTCGACTTCGCCCTGGGCAAAAGGCGCAGGGGGAGAGAATTCCTCCTCCGGGAGGCCTGAGAGATACAGGTCGAGCCAAATAAGCGCATGATAGGTGACATACCAGAATTCCGCGAACTGCGTCGGGAACCATGGCGGCGGGGAGGCGCTCCAGAGGCGCTCAGTCCACAGCGGGGCGGGGCAGGCCAGCAGGGCGTTCTCAAGCATGTCGATGGCCGCGCCGAACTGCCGCCATAGCGCGGTGCGTAACGTCATCTCCACTGGTTGTTCTTCGGCCATAATCTGTGCTCCTCTCGGTTTCTTTATCTCGACATGCTACCTCCAAAAGTCGTCAAAACCTAAATTCAGAACTGTCCCCTTGATCGACCACAGGCCAGTGCTACAGCTTCCGGGAGGCGCACGCAACTGGCAATCGTGTACGAAATGGCGGACGATTGGCACACCCCCATGATGGTCGCCGCGCTATAATTGGGGGAATTCTGCCTACCCTCACGCTGTGGAGAACCCCACCCCATGTCTGCAAAGAAGCCCGTGCGAACTGTCATTATCGGGTGCGGCGGCATGGCACGCCATCACCTGCGCAACATCCTACAGATGAACGACACGACTGAAATTCCGGTTGTCTGCGAACCTGCGCCGGAGCAATACGCCGCCACAGTGGCGGTGTTCGAGGCGGCGGGCTACGCGCCCCCGCCCAACCAGCCCGACCTGGATCGCCTGCTCGCCGAATACGCCGACCGCCTCGACGCGGCGTTCATCGTCACGCCGCATGCCTTCCACCATGCTCAGACCAAAGCCTGCCTGGAGGCCGGCCTCGATGTGCTGCTCGAAAAGCCGATGGTCATGCGGGCTGACGAAGCGCGCGACCTGATCGAAACGCGCGACCGCACCGGCCGGCTGCTCGTGGTGGCGTTCCCCGGCAGCCTCTCGCCTGAGATCTGCAAGGCGGTCGCGATGTTGCGCGCCGGCGAACTCGGCCAGCTTGTGAGCATCAGCGCGACGACATGGCAGGGCTGGGACGCCGGCACGGTCGGCATGTGGCGGCAGGACCCTATCGTGTCCGGCGGTGGCTTCCTGTTCGACACCGGCGCGCACATGCTGAACACCGTCGCGGACCTTGCGGGCGAGGGCTTCACGGAGGTGATCGCCTGGCTGGAGAACTGTGGCCGCCAGGTGGACATCCTCAGTGCGGTGATGGCGCGGTTGAAGTCGGGCGCGCTGGTGACGATGCACGCCTGCGGCAAGACCATCCGCAGCGTGTGCACCTCGGATGTGTACGTTTTCTGCACCGAGGGCGTCCTGCGCGCGGGCGTCTGGGGCGGTTATTTGGAGGTCCAGCGCGAGGGCGAACGCGAGATGACGCCCGTCAAACTGCCGCCGTCGCTGGGCGTATGGGAGCAGTTCCTCGCCGTTCGCGCGAAGCGCACTCCCAACCCGTGCCCGCCGGAAGTGGGCCTCCGCATGGCGGTTCTGTGGGATGCGATCAAGGCATCAGCGGCGCAGCAAGGCGCGCCTGTGCATGTGTAGAGCATTGCGTATCAACACAAGGAGCAAGAACGAGACATGGCCGACAGCATCCGCGTGACTGTGTGGAACGAGTACCGGCACGAGAAGCGACACCCGGAGATCGCCGCCATCTACCCCGACGGCCTCCACAACACGATTGCCACGCACCTGCGCGCGGAAGGGTTCACCGTGCGCACCGCCACGCTCGACGAGCCGGAGCACGGCCTCACTGAGGCGGTCCTCGCCGAGACGGACGTGTTGATCTGGTGGGGCCACATGGCGCACGACGAAGTGAGCGACGAGATCGTGGCGCGCGCCAAGCGGCGCATCCTCGAAGGGGGCATGGGCCTGATCGCCCTGCATTCGGCGCACTTCTCCAAGATTTTCCAGACGTTGATGGGTTCGACCTGCAACCTCAAGTGGCGCGAGATCGGCGAGAAAGAACGCCTGTGGGTGATCGAGCCAGGCCATCCCATCGCCCAGGGGCTGGGCGAGTACATTGAGATTCCGCATACCGAGATGTACGGCGAGCGCTTCGACATCCCCGCGCCGGACACGCTGGTGTTCATCAGTTGGTTCGAGGGCGGCGACGTGTTCCGCAGCGGGTGCTGCTACCACCGGGGGCGGGGCAAGGTCTTCTACTTCCGGCCCGGCCACGAGACCTACCCGATCTTCCACCAGCCGGAGGTCATGCGCGTCATCAGCAACGCGGTGCGCTGGGCCGCGCCGAGCGGCGGCCCTGAGGTGCACTTCGGCCACATCAAAGAGCCGCTGGAGCCGGTCGGCTGATACCTGATACTGGCGGAATGGCTGTCGGGGCGCGGCGCGCCTAAGCTGCGCCCCGGCGCGCGTTGCTCACGGTTTCAGGGGTTCAAGACATCGGGGGTCTAATCCAGCGGCACGTCGAAGTGCGCGGGATGGCCGCCCGTGTCGCGGCGTTTCAGGACTGAGTTGGTCGTGTCGTGCGTCGCCGCCTCCTCGCCCTGCTCCGCCTCCTGACCGGCCTCCTGGTCGCCGGCATTCATGTCGCCGGCCCCGGCAGGCGTGTCACGAGCCACATCGTGGGCCACATCAGCCATGAAGTCGGGCGCGCCGGCATCCGCACCCGGTGCGGCGGCATCCGGTGCGGCGTCGTCGGGGGCAGCCTCCCCGGCGTCGTCGAAGTCCTCGAAGGCGACCGCCGCCGGGGTTGGCATGAGCGCCGGTGTCTGGCCGCCCGTGGCCGGTTCCACGAGGACGCCGCCGTCTGCGACCTCGATCACGTCCGGTTCCGGCGCGGCGAAGGCCCCCAGGTCTGACCCCGCGCCTTCTGCTGGCGGCGTCTCGGCGGGCGTCTGCGCGGCTTGCATCTGCGTGGCCTGGACCAGCACCGACTTGATCGTGCCCTGCACGCGCCAGCCGTCGCGCTCGGCGACCAGGCTCAGAAATGCGACCGGCCCCTCAAGCGCAGCGAGGCTCACATGGACGGGGCTTGCGCGTTCCTCGCCCGCGACGAGCCGGGCCGCCTGGACAAGACAGGTCGGGTCGAAGTAGGCGGTCAGGTCCGGATCGTGCGCGAGGCGCTGCCCCGCGATGGCGAGGGTGGCCGCCACGGGCTGCACTGCCGCCAGGCTGTGGCGGACGTCTCTGGCGGTGTCCGCCGGCTGAGGCGTGCGCGGCGGCGTTGTCCACGGCAGCGAGGAGGCGTTCGACCGGCACGGCGACCGTCTCCGGGGGGTGCGCAACCATCTGCTCGAACTCCGCGGGCGCGCCGAACGCCTCCGGCGTCCACTGCCAGCTCAACTCGGCAGGCATCTCGCCGCCCAGCTTCAGGCGCACATCCTGCCCCTGCACCGCGAAACACAGGGTCTCCACGCCTTCGAGCGCCCCGCTGAGCAGAATCCGGGCGATGTGCGCCGGTACGACAAACGGATCGACCCCGGCGACGCCCGGCGCAGAGCGTTCCCAGCTAAAGACCGTGCAGCCATCATGCACCATCGCCAGGCGCAGGCGCGCTGGGGACGCCATGCACAGCACCGGCTTTGCCCCGATCGCCATTGCCAGGCGCAACCCGGAAGCCAGGTCCGCCGCCGTCACGCAGAGTTCACCGCTCACAGAGCGCCCCTTCCACTGCCACCGTCGAACGCGCGGTATCTCTCAAGATTATGCAACGCTTCTGCGTGCGGCAATAGCCGGGTTGCCCCGCAGGTGGTAAGGGGTTGGGTTCGAGCGTGGTTTGGGATTGGTAAGAAGGCGCGCGGGTCGTTAGGGCGGGGTTTGAGTCTGCGCCGGCCTCGGCGATATCAAACCGCCGCCGTCGCGCGCGCGTTCGCGTTCGGTCACTTCATAAGTGGTGATCGAGGTCCCCGGCGGCAGCCGGATCGACAGCAGCGCGCAGCGCACCTGCCAGTTGTCGCGTTCGGAGTTCATGTAGAGAACCGCCTGCCGGGTCGCTTCGAGGCGGGTCATGGCGAAGCCGATCGTGCGCCCGCGCGCGATCTCCAGCCCGCGAATCACCAGGCGCGGGTCGAAGTAGAAGCGCTGCGGGTCGCCGGTCATGATCTCCTGCCCGTCGATGCTCAGCCGGCCCGGCGCGAAATCGATCAACATCGCCAGGCGCTCGCGCTGCACCTGCTCCAGGCCCTCCATGCGTCCCAGGTTCGCAACCGCCAGGTGGACCGCGTCGGCGATGGCGACGTAGCCGGCCTGCAACGTCTCTTTCGGCTGCGCGGTCATGAGGTCGAACACGCGCGGCGCTTTGAAGCTGCGCGCATCCCACTGCCACTGGAGCAGGTACTCCCCGCCCGCATCGTGGAGGGTAAGCGCGACGTTGTTGCGGTGGAGGGCGGCGTGCAGCCGGAGCAGGTCCCACGCGGCCGGCCCCGCGAGGGTGCGCGCGACAAACGGCGGCACCAGGAAGAAGCGCGACTCGGTCCCCGTTTCCTCGGCCCACTCCCACGAGGCGAGAAAACTCTGGTCGTTGACGACGATGAAGCGCGTCGAACCCGGCGAGACCACGCACAGAATCGGGCCGTTGGTCCAGCTTAAGGCCCAGCTCAGGCCGGTGCGCATCACGTGAGGGTTGAGCCAGATTGGATCGGTCATGGCTGGCCGCGCAATGAGTACAGCGGAAAGCGCTTGCATGACTCATTGTACCAGAGCCGGCGCGCGCGCGACAATGGCCTCATGTGGCTATCGGGGTCTTATGGAGGGCGGTTGGTTCGAGCGGACGCTATCCCATCGGGTGGTGATGGTCCGCCGCGTAGCGCCCGGTCACGTGGTGCTCAAGCTGGCGCTCGATGTCGGCGAGCAGGCTGCTCGCGCCGATGCGGAAAAGCCCGGCGTGCAGCCACGCATCGCCAAGCTCCTCTTTCATCAGCACCAGCCAGTCGAGCGCGCTCTTCGCCGTGCTGATGCCGCCCGCCGGTTTGAAGCCCACGCGGTGGCCCGTGCGCGTGTAATAATCGCGGATGGCGCGCGTCATCACCAGGCCAACCGGCAGCGTGGCGTTGACCTTCTCCTTGCCGGTCGAGGTCTTGATGAAGTCCGCGCCGGCCATCATGCACATCAGGCTCGCCATGCCCACATGGCGCAGCGTCGGCAGCTCGCCGGTGGCGAGGATGGTCTTGAGATGGGCGTCGCCGCACGCCTCGCGGAAAGCGCGCACCTCGTCGTAGAGCGCCGCCCAGTTCCCCTTGATGGCGTGCGCGCGCGAGATCACGATATCGACCTCAAGCGGCCCCCGCCGCCACCGACTCGCGAATCTGGCTGAGCTTCTGTTCCAGGCTTATCTGCCCGGCAGGAAACCCCGTCGAGACTGCCGCGACCGGGATCGGCGCGCCGCCAAGCGCCTCAAGCGCGGCGGGCACCAGGTTGTGGTAGACGCACACGGCGCCAACGTGGAGGCCCTGGTCGCCCACCCCCAGCGCTTCCAGGATGTCCTGGCGGGCGGGCTGCTTCGCTTTGGCGCACAGGCGGTGCACATTGCCGGGCGTGTCGTCGCCGGCGAGCGTGGTCAGGTCGATGCAGGTGAGGGCGCGCAACAGCCACGCCGCCTGCCAGTCCTTCTTGATTGAGCGCCGCCGCACCATCGTCGCGGCGCGGTGCTCGGTGGCGCTGCGGTTGACGCGCACTTCGTGGACCCAACCGGTATCGAGCGGGATGCCGGGATTGCGCGGAAAGGCCTCACGCGTGACGGGTTCGGCGGCGGGCGGCGCGGCAATCGCCCCGTTCTCCTCGCCCGCACTGTCAACGTCGATTTTCTGCATCTCGGCCATGACGCGACCTTTCGACAGGTGACCTCGTGTAACTCTATTATAGCAGCAAAGCCGCCCGCCGCAGGTTGCAACGAAAAACCGGCAGTGGACTCCGCCGCTGCCGGTGTTTCGCCTTGTGGGGTGGTCTGTAAGCTGGAGTCGCCCTGCGGCGCGCCGAAGCCTAGCGCGCGACGGCGGCGCCTTCGGCGGCCTCGATGGCGGCCATGATCTCCGCGCCGTGGCCTGCGGAGCCGACCACCTTCTCGTTCTTGTGCTTCATGAGTTCGGTGAGCGCATCGCGCGCCGGGCCAAGGTACTTGCGCGGGTCGAACTCGCCGGGCTTCTCGGCCAGGACCTTGCGGATGGCGGCGGTCATCGCGAGACGCCCATCCGAGTCGATGTTGATCTTGCAGACGGCGCTGCCCGCAGCGCGCCGGAGCTGGTCCTCAGAGACGCCCACCGCGCCTTCCATGTGGCCGCCGTACTTGTTGATCATGTCAACATAATCCTGCAGGACAGAGCTGGCTCCGTGCAGCACAATCGGGAAGCCCGGCAGCCGGCGCTGGCATTCCTCAAGGATGTCGAAGCGCAGCGGCGGCGGCTCTTCGCCCAGCTTCACCTTGAACTTGTACGCGCCGTGGCTGGTGCCGATAGAGATTGCCAGCGAGTCGACGCCGGTGCGCTTGGTGAAGTCCTCCACCTGTTCGGGGTGGGTATAGGTGCTGCGTTCCGCCTGCACGTCGTCCTCGATGCCGGCGAGCACGCCGAGTTCCGCCTCGACCGACACGTAGTCGGGCCGGCTGTGCGCATACTCCACAACCTTCCGGGAGAGCGCGATGTTCTCCTCGTAGGGCAGGTGCGAGGCGTCGATCATCACCGAACTGAAGCCGTTCTCGATGCAGTCCTGGGCGAGTTCGAACGAGTCGCCGTGATCCAGGTGCAGCGCGATGGGGATGTTGCCGCCCATCTCGCGCATCATCTGCACCGCGCCCATCGCCATGTAGCGCAGCATCGTGGCGTCGGCGTATTGACGCGCGCCTTTAGAAACCTGCATGATGACGGGCGAGTCCGTCTCGACGCAGGCGTGGATGATGGCCTGCACCTGCTCCATGTTGTTGATGTTGTACGCCGGGACGGCGAAACCGCCTTCCATTGCTTTTTGGAACATGATCTTGGTGTTAACCAGGCCCAGTTCCTTGTAGCTGATCGCCATGTGAGCCTCTCCTCATACTAAACGCTGAACACGTGTCGCGCCTATTGTATCGCAACATATTATTTTACCCGCTAAGGTTTGCCGCAGACACAGCACTTTGTCATGCCCGTGGCGGTTGTTTATCATGACGCGGTTCGCGCCCCCGGTCAAGCTCCGTTACAATGGGACATACCGACCTGGTTAATCTGCCATAGGCCGGATTTTTCTTTCGGCAACCGGTGTCTGTTCCTGGAGGCTTACGTGGACCACGGCGCTGCGCTTGACGGTCTTTCGATAGATATCCTCGCCATCATTGGGGTGACGCTGCTCGTCGCGTTTGCCGTGGGCCGTCTGGCGCACCGCACTGGCATTCCCCAGGTTGTGGGTTATATCGTCGCCGGGGTGATCCTCGGCTCGTCTTTCCTGCACGTCATTCCCATGAGTCTGGTCGAGAATCTCGACTTCGTGAGCGAACTGGCGCTCGGCCTGATCGGCTTCGAGATGGGGCTGCACCTGCGGCTCAACGTGCTCCGCCGCCTGGGGCGAGCATCATTGCGATTGTTCTGCTCCAGGCGCTAGGGCCGTTCCTGCTGGTCACGGTCGGGGTGACGCTGCTGACGGGCGACTTCTTGCTTGCGGTGCTCCTCGGCGTGCTGGCGACGGCGACCGCGCCCGCCGCAACCGTTGACGTGCTTGAGGAGTACAAGGCCGACGGCCCGCTGACCACGTCCATCGTGGCGGTCGTGGGCATCGACGACGCGCTGGCGCTGCTCCTCTACAGCATCGTCGTCCCCCTCGTGGAGAGCACGTTCGGGCAGGTGGCCGCCCCGTCGCTGCTCACGTTGCTGGAATTGCCATTCATTGAAATCGGTGGCTCGATCCTGGTGGGCATCCTGCTGGGGTTGCCGCTGAGCTATTATGTTGACCGGTACTGCGACGACAGCGCGGCACAGATTGCGGTGATCGTGGGGGTGGTCTTTCTCTCTACCGGGCTGTCGCGGTCGCTGTCGCTCTCGCTTATCCTCACCACGATGACGCTGGGCACGGTGGTCGTCAACCTTGCCTCTCACGGCACGGCCTGCGTCCGTGATACTATCGAACAGGCCAGCCCGGTGCTGTACATGCTGTTCTTCGCCCTTGTCGGCGCGCGCTTCAGGGTACAGGAGACGTTCGTAGACGGGTTGCTGTTGGTGTTGGGCGCGGTGCAGATCGTGCTGCGCGCGGTGGGCAAGTATGGCGGCGCGTGGCTCGGCGCGCTCATCTCTGGCGCGGAACGCACGGTGCGCGACAACATCGGCATGGCGTTGCTCTCGCAGGCGGGGGTCGCTGTGGGCCTGGCGCTGAGCATCAACCAGCGCTTCAGCGCCTACGGTGGGGCGGCGGCGGCGCTGGGCGCGAAGGTGCTTACCGTGATTACGGCCACGACGTTTGTGGTCCAGCTTGTCGGGCCTGTCCTGGTGAAGCTGGCGATCGCGCGCGCGGGCGAGATCGGCCAGAAGGAGGGGGCGGCGGCGCCGGAGAAAGTGGTCCCCGCCGACTAGGCCGAGCTTCCCTGCGCTCGCCGACCGTGCTAGACTCCGCCTCAGGGTCGATGCTCGCGAAGGCGAAGGGTAGCAAATGAAGCGCCTCCTGGCAGACGTGCGCGTCCGTGTGATCCTGATCGTCGGGCTTGTGGTTGCCCTCGTGGTGGTGGGGCTGGCCGTGGCCGGCCGGCAGCCCGGCCCCTACCACGAGACGTTCGACGCACAGGGGAGCTGGGGGCTGTATGGCAGCTACAGCCCGGAAGGCTCCGGCGCGGTGGACGAGGGCGTCTACCTCATGCAGGTGCCCCTGCCACGGCAGCGCGCCTGGGCCGCGACCAAACAGTGGTACGGCGACGCGCTTTACTCGGTCGAGGTGACACAGCGCGAGGGGCCGCTGCGCAACGGGCACGGCCTGATCTGGCGCGTCGATGAGCACCGCGAGCGCTTCTACTACTTCGTCATCAGCAGCGACGGCATCTACTCCGCCGGCTACTGCGTCAATGCGTGCCTGGGCGAGGAGCGCAACATGACGCAGGGCTGGCTTCCGACCGACGTGATCCGCACCGGCCTGGGTCAGACCAACACCATCGCGGTGCGCGCCGAAGGCCCGGACAACACCTTCTTCATCAACGACACGGCAGTGTGGCAGGCCACCGACGTGAAGTTCGCCGAGGGCGATGTCGGCCTCATCCTGGAGACCTACGAGCAGGGCGGCGTCGTGGTCGCGTTCGACAACTTCAGGGTCGAGCCGCTGGAGTGATGCGCGGGCTGCCTGGCTGCCGGTAGTGCCTGTGCTTGGTCCCCTGGTTCTTCACAGCGTGCCCGCACTCGTGCCAGGCGCGCCAATCGTATTTGACCTTGTTCACAGCCCCGCTAGAATCAGGCCATGTTTATCGAACCGCCACACCACGTCAAAGTGATCCTGGATAACCTGCCCACGCAGTCCGGCGTCTACCTGATGAAAGACGACCGGGGCACTGTCATTTACGTGGGCAAGTCGGTGAGCCTGCGCAACCGCGTGCGGTCGTACTTCGGCGCGCAGGGTGGGCACACGGTCAAGACGCGGATGATGGTGCGCAAGATCGCCGACATCGATTACATCATCACGCCCAACGAGGCCGCCGCGCTCAAGCTCGAAAACGACCTCATCAAGCAGCACCAGCCCCGCTACAACATCAGCCTCAGGGACGACAAGCGCTACCCCTACATCAAAGTCTTCTGGGGCGACGACTTCCCGAAAGTGGAGTTCACGCGTCACATCGACCGCGACGACGGCCACCGTTATTTCGGCCCGTACACGTCGGCGGGCGCGGTGCGGCAGATGCTGGACGTGCTGCGCAAGGCGTTTCCTTACCTGACGTGCGACCGCGAGATCACCGGGCGGGACGAGCGCGCCTGCCTGTACTATGACATCGCGCTCTGCACCGCGCCGTGCATCGGCGCCATCAGCCGCGAGGACTACCGCGCTGACATCGCCCGCCTGATGCGCTTCCTCGAAGGGTACAGCGAGGAGGTGATCGAGGAGCTGCGCGGGCGCATGACGGAAGCCGCCGAAGCGCTGGACTTCGAGCGCGCCGCCGCGCTGCGCGACCAGCTCAAGGCGGTTGAGCGCGTCGCGCGGGGGCACAAGGCGGTCTCGCGCGCCGACGCCGAGATGGATATCATCGCCATCGCGCGCGATGAGCAGAACGCAGTCGCGCAGGTCTTCTTCGTGCGGGGCGGCAAGCTGATCGGGCGCGACTATTTTGTCCTCAAGGGCGCGGAGGACGAAACCGAGACGGAGGTCGTCACCGAGTTCGTCAAGCGCTTCTACGGGGATGCTTCCTCTATCCCAGAAGAAGTGATCCTGCCCGTCGCGCTCGACGAAGAGGAAGCCCCCGCCATCGAGGCGTGGCTGCGCGAGCGCCGTGATGGGCGCAGGGTGACGCTCACTGTGCCGCAGCGGGGCAATAAGCGCTACCTGCTCGATATGGCCGCCGACAACGCCGGCGAGACCTTGGCGATGCTCCGCGCCCAGTGGGAGTCGGATCCGCTCAAGCAGGAGGAGGCCATCGCGCAGTTGCAGGCGGCCCTCAGCCTCCCTGCCCCGCCCAACCGCATCGAGTGCTTTGACATCTCCAACACGCAAGGCACCGCCATCACTGCCAGCCGGGTCGTCTTCGCGCAGGGGATGCCCCTCAAGCGCGAGTACCGGCGGTTCAGCATCCGGAACGTCAAAGGCCCGGACGATTACGCCTCGATGCGCGAGGCGCTCACGCGGCGCTTCCGCCGCTACGTCGAGACTCCCGAAGACGGGAGGCCGGTCGCGCCGGGCAAGCCAGACCCGGACGACACCTGGCGCATCCTGCCGGACCTGCTGATCGTTGACGGCGGCAAGGGGCAGCTCAACGTCGCGGTCGAGGTGCTCAAAGCCTTTGACCTCCTGGACCGGGTGCCGGTTGCGGGGCTGGCGAAGCAGTTCGAGGAGCTGTACCTGCCGGGCCGCGCGCAGCCGGTCACGCTGCCCAGGCGCTCGCCGGCGCTTTACCTCGTCCAGCGCGTCCGCGATGAGGCGCACCGCTTCGCGCTTGCGCTCCACCGCAAGCAGCGGTCACACGCCAGTATGATCTCTCAACTCGAAGAAATCCCCGGCATCGGGCCGGCGCGGCGCAAGGCCTTGCTCCAGGCCTTCGGCTCGCTCGATGCTATCCGCGCGGCGAGCGTGCAGGCGCTCGCCACTGTGCCTGGCATCACGGAGGCGCTTGCTCGCGAGATCAAGGCCGAGCTTTGATGCGAAGCGCGCGACTTGCGCAGACAAGGGATTGAAGTAAGGTAGAATTGAATGAGTCGTGTGGAACCCTTTGTCTGTCCCGGCGCGCGTATATGGGGTACCCAGGCTTCAGAGTACATGATCCCATAGACAACGGACGCGGCAGAGGCCGGGTCAGGTACAGAAGGACTTGCAACGATGGACGTGTCTCAGCTTGCCCCCAACTCCTGGATCACGTTAGCGACGCCGTCATCGTCATCGACCAGGAAGGTCGGTGCGTTGCGTGCAACGCGGCGGCCCGCCGCCTTACCGGCCTCAGCGAAGACGCGCTCAACGCGGCGCGCCTGGATGACCTGCTCGTCCCCTGGGCCATGCCGCGCGCCGGCGACCTGTGGGTCCGCTTTCTGGAGAAGCTCGGCGAGGCGGTGTGGAATGCCGCGACGCCGCTGTATGAGATTCCGCAACGCGACGGCCCTGCGCGGCTGGTCCAGTGTGCGACGCACGACATGGGCGACCTGCGCGCCGTCATCATGAAGGATGTGACGCTGCATCGCTTTGCCAGCCTCGGCCTGGAAGGCATCATCGATCAATCCGCGCAGCCGACGGCGGTGCTGGATGATGTAGGGGTTTTCGTGCATGTCAACCCCGCGTTTGAGGCCATGTGGGGCGTCACACGGGATGACGTGCAGGGCTTCCACGCCCTGGACGACCCGCTACTCGCCGCACTGGGCCTGACGGAAGACCTGCGCCGCGCCCTCAACGGCGAGGCCGTCGTGCTGCCGGTGGTTGAGTATTGCGTGCCCACGGTGACCGGCGCGCACGCGCGCACGCGGTGGGTGTCTATCCTGGCGAGTCCGGTTGCCGGTCCGGACGGCGAGACCGCCAGCATCAGGCTGGTCTACCAGGATGTGACGCGCAGCAGGGAAACGGAGGAGACGCTGCGCGCCAGCGAGCAGCGCTTCCGCGACCTGTTCGCGTCGATGACCGAGGGCGTCGCCATCCACAGGCTTGTGTATGGCAGCGATGGCGAGCCGGTCGATTACGTCATCGAGGATGTGAACCCCGCCTATACGACCCATACCGGCTTGCCCCGCGAGGCGGCGGTCGGCGCGCGCGCCTCCGTGCTCTATGGCAGCGGCGTACCGCCATACCTGGATATCTATGCGCGCGTGGTCGAAACGGGCGAGCCGGCGCAGCTCGAGTCGTACTACGAGCCGATGCAGCGCAGCTTTAGCGTCTCGGTGTTTACGCCCGGACCCGGAAGGTTCGTGACCGTTTTCGAAGACATCACCGAGCGCAAACGCGCCGAAGCGGCGCTGCGGCAGGCGCGCGAGGAGCTTGAACGGCGCGTTGAGGCGCGGACGGCGGAACTCTCCGAGGCGAACGCCGCCCTCCGGCAGCAGATTGCCGAGCGCGAGCGCGCGGAGGCGGCGCTGGCGCGCGAGCGCAACCTGCTGCGCACCCTCATCGACCACATCCCGGACTTAGTGTACGTGAAGGACCTCGACAGCCGCTTCCTCCTTCTCAATCAGGCGCATGTCCGGCACCTGGGCGTGGGGGCGGAAGCCGATATTCTGGGCAAGACAGACCGCGATTTCTACCCGGCCAGCCTCGCCGAGCAGTTCTACGCCGACGAACGTCGGGTTCTCCGAAACCGGCGTGCCGGTTGTCAATAAAGAAGAGCCGGGCCTCGACTTCGAAGGCAACGAACGCTGGGTGCTGACGACGAAGCTCCCGCTGCGTGACATGCATGGCACGGTCATTGGCCTTGTCGGGGTGGGGCGCGACATCACCGAGAACAGGTTTGCTGAGCAAAGGCTGGCGGAAGAACGCAACCTTTTGCGCGCCTTGATCGATAACCTGCCCGATTACGTCTATGTCAAGGACCTGGAGGGTCGCTTCCTGCTGGTCAACAACCTGGTGCTACAGACTTTCGGGGCCGGGGACGAGAGTGAATTCATCGGCAGGGCCGTTCATGATGTCATTCCTGCCGCGCTGGCGGAGAGCTACACCGCCGACGACGAGGCGGTAGTGCAGTCGGGGCAGCCGCTGCTTGACCGTGAAAGTAAAGTCGCGCATCCGGCGACAGGCGAGGATATGTGGGTGTCTGTCACGACGGTGCCCGTGCGCGATCAGCAGGGCCAGATCATGGGCGTGGTGGGCATCGCGCGCGACATCACGGAACGCAAGCGGGCCGACGAAGCGCTCCGGCGCGCGCACGATGAGCTGGAACTGCGCGTGGAGGCGCGCACCGCCGACCTGATGCGGGTCAACGAGCAGCTTCAGGCCGAGATCGCCGAGCGTCAGCGCGCCGAGGAGGCGCTCTGGCAGCGCCAGCGCGCGCTGGAGACCCTGCTCGAAACCAGCCGCGACATTGCGGGCCTGCTGGACCTGGACGAGCTGTTGCGCCTCATCGCCCAGCGGGTGATCGCGCTGCTCGACGCGGATGAGTTCACGCTTTTCCGCCTTCAGGAGGGCGGGCAAGAGCTTCGGCCCGTCCTCGCGGTTGGCGAGTATGCGAACGAGATGATGGCGCACGTCCTTCAGGTCGGCCAGGGGATCACCGGCTACAGCGTCGCGCACAACGAGCCTGTGATCGCCAACAACGCGCAGAACGACCCGCGCGCCGCGCAGGTGAGCGGCACGCCAGAACAGGAGCAGGAGCACCTCCTTGTCGTGCCGCTCAGCTTCCGCGGTCGAATGACGGGCGCGGTGCTCATCAACCGGCTGCGCAAGCCGCCTTTCACGCAGGATGATATGCACCTGCTTGCGGGCCTGGCGCAGCACGTCGCGATTGCTGTCGAGAACGCGGGCCTCTACGAGCAGACCCAGCAGCGCGCGGCGCAGCTCGCCACGATGAACGAGATTGGCCGCGCGGTGTCGTCGCAACTCGACCGCGGAACCATCTTCGAGGTGATCTACAGGCAGCTTCAGCGCAGCTTGCCGCTGGACGCCTTTGCGATTGTCCTGTACGATGCGGAGCGCGACCGGCTCACTTACCCGCTGGTCTATGAAGCGGGCCAGCGCTATGACGAACCGCCCCGGCCCCTGGCGCAGGACCCCCATACGGCGCGGGCGATCAGCGAGTCCGCGCCACAGATCGTTCACCGCAAGCCTGAGGAGTACCTGGCAGTCAAGCCGGCGCACCCGCTTGGCAACCCCGACAGGAGCAGCGCCTCGTTCATGGTCGCGCCGCTTCAGCTTGGCGACCGCGTCATCGGGGCGATTTCGGTGCACAGTTACGCGCCGAACGCTTACAACAACGATCAGTTGACGTTGCTCAACGGGGTGGCGCACCAGGCCGCCATCGCCATCGAGAACGCGCGCCTGTTCGAAGAAACGCGGCAGCACGCGGCGCAGCTTTCCACGTCGAACGAGATTGGGCGGGCCATCTCGTCGCTGCTCGATATCGAGGGCGTGCTGGAGGTCATCTACCAGCAGGTGCAGCGCATCCTGCCGCTCGATGCTTTCTTCATCGGTCTCTACGATCCTGAGACGGACCAGATGAGTTTTCCGCTGCTGTATGACAGCGGCGCGCGCTATGACCAGACGCCCATGCCCGTCGAACCGCATACCCTGGTTGGCAGAGCGGTTGAGAGCGGGACGCCGCAGATGTTGAACCGAACGCGCGCCGATTTCGCAAGACTTCAGCCTGAATATCGGGTCGGCGATACCTCGAAGCCGTCGGCCTCGCTGATGTGCGCGCCCCTGAAGATCGGCGCGCGCGTGATCGGCGTGATTTCTACGCAGAGCTATGCTTTTGATGCGTACACCGAAAACCACCTGCGCCTGTTGAGCGATGTGGCGACCCAGGCCGGCATCGCGATTGAGAACGCGCGGCTTTACGAGGAGGCGCGGCAGCGCGCGGCTGAACTCTCCACCCCTGAATGAGATTGGGCGCGTGGTGTCCTCGCGCCTCGACCTGCCGAGCGTGCTGGAGGTGACTGAGCGCGAGCTTCGGGCCGTGCTGCCCATGGATGTGTTCTTTGCCTGCCTCTACGATGCTGAGACCAACATGTTCACCGACCACTGGGTCTACGACAGCGGCGTGCGTTACCACGAGCCGGCCACGTCGGCGCGCAAGGGTCTGTTCGCTACCGAGGTGGTCGAGACGGGCGAGCCAATGCTGTTGAACCGGTCAGCGGACGAGATTGAGATCACCAGACCCGTTCTGCCCTTGGGTGATGTGACCAAAACGTCGGCGTCGCTGATGTACGCTCCGCTGAAAGTGGGCGAGCGGGTTGTTGGGGTGGTCTCCGTGCAGAGCTATTCCCTGAATGCCTACGGCGCCGACCACCTCAACCTGCTCATGGGCGCGGCGAACCAGGTCGTTATTGCGGTTGAGAATGCGCGGCTCTACGCGCAGGTCCAGCAGCGCGCCGCCGAGCTTTCTACCCTGAACGAAATCGGGCGGGCGGTGTCCTCACGCCTGGACCTCGACAGCGTGTTGGAGATCACGTACCAGCAGATGCAGCGTTCTCTGCCGCTGGATTCGTTCTTCGTGTGCTTCTACGACGCCGAAACCGACTTGATTGCCTTCCCGCTCCTGTATGATGCGGGGGTTCGCTACGAACAGCCCGACAGCCCGTTGGACAGGCAGACTTTCCTGGGCCAGACGATCGAGTTCGGTGCGCCGCAGTTGCTCAACCGCACACCCGAAGAGCTTGAGAAGCCATTGAACCGGCGCCCCGTGGGCGACCCAACCCGGTCTTCGGCGTCGCTCATGTTCGCACCGTTGCGGAGCGGCGCGCGCGTGATCGGGGCGCTATCGGTGCAGAGCTACACGGTCAACGCCTACACGGACGATCACCTGAGCCTGCTGACCGGCGTGGCGCACCAGGTGGCGGTCGCCATCGAGAACGCGCGGCTGCACACCGAGATCCAGCAGTACGCCGAAGAGCTGGAGCAGCGCGTCGAGGAGCGCACCGCCGAGCTTCGCCAGGCGCTTATCCGCGCCCAGGAAGCGGACCGGACGAAGACCGACTTTGTGACTAACGTCAACCACGAGTTGCGCACGCCGCTTTCAAATCTCAAGCTCTACCTGCGGCTGCTGCACAAAGGCCACCCTGAGAAACGCGACTTCTATCTCGACACACTCGACCGCGAGATCAACCGGCTCTCCGTGCTCGTCGAGGACACGCTTGCGCTTGCCAGCCTGGGCCGCCACGCGCCGAACTGGGAAGTCATCGACCTGGGCGAGACGGCGCGCGACGCGGTTACGCGCTTTACCGCGCTCGCCGACGGCCGGCAGATCGCGCTCTCGTTCAATCCGCCAGACGACGAGGCGCCGATCCGCGCCGAACCGGACCAGATCATGCGCGTGTTCGTGAACCTGCTGGGTAACGCCCTCACCTACACGCCCAGCGGCGGCAAAGTGTCGCTGAGCGTGGAGGTCCGGGACGCGGGCGGCGGGCGGTGGGTGGTGCTCACGGTGCGCGACAACGGCCCCGGCATCGCCCCGGAAGACCAGAAGCAGATCTTCACGCCCTACTTTCGCGGCCAGGTGGGCACGGAGTCGGGCGTGCCCGGTTCGGGGTTGGGCCTCGCCATCGTGCAGGAGATTGTCGCGCTGCACGATGGGCGCATCGACCTGGAGAGCGCCCTGGGCGAAGGGGCGGCGTTCCACGTGTGGTTTCCGCTGGTCGCGGGCGTGCCGGTGCGCGCGCACGAGGCGCAGGAATCGTAACCGCCCGGTCCGCGCGCTGGCGGCCTGGCGCTCAGGTTATGTCCACCCCAACAGGCGCTCGATGGATGGGCGCACGTCAAAGAGATTGCGCAGGTTCTCATATTCCTTGCGCGCGGAGGGTTCGGCGCGCCGGTGCGGAGGGCGCGGATGAGGACGTTCTTGGTACTCACGTCCGGCGTCACGAAGCGGAATGTGGCGACGCGGTAGCCTTCCGCCTCCAGCGCGAGCGCGCGCAGGGAGTCGGTCAGGAGCGCCGCGAACTGGTCCTCAAACAGCCCGTAGCGCGTGATACCGCGCAGCGGGTGCCTGTTGCCAAGCTGCCCGCGCAACTCCATGTGGCAGCAGGGCGCGACGACGATCATCTGCGCCTCCGCCCGCACGCCGAGCGCGATTGCCTCGTCGGTGGCGGTGTCGCAGCCGTGCAGGCTGTAGAGCAGGTCAACCGCGCTGTCGGGCGTGAACGCCGCCACCGTCGCGGTGTGGAAGGTCATGTTCGGGAAGCCCAGCTCTTCCTGGATTTCCCGGCTGCGCTCGATAAGGCGAGGGTTGGAGTCGATGCCGGTGATGTGCACCGGGTAGCCCAACTCGCGGTCGAGGTAGTAATAGAGCACGAAGCTCAGGTAGCTTTTGCCGCACGCGGCATCGACGACGCGCACCCGGTCCAGGCTCAGCTCCTGCAGGCCGCCATAGACTGCCTTCGTGAGGTTCTTGATCTGGATGAGCTTGTCGCGCTGCTTGCGCCGCACCACGCCCTGTTCGGACATCACCCCCAGCGCGGCGAGCACGCGCCGCGCCTCCGGCGACTCCAGGATGCGCGCTTCGTCGAAGGTGGCCGCGCTCCACAACTGCGCGTGGAAGTCGGCGCGCGCCTCGGAGCGGACGGCGACGCCCTTGGGCGTCTTCTCGTAGTGCGTGACCTCGCCCAGCGTCTCGCAGCGGAGCGTGTCGTACCCGCCGGCGAAGCTCTGCTCCGCGAGCGCCAGCGCCGCGTCGAGATCGATCACCTGCGGCGGGTCGTCGCCCCGCGCCATCCGGAAGGTCCACTCCCCCTCGGCGCGGTGCAGGGGCGTGAGCGCGATCTCCGGTTCGTCGCCGCCGGTGATGTGCAGGGCGGTGAAGTCCTCGCCCTCCAGTTTGGGAGCCAGTCCCATAAAGAAGAATTGTGTCGCCATACGTCCGTGCCGGTGTTTTTGCGCGCCCCTTAACGATACCGCAAATCAGCCCACTTGACATTCACCCCGCGAGACGCTACGCTCTGATTGAGATGGTTATGGCGTACCGGAATCCACCGCGATAGAACGCACACAGCGAAGTGAGGTGAAACGCATGGTTGATCTCTCGTCAGAGGCCAACAATCTCCCTAAAGACGCGACCGACAGAGAACGCTTGCACGCTTTGATCGATGCCCTCTCGTCGTATATTGAGTTTTATCATGGCGGCTCAGTGAAGTTAGTCGCATACGAAGGCGACATCGCCAAGATCGAGCTGGGCGGTGCGTGCCTGGGCTGCCCGCTTTCGCCGCACACGTTGCAGGGTTGGGTAAGCGGCACGATCCGCCAGTTCTTCCCATCGCTGAAGATCGTTGCCGTGGAACCTGAGGCCGCCGAATAGGGCGGAATTCCGCAGCTTATCGCCTCGTCCTGCCTCCACCCGATGCGAAACAAACGCGCCGGTGGGGGCTTTTCGTAAGGGAGACTGTGCACGATGGAAGTTCGCGTAAAGACCGGCGCGATTGAGCAGCATGACGCCGACGCCGTCATCGTCAACCTGTTCGACGACAGGCGCATCGGCGGCGCGACCCAGGCGCTCGACCGGGCGCTCAACGGCGCAATCAGCGCGCTGATTGCGGGCGGCGACCTGAGCGGCAAGGCCGGGGAGACGGTGGTGTTCTACCCGACCGGCGCGATCCCGGCGCGCCGCGTGATCGTGGTGGGGCTGGGAAAGCGCGAGGAGTTCTCGGTCGAGACGGTGCGGCGCGCGGCGGCGCACGCTGTGGTCAAGGCGCGAGAAGTTGGCGCGCAGGTCGTGGGGACCATCGTGCAAGGCTCCGGGGCAGCCGGCCTCGCGCCTGACGTTGCGGCGCAGGCCGTGGTCGAGGGGTCGCTGCTGGCGCTTTACCGGTGGCGCGGCCTCAAGACCGGGGACGACGACACGCCGTCGGTCGAAGCGTTGGAGCTGGTCGTGCGGCCCGGCGATGACGTCGCCGCCGTGGAGGCCGGCGCGCGCGCGGGTCAGGCCATCGCCGAGGGCGCGATGCTGGCGCGCGATCTGGTTAACAACCCGCCGAACGTCGCGACGCCGACCATGCTCGCGGAGACAGCGCGTGAGATTGCCGGGCGCCACGGGCTGCGCGTCGAGGTGCTGGACCGCGCCGACGTCGAGAAGCTGGGCATGGGCGCGTTCCTGGGCGTGGCGCAGGGGACCGAGGAGCCGCCGAAGTTCATCATTCTGGAGCACAGGCCGGACGCCGCCGGCGATACCGTGGTGCTGGTGGGCAAGGGCATTACGTTCGATACGGGCGGCATCAGCCTCAAGCCCAGCGATCACATGGAGACCATGAAGTCCGACATGGCCGGCGCGGCGGCGGTGCTGGGCGCGATGCAGGCCGTGGCGGCCCTCGATCTGCCGGTGCACGTGGTGGGGCTGGTCCCCGCCACGGACAACATGCCCAGCGGCCATGCCTACAAGCCCGCCGACGTGGTGAAGGCGATGAACGGCAAGACCATCGAGATCATCTCGACCGACGCGGAAGGCCGGCTCATCCTCGCCGACGCGCTGTGTTACGCTGCGCGCTACAAGCCGGCGGCGGTCATCGACCTGGCGACGCTGACCGGCGCGTGCGTGGTCGCCCTGGGCGCGGGCATGGCGGCGGGCCTCTTCTGCGAGGATGACGCGCTGCGCGGGCGCATCCAGACAGCGGCGGACGCGACGAGCGAGCGCGTGTGGCACATGCCGCAGTTCAAGGAGTACCTGGAGTCGATCAAGAGCGACACCGCCGACGTCAAGAATTCCGGCGGGCGCATGGGCGGCGTGGGCACGTCGGCGATGTTCCTGCGCCAGTTCGCGGAGGGCTACTCCTGGGCGCACCTCGACATCGCGGGGATGGCGGGCGTGATGATGGGCGAAGGGGGGCCGACGGCTCCCTACCAGCAGAAAGGCGCGAGCGGGTTTGGCGTGCGCCTGCTCACGGAGATCGTGCGCAACTGGTCATAGCCAGGCCAGGTACGTCTGCACTCACGGGCCGGGGCGGCAAGCCCTGGCCCGTGTTTTGTCTGCCGCCAGGCAGTGGGGAGGAGAAATGGGAGGGCGATGACGTGGCGAGCCATATCTCTTCACCTTCTGGTTCCCGCGACTGATGGATTTTGATAAATTACCTTGGCAGTCTCTTCGCAGAGTCACGGCATGGCTGTGCGCCTACCAATACCTTGAGATGCCAGGGTCGTAGGGGCGACCCGCCGGGTCGCCCCTACCGCCAGATATGGCGGCTGGCAGGAACACAGCGCGCTCGCTCCTACAGAGCGGTCAAGAGAGCATTGCCCGTGTGATTATTCAGAGTTCATAAGTCGCGGGCTAATTCGTGTTCTTGTCGGCCTTGTTCTGCGATTAGGGTTACGAAAAACACAGCAACACGAGACCGAATGGACAGGGTGAACTGATACGCCGCGCCGTCAGGCGACCGCGATCCGCGCCTGGATATAAGACATCTGTTCTATTGACTCGCGTCGTACTGTTCTTCGCGTTCGTGGCTTCCGTTTATCAATTTCAGGAAATTGGAGTGCAGAAGTGGGAATTTGGTGTATAATACGGGTAACAAACTTTTAATTGCGCATCTCCATAAATCACAAACAAGGAGGGACCCCCGTGCGCAAGTTACTCGTCACGCTGTTTGTGGTGGCGCTTATTAGTGTCACCCTGGGTGTAAACGTCGCCTCGGCGGACTTCGTCCACGTTGTGCAGCCCGGCGAGCGGCTTTACAGTATCGGGCGGCTGTACAACATCAGTCCTGCCGCCATCGCGGCGGCGAACGGCCTCGCCAACTGGAACCTCATCTACCCCGGCCAGCATCTGGTCATTCCGTCCAGCGCCCCGCCGTACCCTGGCGGTCCGTACTATCCGCCGGGCGGCTCGGTCTACATCGTGCGCTACGGCGATACCCTGAGCCGCATCGCGCAGATGTTCGGGGTGAGCACGGCGGCGCTTGCCGCGGCCAACGGCATCTACAACTGGAACTACATCTATGTCGGCCAGCGGCTTGTCATTCCCGGCGGCTATTACCCGCATCCGGGGCCGTACCCGTCGCCCGGCTGCCGGTACACGTATACCGTGCGCACCGGCGACACGCTGTACAGCATCGCGCGCGCGTTTGGCTCAAGCCCTGCCGCGATTGCCGCCGCCAACGGCATCTATAACTGGAGCTACATCCAGATCACGCAGGTGCTCTGCATCCCATGATGGCGGTGCAAGGGCGCGAGTAGGGGTGGAAGTGGCCGTCGGCGAAGAAAACAGGACTGGACAAAGCCCTGACCGCCTGATATAATTCCGCGCGGTTTGATCGCTTCGCCAAAGACAGCGGGTGCCCCGCAGGGGCTTAATCCGCCAGCCCGCCGAGGTGGAGGCCGGCAGCCACGTTTGCAAACGTGCGTCATCACGCGGCCTTCCCTGTTGCCAGGCGAAGGCCGCTTTTGCTTTCACCGGCCAACCGATCCGGCGAACGCGGCCAGAAATCTGCAAACGGAAAGGGGGTGAAAGACTATTGGCTATCTCTAAGGAAAAGAAGCAACAACTCGTCGCCGGCTATGTCGAGGTGTTGCAGCGGACGCAGGGTGTCATCATCACCGAGTATCGCGGGATGGACATGAACCAGCTTACGGCAGTGCGCGCCAGGCTCCGCGAGTTGGACGCCCAGTACACGATTACCAAGAACACGCTGTTTAAGCTGGCGCTGCACGAGGTCGGGATGGCGGGGCCCGACGACCTGCTTGCCGGCCCGGTCGCAGCCAGCTTCGTTTTCGGCGACCTGACGAGCACGATCAAGGCGCTGCTGGACCTGGCCGAAGATGACCAGTCTCACCTGGTGGTGAAGGGCGGCATCATCGGCGAGTCGGTGTTCGACGCCAAAGAGTTGGAGCAGCTCACCAGGCTGCCGTCGCTCAACGAGCTACAGGCGCAGATCGTGGGCCTGATCGCCACGCCGGCGACCAGCATCGTCACGTTGCTCCAGGAGCCGGCGCGCGGCGTTGTCGGCGCGGTGCACGCCGCCTCGACGCAGTTGCTTAACGTTATCGCGGCCTATGCAGCCAAGGCCGAACAAGAGGCCGCCTGATGCGGCAAGTCGCCAGCCGGCAATGTGCCGGCAATTGATACGCAAACTAACCAACCCTAAAGGAGTGATTACGAAATGGCAGACCTGGAAAAACTCGTGGAAGAACTCAGCACGTTGACCGTGCTCGAAGCCGCCCAGCTCAAGGACATGCTGGAGGAGAAGTGGGGCGTCACCGCTGCCGCGCCTATGGCCGGTATGCCGATGATGGCCGGCATGATGCCCGGCGCGCCCGCTGCCGAGGCCGCAGCCACCGAGGAAGAGGAAGAGAAGACCGAGTTCGACGTCATCCTGAAGGATGTCGGCCCGAAGAAGATCAACGTCATCAAGGCCGTGCGCACGTTCACGACCCTCGGCCTCAAGGAAGCCAAGGAACTCGTAGACAGCGCGCCGAACACCGTTCTCGAAGCGGTGAGCAAGGAAGCCGCCGAGGACGCGAAGGCCAGCTTGAGGCCGAGGGCGCGACGGTCGAGGTTAAGTAAGCGACGGCGTTCTGCGCTGCGCTCAAAGGGGCCGGCCATGTAGGGCGGCCCCTTTTTGCTTCTGCGCACGCCCTCCGGCGTGGTTTCTGGGGCGGCCCGGAAGGTGTTCAACGGCAGGCCCACGCGCGGCCACCAATTCACCGAAGTGCAACAGCGATGCAATATGTCTGTGCTACGCTGGCGACAGTCTGGCTATGGACTTGTTTTCCGCGCAGGACAGAAGGAGAGAAGCCCGATGAAGAGACTGCTCACACTCGCGTTCATTGCATCGCTTGTCGCCGGCGTCGCGCCGGCCATGGCCGATGACGTGTCGGTCCGCTACGAGAGCACGCCGGACGAGGCCGTCCTCTACCTGGGCGACCTGGTCTATGTGCGCGATACCGTGTCGCTGCCGCCGGGCGACGTGACCGTGACCTTTCCGGCCACGGTCATCGCCGACTCGCTGATCGTCAGTGAGGACGGCGCGCGGGTGCGCCTGTTGCGCTTCAGGAACGCCGCCCGGTCGGTTGCCGTCGCGGACCCCTGGAGCAGCGCCATGTCCGTCCCGATCGAGGCGTCGCCGCTTGCGGTGAGCTGGCCCTCTGAGGCGACCGAGACGCGCGAGGTGGTGCTGGAATACCTGGCGCGTGGCGCAAGCTGGCGGCCCCTCTACGACATGACCGTGCTGGACGAGGAGACCGTGCGGTTCGCGTTCACTGCCGAGATCGTGAACTACACGCTGGCGCTCGATGACGCCGCCGTGAAGCTCGTCTCTGGGATGGTCGGCGGCGACAGCGAGGCCTACGCGGCCATGATGACCATGGCGCAGAACGCCCTCGGCTACGAGAACGTGGTCAATTTCGAGCGCCCGGAGGTCGGGCAGATCAGTGCGCACCACGTCTATGACCTCGGCGCGGTCACGATGCTGCCGGGCGAGACGGTGCGCGTGAGCATGGTCGATGAAATGCTCGACGCGCGGCGCATCATCGCGTGGGATACGCGCCAGGGCGAACGCACCGAGGTCATCTACAAGGTCGCAAACACGTCTGCGTTTCCGTTCTCGGAGGGGATGGTGCGAGCCTACGAGGACGGCATCTACCTGGGCACTGACGCCATCGAGTGGACCCCGTCAGGCAGCGAGGGCAGCGTCACGGTGGCGGGTATGAGCGATGTGCGCGTCCGCCGCCAGGAGAGCGTCGAGGAGATCGCAGCGCGCGGCGGTGTGGACGAGTATCGCCACGAGGTCACGCTGGAAATCGGCAATTACGGCGGCGAGGACATCACGCTCGCGGTGCTGGACCCCTGGCCCAACCGAGCGGTGGAGTTCAGCTTCAGCGCGGAGCCGTCCCGCCAGCCGGGCAACATCTTCCGTTGGGACGTGGACGCGCCCGCCGGCGAGCGCGTGACGATCACCTACACGTTCTACACCGACTGACGCCACGGCGCAGGGGCACAGGGCGCGCCGGGCGGCCTGTGCCCCGCCACCCGGCTAAGGTCTGCCCTCCAGCGTCCAGAGGCGGAAGTCGTCGAACGCGACCGTGTTGCCCAACCCCACGCGAAGCGCGAACGCCGCCGGGGAGAGGGGCAGGCCACCGGCTTCGAGCACGGGTTTCCCGTCGATGAAGACATGCACCTGACCCTCCAGCGCGGCCACGGCCAGCGCAAACGGCTTCCCCTCGCGCACCTGATTCGGGACGGCGGTCTCGGCCAGCGGGCGCACTTCATCGCCCTGTACCGCGAGGAGCCGCAGGCGGGGCGTCTCCCCGCCGCTGAACGCGACGAAGTAGCGCGGCACTTCGGGCTGGTCCAGCCCGCCGCCGAACACCACGGCGAACCCCGTCTCCTGCGCCCAGTCCACCTGGCGCGTCTGCACAACCAGACTCAGGACGAACTGCGCGGGCCGGTCGGGATAGGGCGCCTGGACGACCGCCGGCTCGCGACCGCCGTGCACTACGTACCAGCCATCGAGGAGCGCGGCGAGCGCGCCCCCGCCGAGCCGCCGCGCCGGCCAGTCGCTCCGGGCGTCAAACCCGTCGGCGTAATCCGGTGGGCGGTCGCCGGTCAGCATCTTGAGTGCGTCTTCAGGTGGGGCGGGCCTCTGGCCCCAGCGCGGCCAGTGCCACGGCCCCCACGTCCAGAAGTCCGGCGCGTCGTCGAGCCGTTCCGCCTCGCCGCCACCGGCAGGGACCGCAATGAACTGCTCGCGCGCGTCAGCATCGCCGGTGAGCGCCATCACGCGCTGCCCGTCAGGGGTCCAGGCGAGCGCGCCAACCCACGCACCCGGCGCAAACTCGAAGATGGCGGTCTGCGCGCCGCGCTCAACGTCGAAGACGATCAGCGTGGCAGGAAATCTATCCGGTTGCTCCAGGTGCGCCAGGATCATGGCGAGGCGGCGGCCATCAGGCGACCATTGCGGGTGGCTCACGCACGCGTCTTCGGGCCGCGTTGGGAGGACGTGGTACTCCGACCCGTCAGGATGCACGCGCGCCAGCCGGCAGGCGTCGTGGAAGGCGATCCACGCGCCGTCAGGCGACCAATCGGGCTGCACGGTGTTGGTTGTGGCTTCATGCGCCACCGGGCGCGGCTCCCCGACGCAATCCGGCGCGTCGAAGCAGCCCACCTCCACGATCCACAGCGCCGATCCCTGGCCGGGCAGCGCGCCGGGGTCTGCGCCCTCCAGCACAAGCTGGCCGCCGTCCGGCGACCAGGCCGCAGCGCCGACGTTAAAGGGGAAAGCGCGCTGCACGGTGGGGTTCCCCGGCGACTCCAGGCAGAGGGCGTTCCGGCCTGGCGCTTCCTCCATCTCGCACGCAGAGGCCGTCGCCCACATCGGCCTCGGCGCAGCGCCGATATGCCACAGGCGGAAGTTGTCGAGCGTCACGGCGCTGTGTTCCAGCCAGAAGCCCACCGGCCCCTCGGCGGGCTTGAACCCCTCGATGTACAGCAGCGGCGAGCCGTCAACGAACGCGGCGAACCGCGCGTCGGCGACCGCGATGCTCAGCGAGACCGGCCGGCCCGGCGGGATCACGGCGGGCAGGAAAGGGCCGCCGCCCATGTCCGCCGGCCCGCCCTCAGCGGGCGAGCGCTTCAGCCACACCGAGGGATACCAGCCCGGTTCGAAGTTGAAGATGAACTCGTAGGGTGCGCCGTCTGCGCCGCCAAACGATACCGCAAAAAACGCGCCCTCTTCTTCGACAGCCTTGACCGTCAGGTCAACCTGCAGGCCGAACTCGCGCACCGGCGCTGGCATGAAGAGCGCCCCGGCATGGTCGCCGCACAGCCCAAGCGCCCCCGGCGCGTCGCAGGGGCGCCCTCGCGCGCCCAGGCGTCGCCTATTGCATCGAACGCCTCCTCAACAGCGGGCGGCGTGCGTTCGAGCTTGTCGCGGATGCCCCCGCCGAAGGCGCGCGCCGCCTCCCGGTCGAACGCAGCCAACGGGGGCGGGGTCAGGTCCCAAAGCGCGAAGTCGTCCACGATGAGCACGAGGTCGTGCGCGGCAATCCGCATGCCGCCCGGCGCCGGCTCCATGTTGTCGAGCAGGAGAACGGGCGTCTCCCCAATCGCGGCGGCGACGCGCCCCTCCGAAGCGACGACGGTGAGCGTGAAGCCGCGCTCCCAGACGCCCACGAATGCGGAGTCCAGGCCGTAGGCGTCCACCGCCTCGCCGAACTTGTCCACCTTGACCCACGGCCTTTCCGGCGTGAGGTGGAACCTGATGCCGTAGGGGCCAAATTCGAACGCGGCTTCAGGCGCGTCGCCGGCCGCCGCCATCTGCAGGTGCACGCTGGCGACGAAATTGCTCACGCCCCAACACGGGCATGATACGGCAGCGCCGGGCGGCAACTCCAGGCGGCCATTGATGTGCGCCGCGCCGCCTTCCACGCGCCAGTGGCCGGCATTCTGATCGAAACCCTCCGCGTAGAGCGGGTCGTTCTGGTCCATGTAGGCCAGCGCCAGCGCGACAGCCCTCCTGAGGTCAGGGAAGGGCGTTCGGGTGGGGGCGTGCGTGCGCGTCGCTGTGGGTGAACGGGTCGCGGTCGATGATGGTATGGGCATGTCCGTGCGGGTTGCGATGGGCGTATCGGTGGGGGCGTGCGTGCGCGTCGCTGTGGGTGAACGGGTCGCGGTCGATGACGGTATGGGCGTGTCCGTGCGGGTTGCGGTGGGCATGTGGGTCGGCGAGGGCGTGCTGGTGTGCGTCGGTGTATCGGTCGCCAGCACCGCTGCCGCCGTCTGCAACACGAAGGCGTCCAGGATGGCCTGCAGGGTCGCGCGGTCGGCGGTGGCCTGGGGAGTCGGGCGTGGCGGAGGCCGTCGGCGTCGCCGTCGGGGTCACGGTCGCTGTCGGAGTCGCCGTGCTGGTCGGCAGGGCGGCGACAGCGGTGCGCGTCGCGTCCCCGCCTGCGCCGCCGCCGTCTGCGCCGCAAGCGCGTCGAAGAGCGCCTGGAGCGTCGCCCGGTCCGCCGTCGCCTGCTGGTCGGGCGTTGCGGTATCCGGTTGCCTGGTGGGCGTGTGGCTCGGCGGCGCGGTCGGTGATGCGGTGGCCGTCGCGATGGTGGGCGACGCGGTCGGTGTCTGGGTTGGCGCTGGGCTGGCCGCAGGAGCTGTGAAAGCAGCAGGACGATGGCGACCACCGCCACGACGACGGCCACCCCCGCCAGCGCGATGAGCCGCCGCTCGCGCGGCGTGGAGCCGGTCGCGGTGGCGCCGGGCGGCTCTGAGGGCGCGGTGAGGCGCGCGCGCAGCTCGCCGGTGACGACCGCCGGAGAGCGAAGTTGCGCCGTCAGCGCGGCGCGCTCGCGCAGCGCCGCGCCCTGCGCGGGGTGCGTCTCGGCGCTGGTGACGGCGCGCTCCAGGTCGGCGGACATCTCGGCGGCGCTGTGGTAGCGGTCGTCGGCCTTCTTCGCCATCGCGCGCAGCACAATGCGCTCGACGCTTTCAGGGATCGCCGGGTTGAACTGGCGCGGCAGGGGCAGCGGGTCGTGCAGGTGCTTGAGGATGACGGCCACGGGCGTGTCGGCGTCGAACGGGACGCGCCCGGTAAGCATCTCGTACAGCGTGACGCCCAGCGAGTAGATGTCGGCGCGCGCGTCGACCGGCTCGCTCATGGACTGCTCCGGCGCCATGTAGGCCGGCGTGCCGAGCGTCCCGCCGGTGGCCGTGAGGCCGATGTTGCCTTCCAGGATTTTGGCGATGCCGAAATCGGTGAGGAAGGCGTTGCCGTCAGTATCCACCAGGACGTTGGCCGGCTTGATGTCGCGGTGCACCACCCCCTGCCGGTGGGCATAATCGAGCGCGCTGGCGACCTGCGCGACCACGCGCACGGTGTCCGCGAGAGCCAGGGGGCCGCCCCGCAGGATGTCCTTGAGCGAGCCGGCCTGCAGGTAGCGCATCACCAGGTAGGTGACGCCGTCCTGCTCGCCGAAGTCGTGCACCGGGATGATGTTAGGGTGTTCGAGCCGCGCGATGACGCGCGCCTCCTGCTGGAAGCGCTGCAAGAAGCTCGGATCGGCGGCGTAGTGGGCGGGGAGCACTTTCAGGGCGACAAACCGGTCTACGCTGGGCTGGTACGCCTTGTAGACCGTCGCCATCCCCCCTTCGCCGATGCGTTCCACGATGCGGTACGGGCCAAGCTGAGCGCCGGAAAGGTCTTGCATGGGGTCGCTCCAGGTGGCGCGAGGCGGCGCACGTGTGCCGCCTTCATTATCTTACGGCGTCTATTCTGGCGCAAGGGGTCTGGGCATGGCTGCGCCCGCCAGGTGTCGTCTGTTGCGGAACTGTAACACCACGTTACGGGGCTGCATCAACCTGTAATCCCTATCAGACAAGTCCAGGTTATACTTGTCTGCGTTGTGAGCGGAGGCGGTGCGCCTGTGCGGCGCAGTCAACACGGCAGGGAAACTGGCTATGACAGGACACGACGGGAATCCATCCGACGGCAGAGCGCATGACGAGGCCGCGCAAAGCACGCCGCACGCCGACAATGCCGATGCGAGGGGGCGATACAGATGGTTGACACGAAGGAGCCGGCCGAGCTGGAGAAGCATGTCAAAGCCCGGCCCGGCGCAAGCCGGCGGCGGACGTTTCAGGCCACCCGACCGCGCGGGCTGCTGAGCCAGATCGGGCTGGTGCTGACCCAACCGGGCGCGTTCTTCCAGGCCCTGCCAGCAGTGCAGCACAACCGGCAGTGGTTATGGGTGGCGCTCGCGATTCTGGCGCTGGTCGGCCTCAGCGCGGTGCAGCAGAGCGCGCTGGCGACCGACGCGGAAGCGCCTGGCGACCTCGGCGGCATGCCCGTTGGCGGCGAGTTCGGCGCGGGCGCGCCCGGCGGTGGCGAGTTCGGCCTGGGCGCAGAGGGCGGCTTTGTGCCGCCGGCCCCGGTCCCCGGTGGCGACGGGGCGTCGGCGGCCGGCAACGAAACCGCCACGCGCTGGGCGACCGCGCTTCTGGCGGCCGGCGGTGAGGTGTTGCAGTGGGCGGTGCTTGCGCTCCTGTTGAGCGAGGCTTCGCTCCTTTCGCGCCGCACCCCGGCGCTCAACCGGAACTGGCAGATCGTTGTATGGGCGAGCCTGCCGCTGGGGTTGATGGCCGGCCTGCAACTGATCTACTACGCCGCTGGCGGGATGGTCGGCGCGCCGGGCGTCGCCGGCCTTCTGAGTGAGATTCCGGGCTACGACACGTGGCCGGTCTTCGCGCGCGAGCTGCTCCGTGCGCTGGCTTCCAACCTTACGCTCTTCTGGCTCTGGAGCCTGGGGCTGGTCTACATCGGCGCGCGGCGGGCGCTCGGCGGCAGACGGTGGGCGGTTGGGCTTGTGCTGCTCATCTGGGTCGCGGTGCTGGTGTTCACGCCGGCGGCCTACAACACGCTGACCGCCGAGGAGCCGACGCCCACCGATGAAGCGATGCCGGGTATGGGCGAGCAAGGTATGGAAGGTTCTGAAGGCCAGGGTTTTGAGGGTCAAGGCTTTGAGGGCCAGGGCCTTGAAGGTCAAGGCTTGAAGGCCAGGGCTTTGAGGGTGAAGGCTTTGAAGGTCAAGGTTCTGAGGGTCAAGGCTTCGAGGGCATGAGCGGCCAGGCAGGCAGCGATGAGGCCGGCGGCGCAGAAGGCGAGCCGACGGGCATGCCCGACGCCGACACTGGCGCGGAGGGCGCGCCACAGGGCGCGCCAGAGAGCGCGCTTGAAACGCCCGCGGAGCCGCTGCCGTCTGACCCGATCGGGCAGTGATCTGAGGCGTGTACGATGACAGGACCGGCGGACAACCACCGCGCGCCCCGCGCCATCATTGCTGGGCGTGACATGCACAAAATCTTCCACCTGGGCGACCAGTCGGTGCACGCGCTCGATGGCGTGACCCTGGAAATACCGGCAGGGCAGTTCATCGCCATCATGGGGCCAAGCGGCTCTGGCAAGAGCACGCTGCTCTATGTGGTCGGCGGCCTGGACACCCCCGACAGGGGGCGAGGTGGTGGTCACCGGGCAGCGGCTTGAGGGCATGACGAGCGACGAACTCGCCCGCTTCCGCCGCGAGACGGTTGGGTTTGTGTTCCAGGCCTTCTACCTGGTGCAGACTCTCACGGCCCTGGAGAATGTCGCGCTGCCGGGCGTGTTCGCCGGCCTACCCCGCGACGTGCGCGAGCGCAGAGCCGCCAGGCTGCTCAACGCGCTCGGCATGGGCGACCGGATGGAACACCGGCCCGCGCAGCTTTCGGGCGGCCAGCAGCAGCGGGTCGCCATCGCGCGTGCGCTTTTCAACGACCCGCCCATCATCATGGGCGACGAGCCGACCGGCGCGCTGGACAGCAAGACGGGCAACACGGTGATGCGCATGTTGCGCAGCCTGTGCACCCGGCAGGGCAAGACAATCCTGGTGGTCACCCACGACCCCGGCGTCGCCTCGTATGCGGACCGCATCGTCCGCCTGCGAGACGGTCGGATCGTGGACGATCAACTCACCGCAAACGGAGAGAAAGAACGTGCTTGGGAAACGCGGCATTAAACGGTACGTGCTCGGCGCAGTCCTGGCGCTCGCCATGCTGGCCGGAGGTGGTTTGGGGTCGGCTGCGGCGCAGGGCAGCGGCGACCCGCCGATTGCCATGACGGGGTGCGACCCGACGCAGCTCGTCGCCGGGCAGGGCGGCGTGGTGACGATATACGGCAGCAACTTCACGTCAGCGACGACGGCGCAGCTCGTCGGCGTGGGGCCGCTAACGACGGTCGTGAGCGATGGCAGCACGCTCCAGGCGACGATCCCCGCCGGTGTTGCGCCCGGCGTCTACGGCATCGAGGTAGACGACCCGGTGCGCGGCACGGCGGCGCTCGCCAACGTGCTGACCGTCCTTCAGCCGCCGACCGACACGCCGACCCCGACGCCAACCCCCACCGCCACGCCCGCGCCGGTCGCGGTGACGCACTCGGAGCCGACGATGATCACCGCCGGGCAGACGGGCGCGCTTTCTGTGTTCGGCGCGAACTTCACGGCCTCGACGACCGTGCGGCTGGTCGGTTTCGGCCTGCTGGAGACGACGCTTGTCAACAGCACGGCGCTGACGGCGGCGCTGCCCGCGAGCATCCCGGTCGGGCAGTATCAGGTGGAGGTCATCGACCCGGCGGGCGGCGCGGCGACCTCACCCAACGCGCTGCGCGTCATCGCGCCGCCGCCCACGCCGGCGCCGCCCACCCCGACGCCGGAGCCGCCGCCGACGTTTGCGCCGCCCACGCCCATTCCAGGGCAGCCGTCGCTCCTGGTGCGGAGCTTCACCGCCAACCCGCCCGTCATCGAGCCGGGCGACACGGTGCGCCTCACCTTCGAAGTTGTGAACTTGGGAACGCGGGTCGCGCAGGGCATCTCGGCGGCGCTGGACTCGGGCAGCCGGTTCGTCCCGGCCACCGGCGCGGCGAGCGTCACGCTGCCTGACCTGCCGATCGGGGGGTTCTACACGGCGTCGCTGACCGTCGTGGCCGGCGCGGACATCCCTGCCGGGCCGATCAACGTGCCCATCGTGTTCGCTTACCGCGACTTCGAGGGCAACACCTACACGAGCAAGGCCGACCTGAGCGTGACCGTGCGCGAGGCTTCTCGGTCGTCTCAGGTTGTCCTCGGCGCTTACGCGATAGACCCCGACCCGGCAGCGCCGGGCGAGCCGATCAACGTGCGTGTCACGGTCGAGAACCTGGGCAACGAAACCGCCCGACAGGTGACGCTTCGCGTTGCCGGCGGCGGTGGGGTGCTGCTGGCCGGCCCACAGGGCGATACCTTCTCGGTGGGCGACCTGACCGCCGGCGCGAGCGTCGCGCTGGACCTGCCGCTCGTCGTCAGCGCGGAGGCCAAGGCCGGCCCGCAGGCGCAGCCGGTCACGATCACTTATGTGCAGGATGGCGACGCCACGCAGGTCGATGACAGCATGACCGTGAACGTGGTCAGCGCCGGCGCGCCGGAGGCGCTGTTGCTGCTCGCGTCCTACGAGACGGGCAAGGAGGCGCTCCAGCCCGGCGACCGGTTCACGCTCGACGTGACGCTGCAAAACGTCGGCAACGCCGAAGCCGCGAACCTGCTGGTGACGTTCGGCACGGTCGAGTCGACGACCGGCACCGGCGCCGGCACGGGCGGCGACACGCAGACGAACACGACGCCCAGCAGCACGTTTGCGCCGCTTGGCAGCGGCGGCCGGCATTACGTGGGCGCAATCGAGCCGGAGGGCGGCACGGCATCGGTCACGCAGGAGTTCATCGTGAACGGGTCGGTCAAGAGCGGCATCTACAGCCTGCCGATCACGCTCAATTACCAGAAGCCAGACGGCACCGCCGTCAAGGAGAGCCTGAGCGCCAGCCTGATCGTCATCGCGCCGCCGCGCCTTCAGGTGAGCCTGCAAAGCCCGGTGCCTGAGTCCGCGCCCGTGGGCGAGCCGTTCCCGGTGGCGCTTGAGGTCCTGAACGTGGGCGATACGAGCGTCAACCTCACCGGGGCGCGCGTCACGGTGGAGAACGGTGAGGTGCTCGAAGGCGCGGAAATCGCGCTCAGCCCGCTGAAGGCCACCGAGGATGTGTCGGTCAATGCGCTGGTGATGCCGTTGGGTGAGGGGCCGGTTGAGGTGGCGGTGACGCTGCTCTACACGGATGACCTGAACCGCGAGCAGACCATCGTCAACACGTACAGCAGTGCAGCCTTCATGATGCCGACGCCCGAAGCGATCCCGACGCCGTTTGAGCCGGTTCCGGGCGACGATGTTGAGACGACCGGGGATAACCTCATCGAACGGTTGTTGCTGGGCCTGCTGGGCCTGGGGAGTTAGCGCCATGTTCTTCGAACTCGCGCAGCTTGCCATCGACAACCTGAGGCGGGCGCGCGCGCGGCTGGCGATGACGGCGGCGGGCGTGCTGGTCGGCACGACTGCCGTCATCCTGCTCATCGCGCTGACCATCGGCCTCCAGCAGGCCGCCGAGGCGGGCATCGGGAGCAGCGTGCAACTCACGCGCATCGAAGTCTATTCCAACTGGGTCCCGACCCTGAGGCGACCATCCCCCAACTGGACGACGACGCGGTGCGCGCCTTCTGGCAGATTCCGGGTGTGGCCGCCGTCATCCCGTCGGTGGGCCTGTATGGCGGCGAGATCGTCACGGACGACTACCGGGGCGGCGGCTGGTTCCTGGGCATCGATCCGGCGCTGCTGCCTTACCTGGGCCTTGAGGTGCAGCGGGGGCAGTTGTCGCTGGAACGCGGCCAGATGCTGATCGGCCCTTACGTGCGGCAGAACTTCTACGACCCGGAGGCGACGGAGTGGCAGCCGGTTGAAGTGGACCTCATGGAGACGCCGGCCGAACTCCTGCTCTATAAGCAGGACGGCACGACCCGCACGGTCGATATCAACGTGGTCGGCGAGCTTCGCGAAGGTTCGGCTTACGATTACGCCATCCTGATGCCGATCCAGGACGTGATCGAGATGAATGAGCAGATCACGGGGCAGGAGTACGACCCCGAAACCTTCCGCTACGACCAGATCACGGTCCAGGCGACGAGCCGCGAAACGGCCAACGAAGTCACCGAGGCGATCCGCGAGTTGGGCTTTGGCGCCGGCGGCGCGGGCGACTTCCTCAATCAGTTGAACAGCTTTTTTGGCACGATGCGGCTGGTGCTCGGCGGTGTGGGCGGCGTGGCGCTGGTCGTGGCGGCGTTTGGCGTCGCCAACACGATGACGATGGCTATCATCGAGCGCACGCGCGAAATCGGCCTGATGAAAGCTGTCGGGGCGACCGACCGCGACGTGCTGGGCATCTTCCTCATCGAGGTCCGGGCTGGTGGGGCTATCCGGCGGGTTGTCGGGCGTCGCGCTTTCCCTGGCCCTCCAGCGCCTCATCAACCAGGCCATCGAGAACATGCCCGCCGGCGAGGGCGGCATCATGTTCCTGCCGCTCGATCCGAGCATGATCGGCGGCAACCTGGTGGTCATCCCGCCGGAGCTGGCGCTGTTTGCGGTCGCGCTGTCCGTGATGGTGGGCGTCGGCGCGGGCCTCTACCCGGCGCTGCGCGCGGCGAAGCTGCCGCCGGTGGTCGCGCTGAAACAGGAGTAAGGCCGGCGGCCGGGGGCCTCACTCCGGAAGTCTCCTCCTCCAATTGTAGGGTTTCTCGTGTAGGGACAAGGCATGCCTTGCCCCTGCTCACCCATTTCGCGCCAAGACTCAACCCGCCCCCGAACTGGTATGGAGGTTGGGGCCAAGGGGTGAGGGTAAGCGGACCTTACGCGCGGACCAGGACGACGCGAAACCCGATGGTCTCGTCGCGCTCTTCGGGGTAGTGCCAGTTGCGCCCGGTGACGCGGATGTTGCGCTCGGAGGCGTTGAACGCGCCGCCGCGCAGGGCGCGCCGCCCGCGCGTGCTGGTGTCCTCGCGCCCGTCGAGCGGCTCGTAGGGGTAGGCCTCCTTGAGGCTCAGCGTCCACTCCCACACGTTGCCGGCCATGTCCTGGCAGCCGTAGGGGCTGTCGCCCTGCGGGGAGAACGACCCGACGGGCGTCGGCCCGTTCTCGTTGCTGCCGAAGTTCGCCCGGGTGCTGTCCGGCGCGTCGTCGCCCCAGGGGTAGCGCCGCCCGTCGTCGCCGCGCGCCGCGTGCTCCCATTCCGGCTCGGTGGGCAGCCGCACGATGTGGGTGCCACCAGCCGGCAGCCGACCGGCGTCGCGTATGGCGTCGGTCAGCCACTTGCAGTACGCCACCGCGTCGTGCCAGCTCACCCACACGACGGGAACGTCGGCGTTCTGGCCCGTCGGGGGCGTGTCGCGCCAGTGTTTGGGCGCGCGCCGCCCGGTTGCGTTGACGAATGCGGCGTACTGGGCGTTGGTGATCGGCGCGCGCGCGATGAGGTAAGGCTCCGGGAGGGTCTGTTCGTGCTGCGGCATCTCGTCGTCGAATGCCATCCAGTCGGTCTGCGCGCTGCCCATCTTGAACGCGCCCGCCGGTATCTCGACCCAGTCCGGCTCGAAGTCCTGCGCCGCGCCGCGCAACGTGATAGCGTGCGGTTGAGGGGGCGTCAGCGTACCGGCGTCTGCGCTGCGCGTGCGCTCCGGCGCGCTGCCAACCGGCGCAACGACCCGGTCCAGGTCCAACGCCCAGCCGTCGAAGATGAAGTCGCCGCGCCCGCTGCCGGGCAGGTGCCCGAACTGCGGCGTCTGCCGGCCGCGCGCCTGCTTCCGCACCTGATCCTGCAACCAGGGTCCCAGGTGCTCGGCGCGGATCAGCCCCTCCCACTGCGCCCGGAGCGTTCCGTCCTGGATGCCCTGGAGGAAATTCCAGGTGAAGATCGAGTGCCGCCCGTCAGGGCCGCCGCCGTCCGCGACGACCTCGCCGGCGCGCCCTGCCGAAATCGCCTGGACCGCCCGGAAAGTCAGGAAGTCCCTGGCAAGGCGCTGCTGCTCGACCGAAACCGCCCTGCCGAACGCCAGACCGCTGAAACATGCGTCGAGGATGAACAGGATGTGCTTGGCCTTGATGAAGTCGGCCTGTTCCAGCACGTCGTCCATCTTGAGCGCGCTGGTCCAGATGTCGTCGCCGGGCTGCGTGTCATACAGCGTGAGGTAGCCGACTTCGCCGCCGTACACGTTTGTGCGCGTGAGGCCGTGCCCGGCAAAGTAGAACAGGAAGCGGTCATCGGGCTTGGCCTCGCGCGCGATCCGGTTCAGGGTGCCCAGGACCTCCCGGCGCACCACCGCGTCGTCAGCCAGGAGCGTCGTCTCGAAGCCGAGGCGGTCCCGCAGGATGCTGGCGACCGCGCGCGCGCCGTGGACAGACGTGCGCAGCGGGGGCAGCGAATTGTCGTCGAAGGCTTTGTACCGGTCGATCCCGACAACCAGCGCCCATGACCGGTCGTAGGTGGGCTTCAGCACGGTTGTGCGCTCGCTCATGTTTGCCGGCGTCCTCAGTCTGTGCAATACTGAGCTTTCGACCGAGTATAGCACATTGCCGGGAGGCGGTCGCATAGCCCACCCGCTGCGCGAACGCGACTGGAACATTCTGCTGAGCCGCATTGCCAAAGGCAAGGTCACGCCTGTGATCGGCAACGGCGTTTTGGACACCAACAGCATCGCCCAGAAGTGGGCCAGGGACTACAATTACCCCCTGTCCGACACCTCGAACCTGTGCAGGGTCGCGCAGTTCATCGCGGTCACCGACGGCGACCCGCTGGTGCCGAAGGAAGAAATCGTGGACCTGCTGCGGCGCGAGCCGCCCCACGACCCCAACGACCCCGACGATGTCCACAATATCCTTGCGAAGCTGCCGCTCCCCGGTGTACCTCACGACGAACTACGATGACCGGATGACGCAGGCGCTCGCGGCGCAGGGGAAGAAGCCGCGCCGCGAGATGTGCCGCTGGAATGACGCGCTCAAGGGCGTCGAGAGCGCCTTCGACGCGCCGGCGGGGTTCACGCCGGACGCCAGCAACCCGCTCGTCTACCACCTCTACGGTCACGACGGGGTGACGCAGTCGCTCGTGCTCACCGAGGATGACCACCTGGACTACCTGGTGAGGGTCTCGGCGGGGAAGAAGCTGCCGCCGCGCGTCGAAGAGGCGCTGGCGTGGTCGTCGCTCCTTTTCCTGGGCTACCACCTCGACTCGCTGACCTTCCGTGTCCTGTTCCGGGGCATCATCCACAGCATGGAAGGCAAGATGAAGACTCTGAACGTGGCGGTGCAGACCGAACCAGTCTCACAGCCGCACGTGGAATACCTGGTGAATTACCACGAGATGTTCGCCGATGTGCGCACGACCCTCTATTGGGGCACGCCCCAGGAGTTCGCGCGCGAGCTGGCCGACCGCTGGAGCGATTTCCGTGACGACGCCTGAACCGTCCCCCTACGTCGGCCCGCGCCCTTTTGAGGTCCAGGATCAGAAGCGTTTCTTCGGGCGCGACCGCGAGGCGAGCGAGCTGCTCTCGATGGTCGTGGCGCACCCCGTCCTGCTCTTCTACGCGCAGTCGGGTGCGGGCAAGACCTCGCTCATCAACGCGCGCCTCATCCCCATGCTGCGCGAGGCCGAGATGGAGGTGTTCCCGGTCACCCGGCTGCGCGCGACCCTCCCCGCAGGGACGGACCTGAACGAGGTGGACAATCCGTTTGCGTTCTCGGCGATGCTCGGTTGGGCCGCGCCCGAAGCCGGGGCCACGGAGGGCAGCGCGCCCCCGGCACGGTTGATGACCATGACGCTGAAGGATTATCTGGCGTCGCGCCCCCACCAGACCGACGACTTCGACGAGCCGATGCCGCGCGTGTTGATCTTCGACCAGTTCGAGGAGCTTTTCACCGCGCATCCTGAACACTGGCAGAAGCGCGAGCCGTTCATCCAGCAGATCGCCGACGCACTGGCGGCGGATCCGCTCCTGCGCGTGATTCTGTCGATCCGTGAGGACTTCGTCGCCCAGCTCGACCCCTTCGCAGCGCGCACTCCCGGAGCGTATGCAGGCGCGCTTCCGCATGGAACGGCTGGGCGGTGAGGCCGCGCAGACTGCCATCGAAGGGCCGCTCATCTACACCGACCGGGAGTATGCGGAGGGCGTTCCCGAAATCCTGGTCTTCGAACTGCTGCGCAACCGCGTCCAGAGCGCGGAGGGAAAACGGTCGAGGTGACCGGCCAGTACGTCGAGCCGGTGCAGCTTCAGGTGGTGTGCAACAGCATCTGGGCCAACCTGCCGCCCGAAACGCGGCTCATCACTGAAGAGCACCTGCGCCGCTTCGGCAACGTGGACCAGGCGCTCAACGACTTCTATGACCGGGTCGTGCGCGACGCGGTGACGCGAACCGGCGTGCCGGAGGGCGCGCTCCGCCGGTGGTGCGAGGAGGTGCTCATCACCGACCTGGGCACGCGCAACACGGTGTACCGGGGTCCGGCAGACACCGGCGGTATGGAGAATGAGGTCATCGACATCCTCGAAGACCGGCACCTGATCCGCGCCGAGCGGCGCGCCGGCGCGCGCTGGTACGAACTCACGCACGACCGGCTAATCGAGCCGATTCGCGCCTCAAACCGCGAGTGGTTCGAGGCGCGGGCGCAGGTGCGGGCGCGCCGCCTGCTGTCTGCGCTTCTTGTCGTCGGCGCGCTTTCGTCGTGGGCGCGGTGATCGCGCTGCTCCTGCGCACCAATTCGGTGGCCGAGTTCGCGGCGGCGGCCACGGCGCAGGCCATCGAGGCGCAGGCCCAGATGTCGCGCGAATGGAGCGCGCTGCTGGCCTCCAGCGCGGGCCAGGCCTGGGAGGCAAACGACCCCGACCTGGCGCTTGCCCTGGCGGTCGAGGCGAACACGGTCGCCTCCCGACCCTACATCGTGCAGCCCGGCGACACCCTGTCGGGCATTGCGCAGCGCTTTGGCGTGCCGGTAGACGCCCTGCTGGACGCGAATCGCCTGTCGGCCACGGATACTGCCTACAGCGGGGCCACGCTTGCCATCCCGACGGTCGCGACCGAGGCGCAGCGCGTCCTCGCCGACATCGCCTCCGCGCCCGGTGCGCGCCAACGTGTGGAACTGGGCGATGCGGTCTTGAGCGTCGCGTACCACCCCGAGGGTCAGATGGCGCTGGCGGGCCTCGCGAACGGCGATATTGTCCTGTGGGATACCGGGACCGGCGCGGAAGTGCGCCGGCTCAGCGGGCATTACGGCGCCGTGGAGAGCGTGGCGTTCAGCCCCGACGGGCAACAGGCGCTCTCCGGCTCAAGGGATATGACCCTCATCCTGTGGGACCTGGAGACCGGCACGCCCGCCCACCAGTTCGAGGTCGGCAGCCGCGTCACGAGCGTGGCCTTCAGCCCGGACGGCGCGCGCGCCCTCTCCGGGTCGGATGACCGCACGGTGCGCCTGTGGGACCTGGTGGCGGGTGTGGAGGCTGGCCGCTTCGAGGGGCACCGCGCCAAGGTGCAGAGCGTGGCGTTTGGCCCGCCGCCGAACCCGCAGGCGGCGTCGGCGCGCTACGTGGCGTACCAGTACGCGCTGTCGAGTTCTCTCGACAACACGCTGATCCTGTGGGACGCCGCGACCGGGGCGCTGCTCCGCCGTCTGGAGGGGCATACCGATTATGTCAACGGCGTCGCCATCAGCCCTGATGGGTTTACCGCGCTCTCCGGTTCCGACGACCGAAGCGTGCGCCTCTGGGACCTGACGACCGGCGAGAGCCGCGCCCTGACCGGCCACACCAGCCGCGTGCTGAGCGTCGCCTATAGCCCGGACGGCCTGACCGCGCTCTCCGCCTCGGCGGATGGCACGGTGATCCTGTGGGACGCGAAGCGCGCCACGCAGATTTATCGCTTCTACGGGCACACGGGCGCGGTGCGCAGCGTGGCCTACAGCCCCGGCGGGCAGCGCGCGCTCTCTGGCGCGGAGGACGGCAGCGCGCGTGTGTGGGACCTGCAATCCGCCGACCTGGCCGGCCTCAGCAGCGCCGCGCTGGTCGAGTGGACATACGAAAACCGCTACGTCCGCGCGCTGACCTGCGCCGAGCGCGAGCGCTACCGTGTGGAACCGCTTTGCACGCCGGACGGCGTCGCGCCGACGCGCACGCCCACGGCCTATTCGACTGAGTGAGTCTGGACAATGGCAACGATAAGACTGGTCAACGTCACGAAATACTATTACAAGGGGCAGTCCCCCGGCATCATCGAGCCGCCAGAGGAGGAGCGCATTGTCGCGCTCGACGGCGTAAACCTGGAGGTCCGCGAGGGCGAGACCATGAGCGTTGTCGGGCCGTCGGGGTGCGGCAAGACGACGTTGCTGCGCATCGTGGCCGGGCTGGAGCATCCCGACGGCGGGTACGTGACCTACGACGGCGAGGACGTGCGCCACGTCCAGCCCGGCGACCGCGGCATTGGCATCGTGTTTCAGAACTACGCGCTGTATCCGCACATGGAGAGCCAGGAGAACATCGGGTTCTTCTTCCGGCTCCACAAGCGCGAAGATGAGATTCCGGAGCGCGTGCGCACCGTCTCTAAGATCATGGGCGTTGGGTTCGAGCACCTGCTGAGCCGCAAGCCGCCGACGCTCTCTGGCGGCGAGCGCCAGCGCGTGGCGGTGGCGCGCTGCATCGCGCGCGACCCGCGCCTCTTCCTCTTCGACGAGCCGCTCTCCAACCTCGACGCGCGGCTCCGCGTCAAGACGCGGGGCGAGCTGAAGCGCATCCTGGCGCGCTACGCCACGACCGGCATCTACGTGACGCACGACCAGCAGGAAGCCATCGCGCTCGGCGACCGGATCGCGGTGATGCGCGAAGGCCGGATCGAGCAGGTCGGCCCCTACCTTGACGTGTACCGCCGGCCTGCCAACCTGTTCGTCGCGGAGTTCATCGGGTTGCCGCCGATGAACACCTTCTATGGGTACATCAACGACATGGGTGAATGGGTGGGCGACGACTTCAGGTGGCCGGATGTCCGCCCCGACCTGCACGAGGGCGACCGGGTGGCGCTCGGCGTCAGGCCGGAGCACATCGTCATTCAGGGTAACGGCGCGGGCATCCCGGCGTATGTGGAGCTGGTCGAGCCGCTGTTCTCCGAACGCGCGCACCTGCTGTACACGAAGATCGGGCGCACGGCCTGCCGCGTGCGCGTGCCCGCCAGCGTCGCTGTCAGGGCGCACGAGACCGTCCGGCTGACGTTCGACCCGGAGCGGGTGTATCTTTTTGACATTAGGACGGGCAGGCGCCTGAGTTGATTGTGCGCCAGAGCGGGCCGGCGCGTTGCGTTCTTTCACACATGATCTATGTCACACACTGCGGGTGACAGTTGCCACTATACTTGTGCAAGCTCTATGGTTACATAACTTAACCGGTCCATATTCTTTCCCCGCACACGAAGAGAGGGAGGCCACTATGACCCAGAACACGTCGCCGAGTCCGCTGCGTGGCGCAGCCGTCCTGGTGATCGGCCTGGTGGCCGTCATCATCGTGCTAGGCTTCGCGCTGGTGATCCTGGCGACCGGGCAAGCCGGCACACCCAGCGAGGTGGGCCAGGTGAACGCGCTCGCGGGCAGCTCGAATGCGTGCGTCACCTGCCACTGCAACACCACGCCCGGCATCGTGGAGCAGTACGGCCACAGCACCATGGCCGCCGCCAACGTCGCCTGCGAGAGCTGCCACGAGGTCGAAGAGGGCTACCCCGGCGCGGTCGCGCACGAAGGCACGTTCGTGCTCCGCTCGCCGACGACCGCCATGTGCCAGACCTGCCACCAGCAGGAAGTCGCGCAGTACTACCAGAGCCGCCACTCGCTGCCGGCCTACGTTGCGATGGTGGGTGCGCAGGACCTCTCGGAAGAGCACCTGGCGATGTACGAGGCCATCCCGGAAGGTACCTTCAACCCCGACCAGGAGCGCAACGCGCTCTATGTGCTCGAAGGGCCGGAGGTCACGCAGTTCGCATGCCACAGTTGTCACAACATCGGCCAGCCGGCGGAGGATGGCTCGGTGGGCCAGTGCCAGAAGTGCCACCTGCGCCACGAGTTCAGCCTGGAGCAGGCACGCAAGCCTGAGACCTGCAACGCCTGCCACATCGGGCCGGACCACCCGCAGTGGGAGATTTACCACGAGTCGCCGCACGGCATCGCCTATTCCGTCCTCGGCCATGAGTGGAACTGGGAGGCCGAGCCGGGCGCGCTGACCGTCAACGACTTCCCCGCCGCGACCTGCGCCATCTGCCACATGAGCGGCTTCGGCTCCACCGGCACCACGCACGATGTGGGCGACCGCCTGACGTGGTTCCTCTTCGCCTCCGTGAGCGAGCGCCGGCCGGCATGGCAGGACAACAAGACGCGGATGCAGAGCGTGTGCCTGGAATGCCACAACCGGAACTTCATCGACACGTTCTACACCGACGCCGACGCCGCCACCGAGAAGGTCAACGAGTGGGTGTTGGAGAGCCGCGAGATCATCAGGCCGCTGGAGGATCAGGGCTTGCTGACCGACGCGCCGTTCGACGAGCCGATTGACTACGTGTTTTTCGAGCTGTGGCACCACTGGGGCCGCACTGCCAAGTTCGGCGTGTGGATGCAGGGGGCCGACTATACCCAGTGGCACGGCGCGTATGAAGTCCTGGCCGACCTGGCCGAACTGCGCGTGATGGTCGCCGAGAAGCTGGCCGAGGCCGCCGCGCCGGCTGAGGCGGAGACAGGCGAATGACCATGTACCACCTTGCGACTGCATTTCCAGCAGTGCGCCGGCTGCGGCTGCCGTTCTCGCGTGACCAGTTGATGCTGCTAACCGTGGCGTCGATGATGCTGGGCCTGGCGCTGGAGACCTTCCTCTCGCACAGCATCAGCGGCACCATCGTGCCCAACGAGTGGATCTCCATCATCTTCGGGATCGTCGTCGGCCTGCTGTTGCTGATCGCCGGCGCGATCTCGCTGCGCAACCGCTACCTGGCGACGTTGATCGCCTCGGTGGTGCTGCTGGCGAGCATCGGCGTCGGGCTGCTCGGCGCGTACTTCCACCTGCAGCGCGCCGCCCTCCCCGCCGCGCCCCCGGGCCAGCAAATCTCGGTCAACCTGCTGGTCTGGGCGCCGCCCATTCTGGGGCCGCTGACCTACGCGATGGCCGGCCTGCTGGGGCTGAGCGCCGTCTTCACCGAATCGCCGCCCGACAGCGGGCGCGTGCTGGTGCCGGGAGGCGGGAGCTTGCGCCTGCCGTTGAGCAAGACACGCGCCTACTTCCTGATCGTGGGGTTGGGCACGCTGGCGACGCTCATCAGCAGCGTGCTGGACCACGCGCGGACCAACTTCGACAACCCCTGGTTGTGGGCGCCGACCGGGGCCGGCGTCTTCGCTGCCGTGGTCGCGTTCATGCTCGGCGCGCTGAGCAAGCCGAGGCGCGCCGACGTGCTGACCTACATCCTGGCGATGGTCCTGCTGCTGGCGACGGGCGTGGTGGGTCTGATCCTGCACATTGCCCACGACCTCACGCCAAGCGGCGCTATCGTGGTGGAGCGCTTCATCCGGGGCGCGCCTTTCCTGGCCCCGATGCTCTTCACGCTGATGGGGACGTTCGGCCTCGTCGTGCTGCTCGACCCGGTGGAGGTGCGCGAGTAGGCCGGGCGCGCGGGCCAAAGCCCGCTTCGCCACAGATGTGCGCCGGGGCGCGGCCATGCCGCGTCCCGGTTTTTTGTGCGCACCGGCTCGGCCGCCTTCATGGATTTCCAACGGAATATTTGTGACTTTTTTCACCAAAATTACCGTTTTATGCTATAATGATTATGAAGACGGTTCTTAGAAAAAGGGGGTTGGGATGAACGAGCGAAAGCACCCCAGGGTTGTGATCATCGGCGCGGGCTTCGGCGGGCTGTACGCCGCGCGCGCGCTGGCGCGCAAGCCGGTCGATGTGCTGCTCATCGACCGCAACAACTTCCACACCTTCACGCCGCTGCTCTACCAGGTCGCGACTTCGGGCCTTGACCCCAGCGAGGTCGCGTACCCGGTGCGCAACATCTTTCGCGACAGCGCGAACGTCCAGTTCCTGATGGGCGAAGTCACCGCCATCGACCACGAGGCCAGGCGCGTGACGGTGCGCACCAATGGCGTGACGCGCGTGGAACCCTACGATTACCTCATCGTCGCCGCCGGCAGCGTGACGAATTACTTCGGCAATGACGACGTGGCCACGCACGCCTTTGAGCTGAAGAACCTTGCCGACGCGGTGGTGCTGCGGAACCACATCCTCAAGCTGTTCGAGCGCGCTGCGTGGGCGGAGGATCAGGACTATGCGGCGGCGCTCACCACGCTTGTGGTCGTCGGCGGCGGGCCAACCGGCCTGGAGATGGCCGGCGCGCTCTACGAGTTGCAGAAACACGTGCTGCAGAAGGAATACGGGCCGCTGTGCGATGTGGAGGCGCGCGTCATCCTTGTCGAGGCGACGGACCGGCTGCTCCACCCCTACCCCGACAAGTTGCAGCGCGCCGCGCTCCGGCAGCTCGAGTCGCTGGGCGTCGAGGTTGTCCTCGATAACCCGGTCGTGGAGGCCGCGCACGACCACATACGGCTGAGGGACGGGCGTGTGATCCCGACCCATACCCTGATCTGGGCGGCGGGCGTCTCGGCCTCGCCGATGGCGGACACGTTGGGCGTGGACCGCGCGCGCGGCGGGCGCATCCCGGTTGCGCCCACCATGGAGGTCGCCGGGCGCGACCGCGTCTACGTCGTGGGCGATATGGCCTACCTGGAAGACGAGGACGGCGCGCCGTACCCGATGCTCATCCCGGTCGCCAAGCAGCAGGGCATCCTCGCGGCGAAGAACATCCTCCGCCGCATCAAGCGCGAGCCGCAGGAGAATTTCCGCTACCACGACCGGGGCATCATGGCGACGATTGGCCGCAACCGCGCCGTGGCGTGGATCTATTACCGGGTACAGCTCACGGGCTTCATCGCGTGGGTCGCGTGGCTGGGGCTGCACCTCATCACGCTGATGGGGTTCCGCAACCGGCTGAACGTGTTCATCAACTGGGTGTGGAATTACCTGACTTACGACCGGTCAGTGCGCATCATCCTGGAGCACCAGCCGCACGCCGCCGACCGCGAGGCGCTTGCCCCACGCGGGGACCAGACCTCTGCGTCTTCTGCTAAAGAAGAGGCGGGCGTCTCTGAACCTGAAGTGGGCAAGCGCGCGGCGGTGTGACGCACAGCGCCCGTTAGCCAGCCTTGCAGCTTCCCGCAAGCTACCTGAGCGTTCACGTCGTAGATCAGGACGGCGCAAGCCGCCGTTGTGCGTAGGGGCGACCCGCCGGGTCGCCCCTGCCTCCAGATGTAGCGATATGTGGGCATGGCACGCTTGTCCTCAAAACGCGGATTGTTGGATTCAATTGCCAGAATTGGACCAGCTTGCGGGTAGCTACAGTCAACTCCCCAGTGGCCCCTCTTCCACATGGGCGTGGAAGAGGGGTTAATACATCCTTGAGCCGTTTCGCACAATTTGCGCGGGCTGTGGTATCATAATGTCGGCCCTGTCACTGAACAAATATATAGCGCGGACGCAGCCACCCGTTGACGTAGAAAGCACAATCTGAAAGCGGCGCGCGTTTTCGATGTTGTTCAGGCTTTTGCAGCGCGTGGTGCGGGTTGTTGGCGAGATGAGGGGATCTCGCCAGGGTTGCCCTTCGGGCGGCCAGGCGTGACGGGTGAGGCATGTGGAAAGGAGGGCGTCAACAGAGAACTGACGGCGAGAGGACGACACGAGAGTGAAGGTCCGTAACTGTCGCAGCCATAAATCCGCTTTTTGCGAGGAGGAGAGCAAAATGCTTAAGCGTGTACTTTCCGTGGTGATGCTGGCGGCTATGGTCATGGCGCTTGCGGTTCCTGCGAGCGCGCAGGAGGGCGAGCCGATCCTGATCGGCCTGCAAGGCCCGATGACGGGCGACTACGCCTACGAGGGACAGGGTTTTGTCAAGGCGGTTGAGCTGCTGGTGAATCAGCTCAACGACGCCGGCGGGCTGCTTGGCCGCCCGGTCGAGCTGGTCATCGAGGATGACGCGGGCGACCCCACCCAGGCGGCGCTGGTCGCGGATCGCCTGGTGAGCGCCGGCGTTGTCGCCGTGATCGGGGCCTACAACTCCACCGCCACCGAGCCGGCCTCCGAAATCTACAACGAGGCCAATATCCTGCACATCACCCCGTCGTCTACCGCAACCCGCCTCACTGAGAAGGGTTTTGGACAGTTCTTCCGCGTCTGCTTCCTGGACGACCGGCAGGCTCTGTTTGCCGTCAACGCCATGAAGGACGTGCTGGGCGCGCAGACGATTGGCGTGCTGCATGACAACTCGACCTATGCCGCCGGCCTTGCCGACTGGACGCGGATCTACGCCGAGGAAGCCGGGCTTGAGGTTGCCTTCTACGACGCCATCAACCCCGAAGACCAGGACTTCACCCGATCCTCACCAACATCGGGCAGGCGGGCCTGGATGCCATCTACTTCACCGGCTACCATGCACAGGGCGGGCTGCTCCTGCGCCAGACGATGGAACTTGGCCTGGACATCCAGTGGATGATGGGCAACGCTAGCAACAACCCTGAAATGGTCGAGATTTCGGGCGTGGATGCCGCCGTCGGCACGTTCATCACCACCGAGCCGCTGCCGCAGGACCTTGAGTATCCCGAAGCGGAGCAGTTTGTGGCGGATTTCGAGGAAGCCTATGACGAGCCGCCCGCGAGCGTATGGTGGCTGCTGGCGGCTGAGGCGTTCAACGTGATCGCGCACGCCATCGAGGCGACTGGCAGCACCGAAACCGATGTGCTGGCCGAGTACCTGCACACCGAGTTTGCCGACTATCCCGGCCTGAGCGGCCCGATCCTCGGCTTTGACGAGAAGGGCGACCGTCTGGGGACGATCCACGTTCTGTACCAGATCGATGCGGAGGGCAACATCGCGCTCAATCCGGAGCAGCCCGGCGCTGGCGGCGAAGAGGAGATGATGGAACACGACGGTGAGGCGCTGGTCGCCGAACGCTGCACCGTCTGCCACACCATCGACCGCATCGAGGCCGCCGAGAAGGACGAAGCCGGCTGGACGGAGACCGTTGACCTCATGATCGGCAACGGTGCGGAACTCAACGACGCCGAGCGCGCCGCCGTCATCGACTATCTCGCCAACCGATAGGCGCGTCAACCGCCCGGCCCCGGCAGGACGCCGCGCGGCCTGGGCGCAACGACGGTCTGTCACACGGGTTGCCGGCAGGGCTTTTGGGCTGGCCGGCAACCCGCCCACACGCATTACTCAACCGTGGGGGGAGCGGAAGGGTACCACTATGGAAAGGTTGCTCCAGCAGCTTATCAACGGCCTGACCATTGGCAGTTTCTATGCGGTCGTCGCGCTGGGCTACACGATGGTCTACGGCGTGCTCAAGCTGATCAACTTCGCGCACGGCGATATGTTCATGTGGGGGGACGCTGGCGGGGTGGGCGCTGCTTTCGGCGGCCCTGGGCGCAATCCTCGGCCTTGACCTCGTCGCCATCCTGATCGTGGCCGTCATCGTCATGGGCTTTATCGGCCTCATGGGCATGACCATCGAGCGCGTCGCCTACCGCCCGCTGCGGACTGCCGGCCGCCTCTCGCCCGTGATCTCGGCGCTGGGGGCGGCCTTCGTGCTTGAGGCGCTCGCCCGCAACGTTTCCAGTGCGCGCTGGCAGACCTACCCGGAGGGCCTGCTCAGAGGCCTGCCCAGCGTCCAGGTGGCGGAGGGGGTGGCGCTTTCGGGCCTGCAGATCATCGTGCTCGTCGTCTGCGCCGCCGTGATGGTCGGCCTGTACCTGTTCGTGCAGCGCACCCGCGTCGGCACGGCGATGCGCGCTGTCTCCCTCGACCACAACGTCTCGCGGTTGATGGGCATCAACGTGAACCAGATCATCACGCTGGTCTTCTTCATCGGGCCGGCGCTGGGCGGCTTGGCCGGGGTGCTCGTCGGCGTCTACTACGGCTCGTTCAACTTCACTCTGGGGTGGACCTTCGGCCTCAAGGCGTTTATCGCCGCGATTTTGGGCGGCATCGGCAACATCCCCGGTGCGGTGCTGGGGGGCTTTGTCCTGGGCATCACCGAGACGATGGCGACGGCCTACGGCGGCGCGGGCGCTTCTGCGTGGAAGGACGCCATCGCCTATGTGCTGCTCATCGTCATCCTGATCGCCCGGCCCACCGGCCTCCTTGGCGAGACCGTCGCGGAGAAGGTGTAAGGCGATGAACCGGGCGCTCACAAACGGAAGGCCAATCCCATCGTGGGTGTGGTACGCACTGCTGCTCCTTGCCGCGCTGGCGCTCCCCTTCTTCGGGTTCATGGACGCTTCGCGCACGTCGGTGGCGGTGTTTGCCGGCATTTACGTGATTCTGGGGCTGAGCCTGAACATCATCGTTGGTTACGCCGGCCTTTTCCAACTAGGGCACGCGGCGTTTTTCGGCCTGGGCGCGTATACCGCCGCGATTTTGAGCCTCAACGCCGGCGTTTCGGTCCTGCTCACGATACCCCTGGCGATGCTGGTCGCCGGCGGCGCGGCGGTGCTCGTCTCCAAGCCGGTGCTCCACCTGCGCGGCGACTACCTGTGTATTGTGACCATCGCGTTCGGTGAAATCTTCCGCATTGCTGTGGTCAACAACATTTTTGGCATCACCGGCGGCTCAAACGGGCTGTTCGGTACCGGTCGCCCGGAGCTGCTCGTGCCGTGGGTCGAGCCGATTCCGTTTCTCTTCCTGGTCGTGGCGCTGGCGATCTACGCCGTCGGCGCGCGCAAGCGCGGGCGGGCGGTGCAGGTGGCGGGCGGCGCGATCCTCGCCGTGGCCTACTACGCGCCGCCGCTGCTCCTCGGCCAGCCGGCGCTCTCCCTCGTTTCGATGGTCATGGTGATCGTCGCGCTGGGGGTTGCGAGCGCGCTGCGCAACCGCAACGCCGACGCGCAGCGGGAGTTGATCGGCGTGGCGGTGGTCGCCGCGCTCTTCGCGGTGGCGATGTTCGTCGGCGGCGCGTCGCTGGCGGGCACCGTCGAGACCGCGCTGGCGGAGAACTTCAACGTCGGCGATCCCATCGCGGGGCCGCTCGGCCTGACGCTCGTGCCCTTCGCGTTCAAGCGCGACCCGCGCCCGTACTACTTCCTGGTTTTGGCCTTCATCGTTATTACCATTGTCGGCATCAGGCGCCTGCAGGACTCGCGCCTGGGCCGTGCGTGGCTCTACGTGCGTGAGGACGAACTCGCCGCCGAGGCGATGGGCATTCACACGACGCGGGTGAAGCTGGTGGCGTTCGCCATTGGCTCGGCGTGGGCGGGCGTTGCCGGCGTGCTGTACGCGAGCCGGTTCACCGTCATCGCGCCGGAGAGTTTCAACTTCCTCCAGTCGGTCATCATGTTCTGCATCGTCGTGCTCGGCGGCAGCGGGTCGATCCCCGGCGTGATGGTCGGCACGCTGGGCATGGTGGTTCTGCCCGAACTGCTCCGCGACGCCGACCCGACGCAGGTCTGGTCCAACGCGGTCCCCGCCGTGATCCTGGCGCTGATCCTTGCCGGCTATCTCTACGCCTCGCGGCGGCGGCTCAGCCGCGCGGCAATCGACAGCGCCCTCATCGCGGTCGCGTTCTTCCTGCCGCCGCTGCTCCTGGGCCAGCCGCCGCTCTACGTCGCCGGCATCATCATGGCGCTCGTTGCGGTCATCGCCGCGCGCGCGGCTTACGCCCGCGACATCAACGTGCTGCCCTGGCTGGGGGGCGCGCTGGCCGTCTACGTCGTCGCGCTGATGATCGCCGGCGCGGCGTTCGCCGCCCAGCTTGAGTCCGTTATCGCCGGGTTCAACATCATCGACTGGCGCGACGGCCTGATGGGCGGGGCGATGGTGCTGATGATGATCCTCCGGCCCGCCGGCATCATCCCTGAACGGCGGCGCGGCGCGGTGATTTCCGCCGTGGCCGCGACGCCTGAGCCTGAGTCAGCGGTTGCGCCGCAGATCGCGTGAGGTCGGCACGATGGCTCTCCTGGACGTTTCCGCACTGAGCAAGGACTTCGGCGGCCTGCGCGCCATCGACCACCTGACCTTTCAGGTGAACACAGGCGATATCCTCAGCATCATCGGCCCGAACGGCGCGGGCAAGACCACCGTGTTCAACGTCATCACCGGCATCTATCCCGCGTCCACCGGCGAGGTGGTCTTTGACAGCGCGCCCATCGTGCAGACGCCCGCGAGCGCGCGCGACCGCGCGCTGCGGCGCTTCTTCACCTTCCTGGGGAGTTGGGTGCCCTGGCTACCGCGCCGCATCCTCGCGCGCCTCGGCATGGCCCCGGTCCTTCGCCCGCACGAGATCGTGGAGCGCGGCATCGCGCGCACGTTCCAGACTATCCGCCTGTTCCCGCGCCTGACCGCGCTCGAAAACGTGATGGCCGGGCAGCACCACACCGGCCGGGCCGGCGCGGGGGGCGCGCTGCTGCGTTTGCCCACCGAACGCGCGGAGGAGCAGCGCATCGTCGAGGCGTCGATGGCGCGGCTGGTGTTCATGGGCCTCGCGAACCACGCCGATGAGCTGGCGCGCAACCTCCCGTATGGCGACCAGCGGCGGCTGGAGATCGCGCGCGCGCTGGCGACCAACCCCAAGCTGCTCATCCTCGACGAGCCGGCGGCCGGCCTCAACGAAGCGGAGGGCCTGGCGCTGATGGACACCATCCGCCGGATTCGTGACAGCGGCGTGACGATCTTGTTGATCGAACACGACATGAAGGTGGTGATGGGCATCTCGGACCGCATCGTGGTGCTGGACAACGGGCGCAAGATTGCCGAGGGGCTGCCGGCCGAGATTCAGCGCAACCCCGACGTGATCGCCGCCTACCTGGGCAAAGACGAGGGCGAGTGAGCCATGGCGCTGCTGGAATTGCGCGACGTCAACACGTACTATGGCAACGTCCGGGCGCTCAAGGATGTGTCGCTCAAGGTGGATGAGGGCCAGATCGTGACCCTCATCGGCGCGAACGGCGCGGGGAAATCGACCACGCTGCGCACGGTCTCCGGCCTGGTGCGGCCCCAGTCGGGTGAGATCGTCTTCGACGGCGCGCCAATCCACCGGATGCCGGCGCACCGGATCGTCTTCCAGGGCCTGACGCAAGCGCCGGAGGGGCGGCAGGTCTTCCCGACGCTGACCGTCAACGAGAACCTGAACATGGGCGCGTACTCGCTCGGCAACGACCGGGAGGCGGTCGAGGCCAACCGCGAGCGCGTGTACCGGCTGTTCCCGCGCCTCGCGGAGCGCAAGGCGCAGCTTGGCGGGACGCTCTCCGGCGGCGAGCAGCAGATGCTCTCCATCGGGCGCGCGCTGATGGCCCGGCCCAAGCTGCTCATGCTCGACGAGCCGTCGCTCGGCCTGGCTCCGCTGCTCGTCCAGGCGATCTTCGACACGATCCGCGCTATCAACGAGCAGGGCGTGACCATCCTCCTCGTCGAACAGAACGCCCGCGCCGCGCTCCGGCTGGCGGATTACGGCTACGTGCTGGAAACCGGCGCGATTCCGCTGGAGGGGCCGGCTGAGGCGCTGCTCCACGACGAGCGCGTGCGCAAGGCGTACCTGGGCGAGGCATGAGCGGCGCGTTGCGGGGGTACGGCCTGGTCTTGCTGGCGGCGACGCTCTGGGCGTCGCTCGGCCTGTTCTACAAGCGGTTGGTGGACGGCTACGGGCTGACGCCCGTGACCGTCGCCTTCTTCCGCGCCCTGCTCACCGCGCTGATCCTCTTCGCCGCGCATCTGGCGCGCTGGGCCGTGAGGCGGCGTGCGCACCCCGGCGCAGGCGCGCCGTTTGCCGTCACCCGCCGCGACCTGGCGGGCTTTGCGCTGTTCGGGCTGGTCGGCGTGGCGGCGTTTTACATCGTCTACGCCAGCGCCATCGACCGTTGCGGGCGTCGGCGTCTCCGCCGTGCTGATGTACACCGCGCCGGCGTGGGTGACGGTGATCTCGGCGCTCTTCATGGGCGAGCCGTTGACCCGGCGCAAGGGCTGGCGCTGCTCATGGCGATTGCCGGCGCGGCGCTGGTGGCGCGCATCTACCAGTTCGAGGCGCTGCGCCTGAACCCGCTCGGCGTGCTCTTCGGGCTGGGGGCAGGGCTGGCCTATGGCCTCTACACCATCTTCAGCAAGGTCGCGGTGCGCCGCCACTCGGCGTGGACCGTGTTGAGCTACGCGCTGGCGTTCGGCGCGCTCTTCATGCTGCCGGTCCAGTCGGCGGCCGGTGGTCGTCAACGCACTCACCACGCCGGAGGTTCTGGCCTGGTTGCTCGCGACCGCCCTGATCCCCACGCTGCTCGCCGGCGTGAGCTTCAACCAGGGCCTGCGCGAACTCCCGCGAGCAACGCCAGCATCGTCGCGACGCTGGAGCCGGCGGTCGCGGTGCTGCTCGGCTGGCTGATCCTGGACGAGCGGCTGGCGTGGCCGCAGCTTGTCGGGGGCGCGCTCATCCTCGGCGCGGTGATTCTGCTCAGCCGCGCGCCGGTTCGCCTGCCCGGTGCGGTGGAGCGCAGCCTGATCGACGTGCCCAACCGGAGTTAGCCGGACTGAAAGGGGGACGCCATGCGCATCCTTGACGCGCACGACATCCGCGACGCGGTGAGCATGAAAGACGCCATCGGGGCCGTCCGCGAGGGCTTCATTGCCCTGTCCGCCGGGCGCGTCGCCGCGCCGCTCCGCACCGCCATCGAGACCGCGTTCGGCTCCACCACGCTCACCATGCCGGCGCACGTGCAGGGCGAGCGCTACACGGTCGTCAAGATCGTGTCCGTCTGTCCCGACAACCCGGCGCGCGACCTCCCCGCCATCAACGGCGTTGTTTTCGTCATCGACGCCCAGACCGGCGCGCCGCTGGCGCTGATGGATGGCGCGTTCCTGACCGCGCTGCGCACCGGGGCGGCCTCCGGGCTGGCGACCGACCTCCTTGCCCGGCCCAACGCCGCCGTCCTCGGCGTGATTGGCGCGGGCGTGCAGGCGCGGACGCAGATCGCCGCCATGCTCGCGGTGCGGCCTGTCCAGCAGGTGCGGATCTACAGCCTCATGGGCGCGCCGGAGCTGGCCGAGGAACTGCGGCAGCGGCACCCCCACCTGGAGGTGCGGGTCGCCGGCAGCAGCGACGAGGCGGTGCGCGGCGCGTCGATCATTGTCACGGCGACGACCAGCCGCGAGCCGGTCGTGTTCGCGGAGGATCTCGCGCAGGGCGTGCACATAAATGGGGTGGGATCTTTCACGCCGGAGATGCAGGAGGTGGCCGCTGACGTGGTGCGGCGGGCGCGCGTCTTCGTCGATGCGCGTGAAGGCGCGCTTGCGGAGGCCGGCGACCTCATCATCCCGCTGCGCCAGGGCCTCATCCGCGCGGAGGACATCACCGAGATCGGGCAGGTCGCCGCCGGCGAGAAGCCCGGTCGCACGTCGCCGGACGAGGTGACGTTCTTCAAGTCGGTGGGCAACGCCGTGCAGGATGCCGTCGTCGCGAGCCTTGTCTACCAGGTCGCCGAAGCGCGCGGCATGGGGCAGGAGGTCGATCTGGATATGGTCGATCCCCGCTGCATCGCCGCGCGGATCGAGTGAGCCGGCGCTCACACGACGTTGAATTCGGTGACGGCGCTCGCTTCTGCGAAACGATCCCAGCGCAGCGGAGTCACGTCGACGGTTGTGGGCAGGCCCAGGATTTGCTCGGCGATCAACTGCCCGGCGATGGGGCCGTGCATGAAGCCGTGCCCGCTGAAGCCCGCCACGACGTAGAAGCCCCTCCAGCGCCGTCACCGGCCCGACGATGGGGTGCGCGTCGGGCGTGTTTTCGTACAGGCCGGCCCACTCGGACATCAAATAGGCGCTTTCGAGCAGCGGCAGCCGCGCCATCGCGTTGCCGATGTGATAGGCGGTCCAGTCGCCATCGACCGACTGGTCGAAGGTGGGAGGCTGGCCCACGATGGATTGCCCGGTCAGCAACCCCTCGCCCTCCATGTGGAAGTAGAGCCGCTGGCTGAAGTCGATCACGAACGGGAAGTCGGGCGGCAGCCCCGCCAGCGGCGCGGTGACCGCGATCTGCTGCCGCTCCGGGGTGATGGGCAACGCCACGCCCGCCATCGCGGCGACCAGGCCGGCCCACGGCCCGGCGGCGTTGACCACCACCGGCGCGCTCACCCGGCCCTGCGCGGTCTCCACGCCGCGCACGCGCCCGCCGTCGACCAGGACGCCGGTAACGGCTGCGTCGTTGACCAGGGTCGCGCCGTGCGCGCGCGCCTGCTTGACGAACCCCTGCACCACGCTGGCGGGGTCGGCGATGCCGTCACGGTCGCAGAATGCGCCGCCGATGATGCCGTCGAGGTTGAGCAGCGGCACGCGCGCCTGAATCTCGTCCGGGGTCAGGAGGCGGCTGGCGACGCCGAGGGCGTTCTGCAGCGCGACGTTGGCGCGGAACTGCGCCATCTCCTCCGGCGTGCTCAGCAGGAAGAGGTAGCCGGTCTGCTTCAGGTCGATGGGCTGGCCCATCTCCGCCTCGAATGCCTCCAGCATTTGGATGCTGTGAATCGAGAGCCGGATGTTGACTTCACTGGAGAACTGGTGCCGGATGCCGCCGGCGCAGCGCCCGGTCGCGCCCTGCCCGAAGAAGCGCTCGCGCTCCAGGAGCAGCACGTCGCGCACCCCCGCGTTTCGCCAGGTGATAGGCCACGCTCGCGCCCATCACGCCGCCGCCAATGATGACCACGCCCGCCGTCTTGGGAATCATATCGCCGCCTCCTGGTGGGTCTGCCATGCTGAAGAAGCGCGCCCAGGGACTCATGCCGCCCCTGTTGGGGGGAAGTATAGCGCAACGGCGCGCCGCCCGGCCAGGGGGTCGCAGAGCGCGCACGAAGCCGCACGCGCGGCGCTCTTGTCACTCAGTGAGGGGGTGCGGGTCAGCGGTCGCCGAAGTAGACGTTCAGCACCAGGTCGCCGAGGATGACCTCGTCGCTGTCCTTCAGGGGATGGCGCTCGTGCGGCGGGAGCCGCCGCCCACTGACGAAGGTGCCGTTGTAGCTGCCCAGGTCCTCGATGGTGACGCCGCCGCTGCCCCAGCTTATCATTGCGTGCCGCCGCGAGACGCCAAGCCGCACTGCGTCGAACGGCGACAACTCGACCTCCGGCATGAAGTCCGCCTCAGGGTCGGCGCGCCCCAGGATGAAGGGCGCGTTGAGCATTTCGAGCACGAACTTGCGGCTCGCGCCCTGCACCTGGACCGTGATCGCGTGCGGGGGCTCCTCGATCACCCTGTGGCGGATGGCGGCAGTCTCACGGCTTGGCCCGCCCGCGACAAACGGCTCGCCGCAATTCTCACAAAACAGCACCCCTTCGGGGTTGGGCTTTCCACAATTCGTGCAGATAATCATGTGGGCAGTGGTTTTCCGCAAGCATTCCTTCGGTAAGACCTTGCGCCTATAGTTTAGCACAATTAAGCACGCGGATAAAATTGCTCACATACCCCAACTGTGTTATAAGATGCGCCGCCTTTCACAAGTGCGGTCCGGGCTTGATGTGCGCGGCGGTGGCCGGGAGGGTGTATCCAGGATGAGGCCCTGGGTTCGTGTCGTGCTTGTGGTGATCGTGATCGTCGCCGTCGTCGCCGCTGGGCTCGGCGCGTATTGCGTCCATACGCTGCGCCGTGCCCTGCCCACGCTGGACGGCGACCTCATCCTGCCGGGCCTGCGCCAGCCGGTCGAGATCTACCGCGACGGCTGGGGCGTGCCGCACATCTACGCCAGCCACGCCGACGACCTCTTCATGGCGCAGGGCTACGTCCACGCCCAGGACCGCTTCTACCAGATGGAACTCGCGCGCCGCATCGGGCAGGGACGGCTGGCCGAACTGTTCGGTGAAGACCTGGTCGATATGGACCGGTTCATCCGCACGGTGGGCTGGAACCGGGCCGCGGTGCGCCTGGCCGCAGAGCTGGACCCCGGCGCGCAGCTCGTGCTTGGGGCTTACGCACATGGCGTCAACCAGTACATCGCCCCGCGCAGCGCGCCGGAACTGGCGCTGGAGTTCGCGCTGATGGAGCTGACCGGCGCGCCGGTTGCGATTGAGCCGTGGCTGCCTGAGCACACGATGGGGTGGGGCGTGGTGCTGGCTTTCATGTTGGGCGGGAACATGGAAAGCGAGCGCGACCGCCTGGAGCGCCTCGAAATGCTGGGCGCAGAGATGGAAGCCGACCTCGCGCCGCCCTACCCGTATGACCAGAGTCCCACAATCGTCACGGAGCGCGCCGCACCGCCTGACGACCCGCTGTATGCCAATGTCGGCGCGACGTTCGCCGGGGGCGTGTCGCCGCGCGACCTGGGCGCTGCGCCCGGCGTCGGCTCGAACAACTGGGTCGTCTCCGGGGCGCGCACGGCGACCGGGCTGCCCCTGCTCGCCAACGACACGCACCTGCCCATTCAGATGCCCTCGATCTGGTACGAGGTCGGGCTGCACTGCCGACCGGTCAGCGACGCGTGCCCTTACGACGTCGTGGGCTTCAGCTTTCCGGGCACGCCCGGCGTGATCATCGGCCACAACCGGCACATCGCCTGGGGCGTTACCAACCTCGGCCCCGACACGCAGGACCTCTACATCCTGGAGACCGATCCCGACCACCCGAACCAGTACGGCTACCAGGACGAGTGGCTGGACATGGACATCGTCGCCGAGACGATCCGCGTCAACGGCGGCGCGTCGGTGCAGCTCGAAGTGCAGATGACGCACTTCGGGCCGGTGGTGACCGACGCGGCGGATATCGCGGCGGGCAGGTCGCCGATGGCGCTGCGCTGGACCACGCTGGAAGGCGGCGACCTGCTGCGCGCCATCCTGATGCTCAACCGCGCGGCGAACTGGGCGGACTTCCGCGCCGCGCTGCGCTACTGGACCTGGCCGGCGCAGAACTTCGTCTATGCGGATGTGGCGGGGAACATCGGCTATCAGACGCCGGGCCGGATACCCATCCGCGCGGAGGGGCACGACGGCCTGTTGCCGGTACCGGGCAACACGACCGCCTATGAGTGGCAGGGCTACATCCCCTTCGACGAACTGCCTTCGGAATTCAACCCGGAGCGCGGCTACATCGTCACCGCCAACAACGCCGTCGTCGGTCCGGAGTATGCGTACACGCTCACGGGCGCGTGGAGCGACTACGGCTACCGCGCGGCGCGCATCACGGCGCTGCTCGAAGCGACCGACGCGCACACCGTCGCGACCTTTGTCGCCATCCACGGCGACAACCGCGTGCCGCTCGCGGACGAACTGGTTGCCGCCCTCGCCGCGCTCGACCTGGCAGACGCCGCGCTGGCCGATGCAGCCGCGTGGCTGGGCGGCTGGGATCGCCAGGCCGACATGGACAGCGCGCACGCGGCGCTCTTCATGGGCTTCTGGGCGGAGCTGGTCGCTGCCGTGTACGCAGACGAACTCGGCGCGGTTCCCAACGGCAGCTCGCGGGAGGTGTACAGCCTCTCGCGGCTGCTTGACGACCCAGAGAATGCGTGGTGGGACGACGCGCGCACGGCGGAGGTCGAGACGCGCGACGACATCGTGCGTCGCGCTTTTGCGGAGGGGCGTCGCCTGGTCGCGGACCGGCTCGGTGACAACCGCGACGCCTGGCGCTGGGGCGCGCTCCACACCGCGACGTTCGTGAACCAGGGGCCGGGCCAGTCGGGCGTCGGCCTGATTGCGGGCATCTTCAACCGGGGGCCGGTCGCGGTGGGCGGGAGCGCGTCGGTGGTGAACGCCACGAGTTGGCGGGCGTCGGACCCCTTCGCAGTGTACGGGTTGCCCTCGCAGCGCATGATCGTGGACCTGAGCGACTTCGCGAACAGCCGGTCGATCCACACCACCGGCCAGAGCGGGCACCCCTTCAGCCCGCACTACAGCGACATGATCGACCTCTGGCGCGCCATCGCGTACCACCCCATGCTATTCGACGAGGCCGGCGGTGCAGACGGCTGCCGAGTCGCGCCTCACGCTGATTGTGCCCGTCGCGCCGGATGGGTGAACACGCAAACAGGCGCTCTGACCTCAGAGCGCCTGCGCGACTCATTGTGGAGAAGACGCCAAACGATGCTCAGATGTTGATGCGCCCAAGCGCCAGCAGCAGCATGAAGCCAATCACAGCGACGTCAAGGAAGAGGAAAAGCGACAGGACGAGCCGTTGCGCCGGGTTCAGCCCCAGGAGCAGGTCCTCCTCGGCTGCGGCCTGCCGCACGTAGTCGGTGACCTCCTCCGGCTCGTCGTCGTAGTCGTCATTGAGCGCGCTCTCGCGCAATCGATCTAACATGGCTGCCTCCCAGGGTTTCAGCATCCGCCGGGGGTCGGATCGCGTGCACCGGTTTGTGTGCCCAAAGAGTACATGAAATCAAAAATGCTGTCAATTACCCGGCGTCCTACGTCAGCGCGGCAAAGTCCGGGAGGCAGTGCAGATTGGAAACACGAAGCCACGAAAAGCGCGAAAACGCGAAAGTGCGCCCACCTCTTTCGTGACCTCGCATGTTTCGTGCCTTCGTGTTACGCATCCCGGTGCGCTTTTTCCCATCCCCGGATTTTGTCTTGCTATGGCATCCTACGGATCGCCATGGGCAGGTATCTACTCAATTGTCCGCTCGGTATCGCGCTAAAAGGTTGTTTTTCGTAACTTAACGACTAAGGTCGTCGGTTAATCGCAGAACATGGCGGGAAGGAATACGAATTAGCCCGCGACTTCAGTCGCGGAACCAAAAGATGAACAGACACACGCGCGCCGACGCTTTGGGTAATAAATACATTATGTATTAGTGTGGTTTAGCACCCGGTATAGAGTTCGGTTTACCACCGATTTGACCCTTGTAGGATACGGCGGTATCATATTCTTGTCGTCCGCAGGCGCTACTTCTCAGGAGGAGGTTCCACAGCCGGCCAACTGCCGAACGAATGTCCAGAGCGTTTTGTCATTGATTTAGCATCTGACAAGCGAGGAGGAAGAAATGAAAAAGGCCTTCACGTTCACCCTTGTGCTCGCGCTGTTTCTGGTTGCGCTGCCGGTGAGCGCGCAAGAGGAGGTCGTCGAACTCGTCATGGGGAGCTGGCGCACGGAGGATATCGAGCAGTGGGATGAGATTCTCGCTGCGTTCAGCGCGGCGTATCCCAACATCGTCGTCCGGTTTGAGCCGACGCTGAACACCGAATACGACGCGCAACTGCGCGCCGCGCTTGAGGCCGGGACCGGGCCGGACCTCATCACCTGCCGCCCCTTTGACCTGAGCCTGGGCCTGTACGAGGCGGGCTATCTCGCCTCGGTGAACGACCTCCCCGGCATGGAGCACTTCAACGACGTGGCGCGCAGCGGCTGGATCACGGATGACGGCGAGAACGTCTACTGTGTCCCGATGGCGTCGGTGATTCACGGCTTCATCTATAACGCCGACCTCTTCGAGGAGCACGGCTGGACCGCCCCCGCGACTATGGACGAGTTCATGGCGCTGCTCCAGACCATTCTGGACGCAGGCATCACCCCGCTGGCGATGGGCACCAAGGATGGTTGGGGCAATGCGTACATGGGCTTCGAGAACATTGGCCCGAACTACTGGGACGGCGAGGTCGGACGCCAGGCCCTGATTAGTGGCGAAGCGAAACTCACCGACCCAGAGTTTGTCGCCGCCATCGAAGCGGTCGTCGCCTGGGAGCCGTACCTGCCCGATGGCCACGAGGCCATCGGCTACGCGGACACGCAGCAACTCTTCCCGCTGGGCGGCGCGGCGATCTTCCCCGCCGGCTCGTGGGAAATCCCGATCTTCGAGGCGAACGCCATGTTCGCGATGCACGCCTTCAAGCCGCCCGTGGTCGATCCTGACGCCGAAACGTGCTGGATCAATGACCATGTGGACATCGCGGTCGGCATGAACGCCGCCACCGCGCACCCTGAGGAGGCCCGGATCTTCCTGGAGTGGCTCACGACCCAGGAGTTCGCGCAGATGTACTCCAACCTGCAGCCGGGCTTCTTCTCGCTGTCGGACCACCAACTGACGTTGGAGAATCCGCTCGCGCAGGAGTTCCTGGACTGGCGGCAGGAGTGCCAGGGCACGATCCGCGTGCTGTACCAGTACCTCTCGCGCGGCGAGGTGTCTGCTGACAACGAGAACTGGCGCATCATGCCCGCCGTGATCCAGGGCGTCATGACCCCCATGGAAGCCGCTGAGGAACTTGAGTCGTACCTATGGCGACCTGAGTAAACGCTGCCGGCTGCAATCGCCTGAGACGGCTGCGATTTCGTGCGAGGGTGGTGGTGGCTTGACCGTCACCACCCTCTGTTTGCTAAATTAGCCACTGCGCGGAGCACAACATCTACTGAGGCAGGTCAAAATGGAGCAAGTCGCTGCACGCCGGCCGCGCCGCTTCTACATTCTGGTGTTTGTCCTCCCGGCGTTCATCCTGTACAGCATGTTCATGGCTTTTCCGTTGCTCGACTCGCTGCGCCTCAGCCTGTACCAGGAGCAGGCCGGCGGGCCAGACGTGTTCGTCGGGCTGGCGAACTTCGAGCGCCTGTTCAATGACCCGGTGTGGAGCGAGCGCTTCTGGAACGCGCTGCGCAACAACTTTGTCTTCTTCGCCGTGCACATGCTGGTCCAGAACCCGATCGCGCTCCTGCTGGCGGCGCTGCTGACGACCCGTGGGGTCAGGGGCGTGGCGCTGTTCCGCACGATCCTCTTCGCGCCGACCACGCTCTCCTTTGTGATTATCGGCTTCATCTGGCAGTTGATGCTCAGCCCGTTGTGGGGCATTCTCAACAACCCGGCGAAGACCCTGGGCCTGCCGACGCCGCTGCTCGGCCAGACGCAGTCGGCGCTGGTCACGGTGTCGCTGGTGTCGGTGTGGCAGTTCGTGGGCCTGCCGATGATGCTCTTCTCGGCGGCGCTCATCAGCATTTCGGAGGAGTTGATCGACGCGGCGCGCGTGGACGGCGCGACCGGGTGGCAGACTTTCTGGCGCGTGCGCTTCCCGCTCATCCTGCCGACCGTGGGCATCGTCGGCATCCTGACCTTTGTCGGCAACTTCAACGCTTTTGACCTGATCTACACCATGCAGGGCGCGCTTGCGCCGCCAAACTTCGGCACCGACATCCTCGGCACGTTCTTCTACCGCACCACGTTCGGCGGTGGGGCGACGCAGCGACCCAACCCCATCATGGGGACGACCATCGCCACGATCATGTTTCTCATCATCCTGACCGGCGTGCTCATCTACCTGTTCGGGATTCAGCGCCGCCTGGTTCGGGCTGAAAGCTAAGGCGAGGAGGGGTATCATGACCGCCACTGCAACCGCGCGCGCACAGACATCCGCACCGGCCACGTCGGCCCTCCGGCAGCGGTTGGGCCGGGCCGGGACGTATGTGATCCTCATCGTCTACTCCCTCATCGCTGTGTTCCCGGTCGCCCTGATTCTCATCAACTCGTTCAAAGACAAGCGCGAGGTCTTCAGCTCGCCCTACTCGCTGCCCAACCCCATCAACATGAGCGGCTATGAGACGGTGTTCGGGCGCGCCAACGTGATCCGGTACTTCGGCAACAGCCTTGCGGTGACGCTGACGACGATCATCCTCGTCCTGCTGTTCGGCGCGATGGCGGCTTACGCGCTCTCCGAATACCGGTTCTTCGGCAACCGCTTCCTCGCCATCTACTTCGCGCTCGGCATCATGATCCCGGTGCGCCTGGGCACGGTGAGCCTGATCCGCCTGATGAAGACGCTCAACCTGCACGGCACGCTGGGCGCGCTCATCCTGGTGTACGCGGCGGCGGGGCTGCCCATTTCCATCTTTATTCTCCATTCGTTCATGCACGATGTCCCCAGAGAGTTGAAAGACGCGGCGCGCGTGGACGGCGCGAGCGAATATCGCATCCTCTTTCAACTGGTGATGCCGCTGGTGCGTCCCGCGCTGGCGACCGTGGCCGTCTTCCACATGATCCCGGTCTGGAACGACCTGTGGTGGCCGCTGGTGCTGGCCTCTGGCGAAAGCGTGCGCACGATCACCCTGGGCATCTCGTGGTTCGTGGGCCAGTTCAAGACCGACTGGTCAGCGCTGCTCGCGTCGCTTTCGCTGGCGATGATGCCTGTCCTCATCCTGTACGCGCTCTTCTCGCGCCAACTGATCCGGGGCTTGAGCGAAGGCGCGGTCAAGCTGTAAGGGTTTGGGAAGCAGCGCCCGTCTGAGACACGAAGCCACGAAAGGCGCGAAGAATGCGCGCAGCCCTTTCGCGACTTCGCATACTCCGTGTTTTCGTGTTGCGAACCTCGGTGTGCGCTGTCTCACTGTGTGAGATAGGCATGGGTTTGAACCACGAAGCCACGAAAGGCACGAAAGAAGCGCGCAATCCTTTCGCAACTTCGTGTCCTTCGTGCTTTCGTGTTACGAATCGTGGTGTGCACTGCCCACTGGGTAAGATAGGCATGGGTTGAGACACAAAGCCGCGAAAGGCGCGAAGAATGCGCGCAATCCTTTCGTAACTTCGTGGCCTTCGTGCTTTCGTGTTACGAATCGTGGTGCGCGCTGTCTCACTGTGTGAGAAACGGCATGGGTTTGAACCACGAAGCCACGAAAGAAGCGCGCAATCCTTTCGTAACTTCGTGTCCTTCGTGCTTTCGTGTTACGAATCGTGGTGCGCACTCCTCACTGGGTGAGATAGGCATGGGTTGAGACACAAAGCCGCGAAAGGCGCGAAGAATGCGCGCAATCCTTTCGCGACTTCGCGTTCTTCGTGCTTTCGTGATGTAAGTCCAGGTCCCATTCCAGGACTATGCCATGCCATGCCGCCTCCGCACGCTGCTTGCAGCGGAATCCCTCCTATGATAGACTGAGCGCAACGGTCAGTGGCGACCGCGCCAGCCGTGACCACCCACCCATCCATCCGACCCCCAGGAGGCATTGTGATGAACACGGTGTCACGACGCCGCGCCTGGATTGCTCCAGGTCTGTTAACGCTGCTGTTGCTTACTGCGGGGTGTTTCCAGCCAAGCAGCGCGCCTGAGCTTCTGTCCACGCCGCTGCCTCAGGAGATGCAACAGGTGACCTTCACGCCTCAGACCGGCCCAGACGCCGCCGGCCTGACCTCGACGCCCACGCCGACCACGCAGGCCGGGGACGAAGCCGAAGCTACGCCCGTCGATCCGGTCGTGGCGGCGACCGCCACCGCGCGGCAGGCGCTCTACCTCACCGCGACGCAGATCGTCGCCGACATCGCGCTGACCGCCGCCGCGACGAGCGGGACGCCTATCGCGGCCACGCCGACGCCTCCGCCTGAAGGAGCCGCCGGAGACGGGGCCGGCGCTGAGGGCGCGGGCGTTGACCTGACGCAGCCGGCCCCGCTGGTGGGCGAGACCCCGGCGCCAGAGTCGCTTGAGCAGTCTCAAACCGAGGCGCAGCAGGTGCCGGAATCCTGCATCCACGTGGTGCAGGCTGGCGAGAACCTGTTCCGTATCGCGCAGCGCTACGGCGTCACCGTGGAGCAGATGGCCGCCGCCAACAACATCGCCGACCCGGCGCGGATCTACGCCGGCCAGCGTCTGGCCGTCCCCAACTGCCAGGGCGCGCCCGCGCAGCCCGACCAGCCTGCACCGCAGCCCGGCAGCGGGCGGACGCACGTGATCCAGCGCGGCGAGACGCTGTTCAGCATCGCGCGGCGCTATGGCGTGACGGTGGAGCAGATCACGGCGGCGAACAACATCGCCAACCCATCGCGCATCTACGTCGGCCAGGTGCTCGTGATCCCATGAGACACTGGCTCAGGGCGTTTTCGGGCTATTGGCGCGCCCGCGGGCGCTGCCGATAGCCTTTTTGTTGGAGCCGTGCATGTTCAGCGAAACCATCATCGAGAGCCGGAGCATCTACGCGGGGCGCGTCTTCGATGTCGAACTTAACACCGTGCGCCTGCCTGACGGGCGGACCGGCACGCGCGAGATCATCCGTCACGGCGGCGCGGCGGCCATCGTGCCCATCGACGATGAGGGCCGCGTCATCATGGTGCGCCAGTTCCGTCTGGCGGCCAACCGCGAGCTGCTGGAGATCCCTGCCGGCGGGCTGGACAGCCCGGATGAGCCGCCGCGCGATTGCGCCATCCGCGAGCTTCAGGAGGAGACCGGCTACAGGCCGGGCGAACTGGTCGCGCTGGGCGGGTTCTTCGCCGCGCCGGGCTACACGACGGAGTACATCCACCTCTTCCTGGGCCGCCAGTTGACCCCCTCGCGCCTGGAGATGGACAGCGACGAGTACATCGCCGTGACGCGGGTGCCGTTCGACGAGGCGTTGGCGATGGCCTACGATGGCCGCCTGATCGACTCGAAGACCATCATCGCCCTGCTGCGCGCCGCCCGCTACCTCCAGGGTTGATCGGCGCGCGCAGCGTTGGCACAACGTCGGGTGGGGGGCAACGAAGCGTTTAATGTCATTTAGATGACCCTGGTATAATTCTTGCGACCGGTTGCGTATGGGGCCAAAGGTCGGAAATGATGGACGATCCCAAGAGTCCGCGCAAGCTCACACATGCCAACCTGCGCAGCGTCGAGCGCCAGGTTGAGCGCCTGCGCCAGCAGTACATCGACGGCCAGCTTACGCGCGCTGATTTCAGGGAAAAGCTCCACAAGCTGATGCTCACCGACGACCAGGGTCGCTGGTGGGCGCTCGGACACGAGTCGAACCAGTGGTACGTGTACGAGGACCGGCAGTGGCGGGAGGCCGACCCGCTCGACGTGCTCCCGGTCCTGCCCGAACCGTCGCCCCCGGTGCCGACGGCCACCGCCGCGCCGCGCGCCGAACCGCCGCCAGAGCCGCTGGTCCCCGCCGGCGACGCGAGCGACGAAACCCCGCCGCGCCCACCGCTCAAGGACCTGGAGGCCACCGTCGTAGCGGGCGCGGCCTTCGACATTCCGTCCGCCGAGCCAGGCCCGCAAGCCGCGCCGACGCACGCGGCGGGCCGCCCGCAGCGCCCCGAACCCCAGACCACCCGGCCCGCCGGCGGCTATCGCGCGCAGCCGCCACGGCCAGCCGCCGCGCCGCGGGGGCCGCCAGGGGCGCAACCGACCCAACCCGCCGGCGCGGGCGCTGCGCCCCCGCCCGGCGACGAGGGCAGCCTGGGCGATTTCGCGGACTTCGACCCCGCGCGGCGCGCGCCGGAGGCCGAAAAGGGCCGCTTCGACCGCCGGCGTCTCCTGCAGATTTTCGGCATCGGCGTGGCCGGCGTGCTGTTGCTGCTGTTTATCTTCTTCGCCACCATCATCGTCACGTACTTCTCGGTCGTGGCGCAGTACGAGGACGAGATCAACAACCTGCGCAACCTCGCCATCGATTTCGCCAGCTCGGTGATCTACGATGTCTTTGAGCAACCTATCGGCGAGATCGTCCCGCCGCAAGGCCGGCGGCTTGCGGTTGAGCTGGACCGCGTATCGCCGTACCTGATCCACGCCACTGTCGCCACCGAGAACGAGCGCTTCTACGAGGACCCCGGCTACGACTGGATCGCCATGATCCGGGCGCTCATCCAGAACGTCTTTGCCGGCGGCATCGAGTCTGGCGCGAGCACCATCACCCAGCAGGTGGTCCGCGCCACGATCCTCGACCCCGGCCAGCGGACGGAAGTGACCACGTGGCGCAAGGTGCAGGAGGTCATCCTCGCCGCCGAGGTGTCGCGCCGGTACTCGAAGGACGACATTCTGTACCTGTATCTCAACAACGTGCATTTTGGCAACCTGGCCTACGGTGTGGAGGCGGCGGCGCAGACGTACTTCGACAAGCCGGCGAGCGCCCTCAACGTCGCCGAATCCGCGTTCATCGCCGGCATCCCGCAAGCGCCGGCCATCTACGATCCGGTGAGGCGTCCGGATGACGCCTTCAACCGCATGGACGCCGTGCTCGAACTCATGGCGACGGCAAACGGCAATGGCTGTATCCAGTTCCAGCATGGCGACTGGCGGCAGCAGGGGCCGTTCTGCATCAGCCGGGCGATGTGGGCCGACCCGAACGCACAGGGCTACCGCGACGCGCTGCTGGTCAAGGCGACCATCTTTGAGCCGCCGGAGGTCGATACGCGCTATCCGCATTACGTGCAGTTCGTGCGCGACTGGCTGATCGAGAACCTGACCGATGTGCCGATTGACGGCCTGCACGTGTACACGCCGTTCGACCCGCGCATTCAGGACCTGGCGCAGAACGCGGTCAACCAGCACCTTGCCACGCTGCCGAATGTCACCAATGCGGCGGTCGTCGTGATGCAGCCGCAGACCGGCGCAATCGCGGCGATGATCGGCAGCGCAAACTTCTACGACGAGGCGATACAGGGCCAGATCAACATGGCGCTCCGCCCGCGCCAGACCGGTTCTTCGATCAAGCCCTTCACGTATCTGGCGGGCTTCGAGAAAACGGCTGGACGCCGGCGACCATCTTCTGGGACGTGCCGACGACGTACCCGAACTACGTGCCGCGCAACTTCGATGGGCAGTTCCACGGCCCGCAGGCGCTGCGGTATGCGTTGGGCAACTCGTACAACATTCCGGCGGTGAAGGCCTACGCGCAGGTGGGGTGGGATAGCTTCCTCAACCTCGCAACGCGCGTCGGGATCAGGCTGCAAGGCGACCAGAACAACACGGGCCTCTCGGTGGGGTTGGGCGCGCGGGAGGTGACGCTGCTGGACATGACCGCCGGTTACGCGGTCCTGGCGAACAACGGGCTGCGCGCACTGCCTTACCCGGTTATCCGCGTCAACGACAAGGACGGCCAGGAGGTCTACAACCGCGCCACCAGCGCGCCCGGCCCAGCGCAGGTGGTCGATGCCGAGTACGCCTACCTGATGACCAGTGTCCTCGCCGACCCGGAACGCCCGCGCGGCGGAGTTCGGCGTGGGCACCGTGCTCGACCTGCCCGGCGGGCGGCCCGGCGCGGTCAAGACCGGCACGACCAGCGACCCGGAGCGTGACGCCTGGGCGCTGGGCTACACGCCCGATCTGGTTGTCGGCGTGTGGGTCGGCAACGCCGACAACACGCCGATCTACGGCGTTACCGGCTTTCGCGGCGCTGCGCCGATCTGGAATCGGGTGCTCTCCGAGGCCTCGACGGTCCTCAACCTGCCGATCCGGCGCTTCGAGCCGCGCGACCCGAACCGCATCTTCACGCGCGACATCTGTATCGACTCCGGTGTGACGGCGTGGGAGGCGTGCGGCAGCCGGGTCAGGCCGGAGATTTTCCACGTCAACAGCCCGCCGCTGCCGCCAGAGCGGGACTTCTTCAGGCGGCTCACCGTTGACCGGCAGACCGGCCTGCTCGCGAATGAGTGGTGCCCCGGCAACGTCGAGACGCGGCTGTACATCGACCAGAACGTGATCGGCGACCCTCCGCGATCCAGTGGCTGAACACCGACCCCGCCGGGCAGGCGTGGGCGCAGCAGCGCGGCGTCGCCGTGCCGCTCCAGGCCCCGCCGGCGCAGTACTGCACCGCAGACACCCAGCCGGGCGCGGTCCGTATCTCCGCGCCGGTGAACGGCCAGACCGTCAGCAGCGCCATCGAGGTGCGCGGCACGGTGTCGATACCCAACTTCCACCGCTACCAGCTTGAGTACGCGGCCGGCACGGTGTCGCCGGGCGTGGTCGCGAGTTGGAGCCTTGCGGCAGGGCCTTACACCAACCAGCCGGTGGGCGACGCCGTGCTCGCGGTGTGGGATACGCGCGCGCTGGCCGATGGCGTTTACACGATCCGCATTCTCGCCATCGATACGCAGGGCAAGCAGCTTGACGACCGCGTCACTGTCATGGTGACCAATCTGGTGCCGACCACGCCGCCGACGGTGACGGTCACGCTCACGCCGTCGCTCACGAACACGCCGTTCATCATCCCGACGTTCACGCCGCCGCCGCCGACGGTGATCCCGACCAACACCTTCACGCCGACGCCGACGTTCACGCCGACCGCGATCCCGCTGCCGTCGGAGACGCCCATCCCGACGTTCACGCCGGAGTCGACCGACACGCCAACCTGGACCCCGACTGCTTCTGAGATGGGGTCGCCCTAGCCGGGGGCGGGCAACACGCACGGCCTTGTCGTGTGATCGCGATGAACCGCAGGTGGCCGCTTCTGATCGCGCTGGCGCTGGCGGCGCTTGCCGCCGCCCCGCTGCTGTCGAGTCCGGGGTTCCTCAACACGCGCGCCGGCGGCGACAGCCCGTTTCTGCTCTTCCGGCTGCACCAACTCCACGCGGCGCTATCAGAGGGCGTCTTCCCGTCCGCTGGATGCCGGACGCGGCCTATGGTCTGGGCTATCCCTTCTTCAACTATTACGCGGCCCTGGCCTTCTACCTCGCGGCGGCCTTCAAGGGGCTGGGCTTCGCCTACGTCGCTAGCCTCCAAGCTCGCGCATCTGGCCGGCTTCCTTCTGGCCGGCGGCGCGATGTACGCCTGGATGCGCCGCTATACCCGGTCCCGTTGGGGCGCGCTGCTCGCGTCGGCGGCCTACACGTTCGCGCCGTTCCACATGGTCAACGTCTATGTGCGCGGCGACTCACTCGCGGAGTTTTTCGCGTTCGCGTGGTATCCGCTCACCCTCCTGGCCGTTGACCGCCTTCTGGAGCGGCGGAGCGGGCCGCGCGCGGCGGGCCTCGCGCTGGCATACGCCGGCCTGCTGCTGACGCACAACATCTCGGCGTTCATCTTCTCGCCCTTTCTGCTCCTGTACCTGCTGCTGATGGGCGCGCGCCGCGCCGCGCCGCTGCGGGGCTATGCCGCGGGCGCGCTGGCGCTCGTGCTGGGGGCCGTGCTCGCCGCGTGGTTCTGGCTGCCGGCGCTCGGCGAGCTGCACCTGGCGCAGCTCGCGCCCTCGACGACGGGCTACTTCCACTACAGCAACCACTTTCGCGGCGGCGATCTGATCCAGGCGTCGCTGGCCTTCGACTATGCTATCAATCCCGACGCGCCCCTGACGCCCTTCTCGTTCGGGGGGGTGCAGGCTGCGCTGGCGGCGGCGGGCGCCACTGCCCTGCTGTGGCGGCGCGTCGCGCGCCGGGAGGCGGAACCTCCGGCGGCGTTCAGTGGGGCGCTGCTGCTGGGCCTGGCGCTCGCGGCCTTCCTCATCACGCCGGCGTCGCGCGCCCTGTGGGACAGCCTGCCGCTGCTGGCGGTGGTGCAGTTCCCGTGGCGGTTCCTCTCGGTGGCGGCGCTGTTCGCCGCCGGGCTGGGCGGCTACGCTGCCGACGCCTTTGCCGGCGGCCTCGGCCGGGCGGCGGGGCGCGCGCCGCTTGCCGGCGGCGGTTGCGCTGGCGTTGGGCGGGGCGTGCGCGGTCACGGCGCTGGCCGGCCTGCCCCTTGACTTCATCCCGCTCACCGACCACGACGTGACGCCTGAACGCCTGCAACTGTACGAGTACTTCAGCGGCAATATCGGCACCACTATCCGGTACGAGTGGCTGCCCAACACCGTGAACCCGCGTCCCTACACCGGCCCTGACCTGATCGGCCTGGAGCCGCGCGCCAAACCCCTGAGCGGCGAGGGCCACGGGCACGCGCCTAGAGCAGGGCGCGGCGGCGCAGCGCTGGCGCGTCTCCGTGACGAGCGACACGGCTACGGTCGCGCTGCCGCTCTATTACTGGCCGGGATGGCGCGCCGCCGCCGACGGCCTCCCGGTCGAGCTGAGCGCGACGCCGGGGGTTGGGCTGGGCGCAGATGACGCTGCCGCGCGGCGCGCACACGGTCGCGCTGTGGCTGGACCGGACGCCGGTGCGCGCGGCGGGCGAGTGGCTCTCAGCGCTGGCCGTGGTCGGCGTGCTGGTGTTGCTGCGGCGCGGTTCCGCGCCCTGCCGGGCAGCCGTGCGCCGGCGTCGGCGCTGGATACCGGCCGGCGCGGCGGCGCTCGGCGTGGTGTGGTTGTGGCTGCGGCTCGCGCCGGCGGCGCGCCGGCCTACGGCCCGCTGACGATGGACTTCCTCCGGCAGGCATACCCCTATCACGCGCCGGAGGGGGTCGCGTTCGCGGACGGGACGACGCTGCTGGATTACGAACTTGAGCCGGGCGCGCCGTGCCCGGCGTTTACCGTGCGCGCGCAGTGGGCGGACGCGCCCGCGCTGCCTGAAGGCCGGGCGCTGGCGGTGGAACTCACGCTGCCGGCGGCGAACTCGGCCAGCGTCCCGGTCGCGCTCGGCGGCGGGGAGGCGGCCCTCGTCGAGGGCGATGCGGCGGAACCGGTGACCGTCGCGCCGCCGTGCCCGCTGTCGCCGGGCGTGTACCTCCTGACGCTGCGCGTCGTCGCGCAGGGCGAGTCGGTCCCGGCGCTCACGGCTGCGGGCGAACCGCGTGGCGCGCTCACGCTCGCGCCGCTGGTGCAAACCGCGCGGCTGCGACCCGGGGCGTCAGACACGCCGGCTGCCGAGGTCATGCCGGGGCTGCAACTGCTTGATGCGGCGCTGCAACCGGGCGATGCGCCCTACGTCCTGCTGCGCTGGCGCGCCGACGCCGAACTGCCGCGCAACTACCATATCGGGCTGCGCCTGCGCGACGTCGCCGGCAACCTGTGGGCGGAGCAGGACGCGCCGATGGGCCTCTTCGGCGCCTACCCACCGGCGCTGTGGGCGCCGGGAGAGCTGGTGCGCGACTTCTACGCGCTCCAGATTCCGCCAGCGATGCCGCCCGGCAGCGATTACCGGCTGCAGATCAGCGTGTACGACGCGGCGACGGGTGCGGTGGCGGGTGAGGTCGTGGTCGGGGACCTGCGCTGGGCGGGGCACGCGCCCTCGGACGACGCCCCCGGCGCTACCGCCTGACGGACGGCCTGAGCCTCAGCGAGATCATCGCGCCGGGCGCGGCCACGCTGGGGCAGGGCTTTGCGCTGACCGCGCGCTGGATCGCGGAGCAGGAGCCGACGGCGGACTACCAGGCGCGGTGGGCGCTGCGGGACGCCGCCGGCGCGGAGGCGTGGTCCGTGGTGACGCCGCTCGCGCCGGGTTCGCCCGCAACCGGGTGGCCCCGTGGGGCGCTGGTGGAGGGTCGGCTGCACGTCGACCCGCCGGCCGCCCTCCCGCCCGGCGACTACACCCTCATGCTCACGCTGCTGGGACCGGGCGGCACGCCCGCTCACGACCCGGTGCGGGTGCAGTCGGTGGCGCTGGAGGCAGCCCCGGTACCTACCGGGGAGCCGGAGGGGCTGGCGTACCGCGTGGACGTGGACTTCGGCGGCGTGATCCGCCTGTGGGGCTACGACGCCGTGCAGGACGCGGACGCCCTCACGCTGACGCTCACCTGGGGCGCGCTGGCCGAGACCGGGACCGACTACACGTTCTTCGTACACCTCTTCGACCCCAAAACCGAGGCCATCCCCGCGCAGGTGGACGCCATGCCGCACGGCTACACGCATCCCACCTCGACGTGGACGCCCGGCGAGATCGTGACCGACGTGGTGACGCTTGCTTTGGAGAGCGTGCCGCCCGGCGCGTACCGGGTCGCGGTGGGGTGGTACGTGGGCGACGACCGGCTGCCTGCCTACGATGCGTCCGGGGCGCGGCTCGACCACGACCGCGCGATCCTGCCGCTCACGGTGACGGTTCCAGGCGAAGGGCGTTGAGGCGCGTTGCGCGCGCTGCCCTGATGTGAAAGCGCTATGAAAGGGGCTTGACAGATGGCGACGCCACTCCGGACTTGACGAGCGCATCCACGACGTGCACGTCATTACCGGAGAACAGTGCATCAGGGGCGTGCTGCGCGTCAAGGGTATGCTGGAGGTGATCCTCAACAGCGAAGACCGCTTCACCCTGAGCCTTATGGATGCCTATGTACAGGCGCTGGACAAGAACAGCACCGCGTCAGCTATGAGCCTGGCGCGCCTGGCGCTGCCCAAACCCGCGTGCCAGCTCATCACGTTTGCGCAGCAGCCGTCCGAGGATGACCTGATGGTCAAGCCGGTGGAGATTCCGTCGGTGGTGTATACGGCTTACTTCGCCATTCAGGGCGTGGTCAGGGTGGGCGGCGTCGAACACCTCGCCGACATGCTCGACGGGGTACGCGGCTATTTCTTTCCCGTCTTCAGCCCGCGCCTCTATCCCCTGGTGCCGATGTGGGCCGTGATCCCCAAGCAATCCGCTGTGGTGCTTGTGAACAAACACCACGTGCGGATGCTCCACGAGGCCGCGCCCTGAGCGCCACGCTGAGACGTGCATTGCCCTCCGGCAGGTAAGTGCTTTAGAATAGAACAGGAGGCAATGCGCGACACGACTTGAAAGGGTAGGATATGGTCGCAAGTCCGCATCTTGACGAAAAGACGTTTCCGGTGCATGTCGTCACCGGGGAGTTTCTGCTCAAGGGCGAGCTACGGGTAAGGGGCGTCCTCGACACGCTGCTCAACGGCGAGGACATCACCACCGTGTCGCTCTTTGAGGTCCAGGCCCAGGCGCTCGATCCGAGCAACGTCGCGGCGCAGTTCGTTGCGCCGAAGGTGGTGCTGGCCCGGCGCGCGTGCCAGTTCATCGTCTTCAGCGAGCGTCCCTCCGGCGACGACGTGATGATCAAGGCAAGCCTGCGCGCGGCGGTGCTGTACACGCCGCGCTTTGCCATCCGGGGGTCGGTGCACCTGGGCGGCGACCGCACCGTGACGGACGTGCTCGGCGACATCAAGGGCTATTTCCTGCCCGTCGCGGACGCGGAGCTATTCCCGCTGTTCCGTATCCGCGCGAACCTGCCGCGCCAGTCGCCGCTCGTCCTCGTGTACCGGGACCACGCCGAGATCATCCAGGAGCGGTGAGCGGGCGTCAGCCGAACAGCACGTCCCTGAAGGCCGGCAGCGCCGCCTCGCCGCCCGTGTGCCAGAACAGGATGCGCTCGCCGGGGCGGTGCAGCCCGCGCCGCACCCGGTCCAGCAGCCCGGCAAAGGCGCGCCCTGTGTATACCGGATCGAGCAACAGCCCCTCCGTCCGCGCCGCAAGCCTGATTGCCTCGCGCTCCGGGTCGCCGACCACCGCATAGCCACCGCCGAGGTAGCCCGCGTCCACGTCGATGTCGTCCGGGCCGAGGCGCTGGCTCAGCCCCAGGCGCGCGGCGGTCTGGTTGGCGAGGTCGGCGACGCGCGCCTTGAGCACGGCGGCCTGCTCGTCCACGCTGACGCCGAGCACCCGCGTCGGCAGGCCCAGTGCCGCCACGCCGAGCGCCAGCCCGGCCTGCGTCCCACCGGAACTGCTCGCGAACACAGTCGCGTCGAACCGGTCCACGCCGGCCGCGCCGCTCTCGAGCTGTGCGGCGAGTTCCTCGACGGCAGCGACGTACCCGGTCGCGCCGGTGGGGTTCGAGCCGCCGTAGGGGATCAGGTACGGCGCGTGGCTTGCCTGCTCCTCTTCGAGCGTCGCCTGCATCACGTCGTCGCGCGCGCGGTTGCCGCACCAGCGCAGTTCCGCGCCAAGCAGCGTCGAGAGCAGGTTGTTGCCGTCAAGCTGCGCCGGCGCGTGCCCGCCGAGCACGAGCACGCAGCGCATCCCGTGACGTGCGGCGGCGGCGGCGGTCTGCCGGCAGTGGTTGGATTGCGTCGCGCCGCCGGTGATGAGCGTGTCCGCGCCCTGCGCCAGCGCCTCGGCGACAAGGAACTCCAGCTTGCGGGTCTTGTTGCCGCCGGTGGCGAGGCCGGTCTGGTCGTCGCGCTTGACGTACAGCTCCACGCCGAGTTGGGCGCTCAGGCGCGGGAGCCGCTCGATGGGCGTGGGCAGGTGGGCGAAGCGCAGGCGTGGGAGGGCATCGGTGAGCATGGCGTTCTCCTTCTAGCCGGTGCGGCACGGGGAATGTCTGCAAAGGATCACAAGGGTTTGACAAAAAGGCGCTGACATGGGGTCAGTTGGTTGCACTATTTACTGCTGACTGTATAATAGTATAAATCACTGTATTATACAATCTGGTCCGGATAACCCATAGGGCAGGCGACGCGCCGCCGCGATGAAACCAGATTGGCATCTGGAGGGCTGACCTTCGTGGAAAAACGAACCATTTACATCACCGAGTTTGATCTGAAGCGCCTGCGCGCAGTGATCGAGGATGCCAAGCTCCAACGGCGCGGGAATGAATACCTGGAGAGCCTGGAAGCGGAGCTGTCGCGCGGCACCGTGGTTGCCCCCGCCGATGTGCCGCCGGATGTCGTGACGATGAACTCCAGAGTGCGGCTGGTCGATCTCGACACACAGGAAGAGATGGAATACGTGCTGGTGTTCCCCAGCGACGCAGACCCGACCCAGTCCAAAATCTCTGTGCTGGCCCCTATCGGCACGGCGATGCTGGGCTATCGCGTCGGCGATACGTTTGCGTGGGAGGTCCCGGACGGGGTGCGGCGGTTGCAGGTAAAAGAGGTGCTTTACCAGCCGGAGGCTTCGGGGGACTATCACCTTTAGCGTGACGCTCTGCGCTGGGGAAGCCGCGCGGGTTTGAAACACGAAGCCACGAAAGGCGCGAAAAGTGCGCCCAACCCTTTCGTGGCTTCGCGTTTTGCGGAGAGAGGAGTCAATGAGCAAGAGTTTCTTCTTTTCTTGTTGATCGAACAAAGGTTCTCTGCTATGATTCAGGCAATTGAATGCATATAAATCGCTTAGATTCGTTTTGGCGGTATAACATGCCTCCTTGGAACAAGCAGCTTAGCCAGGGGCAAGGCAATCGTACTCTTTTTGAGAGTTTACCATGAAGACATCCATATCTCGATCTCGCGCTTGGGAAAGGCACTTTTTGAGATACCGATTTATCGTTGTACGCCACACTTTTTCTTCACTCAGTTTGAGAAGGATAAGCAGAAGCATCTCGGCGAGCTTTTTCTGCGTTCTGGAATTCCACGCGAACAAGCACCAGATACATATGCGGGGTCTGAACTGCGATTTGAGGATCAGTATGGAGGTCCATGGCAGTATAACCAAGTTGTTGGATGGCTGCAGTTGTATGTTTTAGGATCACAGATAAGAGGAGAGATATGGTTTGTGGATGCAGAACGTATTCGACGCAAAATGCGAAACAAGCGGTTTTGCCATTATGGCAAAGCTTTTGAGTTAGATGTTGAGCCTGAAGACACTTCGGCGAAAATCTATGAAGGTGTCCTTTCTGAACTAAAGCAGCTTGAGGAAGAGAAACCATTTAAAGGACGCTACCTGGACCTCGAAGCATTATGCAACATAGGACCGCTCATCAACTGGCGAGAACTGGTCCACCAAGTATGATCGAGATGATTTTCAATGAGATTATTGAAATATAATTATTAACTGAGGAGGGACCACTGTGAAGTCGCAAGTTGAATATCCCCTTACTAAGGAAGCAAAAGAAATAGTAAGACGACTCGTCGATGTTTGGAATAGGGGAGAGATCAGACAGCATACCGTTTCCGCAGCTTTTTGGGGCGAAGTGGAGTTTAAGAGGGATGAGTATAGTGATTCAGGGATAAAAGTGAGTCTAGACGCTTTGCTTGAGTTATCAAATTATGGTCTCATACAGGTAAACCGACCCTATTCTCCAGACGACAAAGACAAAACTATTGAAGTACTTCTACTTCAGGAGTTGCGGAATGCTGTCGAGAATGGCTTCATAGTGTCAGACTTCTTTTTGACTTTGAACGCGGTAGGAGCGATTGTCCACGGCAATCTAGTCATGGAGCCAGGCTCGACTTTCCAGGCCGCTGCAACTGTCGGGGGACACACTTACCAAACAGTCGAGCAACTGGCCGATAGTCTGGTTAGTACACTTGGGCGCGAGATCCTTAGACGAACATGCCGATTTGAGAGAAGCAATCGAAGAACTGCGTACCGCATCCGAGGAAACTCGAATAGACAAGATGGGCAAAGTTGGCATGGCGCTGATGCGGTATTTCAGCTACGTCGGCGATACAGCAGCCTTCATCAACATTCTGATCTTCTTGGCACAGTTTGCCCATCAATTCAGGTGAAGTTGGATGACTCCTATGGAGTTTCAGAGGGACTTCCCGCCCGGCGCTTCATCGCTTCAAGCACGCGCGGCATCACGCGCGTGTAGGCAAAGTAGAGCGCGCGGTTCGTGGGACAGTCCCACGCGCCCATGTGGCGCACCACCTGCCCGCCCAGCCCGGCCTTGAAGCGGTACACGCCCCACATCCGGTCGCGCGCGTCGAAGACGTCCGGCGCGCCCCACAGGTCGTAGGTCCGGTAGCCCTGCGCCTTCGCCCAGCGCATCGCCTCCCACTGGAGCAGGTGCGGGGCCATGAGGTTGCGGTGCGCGTCTGACGACGCGCCGTAGAAGTACCACGCCTTCGGCCCGAAGTGAAACAGGATCACGTGCGCCAGCGGCGCGCCATCGTACTCCGCGATGAGGGCGTGCGCCAGCCCGGCGCGCAGCAGCGTCCCCCACTCGTCGCGGTAGTAGGCGAGCGGGCGGGTGATGAAGCCGTCGCGCGCGCCGGTCGCTTCGTATAGTCGATGGAGCGTCTCCAGGTCGGCGGCGGCGGCGTCCCGGACGGCGACGCCCTTACGCGCGCTCAGGCGGACGTTGTAGCGCGTCTTCTGCTTCATCCCGCCGAGGATCGCATCCTCGTCCTGCGTCAGGTCGATGCAGACCGTGTTGCGGAACTGGATCTGCTCGTCAGAGAAGCGCCAGCCGCGCGCGGCAATCTCCGCTGTGAACGCGCCGCCGAGCGGGTCCGGCGCGTCGTCCGCGCTGCCGGGTTCGCCGGTGGCGACGATCACGTCCGGGTCGATCTTGATGAAGATCGCGCGTCGCTGGCGGGCGAACGCCTCCAGGGCGGCGACAACGGCGCGGCGCAGTTCCGGGTTGGCGTAGTCGAGCGCGGGGCCTTTGGGCGCGTACATGATGCGCGCCGGGCCGTGGCTGCGCGTCAGCACCGAGGCGGCAGCGACGACCGCGCCCTCGCAGCGGAAGGCGAGCCGCGTCGGCGTCCAGCCGGTGGTGCGCCGCTTGAAGTCGCCCCATTCCCAGGTCTGGAGGATGTGCGCATAGGGCAGCGCGGCGACGGTTGCGTTCCAGGCGGCAGGGTCGGTGATGTGCGCGACGTCCAGGTGCATGGGGCAAACCGTAACACAGGCGGCGCAAGTTCGCCAGCAATTGCCGCGCCGCCGGCGCGCGTCAGGCCATCGCCGCCTGCAACGCCGCGACCGCCTCCTTTTCGATGTCGTGTATCCGCATGATGTGGGCGCGCAGGTTCTCGCGCATCGCGGTCACTTCGGCGGCGCTGAGCGGGAAGTCGGCGGCGACCTCGGCCCGGAGCGCATCCAGCCGGGCGTCTATCGCCTGCATCTCCGGCAGCGCCGCGCCGCCCGCATCCAGGAAGAGCCGGTGCCGGCGCAGCAGCAGCGCGCGCGTCTCTGCCAGCGGCGGCGCGTCATCCGGCAGGAGCGCGGTCGCCAGCGCGCCCCACGCCTGCGCGCTCGCGCGGAACTGGCGCGCCGCCTCGCGGAGCGCGGGCCGGTCGAGCACGACGGCGGCCTCGTCCAGGAAGTCGGCGTACAGGCCGCGCTCGGCGTTGCCGTCCTCCCCCTTGCCGAACAGTTGGATGTCCGTGAACGCCCAGGTCAGGCCGGCGTACATCTTCGCGCCGGCGGGGAAAACCTTCTCCCCAACTGAGGCGCTGTTTGGGTTGGGTGAGCAGGTCCGCCCACCAGCGGAAGGCGGCAAGCCCAAAGTTGTTCTTGGACCCCTTCGGCGGCGCTTCGGTAAAGAGCTTGATGCAGTCCCAAATGCCCTTCTGCACGGCGGCGGCGAGCTTGTCCGGGTTGGGTGGTTCGAGCGTGAGGACGCGGAACTTCACCTTCTTGACGCGCGCCCGCGCCGCGTCCAACGCGCCGGTCGTAACCGTGATCGGGACGCGCGCCCGGTCGGCGATCCATGCCGTGCCGGTGGCCTCGTCGTAGCCGTAGACGATGATCGGGAACATGGCCCACATGCCCGTGCTGTCGGGCAGCGCGTTGTAAGGCAGGCTGAAGAAATCGGCCCAGACGATGGCCGGCAGGCCGCTTTCCAGCGTGTCGCACAGGTTCCTGACGCCGGTGTCGGGGCTGCTCGTGTGCAGGATGTTCTGCACGACGCCCAACCGCTCAAGAAGCGTGTCGAGCGGGTCGAACGTGTTGCGCGTGAGCATGCGCGCCTGCGGGTCATACCCTTCGTAGGCGAACGAGAAGTACCCCATCACCACGCCGCCGCTGATCCCCAGCAGCATGGCCTCGGTGTATGGCGCGCCGGTGTGCGGCGCGGTCACGCCGCGATAGGCGTAGAAGTTGCGTACCGTGCCCGTCTCCCAGTGCCGCCCGTCGAAGTGGCGGTAGTTCTCTAATTTTGGCATCTCCGGTCTCCTTCATTATCTTTGGCGACAAGGCTATTTTAGTCGAGAAATCGGCCCGCGTGTGCAAAGAGAGACATAGTATGCAATCCCCCCTGAACGGGCGCGGAATGGCACCCTCTGCGCAGGGGTCGTGATTTGGGGCTTACGTGGTATAATGCCGGGCATGGACAACGGCCCAGGCCGGCGCTGTTGGCGAGTGGGTATCAATGCGCACCTGCTGTCAGGTCAGACCGGATACCGCAGCGCCGGAATCCATGGTTATATCTTCCAAGTGCTCCGACACCTGCCTGACGCCGACCCAAACCTGTCTTACACGGTTTTCGTCGGAGAGGGCCGACCTACGCCGGACGCGCGGCTGGCAGTGCGCACGTCGCGCCTCCGGACCGGGCGACCGGCGATGCGGGTGGTGTGGGAGCAGTTCTTGCAACCGGGGAGATCGCGCGGGCGCGCGTGGACCTGCATCACGGCATGGCTTTTGTGACGCCGTTGCTTTCGCCCTGCCCCTCGGTCGTGACGGTGTATGACTTGAGTTTCATGCACTACCCGGAGTATTTCCGCCCGCTCAACCGCCTGTACCTGCGGTTGATGACGCCGCTCTCGTGCCGGCGCGCGCGGCGCGTCATCGCGATTTCGGAGAGCACCGCGCGTGACGTGGCCGGCGCGCTGGGCGTTCCCGCCTCCCGGATCGATGTCGCCGTGCCCGGCGTGGACGCGCGCTTCTTCGAACCCATCCCCGATGCGCGCATGGCCGCCTTCCGCGCGGCGCGGGGGCTGCCGCCGCGCTTTCTGCTCTTCCTGGGCACGCTGGAGCCGCGCAAGAACCTGCTTACGCTGTTGCGCGCCTACGCCGCGCTGCCTGACCGCGCGGTCAAGCTGGTGCTCGCGGGCGGCAGGGGTTGGCTGTACGGCGAAATCTTCGACGCGATTGCGTCCCTCGGCCTGGACGGCGACGTGCTCACGCCCGGCTACGTGCCCGACGACGAGCTGCCGCTGTGGTACCGCGCTGCGGAGGCGTTCGTCTACCCGTCGATCTACGAGGGGTTCGGGCTGCCCCTTCTCGAAGCGATGGCGAGCGGCGCGCCGGTCGTCGCGGCAGACACATCCTCGCTGCCGGAGGCCGTGGGCGACGCGGGGTTGCTGGTCCCGCCCACCGACGTCGAAGCCTGGGCGGGGGCGCTCGCGCAGGCCATTGACGCGCCGGCCTGGCGGGCCGAGGCGGGGGCGTGGGGCCGCGCGCGTGCGCGGCAATTCTCCTGGGCGCGGACGGCGGCGCAGACGGCGAAAACCTACCGCCGCGCGTTGGAGGCGGCATAGCATGGGCGCGCTGCTGGTGCGCTACAGCCATTGGCTTGTGCCCCTCGTGGACATCGTCCTGGTGTGGGTCGCCTTCGCCTTTGGCTACTACCTGCGCTACCAGGTGCAGCTTCTGCGCGTGGTCGCCGAGGGCAACCGCGCGCCGTTCGTGCCTTACATCCCCTACGTCATCTTCTTCACGATCTGGGTGCACATCTCCTATCGCAGCGCGCGGCTCTACGAGCGGCAGCGCGGGCGCTCGTGGCACGACGAGATGTACACCATCATCAACGGGGCCGTGAACGCTACGATGGCGACCATGGCCCTGAGCTTCTTCTTCCAGCCGCTGGTGTTCTCACGCCTGCTGCTGTTGCAGGTCGGCGTGCTCGTCATCATCTTCCTGGGCGGCGCCCGGCTGGTGGAACGGCAGGTGCGGGCTGCCCTGCGCGCGCGTGGCATCGGCGTGGAGGACGTGCTGATCGTGGGCGCGGGGGAATTGGCCGCTCGGTGATCCAGACCATCGTCGCGCGCCCGGAACTCGGCTATAAGGCTGTGGGCTTCGTGGACGACGACCCCGAAAAGTGCCAGACCGATATGGGGCGCGTGCGCGCCCTGGGCCGCATCCGCGACGTGCCCGCGCTTCTGGATCAGCAGCCGGTCGATCTTGTCATCATCGCGCTGCCCTGGCGCGACTATCCGACGATCCTGAACGTGGTGCGCGCCTGCGCGGTGCGCAACGTGCCCGCGCGCGTCGTGCCCGACCTGTTCCAGCTCAGCCTCAGCCAGATGCAGCTCGAGATGCTCGACGGGGTGCCGCTGCTCGGCATCGGCGTCGAGCGCACCCTGCCGCGCAGCAGCCGCATCGCCAAACGCGCGCTCGACCTGGTGTTGGTGCTGATCGCCGCGCCGTTCCTGATCCCCCTGATGGGCCTGATCGCGCTCGCAATCCGCCTGGACACCCCTGGGCCGACTTTCTACAGGCAGAAGCGCGTGGGGCAGGACGGGCGGCCTTTCGAGATCATCAAGTTCCGCTCGATGGTGTCCGATGCGGACCGCCAGAGAGACGTGCTGCTGGCGCACAACGAGGCAACCGGCCCGCTTTTCAAGATCAAGAACGATCCGCGCGTGACGCGCGTGGGGCGGTGGCTGCGGCGCTTCAGCCTGGACGAGTTGCCGCAGGTGATCAACATCGCGCGCGGCGAGATGAGCCTGGTGGGGCCGCGACCGGGGCTGCCCGACGAGGTCGCGCAGTACGAGCCGTGGCAGCGGCAGCGCCTCGACGCGCCGCCGGGCCTCACGGGGCTGTGGCAGGTGAGCGGGCGCTCTGACGTGACGTTCGAGGAGATGTGCCTCCTCGACATCTACTACATCGAGCGGTGGTCCCTGGGAATGGACCTCCGCATCCTGGCGCGCACCGTCCCGCGCGTGTTGCTTGGAAATGGAGCGTACTGATGGAGCGACTCATGCGCGCTTTCATGAGAGCCTCGAACCACCAACGCCCCCAGGTCAGCCGCAACGGGCGGGATAGCCTGGTCAGTTTCGCGCAGCGTTTGGTGCGCACGCCCAGCCTCTCGACCCAGGAGGGCGAGGTGGCGCTGGCGGTCCAGGAAGAACTGGCGCGCCTCGGCGTTGGCGGCGCGTGGGTGGACCGCGTCGGCAATGTGGTGGTGCGCATCGGCAACGAGGCCGGGCCGACGCTGCTGTTCAACGCCCACATGGACACCGTCGCGGTCACCGATTCTGGAGCCTGGGAACACGACCCGCTCGGCGGCGTTGTCAAGAACGGCGTGCTCTACGGGCTGGGCGCGACGGACATGAAAGGCGCGGTCGCGGCGATGGTCTACGCCGCCGGGCTGCTCCAGCCGTATGCCGACGCGCTGAGAGGCAACGCGGTATTCGCTTTCGTGGTGCAGGAGGAGCCGTGCGAGGGCATGGCGATGCGCGTGCTCGTCGAAGAGGAGGGCGTCCGCCCGGCGTGGGTGGTGCTCGGCGAGCCGACGGACCTGCAGGTGAGCCGGGGGCACCGGGGGCGCGTGATGCTCAAGGTGACGACTTTCGGGCGCTCCAGCCACGGCTCGCAGCCCGAACAGGGCGATAACGCGGTCTATTCCGCCGCGCGGCTCATCTTCGGCGTCGAGATGATGGCCGGCACCCTGGGCAACGACCCCGTGCTCGGCCCCGGCACGGTCGCGCTCACGCAGATCAGCAGCCGCAGCGCCAGCCTCAATGCGGTGCCGGATCAGTGCACGTTCTATCTCGACCGCCGGCTCACACTCGGTGAGACGCCGAGCGGCGCGCTGATGCAGGTCGAGGCGCTCATCGCGCGCGAGAACATCCAGGCGACGGCGGAGATCACCCGCTACTGCGGCCAGTCATACACCGGCTATGCGTGCGAGGTGGAAGAGGCCTTCCCCCGCCTGGGCGCTGGACGCGGATCACCCGCTCGTCGTCCGGTTCCGGCACAGCGCGGCGCACGTGCTCGGCCACCAGCCGCGCATCACGCACTGGGATTTCTCGACCGACGGCGTGTACACGGCGGGCGTCGCCAACATCCCCACGGTGGGCTTTGGTCCCGGCGACCCGAACCGCGCCCACACCACGCGCGAACAGGTGCGGGTCAAGGACCTGTGGCGCGCTGCTGAGGTCTACGCCGCCTTTGCCCTCGATATGCTGACCTGAACAAACCGGGTCTGCCGCCGCGACACGCGCGGGCGCGCCACGTCGCGATGGGCCGCGTCGTGACGCGCGTCGCCTATCGGCACGCGGTATGGTAGAATGGCGCGTCGCGAGGCGGCGCTTCTCTGCGCATTGCAGTTTACTTCGCACGAAGGACGGGGACATGCCCAAGACCAGGGGAGACTGGCTTCAACTTCTGGCCGCGATTGGCTACGTCGGCCTCTCCGGCGTGTTCTACTTCGTGCTGCGCGACTTCCTCAACGACCCGGCGGCCACGGCGGAACAACTGCGCGCGGCGGGCGTGCTGGGACCGGTGGTGTACATCCTGCTCTACTGGTTGCAGATTTTCATCCCGTTCCTGCCCGGCGTCTCGATGGACCTGGTGTCCGGCGCGCTGTGGGGCGTGCTCGCGACGCTGTTTCTTTCCGAGGCGGCTGCGGCCTCCGCCGGCGCGATCGTCATCGCCGTGGTGCGCAAGCTGGGCCTCCAGACGCTGGACGAGCGGTTCCCGGCGCTGCTCAAAGGGTCATGGCGCTTCCTGAAGCTGGTGGAGCGCTGGCCCTGGACCCTGGTCATCATCAGCACGTTGGTGGGTGATGTCGGCTACTTTCTGGCCGGCGCGACGCGCCTCCCGGCATGGAAAGCCTGCCTGGTGATGGGCGTGGCGCGCCTGCCCGGCATTCTGATCTATTCCACGATGGGGTGGGCGCTGCAAAACGGCCTGGTCGCGCCGGCGGTGGCGGACAACTTCAACGCGCTGGTCACGCTGGTCTCTGTGCTCACCATCGGCGGCCTGCTCATCGGCGTGGCGATCCTGGGCCGGTACGGCTCAAGGATCATCGCGCGGCTGGAGAAAGCCCTGGAAACCAGCGAGGGCGCGCCCGCGCAGGATCAGCCCGAACAGGTCTGACCCGCCTCAGCGATCCGGATCGTAGACGGCAGCCGGCGCGAGCAGCGCCGGCTGTTTTGGGTGCAGGAACCGGCGCGCTTCGTAGCACAGGTGGCACGGATCGATGTAGCCGGGGAGGCGCGCGTAGCCGGCGGCCTCCGCCTCTGCGAGCAGCGCCACCGGTCCCCCCGTGACGAGCATCCGAATGACGGGGTGTTTCGTGTAGTCGTAGCCGGCGAGGAGCTGCGACAGCGGCGTCCGGCGCGCGTTTCCGAGCGAGATGCCGGCGCACAGGTTCACCTCGCCGTCGGGAAAGACTTCCACAGTCCGTGGCTGGCGCAGGTCTTCGCCCAGGTAGTAGGGGGCGATGCACAGCCCCTTCGCCTCGCACAGTCCCTCCGGCATTCTGCCTACAGCGCGCAAAATCTCCGGGAGGCGCTCGGCGGCGCGACCGACCGGGCGCGTGCGCGAGTTCGACACGTGGACGCCGGTAAGATCGACCATCTCCGCCAGCAGGTCCATCATGCGGCGCGTCGCCGCGTTGGTGGGCGTCTCCAGCTCCGGCGCGATGATCCACTGGTTGTCCACGTCAATCTGCGCGTAGCCCAGCGCGCGCGCCACGCGGATCGCCAGCGCGACGCGCGCCACCGGCACGTAGGCGCTGTGGAACGCATCGACGCTGAGCGAAATCCGGTCGAGGCCGGCCGCGCGCAGCCGGCTGAGGCGCTGCGTGGCGAACGCCTCGTCGTAGGCCCAGTAGGCGTTTGTGAACACGATGGGCTGGGCGGCGGTCTCGCGCCGCACTGCCGCGACCATCGCCGCCAGGTCGTCCATATAGAGGAAGGGTTCGCCGCCGAAGAGCATCACCCACTCCAGCGGGTGGCCGCTCACCTGGCGTAGATAGCCCGTCACCTCGGCGGCGGAGAGCCGCCCACCCCGGCCCGGCCCGGCGCGGTAGCAGCAGTGCGCGCACTGCGACGGGCAGTTGTAGGTGATCAGGAAATCGATGCCGCGCAGCGAAATCGGCATGGACAGAACCCTGGCGCGTCAGCTTCGCTCACCCGTGAGCGTAGCACATCCGCGACGGCGGAACAGTGACAAACGCATTTATTGACCAAGACAACCGTCATCGTCTTAAGCGGGCCGATCAGCGGCGGGCCGGGTAGCCGCCCGGCGGTCCCGGCGGCAGTTGGCGCGGCGGTTCCTGGCGTGGGCGCTTCGGCGGGCGGCCCAGGCGTCGCAGGTGCGGGCCGTAGTAGATGGCGCGGTAGGTCTGTTCGTTCAGTGCGAGGGCCGCGATCCCGCGCGCGGCGACCCCAACCGGCAGCGGCGCGAGTCGGTTGAGCAGGGGCACGTAGCGCAGCGGCTTCATCAGGTAGGAGAGGACGGTATGCCGCCGCTCGCCGCCCACCAGGCGCGGCGCGCGGATCACCAGCCAGTCCAGGCCGCAGCGTTGCAGGTAGGCCTCGGCCATGCGCTTGCTGTCGCTCAGGTCGCTCATCCAGGGCGGCAGGCCGGCGTTGCTCAGATAGACAAAGCGGCGCACGCCATCGCCCAGCGCCATTGCGGCCACGGTGCGCGTCGAGGTGTAGTTCAGGTGCCGGTTGGTGAGGCCGCGCCCTGGATCGATGCCCCTGCCGCCCACGAGGTGGATGACGCAGACGTGCCCGCGCGCCCGCCCGTTGAGGCTGCCCAGGTTCCACGCATCGCCGATGACGACCTCCACCTGGTCGGCGAAAGGGCCGAGCTTGGCGCGGTAATCGGCGTTGGAGCGCACCAGCACGGTAACGCCCACCTCCCGTTCGAGCAAAGCGCGCACCACGCGGCGTCCCAGGTAGCCGGTAGCGCCGGTAAGGAACACCTTCGGAGGAGGGGGTTCCCGCCTATACACCAGCACTCCAACACACGCGCCGTCACCAATCCCACGCTTGCAGCGCGCCAATCGCGTCGTGGTTGGTCATGTCCATGCTGATGGGCGTGACCGACACGAGACCATGCGCGACGGCCCACATGTCTGTGCCTTCTTCCTCCGCGTCGCCGCTGGGCGTCTCGCCGCCGATCCAGTAATAGGGCCGCCCGCGCGGGTCGAGACGCTGTACCAGCGCGTCGCGATAGACGCGCTGGCCCTGCCGGGTGACGCGGATGCCGCCGATTTCTGCCGCCGGGAGGCCGGGCACGTTGACGTTGAGCAGCGTCAGGGGCGGGAGGCCGTAGGCGGCGACGTGGCGCGCCACCTTGAGCGCGATTTCCGCAGCGGCGGCGAAATCGGCGTCGCCGTAAGTGTCCAATGAGACCGCCACAGAGGGCACGTTCCAGATCGCGCCTTCCATCGCGGCGGTAACGGTGCCGCTGTAGGTGATGTCGCGGCTCAGATTGGGGCCGTGGTTGATCCCGGAACAGATCATGTCGATCCGTTCCTCCACCAGGCCCAGCAGCGCCAGCGCAACAGCGTCGGAGGGCGAGCCGTTGGTCGCGATGGCTTCAGACCCGTCGGTGAGCGTCGCCGGCCAGGCGCGGAGCGGCTTGTGCATGGTCTTGCGGTGGCCGATGGCGCTCTGGTTCTGCGCGGGCGCGATGATCGTGACCTCGCCCAGTTGGCGCATGGCGGTCGCCAGGGCCAGCAGGCCGGGCGCGAAGATGCCGTCGTCGTTGGTGACCAGAATGTGCATGGCGCGTCGCTCGTGTTACCCGTGTGATGCGTGGAGTCGCCAAAGCAAGGCGCTGGCGCGCGCGTCCGCGCGGGCGGCCCTGCGCGCACAACGGCAAGTGTATCATATCACCCTGAACTCGGCATCACGGGATGGGGGCAGCGCGCGTTGCGCGGCGCACTGGCCCGACTCAAAATGCGCCAGCCCCTGTGGGGTGCTGGCGCTTCAGGATCGGTTTGGCTGTGGACGTGCTAACGTCGCCAGTGTGGTGGTCGATGGCGCAGGTGGGGGAGGGAGGCGCGCGTTAGTGACCGTTGTCGTGGTTCTTGCCGTTGTTCCGGCTCGCGCGCTGACCGCACTTGCTGTAGACCAGGTGGCGTGCGACCTGCTCCGGCGTTGGGAACCGCTGCAAACAGAACGGGCAGCGGTAATCTACCGACGACTTCCGACGTGTTTGAACTTCCTGTTCCGTGCCCATTTTTACTCCGCTTTACCCGCCGACACTACCCTAGCGCACCCCGCATGAGGTGTAAATACGGCGCACCGTTATGAAGTGGTTTGTTTTCGGTAATCGTGCGTCAACGACAGGGGGCGTCCGATTATGCGCGGCGGGGCGGTTGATGTAGAATAAAAAACTGTGCAGGCCAAGGCCCCGCCGGCGCACGCCGAGCCTTTAGCATCCTGCCGCAATCCAGCACATCATCTCGGATGGCACATGGGCGAATGCACCGTACACGTCCACATCGATGACCGAATCCGGCTGTTGTCCGCAGTCCTGGCGGCGACCAACTGGCCCGCTGAAGAGCAGGCGCGCAAGCCGCACGGCACCCACGCTCACGCCCGTGGCACGCGCAAGGTCGTCGCCGAGTACACGCACCACCCGGCGGTGCACGCCATGCAGGTGTTGCTGAGCAAGGGCGCGCCGTTGGAGGCGATGTACACCTACGTCATGCGCCTCTCGTGGCCCGACCTGGAGACGGACGAGACGCCGCGCTGGGTGCCGCCCCGGTGGAACGAGCAGCTCCGCCACTTCTACGAGGTGTGTCGCCTCGCTGACTGGTGGGAAGAGGAGGCGCAGCACTGGCACGAGGCCAAGACCGCCGCCGAGACCGTGTTGCAGCCGCTCAACCTGCACGACTTCCTTGAGGCGTTCATCGGGCCGGTGGCTGAGACTTTCGTGTTCGCGCCCAACATCAGCTATCCCACCGATACCGAGATCGGGCTGCGCGTCGGGACGGCGCTGTACTGCGTCGCGCCGCCGCGCATCGCGTGGGGCGACAACCCGCCCTGGCCGTTCGACGAGGACCCGGCGCACGTGGTCCGCGCGACGCTGACCGAGTATGGCCGGCTGCTCGTGCTGGCGTACCTGCGCCAGCACCCCGATGTCGTCGCCAGAGTGGCCGAGCAGCCGCTGCCGGTGACCGCCGAGTACACCGCGCGCTACCCGACCTTCGGCGAGCAATTCGCCGGGCTGTTCGTCGTGGGGGCGGTCGGGCTGTTCCTTGAGGAAGCGATCAGCACGCAGGAGGCGAAGGCCTACATCCTCATGCAGACCAAGGCCGCGGGCCTCACGATCCTGCCGGGCATGGTCAGCGTGCTGCGCCGCTACCTCGAAGGGCGCGCCGCCGGGCGCTGGCGCGAGCTGGCCGAGTATCTGCCGCACTTCCCCAAACAACTCCGTGTTGCCAAGACCATCACGACGCTCTAGATCGCGCCGGCGCGCGCGCCACGCCGCGAAGCCGGGTTTCATGCTTGGGGGAGTGTGTGCCGCATGAACGCCGACGCCCTATTGGGTATAATCGAGAGCCGCCGCTCGGTGCGGCGCTACCTGTCGCGGCCTGTGCCCGACGCCCTGATCGAGCGGCTGCTGCGCGCGGCGGCCTGGGCGCCCTCGGCGCACAACCGCCAGCCCTGGCGCTTCGTTGTCGTGAAGACGCCAGCGGCGCGGGCGCGGCTGGTTGAGCAGATGGCGGCGCGCTGGCGCGCGGACCTTGCCGCCGACGGCCTGCCTCAGGAAGCCATTGACCGCCAGGTGAGCCGCTCGCGGGAGCGGCTGGGCGCTGCGCCGGCGCTGATTGTGCTCTGCATGACGATGGCGGACATGGACCAGTATCCTGACCCGCGCCGCCAGACGCACGAACGGACCATGGCGGTGCAGGGCGTGGCGATGGCCGGGCAGAACCTCCTGTTGATGGCCCATGCCGAGGGCCTGGGCGCGTGCTGGATGTGCGCGCCCCTCTTCTGCCCGGATGTCGTGCGCGCGGCGCTGCGCCTGCCGGAAGATTACGAACCGTTGGGGTTGATTACGTTGGGCTATCCGGCGACCGTGCGGACCAAAGACCGGTTTCCCCTCGACACGCGGGTGCTGTGGCGGTGAGCGCCGGCAACGTTGTCGCGCTCGCCGGGGGCGTGGGTGGGGCCAAGCTGGCCCTCGGCCTCGCGCTGGCCCTCCCGCCTGAACGCCTGACCGTGGTGGTCAACGTCGGCGACGACTTCGAACATCACGGGCTGTACATCTGCCCGGACCTGGACACCGTGATGTACACGCTGGCGGGGCTGGCCGACCCGGTCAAGGGGTGGGGCATCGCTGGCGACACGAACGCCGCACTGCAGATGCTGGGCCGCTACGGCGCGGAGACCTGGTTCGCGCTCGGCGACCAGGACCTCGCCACGCACCTCGTGCGCACGAGCGCGCTGCGCGCCGGCGCGCGCCTGACGGAAGTCGTCGGGCGCATGTGCCGGGCGCTCGGCGTCGCGCCGCGTGTGCTGCCGGTCACCGACGACCGCGTCGCCACGATGGTCGATACGGTGGGCGAGGGCGCGCTGAGCTTTCAGGAGTACTTCGTGCGGCGGCGCTGGGAGCCGGTCGTGGCCGGGCTGCGCTACGAAGGCGCGGCAGCGGCGGCGCTCACGCCGGAAGTCAGCGCCGCGCTCGACGCCGCCGCGCTCGTGGTGTTCTGCCCGTCGAACCCTGTGCTCTCGATTGACCCGATGCTGGCGGTGGATGGGCTGCGCGCGCGGCTGGCGGGCGTGCAGGCGCGCCGTGTCGCCGTCAGCCCCATTGTCGGCGGCGCGGCGCTCAAAGGACCGGCGGCCAAGCTGATGGCCGAGATGGGCATGGAGGTGTCGCCAGTGGGGGTGGCGGCGCACTACAAGGACCTTCTCGACGGTTTTGTGCTCGACGTGCGGGACGCCGGGCTTGAGCCGCGCGTGCGCGCCCTGGGGATGGCGACGCTCGTGACGGATACCGTCATGAACGCGCGTGCGGACAGGCGGCGGCTGGCGGAAACGATTCTAGATTGGAGCAAAACGCTGTGAAGTTGTGGACGATAGTACCGGTCAAACCGTGGAACCTGGCGAAGAGCCGGCTGGACCCGCTCTTCAGCCGTGCGCAGCGCGAGGCGCTGGCGGCGGCGATGTTGCACCATGTGCTGGACGTGTTGACGACCGCGCCGGTCAAGCTAGGCGTGCTCGTGGTGAGCCGCGACACGCGCGCGCTGGCGGAGGCGCGCGACTACGGCGTGCAGACCGTGCTGGAAAGCGGCTCGCCCGCGCTCAACCCGGCGCTGACGCGGGCGGCGCAGCTCACGCGCACGATGGGCGCAACCTCGACCCTGGTGCTGCCCGCAGACCTGCCGCTGTTCTCAGTGGAGGACCTGGAGGCGCTGGTCAACCTGGCGTGCCAAAGCGAGCGCGCCGTCGTGCTGGCCTCGGACCGTCACGGCGACGGCACCAACGCCCTGCTGACGTGCCCGCCCGGCGTGATCGCATATGCGTTCGGGCCGGGGAGCTTCGCCCGGCACAAGGCGCTCGCGGAGAAGGCGCAGGCTGACGTGTATGAGTGGCACTCGCCACGCGTGGCGCTGGACATCGACACGCCGGATGACCTGGCGTGCTATCGCGCGCTTGCCGAAGAGCTTGGCGAGCCGCTCATCATGCCGGAGTTGCTGGCGCTGGCTGCTGACTGTTAAAGAGAGAAGCGGCAGGTCGCGCCCCACCGCGATAGACCTCACGAAAGGATGGGCAATATGGCCGAACGTGTCGCGCTTTACCTTCAAGACGCTCACCCGATCCCGGATGGCATCAAGTACGTGCAGTACGCCGAACAGCGCGGCTTTGAGGCGGTCTGGCAGGCCGAGTCGCGCCTGGTGCGCGACGCCGTCGTGCCGATGGCCGCCTTCGCCGCCACCACGCGCCGCATCAAGGTCGGCTCCGGCGTCATCAACAACTGGACGCGCAACGCCGCGCTGATCGCCGCCACGTACCTGACGCTTGACGACCTCGCGCCAGACCGGATCCTCTGCGGCATCGGCGCGTGGTGGGACCCGCTGGCGAAGAACGTGGGCATCGACCGGCGCAAGCCGCTCCAGGCGATGCGCGAGGTGGTCACCGTGGTGCGCGACCTGCTGGCGATGAAGCGCGTCACGTTCCACGGCGAGTTCGTCCACGTGACCGGCATCGAGCTGGACATCGTGCATGGGCGGCGCGCGCCGCGCAACGTGCCAATCTACATTGGGGCGACCGGGCCGCAGATGATGGAACTGACGGGCGAGATCGCCGACGGCGTGGTGCTCAACTACCTGGTGTCGCCGAAGTACAACGAGTCGGCGATGGAACGCCTGGAGGCCGGCGCGAAGAAAGCCGGGCGCAAGGTGGACGACATTGACCGCCCGCAGTTGGTGGTGTGCTCGCTGGACGCCGACCGGAAGAAGGCGCTCGACAACGCGCGCAAGCTGGTGACGCAATACCTGGGCCAGCAGCCGCACATCATGAAGGCGAGCGGCGTCAGCCAGGCGCTCCTCGACGAGATCAACCAGGTGCTCACCTGGCCGGCCACCGAGGCGCAGATCGAGGAGGCGATGCGGCTCGTGCCTGACGACGTGGTGCAGTTGATTACCGCCTCCGGCACGCCGGACGAGTGCCGCGCAAAGGTCGAGGAGTACAAGGCGGCGGGGGCGACGTGCCCGATCCTGTACCCGCTCGGCGATGACGTGAAGGCGATGATCGACGCCTTTGCCGTGACGTGACGATGGCCGATCTGCAGCCGAACTCGAAGCACTGTTTCGTCTGCGGGCTGGAGAACCCCGCCGGCCTGAAGCTGCGCTTCTTCAACAGCGCGGACGGCGCAGTGCGCGCCACGCTGACCGTAGCCGACCACTTCCAGAGCTATCCCGGCATCGCGCACGGGGGCATTCTGGCGACCGTCCTCGACGAGGCGATGGGCCGCGCCGCGATGGTGGCGGACCCGAACCGGTTCCTGATGACGCTGAAGATGGAAATCAGGTACCGGCAGCCGGTGCCGACGGCGCAGCCGGTCACGGTGGCGGCGCGCATCGACGCGGACCGGGGCCGCCGGCTGGAGGCCAGCGGCCAGGTGATCCTGTCCGACGGGACGGTCGCCGTCGAGGCGCGCGGGCTGCTGGCGGAGATGCCGTCGGAGATGGTCGCCGGGTTCGACGCCGAGGCGGAGGGCTGGATGGTCTATCCATTGGAGGAGGGGGACGACTGATGACGTCCAATCAGTCCCACGATCTGAGCGAATATGATGCCCACGCCGAAGATTACGACGCGCGTTTCCGCGGCTACACCGCCGACATCGCTTTCTACGTCGAGGAGGCGGTGCGCGCCGGCGGGCCGGCGCTTGAGCTGGGCTGCGGCACGGGGCGCGTGATGATCCCGGTGGCCGAGGCCGGCGTCGAGGTGGTGGGGTTGGACGTCTCGCCTGCCATGCTGGACCGGCTGCGCGCCAAGCTCCCGACGTTGCCGGAGGACGTGCGGTCGCGGATACGCGTGCTCCAGGGCGACATGCGCACCTTTGACCTGGGCCAGCAGTTCGCGCTGGTCTACATCCCGTTCCGCGCGTTCCTGTCCCTGCTGACGGTGGGTGACCAGAAGGCGACCTTGGGGCGTATCCACCACCACCTTCGCGACGGCGGGCGGCTGGCGCTGAATTTCTTCAACCCGGCGCTGGATGTGATCGCCGGGGCGACGAAGCGTTGGCAGCCCTTTTTCGAAACGCCGCGCGAGGCGTTCACCAACGAAGACGGCAACCGGGTGATGGTGTGGAACCCGCGCCACTACGACACGGTAAACCAGATTCTCGAGTCGTTCCTGGTCAACGAAGAGATCGACGCCAGCGGGCGCGTCGTGGACCGGCAATACATCCCGCTCACGCTGCGTTGGATTTACCGCTTCGAGTTCGAGCACCTGCTGGCGGCGTGCGGCTTCGAGGTCGAGGCGCTGTACGGCACGTTCGACCGGCAGCCGTTCACGCGCGAGGAGCAGGAGTTGATTTGGGTCGCGCGCAAGGCGTGAGAAAGGCGAGGAGGCGAGATGCTGCCCAAACTGGAGACCGTCCACGAGCCGGAGAGCGTCAGCGCGGCGCTGAAGCTGCTGGCGCGCCCCGGCGTGCGCATGATGCCGCTCTACGGCGGGCCGGAGCTGTTCGACGACCTGCAGGTCGCCGCCGAGGTTGAAGAGGTGATCCTGCTGGCGGGGTTGGGTCTGGACCAGGTACACGCTGAACCGGGCAGCGATTGGCGCATCGGCGCGATGGTGACGCTCGCCGCGCTGCCGGAGGCCGAAGCGTTCAGCCGGCAGTATCGTGCGCTGCCCTGGGTGTTGCGGATGGATACGCGGGCCGCGCTCTTTGAAGCGATGGAGCGCGCGTACCCGCTCAACCTGCGGGCGATGTGGACCTTTGGTGCGGTCGTGGCGCACGCGGGCGCGAGTTCGCCGCTGCTCGTGACGCTGCTCGCGCTTGACGCGCAGGTGGAGGTCGCCGGGGAGGGCGCGACGTCGCTGGCGCAATACCTGCCCCGGCGCGCCCGAACCGACCTGGTGACGGCGGTGGTGCTGCCCTTCGGCGGCGAGGCGCAGGAGTCCGCGCCGGTGGCTTACGAGGCGGTGGCGCGCACGCCCGCCGACGCGCCGATTGTGTGCGCGGCGGCGCGCGTGGTGGTCGAGGACGGTGCGGTTAAGGCGGCGTGGCTGGCGCTTGGCGGCGCGGTGGGGACGGCAATCCGCGCGGGCGCGGTCGGTAGGCGGCGCTGGTCGGCAGGCCGCGACGGCGGAGTCAGTGGACGCGGCGCTGGGCGCGCTGGATGCGCTCGAACCGCCTGCCGACTTTCGCGGCTCGGCGGAATACCGGCGTGAGATGGCGAAGGTCACGGCGCAGCGGGCGCTGCTGCGGGCGATGGGGTTAGGGAGAACCCAATGAGTGATGTGCCTGATTTGTACCGCAACCGCGAAGACTGGCGGAGCTATCGCAGTTGCCCATTGACGAGTTCATTCAAGTGATAGGAGACATTCTCTATCTGGGTAAGACGTGGATATCGTTGAGCTTTTGCAGATGTTCCCAGATGCATGTTCAGTTCAACTAAAGGCCCAATCAGCCACCAGTCACGACAGGTTACTTTTATAATGCGATTGTGGAAAATGCAGACAAAGGAATAGCTTCAGTTCATACCCTGTACGCATATTTGCGGGGATGGAAGAGCGTCAAAGATCACAAAACAGGATCACTAGGCAGGTATCTTTCCAAAACCTCCTCAAAAAACGCCAGCGTTTCCGCCGCGAGCTTATCCCACGTGAACAACGCTGCCAACTCCCGCGCGCCCCGGCCCAGGCGCGCGCGCACGTCCGGCTTGTCCGCCAATTCGATGATCGCCTCCGCGAGCGCGTCCGCGTCGCGGCGCGGGACCAGGCGAACGTTCTGCCCACTCATCAGCTCCGGGATGTCCACATCGGGCATGGTGGTGACGACCGCGCAGCCATGCGCAATCGCCGCCATGAACGTCCCGCGCCGGTACGACACGCCGTCACGGTAGGGCAGCGCGCACAGGTCGCAGGCGAGGAGGTGGCCGCTCACCGCCGCGTCGTCCACGAAGCCGGTCCAGTGGATGCGGTCCTCCATTCCCAGGTGCGCGATCAGACCATCGACGGTCTTGCCGTATTCCAGATTGGTCGGGTCGCTGTCGCCGGCGCGCCCGCCGACCATCAGCAGGCGGATCGGCACGCCCGCCGCGCGCGCCTTCGCCGCCGCGCCCACGAGCACGTGCGCGCCTTTGCTCATGTTGAGGAAGCCGAAGTACCCCACCACCAGGTCGCCCGGCCCCGCGCCGATCTGCGCGCGCCAGGCGGCGCGGTCGTAGCCGGGCGGGACCGCCGCCCGGACGTTGGAGCCGATGGCGATGCGCCGCAGGCGTTTGACGCGCGGATCGACGGCGAGGATCGACTCGTCTTCGTGGTTGGTGACAATCGTGCCGGTCGAGCCGCGCGCCATCGCCAGCACGAGGAAGAAGCGCAACATCCCGGCCTTTGGGAAGAGGTACGGCACGCGCAGGTCGTGGAACGTCGTAAAGACCGGCGCGACGCGCCGCAGGGTGCGCGGCAGGAAGTGGATGAACGGCGACATGTTGTACGCGGCGGTCTGGTACTGGAGATTCACGGCGTCCAGGTTGTGGGCGCGCGCCCAGCCCTCCGCCGCGCGCAGCGCGCCGTAGCGCCAGCGGTCGATGATCGCGTCCACCGGCACGCCTGGCTCGTCCCCGCCGGCTGCCTTCACGCTGGTGAGCACGCGCACCTCGTGGCCGAGGTCGGCCATCGCGCGCGCCATCGCGCGCGTGAACGCGCCCACGCCGCCCTGCATGGGGGGTATTCGCCGGTGATGAAGCCGATACGCATTGTGCTCTGCCTGCTAGCCGTCGCGCGCTTTGCGCGCCGGCGTCTTCAGCCCTGACCGCAACACCTGCCAGTATGCGCCGATTCGGGCGCGGCGCAAATCGCGCCTGTGGCCGATGACGTACTTCGCGCCCTCAAGCGCCAGTTGCCATGCGAAGTTGAGCAGCAGGACCGCTCGCAGCGCTTCGGCGGCCAGCCGCCCGTGGTGCTTGCGGAAGTAGCGGACCTTGCTGGCGTTGAAGTAGATGTGCCGCCGCGCCGTGACCTGCTCGCTGGACTTGCCGCCGTGGTGCACGATCTGCGCGCTGCCGAGATAGACCACGCGCCACCCCACCGCCTTGATGCGCCGGCACCAGTCCATCTCCTCCGAGTACATGACGTAGCCCTCGTCCAGCCCACCGACCTGCGCGTAAGCCGCGCGGCGAACCATCAGCGCCGACCCCTGCACCCAGTCCACGTCGAGCGTGGCGTCGTCGGGCGGGCCGACGACGTAGTAACGGTCGAGCAGGCGGCGCGGCGCGTAGGGCTGGAGCCACGTGCTCTCGAAGAGCGCGGTCGCGAGCGTGGGGAAGCGGCGGCGCGTGGATTGCGTCGCGCCGTCGCTGCCGAGCGTGTGCGGGCCGACCGCGCCCACGTCTGGGTGGGCGTCCAGGTAGCGGACCATCTGCGCCAGCGCGTCGCCGATCACCTCCGTGTCGGGGTTGAGCAGCATCACGTGGCGGCCCCGGCTCGCGCGCAGGCCGATGTTGTTGCCCGCCGTGAAGCCGGCGTTCTCGTCCAGCGCGATCAGCCTGACCCAGGGAAAGCGCGCCGCGACCATCGCCGCGCTGCCATCGGAGGAGGCCGAATCGACGACGATGACCTCCATCGCTTCCGGGAAGCTCGCAAAGTCGCCCCAGCCGGCCGTGATGCTCTCCAGGCAGCGCGCGAGCAGGTCGCGCACGTTCCAACTGACGATGATGATCGACAGGTCGGGGGTTAGCTCGGACATGCGGCAGAATTTACTACACCTGCGGAATTCCGTCACGCTCTGTTCTGACGCCGGTGGTTGCATCGACATCACTTTTACTATAATCTGACTTAATATCGCACGCTTCGTTCCCCATTGCAGGAGACTCGGCCATGCGAAAACGAACTATTGTCACCGCCGTGTTGATGCTTATGCTGTGTGCCGGGGTCCTCCCGACTGGCGCGCAGGAGGGCGTGGAACCACAGCGCATCGAGATCACCGGCGCGGACGGGCAGCTGCTCGTCGGTTTCTACTACGTCCCGGCAGCGCCTTCCCCTGCTGGCGCGCCTGATCCGGGGCGGCGCCCGCCACCGTCCACCCCACCATCAACTTTGCCCGCGTCTGAAGGCAGCCCCGGCGTCTTGCTGCTGCACATGATCGGCGGGGACAGCGAGAGCTGGTCGTCGCTGACGCCCGCGCTGACACAGGCTGGGTACGCCACCCTGGCGGTGGATATGCGCGGGTTCGGCGAGACCGGCGGCGCTCAGGACTGGGGACTCGCCGAGCAGGACACGTACCTCTGGCTTGACTGGCTTGCCGACCAACCGGAGGTCGATCCAAACCAGCTGAACATCGTCGGCGCGAGTGTCGGCGCGAACCTGGCGCTGCGCGCCATGGCAGAGGACAATCGGATCGTGACGACTGTGGCGCTGTCGCCCGGCGCGGAGTATTGGGGCGTGACGACCGAGGAAGCCATGGCCGGCATCGGCGACCGTCCCCTGTATTTCATTGCTTCCCAGGGGGACACGTACAGCGCCGGCAGCGTCTGGTATCTCGCGGCGATGACCCAGGGCGATACGGCGGTGCGCGTCTACCCGCAAGATGCGCATGGCACCGATATACTTCAGGGACTCGTTGGCGTGGGTATGGAAATTGTGGACTGGATGACATACCAAAACCACAGTAGTTCTCGGCCATAGAGGGCCCACCGAGTCGCGTTTGTCGGCGCCTCGCAACTCATCTGTTGTATGGGCGGTCCTCGCGACTGGCGGGGCAGGCAGGGCAATGCGCTCGATCAACAAAAGAGCGCGCAGGCGTTGAGCGTCGTCTGCTCGGCGACGGCCTCCAGCGTGGTCAGGTGCAGCGCGGCGAGCCGGTCCGCAACGAGGCGCACGTAGGCCGGTTCGTTGCGCTTGCCGCGATGGGGGTGCGGCGCGAGGAACGGCCCGTCAGTCTCGATAAGGATGCGATCCAGCGGGACGCGCGCCGCGACCGTGCGCAGGTCGTCGGCGTTCTTGAACGTCAGCGGGCCGGTGAAGCCGATGTAGAAATCCAGGTCCAGGCCGCGCTGCGCGACTTCCCAACGCTCAGAGAACGAGTGCAGCACGCCCGGCGGGTCGGGGAGCTTCGGTCGCCACCGCGCCAGGGCGTCAAGCAGGTCGTCGCTTGCGTCGCGGTTGTGGATGATGACCGGCAACTGCATGGCTGCCGCCAGCGCCAGGCACGCTTCGAGCGCGCGGTGTTGGTCCGCTTTCGTGGCGTGGTCGCGGTAGTAGTCGAGGCCGATCTCGCCGATGGCGACGACCTTTCCGCTGTGCACCAGCGGGGCGATGGCCTCGATCCAATCTTCCGTGAAGCCGGCGCTGCTGTTGGGGTGGATGCCCACCGCCGCAAACACGCCGTCGTGCGCCGCCGCGAGCGCCACGGCTTCACGGCTGCCCGGCACATCCGTGCCCGGCACGACGATGCGCCACACGTCCGCCGCCTCCGCGCGCGCGATGACCTCGGCGCGGTCGGCGTCGTAGGCGTCGTAGTTCAGGTGGCAGTGTGTGTCAATCAGGCGCATGGTTAGCGTGGCGTCTCCCCATTCTGGACCATGTTCAGGTCAGCGTCCACCATCAGGTGGACAAGCTGGTTGAAGTTCACGTCCGGCTCCCAGCCGAGCACGCGCCCGGCCTTCGCGGCGTCGCCGACCAGCAAATCCACCTCGGCAGGGCGCATGTAGCGCTCGTCCTGGACCACGTAGTCGCGCCAGTCCAGGCCCACGTGGCTGAAGGCGACCTCGCACAACTCCTGGACGGCGTGCGTCTCGCCCGTGGCGATGACATAGTCGTCTGGCTCGTCCTGCTGGAGCATCATCCACATTGCGCGCACGTAATCGACCGCGTAGCCCCAGTCGCGGCGCGCGTCGAGGTTGCCCAGGCGCAGCTCGCTATCCATGCCGAGCTTGATGCGCGCCACGCCGTGCGTCACCTTGCGCGTGACGAACTCCAGGCCCCGGCGCGGGCTTTCGTGGTTGAAGAGGATGCCGGAGGTGGCATGCAGCCCGTAGCTCTCGCGGTAGTTCACCGTGATCCAGTGCCCGTAGACCTTCGCCACGCCGTAAGGGCTGCGGGGGTAGAAGGGCGTCTTCTCGTTCTGCGGGACCGCGCGCACCTTGCCGAACATCTCACTTGACGAGGCCTGGTAGAAGCGGATGGTCGGGTCCACAGTGCGGATGGCGTCGAGCAGGCGCGTGACGCCCAGCGCGGTCACCTCGCCGGTGAACACCGGCTGCGACCACGAGGTCTGCACGAAACTCTGCGCGGCAAGGTTGTAGACCTCGTGCGGGCGACACTGGTCGAGCGCCTGCGTCAGCGACATCCCGTCGAGCATGTCGCCGGAGAGCAACGTGATCCTGTCCTGGAAGTGTTCGATGCGGCTGAAGCTGACCGTGCTCGTCCGCCGCACCAGGCCATAGACCTCGTAGCCCTTCTCAAGCAGGAATTCCGCAAGGTACGAACCATCCTGGCCGGTAATCCCGGTGATGAACGCGCGCTTCTTACTCATAGTACACTCTCCCATCACGATCCAGGTCGCCAACGGCCACGCGATGCCGCCACTCCTCCAGCACGTCGCCCAGGCTGCGCGCAAACGACACTTCCGGCTCCCATCCCGTGTCGCGGCGGAGTCGGCTCGCGTCGCAGACCGAGAGAGGGACGTCTGAGGGGCGCATTCGCTCAGGGTCCGGCTGCACGTCGATGTCGGCGCTGCTGAGCGCGCACAGCGCGTCGAGCAGCTCCCGGATGCTGTGCGCGACGCCGGTCCCGATGTTGTAGACGGCACCGGGCGCGCCGTGCACGAGCGCCAGGTAGTAGGCGCGCACCACGTCGCGCACGTCGGTGAAGTCGCGCCGCGCCTCCAGGTTGCCGACGCGCAGCACAGGCGCGCTCTGCCCCGCCTCGATCTGGGCGATCTGCAGGGCAAAATCGGGCGCGACGAACTGCTCGCGCTGTCCGGGTCCGATGTGGTTGAATGGGCGCACCCGGATCACCGGAATCTGGTGGCTGTAGAAGTATTGCAGGCCGAGCATATCCTGCGCGATCTTGCTCACGCTGTACGGGCTGTTGGGCCGCAGCGGCGTCTCCTCGTCGATTGGGTTGTCCTCCGGGCGGACTAGGCCGTACTCGTCCGCCGAGCCAACCACGAGCACGCGCGGGCGGGCGTTGATGGCAATGAGCGCCTGAAAGATGTTGAGCTGCGCGCGGATGTTGTTGGCGATGGTCTCCCACGGGATCTGCCACGACGCCCCCACGGCGGCGTAGGCGGCGAGGTGGAAGATGTAGTCCGGCTGCACCATGCTCAGCAGGTTGACCACCGAGAGCGTTTCGCGCAGGTCCACGCGGAAGAGGGTAACGCCGAGCCGCTCGCGCATTTCGTGGTACTTCTCGATCGGGCGCAGCACCGTGCCGAACACTTCCAGGTCGGTGTGCGTGGCGAGGTAGGTGACCAGGTGGCTGCCGGCAAAGCCGCCCGCACCGGTGACGAATACTCTCAAGAGGGCGCTCCCGCATCGGTATGATGGCGCTGGGCGATTATAACAAGCGGCAACGGCAGATCAAGTTGTGTGCCGCCACGCATTGCGTTATTGTTATCCGTGTCACGAGTTGACCCGCGCGCCCCGCCCAGGAGAGATGACATGGATCGCGAACTCGTCATGTACACCCGCAAGTCGTTCTGCCCTTTCGTCTCCATTGCCAAGCGCGTGCTTGCGAAGTACGAGATCGCGTATCGCGAGATCATCATCGACGGCGACTCCGAGGCGGAGCAGCGCGTCCGGGGGTGGACCGGGTACCGCTCTGTGCCGACGATCGTGATCGCCAGGCCGGGCGAGGACCTGCCTTATGAGCCGCCCGCCGAGCTGTCCAGCGGCAACAGCCCGCGCGGCATCGACCGGGGTACGATGATTACGGAGCCGAGCGCCACGCAACTGGAGGCATGGTTAAAAGCCAAGGGTTTCATCAGCGAGGCATGAAGTCGATGCCACGCGCCGGGAGCAGGGTCGCTCTCATCGTGCGCGCCGCGCTCCTCACCCCTGGTTGGCGCGTCTGTCAGCCTGAGCGGCTGCGGCCCAGCGCCGCCCGCCACACCTGCGCCGTCCGATACCCCGGCAGCGATTGCCACACTCCCGCCCACGCCCATCCAGCCCGCCGCGTTCGACGCCGGCGCGCCCGGCGACCATGCCATCGGCCTTGACGACGCCTTCCTCACCATCCTGGTATACTGCGACTTTCAGGCGCCCGAATGCGCCGAGGTTGCGGCCCATCTCGACGCACTGCGCGCGCAACACCAGGACGCGGGCGGCGTGCGCATCGTCTGGCGGCACTTCCCGCAGACCGACATCCATGACAAGGCCGGCCTCGCCCTCCAGGCGTCGGAGGCGGCAGCGGCGCAGGGCGCGTTCTGGCCGATGCACGACCTGCTGCTGGCGCGGCAGGCGGCGTGGGCCGGCCAGACGCCGGACGCCTTCCGTGAGACGGTGCGCGGTTACGCCGACGAGTTGGGCCTGGACGTGGCCACCTTCACCGCCGCGCTCGATGGCGGGACCTATGCCGACCTCGTCGAGCGCGCGCGGGCGCAGGCCATGGGCTTTGGCCTCGACGAGACACCCGCGCTTGCCTTCAACGGGCAGCGCTACGCCGGCGGGCTGCAACCGTGGGCGCTTGACGCTATGGCGCGCGCCACGCTGCTCCAGCAGCGATGGTATGAAGACTCTCCTGACCTGGTGATCGACCTGGAGCGCGCCTACCGCGCCACCATCGCGACCGAGAAGGGCGACATCACGGTGGCGCTGTTCGTCGAACAGGCCCCGGTCGCGGTGAACAACTTCGTCTTTCTGGCGCGGGAGGGCTGGTACGATGGAAACACCTTCTTCAACGTCACCGACATGATGGCAGTCTCCGGCGACCCGACGGACACGGGGCTTGGCGCGCCCGGCTACCGGATCGTGGACGAGACCGACAACGGCCTCCGGGTTCTCCGAGCCGGGCCGGGTGGCGATGCTGCGCCTCGACCGGCCCAACAGCGCCGGGAGCCAGTTCTTCATCACCAAAGAGGCGCTCCCGCCGGACTTCGACGGGCGCTACACCGTCTTTGGGCAGGTCGTTACCGGCATGGACGTCGTGCAGGCGCTCGCGCTGCGCGACCCGTTCACCGACCCGCCGCCCCCGCCCGGCGACCGCATCCTGTCGATCACGATTGAGCAGCTTGCACCGGACGCCGAGGCGGCGGATTAGCGATGGACGTTCTCGCCCTGGCGCTCTCCGCCCTCCTGATTGCCCTGCTGGTCGCGCTGGCGTTCGTGTGGGCCGCGAGCAGCGCGCTGGTGCGCCGCCGCACGCCTGACCCGGAGGCCGACCCGGCCTCGCTGGGGTTGCCCGCCGAGCCGGTGCGCTTCGCCAGCCGGGAGCGGACGCTGACGCTGCACGGCTGGTGGGTGCCCGCGCCGGACGCATCGGGCACGGTGGTCGTGTGCTCCGGGCAGCGCGGCAGTATGGACGCCGACCTGCACACGTTCGGTCCGGTGTTGTACGCAACGGGCTTCAACACGCTGTTCTTCGACTGGCGCGCGCACGGGCGCTCGGATGGGGAACACGTCACGTTTGGCGTCTACGAGAAAGAGGACCTGCTTGGCGCGCTCGATTACCTGGCCGAAGCGCGCGGCGTGGCGCGCGCCGGCCTGCTGGGCCTGAGCATGGGCGCGGGCGTGGCGCTCATCGTGGCAGCGCTCACGGACCGCGTCGGGGCGGTTGTGTGCGACAGCCTGCCCGTGCACATCCAGAACACGCTGGCGGGCCACCTCACTGCACGGGGCGTGCCCCGGCTGCTCGCGGACGCCGGCGCGCGGCTCGTGCTGGTCGTCGCGTCGTTCCGCATCAAGGGGAACCTGTTTCACACCGACGCCTGGCGCTGGGCGGCCCACATCGGGAACACGCCGGTGCTGCTCATTCACGGTGACCGCGACCCGCTGGTCTCGGTGGACGAGATCGAGCAGGTGTACGATCGCCTCCCCGGCCCGAAGGTGTTGTGGCGCGTGCCCGCCGCCGCCCACCGCGAGGCGTACACCAAACGTCCGGACGAGTACGTCCGGCGCGTGGTGGATTGGTTCGCCCAACACCTCTAGCGCCCGCTGGCACGCAAAGGGGACGCGGCCCTAAGCGCGGGACCTGCGCCCCTTCTTCTCTCATTGCGCGATCAATCTGGCGCGACCGGGATCAGTCCTCGCTGACGGGGACCTCGCCTTCCGGGTTGGCGGGATAGGCTGCGCGGGCGTGCTTGATGTGCCGGTAGATGTAGTAGGCGAACCCGATGACGAGAACCGCCGCAATCGGGTAGTCAAAGGGGCGCATAACTGCGCGTAGCTCCTCCCAGTTTGCGCCCAGGGCGTAACCACCCACTGCGAGCAACCCGCACCAGATGAACGAGCCGACGAACGTCAGCACACAGAAGCTCCAGAAGCGGATGCGCGCCACGCCCGCCGGAAAGGAGATGAACGTGCGCACGATGGGCAGCAAGCGCGACAGAAATGACGCCCAGTCGCCCCAGCGCGCGAACCACCGGTCGGCCTTGTCCAGGTCGTGCGGGTTGATGAAGATATACTTGCCGTACTTTTCCAGGAAGGGCCGCCCGCCCCACGCGCCGAGCGCGTAGCTCGCTATCGAACCGATCAGGCATCCAAGCCCTCCGAAAAACCCGCCGAGGAGCAGCGCCTCTACCCACGTGCCGCCCTGCGCCTCGACGAGCAGCCAGCCGGCCAGCGGCATTGTCACCTCGGAAGGGATGGGGATGTTGGCGCTCTCCAGCGCCATGATGACGACGATCCCGAACCAGCCGATCCCCTGGATGAAGGTCGTGAGGAAATCGACGATGGCGTGTTCCAGTTCAGGTGGCATTTTCGCTCCCTTGTTTTCAGTATAGTGGGGCGATTATGGCATGACACCCCGGAACCATCAAGGGGCAGGAGGTATTCCTGCCCCGCTTGGTCGTATTTTTCACGTTTTCTTCAGTTTTATGGGTGGGGGCGCAGCGCGGAACACCGCGGCCTGCGCCCCCGGATCGACGTTGATGCCGCCGGCCTAGTCGGCGGCGATGGTTTCCAGCGATTCGCTTTCGACCAGCTCCGACCTCACGGTCGCTGCGCCGGTAGGACCAGACGATCAGCAGCACGCCGATGACCACGGCGATAGCGATCGGGATGTTGTACTCCTCGCCGGTCAACTGCACCACGATGGGCGCGAGGATGAGCGCGACGAGGTTCATGACCTTGATCATGGGGTTGAGCGCCGGGCCGGCGGTGTCCTTCAGCGGGTCGCCGACGGTGTCGCCCACGACGCTGGCCTTGTGGTTCTCGGTGCCTTTGCCGCCGTAGTGGCCGTCTTCGACGTACTTCTTCGCGTTGTCCCACGCGCCGCCTGCGTTCGCCATGAACACTGCCTGCAACTGGCCGGAGAGGATCACGCCGGCCAGGAAGCCGCCCAGGGCCTCCTGCTTGAGCAGCAGGCCGACCACGATGGGCGCGATGATGGCGATCAGGCCCAGCGGGATCAGCTCAGACTGCGCGGCCTGGGTGGAGATCGTCACCGCCCTGCTGTAATCTGGCTCTTTCTTCCCGCTGGCGATGTCAGGGATGCGCAGTTGCCGGCGCACCTCGGCCATGATGAGCGACGCAGCGCGGTTCACGGCCTTGATGAGCAGGCCGCTGAAGAGCAGCGGCAGCGCCCCGCCGATGAGGAGGCCGACGAACACCGTCGGGTTCGCGAGGTTGATGAGGCGCTCGAACTCCTGGCCCAGCGGGATCACGCGCTCGATGTCGGCGAAGAACGAGCCGAACAGCGACACCGCCGCGATCACGGCGGAGCCGATGGCAATGCCCTTGGTGATTGCCTTCGTCGTGTTGCCGGCGGCGTCCAGGTCTGCCATGATCTGGCGCGCCTCCTCGCCAAACTCGTCGGTACCCGAAAGCTCGGCGATGCCGTTGGCGTTGTCGGAGATCGGGCCGAACGTGTCCATGCTGACGTTGTTGCCCGTGTGGCTGAGCATCCCCACGCCGATGAGCGAGACGCCGAACAGGATGTATGTGAACAACTGGGAGTCGCTCACGCGCACGGGCACATCCACCCTGTCACCGGCGGCGATTGCCGCATCCGGATAAAGTTCCTGCGTGCGCTCAAGGCTCACCTCGCGCGCCGGGTCCTGGACTGCGTCAACGACGAGGCGGGACTCCAGGTTGGTCGGAACGCGCAGGCTGACGAGGAAGAGCGCGAACACGAGCACCCACATCCCCAGGAAAATGCCGCCGATCAGGTCCTTGCGCGAGTAGCCGCGCGCGACGAGCGCGACGGCGGCAATGATCCCGACGATGACGGTGGGCACTTTGAGGTTGTCCGGGAAAGTAACGGAGTAGGCGAGGATGGAAGCCGCGAGGCTGGCGACGATCACCAGCACCGACCACACGCTCGACAGGTAGCCGAGCGAGAGACCTTCAAGGATGACCAGCGCTGGGCCATAGATCGTGGCGCGGGCGATGTTCTGGACGCGCTTGCTGTTGGCGCTGGTGGCATAGGAAGTGAGCGGGTTGAAGCTCACGGCCAGCGCCACGCCCACCGCGACGAGCGAGCCGAGGCTGAGGTACTGCGTCTGGTCGCCAGTTGCGCTGAAGCTACCCGCGTAGAAGAACGCGAGGAGGAAGGTGGTGAAGACGGTGATGGCGCTGGAAAGCTCGTAGCTCTTGTACATGGCCTCTTCGGCATCATCGACCTTCCAGAGCGCCACGGCGTAGGTCCCCACGATGGAGCTGACCACGCCGACGCCGCGCACCAGGAGCGGCAGCACGATCCAGAAGAGGTGGCCGGTGAGCGCGGTCAGCGCCAGGCCGAGGATCAGGCTGGAGACGATGGTGACTTCGTAGCTCTCGAAGATGTCGGCGGCCATACCGGCGCAGTCGCCCACGTTGTCGCCCACCAGGTCGGCGATCACGGCGGCGTTGCGCGGGTCGTCCTCTTCCATGCCCGCCTCGACCTTGCCGACCAGGTCAGCGCCGACGTCGGCGGCCTTGGTGTAGATGCCGCCGCCCACGCGCATGAACAGCGCCAGCAGCGTCCCGCCGAAGCCGAAGCCGAGCAGCACGTCAGGCGCGGCCTTGCCGAAGATGATGAAGATCAGCGTGCCGCCGAGCAGCCCCAGGCCGTCGGTGAGCATCCCGGTGATGGTGCCGGACCGGTAAGCGATCTTGAGCGCCTGGTTGAAGCTGGTCTTGGCGGCCTGGGCCACGCGGACGTTGCCCTGAACGGCCATGTTCATGCCGATGAAGCCCACTGCCGCCGAGAAGCTCGCGCCCATGAAGAACGCAAACGCGCGCCCGATGGCGATGGCGATGCGCGCCGAGTCACACTCTGCGGTGGCGGCGACGCGCTCCTGCTCGGCTGCGTAGGCGGAATAGCCGTTCTCGTCGGCAATATCGACCAGCATCTGGCCCTCGGCCAGCATGGTTTCGATGGCGGCCACGCCCAGGCCCGTCTGCTCGCCGACATAGCTGATCTGCCGCTCGTGCACTGCGTCGGCGCAGAACAGCTCGTTCGCCTCGCCCGTGGGCGACACGATGTAGACGCTCAGGAACATCAGCACTGTGAGCACCGCGATCAAAATGACGATGGTGCGCAGTTGCGTCCTCAAGTAGGCGTTGGCGCCATCTCGGATGTAGCCCCAGATGCGCTGCATGACCTGAGACCCCTTGGGGGCGGCGAAGGTCTGCCGGGCGAGCCAGTACGCATAGCCCAGCGCAATGAACGCCGTCGCCAATACGATCAGGATCATGACCTGTTCGTAGGAATGGATACCTTGCATGGCTTGCATTGGCCTTACTCCTGTCTGCTCCTATCTGTGGGAGGTGTGAGAATCAATGAGAACACCAAAACCGCTCAGAGCATGTGCCCTGAGCGGATTGCTACCGGTCAAGTGATGACAAGAAATCATCAGGCGATGACACGCGCAACCAAGGCGCCCAAGTGCGTGAAACTAGAAAACCTTGTGGATTTTACCATACCGCCAACTATGGTCAAGTGACGTTTTGCAGAGTGCGGGCGCTGACTTTCCACTCGACTGAATGTTCATGAATCAAACAGCCGGGCGATCTCGTCGCGCGCGGGGCGGGGAGTGTCGCACCGTCGGCCTGGACGACGCGCGGCCGGCCCGCGACGACGCGGCCCAGCTCGTAGGCGGCGATGCCGGCCTGCTCCCACGCGCGGATCACTGCCGGGGCCGCATCCGGGCGCGCCGTCACGAGGAGCGCGCCGGAGGCAATGGCCCCCATCGGGTCGAGGCCGAGGGCCGCGCACAGCCGCTGGCCTTCCGGCAGGATGGGCGGCGCGCCCGATAGCGCGATGCCGACGCCGGCTGCCTCCGCGACCTCCCACAGCGCGGTCGCCAGGCCGCCTTCGGTAGGGTCGTGCATCCCGGTGACGCCGCCAAAACCGGCGGCGTCGGTGGCGAGGCGGGCGTCTTCAACCACGCTGATGCCCGGCGCGTGCAGGAATTCCGCGCAGCGCGCGATGATGTCGGGGGGGATGGCGCCGGCCAGCGCACCGGCCTTCTCGCGCGCGATGATGGCCGTCGCTTCGACCGGCACGCCCTTGCTCAGCAGGACAACATCGCCGGGGCGCGCGCCGCCGGTGAGCACCAGCCGGTCTTTCGCGACCTCGCCCAACATGCAGCCGACCACGATGGGCCGGTCCAGGCTGTGCGTGATCTCCGTATGCCCGCCGACCACCGCGACCTCCAGCGCCGTGCACGCCTCGACGATCTGGGTGAAGATGCGCTCGGCCATGGCCGTGTCGGCCAGGCCGCCGGGCAGCAGCACGCTCATCATGAAGAAGCGCGGCGTCGCGCCGGTTGTCGCCACGTCGTTGGCGTTGACCTGCACCGCGTACCAGCCAATCTCGTCTGTGGCGAAGGTGATGGGGTCTGTCTTTGCCACGAGATAATAGTCGCCCATGTCGATCACGGCAGCGTCCTCGCCGGGGCGCGGGCCGACGATGACGCGCGGGTCGGGCGGGAGCCGGCGCAACAGCGCGGCGAGCAGGTCAGGGGGGAGTTTGCCGAGCGGGAGTGGATTGTGCGGCATGCAGTCTGTTGCCTCCTGGCGTTGTGCACAGTTAGTGTAACACGCCCTCCGCACCTCACCAGTCCCGGCGCGGAACTGGCGCGGAGGGCGTCGGGGCGGTTACACTAGGGCGTGAAACGCGCATCCAACAGAAAGACAACCGTGCCTGGAGGTTCCTCTTGAGTCTGTACGCGCTCATCATGGCGGGCGGCGGCGGCACGCGGCTCTGGCCGCTCAGCCGCATCGACCATCCCAAGCAGTTCGTGGGCCTTTTCGGCCGGCGCAGCCTGTTTCAACTGGCGTATGACCGCATCGCGTCGTTGATCCCGCCGGCGCGGGTCTTCGTCGTCACGGGCGCGCGGTACGCCAACCTCGTGCACGCCGAACTGCCCGATTTGCCGCGCGAGAACATCATCGTCGAGCCGGAGGGGCGCAACACCGCGCCGGCGGTGGGGCTGGGCGCGCTGCACATCCGGCGGTGCGATCCAGAGGCGACGATGGCCGTCCTCACCGCCGACCACGTCATCCACAAGGCGGCGGTCTTTCGCGATGTGCTGGCCGCCGGCGCGCAGGTCGCCGCAGGTGGCGCGCTCGTCACGCTCGGCGTCCGCCCGAACGCCCCGAACACCGGGTTCGGCTACATCGAGCAGGGTGAGTCGCTGGGCGCTGTCGGCGACTTCGAGGCATACCGCGTCGTGCGCTTCACCGAAAAGCCAGACCTTGAGACCGCCGAGCGCTACGTCGCGAGCGGGCGCTATCACTGGAACAGCGGGATGTTCGTTTGGCGGGTTGAGCGCATCATGGCGGAGTTCGCGCGCCAGCAGCCGGCGCTGTACGCCGCGCTGCGCGACATCGACGCCGGGCTGGGCGCGCCCGACCCGCGCGCGGCACTGGAGCGCGTCTGGCGGGATATTGACCCGATCAGCATCGACTATGCCATCATGGAAGGGGCGCGACAGGTCGCCGTGTTGCCGGTGGACATCGGCTGGCGTGACGTGGGCAGTTGGGACGCGGTCTACGCCGAGACCGCTGCGACGCCGGGCGAGAACGTCATGAACGGCGATGGGGAGCTGCTGGCGGTGGATACCGAAGGCTGCCTGGTGCACAGCGACCGGCTGGTGGCCGCTGTCGGCCTGCAAAACCTGGTGATCGTCGACACCGGCGATGCGCTGCTCATCTGCCCGCGCGAGCGCGCGCAGGACGTGCGGCAGGTGGTGGCGCAGTTGCGGGCGGCGCAGCGCGACGAGTATCTGTGAGCGGGGCGCCGCCCGAACGGTATGGCTTATGCGCCTATCACGAACCTTGAGACGTGGAAGTCGTAGGGGCGAACCGGCGGTTCGCCCCTACCGCCAGATATGGCGGTGGATAGAGGCATAGCGTGCTGTGCCCCTGGCGAAACCGCAGCTTTTTCCGTGCTGATCTGCGATTAGCCGCCGATCCCCGCCGCGCGCAGCTTCTCGACCACGTAATCGGGCGTCAGCGGGATGGCGTCGAACCACACGCCGGTCGCGTCGTGGAGCGCGGCCACGATAGCCGGCGCAAGCGGCATGAAAGGCATCTCGGCCATGCCGCGCGCGCCCCACGGCCCGCGCGGGTCGGCGTATTCCAGGATCACGCTCTTGACCTCGACCGGGATGTCCATCACGGTGGGGATGAGGTAATTGCTCAGGTACGGCGTCAGCACGCGGCCGGCCTGCATCTGGAAGTGCTCCATCGTGGCGTAGCCCTGCGCCTGCACCACCGCGCCTTCGATCTGGCCCTGCACCTGCTGCGGGTTGATGGCCTTGCCCACATCGTTTGCCGAGATCACGCGCACCAGGTCCACCAGCCCGGTCTCCACGTCCACCTCAACCTCGACCGCCTGCGCGACGTAGCCGTAGGCGAAGTTCGGGTTTGACCTGCCCGTTTCCGGGTCGTAGGGCGTGGTCGCCGGTGGGCGGTACTGGAAGCGGCCCACCGCCGGGCGCTCCTCGTTCTGCCACGCTTCGAGCGCCAGCGCCGCCGCGCCCCTGATCGCGTTGCCGGCCATGTGTGTCAGGCGGCTGGCGGAGGCGCTCCCGCTGTTATCTGTCTCCGCCGTGTCGGAGACGATCAGCTGCACCTTCTCCACCGGCACGCCGACCGCGTCGGCGGCCATCTGCGTCATCACGGTGTGCGCGCCCTGCCCCACGTCCGCGCCGGCCTGGCGCAAGATCACCGTTTCGATCTCAGTGCTGCCGTATAGCTCGATGGTGGCCCAACTGTTCTCTGGCGCGCCGAAGCTGAACCCGACGTTCTTGAACGCGCACGCGATGCCGACGCCGCGCCGCCGGGAGGGGTCGCCAGGCTGCGCGACCGGCTGGCGCTGCCACCGGTCGCCGGTAGGCGTCCAGAAGCTCTCGCGCGCGCACGCCTCCACCACCTGCGGGATTGTCACGCCCGGCGGCAGCGGCGTCCCGACGCTTGCCAGCGCGCCCTCGCGCAGCACGTTCTTGAGCCGCAGCGCCACCGGGTCCATGCCCAGCGCCTCGGCGAGGCGGTTCAACTGCGTCTCGGCGGCGAAAGCGCCCTGCGGCCCGCCGAACCCCCGGAACGCGCCGCCGGGCAGGTTGTTCGTGTAGACCGCGTAGGTGTCAACGTGCACGTTGTCGATCTCGTAGGGACCGGCGCACATCAGGTTGGCGTTGCCGAGCACCTTGGTGCTCGTGTAGGCATACGCGCCGGCGTCGCCGACGACCTCGGCGAGCGCGGCAATCACTTTGCCGTCGCGCCGCGCGCCCCACTTCGTCTTGATGGTGACGGGGTGCCGCTTGTGGTGACCGATGATCGACTCCTCGCGGCTCCAGATGATTTTCACCGGGCGGCGCAGCTTCGACGCGGCCAGCGCGAGCACGATCTGGACGCTCATATCCTCGCGCCCGCCGAACGCGCCCCCGATGGCGGGGTAGATCACGCGGACCTGCTCAAGGGGCAGGCCGAGCGCGTGCGCGATCTGCTCCTGGTCCTCGTGCGTCCACTGCCCGGCCACGACCACCGTCACCCGGCCCGCGTCGTCGATGTACCCCAGGCCGGCCTCTGGCTGGAGGGTAGGCGTGCTCCTGCCAGGAGGTGTGGTACGTGCCTTCGATCACCACGTCCGCCTGCGCGAGCGCGGCTTCCGCGTCGCCCTTGCGGATGCGGTAGTGACATACGATGTTGTGCACCGTGTCGGGGTGGAGCTGGGGCGCGCCGTCGGCCATCGCCTCGTAGGGGTCGTAGACCGCCGGCAGGTCCTCGTAGGTGATGTGGATCAGGTCGCGCGCGGCGGCGGCGCTCTCCTCGGTGTCCGCGATCACGAGTGCCACCTGGTCGCCCACAAAGCGCACGACATCCGCGCCGGGTTTCGCGCTGCCCGGTCCGCAGAGCACCGGCTGGTCGGGCATGATGAGGCCGTACTCGTTGACCGGCACGTCCTTCGCCGTCAGGACCGCGACCACGCCGGGGTAAGCCTCGGCGGCGCTCACGTCGAGGTCAACGATGCGTGCGTGGGGCCGGTCGGCGAAGCGGATCTTCATCCACAGGTGGCCCGGCATGTCGATGTCGCCGGGGTACGCCGTCTCGCCGACCACTTTGCCATGTGCGTCGATGCGGATCATGCTCTGACCGATGGCGACGGTTTTGTCTGGCACGATAACGCCTCTCCTGATGCTTCACGCAGCCGACCTGAACCCTGCAGGCGGCTGGAATGCGACACTACCGGTGATACTTCTTCTTTCGCTGCGCGTCCTTGCGCCGTTTCGCCTCGCGCATGATGGCTTTGGCCTGCTTCTCCGCCGGGTCCACGCCCACCGATGTGAGCACAAGCGCGATGCCGAGCGCGAACAGGACCAGCCAGATGAAAAAGGCCACGCCGAGATCCACGACGCCCCACCACAGTTCGTCGGTGAGCTGCACGACCAGGGTGTTTACGGAAAAGAGCTGCGGCGTGAAGCGCATCCACACCTCGCGCAGCAGCGGCGCAATCGCCAGCGCGACGACGGCCAGCGCAATCGCAAGCAACAGTCCGAAGAGCGGCGTCCACCAACGCTTCTTCTTCTGCTTCTCTAAGGGGTCATAGAGGCGCATGATCGACCTCCGATCGCTAGCCGGTTACCCGGCAGGATTTTTGCGACGGGCTGCCTGCTCAATCGCGCGGACGATGGTGTAGTATCCCGTGCAGCGGCACAGGTTGCCCGTGATGCTCTGTCGGATCTGCTCCGGCGTCGGGTCGGGGTGTTCGGCCAGCAGACTCGCGCCGGACATCAGGAAGCCGGGCGTGCAATAGCCGCACTGCACCGCGCCCTCCTCGATGAACGCCTGCTGGATGGGGTGGAGCGCGCCGTTCTGCGCCAGCCCCTCCACCGTGACGATCTCCGCGCCGTGCGCGCGCGGCGCGGGCACCATGCACGCCATCACCGCCGCCCCGTCCAGCAACACCGTGCACGCCCCACACTCGCCCTCGGCGCACCCCTCTTTGGTGCCGGTGAGGCCGATGTTCTCGCGCAGCATCCGCAGCAGGGTCTTGTGCGCGGCGTTCTGGACCGAGTACACCTTGCCGTTGACCGTGGTCACGATGGTCTCGGCGGCGTCGTCCTCGTGGTGGACCATCATCGGCAGGGGTTTTGTAACGTGCGCGTGATTGGGTCCCCACAGCATCGCCGGGTTCTCCGGCCAGTCCGCCCGCTCGCGGCCCTCGGCGATGGCGCGCAGCGCGCGGCGGGTGATGACGCGCACCATCTCGCGGCGGTAAGCCGCCGTGCCGCGCACGTCGTCGATGGGAGACGCCGCCGCAGCGGTCAGCCGGGCCGCCTCGTCGATGGCTTCGGGCGACAGCGTCCTCTGCGGCCAGGTAGGCTTCCGCCTCCGGCGCGCGGATGATGGTCGGCGCGACGCTGCCCAGCGCAACCCGCGCGCGGCGCACGCCCCCGCCGTCGCGCGCGACGACCACCGCGATATTAAGCACCGCAATGGCCTGGGCGCGCCGCAGCCCCAGCTTGATGAACTTTCCGCGCTCGTCGGCGGCCATCGGCGCGAAGGCGATGTCGGTCAGTATCTCGTCGGGGCGCATCGCCGTCTTGCGCACGCCCTGGTAGAAGGCGTCAAACGTCAGCGTGCGGCTGCCGCGCGTCGAGGTCAGCGTCACGGTCGCGTCAAGCGCGCAGAGCGGCGTGATCGTGTCGTTGGCGGGGCTGGCCGTAATCAGGTTGCCGGCCACCGTCCCCCGGTTGCGGATCTGCGGCGCGCCGACCTCCCACGCCGCCTGCGCCAGCGGCAGCGCGTGGGCAACGATCAGGTCAGAGCCGACCAAATGGTTGTGTGTCACCAGCGGCCCAATGTGGATTTTGCCGCCCTCCAGCGTGATGTTATCCAGGCCCGGCACGCGGCTGATGTCGATCAGCGCATCCACGCCAGGGCGCAGCTTGCGCTCCAGTTCGATGATGATGTCGGTGCCGCCCGCCACGATGCGCGCGCGCTCGCCCAGGCGGCTGAGCAGGTCAAGCGCCTCGTTGATCGTGGTTACGCTGTAGTAGTGCCTCCACATCTTCGCCTTCGTCTCCCTCAAGAACGCCGGGCATGTTGAGTCCGCTATGCAGTCTTAATATATCACATATGCCCGCTTTACTCACAGGTTGGGGCCGTTGGGCGCAAAGGGGGTCACTGCGGGGGCTGTGCGCTATCTGTGTGCTCGCCGTTCGCACTCACGGCCACCGAGAGGTAGAATGTGCTGCCTTCGCCGAGACGGCTTTCGACCCAGGCGTCGCCGCCGTGCCGGCGCGCGACCCCACGTACGATGGCGAGCCCCAGGCCGCTGCCCTTGACGCCCATCGTCTCGCGCTTGCGCACGCGGTAGAACTTCTCGAACAGGTGCGCCTGGTCTGCCTGGCTGATGCCGGAGCCGTCGTCGGCAACCGAGACAATGATGTGCGTGCTGTCCTGCCGGGCCTTCACGTTGACGTGCCCGCCCTGGTTGGAGTACTTGACCGCGTTGTCGATCAGGTTCGTGATCGCCTGGCGCAGCATGTGCTCGTCGCCGATGATGGTGGGCAGGTCCGGCGCGACCTCACTCGTCAGTGTGATCTCCTTGGTGAGCGCCTGCGCGCGGTGCCCCGCGACGACGCCTGTCACCAGTTCGGCGATGTTGCACTCGTCGCTCTCCAGCTCGCCGCCCGACTCGATACGTCCGATGTCGAGGATGTTCTCGATCAAGTTGGACATCTGCTCGATGCCGACGACGATCTTGTCCGCGAACTTCTGCTGCTTCTCGTTGAGCGCGCCGACCATCGTCAGCATGGTGGCGTAGCCGCGCATGTACGTGAGCGGCGAGCGCAGATCGTGCGACACGGTCTGCACGAAATCGTTCTTCATCTCGTCCAGTTCGATGTAGTGCGTGATGTCGTGCAGCACCACCACGCGCCCGGTCACCGCGCCGTTTGCGGTCATGAGCGGCGAGGCGGTCGCCTCGTAGGTGCGCCCGTCGTGGCCGGTGATCTCGCTGGTCTCTGGCTGCGTGATGTCGCGCTCGAACAACGCGACCAGTTCGGGCATGTCGGCGAGCGCTTCATGGACGGGCTTGCCCCGGAGCGTCGCCGGGTTGCGCCGCAGCGGTGCCTCGGCGGCGCGGTTGACCACGACAAGCTGCTGGTGCCGGTCGATCACGAGCACCGCGTCGTCTGTGCTGGCGAGGATGATTTCCAACTGCTCGCGCCCGCTGTAGACTTCCTCGAAGAGCCGCGCCTTGGCAATCGTCACCGTGGCGTGGCTGGCGAGCATCCCCAGGACGGTCAGTTCCAAGTCGGTGAACTGGTGCGGCTTCGTGTAGCCAAGCCAGAGCACACCCAGGTACGTGTCTTCCTGGCGCAGCGCGAGCGCGACAAGCGACTCGATCCGCTTGGGCAGTATCGAGGCGTCCACGACGGCCCTGGCGCGCGAGAGATGCTCGATGACGAGGCGCGGCTCGTCGCGCATCACCTCAAGGAGACGGCGGTCAAGCGCGGCCATATCCTCGGCGGCGGGGCCGGCGGCATACGCCAGCGGCTTGCCGGCCTCGCTGTTGCTCAGGATGATCCGGGCGCTGGTCGCGTCGGTGAGCTGGAGGCACCCTTTCAGGATGGGCGGGACGGTGCTCTGCACGTTGAGGCCGGTCGAAACCGCCTGGCTGATCTGGAGCAGCAGCGCCTGTTCGTCGAGCCGGCGTTTGAGGTTCGCCCGCAGGTGCGCGAGCGACGCGCCCAGGCGACCGATTTCGTCCACGCCGGCGACGGGGATGGCGTAATCCAGGTCGCCGCTGCTGATCTGGTCGGCGGCGACGGCGAGCAGCGCCATCGGGCGGGTGATGCGCGCTCTGGCGAGCGTGTAGATCCACCCCAGGGCGAGCGCGCTCAGGACCCCCAGAAGGACGACCAGCGGCGCGGCGATCTGAACCGCGCGCTCCAGAATCACGACGTTGGGCAGCGTAATGACGACCGACCAGCCGTCGCTGCCGTGCGCCGGCTGCACGTAGACAAGGCGGGTGGTCCCGTCGCGCGCCTGGGTGCGGTACGCCGCGCCCTCCGCGTTGCGGGCAATCGGCGCGGCGCTGGCGCTCAGCGTGAAGGTCTGGCGCACGCGGCTGGGGTCGGCGGGGTAGAGCAGGATGTTGCCGTCTTTATCGACGACAAAACCTTCGCCGCGCCCCTCCGCGATGCTGGTCAGGCTGCTTACGACCGGCTGCATGATAGGATTCGCGTCCAGGAGGGTGCGCCCCAACAGCGCGCCCACCGTCTCGCCGTCGGCGTCCTGCACCGGCACGACGAAGCTCAGGATGAGGCTGTCGGGGTCGATGGGCGTGACGGCGGCGTCCTGCGGCATCGTGGTCGCGAGCGTCTGCGCCACGCGCTCGCGCTCTTCCGGCGTGACCGGCGGCAGGCCGTCGGGCGACGGCGGGTGCTGCGCCGCCGGCGCGCCAGCCGGGTCGTCCGCCGCATAGTAGGCGATGTGCGAGAAGAAGGCGACGGCGCGCGTCCCTCTGCGCAGCGCCGCCTCGACCGCCGCCTCCGGCGCGGCAATGTCGCCGGCGAGGTCGCGGATCAGGGCGGAGCCGGTTTCGATGAAGACAGGGATGGTGGACGCGGCGTTGTTCGCATCGCGCGCCATCTGCGCGACCACGAGGTCGGTCGCGGTGTTGTAACTCACGACCCCCACCGCGCCGACGATGACGAGCGCAGCGAGGACGGTCACCGGCAGGAAGGTGTACAGCAGGCGACGGCCCAGACTGGTCTGCCAGGGGGCCGGGATGAAAGGCACATCCATGTTGGGCCGCCAGCCGGGGAGGAGGCGGTACACAACCCCGACGAGCGCGCCGCCGATCAGCAGTTCCAGCACGATGACCGGCAGCAGGGGCGCGGCCACCGCCCAGGCGTAATCAAGCGCCGCCAGCGATGGTGCAGGGTGCTGGACAAACACGTCCAGGACCACCAGCGGCCAGATGAGCGCGGCGCTCAGCACTCCGGCGACGATGGGTCGCCTCAAGAGGGCCATCAGGGCGCCGTGATAGCGCTGGCGCAGCAGCGCGGCGGCCAGCGCCGCCAGCAGCGCGTACTCGAAGGGCTGCGCGGCGTAGTACCCGCCCCAGCCGGCGCGCGCCAGCCCGCTCACGAACCCGACGATCACCGCCGGGCCAACGCCCAGCCACGCCCCGCTGAGCAGGATGAACACGCCGCCGAACAGCGGCGCTGCCGGGCCGGCCAGCACTTCGGGCAGGCCGAGCGGCGTCAGCATCACCGGTGCCTGGAAGCGGATGAGGAAGAGCTGCGCCGATACGCCTGCGGCAAGCAGGAAGGCCGCGAACAGCAACCACTGCTCGCGTGTGAGGCTGCGCCATGCGGCGCGGGCGCGCCAGAGCACAGCGAGCAGGATAATGGCATAGAGGCCGATCAGAAGCCAGGCTTCGGCGCGCAACTGTGTGTGGATGTAAAAGCCGCCCTGGAAGCCTAAGGGTTCAAAGGACATGCCCGGTTTCCTAAAGACGACAGACTCTGACCCAACCGCCATTATATCATTAGTGCCCCTGCGTACATAACGGGGGTGCAGGCAAAAGTTGTCAGGCAGCTTGGGGCAAAGGGAAGGAGGGGCTAAGCTGAGGCCAGTCGCCACTGAGAAACGCGGCGCGCGCCTTTGCCACCTTTGCACGCGCCCGCCTCGCCCAACGGGCGCCCGCGATTTTGAGGCGTTGCAGGCCGATCTGTTTGCAGCCACTCTCCATCGTGCCAGAGCCAATCTTCAACCTCCTGGCGCGGAACCTGGCGTAGCGCATGCGGATGCGATTGTGGGCGAAGTAGACGCGCGCGCTGTGGACGGCTTCAGGGGCGCGGTCGGCAAGGGCGCGGCACGCGCGCGCGACAGCGCCTAGCGTCCCGCCCACAGGTGGGCTTGCTGCTGCTCCCCGCCAGGCAAGGGCTGCGGGCGTCTCTTCACCAAAGGCGGCGTGGGCGACCGCCGTCAGGTAATGGATAGGCCAAAACAGAGAGGCCTGAAGTATAATCGGGCGCATGGCGAAACGACAATTTCAACTCACGGACGAAGAAATCAGGGCCATTGCGCAAGCCGAACGGCAAACGCGCGATGCCTACGAACTGAGACGCCTGCAAGCCGTGCGGCTCTACGGGAGCGGGGTGCCTACACCAGAAATCACGCGGTTGGTGCACTGCGACGACCGGCGTATCCGGGTCTGGGCCCAGAAGTACGGCCAGCACGGCCTGGAGGCTGAAATCGCAGTGGCAAGGGGAGAATGCGCTGAAGTTGGAGCCGCGTGCAACGGGCGGACTTGAAGCAGCGGGTCCAGGCATACCGGCCCGATGAGGTGATCGCACCGAGTTGCGGGTCAGCCGGGGCGCGTTCTGGACGGCCAGCGATATGCAGATTGTAGTGGAAGCCTGGTACGACGTGGTCTACCGCAGCCCCCAGTCGTATCGCAACTTGCTGCATGAATGTGGCTTGAGCTACCAACACTCCGAACAGGTCTATCGCTCGCGGCCGGACGCGCAGACCATCGCCGATTTCGAAGCCGAGTTGGAAAAAAGTGACCGACTTTCTGCAAGACCACCCCGATGGCGTGGTGCTGGCGTTGGACGAGATGAGCCTCTACTTCCAGGCCACGTTGACCCGCGTCTGGGCACCCGTCGGCCAGACGCCGATTGTCGCCGTCATCCGCAGCGCGACCATGTGCATTTCTATGGGGCTCTGAACCTGTGCACCGGCCGCGAGATTGCGCTGCCCGCACCCGAGGCGACCAGTGCGCTCACTGCCAACTTCCTGATGCAGGTGCTGATGCTCTATCCACAACCCATCTTCCTGCTACTGGACCGTGCGCCCTGGCACTATGGCGAGGTCAGCACCCTGATTGCCGAAACCGACCGCTTGCACGTCATGCACTTCCCCCTGCTTGTCCCGACTTGAACCCTCAAGAACATGTGTGGGCGCGAGCACGGGACGCCATCAGCCACAACCACACCTACCGTCAGTTTCAGCCCTTGATTGATGATTTCTGAGACCTACTTGAATGAGACCCTGTTTTCGACCAACTTCATGGATGCTTTCACCCCTCTGGGATTAGGCGTTTTCTGATTGGTTTATCCATAAGTGCAGGCATGATACCAATCCACGATCTGGACCGCGCGGGGAAGTGCTGCTGCACGATGCGCCAGATCCACGCCGCGCCATCGGCAATGAAGATCAGTTCTTCCGCCTGGTCGGCGTGCAGCGCAAACCCGGTCGCCCACACCAGGTCCGCGAAGGCTTCCGCATGGGCGGTGTCCACGTAATACCGGCGCAAGCGCACCCGCGCGTGCGCATCCAGCGTCCACCACACGCCCGCTTTCATCTCGTGCCAGCCATCGGCGAAGGGGGCGAGAAAGCCATCGACCGAACCGTACAGGCGTTTCGGCTTGTCGGTGGCGCGCTTGTGCGCCTGCTGCGCCTCCAGGTCCTGACTGTGCGCAAGCTGCGCGGCTTCGGTCGCCATCACCGCTTCCCCACCTGCTGACATGCCTTGCGGATGCTGTTCGGACTCAGGTCCAGCAAGGTCGTTTGCGCCAGCAAATCGCTGCTGGTCCCGAAGGCGTCCTGCACCCCCACCAGCGCCGCCAGCTTGACCACTGCCGCGCTCATCTGTCCTGGCGTGATCCCTAAGCGCGCGTCCAGCGGGTAGTGCCCGCCGCCGCAGTGCGGGCACACGTAATACGCCCGCCGGTAGTACACCCGCCCGTGCAGGGTGAGCGTCATCCCGCGCCGCTTGCGCACGTAGTTGGCGACCTCTCCGCAGGCGCATGGCTGCGTGTCCGCCGGGTACGGCTCATCCTGCGCTTCCAGCCACGCCTGTAGCACCGCGTTGCCCAACTCATGGACCATCTGTCGCACGGCGGTTTCCATCCCGGACAAGTCCTCGGCATCCAGGTCGCCTGGATACGCCTTGACGACCTCGGGCAGCTCGCAGCAGGCGCTCTTGCAGGTATGTGATAAAATCCATGTCTACCTCTCGCGTGGTGTGGAATTTGCTGGTCAGCTTCTTCCCTACCACGCTTGAGGCTTTTTGTCTACCTTTTCCCTGTCAACTTTTGCTCGCACCCCATAACGGGCACCGGGTGCCGACCGGCTGTCACTTCTTCTTGAGAAGAAGGACTCCGTGATTGGTTAAGCAGAGTAGAATGAACCCACAAATAACATGAATAATACAAAATCAGGAAAGAGATGAGACCCGTCCTTCAGAGAGGTAGTGGTGAACCTTTGACTGATGGCGCGATTGTGGTTACTCACCTTCTCCCCCCACCCCCGCGCCTTCGGCGCACCCTCCCCACAAGTGGGGAGTGGGGAAACAGAAACCGCCCTATCTGGCGTCTGATCCCCCTCTCCCCAGCCGCGCGCAGCGCGGCGGAGCGTGGGAGCCGGAGCAAGGTCGGCGGGGGGGGGAGGTATCAGTCAACATGTCGCCACTACCTTCAGAGAGAGTGGAATGAACTGACGTGCGCGGGTTCTCAATACTATTCTAATTTTTCGTGTAATTCGTGTTATCCGTGGTTAAATGTCCTCGTGCCCAGATGAGGGAATCAGAACGTGAATAAGTCCGCCCCACCCTTTCGCCGGGGCGCGGCTGAAGCGCGCGGCTAGGGGGCCGGCGGTCAGTCAGTGAAGCTCTTCTTGCCGAGGCCGAAAATCTTCGCGCCGAGCTTGAAGCCGTGCTGCTCAAACACGTCCATGAACTTGGGCCTGAAACCGGTCGGTTCCAGGGTGCCGCCGCCCGCGTGCGACGCGCCGGGGCTGGTCTGGCCGGGCGTGCGGTAGACGAAGAGGTCTTGCTGCGTCACAGATTCGCCTTCCATCCCCTGGATCTCGGTGATGTAGGTGACCTTGCGCGAGCCGTCGTTGAGGCGCGCCTGCTGGATGATGAGGTGCACGGCGGAGGCAATCTGCTTGCGGATCACCAGCACCGGCAGATCCATCCCCGCCATCAGCGCCAGCGTCTCCAGCCGGGCGATGCAGTCGCGCGGGGAGTTCGCGTGCACGGTGGTCAGCGAGCCGTCGTGCCCGGTGTTCATCGCCTGGAGCATGTCGAGCGCCTCGCCGGAGCGGCACTCGCCGACCACGATGCGGTCTGGCCTCATGCGCAGGCAGCCCTTCACCAGGTCGCGGATTTCGAGTCTGCCCTTGCCGGCGCTGGTGCTGGGCGCGGTCTCCAGGCTGACGACGTGGCGCTGTTTCAGTTGCAGCTCCGCCGAGTCCTCGACGGTGATGATCCGTTCTTTGTCGGGGATGAACGACGACAGAACGTTGAGCAGCGTCGTCTTGCCGGAACCGGTGCCGCCGGAGACCACGATGTTGAGCCGCGAGACCACGCACGCTTCGAGGAAGTCAGCGACCTCATTGGTAAACGAGCCGAAGCGAATCAGGTCTTCGACGGTCAGCGGCTTTTCGGGGAACTTGCGGATCGTGATTGTCGTGCCGCACAGCGCCGAAGGCGGCATGATGACATGCACGCGCGAGCCATCCGGCAGGCGGGCATCGACCATCAGGTTCTCGCGGTTCAACGCGCGCCCCAGAGGCCGGATGATGCGCTGCGCCGTCCACTGGATGTGGTCCTCGTCGTCGAAAACATACTCGGTTTCCTGGAGCCTGCCTTTGTGCTCGGCATAGATCAGGTCCGGGCCGTTGACCATGATTTCCGAGATGTTCGTGTTGTGCACCAGCGGCTCGATGGCGCCAAGGCCCAGCACATCGTTGTAGATGCACTCGCGCAGCTCGCGGTATTCCGCGTCGCTGATCTCGATGCTGTTGCGCTGGAGCAGCACCTTGAGCCGCTCTTCGACCACGCGCTCATGTTCCGGGTTGCGCGTCCACCGGTCGGCCTCGTCCGGCGTCGCAAGGACGCGCGCGCGGAGCTGCTTGCGCAACTGAGCGACTTTGGGTGTGGTGCGTCGTTTGGGCGGGATGCTGCCCTTCTGCGCGGGACGTTCCTCAGCCTGCCTTTCCGGGTCTGGCTCCGGGGCCGCCGATGCCTCATGCAGCGTGTCAGCCGCGATGGCGCGCAGGCTCTGGACGGAGAACCCGGTATCTGGACTGTCGCCGGAAGTCTCTTTGCTTTCTTGTAGCCGACGGGAAAGGAACGACCCCATTACCCACACCTCCACCACAGCTTGAGGATATTCACACTGTGTTGAGTTTAGGTCAATCCTGTCGGATTTGCAAGGGTTTGCTTCAGGTTTGCCGCCGTTTTGACGAGATTTTCAGAAACCGCCGCGCGGCGGCGCTGGAATCGCTCAAGACATGAGGATTCTGGGTTGGGGTGGGCCGCAGGGCGCAGCGCGCCGCGCCTCACGGGCTGGCGTCCGGCGCGGGCGGCGGGGCGCCTTGCGTATTCACGACGGGCAGCGTGGACACGTCAACCAGTGCGGTGTTGACGACTTCGACGAAGACCCACCCCTGCGCGCCCGAAGGCGTGATGACAAACAGCCAGTCGCCCGCCGCGCTGCGCCCCGTGGCCGAGAGGGTCGCGCCGGGGCCTAGGGTTTCGAGCACGGCGAAGTCCTGCGAAGGACCCTGGCGCAGGTTTGCCTGGTTGTACACCGTCACGCCAAGCGCGCCGGGGACGATGGTGGGCTGCACGGTGGGCGGCGGGATCGGGGTGGCATTGGCGCAGCGGGTCTGGGCGTTCGCGCGCTTCCCCTCTACCTCGCCGTCGTAGATCACGCCAAGCGCCGCCGCATACTGCGGCACTGCGGGGCAGTAGTCGCCGATGGCGACCAGGGCGTCGCCATACCCGGCGTAGGCCTGGAACAGCCGCCGCTGCACGTCGCGGTACTCCGGTACCGAGACGTAGAGCGCGGTCAGTGCGTCAATCGCCGCCTCCCAGTCCGCGCCCCAGTAGCTCAGCGCCTCCAGATAGTCGGCGGCGAGCGCGCGCCCGGACTCAGCAAGGGGCGGCAGCGGGCCGTAGAGCGCGGCCCGGTCGAGCAGGATGATGCCCTCCTCAAGCCGGTCGTCGTTCAGGCGCTGGATGCCCAGCTGCACCAGGGCATTGAAGCGCACCTCGTTTACGTCTTCGGTGCGGTAATCGGGCGCTGCACCGGCGAGCGCGTCCAGCAGTTTAACCGTCGCCTCCCAGTCCTGCGCCCGTTGGCCTCCATCGCCTGCGCAAACACCGCGTCCGGGTCCAGCGCCGGCGTGGGCGGGATGGCGCTCGGTGCGAGGGTCGGCAGCGCGGTCGGCGTTGGCGTCGGGGTGGGGCGGGTTCTGGAGCAGCCAGGTCACGCGGTCGAAGGCTTCACGCGCGCCGGGGTACACCGGGTTGAGGTTGATGACCGTCCAGAGGCGCTCGCGGGCGAGGGCGAGGTTGCCCGCGTCCATGTCGGCCAGCGCCTGCTGGTATTGCAGGTCAGTCTCGCCGCGCACCCGCGCGACATCGGTGCCGCGCAGCTCGTTGTTGCCCGTCGCGACGCCCAGAAGCACGCCGCCGACCAGGCCGCCCACGAGCAGGCACGCCCCCAGCATGAACAGCACCAGGATGAGGGTTGTGTTGCGCCGCCGTGACGTGCCGCGACGTACCGTGACGTTGTTCAGCGTGCGATCTCTCACCGTCGTTTACCGCAGTATCCCCTACCCAAATCACCCAACCTGCACGCGACGCATCCTTCAGTGTAAGCCGCCGCATTATAGCCAGGAGCCTTGGGCTTGTCCAGTTGCATCGCAGCCGGCGTTGCGGGCGGTCTGGCGATTTGCCTCTTGTGGGCTATAATGGGCGCGTGTACCTGCCTTCACGAGTTATATGTTAAGGTGTTAAGGTGAAACGAGTCATCGGCATTGGCGGGGTGGCGCTGTTCATGATGCTGGCGCTGCTCGCCTGCAACCTGTCCGAAGCGCCAGAGGCGCAAGAGGATTCCGTCCCCACATTGGGCACAGTCTACAGCACGCGCGTGCCAACGCTCGTACCCGCCACACCCACGCCATCGCGCACGCCGACGGCCACTCCCGCCCCCGCCACCGATACGCCGGAACCGTCCGACACGCCCGAACCCAGCGACACGCCGCAACCGACTGCGCCGCCGGCGCCCGCGCCGGCCCAGCAGCAACCCGCCGCGCCCGCGCAACCACAGCAGCCCACCTCGCCCCCGGTCGATCCCAGCGCCGGGCAGGCGTTCACCGGCTGGTGGCACATCGAGGGCCTGCCGAGCCTGGACGTGGAAGAGGACCGCGCGACCCACACGATCTATCTCACGGCGAAGGGTGGGTCCGGGGTCTACCGCTACTTCTTCGACGGTCAGGAGCTGAGCGGGCCGACGCACATGCTCACCACGCCGTCATGCGCCGGCTTCGTCGCCCACAGCGCGCGCATTGAGGACACGGCGGGCAACGCAATTGACCTGCCGGTGGGGTTCAACGCCTTCTGCCCGACGCCGTTTGGATGCAACCCCGAAGCCACAGACTGTCACGAGTGGGTGCCTTAGTCCTGGGAGGGCTGCGCATGTTTAGAGGTCGCTGGTTATTGCTGGTCGCGCTGGTCGTGGTGTTGGCGCTCGTGAGCGGCTGTGTGGGCCGGGATAGCCCGCTCTCGTTCCTGAACGTGCTGCGCATTGGCGGGGCCACTGCCACGCCCACCCTCCCCCCGCCACCGGCCATCGTCACCGCAACCCTGCCGCCGCCGGCCGTCGCTGCCACGCCCACGTTGACTCTCCCCGCCCCCGGCGCGGGCGGCCAGGCCGATGCGGTGGTCAACGCCACGTCGGACGTCAACCTGCGCGAAGGCCCCGGCACGAACTACGGCATCGTCGGGACCGTTGGCCCAGGCGAGGCGCTGTCCGTGCTGGGCCGCAGCGAGAGCGCGAGCTGGTTCCGCGTGCAAACCGCCTCCGGCGTCCTGGCGTGGATTTACGGCGAACTCATCACGCTCAACATCAGCGCGGCTGACCTCCCGGTGGTGCTTGCGCCGCCGCCCCCGACCGGCGGCAGCCAGCCCCCCGCCACGCAAGCGCCCGGCGGCGGCGCGGCGGGCGGCCCGCTGGAGTTCAGTTGGACCATCGTGGGCGTGCCTACCATTGATGAGACCAACGCCTACCACCTGATTTCCATCAGCGCGCGCGGCGGCAGCGGCGCGTACACGTACTATCGCGACGGCCAGCAGCTTTCCAGCAACCAGTTCGTCCTGGCCTGGACACGGTGCGCCGGCGTTGTTGCGACGACGATCCGCGTTGACAGTAGCGACGGCCAGTCGGTCAGCCAGCCGATTGGCTTCAACGCCTTCTGCCCCACACCGATGTGGTGTACGGATTGTCCGTTGTGGTCGCCATAGTCCGACGCGGATTTGTGCTTGCTGCATTGCTGGCGGGGTGTTTGGGCTGCAATCTCATCAGCCAGCAGGCGCCCACGCCCACAGTCACCCTGATACCCGGCTCGCCCCTTCCGGGCGTCACCGAGCTTGTCCTGCCGACCGCCACGCCTGGGCCGTCGGCGACGCCGTTGGGCGGTCAGTTCGCGCCCACGGCGACGCTCGAACCGACGCCGACGCAGATTCCGCTGCCGACCGTCTTGCCGCCCACCGAACTCGCCCGAAACCGAGACGCCCACGCCCGGCCCCAGCACCGGCCCGCTCGACATCACGCTGATTGAGTTCACCGACCGACGTGCGGTTGACCAGCAGGGGCGCATCGCGTGGACGGCGACAGTGCATGTGTCGGGCGGCAACGGAGACTACACGTATTTCCACGACGCCCAGACCCAGCCGGGGCCGGTCTTCGCGGTGTACGGCGCGGACGGGTCGGCGCTCGTCCATACAATCACCGTGCGTTCCAGCGACGGCCAGGAGGCCGGGTGCAGCTACTACATCCCGCCGGAAGAGCGCGGCTATCATCAGGAAAAGTGCGACGGCTGACCGCTTCGCGCGCCGGCGGCGACCTGCTATAATCTGGAACGTTCGTTCGAGCAACGAAAGAGCGCCTGGTGGATGGGATTCTCACTCTGATTGTCGCCGCCGTTGCCCTGCTGGGCATCATGGCGGTGGCGAACATCGCCGACCGGCAGGGCAAGCCGCGCCCAACCAGCGCAGCCGAGGGCGGCGATGAAGTGCTGTACGACCCCGACGACCTCCGCGCTAAGTGGGCGCGCCAGGTCACGCCCTGGCTGCTGGCCGGGATGAACGTCCTGCTCCTGTGTAACGGCGTCTCGTACCTCATCCTCTCCTCGACGCCGGCGGCCCTGCTGGAGGCCGTTGGCGGCGACGCGGGACTGGGCGTCGTCCCAAGCGCGGGCGCGGCGACCGGCGTGATGCTGATCTCGTTGCTCATGGTGGTGGCGGCGTTTGCGCTGCTCGTGCCCCAGGTGCGGCAGGCCATCGCGCGCGCGCAGATTCTCTCGCCCGCGTTCAACCCCCGACTCGGCCATGCACATGGTGGCGCTCGTGTTCGCCGTCTACCTGATCGGGATGACGGGCGCGCAGTTTGCCCTCTACGGCGGCGACCTGGCCGCCCTCGGCGAGGAGATCGGCAGCTTCGAGGACGCGGTCAACTCGTCGCCCCTGGTCGGGTCGCTGGCGATGCAGGCGGCGCTCTTTATCGCCGTGGCGGTGGTCGGCGTGGGCTTCCCGCAGCGGCGCGCGTGGCCGGCGGCGCTGCGGCGGCTTGGGCTGGTCCGGCCTACGTGGGCGCAGGTTGCCATCGGCGTCGGCGCGGGCGTGGTGATGCTGATGTTCCAGTTCATTGCCATTGCCGTCTGGTTGCTGCTTGTCGGTGAGGAGACCTTCGCGGAGCAGACGCGCGCCATCGAAGCGATGAACGCCAGCGTTCAGGACATGGGAAGCGCCCTGGTGATTGCGGCGCTGACCGCGATCAGCGAGGAGATTGCGTTCCGGGGCGCGCTCCAGCCGGTGTTGGGCATCGGCATCACGTCTATTGTGTTCGCGGTGATCCACCTGCAATACACGCTGACGCCGGCCACCCTGGTGATCCTCGCGCTCGCCGTGGTGCTTGGCCTGCTCCGCCAGCGCTTCAACACCACGACGGCGATCTTGTGCCACTTCGCCTACAACTTCGCCGGGCTGGCGGTTTCCGTCATGTCACAGAATCTCCTGGACTCGGTGGGAGGCCTGCCGTGACCGAAGGCGACCTCCGCGAGCGCCTGGCGCGGATGCAACGCCTGCGCGCGGCGATGCCCCGGCGGCTCGCCCGGTTTGAGCGCGCTCCCTCCGAAATGGAGGCGACGCCCCCGGCGCGCGACCCCGCCGCGCCGCGCCCGCTCGAAGCGCTGATCCCAGGCATGGAGGCCGAAACCGCACACGGTGCGTGTTACCTCATCGGCGAGCGCTTCAGCGCCGACCACCCGCACGGCCACCTGACGTTGGGCAGCCTCGCCGGGCAGTCGCTCGAACCGGCGGCCCGCTTCGCCTCTGAGCCGCGCCTGGCCGGCCTCACGGCGGCGGACTGCGCCTTTCTCGACACCGAGACCACCGGCCTCTCGCTCGGCACGGGGACGCTGGTCTTTCTCGTGGGCGTCGGCCTGGTGACGGAGGTGGGCGTCGAGGTGCGCCAGTTCTTCCTCCGCGATCCGGGCGAAGAGCCGGCCATGCTCGCCGCGCTGGAGGCGACCCTCGCGGAGAGGGCCGCGCTGGTCACGTTCAACGGGCGCAGCTTCGACGTACCCATGCTGTCCGGGCGTTACCTCATGAACCGGATGCGCCCCCGGCTGGAGCCATGCCCAACCTGGACCTTCTGCATCCGGCGCGGCGGCTGTACCGGCGGCGCGTGGGGTCGTGCGCGCTCAGCAACCTGGAGCGCACGGTGCTGGGCGTGCGCCGCGCGGCGCAGGACGTGCCCGGCTGGCTCATTCCGCAGCTCTACCAAGACTACCTCCACACCGGCGACGCCACCGAGATCGCGCGCGTGGTCTACCACAACCTGATGGACGTGCTCTCGATGGTGACGCTCACCGCGCAGCTCAACGGCGCATTCGACAGGGAGACCGCGCCGGACGCCCTCCCGCCGCAGGACCAGATCAGCCTGGCGCGCTGGTATGCGTCGCTGAGCATGCCGGATGAGGCCATCGCTGCCTACCGCGCCGCGCTCGACGCCGACCTGCCCGAAGAAGAGGCGCGCTATGCCTTCCGTGATTTCGCGGTGCTGCTGCGGCGGATAGGCCGCCGCGCCGACGCCGCTGAACAGTGGGCGATGTGGGCGGTGCGCTTCCTCGACGACCCGGAGCCGTGCGTCGAGATCGCCAAGTACCTGGAGTGGCACGTGAAGGACCTGGCCGGCGCGCACCGGTGGGCCACCGCCGCGCTGGAGGCGGTCGAGCGCTGGCCGGCGGGGCTGTATCAGGCCGCCGCGCGCGCGGACATCCGCCACCGGCTGGCGCGCCTTGAGCGGAAGTTGGGAGATGGGGATTGATGCCGATCACTTTTGAAGGTTGGGCATGGAGATCAGGCATGGGGGCGAACCACCGGTTCGCCCCTGCCACCACGCAATTTCATCCCTTTGTGGTGTCACCCCATGACATGGACAACTTCTCTGGTAAGTCCCGATTTCTGTAGGGGCAAGGCATGCCTTGCCCCTACGCTGGTTCTGCTGGTTATCGTGACTGTCGTGGCGGTGACGCCGGCACAGGCGCAACCGGTCGTGACCCTCTGGCTCGCCCCCGCCGTGCCCGTCGATGTGCAGGCTGCCGCCGGGCGTCTGGTCGCTGCCGGGCGCTATGCGCTCGCGCCTGACGCTGACAGCGCCGATCTGCGCCTGAACGTCGCCCCCGCGCCGGATGCTGAGGGGCTGCGCTGGGTGTACGCGGTCGTCGCGCCCTTCCCCACCGTCCCGGACGGCGTGACGCAGGACGACATCGCGCGCTACTGGACCGGCGACACCGCCCCGCTCGCCTACCTGAGCACACTCGGCGTCCCGCCGACCCTGGTGCTCGGTGCGGGGACCTACGAAACCGTGCGCGTCCTCATGGGCGCGCCGGCAGACCGCAGCCGGTTCGAGATCGCGCCGGAAGACGGCGTGCTTGACGCCGCCTGGGAGGCGCGCGCGTCGGGCCGCTTTTCGCTGGTCCCGTTTCACCGCCTGGAGCCGCGCTGGAAGGTGCTCCACGTGGACGGCGTGAACCTGCTCGACCCCGACGCTGACCTGAGCGCATACCCCTACGCGGTCACCGTCACCGTTGACGGCGACGCGGCCCAGGCCGAGACGCTGCGCGCGGACCTGGCGCTGGTCGGCGGGTGGGGCAGCGCGCACACCAACCGCGACCCGGCGCGCATGACGACCCTCATGATGACCGGCGTCACCGCGCTTACGCGCGGCACCGCGCGCGCGATGGAAGCCGAGGGCGTGCTCTACCCGGCGGGCGACCTCGCGCCGCTGCTGCAAAGCGCCGACCTGCTGCACATCAACAACGAGGTCGCCTTCGCCGAGGATTGCCCGGACCCTGAGCAACTGGTGGTGGAGCTGACCTTCTGCTCCAAGCCGGCGTACTTCAACCTGCTGACGCACGTCGGCGCGGACATCATCGAAATGACCGGCAACCACGCCAACGACTGGGGCGTGGAGGCGTTCTACCACACGCTGGCGCTGTACGAGGCCGCCGGGATGGGCACCTTCGGCGGCGGGCGGGACGCGGCGGACGCGGCGCGGCCCCTCATTGTCGCGCACAACGGCAACCGGATCGGCTTTCTGGGCTGCAACCCCGTCGGCGCGGAGCGGGCGTGGGCCAGCGAGTCGCAGGGCGGCTCGCTGCGCTGCGACTACGACGCCTTCACGCGCGCGATCACCGAACTGACGCGCGCCGTCGATGTGGTGGTCGTCACGCAGCAGTACTGGGAGATCGAGACCATCTACCCCAGCGCCGCGCAGGCGAACGACTTCGCGCGGCTGGCGCGCGCCGGCGCGGACATCGTGAGCGGGAGCCAATCGCACGTGCCGCAGGGGTTCGCCTTCCAGCACGGGGCGTTCATTCACTACGGGCTGGGCAACCTGTTCTTCGACCAGTTGATGAACCTCGACGTGCGCCGCCTCTTCATCGACCGGCACGTGATCTACAACGGGCGGCACATCAGCACGGAGCTGCTCACCGGGATGCGCGACGACGCGGCCCGCCCGTACCCGATGTCGCCCAACGACCGCGCAACGCTGCTGTGGCGGGCGTTCAACGCGAGCGGGTGGTGACGGCGGGGATGTATGTTGGGATGGTCGGAAGAGGAGCTTCCCGAAAGCTTAGAGCTTTCGGGAAGCTTTTGGTGATCTGGCCTGTAATTGCGCTGCTCGGCCTGTTGGTGCTGGCTGCCGGCTGCGGGCCGGCAGTGCTCGTTGTGACGGCCACGCCCTCTCCTGCGCCCGGCGCAACGGCGACCGCAGACGCGCCCACTGTCGCCACCGCCACCCCGACCGGCACGCCGACCCCCCGCCCTCGCCCACGCCTGCCGCAACGCCCACCCCGCGCCCGCTCGGCGTCTGGTTCGCGCCCGGCGTGCCAGAGGCGGTGCGCGGCGCGTTCGACGCGCTGCTGGCCGGCGGTGATTACCGCGCGGTGGCGAACCCGATGGCCGCCGACCTGCGCGTTGACCTGGAGGGCGGCAACGCGCCCATCGGGGCGCTGTGGGTGTACGCCGTCGTTGCGCCCTTCCCTACGCTGGCCGACGCGCTCGCCTGGGAGGACGTCCTGCGCTTCTGGCGTGGCGCGCCGGACGCGCTCGCCTACATTGCCAACAGTGGCGGGCCGCCCACCCTGGTCGTGACCGCCGACGTGCTGGCGACGCTGACCGCGCTGCTCGGTCCGCCCGGACCCCGCCGCGCCGGTCCAGGTTGTGGAGGCCGACGCGGCGCTGTCCACGGCGTGGGCGCAGTGCGCCGCCTCGTGGTCGGTTGTGCCGTTCGACGCGCTCCGCCCGGAGTGGAAGGTCCTCGCCGTCGATGGCGTCAACCTGCTCGACCGCGCCGCCGACCTGGCCGGCTACCCGCTTAGGGTCGGCGTGGGGCTGCACGGCCCGGCGGATGCGGTCGACGCTGCCGGACGCGCGCTCGCGGTGCAGGGTGCGTGGCGGGTCACAAACCGCGACCCGGCGCGCATGACCGTGCTGGCGATGACGGGCGTGACCGCGCTGGCGCGCGTGACCGCCCGGCGCATGGACGAGGTGGACGTGACCTATCCCGCCGGCGACATCCTGCCGGTGCTGGAGCAGGCCGACATCCTCCACGTCAGCAACGAGGTGTCGTTCTCGCCCGACTGCCAGCCGGATTACCGCTGGACGAGCATGTCGTTCTGCGCGCGCGCTTCCTATTTCGACCTGCTGACGCACATCGGGGTGGACGTGGTTGAATTGACCGGCAACCACCTCAACGACTACGGCACGGCGGGGCTGGACTATTCACTCGGCCTGTTCGAGGCGGCCGGCATGGGTGTGTTCGGCGGCGGGCGCAACCTGGAGGCCGCGCGCGCACCCTGGCGGACCGAGCACAACGGAAACACGTTCGCGTTCGTCGGCTGCAACCCCGTCGGCCCGCCCAACGCCTACGCCACCGCCGACCGCCCTGGCGCTGCGCCGTGCGATTACGGCGCGCTGCGCCAGCAGATCGGCGCGCTTGCCGGCGAGGTGGATGTCGTCGTCGTGACGCAGCAGTACTGGGAGTTCGACCACGCCAACCCCACGCCGCAACAGGTCGAGGACTTCAGCAGCCTGGCGCGCGCCGGCGCGGACATCGTGAGCGGGAGCCAGGCGCACCAGCCGCAGGGGCTCGCGTTCGTCGAGGGCCGGTTTGTGCACTACGGGTTGGGCAACCTATTTTTCGACCAGATGCAGGCGGTCAACCTGCGCGAGATGTTCATTGACCTGCACGTGATCTACGAGGGCCGGCACATCAGCACGGCGCTCTTCACGGGGATGCTTGAGGACTTCGCCCGCCCGCGCCCGATGACGCCGGACGAGCGGCGCGACTTCCTGGGCCGGCTCTTCGACGCGCCGCCGCTCTGCGCCGCGCAGTAGAGGCTGCGCCGGTCAATCGCCCGCGCCGCGCCGGTACGCGAGCGGACGCATCCTGTTGAGCGTCACCAGCAGCGACGCGCCCATGTCGGCAAACACGGCCATCCACAGCGTCGCCATGCCCATCAGCGCCAGCGCGACGAACAGCGCCTTGATCCCCAGGCTGAAGGCCACGTTCTGCGCGATCACGCGGCTGGTCGCGCGCGCCAGCCCCACCGCGTAGGGCAGTTTGGTCAGGTCGTCCGCCATGAGCGCCACGTCCGCGGTTTCGAGCGCCTGCGCGCTCCCCGCGCCGCCCATCGCGATGCCGACCGTCGCCCCGGCGAGCGCGGGCGCGTCGTTGACGCCGTCGCCGACCATCGCTACGGCCCCGTACCGCGCTGCCAGCGCGCGCACCGCCTCAACCTTGTCCTGCGGGAGCAGGCTGGCGCGCACGGCGTCGATCCCAACCGCGTCCGCAATGGCGCGCGCCGCCGCCGGGTTGTCGCCTGTGAGCATCACGGTCGTCTCCACGCCGCCCATCGCCTTCAGCGCCGCAACCGCCGCGCGGCTGGTAGGGCGCACCTTGTCCGCGACGCTGATGAACCCGCGCACGCGCGCGCCATCACTGAGGAGCATGGTCGTCTCGCCCTGGCGTTCGGCTGCGCTCACCCTGTCGTGCAGCGGCTCGCACTCCCCGTACATCTCGTGGAACAGGGCGTGGCTGCCGACCGTGACCGTGCGCCCGTCCACCTGGCCCGTGACGCCGCGCCCGGCCAGCGCCTCAACCGACTCGGCGGGCGCGTAGGCGTGCGCCAGGCCGCGCTTTTCGGCCTCCGCGACGACCGCCTGCGCCAGCGGGTGCGCGCTGCGCCGTTCGACCGCCGTCGCGAGCGCGAGCACGTCGTCGCAGGGTGCGCAGAGCGCATCGTTGACGCAATCCACTGCGCGGTAGTTGGTCACGACCGGGCGGCCCTCGGTAAGCGTGCCGGTCTTGTCGAACGCGAACGCGCGCACCCTGCCGAGCGCCTCCAGGTGCGCCCCGCCCTTGATGAGCACGCCGCGCCGCGCCGCGCCGGTGATCCCGCTGATGACGGCGACCGGCGTGCTGATGACGAGCGCGCACGGGCACGCAACCACGAGTAGCGCCAGCGCCCGGTAGAGCCAGCCCTGCGCGTCTGCTGTGTCATGGAACGGCGCGCCGAACAACAGTGGCGGGACGGTCGCCACCAGCGCCGCCACGAGCACCACCGCCGGCGTGTACACGCGCGCGAACCGGTCCACGAAGCGCTGGGCGGGCGCTTTCTGGCTCTGCGCCGCTTCAACGAGGCGGATCACCTGCTGCAACGTGTTATCCGACGCCGGCTGCGTGACCTCGATCTCCAGCGCGCCCTCGCCGTTGACCGTGCCGGCGAACACCTCCGCCCCCGGCGCTTTGTGCACCGGCATGCTCTCGCCGGTGATTAGGGCCTGGTTGACGGCGCTCGTCCCGGAGGTGACCACCCCGTCCATCGGGATGCGCGCGCCGGGCTTGACCAGGATGGTCTCGCCCACATGGAGATCGCGCACATCGACCGAGACTTCATGCGCGCCGCACCAGGGGCAGGGGGCCGCCCGTGTAGCCCTCGCGGCCCATGTGCTCCGCGCAATCCATGCACGGGCGCAGCGCCGTCGCCCGGTCGGGCGCGAGGCTGACGAGGCTCCGCAGGCTGTCGCGCGCGCGGTCGGCGGTGTAGCCTTCCAGCGCCTCCCCGATGGCGAAGAGGAAGATCACTGTCGCCGCCTCCGCCATCTCGCCGATCAACACCGCGCCCACGGCGGCGATACTCATCAGCAGGTTGATGTTGATGTCGCGGTTGAAGAGGAGCGCGCGCAGCCCGGAGCGCACAATCGGGGAGCCGGCGACGGCCAGCGCCGCGAGCAGCACGGCGTCTACAGCCGGCTCCGGCGCGTCAAGCAGCGCCGCGAGCAGCGCAAGCGCGAGCAGCAACCCCCGGCCAGCGCGAGGCGCGTCTCGGCGCGCGCGAGGAGGAACTGCGCGAACCCGACGACGCCGCTGCGCCGGGGCTGCCACCGGGGCGCGTCGTTGGCGAGGATCGCCTTGTACCCCAGCGCCGCGACGCGCCCGGCCACGTCTTCTGCGGCGGCGCTGCCCTGCACGCGCATCTTCGCGGTCGCGTAGTTGATGTCGCACAGCGCCACGCCCTCCAGGTTGGCGACGCTTTTCTCCAACTGTAAGGCGCAGTCGGGGCAGTCCATGCCGTCGATGATGAAGTCCAGTTGTTCTGCGGTCATGCGCGGTTGATGTCCTTCCAGGTCCGTTCAGCGGCCATGTTGCCTGGAGTTTACACCTTCAAGTTGGGTTGAAGGTCAAGTCGACGTGTCGAAGAGGTCCTGTTCCAGCGTGAGGAAGAGCCGCGCGTAGATGAAGGCGTTCGGGCCGCGCACCGCAAGCAGGTAGCCCTCCTTGTGGCCGAAAAGCTCCGGGGCGGGGTGCACGGTACAGCCGCCCTCAAGCTCCGTCAGCGTCTCCAGCGCGGCCTTGACTTCGGGGTCGTGGCCCACGACGAGGATGTAGTACACGTCGTCCCGCTGCCAGATGTGCACGTGGTGGCCGCGCAGCGTCTCAAGCACCTGTTGCGCGTCCGGCTCGGCGAGGGCGCAGCCGGTGTGCTCGACCAGCCACGCGAGCGTGCCATCCGGCGACTGGTCTGGCAGGCCATTGCACACGCGGTCCACCAGGCGGTCGAAGAGCGCCGACGAGACGCCAGTCTGCGCCGCCATCTGCTGGCGGAAGTCGAGCAGGAACAGCCCCATCTCGTGGCGCTGCACCAGCAGTTCCGTGAGCTGCCGCTCCAGCGCCAGGAAGCGCGCCTCCGCAATGTCGATGACGCGCCGGTCGCTCAGGTCGCGGGCGCGCAGGCCCTCCAACAGGGCGCGCACGTCGCGCAGCGAGAACCCAAGCCGCTGCGCGCGCTGGATGAAGCTCAGCGTCTGCTCGGCTTCGGGCGTGTAGAGGCGGTAGCCGGCGTCGGTGCGCCGGGCAGGTTCGAGCAGCCCCTCGGCCTCGTAATAGCGGATCGTGGAGGTGGGTAGCCCGGCCCGCTTGGCGAGCTGGCCGATGGTCAATGTGGGTTTGCGCGTTTCGTTCACCGCTGACATGACGCCAACCTCTTGGGCGTAGGATACACCCAGACTCTACCAGAATCGGCCCGCGAATACACGCCGCCAGCCAGGCATTGGCGCGGCGCGGGGTTGTGCTCACAGGTTTGTTATTGCCCGTGCGTCAGGTGGCTGCCTTGACAGATTTGCGCCGATTCGCCATACTCAGCATACGAATCAAAGGAAGCGATTCCGCTTAACCACAATCGCACAAGGATGCAGTCTGAGGAAGGAGGTACGTCGAAAAGAAGGCGCGCCAAGATTTCGAGTACAACTTAGCCAAACGCACAGTTTCCTAGGAGGAGAGAAATGTCCAAACGATTGGGTTTGCTGCTGGCGGTCGCGCTGGCCCTCACGATGATCGCGCCGGCGTCCGCCCAAGAGCCAGTGACCTTCATCTGGGGTTCCTATGGCGACCCCGTCCAGCTTTACGCTGCTGTCGTAACCGATGGCGTTTCCTTCAACGTGGTCAACCAGGGCTGTGAGGCGCTGCTCGCCTTCGACGGCTCGACCACCAACGTGATCCCCAGCCTGGCGACTGAGCTGACTGCCAACGAAGATGCCACTGTCTGGACCGCGAAGCTGCGCGAGGGCGTCACCTTCCAGGACGGCACCCCGTTTAACGCGGACGCTGTGGTCTTCAACTTTGAGGCGTGGCGCTTCACCGACAATCCCTATCACTGGGAAGCCAACTTCTTCGAGTACTACGATAACATGTTCGGAGGCTTCGACGACGCCTCGCTTATCACGAGTGTTGAGGCGGTTGACGATTACACCGTTCAGTTCAACCTCAGTGACTCCTATGCTGCCATGCCTAACACACTGGCGATGCCCATGTTCCAGATCAACAGTCCGACCGCCATCCAGGAACACGGCGATCTTTATGGCACGCCCGAGGTTGGCTACGTGTGCACCGGCCCCTACAGGTTCGTCGAGTGGATACCCGACGATCACGTGACCATGGACCTGTGGGACGGCTACTGGGGAGAGGTTGAGGGGAACATCGAGCGCATCATCTACCAAGTGATCCCCGACAACGCTGCGCGCTTTGCTGCAATCCAGGCCGGCGCAATCCACTTCATGGAGAATGCCTCTCCTGAAGAGCAGGCGATCATCGAATCCGATCCAAACCTGTACATGATGCTGCGCCCGTCGCTGAACGTGCTGTATCTGGCGTTCAACTATCGCATCGAGCAGTTCCGTGATCCTCTTGTCCGCGAGGCTATCTCGCTGGCGATCAACCGCCAGGCTTACGCGGACACGTTTTTCGTCTCCGCTGAGGTTGCAAACACCTACACGCCGCCGATGCTGTGGGGCTACAACCCAGATGTGCCCATGCCGGAATATGACCCCGACCGCGCCGTCGAGCTGCTGGCCGAGGCCGGCTATCCCGACGGCTTCAGCGAAGTTGACGTCCTGGCGTTGAACGAGGATGGCACATGCTGCACCGACGAGGTTGAGGAGACCATCCCGCTGACTCTGTACTGGCAACCAGTGACCCGCCCCTACAACCCCGATGGTGAAGGCCTGGGGCAGGCCGAAGCTGCCGACCTGGCCGCGGTCGGCCTTGAAGTGCAACTGGATAACGGCGGCGACTGGGCGAGCTTCCTCGATCTCGGTCGCCGTGGTCAGTTGCTCGGCCTGTACAACCTTGGATGGACTGGCGACAGCGGCGACCCGGACAACTTCAGCGGCTACTTCTTCTCGCAGTGCAACCAGGCCACCCAGGGTTACTTTGACTTCCCCGAAGTCTGCGGTCTGCTGACCCGCGCCAAGACGCTGACTACCATAGAAGAGCGCGAGCCGCTGTACCAGCAGGCTGATGCTCTGCTTGCCGAGTACAATGGTCGCCTCGCCATCGCGCATGGGCAGGTGCCGCTCGTGATCCGAAGCAATGTCACCGGTTGGGTGCCCAACCCGCTCGGTACCGAGTTGGTGCGCTTCGTCAGCATCGAGTAGCACTTCAGCGCTAGGCAACCCCGATAGGGCTGCCTTCTCGCATGAACGCAGGCCCCGGCTGGGCCGGGGCCTGCACCACGTATGGCTAATGTGCCCGGCAAGGTTTCTGAGAAGAAAGGCGCGTTCCATGGCCCGATACATCATTCGCCGCACTCTGGAGACTCTGCCGGTGCTGTTTGGCGCCTCGGTGCTCGTGTTTTTGATAGTCCACCTGATTCCGGGAGGGCCGGAGTCAGTACTGCTGGGTGAGCGGGTCAGTGAAGAGAACGTGAGGCAGCTCCGCGAACGTCTGGGTCTGGACCGACCTTTGCCGGAGCAGTACCTGATCTACATGAGCAATGTGCTCCAGGGCGACCTGGGCAACTCGATTGCCGGCAACGTTCCCATCATCAACGAGCTTCGACAACGCTTTCCCGCCACGGTTGAACTGACCATCTGTGCCCTTGCCATCGCCGTGGGGGTTGGAGTCCCCCTGGGCGTGGTCTCGGCGGTGCGGCGCGGCTCGTGGATCGACACCGGCACCATGATCGGCGCGATGGTCGGCATTTCGATGCCCATCTTCTGGTTAGGCTTGCTTCTCCTGTGGATCTTCGGTGTACAACTGAACCTTTTGCCCTTCATTGGGCGCCTCAGCCCCAACGTCGTCATCGAAACCCGCACCGGGTTGCATACTGTGGACGCCATCCTCTCCGGCAACTGGTCTGCCTTGGGCGATGCCATCATACATCTGATCCTTCCTGCCATTACACTCAGCACGGTTCCTATCGCCCTGATTGCGCGCATCACCCGCTCGGCCATGCTCGAAGTGCTGCACATGGACTATGTGCGCACTGCGCGCGCCAAGGGTCTGCACGAAAGGGTGGTGATCCGCGAGCATGCCTTGCGCAACGCGCTCCTGCCGGTCGTGACGGTGATTGGCCTTTCGTTGGGCGGCCTGCTAAGTGGCGCCGTGCTCACCGAGACAATCTTCTCATGGCCGGGAATGGGGCGGTGGCTGTTCAACAGCATTCAGGGGCGCGATTATCCGATCGTGCAGTCGATTACCCTGATCGTCACGTTTCTCTTCGTCGGCGTAAACCTAGTCGTTGATCTGTCCTACGCCTGGCTGAACCCGCGCATAAGGTACGAGTAAGATGGCGGAAACAACATCTACCCAATCGTCGGCCCAATCGCCGCAAGCGGCCACGTCAGTCCCGCCGCCACTCGACCTCGTCACACGGCCCTATGTGCCTGAGTGGAAGTCGCTGTGGCGGCGTTTTGTGCGCAACCGGAGCGCCCGCATCGGCGGGGTTATCGTCCTTGTCTATATCGTGATCGCGCTCACCGTGCCGCTCCTCGATGACTACAATGCGCGGCGCGACAGCAACCTCCCTGCGCGGTTCACCCCACCTACTCTTGATTTTCCCCTGGACGCGGATGATCACCCTTTTTGGTACGGACAACCTTGGCCGTGACGTCCTCCGGCGTGTGGGCCACGGTGCCAGCGCGTCACTAATGGTTAGCATCTTGGCCGTCTCGATTTCTCTTGTCATTGGTGTAACGATTGGTTTGGCCGCTGGCTTCGTGGGCGGCTGGCTTGACAGTCTATTCATGCGCATCATGGATATCATGCTTGCATTCCCGCTGTTACTGCTTGCTATCACCTTGCTGGCGATCCTGGGTCCAGGGTTGCGCAATGCCATGATCGCTGTCGGTATTGTCGGCATCCCCACTTATGCTCGCTTGGCCCGCTCTATGGCGATTGGCCTGCGCAGCGAGGACTTCGTGATGGCTGCTGAAAGTATCGGCGCTACCCAGTGGCGGATTCTGTGGCAACATGTGTTCCCCAACAGCCTGGCTCCCATCATCGTCCAGGCTACCCTTGGTCTGGGCACGGCGGTAATCGAGACCGCTGCGCTCGGCTTCTTGGGTTTGGGCCAGCAGGCTCCATTCCCCGAACTTGGTAAGATGCTCGCCGAGAGCCAGCAATACCTGATCACTGGCGCATGGTGGGGTATGGTGTTCCCTGGCCTGACGATTACGTTCGTCGTGTTGGGCTTCAACCTACTTGGCGACGGCCTGCGCGACACGCTCGACCCCAAACTGCGCGGGCGCGAGTAAGCGCGCCGCTCAGGTGAGGCCGTGGCGCGCCTGGCGCGTCACGCGCCGGCTTCGAGCGCGTTCAGCCCTTCCACCAGCCGCTGCGCCGCGGCAAGCGTCTTTTCCTTGGGCAGCGCATAGCTGAACCGAATCCAGTCCTGGCCCGCGTCGGAGAAGAAGACGCCGGCCACCACCGCCAGGCCGTAATTCTCGGCCAGGTGCCCGGACAGCGCCTCGGAGTCGGCCAGCCCGCCGGCGCGGATCCAGCGCGCGCAGTTGATGAAGGCGTAGTAGCCCCCCGTGCCGATGATGTAGTTGAAGCCGTGCTCTTCGAGGAAGGCGTCGAGCGCGACGCGGCTCTCGTTGGTGGGACCGATGATGCTCTTGGCCGCCTCGCCGTAGCCCATCTCGTAGGCGGCGATGGCGACCGCCTGGCTGTAGAAGCTGGGCAGCACGCCGTGCGAGGCGCGGCTCTGGATGAACTTGCACACCTTCTGCGCGGCCATCAGGTGGGCGCTGCGGATGTTCGATGCGCCCAACGACTTCGTGAGACCGTCGAGGATGATGACTTTCTCGCGCTCCTCTGGCGTGAAGGCGGTGAGGAAGGCGTTGATGTCCACCGGCGCGTCGGCGGTCACCCAATGGTAAATCCAGTCGAAGAGCACAAACGGCACCCCCAGACCCATCGCGTACTTCGCGAGCGCCACCTGTCGCTCGACCGGGAGGGTGTGGCCTGTGGGGTTGTCGGGCGACGTGATGATGAGGCCCGCGACCTTGCGCCCGCCGGCCTTCTGCGCGAACTCGACCGAAGCCTGCAGGCCCTCCTCGGTGTACTGCCAGCCCTCTTCGGCGCGGCCCGGCGCGCGGAGCACGTTCGCGCCGATGTCATACGGCCCCCAGTTGTAGCTCACCCACGGCACGCGCGAGGTAATGATCACGTCGCCGATGCGGCCATGCCCCAGGTGCAGCATGGCGTTGTAGGCCTTGAGTAGCGCGTCGCGGCCCCCTTCGCAGGCGACCGCGTTCTGCGGCCCCCAACCGGTCGCCGCGTCAAGCTGCCAGTAGTTCTCAACCAGGGCCTTGCGGAACCGGTCGGTGCCGAACGGCTTGTCGTAGGCGGTGCCGTGGTCGCGCTGGAGCTGGTAGGCGCGCTCAAGCAGCGCGCCGGGCACGCCGGGCAGGCTCGCGCCGCCGTCGCCCTGTGAGGCGTCGTAAGTGGGGCTGTCGGGTAACTTCTCGCGGTACTGCGCCAGCCATTCCTTAATCACGAACATGCGCGAGACGGGGATCGGCGCAAGGTTGGCGAGGTACCCGTTGACCGGGATCAGCGCCGGGTCAGCGACCACGAACTCAGGGACATCCGGCGAGGTCGTTTCGTTGCGCATCTCTGCCCCTCTGCATTGGGATTTGTCGAGCACACAGGCGTCGGGGAGTGAAAGTAGCGCGCCCAATGCGACTTGTCAAGCGGTTTTGGCGCGACCGCGCCCCCTGCGATACGATAACCGGCATGATGCAGCGACACCGCCCCTTCTATTCCCTGGCTCTGTTCATCCTGGTCCTCGCCGCGTGTGCGCCTCCGCCCACACTCACGCCGACGCCCACCTTTACGCCGAGCGTGACGCCCACGCCCACGGCTACCCCAACGATCACGCCGACCCCGGAACCATCCGCCACCCCAACAGCGACCGTCACGCCCACGCCGACCGCCACGCCAGGGCCGTCGCCGACGGCGACGGCGACCGGCTGGCCGATACCGGAGGCGGCAGGGTACGACTGGACCCAGTTCGACATCTCGCCGTCGGTGCTCAGCATCCTGGGCGAGATGCGCCTCTCGTTTGTCCACACCAACGAGGGCGACCGGCTGGCAGTCATCACGCCGAGCGTCACGGACCAGCCGAGCGCGGTATACCTGGTCGCGCCAGGGGCGGCGCGCCGGTCAAGGTGGTTGACCTGCCGTCTGAGGTCGAGGGCAACGTCTACTGGTCGCCGGATATGACCAAGCTCGCGTACTTCCTGCCTTCGCAGCCCGCGCCGGGCGTCTACGTGCTCGACCTGCGCATCGGCGTCAGCACGCGGGTGATCGCGACCGAGAGCCTCAACCAGGGCGGTTTCGTGGACGCGCCGCAGTGGTCGCCGGACAGCACCCGCCTCGCGATGGCGCTGCAGGGTGGTTATGACGTGGACATCTACGTCGTGAGCGCCGACGGCCTGGGCTTCACCGACCTCACCCGCCACGGCGCTTATGACTTCTGGCCGCGCTGGTCGCCTGACGGCCAGTGGATCGCGTTCCTCTCCGACCGGGAGCGGTGCGCCACCTGGGAGCCTGCCGTCGAAGGTACCTGCCGCAGCGAGACATCGCTCAGCCCCAACGGCGGCCAGTTGCACATTGTGCGCGCCAACAGCCCGTATGAAGTGCGCCGCCTTTCTGACGAATGGAGCACCAGCCCGCCGACGTGGGTCAGCAACCTGCAAATCGCGTTCAGCACCGGCGACTCGCTTCTGGGCGACAGTCGGGTCTCGCTGTGGCTCGCAGACATCAGCGACGGCAGCACGCGCGAGCTGACCCGGCCCGTGGGCGCCGACACCGAGTTGAACCTCAACCCCCGGTGGGCGCCCGATGGCTCCGCCGTCATCTTCCACCAGATCACGACCACCAACGCGGCCGGCGGCGCGGTGAGCGCCTCAAACGTGGTCATCATGTCGCCGGGTGGGGCCGAACTGGGGCGCACCGATGCCTTCAACTTCGCGCGCTATGGCTTCGCGGCAGAATGGTCGCCTGACGCTGAACAGGCCACCATTGGGGGCGACGCGGCCAGTGTGTCTACGGCGTTGTGATCCTCGACCGGCAGGCGGAGCCGTGGCGGCGCGTCAATCCGCCGCCCACCTCCTGCGACCCGCAATACTCACCGGACGGGCAGTGGATCGCCTTCAACGGCGTCAGCCCGCGCGTCGATGGCCGCCTAGACCTGTACGTCGTCCTCGCGAGCAGCGGCTACGGCGCGCGCAACCTCACGGCCGGCCTCATGGGGCAGATACACAGCCTCGGCTGGGTTGGGGGTTAGGGAGGGTGCGCGCCTGGTCGGGCAGGACAACCTGGATGAACGGCTCGATGTTGTTCAGATCGACGACCTGTCGCGCGCGTTCGTCGACGCGGCATTCCTCGGCGGGCGTGGTCTCGCGCGAGGCGAGCAACGGGGCGGTGGGGTTGAAGAGGTTGTAGGTGGCGCGCGAGATGTCCTCCATGACCGGCCAGTAAGCCTGGTAATTCAAGAACGTCTCGTTGTAAAACATCATCGCCAGCACGTAGTCTCCGCCGGGCGTGAACACGATACCCACATCGCCGTGTGTGTCCTCAATCCAGCCGTGCTTATGCGCCACGCGCGTGTTTTCGGGGACGCCCTTCTCTAACAGCACCCCGATCCGGTTGCCCTGCATCACCTCGATCATCTGCTGACACTCGTTGGGCGTGAACTGGTCGGGGTACGCCGCGATCAGCCCGCCGCCGCCGTGGGTCGCGCACTCGTAGATCATGCCGAGCAGCGTACCGATGTCCTCCGGCGTGGTCTGGGACTGGGGATCGGGGCGGGTGTTGTAGCTTGGGTTCTGGTTGGCAGGCGTCTCGCGGGTGACGAACGGGCATTCTTGCGCGCCGGCCTCGGCAAGCGAGGCGGTCAGGAACGTGTTGCGCAGCCCAAGCTCTTGCAGCATGTTGGTTACGTCGTCAGCGCCGGCGCACTGGTTGCCGTTGCCGGTGAGCTGCAGCAGCAGGTTCGCGGTGAAGTTGCCAGAGCAGATCATGGTCTGCGCAATGAGGTAGGCCTCTTCCTCGTTCGCGGCATAATCCAGCTTGCGGAACATGTCGGCCAGGATGGGAATTTTGATCATGCTCATGCCGGCGAAGGCGATGTCGGCGTTGATGCTGATCTCCTGGCCTGTCTGGAGATCCATGATGAAGATCGAGGCAAGCTGGTTGCGCCCGTCGTACACGAACTCAATCGAGTCGAAGTAGGCGAGGATCAGGTTGCGCAGCGTTGCCAGGTCGGGTTTGGGGGCGTCCGTCTCCTCGACCACCAGCTCAACCATGCGGTTGGTCGGGTCCTGCAGCGCCGCCTCGACGAGCGGCAGGGACGTCTCGATGTCCATCGTGTAGCCGGGCTGGCCGTCGCGGAACGTAAACGTATTCAGGTCGTAGCTCGCCGGCGCGGGCGGCTGGTCGTAGCGCAGCGCGACGTCTTCGAGGAAGGCGCGCAACTGCGAGGGGATGAACTGCGACGAAATCTCAACGGTCACGGGGACGTTGGGACGACGCCAGATGAAGTCCCAGAAGCCCTCCCAGAAGCTCTTCTGCTCGATGCTGTTCTCAATCTCGGCCATGATGGTGTCGGAGTTGAGGCGGAAGCCGATACTCGACGGCTCCAGGATGATGGGGTTGTCCTTGTACATGAGGACAATCCCGCTGGCGTAGGCCTGTTCGAGCGCAGCGACCGCCTCCGCGCGCGTGAGGTTGTCCAGACAGACCACGCCGACGCACGTCCCGGACGGGAAGGTCTCCTGCTGGTTGGCGAAGGACACCAGTTGCACGAACGCCAGCCCCACCGCCGCCAGAAGGCAGAAGATGGAGATCAGTTCCAGCCAGGGGAACCCTGCGCGCCGCCGCGCGCCAAACGTGCCGTACTTACCGTATCCCATGGCGCGCCTCGCCGGCCAGCTCAGGGAAGGCCGCCTCAACCGCAAGCTGGTGGAACGTGGACAGCCTGGGCAATTCGGCAGGATCGAACCAGCCGAACTCCAGGATTTCGGAACTCAAGCGCCGGATTTCGCCCTCCGGCCGGCCACGATAGGCGAAGTCCAGGTGATTGCGCTCTGGATCGGCTGCCGCGAACAGCAGCCGGTTGATCCCGACCGGCAGTCGCAGCTCTTCCATCAGCTCCCGGACCAGCGCGTCTCTGGGGTCCTCGCGCCGCCCCACCCAGCCGCCCGGCAGCCCCCACGGGTACTCGACGTGGAAGACGTGCTCCACCAGCAGAATCGCGCCGGCTTCGTTAACGATGACGCCGGCCACGCCCGCCGTGAAGCGCGGGATGTGCACCCGCCACAGCCGCGCCGCAACCTCCAAAAGGAAGGGCGCGCGGCGGAGCACGGCGGCCACTTTCGTCTTGAGCCGCCCGTTGGCGCTGGGCAATCCGTGGTCGGACAAACTACCCTCTTGGTGATTAAGGAGGGGGCCGAAACGCCAACCTCCCTGACGCTGCGACCCCTGACCGTGTAACTCGTTTTCGTGCGCGTCTTGCGTGCGCGTCGCGCTTGTATAGACGACAGTGTAACGAACCACCCCCTGTACGTCAAGTGCGCGGTAGGACGGCGGCGCTCACCCGCCAGCGCCGCCGGAGGTGGCCGTGCCCGGCGGCGGGTTGAGCGCCGCGACCTGCTCCGGTGTGAGGATGCTCCACAGGTCGCCGATGACGTAGCCCTGCGCCAGCGCCTCGTCGAGGATCGCGTCTATCGCCTCGACATCGGCCAGGCTGTTCACGTGCCCCACGTAAATCTGTCCTGGCTGGAAGTTCCACACCACCCAGTCGTAGACGTCCTGCGCGGTCACGCCCTCCTGCCAGCCGGTCGTGTCGCCGGTGCGGCTCCACCAGATGCACAGCATCCCGATCTCGGCGGCGGCGCGCCACACCGCCTCGTTGCGCGAGCCGAAGGGCGGTCGCCACAGGCGCATGGGCAGGTGCGCGCCGATGGCGTTGTCGAGGGCGGCCTGCGCGCCTCTGAGTTCGGCCTGGATGGCGGGCGCGCTCATCTGCGTGAAGTCGGGGTGCGTGTCCGAATGGTTCTGGAGGTCGTGCCCCTCGGCGAGCATCTCCCGGACGACGGCGGGGTTCAGCCGGATGAACTCGCCGGTCAGGAAGATGGTCGTCGTGATGCCGCGCGCCCGCAGCGCGTCGCGCAACTGGGGCCAGTAGGCGGCGCTGGTGCCGGCGTCGAAGGTGAACGACATGCGGGGCGGGTCGTCGGTGCGCCCGTGCGTGACCTCGCCGTAGGTGAGTGCGTTGACCTGTTCGGCGGGGAGGGTCTCCGGCGGCGGGTCATGGAACCCGTCCTGCGCGAACCGCAGCAACGCGACCTCGGCGCGCATCCACTGGTCGAGCGCCTCGGCGTGGGCCTGCGCCAGCCAGACGTTGCCCTTCTCCGTCGCGAGGTGCACCGCTTCGGCGGGGTGAGAGGCGGTGCCGGTCTCCACCAGGACGGCGACGAACGGCTGCACCGGACCCTCATGGCGCACCGCCGGCAGCTCGCGGTACCGCCAGTCGATGATGTCCATGATCGCGCCGGGGGCCGCGCTCGCGCCCGTAGGTGCGCCCTGGATGGATGCCCCGGTTGGTGGGGCTGACGCCCATGCGCGCCCAGGCTTCCGCCAGATGGTCGCCCATGACCTGCGCGAGGCGGAAGCTGGCGCTGTCGTCGGCGGTCTCGTAGGGGTCCGGGTAGAAGAGCGAGTACCCGGCCACGGTCGGGTCGCCGGCGGAGTCGGCGTGCAGCATGAGGATGACGGCCCGCCGCCCGGTGCGCAGCGCGACGTAATAGGCAAAGTTCGCGCGGAAGATCAGCGTGTCGTGGTTGTTGACGATGCCGTCGCTGTCCATGTCCACGCCGTTGTACGGGTTCTCGAAAAGCCAGCCGTCGTCGGTCGTCATGACGGCGGTCCAGCCCTGCGCGCGGAGGTCGCTGCGGAGCGCGCGCCCGCGCACCACGTTCGACCACTGCTCCGACTGGTAGCCGCCGTCCGCGCCCTGGATCGATGCGCCCCGGTCCATGCGCGTGTGGCCGGGGTCGATCACGACCACGTGCGCCGCCTTGAACGCCTCTGGCGACGGGGTGGTGAACGTGGCGGGGGCATCAGTGAACAGCCAGCGCGCCGCCGGGTGCATGGACGCGCCGCCGGCCAGGTGGTTGTAGATTGCGCCCTCAGCGCCGTCGCCGAGCGTGACGGTGACGACCTCCGGCGCGGCGTCGCACCCCGCCGGCTCGTCGATCAGCAGCCGGTAGCCGACCGGCTCCAGCGCGGCGCGCGCGGTTTCGGCGTCGGCCTCCTCTGGCAGATGCGCGAGCTTGAGGCCGGGGTGGCCGACCAGGTCAACCATCGTCGCCTCCCAGGCCGCCACCTGCGCTTCGATGTCGCCCGCCGGGTCGAGGAGCAGCGCGAGCTGGTGGCCCTCGGCAAAGAGGATGCGCAGCGTGTCCTCGTCCGCGTCGGGCCGCGCCAGGATCAGCGCGCGCTGGTTGCGCGCCCGCAGGTAGTAGACGGCCTCCAGCGCGGCAGGAACATCACGCTGCGCGGGCAGCGCCAGCGCCAACCAGGGCGCGTCACAGGCGCTCTCCTGCCTGGGGGCTTCAGCAACGGCGGCGGGAGGAATAACGCCGGCCAGCGCCGTCAGCACGGCCACGACGAGCAACAACGCAGTCTTCATTGCAGCAGCCTCAATCCTAACCCTGGGCTTCCCGCCCGGCGTGTTCTTTCCAACAGTACGATCCGCAAACGCCGGGGATTGTAACGTGCGTGAGGGGGCTGTCAATTGCGGGGTACGGTGGTAGAATGAAATCAGAGGTCATTCGATTCGGCAGCGAAGCTACTTCCATGATTGATATTGACAGCCTGACAATTGATGTCCTATGTCCTCAGTGTGGCTTCTTCAACACAGTGACTTTGAAACAGATACGAATTCGAGATGTGGTCATCTGTCGGGGATGCAAGGTGAGCGTTCTGCTTGAGGATCATTTGAATTCAACTCGGAAAAGTGTTCGGGCAATCCGACGCTCTTTGAGGCAACTTGAGGAGCAGTTAGCAGCAATTGGGACAATAACTCTTCGATTGTAGGAGGCAAGTGATGGACCCCTCATACATCCAGCATCTCCGTTACAAACTGCAGAAGCGCGTAGGGAGTGTTGAACTCTGTCGATGGGAAACGCTTTATGATTTCGCTCAAGCAGTTCTGGTGCTTCTTTGATCGACAGCCTACTTTTGTGGGCATTGTAGATGCCTTACTCTCACAGTATCCGGATATTGAAGAGACTATGGCCCGCATTTATGAGGAAGGAAAGGCTCAGTACGGAGATTCGGGAGGAAGAGGCAGCAGCAATCGGATACAGTGTTCTCCGTCGATCTGTTGACAAAATGTCTGAGAGTGGTGTAGATGTATTCTCTCTAGGTCATATGTATGATCGTATGGTAAAGAACTACGACGATGCCGCAGAAATAGCTCGTGAGGTGTTCCTTGAACCCTTCTATGAATATGTTGATGAGCAGTTGGATGATCGTCGAGCAATGTTGGCTTTGCTCATGCGCTACAAACATCGCAGCGAATGGTTCTTTCGAGAGCGATTATTGGAGCTTAGCAAGGTGGATAGACGAGGCGAGAGAAATGCTTGCGCTCGATCTTTACTCGTATCTCTACGATCAGGGATTGAGTTTGTCATTGAACCGTCTTCTATTACTGGTGAGATTGACCTCATCGCAGGACAGAATACACCAGACCCGCTACTGGTTGATGCAAAGATATTCGACGGTGATGGTCGGGCCAAATCCTACATTCGCAAAGGTTTTGCGCAGATTTACACGTACACCCAGCAATACAACGAGCCGTTCGGCGTTCTGGTAATCTACAAAACCACAGAGCGTGACTTGCGTTTTTCGCTGCGACTTTCACAAGATATCCCGCTGGTTGTACATAACCACAAGACGATTTTTCTATTCACGATAGACATTTATCCTTACGAAAAGCCGGTGTCTCAACGACCTCCCGCTTGGAGCAATCGAAATAACGGAGGAAGAACTGATTGGCGTAATCGAGGACTCCGGTAGTGAGGAGAGTCGATCATCAAGTGAGTGATGGTCCGGTAGGCGACCCTCTTACGCAGTTTTGACCGTGCGCTTATGCGATTCCGATGGTCCGCTTATGTCTCTCCTATGACGCCGTTGTATCCTGCAGCACGAAATCAACGTGAGAGATTGACCGCACAAGGTCAAAAAACGAGCACTTTGCAGGAGGCATAAGCGATGACGAACCAACTGAGCAACTGGAACCCGCTCCGAGACCTGCTTCAACTGAACGAGGCGTTTGACCGCATGTACAACGACCTGGGCAACCGCACCACGAACGGCGGCGCGGCCAGGCCGGTTTACCGCCTTCCGATTGACGCCTACAGCACCGACGACGCGATTGTGATCGAGGCGGCGATGGCCGGTGTCGACCCCAACGAAGTGGACATCACCATCGATGGCGACAGCCTGACCATCCGCGCCGAGGTCAGGCGCAGCGAGGGCGAGGACCGCACCTACGTGCTGCGCGAGCGCGCCTACGGCGTGCTTGAGCGCACCCTGACGCTCAACGTCCCGGTGGAAGTCGACAAGGTCAACGCGCAGTTCAACGACGGCGTCCTGACCCTGACCGTCCCCAAGGCCGAGTCGGTCAAGCCGCGCAAGATTTCGGTCAACGTCGCCAAGTAAGCGGGCCGCGCTTTCAGCATCACACGCCCCGGCTCCCCGTGGAGCGGGGCTTTTTGCATCCTGGGCCGGGCGCGCCGGCGGCATATCTGTGAAATATGCTTGGCGATGGTGTAATGTTCGTTAGAATAAGAGCACAAGGAACGAAACGAGGAGGTCAGCGATGCGTTTGGCAGTGCTATCGGACATACACGGGAACCTCGACGCGCTGGAGGCGGTGCTCGCCGACCTGGAGGCGCACGGCGGCGCGGACAAAATCTGGGTGCTTGGCGACCTGGCGGCGTTCGGCCCGCACCCGTCGGAGTGCGTGGCGCGCCTCCGCGCGCTGCCGGAGGTCGGCGTGATCTACGGCAACACCGACCGTTACCTCACGTCGGGCCAGCGCCCGGAAATCCTGGTCCCGGATGAGGCCGCGTGGGCGCGAATGCAGACCGCGCTGCAGACGCGCGACGGCGCTTTCGCCTGGACGGTCGGCCAGTTGAGCTACGCAGACTATGAGTACCTGAGCAAACTCCCGGCGGAGCAGAGCCTTCAGGTCGAGGGCTTCGGCTGGGTCGTGGGCTTTCACGCGATCCCTGGCGATGACGAACCGATGCGGCGGCCCGACACGCCCGATGACGTGCTGCTCGACGACCTGCTCGACCGCGAGGGTCGGCTGGCGCTCTGCGGCCATACGCACCTGCCGATGGACCGGCAGTTGGACGGCTGGCGCTGGGTGAATGTCGGCAGCGTCGGCCTGCCCATGGATGGCGACCCGCGCGCGTGCTACGCCGTGCTCGACTTCGACGGCGCGGCAGTGAACGTGGCGCATCGCCGCGTCGCGTATGACGTGCCGTCCGTCGTCGCCAAGCTGGTCGCGCCCAACCGGGAGCGGATCGCACACATTTTGCGCACGGCCACGCCGCCAGCGTAGCGGCTCCCGCGCGCGCGGCGAGCGTACACCAGACGTAGGTCGGCGGCGCTGCTTCGCGATGGGCGGCATGATATAATTGAAAGTGTAAGGTTGGTAAGAGTCGCTCACAATGGCGCGGAAATCGCTGCAAGAAAGGTTGGACGAACTCACCGTCGCGGGTGAGCTTTACGAGGTCGTTGACGCCGAGGCGAAGAGCCTTCGCTGCTATGCGTGCGCGCACCGCTGCCTGATCAAAGAGGGCCGCCGGGGCATCTGCCACGTGCGCTATAACGAGGGCGGCGTGCTGCGCGTGCCGCACGGCTACGTCGCGGCGCTTCAGGTCGATCCCACCGAGAAAAAGCCCTTCTTCCACCTGCTGCCTGGCTCCACAGCCCTGAGCTTTGGGATGCTCGGCTGCGATTTCCACTGCTCGTACTGCCAGAACTGGGTCACGTCGCAGACGCTCCGCGACGACCGCGCCGGCCGCCCGCCAGAGCCGATCTCAGCGCAGGAGCTTGTGCGCCTGGCGCAGAGTTACGGCGCGTCGTGCATCGCCAGCACCTACAACGAGCCGCTCATCACCTCCGAGTGGGCGGTGAGCGTCTTCAGGCGCGCGCGCGCCGCCGGGATGCGCACGCTCTACATCTCCAACGGCAACGCCACACCCGAAGCGCTGGCCTATCTCCGGCCCTGGCTGGACGCCTACAAAATCGACCTCAAGACCATGCAGGACAAGCAGTACCGCCGCCTGGGCGGCGTGCTGCAGCACGTGCTCGACACCATCAAGATGGCGCGCGAGGTGGGTCTGTGGGTGGAGGTCGTCACGCTGATCGTGCCCGGCTTCAACGACAGCAACGAAGAGCTGTGGGACGCGGCGCGCTACATCGCCTCGGTGTCGCGCGACATCCCCTGGCACGTCACCGCGTTTCACCCGGATTACAAGATGACCGACCCCGGCCGCACCCCGCCGGAGACGCTGGTGCGCGCGGCGGAGATCGGCCTGGAGGCCGGGCTGCACTACGTCTACGCCGGCAACCTGCCCGGCGCGACCGAGGATTGGGAGAACACCCGGTGCCCCTCCTGCAAGGCCACGCTGATCCGCCGGCACGGCTTCTACGTGTTGGAGAACCGGCTTGCCCGGACCGGCGGGCGCTGCCCGGAGTGCGGCACTGCGATTCCGGGTGTGTGGACAATGCCAGAGCCGGCTGCGGAACCGGCCTGATGCGCGTTGCGCCGCCCCAGGGCGCGCGATAGAATGCGCAGCCAAAGTCGCGGCGCGTAGGGGGGCTGCAAGACGAACGGGATAGGGGCATAAGGGAATGTCCGACACGATATTGCCACAGGTAAAGCTGCTGATTGCCTACGACGTGCTTCCGGGCGTCCAGGAAGCATATTACGAATTTCTCGTCGGTGAGCTGGTGCCCGCCGCGCAGCATATGGGCCTCTACATGCGCGAGGCATGGCATACGGCCTTCGGCGATTACCCCTCGCGCCTGGCCGAGTTCGTTGCGGAGGATATGGCGACTTTGCAGGACGTCCTCGACAGCGAGGAGTGGCGTCGCCTTGAGGTCCGGTTCAGGTCCTTCACCACCGACTATTCGATCAAGGTCGTGCGTTTCAAGCGAGGATTTCAGTTCTAGCGCGGTAAGCGGATGCCCCTGTTAATCGACGGCCATAACCTGATCGGGCAGATGGCCGACATTTCGCTAGACGACCCCGACGACGAAATCCGGTTGGTTGAACGCCTGCGCCGCTACCACGCGCGCACCCGCAAACGCATCACGGTGATCTTCGACCAGGGCCTCCCCGGCGGGAAGTCGCGCCCGCACTCCACCCACGGCGTCGAGGTGATCTTCGCGCCGGGCAACACCAGCGCCGATGCGCTCATCTTGCGCCGCGTGCGCCGGCACCGCAACCCCCGCGAGCTGACCGTCGTCAGCTCCGACCACGATCTCGCACAGGCGGCGCGGGAAAGCGGCGCGCACGCCATCACCGCAGCGGCGTTCGCGGCGCAGTTGGCCGCCGCACCCCCCGCGTCCACCGAGCCGACGCTCAGCCCTGAGGAAGTGGAGGCCTGGCTGCGCCTCTTCCGGCGCGGCAACGGCGACGGCTGAATGCGCGCGGAGGCCTCCGCGCCTCTCATGCATCCCTAATATTCACCTAAGCTCACCCTAACGCGCCCGGCTATAATCCATAGCATATGCTGACCTGGCGCTCTTTGTAGCGATTGGCACACACAGACGGAACGGTAGAACCAAAGCAGTGGCGCCAGGTGAGCAGGGCTGGCTGAGGTGCCGGAGATGCGCGTCGCCGAGGACCGAAGCCAAGCCGGATCAAATCGCCGCTCCTGTGGCCCCCCTCACAGGAGCGGCCCTTTTTTGCCCGGCGTGGCGGTCCAGTAGCGGCACCGCCCCTCATGATCCTCTCATGTTTGCTTAAAGTCTGGCTAACCCCGCTGGCTATAATATAGGGCAACATAGCCTGACAAAAGAGTGTGAGCGTGTTGTAGTCGTAATGGTAACCAGGTAACGTCAGGCTGCAAGGCTGGCCGCGAAATCGGAGATGCGCGTCGCCGAGGACGGGTCAGACCTGAAGAGGAAGCCACGCCTGTGCCCCCCTCGCAGGCGTGGCTTTTTTTTTCGCCTTGTGGCAGTGCTCTCCCTGCGCGCCGGCTGCCTCCGCAAGCGCAAACGACGCCAAATGTTGATGGAATCGCCGGGTAAGGCTATGCTTTTGGCCTGTACAGCCAAGGAGAGTGCCTTATGCGCCTGACGACGCATGGAATCGCCCGCTGGCTTCTTTTGCCTGTCGCCGTCCTTGTTGCCGGGCTGGCAGCGCCCGTTCCCCTTGCCAACGCGCAGCCCGCCGAACCCGTGACGCTGAACCTGGCGTTCACGCAGGACATCGCCGCGCTCGATCCCACGCGCCTCACGCCTTTCGAGTTCGACTATGACGCGCGCGACGTGGTTGAAAACCTGTTCGTCGGGCTGACGGCCTACGACCCCGACGGGGCCAGCATCGAGCCGGCGATTGCGACGGACTGGGAGATCAGCGAGGACGGCTTGAGGTGGACGTTCCACCTGCGCGACGACGTGTACTGGGTGCGGCACAACCCCATCACCGGCGCGACGTATGCCCTGCGCCCGGTCACGGCGGATGATTTCGTGTTCAGCATCCAGCGCGTGTGCAACCCGCTGACGGCCTCGCCCTATTTCACCAGCATCTTCGTTATCGACGGCTGCCAGGTCGTCTACCGTACCGACCCTGAATTCATGACCGCCGATTTCGCAGCGGAGCGCGTGCGTGTGCGCGCCCTCGACGACCAGACGGTCGAGTACACGCTGTTGTTCCCGGCGGCCTATTTCCTCACCTTCACCGCCATGCCGGAGTTTCGCCCGCTGCCGCGCGAGTTCGTGGCGCACATCGACAACTGGGCCGAGACCGGCAGCCTCGTCACGAACGGGCCGTTCGTGGTCGGGGAGTGGGTGCGCAACCAGCAGCTTGTGCTGCTGCGCAACCCGTACTGGCCCGACGACTGGACCGGCAACGTCGAGCGCGTGGTGATCGGGTTTGCTGACCCCGCGACGGCGCTGAGCCAGGCCAACGCCGGCCAGCTTGACCGCGCGCCGGTCCCGTCGGGCGCACCCGCACCGGGGGCCGTCGCAGGCGTCATGCGCCCGTCGGTCGTGATGCTTGGCTTCTCCAGCGAGCGCGCGCCGATGGACCAGCGCGGCATCCGCCAGGCCCTCGCCTGGTCAATCGACCGGGAGGCGATGGTTGCGCAGATTCTGCCGGGCGAGGGCGTCGCAATGACGCACTTCACGCCGCCGGGCATGATTGGCGCGCCGCCGCTGGACGGGGTCGGCGCGGGCTACAACCCCGACGCGGCGCGTGAGGCGTTCGCGGTGGCCGGCCACGCGCAGTGCGGCGCGATCCCGGAGCAGATCGAATTGATGGTGCGCGACGACGCGCGCTCGCAGGCTATCGCCCAGTTCCTGGTCGAGAGCTGGCAGCGCGAACTCGGCTGCAACCCCGGCCTCTTCATCATCACGCCGGCGTCCTTCCGCGTCGTGCTCGCCAACGCGCGCGACACGTTCTCGGACGCGCCGGACTACCGGCGGCCCCACATCTGGCTCGCCAGTTGGACCGCCGACTACTACGACGCCAACAACTGGCTCTCCGACGCGCTGCATTGCCGCTACGGCACGTTCTCCCTCGGCGCGCCGTGCGACGAGACCGACGCCCTCATCGACGCGGCGGGCGTCCAGTACGACCCGGCGGAGCGCACGCGCATGGTCGCCGAGATCGAGGACCGGTTCTTTGGCGTGGTGGGCAAATACCCGATTGTCCCGCTGTACGTGGTGGTGCAGCCGACCGTGCAACAACCCTGGCTGACCGCCGGCGCGCTCGGCCCGGCGCGCTACGACCGCTGGGTGATCGACACGGCGATGCGCGGGCGCTGAGAAAACTGCAAGAATCCACCACAGAGACACGGAGAGCACGGAGATTTTTACAGATTCTCCGTGTCCTCTGTGCCTCTGTGGTTCAACTCAACGTGCGAACGCGCGAAACGGGTTATCGATGGTCAGTTGGCGGATCGTGGCGTCGTCCATGCCGGCGGCCTTGAGCTTCGGCAGGAACGTCTCGCTGAGGTAGGTGTACGGCTTGGGGACGCCGCCGCCCGGCTGTGCGGGGTCGTACCAGCCCCGGTCGTGGCTGAGCAGCAGGTGATCGCCCAGCCCTGCGTCGAGCACGCGCTGGATGCGCTCGATGTGCGGCGCGTCGTCCTCCCACCCGATGTTGTCGTACTCGATCCAGCAGCCGCGCCGCGCCATTTCCAGGTGCAGGGCGAAGTCTGGCTCGGCCTGCGTGTGGATCCAGATGAAGCGCGCCGGCGTGTAGCCGGCGGCCTCGATGATGGCGAGCTGGTCGCGCACCACGCGCCCCCTGATCGTGTGGCTGCCGATGACGGCGTTCACGCCGGCGGCGGCCTTTGCGGCGGCGCGCAGAATCTTGGCCTCGGTGGCGGTGAGGCCGTCGTCTCCGGCGCTGAGCTTGACCCAGGCGGCCGGCACGCCGGTCGCCTCGATCCCCTCGGTGAGTTCGCGCCGCATCAGGTCGTGAAGCGCGTCCTCGCGCGCTGCGTGCACCCAATCCGGTATCCACGGCTCGCGGTAGAAGCCGGTCGGCACGGCAATAGGGAACCCCGTCGCCTCGGAGACGACGCGGTCGATGTCGGCGCGGCGGCCCACGCCGCCCGTGCTGCACTCGACGAGCGCGGTGACGCCCGCGGCCCGCGCCCGCTTGATCTCCGGGGCCATGAGCCGGACCACGTCGGCGGGGTCGGCCTGGGCGTAGCCGGGCTGGTCCCACGTGCGCAGATCGACGAACACGTGCTCGTGCGGGAGGATCATCCCCAGTTCGCCGGCGGCTTTGGGGCCGAGGGTGGTGATGAGGTGGGGCATCGGACCTCACTCCTCCTTAAGCTATGTTCTGATAACGGTGACCTTTGGTAAGCACGGTTCTGGACGTGGTACGGGGCATCAAGAGCTACGAGTCTACAACGTTGGTATCCATACTTTGCGCAGTGGAATCCTGGCTTTGAACTCAGGCTCCAGCGTTTCGTAGTGCTCCAATAAGAGATCGATGAAACTATCTCGATCCAGAAGCTTGATCGGGCTGTTTGAGCTTTCCGCTTTGAAGACTGCATCGCGTGTGAAACCGCCGGTTGAGACATACAAGCCGTTGTCGTCAAGGTGCAATGTGCCCAGGAACTGGCTGATTTCTGGTCCACCTACTGCCCCTTTGCGATGCTTCACCTGGACTTTGATGCGTGGTTTCTGAAAACCGAAGGGATCTGGGTGAGCCACAATGTCCACGCCACCGTCTGGCCCTGGCGCAACGCTGATTGCGCGGAATCCCATCGCCCGCAATGTTGCAGCTACCAGGTCTTGAAAATCATAGGGGTCGAGGCGGCTGATTAGATCAGCAATCAGCTCGTCGGCTTGCGCTCTGACGTCCTCGAAAAATGGGGGCGCTTCGTCTTCCTCGCTGGTAGCCGGTACCGCATCCTTTGCCGCGACGATTTCGTGAATCTCGTCGATGTGCTGGTCAAGCTGAAAAACCGTCAGCAACCCGCCCAGGCTTCTGCGCGCAGGGGCGCTGAAGTCGTCTCGCGATACGCGCTTCAACCACTGAACGCGCCGTATGTAGGGGTATCTGTCGGTGAATAGGCTAGGAGTGTATTCACAAGGCCCTTCAGCAATGCCAATCAGTACCTCTCGACTGGTCTTGTTGTAAGTGAGGACATAATCGCCGTCACGAATTTCTCGTGCAAAGCGATATACCTGACCGGCGTTAACGCTGACACGGTTTGGAGAACTCTCAGGATAGGAGTCTTGATAGCGTTGTATGAACTCCTCGCGTGTCTTGAGGGAGGAAATATCTCCCATTGCAACCCAACCGATTGCAACGGCATTCTTCGCCTCAACTGCATCCGCCAGCGCATTCTCGTTGCCAGCGCGGACCATCCAGGCGTGTTTGGGTTTGCTCACCTTCAACTCCTTGTTGTGTTATCGCTGAAACACCACCGCGTACCCGCTGAGCACCACCTCCTCGCCCTCCGTATCGCAGACCTGCGTCGTCAGCTCGCGCGAGGGGCTGCTGCGGCCAGGGAGCTGCACGCGGTACGTCCGGCCCTCCTCCATCACGAAGTTGGCGTAACCGGGGTCCTCGTCGGGCAGCAAGCCGGTGAAGAAGCGGTCCGAGCCGCCCGCCCACGTCACCTGGACCTCCACGCCGGGGATGCCGGTCCCGTCGCGCTCGCGCACGTAGACTTCGATCACGCCGGAGAAGCGCGCGTTGCAGAACGCCGACGCGCTCACGACCTCGAACGATCCGGCCGGCGTGGGCGTCCGCGTGACGGTCGGCGTGATGCGGGCGGGGTCGGGCGTGTCCGTCGGGAGCGGGGTGGGCGTCTGGGTCGGCGTGGGCGTGCGCGTCGGCGTCTCGGTCGGCACAACGATCATCACCGTGCCGGGCGGTGTGCCGGTCGCGGGCATGGCGATGTCGGCGCAGGTCGCCTCGCCGTAGGCGCGCGCCAGGTCTACCAGCGCGGCGGTCAGGGTCGGGTCCTCGGCGCGGCGGAAGAAGTCGCACGCCACGCGCGCCACCTCGACGCCGGGGCGGTCGAAGTCGAACGGCCTCAGCCGCTCGCCTGCGCGGTCGAGGTTGCGGTCGTTCTGGAACGCCAGGGCGGCCATCACAATGTACTGCTCGCGCGCCGCGCCGCCGAGCTGCCAGGGCGCGGTGTTGTACTCGATCACAGGGTTGATCACCCACGTGTAAAACAGGCTGACTCCCAGGCCGAGCAGCAGACCGATGACCAGACCAACCCACGAGACCCGGCGCATAGGCGTCACTCGGCGCCTGTGGAGGGCTGCAGGCGATAGGGTTCCATGATCGGCGTCAGCCGACCAAACGCCTCGGCCAGCGCCACCAAGTCGGTGATGTCGTTCACGTTCCGTCCCTGTGAGATGTAGCGCTCGGTCACATCCTGAACCCAGCTTGGGATGTTGTCAATCGCCAGCGGCTGCAACCGCTCACGCACCAGGTCCAGGTCACGGTCCTGCCGGAATGCGGCAGCCACCATCACGGTATAGGTTTCCTTAAATGGGCGGGCCAGGAGGTCCAGCGGGCTATCCACATACTGCACCGGCGCGATCACCCAACCGAGCAGGAAGCCAGCCAGCACACCCAGAAGCGCGCCAACGAGGATGGAGAGCAGGAGTCGCCGCATCGTTGGTCTTTCACGGGGCAATGGCTATAATGTCGCAAAGCCGGGGTAGGCATGCCCCGGCTCAGGTTGCATGCCGGAGGTGGGAGTCGAACCCACACGGGGGTTAGCCCGCGCGATTTTGAGTCGCGTGCGTCTGCCAGTTCCGCCACTCCGGCTTCGGGGGAAAGTATATGCCAACTCGCCTCCGCCGTCAACGCGGAGGCGCAACCGATAAGCGGCAGTAGTGCCAGGCGACTGATGGACGAACCGGCCCTCATTGAGCAGGCCAGGCGCGGCGACGTGGCGGCGTTCAACACGCTGGTGCTGCATTATCAGGACGCCGCCTACAACGTCGCGTACCGCATCATGGGCGACCACGATGCCGCCGCCGACGCCACGCAGGAGGCGTTCATCTCCGCCTACCGCGCGCTCAAGCGCTTCCGTGGTGAAAGCCTCAAGCCGTGGCTGATGCGCATCGTGACTAACGCCTGCTACGACGAGCTGCGCCGCCGCCAGCGCCGGCCCACCACGTCGCTCGAAGCGCTGCACGTGGTGAATCCCGACCCGCTGGTGAGCCTGCCTGAAAACCCGGAGAGCGCGGCCCAGCGCGCCGACCTCAGCCGCGCGATTGCCGCGTGCCTCGACCGGCTCCCGGTCGATCAGCGCGTCGTTGTCGTTTTCTCCGACATCGAAGGGTACAGCTACCAGGAGATCGCGGAAATCGCCGACGTGTCGTTGGGCACGGTCAAGTCGCGCCTGAGTCGCGCCCGCGCCCGCCTGCGCGACTGTCTGCGCGGGGTGAAGGAACTTCTGCCGGAGGCGTATCGTCTTAATAGTAGCGAGCATGACCCGTGAGTGCGCGCCGGACGCCGAAATGCGCCGGCAGAGCACGAGCGGACTTAGGTGAGTGGTATCTGAGGGACGGACCGCATGGCCGGTGACGCATTTGACCGCGACCTGGAACGGCTATCGGCCTACATAGACGACGAACTGACGCCGGACGAACGTCAGGCGGTCGAGGCGCGCCTCGCGGAGGACCCGGCGCTGCGCGCCGCGCTCGACGAGATGCGCGCAAACGCGCGCCTGCTTGCCGGCCTTCCGCGCGTCAGGCTCCGCGCAACTTCACGCTTGACCCCGCCGTCTACGGCCGGCGTCCGCGTGGCTTTGACTGGTGGGGTGCGCGCTTTGCGGGCGCGCTGGGCGCGGCGGCCTCCCTCGTGCTGGTGATCGGCGTCGTGCTGCTGGTGGGCACGGGCATCGCGCCTTCAGCCGCGCCTGATGCGGCCCCCATCGCGGCGCAGGCCACACAGGGCTTCGACGCGGATGCGACGGCGCGCGGCGCAGCGGCAACAATGACCGCGTCAGGTCCCGCCGAGGCTGAGGACCTGGAAGCGACCGGCACCTCTGAGATGATGTTGTTCGCTGCCGCGACCGCTGCCGTTTCCGATGAGGCGCAGCCTGCGTCCGTGCCGGAGGAAGCAGGGCGCGAGGCTGCGGCGATGGCGGCATCGCCGATGGCAACGCCGGCGGCGGCGCCTATGACGGCCTCGCCGCACTCAGAGCTTCCGGAAACCGGTCCCTGGCCCGAAACAGAGGGCGAGACACAGGACGCGCTCGATACCCCAGGCGAGCAGGCCTATGAGGCGAATGACGCCGCAGCGCAGACCGGATCCGCGCCCGCAGCCGCGCCCGACGTTGACGCGGGTGCCGTCGCGGAAGGCGCGCCCCCGCCGGCGCCTTTCGGGGCAGCGCCACGCATGACCGAATCGCCCGCACCGGCCCTCGGCGCGCTCCCGGAAGAGGCGGAGCAGCGCGCAGTCACTGACACCCCTGCGCCGACCGCGACGCGCGTCCCGCCCACCGGCACCGCCCTCCCGACAGCCACACTCAGCCCAACTGAGGCCCCTGGCCCGGCTGAGGAACGCGCGCGGGGCGCGGTCACAAATCGCGTAGAGGTCGTGAGCCTGGGCGCGGCGTTCGTCGTGGCCGGCGTTACGCTGCTCTTCGTCGCCGGCCTGCTATTCATCGCCGTCCTCCTGTACCGCCAGCGGTAGCCGGGCGGGCGCGCGTGTTGCACGCGCGCGTGTCGCACGCGCGACGAAAGCCACCCAGGAATCAGCGCCGCCATCAGCGCCGCGCATAGCGCGAGGACGCCGTGCAGGCCGATTGCCGGCAGGAGCGCGAACGCCATCAGCGGGCCGATGGCGCTCCCCAGGTCGCCGACGGTGTTGAGCGCGCCCATCGCCTGCCCCTGCCCGCCAGCCGGGGCCGAGTCGCCGGCCAGCGCCGTCGAGAGCGTGGAGAGCGCGCCGGTGGCGGCGGCGGTGAGCATCACCGCCACGAAGAACCCGACGCCGTCGGCCAGGGCCAGCCACGCGAGCGCCGCCGCGCCAAACGCCAGCGCCACCCCGGAGAGCCAGAGGCGGTCGCCGCGCCGGTCGGAGAGCCGCCCCGCGAGCGGCGAGGCCGCCGTGCTGAGCATGAGCCGGAGGGCCGAGAGGCCGCCGGTCAGGGTGGTGAGCGGGATCCACCACGCCAAACGCGAACACCGCGCCGAGGCGCTCTTCGAGCAACAGGGCAAGGATCGCGGCAAGGACGCCGGCGTAGACCAGCCGCTGCACCCCGTACACTGCGCTTGCGGTCGCGAGGCCGCGCACGCTGAACCCGTTGGGCCGCTCTGCCCGGCGCGCAGCCGCAAGCGCCGGCGCTTGCGGCACGGCGACGCCGGGGCGCGTGTTGTGGAAGTCGCGCGTCTCTGGCAGCAGCGCAAGCCATACGAAGGCGGCGACCAGCGTGATCCCGGCGCTGACCAGCAACCCGCGCCCGTAGCCTAGCGCGTCGGTCAGGACGCCGGCGACCAGGCTGCTGCCCGCTGCGCCAAGGAAGAACCACATCTGGTATTGCCCGGTGAACGCGCCCCGGTTCGCGTCGTTGGATACGTCCATGACGACGGTGCTGCCGCCCACCCAGATGCCGACCCACGCGATGCCCCCACATCAGCCGCCCCACGAGCAAGGGCCAGAAGCCTGGCGCGGTGTACGTCAGCGTGGCGAGCGCGCCGAGGAACAGCGAGAAGACGAGCACCGGACGCCGCCGCACGCGGTCGAGCCAGTAGCCGTAGGGGCTGTTGAGGAACACGCGCACCAGCCGGTTGGCGGCGAGCATCAGCCCCACGTCCTCAAGCGCGATGCCGGCCTGAACCGTGTGGGTCGGCAGCGCGATATACAGGGTCGAGTCGCCGGGCAGCGAGAGCGCGGTGCCCAACCCCACGAGCCAAACAACCTGTTGCGGCGAAAACCTGGCGCGCACGGCGGTGCCTTAACAAACCCCTGACATGCAGGGGTCAGTTTACCCGATTCAGGCGATAAACCAAACGCGGTTGGGCAACGCGGCGCTTCGGGCGTAGACTTTGAAGTAGCAGGCGGTTCTGGACAGCCCTGCAAAGCAACGCTGAACCGGCAGGAGGCGGCAATCCATGGCGGAGATGCGACCGGTGGCCGTGATTGCGGGCGCGCCGGCCTGGGCCGACGCGGCCCGGTCGATCCTGGCGCGGGCCGGGTTCGCGCCGGTCTGCTACGCCGACCCTGCCGGCTACGTAGCGCGGCTCGTCGATGACGCCGCCGCGATGGTGCTGGTCGATGGCGGCGGCGCGGATTGGCGCTTCTGGGTCACGACACCGAAGGTCAGCCCGGCGACGCGCCGCATCCCGGTTGTGCTGGTTGCGGCGGATGCGCAGACGCAGCGCGCGGCGCTGGGCGTCGGCGCGGACGCCGTCCTCGCGCCGGATGAACTGGAAGCGGCGCTGCCCGGCCTGCTCGCGGACCGCGCGCGTGTGCCGGAGCCGGCGCGCCTGGAGGCGCTGGCGCGTGCGTGCGCGGAACCGCTTCCGCCGCAGGCCCGCGCGGCCATCGCGCAGTTCAACGCCGGGGCGTTCTACGCGCAGCACGACCTGCTCGAAGCGCTCTGGGTCGCCGAGCGCGGCCCGGTGCGCGACCTGTACCGGGGCATCTTGCAGGTGGGCGTGGCCTACTACCAGATCACGCGCGGCAACCGGGACGGCGCGCTCAAGATGCTGCTGCGCAGCGTGCAGTGGCTGGCGCACCTGCCGGACGTGTGCCAGGGCGTCGATGTCGCGCAGTTGCGCGCCGACTCGCGGCGGGTGCGCGCGGCGCTGGAGACCACCGACCCGGCGGACATGGCGCGCTTCGATCTCCGGCTGCTGAAGCCGGTCCTGCTGGTGACCGCGGATTGACCGGATGCCGGGCGCTGCGTCCGCCCTGCGCACTCACGCGACCGGTTTGCCCTTCGCCCGCAATTCGGCGAGCAGCCCGGCGTAGGCGTCGCGGTCCAGCGGCAGGGCCACCTCGCGACCCTGGTGGCTGGCGTAGATCATGGCGTTCGCCAGCTCCAGCGACATGCGGCCCTCGCGCCCGTCCGCGATGACGGGCGCGCCGCTGCGGATCGCGCGCTCCAGGTCGCGGTAGATGGCGACGTGGTCGCCGGGGGCGTCGTCGGGCAGCGCGACCGGTTCCGGGATCAGTTCAGGGCTGTCGAACAGCGCCTGGCTCTGGACCACGAAATCGCGGACATCACTTGCCAGGCGCGTGAAGGTCACTGCGCCCGGTTCCAGCAGGAGGCGTCCCTGGGTGCCGATGATCTCCAGAGTCGCCGGGTGCCCCGCCTCGGCCGTGCTCGCGTGGAAGAGGCCGGACGCCCCGCCGGGCCATTCCAGCAAGGCGCTGACGGTGTCCTCCGTCTCGATCTGGTGCAGGCGGGTGCGCGTCCACGCGGCAACCCGACTCGGCATCCCGACCAGGTGGCACAACAGGTCGAGGTCGTGCGGGGCCTGGTTCAGCAGGACGCCGCCGCCCTCGCCGCGCCACGTGCCGCGCCACGACGACGCGCGGTAGTAGGCCGCCGTGCGCGTCCACGTCACCGCCAGGTGCGCGTACTGAATCTGGCCGAGGCAGCCCTGGGCGAGCAACTGGCGCGCGCCGCGCACCTCCGGGCGGAGGCGCTGCTGGAAGTTGACCGCCAGCAGCCGGTGCGCGCGGTCCGCCGCCGCGATCATGGCGTCGGCCTCGCCGGGCTGGACGCCTATCGGCTTCTCGACGAGCACGTGGCAGCCGGCGTCGAGGCAGTCGATGGCGATGGCGGCGTGGGAGGGGTGCGGCGTCATCACCGCGACCACGTCCGGCGTGTGGTCGGCGAGCAGGGCGCGGTGGTCCGTGTAGAGCGGGCACGCCAGCTCGTCGGCGCGTGCGCGCCCCCTGCCTTCGTCGATGTCGCACGCCGCCACGACGCGCGCGTTGATGGCCTCCAACCCGCGCCGGTGCTCGCCGAAAATGATTGCGCCGACTCCAATGACGGCGAAGCGCAGCGGTTCCTCTGACATGTGGCAGCCTCCTTCTCCTGTCCGCCTCCGGTCCGCGCCACGCCATATTCTACGGCGCGGCGGGCGGGCGCAGCGGTGGATTCTGTCCCGGTCCAGGGTCACAATTGTAACGTCTCGGTGGCCTTGGTGCCGCGCGCCGGGGGCGTTATACTCCGGTCGCGTGGCAATGACTTGAGCCAGGGAGCGGTGCACCCATGACGATTGACCAAAACTACCGCCGTCTGACCCTGGTGACGGCGGCATTGATTTACACGCTCATCGTGGTTGGCGCGGTCGTCCGCGTCACCGAGTCGGGCTTGGGCTGCCCGGATTGGCCGCTGTGTCACGGTGGGCTGGTCCCGCCGCCCGAACAGACCGCCGTCATCGAGTTTGCCCACCGGCTGGTGGCGGGCGTGGCCGGCCTCTTCATTATCCTGACCGCGTTCGTCGCGTGGCGAGACTACCGCCGCGCGCGCTGGATCGTCGGGCCGGCGACGCTGGTGATCGCGCTGGTGCCCGTGCAGTACGTGCTCGGCGCGGTCGTCGTTGCCACGGAGCTTCAGCCGCTCGCCGTCGTCATCCACCTGGGGACGGCGCTGTTCATCTTCGGCGGCGCGCTGGTGCTCGCGGTGGCGGCGCGCCGCCCGGCTGCGCCCGAAAGGTGGCCCTCCCGCGCGGCTACCTGGCTCTGCTCGGCATCACGGTTGTCGGGCTGTTCTTCCTGCTGACCACAGGCGCGCTCGTCGCCGGGGACGAGGAAGCGGGGTGGGCCTGCACCGACTGGCCGCTGTGCAGCGGCCGGCTGCTCCCTGATGCCAGCACTCCGCTCCCTCAGGCAATCCAGACGGTGCACCGCGCGGTCGCGATGGCCGTGGGGTTGCTCATCGCGGCGGTCGCGGTGATCGGCATCCGCGCGCGCGCGTCGTTGGGCGTGCCGGGGCGCTGGGCGGCGCTGGTTGGCGTGCTCTTCGTGATCCAGGCCAGCGTCGGCGCGGCGGTGATCTTCGCTCGGTTGGAGGCGTTGTGGCGCGCCACGCATCTGGCGACAGCGTCGGCGGTGTGGGCTGCGCTCGTCGTCCTGACAACTCTGGCCTACTTCCAGCGCCCAACGACTCAGGCGCGTCGCGTGGCGTCAGGCGGGGTCTCGCCTGAGACGGCATGAGGCCGGCCGCCGCCAGCAAAGCCGCCGTGCCGGAGGCGCGCGCGCCCGCCCCGGAATCGCGCCAGCGTCGCCTGCGCGGGTATGCCCTCATCGTGTGCGCCGCGGTCCTGTGGGCGTCTCAGGGCGTCTTCTACAAGCAGCTCATCGAAGTCTACGACCTGCCGCCGGCGACCATCGTGTTCTTCCGCACGGCGCTGACGTCGGCTCTCCTGTTCGCCTACGTCCTGACAGCGTCATGGCGGCGACGCCAGCCCGTGGGCGTCCCCTGGCGGGATCTGGCCGGCTTTGCGTTGTACGGGCTGGTGGGCGTGGCGGCGTTCTTCATGCTCTACATCCACGCGGTGGACGCTGCCGGCGTGAGCGTGGCGGCAGTGCTGATGTATACCGCGCCGGCGTGGGTTGTGGGGATCTCCGTGCTGTTTCTCGGCGAGCGACTGACGCGGCGCAAGGCGGCGGCGCTTGCGCTCGCCATCGGCGGCGCGGCGCTGGTGTCGGGCGTCTACCAGGTCGAAAGCCTGCACCTGAACGCCGCCGGCGTGCTCTTCGGGCTGGGGGCGGGGCTGGGCTACGGGCTGTACACGGTCTTCAACAAGGTCGCCCTGCGCCGCTACCCGCCGTGGACCGTGCTGGCGTATGCGCTCGGCTTTGGCACGCTTTTTCCTGTTGCCTTTCCAGTCGGGCGCGGCGCTGGGGCGCGCGCTTGCCGACCCCGGCGCGCTCCTGTGGCTGTTGGGCGTCACCATCCTCACGACGCTGCTCGGCAACCTGACCTTTGTCACCGGATTGCGCGATGTGCCGGCGAGCAACGCGAGCATCGTGTCTACCGTGGAGCCGGTCGGCGCGATGGCCTTCGGATGGCTGCTCTTCAGCGAGCGCCTGGATTGGCCGCAGGCGCTTGGCGGCGCGCTCATCATCGGCGCGGTGATCGTCCTGGCGCGGAGATCGGCCCCTGCGGCAGAAGCTGACGCTGCCGACTGACCAGGATAAACTTGTAGAATGCACCCCCAGCGATGACGCGCTTGCGTTATCTGGCGAGAGTTGTATTATTGATAATGCTAGCATGGATTCCCATTGAAGGGGGATGACGCGCGATGTTGAAAGAGTTCCGAGACTTTGCACTGCGTGGGAATGTCCTTGACCTTGCCATCGGCTTCATCATGGGCGCTGCGTTCACGACCATCGTGAACTCCCTGGTCAACGACATCATCATGCCGCCGCTGGGTAAGCTGCTCGGCGGCGTTGACTTCTCCAACCTGTTCATCGACCTCTCCGGGGAGGGCTACACCTCGCTGGCGGCGGCGCAGGCGGCAGGCGCGGCCACCATCAACTACGGGCTGTTCATCAACGCTTTGATCAACTTCATCATCGTCGCACTCGCCATGTTCCTGCTGGTGAAGATGGCCAACCGCGCGCTGGCGATGGGCAAGAAGCCCGAAGCGCCAGCGGACCCGACGACCAAAGACTGCCCGTACTGCGCCACCGAGATTCCCATCAAGGCGACGCGCTGCCCGCACTGCACGTCTGAGCTGACCGGCGTAAGCTGACCCCGCGAACCTAACCGCCCCGGCGCGCTTCTGGCCGGGGCGCAATGTTCAACCTGGTTTCGGGCGAAATTTAGATCGATTTCGTCATAATTTTGGTGTACAATCCCTCCGCTATAGTCTGCGGAGGGGATTTTGTTTCATGTCACACACAAGCAGCAGCACATCAGAATATGTTGGTGTATCGGTCGCGACGGGGCGCTGGGTGCTGTTCGCCACCATCCTGGCTTCGAGCATGGCCTTCATCGACGGCAGCGCGCTCAATGTGGCGCTGCCGGCCCTCCAGGTTGACCTGGGCGCGACCGGCGCGCAACTGCTCTGGATCGTCAACGGCTACCTGCTCATGCTGGCGTCGTTGATCCTGGTGGGCGGGTCGCTCGGCGACCGCTTCGGGCGCAAGCGGGTCTTCGGCGTGGGGATCGCCGTCTTTGCGGGCGCGTCGTTCGCGTGCGGCCTCGCGCCCACCGCCGAGATCATGATCCTTGCGCGCGTCGTGCAGGGACTCGGCGGCGCGCTGATGGTGCCGGGCAGCCTGGCGATCATCTCGGCCACGTTCGGGCCGGACCGGCGCGGCCAGGCCATCGGGACGTGGTCGGCCTTCACCACCATCACCACCGTGATCGGACCGCTCCTCGGCGGCGAGCTTGCCAGCCGGGGACTGTGGCGCGGCGTGTTCTTCATCAACCTGCCGCTTGCGGTGCTGGCGCTCGTTGCCCTCTACGGGAAGGTACCCGAAAGCCGCGACGACGAGGCCCCCGCCCGGCTGGACTACCCCGGCGCGCTGCTCGTGACGTTTGGGCTGGCCGGCGTCACCTACGGGTTCATCGAGGCGCCGGCGCGCGGCCTCGCCGACCCGCAAATCCTGGTGGCGCTCGTGGGCGGTGTGATCGCGCTGGTGGCGTTTGTCATCGTGGAGGCGCGCTCGCGCTGCCCGATGGTGCCGCTGGAGCTTTTCCGGTCGCGGACGTTCAGCGGCGCGAACCTGCTCACCCTGTTCCTGTACGCGGCGCTGAACGTGATCTTCTTCTTCCTGCCGCTCAACATGGTGCAGGTCCAGGGCTACAGCGAAGCCATGGCCGGGCGCGCGCTGCTCCCGTTCGCGATCCTGCTCACGCTGCTTTCGCGGTGGGCTGGCGGGCTGGTGGACCGCTATGGCCCGCGCCTCCCGCTGGTTGCTGGCCCCGCCATCACCGGGATCGGTTTCTTCGTGCTGGCGTTCCCTGGCCTGACGAGCGGCCCCGACAGCTTCTGGACGACGTACCTGCCCGCCATTGCGGTGATTGGCGTCGGCATGGGGATCACGGTCGCGCCCCTCACGACTGCCGTCATGGGTTCGGTGCCCCAGAAGCGGGCCGGCATCGCGTCGGGCATCAATAACGCGGTGGCGCGCACGGCGGGCGTGCTGGCGATTGCGGTGACGGGCGCGATCTTCCTTTCGGCTTTCAGCGCGTCGCTGATGGCGTACACGGATGATGTCGCCATGAGCGAACAGACGCGCGCCGCGCTCCAGAGCGAGGCCGCCAACATGGGCAATGCCGCGCCGCCGCCGGGCCTCGCAGAGGACGCGCAGGCCGCCGTGGAGGGCGCGATCAGGCTGGCGTTTGTCGATACCTTCAACCTGATCATGTACATCGCGGCGGCCCTGGCGTGGTTGAGCGCCCTGATGGCCGCGCTCCTGATCGAGCCGCGCATCACCGAACCGGCGCGGCAGCCCGCGCTGTCCTGCTCAACCCAGGCGCCCCAGGGCTAAACGAAAAGCCACGCCGGCGTTTCTCACCTGACTCAACCTGCCCGACGCGGCAGGTTGAGTCAAAACGGGTTACAATGCGTTGGTGCCAGAAAACGAACCTGCAACTTCTCTGCTTCTGGAGATGCCCTGATGCACGCCACCCCCGATGAAGTCTTCACGCCGGCCCCGCGCAAATGGGGCGCGATGTTAGGTATTGGGTTGGGCGTGCTCATGTCCACGCTGGACGCCAGTATCGTCAACATCTCCCTGCCCACGCTGGTCGAGGAACTCCACACGACTTTCGCCACAGTGCAGTGGGTGATCCTCAGCTACACGCTGGTGATCGCGGCGATGATGTTGGGCGTGGCGCGGCTGGGCGACATGTTCGGCAAGAAGCGCATTTACATGACTGGCCTTGCCCTGTTCACGTTTGGGTCGTTGCTGTGCGGCCTGTCGCCGACTGTGGGCGCGCTGATTGCGTTCCGCGCGGTGCAAGGTTTCGGCGCGGTGATGATGGTGGCGCTGGGCACGGCGATCATCACCGAGGTATTCCCGGCCTCGGAGCGCGGGCGGGCGCTGGGCATCATCGGGTCCATCGTCTCAATCGGGATTGCGTCCGGCCCGACCATCGGCGGCATCATGATCAGCCTGGCCGGCTGGCATTCCGTCTTTCTGGTCAACGTGCCGCTGGGAATCGTCGCCTACCTGGTGGTGTCACGTGTCGTGCCGCCTTCGGCGCGCGGCGAGCCGGGGCAACGCTTTGACTTCATGGGCGCGGCGGTGCTGCTGGCGGCGCTGAGCGCCTATACGCTCGGCATGACATTCGGCCAGGATCAGGGGTTCGGCGACGGGTTGCCGCTCACGCTGCTGATCGGCGCGGCAGTTGGGCTGGTGGTCTTCGTGTTCGTCGAGACGCACGTGGCGCACCCGATGGTTGACCTGGGGATGTTCCGCAATGTGCTGTTTGGCGTCAACCTTTTGATGGCGTTCCTGATGTTCATCGTGCTGGCGGGGCAGTTCATCTTCCCCTTTTCCTCGAGTTGGTCAAGGGTTACTCGACGTTGCAGGTCGGCATGATGATCGCCGTGGTGCCCATCGGCATGGGGCTGACCGCGCCGATCTCCGGCGCGCTTTCGGACCGGTTCGGCTCGCGCGTCATCAGCCTGATTGGGCTGTTGATTGTCGCCAGCGCGTGCGTGCTCATCAGCACACTGACCGCTGACGTGGATGTGGTGGGGTACCTCGCGCGGACGGCGCCACTGGGGGTGGGGATCGGCTTCTTCCAGTCGCCCAACAACAGCGCGATCATGGGCGCTGCCCCACGCCAGCGGTTGGGGGTGGCGTCGGGATTGCTGGCCCTCTCGCGCACGCTGGGGCAGACCACCGGGATTCCGCTGATGGGGGCGCTCTTCGCCGTGCAGGTGATGGCTGCCGCCGCGCTGCCGCCCGGCGCAGATGTGACGGCTGCGCCGCCGGAGGCGCTGGTCGCGGGCGTGACCGGTGTGTTTCGCACGGCGGCGCTGTTCATCCTGGCCTCGACGGCGCTGGCCGCGTTTGCGCTGTGGTTTGACCGTCGGGGGCGGAAGGCGGCGTCGTTCGCCGAACGGAACGACGCCGTGTCGGTCCCATCCGGTTCCTATGATCGTTAGCGCCGGAGGGCGTTACAATCGAGGCCTAACGCACGCCTAACATGCGCTTAAAGCCCGCCTCGCTCTGGCTTAAGGCCAGCCCCTTATACTCCGTGTCTGCACAGGCTGTTTCCGGCGTGCGCCGTGGAGACGGCATTCTCAAACCGTAGTCTATCGATGCCGGTGGGGTCATGGGCGCGAATTGCGGTACAATAGCCCTGGTCGATTCCAAAGGCTCGCGCCATCGGAGTTTTCCAGCGGAGCATCTATGAGCACTTCCTCGTCTCCGTCGTCTTCCACGCGATCTTCGGCCATCGAAGTTAAGGCACGCACCGGCACCCTGGGTAGTTTGCGCACCTTCCTGGAGAGCCGGCGCGGGCGCATCCTCCGGGAAAACCTGACCGCCTATCTGTTCCTCGCGCCGGGGGCATCATCGTCTTCTTGTTCGGGCTTTTCCCCGTCGGCTTCGCGCTTTACGTGAGCCTGCACCGGTGGCGGTTGGTCCCCGGCGGGTACCTGGGCCTTACGAACTACAAGCGGGCAATCGATGGCCTTGCCTACGTGGGCGCGTTCTGGCTTGGGGTTGGCGCGCTGGTCGGCGCGGTGTGGCTGGCGCGTCGCGTGTGGCAGAAGGCGGCGGAGCTTGAGGAGCGCCCTTACCAATGGTTGCTGCCGTCGGTGCTGTCTGCGGCGGGGCTGTTGCTCTTCGTGCGCTTCTTCGTGATGTGGCTGCCGGGTATGCTCGACATTGGCGAGAAGCTCAGGGGCCAGGTGCGCACCGATGAGTTGATAATGCGCCTCCTCGGCGAGACCTTTCAGGTGCCGGAGGTCCGGGAGGCGATGTGGCTCGCGATTATCGCCATCGCGGTTGGCGTCGGCGTCTCTGTTTGGGTGGCGCGCACCGCGCCAGGCAGGAGCGCAGGGTATTACTACGCGCGCCTGATCGCCGTCATTGCCTTGCTCGTATCCGGCGCGCTTGTGCTCGCGTTCACCCTGGGCGAAATCCAGGCGGAGTACGCCGCCGCGATGGAAGCGGGCGCGGACCTCGACCTCTGGACACGGATCCTCACCATCAGCGCGGGGTTTGGGCTGCTGGGCGCGGCCTGGTTGATCTGGCGGCGGGCCGGCGGGCTTTCGTCGAACGTGCGCACCGGCCTGTACCTGCTGGCGGCGCTGACGCTGATGGTCGGCGGCTGGATTCTCATCGCGGAGTTGCCGCAGGTGGTGGATGCGGGCGACACGAGCCTCTTCAGGGGCTTTCTCGTCACGGCGTCGTACTCGCTTGGCACCGTGCCGTTTCAGCTCGTGATCTCGCTCTTCCTGGCGTACCTGCTGTTCCAGGGATCCGCGGCCAGACCGTGTTCCGCATGATCTACTTCATCCCCTACATCACCCCGGCGGTCGCGTCGGCGGCGGTGTTTCGCATCATCTTCTCCAACCGCCCCGATTCGCTGGCGAATCAGGTTTCCAAGGGTATGGGGATGGGCACGCAGCAGTGGCTCCTGGAGCCGAAAGGTATCTTCCAGATGCTCGCCGAGCCGCTTGACGTCGCCCTGCCGGCCTGGGCCGCCGGCCCGAGCCTGGCGCTTGTGGTCATCATAATCTACAGCGTCTGGACGTATGTCGGTTACGATACCGTGATCTTTCTCGCCGGGCTGGGCGCGATCCCCAACGAGTTATACGAGGCGGCCAAGATCGACGGCGGCAGCCGGTGGGCGATTTTCCGCCACATCACGCTGCCGTTGCTTTCGCCGACGACGTTCTTCCTGTCGTTGATTGCCGTCATCGGCACGTTCAAGGCGTTCAACCACATCTGGGTGCTGCGGCACGCCTCGGCGCTCGGCACGACCGACACGGCCAGCATCGTGATCTTCAACGAGTTCTTCCGGAACTCGCGGTTCGGCTACGCTTCTGCGATGGCGTTTGTGCTTTTTGCCATCATCCTCTCGCTGACGCTGGTGCAGAACCGTATTGCCTCCAAGAGGGTGTTCTCTATGGTTAGCCAGACGCAGGAACGCGAAGCCGGGCCGTGGGGCAGCGCCGCGGAGGTCGTCACCACGTCAGGGCGGCCCCCGAAGCCGATCAACTTTCCGCGCATGTTCGCCTACGCCATCCTGATCCTGGGGGCGGTTGTCGCGCGCTGCTGCCGCTGGCGTGGATGGTGAGCACGTCGCTGATGACGCAGGGCGAGGCGCTGTCCGGGCGCGTCATCCCCTCGGTGCCGCGTTTCGACAACTACACGGAGGCATGGGACGGCGCGAATTTCAGCGAGTACTTCTGGAACAGCGTGCAAATCGCGGCGCTGACGATTGGCGGCCAGGTGGTGTTCTGCACGCTGGCCGCGTATGCCTTCGGGCGGATGGAGTTTTTCGGCAAGAACATCCTGTTTGGTCTGTTCCTATCGACGCTGATGATCCCGGAGGCGGTGACGCTGATCCCGAACTACCTCACCGTCGTCTGGCTGGGGCGCATCGGGCCGATCCCCTGGATCAACAACTGGCCGGCGCTAACCGTCCCGTTCATGGCGAGCGCGTTCAGCATCTTCTTGCTGCGCCAGTTCTTCGCGCAGATACCGGATGAACTCTGGGATGCGGCGCGCATCGACGGCGCGGGGCACTTCCGCTTCTTGTGGCAGATTGTGGTGCCGATCTCGCGCGCGGCGCTGCTCACCGTCATCATCTTCACGTTTGTCGGCTCGTGGAACGCGCTGCAATGGCCGATGGTCGTGACGAATTCGCCGGAGTGGCGGCCTGTTTCCTATGGGCTTTCGTTCTTCCTGGACGACGCCGGGGCGGCGGTTCACCTGCAGATGGCCGGCTCGGTCATCACCATCCTGCCCATCCTGGCGCTCTACTTCGTGGTTCAGAAGCAATTCACCGAAGGCATTGCGACGACTGGCTTGAAGGGATAAGCACGGCGCGGGGCCGCCCCCGCGACTGTATCTTGGCAAGGGAGAGTGCGAAGGGAGCAAGAGCGCCTGTCTGACCCTAACGCAATTGCCGGTTAGTGTCCAGTGACATCGAAAACTCATATTGGAGGAGAGAGAGAACATGCAGCACAAGTGGATCAAGGCTTTCGTTCTCGTCGCCCTGGTTGCGTCGATGGTGGGCGCGAGCGTGGCCGCCGCGCAGGACTTGAGCGACCTCGACCCGACCGGGCAGACCATCACCTGGTGGCACAACCACTCAGGCCAGCGCGAGGAACAGCTCGCGGTGCTCGTCGAGGAGTTCAACACGACGAATGAGTGGGGCATCACCTTGGTGGCCGAGAACCAGGGCAGCTATGACGACATCCGCAATAAGATGAACGCCGCCATCGCCAGCGGGGACGTGCCTTCGCTGGTGGTCGGCTATCAGAACGACGAGGCTTTCTATCAGCAGGCGAACGCCCTGGTGGACCTGAACATCTACGTCAACGACCCGACCTGGGGCTTCACCGAGGAAGAGATCGCCGACTTCTACCCCGGCTTCTGGGCGCAGGACGTGCATGTGCTCTACGACAACCAGCGCCTGGGCCTCCCGCCGAACCGCTCGATGACGCTCATGTACTACAACGTGGACTGGCTGAACGAGCTTGGCTACGATGGCCCGCCGGAAACCTGGGAGGAGTACGTCGAGGTGGCCTGCGCTGCCACTGACCCCGACGCCGGCCTTTACGGCCACTCCTGGTATGACAGCGCCTCCAACCTGGCGACGATGGTCTTCAGCTTTGGCGGCGACATCATCAACGCTGAGAACACCGCCTTCACGTTCGATACGTCTGAGATGCGCCAGGCGCTCGGCGTCATCGAGCAGCTTGTGGACCAGGGGTGCATCACGCAGAACCCGGAGAACTTCGGCGACCAGGCCGACTTCGGCAACCGCGTGGCGATGTTCACCTTCGGTAGCTCCTCCGGCCTGCCGTTCTACGGGACGGCGGTGGATGAGGGCGCGAACGGCCCGTTCGAGTGGAGCATTGCCCCGTTCCCGCACGGCGAGGGCCAGGAAGCGATTGTGAACGTCTACGGCGGCAGCATTCTCATGCCGGTCACCACGGCAGAGCAGCAGCTTGCTGCGTGGCTGTTCCTCAGTGGTTCACCGGCCCTGAGATTCAGGCCCGGTGGGTTGAGATCAGCGGCTACTACCCGACCCGCGCTTCGACGGTCGATTACCTCCAGGAGTACCTGGAAGCGAATCCGAAATTCGCGACCTCCTACGGGCTGCTGGGCGTGACCAACCAGGTGTTCGAGCCGCAGGTCATCACGTACAACGCGGTGCGCAACTTGATGGACGAAGCCACGGCGCGCGTCCTGCAGGGCCACGACATCGAAGCCATCATCGCCGACATCCAGGCCGGCGCTGACGAGGTTGTCGCGGAGTTTGCCGAATAGCCTGAACCCCAGGCGAGACGCTTGACGGCGGGCGGCGGGCGGTTGCCCCGCAGCCCGCCCTCTTTTTTTGGCGGCAGGCGGCGCGGCGGGTATAATGATCCGCCCTCCGCTCGGCGGTGGCCGCTGCATGTCCCGGAGCGCGGCATCCCTTTAGCAAATTCGTTCTAATTTTGTAAGCCTTAAGCTCTCCCGACCAGATTCTGTGCGATAATGGGCACTGTGCCTGGGTCTGGCGCGCAGACCTGGGTTGTGACGTTTCTGGTCGTGGCGATGTCAGATGAATCGGACTGAGGAGGGAAGGTCGGTTTGACCCTACCAAAAGCGGCTTTCAACTATGACCTGAAAGAGGCGCTGGCCGACAACCGCGTGGTTGGGCTGTGGCGCATGATGAAAGGCTTCCGGCTCATTTACCTGGTGGCGATCATCGCGCTTGCCTTCATCGCGCTTGCCAGGGTGGGCAACTATCTGCTCATGCGTTTCTTCATTGACGACGTCCTGGGCCGGGAGACGGTGGCGGCCGGCGATGTGGCCCCGGTTGCGTTCGCGTTCATCGCGCTGGCGCTGGTCCAGGGCGGGGCGTTCTTCGTCAGCAGCACGCTCGCCGCCCGGACGGCGGAGGGCGTCGTGCTGCGCCTGCGCAATTACCTGTTCGACCACATCCAGAGGCTGTCGTTCGCCTTCCACGATCAGGCGCAGACAGGCGACATGATCCAGCGCTGTACGTCGGATGTCGACTCGATTCGCCGCTTCTTCGCCGAACAGGTTCTCGGCGTTGGGCGCATCGTCACCCTGTTTCTATTCAACTTCCTGGCGCTGCTGGCGGTCAATGTGGACCTGGCGCTGCTCTCGGTCCTGGTGATTCCGGTGATCGTCGTGCTGTCGGTGTTCTTCTTCAAGCGCGTGGGCAAGGCCTACGAGGCCTTCCAGGAGCAGGAGGCCAAGCTATCCACCACGTTGCAGGAAAACCTGACCGGCGTGCGCGTGGTCAAGGCGTTTGCGTGCCAGCAGTATGAGATCGACAAGTTCGAGGGCGACAACTGGGAGAAGTACGCACGCGGGCGGCGGTTCGTGCGGATGCACGCGATGTACTGGCCCGTCTCCGACGTGCTGTGTGGCGTACAGATGCTCTTTGGCTATTCCGTCGCCGCAGTGCTGGCAATCCAGGGCACGATCACGGTCGGGATGTACCTGGCGTATGCCGGCATGTTGCTGTCGATCATCTGGCCGATGCGCAACCTGGGGCGGATAGTCGTGCAGATGTCAACCGGCCTGGTTTCGTATGGGCGCGTCGCCAAGCTGATCCGTGAGGAGCGCGAAAACCTCGACGCGGGGGGGTACCTCCCTGACCATGACGTGCGCGGCGAGGTCGTGTTCGACAACGTGTGCTTCGCCTACGAAGCGGGCGACGTGGTGCTTGAGGACATCAGCCTGCGCGCAGCGCCGGGTGAGGTGGTCGCGCTGATGGGCGCGACGGGGTCGGGCAAGACCTCGCTCGTGAACCTGCTGCCACGCTTCTACGAGTATGACAGCGGCAGCCTGACGCTCGATGGCGTGGAGCTGAAGGACTATCCGGCGCGCTTCTTGCGCCAGCAGATCGGCATCGTCGAGCAGGAGCCGTTCCTGTTCTCGCGCACGATCCGCGAGAACATCGCGTATGGCGTGTCGCGCCCTGTCACCGACGCAGAGGTCGAGGAAGCCGCGCGGGCGGCGGCGATCCACGACGTGATTATGACGTTCCCGGAGGGTTACAGCACCATTGTCGGCGAGAAGGGCGTCACCCTGTCTGGCGGGCAGAAGCAGCGCGTCGCGATTGCGCGCACGCTGCTCAAAGACCCGCGTATCCTCATCCTGGACGACGCGACTTCCTCGGTCGATACCGAGACCGAGTACGCGATCCGGGGCGCGCTCGTTCACCTGATGGAGGGGCGCACTTCGTTCGTGATCGCCCACCGCGTCCAGAGCGTGATGAACGCCGATCAGGTGCTTGTGCTCGACCGGGGGCGTATCGTGCAGCGCGGCACGCATGAGGAACTGATGGCGCAGCCTGGCGTCTATCGCGAGATATTCGACCTGCAGTTGCGCATCGAAGAGGAACTGGAAGAGGAGATGGCCGGTGTCGGACATCAGCTTTGAAGAAGAGGAATTCACCACACAGTTTAACGGGCGCACGCTCCTGCGCATTGTGCAGCAGGTAAAGCCGTACTGGAAATGGGTCGCGGGCTTCCTGCTTGGGATGGCGGTCGTCTCGACCCTCGACTCGTACTTCACCTATCTGGGGAAGCAGATCATCGATGAGGGCATCCTCGCCAGGGATCGCGAGCGGCTGATTGAGATCGTCACCGTGTACGGTTCGCTGATCGTGATGCAGGCGCTGGGGGTGTTTGTCTTTATCTACATGACCGGCGTGCTCGGCCAGCGCGTGCAGTATGACCTGCGCAAGAAGATGTTCAACCACCTCCAGGCGCTGTCTTTCTCCTACTTCGACCGGACGCCGGTGGGGTGGATCATGTCGCGGGTGACCTCCGATTCGGAGCGCGTCTCCGAACTGGTGACCTGGGGCATGTTGGACGTCACCTGGGCGGTCTTCAACATCGCGACCGCTGCGGTCTTCATGCTGTCCATCAACTGGCAGCTTACGCTGATCGTCTTCCTGGTCATCCCGGTGCTGGTGATTGTGGCGATCTGGTTCAAGACGCGTATCCTGGTCCAGTACCGCAAGGTGCGCAAGGTCAATTCGAAGATCACGGGCGCTTACAACGAGAACATCAGCGGCGTGCGCGTGTCGAAGGCGCTCTGCCGCGAAGAGAAGAACCTGGAGGAGTTTGGGCTGCTATCCGGCGAGATGTATCGCGCGGGGTTCAAGGCGGCCTGGCTCTCGGCGTTGTTCTTCCCGATGGTGCAGCTTATCAGCTCGGTCGCGGTCGGCAGCATTATCGTGTATAGCGGCCTCCAGGTCGAGCTGGGCCTGTTGACCATCGGCGGCATCCAGGCGTTTGTCACCTACGTGACGTTCATGCTCTGGCCGATCAACGAGATGGCGCGCGTCTACGCCGAGATGCAGCGCGCGGTGGCTTCGGCGGAGCGCATCTTCTCGCTCATCGACGCCGTGCCCGACGTGGCGGACGAGCCGGGCGCAATCGACCCCGGCACCATCAAGGGCGATATCGAGTTCGACCACGTGGACTTCTACTACGAGCCTGACGAGCCGGTGCTGCAGGACTTCAACCTCACGGTGAAGCGCGGCGAAACAATTGCACTCGTCGGCCCGACCGGCGGCGGCAAATCGACCATCGTCAACCTGGTGTGCCGCTTCTACGAGCCGAAAGCGGGCGTGCTGCGCATCGGCGGGCGCGACTACCGGGAGTACTCGCTGCACGCGATCCAGTCGCGCGTCGGCGTGGTGTTGCAGACGCCGCACCTGTTCTCCGGCACCATCCGCGAGAACATCCGCTATGGCCGGCTCGACGCGACGGATGCGGAGGTCGAGGCGGCGGCAAAGGTCGCCGGGGCGCACGAGTTCATCCTGAAGCTCGAAAAGGGCTACGACGAGGACGTGGGCGAGGGCGGCGGCCTGCTCTCGGTCGGAGAGAAGCAGCTTATCAGCCTGGCGCGCGCGGTGCTGGCCGACCCGGAGGTCTTCATCATGGACGAGGCCACGTCGTCGGTGGACACGCTCACCGAGGCGCTGGTCCAGCGGGGGATGGAGGCGATGATGCAGGACCGCACCAGCTTCATCATTGCGCACCGCCTCTCGACGATCAAGCGCGCCGACCGCATCCTGGTGATCGAGAACGGGCGCATCACGGAGATGGGCACGCACGCCGAACTGCTGCGCGCGCGGGGCCACTACTACCGCCTCTACACGCGCCAGTTCCGTGACGAGCGCGCACGCGCCTACGATCCATTCAGAGCGACCACCGGCGCGGCGTCGGCGGCGCCGTAACCTCGCACCAGGAACGGGGGGCCTGTGGCCGGCCATTGCCGGGCGCAGGCGCAGTGCGCAACGTGGGCGATTCTCGATTCGTATAGGTAAGCAGATTGTCTATAATCGTCAGTTTCAGGTCGCCGTGTCAATTGTGTTTAAGGAGGGGGATATGGCGCCGATCATTCACATTCAGGACTTGAGAAAGCAATACGATCCACCCAGGGGCGTGCTCGCCGTCCAGGACGTAGACCTGGACATCGAAGAGGGCGAAATCTTCAGCTTCCTGGGTCCGAACGGGGCCGGCAAGACCACAACCATTTCGATGATTAGCGGCCTCTTGACGCCCACGAGCGGCGATGCGGTCATCGGTGGGTACAGCATCACTCAGTCGCCGATGGCCGTCAAGGAGTTGATCGGCGTGGTCCCGCAGGAGATTGCGCTGTATCCGACACTGACAGGACGGCAGAACCTGCGTTTCTTCGGCCAGCTTTACGGCCTGGGCGGCGCGGAGCTGGACCGGCGCGTGGATGAGGTGCTGGAGTTCATCGACCTGACCGAGCACGCCAACGTGAAGGTCGAGAAATACTCCGGCGGCATGAAGCGGCGCGTCAACATCGGCGTTGGCCTCCTGCACAACCCCAAGATCGTTTACATGGACGAGCCGACCGTCGGCGTAGACCCGCAGAGTCGCCGCCGCATCCTCGACACGGTGAAACAGCTCAACCAGGAGCGGGGGATGACGGTGCTCTACACCACGCACTACATGGAAGAGGCGCAGGAACTGAGCGACCGCGTGGGCATCATCGACCACGGCGAGATGATCGCCGTCGGCACGGTGGGCCAGTTGATCAGCCAGATCGGCGAGGAGGACCGGCTCGTCCTGCGCGTGGACGCGATCAACGACGCCTTCCTCGATGGCCTGCGCAAGATCGAGGGGGTGACGGACGTCAGCGGAGCCGACGGCGAGGTCTGCGTCCTGGCCAAGCGCGGGCGCAAGGCGATGCCCGCCGCCATCCACGTCGCCGGCGAGACCGGCGTGCTCATTGAGTCGGTCAGGATCGAGGAGCCGGACCTTGAAGCCGTCTTCCTGTACCTGACCGGGCGCGCCCTGCGCGAGTAAAGGGGGCGGTGATGCGCAAGCTCTGGGCCATGATCCTGAAGGATATCCGCCTGCTGGTCAACGACCGCATGGCGCTGGTGATTAACCTGCTCATCCCGTTTGCGGTCTCGCTGATTGTCGGGATGGCGTTCGGCTCTTCGGGAAGCAGCGATATTTCCCTCTCAGACATTGGAGTCATCATCGTCAACGAGGATGCGGGGACGACCATCCCGACGGGCGATACCGTCAACCTGGGCGATCAACTGACCGCGTTCTTCACTGCACCGCCCAACAGGACGCTGGACCAGCTCTTCAACGGCGCTGAGGGCCAGGATTGGGAAGAAGCCCGGCGCATGGTCGAGGAGGGCGCGGCGGTGGCGGCGATCCGCATCCCCGCAGACTTCTCGAACCAGGCGACCGTGCAACAGCAGGGGCTGGGCGTCACGCTGGGTCAGGGGACCATCGATCTGTACTACAACAGCGGTGCGCCGATCTCAAGCACGGTTGTGGAAAGCGTGCTGACCGATTGGATGTACCGGATATCGACCGGCAGCATCGCCGCCGAAGTTGGCATCATGGAGGCGGTGCGCCAACTGTCGCTGCAGGGGATTCAGGTCATCGGCGAGCTGACTGCCAACCTGGAGGCGGCCTATACGGCGACGCCCGTCACACTGGTGGCCGAAGATGTCGGCGGCGAAGTGCAGGAGATCAGCATCCTCGGCCTCGTCGCGCCGGGCTTGGCGCTCTTCTTCCTGCTGTTCGGGACGACGTTCGGCGCGGGGAACTGCTGAACGAGCGCCAGCAATGGACGTTGCAGCGCATGATTACCACCCCCACGCCGCGCGCGATGATCCTGGCCGGCAAGATGGCGAGCACGTTTGTCATCGGCGTGCTCCAACTCCTCATCCTGCTCGTCGCCACCTCGCTCGTGGGCGCGAACTGGGGGACGATCGGCTGGCGGTGCTGCTGCTGATCCTGGCGTCGGTCACCGGCGCGACTGGCCTCGGCGTGCTGATTGCCTCTCTGGTGAAGGAGCCGGAGCAACTGAGCAGCTACGGGGTCGCCGTCCTGATGGTGATGGGCGTCCTGGGCGGGACGTTCTTCTTTGGATCGACGGACTTCCTGGGCAGCGCCCGATTCCTCAGCATGTTGACGATCAACTACTGGGGGAAGGAAGGCTTCACTACGCTGGTGTTCGGCGGCGGCCTGTCGGACATAGCGCTCAACCTGGCGGTGCTGTTGCTGATGGGCGTCGTGTTTTTCGTGATCGGCGTGTGGCGCTTAGCCGCCGCCTGAACGCCTGAGAGGCGCGCCATGCGAAAAGTGATACACATTGCGATCAACGAACTCCGGGTCAACTTCGGGCATCCGGTATCGCTCTTCTTCTTGTTCGTCCTGCCGCTTGTCTTCACCATGATCCTCGGCCTGGCTCTGGGATCGACCGACGGCCCGCCAACAATTCGCCTCGATGTCGTGGACCTGGATGGGGACGAGCTTGCCACGCGGCTGGTCAACACGCTGCGCGAGGTGGGCGGCGACACGCTGACGATCTGCGACCTGACTGAGCCGCTGGCGCCGCAGCCTGAGGTCTGCAACCTGGAGACGGACGCGGACGCCGCGCCGGAAGCCCTGGCGGCGCAGCGCATCGAGGACGGCGTCAGCTATGCCGCCATCGTCATCCCTGACGGCTTCAGTGCGCAACTGCTGGCCGGCGAAGATGTCACCGTGGCCTATCGCGCGAACGCCAACCTCTCCGCGCCGACGATCATCCGCCAGTCTGTGGACGCCGCCATCCGCCGGGTGAGCGGGTCGGTGGTCGCGGCGCGCCTGAGCGTGGACGCGGCGCAGGCGGTGGGCGTGCTGGACGATGCGCGGGGGAGACGTTCTTCAACGACGTGTACCAGGCTGCCGAAGCGGCCTGGCAGAGGCCGCCGGCCGTCCTTTCGGTGGCGGCGACTATCCAGGAGGCGCAGAACACGGCGGCCGGCTTCAGCCAGTCTGCGCCGGGGATGGCGTGCATGTTCGTGATGATGAACGTGCTCGGCGTCGCGCAATCGATGGTGGCCTCGCGGCAGAACTGGACCTTCCAGCGGCTCATCGTGATGCCCGTCCCACGGTGGGCGATTGTGGCCGGCAAGCTGGCGGCGTATTACGCCACGGGCGTGGTCTCGTTCCTGATTATCGTTGGTGTGGGCGGCCTCATGAACGTGAACTACGGCGACAACCCGGTCAATGTCGTCGTGCTGGCTTTGGTGTACACGCTGACCGTGACGGCGATGGGGCTGCTGCTTGCCACGTTCACGCGCACGCTGGGCCAGGCCAGCGCAATCAGCACGATGGTCAGCATCGTCCTCGCGCCGCTCGGCGGCGCGTGGTGGCCGCTTGAGGTCACGCCGCAGGCGATGAACGCCGTCGGCCACGTCGTCTCGCCTATCGCCTGGGCGATGGACGCCTTCAGTGGTATGATCTACTACGGTTGGCAGTTTGCGGACATCGTCCCGTACCTGGGGATATTGCTGTTGTATGCGGCGGTGTTCTTTGGGGTGGGTGTGTGGCGTTTCAGGTATGAGTAAGCCCACGACGCCGACAACCGAGAAAGAGACGCGAACGAGCTTCCCGGAAGCGCCGCGCTTCCGGGAAGTTGCTGCCTGGCGGCGGGTGTGGCGCGGCTTCTGGCGGCGCTTCTGGCTCGCGGTGCAAATTGGCCTGTGGCTGCTGGTCTATCTGGTGGCGCTGACGTATGCCGCGCCGCCGCCAGAGGACATCGTGACCCGGCTGGGGCCGATCACCAGCGCGTACACCTTCGATTACGTAACGTGGATGGTCGAGTCGCTGGCCGGCAAGCTCGACGCCGAGCTGTTTGGCGTGCATCCCTACCTCACCGAGGCGCGCCGCTCCGAGTACGTGCTGGGTTACCTCGGCCTGGTGCGCCGCATTCACGACCTTGAGAGCCAGATCAACCAGACTTACGCCGATCCCACGGTCCCGGACGCGGAGGCCGCGACCGCAGACCTGCGCGCCGAACGGGACGCCCTCCGCGCCGAGCAGCGCCGCCAGCAGCCGCTGGCCGAGTCGATCATCGAGGGGCAGATCGCCTCGGTGCTGCGCGACGAGGGCATGGCGTGGCTGGGGCAGGCGCTCCCGCCGGTCGCCATGCACTTCAGCGAGTTGCCGAACGTGCTTGTGGTATCGCCGCGCGACAAGATCGACACCGCGTACTCGCAGGCGTTGGTGCCGGGCATCCCGGTGGATGTGAAGGAGCAGATCGAGGCCGGGGCCGACGCGGCGCTTGATATGTCCACGCTGGTCGTGCCGATTGGCGGGATGGCGCTCTACCCGTCGATGATCCTTGAAACGTCGTGGTTCTACTCGGCGTTTGAGATCAGCGCGCATGAGTGGACGCACCACTGGTTCTACTTCTTCCCGATTGGGCTGAACTACATGGGGCCGTTCCCGGAGACGCGCAGCATCAACGAGACGGCGACCAGCGTCATCGGGTATGACGTAGGCCACAGGGTGGTCGAGCGCTTCTACCCCGAACTCGTGCCGTATCTGCCCCCGTTGCCCTGGGAGGTCGAACCGCCCCCGCCGCCTGACCCCGACGCGCCCGCCCCGGCCTTCGACTACGGAAGGGAGATGCACGCGACGCGCACGACGGTGGACCGCCTGCTTGAGGAGGGAAAGATCGAGGAGGCGGAGGCGTACATGGAGGCGCGCCGCCAGCTTTTCGTGCAGAACGGCTACGTGATCCGCAAGCTGAACCAGGCGTATTTCGCGTTCTATGGCGGCTACCAGGCTGCGCCCGGCGGCGCAGCCGGCGAGGACCCGATTGGGCCGATGGTGCAGGAAATCCACGCGCTCGCACCGACGCTGAAGGATTTCTACTGGCGCATGACCGACGTGACGACCTACACCGACCTGGAGCGCGCTCTCGAGCTTAGCCGCGCCGAGTGGGGCGCAGGGCGCTGAAATGAAGCGCCCCTCCGACCGGAGGGGCGATAGCATCCCTGTTGCGCCAGCCTGGCCTACTCGGCTGGGCTGATGGTGACTTCATACGCGCTGGCTGCCTGCGGCGAGGTGCTGCCCCAGGCCGGGTCAATCGTTATCACGTACAGCCCCTCTTCCGGCAGCGCAACCATCAGCTTCCCTGCGGTAAGGAACTCCCCGTAGGCAGTGCACAGCTTCTTCAGTTCTGCGGTGCCCCGGTCGTTGATAATGGGCTGAACGACCGTCACCTCAGGCCGAAACTCCCCGGAGATCACGCTGTAGTCAAGCTGGATTTCCTGCGCTGCATCGGTCCTGAACACAGAGTAGACCACTGCGTGTTCCTTTGGATCAAAGGTGAGCGTTGCCGGAACACCCCATACCAGGGGCGTCGCCTCGTCAAGCTGAAGCTCGTAGCTTCCCGTGCCGGTGCCTGTCCGCCCGCCCTGGCGCGTGACGATGACGGTGTAGGCGCCGTCGGCCGGCAACTCCATGACGTAGAACTGGCTCACTTGATAGTCGAACGCGGTGAAAGCGTCGATCTCGGCAATCACTTCGGCCTCGCTGTCCAGCATGATCACGTAGCCAGAAAAGCCGTCGCATTTCACCGAGATGCCGACGATGTCCCCAGCCTCGCCTTCGAAGGTCCACTCCTGTTCGAACGCGCGGTCGGTGATTTCCCCGCTCTTGACTTCTCCGTAGGCGATGACGTTGTCTTCTTGTAGAGGTGGCGCAGCGCCTGCGGGCAGGGCCGTCACCCACGCGGAGAGGACCAAGAGCACGACAAACGCAGCCGCGAGTCTCCGACGGATCCGAAGCATAGCCTAAACCCCTTGATTGGTGAAGAAAGGCGCAATCGGAATTATATATCAACTGCTGGGCAGGGGAAAAGCTGAAAGCCGCGCTCGAAACGAAACACCCCTCCTGCAGGAGGGGTGTTGGGCGGTTCGAGAAGGACGGATCTATTCGGCAGACGCCGAAAGCATAACCTCGAACGTACCCGGCAGCCCTTCCCAGTCTGTCCAGGGGCGTTCAACGGAGACGGTGTACAGGCCGGCGGCGGGGAACTCGACCGTTAAGGTCGCCCCGGAGATCAGCGTGCTTTGGAGCAAGAGCACCTCGTCGTAGCGCGATTCCTCCCAGAAGTCGTCATACCCAAAATGCGAAACCTTGAGGTCGGGGCGGAGGTCCCCGGAGACGACCTGGTAGCTTAGCGTCGCAGTCTGTCCTTCCTCGGCTTCGAAGATAACGTAAGCGCGCGACTCCTCCGGCTCGTTGAGCGCGAGCGCCGCGGGCGTCTCCCACGCTGCCAGCGACACCAGATCGACCGACAGTTCGTAGGCGCCGGTGCTGCTACCGGTCCGTCCGCCCATGCGGGTAACGATGATCGTGTACGCGCCGTCCGCCTCAAGTGCGGCCATGTAGAAGGGGTCGAGGCCGAACACATCGTCGATTTCGGCCAGGATCGCCCCTGAGCTGTCCTGGACGATCAGGTAGCCATCCAGGTAGTTCTCGTCGGTGCTGGTGACTGTGATCGCGACCACGTCTCCCGCCGTGCCGTTGAGGGTATAAACCTGTTCGAAGCCGCTGTCGGTGATCTCGCCGGCGATAGTCTCGCCGTAGCCGATGGGGGTCGCCTCTTGCAGCGGGGGCGCGCCCAGCGCGGGAAGGGCGCTCAGGCACGCCGCTGTCACAGTAAGGATCGCCAACCCAACTCCAAGCCTGTATTTCGCGCCTGTCATTGTGCCTCCTGTCCTTTGGCTAAGTGATTGTTTCATGCACTGAGGGGGGAATTATAGGTTAATTGCACCTGACAAACAAGCGCGTCGCGCGCTCATGCACCTTAAGGAATTGCTCTGATAATGTGCATTCTTCTCTAACCCCGCGACTGAAGTCGCGGGCTAATTTCGTAGCAATCATCGCTATCGGCGACGATTACCCGCTGAATTCAGTCGGTGGGCCACGGAAAACGCAACATCACGCGCCTGGAGTGAACCGTTCGGGACCGCGAGACGACCGGCGACTACCGGATTGGTTTGTCAAAATGTATCAGGCTCGCGGGGACCTGCTGCCAACAAGGCCGGCCTGCGATGCGCCCTCAACGGCCTGACGATGACCGCCGCTTCTGGGCCGCACATTCGCGGACGCGCGCGATCTGTGCGTCGGTCACGTCGCGCTCGAAGCTGCGGAACCCGTTGAGCCGGAAGCCGTGGCGCGCGGCGATGCCGGCGATCTCGTCCACCTGCTCGACCTGAATCGTCTTGCCCAGCGTGTAATCCTCGAAGCGGCCTTCGAGCGCGAGCGCCATCGTCTCGGCCATGCAGGCGTAGGCCATGCCGGGCGGGAAGCCGAAATCGAAGTGGAAGTCCACCGGACCGGGCACTTCGACGATCCCTCCGTCGTAGACGAACACATCATCGCGCGCCTGCGCCACGCTCGCGGCCACGTCGCGCGGGCGGGCCACGTCGCAGACCACTGCGCCCGGCCTGAGCTGCGCCGGATTGATCAGCGGGCCAATCGCGCTGCTCACGGTGAGGATGAGGTCGGCCTCGCGGATGTCGTTCACCTCAAGCGAGGTGCGCAGGCGCGCGCGACGGCCCTCGCAGCGCGCGCGGACGGCCTCCAGCGCTTCGGGCCGGCGTCCAATCAGCAGCAGGTCGGGCACTTCGCGCGCGAGGAGTTCCGCGCACGCAGCGCCAATCGAGCCGGTCGCGCCGATGACCGCCGCCGTCGCCCCCTCCAGGGAGATGCCCATCACGCGCGCCGCCTCGCGGATCGAGGCGACCGCAATGTGCACCGTGTAGCTGTCGCCGGTGGTGACCGGGACGTCGAGCACGCGCGCGATGGTCACGCCGGCGTCGCCCACCACCGAGGTGAACGCTCCCAGCCCCAGGATGCGCGCGCCGAACCGTTCGGCCATGCGCCCGCACGCGATGATCTTCTTGTAGACCGCGTCTACGGGCAGTTCCAACATGCGCCGGGGCGTGTAGGGCGCGGCGATGAACCAGCCGCGCGCCTCAACGCCGGTCGCTTCGGAGCGCACGCCGGTGATCTCGGAGATGTACACAGGCGGGAAGAAGTGCGAGAAGAAGTCGATCTGCCGCTCGCTGAGCAGGCGGCCAAGCCACGGCCACTTGCGCGCCACGTCGGCCTTGGGGTTGATGGGGTGGATGATGAAGGCGAACGTGTGCGGCGGTTCTACCATGACTCTTGCAGTGAATCCTCGCTGGGGTCGTACAGCCGGGGATGGCGATCGGCGATGTACTTGGGCATCTTGTGGTGGTCGCTCTCCTCGTAGCTGATGTTCTTCATGATGACGCGCCGATCTGGCGAGGCGGTGAGGATCACGTCGCTCTCGATCATGCGCGCCGGGTAGACCACCAGCCCGGAGCCGATACGGCAGTTATGCCCCACGCACCCGCCGAGCACTACCTGGCCGGTCGGCTCAAGCGCGCCGTCCGGCCCCATCGTCAAGAGTTCTTTGGGGATAAGGAGATAGTCGGTGAAGGTGTTGCCCGCGCCGATGAACGAGTTCCGCCCCACGACCGACATCTGCAGGCACGAGTTCTGCGCAATGATCGAGTTTTCCATCAGCACGCTCATGAACAGCGACGCGCGGAAGGGCAGGAACGAACCCTCACCGACCACGCTGAGGAACACCTGGCAGTTCTGGCCGAGGCTGGTGTTGTTGCCGAGGATGCTGTTGGTGATGACCGAGCCGGCCTCGATGGTCACGTTGTCGCCGATGTAGGCCGGACCCTGGATGACGACGGAGGGTCGATGTGCGCGCCGCGCCCGATATGCACCAGCTTGGAGCAGGAGAGCATCTGCGTCTGTTCGAGCATGGCGCGCAGCATGATGCGCAGCCGGAAGAGCCAGCTTCGTTGGCGCGCTTTTCGAAGCGCCCGCCGATGGCAAAGATGCCAAAGATCACGTTGGCGTAGTAGACGTGCGCCCAGCTCTCGATGGAGAGCATACTGCGCATCGGCAGCAGGTGCACCAGGTCGCCCAGCTCGACCGACATGTATTCCGGGACGCTGTAGTAGCCGACCTCGCGATAGTCGCTGCTGATGACGATAGGATCGGCTTGCGAGCCGTCCCAGTTGGCCGGCACCCCGCGCGGGAAGTACCAGAGCGGCACGCGGTAGATGTCGCCCTCGCGCCGGTGGCGGTCGCGCACGAGGTTGCGCGTCAGCGGGACCGCATAGGTGTAGTAGGCGCGGTCGTCGGCGCGAAACGCGGCCTGGCAGGGCCGGTCGCGGCGCGAAGCCGCCGCCCAGAAGGCCTTCAGGTACGGCGTGTCGAAGAACAGGCTGTCGGTGTGGACGAGGGTGGGCGTGCTGTCTTGGGGCGCGGCGTGCAGCGCGGCGATTGCCTCACCCTCGCGGAACCTGCCGCGGCCCAGGACATCCTCAACGGCGTCGCGCTGGATCAGCGAGAGCGGCTTGTTCATGACGCTGAGCGCGAAGGCGCGCTCGTTGAAAGGGGCAATCAGGCGTTTGTCTTCGATGCGCAGCCAGCGCACCTCACCCGCGCTTTGCCTGGCGACCTTAGCCATATCCGCCTACCTCGTCCAACTCCCGGCGCAGGGCGCGCCGCCTGACTTCTATTATACCCGGATCGCGCCAGGTCGCCCGGCGCGGTCGCCCTGTTGCCCCTCGGAGGTCAGGCCGCTGCCTTCGCGGGCGCTTCGAAGCTGATGCGGCAGGTCACGGACCCGATGTGCCGGCGGATATAGGACATCAGCGCATAGATGAAAACGGTCAGGCCGGTTAGCTCGCCAGTCTCCTCGACTGTCTGGAGCATGGCGTACCCGAAGCCGGACTCAGGGAAGGAATCGGCATACCAGCCACTCAACATCTCCACGCCGAGACTTCCGCTGACGAACAGCACCGCCGAAACCAGAAAGAGCGTCCGCGTTTGAGGCGGCAGCGCGACAAAGAACCGCAGGTACACCGCCGCAAGGATAAGCACCAAGATGGCCCCCGGCACCACCCAGGCATAGCTCAGCAACCCGTCTGCATCGAGCAAGCGCCGCATTGGCTCGGTAAGTCGCTCGTGGACGCCGGCGACTTCATCGATGGAGAGCATGAGGAAAATGCCCGAAAGCCCGGTCCAATGCAGCCACCAGGCTGAGGGTGTCTCTCGTTTCCGGGCATAGCCGATGGTCGCCAGCAGTGTTGCGCAAAGCGCAAACAACGCCGACTCAAACCAGGTCCCAACGCTGTCTTCCCGAATGGGCGCAAAGATGCGCAGCACTTTCAACGGCTTAAGCGGGCTGTCGTCGGACAGGACGTCATCAGCGTACTGTCCGACGACCGTAGCGATGACGAGGAATACAATCACCAGCGTCAGGATAAGGGTCACGCGCTTCGGCGTGATGGAAAGTGAGATTGTCACGGCTGGCCTCCGCGCCGGCGTTTGCGGCGCACGCCGTCCAAACAGCGCACGCGAGTCAGGATCGCAGGGTCATACGCGCGTGATTGCCTGCCCGTGTCGCGTGGCGCGATAGCGAGACAGCCGGGCTACGCGATTTTGTGATCGTTTAGGCGTTGTTGGCAAGGATGAAATTCCGCACGGCGTTGACGAAGAACTCCGGCTCGTCGAGCATGGTGAAGTGGCCGGAGTCGGGCCGTAGTTCGATCTGTGCATGCGCCACGCCAGCGGCGAGTACGTCGTGCTGTTTGGGATCGACGATCACGTCTTTCTTGCCGTAGATGCCGAGCACCGGGACCTGGATTTCGCCCAGGCGGGGCCGCAGGTCTGTCTTGCGGAGCGTGCCGATGCTTTCGAAGAAAGACTGCGTGGTGGTCTGATCCGTGTCGCGCATGAGCATCTTCCACACGCCGACGGCGTCTTTTGCCATGAAGGGCGCGTAAGCGCGCATCCCCATCTTGAACAGGGGATAGCCGATGGGACTGCGCACGAGAGAGCCGGTGATGGGAAACCCGAGCAGCTTGAGGAGGAGGTTGAGCGACGAGCCGTTGATCGGCGAGCCGATCACGACGACCTTTTCGACCATCTCCGGATGCTCCAGCGCGACGCCGAGCGAGACGGTCCCGCCCATCGAGTGCCCGACGAGCGGCGCTTTGACGATGCCCAGCCGGTTCATGAACTGTGACACCAGCGCGATGAAGTCCGCAACGGCGAAGCTATCGCGCTTGTCGCCGCTCTCGCCGAAGCCCCAGAAGTCGAGCGCGTAGGTTCTGAAGTCGCGCCCCAGGACCTGAATCGTCTCGCGCCACAGCGACCACGACCCCAGCCAGCCATGGAGAAGCAACACGGGCCTTCCCGACCCGTATGTTTCGTAGTGAACGATCCCTTGATCGGTGACGATTGAACTCACGGTGGTGGGCGCTCCCCCTGAGATGTTGTCGGCGCGACCGCGCCAGTTGTCTGCGCGCGCCGGGGCTGGCTCAGGTTTCCATCTCTTCGAGGATGGAGTAAAGCAATTCGAGCAGGACGTTCTTGACGCTTTCCTTATCGGTGGCGACGCACGGCAGCAGCTTGACGCTGTCCTCGATGCGCAGCGCGATGCGGAGGTCTCCAGGGTCCCAGGCGTCGGGTACGTCCTGCTTGTTGGCGGCCACCACGTATGGGGTGGGGGCGTAGGCGCGGAAGGTCTCCAGGATGCTCTTGGCTTCACGGAAGGTTTCGGGTTTTGCGCTGTCCACCATCACCACGAAGCCCAACATGCCTCCGAGAGGATCTCCCACATGAAATCGAAGCGGCGCTGGCCGGGCGTGCCGAACAGGTAGAGAACCAGGTCGTCGTCAACGGTGATGCGCCCGAAGTCCATCGCCACCGTGGTCTGGTCCTTGACACGTTCCGCCTCTGTGGTGATGTCGCGCTCGGTCGTGACGACCTCGATCTCGCTGATGGAGCGGATGAATTCGGTCTTTCCCGAACTGAACGGGCCGGTGATGACCATCTTGACGGTTTGCATAAGCTCTCGCTCTTCCAGGTAGGCTAAGGCCGCGCCAGATAATTATAGCGATCGAATGCGATCAATTAATTTGTTCACGACGGTCTTTTTCAGTTGCGGCTGCCCGGCCATGCGCCGCCGGCGCGGGTCGCCGCCCTGAGTCGGCACGGTGGCGCTGGGCGGGCGCACCAATTCAACCAGCCCCGCCTGCAACAGGCCATAGACGATCTGCCGAATCTGCATGTCCGTCATGTTGTTCGCGCGTGCGATCTGCCGGATTGAGTTCTTGGGATTGATGAACGAGACGACCTTCCACTCGTCCACGCTCAGGTTGATGTTGCGCAGGCTTGCGCCGGGCCGTTCCGGGAACCGGAGCGCAAAGTCCAGGTTGGGGAGTTCGCGCTCAAGGTGTTCCAGCTCGCGCAGGTTGCGCGTGTGCTCGATGATGACATTTTCGAGGTCGATGGGGACGGTGATGCGGTCCGGCGGCGGCGTGACGCCGTCTTCGAAGCGGAACATCCCGTCGTTCCACGTCAGGATGCCGTAAACAACGTCAAGGGTGTACTTCTGGATGCTCTGTACAATGTCTGACTGTGTGACGTACCCGGCGTTGATGAGCAACAGGCCCAGTTGCTTGTCGCCGGTCGTGCCGGCGCGCTCGCGGATGATGCGGACTTGGTCGTCTGACAGCTTCCCGGCGCGGTGCAACACGTGTGCAAGGTGGCCGTTGCGCTCGCCGACCTGCGCGTGGATTAATTTCCCCTCTCGGAACGAGATACTCGCCCTATTGCCGTTCTCTTGTGCGAGGTATAGCGTGCCGGTCTTGCGCGCCAGGTTGACCAGGTTGAAAAGCTGGGTCGTGCTGAAGTCTTTGAGGTTGCCCTTCATTGCGCAAGAAGCCCCTGAGCGTAACGCCAAGCGCGGTTATTCATAGTGGCCCAATAAACGTAACAATAAGGTCCCGTTGAGATCACCATCTTTTGATTGTGGAGCATTATACCTCATTGTTCTTAAGCGAGTCAACCGCCGAAAAGTACGTATGGAAGAAGGCCAGTTGTGCCTTTCTGATGGACTTCTACGAAAGGGGCGCGCGGGATGTGCTATAATCCTCGCCTTGAGGATACATGAGTACACATTTGGAGCAATCATGGCGCAACCAGTAGGGACACCGATACGCTGCCCGCAGTGTGGGCAGCCGTTTAACGCGGTGGTGGAACAGATCATCGACGTGGGGCGCGACCCACAGGCCAAAGGCGCGGCTGCTCAATGGGCGCACGAACGTCGTCCACTGCCCGCACTGCGGCGCGCAGTTCGCGGTGCAGTCGCCGCTGCTGTATCACGACCCGGCGAAGGAACTGCTGATCGCTTTCATGCCGATGGAGTTGGGCATCGCCAAGTCGGAACAGGACCGGGTGCTTGGCGACATGCAGCGCCGCCTCATGGACAGCCTGCCGGCGGAGCAGCGCAAGGGTTACCTGTTCACGCCGCGCACCGCGCTCACCATGCAGGGCCTCGTGGATCAGGTTCTGGAGGCCGACGGCGTCACCGCCGAGGTCCGCGAGCGCCAGCAGGCGCGCATGGGCCTGATCCAGACCCTCATCGAGACGCCTGACGACCAGTTGCCGGATGTGGTGAAGGCGCACGACGCCGAGATCGACGAGGATTTCTTCCAACTGCTCGCGGCAACCGCGACGGTGATGGCGCAGCAGGGCCAGCCCCAGCTTGCGGAGCAACTCGCGGCGCTCACCGATCGGCTGGTCGAATTGTCGAGCGCCGGGGCCGAAATCCGCGCGACCATCGACCGGCAGGAGGCGGCGTTCACCTGGGCGGAAGAGGCGCTCAATAACCTGGGCGCGAATGCGACGCGCGACGACCTGGTCAACCTCGCGATCTCAGCGGACGGCGACGAGGAGAAGGTGCAGGCGTTCGTCGCGATGGCGTGGCCGGCGCTGGACTACCAGTTCTTCCAGACCTTCACCGAGCGCGTGGAGCGCAGCCCCGCCGGGGAACAGGCGCGGCTGACCGCACTGCGCGAGACCCTGCTGGACCTCGCGGCGCAGGCGGAGCGACAGAACCGCGCCGTGATGGAGCGCGCCGCCAAGACGCTGAACGCCATCATGGCCGAGGACGACCTCGATGCGGCGATCCAACAGCACCTCGATGGGATCGACTCGGCGTTCATGTCGGTGCTCTCCGCCAGCATCCAGCAGGCCGAGCAGCGGTCCGACATCGCGCGCGCGGCGAAGCTAAAGCAGGTCTACGAGCGCATTCTGTCGCTCATGCAGCAGGGCGCGCCACCCGAAGTGCAGTTCCTCAATGCGCTGCTGAACGCGCGCGACGACGCGGCGGCGGACAGGCTGATCCGTGAGAGGGCCGGCGCGCTGGGTCCTGGCATCCTTGAGCTGATGGACGTCGTGATTGGCGACCTGGAGGCGCAGGGCCAGGACGACCTGAAGCAGCGGCTCGTCGGGCTGCGCGCGCGCGTTGCAGAGGCTGTAGGTGCGAAGGCATAAGCGCATCCAATAAGGCTGCTACATGGTGGCTGCGCGATATCCTGCGATCCTCTGGCTGGCGGCGCTGTCGCTTCTGTTCGCGGTGGTCGTGGCGACTCTGTACGTCCATGCGCCGCTGTACGCCGGGGTTGTCGGCTTAGACCCCGGCGTGTTTCTTTATACGGCGGAGCAGATGCAGCACGGCGCGGTCCCGTATCGCGACCTCTGGGACCACAAGCCTCCAGCGATCTACTACATCGACGCGCTCGGCCTGGGTATCGGCGGCGGCGCGGCGTGGGGTGTGTGGCTGTTGGAAGTCGTCGCGCTCTACGCGGCTGCGGTGCTTGGTTTCGTCACCCTCAAGCGCGCATTTGGCGCGCTGCCGGCGGTATTCGGGACGGTAGTTTGGATCGGGGGCGTGGCGTTTGTGATCCAGGGGGCAACCACACCGAGGAGTTCGCGCTCCCGCTCCAGTTTGCAGGCCTCTACCTGTTCTGGCAGGCGGAGCGGCGCGGCGGCCATACCTGGCGCGGCTTTCTCATCGGGCTGACGTTCGCCGGGTGCTTCTTGCTGCGGCAGAACCTTATCGGGGTGCATCTCGCCATCATCGTCGTTCTGGCGCTGACCCGGGCCGCCGCCCGCCGGTGGCGCGCCCTCGCGGTCTCGCTCGCATCCATCGCCGCCGGCGCGGCGGCGGTGTTCCTGCTGGTGGCGGTCTACTTTGCCGCGCAGGGCGCGCTCGCTGCGCTTTGGGACCAGGCGTTCCACTACAACGCCGTGTATGCCGGCAACGTCGGTATCTCTGATCGGCTGATGGCGCTTGCGGTGGGGCTGTACACGCTTGCGCCCTCCGGCGCGGCGATTGCGGCCATCGCCGGGTGGCTGATCGCGCTCCTGCTGCTGTTGCGCAACCGGGAGCGGCTCGGCCCTGGCCGGCCGCTTGTGCTCGTGGCGCTCGCCGGCCTGCCGCTGGAGATGGGCCTCAGCGCGCTATCGGGGTTTCCCTTTCCGCATTACTTCACAGCGTTGCTCCCGACGTGCGCGGTCCTTGCGGGCTTTGTCGCGTACAGCCTTGCTTCGGGCGAGGGCCGTGAGCGCGCCGTGGGCCGCGCCCTGGTGGTCGTGGCGCTCGTGGCGGCGATGATCCTCCCGTTGTGGCAGGGGGTGACGATGGTGACGACGCCGTCGTCGGAAGCGGCGCAGGACCGCGCGGTCGTGGAATACGTCACGCGCGCGACCGGAGAGGACGACACGGTGCTGATCTGGGGCGCGGTGTCGAAGCTCAACTACATGGCGCACCGGCGGTCGCCGACGCGCTACCATTACCAGTACCCGCTCTACATGCCCGGCTACCAGACCGCGCCGATGGTCGCGCAGTTCCTCGCTGAGATCGAAGCCAACCGCCCCGCGCTCATCATCGACACCGCGTCGCCGGCTGGGTGGCTGCCGCCTCTCGACCCGTCGATCCGGGCCGGCTGGGCACCGGGCCACTTCTACACGCCGCTGCCGGAGATGGAGATGGTCTATGCCTACATCGGGGCCAACTACCGCGTGATCGGCGCTGTCGGCTGGATGCAGTGGCCGGTCTATGCCCCGGTAGGGCGCGAGGTGAGCGCGCCTTAGCGTGCGGTGGCAGCGCGGAGCGCCTCCGCCCCAACGTCGGCGGCTGCCGCCGCGTCGCCGGCATCCTCGATGACGACCGCAACCGCCAGCGGGCGACCGTCCGCGCCGGCCGCATAGCCGATGAACCACGCCAGCGCGCGGCTTTCCGGCCCGCTCAGCGCCAGACCTGCGTGCCCGGCCACGCCATCGACGCCAGCGATGTCGGCGGCGGCGCGCATCGCCGTCTGGAGGTGCGGCGCGACGGCTGCCGGGAGCGCGTGTGCCGGGTCGCCAGGCGCGGCGATGGGTTCCCACTGCCCGCCGCCGGGCGGGCGCGTCTCCGAGACCAGGTGCAGCGCCGGCAACGCGCCGCCGTTGGCGACCGCCGCGACGACGCGGACCATCTGCGCCGGATTGACCGTCATCCCGCCCTGCCCCAGGCTCATCGCGCCGGGGTCGGCAGTGGCGTCTGCCGGGGCCTCAGGAGCCGGCCGCGCGCCCGGCAGCAAGGCGGGCCGCGATGTCAGGCCCCACGCCTCAAAGGTGCGCGCGAGCGCCTCCGCGCCAAGGGCGTGGCCCAGGGCGGCGAATGGGGCGGGGCAGGCGTGCGCGTAAGCGTCGAACACGTCATTGAGCGGGCCGTCCGGCGGGTGCGCGCACGCCAGCGTGATGGTCTCGCCGTTCAGGTCGAGGGTGTACGGTTCGGCGCTCAGCGCAATCTCCTGGGCGGACGCTGAATCTTGCGCCAGGGCGGCGGCCAGCACCAGGGTCTGCAACGCCGCGCCCGGCTGGTACTGCCCTTCGGTCACGCGGTCGAGCAGCGGCGCGCCGGGGTCGCTGGTGAGGGCGTCCCAGTTCGCGTCGAGGGTGTTGGGGTCGAAGGTCGGGCTGCTGACCAGCGCCAGCACCGCGCCGGTATCGGCCTCGATGACGATAACGCCGCCGGCCCGGTCTCCGAGCGCTTCCGCCGTGGCGCGCTGTACATCGAGGTCGAGCGTCAGGCGCACGTCGCCGCCGACTTCGGGGCGGTGCAGCAGCGCGTCCCACGCGGTGTAGCGCGATGCGCCGCGCAGCGTGGCGTCGAAGGCTGCCTCGGCCGCATCCGCCCCGTAGCGCAGGCTGTAATAGCCGACGGCGCTGGCCGCCTCCGGGTGAGGAAAGACCCTGGTGAATGTGCCGTCGCCGTTCGCGACCGATTCCGCCAGCACGCGGTCGCGCCGGTCGTAGATCGCGCCGCGCGCGAGCCGGCGCTCCCGGTCCACGAGGCGCGGGTTGTCGTCACGGGCGGTGATGGCGGGGCCTTGAACGAGCGTCCAGTAGCCGAGCGCCAGGCCGATCACGGCGAATATCGCGAGGAAGCCGAAGGTTAGCCGGTCGAGGGCGCGGCTCATGGACGGGCCTTTGCCGGCCTGGGCCTGCTGCGACAACAGGAGGAGCAGGGCAACCATCACGAAACTGCTCAGGAGCGAGCTGCCGCCGTAGCTGACGAAGGGCAGCGTCACGCCGGTGAGGGGGATGAGCTTCAGCACGCCGCCCATGATGAGCGCCGCCTGGATTGCGAGCGTGGCGGTGAGGCCGGTGGCGAACAGCGCGCGGAAGGGCGAGTCGGCGGCGCTGCGCGCCGCGATCCGCAGCCCGCGCACGGTCAGGACGGCGAAGCTGGCCACCACCGCGAGCGCGCCGACCAGCCCCTCCTCCTCCGCGATGGCGGCGATGGCGAAGTCTGAGTGCACGACCGGGACGTAGTACGGCGCGCCGAGGCCGATCCCCTGGCCGAGCACGCCGCCGGACGCCACCGCCAGCAGCGATTGCACGATCTGGAACGCGCGGCCCTGGCTCTCTGCCCACGGGTTGAGCCAGATATCGACCCGCAGGCGCACCACGTCAAACAGGAAGTAGCCGGCAAGGCCGGCCACGCCCAGCATCGCCAGCCCGACGACGACGTAACTCACGCGCGCCGTCGCCGCGTACAGCATGGTCAGGAACACGAGGAGGAACAGCGCCGCCGTGCCGAGGTCGCGCTGCCAGACGAGGACGACGACCGAGAAGCCCCACATCAGCAGCAGCGGCCCGGCCACGTCGAGCGGCGGCGCGCGCAGCGGGAAGAGGCGGATCGCCTCGGCGCGCAGGCGGTCGCGGTGGTCGGCCAGGTAGCTCGCCAGGTAGGCGACGAGCAGTATCTTCAGCACTTCTGAGGGCTGGAAGTAGGCGATGTCGAACGCGCGCAGCCACAGGCGCGGCCCAGCGCCGGCCGGGTTGGTGCCGAAGACCAGCGTGAACATCAACAGGGCGATGCCCAGCAGGAGCCACGTGTACCGGTAGCGCCGGAGCCAGCGCAGCACGCGCGGCATACGGGTGATGATGACCATCGCCGACACGCCCACGATCACCCACAGCGTCTGCCGCGCCGCAAACGCGGGGGCCAACCGGTCCACCAGGTTGAGGCCCCAGCCGGAGAGCAACATCACCAGCGGGAAGATGAGCGGGTCCCGCTGCGGGAGGCGGCGGTCAAGCGCCAGGTGCCCGACCAGCGCGCACGCGGCCCACGCCAGCACCGGCCAGAACGCGGCAATCGCGTCGCCGCGCGCGCCCATGAGCGTCAGGCGGTTGGCGGCGACGAACAGCCCTGCGATGATGAGCAGCGCGCGCTCCTGGCGCGTCGTCGGATCGACGCCCAGCGTTGCGATTGCAGATAGCCGTCTGGCGCGTTGCGCGGTGGGAGCGGGCCTGTGCACCTTTCGCTACTCGAAGTACCGACCGACAATCGGGTGAATTCTGGCGATGCTCGCCGGCGGGATGCGGTCGCGCGCGGTGATGATGGCCGCCGCCAGCGCGTCGTGGCACCCACAATGCGGCGTGCGGCGCGCGAGCTTCTCGACCGCGAGCGCGATGCTTTGCTGCGCCAGCGCGACGTTGGCCTGCAACGTCCGGATGACCATCTCGACCGTGACCGGCTCCGCGCTCTCGTGCCACACGTCGTAATCGGTGACGTGGGCGATGACGCCGTAGCACATCTCAGCCTCGCGGGCGAGGAAGACCTCCGGCGAGGTCGTCATGCCGATGATGTCCAGGCCCCACTGGCGGTAGATTTTGCTCTCGCCTTTGGTGCTGAAGCGCGGCCCCTCGATGGTGATGAACGCGCCGCCGTTGTGCACCACGCCGCCGGCCTCGACGGAGGCGTCGTAGAGGATTTGCGCCAGCTCAGGGCAGAAGGGGTCTGCGACGCCGATGTGCGCCACCAGCCCGTCCCCGAAGAAGGTGCGGCCCCGCTCCTCTTTGGTGAAGTCAAAGACCTGGTCGGGAATGACGACGTGACCGGGGGCGTAGACCTCCCGCAGCGACCCGCACGCGCTGACGCTGATGACGGTCTCGACGCCGAGCGTCTTGAGCGCGAAGATGTTGGCGCGGTAGGGGACGCGGCTGGGCGTGTGGACGTGGCCGCGCCCGTGACGGGGGATGAAGGCCACGCGCTGGCCGCGCAGCGTGCCGATGATGATGGCGTCGGAGGGCGGGCCGAAAGGCGTGTCAATGCGGCGTTCCTCGATGTCGGTCAGCTCGGCCATGGCGTAAAGGCCGGAGCCGCCGATCACGCCAATGCGAACGGGTAGGTCTGCCATAGCGCTGCTCTCCCGGTGTGTGCACAGGTGTGAGGTATGGACGTTAGTCTAGCGTGCCTGGTTGTTTGCTGCAAAGCCAGGAGCAAGCAGAACGCGGGACGACATCATTATCCGCGTTTGGAGACGCGGCGCACCAAATGCCCGGTTTCGCCTCATTGGGGCCAGGGGCGAACCGGCGGCTCGCCCCTCCTGCTGCAGAATCGCGTCCGGCGTTACACCGTCAGGCGTTTTAGAAAAGCGGGCAGTTCACGGCGCGCGCGCCGGTGTCGGTCTGAATGAACGGCGATACCGGGAAGAACTGCGGGATGCCCAGACCGTCAACGAGGGTGTACCAGCGCCCGCAGAGCGGCAGCAGCGCTGTGACGTAGTAGCCGCCTGCCGGGATCGGCGAGAAGTAGAAATCGCCGTTGATGTTCGTCACCGAAGAGGCCACCGGGAACGGACAGCCAAACGACGAGGGAAGGGCCCCACACGCGACCACCGTCGCGCCGGCCGCCGGGACGCCGGTGGTCTGCCAGATGAGCCGCCCGGTGAGCATCCCGGTGCCGGCGGGCATGACGCCGTTGACCGTGACCGGGATGGTGTATTCCTGCTCGCTGCTGTCCAGGAAGAGGACGCGCAGCCGGAAGGTATAGGACGCGGCCAGGCACACGAGCCGGCTGCTGTTGCCAGGCACGCCCTGGCCCTCGTAGAACACCGCCTGCACGTTGGCCGTGCTCCACGTGACGGTGATGCACTCGCCGGCGTTGATGGTGGTGCGGTCGGCGTAGAAAGCGACCGTCCCCGTGCCAGGGCCGCCGCCCTCCTTGTTGAAGATCACGAGGCGCGCCAGCGCCGCCGCCGACGCCCTCGAAGTGTTCCATCACGATGGTGTGGTTGCCCGCGCCGACATACTGCTCGTGGACGATGGGCTGCCCCTGGCGCGGCCCCCAGTCGTCGATGATGAGCATGCCGTCGAGGTACACGCGCACGCCGTCGTCCGTGTAGGTCGTGAAGACGTGCGTCCCGTTCACGAAGGGCAGGGTGCGCGTCCACCGGACTGAGAAGTTGTCCGCCGCGACCGCCGGGTCGGGCGCGCCTACGCCCCAGTCAAAGTTGATGTCAGGGTCGTCGCGGACCAGGGCAGGGCTGCCGGAGAGCGTCGTGTTGTTGAAGTACTCCCCGTGCCATGCCTGCGTGTATATCGCGCCAGTGATTGGGGGGTAGGCTGGCGTGGGGTGGGGCGTCGGCGGCGGGAAATCGGTGCCGCCCGGCGGGGGCGCAGGGGGCGGCGCGGGCGCGCCGGGCGCCGGCGGCTGGCCGGGGCGCTGGCCGATCAGGCTGACCATGGCGTTGGAACCGGGGCCGCCTTCTTGGCCGAGGGGGAGGTCGGTACCAGTACAGGCTGGCAATCGCCACCTCCTCGGCGTCAAAGAACTCATAGCGGACCTCATGCAGCCCGGCCTGCAACTCGACATCGACGCCGAACGCAATCGCCCACTGGCGGATCCAGTGATCCCAGACGCGAATGCCGTCGATGTAGAGGCGGGTGCCGTCGTCGCCCTGGACACGGAAGCGATACCAGCCGGTCTCAGGGAAGTTGACGGTCGCCGTCCAGCGCGCGGAGAAGAAGTCGTTGTTGATGCGCGGGTCCGGCGAGCCGGTGCGCCAGTTATAGCGGATGATCGGGTCGGTGCGCGTGACAACCGGCGCGCCACGCAGCTCCGTGTTGTTCCAGAACTCGGCCTGCCACGTGACGCCGGCCTGCGCCTGGGGCCGTCTCGGTAGCGGCTGGCCCGGCGAGGGTGGTCAAGAGCAGGAGAAACGCAACTCCCACAAACGCCCGTGCTTTCATTGTGATCTCCCTGCCTTGTGACCCTGAGCAAACTGATACGACGCACCCTGCTTAAATAGTATGACAAGATGACGGCTCTGGCGTTAGGGCTTTGTTAGAATTATGTCAAACCCTGCGCGGGAAGTCCAGCGCTGTTACAGGATCGTAACGGCCTGTCACCAATCTGTAACCACGCTGCCATGCCTCTGCAACGCCGGCATAGTATCTCTGATAACAGCGTACCAGAGGTAGGCGCAGCTTCTTGACGCTTCGTCGGCGTGTGTTTTACGCTTTCCCCGAATGCAGTACGCCTTGCGTTTTGAGGTTGCGTAATCCAGGAAGTTGCACATAATAAGAATAGCTGTAACTTATCGTTCGATTGGCCTTGATCTTGCATCCGGGCTTTATAGTCAACCACGGCGCGCCCGCGCCAGGAGGGGGTAATGAAACGGTATCGTCGCGTTTTCCTGGTTCTGCTCTTGGTAACATCACTGACCCTTGCGGTGCCGGCCGCGGCGCAGACCGGGGGCATGCAGCATGTTGTCGCGCGCGGCGAGACGCTGTTCCGCATCGCGTTGCGTTACGGTGTGACGGTAGACGCGCTCTCACGGTATAACGGCGTCGCCAACCCGAACCGCATCTACGCCGGGCAGGTCTTGATGATCCCCGACGGCTCCGTGCTCGCGTCGAGCGCGCCGGTCGCGCAGCCGGCCCCCGCAGCGGCGAGCGGTGGGACGCACGTAGTGCAGCGCGGCGAGCACCTGGCGATGATTGGACGGCAGTACGGCGTGAGCGCACAGGCCATCGCAGCGGCGAACGGCATCGGCAACCCCAACCTGATCTTCGCCGGCCAGCGCCTCATCATTCCTGGCGCGGGCGCGCCCGCACCGAGCGCGCCGGTCGCGCAGCCGGCGGCGAGCAGCGCGACGGGGACCCACGTGGTGCAGCGTGGCGAGTATCTGGCGATGATCGGGCGGCAGTATGGGGGTGAGCGCGCAGGCCATCGCGGCGGCGAACGGCATCACCAACCCAAGCCTGATCTTCGTCGGCCAGCGGCTCGTGATCCCGGCGCCGGGGACGTATGCCGCACCGGCGGTCGCCCAGCCGGCCCCGGCTGCCGCGCCGACACTGGCAATCGGGAAGCAGATCGTGGTGGACCTCAGCGACCAGATGATCTATGCGTTTGAGAACGGCATCCTGCTGAATTCGACGCGCGTGTCTACCGGCACGGCGGCCACGCCGACTCTGGTGGGCGATTTCAGGATCTACGTGAAGTACGCCTCGACCACCATGTCCGGCCCCGGCTACTACCTCCCAGGCGTGCCGTACACCATGTACTACGACAGGGGCTACGGCATCCACGGCACGTACTGGCACAACAACTTCGGCACGCCGATGAGCCACGGCTGCGTCAACCTGCCGACCGATGTGGCGCAGTGGTTCTTCAACTGGGCGCCGGTGGGGACGCCAGTGCACGTGCAGTGGTAGTCGGGCGGCGATACATCGCGCGGGACGACGCGAAAGGGGCACAGCGCGTGCCCCTTTTTGCTTTCCCTCCGCGCGCCGGCGCGGTCAGTCCGCCGATTGGACGGCGGGTTCCAGGCTTTGCAGGGTGCGCGGCTCGATCAGCCGCAGTGACAGCACCAGCGCGACGAGCGAGATGCCCAGCGCGACGACGAACAATGCCTCGTAAGAGAGGCGCTCCGCGATGATGCCGCCCAGCACCGGGGAAGCCACCGCAACGATGTTGAACGTGCTCGTCAGGCTGAAGTAGATCGCGCGGCGCGAGTCGTCGGCGTATTCGATGATCCAGTTGAGCATCCCGGCCTCGTGCGTGGCCCAGTAGACGCCAGACGCGGCGAAAGCCGCATAGATAAGCCAGGCCGACCCGACCCCCGCGAGGAGCGCGGCCACCGGTTGGGCAACCACAGTCACGACGCCGATGAGGATGACCAGACGGCTGCCCCGCCGCTCGCTGAGCCAGCCCAGCACCATCGCGGCCAACAGGCTGCCGAGCGTGCTCACCTGGATGGCGCGGCTGACCGCCTCGGCGCTGGGGATGCCCAGGCTCTCGGTGGCGAAGCGGATGTAAAACGGCCCGGCGATCAACCCAATTTCCGTCATCAGGCGCGCCGCCAGGTAGTCGCGGTAGCGGGTATCGTGGCGCAGGACGTGGCGGAGGAGCGCCATGTAGTCGCGCCGCGTGGTTGGCGATTCGGTCACAGGTTGGGATCGCGGCGGCTCTTTGATGAACACGAACGCGATCAGTGAGATTTGGTAGCAGACCCCCGCCAGAAGAAACAACAGCGCGTAGTCGTGGGGGTAGGCCGGTCCGGTCCGTGCGTCCAGGGACGTAGCCGACCAGGTCGGACACGATGAGGAGGATAATCAGGGAGGATGCTGTCCGCGCGATACCGAACACCCGCCCGCGCCGGTCGTTCGGCAGCACGGTGCCGAGGATGTCCAGCCACCCCACCGCCGACATGCCGTCGCAGATTGCGAACGTGCCGATGCCGAGGAAGATGATAACCAGGATCGGGACCGGATTCTCCACGCCAAGCAGCACGATGCTGAGGGCGATGACAAACATCATGGAGCGCCCTGGGATGCCGGGGATCACCACCCAGAGCCGCTTCCGTGTGGAGCGCGCGACTGCCGGCGCGACCAGCAAGCTGTGGGATCATCACGCCCACGGAGAAAAGCACGCCGATGATCCCGACCAGGATTTCCGATTCGCTCAGCCGGCCGACGAAGTCCGCCAGAATGGTCTGGCCGTTCATGAGCGCGAGGCCGACCGCGAAGGCCAGAAAGTCGACCACGAGCAAGAAGAGGTTGCGGCGGTAGAAGGCCGGTCGCAGGCGGGAAGGCGCTTGGGTGACAGGTGCACTCGCCATGCAGATCTCCGGATCGGGGAGTGATATGCAGCCGCGCATTATACCCCGCTGGCCCTGGTTGGGGATAGGGCTGCGCACGCCGCTGAAAGCTGAGGCTAGAGGGGAACCACCTCGACGCGCCCGGCGGAAAGCTCGCGCATCGCTGCCGCGAACGGCTCAATCTCCGCGACCGGGAGCGTGAGCACCAGATCGACCTCCGCGCCGAAGTCTTCGCTCTCGACCTCGCCATCGTGGCGCGCGATGAGGTGGCGCGCCCGCTCGTAGAGGTTGTACGGCGTGGTGAACATCACGCTGCGCTTCTCGACCTTCTCCGTGACCGGGAGCGCGTCGAGCGCGGCGCGCACCATGCCGCTGTAGGCGCGCACCAGCCCGCCGGTGCCGAGTTTCGTGCCGCCGAAGTAGCGCGTAATGACGATCACCACGTCGCCGATGTCCGCGCCGTGCAGCACCGCCAGCGCCGGGCGGCCCGCCGTGCCCGACGGCTCGCCGTCGTCGGTGGTGCTTTCAGTGACCGACGCGCCGTACCCGATCTTGTACGCATACACGTTGTGCGATGCGTCGGCGAACTCCTCGCGTATGGCCTGGATGAAGGCCTGGGCGGACTCCACGGTGTCGGCGGGGCCGATGGTCGCAATGAAGCGGGAGTTGACGATCCGCTCTTCGACGCGGATGGTCGCGGCGGGGATGGGATAGCGGTCCGGTGTGGTCATGGCGGCGTGCCTCTCGTCATCGTGCTGCCCTGGAGGGCCGGCGTGAGGTTAGTATAGACAGAAAACGGCGCGGGCGGAAACTGCACCGTCCCTGTGGGCGAAGTGGGCATATTCCTGGCGCGGCTGATGGTTTACAATTGTAGCAGGCAGAGCCGAAAGGGGGTTCGCGATGGACCTTTTCGAGCACCGAAGGCAGGAGCAGATGAAGACGCAGGCCCCGCTCGCCGTGCGAATGCGCCCGCGCACGCTTGACGAGTTCGTCGGACAGGCGCACCTCCTGGGGCCGGGGCGGATGTTGCGCCGCGCCATCGAGGCCGACCGGCTGAGCAGCGTGATCTTCTGGGGGCCGGCCGGCACCGGCAAGACCACGCTCGCGCACATCATCGCCCACCACACCGCCGCCGAGTTCGTCACGCTCAACGCGGTGATGTCAGGCGTCAAAGACCTGCGCGAGGTGGTTGAGGCGGCGAAGGAACGGATGCGCCTCTATAACAAGCGCACGGTGTTGTTCATCGACGAGATTCACCGCTGGAACAAGGCGCAGCAGGACGCGCTGCTCCCGCACGTCGAGGACGGCACCATGATCCTGGTCGGCTCGTCCACCGAGAACCCGTTCTTCGAACTGGTGACGCCGCTGGTGAGCCGGACGCGCATCCTGCGCCTTGAGCCGCTCACGGAGGCGGACATCCGCGCGGTGGTGGCGCACGCCCTCACGGACGCGCGCGGCTACGGCGGACGGGCGATCACCGTGACCGAGGAGGCGATGGCGTTCATCGCGCACATGGCCGGCGGCGACGCGCGCAACGCGCTGAACGCGCTCGAACTCGCGGTGGAGACCACGCCGCCGGACGATGCGGGCGTCATCGTCGTGGACCTGGAAGCGGCGCAGGAGAGCATCCAGCGGCGCGCTGTGCGCTACGACCGGACCGGCGACGAGCACTACGACACGATCAGCGCGTTCATCAAGAGCGTGCGCGGCTCTGACCCTGACGCGGCGCTGTACTGGATGGCGAAGATGATCTACGCCGGCGAGGACCCGCGCTTCATCCTCCGACGCATGTTGATCCTTGCCAGCGAGGACATCGGCCTGGCGGATCCCAACGCGATTGTTGTGGTGGCGGCGGCGGCGCAGGGGTTCGAGTGGGTGGGTCTGCCGGAGGGCTGTACCACCTGACGGAGGCGTGTCTCTACCTGGCGACCGCGCCGAAGAGCAACAGCGCCGGGGCCTTCTGGGGTGCACTCAAGGAGATCGAGGAGAACGGCCCTGGACCGGTGCCCCTGCCGCTGCGCGACAAGTCAGACCAGTTCGTCGGGGACAAGCGCGACATGTACAAGGCTGTGCTGGGCGAGCACGAAGGGTATAAGTACCCGCACAGCTACCCCGGCGCGTGGGTCGAACAGCAATACCTGCCGACTGGGGTGAGGGGCGGGTATTACAGGCCGACCGAATACGGCTACGAGGCGCGCGTCAAGCGCTACCTGGAAGGCCTGGGCGCCGACCGGGACGCGGGTGAAGACGCGGAATGACTGCGATGGGCGAACCGGCGCACCCTTACTCAATGCCGTGGCTGTGCCCGCGCGACCTTGAGGTGCGCCAGGCCACGCCCGCCGACGCGCCCCAGTTCGCGGCGCGGTGGGTTGAAGGGGTGCCCGACTTCGCGGCGGCGTTTGCGCAGCCCGATAGCCGCATCCAGGCGGCTGTGCGCGCGCGCATCCGGCGCGACCCCGACTGCCTGAAGCTGTCCGGGGTGGCGGTCCACGAGGGGCGCATCGTTGGGGTGTGCCGGCTGGTGCGGTATCCAGGACGCGGCCTGAACTGGTGGCGCGAGGCCCGCGCCTGCGCCAGCGTCCTGGGCTGGCCGGCCGCGCTCGCCGGGATGCGGCGGCTCCGCGCCTGGGGGTGGGGGCGTGACGTGCAGCCGGACGAGCTGTACCTCGATGCCTGGTACGTGGTCGCGCCGCTGCGCGGTCGCGGCATAGGTCGGGCGCTCATGGAGTACGCGCGGATGCAGGTCAACCTGACCGGGCTGAACAAGCTGAGCGCGCACGTGCGCAACGACAACCCTGACGGGCGACGCATTCTCGAACACCTCGGCTTTGAGGCCGCTCAGGTCCACCGTGGCACGCGCGGGCCTGGGCATCCCGGCCTGGTGTTGATGCGCTGTGCGTGGGGCTAACCGGTAGGCGAGCCGGCGAGCGCGTGACACGGCACTTCTGGGCTTCATAAGGCAAAAAAGAGTAAAATTGCGCTGGTCTTGATGGCTCGGTTCGTGCAGAAGCGGAGGGCAACATGTCGGAGTTTGAGTTAATCATTGCGGAATTCAAGGGCGAGGAGGCCGCCGAGGCGGCTCTCCAGGAGCCGGCGGTGCGGTCGCTTGTCGATGAGGGCGTCATTGCCGTCGTCAACCTTGCCATGCTCAAGATGGACAAAGACGGCAAGCTGTCGTTCAGGGAGACGCAGGACGTTGGCGGCGGGCGCGGCGCGCTCGCGGGCGCGATCACCGGCGGGTTGATCGGCCTCCTGGGCGGGCCGGCGGGCGCGCTTCTCGGCGCGGTGACGGGCGCCGTCACCGGGGGCATTGCGGCCAACGCCATCGACATGGGCTTCCTGAACGACGACCTTAAGGAATACGGTAAGGACATGGAGCCTGATAGCTCCGCGCTTGTGGCGCTTGTCGAGCACATCTGGATCGAGCGGATGCGCGACGAGCTGGCGCTGCTGGGTGCGGAGGTTGTTGCCTACGCCCTCTCCGGAGCGGCGCAGCAGAAGCTGAGCGAGATCGCCGCCGGGGAGGCCGGCCAGGCCGGCGAGGACGAAGAAGCATAGGGCCGCGTCCTGTCAGCGGGTCGGAGGGCGACCCGCCGGGTCGCTCCTACCGATGTCCGCACAGGATCGATCTTGACATGGAAGGGCAATACGATCCGGAGAAGCATCACCGCCGCTCTATACGCTTGCAAGGGTATGATTACGCCCGATCGGGAGCGTACTTCGTTACGCTTTGTGCGCATGGTCGCCAGTGTATTTTTGGCGAGATCGTCGACGGCGCAATCCGGCTGAGTCCAATCGGGAAGATTGTCGAGACGGAATGGTTGCGAACGGCGGAAGTGCGCCCAGGCGTCGAATTGGATGCGTTCGTCATCATGCCCAATCATGTTCATGCGCTTCTGTTCATCCTTGAAGCCGATCCCTCCGTCGGTCAACCTGTAGGGGCGACCCGCCGGGTCGCCCCCAACGCGGAGGAAACACAGCTACAGCGTCCGACCGGCCCAACCCCAGGATCGCTTGGCGCGATCACGAGTCAGTTCCGGTCCGTTGTCACGAAGCGAGGTCAACAAGGCGCGCGGAACCCCCGGCGCTCCGGTATGGCGGCGCGGATACTATGAGCACGTTGTCCGCAGCGACGAGGAATTGACCCGTTTGCGCCAGTACATTATGGGCAACCCGCTCCGTTGGGATTTGGACGACGAGAATCCCACCTATCCGTCCTGATTCGCAGGGGGCGACCTGCCCGATCGCGCCCCGACAGCAAAGGTGTTTGCCATGAACGCAATCGACGTCACCATCAACGGCGAGGCGCGGACCTTTCGCGTCCGGCCAAACGACCGCCTGCTCGACGTGCTGCGCCGCGAGGGGCTACTTCAGCGTCAAGCACGGCTGCGAGACCGGCGAGTGCGGCGCGTGCGCCGTGCTGCTCGACGGCGCGCCGGTGAACAGTTGCGTGCTGCTGGCGGCGCAGGCTGACGGCAGCGACATCATGACGCTGGAGGCGCTCAGCGCCGGCCGCGACCTGCACCCGCTGCAGAAGGCGTTCGTCGAGACGGGCGCGATCCAGTGTGGCTACTGCACGCCGGCGCAGTTGCTCGCGGCGTGGTGGCTGCTCAGGCGCAACCCCAACCCGACCGAGGCGGAGGTGCGCGCGGCGCTGGCGGGCGTGCTGTGCCGGTGCACGGGCTATGTGCGCCCGGTGCAGGCGATCATGCGCGCGGCGGCGGCGCTGCGCGGCGAGGAGGTTCCGCCGCTGGAGCCGGTGCGCCAGGCGATCCCTGCGCCGCCGGACCTCTTCGGCCCGGACGCGCCGCCCCTGGACGAGGTTCCCCCGGACCTGGGGCCGCCAGTGTGGGGCGGCCCGCGCGTGGTGACGCAGGCCCCGCCCCAGAGGGTCATCGCGCCGGCCGAGGCGGGGCGCGCGCCGACGAGCGTCGTCGGGAAGCCTGAGCCGAAAGTGGATGCGGTCAAGCTGGCGCAGGGCAGGCCGGCCTTTACCGACGACTTCGAGATGCGCGGGATGCTCTACGGCGCGCTGCTCACCAGCCCGCACGCGCACGCGCGCATCATCGACATCGATACCAGCGAGGCGAAGGCGCTGCCGGGCGTGCACGCGGTGCTGACTTACAGGGACGTGCCGCGCGTGATCTACGCTTCCGGCGGGCAGAGCTGGCCCAACCCGCCGCCGTGGGACCAGGTAAGCCTGGACAACAAGGTCCGCCATGTTGGGGACCGGGTGGCGGTCGTCGCCGCCGAGACGCCGGAGATTGCGGAGGAGGCGCTGCGACGCATCCACGTTGAATACGAGGCGCTGCCGCCGGTCCTGACGATTGAGGCGGCGCTGGCGGAGGGCGCACCCATCATCCACGACGAGCCGGACGCGGTGAACATCTACAACCCCCGGCGCAACATCGCGGCGCACAACGAAGCGACCCTGGGCGATGCGGCAACAGCCTGGGCGGAGGCCGACCGCATCATCGAGGGCGCGTTTCACGTGCATCAGGTGCAGCAGGCGTCGATTGAGCCGCATGTCTGCATCACCTATTGGGACGAGGACGACCGCCTTGTGGTGCGCACGAGCACGCAGGTTCCCTTTCACGTGCGGCGGATGCTCGCGCCCCTGATCGGGCTGCCGGTCAAGCGCATCCGCGTCATCAAGCCGCGCATCGGCGGCGGCTTCGGCGGCAAGCAGGAGATGCTGCTTGAGGACCTGTGCGCGCACCTGACCCTCGCCACGGGCCGCCCGGTGCGCATGGAGTGGACGCGCGCGCTGATGTTCACCAGCGCCCGCTCGCGCCACGAGCAGATCATCCGCTTCAAGACCGGGGTCAAGAACGACGGCACGATCACAGGCATGGAGATGACTGTGCTCGGCAACACCGGGGCGTATGGCACGCACGGCCTCACGGTGCAGACGGTCACCGGGCTGCGCGGCCTGAGCACATCACAATGCGCCCTATCGCCGCTTCTACACCGACATTGTGTACACGACCCGCCCGGTCGCGGGGGCGTATCGCGGATACGGCGCGCCGCAAGGCCTCTTCGCGCTTGAGGTGCATATGGAGCAGGTCGCCGAGGCGCTGGGCATGGACGCGCTCGCGTTCAAGGCGAAGAACTGGGTCAAGGTTGGCGACGACCTCCCCATGTCGGAGGCGCTCGGTGAGGCGCGCGAGGGGTACGCGCAGAAGGTCAACAGCAGCGCCCTGGCGCAGTGCGTCGAACTGGGCGCACAGGCGATGGGCTGGCACGAGAAGCGCGGCAACCGCGCCTGGCGCGGCGAGGGGCCAGTCCGGCGCGGTATCGGCGTGGCGATTGCGATGCACGGCACGGCGATTGCCGGGCTGGACATGGGCGGCGCGAGCATCAAGATCAACGACGACGGGTCGTTCAACCTGCTCGTCGGCGCGACCGACCTCGGCACCGGCTCGGATACCGTGCTCGCGCAGATCGCCGCCGAGACGCTGGGCGTGCCGCTGGAGGACATCATCGTGTATTCGTCGGATACGGACTTCACGCCGTTCGACACCGGCGCCTACGCGAGCAGCACGACATACATCTCCGGCGGCGCGGTGAAGAAGGCCGCCGAGCAGGTGCGCGCGCAGATCCTTGAGCGCGCCGCCATGATGCTGCGCGCCGACCCCGCCACGCTCACGCTGGCCGACCGCAAGGTCACGGCGCGGGATGGGCGCGCGGTGACGCTGGAGGACGTGGCGCTGCACGCGCTCCACACCGAGGACCAGCGGCAGATCATGGCGACGGCCTCGCACATGAGCTACGAGTCGCCGCCGCCGTTCGCGGCGCAGTTCGCGGAGGTGGCGGTCGATACCGAGACCGGGCAGGTCACGGTGGAGCGGCTGTTGATGGCGGTTGACTGCGGCGTGGCGATCAACCCGATCACCGCCGCCGGGCAGGTAGAAGGGGGCATGACGCAGGCGCTGGGCTACGCCGTCAGCGAGGAGATGGCCTACGACGCGGAGGGCCGGCTGGTCAACGCGCGGTTTGGGCCGTACCGCATCTTCGCCGCCGACGAGATGCCGGCGCTGGAGGTAATCCTGGTCGAGAGCTACGAGCCGAGCGGGCCGTATGGCGCGAAGGCAGTGGCCGAAATCCCGAAGGACGGCGTCGCGCCGGCCATCGCGAGCGCGATCCACGACGCGACCGGTGTGTGGATCAACGAACTGCCGTTCACGCCGGAGCGCGTCTGGCGGGCGCTGCAACAGGCGGGGCCGGGACAATGAGCGACGAGCTGCCGGCCAACTACGACCACCTGCTCCGCGAGGAGGCGCGCGTGTGGGGGCAGGTGGCGGTGGACGCCGCCCAGAAGACGCCGCCCGACTGGCGATACTACCAACATGCGATGACCTACCTCGCGGTCTACGAGGGGCGGTGGATCCGCTTCATCCTGGATCACGTCCGTCCAGGCAACCGCGCGCTGGAACTTGGCTGTGCGTCGGGGTGGATGTCCATCGAGATGGCGCGGCGCGGCGCGGTGGTGGACGCGGTGGACATCGCCGAGGCCGCGATTGAGGTGGGCCGTGCCTATCAGGAGTCGCTCCGGCGGCGCGAGCCGCTCCCGGGGTGGGTGAACTACACGGTGGGCGACCTGAACCAGCACTACGCTGCCGCGCGAGACCTACGACGCGGTGATTATCAAGGGCGTGCTGCACCACCTGGTGCGCCCGTTCCACGTGCTCGAAGCGGTCCACGCGGCGCTCAAGCCGGGGGGCGTGTTCCTGCTGATCGACGGGCGCGATCCGAGGCGGGTAGAGGCGGTCATCGCCGGCGCGCTGCTGTTCGCCCTGCCGACGTGCGTCCCGTATGGCGAGAAAATCCGGGCGTTGTTTCGGTTCAGGCGGCAACTGGTCGGGGAGATGCAGGACATCATGGAGGCGCGGGGCCTCAGCCCGTTCGAGGGCGTCACCGACGGGGCCGACCTGCTGGGGTGGATTGACGCGCACTTCAACGTCACCGACGTGCATGACTACTCGGCCTTCATTCGCGAGCTGACCGAGGAAGTGGTGATGCCGCATGCGTTGAAGATGGGTGTGTTGCACGCGCTCAACCTGGCGGATCGGGCGCTGGTGCGGCTTGGCCTCCTGCAGGGGTGTAGTTTCCTGCTGCGCGCCGAGAAGCCCGCCCGCGCCTGAGCCGGCAAGGGGGAAGCGCGCGTTTGCGCCCTTGCCAAAGCTCGCCTAAAATCTTGCGGGTTCACAAGCTCGTTGGTCTTCCTCTTGGGTGTTGTTGCTGGGGCGTATGGCTTGATGCATCACTTGACGAGTCAGTAGATGGCTTCAGGCCTCCTACCTCACCCCCTGGCCCCATTCAATGGAGAGGGGGAAGCGCGCGCAGCGCGGCGGGGGTGAGGTCAAACCGATCGCATCGTTACGCCAACACTTCAAGGGGAGACTATCACAAGCCCGAAAATGGTTTCTCGAGGTGCCGCTTTGACCGTCAACGTGGAGAACGCCGTCCCGCGCGTCCGCGCCGAAGCCGTCCGTAAAGACATCCCGTGCAACTTTTGTGGGAGCGACAACCCCAGGCCGTTTCGCCCTGAGTACGGGCGCGGCCTCGTGCAGTGTCAGCAGTGCGGGCTGATTTACGTCAGTCCCCGCCCGGCAGACGAGGAACTCTACGCGCTGTACGGGGAGACGTATTTCAAGAGCGGCGACTCGCGGACCGTCGGCTACACCGATTACCTCAGCGACGAGCGCAATATCCGCAGGACGTTCGCGGAGCGGCTGAAGCGTGTGGAGCGCTACATCGCCGCGCCGGGGCGACTGCTGGACGTTGGCTGTTCCATGGGGTTCTTCATGGCCGAGGCGGAGAAGCACGGCTGGGAGGTGCAGGGGTCGGATGTCTCGGCCTTCGCGGTGGAGCACACGCGGACGCGCTTCGGCTTCGACGCCCGGCACGGCAGTTTCCTGGAGCTGGACTATCCCGCCGGGGCGTATGACCTGATTTCGATGTGGGACGTGATTGAGCACGTGCCCGACCCGATGGAACACCTGCACAAAGCGGCGGCGCTGCTCAGGCCCGGCGGCGTGCTGGTCCTTTCCACGCCGAACGTCGAGAGCCTGCCGGCGCGCCTCGCGCGCGGGAACTGGGTCGGCTACAAGCTCTCTGAGGAGCACGTGTACTACTTCTCGAAGAGAATGCTCGCGAAGATGCTCGACCGGGCCGGGTTCGACGTGCTCAACGCGCGGCACATCGGCAAGTACGTGACCGTCAGCCTGTTCCTGGACCGCTTCGGCATGTACTTCCCGCCGGTGGCGCGCCTGTTGCAGTTCTTCGAGCGGCGGTTCGGCCTCTCGGAGTGGTCGCTGTCCATCAACCCGTTTGACATCGTATGCATCACCGCGCGCAAGCGCTAGCGAGGGGGCTGGCCCGCCGTGCCGTCACCCCTGAACGCCGTGGTGAGGTGGCTGCTCGCCCACAAGCTGGCTGTTTTGCTCTGCTTCGCCGCCGCCGTCCGGGTGGGGGGCGGTGCTTGCGTTCCCCGGCGTCTTCGCCTTTGACCAGACCGGCGTCATCCACGGCTCGGAAGCCTACGACACCTACGCCCAAAACCTGCTGGCGACAGGCGTCTTCGGGCGCGCGCCCGGCGCGCCGGACGCCATGATCCCCCCGCTCTACAACTACGTGCTGGCGGCGGTGTACGGCGCCTTCGGGCGCGGGTATGTCCAGGTCACGGTCTTTCACACGTTACTCGACCTCGTCGCCATCGCGGCGCTGTATACGGTCGGCAAGCGCCTGCTGCCGCACGGCGAGGCGGCGGGCTGGCTGGCCGGGCTGTTCTATGCGCTGTATCCGTACCTGGTGTTCCAGAACCTGTCGCTGATCGACACGCCGCTCTTCATGGCGCTGCTCTACCTCTTCGTGCTGCTGATGGTGTTGCTGCGCGAGCGCCCGGCGCTGGATCGGGCGGCGTGGGGCCTGGCGGCGCTCGGCGGGTTGGCGCTGGGGCTGACGACGCTCGTGCGCCCAATCACGCCGCCGCTGGCGCTGCTGGTCGGCGTGTGGTTTCTGTTCCGGCTGAGCTTGCGGCAGACGCTCGCGCGCCTGGCGCCGGTGGCGGCGCTGAGCGTGCTGACGCTGGTCCCCTGGACCATCCGCAACTACCAGGTCTACGGCGCGTTCGTGCCGATGACGATCACCTCCGGCTCGAATCTGTGGCAGGGCAACAGCCCCTACACGGTGGCGTACTTCCGCGCCGGCTACGATGTGCAGTGGACCGCCCCGCCCCGGGACGAGATCGAGGCCGAGAATCTCCACAGCCGCGAGGCCGACGCCGAGCGCTTTGCGCTGGTGGTCAAGTACCTGCGCGAGAACCCGGACCGCATCCCTGAGCTGCTGTGGGTCAAGTTCCTGGTGCACTGGAGCATCGACATCACCCCGCGCTACAACCCGACGACGGGCGAAGCGCCCCTCCCCGATTACGCGGGCAGCGTCGTCGCCGAGACAGATGACGCCGGTCGCCTCACGCTGAGCGGCCTGCCGGCCGACGACCCGGTGAACGTCTATTCACAGCCGTTATTCGACCAGGTGGGGCGGGCGGTGCACCGCTACTATTACGGCGCGCTGTTCTTTCTGGCGCTGGCGGGCGTGGCGCTCACGGTGCGCCAGTGGCGCGAGGTATCGCTGCTCTGGTTCGTGCAGATTGCGATGACGGTTGTCTACGTTATCTTCCACCCATCCACGCGCTACCGCGCGCCCACCGACCCGATGCTGTTCCTCTTCTCCGGTTATGCGGTTGTCGCGCTTTACACCTGGCTGAGGACGCGCGCGACGCAAAAGCGCGCAGGCGAAGATGGACGCGGGACATCGCGAGCCTAGCGGCGGGCGCAACCTCCTTCACGTCACGCCGCACTACGTCCCTGCGTGGGCCTACGGCGGCCCGCCCCGCGTCGCGCACGCGCTCTGCAAGGAACTCGCTGCGCGCGGGCATCGCGTCACCGTGTTCACCAACGACCTCGCTGGGGCCGGGCCTCCGCGCCGACGCGCGCCGGGCGCTGGTGGACGGCGTGGAGGTGTTTTACTTCCGCAACGTGAGCAACGCGCTCAAGGCGCGGCTGAACCTGAGCACGCCGCGTGGCATGAGGCGCGCCGCTGAGGCGACGCTCGCGGCGTTCGATCTGGTGCACTGCCACGAACTGCGCACCGTCGAGAACCTGCTGGTTACGCCGGTGGCCGCCCGCCTGGGCCTACCGTTGGTGCTGACGCCGCACGGGACGCTTCCCTACGGGACCGGGCGCGGCGCCCTCAAGCGGGCGTGGGACCGGTTCTTTGGACGCGCGCTGATGCGCCGCTTTGCCCACATTGCCGCCGACACCGAACAGGGCGCGCGCGAGGTGCGCGACCTGCGTGCGCGTCTCGGCCTGCCGCCGGCAGTGGATTACCGCCTCATCCCCAACGGCGTCGATCTTGAGGAGTTCGCCGACCTCCCGCCCGGCGACGTGTTCCGCGCGCAGTGGGGCATCCCAGCCGGCGCGCCGCTCGTGCTCTTTCTGGGGCGGCTGCACCCGCGCAAGGGGCTGGATTTCCTGATCCGCGCGCTGGCTCAGGCGAATCTGCCCGATGCGTGGCTGGCGGTCGTCGGGCCGGACGAGGGCGCGCTTGCCCCGGCGCGCGCGCAGGCGGCGACGGTGGGCCTGAGCGCGCGCGTTGTGTTCACTGGGATGCTGACCGGCGAGGCGAAGCGCGCGGCGATGGCGGCGGCGGACCTGTTCGCGCTCCCGGCGGTGGGCGAGGGGATGCCGCTTGCGGCGCTGGAGGCGTGCGCGGCGGGGCTGCCGGCGCTTCTCAGCCCAGGGTGCAACCTCCCTGATGTGGAGACAGCAGGGGCGGGGCGCGTGCTCGACCTGGATGTGGACGCCTGGGCGGCGGCGCTGCGGGCGCTGTTGACCGAACCTGGCGCGCGCGCTAGTATGGGTGCGGCGGCGCGCCGGCTGGTTGGCGCGCGCTACACGTGGTCGGCGGTCGTGGACCGCCTGGAAGCCTTCTATGACTCAATCCTCCTCGGCTGAGGTCCGCCGCATCGGGCGCAACTTCTCGTACACTTTTGCCGGCAAGTTTATCGTCTATGGGCTTTCCGCCGCGTGGGTGATCTACCTCGCGCCGGCGCTCGACGACCGGGACTTTGGCCTCTACAGCATCGTGCGCGCGTTCGTGGCGCTGTTCGCGCTCGCGCCGGATATGGGCATCGGCACGGTCGTGATTCGCGATGTGGCCGCGGACCACACCCGCGCGCGCGAATACCTGACGAGCAGCCTGCTTACGAAGGCGGCGCTGGCGCTGGGCGCGTTCCTGCTGCTTGTCGTGCTCGGCAGCCTCATCTACCCCGAGGCGCCGGCGCGCTACTTCGCGCTCGCCGGCTTCGGCGTGCTGGCGCAGGTGGTGGGCATGGTGGCGCTGGAGGGGTGGTCGCGGTCGAGGAGATGGGCGCGGCGATGGCCGTGGAGCTGGCGTCGCACCTGACCTTCATCGGCGGCGGGTTTGCCGCGATGCGCCTCGGCCACGGCCTGGAGGGTGTGTTCTGGGCGATGGCCGCTTCGGGCGTGGTGGCGCTGGCGGTGGGCGTCCCGGTGTTGTTCCTGCGCTTCCGGCCGGCGGTGGCCCGTGACGCCAGCGGCGCGCGCGCCCGCTACCTGCTCCGCGAGGCGCTGCCCCTGGGCGTGGGGGGCGGCCTTTGGGTTGATCTACCTGCAGGCCGATAAGCTCATCCTGGGCAAGATGCTGGGCGAAGCGCCGACGGGCTGGTACAGCGCCGCCTACGTGCTCTACCTGCTGCTGATCGAGGTCGTCAGCACGCCGGTGCTGGTCGCGAGCTTTCCCACGCTCTCGCGCTATTACCACAGCGACCCCGCCGCGCTCGACAGGCTGCTGAGCCGCCTCGTCTATGCCATGGTCGTGCTCGGCGTGCCGCTGGCGGTTGGCGGCGCGTTCGTCGCCGCGCCACTGCTGGACTTCGCCTACCAGGGCGCGTACCCGGAGTCGGCGCCGGTGCTCGCGGCGTTGCTGTGGAGCCTGGTGTTCCTCTATCCGGGCGCAGTGCTGGCCCAGATGCTCATCGTCGAGGGGCGGCAGGCGCGGGTGATGGCGCTGCGCGCGCTCAGCGCGGGGCTGGCGGTGGCACTGCACGTGGCGTTGATCGCGTTGCTGGGCCACATCGGGCCGGCGGTCGCAATCGTGGCGATCCAGGCGGTGCTCATAGGGCTGGCGGCGTGGTGGCTGCGCGCCCGGATCGCGCGCCTCGGTCTCGGCGCATATTTCTTTCGTGTAGTTATTTCAGCAGCGGTCATGGCGGCGGCGTGCGCGCTGTTGCGTGACACGCACGTCTTGCTGCTGATCGGCGCGGCGGCGACCGTCTATGGGGCCGCGCTCGTGGCTGTCGGCGGCGTCCGGCGCGAGGATGTCGCGCTGCTGCGCGCGGCGCTGGGCCGGTGAGGGGCATCTCTATGCACGACGATCCGCTCTACCGTTCGACGCAACAGGCCTGGGAGTCGATCTGGGACGACGCCTCGGTCGAGACAGAGCTGGCGACGCTTGCCTACCCGCGCACCGACTACATGGCCGTGTTCCAGCGCCACCTCCCGCGCGAGGGCGTGATCCTCGAAGCCGGCTGCGGCCTGGGGATCATGGTCATCCACCTCCGGCGGCAGGGGTTCAACGTGGTCGGCCTGGACTACGTGGAGACGGCGGTGCGCAAGGCGCTGGCATACGATCCCACCCTGCCGCTACAGGTCGGCGATGTGCATGCGCTGCCGTATGCACGCGACAGCCTGGCCGCCTATCTCTCGTTCGGCGTGTTCGAGCACTTCCCCCAGGGGCCGGTCCCGGCGCTGCGCGAGGCGCACCGGGCGCTGCGCCCCGGCGGCGTGCTGGTGTTGACCATCCCTTACCCCAACGTGGTGCACTGCCTCGTGAGCCTGCGCCGCCGGCTGGCGGGGCAGGTCGAGCGCAGCGACGCGCATTTCTACGAGAGCACGTATACGCGCCGCCAGCTTGAGGACGCGGTCCGGCAGGCCGGCTTTGAGGTGGCGCGCTCACAGCCCACCGGCCACAGCTTCACGTGGTGGGGGCTGGGCGGGCCGTTCCGCGCCGCGGGCTACTACCGCACCTCGCCGCTCGCCGAGTGGCTGGGCCGGCTCACGCGCGCGACGCTGCCGTGGGCATTCAACTTCATGACGCTGGTCATCGCCCGCAAACCGGCGAATTGAGGCGCGGGCCGCCATCGATTTGCGCGGAATGCAAATGCCAGTATAATGCGAAAAAGGATGTTGAGCGCGACCGAACGCTTTTAAGGAGACTCCGGTGGCCCAAACGGACTTCCAGTTAATGCGCCAGCGGATGGTCGAGGAACAACTCAAATCGCGCGACATCGCCGACCCTCGCGTCCTTCAGGCTATGCAAGATGTGCCGCGGCACCGCTTCGTCCCGGACAACCTCCAGCACCTTGCCTACCGCGATAGCCCGCTGCCCATCGGGCAGGACCAGACCATCTCTCAGCCCTATATCGTCGCGTTGATGACGCAGGCGCTCCAGCTCAGCGGTCATGAGACCGTCCTCGAAGTGGGGACCGGTTCGGGCTACCACACCGCCATCCTCTGCGAGCTGGCCCGACAGGTGTTCAGCCTGGAACGCTACCCTGAGCTTGCGGACCGCGCCGGCGCGACGCTGGCTTCGTTGGGTTACGAGAATGTCGAAATCCATGTCGGGGACGGCAGCCAGGGCCTGCCCGACATGGCCCCGTTCGACGCGATTGTCGTCTCCGCCGCTGCGCCGGGCATCCCGAACCCGCTCCGCGGCCAGCTTGCCGAAGGCGGTCGCCTGGTGCTGCCGGTGGGCGACCGCGAAAGCCAGTGGCTCGAACGCATCTGGCGCTACGGCGATACGTGGAACATCGAGCGCATCACGCTGGTGATGTTCGTGCCGCTGGTCGGGATGCACGGGTTCTCTGGCGCCCAGTTTCGTTAGCGCGTTGCGCGCATAAGCTACCTTTGAGGATAGTGACCGGTTTTGCAGCTTCCCGAAAGCTCTAAGCTTTCGGGAAGCTGCTGATCCTTCCCCTTGTGCTCATTCTAATTTAGTAATATTCATAATCATACACCACTGACCTCGCGGTCGATGGGGCGTTTCGGCGCGTTGGCGCGCGGCAGACGGCTCGTTTGCGCCTCTGCCAGCGAGAGCATGACTTCTGCGACGGAATAAGGTGTCAAATCTCACTGTCTGGGTCGTAGTTGAGAGTGCTATTATGGCCGCGTGGGAGCCGCCAGGGCGCGGTCTTGGCGTGTCTTGCGCCCGTGTCATCTTGACACTGGCGTCGTGGAGGGTGCTTCCGCGACTACAAGTAACGAACGAACTCTGTGTTCGTGAGAGTTGCCATTCTGAAGGAGGCAAGCCTTGACTCGTATTCCCGTAACCATTGATGGTAACGAGGCTGCGGCTTACGTTGCCCACAAGACCAATGAGGTCATCGCGATCTACCCGATCACGCCGTCGTCGCCGATGGGCGAGTTCGCCGACGAGTGGAGCGCGCAGAACCGGACCAACATCTGGGGCACCGTGCCGCTGGTCGTCGAGATGCAGTCGGAGGGTGGGGCCTCCGGCGCAGTGCATGGCGCGTTGCAGGGGGGCGCGCTGACCACGACCTTCACCGCCAGCCAGGGCCTGCTGCTGATGGTCCCCAACATGTTCAAGATCGCGGGCGAGCTGACCAGCACGGTCTTTCACATCTCCGGTCGCTCGGTGGCCGCGCAGGCGCTTTCGATCTTCGGCGACCACAGCGACGTGATGGCTGCCCGGAGCACCGGCTGGGGTATGCTCTTCTCCGGCTCGATCCAGGAAATCATGGACATGGCGCTGATCGCCCAGGCGGCCACGCTGAAGGCGCGTGTGCCCTTCATGCACGTCTTCGACGGGTTCCGCTCGTCACACGAGGTGCAGAAGATCGAGCGGCTTGCCGATGATGACATCCGCGCTATGGTGGATAACGATCTGGTCCGCGCGCACCGCGCGCGCGCCCTGTCGCCCGACCGGCCTGTGCTGCGCGGCACCGCGCAGAACCCCGATGTGTTCTTCCAGGCGCGCGAGACGGTCAACCCGTTCTATATCGCGACGCCAGCCATCGTGCAGGAGACGATGGATAAGTTCGCCGGGATCGTGGGCCGCCACTATCACCTCTTCGACTATATCGGCGCGCCCGATGCTGAGCGCGTCGTGGTTCTGATGGGGTCTGGCACCGAGACCGCGGAGGAGACGGTTTTGTACATGGCGGACAGAGGCGAGAAGGTGGGCGCGATCAAGGTGCGCCTCTACCGACCTTTCTCGGCTGAGCACTTCTTAAGCGCGCTCCCGCCGACCGTCAAGGTCATCGCGGCGCTCGACCGCACCAAGGAACCAGGCGCGATCGGCGAGCCGCTCTACCAGGACATCATCACGGCGCTGACCGAGGGCATGGCTGACGGCGCTGCGCCGTTCGAGAAGATGCCGCGCGTGATCGGCGGGCGCTATGGCCTCTCCTCCAAGGAGTTCACGCCGTCCATGCTCAAGGGCGTCTTCGACGAGATGAAGAAGGAGAGGCCCAAGAACCACTTCACCGTTGGCATCATCGATGACGTGACCGACACCAGCATTGCCTACGATCCCAGCTTCGACACCGAGCCGGACGACGTGGTCCGCGCGATGTTCTGGGGCCTGGGTTCTGACGGCACGGTTGGCGCGAACAAGAACTCGATCAAGATCATCGGCGAGGAGACCGACTACTACGCCCAGGGCTACTTCGTCTACGACTCGAAGAAAGCCGGCGCGCGTACGATCTCGCACCTGCGCTTCGGCCCGCGCCCGATCCACAGCACCTACCTGATTCAACAGGCGAACTTCGTCGCGGTGCACCAGTTCGGCTTCCTGGAGCGCTACGACGTGCTGGGCAACGCCGCCCCAGGCGCGACCTTCCTGCTCAACGCACCATACGGCCCCGATGAGCTGTGGGACAAGCTGCCACGCCGCGTCCAGGAACAGATCATCGAGAAGAAGCTCAAGTTCTACGTGATCGACGCCTACTCCGTGGCGCGCGAGACAGGCATGGGGGTGCGCATCAACACCACCATGCAGACGTGCTTCTTCGCCATCAGCGGCGTGCTGCCGCGCGACGAGGCTCTCTCGAAGATCAAAGAGGCCATCCGCAAGACCTATGGCAAGCGCGGTGAGGCCGTGGTGCAGAAGAACTACGCCGCCGTCGATGCGGCGCTGGAACACCTGCACGAGTTCAACGTGCCCGACAGGGCCACCAGCCAGATCGAAATGCCCCCGGTCGTGCCGCCCGAAGCGCCGGAATTCGTGCAGAAGGTCACGGCGGAGATGATCGCCGGTCGGGGCGACCTGCTGCCTGTGAGCATGTTGCCCAACGACGGCACCTACCCCACCGCCACCACGCAATGGGAGAAGCGCAACGTCGCGCTGGAGGTGCCGGTCTGGGAGCCAGACATCTGTATCCAGTGCGGCAAGTGCGTCATGGTGTGCCCACACGCGGTGATCCGCGCGAAGATCGTCGAGGATGCCGACCTTGCCGGCGCGCCGCCGACGTTCAAGGACTCCAAGGCGCGCTGGAAGGGCATGGACGACAAGAAGTACGTGCTGCAGGTGGCGCGTCGAGGACTGCACCGGCTGCAAGCTGTGCGTCGAGGTATGCCCGGCCAAGGACAAGACGCAGGTGGGCCGCAAGGCGCTCAACATGGCCGATGTCCTGCCGATCCGCGAGCAGGAAAAGGAGAACTGGGCCTTCTTCACCAACCTGCCGGAGTTCCCGCGCCAGGACGGGCTGCGGTTCACGACCGTCAAGGATATACAACTGCTCCGCCCGCTGTTCGAGTTCTCCGGCGCGTGCGCGGGCTGCGGCGAGACGCCGTACATCAAACTGGCGAGCCAGCTCTTCGGCGACCGGATGATGGTCGCCAACGCGACCGGCTGCTCCAGCATCTACGGCGGCAACCTGCCCACCACGCCCTACGCGGTGAACCGCGAGGGGCGCGGCCCGGCATGGAGCAACTCACTGTTCGAGGACAACGCCGAATTCGGCTTGGGGATGCGGCTGGCGGTCGATAAGAGCGCCCGTTATGCCGGTGAGCTGGTGGCGCGCCTGCGCGACCCAATCGGCGCGGAACTGGCCGACGCCCTGGTCAACGCCGACCAGTCTGACGAGGCCGGCATCCAGGCGCAGCGCGAGCGTGTGGCGGAACTGAAGCGCAAGCTCCAGGCTGTGGACCGCCCCGAAGCGCGCGAACTCCTGAGCCTGGCCGACATGCTGGTCAAGAGGAGCGTGTGGATCATCGGCGGCGACGGCTGGGCCTACGACATCGGCTACGGCGGCCTGGACCATGTGCTTGCCAGCGGGTACAACGTGAACGTCCTGGTGCTTGACACCGAGGTGTATTCGAACACCGGCGGGCAGTCGTCAAAGGCGACGCCGCTCGCGGCGGTGGCAAAGTTCGCCGCCGGCGGCAAGCCCACGCCCAAGAAGGACCTGGGCCTGATGGCGATAAACTACGGCTATGTCTACGTGGCGCAGGTGGCTTTTGGCGCCAACGACGCGCACACCCTCAAGGTCTTCCAGGAAGCCGAGTCCTACGATGGGCCGTCGCTCATCATCGCCTACTCGCACTGCGCGATGCACGGCTTCGATCTGGCAAAGGGCCTTGATCAACAGAAGCTGGCGGTGGAAAGCGGGCACTGGCCGCTCTACCGCTTCGACCCCCGGCTCGCGGAAGAGGGCAAGAACCCGTTCCAGCTCGACTCGAAAGCGCCGAAGGTCGCGTTGCGCGATTACATCTACAACGAGACGCGCTACCGGATGTTGCTCCAGAGCAAGCCGGATGTGGCCGAGCAACTGCTCGCCGCAGCGCAGGAGGCCGTGAACGAGCGCTGGCAGAAGTACGAGCGCATGGCGCAGGAGTAAGCCGGGTTCGGACTGACACAAGATGGGGCGCGCCGCGCCCCCACGTACACCTTTTCCACACGAATGCCTGCGGAGGGAGCGAGAGAGAAACATGGACCTGACGACAACCTACATGGGGATCCCCCTCAAGAATCCGATCGTGCCGTCCTCGTCGCCGCTGTCTGAGAGCGTTGACGGCATCCGCCGGATGGAGGACGCCGGCGCTGCCGCCGTGGTGATGTACTCGCTCTTCGAGGAGCAGATCACGCACGAGAGCGAGACGCTGGACCACTTCCTGAACTACGGCACCGAGAGCTTTGCCGAGGCGCTGAGCTACTACCCTGACCTGCCGACCTATAACATCGGCCCGGAGGAGTACCTCAACCTTCTGAGCCAGGCGAAGGCGGCGGTGGACATCCCCATTATCGGGAGCCTGAACGGGGTCTCGACCGGCGGGTGGATCGAGTACGCCAGGAGGATCGAGGAAGCGGGCGCGGACGGGCTGGAACTGAACGTCTACTACATCCCGACCAACCCCGCGCTGACCGGCGCTGAGGTCGAGCAGATGTACGTGGACATCCTCAGCGACGTGAAGGCCAGCGTCTCGATACCGGTGGCGATCAAGCTCAGCCCGTTCTTCAGCGCGACGGCGAACATGGCGCAGCGTCTCGCCGACGCCGGGGCGGACGCGCTGGTGCTGTTCAACCGATTCTACCAGCCAGACCTCGACCTGGAAGCGCTGGAAGGTGGTGCCGCGCCTGTCGCTAAGCACGTCGTATGAGATGCGCCTGCCGCTGCGCTGGGTGGCGATCCTCTACGGGCGCATCCCGGTTGACCTTGCGATCACGAGCGGCGTGCATACCTACAGCGATGTGCTCAAGGGGATGATGGCCGGCGCGAAGGTGACCATGATCGCGTCGGAGCTGCTCAAGAACGGCGTCGGGCGCATTGGCGAACTCCTCAACGAGATTGTCGCCTGGATGACGGAGAACGAGTACGACTCCATCAGGCAGATGCAGGGCAGCATGAGCCAGCAGCACGTCAACGAGCCGGCCGCCTTCGAGCGCGCAAACTACATGAAGGTGCTACAATCGTGGAGGCCAGACCCGGCAGGGCAGGGCTTCCGCGTGCTGGAATAGACAGGCCGCACTGCGGTAGGCGTACATAGACCTCTCAACAGGGGCACGGCATCCGTGCCCCTGTTTGAGATAGCGCGGTAATCGTGGCAGGTGAGTGATTACGGGGGCGGTATGGCTGACACAATCCGTTGGGGCATCATGGGGACCGGGAACATCGCCGCGCAGTTCGCGAGGGCCTGGCTGCGATCTCCGACGCGGAACTCGTCGCGGTCGGCTCGCGGACGCAGCAATCTGCAGACGCCTTCGCCGACCTGTTCGGCGCGCCCCGCCGCCACGCGACATACGCCGACCTGGCAAACGACCCGGATATCGACGCGGTTTACATCGCGACGCCGCACAACCTGCACAAAGAGAACACCCTCCTCTGCCTGGACGCCGGCAAGGCCGTGCTGTGCGAGAAGCCGCTTGCCGTCAACGCGGCGGAGGCGGCGGAGATGATCCGCGCCGCGCGTGTGAAGAAGCGCTTCTTGATGGAGGCGATGTGGACGCGCTTCTTCCCCCTTATGGGGAGGGTGCGCGAGATGCTCAGCGCGGGCGTCATCGGCGAGGTACGGATGTTGCTGGCCGACCTGGGCTTCCGTATGCCGTTCGACCCGGCCAGCCGGCTGTTCGATCCTGAGCTGGCCGGCGGCGCGCTGCTGGACGTGGGCGTCTACCCGGTGTCGCTGGCGTCGATGGTGCTTGGCGCGCCAACGCGCATTACGGGCATGGCGGACCTCGGTGAGACGGGCGTGGATGAGCAGTCGGTGGTCATCCTGGGCTATGAGAACGGGCAACTGGCCGTGCTTCTATCGGCCTTGCGGACGGTTACGCCGCAGGCGGCCCACATCCTGGGCACGGCGGGGCGCATCCACCTCCACCGGCAGTGGTGGACGCCCGCCGCGCTCACGCTATCGCTGGAGGGGCAGGACGACCAGGTGATCGAAGCGCCGTTTGAGGGCAACGGCTACAACTACGAGGCGGCGGAGGTCGGGCGCTGCCTGCACGAAGGCCGGCTGGAGAGCGACGCCATGCCGCTGGACGAGTCGCTGTCCATCATGCAGACGCTGGACGCGATCCGCGCGCAGTGGGGCCTGAAGTACCCGATGGAATGACGCGCGACCGCGCGGGGTGTATTCCAGGATGCGCCGACTTGCGCGCAGGGGTGTAATCCATTAGATACCTTGTTCTTCATCCCGCGACTGAAGTCGCGGGCTAAAAATCCCCTCGATCATGGATCTCGGCGACGATTAGCCGCCGACTTCAGTCGGCGGGCTGTTAACGTGTCATTATGGAGAGGGGGCCGGGGGTGAGGCAAAACAGGCAGAGCATTGGCGGATTGCTGGCGGTGCCCCCAAGATGGAACGCACCCCGCGTGGGCGTGCGCTGGACATCCGCTGACCGTTTGTGCGATAATGGGGACGTTCTTGTTGCGATACAGGTTCCTGATGTTGTGTTCGTTTGCAGTGCCACGAGGTGTCAAGGCGAGCAATGATTGAATGTCCGCGCTGTCACGCTGAGAATCACGAGGGGACTTTGATCTGCAAGGTCTGCGGCAACGGCCTGGTGGATCTGAAGACTGCCGTCACAACCAGGAAGCTTCGCCGCTCGGCTGGCGAGCCTGAGGCGCACGCGACCTGGGGGACGGCGCACTTCGGCCCAGACAACGAGCTGGTGCTGTATATTCCGAGCGAGTCGGAATCGATCACGGTGCTTCCCGCCCGGCAGATCGTATTGGGCCGCAGCGACAAACGGAGCCAGAAGGGACCGGACCTCGATCTCAGTCCCTACGACGCTTACAACAAGGGAGTCTCGCGGTTGCACGCAGCAATCACGCGCGAGGGAGGACGAGGCGCTGACGCTCGTTGATCTCGGCAGCGTGAACCATACTTTCCTCAACGGCGAGCAACTGATCCCTCACAGGCCGCGCGTGTTGCGCGATGGCGACGAGATCCGCCTGGGGGAACTGGTCCTGAGAGTCTTCTTCAAATAACAACTGCAGCGACGTTATCGAAGCTGACACGAAGAGAGAGTGTTTCCAGGTTAGCAGCTAATGGCGTCTGAAACTGACCGCGCGCGCGCGTCTGGTACCGCATGGGCGTCAGCGCACGGGTGGCGGCGGGGCGTGGCGCTCTGGGCGACTGTGTTGCTTGCCCTGTTTGGCGGCTGGCAGCTGCTCATTGGCTTTACGCGGCTCTTTGTCCTTCACAAAGACGCGCTATTCAATCTGCTGTTCGGCGCTGAACTGGTGATCCTGGCTACCGTCGCCTGGTCCGCGGAACTGCGCAGCCGTCCATTGCGGCTGACGGTCGGCGCGCTGCTGCTCATCGGCAGCGTTCTGGCGTTGGCGCTTGTCCAGGCCGGCATCGCCAGCCCAAGCCTGGTGGTTGTCAACGGCTTTCATCTCGTCATGGCGGCTCTGGTCGTCGAATTCGTGCTTTTTGTCGTTGGGCGTGGTTTCGCAAACGTCGATTCCCGGCTGTATGAAGCGTTCTCCGACCGACTTCAGTTGCTACAGCGCGCCGTGGGCGCAGAGACCGTTTATCGGCAGATGTTTGAGTGCGCCGCTGAAGCCATCATTCTGATCGGGCCAGATATGCGGATTGACGAAGTGAACCCTCAGTTCGAGAGGCTCACCGGCTACACGCGCAGATCGGTTGTCGGGCAGCCGGCGCGGATCCTCGAACGCGTCGGCGGCGCGGTGACACCTGAGGAAATTGAAACTATCCGGGCGCACGTGGCGGAGGGCAAGCCCATGCTCAAAGTGGAGCGTGCGCTGCACTACCCGGATGGCGCGCAGCGGTACGTCGAGTTTGACATCGTCCCGATTGGCGCCGATGCGCGCGTCATGGTCATCGCGCGCGACGTGACCGCGCGCCGTGACGCGGAGCGCGAGCGCTATCAATGGCTCACGGAATTGGCTGCGATCAACGAGATCGTGACCGTGGTCAATCGCTCGCTGCACCTCGATGTCGTGCTGCAGACGGCGCTGACCGCGCTGTCTCTGGCGACGACATCGGAGTCGGCGGCGATCTACCTGATCGACGAGGCGAGCGCTGAGCTGAGCCTCGCCGCCAACCTGAACTTCCCGCCGGAGATCGCTGAGGCCGTCGGGGCGTTCTGGGGCGGTGACAGCGCGGTGGGCGACATCCTGGAACTGCGCGCGCCTGTGCTGGTGGAGACTTCGCAGAATGCAACCCATCGCGCAACCCGGCGGTTGGGACAGCTCGGCGTCAACGCGCTGGTCTTCGTGCCGCTGTTGGTGGGCGACGAGGTGTTGGGCGTGGCGCTCGTCGCGAGCCGGCGCCCGCTCTCCATATCGGGCCGCTCGATTGTGGTGCTCATGGCGGCGGCGCGCGAGATCGGCACGGCGATCCGCAACGCCAAGTTGTTCGAGGCCGAGCGCCGGCAGCGCGAGATCGCCGAGAGCCTGCGCGCGACATCGGAGGCCGTGGGCCGTTCGCTGGACCGGCGCGAGGTCCTGGAGACGGTGGTGTGGCAGGTCAAGGAGCTGATCGACGCCGAGCACGCGGCGGTCCTGCTGGCGGAGCCAGAGGCAAACCGGCTTGTATGTATCGCCTCTACGGACTGGGACGGAGACGAACCGCTACCGCGCGTGATCCCCGGTGAAGGGAGCCTCGGCTGGATAGCGTTCCAGACAGGCCAGCCCCAGGTCCAGAGCGACCTGCCGGAAACGTATACGTCTCCCGAATTGCGGGCGGTGTTGGGGCAGATTCGCACCCTGATCACGGTGCCGCTGTTCAGGGGCGACAGGGTCATCGGCGTCTTCGGGGGCGTGAACAAGCGCGGCGGCAGGTTCACCGATGAGGACGTCGCCAAGTTGCAGGCGCTCTCCGCCAGCGTGCAGGTGGCGATCCAGAACGCGGAGTTGTACGAGCACGTGCGGCAGGCGCGCGACGAATTTGAGGTGCAGGTGCGCCAGCGCACCGTTGCGTACCAGAAGACCAACGCCGCGCTCCAGGAAATGAACCTTGCCATGCTGGGCCTCCTGGACGAGCTGTACGCCGCCAAAGAGCGCGCGGAGGAGGCGGACCGGCTCAAGTCGCAGTTGCTCTCGGTCGTCTCGCACGAGTTGCGGACGCCGTTGGCGTCGATCAAGGGCTACACCACAACGATCATCGACTACCTGGCGCGCCTCGACTCCGAGACGCTCCGGGAGTTCCTGGAAACCATCGACGCGGAGACCGACCGGCTGACAGAACTGATTGCGAACCTGCTTGATATGTCGCGCATTGAGGCGGGGATGCTGAAGGTGAGCAAGGAGCGGGTGCATCTCGCGCCGATCATCCAGGGCGTCTGCCGTGACATGGCGGATCTCTACCCGGAGCACGCGATCACGGCGACCTGCGCCGACGACCTCCCGAATCTCGTCGTTGACCCGCGCCGCGTGCGGCAGGTGATCAACAATCTCGTCGAAAACGCCGCGAAGTACACCCCGCCCGGAACCTCGATCCACGTCAGCGCATCGGTTGAAGATGGGCGCGTTCTGGTGCAGGTTGCCGATGGGGGGCCGGGCATTCCGCCTGAACAAAGGGAGAACCTGTTCGACCGCTTCTTCCGGGGCGTGCACACCCAGGATTGGAGAACACGCGGCATTGGGTTGGGGCTGGCGATCTGCAAGGGGCTTGTGGAGGCGCACGGCGGGCGCATCTGGGTGGAGAGCGAGCCAGACAGGGGAAGCTGTTTCTCTTTCACGCTCCCTGTGGGTGATCGGCAGGACGGCGCAGCGTTTGCCGCGCGGGAAAGCGAGGTTGAGGCGCTCGAATGACGGGCAGGCGCGTGGTGATCATTGAGGACAACGAGGCGCTCGGCAGCCTGACGCAGTTCACGCTGGAGCTTGAGGGCTATCAGGTGGAGTGGTTCGCCAGCGGGCGCGAGGGTCTGGCGGCGGTCCAGGCGCAGCCGCCTGACCTGCTCCTCCTCGACCTCGCGATGCCCCGCTTCAGCGGTTGGGACGTGCTGGAATGCCTGAAGGACCAGATCGCGCGCCGCGACTTCGTCGTTGCGATTATTACGGCGTCGGCGGACCCGGAGATCAAGGAACAGGCGCGCGCCCTGGGCGTCGCGCGCGTGCTGGTGAAGCCGATCAGCGCCGGCGAGCTGGTCCAGGTGGTAAAAGAGATGATCGAGGAGCCATGCGCGAAAACCCTGTGATCCTGGCGGTGGACGATGAAGTGCGGCTGCTTCGCTTCCTCAGCGCCAACCTGCAACTGGGGGCTATGCGGTGGTCACCGCCGAGGATGGCCTGCAGGCGCTGGAACAGGTCGCCCACCATTGCCCTGACCTGATCCTGCTTGACCTGGGGATACCGGGCAAGGACGGGTACGCGGTGCTGGAAGAGGTGCGCACCTTCTCCGACGTTCCGGTCATCATCCTGACTGCCAACGACAACGAGGACGACAAGGTACGCGGTCTACGCATGGGCGCGGACGACTACCTGACGAAGCCGTTTGGCAGCCGCGAGCTTCAGGCGCGGATTGAGGCCGTGCTGCGGCGCGCCCGCCCGGTCCCGGAGAAGGACAGCGCCCCCGGCAGCGCCGTATACCGCAACCGCGATCTGCGCATCGACTTCGCGCGCCGGGAAGTCTTCATGGGCAGCAAAGGCGTTCACCTCACGCCGACGGAATACCGGCTGCTGGTTGAGTTCGCACGGCACCCCAACCGCGTCCTCAGCCACGCACACCTGCTGGACCAGGTATGGGGGAAGGAATACTGCGAGGATGTGCCCATCCTGCGCGCGGTGGTCTGGCGGCTGCGCCGCAAGCTGGAACCTAACCCTGGCGCACCGACCTACATCATCAGCGAACCGGGCGTCGGCTACCAGCTGGCGCAGGGCTGACTTCCCCCGACGACGAAAGCATTTTGACATCTTGCCCTGGTAATGTCTTCACAGAATCACGGCATGGGTATGCGCCCGTCATTAACCTTGAGATGTACAGGGCGTAGGGGCGACCCGCCGGGTCGCCCCTACCGCCAGATATGGCGGTTGGTAGGAACACAGCACGCTGTGCTCTTGCAGGATAGTTCCAACCATTCGGGATGCTACCCGGTTTGCGGGGGCCAGGGACAGGACTGGGGCCAGGCAAGGGGCGTGGATTACGCCATTTGCGCCACAATCCAGTATAACTATGTTAGAACGCAGATATGTTGAGTTTGAGCAAGGTATGCGATGCCGGAATTCTTTACCCTGACAGCCATTGCGGAGGCGCGCGCGCGCTGGTTCGAGGCGCTGACGCCGGCCGTTGATGTGGAGACAGTCGAGACTGCTGATGCACTGGGGCGCGTGACCGCCGAGCGGCTGCGCAGCCCGGAGGCGCTGCCGGCCTTCGCGCGCAGCACCGTCGACGGCTACGCGGTGCGCGGCGCGGACACGCATGGCGCAACCTCGGCGCTGCCGGCCTACCTGCGCGTGGTCGGTGAAGTGCCGATGGGGCAGATGCCGGCGGTGCAGGTCGGACGTGGGCAGGCGGCCATTGTGCACACCGGGGGCGCAATCCCGCCGGGCGCGGACGCGGCGGTGATGGTCGAAAACACGCAGCCGGCCGGAGACGGCGAGATCGAGGTCGTCCGCGCGGTGGCGGCCGGCGAGAACGTGATCCAGGTCGGTGAGGACATCAAGCCGGGCGACGAGGTGTTGCCGGCCGGCCACGTGCTGCGCGCGCAGGACGTCGGCGGGCTGCTGGCGCTCGGTATCACTCAGGTCAGGGTGGCGCGGCGGCCCGTCGTGGCAATCCTCTCGACCGGCGACGAGGTGATCCCGCCTGACGCTGCGCTCAAGCCGGGGCAGGTCCGCGACATCAACTCGTACACCGTCGCGGCGCAGGTGCGCGCGGTGGGCGGCGTCCCCCGCCTGTTTGGCGTCATCGCGGACGACTTCGATACGTTGCGGGCGCGCGCCGCCGAGGCGCTCGACCAGGCCGACATGGTGGTGCTCTCGGCAGGGAGTTCGGTCTCGGTGCGGGACATCACCGCAGACGCGTTCAACGACCTGGGCGCGCCCGGCGTGCTGGTGCACGGGGTGGCGCTGAAGCCGGGCAAGCCCACGCTCCTGGGCGTGGTAGATGGCAAGCCGGTGATGGGGCTGCCGGGCAACCCGGTCAGCGCGATGGTGGTCTTCAGCCTGTTTGGCGCGCCGATGGTGCTGCGGTTGCAGGGGGCGGCGTGGCGCGAGAAGCCGCCGCTCCCGGCGAAGCTGGCGACGAACGTGCCGAGCGTCGCCGGGCGTGAGGACTATGTGCCGGCGCGCCTGCGTTACGACGCGGAGGGCGCACTCTGGGCGGAGCCGATCTTCGGCAAGAGCAACCTGATCTACCTGCTCGTGCGCGCCGATGGGTTGATCCGCGTGCCGATGGACGCGACCGGCTTGCGCGCGGGCGCGCAGGTGGAGGGTGTTGCTGTTTTGAGCGCAGTGAATGGGCGGGCGATGGGCGACGACAGGCAGATCTACCTCAAAGACATCCCACTTGAGCAGGCATGGGCGCGCTTTACCGGGGCGCTGGAGGCCGCCGGCTTGTGGCAACCTCTCCCCGGCGAGGTTGTGCCGCTCCACGAGGCGCGGGGCCGCGTGACCGCCGAGCCGGTATGGGCAGCGGTCAGCGCGCCGCACTACCACGCCGCCGCCATGGACGGCTACGCAGTTCGCGCCGCCGACACGCTCGGCGCGACCGAGACGCAGCCGGTAACGCTCAACGCGATTGGGCGCGACGATGCGCCGGACGCGGTGGAGCGACCCGCGCTTGCGGTGAACACCGGCCACCCGCTCCCGCCGTGGGCCGACGCGGTGATCATGATCGAGCAGGTGCAGCCGGTTGAGGGCGGCGCGCTGGCGATCCGCGCGCCCCGTCACGCCGTGGCAGCACGTCCGGCCGATGGGCGAGGATATGGTCGCGACCGGAGCTGGTTCTGCCGGCGAACCACGTGCTGCGCCCGGTTGACCTCGGCGCGCTCGCCAGCAGCGGCCACCATGAGGTCAGCGTGCGCCGCCGGCCGCGCGTCGCGATCATCCCGACAGGGAGCGAGCTGGTCCCGGCCGGCGCGCCGCCCCCACCGGGGAAGATCGTCGAGTCGAACAGCCTGGTGCTGGCGGCGCAGATCGAGGCATGGGGCGGGGAGGCGACGCGGTGGCCCATCGTTCCCGACGCGCTGGCGCAGATCCGCGCCGCGACCGCCGAGGCCGCCCGCGCGCACGACCTGGTGCTCATCAACGCCGGCTCGTCGGCGGGGACGGAGGATTACACCGCGCAGGTGGTGGGCGGCCTGGGTGAATTGCTGGTGCATGGCGTGGCGGTGCGCCCCGGCCACCCCGGTGGTGATGGGGATGCTCGATGTCGAGGGGCGCAAGACGCCCGTGATCGGCGTGCCGGGCTATCCCGGTGTCGGCGGCGCTGACCGGTGAAATCTTCGTCGCGCCGCTCCTGGTGCGGTGGCTGGGCCGCCCGGTGGAGCGCCGCCCGACCATGACGGCGACGCTGAGCCGCAAGGTGCTCTCGCCGACCGGCGATGACGAGTTCATGCGCGTGACCGTCGGCCAGGTGAGCGGGCAGACCATCGCGACGCCGCTCGCGCGCGGGGCCGGCGTTATCACGTCGCTGGTGCGCGCGGATGGCATTGTGCGCATCCCGCGCCTGTCCGAAGGGCACGACGCGGGCGATACGGTGACGGTCGAACTCTACCGCCACCCGGACGACATCGCGCGCACCATCGTCGCCATCGGCAGCCACGACCTGACGCTTGACCTGCTGTCGCAGTTCCTCGCGGCGCGCGCGCCGGGTATGCGGCTTGCATCGGCCAACGTGGGCAGCCTCGGCGGGCTGATCGCCCTCCGGCGCGGGCAGGCGCACCTCGCCGGCGCGCACCTCCTCCACCCGGAGAGCGGCGCGTACAACGTCCCGTATGTGCGCGAGTACCTGCCGGGCCGGCCTGTCGTCCTGGTGACGCTGGTCGGGCGCGAGCAGGGCTTGATGGTGCCGCGCGGCAACCCGAAGGGGATCAGCGACATTGCGGACCTGGCGCGCAGCGACGTGCGCTTCGTCAACCGGCAGCGCGGCGCGGGCACCCGCCTGCTGCTCGACCACGCGCTTGCGCAGCGCGGCATCGCCCCGGAGCAAGTGCAGGGCTACGCGCGCGAGGAGTATACGCACCTGGCGGTCGCGGCGGCAGTCGCCAGCGGCGCGGCGGACTGCGGGCTGGGCGTCCTGGCGGCGGCGCGCGCGCTGGAGCTGGACTTCGTGTCGGTGGCGCACGAGCGCTACGACCTGGTCATCCCGGCGGAGCACTACGCGAGCGACCTGCTCAAGCCCTTGCTGGCGCTGCTGGAGGACCCGGAATTTCGCGCGGCGGTGGCGGCGCTGCCCGGCTATGACGTGACCGAGATGGGCCGGGTGGCGGCGGAACTCAAGGCCGAGTAGGACGCAGCGAATGCGGTGTGGCGTTCGGAACCCTGGGGCGGGCCGCAGGCATATCGTCTTCCCTGTTGCTGTTCGCGGCGCTTGGCGCGTTCGTGCTGCTGGGCGCGATGTCGGCGCGGACGCCGGCGGCGCGAGCGCAGGAGCCGCGACCCTCTCCGCCGACGCCCCCGCCGGCCACGCCCACTGGTGCCCCGCCCTCTGGCGGTCCATTCGTGCTCACGGCGACACCCACGCCGCTGTTCGGCCGGCCGGCATCGCCGACGCCGTTCGTGATCCCTTCGCCGTCGGTGTCGCCCACGCCCGGCGAGCCGGACCTGCCGCCGGCGCACCTGGGCTACGGCGTCAATATCGGGCCACACTCGCGCGTGACCTACGACGTGGTCAGCCGCCTGCGGGTGGACTGGGTCAAGCTCTATGACGTGCCCCAGTTGGATGACTACCCCGGTATGCGCACGCTCTACCGGATGGACATCCGCCCGCGCACCGACCTGGATACCTTCCGGCGCGAGGTTATGGACCGGGCGCGCGAGGTCGCGCGGATGGGTGGCGACGCCATTGAGGTGGGCAACGAGCCGAACCTGATCAGCGAGTGGCCGTCAGGGCCGAATCCGCAGCAGTTCGCGCAGATGCTGCGCATCGCCTACGAGGCGATCAAGGCGGTTGCGCCCGGCATGATCGTGGTCTCAGGCGGCCTCGCGCCGACGCTCAACACGGCGGACGGCGGCGCGATGAATGACCTCATCTTCGCCAATGAGATGCTTTCCGCCGGCGCGGGCGCCTATTTCGACGCCTTTGGCTACCACCCCTATGGCTACAACCAGCCGCCTGAGGTTGACCCGAACGCGCACGAGCTGGTGTTCCGGCGCACCGAGCGCGTGCGAGAGTTGCTCGAGGCCTACGGGCTGGACGACCGGCAGATCTGGATCACCGAGTTTGGATGGCTGCGCACGCCCAAAGAGGATGGCATCGATTGCGATGGGGAGCCGGGCTTCCAGGGGTTCGAGTGGTTGCAGTTCCCCGGCAGCGTCGTAGCCGATTACACGGTGCGTGCGCTCCAGTATGCAGATGAGCACTGGCCCTGGGTGGGGCCGATGTTCCTCTGGAACCTGGACTGGCAGCTCTACGAGGAAAGCTACGAGCCGCGTTGCAGCCAGATGCGCTGGTTTGGCATCCTGTACCCCGACGGCCGGCCGACGGTGATCTACGAGCGGTTCGCCGCCGCCGCGCGGCGCTACAGCGAGTACCGCCCCGTGCTCGGCGCGCGCACGACCGACATGACCGAGTCGGTTGAGGCCTACTGCCCGGTTGAGGTGTCCATCGGCACTTTCAAGGTGGTCAACGAGGGCTACCCGGTCGCGTTCGAGGCGGTGGTGCAGCCGGCGCAGGGTCCGGGGCTGCCGACGGCGGCGGTCTCGAAGAACGTGGTCACAAACGGCGATCAGGTCGAGGTCTTTGTGTGGACCGGGGACCTTGAGCCAGGGTTGCACCTCGTTGCGGTGAACGTCTTCGCCTATTTCGAGGGGCGGCGCCTGAGCACGAACGTGCGCGGCTGGGTGCTGGCGCAGCCGCCCACCACGCCGGGCTGCGTCGCGAACGCGCCGGCGGGCGCACGCTTTGACAATGTCTCAACCGGGCGTTAACATTGTTGGGCGGTCGTGCTAGACGGGGAGCTAGCGGTGCCCTGAACCCGCAATCCGCTATAAAGGGGTTGAACTCCTCCCCGAGGGCCATAGGACGCTGCTCCTGGCGCGGCTGAGCGGCGATGATGGTTGGGTCCTGCGCGGCGGGAACCCTCGAACCTGGTCAGGTCCGGAAGGAAGCAGCCATAAGGGGGCCATTCCGGGTGCCGCAGGGTCGCCTGACCGGAGCAAGCTGGTCGCGTTAAGTCGGCTGTCCGTGGTTCGACGGGAGGTGCACGACCGCTTTTTCTTTTCTGCGCCAACCGTTGGCGCTGTCCCACGTGACACAGAACATGAACCCCCGGCAACTGCTCGAACGCTTCGAGATCAGCCCCAGGCGCGACCTGGGGCAGAATTTCATCTCCGACCCCGGCCTGCTCGCGCACATCGCCGGGTTGGCGGCGCTTGGCCCGGACGACGTGGTCTTGGAGATTGGGCCGGGCACGGGGACGCTCACCCGCTACCTGGCGGAGGCGGCGCGTCGGGTCATCGCGGTGGAAGTTGACGCGCGCCTCATCCCGATCCTGCGCCACGAGCTGGCGGATTACCCCAACGTCGAGCTGATTCTGGCCGACATCCTCGACGTGGACCTGGCGCGCCTCCTCCAGGGCGCGCCGTTCAAGGTTGTCGCCAACCTGCCGTACTACATCACCAGCGCGGTGTTGCGTCACCTGTTGGAAGCGCCGCCGCGCCCGACGCACATGACGGTCACGGTGCAGCGCGAGGTGGCCGAGCGGCTTGTCGCGACGCCGGGCGACATGAGCCTGCTTGCCGTCAGCGTGCAATTCTACGGCGCGCCGCGCATCTGCCACCGCATCAAGGCGGGCGCGTTCTGGCCTGCGCCGGGCGTCGATTCAGCAGTGGTGTGTATCGACATGCACGACACGCCGCCCGTGCCGGTCGCTGATGAGGCGCGGTTCTTCCAGGTGGTGCGGGCCGGCTTCAGCCAGCGCCGCAAGCAGCTCAAGAACGCGCTCGCTCACGGGTTGGCGCTGGACGCGGCGACGACGGTCAACGCACTGGCGGAGGCCAGCATCGACCCTCGGCGGCGCGCGGAGACGCTGAGCCTTGACGAGTGGGCCGCGTTGACGCGCGCGCTGTCGCCCCATCTCCAATAACCCCGGCGCACCCAGCGAATAGCCTTAAGGTTCCATTGTCTTAGAAGGACCAATGTGTTAAATTGTGAAGGAGGCTTTCTGCAATCTCCTGCACATACGGCCATTGTACCCGTGCCCTCTGCGAAGGTACACGGCCGGCGACGGAGAGAAAGAGAATGGGCTTGGCCGCGCGCGACAGGACTGGAGAGCGCCGTCTCGTCGAGATGTTCCGCGCCGAGCGCGAACAACGGAAGGCGGTCGTCGATGCGTCGCCGGTTGGGGTATGCGCGTTCGACCGGGCGGGCAACCTGGCCGTATCCAACGCGACTGCCGACGACCTGCTTGGCGTCAGGTTGGCGCCCTACCTGGGGCGGTCATTCCGCCGCCTGCTCATCGACCTGATGCGGCTGGGCGCGCTGGAGCGGATTGGGCTGCGCCCTGCCGCGATTCGGACCCTGCTTGATGACCTGAAGCGCGATCCGCTGGAGGCCGTGCACCGGCATTTCGACCCGGTGGTGGCCGGCCAGCGGCGGCACTACCAGATGTCAGTCTTCCCGCTCCAGGGGCGCGCGGCGCGCGCGCGGGGTGGTTCGTGATGCTGCGCGACGTGACGGAAGGCGTCGCGCGCGATGCGATGCGTTCCGAAATCCTCGACATGATCGTGCACGACCTCCGCAGCCCGCTGAACTCGATCCTGGGCAGCCTGTACCTGATGCAGGCCATGCTTGAAGATGGCACCAGCGCGCACGAGCTACAAGCTGTGCTGCAAGAGGCGAAGGGTGCTGCCGCGACGATGATGCAGTTGATCGAGTCGATGCTGGACGTGAAGAAGCTGAAACATGGCCGGATGGCGCTCAACCTCAGCGCGGTGTCGCTGCACGATGTTGCGGCCAAGGCGTGCGAGATCATGGAAGTGCTGGCGCGCGAGGCCAACCTGACGCTTGAGACCGCAATAGACTGGGATATCCCGCTCGTCCTCGCGGATGCGACGGCGCTCCAGCGTGTGCTGGTCAACCTGCTGGACAACGCCATACGCTATACGCCAGAAGGGGGCCGCATTCGGCTGGCGGCGTGCCTGAAGGGGGAGCAGGTCGAGGTGTCGGTGACGGATGCCGGCCCTGGCATCCCCCCTGAGATGCGCGCGCGCGTCTTCGAGAAATACGTCCAGGCGCACTGGCCCTCGCTGCGGGGGCGGGGAACCGCCGGCCTGGGGCTGGCGTTCTGCCGCCTCGTGGTCCAGGAGCAGGGCGGCGACATCTGGGCAATGGAAGGCCCGGAGGGCGGCGCGGCGATTGTCTTCACTGTCCCCGTAGACCCGGAAGCCTGCATGGCGCCGGCAAGCCCTGAGTGATACCCCCCCTTTCTAGCCCCGCGGCTGATGGATCTTGCCAAATCATCTTGGCAATCTCTTCGCAAAGTCACGGCATGGACCAATACCTTGGCTGCCAGGGTCGTAGGGGCGACCCGCCGGTCGCCCCTACCGCCAGATATGGCGGTTGGCAGGAACACAGCGCGCTGTGCTCCTGTTGACCACTGTGGGCCGCCCCGCGCGCACGCGCCGGGGTATAATACGGCGCATCCTGTCGCGGCGGCATCCCTGTGCCACCGCGCGAAAGCTTACATGGAGGCAGCGTGAGGGAAGAGGGGAAGAAGGCGCGCGCAGTCTTTGGCGCGCGCGCCGCGTTCTACACCACGAGTGCGTGCCACGCCGACCCGGAGGTGCTCGCCCGCGTGGTGGCGCTGGCTGGCCCGCAGCCGAGCTGGGCCGCGCTCGACATTGCGACCGGGACGGGGCACACCGCGCTTGCGCTCGCGCCGCACGTGCGCGCCGTCGTCGCCACGGACATCACGCCGGAGATGCTGGGCGAGGCGCGGGCGTTGGCGCGCGCGCGGGGCGTCGGGAACGTGCGCCTGTGCCGCGCCGACGCGCACCACCTGCCGTTCGCGGACCGTTCTTTGGCGTCGTCACCTCCCGGCGTGCGCCGCACCACTTCGCCGACATCGAGCGGGCGCTGCGCGAGATGCGGCGCGTGCTCGCGCCGGGCGGCCGGCTCGTGATCGACGACCGGAGCGGTGCCGGAGGACGACTTCGTTGACGCGACCATGAACAGGCTCGACTGGTACCACGATGAGTCGCACGTGTGCCAGTACCGGCCCAGCGTGTGGTGCGCGATGCTGGAGGCCGCCGGCTTTGCCGTCGAGGTGGTCGAGCCGTACACAAAGCACCGCTCGCTCGCCTCGCTGACGGACGGCGTGTCGCCGGAGAACGCGGCGCAGATACGCGCCCTCCTCGACGGGCTGGACGCGGCGCAGCGCGAGGCGTTCAACCTGGTCGAGCACGAAGGCACGCTTTACCTCAATCACTGGTATGTCACCATTGCCGCAAAGAGGGAGCCATGAACCGCAAGGTCATTCTCATCATCCTTGACGGCTGTCGCCCGGACGGCATTGCCCAGGCCGACACGCCGCACATCGATGCGCTGCGGCAGGTGGGCGCGTACACCTGGGCCGCGCAGTCAGTCATGCCGTCGATCAGCCTGCCGACGCACATGTCCATGTTTCGCGGCGTCCCGCCGGAGAGGCACGGCATCACCGAGAACGTCTATGCCCCAACGGCGGCGCTATACCCCAGCGTGGTCGAGGTGGCGCGCCAGGCGGGGATGCACACGGCGATGTTCTACGACTGGGAGGAGCTGCGCGACCTGAACCCCCCGGCAGCCTGAACCTGAGCTATTTCCGCGCGTACCGTCACGGGGCGGGCGAGGAAACCGGCGCGGTCGTGGCGGACATGGCCGCCGCATACCTGGCCGCCGAGCAGCCTGACCTGTGCGTGATCTACATGGGCAACATCGACGAGATCGGGCACAGGGACGGGTGGATGTCCGCGCCGTACCGCGAGGCGATTGCACAGGGCGACCGGGCCATCGGGCGGGTGCTCGCCGCGCTGGACGGCGCGGGCCTGCGGGCGCGCTACGCGCTGCTGGTCCAGGCCGATCACGGCGGCCATGAGCGCGACCACTCCGCCGGCGCGCCGGAGGACCTGACCATCCCCTGGGTGTTGAGCGGCCCCGGCGTGAAGCGCAACCACCGCATCCAGACGCCGGTTATGATCTATGACACGGCTGCGACCATTGCCCACCTGCTCGACCTGCCGCGCCCGGCTGTGTGGGATGGGCAGCCGGTCTACGATGCCCTCGATTGATCTGGGGCTGCGCGCACGGCGCGAATCGTTTGCGGCGGAGCGCACGCTGTGGCTGCTCGGTCTCGGCACGGCGCTGTCGCTCCTCGGCGACACGACGCTCTACGTGGCGCTGCCCACCCGGACGGCGCAGGCGGGCATCCTCCTGGCCGACGTGGGGCTGATGCTCTCCGCGAACCGCGCGGTGCGCATCTTCCTGAACAGCCCTTACGGCGTGTTGATCGAGCGCCTCCCGCGCCGCCGCGTGTTGGTGCCGTCGCTGTGCCTCGGCGCGTTGGTCAACCTGCTCTATGCTGTGCCCGGCTTCTGGCCCTTGCTGGTCGGTCGCTTGCTGTGGGGGTGGGCGTGGGCCGGCATCTGGCTCGGCGGGAGCACCGCCGTGCTTGACCTCGCCGCGCACGCCAACCGGGGCCGCCTCGTCGGGCGCTACCAGATGTGGTCGTTTGTCGGGCTGGGCGCGGGTGCGTTGCTCGGCGGCGTGTGCGTGGACTGGCTTGGCTACCGGAGCGCGTTTGTCGTCTTCGCGCTTGTGACCTCGCTTGCCGCGCTCATGTGGTGGGCCTTCCTGCCGGAGACGCGCCAGCGCCGGGCGGCGCGCAACTCCGCGCCGGCAGCGCTGCCCGCGCCACCCACGCCGCGCGCGCGGGCGGCGCTCGTCACGGCGATGCTTGTGCTCGGCCTGAACTGGCTGGTCTTCCTGGGCGCGCTGGGCGCGGTGTTGCCGCTGCTCCTGCAGCAGCGCATCGGTGACGCGGTTGCGCTTGCCGGCGTGGCGATTCCGCTGACGACGCTGACCGGCGCAGTGGCGGCGGCGAACCAGGTGTTGAGCCTGGTCGCATCCCCGGTCGCCGGCTGGCTGTCGGACCGGCGCGGCAACCGATGGGGGCTGGTGATACTTGCGCTCGTGCTGGGCGTCGCGTCGCTGGTCATGGCGGCGGAGGGCGTCGGGGCGGTCGTCATCGCCGGCCTGCTGCTGAGCGCGGTCGCGACCGGCGTGCTCCAGACGCAGGCGATCACCCTCGCCGGCGACCACAGCGGCGACAACCGGCAGGGGCGAGTGCTGGGTGTGCTCAACGCCGTCGGCGACCTGGGGAGCGCCGCCGGGCCGCTTCTGGCGTTCGCGCTCCTGCCCTTCGTCGATCTGCGCGGCGTGTGCCTGCTGGCGGCGGCGCTGCTGGCGGTTGTGCTGCCCTGGGTATCGTGGCTGGCGTGGCGTGAGGTCCGCCTGGCGCGGGCGGTGCGTCCTGTCAGCCTGGGGTAATCTATATTCGTTCCGCCTTCGAGACAAAAGGAGCTATCGCTTCATGGAGCAACAGCCTGCTTTCGCTGACGTGATCGCCGCGCGGAACCGCATCCGCCCATACCTCGCGCGCACGCCGCTGCACACCTACCCGGCGATCAACGACCTGATCGGGACCGAAGTCTACATCAAGCACGAGAACTACCAGCCCATCGGCGTGTTCAAAGTGCGTGGCGGCGTGAACCTTGCCGCGCAGCTCGATGGAGAGACGCGCGCGCGCGGGCTGATTACCTGCTCGACCGGCAATCACGGGCAGTCGGTGGCGTATGCGGGATGGCTGTTCGGCCTCAGGGTGCAGATCGTCGTGCCCGAAAATGCCAACCCCGGCAAAGTCGCCGCGATGCGCGGGATGGGCGCGGAGGTCATCTTCCACGGCGCGCGCTTCGACGGCGCGCGGCTCCACTGCGAGGCGCTGGCGGAGGCGCACGGCATCCGCTATGTGCACCCCGGCAACGAGCCGCACCTGATCGCCGGCGTGGGCACGTATGCCGTGGAGATGCTTGAGGACCAGCCGGAACTGGACGTGATCCTGGTGCCGGTGAGCGGCGGCAGCGGCGCAGCAGGAACCTGTATCGCCGCGCACGCGGTCAGGCCGGCGATCCGGGTCATCGGCGCGCAGTCGGAGGCGTCGCCAGCGGCGTATCGCTCATGGCAGGCGAAGCGCCTGGTGGAAGCGCCGAACCAGACGCTCGCCGAGGGGCTGGCGACCGGGACGGCCTTCGCGCTGCCGCAGGCGATCCTGTGGGAGCAGCTTGACGACTTCGTGCTCGTGCCCGACGCGGCGATCATGCAGGCGATGGTGTGGATGGTCGAGCGCGCGCACACACTCGCCGAAGCGGCGGGCGCGACGCCGCTGGCGGCGGCCTACACGATGCGCGACCAGTTGCGCGGCAAGAGGGTCGGCGTCGTGTGCTCCGGCGGGAACACGTCGGTGGCGCAACTGGAAGCAGGCGCTCGAAATCTAGTATTGTAGGAGGTGAGGAAATGCCTATCACTCCTGGAGCAGGTGCAGGCAGCTCAATCAGTCCAATTCGCCGCTGCCCATGATCCAAACCAACAAGTACGTCTCGTTGCAGGGCCTGGGACTGGTAAGTCCCGATCAATTGAGGAACGAGTGCGGTGGCTATTGGACAACGGTGTCGATCCAGACAGAATATTCGTTATTTCCTTCACTCGCGCCTCTTCACTTGAACTTAGGTCCCGTATCCACAAGTATTGCTCTGAACGTGGTCTTCTTCAAGGTTCTCAGGTGAGTGTTTCTACGATGCATTCACTCGCACTGCGAACACTCAGGTATGCTGGCCTGCTCACGTACCCAGTTGACCCAATGGTAATGGATGACTGGGAAATTAAGAACATCTATGACGCTGAGTTCTCGCAGACTTCGCGTATTCGTCCAAAGAGGTGTGAGGAAATCAGGCGAGATTACGAGGCGTATTGGAGCACCTTGCAGCAAAACCTCCGAATTATGTTCCTCCTGTCCCACCCATAGACTCAACTGAACGAGATTGCTTTGGCAGGTTTCATGGACCAAGAACACAGACTTATGCTTCTGTTCTGCCTGGGGAGATTATTCGACTATGTGTACAGAGTATCTCCTCTGGTCGGCTGGATGCAATTGACCAACTAAATATCGAGCACTTGATAGTGGACGAGTTTCAGGATCTGAATCCCTGTGATTTGGAGTTTGTGGATCACCTGATACGCGGCGGCGTAATCACGTTTGTTGCTGGAGACGACGATCAGAGTATCTATTCATTTCGTTTTGCATTTCCTCAAGGTATTCAGAACTTCACACATGAGCACATGGCTGCTGGCAGGCATAGCCTCAGTGATTGCTTCAGGTGTACTCCTGAGGTTGTTCAGGCCGCGTCGTCACTCATAACTGCATACCAGCTTCCTAACCGAATTCCCAAGACACTGAAGTCCCTCTTACTCAGCCGCTGACCCGCCGCTAGAAGGCTGTGTTCATCGCTGGATTTTCGCAAGTGGCGTTACTGAAGCTCGCGCAATTGCTGAGTCATGTCGTGATCTCATCCAGGCTAAGATCCCACCGCGCGAAATCCTCATTCTAATAAGCAATCGGAGAGTACTCGAGAGCACTCTGACTGATGCCTTTGACTCTCTTGAAATCCCATATGAAAAAGCCACGGGCTGACGATTATGTTGATACGGATGGTGGGCGTTTAGCGCTGGCTCTATTGAGAATAATCTGCGATCCTGATGACTACATAGCTCATAGGACCCTGCTTGGTCTTCTGAGAGGTGTAGGCGTTGGAACCTGTGATTCGATTGCCAATGCGGTATTACAGAACAATCTGAGGTTCAAAGATATCTTCTTATCAGCGTCTGCCTGATGGCGTGTTTAGTGGACGAGCTTTGTCTGCCATCAAACCGTGCAGCAGCAGAGATTGCCAAGGTCAGGGAATGGCAGTCATCTGATACTCTGATGCTCCGTGGCGGCGATATCGAGAATCTCCTAGATGGTATGTTGGGAAGTGGCGCGGGGCAGGAGTGGGTGAATAACACTTCTAACCTGCCCCCAGAAATCACGCTTAGAGAAACAAGAGATTTCCTGTGGGCCGATACTGATGAACAAAAAGAGGCAATCCTGAAGGAAGTGTACGAGCGACTGGGCCAGCCTTTGCCCTCTGGTGGGGTTCTTCCACCGAAAGTCCGGATGATGACAATGCACGGTGCCAAAGGTCTCGACGCTGCAATTGTCTTTGTCCCGGGGCTTGAGGAGGAAATCCTTCCAGGTCCGAAGAGACAACCATATCCTGGCCTCGTGCTTGAGGCTGCGCGGCTCCTTTACGTATCGATTTCCAGAGCGCGCGTCGCATGTATTATAAGCTGTGCACGTAATCGTGTCGTCTATGGAAAGTTTGTCGACCATACACGATCGCGGTACACCGATCATCTGGGCGGGAGATTCATATCACGACAGAGTGATGGATTGTCGCCACAAGAGATAGCCTCTATTGTGCACGAATACCGCTTACTACGTTAATTACTCGCGTTCGAAGTCCCCGCCGAGCGCCCTGGGCGCTTCGGAGCGCAGGATCACGCGCACCAGTGGCTTATAGCGCTTCGGCGCGGCGCGCTCCAGCCGTTCGACCAGCCCGCTGCTCACCGAAAGCAGCGTCAGGATCATCAGAATCCACGGCAGCATGTTGATGAGCACGAAGGGCAGGTTGGTCTGCTGCTGGAGCACGGAGGCAAGCGTCTTGAGCGCGCCGTACAGGTACGCGCCGAACGCGACCTTGAACGGGTGCCACCCGCCGAAGATCACAATCGCGAGCGCGATCCACCCTTCGCCGAGCATGTTGGGCGTGGCCGCCCAGCCGCGCCGCACGTCGAGCGAGTACTCCGCGCCGGCCAGCCCCACCAGCGCCCCCGCCCGCCGCCGCGTAGACGAAGCGCAGCATCCGCACCCGCGCGCCGCGCGCAAACGCCGCCTCGGGCCGCTCGCCGACGCCGCGCAGCGCCAGGCCGGGCCGCGCGCGGTACATGAACCACCACGCCGCCAGAATCGCGACGAAGCCGAGGTACACGATCACGCTGTGGTTGAAGAAGATCGGTCCGATGACCGGGATGTCGCTCAGCACCGGGAGCGGCGTCTGGTTCAGGTACACGCCGCGCTGCCCGCGATAGTCCCTGCCGAGGAAGATCGCCAGGTCTGCGCCCAGGAGCGTAAGCACGAAGCCGACCGCTACCTGGTCCTGCTTGAGCGTGAGGCTGGTGAACGCCACGATCAGCGCCATCGTCATGCCGACGAGCGCGGCCAACGCCAGCCCGACCAGCACGTTCCCGCTGACGTATGCGCCCACGAAGCCCGCCAGCGCCGAGAGCACAATCGAGCCGTCGAGCGAGAGGTTGACCACGCCGGCGCGCTCGGTGATGGTCTCCCGATGCTCGCCAGAATCAAGGGGGTGGCGAAGCGCACGATGGACGCCAGGTTGGCGATCAGCTCGTCGCCCATCGCCTAGCCCTCCGCCGCCTCTGATACGCGCGCCGGTTCAACGAGCGCCCCGGCGTCGGTTTCGCTGGCGTGCCGCCGGCGCGCAAGCCAGCCGCGCACCCCCAGCGCGATCAGCATCGAGAGCACGAGGAAGCCCTGAAGCACCCCGGCGAGCGAGGCGTCGAGCTGCATCTGTATCCTGAGTTCGGTGCTGCCGCTCAGGATCGCCGCAAAGAAGAAGGAGATGAACGGCACCCACGGCGCGCGCACGCGCGCCAGCAACACCACCAGCAGCGCCAGGAAGCCGATCCCGCCGGCGATGTTGGGCCGCAGGCTGTAGTAAACGCCGAGCGCCCGCGTCGAGCCGCCCAGGCCGGCCAGCGCGCCGCACAGCGCGAACGCGAGCAGCGTGTGCTTCTGGACGGGGACGCCGAGCAAGAAGGCCGAGCGCGCGTTCTTGCCCATTGCTTTGAGGCGCAGGCCCCAGAAGCTGCCGCGCAGCGCAAGGAACACCAGTACGAGAAAGACGAGCGCCAGCACGAGCGCAAGCGGGCTGAGGGGCACGTCGGGCAGGCGCGGGAGCAGCGTGTGTGCGGGGAAAGGCGGCGTTGACTGCGCGCTGCCGCCTTCGGGCGGCTGCCAGGGGCCGGAAATCAGGTAGATGGCGAAGATCGCTGCGATGTTGTTCAGTGCCACGCCGCCGAAAATCTCGTGGACCTTGCCGCGCGTCTTCAAGACGCCGCACAATATCCCCACGCCGCCCCGCCGACCATCGCCAGGGCCAGCGCAAGTGCGAGCAGCAGCGGTCCGGGGAGGTGGCGCGTCAGTTCGATGTTGCTGAGCGCCAACCCGGTCCCCGCGCCGGTTGCCGCCTCCACGTCGGCGCGCGGGGCGATCACAACATCGATTTCGCGCTCACGCGCTGCCGCCGTCGCCGCATCCAGCGCGTCGAAGACGACAACCTCCACGTTGCCGGGCAGGTTGACCTCGTACAGGAGCGACTCGTCCGCCACGCCGACGCGCAGGTTGCGGAGATGCTTCCACCGAGGTGATGGCGCGTGCCTGCCTGAGTGTGACGATCACGCCCAGGTCGGTCGGGAACACAATGGTGCCCACCTGCAACGCGATGAAGCTTGCCGCGATTGCGCCCAGCGTCATCTGCCCCTCGACGCCGATGTTCCACAGGCCGCCGGTGAACGTTAGCAACAGCCCGGTCGAGCAGAGCAGCAGCGGAATCCAAAACGTGAGCGTTGCGCCGGTGCGTGAATTGAGCAGGTTCAGGCCGCCGTCCGGCCCGATGAGCTGGCCGAACGCGCCGCGCAGGAGGTTGGCGAACGCATCGAGCGGCGGCGCGCCCACCGCGAGGAGAATCAGCGTGGTCAGGCCCAGGCCCAGGATGATGGCCCCGGCGATAGTGACCACGTTGCTGACCGCATGGGACCGTTTCATCCCGCCGCCTGCCCTTCGTGTGGCGCACCCTGCGCTGCGACCTCCTTGCCGCCGATCAGATAGCCAAGCGCTTCGACGGACGTGGCAGCGGGGTCGGTGATCTCCGTCACCCTGCCGGCGAAGAAGACGAGGATGCGGTCGCTGTATTCAACGATCTCGTCCAGGTCGGCGGAGATGAACATGATCGCCGTGCCGTCCGCGCGCCGCGCGAGCAGCCGGCTCCACACCCACGCGGCGCTTTCGACATCGAGGCCGCGCGTGGGGTGCTCAAGCAGGAGCAGGCGCAGGTTCGGCGGCATGAGCGCAAGCAGCAGGCGCTGCTGGTTGCCGCCGGAGAGGCTCCGCGCGTCGTCCGCCGCGCGCCCCTTGATGTTGAACTGCGCGATCCGTTCCTGCGTCGTGGCGTCGATCCGCTTCCCAATCGAGCCACCGGCGCGGCTCGGCGTCTGCCAGCGCAAAGTGCTCGGCGAGCGTCAGCCCGCCGACCAACCCCTCCTCCAGCCGGCCGGCCGAGGCATAGGCCACGCCGCTGGCTGCAAAGGCGTGGTAGCCCCGGCGGGTGAGGTCCTTTCCGTCAATCAGGACGCGCCCGGCGTCGGGCTTGCGCAGGCCGGCGCACGCGCCCATCAGGAGCGCCTGGCCGCTCCCATCGAGGCCCGCCAGCCCGACGACCTCGCCCTCCCGCACGGTGAGGTTCAGCCCCTCCAGCGCGAGGCGCGTGGCCCGCACGGTCAGGCCCTGTGTCTGCAAGACCGGGTCGCCGAGGATCGCGGGGGGGCGGGGAGTGCGGGCCAGCGCCTGGCCGAACATCATCGCGACCATCTCCACTGTCGCACACGGCATCTCGCGCACGCCCACCAGCCGGCCCTGGCGCAGCACCGCGACGTCGTTGCACAGTTCCTCGACCTCTTCGAGCTTGTGCGAGACGAAAATGATGTTCATCCCCTCCTCGCCGGCGAGACGGCGCAGCGTGTCGAATAGCACGGCCTTCTGCTCGGCGGAGATGCCGGTCGTTGGCTCGTCGAGGATGAGGACGCGCACGCCCAGGCTCATCAGGCGCAGGATTTCCAACTGCTGGCGCTGGCCGATGGTCATCGCGTCGATGTAGGCGTCCGGGTCAAGATCGAAGCCGAGGCGGGCGGCAAGCGCGTCGAACGCGGCGCGCGCCGCGCGCCGGCTCTGGGCGACGCCGCCCGCCTGCCCGTAGATGAAGTTCTCCAGCGCCGAGAACGGCGCGAAGTCGAGCGGGTCCTGATGCAACATGCCGACGCCGTGCGCAATCGCGCCAGCGGGCGTGTCATAGTGCGCCGGTGCGCCGTCGAGCACGATCTGGCCGCTATCGGCGGTGTAGAAGCCGGACAGAATCTTCATCAGCGTGCTCTTGCCTGCGCCGTTCTCGCCGAGCAGCGCGTGGATGCGCCCGCCCTCGAAGCTGAGGGTGACATCATTGTTGGCGTGTACGGGGCCAAACCGTTTGTGGATGTGGTGCAGGTCCACGCGCATGGGTGCGGGCCTTTTTGCGGCCTGGATTGATAGGGGTAATTGTATCAAGAACGGTGACCGGGCAACAGGCGGGGCAAGGGCGCGAAGTAAGTTCGCCCTTGCCCCTATGGTACGTTAGATCAACGTTACTCGCTCGTGCTGGCGCCCTGCATCCCTTCGAGCAGTTGCGGCAGGTACCAGATGCCGACCGGGTCGCCTTCCTTCGTGCCGATGGGATCCACCCACTCGCCCTCTTCCGCGATGATGGTGCCATCTTGCAGAGCCAGCGGGCCTTGCCAGAGCGCGAAGTTGCCCTCAGCCGCCACCTCGGCGAGCATAGCGATGAACTCATCCAACGTCGCCATCTGCTCGTCGGTCAGGCCGTCACCGTAGACATAACCCGCTGCGGTCGTGTCTGGGTTGTTCAGGTCTTCCCAGTCCGGCGGGTTCCAGTCCCAGCTTTGCTCCCACGTGCCGTCCATCACCGCCTGGACGGTCTGGATGTAGGCCGGCCCCCAGTTGAAGAAGGGCACGCCCAGGCAGATTTCGGGCGCTTCGGCGCAGGAACCTACGTAGTCGTAGGGGATGGCCCAGACCACCTCGCCCTCTTCGGCGCGGCGACCCGCCTCGACGATGGCCTCGGTGGTGTCGATGCCGGAGATCACCACGTCCACGCCGGCGTCAAAGAAACGGTTCACCTCGTCGGTCGGGTTGAGGGTGACGCCGGGGATGTTGAACCAGAAGCCGATCCAGGTGACGGTGAATTCCAGTTCGGCGGGGTCTTTGCCGGCGTAGGTCTCATAACAGTACTTCGCGCCCAGATAGGCCGACGCGGCCAGGCGGCGGGTCTCGAAGTTGATCAGCGGGCCGAGATAGCCGATCTTGCCGGTCTGGGTGGCGAGCGCCGCCGCGCACCCGGCGATCTCCTTGCCCCATTCCATCTCGCCCATGATGTTGCCCAGGTTGTCGGGCGCTTCGCCCTCAAGGACGTTGCTGCCGGAGATGTTGATGAACACCACGTCGGGGTACTTCTCGGCCACCGGCGGCGTATCCAGCTCAAAGGCATCCGAGGTGGTGAAGATCAGCTTCGCGCCCTCGGCGACCATCGAATCGACGACCTGCTCCAGCGTGGTTTCGGGCGCATCGGCGGGGTTCAGACTTTCAAAGACCACCATGCGCGTGCCGGGGATATTCTCCATGACGTACTCGCCGGCGGCATAGTGCGCCTCGCTCCAGCCGTGGTCGTCTTTCGGCCCGACCAGCACCAGACCGAACACGAATTCATCTTGTTGTGCGGCGGCCACGCCCGTGCCGATTAGCATCGCGGCCAGCACGCACAGCACCGTTAAGCGTCGCCAGGTTTTCATCTAGGCCTCCTCCTGATGAAGCGAATTCTCTGTCGAGCGGGCGAAAGGGACGCCCCCAGGCGTCACGCAGCGTGAAACTGACTGCTTTCTATCGATACGCTCCTCCTTGCCTGGACCGTGTGCCCAACACTAACCAGTCTACCATTGAGAAATTACCGTGCTCAACGGCACAAGTCACAAAGTGCGCGTGTCATATGACACAAAGCCACCTGTGATAGAGATGGCCTGTGCGTTTGAGTGTTCAGGGAAAGCCACACATTGCCGGAGCCGTGGCGAGGGGGCAAGCTGTGCTCGCACCTGAAGCGCCTCAGGTGATCGGGTCCTTGTAGATCACCGTGCGCCCTTTGTCGTCGCCGCACGCGATACACGTCGCAAGGTCAACTTTGAACTCGTGCCCCCGCTGACCCAACGCAGGCTTTCCTGCAACAAGCCCTGGCCGATGTGACACACCGGGCGCTCTGCGACGCGGTTGGGCGCGCACATCGGGCAGGTGCGCACGCCATCGACGATCTCATAGGTGTACACGTAGCGGTCGCCTTCGTCATGCACGAAGCTGACCTGGTCGCTGAACTGCCGGAAGATGCCGGCGACCGCCGGCAACCCGACCTTGAGCTTGGCTTGAAGAGGCAGCACTTTGAACGCCAGGTCGCCCACGCCGGCCATCGCGCCGAAGCTCTTGAGCGCGTCCGCGAAGAGGGTGCGGCCAGCGCGCAGCGAGAGGCCGCGCCCGCCACGACGCCCGTACATGTCTTCGAGCGACACTTGCAGCGCCGTATAGTAGGCAAGGTCGAACTCTTTGTCGAGGTTGTCGGGCGGGTAAGCGTTGATGTATTTGGCGAGGCCGGCCAGGTTCAGGACCGCGTTCAGGCCGTTTTTGCCCATTACTTCTTCCATAGCTTTGAACGTAATAAGGGCAAACTTGTTCGGGTAGTACAAGCCTGACATGACGACTTCTGGCATGCTGCTTTCTCCTGTAGTGGTCGGTCTGGGGGCGTCACGCCTGCTAGGTCAGTCGTTGGTCGTTGATGAAAAGTCTCCAGTTTTTCCCAACCCACTTGCACAGTGTACATCAATTCGCTGCGATTGCAAATGCCACGCCAATTCTATCGATGCGCGGCGCGCCTTAACGCGCCCTTGACTCTGCGCTTGCCAGAGGCCAGCCAACCGGCGCGCTCTGTCATAGACTGACACTGCCGTGCACAACCCCGTGTTCTGTTTGCGGAGGTGGAGCGATGAATGCGGCGCACGCGCAGCAGCCCGATGCCAGCGTTCAGGATCGTGCGGTGAGGGCGATGCACGCCTCTTTTGGCGCTCGGTTTCGAGATTGGGGGACGGACGTGTTTCAGGTGTTGTTGTCAAAGAGCCGCAACGACGCCGCTGAGCTACCGCTCACGCGGGTGGATCTGTACCGGACGTGATCCCCTGTTGTGGTCAGGGAATGGCATTCCGGCCGGCGTCGTTGCGGCTTTCGAAGCGCCTTTCGGCGCGTCTGACGCTACTTTTCTCTGCCCAGCGTGCCGAAGACCCGATCCCAGAACGCTGAACTGACCCCGAAGTAAGCATCCGGGTTCTTGTAGTGGTGAATCATGTGGTGGCGCTTCAGGAACTTGCCGTACCTGGATCGCATCGGGAGGTGGTGGGTCGCGTAGTGGGTCAGGTCGTAGATCAGGTAGCCGATCACGAACCCGACCATGGTTGGGTTCACCCACTGCGGGGCGCCTAGCAGCACAGCCAGAACCAGGTGAAACATCCCGTAGAAGAGCAACGCCAGCGGGATGCTCACCGGCAGCGGCATCACGAGGCGCGTCTTGTCTTGCGGCTGCATGTGGTGTACGCCATGGAACAGGAAGAAGATTTTCTCCTGGCGCGGCGTGCGCGGCTCGTAGTGGAATAAGTAGCGATGCAGGAGGTATTCGGTGAACGTCCACAGGAACACGCCGAGGGCCACACCCAACGGGATGTAAAACGGGAAGCCCGGACCGGATACGTTCAGCACTGCGTGCGCCAGCAGGATCACCGCTACCGGCGCCCACACCACGACAATCGTCGCCGGGGTGATGTGGGTGAACGCTTCGAGAAAGTCAGACTCGAACAGGCGGACCGACTCGGGTTCGCGGCTGGTATCTATGGGTAGGGTGCGCATACATCCCTCCGATCAAAAGTGATATGCTGCTGATTGTAGCAAGTTTTTTAGAGAATACCAGTCGCGTTTGTCCAGTACCGCCGGGCACAGCGATGCCGGGCTGTCTGGCGAAGGATTGAACGACAACAAAACAGCGTGGTCAAGACGATCTGGCGGAGACCGCCATATGTCGGGCCTCCCTGAAATGGAAACCCACCTGTAGGGGCAAGGCACGCCTTGCCCTACAGGCAATCTCGACCAGGTTATCGTGTGGCTACCCTCAGTCGCGGGGTTAGAGAGGAATACACGGTATATGTTCGTTCCGGCCTACAGGGGCAGGCGCGCCGCCAACTGCGCGCGCACCGCGCGCACTTCGTCGACCAGGGGGAGGCCGGCGTCGTATGGCGTGACCCCGTCCAGGTCCGCCGCGATCACCGCCGGGTCGTAGCGCAGCACGCCCAGCAGAGGGATGCCCTCCAGCCGCGCCGCGGACGGCGTCGCGCTCGGCGTCGTCCCGGACGCGGTTCGCCACCGCGTAGACGCGCGTCAGGTTGATGTCGGCGGCAAGCTGGCGGATGTCGCGCGCCACCTCCAGGCTGGCGCGCCCCGGCTCCACCACGACGAGGAGCGCGTCCACCGCGTCGGCGGTGGCGCGGCCCAGGTGCTCCACGCCGGCCACCATGTCCATGAGCAGCACGTCGCCTTCCTCAAGCAGCAGGTGGTGGAGCAGCGCGCGCGTGGCGCTGTTGATCGCGCACGCGCACCCGCTGCCGCCTGCCGGGATCGTGCCCATCTTCAGCAGGCGGACGCCGTTGTGCGCCACGGCGTATTCGTCCGACAGGTCGCCCACCTCCGGCATGATTTGGAGCGCGCCGTCCACGAAGCGCACCGGCGCATCGGCAGCGCGTTCTTCGAGCAGCGGTTTGAGTTGCGAGATGGGTGTGATGCGTGCGGCGAGCGCAGGCGGGAAGCCCAGCGCCAGCGCCAGGTTTGAGGAGGGGTCGGCGTCGATGGCGTAGACGGCGCTCCCCTCGGCGGCGTAGAGGCGGGCGAGCGTGGCGGCGAGCGTGGTCTTGCCCACGCCGCCCTTTCCGGTGACGGCAAGTTTCATCGTTGACCCTCCGGGCGCTCTGTTTCTGCCTGGCCGGTCTCCGGCGCGTCGGCGACGGTGGAGTTGACCAGCGCCGAGGGACCGATAAACACCACCGCGCGCAGCAGGTCCGCGCCGAGGATCATCCCCGGCATCCGGGTCTGCTGCCCGCGCGTGTCGGTAAGGATAACGTCACCGCCATCCTGGTACAGGCTGGCGACCTGGCGCGCGACCATTTCGCGGCTCTGGTCGGCTTTGAGGAGATAGACATTCACCTGGCACATGTGTTGTGCCCTTTCTCGCTGTTGCAAATATTTGCAATAAGTATAGCGCGTTGGCGGGCGGAGGACAACCGGTAAAGGCGGATTGCCCTACCAGTCCGGCTGGTTGGGTCGAAATTGCCAGCGCGCCGGCTTTTCGAGCAGGCGGCTGACGGCTGCCCAGCCGGGGGCCGCTTGCAGCCAGAGGATAAGCGCCATCTGCATGGCCGAGGTCAGGCACCAGGCGCAGGTCGCGCCGATCACGAACGGTTCCAGGAATGTCAGGTACGTGGAGAAAGCCACGCCGAACAATGCCAGCGCCAGAAGGCCGGCCCGCCCCAGGCGCGCCGCCTGTGGGTTCGGACTCTGGCTGATGCGCCATGCACCCAGGATCATCAGGTAGCCGATGACGCCGAAGACGCCAATGGGCAGGATGCCCACCAGCTTCGCATAGGCGCTTTGCTGCACCGTGTTGCAGTCGCCCACCGCGCCGCAAACGGCGTCGGTCTGCGTCACCTCCACGTAGGCCATGTAGCCCGCCACGAGCAGCCCCGAAACCACCACGAGCGGCAGCAGCCATGCCGGGTAAACTACCCCACCCGCGCCAGGTCTGCCGCCGGCGAGCCAGATGACCGCGGCAGCCGTCGCCAGGATGAGGGCTACAATTGCCGCCAGCACGGTCGGGAGGGTGAGACCCTGTTGCTCAAGCACGAGCGAGGCGGCGATGAGCGTGCCCAGGGCGGCGACGCCTAGCGTCGCGGCCCACTCTGCGCGCCCAGCCCGCCCACCGGGGTGGCTGTCCCGGGCGAGCTGGCGCACGCCGTTGACAAGCTGCGCCACGATGCTGGCGGTGAGAATCCCCAGAACGACAACCGCGATCCCGTTGGCGAGCGGATCCCGCGCGAAGCGCTCCTGCCAGGAAGGCGCTTCGACAACGGGCGCGACAACCGGCTCCTCAATCGTGGGCAACGGCTCCGCAGGTTCGCCGAAGGCCTCGGCGGGAGCGGTTTCCGTCTCGAATGCGCTCTGCGTCGCCATCCTCACGGCCTCTGCGGCCTCATAGGCCTCGCGCAGGCCGGGAATCGCCGGCAGACCGAGGCCGCCCGCCTCCAGTCCCTCGCGGACCAAGGTCGGCAACTGCGCGGGGATGTCGCCGCTCCCGATCAACACCGTCGAGCCAATCACCAGTGTTGGGACGTAGCCGCAGCGATTATCCGGCACGTTGAACGCCGCACACGCCCCGAAGAGCATATCGCCGCCGCCTGGAGCCGACACGTCCACAAGCATCACCTTGAACGCAGCGCCGAACTCCGCCTGCAGCGCGGGCAGGGTCTCCGCGATGACATGGTGGCAGTGCCCACAGCTTGGCGAGTAGAACAGCACCGCAAAGACCACCGGCTGCGCCTGGGCGCTGGCGGTCAGGACGGCGGCAAACAGGATGGTCAGAAGCGCCAGACTCAAAGCGCACTTTTGGATCATGCCCGTTCCTTACATCAGCAGTATCGTCTCAGAATACATCGTGACAGGGCGCACCCAGGGCGCGCAGCAAGGCCGCGGGCCCTCGCGACCCCGGCGCAGCCCACGCTTTCATCCTATCACGACAAGGCGTCTTCTGTCACGTCGATCCAGCGCGTCGCGGACCGCCCCCCATGCCGGGCGGAGCGCCCGGCTCACCGGTCCCTCAGGGTCGGATGCGGTCACCGGCTTGCCCTGCACCATCGCCTCGATCACGGCGGCGTCAAACGGCACGTGCGCGATCAGGCGCACGTCGTTGCCGTCGCAGAAGTCCGCGATCTCGGCCTCGCCTTCCGGGTACAGGCCGGCTTTGTTGAGGCACACGAGGGCGGGAATGCCGAAATGCCGCGTGGTCTGGAGGGCGCGCGCCAGGTCGTGGATGCCGGCGGCGCTTGGCTCGGCCACGATGACGGCCAGGTCCACACCGGTGATGGCAGCGATCACCGGGCAGCCGATGCCCGGAGGTCCATCGATGAGCAGCAGGGGGCGGCCTTCGCCTGCCGCCCAGGAATGCGCCTGCTGCCGGACCAGCGTCACCAGCTTGCCGGAGTTCTCCTGGCCGGGGCGCAGCGCGGCGGTGGAACAGCGGCCCGTATCGGCTCTCCGACTGGAACCAGCGCCCGGCGACCTGCGGCTCCATGTGGATTGCGTCGTTAGGGCACTGCGTCGCGCACGCAGCGCAGCCCTCGCAGGCAACCTCATCGACGTGGTAGCGACTGCCAACCTCCAGGATCGCGTCGAAGCGGCACACCTCGGCGCACGATCCGCATCCCGCGCACAGCGCCGCGTCGATGACCGCGACCTGCCCGCCCACGAAGTCGTGCGTCGCCATCACCCTGGGGGCCAGGACAAGCTCCAGGTTCGAGGCGTCCACGTCGGCGTCAACCAGCACCGCGCGCGTGGCCGGGTCTTGCGCGGCCAGGTGCGCAAACGCCGCCGCCACCGTCGTCTTCCCTGCGCCGCCCTTGCCGCTCAGGATCACGACCTGTTTCATGCGCGCGCCTCCACCTGGCCGGCCATGGCCGCAAACAGTTGCCGGAAGCGGGGCGCGTAGTCACGGCGCAGCCGGATCAACGGCGTCCCCTGGGCGACGCCCGCCGCAATCGCGCGGTTCATCGGGATGCGCAGCAGCACGGGCAGGCCAACCTCGGCGCAGAAGGCGTCCACGCTGGCGTCGCCGATGCCATCCCGGTTGACCACGACGCCCGCCGGCAGGCCGAGATCGCGCGTCAGTTCATAGGCGAGCTTCAGATCGTGCAGCCCAAACGGCGTCGGCTCCGTGACCAGCAGCACGTAGTCCGCGCCCAGGATTGTGGCGACGACCGGGCACGATGTCCCCGGCGGCGCGTCGAGGATCGCCGTTTCGCCAGGGCGGACCGGGTGCGCGCGCCGGAGTTGCCGGATCACGGGCACGGCCATCGGCTGCCCGATGCGGAGCACGCCGCGCGCGAAGCGGATGCCCTCGGCGGTGCGCCCGCTCTCGACCGTCCCCACCACGTGCGGAACCTCTCTGATAGCGCGCTCCGGGCAGTTCAGCGTGCAACTGCCGCAGCCGTGGCACAGCTCAGGGAACACGCGCACCTGCCCTCCCACCAGGGCAATCGCGTGGTACTGGCAGACCTGGCTGCACACGCCGTGAAGCTGGCACAGGCGCGCGTCCACATGGGGGACGGGCACGGCAGCTTCCGCGCGTTGTTCATACACTGGCTTGAGAAACAGATGGGCGTTCGGCGCCTCTACGTCGCAGTCGAGGAACAACAGCGGCGTCTCGTTGACGAGCGCCAGCGCCAGGCTGGTCGCCACGGTGGTCTTGCCTGTGCCGCCCTTGCCGCTGGCGACTGCGACGATCATGCGCGGCCCTTCATGCTGCAACGGCGCTTCCACGGGGACAGTCGCGGACCCCGCTCAGGCCGGATCGAGCGCGCCCTGCTGGAGCCGCTCGACCAGTTCCGCCACCTTTCCGCCGCCGGCCTGGTACATGCGCACGCCAGCGGCGGCGAGGACGTTGTGCGCTTTCGGCCCGAACGCGCCGCTGATGACCGCGTCCACGCCCTGCCCGGCGAGGAACTCCGCCGCCTGCACTCCCGCGCCGCCGGGAGCGTTCGCGGCGGGGTTGCGAAACGCTTCCTGGTCGTTTGTTTCCGTGTCCACAATCACGAACGCTGCCGCCCGCCCGAAGCGCGACTCGAATGCGGCGTTAACTTTGGGAGCGGTGACACTGATGGCAACTTTCATCCCGTTCTTCTCCTTGTCAGGTAGGGTGGTTTCGTGGGTGACGCCTACATGCGCCGGTTTCGACGGCCCTGGCGCATTCGCCGTCGCCGGTGAATGCCCGCCCCACCGCTGATGGGCAGCCCTTGCGGCTGTCGCACGGCGACGCGGCGTGCGAGGTAGGCGTTCAGCAGGTCAAGGACATGCGGCAGCGCCTGCGCCCCGACCGCAACCAGCGTCGCGCCGGCTGCCGCGAGCCGGCCGGTCTGAACCGGCTGCGCAGGGCGGGGAAGGACGATCTCGCGCGGCGGTGCGACGACCGGTGCGGCGCGCGTGATCGCGTCGCACGGACAGACCTCCATGCATGTCCCGCAGTCGTTACACAGGTCGTGGTCGATATGCGCGGTGCCGTCGATCACGTCAATCGCCCCGCGCAGGCAGTGCTCCATGCACACGCCACATCCCTGGCATTCGGTCTTGTTGACCGTAAACATGGTGCAATCCTTTCGGCGCACGCTCAGTGCAGCCACTCGATGTGATCGACGATATCACCCCGGAGGAACGCCTGCACCGCCGCTTCGATGGATTCGATGTCGGTCACGACGGGCCGGATGTTGGCCTCTTGAAGCGCGATGTGCGCGCCTCGGCCCATCCCACGCACAAGCAGCGCCTCGCAATCGGCGATGGCGGCAATCATGCTGGCGTGGCGCGCCTCTGACCCCGCGCCGAAGCCGTGGCCGCGCGGGTCCGTCTCTTCGTCGTGTGGCTGGCTGGCGAACTGCCGGTGGCCGACCTTGTCGCGCAGCTCGGTGTGGACAACCTTGGTGTCCTCCACCGTGCTCACCAGGTAATAGGACGCGCGCCCGAAGTGCGCACTGATCGTCTTCCCATCGTCGGTAATGGCTGCAATCTTCACGTCTGGACCTCCATGGCGAGAAAAGAACTCATGTATTTTCGATGGTGTTGCCGCCCTGGGGCGCCCGCCGCCTCCCCGGCGACCGCGGCCCTGCCCCCATCCGCCGCGCCTCCACCCGCCGCGCCCGCGCTCGTCCGCCGCGCGGTGGACGTTCGTGCTCCCGCATTTGGGGCAGGCCATATCGACGCCCATGCCGCCTGCGCCGTGCGGCACTTCCCAGGTGTGTTTACAGTCGTAGCATTGAAATGTCCTCATTGCGATCTCCTTCGGTCTGGTAAATGCTGACAGCGATCACGAGGCCGGTGCGCCGGCCGCTTCTGCAAAGCGCTGAAGCACCTCCGCGACAACGGCCTCGAACGCCTCGCTGGCGTAGTCCTCGATTGCGCCCGCATCACACAGGACGGCCAGTTCGGGGTCGAGCGGCAGGCGGCCCAGCAGCGCCGTTCCGACCATGCGCGCCGTTTCCTCGGCGCGGCTGGGCCCAAACACGTCAATCGACGCGCCGCAATGCGGGCAGACGACGTGGCTCATGTTCTCCACGATCCCGATCAGCGGCATCTCCATGTGCTGGACCAGGTTCGCCGCCTTGCGCACCACCATCCCCGCAAGGTCTTGCGGCGAAGTGACCAGCAGCACGCCGTCCAGCGGGAGCGACTGGGTCACGGTCAGAGCCGCGTCGGAGGTGCCCGGCGGCAGGTCCACGACCAGGAAATCCAGCTCGCCCCAGGCGATGTCTTTCCAGAACTGCTCAATCGCCCGGCTGATGAGCGGGCCGCGCCAGATCACGGGCTGGTCTTCCTGCGCCAGCAGCAGGTTCATCGACATGATGCGCACGCCGGTGCGCGTGTCGACCGGCGTGATGCCGTCAGGCCCGGAGGCCGGCGGCTGGTGGACGCCGAACATCTTGGGAATGCTTGGCCCGGTGATGTCGGCGTCGAGCACGCCGACCTGCAACCCGCGCCGTCGCAGCGACGCGGCCAGCAGGCCCGCGACCGACGACTTGCCCACGCCGCCCTTGCCGCTCATGACGGCCACGACGCGCCCGACGCGCCGGAAGGCCGCCGGGGTGGGCGCTTCGCCCTGGCGACCGCCATGAAGGCGGCGCGCGCCTCCGGCGTCATCTTGGCGAATTCAACCGCCACGTCGAGCGCCGGGTCCACCTCACGCGCTGCCTGCCGCACCAGATCAACCAGGGTCCCTCTTACTGTCGCCTGCATCAGCGGCAATGCCACGGTCACGCTGGCCTGGTTGCCCTCAATGCGGACCGCCTGGATCATGCCTAGCGCCCCGAGGGTGCGGCTCTCGATCTCCGGGTGCTTGAGCTGCCTGAGCGCCTCAAGGAGTTGTGATTCCAATGGATTCGTCGGCACGTATTTGCTCCTCTACTTGCCCCCGCCCCAATCAAGTGCTATCTCTAGGGCAATTGTGCCTGGCTCGCTGCCGGGCGCTGCATCACCGCTATCGTACCACTTTGATTTACGGCTGTCAATTATTATGGTATACTACCGGCGACGGTTGTGACACCAGGGGGTGAGGCTCATGACGGAACAACAGACCGTGCCCAACGTCGGGCTGCGCATCCGCGCGCTCCGTGAGCAGCGCCGGCTCTCGCTGCGCGCGCTCGCCGAGCGCTGCAACCTGTCGGTCAACGCGATCAGCCTCATCGAGCGGGGCGAGAACTCGCCGACCGTGTCATCGCTTCACCTGCTGGCGACCGCGCTGGGCGTGTCGATCACCGACTTCTTCCAGGACGACCACGAGTTGAATACGGTGCTTGTCCGCCACGACCGGCGGCTGACGTACCAGCGTCACGGCGTAGCGATGGAGAGCCTGGGGTTTGGGCTGCGCAACCAGCAGCTTGAGCCGTTCCTCATCACGGTGGAGCCGGACGCGGGGAACGATGAGCCGGTCACGCACCCCGGACAGGAGTTTGTCTACTGTCTTGAGGGGGAGGTGGAATACCACGTGGCGGGCGAGCGTTACCGGCTCGAAGCTGGCGACAGCCTGCTGCTTGAGGCCGCACGCCCGCACTACTTCTGCAACCCCACCCAGACCCCGGCGACAATCCTGGTGGTGTTTCAGGCCGCAGAGAGCAGCCATCTCGCCCGGCAGCGCCACCTGGAAGCGTGATTGGGGATTTGACAACGGCTAGATGGGTTCTCGGTGGCTGCCAGAGGTATACTATGGTAGCTCTGACTGAACCGCGCGATGGTGTGGCGCATGGCCCGGTATCGCTGGCGGGTTCCGCGCCCTGCTCGAAAAGAGGTGCTGCCAGCCTGTGAGATCTTTCTCTGCACGTACCAAATGGCATTGTGCCAGGATGGGAAGCGACAAGCAGAAAGGGAAAGAACATGACAGAAGAAACTGTTGGATGCGCCCGCGTGACGGGCGCCGTAGCGGGTGAGAAGTCGTCGGCACCCGGAAACCCAGCCTCCGGTATCCTCTGAACGAAAGGAGCCTGCTATGACTGCTCGTGTTGGGCAGAAAGCGCCTGATTTCGCCGCGCCCGCTTACTACCGGGGCGGGTTCACTCCCGTCAAACTCTCCGATTTCGCCGGAAAATGGGTGCTGTTGTGCTTCTACCCCGGCGATTTCACCTTCGTCTGAGCGACAGAAGTGTCGGCGGTCGCCGACAAATACCCGATGTTGCAGGAACTTGGCGTCGAAGTGATCTCGGTGAGTGTGGACAGCCATTTCGTGCACAAGATGTGGAACGACCACGAGCTGGTCAACATGGTCGAAGGCGGTATTCCTTTCCACATGGCCTCCGATCAGGCGGGCAACGTGGGGGCGCGCCTACGGCGTTTGGGATGAAACGCAGGGCATCGAAATGCGCGGGCGCTTCATCATCGACCCCGATGGCGTGATCCAGGCCATGGAAGTGCTGACCCCGCCGGTGGGCAGACGCCTTGCCGAATCGGCCCGCCAGGTTCAGGCGTTCCAGCACGTGCGCGCCACGGGCGGCAAGGAAGCCACCCCTGCCGACTGGGAGCCTGGCAAGCCTACCCTCAAGCCTGGCCCCGACCTGGTGGGCAAGGTGTGGGAAGTCTGGAATCCAAGGACGGGGTGATTTATCTAATATCGACCGGAAGGGACACCCTGCCGCAGTTGTAGCTGTGCAGGTTTAGAGAGAAGTCAGGGAGGGGCGAGCCGCCGGTTCGCCCCTCCTTTGTGTTTGTTGTGTTCGCCCTCTCTGTTTGCCCTCGCCTCCAGCTCCCGCTTCCACCGTCAGCGATCCGCGCTCCGGTCGCGCTGTGTCGGACGGTCCGCAGTCGCCGCGCCCCCGTCTGGATCGGGGCGGGCTGGCGCTGCGGTCAGCCGGGCGGTCAGGTGCGCCAGGTCGGCGCAGACGTAATCCGGCTGGAAGGGGCTTTCAGCGAGGTCGGGTGGTTTCGTCTCGCCGCTGAGGACGAGCACCGTCTTGATGGGCGCCGCCTGCCCCATCGCAACGTCGGTATACAGGCGGTCTCCGACCATGCACAGCAACTCGACCGGCAACTGCAACCGGTCCGCAGCCATCTCGATGATCGGGCGGTTGGGCTTGCCGATCACCGCATCCGGGCGACGCCCGGTTGACGCCTCCACAAAGGCGATGATGGCGCCAATGTCGGGGATGAAGCCGGTTGCAGTCGGACAGTTGAAGTCCGGGTGCGTGGCGATATAGGGCAGGCCGGCGCGCACCAGGTCGCAGAGCAGGGTGAGCTTGGCGTAGTCGATGGTCTGGTCGAAGCCCAGGACGACGTAGGCCGGGTCTTTCATGTCAAGCGTGAAGCCGTGCTGCCTGAACTCCTCCTCAAGCGAGGGCGTGCCGAACACCGCCACCCGGCTCCCAGGCGCGCGGCGCTGGAGGTAGCGCGCGGTCGCCTCCCCGGAGGTGAGGATCTGTTCCGGCGTGACCTCCAGGCCCATCGCGGCGATCTTCTCGGCGTAGTGGGCGGCGTGCCGCGACGAGTTGTTGGTCAGGAACAGCACACGGATGCCCGCGCGGCGCGTGTAGTCTAGGAACGCCGCCGTGCCTGGCAGCAGGCGGTCGCTCAGGTACACGGTGCCGTCCATGTCGAGCAGAAAGCCGCGCACGGTTGCGAGGCGGTCCATGCGCTCAGTCCTGGTCAGCGGTCAGGCCGGCCATCAGGCTCTTCTGCAGCAGGAGCAGCACCACCAGCGGCGGAATAATGGCGGTGATGGCGGCGGCCATCAGAATGCCCCAGGGCACGACCGCGTCGGTGGGGACAAGCTGCTTGATGCCGATCTGAATCTGGCGCGTGTCGGGCGTGTTGGCGACGAGCAACGGCCAGAGATACTGGTTCCACATGTAGACGAACTCGATCAGAAACAGCGCGCCGATGTTGGTGCGCGAGATGGGGATGAGGATGCCGAAGAGATAGCGCAGCGGCCCCGCGCCATCGACACGGGCGGCGTCGGCGAGGTCGGTGGGCACGGTGCGGAAGAACTGCTGGAACAGCAGCACGCCGGTCGCGCTGGCAAAGAAGGGGATCGTCAACCCCCAGAAGGTGTTGATCCAGCCCAGGTTTGTCAGCAGGTCGTAGGTCGGGACGATGCGGACCGGGAGCGGCAGCAGGTGGGTGAGCATGATCAACCCCAGGATCAGCATCCCGCCGCGCACGCGGAAGAAGATGAGCGCGAAGGCGGCGGTGATGCTCAGGATGATCTTGCCAAAAGCAACGCCAAGCGAGACGACCAGGGTGTTGCTTATCAAGCGCCCCATGTCGGCGTTTTGCCACGCGGTCTGGTAATTGTGCGCGGCGGAGGCTCCGGGCACGAGGTTGCCCACCTGGTAGTACTCTTCGGAACTCTGGGTGCTGAGGATGATCGCGTACAACAAGGGAAACACGATAATGAACACGCCAAGCAGCATCAGCGCGTGCATCCCCAGCGGGTAGAGCACCTGGCTGCGGAAGGCCTGGAAGCTGGCGGCGCGTTCCGTTGCAGTCGCGACGGTGCGCTTGGAGGTCGTGATGTTCATTGGTAAAACGCCCTCCGACCGACGACGCGGAACTGGATAATCGTCAGCACCGCGACCAGCACAAGCAGCAAGATCGACTGCGCAGAGGCGGAGCCGATGCGGTTGGCGTTCACAAAGCCATCCTTGTAAAGCTGATAGATCAAGATGTTCGTCGCGCGTCCGGGGCCGCCCCATGTCGTCAGGTCGATGAGGCCGAAAGTCTGGAAGGCGGCGTAGAGCGTGTTCATGATGAGGAGGAAGAGGGTGGTCGGCGTAAGGAGCGGGAACGTGATACGCCAGAAGCGCGTCCAGGCGTTCGCGCCATCCAGAGCCGACGCCTCTTTGACGTCAACTGGAATGTTGCGAAGGCCGGCCAGGAAGAACACGACGTTGTAGCCGAGCATCTTCCACGTCGCCGCCAGGCTGACGAAAAGCAGGGCGTGCGTGCTGTTGGTATTCCGGTTGAACGCGATGCCGAAGGTCTCCAGGTAGTGGGGCAGCGGCCCAATCGTCGGGTCCGTCAGCAGGAGCCAGATCGCCCCGGCGACCGCGGGCGAAAGCGCATACGTCCAGATCAGCAGGGTGCGGTAGACGCCAAAGCCCTTGATGGGCTGGTTTGCGCCGACAGCCAGGAGCAGGCTGAGGCTCAGCCCGACTACGACCACGAAGGCGACGAACATCGCCGTGACGCCCACCGAGCCGAGATACTCCTCCGACTGAAAGAGCCGCTCGAAGTTCTCCAGCCCCACGAAGATGCGCCGCCCGCTGAAAGCGTGGACGCGATAGAGGCTGAGTTCGATGCTCTGCACGGCAGGGACGATGAAGAAAACAATCACCAGAATGATGCTGGGCAGCAACAGGAGATATGGCATCCAGCGATTTTGGAAGACATGGGTCGTCATACGGTTTGTCTCACCGGATTTAGATAATCAGATAACACAATAACGGCGCCCATCGGGCGACAGACCGGCGAGGGGGCACAGCGTCACGCGGTTTCGCGCTGCTCGCTGTGCCCCACGTCGCTCACCTTATGCCAGGCCTGGCAACCCAGGCGCGGCTGGCTACTCCTCGATCAGGCTCGCGTAGTCCTCAAGAATCTGGTTCGCCTGCGCGGTCGCCGCGTCCAGCGCCGCCTTGGGATCGACGTTGTTGACGATGACCTCTTCAAAGGCGGTATCCTCGATGTCACGGATGGTGACGAAGTCGCCCAGCAGCACGCCGGCGGCAGCCGGGGTGTTCGTGCCGGAGAGGATTTGCTCGAACGCGGTCAGGAAGTTGGGGTTTTCCTCAAACCACCCCTCAGCCTCCAGCGCGTCGACCGCGGCGTCGGTGGCCGGGAAGTAGCCCGTCCCCTTGTGCCACACAATCGCCTGCTCGTCTGAAGACAGGTGTTGGAAGAAGCGCCACACACCGTCATAGGCCGCCTCGTCGAAGCCGTCCATCACCCACAGGCAGCCGCCGCCAACGACGTTGTTGCCGGCGCGCTCACCAGCCGTCGAGGGTGGGCAGGAAGGCGGTCCCCAGGTTGAAGGCGACGTTGTTCTGGATGCCGCCGAGGCTGGATGTGCTCTGGATCAGCATGGCGACCTCGCCGGCGACAAAGGCGTCGTTGGCCTGGTACTCGCGCCCGCCGTAGATCAGGACGCCTTCATCGGCCCAATTCTTCCATTCGGTCATCACGTCAACGCCGAAGTCGCTGTTGAAGTAGACCTCGGTCGCAAGCGCGTCACGCCCGTTGTTGTTGTCGGCCATGAACTGGTCGTGGATCGCGTACATCTGCTCGAAGATCCATGCCCGGCCAGCCGAAGGCGATGACGCCGTCGATGCCGAGGTCAGCCGCGACGATTTGCTGGCCCGCCTCAAGCAACTCGCTAAACGTGGCCGGCGGCGCGTCAGGATCGAGACCGGCGGCCTCGAAGATGTCCTTGTTGTAGTAGATCATCGCGGTCGAGCTGTTGAACGGCATGCAGCGGAGTTCGCCGCCGACAGCGTAGTAGTTGACGATTGGCTCGACGAACTGTTCCTGATCAAATTCGTCGCCGCCAATCTCCGCCACGGGGACGATGGCGCCGGAGTCCAGCATGGTGCGCGTGCCCACCTCGTAGACCTGGACGATGTGGGGCGCCTCACCGGCGCGGTAGGCGGCGATGGCTGCCGTCAGCGTTTCGGCATAGCTGCCCTTGAACTCAGGGACGACCTGAACGTCCGGGTTGGCCTCGTTGAAGGCGTCAACGATGGCCTGTACCACGTCGCCCCGGCTGCCACTCATGGCGTGCCAGAAGTTGATTGTGGTAGCGCCCTCCTGGGCGGCGAGTTGGGACGCGGGCAGCGCCAACAGCGCCAGCGTCAGCAAAACGGAAAACAGTCTGCGGTTCATTGATCCTCTCCTCTGATACATAGAACGTTATCTGTCCCTGGCGGGACCAGCTCAGAACCAGACAGGCGACTACGGATGTGCCCGGATATTGGGTGCGGCGCTCTGCTTCACACGGTACACCAAGAAGCGTTCATTGGCGTTGCGTTACAGATCAGTGGCCTGTTGCCAGGATTTTACCAGATATCGGCTCGAATGGTAACAGAACCAGCGGCGACAGTGAAAGGGCGAGGCGCAGCAACACAAGCACGGCACGGGCGCGACAGGGTTCTTGCCATGAGACGGGCGCACGCGAGGTGGCGAGAAGGTCTTGACAAAGCGCAGAGAGTGTTTTACACTGATATATGGAATTGAGAGCGCTCCCAGAACCAGTGTAACTCGATCATCCTCATTTAGAACCGCGCAGATCACATTTTGGGTGCAGGCTGGGTTTAGGACGTAAGTGGGGGAACCGGGCCTTTCCGCATCGTCTCAGTAGTACCACTCTCGTTGGCTGAGTGGTCGGCGTTCGCCTTCCACAGATCATGAGCCGCTTTCGGCGATTGCCATTAGGGACGCGCCAGGAGTGCGGGCGCAAGCAAACGTTAAGGCGTAAGGAGGTGAACGATATAGCCAGACGAGTCTCCGGTCTCTAAGGATTGGGTTCCCTATTGCCGCCCCATACAAACAAGAGGAGACGTCCGCTCCGCTTGCGGCGCAGTGGGGAATCGCCTGCAGGCGAAATGGGTTTTCATATCGAAAGGAGTCTGAGAGCATGATTACCCGACTGCTACGACGTTCTTGGGTCTCTGTGTTGTTTGGCGTGGCCCTGATCGCGCTGACAGTAGCGCCGACAGGCGCGCAGGAGGCCCTCCCGCGCAACGAAACGCTTTACGTCGCCGGTATGCAGTGGAGTACGTTCATCACGTTCAATCCCCTCGCCGACCCCGGGACCTTCCCGGCCATTGGCGAAAACACCTACACCTACGAAACCTTGTTCGCCTTCAACGTGGCGACGGGCAACATCGACCCACTGCTGGCGAAAGAGGTGACGTTCCCTGACGCAACGACCGCTGTGGTCACGTTGCAGGATGGCACCCACTGGCAAGACGGCGAGCCACTGACCGTTGATGACGTGGTCTTCACCTTTGGCCTCGCCAGGGACTTCGCCGTTCGTAACTACGCCAACTTCTGGACTTACGTCGACGAGGTGACTGCTACCGGGGACCGCACGATCGAATTCAAGATGAACCCCGACCGCATCAACGTCGGCCAGCTCAAGCGGTTCCTGTCCAACGTCCACATTCTGCCGCAGCACATCTGGGGACCCCGCGTGGAAGCTGGGAGGATCTGCACACTTTCGTCGAGGAGAACCCGGTAGGCTCAGGCCCATACAAGGTCCTGGACTACTCGATCGAGCGCATCGCCCTGGTGCGCGATGACAACTACTGGGGCATCCCAATCTATGGCAGCCCGGCACCGACGTACATCGTCCACCCGATCTTCGCCAGCAACGACGAAGGCAACCTGGCGTTCCAGACCGGTCAGGTGGACCTATCGCAGCAGTTCGCGCCGCAGATCTGGAAGATGTGGGAAGACCTCCAGCTCCCTGTGGGCACCTACTACAGTGAGCCACCCTACCACATCCCCGGTAACATCCCGTTCCTGCACATCAACACCCATAGGCCGGGCCTGGACAATGTCCTGGTCCGCCGGGCGTTGGCCTACTCGATCAACTACGCGCAGATCGCCGAAGTCGCCATGTCGCGCTACTCGGCCCCGGCGCAGGCCAGCCTGGTCATCCCCGAAGGCGGCGAGGCGCAGTTCTTCGACGCCGAACAGGTGGCGGAGCTTGGCTGGGAGTACGATCCGGCAGAGGCGCAGCGGATCCTGGAAGAGGACCTCGGCGCAACCAAGGGCGATGACGGCATCTACGTGCTGCCCGATGGCACCCGCCTTGGCCCGTACACCGCGATGGCCGTGTATGGTTGGACGGACTGGCAGACCGCTGTCGAAATCGCTGCCCAGAACGCGACCGAAGCCGGCATCGAGGTTGTGACCGAGTTTCCGGAGCAGCCGGTGCTCTACTCGCGCCGGAACAACGGCGACTTCGACTTGCTCATCTTCACCTACGCCGGCGCGACGCCCGCGAGCCCCTGGCAGCGGTTCCGGGATGTGCTCGACATCCGCGACGTGCCGGACTTTGGCGAGCCTGCGTTCTGGAACTATGGCCGGTTCAGCCATCCTGACGTCGCCGATCTGCTGGACCAGGCCGCTGCGGCGACCGACCTGGAGACCCAGCAGGAACTCTTCAGCGCGCTTGACCGGATCTTCCTGGAGAACATCCCGGTGATCCCGCTCATGTACCGCCCGCTGGAGTTCTACCAGTTCAACGAGTCGGTCTGGACGGGCTTCCCCACCGCCGACAACCCGGTCGCGCCGCCGATGCATGAGGAGGCCGGGGTCGAGTTGCTCTACGTCATTGAACCCAAGGAGTGACGTAGGCAAACGTCAAGACCAGGCGAATGTGGATTTAGAGTCTTGCGCCTGGTTGTGGTAAAGTTGGTGTAAGCATCTCCAGCACAGGGTGAGCAACCCCCGCACGGGGGTTGCTCACCGTCCACAGGAACGTACCATGTCGAAATTCCAGCGATACCTCCTGAACAAGGTGCTCTGGTTTCTTCTAGCTTTCTGTATCGCGCTGGTGCTCAATTTCTTCCTGCCCCGGCTGGTTCCGGGCAACCCGGTCGATGTGATCGTCGGGCAGATGTCGGCGGGGGGGGGCGTCAGCGGCGAGGCGATGCAGAGGATCTACGCTACCTACATCGAAGAGTTTGGCCTCGACCAGCCGATAGGGGGTTCAGTTCCTGACCTACCTCGGCAAGCTGGCGCAGGGCGACCTGGGCACGTCCTTTGCCCGTTCCGCCATCGCGAGTGCAAGACATGATTGGCGAGGCGTTGCCCTGGACGATTGCGCTCCAGTTGCCGGCCATTCTCGTCGGCTGGATTGTAGGCAATACCCTGGGCGCTCTGGCTGCGTATAAGAAGGGGCTGGCTGGACCGGGTCCTGTTCCCGGCCTTCATGTTCACCTCAAGCATGCCGTACTACTGCCTGTCCATTCTCCTGCTCTACTTTCTTGCCGTCTACATCCCCATTTTCCCGGCTGGTGGCGGCTATAGTTATGCGCTGGCGCCGGCGTTGACCTGGGAGTTCATACGGAGCGTGATGGAGCATTACTGGCTGCCATTCCTGTCGTTGGTGGTTGTCTTCATCGGCGGCCAGGCCATCGGTATGCGAGCCATGTCGATCTACGAACTGGACGCCGATTATGTGCGCTTCTCGCGCAGCCTGGGCGTTGCCGATAACCGTGTTATCGGCTATATCTTCCGCAACGCGATGCTGCCGCAGGTCACGGGGTTGGCGCTCTCCATCGGCTCGCTGGTCAGTGGCGCGCTCATCACCGAAATTGTCTTCGGCTATCCCGGCATCGGCAGCCTTCTGTTTACATCGATCCGGCAGAGTGATTACCCGGTCATTCAGGGCGTCACCCTCCTCATCATGATCGGGGTCCTGCTAGCGAATTTCCTCGTCGACATCGCCTACGGTTTCATCGATCCCAGAATCCGGGCGACTGCCGCCGGGGAACGGTGAGGTAGTCTCATGACGGCTATTCCAAAGGATCAGGCTGATCTCACACGCGCGCCGGTTCGCCTGAACGGGCTGAGACGCATGATACGAAGCGTCTTATTCGTCAACCGGCGCTTTTTGTTTGGACTGTTCTTGCTGCTGTTCCTGCTGGCTTTTGGCATCCTCGGTCCGGTGATCCTGGACAAAAATGACCCCCTGAAGTTCGTGGGCCTGCTCTACGATCCGCCGTCGTCGGAGGCGTGGCTGGGCACGGATAACTTCGGTCGCGATGTGTTCACGCAGTTGATGCACGGTACCCGCACTTCGCTCAGCATCGGCATCGTCTCCGGCACCGTCGCGACTTTGATAGGCGTCCTGATCGGCACGGTGGCCGGCTATAAGGGCGGCATCGTGGAAGAGGTCTTGATGGCGCTGACCAATGTGGTCATCACCATCCCATCCATCGTGATCCTGATCCTGCTCTCGCTCGCCTTCCGCACGCGCACCGTGGTCGCGATGGGCATCATCATCGGCGTGACTACCTGGCCGTGGACGGCCCGCGCGGTGCGGGCGCAGACCTGTAGCCTGCGCACGCGCGAGCATGTGGACATTGCGCGCCTTTCGGGCACGGGAACCCTGCCCATCATCCTGTGGGAAATCATCCCCTACATGCTTTCGTACATCGTCATGGCGTTTGTGCTCCAGCTCAACGCCGGCATCCTGCAGGAGGCGGCGCTGAGCATGTTGGGCCTGGGCATCGACAAGGGGATCTCGCTGGGCATCATGCTGCAGTGGGCGCTCCTCTGGGAATCGGTGCGCACCGGGGCGTGGTGGGCGTTCGTGCCCCCGACACTGTTGCTGACGCTCATCGCATTCTCGCTGCTGCTGCTACAGTCGAGCATCGATGAGATATTCAATCCGCGTCTGAGAAGCGCGTGAGCGCACTGGAAGAACAGGGAGCATGACCAGGGTAATCGTCAAAGACGTCAGGGCCTACTACGCATCGGGTCGCCGCCCCGAAGTGAAGGCTGTCGATGGGGTGTCGTTTACGATCCATGACGGTGAGGTGTTCGGCATTGTGGGGGAGTCGGGCTGTGGCAAATCCACCCTGGCGTCCGTGATGTCACTCACCGCGGGGCGCACGCTCAAGGTCAAGAGCGGGGAAATTACGCTGGACGGGGAGACGCTCCCCCTGGCAAAAGCAGGCCGAGATTCCAAAAGACTGGCACGGGAAGAAGGTCGCCCTGCTCCCCCAGCGCGCGCTGAACTCCCTGAACCCGACCGCGCGGGTGCGCAACATCGTCATCGACGTGGTGCGCGCCCACAGCCTCGGCGTGCCGCCGGAAGAGGCGGTGCAGCGCGCGCGCGAGCGCCTGGAGCAGCTCTCCCTGCCCGTCCGCGTCCTCGACAATTACCCCCACCAGTTGAGCGGCGGGATGCGCCAGCGGGTCGTGGCGGTGATCTCGACGTTGCTCAACCCCAAGGTGTTGATCGCGGACGAGCCGACCTCGGCGCTCGACGTGTCGTCGCAGAAGCAGCTTGTGCTGCTGCTTGAGGAGCTTCTCGAACGCGGCTTCATCGCCTGCATCGTCTACATCACCCACGACCTGCCGATGCTGAGCACCATTGCGGACCGCATCGCAGTGATGTACGCGGGCAAGATCGCCGAGATCGGCACGACCCAGGAGATCGTTGACCGCGCCGAGCACCCCTATACCCAGGCGTTGATTGGGTCAACGCTGGACCTGGACCCGGAGATGCGCGGGCGTCAGATCAAAGGGGGATCAAGGGCGCGCCGCCCGACCTGTGTTATCCGCCGCCCGGCTGCCGGTTCCATCCTCGGTGCCCGTATGTCATGGACATCTGCACCGAAGAGGAGCCGCCCATCGTCGGGGGATGAAACCCGCTTCGCGGCTTGCTGGTGGGTCCAGGAGAAGAAGGCGCAGCAGGTGAGCAGCGTGGAAGGTGCAACGCTATGACCGCGAACTCGTCACAGGTCCCGCTTCTGGAAACGCGCGAACTCTCGCGCTCCTTCGGCCATGGCGACCATATCGTGCGCGCGGTGGAGCGCGTGTCGTTCAGCATACAGCCGGGCGAAATCCTGGCGGTCGTTGGCGAGAGCGGGAGCGGCAAGTCGACCCTGGCGCGGCTCCTGCTGCGGCTGCTCGACCCGATCAGCGGGCAGATCCTGCTCCACGGGCGCGATGTCACGCGGCTGCACGGCAAAGCGCTCAAGGCGTACTGGCAGAAGGTGCAGGGGGTCTTCCAGGATTCGTTCGCGGCGTTCAACCAGTTCTACACCGTGCGCCGCTCCCTGGAGAAGGCGCTCAACGTGATGGATTACCGCCCGTCGCGCAAGGAGCGCCTGGAGCGTGTCGAGGTGGCGCTGGAGGAGGTCGGGCTGGACCCGGTCGATGTGCTGAACAAGTGGCCGCACCAGCTCTCAGGCGGGCAGGTGCAGCGCGTCATGATGGCGCGGGCGCTGGTGGTCAATCCGGAGTTGCTCATCGCGGACGAGCCGACGAGTATGCTGGACGCCTCGCTGCGGGTGACGGTGTTGAACCTGCTCTCGGACCTCCGCAAGCGCCACAACATGGGCATCCTCTTCATCACGCACGACCTGGGCCAGGCCAACTACGTGAGCGACCGCCTCCTGGTCATGTACCAGGGCGAACTGGTCGAGCAGGGGCCGGTGGAGAAGGTGCTGGAAGCGCCCCAGCACGACTACACACAACGGCTGCTCGCCGACGTGCCGCGCCTCCGCAGCACGGACGGTTTCTCGACCCAGGCGACCCCGGAGGGGTAAGCATCGCCTTGGGGGGCATAGCTGTCTACATACCCTGGCCTCCGGGCAAGGCGTGTGTCACTTCTCCCCCGTGACCGCCTCGACCGCTTGCTCCTCGCCGCCCCACGCCGGACGGCGCGTACATCAAGCTGCCGCCGGCCTTGCGAAAAGACAGTGCTATAATGGCTTTATCCACGGCCCGCGTGGATTGCACAGCCAGCAGCAGCCAAATGACGACTGGGTGTTCCCGATGCAGGATGCGCTGGGCAGCGTGCGCGGCGTGGTGGATGAAAGCTTGAACATGCTGGAGAGCCGGCTGTACGCGCCGTATGGCGTGCCGTTTGGGGTGCAGGGTGCGCCGCAGACGGTGCATGGGTTCACGAGCGAGCCGACGGATGCGAATGAGTTGGTATACCTAAGGGCAAGGTATCTAAACCCAGGATTGGGCGTATTCGCCAGTTTGGATCCTCTTGAGGGATTTTCGCGGACTTCACAATCGTTGAACAGATACGGCTATGTTCGTGGAAACGTTGTCAACTTGATCGACCGCAGCGGGTTACAGAGCTGCCCAAATGGGGATCCGGTGTGTGAAGTCCTCGAGTTCCTGAGAGAGCACCCTGAAGTAATTGAGCAAGCCAGAGCTTATTGTTGAGCCTCTATTCGCAGCCGGTGCAGGAGCAGCAAGCGGCGCTACTCTGGCTGAAGCTACTGCTGCAACCGCAACAGGATTGGGCATTGCGGTGGGGGGGCTGGCTGGCGCTGGAATCTTGATATTCGCGGGGATGATCGTATTGTCGTTCTACATTCCTCAGCCTGTTCCCCAGATTCCGCCGGAGAGACCCCCAGTGCCACCCACGCCCAATCCGGCGGCAACCCAATTGCCTCCACAGACACAGCCTCAGCCAGAGACCAAACCTGAACCGGAGGCCAACCCAGCACGTGAGCCAATAGATTTGTGTACGGCGACATATACTCCAACACCACAAGTTCGTGTGATTGTGGAGTTGGGAGCTGGTGATTACGAAAACGCAATTGCAATGAAGAAAACTCATCCAATGGATACAGTAATCGCAACCAACCTTAAAGAGGATTGGAGAAACAGTAAGTGGCTTGCTGAACTTGGGGCTTCCCCAGACCAATACTTTGTGGTGAAAATGTACCTTGGCTGGAAGGAGGCGAAAAAATGGGGGGTGCAAGTCGGCGTGGATGAAGCAATAGAAAACGAGGAAGTTCGTCCTGATCATATGGCTGATCTGGTTTACACGGTATTCCCACCTCCCACTGGTGCGTACAGTTTCGGGAGGGAAGCGGCCAGGATAGCAAAAACATCCTCAGGTACGACGGTAGCTGCCACGGGAGTTAAGAATGGGCAACCATTGCAATGGTTCATTGGTGGTTTCCAAGTTGAGAGGCCAGGTAGTATGTTTAGCGAGATTGAGGGAGCACCTTTTGGTACTCCCAGTATCACGTGGGAAGCAGGAACGATCGCTACAAAATTACACATCGTTCTCTAAGGGAGGAGACTTTGTCTGGACCTGATAACTTAAACCAGTTCAAGGATGTGAGCGCCGAAGAGAAGCTACAAATCTTGCGGAGCGAGATGCTTACTCCTATCGAAACTATACGCGCCTTTGCAGATACAATGAAAAAGCTCCTGGAGAAAAACGATTTTGCAGAACGGCGGGAGGACATCAGAAGTGGCCTTAGCACAATTTCTGATAATGCAAATGAGACTCAGAAAACTACTTGATGAATTAACACTTTATTCCTAATTATAATATAGCTAGAAACGACGCGATGCGCCGGCCCGTCGCGGTCACGTTCGACGACGGGCAAACCGAGCAGACGGTGCAGTATGCTTACGACGCCGGCGGGCTGCGCACGCGATTGACGCTACCGGACGGGTTGACCGTCACCTACACCTACGATGTGCGTGGGCAACTGGTGAGCCTGACCGACTGGGACCGGCAGACGACGCGCTGCGCCCACGACTTGGCGGGGCGGCTGATCGCGGCGACGCGGGCGAGCGGACTGCGCAGCCGGTACGCTTACGACGGCGCGGGGCGGCTGCGCCTGCTGCGGCACAGCGCCGGGCGCAAGACGCTGGGGCACTTCGCGTTCGACGTGGACGCGCGCGGCAACCGCACGCGGGCATTCGAGTGTGTGCCGCATCCCTTCGATCCACAGGACCCGGATACGGTGTTTCTCTACAACGACGACGTGATTAGCTATCGAGGCGCGTGGACAGATGCCGATCCCTACATGGTCACCACACAGGTCACAGCCTGGTTGGCGGTGATGTGTTTCGGGGATGAGGGTGAAGTCGGCACGGACGTGGAACTGACGCTGGGGCAGGGGCCGGATCACGGCATCTGCGACATCTACGTGGGCAACACCTTCTGGCAGAGTGTTGACAATCACGCTGCCCAGGAAGGCGACAACGACATCTACATTCCGGTCAAAGGAGAGGGTCCTTACCGGATTGAGATTCGCAACCGAGGGGAGAAGCGGGCGATCTCCACGGGCTACAAGCTGCGCTTCAAGAGCCTGAAGACCAAGAACCACAGATACGATCTGCACACCATCGAGTACGCCTACGACGCGCTCGCGCGCGTGCTGAGCGCGGATTATTACCCCGGCGCGAATCTGGACGCGACACCGTTCCGACAGTACGGGTACACCTACGACCTCGCCGGCAACCGGACACAAGAGGTTGTGGACGAGACGACGACAGAGTACGAGTACAACGACGCCAACCAGATCACGCGCTCGCGGGTGAACGGAGGCGCGTGGAACGAAGGCTATACGTATGATGCCAACGGCAACTTGACTCACGATGGCACAAACGCTTATGTTTGGGATAGGGCTAACCGGCTCTTGAGCATGGGCGGGGCGAGCTACGCCTACGACGGCTTGGGCAATCGTGTGCAGCAGACGGTGAACAGCGTTGTCACCAAGTATCTGCTTGACACTCAACCAGGGTTGGCCGTCGTATTGAAGGCCACGACCGAGGGCAACAACACGCACTTCATCCACGGTCCGCGTGGGTTGCACGCTCAGCAGCAGCCGAACGGCGATTGGGTGCTCCCGGTGCAGGATGCGCTGGGCAGCGTGCGCGGTGTGGCGGATGCGACCATAGCAATGCGCTGGCCGAGATGCTCACCGAGCAGGATTCTGGATAGGTCAGACCCCGCTGCACACCGCCGGCCTACACCACAATCCCCAGCGCGGGCGCAAGCCCCGCCGAAAAGCCGCCATCGACGGTCAGCATCGACCCGGTGATGAAAGAGGCCTCGTCAGACGCCAGGAAGACCACCGCGTCGGCGACCTCCTCCGGCTGGCCGGTCCGCCCGATGGCGTGCAGCCTGCCGGCCTGCTCGCGGATGTGCGGGCCGAGCGCGAAGAAGTTCGCGTTCATCGGCGTCTCGATCCATCCGGGGCAGATCGCGTTGACCCGGATGCCCTCGCCGCTGTGGTCCATCGCCAGCGCGCGCGTGAGCTGGGCGATGCCGCCTTTCGTCATGCAGTACGCGGCGATGCCCCCTCGGCGAAGAAGCTGTTGACCGACGCCATGTTCACGATATTCCCGCCGGTGCCCTGCCTGCGAAACTGCATGATCGCATACTTGGCGCAGAAGAACGTCCCCTTCAGGTTGGTGTCGGTGATGCGGTTCCACTCCGCCTCTGAGGTGTCCACGGCGGTCTTCTCCAGCATGACCGCGGCGTTGTTGACCAGGATGTCGAGCCGGCCAAACCGGGCGACCGTCTCCGCGACGATCCGCTCCGTCTCCGCGACTTGCGAGACGTCCGCCTTTATGAAGATCGCCTCGCCGCCCTGGTCCTTCACGAGCTGAAGCGCCTCCGCGCCCATCTCGCCGTTGATGTCGGCGATGGCGACCTTCGCGCCCTCCTGCGCCAGCCGTATCGCGGCGGCGCGCCCGATGCCCGATGCGCCGCCCGTGACCAGCGCGACCCGGTCCTTGAGTCTCATGTCCGTCCCCCTTTGTCCTAACCCCCGGTATGGAATCGCGTCCTGGAGCGCCAGCGCCAGCCGGCGAACCATCTCGTCGATCTCTGCTTCGGTGATGGTGAGCGGCGGCCCGAACGAGATCATGGCCGGCGCGCCGCGCACCACAAGCCCGTGCGCGCGCGCGGCCCGCTCGACGCGACGCCCGATCAGGTCCTTCTGCTGGCCGGTGGGGTTGTCCTGGCTGAATTCCACGCCCCACCAAAGCCCCAGCCCGCGCACGGAGACAATCGCGGGGCAGTCCGCGCGCAGGGCCTCCAGCTTTGCGGCCAGGTACGGCCCGGTCTGCGCCACCCGTTCCAGCAGCCGGTGCGCCTCGATGTAGTCCAGCACGGCAAGCCCGGCGGCGCAGGCGAGTGGGTTGCCGGCGAAGGTGTGGCCGGCGTTGTACTGCACGTTCGCCTCGGCCTCGCCCCAGAACGCCGCCGCCACCCTGTCCGCGATGATGGTCGCGCCGAGCGGGATGTAGCCGCCGCTCATCCCCTTGCCGCAGCAGAGCAGGTCAGGCCACGCGCCGGCCTGCTCTGAGTAGAAGAGCGTGCCCGTGCGCCCAAACCCGGTGATGACCTCGTCATAGATCAGGAGCACCCCATACCGGTCGCAGATCGCGCGCAGCTTCTGGAAATAGCTGGGCGGCGGCCACACGAGGCCCTCGACGTTCATGACTGGCTCGACAATCACGCCGGCGACCGTCTCCGGTCCCTCGCGCTCGATCACATTCTCGAACTGGAGCACGCAGGTTTCGGCGCACTGCGCCGGTTCGAGGTGCAGCGGGCAGCGCGCGAAGTTCGGCGGGTGGACGTGGATGAAGTTGCCCATCAGCGGCTCGAAGGTCGTCTGCCGCGCCGAAACGCCGCTCGCGCTCAAGGCCCCCAGCGTCCCCCCGTGATACGCGCCGTAGGTCGTGATGAACTTGTACCGGCCTGGGCCGCCTGCCTGCTTGTGATACTGGAGCGCCATCTTGATCGCGTTTTCCACCGCTTCCGACCCGCCGCTGGCGAACTTCACCAGGTTGAACTGCGGCGGCGTGAGCGCGCTCAGGCGCTCCGCGAGCCGGAGCGCCGGCGGGTTCGTGCTCGCCAGGGGCGGCGCAAACGTCAGCCGCTCCAGTTGGCTGGTGATCGATTCCAGCACAGCGGGGTTGGCGTGCCCCACGCTGGCGACAAACACGCCGGCAATGCCGTCGATGTATTCCTTGCCGTTGATGTCGTACAGGTAGATACCCTGGCCGCGCTCGATGATGAAGGGGTCTTTGGCGAATTCCTTCATCTGCTTGAAATCGACCATGATGCGGGCAAGCGGCTCCACGGTGAGACTCCTCTATGTGTGCGGCGCGATGGCGTGCGCGCCTATCGGTAGTGCCGGCGCATTTCCTCGTGATAGGGCAGGCCCAGGATGCCGTCGAGCAGACTCCGCGCCTGCTGCTCTGTGCGGGTGTACGGGTCCATCATGATGAGCTGCAGCAGTGCCTCCCGGCTCCCGTTCTCGTAGGCTTCCAGCTCGACCTCGATGGGCGCCACCCTGTCTCGGAGGATGTACGACGTGAGGGGGCGCGGGAGGCCGTCGGTCTTGACGCCCTGAATGCCGCGCCGGCTGACCAGCGTCGGGATCTCCACCGCGAAGTCCCTGGGGACGCCGGGCACAAAATCGCCGTGGTTGGGGATGTTGGCGATCAGCACGCGCGGGATATCGCACGCAATCGCTTCGACGAGCGGCACCATGATCTCCCCTGACAGCGCCGGCGGGAACGCCTCCGTGACCTGCGTCGTGGCGTCCTGCTCTGCCTGGCGGATCTTGCTGATGGTCTGGTCCAGGTAGGCGAAGTACCCTTTGTACCAGCCCATCGGGTCCTCGTGCCACCGTTTCTCGGTCGCCGCGTCGGCATGGTACCAGTACGGCCACGACCCGCCGCCGGGGTTGCACGTGTCGCCGATGGGGAACACGCCGAAGCGTCGGTACAGGTCCACCGCCACCGGCCCAAGATAGTCGCTCGGCGCGCAGGTCTCCCAGTAGCGCGGCGCTTCTTCCTCAATCCACCGGTCGAACTGGGGCATGACGTCCTCCCCCTGGTGGTAGAGGTGCGTCAGCCAGACGAAGTGATTCACGCCCGGTATCTGAAACGTCAGGCCGGCGCGGTCCAGGCCCAGCACGTCGGCGATGCGGTACACGCCGCCGAAGCCGTGGCACAGCCCGGTGATCTTCGCCTCCGGGTATTTCCGGCCCAGGTACGTGATGCCGGCCAGCACCGGGTTGCTCACCTGGATGTACCACGCCTCCGGGCAGACCTCCAGGATGTCCTTCATGATCGCGTCGAAGAGCCGGAACTGGTAGAAGTTGATCCAGAAGGCCTCGTCATGGAAGATGTGCAGGCTCCCGCCGAGGCGGTAGCCGTGCGCTGTGGCGATGTCCCACCCCGCGCGCAGGCGCTCATGGCCGGCGGCGAGCGCGGTGTTGATGACGAAGTCCGCGCCTTCCAGCGCCTCGCGCCGGTTCGTCGTCTTCTCCAGGTTGAGCGTGATGCCGATCTCGTCCGCGTAGCGCTGGCACAGCCCGTGGATGGCGTCCAGCCGGCCCTGGTCGATGTCCATGAAGCTGATCGTGCTGCCCTCCAGGTTGGGCGTCAGGCACAGGTCTATCGTCACCCGCAGCGAGAAGACCGCGCTGCCCGCGCCGATGATGCTGATCTTCGTGGTCATGCCTTTTCCTCTTGATGAAGCTCATGATGTTTCGGGGAGGCGGGACTCAGCAGCAGCCGGCGTAGTGTGTCCAGGTCGCCCGGCGCGTCCGGGATGCGGTCGATGCAGGCCTCGATCTGCTGCGCACGCGGCGCGCCAAGCAGCGGCTCCGCGAGCAGCCAGTACTTCTCGCGCAGCTCGGCGTCGCTCAAGGGGTTGTCCGCGCCACCGCGCGCGGGCCTCGGCGGCGATGTCAGCCGCCGGCCGTCCCACAGGTCGAACACGACGTGCGCCCAGCGCTCGGCGGGGAACTGCGCGTTATAGCCGGCGTTTTCGACCAGGGCCATGCCGTTGGCGAGCCGCAACACCGCCGCATCGTGCAGCGCGTCGTGGCCGACCTCCGCCGCGCCCACGCGCCCCCGAACCAGCGCGACGGCGACCGAAAACGGCAGGCTATACTGCGCCTCTTCGGTGGTCGAAGGGGCGCGCGTGCCGAGCCTGACCGCATGGTGAAACGTGACCACCTCGACGCGCGCGATGTCCGCAGCCGCGACGCCATGGGCCTGCTGGAGCGTGAGCGCCGCCTCGATGGCCGGCTGCGCCCACCGGCAGACGGGGTAGGGCTTGAAGTACTGCTCCAGAATGCGCCAGCGCGCCCCCACGTCCGCCCACGTCGCGGCGACTGCGCCGTCCTCAAGCGTGAGCGCCGGCGCGCCCGTGAAGCCGTCGGCGGCCAGGTACGCCGCGCTCAGGCCCGCCATCGCGCCCCAGCCCGCGCCGTCCTTGACCATCGTGGGGTGGTCCACGCAGCGCATGATCTGGCTGCGCGGCCCGTGATACTCCGCGATGCCCAGGGCGTGCCAGGTGGCCCGGCTGTCGAGGCGCAGAAACCGCGCGCCCAGCGCGGCGCACGCCAGCGCCGTCCACGCGCCGGAGCTGTGGTAGTCGCAGGCCATGGCGTGCAGCGCGATCCCCGCGCGGGTCGCGATCTCGTAACCAACCACCAGCGCCGCCAGGAATTCGCGCCCATCGACGGCGCGCTCCGCATCCATGAGCGCCATCAGCGCCGGGAAGACGGCGACGCCGGCGTGCCCTTTGGTCAGCACGTGGCCGTCGTGGCAGTCCAGGCTGTCGATGGTGACGCCGCCGGCCAGCGCCGCGCCGACAGGGCTGACCCGCCGGGCCGTCAAGCAGGAGGCGCGCCCCGGCCCCGGCGGCGAACCCATGATGGCGCGCCACGTAATCGCGTATGATGCGCGAGGCGTCGGTGATGCAGCCGCCGGCGGCGGTGCCGGCCAGGTCCAGCAGGCAGCGCTGCGCCTGCCGGACCACCGCTTCGGGCAGGTCGGCGAAGCGCAGTTCGTGGGCAAAACGGATGACCTGCTCGTGGATCACAGCGGGCCGCGCCCCTGGCGGCGGCGACGTGGCGGACCGGGTCTCAGCCACGGATGACGCCGGTCGCGCGCGCGAAGTTGCGGATGAAGCGCCTCCCGTCCGGGTAGGTTTCGGTATACGCTTCGGGGTGCCCCTGCGTCGAGTAGATCGGCAGTTCCCGGTGTTGCATCACCTGAATCCGGCACCAATTGGTCGAGGCCAGGAGCGCAAAGCCCGCCGGGAGCGCCTTGACCTCCCAATAGTGGCTTTCCATGATGACTGGCCCGCCGGGCGGGAACCCCTCGAACAGGGGGTGATCTGGCGCGTGCAGCTGGAAGGGCAGGTAGCCCTTCTCCTTGCGCATCCCTGGGTGGTATTCGGGCATCGGGTCCGGTTCGCCGGGCGCGAGCGGGCCGAGCGCGTCGCACGCCGCGCCAAACGTCATCCCGATCAACTGGTGCCCGCCGCAGAACCCCATGACCGGGTACGCGCCGGAGGTCACGGCCTGCTGGAGCGGCTTGAACTCGTCCCAGTCGTACTCGACCCAGTCGGGCGTGTTGCCGCTGATGAAGAACGCCTTGATTTCGTTGGCGCGCAGCCAGTCCAGGCTGAAGTCCAGGTAGTGGACCGGCGTGCAGGGCAGCCCCACGGCGGCGGCGATGTTGTCCACCCGTTGAAAGTAGTCCTTCAGGTGGTGCGGCCCCTTTTCGGGGTTGTCGATGACCTTCCTGTGCTCGATGTCAACAAATGCCAGCATGGACCTCGCTCTCCAGTGGGCTAATCGGCGGATTCGGCCAGGCGTTCGCTTTGCAGGGTGCGCAGTTCATCCAGCGGGATGTGGCAGTAGATCGTATGGCCCTCGCCTGTCTCCCGCGCGGGCGGGTCTTCGGCCTCGCAGATCGGGCCGACCTTGCGCGGGCACCGGGTGTGGAAGCGACATCCCGCGGGCGGCTTCGCCGGGCTGGGGACGGTCCCGGACAGGCGGATGGGCGTGATGTCCACGTCGGGATCGATGACGGGGATCGCGGACATCAGCGCCTCGGTATAGGGGTGGTAGGGTGGGCTGAAGATCGCCTCGGTGGGGCCAATTTCGCAGATGCGCCCCAGATAGATCACCGCCACCTCGTCGGAGATATAGCGCACGACGTTCAGGTCGTGGGCAATGAAGATCAGCGAGACATCGCGCTCGTGCTGAAGCTTGCGCAGCAGGTTAATGACCGCCGCCTGCACCGACACGTCAAGCGATGAGATCGGCTCGTCGCACAACACGAGCTTTGGCCCGCCCGCGAAGGCGCGGGCGATGGCGACGCGCTGCTTCTCCCCCGCCGCTCAGCTCTTTGGGGAGGCGGTCGATATAGGTCTCATCCAGGTTGACCGAGTACAGCAGCGCGAGGATGTAGTCGTCCTCCTGGTCGCGCGGCACCACCTCGAAGCGGCGCACCGGGCGTCGCAGCGCGACCTCGACCGTGTGGCGCGGGTTCAACGACGAGTCGGGGTTCTGGAAGACCATCTGCAGGAGTTGGAGCTTGACCCGGCTCCGCGCGTCAATCGAGACCGAGAAGTCCTCGCCGCCGAAGTCGATCTCGCCATCCGTGACCGGCACAAGGCCGGCGAGCGCACGCGCGATGGTGCTCTTGCCGCAGCCGCTCTCGCCGACAATGCCGAGGGTGCGCTGGGAGGCGAGGTCAAAGCTCACATCGTCGATGACTTTGATGTCCCGCTGCTTGCCGATCCCAAGCACCGAAAGCGCCTGGGAGAAATACACCTTGAGCCGGCGCACATTGAGCAGGGCCTCCGTGCGCGTTTCGGCTGCTTTGCCGGGCGGCGCGCCGGTCTGTGTGACCATCTCCGGCTGCTCGATCACGGCCTGCCAGCGGAAACACCGCGCGAGGTGGTCGGTGGCGACCTGCGTCAGCGTGGGTCTGCTGGCGCTGCACGCCGCTTCGGCGAGGGCGCAGCGCGCGGCGAACGTACACCCCTGCGGGAGCGCGGTCAGGGGCGGGACGCGCCCCGGAATCGAGTACAGGGCCTCCGTGTCGTACCGAACGCCTCTGCGCGGCACGCAGTGCATCAAGCCGAGCGTATAGGGATGGTGGGGCCGGTGAAACAGGTCGTGCGTGGAGGCCTGTTCGATCATCTCACCCGCGTACATCACGCCGACCCGGTCGCAGATGCGCGCGATCACGCCGAGGTTGTGACTGATATAAAGCACCGCCATCTTGAACTCGCGGCGCAGGTCGTCGAGGATGTCCAGCACGCCTGCCTCGACGGTCACGTCCAGGCCGGTCGTCGGCTCGTCCATGATGACCAGGTCGGGATTCAGCAGCAGCGCCATCGCGATGACCACACGCTGCTGCATCCCCCCCGCTCAACTGGTGCGGGTAGCGCTCCAGGATGTAGCGGGGGTCGGGCATGCGCACGAGTTCGAGCATCTGGAGGATGCGCTCGCGCGCCGCATCGGGCGTAGTTGGCTCGTGGGCACTGATGACCTCGACAAGCTGCCGCTCGACGGTCAGCGAAGGGTTCAACGACGATTGGGGGTCCTGGTAGACAATAGCAATCCGGTTGCCGCGCAGGTGTCGCAGTTCATGCCCCGGCATGTCCATCAGGTCCCTGCCCTTGAAGACGATGGCCCCGCTCGTCTCGGTCTTCGGCGGCAGGTAGCGCATGATCGCCAGCGCGACGGTTGACTTGCCGCAACCCGACTCGCCAACCAGGCCATACGTCTCGCCGTCGCGGATCGCGAACGACAGGTCGCGCACAGCGCGGGCGACGCCGCGCCGGCTGCGGTAGCTTACGTTGAGGTCGCGAACCTCAAGGACGGTGAGCTGTTCATCCACTTTGAGACGCCTCCGACAACCCATCCGCCAGGAGGTTGAACGCGATCACCAGCGAGGCAATCGCCAGCGCCGGGATCAGCGGCGCGGTCGGCGTGATGATCAGGGCGGTTCGGGCCTCGCTGACCATGCGACCCCAGTCCGGGTTGGGCGGCGGCACGCCCAACCCCAGGAAGCCCAACGCCCCCACCGCGAACGCGGCATAGCCGATGCGGACCAGGGCATCAACGAGGATGGGGTTGAACGCATTCGGCAGGATTTCGCGGAACAGGATGTACATCGTCGGTTCGCCGCGCATCTTGGCCGCAGCGACGAATTCACGGCTGCGGATGTCCAGCACCAGCCCGCGGACGAGGCGCGCGACTGCCGGCGAGGTTGCGATAGTGATCGCCAGCACCACGTTGACGGCTGACGCCCCGAAGGCGACGATAATCATCAGGTACAGCATCAGCACCGGGAAGGCAAGCATCACGTCCATCAGGCGCATGATGATCTCGTCTGCCCACCCACCCCGGTAGCCAGACAGCAACCCTATCGTGGTGCCGACGAGCACGGCGGCCCCAACCGAGGCTGTGGGCAAGACGATCATCAGGCGCGCGCCCACGATGAGCCGCGAGAAGATGTCGCGCCCCAGGTTATCCGTACCGAAGAGGTGTTCTTCGGAAGGCGGCTTCCAGACCGCGCCCTGCTCAATCTCGTTGACGCCATAGGGGCGATCTGTGGCCCGATGACGGCCATGACGATCCAGAAGCCGAGGATGACGAGACCTGCAACCGCCGTCGGACTCCGCAGGAGGGCGCGCAGTTGCCGTGTCAGCCGCGGCTGAGACCCGGGCCGGAGTTGCACCGCAATTGGCTGTGGTTGATCGAGTTCCTCGGCCATGCTGAATGTCTCTCCCGCCGGTGACGCCTAGCTGAACCGGATGCGCGGGTTTAGCACCGCATAGAGTACGTCGGCGACCACCTGTGAGAACACGATGAGCGTGATCGCGATCATCGATGACGCCTCGATCATGGGCAGGTCGTTGGCCTTCGCTGCGTCGGCGAACAGGCTGCCCAGGCCGGGGTAGTTGAAAAGCTGTTCGATGACGATCAAGCCGCCCACCAGCCACGCCACCTGCGTCGTGATGATCGCAATCGGCGCAATGAGCGCGTTGCGCAGGGCGTGGCGCAGGATCACGGTCCGGTAGGGCAGCCCTTTCAAGATCGCCGTGCGGATGTAGGGCGAGTCCATGACCTCGATCATGCTCACGCGCGTGACGCGGGTGATGTACCCCACCAGCACGAACGCCGCCGTCGTCGCCGGGAGGACGAGCTTGCGCCAGTGCAGCGCGATGTCGAGGTCAGCGCCGCGCAGGCTGCTGTCGGCGGGGAGCACTTTCAGCCACCACGAGAACAACGTTATCAACAGCAAGCCGACCACGAAGTCTGGTAATGAGATCGTGAGCAGGCTCCCCACCGAGATCGCCCGGTCAGGCCACCGCGCGCGATACAGGCCGGCCAGAACGCCGAGCGCCAGCGAGATCGGGCTGATGATGACGAGCGCCAGGCCTGCCAGGACGAGCGAGTTCAGCAGCCGGCGCAGGACGAGCGGCTGAATCTCGGCGCCCAACCGGTAGGAGCGCCCCCAGTCGCCCTGCACGAAGCGCACCAGCCAGGTCACATACCGTTCGGGCAGCGGGCGGTTGAGGCCCATGCGCTCGCTCAGCTCGGCGCGCGCTTCCGGGGGTGGATTCGCGCCCAAGGATGGTGAGCGCCGGCTCGATGGGGAGCACCTCGGAGAGGGCGAAGATCACCATCGAAAGCACCAGCATTGTGATGAGCAGCGTTGTAGCCCGGCGCGCGATAAATCGGATCATGGCATCGCCTCAGGAGTCGGAGCGTCGTCGCCGCTGAGTCGCTTGCTTGTGGCCCCCACTACCATAGCATAAGGAAGGGGGATGGGGAAGGAGCGTGGCGCGTGACCGCGCCCACCGACCTTGGGTGGCCCCTTTGTCCGGGCCACAGGGCGCGCGGCGGTTCTCACGCAGCGCCGTGGGAACCGCCGCGCTTCTCCTCTCTCATGCCGTCAGCCCATCGGGCAGCCGGACCGGGCTATTGCTCAAACCAGGCGTCGCCAAGCCAGACATAGGCCTGAGGATGCAGCTTGTAGTGCAGCGACTGGTCTTTGACCGCAAAGTCCTGGCGGAAGCCTGGGATCACGATTGGCCCCTCATCCGACAGGATGTCGGTCAACTGCTTGAGCTGGCCGCGGCGCGCTTCCTGGTCGAGCGTGCGGTCGAACTCGGCGAGCAGGTTGTCGAACGTCTCGTTGCTCCAGTGCGTCTCGTTCCACACCGCGTCGGTGCGATAGGCCAGGTTCAGCATCTCGCTGGCCGTGTTCTTCTGCGCCCAGTTCGAGATGCCGATGTGCATCGGGCCCCAGTCGTCGAGCCAGATGCTCCAGTAGTCGGGCGTGGGTTGGAGGTCGAGCCGGATGCCGGCCGGTTCAGCCTGCGCCGCCATGAAGACGGCGAAGTTCTCGGCGAACCCACCGTCGCTGCCGGGGTCGATGTAGAGGGTGGTCAGGTCGAGGCCGTCAGGATAGCCCGCCTCCGCGAGCAGGGCGCGCGCCTGCTCGTAGTCCTGCTGGCGCGGCGTCTGGTCCTCAGGCGCGAGGGGGTAGATGCCCGGCGCAATCGGGTGGTCGTCGGCGGCGATGGCGTAACCCAGGTAGAGGGTGTCGATGTAGTTCTGGCGGTCCACAACCAGCTTCATCGCCTCGCGCACCCTCGGATCCGTCCAGGGTTCCTCGTTGTACTTCATCACGACGATGTGCAGGTTGCCGGTCTGCACCGTGACGAAGTCGAAGCCTTCGAGCGCCTCATATTGCTCGATCAGCGTGATGCTGGCGGGGGCAAGGTGCAGCGCGCCTTCCTGGAGGGCGCTGATGCGGGCAAGCTCGTCGGGGAAGCTGACGAACTCGGCACCATCCAGGTACGGCAGTGGCTGCCCATCCGCACCCACGGCCCAGTAATCGTCGCGCGCCTGGAAGCGGATAAACTCGCCGGGGACGAACTCCGAGATGGTGAAGGGGCCGGTCCCCCAGGGGTTTGCGAAGAAGTCTCCAGGCCAGTCGGCGGGGAGCACGGCGGCCTGGTACAGGAACAGGGTATAGATGAAGTCGGCGGCGACGCGGTTGGTGACGATGTTGACAGTGTAGTCATCGACCTTCTCGATGCCCTCGATGAACGGCGCAGCGCCCAGGAAGCCAGAGGACGTCTCAGGGGTCGATCAGCCGGCTCAGCGTGAAGACGACATCGTCCGCATTGAAGACCTTGCCATGGTTGAAGGTCACGCCCTCGCGCAGCTTCAGCGTCCAGGTCAGGCCGTCCTCTGAGGGCAACCACTCGGTTGCCAGCCCTGGTTGCAGGTTCAGGTCGGTGTCCAGCGTGACGAGGTAGTCGCAGACCTGGCGGACGTAGTTTGACGGGAATACGAGGTTAAGGCGCGCGGGGTCGTCAAAGCGGTTCGTGTCGATGCCGAGCGCGTTGGAGAGGACGCCGCCACGCTGGGGCGTCATGTCCTGCGCGGCCAGCCGCTTCGCCTGGCGAAGCTGGTATCGCTCCAGCGGTGACAGCAGGCTCAGCGCCAGCGCGCCGCCGCCCACCATCGATGAGAAGCGCAGGAATTCACGCCGACTGATCCGCCCCTGCGTGAATTGAGAGTGCGCTTCGCGTACCCGCTCGTTTCGTGCCCGGACGCTCTTTGGATCGGGCTTCATAGCACTTCCTCCTCTGTTGGAAATGAGCCGACGAATTACGCGCTATGCCAGAACGTAGCACGTCGTGGCTGAGTCTATGGGGCGAACCTTCCTCATTATGTAATCGTTTTCACAATCTGTCTAGATAGCGTAATATAAGCATTGATGTGACGGTCTCTCTACCTGCAACACGGGCGCGCCAGAGCCGCCGGATGCCGCTACGCCGCCTGCGCGCGCCGGCGGAGGATGTCCGCGATCACGCGCTCGGCTTCATCGGGCAGCGGCGGGACCTCGTGCGCCGCAAGCAGCGCGCGCGCCCTGGCATTGGCGCGGGCAAACATGTCCTTGCGCCCCTGCGCCTCCCAGCGCTGCTGCCGGCTGCGGTCGATGACGTCCGGCTTCCACTGCGCCCACCCCCGTTCTCCAGGGTGTGGTCGTCGGCCAGGAAGCCCCCGCCGGGGCGGATCCGCGCCACCGCATCCAGCGCCAGCGTTCTGTCGCTGACCTCCACACCCAGCGCCAGATGGCGCGTCATGCGGATGACCTCATCGCTGATGACCAGCGCCTCCATCGACGAGGTTGATCCGTACTCGATGTAGCCGACATCGTGCACCAAAGCGTCGTCCGGCTCAGGAAGGCGCTCATGATCGAGAAGGTGGCCTCGATGCCAAACTGCGCATCCACGATCTTGCTATCTGACGGCCCCGCGCCGCCCCACACCGGCAGGCTGTAGAAGCGCGCCATGTCGGCGGTGGCTGCCATGCCCATGCTCCATTCCGGCGCGCCGTAGCTCACGATCGTGCTCCGCATGTCCAGCGCCGCTGTGTTCATCCCAAAGAGAAACGGCGCGCCGGGGCGTACAAGCTGCGTGATAATCAGCCCCACGAAGCACTCCGCGACGCCCAGCGCCACCGCGCCGGCCAGCGTGACCGGCCCGCCGCCGCCGGTGTTGGGCGAGGGGATGTACGCGCCGGGGATGCCCTTTTCGGCGCAGAAGATGTGCTTCTGCAGCGATTCCTCGATGATGAGCAGCGGCGAGATTGGCTCCGCATAGTGCATGAGGAAGGGCTTCGCGCAGTTCCGTCCTCGCCGCCCGCCACCGCCGCCGCGATGCAGTAGATGTCCTCCATGTCCTCCCGGTTCTTCGCCGTGAATACGTTGGGCTTTACCGAGCCGCGAATCATGCCGATGAACTCGTGGACGTAGAGGTCATCAGGCGGGACATCGGAGGGTTACTCATCGACATGATGAAGTCGATGTTGGCGAGCGCGTCGCTCAGGCGCGCGATGTCTTCCGTGTCCTGGGCCGTGGTGCGGCGGCGCTCGCCGGTGTCCACGTCCAGCGTGAAGGTGGTGTCGGAGCCGGAGCCAAAGAACACCTTGCCCAGCTCAAGGGGCATGACCTGCGCGCCGAGACGGTTGTACATCGGGATGCGCGAGGGCGCACGTGCCAGCGCGTCGGCGACCAACCGCTCAGGTATCCTGACGCGTCCCCCTGACTCCCACGCGCCGGCGTCGAGCAACAGGGCGCGGCCTTGTGGGTCAGGCACCTGCATCCCGGTCTTCTCCAGTATCTCCAGCGCCGCGAAGTGCACCGCCTTGATCTGCGCGTCGGACAGCACGCGGAAGGCCGGCTGCAACGTGGGTATGGGCAGTTGTTCGGTCATGAGAATCGCCCCTCCTCAAGCTGGGAAAGCGCAGATGCACCGGCGCGCACGCGCCTCACAGTTCGGCGTCAGGCCGGCCCGCGAGGTCGGGCGGCAACACGATATCGAACCGGCGGCGAATCGCGGCGTCGACAGCGGGGTCGATGGGTGCGGGCCGGTGCGTCGTCAGGATTTCGCGAGCGCGCTCTCTGCGCGCGGGCGCGCATGTCCAGGCCGCCTTTGGCCTGCCATTCGTCGCGGCGGGCGCGGTCGGCGGTGTGCGGGTAGTAGTACTCGCGGCGCATCAGGTCGAGGCTCTGCTGGGTGGTCAGGTAATGGCCGCTCCCCCGGCAGACCTCATCGATCACATCGACGGAGAGCGTCTCGTCCGTGACCTCGATGCCGCGCACCATGCGCATCACGCTGCCGTTGATGTCGTCGTCGATCACGTACTGCTCGTAGGCGACGCACAACATGCTTTCGAGGAAGCCGGCGGAATGGTGCACGAAGTTCGTGCCGGCCAGCGCCGCGGCGGCGCTCGTGATCCCCTTTTCGTACCCGGCCTGAATGTCGGGGAGCTTGCTGTCGGATAGCCCTGACGAGTTATAGATGGGGAGGTTGTAGAAGTGGGCGAGCTGGGTCGCGGCGGCGTTCATCAGCGCAAACTCCGGCCCGCCGCCGACGAAGTTGCCGGTGCGCATGTCGGCCACCGAGGGCACATAGCCCATGAGCATGCGCGCGCCGGGCCGCACCAGGTTGCAGAGCACGATCCCGCTCAGTTCCTCGGCGTTGATCTGCACGAGCGTCCCGGCCAGCGCCGCCGGGGAAGTAGCCCCGCTCTGTGGCGCGCTTGAGATGACGACCGGGGCGTTCTGGCGCACCAGCTCGATGAGCACCTCCACCGTCTCTGGGGCGTAGCGCAGCGGGCTGACCGTCCAGCACGCCGTGAATGAGACGATTGGCCGCTGTGCGTAGGCTGCCTTGCCGCCCGCGACCATCGCCGCCAGTTCGAGCACGTCGCGCGCGGAGGGCACCGTGTAGGCCGAGGTCATGACGTGCTTGGTGGTATTGGCGAGCGCGGTGTAGGTCTTGTTGACGTCGAGGAGCGCCTTCGGCACATCGTGCGGTACGACGGGCCTAAGATAGAAGTGGATGTTATCAAGCGCGTCAACGAGCCGCCCGATGCGGGCGATATCCGCCAGCCGGCTCTCCCGAACCGACCCGTCCAGGTCCATCACCTTGATCGCCGCGCCGCCTGTGCCCATGTAGACGCGCTCGCCGCCCATCTCCATGTCGTGAGCCGGGTCGCGCCCGGCGAGGGTGAAGCGGTGGGACGCCTGAGAGAGGGCGTCCTCCACCATGCTCCGCGGGATGTAGACGCGGTTGTTCGCCTCGTCAACCCGCGCGCCGGCGCGCGCGAAGATGTCACGCGCTTCGGAGGGCTGAACCTGGACCCCGGTGCGCGCCAGCACGGTCAGTGAGGCGTCGTGAATGCGCCTGATGTCATCCTCGGTAAGGGGGCGATAGGCATGGGTCGAAAGGCCGGCCGGTGCGACGTTCGTGGAAGACACGGGCATCCCCTGCCTTTCTCGATGTGGCGCTGGGGGTGGATAGCTGTCTCTCACGCTGCGGACGGTGAGGGATGGACGATATTGTATACTACTGCGGGCGGAAAGCGCAAGTCTCCGTGAAATCGTTTTCTGGCTTTTGGCGCATTCACATGTGGACGCGGTAAGATTCGCGCAGGTGCGTCGGGTACGTGGGGCAGGGCGGCGGTTGCTCTCGCCGCCCGGATGAGTTGTCCAGGTGCATGCCAACGCGCTCTGCAAAGCCACTAACGGTCATGGGCGATAGCCGCTGCAATCTTTCGCGGATTCTGGCACGGATGAGGGAAACGGAGTTGTCATGGACAGCCGCGAGCGTGTGCTAAGAGCGATCAACCATGAAGAGCCAGACCGGGTACCCATTGACTTGGGCGGGTCAATCAGCACCGGTATCATGGCCGGCGCGCTGGCGCGGCTCCGCCAACACCTGGGCCTGAATGGCCCGGTCAAGGTCTACGACGTGTTCCAGATGCTTGGAGAGGTCGCATTCGACCTGGTGGCGCGGTTCGACCTCGATTTGCTCCCCGGTGGAGCCAGGGCCGTATCGCGGCGATCACAAACCCTGGACTCTCTTCGACGGCACCGAAGTGCTCATGCCGGGCAACTTCAACGTCGCGATTTCGCCCGAAGGCCACTGGCTGATGCACCAGGGCGGCGACCCCACCAAGCCGGTGATCGCGCGGATGCCGAAGGATGGCTACTACTTCGACGTGCTGGCGGACACAAGCTGGAACCCGGACTATGTGCCACCATCAATCGAGGCGCTGAAGCGTTCCGGTTGGCGCAGGCTGACAGACGAGACGCTGCGCCACCTGCAAGAGAAGGCGCGCACGCTCCGTGAGGCAACCAACAAGGCGCTGGTCCTGACAAACTGGGGCGGGGCGGTGCTGGGTCCGCCGTGGATGGGATCGCTTGCCGAGTGGATGGTCGTGCAGGTCACTGAGCCGGCGTACACGCGCGAGCTTTTCGATCTCGCCGCTGAGGTCGCGCTGGATAACCTGGCGCTCTACTGGGAGGCCATCGGCGAGGATATTGACATCCTATTTATGGATGGGTTCGACTACGGCACGCAAAATGCCGAGATGTTCTCCCCCGCTCTGTTCGAGGCGCTATACGAGCCGTGCTACAAGAAGCAGTGCGACTGGATCCACCAACACACGCCGTGGAAGGTTGCCAAACACTGCTGCGGCAGCATCCCGAAGCTGATTGAGCCGATGATCCGGGCGGGGATCGACATCCTCAACCCGGTGCAGACTTCGGCAAAGGGCATGGACCCTCAGTGGCTTAAGGATACCTTTGGGGATCGGCTGACGTTCTGGGGTGGCGGCGCCGACACGCAGCGGGTCTTGCCCTTCGGCACGCCGGAGGACGTCCGGCGGCATGTCGCGGACCGTGTGCGTATCTTTGGCCCAGGCGGTGGGTTCATCTGGAGCGCGGTGCACAACATTCAGTATCACGTGCCGCCGGAGAACATCGTCGCCGCGCTGGACACGGTTCGGGAGGCCGGGCGGTATCCGATCCTGTAGCCTGATGCGCGCGATGGCCGAACAACTCGCCCGTTTGACTCGCGCCGCCGCGTGAGACGGCCTCACGTCAAAATGCGTCCAATCTGGACAAACCATTGACATCCAGGCAGAGTCATTGTAAGATGCTGTAAACGTTTTCACAGTGTGTTGGGAATTGACCTCCGGTGTCCCCACGTCGGCAGCACGCGTCCGCATCTACGATCACCGAAGTCGCCAAACTCGCGGGCGTGTCGATTGCAACCGTCTCGCGCGTGCTCAGCAACCACCCGCATGTCAGTGACGAAGTGCGTCAGAAGGTGCTTGACGCTGTCAGGCAGTTGGGCTACGAGCCGCACCGGGTCGCCCAGCGCCTCCGCGCCAGGCAGAGCCGCCTGATCGGCATCATCGCCACCGACATCACGAACCCGTTTCTCAACACCGTGATGGCGTGTGTCGAGGAGGTGTTCTTCGCGCGCGGGTTCACGGTGTTGATGAGCAACACCAATGCGGACAGGAAAAAGGAACTCAATTACCTGAGCATGATGGAGAGCGAGGCGATAGACGGGCTTGTCATCACGCCCACCAGCGAGAACGTCGATCGGGTCGCCGAGCTATCTGAGAAGGGCCTGCCGATCACTGTGGTTGACCGCCGCATGACCGCGGGCAGGGTTGACGTGGTCCTGTCAGACAACGTCGCCGGTGCGCGCGCGGCGACTGAACACCTGCTTCGCCTTGGACACCAGCGCATCGGCCATATCGGCGGGCCGCTCCACCTCACCAGCGGGCGCGAGCGGTATGAGGGTTACCGTGAGGCCATGCAGGCGTCTTCGTGGCCGGCATCGCCTGACCTGGTGCACTTTGGGGACTATCGCCGCGAGAGCGGCTACAATGCGGCGACCGAACTGCTCCAGAGCGATACCCCGCCTACCGCGCTCTTTGTCGCCAACAACCTGATGACCCTCGGCGCGCTCAACGCGATTCACGACCAGGGCATTTCCATCCCTGACGACATCGCCATCGTGGGGTTCGACGACATGCCCTGGGCACGGTCGCTCAACCCACCGCTGACGACCGTCGCGCAGGCGGTCGAAGAGATCGGATATCGCGCGGCCCGGCTGCTGATGGCGCGCATCGAGCAGCCGGACCTCCCCCCACGGACTGAAGTGGTGGGCACGCAGCTTATGGTGCGCGCCTCGTGCGGCGCGAAGAACCCGCTCCCGTCTCCCTGACCGATGCGAACACCGTCTACACGCTGGTTGACCCGCGCATTCAGTTCCAGAGTCACCCGACTTGACCCTCATGAACTGCGTCCTGAGTCTATGCCAATAAGGAGTTGATCTATGTCCACCCACTACACCGGTCCCAGTGTCCTCGGCGTGCGCCAGCGTTCCGCCGTGGTAAACGAAGTGCTGCGCGAGCGCCTTGACACGCTGTTGCCGGCTGTCATGCGCGAGACCGGCTTCGACATGTGGATCATCGTCTGCAACGAAGACAACTACGACCCGGTCTTCAAGACCATGATCCCCTGGGATTGCTGGGCGCCCATTCTCCAGATCGTTGTCTTTTACGATCAGGGGGCGGATCGCGGCATCGAGCGGCTGAACGTCTCGCTGACCGGCATGGCCGGCCTGATGACCGACACCTGGAACCTGAACAGCGACGACGACCAGTGGACGACCCTGCGCAAGATCGTCGAAGCAAGGAACCCCAAGCGCATCGGCATCAACGAGTCGGACGTCATCTGGGCGGCGGATGGCCTGACGGCCTCCCTCAAGGCAAAGCTGGTCGATACCCTCGGACCTGAGCTGTCGTCGCGCCTCGTATCCGCAGAGAAGGTGGCGATCCGGTGGCTCGAGACGCTCATTCCCGCCGAGTTGGTCCTGTTTCAGCACGCCTGCGCGATTGCCCACCACCTCATCAAAGTCTGTTTCTCGCGGGAGGTCATCACGCCCGGCGTGACCACCTGCGACGATGTTCGCTGGCACTACTGGCAGCTTGCAACCGATCTGGGCCTGCCCGTCTCCTTCTCGCCGTTCTTCGGGATCTACCGGAGCGAGGAGAACAAGGCGCGGTGGGGCGAGGGCGACCGGGTCATTCGCCCCGGCGACATGCTCCACTGTGACGTGGGTGTCGAGTACCTGCGCCTGCTCACAGACCACCAGGAACTCGCCTACGTGCTCCGGCCCGGCGAGACCGACGCGCCCAAGGGACTGCGCGACGGCATGGCGCTGGCGAACCGCCTGCAGGAGATCTTCACCGGCACGTGGGAGAAGGGCCTCACGGGCAACGAAATCCTGGCCCGCGCCCTGGCGCGCGCGCGCGAAGAAGGGCTGCCCAAGCCCAAGATTTACTCCCACTCGCTGGGTCACCTCCTGCACGAGCCTGGCCCGTTGATGGGCCTTCCCTGGGAGCAGGAAAGCTGCCCTGGCCGGGGTGATGTCGCCATGAGCTACAACACGGCCTACACGGTTGAGTTGAACGTGAGGTCCACGGTGCCGGAGTGGGGCGGTCAGGAAGTGGTGTTCCCGCTCGAACAGGACGCCGCTTTCACGGAGGACGGCGTGATCTTCCTCGATGGCCGCCAGATGACGTTCCGCCTTATCTGACACGGGCGTGCATTGAAAAGGAGACGGCCATGCCCCTGATAACCTACGAGTCAAGGGTGATGCCCGGTTGGTGCGAGATGACGCACTACGAGATTGTCAGGCTGAGACCGGGCGACACGCACACGTTTGCGCCCATTGGCCCGAAAGAGAAGCTGATCGTCGGCGAGGGCGCTGCCGCATTGCGTATGGCGGCAAAGCGGTTGACGCGGAGCAGGGCGCGAACCTCGATCTTGCGCGCGCCGGCGCGCAGTTCGAAGTGACGGCGGTGCATGTGGACACCGTGCTGGTGCGCATGGCCGGCCACTGGGGCGACGAGCTTGGCGGTTCGGGCGTCTTCTTCTCCGGGAAGTCCAGCGCGCCAGAGGACCGCGGCGACCCTGTCGATTATCCTAAAGAGACGGACTTCGACAACCACTACCACGACTGCGACGAGTACTGGATTCTGTGGGCCGGGCGGGGCACGGTCGTCTCGGAGGGGAAGTTCTACGAGGTCGGCCCCGGCGACTGTGTCGCGACGGGCATGGGCCACCACCATGACTTCCCCCGTGATTGCCGAGCCGGTCAAGGCGGTGTACTTCGAGACCACGCTCCAGGGCGAGAAGCGGCGCGGGCACCTGTGGAACCATGCGCACGGCCCCGCGCAGCCGCAGATGGATCGCGTGTGACGCCGGTGGACTGAGCCGGCGCGTGAGGGAGGGCGGGCGCCAGGCAGCGGCCCGCCCTCCCTCAGCCCATAGCGGTGGCCGGTGCGTCCCCATGCGGGTGCGCCGGCCGTCAGGGCGAAGGCTGCGCGCTTTTGCTGCTACTTGGTGAAGCCGGCGGTCAGGCCGCCCACGATGCGCGTCTGAACGAACATGAACACGAACGCGACCGGCAGCCCCACGATCACGCTGTAGGCCATCACCGGCCCCCATTCCACGCGCTGGAACCCCATGAAGTTGATGATTTGCACCGGCAGCGTGCGCAGCTCCTGGTTCTGCAGGATGGTCAGCGCGGCCATGAACTCGTTCCAGTTGCCCATAAAGATGAACAACCCCACCGCAGCGATGCCCGGCAGCGCAAGCGGCAGCACGATCCGGCGCAACGCCTGGAGCCGGCTGGCTCCGTCGATCATGGCCTGTTCCTCCAGCTCGATGGGGATACTGTCGAAGTAACTCTTCAGCATCCACGTCGCCAGCGGAATGCCACCCGCTGCGTAGAAGGCAATCAGTCCCCAGTGAGAGTTGACCAGCCTCACCCGGATCAGCAGGATGAACATGGAAACCAGGAGCAGCGTGCCGGGGATCATGTTGATCAGGATCAGGTACATGCTGAAGAGAAACTTGCCCCGGAACTGGTATCGCGACATCGCGTAGCCGGCCAGTGTGGTCATGACCACCGCGAAGAGCGTCGAAGTCCCGGAGACGAGCACGCTGTTGAGCAGGGACCGCCCGATCATGGCGCGGGGGTTGGTGAGGACCTCGTGATAGTTGTCCAATGTGAACTGGATCGGCACCCACTGAATCTGCGGGTTGCGGATGTACTGGGGGGTTTCGAAGGATGTCTTGAGAATCCACAGGACGGGAAACACACAGAAGGCGACGATAATGCCCAGGAGACAATACGTGATCCCGATGCGCGCCAGGTTGAGCAACCGCCGGTTCTGCAATCTGGGCAGGGCAGCACGCGCTTCAGCAACCATTGCGTTTTCCTCTCTACTCCGTTACCGAGCGCATCTCGCGCCGCACGTTCCAGATCATGATGACCAGCATCACCACAAGCGATATGACCGAGATTGCCGCCCCCCGGCCCAGGTGGTGCCAGTCGAAGGCCTCATACCAGGCCAGCACGGGCAACGTCATCGTCTTGTTGCCGATGTTGCTCACCGGACTCATGATCTTCTGCAGGTCGAACGAGTTCCACCACCACATCGTGGTCAGCATGACCACCACGGTGGTTACGGTGCGCATCTGCGGGACGGTGACATAGCGGAATCGGTTCCAGAGGTTGGCGCCATCGACCTTGGCGGCTTCGTACAGTTCCGCCGGTATGGCTTGCAGGCCGGAGAGCAGCATCAACGCCATGAAGGGCAGGCCGCGCCAGATGGCGACGATCACGATGGGCCAGATCTCGGAGTTGGGCTGCCCCACCCATGCCGTCGGCCCCCGGATCAGTCCCAGTTGCTTGAGGTAATAATTGATGACCCCAAAGAATGGGTCATAGAGCCATTGCCAGGTCAGCGCGACGACCACGCTCGGCAGCGCCCACGGGAGGAGGATCAGGGTGCGGAAGACCCCCGACCGGGGATGTTCTGGTTGAGCAGCAGGGCCGTGGCGTAACCCAGGAGGAGTTGCCCGCCGACCACGCCTATGGTCCACACGATGGTCTGCTCAAAAGCCTGCTTGAAGAACTGCGCCGAACCCGTGCTGCCCTGAAGAATGCGCTCGAAGTTCTGCAGGCCGACCCATTCCGCGCTGCCGCCGATCCAGTCGATATCCTGAAAGGCGAACAGGATGCCGCTGATGAAGGGATATACCGAGAACAGCCCCAGCGCGATCAGGGTTGGGGTGAGGAAGAGGTAGGGCATCGCTCCCTTGCGGAGGCGCAACCAGTCGTGCAGCGGGCGCGGCTGCCGGGCAGTTGCGCGGGTTCGTGCGGCTTCTTCCCTCATCACGCCATCCTCTCTGAACACTGATGTTGGGTTGGGGAGGGGCGGTTCACGACGCGCCCCTCCCAACAACACTGCGCGGTTCCACTACTGGTTGAGGATGTCTGCCGCGCCGGCGCGCACTGTCTCGACGGCTTCCTCGAAGGGAATCTCGCCCTGGACATAGCGCATCATGGTGGGCACCCACAGCGTCTCGATGAACTCGGCCTGGTTCTCGTTGTAGGGCGTCACCAGTACCTCCCAGATGGACTCGTAGTACCGCATGGCGTCCCAATCCGGGTCTTCAGCGAGCATCGGGTCTGCCAGCGCCTCCGGGTTGACCGGGGAGATGTACAGCGAGCTGGCCCACAGCGCCTGCGGCTCAGGCTGCTGGAACCACATCGCGAACTCCACCGCCTCGGCAGGGTGCTCACAGGTAATGGGGATGGCGAAACCCTGCCCGTTGATGTTGTCGATGAAGAGCTTGCTGCCGGGTTGCATGGGGGTGGGCATCACCGCGAACTCGAAGTCGGGGTAGCGGCTGCCCAACACGCCAATGTTGAAGTAGCCGCGCAGCACCATCGCCGTCATGCCCTGGGCGAAGGCCTCATCCTGGCTGTCGCCGGTCAGGCCGAGCGCCAGTTCGGGGGCGACGCCCTCGCGGATCATGCCCAGGAAGATCTCGATTGGCGTGAGCGCTTCCTCATCGAGCACCGCGTCCCACGTGCTGTCCTCAAGCTGGCGGATGACCGGCTTGCCGCTCGCCTGCATGGCGAACGCCGCGGCCTCTTCCCAGACCTTCTCGGTGTCGTAGCGCGGGATGAAGCCCCACTGCACGACGTTGCCGGCGTCGAACTCGTCCGGGTTATCGCGCAGGTTGTTGCCGTTGGCGTCCACGGTCAGGGCGCGAGCGGCTTCCAGGAACTCCTCCCAGGTCCAGGCGCCTTCTTCCAGGGTGGGCGCTTCAAGGCCGGCGGCTTCGAACAGGGCCGGGTTGTAGTAGATGAGCGAAGGCCCGGCTTCGACGGTGCCACTGAAGAACACCTTGCCATCCTCGGCCATGCGCGAGGCCCAGAGTTCGTCGGGCATGGTGGCCCAGTCTTCTTCATCCATGTAGGGGGCCATGTCGGCGCTGAAGCCCTGCTTGTACCACTCCTGGCCTCCGCCCGTCCACCACTCGATCAGGCAGGCGATGCCGCCGCCGCCCGCGACGCCCGCTGCGATGTAGGTATCGCCCTCGCCCCAGTCGCCCTGGACGTAGTTGGCGTGAATCTGGCCCGCATACGCTTCGTTGAACATCTCGATCAACTGAGCCATCATCTCTTGGCTGGGCGCTGACCAGGCGACGGTGTATACGTCGATTTCCACCGGCGCTTCCTGCGCGACCACGGGCATGGTGAAGACGGTCGCCATGAGCAGGAGCGCGGCCAAAACGGTGCTGCACGCACGCGCTTTCATCACTCTCTTACCTCCTCTTTATGTCAGAAACGCGAGCAAACGCACGCAAACAGGCGGCTGTACTACAGGCTTCTTTATATGACCACCTCCTTGGTTACGAGGCATCCATAACGCGCCGGTGTTGCTTTAGCGGATCAACGCCGCCAGGTCTTCGGCGACCGTGACGATGTCCAGTTCGGCGGCGAAGGGCAGGCAGGTGCCCGCCGGGCGGCGCGTCTTCTCGATCCAGCCTTCCGGGATCGACGCCCCGCCGTGCAACGCGCCCGCGAGCGCGCCGACCAGCGCCGCGAGCGTGTCGGCGTCGCGCCCGAAGTTCGCGGCGGCGATGACGCCCTTCTCGAAGTCGCCGTCCGTCAGCCTGAACAGGGCGTAGGTCTCGGCGAGGGCTTCGGGGTTGGAGCAGCGCACCGCCGTCCACAGGTCGTCGTGCAGCCAGTCCCAGGCGCTTTCGAGGTCGCCCGCCGCGTCGCAGATGGCAAACCCGCGCGCCAGCCAGCGCGCCAGCCAGCTATCCTCCGGGATGCAATCCATGCCGGCGGCGATGACTTCCTCCACGCTGCCGTCCACCATCGCGACCGCGATGCTCGCGGCGATGGCCTGCGCACCCCAGACGCCGTCCTGGGCGTGGCTGATCTCGGCATCGACCGCTGCGAGGTGCGCGGCGCGGGCCGGGTCGCCGGCGCAGATGACGCCGATGGGCGCAACGCGCATCGCGGCCCCGTCGTCGTAGTTGTCGCAGTTGTCGATGCCGGAGTAGGGGGCATGATGCCGCGCCGCAGGTTTTCTGCCGCGCCGTGCAGCGGGTTCCCCGCCTTCGGACCCAGGTCCGGCACGCTGAGCACGTGCTCTCGCCACAGGCCGACCATCGCCTCGCGGGTCAGCGCGCCCCCCGGTCTCGATGCAGGCGAGCGCGGTGAGCAGCGCGAACTCGGTGTCGTCAGTGCTGCTGCTCTGGTTGCCGTAGAGGTCGCGCGTGATCCCGTAACGGATGTGGTTCTCCGGCGAGCGGGCCTGGTCCCCGATTGTGTCGCCAATCGCCAGCCCTGCCAGGCAGCCGAGGGCTTTGTCGGTGCAGAGGGCGCGGTTTTCGGCGAGTTGCTTGCGCGTGCGCATCGGTCCTCCTAAATGGTGCGTGTTCAGGTCGTCGCCGGCGGGCCGGTGGAGGCGCGCACCACCAGGCGATGCGCCATCACGGTATCGGGACACGCATCGGGCGCGTCCCGCTTGATGCGCGCCATCAGGCGCTCCGCCGCGCACTGGCCCATCTCGTATGTGGGCTGGTGGATGGTGGTGAGCGGCGGGTGCGTGATCGTCGCCGAGGGGATGTCGTCGAAGCCCACGACGGACACGTCGCCCGGCACGCTCAGGCCGGCGTCGCGTAGCGCGCCCAGCACGCCGAGGGCCATCAGGTCGGCGGTGGCGAAGATGGCGGTGGGGCGGTCGGGCAGCGCCAGCAGGCGCTGTGTGCCCCGGTAGCCGCCCGTCTCGTCGAAGGTGTCCTCGGCGATCCATCCCGCCGCGATGGGCAGGCCGGCCGCCTGCATGGCGCGTTCGTAGCCCTCGCGGCGCTGCTGTGCGGACGACGTGTCCAGCGGCCCGCATACCATGCCAATTCGCCGGTGCCCCAGCGCGACCAGGTGCGCCACGGCGTCGTGGGCGGCGGCGCGGTTGTCCACGCGCACGACGTCAAGCTGGGGATGGCTGATGTGCGTGCCGATCAGCACCACCGCGATGCCCTGCCCGATCACGGGCAGCAGGTCGGCGTAGTCGATCTGCGACGGGTTGATGATGAGGCCGTCGGCGTGCGTGCGCAGCGCCAGGTCCAGGAATTCCAGTTCGCGGTCGCGGCGGCGGTCGGTGTTGCCGACGATGACGGCGAACTTCTCGCGCTCGAAGATGTCCTGTACACCGCGCACGAGCAGCGGGAAGAAGGGGTTGGCGATGTCGGGGATGATGAGCAGCACGCTCTTGGAGCGTTTGGTGCGCAGGCTCGTGGCGACCCGGCTGGCCCGGTAATCCAGCGCCGCGGCGCCTCCAGCACGCGCGCGCGCAGCGCGTCGGAGACGGGCCGCGTGCCGTTCAGGACGTGGGAGACGGTCGCGGTCGAGACCTGTGCCGCAAGCGCGACATCCTTGATTGTCGCCATAAGCCACGACTGCCTTTGGGAAAAGCGCCGGCGCAAGGGAAGGGTCGTAAACGATTGCGTAATCGTTTTACACCATACTATCACGGGTTGGAGCGCGCGTCAAGCTGGTTTTGCGGCGGGCGTATTCCAGGGTAGGGCAACTTAATGCCCAGGCATGACCTGCTCTAGAGATGGCGGTTTGGCAGCTTCCCGGAAGCTTCAAGTTTCCGGGAAGCTAAAGAAGGCAGTGCGGACTGGAATGCGCCCTTTGCGGCGGTGGGGTTGGACAAAGGGCTTAAGCTTTGGTCCTGTCCTCATGTGGCGCGGCCCTGACATCGGCTCGCGGTTGCGCGCCCGCAGCCTTACTGCTCGGCGTTCAGGTCTACGATGTCCAGCACGTAGGCGCCGGCGAGCGCGTCATTCGATGTGCCGACTTCGAGGATCACGACCATGCTTTCGCCCACGCCCAGGCCCTCGAACCCGGAACAGGCTTTGCCGTCCTCCACGTCGTCGTTTTCGCCAAGGAGTTGCTCATCCGTAGAGTACACGCGCAGCACGGTATCCAGGGTGCAGGCCTCGTCGCCGAGGTAGATGCTGAAGGCGTCCCCGGCCTTGAGCCGGAGCACGTAGCGGACGCGCTGGCCCTGCTCCAGGACCCCGCTGATGCGGTCGCCAACCGCCAGCGCACCGCCCATCGCGACACGGGCGGTTGTCTCGCCGTCGAGGTAGGCGATGGCCGCTGCAAGCACCGGGTCGTCCTCGGCGAAGAGGGTTGCTTCGGTCACGGGCACGCGGATGGTCGGCGCAACGCCCTTGCCCTCGATGTGGATGTTCCCCTCCGCATCGACCGACCGGACTTTGGTGAAGCGCACCGTTTCGTTCCCCGGCATCAAGAAGTCCTCGACGCCGCCGCCGAGGCCGGCCGTGGGATAGTATCCGACGATGGCGGCGCGCCCCTGGAGCGACATATCGTAGGCAAAGCGCTCGCACGCGCTGGCGCAGTTCGGCCCGATGAGGACGGCCACCTTGCCGCGAAAGCGCAGGTTCTCCGGCGGCAGGATCAGGCGCGCCTGCGCGTTGGGGTCGGGATCGAAGTAGAATTCGCCCAGCTCCTCGTTGTAGATGCCGCGACCACCCACCACCAGCGGCTCATCGAAAAAGTAGGCGGCCATCTGTTCGGCAAGGAAGGGGTTGCCGCCGCTGTTCTGCCGCATGTCGATCACGAGTCCCGTGACGCCGTTGCCGTTAACCATCTGGATCATGCGCTCCCAGAGCTGGATGGCAAGCAAGTCGTTGTCAAGGAAGCTGTAGATGCTGGCGTATACGTAGCCGTTATCGAGCACCTCGTACTCGACCGGAAGCTCGTAGCCTGTCGTCCCGCCGCTAAATCGCCGCCACCACTCCGCCCAGCTATCGGTGTCGGCGCTGGCGACCAGCGTGACGACGTTGGACGTGGCGTCGCCGGGATTCTTGTAGGCGATCTCCACGCGCGTGTTGAGCGGGAACCGGATCGCGTCGCGCAACTGGTTCAGGCGGAGGTTGTGCGTGGTGCTGAAGGGCGACGTCCAGGGCATGACCTCGCTCACCACGTCAGAAACGGGCCGGCCGTTGATCTCCACGATCTCGGCGCGGAGCGCGATGCCGGCGCGCGCCGCCTCGCTGCCCGGCGCGAGATATGTCACCAGCACGCGCCCGTCATCCGTCTCGCGGATCAACATGCCGAAGCCGCCCGCGACATTCCGCTGGAAGTCCTCGAAGATGAACGGGCCGCTGACGTGTCCGTCTGGGATTTGCCACAGGAAGTCGCGGAGCGCGCGGCGGTAGGCCAGCGAGTCGCGGTTGCGGGTCGCCGCCTCGAAATGCGGGCGGAACGCGGCGTGCAACGCGTCCCAGTCGATGCTCTTGTACTCGGTGAAGGCATACTCGCGGCGCAGTTTGTCCACCATAGCGTCGAAGGCGTCGAGATAGCTCATGCCGGAGAAATCCTCCAGCGCCGCGCCCTCCGGCTCGATCAGATCAACCACCGGGTTCTGCGAGCGGTCGAAGGTGAACGGGTCGGTGTCCAGGTCGACGACCGTGTAACCCTGTGGCAGGCGCACGATGGGGTCATCTTCCGGTGAACAGCAGGCCGTCCGATCCGAAGCCCGATGGGAAGCCCCTGCTGGTCGTCGGGCGCGTAGACGAGGAACTTGCCGCCGATGATCTCATACTGCGTGCTCGCGTCCTCGCTGACGCGAGTCGAGGCGTAGGCCGAGGACCACCCGCCGCCCTGAAGGTCGCGCTCTTCCAGGAAGGGATCGCCCCAGGTGTTGGTCCAGTAGGCAATGGCGAAAATCTGCACGCCGGTTTCGTCTTCAGCGTCGTTATCCACGTCGCGATATGAGCCTTGCGGTTCGATGGGCAACGCGAGGCTGTAGGAGAACGGCGATGTGTAGAAGTCCGATGTGATCTGTCCCAGGGGTCTGTGACTGGGCCGGCAGGATGAAGCTGCGGTCCCGGTCCACGAAGCCGGCCTGATCCTCCAGGATGATGAGCGGCGCGGCGACGCCCGACGTAAAGAAGGGGTTGGTGTATGCGACCGCCCCGGTGATGGCGACGGGGCCACCCTCGTCGTTGACGATTACGGCTGCCGGGTAGTCTGCGGTTGTACCGGCGGTTTCACCGGCGGCTGCGCCAGCGTCCGCGCCGGCGGCATTCAGGCCGATGACGGGGGTGATGTTGCCGTCATCCTCCTGCGCGACCGCGAACGAAGCCGGGGCCGCGATTGCCGCGAGTAACACAACGAAACACATCAAGCCAATGCGCCGGGGCGTGCAGTCCATAACGCTACCTTCCCGTAAACCAAAAACCGGACACAATTTGTTGTGTTTAGAGTTTACAACAATCGCTTGTGCCTGTGCAACGGTTTCAACCACGAATTATGCGAATTCAGATACGTATGGAAACGCGGGGGGTGGGTCCGAACCGCCGGTTTGCCCTGCCTGGCCCTGTCCCTGACCGCCACAAACAATACCTTCCCGAAAGCTCCAAGCTTTCGGGAAGGTACAGAACAGCGCCAGATTAGGGACCGATGCGGTTTGCCAGAACGGAGGCGAAGACGTGCTTACCCGGCCCGGTCCTCGATCTCCCATGCGTGGTCAAGCTGGTGCCAGGCCAGACGCCGGACGAAGTAGCGCGGCGGCCAGCGGACGCCTCCGCGCGGCCCGTGCGCCGGCACCTCGCCGCGCACCGCTGCGCCCAGCGTGGTCAGGATTGCTTCGCGGACGCGCGCGAACGCCTCGCCTGGTTCGTCCGCGTCGCTTAGCTTCACCCTCCCGCCGAGGCTCCTAAGGTAGGCGGCGTCAACGTCCCGGACGTGTTGGACGATCTTCGCCAGCTCGCGCCCGCCGCCGCGCGGGCCTTTCTTGAGGCTCTGACCGGTCGCCGCCTGCACGGCTGCATCGAACGCCTGCCAGCAGGCCGGCAACACCGCCTGCCACCACTGTAGCTCGGTCGGGTCCACTGGCGCTGTGTCGCGGGATAGGATGAGGCTGGGCGCGCCGAAGTCGGTGGTGGCGTCGCCTGTCAGCCGCTCGACCACGACCAGGGCCGATGGGTCAGACGGAGGGCGGAACCCAAGCTGCGTCGTCTCAAGCGCACGCGCGTAGCGTGACCGGTAATCGTAGAGCGCCTGCAGCGCTGAGGCCTCGTCGCGCCCGCTGCGGCACCAGCCCGGCCAGTCGAGGGCCACAGCGAAGGTCCGGGTCTGGCCGATTTCCAGGTAGACCTCTATTGGTTTTGCATCCTGCGCCATTTGGTACAACTCCATGCAGATAGCGCGCCAGCCTCAGATTGCTGAGGCTGGCGCCTGGCAGGTCGGCTGACGGAACGTCAATCCATACCTGTCGTCTCTCCGAACGTTTTCTGGACAGGAGCCGGGTGCGCCCGCGCTAATCGCCGGTCAGGTCGACGACCTCAAGCGTGAATGCGCCCGTGCTCGCGTCGTTGTACGTCGCGGCTTCAAGGATGAGCGTGTCGAAGCCGCCGGGGATTTCCAGTTCCTCGAACGCCGAGTTGAACGTGCTGTCGCTGGCGTCGTCGTTTTCCAGGAGCAGGTTGCCCGCGATGTCGTAGATGCGGAGCACCGTGTCCAGGTCGCCAGTTTCGTCGCCGAGGAAGATGCTGATGAAGTCGCCCTCCTCCACCGCGAGTTCGTACTGCACGCGCACGCCCGGCTCCAGCGTGCCGGAGGTCGAATCGCCGACGGCAAGCGCGCCGCCGGGGACGACCTCGACCGCCGTTGCGCCGTCAAGGTAGGCGACGGCGGCATCGAGCACCGGGTCGCCCTCGCTGAAAAGTGTCTCCTCATTGACCGGGACCTGCACCGTCGGCGCGACGCCCTTGCCCTCGATGTGGATGTTGCCGTCTGCGTCCACGGCCTGCCCGATAGTGTATTGGACGATCTCGCCCTCAGGCATGATGAACTGCGCAACGCTGCCGCCGAGGCCGGCTGTGGGATACTGGCCCACAATCGCGGCGCGTTCCTGGACGGTCATGTCGTGGGAGAAGAACTCGCACGCGCTGTTGCAGTTCGGCCCGACCAGCACCGCAACCTGGCCGTGGTAGCGCATGTCCTCGGCCGGCGGGTAGAACTTGTTCACGCCGCGCTCGTCGAAGTAGAACGCGCCCAGCTCCTCGTCGTAGAAGCCGGTGTTGCCCACCGTCAGTTGCTCGTCGAAGAAATAGGCGGCCATCTGGTCGGCGAGGAACCCGCTGCCGCCGCCGTTCTGGCGCATGTCGATGATGACGCCCGGCACGCCGTTGTCGTTGAGCGCCCGAATCATGCGCTCCCACAACTGGACGGTGAGGACTTCATTGTCCGAGAAGCTGTCGATCTTCACGTAGCCGTACCCGCTGTCGAGGATCCGGTAATCCACCGGGAGTTCGAAGCCGGTGCGCCCCACGTTGAACGACGAGAAGGTCCAGCTTTCGCGCTCCGGGATGGGCGTGAACGTCATGGTTGTGGGTTCGGCGTCGCCGGGGTTCTGGAAGGTCACTTCGACCTCGCTGCTGAGCGGGAAGCGGCTCGCGTAACGCAGCTTCTGCAGGCGCTCCACGTGCGGCGCGCTGAACGGCCCCGAATAGGCCAGCGTGTCCTCGACCCATTCATCGATGGGAATGCCGTTGATGGCGATGATCTCGGTGCCCAGCGCCATGCCAGCCTCGTCCGCCGGGCTGCCTGCGACCACGTAGTTGACCAGCACGCGCCCGTCGTCCACATCACGGAAGGCGATGCCGATGCTGCCCTCGGTGTTGTAGGCAAACTCATTGTCGGGGAACGCGCTCGTGCCAACGTGACCATCCGGGACCGTCAGCACGAACTCGAACAGCGCCTTGCGGTACGCCTCGATGTCGCCATTGGCCTCGGCGGCCTCGAAGCGCGGGCGGTACGTCGTGCTGATCGCGTCCCAGTCCAGGCCCTTGTATTCGGTGAAGGCGTACTCCCGGCGTAACAGGTCGATCATGGCGTCGAACGCGCTGGTGTAGCTCATGCTGGAGAAGTCGTCCGCCGCGGAGCGCTCGCCCTCGATCAGGTCAACCACCGCGCGGCGCGAGCGGTCGAAGGTGAAGGGGTCGGTGTCCAGGTCCACCACCGTGTAGCCCTGCGGCAGGAGGGCGATGGGGTCGTCTTCGGTGAACAGCAGGCCGTCTGGCCCGAAGCCCGTCGGGAAGCCCTGCTGGTCGTCGGGCGCGTAGACCACGTACTTGCCGCCGATGACCTCGTCCTCGGCGTTGGGGTTGGGGTTGATGCGCGTGCCTGCGTAAGCGGTGGACCACCCGCCGCCGTAGAGGTCGCGCTCCTCAAGGAAGGGGTCGCCGAAGGTGTTGGTCCAGTACGCGGGCGTGAAGACCATGACGCCGGTGTCCTGCGCGCCGTCGTTGTCTACGTCGCGCAGCGAACCCTGTGGCTCGATGGGCAGGCTGATGCTGTACGTAAAGGGCGAGGTGTAGAAGTCGGAAGTGATCTGCCCCATCACCTGCGATTCGGGCGGCATGATGAAGAACCGGTTGCGGTCCACAAACCCGGCCTGGTCTTCCAGGATGACGAGCGGCTGTGCCACCCCATCTGTGAAGAAGCGGTTGGTATACGTCACAGCCCCCACGACGATCACCGGGCCGCCTTCGTCGTTGATGGTCTGGACGCGCGGAATCGCGCTGCTTTCTGACGCACTCCTCCCAATGACCGGCGTGACATTGCCGGCCTGTTCCTGCGCGCCGGTCGCCGCAACGGTGCTGAGCGCAAGCGCCAATACAAGCAGTACAACCATCCCCTGTTTTCGCATAGTGTCTCTCCTCCGTGGATCAAGCGTTTCTTGCCCTTCCCCTGATGATACCAGACTGCGGCAGTTTCAGTACAGGGCTGGTCAGTATTCTACGGGGTCAGCAGGCGGAGGGCAACACGCGCGGACGCAGAAAAAGCCGGAGCAGCCCTGCTGGACTGCTCCGACCTTGCTGAGGTTATTCCCAACACGAGGAGGGAGAGGCGAACGCGGTCAATCAGGGCCGGCCGCGCCCGTTGTTCCCCTGACCGTTCCCCCCGGTTGCTGTTGCTCTGGCCGCTGTTGCCCCGGTTGCTGTTGTTCCGGTTGCTGTTGCCGGGGTTGCCCTGGCCGTTGTTGTCATTATCCTTGTTCTGCTGGCCGGGGGCGTTGCCGCTGTTGCCCGGTGGCTCGCGGTCGCGGCTGCGGTCGCGGGCGACCGCGCTGTTGCCAGGACCGTTGTCGTCCCCGTCGGCGCGCCCATTGGCCTGCCCATTGGCGTTGCCGTTCTGCATTTCATAGGTGTAGGCGTATGTGTTGGCGTTTTCTTCCTGTGCCTGGTGCCGGCCTGAGATGATGCGGCCCAGGCCCAACATGGACGGGTGCACGCCGGCGGCCATCACGATCTCGCCCCAGCCCTCCCCGCTGGCGTTCATCGCGAGGTATTCCTCCGGCGTCAGGCCGGTCTCTTCCGCGAGCAGCAGGGCGCGGGCGATTTCGCCGAAGCCAAAGCCGTCGCAGTGCCAGCCGATGACGACCGCGTAGGGCAGGCCGAACTCGTTGGCGAGCGCGGTTGCCACCGGGTGCACGATGTAGGCGCAGGTCTCCTCGTCGTCGAAGTCACAGGCATCGCCATAGCCGTCGCCGTCGGAGTCCGCCTGGTCCGGGTTGGGGACGAGCGGGCAGTTGTCCACGCTGTCGATCACGCCGTCTTCGTCGGTGTCGAGGGCGTCAGGGTCGCAGGCGTCGCCGATACCGTCCGCGTCGGCGTCCTCCTGCTCTGGATTGGGGACGAGCGGGCAGTTGTCCACGCTGTCGATCACGCCGTCTTCGTCGGTGTCGAGGGCGTCAGGGTCGCAGGCGTCGCCGATACCGTCCGCGTCGGCGTCCTCCTGCTCCGGGTTGGGGACGAGCGGGCAGTTGTCCGCGCTATCGACCACGCCGTCTTCGTCGGTGTCGATGAAGTCAGGGTCGCAGGCGTCGCCGATGCCGTCCGCGTCGGCGTCCTCCTGCTCCGGGTTGGCGACCTCCGGGCAGTTGTCAAGCTCGTCCACAACCCCATCGCCATCCATGTCGTCGGTGATGATTTCCAGGCTGACGACCTGGATGGTATCGCCGTCGCCGAGCAGGTAGCCAAAGATGACGACGACGTCGCCGACGCTCAGCATCGAGGGGTTGAACGCGCCAGCTGGGGCGATGATGTAGTCATCGACGATAATCATATCATCCTCGATGACCTGGACCGTCCCGATCAGCTCAACGAGCGCATCAGCGAATTCAGGCTCGTCTTGCGCCAGCGCCGTGTACGCAGGGGGAGTGTGGCGACGCTCAACGACAGGATGAGCAGCGCCGCGCCGAGCATCTGCAGCATTCTTGAATGCACTGTCTTGTGTACCATCGACCGCTCCTTTCGCAGTACGTTACATCGGTTAAACCGACAGGACGGTGGCAACGTCGCATAGTACTCTTGGGTGAGGTAGCGTTAGGATCGCGTTAATGGAGATCAACTAAATGTGAGGAAATCATGAAATTACAGTGAAAACGATTCGGGAAACCTTTACTTTTCCTTTTGTCTCGTCTAGACTGAAAGTGCCCTGCCCGAACTGGCGCGGACGGCGCCGAAGGAGAAAACATCGCGCGACAAAGCGCTTCTAGATTGCGGAATCGACCGATTTGTGAAGGAAAATTCACGAAAATAGCACCAAGGTACCGGCATCTTTTACGCACTCGTCACGGTTTAATAACCAAAGATCAATTGTCCAGTCTTCAGTTATCACAAAGGAGTACAGCATGCCACCCATAAGGAGATTATTTGAGAAGTTCTCATCGTTCAGCGCGAGCGCGCGCGGCGAGCGCATGCAGCGCGGCCAGGCCATGTCGGAGTACTGGCCGACGATCCCGGCCGGCATTCTGATCATGCTCTCGGCGACCGCCATCGTCGGCATCATCACCGGCGCGCTCAACAAGGCCGTCGAAGGGCTGACCGGCACGGGCCTGACCTGCGAAGAGGAAACCAGTGAGGTCGTCGAGGGCCGCGCCATGCCACCGCCGGCTGCCACGAATTCGAACTGGTTGCCGAAAGTTACGACCCCGTTACCGACAGAACGACGCTCACCTATAAGGTGACCTCCTGCGGCGATCCGTCCATCAGCAACTGGATACTGGGTATCCCTCGGTCGGTGTTTGACAAGATCGTGGCGATCAGCGCCGAGGGCGCGACGTGGGAGTGGTCGAACGGCACCGAACCCAGGGGGCCGGGCGTGGCTGGCCTGAAGTTCGAGGGCTACCACTGGAGCTACGCGGCGGCGGACAGCGGCATCGTACTCGTGGACTGGTCCTATCAACAAACTGACTCGGCGACCGTCCTGATCACGCTGGGCGGCTACTTCGACTTCTCCATTGTGAACATCGGCGTCAAGGCCGGGCGCGAGACCTACACGACCACCATCACCGCGCCGACAGCGCCTTCGACGCCTCCGGCGACCGACGGCGACGACGCCTGCTAGGAGCGGCATGATGGCGGTCAATTCATCGAAGCGCACACCATCGGGGAAGGGCCGCGCAGGCGGCCCTCGCCCCACGCCAAAGCGCAGGGGGCAATCCAATGAGGTCGCGGTTGAGGAATTGATCGATGCGGTCAAAGCCGACGCCAAGACCCTGACAAAGATGACGCAGTCGCGGTTGAGCAACGTCAGCCGGCGCACCTGGTGGCTCGTCATCATGATGCTGGCGGCGGTGGTGCTTGCCTGGGCCGCCCTCATCGTGGTGCAGCACTGGGAAGAGACACGCGGTCTCGTGCTCCATGACGCGCTCGCCGCACCCTACGACATCGAGGCGCGCGCCTACCCGGCCCTCGACACGCCGGCGGAGGCCATGCTGTCGGTCAAGGTGGGCGACTACACGCTCCTGACCGCGGCCCCGGAAGCCGAGGCTTCGTCTGATGCCCAGGCCGCCGAGGCCCCGCCCGCCATCCAGTTCGGCCTGCTGGAAACCTGCCTGCTTGAGGCCGGGCTTGCCGACGCCAGTTGCAGCATCAGCTACCGGCCAGTGCGCTATGCGACGGGCGCATACGCGCGGGCGGACGGCGCTCACCGGGTGAACGTGGTCGTGGCGCAGTTCTACGACGAGGCGCAGGCGGTGCAGGCGATGTCGGAGTTGTTCGATTTCAGCCGCGCGACCGGGCGCACCGGCAACTACGCGCTGGCGCGCGTCAGGCCGGTCGATTATTTCTACAGCAACCTCGCGGGCCGATATGCTTTCGCGTGGTCCAGTGGCCCTTATATCTACGCGGCGGTTGGCGCGAATGTGAGTGACGTAAACCAGTTGGTGGAGAAGTTCCCGTACTAGACGCGAAACCAGGCCGAAACGAAACCCGTCGAACAACGGGGCAGTGTTGCCGCGCTGCCCCGGTTTCTTGTTGTTTGGATGGCGGCTGCCCTGACGATGATCCGCGCGCGCGAACGCCATGTCGTTACTGGCAATCTGGCCCAGGTAGGCGATAATTGGACCATGTCGCTCCCGCCGTCAGAAGTTCGCAACCTTGTTGAGCGCGCCCAGGGAGGCGAGGTCGAGCGCTGTAGCCGCCCTCTACCAGGCTTACGCCGACGCCATCTTCCGCTATATTGCCTATCGCGTTCCGACAAGCGAAGACGCCGAAGACCTCACCGCCGAAGTGTTCGTGAAGATGGTGGAAGGGCTGCCGGGCTATCGCCTTACCGAAGCGCCGTTCGAGGCGTGGCTGTACCGCATTGCCGCCGCCCGCGTGATCGATTTCCGGCGGAAGATGATGCGGCGGCCCCAACAGGCGCTTTCGGAGCAACTGACCGACGACGCGCCCTCGCCCGAAGCCGAGGTACAGGGCCACCAGGAGTTCGAGACGCTGCGCGACGCGCTGGCCCAGCTCGGCGACGAACACCAGACGCTCTTGATCCTGCGGTTCGTCGAGCGGAAGAGCCATGAGGAGGTCGCCGCGATTCTGGACAAGAGCGTTTCGGCGGTCAAGAGCGCACAACACCGCGCGCTCTCGCAGCTTGCCGCGCTGCTGGGCGCCGACCAGAAAGCGCGCCACTACCTGCGCGGCACAGGTGAGTGACATGGGTTCTGTGCAACATTAAGTGTGCTCGGACGGTATAACAATTGAAGGTGTAAGCGTGCATTTGGGCACGACGCTGTGATGGAAACGCTGGGACATGACGATGGCCGAGAATCAAGACCCGGATACGCTGGCTGAGCGCCTGGACGCCGTGGTGCCGCCTGGGCGTTCGGACGCGTCGCCCTTGCACACCGATCCGTTGATCGACGCCGCGGCCCGGCTGGCGTCGTCCCCGCGTCCCAGGCTTGCGCCTGGCGCGCGGGCGCAGATTCAGGCGCAGGTGCTGGCGGCGCACCAACGGCAGGCGGCGCGCACCCGGCCGGTTCAGCGCCGGCGCGCGCCAGTGCTGCGTTGGGCGGCATGGGCGAGCCTGGCGGCGGTGTTCGTGCTCGTCGTGGGGCTGACGCCGAGCCGTCGCCGCGAGCGCCCCCGGCGATGCGCTGTATCCGGTGAAGCGCGGCATGGAGCGGATTGAACTGGCGCTGGCCACCTCGCCGCAGGCGTTGGCTTCGGTGCACATGGACCATGCCGAGCGCCGCGCCCAGGAGGCGCTGGCGCTGCTCGACCGTGACCGGCTGGACTCCGACCTGGTCACGGGCGCGCTGAGCGAGATGGCGGCGGCAGCGGCGGCGGTCGGCACACGGGAGCCGTTCCGGTCGCAGATCGAGGCGCGGACGGTGCAGATCACGGCGCTGCTCGACTACGCGGTGGGCCGTGCGGAGCGGTCGCCGCGCTTCCCGCAGGAGGGCGGTCAGCCCGCTCGCGGTGGCGCTCGCGACCTCGCAGGCCAGCGGCGCTTTGCTCCTGCCGCCGACGCGCACCGCGACGCCGACCTCCACGCCCACTGCGATGCCCACTGCGACGCCCGAACCACCCGCTCAGACGCCGACTGAGGCGGCCTCGCCTGAGCCGACGGCTGCGGTCGGGGCGGGCGCGCCGGAGGCGTTCCCGCTGGCGCTGGTCATCACGGGTGTCATCGAAGAAGTGGGCGCGCATTCCGTGGTCATCGACGGTGAAGCGTATGCGCTGCCCGAACCGGTTGAGCCGGGGACCTTTACCGTCGGCCAAACCGTGGCGCTGACCGTGCTCCTCGGCGGAGAGGCGAACACGGTCATCGGCAGCGGGCCGGCCGCGCCGGTTGCGACCCCAATAACGACGCGCATCCGGTGGCTTCGGCCATCGCGGAGGCGGTTGGCATCCCGGTGAGTGAGGTACTTGGCCTGCACGAAGGGCGCAACCTCGGCTATGGCGAGCTGGCGCGGGCCTACCTCGTCGCCGATGAGCTTGACCTCGGCGTCACCGAGGTGCTGGCGGCCCGCGCTCAGGGCGCGCGCTGGGACGAGATTCTGGTCGCCAACGGCGCTGCGCCCGCGACCTTCTCCAATGGCCGCCTGATGAGCGCCAATGGCGCGGCGTCAGGGATCGCGGTGCCGGAGGGGCAGAAGCCGACCGGCCAGGGGCAGGGCAACCAGGGCAATCCGGGTCAGGGCAATCAGAACAACCCGGGCCAGGGCAACCAGAGCAATCCAGGGCAGGGCAACCAGGGTAACCAGGGCAATCGGGGCAATCAGGGTCAGGGCGGCCAGGGTAACCAGGGACAAGGTAACCAAGGTCAGGGTAACCAGGGCAATCCCGGCCAGGGCAATCCGGGGGGCGGCCCGCCGCCTGGAGGGGCCGCCGGGGCAGAACCGTTGACCTATTCCCGGCGCGCGGTATCAGTGCTATTATAAGGATAACAGGCAGGTCGAGATGGTACGCAGGTGGGTCGTCCCAATTTTTCTGTTTGTGCTCGCCACGATCCCTGTGGCGGCCGGCGGCGCGCAGGGTGAGGACGACGCCTGCCCGGTCTTTACCGCGATGGCCCTCGAACAGGTGGGCGAGGCGTGTGACGGCCTTGGGCGAAACGAGACCTGCTACGGCAACCCCCAGCTTGAGATGACCTTCCGCGAAGTAAGCGCCAACCTGCGCTTCACGCAGCCGGCGGACCGCGTGCCGGTGCGCGTGGTGGACACGCTGCATACCTCCCGCGATGGACCTGGGGCGCGGGGTCTGGGGCGTCAGTGTGATGCGCATCCAGGCCGACCTGCCCGACACGCGGCCCGGCGAGGTCGTGACCTTCCTGTTGTTCGGTGACGTGATGCTCCAGAACGCCGGCGCGGAGGCACAGCCCCCGGTCGCAGAGCCGTGCGTGGCGACGACCCGTGCCGATGTCCAGGGGCGGCAGGGGCCGGGCCGGAACCACGCCGCAGCAGTCGCGCTTGCCGCCGGCGAGTTCATCCGGGGTGACCGGGCGGGACCCCGACGGCGCGTGGCTGCGCGCCGAGAGCGGCGGGCAGATCGTCTGGTTGCCGGTCGATGCGGTGGAAAGCGCCTGCGACCTCGCGTCATTGCCCACATACGACGCGGACGGCCCCACCGTCTACGGACCGATGCAGGCGTTCTACTTCGTGAGCGGACTCGGCGAAGTGCTGTGCCAGGAAGCGCCGCCCTCTGCGTTGGTCGTGCAAAGCCCGTCGGGCGAGCACGTCACCATCAGCGCGAACGGCGTCAGCGTGACCCTCGGCTCGACGGTGGCCCTGCAGGCCGCGCCCAACGGCGCGATGCGGCTTGTCACCCTCCAGGGCGAGGCCACGGCGCGCGCGGCGGGCGCGCAGGTCCATGTCCCCGCCGGTTTTCAGACAACCGTCCCCCTCGGCGGCGCGGATGGGCTTGAGCCGCAAGGTCCGCCGGAGCCGGTCGACCTGGCCGACCTGAGCGCGTTCGAGGCGCTGCTCCAGACGCCGGCCGCGCTACTCACTGAAGTGATTGCGTTCCCCGAACCCGAAGCCGTTGAGGCATTCGTCGCGGCGTTGTGCGGCGACGCCGTGTGTCAGGGCTTCGAGGACGCGGCATCGTGTCCGGTGGACTGCGCGAGCGCGGTGTGCAACGGCGTCTGTGACGGCACGGACTGCATCGACTGCCCGTCGGATTGCCGCGCCGACCAGTGTTACTGGTGCGGGAATGGGACGTGCGACCCCATTGAGGATGCGGCGTCGTGCCCCGCGGACTGCGCGGGCGGCGGCGATGGCGGCGACGGCGGTGACGATGGCGACGACGGCGACAACCTTGCGCGCCTCTGTGGCGACGGCGTCTGCCAGGGCCATGAAAGCGCCGAGACCTGCCCGGTGGACTGCGCTGGCGGCGGTCGGCTCTGTGGCGACGGCGTCTGCCAGGGCCACGAGAGCGCCGAGACCTGCCCGGTGGACTGCGGCGGCGGCGGTCGCCTGTGCGGCGATGGCGTTTGCCAGGGTCACGAAAGCGCCGAGACCTGCCCGGCGGACTGTGACTAGAGCCGGTCGGGGCGGGCGCGCCCTCTCCAACTGGCACGTAGCGGCACGCCCAGCAGCGTTCGGTATAAAGCGCCCCCGACGACTTCGCCGGGGGGCGCGGTGCGTTAACTCAGTAGTACGTGGCCGAGCGTTCGGGCATCAGCCGGGCGCGGACGACCAGCCGTTGCAGGTAGGCCCACTCCCTCGGACTCCAGTTGGTGCACGTGATGAGCGTCAGCGTCGGCTCGTCCGTCGGGTATGCGGCCTCGATATCCTTGCGCCCCAGGACATCCACCGCCTCGATCTGGTAGACGTACTGGCGCTCCGGCCCGTACAGCACGACCACATCGCCGGGGACCAGCCGGTTCAGGTCCTTGAACGGGCCGAACCCGCCGCTCGCCAGCGTGATGTGCCCGGCCAGCACGACGTTGCCGGTGATGCCGGGGTAGCTCGTGCCCTCCAGGTGCGCGACTTCGCGGTCGAACGTGGTGATGTTCCAGCTCTTCCCGTCGATGGCGGCCTCAACCACCGCGCGGTTGACGTTCAGCGCCGGGATGGCGATGCGGTGGATGACCTCCGGCTCGGCGGGGAACTGGTCGGCGTACTTGCTGACATCCCACATGTCGGCGGACAGCGCGCCCGCCTCGTCGGCGGTCTCGGTGGCGCCGGCGGCGACGGCTGGCCCTTCGGCCTGGCCGTCATCCACGGCCGAAGCAACTTCGACCGCCGGCATGTTGTAGTACGGGATCAGCAGCGTGCTCGCGACCAGGGCAGTTACGGTCATGGTCGAAAGCACTGCGGCGAGCACCCGGTCGCGCTCCTGGAACGCCCGGTTGCGCCAGACCATCGCCAGCCCCATCAGCATGACGGCCAGGGTCAACAGGCCGACCGCGAGCAGCAGCGGTTCGACCGACAGCGTGGTCGTTGCCGCGAGGACACCGAGCAGCAGCGTTGCGACCACCATGCCGACCAGGATCAACCGCCAGCGGATGACGCCGACGCGCGGTCGGGTGCGCCGGACGCCGAACGCGACCAGCGCAAGCGCCGGCACCAGGCTGAGGATGGTCATCACCAGGAAGAGAAGCCGGTTGGTCGCCGCCGGTTCGTCTATCCCCTGGCCCGCCGGCCGCGGTCGACCGCCGGTTTCAGGCAGCTCGGAGGGGCCGCCGGTGCCGAAGGGCGGTTCTGCGCCCCCTGCGCCTGGCGGGCCGGTGCTGCCCGGCGGGAGCGCGCCTATCGGCGTGCTGGTCGCCACTGCCGCACCGCTGACGATTGTGCTCACCGTGTTCGACTGCATGGCCGTCGGCTGCAGCGCGGACGTGAACGAGGCCACGTTCGAGATGGTGATGCCGGGCGGGATGCTCGTGCTGATGAGCGTGTTGACCGTCATCGTGATCGTTTCGTTCACGTTCACGATTGGCAGCGTGAAGGTGACGGTTCGCGAATTCAGGTCGATGTTGAAGGTGCCGCGGTCGGGCGGCGTCACCGAGGCGCTGTTGATGCTCAGGAAGCTGTTGAACAGGTCGGTGACGACCACGTTGGTCACGGTCTGGCCGGTCGTGTTGGTGTATTGCAGCGTGTAGGTGAGGTTCTGGCCGGGCGCGGCGCTTGGCAGGCTGACTGATTTGCTCAGGCCGCTTGTCGTCGCGCCGCTCATGACGCTGGCGATGACCGTGTTCGACTCGCGCGTTGTGCCGGGCGCTTCGGTGAAGGCGAGGGTCGCGCGGTTCGTGATTTGCGTGCCGGCAGGGAGATTGCTCTGCACCGTGCCGGTGATGCTCAGCGTGACCGTCTCGCCCACGTCAAGCTGTGGAATGGTGAACGTGACCACGTTGGTGACGGGGTTTGTGCTGGCCGTGCCCTGCCGACCGGCGACACGAGGGCGCTGCTGACGGTCACATACGTCGAGACCGGATCGGTAACCACGACGTTGGTCGCGGCCTGCTGGCCGTTGTTCCGCACCGTGAGCGTATAGGTGATCGTGCTGCCGGCGGGCACGGAGGTCGGGCTGACCGTCTTGGACAACTGCGGGTCCGCCGGGGCCGGCGAGATGAACGGGAAGCTTACCGCCGTGCCCTGCTGGCCGTTGGTCAGCGTGACATTGCGCCGGTCGTTGGCGATAGCCAGCCCGGCTGGCAGGTCGGGGTCGTCCGCATCGACGAACACCGCGAAGTTGCCGTTCGCCGGCAGCCCGGTGAAGGTGAACGCGCCGTCCGCGTTGCTCTCGACAGTGATGTTGAGCGGCTGCAGGGCAGCGCCAACAACCCGGAAGACGCTGAGGGTGATGTCCGGCAGGCCAGGTTCGCCTGGGTCCTGGACGGCGTTGCTGTTGATGTCGTGGAACACCGACCCCGTGATCGTGCCGACGATCGGGACGGTGGTCTGGTCATCCGCCTGCTGGTCCTCGCCAGAGGCGGCAGATTGCACCGCGATCCGGCTGGTGTCCTGCGTGCCGGCAGCGACCGAGCCAAGCGGGACGCGGATCGTGTGGCTGAGGGTGGCGGTTTCGCCGGGTTGGAGCGTGAACGTCACGCCCAACCCCGATCCCGATTGCGCGGTCACGGTCGAGCTGTCGGGCAGGACGATCTCAAGCTGGTCGTTCACGCTCCAGCCCTGGTTGCCGCTCACGATGGTGCAGGTTGGGCTGGGCACGCTGGGCACGGCGGCGCAGTTGAAGTAGACGGTGTACTCGTCCTCAACGTCGCCGGTGTTCTCCAGCGTGTGGGTGAAGCCCTGTTCTTCGCCCGGTTCTGCATCCGTCCACGTCAGCAGCGCTGGCGTGAGGGTAAAGCCGATGTTGTCCGAGATGCGATAGGCGAAGTTCTCTTCGTATTCCGGGCCGCCCGTGGAGGTATCCACCGGGCGGGGATTCTCGTTGCCGGTGGCGTCGACGCGCGTGTATCCGGGCGGCAGCGTCGATTCGGTGACGACGACGAAGTAGAGTTCGTCATCGGCGACGTTGGCGAAGCTGTAGCTGCCGTCGCTGGCGGTGTCCTGGATGGCGACCGGGAGGTCGTCGCTGGCGCTGAAGTCGCCGTCGCCGTCGTCGAGGAGCAGCGTGAGCCGGACGTCAGGCAGGCCGGCCTCGCTGCCGTCGATGACGTTGTCGCCGTCCTCGTCATCCCACACCAGCCCCTGGATGATGCCGTCGTTGGGCAACTGGTAGCCGAAGTCCGCCGTCTCCGAAGCGCCGTTCGCGAGCGCGATGGGGCCGGCGGGGTTGGTCCCGCCCGTGAGGGTCGGCGGGTCGGGCAGGCTGGGGATGGTGCCGCCGTCCACGTTGACGAAGTAGGTCGCGGCCGGCAGGTTATCGAAGACGTAATCCCCGTCACCCGCCGTTATGACGGTATCAAACAGCACGTCAGTGCTTTCGCTGAAGCTGTTGTCGCCGTCGTCGCGCCAGAGCTGCACCTGCACCCCGTTGAGGCCGACCTCGGCGGGGTCCTGGTTGCCGTCGCCGTTGGCGTCGTTCCACACGCGGCCTGAGATGTCGGCGGTGCCTGTCGGCCTGTAGCCGAAGTACGCCTCGGTGAACGCCTGCCCGTCGTTGAGGACGACGACGAGGTAATCGTCCGTGCCCGTCGTCGCGACGTAGTTCATCGGCAGCGTGAACTCATCCAGATCGACGTAGAAGCGGCCGGCGGGCAGGTCCTGGAACGCGAAGTCACCGTTGCCGTCCGTGGCAACGAGGCCGAGGAGCGCCTCGTCGCCGTCGAAGATCGTGTTGCCTGAGTTCGGGTCCTCAAACCAGAGGAACACGTCCACGCCAGAGAGGCCGATCTCGCCGGTGTCGGGCGGCGGGCCGCTGTCGTTGAGGTCCTCCCATGCGCGCCCGCTGATGCTGCCGGTGCCGGTGCGCTGCCTGAAGCCGAAGTCCGCCCGCAGGTAGGTGGCGTCGTTCGTCGGCAGGTTCACGGCGATGGGGTTGCCGTCGCTGGTGGTGAGTTCGTAGCCGATGACGGACATGGGATCGACGTGCACCCAGTAGTCGCCGGCCGGGCAGGTTGGTGAACTCGTAGGTGCCATCCAGGTTGGGCGACAGCGAGTCGAGCAGCGTGTCGTCGCCGCCCGACTCGAAGTCGGCATCGCCGTCGCTGGCATATAGGTTAACCGTTGCGATGTTGAGGCCAGGCTCCCCAAGCGAGAGCGCGCCGTCGCCGTTCAGGTCTTCGAAGACCAGATCGCCGATGCGGCCCGTCGCCGCGCCGAACTGGAAGCCGAAGTCGGCGTCGGTGAAGCTTTCCGGATCGCCGATGGTGACCGGGCCGTAGGGGTTGTCGGTCGTGAGCGACGCGCCGGCGGAGATGAGGTCTGCGTCGGCCTCATCGACCTCGACGAAGTAGGTCCCGGCGGGCAGGCCGGTGAAGCTGTACACGCCGGTGGCGTCCGTCGTCGTCGTGTCGACCAGGAAGTCGCCGGTGCCGGGTTCGAAGGTGTTGTTGTCATTGGCGTCGTAGTAAAGCGACAGGCCGACCTCGAAAGTCACGCCGCTGTCCGCGCCGTTCTGGACCCCGTCGCCGTTGAAGTCCTGGAAGACCAGGTCGCCGATGGAACTGCCGCCGGTGGTGAAGTCGTAGCCGAAGTTGGCCTGATCGAACACCTCACCGCTGGCGACCGTGACCGCGAGCGGGTCGGTGCCCACGGCGAGCACGAAGGCCGGCGGCACCGCGGCGTCGTCCACGTCAACCCAGTAGGTCCCAGGGGCCAGATCGAAGAAGAAGAACTGGCCGTTGGCGTCGCTGAAGTCGGAGGCGACCAGCGTGTCGTCCGCGCCCGGCTCAAAGGTGTCGTCGCCGTCGTCCTGGTACAGGTCGACGCCGATGCCGGACAGCGGGAACTCGTCCGGGTCGCCCTCGCCGTCCTCGTCGTACCAGATGTTGCCGCTGATCTCCGACGCGGCGCGGTAGCGGAAGTCGGCGTTGAGGTTGTCGGTGTCGGTGATGGTGACGCCGATGTAGGCTTCCGGCGAGAGGCGCACATACGTCGGCGGCGGGGTCGGCAGCGTGGTCTCGTCAACCTGGACCCAGTAACTGCCCGGCTGCGCGGTGAAGATATACTGGCCGCCGCCGCTGGTCGCCGTCGTGTCTTGGAGCACGTCGTCGCCGCCGGGCGCGCCGAAGTCCGGGAGGCCGTCGCCGCCGTCCAGGTAGAGGTTGAGCGTCACGCCGTCGATGCCGGTCTCGCCTTCGCCCGGGTCAAAGACGCTGTTGTCGTTGGCGTCGTTCCACACAAAGTCGCCGATGGTGAACGCCTGCGTGTAGCCGAAGTCCACGTCGAGGTTGCTCGCCCCGCCGCTGATGGTGACCGCCTGCGGGTCGCTGCTCGGCCCACTGAGGGTGAAGCCGGCCACATCGCCGTCCTCAATGTCCACGATGTAGTCACCGTCCAGCAGTGTGGGGAAGGCGTAGTTGCCGCTGGCGTCGGTGGTCTGCGTGTTGAGCAGCGTATCGCCGCCGTCGAGGGCACCGTCGCCGTTGTTGTCTTGATAGAGATGCACTTGCACCCCGGCGAAGCCGGTCTCGCCATCGCCCGGCTCGAAGACGGCATTGCCGTTGTCGTCGTTCCACACGAGGTCGCCGATGGTGGCCGCGCCGTCAGGGCGGAAGCCGAAATCAGCGTCGGTGATGGCCGCGCCGCCCGACAGGGTGAGCGGGGCAGCCGGCGCGGTGGTGCTTACGTAGCCGGTCGGCGGCGTCGGGTCGAAGAAGTAATCGCCGTCAGGGAGGCCGGAGAAGCTGTACGTGCCGTCGCCGGCGCTTGCCGTGGTGAGAGGCGCGCCGTCATCCGCGCCCGGCTCGAACACGCCGTCGCCGTCGTCAAGGTAGAGGTCGATCTGCACGCCGGCCAGGTTGACCTCGCCTGCATCCAGCACGCCGTCGTCGTTCAGGTCGAGCCACACCACGCCGCTGATTGCGCCCGCACCCGTGGCCTGGTAGCCGAAGTTCGCATCCGTCACATCCGTGCCGCCGGCGACGCTGTAAAGCTGCGGGTTGTCGGCGGGGGTGGTGCGGTTGGTCCGGTGCGTGAGCGGCACGTCGCCCTCGTTGACCGCGACGCAGTATTCGTCGTCGGAGAGGAGCGTAAACGCGAACGCGCCGTCGGCGGCGGTCGTCTCCGTGCCCACAGTCTCGACCACGGTGGCGCAGTCGGTGTCCACCCGGTTCAGCGTGACCGTGACGTTCGCAAAGCGCGCCGTCTCGCCGGCATCGACAATGCCGTCGCCGTTCGCGTCATCCCACACCACGCCGCTGATGCTGTTCACGACGGGCGGGTCGTAGGCGAAGTCAACGCCGGTCGCGGTCTGGCCCACGGTGAGGGCAAGCGCGGCGGGGTTGGTGTCGCCCGCGGCGATGGTCCAGCCGCCGGGCGGGGTGGGCAGAGTCGTCTCATCGACGCTCACGTAGTAGTTGTCGTCAGGGCCGCCGAAGGTGAAGCTGTAGTTGCCGCCGCCGGCGGTGGCCGTGGTCGCAATCTGGATATCGTCGGCGCTCGGACCGTCGCCAGTCAGGTCGCGCCACATCTCGACCGTGACGCCGTCGATGCCGGTGCTCGTGCTGTTGTTGAGCACCTGGCCGCTGATGTTGATCTGGTCGGGGGCGAAGCCGATCTGCGCCGCGGTCACGGTGGTCTGGTACGCGGCGGCGATCAGTTGCGGTTCGTTGGCGGTGCTCAGCGTGTATCCCGTCGGGACCGAGGCGTCATCGACATCGATCCAGTAGGTGCGGACGGGGAGGTTGTTGAACGTGTAGTCGCCGTTGCCGCTGGTGGTTGCGCTGCCGACCGGCGCGCCGTCTTCCGCGCCGGGTTCAAAGACGCCGTCGCCATCATCGAGGTACAGGTTGACCGTCAGGCCGTTGAACCAGTCTTCCAGGCCGGCGGCGCTGGTGCCGCGCACGCCGTTGGCGTCCCAGTCCTGGAAGATCTGCCCGGCGATGACGGTCGTGGCATCGACTGGCGGCTCGAAGCCGAAGTCGGCGGTGAGGAGCGCCTGCCCGGCGGTTAGCGTCACGTCGAGCGGGTCGTTGCCGGTCGTCAGCGCCCACCCGTTCACCGGGGCGCTGGTTTCGTCAACGTTCACGCAGTAGCTGCCCTCGGCAAGGCCGGCGTAGAGGTAACCCCCGCCGCTGCTCGTGACCAGCGGGCTGCCGCCTACCGGCGCGCCAGGGGCGGCGCACGTCCCTTCGTTGAGCGCCACCGACACGCCGACGATGCCCGGCTCGCCGCCGTCCTGGACGCCGTTCGCGTTGTCGTCGCGCCAGACCAGGTCGCCGATGGACCCGCTGGCGGGGTTGCGGAAGCCGAAGTCAGCGTCGTTGTAGTCCTGGCCGTCGGCCAGATCGACGGTGTACACGCCCGCCGTGGTCAGGACGTAGCCGCTGGGGAGGTCGGGGTCGGCTTCGTCCACCTCAACGCAGTAGGTCGCAGCGGTCAGGGCGGTGAAGTCGTAGGAGCCGTCGATGGTGCTCTGGGTGGCGATAGGCCCCTCGTCGCCCGTGCCACAGGTCAGGTCCGCGCCCGTGTCCGTGAGCGCGACGGTGATGTTGTCGAGGCCCAGCTCGCCGGCATCGACGACGCCGTTGCCGTTGGTGTCATCCCACACAGTGTCGCCGATGGAGCCGGTGCCGGCGTCTGGATTCTGGTAGCCGAAGTTGACATCATACGTGCTGGTGCCCGTCCACACCCACCAGGAGGTAGGGATTGACATCGGCAGGGTCGGTGGTGAGGTCCCAGCCGTCGAAGGGTTGGCCGGTCTCGACGACCTCGATCCAGTACGCTCCGGGCCATCGATGTTGCTGAACGTGAAAAAATCGGAAACGAAAGTATCCGTTGTGACGGAGGCCTCAAGCGTGTCGTCGGTGTTCGGCTCGAAGACTCCGTCGTCGTCATCCAGGTACAGGTTTAGCGTCACGCCGTTAAACGCTGTCTCGGAGAAGTGTCATAGGTGCCGTCTCCGTTGAGGTCGTTGAAGACGACGCCCTGGATGACCGCGTCCTGCGCCAGCGCGGGCTGAACGCCCATCGCGACCACCGTCGCAGCCAGTGTGAGCGCCACGAGAGGCAACCGCCACGCGCGGCGAAGGCGTAAGTGAGGCAGATTGTTTTTGTTCATAGCACCCCGCTCCATGCACCTTTGCGGTTCGGCAAGGTATGTCTATTCTACAGTTAATGCGGCGCAAGCAAAGTTGGCGATGCCCGCGCTTTCGCCGTTCATGAACTTTGTTAATACTATAGCAGGGGTTTTTGGTTAGAGAAAGTACGCCAAAGTACCAGGTTAACAAATTCCGTACAAACTCGTACGGAACCCGGAGGGTGTCATGTAACGTGGAGCGTCTCGCCGGTGTAATCGAAATACAGTTCTGATAGGCTGCCGGCTACGATTGCATCGCGAAGTTGCGCCATCAGCCGCACGTAGTAGGCGATGTTGTGGACCGTCGCCAGTTGGTAGGCGAGCAGTTCTTTGGCTTTGAAGAGGTGGCGCAGGTAGCCGCGCGAATAGCGCTGGCAGGTGGGGCAGTCGCAGTACGGGTCGATGGGCGCGGGGTCGTCGGCGTACTGCGCGTTGAAGATGTTGAGGCGCGGTTTGCCCGGCGCACTGCCGGGAGGACGCCTCGCGGTGCGCCTGCGGCGACAGCATCAGCCAGCCGGTTCGCGCCCAGCGCGTGGGCACGATGCAGTCGAACGTATCGATGCCGCGCGCCACGCCCTGGAAGAGGTCCGCAACCTCGCCGATGCCGAGCAGGTGGCGCGGCCGGCCGGCCGGCAGCAGCGGCAGCGTCCAGTCGAGGATGGCGAACATGTCGTCCTTGCTCTTGCCCAGGCTGCCGCCGATGCAGTAGCCCCAGAACGGCATCCCGGCAATGACGGCAGCGCTGGTCTCGCGTAGATCACGGAACGCGCCGCCCTGCACGATGCCGTAGAGGCGCTGCGCGTCGCTGCCGTACCGGGCGAAGGCCTCCAGGCTGCGCGCCGCCCAGCGGCGGGTGCGCTCCATGGATTCCTTCGTGTAGTCATAGCCATCAAGCGGGGAGGTGCACTCGTCGAAGGCCACCACGATGTCTGCGCCGAGCTGCGCCTGTATTTGGATGGACGCCTCCGGCGTCAACGTGCGCGCCGAGACCGTCCAGGTGTGAGCGGAAGCTAACGCCTTCCTCGGTGACTTTCATAAGACCCTGGGCGTTGGGCGTTGGGGTGGGGGCGGACTCGCCGGGGAAGATGTTGGCGACCTTACCCACGCCATCGCGGATGGAAGACCCCAGGCTGAACACCTGGAAGCCGCCGCTGTCAGTCATGATGGGGTGCGGCCAGCCCATCATGTGGTGCAGCCCGCCGAGCGCGGCCACAGTCTCCGGGCCGGGCCGGAGGTAGAGGTGATAGGTGTTGGCGATGACCAGTTGCACGCCCAGCGTTTCCAGCGCGGCGGCGTCCATCGCCTTGACGGTGGCCTGCGTCGCGACGAACGCGAGCGTCGGCGTCTCAACGGCCCCGTGGGGCGTGGTGAGCGTGCCCCGGCGGGCGCGGTCGTGGGTGGCGTGGAGGGTGAAGTCGAAGGACATCGATTCTCGTGTATGTCCAGCCTTGAAGGACGCTAACGCGCCAGGGATCAACGCCGAACCGGTATTGCCTGAATGCCCGTGAGTGTTACGGATGTGCCATGCCGCAACGAGTTGTGTATCTCGGCGACGCGGTCCGTATGCTCGATGAGCGCCCGAATCTGGGCTTCATCGCCGTCTGCCTCGACCCTCACTGCGAAAGACACATTCTGTGCGCGGACCGGCTCGCCGCCCCAGTCTCCTTCCACATCGATGTGGACACTCTTTACCGCGATATCGAGCTTTGCCGCCTCGCGGAATATGTCATTGCAGTAACACGCCCCGATAGCGAGCAGGAGGAGTTCGCCACCGTTATAGCCTAGACCCATGCCCCCTGCCTGTTCCGGGCGATCAATCGTGAGTGTGCGGTTTCCCGCCCATCCGACGGCGGTGCTGGCTTCATGCATTGTATGCACATGTACGCTGGTTTGCGCCATTGGAATAGCCCTCAAGTAAGCTATCGCCGGTTGTGGAGAAGCGCGCCCGGACTTGAGTCAGTCGTCAAGCCTTCCGAATCGTTGCAGCGCCAGGAGTGTAACAATGGTGGCGTAAGGCTGCCACTGCGGAAGGCCGTGCTCGTCGTCCCAGCCGCCGTCGTCGCGCTGCGACCCGGCCAGGTAGTCCAGGTTGCGCTGGATGATGTCCGGCGGTACCGCCTTCGCCACCGGCGAGTCGGGCGTGGGCGCGAACGAGAACAGCACGTAGTACTGCTTCTCCGGCGCGCGCGCCGCCAGGTTGATGATGTTCTGGAGCGTCGCCTCCCGGTGCGCCGCGATGTCGGGGAAGTCGTAGACGTTCATGAAATAGTCGTGCGCGTGATAGCACATGAACAGCCAGTCGTTGGCCCTGATCTTCTCCAGCGTCAGGTTGGCCTGTACCCACCGCCGCGTCGACTCGGCCAGCGAGGGCGTGCACATGCCGAGGCGGGTCAGGTTGCCGGTGATCGAGTCGGGCGCGGTCTGGCCGCCGCTCTCCCACCAGGGCGCGTGCGGGTAGTCGAGCACGGTTGGCGGGTTCTTCAGCGAGCCGTCCTCATTCCGGTTGCGCTCGACCCAGGCGACGCTGCCATCCAGGATGTGGCCGACCGGGAAACCGGTGTCGCGGACCATCTGGAGCAGGAACTCAAGCTGCAACGGGTTCGAGTGGGGGGTCTTGATGTCGTGCTCAAGGCTGTGGCCCCAGCCGCCATCGGGGTTCTTGTGGCACAGGAGGCATTGGTGCAGCCGTTCGAGCTGGCCGGCGCTCATGCCCTCGAAGAAGTAGGCGAACAGCGCGCGCTCACACAGCGTACCGTTGGCGTACACGAAGTCGCGCGCCTTTTTGATCGAGACAGCCATGCCGCTCCCTCGCTGCGATGATGGTAAGGCAAGTCTCGCATCAAGGATAACACAGACTTCCCGAAATCGGGGAGGTCGGAAAGCCTGTGTTCAGACCACGCATGGTCACGCCGCCGGCCGGATCAGGTTCAGCACGCTTTCGAGCCGGCTCAGGTCGCGGCTGAGCAGGCGCGCCAGCTCGCGCCCGGCGCGCACCAGAAAGGCGCTGCGCTCGCGCGGGTCGTCGAGAGCGTCGGCGGCGAGGAGCAGGCTCGCGGCGAGGAGCTCGTCGGCGGGGAGTTCAGTCGCGTTCAGCACCAGGCGGAAGAAATCGAAGCGCTGGCAGAAAGTCACCATCCTGGACGGCGGGCACATTTCCACCTCGGCCAGGCTGAGCGGCGGGCGCGGCGGCAACGCCTGCCGCAGCGCGTTGTTGGCGATGTGGCCCACATTGATGACGCTGATCTCGACCGGCACCATCCGGTTGATGCGCTGGTCTTCCCGCGTGGAGGGCGTCACATTGTCGGCGAGGATCAACTGCCGCACGAGCGGGTCGTCGTCAACGTGGATGGCGTAGATCAACCCGATCACGGCGTCGCCGTGGTTCGCGCCGTTGCCGCACGGCGCTTCGACGAACGCGCCGAACTGCGGCAAATCCAGCTTGTTGATGCGCGTGCCGCACACGAACCCGGTGGTGCTGCCGCGCAGGACGTGGCCGATTACGAGACGTTCTTCTATCGCCATCATCGAATTCCTTTTGCTAAGCTGTGCCGTTCGCGCGATGCGCGCCATACATTTTCCTTGCCAGAGGGCTTCTCGCCTTTCTCGTCCGGCGCGAGGCCGCTCCGGCGCAGCGCCAGGTCGATCATGTTGTCCAGTTCGCGTTTTTCGTGGCCCTGCACGACCGCCAGTTCGTCCGCACGGGCCAGGATATAGGGATAGCGCCCGTACAACTGGCACTGGCTGTAGACCAGCGCGTGCACCGCGTCCACGAGTTCCCGGTTGCGCGCCACCCACATGGGGACCTCGACGCGCGCCAGGTATGGGGTCTCGCCGGGCATGGCGGTGTTCAGGTAGAAGAACGTGATCTCAAGGTCCGGGTCGCGGTCGGCGTAGCGCTGGTTATAGGGCGACTGCTGCACAAAGAGCGCCGACCGCTCGCCGGGCGCAAGCAGCGGGTCGCTCGTTACGCCGAACAGCGCCCAGTCAGCCAGCCCGTCGAAGACTTCCGGCTCTGCGTCCTCGGCATCGTCGACAGGCGGGAGGAGCTGGAGCAGGCGGACGACGTAGGAGCTGTTGGGTTTATCCACGTAACCCACCAGCGCCGCGTGGCCCTCGAAGAGATGGTCGATGTCGCGCACCTTTTCCATCGCCATGTAGTAGCCCGGCATGATCTGCTGCTCGCGCTCGCTTTCCGGGATTTCCGAGCCGACCCAGAAGAGCAGCGGCCCGTCGGCGATGGCGACCAGGGGGCGCGCGTCGCGGCGGCACTTCCAGGCGGCCTCGGCCAGCCGGTCGCGCTCAAACTTGGTCCGCCGCGTGTTGACGATGGTGTTGTTCACCAGCCGGCCTTCGGCGTAGATGTGGTCGTCGAGGTAGAACAACTGCGGGTCCAGCTCGCATTCGGGCGCGATGTCCGCGCCGTGGTGGTAGATAAGGACGCCGATATTGGTGAGGTAGTACAGCGCGGTCGCGCGCTCGTCGAGGTAGATTTGCGAGCCGTCCACCGCGACCAACGTGGCCCTTTCGGGGCAGGATGGCAGCGGGTAGGCGTCGGCCATCGGCTCGCCGGCCGGCGTCATGAGGGGGCGACGCGCCGCGAAAGTCGGCGTCGGCCTCCCGGACGTGCGCGGTCGCTTCATCGAGCCGGTTCGACCAGTGGCGCAGCTTCGCGCGCGCGCGTTTGGCCCGTTCGTCCAGAGTATGCCGCCGCCGCCCAACTTCCTGGCTCATCTGGTGGACCTGTGGGGTGATGAGGGTGAAATCCAGCGTCATACAGATACTATCCCCCCGGAATCATCCGGTACGCACGCCGAACGTATGTTTCTTTAACATTGCCCAGCATAGCACGATAGTTCTATCCCGTCAAGCGCTTTGGGTTAGCTTTTTTTGGGATATCGGGATATCTGTGGGGGTCAGAAACGGTCAGGACGCCACCGGTAGGGTGAAGGCAAAGGTGCTGCCCTCGCCTGGCCGGCTCTGGACGGTCAGCGCGCCGTCCATTAACTCGATCAGGCTCTTGGTGATGGCGAACCCCAGGCCCGTGCCCTTCTCGTTGGTGACGTGCGGGTTGTCGGCGCGCCAGAACTTCCGGCCCAGTTGCGCAAGCTCCGTCTCGGTCATGCCGACGCCGGTGTCGTGGACCGCAATCCACACGGCGCCTTCGCGACGCTGGCACGCGATGGTGATGTTGCCGCCGTCAGGCGTGTACTTGTAGGCGTTGCTGACCAGGTTCACCAGCACCTGCACCAGCCGCTTGGGGTCGGCCTCGATCTTGGGGACGTCGGGGGCACGTTGACGACGAGCGTGTGGCGGCGTTCCTCGATCTGCCGGATCGTCGCCTCGCGCACCTGCGTAATCACGTCGTTGATGTCTACATCTTTGAGCTCAATGAAGATGCGCCCGGTTTCGATGCGGCTGACGTCGGTCAGGTCGCTGACGAGTACCTCCATGCGCTGCACGTTGCGTGCGACCACGTCGAGCAAGCCCAACTGCTGCTCGGTGACCGGGCCGGCGATCCCTTTGCGGAGCATGTCGGTGTAGCCGAGGATGCTCGTCATCGGCGTCTTGAGTTCGTGCGAAGCGACGCTCACGAATTCGTCGGTGGCGTTCTTGGCGTCGATCACTTCCTTATAGAGGCGGGCATTCTCGATGGCGATGGCGGCGCGGTCCGCCAGCCGGGTGATGAACTCCACCGCTGCGTCGTCGAACGCGGCGTCGTGCGTGAGCGCGATCAGGCCCACGATCTGGCGCTCGCGGCGCACCGGGACGGCCATCTGCCACTGGCCGCCCAGCTCAAGGCGCGCCGGCTCGCCGCTTTCGAGCACGCGGCCCGCCAGCGGGTGGCTGGCGTCCCACGGGTCGTCAAGGTCATTGGGGCGGCTGCCTGCGGGTAGAAGGCCGCCGGCTCGAAGGCGACGGATTCCGCTTCCGGGTCGCGCAGGTAGAGCGTCGCCGCCTGCGCGCCGGTGACGCGCGCGGCCCACTCCAGCGTGATGGCGTTGGCCGCGTCGAGGTCCAGCGTCTCGCTCAGCCGCCGGTCGATGAGGCGGAGCCGCCGCAGTTCCTCCACACGCTCGGTGAGTTGCGCGTCGGTGGTGGTGAAGAGGCGCGCGTTTTCGATGGCGATGGCGGCCTGCTGCGCGAAGGCGTCGAGCAGCGCCAGGTCATCCTCCGTGAAAGTGCCGGCGCGGATGCGGTTGTCCACGTACACGACGCCGATGGAGCGCCCGCGCGCGCGCAGCGGCGTCGCCATAATGCTGCGCAGGCTGTGCGTCATGATGCTGAGCTGGTTGGCGAAGCGGGGGTCCTCGACCGCGTTGGTCGTCACTACGGGGGCGTTGCTATCGAGCACCTGGCGCGTGATCGTGCGGCTGACCGCGAAGTCGCCGCTCTCAATCGCCGCCTCGTCCAGGTTGCGCGCAACCTGGAACGCCAGCACGCCGTCGTCGTTGAGCAGCATGATGAAGCCCCGCTCCGCGCCGGTGAGCGCGATGACCGAGTCCATCACCTGGTCGAGCACGGCCTGTAGTTCCAACGTGGAGCCGATGAGCCTGCTGGCCTCGTAAAGCGCCGCGAGCCGCACCTGCGGCCGGCCCTGCTGGCGCTCTTCGGCCAGCGTTTCGAGGAGCGCCGCGAGGCTTTCCAGACGCCGGGTCAGGTAGTCCAGATCGACCCGACCACTGCGCGCCTGGCTCTGGAGCAGGGCAAGCGACTGCCGCGCGCCCGCAAGCAACTGGTCAAGATCGCGCGCGCGCTCCGGCTCGCTCATTGGAGTCCCTGGAAGTAGTCGCAGTGCGCGCTGAGCGGGCAGCGCGCGCACGCCGGCGTGCGCGCGTAGCAGAGCGCCCGCCCGTGCGCGATCATGTTGAGGTGGAAGACGTAGTAATCCGCCGGCGGCACGAGCGCCTCAAGGTCCGCGTGCGCCTGCTCGCGGCTCACCTTTGGCCCGATCAGACCCAGCCGTTTGCTGACGCGGTGTACGTGGGTGTCCACCGGGAAGGCCGGCTTCCCGAAGGCGAAGAGCAGGATGATGGCGGCGGTCTTCGGCCCCACGCCGTCGATGCCCGTCAGCCACGCCCGCGCTTCCTCAAGCGGCATATCCTCCAGGTGGTCGAGCGTGATGCGACCCTGCGTCTCGGTCAGGTGGCGCAGCGCCGCCTGGATGCGCGGGCCTTTATGGTTCGCCAGCCCCGCCGGGCGGACTGCCTCGATCACCTCGTGTTCCGGCGCGTCGCGCACCGCCTCCCAGGTTGGGAAGCGCGCGCGCAACTGCATAAAGGCGCGGTCGCGGTTGCCGTCGTTGGTGTTCTGGCTGAGGATCGTGCTGACCAGCTCGTCAACAGGCGACAGGTGTGGACGCCAGGTCGGCGCGCCGTAGGTTGCTTTGAGCAGGTCGGCAATGGTTTCGTATTTGGCGCGCAGCCGCGCCACGTGTGCGTCTTGGTCGGGTCGTTGCGTTGACATGACGCCATTCTAGCAGTTTTTGCTGTTACAAGCACGTGCGGCCGGCGCTTTGCCATGAGGGCAGGGTGTTCTCTCACGCGGACGCCCCCGGACCCACGTTCGCAACTTGTCGAAGCGTTGCGCGCGGTTGGTTAAGCTTTACAAATATGATCTATTACATCATAATAGATGCACTACACGCGTTCCCTATCCGAACTCAGTTCCTCAGGAGGCAAAGATGAGAAAGCGCGTACTTCTGTTGATTGCCGTGCTCCTGGCCTTGACCGCCTTTGTGCCGGCGGGCGTGCAGGCCGCGCCGAGCAGCGGGGCCTGTTGGGGACAGGCCACGAGGGTCTTCGCGCAGATGGGTGAAATGGGCGAGCACGCCAGCACCCAGCCCACGCCCCGCCTGGGCCTGCGCAACCTGGCGCGCGCTCTGGCTGCCGACGGGATCATCCCGGATGACAGCATGCAGGCGTTGGGCGCGTTTGTGGCAGCCGAGCTTGGGTTGTCCATCGATGCGTGTCTGTAGCGCCTGCGAACACAGCCGCTCGCCGTGACGCCTGGCGGCGGCTTCTTGAGGTCAACGTTTCACCATAGCATCGCCCGTCCGTGTGACGGGCGACATTGCATCAGGCGTCGGTTCAGGTTGGTCCGTAGAAATAGAGGTTCAGCGCCCCCAGGCGGATGAGGTCGCCGTTGCGCAGACGAAACGGCTCGTGGGGGGTGAGCGGCTCGCCATTGACCAAGGTGCCGTTGGTGCTGCCCAGGTCGACGATAATGTAGCTGTCGTCCTCCAGGCGGCGAATCGCGGCATGGAGGCGCGACACGCCCTTCTCAAACGCATCATAGGGATCGAGGTCTATGGGCCGCTTGCCCACGTTGTTTGGCGTGTAGCGCCCCAGCACCACCTGATCGTTGACGCGCAGCACCAGCGGGTTTGACGTGTCCTCGATGTAAAGGGCAATCGTCTCCCGGTCGACATGGCCGAGATGTTGGGTGTGCTTCGTAACTGGCGCCGGCGCGCCCAGCGTGCCGGTATCGTTCTGGCGGTCTGTGGTCTGGTCGTTACGAATCACATATTGCTTTTCAGGGAGTTCGCGCCCGCAATGGCTGCACTGGGTCGCGGCTGGGTCGTTAATGTGGAAACAGAACTCGCAGAGTTTCATGAGTGTGGCCCGCTCCTTCCAGAGTCGTGCTGGCGCCCGGTGTGTCGGTGGGCGCGCCTCCACCCTGGAGGATGACAAACTGCTCCAGTAGCATCCCCAAAAAATCGAAATAAGCCGTGCCAACTACATCTGAATTATAACAGCCCACGCACGGGAATGGAACCAGAATTTGGACAATTGTCTGCGCTAATGTAGCATTGCGCCTGAGACTCGCAAACCCCCCATTAGTGCTAAAGGGGCGCTGATGAGCGCCGGGGTTCGCCTGGGAGCAGTCTGAGCATGATGAACGCGCACACACAGCCGCGCGACCACTGGCCCGTCGTCGGCCACGGTTGGGCCGTCGCGCAGTTGCGCCGCAGCCTCGCCCACGGCAGGGTGCGCCATGCCTATCTCATCACCGGGCCGGCGTCGGTGGGGAAGACGACCCTCGCGCGCGCGTTTGCCCAGGCCCTCAACTGCGTGGGCGACCGTCCCCCATGCGGCGCGTGCCGCCCGTGCCGCCTCATCGGGCAGGACGTTCATCCCGACGTGCCTATCGTCCAGGCGGAGCGCGAGGGCGGCGCGCTCAAGATCGACCAGGTGCGCGAGTTGCAGCAATCGCTCGCGCTGCGCCCGGTGGAGGGGCGCTTCCGCGTGCCGATCCTGCTCCGTTTTCACGAAGCGACGCCCGCCGCGCAGGATGCCCTGCTCAAGACGCTGGAAGAGCCGCCGCCGCACGTGGTGATGATCCTCACTGCCGACCGCGCCGACGCGCTGCTGCCCACGATTACGTCACGCTGTCAGCTCTTGTTGTTGCGGGCGCTTTCGTTCGATGAAACGCACCGGGGGTTGCAGGAGACGTTCGGCGTGCCCCCAGAGGCGGCGGACCGGCTGGCGCGCCTGTCTGGGGGGCGGATCGGCTGGGCGGTCCGCGCCGCGCAAGACCCTGCGCTGCTGGAGGCGCGCGCGGCGGCGCTCGACCAGCTCGAGGCGATCCTGCGCGCAGACCGCGTCGCGCGCTTCCGCTACGCGGCGGAGGTTGCCAAACAGCCGGCGGCGCTGCGCGACATGCTCACGCTGTGGCAGACCTACTGGCGCGACGTGGTGCTGCTGGCCTCCGGCAGCGGCGTGGCGCTGGTCAACATCGACCGGTTGCCGGCGTTGCAGGCTGTCGCGGCGCATATCGGCCCTGAGCGTGCGGCGGATGGGCTGGAGGCGGTGAGCGGCGCGCTGGAGCGCCTGGCGCAGAACGCCAACACGCGCCTGACGGTCGAGGTGCTGATGCTCGACTTGCCGGAGGTCGCGACCGGTCGCCTGGAGGCTGCTTCGCTGTAAGATCAGCCGACCGGCGCGTCGCGTGATGCCACTGATAACCAGCGGCCACCGGAACCCCGGTGGCCGCTGCATACTTGACCTCAACCTTGAGCGCGCTCCGGCGCGCTTACTCCGTGTGAGGCACCAGCGCAATCACCCGCACCGGCCCGCCTGAGCCACCCTCGATGGGCAGCGCGCCGATCACCAGGACCGCGCCGTGCGCCGGGAGGCGGTCCAGGTTGGTCAGATTCTCCAGGTGGAAGCCGCCCGCGCCGAGCATCAGCGTGTTCGGGGCGTACTCCTCGTCGTTGCCAGGGTCGATGCCGTGCGTGTCGATGCCCAGGCCGGCAACTGCGCGCTCGTTGACCAGGAACGCGGCAGCGTCCGCGCCAAAGCCAGGAAAGTGCAGGCCGCCCTCGTCATCGAAGCCGAGGAAGGCCTCCGGATCGCCCCAAAAGCGATCCCAGCCGGTGCGCAGAAGCACTGCGCTCCCGGCGGGAATCGCGCCGAACTCCGCCTCCCACGCCTCCAGTTCCGCCAGCGTGAACCGGTAATCTACGTTGTCGCCCACGGCCTCTGCCACGTCGATGACGACAGCCGGCACGACGAGATCGTCGGCGGTGAAGGTCGCGGCGTCAGGCGCGCCCTCGTGGAAGTGGACCGGCGCGCCGAAGTGCGTGCCGCTGTGCTCGCCGATGGCAAGTTCGTTGAGGAAGTAGCCGTCGTTTTCGAACGTCGCCCAGGGCGTCAGGCGATACTCCGGGTCGCCCGGCCAGATCGGGATGCCCGACCGGAGGACGTGCGTCAAGTCCACGGGCGTGAACGGGAACCCCGGCGGCGGGCTGGCAGACCGGGCCGCGCTCGCGCCGCCGGCCGCAAACGCCGCCAGCGCCAGGAGCGCGCCAACGAAGATCAGCGCATAGCGTTTCATGGTTCTCCTCCTCTTGCAGAACGCGATGGTGATTAGAGGAAATATAACAATAGCGGCAGCTTGCAGCTATGGTAAAATGAACAAAAGGGACTCAACATCGGAGACAGCGATGGCAAAAAGCCTTTTCGAGAAGCTCGGCCTGTTGGTGCGTTCGAGCGTCACTGACTTCGTGGCGGAGGTGGGGGACCGGCTGCCCGACCTCACACTCCCCCGGACCGGCGAACTCGACTACGAGGTCGATGCCCTGCGCAAGCGGGTCAACGAGGCGCTGGACTACGAGGACAAGCTCGCCGCCGACCTGGCGAAATTGCTGGGCGAGATCGAGGAAACCGATGTCGCCGCCGACCGCGCCGTCGCGGAGGGCGATAACGCCCGTGCGCGCCTGTTGGTGATGCGCCTCAAGCGGCTTCAAAACCGCGCGGCGATGCTGGAGCACCAGCTTCAGCAACACCGGGCCGCGGCTGCCGAGTTGATGTCACAGGTGAACTACCTCGACTCGCTGGTCGGCGACATTGAGGGCCGCCGGCAGGTCGAGCGGGCGCAGCAGGCTGCGCAAGAAACCGAGCCGCCCGCCGCCGAGGTCGAAGCGCCCAGGGTCAGGCTGGAGCGCCCCGCCCCCACGCAGGTCGAACCGCCCGCGCCGCCGCGCACCGTGCGCATCCCGGTCACCGGGGAGGAGGACGCCGCGCCTGCGCCTTCGCCGTCCGAGGCAAGCGCGCCCCCGCCGGCGTCCGAGGCACCGGCATCCGAAGCCGCGCCTGCCCCACCCCGGCAGACACCGCCCCGCCGCAGCCAGAGCGCTACCGCCTGCCGCCCGACATGCGTGAACCTGTCGCTGCGGAGGCGTCCCCGGCTGCTCCCGACGAAGCGACCGAGGACCAGAAGCCCGCGCTCCCGGAGGTCCAGCGGCTCACGGCGGCGCTCCGCAGAGCGCGGCAGCAGATCGAACAAGCCGAGCAAAACATGGGCGCTGCGCAGGCCTGGAAGGCGCAATCGGAGCCGCGGCAGCCGGAGGTGCCCGAAATTCCGGACGACGGTCCCAGCGAGGATGAGGTCGCCAAGGACCTTGCCGCGCGCCGCTCGCGCCTCAGCAAGCCGGAATAGACTGGTTGTCCACCTATTCACCTTGTCCATTCGGCGTCGTACCGTTGTGTGCTTTTTTCGTAATCTGCCGACTGAAGTCGGCGATTAATCGCAGAAAATGGCCGATAAGAATACGAATTAGCCCGCGACTGAAGTCGCGGGGGCCAGAAGATGAACAGATACCGCCTCAGAAAGCCGGAATAAACTGGTTGTCAACTTGCGCAACGGCAATATATACTTATTATCATTCCAGACCCAACTCGTAGAGAACCGCGCCGTCGAACTCCATACGCCTGCACCCCGACGACCTGGGCCGGTATGTCCTGGTACGGGGCGCTGACCTAGCCGTCGACCGAAAGGAGCGCCTATCGAGCAGAACGACGAGACAGCGCAGTTCCGGCGAACCGTGGCTTTCGATGTTCCCTGAGGAGGATGACATATCATGCGCAAAGTCCGCACCCTTTTTGAGCCTGCTGCTGCCCGCAATGCTAGTCCTGACCATGATCCCGATGGCGGCCAGCGCGCAGGGCAAGACCGTGGTCATTGACCTGGTTCAGGAACCTGACACCCTGAACCCATACTACTCGAACATGTGGTTCTCCCAGATCCTGAAGGATCTGTACCTGCTTGGTGCGTGGAGCTACAATGACAAAGTGGAGCTTATGCCACGCCTGTTGACCGAGATCCCCTCTGTCGATAACGGAGGTATCAATGAGGACGGCACCGTCATAACGCTGAAGTTGCGCGATGACATTTGGTGGTCTGACGGCGAGCCGATCACCTCGGCTGACTTCGTGTTCACATATGAGATGGTCACCGCTCCCAGCAACGCGGTATCCACTCGCGACCCCTACGACCTGTTTATTACCAGCGTTGAAGCACCCGATGCGCTAACCGTTGTTGTGACCTTCAGTGAACCCTATGCGCCCTGGCCGGCCAGATTGTTTATTGACGGGATCCTTCCCAAGCACATCCTGGAGCCGGTCTTCGACGCGGAGGGCACCATTGACGGTGCAGAATGGAACCGTCGGCCGAACGTTACGAGCGGCCCCTTCGTCGCCACCGAGTGGGAGAGCGGCAGCCACATCTTGTTCGAGCGCAACGAGAACTGGTTCGATGGCTCGGCCACGCTCGACAGCATCTACGTCCGTGTGGGCGTCGATGACCAGGCGCAGATCGCCGACTTGGTGGCCGGCAACGCCGACATCGGCACCTTCTTCGAACCCGACGCCATCCCAGTGCTGGAAGAGGCTGGCGTCAGAGTTGTTGTAGTCGCTTCCGGCTTCAACGAGGGGGTGTTCTTCAACATCCGCCAGGATGGGACTGGCCACCCCGCGCTGCAAGACCTCAATGTCCGCCGCGCGCTGGCGATGGCCTACGACCGCTTCACCATCGTCAGCGAACTGTTTCCCCCTCAGCCACGTAGTCAGCAGCTTCTGGGATGGCACGCCTTTCGCCAACCCCGACCTGGATCCGCTCCCCTATGATCCCGACGGTGCGATAGTGTTGCTGGAAGAGGCGGGCTGGGTAGACACCAACGGCGATGGCTGCCGCGACAAGGACGGCGAGGAACTCGTACTGCGGTTCGTCACCAACCAGCGCGCTCTGCGCCTGGCGGTTGCACCGGTTCTCCAGCAGCAAATGGCCCAGGTCGGCGCGTGCCTTGACCTGTTCAACTACACCAGCGACCAGTTCTTCGGCACCTACGCGGAAGGCGGGATCACGGCGACCGGCCAGTTCGACATCGCGGAGTGGTCCACCAACCCGGATTTCCCGGATCCCAATGTCCGGCAATGGCGGTGTGGAGAGATCGCTACCGACGAGAACCCTGCCGGCATCAACGACCAGCAGGTGTGTGATGAGCGCCTGGAGGAACTCCTGGACGCCCAGACCGTTACGGTCGATCCGACAGCCCGCGCGGAGATCTTCCATGAGATCGACAGGATCATTCAGGAAGAGCTGTACTGGCTGGGCGTGTTCTCTGACCCGGACAACTGGGCGACCAATCCGCGCGTGTTGAACGCGCGCATCTCCGGTGTGGGGCAGAACGCGTTCTGGAACGCCTACGAGTGGGACATCGCCGGATGACGCCGCGCCCACGCTGAGACATCGCACGGAAGCGGGGCGGGCAGCGCCGCCCGCCCCTTGATGCTTTTCCGGAGGGGACCGTGGGCCGCTATCTCGTGCGCCGGCTGTTGCAGACCATTCCACTGCTCCTTTTCGTGAGCGTCATCCTCTTTGTGTTGATGAACAACATCGGCGACCCGCTCGCCACGATGGGCGGGCGCGAACGGCTGCGCTCCGAAGATCGGGAGCGCCTGGCGCGCCAGTTGGGGCTGGACCAACCGGTCTACATGCAGTACATCTACTGGCTGATCGGCAACGACTGGATGACGTTCGACATGGACGGCGACGGCGAGCCGGAGACGGCCGGCAACCGTAGGGGGGTGCTGCGTGGCGACCTGGGCATGTCGATGGTCGAGCGCCGTCCTGTCAGCGAGATCATCGGTCAGCGCATCCCCAATACGCTGATCCTGATGATCCCGGCTGAGATTGTCATTGTGGTGGTGTCGCTTGCGATTGGCATGATGTCTGCGCTGAAGCAGTATTCATTCCTCGATCACTTCTTCACCAGCCTGTCGTTCATCACCTACTCCATGCCCGTCTTCTGGCTGGGCCTGATGCTGATGTTCGTCTTCTCGGTGAACTTCAAGACGTGGGGTCTGCCCTACCTGCCGACGCTGGGCATGTACGATCCAGGCGCAGACAAGACCATTTTTGAGCTGATCCGGCACATGATCCTGCCGGTCACGACCATCGCCGCCATCAGCGTCGCCGCGTACAGCCGCTATATCCGCTCCAATATGCTGGAGGTGATCCATTCGGACTACGTTCGCACGGCGCGCAGCAAGGGCCTGCATGAGCAGCTTGTCGTCTGGCGTCATGCGTTCAAGAACGCCGCGCTGCCGCTGGTGACTCTAATTGGCCTCGACCTCCCCTTCCTGTTGGCGGGCGCGCTGGTCACGGAATCGATCTTCCAGTGGCCGGGGATGGGGCGGCTCTTCCTCCACCACCTCGACCGCGCCGACTATCCGGTGCTGATGGGCATCCTGATGCTCGTTTCCGTGATGGTCGTGCTCTTCCAGATACTCACCGACATCACGTACACCTGGCTGGATCCGCGCATCCGCTATGCGTGATGGGGAGGGGCTGATGTCTGCTACGGATGTTCCTGCAAGACCGGGCGGCGTCCTCGCGCTCGACGCGACCATGCGCAAAGAGGAGTCGCTGGCGAAGCTCGCGTGGCGGCGGTTTCGTCGCCACCGCATGGCGATGGTCGGCGCGCTGATCCTATTGGGCCTCGTCCTTTATATCATCGTCGGCTCTTTGGTCTTTTCCGAGGCCGACGCGAATTACAACGACGTGACCCGGCGCTATCTGGCCCCCGGCGGCGCGTTCCTCTTCGGCACGGACGAGATCGGGCGTGACGTGCTGGCGCGGACGATCTACGGCGGGCAGATTTCGCTCGTCATCGGCGTGGTGGCGGCCCTCATCAGCGTGGTGGTCGGCACGCTGACGGGCGCGCTGGCGGGCTACTATGGCGGCCTGCTCGACAGCGTGCTCATGCGCATCACCGAGGCGATGCTCACCATCCCGCAAATCTTCTTGTTGCTGGTGATGGCGAAGTTCTTCGGCAACAGGATCGGCGATGTCCAGGTTCTGGGTCGCACGTTCAGCGGCAGCGTGATCGTGATCGTGCTGATTATCGGGGCGACAAGCTGGATGTATCTGGCGCGGATTGTCCGCTCGACATACCTCTCGCTGCGCGAGCAGGAGTTCGTCACGGCGGCGCACTGCATCGGCGTGAGCACGCCGCGCATCATCTTCGGCCACATCCTGCCCAACGCGATGGCCCCCATCATCGTGGCCGCCACGCTCGGCGTGGCCGGTGCGATCATCACCGAGGCGTACATCAGCTTCCTGGGGCTGGGCGTCCGCGCGCCGACCGCGACCTGGGGCAGCATGATGCAGGGCGCGACGAGCGCGGTGATCCAGGGGCATTGGTGGCTGTGGTTCTTCCCCGGCCTGATGATCGTGCTGACCACGCTCGGCATCAACTTTATCGGCGACGGCCTCCGTGACGCGCTCGACCCGCACTCGATCCGGTAACACAGGGTGACGAGATAGCCAGCCGGCGCGCTGCACGGGCGGGCGCGCGGTGCTATAATCGACCAGCTTTGGTCTGATTATCGTTGCGCGCCCGCGCAGCGCCACGTAGAAGGACACGAAGACATGCGCGCCGAAGTCATCACAATTGGCGACGAACTGCTCTCTGGCAGCGCCAAGTTCCTCGATACGAACAGCGTCTACATCGCGCAGGCCCTGCACAGAGTCGGCGTTGACGTGCTCTACCGCACGACCGTCGGCGACCACGAAGGCCGCATCGTCGAGGTGCTCCGCATCGCCGCCGCCAGGGTGAACCTCATTGTCACGACCGGTGGGTTGGGGCCGACGGTGGATGACCGGACGCGACAGGCTGTCGCCGCCGCGACCGGGCGCGCGCTGGTGTTCCACCAGGCGCTGCTGGACCAGATCGCCGCGCGCTTCAAACGCTTCGGCGTGCGCATGAGCGAGAACAACCGGCAGCAGGCGTACCTCCCGGAGGGCGCAATCCCGATTGAAAACCCGGTGGGCACCGCGCCGTGTTTCATCGTCGAGGACGGCGACAACGTGATCGTCAGCCTTCCCGGCGTGCCCTCCGAGATGACATACCTGATGACGCACACAGTGATGCCCTACCTCATTGACCGGTTCGCTCTCTCCGGCGTCATCAAGACGCGCATCCTGCGCACCGCCGGCATGGGTGAAAGCCAGCTCGACGCGCTGATTGGCGACCTGATGAAGCTCGACAACCCCATCGTGGGTGTGGCCGCGCACCCCGGACAGACCGACATCCGCGTCACGGCGACGGCTGCCAGCGAGGCAGAGGCGGACGCGCTCATCGCCAGCGTGGAGCAGACCATCCGCGAGCGGGTGGCGCGCTACATCTTTGGCGTCGAGGACGACACGCTGGAGGATGTCCTGATCGACGGCCTGCGCCGGCGCGGCCTTGCTGTCGCGACCGTCGAGGCCGGCACCGGGCGCGCGCTGGCGGCGCTCCTGGGTTCGCTCAACGGGGTCAGCGCGGTGGTCTGCGCGGCAGACGCCTATGACAGCACGCCGGCGCTGTGCGCGATCTTGGAGCGCGGCGGCGCGCCTGACGACCTGGAGGCGCTCGCGCGCCACGCCGCCGATTGGGTGCGGCGCGGGCATGGCGCGGCGATTGGGCTGGCGGTCGTCTCCACGCCGGATGATGCCGAGGACGCGCCCGGCGGGGTCGGCGGCACGGCCATCGCCGCCGTTGCGGACTGGGGTGTGCGCGTGCGGCGCTACGGGTTCGGCGGGCACCAGGGCAACGCGCCGGATTGGGTGCCCACGCACGCGCTCGCGATGGCCTGGCACCTGCTGATGGACAAGGACGCGGCCCCTTGACCGGTGCGCGCGCCGGCACGGCGCTGCTTGTCGGGGTTGCGGGGCGCTGCTGGCCGCCCTGTTGGTCGCCGCGCTCGCGCCCCCAGAGCGCACGCTTGGCGAGGGCATCCGGGTCGTCTACGTGCATGTCGCTGACGTGGGCCGGGACGGCGGGGCTGGCGGCGGCGGGCGCGCTGGGCCTCGCGCTTGCGATCAGCGGGCGGGGCGGCCTGCTTGTGTGGATGCGCCTGGCGGGCTGGGCGGCGTGGGCGCTGTACCTCGCCGGCTTCCTCGTGAGTATGCTCGCCGCGCACGTGAACTGGGGCGGAGTCAACGCGCTGTTCTGGCAAGAGCCGCGCACGGTCGGCGCGATGCGGGCGCTCGCGGTGGCGCTGATCGTCCAGGTGGTGAACGTGTGGCTGCCGTGGCCGCGCGTCTGCGGCCTGCTCAGCGCGGGGCTGGCGGCGTTCGTGGTGTGGCTCAGCCGGGGCGGCGATGATTTTCTGCTGCATCCGGGCGACGCCATCGGCGGATCGACCTCGCCCGGCATCCAACTGACGTTTCTGGCGATGGCGGCCCTGTGGCTGCTGGCCGGGGCGCTGCTGGTCTGGTACGTGCGGGCGCGCCTGAGCGCGCGCGCCGCCGCCTGACCGGGGCGTCTCCCGGCGCGGGCCTTTCGGGAGGTCAGGTGACATTGTTGGCCGTAAATGTGCGATTAACGGCGTTGTGCCATGCGTGAGGTGCGCGCGTTCCGCCGCAGGGCTTACTGGCTGGCGCTGGCCGCGATTCTCCTCGCGGCGGCGCTGCTGGTGGCGGTCGCGCCGGAGGAGCGCACCCTGGGCGCGGGGATCAAGGTCGTGTATGTGCACGTCGCGCTCGTGTGGTCCGGGATGGCGGGGTTGGCGCTTGCCGGCGCGCTTGGATTGGGCGTGCTCGTCACCGCCAGCGTCCGGCTCCACGCCGGGATGCGGGCCGTGACCTGGGTGGCGCTGGGGCTGTTCGTCCCTGGCCTCGCGATGAGCGCGCTCGCGGCGCGGCTCAACTGGGGCGCGGTCTTCCTCGGCGAGCCGCGCGTCGCGGCGGCGCTTGAGGTCTTCGCGCTGGGCGTGATCGTCCAGGTGGTGAATGGGTGGCTGCCCTGGCTCCGGGCGCGCGGCGCGCTCAACATGGCGCTGGTGGGGGTGATGGCCGTGCGCACCATGACCATCACGTCCGTGCTGCACCCGACCGACCCGATAGGGTCATCCTCGTCGTGCGCGATCCAGACGACGTTTCTGGCGATGTTCGCGCTGTGCTGCCTGGCCGGGGCGTGGCTGGTCGGGTACGTGCTCGCGCGGCGCGGTGCGGCTCAGGAGGCGTGAGCGGCCTTCGCGTGAAGGACGTGGTACAGCAGCACGGCGACGGAAACGTGCACGTTCAGTGAGCGGCCCTTGCCGTACATCGGGATGAAGACGGCGCGGTCGCACGCCTGGAGCACGGCGCGCGGCACGCCCGAATCCTCGTTGCCCACCACGACACACAGCCTGTCGGGATAGTCAACCGCATAGTAGGGCGCGGACTGGTCGGTGATCTCCAGCGCGCAGATGTGGTAGCCCGCCGCCCTGAGGTCGGCAATGGCGTCGGCAGCCTCCGGCACATAGCGCCAGGGCACGCGCGTGTCCTTGTAGCGTGCGATCTTCTCGATCTTGGGGTGGGGCGGCGTGGGCGTGATGCCGCACAGCGCCAGGTCGCGCACGTTGCAGGCGTCGGCGACGCGGAAGATCGACCCGACGTTGACCGGGTACGCGACGCTCGCCAGCACGAGCGCCAGCTCGACCGGGGGCGTGGCGGCGCGGCGCTGCACTTTCAGGAAGCGCTTGAGTGGCGTGCCGCGTAGAGGTTCCATTGGGCGCTATTCCGGCGCGGTGTCACAGCAGCGCGTCGTCGCCGGCGTCGTCATCGTCGGCTTCAGCGCCGGCGTGCTCGGAGAGATAGCCAGCCACGAAGCCCGGCTCATGCACGCGCTTGAGCGCCTCGTCCGCGCCGGCGAGGTTCTGGCTGAGCGCCTCCTGCAACAACTGCCGCTGCACGTCGAGCAACGCGCGCCGTTTCTGGCGCTCGCGCCAGTCGGCGATCAACCCGGCCAGCGTGCCCGCCGTGCGCAGCAGCGTGTCGAGGACCTCAAGGGCGCGCTGCGCCTGCGCCAGCCGCAGCTCAAGCCGCCCCGCCGGCGCCGGCAGCGCCGCATCGCGGGCGCGGATGGGCAGGCGCGTCGCGGGCGCGGCGCGGCGCGTTGCAGGTAACCGGCGAGCGTGTTGTCGAGCGCGCGGCGCTCGCGGTAGCGCGCCAGCTCCGGCCAGCCCGCGCGCAGGCGCAAGTTCTCGTCCCACTCAAGGCCCAGCGGCTTGAACGGATCGTCAATGTTCAGGAGCGCGCGCCAGCGTGGGAAGACCGCCCGCCGCACCCATGAGGCCAGGTCGCTGCCGGGCGCGTCTGCGCCCTCTGCCGGGTCAGCGCCGGCGCGCAGCGCAGCCGCGCCGTAGCGCAGCGTCGCGATACTCACCTGCAGGAGCAGGTCGCTCGCGGCGTGCGATTCGAGATAGCGGAACGTGTACAGCTTGAAAAAACGTCCGTAGGGGGCGCGCGCGTCTTCGTCCATCACCGCACCTCCTTAAGTAAATCGAATCCCTAATCATCCTCGTCGAGTTGCAGCAGCGCCATAAACGCTTCCTGCGGCACCTCGACGTTGCCGATCATCTTCAGGCGCTTCTTGCCCTTCTTCTGCTTTTCGAGCAGCTTGCGCTTTCGCGTCACGTCGCCGCCATAGCACTTCGCCAGCACGTCCTTGCGCAGCGCCTTGACGTTGGCGCGGCTGATGACGCGCTTGCCCACCGCCGCCTGGATGGGGACCTCGAACAACTGGCGCGGGATCAGCCGCTTGAGCTTGCTCACCAGCTTCTGGCCCTTGTGGTAGGCGTCGTCCTCGTGCACGATCATCGCCAGCGCATCGACCGGCTGCTTGTTCACCAGCACGTCGAGCTTGACCATCTTGCCGGGCTGGTAGCCGTCGAACTGGTAGTCGAGCGAGGCGTAGCCGCGCGTGATCGACTTCAGGCGGTCATAGAAATCGACGATCATCTCGGCGAGCGGCATCCGGCAGTCGAGCATCACGCGCGACGTGTCGATGTACTGCGTATCGACATACTCGCCGTGCTTGCGCTTGACGAGTTCCATCACCGGCCCGATGAACGAGTTCGGCACGAAGGTTTGCAGGCGCATCCACGGCTCGCGGACCTCGGCAATCAGGTCCTCTTCGGGCAGGTCGGAGGGCCGGTCGATGGTGATCGTCTCGCCGCTGCGTAGCACGACCTCGTATTCCACGCTGGGCGCGGTGGCGATGATGTCCAGGTCATACTCGCGCTCCAGCCGTTCCTGCACGATCTCCATGTGAAACAGGCCCAGGAACCCGCACCGGAACCCGAAATTGAGCGCCTGGGAGGTCTCCGGTTCGTAGACGAGCGCGGCGTCGTTGAGCTGGAGCTTTTCCAGCGCGTCGCGCAGGTTCTCGTAGTCCTCGCCCTCGACGGGGTAGAAGCTGGCGAACACCATCGGCTTGGCCTGCTGGTAGCCCGGCAGCGGGTACTCCGCGCCGGCGCGCGCGGCGGTGAGCGTGTCGCCGACGCGGCACTCGCGCACGGTCTTGAGGCCCGTCGCCACGTAGCCGACTTCGCCGGCTTCCAGCGCGCCCGTCGGGGACATCTCCGGCGCGAAGATGCCGATTTCGACCGGGTCAAGGCGCGTATCGGTCACCATGAGGCGGAGCGGCGTCTGGCTGTCCACGCTGCCGTCCACGACGCGCACGTAGGCGATGACGCCCTTGTACATGTCGTAGTGCGAGTCGAAAATCAGGGCGCGGAGCGGGGCATCCAGCCTGCCGGAGGGCGGCGGCACGCGCGCGACGATAGCCTCCAGCACCTCCGGGACGCCCGCGCCCGTCTTTGCCGAGACGCGGAGGATGTCGTTCACGTCCACGCCGAGCAGTTCCGCCACTTCCTCGCTGACTTCATCAGGGCGCGCCGCCGGCAGGTCGATCTTGTTCAGCACAGGGATGATTTCGAGGTCCTGTTCCAGCGCCAGGTACAGGTTTGCGAGCGTCTGCGCCTCGATGCCCTGCGTGCAGTCCACCACCAGCACCGCGCCCTCACAGGCCTGCAAGGCCCGGCTCACCTCGTAGGAGAAATCGACGTGCCCCGGTGTGTCGATCAGGTTGAGTTCGTAGGCCGCGCCGTTGCGCTCATAGGTCATGCGCACCGCGCTCGCCTTGATCGTCACGCCGCGCTCGCGCTCCAGGTCCATCGAGTCCAGCACCTGCTCGGTCATCTCGCGCTCCGAGACGGTGCCGGTGATTTGAAGCAACCGGTCGGCCAGCGTGCTCTTGCCGTGGTCGATGTGGGCGATGATGCAGAAGTTACGGATGTGCGATGCGTCCATAGAAGTATTACTGATGTTCCCTTCTCATCTCATACCATTATACAAGAAGGCCCGCCGCCCGTGATGGCGCGCACTGTCTGCGCACACTCACGACGCGGCTTCACAGCAACCGGCTGAGCGTCCCTTCCAGCGCGTCGAAGTCCACCGGCTTGACCAGATAGTCCGCTGCACCCGCCTGCATCCCGGCCCACATGGCCTCGTCCTGGTCGTTGGCCGAGACGAAGACCACCGGGATGTGTTTCAGGTGCGGATCGTGCTTGATGTAATCGCACAGGTCCAGCCCGCTGATGCCCGGCATGTCCAGGTCGGTGAAGACGATATCCGGACGCCGCTGGTGCAGGAACCGGACCGCCGGGCCGCTCTCCTGCGCGACGAAGACGTCGTGGCCCAAGAGCTTGCACATGCGGGCCAGGGCCTGCGCTGCGAGGGGTTCGTCATCCACGATAAGCACTTTGAAAGGCATGAATCGCCAGCTCCGGTGATGCAGCGATGGGTTGAGTGCAGGGCTTGCGCGTGCGCCGCGTACCCCTATTATGCCCGGTTCCAGTCTTTAGTCCACCATTCCACGTGCGGCATCCCGCTCGCGAAGGCGGCGTCGATGATGGCATCAACGGGGTACGACACGCGCCGCAGCGCGATGTCCAGCCGGCCGGGCGTCCGCGTCAGCAGGGCGTATTCCGCCCATGCCGGGTTCCGGGCCTCGCCGCGCACGGTGTCGGTGAAGGGCAGGCCCACGCTGCCCGGATTGACGAGGAGGCTGGCGCGGTAGCGGCGGACCATGGGCGTGTGCGTGTGGCCCCCCGCCAGCACGGTTGCGCGGTGGCCGGCCAGCATCGGCGCAAGCGCGTCGTCGGGCGTGGCCGCGAAGATGCTGTCCATGTTGGAGCGTGGCGAGCCGTGATAGCAGAGCAACGTGTCGCCGTCGCCGAGCGGGATCGCGACGGTCGGGCGGAAGGTGCGCACGTAGTCGAGATCGGCGGGTTCGAGCTGCGTCGCGCACCAGCGTTCGACCTCATAGACCCGCGCCGTGTCTTCGTCCCGGTAAGGGTACGGCTGTGGGTCGAGCAGCCACGCATCGGTGTTGCCCATCACGACCGGCCCGTTCATGGCCCGCAATCGGGCGAGGACGGCGCGCGGCTGCGGGCCGAACGCCGCCACGTCGCCCAGGCAGACAATCTCATCGACCCGCTCCGCCTCGATCTCGGCGAGCGCGGCCTCCAGCGCGGGCAGGTTGCCGTGAATGTCCGCGATCAGGGCGACGCGCATACGTCCTCATGCCTCCACACAGCCATCGATCAGCGCTTCGATGTCCAGGCTCCCGCCGGCTGCGCCCCGGCGCAGCCACGCGAGGAACTCCACGTTGCCCGCCGGTCCGGTGAGTGGCGACCGGATCAACCCGCGCACGGCGAAGCCCTGTGCCGCCGCCGCCGAGAGCACCTCGCGCAACACGCGGCGATGGACTGCCGTGTCGCGCACGACGCCGCCCTTGCCCACGTCGCGGCGGCCGGCCTCGAACTGCGGCTTGATGAGCGGGACGACATCGGCCGGCTCGGCAAGCCAGCCCCACACGGCCGGCAGCAGCAGCCGCAGCGAGATGAAGCTGGCGTCCACCGTCGCGAGCGAGACGGGTTCGGGCAGGCTTTCCACGTAGCGCGCGTTGGTGCGCTCCATGACGACCACGCGCGGGTCGGTGCGCAGGCGATAGTCGAGCTGGCCGTACCCCACGTCGATGCTATAGACTCTGCGCGCGCCGCGCTGGAGCAGGCAGTCGGTGAAGCCGCCGGTCGAAGCGCCCGCGTCGGCGCATACGCGCCCGGTCACGTCGATATCGAAGGCGTCCAGGGCGGCGGCAAGTTTTTCGCCGCCCCGGCTCACGAAGCGCGGGGCGGCCTTCAGGTCGATCTCGGCCTCGACGGGCACGCGCGCGCCGGGCTTGTCGATCAGTTGGTCGTCAACGCGCACCTCGCCCGCCAGGATCATGCGGCGCGCCAGTTCGCGGCTGGCGACCAGCCCGCGCTCACACAGCAGCACGTCGAGCCGTTGTTTCTCAGCCCGCTTTTTTCCGGCCTGTCTCTTATCGGCCACCGCCCTGCCCGAAAAGCGCGCGCACGATGCTCAGCAGGGTTTCGAGACACGTGCCCGGCTGCGTGCCGCCCTCGCCGTCCTCGCCGGGCGGCTGCGACTGGCCCACGCTGACCGTGGCGCTGATGTTCAACCCGCTCTGCACGATATTGGACACCGACACGAACGTCTGCGCGCCGTTGTAGGCGTTGCTGTTTGGCGTGCTGTTTGCGTCGAAGGTGACGGTTGCGCCCTCCGGCCACAGGTCGGTGTCGTCGCCGCGATTGCGCCCGTTTTCCAGGTCGTCGCGGCCATCCGCCTGCTCCATGCCCACCATGTAGTGCCGCTCTTGCGAGTTGTCCTGCTGCGCGTCGTCGATGTGGTAGATCGCCAGGCCGGTGTCGGGAAGGTTGTCGTCGAAGCCGATCTTCTGCCGGTTCTCGATGAGGAAATACTCCTGGCCGGGCTGGCCGCGCGTCCACAGGCGGTAGACTTCCGGGCTGACTTCGACTGGCTGGAGCGTGATGTCACCGTCGCGCGTCGGGGGTGTGGACTGAGACCCAACCCTGCTTGGCCTTGCACCATGCCGACGGGTGCGCCGGGCGCTTGCCGCGCGCGTTCCAGCTCCCGCCGGCCATCAGGCAGAAGTTGCCGATGCCTTCCGAGCTGTTGTCGATGTCGTACAGGTCCGGCCAGCCAAAGATCAGGTGGCCCAACTCGTGCGCCCACACGCCGATATTGCTCTCCTCCGGCACGGTGAGGTAGGCGTAGATGTTGGTGTTGTCGCGCCGCTGGACGGTGCGCGTGGTCCACTTGTGCGACCAGATGGCGTTGCGGCGTCGGGGCGCGTCGGCGATTGCCTCTGCGCCCGGCCCGGCGTGCACGACGATCAGGCCGTCAACGAAGCCGTCGCCGTTGGGGTCGAACTGCGCAAAATCCACGTCGGGGTCGGCCAGCGCCACAAGGTCCTCGACAAGGCGCGGCGTGTTGTTGGGGTAGGGGCCGGTCCCGCTCTGGTTGTTGGTGTAGAAGGTGTACGGCTGCGGCGCGCGGTACGGGCCGGCGACGACGCCCTGGAACCACACCTTGTTCCCGGATACCTCGCGGTAGAAGTCGTTGAGGCTGCCGGTGTCGAGCGCGCCCTCGGAAAAGAGCATGGTCTGCAGGCTGTCGCGCAGCGCGTCGGCGTCCTGGAAGCGGTTGTCGTCGAAGTCAACCAGCAGCACCAGGACGTTGATCTCGCCCCTGGGGGGCGACGGCGCGACCCGGCGCGCGAGCCGTGCGGATTCTGGCGCGACGCGCATCTCCGCGGACAGCTCGGCGATGTAGTCGGGCGGGTAGATGGCGCCGTCGTTGAAACCGGGCGGGATGTGGCGCTCGTCGGGGCGGGCGGCCATCACCCTCACACTGAAGCCGCCTACGCCCATCTCCTCTGCAAGGCGCGCTGCCTGCCGCGCCATGTCCTCCGCAACCTCCGGAGCCGGCGCCACGCAACAGAGGTCGCGGTACACCGGCACCACGCGCATGGCGCGGTACGGTTTGCTGTCATTGCCCCTCTCCTCCTGACTTTTACGCTTACGATTGGGTGTGGTCCTTTGGCGCTTGTCGGTCTACATGTCCTCGTCGTACTCGTAGTCCTCGTCGTCTTCGTCGTCCACTTCTTCGAGGTCTTCCACGTGCGCGTAGTAGCCGCCGCCGCTCTCGTCGCCGCGAAACTCGACGCGCAGGCGGACCTTCGACCTGAGCATGGGCCACTCTTCAGGCGCTTCGCCGCGCAGGTAGATCGGGATCGTCTTCCCTACCTCTTCGGCGACGAAATTCGCCAGGTCTTCAATGTCCTCCGCGCGCTGGACGGCCAGTTCGAGCACGGGAAGTGCGAAGGGCTGCGGCTGCGCGATGCCCTCGACGGTGCCCGTGACCAGGCTGGCGTTTGGGACCACCGGCACGTAGCCGAGTGATGGCCCTTGCATCTCTCTCCCTCCCCAAGGCCTTGACTTCTGCGCCAGAGTATAAGTCACCGGAAAAGGGTGGGCAACTTCTGCAAGGGGTTGTTATAATGCACGGCTGTTGGTCAGGTCTGGCACAGCAGGCATAAGCGGGGGACAAACGACGGGATGGGACTGGCTTGAACGGTGCTATGTCGGGACTCGTACTGATTTGGGAGCGCGTTGTGCAGCCAAGATACCAAGTGTTGAACGCCCTGGTGCGCACCACGCGCCCCAAGCAATGGATCAAGAACGGCTTCATTTTTGTCCCGCTGGTCTTCGACGGTCAGATGTTCCCGCTTTCGGGCGATCCGTTCTTGCGCACGGTCGCCGGCTTCATCCTGTTGTGCATGACCGGCAGCACCATCTACCTCGTCAACGACATCGTCGACATTGAGCGCGACAAACTCCATCCCACGAAGTGCAAGCGCCCGCTGCCGGCCGGCGAGCTTTCGGTGCGCGTGGCGGCTGTCGCCGCCGTCGTGCTGCCCCTGATTGCGCTGGCCCTCGGCTATCTACTTGAGCCGGCGTTTGCGCTCGTGCTGGCGACCTATCTCGCGCTGCACCTGACCTATTCGTTCCGGATCAAGAACATGGTCATCCTGGACGTGATGGCGGTGGCGGTCGGCTTCGTGCTGCGCGTGGTCGCAGGCGTCGCGCTCATTGAGGTGCAGCGCTTTTCCCCCGTGGATGTACCTCTTCACCATCCTCCTGGCGCTTTTCCTCGTGGTGGGCAAGCGACGGCAGGAACTCATCACGCTCGCGATGGACGCCAAGTACCACCGGATCACGTACCGCGAGTACAACCTGGCGCTGCTTGACCAGATGCTGAACGTCGTCACCACGAGCACGCTCGTCGTCTACGCGCTGTACACTTTCGAGGCGGCGGGCGTCCCTGAGAACCGCGCGATGATGCTCACCATCCCGTTTGCGATTTACTTCATCTTCCGCTACCTCTACCTCATCCACGTGCGCGGCGAGGGCGGCGCGCCCGAAGAGGTGCTGCTCACCGACCGCCCCCTCCAGATTTCCCTTGTGCTGTGGGGTATTCTGGTGGTGTTCATCATCTACGTGTTGCCGCACAACGGCCACCTGGCAGACTTCTTCAACGTGCCGCCAGCCTCATAGACGACGATGGCATCAGCGCCTGCGAAGGTCATCCTCTTCGGCGAGCACGCCGTTGTGTATGGGCGACCGGCCATCGCTGTGCCCGTTCACAGCCTGCACGCCGATGTCGAGGCGACGCCGTCGCCAGCGGGCGCGGGCGTGCGCATCGCCGCAAGCGACCTGGGCCGCACTGTAGACCTGCGCGACGCCCCGGAGGATGATCCTCTGGCGCTGGCCGCGCGCCTGACGCTGGACGCGCTTCACGCCGCCCCGCCCGACGTGACGCTCACCATCCGCTCGAACATCCCGGTTGCCAGCAACCTGGGCAGCGGCGCTGCGGTCAGCGCCGCGCTGGCGCGTGCGCTCGCGGCGGCGCTGGGCGCGGAACTGGACGACGCGCGGCTGAGCGCGCTGGTCTATGAGGTGGAGAAGCTGCATCACGGCACACCCTCTGGCATCGACAACACGGTGGTGGTCTACGGCCAGCCGGTCTACTTCGTGCGCGATCAGGAGCCGGAACTGTTCGCCATCCGCCGGCCTTTCACGCTCGCCATCGCCGACACGGGCATCGCCAGCCCGACGCGGGTCGCGGTGGGCGACGTGCGCGCGCTGCACGCGCGCGACCCGGATTTCACCACCCCGCGCTTTGACGCAATCGGCGCGATTGCGCACACTGCGCGGTTTGCGATAGCCACCCGCAGGGTGGCGACGCTCGGCCCCTTGATGAACCAGAATCACGCGCTGCTGTGCGAGCTGACCGTCTCGTGCGCCGAACTCGACGCGCTGGTGGCCGCCGCCCGCGAGGCCGGCGCGCTGGGCGCGAAGCTCTCCGGCGGGGGGCGCGGCGGCAACATGATCGCACTGGCGGAGGGCGTGGACCGCGACAGGCTCAAGCGCGCGCTGTGTGAGGCGGGCGCGGTGCGGGTAATTTTCACCGAGGTGCGGTGACGGGCCATGCTCACTTTTCTTAAGCTCGGCGGCTCGCTGATTACCGACAAATCCAGGGAGGCGACCTTCCACGCCGACGTGATGGCCCGCCTCGCGGGGGAGATCGCGACGGCGTGCGCAGCGCGCCCGGCGATGCGCCTCCTCATTGGGCACGGCAGCGGCTCCTTCGGGCACTTTGCCGCGGCCCGGCACGGGACCGCCGAGGGCGTGCGCAGCCCGGAGGCGTGGCGTGGCTTCGCGGAGGTCGGTGCAGTCGCCGCGCGGCTCAACCGCCTGGTGACTGGTGCGCTGCACGCGGCCGGCCTGCCGGTCATCAGCGTGCAGCCGTCCGCATCGGGGCGCTGCGTGGATGGCCGGCTCGTCTCGATGGCGCTTGAACCGGTCCAGGCGGCGCTGGCGCACGGGTTGATCCCGCTGGTCTACGGCGATGTGTGCCTCGACGACGTGCGCGGCGGCACGATTGCCTCCACCGAGGCGATCATGTTCTTCCTGGCGCGCCACCTCCAGCCGGCGCGCGTGCTGCTTGCCGGCCTGGACGCGGGCGTCCTGACGCCCGAAGGCGAGGTCGTCTCCCGCATCGACGCGGCGACGCTGCCGGATTTGGACGGCGTGCTCGGCGGGCGCGCGGGCGTCGACGTGACCGGCGGCATGAGGCGCAAGGTGCTGGACATGCTCGACCTGGCGGGCGCGCTGCCCGGCGTGGAGATTCGCATCTTCTCCGGCGCGGTCCCCGGCGCGGTGCAGCGCGCGCTGGCTGGGGAGGGGTTCACTGAAGGCACGCTGATTGCGGATTCGTGAAAAATTCACAGTTATGGCCTTTGTTGCCGGCGTGCGTTATGCTATGCTACTTTGGAACCACGGCCCTGGGCCGTTCCACACACATCTTGACAAAAACCGTTACGAGAGGGATGCAACATGCGCGAGATATGCGTCGTCGGTGTGGGTTACGTCGGCATTGTGACTGCCGCGTGCTTCGCTGACCTGGGCAACCGGGTGGTTGGCCTCGACATCAGCGAGGAGAAGATCAAGAACCTCAAGAAGGGCATCATGCCCATCTACGAGCCGGGCCTTAAGGACATGGTGGACCGCAACATGAGCGCCGGTCGCCTGGTGTTCACGACCTCCTACGAGGAGGGTCTGAAGGAAGCCGACTTCGTTTTCATCTGTGTGGGCACGCCCGAAGGCGTGGACGGCGAAGCCGACCTCCAGTACGTGCGCGAGTCGGCCATCGCCGTCGCCGAGACCATGCACAAGCCGTTGACGATTATCAACAAGTCCACCGTCCCGGTCGGTACGGGCGACTGGGTGTCCGACATCATGCGGCAGCACCAGCCCACGCCGATCAAGTTCAGCGTGGTGAGCTGCCCGGAGTTCCTGCGCGAAGGCTCCGCCCTCGCGGACTTCCTCAACCCGGATCGCACCGTGCTCGGCTCGCTGGACCGCGAGGCCGCCAACCGCGTGGCCGAGCTGCATCTGCCGCTGCGCGCCCCGATTGTGGTCACGGACCTGCGCACGGCGGAGATGATCAAATATGCCAGCAACGCCTTCCTTGCGACGCGCATCAGCTTCATCAACGAGATCGCCAACATCTGCGAGGCGCTCGGCGCGGACGTGAAAGAGGTGGCGCAGGGCATGGGCTACGACAAGCGGATCGGGCACTACTTCCTCGACGCCGGCGTCGGGTACGGCGGGTCGTGTTTCCCCAAGGACGTGAAGGCGCTCAGCTACATGGCGCAGGTGCACGGCCGGCACCCGCAGTTGCTCCACGCCGTCATGGAGATCAACAACTACCAGCGCCGGCAGGCCGTGCTCAAGCTGCGCGACCTGCTCGGCAACCTCTCCGGCAAGACGGTGGGCCTGTTGGGCCTGGCCTTCAAGCCGAACACCGACGACCTGCGCGACGCGCCGTCGATCTCCATCGCGCGCATGTTGCAGTCTGAAGGCGCGTCTGTGCGCGCCTACGACCCGGTCGCGATGGACCACGCGCAGAACGTCATGCCCGGCGTGGCGTTCGCCAAGGACGCCTACGGCCTTGCCGAGGGCTGCGACGCGCTCGTCGTGGTTACGGACTGGAACGAGTTCAAGCAGTTGGATATGTCCCGCGTCAAGGCGGCGATGAAACAGCCGGTTGTGGTGGATGGCCGCAACATCTACAACCCGGAGCGGATGCAGCAGATGGGCTTCACCTATCAGGCGTTTGGGCGGGGCATCAACGCGCACCCGCGCGCGGCGCAGGCGTGGCCCTCGGCGGAGAGCGCGCCGGCGACCGACGGGAAGGTGCCGGAAGGGGCGGATGACTAAACAGGCCGGGGACTAACTGGCTTCCCGCGCGCTCGAAGTGGTGGCGCCTCACAACAGCGTGGTTGCGTGAAAACACCCAGCACCGCGAGGATCATCTGGTGGGGCAGGCGTAATATGGAAGGCTATGTCCCACTGCTGGTGGTTGTGTTGCTGGTTATCAGCGCGATTGTTCGCGTTATATGGGCAAAACGCATAATGGAGCGGACAGTGCGCAAGCGTCGTGTGTCAACAACGCTGCCCTTATGGTTTACGGACTTCCTCAAGCAAGATTTTCTCAACCCTGCGTTTCGGCGATGCCATCTGCGGTTGTATCCTGCTGGGGATCAGTCGTGGCGCATGAACGCTGCTTTTGAATTTGGCAAGCGCCGTATGACGCGGCAGCTTATTGATCCGGTGAGCAGTCGTGAAATTGCTTTGGTGGAGAAGAACCTGGACAAAATCGGCTGGGTGCGTTCAGGACGCCAAAGGGAGGAAGATGGCTTCAGCATAGCCTGTACCCGCCGTAGCGATTCTTTGACTCAATCCCCGCCTGAGCCGGATCCCAGCTTCAACACTTCCAGCGTAACAGATTCTCGTCTGTGGGAGGCGTTGGCAACCTGCCATATCGACACCAGCCCGTCAGGGGAAAATCAATGGCAGGTGTCCGTTGGGTTCTATGCGTCGGTTGGGTACCATACGCCCCAAGAAAGCAGCAAAGTTGATTTCGGCCAAGCCTTAACCATCGGCCAGATCATGAAAATCATCGCCGATCTGAGAACCAGGGGCTGGCAGGAAACAAGGCGGGCGTATTATCAGACCCATCCGGGTACAACGCAGTACTACGGCAAGATCACGTACACACTGGAGCGCGATGAAACGGAATGACGTAACTGCCGCGCAAGCGCCTTCGGGTTAATCCCGTTCCAGGCGCTTGCTCTTGACGTACCGCCACTCCAGGAGCACGAAGGCCGCCGCCGCCCCAACCGCGACCGCGCCCCCGATGAGCCACGCCGTCGTCTGCGACCCCTGGCTCACGACCGCCGCCGCGACTCCCAGGACAGCGCACACGGCGTAGAGGATGAACAACACCGCGCGCTGGCTCAGCCCGGCGTGGAGCAGCCGGTGCGAGGTGTGGTCGGTGCCGCCCTGGCTTACGGAGCGGCGCTCGCGGAGCCGCGTGAAGGTGACGAGCGTGGTGTCGAAGATGGGCAGCGCCAGCACAATGATCGGCACCATCCACGTGATGGTCTGCGGCGTGCCCTCGAAGCGGAGCTTGATCCCAAGGACGGCGAGCGTGAAGCCCAGCACCATGCTGCCCATGTCGCCCATGAAGCTGCTCGCGGGGTTGAAGTTGTACACCAGAAAGCCGAACGACGCGCCGCAGAGCGCCGCCGCCAGGCTCCCGACCAGGTATTGCCCCTCGATGGCGGCAATCACGAAGATGAAGCCCGCCGCAATCGCCGAGACGCCCGCCGCCAGCCCGTCCATGTTGTCGAGAAAGTTGATCGCGTTCGTGATGCCGACGAGCCAAAAGAGCGTCAGCGCCCAATCCAGCACCGGCACGCCGAACAGGCTCACGTGTACGCCGGCGAGGATCAGCACGACGCCGGCCACCAACTGGCCGACGAACTTCATGCCGGGCCGCAGTTCACGCCGGTCATCCCACAGGCCGAGCAGCGCCATGAGCGTTGCCCCGGCCAGAATCGCGCCCAACTCGACAAAGTGGCCGGGCAAGCCAAGCAGCACAAGCGCGAGCACCAGCGCGCCGTAGATGGCGAGGCCGCCAAGCAGCGGGGTGGGGTCGAGGGAGAGGCGCTCGCCCTTTGGCCGCGAGACAAGGCCCAGCCATAGCGCAATGCGCCGCGAAAGCGGCGTCAGGCCAGCGAGACGGCGAAGCCGAGCACGAGCACGGGGATATAGGTGGCGAACTGCATGGCGCGGATTATACCCTACGGCGCGGCGTCGGGCCGCTTGCGCGCGTAGACGGTCATCAGGTCGCCGAAGTTGACCGGCACGGCGCGCTCCTCGATGCCCAGCTTCGCGATAACCCACGCAAGCAGGCGGGCGACTGGCCGGCTGTATGGCTCGACCCGCGTGACGAGGTAATTCAGCCGGAGGTAGCGGCCCTCGGCGAAGAGATGCACCACCTCAAACCCCGCCTTTTCGAGCATGGTGGTCAGCGTGCGGCGGTTGAAGTAGTAGAGGTGCATCTCCAGGAGCCAGGGCCAGCGACGCCCCATCAGGCGCGCGAAAAGGCTGCTGGCGTCCATCGTGTGCACGACCACCCAGCCGCCGGGCCTGAGCGCGTCGGCGATGGCGCACAGTTCGGCGTGCGGGTCGGCGAAGTGCTCGATCACGTCCCAGAGCGTGACGACATCGACCGAGCCGGGATCGGGCGGCGCGCTGTCCAGGGTACCGAGCCGCACGTCCAGGCCGGCGCGCTGCGCCTGCGCCACCGCCCAGCGGCCCGGTTCGAGGCCGAAGGCGTCCCAGCCGCGCTCGCCGGCCACGCGCACGCACGCGCCCGCGTACGCGCCCACGTCGAGCAGGCGGCGGCCAGTCGGCGCGCCCGCAAAGCGTTCGAAGTGCTGCAGCCGGCGCTGAAACGTCAGCAGGCGGCCCGGAAACTGCTCCAGGTACGTCGGGTCCTCCACCTGGGCGTAGCGCGCGAGGATTTCGCGCTCGGTAAAGCGCGGATTGCTGTAGCGCAGCCCGCACCGCCGGCACTGGACGATATCCAGGTGCTCACCGTAACCGGCGTGCGTGCACCGGAACGGCTCCCAGTGCCCGTCGAGGTGGTACGGGATGGTGCTGGGGAAGACCAGGCGCGCGTCGTCTGCGCCGCAGAGGTTGCAGCTCACGAGTTCAACGACTGCACTCGACCGCGCGTTTTCTGGTGTCATGGACATGTGTACACTCGATTTGGCTCCTGGGGTTCGCTGTTCGGACCGTAACACGAAAGCACGAAAAACGCGAAATCAGGCAAAAGTCGGGGCATTCGCTCGCGTTGTCGCGCCTTTCGTGTCTTCGTGATTCAAACGCCGGCGATGAAACGATTTTGTCACCAGTTTGTGCTACGATATAGCGTCGAGGCGGTTAGGCGCGGTTTCTTGATTGATCTCGTGTCACGGAGGCACGCAGAAATGGGCAGACAGATCGGGCGATTGGTGTTGCTGGCATTTCTGATCGGGGCGGCGCTGGGTGTCGGGCTGGTCGCCGGGGTGGCGATGGCCTCGTCCGGCGCGCCGCCGGACCCGGCGCAGTTGGTCGCGACGGCGACGCCGCTCCCGGATGATGTATGGGCGCAACTCGACCTCCAGGAGCAGGCGATTATCAACGTGTACCAGCAGGTGAGCCAGAGCGTGGTGCACATCACGACGCACGCGGTGGCGGTGGACTTCTGGCGCGGGATGGTGCCGCGCGAGGGGACGGGTTCGGGCTTCATCCTCGACACGGAGGGCCACATCGTCACGAACTGGCACGTGGTGCGGAACGCGGAGCAGATTGAGGTGATCCTGGTTGACGGGGCCGCCTACGACGCGCAGCTTGTGGGCAGCGACGACTACTATGACCTGGCGGTCTTAAAGATCATCGCCAAGCAGCCGCTTGTGCCGGTGACCCTCGGCGACTCTCAGAACCTGCAGGTGGGCCAGCGCGTGATCGCCATTGGCAACCCGTTTGGGCTGGACCGGACGCTGACCGCCGGCGTGATCTCCGCGCTGGAGCGCACCATCGAGTCGGCCTCCGGGTTGCAGGTTGGCGAGGCCATCCAGACCGACGCCGCGATCAACCCCGGCAACTCCGGCGGCCCACTGCTCGACGCGCGCGGGCGGGTGATCGGCGTGAATACGTCGATCCAAAGCCCGTCGGGCGGGTCGGTGGGGATCGGGTTCGCGGTGCCGGTCAACACGGTGCGGCGCGTCGTCCCTGTGCTGATCGCGCAGGGCCGTTACCCGCACCCCGACCTGGGCCTGACGCTGTGGGAGCTGGGCTACGAAGTGCGCCCGAACGAGAGCGGCCCGCAGCGCGGGTTGCTCGTCGTGGGCGTGGCGCAGAACAGCGGGGCGGCGCGGGCCGGCTTGCGCCCTGCGGAGCGGCGGCGCGGCTCGTTCGGCCAGGTTGTGCTCGTCGGCGGTGACATCATCACGGGCATCGACGGCGTCCCGGTGACCAATCGCGACGAGTTGACGCTGTACCTTGAGGGCAACAAGCGCCCTGGCGACACGGTGACGCTGACCCTTGTACGCGACAATCAGGAGATCGCGGTTGAGGTGTCGCTCACTGAGCGGTAGCGCGTCGCGCGGTCAGGGCATCGCAACCGCCGCGCGCAGCGCCGCGATGCCCGCCGCCACACCGTCAGGTGGCCGTAGACCGACGAGCCGGCGACGAGCGTATCCGCGCCAGCGCGCACGGCCTCGCGCGCGGTGTTGTTGTCCGCGTCGCCGTAGATGCCGCCGTCCACCTCCAGGGCGCAGCCGGGGTTGCGCGCGTCGATCAGCGCGCGGGCGCGGCGCAGGCGGTCCAGGCTTTGGGGGATGAACGTCTGCCCGCCCCAGCCGGGGTTCACCGTCATCAGCAGGAGCAGGTCGATGTCTTCGATGATGTCCTCGACGACGCTTACCGGCGTCGCCGGGTTGAGGCCCACGCCGGCCTGCACGCCCAGTTCCTTGATCTGCTGCACGAGGCGGTGGGCGTGCGCGGTCGCCTCCATGTGGAAGATAATCAGGTCGGCCCCGGCCTCGGCGAAGGCCTGGAAGTGCTTCTCTGGCTCCACCACCATGAGGTGCGCTTCGAGGAACAGGCCGGGCGCGCTGCGGCGCGCCGCCTCCACGACGAGCGGGCCGAAGGTGATGTTGAGCACAAGCGCCCGTCCATCACGTCCACCTGGAGGCGGTCGGCCCCGCCGGCTTCGGCGGCTTTGACTTGCGCGCCCAGGCGGGTCAGGTCGGCGGAGAGAATGGAGGGACGATGCGGACGTTCAATCTGTTGCTCCTGCTGGGGGTTACCCTTGCTGACGGGAGGGGCGAGGCATGCCTTGCCCCTACTGAAACTCGACCACGGCCTCCACGTCAATCGCGTAGTTGAACGGCAGCGCGCACACGCCCACGACCGTCCGCGCGTGCATCCCGCGCTCCTCGCCGTAAAGCGCGACGATGAGGTCCGAAAACCCGTTCATGACGTTGGAGTGGCGCGTGAATTCGGGCACGCAGTTGATGAAACCGCGCACCTTGACCCAGCGCGTCACGCGGTCCAGGTCGCCCAACTCATCCTTGAGCAGGCGCAGCAGGTTGAGCGCCGCCACGCGCGCCGCCTCGTAACCCTGCTCCGGGGTGAGGTCCTTGCCGACCTTGCCGTAGAAGCGGATGCCCCGGCCCCACTGCGGTCCCTGGCTGGAGAGGTGTAGCTGGTTGTTGCTCGACTGCACCGGCTTGATGTTGCGCCGCACGTCGGGCGGCGTCTCGAACGGCGGCGGCAACTTGAGGCCCATTGCGGCGAGTCTGTTCTTCGATTTGTGACATGGCCCCCTCCTCGACACGTCTGGATAGGGACGCAGCGCGCCGCGCCCCATACGTATCAACTTTGCGGGAAGTTATTCGACCACGGATAACACGGATACCACAGATCGATTTACGTTCTATTACGCGCGTGGGAGACTTTTTCTCCACCTGCCCGCGCGATGAGCGCGCGCAAAGTATTCCATCAATCTGTGTTATCTGTGGTTAAGCTCTTTCTGTCCTAATCAGATATCTGCTTCGCCGTGATGCGCTCCAGACCACCCATGTACGGGCGGAGTACCTCCGGCACGACGACGCTCCCGTCGGCCTGCTGGTAGTTTTCCATGATGGCGATCATCACGCGCGGCAGCGCCAGCCCTGAGCCGTTGAGCGTGTGCACGTACTGCGGCCTCGCGCCCGGCTCTGGGCGGTAGCGGACGTTGGCGCGCCGCGCCTGGAACGCCTCGCAGTTGCTGATTGAGCTGACCTCCAGCCACTCCGCGCAGCCGGGTGCCCACATCTCCAGATCATACTTCTTTGTGGCGGCAAAGCCCAAATCGCCCGTCACCATCTGGACGACCCGCCAGGGGATGCCCAGCGCGCGGCACACGTCGCCCGCGTTCTGGAGCATCGCTTCGAGCGCGTCGTAGCTCGTCTCCGGCGTGGTGAAGCGGTACATCTCCACCTTGGCGAACTGGTGGCCGCGCTTCATGCCGCGCACGTCGCGGCCGGCGCTCATCTTCTCGCGGCGGAAGCACTCGGTATAGCACACGTACTGGATCGGCAACTGGTCGGCGTCCAGAATCTCGTCGCGGTGCAGGTTGGTCAGGCTGACCTCGGCGGTGGGGAGGAAGTAGAAGTCCTCTTCGGCGTCGCGGTACAGGTTCTCGGCGAACTTGGGCAATTGCGCTGAGCCGAACATCACCTCTTCGCGCACCATGTACGGTGAGATCACCTCAGTGTAACCGTGTTGGTTGATGTGCAGGTCCAGCATCCAGTTGATGAGCGCGCGCTGCAGCCGCGCGCCCGCGCCCAGCAGCACGTAGAAGCGCGTGCCGGCCAGCTTCACGCCGCGCTCGAAATCCAGGATGCCCAGCGCCGGCCCCAGGTCCCAGTGCGGCTGCGGCGTGAAGTCGAACGCCGGCAGTTCGCCGTAGGTCGCGACCACCTTGTTGTGGCTGTCGTCCGGCCCGACCGGCACGCTTTCGTGCGGCAGGTTCGGAATCCACGCCATGTGCTCGTTGAGCTGCGCCTCGACTTCGCGCAGCTCTGCGTCGATGGCGTCGATGCGCGCGTTGACGCCCTGCATCTCCGCGATCTTGGCCTGGCGCGCGTTCTGGTCCTTCATGCGCCCGATTTCCTTGCTCACGCGGTTGCGCGTGGCGCGCAGGTCTTCGACCTCCGCCAGCAGCGCGCGCCGCTGCTCGTCCAGCGTCACGATGGCGTCGATGCGCGCGCCGGCGGCGAGGTCGTTCAGCTTCTCGATCTGTTCTTTGACCCAGTCCGGCTGCTCCCGGATCAGTGCGATGTCGATCATTTTAGTTTCTCCTGCATGGTTTTGTGATGGGGCGCGATGCCCTTGCCCCAGGTATTCAGTATTCGACGACCCTCGGCAACTGGCGCGCCTGGGTCACTGTGAAGCGCGCCTCCCTTCGGCAGCGGCGGTATGCCCTCAAAGCCCGTCCGCTCCACGAACGCACCGACCATCGCCCGCAGCGCCTCCGGCTCCCATGCCGCCAGCTTGTCGAGGGTGTCAACGCCGGCGTCGTAGTACAGCCGGGCGCGGGTACCCTTCACCCCCGGTATCCGCGCCAGGTCGGATAGCTTGACCAGCTCCAGGATGGCGGCTTCGGGCACGCCGGTTTTCTCCGCGAGCGCGGCCCGCTCGCCGGCCGTGCGTCCTGCCGCCAGCATCTGCCTGACGTCCCGGACGCCGGCGGCCTCCAGTCGCGCGACGCACGCCGGGTCAACGCCGCGAAACTCCCGCAGGCGAAACGGCGTCCGCTCGATCCGCGCCGCGCGCAAGGCCCCGGCCAGGTGGGCCATCGCTTCGTCTGCGGTGTAGGTGTAGTAGTAGTGTATCGCGTGGAGGTAGCCCTTCGCCGACGCTTTGGGAGCGCGCTCGATCCACGTGACAAACGCTTCCAGGTCTTCGGGGTCGGCGTCGTCAAGGCCCCGCCCTCGCTGGGCGTTCAGGTAGGCTTCGAACGCTTTCACGCGCGCCAGGTTCTCCTGGGCGACGCTTTCCGTTCGTCCTGCCTTTCTCAGAAACTTGTGAAAGCCCTGTTCGTCCACCGCGAGTATCTCCCTCTGACTGTGTGGCTGATAGGCCGGTAGTGGCGCGCGCTCAGGCGCGCTTCTCGGACCCCGGACCGCCCACGTCGCGGCGCGCGTCGTCGTCGCTGAGCGTCGGGCGGGTCAGGTCCTGCCACAAACGCCACAGCGCCAGCACGCCGCCGACGGCTGCCGTCACAACGATGAGCGCATTCCACACGTCCCGCGTCAGAAAAGCCAACATATCCCACCCATCCGTTCACCTTTAGACAAGGGGCTTAAGCCCCTTTGTCCTCTATGCTAAAACAAAAACGCCCTCGTCCAAAGACCAGGACGAGGGGCGCTCGTGGTGCCACCTGGGTTCGCCCGCGCCTTGCGGCGCGCGCCTCAGTGAGTTGCTGTCGACTCTTGCGCGGTAACGGGCGCACCCGGCGGCCCTTGTTTCGGGCGCAACCTATCGGGAGTGGATTTCGGCCCGCCTGCTATCGCCTCGCAGCGACCGGCGACTCTCTGAAAGCGTGCGTTGGCCTACTTGGCTCCGTCGGAGTCGTTCACCTATCCTTTTTGCAGCGTATCACAGTGTAGCAGGCGCAGATCGGGCTGTCAACTGCGCTCAAGAATCTTCATTGCCGTGTCATAGACGCTGTTGGGCGACACCATCGTGACGTGCTCGGCGATATCGCCCAGCATTTCGCGCGCGCGCTGATGGTACTCCTCCGGGGCGATCACGAGCACGGGGATTTTGTGCGTGCGGCAGGCAATCAGAAAATCCCGCGCATTGATCGTCATATCGACAGTGGGCAGAACCTTATGCAGATACGTGATTACCAGCGATACGTCATCCTGGCGGGTCAGGTGGCCGACATACTTGCCGTGCCCGTCGAACCCGTTCCCCAAAGGCAACGTGCCGATGCCTTCCAGATTCAGCCGGGTCAGGATGAGGGGGTCCGTGCCCTCCATGTATCCGACGGTCCCCATCTCGCGCCTCCTTTGCGTTGGGCTTGTTGCGTGGCGTTTTTCGTTACCGCCGTCGCATGGGCGATTGGCTCAGTGTAACCCCTGGCGGGCCATCCGTCAACGCCGATCTGCAACATGTGGTAAACTTGGGCACTGGTTTGTCTGGCGTTTGGATTGGCGCAGAAGGTGGGATGGATGGACGTGGTCGAGAAGCATGTCGCGACGCGGGCGGAACCGCGCACGACATCCCAGGTAACGTTTGTCGAGCAGGACCTGGTGCTTGAAGCGCCGGTGGGCACGCCGCTTGAGGAGTTTATCCGCGCGGCGGAGCCGCTCAACGCGCGCCCGATGGATGCGCCCATCGTGGCGGCGATTGTGGACGGCCAGTTGCGCGAACTCACGTACCCGATGACGCGCGACGTGGTGGTCAGGCCGGTGACGCTGCGCGACAGCGACGGAATGCGCCTCTACCGGCGCTCGCTCGTCTTCTTGCTGGCGACGGCAGCGCGCGAGCTTTTTCCCGGTCACGAAATTGTGGTCGAACATGCGCTGCCCAACGGGGGCTTTCTATTGCATGGTGATCGGGCGCGCGCCGTTCTCGGAGGATGAACTGGCCGTGCTTGCCACCCACATGCAGGAGATCGTGGCGGCGAATGAGCCAATCCGGAAGGTGCGCGTGCCCCTGGAAGAGGCGCGGGCGTACTTTCGGGAGCAGAGAGCCGACGACAAGCTGCGCCTGCTCGAATTCCGCGACAAAGACTATCTCGTGCTCTACACGCTCCGGGGGCAGCGCGATTATTATTACGGCTACATGGTGCCTTCGACCGGTTACCTGACGACCTTCAGCCTGCAACCATACTCGAATGGGTTTGTGCTGCGCTATCCCCGACGCGAGAACCCCGGCGTGATCTACCCGGAGGGCGAGTCGCCCAAGCTGGCGACAGTCTTCGAGCAGTCGGCGGAATGGCTGGACCTGCTCGGCATCGAGGACATCGGCCAGTTGAACCAGGCGATCAAGGCGGGCCGGGCGCGCGAGCTTGTTCTTGTCGCCGAGGCGCTGCACGAACAGCGCGTGGCGAGCATCGCGATGGAGGTTGCGCGCCTGCACCGGGAGCAGTGCGTGCGCCTGGTGTTGATTGCCGGCCCGTCCTCTTCGGGAAAGACGACGTTCTCTAAGCGGCTGGCCGTGCAACTGATGGCGCAGGGCCTCAAGCCCTACCCGCTGGCGCTGGACAATTACTTCGTGGACCGCGAAAAGACCCCGCGCGACGCCAACGGCGACTTTGACTTCGAGGCGCTCCACGCCCTCGACCTGGACCTGTTCAATGCCCAGTTGTTCGACCTGATGGAAGGGCGCGAGGTGCAACTGCCCCGGTTCAACTTCATCAGCGGCCGGCGCGAGCCGGGGGAGGTGGTGCAGCTCAGCGCGGCGCACGTGCTCCTGCTGGAGGGCATTCATGGCATGAACCCCGCCCTCGTGCGCGACCTGCCGGGAAGCTGCACGTACCGCGTCTACGTGTCGGCGCTCACGCAGTTGAACATCGACCGGCACAACCGCGTCCCCACCACCGACCTGCGCCTGCTGCGCCGCATCGTCCGCGACGCGCGGACGCGGGGCTACTCGGCTGTCGATACGCTTGCGCGCTGGCCGAGCGTCCGGGAAGGTGAAAAGCGCTACATCTTCCCGTACCAGGAACACGCGGACGTGATGTTCAACTCCGCGCTGGTCTACGAGCTTGCGGTCCTGCGCCCGCTGGCGGAGCCGCTGCTGCTCCAGGTGGGCGCGACCTCGCCGCACTACATCGAGGCCAAGCGCCTGCTCTCGTTCCTGCGGTGGGTGCTGCCGCTGGATGGCGACCTGATTCCCGACAACTCGCTGCTGCGGGAGTTCGTCGGCGGCTCGATCCTGCGCGACTACATGCCCGGCGAGGGGAGCGCGCCCAAATAAGTGCGCAATCCGCGCGGGTTGCCTGGTGCCGGCCCCGTGGCCGGCGTCATTTTGTTGATATTCACGACTATATGGACAAAAGTTGACAGAAATAGAATGTAATTCTATAATTCCGATATAGAATCAAATTCTTCCGCACAAGAGGCGTCGATGTCGGCAAGTGACACGGAAAGTGAGCGCAAAGGCAGAGCCGAGGTCCGTGACCGGCTGCTGCGCGCGGCGCGTGCGCGTTTCGCCAGGCAGGGTTTCGAGGCGACGACGATGCAGCAGATCGTGCAGGACGCGGGTACGTCTATCGGCAACTGTTACTTTTACTTCCACGACAAAGAGGACTTGATGGTTGCCGTTATCCGCGCGGTGAGTGAAGAGATCGAGCGCGCAATTGACGCGCAGATGGCGCGCGCGCCATCGGGACCGGGACGCATGGCGGCGGCGCTGTATTTCGGCGTCGAGGCGGCGCTCGCGCGCGCGGACATCGTGCGCCAGGTGTTGGTGGGCGCGTCGTATCCGGCGCTCCGCCACATCATTCACGAAATCTACGCGGGGCGGGTCCGACGTTTCTTTGAGGCGAACCCGGCGCTCCTGGGCGATCATGACCTTGATCTGGCGGTATGCCTGGAACGGCGCGAACTTCAGCGTCCTTGAGAAGGCGCTTGCCGGCGCGGTCGCCCCCGATGCGGCGGCGCTGGGACGGTTCTTGACGCGGTGGAATGTACGGGCGCTCGGCCTTGCGCCGGACGCGGTTGACGTCGCGCTGGCATCGTTGGACACGGTCATCGAATCCGCCGCGCTCGATGCTGTCCAGTGAAGCTGTTAGGGAGGCAATGCAATGGGATCACATCCGGTCAATCTCGGTTTCCGGTTCTTGCTTGAAATCGCTGCGTTGTTCGCGCTGGGCGCCTGGGGTTCCCGGCAGGGCGAGGGCGTGGTGAGCCTTGCGCTGGCGCTGGGCGTGCCGGCCATCGCCCGCCGTGCTGTGGGCGACTTTCAGAGCGCCGGGCGACAGCACAGCGGGCAAAGCGCCGGCGTCGATCCCTGGCGTCGTCCGGCTGGCGCTTGAGCTTGTCTTCTTCGCGGCGGCGACCCTGGCGCTCTACAGCATCGGCAGCGAGACGGTGAGCCTTGTCTTTGGGGTTGCCGTCGTGGCGCACTATGCCGCGTCCTACGACCGCATTCTCTGGCTGCTCCGGCAGGGACGCTCCGGCACCGAGACGTCAGGCGGCGCGCGATGAAGACACTCCACACCGAGATCGAAATCGACGCGCCGGCGGCGCGCGTCTGGCAAATCCTGCCCGATTTCGACCGCTTCCCGAATGGAACCCGTTCATGCCCAGGGCCGGCGGGCAACTCGCAGAGGGGGCGCGGCTTGACATCCAGTTGCAGCCACCCGGCGGTCGTGGCATGGCAATCCGGCCGGTGGTGCAGGCCGTTGTCCCGGAGCGCGAATTCCGCTGGTTGGGGCACCTGTTCGTTCCGGGCCTTTTCGACGGCGAGCATGGCTTCACTATCGAGCCGCTTGGTGAGAACCGCGTCCGGTTCGTGCAGCGCGAGGTGTTCACAGGGCTGTTCGTCTCCCCGATCTTACGCCTGATCGGCGAGCGCACCCGGCGCGGCTTCGAGGCGATGAACCAGACGCTCAAGGCGCGGGCCGAAGCCGCCGCTTGATTCTTTACCTCCCGCCGTCCTCTCTGGTATAGTTGTAAACCGATCCGGGCGCGCCCGCGTGGGGTGCGCCTGGAGGCACGCGCCTGAGGCACGCAACCGAGGAGAGGACCCGTGAGCCAAACAGTGCTGCGCGCACGCGCGCCCGTGCGCATCGACCTGGCCGGCGGCTGGACCGACGTGCCGCCCTTCTCGGCGGAGGTCGGCGGGGCGGTGGTGAGCGGCGCGATCAACCGCTACACCTACGTGACCATGATCCCGCACGCGGGAGAGCAAATCGAGATCGAGTCCGCCGACTTCGACCGCTACCTGGAGGTCAAGTCGTTCCGCGACATCGAGTACGACGGCAACCTTGACCTCATCAAGGCTGCCATCCACCGGCTGGGCATCCAGCAGGAATGCACCTCTACGTGCGCTGCGACGCGCCGCCGGGGTCGGGTACCGGCTCCTCGGCGTCGATCAGCGTGGCGCTCATCGGGCTGCTCAACCGGCTGCAGAACGACAAGCTTTCGGTGCACGAGATCGCGCGCCTAGCGAACTACCTGGAAGTGGAAGAGCTGGACCTGGCCGGCGGCAAGCAGGACCAGTACGCGGCGGCCATTGGCGGCATCACCTTCATGGAGTTCGAGGACCCGGCGGTTAACATCAGCCCGCTGAAGCTCTCGCCAGACACGCTGTGCGAGCTGGAGAAGCGCCTGGTGCTCTGCTATACGGGCAAGTCGCGCATTTCCAGCAACATCATTGAGCTGGTCATGGGTGCATACCGCCAGCGCGTGCCGACCACGGTCGATGCGCTGCACCGCCTCAAGGCCATCGCGCGCGAGATCAAGAGCGCGCTGCTTGCCGGCGACCTCTCGTCGTTCGGCGACCTGCTCGGCGAGAACTGGGAATGCCAGGAAGCGGCTCGACAAGTCGGTCACCAACAGCGACATCGATGCGCTGTTTGAGACTGCCTGCGCCAACGGCGCGATCAGCGGCAAGGCGACCGGCGCGGGCGGCGGCGGGTGCGTTCTGTTCTACGCCAGGCCGGATCAGGAGCACGTCTTGCGGCGCGCGCTTCGAACAGCGCGGCGCGCAGATCATTGACTTCAACTTTGACATGACAGGTCTGGTGACCTGGGTTGCGCACGACGATTCAGAACCGACACACGGATAAAGGAGTTAGCGCACTTGGACGAGAAACACGTCTTGATCACCGGCGGCGCGGGCTACATCGGCTCCATGCTGACCGGCAAGCTCTTGCAGCGAGGGTATCGCGTCACGGTCCTGGACGATCTGCTCTGGGGCGGCGAAGCGCTGCTGCCGTACTTCACACACCCGAGTTTCCGTTTCGCCAAGGTCAACGTCACCGAGCCGGACGCGGCGCGCCCCTTTTTCGACGGCGTGGACGCGGTCATCCACCTCGCGGCGATTGTCGGGTTCCCGGCATGTCAGCAGGTTGGGCCAAAGGTCGCGCGGCTGTACAACACCGAGGCGACGCGCTACATGTATGACTTCGCCAACAAGGTGGGCGCGAAGCGTTTTGTCTTCTCCTCGACCTACAGCAACTACGGCATCGCCGCGAACAGCGACCCGGTTGACGAGACCTCGGCGTTGAACCCCCAGTCGCTCTACGCGGAGACCAAGATCGAGGCGGAGCAACACCTGCTTGCGCAGGGCGTGGGCGCGCCGTGCGCCCCGGTGATCCTGCGCTTCGCGACGCTGTTTGGCGTCTCGCCGCGCACGCGCTTCGACCTGATTATCAACCAGTTCGTGCTGGAGGCGATGACCAAGGGCGAGCTGATCATCTACCAGCGGGGCTATCACCGCTCGTTTGTCCACGTCAGCGACACGGTCGAGGGCATCATCCTCGCGCTGGAGGCCGACCGCGAGAAGGTGACCTGCGAGATCTTCAACCTCGGCTCCGAGCGGGGCAACATGAGCAAGGACCAGATTGTCGAGGCGGTCGCGCGGATCGTGCCGCGCGTCGCGGTGCAGTATAAAGACCTGTCGTTTGGCGGCGACATGCGCGACATTCGCGTGCGCTTCGACAAGATTCGCAGCGTGCTGGGGTTCGAGCCGAAGGTCACGGTGGAGCAGGGCATCCACGAGGTACATGACGCGATCCGGCTTGGCCTCATCCAGGACCCGCTGTCGCCGAAGTACCGAACGCGACCTTCATCGTGCAGTAGCGCGGCTGATCTGGTGGAGGCAAGCGCCGGCGATGTGGCCGGCGCTTTTTGCGTCTAGCGAGGCGGCGGGTCCGCCTCGGCGTTGCCGGCCATGTAGGCGTCCGCCTCGCCGGTCTCGGCGGTGTCCTGGAAAGAGGTCGCTTCGAGGGCCGAATCGCGCACGATCATGGTCTGCGGGATGGCGAGGCTGACGCCGTGCTGCTCCAGGATGCGGAGCGCCTCCACGATGATCTTTTCCTTTTCCGCCTGGAAAGCGGCCCAGTCGGCGATCCTGAACATGCTGATGACCATGATGTCCAGCGAGTTGTCGCCGAAATCGGTGAACTGCACGACCACTGAATCGGCCTCCGCGTTCTGATTGTTGACAAGCAGCGCGCGGATGTCGCGCACCACGGAGAGCACCCGGTCCGGCGGGGTATCGCGCCGGAGGTTGAGCGTCATGTTCAGCCGGCGCTTCTGCACGCGCGCCCAGTTTGTGACCGTCGCCGCCGCGACGGTCTTGTTGGGGACGGTTACCAGCGACTGGTCGAGCTGCCGGATCCGCGTGCTGCGGAAGCCGATGTCCTCCACAACGCCAGCGACGTTGTCCAGCACGATGTACTCGCCGACTTCAAACGGGCGGTCGGACATGATGGCGAAGTAGCCGATCAGGTTGGCGACCGAATCCTGCGCCGCCAATGACACCGCGACCGTGCCCAGGCCAAGCCCCGTAATCAGGCCGGTGAGGTCGTAGCCCCACTCCTGCACGATCACGATTACGGCGACGACGATGATGACGATCTTTCCTAACCCGGCAAGGAACCGGATGATGGTGTCATCGACGCCGGCCGGGCGGCTCTCGGATAGGGAGAGGTAGTAGGCGACCACGTCCGTGATGCCGAACAGGGTCCAGAAGAGCGCGGCTGCCACCAACGAGCTGCCGATGGCGTTGATCACCCTGGGCACGATTGGCGACAGCCCCGGCAAGGCGTAAAGCCCAACCGCCAGGGCGAACCAGACGCCCACAGTGAAGAGCAACAGATCCAGCGGCTTGATGAAGACCTTGATGAGTTGTATGTCGAGCGGAAGCTCTGACTTCGTTGCCCGCTCGACTGCGCGGTCGATGAAGTAGATGATCCGTTTGGAGAGCCACCGGTTGATCCGCCGGATCGGGAAAAGTGCGATCAGGATCAGCAGGGCGACGGCGAGCCGCGTTGTGACCAGCGCCGCGTCCGCTCCAATCGCGTCAGTCAGGAAATGGGGCGCGTCCATAGTTCAGCCTCCCGGTGCGACCGCCAGCGGTGGGTGGTTGTTGTGGGCCGGTTGCCCACCGCGCCGGCGATTGTAAAAAGGGCGCGCAGGGTTGGCAAGTGGGCCGGCGCGCCGCGCGGGCGGCTACTCGGCAGGCGCGCCGAATAGCTCCAGCATCGCGTGCCGGCTATCATGCTTCGGTGGGTTCGCGCACGACCACAACCTGATCCCGATAGGCCACTGCCCAGTCGGCGTCGTAGCGCGCGATGAAGCGTTCAGCCTCCCGCACCAGCCTGGCGTTGCCGACGAAGAACGGCGCGCGCTGGTGCAGCTCGCGCGGGAGGAGGTTCAGGATCGGGTTGACGCCGTCCGAGGCATAGCCGCCGGCCTGGGCCATGATGAACGCGAGCGGCGCACACTCATAGCACAGGCGCAGCTTTCCGTGTGAGTGCGCTGCGTCGCGCGTGTCGGCAGGGTACAAGAACACCCCGCCCGCGAGCAGCGTGCGGTGGAAGTCTGCGACCAGCGAGCCGGTATAGCGCAGCGGCATGGCCGGCGCGGGGCTGTCGGGCGTGCGCCCGGTGAGCCATTCCACATAGCGCCGGACGCCCTCGGTCCAGTAGCGCGCGTAGCCTGCGTTGACGCTGTAGTAGCCAGGCGCGTCTGGAATGCGGATATCCGGGTGAGAGAGCAGGAACTCGCCCAGGCTGGCATCGAGCGTGAAACCGTGCACGCCCTGGCCTGCCGTGTAGACCAACATCGTGCTTGACCCATAGATGACATAACCCGCTGCAACCTGCCTGTACCCCGGCTGGAGCAGGTCCTCCAGGCCGCCAGGCGTCTCGCACGAGGTGACGCGGCGGTGGACGGAGAATATGGTGCCGGTGCTGACGTTGTAATCGATGTTGGACGAGCCGTCCAATGGGTCGAAGAGCAGCACGTAGTCGCCGCAGCCGTACTCCTCCGGGACGCGAATCGGTCCGGCAATTTCTTCGGAAGCCATAATGCACACGCGCCCCGTGTACTCCATCATGCGCACGATGGTATCATGAGCATAGACATCGAGCTTCTGCTGCTCCTCCCCCTGGATGTTGGTGCTCCCGGCCCGGCCCAGGATGTCAACCAGGCCCGCATGTCGCACCTCACGGGCGATCAGCTTGGCGAACAACCCCACGTCGTACATCAGTTGGGTGAAGGTCCCGCGCGCCTCCGGGAATAGCCGCTGTTGATCCAGGATGTGGCGTTCGATGGTCGTAATCTGCGTCACGTGTTCCGATTCCTCTCGCTGTTTTCCATCGATGATCAGAACCCGCCCGGAGCGAGGCCATCCGGCTCAGGCCAACGCCTCTAAGAGCCGCTCCAGCCCGCCAACGACGTCCGTGCCGAGGTGGAAGCGAATCACGCGGCGCGGCGGCTTCGCCTCGCGGAGCGCCTGCGCGTCGCCGAGCGCCTGCGCTGCGATCAGCACGCCGAAGCGGATCGACGAGGCGGGTTCGCCCGCCTTGTCCGGGATGTCAACGTCGTGCGGCGCGTCGGCGGTGATCTGCACGAAGAGGCCGTTGCCGGCGTCGCCCTTGTGGAGCTGGCCGGTCGAGTGCAGGAAGCGCGGCCCGTAGCCGACCGTCGTCGCCAGCTTTGTGCGCTCCCGGAGCCTGAGCCGCAACGCGGCGAGCGTCTGGTCGGTCTCGGCTGTGGGCTGCACGTAAGCCTGCAACGCGACGTAATCGCCGACCTCGGCCTTGCCGAGAAAGCGCGTGAGCGCTTCGCCGACGCTGGAGGCGTCCACGTTGCCATAGACGGCGATGTTTCCATCGGTCAGCGTGGCCATCTCAGTGGACAGCGTCCCCCTGTCGGCATAAACGGCCATCATCTCCCGCGCGCGCGCCTTGGCGCCCTCGACGTTGGGCTGGTCGAACGGGTTGATGCCCAGGCGCTGGCCGGCGACGGCGGTCGCGAACTCCCAGATGAAGAACAGCGCCCCCAGGCCGTACAGGTCTGGGAGGTGGAGGTAGACGACCGGGTGCCCGGCTTCCTCCAGCCTCTGGAGCGCGGCGTCGTGCGTGTCGTCGCCGTCGAGGCGCATGTAGACGAAGAGGCGGTCGTCGCCGTAGAGTTCGGGGGCGCCGAGCGGCTCGCCGACCACGGGCAGGATGCCCTTGCCTTCTTTGCCGGTGCTCTCCGCGATCAACTGCTCCACCCAGTCGCTGAAGCTGGCGATGGGCGGCGAGGCGACGAGCGTGACCTTGTCGCGGCCGGCCTTCGCCAGCTCGCCCATGATCGCGCCGAGCCACGCGCCGGGGTTGTCCGCCTCGTGCACGCAGAACTCGCTGCCGCACATTGCCGTCAGGGCGCGGTCGAGCAGGCGGGGCACGTCCACACCGGCGAGCGCCGCCGGCACAAGGCCGAAGTACGAGAGCGCCGAATACCGCCCGCCGATGGTCGTGTCGTTGAGGAATGTCGCGCGGAAGTTGTGCTGTCGTGCCAGCGCCTCCAGCCGGCTGCCGGGGTCGGTGATCGCGATGAAGTGCGCGCCCGCCTGGTCGCTGCCGAGCGCGTCCGCAACCCGGTTGTAGAAGTACTTGAAGAACGAAAGTGTCTCGATGGTGCCGCCGGACTTGGTGGACACGATGAACAGCGTCCTGGCGGGGTCGAGGCGTTCGGCCTGCGCGAGCACCGCGCCGGGGTCGGTGCTGTCGAGGACGGCCAGGTCGAGCGCGCCCTCGGCCACGCCGAAGGTCTCCCGGAACACCTCCGGCGCGAGGCTGGAGCCGCCCATGCCGAGCAGCAGCGCGTGGGTGTATCCGTCGGCGCGCACGTCCTCAAGCAGCGCCTGCATCTCGCCCGCGTGATCGAGCATGACATCGGCGATGTGCAGCCAGCCGAGGCGGTTTCGGATTTCGGAGGGATTGCCCTTCCACACCCTGTGGTCGTGCTCCCAGATGCGCGCCACGATGCGGTTTTCGGTCAGGTCATCGAGGGCGGCGTTGAGCACCGCCCCGTAGTTGCCGAGGCGCGCGGTGAAGTCCCGCCGGCCCGCCTGGAGCCTGGCGCGCTTCGCCTCGATCCCCGCCATGAGCGACGCGAAGGATTCGGCGAAGGCCGCCACGCCGTCATCCTGCAACTGCTGCGTGATCGCCTCCAGGTCGATGCCGAGTTCGCCCAGGCGGGCAAGCTGCGCGCGCGCCGCGTCGAGATGGGCTTCGAGCGTTGGCTCGACCGTGCCGTGGTCGATGAAGGCTTGCAGGGTGGCGGGCGGTGCGGTGTTGACCGTCTGCGGCCCGATGAGGCTGTCCACATAGAGCGTGTCGGGGTACTGGGGGTTCTTGACGCCGGTGCTCGCCCAGAGCGGCCGCTGGACGCGCGCCCCCTCGCCGGCCAGCGCGTCCCAGCGCGCGCCGCTGAAGATTTCGCAGAAACGCGCATAGGCTGTCTTGGCGTTGGCGATGGCGATCTTCCCCTGAAGGGCCGTCTCGCCGGCGTCCTGGAGCGCGCGGTCAACCGCCGTATCGACACGGCTCACGAAGAACGACGCCACCGACGCGACCTGCGCCGGCGGCTTCCCTCCCGCCGCGAGCCGCTCAACGCCGGCGATGTACGCCTGCCCCACCGCCTCGTACTGCGCCAGCGAGAAGATCAACGTGACGTTGACGTTGACGCCCTCGCCGATGAGCGTCTCGATGGCCGGGACGCCTTCGGGCGTGGCCGGGACCTTAATCATTACGTTGGGGCGTCCCAGCGCCTTGAACAGCCGCCGCGCCTCCTGGACGGTGCCGTCGGTGTCGTGGGCCAGCGTGGGGCTGACCTCCAGACTCACGTAGCCGTCCGCACCGTCGGTCGCGTCATAGACCGGGCGGAGCAGGTCGGCGGTGCGCCGGATGTCCTCAAGCGCCAGCGTCTCGTATATCTGCGCCACCGACTTCCCTGCCTCCGCGAGCGCGGTCAGCGCCGGGTCGTAATCCGTGCTGCCGGCGATGGCCTTCTCAAAGATCGTGGGGTTCGACGTGACGCCGCTGACGCCGGCTTCGATCAGGTCTTCCATCGCGCCGGAGTCCAGCAGCGCCCGGCGGATGTTGTCATACCACATCGACTGGCCGAGTTGGTTAAGCCTGGCAAGTCGCTCGACTTTCATTACGTTCTCTCCCTCGTCTGGTCCGTGTGCATTGTATAGGGTGAATACAGTGTGGCGTGGCTCAAATTGGATTGTAAACCCTCCGGCAGATTTCGACACATGTTCCGGCGGGGGTGTTTGTCCACGCGTGGAAATTTGGGTAAATGCCGACACTGCCGTATTATTTTGCTAACCAGACAGTGACTAGGCAGGGATGGATCGTATCATGATGCGCGTCCCACTCGACGACCACCAGCGCGCCGTCGCGGAAGCGCCGCTGGATCGGAAAGTCTTCCTCGAAGGGCCGGCCGGCTCCGGGAAGACGACCGCCGGCGTGGCTCGGCTCCTGGCGCTGCTCGACGCCGGCGTGCCTGCGAGCGCGGTTCTCGTGATGACGCCGACGCGCACGCTTGCCGCGCCCTATGACCGGGCGCGCCACGCGCCCGCCGTGCAGGCCGGCGGCGAGGCGACCGTCATCACGGTGGGCGGGCTGGCGCGGCGCATGGTCGATCTCTTCTGGCCGCTGGTCGCGGAGGCCGCCGGCTTCGCCTTCCCGGACCGCCCGCCGACGTTCCTCACGCTGGAGACCGCGCAGTACTACATGGCGCGGCTGGTCGCGCCGCTCCTGGACGACGAAGGCTACTTCGAGACGGTGACCATCGAGCGGAACCGCCTTTACAGCCAGATCATCGACAACCTCAACAAGAGCGCGGTCGTGGGCTTCCCGCCCGCCGAGATCGGCGCGCGGCTCAAGGCATCCTGGACGGGGGACCAGAGCCAGCGGCGGATTTACGACGAGGTGCAGGCGTGCGCCGACCTGTTCCGGGCGTACTGCCTCGGCCATAACCTGCTGGACTTCTCGCTCCAGATCGCGGTGTTCCGCGACTTTGTGTGGCCGCTGCCGCAGTGCCGCGCGTACCTGACACAGACCTACGCGCACCTGATCTTCGACAACATCGAGGAGGACACACCCGCCGCCTATGACCTGACCGCCGAGTGGCTGCCGGCGTTCGACTCGGCGCTGCTGATCTACGACCAGGACGCCGGCAACCGGCGCTTCCTCGGCGCGGACCCGGAGCTGACCTACACGCTGAGCGCGCTCTGCGATGATCGCGTCGCCTTTGCCGCGTCATACGTTACCTCGCCGGACCTGCGCCGCTTCGCGCGCGAAGTCGCGCGCAGCCTGCACCGCCCCGCAGAACCCGCGCCGGAGGGCGAGGCGGGCGACGTGCGCGCGGCGCTGACCTACGCCTATCACTACTACCACCCGCAGATGCTGGACTGGGCCGCGGACGAGGTGGGCCGGCTGGTGCACGTCGAGGGCGTGCCGCCGGGCGAGATCGCGGTGCTCGCGCCGTTCCTCACGGACGCGCTGCGCTTCGCGCTGATGAACCGCCTTGAGCGTGACGCGGTGCCGGTGCGCTCGCACCGCCCATCGCGCGCGCTGCGCGACGAACCCGCGACGCAGTGCCTCCTCACCCTGGCGGCGCTGGCGCACCCAGACTGGGGCGTTGAGCCAACCAAGTTCGACGTGGCCTACGCGCTCATGCAGGCGATTGACGGGCTGGACCTGGTGCGCGCGCAGCTTCTGGCGGACATCGTCTATCGCTTTCGGGAGGAGATGCGCGTGCTGCACTCGTTCTCGCGCATCAACGCGGAGATGCAGGGGCGCATCACCTTCTTGCAGGGCGGGCGTTATGAGGGCCTGCGCACGTGGACCGAGGCGTACCTCAAGCGCGCCACCCCGGCGGCGTTCGACCACTTCCTGAGCCGGCTGTTTGGCGAGGTGATCTCGCAGGCCGGCTACGGCTTCCACCATGACTTCGACGCCGGGCGCGTCGCGACCAACCTCATCGAGTCGGTGCAGAAGTTCCGCTGGGCGGCCAATCCAGATCAGGCAGGGGGCTTAAGCCCCTTGTCTGCGCCAGGTGCCAAGCCGTTGGGTCAGGAGTACGTCGAGATGGTGCGCGACGGCGTGATCGCGGCGCAGTACGTCCGGAGCTGGCAGCCCGAACGCGAGGCCGAGGAGAACACCGTGCTGCTCGCCCCGGCCTATACGTTTTTGATGCGCAACCAGCCGGTGCGGTTCCAGTTCTGGTTGAACGTGGGCGGCAGCGGTTGGTGGGAGCGGCTCTACCAGCCGCTCACGCACCCCTACGTGCTCAGCCGCGCGTGGCAGCCAGACAGGCCGTGGACCGACGCGGATGAGGTCGCGGTCAGGCAGGAGGGGATGTACCGCCTCATCCTGGGGCTGATCCGGCGCTGCCGCGAGCGCATCTATCTTGGCTTGAGCGAGCTGAGCGAGCAGGGCTTCGAGCAGAAGGGGCAGCTCCTGGGCGTGATCCAGCGCGTGCTGCGCCACGCCGCCGCCGATGACCTGGAGGTGGCCTGATGGCTGCGTTCGTGCTGCGCGCGAGCCAGGAGGCCGTCGTGGCCTACACGGGCGGCCTGATGGGGGTGTCGGCGGTGCCGGGCAGCGGCAAGACGCAGACGCTCTCGTACCTGGCGGCGAAGCTCGTCGCGGAGGGGGCCTCGCGGACGACCAGGAGGTCCTGATCGTGACGCTGGTCAACGCGGCGGTCGATAACTTCGCGCGGCGCGTGGCGGATTTCGTGCAGGAGCGCGGGTTGCTCCCGAACTTCGGCTACCGGGTGCGCACGCTCCACGGCCTGGCGCACGACATCGTGCGCGAGCGGCCCGGTCTGGTCGGCCTCTCGGACGACTTCCAGATCGTCGATGAGCGGCTGGCGGACGAGATCCGCCAGGAAGTGGCGGAGGCGTGGCTGCGCGGGCACCCTTACGACCTCGACGCCTATCTCACTGCCGACCTCGACGAGCGGCGGGCGGATTGGGTGCGCCGCGACAGGTGGCCGCAACTGGTGAGCGAGGTGGCGCTCGCCTTCATCCGCATGGCGAAGGATCTCGGCCTCACGCCCGACGACATCCGCGCGCGGCTCGATGAACTCCAGATGCCGCTTTTCCTTGCCGAGATGGGGTGCGATATCTACGCCGACTACCAGCGCGCGCTGGCATACCGGGGCGCGGTGGACTTCGACGACCTGATCCGGCTGGCGTTGCAGGCGCTCCGCCTCGACGCCGACTACCTTGAGCGGCTGCGCTACCACTGGCCCTACATCCTGGAGGACGAGGCGCAGGACAGCAGCGCGGCACAGGAGGCGATCCTGTGGCTGCTTGCCGGCGAGGACGGCAACTGGGTCCGCGTCGGCGACCCGAACCAGGCGATCTACGAGACGTTCACCACCGCCAGCCCGAAGTTCCTGCTCGCGTTTCTGGAGCGCCCCGGCGTGGCGCGGCGCGAGCTGCCGAACTCAGGGCGTTCGACGGCAAGCATCATGCACCTTGCCAACTTCCTGATCGACTGGACGCAAACGCCGCCACCCGGTCGAGGAAGTGCGCGACGCCCTGCAGACGCCCTACATCGAGCCGACGCCGCCCGGCGACCCGCAGCCCAACCCGCCGGACGACTCTAGGCAGGTGCACCTGATCGCGCAGAAGTTCACGCCGGAGCAGGAGGTCTACGCCGTCGTCGAATCGCTGGCGGCGTGGCTCCCTGACCACCCTGGCGAGACGGTGGCCGTGCTCGCGCCGCGCAATGACCGGGGGTTCGCCGTGGTGAACGCGCTCAAGGCGCGCGACCTGGAATACGTGGAACTGTTGCGCAGCACCAGCGCCACGCGCGAGACGGCCGGCGCGCTCACACATGTGATCCGCTACCTGGCCGACCCGACCTCGCCGCCGAAGCTGGCGACGGTCTACAAGGTGTGGCGGCGCGAGGACCGCGACGACCCGGAGAAGGGGCCGGTGCTGAACGCCGTGGTCGGCGCGCTGCGCAAGTGCGTGCAGGTGGAGGACTTCCTGTGGCCGGGCGTGGACATGGACTGGCTCGACGGGCTGGATTTGGCGATGGAGTACCCGGTCGTGTACAACCAGCTTGCGGCGTTCCGCGAGCACGTCCGGCGCTGGCAGGACGCCATCGTGCTGCCCATCGACCAGTTGATCCTCACGCTCGCGCAGGACCTGTTCACGCAGCCCGCCGACCTGGCCGTGGCGCACAACCTGGCGGTTGTGCTGCGCCGCGCCGCCGAGGCGCACCCGCACTGGCGGCTGCCCGAACTCGCGGACGAACTGGCGGTGGTGGCGCGCAATGAGCGTCGCTTCCGGGGGTTCAGCGAGGACGACCTGTCGTTCGACCCCGACCAGCATCGGGGCAAGGTGGTGGTCAGCACCATGCACCGCGCCAAGGGCATGGAGTGGGACCGCGTGTACCTGATGTCGATCAACAATTACGATTTCCCGTCGTCGATGGCGCATGACACATACATCGCCGAGCGCTGGTTCGTGCGCGACAGCCTGAACCTGGAGGCCGAGGCGCTGGCGCAGTTGGACCTGCTTGCCGGGCGCGCTGGAGACATACATCGAGGGGATGCCGACGCAGGCGGCGCGCCTCGACTACACGCGCGAGCGGTTGCGCCTGCTCTACGTGGGCATTACGCGCGCGAAGAAGGAACTGGTCATCACGTGGAACACGGGCAAAGGCGAGCCGCCGAAGCAGCCGGCAGTTCCGTTCATCGCGTTGCAGACGGAATGGGAGCGGCGATTCGCGCCAGAGGACGCACCGGAGTGATGAGACGACTTCCAGGCGCTGAACGTCCGTGAGGGTGGCCGGCAGGCGCAGCGCGCGACTGCCGGCAATGAGGGAGTTCTATGTCTGAGGCACAGAACAAGGCGCTCGCGCAGCGCATCGTGGACGAAATCCTCAACCAGCATGACCTGTCCGTGATTAACGAGATCTTCAGCCCCGACTTTCGCTCGAATGGCCGCCACATCGGGCGCGAGGGTTTCAAACATGCGGTGGCCGGCTGGGTCAACAGCTTCCCGGACTTCCGCCTGACGGTTGGACCGCTCATCGCCGAGAGAGACCTTGTTGGTTTTTTCTATACGGCGCGCGGCACGCACCAGCGCAAGTTCATGGGCATTGCGCCGACCGGCCGGCAGGTGGAATGGACCGGGGCCAACTTCTGGCGGATCGAGGGAGGCCGGGTCGTGGAGGCGTGGTTGACCACCGACCGGCAGGCGATCCTACACCAGATTCAGGAGCCACGCGGGACCGGATAGGGAGAAGCGTCTATGGCGACACTGCCGGACGACTTTCGTTTCAGCCAGGGCAGCTTGCAGGACTTCGTCGATTGCCACCGGCGCTTTCAACTGCGCTATCTCCTTGAGGTGGCGTGGCCGGCGGTCGAGGTGGAGCCGGCGCTGGACTTCGAGCGGCACGTGCGGCAGGGCGCGGCGTTCCACCGGCTGGTGCACCAGCACATGCTGGGGCTGCCGGTTGAGCGGCTATCGCGCATGGTCGATGACGCCGCCGACCCCGACCTGAGCCGCTGGTGGCGCAACTACCTGGAGCACCCCATGGATGACCTACCGCCGCGCCGCTACCCTGAAGTGACGCTCTCCGCGCCGGTGCGCGGGCACAGGCTGGTCGCGAAGTACGACCTGGTGGCGGTTGAACCGGGCGGGCGCGCGGTGATCGTGGACTGGAAGACGGCGCAGCGGCGCACCGACCGCCGGACGCTGCTCAGCCGCCTGCAGACGACGGTCTATCGCTACGTGCTCGTCCAGGCGGGCGCGCACCTCAACGGCGGCGAGGCGATTGCGCCCGAACAGGTGGAGATGCGCTACTGGTTCGCGGACTTCCCGCACGACCCCGAACGCCTGCCCTATAACGCCGGGCGCTTGGAGGCGGACGCGGCCTATCTGCAAGCGCTGGTCGAGGACATCAAGGGACGCAAGGGCGACGCCGACTTCCCCCTCACCGAGGACGAGCGCCGGTGTCGCTTCTGCCAGTATCGCTCGCTGTGCGAGCGCGGTGTCACGGCGGGGACGATGGACGAGGCCGGGGACGCGGTCGATCTGGAGGCGGCGGACCTCGACCTCGATATCGACCTGGACTTCGACCAGATCGCCGAGATCGAGTTCTAGCCATGCGGGCGCGATGAGCCTCTGGATCGACCCCGAAGCGGTCACGGTAACGGAAGCGCTGCGAGCGGCGGTGGGCGGCCATCCCCTCGTCACGGAGGCGCTGGCGCGGCGCGGCCTCACGGACGTTGACGCGGCGCGGGCCTTCCTCGACCCGGCGTACTACACGCCGGCCTCGCCGTTCGAACTCCCCGACATGGAGCCGGCGGTCGCGCGCGTGGCGGGCGCCATCGACCAGGGCGAGCGCATCGCCGTGTGGGGCGACTTCGACGTGGACGGCCAGACCGCGACCACGCTGCTGGTCACGGCGCTGCGCGATCTGGGCGCGGACGTGACCTACCACATCCCTGTGCGGGAAAAAGAAGGGCACGGCGTCAATATCCCTGTGCTGCGCCGCCTGATCGACGAGGGCGTCCGGATGGTGCTGACCTGCGACACGGGCGTGGCGGCACACGCGGCGGTGGATTTTGCGGCGGCGCGCGGCGTGGATGTGGTCATCACCGACCACCACGACCTGCCCCCGGCGCTGCCCGATGCGCACGCGGTCGTGAACCCGGCGCGGCTGCCCGCCGGCCACGCGCTGCGCACGCTGCCGGGCGTGGGCGTGGCGTACAAGCTTGCGGAGGCGCTGTACAGCCGGGCGGGCCGGGCCGGCGACGTTGCGCAGCACCTTGACCTTGTCGCGCTGGGCATCGTGGTCGATGTCGCGCTGCAGACCGGCGACACGCGCTACCTGCTCCAGCGCGGCATCGAGGCGCTGCGCCGCACAGAGCGGCCCGGCCTGCTTGAGATGATGAAGCTGGCCGACATCAGCCCGGCGTACCTCACCGAGTCGGATATCGCGTTCGGGCTGGGGCCGCGGCTCAACGCATTGGGCAGGCTCGGTGACGCGGGCGTGGCCGTCGAGTTCCTGACCACCGGCGACCTGGAGCGCGCCCGCATCCTCGCCGCCGAGCTGGAGGGATTGAACGCGCGCCGCCGGATGCTGAGCGATCAGGTCTATGAAGGCGCGCTCGTGCAGATCGAGCGCGACCCGGCGCTGCAGGCGGACGCGGCGCTGGTGCTTGCGCACCCAGGCTGGGACGCGGGCGTGCTTGGCATCGTGGCGAGCCGGCTCGTCGAGCGGTTCCACAAGCCGGCGGTGCTCATCAAAGCGCCGCCGGACGGCTTGGGGCGCGGCTCGGCGCGGTCGGTGGAGGGGTGCGACATCACGGCGGCGATTGCGGCGCACGCAGCGATGCTGGCCGGCTTTGGCGGCCACCCGATGGCGGCCGGCCTGAGCATCGAGCCGGCGCGCATCGACGCATTTCGCCGCGCACTGTCGCGCACAGTGCGAGCGCAGTGCGACGCGCTCGCGGCGGAGCCGGCGCTCAGGATCGACGCCTACCTCCCGCTGAGCGAACTCTCGCTCGACCTCGCGCGCGCGCTGCGCCGGCTTGCGCCGTTTGGCGCGGGCAACCCGCCGCTCACGCTGGCGAGCAGGGACCTGGCGCTGTCGAGCTACCGCACCTCGACCGCGAGGGCCGGCACCTGCTGCTCACAGTGGAGGACGCCGAGGGCGCGTCGCAGCCGGTGTTCTGGTTCCGGGGCGATGCGGACGCCCTGCCGGCGGGGCGCTTCGACCTGGCGTACACCGTTCAGGCCGGCGCGTATCGGGGCGAGATGCAGTTGCAGATTCTCTGGATCGAGGCGCGCCCGATCCAGACGCCGCACGTCGCCCCGGCGCGCCCGCCGATCGAGGTGGTGGACTGTCGCCACGCGCCTGACCCACAAGCCGCCCTGACGCGCCTCCAGGCGGCGGGCGACCTGGAGGTGTGGGCGGAAACGGTGCATGGCGAGGCCACCGGGGGCCGCCCGCGCCACGAACTGCAGCCCGCCCCGGTGCTGGCGATCTATACCGCGCCGCCGTTCTACGACGTGCTGCGCGCGGCGGTTGCGCGCGTCGCGCCAGAGCGGGTGTACCTGTTCGCCGTAGACCCCGGCATGGACCGCCCGCAGGCGTTTCTCAGGCGGCTGGCGGGGCTGGTGCACCATATCGTGCGCGCGAAGGCAGGGCGCGCCAGCCTGACGGAACTGGCGGCGGCGACGGCGCAGCGCGAGCGCGCGGTGCGCAAGGGGCTGGCGTGGCTGGCGGCGCGGGGCGATATTGCCGTGCTCGGCGAGCAGGACGGCGTTGTGGAACTGGCGCGCGGCGGGACGCCGGGCGCGCCCGATGAACTCAGGGCATGCGGGTTGCAACTGCGCGCGCTGCTAGACGAGACAGCGTCTTACCGGGATTACGTCGCGCACGTGGATAAGGACGCATTGATCTCGGATTAACAAGCCATTGAAAAGTGACTCTATTAACGTTTCCGTGTGTTTATGAAGAAACCTCAATTCAGTGTTCTCGTACAGGCGTTCGGACATGCGCTAGAATTGAGGCAATTGAGCGCAGGTGCGAGAAGCGCCGGATCGTTCCCCTCAACCTGGAGCCGCTGTTGATGTCGCCGCTAATCCTGTTCGTCGAAGATGACGAGGCGTTGCGAGAGAGCGCCTCGATTATTCTTGCACTGCAAGGGTATGCCGTGCAGGTCGCGCGTGACGGGCTTGAAGCGTTGAAGATGCTCAACACCAGCGAGCCGCCGCCGGACCTGATCGTCAGCGACATCACCATGCCCCACCCTCAATGGGCTTGAGCTATTCGAGAAGGTCCGGGAGATGCCGCACCTTCTTGGCGTGCCCTTCATCTTCCTCACCGCGCATGGCTCTCGCCAGGATGTGATACGAGGCCGCAGGCTCGGCGCGGACGATTACCTGGTGAAGCCATTTGACCCCGATGAATTCCTCGCGGCGGTTGAGAACAAGCTCCGGCGCACGCGCGAGATGCGGCGCGACGCCGAGGATCGGCTGAACGACGCGCGCCATGCCCTTGTCCAACTGCTCTCCCACGAACTGCGCACGCCGCTGACCTACGTGACCGGCGGCACGGCTCTGCTGAGCGAGGAGATGGAGCGCTCAGACGACCTGCTGCCGATTGAGGCGCTGCGCGACAACCTGGCGTTGATTGAGAGCGGCACCGAGCGCCTGAGCCGGCTCGCGGACCAGATTGTGACATACACGGAACTGCAAAGCGGGCACGCCGCCGCGCGCCTCAGGGAGGCGGGCGAGGTACTGGACGTGGTGGACCTTACCGCGTCGGCAGTCTGTGTGCTCGAACCGGACGACGGCGGCGATCTGCCGGTCGACTTTGAAGTCACGGTGTCTGGCGACGAGCGGCCCAGGGTGTTTGGCGTAAACGACCTGTTGATCACGGCGCTGAGCGAGGTCTTGCGCAACGCGGCGTATTTCTCGCCACCTGGCAGTCGCGTGCGGGTGTACATCCGCCGCAGCGGCGATCACGCCGTGATCGAAGTCGCGGACGAAGGCCCCGGCATCCGCGCGGAAGACCTTTCCGCCATCTGGGAACCCACGGTACAATCAGACCGGACGGTTCATGAGCAGCAGGGCCTGGGCCTGGGCCTGGCGATCACAAAAGGCGTGGTCGAACTGCATGGCGGTGCGTGCTCGGTGAAGAGCGAGTATCGAAAAGGCACCTCCGTGACGATCCGACTCCCCCTCGCGAGGGACGGCGACTGATCCTGCCCATACCCCGGCGTAACCGACCCTACAACGGAGCGATAGATGCGCATTCGGTTGACATCGAGACAGATGTACACGTTCTTCGCCATTGTCATGGTCGTCGTGATGGCGATTGGCGGTTCGGGGCTGATCTTCGCGCCGGGGCCTGGCGACCCCGGCGAAGCGCCGAGCCAGCCCACGTTCGCCGCGCCCGAAGGCACGCCAGACGTGCCACTCGGCGCGGTGTACCGGCACCCCTCAGGTTACTTCGAGATCACCCCGCCGCTTGGCTGGGCGCTGGACGAGGTGAGCGATGCCGCCGTCGCGAGCGCCGGCTGGGTCAGCGGGGGCCTGAGAGCGGTCGTGCACGCTTTTGTCCTGCTGTACGACGCGCCGGTCACCGAGGACGAGTTCCTCGACCAGGTGCAGACTGAGTTCAGCCAGGGATTCAGCAACTACGACGCCTACACCGTGGTCGCGCGCGACCCGGACAGCGACCCGATGACGATTGACTTCGATGTCGAACTGGACGGGGAGGCCTACATCGCGCGCGAGTGGGCCAGCCCGCGCGAAAACCTGATCTGGGTGTTGCGCGTCGTGGTGCCGGCGAGCTATCCGGCGCTGCTCGCGTACCTGGAAGAGGCCGTGCTGCCGACCTACCACGTCTTCCCGGACGCGGTCCCTGTGCCGAGCGATTGGGAGTCCTATACGGATGAGACGCGCTGGTACACGTTCAAGCGCCCGGCGGGTTGGGCAAACCTCGGCACGGGCGGCGACGGCGCGCGGCGCTTTGCGGACGCCCTGACCAACTGGCAGGCGGAGATGGCCGTCCTGGTGCAGCCCGGCACCACAGTCCGCACCGAGGAGGGCGCGCGCGCATGGCTGGAGGCGCTTGAGCCGGAGGCGGAGGCCAGCTCGGTCGCGCTGGCGGAGCGCCGGCTCGGCGAGGGGTACCTGGTCTCGTTCTCCTACCCCGGCAGCGGCGGCGAGAGCCGGCGCGGCCTGCTGCTGCTCATCAACGCCAACGACGCGGTGTACCGCGTGGACCTGCGCCTCCCGCGCGGCGCGGACGATCCCCTCAACGAGGCGGCACAGCAGCGCGCGCAGGCGGCCATCGAGGTCCTGAACACGTTCACGCCGCTCCCTGCCGAGGGGTCAATCCCGACGCCGCTTGTCGGTGGGGCCGACCCTGGGGGTCCCCGGCCGGCCCGGCAGAGACGGAAACCGCTGAAGGATAGGGCCTGAGGGCCAGAGGCAAAATGCGAAAAGCAACGGTATTCCTGGTCGTGTTGTTGTTTGTCGGCGGGTTGTGTGCAGACAGTGCGCATCGTTACCACGACTCCGGAGGTCTGCCCCACGTGCGCGCCGCAGGTCACGGTGGTGACGGCGACGCCGCCGCCCGACGCCGCGCCCGAAGTCAGCGACGCCCCGCCGTCCATCCGCGAGACCGCGCCGACGTTGATACCGCTTTCCGGCACGGTGGCGACGCTCGCGCCGCAGCCGGTGGTGGGCGCATCGCCGACGCGCGCCGGGCGCGCCGCGCAAGACCCGCCCGGCACGCCCGGTCCCCTGGTCACGGCGGCGGCGACGCCGACGCCCGCGCCCGAAGACGAGGACAACCTGCTGCTCAACGGCGGGTTCGAGGGCGCGCAGTACGAGCAGGGGCTGCCGGAGATCAAGGCGCCTGAGCACTGGACCGTCTTCTGGTACGAGGGCTGGGCGACGCATGACCCGCGCAACGACGTGGGCTACTCCCGCCCGGAGACGCGCGTGATCCGCGCGGAGCCGCCCTATCTGGACCCGCCGCGCATCTACGCCGGAGAGAGCGCCTTCCAGGCGTTCGCCGTCTACCGCGTGCTGGACGCGGGCCTGATGCAGACGGTGCGCGTGACGCCGGGCCGGCGCGTCGCGCTGACCGCCTTCGCGCACGCCTGGTCGAGCGGGCAGGACGACGCCCACAGCAGCGACCTGGTGACGCAGGACGACCGGGACAACATCGCCTTCTGGGTGGGCATCGACCCGACCGGCGGGCAGAACTGGCGCAGCGACAACGTGATCTGGTCCGCGCCGACGCAGCACTACGATCTTTACGGCTTTGTTGGACCGGTAGAGGCTACCGCAATCGGCGACCGGGTGACGGTGTTCCTGCGCGGGCGGGCGCTGTGGCCGCTCAAGCACAACGATCTCTACTTCGATAGCGCGCGCCTGCGGTACGCCGAGGAGGACGCAGCGGCGCCATAGCGGGGCGGGCGGCCGCCCCTGGACTCCGGGCATTGTCCTGGTATCTCTTCGCCTTATGGTTCCCGCGACTGAAGTCGCGGGCGAATTCGTAACCCTGTCGGCGCTGATCTGCGATTGGCCGCCGACTTCAGTCGGCGGGCTACGAAAAACACAAAGTGGCAAATCGGCGTGTGGTACAAGGGGAGTGGACATTTGTTTCGCCGCCATTTTCTGAGGATAATCACCCTTTTCATCTACAACAAGGAGAAACCTGCACATGGATGCCTTGTCTGTCACTGCGGAAATTTCGCTCGACCCTGAGGATTGGGACGCGCTGCGTGCGCTCGGCCGGCGCATGGTGGACGACATCATGACCTACCTGGAGACGGTGCGCGAGCGCCCGGTGTGGCAGCCGGTCCCGGAGGCAGCCAGGGCGCACCTGGCGCAGCCGCTCCCGCGCGAACCGCGCGCCGCCGAGGCGGTGTACCAGGACTTCCTGGACAACGTCTTGCCGCACCCGATGGGCAACATCCACCCGCGCTTCTGGGGGTGGGTGATCGGCACCGGCACGCCGCTGGGCGTGCTGGCGGAGATGCTCGCCGCGGCGATGAACCCCCAACCTCGGCGGCGCGGACCACGTCGCCAACTACGTCGAGAAGCAGGTGGTGGACTGGTGCAAGGCGATGCTCGGCTACCCGGAGGCGGCGAGCGGGCTGCTGGTGAGCGGCGGCTCAATGGCGAACCTGATCGGGCTGACGTGCGCGCTCAACGACCGGGCCGGCTTCGACGTGCGCCGGGAGGGCCTGCACGCTGCGCCCCGCCGGCTGACCGTCTACGCCTCGCAGGAGGCGCACAGTTCGGTGCAGAAGGCGGTGGAGCTGCTCGGCCTCGGCAGCGAGTCGCTGCGCCTGATACCGGTGGACGACGCCTTCCGCGTGGATGTCGCGGCGATGGCGCAGGCCATCCGCGCCGACCGGGAGGCCGGCCACCAGCCGATCTGTGTGGTCGGGTGCGCCGGCACGGTGAACACGGGCGCGGTTGACGATCTGGACGCGCTCGCCGACCTGTGCGCGCAGGAGGGGCTGTGGTATCACGTCGATGGCGCGTTCGGCGCGCTGGCGGCGCTTTCGCCGGCGCTGCGCGGCCTGGTCGCCGGCATGGAGCGCGCGGACTCACTGGCGTTCGACCTGCACAAGTGGATGTACATGCCCTACGAGATCGGCTGCGCGCTGGTACGGAGCGAGGCGAGCCACCGCCGCGCGTTTGCGCTGACGCCGGAGTACCTCGCGCACGGCGACCGCGGCCTCGCTGCGGGTTCGCTCTGGTTCGGGGAGTACGGCGTCCAGCTTTCGCGCGGGTTCCGCGCGCTGAAGGCGTGGATGTCGATGCAGACTTACGGCATCGAGACGTATGCCCGGCTGGTCGAGCAGAACGTCGCGCAGGCGCGCTACCTGGAAAGCCTGGTCGACGCCACACCGGCGCTGGAATGCCTGGCCCCGGTGGCGCTCAACATCGTGTGCTTCCGGTATCGCGATGGCCGGCTGGACGACGCGCAGCTCAACGCGCTCAACAACGAACTCCTGATCCGGCTGCACGAGAGCGGCGTCGCCGCGCCGTCGAGCACGACGCTGCGCGGGCGGTTCGCGATCCGCGTGGCGATCTCGAACCACCGCAGCCGGCGTGAGGACTTCGACCTCCTGGTGCGGGAGGTGGTGCGCCTGGGCGACGCGCTTGTGGAGGGGGTGTAGGAGGGGCGCGGCGCGCCACATCAGTCCGGCGTCCGTGTGCTGCTTGCGAAAGAAAGGTACCTATTCTTCTTGTCGTACACCCCCCGGTTGCGTTCGAGCGCTTGCCGGGCTATGATGCAAGTTGTATCAATTGCAGCGCTCGCGGGGGCGAATATGAGGTACTGGATCGATCTGTTCACCTGGAACACCTGGCAGGAGTTCTTGAAGGCTGGAGGTGACATAAGCGGCTTTCGGGCAAGCCGCTGGCGTACCGTGCAGCGCATGAAACGAGGAGACATTCTCCTCTGCTACCTGACAGGGCTTTCTCGCTTCATCGGCAAACTGGAGGTCACGGGCGTTCCCTTCCAGGACAGCGAACCAATCTGGGGCGAAGCAGTCTTTCCTGCTCGTGTACCGGTTAGAGTTGTGCTGTCACTCCGCCCGGAACATGGCGTGCCTGTGACATCGTTGAGTGCGGAACTCTCTTATTTCCAGAATCTGAAGAGTCCGCACGCCTGGTCCGGTCATTTTAGAGGATCACCGACCGAAGAGAAACCTGAAGACGCCAACGTCATCATCGCAGCGCTTGAAGACGCACACCGGAATCCCGTGTTCCGTGACTTTGACCCGAAGAAGCTGGAGCGCAGGGTTCCAGTCTATGAAACCAAGTCGGGCACGGTGACCGTTCCGGAGAGTGCCGAAGAACCCACATCCACCGAACTCGAGCCAGCGGAAAAGGACGTGCAGGTAACTCATGAGGAGATTCAGTGGTTACTGCTTGATCTTGGCAGCAAGATGGGGCTTGAGGTTTGGGTTGCACGCAACGACCGAGGCAAAGCCTTTCGGGGGCGGGCTTTTCAGGAAATTCCCAGACTCCGAGACTCACTGCCCACGCAATTTGACGAGGCCACCAATCGGACTATTGAGTTGATAGATGTACTGTGGCTGGATGGGAGCGCGATTGTTGCCGCTTTCGAAGTTGAGCACACAACATCGATACACTCTGGGCTGCTGAGAATGTCGGACCTGGTATCAATGCAGCCAAACATCAACATCAGGCTCTACATCGTAGCCCCGGACGAACGCCGGGACAAGGTGTATACCGAAGTGAACCGGCCAACGTTCTCGAAACTGAAGACGCCCTTGCGCAACATCTGCCAGTTCATTCCGTACTCGTCGCTCAAAGAGAAATTGAGTCAAGTTGGCAATCTTCTTGCGTATCTCCGCCCGAGTTTTCTTGATGAGGTGGCGGAGTCGCTTGATGAAGAGTACGTATGAGGTCAAACGGGTTCGTCCAGCAAGTCAAATTGCCGCAATATACGTGAAAGCGCCGCCGGAGGATTCGAACCCCCAACCTTGGGCTTAGAAGACCCCTGCTCTATCCTTTGAGCTACGGCGGCGTGCGGATTACGCTCAGTTTACCACCGGCAAAATGCATGTCAAGGGCGCGCCTTCCCCCGCGAAGGCCTCCGCCCGCGAAGCGCCCTTCGCCTTGACCGAACCTGCCGCGCGGGTTACAATTTTTCTTATGACCGTAAGCATAACCTTCCGTGACCAGCAGTATGAGGTGCGCCCCGGAATGACGGTGCGCGACGCCATCCGAAAATGCGGCCTCCAGCCAGAGGCCGTCCTGCCGGTGCGCGACGGCAAGCTCATCACCGAAGATGTCGTCCTCAAAGAGGGCGACCGCATCAAGCTCGTCGCCGTCATCTCCGGCGGTTGATCTCAACGGCCAGCGAGAAACGTCATGAAATGTCGTAAGTGCGGCCAAACCGCCGTGATTAACATGCGCCAGCACAAACTGGCGCTCTGCAGCGACCACTTCCCGGAGTGGGTGCGCGAGCAGACCGCGCGGTTCATCAAGAAGTACGATATGTTCACGCCCGACGCGCGGTGCTCGTTGCCGTCTCCGGCGGCAAGGACAGCCTCGCGCTGTGGGATGTGCTCGTCGCGCTTGGCTACCAGGCCGACGGCCTTTACATCAAGCTCGGCATCGACGGCGGCGTGCGCTACTCCGACCAGTCGCTGGAGAAGATCGAGGCATTCATCGCGGCGCGGCCCGGCGCGCGGCTGACCGTCGTGGACGTGCCCCAGGAGCTTGGCGCGCCGATCCCGCTGGCGGCGCAGCTCACCCGGCGCGGGCAGGGCCGGCCCTGCTCCATCTGCGGGATGTCGCGCCGCCACATCATGAACCGCGTGGCGCACGACGGCGGCTATGACGTGCTTGCCACCGGCCACAACCTCGACGACGAAGCCGCGACGCTGATGGGCAACACGCTCTCGTGGCAGGTGGGCTACCTGGCGCGCCAGCACCCGGTGCTGCCGGCGTCAGACGACGGGCTGGTGCGCAAGGTCAAGCCCTTCTTCCGCTTCTACGAGCGCGAGACGGCGGCGTATGCGCTGGTGTGCGGCATCGACTACGTTTACGACGAGTGCCCTTACGCTGTCGGCGCGACCAGCATCTACTACAAAGGCCTGCTCAACCAACTGGAGGCCGACCGGCCCGGCGCAAAGCTCCAGTTTGTGCTAAGCTTCCTGCGCGCCAAGGAGGAAGAGGGCGCTTTTGCGCAGGCGGCGTCGGAGGTGACGCTGAAGCGCTGCCCGAAGTGCGGCCAGCCCACCGCGAATGACGGTGAATGCACGTTCTGCCGCACCTGGGACCGCGTGCGCGAGCGCCTTGCGTCTCAGACCCATCCGCAGACCCAGATGGAAGCCCGGTGAGCGAAGAACCGTCTCTCCTGGACGAAAGAGAAGACATCGAAGCGGGAGGCCGGGCCGGCCGCCGAAGACGAAGCCGCGACCCTGCCGGACGAGGAAGCGCTGCCGCCCGACCATCGCAGCGGGTTTGTGGCCGTCGTCGGGCGGCCCAACGTCGGCAAGTCCACCCTGATGAACGCCTACCTGGGCGAGAAGGTCGCCATTGTCTCGCCCAAGCCGCAGACCACGCGCCTGCGCCAGCTTGGCATTCTCACCACCGACGCCTACCAGATCATCTTCGTCGATACGCCCGGCATCCACGAGCCGACCCACAAGCTGGGTGAGTTCATGGTGCAGGTGGCCTTGAGCGCGCTCGCCGACGCCGACCTGATCCTGTTTGTGGTGGACCTCACCGAGCCGCCGACAGACGAGGACCAGCGCATTGCCGACCTGCTCAGGGAGCACGCGCCGGAGGTCCCGGTGCTGCTCGCCATGAACAAGCTCGACCTGGTGGACATCAAGCACCTGGCGGAGAACGTTGCCGCTTTCCAGGACATGATCCCCGACGCAGACTGGACGACCGGCTCCGCTGTGACGGGGCAGGGCCGCGACGACCTGCTCCGGCGCATCGTGGCCGCCCTCCCGGAAGGGCCGCGGTATTATCCGGCGGACCAGCTCAGCGACGCGCCGGTGCGCGAGATCGTGGCCGAGATCGTGCGCGAGAAGGCGCTGTACCGCCTGCAGGAGGAGGTCCCGCACTCGGTCGCGGTGGTGGTGGAGGAATTCAAGCGCCGTCACGAGAACATGACGTACATCGCCGCGACCGTCTACGTCGAGCGCGTGTCGCAGAAAGGCATCCTCATCGGCAGCGGCGGCAGGATGCTGGGCCGCATCGGCAAGGACGCGCGGGCTGAGATCGAGGCGCTGGTCGGCACGAAGGTCTACCTGGACCTCTGGGTCAAGGTGCTCAAGAACTGGCGCAAGGATGAAGACGCCCTCCGCCGGCTGGGCTACCGGCTCCCCAAGCGATAGACTCGACGGCGCGCGCCGTTATGCGGTATCCTCGCGCGCATGACACAACACAACCAGACCGTCTACCAGGCCAGGACGTTCTCGCTGGTGCGCGAGCCGGTGCGCATGCCCGACGGCGCGGAAACCGTCTGGAGCGTGGTGCGGCACCCCGGCGCGGCGTGCGTGCTGCCCCTCGACGGTGACGACGTGATCGTGTGCCGCAACTACCGCCCGCACCTCGGCGTGTGGATGCTTGAGCTGCCCGGCGGCACGGTCGAGGCGGGCGAGACGCCACTGGAGGCGGCGCGCCGCGAGCTACGCGAAGAAGCCGGCTTTGCTGCCGGGGCGATAGCGCCGCTGGGGCGTTCCGCAGTCTGCAGGGGTTCTCTGACTTCGTGCTCCATTACCACCTTGCGACCGACCTGACGCCCGTCGCGCAGCGGCTCGACGAGTTTGAGCGCGTGGAGGTGACACGCGTGCCGTTTGGCGCGCTGGTGGCGATGCTGGAGCGCGGCGCGCTGGAAGACTCGCAGATTCCGGTGTGCCTGTTCATGGCGGTGCTGCGCGGGGCGCTGCCGCCGCGTCACCAGGTGGCGCTGCGCGCGTGCTTTGGCGGCGATGGTTCCGCGTAACCTGCTCTTTGTCTCGACCTATACCGGCCTGGGCGGCGGCGAGAGCGCGATCCTCAACCTGCTCGGCGCGCTTGATCCTGAACGCTACCGCCGGCGTCTGCTCACCCCCGGTGACGGCGTCTACCCACGCGCGGCGCGCGCGCTGGGCGTCACGACGCACACGCTGCCCTATCGCGGCGCGAGCGCGTACTTCGTGCCCGCGCTGTGGGCGCGCTTCCCCATCGTGCGCGCGATGGCGCGTCTCATCAAGGACAACGACATCGACCTGGCGCACACCGACTACCATTCCCTGCCGTTCGTCCTCCCTGCGGCTGAGGCCGCCGGCGTGCCGGTGATGTGGACGTGCATGGGGTGGTGGTTCCGGCCCAGGCGCTGGCAGCGGGCGTTCTTCCGCCGGATTGCGTGCATCACCGCGATCTCGCACGCTGTAAAAGACGGGTTCCTGGGCGCGCCGCCGGTGTTGCCGCCGGAGCGCGTCGCGGTGCACTGGCTCGGCACCGACCCTGAGCGGTTCCATCCCGGCATGGCCGACACGCTGGGCGCTGCCCTGCGCGCTGAGTTGGGCGTCCCGCCCGACGCGCCGGTGGTGAGTATGCTGGCGCGCTTCCAGCACGTGAAAGGGTACGAGACGTTCTTCGCGGCGGCCCGGCTGATCGCGGCGGCGCGCCCGGACGCGCGCTTCATCCTCGGCGGCGAAAACATGGCCGGCACCGCGGCTGACAGACAATACCGCCAGCGCATGTTACAATTGGTGGAGAACGACGCGCGGCTCAAACGCGCGGTCGTGTTCGCCGGGTACCGGGAGCACGCCGGCCAGGTCATCGCCGCCTCGGATGTGATGGTGTGCGCCTCGCTGTTCGAGGTCGTTCGGCATGGTGCACATCGAGAGCATGGCCTGCGGGCGACCGGTTGTCAGCACCAATGTGGGGGGCCGGCTGAGACGGTTGTCGATGGCGAGACCGGTTATCTTGTGCCGCCGCAGCGCCCCGACCTGATCGCCGAGAAGGTCCTATACCTCCTTGACCGGCCCGACCTGCGCGCGCGCATGGGGAGACAGGGGCGGGCGCGCGTCTGCGAACACTTCACCATTGCGGGCTACGCCAGGCGATTCGCAGAGCAAGTCGAAGCGCTTCTGGCCTGACGCACGGGCCAGCCAAGCTGGAATCTGGTGGGATGAGCCGAATCCGTCTGTCGCGAAGGCCGGCGCACGCGCGCCGCGAGCGCGAGCCGGGCAAGCGGTCCGCGCTGGACATCCTCGTGATTGCGCGTTGCCCCGCATGGCCGCTCGACCTGGGCGACCGGCTCATCCTGTACCACGTCACGCGCGACCTGGAGCAGCGCGGGCACTGCATGGACCTGCTGGCGTTCTACCAGCGGGCGCGCGACCTGGCGGACGTGCCGTTTTACGACCGCGCGTTTCGCATCGTGCACCTGGTGCGGGAGCCGGCGCGCCCGGCATGGAAGTACCTGGTCCGGCGGTACCGTTCCCAGCGGCGCTTCCCGGCGCGCGCCGAGCGGGCCTGGTCGCCGGAGATGTGGCGGGCGGTGCAGGAGCGGCTGCGACTCAGCAGCTATGATGTCGTTTTTCTGTTCGGCGGCGTGGCGACATACGAATACTTCCGGCTGGTGCACAACACGCCGAACGTAATCGCCGCCTACGAGTCGTACACGCTCCTGCTGGAGCGCGCAGTGCGGCACGCGCCGGGTTTCGCAGCCCGGTGGGCGGCAAAGCTCCAGTTCAACATGGCGCGCAACTATGAAAGCTGGATGTTCACCGGGTTTGATCGCGTGGTCGCGCTCGCCGCGCCCGACGCCGACGCGCTCAGGGCGCTCGACCCGTCGCTGCGTGTGGCCGTGATCTCTAACGGCGTGGACCCCGACTATTTCGCGCCAACGATGGAGGATCCCGGTGAGCCGGTGCTTCTGTTCACCGGCAATTTCAGTTACGCGCCCAACGTTGACGCCGCGCGCGTGTTGATAGACGAAGTGATGCCGCGCGTCCGCGCCCAGATTCCTGACGCGCACCTCATGCTGGTCGGCGTGGACCCGCCGCCGTCCTTGCAGGCGGCGCAGTGCGCGTATGTCACGGTGACGGGCCGCGTCCCCGATATGCGGCCCCTACTTCGAGCGCGCCTCGGTGTACGTGAGTCCGCTTCGGGTCGGCGCGGGCGTCAAGAACAAGGTCCTCGAAGCGATGGCGATGGCGAAGCCGGTCATCGCCACGCCGCTGAGTTGCGATGGGCTTGACATCACCAGCGGCCAGAATGTGATCCTCGCGCAGGATGCGCCGGCCATCGCTGAGGAGGCGGTGCGCGTGCTCAGAGACCGCGACCTGCGCCGCCGGCTGGCGCAGGGGCGCGGGCGCTGGTCCGTTCGCGCTATACCTGGCGTCAGACTGCTGAGCGCTACAGATCGCTGTTCTACCAGGTGGTCGAGGAACGCCGCCTGGGTGGAGGTTGACCGCCACATATGCGCGACTACCCAAAGACGCTCGTCATTATCCCGGCATATAACGAGGAAGAGAGCCTTGCGCATGTGGTTGCGCTGATCCGCGAGCACGTGCCCTGGGCGGACATCGCCGTCATCGACGACGGCTCGCAAGACGCCACCGGGCGCATCGCCGACCGGCTGGGCGTGATTGCGTTGCACATGCCCTTCAACGTTGGGATCGGCGCGGCGATGCAGGCGGGGTTTCTCTACGCGGCTCGGCACGGCTACCAGGTGGCGGTACAGAACGACGGCGACGGCCAGCACGCGCCGCAGGAAATCCCGCATCTGGTGGCGGCGCTGCTTGAGGGCGACGCCGACATTGTGGTCGGTTCGCGCTACCTGGAGCCGCGCGGCTACATCACGCCGCCGATGCGCCGGTTCGGCATCATCGTGCTGGCCGGGGTGATCTCGGCAATCACGCGCCGGCGGGTGACCGACCCGACCTCCGGGTTCCGCGCCGGCAGCCGCCGCGTGATCGAGTTTTGCGCCCGCCTGTACCCGCACGACTATCCAGAGCCGGAGTCGGTGGCGCTGTTCGCGCGGGCGGGGTTGCGCCTGAAAGAGATTGCGGTGACGATGAACCCACGCTACGGCGGGCAGAGTTCGATTACGTGGTGGCGCTCGGCGTACTACATGGTGAAGGTGCTTCTGGCGCTCTTCATCGGGCTGCTGCGCAAGGTCCCGGCGGCCTAAGCTTAGGGCGCTGACCGAATCGTGGAGGTGTGAGGCATGTACGACGACCGTCCAGTGATCATGGTGCTGGTCGCGGCGCTTGGGTTGTTCATTGTGGTCTTTGAGTTGGTGCGCCAGCGGAAGCTCAAGGAGCAGTACTCGCTGCTCTGGCTCGCCACCGGCGTCGCGCTGGTCGTGCTCGCGGCCTCGCGCCGGCTGCTCGACGTGGTGGCCGTGGCGGTGGGGATCGCCTACCCGCCCACCGCGCTGTTCCTGCTGGCCTTCGGGTTCCTGCTCCTTATTGTGTTGCAGTTCTCGGTGGTTATCAGCCGACTCTCCAACGAGAACAAGAAGCTGGCCCAGGAGGTCGCCATCCTGCAATATGAACTGCGCCGGATCGCCGGCGATGGCGAACCCGGCGAGACAACGGACACTGAGGTGTAGGGCAAGTGCCGGGCCGTCGCGCCGAAGGGACCGAAAGGTATTGCATGACAAAGTCTGGGAGGTAGTGCAGATTGGAAACACGAAGACACGAAAGGCGTGGAACGTGCGCCCAACCCTTTCGTGACTTCGCATCTTTCGTGCTTTCGTGTTACGAATCTTCGGATGCGCTTTTTCTGTTTCCGGGCTTCATCATGCCATCACCGAAGCGAGCAGGTTGCGACAGCGCCAGCGCCCGATTACAATTGGACCATCGCGCTCAGATTGGAGCTAACCAATGACAGAGAAGTCCCCAAGCTTTTTCTACGGCGGCCAGGCGGTGATGGAAGGCGTGATGATGCGGAGCGCCTACAGCTACGCGGTGGCCGTGCGCGCGCCGAAGCCGCCCGCGATCAAGGGGTATGATGCGGTCGCGTACTTCCGAACCGGGCGAGGGCGGCGCGCCCGTCCAGGGCAAGCTCGACCACGAGCACCGCTGGATGGGCCTCACGTGGCGGTTCGCCAGCCGCGAGCACTGCAAGAAGTTCGCCGCCGCGCCAGAGCGCTACGCGCCGCAGTACACCGGCTATGACGCGCTGAGCGTCGCAGGCGGCGCGCTTGTCGAGGCCGACCCGGCGGTGTGGACGCTCCATGACGACCGGCTCTACCTCCACCGGGACCGTGACGCACAGGCGGCCTGGGCGGCGGACATCCCCGGCAACCTCGCCAGGGCCGACGCGGCGTGGCCGGCGCTGCGCGCCCAGGTGGAGGCCGCGCCGGGCGAGATCGTGGTGCATGAAGACGACCTCAACCCCAGGATTTACCGGGGCGCGCTGGCGAAGACGCCGCTGCTGCGTGGCATGATTATGCTGTGGGATGCGCTCGGCCTGGGCACGCGCGCGCTGATGTGGTCTGCCGACGTGGCCCTGGGCGAGGACGAGGACGTCAGCTTCAGCGGCCCGCTCGGCATCGGCACGATGGTGGTTTCGCTGGCGCTGGGGCTTGGGCTGTTCCTGCTGCTGCCGGCGGCGGTCGCGGGCGGCATCGAGAACCTGCTCAACATCCATTCGGCGCTGGTGACCAACTTCGTTGAGGGTTTCATCCGCCTGTTGCTGGTCATCGGCTACATCTGGCTCATCGGGCGCGTGCCAGATATCAAGCGCCTCTTCGCCTATCACGGCGCGGAGCACAAGACCATCAACGCCTACGAGGCCGGCGCAGACCTGACGCCCCAGTCGGTGGCGCGCTTCCCCCTCGAACATCCCCGGTGCGGCACGGGGTTTCTGCTGGTGGTCGTGGTAGTGTCGGTGTTCGTGTTTGCCTTCCTGGGCCACCCGGATAACCTGATCCTGCGGCTGGGGTCGCGCATCCTCCTGATCCCGCTGGTGGCGGGCATCGCCTACGAGTGGATCCGGTTCGCCGCCAAGCACCTGGACAACGCGCTCGTCCGCGCGCTGATCCAGCCCAACCTGTGGCTACAGAAGCTCACCACGCGCGAGCCGGGCCTGGACATGCTCGAAGTCGCGATCTGCGCGCTCCAGCGCGTGCTCGTTGCCGAGCCGAACATCACGCCGGTTGTGGCGGAGGGCGCCGCCGCCGGCGCTGCCGAATCCGGGGCGAAGTAGCAGTCTTTCGCGCGAGATCGGTGCAGGGTTCCAGAGGGCATGGCGCGCGCCATGCCCTTGTGATTGGGCGCGTTTGCGAAGGATGTGCCATGTTTGTGGGTAAGCGGGTGCGGCTGGCGCCGGTCCGGCGCGACGACCTGGAGCAATTCGCGGCGTGGTTCAGCGACCCGGAGGTCACGACCTTCATGGCCCCGGATGTGCTCCGCCTGTTCTCATACGACGACGAGGTGGCGTGGTATGAGGACATGCGCAAGGACAAGGACCTTTTCACGTTTGCTATCCGCACCCTGGATGACGACCAGTTGTTGGGGAATTGCGGCCTGCGCGTCAACGCCTGGCGCAACCGGTCGGCGGTTTTCGGCATCGTCATCGGCAACAAGCTGTACTGGGGGCGCGGCTATGGCACGGAGGCGACCCGCCTGCTGCTGGAGTACGGTTTTGGCGAGCTGAACCTGAACCGGGTCGAGCTTGAGGTGTTTGCGTTCAATACGCGCGCCATCCGTTCGTATGAGAAAGTCGGCTTCGTGCACGAAGGCGCGCGCCGGCAGGCGCTCTACCGTAACGGTGCATACCACGACATCTACATCATGGGCCTGCTCTGCCAGGAATGGTTTGCCAAGCAGCCGCCGTCAGGTCATAATCCAGGCGGCCAGTGACCTTATCCTACGCATCCAGGGAGCTGTACCTATGCTGCCCATTCCCTACCGTTACCACCGCGCCTTCAGTTTCGTCATCTATATCGGCCTTGCGCTGATCGCAATCGCGCTCCTGATTGCCAGCGCGCGCGGCGTCGCGTCCAACGAGACGGTGATCGGGGCGCTTCTCGCGGTCGGCGTGGTAATGCTCGTCGGTGGCACGGTCGCGTGGGTTCTCGTCGACAAGCCGGTTGAGGACCCCTACGAGCAGCCGCCGCCAGACTACGCCCACCAGGAGCACTAGGCGGCGGCGTCTGGGCTGCGATCCGGTCTGTGCGGGCGCTGTGCGTTGTGCGGGGCTTTGCCCATCAAGTTGGGACCGCGCCCCGCCCATGCTATAATTCCCGGTCGTTTGTGACTTCCCATACTGCACTACTGGTGAGGTAGCGTATGCGTACACAGATCCGCCGTGCACTTCTGCTGCTGGTGCTTTGCGCCACGCTCGCGCTGGGAAGCCCGCTTTCCGCCCAAGAGGGGGCGGCGGGCGACATCATCGGCCCTGATACATATCCGGAGGGCGTGAACCCGTTGACGGGCCAGCCGGTGAGCAACCCCGCCGTGCTCAACCGGCGCCCTGTTGGGGTCAAAGTCTCGAACTTCCCCGGTGACAAGGTTCGGCCACAGGCGGGCCTCGCGCAGGCCGACATCGTGTTCGAGCACTACGCAGAGGGCGGCACCACGCGCTTCACGGCCTTCTTTCTGAGCACCACGCCGCAGAAAGTCGGCTCGATGCGGTCGGCGCGGCTCATCGACCTGGAACTGACCGCCATGTACCGCGCGCTGTTCATCTTCTCCGGCGCGTCAGAGGGCGTGCGCCAGCGCCTGTACGATCCCAACCGCCCCACGCGCGCGCGTACCTTCTATGCGGATACGATGGGCGATCCGTTTGTATTCCGTGACGCGGACATCGACCCGCCGCACAACTTCTTCGCCAACCCGCGCGAACTCTGGTTCCTGGCCGACGAGCGCGGCGTGAACCTGGAGGACCCCGGCCTGCGCGGGACGGCCTTCAGCGCCACCATCCCCGGCGGCGGCGCGCCGGCCCGGATTGTCGATATTGCCTACCGGGCCGAGAACGTGCGCTGGTTCTATGAGGGCGGCTTCGCGCGCTACGCGCGCTATGCAGACGGCGAGCCGCACATGGATGCGGTCACCGAACAGCAGATCACGGCGCAGAACGTCGTGGTGCTCTACGTCGATCACGTGGAAGACCGCACGATCCTCGAAGACGAGGTATCCGGGGGGCACTACTCCACCGAGATTCAGCTTTGGGGCGAGGGGCCATGTGACCTGTTCCGCGACGGGCAGCGCTTCGAGTGTCGCTGGTCGCGCGCCGACGACTTCTCGATGCTCACCTTCAAGACGCCGGGCGGCGACCTCCTGCCGCTCAAGCCCGGCATCACCTGGTACCAGATCGTGCCCTACGGCTTCACCGGCCTCACGGTCACGCCGTAGCCACACCCTGACGGAATCGGAACGGGGGCACAGCGCGCTGTGGCCCCCGTTTTGTTTTCCCGGTGCGCTTTCTGACGGCTGCTCAGTGCGCGCTGACCGGCTCAAGCTGCTCGGCGGTCGCCAGGCAGCGCCCCCACCGCCTCCGCGATGAGCCTGACTTCTGACATCAGTTCGGCGAAGCGCTTCGGCTTGAGGCTCTGCCGCCCGTCGGAGACGGCCTCCTCCGGCCTGGGGTGGATCTCCAGGATCAGGCCGTCAGCGCCGGCTGCCACCGCCCCGCGCGCCACCGGCCCGACCAGCTCCCACAGCCCCGTGCCGTGGCTGGGGTCGGCGATGACGGGCAGGTGGGTAAGCTGCTTGAGCATCGCAATCGCGTTGATGTCGAAGGTGTTGCGCGTGTAGGTCTCGAAGGTGCGGATGCCGCGCTCGCACAGCATCACGCGGTTGTTGCCATGCGAGAGGACGTACTCCGCTGACATCAGCCACTCTTCCATGGTGGACATCATCCCGCGCTTGAGCAGCACCGGCTTGTGCGACTCGCCGACGGCGTGCAGCAGCGCGTAGTTCTGCATGTTGCGCGCGCCGATCTGCAGAATGTCGGCGTAGGTCGCGACCAGCGAGACCTGGCTGGGCGACATCACTTCGGTGACGACGAGCAGGCCGGTCTCGGCGCGCGCCTCTGCCAGCAACTGTAGCCCCTGTTCGCCCATCCCCTGGAAGCTGTAGGGGGAGGTGCGCGGCTTGAACGCGCCGCCGCGCAGGATCAGCGCGCCGGCCTCTTTGGCCGCCCAGGCGGTTTCCATCAGTTGCTCGCGGCTCTCCACTGCGCACGGGCCGGCCATTACCACGACCGCCTGCCCGCCGATGCTGACTCCGCCGACATCGACGACGCTGTCCGATGGGTGAAACTCGCGGCTCGCGAGCTTGTAGGGCTTGAGGATGGGGACGGTATGCTCGACCCCGTCCATCCGCTCGAATTGGTCGCGGTCGAAGGTGCGGTCGTCGCCGACCACGCCGATAATGGTGCGCTCCTCGCCGCGCGACAGGTGAACCTGGCGGCCCATCCCCTCAACGCGGGCCACCACCGCCGAGATCTGCGCCGGCGTCGCGCCTTTCTGCATGACGATGATCATAACATTGTCTCCTGTGAATTCTTCGGGTGGGGGAACCCGCCCCTGATCACACGCCAACGTGTGAGGGCGATTCCGCCTCCCGGCTCGTACCCTTGCCGTTTTGCCCGTATCTGCTGGTACGCTGGTCCGTCACTTTCTTAGCCTCCTTGAAATCGGTGAATGTTGGGTATCCGCTCCGTGAAGCTTCACGCGCCGTCTGGATGCCAGGTGTTCGCCGCCGCCGGGTAGCTCCCCAGCATCTTGACGAAGGACGACCGGCGCAGCAGCCCAAGCAGCGCCGCCTCGCAGGGCGGGTCCTGCCAGTGTCCTTCGAAGTCCAGATAGAACACATACTGCCAGGGCTGGTTGCGCCGGGGCCGCGATTCGATCTTGGTCAGGTTGATGTTGCGCTGCGCGAACTCGCCGAGCGCGTTGTACAGCGCCGCCGGCACGTGCCGCGTGGCGAACACAAGGGAGGTCTTGTTGCGCTGCGCGCGCGGTGGGTCCTCGGTACCGAGCACAAAGAAGCGGGTGTAGTTGAACGGCAGGTCCTCGATGCCGTTGTCGATCACCTCCAGCCCGTAGATCGCCGCCGCCGTCTCGTGTGCGATGACGGCAACCTCCGGCTCAGGCTGTTCGGCCAGTTCGCGCGCCGCGCCTGCGGTGTCGAACGCCTGCACTGCTGCCAGGTTGTGGCGTTCCAGGTAGCGCTCGCACTGCGCCAGCGCCTGCGGGTGCGAGCGCACGCGCCTGACGTCGCTCAGCGTCGCGCCCGGCACGCCAATCAGCGCGTGGCGCACGCGCAGGATGACCTCGCCCCGGATGCGCAGGTCGCAGTCCATCAGCAGCTCGTAGGCGCTCTCCACCGAACCCGCCACCGCGTTCTCTATCGGCAACATGCAGTACGCCGCCTTCCCGCTCTCGACCGCGCGGATCGTCTCGCGCAGCGTCCGGCACGGCATGGCCTCGGCCCCCGCGCCGAAGAACTGGCGCACCGCCTCCTCCGAGTAAGCGCCGGCCTCCCCCTGGAATGCCACCCGCTCTGCTTTCTTGCTCAACTTCGTCCCTCCCGGTTATTTCAAGAAGCTGGAGGCCGGTCAGGCGCACCCGCCAGCTTCTCGCTTGCAGCCTTTAGCTTCCAGCGACGAGCATCTCCAGAATCGGCATCACCGCGTCGCGCGAGACGCCCTCCTGCACGCACACGTCGCCCACGTCGCGGATCAGCACGAAGCGTGACCGGCCCGCGCGCCACTTCTTGTCGGCGGCCATCGCTTCCCAGAGCGCCGCCGGGTCGAGGCCGGCATAGCGCACCGGAGGCCCAGCCGCGTCAGCGCGGCCTCGATGCGCGCCGGCAGCGCCTGAGCGAACAGCCCCAGCGCCGCCGAGAGGCGCGCCGCGCCGGCCAGCCCCACCGCCACCGCCTCGCCGTGCTTCCATTGGTAGCCGGACACGGTCTCAATCGCGTGGGCGAAGGTGTGCCCCAGGTTCAGATGCGCGCGCACACCATGTTCCAGCGCGTCGGCCTCAACCACGCGCGCCTTGACCGCAATCGCCTGTTCGAGCAGCGCCGCGTCGATGGCGGTCTGGCCTGTCTCCAGCCGGGCAAAGAGCGCCGGATCGTCGATCAGCCCGTGCTTGAGCGCCTCCGCCAGGCCGCAGCGCACCTCGACCGGGGGCAGCGTGCCAAGCACGGCCACATCGACGACGACCAGCGCCGGCTGCCAGAATGCGCCGACCATGTTCTTCCCGCCGGGGAGGTCCACGCCGGTTTTGCCCCCCACGCTTGCGTCCACCATCGCCAGCAGGGAGGTCGGAACCTGCACTACGCGCACGCCGCGCATGTAGCTCGCCGCCGCGAAGCCTGCCACGTCGCCGACCACGCCGCCCCCGACCGCGATCACGAGGCTGTCCCGGTCCATGCCCGCGTCAAGCATCCCCTGGCAGAGCGCGCCGAGCGTCGCCAGCGTCTTGTGCTGCTCGCCGTCGGGGATGGTCAGCAGCGGCGCGCCGAGCGCTTCCGCCAGCGCCGCGCCGTACAGCGGCCCGACCGTCGTGTTGCTGACCACCACCGCCCGCGCCGCCGGCAGGCCGCGTTCCGCGAGCAGCGCCGGCATCCGCGCCAGCAGGCCATTGCCCACCAGCACGTCGTATTCGGCGCGCCCGGCGCGGACCCTCAGCCGCCGTGTGTCTGTTGTCGCCATAGCCTCACCACCCTGTCTGCGACTTCATCCGGCGTCAGGCCGGTTGTATCGACGTGATGCGGCAGCGCGGCGTAGGCCGCCGCGCGCGCCTCCAGCAGCGCGCGGGCGCGGGCAGCCCGGTCGTCCGCGTCGAGCAGGGGCCGGTCGGTCGCGGGACCCACGCGCGCCATGATCGTCTCGAAGTCACCGGTCAAGCAGACGATCACGCCGGTCGATCCCAGCAGCGCGCGGTTGGTCGGGTTCAGCAGCGCGCCGCCCCCGGTCGCGATCACCATGCCGTGCTGCTGCGCCAGCTCGTGGCAGAGCGCAGTTTCCAGCGCGCGGAAGGCCGCCTCGCCCTGCGCCTCGAAGATGGCGGCGATGCGCATACCCGCGCGTTCCTCAATGAGCGGGTCCATGTCCACAAATTGCATCCCCAGCCGCCGCGCCACGCGCGGCCCTACCGTGCTCTTGCCCGTGCCCATGAAGCCAGTCAAGACGAGATTCACCTTATTCGCCATCGGCGTTCTCTTCGGCTTCCCCTTACGCCCCTGCGGTGCGCCCAGGTCCGCCTCGATGCCGAACCGCCAGGGCGCGTTGTCCATCGCCAGCTCGTCGAGCCGGCCCCGGCGCAGCGCCTCGAAGCGCGGGCGCATCTCTTCCAGCGAGTCGCCGCCGAGCTTCTCCAGCAGCGCGTCCGCCAGCACGAACGCCACCATCGCCTCGCCAACCACCGCCGCCGCCGGCACGGCGCAGAAGTCGCTGCGCTCGTACTGCGTCGGCGCGACTGCGCCGGTCGCCAGGTCAACGGAGTCGATCGGGTTCAGCGTGGTGGAGATCGGCTTCATCGCGGCGCGCACGACGAGCGGCTCGCCGGTGGTGATGCCGCCCTCCAGCCCGCCGGCGCGGTTGCTCGCGCGGCGCAACACGCCGTCTTCGAGCACAATCGGGTCGTGCACCTGCGTGCCCGGCCGGCGCGCGTTCGCGAACGCCGGGCCGATCTCCACGCCCTTGATTGCCTGGATGCTGCCCATCGCGCCCATCAGCCGGCCGCTCAGCCGCCGGTCGTAGTGCACGTGCGCGCCAAGCCCCGGCGGCAGTCCCAACGCCACCACCTCGAACACGCCGCCGAGCGTGTCCCGGTCCACCTTCGCCTGCCGGATGCGGGCGCGCATCGCCTCGCTCGCGCCGGGGTCGGGGCAGCGCACGTCGCTCGCCTCTGACGCCTCGAAGCGCTGCGCGTAGGGCATCCCGTCGAGGTCTGCCGCCACGCCGCCGATCTCGACGACGTAGCCTTTGACCGCAATCCCGAACGCGCCCAGCAGCCGCTTGCAGATCGACCCGACCGCCACGCGCGCCGCCGTCTCGCGCGCGCTGGCGCGCTCCAGTGCGAGCCGCAGATCGGCGTAGCCGTACTTGATCGCGCCGGTCAGGTCGGCATGGCCGGGGCGCGGCACGGTGAGCGGGTCGATGTCGCGGTCGCGCCACGCCTTCCAGTCGCGGTTGTGGATCAGGATGCTGATCGGCGCGCCGGTCGTCTGACCGGCCATCACGCCGCCAAGCAACTGCGCCGCGTCCTTTTCGATCAACATGCGCCCGCCGCGCCCGTAGCCGCCCTGCCGCCGCGCCAGGTCGTCTTTGAGGTCGTCAGGCGCCAGCGGGAGGCCCGCTGGCATCCCTCCAGGATCGCCGTCAGCGCCGGCCCGTGGCTCTCGCCTGCGGTGAGAAAACGCAATCCGCCCATATCCTTCATCCCCGATCACGAAGACACGAAACACACGAAAGATCAGTATTCGTGTTATCGCGTCCCTGCGCTCTCGTGCTTTCGTGTTAGCTGTTCCATCATCACGTCAACTGGCGGCGCGTGGCCGGTCCACATGGCGAACGAGGCCACGCCCTGCCGCACCAGCATCCCAATCCCGCCGATGGCGCGCGCGCCAGCGGCCTCGGCGTCTTGCAGGAGCCGGGTCCGCGCCGGGCGGTACACCAGGTCGTACACTGTCGCCGCCGGCGGGATCGGCGCGTCCGCCGGCCAGGGCGACTCGTCCACGTGCGGCCACATCCCCACCGGCGTCGCGTTGACGATCAACCCCACGTTGTCGCTGTCGAGCTGGCTGCGCAGTTCGTCCAGCGGGTGCGCCGACAGGGGCGCGTCGCGCAGCCGCGCGCGGAGGCTATCGGCCAGGGCGACAGCGCGGGCGTGCGCGCGGTTGAAGACCCTCACGCGCGCGCCGCGCCTTGAGCAGTCCCCAGGCCACCGCCCGCGCCGACCCGCCCGCGCCCAGCACGACGCACAACCCCCCGGCCACGTCCACGCCGTGCGCGGCGAGGTCATCGAGAAAGCCGCGCGCGTCGGTGTTTTCGCCCCGCCAGGCGTCGCCGTCGCGCACGAGCGTGTTCACCGCGCCGAGCGCCGCCGCCTCGTCGGAGAGGCCGCTCAGGTGCGGCATCACGGCCTGCTTGTGCGGCACGGTGACGTTGCAGCCGGCGAAGCCCAGCGCGCGGAGGCCGCGCACCGCGTCGCCTACATGGTCGGGATGCACGGGCAGCGGCACGTAGCGCCAGTTGAGGCCCAGCGCCGCAAACGCCGCGTTGTGCATCGCCGGAGAGAGGCTGTGCGCCACCGGCCACCCCATCACGCCCACGAGTTGCGTCCCGCCGTTGATCCCGTCCATGTTTTGCGCCACAGAGACAGGGAGATCACAGAGAAATCGTTTGAACCTCTGTGTCCTCTGTGTCTCTGTGGTCTACCTTTCCTCTACATCCGCGCCCAACGCGACCAATCGTTCGACGAAGCCGGGGAAGCTGTCGGCGATGCACTCCGCGCCGTGCACCACGGTCTCGCCCTCGGCGACCAGGCCGGCGACGACCAGGCTCATCGCCAGGCGGTGATCGCCGTGCGCGTCCACTGCCGCGCCGCGCAGGCGGCACGGCCCTTCGATGGCGAACCCGTCCGGGCGCTCCTCAACTTCCGCGCCGAGCTTGCGCAGCTCGCCCGGCAGCGCCGCGATCCGGTCCACCTCTTTGACGCGCAGCTCCGCCGCGTCGCGGACCTCGGTCACGCCGCCGGCCTGGGTCGCCGCCACGGCGAGCACCGGGAACTCATCGATCAGCCGCACCGGTTCGACGACGCCCTCCGCGCCGCCGACCACCGCGCCCACCAGCCCACTGGAGCGCACGCGCAGCGTCCCGCAGGCTTCGCCGCCGGCCTCGGCCTGGCTCTCGATGCGCACCTCCGCGCCCATCTGCCACAGCGCGTCGAGCAGGCCGGTGCGCGTCGGGTTCAGGTTCACGCCCTCGATGGCGACATCGGAGCCGGGCGCGAGCAGGCCGGCCACGATGAGGAACGCCGCCGACGAGAAGTCGCCAGGCACGTCCAGGTCGAGCGGCGCGAGCCGCCCCCTGGCTTCAGGCGCACGGTGTCGCCCTCCATCGTGAGGTCCGCGCCCATCGCGCGCAACATGATCTCGGTGTGGTCGCGCGCCGGCCCCGGCTGGACCACGACCGTCTCACCTTCGGCCCACAGGCCGGCGAGCAGCGCCGCGCTCTTCACCTGGGCGCTCGCGACCGGCATTGCGTACCGGATGCCGTGCAGCGCCGCCGGCCTGATGCGCAGCGGGGCGCGCCCGTCGCTGTCGGCGATGTCCGCGCCCATCATGCGCAGCGGCTCGACGACGCGGCGCATCGGGCGCTTGCGGAGCTGGTCGCTCCCATCGAGCGTGCTCGCGAACGGCTGGCCGGCGAGGACGCCCGCCAGCAGCCGCATCGACGTGCCGGAGTTCACACAGTCGAGCGAGCCGGCCGGCGCGCGCAAGCGCCCGCCGTGAACCGCCATTTCATCGCCGTCGCGCGTCACTTCGACGCCGAGCGCGCGCACAATGCCCAGCGTCGCGCGCGTATCGCCGCCCTCCAGCCAGCCGCGCACGCGCGTCACGCCACCGGCGAGCGCGCCGAGCATGACCGCGCGGTGCGAGATCGACTTGTCGCCCGGCACGCGCGTCAAGCCGCGCAGGGGATTGCCGCCGCGAACCCGCAACGCCGTCATGTCGGCTGCACTCCAGATAGCGCACCTGGGACAGTGGGCTTCAGCCCACTGTCAGGCTTAAGTTCACCGCCATAATCCCATACCGCCGTCATGTCAGTCCTCCCTTCCGGTCGCCGATCCAGGCCAGCCGCGCCAGCCGCGCCTCGGTCAGATGCGCGCTCAGCACTGCCGTCTCGTTCTGCTCCAGCGCATCGATCAGTTCATCCAGCGCGCCGCGCACCTGACGCGCCAGCTCCAGCACTGCGCGCCGGTTGGTTTCGAGCGTGTCCTGCATCATGGTCACGTCGCTCGCCGCGACCCGGCTCGTGTCGCCGAAGCCGGAGGCGGCCAGCGTCCACACCCAGGGGTCGGTGAGGCCGACCTGCGCCACCATCCGCACCAGCGACACGCTCAGCATGTAGGGCACATGGCTGATCGCCGCCGTGAGCCGGTCGTGGCGCGCGGCGTCCAGCGGCACGGGGAACGCGCCCACCGCCCGGACCAGCGCCTCGGCCAGGTCGGGGATGCCGTGCCGGACCGGGCACAAAACAAACGGCCGATCGACAAACAGGTTGCCGTCAGCCGCTTTGAGTCCAGGCGTCTCTTTGCCGGCCATGGGATGCCCGCCGACCGCCATGACGTGTCCGGGCAGGTTGCGCATCGCCGCGCAGATGGCGCTCTTACTGCTGCCCACATCGACGAGCAGGCAGCCCTCCGGCAGCAGCGGCCCGACCGTCTCGATCAGGCCGATGATGGCGCGCACGGGCGCGGCCAGGACGACGATGCTGGCGTCGCGCACGCCGGCCTCCAGGTCGGTCGTCGCGCCATCGACGATGCCGCGCTCGACCGCCATCTCGACGGCGCGCGGATCAGGGTCCACGCCGGTCACCCGTGCGGCCTGCCCGTGCAGCGCCGTCGCCAGGCTCCCGCCGATCAGCCCCAGGCCGACCACCGTCACGCGCTGGTCGGTGAGTTCTGCGCCGCGCGCCACCACGTCGGGGCGCAGGCTTGTCGCGCCGTGCAGGTAGATGTGCCGGATCTCGTGCGGCTGGCTGGCGGTGTTCCAGTGGATCAGCACGCGCACCGCGCGCCGCAGCGCGCCGCTCACGTCCATCTCCTGCATGCACAGCAGCGGCACGTTAGTCCAGCCCATCTCGCGCGCGGCCACCGCCGGATACGCCGCCGTCAGGTCGGGCGAGGCGCTGAAGATCACGCTGGCGACCTCCTCCGGCGCGATGTGGTTGGCTTCGACGAGCGCGGCAAGCAGCTCGCGCGTGGCCCCGATGATGGCTTCCGCCGAGTCGTCTGTGGTGGTGGTTGCGCCGCGCACCCCCCGGCACGTGATCGCGTTGTTCATGGCGATTGGCTCTCTTGCACCCGAATAAAAAAGGCGCGAGGCGTTGATCCTCGCGCCGTCTGGATACAGACGTAAAGCTTCAACGCCTCAGTGGCAATCTGCTGGTAAAATAGTAGCTGTAGCCAAAGCGCATTGAAGCGGACATTTGCGTCACCCGCACTTTCAGAATGCGCACAAGCATACCCGGCTTGCCCACCGCTGTCAAGGAGAAACTGACATGCCCTATCAAATTTTGGTGCTGCACGGCCCAAACCTCAACCTGCTCGGCGAGCGCGAGCCGGAGGTGTACGGCGCGCTCACACTCGACGAGATCAACCGGCGCATCGAGACGCGCGCGCGCGAAGCCAGCGCCGACGTGCGCTTCTTCCAGTCCAACAGCGAGGGCGCGCTGGTCGATGCGCTGCACGACGCGCGCACCTGGGCCGACGGCGTGGTGGCGAACTTCGGCGCGTACACGCACACCAGCGTCGCCCTCCGCGACGCCATCAGCGCGATCAAGATACCCGTCGTGGAAGTACACCTCTCCAACGTTCACGCGCGCGAACTGTTTCGGCACCACTCTTTCATGTCAGCCGTGTGCCCTGGCGTCGTGATGGGCTTTGGCTGGCAGAGCTACATCCTGGGCTTCGACGGCCTGATCTACACGCTCGATGCGCGCGAAGCTGGGCGGGTGACGCCCGGCCTGCAGACGCGCCTCAGAAATTGACTACGGTTGCCGGAGACAATATAATCGCACCGTGGTTTGAGGTGCCAGTGATGTACATACCGTGCGTCAGGTTTCGTGTAGTGTATATTAACGGAGCCGCCCCGGCGCAGTCCTGGAGGAATGCGCCTGTAGGATATTAAGAATTATATTACCACATTCGCGGCACAGGCAGCGGGCGCAGCAGAGCGCCCGCTTTTTTGTTGCGGTGCTTGGGAGGAGACCACTATGTTGCGTGCAATCTCGGGTTTTAGAGAGATGCAGACGTTTTGGGTGATCTGGTCAGGACAGCTCGCCTCGTTGACCGGCACGGCGATGACGCGCTTCGCGCTGCTCACGTGGGCCTACGAGCGGACGGGCGAGGCGACGACGCTCGCGCTCCTGGGGTTCTTCTCCTATATCCTGTATGTGCTGCTCAGCCCGGTGGCCGGCGTTCTGGTGGACCACTGGGACCGCCGCCGCGTGATGCTCTTCACCGACCTCGGCGCAGGGTTGATGACGGTCGGCGTTCTGGGCCTGCACCTCAGCGGTGGCCTCCAGGTGTGGCACCTGTACATCCTGGAAGCGCTCGCGGGCGCGTTCGAGGCCTTCCAGGTGCCGGCATACTACGCGGCGACGACGACGCTCGTGCCGAAAAGCCAGTATGGCCGTGCGAACGGAGCTGCGCTCGCTGGCGTATTCGTTTTCGCAGATCGTCGCGCCGGCCCTTGCGGGCCTGCTGTTGCGCCATGCCGGGCTGACGAGCGTGCTCCTGATCGACATCGTGACGTTTCTGGTCGCCGCCTCTACCCTGGTCGTGACGCGCATCCCCCGGCCGGCGGTCTCCGAAGCGGGCGCGGCTGCCAGAGGGCGGTTTTGGGACGAGGCCAGCTTCGGCTTCCGGTACGTGTTTCAGCGGCGCGGGCTGCTGTACTTGCTGGTCATCATGATGGGCATCCACCTCACCGCCGCGCTGACATACTTCGGCGTGCTGCCCGCCATGATTCTGGCGCGCACGGCCGGTGATGCGCTGGCATTGGCGAGTGTGCAGTCGGCGATGGGCCTGGCGGGCGTGCTCGGCGGCGTGCTGGTGAGCGCGTGGGGCGGTCCCAAGCGCCGCATTCACGGCGTCCTGCTCGGCGCGGCGCTGTCGTTCATTCTCGGCGATTTCCTCCTCGGTGTGGGGCGCAGCACGCTGTCCTGGGCAAGCGCCGGGTTTATCGCCGAGTTCTTCATTCCGTTTATCGTCACATCCGACCGCGCCATCTGGCAGAGTAAGGTCCCGCCGGACGTGCAGGGGCGGGTGTTTGCCATCAAGGGCATGCTGCAGACGGCGATGATGCCGGTCGGCTACCTGCTGGCCGGCCCGCTGGCGGATCGCGTGTTCGAGCCGGCCTTTGCGCCGGGCGGCGCGCTCGTGGGCGCGCTTGGTGGGTTGGTCGGTGAGGGGCCGGGCGCGGGCATGGGGATGATGTTCGTGTGCACGTCCATCATCGGCCTGACCGTCAGCCTGAGCGGATACCTGTTCCCGGCGGTGCGCCACATAGAAACAGACTTGCCGGACCATGACGCCGCCAGCGAGGCGGCGACCCTCCAGTTGGAGCAAGCCTGAACGATGCAAGCAGGGGCGACCCACCGGATCGCCCCTCCTCGTTCTGCCGGGCGCGCCGGCTATGGTTTCGCGGCCTCGACCAGGCAGCTCAGCACCACCTCGGTAAACGCGCCCGTGCTCAGCGCCTCGGCGCCTGGCTCGCCGATGTCGGCGGTGCGCGCGCCCTGCGCAAGCGCGGCCTCGACCGCCGCCTCCAGCGCCGCCGCTTCCTGCTCAAGCCCCAGGCTGTGGCGGAGCAGCATTGCCGCGCTGAGGATGGTGCCGACCGGGTTGGCGACGCCCTTCCCGGCGATGTCCGGCGCGGAGCCGTGGATCGGCTCGTACACGCCGAACGTCCCCGCGCCCAGGCTGGCGGAAGGCAGCATCCCCAGCGAGCCGGCGAGCACCGACGCCTCGTCGGTGATGATGTCGCCGAACATGTTCCCCGCCAGCACCACATCGAAGTACGACGGCCAGCGCAACACGTTCATCGTGAACGAGTCGACCAGCGCGTGCTCCAGCGCCACGTCCGGGTAGTCTGCGCCGACCTGGGTCACGGTGCGCCGCCAGAGGCGCATCGCGGCCAGCACGTTGGCCTTGTCCACCGACGTGACGCGGTGCCGGCGGTTGCGCGCCGCTGCGAACGCCACGCGCGCCACGCGCTCGACTTCGGGCACGGTGTAGAGCATCGTGTCGTAGGCGCGGTCGCCCTCGCCCTGCTCCTCGCGCGGGCCGAAGTAGATGCCGCCGGTCAGCTCGCGCACGAAGAGGATGTCCACGCCCTCCAGCAGGTCGGCGCGGAGCGGCGCGTACCGCGCGAGCGCCGGCCACGCCCTGACCGGGCGCAGGTTGGCGAACAGCCCGAAGCGCCCGCGCAGCTTCAGCAGCCCCTGCTCCGGGCGGACCGGCGCGGTCGGGTCTGACCACTTCGGGCCGCCCACCGCGCCGAGCAACACCGCGTCGGCGGCGGCGCACGCCTGGATTGTCGCGTCGGGGAGGGGGTTCCCGGTCGCGTCGATGGCGCAGCCACCGATCATGGCCTCCTGGAACGTGAAGGTGTGCCCGAACGCCGCGCCGACCGCCTCAAGGCACCGCACGGCCTGCGCCACAACCTCCGGGCCAATGCCGTCGCCGGGGAGTGGTGGTAATCGTTGCTTGCATGTAGGTTCCTCAAGTTTGGGTGTAAGAATATCGAAAGGGGGTTTGCTTCAGTAGGTCAGCAGAAGACGGTCTTTGACAACCTCTGTCTCAAGCGTTTGACCTCCCATTTGAAAGCGTCTAAGCATAGATCGCCCGCAATTCACAAACGCTTCCCGTTCGAATAATCCATTGGGAATTGGAAGATCGCATAGTAGATTGCCCGAACGCTTCGTTCCGTCAATACTCAGTGCTACATAAACTCCCCGTGATTTGCATTGTGCAATGACCTCAAACAACTCCGTGAGTTCGAAGGATTGTGCTCCATACAGAATCGCTTGACTATGGCTGTAAGGAGGGTCACAGTATATCAAATCCCCCGGTTGGGCCATTGCCATTGCCTGTCGGTACTCCATATGGTAGAGCGTCGTCCCATTTATCCGTCGGTGCCATTCATCCACTCGGCGAGAAAAGGTTTTAGGAGAAATCGGCTTGTGAATCCCGCACGGTGTGGACATATAGCCATCCGCTTGACGAAAAAACGTACCACGCCTCCATAGCAAGATCGGGAGAGAAATAGGAGATCGGCTCCGTTTGGATGTGCGTTATATGACGCTTTAATGCGTTCATACTCTTCAATCTTGTTTCCGTTCGCCATAATGTGCCATCGCTCAGCATACCATTCTTTCAGTGTTTCAGGTGAGTCCTTCCAAAGTGAACCAAATCTCCATAAGAGATTCAAATGCATCAGAGGCGACCGCTTTTTGCGGGGCTAGCGTAGCAAGTACAGCTCCACTCCCAAGAAATGGCTCAAAATACGTCCTATAACTCGGAGGAAGTAAGAGATAATCTCATGAGCAAATCTCTGTTTATTGCCTATCCACTTGAGTAGTTGCGCCTTGAACGGTCTAACCCGCAGGGGCCTCTCGGTGTCGAACATAGAAAGCTGCATGAGCGGGTCTCCAGACATCGAAGTGCTTACCTCATCAGCGTATCCGATTTTGGGATATTCGTCAAGCTCTCATAGTATTAATAATATGGTCCCTGGTCATAAACAGCAACAAGAGCATCTGTTAGCTCTTCTTCGCCAGATTAGGCAGGAAGCAGGCCTAAGACAAGTTGATCTTGCCCAACGTTTGGGTCAACCTCAATCTTTCGTGAGCAAATACGGATCTGGAGAACGCCGTCTAGATATTCTCGAACTGCTCCAAGTTTGCGAAGCTGTTGGCGTCACCTTATCGGATTTCATCCACAGGTTTGAGAGTCTACTTTATGAAAGCTGATCCTCAATTTACTCATCTTCCTCAACACTTTTTGGGCGAATGTTCGCCTTATTAGCCAGGAAACTGGTTATACAGAAAGGGGCAAGAAAGGAGAGCGGGGACAGATAAAAGTCCCTTCTATCTCTGAAATGGCAACAGCACTTCGGAAGTCGGGTATGGAAGTAGCTCATCTGATAGACTCATACGAGCAGCCTACCGAGTTGAGCAATAGGTTGTATTCTTACTTTAAACATAGAGCTAACGTGTTGAATAATTTCGTCGCATTACAATTGATGGATGTAGATCGAGCTAGAGAGATTTTTCAGGAGTTACGGACGCAGTTGTCCCCTCAATGTCCTATTCCGATGAACAAGCAAAAAGGCAATAAAAGAACTCCAGCTTACTTTACCGCTATCACCAATATGCTTATTGAGGCCAATGCTGAGGGGTTACCATGTGACTATAGTCCAAGAAAATTAACCATCGTAACACGTGATGATGCTCCATTACGTACGCTGGCACGAAGAATCGATGGCGCGTTTCCTAACGTCATCAACCCTATCGCTGTGTGGGAAATCAAGGGAATACTATTACACTACGACATTTGGCAGCCGAGTCGCTGATGCAGTATCTAGCTACCGGACACTGAACAGAAGTTCGGTACGAACGTAAGCGGGACAGGGTCGTCGAGTGCCAGACACCGCTCGATGAAGTCCCAGCCGAGACGGAAAACACTCAAATCGCGGCGGTCATGGCGATCAACTGCATCGGTTTGGTGGGAGGCAATGGTGTGTTCACCGACCGCGACGAGCCAGACATAGAGGATGCACACGGCAAGGGTGAGCCGGGACAGACGTAAGAAATGCTGCAAGTGGGTCGCTTCGAGGTCAAAGCCATGCCCTTTCAGATCGCCGAACAGTTCCTCAATCCACATGCGGCGGCGGTAGAGCTTCAGCGCCGCCTGCGCGCACGGGAGGTTGGTGGCCAGGAACCAGGGTTGCGGCTCACCTTTGCGCCAATGGAGCACCAGGCAGGTCGGATAGGCGTTGCTCTTTGTCAACAGCACCCGTCCGATCCAGGCGGTAAGGCCCGGTTGCAGGGGCAGCAAGGCGTCCAGGCGCAGCCACCGGCCTGTGTTGTAGGGCTTACACAGGTGGTCGCCGGGTTGCCGCAGCGCGTAGTCCCACCCCCACACGTCCAACTGCTCCAGCAGCAACGCATTGCCAAACTCGCAATCCCCCACCAGCGAGGCCTTCACCCCAGGCGGGATCAATCCCTGCACGTAGCGGAGCAGTTTGATCTGCTTGACCGTCGTGCTGTGCCCCCGGCGATGACGCACCCAGGTCCACACCAGCGGCAGCGCGCGCCCCTGATACGCCACCACGACGATCAACAACTGAAACCCGAACCCGATCCTCGTGCCGTCGATGATGAGGTGCAGCCGTCTGGCGCTCGACGCCGCCGCGATCAGGCGCACCGCAATCGGGCGATACCACTGCCGGGGACGGATCGCGCCGTTGTTCAGCAACCGACGCAGACGCTTCTCCAGGCTCGCTTTCTTGGCGCGCACCGGCAGCTTGCGCGCGATCAGGCTCAGGTGCACGCTGCGCGCCTGAAACAACGCGACGAGCAACAGCACCATGTTGGTCAGCCGACTTTCACACCCATCGGGCGCCAGTTGCGCCAGGCGCTGACGCCAGATACGATGGAGTTGGGAGTTGTTCATCGGGCCGCTCCTCTGGATCAAGTTGTGGTTGGTGCTTCAACTTTACCAGGGGGAAACCCTTTGTTCAACTCCTCGATCATTTGTTCAAGTGTCCGGTGGCTAGATGCAGTATATGAGACTCTCCTCGATGGTATGGAACTTGAAGAGCTATTCGAACATGAAGGTATAGAAGTCAAACATTACCTTATGGTTGATGGTTACACTACTTGGTGGAATGACGGTCGTTCTTATCTCTGTCGCATAATCGATTTACTTCACATGGGATATGTGGATGAGGTTCTATTTGGATACGAAGTTATTCAACGAACCCCTGTTATAGTTCAGGAATGGGTTCAGAGTGCAAGAAATCGCGTCTAGCGTGAAGCAGCATCGATTAACCAACCTGCGGGAGCACATCCTTGCGGCACTCGTGTGTAATGAGCTCCCGCAGGTTGGTAAGTAGAAAATTGTCAGTCCGCGACCATCGCCTGCTCGCTGCCCTCGGTCTCGACCTCCGCACAGCGGCCCCGGTCGTGGGCCAGTTCCAGGCCGTATTCCACGCTATCGACCACCGCGCGCCAGCTTGCCTCGATGATGTTCGGCCCAGCGCCCACCGTGCTCCACCGCCCGTGACAGTTCTGCGTGTCGATGAGCACGCGGGTGGTGGCCGCCGTGCCGTTCTGCCCGTCGAGGATGCGCACCTTGTAGTCGGCCAGTTGCATGTCGGCCATCTGGGGATAGTGCGGCAGTAGCGCGCGGCGCAGCGCCTTGTCGAGCGCGTTGACCGGCCCGTTGCCCGACGCTGCCGTGTGCATCTCCTCGCCATTGACGCGCACCTTCACGGTCGCCTCGGTGACGATGCCGCGCCCCTCACGCAATTCGACGACGACCATGAAGTCCACCGGCTGGAACCAGGGCTTGTAGTCGGGCTGCGCGCGCCGCATCATCATCGCGACGCTGGCCTCCGCGCCCTCGAAGACGTAGCCCTGGCTCTCCAGCGCCTTGATCTCCTCCAGCACGGCGCGCGCGCCCTCCGAGTCCATGTTGAGGCCGAACTCCTCCGCCTTGCTGAGCATGTTGCCGCGCCCGGAAAGCTCCGAGACGAGCACGCGCATCTCGTTGCCGACCAGCGCCGGGTCAACGTGCTGGTAGCTGTCGGCGTTGCGCCGGATGGCGGCGACGTGCATCCCGCCCTTGTGCGCGAACGCGCTCCGCCCCACGTAGGCGAGGTGGTTGTCGGGCGCGAGGTTGGCGACTTCCGCCACCGTGCGCGACAGGTGCGCGAGCTTGCGCAGCGCGCCCTCAGGGAGGCACCGCAGCCCCAGCTTGAGTTCGAGATCGGGGATGATGGCGCACAGGTTGGCGTTGCCGCAGCGCTCGCCATAGCCGTTGATCGTGCCCTGCACGTGGTCTACGAAGCCCGTGCGCACCGCCGCCAGCGTGTTGGCGACCGCGACCTCGCTGTCGTTGTGCGCGTGGATTCCGAGCTGCACGCCCGGCAGCGCTTCGGCCACGTCGCGCACAAGCTGCTCCACCTCCCAGGGCATCGCGCCGCCGTTGGTGTCGCAGAGCACCAGCCGCTCCGCGCCGCCCGCCAGCGCCGCGCGCAGCGTCTCCAGCGCGTAGGCGGCGTCGAGGCGGTAGCCGTCGAAGAAGTGCTCGGCGTCGTAGATCACCTCGCGGCCCAGCGCCTTGACGTAGGCGACGCTCTCGCGGATGATGCGCAGGTTTTCCTCAGGAGTGGCGCGGATGACCTCGCGCACGTGCAGCAACGAGGTCTTGCCGACGATGGTCACGACCGGGGCCTGCGAGTCGACCATCATCTGAATGTTGGCGTCCTCTTCGGGGTGGGAACCGACGCGGCACGTCATGCCAAAGGCCGCGACGCGCGCGTGCTTCAGGTCCAGGTCACGGACGCGCGCGAAGTACGCGGCGTCCTTCGGGTTGGAGCCAGGCCAGCCGCCTTCGATGTAGGCAACGCCCAGGTCATCCAGCAGGCGGGTGATCTTGAGTTTGTCGTCCACCGACAGAGAGATGCCCTCGCGCTGCGTCCCGTCGCGGAGCGTGGTGTCGTACACTTCTACGTGTGCCATGTCTGCCTCCTTCAGGCGTTGATGTGTGGCCGTTGGTTTCGGGTTTTGGCGTCCCGGAAGCAAGCACTTCCAGGAAGCGCGCCCTATGGGGCAGACACATGCGCCACCAGGCAGATGCGCCCACCCCATGGGGCAGGCGCAAACCTGCCCCTAGACGGTAATGCTAATCGAGCCGGCGATGGCGTCGGTGGCGGTGTTGACGCGCGCCGGGTGCGCCGCCTCGTAGGCGGAAATCGCGTCGTCCTGCGCCAGCAGGAAGCCAAGCTGGTCCACGCCGTGCAGCAGGCAGTGCTTGGCGAACGGGTCAATCGGGAACTCGACCGCCCGCCCGTCCGGCAGCACGAGTGTCTGCGCGGCGAGATCGACGGTGACGGCGCTTGACGGGTCCTCTTCGACGAGGCTGAAGAGCTGGCGATGGGTTTGCGGGTCCACGACGATGGGCAGCAGGCCGTTCTTGAGCGCGTTGTTACGGAAGATGTCGGCGAAGTGCGTGCTGATGACGGCCCTGAAGCCGTAGCCCTTGATCGCCCACGCTGCGTGCTCGCGCGAGCTGCCGCAGCCGAAGTTATCGCCGGCGAGCAGGACTTCTGCGCCCTGGTACTCGGGCTGGTTCAGCACGAAGCCCGGCCTGGGGTTGCCGTCGCTGTCGTAGCGCCAGTCGGCGAAGAGGTTATCGCCCATGCCGGCCTTGTCGATGGCCTTGAGGAAGCGCGCCGGGATGATCTGGTCGGTGTCGATGTTCTCGGCCGGCAGCGGCGCGAGGGTTGACGTAAAAGTTGCGCTTGTGGTCATCCGGCTGCCTCCATGATCGCACGCGGGTCGGCGACCATGCCGGCGATGGCGCTCGCCGCCGCTGTGAGCGGGCTGGCGAGGAAGGTCCGCGCGCCGGGACCCTGCCGGCCCTCGAAGTTGCGGTTGCTCGTGCTTACCGCATATTCACCCGGCCTGACCTGGTCGCCGTTCATCGCCAGGCACATCGAGCAACCCGACTCGCGCCACTCCGCGCCGGCTTCGATGAAGACTCGGTGCAACCCCTCCGCCTCGGCCTGCCGCTTGATCTGCTGCGAGCCGGGCACGACCAGCATCCGGACGCCCTCGGCGACGCGCCGTCCGCGTATGGCCTGCGCCGCCAGGCGCAGGTCAGAGAGGCGTGAGTTGGTGCAGCTCCCGACGAACACCACGTTCACCGGCTGGCCGAGCATGGGCTGGCCGGGCCGCAGGTCCATGTAGGCGAGCGCCTTCGCCAGCGCCGCGCGCTGGCTCACGTCGGGCGTCGTGTCGGGGTCGGGCACGCGCCCGGTGATCGGCAGGCCCATGCCGGGATTGGTCCCGTAGGTGATCATCGGCTCCAGCGCCGACACGTCGATTGAAACCGACCGGTCATAGCGCGCGCCCGCGTCGGTGGGGAGCGCGCGCCACACCGCGACGGCGGCGTCCCAGTCCGCGCCCTGCGGCGCGCAGGGCCGGCCCGCAAGGTACGCGAACGTCGTATCGTCAGGCGCGACCATGCCCGCGCGCGCGCCGGCCTCTATCGACATGTTGCAGATGGTCATGCGCGCTTCCATGTCCAGCGCGCGGATCGCCGGGCCGGTATATTCGAGGACGTGGCCGGTCCCGCCGCCGACGCCGATCTCGGCGATGAGGGCCAGGATCACGTCCTTCGCAGTGACGCCCGGCTGCAACCGCCCTTCGAAGCGGACCTCGAAGGTGCGCGGTCTGTGCTGGAGAAGGCACTGCGTCGCCAGCACGTGCGCGACCTCGCTGGTGCCGATGCCGAACGCGAGCGCGCCGAAAGCGCCGTGCGTGCTGGTGTGGCTGTCGCCGCACACAATCGTCATGCCCGGCTGCGTGACGCCAAGCTCCGGCCCGATCACGTGCACGATGCCCCGGTGCGGGCTGTCCATTCCGTGCAGCGGAATGCCGAACTCCCGGCAGTTGACCTCAAGCTGCTCAAGCTGCCGGGCGGCCATCGCGTCCACGAAGGGGAGCGCGCCGTCGCCGTTTGGTGGCAGGGTCGGCGTGCTGTGATCCATTGTCGCAAGCGTCTGCGTGGGCCGGCGGACCTTCAGACCGCGCGCGCGCAGCTCCGCAAACGCCTGCGGCGACGTGACCTCATGGATCAGGTGCAGGTCGATGCCCAACACGGCCGGCATGCCGTCCTGCCCCGGTGCGACTGTGTGGGATTCCCAAATCTTCTCAAACAGGGTCTTCGGCATTGTTTCCCTCGATGTCCTGCGCGGGCGTTGCCCTGGGCGCGCCTAAGGGGCGACCCATTTGACCTCGACTGGCTTCTTGCGTTTTGGCTTGTCGTTCCCTTGCAGCCCTTCGTGGTCCCATCCTACCGACCAGGCGCGGGGCTCGGCGAAAGGCTCGTCCTGTTGCGCCTGGGTTGTGTCAGGCTGCGGCACGCTCTTGGCCTTGTCTTTCTTGGGTGGCATCTCTCCCCTCCTTGCACTGTGCGCAGATTTGCTTCGCGCCGGTGAACACGTGGCGCGACCGTGTCACTTGTTGCTGCTCAGCCCGACGGACGCAGCCTCGCCCTCTGGCAGCCGGTCCTTCCAACCGGTGTGCGCCAGCATCCGGTTCAGGGCAGCGAGATAGGCCTTGGCGCTGGAGACAATGATGTCGGTGTCTGCGCCGTGCCCGCCGAAGGTGCGCCGCCCGTTCTCGTCGCGGCGGATGCGCACCGTGACCTCACCGATGGCGTCGATGCCCTCGGTGACGGCGCTGACACGGTACTCGACCAGGGTGTTTGACGCGCCGACAATCTGGTCGATAGCCTGGAACGCCGCATCCACCGGACCGGCGCCGATGGCGGCCTTGAGGTAGCTCTCGCCGTCTGGGCCGGTGAGCCGACGGTGGCGGTGGGCATACCGGGCCGGCCGCACGTGACCTGGATATCTTCGAGGTGGAAGATTTCCTCCGGGCCGTAGAACTCGTCGGCGATGAGGGCTTCCAGGTCGGCGTTGGTGACGGTCTTCTTCTTGTCGGCCAGGTGCTTGAAGCGCTGGAACGCCTGGTTCAGTTCGTCGTCCGTGAGTTCGTAGCCCAGCTCGGCCAGGCGCACGCGCAGCGCGTGGCGACCGCTGTGCTTGCCCAGCACCAGCTCGCTCTGGTTCAGGCCGACGGTCTCCGGGCGCATGGATTTCGTAGGTCAGCTTGTTCTTGAGCAGCCCGTCCTGGTGGATACCGGCCTCGTGCGCGAAGGCGTTCGCGCCGACGACGGCCTTGTTCGCCTGGACGCGCGAGCCGGTGTAGTTCACCACCATGCGGCTGGTGCGCATGATCTGCGTGGTGTCGATGTTGGTGCGCACGTGGTAGAAGGCGCGGCGCGTGTGCAGCGCCATAACGATCTCTTCGAGC
>JAOSJO010000011.1 GCA_027494055.1 Anaerolineae bacterium | reverse complement strand
GCATCAACCGCCTCGTTCAGCTTGTGGCGGTCGGTGTTGTTGACCACGATCTCGCGGATCGGGTCGGTGACGCGCGCGCGCACTGCGGCGCGCAGTTCCTCGTTGACCACCTCGGCCGGCGGGATGAACTTCTCTTTGCCCACCGCTTCGCGCATCTCCCATTGCAGGTCGATGAGCGGTTGGATCGCCTGGTGCGCGAGGTCCAGCGCCTCGACGAGCGTATCCTCGCTGACCTCGTGCGCGCCGCACTCGACCATGATGATGGCGTCGCGGGTGCCGGCCACGCGCAGGTCGAGCAGGCTGTCTTCCATTTCGGGGATGGTCGGGTTGACGCGCAGCTTGCCCTCAATCAGGCCCACGCGCACCGCGCCCACCGGCCCGTTCCAGGGCACGTCGGAGATCATCAGGGCCGCGCTGGAACCGATGATGGCCTCGACATCGACCTCATGTTCCTGGTCGTGTGACAGGGCCGTGATGATGATCTGCACCTCGTGGCGCAGCGACTCGTCGAAGAGGGGCCGCAGCGGGCGGTCGGTGACGCGCGCGATGAGGATGGCCTTCTCGGAGGGCCGGCCCTCGCGCCGGAAAAAGCTGCCGGGGATGCGGCCCGCCGCGTACAGCCGCTCTTCGTAGTCCACCGTGAGGGGGAAGAAGTCGATGCCCTCGCGCGGCAGGCGCGACATGGTGGCCGTCGCGAGGATCATGGTGTCGCCGATGCGCACGACCACGGCCCCGCCGGCCTGACCGGCAAGCTTGCCGGTCTCGATACGGATTTCTTCGTCTCCTACTTGTGCAGAGAAGACTCGAGCTTCTGATGACATGTTTGACCTCCAGTCAAAAACGTTAACGCCTGGAGGTCAGGGACTGGAAACCGGGCCGGATCGACGCATGAAATCCGAGCCGCTTTCCAATTCCTGCGCTCCAGACGCTTATAACTCAGCGCACGGGGCGCTGCATTATCGCTACAATCCAAGCGACACCTGCAAAAGCACCGTGGCGTTGGCGATGCTGACCACGTTATCGCCGCAGACCCAGCCGTTGGATGAGGCGTTGATAGCTATCAGGGTCTTTGCGGCTCAGGTAGGCGAGTTGTCGGCGGCGATCACCAACCATCTTCAGCAGCCCGCGTCGCGAATGCTCGTCGTGCTTGTGGGTTTTCAGATGCTCGGTGAGCTGTCCAATCTGCGTTGTCAGCAGCGCAATCTGGACTTCGGGTGAGCCGGTGTCGCCCTCGTGCCGGCCAAACTCATTGATGATGTCGAGCTTTTCTTCTTTCGTGAGCGCCATTGTATACCTCGCTTCAACGTGTCACCAAGCGGGCTGACGCCTGCCCGCCGGTCAGGATTGAGCGGCTATTATACCGTACTGTGCGCTGCGCAGCAATCGCCATTCTTACACGGGGCCACGCCCAGGAACTTCGGGATGCCGAGCCTGTCCTCGAATATGATCTCCTCCCTCGCCGCACGCCTGGCACGCTTCGCGCAGATAGACAACCTCGCCATCCTGCAATATCGGCGTGCCATGCGAACACCGAGGAGGCACGCGCCGCACCCGGTGCACTTTTTCGGGGTAGAACCAGATCTGGCCGCGCGCCGTGGGGCGCGCGCACGTAGGACAGGAACCGTTGGCGAGGCGACGGGCACAAGGGATGCTTCCTTCCTCTCTTAAGTGTGGCGGGCGATCATGTCGATGATCTGCCGGGTCTCTTCCGGGTAGGCGTCCATGCGGATGCGCCACAGGAGTTCTTCCGGCGTGACCACCTTAACCATCGGGTCGAGCCGCTCGATGCACCACCCGACCGGCGTGACCCCGCGAGCGCGCGGCTCTGCGCCCGGCGCTGGCGTGAAATACGACCACGCATGGACAATTGCCCACTCGTAGGTGCTTCTGCCCTGCCTGTCGGCCCGCGCCGCGCTCTCGTTGATGACCTGCGCAATGTGCTCAGGGTTGCCGGAGCGGTTGCCGGTCCGCGCGTTCGCCCAGATTGAATAGCGCGCGGTCACGACCGGGATGTTGACGCCGTTCCGGTCTTGCGTCCAGAAGACCTCGCCCGCGCCGCCCTCATATGGTGTGTACTGGATGGCGAACATCCCCAGCAGGCCGTCGATCTCCCGCGCGTAGGTGTCATACGCGGCGAAGGCTGCCGCGCTTTTGAGGTTGTGGCAGATGAACCACAGAATCTTCGCGCCGTTCTCCGCCATATGCGCCGCGACCTGACGCGCGTGCCGCGCCAGCAGGTCCGGCTCGGCGCGCAGTTCGCCGAAGCGGTCAGGGTAGTAGTAGCCGCCGGGGTCAGACAGGATGGACGTCCCCACAGGCTGAGTCTCGACAGGTAGTCCACCGCCTCCGGGCAGAGCTGCAGCAGGTTGGGCGCGCAGGCGGTCCAGCCGAACGGGAACCCGCCGTGGTCCGGGCTGGCCCAGTAGTCGGGGGCCATGCAGAAGCTCCCCATCAGCCACTGCACGTTGTCGCCATCACTCATGACGAACGCCACCGCGTGGCGCGCGTCCTCGAAGTCGATGGTGGCCGGGTCGAGGGTGGCGAAGGGCGTCACGGCGTAATCCTCGGTTCCCGCCGAGAGAAGCGGCAGGTTCAGGGACCAGTTGGTCGCCGTGTTGAAGTGGCCGTACAACGTGGGCAGGATGGTGAACGCGAACTCGTCGCCGCTGTTCCAGCCGAGCACGGGCGAGAGCGGCTCAAGCCACGCGGCGACGGTCGGGACCGGCGCGCCCGTGCCGTAGACTGCGAAGGCCTTGTGTGCAATCGCCGTGTCGCGGATGTGCGGGACTTTCGGGTCCTGCGTGCAGAGCAGGTTGCGGCTGAGCCGGTCGCGGTACGTTTCGAAGCACCACGCCAGGTCCTTATCACGCGCGTCGAAGAGCATATCGAGGCCGAGCGCCTGCGCCTGGGCCTGCTGCGCTTCCTCGACCAGAATCCCGAGCAGCAGGCCGGCCACTGAGGTGGCAACGTTGAGCGACTGGTCCATGTTTGGGCGCGTGGTGTACAGGTCGCCTTCGGAGGCGTCAGACCTGTAGAGAATGTAGCCGTCGATGACGCCCCGGTCTTTGAGGCGCTGCACCAGCTCCCACGGGCCGAACCGCCCGCGCTCCTCAAAGCGCAAACGCTGGACCAGGCCGGCGTACCATTGCGCATAGTCCGGGCGGCTCCCCGTGCTGATCCACACCATCTCGTCTGAGCGCCCCTCATTGACCGCCAGCGCCGCCAGCCCGGCGGCGGACTGGACCAGCGTGTGCGTGGCGCTCAGGTCGGCCTCGATCTCGGCGTGGACGACCCCTTTCGGCGCGGCCTGCACGGGCCACCAGCGGCTGCCTTGTGGGGTCGCGCGCGCTGCATGTTGCTTTCCCGGCTGTGACACGAAACCGCCTCCTGATACCAGCGCGCTGGCGGCTGCGGCTGTCAGCCGCAGGAAGCTGCGCCGGCTATGCTGTTGCCTTGCCATTCTCCGCCTCTCGCGCTGACGGCCCCAGTTATGCCCTGCGAAGGGCGCGCCTGATGATCTCCCAGAGTCCGGCCCCTGTCAGAACCGCACGACAACCGGCACACCGGCAGGGTCAGCCGGGCCGGTGACGAAGACGGTGCGCGAGCGCGCGTCCCATGTGTGGCTGACCGCGTGATCCCCCGCCTCGACCGATTTCGGGGTGCGCGGCAGAAGCGCGCGCATCACCATGACGGTGCCGGCAGCGCCGCTTACCGTGCACGAGAGGGTGTCGGCGGTGTGGCTTTCCGCATCGACGCGCCCGCTCGCCGCGAGCACCCACGCATGGCCGGGGTCGGCGCGCGCCACGTCGATCAGGAAGTGCCGCGTGTCGGGAGCAATGGCGGGGTCGACGCGCACCGCCAGCCCGGCGTCGTACAGGTCCACGTAGACGCCCGGCAGGGCGACAGGCGTGTCGCTGACCGACTCGTCGAGGCCGGCCGCGACCACGTAAGGGCCGCGTCGCAGGATCAGGGCGTTGCGCGGCTGAACCGGGATCACCTGGTTCAAAAGCTGCCACACCGCGTCCGCGCCGTCAGCACGGCGCGCCAGCGCGGAGGGGCTGTCCGGCGCGATCAACACCTTGCCCTTGCCCACCGGGTGTACCCCCGGCGCTGGCCCGATGCCCAGCCCAAGCATGTCGGTCAGGTGATCCTGGGCGCGCCGGTAACTCCGCTCGCCGTTGTTCCACCAGCTCCGCACCGTGTCGTACTCGTCCCCATCCCCGAACAGGAGCAGCATGCCGCCCGCTTCCACCCATCCCGCAATCGCGTGGTGCGCGTCCACCGCTGGGGGCTTCATGCCTTCGTAGGTCAGGATCAGCGTCTCCAGGCCGTTATTCAGATAGCCGGGGTCGGTCAGGCGTTCCAGGTGAACCATCTGAAACGGGAGGCCGTGTTTGAGAAGCGGCAGCGTCAGGCCGTAGACGAAGGACAGGTCCGGGTCGCTCGGCGACGGCTCGCCGCGCTGGAACATCATCGTGTCGGTGATCCCCAGCGCCACGCGCGCTGCGGGCGCGTCCACCCACTCGACCTCGGCAGCGGGCCAGTCCATATCCGCCAGCGCGTTGAAGACCACCTGTAGCTCGGTTGCGTACTCAGGCGGGATGTGCTCGCGCTCGTCAGTGGGGTCGTGGAAGAAGTCGGCCAGTGCGCCACGGTAGCGCTTGTCGGTGGCCTCGTCGATGTGGCCGCTCAGGTGCTGGTAGAAGGCGCTTCCGAGCGCCAGCACGTCGCCGAAGCGGAGGTCCCTGGTGGGTTCCGCGACCCGGTGCGCAAAGCCGAGCGTATCGAGCGGCTTCCCTTCCGCAAGCCTCTCCTCGAAGAAGCGCTGGAACGCGGCGAAGGCCTCGCGCGCGGCGTTGAGTTTCTCCGTCTCGCCGTTGCGTTCCAGGCGCGCCATGTAGGCGCTGAGCAGGGGCAGGAGCGGCTTTTCGCTCAGGTTCTCTTTCGGATAGGTGCGCAGGAAGACGCGCGACGGCCAGGGCGTCACCTCGAAGCGCGCCGTCTCCGGGAAGAACAGCGACGCCGTGACCGTGCACTCCCAGTTGCGCCGGTAATCGGGCCAGGCGTAGTTCGGGTTGTCCTCGATGGGGTCGGCCAGCATCCACAGCCGAAAGTCCACGCCACGCACCATGGCGGCGGCGGAAGCATACTCGCAGTAGGCCGTCTCGAAGGTGCGCTGTTTCTTGACGCCGCGGTAGACATTCGGCGTGCGCGCGGTGCCGGTCCACACCTGCGCGATGATCCCGTCGCAGGCGTCCACCGCCAGCAGCTTGGCCTCAGGGCTGACGATGTGCCAGTGCGTGTAGTTGAGCAGTGAGTGCGTCGGCACGTAGCACGTGAAGTTCGGGACGCCCTTCTCGGCGGCGTAGGTCTTCAGGGATCGCATCAGCGTGTCGAGCGCGCGCGTGTAGAGGTGCTGCATGAGCCGGCTGGCGCGATAGCGCGCATCCACCGAGGAGACCGGGTCCTGCCACGGTTCGCCGTAGAATTCCAGCCACTCTTCCTTAAAGCTGGGGCTATGGCCGCCGCGTGCCCAGAACTCCGGCTCTTCGAGATGGATCGCGATTGCGCCGCCGTCCACCACGCGGCGGAGCTGCTCGGCGAGATACGCGGTATAGGGCCGGGTCGGCACCATGTAGTACACGTCGCGCCCCTGGCTGATGCCGTGCTCCAGCGGGAACGGTCCGGCGTCCATCTGCGCATCGTCGTGATGGTCGATGCCGTCCCATTGGCCGCGGACGTAATCCTGGTATTCGCCCCACGCGACGCCGGTCATCACGTGCGGGCGGTAGCCAGCGGCCTTCCATGCGGCGAGGCGTTCTTCGAACGTGGCGGTCAAGCCGTAGACCATCGCCACGTCGGTTTTGATATCCACCTGAGGCAGGAACGGTCCCGCCTCCTGAAAAGACGTGTTCTCTGCGACAGGGTTGCGGGGACGCATGGTGTTTCTCCTCGTTGAGTCCTTTCCATCCATCAACGGCGCGCCAGGCTAGAGCTTCAGCGCGCCGCTGCTCAGACCCTCGACAAAGTAGCGCATGGTGAAGACGAACAGGATCGCCAGCGGGATGGCCGAGATGGTATAGCCGGCCATGATCGCGCCATAGGGAATCTGCGCGTACTCGGTGGGCAGGAACGCCAGACCGATTGGTACAGTCCTGATCGACTCGTTCATCCCAATCGTGACCAGCGGCCAGATGTAGTCGTTCCACGTGCCCAGGATGTTCTGCACCGCGATGACCATAATCATCGGGATCGAGAGCGGCACGACGAGCCGGAACAGGATCACGATTTCGTTCGCGCCATCGACGCGCGCCGCTTCCAGCAACTCCTGCGGCAGGCCGGCGAAGAAGATACGCAGCATGAAAATCGCCCCGACCTGCCCGCCAGCGATGTAGGGGAGGATCAGCGCGAGGCGTGTGTTGAGCAGGCCGAGGTCGCGCGCGATGAGAAACTGAGGCACGAAGGTCAGGATGCCTGGGATCATCATCAGCGCGACGACGCCGTAGAACAGCATGTTCTTGCCGGGAAACGAAAACCGCGCAAAGGCATACGCGCCCAGGACGGCCAGCGCGAGCACGCCAGCCACTGCCACGCCGCTTACCAGCACGGAGTTCAGGATGTAGGGGACAACGGCGTCCCAAGCGCGGGTGAGGTTGCTAATCTGGATGTCGCGCGGGAAGCCGAAGAAGTTGATGCTCAGTTCTGCGTTGGTCTTGCCCGTTGTCAGTAACATGAACAAGATCGGATAAAACATGCCGCCCAGGAAGGCGAGCAGCACGATGTAGCGCATCACCTCCGCACGCAAGGCGCCTCTTTGGTGTCGCATCGTTACCTTCCTCCCCCTCTACCCCTCGTACTCGACCTCTGAGCGCAACATGCGCTGGCTGGCGACCGTGAAGGTAATCAGGATGATGAACAGGATCACGCCGATGGCCGATGCGTAGCCGTAGCGGTTGAACTGGAAGGCGTTCTGGTAGAGCCACAGGCCAGGGACCATGCTGGCGTTCGCCGGGCCGCCGTTGGTCATTATCAGGATGCCGGTGTAGCCCTGCACCGCACCGATGAGGGCGAACACCAGAACCAGCCGAATCGGACCCCGCAGCATGGGCAGTTCCAGCCTGCGGAACGTGGTCCACGCGCCCGCGCCGTCCATCCTCACAGCGTCGTAGAGTTCGCCAGGGATGGAGAGCAGGCCGGCCAGGAGAATCAGCGTGTTTGCGCCGTTCACCCAGGGGAACCCGGTGAAGATCAGCGCCGGAATGACCGTATTCACATCGCCCAGCCAGGTGTGCATGAGGTTGGGGTCGATCAACCCCAGCAGTTGGTTGACAAGCCCGGCTTGCTGGTTACCTGAAGGCATCTTGAAAAAGTCGCGCCAGAGCAAGATGTAGACGACGCCTGGCACCACCGCCGGCAGGATCAGCATAATGCGGAAGATATACCGCCACCGGTGGCTCCACAGGTGATACAGCATCACCGCCAGGAGGATCGGGATAAGGATCGCCTTCGCCACGTCAGCCACGACAAAGACGAGCATATTCCCCATTGAGCGAATGAAGACGGGGTCTTTGGCGACGAGGTGATACTGGCGGTCCCCAATCTGTATCGAGGTATACGCTTTGAAGTCCTCAAACTCTTCCTCGTTGTTGCGCATCACGCGGCGGATGTCTTCATAGACCAGGTTGCCGGCCTCGTCGCGCAGTGGTTCCCCCGTAACCTCGTCGGTCTTGGGGTCAACAGTCGCAAACTTGAGACTCAGCAACGTCGCGAAGTTCTCCATCCCGACATAGTTCGAGACGTTGACGCCGTTCCAATCATAGAGCGAGCGATAGAGCGCGTTGACGAAGGGATAATAGGCAAAGATGACCAGGAGCACGAACGTCGGGACCAGGATGAGGTAGACGAACTTGGCGTCCCAGATGCGCTGCAGCAAGTTCCGACGGTTGGATGGCATCGGCGGCGCATCGGCCACAGGTCGGCTCAAGGTAGCCATGAATGTCCTCCAGCAGTAACGCGTTGGGGTAGGCCTCGGAGGGCCTACCCCAACTGTGAAGCAAGTGTGGGTTACGGGAGGTTGGCGTCGATGAACGCCTGATCGACCTCATCCCTGTACGTCTCTAGTGAGCGCTCCAGGCCGTCTTCGAGGCTGAAGCTCCACTCTTCAAGCACCGTGTCGATGTCGATCATGCCGCCCAAGTACTCCTGGCCGAAGAAGGTCAGCCACTCGGTCCAGCTTTGCGTGTCTCCCGGAGCGCTCGTCAGGAAGAGACCCATCTCGCCATAGTCGATGCGCGGATAGAGCGCTTCGGTACCGGGCCGCATCGGGATGCCGACGATGGCAGGCGGGTCGTAGCTCCAGGGGTACTCAACACCCGTCGCCTCGTCCACGCGGTTGAGCGAGAACAGCTTCGTCGCCTCTTCAGTGGAGGTCATGAAGCGGAGGAAGTCGATGGCGATGGCTTCCTTCGCGGGATCGAGGCCCTTGGGCACGATGAAGCCATTGCGCAGGTTCATGTTCTGGTTGATCGCGCCCATGCTGAACACGTCGCCGTTTTCGGTGGTCGGGGTTGGGTGGGCAAAAATGCTCCACTCAAACTGCTGCTCCTCCGGGAGGTTGGCAAGTTCGTTGACCAGCGTGGAGATGAACCAGGTGCCGTTCATGAAGATCTTGCTCTGCCCCGTCCAGAAGGCCTGGTAGACTTCATTGCCGTCGGCGGCGAGGGCGGCCTGCGGGTCAGTGCAGGCGTCGGCCCATTCCTTGGCCATCTCGGCGTAGATGCGGAATTCGGGCGCGACGGCGGGGTCGAGGATGCCCTTGTTGAAGGCGACCCAGGCTTCGTCGACCGTGATCGATTCACCGATGGTGCTCGTCGGGTCCTCCACGTCGAAGGTCCAGCCCTCGGCGTGGAGCAGGTTCACCTCTTCGACCTTCGAGCGCATGGCGAAGTTGCCGATCATGCCGGTGGGCCAGAACCACTGCGCGTCGTTGGGCTTGAGCGCTATGTACATGGGCAGCGCGCCGGCGTCCTTGATCGCCCAGCAGGCATCGATGAACTCGTTCCAGGTTGTCGGCGCTGCGATGCCGTGCGCATCGAAGAAGGTCTTGTCGTAGAACATGCCCACGCCGTAGAGCGACCAGGGGGCGACATTGATCCTGCCGGTCGCGTCGCGCGCGAAGTCGAGGAACGGCTGGACAAACGTTTCGCCCCAGGGCGTGTCGTCGGCGTTGTAGGGGGTTTGGCTCGGCGAAGTAGTCGTCGAAGGGGATGATCAGGTCGAGCGTGGCAAAGTTGTTCCACCAGGGTTCGGCGTGCATGATCTCCGGCGCGGTGCCGCCCACCATGTTGGTGCGGTAGAAGTCTTGCAGGCCGTCGTAAGGCACGGTCGAGACCGTAACGGTCACATCGGGGTGTAGCGCCATGTAGTCATCGGCGGCGGCCTCAAAGGCGGCCACCCACTCAGACATGAAGGTGACGAACGTGATCTCACCGGCCAGGTCTTGGGCCACAGCCGGCGTGAGCGGCAGCATGAACGCCGCCACCAGCAGCAGAACCAGCAAGCGCTTTAACATGTTTTCTCCTCCGTGAATGCAAAGAGAGGCAGAAACGAACGGACTCTATGTGAAAGTCGCAGGTGTCGTCGTTATTCTTTTTCACCTCCTGACCTACTTCGCCCCGCTCGAACGTCGAACGATTAACTGGACCGGCAGCACTTCGTGTTTGGGGGTGCGGCGACCCGTGACCAGCCGCTCCAAAAGTAACTCGCACGCGCGCTGCCCGACCTTCCGACCCGATTGCCGGACCGTTGTCAGTGGCACGCTGAGCTGGCTGGCTTCGCGGATGTCGTCAAAGCCAACGACGGACAGGTCTTCAGGCACGCGCAGGCCAAGCGCATTGGCGGCGCGAATCACCTCAATCGCGGTGAAATCGTTGGCGGCAAACACCGCCGTAGGGCGATCTGCCGCTTGTAGATAGCCCGTCAGGTCGCCAGGTATGCGAAGGAAGAGCCGGTCCTCATAGGTCAGGTGGTGTTCATCCAGCGCGCGCCGGTAGCCCTGGAACCGGTCGCGAACGGAGGTGGTGGTGAGATCATCGGGTGTCACGAAGCCGATGCGGCGATGGCCCAGGTCGACAAGATGCCGGGTGAGCATGTGACCCCCGCCGAAGTTGTCCACTGTGACCACGTCAGTTGGCAGGTCAGGGAAGTAACGATCTACAAGCGCCAGTGGCATGTCGTCGCTGACCAATGCAACAATTGTTTCGTCCCGGGTCAGATTGCTGACGGGAAACACGACCAGACCAGCGACGTGCTGCCGGCGCATCCGCTGAATATCGAGCGTTTCTTGTTCCGGCTGGTTCTGGGTAAACGCAAACACGACATGGTAATCGTGTTGTTTGGCAACATGTTCGACCCCACCCATGATGTCGACTGCCAGCGCGTCCTGTGTAGAAGGCAGGACGACGCCGATCAGCGCTGCTGGACTGTGGATGTGCTTACGGACAAAAGTGCCTTTGCCAACCGTGCGCTCGATCAGTCCTTCGTTCACCAGGGCGTTCATCGCCTGGCGCACCGTGCCGCGGCTGATGTTGTACGCCTCTGCAATCTCGCGCTCTGGCGGGAGGCGGTGACCGTGCGGCAACTGCCCGCTGACAATCAAGGCGCGGAAATGGCGTGCGATCTGCAGATAGATCGCGGTCGAGGCATCGAGATCGATTTTCATGACAAAAGTGACCGCATTTGGTCTAGAGTGGTATAGACCATTCATTACCATTATAGGGGCAAATTGCGCGGGGAGTCAAGACATTGCCGGGTTTTGTGATCGTTTCAAGATTGGGGAAAGAGGATGGAGCGCTGAGCGCAAGCAACGGTCCGCAGGATTGTTCTCCTACCCTACCAGCATCCTGAGGCCAGATCGGGCATAAACACCGGGCGTGCGCAATGCCCGCCTTCTCTGTCCAACCTGGGTGATAGTTCGGTATACTAGGCGGGCGTTTGGCAACATCTACACAGGAGACGACCCATGTACGAGAAGAGCGTCGAGTTGCTCAATAGAGCGGTGGCCGATGAGATGGCGGCAGTGCATCAGTATATGTACTTCCATTTTCACTGCGACGATCAGGCCTTTGACTTGCTCGCCAACATGTTCAGGAGAACGGCAATCGAGGAGATGGGACATATCGAGGTTCTGGCAGAGCGGATCCTCTTCCTGAAGGGGGAGGTCGAGATGGTGGCCTCCATGGAAGTGCAGAAAGTCCATGACGTGCACAAGATGCTCGAAGTGGCCCGGAAAATGGAAGAGGATGCGGTCCGGGTCCTACAACCTTTGGGCCAACGAGTGCGCGGCGAACGCCGATGCGGCTTCAAAGAAGATCTTTGAAGGCCTGGTAGAGGACGAAGAAGGCCACATGGACCAGTTTGACACCGAGATGGACAACTTGGCCCGGTTCGGTGAGCGGTATCTGGTTCTGCAGTCCATCGAGCGCAGCAAGAATATCGCCGGCGGCGCAAGCGCGGAATAGTCTGGGACTGGGCGCATCGCATTGACACAACACAGCAGCGGGCGCGCCAACCCCGTCGGGAGCGCGCTCGCGTCCCGCTCTGAGCCGGCCAGGCGGGCGCGGAGACCCGCGCGTATCCCGCCTGGGTGCTCAGGCTGGAGGCACGTCTTCAGCCGGCGCGCGACCGCCGTGGTCTTTGCGCGCGCAGGAAGGCCTTGACGTCGCAGGGATTCAGGGTAATATAGTGGGCGTAACAATGGGGGCGTGGTGTAGCGGTTAACATATCGGCCTGTCAAGCCGAAGATC
>JAOSJO010000010.1 GCA_027494055.1 Anaerolineae bacterium | reverse complement strand
CGCAACCCCGCCTGCACCGAGGAGATCATCTCGCCCCGCTGGTAATCCGGGTTGTGCACCACGCGCACCGGCAGCCATGCCACCGCCCGCGCCACATCGTCACCCCGGTGCCCGGTCACGACGACGATCTCGGCCAGGCGCAGCGCCACCAGCCGGGCCACAATCGCCTCGATGACCGTCCGCCCTTCATCCCAGGGCAATAGCGGCTTGGGCTGACCCCCCATCCGCGCCGACTCCCCGGCGGCCAGCACAATCGCCGCCACGCGCCGCTGCACCTCGCAGACCGGCTCTCCGGGCGATTGCATCGCGCCCAACGCCACCGCCTCAATGCGAGGCGAGCGCAGCGCAAGCTGGGCCACGCGCCGCGCGCGGCGATGGACGTACCCTTCGCCGGGCGTCTTGTTCAGCAGGACGCAGACGCGCGCGCCACCCGGCACGCCGCGCAGCCCTAGCTCCGGGTCGCGCAGGGCGACGGCCATCCAGGGCGGGATCAGCCGCTCGCCTTCGACGAACCCATAACGGTCGCACAACCGGGCCGCGTTGTAGACGTGCGCTTCGTCGAGTGGCTGGTCGAGCGCGTCCACCCCAGCCACCAGCACAACCAGCGTCGTCTCCGGCGGGATCACTGGCTCGTGCGCGCGCGGCACCTTGAACGGCAGCCGTCGCGCGCCATCCGCCTCGATCAGCAGCACGTCGGAATTCACCGAGTCGATCAGGCCGCCGATGACAGCGGGTGGCAGCCCAACCACTTTGTGCGCGTTTTCGGTGTCGCCCGCCGCATAGAGGAACACGAAACCGTGCTCGCCCAGTTGGTCGCGGACGTGCCCGGCAGTCACCGCGCCGCTGAGCTGGATGGCCGCCGGTGCCTGGGCGACTTCATACGAGGCGACGCGCGTCGTCGTCGTCGCCAGCACACGCCAGCCCTCGGCACGTAGCTCCGCTGCCAGGCGGAACAGAGCCGCCGTCTTGCCGCCGGCACCGACAAAAGACACCACGTCGCCGCGCTGCACGCGCAGCGCCTCACGCAGCAGCATAGAGCGCGCTCATTTCACTGGCGGCCAACCAGGGGGATCGCCGGGAGGAAGGCCTGCGTGCAGCAGCGGCACAAGCTGCGGCGCGCTCAAGATCGCTTCCAGCACGCCGCCGCCAATCGCCAGTGCCTTCTCGGAGATGGTGAAGCAGTGCTCGCGCGTGCCGCGCGGGTCTACATCGCCGATCTTCAGCCCCGCTGTGACCGGCACGGACGGGTGAATCAGCCCGCGCAGCACGCCGTCAAACGGCGCGCGCACTTCCTGGCCGCTGACAGTCGCCAGCACGTCGCCCGCACGCACGGCGTCGCCAATGGCTGCCAGCGGCACGACCGTGCCCGCGCAGGGCGCGCGCAGCACGCGGTCGAGCGTGCGCCCCTCGACACTGCCCGGCCTGCCGGTGTCCGGCTCTGCCGACCCCTGCCAGAGCACGCGGCCCAGGAAGTGCCCCCGGTTCGTCTCGATGACCGCGTGACAGTCGTCACCGGCGGTGAAGCCCGGCCCCAGCCCGATGACCAGCGGCGCGTCCGACTGCGCCGTGCCCAGGTTGCGCTTGGCCAGGCGCGCGTCCACCACGACCGTCGGGCGCAACGCGCCAATGCTCGCCCCGCCTGGGTCAACCAGCACCGGCACCTCGCCGGCGGCCTGCACCTGGGCTATCTCGCCGGGATGGGCCACGCGCCGCGCCGTGAGGCCCTCAACCGTGACGCGGCCCTCGAACACCGCCGAGGCAAAGGCGACGGCCCGCCGGATGGCAAGCGGGCGTTCCAGTTCGATCACCAGCACCGGAAAGCCCACCTTTACCAGCCGATAGACCACGCCAGAAGCGAGGTCGCCCCCGCCCCGGACGATCACGGAGACGCGGCTAAATAACACCGAGGCCCTTCTCGCGCAGCCTGGCCACCACTCGCTCCGGTGTCAGCGGGATGCGGTCGAACCACACGCCGGTCGCGTCGTGCACCGCCGCCACAATCGCGGGAGCCAGGGGGATGAAGGGCATCTCGGCCATGCCGCGCGCGCCCCAGGGGCCGCGCGGGTCGGCGTATTCGAGGATGACCGATTTGGTCTCTTCTGGGATGTCCCAGATCGTCGGGATCAGGTAGGTTGACAGAGTGGGGTTGAGGATACGCCCGTCTTTGGTCACCAGGTTCTCCATGACCGCGTACCCCAACGCCTGGACGACCGCGCCCTCTACCTGCCCCTCGATCAGGTGCGGGTTGATCGCCTTGCCGACATCGTGCGCCGAAACCACGCGCACCACGCGCACGTGCCCGGTCTCAACATCCACTTCGACCTCGACGAACTGCGCCATATAGCCATAGGACACGTTTGGCTCGCTGCGCCCGGTCTCCGGGTCGTAGGGAGTCGTCTTGGGCGCGCGGTACTGGTAGGTGGCAATGGCCGGGCGCTCCTCGGCCCGCCACTTCTCCAGCGCCAGCTCCGCCGCCCCCTTGATCGCATTGCCAGCCATGAAGGTCATGCGCGAGGCCGATGCGCTGCCCGAATTGCCGGCGTAAGTTGTGTCGTGGCCGAGAAGCTCGACCTTCTCGACGGGCACCCCAACCGCTGCGGCAGCCATCTGCACGAAGACGGTGTGCGCGCCCTGGCCCACGTCAGCGCCCACCTCGCGCACCACCACGCGCTCGATCTCGGTGGAGCCGTGTAGCTCCACAGTCGCCCAGTTCCCTTCGGGCGCGCCGAAGCTGAAGCCGACGTTCTTGAGACCGATCGCCATGCCAACTCCGCGCCGCTTGGCCGGGTCTGCTGGCTGGGCGACGGGCCGGCGCTGCCACTGCCCGCCCGCGTGTTCCCAATAGCCGCTCTGCACGGCACCGTCGGCCAGCACGCGATCCAGCGTGACGCCGGGCGGCAGCGGCGAGCCAACCACGGTAATGCTGCCATCCTTGAGCACATTCATGGCGCGCAACGCCACCGGGTCCATGCCGAGCGCCTCGGCCAGCCTGTTCATCTGCCCTTCGGCGGCAAAGGCACCCTGCGGCCCGCCAAAGCCCCGGAACGCGCCGCTGGGCACGTTGTTGGTATAGACGGCGTAGCTGTCAACGTGGGCATTGGGGATGACGTAGGGGCCGCAAACCATCAGGTGCGCGTTGCCGAGCACTTTGGGAGAGGTATAGGCATACGCGCCGGCGTCAGCGATAATCTCGGCCTCCGCAGCGACCAGCCTGCCCTCTTTCGTCGCGCCCCACTTCGCGCGGATGGTCATGGGATGCCGCTTGTGATGCCCGATGATGGATTCCTCGCGGCTCCAGATGATCTTGACCGGACGCCGCAACTTCCACGCGGCCAGGCCCAGCACGATCTGAACGGACATATCTTCGCGCCCGCCGAACGCGCCGCCAATGGCCGGATAGATGATGCGCACCTGTTCTTCGGGCAGCCCCAGGGCATGGGCGACCTGCTGCTGATCTTTGTGCACCCACTGCCCGGCCACCACCACCGTGACGCGCCCCTCCTCGTCAATATAACCCAGCCCGGCTTCCGGCTGGAGGTAGGCGTGCTCCTGAGCGCCGGTGCGGTACACGCCCTCCACCACCACCTCAGCCTGTGCCCAGCCCGCCGCCATGTCGCCATGACGGATGCGGTAGTGCGTGAGGATATTGCCCTGAGCGTGCGGGTGAAGCTGGGGCGCGCCTTCTCTCAGGGCCTCCTCCGGGTCGGTTATCACTGGCAGGTCTTCATAGGTGATGTCAATCAAGCGGACGGCTTCGGCAGCCGCCGCCTCGCTATCCGCCACCACCAGCGCCACCTGGTCGCTGATGCAGCGCACAATGTCCGCGCCCTCTTTGGCGCTGCCCGGCCCGCAGAGCACCGGCTGGTCCGGGATACCCAGCCCGTACTCGTTGACCGGCACATCCTTCGCCGTGAACACTGCCACCACGCCGGGATGGGCTTCGGCCTGGCTCGTGTCAATGGCTGTGATGCGCGCATGGACACGGTCCGCAAAGCGAATCTTCATCCACAACTGGTCTTCCATATCAATATCGCCAGGGTACGCGGTCTCGCCGGTGACCTTGCCCACCGCATCGAGGCGGCGCACGCTCTGGCCGATCACTAACTCTTTTTCGCTCACTGCTTCTCTACACTCCTTGCACATCATCACACAACGGGCAAATCAAGACATCGGCGCACCATCGCTGCGGGTGACAGGTACCAGACCGGGAGTCTTCGCCCTTTGGTAGGCGGGCAGTCCCAGTGCTTGCCCCCATCCTCGGGTCCTTCCCCACAAGGGGGGAAGGAAGAAGGTGCCCTGACCCCTTCCCTCCGCTTGCGTGGGGGAAGGGGTTGGGGATGGGGGTGTCCACCCGGCAGAAGTGCATAACGCGCTCTAGTGCTGCTTGCGCTTGAACTCCCGTTCCTGCCGCTTCACCTCTTTGAGGTCTTTCTTGAGCCGCTTGACCACCGCTTTCCTGTTGGCCGGGGGAGGCCCCATCTGCTTCCAGGCGCGGCGCTCCGGGTCGGTGCCGTAGGTTGCCACGCCGACGGCCAGCATCGCCAGGCCCATCAAGACCAGCCACAGCACCATAGCGACCAGAATCTCGACGATGTTGTTGCCGTGATAGCGCGCGTTGTCCGCGTACCAGTCATAGCCGGCGAACTGCTCGCGCAGGTCGCTATAAGCATCGTCAATGGTCTGGCTCTGGTCGCGGCCCAGCTCGACCAGCGGAAAAGCGACCAGGTACGACATGACCCCCAGCAACGCCGCCAGGGTCAGGCCGACGACCGGCAGCCAACGACTCGTGCGTCGCTCCCGCTTCTGAGGCACATATCTGCTCATCGCCCGCTCCTCCCGCCACGCGCGGCCCTGGCCTCCACCAACCTCACCCCCGCCCCCTCTCCGCGTGCGGAGAAGGGATTGTCCAATCCGAATTTCGAGATCCGAAATCCGAAATCTCCCTCCGCTCACAGGGTCTTTCAAGCACCATCCCCCTGGGCGGCCTGCTCGAACGCCTGCACGATCTTGTAGTACCCCGTGCAGCGGCACAGATTCCCGCTGATGCCCTGCTCGATCTGCGCGCGCGTCGGGTGGGGATGCTCTTCCAGCAGCTTCGCGCCGGACATCAGGAAGCCGGGCGTGCAATAGCCGCACTGGACGGCGCCTGTATCCACGAACGCCTGCTGCAACGGGTGCAGCATCCCGTCCTCCGTCGCCAGCCCCTCAACTGTCGTGATCTGCGCACCATGCGCGCGCGGCGCGGGCACCAGACAGGCCATCACCGCCACGCCGTCAAGGTACACGGTGCACGCGCCGCATTCGCCCTCGGCGCAGCCCTCTTTGGTGCCGGTCAGCCCCACGTCCTCACGCAAAAAGCGGAGCAGCGTCTTGTTCGACGCGCCCGTGATCGAGTACGTCTTGCCGTTCACCGTAGTGACAATCGTATCGCCGAGATCGTCTTCGTGGCGGACGACCGCTGGCAGCGGCTGCTGCACCGTCGCCCGGTGAGCGCCCCACAGCATCGCCGGGTCGTCCGGCCAGCCGGCGCGCTCGGTCCCGGCGCGCAACGCGCGCAGCGCCCGCGCCACCAGCACGCGGCACATCTCCGTGCGGTAGGCTGCGCCGCTGCGCACGTCGTCAATGGGCGTGGGCGCTGCCGCGGCCAGGCGCGCCGCCTCGCGGATCACCTCGCCGGTCAGCGTCTTGCCCTGCAGGTACTGCTCGACGACAGGCACGCACAGAATCGTCGGGGCCACGCTGCCCAGCGTGACCGCCGCGCGGGTGATGGTATCGCCCGCGAAACCGAGCACGACCGCCGCGTTGACCACCGAGATCGCCTGGGCGTTGCGCAGCCCCAGCTTGAGGAAGATACCGCGCTCGTGCCTGCCCAGGGCCGGGAAGGTGATCGCCGTCAGCATCTCATCAGGAGCCATCGCCGTCTGGCGCACGCCCTTGTAGAACGACGGGAAGTCCAGCGTGCGCTCGCCGCGCAGCGAGGTCAGCGTCACGGTTGCGCCCAGCGCCCACAGCGGCGTGATCGTGTCGTTGGCCGGGCTGGCCGTGATCACGTTCCCGGCCACGGTGCCCCGGTTGCGAATCTGCGGCGCGCCCACGCTCCACGCGGCCTGCGCCAGCGGCAGTGCCCGCTCAACGACAACCCGGCTGCCCACCAGATGGTTGTGCGTGACCAGCGGGCCAAGCCGGATGGTGTCACCATGCACTGTGATCTGGCCGAGGCCGGGCACGCGGCTGATGTCCACCAGCGTATCCACACCGGCCCGCGCGCCACGCTCCAGTTCCAGCAGCAGGTCGGTCGCGCCAGCCACGATTCGCGCGCGCGCTCCATGCTGCGCCAGCAGTTCGAGCGCCTCTTCGACGGACGTAACGCTATAGTAATTCTGCCACATGCACTAACCCTATCCTTTGCGTTGACCTGCCAATTGCTCTTGCGAGAGCAATACTAGCATAGAAGAGAGCACTTGCCTAAAGCAGACTCCCCCTCGGATACATCCCGGAACTGTGGTGAGTCTGATGTGCGTAGGGGCGCTGCTCTGTGTCACCCGCTGTAGGGTTATACCAACAAGACACGCCGTAGGGTTATACCAACCCGACACGGGACGGGAACCGTCCAGCGGGTGCCTGACGAGCCAGCGTCAGTCGTCTCCGGTGCTGCCCAGCGGGTCTGACGCGATCATGAGCGCCCGTGTCGCCACGCCCCGAGACGAGGTGGATGGGCAGTTCCGGCTGTCGTCACCGACAGGTGGTAAAACCCTATGGCCGGATTCCGTAGCATAACCCTACGTCGGGTGACACTCTGTGTCGCCCGTCGTAGGGGCGTATTGCGATACGCCCCTACGGGCCTTACCCCCTCGATCCCCCTCTCCAGCAGAGCTAGAGAGGGGGACTTGGACCGCTGGCTGGGGCGTTTTCCCCCTCCCTGGCTTGGCCGGGGAGGGGCCAGGGGAGGGGCATTCTGCCCATACCACGCACCCGGAAGCCTTCACTTGACGCGCATGGGGCGTATCGCCATCCACCCCTACAAACAAAGGTTCCACGAAAGTTAGGATGCACCCCTCCCCCGCTCAGGGCACTTCCACGACCATGTACGGGTTGACGTTGAGCACCGTTGTGCCCGCGAAGACCGTTCGCCGGGGGCGGCGTCTGTCCCACGTATCCACATGGCCGTGCAGCAGGAACATGGGCCGCCCGACGCGCATCAGCAGGCGAAACGCATTGAACCCGCGATGGGCATGGTCTTGCGGGATGTCGTGAATATGGCGCGGCGGGGAATGCGCCACCAGGACATGCACGCCGTAGCCGGCCCGCGCCCGCCGCACGACCATGCGCGGCAGCAGGCGCAGCACGTTGATCATCATCTCGCTCTGCGTATACTGCGCATCGCCCTTGTTGTAGCGAACTGACCCTTCCAACCCCACAAACAGCCACTTCTGGAACTTGAGGAAGCGCAGGTGCAGGTTGTCGCCGCCTGGGTGGTGGGGGCCGTAGTTAGTGTCGTGATTGCCCCGCACAAAGAGCAGCGGCAGCGTCAGCACCGTCCCGATGAAATCCAGATAGAACGCCGGCATGTCGCCACAACTCACCAGGACATCCACATCCGCGTAGAACCTGCGCAAAAACACCGGATTGCTCAGTTGGGGCTGCACCACGTCGCTGACCGCCAGGATTTTCACTGCCACACTTTCTTCTTCGCCCGCTCACCCTGCCTGAGCAGACTTGGCCGGCCATTGCAGGGACTCGCCGCTGCCGCCGCGCTGTGCCTGGATCACCTCGCCCATAATGCTCACGGCGATCTCTTTAGGCGTCTCAGCGCCGATGGACAGCCCAATCGGGGCGTGAACGCGGTCAAGATCGGCCTGGGCCACTCCCTTTTCGCGCAGCGCCTCCGCCGTGATCATCCAGCGGCGGCGGCTGCCGATCAGCCCGATGTAGGGCGCGTCTGTGCGCAGCAGCGCGGGCAGCAGCGCCTCGTCCACGATCAGCCCGCGCGTCACGGCGACGATATACGTCCGCGCCGTGATCGGAGTCTGCTCCGCCAGATCGCCCGGCGCGACCGTCAGGTACCCGTCCATGCCGGGAATCTGCTCTGGCGTGGCATAGCCGGGCCGGTCATCGCTGACGACGACGCGATAGCCAAGCCATTTCGCCAGTTCAGCGACGGCCTTGCCGACGTGCCCGCAGCCGATGACCAGCACCGTCGCCGGGGGCAACAGCGGCTCCACATAGACGCGCAGCGACCCGCCGCACACGCCCGGATCGCCGGACTCTGGATCGGCCAGGTCGTAGCTGACGATGCGGCTCTCTCCGCTGCGCATGGCCGCCTGCGCTTCGGCGATGACAAACGCTTCCATCTGCCCGCCGCCCACCGTCCCAACGATCTGCCCGTCCGGCCAGACCAGCATCTTACTCCCCGCCTGGCGCGGGACGGAGCCTTGCGTCTCCACCACAATGGCCAGCGCAGCGGGCCGCCCGTCCTGCTGGGCGGCGAGCGCCGCTTCAAACACGGCTCGATCTTCGCTCACACGCGCTCCTTCCGCCTCATCCAACTTTCACCTGCTGGCGCAGCGCCCGCCAGACGCGCTCCGGCAGCAGCGGCCCGTGCGTCATGCGGATTCCGGCGGCGTCGTACAGCGCGTTCGCCAGCGCCGGCCCCACGCCGTCCAGCGGAATCTCGGCGACGGCCTTCGCCCCGAACGGGCCGCTCGGCTCGTAGGTCTCGACGAAGATGACGCCCATCTCCGGCATCTCGTCGGCGCGGTAAATCTTGTACGGGCCGAACTGCGGGTTGGTCATGCCGCCCTGCGCGTCGAAGGCCATCTCCTCGCAGTGCCCGTAACCCAGCGCCTGCACCATACCCCCCTCGATCTGGCCGCTGGCCGTCACCGGGTTGACGATCACGCCGCCGTCAACGGCCATCACCATCTCGTCCACCGTGAACTGGCCTGTCTCCGTATCGAGCGTCACCGTCACGTACTGCGCGGCGAAGGGCGGCGGCGAGTCCGGGCTGACGTAGCTGGCCGTGGCCATAATCTGCTGCTGGTGCTCGTGGTGCAGGCTGTTGAGCGCGATTGCGCGGTGCGTCACGCTGCGACCGTCTGGCGCGTGGGCGGCGCGGTCGCGCAGCACAATGTCTTCCGGCGCGACGGGCGGCGCGTTCTCGTCCTGCTGGTTGAGCATCCGCGCGGCGACTTCGCGCATCTGGGCGGCGACCTTCTCGGCGGCGAGCACCGTCGCCCGCCCGGAGATGTACGTCGTGCTCGACGCATACGCGCCCTTGTCGAACGGCGTGAAGTCCGTGTCTGACGAGTAGGTGATGAAGTCCTCCGGCGCGCAGCCGAGCACCTCCGCCGCCATCTGCGTCAGCACCGTGTCCGAGCCGGTGCCCAGGTCCGTCGCGCCGACCAGCAGGTTGAACGAGCCATCGTCGTTGATCTTGATGCTGGCCGCGCCCATGTCCAGGCGGGGGATGGCCGTCCCCTGCATCACCGCTGCCACGCCGATGCCCCGCCGCAGGTGAGGCTTGCCCGGCACCTGGTGCCAGGCCGGATTGCCGAACCGCTCGTGCCAGCGGATCGCCTTCGCGCCCTGCTCCACGCACTCGGCCAGCCCGCACGACTGGATGAACTCCGGTGCCGCCTCGCGCCCCTCGCTCCAGGCTTTGCTGGCCGGGTGCTCGTCGCCGCTTTTGATCGCGTTGTTCAGGCGGAACTCCAGCGGGTCCCAGCCCATCTCGCGGGCGATCCACTCCATCTGCTGTTCCACCGCCCAGAAGCCCTGCGGCACGCCATAGCCGCGATAGGCGCCGCTCGGCGGCGTGTTGGTGTAGACGACATCCGCCCGGAACTTGATGTTCGGCGCGTTATAGAGCGACATGGCCTTGTGGCCGGTGTTGCCGGCGACGGTCATGGCGTGCGCGCCGCAGGCCCCGGTGTCGCTGAGCGCGTGCATCTGGTTGGCGACGATCTTCCCGTCGCGGGTCACGCCCGTCTTCAGCGTCAGGTACATAGGGTGCCGCGAGCGGCTGGCGTAGAACTCCTCTTCGCGCGTGTACTTCCAGCCGCACCGGACGACCGGTGGCAATGGTCAGGTGGGCGCAGATGTCCTCGATCAGCACTTCCTGCTTGACGCCGAAGCCGCCGCCGATGCGCGGCTTGATCACGCGGATGCGCTTTTCTGGCAGGCCGAGCACGGGGGCCAGGATGCGTCGCGCGTGGAACGGCACCTGCGTGCTCGTGCGGATCACCAGGCGGTCGTCCTCGTCCCACCAGGTCACCACAACGTGCGGCTCCAGCGGCGTCTGCTGCACCTTTGGGCTGTAGTACATCGCCTCGAAGATGCGGTCGGCCTGGGCGAAGCCCGCCTCCACATCGCCCACTTCCCAGTCAATGACGGCGGCCAGATTGCGCGTCTTGTCCTCGATGTGCCAGCTTTCCGGCTCGTCGTGCAGGACGGGCGCGCCCTCTTTCATGCTCTCGCGCGGGTCGAAGACCGCCGGCAGCGGCTCGTACTCGACCTCGATCAGCTCCAGCGCCTTTAGCGCAATCTCTTCCGTCTCCGCCGCGACCGCCGCCACCCGGTCGCCGACGAAGCGCACCTTGGTGTCGAGGCTGTAGTTGTCGTGCGGCCCCGGCTCCGGGTCGCTCTGCCCCGCCGTCGTATACGGCACGCGCGGCAGGTCTTCGTGGGTCAGCACGGCGTGCACGCCCGGCAGAGCGCGCGCCCGGCTGGCGTCAATGCGCTTGATGAGCGCGTGCGCGTGTGGGCTGAGCAGCAGCTTGCCGACCAGCATCCCGCGAAACTCAATATCGTCCGTGAAGGCCGGCTTGCCCTGTGCGAGCTTGCGCGCATCTACTTTGCGCGCGGGCTTGCCCACCTGTTGCAGCGTATCTACCTCTGGCGCGACGAGCATCACCGGCAGCGTCCGCGTCGTCACTTGCGGCGCGCCCGGCTGCCCCTGCGGAGAATCAGCAGGAGGCAGGGCGTCGTCATCACCCCACCCCGCCGACCGCGTGAAGACTTCCGCTGGCACCGGGATCGCCCGCTCTGGCCCGATCGGGGGAACCTCCTCGCCACGCAGCACCGCCGCCGCGCGCAGCACCGCCTCCACCGGCTTGACGTAGCCGGTGCAGCGGCATAGCACGCCTGCCAGCGCGTCGCGCACGTCCCTTTCGGTCGGGCGGGGATTGCGATCCAGCAGCGCCTTCGCCGCCAGGATCATCGCCGGGGTGCAGTAGCCGCACTGGATGGCCCCCGTCTCCACAAAAGCCACCTGCAGCGGGTGCAGCGGCTCTGACCCCCGCCAGCCGCGCTCCTGCGCCCCACCGACGCCTTCAATCGTGACGACCGAGCGGCCCGCAACCTGCGCCGCCAGGATCAGCGACGAGACGACCGGCACGCCGTCCAACAGCACCACGTCCGCGCCGCTCACGCCCTGGCCGTCGCCGTATTTGACGCCGAAGACTCCATGACGGCGCAGCAAGCGCAACAGACTCTCGTTCGGTGCAGCGTCCAGCGCCACGGCCTCGCCATTGAGCGAAAAGGTAATCTTCACTGCTCAGTCTCCTCAACCACGATCTCACCGATAAACAAGCGCCGGTCAGGGCCAGCGCCCGCGCCCGTCACCGGGTAGCGAACGCCGGTGCGCGCCTCGAACATGCCCAGCGCCACCACATACGTCCCAGGCGGCAGGTCTGCGGGCAGCGCGACCGTGTACGTGTCGGTCAGGGTGCCCGGCAGCCAGTTGGCCGGGGGCAGCGCCCCTCCGCCCGGACGGGTGACGACCTGCGCGACCGGCTCGGTATCCACTCTCTCACTATTATACAGGTGTACGAAGATCACGCCGTCTCCTGCGCCGGGCGCTGGCCCCTGCCACACGGCACGCACCGCGAGCTGCCCGCCCGCGCCGTCAACCGGCGGCGTGTATGCGAGCGCCACCTCGCGCAGGCGCACCGCCCCGTCTTCGCCAAAGACGGCGACGGGCTGCCCCTCATCCGTCCCCTGCGGCTGGAAAACCCCCTGATACGCCCAGTGGTAGTAGGGCGAATAGGCGTCGGCGCGCGGGTTGTCCACGTCCGCCTCGATGCGCAGCCGCGTGCGCGTCCCCGTGATCTGCGCGGCGGGCACCCAGGTGACGATCTCGACCCAGCGCCCCGGCACGGCGGGCTGCACGCGCTCCGCGACGCGGACGCCGTTCACAAAGATTGCCAGCGGCACGCTCGTCCGCCCGTGCACGCGCGTGACGAGCAGCAGGTCTTCGCCGGGTCGCGTGCGCAGCGTGAACGACTCGCCGCCGGTCAGGACGCGCCCGCCGTCGGTCGCCCGGCAGCCTTCTTCCTCGGCCAGCCCGCAGACGTGGTACCAGTGCGTGTAGACCTCGGTGACGAAGCCGGGCGGGGACTCATCCTGCCACCAGGTGTAATCATGCGCGTCTTCGCTGCCCAAATCAGCGACATCCACCGCATCTACCAGCGCCAATCCCCGCACCGCGTCCAGCGTAGAGGCTTGCGCGGCGATCTCCTCCGCGCGCGTGGTGCGCCAGTCCGCCGCGTACACCGCCTGGTAGTCCGCCGCTGCCGCGACGTTGTGCTCGCCCAGCGTCACCGGGAACTCGGCCAACACGTCGCCGAACACACCCGCGTCCAGCAGGTAGCGCA
>JAOSJO010000009.1 GCA_027494055.1 Anaerolineae bacterium | reverse complement strand
TAAGCGGTTCGTTGCATGCGGTTAACGCTGTTAACCTGGACCCTGGGACTCAGCGCTTGCGGCGAGCGTAACGGTCGGGTGGCTCCAACCGGCGGAGCGCGAGACGGCGGACAACAGAAAGCGCTTTGCACCACTCACGTCCCCCGTGCCGTGGCGGCATCCCCGCCAAAGCAAAGGATGTCACTGCACGGGTCGGCGGCTGCCAGCGCTGGCGCGATCGGCGCAGCCGGACGGTGTAGAACGCTTTCGTCCCGTCGCTCGACAATCCCCAGCGCGTGAAGCCGCTGGCGCGGTAGCCATGCCGTCTCCACCGCCTGCAGCAATGGGTTGATCCAACCCGCGCCAGGTCCAGGACTTGCCGAAAAGGCGGTCGGCAGGCCGGGATAGCCGAACAGGCCGGCGTGGCGATGGTGCTGCGGCTTCTTGAACACGACCAGGCCATTCAGCTGGCCGTCGGGCGCGTGGCGCGCACCGTCTACCTCCCGGACGTAACCGAAGAGGGCAACGCGCGGGGATCGGGCCAACGGTGGAGGGAGTAGGTGCTGCTCCACATGCACGCGCAGGCGTCGCTGTCGTCGCGGCGAACGGTGAGGATCACAGCCCCAACTCCAGCCGCATCCTCGGCACTCAACTTCCCGCCCGGAACGCGCCCGCATCCGCGCCGCATCCACGCCCGAGACATGCCACAGCCCCGCCGCGCCGCCAGGATTTCGTCGAGCGTGAACTCGTCGCTCATTTCGATCCGGGCAGGGACGCCGATGGAAGTTGCCGGATAGGTGTGGGGGAATATAGAGCGCCACTTCCCCCATCGCGCTGGAGGACGTACTCCAGCGCCCTGTCTGTTTGGAGCTAACGCGATGGGCAACCGGTTATCTGGGGCAGTTCCAGGGCCGATGGGGCCTTGTCGAAGCCGTCAAAGCACCTCGGCCAGACAGATGAACTGCTGCCGCACGGGGTCGTTGCCCCGCATCGCGCCGACATCGGCAGGCGTGTAGATGGCCCGACAGGGCGGCTGCCTGGCCCAGTTGAGACGGTACCACTGAGGTGTCCGCTCCACTGTAGCCGTTCAGTTGCGCCGCGAAGAGCAGCGCCAGATATTCGGAGGCGTTGCCCTGCGGCGGAACCCACAGTACCTCGTACTGGCTCTGCCCGCTCAGGAAGAAGGGCGTGTCCCGCCGATCACGGCCCGGGTGTCGTCGTAAGGCGAAGGGCCATACATGGAATGCGTCTTCCAGTAGCCTGGGTCAGGGAACACCCACCCGCTCGGCGTGGCCTAAATGGTAGCGCCACCGTCGCCGTGAGCGTCATTGTCGCTGCCTTCACAAGGCGGTGGCGCTGAGGTCAAGAATGCATCCACCGTGAAGTTGACACTCTAGGCTTCCAGGGGCCGGCTGCCGAACCCCACCAGTTGTTCTCTACATAGCGTCAACCCGGGACATTGGTAGCTGATTGCTATAGCTTTTGCTATGCTCCCGACGGCCAAAACAAGAGGACCGCCTTTCGACTGCCCTCTCGTTTTCTCAGGCGAACAGCGCGAGCTGCGTCGCTTCGCCGCCCTGCGCTGCATCCGCGACGGCGGGCGCAGCGTCGAACAGCGACAACTGCGCCGGCGCATTCGCCTGCTTGCGCACCTTCTGCGCGGTCCGTTGCTCCGTTTCTGCGCCCAACCAGTGCGCTCTTGTCGCCGAACATCAGACGCGACTTCGGCGCTTGGCCTGCGCCTGCGCCGGGCGCGGGCGCTGGCGTGGCGACCACGCGGCCCTGCTGATCGCGCAGTTCCCCACGTCGCATCGGCGTGGGTGTGCTCCAGCACCCACCACGCCGTTCTCGACGCCGACGACAGTCATCACCGCGATGTCTGAGGCCAGCAGCGCGCGGGCGATGGGCACGCCCCCCCGCACAGAACGGGTCTGCGTGCTCGCACCGCAGCGCGCCATCGCGCACCGCCTCGGCCAGCGTCGTGGCGTCCAGCGGGCGGGTGATCCGCTCCGCCGCACCGTCGGAGGCGCGCCAGACGATCTCGCGGTCGATGCCGCCCGCTGTCGGGCGCGGCGTGCGCGAGCACGACCACGCCGTCGGTGCGGGTGTAGGAGAGAACCGGGTCGCTCTCAGGCGCCGGTTCGGGCGTTGCCGCCTCCGCTTTCGGTCCCCGGATGATCTGTTCGATCTCGCCGGTGATCGCGTCGCGGAAGACCATCTCACCGGCCATGTCCGGGACTCTCCACCACCACCACGCCGTTTTCGACGTAGCGGCGGCGCGCCGGTTCGGACGGCGGCGCCGGTTCGGGCTGTGCGGGCGCGGGCGACCCTGCGGGTCGCTCGGCCCAGCCGATCTGCGCCAGCGCGCTTGCCGGCGCCTTCCTCGGCCACCGCGAAGCGGACGACCCACTCCACGTGGTCGAGGAGCGCACGCGCCTTCCTGATCCCGAAGCTGAACGGCTTCATGGTGATGCGGCCCACGGCCGGCAGCGCGACGTTGAGCACCGGGCTGTTCCGGTAGCGCGACACCGCGCAGCCGTGCAGCCGCGTCCCCGGCTTCACCGGGTGGTTCTCCACGAACGCCCGGATCGCGTCGAGGTGTTCCACGACGGCGGCGGCTTTCGCCGCGCCGAAGCTGAATCCCTCGTCGAGTTGCAGGAGTGTGTGGCCCTTGAACGTGCTCAGCGGCAGGCCGTCGAGCAACGCCTCGCGGGTCGGCGTCGTCGGCGTATCGGCGGGCGTTTCAGTGCGCGCTTCCGGTTGCGCCGTCTCCGGCATTTCGAGCGTTTCCGGGGAGACGCTCACCGGCGCGTCGTCCAGGGACACCGCCGCCGGCAGGCCGGGGTCGGCGTCCCGGTGCTGCTCAAGCAGCGCGCGCAGCGGCGCTGGCTGGAACCACAGGTCGCGTTCGACCGCCAGGCCCAGCGGCCCGCGCGCCGCCCGGATCTCGTCGAGCGAGAAGTAGCCGATCTCGGCGGCCTGGCCCACACCAGGCCGTAGCACTCCCCATTGAGGGGATCGTGCTCGACGATGTACCAGGACCACGACGAGTCGGGGGTGAAGAGCTTGACGCGCGCGAGCGCGTCCATGCCCTCCCCCTCGGTCGCGCCGATACCCGGCACGGTCGCCGCGAGCGTAGCGGGCAGCAGGTCGTGCGCCTCCTGCGGGCGCCCTCCGCCTTCCGGTTCGGGCTGTGCGGGCGCTTTGCCGTTCGCCCTGCCGTGCGCCGACGCCGTGCGTGCTGACGCACGCAGCACGTCGGCCACGCCGTGACGGTACACGGTCGCGCCCTGCGCTTCGAGCCAGTCCCCAACCGTGAGATCGGGGTCGGCGTCGAAGGCGGGCGCGGCTTCAGGCGTCTCATCGCCCGCGCCGAGGAGGGCGTCCAGGTCCTCGCCCGCCGCCAGCACGCGCCGAGCGCAGCGCGGCGAACAGGTCGCCGGCATCCTCGCCGAAGGCGGCCAGCGCCTCCAGCGCCTCGCCGTTGAACGCCGTCGCCGCCGCTGCTTTCGCGGCCATCAGCTCCAGCGCCCAGGACTGAAGCGTGCCGCTGTACGCGAAGAAGTGGACATCGACCGGTTTTTCCTGCCCGATGCGCCAGCTTCGCCGCGACGCCTGCATCAGCACGTAGGTGGAGAAGTCGGGGATGCCGTCGAAGGCGATAACCGGGTAGCCTATCAGGTCCAACCCGGTCTGCACGAGCTTGGGATTGACGATGAGCACATCCGCCCCGTTCCGCTCCAGCCAGGCCTCGCGCTCGGCCGGCGGCACGGCGGTGGTGAGCACCGCCACGCGCAGGCCCTGCCCCTCCAGCAGCGGCGTCAGGAACGCCGCCGGGTTGCGCTGATGCACCTGCCCGACGTAGATCGCCACGCGCCGGCCCGCCGCGACTTCCGCCGCCGCGAGCGCGACGATAGCGTCCTCTTTGCGGCCCGACGCCACGTCCATGCCGGCGAGCCAGCGAGGTCTCCGCGCCCGTCTTCGGGTCGCGGTGCACCACGTCGGTCGTGGGGTTGTCGGGCCACCCCCAACGCCGCCTGCATCCCGTCGAGAACAGGCTCGCACCGCCTCGGAAGAGATCGGCGACGCCTGCCTCGCGCATGGCGCGCAGGCCTGCGTAGCGCGCCGCCATGTCCGGCGTCATGCGCACTTTGTGCACGTGCTCGGCGTAGGGCGGCAGCGCGGCGCTCAGGTCGGGCGCGACCTCTTCCAGCGAGAGGAACACCGCGTGGGGCAGCGCCCACGCGATGATGCCGGGGCTGACGCCCGGCGCCTCTTTCGGGTCGCGCCGGTTGCGCCGCTTGTAGGTCCACGAAGCGCCGTACTCCTCCTCTCCCACTCTCTCTTTCTCTTCCGAGGCGCCGTATTGCTCCCGGAAGCGGCCCATCTCGCCCCACCGAAGTCGGCGCGAAACGCGGCGATCAGGCGGTAGAAGAGCGCGAAGACGGTGCTCGCCTTGCCGCCGTACAGGGTGCCGGAGAGCGCAAACACGCGCCGGGCGCCCACGATGGCGGCGTAGGCTGCGATCCCCCGGTGGCTGTCCCGCGCCTTATACTCGTGGGCCTCGTCCAGGACCAGGTCGTAGCGACCCCGGTACCGCTTGCGCAGGTACTCCGCCAGGGGGTATTTGCCCCTGCCTGATGAGAGAGGCGCTTCTGTTGGTAGAGAGGCGCGCGGCAGTTGGCGCAGCCGAGCTGCTCCCTGCCCGCCTTCATCTCCACCGGCTGGCCGCAGGTCGGGCACAGCGCGCGGCGCAGATGGCGCTGGCGCCAGGCGCCCGCCTCCCAGCCGGAGCCGTTCTTGGCGCTCGTCTCGCTCATGACCAGCACCGCCGGCCCGGCGTGGCGCATCGCCCGGTCCGTCGGCGACGGTCTTGACGACCGCCACCAGCGCGCCAGGCAGCGCCTTCGCCGCCTCCCGCTCCCCACTTGGGGACCAAGTGCGGCGGCGCGATCACGACCAGGCGTGCTGCGCGCGCGCCGTGACGCAGCAGATGCCACGCGCCCAGGCTGATGAGCGTCTTGCCGGTGCCCATCTCGCCGATGAGCAGGGCGGCCTTGTGCGCGCGCACGCCGGCCACGAGCGCAGCGGCGGCGCGCATCTGCGAGGGCAGCAGGCCGCCCGACACCTCCGGATGCGGGCTGCGCACCTGCGCGAGCACCTCCCGGTCGGCGTCTGCGAGTTCCGTGAAGACGGGTTCCACGTCCGCCTTGAGCCGTTCCAGGAGCGCGGGAGCGCTTCCTGGACGATCTCGGCGAAACGCGGGTTGGCCGGCGTCACGGTCTCGATCTTGCCTGTGTCCAGGTCGAGGACCTTCAGCGACGCCTCCGGCGTGCGCCGGGTGACATTGTACACGTGGTCGCCCTCGGTCTCGACGCTGTGCGTGACCACGTGCTCGGTCGTGCCCTTGAGCGCCAGGCGACGCGGTTGCCCGTCCAGATCGAGTTCCACCTCGACCTGGTTGAGTACCCCCGCCGCCAGGAGCGCGGCCAAGTGCCCCGGTCGCAGCGCGGCCAGCGGGCGCAGCGCCCCGCCGCTGTCGGCGGCGCGCGCCTGCACCAGCGCCGCCGTCACGTCGACGCGCCCGCCAGGGCGGGCGGCTTCGGCCACGTCGTGCGCAGCGTCGAGCAGGTTCGCCACGCGGCGCATGGCGAAGTGCGCCACCGCCGGGTCGCCCCGGCGGATCGCCAGGCTGATGTCCGGTTCCAGCGGCGCTGCCGGCGGCGCCCACGCGCCGAAGGGCGCAGGTTGCCAGGCTTTGGCGTAGTAGCTGTGCCGCTCACGCCGGAGCACGGTGAGCACTTGCTTCCACTCCGGGTCGGGCGCGAACGCCGCGAACAGGAGCGTGAAGCCCTTCTCTGTGCCGGTGAGCGCGTCCAGGACGCGGATCGTCGCCGGTTCGGGCAGGACCGTGACGAGCAGGCCGCCAGGCGACACGTGGCCGGCCGCCACGAGCGTGAGTCCGACCTCGACCAGGTTGTCGTATGGCGGATTGGCATAGATGATGTCAAACCCCGAACTCATCAGCCCCTCGGCGGGGCCGCACAGGACGTTCTCGCCGAGGCGCGCCCTTCGCCGCCTCGGCGCGTTCCGGGTGGAGTTCCACCCCGTAGGGGACCGCGTTCCAGGCGTCGGCGAGCGCGCGGACCGCGCGGCCTTCGCCGCAGAACGGGTCGAGCAGCGTGTACGGACGGCGCTCCCAGTACGGGTTGTCGCGCCAGTCCTCCACGACCGCCGGCGTCACCAGGGTGGCGGCGGCCTGTGTGTTGGCGTCGGAGAGCGGGTAGTATCCGCCCTTGATGAGCGAAGCGAGGCGCGCCATCAGAGCGCCTCCTCCCCGACCGTCGCCCGGCGGATGAGGCCGGGCCAGACCGTGCTGTCCAGGCGCGGCAGGTCGAGATACGACCCGCCGCCCACCAGCGTGGTCATGCCGTAGGTCTCGGCCAGCGCCGGCAGCAGCGCCCGGTCGGGCGGCAGCGGCCAGCGGCGGGCCAGGTAAGCGCGGACGGCGTCCTCGTCCGCCGGGACGACGCCCGGCGACGCGAGAGCTGCCACTCCGCTTTCCCCTGCGTCCCCTTCGCCACGACCTGGAGATCGTGGGCGAGCGGGTAGGCCTCGCCGGGCGCTTCGATCATCGGCGTGCGGTAGCGATCTTTCAGCCCCGCCCACAGCGCCCTGAGCGACGTGTGCGCGGCGACCACGCCCAGCAGCGCCACCGCGTGGCGGCGCGCGAGCGCGAACACCGCGCTGGTGAAGCCGCCTGGCAGTGTGGCGACGACGACAGACATGTTGCGTTCCATACCGGCATTCCTCCTGTGATGCATCTGTGCCCCGGCCTGCGCGAGAGCGCACGCGAGCCGGGGAAGGTTCCAGAACACGCGCAGGACGCCGCGCCCGCCAGAGCGGGCGGCGTCCGCTCGGTGCTCACAGGAGGAGAGACAGGAGGGGAAGGGGAAAGGGCTTAGCCTTTCCCCCTGGGCAAATACCGGCTACGGGTTGTAGCGGGCGGTGCAGAAGCCGTTCTTGCCGCCGCCCGGCAGCGGGCAGTACAGGCCGCCGAATTTCGACGGCTCAAGTGGGGTGCCGTGAATGGCGCAGTACGGCGTGCCGTCCTGCGCGATGATGAAGTCACGGCCCAGACTCTTCCTGGCAGCCTGCGCGCTGCTGGCCGGCGCGCGCGTGATCGACCCGCCGTTGGCGCCGGCGGTGACGGCGGGCGCAGCAGCAGCCACGGTGGGCGCTGCGGCGTGGCCGCTGGCGAAGCCGTTGCCGTAGGGCTTCCAGCCGCCCTTGACCATGCCGGCCTCCCGTCCTTCGTGAGCTGCACGATCTCGCTCACCGCCTCTTTCGTCGCGCCGTTGCGGATTGTCAGCGTCCAGATCACCCCTGTAGGGGACTGGATCTTCGCCGACATGCTCACCGGCGCTTCCGCGTGCGCGGCCAGCGTCTCCACCGCCGCGCGCACACCCGTGATGGCCTCTGTGGTTCCCATGAAACCCTCCTCTATTCGTCTGTGCCCCCGGCCTGCGCGAGAGCACACGCAGATCGGGAAAGTTCAGAACACGCGCGAGACCGGGCGACCCACAGGGTCGCCCGCGTCCGCGCGGTGCTCACCATAGAGGAGAGGGGGAGGGGGGAAGGAGCGCGCGGCACTGCCGTCGCTCCTCCCCCGGTTCGCTGTCAGAATGGAATCTCGTCGTCTTCTCCGCTGGGCGCGGAAGGCGCGCCTGCGCCGCCGTTGCGCGCGCCGAGAAAGCGCACGTCGCGGGCGGTGATCTCGATGGTGGCGCGCGCTTCGCCGTCTTTGTCGATCCACGCCGACGGCTCGTCCGGCGCGCCCGATCACCATGACCTGCCGGCCTTTGCTGAGATACTGCACGCACGTCTCGGCGAGACCGCGCCAGGCGGTCACGCGGAACCACGTGACCTTCTCCTTGCGCTCACCGTCGGCGCCGGTCCACCGCTCGTTCACCGCGACGCTGAAATCGCACACGGCGACGCCGGTGGGGGGGTGTAGCGGAGTTCGGGATCGCGACCGAGGTTCCCGACGATCAAGACCTGTTGAAACATTTCTCCCTCCCTATGCATCTATGCCCCCAATTGCGCGAGAGCGCGCGCAGATTGGGGAAGGTTCAGAACACGCGCGAGACTGAGCGACCCGCCGGGGTGCCAGCGTCCGCGCGGTGCTCACACAGGAAGAGATAAGGACAACAGGAGAGGGGCGGGAGAGCGACTTGCGCCGCTCCCCCCGCGTTGTCTACCCGACGATGCCGCTCAGGTCGAGCACGACCGCGCCCGGCTGCCGCCGGCGCAGGCGCGCGATGAGCCTGGGCATGTCCTTGCGCCGCTTCAGGCGGCGCTCCGCTCGCGCGAGCCGCAGGAAGCACGGCTACGATGCGGTAGGCAATGCCACGCGCGTTGGCCGCGCGCGTGATCGCTGCGCCGCAGCCGTGCCGGTGTTCCGCCAGGCGAGTTTCCACGTCGCCGTTGCAGTAGCCGGTATAGTACCGGGCCTGGCCGCGCGGGTTTTCAGGATCGCCGAGGGGCTTCTCGAACTCCAGCACGTACACGGTCATGGCGCCGCCTCCGTGCCGGTTACGAGAGCGCTCCAACGCTCGACGACCTGATCCGGCGGCGTTTGCCAGGCCAGGAGCAGCTCGTCCTCAGGACCAAACGCACGCGCAGGGATACACCGGTCGTGCAGCCGGACAAGGACGTTCACCTGTCCGGCGTCCGTCGCGGAGCTCCACCCGGACGGCGCTCTCCAGCGAGCAGTCCGGGGGAAGGTATCGCCCGGGCGCACGAGCTGGCACACCCGCTCGACGCCGGGAAAGTCACGCAGCGCGACGGCCACGCGGCAGGCAAACAGATGCATGTCCGCCCGCCACACGCTATCCGCGCAGCGCGATATATCCACCGCCGTGCCCGGATAGCACGTGCGCAGCGCGGCGACCAGGTCGTCGCTGTCCCACGCGCCGAACGCCGTGACCATCAGACGGGCCCGCTTCGCCTCCGTGCCACCCGCATGTGCAGGTCGTACACCTGGACCAGCCGACCGCCGACGTAGAACGTCTCGACGGCCAGCCCGTCGTCGGAGCAGCAGTTCCGGTACGCGATCGCGTAGTGTCTCCAGGCGACGACGCTGGCTGTACGCCACAGATCGTCACAGAACCACCGCCACGCTGTGCGTGGACGTAAGCGTGATGCTATGCTCGCCGCCGGGGGTGTTGCAGTGAAGGCAGGTGCTCATGGCGCCGCCTCCAGATCGGAGGCGGCGGCGATGTAGCGCCCCCGGTACGCCTGCTCGACAGCCTGGGCGCGGCGCGGCGGCCGCCCATAGTCGGTCGGCCCTCCGCCGGGTCGCCCGCGTCTTCGGCGGCGCGGGCGCACACGGCAAGTTCGAGCACGCGCTGCTGCGCGCGCTCCATCCTGTCGCTCAGGTCGGCCAGGATGCCCGGCAGGGGCGGCTGACGCAGGCGCGTGTAGCACACGATCATCGCGTCGATGGCAGCGTCCAGATCGCTGTAGCGGCCCCGGACGCGCGGCGCCTCGTCGCCTGCCGCCGCGATCAGGGAAGAACGGCAGGTACGCGGCATCGTGCTGCCAGCGCACCCACACGCCTGCGCGTTCGTCACCAGAGCAGCGCGAGCACCGGCTCGTGGTGGTTCGCGTACTTCTCTGCCTCGGCCATCCAGTCACGGGCACCCGCGACCAGTGGGGCGCAGTCGAGGCCGTTGGCGGCGCGGGCCTTATCCCCGCCTGTTAGCACGTCTAGCGCGGCACCGATCAGCCGCGCGTCGGCGTACGTCGCCGGCCATCGCGCGACCGATTGCAGCAGCGCCGCCGCCCGCGTGATGCGGGCCATCAGTCTCTGCCGGCAGCTTGCTGGCGGGATCGGGCGTTTCCGACACGTTGAGAAGCGCCGCGATCCGCTCGGCGTCCTCGCGCGTCCGGCAGCGCGCGACCTCACCGCAGATGGCGGCTTGTTGATCGTGCACCACAAATGGGGGTTGGGAGCACGCTCAGTTCCTGGACAGACGATGTAGGGAGATGCGCGTTCATGGCTCACTCCCCCGCCGCCATCGTGACCAGGTACCACAGTGCGATCTGCGCCAGTCTGCTGCGTTCCGCGCACTCGGCGCGGTGGTCTGCCTGCGTGCACGCCGCCAGCAGCCGCGCGGTCGCGCCGGGGAACGCCGTTACGCCGACGCCCAGCGCGGCGGTCTCCATCCCGGCTTCCAGAAGCAGGGGTGAGAAGCTGCACGATGCGGGGCGCCGGCAGGTCCAGAGCGGAGAGCCGCTCCGCGAACGCGCCAGAGCGGACGTGTTCGTCGCCTCGTGGTAGCCCTGCAACACGTCGCGGCGTTGCGCGCTGCTGGAGGCCGTGCGCCCACACCGGCGCGTCCGCCGTCGCGATCATGTAGCTGGCGTAGTACGGATTCTCGTTGGCCTGCGGCACGATACGCGCCGCCGGGTAGCGGCGCTCCACCCAGTGCGCGAAGACTGCGCGCAGGAACGGCGCTGCGGCGCGCGCCTCGACGACGAGGGGGCCGCCGTTGAGCCGTTCGTCGCGCACGCGCGCGAGGATCGGCGGGCTGTCGGACCGGCCGAACGCGAAGCCGACGCGGAGCGGTATGCCCAGCGCCAGCGGCTCGGCGATGTACGCCTGATTGGGGTCAAGGGCACTGACAGTGGCGTCCAGGTGGAACTGGCAGAGCGCCGGGGTGCACAGGTCGCCCTCGCGCCCGCCAGGGCGGGCGTCGTCCACCAGCGGCCAGCGCGCCAGCAGGTATTGCCCTGCCTGCCGGGGAGTGTTGCACCCGCGCCCGATGGCGCAGGGCAGGTCGAGCACAGTATCGGGGACCACCCCCCTCCCCGCGCACGTCCGGCACGACTGCCAGTCGAGCCACGTCGGGGTCCGGCCCCATGCCCGCCGGTGCAGGCTGGGCAGAGCTTCTCGCCCGGCAACACGACGCGGGCCAGCCCGTTGCGGTAGTAGTACACTGCGGCTTTGGCGCCGCTACCGAGAACTGCAACGTCGGGTAGAAGTGTGTAGGTCATCATGCCTCTCCTCTATGCTTCTGTGCCCCGGCCTGCGCGAGAGCGCGCCCAGACCGGGGAAGGTTTCAGAACACGCGCAAGGAGCCCAGGGCCCCCCGTCCGCGCGGTGCTCACGCAGAGAAGAGAGGGCTTCAGGCGCCTGCCTGGGAGAGGGAACCTGTCTCCGGGCAGGTCCCCGAACAAACGCAAAGAGGGGAAGACACAGCATCCGCGTCGGGCGGCGGGCGCCAGGGGCGCTGCGCACGCGCCAGACGCGCTCGCCGGGCACGTGCATACGCACCCGTCCGGCGTGCTTGCTGTATCTTCCCCTCTATATGCTTCTGAACGGGCGGAGGTCGGCGCGGCGCATTACTGCGCCGCAGCAGGCGCGAAAAGCTCCTCCGCCAGCACGTGCGTGGCGACTTTCTTGTCGCCGCCGAAGCGCGCCTGGGTTACGAACTCGAAGGCGTCGAACGTTGCGAACCGCAACCGCTGGCTCTGCGGCGCGCACACGTAGCACACCGCCCGGCAGTGGCGCTCGTCCACGCGCAGCGATGGGCGCTCGTCCTCGTGGAACGGGCACCTGGTCCAGCCGCGCGCATCCGGCGCGTCGGTGAACTGGGACACGACGCCCGCCAGCGAGCCGTAGCGCGCCAGCAGCGCGGCGTTGAGCTGCGCGATCACCCCCGACGCGCAGCGTCGGGTCACGCTCTGCCGTTCGGCTGCACCGATGGCGACGTGACCGGGCGCGGTTCTGGTTCCGGCGCGTGCGCGCCAGCGACTCCAGCGCGGCAGGGGGCGTGTCGGCGACCGCCGCGAGCCGCCCCAGCTGCGCCGCCCACGCGCGGGGACTTCCCGACCCGCCAGGGGTCGAAGAAGCCGAACCGCGTCGGGGCGTGCACTTGCGGTGCAGGCCCAGCGGCAGCCGGGTCGTGTTGCCCCACCGGTCCGGGCTGAGCCGGTCGCTCGTGGGGAACACCTCCACGCCGTCCACGTCCACGCCGGAAGCGCGTGCGCGCCCCTGAGCACGACGCACGAGCGCGGCAGGCTGCGGTCACGGAAGAACAGCCACAGGTGCGCGCGCCCCTGTCGGCTCAGTTCGAGCAGGCAGTCCACGCCGCGCGCCCGCAGCGCCTCCAGACCGCCGTCGCCGCGCCAGCCCGTCGCCGGTGTCGAAGTCCAGCAGCCCCGTGCGCGTCCGGGTCTCCCCGTCCGCGACGGCGCACTGCGCAATGAACCGCGACGGTCACCTGCCGCGCAGGTGCGCCCGCAGCACGCCGTGCGTAAGCGGCGCGCCCGCGCGGGGCGTAGCGCCCGCCGTCGCGCTGCCGGGCGTAATCGTCGGTGCGCCCGGCGAACCTCAGAAGAAGTAGCTTTTCGTCCTGCATCTCCGACTCCGCAGATTGACATAACTGGCTCCTGCGCAGGGGCGGGACACAAGCGCCCGCCCCTGCGTTTTGAGTGATGCCAGTGGAACACATAACGGGGTCTGTCGGACATCAGGACTCAGGCGGCGCTTCTGCGAACAAGGAGAGAGAAGCAGGGTTCATTACAAAACCGCGCATGGCAAAATTATTGTGCATCAGTAGAGACACATATTCGGCGTGACAATGGAATCAGTATGGACCAAAGTACCACCGCGTGTGCGCGGAGACGGAGGCAGCGGTAAAAGAAACAGGGTACAGGTCCACGCTTCGGGCCAGATCTGCTGCACCGGGAGCACCACCAGGCAGGGGCGAGGTGAGCTGCGCACGATCATGGCGGAGCGGTCGCCTGGTCCTCGCAGCAGTGCTTTTCACCGGTGGAGCGCGCTTCCGGCTTGCGTATTTTCCTGCGCCCCGGCAAAGGCCCGGTGCAGAAGGCGAATACCCTCTCGCGCGCAGGCTCCTGGTCGTCATTTGCGCCCACCGCGCCTTGGACCGCAACGCCGACCTGGCAGCCCCTAGAGCGCGCCTTGCTCGCGGGCGACCGACCATCGCCCGGCGACCTCGCTAGGGCTGGGCCGCGCTGAATTGCGCGCCGGGCGCGCTGGCCCAGATTGGCGTGCTCCAATCTGAGCGGTGACGGTGACCGCTGGAGCGCCGTCTGATCCTGGCGGGCACAGACAAGTATTGTTGGTTTTTCCCCCGCGCAGCGCGCAGGAAAGTCAGGAGCGGCTGTCTCTGCCCATGCTGGCGCCGGGACGCCCACCTGGCCGCTTGACATCTTGCGCTCCTGGTGCCGCTCCCGGATGGACAAAAGTCTCAGCGCAGGAACCTAACGATTTCTGGTGGGTTTAGTGCTATCCAGCCCCAATGTGATGTGGTAAGGGCCGCAACGACAATGCCACCACCTGATCGCCCTTCACCCACACGCGCGCCACGATTAGCCCGATCAGCTCCCGCTGCTTGCGTCGATCCTCGCCCGTCGCGTCCCAATGCGCCGAGAAGTGCGCCAGCAGGTCCGCAGCCCGCTCCAGCTCGTCATCCCCCATCGGCGTGAGCCGCTCCAGCTCCTGCTGCAGCCGCACGCGCTCCTCCAGGTAGCTGTTCTGGTCGGTGATGAAGCCGTGGTCCCAGCGGAAGTCCATGCGCGCGATCACGCCCTTGATCTCCTCGACCCGCTCCTCGAGCTTCTGGTCGCCCAGCAGCTTCCCATGGTGTCCATGATGCGCTTGCGCCAGTCCTCGGGCGGTTTGAGATGGCGCAGGATGTCGACGACTTGCTGCTCCACGTCGTCGGCGCGGACGATGGACTGGGCGCACTCGCGCCCAAGTCGCGTGCGCGGCAGCGGTAGTAGCGGAAGCGGCCCCCTCGTTGGAGCTCGCGCGCATCTTGCCATACGCATCGTCCTTCACGTGCTGCGGCATGTGTTCGACACACTGGGCGCAGAAGAGGATGTCGCTGAGCAGATAGATGCGGTGCTTGGGGTAGTAGTCGTGGCTGGAGCGCTTTGGCCTCGCGGATCTCCTGGCACGTGTCAAAGAGGTCCTGGTCGATCACAGTCGTGCTTGCCCTGGAACCACTCGATCTTGGCTCGAACGACCGGCTGCCGTCGGCATGGCGCCGGTACTCTGGTACTTCACATTCCCTTGGCAGTGCTCCTTTTGTAGTGGTGGACAGGATCAGTTCAAGCGGCGATTACACTGGTCTTGCAAGGAAAATCAGTTCGGATGCGTTAAATGACCCCCCACAGGCCTTCTGAGGGCGTTTGGGCAGTTTAGGTGATTTTTACATGAATGTGTGGGAAAGGGCGTATGGGCCATTGACGAGATCACTTTTGGACACAAGATTTCGGCGAATATAAAGGTAGCAATGCTCAATGCTCTGAAGTATTGACTGGCCCTATAAATACATGCTAGAATTAGCTAAATTAGCTAAAGCAGAGTTCTGTAGTAGAAAGTTAATGCTAGGACCTATGCCTAAGACGATATCAGGTGCTGGAGTCTTGAACCCAGTTACCAGGTTAACCCG
>JAOSJO010000008.1 GCA_027494055.1 Anaerolineae bacterium | reverse complement strand
CGGGATGCACCCCGCCCGGCCTTAAAAGTACGCACCTCCTTCCCCTCAACCGCCCAATAGCTCCTGCGCGATCAGGAGCGCGACCGGCCCCAGGATGAGCAGGAACACCAGCCCGCCCATCCAGAGCATGATCTGCCCCGCACTGCGCGCGGAGATTCTGCGCCGTGCGCTCGCGGATGTAACGCCCCATCGCGCGCCGCGCCGACGTCGCCAGCACATCCAGCGCCTCCAGCAGCCGCCCGCCGCGCTCGGCGGCCATGCGCAGCTGCACCGCGAACTCCCGGATCTGCTCGCCGGTGTTGCGCTCGGCCATCGCCTTCAGCCCCGGCGCGAGTGAGCCGTGCACGTCGTACAGGCGCACCGCCCGGCGCACCTCCGAGACGAACGGCCCGCCGGGGCGCTCCGCCAGCAGGCGCAGCGAGGTCTCCACCCCGCGCGTCATGGCGTACGTCCACAGTTCGGGGACCTTGAACCCCATCTCGATGGTGATGAGGTTCTGTCACTGCCGCGCGGCGCGCGCCAGCTTCGAGTCGGGGTCGAGGGAGACGATGGCCGCACCGATGACTGCCAGCGCGAGCACCACGACGACCGGCAGCCCCGTCGCGGCCACGACCGCGAAGCCGGCCAGCGCGCCCAGGCCGCCGTACAGCAGCGTCCAGGCCGCCTTGTTGCCCCAGTACGTGGTCATGTCCCAGAAGGGCGCGTCGGGGACCGGCTTGCTCGTCTCGCCTGGCGCCCACCACCAGTTGGCGGCTTTCATGAGCAACTCGGCCCTGGCCGGCCCCCTGCGGGCCAACAGGTCCTCGAGCTGGTCGCCCAGGTCGAGGATGTCGTGGTTGAGCGCGCCGCCGCCGGGGATGCCGCGCAGCGCGGCGATCTCTCCTCGCGCTCGTCTACCGTCTCCGCGCGCCGGCGGCGGCGGGCGCAGACAGCGCGGCGTAGATCAGCCACAGCCCCAGCCGACCAGCGCCGCGCCGATGGCGATGGTCGTGTCAATCGGGACGCCAAAGATGCGCATCAGCCTTCCTCCGTGAGAATGCGGTCCATGACGATGCCCTGGCGGATGGCGCGCTGCATCGCCAGATACCCGGCGAGCGTGATCCAGCCCGCGACGAAGAGCATGATCGCGCCCACTGGCGAGTGGAACACGCCCTCCAGCTCGCCGCCCTGCATCCGCCCCCGCCGGGCAGGAGCGCCATCAGGCGCGACACCAGCACCAACCCCCAGGGCGCGAACACCGCCCAGAGCACTTCCGGGCGCGTTGGCCGAGGCGACCAGGTAGTCCTTGAAAATCTCCACCTGCTCGCGCGTGCTTTCGGCGATGCCATCCAGCAAGCCGCGAATGTCGCCGGTGGCGTGGTCGGCGGAGATCAGCGCCATCGCCAGCCCGTCCAGGAAGGGCGAGCGGCGGCGATCTGCGACCGGGGTGAAGGCCTCCGCCAGGTTCTTGCCCGCGCCCAGCGCAGCGCGCACCGCCTCGAAGTCGCGCGCCACCTCCGGGTGGCCGTAGGTGATCACCGCGTCCATCGCGTGCCCTAGGCTGGGCTGCGCCAGCCATGCGTTGCTGATCTGGCTGGCCGCCAGCGCCACGCCCGCGTTGTAGTCCATCGCCAGCGCGTCGCGCCGGCCTCGTAGGTGGCCCAGATCACCGCGAACCCGCACAGGAACATCGGGACGAGCGCGGCGGGGGAACCACGTCGCCAGCAGGCTCAGCAGCGCCAGCCCCGCGCCGACGAGCGCGCCTTCGGTGACGAAGCGGTCCGCCGTCACCGGCAGGCGCGCGCGTTGCAGGCGCACCTCCAGGCCCGCGTAAAGGTACGCCGCCTGCGCCGCCGTGCGCCCGGCGCGGGCGCGTGAGCGTGTCGAACAACTGCCAGACGCCGCTCCCGACCAGGAGCGCCCCGGCGATGGACACCAGTTCAGCCGGTCCCATTGCCGCCCCACCTCCTGCGTGGTCCCAAACATTCCCCGCGCGCCGCCCATGCGCCGCGCGCCCGCTCCCGAACGGGAAAATGCCGGTCCACTTCGCCCGGTCGGCGTCGGAAGAGGGTCGAAGAGCGGCTCGACTGATACCTGGTCGCCCTGCATTCCTGATTCCCCGCACGCTTCATCAGCCGCCGCCGGCGGCCTTGGGGGGTGTGGATCGCGCCCAGGTGCTGATCAGGTGTATGGCGGTCGAGATCATCTTCCTGATCTGGTACACCGGGATGCGGCTCAGGCAGGTCACCATGAGCGCCATTGTCTCCATGCGCTCGATGGCCTCGTACACGCTATTGGCGCACCGTGAACGCGATGCCCTCGTGCCCGGTGTTGGCGGCCTGAAGCACTGCGGCTATCGCGGCCGTCGCGCACCTCGCCGACGATGATCCGGTCGGGGCCGCATCCGCAGCGTCTCTTTTCACCAGGTCGGGACATGTCCTCTCCTCCGATGCCCTCCATCGCGTCGCGCGTCAGGAGCGCGGTCCAGTTCGGCACGGGGACCTGCAGCTCGGCGGTGTCCTCGCACGTCACCACGCCTCGTCCGCGCGCACCTCCGCCAGGAGCGCGTTGACGAGCGGGTTTTGCCGGAGCCGGTGCCGCCGATCACGGCCATATTCAGCCCCGACCGCACGGCGGCCTTGAGGAAGGCGCCGACCACCTGGTCCATGCTCCCCCGTGCGACCAGGTCGTCGAGGTTGGCGGCCACAGGTCGGAAGCGGCGGATGGTGATGGCCGGGCCCTCGACCCGACCCAGGACAGGGGGCCATCACGCCGTGCAGGCGGCTGCCGTCGGGGAGTTGCGCGTTCACGGTCGGGTTGGTGAAGGTGATCGCGCGCCCGGTCCCGCGCCAGTCGGCCTTGCGGTTGACCAGGTTGTGCAGGAAGTCCCAGGAGGGTATGCGCACGTGCTCCTGCCGCTCCCAGCCCGACGCGCCCGCGCGGAACACCCACACGCTGTCGAGACCGTTGACGGCGATGTCCTCTATCGACGGGTCTTCCATCAACTCCGTGAGCGGCCCCCACCCCAGGATGCGGTCCACGATCTTCTGTGCGGCCTCGTCCGGGTCGAGCGCCAGCAGCGGCAGGCCCTGCGAGGCTGCCGAGAGGTTGTACTCGGCGATGACTTTCTTTGCCTCTTCCAACACCACCGGCTCGTCGCGGTCGGCGTCGCCGGTGAGCAGCCGCGCGCCCACCACGCGCTTCGAGACACGGTCGTGGATGTGGTCCCAGCGCGCCCCGCGTGTCCGCGCCCGCCGTCATCGCGGCGGCCGCGAAGGGCGATACGAAACTCTGCCTGCCATCCCCATCTTTCCGGGGGTCTCTGTTCCAAAGGTCATCTCGCACTCCTTCCTCGAAGCTGGATACTGGAAGCAGGTTGCTGGTTGACCAGCTTCCGAGCTTCCAGCGTCACGCTTCTTTCAGCAGGAAGGCGAAGAGCCGCCGCCAGCCGCCGCGCGCTTTGCCCTTCCAGCGCGGCACCGAGGGGTCGTAGTTGCGCGCCAGCGCGCGCACCGCCTCGCCCAGCGGCCCGTCGTCGGTCAGGGGCGAACGGCACGCCGGTGTTGACGGCGGCGTCGGCCACCTCCAGGTCGTGCGGGAGGATTGCGTCCAGGCGCGGCAGCCCGGTGCTCTCCGTGACGCGCTTGAGCGACGGGTTTTCCCCCACCTTCGCGCCAGGCGGTCGGCAGCCAGCGGAACTTGCCCAGGTTGCCAAAGTAGCCGCGCAGGGCGGGGAGCGCCCGCGCCAGGTCCACGACGGCGGTCGTGACCGGCGGGATCGGGACGAGGACTTCCGTCGCGCTCTTGAGCGCCGCCGCGTGCAGCGGCAGGTTGTAGTCCTGGCCGATGTCCACGATGACGAAGGTGTACATGGATTTGAGCACGTCCAGGATCGCCTGTCCTGCGTCGTGCACGAAGCCGGCGTCGGCGAAGGCCTCCATGCCGGCCTGGTGCGCGGCGGTCAGCCCCGGCAGCAGGTGCAGCCTGTAGCCGACCCCGGCCAGGTCTTCGGGCGGCCGCCACTTGACCAGGTATTGGTTGAGGAGTGCGCGGTAACGGCGTTCTTCCCCCCGCGCTGCTCCAGCGTGCGTGGATGTTCACCACCAGGTCGTACAGGCCGCGATCGATGACGACCATCTTGCGTGTGATCGGGAGCGCGTCGTCGGGGGCGAAGCCAAGCATCAGGTGGGCGTCGCCTTGCTCTGGTCGAAGTCCACCAACGCGACCGGGTTGCCGGCCAGCGCCAGCGCCGCCGCGAGATTCACGCAGATCGTGGTGCGCGTGCTGCCGCCCCCCTTTGGGCACCCAGGCGGTGATGATCTGCTGGTGCACCGAGCCGGGCCGCGCCACCGCCTCACTCAGGCGCGGGCGCAGCCGCCCTCTTCCCACTCGCGGCGCACGTCACGGATCGCCGCCCATGCGCCGCACCAGGTCGGTCGCGGCAGGCGGTCTGGCGAGCGAGAAGAAGTAGCGCGCGCCCGCGTCCATCATGCCCGGTCCGAATGCGCCCGTGTCCTCCAGCGTCACGTAGCCGATCACCGGCACTGGCCCCTCCTGCCGCAGCAGGAGATCGGAGATCAGGCTGTGCGCGTAGCCTTCCATGCCCGGATTGACCAGCGCGATGTCCGGCTCCTGTCCGCCGAGCGACCCGGCGCAGGCGTCGAAGAGCTTCTGCGCGGTCTGCGCCGCCTCGACGACCTGCGCCTTCGAGCCTTCCAGCAGGTGCGAGAGCGCGGTCAGCTCCGCGTACCGGCGTAGCCGGCCACGACGCGAATCGTATCGAGCGAACGCGGCTCAGGCATGGTTCACCTCCAGCGCCGCACCCGACCAGAGACGCCGAGGCGCGCGTCGTCGAGACGTACCAGAGTCCGGGGCGTGTGGTCGATGTCCACACGGCGGTAGAACAGCAGGTTTCTCCGCTCCAGCAGCGCGAGCGCGTATTCCGCCTCACGCGCCTCTATGCGACAGAGACTCAAAAACAGCACCCAGGGGTTGCGCGGCCACAACCAGGTCTTGCCCTCCCAGTCGAACGGGCCGAGCAGCGCGCCGATCCCGTCCCCGTCGGCGGTGCCCAGATGCACGATGGCCTCCCAGCGCACGACCTGGTGCAGCACGATGCCCGCCACCAGGCCCTGGCCAGATCGACCAGCCGCAGGCTGTAGCGCGCCGCGCCGTCGCGCAGGATGTCGTGCAGGTACGCTTTGCCTTTCATGCGCGCGCTCCGTCACGGGAACCGGACGCCGGGGAACAGGTCCGGCCGGCGCGAGAGGAACCAGTTCTTGAAGTCAGTCCAGGTCAGGCCGTAGGGCTGCGGACTGAGCGCCTGCCGGTGCGACGGGGCGACGACGCTCCCCGATGCCAGCAGAAACGCGGCAATCGTGGCGTCGTCGGGCGCCAGTTCCACGTAAATGCGCACCACGTCGCCTTCCAGGTACGCCGGCTGGTTGGAAGTCTCCCCGCCCAGGCCCGGCGCGGCGGCGGCGTAGTTGGCAGGACGCTTTCGCGCTCGACCTGAGCACGAGCACGTCCGGCAGCGCGATCACTGCCAGTGGCAAATCCAGCGTCGCTGGCGTGGGCGTGAGCGTTGCCGCCGCAACCGCCGATGCGCCCGCCGCCGCCACCGGCGGCATGGCGACCGGGGTGGCCCGCGCCAGCGGGGGCTGCGGCGTGCCGACGGCGTGCAGGTCGGGCACGAACGTGGGTTCGGGCGGGACTTCGATCTGATTGGCCTCCACCCGGCCCACTGTGAACACCAGGTCCACGTAGTCGCCGATTCTGACGTAGTTGCCCACCTGCCCCGGCTTCACGTCGATGGGAAACACGACGTGCGCTGGGTCGGTGAGCAGCGTCAGGCGGTCCACCGCGCCGTTGATGGCGTCGGAGAACACGACCTGTCGGGGCGAGAGCGGGAAGCCCTCGTACACGGTCTCGCCGTCGGCGACGATCCCGCCCTCGTACTGCGTCAGGAACTCCACCTTGTCCACGAACGCGCCCTGCACCTGCCCGCTCAGGCCCCGCATCTGCTCGATGCGGAACTGCGAGCGGTCGATGACCGTGCCGGTGGGGATGTCGGCCACCGCTACCGGCACATCGATAACGGGCGGCAGGGTCAGCCCCGCCAGGAACAAGACCGCGATCACCCCGGCGGCGACCAGCGCCAGCCCTGTCCCCAAACGAATGATGCGTCCCACGATTTGCCTCCGGCTCTTTCTGTGTTGAATGCGCTTATCCCAGGCCCAGCAGCCCGGCAACGAATAGGTACAGGCCGATCAGCCACGCGATCAGCCAGAACACAGTCAAAACGAACGCCCGCGTGACCTGCCATGCCCGGCGCAGCCCGTCCCACCGGCGCGCCTGCAATTCCTGTCGCCTCGCGTAGATCATGCTGGCCTCCAGGTCCAGGGTGCGGTGAGCAGCAGCGCCACAAGTAGCCAGCCGGCGAGCGGCTGTGGGTCGCGCGCCCCGACGCGCCGCGCCGCCACCAGCAGCAGCGGCGGGAGCATCCCGCCGATCACGACCACCGGCGCGTTCGGCCCGGCGACCAGGCCGACGAGCGCCATCACCGACACGTCGCCCAGGCCAGCGCGCCGGTCGGCGGTGGCCAGCAGCAGGCACAACAGCCCCAGCCCCGCACCGGCGACCAGCCGGACGTGCGTGGCCGCCGGCGGCATCCTCCCCAGGCGCGCCAGCGCCAGCAGGAGCGCCAGCGCCTGGAGCGGCAGCGAGAGGTGGCGGTGCAGCAGGTCGCCGTACAGCAGCGCGCCGGCGACGGTGGCCAGCAACACCCCCGGCGTATCCTTCGCGGCAAGTCCGGCGCAGCCGGCGGCGAACACGCCCGCCGCCGCCAGTGCGGATGCGCCCGCGCGCCGGACAGCCGGCGTGGGCTGCGCCGCCGTCTCCGGCGCGTACAGCCGCAGCCACAGCGCCGCGCCCACCGGCGTCAGCGCGCCTGCCGCAGCCATCAGCGCATACCCGATCACGCGCTGCCCCCGTCCCGACCCGGAACCACCAGCACGTCCCAGACCGGCGACTGCGGAAGCGTCTGTCGCGCCTCCGGCACGCCATAGCGCGCCGCCAGCGCGCGCCACGCCTGCCGCAGCTCCTCGTCGATCACCAGCGACGAGTTGGCCGGCGAGACGCTGTAGGCCTGCGCGTCGTTCGCCCGCCGCGCCGGGACGAGCACGTGATCGATGTACGCGCCCCCGTTGGGGGTGTACACCAGCTCCACAGTCGGCGTCGGCGGCGGACGCCGACGCCACCATCGCCGGCACAGGCGCGTCGCGCACCGCCAGCACGTCGCGCACTTCCAGGCGCGCTCCCGTCGCGTCGAGCGCGACCTGCGCCAGCAGCGGCAGCACATGCTCTTCGCGCACCTGCACCGTGTCCAGGAGCGCGCGCCGCTGCTGGTCGAGCGCCGCCATCACCGCCGCCCGGATCTCGTCGCGGATGAGCTGCATGGCCTTGCGCTGGCGCGCCATCTCCCGCGTGTACAGGATAGTGGCGACCACGAACGCGCTCAGAGTGGCGAGCATGACGGTCAGGATGAGGACGGCTTCGACGCTCAAACCGGTCATGGTGGTTCCTCCGATACCTGCGCAGCCGGGAAACGCCCCGCGGACGACAACAAGCGCTTCCAGACTCACGTTTCAGGTCGCTCCTTTCGCGCCAGCCGGACGATTATCCGGCCCACGGCTACTACGAACACCAGGATCAGCAGCGCGCCTACGGCCAGGTCGCACACCTCAACGGCCATTCCGCCGCCTTCGCTCCTCGGGGAGACGCCGCAGCGCCGCCGCGCCGTCGCGCAGCGCCGAGGCGATGTCCTCCAATTCCCTGCTCTTGCGGTCGCCCCAGCCGTACACCAGCACCGCACCGAGCAGCAGCGTCGTCAGCGACGCGGCCACCCACCAGGGGAAGCCCGCCGCCGGTTCGGGCGGCTTACCGTCCACCGTCGCCGTCAACGTGGGCGTGCGAGTAGGGGTGCGTGTAGGCGTGGCAGTGTGGGTAGCAGTAGATGTGGGTGTGCGAGTAGGGGTGCGTGTGGGTGTGCGAGAAGGCGTGCGTGTAGGCGTCGCGGTCCGGGTAACAGTAGATGTGGGCGTGCGAGTAGCGGTACGAGTGGGCGTGCGGGTCGCCGTCGCCGCCGGCGTGCACGCACCGCAGTCACGCGGACAGGACACGCACGTCTCACCGCCGTTGCACACCCCATCCCCACACCGACCGCAGTCCGTGTAGCACGAACCGGCGTCCTCATGCCCGGCAGTGCACACCCCGTCCCCACACCGGCCACAGTCCGCGTAGCAGGAACTGGCATCCTCGTACCCGGCGTTACAGACACGATCACCGCACCAGCCACAGTCCGTGTAGCACGACGAAACGTCTTCGTGGCTGGCGGTGCACACCCCGTCCCCACACCGGCCACAGTCCGCATAGCAGGAACTGGCATCCTCGTACCCGGCGTTACAGACGCCATCACCGCACCGGCCACAGTCCGCGTAGCACGACGAAGCGTCTTCGTGGCCGGCGGTGCACACCCCGTCCCCACACCGACCACAGTCGGCATAGCAGAGAAGCGTATTCTCGTGCCCGGCGGTGCACTCTGTCGCCACAGGAGCCACAGTCCGCATAGCACGACTGCGTCATCCTCGTGGCCGGCGGTGCACACCCCGTCGCCACAGGAACCGCAGTCGGCGTAGCAGCTCGCGTCATCCTCGTGACTGGCGGTGCAGACGCCATCACCGCACCGAGCCACAGTCCGCATAGCACGAACTGGCGTCCTCGTGGCCGGCGGTGCACCCCCGTCGCCACAGGAACCGCAGTCGGCGTAGCAGCTCGCGTCATCCTCGTGACTGGCGGTGCATACCCCGTCGCCGCACGAGCCGCAGTCCGCATAACGCTTGCGTTGTCCTCGTGCCCGGCAGTGCAAATCCCATCTCCACACGAGCCGCAATCCACCTAGCAGCTCGCGTCATTCTCGTGCCCGGCGGTGCAACCCCGTCTCCAAGGACCGCAGTCGGCGTAGCAGCTCGCGTCATCCTCATGCCGGGCGGTGCACCCCGTCACCACAGGAACCGCAGTCGGCGTAGCACGCGCGCGTCATCCTCGTGACTGGCGGTGCACATCCCGTCGCCACACGAGCCGCAGTCGGCGTAACAGCTCGCGTCATCCTCATAACTGGCGGTGCACGCCCCGTCGCCACATGAGCCGCAATCTGCATAGCAGCTCGCGTCATCCTCGTGACTGGCGGTGCACGCCCCGTCGCCACAGGAACCGCAGTCGGCGTAGCACGAGCTGGCATCCTCGTGCCAGCGGTGCACACTCCGTCGCCGCACGAGCCGCAGTCGGCGTAGCACGAAGTGGCATTCTCATGCCCGGCGGTGCAAATCCCGTCACCACATGAGCCGCAGTCCGCGTAGCACGACTGGCATTCTCGTGGCCGACGGTGCAAATTCCGTCCCCGCACCGGCCACAGTCCCGGTAGCAGGTGGATGGGTTCTCGCCGTACCCTGGCTCGCAGCGCCCGTTGCCGCAGCACGGCCCGCAGTCGCGCGGACACGACGCGCACGTCTCACCGCCGTTGCACGCCCCGTCGCCACACACCGCCGATGGGCCGCACCCGCCCTCGCACCCGCAGCAGCAGAGTAGCACGACTGCCCCGCCGGGCAGCCCGCGCCGCCGCCGCAATACGAGTTGTCCGCGCCGCGCCCGCAGGACGGGTCGCCACACGCCGCGCCGCCGCTGCCGCCGCAGAAGTGGCCGCAGGGCTGCTGCGCCGACGCCAGCCCGCCGCACAGGAGCGCGCCGGATGCCGGCGTGCCGGCGGCCAGGCTCTCGATTATTGCCGCCGGGCGCAATGTCGCCGCCGGCGGGAGAATGACCAGCGCCAGGAAGATCAGGATCAGTCCGGCCAGACGTGCTCGTGTGTGTTGCATCAGTCCCCTCAACCGCCGGCAGCATGATGTCCATCGCGGGCGCAAACGGGTTGGCGCTGCCTGGATTGAGCCGCAGGGCCAGGCCGTCAGGTCGCCCGGTGTAGTCCGGGAACGCCAGCCGCACCTCGGCCTGCCCCTCCGCGACCAGGCGCGGGAAGCGCGCCCGCGCGGCGGCGAGCGTTTCCGGGGAAACGGGGTACTCGTTTCCCGCGGCGTCGCGCAGGGCGGGCGGGAGCACGAACGGGTTGGCGTGCGCGAGTGCGACCAGGCGCACGATCACGACCACGCCGCCGGTCGGGGTCGCCTCCGCCGCGCTTCAGCACCCGGCGTCGCGCCCGCGCCAGGGTGTCGCGCCCGCCCCGGGCGGGGGGGGAGGGGGAGGGGGTGAAGGCCTCGACTGCCACCGGCGTCGCTGCCAGCCGGCGTGGCTGAGGCCGCCGCCGCCATCACGACCGGGAGTGTGCCGCCCGCGCCGCCGTTGCAGGCGGGTACGGCTCCTAGCGCCGGCTGCGGACTACAGACCAGCGAGTCGCCTAGCCAGGCACGAGCCAGCCCCAGCGCCTTGTACCGAGCCGAGTCCGACCTTCACCGTCACGGCGCCCGCGTGTCTTGGGTACATACACGAGCCGGGAAATGCGCCGCCCGACGCCGCCGGTGCTGCCCGGCGCGTCGAACACCACCGCCAGGTCGGTGGCGCTCACCTGCTGGCTGTCCCGCCGGGAGCGGCGGCGTGTCCGCTGCCGTGTGCGCCAACAGGTCCCCGTCGGCGCTCAGCACCGGCCGCCTCCAGCCGCACCGGGCGCGGGGGGCGGCGCGGAGCGAAACAGCCCGCCCCCAAAACCATGGCGACCTCCGCCGGGCGCGCGACCACCAGGGAGCGCAGGAGCGGGGGGGAAGGGCGCGCCGCGTGGGCCGAAGAGCATGGCCCACAACACGCACCCCAGGAGGCGCGGCCCCCGGTGTGGCGGGGCGCCCTTGTTGCTGATGACGCCCTCTTTTTTGTTGTCAATAAACCACCTTCACAGAATATCGGCGGCGGATGCTCCCCGCTTTAGCGGAGAGAGGAAGCCGCCCCTCCTTTCTTTGACAGAATCCGAACTGATGTGCTATATTATGTTTATGCACAGCACAGAAGCGCTCATCATCAAAATCCTGCGCCCGACACAGCGTAAGGCCACCTGGTTGGAGGCGACTGCCTGCGCTTTCAGCCAGGCGGTGCGGCTTAGCCTTGACGCTGCGCGAGAAATGCGCACCAGCAGCCGCAACAAGCTGCATAAGGTCGTCTATCCACAGGCGCGCGCCCTGGGTCTGCCCGCCGACTATGCGCGTATGGCGGTCAATGCCGCTGTTTCGCTGGCGCGCTCTTACTATGGGTTGCGCCGCTCGCACCACATCAAGCGCGTCTCGTTTCCGACGGTCAACGGCAGCCAGGGCATCGGCCTGGGCGTCAACGCTTATAAGGTCGTGCGCAATGGAAGCCGTCTGATCTTGCGCGTCTCGACGGGCGTGCGCGGCGCGTACCTCTGGCTGGTGCTGTGTGTCCCCGCGAAGTATCATGACCGGCTCCTGCTCGCCAGGGGCGACGCGAAGTTGTTTCAGCGCGGCCAGGACTGGTACGTGTCGTTGCCCGTGCGCGTAACTCCAACGCCGACCGTCTGTGACGGCGAACCCACGTTCATCGGCGTTGACCTGGGCATCGTGCGCCTTGCGACCGTTTCCACACCCGACCGCTTGATCTACTTCGACGGCAAGGCCGCGCGCCGCAAACGCGAGCACTTCGCTGACCTGCGCCGTCGCTACCAACGCCACCGCCGCACCGACCGCGCGAAAGCCATGCGCGGCAAAGAGCGCCGCTGGATGCGCGACCTCAACCACAAGATCAGCACCGCCATTGTGAACATCGCCCGCCGGTATGACCGCCCCGTCCTGGTCATGGAGCGCCTGGACGGTATCCGCAACCGCATCAAGGGGAAGCAAGCGCTTCAACCGCATGGCGTCCTCGTGGGCGTTCCGGCAGTTGATCGGGATGATTGAGTACAAAGCGACGCGGTACGGCATCCCGGTCGTGTTCATCGACCCACGCGGCACGAGCAAGACCTGCTCGCGTTGCGGGCACGAGGCGCGCGCCAATCGCCGCGCGCAAGCGCGCTTTCGATGCGCGGCTTGCGGCTTCGAGGAGAACGCCGACGGCAACGCGGCGCGCAATATCGCTGCTGCCGGGTCTACGGTCTGGCAGCAAGGGCGGCCTGACACCGCCCGCCCGCAAGGGCAGACTGAGGGCGCTGGCCCTCGGCCTGATGGGGTAGCGGAATCCATGGTGCGCCTGCGGTACATTCAGACCCTAACCTCGCAAGTCCCGCGTCGGGAACCCCTGCTGCTTTAGCGGGGGAGGATGTCAGTTGCTGCTCGAAGAGCACCTCGCCGTGCCGCACGAACTGGATCCGGTCCGACTGCAAGGTCTGCCCCACCACCACCACCGCCCCCCCAGAGGGGAAAAGGTGGACACCCCCCCCCCCCCCCCCCCCCCTTCCCCCTCTTTCTGTTGTGGTTTTTTTTTAGCCAGGAGGGGTTGATGTCGTTTGTAATCTTGCTGCCGGATGGACTTGCTACACTGAATACCTTGCGATGTGGTTGGCGGAACCAGCGAAGCCGCAGGCCACACAAGAGAAGGAGCTTTGACCGGGATGGTTACGCTTATCCACACAGCCGCAGGCGGGACAGGTCCACCCTCGGCAAAACCGGACGCGGCGACCACCTTGATGTGTGGGGGGGCGGGCGCCAGGCGTCTGATCTGTCAGGTCCACTATACACCGACCAGCATCGGCAGGTCGAAGAGCAGCACGTCCTCCCGCCCGGCGACGGCCTCCCGCAGTTGCGCGGTGAAGCCAGCGCGGGCGCACATGGCATAGCGCACCGCCCGCCCTTCCAGGTCGCGGGCGGCGAGCCGCGCCTTGCGTTCCAGGTCGGCCAGGATGTCGATCCCCACCGGGCGGCTGGTCCACTTGCATTCCGCCAGGATCGCCTCAGTCTCCCCAGCGCCACCAGGTCGATCTCTTCGTTGGCGTCCCACCACCCGCCGACCCGGTGCGGCGTGAAAGGTAGACCGCCGCTCAACCCCGCGCGCCAGCAGAACTGCTGGCAGATGTCCTCAAAGACCGGGCCGGTGAACCCATCAAGCTGAGGTAATACCTGGGTTTCAAGCACGACCTGTCCCCCACCCCGCTCGGGCTGTGAGCGGTTCGGGTGGACATACCGGAACCAGAAGCGCAGGAAGGGATCCTTGAGCCGGTACAGCCCGCGCCGGCTCTTGTGCGGCTGGCTTTCCGTCACCGGCACGGCGCGCTCGACCAGGTGAAGCTGCTGGAGCGTGTCCAGGTACGCGCTGACGCCCTCGATCCGGGTCGCCTGCCGGATCTCGTTCAGGCGCGTCCTGCCGGCGGCGGTTGCCTGGAGCACGGCGAAGCAGTTGCGCGGCTCGCGCAGTTCTTGTTGCAGCACGAAGCGCACTTCGTCGTACAGGAACGCGCCCCGGCTGAGGATGCCATTCACGATGTTGTCGGCCAGCGGTGCTTCCGGTTGAATGGTTTGCAGATAAGCCGGTGTGCCGCCGTAGACCGCGTAGGCGCGCACCTGATCTTCCGGGCTGTAGCCGGGGAACAAGAGCCGGGCGTCGGCGAAGCCAAGCGGCTCCAGCAGGTATTGGCCGGTCCTGCGCCCGTAGAGCGGGGCCTGGTAGCCGAGCACGGTCGCCTCCATCATCCTGATGTAAGAGCCGCACAGAACCAGCATCACCTGGCTGCGCTGCAACGCCTGATCCTAGGCGCGCTGGAGAATCGATGCCAGCGGCGGGTGCGCGGCGATCAGGTAAGGAAACTCGTCCAGCACAACCACGAGCCGTTCGGTCCGTGCGCTCTCAGCCAGCGCGCGAAACAGCCCTTCCCACGTGGCGTACACCGCATCGATCTGACCGGGACCGAACAACGCCGCGTTGACCGCCGCCGAGAGGCTCGCGCGCAGCGAGATCTCAGACCCCAGGTCGGCGACGAAGAAGATGTGGCGCTTGCCTGCGCAGAAGCGCGTCAGTAGCTCAGTCTTGCCGACGCGCCGCCGGCCATAGAGCACGAACAGCTCGGCTTTGCCCGAAGCAAAACGCTGTTCCAAGAGATGAAGCTCTGCCTCGCGGTTGACGAACATGAGAACCTTCTCGAATAAGGAAGCTCAGATTATGATAAGCCAGATTTTCTTAGCTGGCCACATTATATCAGAAAATCCAGCGAGCGGGCTAAGCGCAGGTGGGCGAAAACGCAATCTGCCGCGCCTTCTGTGCTCGTCGCAGGATTTGCGTCTGGAAGCGCGGCGATTGCCGGCGAGCGGCCTGCTCGCGAAGCAACGCGGTTCGCGACAGGGGCGCCACATCACCACCGACGCCTGCTTCCGGTTCTGCATTCGGTCCATCGTGCCGCAACGGGACGACCTGAGATACCTCCCAGCGTGGGCGCTGCCCCTGATCCGAGAGGGAGTGCGCGCTTTTTGGGGCAGACCGCGCTCGAGGACCTGAGCCGGAAGTGGACTGCGCAGGCTGGTAGGGGTGGCAGGCCACCCTTCGATTCGGAGGTCGTGGGCATGCACTGGAGTCGGCGCATGCAGGTCGATGTCGTGGCGGCAAACTGGCGCGAGCGCGTGGTCCTGCTGGGCGAGTATAAGTGAGGCGCGGAGCCAATGGCCTGCAGCTTCGAAGAGAACGCCGATGGCAATGCGGCGGGCGCTATCGCTGCTGCCGGGTCTCTGGTCTGGCAGCATGGGCGGCCTGACACCGCCTGCCTGCAAGGGCACACTGAGGGCGTTGGCCCTCGGTCCGATGGGTTGAAGGAATGCATGCTTGCGGTACATTCAGACCCTAACCTCGTAAGTCCCGCGTCGGGAACCCTCCTACTTTGGCGGGGGGAGTGATGTCAGTCAGTTCAAAATCTGAGGCACTTCGGGAGACGAAGTTCATGATGGAATAGGTTCGATCTCTCACAGAGCACGGAAAGGAAGGCTTGCCGTGTTTCTATTGTCCTGTAAGACTGGCCGGGCACGCTACCCCCGCCGCAGCATGAGCGCGGCCTCACCGCCAGCGTAGGGTACCCACGCCAGCGCGTGAGCACCACGAACCCGGCGCGCGCATAGAACACCTGCGCCTCGCCGTTGCCCTCCCCGCACGGCCAGCATCGCCGGTCCGACCGCCCCCACCAGCCGCCGGCCTACCCCGCGCTCGCCGCGCGCGCTGGTGCACTGCCAGCAACTCGATCCACGAAAGACCCCCGCGAGCGGGAACGCGATCACCAGACCGGCCAGGTCGCCCCAGGCGTCGAACACCCCCCACCCCGCGCCCCGCGCCAGCCAGACGGCGATCTCCAGCCAGCCCAGCGGCGGGTGCGAAGCAGCGCCGCACCACCACCACCGCGTCGGGCAGGTCGCACAGCCGCAGACGCTCAACGCCGGGCACGGTGGGTGCTTTGCCGATTTGCGAGACGCGCCATGCCGGACGGACGCGAGCGCGACCAGGCTGGCCGGCAGCACCAGCACCAGCGCCAGCGCGTTCAGGGCGACGCGCGCCGACGCGACCACCGGCCCGTCCCCCGGCCCTGGGCGACCAGCAGCGCCAGGCCGACCGCCGTCAGGGCGACGATCTCGCACGCCTCGCGTGCGCGGGCGCGCCGTATCCAGCGGAGAGGGCGCACACGACCAGGGCGGAAAGGCACGAGCGTCAGGGGGCCCGCAGGCAGAGGAGGGAGCGAGCAGCGGCTGGCAGCTGCCGCCCGGAGCGCCCGACGCACGGCAGCGCGCTGCGAACGTTGCGGCGCGGGCCGGCGCGCTACCACGGTTCCCGCACCCACTCGTGGACCGAACTACGCCGCACGAGACGCATGTGTCCACCGGGTCGTTCAGGTCCTCGTCAGCCTCAGGGTAGCCGGTCGCTGTACACGGGGAGAGAAATCTTCCGTGATGCCGCTCCTCGCCTCCGTCTCGGCGAGCACCCACTTCGCCGCGCAGCTACCCCTCTGCCCGGATACGCTGCACGCGACATGCGCCGCGCCCTGTAACAGTTCGAGATTGGTTTTCCACGCGCCATTTCTCTCGATAGGAAACGCGGCAGGGGTCAACCCCAGCCGCTGCCTTCGAGAACTGCAACCGGGGCGAGCCGGAGGCGCAGGGCGCACCCACCCCTCCCGACAAAGCGCGTTTCCAGGCTACAGTCCGGCGCGACTGGGGAACACGCCCTGTCGGGAGGACGGGCGCCGTTCGGCAGCCCGTCTTCCGTGTATCGCTACCGGCGCGTGCGCCGCACGGCTCGGTGCGCTTCCTGCAAAGAGCAGGCGCGCGGCACTCCGCGCGGGTGCGCGCCATGCGCCCCGTACAGCGCGTCGAGCCGAAAACTTAGCTGCTGCCGACGAAGAGCGTTTTTCATCACGCTCTCCTACCGGCGGCGCCCGACTGACGCGGTCAAGGGCTCGGTCAGCGTCGCCGGCAAACCGCGCATAGCGCGTCGGCGGGGGCCCCGCCCCGCTGCGTCAGGTGCTGGTCTTGTGTCCCAGTTACCAGGTTAACATATATGCATGGC
>JAOSJO010000007.1 GCA_027494055.1 Anaerolineae bacterium | reverse complement strand
GGTTGCTACCATGACAGGCAACTAAACTTTACGATGCAGGCAAACCGCTCCTTCGCCCCACCTCAACGGCACGAACCGTCTCTCCTTCTGCATTCACGGACGCGACAACGAGGACCCTGACGCGCCGGCCGAGTGGCTCCGGTGGGTGCTCAATGAACTCGTTCTCGTCCAGGCATAGGCTACATCAATGGGCAACAAGCTACACACCAATTTCACGCCTCTTATCGACGAAGTTGTCGCCGACGTGGGCCTTGTGGCAGCCACACAGTCTTTGGCGTGGTGGCGCTATTGCCAGATGGATGGGGAAACGATGCAACGCCCCCCTTGAGAAAATTGCCGGGCGCGCACATGTAGATAAGCGCACTGTAATCCGACATCTGAAAGTGCTGTGCGACATTGGCTACTTACGAGACACGACGCCGAACGTGCGCAACCGACCCCACGAGTACGAACTGACGGAGAAAGCACAGGTCGTCGTGACCGCAACGGGCAGCGATGATGGAGTGACAGAGAGTCACCCCTCCCCGGAAAGGAGTGACAGAAAGTCACCGCACGGTGACAGAGAGTCACCACGCAGTGACAGAAAGTCACCCCAGGGGGTGACAGAGAGTCACTTGAAGAGACTCTTCAAGAGACCTCAGAAGAGACTTTCCAAGAGACCTCGGAGGGGACACGCGACGTCGCGCGCCCGCGCGCCCCCGCGCTCGCGCCTCGCCTCGCGCCAAAAGCGTGATCCCTGCCCGACCACCCAGCCGTAATTGCCTATCGCGACGAGGCGCACCGCACGTTGCCGGCTGTTGTGCGCCCAGACATCGCCAACGCAGTGGGCGACGACGCCGAGTGCCTTGCGTTCTGGCGTCGGGTTGTGCATGACTGGGTCGCCTGTGGCTGGAATCGGGAGAACGTCAAGGGGATGTTGGACTGGTTCCAGCGGGGTGAATTGCCAACGACTGCGCCCAACGGGCGCAAGTCCACGCGCACTGGCGACGTGATCCGGCGCACCGAAGAGGCGGCCGAGCGGTTCCTGGCCGAACAAGCAGGAGCAAACGATGGCTAAACCCGAGACGATTGCCAACATCCTCCGCGTCATCGCCAAGGCCTATCCGGGCCGCTTCGAGGCGGACGAGGACACGTACCACATCTGGTACCGGCTGCTCCAGGACATCCCCGACGACGCGCTCGTCGCGGCGACGGTGCACCACACGACACTGAGCAAGTGGCCGCCGTCGGTCGCGGAGCTGCGCGCCGCCGCCTTCGACATCATCGAGGGCAACGCCGCGCCACCGACGGCCGGCGAGGCCTGGTCGAAGGTGGTCCGGGCCATGCGGTCGTTCGGCGTCTATCGCCTCGACGAGGCGCAGGCTGTGCTCGACGGCCTGACCTGGCGCTGCGTCGAGGCGCTGGGCGGCTGGCGCGATCTCTGCCTGAGCGAGAACGGCGCCACAGACCGGGCGCACTTCATCCGACTGTACGAGGCGCTCCAGGCGCGCGAGAAGAGCGCCGACAGACACTGCCGGAGGTGCGCGCGCTGACGGCGCGCTATGCGCGGCGGGCGATGGCGGCCGGCGACGAAGTACCGGCGCTGGCCGAGGGCGATCCCGAAGCCGAGCTGGAGAGGCTGTGATGGACGCGCGATCTCGCCTGGCATCGACCTTCCGCCGCACCGCGACCTGGTGGCGGCTCTGGCGGCTTGACCGCGAGGCGCGCGCGTGGGTGCGCGCCAACGACGAGCGGGGTACCGGCGCGCTGCATGTGGCATCTCAACCACCACGCGATGCGCTACAGCGCGCGGTCCGAGGTGATCTACGCGCTCAAGAACCAGTTCATCCGCGTCCTCTACGAACGCGGGTTCTGCACGCGCGTCGCAGTCGAGCGCCAGGACCTGGTCTGCTGGACGTGCGGCGGGTCGGGCGAGTACGAGGATTACGACGTCTGCGAGCGCTGCGGCGGCACCGGCGTCTACCGCTCGCACGTGTTGTACTGCTTCGCCTTCGACGTGCACGGGCAGCGCTACCGGTGGCGCCAGCCGGCGCGCCTGGTGGACTGGCCGCTCACCTACAACTACGACCACAACGCGCCGGCAGGGAAGTACACCTCCGCACACCGCAACACGCCGGAGCTGGACCCGGCGGTCTACGAACTCTACGCGCTGGCGGTGTACGCCTTCCTGCGGCAGGCCGGCGTGCCGGCGCGCGACCTGCCGCGCCTGTGCCGCCTGCGGCGGGCGCTGCGCTACGACCTGAGCGCGTGGCTGATGGGCTACGATCTAGTCTGGCGGCTGCGGCAGCGTCTGCAGCGGTGGCGCGAGCGCCGGCGGCGGCTGCGCCGGCAGCAGCGCCTTCAGAAACACGAGATACCGTTCTAGGAGTTGCGCATCATGCCTGACGCCAGGACCTCGACCCGGAAGCGGCGCAAGCGCGGCCGGTTGCCCCAGATACCGCACAGTTTCGGCGCGGGCGAGCTGGGGGTGGCGGCGGCGATGCTGGCGCGTGCGGTCGCCGACGCGGAGGGCGTCGTCTTCGCCGTGTACGGCAAGGACCGGAAGCTCGTGGCCGCCGAGGCGCGCGCCTGGCTCACGGAGGCAGGCATTGAGTTCGCCGAGGCCCTGGGGGTCGAAGGCTTATTGCAGCAATGGCTGAGGGAGCGGTGAGGATGTCAGTTCACGGCAAGAGCACGACCATCGCGCGCACCGACTGGAAGCGCGCCTGCATCTACTGTGGCGCACCGATTCGGGCCGGCCAGGAGATCACCAAGAGCGTGGTCCGGCCGGCGCACGTGGGATGCCTGGTCGCGGAGGTCGAGCGCGAGATGGTCGCGCAGCGCGAGGGCAGGAAAGAGACGCCGCAGCGGGCGCAGACGTTCACGCAGCGCCCGCGCGAGGCGCGCCGGCTGGAGGTCCTCAGCGCCATCGCCGGCTTCTCCGAGCAGCGCGGCTATCCGCCATCAATCGCCGACCTGGCAACGTTGTTGGATTGCTCGAAGACCGCTGTACGCCACTGGCTCGTCGCGCTCCGTGCGCGCGGCGACGTGGCATACGAGCCGCGCCAGTCGCGGACGCTGCGCCTGACCGCCCAGGGCCGGCGCGCGCTCGAAGCGGCGCTGGCGAAGGCCCCCAGCATCCTCGATCTCGTGACGGGCCTCGACGTGCTGACCGAACCCGATGCGGGCGAGATCGCGATCTGGATGCCCACGGCGGAGATGGCGGAATAACCTGCACTGCGCAATCAACGTACAGGCGTTCTAAACGCATATTTGGGTATTCTCAAACACATGCGCGTATCGTAGGATCAACATAGAGAAGCAACGCAGAAGGAGCTGGGCGGTGGAGAAAGAGGAGCAGGGCTACATCAACGTCGGGTTCCGGCTGTATACCGGCCGCGACGACGACTTGATTGCGTGGTATGAGAGCCTGGAGAAGGGTCTCCGGGTCAAGGCGATTCAGGCGCGGCTGCGTGGGCAGTCTGTGCCCCCGGTGAACGGCTACCCGTATCACCTGGACTGGCCGCCGACTGACGGGCAACAGGAGATTGCAGGCGAGACGGGGGAAGCCGGCGCGCCGTCGATCAATGCGCCGACCGCCGAGGAGATCGCCGCTGAGGTCGAGCGTCGGATGCGCGCGCTTCTGGCCGAATACGACCTCACACCACTGGTCAAGGCTGAGGCGCGGAAGGCAACCGGCGAGGCGCACTGAGAGTCTCGCCAGAATGCCCTGTTACGCCTTGTAACGCTTACGAGAGGCACGCGCTGTGGAATTAGGTGATTTGGTACGGGCATTGCGGAAAACCCACCAGGAGACCGGTAGCTGGCGCCAGGTGGCGAAGGAGTGGGGAGTCTCCAAGGGCATGGCGTACCGGATCGCGATGCAGGGCTACGATCCGAAATCGCCGGAGATTCGCCGGCAGCTCAAGCTCCCCTTGCCCAGCGTGCAGGTGATCTCCGTCCAGGGCTTCATCCCCGATGGGGCGCAGGCGCTCGAAGCGCGGCGCTGTGCGTGCGGCGCATGGTTCATTCCGAACGGCACGCGGAAACGATGTTACAACTGCCTGCTGCCCAAGGCGCAGCGCGACAACGGCAACATGAAGCGCGACGAAATGACCGAAACGGACCGCGACCGCGCGTGATAGGATCAGGGCAAGAACGCGACCTGGAGGAAGAGGACGATGAGCGAAAATACAGAACACACAGACGATCTCCCCGGCGGGTTCTGGGCCTATCTGCGCAGGGAAGTCTCACGCCAGCTCGGCGGGCGTGATGAGAGCAACACAGAGCCAGGCGGCTACTTCGACACGATCCGCGACGAGCTGGCGCGCCGGGGAGGCCGACGGCGCTTCGCCCTCCACCCCCACCCGCGCGCAGCAGATGGCGCGCCTCACCGAACCCGGCGTGCCCGAGCCGCCGCTTGAGGTGCGCCGTGCGCAGGCGAAGGAATATCGGAGGCTGATCCAGGCCAGCGTGAGCCGGCCCCACCGCCGCGCGGGAGGTCGCGCCCAAGGGGCGCAGGTTTCGTCCATTCCTTGGTCGGCTTGGTCGTTGTCGGCCTTGTCGCGTGCGTATCCTTGCTGGTGATAGTGAATCTGGCGTCGTGGAATTCGAGGCGCGCCGTGTCTATGGCTACTACCTCCCCGGCAGGGATCGTCCTCGTCCTCGATGTTGACGAGGCCGGCGCGCACGACGACGCCCCCTCCGGCAAGCGCGACGCCGCGCATAATCCCGACCTTCACGCCGACCGCGACGCCGACCATGGCGATGCCGGCCACGAAGTCACCGACGATAGCGCCTATACCGAGCGCGACGCGCCGGCCCTCGGCGACGCCACCGCCCTCGATCACCCCGGCGCCGACGCGCACGCGGGCAGCGGTGATCGTGGGGTCTCCGCCGCCGACGCCGGCGGGCGCCCTACCCTCGCCCTCCAGCTCTGGGGAGCCGGGCGCGGCGGATCGGAGACGCCATGAGCGGTCGTTGTTTCTCAGCCTGGGGGTCGTGGCGGTGATCGCGCTCGGTTTCGGCGGCGTGCAGGCCGTCAAGTGGGCCGTGTGGCGTTGGAGGCCAGCGCGCGCAGAAGCGCCGGCGCCGGAGGCCCCTGCACCGGAGACCCCGGTCGCACCTGCGCCACAGGCGCGCGTCGCACCTGGAGGCTACGTCGAGCGGTGGGACGTGTACCGCAAGTGGCGCAACTGGCTGCGGGCAATCGTGGTTTACGGCGCAGCCAGGGGATTCTCGCGCAACACGCTCTACGACTACTTCAATCCGCGCTACCCGTTCGCGTCGAAGAACCTGATCTATCGCAGCGTGGGGTTACTCGTGGACGCCGGCATTCTCTACGCCAGTCAGGGACGCGAAACCACGCTGCTCGTGACGGTGGAGGACGCGGTCAAGCTCACGCGCGTCCAATTCGGTAAAGAGGCACAGGAATTCCCCTTCCCCGCCGACGATCCCTTCGGCCCCATCGAAGTCGTACCCGTATCCGGGCAAGTTGAACAAGTTGGGCAAGTTGGACAAGCTGGACAAGTTGGGCAAGTAGAAGAAGGCGCTCCTATCGCGAAGAACACGCCAGCAACGGCGGAAAGCGAGACCGAAAATGGCGTCGAGCGCGTGCCCTGAGTGTGGGCAGGATTTGCAGGACGAAATCGAGCAGGACATCTCCAACGGCGATGCGTCGATCAATTACAACGGCTTCGAGGGCGTAGTCAGATGCCCTGAGTGCGGAGCAATGCTCGATTACACGGGCGAGATCACGTGGACGGTGCTGGTGCGCAGCGTCGCGCCTGCGCCGGAATAACTTCATCGAAAGCAGGCCAGGTACGTTGGGTGTGAGCCACGTACCCGGCCCTGAGCGCCCGGTCAGGCGGGCGCCTGAACGCATTGTAGCACACCTGCCGTGCGTTCGGGCCGCCTCCTGGCCGGCAACCACCTGTCAGGAGGTGTTCTATGTCTGGCTTGCGACTGCTCTGCAGCGCCGTGATCGGCCTCGGCGCTTTCATCGGGACCTGGGTCCTGGGCATGGTCGTCCTCACCGGCGAGCGGTACGTGAGCGTGGTCGTGATCACGCCCATCGCCGCTCTGATCGGCGTGGTGGTCGGGATCGTGGCGTTCACGGCTCTGGAAATCGCCACTGCGGCGAAGAGTGCGCCGGCCCCGCGCCAGGAAGCGAAAGCGTCGCCAGCGCCGCAGCCGGCGCGCCGGGAGGGGGTGGGGCCATGGACGATATGACCCTGCTCAAGTGGGCGCTGCTGCTGGGCGGCGTGCTGCTGGCGCTGGTCCTGATGGTCGGCGGGCCGGCGTTTCTGGGCTGGCTGCTCGACCCGGAGCGCCGGCGCAAGGCGCGGTCGCGGCCGCGCGCCTACCCCTACTACCGCACGCCGCAGCGCCGGCGGGGTTTTTTCGCCGCCGGCCGCCTGCGCCGGCGTACCCCGCCTACCGACCGCCCGGCGGCAACGGGTACGGCCCCTATGCGCCGCCCTACGCGATGCCCTACGACGTTACAGAAGGGGAGGCAGACGACGATGAATAAATGGGGGTTCCTGGCTGCCTGTTTCCTGATCGCGGCGGTCGTGTGCTTCGGCTTCACCTACGCCCTGCTCAACCGCCTGAGCAGCGAGTCCATCGCGATCCTGAGCGTGCTCATGGTGGTGATGCCGTGCGGCTCCCTCACGATGTTCGGCCTGGGGCTGGTCTTCGCGGTGATGGCGTGGCGCAGCAACAGCCGGCCGCAGATCGACCCTGCCGTGCTGGCGATGCTGGCGCAGCAGGGCTACTACCTGCCCGCGCCGCCGGAGTACGCCGGGCAATACTTCCCGCCGCCGACGGCCCAGCGCCGCCTGCCGGCCAGGGCGAAGCGCGGCCGGCGCGTGGTCGTGTCGCAGCCGCCGGAGGTCGTCCGGTACCGCAACGTCTACGCCTACAACCCCGACCTGGACGACGCGGCGCCGGACCCGTGGGCGGGGACCGACATCTTCCGGGGGTGAGGCCATGGGGGAAGCTCCGCGGCGCACTGACCCCGCCGAAGAACCGGCTGCGCACCGTGCGCTCGCTGAAGCCGGGCGAGTGGGCGTTCGTCGAGAAGCGCGCGCTGTGCGCGGAGCCGGGCACGTGGCGGCTGCGCGTGTACGCCTATGCTCGCCTCCACGATAACCCCGGCCGGCTCGACGACCGCCTGCGCGTGTACTGCTACGCGACCGGGCCGGCGGGGGAGTACTTCGTGTGCGAGGAGGAGATCGGCGACCACCTGGTCGCCGAGGACCCCTTCGTGTCCTGGTCGCAGTACCCGGTCTACGTGACCACGCTCGAGGGGATGAATGCGTGCTGCCGGCAATTGCACCTGGCAGCGGGGAGGTAGGGCCGTGCGGATTTTCGACGATCACGAGGTCATCGCCATTCAGGTCGAGCGCGTGTATCAGCGCCGGCACGTCATCATCTGGCCCAGAAGGGGAGCGCGCCGGCCAGAGCCAGAACAGCGGGTGGTGGTCGAGGTCGAGCCGGATGCGCTGCCGGAGCCGCCAGGGCCACCGGGTACATCGGCACGTCGGAAGAGACGGCGCGCGCGGTGCAGCTCGCGACGCTGCGCCGGCGGCTGGGGTTGCCGGCGCGGGCCGGGCGCAATAGGAGGTGACCGTGCTCAAGAAGATCACCGAGCGGTGGCAGGACCTGGTGTTTCACCTGACGTGCCGGTGGCTCTGGTTCCGCTACCGCCACTTGAAGCAAACCATCCCGTGTATGCATCCGGGCTGCGAGGCGGCCGGCGAGCCGTGCTACCTGCCGCTGGAAGATCTGCCGGCTGAGTACTACTGCGCCGAGCACAAGGACGCGCACGGCTACTGCTGGGGCTGCGGGTTGTTCTGGGCCGGCTGCGAGGAGTTCGACTTCTCGCCTGTTAAGGGATTGTGCCCGAACTGCCGGGACGAGTATGAGGCCGATCAAGATGGGTACGATCCTGAGATGGACTTCGGCGACGGCGACCCCTATGGTCCCTACGGCGACACGGTGATGGTATGGGATGACGACGAGTCGGACGGCGGCGATCTCGAATACCCAGATGCACCCAATTGAGCGATCCAGGGAACTCAGGAACAGACGAGGGCTGCGTCCTCACCGGCCTGGTTCTATTGCTGCCATCCTGCGGGCGGGCACCCTCTAGCCGGGAGAGGACGTGCCTGAGTTCGCGCGTGCACTCTGCCGGCACGAGGCGCGCGCGGCGCTGGCCCCGTTCCTGTCGCCGCACCTGCTGCTACACGGGTTCGCCGACGCGCTGGCGGCGCTGCCGGGGATGTGTGGGACCTGGGGGGCGGTGGCAGGGTTCTGGGCACCGTTTGCGTGGATTATGTTGCCCTGAATGTGCGCCATCGCCCAAATCAGACACTCATTCAGTACGCTGTGAAACCGAAAAAACGGGTATCCCCAGCGTCTTGCTCCAAGCACCAACACTTTCTTCGACTTCCACTGAAACAGCACACCTGAAGAAGCCCTGTTGTCCCCAATTTTCCGTCGCGTCGCTGCGAGATATTGATATGAATTTGTTACGAGGAACGCCTTGTTCATCGGTTAAGATAGTACTAGAATGCGAATTGTTGCGCACCCTGCAACGCACCCCTGTCATAATCACTTCTAGCCCAAAGAACTGCGTTGCCTTGTCTGGAGCCATGCTGATGAACCCATCCGAAAAGAAGGCCGACCGGCTCATTCAAATCGAGCAGTTGCTCCTGGCGCATCCGGAAGGCCTGACACAGGCCGAGATCGCCCGGCGACTGGGCGTTTATCGATCTACCGTCAATCGTTATGTTCCCAGCCTTCCCGGGCACGTCTACATTGACGACGATGGTCGCTGGCGGATTGACCGCGAGGCGTATCTTTTCAACGTGCGTTTCAGTCTTCACGAAGCCCTAGCCGTCCATCTTGCAGCCCGGCTGCTCGCAACCCGTATGGACCGTCACAATCCCCACGCGGCGGCAGCGCTCAGGAAGCTAGGCCAGGCCATCGATGCACTGGCGCCACTCATCGCCGACCATCTTCAGCGGTCGGCGGACCTCATGGACAGCGAGACCAAGCGCCAGGAGGGCCACTACATTCAGGTACTGGAGACATTGACGCTTGCCTGGGCAGAGCGACGTAAGGTGCTTGTTGCACACCGTCACCCGGAGACCGGACGAGAAGACCGCTACACGTTCGCTCCCTACTTCATCGAACCATACGCTGTGGGGTTCTCCACCCATGCGATCGGTTGGCGCGAACCGCCCGGTGCCTTGCGTACATTCAAGATTGAACGAATCACCGGTGCAACGCTGCTCGATGAACGGTACGAGATTCCAGCGACTTTTGACCCGAAAGGTCCTGCTGGCGGATGCATGGGGCATCTGGTACACGGAAACAGCGCCGGTGCAAGTAGTTCTACGTTTCTCCCCCACCGTCGGTGGACGGGTGGCAGAGTCGCAGTGGCACGCTTCTCAAGAGATCGAGCCGCAGCCCGACGGCAGCCTTCTATGGCGCGCCAACGTCGCCGAACCCCAAGAGATGGTGCCATGGATACGAGGGTGGGGTGCAGACTGCGAGGTGCTGGCTCCCGGCGCGCTAAGGGCGTTGCTGGCTAAAGAGAGCCGTCGACTGGCATATCTCTACGGCGTTGCCGAGACGCCTCCTCATCTGCTGCTGTGGGCGAAAGCGGATCGTAAAACCCATGCGACCCACCTCCTGCTATACCACATGATCGATGTCGGGCAGGTCGCGCTCGCCTTGTGGCATTCGGTGCTTACGGAGGCGACGCGCAAGCGTTTCGCCGAGCGCGTTGCCCTCGATATAGAACGGGCGGGCAACCTAATTGCGTTTCTCGTTGCGCTCCATGACTTCGGAAAGGCCAGCCCAGCTTTTCAGGGGTTGCACCCCAATCCACAATATCGCCAACTGCTGACCAAAACAGGGTTTTCATTCCCAAAGCAGTTCACCAAGCCGGCCAGACACGGAACGATATCGGCGGCCCTTCTCGTCCCACTGCTTCACGAACTACTCAACCTGGATGAGCGCGCAGCTCGCCAGCTTGCCAGCATGGTAGGCGGGCATCACGGCATCTGGCCGACAAATCTGAGGATGCGCCCGGAAGACGTTGGGGAGGATACGTGGAATTCGGTGCGCTCGGCTCTGGTGGAGACGCTGGTTGCCGTTTTCAAGCCACCCAATACAGCCCAGATCGACGCCAGCGAACAAGCGCGAAGCGTCTTGTGTACTCTGATATCTGGGTTTACGTCAGTAGCCGACTGGATCGGTTCGATGGAGGCGTATTTCCCCTTTGAGGAAACGCCTCTCGAACCCCGCGAGTACGCAGAGCGATCGGGCCAACAGGCACAGCAAGCGCTCAGGCGGCTGGGGTGGCTGGGCTGGCAACCCGAAGGCAAGCCGGTCTCGTTTCGAGAGATGTTTGCCTTCATCGAACAGCCTAACACGATTCAGCAAGTCATCATCGACCGCGAGCGCGACCTGCACCCACCCTGCCTCGTTATCCTCGAAGCGCCGACAGGGATCGGGAAGACCGAAATCGCCCTGTATCTTGCCGACCGGTGGGCGCAGAAGAGCGGTCAGCAGGGGGCTGTACGTTGCCATGCCGACCACCGCAACCAGCAACCAGATGTACGAGCGCGTTGTAGAGTTCTTGGGGCATCGCTATCCACAGCATCTGGTTAATGTGCATCTGGTCCACAGCCAGGCCAAGCTGGACGAACAGGCCCAGGCGTTTCATCTTGCTGCGATCAGCGACGATGATGAGGATTCCGAGGAAGGTCGCATCGCCGCAATGACCTGGTTTCTTCCACGAAAACGCACGCTCCTGGCCCCGTTTGCCGTCGGAACAGTTGACCAGGCGCTGATGAGTGTGCTCCAGACCAAGCACTTCTTCGTGCGGCTGTTTGGCCTGAACAACAAGACGGTTTTGTTTGATGAGGTTCATGCCTACGACACCTACATGGAAACCCTCTTCCAGCGGCTGCTCGCATGGCTGGCCGCCGCCGGCACATCGGTGATCGTGCTCTCGGCGACGCTGCCTGCAAAAACGCGGCGCGAGCTTGTGGCGGCCTACACAGGAAACAAGCGGATCGAGCTTCCGCAGACACCGTATCCCTGCCTGACCTGGACTGACAGCGGCGATGTTAGCGCCATCGCGCTACCGGCGCCCCCGCAGCGCCACGTGGCCATGAGGTGGATTGGGCGGGAACCGGAGGCGATAGCCGGAACCCTTCGTGACAAGCTGGAAGGCGGTGGCTGCGCTGCCGTCATCTGCAACACGGTGGGCCGCGCCCAGGACGTCTATGAAACCCTCAAGAACTCCGGTGTTGTGCCAGATGACAACCTGACGCTTTTCCATGCGCGGTTTCCTGCAGGATGGCGCAAAGAGATCGAAGACAAGGTAGTCGAACGGTTTCGCAAAAAGGGCCAACGCCCTGAAAGAGCCATCGTGGTCGCCACCCAGGTAATCGAGCAGAGCCTTGACCTCGACTTCGATGTCATGGTGAGTGACCTCGCGCCAGTTGACCTGGTGCTCCAGCGCGTTGGGCGTCTCCATCGCCACCCGGACAACGTTCGGCCACCAGGATTGGCGGCACCGACCCTGTTCATCACGAAGCCAGCGCTTCAGGAGACTCTGCCCGTATTCGAGGGTGACGCATACATCTACGAACCCTACATTCTGCTGCGCTCATACCTGGCGCTGCGCGACAAGGCGCAACTGGACCTGCCGACCGACACACCCATCCTGATCGAACAGGTCTATGACGCAACCGAGCCGGACGAGTCGCTTAACGAGCCTTGGCGCAGTGCGCTCGTCGAGGCTGCGCACACAATGGAGAACGAACAGCGCGGGGCAATGCGCAATGCGCTGGGAAACCTGATCCGAAAACCTGAAGATGAGCGTCTCTTCTCCGACAATCTCCTCGCCCTTGAAGAGGACAATCCCGATGTTCACCAAGCCCTGCAGGCGCTGACGCGCCTGATTGAGCCAGGGGGTGTCGATTGTGTGCCTGCACCAAACACCTCAAGGTCTGGCGCTCGAACCCGACGGAACTGGCTCTCCGCTTGGGCTGGATGTACCTCCAGGGCAGGCGTTGACCGTCAAGCTTCTGCAACAATCCTTGACGGTCCATCACCGAGGCGTGGTGCGACAACTTCTGGATCAGACACCGCCGTCCGGATGGGCACGAAACGCCGCGCTTCGCCACCATCGTCTTGCCGTCTTTGAGAACGGCGTATGCAGTTTGGAGGGGAACTAGGAACTGAGACTCTCGCGCGAGTTGGGGCTGAAGATAGAAAAAGAAGGAGACGCGATGAACCCAACCTTCAACTTGATCGATGAGCCTTGGATACCGTGTATCGATCTGGAAGGAAACCGCATCGAGCCAAGCCTGTCTGAGACACTGGTGCGCGCGCATACGCTTCGGGCTGTGTACGGCGAGACGCCGGTGGTCACGGCTGCGCTCTACCGGCTGCTCCTCGCCGTGCTGCAACGGGTATATATGCCTGACTCGATGGCGGCCTGGGGCGCGCTATGGGCGCGCAAGCACTGCGAGACCGCTCCGCTTGATGCCTACTTTGCGCAGTGGCGGCATCGATTCGACCTGTTCGATCCGGTGCGTCCCTTCTATCAGGCCGCGGACCCGCGTGTAAAGCCAAGGCCTGTCGCAGACCTCATTCTAGGAAAAACATCGGGGGCCACCCTCTTTGACCACTACACCGAGGACCGTGACTTTGTACTCACGCCGGCCGAGGCGGTGCGTGGGTTGGTAACGGCCCAGAGCTTCAGGTTTGGAGGCAAAAAGGGGCCAAAACTCCAGTTCACGGATGGCTCTTGGGCAAGAGATGTGATCTTCTTTGTTGAGGGCGACAACCTGTTCGAACATCTCGCTCTGAATCTGCTCTGCTACATCCCCGGAGAGAAAGAACCTATCCAGAATTTCGAGGACGATCAGCCTGCGTGGGAAATGGAGGATCCATACTTCCCGCAGCGCACTCTCCCATTGGGATACCTGGACTACTTGACCTGGCAGAACCGCCGCATACTTCTGTCGCCGGAAATAGAGGAAGGAAACATCGTAGTCCGTCAGGCAACAATGGGGCCAGGCCTGAAACTCGACTCCACTGCAATGGCAGAGGAAGCGCACAACTTTGAGCCGATGAAGCTCTACCAGGAAAGTCGGAAACAGGGATTTGTCCCTCTGCGATTCAGAACCGATCGCGCCTTGTGGCGTGACAGTGTCGCTCTGCTTGGAGTGCATGATACACCCAATAAGACGGGAGTGAGACCCCCTCTGATCCTAATGTGGCTCAAACAACTTGTCGACGCCGGATACCTGGATGCCGCAGATCAGGTCAAACGATACCGAATAAAGGCACTCGGCACGGCATCAAAGGCAGGACAGGACCTCGCATACTTCTACCGCGCTGAGCACATGCCCTTGCCGCTGGCGTATCTGGAGAACGAGGGCCTGGTCAGCGATCTCTTCGATGCGCTCCAGAACGCAGAGGACACCGCCGGCGCGCTCCGCCAGGCGACTTATACGCTCGCCTCCACCTACCTCGCGTCTGATCCAGAACAGAAGGCCAGCAGTGAGGATGTTGGAAAGCTCACGGCGCACCTGGGTACCGAGTCGTACTACTGGTCGCGCCTCGAAATGCCGTTTCATACCCTCGTGGTTGACCTGCCACAAGACCGTGACGGCGCACGAATCGCCTGGCAAGAGACGCTGCGCCGGACCGCCTGGGACGCGCTTGGCCGTGCCGAGCGCGGCGTCGGGCACGGTGTCCGTGCCATGAAGGCCCAGGTACGCTCACGGGAGCGCCTCGCGGCCCTCCTGGCAAAAGCGCTTCCTGCCCTCAGGGAGGAAATATGACGATGGCAAGAACGACGGTTCCTTTCGTGGAATACCTGGAGAGCCTGCGCGAGGATCGCGGGGCGTTAGCCGCGCTGCGGCGCGGGCTGGGCCAGCCGCCAGGCGCCGTGCCGGACATGTACCGCTACGTCGTGCCCTGGCTGCCGCAGACGCCCAGTCGAGACGACGCGCGCTTCTTCCTGGTGGCCTCTGTTTTGCCATGCACTCCGCCAGCGCTGCCGATGGCAACATGGGCGCGCACTTTGCTGCGGCGAAAGCCCAGAACCCCCAGCAGGTGACCGCCATTGAGCGACGGTTCGCGTCGCTGCTCGCCGCTCACCCCGACGACCTGCCCTTCTACCTGCGCCAGGCAGTCAGCTACCTGCGTTCGAAGGAAATCCCGATCAACTGGCACGAGCTGATGGGCGACCTGCGGCATTGGGATCACCCCGAACGCCGTGTCCAGCAGCGGTGGGCGAGGGCCTTTTGGGCCACATCGCGCGATGCCGCCGATAAGAAGGACTAAAGAGCCGGTCAGCAATCCAAACGATAGAAGGAGTGAACCATGTTTGTCGAGCTACACATGATACAAAGTTTTGCGCCGTCAAATCTCAACCGCGACGACACCAATAACCCGAAAGACTGCGAGTTCGGGGGCGTGCGCCGCGCGCGGATCTCGTCGCAGTGCATCAAGCGTGCTATTCGCGGCACGCCAGTTTTCCGACAGGTGACTTCTGCTGAGCTAGGCATACGTACCAGACGGCTGGTCAGCCAAATCCGAAAGCCGTTGTTAGCTGCCGGAAAAACCGAAGCAGATGTCAATGTCGTCGCGACTGTATTTGCGGAAGCATATGCTGGTTCGATGGACAGCGAAAAGCCGGAGCAAACGAAAGTTCTTCTTTTCCTGAGTGAATCGGAAATCGAATACATCGGAACTCAGCTACTCGCGAAGTGGGATGTCCTACTGCCAGCGGCGCGGGGTTTCTACCAGAGTGAAGCCCCGAAACAGGATGCTGAACGCAAGAAGGGAAAGAAAGAAGCCAGGAAAATCCCGGAGTTCAAAGACGTGCTAGACAAAGACTTCGTTCGTCGTTTTGAGAAACACACTGGCGCGCCCGATATTGCCATGTTTGGCCGGATGTTGGCCGAACGGCCTGAAACGAACATCAATGCCGCGTGCCAGGTTGCCCATGCCATCTCGACCCACCGCGTGACCATGGAAATGGACTTTTTCACGGCGGTGGACGACCTGCAGCAGGAAGCCGAACCCGGCGCGGGGATGATGGGCTTCACGGGCTACAACAGCGCGTGCTTCTATCGCTACGCCCGCATCGATTGGCGGCAGTTGGTCAAGAATCTGGACGGCGATGCGCCGCTGGCGCGCCGCACGGTCGAGGGGTTCCTCCGGGCAGCCAACGAAGCTATCCCGACCGGCAAGCAAAACAGCTTCGCCGCCCAAAACCCGCCGAGCTTCACCCTCGCCGTCGTCCGCACCAACGCCATGAGCGGGTCGCTGGCGAATGCTTTCGAGACGCCGGTGCGGCCGGCGCGCGATGGAGGGCTTGTTGCCCCGTCCGTTGCCGCCCTCGATGCCTACTGGGGGCGGCTGGTCGCCGTCTACGGCACAGACGCCATCGCGCGTGTGGCGGCGCTGGCGCTCGATCCGGGCATTGCGCTGACGAACCTGCAGGACGCCTTGCTGCCGGATTTCGAGACCTGGCTGGAAGCGGTGGTAAGCGCCCTCCCCCAGGAGGCGGTCGTATGAGCACCCTGCTGCTCCGCCTGGTCGGGCCGATGCAGTCCTGGGGCGTGCAGAGTCATTTCACCAACCGTGACACCGGCCTGGAGCCATCCAAGAGCGGGGTGATCGGCCTGCTGTGCGCCGCGCTGGGCCGGCCGCGCAGCGCGGCGCTGGACGACCTTGCTGGCCTGGCAATGGGCGTGCGCGTGGACCGGGAGGGCAAGCTGGAGAAGGACTACCATACGGCCCAGAACATCCTCAGGGCCGGGGGGCGGCATCAAGGAAACAGAGGTCTCCGAACGCTACTACCTCGCCGATGCCGCTTTCCTTGTCGGCCTCGCCGGCGACCTGACGCTGCTGCGCACGCTGGACAACGCGCTACAGTCGCCGGTCTGGGCGCTCTACCTGGGGCGCAAGGCGTTCGTGCCCGCCGAACCGGTATGGCTGCCGGGCGGCTTGCGCCCGGACGAGGACCTCATGACCGCCCTGCAGCGCTATCCGCTGGTCGGCAAACCGCGCGTTTCCGTCCCTGAACAACTGCGGGTGGTCCTCGAAGACCACAACGGCGCTGAAGAACGTCCCGATCACCCCATCTCGTTCGCCACGCGCGAGTTCATCCCCAGGCGCGTGCGCACGACGTTCATCCCGCCGCCATCCGGCATCCAGGAGGTGAGCTGATGTATATCACGCGCCTGATCCTCAACCCGCGCAGCCGGCGCGTACAAACCGAGGTCGCCCGTCGCTACGAGCTGCACCCGCACCATCATGCGCGCCTTCCCTGCCGATCTCCCTCAAGATGAGCGCGTGCTCTTCCGCCTGGAGAGCCGGCCGCGGACTGGCGAAATACTCCTGCTCGTGCAGTCGCAAGGCGCGCCCGACTGGACCTGGATGGTCGCTCCGGAACACCGTCACCTTCTGCTCCCCCTCGGCGACGAGCCGAACCCGTGGGTGAAACGGTTTGACCCGAAGCTCCGAGCCGGCCAGGTGCTCCAGTTCCGCCTGCAAGCCAACCCCACCGTCAAGCGACAGGGGAGGCGATATGGGCTGTATCGTGAAGAAGAACAGGCGGATTGGCTGCGCCGGAAGGGAGAACGCGGCGGCTTCCGCGTGGTGGAGATGCGCATCACCGGACAGGGCATGGTCGAAGACGACCTTACGCGCGACGGCGCGAAGCACGCGGTCCAATTGCTGAGCGTCCAGTTTGACGGCCTCCTGCAGGTGAGCGATGCCACGCGCCTGCTGGACAGCATCCGTCAGGGGGTGGGGAGCGGCAAGGGGCTGGGCTTCGGGCTGTTGTCGCTTGCCCCGGCCCTAACAATGGGTGGCGCGCGTGGCATGTGCGCCACGCGCGCCCTTAAGTCACTCGGAGGCGTTCCATGCGCGACCTGCACGAACTGCCCAAGCTCCGCGACAGCATGAGCTATCTGTACATCGAACATGCCGTCATCAACCAGAAGCACCTGGCGGTCGAGGCCATCAGCCAGGAGGGGCGGACCATGATCCCCGCCGCATCACTCTCGGTTCTGCTTCTTGGTCCAGGAACAAGCATTACCCATGCTGCAGTCCGGGCCTTGGCCGACAACGGCTGTCTCGTCGTCTGGGTCGGTGAAGACGCCACGCGCTGTTACGCCCAGGGCATGGGTGAGACGCGGCGCGCCTACCACCTGCTTCATCAGGTGGCCCTGGCTTGCGACCCGGAACGCCGGACCCGGGTTGTCTTGAACATGTATCGCAAGCGCTTCGATGACGCGCTCGATCCAGACCTCACTCTGCCCCAGGTTCGAGGGTATGAGGGCGTGCGCGTGCGCGAGGCCTATGCCAAAGCCAGCGAGGTATATGGCGTGCCCTGGCACGGGCGGCGCTACGATCGGAGCAACTGGGGCGCGACAGACCCGATTAACCGCGCGCTCTCTGCCGCCAATGCACTGCTGAATGGCCTCTGCCATGCGGCCATCATCTCCGGCGGCTACTCGCCGGCCATCGGCTTTATCCACACCGGAAAACAACTCTCTTTCGTCTACGACATCGCCGACCTCTACAAAGTGCCCATGACCATCCCGCTCGCGTTCCAGGTCGTCGCCGAGTCTACTGAAAACACTCCATGCACGCATCCGCGCCGCCTGTCGCGAGGCTTTCCGCGAGCACCGATTGCTTGCGCGTATCCTGCCTGACATCGACGAAATCCTGGACCTCCCGACGGCCCAGGACGAAGGTGGCGCCGAAGCGGACGTGGACGCCGACCCTGCGCTCCCAGAACGGCTCTGGGCGCCCCTTTACGAACCCGAGGAGAAAAACCTGTGATCGTCATCATTCTCGAGAAGGTCACCCCCCTCCGTGCGGGGCGAATTGACGCGGTGGCTGATCGAGCCGCACCCAGGTGTGTTCGTCGGCCATGTCTCCGCGATGGTGCGCGATCGCCTGTGGGAGAAGTGCTGCAAGCAGTGCGGGGGCGGGGGCGTGCTGCAAATCTGGTCGACGAACA
>JAOSJO010000006.1 GCA_027494055.1 Anaerolineae bacterium | reverse complement strand
CCCGCTGGATCGACGGCTCAAATGGTTACTCCGTTTGCTTGTCTCCAAGGAGATTGGCGGAATAAGCCGAGGGCTTGTACAGGGAGGAATAGGCTCAGGGTTTTACGCGAACATCTACTTGCTTCCTGTAGATCAAGCTTTTGGGTCTACCAACCAATGGGATGTAAGGCTGGTTAGGTACGTTGATGACATCATCATCATTATCCCCCGCTGGAACGATCTCGCCGATGTGCTCAAAGAACTTGAGGCGCATTTGGCAGAACTTGGGACTGCAACTCAACACGGAGAAGACAGAAATCTATGATGTTAAAGGCTTTCTGGAAGCCACATCTGACGATGAACTGCTGGATCGGTTGAGTGATCAGTATGAGGACTTGGTCAACCCGCTATGGATTATGGACGAAGACTATAGGCGGGAATTCCGACGCTGTGATCGGAGTGCTCAGGATGTCTGGTGGGATGTTCTTGATCGCTATCGTAACTGCCTCAGGGAAATCGGAATCCACATCACGTTACCGGAACTAAGTAGAAGAATACATCGATACCTGTACAATCACACCAGGCGAGCAAAGGATTTAAAGGGTAGAGAGGAGATGGCACTTCCCTTTCTGTCGGCCACGAGTACAGTCAGCGCAAACAGACTGTGGGCTGATGATTTTCGGAAGGTGAATTCCGACTGGGTTGACTGCTATAACGATTTTCGAACGCAACTGATAGCCCTCTTTGAAGCTGCCGTTGAGCGCCTAAGGCAAGATGACATTTCCCCAGCTGAGGAACGGCAATTGGTACGTTATCTGCGGTTCACCGTAAGCAAATTGGCCGAGTTCGGGTTCGAAGAGGTCAAAGAAGGTATCTTGGAAACGTTGCGCGACAATCCCTGGAGAATCAGGGAACCGTTGCATGTCCTGGAGAAGCTGGCCCGGCAAGGTTTTGCTGCTGAAATCCTGCAGTTGCTTAGACACCACATTTCCAACCCGCGCCCAACGGACAGCGAATACATGCGCGCAGCAAGTCTCCGCGCGTTACGCTTCTTGCCGCGAAACACAGAATTGGATTGGAACATGATCGTGGACTTTGCCACCGATCCCAAGAAGTCGGTGATAGAACGGTTGATGGCAACGGAGACTTGGCTATACTGCGACCCTCCACAACCTCCGATCAACCGACAACATCTCGAAGCAGTGATGGCAGCCCTGCGGGCCGATCCACCCCTTCCCAGTCGATTGCGCAAAAATTATCTGTTAATCCTTGGTCGATACGATCAAAGCGCTGTCAGCTCGCTCTCGATAGCTGCTGGAACCGAATACATGCTACTCAAGACAACAGAACTTGTCACTACGGGACAGACTGTCATGCTATTCGATTACGAAGAACCTGCAGTTCTTCGTCGCAAGTATTATAGTGGACAAAATCAGGAAGTTGACAGAGCATACAGTCTCTAGCACGAAAGGTTATCGAGGCAGTCGCCGCGCCAGCACTTCCGTCATCTGCCAGCGTCATCGGCTGAATCGCGTGCCAGCCCGCCACCCAGTCGTAGCCGAACATCGCTTCGAGGAACACGAGGACTGCCAGGTCGATCACTCAGAGCGCCAGGCGCTTATTCCTTTGTGTAAGACGAGAAGAGTCAGTCTGGCGGCGGGATGTGATAAGGCACTTCGATGATCACGATGTCCTCCTGTGAGCGCAAGCGCCGCCGCAGGAAGCTCGCCGTCTGGTTGTGCAACAACCGCGCCGGCCCGTCCTGTGCAATGAACTCAGGAATGACGATCGTGGTCAGGCAGTCTTTGAACTCCACGGTGTTGACGTACTCGATGTATTCCACCAGCGGCGTCAGGATGTCACGGTAGTCGTAATCGATGATCCTGAGGTCGATCCCTTCCGTCAGCCTGGGGAAGCGCGCCCAACGCTGTTCCACGCGTTCGTGCTTTCCTGGTCTGGACGCGATACACACAGCGCGCACGTTCTTCGAGATCCGCTTGGCGTACTGCAAAGCGCGCAACGTGCCCCGGTGAATGTCACTGATCGGTACGATGACGACATCTGCAATCTCGGTCAGGTTCTCTTCGTAGAATCGCTCTGTGCTCAGAGCGGCTGCCACGAGTTCATAATGGCGGTGAATCCGGTGGAACAGCAGCACCAGCAGCGGGATCGCCAGCGCCACAAGCCACGCGCCATCCACGAACTTGGTTGCCGTCAGGATCACGAAGACAATCCCCGTCGTGATGGCCCCGACCACGTTGAGCAGCCGCTTCCAGCGCCAATGGGGTTCGTAGTGGATGTGCGTCACGCCGGTGTCCCTGCTTTCACCCGGCTTGAGCGTCCCCACTTTGCCCATCAGGCGCGACATGCCGGCCTGCGACAGCGTGAAGCTCAGCATCACGCCAAGCGCATACAGCGGCAGCATCGCGATTTCGTCCGCGCTGAACACGACCACGATCAGGGAAGAGATGCCGGCCAGCACCAGAATACCGGAGCTGTACACCAGGCGATCTCCACGGTTCTGCAGCCAGCGCGGCAGGAACCGGTCACGCGCCAGAAACGAACTCAAGCGCGGGAAATCCTGGAATCCGGTGTTGGCTGCGAGGAACAGAATCAGTGCGGTGAAGACCTGCACCCAGTAATACAGAACGCCGCCATCGGTGATCCGCCGCGTCATTTGTGAGAGGATGCTTTCCCCGCCCTCGGCCGGCACGAGGTGCATGGATGTGGACAGGAACGAAATCCCCACGAACAGCGACATGGCAATCACGGCCATCGCAACCATCGTGGCGGCGGCGTTCTTGGATTCTGGCGGCTTGAACGCCTGCACGCCATTGCTGATCGCCTCGATGCCGGTCAGAGCCGTGCATCCACCTGCGAATGCGCGCAGCAACAGCCAGACATACGCCACCCCCACCAGATGCCTCTCCGCCTCGACGATCTCGTGCGCTTCCGGCAGCGGCGACGCGCCCAGCAGTTCGAAATGCCGCACCAAGCCGATCGCGATGACGAGCAGCACGCCGCCAGCGAACGCATACGTTGGCAGGGCGAAAATGGTGCCGCTTTCTCGCACGCCCCGCAGGTTCATCCAGGTGATAAACCCGATCGCGCCCAACGCGATGAAGACGCGATAATCGTATGCTTCGGGAACCGCCGAAGTGACCGCGCGCACCCCTGCCGACACCGACACCGACACGGTCAGCACGTAGTCCGTCAGTAAGGCAGCGGCTGCCAGCAAGGAGGCGTAACGGCCCAGATTGTCTTTGGCGACCGTATAGGCTCCGCCCCCATCAGGGTAATGCAAGATCGTTTGAATGTAGCTGAAGACCACCAACAGCACCAACGACGCAACGCCCAGGGCCAGGGGCAACGTCAGTCGGAGCGCCCCGCTGCCCAGGACGATCAGCACACTCATAATCGCTTCTGTTGCGTAGGCGTTGCTGCTGATGGGGTCAGAGGCAAACACAGCCAACGCGCGAACGCGATCCAGTCGCTCATGGATTTCGCGGCTGGTCGGAAAAGGCGCGCCGATGAGGACCCGCTTGACTTCGGTGAAATTCATATCCTGTGCCCCACGCGTATGCGTGGGTTCCTCATTGTGCTCCCATCTTTGGCGTGACAAGCAAGAAGACACCCGCCGAGAGCCTAACAGGTGTCTCCCCATGATCTCGGACTGAGCATACCACGTCCGATATCAAGGAAATATCAAGAGGTGACCGAAGGGTATCAAGAACTCATCAAGACATTGCTTCAGGGCGTCAAGAAGCCGTCGAGGCGGGATTCTGGCCGAAAAAAACCGCGTATACTCACAACGATGCCACGCGATCATGGAAGCATTGATGCGGCCTGAGCCTTCATTACACACTGAGGTCACACATTGGAGCGCAGGCGGTATCCCACGCCCGGCTCGGTGAGAATGTACTGCGGGCGCGCTGGTTCGACTTCGAGCTTACTGCGCAGGTTGCTGATGTTCACCCGCAACAGGTGCTTCTCCCCTTGATACCCCGGGCCCCACACCTCGTGCAACAGCTGGCGATGGGTCAGCACCTTCCCGGCATGTTTGATCAACATGCTCAGGAGGGAATACTCTGTCGGCGTCAGCTGGACCTCCAGACCTCTGACTTCGACTACCCGGCGCGCCAGATCGACTCTCAGATCGCCCAGCACGAACTGGGCGGCATCGTCAACCTGTGAGATGGCGTGCCGCAACGCCACGCGCAGACGCGCCATCAGCTCACCGACGCCAAATGGTTTAGTCAGGTAGTCATCCGCCCCCGCGTCGAGGGCAGCGATCTTGTCCTCTTCATATTCGCGCACGGAGAGAATGATGATCGGAACCTGTGACCACTCGCGCAATCGCCGGGTCACGTCCACCCCTTCCAGGTCAGGCAGTCCCAGATCGAGGATGATGACGTCGGGGCGGTGGGCGACCACGTCCCGTAGCGCCTGCTGGCCGTTTTCGGCCTCGAACACGACATAGCCATGCGCGCCGAGTGCAGTCCGCAAGAAACGGCGAATCGCCCGGTCATCGTCAACGACCAGCACGCGGATATCCGCTTCGGTCATCGCTGCATCTCCTTTTCACCAGGACTCGGTTCGGCGATGGGCAGGGCGATAGCAACTGTCATGCCCCCACCGGGACGGTTCAAGGCCCAAATACGCCCACCGTGTAACTCAACGATCCCTTTGCTGATGGACAGCCCCAGCCCAGTGCCGCTCATATCGCTCATCCGCTGAACCCGGTAGAATTTGTCGAAGATGTGGTCCAGTTCGGCTTGCGGAATGCCCACGCCGCGATCGCTCACCTCGATCACGACCTGACCCTGATCGACATAGGCGCGAATGTCAACCGGCGTATCAGCCGGCGAGTACTTCACGGCGTTTTCCACCAGGTTGACGAGCGCCTGAGCCGCGAGAACCAGATCAACCGACACCGGGGGCAGCGCGGCAGGCACGTCCATCACCAACTGGCGGGGGCGCAGCAGGTTCGCCAGTTGCGCCAGGGTCACCCCGACCAGGTCTTCCACATCACACGGCTCCAGGGCCGGTTTCATCGCCCTGGCTTCGAGTCGCGTCATGCTCAGCAGGTTGCCCACCAGGCGGTTCAGGCGTTCGGACTCTTCCCAGGCGGTGTTCAGGAGTTCCCAGCGCGCGTCCGTATCGAGCATCTGGTCGTCATCGCGGAGGGTGCTCAGTGCCCCGGTGATGGAAGCCAACGGTGTGCGCAGGTTGTGTGAGATCGAGTTGAGCAGGGCGGTCTGTAGTTTCTCGGTCTCACGGAGCAACTGGGCCTGGTGCGCCTTGTCGGCCAGGCGAACGGCCTCCGTGGCGAGCGCGATCTGGCTGAGCAATGCCTCCAACAGCCGCTCGTGGTCGGGACTCAGAAACATCTTGCGCGCCAGGCGCGGTTTGATGCCAACCACCCCGATCACGCCTTGCGCGGTCTTGAGCGGCAGGTAGCGCGCCTCTGCCGCTGCCAGGGTGTTCGTACCCAGTCCGGCCACCTGCCCGTGCTGGAAGACCCAGGTTGCCACGGCGTTGCTCTCCTGATCGAGAGGGAACCCGGCGCTGCGCGCATGAAGTGTGAACCGGTCGCCCTCCGGGAGAAATACCGCTGTCTCGCAGTCAAACAGCTCGCGGTTGTGCCGGATCGCCGCCTGCATCACCATATCCTGGCTCACCGCGGTCGCCAGATCGCGGCTGAGATCGTACAACGCCGCCGTGTGCGTCTCGCGTCGCCGGGCAGCTTCGGCCTGTTCGCGCGCGCGTACAGCCAGTGTACTGATTACCAGACCCACTGCCAGCAATCCTAAAAACGTCAGGATGTACTGGGCATCGGATACAGCAAACGTCAACTGGGGTGGTACCATGAAGAAGTCGAACGCCAGCACGCTGAGCACGGCGGTGAAGACCGAGGGGCCGCGCCCCCAACGGATGGCCGCCACGAGCACCACGAGCAGATACAGCATGACCAGATTGGTGGGGTCGATCACCATACGGATCGGTTGCCCGATCAAGGACACCAGCGCGACCAGGCCAATTCCATAGAGGTACTGCCGCCAGGCGCGCCCGGCCTCAGGCGCAAAGCGCGGGAGGGCCGGCGGGGATCCGGCGGCGCCGCTGATGACGTACACGTCGATTTCGTCGCTGTGATGGATGATGCGGTCGACCACGGATCCACGCACCCGGATCCAGCCAGCGCGTTCCCGGCGACTTGCCCACGATGATCTTGGTGATATTGTGCGCACGCGCGTAAAGCAGGATCGCATCCGCTATCGATTGGCCGGGGACCGTCACCGTTTTGGCGCCCAATTCCTCCGCCAGGCGCATCGAGTGCGCGATCCGGTCGCGTTCAGTCTCAGACAGCTGGGCGTGCTGCGGGGTCTCAGCGTGAAGCACGAACCACTCGACATCGAGCTGAGCCGCCAGCCGGCGCCCGGCCCGCACCAACTGTTCGCTGAGCGGATTGGCGCTGATACATACCAGCAAGCGGTCTGTCGCCGCCCAGGTGTGGCGTATCGAATGCGCCTTCTTGTAGGCGCGCATCTCGTCATCGACCTGGGCCGCCGTGTGCCGGAGCGCCATCTCGCGCAGCGCCGTGAGGTTGCCGGGGCGAAAGAAGCGCTGGATGGCCTGTGTCGCCTGATCCGGGACGTAAACCTTGCCTTCGTGCAGGCGGCGGATCAGCTCCTCTGGCGGCAGGTCGATCAGCTCGATGCTGTCCACCACATCCATGAAGCGGTCGGGAACCGTCTCCCGCACCGTCACGCCGGTGATCTGCGCGACGACATCGTTCAGGCTTTCCAGGTGTTGGATGTTGACCGTCGAATAGACGTCGATCCCTGCCGCCAACAGCTCTTCGACATCCTGGAACCGCTTCGTATGGCGCGACCCGGGCACGTTCGTATGCGCCAGCTCATCCACGAGGGCAAGCTGCGGCCTGCGTGCCAGCACCGCATCCAGGTCCATCTCAACCTGGAGCGTACCCCGGTACTCAAGTTGCCGCCGGGGGATCACTTCCAATTCCCGCAGCAGCACTTCGGTTTCGACGCGTCCATGCGTCTCAGCGTAACCCACCGACCACGTCGATCCCTTCTTCACGGCGCTGGTGGGCCGCTTCCAGCATCGCGTATGTCTTGCCTACGCCAGCCGCGTAGCCGAGGAAGACTTTGAGTTTGCCACGAGTCTGCCGCTGTTCTTCGGCCTGGACGTGCGCCAGCAGGTCATCGGGGTCGGGCCGCTGCGCGTCGTGTGTCATCGTGCGTCCTGTTCCGTTCAATTGCCCTGACGCTGCCCCCCATTATTCCACGTCAACCTCGTCCAGCGCCACATTCAATGCCAGTACGTTGACTCGCGGTTCGCCCAGAAAAGCCAGGGCGCGTCCTTCGGTGTGCTGCTCGATCAGTTCAAGCAGCATTGTTTCGGGGATTCCCCTGACGCGCGCGATGCGCGGCGCCTGGTAGCGCGCCGCCGCCACACTGATATGCGGATCGAGTCCGCTGGCAGACGCAGTGACGAGATCAACCGGTATCAGGGCTGTATTGTCCGGATCGGCGGCGCGCAAGGCCGCCACACGCTGCCGGATGATTTCCCAAAGTGCGGCGCTGGTCGGCCCGAGGTTGGATCCAGAGGAGGCTGATGCATTGTATGGAAATGGCGATGTCGCCGAAGGTCGCCCCCAGAAATAACCCGGATCAGCGAATGGCTGGCCGATCAACCAGGAGCCAACAGGCCGCCCATCCTTAACGATTAGGGATCCATGGGCCTGTGCAGGGAAGACGATCTGTGCAATCCCGGTGAGCATCAAGGGATAGATCACGCCGGTCAGTACCGTCAACATGATTAGCATACGGAGTGCTTGTTTCAACATCGCTGCCATCATTGGAATCCTTCTCGCCCTTCCGGTGATTCAGGGCGACGAAGTGACGCCACCTCCTGAAAGTGTGTCTGCTCAAACGCTGGAGATTCCGGCGTCCCCTTTGCAGCCGGGGCGCGGCGCTGCTTCCGGTACTCGATATCGTCAAGGTCTTGCAGTGCTGGTGCGTTCGATTGGATCCACAAGCCAACCAGACCATAGATGACGATGATGACCAGAAACAGGGCAATCTTGTGGCCGGTCGGCGTCAGATTCAGGTTGTGCTCAAGAGCCAGCCCTCCGATTGCCAGCAGCAAGATCAGGCTGAGCATACCCCAGCGTGGTTTGCGGTTTCGCTTTGAGCGCATGTGGGTACTCCTAAGTCCATCCGAGAAGAACCAGAATCAGATCAATCAGCTTGATCCCTACGAAAGGGATCACCAAACCACCGAGGCCGTAGATCAGCAGGTTGTCGCCCAGGAGCTGGTCGGCGCTGCGTGGGCGGTAGGGCACGCCGTGCAGAGCCAGCGGCACGAGCGCAATGATGACGAGCGCATTGAAGATCACAGCCGAGAGGATGGCGCTTTGCGGGGTGGCTAGCTGCACGAAGTTCAATTGGTCCAGCACAGGATAGGTGCCAGCAAAAGCTGCCGGTATGATGGCAAAGTACTTGGCGACATCGTTCGCGATGCTGAACGTGGTCAGCGCGCCGCGCGTCATCAACAACTGTTTGCCGATCTCCACAATCTCGATGAGTTTGGTAGGGTTGCTGTCCAGGTCCACCATGTTGGCCGCTTCGCGCGCGGGCTGGGTGCCGGTATTCATCGCCACCGCCACATCCGCCTGCGCCAACGCCGGGGCGTCATTTGTACCATCACCGGTCATTGCCACCAGCCGCCCTTCGGCCTGGTACTGTCGAATCAGCCTCAATTTGGCTTCGGGTGTGGCTTCGGCCAGGAAATCATCCACGCCGGCTTCCGCTGCAATGGCTGCGGCGGTGAGCGCGTTGTCACCCGTGATCATCACGGTCTTGATCCCCATGCGACGCAGTTCGGCAAAGCGCTCCTGAATCCCGCCCTTCATTACGTCTTTGAGATGGATTACGCCGGTGATGTCGCCGTTGCGCGCCACCACCAGCGGCGTGCCGCCGGCGCGCGCGATGCGCTCCACGGTCAGCCCCACCCCGGTGGGTACTGACTTGCCGCTTCGACGGGCATAGTCGATGATGGCATCGGAGGCGCCCTTGCGAATTGAAATCCCGTCGAAGTCCACGCCGCTCATGCGGGTTTGGGCTGTAAAAGGAACAAAATGCATTCCTTCCGGGATTTCGGGCTGTGCGCCAACGATACGACCGCGCAACCCGTATGCTTCCTTTGCCAGCACCACGATGCTGCGGCCCTCCGGCGTTTCGTCGGCAAGTGACGAGAGCTGGGCCATCTCGGCCAGTTCGCGCCGGGCGTAGCCGTTGAGCGGGATAAACTCAACGGCTTGCCGATTTCCCAGCGTGATCGTGCCCGTTTTGTCCAGCAGGAGGACATCCACATCGCCGGCAGCTTCGACCGCCCGGCCCGACAGCGCAATCACGTTATGGCGAATGAGGCGATCCATCCCCGCAATGCCGATGGCGCTGAGCAGCCCACCGATTGTGGTCGGGATCAGGCAGACCAGCAGCGCAACCAGCACGGTAACGGTGACCGGTTCCCCCTGACCGGCGGCATTCGCGCTGTAGATTGAGAACGGCAGCAGCGTGCTCACTACCAGCAGGAAGATGATTGTGATGCCCGCCAGCAGAATATTGAGCGCGATTTCGTTGGGCGTCTTCTGCCGTCTGGTTCCTTCGACCAGGCTGATCATCCGGTCCAGGAAGCCCTCGCCAGGATCCGAACTGATCTGCACCACCAGCCAGTCGGACAGCACACGGGTGCCGCCGGTCACGGCGCTGCGATCCCCACCCGATTCGCGGATCACCGGCGCGCTTTCACCGGTCACGGCGCTCTCATCTACCGACGCAATGCCCTCAATCACATCCCCATCCGCCGGGATGAGGCCGCCGGCTTCAACCAGGACGGCATCCCCCTGCCGTAGATCGGTCGAGACAACTGTTTCGTAGGCGGCATGACGCTCAGGGCTGCGTAGTTTTTGGCTCTGGTATCGTGCCGGGTCCGGCGCAGGGCTTCCGCCTGTGCCTTGCCTCGCCCTTCGGCCAGCGCTTCCGCGAAGTTGGCAAACAGCACGGTGAACCACAGCCATGTCCGCAACCGCCCCCACAAACCCAGCAGGTTCATCGCTGTTGCCCGTTAGCGCCTGCAGGTACAGAAGGGTGGTGAGCAGACTGCCGACCTCGACGACGAACATCACCGGGTTGCGGGCCTGCCGCCGCGGATCGAGTTTGATGAACGAGTCCAGCACGGCGCGGTACAGCATTCGGCGGCGCATGTGAGAAGGAAGAGAAGTGTTTGTGGTCATCGCCATGCTCTCAAAACGAAATGCCCTGGCTCAACAGCAGATGTTCGACGATGGGACCCAGGGCCAATGCGGGCAGAAATGCCAACGCGCCCACCAGTAAAATCACAGCGATGAGCCACCCGGCAAACAGCAGGGTATGGGTAGGCAGGGTCCCGCTACCTGGCGGCGCATTCTTCTTCCGTGCCATCGACCCTGCGATAGCCAGCACGGGAACGATGAGCGCATAGCGCGCCACGAGCATGGCGATTCCCAGGGCGATGTTATAGAACGGCGTATTGGCATTCAGTCCGGCGAAGGCGCTGCCGTTGTTGTTGCCCGCCGAGGAAAAGGCGTAGAGCGCCTCACTGAAACCGTGCGGTCCGGCATTTAGCATCGACGTTGTGCCGGCGTCGGTGACCACGGCCAGGACCGTGCCCAGCAGCACTGTCATGGGCGGAATCAAGATCACCAGGGCCGCCATTTTGATCTCGAAGACCTCGACCTTCTTGCCGAGATATTCCGGCGTGCGCCCGACCATCAGCCCGGCCACAAACACGGCGATGATGACAAATACCAGCATCCCATACAGACCAGAGCCAACTCCGCCGAACACGATCTCGCCCAACTGCATCAATAGCATCGGCGCCAGCCCACCGAGCGGTGTATACGAGTCATGCATCGAGTTGACCGATCCATTCGAGGCGGCGGTCGTGGCGGTTGCCCACAAAGCCGAGCTGGGAATCCCGAAACGAACTTCCTTGCCTTCCATGTTTCCGCCGGGTTGAAGGTCGCTCGCGGACTGATCCACGCCGAGACCGGCTGGTGCGGGATTGCCGGCCTGTTCCGCCGCGATGGTCGTTGCCAATGATCCGACGAACAGCGCGAACATGACCGCCAGTACCATCCAACCCTGCCGTGTATCGCCGATCATCTTCCCGAACATGTAGGTGAGCGCTGCCGGAATCAGCAGGATTGCCAGCATTTCCAGGAAGCTGGATAGCGGCGTCGCGTTCTCAAACGGATGCGCCGCGTTCGCTCCGGAAGTATCCGCCGCCGTTGGTGCCAAGCTGCTTGATCGCTACCTGCGACGCCGCCGGCCCCAGCGCCAGAACCTGCTCGGAGATCACATAGCCGGCGCTATCGACGGTCGGGTCAAGCAGTGGAACTGACTCGTAGGGACTGAGCGTCTGTACGACGCCCTGCGACGTGAGCGCGATTGCCAGCAACACGGAGAGCGGCAGCAGGATGTACAGGGTACCGCGCACGAGATCGACCCAGAAGTTCCCCACGGTCTGGGCAGAGCACCGGGCCAGCCCGCGCACGAGGGCCACCAACACCGCCATGCCCGTCGCCGCCGACAGGAAATTCTGCACGGTCAGCCCCACCATTTGCGTGAAGTAGCTCATGGTGGTTTCACCGCTGTAACTCTGCCAGTTGGTATTGCTGGCGAAACTCACCGCCGTATTGAAGGCTTGGTCTGGCGAGACCGGTCCGACGTTTTGCGGGTTGAGCGGCAGATGATTCTGAACAAGCTGGAGCGCGAAGACCGCAACCAGCCCGACGCCGTTGAAGAGCAGTAGCGCCAGAGCATAGGCGTTCCAGGACATTTCCCGCTCTGGACGAATACCAGCCATTCGGTATGTGGCGCGCTCTATGGGCCTGAGAACCGGATCAAGGGAACGTCCGCTCCTCTGGTACACCGCGCCATCAACGCACCCAGTGGCTTGACCAGGGCTGCCAGTACCACCAAGGTAGAAGATGATTTGCGCCCATCCAAAGGCCGTCATCCGAACCACTCCGGTTTCAACAGCGCTGCCAAAAGGTAGATCAGCAGCAGTAGTGCGATACAACCTGCCACCACGTAGAGCAGAGACATTTGCCCTCCCTCGTACTGCTTGCCCGTCGCGTGTCGCGCCGCCACGACAGACTCACTGGTCCAGACTGTTTCTTTCCAGTACAAGGTCAGACCAATCCTATCTGGATTAGCATCAAATGGTTGTCAAGAGGACCAGGGGAAGGGTCAAAGATTCGTCAAAGAGTGGGGCACCACACGGCCACAGAGCGTCAGCATAAAAAGAGAAAGCGCGCACCTGTTGCCGGCGCTTCCGTCTTGTCGTACCTACCGCTCACACGAGGGTATCACGAGGGCAGTGGCTTGATGAGCAAAGCGGTGTCGTGGATCGGACCGCGGCCAGGTCACGAGCTTGTTGCAGCCGAACACCGCGTCGATAAACGCCCGGACCGCCGTCACAATCCCGTACAGCCCCGCGACGCGCGGATTGACCGCTCCGGGTGGGGTGAGTGTGCCGACGCGCCGCCGAACTCCGGTCTGATCGGAGAGAGAAGCAGAAAGCCCCGCCAATTCCGGCGGGGGCTTTCTCTTCTGGACAGGACGCGCCTACTCGCCGTAGCCCCTGCGCTGCACCTGCGCAGCCAGCGTCTCCTGTGCGCGTACCAGCCGCACCCGGCTCGTCGCCTGGCGCTCGCCCAGCCAGCCGGCCAGGAGCGCGCTCACCACGATGGCCCACACCGGCTGCGCCTGGGCGATCCATTCGCTTTACTGGAGCACCCCAGAAGCGCCGAGGGCGACGGCGACGATCACCACCGCCTTCAACAGATTCCTGAAGGCGCGGATCGAGCGCCGCCCAGCCGGGCCACACGTCGGCGACGAACACGAAGAGCTGCGTGACTACCCACGACGCGCCTGCGCCGGCGAGCCAGGCGAGCACCGCGCCCAGGTCGGTCAGATCGACCTCCGGGGGCAGCTCGCCCTGCGCCAGCACCCCCGGCGCGCCGGGGGCGCCCGGCAGGCCGTCGGCGCCGTCCAGACCGGGCGGCCACGTACTGCGCGACGTAGGCGTGCGCCTGCTCGAAGGTGTAGTGGCCGGCAGGCAGGTAGTGCTTGAGCGTGGTCTTCGACCCCTTCGCGTCCTCGATCACGATGGCGGCGCGCCGTACAACACCCATGCGGCGTCCTCCGGGTTGAAGAAGAGCGTATCGGCGCGCTGCCCAGCTTCGTCGTCGAGGTCGAGCACGACGGCCTGGCCGCGCGCGTCGGCTCCAGCGCCGCCATGCCTGCTTCCGGGTTGCGCAGCCTGACCGGCGCGACAGGGACGCAGCTCTGGTGCTGACCTACCTTCTGATCCGATCTTGTGCTAAGATGGACATAAGGATGCAATACACCCGAGTCTGAATTAATTCCGGTTATCATGCGCCGTACCGGGTGAGTGCGGCTCATAGACAGCCAACCGACCAGCGCGTGACAGAGGCGGGAGGTCAAGACTGTCGAGCGGATGAGCTATTCACGATTACCCTACCGAGTGGCCGTCTGGCTGCTAGGGGCGATGATGTTGACACTGGCTGGGCCGGCCCATGCCCAGTCAGGCCCTGGCGCCGTACACGTCGCCGAGATCCGCGGCGTTATCAACCCCCCGCAGCGAACTATCTCGCGCGCGTGATCAACGAAGCCGCCGATCAGAATGCTCGTCTGGTCGTCGTGCAGATCGATACGCCCGGCGGGCTAGACAGCTCCATGCGCGAGATAACGCAGGCGATTCTGGCCTCTCCCGTCCCGGTGGCCGTATATGTCACGCCGGCTGGCGCGCGCGCTGCCTCGGCAGGGCTGTTCATCTTGTTGGCTGGGCACATCGCAGCCATGTCGCCAAGCACCAACACTGGCGCCGCCCATCCTGTGGGCCTCGGCGGCGATGTGGACGAGACCGCGGCGAACAAAGCGGTGAACGACGCTGCCGCCACGATTCGTACCCTGGCCGAGCAGCATAACCGCAATGCAGCCTGGGCCGAGCAGGCTGTGCGCGAAAGCGTCTCTATCACCGAGAAAGAGGCCCTCGAACTCAACGTTATTGACCTGGTCGCCACCAGCCTGGAAGACCTGCTCCGGCAGCTTGACGGCCAAACCGTTGAGACCACGGCGGGCAGCCTATCCCTCCAGGTGTCCGATGCCCCGCGCCACAGCGTGTCCATGAACTTCGCCGAGCAGTTTCTGCACGTGCTTAGCGATCCCAATATCGCATACATCTTGCTGAGCATCGGCAGCATCGGTATCCTCGCTGAGCTGTATAACCCTGGCGCGCTGTTTCCCGGCATCACTGGCGCCATTGCGCTCATCCTGGCCTTTTTCTCCCTGGGCAATCTTCCCACCAACTGGGCAGGTGTGGCGCTCGTCGGCCTGGCCGCCGTCCTCTTGGTTGCCGAGCTGAACACGGATGGCACAGGGGTGTTGGGCGCCGGCGCGGTCGTCGCTTTCGTGCTGGGCGGCCTGATCCTGTTCCGGCCCTTCTTGCCGGCTTCGCCCGTCCTGCCGGACCTGCACGTTGATCCCCGGCTGATCGGCGCGACCACTGTCGGAATCGCCGGCTTCGTTCTGTTGGTCGTCCGTCAGGTTGTGCGCTCGCGCAAAGCACCCCTTCTAACCGGGCACGAGCAGTTTATCGGCCAGATTGGCCGCGTCCACCAGGACCTGCGCCCCAACGGTCGGGTGAGGTTCCAGGGCCAGCTTTGGTATGCCCGCGCGCACGCTGGGGAGGAAATCGCTGCCGGGCAGGATGTGCGCATTGTCGAAGTTGACGGTCTGACGCTCGTCGTAGAGCCTGTCAAACCCGGCACAGCGACAAACCGCGCCAAATGAATGGTCAGTATGTTGAAAGGAAAAGTCGATGAATCCTGGTACCGCAATAGCTCTACTGGCGCTGATCGCTCTAGTTCTTGGTGCTCGCCAGGCTCGCGATCAACATTGTGAGAGAGTATGAGCGCCTGGTCGTCTTCCGGCTGGGCCGTGCACTGGGGGCGCGTGGCCCCGGCCTGGTGATCTTGATTCCCTTTGTGGACCGGGGCCTGCGGGTCGATCTACGCGAAGTGTTCTTCGACGTTGACCCCCAGACCTGCATCACGAAGGATAACGCCCCGCTCTCGATTGACTTCCTGGTGTACATGAAGGTCATCAACGCCCTGTCGAGTGTGCTGGAGGTGGAAGACTTCCGTGGCGCCTCGCGCGGGATTGCCATCACGACGCTGCGCGCCCTGGTCGGCGACATGATCCTCGACGACGTCCTGGCCCGGCGCGACCAGCTCAACGAGTTGCTGCAAGGCAAGCTTGACGAGGTCACCAACCGTTGGGGCATCAAGGTGACGGCGGTTGAGATTCGCGAGATCATCCCGCCACGCGAGATTCAAGACGCCATGAGCCGCCAGATGTCCGCCGAGCGCCATCGCCGCGCGACGGTAACCGAAGCCGACGGCAAACGCGAGGCTGCGGTCAAGGTGGCGGAGGGTGAGCGGCAAGCCCGTGTCCTCCAGGCCCAGGGTCAGCGCGAGGCTGAGATCCTGGAAGCTGAGGGCCAGCGTCAGGCGCAGATTCTCCGTGCTGAAGGCTTTGCGCTCGGCTTGGGCAAAGTGTACGAAGTCGCGCGTGGCATCGACAGCAAGACGATGAGCCTGGAATACCTCAGCGCGCTCAAGCACCTGGGCGAAAGCGAGGCGACGAAGTTCGTCGTCCCCTTGGAGTTCACATCATTGATCCGGCCCTTGTTGGATCACACACGCAACGCCGGGCAGGATTAGCGACGGTCGCGTCAAGAAGAGTTGTATCTCATGGGACGAGAGGCGTTGCCCGTCCCCGATGCAAACACCACAGCAAGACCGGGTTGTGTATCCAGCAGGTGATTCGTCACAATACTGTTGACCGTGTGCTGCACGCGATCCCTTAGGCCAGCACACTTGTAGCTCAGAGCGCTGGAACTCAGCAAACGGGATATTCTGGAACGCGGCTGGCGTGCGCCCGATCCGTGTCCAGGCGCGGCGGTGGGTTACGCCGCCGCCACTCAGACTCCAACGCGATTACAGGTTGAGTGTAGATGCGTTCGCGTTGCCTGGTCGTGAGCGCGGGTCGTTCAGTGATTCCTATACCCCCTGCCGGAAGGCGCGCAACATCCGCGCTGCGTCCACATCCGAGATGTGCCACAGCCCCGCCGCATCACCTGCTGCCAGGGGCGCGGCGTGAGGGCGGCCCCGGCCAGGGTGGGCGGATCGCCCGGCTGTCACAGCGCCTGCACGTGCAGGTGGTAGCGCTGGCACAGCGCCACCAGGTTGGCGTCGGGGCAGTTGCCCGGATCGCCGTCGCCCAGGTCGTAGGGCATCAGCCCGTCGGGGCACAGCATCGCCAGGCGCGCCATCATCCCGTCCGCCCAGGCGTCCTCCTTCACGGTGCGCGCCATCGCCACCGGCGTGGTCGCGCCCAGGATCGAGAGCGCGGCGTGGCGCACCGTCACGCGGCCCACCGAGCGCAGCTCGCGGCTGTACTCGGCGGGGGCGTCGTACAGGCGCATGATCATCTCGTCCTGCCCCTGCATGTAGTCCTTGCGCGAGGCGCCGAAGAGCGAGGAGGCCTCGTCGAGCAGGATGCCGCGCTGGCCGGCGAAGCGCCGCCCCTCGGCGATGACCTGCTGCTGGAAGGGGGGCAGGCTGTCGAAGTTCTCCGGCTTGCCGCCCGCCAGGCTGTTGACGAAGCTCTCCGGCGACATCTCCTCGGGCAGGAGCATGTGCGGCATCACGCGGCGCACCAGGTCGGCGATCGCCGCCAGGCCGGTGGTCTTCTTGTAGATGCTGGAGTGCGCCACCCAGAGCACGTACAGGTGCGGGTAGATCGGCTCGTGCAGGTGCAGGAAGCAGCGCCGCGCGGCCGCCAGCCCGAGCGCGAACACGCCGCCCGCCGCCACGGCGACGGCCACGATGGCCACGACCGCGCCGCCCGACACCATGAAGGCGAGCGCGATCACATGGGCGGTAGTTGTATCCACAGGCACGCTCCTCAGCGTCTTCGTCCGACTCTATCAGCACGAAAAAGTCCGACGGTTTGACTTCGAAGTAGCGGCATAGTCTGGCGATTTGATCACCGTCGAACGGGTTCATCTTAATCAGCCGCCACGACCGATGGCTGCTGTTGTCTCCACCGCACTGCGGGCGCGTGTGATGTTGCGCGCCATCCTCAACACCCCTCACCCGGCGCTGCGGGTGGCGAAGGCGGCGCTGCTGTGGGCGACGGTCGGCTTCGCGCTGCTGGCGGTGCAGCAGCACGACGGCGTGCTCAACGTGCTGGCGCGGCGCGTGGCGCGCCGCCGGCCGGCGAGCGGTCGCGCTGATAGACAAACCGTGCAGCGTGGTTTACTGCGCCAATTGAAAAACAATCAAGACCAAAACGGTCATCTAACAGAAATGAAAGCAAGAAATTGACTTTCGAACGCTTTCGATGTATGCTGAGAACGCTACTCACCCGATTCGTAGACTTGAGAAGTCGAGAGCTTTCTCTGTGCTTCGTTCACTCTCGTGGGTGCCGCATCGCAAGGTGCGCTGTCCAACTCGCTCCAACCGGCGCGCCTGAACCCTTGCCGTGTCACGGGAGTCTCATGGGTTGGACAGATGGCAGAAGCGCGTCGAAGCTTGATGGCCGCGGAGCGCAGGGCGCGCATTACCGAGTTCGTCGTACAACAGGGGTCGGTGCGTGTCTCGGAGCTGAGTGCGCTGTTTCAGGTGTCGGAAGTCACGATCCGTAACGACCTCGACCTGTTGCACAAGCAGGGATCGTTGATACGCGATCATGGCGGCGCCATCGCCGAGATCCACGCCACGGCGTTCATCGATTTTGCGCGCCGAACGCGCGAAAACCTGGCAGAGAAGCAACGCATTGGTCGCGCTGCCGCGCTGCTCGTTCAACCGGACGAGACGATCATCATGGATGCTGGCACCACGGTCATGGAAATGGCACGGAGCCTTAGCAGCGACCTCTCCCTCACCGTGGTCACCAACGGCCTGAATGTCGCCTCGCGGATGGGCATGTCGTCCAATGCGCACGTGATCCTGCTCGGCGGCTGCTTCAACCGCGAAACGATCAGCACCCTCGGAACTGAAACCGAGCGCGAGCTTGACAACGTGCGCGTACAGAGGGTTTTCCTCGGCACCCACGCGATGGACATCGCGTCCGGCCTGACAGATACCGCCATCGAAGTGGCACACGTGAAGCGACGCATGGTTGAAGCGGCCCGCGAGGTGATTCTACTTGCCGACTCCAGCAAGTGGGGGCGCATTGCCTTTGCCAAAACAATACCATTCTCCGAGGTGGACATCATGATTACGGACGCCGGTCTGCCTGACCAGGCGCAGAAGACGCTTCGCAGCCTTGGGGTCGAGTTGATCCTTGTCTGAAGCGCGGCATCTAGCAGGAGGGTGGCTATCGAAGCCAGTCGTGGGATTGGGTGTTTCCATGATCGGATGCGCGGGCTTAAC
>JAOSJO010000005.1 GCA_027494055.1 Anaerolineae bacterium | reverse complement strand
AAGGCAAGCGCGACAGCGAACGATCGTTTCATTATCCCTCACGCGGTGCGTGTGACGCACTTGGATTCGCTAATTGAGCATCGCATCCCGGACGGTCCCGTGTATCCAGCAGCCGTTGAAAGGCCACTCCAGGTCATCTCACTCTGTATTGGACTCTGTCAACCTACGGGACTTCCTGGCCCCTACAGGTGCCAGATTCTAGAATGGATGACTTCTTCGGCCAAGACAAGCCTAATGAGCCCTGCAGATAAGGTTTTTCAACTGTACGCCTCCACCTAATCAGCGAAATCAGAATCTTCAGCCAATTCGTCTTCCGGCTCAAAGGCTTTAGGATCGAAACTGAGCACGTCAATCTGGCGTCTGCTCGCGCCGATGTTGTGTTCGACCAGGAGCTCAACAAGTCTGTCCCCGTCAATCAGTGTAATGGGCGGTACGCCAGGCTCAAATGCGGCATCTTTTGCCCCTTTGGCGAATCCGCCCGTCGTGATGATCGTACCCCGATAGGCCTTGAAACGATGCAGCGAGCCACGCAATTGATCCAGCACTTTGCGCTGGATGTTCGACTTGTACCGCTTGACTTGGACGACCTCGCGAACGTGGGTGATCCCCACGCGGATGTCGCCCACCACATCGATTCCGCCGTCACCGCCACGTTGAGTGACTTTGACGTTTTCGTAGCCCATGGCTTGCAGAAGTGTGCCTATGATATGCTCAAGTTGGTAGGGGTCAATGCCGCTCAGTGCACCTGCAATCTTTGCCCGGACGTCATCATTTTGGGCATCGATCAATCGCCGTAGATCGGATGACGTGGTCGTAACCGGCAGAGCGGCCTGCAATTCCACAGTAGTGGCGACGCGCTCAAGATAATCCAGTCCCGCTTTCGTGATCTGATACACCACGCCATCCCGGCTAACCAATCCCCGATCCACAAGATTGATGATGCGGTTATACCACGAGGGGCTGATGGCACGCGGGGAACGCACACGCGAATATGTGTGCATAAAATCGGTGTAATGTGGCAATAAATCGGCGCGTTTGCCGGGACCGTGCTCAGCTACGATGGCTAGCAAGTGCAGCAAGCCCTCGCTGAAATCCAGTCGTTGCTCTGTCTCGCCGAACGGAAGATCGAGGAAACTCCGCCCTTTTTGAGTCACGTACACGAGATCATCCTGATCCGGCATCAGGAGCTCGTAGGACGAACATAGCAGCCAGAGGCCGGTCGTATAACGCGGATTCACTTGGCCTTTTTGAGCCAGTCCAAAGGCGCGAAGCGAGATCACGCTCTTCGCCGGATACGATTTCGGGAATCCAATGGTCGGGTTGCGACCAATCGCGGTTATCCTGCGGTGTCCCACCCTGTGAGTGTATCCTCTCACGCATATCAAAGAACGTGCGACGTGACTGACCATCCATCAGCACAAGAAATGCGCGTGCGCTGGGATATGTCGGATAGTGCGGAACATGCACATTGGGTTGAGCACTCATAGTATTCTCTCCAGATATGATAGGGTCCTGCTGGGACAACCCAAACCGATCTCACGTCTCGAGCGCCAACCGACGCGCGTGTTTCTCCCTGAATCGCCCAACCTCTATCTCCTTCAGCACGCGGTTGGAATGGCGGATTGTCAAGATAGATGCCATCTTGTTCCATCGAACCCAGCCAATCTTCATCGTAAAGACCTTCTATGGGTCGCCACATTCCGTCCTCTTCCTCTGGTTCCGGCCTCCACTCTTCGTCGTCCGCGGACCACACTGCGTCATCAATTGGCAATTTTGGCGGTTGACCCAAGGTTTCTCCACTCTGGCTGATAGGTTATTCAGCCATCTCAAGGGTTGTTTGGCTATGGCCTCTACGGCAGCGCGTTCGCCGAGGCGCATCATCAAGCGTCTTCTGGTGCACTGTCTCATCTCCAGTGTGCCAGTCTCCAGGACATGCGAGTGACCGGCTCTCTCATCTGACCCGGATTTCCTTGGTTGCGATGCCAAGATGGTCCTTCGGCCAGCAGCTGGTAGCTGAGACCGCCTCCAGCGGGGTCGATGTTGACACATCAAGGCATTCCCTCGCCAGCCTCCCACCAGTCGGGTCGGGACGCCGTCTCCTGAGTTGGTAGTCTATCCGCAGCTGAATACGCCGTCGGGTACGAGAACGGACGAGCCTCGATCAGATCCACTGCACGCCTGACTAAATCCGCCAGGTCATTTTCGCCAAGGCCTGGCAGATATGCGTCAATCAGGTTTCCTGTGACGGCTTTCAGCCCACCTTGCGCGCGAGCGGTCGTGACAACCGCCCGGTCGGCACCTGGCTCTTTGGCTGCAAGGCGTTGTAGCGCACCCAAGACCTGTGCAGTAGGTGAGTGCTGCATTTCGTGCAGGAAACGCGACGGTAGGGATGGGATGGAATCCCGCTGGCTGCCCTGTCTTGGCGACATTGACGTCGCTATCAGGACGCCCTTCCTGGCACGTGTCACTGCGACATAGAACAACCGGCGTTCATTTTCCATGATCTCCGACGGCTCAGGTTCCTCAACTATTCCCTGTGTGTCGTAGACCCGTGTTACCAGAGCCGAACAAACAGGGCATGTAGCCCTCCTCGCAAGCAGGGATGACAACGTAGTCGAATTCGAGACCCTTGGTTCGAAACACGGTTGTCATGAGAATCTGGTCTTTCTCTGGCACGCCTCGTGTTGTATCCAGGCTCTCCACGTGGGCAACGAAATTCAGCGGTTCGAGGCCTATCCCTCGACCATAGCTGCAGAAGTAGGCTACCGCCCGCTTGCGGTCTTCCGAGCTTTCGCCTTTCCCGTAGTAGTTGTCGAAGTGCGCGTAGTAGTCCAGGCCAGCTACCATCCATTCCAGGAGGTCACCCGCGTTCAACCCTGCTTCCTGGGTAATACGCTCCCAAAGGCGCTCGATGAAGGTGACCAGGTCATCTGCACGCGTGCGCTGGCTGCTTGTAAGGAAGCTGCGAGAGCCAAGCAGCGAATGCAGCGCTTCCCGGGTGGAGTAACCATTCGATTGCGCCAGCACGAATGTACGTTCCAGCATCAGTTTGCTGAGCATCCTGTTCGGGGTATTTGCCACCGACAACAGAAGCTTGCTGCTGGTTGCATCAGCAGCCAAGCCGAGACGAGCAGCGAGGCGAACGTAATCCAGCAGTACTTGTATCTCCCGGCGCTCGAAAAACGGTGCGCGCCCAAGTACCCGATACGGGATGCCTCGGGCAAGAAACTCCGTCTCGAGGCCGCTGAGCTGGCAGTACATGCGCCCGAGCACGACCAGATTCTCATTAAGGGGGTTTGTTCGCACCCTTCACCTCCCGCGCAAGTGCGAAGATTTGCTGAGCAAGGTCCTTGTAAGAGTCGCCGGGCTGCTCTGAAGTAATCTCTGTTACGATGATCTGGGCAGGCTTCGCGACATTGTGAGCGATCAGCGGCTTCTTGATCCGGTTTGTGTTGAAGCTGATCACATTCTCAGCGCATTGTGCGATAGTGGGACCGAAGCGGAAAGAGTGAGAAAGCGTGTAGTCGCGATGCTCTTTGTTGCAGAACACGCGCTCAAACTCATGCAGGATGTAGTGGGGACGCGCACCGCGCCACTCGTATATGGTCTGGTCGTCATCGCCAACGACCATGACATCGGCCCAGTGCCCGGCGACCAGCTCGATCAGGCGTTGCTGTCCGTAATTCACGTCCTGGTATTCGTCAACGATCACGAAATCGTAGTTACACCATTCGCGACGAAGGCTTTCCCTCGCTCTCGAGTGCTCCAACGGCCACAGGGACGAAATCGGCATAGGTCAGAGCAGGTACCAGGTTGCGTAGCCTCTCGAACTCCTTGTAGACAAGCGGAACATGGGGATTTCCGCGATAGCCGGCACGATCTGGGGGTATGAGGGACCCTTTCCACAGGTCTATCGCCTCCAGCGCCTCATCGGGGTCAGCTGCATTGAGCAGTATTGCCCCGGAGTCAACCAGATTGGTGATCGCTTTGTGCACCGTGCGCCTGGCAAGCTCCTCCCTATCCCCACCCACATTTGTGCCGTGCCATATAACCAGCCTCTGGCCTTCAGTTCGCTGATGATCCCAAACGCAAAGGAGTGAAACGTGTTCACGTGCGGCCGGTACGCCTCGGGGATGCCGACTTCTTCGAGCTTATCCTGAAACTGGATTCGCGCGAGCCTGTTGAACATCAAGATGCAGATCCGTCTTGGCGGAACCCCCTGTCCCATCACCAGATGCTTCACCCGGTGGACCATCGTCGTGGTCTTGCCTGAGCCGGCAACTGCAAGCACCCGCGCGTGCATTCCGCGCGAATGGCACACCACCGCCTCTTGTTCTGGTGTCAGACGATATGTATCCATGGCGCGACCTCAGAAGTCATCTGCCGTGAAGCCGTCGATGGTCGGGCTAGCCGACACTGAAGCCGTATCCGGGAGGGTGAACAGGATACGCACACCAAGCGACGAACCGGGGCACTTGCCGCCGACAATAGCGGTCACCTCGGCATAGACATTTCGTCCCAGCGCGTCCAGGGTTGCGGCAAGCTGCCTGGCCATATCTTTGGGAATGTAGCCAACCTGATCACCGCTGAATCGCTCCACCCGAATGGCGTTGCCGTCATACTGATTCGTCGGCTCGCGGCGAAGCAGCAGCCTCTCACCTTGTTCTAGCTAAGCCACGACGGCTTGCCTGCCTTCGAAGGTGACACCAGTGACATGTGTCTCGATGACCCTCGAGCCGATCTGCTGGGCGGCTTCGCTGGGCTTGAGTCTGCTGTACCACCAGCTAGCCGCTTCCCCCGAACACATCGTGTCGCCGGCGTCCAGTAAGCCCATGTCATCATCGAATTCGGAGCTCATTGCAGACCTCTCTTGGTTTGGATCCATCACACCGCGCACTCCGAAAGCCATTAAGTGGGTACGGCTGGACTTGGGCCGCTCTGGGCCTTGTTCACCAAGACAGCTCGGACTACTCATGGTCAAATGAATTCAGATACATAGAATGAGCGGCAGATACTTGTCGATCCAGTCGAAATGAAAGCGCGTGTTTTCCAGATACGATTGAAACGCGCGACGCAAGTGGCTCAGATGCGGATAGTCGCGTAAATGACCGACGGCATCGCGCGTCTGCTTCCAGACATGCTCCTGCGGGTTCAAATCAGGGCAACCGGGCGGGAAGTAGATCAGGTCGAGGCGCGGATGCGCTTCGATAAAGCGGCGCGCCTTGCCCTTGTGCCAGGATGCGCGATCCAGCAGCAGCAAAATCGCGCGTCCAGGGAAGCAGCGCATCACATGGTTCAAGAAATGAATGGTGTTCTCACCATCCAGCTTAGGCAACGACAGGGCGACTTCGCGCCCGCCAATCACGTCGAGCGCGCCATAGAAATGGAGCATGTCGCGCTGCGGCGTAATCTGGACAACCGGGGTTTCACCGCGCGGGGCCCATGCCCGCGTGAGAGTGGCCTGCAGATAGGCGCTCATCTGGTCCAGCGCCAGAATGATCCCCTCGGGATGAGCTTGGCGAAAATCGGTCACTTTTTTCTAACTCAGCTTCGAACTCGGCCACCTCGGCCTCACTGGGACGCGATTTGTACACCTGCTCGGCCCGGTGATAGCTGAACCCGCAACGCTTGAACAGGTTGCGATAGGAACCAGCATCTTGATAGGTCACGTCGTACCACTGCTCAACTCCGATCATCAGGTCGCTGACCGTCCAAAAGCGTCCTTCACCACGCGCACCTCGGCAGGCAGCAGTTGATCTGGATGATACTCATGCAGTCGGGTGCGCAGGTCGGCTTGTTGTTCGCTTGTCAGTTTACTCGCGTTCTGCGTGCTCCAGTTCGAGCGCAACGCAGACAAACCGGCTTGCTGGTACTTCTGCACCCATTCCCGAATGCTGCTCTCGCCGCAGTTGTGAATGTCCATGATTTGCTTCATGGACATCCCGGTGCCATACAACCGCACCGCTTGCAGCCGCTTCAGTTCGTGGACATCGCGGGTTCTTTGTTCCGCCTGTCGAAACGGCTCGATTTCTTGGTCGTTGAGTTGAAAGTGTCGTTTAGCCATACCATAAGTTTAGCATCATCCGGATTTGTTTTCATTTATCCATCAGCATCACCGAGAATATCCGCCTCATCCAGAGGCTCCTCCACCGCGTTGCGCAGCCAGATCGGGTCGAAGCCGCCCTCTGTTTCCGCTTCGATCTCAAACGTGACCGTCATGCGATCTGCCCGGTCGGACAGGTTCTGGAGGACCCGAAACACGGTGAAGGTCTGGGTCTTGTCAGCCCTAATCCGCAGACGATACCGCTGCCCCTGACGGTGGCACTTCTTCGAAGCTCACGCCAAAGTCGGCCTCGACGTGATCCTGTGCCCTGACAGTCCTCGCCACGGTCTCGTCGGTCGTGACCCTGCAATCAGGTTGAGCCGCCAGCGACACCCTGACCCTGCCCTGGAGGAAGGGGCGGCGGAGACGTACCTTCCCTCGCGATCTGTAGCAACCCGGCCGACTTCCCTGCCCTCTTCCTCAAACACCACCGTGACGCCCGCCACACCTTCATCTGAATCGCTACGAGCACCGTCCGCATCAGCGTCTGACCATACTTGTCCAGTTATGAAGCCAGAGGTTTCCGGTGCCGGCGTCTTCAGGCGCCTGGCGAGACCAGCCGACAGGATGTAGGCCCCAGGTGACAGGTCCACTTCATGCGCATCGAGGTGGTCCCCCAGACGGACGCGGGCGGGACTATTCTCCACAACGAGAGCTCCGTTCTCCCCACGCGCCAACCACGTATCCAAACACCTCATCCTTCACGCCCTGCGCAATGCACCGTTGCAGCGCATGAATATCCAACAGCTTCGGAAAGTCAAGGTAGGAGAAGAACCAGGTCACGACCGTCTCGCAGCCAATGTGCTCCTGCCCGGTTTGGCCGGGCCGTCTGGGCCAACCTGACCAGCGCGACCAGCTCCGGCGTCACGTTGTCAAAGACCCAGGTGCAGCGCATCCAAGATGCGGCCGTGAATCTCGTGCACGCCAGAGATACGGGCACGGAGGTCGATCATCTCGAGCCGGTACGCCATCTCTCCCTCGCGGACCGGCACGGGCAAGTACACCCGATCGTAGAGCTGACCGAGTGCTGCGTCGAGTTCGCTGGCCGCGTTACGCCGTCGTTCCTCCAGCTCATCCTTCTGTTCGTTGCTGAACTGGTACTTGCTTGTCTGCCTGAGCAATGACTCGATGGCGAGCAACTGGCGCGCGTTCTTCCGCGCGGCGTCGGCTTCCGCACGTGATGGCGTCGCGAATGCCAGCGCAGCATTGAGGTACTCGCGCTTCGCGTTCCCTCGGTTCTCGAACCAGTGTCGGAGGTCGCGTTCAACCGACTCCGCGTCGGCTTTCTGGCCCACTCGAGATCGAGATAGGCGACCCTGAAGACCGGCTCCCTCTCCGGAATGGCCGCGGAGTCCTCCGGCCAGCAGAGCACCCGCGCCCACCTGAGGCGCAGTTGCGCCTCCAATGCGGTTCTGACCCGCGCCAACACGTCCTTCGCGCTGAACTTGGCCGCCTCGTCGCCAATCAGCTTATTGAGGTTGGGTGCCGTCTTGAAGAGATAGCGACCCGACGTGTGGTGAAGGTACAGGAGGTTCTTGCGCAAATCGCTGAGCGCCGCCAGCAGCACCATCCGGTCCAGGCCGGGCGCCAGAGCGGCAGTGATCAGCTCGTTTTCGAGTACACCCTGGTCTTCGCCGGTTCGCGCGCCGAACGAGTAGAGAAAGGCTGCCGTCGCCAGCCGTGAACCGACACGCAGGTATTGCAGCGCCGGGCTTTCCTGCGCCATGCGTCGGTCGACGTCGCGGACGCCGGCGCGGGTGCTCGTCAAATCGGCGTCCAGCACCGAGGTGAAGTGCTCGCGCTCCCCCACCTGCGAGAAGAGCGCGCCACGCACCTCGTCGTCTGCGAGCGGCACGTCGCCGGGACCGATGAGCGGCTGAGCGCCACCGCCGTTGCGCCAGAGCGCGTGCACAACCGTCGCCAGGAACTGGAGCGCACCGCGCGTGCGCTGGTAGCTCGGCAGGCTGCCCCACCGGTGGTACATCAGGTCGAGGAGGTCCGGGTGGAAGGGATAGCTGGCCAGGATGCGCGTCTCAAGCAGTTCGGCTTCTCGACGCGCTTCGCGGCGATCCCCTTCCGTCTCGCCGATACCCTCACGGAGAGCGGCGATAGAGGGCGGCGTACTCGCGCGCAACCTCCTGCCGCACGCGCGCATCGCCGAGGTCCGCGAAGAGCCGGCGTTGCACGACGCGCAAGATCTCATCGCCGCTGACCGGCTCGCGCTTGGCGTCGATCCGGCTCACGAGGTGATCCAGCTCATCCAGCAGCGCCTCGTCGCCCGCAGCCTCACGTACGCTGGCCTGGAGCGAGTAGACCAGGGCGGCGTGTGGCAGGCTGCGCACGACCTCGGTGAGTGTCTGCATGAAGGCCATCGTCTGGCGGCCCAGTGTCGAGTCGAGTACCGGGAAGCCGCCCGTCTTCTGCACGTAGGTCAGCACTTCGTCCATCAGGATGAGCGTTGGCTGGCCGCCGAGCAGCGCGCGGAGTACGTCGCCGCCGGGCGCGGTGCGCGCTTTGTCCTGCGCCTCCACCAGCTTGTAGCCCTCTGGCCCCGCGACCTGCCATGCGATCTCGCCCCAGAGCGTGTGCAGGGTGTTACCGCCATCCCGGCGCGGGGCGTAAGGGTCGAGCGCGAGGCCCTGGATCACGGCCACCCGGGTCGTGCCTGGATCGGGGATATCCGCCCACGCCTCATCATCCAGGCCAGGGCGGCTGTGCGCCAGGTGGTATAGGGCGATCAGCGTATGCGTCTTGCCGCCGCCAAACGGCGTGCGCAGTTGCAGCACGCGGTTACCTTTGCCGCCGGCGAGCACCTGCATCACGTCGTGGAGCAGTGCATGCAGGGCTTCCGTCGGATAGGTCGCATCAAAAAGGCATTTGCGTCGCGGTACACGCCGGCTGAATCCGGATCCTTGCGGTATACCGCCCACAGGTCCGCCGCGTAGGTGTCCATCGCGAGTTCGCCGCGCTGGATGTCCTCGTGCGGTTGCACCACCTGGGTCCAGGGCTTCAGCATCATGGCTGTCGAAGTCGGCTCCTTGGGACGTGGCGGCGCGACCTTCCCCACCTCCTTCAGGAGCACGCGAAGCTGACCGAGCAGAAGCTGCGCCTCCTCGACCGAGATCTCCGCGTTGGCGTGTGTGGCGCGGTTGCGCAGGTCGATGAAGTGCCCCGGATTGAACGATCTCATGAACGGTAGCTTGTGATCGAGGTGTTGTTCGAGCTTGGGGACCAGGTTCGCCTCGCGGTAGAGGCCGGCCACCATGCCAAGTGTGAAATCGTTGATGCCCCTGTCCTTGCCAATCCTCTGTTCCTGCTTTGACACCGCATCGCGCTCGCCAGGGGGCATCTTGCCGAGGAGGTCGCGGTACAGTTCCTTGTACAGGTGCTCCAGCACGCTGCCCGCCGTGCGCACCGCCTGGGGGTACATGCCCTCGGCGATGAGGTTGTCGATGTCGCGCAGTTGCTTGTCGTAGTCCATGATCACTTCCTCAGTTCGTGTCTCTTCGTGTGAACAGATTCTCTTCTACCACGCGCCGCCACGCCGCCAGCAGCCGGTCGATTGCCCCCTGCTCGCGGGTGCGCGCCTCGCCGAGCCGGCCCGTGCCGCCGGGCGCAGGCGACCCCGTGAGCGCGCGCCCCGCGAGCGCCTGCGCCACGAGCCGCAACTGCGCCGCGTCGGGCCGGGCCTGGACCAGGAACGTCGGGACCTCTGAGGGTGCGTTCTCGACCAGCCACAGCAGCCGGTGCAGCACGTCGATCAGGGGCGCGCGCACGCCGCCCTCGCCTTGAAGCCCCAGCGTCTCGTCATCGCCCCGGTCGTGGTAGTCGCACAGGCTGACCTTGTCGCGGTCCTTCTCGACCAGGGCGTTGCGCCCCCACGTGAGGCCGCCCGTCGCGTCCAGTTCCACGCCGACGCCGCGCGCCAGCACGTTCGCCTCGTCGAACGGGACCTGCGCGCCGCCGTACTGGTACCGCGCCAGCACGTAGTAGCGCGTAGGCGCGTCCACGCCGCCGACGCCCTGCCGGTCCACGCCCATGACCTTCTGCAGCACCGTCTCCGCGACCTCGCGCTGCACCTCGTCCAGGTACGCGGCGGCGTCGAGTTCCTCGCCGGAGAGCCAGCTCCACGCGCGCGAACTGCGTGTACGCGCGCAGCCCCGCCCCCACCGTCGCAATCACCAGGTCCGCGCCGCTGATGCCCTCGCCCATCAGCGTCTCGACACGCTCGCGCACGATGGTGGCCAGCGCCGGGCGCACGTCGCGCGTGTAGTCGCCCACAGCATCGCTCTCGCGCCGGCGGGCGACGATGAAGATGCTGGAGGCGAGCGCAGCAGTCCCCATTGCAAGAGTACGACCGGGGCGTTCCGTGTCCACCGGCCAAGCTTCAGTAACCACAAATCCACCCTGTCGCAGGGCATCCACGAGTGTAGACCAGCCTGCCGTAGTCTTATGCGCGTAGACAACAACTAGCGGACCACTGGGTTTTAAGACCCGCTGTGCCTCTTGGAAGGCTTCCAGCATCATGGTTTCGTATGCTTTCCGCGCCGTGTCCGCGTTGTCATCGTGACGAGGTGCATCCGCAATAATCTCCTGTTTTTTTCGGGGTCAGGTCTCCCGAAAAGTGCTCCATATAAATATGCCCGATACTTCGCTTCAGCCACACGTAGAAGAAATCAGAGAGGTCGGAATAGGGTACGTTGTCATAATAGGGAGGATCAGTAATAACTGCATCGAAAAGCTCCACATTGTACGGCAGCCTAGTTGCTGAGCCACGAGCCACTATTCCGGGCACGACAGACGGCAGACTCAGAATGGTTGACGAAGCTGCGTCAATGCATGCCTGCCAATTTGCTCCCGTGTCATTGAAAGGATTTGTTTCTGCAAAATCCCATACCATCGGCAAGGCTTGGCGGGCAAAGGTGTGAATCGTGCCTCGCCCCCAGTGTAGTTCCATGTGCAGAAACTTGAGCAGAAGTCTGCGAGACGGCTGACCATTAGACCCAGGAAAGTAGCAATCGCCCCTGCACGTGTTATTTCTGAATCGCGCCGCAACATCTCTTGATAAGCAGTGTGAACTGCCTTTACGACAGCAAGTAAGATGATTAGTTGACGCGGCGTGTACAGATCACCGAACCTCGTAAATCCATAACGCGTAACCGCCGATAGACCGCGCGCATTTGGTGAAGGGCGTTCTTGTCGTACTGGTTCATCAGGAACGGTCAACGGTCCAGTAGGGTGCGCAGCGCTCTCGGCCTCCAGCTTGCGAATGCGTTGCCAGATGGCCTGTTCGTCAGGCCAGACCCACGGTGGTACATCGTCAGCCGCCAGGTATACCTTGCCCTTGTGCTTCGGTCGCGTGCAGACTACGGCCATCGGCTGCGTGCCAATCCCCTTGGCCAACCCTTCAGCCCGGATATACGCCCTGCTACTGTGCTGCCGCAGAATGGACACGTCGTGTCGCCGCCGCTGCTGCCCACGCTGGCCGGATCAAAGCCAAACGCGCCAATTGCCTGCTTCTCCGTCGCCGCGCTGGACTCGACGACGCTGGAAGTGCACGCGCATCGTCTCGCGGTCGGGCGTGGCCCTCAGCGCCACGTAGCGGCCCTTCTTCTTGCACAGCCACGTCTGCCGGTAGAGGGGCACGGTCGCGCCACAGGCGGGGTTGGGGCAGGTCACGGTGCGCGTCCACAGGTAGGCCACCGGCGTCAACATGCCCTGCTTCACTTCGCCCAGGCTTCGCTGGCGTTGCGCCGGCTCGGTACCCGGCAGCGTCAGTTGCTCGCTTTCCGGCTCAAAGCCGGTCGTCGCCTCCGGTCGGGGATGGGCGGGTACAGGTCGCCGATCTCGGCCTTGACGCGCTCCAGCACCCACCTGCCCCACTTCTCCACGTCCTTCGCCAGGTCCGGCCCGTACTGCTGCGGGTACACCAGCGTGCACAGCTCGATCAGGTGCGCTACCGGGTTCAGGTCGAGCGCGTAGGCCTCACAGCCCAGGCGCAGCGCCTCCAGCGGAATGCTCCCGCCGCCGGCGAACATGTCCAGCACCTTCGGCGGCTGGCCGCCGTTCGCGTCGAGGATGCGCTGGCGGGCGCGGGCGATGGCGTCATCGGAGACCTTCCACCTGCACAGGTCGATCACCTCCTGCGCCAGCGCCTTGCGCTCGGCGTCGTCCTTGGGCGCGGGGACGAGCGCGCCAAACACGGCGGCGCGGCTGGCGACGAGGGGGCGGCGCGCCCACCACAGGTGCAGCGTGCTGATGTGCCCCTTGCGGATCGACTTCTCGCGCGAGGCCTCGGCGCTGATCTCGCGGATGGGGAGGAAGTCCTCGATGAGGCGGCGGTCTTGGGACATGGTTACTCCTGGGTCTCTGCTTCGGCGGTCTCGATCTGGTCCGCAGTGCGCCGCAGCGCCTGCGCCAGTGTATGGCGGTTCAGTGCGAGTGAAATCCCCTCTGCATCTCTGAGCGCGGCTTCAATCGCGGGATGGCTCAACAGCGCGACCGCCTGCTGGACTTCTTGCATCGTGTACCGCACGCCGCGAAGCCGGGTGACGAGCATAGAGAAAAGCTGCTCGGCCGGCAGCGGCTGGGTCAGGCCGTGCTCGTAAGTCTCCTGGATCAGCTCGATCAGATCGACCAGCAGGCTTCCCCCAATGCTTGCGGTTTTCCGAGGCTGCTATGAGCGCGGGAGGAGACCGCTGCGCAGCCCTGGCGTCGCGAACATGGCGCGGTGCTGGCTCAGGTTCAGCGGCGTGCTTTCGTGGAGCCGCAGCCATGCGCCCAGAACGGCCACCGGCAGCAGCACGATGCCGCCGTCCTCCGCCTGTCGTACCACCCTGCCCTCGGCGAAGTTGCCGGCAACCACCACCGCATAGTCCGCCTCGTTCTTGCGCAAGTGCTCCTGGAGCGCGTAGGCCTGAAGGTCCTGCACCTTGCCGCCGCGCCGGGCTTTGGCGTCCACCACCACGGTGTAGCTGGCAGGTCCAATGGGCGCGTGCGCCCTGACATCCGTGTCGCCAGAACCACCGATCTGGTCCACAGCAAAGCCCAGGTACTCGAAGGCCTGCGCGACCGCGCCCTCGAGCCGCTGCGGGGTCTGGCCGTCCGTGGCGGCATCGTTCAACTCGGCGATCAATCTGGAAAGCGCGTCCGTGCCCTCACTCGGCGCTGGAGGTTGCACAGCCGGGGGGTTCCCATCGGTTCCTGGGACACACTGGGCACCTCCCCAACGGGAGGATGCTCCTGGGCGATTGCTCTGCCCAGCTCGGTGATCGCGTAATACCGCCCGCGTTCCTGTCTGAGGCATCCCAGCGAAAGCAGCCACAGGGCACGGTATTCGAACTGGGCTTCCGTCGTCCACTGCGGGAATTGCGGTCGCAATGCCTCAACCATTGTCTTGATGTGAATCGGGTCCCCGGCCTGTGCATAGACGGCGAGGATTTCAGGGAACGCCAGATAGCGGCGCATCAGGTGTTCCGTGACCAGCCTGGCCTGGGTTTCGCCGCCGGCCTGGTTGACCTGCCTGCCCAACGCGCTCAGCGCCAGTCTTCCACTGTCATCCTCGTCGAAGACTCCCAGTCGGATCACGTAATAGGCATAGCTTTTCGCGGTGTTCTCTGCGGTGTTGTACTGGGACATGAACCACGCGATAAGCCCATCTCGGGTCGCATCCGGCGTATCCGCGGCCCATTTGAGGATCCGGTCGAGGGTATCCAGGTAGCGGCTGTTGCCGCCTGGCAGCGGCCAGATGGCCGAAATCAGCTTCTCTGAAGTCTGCGTCATGCGTCACTCCTTGACCTGTGTCAGGGCGTCAGCCGCAATGAGATAGCCCTTTACCTCGGTGACCGGCTGCACCTGCCCGGCCAGCTTCCGCGCCGGGTTCTGGATCGTGAGGAGGCGGGGCGCTCCGGTCTTGCACCCCCACACGACATAGAGCCAGTACGTGTCCCCATGGCGCCCTGCCTGCAGCCACTCGTTGCGGCTCAGCATCACCGGCTCGTCGTGCGCGGCACGCCCCTTCACCTCGATGCGCCGCACCGGGCGCCGTCCATTCTGGTCCGGCGGCCCCACGCTGCGGATGTCGAACCCGCTGCCATCGTTGTCATTGCTGATGTCGGTCGGGTCCCAGCCGCGGCCCTGCTCGTAGGTGAGGACGTAGTCCATCGCAAACTGCTCCACCGCGTCATCACGCCGCATCAGCGACGCAAACCGCGTGTCCTCCACCGTCATCACCTGCACCGTGCCCAGATAGGTCACCGGGCCTGGGCGGAGCACGCGCTGGTGCGCCAGCTCGGCGAGCTTGTCGGCGCGCCTTGCCTCGAGTTCCTCCACCCGCTTGAGCGCCTCGTCGCGCGCAAGCCGGTAGGCCTCGTTGCCCTCAGCGACCCGTGCAGCCAGCACCGCCCACCGGTCCTTCTGTGCCCGGACAGAGGCGTCAAACGATCGTTCCAGGTACGCGCGGCGCAGGGCAATCTCGCGCTCGCGCGCCGCGCGCCGCCGCTGCACCATGTCGTGCTGCAGGTTCACCCGTAGCCAACGCTCAAGCTCCCGCAGCCGGCCCACGTCAGGACCCACGAGGTCTTCCGGCAGCGGCTCAACCGGCACGAGATCGTGCAGGACGTCCGGTGGCGCGAGTTCAATCGAACCGTCGCTGGCCTCCAGTACGACGGCGAGTTCCGCGTGCTGCACCTGCCGCGTTCCCGGCGCCCCCTGGCGGTCCCGGCACCTCGCCCACAACCTGGACCTCGAAGAAGTGCAGGCCATATGGCGCGTCCGCGGCGGCGTCCCGGAAGGCGGTTACTGACTGTGGCACGTCGGCCAGGCGCGCATCGAGAACCTCGGCCACAGCCGCGAACAAGGGGTGACCGGGTGACAGCAGCTCGGCGTCGAGGTGTTGTGTCTGCTGCAGATGCCGCTTGTTGAACGTCAGCTTCCGGTACCCGCTCTGCGGCACCCCAAAGCGCCTCACGGCCTGGAAGCGCGGGCGCACGGAAGCGCTCGGGCACATGATCGACGCGCCAGAGCGCATCCGCGCGGCGCTCAACCCGCAAGCCCACGCGCTCAGCCGCGTTGATGAAGAAATCCTCGACGTACTCGGGCATCAGTCGACGCTCCTCGGAGCGGAAGTCCTGCTGCTGGATCGCGCTCAGGTCGACGTGGCTGGTGGCCATCGCGAGCCCCGTGGCTTCCTCCAACTCCTTGAGCCGGGCGGGGCTGATCCGCTCGATTTGGTCCCTGTACTCGTCCAGCCGGGCCGGATTGTACGCCGCCTCGCGCAGCATCTCCTCGAGGTTGACCTCGTTGAGCTTGAGGATGAGGCCGATCACATCGAAGACACGCCCACCCAGCGCTTCGCGCATCTCGTCGAGCTTGTCGAGCAGGCGCGTGAGGATACTCCCTTCCACCGTGTTCGTCGCCACGAAGTTGAAGATGTGGACGTCGTACTCCTGCCCAATCCGGTGGATGCGGCCCATGCGCTGCTCTAGCCGGTTTGGGTTCCAGGGCATGTCGTAGTTGATCATCAGATGGCAGAACTGCAGGTTGATGCCCTCGCCGGCGGCCTCCGTGGCAATGCAGATCTGCGCTTCGGTGCGAAACGTGTCCTGCGCGGCCTTCCGTAGCTGGGCGTTCATCCCGCCGTGGATCTCACAACAGGCATATTTGCCGGCCTCAAGCTGTTCGCGCAGGTAATCGAGTGTGTCTCTGTGCTCCGTGAAGATGAGCAGGTTGCCCCGACCATCGCGCAGTTCGGCGAACTCGGCACGCTCGAGGCACCGCTGCAGCGCGCTGAGCTTGGTCTCCTGCCCCTGCGCCTCGATCGCGTGCGCGAGCCGGATGAGCCGCTCCAGCGCGCTGACTTCGCGCTGCAGATCGCTCACACGCGCGACCGCGGTGATCTGGGTCGCCACTTCGTCCTGAAACGCCTCTTCGTGATCGTCGAACTCCTGCTCCTCGTCAAGCGCGATGAGTTGGAGCTCCTGAAGCCGTTGGCGTTGCTCGGTTGGCGTCAACCCTTGCAATTCGCGCAGGATCTTGGTGAAGCGCTCGTGGCGGCGCTCAAGCGATCGGCGGATGGCGCGTATGCTGCTTGCCAGCCGGCGCTGCAACACCGTGCGCGCCAACGCCACGCTCATCCGCCGCCGGCCAGACTGTTGGCGCGGCAGAAATGTGTTGATGTACTCCGTGACCTGCTGGTAGAGTTGCAGTTCCTCCGGTGCGAGTTGGAACGGCACAGTCCAGGGGTGACGCTCGGTGAAGAGCTTCCGGCCCTCGAAGTCGCGCAATCCCTCTTTGACGCGCCGCAAGAACCACGGGCTGTCCTCGATGCGGAGTAGCTCGCGGTTCAGCGCGCCGTACTGCCCGACCCAGTGGGGATCAACGAACTGATCGGCATCGAGCAGCCGCAGGAAATGGGCGAAGCTGTCTGGGTCGCCCTGGTGGGGGGTGGCGGTGAGGAGGAGCAATCGCTCTACCAACGCGCTGAGGCGCTCGGCAAGTTGATAGCGTTGCGTCTTTTTGACCTCCCGCCCGTAGGTGCGTGCCGCGCACTTGTGCGCCTCATCGATCACCACCAGGTCCCACTGCACGCGCAGGATGCCGGGCCACACGTCCGCCTGCTTGGCGAAATCGATCGAGGTGATGCACTGGGGCACGCGGTCCCACACGTTGCCCGCCAGTTGGTTCTTCGCCTGTTCGGCGCGGATCACCTCGAAGATCTCATCGAACTTGGCTCGCATCTCGTCCTGCCACTGGAGCGCGAGCGGCGCCGGACAGAGCACCAGCACCCGCGCAATCGCGCCGCGCATCTTGAGTTCCTTGATGAGCAGGCCGGTCATGATCGTCTTGCCAGCGCCCGGGTCATCGGCGAGCAGAAAGCGCAGCCGGGTCTGTGGCAGCAGGCGCTGGTACACGGCTTCCAGCTGGTGGGGCAGCGGTTCAATGCCGCTGAGGCTGACGGCGAAGTGCGGATCAAAGGCGTACGCGCTGCGGATGCGCGCCGCCTCGATCAGCAGCGCGAAGTCAGCGGGCTTCGAGCCTGCTGACCTCGCCTGGGTTTGGCGCAAGAGCGCGGTTTCCAGCTCGCTCGGTTCGACCATCACCTCCTCAAGGTGGCCGTCCTTGGTGCGCACACGCAGGAACAGAAGGTCGCCCACCGCCGCAGCGTCTTCGACCAGGACAGGCGCAGTGAAGAATGCCGGCAGTTCTAGCTGTTGGTTGCGCGCACGCGACGCCAGATCGGATGCATCGACACGCATGTTTTGTGGCTCACACTTTCCTTGAGTTCGGTGCACGAACGAGAGACGGAAGCCCGCATTCGAGAAGGAGGTGGGACGTTTCGGTTGTTGATGTCTTGAAGTGTACACAATGCGCCAGCAGGCGCAACGTGGGTCATGCCCCGAGATTAGTATATACCAGACGGAGATTCTTATGCATGAAGATGTTGTGAAATCCGCACAGCGACTGCCGATAGACTCCAGATATTACTCGCTGCACCATGGGCGCCGCCGCCGCGGATTCGTTGCAACCGGGCGGTCGTGGCCTTGACTGTGAGCACGAAGGCATGCCTGAAATGACCCAATGCGCGCACATCGGGTATACTCCGTGCCATGCGCGCCAAGCTGTTCTCCCACAATGCGTCCCGGGACCCCCGTGATGGTGTGCGCCGCCTGCCACAGACGGACGAGACCTGGGAGGCATCCTGGCGCCTGGGGCGGACCTGGGTGCAGGCCGCGCCGGCCCCACCCCGCCGCCCCTACCTGCTCTTCATCGTCAGCGACCGGGACCAGGTCGTGGGCCTGGACGTGTTGGACGCGCCGCCGTCGACCGACCAGGTCTGGGAAGCGCTGCTTACCACAATGCGGCGTCCCGTCCGCGGGGCGGGCCGCAAACGGCGGCCAGGAGCGGTCATCCTCGACCAGGAAGCGCTGGTCGACGCGCTGGCGCCCCGGCTGGACGCCATCGGCGTGACGTGCCGGCATCGTGAGGATCTGCCCCATCTCGCGGCCGCAGTGCGCGCGATGGAACACCACCTGGCGCGCCACACGCCGGCGCCACCCAGTCTCTTGGGCATCCCCGGGGTCAGCGCCGCGCTGCTGGGCAACCTGTTCACCCAGGCCGCCGCATTCTACCGGTTGGCGCCGTGGAAGCGGCTGCCGTATGAAGCGCCGATCAAGGTCCGGTTTCCGGCCGATGCCGCCGCCCGCTATGTCGTCGTGATGGGCGCTGCGGGCGAGACCTTCGGGCTCGCGGCGTACGACCGGCTGCACGAGCTCCACCAGGTGCTTCTGGGCGCTGCTCCGGGCACGTTGGACCGGCATATGACCTGGTTCACCCTGACGTATGACAGCGCGCCCTACCTGGCCTTCGACGACCTTGACGCGATCGCCCGCTACGACTGGCCGGTTGCCGACGAACGCGCCTATCCGGCGTTCGCGCGCGTGATCACCGTGCCCGCGCTGCGCCCGCCAACCCGGAAGGATCTATACTGGCTGGAGGGCGCCCTGCCGCTGCTGTGTGACTTCTTCGCCCACCACCTGGAAGTGGATGCCCAGGGCAAGGTGCGGCCCTTCGAATACACCCTCACGGTTGCGACCCTGAACGGGCCCAAACCGGCCTACCTGGGGGATCCCAGCCGATGCGCGCGGCCGGATCGGCTCGCGGTCGTGAGGGACGCCGTCATGTGTGTCAGACTGGTGGCGAGCGACAGCGATGTGGCGCTCCGCGGCGAACACCCGAACGTCTGCTGCTGCGGCATGAAGGCTGCGAGGCGATCAGAGCATGACGGGCGCGCTGCTCGATCCCATCCCGTGCCGTTGCATCACGTGCGCCACGCCGAAGTGGGCGCATCGTCTCAGATCCATGAGGCGAGCCACCCGGTTCCCCTCGAGGCGCGGCGTATCCGCGCCGCTTGCGCCTACGTCCGGCAAGCACGTGCAGACATGATCTTGGCGCCTCATGCACGGCCGGCGCCCAAGCCGCGACAGGCTTGAAGGTTCACGGCTGCCCAATCGGGAAAAGGATGCCGGGATCCCCTCCGCGACTCGCGCCACCTCATACCGCCCCGATGCGACG
>JAOSJO010000004.1 GCA_027494055.1 Anaerolineae bacterium | reverse complement strand
CAGCCACTGGCGCAGTCCTCGAGCACCTCACAATGCCTCTCTGCTTGAAACAACTGCCTGATTCACAGACGGATGGGATTTTCGGCCACCACAGGCATGATGTGAGCCGCGGATAGAGTTTTTCAGCCCTGATAAAAACATGAGTAACGCTCCTGGATGCACCGCGAGCATTTGGGTCGCATCCATCAGATGCGGGATCATCATCCCCAAACGGAACAAGGAGGTTCCTCATGGACAGGAGTTTGACCCCGATCCCCCTCGTGGGGATTGGACATTGGCAAGAATATCCATGTGATGGGGTGCTACCGGTCGGACGACTTGCGCCCGTTGCAGACCCCGCTTACCCCTGTACAATGACAGAGCAGGCTTTGAACAGGCTGCAGCACAGATCGATGCCCTGCTGGTCACCGCCTCCCGGGTCGTCATGGGCAATGAACCCACTGGCATCTACTATGAAACCTGGGGGCGGGCACTGCTTGCGCGCTATGCCCACGCCATCGAGGAAGGGCGGTTCGCGTATCTGCTGGTTAACCCGTATCTTGTCAAGCTGGCACGCATCGCGTTGCAGGATGGACGCTTCCACAAAAGCGACGCCATTGACACGCAGGCCATCGCGCGGTGTTTGCAGCAGGGACAAGGCACGCCCGCCCGTTTTCCGGACGGAAGCGGGTTAGTGTTTGCCGAATGGGCCCGCCGCTACCGTCGTCTGGAGCGCGAACGGCGGGTGCTTGGGACCGAACTGCTACGCCAATTGGACCGACTGTGGCCGGGTGCCTTGGTGAACCTCACGCGGTTCCAGGCCGCTCACCCAAACCTAGGAGCCGCCGGTGCCCCTGGTTGCGACCCGCCCCTTGGCGCGCCAATTGGTCCAGGCCCTGTTGAGCCATGACCCCAATCCTTACGCTATCCTCGCCTTGGATGAAGCCGCCCTGCAGACCCTGCTGCGCCAGACGGTGGGACGCTGCGGTCCGGTCACCGCCCGGCGGGTCCTGGACAACGCGCGTCAGGCCTTACTCCCGCCGCCTGATGTCGCGGCGGTTTATGCCGAAGCTCTGCAGGCAGACTGGCAGCGCTACCAGGTCCTGCTCACCCAGCTCACGAGCCTGGAAACGCAGGCCGAAACCCTTGTGCCGTCCTCACCCGCGGCGGTGCTGACTACAGTGCCAGGTATCAGCGCCTTCCATGCGGCCCGCTACCTCGCTGCCGTTCAGGACGTCCACCGTTTCCCTTCCGCCGATCATATCTGGGCCTTCGCGGGCTTTGATCCCATTCGTTCGCAGAGCGGCGACACCTGCCGCGTTGGGCACATTTCCAAGCGTGGCGACCCTGCCTTTCGCCACACCCTCTATCTCATTGGCAAGCACACTGCCCGTCACTGTCCGTCTATCCGACGGACTTTCCAACAGGCGCGGCAACGCTTCCGCGACCCCACTGAGGTGCGCGCCGTGCTGCATGCCGCGCGCAAAGCCAATCGCCTGCTCTACCGGCTGCTGATCGACCAGGTCCCTTACAATCCCAACCATCGTTAGCTCAGCAGGCTGCTTGCACATCCATCCGCCCATCACCTGTCAGGTGGCTGTTCAGACATCGGGCTGTCCACTGTAGGTCGCTTCGGCCCTTAACGCTTTGACGTTGCTTGCGTAGTTTGACCGTGCTGTGCTCAAGGAGTTGCGCCAGAGGTCGTGGTCAGATGTTAACGCTTGACGTTGCAATCCCATCATCAGGATCGCCCATCTCCTTGAGTCTACTGATGTCTGCCCTCCACCTGGCAGCCTGAGCGGATCTCCAGATCTTGCTCCTTCGCGTTTCGGCGCTCCGCTGTCTCGCTGCCTTTGCCTGCCTCATGACATTCACTTGACAGATTCGGAAGATGCTACGGGTGAAGGCACACTACGCTGCGACCTCTGCACCAGCCTTGATGTTCTTCTTGCCCTTACGGTGGGTGTAGCGACTCCAGAAAGGCTCACCCATTAGTCCGACGGCAACAAGGTTGATCTCTCATTGCATCGCGTTGATATCGCGACATGATCGACGGATAGCCAGCTCCACAGGAACCCGTAAGGTGTTAACATGCAGGTGGAGCCGGGCGGCTCGCGAAGGAATCCGTGGTATCCTGAAGCCAGATTGTGAGCGGAGCGGGATGCCATAGGATGTGGGCATAGGGCCAGCACGCGTTTTTTGATGAGGAGGCTCAAACCAGCAGCCAAACTCGTTAAGGTGTTTCGTGCGGCCCGCTCGACTGGTTCGCATGAGAAGGCGCGAAAACGTCAAGCTCGGATCGGTGCGTGAGACAGCCCAATGGCCCGGAAAGCACATCCTCTCTCAAAGCGCAAGGATAGGAGAGGAACGCAGGATGAAAGCGCAAACGCGGTTCGTCGGGTTGGATGTACATCGTCAGTTTGTGATGGTCACGGCCGTGGACGCCCAGCAACACGTGCTGTTTGATGCGATCAGAGTGCCGCTGGACAGCATCAAGGTCTGGGCGCGCACGCACTTGCAGGCCACCGATCACGTGGCGCTCGAAGCCACGACCAATGCCTGGGCGGTCTACGACGCCATGCTGCCCCTGGTGGCCGAGGTCACGGTTGCCGATGCGCACAAGATGAGCCTGATCAGCCGGTCACCGCGCAAGACCGACCCACACGATGCCCTGGTCCTGGCCAAGCTCCTGGCCGCCAACCTGTTGCCAGCGGTGTGGGTACCGCCCGAAGCGGTACGCGAGCTGCGCAGCCTGATTGCGCACCGTCGCCATCTGGTGCGGGATCGGACTGCCTCCAAGAACCGGTTGCACAGTGTGTTGCACCGGCACAATCTGTACTTGCCCCAGGGCGACCCCTTCAGCGAAGCCAATCGCGGCTGGTGGCACGCGCTGACGTTGTCCCGTGCGGAGCAAATGCGGGTGCGCCATGAGTTGCTTCACATTCAGCACTTGTCACAGCTCATCGAGGAAGTGGAGGCCGAGATTGCGCACCTGAGCACACAAGCGCCCTGGTGTGCGCAATTGGCCTTCCTGATCCAACTCCCCGGGGTGAGTTGGTTGAGCGGCATGACGATCCTGGAGTGCCATTGGTGACATCACCCGCTTTCCTGGCGCCCGACAACTGGTCGGGTACAGCGGCCTGGGGGCCAGTGTCCACGCGTCAGGCAACACCTATCGGACCGGGCGGATCACCAAACAAGGACGGCGCGAGTTGCGCACCGTGCTCGTCGAATGTGCCTGGGCGGCCGTGCGTTACGCCCCGTTCTGGAAGGTGCGGTTTGAGCGCTTGCGGGCCCAAGTCGGCAAACAGAAAGCCATCGTCGCGATCGCGCGCAAGCTGCTGGTCGTGATCTGGCATGTGCTTGCGAAACGCGAAGCGGATCGCCAAGCTGATCCGCAAGCGATTGCGCGCAGCTTGATGAAATGGGCATCAGCGTATCGGACAGCGACCGCCAGCGGTCTGAGTCGCGCTGACTTCGTGTGGCGCGAGCTGGACCGTCTGGGGTTAGGTCAGCAAGTCAGCCAGTTCAGTTACAGCGGTCAGCTTTATGTTCGACAGCCAGATGCGCCACCTGCTGTGAGGGGAGGCCGTCGGTCGGACTTGACACTGTACCTCATCGGTCAAAAAACATCATACGTGCGCGTAACGGAGCGTTGTGAAATGCGAACTCGCTGGTGGAAGCGCCTCTTTCGTCTATCACAGTGAGGCGGAAGCGTATGGCCTGGTTCATCGTGATGCACATCTTCGCAACGCTGTTGGACTGGATGCGGATCGGCCGGCTGTCTGCGCGCGAGAAAGACCTCGAAATCCTGGCGCTGCGTCAGCAGTTGGCCATCCTCGAACGGAATCAGATAGGTCCTCTTCGTGTATCGCGGATCGAGAAGCTGACGTTGACGGTGATCACCATGGAACGCAAGCCCGCCAGCCGCTGCACGGTGTCATCCGCAGCTTCCAGGTCGAGACGGTCATCCGGTGGTACCATGAGCTGGTTCGCCGCAAGTGGACACAGCAGCGCAAGCGCGTGGTGGTCGACCACGCCTCAATCGGAGCTTGCGCGCCTGATCGTGCAGCTCGCGCGTGAGAACGACTGGGGCTACGGCAAGATCGCGGGTGAACTCCTCAAGCTGGGCTATACGGTGAGCAAACCCACCATCGCCAACGTGCTGGCACGCCAGGGTGTTCCGCGCGCACCTGAACGTATCCCCTCCCCCAGCTGGCGTCATCTGATGACCCACTACAAAATGCAGCTCCTCATCCCGGGCGTGATCGCCGACACCGCGGGCACCGTACGCTGTCGAAATGTGCTCGGTGGCATCATCCACGATTACTATCGCGAGGCTGCGTAGTGTGAATCAACGTCCGCACAAGGTTTTTGACCCAACGGGCACCGTAGTCTGCCTGGACTCACCTTCTATGCTGCCTTCCTCTCGACGTTGTAAGGCCTGCTCAACTCGGTGATTGCCGCTCAACTCCTGCCATATCGGATTGTTAAGATACAAAATGTGGGATATGATGATTAACGAGTGAGGAATGAACCTCCATGGTGGTCATCCGGGGATACACGAGCATGACATATCGAGGTGGCCCGGCAGAGTCTTTCTTGCGTGTGTGTGCGCGCAAACGCACAAGGCTCACTTGTGCGAAGCGCCGCGCCAGAATTGCACTCGCCGAGTCTAAGAACATCCGATGAGCGCGCAGGATGGTCCCCGGCGGTCAGAGCGCGAGCACCCATCAGAGATCACCGTTGGGGGAAACGTCGGTGCCGGGTCGGCTGTCGGCCCAGGGGCTTCCGTGCACGCCGACGACATTGTTGGCCGCGACAAGAAGACGGCCCATACGATCATAGAGCATCAGACCATCTTCTACGGTTATGCACCCGCGCGCCTCGCATCGATTTTCCTCAGCTATGCTCACGCGGACCGGCAATTTGCTGAGCGCTTGGGACGCGATCTACAGGACGCTGGCTTTGACATTTGGGCTGACTTTCGCTCAATCCCAGGGGGCGGAGTGGGAGCAGGCGCTCACCTACGGCCTGGACCGCGCCGAGGTCGTGATCCTGGTGCTCTCGCCTGAGGCGCTGGCTTCTGATTGGGTGCAACGCGAGCTTTCGATGGCGCGCCGCAGCGGCAAACGCTTATTGCCGGTGCTGATGCGCGGCGAAGTTGACACACTGCCGCCCGATCTCGCGGCGATCCAGTTTGTGGACTTCCGCACGGACTACGGACCGGCTTTTGCCAGGCTGTTGGCCTCACTGCAAGTCGCACCGACGCCGCTACGCGCGGTTGAGGACGCTGAACCCCGCGACATCCCCTCGCCGTTCAAGGGGCTGGAAGCGTTCCAAGAGGCCGACGCACCGTACTTCTTCGGGCGGGACAAGCTCATCGATTCGCTGGTTGAACGACTTCGCGCCCAGCCGGGACAGCCACCTAACCGCTTTTTGACTTTGATCGGGGCGAGTGGCAGCGGTAAGTCGAGCGTGGTGCGCGCCGTGCTGATCCCGCGTCTGCGCAGCGGCGCACTTCCTGGCAGCGAAACCTGGCCGGTTGTGATCTTTACGCCAGGCCCACGCCCATTGGAGAGCCTGGCGACGCGCCTGCTGCCTCTCGTCGGAGGCGAACTGTGGACGCTTATGGACAGCCTGGATGCCCGGAAAGATCGCCTGCACCTGGCAATACAATCCCTGTTGGCCCAGGCGTCCGACGCGACGCGCGTGGTGCTGGTGGTGGACCAGTTCGAGGAGATTTTCACCCGCGCTGCGGAGGCTGAGCGTTTGCGCTTTCTGGATCTGCTGCTACACACGGCAACAGTCGATGGCGGCAAAGGGTTGGTCATCATCACCCTCCGGGCTGATTTCTACGCGCCCTGCACCCGTCATCCTGAACTGGCGCGATTGCTGGAAGCCCATCAGGTGATCGTGACGCCGTTGCTCCGCAACGAGTTGCGCGAGGCTATCTCCGCGCCGGCGGAGGTCGTGGGGCTGCGTTATAGGGACGGCCTGGTTGATACGCTACTTGACGACGTGCACGGCCAGGATGGCGCGCTTCCGCTACTCCAGTACGCTTTGCAGGAACTCTACCAGCGTCGCGAGGGCCGTGATCTGACCGTGACCGCGTATGAGAGGATCGGCGGCGTGCATGGCGCTCTGGCGCGGCGCGCTGAGGATGTCTTCGAGGCCCTGGGACCAGCGCAGCGCGACGTGGTGCGCCGGCTGTTGTTACGCCTGGTCGAGGTGGACGAGCGCGGTGAGCCGACGCGCCGGCGGGTCGAGCGCGCCGCGCTGCACTTTGCAGGAGTAGATGACGACGACGTTGACGCGGTATTGGCGGTGCTGACGCATCCAGACGTGCGCCTGCTAACCGCCGGTCGTGAACTGAGAAGTGGAGACGCCTGGGTGGAAGTCAGCCATGAAGCACTGATACACGCCTGGGAACGGTTGCGGCTGTGGATTACTGAAAGCATAGACGCGCTGCGGTTATCGGGGCGCCTTCTGAAGGACGCGCAGGAATGGGAGGCCGCCAGCCGCGATGAGGCGTATTTGCTGCGCGGGCTTCGATTGAGTGAGGCCGAAACGTGGCTGGAAGACCCCGACGCAGATCCGATGCCGCTCCTGCGCGCGTACATTGAAACGAGCCAGGCACTCAGTGAGCACGAGCGTCTGGAGCGCGAGGCTCAGCTCCAGCGCGAACTGGAGATGCAGCGCGAGGTCGCCGAGCAACGCCGGCGCGCGGCGAATCTATTGCGCTACCTCGCCGCCGGGCTGGCCGTGTTTCTGGTCGTGGCGATTGGACTGTCGCTGTTCGCTTTCAGTGAACAGGATAAGGCACAAGAGGCAGCGGCTCAGGCGGGGACCCAGGCCGCTATCGCCGTCGCCGCCGAAGCGACCGCAGCCCGTCACGCCGAGGAATCCAGGAGTCTTGCGCTCGCCGCCTACGCGCAACAGGCGTTTGACAGTGGCGACCAAGACCTCGCGCGCACGCTCGCTCTGGAAGCAAACCGCATCCCGGATCCACCGGCGCTTTCGCAGCGGCGTCTGGCGAACATGGCCTATGCGCCCGGACCGCGCCTGGGCTTTCAGGGGCACACCGGCATTGTGACCGCAGTGGCGATTAGCTCGGATGGACGGTTCGCGCTGTCAGGGTCGGCAGATCGATTGGTCATCTTGTGGAATTTGCAGACGGGGCAGGAGATTCGTCGCTTCGAGGGGCACGAAGATGCTCTTGTTCAGGTTGCCTTCAGTCCAGATGGTCAGACGGCGCTCTCTACCTCTGGTGACAACACGGCGATTCTTTGGGATGTCGCAACCGGAATGGAGTTGCGCCGTTTCGAAGGCCGGTATGATTGGGATCTGTCCGGGGCTGCGTATAGCCCGGATGGGTGGATGGCGGTTGTCGAAGTGGGCGAATCCATTGCTCCATGGGATTTGACCACCGGGGTCATGGGCGAGCCGTATGAAGAGGCGCACGCAGAAGCAGTAGAGTTCGTGGCATTCAGTTCGGACGGTGAAACCGTGCTGTCTGTGGTATCTGACTCCTTACGGAAGGACGCGCTGTCTCTCTGGGACTTCGCCACCGGTGAAGTACGACAGCGCTTCGAAGTAGACATGGACGCCATACACAGTGTGGCCTTCAGCCCCGACGGAAGGACGATCCTTGTAGCCGGGTGCATCCCTGATACGAGCGAGGGGTATCCTTGGTGCGGCCAGGAGGTGCTGGTACAGTGGGATGTGACGACCGGGAGAAAAACGCGCGCGTTCGCATGGCAGGGGGGATGGATCTGGTGGGTGGACTTCAGCCCTGACGGGACGCGCGCCTATGCCCTGAGCTGCGCAGAGCGGAATCCCGCGGTGGCGGGGTGTGTGCACACAGTCGTTGTTGAGTGGGATGTGGCGACAGGCGAGGCGATCCGGCGCATTCAGGGTGAAGGGGAATCAGGCCGGCTGGCCGCGCTCAGCGCCGATGGGAGGACGATGATTACCGCTTCTGACGGTGATCTGTACGTATGGGATGTGGACGCGGGGTCTCAACTGCGACGGATACAATGGCATTCGAGACGCGCGCGCAGTTTCGCGTTCAGCCCGGATGGGAAGACGGCGCTCACCGCTTCGGACGATGAGTCCCTCCTTCTGTGGGATCTGGCGACGGGCAGCGTGCTCCGTCGCTTTGAAGGGCATACCGCAGCGGTGATCGCGGTCGCGCTCAGCCCCTCAGGCACGACTGCGCTCTCGGTTCAGGAAGGTGGACTACTCATCCTCTGGGATGTCGCCACAGGCAAGGCGCTCAGCCAGGCGTCGAATATCTACGGGATCCGGCAGATTGCCTTTAGCCCGGATGGGGAGCGCGCTTTTCTGCGCGGCGTCAACAATATATTGATCGTATGGGATGTGAACGCCGGCGAGATTGTTCGTCGGTTTGAGAGGTATCCCGTCACGGTCAGTCTCGACGGTCAAATGGCTCTCACCGCTACCGAGGATTACGCGCTGGTGCTGGTTGAGGTGGCTTCGGGGGACGAGGTCCGGCGATTTGAAGGGCACACAGCGGAGATTACCAGCGTCGCGCTCAGCCCTGATGCCCGCTATGCGATGTCCGCCGCGTGCGTTGAAGTTGATGGATCAACCTACAGGTGTAATAAAACAGAACTGCTCTTGTGGGATGTCGAGACCGGTCGCGTCAATTATCGTCTCGACGATTTCAGCGGGAGGATCACGAGTCTGGCTTTCACTTTGAACGGTTGGACAGTCCTCTCTGGCTCAGATAGTGCGGTTGTCGTGTGGGATGTGAATGAGTCCTGGTTTACCGAACGGCAACGCCTGGAAACCGGTCAGAACGTGTCTGAGCTTGAAAAGCTTGTCTTCAGCCCTGATGAGCGGACCGTGTTTGCGCGAAGAAGCGATTACACACTTTACCTGTGGGATGTTGTGACCGGGGAGCGCCTGGTCACCGTCTCAGGTGCTTCCGGCGAACCGAATGACTTGGTTTTCAGCGCGGACGGTCAGCTTGCACTCTTTCGGGATCAGAACGGTCACATCGCTCTATGGGGTCTCGTGGCGGGAGACCGGCTGCGCACCTTCTTGGCTGCCAGCAGCATCACTCAGGACATGCCCAACAGCCGGCACCAATATCAGCGTGAGGTGCTGATGCCGGTGTCTGAACCCGAAGAGGAATGGTCAGACTGGGAAGTCGGTGTTTGGGAAGCGTGCGCTGCAAACTGCGCGCTCGCGTTGCATTCGATCACGATCCAGAGGGATGGTCCTGCCGGCGCGGAAGTGCATCGTTTCTTTGGCGGGGGCATGCAACCCCCACCATGGTATTGGTGGGAGGAGTACAACCCGGTTGCCCTCAGCCCAGATGGACGGACAGCCGTCTCCACCACGTGCGTTTTCGCCTCACATGGTATCTGCGAGACGGCGGTGCTGATCTATTGGGATATGACGACGGGTGAGCAGAAAGATCAGTCCTTCATCTACACGTACGGTAACCTGATCAGCCTCGCGCCAAGCCCAGACGATCCCACGGTTCTTCTGGGTTTCTACAACGGTCAGGTCTTGATGTGGGACATTGAGCAGGATGAGGAGGTCTGGTCCCGTGCGTATGACGTCTTGGTAGGGATCACGGCGGTCGCCTTCAATCCGGCTGGTGATCGGGCGCTCACAGGCAGCGCAGACGGCAAAATTGCGCTCCTGAGCGCAGCAGACGGCCACACCATCTGGGAGGCGCAAGCGGGCGCGGCCGGGGTAAACGCCCTGGCTTTCAGCCCGGATGGGCGCTTGATCCTGTCCGGGTCAGATGTGCTCCTCTTGTGGGACATGGAGACGGGGCAGCTCCTGCGGCGCTTCGATGGGCACGCCGCCGTTGTGACCAGTGTGGCTTTCAGCGCGGATGGCGAAACCGCGCTTTCGGGATCTCAAGACAGCAGCGCCATTCTATGGGAGGTTGCCAGTGGGCAAGAACTGCGTCGTTTCGAAGGGCATCTGGGTGCGGTGAACGCGGTGGCTTTCAGCCGGAATGAGCGCATCGCGCTCGTGAGTACCGATGCGACGGTTACACTCTGGCGCATCGATACTGTCGATGCGCTAGTCTCGTGGACGCGGGCCAACCGCCCGGTGCGCGAACTCACGTGTGTGGAGCGGCTAAGCTTCCAGGTCGAGCCATTTTGCAGCACGGAAACCGGTCTTCCCTTCCTGATGCCTCTGCCAGCGCCCGTGGGGGCGAATTGACCAAGTCGGCCTCACGTCGCGTGGTGCATGTTGGAGTTACCCTCTTGCATCAGGCACCCCAGCACCGTGCAGGAATGCAGACCTTGTCGAGCGGGATGATGACTTGTACGGATCCAGTGGCGGATGTTCTTCCTCAGCCAGTAGCCGAGGGGTTTGTGCATAAAGGCCGCAGCGGTGCCCCCTTCTACCGTTGCCAGGTAGTTCCGCACTGGAACGTAATAGGCTACGCTTTTCCCCGTACCGGCCAGGAGACGTCCGCCTAGCACACAGCTTACAGTTGAAAATTCCGTCCTGGCTACTTGTCTCATCCGGTCATCGAACCCGCTACCAGGGCTTGCGATGCCGGTTGAAAGAAACAGAAAGTCTGCCGCATCCGGCAGACCCACTGACTTGAACACATTCGGACTGGAACTGGCTGTCACGGGCGGACCGGTGCGATGTCGAAATGTGCTCGGTGGCATCATTCGTGATTACTACCGCGAAGCCGCATAGCGATCGTCTACCCGCCGATTGGCTTGTGGACATTACGGGTCTGCCGCCGCTGCCTCGGCTCGGTCACCAGCGGCATCCCTAACGCCAACGTGAGGGCTGTCCGTTACTTCCATAGTCAACATGGCGGAGTGAAATCCGCCTATAATGTAGATAATCTAGATAGTGTAGGGTGTTTCGCCGATTTCTCCAAACCGTGAGCGCTCTGGAAGTTGTGGTATCCACTATGCGCCTCTATGCTCTTTCCGGCCCGGCCTACTGCTTCGGGAAGAACCTTCGGTATGGCAGAAGCAGCCCGACCATCGCGATGACCGCTGCGCCGCCGTAATAGAGGCCCAGTCCGGTCGCCTCAGCCGCAAAGAACACAACTGCCGCCAATCCGAAGATGATCGGAAAGAGCCAGAGGGCATACCAGGCCCACGGTTCCCCGCGCCGGTAGCCTGTCCAGGCGATAGCCGCGCCGATGAGGGCGAAGCCCGCGAAACCGACTCCGGCGAGCCTTTCAAGACGGATGATGTATTCGGCCACCTCTGGCTGTGCGTCGGAGAACGCGCTCCATATCGCGCCGGTGCTCGCCTCAAATTCGGACATGTCCACGCCGGCAAAGCCAGCAATCAAGAGGCTCATCAGCCCGATCAACACACCAAGTACAAGCGGGATGAGCCAGGCACGCTTTTGATAGGCTTTCTCATTTGTTGATTTTGCAGTCGTCATCGCGGTCTTTCTCCCCCTTGTCCAGTACCCTGGCGGATTTTCTTCAGCCGAGCACAAGCAGATGCGAGGCTGCCCGCGCTCGAATGACAGGAAAGGCTACGCTATTGGTGGCTCAACTCCGAGCCGTGCCAGTGAGTTGATCCACTGATCGAATCACCTCCCCCTCGATCCCGACGATGCGCAGGTTAATGGACATATCCGGCATCCCTGCTTGCAGCGTCCGGTTCAGCCCGATCCATTCCGCCGCGCCAATCGGTTCAGGCGCGGGGCCGCTGAACTGGAAATCGTCAGCTAGGTATAGGCAACCGTGTCCCAGCCGCCTGCGTAAATCGCCTGTGCGAAGGCCTGCACAAGTTCATCCGCATTCATTAGTATGTACGTTTCTGACAATGCGCGATTGGTTTGCCTGGATTGGCTATCCACGTGTCATCGTCTTTCCTCCTCTCAGCCGATGTTTCATAGACCCCTTCGCCCTCCCGCCACCTCGGCAGCGACGTCTGCCACATCGCGGTCGATTGCTGGCGTAGTTGCCGCCTCTGGTTCGCGCGCGAAGCGCCAGGCGCGCCGCGCAAGGGTCACGGCGATTGCAAACAGCACCACCGCCATGACCGGGTGCAGCGCTGCGAGTAAGGGCACGGAGTCGCGCAGGAAAACCAGAATATCCGCAAGCAGAATGTAGACGCCGAAGCTGAGCCAGGTGAGCAACTTGGTTGCGCGCGGCAGGCGGCCCTGTGTAGGCGAGCAGCACCATGAGGAGCGCGATTACGCCCAGGCCGTGTCCCAATCCGACGTGCGCGGGCCAGCTTGGTTGCCCACCTAACAGGCTAAGCCCGGCGAGAAAGACCTGCGTCAAAATTCCGGCGACAAAGAGCCACGCGCACGTCAGATAGCCAAAACGTGATAGTCCTGTAAACATGCTTTCCTCCCGATGGCGATCTCGGACGTCGCTTTCAACAGAATGTGTCAATCCTGATTGGACGGAAATCCTTTTTTCAGATCATGTTGCGCGATCAGTGATTTGCATAGGGAAATTGCATCATAGCCCTCCATCGATCCTGCTGCTTTTATCAGAGCATGATGAGTGAACGGTGCATTCCGCCCAAGTCGGATGGAAGCTGCTGCCAGCCGTCGCCCGAGTCAGCGGTATGCCACACGTCGCCGTTGCTCAATCCGGCGTAGAGATGCCCCGGCGCGGTAGGGTCGGCGAGCAGGGCATACCACCTTCGCCAGCTTACACCGGGTGCGCGGAAACATGATCTACTGGCTCCTCATCAGGCCTCCAACGCATAGACTACGGCCTCCTGCAGAGTCATCGCACGCCCCTGCTCATACGCTGCCGTCCAGCCAACATCCCCCAACTGGGCACGAATAGCAGCCACCGTGCGGTCATATTCGCCGCGGTCGGCAGGAGCCGATAGCGAACCAACTGTTCTGAGCGGATCGAGCGCTGCGCCGAACAGCCGCGCCGCGCGTTCGACCTGCCCCTGAAGTGCGGCGATGCGTGCGAAGGCTCCCAAGCAGAGCATGAGGCCGGCCCGATTCCCCATCTCATTCCACAATGTCACGGCCTCCTTGAGGAGCGCCTGTGCGCGCACCTGATCTCCTTGATGAATCGCCACGTCTGCTGCGCCGGACAGCACCCGCGCAAGCGCGTATTTATCACCCGCCTGCCGCATCAGCGCCGCGCTCTCCTCAAAAACAGGCCTCGCCGCTTCATACTCGGACTGGTAGTTCAAGACAACCCCCAGGGCGTGCAACACCATAGCGCGGCCCCAATCGTCTCCGAGTCGCTGAAATAGCTCCAGACTCTCTTCGTGCAACGCGCGCGCTCTGGCGAGATCGCCGGTGAGCACAACCACGTCACCCAACCAACTTAGGGCAAAAGCCACCCTCCACGAGTCCCCGGCCTCGCGCGCTAAGGCAATGCTCTGCTCGTAAAGCGTGCACGCGGTTGCATAGTCGTTCTGGCTTGCCTCCGTCGCAGCCAGAAGAGCCAGTGCAAGGGCCAAATCGCGCGCATCATCCTGCTCACGTAGAAGCGCCACGCTCTCATCAAGCCATGAGCGCGCCGCCGTGAAGTCGCCTTGCGCCCATGCCAGCGCTCCTGCCCCATAAAGAACCTTGCCACGAGCCACGGACCCGGTCATGGCTCCCGGCAGCTTGAGTATAGCCTCCGCCCAGCCGCGTCCCTCAATAATCCGTCCGTTCAGGTACCAGAACCACAAGAATGTGCTTACCAACTGCAGCCCTATCTCTGGGGGAGATCTGACCGTCCAGACTCCGTCTGAGCACTGCCCGCAGGTTGTCAAGTTCCATCCCCAACCGCGCCAGCCATACACCCCGTCTTCCGCTGGTCAGATGTGGCTCGGCTCGCTCAGCCAACTCCAGGAAGAACGCGGCGTGACGGTCATTCACGACCACCACTTCGCCACTTTCGGCGAGTTGCTCCATCGCATACTCACGGATCACCTGCAACATCGAGAAGCGCGGCTCCCCCATCCAGGCCTTCGATGCAATGCAAGAGATTCTTATCGACCAGCCCTCCCATCTCCAGGAGCAAGTCTGCCCCGAACGCGCCATCCGCGTTACAGACAGCCTCTGCCGCCTCCACACTGCAGCCGCCCAGAAACACGGCCAGCCACCGGAAGAGCTTCGCAGCGTGCGTATCCAGCAGGCTATAGCTCCACTCGATGGTGTTGCGCATCGTCTGCTGCCGGTGTGGCATGTTCCGTGCCCCGCCCGTGAGCAGCGGGAGCCGCCGCTCCAGCCGCGCCAGCATCGCTTGTGGCGACAGCAGCTTCGCCTGCGCCGCCGCCAGCTCAATCGCTAGCGGCAGCCCGTCCAGGCGCGCACAGATCTCGGCAATTGCTGGCGCGTTCTCATCGGTGAGCACAAAGTCACGTTTCACATCCTGTGCGCGCTGGACGAACAGTGTCGCCGAGGGGACCTGTGCAACGAATTCGGCAGCGAGGTTGCAGTCAGGGGCGGCCAGCGCCAGCGGCGGTACCGGGAACTCACGTTCGCCGCGCACGCGTAGCGGCATACGGCTCGTCGCCATCACCTTCAGATACAGACAGCTCTCCAGGAGTTCAGCAACCAACGGCGCGGCCTCCACCACCTGCTCGAAATTGTCCAGCACCAGAAGCACGCGCTTCTCACGCAAGTGCTCTTTGAGACTCTCCAGCGCGGTTTTAACACCCAGCTCGCGGATGCCAAGGGTTTGCGCGAGCGTCGAACCGACCAGATTCGGGTCGGCGATCGCCGCCAGACTGACGAAGTACGCGCCGTCAACGTGGTCAAGCAGCCCTCTCGCCACCTCAATGCTCAGCCGCGTCTTGCCTGTCCCCCTGGGCCGGTGAACGTGAGTAGCCGCACGTCGTCGCGTTGCAGAAGCGCCTGCGCAGCGGCAATCTCTTTCTCGCGCCCGATCAGGGGTGTGAGGGGGCCGGCAAGTTGTGCACATACTCCTCCGCCGCTCGCCGCTCGATCTCCCCAACCTCGATCTCCCCAACCTCGAACCGCTCCGTCAGGAAGAGCGCCAGATCGTTCTCGATCAATTCCTGCAACTCCCGTGCGGTCGAGAAGCGTTTATACGACACCGCGTCCGAGTCCTGGATCCGGTTCAGCAAGACCTCCAGCCGCGCATCGCGCTGCGGCGCCGGTGACTTGATGTAGATCAGCTTTGGCTTCCCCGCCGCGAGGCGATACTCGTCCTCAAGCCCGGAGACATCCATGCCCGGCGCGACCCAGCCGTACTGCTCCCCGTAGATGCCGATGAAGATGTGGCTCTGTTCCAGGTACGCGCGATACAGGTCGCGTGGCGGGTGGGGACGTGCGCCAAGCTCAAACATCACCGGCGCAAGGTGTAGTGTGCTGATGGCCTCACGCGCGGCAGTGCGCTCGGCCGCCAACTCTTTCAGAGTCGAGCTGACGAACACCCGCAGGCGTTGATCGGGGGTACGAATTACGGGCTCTCGGCCTCGTATAGACAAGTCCGCCATCTGCCACCTTCTTGGGACTCAGGCGACGATGACATGAGAGTGCGCCACACGGTGACCTCGACACTATGCACTAGCTGGAGCGGCAAACGTAGCAAGCACGTGCACAAGCACAACCCAGCGGCACATGGGTGGATCTTCTTAGGTTTGCGACAATCGAAGAACGGTGAGGGACTTCAGCCCCATGACGAATCGCAAGCCTCCCAGCGTGACAAGAGAGCAAGACGCCAGATTACGGTATCTTTTATCGACAAAGTAATTTGAAACAGGGCGATAGTATGTAACTCAAGTCACATCAAAGCGGAAGAAGGGCAGATCAGCGCGCCTCACGGCGGCCAACCACGGGGGTGTGGGGGCCGAAAATGTCATCCGCCGTCTTCTTTGTCCTTCGATAGCCACGGAGTAGAATAGCGCGTAGGGTTGAAAAATCCGATCCGCGCCGAAATGTGAACATCGTCCCCTGCCACCAGACAGAATGACCTGGCCTTGCTGCGTGAATTCGCGTATTCTCCCCGCTCGCGCCAACTCACACCATATGCGAGCCAACATGATCTACTGGTTCCTCATGCATGGTCTGCAACTCATACTTGACCTATTCGCCCTCTCACGGCTGTCCGATCGGGACAAGGATGCGGAGATTCTCCTGCTGCGCTATCAACTCCGTCTCGCCACCCGCGACTGCAAGCGCGGTCCCACTCTGCCATTCTGGCACAAGCTCCCCCTCGCGGTCCTCGTCAACTGGTTGCTGCGCGGGACGAGCCGTGCGCGTCAGACGCTGGCACACGACGCGCTGCTGTTCACCCCGGATACGTTGATCCGATGGCATCGCGCTTGTCCGACGCAAATGGACGCATAAGCCGAAACGCAAGCCAGAATGTCGGAGAAAGGATCCTGATCTGGAAGCGCTGGTGGTGCAGATGAAGCGCGAGAACCCACGCTGGGGCTACGACAAGATCGAGGGGAACTGCGCAAGCTTGGCTTCGCGCTCGACTGGTCCACCGTCCGCAACATCCTCATCCGGTATGAGCTTGCCCCCGCGCCGCAGCCTCCGTGCAGTTCCTGGCGTCCCTTCCTCAACCACTACCGCCAGCAGATCCTCGCGTGCGATTTCTTCACCATCGAGACCCTGTGGCTCAAGACGTTGTACGTTCTCTGCTTCATTGAACATGGCTCGCGGCGCGTTTGCTTCGCGGGTTGCACCGAGCATCCCACGTCCACCTGGGTCACACAGCAGGCGCGTCAACTCACCGGCAGTTGCGAGACTGTGACCCGCCCGTCCGCTTCCTCATCCACGACCATGACAGCAAGTTCACAGATGCCTTCGATACCGTCTTCGTCTCCGAGGATGTGGAGATCATCCACACCCCATTCCAGACGCCTAACGCCAATGCCATCGCTGAACGCTGGATCCGATCGGCTCGTGAGGAGTGCTTCAATCACCTCATCATCCTCAGCGAGCGGCATTTGCGGCGGGTTTTGAGAGAATACGTGCGCTACTATAATGAAGCACGTCCGCGTCAAGGGCTGGACCAGGCCACACCGATACCCTTGGCACGGCCGGCTCCAGATGGAGCGGTGCGTAGCCGCGATGTTCTCGGTGGCATCATTCAGGATTACTACCGTGAGGCGGCGTGAAGTGAGACACGCGGATAGGGTTTTTCAGCCTTACGAGAGTTTCGGTCCCCACACCCCACAGAGGATTCATATGTCTCAGTATCTAGGCCGTGGTCCTTCAGCCCGGCAGGCGTGCAGGGAGAAACAGCGTTTCTGCCGACCGAACCCGCATCGCCGACGAATCGTCCTCCACCGCATGGCAACCCCCACAACACACCTAGACCGAGATCAGATATGCTCCCTCGACCGGCGCGCGCCTCATGACAGGCGTTGGCGCGCTGCTGAAAGCTCCTGTCACGTAGTACTCAAGCCCTGCGTCAGCATCGAGCGGCATGGTCAGTTCCAGCGCGAAGGTCCGCCGCCCGACTCGCTGCATCCCTGCCGACCTCCATCCCGCCGTCCCGATCGGTCGCCAGTGCAGCACGACAGTGCACGGCTCATGCACTCCCGGCGCGACAGCCGTAATCAGTACAGACTCCCCCGGCGACAAACGTGTAGGCCGCGTTGGGATAAAGACAGCAGCCTGCAGTTCTGCGTCCGGCGCAAGCGCCGCACTCCGGGCGGCCTCAGCCTCCGGCGGTAGCTCGTCGAGAAACTCCAACAGCGACTCGCCCATGCGGAATGTGGCGATGCGCACGAACTTGTTATGTACAGACGCGAGCATCCCCTGGTCGTTACGTGTGGCAATGGTATGCTGGAAGGCGAGTACGGCTTCGCGGACGTATCCCAGTAGTTCGATCCACAACGGCACGCCTTCGGCGTGGATGACCGAAGCGGCAGCCTCAGCCTCGTCCCTCTGCTTGCGCGCGTACTGGTCTGCGATTAGCCGTGTGAGCTTCTGCCCAACCTTCCAGGCGCGAGCATAAGGGTCGAGAAATCTGGACTGTCCGTACCAGTAGCTCAATCGCTCGCGTTCGAGGAGCGACGTCGCGGAGTCCACCAGCCCGCGCAGCGCTTCGATGGCCTGTGCCTGCCTAGAAACGAACGCATCGGTGATGACATAGTTCCGCTCCGGCAGGAACGCCTCGCTGTAATCGCCGGCGAACTCTTGCCGCTCGATGTGACCGTCGGGCTGGAAGCGACCGGTCCAGGTGCAAAGAAAGCGGCGGTTCGTATCGATGTCATCGAACAATGCCGCCAGCGACCCAGCGCGCGCACCACGAGCTTGCGTGCGGGCATACGCTTGGTAGTCGTCACTCGCGGTCATGTCGGCCCATGTGCGGTGGGCGAGATAACCGGCGACTGGCTCAATTATGCGGTGTCGCCAATGAATGCCTAGGACACCCTGGCATCCGTAACCCTCGGCCAGTTTCAAATCGCGCTCGAAGCGGTGCGACTGAAGCTGCGGGAACCACATCGATGGGTCATCCTCAATCCACGGGATCGGCCAGCGTTCACGGTCTTCGAGCTTGCCGAACACCTCATGGATGGGGTCCCAGCCGAGCATATCGCTGAGTGCGGCGAAAACGATGTCGCCGGGCAGGTGTCGGTGGAAACGCTCGAAGTTGCGCGCGACCCCACCCCAACCGGCGATCACCAGCCGCTTGTCCGGGGCGTGCCGTCGGAGGAAGTCATGCGCGTGCTTGAACGGCTCCATTGGTGTCTCGACGTTCTGCGACTGGCTGACCCAGTTGACGAACTCGTCCTCCCACAAATACACGTAGCTCACCGAAGGGTAAGCCTCCATCAGTTGCGCGAGCCGCGTTTCCAGAATGTAGCGCGCCGTGCGCGATTTCGGATCGACGAATGTGAACTTGCTGATGTGGTCCTCGCCGCCGGGGACGGGGAAGCGGAATTCAAGCTCCTGGCGGACTTCGGGTGGCGTGGCGCGAAAGATTTCGTCCGGCAACTGGTACGGCTCGAAGCCGACCCCGGTGCGGATTCCGAGCTGCTCGGCGTAGGCAAACGCCTCGCGCCAGAGCGCCTGCGCAAGTTCGGCGGCCTCCCAAGGGTTGCGGGCGTCCCGCGTGGCGTCCGAGCCGAACACATCGGCGTCGAAATACTGCGCAGCGCTCATCCCGTAGCGTGATGTCCGCTGCGGCAGGTAGCCCCAGCGGTCGGTGGCGGTCGTGTCGGTAAACGCGGTGTAGCCTATGCCGCCGTACTCAAATGAGAGAAACGACTCCGCCCACTTGTCTTTCTGGCCGTACACATGGATGCCCAACGTGTTGAAGCGCATCCGCAGCATCGCTTCCAAATAGGCCCGGAAGTCTTCGCGGTTGTAGACGGTGATGCAGTTCAGAAAGTCGGGCCAGGGCAGCAGGCCGCGCGTGGCAAACCGGGGGCTGCCACGCCAGGGCCGACCAGCGTCGGGGAGCACCAGCGCTTCGGGTGGCTCGATAGGATAAAGGTCGCCGTCCACGCTGAAGTACGCGCCCTGCCGCTCCAACCAGTCGAAGATGCCGTAGAGCAAGGCTTGCTCGCCAGCGCCAGTGATCGTGACGGTCGCCGCGCCCTCCTGCGTCACGGCGATTTCGTAAGCTTCGCCGCTGGATGCACCGGTGAGCAGTACAAACCGCAGCTCGTCCGCTTCTGCCGTCGGGCCGGGCAATTCCCCAACTGTGATGCGCCGCGCACTGCCGAGTTGAAGCAGCCCGCGCCGCAACTCGGAAGCCGCAAGCCGTCGCTTGAAGCCGGGTACAGGCGGGGTGAGGATGGTGATCTGTGAAATGGAGTGGACAGGAAGATTCATCGCGTAGCTCCTCAAGGTTGCATCCACCGCTGATCAGGGGCTACTGTTTGACCGCGCCCACCGTCAGGTTGTTGAGAATCTGGTTCCGTCCGGCGATGAAGATCGCCACGATAGGCAGAATCGCCAGGAACGCGCCGGCCAGGATCATGCCATATTCGACCTTGTAAAGGCCGACCAGCTTCGCCAGGCCTATCGGCAGCGTGAGCCTTTCAGCGGTGCGCAGCACGATCACCGGCCACAGGTAGTCGTTCCACGCGCCCAGGAAGGTGAGTAAGCCCAAAACCGTCAATGCGCCTGTGGACAAGGGGATGCCGATACGCCAGAAGATGCCCCACTCCGACGCGCCATCGATGCGCGCTGCGTCCAACAGCTCATTGGGGATGGACACCATACTCTGGCGCATGAAGAACGCGCCAAACGCGCTGATCGCGCCGGGGACTATCACCCCAGGTAGTTGTCGAGCCAGCCTACTTTGAACATCAGAAGGAACAGCGGTACCAGGACCATCTGGAAGGGCAGCGTGAGCGTGGCGAGCAGCATGAAGAAGAGGATGCGCTTGCCGCGAAACTCATACTTGGCGAAGCCCCAGCCTACCATGCACGCGACGAGCAGCGTCAACGCCGTCTGTGTGACCGACACGAAGATGCTGTTAAGGTACTGGTGCACGAAAGGGATGTCCTGCCCTTTCCAGATTGCCGCCAGAAAATCACCGAACGACTGTCCCTCCAGCGGGGTGATGTTGAACAGCCGCTCGTAGTTCGTTAAAGTCGGCTCAGTCGGGATCAGAGTCAGTGGGTAAGCGAAAATCTGGGCGTTCGGCTTAAACGAACCGGTGAACATATATATAAACGGGATACCCACCAGCACCGCGCCGATGATAAGAACAGCATAGAACACGCCGCGTTCCACTCGACGCCGCAGAAGCATCGCGGTCTCCTCGCGTGCCTGTGAAACAACCTGCTGCGCAGAGGTCGTTGTCGCCATGTTAATCCTCCCGGAACACGCGCAGCAGGGCAAGCTGGATGAGCGTGAGCACGATAATAATAAACGCCAGTGCGTAGCCAATGGCGGCGGCATAGCCAAGCAATGTGTCGGAACCCGGTGATATACAGATACATCGTCATGAACAGGCCCCCGTTGCCGGCGCCGCCGTCTTCACCCACGAGGATCGACGGCTCTGCGAAGAGGTTGTACGATCCGATGATGGCGAAGGTCAGCACAAAGATCAGCACCGGGCGCAGCAACGGGAGCGTGATATGGCGGAAATGCTGCCATCGGCTCGCCCCGTCGATGGTAGCGGCTTCTTTAATCTCGTCAGGAATGTTCTGGAGCCCTGTCATAAAGTAAAGGGCGTTGAGGCCGGCGAAGCGCCAGATGCCCAGGATAACTACCGAGTAGACGATGATGCTTGGATCACGCAGCCACCTTACCGGCTCCATGCCCACCGGCTGCAGAAGCCAGTTGTTGATCAGCCCGTAGTCTTGGTCGAACACGAGGCGGAAAATGATGCCCACCACGATACCTGCCGTGATGAAGGGGGTGAAAAAGAACAGCCGGAAGAACTCGCGCCCACGCAGTCTCTTCGCCGTCAGCATAAGCGCCAGCCCCAACGCCAGCGGCACGATGACGAAAATGCTGCCCAGCGCATATATCGACGTGTTGCCAAGAGCTTTCAGGAAAGTCTCATCTTCCAGCAGTTTTCCGTAGTTCTGTAGCCCGATGTACACTCGCTCGGCGTTGATCCCGTTTTGCCGGTAGAGGCTCAGATGCAGGGCGTCCAGGACTGGATAGAGGAAAAAGGCGGCATAGCCAAGAAAGAACGGACTGATAAAAAAGTACGGGGCCAGGCGTCGCTGCCATGTTCCAATCATGCGCCACCTCTTGGACTATCTCATGTCGGTATCGCGCACGAACCTCAGTTCGTTTCCTGGTAGGCCCCCTGTGCAAGCACGGGGGCCTACACGCAAGACCCACACAACGCTGCTGAGGACAGCGGCGGACGCCTATAGCGCGCCTTCTTCTTCCATGACCTCGCGGATATCGTTGGCAACATCCGTGAGCGCCTCTTCAGGCGTGACATTGCCGTCGATGAGGTCTTGGAAGACCGCGCGATAAGCCGCTTGCAACTCCGTGCGGTAGGGGCTTTGATACTGCGCCGGGACTTCGGGCGCCACCTCAGCAAAGAGGCGGCCCAACTCTTGCCCACCGAAGTACTCGTCAGGCGTGAACAGCCGCTCGTTGTCCATCGCCGGGAGGAAAGGCGGGAAGAGCGTGGTTAGCTCGTAGCGGCGTACGTTGCCTTCGACCGAGAGCATCGTGTACTGGAGAAACTTCCACGCTTCCTCCACGTTCGGACTGGTCGCCACGATGCAGGCGCCCGTGCCGCCCCAGCAACTCGTCCGGCTACCTCCCGGCTCCCAGCGCGGCAGCGGCACCGCACCCCACATCCCACTCAATTCAGGAACGTTGTCCTTGAAGAAGCCGGCGTACCAATCCGCGCCGGGATGTCCAAGGAACCTGCCCTCGCGGACTGCCGCCCACCAGGCTTCGTCTTCAGGCTCCTGCTCAGCGATGCCGTGTTCGTTAGTGAGCGCCAGCATCCACTCCATGGTGTCGATGGAGAGTGGGTCGTCAACTGTGACATTGCCATCGGCATCAAAGTAGTCTAGGCCGCGCTGGCGCAGCAACAGTTCGAACATGTCGTTCCACACGGACAGCACTTTCACCTCGTCGGAGGCAAGCTGCTTGGACGCCTCAATGAAATCATCCCAGAGGTCGAGCGACGCCACATCGATGCCGGCCTCCTCGAATACATCGGCGCGGTAATACAGCACCACCGGGGTCAGCGCGTGCTCGATGCCGTAGGTCTTGCCCTGGTACGAGTAGAGCGCTTCGCGCGAGGCAACCAGTTGGTCCAGGTAACCGCCCTCTTCCAGCCACGGCAGGATGTCCACTAGGCCGGGGTCGCCGCCACGCAGGAAGCCGCCGAAACGGCCCTGCTCGATGTCAGCAATGTCGGGCGCGCCTATGCCGCCAGACTGCAAGGCGATGAGCAGGTTGTCGTGCAAGTTTTCGTAGGCAATCTCCTGTACATCAATCTCGAAGTCGGGGTTGACGTCTTTCTTGTAGTCCTCGGCCATCGAGCGGAACCAGCGCGCGTGCGTGTTCACGAACGCCCACAGGGTGAGCTGGACGGCCTGGCGTTTATAGGGAATGACGTCCTTGGGGATGAGCTTAAGCGCGGGTGCAGCGACAAACGCGCTGCTTGCAGCCAACGCAGTCTTCATGAAATCGCGGCGCGAAACGTTGCGGGCCATTGTGCAATCACTCCTCATAATGTCTTGTCAATCGCCACAGCGAATCGGCTTTGCGTCCTTAACGTATGTGAGGGTGTGTCAGTATCTCTTTTTGGCTCGAACCTCCTTATCTAAACTCTGGCAAGTCGCTCATGCGGTGTGTTTTACCCACTGACAGCCGCGCCAGTGTCGCCTAGTAGGCCACCGCAATGCCGCGAATGAGAGCAGAAACGATGGCACGCTACCACCTGAGTGGTTTCACTCTCGAGCGCATCTCGTTCTGCGCAAGTAGACGCTGGAAAAACGAGAAAGCAGCGTTAAACTTTTCTTCTTACTTGCGAACAAGGCCATTGTACCCTAAAGGCACATGGATTGAAAAACGCGGTCATCGCAGTCGAAGCGGCGTGCATCGGGCTGCTCCCTGGATTGGCGGTCTGGCAGCGATGGTGATCCAAGGTGCGGAAGGGGTGGAAGGCACGGCACAAGCAACCTAAGCGGAAATAGCAGCTGAGCCGAAGCGCGGCCGCCGGTCGCGAAAATACCATTTCACTCGTTAGCTTGCTGTCTCTTATGGGACTTTCTGACGCCCGTCGCTCCCGCGAAGGACATTTCACGTCAAACGAAGAAGGCCCACCACATCTGGTGAGCCTTAGGTTGAACACATTTTGTACTCAGCGGGAGCCACGGCTTCGGGCACGAGCGTGTATACAACTCTCCCTATTCGCGCCACGCATTGTCGTTCCAGATTGCCTCTACTACTCAAGCGTAATCTGCCTTCACCCCGTATTCCTTCCTGACGTCTTGCCCTCGATGCTGAATGGCTGGCGAGGTGACTACGGATTACCGGCTTGCGACACCGAATCTCCGACAGATGGGTGACCTAGCCCACACAGGCTTGAGTCATGCGCGGATAGAGTTTTCGGCCCCTCACGGATTGCGTCTGCGCCGATCTGGCGCAACTGACCGCAGGTTGGTCGTAGCGCCAGCCCGCCCCGATCCAGACGGGGGCGCGCCCGGCGCAATCTAGACGAAGCCGCGTTCCTCCAACAGGGGCCGGGGATCGACCAGGTTCTTGTGCAACGCCGCCGCCCGCGCGCCAAGGCCGAACGCCAGGGCCATGAGCTGCGTGAAGTAGAGCACGGGGATTGTCTGCGCCAGGTCCATCTGGAACTGGCGACCATCCAGATTGGCGTGGCACATCGGGCAGGCGAGCGCGATCACGTCTGCGCCGGCGGCGCGTGCGTCCTCGATAAGCTGCCCGCTCAGCGCCAGCACGATGTCCGGCTTGCCGAGCGCGTGCGACGCGCCGCAACAGCGCGTCTTGTCCGACCAGTCGATCACATCCGCGCCGAGCGCCCTCAGGATTTCGTCGATGTCAGTAGGGTTCTCCGGGTGGGGCGCTTCCGTCACTTCCGGGGGCCGCGTGAGCAGGCAGCCGTAATAGCAGACGACCTTCAGCCCCTTCAAAGGCTGTTTGACCCTGTCGGCCAGCGCGCCCGCGCGCGCCTGCTGGAAAATGAGACTGTTCATCGAGATGACGTCTACGCGGTCCTCATACGGGTAATCCAGCGCCTCGTTCACCCATTCGTGGCGTTCGGGATGCTGGCGGATCTCGTGCAGGGCCGCCTTGTGCCGGTTGAAGCACGCCGCGCAGGGCATGACGACCTGCGTGAACCCGCTCTGCTCGATCAGCGCCAGGTTGTGCATGGGCAGGCGCAGCGCGAGGTCGGCGTCGGTCTTGTGCGCGGCGGTCGCGCCGCAGCATATCCACCCCTTCGGCTCGATGAACCGCAGCCCAAGCGCCTCGGCGACGGCGCGCGCCGATGTGTTGTACTCGGTCGCCGTCGAATGCAGCGAGCAACCGGGATAATATGCGACCGCGCCTTCCGCGCCCCTCACCGGCCTGGCCCGGCGCGGCGGGCGGTTCAGGCCGGGCAGATACTTGACCTTCCCCTTGCGCATCATGCGCACGCCCAGGTCCATGTTGTTGAGCAGGTTGCCGCTGCGCAGGTTGAATTCCACGATGAGGCCCGGTTCGTAGGCGCGTCCCCACATCGAGACTTCGCGCAGGAACGCCTTGTTGAACAAGTCCGCCTCCGGCACCTTCGGCCTGATGCCGCGCGCCAGCGCGATCTGCGTCAGGTTCTCCATGATGCCGGCGATGTCCAGCCCCTGCGGGCAACGTGTGGTGCAGGTCTGGCACGAGGCGCACAGCCACGGCGTCCCCGACTCAAGCGCGATGTCCTCCTGCCCCAACTGCACCGCACGCATGATCTGGTGCGGCTGCCAGTCGAAGAACTCGCCGACCGGGCACCCGCTTGTACACTTGCCGCACTGGTAGCACAGGAAGACGTTCTCCCCCATCCGCTCCTGGATCAGCCGCGCCAGGTCAGGACGGACCTGCGTCACCGTCTCGCTCATGTCGAACCCCTTACGCCGCCGGTTCCAGAACCGGTCTCGGAAGCAGCCCCGCGCCCTCGACGATGGGGCGCACCGCCTCTTCCCACTCGATTGCCATGATGTGCACGCCCGCCACGCCCTCGATCGCGCGCAATTGCTGGATCAACTCGATGGTGATCTTGATCCCCTCCTCACGCCACGCCTGGCTGCGCGCCTTCTTGTCTTCCTTCGACAGCTCTTCCTTGCCGGCCCAGGGCGCGCCGGCTGCCGACATCCGCTCCATGATCGCGTCGGGGATCAACATGCCGGGCACGTTGTCGCGCATGTAGCGCGCCATCGCCGGACTCTTGAGCGGCCCGACGCCGGCCAGGATGTACACTTTCTCGTGCAACCCCAGCTTGCGGACCTTCTCCATGTAGCCCTTGAAGGCTTCGATGTCGTAGATCAACTGCGTCTGGATGAAGTTCGCCCCCGCGTTGACTTTCTTCGCCAGACGGTACGGCCTGAAATCGAGGGGGTGGGCAAACGGCGCGGCTGCCGCCCCAACGAAGAAGCGCGGTTCCTGCCCCTTGAACGCCTCGCCGCACTGGAAGACGCCCTTGTCGCGCATGTCGGCGATCACCTGCACCAACTGCACCGAGTCGATGTCATGGACGTTCTTGGCGGCAGGGTGGTTGCCGAATGTCTGGTGGTCGCCGCTGAGCGCAAGGACGTTCCTCATGCCCAGCGCGTAAGCGCCAAGCAGGTCGCTCTGGATCGCGAGGCGGTTCCGGTCGCGGCACGTCATCTGGATGACCGGCTCCAGCCCCTCCTGCACCACGATGGTCCCGGCGCCAATGCTGGACATGCGCACGATGGCGGTCTGGTTGTCGGTGATGTTGACCGCGTCGCAAGCGCCCTGCAACAGCGCCGCCTTCTCCCGGATGACGCTGCCATCGGCGCTCTGCGGCGGGCCTAGCTCGCCAGTGACCGCGAAGCGCCCGGCGCGGAGCACCCGCTCCAGGTTGCTGCCTGATAGGTAGCCGTTCTCACGCATGTCACGCCTCCTGTTCCGCCGGCTGGCCGACCTCCGCCTCGTTCAGGCGCAGGTCGTCGCGCACGATCTGGCGCGGGCCGCCGTGCCGGGCGGGCCGCCAGTCCTTGGGCGGTTGCACTTCCAGCAGCGCGTCGAGCTTGCCTTTGCCCGCCAGGCGGTCATAGATCAACTGCCACGCGCACGGCGTCTCCGCCGAGATTTCGCAGTGCCCGTCGATGGAGCCGCCGCACGGCCCGTTGAGCAACTGCTTGGAGCAGCGCGCGATGGGACAGATACCGCCGGTCAGTCCCAGGAGGCAATCGCCGCAGCCGGCGCAGCGCTCGGCCCACACGCCCTGCTCAAGCGTCACCCCCATGAACTTCGTGTTGAGGCCGGGCACGACCCAGGCATCGGGGAAGCGCTCGACGAGCGCCTGCACGCCCACGCCGCAGCCGAGCGACAGCACCAGATCAACGGCAGCCACCTGATCCGCGATAGGGTCCACGTACTCCCAGTCGCACTGGCGCTGCACCGTCACATCCGTGACCTGCCGCTCTATGCCTTCGAGACGGCCGGCCATACGCAGCATCGACGCGGTCACGGCGGCTTCACGCGCCCCGCCGGCAAAGCATACGGTGACGCACGTGCCGCAGCCGACGACCAGGATTTTCTCGGCGTCGGCAACCAGGCGTTTGATCTCGTCCAGCGGTTTGGCTTCGGCAACAATCATGTCGGTTCCTCCTCGTCGGCGACACTGACCGGGTCCGCGCGCAGCGGCGCTGGGGCCAAGCGCCAGGATGCGCTCGTGCATCTCCGTGACGATTTCGACGAACTGGCGACCCATCGCCGCAGATATGCTGACCATCTGGAGGCGCTCACCCTCAAGACCAACCTCCTCGATCAGCTTCCGGGCGTATTCAACTCGCCGCTGGGCGTTGCGATTACCCTCCAGGTAATGACAATCGCCACTCCAGTCACCCCGCCGCGATCACCCCGTCCGCGCCGTGCTCGAACGCACGCAGCAGGTGCAGCACATCGACCTTGCCGGTACAGGGCACCTCGATCACCTTCACGCTGGGCGGGTACTGGAGCCGCAGCCCGCCCGCCAGGTCGGCGGCGGCGTAGGCGCAGTAGTGGCAGCAGAACGCCACGATCTGGAGCGTCGGCTGGTCGGTCACAGCGGGCCTCCAATCTGGATCGGCGCAGCTTCAAACAGCGCATCCACCTTTGCGATCATCTGGTCGTCGGTATAGTTCTGCACCTGGATGGCGCGCGCGGGGCACTCGCTCGCACAAATCCCGCACCCCTGGCAGACCGCCGGCTCGATGTACGCCGCACCGATGATGCCCCCCGCGCCGGCGTGGTCTGGCCTGATCTGGGGGACGTGATACGGGCAGATGCGCACGCAGGTGAGGCAGGCGGTGCACAGCGTCGGATCGACCACCGCCACCCTGCCGCCGACCGGCAGCGTCTTGCGCGCGAGGATCGTCGCCGCGCGCGAGGCCGCCGCCTTCGCCTGGACTATGGCCTCGTCAAGCAGCTTGGGGTAGTGCGCCATCCCCGCCATGAACATCCCCTCGGCGGCGAAGTCCACAGGCCGGAGCTTGACATGCGCTTCCAGGAAGAAGCCGTTGGCGTCCACCGGCACGCGCAGCATCGAGGCGAGCCGGCCCACGCCGGCCGGCGGGATGGCGGGCATACTCAGCGCCACCAGGTCCGGAGTCAGGACAATCTCCCGCCGCAGCGCAGGGTCCCAGGCATGGACGGTCAACCGGCCATCCGTATCGCCAAAGCCGTGTGCGAGCCTGGGCGGGTGCGCGTCGTCGTAGCGGATGAACAGCACGCCCCGGCGGCGCGCCTCGGTGTACAGGCGCTCTTTGAACCCGTAGACGCGGATATCCTTGTACAGAACCATAACCTGGGCCTCTGGCCTCAGTTCCTTGAGTTTGAGCGCGTTCTTGAGCGCGGCGGTGCAGCATATGCGGCTGCAATATTGCTCCGCCGGGCCGACGCACTGGATCATCACAACCGTATCGGGGAGGGCCTCCGCCGCCGCGAGCCGGCGCTCGAACTGCTGCTGCGTGACGATGCGCGGGTCGCTGCCGAAGCCGTAGTCCGCGCCGCGATACTCGCGCGCGCCGGTGGCGACGATGACGACGCCATGCCGGAGGCTGCGGGGACCGTCCGGCGTGTTCAGCGTGCTGCTGAAGTTCCCGACGAACCCGCCCGTCTCGGCCAGCTCGCTCTCAAGGTACACGTTGATGTTGGGGTTGGCCTGCACCCGCCCCACGAGTTGCCTCAGCACCGCCTGCGGATCGCGCCCGTCGTGGGCAAAGTGCAAGTTGCGCAGGTTCCCCCTAGCCTCGGCTCGCGCTCGACGAGGTGCGCCGCAAAGCCCTGCTCGGCGAGCGCGAGCGCCGCCGTCATGCCGGCCGGCCCGCCGCCGATGATGAGCGCCGACGGCTCCACCGGCACCTCGACCTGATACTGCGGCTGGAGCCGCCGCGCGCGCGCGACCGCCATGCGCACCAGGTCTCGGGCCTTCTGCGTGGCGGCCTCCCAGTCGTGGGAGTGCACCCACGAGCACTGGTTCCGGATGTTCGCCATATCCACCAGGTAGGGGTTGAGGCCGGCGGCGCGCGCGCAGTCCTGAAACAACGGCAGGTGCGTGGTAGGCGTGCACGACGCGATCACCACGCGGTTCAGGCGGTGCGCCTCGATCTGTTCGCTGATGTGCTTGATCGAGTCTTGCGAGCACGTGTAGAGGTTGCTCTCCGCATGGACGACGCCGGGCAGGGTGAGCGCGTACTCGGCCACGCCAGGCACGTCGAGAAAGCCCCCGATGTTCGCGCCGCAGTGACACACGAATACCCCGACGCGCGGTTCCTCGCCGCGTACATCGCGCTCCGGCGGGAAGACCGGCTCCTGGGTCAGGAGGCCGCGCGCCGGCGCGAGCCAGCCCGCCACCGAGGCGGCTGCGCCTGTCGCCTCGATAATCGATTCGGGGATGTCCTTCGGCTCGCGGAACGGCCCCACGGCGTAGATGCCGGGGCGGCTGGTTTCCAACGGATCGAACCGCGCGGTGTGGCAAAAGCCGTAGGCGTCCAGCTCGACGCCCAGGCGGCGGCCCAGGTCGCGCACGCCCTCGGCAATCTCCATGCCGACCGAGAGCACGACCAGGTTGAAACGCTCCTCGCACAGCGCCAGGTCCTCGGCCTGGTAGCGCAGGATCAGGTCGTGCGTGGTCGGGTCCTCGCGCACCTCGGAGATGCGGCTGCGGATGTAGCGCACGCCGTAGTCCCGTTCGGCGCGCTTGTAGTACTGGTCGTAGCCCTTCGAGAACGCGCGCATGTCCATCATGAAGATGCTGACTTCGGTCTCGCGCGCGTGCTCCTTCGCCATCACGGCCTCTTTGGCGGCGTACATGCAGCACACCGCCGAGCAGTAATCATGCGTCTGGTCGCGCGAGCCGACGCATTGCAGGAAGGCGATCCGGCGCGGCGCGCTCCCGTCTGAGGGACGCTTGACGTGCCCGCTTGTCGGCCCGGAGGCCGAAAGCAGGCGCTCGAACTGGAGCGAGGTCACAACGTTCGGATAGCGGCCATAGCCATACGCCTCCGACATCTCGGCGTGATACGCCGCGTACCCCGGCGCGAGGATCACCGCCCCAACCCGCACCTCCTCGGTGCGCGCCCCCATGTCGTGGTCGATGGCGTCCACGCCGCAGGCGAAGGTACACGACATGCACTCCGAGCAGATGCCGCACGCCAGGCAGCGCGACGCCTCCGCCTGGGCGCTGGCGTCGTCGTAGCCGCCCTCGACCTCGGCGAAATTGTCGATGCGCTGCGCGACGGGCAGCTCCGGCATGGGCACGCGCGGCTGCGGCTTGATCTCCCCGCGCGCGATGCGCTCGTCGATTTCCTGCCGGCTCATGTGCACAACCGGAAGTTCTGGCTTGCGCGGCGGCTCCAGGTGCTCGCCTTGCAGGTAGCGGATAATGGACCGCGCCGCTGTGTGGCCGCTCGCCACCGCCTCGATCACGAAAGCCGTCCCCGACACGCTGTCGCCCGCCGCGAAGACGCCCGACCTCGTGGCGGCGAGCGTGTTGGGATTGACCGCGATCAGGCGGCGGTCGGTCAGGCCGACGCCGGCGTCATCCGGTATGAAGGCGAGGCCGGCGCGCTGGCCCACCGAGAAGATGACGGTATCGCATTCAAGCACGTGCTCGGAGTCGGGCACCTTCTCGACGTGCAGGCGGCCCATCTCGTCGAAGCGGAACGACGCCACGCGCTGGCACACAACGCCCGCCGCATGGCCGGTCCCGTCGTCGAGAATACGCTCGAACGTGCGCCCGGCGTGGATGACCACGCCTTCGGCCTCGGCGGCCTCGACCTCCCAGGCGTGGGCGGGCATCTGGTCGCGGCTTTCAAGGCAGGCGAGCTGCACCTGGCGGCCCAGGCGGACCGCCGTGCGCGCAACGTCGATGGCGACGTTGCCGCCGCCGAGCACCAGCACGCGCGCCCCCAGGGGCGGCGCGCCCTCGGCGGGCTGGCCGCCGTGCGCGTACCGGTTGAGGCGCACGTCGCGCAGGAAGCGCGTGTTGATGAGCACGCCGTCCATGTCCGCGCCGGGGATGGGGAGCCGCACGCCCTCGTGCGCGCCGACGGCGATCAACACCGCGTCGAACCCCTCGGCGAATACGTCGTCGAGGTTGTCCACCTGGCAGTTCAGGCGCAGTTCGACGCCCAGGTCAACGATGTCCTGCACCTCGTGTTCGATGATGTCCGTCGGGAGGCGGTACTCCGGCACGCCGAGGCGCAGCATCCCGCCGGCCACCGGCATGGCCTCGAACACAGTCACGCCATAGCCGGCCATCACGAGGTCCTGCGCCGCCGTCAGGCCACAGGGACCCGCGCCGATGATCGCCACCCGCTGGTCATACTTGCGCACCGCCGGCGCGACCGGCTCGCGCGGATCGGCGTAAACCTTGTCGGTCACAAACCGCTTGAGCGCGCGGATGTTGATCGGTTCGTCCACCTGCCCCCGGTTGCATTCGTTCTCGCACCTGTGATTGCAGATGCGCCCGCAGATGCCGGGGAAGGGGTTGTCCATCTTGATGACGCGCATGGCGTCTGCATAGCGGCCCTCGCGAATGAGGGCGATATAGCCTTGCGCGCGTTGCCCTGCGGGGCAGGCGTCGCGGCATGGGGCGATCCCGCGCTTCTCGATGGCGTAGGCGTTGGGCACCGCCTGGGGGTAGAGCTTGTACGCCGCATGGCGCGGCACAAGCCCTTCGTTGAACGTGTCGGGCACGAGCACCGGGCACACGGTGGCGCAGTCGCCGCAGCCGACGCATTTGTCCGGGTCGATGTAGCGCGGCGCGCGGCGCAGGCGGGCGGTGAAGTCACCCGGCTCGCCGGTGACGCTCAAAACCTCGGTTTCCGTCAGCACCTCGATGTTGAGATGACGCCCGGTCTCGACGAGCTTGGGCGAGATCGTGCACATGGCGCAGTCGTTGGTGGGGAAGGTCTTGTCGAGCTGCGCCATCTTCCCGCCGATGGCCGATTGCGCCTCGACGAGGTAGACCTTGAAGCCCTGCTCGGCAAGGTCGAGCGCGGCCTGCATCCCGGCGATGCCGCCTCCGACGACGAGCACCGCGCCAACGGGCGCGGAGTCGCCGTTTGACCTCAAGCTCCTGTCAACCATGATGCTGCTCCGGGGCTGCCCGCGCCGGCTGCTTCAGCGGGCTTGGACCCAGCCTGCGAATCCGGTCCACCATCTGCTGCGCCGCCAGGGCAAAGGTCGCGCCCTGGCCGCCTGACATAAAGAACATGTCCAGCCGCTCGCCCTCGATGCCCACCGCCTCCAGCATCTGGCGGGCGCGCTGGACGCGCGCGTAGCCGCGCTCGTTGCCCCGGACGTGATGGCAGTTCCCCACCGGGCACGCGACCACGTACACGCCGTCCGCGCCCTGCTCAAACGCCTGCAGGATGTAGCGGATGTCCGTCTTACCGGTGCAGGGCAACCTGACAAACGTCACATTCGCCGGGTACTGGAGGCGGAGCACCCCGGCAGTGTCAGCGGCCATGTAGCCGCAATAGATACAGTAGAAGGCCGTAATCTGCGGCTCGAAGGTGTTGTGATTGTCGCGGTCTGGCTCAGGCGTCACGCTCATGGCCTTGCCCCCAGGCTCCACTGCCGCCGCGTCAAATGGCTGCCATGCGCCCAATCCCCCTGCACCGGCTGGACGATCTGCACGTCCAGGTAGTTCAGAAGCTGGATGGCGTTGGCCGGGCATTCAGCGGTGCATGTGCCGCATCCCTGGCACAGGCTCGGCTCGATGTACGCCGAACCGCCGAGGCCGCCAACGCCGGGCCGGTCGTTGCGGATGGTGGGGATGCCAAACGGACAGGTGCGCACGCACGTCAGGCAGCCGACGCACTGCTCCGGGTCCACGACCGCCACGACGCCGCCCACGTGCAGCGTCTCGCGCGAGAGCACCTGGAGGGCGCGCCCGGCGGCGGCCAGCGCGTGGCTGATGCTCTCCTCGATGAATTTCGGGTAGTGGGCCATCCCGCAGAGGAACACGCCCTCCTGCATGAAGTCCATCGGGCGCATCTTGAGGTGCGCTTCCATGAAGAAGCCCTCAGGCGACAGGGGCAGTTGGAGCAGGCGCGCCAGGCTTGCGGTTTCCTCGGCGGGGGCGATGGACATGCTCAGCACGACCCGGTCGGCGACAAGTTCGAAGGGCCGTTTCAGCGAGAGATCCGTCACGTGCACGCGCAACCGACCGTTGTCAGGCACGACGCGCGGCGGCTGCTCTTCGGTGTAGCGCATGAAGATCACGCCCCGCCGGCGTGCCTCGGTGTAGAACTGCTCGCGGAAGCCATAGGTCACGATGTTTTTGTAGAGCACGATCACCTGGCACTGCGGATTGAGCATCTTGAGGCGGATGGCGTTCTTAAGTGTGTTCGTGCAGCAGGTGCGCGAGCAGTAGTCTGGCGCGCCGGGCGGGCGCACACACTGGATCATGACGACGCGCTGTAGCCCGTCCAGCTCTTGCGGGTTGTGGACGACGGTCTCTTCCAGGTCGCTCTGGGTGATGATGTGCGGGTGCTCCCCAGGCCGTAGCCGTTTCGCGTCTCGCGCCCGCCGATGGCGACAAGGGTTGCGCCGTGCGAGACGTGCGTCTCGGAGACGGACCCGTCGGGATTGGCGGTGTGCAGCGTGCTCCTGAAGTCGCCTACGTGCCCTGTATGCCCCACAACCTGCGTGCGAGTGTACACGTGAATGCGCTCGTGGCTCCGCACGCGGTTGACCAGATCGCGGAGCAGTTGCCGGGGGTTGTTACCCTCGGCGACGTAGTAGATGTGTAGCAGGTTGCCGCCGAGCACGTCGCGCTTCTCCACCAGGTGCACGTCGTGGCCGCTGTCCGCGATGGTCAGCGCCGCCGTCATCCCCGAAACGCCCCCACCGATCACCAGGGCGTCGGAGACCGGGATGCGCTTGCTCCGGTGGATGGCCTGCGCAGGTAGGAGCCGCCCGACGGCGCGCCGGATCAACTCGTGCGCCTTCTGTGTCGCCATCTGGGGCTGGTCCTTATGGACCCACGCGCATTGCTCGCGCAGGTTGACCGTTTCGAGCAGGTACGGGTTGAGACCGACCTCGCGGACAGCGCGCTGGAAGAGCGCATCGTGCGTCCGCCCGCTGCACGCGCCAACCACCACGCGGGTCAGGCCATGCGCGGTAATCGCGTCCTTCATCCGCTGGAGCGCGTCGGGGAAGCACGCGAAATCAAGGCGCTCGGCATGCGTCACGTCAGGGAAGGCGCGCGCGGCGGCGGTCAGCGCCTCCAGGTCCAGCACCGCGCCGATGCTCTCCCCACACGCGCACAGGAAGACGCCGACGCGCGGCGGCTCCCGGCTGACGTCGCGTTCGGGGGCAGGTTCTGCGCGCACATGAAAGGCTGGGCGTGGTTGAGTTGCCATCCGGGGTTGAAACCGAGCAGGCGCATGACCTCGGCGGCAGCGCCGCTGGCGTCGATGATGGTCTCGGCGATCTCCTTCGGGGTGGCGAACGCGCCGCAGACAAAGACTCCGGGACGGCTGGTCTGCAGCGGCGTGAACTTCTCCACCTGGCAGAAGCCAGAGGGATTAAGCTCGATGTTGAGGATGCGCGCCAGCGCCTCCGACTCTGCCGGGGGCTGCGTGCCGACGGCGAGCACCACCATGTCAAACGTTTCATAGGCGGGACGCCCCGACTCGTCGAGGTAGTGCAGAATCAGGTCGCGCGTGGCGGGGTCTTCGCGTATCTCCGAGATGCGGCACCGCGTATAGTGCACGCCATAACGCTCGCGCGCCTGGACGTAGTATGTGTTGTATTCCTTGTTGAAGGCGCGCTCGTCCATGACGAAGATGTGGCAGTCCACCGCGCCAAGGCGCTGCTTGGCGAGAATGGCCTCCTTCGTCGCGTACATGCAGCAGATCGAGGAGCAGAAGGGGTTGTCCTGGTCGCGCGAACCGATGCACTGCAACCAGGCGATCCGCTGCGGCACCCGGTTGTCGGACAGGCGATGGACGATGCCCTCCGTCGGGCCTGACCGGCTCGACAGCCGCTCGTACTGCATACTGTGCAGGACGTTCGCGTAGCGCCCGAAGCCGAACTCCTCCAGATTGCCCGCGTCAAAGAGCTGGTAGCCAAGCGCCAGGATGATGGCCCCGACGCGGACGTTGCGCGTGACTGGCGTCCCGTTCAGGTCAATGGCGTCCGTTGGGCACACCGCCACGCACCGCGCGCAGTTGTCACAGTAGGGACCTTTCTCGATCACATAGCAGTCGGGGAGCGCCCTGGGCGCGCTCTTGTAAGCGGCCTTGCGCATTGTCAGGCCGGCCTGGAACGCGCTCGGCAGATCGACCGGACAGACCTCGGCACATGCGCCGCAGTTGACGCAGCGCGCCGGGTCTATGAAACGCGGCTCCTGGCACAGCGTCACGCTGAAGTCGCCCGCCTGACCCTCGACCGCAGTCAGGTGTGTGTTGGTCAGGATGGTGATGTTTGGGTGCAGGTTGTGGTCGAGAAACGCCGGCGAGATGCTGGGGCGCGTGCACCCGTAGCCGTGGTCCGACGTGCCCCTGCAAAGCACGCAGTCGTGGGTGGGGAACATGAAGCCCAGTTGCGCGACCCGACCTCCCAGGCCCGGCGTGCCCTCGATCAGGTACACGGGGATGCCCGCCTCCGCCAGGTCGAGCGCGGCCCGCATCCCACCCACGCCGCCGCCCACGACGAGCGTGGCGTGTGCTTCAGGGGGTGCACTCTGCGCATGGATGTTGGCGGCCTGCATTCTCGATGTCCTGAAGTTGCTTCTGCCCTCTTGTTTTGCCTCGACCGATTGGCTAAACCGATTGCTCGACGCGGTGGAGCCGGTGCCCGCATATTTCGCAGACGAGGACGGAGTCGAGTACTGTGTTCGGCGGCACCCAGACGATGGGCGGCGGCTCGCAGAGACAGGTGGCTGGAATCAGGGGCGGTTGAGCCAGCGGGTTGCTTCGGTGGCGCTCTGGATCTCTACAAGTTCGGGACAGTCGGCGACAGCGCGCGCTAGCGTATCGAGTGTGGGACGCCACTGCGCCTGCGCCTCCGGCGTCAGTTTCCACCCGGATGCGAATCGCAGTCCATATGAGTCTGCGGGGGCCTTGTACCAGGGGTTAAACCGATCAACCAGCTCCATCGCCTCGGTCAGGAGGTTCATGAACATCGCGCGCGCGGCTTCTTCTGGCGACGACAAATCCACGCCGCGCAACACAACATCCCAACCTGGCAGATCGGCAATGATGTTGTAGCAATCTTCGATGGTCTGCCAGGACACGCGCAAAATGCTGAGCGTGCCCTGCTCGTCCATCAGATGTTCCCTTACTTTTCTTCTCAATCCAGTATATAGGGAAAGTGAGTGACAAGTCAATGAAAGTGAGGGCTGCACTCCGGGCAATCGCATATGGCCTTTGGCCATGTGGAGGACTCCATAGCACGACGCTAATGGATGTAGATTCCGCTGTGGGGGCCGAAAACTCCATCCGCCCCCTTTTTTGTTCAGTAATAGCCACGAGATAGTCTGGCTGCGTGGGGCGAGAAACTCGTTCGCTGGAATCCCTGCGGCTCCCGGTACCCACAGCGTCCGGTAATCTCTGTGGGGTGTCCTGGCTACTTCATCCGTCCGAGCCAATTCTCGCTGATTCCTGGGTATAATCCAGGTCTGCACTCCCAAACGGTGCGCCGATCCCCATTGAAGAGGAAGACATCGATGGTACGCTTTCCTTGGCGCGCTGGCTCAAGCGTCAGACCCAGCGCATGTTCCAGTATGCCGAAGCGCGCATCAAGGGTTGGACCCAACCACCCAGTTCGCAGCTCATCACCGGCGCCGTCGCAGATATGGCGCAGAGCAAGACGGAACTGATCGCTGAGAACGCTCTCCTGCGCCAGCGGCTCATCGTCCTGCAGCGCCAGACCACGCCTCCGGCGGTGACACCTTGGGATCGAGCGCTCTTGATCTTGTTAGCCAGCAAATCGGAGTGCTCCGCATTCCAGTCGGTGCGCCCAAAGCCAACGCGCTCTGCGAGCGGTTTCTGGGCAGTGTGCAGAGAGAGTGCCTTGACCACGTGCTGATCCTCAGCGCGGCACTTGCTCCGGATCGTGCAAGCCTACGTGGACTACTTCAATCATGCGCGTCCGCATCAGGGCATTGGATCACGCATTCCTGATCCGATCGCTGAGGTCACCCAGGGCGACGCGAGGATCATCGCCCTTCCGGTCCTGGGTGGCTTGCACAATAACTACCGCCGTGTGGCGTGAACTACCCTCGGACGGGCTAAGTAGCCCTCACAGGCTTGAGTCATGCGCGGATTGAGTTTTCGGCCCCCACAAGGGATTTTCCAACTGTACAGGGCGCAGAGGTTGGCGCTGCGGTTGGTTTCGATACGCGGGATCCAGAAGGAATCCGTAAAGTGAACGGGGGTAAAGGGTACCGGGATGAGCTAATAGCGGATGGAGGTCAAGGCTGTGCTCCCGCCTCAGCTTTTTCGACGTGTCCCGAATACAAGTAGCACTTCACCGTTTGCTGTCCAACCTGCACATCCGGAGGATCAGCCTTGCGGCAGATGTCCATCACTTGGGGGCACCGGCCCGCAAACTTGCACCCGATTCTCCCATACTCTTTGACTTCGGTTGTTCCAAGCGCAATATGCTTTGCCCAGGACTCGCGTTCCTTGGGGGCGGGTTCGGGAACCGATTCCTTCAATAGCTGGGTATACGGATGGACAGGCCGTTCCAGGACATCCTCAACCGGTCCCGATTCAACAATGTATCCACGCAGCATGATTCCAATCCGGTCACTGATGTAGTAAGCAGTCGCCAGATCATGCGTGATGTAAATGACACTCACTTTTTGTTCATCTCGCAGCTTCTGGAACAGATTCACGATCTCCATGCGCAGAGATGCATCGACCATCGAGACAGGCTCGTCGGCGAGGATCAGCTTGGGCTTTGAGATCAGCGCCCGCGCCACCGACACGCGTTGGATCTGACCGCCGGAGAGTTCATGCGGATAGCGCTGCCTCACTTCATCCAGCGACAACCCCACATTGTGGAGAGCATTATCCACAATCTTGGCCGCATCCCGGCGGTTTGACGCCATCTCAAAGTTCATCGCCGTGTCGAACAGGTACGCCTCTACCCGCCGCAATGGGTTGAAGGTCTCGAACGGGTTCTGGAAGACCGGTTGGACTTTCTTCATAAACTCTTTGAACTCGGATCGTTTACGAATAGTTGACAGATCCCGGCCGTCGAACAGCACTCTGCCCCCTTGTCGGTTCAAGATCGCGAAGTAGCAGGCGAGAGAGCGTGGTCCTTGCCGCTGCCGCTTTCACCGGCGAGGGTAAATATCTCTGGCTTATCACGCTCCAGAGAGAAGGAAACATCATTGACCGCCGTGAGAAGTGTGCCTCCGAGCAATCCACCAATGTGAAATTCGACCGCCACATGCTGGACGTCCAGCAGCATTCCGTTTGCGCTCACAGAGAGCCCTCCTCGACCAGGTGGCAGGCGACGCGATGACGTTCTTTAACTAAGACCAAATCAGGTATCTCGGTCCGGCACTTTTCCATCACATAAGGGCAGCGAGGGTGGAACCGGCAGCCACTCGGAGGGTCGGCAAGGTTTGGCGGCGTACCCTTCAGGCTCGCTTTAGTCGATTTTTCGCCGATCATAGGCAGCGAATGGATCAGATGCTGGGTGTATGGGTGGCGCGGCGCATTGAAGATACTCTCAGTTGGGGCTTCTTCGGCAATCCGGCCTGCGTACATGATCATCACCCGATCAGCCACGTTGGCATGCACAGCCATATCATGGGTTACGAGGAGAACCGTGTTGTTGCTCATGGCGTGGATATCCTTGATCATATGCAGGACACCGCGCTGCACGACGACATCCAGGGCAGTGGTGGGCTCGTCCGCGATGATCAAGGCGGGCTGGAACACGGTCGCCAGGGCGATTGCCACCCCGCTGACGCATGCCGCCAGAGAGCTGGTGCGGATAGGCGTTGAGCACATCGGTCGGGAGTCCCAGTCGGTTGATGTGGATGCGCGTTTGTTCGAGGAATTTCTTTTTATCCGTAATGCCCTCGTGAGTATCAACAATATCTTGGAAGGTCTTAATCACCTTACGCACCGGGTTGAGAACGCTCATTGATCCCTGCATCACATACGAGATTTCCTTCCAGCGGACGTTCCGGCGTAGTTCATCCTGCGAGGTATTTAGCATATCCACTTGATAGTCACCAAGATTGTAGTTGACGCTCCCTTCCAGAGCCTTTAATGGAGGTTTGACACTTCCAGAGATTACTTTGATCAGGGTGGTTTTGCCGCAGCTCGACTCGCCTGCCACGCCATAAATCTCATTCGGAAAGAGGTCAAAAGAAATCCCGTCAACAGCCCGTACGCTCCGGGAGATTCCATAAGCCTCGGTCTGGTAGTATGCACGGAGGTTCTCTACGCTCAATAACACCACTGGCTATTCTCCTCCAATCAAGCGCAAACGGGTCCGCGGATCAATGTACTCGTTGATGCTCATGAAGAGCAAGTACAGACCCAGGAACAGGATAATTGCCACCAGGGTGGGTGCGGCGATCCACCACCACACTCCTGCCACCAATGCCCCGTGCTGGTTAGCCCAAAAGAGTGCCGTCCCAATGGTAGGGGTGGTCAAGTCCGATAGCCCAAGAATACTCAATGTGACTTCCATACCAATTGACCACAGGATATTGTTGATGGTGGTGGCAAATACGATCGGTAGCACGAAGGGAAGGTGCTCGTTGATGGTGATCCAAAATCCGCTGGTTCCGGAATAGACCGCGGTGCGTGTGAACGAGCGCTCCTTCAAGCTCAACACCTGGGAGCGAATCAGGCGGGCGTCAAACGGCCAGCCGAAAAGCCCCAGGATAACCGCCAGGTAGAACAGGTTCATGCGACTGCGCAGCAAGAAACCTAGCAAGATCAAGATGGGAAGCAGGGGTAAAATCACGAAGCTGTCATTGATCGACATCAGCACCCTGTCGAGCCATCCACCCCGGTACCCGGCGGTCAGACCGACCAGGACAGCGATCACGCGCGAGATTATCGCGGTCATCACCCCCAGGAAAAGTGAATTGCGCACGGCATAGGTCAACCACCAGAAGAGGTCCTGTCCCCGGGAAGTCGTGCCGAAAAGGTGTTCGCGCGATGGAGGCAGGTCCCACGGCACCACAAAGGACTTGCATGGATCGTAGGGGGAGACGAAGGACAGGAGAATCATCACCACCACGGCTGTCAGGAAAACAAAAGCAATACGGAAGCGGTCATCATATTTGAGGAGATCGCGCAAAACTTTGAGCAAAGTACCTCTCCTATTGGTAGCGCACCCGCGGGTCGAATAGCGGGTAGAGCAAATCCATGAGGAAAACGGCGGTGGCAACCCCGATGATCGAGTAAATGGTGATGCCCATGATCATCGAGTAATCGTTACTGTAGATCGCTCTTATGGTTAGACTGCCAAGTCCGGGGTAACCAAAAACGACCTCCATGATGAGGGCGCCACTGAAGACCGTTCCGAGCGTCATGGCCAGTCCAGTGAGTTGCGGCAGCAACGCGGTGCGTATGATGTAACTGAAGAGGATCTTGTTTTTCTTCAGTCCGGCGGTTTCGGCAAACTCCACATAGTCTTCAGAGATAATGTTAGAGGTGAGGGATTTCATGCCGACAAACCAGCCTCCAAACCCAACCAGCACCAGGGTGGCTGCCGGGAGTACGGCGTGATAGATGTATGTCAAGATAAACTCAATAGACCAATTGGGATGGGTCCCAATTGGGTAGGCCCCGCTGAATGGGAAGATTGGGACGAAATATCCAAACACCACGAGCAAAACGAGTGCCACGATGTAGTACGGAATCGGTCGGACCACCTGGCCCAGCACTTCGATCGCGTTCAATGGTCTGTTTTTCGGATAGTAGCTGGACATGGCCCCTAAAAGGTTGCCCATTGTCCACGAAATAATCAACGCGGGGACCAACAAACCGAGGGTGTACGGCAAGGCCTGGCCAATCAATTCGGACACCGGGGTCGGGAAATTACTGAGTGAAGGACCAAGGTCGCCCCGGAGTAAGCGACCCCAAAATGCGAAATATTGCTCGACCGGACTGCCTGACAGCCCGTACAGCTCTGTCAAAGCGACGCGCATCGATTCGATAGATTGCGGGTCGAGGGTGCTGCCCCTCGCTGTTATGGTGGATATCTGGGCTTCTACCGGGTCAGTGGGAGAGAGCCTGGGAATGACAAACGTGACCGTGACCCCGACGAAGATAATCGTCAGGTACTGGGTGATGCGCGGAATCAAATATCGGAGGACAAATCTTCGCATAGGGGATCATTCCTTTATGAAAAACCTCCACTGCGACTGCCGGTGAAGACAACCGCAGTGGAGGGGTGGAACGCTGGTACTGCTGGCTTGCCTCGATTCCAGCTTCCTGGCGCCAACTCAAAGTCAGCGCAGTTTTTGCAGTGCCGAAGCTATGCCTCCCTGGGTTTGACCTTGACGAACATGTACTTGGTATTGCCCCAGTTCGGCACCGGATTGGTATAAGGATCATCGATAGACGGATATCCGGTGAAGTAGGTCGTGTCCATGGTGGTGAAGACGTTGTACGCCATGAGCGGTGTAATTGGCATCTCCTGGACGGCGAGCTTGCAATACTCCTGTCCCAGTTCGATACCCTGCGGGTCATCGAAGGAGATTCGCTGCATGGTGTCGATGATCCTGTCGAGGTCGGCGTTCTGCCAGCGCATACTGTTGCTGCCCATATCGGGTTGGCCGCTCGGCACGTAGAACCTTGAGTGCCAGGAATTCAGGAAGAAGAACAGGTCGGGATGACCACCCCAGGTCTCGATCGTCCATGCCAGAGCGGCGGCGTACTCGCCAGCATCCATGATGGGCCAGAGGTTAGCCTGCGCGTCAAGCGTGGTATCGATGCCGAATGCAGCCCAGTTCTCGACAACCATGGCAGCCGCCCGGTTCATGGTTGGGTTTGATTCACCCAAGCTCATCAGCGGCACGCTGAAAGGCGAGCCGTCGGGCAAGGCCCATTTGCCGTCGATCTTCTGCATGCCGGCGTCGAGCATTAGCTGTTCAGCGGCGTCGAGATCGTATTTCCACCAACCGGCGCCAATGTACTGCTTGATGGTGTCGGGGTCGGTCGGCACCAGGTCGCCCAGACTCTCGCGGGCCAGATCGGCAATCCGTTGGGCGGCGGTTGGATCGTAAGGCTTGTAGTCCTGCCCACCAACCTGGATGGTGAAGTCGTTCAACCAGGGTTCCAGCGGCTCGTGGTAGTACTGGGGGTACATACCAGTCGGCGGAACGTGAATGGCGGAGATGGTGGCCGCGCCCTTGTAGGAGGCCAGGGCGACCTGGGCGATGTCGATTGCCAGCGTCAGCGCCCAGCGGACTTCCTTTTTGTCCAGCCCGGGTCTTTCGTTGTTGTAAATGATCGCTGGCAGGGTGGGATCCGGATGCGCCCAGGGGAACGACGGGAACCAGCCGACCGAGCTCGGGCTTTCCCTGGCCAGGGTGATGCGGCCTTCGGGAGTGATGTCGTGGATCACATCCAGTTCGTGTGCGATCTGGGCGATAACGCGCTTGTCGCTTGGGCCTGGATCGATGTACATGACGTACTTAACAGACACCTCGCCAAGGCGGGCAACCGAGGTCCGCTGCCAGTCTTCGCGGCGCTCCCAAAGGTACCATTTGCCGTTCGGATCGAAATCCCTGAGCGTGTAGGCACCCAGGCTGACCGGAGGATTGTACTTGAACGCGACCGGGTCCTCTACCTGTTCGAAGATGTGCTTGGGCATGATGTACTGGGCACCCCAGCGCACGGTGAAGGCAGCGTGGAAGCGCGAGTTGGGGGCTTTCAGGTAGAAGACAACAGTGTTTCTGTCGGGCTGTTCCAGATGGTCGATGCTGCCATCGAACAGGCCGTGATTCGACATTCCAGGCGTGTTCTTCAGCAGATCAACGGTGTAGTACAGGTCATCTGCTGTAAACTCGACGCCATCGCTCCAGTAGATGCCCTCGCGCAGCTTGACGGTCATCTGGGTAAAGTCGTCATTGTAGATCGGTGGCTCGGATGCCAGGGCATTATCCCATACGCCATCGATTCCCGCATCCGGGTCGATGTACCACAGCGCATCCAGGGCCAGTTGCTGGAGGCCGCAGATCCAGAATGCCGCTGTAGCCGCTCCGCCAGCGGTTGAAGTCATCCGCCGGCGCCACAGTCCCTGATGGGTTCTCCAGGATCAGGCACTCATCCCTGAGCACGCCTGGCGCAACTTCCTGGAGCTGAGGGGCCGCCATAAGGGTCGCTGGCTTAAGCCCCAGCTCCTGAGCGGGAAGGGCAGTTGCCGCGCTGACAGCGGCAGCCTGCTTCAAGAACTCTCGTCTCGTTAATATGTACTTTTTCATTCTTTTCCTCCAAAATATGATAGGGCGATAAGGGATTGACGGAGAGGTTTCCAGCAGGTCTTCACACAGGTATTCACTAAACAAATGGGAGCCATGTTCAGAAAATACCCGGTCCTCAGAATTTGCTTGTACCGCAAATTACGCAAGAACATCGCCTCAAACTCATTCTATGATGTTCTGGCAGGGTTGTCAATTCGCCAGGTTCTTGTAAAATGAAATTCAGGATTGTTTAGTAAACACAAGCGTATCGATGGGAACGATCATGAACAAATCTAAAGCGAGCATGCGTGATATCGCCTCGGCGGCCGGCGTATCGGTAACCACCGTCTGGATGGTCATCCACGACAAACCTGGGATCTCGCCCCGCACCGCAGAGAAGGTCTGGTCGGCCATCAATGATCTGGACTACAGGCCGCGCAAGGCCGACAACAACTCCCAACTGAAATCGGTCGGGCTGTTGATCGAACAGTCATCGATTCCGGCGATCAGCGACGTGTTCTATGGTGATGTCATTCGAGGGGTCCAGTCCGAAGCCGAACGCCTGGGGATGCGCGTCGTCCTCTCGGTTTTTGATCGGAACAAACGGGGTTTTGACCTGAATGGGCTGATCCATGACGTTCGGGGGTGGTCGTCGCCAACGACGGGGACCTGCCTGCCCAAACTGTGCTGCAACTGACGGCGCTGGATATCCCCATCGTGCTGATTGAGAGTTATATCGGTGTCCACGACTTTCCATGCGTGCTGGGCGACAACTACATCGCGGGGTACCAGATCACGCGGCACATTCTGAACCTGGGACATCGCGATATCGCGGTGCTGAAGGGGCCATCCAAATACAGCAGCCTGGTGGATCGCCTGCGCGGGTGTATGGCTGCGATGGCCGAAGAACACCTGCTCTTCCCGCCAGAGTGGATGCCAGAACCGATGTCCGGTCATCCGATCAAAGGTTATGTGCAGATGCAGGAGATCCTGGCGCTGGACCGCCGGCCCACGGCGGTAGTTGCCATCAGCGATAAGACCGCTATCGGCGCCATGGATGCTATTCGGGAAGCGGGGCTGCGCATCCCGGATGACATCGCGATTGGGAGCATCGACAACACGAGGGAAAGCCAGTTCACGCGCCCCCCGCTGACGACAGTCCACATTCCAAAATACGAAATCGGCATGCTGGCCATGCAAAAACTCAATCGCATCATCATGGGCGAGGACACCACTGCGTTCAAAAGCGTGGTCTATAGCGAACTCATCGTGCGCGAGTCCTGCGGGTCGCCAGCCCGATGACATGCTTGCCTCCCCGCGCAGGACAACATGCCGGGCCGCTCGCTGCTCGACACGCGGGCAGGCCGGGATCCGGTCGTGCGCGCCGAGAGGAAACTATTTTCACTGAATCTGGTATCACCTGGAGGTTGAAATGATGTTCATGAAAGACGGCTGCACCCTCAATCGCCAGCAGGTAGAGGAGAAAGCCCAGGCGCTGCTCGCGCAAATGACCCTGAAGGAAAAAGTCTGGATGCTCAACGGCACCTGGGATCCAAACGCCAGTTTTGAAAAGTATCAGAACATGTACAACCCCGTCCCCATCGAGACCAACGGCTGCCCTCGACCTCGGCGTCTCCCCGGTTGCGTTTAGTGACGGTCCGCGCGGCGTGGTGATGGGTCATTCCACCTGTTTCCCGGTATCGATGGCCCGCGGCGCCAGCTTTGACCCGGACCTCGAAAAGCGGATTGGCGACGTAATCGGCCAGGAAGCCCGCGCGCAGGGTGCCAATTATTTCGGCGGGGTTTGCATCAATCTGCTGCGCCATCCGGCCTGGGGGCGTTCTCAGGAAACCTATGGCGAGGATCCTTTCCTCCTGGGTGAGATGGGCCAGGCGCTGGTCGAGGGTGCAGCAGCACAATGTGATCGCCTGCGTCAAGCATTACGCGGTGAACAATATCGAAAATTCCCGTTTTTGGGTGAACGTCAAAGCCGATGAACGCACCATGCGCGAGGTTTACCTGCCGCACTTCAAAAATGCATTGATGCAGGGGCCGCCTCCGTGATGGGCGCGTACAACCTGTTCAACGGCGACCACTGCTGCGAGAGCCACCCCTGCTGACAGACATCCTGCGGGATGACTGGGGATTTGAGGGGTTCACGATCTCCGACTTCGTCGCTGGCGTCCGCCGAAACCAAAAAGGCGATCGAAGCTGGACTCGATATCGAGATGCCCATGCCGATCCATTACCAGATCAATCTCCTCCCGCGCCGTCGAGGAGGGCCGCGTGGCTGAGGAAATCGTCGACACCGCTGTGCTTCGCATGCTGCGCACCTTGCTCGTTTTCGAGAACACCCCGGACACGATGACCTACAGCATGGACCTCGTCGTCCGCCAGGAACATGCCGACCTGGCGCGGGAAGTCGCCGAGAAATCAATGGCGCTGATCAAGAACGAGGAGGGCGTGCTCCCCTTCCGGAAGCCGGTCAAGCGCATCCTGATTGCCGGGGAGCTGGCGGACAGGGCTAACACGGGTGATGTGG
>JAOSJO010000003.1 GCA_027494055.1 Anaerolineae bacterium | reverse complement strand
ATACGTATTGCTAAGGTTAACCTGGTAATTGGGACACAAGACTCAGACCCACAGCCGCGTCGGCCAGGCATTTTCCATCCTCCAACTCGAAGCACTGCTTGCGGCGTGATCCTCGGAGCACAGTGAATCGGCCGAGATTGTCGGTCACGTGACGGGGCATCACGGCTGCTATCCGCCGCCCTGCCGCCGTGCGCGAGACTCAGCGCGCCCTGAGGGCTCACGAACCACTCTGAGTGAAACGAATTGCGGCTTGCGGTGGCCGAAGCGTTGCGCCTGGCGCCAGCCGTACCAACGGCCGACCCGCTCATCCGGTCTCACAACCGCCCAGCAGCCGCGATACTAGTTAACCGGCTTCACCAGCATCCTGTGCGACTGGCTTGGCCTGAATGGGCAGTATTTCCACCCCGCCGATGTCCCGTTCTCCGCATACGTCCGACAGTCTGCGTGTGCATGGGCAAGCAGTTGCGAGGCAGGATCTTGCCAGACCAGCACCAGCGTCGCGCCACCGATTTGTGCTGTTGTTTCCGCATCAGGTTCCACCGCGTCCACTAGGCCGCGATTGATGCTGATTCCGACGCACCGCTCGCCGACCCCGCCTGGCGTCATCGAAGGCCCACCGAAGCAGGGCAGACCGAGGCGGTCCTGGCGTCGCCCATCGCCTCTGGCGTACAGCGCTGCCGGCAGCACCGATGGTCCAGCATTATGCCCCGCTGATTAATGCAGCGATGAGCAATCAGATGTCGGTCGCGTACAATACTACCCTTCAGACCTGCTGAACCCGTCCACGCAGGCAAACTGCACGGGCTGCAAGGCGCATTTGATTGAGGATGACTTGCGGGCTTGTTCCGCCTGACAAATGCGGATGTTGATGACCAGTCTGCGATGTGGCGGGTTCCCAGCCGGCTCAAACGTGCTCCTTGCTGGCGCTGCGTCGGCGGGCACGGTTGATCAGGCGGAAACTGGCAGCGCTGAACGAAGTGATAGGCGTTCGCGCTTGCTCGGGCCCTCGCAGGCAAGGTGTCATCTTCGATGAAGTTCACGCCTACGATACGCAAGAGGACCACAATTGTTGAACGCCTGCTCTACTGGTTGTCCGAACTGAGGCGTCGGTCATCCCGCTGTCGCTCACGCTGCCAAAGTGCTAACGAATGGTGCATGGCGGGCAAGGCATATGGCTGTGACACAGCCAGCCTGGGAGCCATTGGGAGAAGTTTATCCCAGCGGTGTGGATCGGCAAACGGGCGGACCTGTTTGCGCCCAGCCCGCCGCATATCAGCCGGAACGTCGGACTGACAGTCCGGTAACATGATTTGACGATCGCCAGCTGGAGTGGAAAAGTACTGGCTGGGTTCATCGAAGCCGGTTGACGGCGGATGCGCCTGTTGGATCACGAACACAAACAACGCGCCCCAGGATTTGTTTGAGATGACGATGCGCATGTGTATGCCGCCTGACGTACCATGCAGCCTGCTGCATGCTCCGATTTCCGCCTTCGCCATGGATCGCCAGGCACTCGAAGCGGTTGGCACGCTGCCATGGCCGGCACAGCCCGCCCTGACGCGCATCGCCGTTAAAATCGGCGTGCCGAGCAGCCCGACATCGATTTCGATGTGATGGTCTCCGATCTGGCACAGGTCGATCTCACTCCTGCAGCGGGCCAGCCCGCCTGCATCGCCACCGCACGCCAGCGCCCACCAGCACACAGCACGCCGGTGCTGCCAGCCTCAACTTACGCCGCTTATCTGAGGCGGTGAGATCCCACCTGAGCACCGACGCCGCATCTGTGCCGGAGTACAACCCTGCGCCGCACGTGGCGGACTTGAGCGAAACGGGCCATCATCATCCTGCCGGTCGGGACTGCCGGCACCTGGTCGAAGCCGTCTACGGCGAGCGACCCACCGTCAGGTGACACGCCTCCTGGCGCGCGCGTGGGGAGGCTGCAGACCGATCAGGCCGCTTGCCGTACAGGCGTGCTTAACCTGGGGCGGTTGCCGAACCCGAACGGAATGGCTCGTCTGCTCGCACTGCCCGCCTGAAGTTCGAGGAGGACGAAAACAAGCGCCGCGTGGATCATCGCCCCACGCGATTGGGCGAGGAGCATCACGGTCATACCCGCTGGAAACGCGACGGCGACCGTGCCCGCGCCACTGCGGCGGAGGAATGGCTGGACATCGCCGTGCCGGCCTCCCGCGAGCGGCAAGCTGCGGTTGTTGCAGCGCAGCCTGCGCATCAGCCGGCGATGCCGTCGCAGCGCTCCGGCACGATGAGACTCACCGCCCCGGCTGTTCGAGTCAGCGCTGTTGCGCGGCTGTGTGCCACTCTGGCTGCACGGCTGGTTTGCGAGATCCCGGTAGATAACGGCACACTGGTTGTGCGATTGGACCCAGCCTCGGGCTGGTCGTCAGACGCGAAAGGAGGGTGTTTGCCAGTCAGACCCCGCACGACGAACCGACGTTCAATCTGTGGCACGATCCCTGATCACCCTTGAGGACGCGGGCGGACGGACCATTCCGGCCGGCATCGACCAGACACTCCGGCGCGCCCACGAGGTCACCGCCATCCACGATCCGTCTCCGCTGGTGGTTGTGGGCATCTACCGGCTGTTGCCAGCCGTGCTGCAGGACGCATTGAACCCCACCCGGCCGTCCGACCTGCAGAACCTGTGGCGGCAGGACCGCTTCCCGGACGAGCCTCTGTCGGCATTCGGCAGGCGCTATGCCGGCCGGTTTGACCTGTTCTCACCCGGACCGGCGTTTCTGCGAAAGCGCCGATCTGCCGCTTCAGGCCACGAAGGGCGATGCGACCAAGACGGTCGCCTATCTGGCGCCTGAGATTCCGGCCGGCAAAGCCGTCACCCACTACCGGCACGGCCCTGAGCTTGCGCAGGTGTTCTGTCCTGCCTGTGCCGCAGCCGGACTTGCCGTCTTGCCGGCCTTGCCACGTCGGGCGGCGCGGGCATCAAGCCATCCATTAATGGCGTTCCGCCCATCTACGTCTTGCCCGGCGGCGACAGTCTGTTCCGCAGCCTGGCGCGCGGGCTGCTCCTGCCCGACTATCAGCCTGAGGTTCGGAGCACACTCCTCCGACATGGCATGGTGGCAACGCGAGCCAATCGTTCGGCGCGGGCAAGAGGTGGCCGCGGTTGGCTACCTGCACAGCCTGACCTTTGCGGCACGTCGAGTGCGCCTGCATACAGAGCCAATGACCGGCCATGTGCCGCTGCGGCGCGCTCACGGTATAGGGCGTGCGCACGATGGTGTTCGAGATGGGCGAATGCCGGCCGGATGGCGCGCCGGCCTGGTTCGATCCATTCGCCGCCTATCGACGCCGGCCGAGAAGCAACGCAACGCCAAACCCACCCCTGTCCGGCCGCGACCTGATTTGCCCTGTGGCGTGAGTTCGGCAGCCTGTTTCTGGCTCATTCACCACAATCTGGCGATTCTGAACGTACGCTGCGCCCCAAGGTAATCGATCGTCGGCGGAGTTGGCCGACGACTCGGATCGCTACGGCTTCCCGCTGCATCGGACTGCGCACCGAGCATGAAGGCCAAGGTGTTCAGTGGGTGGAGGCCGGCTTCGACGTGCCGCCGTCGTTGCTGCGTGACCCGGACGCGGGTGACATGGTGACTGAGCCTGCGTTTCGCTAGCGAGTGTGTCGACATCATCCGCGCCACCTTCCACCGTGCCTGCGCGGCACATCCCAGAAGTCGAACGCCACCGCGGGCTGCGCGACCGCATGGTGGGCGAGTGCTGGGCCACCCTGACAGAGCCTTTTCGCGCCTTCGTGCTGGCGGCGGCAGCACCCGCGCAACGAACGCCGCACGGCGCAACTGGATTGATACCGTTGTGCGGGCGGCGCGCGATTCTTTCCACGGTGCCGTCGCCGCGGTGGGTGACGACGCCGCCTCGTTGCGGCAACGGGTGCGCGGAGAGATCCTGGCCGACATACGGCTGGCAAAGAAACGAAAGGAGTATCTTGACTCATGAGTGACCGTTCCTACCGACCACATACTCGCGCTTTCTGTGAACGCCTGGCCAGTCTGGACGCCGGTGATCGGGCGCGCCTGAAACGCAGCGCCGGAAAGCTCCCTTGCCGAAGCCGCGACAACGCTGGGCCTGTTCGATCGCCTGCGCCGCGCGGGGCGTGCCCGAGCGCCAGGAGACGTTCTTCCTGGTCTCTATACGTTGTATCCGCTGGTTGACGGCGGCGGACGCGACGACCTGGGTGCTGCGCTGTGCCGTGCCCGCCGGGCTCAGCAGGTCGGCCAGGGCTCAACCGTCGTGTCGAGTTCTGCTGGACGCCGATGAGACCCAGGCTGCCGTTCCGATTGCGCCAGGCGTGTTCACTATCTGCAGTCCAATCGAGTGCGAGTGGGATTGGCCACGTCTGCTGAAAGAGTCGTGCTGCGTTTGGAACCACCCGGCGCGTTTCGTGCAGATCCAGTGGGCGCGGCCTATTTCTCGCACCTTTTCTTCATAACACCAGACAAGAAGGAGGATTGATACCATGTTGATTCAACTGCATTTCCTGCAGAACTACGCGCCGGCTAACCTGAACCGGACGACACCGGTTTCTAAGGACGCGCCTATTTCAGGCTCTGCCGGGGCCGCATCTCGCCAGTGCCTTCGCGCAGTTTGCGCAAAGTCCGAGGCATTCCGCAGGCGTTTGACGCGGCCGGACCGGGTGCTCATGTGCGCACCAAGCGGCTTCCGGCATTGATCCAGCCGAACTGGAGGCGATCGGAAAGCGATCTGAGGCCGTAGCGGGCCATTATGCATATCCTTGTGCCCGGAAATCGGGCGCGAGTCGTCAAGGCGCCCGGTCGAGGGCGAGGAGCCCTGCAGGTGACGCAGCAGAAACAACCGCCGCTGAGACGCGCCACTGATCTTCCTGGCCACGACGAGCCATGACCGCTGGCGGTAAGATGCTGGCGTTCTATCAGGAACATGGCGCCAAACAATGGCCCAAAGTGAAGATTAATGATCATCACCCGGCGACTGGGCGCCAGCCACGCTCGGTGGACATCGCTATGTTCGGGCGCATGACCACCTCGGAGGCATTTGAGGACGTAGCCGCGGCAGTGCAGGGGTGGCTCACGCACCATCCACCAACGCGCTGGTTCTGTGAATTCTGATCATTACACTGCCGTCGATGACCTGTCGGGCGAGTCGGGCGTCGGATGATCGGGGACGTTGAGTTCAACAGCAACTTATTACCGCTACATCAACGTCCACTGGGAACAACTATGACCAACCTGGGCGGCGACACGTTGCCCGCTGCGCAGTGCAAAAGGGCGCCAAGCATGCGGCGGCGCAGGCCCAGCCCATGGGCAAGCAGAACCCCGTTCGCCGCCTCCAACCCAGCGGCCCGACCTGGATCCTGGTCGCGTGATCAGCCGCCAATTCCGCCGGTGGTTTATGCTCAACGTTTTCGTCAAACCGGGCACGCCCTTCGGCCGGCCAGTCGCTGATGGATGCCTCGGCGCCCTCCTGGCCGACTACGTTGAGCGCTTGCGCAGCACCTACAACCTGAACGGCCAGCGTGCCCTCACGTCGGTATGGGATTACTGGCCTGCGCTGACGCAGACGTCTGCCCTTCCTCGACGACTCTGAAGGCGTGGCTGACCGCCCGGACTGCCGGCGTGCGTGGATAGACAACCCGGCGGCCAACATGCTGTTCCTGAGACTGGCGGGCCCGCCAAAGCCTGGGGGCGAGCGCGCGCCCGGTGGAGCGTGCGCGACAGCGCGCCAGAACCCACCAAGTCGGGCGATCGGTCTGTTGGCCTGCGCGCTGGGCCTGCGGGCCGACGCCGACCTGCGCGACCTGTCCCGGCAGTTGCGGTTGCGTGCGCGTTGCGATCGGCCGGTGCCGTTGGTGGACTACCACACCGTTGTGGGCGGCGTTATGTCGGCTGGAGGGCAAGGTCAAGAAGACCGCCAGTACGGGCGAACTGGAGACGGTCGCCGTCGTGGCACTACTTGCGCGATGCGTCGTTCCTGGTCGCGCTGCAGGGAGCACCTGAGATGATCGCGCGATTGGAGGCAGCTTCGTCCAAAGCGTCCCGCCTGGCCTATCTACCTGGGCCGTACATGAACAGCCGTCGCGTCCGGTGTACGCGGGCGGGTGATCATCCGCCGCTGCAGGCCGCATTGGCCGCCGGCTGAAAGAACTCCAGCTGCCTGGGGGCGTTTTCGGGAATGCGCGCCCGGCGCAGGTGTACGGCGGCGTGATGAGGTGATGTCGCCCCTGGCGCACCTTTGGGGCGCGCTACACGTGTGACATCACCATCAAACCGCCCTCGCCGATGAGGAGTGAGTCCCGGTACAATCTCCTCCCGACTGATCCTGGACCGCGCTCCCGGCGCGTCCGCCGCGGAACTTCGAGCGAAGCCTATGAGATGCACCGCACGCGATGACAGTTTCCCCGATGCAGCGGCGGCGGGCCGCACGCGTCCTCTTTCGCGCTGACCCGCCGCCCGAGTGGGTACTCAGACCATGCTGGCTGTGCCTGCTGGTGCAGTCCGACCACGCGCCCGACTGGCAGTTTCTGATGGCAGAACCGGGTTATCTGTTGCGCGTACGTGACGACAACCCGGCCGTCAAGCCTCTTCAACCGGCATTCCAGGCCGGCTAAAGCCTGCCTTCCGGCTGCGCGCCAATCCCACGGTCAAGCGCGACGGCAAACGACGCGGCCTGCTGCGCGAGGAAGAGCAGCGCGCCTGGCTGGAGCGCAAGGCGGCTGATTAAGCGCCTTCCGCGCCCGGACCGTCAGCGTCGGGCGCGAGGGTCGGGCCGGCGGCGCACATCCACCGCGCGGAGGACGGATGCACACGCGCCAGCCTGCTGGCGGTGCGCTTCGGACGGTGTGCTGCAGGTGATCGACCCGGCTATGTTGCTCTGCTCGCGCTGCGGCAAGGCATCGGCAGCGGCAAGGGATCGGTCAAGGCGTCGCTGGCACGGGCTCAGACGTGATACTATGCGCAACCCGCACGAGCCGCTCCAAGCCTGAGCGACAGCCTCAGCCATTCTGCATCTGGAACACGGCTGCTCGAGCAGGATGCGCGGGCGTGGCCTTCGTGGACGAAAAGGGAGCCGCACCCAGCCGCCGGCGGCCGCCCTGGCGACCCCGCTGCTCATCCTGGCACCTCCATCACCTATCACGCGGGTCAAGACGCTGGCCGAACAACGAGGTTGTCTGCTCCTGTGGACTGGGTCAGGACGGCACGCGCCCTGTACGCCCAGGGCAGCGGCGAGACGCGCAAGGCGTATCGGTTATTGCATCAGGCACGCCTGGCCGCCGACCCGGCGCAGCGGCTGGCAGTCATCCGCCGCATGTGCACCGTGCGCTTCGAGCAGGTCGTACGAATCCAGCTCAGCCTGGAGCAGATACGCGGATTGGAAGGCCAGCGGTGCGCCAGGCCTACGCCCAGGCCAAAGCTGTAAGTCACCGGCGGTGGCCTTCAGTGGCCGCATCTAAGGACCGGCAGAATCGGTAAGCAACAGCGATCCGGTCAACCGCGCCTATCGGCCAACGTGCTGCTGAATGGCCTGTGTCACACGGCGATCGTGTCGGCGTATTACTCCCCAGCGTTTGGCCATTTCCATCCACACCGGCAAAGGTTAAGCCGTCCTTTGTGTACACGACGCCGGCGCTGACTTACAAGCGTCTTGGGAGATCACCATCCTGCTGGTATTTCGCACGGTGGCGGAGGGGACGGCAAAGGTCGACAGCCGCAGGCCTTGCGTGCCGGGATGCCTTTCGGCGAGCGGCGGCTCCTGAGCGTATCTTCGCGTGGGGTGAACCGTGGACAAAGGGGTTGACCGCATTTCGGCGATCCACGTATTCCCCCACGCGCGTGGGGGGGTGAACCGTAGGCCGCTGCTGCACCGCGCTCGGTGTGGGGCGCGTATTCCCCACGCGCGTGGGGGTGAACCGGCGACGGCGGGGCGCCCGTTACGTGTCGCCGATGTATTCCCCACGCGCGTGGGGTGGGGGTGAACCGAAACGAGCCGATCACGGCTATCGTAGCTCACCGGTGTATTCCCCACGCGCGTGGGGGTGAACCGAATCGCGGCCATGCGCATCGGTGAAAACGCGTGGTATTCCCCACGCGCGTGGGGGTGAACCGAGAGCGGTACCACGTCGCGCCCCACGCGCGTGGGGGTGAACCGAACGGTCCCACGGCGCCGCGGCGCGATTCCGGTATTCCCCACGCGCGTGGGGGTGAACCGGCGCGCGCGTGGCACCGCGTCGCCGCGTATTCCCCACGCGCGTGGGGTGAACCGACTCTGGCTGCATCCGCATCCCGCGTATTCCCCACGCGCGTGGGGGTGAACCGTTATTCAACCCCAGCGCGCCTGTGCTATTCCCCACGCGCGTGGGGGTGAACCGGCGCGTTTGCGTTGGACAGTCGTCGCACACGTATTCCCCACGCGCGTGGGGGTGAACCAGCGGCCGGCCCGGACGCGCCCCACGGGTATTCCCCACGCGCGTGGGGGTGAACCGCGGTCACGGCTCTGCCGAAGGCGCGGGTGCGAGTATTCCCCACGCGCGTGGGGGTGAACCGAAGCGCGTAGTACCGGTCGCGCCTCGCGATATCCCGGGTATTCCCCACGCGCGTGGGGGTGAACCGGCGTACCGTGAGATGCGCTGGAACTCCGCCGCGTATTCCCCACGCGCGTGGGGGTGAACCGATACCCACGCCCGTCATCAGATCACGCCCGGAACTGTATTCCCCACGCGCGTGGGGGTGAACCGTCGGTTCGCTGCCTTGCGCGCCAATGCCTTTAGTATTCCCCACGCGCGTGGGGGTGAACCGCTGGCGAGATGATTGCCGAACTGACTGCGCGGAGTATTCCCCACGCGCGTGGGGGTGAACCGCGGACATTTCAGACACCGCTGCGCTGTTCGCGGTATTCCCCACGCGCGTGGGGGTGAACCGCACCTGCGCGTGAAGGGCGGGCGCTGATGCCGTATTCCCCACGCGCGTGGGGGTGAAGGCGGCGGTGAACGCTCGGCCCGCCCGGCGACATCCCGTATTCCCCACGCGCGTGGGGGTGAACCGTCGGCAAGCGTCGGCCACAGGTCCGGTGGTGGTATTCCCCACGCGCGTGGGGGTGAACCGCTCAACCTTGTATCCGATCATTCACCGTCTGGTGGTATTCCCCACGCGCGTGGGGGTGAACCGGGCGCGGAAAAAAACGGGGGGGGGGGTAGCGGCCCCCCGGGCGGGGGGGAAACCGTCGCGCCCGTCGCGCAGAGCATCAGCCGCGTGGTATTCCCCACGCGCGTGGGGGTGAACCGCGAAGGCACGACGGGGATTTCTGGCGCTTGGCGTATTCGCCACGCGCGTGGGGGTGAACCGCGCGCCACGTACACGCGCGTGGTGCGTGCGTCCGTATTCCCCACGCGCGTGGGGGTGAAGGAAGCCGTGGGGCGCAGTGGTGGCGACCATCCCCGTATTCCCCACGCGCGTGGGGGTGAACCTGTCATTGCGCGCACCCCCCACCATCGAGCGGCGTATTCCCCACGCGCGTGGGGGTGAACCGTATCGGGGCAAGCCCGTGCTGGCGTTGCCCACGTATTCCCCACGCGCGTGCGGGGGGGTGAACCGTACTGCCCAGTAATCCAGAGCTTGACCGTCCCCTCACATTCTAACCCCTTCCTAACCGCCAGATCAGAACATTTGTCCTATAATGCAACCAGCAGGTTAAGAGATGATTTGAGACGCGCTTGAAACGCAAAGCCCACTTCGCCGCAACCCTCGCCGCCATCCACCGGCGCTGGGAGGCGACGCGCTGCGCCCCGGCGCGGCGCTGCCCGCCGCGCCCCCCGCCCTCCCGACCGGCTTCCCCGCGCTCGACGCCCTCCTGGGCGGCGGCCTCCCGCGCGGCGCCCTCACCGAGGTCGTCAGCGCGCCCACCGCCGGCGCGGGCACGCTCGCGCTCAAAGCCATCGCCGCCGCGCACGCCCTGGGCGAAGCCGCCGCCTACCTCGACCTGGCGGCGGCCTTCGACCCGGCGTACGCCGCGCGCTGCGGCGTGGCCCTCGACCGGCTGCTGGTGATCCGCCCCCAGCCCTGCGCCCAGGCGGCGCCCATCCTGCGCGACCTGGTCACCGGCGGCGGCGCGGGCGTCGTCGTGCTCGACGGGGTGGAGACGCTGCTTCGCGCCCCCGGCGGCGCGGTCGCGCTGGCGGAGGCGCTGCCGGCGCTGCGCGGCGCGCTGGCGCGCTCGGACACGGTGCTGCTGTGCCTGACGCGCCACGCGGACGCGGCGGCGACCGACACCGCGCTGCCGCCCTCGCACGCGGCGCTGCGGCTGCACCTGGCGTGGTGCGGCTGGCTGCGGGCGTGGGACGACGTGGCCGGCTACTGGACGGCGGCGACGGTGCTCAAGCACCGGTACGGGCCGGCCGGGGTGACGGTGACCGTCGCCGTGCGCTTCGACGGCGTGGTGGACGGGGACGGGGCGTGATCGCGTGCGTGCCCCTCCCTACTTCGCCGCCGCGCTGCACCGGCGCGACCACCCCGGCCTGGCCGCGGTCCCGCTCGCCCTGGTGGGCGCGGACGGGCGCGTCGCCGCCGTGTCGGCGGAGGCGGACGCCGCCGGCGTCGCGCCGGGCATGGCGGAGGCGCAGGCGCGCGCGCTCTGCCCTGGCGCCCACCTCGCCCCGGAGGACCCGCGGCGCACCCGGCGCGCGCTCGAGGCGCTGCTGGCGGCGCTCGCGGCCTTCAGCGACTTCGTCGAGCTGGAAGATGCGCACGCGCCGCGCGCCGACGGCCGGCGCCGGGCGGACCCGTACCACCTCCCGCCGGGCCAGCTCGACGCCCAGGACCCGGCGGCGTGCTGCCTGGACCTGGGCCGGGCGCCGCGCGACGAAGTCTACATCGTGGCGACCGAATTGCTGCGGGCGGTGCGCGGCGCGACCGCGCTCGCGCCGGCGCAGGGCTTCGCCGCGGGCCGGTTCCCGGCGCGCGTCGCCGCCGCCGCGACGCAGCCGGGGGAGGCGGCGCTGATCCTGCCGGGGCTGGAGGCCGCGTTCCTCGCCGACTTCCCCAGCGCGCTGCTGCCGGTGGACGGCGAGACGCTGCGCCAGCTCGGCCTGCTGGGGCTGGACACGCTGGGGCAGGTGGCGGCGCTGCCGGAGCGCGCGCTCGTCGACCGCTTCGGCCCGCCGGGGCGCGCGATGCACCGCCTCGCCCGCGGCCACGACACCAGCCCGGTCGCGCGCTACGTCCCGCCGCGCGTCGAGCGGCTGACGCGGGCGCTCGACGGCCCGGTGGCGGACCGCGGCGCTGGAGGCGCTGCTGGCGCGCCTGTGCGCCGAGCTGGCGGCGCGGCTCGCGGCCGGCGGGGAGGCGGCGCGCGCCTGACGCTGGCGCTCGACCTGGAGGGCGGCGCGACGGTCACGCGCGACGTGGCGCTGCGCCAGCCGGCGGCGACGGCGGCGCATCTCGCCGAAACCGCCGCCGCGCTGCTGGCGGGGCGCGCGCGTGACCCGCGGCGTGGTCGGGGTCACGCTCGCCCTCTCCGGGATCGCGCCGGCGACGGCGCAGCAGCTCAGCCTGTTCCCGCGCGACCCCGTCCCGGCGGCGCGGCTGCGCGCCACGCTCCAGGACCTGGTGGCGCGCTACGGGGCGGAGGGCTTCTACTGGCCGCGCCTGACCCGGCCCGACGACTGGCTCGCCCAGCGGCGCGCCGGCCTGGAGCCGGTGGACGGGCGATGACGTACCTGTACGGGCGGGGCGAGCGCATCACGGTGGAGGCGGACGCGGCCGGCGCGCCGCGCGCCTTCACCTGGCGCGGGCGCGCGCACCCGGTGCGCCGCATCGCGCGGCAGTGGCGCGTGGACGACAGCTGGTGGCGCGCGCGCGTGTGGCGCGCGTACTACAAGCTCGCCACGCACACCGGGCTGCTGGTGGTGGTGTACCAGGACCTGAGCAATGGCGACTGGTGGCTGGAGCGCCTGTATGACTGACTACGTCGAGCTGCACGCCCACTCGTACTTCAGCCTGCTCGACGGCGCGTCGTCCCCGGAGGCGCTCGTCGCGCGCGCCGCCGAACTGGGGATGGGCGCGCTGGCGCTCACCGACCACGACGCGGCCTACGGCGCGCCGCGCTTCGCGCGCGCCGCCGCCGCCCAGGGCGTGCAGCCGATCTTCGGCGCCGAGCTGACGCTGGTGGACGGCGCGGCCCCTGGCGGGCCGGCGCACCACCTGACGCTGCTGGCGACGGACGCCGCCGGGTGGGCGAACCTGTGCGCCCTCATCAGCCTGGCGCAGGCCAACGCGCCCAAGGGGCAGGCGGCGCTGCCGGCGGCGGCGCTGGCGGGGCGGACGGCGGGGCTGATTGCGCTCTCGGGCTGCCGCCAGGGCGCGGTCCCGGCGGCGCTGCGGCGTGGCGACCGCACGGGGGCGATGGCCGCTGCGCAGCGCGCCGTGCGCCGCTTCGGCCCGGGCAACTTCTGGATCGAGCTGCAGCGCCACCTGCTGCCCGGCGAGGCGCGCCTGGTCGCCGACCTGGTCGCGCTCGCGCGCGGGCTGGAGGTGGGGGTCGTGGCGACCAACAACGTGCACTACGCCCGCCGCGACGGCCGCCGCCTCCAGGACGTGCTCGCCTGCATCCGGGGCCGGGCGACGCTGGCCGACGCCGCTCACCTGCGCCGGCCCAACTCGGAGTACTACCTGAAGGACGCGCGCGCGATGGCGGCGCTCTTTGCCCCCTACCCGGAGGCGCTCGCCAACACGCGGCGCGTCGCGGAGCGCTGCGCCTTCACGCTCGAGCACGGCCTGCAGGACCTGCCCCGGTTCCCGACGCCGGCGGGGATGGACGCGGACCGCTACCTGCGCGCCCTGTGCCGTCAGGCGCTGCCGGCGCGCTATCCGGGCGCGGCGCCGGCGGTGGAGGCGCGCCTGGACGCCGAGCTGGCGGTGATCGGGCGCGCCGGCCTGGCCAACTACTTCCTGATCGTGTGGGACATCGTGCGCTTCGCGCGCGAGTGCGGCATCCGCTGCCAGGGGCGCGGCTCGGCGGCGAACGCGCTGGTGGCGTACCTGCTCGGCGTCACGCCCATCGACCCGCTGGCGCACGACCTGGTCTTCGAACGCTTCCTGTCCGACGAGCGCCGCCTGACGCCCGACATCGACATCGACTTCCAGGCCGACCGGCGCGAGGAGGTCATCCAGTACGTGTACGCGCGCTACGGGCACGACGCACGCGGCGATGGCGTGCACCTTCGTGACCTTCCGCGCGCGCAGCGCGGTGCGCGACGTGGGCATGGCGCTGGGGCTGCCGGCCCGCCTGGTCGACGCGGCGGCGAAGGCGCTCGACACGCACGACGCCGGCGCGCTGGACGCCTCCCCTGTCGCTGCAGGCGGCGCTGGGCGACCGGCAGGCCTCGGCGGAGGGGGCGCTGCTGCGCGACCTGTGCGCGCAGCTCGACGGCGTGCCACGCCACCTGGGGCTGCACAACGGCGGCATGGTGGTCACCGGCGCGCCGGTGGCGACGCGCGTGCCCACGGAGCCGGCGGCGATGCCGGGGCGCGTGGTGGTGCAGTGGGACAAGGATGCGCTGGAGGACGTCGGGCTGGTGAAGATCGACCTGCTGGGGCTGCGGATGCTGGCGGCGGTGGCGGAGGCGGTCGAGATCGTCGCGGCGACGACGGGGCAGCGCCCCGACCTGGACGCGCTTGCGTTCGACGACCCGGCGGTCTACGCCCTGATCGCGCGCGCCGACACGGTCGGCGTCTTCCAGGTCGAGAGCCGCGCGCAGGCGGGGATGCTGCCGCGCCTGAAGCCGCGCTGCTTCGCGGACCTCATCATCGCCATCTCGCTCATCCGCCCCGGCCCGATCCAGGGCGACATGGTGCACCCGTACCTCCGGCGGCGGCTGGGCGTGGCGCCGGTGACGTACCCGCACCCCGCGCTGGAGCCGGCCCTGAAGGAGACGCTGGGGGTGATCCTGTTCCAGGAGCAGGTGCTCAAGGTGGCGCGCGACCTGGCCGGCTTCACGCCGGGGCAGGGCGAGCTGCTGCGGCGCGCGCTGGGGTCGAAGCACGCGGCGGAGATGGTCGCGGGGCTGCGGGAGGTGTTCGTGGCCGGGGCGGCGGCGCGCGGCGTGGACGCGGGGACGGCGGAGGCGGTGTTCGCGTCGCTGGCGGCGTTCGCCGGGTATTCGTTCCCGAAGTCGCACGCGGCGGCGTTCGCGGTGATCGTGTACCAGTCGGCGTGGCTGAAGCGCTACCACCCGGCGCCCTTCTACGCCGCGCTGCTCAACCACCAGCCGATGGGCTTCTGGTCGCCGGCGGTGCTCGTGGGCGACGCGAAGCGGCGCGGCGTGGGCGTGCTGCCGGTGGACGTGAACCGGAGCGCGGCGCGCTGCACGGTGGAGGGCGGCGCGGTGCGGCTGGGGCTGGCGCAGGTGCGCGGGCTGGGGGAGGCGGGCGCGCAGCGGCTCGTGGCCGCGCGCGCGGACCGCCCCCTTCGCCGGCCTGGACGACCTGTGCCGGCGCGCGCGGCTGCCGCCGCGGCTGGTGGAGGCGCTGGTCCTGGCCGGGGCGCTGGACGGGTGGGGCGCGCCGCGCCGGCAACTGCTGTGGGAACTGGGGAAGCTGCACTGCGCGGAGAATGCGCTCGACCTGGCCTTCGACGACGGCGATGTGGCGCTGCCGGCGCTCTCGGAGGCGGAGCAGCTCGGCTGGGAGCGCGCGACGCTGGGGCTGTCGGCGGGCGCGCACCCGGTGGCGCTGTACCGGGAATGGCTAAGCGGGCAGGGCGTGCTGAGCAGCGCGGCGGTGCGGGGGTGCCGGGCGGGGCAGAAGGTCCGGGTCGCCGGGCTGGTGGCGGCGCACCAGGCCCCGCCGACGGCGCACGGCGTGCACTTCGTCACGCTGGAGGACGAGGCGGGGCTGGTCGACGTGATCGTGCACCCCCAGGTGTATGCGCAGTACCCGCATGTGCTGCGCAGCGCGCCGGCGCTGGTGGTCGAGGGCGTGGTGCAGCGGCACGACGGCGTGCTCAACGTGCTGGCGCGGCGCGTGGCGCGCCTGGCGTAGCCGGCGCGCAGGCTCCGAATTGGCGGCGGGCCGACCGTGCCGACTGGTACGCGACCAGCGCGCCCACCGCCGGCGCGGGCACGCTCGCGCTCAAGGCCATCGCCGCCGCGCCAAACCGGACAGCCGCGCCCCAGAAGGGCGGCTGTTCGAGATTGCTGAACCGAACCGCGACGGCGTTGCTGCCCCCAAAGAGGACCACGAGGGCAGACGCAAGCAGGACCCCATCGCGAGACCGGGCAGCCGCTGGGCTACCCGTTGATGCACGGCTGGGAATTATGCCGCCCTCTCCTGATCCGTCAGGCGGGCAGGCTGTCTCTCGTCCTGGCCCGACTCCGCGCCATTTCAAAACTGCGCGAAGCCGGACATATGAGCCGGGCACGATGGTGTCTCAACGCGCATCCGGCCCACGACGCCTAGAAAACCAGCCCGTGACGCTGGAGGATTGGCTCAGTAGCTTCGAAATCGACCGCCACGCCGTAGCGATTCGCAATCTCCGCGATGACTGCCGGGTCAGGGGTGTCCCCAAATGCGTGCATTTCGCGGAAGGCTTGCTCAAAGCCGCCTGGCGAGATGATCTCGAGGATTCGCGCCGGCACGTCGCCCGCGTTCCAGAAGGTGTGCCACTGCTGGCGAGGCTTGAAGATCAGGTCGCCTACCTCGCCGAACACCTCTTCATCGCCCAGCAGCGCGCCCACCCTGCCCTCAAGCACGTAGCTGTACTCGTCTTCTCGCGTATGCAGATGGAGCGGCGCAGCCAGCGCGCGAGGGGGCATGAGATGCTCGACGAGCGCAAAGCCGCCGCCGGCCTCCACACCGCTGACCATGAACCGGTCACGAACGACATCAGGGGCACCCATGATCTCCCCGTCCCCAGGGCCCAGCACGCGCGCGCTGGCGACTGCCCGACTGTTCTTCCTGTCGCCGGCTCTGTCTTTGCTCATCTGTGTTCCTCCATTCTGCTGCTGTAGATTGCGTAACCGATGGTGTTCATGAAGCGCATGGGCGAAAAGCAGGCAGTGCGCAAGCTGCGCGCGGGCCGATCATGGTGCAACTGACGATGCGACACGGTGCCCGCGGGTAGTTGCCATGCCGGGATGCTCACGACTACACACTATAGCCGATATTAGCGACATGATACATCGTATTCTGTGGGGCGTCAAAGAGCTGACCGCCTGTCACTTTCAAGCAAGAGACCATAGACAAAATCCAGGATCGGGCACAAGCGATCGATCATGCGTGAGTTGCTGAGTGAGCCAGCGGAAGCCGAGTTGGAACAGGCTGTAGCGCGCGGTTTCGTAGGCGCGATAGCTCAAAGAACGGGCGCGGCCCGTAACGCGCAGGCGGCGGGCGACGGTGACGGTCCACGCCAAGAGCAGCGCGACGGCGCGTCGTCCCCGGTGGCGCTGTATCGCGAATGGCTGTGCGGGCAGGGCGGTGCTGGAGCAGCGCGGCGGTGCGGGGGTGCCGGGCGGGGCAGAAGGTCCGGGTCGCCGGGCTGGTGGCGGCGCACCAGGCCCCGCCGACGGCGCACGGCGTGCACTTCGTCACGCTGGATGACGAGGCGGGGCTGGTCGACGTGATCGTGCACCCCCAGGTGTATGCGCAGTACCCGCACGTGCTGCGCAGCGCGCCGGCGCTGGTGGTCGAGGGCGTGGTGCAGCAGCATGACGGCGTGGTCAACGTGCTTGCGCGGCGTGTGGCGCGCCTGGGGTAGAAGAGCGCGCGTCAAAGGAGAAGCCCCATCCCGCTTCGGGACAGGGCTTCCGCTTCTGGGCCTGGCTGCGCCTACTCGACGTAGCCCTACGCTGCGCCTGCGCGGTCAGCGCCTCCTGTGCGCGCACCAGCCGGACGCGGCTCGTCGCCTGGCGCTCGCCCAGCCAGCCGGCCAGCAGCGCACTCACCACGATGGCCCACACCGGCTGCACCTGGGCGATCCATTCGTTTTGCTGCAGCAACCATGACGCGCCGAGCGCGACGGCGACAATCAACACTGCCTTCAACAGATTCTGAAGGCGTGGATCGAGCGCCGCCCAGTCGGGCCACACGTCGGCGACGAACACGAAGAGCTGCGTGACGGCCCAGGACGCGCCCGCGCCGGCGAGCCAGGCGAGCACCGTGCCCAGATCGGTCAGGTCGACCTCCGGGGCAGCTCCCCCTGCGCCAGCGCCGTCGGCGCGCCTCAGGAGCAACAGCGCCAGCACGACCATCATTCCCAGAAACACCGTTAACCTGCGCATCTCAAGCGCCTTTCTGCGGAATAACCGCGAACACCCCGAAGGGCAGAACGATCAACCAGAACTGGCTTGCGCTTCTCGCGCTTCGTCCGTTCCTTCTTCGACCGCCGCTTGGGCGTCTCCTTTTTCGCCATCACGCCTCCTCTGCCTTACCCACGTCTTCGATCCACGCCGCCAGTTGCGGCAGGGACCGCCTGGAAGTTGGCGTCGTAGCCCTCCCACTGTCCCAGCGTCCAGAGCGCCACGCCGCGCACGTAGTCGTCCTTGCGCAGCACGCCGTCGTACCAGCGCACGTCGTCGAGGAACGCCGCCTCCCGGCGCGGTCCCAGTCCTGGCCGGCGTGCGGCGCGCACTCGGTGATCAGGAACGGCAGGTCGATGCCGTGCTGCGCCAGGACCGCCCGGTACTGCCGGTAGCGTGTCGCCAGGTGGGGGGCGTTGTCGCGCAGCAGCCCGGAGCCGGTGAGGCCATACTCGTGCAGCGCCAGCGCGTGCCCGCCGGCCTGCGCCAGCCGCAGCGAGGGCAAGAGATACACAAGCTCCTCCGGCTCCGGCACGCCACTGGCGAAGGCGAAGAGCGCCAATTTCTTCCCCAGACATCCGCGATGCGGAGGCATTCCTGTGCGAACAGGTCGAGCCACTGCCACTTCGCCGGCGTCGGTGGATCTGGCTCATTGACGGGTTCGAAGTAGTCCGCCGTCACGAAGCGCCACGCATCGAGCTCCCGCGCCATCCACGCGCCGGCCACCGCCACGGGATCGCCGGTGAAGTCGCCGGCGGGCAGGTCACCCGGCTTGCGCGTGCGGTACACGGTGAGGGTCGCCGGTGACTTTTGTCGCGTCTCGGCGATCACGTCCGGCAGGTCAACAGCCTTCACCAGCGCCGGCCCTGCCGCGAGGAAGTCGCCGAAGCCGTCGCGCGGCCCGCTGACCACGTGCACGCCCAGCTTGCTGCGCGTTGCTGGCGGCGGCGGCGCGGCCTGATCGCGCGCGCCCACGGTCCGCACGATGGGCGAGAGCGTCCCATCCTCCGCGCGCCAGGCCTCGCCCTGGAAGCCGGGGTGCGACGCCGAGACGACGAAGGCGAAGGCGGCGCGCACCCCGCCAAGCGCAGCCACATGGCGGTAGTACGCGACGTACTGCCGGCCCTTCTCGGCCTTGTCCACGCCGTCGCGCGGGTTGCTGAACTCGGTCACCAGGAGCGGCTTGTCGGGCCAGCGCGCGCGGTACACGCCGAGCAGGTCGCGGATGCCGGCCGCCATCTCCGTCTCGCTGCCGAAGTACTGGTGCACGCCCAGCCAGTCGGCGGCGGCAACCGCGTCGCCGCAGGCTTCGAGGAAGTCCCACATCGCCTCCGGGCGCACGCCGGGGATGACCGGGCCAGGAGAGAGTCCGGGGAAGCCGAAGCGCGCCTCCGGGAATGCAGTGCGCAATCGGCCCAGCACGTCCAGGAACCACGCGGCGAATGCCGCGCCGTCGCTCCAGGACGCGCCGTAGCTTTCTGAAATCAGGTTCGGCTCGTTGTGGACCTGGAAGTCGCGCACGCCGGCGTCGTACAGCCGCTGCACGTCGGGCGCGGTGTCGGTCAGGAACTGCGCCGGCGCGATCGCCCGCCCGCCCATCGCCAGGAAGATGCGCGCCGCCAGGTAGATGTCTCCGCGTTGCGCGCGCAGCCGGTGCACGTCCGCCGGCGGTGCGCTGGTGAGCAGGAAGACGGCCTCGATCCGGCTCTGCTGCGCTGCCTGGAAGTCGGCCTCCTGGCCGGCGCCGTCGGCGCGCCAGTGCAGGCCGGCGCGAAACGTCTCGCCGGGCGGCGGATCCATGACGGGATACAGGCTCGCGCCTTCCTGAGCGCCCATGAGGATGGCTGCCGGGATGGGGAGGTAAGCCCCGCCTCGCCCCGCGCGCTGCGCCGGCGTCCACAGCGGATCGTGGACGCGAAACGTCGCCGCATCGTCCGCGCCCACCACCAGGAGCCAGTGCAGCCCTGGTCGGGGCCGGAAGCCAGGTGGTTGGGATGCCCCTCGGCGGCGAACGCCGGCTCCAGGTCCGCGTAATCGACCAGCAGGATCACCGGCGCGCGGGCGCCGAGCAGGCTCAGGAGACGCTCCGCAGCGAGCGACCCGTCCACGACCAGGTCGAGGCCATGACGCCGGCCCACGGTCTGCAGCTGGAGCGCGGTCGTGCGCCCGGCCACCTCGCGGCTGATCGCGTCGACGGTGACCGGCCCGTCCGCGCCGAAGTACCGGAAGAGCATCGCCAGGCACGCCTGCCCGCAGTCGAACGCGCCGGTGCTCTGTGCGTCGAGCTGGCTGAGCCAGAAGACGGGCAGGGAGATCGGGAGTTCGCCGCTCATGGCGTCACCGCCAGCACGAAGGGGTCGGCGCACTCCCGGATCGCCACGTCGTCGACGGTCACGACGCGCACCGCCATGACCCAGCGCGCGAAGTACACCCACTGGCCGTTGCGGACCGCGCGCAGCCACAGGGTCCCATCGGACGCTGCCCACGTCATCGCCACCGCGTCGACGACCTCGCCGGCGGGCAGCGTCTGCAGGATCGTGCCCCAGGGCGCGGCGCGCAGGTTGACGTTGCCGCCGCGCGAGACCAGCCGGCAGGGTTGCGCCACCGGGTAGAGGGCGCCGGGCGCCGGCGTGTACCATTCCGGCGTGGCCGAGGGCGGTATGTGCGTGGGCGTCGCCGTGGGCGAGGGACTGGGTGTGGGCGTGGTCGTGAAGGTCGCGCTCGCCGTAGCGGTTGGCGTTGCCGTGCCTGTGGGCGATGAGGCCGGCGGCGTAAGCGCCGCGCACGGGACCTCGACCAGACCGGGGTCCCGCCCACCCACAAGGTCAGGCCGCACGCGCTCTCTTGCGCGGCGGCAGCGCGATCCAGCGCGAACACGATCACGAAGGCGAGCACCACCAGAATCAGAAATACCAGTCGCTGCCTGGACGGAATGGAATTCCGCTTCATCAGATCACCCCCGCCGAATAGACGACATGCGCGATCAGCAGCAGAACCGCCACGGCCACCCCTGCCGAGCGCCAGCCACACACGCCACCCGAGCCGGCGCACTGCCGTCTCGACCTGTCTCAGTCTCCCATCCATGCTGCGCATGGTCTCGCCCAGGCCCGGCTCGCCGTTGCCCATCCACGCCTTGAGCTGGTCGGAGTGGTCGCGCAACACCGTCTCGGTGCGCGCCAGCGACTCGCGGATACTCAGCAATTCGCCGGCGACGAAGCGGTACAGCGCGCCCATGTCGTCCAGCGACAGGTTCACGTCCCTGCCGGCGACGTTCTCCGCGCGCACCTGCCCGCCGCCGGTGGCGCTCCCCGGTCCGGTGTTGCCGGCGATCTCGATGTCGTGTGTGTCGTGACGTTCGTCTGCCATGCTGCTGCACTCCCGCTTCGCTTGTGTTTCGCGCCGTCCCTTCCCCCACCCGGCTCACTGCACCGCCGGCCCGAAGCGCCGCCCCGCCGCGGCCGACCCACTCGACCTGCGCGATCACTGCCGTCGCGCGCCGCTGCGCCGGCAGCAGGCTGCACCCAGCTGCACCACCACCGCCGTCGCCTGGCGCGCGGGCGCGAAGGCGTGCTCGACCTGCGCGACGACCGCCGTCGCCTGCCGCGCCGGCGTGAAGGCGTGCTCCGCCTGTGCAATGGCTGCTGTGGCCCGCCGCTCGCCCATGCTACGATGCCTTCACCCCCGCCTGCAGCCCATCCAGGTCCGCCGGCGTCCACGGCTGGCCGTCGTCGGGGTCGACGGTGTGCGCCGGCGTGCTGTAGAGCGCGTACGTCGTGCCCAGCGCGTGGTCGCCCGACCAGGCCGCCGTCGCGCCCGACTTCAGCCCGACCTGGATCTGGTCCGGGTCCTCGGCGTTCGCCTTCCGCGCCACGGCGCTGGCCCACACGCGCCGGATGACGGCGTTGCCGGGCAGCGATGGCGCGGCCAGGTTGTACAGGTCGACCGCGTCGACCGTGTCCGACGCCACGTAGGTCGTGTCGCCGTCGGGCGTGACCTCGTCGACCGCCTCCCAGTTGGCGCCGGCGTTGGGCGTCCACTGCGCGCTGTCGCCGGCCGCGTCCGGGCGGAAGGCCACGATCCGGCCCTCGCCGCACCAGCCGTCGTCCTCGGCGCCCGACGTGTCGTTGACCGCGACGTCGTCGTACAGGTTCTCCCAGCCCGAGCTGGGGATGCTGTGCCCCAGGCCGATGAACGTGACCCCGCTGTCCGCACCCGGTCGGGTATCGCCGGCCCAGGACCCCCTCGTCCACGCCGTCGATGCGCAGCGCGACCAGCCCGGTGTCGCTGAGCACCGCGTGCACCTCGATCAGGAACCAGGTCGTCGGCGCCATGAGGGCCGTGGTCCCGACGATGCGCTCCGTGCCGGCGACGCTCAGCCGGAAGGGCTGGCCGGCGGTCGTGTACGAAACCAGGATCCAGTTGGCGGACACGTCGGTGCCGATCCGGATGAAGCCCTTGTTGTTCTGGATGCTCGCGCCGCCCGACCGGAAGGCCACGCGCGCGAAGATCTCCGTGGGCAGGCCCACGATGCCGGCCTGGACCCAGTTCGCCGCGTTGACGCCGCGCACGTTGAGCGCGTACGTTCCCGAGCGCGCCGCCGTGGACCAGAGCAGGGTCGGATTGTTGACCAGCGTCGTGAACGGGTCGGCGTGGTTCGGGATCTCGAAACCGCAGGTGATCTGCCTTGCCATGTTTGCGCTCCTAGATGTACGTCACGTGCACGACCAGGTCGCTGCCCGGCGTCGACGCGCCCACCTGGTCGATCTCCGCCGTCAGGTACGCCCCTGCCGGCCACGCCGGGTCGTCGATGGCCGCGCTCGCGCCCGTGTCGTTGCCGGCGGCGATCTGCGGGCGGTTGGACTGGTTGGTGAAGATCGTGGTCCCGTCCTTGTGCACGTCCACGATCACCGCCGCGCCCGCCGGCGCGGTGTGGACGGCCAGGAACACCTCCGCGATCGTGCGCGCCACGCCGGACCGGTTGTACAGGCGCAGCGGGCTGGCGCCCTCGGCCAGTTCGCCCTCGAAGGACCAGTAGACCGTGTGCGCCGTCGCCTCCAGGTCGTCCACGCGCGCCGCGAGCTGGTCGAGCGCGGCGTCGGCGTTGCCGGGATCCGCGTCGCCGTCCCAATCCGTGTCCTGCGCCGGCGTGTAGGTCACCGCGCTGGCGTCGGTGGGCGCGCCGGCGGTCTCGATGTCGTCGACCCGCGCGGCCAGTTGATCCAGGGCATCGTCCACGTTGCCGGGGTCCGCGTCCCCATCCCAGTCGGCGTCGTCCGCCGGCGCATACGTCACCGCGCTGGCGTCGGTGGGCGCGCCGGCGGTCTCGATGTCGTCGACCCGCGCGGCGAGCTGGTCCAGGGCGGCGTCGACGTTGCCGGGGTCGGCGTCCCCGTCCCAGTCGGTGTCCTCCGCCGGCGTGTACGCCACCGCGCCGGCGTCGGCCACGCCGGCCACCAGGCCCGGCCACGGGCGCGGGCGCAGGTGCGGCCAGTCGACCGCCGCCTGCCCGTGGGCGAGGTGCACCAGGCCGAGCACGCGCGCGCCCGCCGGCAGCGCCGCCACGTCGATGGCCGCCAGGCCGGCCTCCACCGCGCTCCCGGCTTCGAACGCCGCGCCGGCCAGGTACGCCAGCGCCGCCGTCGCCGGGTCGAAGAGCACCGCGAGCCAGAGGGCATTCCCTGGCGTGGCCGGGCAGTAGCCGCTCAGGTCCGCCGTGGCCGTCTCCGCCTGCCAGCGCAGGCGGTCCCCATCCTGATACAGCCCGCCCAGCACGCGCACCGTCATGTCGGGCGGTTCCTGCGGCGCCAGCGCCCACGCGGTGAGCTGGCGCAGGTCCACCGGCGGCGTGTCGCCGCCGCCCCAGGCGTGCTGCGCGGCGTGCGGCCCCACCCCCGCCGACGCGCCGCCGCCGAAGGTCGCCGCGCCGGCCTGCACCGCGGCGCGCAGGATTACGTACTGGTTCGAGTTGGGCGCGCGCCCCACGATCACCGGCGCGCCGGGGACGAGCGCGACGTTGAACGGGTTGAGCACGCTCGTCACCTCCAGGTTGCCGCCCACCATGCGCTTCACGTACACCTCGCCCGGCTGCGCCTGGCGGCCCGCCGGCACGTGGACGGTTCCCGCGGCGTCGCCGACGAAGAAGAGCGCGCCCTCGGTCTCGCCGACCGCCGCCGCGCGCGCCGCCTGCTGGCGCGCGTACTGCTGGAAGTGCCACTCGTCCAGGCCCACGCTACGCCCCCTGCCCGAACAGCCAGCCCAGGTCGGAGATGTCCGCCGCCGCCAGGAGGCAGTGGTCGCTGCCGGTCACGGTGTGCAGGTCGGCCCAGAAGTCCACCCGGGTCGCGCCATAATCATCACTTACTTCCAACAGCCTGTTCTCTCCACCCCAAATCAACCAGTTGCGGTGGTACGGGTAGCCGTTGATGAAGTAGATGCGGTTCGGGATGCTGAGGCTGCGGACGGCGCGCCAGCTCAGCCCGTCGTCCTCGGTGACCATCACGACGCGGTTGCGGCTGTCGAAATCGTTGTAGCCGAGGACGGCCATCTGGCGCGGGTCCTGCGTGTAGCCGGTGTGCTTGTGCGCGTTGCCGAACGACCTGACGTTGTGGTAGGGGTCCGGCACGTTGAACGGGCGTTCCGTGAACGTCGTGTAGCCGTTGATGCTGTAGTGGTTCGTGCCCAGCGCCACACAGGAAACCCACAGCACCTTGCCATCGGTGTTGGGGCTGCCGTCGGCCAGGAAGACGGGCGCCCCGACCGTATGCCAGTGGTTGGCAGCGGTGATCTTGATCACTTTTACGAAATTCCAGGACGCCCCGCCGTCGGTCGAGCGCCACAGCTGGTGCTGGTTGGGCTGCGCCAGATCCAGACCCACGTGCACGGTCGCATAGAGACCGATCTGGTTCGGGTCGCTCATCCCCGCCTGGATGATGGTGAAGTCGCGCACGCGCACGCTGACGACCGTGTACTCGGGGTGGGCGACGTTGAAATAGTCCACGGCGGCGTCGAAGAAGCTGAACGTGCCGTAGGTCGCGCCGTTGTCGAACGAGTAGACGAACTGGCCGTTGATCTTGCAGCCGCACAGGTACCCTTCGCGCCCGATGTAGCCGTCGAGCCTGACCAGGTTCTTCCAGGCGTCGGCGCCGTTGACCAGCGCCGGCGCGGGCGTGGCTGCCCACATGTCAGGCACTTCCCACAGGCCGTCGCTGTTGGAGAGGTGGTACTTTTCGGGACTGAACTTGTCGTGCGCGAACGTGCCCAGTATCGAAGGGTCGTCGAGCGTGCACGTCCCCGTCATCGCGCCCGTCACGTCCTCCCACACCGGCGTGACGCCGTGCGCCAGGCCGGTCGCGCGCGCGACGTGGCCGTTGTCCATCAGCGCCACGATCTTCGCCGGCCACATCAGGCCGGGCGCCCCGGCCGCGCCGCCGGCGGCGGCGGGAAGGTGACGACGACCGGGGTCTCGACCGGCGTCCCCTCCTCCGGCGGCACGATCGTCTCCCCCCGCCGTGCCGAACGTCTCCCCCTCCAGGCGCAGCGTGACGTCCTTCAGCCCGCCGGGGACGGTCGTGCGCCACGCTCACCCCGTGGGGCAGACAGCGCTTCGCGGCGAAGCCCACGCCGAGCGGGTCGCGGTCCGCCGGCACGGTCAGGCTGACCCACTCCATGTGCGCCGGCTCGAACACGTCGTAGGGACGGAGCTTGAGCGTGATGTTGGGGTAGGGGTTGTTGAGCCGCGCGTACTCGTGCCCCGCCCAGCGGTTCAGCTCCACCGGCCCGGTCACCGTCATGCCCTCGAGCTGCCCCGCGTCCGCGCCCTGCCCCTGCGCCCGGCCCGGCGCCAGGCTCTGCAGCGCGGTGTGGTGCGCGCCGTCCCAGTAGAAGCCGGTGGCGAACACCGAGTGCACGCGCCGCCGGTGCTCGCCCTCGACGCCCTCCACCTCCAGCCAGTCGCCGGCGTCGAGCGCCATGCGCGTGGCCACGACGGCGCGGTCGACGTTGCGCATCAGCAGCGGGTTCTGCCGCAGCCACAGCGCGCCGGCGGAGTCGGCGCCGAAGTTGGCGGCGATGCGCGCGCACACGTCGTCGAGCTGCGCGCCCAGGCGCTTCATCGGCAGCGCGAAGGCCTGCCGGCGGTACGCGGTCGTGGCGCCCGACCAGTGGAAGTCGAACAGCTCCAGCAGCGCCGGGCAGTGCCAGTGCAGCAGGTACCAGGCCACGCCGTCGTGGTGGCACAGGTTCGGCGTGACCTGCGTCCAGTCGGCGGGGCTGGCGGCGGCCTCGACGCGCTGCGTCACCGCGGCGGTGCGCTGCAGCAGGTGGCCCGGCCCCTCGAGGTCGAGCACGATCTCGGCGCCACTGGGCGTGATGCGCGCGCGGTGGCGCACCACCCAGCCCACGAAGACGGTCGACGCGGCGGGCAGCGCCTGTCCGCCGAAGGCCACGTCCTCCCAGTAGCACACGAGCGCGCCGGGGTGCAGCGCGGCGGCGTCCGCCGGGTGCAGCGCGACGCTCATGCGCCGCCCGGTGCGGTCGCGCGTGTCGCCCTCCACGCCGACCACGCGCAGCGGCGGGTGGGCGTCCGAGTGCGTCCACACGCCGGCGCGCGCGGCGTGCGTCTTGCCGTTCGTGTCGGTCACCTGGCACGTCACCCAGCGGAAGGCGGCGTCGTCGGGGAATGCGACGCCCTCCGGGTTGATCTCCACGCTGCTGTCCGGCGTCCCGTCGGCGAAGTCCCACAGCCGGCTCGCGACGCTCGCGCCGGGCGCGACCGCGAAGCTGGCGCTGCTGTTGAAGTCCAGCACGCGCACGCCTGTGTCGGGGTCGGCGAAGCCGGGGCGGAAGGGGCCGATGTTGGCCACCGGCGGCGGCTGCGCGCCCTGGCCCGACGCGCCGGGGACGAAGGCCGCGTCGTAGTCCTTGTAGAACACCCAGTTGTCGGGGCCGGCCTCGACGATGCGCGGGAAGGCGTACCACAGGTCGAACGTGGCCAGAACCGTGACGTGCTGGTTGTCGGCGAAGGCCTTCTGCTGCGCGGTGGGGTAGCCGGTGTCGCCCCGGCTGGTCTCGTTGACGTAGAGCACGCCCGCCGCCGGCGGCTTGCGCACGCGGCCCACGAACACGTCGTTGCGCGCCGGGTGTGGTCCCGACCCACACCGTCATGCCCGGCTGCACGTCGGCCAGCGTCCCGGCGCCGTTGTCGAAGCTGAGCTGCGCCAGGGGGTAGGTGAAGGCGGCCTGGTCGATCTGCGCGGTGTACACCACGGTGGGCGGCACGACGGAGAGGTACCGCCGCACCGTGTGCGGCGTGCGGCGCAGGATCGCCAGCTCGGCGGGGCTGAGCGCGCCGGACATCAGTCGCGCCTCCAGTACACGTTGTCTTCGTAACTGCGGTCTTCCGCATCGCCCCCGCGCCGCAGCCGGCCCCAGAGTGCGCGCAGGTGAGACCACAGGCGCCGGCAAATCCGCTGTAACCCTGCCAGACCGCCAGATATCACGGCGCCTCCGTGCCCTGGGCGATGCCCATCGGGACGTCGAGGAACCCGCCGGGCGCGCGTGTCAGCTCGCCGGGGGTCGGGCAGCTGCAGCGTGACGTGGAACACGTCGAAGGCGCCCGTGTCCATGCGCCGCGTCTCGATGGTGGCGGCGACGCTGTACGCGCCGCCGAAGAGGTCGTTGAGCCAGTAGCCGAACATGCCCCACGTCCAGTAGCCGAACGTCCACTGCCCGGACCCGTACCCGTCGGGGTGGCGCTGCGCGTCGCCGCTCGTCAGCAGGCGCGCGAAGGGGCGGTAGAACGAGCCGTCGGGGACCGGGTCGGTCCACGGCTTGTCCGCCGGCTGGTCGGGGGCCAGCGGCAGCGCGCGGATCAGGTAGGCGTCCGTCATGTCGCCCGTGTCCCAGGTTCCGATGCGCACCTTGTAGCCCATCAGTACGGCACCCTTACATAGCTCCCGGTCGCGAGCCGGCGCACGATCTCGTTGCCGATGGCCGTCGCCTGCGCCGTGGCGATCTGCTTCGCCTGCGCCGGCGTGGTGATCTCGCCCACCTGCAGGTTCTGGATCGTCACCGGCAGGTTGAAGGTCGCCGCTGCGGGGCCAGGGTGCGGGGATCGTAAGCCGTCATCTGGCTGCGCAGCGCCTGCGCGCTGGCGAGCGCGGCCAGGTTCTGGCGGTCGCCCAGCGTCGTGGTGGGCGCCTGCAGCGTCTTCGTCCCCGCCGTTGGGTACAGGCCGCTCAGGAACGCCTTGAACTGGCCGCTGTAGTTCGTCAGGAACGTGCCCAGGTCGGTCTCCATCTGGCGGTAGTACAGGTCGCGCAGCGCCTCTCGCCCAGCAGGTTCGCGTTGAGGTCGGCCAGGCGCTGCGCGAAGGCGACGAACGCCTGCTGGCGCTCCGCCGCCGCCTGGTCGCGCAGGTCCTGCAACTGCTGCTGCGCCTGCCGGCGGCGCTCGGCCTGCTCCAGCCGGAACTGCGCCTCCAACTCCTCGCGCTTGGCCGCCTCCTCCTCGCGGATGCGCTTCAGGTTGGCGTCCAGCTCCGCCTTGCGCTCGCGCGCCGCCTCCTGGTCGGCGCGCGCCCGCTGCCGCTCCTCGCGCGTGAAGCGCCGCTGCTCGTCCACGAACGCCAGCACGTCGTTGCGCTCCGCCGCGCTCTGCAGCGCCGCCTCGTGGTCCTCGGCGCGGTCGAGCGCCTCGCGCTGCGCGCGGCGCAGTAGCTGCGCCTCCTTGCGCAGATAGTCCTCGGTCTGCTTCAGGATCGCCGTCCGCTCGCGGCTGTGGGACTCGGTCAGCGCTTTGGTCAGGCCGGCGCGCGCCTGGCGCCCGCCTCGGCGACGTTGGCCGCCAGGCGCGCCTCGGCGTCGGCGGCGCGCTGGCTGATCTGTTCCAGCGTGCGGTTGTACTGGATGAACGCCTCGACCGCGCTCGCCCGCGCGCGCGCTCGGCGTCGTACTCCGCGCGCTTGGCCTGCAGGCTCGCTTCGAGCGCCTGCCGGTTGGCTTCGGCGCGCTTTCGTCTCCGCCTCCAGCGCCGCGACCACGGGCAGGACCACGTTCACCAGCTCGTCGCGGCGCGCGATCTCGTCGTCGAGTTCCTCGTTCAGCAGCCGGATGCGCGCGACGACCTCGGCGCGCGCCTCGTCGCTGAGGCCCTCCTGGTACGCCAGTTCCTGCAGCGCCGGGATCTGCTCGCGGTAGGCGCGGATCAGGTCGTTGGCCGCGTCGATCTGGCCCTGGACCGACGCGACCGGAGCCGGTGCGCATCAGGCCGTAGAGGCGCGCGCGCTCCTGCGCCTCGGCGCGCGCGGCGTCGACCGCGTCGAGCGCCGCCTGCCGGCGCTCTTCCATGAGCTGGCGCTCCGCCTCCGCCGCCTCGTTGGCGATGATGGCGCTGTTGCCGATCTCGCTGTGGTACAGCGCCAGCGCCTGCTCCGATTCGTCGAGCGCCGCCTGCGCGTCGCGGATTTCGTCGAGCAGCGTGCCGAGCCGGGTGGCGTCTTCCGTGGCGAGGCCGGTATAGAACTGGACGGTCTGCAGGATGCGCTCCAGATCCTCCCAGTCGCTGAAGTCGAAGCCGAAGTCCCGGCCTTCGAGCGCCTCCCGCCGGTCGAGGGCCTTCCTGCGTGATGCGCTTGAACTCGGCGGTGTTCTGCTCGATGATGAAGCGCTGGATCTCGGCGTTGCGCTCGGCGGCCGCCTCGATTTCCCGAAGGCCCTCGCCGGTGAGCGTGGGGAGGTTCTCGGCCACCTCGCGGATCGCGTTCGCCCACGCCTGCGTTTTGGCGCGCGCCTCCTCGATGCGCCGCTGCCAGTCGCCCATCACGAGCGCCAGGCCGGCCACGGCCAGCACCGCGCCCCCGGCGAGCAGCCCGACGGAGGCCAGCCCCGGCGCGATGCCCAGCAGGCTGCCGACGCCCTCGCCCATCTTTGCCAGCGCAGGCACGGCAGTGTTGGCCCGCTCGCCGAGCCGCGCGATCTCCGGGGACAGGTCCGCGAGCGCCTCGCGCGCGTCGAGGATGTCGGCGGACAGGAACAGCGCTTCCTGCGCCGGCTGCACCCCCAGCCCGCCCGCCAGCCCGCCCAGGGCGGTGAAGGACGTGGGCCGCACGGCGGAGGTGGCCGCGCCGACGCGCTGCGACGCCCGGCCCGCCGCGTCGAGCGCGTCGCCCAGCTGCTCCGCCGCGTCGTCGGCCTCCAGCAGGGACGCGCGCAGTTCCTGGACGCCCTGCGCCGCGCGGCGCGCGTTCTGGTCGGTCGCGCCCAGGCGCCCGGTCAGGCCGCCGGCGAACGCCCCGCGCAGCTCGAGGTCGCTCTCCTTGGCCGCGCGCGCCATGGCGTGCAGGTCCGCGCGCAGCGCCTGGATCCGGTCGTCGACGGACGCGATGCCCTTCTCCGCGTCGCTGGCGGCGCGCCGGTTGAAGCCGATCTCGAGCAGCGTGCGTATCGTCTCCGCCATGCCTTACAGCCCCGTCAGCCCCGTCGGTTTCGGCAGATGCTCCGGAATGGGTTGCCGGGCGACGTTGACCAGCCAGTCGCACAGCAGCAGGTCCTCGATGCGCTGCGCGTCCTGGTCGCCCCACCCGCCGGCGTGCGGCAGGTGCCCGTGCACCTTCCACGCCCAGTAGTACATCCAGGCCTCCTCCGGCGGGTAGTGGAAGCCCCAGTCCGCCGGCTCGCGCAGCGGCGGCGGCTCCTCCGCCGTGAAGGGGATGACCTTCTTCGTCCGGAAGGCGCGCCGCCAGCCCACGCGGCGCGCGCTCAGTTTGGGTCCGCGCGCTGCACTGCCGTCAGGCGCTCCGGCGCGACCGAGGCCGGGTCGGCGTTGGGCGCGCGGTTGAGGTCGCGGATGGCCTGCGCGATCGCCTCGACCAGCGCGGCGTCGAGCGCCAGCCAGCCTTCGAACGTGGCCCGGATCGCCTCCGGCGGGTCGGTCTCCGCGGGCGGCGCCCAGCCCGCGCCATCGATGCCAACCAGCCGCGAGCAGAACACCGCGAAGCCCATGTGCTTGCGCTCCAACAGGTCGTTCGGGGCGTCCCGCCCGCTCTGGCGGGCGCGTCCGCTCTGGCGGGCGCGTCCGGCGCCTGCTCCTGGAGCGTGAAGTACAGGTGGTCGCGCAGGAAGTCGTCGTTCACCGTCGCGCGCTTCACGGTCGCGGTGATCGCGCCGTATCGCACCGTGCGCTTTCCCTCGCTCTGGCTCCTGGTCTTCGCCATGCCCTCCACCGTTCCGCTCCAGCCGCGCTAGAGCACGTACTCGTACATCACGACCCACAGCGCGCTCGCCGCGCCGGCGGTCACCGTCACGACGCCCGTGGCCGTGTCCACGTCGGTGAGCGCGGTGACCACGCCGTCCTTCCACGCCTTGACCTTGTCCGAGGTCCGTCGCCGGCCGGCGTGTATTGCAGCGTGAACGTCTCCGCGCCCTCGCTGCCCTCGTCGTAGAAGGCGTGCCAGGCGATGCGGTTTTCGCTGTAGAACTCGAACCCGTCCTCGTGCTCGGCGGCGCCGCTGATCGCCGACAGCAGCGCGCCGTACGGGCGTTTGCTGACCGGATTGGCGGTCACGCTCCACCGGAAGGCGCGCCCTTGCCCGCTCTGCGCGCCCGATGGCCCCAGCGCCGCGATGCGGCACGAGTTGAGCACGACGTTGTAGAAGCCGGGGCTGCCGTCGGAGCCGCTCGCCTTGCTCTGCGCCTCCGCGATCAGGTGCAGCATGACGCCGGCGAAGGTGCGCGGGCTGGGCCGGAGCTGGTTGAAGTCCCATTCGCCCACCTCTTCCACCGCCGTGCCCTGCGCGCGCGATGCGAAGTCGAAGTCGTGCGGCCCGGTCTCGAGCACGAACGCCGACGGTTCCTCCGGCTCGACCAGGAACACGCCCTGGATCGTGTTGTCGCCGGGGATCGTGATGCGCTCCATCTCCGGCGCCTCGTACGGCGCCGCCGCCGCGCCCAGCAGCCGGCCCGCGCCGCTGTCGTCGCCCGCGGCCAGGCTGCCGGCAATGCCGGCGAAGTTGTTGTTCCCGTCCAGCAGGCCGTAGTGGATGCGGTCGATGCCGAACGCGATGAGCTGCCTGATGTTGATTGCCATCGATCTCTCTCCTTGTACCTAGACGGCCCGTTCGATGGTCGCGTGGAACGGGACCGACAGCGTGATCTCCGCGCCGATCTGGACGCTCTCGCCCAGGCGCACGAAGGCGCGGTACCCGCTGGCGCGCACGACCGCCGCGCCGTTCGGGTGCAGATACAGCAGCGGCGCGTCGGCGCGCGTGCGCTGCAGCGTCGGGCGCGCCTGGAAGTAGGCGAGCGCCTCCGTGACGTAGCCGGGCAGCCGGCCCTCCAGCGCGCCGTCGTAGCCCTCGGTCAGGTGGCCGATCACCAGCCGCAGCACGACCTCGTGCGTGTGCACCTCGTAGGGTTCCCCCTCCGGCTCCACCTGCATCGGCCCCAGGCGCAGCGTCCAGTACGGGAAGTTGGGGTAGGTGCGGAAGAACTGCGCGAAGGCCTGCTTCGTGTCGGGCACCGCCGCCGCGGCCATGAGCGCGACCCGCTCCAGCGTCGCCGCCAGGTCGTACATCGCCGCCTCACACCGCGCGCAGGCTCAGCGCCCGCGCCTCGCTGGCGAACGCCGCCAGCGCCCGCTCGATCTCCTGCGGCGCGTCGGGCGGGAACTGCACCGCCGCCACGCCGTCGAACTGCGTCTGCTCGAACATGCCGCGCCGTTTGTACAGGTACGCGGCCCAGCGCGCGACAGCGCGCTCGATGTCCGGCTCCGGGTACCACACCGCCAGCGCCGTCCCGTCGGGATGGTCCGCCGCGGTCGATCCCTGCGCTGCGCGCCGCACCGAGAGCGTCTGCTCTTCAGCGTCGGTGGCGAGCACCGCGCAGAACTCGTCGCCGAGGCGGAGAAGCTGGCCGGGGGAGAAGCGCGGCGCGCGCCCATGCGCGTCCGCGCCCGCCGGCCCCCCGGCGAGCGTCAAGGTGGTCGATCCCACCGCCCCGCCGCCGGCCAGCGTGTCGCGACTATCGACCCAGCTGGCTTCGGGGTAGCCGCGCCGGTACCCCCACACGCCCGCGACCGCGATGGCCTCGCGCCAGTCGTCGGCCCAGGCCGCTTCCCACGCCAGGCCCGACCCCGGCAGCGCGCGCAGCGCCCAGGTGTGCCACTGCCCGTGCGGGGCGGCGCGGAAGTGCGTGTCGAGCGTCCACGTCGCGCCGCCGTTGTCGGTCACCGACGCGACTTCGAGCAGCGGCGCGTCCAGGTCGAGCGTGTTCTCGAACTCGTCGATAGAGTCGCCCTGCGCGTCGTAGTGGCGCGTCGCGTATGCCGGCGCGAAGCTGAAGCCGAAGCGCCGGTCGATGCGCCCGCTCACCCAGCGCAGCGCCTCCAGCAGGTGCGCGTCGCCGCTGTCGTCGGCTGGCCCGGCGCCAACCTCTTCACGCGCCAGCGCCAGCGTCGCGTAACGGATGGTTTCCACCCCGTAGACCTTTCGGTGTATTGCAGAGGGCGGGGCGCTCTCAAGGGCGCGCGCCCTCGCCCTCTGCGGATGCTGCGCTAGCTTTCGTCCACGAGCGCGTACAGCGCGCCCACGACCGCTGCGCCGGCGCTGCCGCCGCCGCCGTCGGCGTACGTCGCGTACACGTCGGTGTCCTCGGCCAGCGCCGTGAACAGCGCCGCGCCGTCGAAGCCGGCGGTGATGACGTCCGTGTCGTTGGCCAGCGCCAGGTCGGCGGCGAACCGGTCGCCGGTCACGCCGTCGCCCAGGTCGAGCACGGGCGTCGTGCCGTCGAAGTCCGCGGTCGGCGCGACGATCCAGCCCACGATCTGCGCGCCGGCCGGCAGCGTAAAGAGCTTCTTCGCGCTCAGGTCGGTGTGGGCGAACGCGCCCCACTTGACGTTGACCGCGCCGCCCAGGCGCGCCGGCGCGAAGCCGTCGCGCTCGGTGTAGATCCGGCTGGCGTCCTGGAATGCCTCGCCCATCGCGCCCTCCCTACGTGTACTTCTTCTGCGCGGTCAGGAGCACCGCGCCCAGGTGCACCACGTCGGCGCTGCCGCACGTGAGCACGGCGCGCACGTAGCGCTTCACCAACTCCTTCACCAGCGCCAGGCGCTGGTGGTACGCCGCCTCGCCCACCACGGCGAAGGTCGCGGGTCGCCGGTGTCCGGGTCCACGAGCGCGTCCGCCGGCACGTTCGCCCAGCCGGCGTCGGCGCCGTCGGCGACGGCGTTGTGCTGCAGCGTGATCGTCACGGTCTTGATCGTGCCCGTGCCGATGGCTTCGAACATGGCGTCGAGGGCCATGTTGCCCTCGTACGCGCTCACGTCGATCCCGTCAAGGTCGACCACCGAGTCGGTGCGCTCGTCCGGGACGGCGAGCAGCGCGCTCTCGGTCTGGTTGGGCAGGTCGTAGATCATCATGGTCGTTTCCCTCGCTTGTCTGGAACCTGCGGGGCGCCCGGTCAGGGCATCGCGCTCGCCAGAGCGAGCGGGGACGGCGGTGGACGCCCCACAGGTCGTCTTCGCTTGTCTCAGCCCTGGCGCTGCCGGCTTACGCCCGCACGCCGGTGATGACCTCGAACGCTTCAGGGTAGAAGACGCCGAAGTCCACGTAGGTCACGGCCTGGATGAGCGTCTGGCGCTCGTTGATGTAGCGGCTGGTGTCGATCACCAGCTCCACGTCGAGGCTGATCGCCACCACCGCCTCCGACCACACGCCCAGGAAGATGTACGAGCAGTCATCGTTGGTGCCGACGGTGACGTTGATGGGCACCTGCGTGGTGGTGAACCACTTGTAGCCCAGCAGCATGTCCTCCTCGCCGCTCTCCCAGCCGCCCACGCGCAGCAGCGGCTGCCCGTTGGCGTCGGCCAGGCCGGTGAAGGTGCGCTTGGTGCGCGAGTGGAAGATCCACGCCGTGTCCTCGGTCAGCTCGACGTTGGCGTCCTCGATGCGCCCGTAGGCGTCGATCAGGTCGCCGAGCTTGGGCCGCGCGCCGTTGCCGCTGCCCAGCGCGGTGACGGTCACGTTGGGCGTGTGCAGCAGCCCCAGCGGCTCCGCGCCGCTGTGGCCGGCCCCCGGCACCGCGCCCACGCCGAGCAGGAACGCGCGGTCCATCGCCAGGCGCATCGCCTTGACGATGTCGTCGCGCAGGCTCTGCTCCAGGCGCGCGTTGGCGTTGCGCAGCGTGCGGTTGTACACCAGCACGCGCGCCACCAGCTCCTTGGGCTGCAGGTTGACGATGCCCCACTGCGCCTCGGCGTCGTTCACGCTCTGCCCCGCCCCCGCCCAGTAGGCGGCGGCGCCGGCGCGCATCTTACGCACCGTCATGCTCTCGGCGCCCTCAAAGCGCTCCACGCGCACGCCGGCGGCCATGACCACCTCTTTGGCGTAGAGCGGCTCGATGAGTTCCTCGGAGGTGAGGCGGTTGAGCATGTAGCCGCCTGACGGGCCGTCGTTGTACCCGACCGCCTTGAGCGCCTTGAGCGTGCGCGCGTCGCCGTTGCGGTGCGCCACCACCAGGTCGGCGATGCCGGGCGGGCGCGCGCCCCGGAGGAGCGCCGGCGCGCCGCGTCGTTTGCCCGCGCCTGGGGCGCCGCCCTGCGCCGGGACCAGGTAGGGCAGGCCATCGGAGACTGCCTCCTCGGCGCGCCGGGCCGCGGCCTCGCGCGCACGCCGCAGCGCCGCGTAGTCGATGGTCTTGGCCGGGGGCGCGCCGGCAGAAGCGGCAGGACTCGCCTCGCCGCCGGCCGACATCATGGCCGCCTCCGGCTCCGCCGGCATGGTGAGCAGCTCCAGCACCGCCGCCAGCGCCTCGGCGATGGCCGCCTCGTCCGAGTCCTCGGCCAGGCCGAGCGCGGTGCGCAGCGCCGGCAGGTCCACCGCCATGGGCGCGCCCGTGGGCCGCGCCCCTTCCGGCGGGGTCTCGCCCGCGCCCATCGCGGCGCCGGCGTCGGCCCCGGCCTCCGCCGCAGCCGCCTCGAGCGCGGCGTCCCCCGCCGCGTCGGGGTCGATCTGCGCGATGAGCGACTTGACCGCCGCGCCGACCGTCTCGATCTCTGGCGCGACGCCGAAAGCGTCCGCCAGCCCCTGCAACAGTTCCTCGTTCATGTCTTGCTTACCTCCCCTATGGGTGTCGCCCGCGCCTGCGGGCGTGTCCGTCGGTGTGGGGGCGTCCCCCACGGGCGCAGCCGCCGCGTCGCCGCTTTGCGCCTCCCGCGCCTGGGCTGCGATGCGTCCGGCGTCATTAGCGTTAGCGGTGTCGTCGCCTCGATCCTGTGCTTCTGCGCGCCGCCCGGTCGCCGCCTTGAGCGCGTTTGCGAACGTCTTGAGCGACACCGGCCCGAGCGCCGGCTCCGCCGGCTCGTGCACCAGCGACCAGCCGATGATGGGCCAGCGCGTGATCTCCACCGCGTCGGGGGTGGGCGATGCGCTCCATCAGTTGCGCGGCGGTGTCGCTGGAGTAGGCCAGCGCGCCGGCCTCCACCTCGCGCACCGTGCGCGCGTAGAGCGGGTGGTCCGGGTCGAGGCGGTGCTCGACCCACAGCCCGCGCGGGTACGCGGTGAGCGCGACGCGCTTGCCGATGGGGTCCTCGCCGTACGCCGGGTCGGTGCGGTGCTCGTACCAGAGCGGGCCGGAGTCGTAGTACGCCAGCAGCAGCTCGGTGGCGTGGCTGAAGAACTCGTCGGTGATGTCGGGCGCAGCCTCGTCGGTGAAGAGCAGCCCCAGCCCTCGACCACCGCCGCGCCGTCGTCTGGCGCCGCCTTGATGCTCACGCGCGTCAGTCGCGCCTTCTGCACCGCGCCCCACGCGGCGGCGAAGGCCTTTGCCTCGTCGCCGGTCTCCGCCAGCACCTCGTTGAACACCGCCAGCCACTGGTGCTGTTCGTCGGCGCTGAGCCGGTCGCGCACTTCGGGCGGCAGCTCGTCGATGCTCTGGTACGGCATCCCATCCTCGCCAAAAGAAAAGGCCGAGAGCGCGACCCATACGGGTCCTGCGCCCCCGGCCTTATGAATCCCTCACCTCAGCCAGAGGTTCCGCTGTCCGTACCGCCCCAGACCCTGCGCCTCCCGCGCCCCAGCCCGAAGGTGTCGTCGAACAGCCGTGCTATGAAGTTGCGCTCAGTCTAGCACAGGCGTGCGCCGGTGTCAACAGCGCCGCACCTCCGAAATCTTCTGTTGCTCCTGCTTGACACGAAATCCACACCGTCCTATAATGCTTATACGCATTAGTAATCCGCATTAGTAAACGACCCGACTCTATGCCAAGGCGGAAAATCACCAGCAGGCACGTTGCCGCCCACGCTGGCGTCTCGCAGACGACCGTGTCCTTTGTGCTGAACGAGGTCCCGGGGTCGCGATCAGCGAGGCGACGCGCCGGCGTGTTCTGAAGGCGGCGCGCGACCTGGGCTATGTACCCGATGCTGCTGCGCGCTCGCTCGCCCGGGGCTGGAGCAGCAACATCGGATTGGTGCTGGTCAAACCGCATCAGCAGGTGTTCATCGATGAATTCGTCCCGAATATCATCACCGGCCTCGTCCAGGTGACGCAAGAGCGCGGCTTTCGCATCCTGGTTGAGATCGTCGGCGAGAAGAATCGCCGGGACGAATACATCGAGCTGGCGATGGGCAAAGAAATCGCCGGCATGATCATTCTTCTGCACTACTACGATGCCGGCGATATCGAGAATGTCGTGCGCCTGGTGGCTGACGGCTTCCCTGTTGTCTCCACCCGCTATGTCGATTCCTCCGTCTGTTCCGTCAGCGAAGACCACCTGGGCGGCGTGCAGGAGGCGGTCACCCACCTGATCCGCCTGGGCCACCGACGCATTGCCTGCATCAGTTTCGCGCCCCCAGCGGTAGCGACGACGTCACGGGAGCGCCTCGAGAAGTACCGCGCCGTACTGGAGGCGTCAGGTATCCCCTACGACGAGGGGTTGGTCCGCTACGGGGTATTCGATCCGGAGACCGGCTACGAGGCGATGCAGTCCTTGCTCAAGCAGGAACCGCCGCCGACAGCCCTTTTCGCCATGAACGACATCATGGCGTTCGGCGCGATGGCTGCCATCCACGAACAGGGCCTGCGCATCCCGGATGACATTGCCGTCGTCAGCTACAACGACTGGCGGCTGGCACGCTATACCAACCCGCCGCTGACCACGGTTCGTGCGCCTGACATCGAGCAGGGAAGCGCGCCGGCGAGATGCTCATCGACCTTATCAACGGGCAGATTCCAGAACTGAGGCAGCTTCTGCTGCCGACGGAGCTGATTATCCGAGAATCGTGCGGCGCAGCAGGACATGGGAGGTAAGGGCGTGGAGACAGATACCCGTGCGCGTCAGTACACGCTCACTGTCGGCCGGCTGCTGAACCGTGCACGGAACGGGGAGACCTTGCTGGCGCTTGCGTTCGTCCTGCCGAGCCTGGTTGGTTTTGTGATCTTCTTCGCTGTGCCGGCCGTGCGCGGCGTGACGATTAGCTTCACGGATTGGAATCTCATCAGCGACCCGAACTCGGTCGGGTTCAGGAACTACGAAAAACTGCTGCAAGACGGCGAGTTCTGGCACGCGCTCAAGGTGACCGTTCGATACGTACTATGGAACATCCCGGCCCAGACCGTACTGGCCTTACTCATGGCCGTGCTCATGGACCGGTTCGTGCGATCGAACTGGTTTCGTGGTGTCGCCATCTTGCCCTGGCTTCTGCCCAACGTCGTCGTCGCGCTGCTCTGGCTGTGGATGCTCGACCCGGTGCTGGGCATTGCCAACGAGTTCCTGTCTGGTCTGGGCTTCCCCCGACAACCTTTCCTGGGTTCCATGGACCAGGCCATTCCCGTCATCGCCCTGATCAATGTCTGGCGACATGCAGGATATGTCGCGATCCTCATTTTCGCGGGGCTGAAGACCATTCCCAAGGCGCTCTATGAGGTCGCCGCTATTGACGGAGCCTCCGAGTGGCGGATCTTTCGCAGCGTCACGCTGCCGCTGCTGCGACCGGTACTGGCCTTCGTGTTGGTCACGAACGTGATTGGCTCGTTCCAGATATTCGACACCGTGGCGGTCACGACCGAGGGGGGCCGGGGAATGCCTCGCGCGTGATCTACTGGTACATCTACGAGTACGCCTTCGAGCGCTTCAACATGGGGTACTCCACAACCATCGCAACCGCCCTGTTCCTGATCCTGATCACGATCACGATCTTCCAGATGCGCTATTGGCGCGCCGGCACCGCTGATGTCGCCGAGTTCGGCGGATGAAACCAGACGGAGTGAGGGAGATGCACGCAGACACCGGCTTGATCGGCGGTTCGGTCAGTGAGCGCGTGCGGGGCATCCGTTGGACCCGCGCTGTCGCCTGGGCGCTCGTGATCCTGATCACGTTCATTTCTTTGTTTCCGCTATGGTGGGTGGTCCGCACCGCGCTGACCAACCCCAAGCTGATCTTCCAGAACACCACGTCCCTGCTGCCGGTCGGCTTCACGCTGGACAACTTTGCGCGCGCGCTGGGGCTGGTCGACGCCAAGTCCGCGGTCGAAGCGGGTGGAACGGGGCAGACGTTGAACTTCTTCCTGTTCCTGCGTAACTCGATCATCGTGTCAGCCTCACGACCGTCGGTCAGGTGTCCTTCAGCGCGTTGGCGGCGTACGCTTTTGCCCGGTTGCGCTTTCCGCTCCGCCACCAGCTTTTCTTCGTCTACATTACGGGGCTGATGGTCCTGGCGTGGTCTTGCTCATCCCGAACTTCGTGTTTGTCCGCAACCTCAGTTGGGTGGGCACCTATCAGGGCATTGTCGCGCCGGTGTTCCTGATGACGCCCTTTGCGGTCTTCTACCTGCGCCAGTTCTTCCTCTCACTGAGCAACGAGATCACCGAGGCCGCCATCCTGGACGGCGCCAGCCAGTTTGGCATCTTCTGGCGCATTGCCGTTCCGCTCAGCAAGTCGGCGCTGATTACGCTGGCCATCCTCACCTTCCTGGGTTCGTGGAACGACTACCTCTGGCCGCTCATCGTGGGCCGGAACGAGAACGTGCGCGTGCTCACGGTGGCGCTCGGCATCTTCCGCAGCCAGACGCCGCAGGGCGCCCCAGACTGGGGCGGGCTTATGGCGGCGACAAGCCTCGCCATCATCCCTTCGCTCGTCATTTTCGTCGTGCTGGGGCGGAAGATCATCGACCTCGATCCAGTTCAGCGGATTCAAATAGCCCTCGGTGGTTGGGGCAGCACGTTTCGCTGCGTGCACGATACACAAAGGAGGACGTTCGTCAATGAATTGATGGCTCGATGGGGTTCGCTTAGCCGCGTCTTTTGACCACTCGTGAGAGGAGTACCAACTCATGAACCGCGCTATCAGGTTGATGCTTGCCTTGGCTCTGGCCGTGCTCGCACTGCCCTCCACCCTGGCGGTTGCCCAGGAGCCGGTAGAAGTCGTCTACTGGCTTTGGGACGCCAACCAGCTCCCCCCATATCGCGCCTGTGGGGACTTGTTCCAGGAGTCCCATCCGGACATTACGATCAAGATCGAACAGTTCGGGTGGGATGACTACTGGGCCACGCTACAGACCACCTTCGTGACTGGCGACGCGCCCGACGTCTTTACCAACCAGCTCTCCAAGCACCCCGAATTCGTCAACCTTGGCCAGGAGATGGACATCGCCCCGCTCATCGAGCGCGACAACGTGCCCACCGATATCTACATTGAGGGCCTGTTTGAGCTGTGGACCAAGGACGACGCCATCTACGGCCTGCCCAAGGACTGGGATACGGTCGCTGTGGTCTACAACGTCGAGATGTTCGAGGCTGCGGGGATCGACCCGGCCATCATGGAGACCTGGGACTGGAACCCGGTCGATGGAGGCACATTCGAGCAGGTCATCGCCCAGCTCACGCTCGACGCGAACGGCAACAACGGCCTCAGCCCGGATTTCGATAAGGACAACGTAGTCCAGTGGGGCTTCATCTCGCGTGGCGCATCCAACGCCGGCCAGACGGAGTGGAGCCACTGGGCCGTGAGCAACGGCTTCCAGCACACGAACGGCATCTGGGGCGACGAGTACTACTACGACGACCCCAGGTTGATCGAGACCTTCCAGTGGTACGCCGACCTCGCCCTGGTGAAGGGCTACGCCCCCTCCTTTGCCGAGGTCGACAGCCTTGGCCCGCAGGCGCTGTTCTCGGCGGAACGAGGCGCCATGACCACGGACGGTTCCTGGATGATCAATTCCTACGTGCATGACTCTGACTTCGAGGTCGGTTTCGGCCTGCTGCCAATCGGCCCAGAAGGGCGCAAGAGCATGTTCAACGGCCTCGCCGACGGGATCTGGGTGGGGACGCAACATCCGGAAGAGGCCTGGGAGTGGTTCAAATTCCTGGCCTCGCCCGACTGCCTGAACATCGTCGGCGACTCAGGCGTCGTCTTCCCCGCCACGCCAGAAAGCACCGAGCGGTCACTGGCGGCGCACGAGGAGCAAGGCGTCGATGTCAGCGCCTACGTTGATGAAGCGCTCGACCCCGAGGGCACGTTCCTGTACCCGATTACCGACCACGGTTCGGAGATCACGCGCATCCTGGAAGAGACCTTCGATCTAATTCTCATCGGTGAGACAACGGCGGCGGAAGCCCTGCCCAGAGCGAACGAACAGGTCAACGCCTTGTTCGACTAACGCCGGCGCAGATTGCCTGGACCATGAGATCGCAGACCGTTCACCGCTCCTCCGCATGGGGCGGTGAACGGTTCAGGATGCCTTGATGGACGCCTTTCCCTGCAACAACATATCACAATTCGAAGGAGAACCTCATGGCGAAGAAGATGCAGGCAGCTTATGTCAAAGTCCCGTTCCAGTTTGAGGTCCGTGAGGTACCCATCCCGGAAGTGCGCGAGGGTTGGGTGCTCGTCAAGGTGGAGGCGTGCGGCGTCTGCGGCACCGACCTGCACTACGCCAACGTGCTGGCCGAGGACTGGCAACCGTTTGGGCACGAAGTCGCCGGCGTCGTTGTTGAGGTCGGCCCCGGCGTGTACACGGTCAAGGAGGGCGACAAGGTTGCGCTGGAAAGCGCCTCGTTTTGTGGGCACTGCGCCAACTGCCGTAACGGGCGCGTGGACCTGTGCAACAAGGCGCCCAACTTCTGGAGCAACGAGTCGTTAGGCTTCGCTGAGTACATCCTCGCGCCCAAGGAGTGTCTCGTCCCCTTCGATGGGTTGAGCTTCGAGGTGGCAAGCCTGGCTGAGCCGCTTGGCGTCGCGCTGGACGTGGTGTATACCGCGGACATCGCGCTTGGCAATGAAGTGCTGGTGCTGGGGTTGGGCGCCATCGCGCTGATGGCGATCCCGCTGGTGCGCATGGAGGGCGCGTCGCGCATCTATGGCGCCAACCGGTCAGGCGGCCGGCGCATGGACGTCGCCCGCCGATTCGGCGCCGACGAGGTATTCAGCACAACCGAGACGCCGCTGGACCAATACCCCTTCCGCAAAGGGTTGGATCGCGCGGTGGTGGCGGCCGCGCCCGCGACGTTGCCCGAAGTCATGCCGCTGATGAATTTTGGCGGCATCATCGCCTACATCGGGATTGAGTACGGTCCGCGCGCGACCATCAGCTTCGATGCGAACGACTTCCATTTCAACAAACTCCAGCTTCGCGCCTCGCACGCCTCGCCGGCGCTCTACTTCCCCACGTGTCTGCAGCTGCTGAAAGACGGCCACGTCGATGGGGAGGCGGTCGTCTCACACGTCAGGCCGCTTGCGCAGATCGCCGAGACGATGGAGATGATCCGCGATTGCCGCGAGGATGTGCTCAAGGTCGTCATCACACCCTGAAGGAGAAATGATTCATGACACTCAACGTTGGCATTATCGGCTGCGGCGGCATCGTCTCGCACCATATCCGGGGCTACCAGCAGACTGACGCTAGAATCGTGATGGTCGCCGACGTACAAGAGGGCGCCGCCCAGCGGCGGGCGGAAGCGCTCGGCTGCGCGTGGACGACTGACTGGCGCGAGCTTCTGGCGCGCCGCGACATCCACGCTGTGTCGATCTGCACGCCCAACGCCTCCCATTTCGAGCCGGCAAAGGCCGCCATCGAAGCTGGCAAAGCGGTGCTGTGCGAGAAACCAATGACGACCTCAAGGGCAGATGCAGAGGAATTGGTCCGCCTGGTGCACGAGCACGGCGTATTCTTCCAGGTTGCGTACATGAAACGCTACCACCCGGTGATGCGCAGGTTCAAGGAACTCGTGCCACAGATCGGCGCACCTGTGCTGGGGCTGGTGCGGTGCTATCAACCCATGGCTGAATCGCAGTGGGCCAACGCTGCCTCCTGGCACTTCAGAAAAAGACGGTGCGGGCGGTGGCCCGCTGGTCCATGGCGGCAGCCACACGCTGGACCTGTTGCACTGGGCGCTCGGCGATGTGGCCGCGGTGTCGGCGCGCGTGACCAACCGACCCGGCATGGACGTGGACTGGCTCACTGCCGGCGTCCTGGAAATGGCGAACGGCGCGAGTATGCTGCTTGAGGTCGGGTGGCTTGGGCACTCGAACGCCGGGCCACGCCACGATGGCTGGGACGAGATCGTCCAGATTCGCGGCGTGGCGGGTATTCTCACGCTTTCGGCCAGTTTCTGGAACCGGACTGAACTCGTGCCCTCGGTCGAACTCTACTCAGAAGCCCAGCGCGCGACCGAGGTGTTCGCCGAGGGGCCGGTGGACTACTTTGTGGAAGAGATCAAGGATTTCGTGCACCGGGTGGGCGCAGGCAAGGAGCCGGCGGTGACGGTCGAAGATGGGTATTGGGTGGACAACCTGATCGAGACCATCTATGAGGCGAGCGCCAGGCAGCAGCGGTTGAGTGTGACGTAGATACTGAAGGCGCTGTCGCGTCCGTCCACGAGGCGAGGTTGCCGGCTGCCTGTCGCATTGTGCGTGGCAGCTTGAGAGATTATGCCTGATGCCGCCTCGGTCAGGGGACCGGCGTTTGGCGCCGCCGCGCGAATCCAACTGGGCTGGAATGTCACGTCACACCGCGGCCCGGCATTGCCGACAAGGAAGCTTCAGCACAGATTGGGCAGCCGCACCCTCAGCTCGCGCAGCGCCCTGCGCCACTGGCAGAGAGGGAACCAGGCACCATCCACGCCGATGCGCCACAGCCGGCGGCCGCGCAGACGCGCCGCGAGGAATATGACGCACACGCCCTTCAGACTCAGGATTACGTAATCCCGCGCCGAGGTCAGGAACCAGCGCCCGCGCCAGCGGCTGGTTCAGCACGTGGGGTTGGGGACCCCGGAGCCTGGTCCGGTCGAACTTCGAGTGCGCCGATACGCATGATTACCTCCTCAGCGGCTCAGGTAGGGGTCGATCAGCGTGACCTACAGGTTCTCGATCTCGTCCCGGGCGTAGGCGGCGATGTCGTCGTAGACCGGATCCACGTCGCTCTGGATCCAGCCGATGTCCGCGTGGAACGGCTGCTGCTCGTCGCCGATCACGAACGGCGCGTGCGGCGCTGTGTTGACGACCTCGAACACCCCGCCGTCCTCGGTCAGGCGCGTCTGCACCGCGTAGCTGTCGAGCAGTTCCCCGTGCGCTGCGTCGGGATCCCGCGCCCGAACCCGTCGCTGGCGAAGAACGCGCGCTGCTGCCGCCGGCTTCGCCACCGCAGCGGGTACGGGAAGCCGGGATACCGCGCGGCGGGCGGCGGCGGGGCGGTCGCCTCCAGCAGCGGCTGGGCGAAGCGCGAGACGCGCCGCGCCGCGCTGGGCAGCTTGCGCCGGAACAGGTCGGGCGCCTGCCGGCTGAACGCGATCAGGTCCTGCAGCATCTGTTCGTTCTCGATGCGGACGGAGCCGGTAATCACGCCCCTTCCCTCCACCACCGCCGCAACACGACCCACAGGGGAGGCGCTTTCGGAACGTCACCGCCTTCACCGACCCGTCGGGGAAGCAGTCCATCCGTTCGATGCGCTCGGTCCAGTTGCCGGGGAGCGCGTCCAGCAGGGCGCGCAGCTTCTCCAGGGGCAGGCCGGCCTCCGTGACCTGGAGGTGCCGCGCGTCCTCGAACAACAGCGCCGGCGGGAAGCCGTTGTCTGCCGTCCACTGTGCGAACTCCCGCCAGGCCGGCGGCAGCGCCGCCCAGGCGTCGGCTGCGGAGAGGAACCCGCTCCGGATCACGCCGCCCTCGCGGTCGAGCAGCATGAAGCCATTGCCCCGCACGGAATTCCACATCACGCGCCAGCCCGCCATACGCGCAAGCGTCGGCTCGTCGGGCACGGTGCGCCGGCCGTTCACGCCGTCTCCCCTTCCGCTTCGCCCAGCGCCCACCCCACCAGCGGCTCCCCCGCGCGCTCTGGCGGGCGCGTCGACCAGCTCGACGTACTTCACTTCGAGCATCGGCAGCACGTGGAGGATGTGGCCGGCGTGCCGTGGGACGAAGTCCGCCGGCGCGCCGTAGGCCAGGGTGACGTGCGGCGTCCACGCTTCGGGGCGCGTGTGGTCGCTCACCGGGATCGACTGCGCCGCGAACTGCGCGCAGAGATGCATCTGCAGCGCGCACAGCGCCGGCGTCGGCTCCAGGAGCATCACCAGGGCGTTGCCCTGCTCCGTCGCCCACACCGCCAGGCCGTGGGCCGGCGCGACGACCGGCGCGAAGGGCAGCGCAAGCGCCTCGAAGCCGGCGCGCGCGTCTTCCGGCTGCGGCGCGGCGGCGTAGCACAGCGACAGGTGCCACTCGCCCGGCGGCGTCCACGCCATCTCGGCCGGCGCGCGCTCGGCGAGCGCTTCACGGACGGCGGCGAGCGCCGGGTCGTAGGGGAAGGCCGCCCAGAAGCCGAAGCCAATGTCTGCCGGCGCGGTCTCGCCATCGCCGCCAGCGTCGCGCGCGCCGTCGCCATCGGCGTCGCGCCGGTACACATAGCGACCCTTGCCGGCGACCACGGGGATGCGGTCGAGCCGGCCCTGCGCCCGCGCGCCCGGCGCGTCGACCAGCTCGCAGTCGCACACGAAGCCGCCGCACACCAGCGCGTCGGTCCGGGGCAGGATCCCCACCGCGCGCCACGACTTCGCGCGGTGCACCTGCCCGCTGGCCGCCAGGCACGTGATGCAGTGCTGCTCCGTCCGGCCCAGCACCCAGCGCTTCATCGTGTTGCCCTGCGCGTATAGCCGCGCGCTGTCGAAGATGCGCTTGAGGCCCTTGTTCACCCACAGGTCGATGCGCCGCAGGAAGTCGTCGCGCGCGCGCCGGAACTCGCCGTACACCTCGTCCGCCCGCTGCTGCAGCCGCGCGCGCTCCTCCGGGTCGCGGCGCGCCTCGGCGTTCACGAGCACCTGGAGCGCGTACTGCCGCCTGGGCAGCGCCTCCCGGTACAGGGCGTTGGCGAGTGCGGTCCAGTACCGGCGTTCGGCCCGGACCTCCGCCTTCAGCTCCGCTTCCTCGTCGTCGTCCAGCGCCGCCACCTCCACGCCGCCGGCGCGCAGGCCGGCGAAGAAGGCGGCGCGGAACGCGGCGCTGATCTCGGCGCGGCCCAGGTCGCCGAACGCCGCCCGGCTCACCGCCGGCGCGCCCTGTGCGTCGGTCTCGAACGCCTTGCGCACCAGGTCGTAGAGCGCGGCGCGGTAGCGCGTGGCGACGTCGTTGTAGCCCTTGGCCCCCGCTCTGGCGGGGGCAACATGGTGTGGTGCTCCACGTAGTGCGCCCGCCCCAGACTGAAGGCGTCGCCGGCGGCGTCAGGTCGGCGCACGCCAGCAGCAGGCGCACGTAGGCCGCCGTGTCCGCCGGCGTGGCGCGGGGTTCGAAGTCCGCCGCCCGGCCCTTGCCGACGCGCCGCCGCCAGGCTTCCAGCTCGGCGAGCACGGCGTCGAGCGCGCGCGCGTCGACCTGGGGCAGGGGCAGATCAGGACGCTTTCGGTCACGGCGACGCCGCCCGCTCTGGCGAGCGCGTTGCCAGAGCGGGCGTCGTGCCCGTTAGTGCATGGGCACCGCTGGCCCCCCCTTGCCGTTGGGCGCTTCGGGGCGCGGCGGCAGCGGCCCGGCGGCGCGAGTGCGCCCCGGAGAGATCGGCGGGCGGCGGCGCGGTATCTGCCGCCGCCGGAGACAGGGTTCCCATAGGGGATGGCGCTTCGCTGCGGTACAGGGTGGCGAGCACGTGCGCCGGCACGGGCCGGCCCTGCACCATGTAGAGGTCTTTCAGGCGCGGGTCCGGCGCCTTCACGCCCAGGCGCACCTGCGCGTCGTACAGCGTCAGCAGCGTGCCCTCCACCTGCGCGCGCACCGTCTCCGTGCGCCGCGCCGCCAGCTCCCCAGCAGGTCGGCGAAGTCCGGCTCCACGCGCCAGCCCACGCCCAGCTCCGCCTCGACCGCGTCGCTGAAGTACGCCGCGGTAGCGTTGCAGCCGCGGCATGAGCCAGTTCTCCTTCCACCCCAGCCGCTTGTCGTACGCCGCCGCGTAGTTCTCCTCGTCCGCCAGCAGCAGCGAGAGCGGCACGCGCGCCGCCAGCGACACCGCCTCGCGCGCCTCGTGCGTGCTCGCCGGCGCCGCCGCCTTGTCGAAGTCCCCTGCAGCAGCACCGCCTCCCAGCGCTTGTAGTCGATGATCGTGCGCCCGGCGTTGCGCGCCCCCTGCACCATGCGCCGGAAGAAGCGCACCAGCCGGTCGCGCGCGCCGATGTCGGGCACCTGCTCGCCGCCCGCCTCCGCCGCCGGCTGCAGCAGCAGCGCCGGGATCGCGCGGTTGCGGAAGAAGTGCAGCATGGTCTGCGCCGCCTCCTCCTCCACGCCGGCGAAGCTGAAGGCGACCTCCGCCGGCGATACGCCGTCGAAGTCGTTGTCGAAGTCGACCTCGTGCATGTAGACCGCGTCCGCCGGCTCGATGTAGCGCTCCGCCACCGGCGCGAAGCCAGTGGCGGCGTTGAGCACGTGGAAGCCGCGCAGCCCGCTCGGGGCCAGGTCGGCGCGCCACAGGTGCGGGTTGAGCCAGCGCAGCCCCACCCACTGGCCGTAGAAGTTGCGCTGCTTCACCAGCAGGTTGGTGCCCCAGAAGAAGAGCGCCAGCTCGGTGCGCAGCATGGCGTCGTAGAAGCGGCGCTGGAAGAGGCGCGCGCGCGGGTCGGCAGTCGGCAGCGCCGCGTCGTCGGGGCCGACGATGCGCAGCGCCACCTGCGCCACGTTCTCGGCGCGGAAGTTGGCGACCGCGTACACCGTGACCGCGGTCGCGTACAGGTCGACCAGGTTCTGGCTGGTGGGCGCGGCGCGCTCGCTGGCCACCCAGCGCTGGATCGCGCTCTTGAGCGCGAACCCGGCGTCGTCAGTTGGAAGAATGAAGCTCATGATGGGTCAATCCTCCGGCATCGGCGGCGCGCCGCCGGCCGTGAGCAGGAGCGCGAGGCGCAACAGCGCACGGGTCACGCGCGCAGTTCCAAGATCGTCTGAGCCGGCCATGATCGCGCTCCTGCGCCCTAGTAGTTCACCGTGTATCCCAGCGCGCGTATCGCGGGGATGTAGGTGTCAATGTGCGGGGACGCGCTTGGGTCCTGATTGCTGCCCCTATGGTGATCGTGAGCGGCCAGGGTATGTCCATGTCGTTGCGGATCAGGTAGAACCCCTCGATCACCTCATCCACCAGTGCTTGCGCAAGGACGTTATTGTCCATGCGGAAACCGGCGCACCTGGTCCAGATAGCGAAGTCGTCCGCGTCGATGGTGTACGTGGTGCTGGCAGCAGGCATCGCACTCCAGCGAAAACTTCTCGGAGGTGTGAGGAAATCCGCCGTGTTCAGCACGTATGTGCTGTTTAATGCGGGCATCGAGTATATCCAGAGAAGTGCCTGGTCCAATCCCGCCCAAGCAGCCATGTCTGCACTGTTGATCGTATAAGTACCGGCCGGCATCGAGCGCAGGATGAACGCTTCCTATCCGTGTAAATCCCACGAAGTCGCTCGTGTCGATGCGGTACGTGCCTGCGGGCAACGACTGGGCATACCAGAAAAGAGGGTCCCAGCCAGTCATGTCCGCAGAATCGAGAACGTAAGTGCCGCCGGAGGGCCCACCGTAGAACTCAAAACCTTCCGTCATCGGCGACGCGGAAAGGTCACTGCTGTCTACCCTGTAGGAACTGTTCGGGCTGGGCATATTCACCAGCGCGAACCACGCGATATGTGAACTGATCCCAAGATCGGCAGTATCGATGGTGTACGAGCCGGCGGGCATGTCTTGCACGGCGAAGTGGGTAAGCACGGTCGTTCCGATGTCGGCGGTGTCTATCGTGTAGGTGCCGCCTGCGGGCATAGACCACATCCAAAAATACTCCAGCACCGTGTTGCCGGCGAAGTCGCCGGAATCGACAACATAGGTGCCCGGTGCGGTGATGTAGCCGACCCGGAAGTATTTTAGCTGCGTGGCGTGCAGGTCTGCCGTGTCAAAGTAGTTCGGCCCGATGTGAACCGAGTAGAGCGCGAAGTGCTCCAGGGACGTCCACCCCGCCATGTGCCGGGTGTCGAACTGATCATGCCGGTCGTCGCCCTGCCACATCAATCCCACGTGGAACCGCGTGATACCCGTCCAGCCAACCATGTCCGCGCTGTTGAGGATGCAGTCCACCAGCGCGTAGACTTCGAACCATGTGATCGGGCTATCGCGCAGGATGCGGGTGTTCAGCTTGCCGAGCGTGAGGGGGCCAGAGGCTTCGCCCGCGTCATCGCGCACCACAAAGACCGAGATCAGTTCCGGATGGTCGATGCGGATTTTGTAGCTTCCCGCCGCCGCGTACGCGTGGCTCACTGCGTCTGTGTTGCCCTCCGCAATGACGGTTGGCGCGCTGCCGTCACCCCAGTCAACCACCAGGTCGCCGCCCATGGGCGTGATCTGGTTCAGCGTTGCGGTCAGGTTCGGCGCGGTCGTCGTGGCGGTGAGGAGGTGGGTGCGGCCGGTGCGCCGGGCTGCCCGCCGCACCGTCGCCGGCGGCAGCCGGTTGACCGTGC
>JAOSJO010000002.1 GCA_027494055.1 Anaerolineae bacterium | reverse complement strand
TCGGGCGACTGGCCGGTAAGCTCCTGCACGTTGGACTGGATGTTCTGCAGCAACATCCGGCGGCGCTGGAGCGCGCGGGCGCGTTCCAGGCCACGCGTCACGCTCTGGCGGATGTCCTGCGACGAACTGGGCTTCACCAGGTAGTCGTGCGCGCCCAGACGCAGCGACTCGACGGCGGTGCCCAGGCTGGCGTAGCCCGTCATCAGGATGACGATGGCATCGGGAGACGATTCTCTGATGCGCGCCAGCAGCTCGACGCCGCTGATGCCGGGCATCCTGATGTCGGTGAGGATGACGTCGTAGTTCTGTTCGGTCATCATCTCCAGGGCTTCTTCGCCGCTGGCGGCGGTGCTCACATGGTAGCCCACCCGCTGCAGTGTCTTGCTGACCGAGTAGCGAATTGCGCCCTCGTCATCGACCACCAGGATTTGCGCGGTTTCGTTTGTGGGAGTGACCATCTCGACCCTCATTATATGAATTTAGCCAACCGTAAGAGTCTATACCCTTACTATACTCTATATTGACGCAATTGGCAAGCTAACAAACGCGCAAATTCAGCCTCGGCCAAAGCTGGGGGAGACTTGAAAACCGGTGAAGAAACTACAGCCTCACGCAACGCTGTGCTTGTGGACGCGCAAGCGACGGTGATGCGCGCGTCATAGCGCCTCACTGTGTGAAGCGCGCCACGTAAAACGCGCCGGCCTCTGGCGGCACAGTGAAGTGGTGGCCGACGCGCCAGCCCGCCACCCACGCAATCGCGCCATCGACGGTGAGGAGCGGGATGTGTGCGCGCCAGGGCGCGGGAATCTTGGCGTTGATCATGAAGTCGGCGAGTTTCTGTGTGTGGCCCGCCATCCCCTGTGGCGCGAAGCGGTCGCCGGGGCGGCGCGCCCGCAGCGTGACGGTCGCACCGTCAGGGATCATGAGCGCCGCGCGCCACGGGTCGTCGAGGGGCGGCGCGAGCGGGGGCGCGCGCGGGTCAGCGTGAAGCGCCATGCGCTGTCCGGCAGGGGAAAGTCCGCCGGCAGCGGGACCGGGATCGGCACCGCCGACCAGAGGAGCGGCCACGGCGGCGGGGCGGCCTCGTGCTCCGGGGCCAGGACCGTGATGGTGGTGTAGCCGACCTGCAGGGAAAGCCCGCCGGGCAGCGTCGCTTCTGCGCCGGTGTCGCCCTCGCGCGCCACGCGGACGGCGTCCTCCACGTGGGTGAAACTCACGTCGCGCAGCGTGTGGCCGAGCCGGAACGCCGCCTCGCGGAGGGTGGCGCGCTGCGCGCTCAGCGGGGAGCGCGCGCCACGCGGCGCGGTCGAACGCGATGGCGCTTTCGCCCTCCCGGCGGCAGGTCTGCGCCCACGCGGCCCGGTACCGGGCGCGGAGCGCGTCGTAGTCGGCGGCGGCGACCTCGGCGGTGCGGCGCAGCAGGGCGCGGAGGTTGGGGTTGACCGTCTCCAAATAGGGGATGACCTCATGGCGCAGGCGGTTGCGGAAGTGCGTCGTATCCAGGTTGGAGCGGTCGAAGCGCGTGGCGATGCCGTGCCGCCGGCAGTAGTCCTCGACCTCGGCGCGCGGCGTCGTCAGCAGCGGGCGCACGAGCCGGAGGCCGGCAGGGTCAGGCGCGTCTGGCAACAGGTGGTACGCGCTCAGCGGCGTGACGGGGAGCATCCCGCGCAGCCCGGCGAGGCCGCTGCCGCGCAGGAAGTGCATGAGCACGGTCTCGCTCTGGTCGTCGGCGTTGTGCGCCACCGCGATGCAGCCTGCGCCCAGGGCGAGGGCCGTCCGCGCCAGGAACGTGTACCGCGCCTGGCGCGCGGTTTCCTCGATGCCGAGGTGCAGCGCCGCCTCCAGCGCGGGCACGTCGATGCGCTCCGCCGTCACCGGCAGCCCCCACGCCCGCGCGGTCTCGACCACGAAGGCCGCGTCCTCGGCGGACGCCGCGCCGCGCAGCATGTGGTCGAGCGTGGCGACGTGCAGGCGGATGCCCAGTTCCTCGCGGAGGGCGCTCAGCGCGTGCAGCAGGCAGAGCGAGTCCGGCCCGCCGGAGACGCCGACCACAACCAGCGCGCCGGGCGCGAACAGGCCGCGCGCCGCGCTCAGTTGGCGGATATTGCGCAGGACCGGGTCGGTGTCCATAGGTCTCAACTCAAGCGACGCTGCACCCTGGCAAGGGCCGGCGCGCCGGCTTACACCGGGCGCTGGTACACGCGATACCGCTTGTACACTTCGAAGCCGAGCACGTCCAGAATGCTGTTCATCGCGTCGTTGTTTTCCAGGATCCAGCTTGCCTCGCCCCACCGGTAGCCGGCGCTGACGACTGCGTCGAAGGCGTGGCTCATGAGCAGCGCGTCAACGCCCTGACCCCGGTACGCCGCGCGCACGCCCAGGAGCAGGACGCGGACGGCGTCGATCTTGGGGCGGACCTTCCAGTGCCACAGCGCCTTCAAGAGCGTGACCGGCTCTGGCACGCCAGGGCGGGGATAGGCGCGCCACAGGACCTGGTTGAGGTTGGGCAGCAACAGGATAAACCCGACGGTCTCGCCGTCCTTTTCGGCAAAGAAGCCCAGGCGGTCGTCGTAGAACTGTTTCAGGTCTTTGACCAGGTGGTCGATCTCGCGCTCGGTGGGCGGGACGTAGCCCCAGTTGTCGGCCCAACTCTCCTGGTAGACCTGCTGCAACAGCCGGATTTCCTCCTCCATGCGGCGCACGTCGCCGCGCCGGATGGTGATGTTGCGCCGTTGCGCCTGCTTCTCGGCGATGCGGCGCATCCGGTTGAAGCCGTCGCTGGAGGCGATCACGCGCGCGTCGCCGCGCCAGGCGAGGAGGTCCATCTCCTTCGCGAAGCCGGCCGCCTCGATCAGGCGGGCGTAGTAGGGCGGGTTGTGGCCCATCAGCAACATGCGCGGGGTATCGAAGCCCTCGATCAGGCAGCCGGCGCTATCGTCGTTGACGGTGAGGCTCAGCGGCCCCCGGATTGCCGCCATGCCCCGCGCGCGCACCCAGTCGATGGCGGTGTTGAGCAGGGCGTCGGCAGCCTCCGGGTCGTCGTACACATCGAAGTGGCCGAAGAAGCCAATCCGCTCATTGTGGAAGTCGTTGTGCCGGTGGTTGATGGCCGCCGCAACCGTGCCCACGGGCCGGTCGCCGCGCCAGGCGATGAAGTAATCGGCGTCAACGTAGTCGAAGATCGGGTTGCGCTCGCGGTCGAAGGCGAAGCGGCGCTGCGACACCAGCGGCGGCACCCACAAAGGGTCGTCGGCGTAGAGCGCCCAGGGGAACGCGATGAGCGTTTTGAGGTCGGCGTCGCTGACAACAGCGCGTACCGTGACCGGGGATTGGCTCATGGAGCGGTCGCTTTCTGTACTGGCTATTCACCCACACACGGGGTCCATTATACCGGAATACCGGCTCAGGCGTTCTGCTCGAAGATGAGGCGCAGGCCGTCGAGCGTGAGCAGCGGCGCGATGTGGTCAATGGCGGGGGTGTGCTCGGCGAAGAGCGGGGCCAGGCCGCCCGTGGCGATCACCTTCGCCTGGGGTTCGCCCATCGCTGCGCGCAGCCGCGCGACCATGCCCTCGATCATGGCGACGTAACCCAGGAACAGGCCCGACTGCAGGGCGTGCGCGGTGTTGCGCCCGATGGGGGACGGCGGCGGGGCCAGCTCGACCTTGTAGAGCCGGGCCGCGCGCGCGACCAGCGCATCGTGCGAGAGGCCGATGCCGGGCGCAATCGCGCCGCCGGCGTAAGCGCCGTCGCGGGTGACGACATCGAACGTCGTCGCCGTGCCGAAATCGACGACGATGGCCGGGCCGCCGTAGAGCCGGTGCGCCGCCGCCGCGTTGACGATCCGGTCCGCGCCGACCTCGGCGGGGTGATCGACCTCGACGCGGATGCCGGGATCGACGCCGGGCGCGCCGACCACGCGCGGCGTGCACTTGAGGTAGCGCTCGCCCAACTCGACGAACGCGCCGGTCAGGCGCGGGACCACGCTGCCGACAATCATCGCCGCCACAGCATCGAACGCAAGCCCCGCCTCATCCAGAAAGCTGCGCACGAGCACCGCGTACTCGTCGGGCATCTTGTCGGCGTCGGTGCGCGCTCGCCAGGTCTGCACCCAGTCGCCGCCCTGATACAGGCCGATGTGGATGTTGGTATTGCCAATGTCAACCGCCAGCAGCATCGTCCCTCCCGCGTGGATGGGGTCGCGCCGGTAAGGAGAAAGCGCCTCACCGCGTGGATGGGGCGCTTTCCTGGCTCCTCAGCTAGGACTTGAACCTAGAACCCACCGGTTAACAGCCGGTTGCTCTGCCTATTGAGCTACTGAGGAACACCGCCAATATTGTAACAACCGGCTATCACGGCGTCAAGCGCTGGCGTGAGCGCCGTTCCTGCTCGCGGCCAACACGGCGGCGCTCACCGAAGCCAGGCTGTCGTTTCTGGGGTTGGGCGGCACGGCACGAGCAAGAACGCATGCCCGCCGACGCTCACCCGTGGCGCAAAACCTTAAGCCACGCTTAATAGACTCGCACTCGTGATTTAAAGAGGTTGTCGTCAAATCTACCACCTGGGGCGCGAATACCCTTAACGGCCCTGGGATATAGTGCTGGGCGGTGAAACAACAGCGCATTCTCAGGAGGAGAACAACATGAAGCTCACCTTGCGATTCTTCTTTGTCATGATGGCTGTGGGCGGGCTGCTCCTTCCCGCCCTGGGCGTCGCTCAGGAAATGGGTGACGTGGTCTTGCAGGAGGTGGACCCCTTGACGGTGGCGGGGGACATCATCACGGCGGGAAGCTCGACGGTAGCGCCGCTGAGCGAGCGCATGGCGGAGCGCTTCCGCGCGGATGGCTACGCGGGCAACATCACCATCGACGTGATCGGCACGGGTGCGGGGTTCGAGCGCTTCTGCGTCAACGGCGAGACCGATATCGCCAACGCGAGCCGGGCGATCACTGCCGAGGAGGCGGCGAGCTGCCGGGGCATCGGGCGCGAGCCGGTGGAGTTCCGCATCGGCACCGACGCGCTCGTGGTGGTGGTGAGCGCGGAGAACGACTTCGTGACCGACGTGACGACGGAAGAGCTGGCGCGGCTGTTCTCCACCGCGACGACGTGGTCGGACGTGCGCGCGCAATGGCCGGCAGAGCCGGTCCTGCGCTACATCCCCGGCACCGACAGCGGCACGTTCGACTACTTCGTGGAGCACGTGTTCGACAAGGACGAAGCGCCGATCCTGGCCGCGGTCAACACGCAGCTCAGCGAGGATGACAATGTGCTGGTGCAGGGGGTGCTGAGCAGCCCATATGCCGTCGGCTTCTTTGGGTATGCGTACTTCCAGGAGAACCAGACGGCGCTGAAGGCGCTGGCGGTGGACGGCGTGGCCCCCGCACAAGCGACGGTGGACGCGGCGACGTACCCACTGGCGCGCCCGCTGTTCCTCTATAGCGCCACGTCGATCCTGGCGGAGAAGCCGCAGGTGGCGGCGTTCCTCAACTACTTCCTGAGCTACGTCAATGACGAAATCCGTGACGTGGGCTACTTCCCCGCCAACCCTGATGCATTCACTATCGCCAAGGCCAGATTCCTGATCGCGCATCTCATGGGCAAAGCGCAATAAGCTCACGGACTTGCGGAATGTCAGGGAGGGGCGCGCCGCGCCTCTCCCCTACATGCTGCCTGGAGAAAGGTGTGACAAGACAGGCATGGCGGAAGAAATAAGGACCGGTCTCATCGAACGGACTATCGAGCAAAAGCGCGCCATCATTGCGGATGCGCTGCGCCAGCCGCGAGCGCCAACGCTGCACAGGCGGCTGCGCCTGGGCGAGGGCATCATCCGCGCCGTGCTTTTCGCCTGCGGCGCGTTCTCGATCATCACGACGGTCGCTATCGTGGTCGTGCTGGGCAGCGAGGCGTTGCTGTTCTTCACGCCCCCGTCATGGATTGATTCGTTCACCGCGCTCGCAAGTGACATTAACCCGAACAGCGCCTGGTTGGACCTGACCGGCGCCGGCAAGTTCGAGGCCGGCCAGCACATCCGCGCCGGCGAGGAGCAGATGCGGGTGACCGAGGTCGGCGACGGGTACATCCTCGTCGAGCGCGGTTATAACGACACCACGCCGGCCGCAATCGAAGCCGGCGCGGAGATTTTCACCGCCGATGTGGTCACGCTCATCGAGTTCTTCACCTCGACGCAGTGGCAGCCGCAACTGGGCAATTTCGGCGTGTTGCCCCTGCTCACCGCGACGGTGATTACGAGCCTCATCGCCATGGCGGTGGCGCTGCCGCTGGGCCTGAGCGCAGCAATTTACCTGAGCGAATACGCCTCGCCCAGGCGGCGCGCGGCCATCAAGCCGATCCTCGAAATCCTGGCCGGCGTCCCTACGGTGGTCTACGGGTACTTCGCGCTCACGTTCATGACCCCGCTGCTTCAATCGATCTTCGGGGATGTGGTGAAGGTCTACAACATGGCCTCGGCGGGCATCGTCATGGGCGTCATGATCCTGCCCTACGTCAGTTCCGTCAGCGAGGACGCGCTCAACGCGGTGCCACAGTCGCTCCGGGAGGCGTCCTACGGCCTCGGCGCGACCCGCTTCGAGACGGTGGTCAGCGTGGTCGTCCCGGCGGCGCTTTCCGGCGTCCTCGCCGCCTTCATCCTGGGCATCTCGCGCGCCATCGGCGAGACGATGATCGTCGCGCTCGCCTCCGGCGCTGGCCCGGCGTTCACGTTCAACGCGTTCAACTCGGCGGAGACCATGACCGGCCACATCGTGCGCATCAGCGGCGGCGACATCAGTTACAACTCCATCGACTACAACAGCCTGTTCGCCATCGCGCTGGCGCTGTTCTTCATGACCTTCTTCCTCAACACGCTCAGCCGCTACGTGACGCGGCGCTTCCGGGAGGTCTACGAATGAGCGAGCATTCCCTGGGACAGTCCCAACCGGCTGAACCGGCGGCGGATGAAAAGACCCCACTGGAGACGACGCCCCTGGAGCGGACCGAGCTTCTCGACAGGGCGATCTCCCAAAGCGTGCTCAGCGTGCGCCACGCGCGCGGCAGGCGATGGCAGGCGCTGTTCAACGCCGCCACCCTCATCGGCCTCGTCGCCCTGACCGTCCTCGGCCTCACGGTCGTTAACGAGGCGTTCGGCCTGGATTGCGGTGACCACCGACAGGGACCCGGTGGCGCTTGCTGGCCGCCCCCTGGAGGAACTGCCGGCGACGGAACTGGCGCGCCTGCTCGGCGAGCACACACGCAAGGCGCGGCTGCGCGTGCTCGTGCGCGATGAAATCTTGCACGTCTCCGAAGCGATTGACACCAGCCTGCCGGTGGACAACCTGCTGGCCGGCTACGCCTATCCCGAAGCGCTGGCAGTGACGAGCTTCGCCGCGTTAACCGAGCAGGAGCTTGTCGCGATCCTGGAGGTGAACCTGGACCAGGCGCGGCTGCACGACCTGGTGCTCGCCGAGGTGGTGGGCTACAAGGTGGTGGGGAGCTGGCCCCTGCTCCGGTCGCTGACCGACCGCGCCGGCATCGAGGCGGAGGTGGCCGCTTCGGAGACCCCCAACGCCGAGCTAAGGTTCCACTCGTGGATCAATTTCGACTTCCTCACGTCGCCGATGTCAAGCATCCCCGCCAGCGCCGGCGTTCGCGCCGCGCTGTTGGGCACGATTTACATCATGCTTATCACGATGGCTGTCGCCGTGCCTCTGGGGGTAGGCGCGGCAATCTACCTGGAGGAGTACGCCACGCCCAACGCCCTCAACAACCTGATCGAGACCAACATCCGCAACCTAGCCGGTGTGCCCTCCATCATCTATGGGATACTGGGTCTGGCGATCTTCGTGCGCGCGTTTGGACACCTGACGAGCGGGGCTTTCGTCGGCGTCACCGACTCGAACGGGCGCACCATCGTCTCCGCCGCGATGACTCTGGCGCTGCTGGTGCTGCCGATTGTCATCATCAACGCGCAGGAGGCCATCCGCGCCGTGCCCTGGTCGATCCGAGAGGCGAGCTACGGCCTCGGCGCGACCCGGTGGCAGACAGTGCGCCGCCAGGTGTTGCCCGCCGCCTTGCCCGGCATCCTCACCGGCACGATCCTGTCGCTCTCGCGCGCTATCGGCGAGACCGCGCCGTTGATCGTCGTGGGCGCGTCGGCGATCATCTTCACTGACCCCAGCGGCCCCTTCTCAAAGTTCACAGCGCTGCCGGTGCAAATCTGGCAGTGGACGGCGCGGCCCCAGGACCAGTTTCGCGACCTCGCAGCGGCGGCGATTATCGTGCTGCTCGTGCTGCTGTTGAGCCTGAACGCGGCGGCGATTCTCCTGCGCCAGCGCGTCAGCAAAAGGCTATCGTAAAACCATGACCAACCTGAACGGACGATACGCGATTCAACTACACGACGTAAGCGTCTTCTACGGACACAAGCCGGCGATCCAGCACGTGACCATGCCGGTGGTGAGTCGGAAGATCACGGCCTACATCGGCCCTTCGGGATGCGGGAAGAGCACGCTCCTGCGCGTGATGAACCGCATGAACGACCTGGTGCCTTCGGCGCGGGTGAGCGGCGAGGTGCTCTTTCACGGCCAGAATCTCTACGGGCCGGAAATCGACCCGGTGGAGGTGCGGCGGCGCGTGGGGATGGTGTTCCAGAAGCCGAACCCCTTCCCCAAGAGCATCTATGACAACGTGGCCTACGGCCCGCGCCTCCTGGGCGTGCGCGACCGCGCCGCGCTCGACCAGATTGTTGCGCAAAGCCTGAAGCAGGCCGCGCTATGGGATGAGGTCCGGCACGAGTTGAAGAAGTCAGGGCTGGCGCTCTCCGGCGGGCAGCAACAACGCCTGTGCATTGCGCGCGCGCTCGCAGTTGAGCCGGAAGTCATCCTTATGGACGAGCCATGCTCGGCGCTGGACCCGATCTCCACGCAGAAGATCGAAGAACTCATGCGCGACCTCTCCCGCCATTACACCATCGTCATCGTGACGCACAACATGCAGCAGGCGCAGCGTGTCTCCGACTACACCGCGTTCATCAGCGTGCGCAAAGAAGAGCGCCCGAACGAGGAGTATCGCTGGGGCGAGCTGGTCGAGTACGGCTCGACTATGGAGCTGTTTGCGCATCCCCAGCAGGAGGAAACCGCCGACCACATCGCAGGCCGGTTTGGTTAGGTCGCACAGCGGTTGGTGCAACCGTCACCACCTGCATTCTGCCTTTGGTCAGCTCAGTCCTGAGCGGTTCGCACAGCAGTTCGGAGTATCCTCTTCCCGACTCCATTAAACCGGAGGAAGTCCACTTCCTTGAAACCTGTGAGGAGTAGAGATTCCCGTCCTGGCTGGAATATGAAACAGTCTCCTATAACAACTCGGAGGCGTCGTTGGGTTGTCCCTCGGCGAACCGGGCAGGCCGCAAACTGTGGGTGTCAAGGGTGCTCGCCTTCCCATCGAGGATGATCTCCGCCAGGAGCTGTCCCAACGCCGGCGCATGCATCACGCCGTGACCGGAGGAGCCATTCACAAGGTAGAAATTCTTGACATTCGGAGCCAGCCCAAGCAGCGCGTGCTTGTCCGGAGACATCTCGTACAGCCCTGCCCAACACTGCTCGCGGTCAATTGTCGCCTCGGCGAGGCGGGGGCACGCGCGCAAGCGCGCGGCGCGTGACTTCCTCCAGCCACGCATCGTCGACTGTGGTATCGAATGGGTCTGCCACTGCGGGCTGATCGGGCCACAGCAACAGGATGCGTCCGTCCCGCACGCGCAAGTGAAAGCCATCCTCTGCAAAGACGGTCATCGGCATCGTCTCCGGCAGCAGGTCGCTTGGCTGGGTGATCGCGACCTGGCGGCGCAGTGGACTGACAGGAAGCTCAGTGTGTGCGTAGTTCGCTACCAGGGCGGCCCAGGCTCCGGCTGCGTTGACGACACACCCGGCGGCAATCTTGCCTGAGGGCGCCAATACCCCGGTAATTCTGTCGCCTTCCATCTCAAAGCCGATACACGGCTCTCCGTAGGTGAACCGTACTCCCAGGCGCTCTGCACCCTCCATATAGCCACGGAGAATCGCGGGCGGGCGAAGAAAGCCATCGGTGCGACAGAAGACGCCGCCAAGAAGCCCGTCCGCATTGACAGCGGGGTTGATGCGCCGGATGTCATCCTGGGTGACGCACTCCGCTTCATGGAGGCCAGCCGCTTTCTGGATCGCCTGTGCCGCAAGCAAAGCGTCAAGTGTGGCTTGATGGCGTGCGAGGAAGAGATAGCCGTAAGGACGGTAACCGGGATCGATGCCGAGTTCATCCTGAAAACGTCGCAGCTTCTCACGGGAGAGCAGCGCAAGACGGACATTCACCGCAGAGCCGAACTGGGCGCGGAAGCCCCCGGTGGCCTTGCCAGTACTCCCCTGACCTGGCCGGGATTCGCGGTCCATCACAAGGACATTGGCGCAGCCTTGCGTTGCCAGGTGATAGGCGACACTGGCGCCAATCACACCTGCGCCGATAACAACGACATCAGCAGACTGCATGGTCACCTCCAGAAACGACTTCACGACCTGACGGCTTATGTTTGGGTGCTGCCCCTGCGAGAAACACCGACAGAATTGACGCATTCACGCCGCCGGGCACCATAGAGGGTGCCCGGCGGCAGGATGGTGCGGTTTGTCCACTTGCCGCGCGTTACGGCGAGGCCGCGAAAGTGATGAAGGTGTAAGAGTAGAAGCTGCCGGAAGCATCGTTGGCCGCAAACCCGTTGAAGCTGTGGCGGATAGAGGCGTCGCGCACGTAGAGTTCCAGGATGTAGCAGCAGTCGACGAATGACGCGCCCAGGTCAGTCATGTCGATATTGCGCACGTGGACCGTCGTCGCGTCAGGCACTGTGCCCGTGTCGTCCGTGTTCTTGAGACCCGGAGGACCGTCATCAGGGTCGTAGTAGTTGTGCGGACCATAGGACGTGCTTGCCGGAGGCACCCCACCCCGCACGATCAACTGGAAGTTCCAGTAGTAGGCGTCGTCAAACTGCGCCCAGACCTGGAATTCGCTGGAACCTTCAGGCGCTTCGCCGCACGCGGGCACCACAGTGGTGCCGTCGGTTAGCCTGACTTCCAGGCCCGCAGGCCAGGGAGCAATCTCCGGCAGGGTGTTGTCGAGCTGCAGGTGGTGGTCGACCGGTTCACGGTGGAAGCCAGTCGAGTCTTCCCACTCCAGCCAAACGACGTAATGATCCTCACGGTCATGCCCTGGCAGCGAGCCGGCCGGCAAGCTGAGCGTGTTCCACACGGCGAGGCGCAACCCGGAGTTGACACAACCATCGGTGAAGTGGATGCTGTCGCCGTTGACGTCCAGCCCGGTCTTTGCTTCCAGGTAATTGATCGCCTCGATCCATCCGTCAGGGTCGGTCTCCAGGAAAGTGGGCGCACCGTAGTCGTGTTTGCAGACGGCCAGGATCGGGTCCCAGACAGCGAGCCGCCAGCGTGTCTCGATAGCGGGGGCGTCGCCCACGTTCGCCGGGACCGGCTCGTTCACTTCACGGTAGGCGACGCGGAAACGGATCACGTCATCTGGCATGAAGCCGTCAATCGGGACGTACCGACCGCATGGTTGGCGCAGTGGCGGATTGAGCGGAGGCCGGTACAGGCCCGTGAAGGCCGGGTTCAGTACCCCGATGGGCGCGACGCCGCCTTCGAAGTCGTTGATGTAGCGGCCATCGCCGCACATGGTTTGGATGTTGGGGTCAAACACCGGCTCGCGCAGTGGGATGGAGAGCGCGTCCAGACCCAGGAAGTCTGCCGCCGGCGAAAACGGCTTGACCAGCGATCCGTTGGTGGTGACCACACTCCCACCAACTCTGAGCACATCGCCATCCGTGAAGCTGCTCTCTCTGCCCCGGTACAGGATTTCGGTGGAGAAGACCACCGACTCGCGATCAGGCTCACGCGAACCGGTCAAGCCATCGAGGCCGAAATCCACACCACGGTCGGGTATTCCTGCCGGGATCAAGGGATCGAGCAACTGCCACTGCGCCAGAACCACAATACCGTCTCGCGCCGAGAGCACGTCGCCGTCAAGGATGGGGCGGTCCTCCAAGAAGGGCCATGTCCCCTCAATTGAGAACCAGATGTCGATCTCAAGCTCCTTAAGGATGCCTTGCAGCAACCCCCTGTGTCCACTCCGGGTCTTCGGGGTCGCGATTCCTGACAAACTCAACCAGGCGAAGCAGGCGGTCCTCAGACCCGATGAAGTGGACTCCGTCCAGTCCGATGTCATACGGGATTTGGAAGGGGAGCACGAGGGCAGCGTTTGGGATGATCCCCCCGTGGTGAACAGAAGGTCGCCGGCGGTGAACGTCCCATGCGGGCTGTCCAGCTCGGTGGAGAACGCGATGACGTGCCGCCTCCCCCGCGTGTCAATGCGCAGGATGTCCAGCGCATCAAGGCCCAGATCGTCATTGACATCGAAGCTCGGCAAGAGGAGATCGCGGTTGCGTGCGCATACCTGCCCGTCGAAGCTGAGCACGTCGCCGTCGGAGATGTAGGGGTTGCCGTCGTAAGGTTCACCTTCGGTCATCATGAAGTCTTCTTCGGTGGAGAACCCGCCGCGCACACAGTTTTCCAGTGGGTAATCCCCTGAGCGCCTGCCACATGCGCAGGTAACATCGGCGCGAGCAACATCAGCGCCAGTAAGACGTAAGGCAACTTCTTGAGCTTCATGCTTCCCCTCCTTAATCTCATGTCCCGAAACGAAACCGCAAGCAGACATTGCACACACGAGACCTGTCCTCAGCCGGTACCGAGGGTTAGGTTGTCTTCTGCTTGCGGCACCTTCAATAGTCGATCAATAAATATTATACGACCAATAATACAAATATGATCCATAATGATCTACAAAGGTTTGCTTGTTCTGGTTTACTGGAATCTGGTCTGCCTCTCAGGTGACGCCCCATTGGACGACGCGGCGGGACGCCGGGCCAATGATGACGAACACGACGAGAGCGCGGAAGAGGATGTGGATGGTCTATAGGATGAGCTTTCGCGGCCATCACACAGTCGAGCGCTTCGCGCACCTGGAAGCAATCGACATTTTATGGTTTTGTGGTTACTATCCTCGCGCGAAACATGTTCTCGCATCAATCCGGCTCCATTTCTCGCGAGATATGTCTTCGGGGCAGTCCGTATCTCTGAGAAACCCTCCAGTTGGTTTCGCGCGTTTTGCGGTCTCCAGGAGGTGCAATATGCAGCCTTTCAAGAACATACTGATAATTGTTAACGACGAGAACACGCCGGCGCTCACAGAAGCCGCAACACTGGCCCGTAACACAGGCGCGAGATTGACCGTTGCCACCGTGGTTGAGAAGCTATCCGACTACCTGCCGACGGCGGTGAAATCAGCATCGATACAAAGCCTTTCAGAGAACCTTATTGCAGCACGGACAGAACAACTGGCGCGCATGGCGGCGCCCCTTAAAGACGAAGGCCTGCAGATCAGCGTCCGGGTGCTGTCGGGCACGCCGTTCCTTGAAATCATCCGGGAAGTTCTGCGCGCCGACCATGATCTCGTGATGATCACGCCCTATGAAAAAGGCGCTCTGCGGCCCCTCGCTTTCGGCAGCACCATCCTGCACCTGATGCGCAAGTGTCCATGCCCGGTGTGGGCCGTCAAATCCCCACAGGGCCGCTTCTCGCGCATTATGGCTGCTGTGGACCCGGTTCCCGCCGATGCGGAACGGAACAGCCTCAATTTCAAGATCATGGATATTGCAGCCGCACTGGCGCGCATAGAGGGCGCTGAACTGCATATCTGGCATACCTGGGTTCTCTATGGTGAGCATTTGCTCAAAGGACCCTGGTTCAATTTGTCGAGTTCTGAAATCAACCGCCTGCGGGGTGAAACGCGAAAAGAGCATCAGCAGTATCTCAGCGACCTGTTGCGCAACTATGATCTGACAGACGTCAATCATCCGTCCACCTTTCCAAAGGTGACCCGGCAATGCTGATACCCAAGCTGGCTGTCAGACACAAGATTGATCTGATTGTCATGGGCACTGCGTCCAGAACGGGCATTTCTGGCTTCCTCATCGGCAACACCGCTGAGAATGTCCTGCGCCAGGTGAATATATCCGTCCTGGCAGTCAAGCCCGAAGGATTCGTGTCGCCTGTGAGATTGGACACGTAAGCAGGCCGTCAGAGCCGCCCAGCTTGCGCGCCAGGAGCGCCGCACCCATAACATGGATGAAGCGATTCAGGTCGTGAACGAGTACAAGGTAGGCGCGCATATTCTTGTCCACACCAACGCACGCGCTATCACCCTTCGTCTCCATTCTCAGGCAGCGCCGGCGCGGAACCTCACCGCCGGCGCACCCATGACCGGCTGATGCCATCGCAATCTATGGAACAGTTACTCTCCTCAGCAAGCGTGGTGAGATAACGCGAAGATTGTCGCGGAGAAAACGATATGGACTTCGCACTGGTCGTCGCCATTCCGTTTGTCCTGGGAATCTCGGTTTACTTCTTGAGAGACCGCCTCCGGCCCGTCCAGCAGGGCTTGTTGCTGACAGCCGGTATGGCGTTGCTGTTCGTCTTCCTGCTCGCGCAGCTTCCGCGCGTGACCGAGCAGGGGGCGCTTGAGTTCGTTGCCCCCTGGATGCCCCAGATCGGCCTGACGTTCGCCCTCTATGTGGACGGCCTGGGGCTGCTTTTCGGCTTGCTGGTTACGGGCATCGGCAGCGCCGTCATGCTCTACACGGGCTGCTATATGGACGATGCGCGCCAGGCTGGGCGGTTCTTCGCGCTGATGCTGGCGTTCACAGGCAGTATGCTGGCGGTGGTGCTGGCCGGCAACGTGGTGGTCTTGTTCATTGCCTGGGAACTGACTAGCGTCATGTCGTTCCTCCTCATCGGCTTCAAAGGCGCCGACGACGAAGCCCGGAAGGGCGCCCTGCAATCGCTGATGATTACCGGCGGCGGCGGCCTGGCGCTGTTTGTTGGCCTGCTGCTGCTCGGCAACGCAGCCGGCACGATGCAGCTCGGCGAAATCCTGTCGAACGGGGAGGCGCTGCGCCAGCACCCCTGGTATGGGGCGTTCACGGGGCTGATCCTGCTTGGCTGCTTCAGCAAGAGCGCCCAGTTCCCGCTCCACTTCTGGCTGCCGCAGGCGATGAACGCGCCGACGCCCGCCAGCGCTTTCCTGCACTCAGCGACGATGGTGAAAGCGGGCGTCTACCTGTTGGCGCGGCTGTACCCCGCGCTCGGCGATACGGCCTTGTGGAACGCCGCGTTGTCGACGGTCGGGCTGGCAACGATGCTCGTCGGCGCGGTGCTGGCGCTGCGGCAGCGCGACCTGAAAGGCATCCTCGCGTACACGACGATCAGCCAGCTCGGCGCGCTCGTCGCCCTGATCGGACAGCCAGAGTCCGCCGGGCTGAAGGCGGCGGCGGTCGGCATCGTGGCGCACGCGCTGTACAAGGGGGCGCTGTTTCTTATTGCCGGCGCGGTCGATCACACGACCGGGACGCGCAACATCAACGAATTGGGCGGGATTGGGCGGCAGATGCGCGGGTTGGCCGCCGCTACCGCCATCGCGGGGTTGTCGATGGCCGGCGTGCCCCCGCTGCTCGGCTTCGTCGCCAAAGAGACGCTGCTTGAGACAGTCATCCAGCAGCCGCTCGCGCTGGCTGTCGTCACGGTCAGCGCCGCGCTGACCGTCACCGCCGCGCTGCGGCTGTTCTGGGATGTGTTTATGGGCGCGCCCCGCACCAGGCTGCCGCAGCCTGAGCACGTCCCGCACGACAGGCATCACCCCTTTGGCGACGACGCCTTCGACTATAGCTGCTGTCACGACCTGCCGCCTCTGATGCTCGCCAGCCCAGGCACGCTTGCGACGCTTTCGGTCATTGCGGGCGTGGCTCTCGCGCCGTTGATGGCGCCGCTGGTCTCTGCAGCGATTGGAAAACAGGTGAGCCTCTACCTGTTTCCGCCGTCTGGAGTCAACCTGGCGCTCGTGCTCAGCGGCGTGGCGCTGGCGCTGGGCATTGGGGTGTTCGCCGTGCGTCGCGTCTGGCTGAAGTGGTCGATTCCGGTGCCGGTGAGTGGGGTGCAGGTGTACGACGGGACGATTCGCGCCGTGGAGTCGGTGGGCGACGTGTTGCTGAAGATGCAGAGCGGGCGGATACGCTACTACCTTGCGGTGATCCTGTTCAGCGTTTTGGTGCTCCTCGCGACCGCCGTTCCCAACATCCGTATTGACTTGCCGACCCCGGCGGTGCAGTTGACCACCGCGGCGCACGTGCTGGAAGCCATTTTGCTCGTCCTTGCGCTCGCTGCGACCCTGGCAAGCATCCTCTTTGAACGCCATCTTGTCGCGGCGCTGGCGCTCGGTATCGCCGGCTATGCCATCGGCGGCATGTTCCTGCTCGAACCCGCGCCAGACGTCGCCCTGGTGCAGTTCCTTGTCGAAACGCTGGCGACCGTGCTGATTATCATCATCCTGGCGCGCACCAGCCAGGATGAGCGTCGCCGGGCAATGGCGCGCCTGTGGGGCCAGACGCGCCGGGGGTCTGGTGCGCGACCTTGCCGTGTCCATCGCCATGGGCGCGGCAGTCGCCATCTTTGCCCTCGCCGCCGTGAGCAGCCGGCCCACACCGGACGCTATCGCCGCATGGCACCTGGCGAATGCGCTTCCGCAGGCTGGCGTCAACGACGTGGTCGCGGGGATTCTCACCGACTTTCGCGGCACGGACACCCTGATTGAGATCACCGTGTTCGGCGTCGCGACGCTCGGCGTGCTGACCATGCTTGCCCGCCCCCGGCCCACCACGGTGATGCCGATCTTCCGGCGGCGCGCCACTCAGGGAGAGCGGGCTGCGCTCAAGGCAGCGCTTGAGGAAGACGCGGAACGTCCGGATTCGCTGGTCTACCGGTCACAGTTTGTCGATTCCATCACCCGGCTGGCGGCGGCGCTCGTGATGCCCATCGCCCTGCTAATCGCCCTGGCGCACATCCTCTATGGGGGCGTCTCGCCCGGCGACGGCTTTACGGCCGGCGTCATCAGCGGCCTGGCGATCGCGCTCTGGTACGTGGTCTTCGGGTACGAAGAGGCCAGGCGCCGCCTGGGCTGGCTGCGCCCTGCCCCTCTCGTCGGGGTCGGGTTGGTGATCGCCATCGGCAATGCGATGCTGCCGCTGGCGTTCGGGCGCGAGTTCCTGGCGCTCACCCAGGTGACCGGCATCTCCTTCGCCAATTTCAAGTTCGCGTCTTCCCTGGTGTTCGAACTCGGCATCTTCCTGACGGTGCTGGGCGGCGTGAGCGCGATCCTGGAAGCGATTAACCATCCAAAGGAGGTTGAGTCCCTGTGAACGTCCTCTTTGCGCTTGCAACCGGCGTCATGTTTGGGATGGGTGTGTTTCAACTGCTGCGGCGCGACCTGATTAAAGCGGCGATGGGCTTTTACATCCTGTTCGCGGCGATCAACCTGCTGTTTCTGGCGGTTGGGGCATACGACGGCACGGCCCCGGCCTACGTCGATGCAAGCAACCAGCCCGATGGACAGCCGAGCGACCCGCTGGTGCAGGCGCTGATCCTCACCGCGATTGTCATCAGCTTTGGCTCTTACGCGCTGCTGCTTGGTTTCATTGCCGCCAGCTCGCGCCGCTTCAAGACGGTGGACAGCAACGAGCTGGATCACCTGAAAGGGTAGGGGGCATGAACGCGCTTCTGCTTGGACCTGTTTTTGTGCCCTTGCTGCTGGCGGCAATAAGCGTCGTCCTGGCGCGCAACCGCTCGCTGCAACAGCTCCTGGGCCTGGTGGGGAGTGTTGTTGCGTGGCTGTGCAGCGTTGGCGTGTTGCTGGCGAACCTCCAGGGAGAGACACTGGTCTATCGCCTTGGCGGCTGGCCGCCCCCGTTCGGCATTGCCCTTGTGGGCGACCTGCTTGCCTCGCTGTTTGCCGTCATGGCGACGACCATTGTCGCAGCCGGAGTCCTTTACACAGTGGGCTGCAAGGATGTGGCCGTGACGTACCCGGCGTTTATGCCGCTCTTCTTGTGCATGGGCGCGGGCCTGAGCGGCGCGCTATACACGGGCGACATCTTTACGCTTTTCGTCTTCATCGAACTGACCGTCCTGGCGTCCGTCGTGCTGGTGGCGATATCGGATAACCGGCTGGGACTTGAGGCAGCGATCAAGTACCTCTTCATCAGCGCGATGGGAACGCTTTTCCTGCTGACCGGAATCGCCGCGCTGTACGCGACCTTTGGCACGCTCAACATGGCCGACATCGGGCAACTGCTGGCGGGCGGCTCGCGCCCCCTGCTGGCGCAGGCCGCCGCCGTGATGTTGATGTGCGCATTTCTGCTCAAGAGCGCCGTCTTCCCCTTCCACTTCTGGCAGCCAGACTTTCACGCCGCCGCGCCAACCCCGGTCAGCGCGATCCTCTCATCGGTCGTGGTCAAAGTGGGTATCTACGGCCTGATACGGATGACCACCCTGATGTTCACCGCCGAAGCGCCGTTGATCCACGACCTGCTTGTGCTCCTGGGCGTGTTCGGCGTCTTCTTTGGCAGCCTGGGCGCGCTGCGGACCTATGACGCCAAGCGGCTGCTGGCCTACTCAACCTTCGGGCAGGTCGGCTTCATCCTGGTGGGCATCGGCTGGGGGACCGCCGCCACGCTTGCGGCGGCGCTCGTGTACGTTGTCAATCATTCGGTCATCAAGGCCGCGCTGCTGATGCTGGCCGGTGCCATCGCAAGCCGCACCGCGACCAAGACCGCGCGCCTGTCCGAACTCGGCGGGGTGGGCAAGGTGATGCCAATGACCGGCGTGCTGTACCTGCTGGGCGGGCTGGCGCTCGCCGGCGCGCCCCCGCTGAACGGCTTTGTCAGCAAGGCGGCGCTGGTGCTCGGCGGCATTGACGCACAGGAGTGGCTGATCCTGGCGCTGGTTGTCGGCGCGGGTCTTATCACCCTCCTGTACATGACCCGCACCTGGCAACTCATCTTTCAGCAGGCGCCCTCCGGGGAGGTCCAGCTCAAGCCGGCGGGCGATCGGCAGATCGCGCCGGCGCTGTTGATCGGCCTGTGCATCGTGCTCGGCCTGTACGGAGGCCCGCTGCTCGACTTTGCCGCGCGCACCGTCGCCCAGTTGGGTGATCCGCAACTCTACATCCGCGCCGTTCTGGGAGGATGAACAGGATGTCTCGCCTGTTGTATGTTTTGCCGCTTGCTTTCATGTGGATGGCGATTACCGGGCGTCTGGCCGTTGACAGTTTCGTCGTCGGTTGTGTCCTGGGGTTGAGCATCGTGGCTCTGCTTCGTCCGCGCGCGCCAAAGGTCAGCCTGCGGCGTCTGCCCGATCAACTGCTGGCGGCGGTGGTCTACGCCGCCCTCCTGTTGCGCGACATGGTTCTCTCGTCAATCGACGTGGCGCGGCGCGTGCTCTCGCGCGACATGCGCCTCAAGCCGGGGATCATCGCCGTCTCAACCCAAGACCCGGCGAAGAGCCAGCTCACGGCGGCGCTGAGCGCAAACGCCATCACGCTGACGCCCGGCGAGCTGGTCGTCGAGCTTGAGGACAATCACATCATGTACATCCACTGTCTGGATGTAGAGGCGTCCAGGAAAGACGCCGACCGCGCTCAGGCGCGCCGGATAGGCTTCTTGTTGCGCATCCTGGGGAGGTCACAATGAGCGAAGCCGCCAATGTGATTGCTCAGGTGGCGCTGGGGGTGATGGTCGTCCTGCTGCTGCCCTGCGCATACCGCGTGCTCAAGGGGCCGAGTCCGGCAGACCGGCTGCAGGCCGTTGAGACCACGACGACGCTGTTGATCGGCATCACGGTTGTGCTGGCGCTGATCCAGGCGTCGACGTTCGTGCTCGATGTGGCGATGGCGCTCGCGGCGTTCAGCTTCGTGGCGACGCTGGCGATTGCGCGTTACCTCTCGGAAGGGAGGGTGTTCTGATGGTCCTGAGAGAAGTCATCGGGCTGGCGCTGGTTCTGGGCGGCGTCTCCTTTTCGGTGGTGGGGATTATCGGGATCGTGCGGATGCCGGATGTCTACTGTCGCATCCACGCTTCCGGCAAAGTCTCGACGCTGGGCCTCCTCGGTTTGATGACGGGGTGTGCGATCCTCGTGCCCGCGACCGGGTTGAAGCTCCTCGCCCTGGCGCTGTTCCTCATGATAACGACGCCCGTAGCCTCGCACGCGATTGCCGCCGCTGCCTACCGACAGGGCACGTCGCACGTTGGCGCGCAGCGCGACGAGCTTGGCGGGCGCACTGTCAACGCACCTGCCTCAGACCAGACCTGATCTCCATGGCGCGCGGGGAGACCGTATCCTCCCCCAAATCTTGGGGGGTGAATTATTCCAGTGGACGCCATAATATTCTTGCGCCGCAGCGACAATAGGCGGCAGATTGCGACAACAGCGGGGTGAGGGCACGTTGACCGGACAGGCAGAACGCCAGACTGCGATGGAATCACGCCAGGGCGTGCAAACGCAACAGCGCGGCGATTGGCACCTGCGCGCCGGCGCGCAGGTCGTCGATGCGCTGGCCGTCGACCCCGACCGGGGCCTGGACAGCGCTGAGGCGGGGGGACGGCTGCGCCAGCACGGGCCGAACGAACTCGTGGCGCGCGGGCTGAAAAGCCCGGTGCGCATACTGTGGGAGCAGGTGACCGAACCTCTGGTCATGCTCCTGCTCGTCGCCGCTGCGATCTCGGCGTTTCTCGGTAAGGCGGACAGCGTCGTGGCGATCATGGCGATTGTCGTCTTGAACGCGCTGCTCGGCCTGGTGCAGGAATACCGCGCCGAGCAGGCGATGGCGGCGCTCAAGCGCATGTCTGCGCCGGCGGTGCGTGTGCGCCGTGAGGGTCAGCTACACGCGGTCGAGGCGGTCCAGCTTGTGCCCGGCGACATCGTGCTCCTGGAAGCCGGCAATGTCGTCCCAGCGGACGCCCGCCTGCTGGAGGCCGCGAACCTGCGCGTGCAGGAGGCGTCGCTCACGGGTGAATCGTACCCGGTCGATAAGTCGGCTGAGACGCTTGCGGGCGCGAACCTGCCGTTGGGCGACCGGCGCAACATGGTCTACCTGGGCACATCCATCGCGTATGGTCGCGGCGTCGCCGTTGTCGTCTCGACCGGGATGCGCACCGAGTTGGGCCGCATCGCCGAGCTGATCCAGACCGCCGGAAGCGAGCGTTCGCCGCTGCAGAAGCGCATGGGCGAACTCGGCAAGGTGCTGTTGGGCGCGGCAGTCGTCATCATGGTTGTGGCAGTCATCATCGGCCTGCTGCGCAACGAGCCGATCACGGACATCCTCGTCGCGTCGGTGGCGATTGCTGTCGCGGTCGTCCCGGAGGGGCTGCCGGCCGTCGTGACGATCTCGCTGGCGCTGGGGGCGCAGCGGATGCTGCAACGGCGCGCGTTGATCCGGAAGCTGCCCGCCGTCGAGACGTTGGGGTCGGTGACGGTGATCTGCTCCGACAAGACCGGCACCCTGACCGAGAACCGCATGACGGTCAAGATCATCGATGTGGCCGGTCACACGATGGACCTGACCGGTTTGATACGCGGCGAGACACCCGTGCCGGCCCCGCAAGACGGGCAGGCGTTGCCGGAGAACACGGTGCAGACGCTGCTGCTGGCCGGCGCGCTCTGCAACGACGCCGTGTTGCAGCACAGCCTGGACGGCCAGAGCTTCCAGGCGGTCGGGGACCCCACCGAGGGCGCGCTTGTGATTGCTGCGACGCATTTCGGCCTGTGGAAGCGCCAGCTTGAGGATATCTTTCCGCGCGTCGGCGAAGTCCCGTTCTCATCCGAGCGCAAGCGCATGACGACCGTCCACAGCGTGGACGAGAGCCGGTGGCGCGATCCCGCGCGCCCCTGCCCGACGCACTTCCTCGGCGTCGGGTGTCCTGAGCGCCTGGCCTTCACCAAGGGCGCAGTGGACAGCCTGCTCGACATCTCGACACAGGTGTGGGTGGAGGGCGAAATCCTGCCCCTGACTGCAGAATGGCGTGCGCGCATAGAGGCCGCCAACAACCAGTTGGCGAAAGAAGGGTTGCGCGTGTTGGGCGTGGCCTTTCGCCCCGTTGATGACAGCCCCGCTGGTGGGGATTGGGCGTTGACCGAGGAGGGCATGATCTTCATCGGCATGATCGGGATGATCGACCCGCCGCGCCTTGAGGTCAGGGATGCAGTGGCGACCTGCAAGGCTGCGGGCATTCGCCCGATGATGATCACGGGCGACCACCCGCTGACCGCGCAGGTGATCGCGCGCGAGCTGGGCATCGCCCAGGATGGGGGCGGGTCCTGACCGGGCACGAGCTGGCCGCGATGTCGCCCGAAATGCTGGAATCCGCTGTCGAAGATGTGGCGGTATTTGCGCGCGTCTCGCCGGAGCACAAGCTGAAGGTCGTGCAGGCGCTCCAGAACCGGGGGCACGTCGTCGCCATGACCGGCGACGGCGTGAACGACGCCCCGGCGCTCAAGCAGGCCGACATCGGCGTGGCGATGGGCATCACCGGCACGGATGTCTCCAAGGAGGCGTCCGACATGGTGATCCTCGACGACAACTTTGCCACCATCGTGAGCGCCGTCGAGGAGGGGCGCACCATCTACGACAACGTGCGCAAGTTCGTCAAGTACCTGCTGGCGAGCAACACCGGCGAGCTGTTCGTGTTGCTGGGGACGCAGTTGATCGCAGGGATGACGCTGCCGCTCACCACGCTGCAAATCCTGTGGATGAACCTCATCACCGACGGCATCCCCGCGCTGGCGCTGGGCCTGGAGGGCCGCGAGCGCGACGCCATGACGCGCCCGCCCTACGCGCCCAACGAGAGCATCTTCGGGCGCGGGCTGGGGCGGCACATCCTGCTGGTCGGCCTGCTGCTGGGGTTGACGGCGCTCGGCCTGGGCTATTGGGCGTGGTCGGGCGACCTGCGCGCCGCGAACGGCAACCCTGCCTGGAATACGATGGTGTTCATCATGCTGACCCTTTCGCAGATGGGGCACGTGCTGGCGGTCCGCTCGCACCGCGAGTCGTTCTTCCGCATGAACCCGCTGTCAAACCGGCTGTTGCTGGGCGCGGTGGCGCTGACGGTCGTTCTGCAGATGATCGCGGTGTACACGCCGTTCTTCAACAACCTGTTCAGAACCAACCCCCTGACGCTGGAGCAGTTGGCGGTCTGCCTGCTCTTGAGTACGGTGGTCTTTTGGGGTGTGGAGGTGGAGAAGCTCCTCATTCGTCGCCGCATGCTGAGCTAGTCACGAGGTGTGGGGGCCGGTAGCTCTATCCGGGCGGGAGTCAGGTCGGCCCCTGTTGACGGTGGTCAGGCAGAAGCCCAGGGCCACGAGGCAGAGAGAAGCCAGAATACGTGGCCTTGCCGGTCACGGTTATCGCGCAGGGTGCGCGCACAAGAAGGGTGCGCAAATGCCTTTCGCGTGATATGATTGCCGCCCGTGCGGCGCTGCACGCGCCCCGCGCCGCCCAGGCCCGATGACACGGGCGCGCCGAGCCGCCGCCGCCCTCGCTGCTCCACTCTGCACTTCTTCTGCACTGATTGCACCCAATCTGCACCCTTGATGCATTGGCCCTGCGCCTCACCTATTGGCTTACTGGGCGTCACCCGCTATCTTGTTGCTTGATCCTGAGTGCTTACAAGTAACCGCGCTTTACCGGTAGAGCTTGTGGTTTCGGTTTCCTTGCGTTGACCCTGCCGCCGTCCACGTATGCAGCCAGGAGCCAGGCTCAGCGATGCAATCCGACCCATGCCCCCAAGGTGGTGCGACCATGACTGAGAACCCCGCCCCCCACCCTTCGCGCTACGGATGGTCAACATCGAGAAGTACTTCGGCCTCGTGTGCGCCCTCAAGAACATCAACCTGGAGGTGGGCCACAACGAGATCGTGGGCCTCATCGGCGATAACGGCGCCGGCAAATCGACCATCGTAAAAATCCTCACCGGCGTGTTCCCGCCCACTAGCGGCGAGCTGTACATCGCGGGCCGCAAGGTAGACCTCAGGAATTATGGCGTCAAGCGGGCGCACGAGCTTGGCATCGAGACCGTCTACCAGGACAAGTCGCTCGGCGAGAAGCAACCCCTGTGGCGGAACTTCTTCATCGGACGCCAGATCACCCTCCCGTTCGGTTTTATCGATATGAAAAAAGAGAAGGAAATCGCCGGCGAGATCATGCTCAACACCATCGGATTCCGGGGCAGGGGCATCACGGTCGATTCGAAGGTGAGTCAGCTCTCCGGCGGCGAGCGGCAGGGCGTCGCGATTGGCAGGGCCATGCATTTCGAGGCCGAACTCATCGTCCTCGACGAACCGACGGTTGCGCTGTCCCTCAAAGAAGTGCATAAGGTGCTGAACTTCGTGCGCAAGATCAAAGAGGCCGGCAAGGCGTGTATCTACATCTCGCACAACATCCAGGACGTTTACGACATCGCCGACCGGTTCATCGTCCTCGACCGCGGCGAGGTCGTGGGCAGCATCCCCAAGGAAGATGTCACGCGTCAGGCGCTGGATGATTTCCTGCTGGATTACGCGCACGGTCTGAAGGACAAGAAGGAACAATGAGACGAGTACGCTCCCGCATCGCGCTACTGGGCAGGATCGAAGGCCTGCCCATCGCAGCCGTACTGCTAGTGCTCTACATCGTGTTCATCTTCACGGCCCCCAAGGTCTTCCTGGGCTATCGCATCTACATGTCGTTCCTGCAGACGGTGCCCCCCGTGCTGATCTGCGCTCTGGGCCTCACCTTCGTGATCACCGCCGGCGAGATCGACCTGAGCTTCCCCGCCGTGGTCGCGCTGTCGGGCTTCATCCTCGCCTGGATGTTCAAGACCGTCGATGCGCCGTGGGCGCCCTGGGTTGGCTTCGTCCTCGCCCTTGCGGCGGGCGGCCTGATCGGCTACATCAACGGCTGGCTCGTCGCCCGGATCGGCGTGCCTTCGATCATGGCGACGCTCGCGGCGCAGTTCTTCTGGTATGGGGTGACGGTGCTGCTCGCCGGCGGCCTCCAGTTGGACATCAGTGAGATTCGGGAGAACCCCCTGCACGGCATCTTCGTGGGTCGCCTGTTTGGCGTGGTGCCGGCCCAGGCGGTCTGGGGGTTGGCGCTTGCCATCTTCCTGTGGTTCATCCTGAACCGCCACCGCTTCGGCGAGGCGATCCTGTTCATCGGCGACAACCCGAACGTGGCGCGGGTGATGGGCATCAACGTCGAGGCGACCCGCGTCAGGCTCTTCACCATGAACGGCGTCATCGCGGCCTTCGCCGGGTTGCTGCTCACCATGGAGATCAACGTGTTCTACCCGACACAGGGGCAGGGCTTCCTGCTGCCGGCGCTGGCGGCGGTCTTCATCGGCGGGACTTCGATTGCGGGCGGCCAGGGCACCATCGTGGGCACTTTCTTCGGCGCCTACATCATCGGCTCGCTCGAAGCTGGCGTTGTCGCAAGCCGCATCAGCGGCTATTGGGTTCAGCTCGTGCAAGGCGTTGTCATGGCGGCTGTCGTCGTGCTCAACATCGTCCTTGAAAACGGAAAGGTCGCCCGGCTCTCCGAGCGGATTCGCCATTGGTCTGTGCCTTCGCGGTCCACCCCCGACCTGCCGGAGACGGACGACGCGGCGCTGCGATGATCGCGCCGCTTGCGTGTGAGGTCGCATGAGTGAAAGGAGAACATGACTATCGTGCGAAGGCGAGGCCGTTCTGACCCCCAATGTCACTAACGGGAAGGCTATTTACGCAAAGGAGAAGAGAAGTGAACCGCCTTTTCAACAAGCTGGCTATTCTGTTGCTTTTCGCGCTCGTCCTGTCGGTCGGGCAACCGATCGCGGCGCAGGATGACGAGATCGTCGTCTACATGCAGATGGGCGGCACGCAGGGCGACGCCTCGACGCTGGCGCGCACGAACGGCGCCAAGGCCGCGGCGGAGCACTACGGGATCACGCTCGTCGAGCAGTACTCAAGCTGGGACCCGCAGACGATGATCGACCAGTTCAAGCAGGCCGTGGCCGCCAGCCCGGACGGCATCGTCATCATGGGGCACCCTGGGGAAGCCGCTTTCGAGGCGCTCGTTGAGGACGCCATCAACCAGGGCATCATCATCACCAGCGGCAACAACCCGCTCCCGAACCTTGAGGCGAAATACCAGACTCTGGGCTTCGGGTACGCCGGCGCTGACCTCTACGCGGGCGGCTATCTGACCGGCCAGGCAATGGTCGCGGCAGGGCTTCAGCCCGGCGACGAGGGCCTCGTCTACGACATCTGGCACCAGGAAGGGCGCAGCGTCAGCTCGCAGGGGCTGTTTGACGCGCTGACCGAAGCCGGCCTCGTCGTGGAGAAGCTCGACGTCTCTGACGACGTGGACAGCGAAGCCTCGCTGGCGATCCCGATCCTGACCGCCTACCTTGAGGCGCACCCCCAACCTGCGGGCAATCGGCACGCAGCACGGCAACATCACGGCGAACCTGCCGAAGGTCCTCGAAGCCGCAGGGAAGGCCCCCGGTGAGGTGATCGTCGGCGGCATCGACCTCTCGCCGGCGACGATTGACGGCATCACGCAGGGCTACATCAGCGCGAGCTTCGACCAGGTGCTCTACCTGCAGGGCTACTTCCCGATCCAGCAGATCTGGCTGACGAAGAACTTCCTGATTCCGGGCCTGCACATCAACACTGGCATCGGCACGGTCACGCCGGAGAACATCGCGCAGATCGCGCCCCTCATCGAGCAGGGCGTCCGCTAACCTGCGCCATCGCTGACCCGATCGCACGGCTGCGCCCCTACCTGTGGTGGTAGGGGCGCAGTTCTGTCATGCGCTCCGGCGCGCGCGCTGGCCGCGTCACGGCTGCGCCGCCTCTTCTTCGGGGAGGGTTGGCCGGCCGTTGTCGGTTTCAGGCAGGCCAGGGACCGGTTCAACCCAGATATCGCCGGCAATGTAGGCGTCCAGGTTGTGGATGTCCACAACGACCGACGGGGTGAGCAGGATTTCGGGGATTCCCTCCCCAAGCAGGTATTTGTTCATCTGCTCCAGCACCACGCCCCCCATGCGTTCGGGGTAGACGCCAAGCGTGGCCGTCATCTCGCCGTCCTGGATCAGGTCGAGCGTGACCGCGTTGCCGTCGATGCCGACGCAGAAGATGTCCTCGTTGATCGTGTAGCCGAGCTGGGAGGCCGCCAGGCACGCGCCAATCGCCATCTCGTCCGAGTTGCCGTAGAACAGGTCGATGTCCGGGTTCTGTTGCAGGGCGATGGTCGCGACCTGCAAGGCCTTCTCGCGCTCCCATTCGGCGGTCTGCGAGCCGACGACTTCCACGTTGGGGCAGACCGTCTCCAGCCCGTGCATGAAGCCCCCGGTGCGGCGGTTGGTGTGGAAGCCGGGGATGCCCGTGAGGATGTAGACCTTGCCGGCGGCGTCGGCCACATCGACCGCGTCTCTCTCTGCCAGCAGCGCGCAGACATACGCCGCCAGGTTCGCCGCGCCGCCCCACTGGTCATAGCCGATGTACTCCACTACCTCCCCCTCGGCGATTGGGGTGATCGTGTTGTGCATGAATACCGGTATACCGGCGTCGTTCGCCACCGCGACGGCGAAGATGATGGCGTCGGAGTTGATGGGGTTGACCGAGATCGCATCGACGCCCTGCTGCACGATCTGCTCGACGACGGTGATCTGTCCCTCGAAGTCGGTCTCGCGCTCCGGCGCGCGGCTGATGACCTCCCAGCCGAAGGCCTCGCCAACCGCGTTGGCGCTGTCCACGATGGCGACGTGGAAGGGGCTGACCATCGCCGGCGGCACAATTGCGACCGTCGCCCCCGCGTAGACTTCGTCCTCGTCCTGCGCCTGCGCCGACGCGCACAGCATGGCGGCGAGGAGGAGCGCCAGGAAGACCCACTTGCGGCTCATGTTGCGTTCCTTCCTCTTGTCCCAACGGGCGCGCAGTGAGCCATCATGCCCTGCCCCGTCCGGGCCGTCCACCGCCAATCGCCCAGCATCACACCTGCTCCATGATGCCGTGCACATCCTCGTCGATCAGCAGGTGGGCGACGGCGTCGAGGGCGTCCTTCAGATCGTAGAAATACTGGCGGCGGCTCACATACAGCCGGTCGATCATTTCCTCGGTGGAGAATCCCTGCACGTAGGTGTCGTACAGTATCTGGTAGCGGCTCTTCCCACCTGACGCGCTCTTGGTTTCTTTCTCCTGAATGATGTCCATCAACTTCAGGAGGAGTTGTTGGAGCCTGTATCCGCGTGTCGCAATGGGCGTCTGGGCGACATCAGGCGACGAATACAGCCAGCCGGCCAGCCCGCCTTTGCCCAGCGACACTTCATCCCAGAGGTGGCGGAAGGCGTCGCGCGTCTGGCGGAGCAGCCAGCCGCTATCGAGGAGCCAGGCGTTCTCCAGCGACCGCGCGAGTTCCTGAGTGAGCGCCGTGAGCTGCGACGCCGTCCTCTCGTTGAAGACGCCTTCATAGGGACTCTGTAGCTCCAGCACGCCGATGAAGCGCTGCTCGACCAGGATGGGCACCGCAATGGCGGACCGGCAATCGAGATGCGGGTCGATGGGCACAATCACCGGCTCGGCGCTGTCGTTCCAGTTGTCCACCCAGAAGGGCGCGCGCGTCTGTTCCACGTGTTTCGCCAGGTGGCCGGGCTGGTGGACAATCACCCGTTCCTCGCTGTCGAGGTTCTGCTCGACCAGGTCGCCGGTCTGCCGGTCCAGCATGTACAGACGGATGTGCTCGCAGGCGGTCCGCTGCGTGATCAGCGACGCGAGGCGCGCGCGGATCTGCGCGTAATACGAGGTCTGGCTCTGCACCCGCCGGGAGGGGGTCCGGGGCGTCTCATCCTGGGACCGCCGGCGGATGCGGTCGGCCAGGGCGGCCACCAGGATGAACCCGCCGATGATGGCGGTGCTCCACAGCGGCGACACTTTGGACAGCCCCAGGCTGGTGTCGATCATGACGATGATGAGCGTGCCCAACAGCGGCCCCTGGATGTTGCCGACGCCGCCGTGCAGGCTGGCCCCGCCGATGACCGCCGCCGCGACCGACATCAGGCCGTAGTCTTCGGCGTTGGTGTACACCCCGCTGCCGATGCGCGTCATCAGCAGGATGCCGGCGATCCCCGCCAGGAAACTGCTCATCATGTAGATTTGGATCTTGTAGTAATCGACGCGCACGCCCGACATCCGCGTCACGGTTTCGTTGCTGCCGATGGCGAATGCGTAACGCCCCATCTTGGTGTTGCGCAGCATGTACGACGCGAGGAGCGCGATGACGAGCAAGAGCAGGATCGGCAGCGGGCGCGAGGAACCCCAGACGGCGTGCGTCAGGTCGCGCGGGATGGAGATGGGCGCGGCGTTGCTGTATACCAGGGCGACCCCTTTGATCAGGCTCAGCGAGCCAAACGTGACGATGAACGGCGGCAGCTCCTGCCGCGCGATCAGCCAGCCCTGGAGCCAGCCAATTGCGGTCGCCGCCGCCAGCGCGATGCCAATCGCGACGAGGGGCGGAAGCCCTAACCCGTCCTCGAGGAGCATCAGCTTGGCCGCAATGACGCTCGTGAGCGCCGCCACCGACCCGACCGAGAGGTCGATTCCGCCGGTGATGACGACCAGCGTCTGCCCGATGACCACAATCCCCAGCGGTGCAAGCTGCGTCAGGATGATGATCAGGTTGTTGGTCGTCGCAAAGAATTCGGATGACAGCGCAAAGATGATGAAGAGGACCAGAAAAGTAACGAGCAGCGCGTTGTTCCTGAGGTGGCGGACGATAATGCGCGGCCTTTCGTCCTGCAACCAGCGAAAGCGCGTGTCTGAGCGACCCTCATTCATCCGGCGTTTCCCCCAGCATGTACGCCATCACCGTGGCCCTGTCGGTGTCCTGGCATCTCAGAGTGCATACCGGGTTGCCATAGCGCAAAACGAGCACGCGATCGCACACGTTCAGAATCTCGGTCACGTCGTTGCTGACCATGATAATCCCCACCCCGCGCCGGGCGAGGTCATTGAGCACGCGATAGACCTCCACTTTCGCGCCGATGTCGATGCCCTGCGTTGGCTCGTCACACAGCAGAATCCGGGGGGCGGTCGCCATCCATTTGGAGACGATGACCTTCTGCTGGTTGCCTCCGGAGAGATAGCGCGCCTTGAAGGCCGGGTAGGGGATGTTGATGCGGAAGCTCTCAACAAAGTGCAGCGCCAGTTCCGCCTCTTGCTTGTGATCGATGAGCGGGCCGCGCGGTTCTTTCTCCAGCAGCGCCAGGTTGATGTTCTCGCCGATGCCCATGTCCAGCACCAGCCCCTTCTCCTGGCGGTCCTCGCTCAGCAGGCCCATGCCGAGCGCGATGGCGTCTTGCGGCGAGCGGATCTGCACCAGGCGATGATCGACGTAAACCTGGCCCTCGTCGGCGGGGTTGATGCCAAACACCGCGTGCAGTATCGCCGTCCCGCCCGAACCGATGACGCCGGTGATGCCCAGCAGCTCGCCGCTGTGCAGCGTGAAATCGACATCCTCGAAAACGCCGTAGCGCGTCAGCCCCTGCACGCGCAGCAGTTCCTTGCCGATGCGCGCGCTGCGCCTGGGGAAGTGCTCCAGCAGCGTGCGACCGAGCATGAGGTTGGTGAGGGTGCGCGTCGTGGTTTCGGCCACCTCCAGCGTATCGATGACGCGCCCATCACGCAGCACGGTCACGTAATCGCAGATGCGCTCGACTTCCTCCAGACGGTGGCTGATGTAAAGGATGGTGACGCCGCCCTCCCGCAGGCGGCGCATCACGCTGAAGAGTTCACTCCGCCTCGTATTCGGTCAGGCGGGCGGTCGGCTCGTCCATCACGATCAGGCGCGCGTTCTGCTTGAGCGCCTTGACGATCTGCACCATCTGCCGCTGCGCGACAGAGAGCAGGCCGATTTTGGTCTCCGGCTTGAGGTCAAAGCCGATCTGTTTGAGCGCGCGCGCCGTGTAGTCGTGCATCTCCTTCCAGTTGATCGTCGGGAGCGCGGCCTGCCGTGGCTCGTTGCCGAGAAAGACGTTCTCCGCCACGCTCAGCTCCGGGAGCAGCGTGAGTTCCTGATACAGCGTGCTGATCCCGGCGTCCTGGGCGTCGGAGGGCCTCTGGAAGAAACGCGGTTCGCCCTCGAAACGGATTTCGCCGGAGGTTGGCGGATACACCCCGGCGATGATCTTCGTCAATGTGGACTTGCCCGCGCCGTTCGTGCCGATGAGGGCGTGGATCGACCCCAGGCGGACGGCGAAGCTCACCTGGTTGAGCGCCTGGACGCCAGGAAACTGCTTGGAGATGTCTATCAGTTCCAGGATATGGCGCACGGACTCCATTTGCCGGCACTCCGGGCCGTTTCGAGGCGTCTCAGCGGGCGTGGATGCCGCTATTGTAGCAAGTTTGCGGCGGCAGCGACACCAACCCGCGTACCTCGCGCCAGTGGAAGGAGAAGGTAGCTCCCCGAAAGCTCTAAGTTTTCGGGAAGCTGCAGAACAAGCCTGCTATTTTCATAGAAGTGCGGCCCCGCTGTTGCGGGGGCCGGTGTCGTAGGGCGCGCAGGGGTGGGCCTGCCGGGACGGAAAACGCCCGCCTATCCCTTCAGCCCTGTCATCACGATGCCCTTGATGAAGTAGCGCTGTGCGACGAAGAAGAGTATGACGACCGGCAGGATCGTCGCCGTGGAGGCCGCCATCTGGAGTTCCCAGCGCGTGTTCAGCACGCCCCGGAACGACGCCAGACCCACCGCGACCGTGAAGTTCTCCGGCGAGTTGAGGTAGATGAGCGGCCCGAAGAAGTCGTTCCAGGTGTTCAGAAACGTGAAGATTGCGACCGTTATCAGCGCGGGCTTCGCCAGCGGCAACATGATGCGCCAGTAGATGCCGAACTCGGTCGCGCCGTCGATGCGCGCGGCGTCGGAGAGTTCCTCCGGTATGGTGCGGAAGAACTGGCGCAGCAGGAAGATGTTAAACGCGCCCCCGCCGAAAAACTGCGGCACGGTCAGCGGCAGGAATGTGTCGATCCAGCCCAGGCGCGAGAAGATGACGAAGGTCGGGACCACCAGGACCACATAGGGCATCATCATCGTGCCGATGACGATGGCGAACCAGAAATCGCGCCCTGGGAAACGCATACGCGCAAAGCCGTAGGCGCAGAACGACGCCGACCACAACACCGCAATCTCGTTGAGGATGATGATGACCATCGTGTTCTTCAGGTAGATGTGGAACGGCTTATACGTCAGCGCCTCGACGTAATTCTCAAAGCGTATGGGGTCGGGTATCCACTTGGGCGGATACTGAAACACCTGGTGCTGGAGTTTGAGCGAACTGCTCACCAGCCACGTGAACGGCAGGAGCATGATGACGGCGATGATGACCAGCAGCGCAATCGTAAGGAGCCGCCACCACCGGTCTCCGATGTATTGTTGTTCGCGCTCCTTCGTCGCGACAAGCGTTCGACGGTCTGTCGTTATGCTCATGGTCGTCCCCGTCACTCGTTTTCGTAGTAGACCTGGCTGCCGAAGTATCTGAAGACCACCAACGTCAGGCCGGCGACGATGAAGAACAGCACCCACGACACCGTTGCTGCATACCCCATGTCCAGGTACTCAAACGCATTGCGATAGATGTATAGCACCAGGAACAACGTTGAGTTCTGCGGTCCGCCGTCCGTTATCAAGAACCCGATGGTGAAAACCTGAAAGGTGCCAATGAGTCCGATGACGAGATTGAAAAAGATAATGGGCGACATCATCGGGATGGTGACGCGGCGCAACTTGGCCCAACGCCCCGCCCCGTCGATCTCGGCGGCTTCGTAGAGGATGTCCGGGATGCCCTGCAGGCCGGCCAGGAAGACGATCATGGCCCCGCCGGCGTTCCACAGGCTCATGAAGATCAGCGCCGGCAGCGCCCAGTCCGGGTCTTGGAGCCACCTGACTTTCGAAAGCCCCATGCCCCGCAGCAGGGCGTTCAGCAGGCCGAACTCGGTGTTGAAGATCCACGCCCACAACACCGCGTTGGCGACCGCCGGGACGATGCTGGGGAGGTAGTAGATCGTGCGGAAGATCGCGATGCCCCTGATTTTGGTGTTGATGAGCAGCGCCAGCAGGAAGCTCACGATCAGGCCCAGGGGCACCGAGGCGAAGGTGAAGATCAGGGTCGCTTTCAGCGACTGCCCCAGGAGCGGGTCGCGAAACAGGCGCAGGATGTTGTCGAACCCGACAAACCTCGGCTCTGCGATGAGGTTCCAGCGGTGGAAGACCAGGTACACCGCCGTCAGTGCGGGGATGATGAACCAGAGCAGGAAGCCCAGGATGAAAGGCGAGACAAACGTGTAGCCGAGAATCGTGCGTCGCTGGCTCAAGGAGAGCCGGGGCCCCCCCCGAGTCAGCGCCGCCCTCACGCCAGCGCGGTCTTCAGCAGGCATGTGATCCGGTGAAGTCGTCATGGCTGTGTTCCCAATACGCTATCGATACGGGCGCGAAGAGGGCGGGGCGACCCGCCCTCTTCCGTCCAGAGTCGCACGGGCTAGGCGTTAATGTACTCTTCCAGGAGGATCGCGTTGGCCTCCTCGATGGCTGGCGGGATGACATCTTCGGCGCGGGCGTCACCGATCATGACGCGCTCCAGCGCTGGCTTGAAGATCGCCTCGGCGCGCGGGAAGCCGGCCGGAACGATGGTGGGACTCATGAACTGGGGCACGTACTCAGACACGAACTCCCGGTAGTTGGCCGGGTGCACCCCGTCGGTGAGCCATCCGTCCATCGCTTCCTCTGTCAGGAGGGCGTGCTGGTTCGGGATCCACAGCCCCAACTTGCAGAAGTGCTCCTGGTAGAACGGTGTCGCCAGGAAGTGCAGCCACTTCCACGACGCTTCGGCCTTTTCGGAGTCCCTCAGGATGCTGTGCAGGTGACCCTGCCCAGGGTCGAGGCCGTCCTCGCTCATCAGCGGCACCGGGCAGGTGCCAAACAGCCCGAACATGCCGGTGACGTCGGCCAGGGTCCAGGAGCCATCGATCACCATCGCCAGGCGCTCGGTTTCGATCATCTGGGTGGCGCTCATGCCGAGGCCTTCGAGGTACACCGCCTCCGGCATCACATGGTGGACATGGATCAGGTCGGCCCAGGCCTGGATGCCTTCCAGCGCCGCCGGCTCGTCGAGCGTGAGCAGGCCCTGGTCTGAGAGCTTGCCGCCGTTGAACTTCGCCGGGGCTTCATACGTCATCCACCACGACGTGTCCATGTAGACGCCCCACGTCGCGACGTTTTCGGGGTCGAAGCCTTCCTCGCCGGGGTGGCGACCATTCTCATCGACGGTGAGCTGGCGCGCGGCCTCAACGAACGTGTCCCAGTCCCAGAGCTTGTCGGCAGTGAAATCGGGCGGCTCGATGCCGGCGCGCTCAAAGAGGGCGATGCTGTAGTAGGTGTGCAGCGCCGTCCATGTGGAGCCGATGCCGTGCCAGCGGCCATTGTCGTCCGTCGAGCGCTCGGTCTCCTGCGGCTCGATGAAGTAGTTTTCCTGGCTGAGCAACGGGTCGTTCACCACGTAGTCGGTGATGTCCATCGTCAGCCCGTCGTGAAGCAGGGTGCGGAAGTTCGACTGGCTGATGAACGCTGTGTCCGGCGGGGTCCCGGCGGCGACGTTGGAGAGCAGTTTCTCGTTGTAGTTGTCCGGCGTGTGGAGCCACTTCACCTTGACTTCGGACTGCTCTGCCTCAAAGACTTCGATGGCGGCGCGGACGCCCTCATCTTCGGCGACGCCGCCCCACCCCATGAACGAGATCTCGATGGGTTCCTGGCGCGCTGGCAACGCCATCGCTCTGGCTGCCAGCGTCGGCCCCATCGCGGCAGAAGCCGCCGAAGCCCCTGCCAGTTTCAGAAAGTCACGACGCGACAGCTTTGGCCTAGACATGATCTCCTCTCCTTGTCTAAACGAACAAAATGCGCCTTTCGCGAAACGGCCTGGCGACTTCTCAGCACTCGCGTAGCCACACGCGCATTTCCCCGGCGCGCGGTTCGCCCAGAAGCAGTAGGGAATGGCCTTAAAGGTGAAGGGGGAGGCGGCGATAGTCTGGGTTGCTTGTGGTTGATACAGCCCGCCAGGCCAATCTTCCGGGGCTGGGCGTGTGGCCTCACCGGTGATCACGGTGACGCCGCCGAACAGGTTCGGGTCGAAGGTCGCGGTGAGCGCGGCCTCGCGTGGCAGGACGACCTGCGCCAGATCGGGGCCGTTGTCGGCCTCTTCGAGGCAGTACACGACCGGCCCGCGTTGCAGGGCGACGCGGCCTGCGTTCTGCCGCACTTTGGGATGCGTGATCACGCGCTCGACCGGCATCGGCAGCGTCAGCGTCACCACGTCGCCGGCGTGCCACTCCCGGTCGATCATCTGGTAGCCCCTGTCAGGGGTCAGGGCAATCGCTTCGCCGTTGAGGTGCAGGCGGGCCGCCCGGCACCAGCCGGGGACGCGCAGCGCCAGGGTGAAGCGCGTGGGCTGAGCGACCTGAACCGCGAGCCGGACTTTCTCGTCCCACGGGTAGCTCGTCTGCTGTTCGAGCCGGACGCTCGCGCCCTCCAGGTCGATGTCGGCGGTGTTCTGGCCGTACAGGTGGACGTAGACGGTGCGCTCGCCCACCGAGTAGAAGTACTGCCCCAGGCTCGCCAGCAGGCGTGCGAGGTTCGGCGGGCAGCACGCGCAGCGGAACCACTCCACACCGCCGGTAGTGCACGAAGTCCTCGTTGACCAGGCCGCTGAAGGGGTGCGAGGGATCGACGCGCGGGTACGCGGTCAGCGGGTTGGCGTAGAAGAACAGCGTGCCGTCCAGCGAAACGCCGCTGAGAACCCCGTTGTACAGGGCGCGCTCCATGACGTCGGTGTAGCGGCTGTCGGGGTCCAGGTGGAACATGCGTTGCGCCCAGAAGACGAGCGAAATCGCGGCGCAGGTCTCGGCGTAGGCGGTCTCGTTGGGCAGATCGTATCCGAAGCTGAAGCCTTCGTTCATGTGGGTCTGGCCGATCCCCCGATGACGTACAGGTGCCGCTCGGTGAGGTCGTCCCACAGGCGGCGACACGCCTCGACGAGCGATGCGTCCCCGGTCTCCGCGGCGACGGCGGCCATCCCCGCGTAGAGGTAGCAGGCGCGCACAGCGTGGCCGGTCACCTCGGTCTGCTCCCGAACCGGGCGGTGCGCCTGGATGTAGCGGTACGTCCTTGCCCAGTAGTCGGCGAGGTCGCTGCCGCGCGCGCGGGCTTCCATGTCGTAATAGTGAGGCTGCTGGCCGCGCTCGTCAACGAAGAACCGCGCAAGCTCGAGATAGCGCCGCTCACCCGTCGCGCGGTACAGCCTGACCAGCGCCAGCTCGACCTCCGGATGGCCGCCGTAACCGCGCCGCTTCCCTCGTCAGGGCCGAAGGTCGCGTCGATGTGGTCGGCGTAGCGACACAGCACGTCCAGCAGTTGGCGCTTGCCGGTTGCCTGGTAGTAGGCCACCGCGCTCTCGATCAGGTGACCGGCGCAGTAAAGCTCGTGCATGTCGCGCATGTTGGTCCAGCGCTTCTGCGGCTCGACGGTGGTGTAGTAGATGTTGAGATAGCCGTCGGGCTGCTGCGCCTGCGCGATCAGCGCGACCACCGCATCGACCTGCTTTTCGAGTTCCGGATCGGGATGCGTCGTCAGGCTGTACGCAGCGGCTTCGATCCATTTGGCGGCGTCCGAATCCCAGAAGTGGTGCGGCTGGTTGGGTTGCCCCGGTTTCCAGTCCAGCTTCCAGGCGTCGAACCGCCCGGTGGTCTGCAATTGATGGTGGATCGCGGGCAGAGTCGCCGTGCGGTTAACGGCGAGGCGATCACCCCAGAAGCCGCCCTGAAACGTGACATGTTTGAGCGGCGCCGCGTCGATCTGAGCCTCCCTGGTCTGCAATTCACTCGCTCCGGTTGCGCAAAACGATTGCTCTCTTTTGTCAGTATAAGGGATGTCAGTTTGACTGTACAGACGACCATTCTGTATAATACCAGGACAATTCCGACATCAAGGGGGAGCGCCTGGGCCGTGGAACGCGAAGAAACGCTGTCAATAGACGTTACATATCCCGTGAAGGCGCAAAACGCCGGCTTGTTCATCTCGCGCGGCAGGGGGACCCATCCGACCCGAACCATCGATTCCCACGAGTTGATCTTTGTCAAAGAGGGGGAGTTGGGGATTTGGGAAGAGGATCGCCTGTTCACGCTGGAGGCCGGGCAGGCGCTGCACCTCTGGCCCCAGTTGCAGCACGGCGGGTCCAAGCCGATGTCCCTAGAGTTGAAATTCTACTGGATTCACTTCGAGGTTGTGCGCCGCAACGACGGACGCGACGCGGCGTCATCGGCAATACAAGTGCCCCAGGTCGCGCGGGTGGAGCGCCCGGAGAAGCTGGAGAGCCTGTTTCGGTATTTTCTGGACGAACAGGAATCAGGCTGCCTCGCGCCGTCCACTGCGAACCTGCTGGTGACGCTCATGCTCATCGAGGTTGCGCGGTCGGCGGACAGTCGGCGCGACGCGGACTGTGTGAACGTCGCGGCCACGCGCGCGCACACGTACATCCGGCTCCACTACGATCTGCCAATCTCGCCAAGCCGGATCGCCGAGGCGCTGGGGTACAATCCCGACTACCTGGGGCGCGTCTACCGCACCGTATACGGCCACACCCTGACCGAAGCGATCCATCACCGGCGCGTGGGCGTCGCCCGCCGGCTCCTCCTCGATAGCGACCTGCCGATCCAGCAGATCGCGCAGACGTGCGGCTTCTCCGATCCCGACTATTTCCGACGGGTCTTCCGCCGCTACGTACAGACCTCCCCCCGCGCCTATCGCCGGCAGGCCGCGCGTGTGCACGTCAACACGGAGTAGGCCGGTCAGGCGCGCCGGCACAGCGCCTCAACGGCGTCGATGTCCCTCGGCGGCCCCGCCAGCACTTCGCACCCGGCGTCGGTGATGAGAACGCCGTCCTCGATGCGAATCCCCATGCCCTCCTCCGGGAGGGTCAGAAACGGCTCGATGACCAGGACGACCCCCGGCACGAAAGGCTGTTCGCGGTCGTCCAGCGTGCGCCCGGTGGCGTCGTGGATGTTCAGGCCGACCGTGTGCCCGCAGTTCCCGTAGCTGTATTGCGCCAGGTCGTATCGCTTGAAAACGTCGTACACCGCCTGGTGTGCGGCAAGGAGCGTGGACCCCGGCTTCATCGTATCTATCGCCGCCTGCTGCGCCTCCAGCACGGCGGCGTACAGCGCGCGCTGGCGCGGGCTGAAGCGACCGTTTGCCGGGAACGTCCGCGTGATGTCGGAGGCGTAGCCGTTGACGCTCACGCCGGCGTCGATCAGGACGAGGTCGCCGTCCTGAATCGCCTGGTTGTTGTCCATGTAGTGCGGGATGGCGCTGTTCTTGCCCGCGCCCACGATGATACTGGCTGCGTAGCGGTCGTTGCCCATGCTTGCGGTGACGTTGTCGCCCCGGATGCGCAGCTCGTACTCGAAGATGGCCTGGCCCAGCGACTCGTTGTCGCCTGGCTTGAGCGTGCGCATGATCTTCTCGAAGACTTCGGTCTGGATCGCGAACGCCTCGCGGAGGGAAGCGATCTCGTAGGCGTCCTTGACGAAGCGCATCTCGTGGATGCTGCGCGCGATGTTGCGCAGTTCCACCCAGTAGAAGCGCTCGCGTAGCTGGCGGATGAACGCGAGGTCAGGCGTCAGCGGCGCGCTGAGCGAGGGGGTCCCCGGCGTGTTGAGCCACAGGACGCCGGCGCCCATCAACGCCCGTGCGAGGGTGTCTTCCAGCCGGTCCAGCGCGTACACGCGGTCAACGCCGGTCGCGCGCTGGATTTCGTCGAAGGTCGCCGCCTCGCCCTCCATGAACGCCTGCTGGGCGCTGCGCGGCGCGACGAACAGGATTTCGTGTACCAGGTGGCCCCGCATCAGCTCCGGGCCGGTGCGCGTCTCCACGCGCTCGACGCGCACGCCTTGGGGCGCGAGCAGCAGGTAGACGCTCTGGTCGTCCAGCCCGGTCAGGTAGGCGAGGTTCTTGTCCCAGAGCGCGCTGTCTGGCGAGACGCCACCGGAGTGGATGAGGGCGATGCCCTCGCCCATCTGCGCCATCAACCGCCGCCGCCGTTCCGCGTACATGTCCGCAAGGCCCTGTGTGATGCGCACGCCGCGCCCCTCTCTTTGCAGTTAAGCAACCAATAGATTCACCAACGGCGCCGTCAACCGAATTGCTGGTGCTCGGTCCGCGCGATGATCTCATCCTGGAGCGCCCGGCCCAGGTCGCAGAAGTAGTCGCTGTACCCCGCGACGCGCACGATCAGGTCCCGGTGTTGTTCGGGGTTTCGCTGCGCCGCGCGGAGCGTCTCGGCATCGACGACGTTGAACTGGATGTGGTGCCCGTCGAGCCTGAAGTAAGTGCGCACAAGCTGCACGAGCTTGGACAGGCCCTCGTCGCCTTCGAGCAATTGCGGCGTGAACTTCTGGTTGAGCAGCGTGCCGCCGGTGCGCACGTGGTCCATCTTCGCCACCGACTTGATCGCCGCCGTCGGCCCGTGACGGTCTGCCCCCTGCACCGGCGAGATCCCCTCGGAGAGCGGCGCGCCGGCGCGGCGGCCATCGGGGGTTGCGCCGCATACCGACCCGAAGTAGACGTGGCACGTCGTCGGCAGCAGGTTGATGCTGTAGCGCCCGCCCTTGGTGTTGGGCCGCCCGTCGATGGCGTTGAAGTACGCCTCGAAGAGCCTGACCATCAGCGCGTCGGCGTAGTCGTCGTCGTTGCCGTACTTCGGCGTCCGGTTGACCAGCATCAGCCGCTCGCGCTCGCACCCGGCGAAGTCGGCCTCCAGGATGGAGAGCAGTTCGGCCATCGTCAGGGTCTTCTGGTCGAAGACGTTGTGTTTGAGGGACGCCATGCAGTCGGTGATGGTGCCCAGCCCCACGCCCTGGATGTACGACGTGTTATAGCGCGCGCCGCCGTCGTGGTAGTCTTTCCCGTTGGCGATGCAATCGCTGGTGAGCAGCGAGAGGAAGGGCGCCGGCAGGTAGTCGGCATACAGCCGCTCGATGACGTTGTTGCCGCGTATCTTGATGTCGATGAAGTGGTTGAGCTGCCGCTCGTAGGCGGCGAACAGCGCGTCGAAACGCTCGAACTGCGCGGGGTCGCCGGTCTCCAGGCCGATCTTCTTGCCCGTGCGCGGATCGACGCCGTTGTGCAGCGTGATCTCAAGGACTTTGGGCATGTTGAAGTAGCCGGTGAGGTTGTAGTTCTCCTTGCCGAACGCGCCGGTCTCGACGCACCCGCTCGTCCCGCCCTGGCGCGCATCGACGACGGACTTGCCTTGGCGGATCAACTCCTGGATCACCGCCTCGGTGTTGAAGACCGACGGCTGCCCGAAGCCGGTGCGGATGATGCGCGCCGCCCGGTGGATGAAGTGGTCCGGGCTTTTCTTGCTCACCTGGATCGACGTGCTGGGCTGTAGCAGGCGCATCGCCTCCACCACGTCGAGGATCAGGTACGTGACCTCGTTGACCGCGTCCGCGCCGTCGGGGTAGACGCCGCCGAGATTGATCTGCGCGAAGTCGGTGTAGGTGCCGCTCTCCTGGGCGGTGACGCCGACTTTCGGCGGCGCGGGCTGGTTGTTGAACTTGATCCAGAAGCACTGCAGCAGTTCCTCGGCCTGCTCGCGCGTGAGCGTGCCGGCCTCAAGGCCCTGTTTGTAGAACGGGTAGAGGTGCTGGTCCAGGTGGCCCGGACAGAAGGCGTCCCAGGGGTTCAGCTCGGTTGTGACGCCCAGGTGCACGAACCAGTAGGCCTGCAGCGCCTCCCAGAAGTCGCGCGGCGCGTGCGCCGGGACGTGCGTGCAGACCGCCGCGATGCGCTCCAGTTCCGCCCGGCGCTGTGGATCGGCCTCCTGCCCGGCGAGAGCGCGCGCCTTCTCGGCGTGGCGCTCGGCAAAGTGGATGATGGCCTGCGCCGCGCTACGCATCGCCTTAAGCTGTTCCTGCTTGTGGTAGGCTTCGGGATCGCCGAGGTAGTCGAGCGCGGCGAGGTGCGCGTCGATCTCGGCGATGAAGTCCAACATGCCCTTGTGATAAATCTTGTCGTCGAGCACCGTGTGCCCTGGCGAGCGCTGCTCCATGAACTCGGTGAAGATGCCGGCCTCGTAGGCGTCGATCCATTCCGGCGTCATCTGCTCCAGGATGCGCTCGCGCATCGTCTTGCCGCGCCAGAAGGGGATGATGGTTTCTTCGTAAAGTGCGCGCGTCTCCGGGCTGACCGAAAACGGGATTTTCTCGCGCGTGTCGAGGATCGTGAGGTCTTGCAGCGAGTGGCAGCACAACTCAGGGTAGGTGGGAGTTGCCTTGGGCGCGGGACCCTTCTCGCCCACGATGAGTTCGCCGTCGTTGATGCAGATCGTCTTGTGCGCCATCAGGTACGCGAAGGCGCGCGCGCGCTCGACCGGGGCCGAGCATCGCTCGGTCTGCTGCTGGTAGAAGCGGGTCATGAGTTCGGCCCGTTCCGGCGACAGGGTCGGTACCGCGTCCAGGCTCTGCTGCCGGAGCCTGACGACGCGCTGCGTCATCGCCATGGTCACAACCTCCTGCGTTTGCGCCAAACCCAAGCCCCTTCAGGGGGAACGGCGGCGCGATCATGCGCCTGCCGCGTGTGTCGGTGAATATCTTAACGAATGTCGGGCAATATGAAAACCCGGCGCAGGGGTTTCGCCGGGAGTAGCGCATTTCACCTTTGGTTCCCGCGACTGATGCATTTTGATGATAATCTCGGCAATCACTTCGTAGGGTCACGGCATGGCTATGCGCCGATTACAGACCTTGCGCTGTACGGTCGTAGGGGCGAACCGCCGGTTCGCCCCTACCGCCAGATATGGCGGTGGATAGGGGCACAGCGTGCTGTGCCTCTACCGGGCGGTCAAGAGCATTGCCGGTGCAATAAATCAAAATCCATAAGTCGCGGGCTAATTCTATCCTTGCCCGCCACTTTCTGCGATTACCGACGTCTTTTGTTGGCGGGTGCGAAAAACACATAATAGCGTGATACGGGCGGACAACGCGGATGGATCCCGGGCTATCCGGTCGGCGCGCTCCTGGCGACGCCCTAGCGGCGGTGCAGCGTCGGGTCAAGCGCGTCGCGCAGCCCATCGCCGACGAAGTTGAACGCCAGCACGATCACGCTGATGAGCGCGCCGGGGATGATCCACATCCACCAGGCGTCGATCAGCCACGCCTTGGCGTCCTGCAACATGCTCCCCAGGCTGGCGTCGGGCGGCGGCACGCCCAACCCGATGAAGCTCAACGCCGACTCGGAGAGGATCGCCGCCGGGATCGCCAGCGTCGCCGCGACGATGATGGGCGCCATCGCGTTGGGGAGCAGGTGGCGCATGACCATCTGCCTGGGCGTCACGCCAATCGCGTGCGCCGCGAGCACGAAGTCCCGCTCCTTGAGCGCCAGGAACTCGGCGCGCACCAACCGCGACACCTCCATCCAGCTAAACATCCCCAGGATCAGCACAATCGCCCAGATGCCGGGTTGCAGCAGCGCGTTGAGGGCCAGGAACAACATGAAGCTGGGCACGGAGAGGAAGATGTCCACCGTCCGCATGAGGGCGTTATCCAGCGCGCCCCCGGCATAGCCGGCCACTGTGCCCACGACCACGCCCACGCTCACGCCGATGAGCATGGCGAAGACGCCGACGAGCATGGACAGCCGCATCCCGTACAGCGCGCGCGAGAGCAGGTCGCGGTTGAAATCGTCGGTGCCCAGCAGGTGCGTGGCGTCGGGCGGCTGGGGATAGCCGCGTATCACGTTCGGGTTACGCGGGTCGATATCGTTGGGGTCGTAGGGCGCAAGCTGCTCGGCGAACAGCGCGACCACGCTCAGGACGATCAGCAGCCCCAGGCTGAACAGGGCCAGCCGGTGCCGGCGGAACTGACGCCAGGTCAGCCGCCACAGGCTCTCGGAGTGGCCGCGCCTGATGTGGACGGTTGCCTCATTCATAGCGAATCCGGGGGTCTACCCAGTGGTAAGCGACGTCGGCCAGGAAGTTGCCCATCACGATGAAGAGCGCCGAGAGCATCGTCACGCCCATGATGACCGGGAAGTCGCGCTTCAGCGCGGCGTTCACGCCGAGCAGCCCCATACCCGGCCAGCCGAAGACATACTCGATGATGAACGCGCCCGACACCAACTGCGGGATGGACAGCCCCACGAGCGTGACCATGGGGATCAGGGCGTTGCGGAGCGCGTGCACGCGCAGCACGCGGCTCTCGCGTGCGCCCTTCGCGCGGGCGGTGCGGATGTAGTCTTGCGAGAGCACGTCCAGCACGCTGGAGCGCTGATAGCGCACCCACCGCGCCAGCGAGGCGGTCGCTAGGGCGGTCGCCGGCAGGATGAGGTGCCGGCCCACGTCGAGCGCGGCCTGCAAGCCCTGGTAGGACTCGCGCACGTCGCGCATCCCCGTCGTCGGCAGCAAGCGCCACTGCACCGCAAAGACCTGCATCAACAGCAGCGCGACGAAGAAGCCCGGCATGCTGATGCCCACGAACGACAGCGTGGTAATGACATAATCGAGCACGCTGTAGCGGCGCACCGCCGACAGCACCCCGACCGGAACGGCGACGATCAGCGCCATCACGAGCGAGGTCAGGCCGAGCAGCAGCGTGTTGGGCAGCCGGTCGCCGATCTCGGCAAGCACGGGCCGGCGCGCGGAGAACGAGAAGCCCAGGTCGCCCTGCAGCGCGTTGATCAGCCACTGGACATACTGCACCGGGAGCGGCTGGTCGAGGCCAAGGCGGGCGCGCAGCCGCGCGAGGTCCTCCGCGCTGGGGGCGGCTTGTTGGGGTCGATGTAGACGTTGATCGGGTCGCCAGGCGCGGCGTTCACGATGAGGAACGACAGGATCGAGATGGCGACCAGCAGGGGCGCCATCTGTATGATGCGGCGGACAAGGTAACGGCCCATGAGCGATGAATGAGTCCCAGGTGCGGCGCGGATCCAACTTGCGGGCGGGAGCGCAGCCGCCGGCCTGCGCCGAAGCTGCGCCCCCACCCCGGCGGCTAAGGTCTACTCGACCTGATAGACGCGCTCTGGATTGCGGAAGTTCGTGCCAATGGCGTTGTCCAGAATCGCGTCGTCGATGTTGAAGCGGCTGCTGACGACAACCGGCTCGGTCTGGCGATAGAGCGGGAGCGTCGGCAGTTCTTCCCAGAGGATCGCCTCGATCTGCTCGTAAATCGCCATGCGCGCGTCGAAGTCGCTGGTGACGCGCCCCTGCTCGAACAGCGCGTTCACTTCGGGGTTCAGGTAGTTGGGGATGTTGGGGGCCGAGCGCGTCGGTGGTCATGTAGAAGTTGGCGTAGCTGTTTGGCTCAGGCCCAATCTGCGACCATCCGGATGTCACCACGTCGAAGGGCTTGTCCCACACGCGCTCCTGGTAAATCTGCTCGACCATCGTCGCCAGATCCCGCGTCTCCAGGTTGACCTGGATGCCGATATCCTGCCAGTAGGCCTGGACGACCTGCGCGTAGGCGAAGTAGTCGCGGAACCCCTGCGTGAACGTCAGCAGGTTGATGACCCAGGGTTCCCCGTCCATGTCGCGGATGCCATCGCCGTCGCTGTCGGTGATGCCAACCTCGTCAAGAATCTGGCCGGCGCGTTCCGGGTCGTAGTCGTAGCCGCCCAGCTTGTCCTGCTGGTAGAAGGGGACCGAGTGATCGAAGTGGGAGTTGTGCACCACGCCGTAGCCCTGGCGCACGGTGTCGATGAGCGCCTGCCGGTCAATGGCGATCATCAGCGCCTGCCGGATGCGCGCGTCCTGGAACTGCTCGCGCTGCAGGTTGAAGAACATCTGGAAAAGCGAGTCGGACTCGGCCACCGTGAGCAAGAACTCCGGGTTGTCCTGGAACCGCTGCACCGCCGCGCCGGGCACGTTGGGCAGGAAGTCGATCTCCCCCGTCTGGAGCGCGTTCACCTGTGCGTCGAGGTCAGGGATGATGCGGAAAATGATGCGATCCAGGCACGGCCGGCCTCGGAAGTACCCGTCGAACGCCTCCAGCGTGATGCTCTCGCCCGTCCGCCACTCGACCACCTTGAACGGGCCTGTCCCGACCGGCTCCCGGTTGAAGGGGCCTTCGCGCAGGTTCTGCCCCTCCAGGACGTGGCGCGGCACAATGGGCACGCTGATGTCGGTGAAGAACGATGCGTTCGGCTCCGTCAGGTGCGCGACGACGGTGTAGTCGTCGGGCGCTTCAAATGGGATCGGCTCCCCATTCTGAAGGAAGCGCGGGCGAAACGGGGCGATGTCTTCCTCAGAGGTCTGGATGGTCTCGAACGTGTAGACCACGTCGTCGGCGGTGAGCGGCTCGCCGTCGTGCCACATAACCCCCTCGTGCAGCGTGAACGTCCAGGTAAGGCCGTCTTCGCTGACCTCCCAGCTTTCCGCCAGGTCGCCGGTGATCTGTGTGCCCCAGTTCTCGCCGCCCAGCGTCAGGGGGTTGAACACGTAGGACAGCACGGCGACCGACGCGCCGTCGTTGGCGTAGATGCCGTTCAGGCTGACCGGGTCGGCCCCAATCGCCGTGATGAGCGTGCCGCCGGTGTTCGGGCACGTGAACGGTGTCGGTCTGCGCGCTGGCGACCGCCGGCGCGACCAGCGCCGACGCAATCAGCGCGACGACCAGCAGTACGGAACTGAATCGTGCGGACTTCATGGTTCTGCCTCCTCCTGCATCAAAGAAAGGGTAAGGCAATTATACTGAGTTGTCTGGATTTTCAGCAGGGGCGCGGGCGCAAACGGACACGCCGCGCCCCTGCGAGTGTGGCGACGCCGCTACGGATTCATGTACAGGCGTTCGGGATACTTGAAGTTCGTGCCGGTCGAGACGTCGACCACGGCATCATCCGGGTTGTAGCGCGCCGAAAGCGCCACCGGCACCGTCCGCCGGTAGAGCGGGATGCTCGGTAGGTCTTCCCAGAGGACCTGCTCGATCTCTTCGTACATCGCCATGCGCGCGTCGTAATCGACGATGGCGGCGGCTTCCTCAAAGAGGGCGTTCACATCCGGGTTGTTGTAGTTCATGAAGTTCGGGCCGACCGCCTCTGTGGTTGTGTAGAACACCCAGTAAGCGCCGGGCTGAACGCCGAACTCGTTGGCGACGCCGGAATTGTGGAAGTCGAAGGGTTTCTCCCACTTGTTCTCGGCGTAGATTTCTTCGACCAGCACGCCGAAGTCCTTCAGTTCGAGGTTGACCTTCACGCCGACGTCTTCCCAATAGGCGAGCGCGACCTGCGCGACCTCACCATACCGGGACGCCGTGCCCAGGTTGAACGACACGAATTGCGGCTCCCACGTCGCGCCATCGAAGTCCCGCCACCCGTCGCCGTCAGCATCGGTCACGCCGGCCTCGTCGAGCATCGCCGCAGCGCGCTCCGGATCGTAGTCGTAGCCGCCGAGCTTGTCCTGCTCATAGAAGGGCACGGGCGCGCTGAAATGCGAGTTGTTCACGATGCCAAACCCCTGCAGCACCGTGTCCACAATCGCCTGGCGATCCAGCGCGACAAACAGCGCCTGCCGCACCAGCACGTTATCGAGCGGCGGGTTCAGAGGGTTGAAGGCGATGAAGAACAGCGAGTCTTCCTCGGCGGTGTAGAGGTTGAAGTTGTCGTCCTGCTGCACGCGCTCCACCGATGCGCCGGGCACGGGCGAGAGCAGGTCCACCTCGCCGGTCAGCAGCGCGTTAACGCGCGCCTGCTCGTCGGGGATGATGCGGAAGATGACGCGGTCCAGGCACGGCCGGCCCCAGAAGTAGTCATCGAACGCTTCGAGCGTCAGGCTCTCGCCGGTGCGCCACTCCACGAGCTTGAACGGCCCGGTCCCCACCGGCTCCCGGTTGAAGGGGCCTTCGCGCAGGTCCTGCCCCTCCAGCACGTGACGCGGCACAATCGGCACGGTGATGTCCGTGAGGAAGGTCGCACTTGGCTGGCTCAACGTGGCGACCACGGTGTGGTCATCGGGCGCTTCAAACGGGATCGGCTCGCCATTCTGCAGGAACCCACCCCTGAACTGCACGCTCTCGCCCTCCGGGTCCTGGATGGTCTGGAACGTGAAGATCACGTCATCAGCGGTGAGCGGCTCGCCGTCATGCCACATCACGCCCTCGCGGAGGTTGAACGTGTAGGTAAGGCCGTCCTCGCTGATATCCCAGCTTTCCGCCAGGCCGCCGTGCACCTCGCCGTTCAGGCCGACCCAGGTCCGTCCGCCGAGCACGAGCGGGTTGTAGATGTAGGAAAGCACCGCCACCGACAGGCCGTCGTTGGCGTAGACGCCGTTCAGGCTGACCGGGTCGCCCGGCGTGGCGATGACGAGCGTGCCGCCGGTGTTCGGGCACGTGAACGCTTCATCCGTCTGCGCCCACGCAACAGACGGGGCGATGAGCGCTGTGCATACCAGCGTCACCGAAAGCAGCACCACCCACAGGCGGCTGACACGTACAGGCATTTGGCGCATTGATTCTCCTCCTCTAGCGGGGTAACAGAGATATATGGCGGCGGATTATACACCACAAAGCCGGAATCTACCGGGATTTGCCGCCAGAAGGGGAAGGCCGCCGGCTTTCTCCGACTCTTGGCAACTACTCACTTCTGGTTCCCGCGACTGAAGTCGCGGGCTAATTCGATTTCTTGCCTGCCATCTTCAGCGATTAACCGACGACTTCAGTCGTCGGGCTGCAAAAAGCACACTATAGCGTGATGCAAGTGGATAACGTGAATTGATACGACTCTTGAGTGTTCACAACCCTCGCGCGCGACTTGACTCTAGAACGATTGTTCGATACAATTATATAGAACGCGCGTTCTAGGAATTCTGGGGAGCAGTGCTATGATCAGTTTCGATGAGCTGCACGAACAGCAGCAACGCCTCCTGTACTTCATCTGGCAGTTCGGTCAGGAGCAGGGCTACGCCCCGACCTACGGCGAGATGGGCGACGCGCTGGGCCTGAGCAGCAAGTCGCACGTCGATTACCACCTGCAAGAGCTGGAGACGCTCGGCTGCATCTCGCGCAAGCCGCACAAGTCGCGCAGTGTGAGCCTCACCCATCTGGGCCGCCGCCTCCCTCGATGTCGAAGCCCCGACGCCGCGCAGCAACCACGTGGTGTTGCCGATGCTCGGTTACATCGTCGCCGGCGAGCCGGTGATGACCGATCAGGCGATGGAGACCGTGGAACTCACGCGCGACATCGTGCCCGACGCCAAGGACCTGTACGGGCTGCGCGTGCGCGGAGACTCGATGGAGGGCGCGCACATCCGCCACGGCGACATCGTGGTGATGCGCCCGCAGGCGCAGACGCCGCACAACGGCGACATCGTTGCAGTGCGCCTCCGCAGCAAGGACGAGGTCACGCTGAAGCACTTCCACCACGACGGCGCGATGGTCCGGCTGATCCCGGCGAATCCAGACTACAAGGACATCGTCGTGCCGGCTGACGACGTCGAAGTGCAGGGCAAGGTCGTTGCCGTCATCCGCCAGTACTAGCGTCTGGAAACGGCGATGCGTGGGATGGAACACCGGGATTACGAAGTGCTGGCGATTCAGGTGGAGCGGGTCTACACCCGGCGGCGGATCGTGATTCGACCGCGCCGGGCGCGCGCAGAAGAGGGCGAGGTCGTCGAGGGCGAGATCGTCTCGGTGGAGCGCCTGGACGCGCCTGACGGCACGACCAACGGCCACGCCGCCGCGCCGCTGCCGGCGGCGCACCCTCTGCCCCTGCCGTCAGGCCTCCCGGAGTTCGACCTCATCGACCCGCCGGTGGACCTGTTCCGCCTGCTCGACGCGCTGGACGGCGCAGAGTCGATGACGGCTGTGCTGGGCGAGGATGACGGCGCGCGACCGCTGCTCGTGCACCTTGCCGCCGATGATGTGCGCAACGTGCTCATCACCGGCGGGCCGAAGTCCGGCAAAGGGACCTTGCTCCGCTCAATCGTGTTGTCGCTCGCGCTCACGACCCCACCCGATAACCTGCGGCTGGCGGTGATCGACCCGCCGGGCCGGGCGCTTGCCGGCGTGTGCGGGCTGCCGCACATGATCGCGCCGCCGGCGGTCACGCCGCGCGAGGTGGATAACCTGGTTCACGTGCTGCTGCGCGAGCTGGACGACCGGCGGCGCGAGGCGGGGCGCGCGGAGCCGCGCCTTGTCGTCGCGGTGAACCGCCCCCTGGAGATGGTGCGCGCGGTCGGGCCGCTGGCGATGGGCGACCTGATCCATCTGGCGCGCGACGGCAGCCGCGTGGGCTTTCACGTCCTGTGCAGCGAGCCGAACCCCAACGGCCTGGCGGAGGAACTCCAGGCGTGCTTCCCGGTGCGTCTGGTTGGCCGGGTCGCGGATGCGGACGCGGCGCGGCGCGCGAGCGGGCGACCGGATACCGGGGCCGAGACGCTTGCCGGGCCGGGCGGGTTTCTGGCCGTGACGGCGGCGGACGCGGTGCGCTTCCAGGCCGCCGCGTGCAGCGACATCGATGCACGCCGGGCGGCGGCGGCGCAGGCCTCTGCGGAGGGCTTGCGCCGATTTTTTGCCGTTCGCGCAGTAGGTGTATAATGGGGCGCGGTGTACGGCCTGTGCACCAACGACCCCCGGAAAATCCATACAATGCCTCTTTAGCCCATTGTGTGCTGGGTGGAGTCTTTCACCCATCGCGTGGACGTGCTCGTTTCAGGTGAGAAAGGAAGGCCGCAGATGAAAGTTGGGCTTTTGTGGTTTGACGACGATAAGCGCCGCACGCTGCCAGAGAAGGTGGCGCGCGCTGCGGCGTATTACGAAGAGAAGTACGAGGTGACGCCCACCGTGTGCTATGTGCATCCCTCGGCGCTGGAGGGCATCAGTGTGCAGGCCAACGGCGTCGATGTCCGCCCCGCGCCAACCGTGCTCCCGAACCACTTCTGGATCGGCGTTGACGATCAGAAGGCGCAGTCGCCCAAAGGCAGGAAATCCAAGAGCCGCCGTGTCGCCTGACGGGATTCCGATCCCCCGTCAGGCCACGGCATTCATGCCGTGTGGCGAGCGCCGGGCGCAGCAGCCCGGCGCTTTTTTCGTCGCTTTGGGCCGGGAATGCGCTTCTGGTATACTGGACATACCGTCAGTAGGCGATAGATTCAAGGGTTTGCGCGTCTCTGTTAGGCGTGACAGGAGGTTTCCCATGACGTTCAAGGTGACCTGGTTAGGGCACGCTGCGTTCAGCGTGGACATGGACGGCGTCAAGGTGTTGATCGACCCGTTTCTCACGGGCAACCCGCTTGCGGCGGCGACCGCTGACGAACTCGACGCCGACTACATTGTGATCACGCACGGGCACGGCGACCACGTTGGCGACGCTGTCGCCATCGCCAAGCGCACCGGCGCGACCACGCTCAGCAACGTCGAGATCAGCCGGTGGCTGAAGAAGCAGGGCGTTCCGAAGGCGGAGGGCCTCAACACGGGCGGCGGCGGCAACTTCGATTTCGGGCGGGTCGAGTTCACGATTGCATTCCACAGCTCCAGCCTGCCGGACGGCTCATACGGCGGTATGCCCAATGGCGTCATTCTGATCAGCAAGGATGGCAGGAAGTTCTACGACGCCGCCGACACCGCGCTGTTTGGCGACATGCGCCTGATCGGCGACAAGGGCATCGACCTGGCGGCGGTGCCGATCTGCGACTGGTACACGATGTGCGGTGATGACGCCCTGCGCGCCGTCGAGTTGATCCGTCCTGGAGTGGTGCTCCCAATGCACTACGACACGTTCCCCGCTATCGAGACGGACGCCAAAGCGTGGACCGACAAGGCCGAGGCGAAGGGCTTCAAGGTCGCGCTCCTCAGGCCGGGGGAGTCGGTTGAGGTCTGATCTGAGGCGTCGGGCTGATTAAACGCCAGCAGAATAGACCAGGCGCGGCGCAACCGCCGATGCCCAGAGGGGCGATGCCGGCGGGATTGCGCGCTGCGTCCCAAACGCGGGTTGTTGGGCCGGGTTCAGACGCCGAAGACCTCCTCGAACGTCGGCTCGCCCATTTGCAGCGCAAGCTCGACCGACATGGCGCGTTTCATCGACGTTTCCAGGATGGGGCCGGGGGCTGCGACCAGGCCGGCGTATCCGAGGTCTGCCTTCACACTATCGAACTCGGCCTTGAGCACCGTCACCACGCGCCGCCGGTCGGCTTTGGTCAGTTCGGGCGACTGGAGCGCGGCGACGATGGCCGCGCGCAAGAAGGCATCGGCCTTCGTCTCATCTGCGTCTCCCAGCGCGTTGATGGCCTGCTGGAACGGCTCCCGGATGCTGGTCAGTTGGTTCCAGTCGTCGCGCTCCTCGCGCACTTCGATGAAGAACAGCATGTGGTCGAATGCCTGGAACGGCGCGTGCTGGCCGTCGCTGAGGCCGGCCCCCTCACGGAGTTCGTCCTTCACGACCCACAGCCGCTCTTTCCTGACATCCGCCTCGGTCGCGCGGATCACCGCGATATAGCCTTCCTGTAGCGGGCTTGCCGCGCCCGCGCCCCCACCGACGAAGGCATCGTGGAAGCCCAGTTGGAGGGCGCTGTTCCCTGCGCCGAACAGCGCCTGCAGCCCGTTGGCAAGCGGCTGCGCGACGCTCAGCGCCGACGAAAGCTGCGGCACGGCGAGCAGGCTCGCGAAATCGCCCATGACCTTGATTAAGGTGTCCAGGTAGTTCGCGCCCTGGACCGCGACCAGCCCCGCCTCGATCTCGACCACGCCGCCGTTGAAGGGCATCAAGGGCGTGAGCACGTAATTGCGCGCCACGACATCGCCCTGCCCCTGCTCCTGCATCCCGATCTTTGACTCATCGGCGATGTTGGGGATTTCGACCTGCTGGTCGCCAAAGTCGAACTTCACGAGCGAGTGGACCGCCGGCCGCCACTGCTTGAAGAACTGCACCTTCTTGCGCAGAAACATCTCCGACAGCCAGAGCCGGAAGTAGTGGCGCCCGGCCTGGATCGGCTGCGCGTTCAACGCGCGGTCTGTGTGCGCGGGGTCAATCGAGAAGTAGAGCAGCTTCTGCGCTTCCTGGTCCACGCGGCTCTTCAGGATATCGAACAGTGACATCGGTGCGCCTCCTCGCCAGCAGCCCTTAGCAGAGTTCTCCGTTCCAATCGGGGATCGCGTACAGACACACATCCAGCGCGGCCTCCCAGCCGGCTTCCGCGTCGTCGCGGTAGGTTTCGCGTATCGCGGCGCGGATGTCAATGAGCGCTTCGTGCAGCGCGGCGGTCCCCATGCGTTGGCGCTGCGCGAACGCGCTGGCGAGACGCCCCAGCACGTCCACGGCCAGTCGCGGCTCCAGTGATGGAAGGGTGAGTACGGCGGGCACGCCGCGCGCAAACAACTCGGCGGCGAACGTCCGGGCGAGCGCCGCGCTGCGCCGGTCGAGCGCGTTGCGCGGGTACTGGTCGCCCGGATGCTCCTGGATCACGCACAGCGCGAGGTCTGGGAACGCGCGCTGCAGGCTTCCAGCCAGGAAGCCGGTTGTCTGTGCCATATCGCCGCGTATCTGGTCTGTCGCCTGTTTCAGCGTAGGCTCAGCCCGCGCGGGCGCTGGCTGAAGGACCACCCCGGCTGACGACTCCTCTGCCGCGCCGACCACGTGCAGAATGCGGACATCCGGTTCCATGAGAGGCGTCAGATCGAATGCCGTGAGATCCGACAGCCGGAGTTCGAGACACCCCGTCTGACGTATCGATTGCCAGCCGCGCTGGACGACAGAAAAGGCGAGTCGCCCCAGGGCCACAACGAAGACCTCGGCGCGCTCGCCGCGCGGCGGCTGGCGGGGCGGCGTGCTCCGCGTGACCTCGCGGCGGAGAAGGTAGGGCAGCGCCCCCGGCGTCACGGCTTCGCCCTCGATGCCGCGCGCGACCAGCGCCTCCCACGCCGGCCCGTGCAGGTCGGCGTCCGGCTGGATCACGATCTCAACCGCGCCCGTGCGCGCCGCGTCACGGAGGGGCAGGAAGGCGGCCACAAGATCGCTGGGGGCCACGTTCGCCAGTTCCCGGTAGGGGTCCAGGCCCGACGAGCGGCCTTCGATCCCGACTATAATGCCGTCGGGGAGCGTCAGCAGCATCATGACAGCCTGCTTTGCAGTCAGCGAGCGGTAGCCCACCGCGCTCGCGTCTGCCGGGAGCACCTCCAGCCGCGCGACAGGCGGGCGCTCTGGCGCGTCCGACGGTTCGGGCGTGTAGCCCCTGGTGATCTCCTCCTCCGCATCGAGCGCGTCAAACCAGCCGGTGAACTCGGCCGGCAGCGCCAACTGCCGCTCGATGATGACGTCCGTCACCGACGGGCCGGCGCGGACGTTGACGAGCATGCCGTAGTGCGACGACAGCCAGTCGCGCAGCGTGTCCAGGCTCTCTGCCGCCAGCGTCCCTTTGTACTGCTGCTGGCGCATCAGGCAGGCGACCAGCCGCGCCAGCCAGGGCCGCCAGCCGCGCGGCGCGAGCGCATCCAGCGCGCCGGCCGTCGGCGCGGAGGCAAGCGCAACCAGCGCGGGCCAGTCCGGGAGCGCGCTGCCGCCGTCTTCGCGACTCATGTTGTCCCTCAGCCTGACGTAGTGCCCGCGCACCCGGTCCAGGGCGGCGTCCAGCGCCCACGCCGCGCCCAGACGCCCGTGCACCATCGCCAGCGCCGCGCCGGCGATGACGGCTCCGGTCGCGTCGCCGCATTCGTCAAACCACGCCAGCGCACGTTCGAGGACCACCGGCGCGGCGTAGGGCAGCCGGAGCGCCAGCAGCTCGCCCTCGTCGCGCGCGATTTCCGCGCAGCGCCGCACGCCAAGCCGGTCCACAAGGTCACGGGCGATGGCGTCCGGCGCGTTCCCCGCAGCAACCGCCTGAAGCGCCTCCGCGCGCAGCCAGAGCGCCAGCGCCTCAGCGGGCTGGTCTTGATGCGCCGCCCACCAGGCCGCCGGGTCGATGGCGGCGCGCTGCTGATCGCGCAGGTCAACGCCGGGTTCGGCGCTTTCCGCGAGGCGGGCGGCCTCCAGCAGGTCGAGGTTAAGCGACGCGCCCAGGAAGTCAGGCGTCGCATCGTCGGGCGACCAGCGCGCCAGGAGGTTGTCGATCGCCCAGCGGACGGCTTCGGCTGCCCGCTGCGGCGTGAGCGCAAAGCGGGTGCGCCAGATCGCGTGCTGCCAAGCGCGCGGGTCCAGCGCCGAACCGGGCGGCGGGAGGGATGGGGCTGATGTGTTTCGCGCCGTCGAGGGCGTCCAGCGCCCAGAGCGCGACCTGGTATTCCGGCTCGTCGGACTCGGCCAGGCTGAAGCCGCCGGCCTCGCCTTCGTCGCGCAGGCGCATCCGCCGGATGATCTGCTGGGCGGCGTGCTCCGCGTGGCGCAGCGCGCCCAGGTCAACCTGCGCGACCTCCGACGCGAACGCGCGCAGGCTGTCGAGCGCGTCAGGCTGGCCGCCGGCGGCGCGCACAGCATGGGCGGCGACGATGGCCGGCGGGATCGCGCGGTGGGCATTGCGTTCCGGAGGCGGCGGCGCCGGGATGCTGTCGATCACGTCGCTCTGAACGGAGCCAGCGAGGGTCAGCGACGCCGTGAGCGTTGTCGCGAGGAGCCGGTCCGCGTCGATGTCGTAGGCGTCAGGCAGCCCGCTCTCCACGAGCGTCATGATAACATCGCGCGCGGCGCGGAAGCGGGGATAGGCGGCGCGCGCGAACTCCAGGGTGACGCGCGCTGCGGGGTTCCCCGGCGGCAGCCAGTCGGACCACAAGGCCGGCGCGCCAGCCTCCGCCGCCTCGGGCGTTCGCGCCCATGCCAGGGCGCGGTCGAACCACGCGCCGGCCTCCGCGTAATCGCGGTTCAGCGTCAGCGCGCGCCCGGCCAGGGTGCTGGCGAACGCCACCAGCGACGCCAGCGCTACGTCGTCTGATGACGGCCAATCGGGGAAGCGGTCGGACAGGGCTTGCGCCAGGCGCGCCGGACCCAGGTCGCCCGGCGCGGCCAGCAGCGCGCGGGCCGCCTCCGCGTCGGTGACGGCGCGCTGCTCCGCATACTCGACCACCGCCTCCGCCGCCGCAATGAGCGCGGCGGCCAGGTTGGCGTCCAGCGCCGCCATGTCGAGCGTGTCCAGCGCGTGCCACAGCGCGCCGACCTGATCCTGTGTTGGCTCGGTGTCGAGGTACAGCGTGTCCGCTACCTGGCCGGCGACGGCGCGCACCCACAGCCGCCGGGCGGTGGCGTCAACCGGGTACGCGCCGGCCTTCGCCTCGACTTCCTCCCAGACGGCGGCGATCTCGCCCAGCGACCCGGTATGGAGCAGCGCCGAGGCGTAGGTCGCCAGCACGGCGGGGCGCAGCGGGCTTTCCGGGGGCGCTTCGGGGTCGAGGTCGGGTTCGCGGCGCGCGGCTGCGCCATCCTCGCCAAGCAGGATGCCGGTCAGGTCCCGCGCCCACATGAAGCCGCGCTCTTCCCGGATGCGCGCCTCCAGCCGCTCCCACCAGCGGGCGGCGCGCACCGGATCGGGCCATGCCAGCACCCGGAGCGCAGCATCGATGTACGACCAGTCGAGCAGCTTCAGGTCGCGGCTCAGGGTTTCGTTCTCAAGGTAGTCGGCGGCTTTGCGTCGGGGGGCGTCCAGCTCGCCGGCGCGCTCGCCGAAATAGGTTAGCAGGCGCGCCTGGATACCCGGCTCGACATCCAGAACGAGGCGGCTCGTGTCGCCGTCGCCGACCGTCACCCAGCGCTGGTTGATCCACTCCTGGCCGCGCAGCCGCTCGAAGATGACCTCGAAACTGTCGGCGTCGGCGTCTGCGACGGCGCGCAGCGTGTCCTCGTCGAAGTGGGCGAGCAAGGCAACGGCGGGCATCAGCGCTCTGAGCGGCCCGTCACCGAGTCGCCGCATGATGCGCAGCTCCACGTACTGGGCGGTGGAGGCAGTCGCGATGGTTTCCCGCCGACGGCGGCGGGTCTTCGCTGGCCCATGCCGCGTACAGCGCCAGGTCATAGGGATTGCAGCGCGGCGCCTCGGCGGGCGCTATGCGCGCGGCGGCCCACTCGATGTTCAGCACGGTGCGCGGGGCGGGGCTGCTGCGCGCGATGATTGCCGGGATGAGCGCCTCCGCCACGCCGGCGTCTTTGAGGTACGCGCGCGCATCCTGGTCGGTGAAGGCCTGCATTTCGTATAGTCGCAAGAAGGGACGTGCCTCAAGGTCGCAGGCGTCGCACCACCAGCCATACCCTTCGCCGGCGAGCAACCGCCGCCCGGCAAAGATGACGCGGAGCGTGGGCACGCCGTCATCGGGCCGGGTGGGCGCGTCGGTCAGGGTCGCCGGGCCGTCGTGCAGGCCGCGCAGGATGCGAAACGTCGCCTCGACGCTCTCCGGCGCGGTGCCGTCCGGGCGAAGCTTCGCGAGTTCCTCGCAGGTATCCATGATGAGGATGATCGGCTGCGGGAGCGCTCTGAGGGCGTGGACGTAAAGCTCCACCGCGTCGCGGAAGAGCGGGTCGCCGGTCGCCTGCCCGGCCCGGTAGGCGCGCCGCGATTCCAGCCGCTGGTGCAGCTTGCTCAGCAACAGGTCCGCTTCGTCAAAGAGTTCGTTCGCCCTGCCGGTCGTGTCATACGCGCGAAGCTCCTGCGCAAACGACCACAGGATCAGGCCGGGCGCGAGGCTTGGGTAGTCGGCGTTGAGGTAGTCGAAGTCGATGCGCGCGGTGGGCGCGCCGCGCGCGGGGGCCATCCGCGCCGTGATGTACCGCAGCAGCATGGTCTTCCCCACGCCGCCCGCGCCCACCAGGTGTAACGCCCAGGCGTCGTCTGGCCCTTCCAGAAGGTCCACCACCGCCGCGATTTGCTCGTCGCGTTTCAGGAAATGCTGGAGGTGTTGTTCATCATACTGGCGGCGTTCCAGCAACTCCAGCCGCCGGCTGGCGCGCTGGAGCGCGAGCGTCATCGCCGCCTGCAGGTCGCGCTCCAGAAGGTCGGCGAGCGCGCGCGCCGACTCGATCCAGTTGAGCAGCGTCACCTGGTCGCCGCTGGCGAACGCTTCCGCCACGATGCGGTCGAAGCTTTCCGCCATGCGGTCGGCGTCCTCGGCGTCGGCGGCCAGGGCCGCCCAGCGCTGCACCGCCGCCGGCGCTTCGCGCAAGGCCTCAGCGGCAGCCAACATGCGCCGGCCGATTTCCGCCGACGTGCGCCGGAGCCGGTCGAGGCCCGCTTCGCTGTACAGGTAGCGGCTCAGCACCGCATCGCGCGCGGTATTGTCCATCGTGTAGAGCGCCGGCGCGGCGTCGCGCGCGCGCTCCGCCAGGGGGCGGCGCTGCGCGGTCACGTCGCCGCGCGCCGCCATTGCGCGCAGCGTCTCCTCGACGCCGGCCGCGCCGGCCGGGAAGTCACAGGCCTCCGCGAGCGGCAGCGTCCAGGCTGCGCAAGCGCCATCCAGAGGCGCGCTTCCCCGCCGCTTCGTCTTCGGGGAAGCTGGCCTTCTGGCTTTCCGCCTCCCGCTCCTGAAGCTGCGTCTCAACCAGGCGCTTAAACTCGTCCAGGGGGAGGGGCGCGGCGGTTTGGTCGCTGCTGTGGGTCACGACTGCCCCCTCGTCTGTGTACGCGCCAGTTGCAGCGCGTCCTCATCGTTGGCCTCCCGCAAGATCGTCAGGCCGGGGAAGTCGAGGAAGACGTCAATCACGTCGCGACAGCTCTGTCCCTTCAGGTTGCTGGGAATCCCGCCGACTTTCTGCGCCAGTTTATTGAAGAAGTGCTCGACGTAATCCCGCGTCTGCCGGTTCTCGACGACAGCGAGCGGTTTGTGTTTCTTGTTCTCATCCTGCCAACTGAGCAGGAATTGCTGGTAGGCAAGCCGCTCCTCGACCGGCGGCCTGAACCGGTCCAGCGGCACGTCCACCGCCCAGTTCGTCTCGCCGAGCCAGTTCTGTGATCGCATGGACCGCGGTTTCCTGGCCGGGCGCGGGGACGGAGGCGTATGTAAACGCGATGCGGACATCCGACCGGGCAGAGCGGAGGCCGAACGGCCCCAGCAGGTAAGCCAGCAGCTCGCCCGCGGCCCCACCCATCTTGTGCACGTCGTCGATGAGGAGGAGCAGCTTTGTGCGCGCGCGCTCCGCCTCTGGCCGGAGGTCGCGGATTTTGTTGAGGAAGTCCAGGAGTCCGTCCTTCACCGCCGTCGCGAGTTCCCGCTTGTTCGCCAGATTGGCGACGTTGAAGCCGGGTTCGGATGCGCCGATGTTGTGGCTATTCAGGTGCAGGAACGTGATCTGGGCCGCCGTCTGAATGAACCCCACCACGGCTTCGAGCGTCTTCGGCCAGTCCGCGCCGGCGTCGATGTCTTCGACGACCAGGCAGGGCACGTGGCCGTCGCGGACTGCCTCGGCGGCCATCTCTTTGAGGAGCCATGTCCGGCCAAAGCGCGGCGCGTCGGTCGGGCCGTCCTTCTGGTTCACGGCCAGGGCGAGCGCCTGTATATCGCTCTGCCGACCTGACGCGGCTGCCTGGGTGGTTTCGTCCGCCATGAGCAGGTCGTACCAGTGCAGTACCTCCAGCCGGTCGCAGAAGGTCGGGAACGGGCCGGGGGCGAACTCCAGCGCGGCCCTGTGCCAGTTCTGCGTGACCGCGTCAGACTCCACCTGGATCCTCGGCGCTTTGACGCCGGCGGAAAGGAACAGCGTCGGCAAGGCCCAGTCCACCGCCGCGCGCGGGTCGCTCGCGCCGCTGCCGTGCCGGATGCCCGCCCGGCGCCCCTCGGCGGCGGCATGGGCAACCGCGCCGTCGCGGAGCAGCGCGCGGTAGAACTGCTGGGTGAACAGCCGGCACGCCTGGTCAGCGACGCGCCCTGCCATCCCGACGACCAGCGGGACGCCACCCGCAACCAGTTCGGCGGCCAACGGCGCGGCGACCTGCCCGACCTCCCAGAGGCTGCTGGTGGCGGTGTAACAGGCGTTGAGGACCACGATCTGAGGCAGAGGCAGGTTCTCATCGGTGCGCAGCGCGGCAAGCAGGCTGTTGGCATAGACGTTGACGGTGGCCTCGGCGTTGTTGACATCGACGAGTTCCAGGTAGCTCCGCCCGTCCGCGTCGAACCAGCCGTGACAGATGAAGTGCACGACCGACGGCTCGAACGCCTTGATCGCGGCTTCGAGCATCTTCGTGTTGGCCTGGAGCAGCAGATGCGTCTTCAGGCTCAGGTTGTTGAAATGCAGGTCGCGCAGCAGGCCGAGGTACTCAGCGCCGGGGCGGATCGTATCCTTCTTCGTATCGGTGCCGACCACGAACAGCACCCTCGGCGGCGCGTCGATTTTGCCGACATCGTGCGCGACGCCCTCGATGACGCGCACAATCGCGACCTCTGGCTCCTCCGCGAGAAACCGGCTCGCGTGGTGCATCATCTCCCACGGCAAGCGGTTCAGCGCCTGGTCGGTGGCCGGCCACGACAGGAGCAGCTCAATCGGCTGGTCGCCTGCCTGGGCGTCGATCTGCGCCCAGAGCGCGTCGCCAAGCAGCGTCGTGAAGAGGTACCGGCCAAAGCGTTCCAGGTTCTCGCCCCCGGCCACGCCGCCCACGATGTCCGAGTAGGCGTCGATCAGGTCGTTAACCTCCGTCGCCGTGCACAGATTGTGATGGAGCGCGTCCTCCGGGATGGCGGCGGCCTCCTGCGGCGGAGGGAGGGGAAAGGCACGCGGGGCCTCGCCCACACGTGCGAGCGTGCGCGGCGCGGCCAGCAACGGCGCGCCGTTGGGATCTGTGACCTGCGCCGTCCATCCATCATCGGTTGCCGTCAACTGGACTGTGAACTGCACGTCGCCCCTCGCTGTGGGTCACGGAAGTGTGGGTTGCCTGGTGGGTCTGCGACGGAGACGCATCTATCATACCTGAGATGCGTGATCGCCGTCAATTTTGCTACTACTCATATCAAAATTGTCGCGCCTCACGCCCGGCGCTCGCGGCTGGCCTTCAGAAGCAGCTCGCCCAGCGCCGCACCGCGCTCTGGAAGCTTGCCGCCGGGCATGTACGCCGCCCTGGTCCCCGGCGGGTCGCTTTGGGCAGCGTCTCCCTGACTTTGGCGGCGAGCGCCAACCGCGCCGCGTCGCGCGCCGGCGCGTCCTCCATCTCGACGATCTGCGCCCACATGCGCAGCGCCCCGCTCACCAGGTGCCGGGCGGTGTGCAGCCGGTCCAGCGCCGGGGTCGCGCCCTGCGCATAGAGCGCGCCGGCCCACCGCTGTACCTCCCCGCCGTCTCCAAACGCCGCCGCGCTGAAGTCGCAGAGCTTGCCGAGCGCACCGAGATTCCCGCGCATGGGGCCAAGCGCGAACTGCACCATGTCGTCCACGCGCGCCATGTCGGCCTCGGCGTGCGGGTTGTGGGCCGCGATGGCTTTCAGCGGCAGGCCGCGCAGCGCCGACTTGCCGTCCACGCCCAGCGCGTCGGCGGCGCGCGCCATCAGCGCGAGCCGCACGACCGGGGCGGGATACTTTGCCTTGCGCTGTGCCATGCGGTCTGGCGCGCTCCATTCGGCCTCGGCGACCGCCCACACGGCCCACGGCCCCATCGCGACGACAGAGAAGATGTCAGCGAAGATTTCCTCCGCCCACACGCCCCACCGCTTCACGTCCGCCGCCGGCGCGCCGTCGGCCTGCGCGACGGCCTCCAGCCCCCTCGCGGAAGTAACCCACCAGACCGAGGTCGTGCTGGACGTGGTGCCCGACCTCATGGCCGACGTAAACCAGCCACCACGGCGCTTCGACGCACCACGGCGGCAGCCGGATGATGGGGATGGGCAGCGACTTGAGGTAGTCATCGAGAAAGTCGATGTCGGCGCCGAGGCCCAGGCTGGAAGGGAGCGGCTTGTCCGACTCCAGCGCTGCGGGCGAGTATTCCGGCTCGATGAAGGCGAGCGGGGCCGGCCCCTGCTTGAGGCCCGGTTCGCGGTTCTCCGCGCGGACGAAGGCCTGCCGGTAGCAGCTCCACACGACCTCGTCCGCGCTCTTGAGCAGCGGCCCCAGGCGCGCGGTGTCGTCGCGCTGGTCGAACTTCGCCTTGAAGAACTCCCACAGCCGTTGCAGCCAGACGATGGCCTGGTCGTAGTCGCGGCACTGGTCGTAGACCACGCCGGTGTCCTGGTCGGTCGCGACCGCGTTGAGCGCGGCGCGCAACTGGTCCGCCGCGCCCAGCAGCACCGACTCAAGCGCTTCCAACTGCGTCTTGTGACGACCGATGTACTGGCCGGTTTCGTCACAGTCGGCGCTGCGGCGATGCGCGAGCCAGTCCGCGATGGTGTCCGAAAGGCGGCGCAGCTCGCGCAGGGTTCGCTCTTTGCGGGCCTGATTCACCGGTTCTCGCTTCATGGATATCCTAGCGCGCCTCTCACTGGCCTCCTGCGAAGTAGTATAGGGCGTTTGCCGGTCGGGGCAAGTAGGCGCGGGAGGGCCGCTGGAATCCGCCGGTGTGCTCGCCACGCAGGTTGCTTGACATCGCAGTGATATTCGTATATGATATGGCGCGATGCTGAGATATTCGCATCGTATGTCGGTATAAGGTAAGAATACCGCACAAGTTGAGTCCCGATGTGTCCCCCTGGAAATTGGGGGGTACGCGGGGTTCATTTTTGACATAAGCTGGAAACGCCAGGGTATCAGCCAGCGCGTGGGCTGACCGTAGCGCGGGAGGAACATGATGAGCGCGCAACCCGTCATCGAGACACAAGGACTGACCAAGCACTATGGCGATGTCGAGGCGCTGCAAGACCTCGATCTCAAGGTGCAGCCCGGCGAGGTGTTCGGCTATCTGGGGCCGAACGGCGCGGGCAAAACCACGACCATTCGCGTCCTGCTGGACCTCATCCGGCCCACTTCGGGCGGTGCGTCCATCCTGGGCATGGACTGCCAGCGCGACACCCTGGCGATTCGCACGTGCGTGGGCTACCTGCCCGGCGAGCTGAGCCTTTGGGACAACCTGACCGGCTGGCAGTTGGTCGAGTACATGGGCCGGCTGCGCGGCGTGGTGCCGCGCGATCACGCGGGCGAACTGGCCGAGCGGCTGGATATCGACCTGTCGCGCAAGCTGCACGGCCTCTCCAGCGGGATGAAGAAGAAGGTCGGGCTGGTCCAGGCGTTCATGCACAAGCCCGAAGTCCTGATCCTGGACGAGCCGTCCGGCGGCCTGGACCCGCTGATGCAACAGATGTTCTACGAAATCGTCGACGAGGTGCGCGAGGCCGGCCAGACCGTGTTCCTGTCGTCCCACATCCTCCCGGAGGTCGAGCGCCTGTGCGACCGCGTCGCGATCCTGAGCGGCGGGCGGCTCCAGGCCGTCGAGCGCGTGAGCACGCTGAAGCAGGTCAGCTTCCGCTGGATGACGCTTCAGCTTGGCACCAGCGCGGCATCGGAGGCGGCGCACCAGTTTGCGCAGGTCCCCGGTGTGGAAGAGGTCAGCGTCAGGAACGGCAACGCGGTGCGCTTCCGGGTGAGCGGCGAGCTTGACCCGGTCATCAAGGAGGCGGCGCGCTTCCACGTGGTCGATCTGGCCTACGAAGAGCCGAGCCTGGAAGAGATTTTCCTGACGTACTACGGGGGGCGCTGAAATGGGCGGCGCAGTTTTTCGAAGGACGCTGGGCGATTCGTGGCGGGGCATCCTGGGCTGGGGCCTGGCGCTGGCGGCGCTGGCCTTCATCGTGATCTCCTTCTACCCGACGATCTCGATGTTCCCCGAACTCAGCAACATCATCGAGAGTATGCCGCCCTTCATGAAGGCAATGGTGGGCGACATCGAGGATTTCACCAGCCCGGAGGGGTTCCTGGCGACGAAGCTGTTTACCTCGATGCCCATCATCCTGGCCGTGTACGGGATCATCTCTGGCGTGGCGGCGGTGGCGGGCGAGGAGAATCGCGGCACGATGGACCTCCTGATGAGCGCGCCGGTCGCGCGCTGGCGCGTGATTCTGGAGAAGTTCGCCGCGTTCGTGGTGTCGGTGCTGGGCATCCTGGCAATCATGTACGTCGGCGTGGTCGTGGGCGTGCTGGTGACGGCGGAGATCGAGACCCCGCCGGGGCGCTTACTGGAGGCGACGCTCAACCTCGTGCCGATCACGCTCACGTTTGGCGCGTTTACGTTCTTCCTGTCGGCGGCGTTGCCGTCGCGGATGCCGGCGGGGCCGATTGCGGCGGCAGTCGTCGTGGCGACCTACGCGATCTACCTGTTTGGCGAGTTGAGCAGCGTGGTGGCGTCGGTGCAGTGGATCAGCCCGTTCTATTACTATGGAAACAGCACCTTGATTGATGGCGTGGTCTGGGGGAAAGTGGTGGTGCTGGTTGTGGTCAGTGCCGTGCTCGTGCTCCTGTCGATGGTGAGCTTCGAGCGGCGCGACCTGACCGTTTGACTCGGCGGCGTTTCCGCAGGAGGTAGCGTCATGGCGGGCGCAGTTTTTCGCAAAGCGCTGTTCGATGCGCGCAGGGGCATCCTCGGTTGGGGCATCGCCCTGGCGCTGTATGCCGCGTTCATGATCCTCCTGTATCCCTACCTGACCGAGATCGAGGGATACCGGGAGTTGCTCCAGAACCTGCCGGTGATCTTCAAGGGTATGCTCGGCGGCATCGACGAAATGCTCAGCCCGGAGGGTTACATTGCGGGCTACCTTTTCAGCTACGCGCCGCTGGTGCTGTGCGCCTACGGGATACTGTCCGGGGCGTCATCGGTGGCGGGCGAGGAGAAGCGCGGGACGATTGACCTGCTGATGAGCGCGCCGGTCCCGCGCTGGCGTGTGATCCTGGAGAAGTTCGCCGCGTTTCTCGTCAGCCTGATCGGCATCCTGGCGATCACCTTCGTCGGCATGGTCATCGGGTTGGCGCTCACGCCGGAGCTGGCGATCTCGATTGGGCGGCTGGCGGAAACGGTGCTGAACGTCGTGCCGATCACGCTCGCCTTCGGGGCGCTGGCGTTCTTCCTGTCGGCCACCTTGCCGACTCGCCTGTCGGCGGCGCTGTTCGCGACGGCGGTGCTGGTGGCGTTCTACATGGTCAACGTGCTCGCGCCGCTCACCACCGCGCTTGACCCGGTCCAGGCCGTGAACCCGTTCCACTACTACGGGACGACGACCATGTTCGAGGGCATTGACGTCGGCAATGCGCTGGTCCTGCTCGTGGTCACGGGCGTGCTGCTGGCGCTCTGCGTCGTCGGCTTTGAGCGGCGCGACCTGGCGGTATGAAGCCTCCACGCGCAGCCGAATCACAAAGCCACCGGGGCGCTGCACGCAACGCCCCGGTTTCGTTTCCACCACTCACGCCGACGCGCTTACGAGGTCCAGGAACCGCGCATAGGCCGCGTCCCACGCCGCTGAGGGGTTCGGCTCGTAGCGCGTGAGGTCGAACGAGCGGCGGACCATCGCGCGCCCCTCGGCGACGGACGCCAGGTGCCCGGTCGCGATGGCCTGCACCATGATGTTGCCCGCCGACGTGGCCTCAGCGGGGCCGGCGACCACCGGGCGGTTGCAGGCGTCGGCGGTGAGCTGGCACAGCAGCGCGTTCCGCGCGCCGCCGCCGACGATGTGGATGACCTCAATCTCGTGGCCGAGGACGTGCTCAAGCTGCGCCAGGGTCTGGCGGAACTTGAGCGCCAGGCTCTCCAGGATGCAGCGCAGAATCTGGCCCCTGGTCTGCGGCGCGGGCTGGCCGGTCTGGGCGCAGTAGGCGACGATGCGCGCCGGCATGTCGCCTGGCGTCAGGAAGTGCGGGCTGTCGGGGTCAGGGTCGAGCAGCGGCCCGAACGCGGGCGCGTCGGCGGCCATCTCCGTGAGTGCGTCGTAGTCGTGCGCCTCGCCCAGCGTGGCCCAGGTGCGGCGGCACTCCTGCACCAGCCACAGGCCGAGGCTGTTCTTGAGCAGCCGGTACGTGCCCGCCGCGCCGCCCTCGTTGGTGAAGTTGTACGCCATGCCCGCCGGCGTGATGTGCGGCTGCTGAACCTCGGCGCCCATCAGCGCCCACGTGCCCAGGCTGATGTACGCGAAGCGATCCCCCTCCGCCGGCACGGCGGCCACCGCCGAGCCGGTGTCGTGCGTGACCGGCGCAATGACGGGCGTCACGCCCTCAAGGTTGGGCACGGGCGCTTTGAGCGGCCCCAGGATCGTGCCCGGCGGGACGACTTCCGGCAGCATCGCCGTCGGGATGCCGAGCCGTTCCAGGAGGTCGCGCGCCCAGTCGCCGGCGATGGGGTCATAGAACTGCGTGGCGGTGGCGCTGGAAAACTCGACGACCTTGCGCCCCGTGAGCCAGTAGTTGAGCAGGTCGGCGATGGTCAGGAAGGTCGCGGCGTGCCGGAGTGCGGGCGCGTTGGCGCGGACCATCGCGTACAACTGGTAGAGCGTGTTGATCTGCATGAACTGAATGCCGGTGCGGTTGTAGATTTCCGCCTTCGGGACGACCGCGCAGACCGCCTCGATCATGCCGGCGTTGCGCGGGTCGCGCTGGTGCACCGGGTTGTCGAGCAGCTTGCCGCTTTCGTCCAGCAGCGCGAAATCCACCGCCCACGTGTCCAGGCCGATGCCGTCCAGCTCAAGATCGCAGGCGGCGTGCAGGCCGTCGAGGACGCCGTTCCACAGGTGGAGGATGTCCCAGTAGAGGGTGCCGAGCACAGGCACGGGGCCGTTGGGGAAGCGGTGCAGCGCCTTCATCGCGAGCAGGCCGCCGTGCAGCGTGCCGAGCGCGGCGCGGCCACTCTCCGCGCCGAGGTCGAGCGCCAGAAATCGGGCCATGGGGGTGCTCCTGCGGTGTCCGTGGTATCCGAAGCCTTCAGCGCAAGTATACATACAACCCGGCCCCGCCCAAACTTGAAATTCGCGCGCTTTTCTGCTTGACTCTGACGTAACGTCAGGGTGTACACTGCCCGCCGGGCAAAAAGAAGGGATCATGGCGCGCACTTACCGTATCGCGGCGTTTGCGAAGCTGGCCGGCGTCACCGTGCGGACGCTGCACCACTACGACCGCATGGGCCTGCTCACGCCGTCGTCCAGCACCGAGGCGGGGTACCGGCTCTACACGCAGCGCGACCTGCTGCGCCTGCAGCAAATCCTGACTCTCAAGTGGATGGGCTTCGCGCTCAAGCAGATCAAGGCGCTGCTCGACGACCCGGCCTACGATCTGCGCGCGTCGCTGGCGATCCAGAAGGCGGCGGTGGAGGCCGAGATCGCGCGCCTGCAAGGGGGCGTCGGCGGCGCTGGACCGGGCGCTCGCAACCGTGGACGCGACCGGCGCGGAAACGCTTGACGCGGAGACGGTCAGCGCCATCATCCTGGGCGTGAGCGGGGGCGACGGCGCGACGTGGATGCGCCGCTACTACAGCGACGACGCCTGGCGCGGCCTGCAGACGCGGTGGCTCGCTTACCCGCCGGAGGAGATGGCGCGCGTGGCGCAGGCCTGGGCGGACCTCCACGCGGCGTTTGCGGTGCATCGCGGCGCGCCGCCGGACAGCCCCGCCGTGCAGCGCCTCGCCGCGCAGATGGACGCGCTCATCGAGGCGTTCACCGGCGGCGACCCGGATACGCTCGCCGGGCTGGAGCGGTTCAGCGCCGACGCGGAGGCGGGCGCGCTGCCGCCGGGTTTCGAGGGGTACGCGCCCTACGAGGGCGTTGACGCGGAGACCCAAAAACTCATGCGCGAGGCATGGCAGATTCATCGAAGGAGACGAAAGAAATGAAAGCGACGTTTGTCAACACCAACGACTACTACCACCACATCATCGACGCGCCCGACCTGCCGACGCGGCAGCAGCGCTACCGCGCGCTGTTCCTTCAGCCGTGGAAGCCGATGATGGACATGCTCGGCCCGATGTTCAACGCCGACCCCGCCGGCGACTTCGCGGTGGCGCGGGCGTGGGCGTGGTTGTTGCCCGAAGACCTGGCGGAAGTCCCCGACGCGCTGCGCGTGCTTGAGGCGTCGGACGCCTGGAACGTGGCCGCAGACGCCCTGGCCGAAGGCGCGGCGCGCTTCGCGCCCTACGCGGACCGCCTGCCGATAGACTCGGTTGAAGGCTGGCTCGTCCTCGCCGACCCCGCGCGCGCCGACCCCATCATGCGCGGCTATACCGGCGCGGTCGACTGGACGCAGCCGCGCCTGGTGGGGCAGTACGACACGCCGAACGAGTACAACCTGCCGCGCCTGCCGGGGTTGGTGGTCCACGAGATGCATCACCTCGTGCGCCTGCGCCTCTTCCCCTGGGACATGCGCGGCACCTCCGTCGGCGACTACATCATCCATGAGGGGCTGGCGGAGTCGTTCGCGACGGCGCTCTTCGGCGCGGACAAAGTCGGCTACTTCGTGAGCGACTTCGACGCCGCCGAAATGGAAACCGCGCGCCGCCTCATCGGCGAGGGCATGCACCGGACCGGCTTCGACGTGATCCGGGCGTACATCTTCGGCGACTACTGGGCGGAGCGCTTCGGGCTGCCGAAGGTCGGGATGCCCACCTATGGCGGGTATGCCATCGGCTACCACGTGGTACAGGCGTACCTGGAGCGAACCGGCGACACCATCGAGGCGGCGACCTTCCTCCCCGCCGACACGATCATCAGGGAGTCCAGGTTCTTCGCGTGAGGGGCGGCGTAAGTCCGATAGTGTGCATTCTTCTCTAACCCCGCGACTGAAGTCGCGGGCTAATTTCGTAGCGATCATCACTATTGGCGACGATTAGGCGGCCGACTTCAGTCGGCGGGCTACGGAAAACGCAACACCACTCGCCTGGAGTGAACAGCTCTGGGCTGTGAGACGACGAGCCACTACCGGATTATTTTATCAAAATGCACAGGCTCCCTGGACGTTACCAAACCGCGCTTTTCAGAGCCGGCCAGCGGCTGCGCGCGTCGCGCGTCCCTGGCCTAGAGCTGCGCCAGCATGTCCGCAAACCGCGCGTAGGCCGCGTCCCACGCATCGGTCGGCTGCGGCGTGTAGCGCGTGAGTGCCACCGACCGCGCCACCATCTCCCGCCCCGCCGCCAGCGACTCCAGATGGCCGGTCGCAATCGCCTGGACCATGATGTTGCCCGTCGCAGTCGCCTCGTCTGGGCCGGCCACCACCGGGCGGTTGCAGGCGTCGGCGATGAGCTGGCACAGCAGCGCGTTCCGCGAGCCGCCGCCCAGGATGTGGATCACCGCGACCGGGTGGCCGAGCAGCTCCTCCAGGCGGCCCAACACCAGGCGCGCCTTGAGCGCCAGGCTCTCCAGCGCGGTGCGCGTGACGGCGGCGTCGTCGGCGGGCGCGGGTTGGCCGGTGCGCGTGCAGAAGGCGCGGATGCGCGCCGGCATGTCGCCGGGCGCGAGGAAGTCCGGGCTGTCAGGATCGACGAATGGGCCAAACGGCGGGGCCTGGCGCGCCATCTCGACCAGTTGGTCGTAGCTGTAGGCGCGCCCGGCTTCGGCCCACACCCGGCGGCACTCCTGGAGCAGCCACAGCCCGGTGATATTCTTCAGCAGGCGGATTGTGTGGTTGACGCCGCCCTCGTTCGTGAAGTTGTACGCCAGGCTCCGGTCGTTGATGATCGGCTCCGGCGCCTCCACGCCGAACAGCGCCCAGGTGCCCAGACTGATGTAGGCAAAGTGCTCGACCTCGGCCGGCACGGCGGCCACCGCCGAGCCGGTGTCGTGGCCGGCGACGGCGATTACCGGCACGTCGCGCGCCAGGCCGGGAACCTCGGCGGTCACCGGGCCGAGGAGGGTGCCGGGCGGGATGATGTCGGTGAAGATGTGCGCCGGGATGCCCAGCCTTTCGACCATGCCGGTCGCCCACGCGCCGGCGCGCGGGTTGTAGCACTGCGTCGTCGTGGCGATGCTGAACTCGGTCACGGCACTGCCGGTCAGCCAGTAGTTGAGCAGGTCGGGTATGGTCAGCAGGGTACGGGCGCAGCGCAGCGCCGGGTCGCCGTTGACCACCATCGAATAGAGCTGGAACAGCGTGTTGATCTGCATGAACTGGATGCCGGTCTGCGCGAAGACCTCTTCGCGCGGCACGATCTCGAAGGCGCGTTCCATCATGCCGTCGGTGCGCGCGTCGCGGTAGTGCACGGGGTTGCCGACGAGCGCGCCCTTCTCGTCGAGCAGCCCGAAATCCACGCCCCAGGCGTCCACCCCGACGCCGTCCAGGTCTGCGCCTTCGGCCTGGCGCAGCCCCTCGACGATCTCACTCCACAGGCGGAGGATGTCCCAGTAGAGCGTGCCGCGCACAGCGACCGGCCCATTGGGGAAGCGGTGCACCTCTTTGAGGTCCAGCCGCCCGCCTTCGAGCGTGCCCAGCACCGCCCGTCCGCCCGACGCGCCCAGGTCGAATGCCAGGAACTGTGGCATGGTTCTCCCCCCTTCTGTTGCCTGCGCTGAGGACAGGGGGCTTAAGCCCCCTATCCGACCCCTTGTCCTGCCGGATGGCCTATGTGTAGAGGCCGGGGAAGCCGAACGAGCGGCGCAGCGCGATCAGCTTCTCGATCTGCTCCGGCAGCAACGGCTTTGCGCCGCCGAGAAGTTGCGTCAGGAGAGTGACTTTCGCGACCTGTTCCAGCGCTTTGGGTTGGCTGTATTGGCGCATCAGCCGCCCGATCTCGCAGACCTGTTCGCGGAGCGCCCGTTCGTTAGGAAGTGCAGGGGTCAAATCGTGCCTTCATCGTTCTGTCGTGAATTCCGCGCCGTCATCAACTACCGCGAGACGGCCAGAGGACATGTGTGATGGTCCGTGATGTGCCATCGTAGAAAAGGATGACACGATACGACGCAAAATAGTACCCGCAGTGATAGGTATTCGCTTCATCTGTTTCACAGTCTCTCTCATATTGACCAAACAGCCCTTTCACATCCTCATGAGTGGCATCCGCGCCCAGGTTGTGGTGGAGAATGTCTGGGGATGTGATGATACTCTATCACCCTGTTCGGATCACTACATTCCACAACATGTGGTGGAACCAAATCTCGCTGACATAAGTCATTGACGATGTCCGAGGGTAGCTCGTAGGAAAGAAACGCTTCCCAGCGCTGCTGCTCCCTAAAATCCAGGAATCCCATGAACGCATAGGAGATCGCACAGCACAGAAGAATGAGAATGCCTAAAATGAGAAGTATCTTCTTCATAAATCACTGCGGGTGAGGTCCCATCAGGCAGAGGATAACACGACGATGATGCCCATCGCCTCGCATCTGCCTCTACCCGCCGGCAATCGGCGAGAACACGGAAACCTCGTCGCGCGCCTCCAGCGGCGTCGCCAGGCAGTCGCCGAGCGCCGCGTCGCGCCCGTTGACGATGACGCGCACGAAGGGGCGCAGCGCCTCACAGCCGGCGTCCGGCACGGCGCTGACGAACAGGGCGTCATGCAGGGCGGGGTTGTTTTCGGTCAGCGCGCGGAGCGCGTCGCCTACCGTCGGTGCGTCGATCTCGCGCTGCCACTCGTCCACGTGGCGGCGGAACGACCCGTACAAGCGTACCTGCGCCATCTTGTTCTGTAGCTCCCAGGGAGCTTCAAGCTCTCTGGGAGCTAACCTCCTACCATTCCGTGTACGATTCGACGCGCTTGCGGTACTCGATCATCTCCTCGCCGTACAGCCTGTTGTAGAGGATGATCTCGCACGCCTCTTCGAAGGCGTCGGTCCACTGGAACGCCTCGTCAAGCGTCTGCCCGGTGGCGAAGCTGCCGTGACCGCGCAGCATCACGATCTTGTAAGCCGTAAGCGCGTCAGAGACCTTCTTCGCCATCTGCGGCGTGCCGGAGGCGAACTCCTCTTCGACGACCGGGACCTTCTTGAGCAGGTACGATCCCTCGTTGTCGATGGGCACAATCTCCTCGCGCGAGAGCGAGAGCGCGATGGCGTGGCGGGGGTGCGCGTGTACCACCGCCAGCGCCGGCGTGGCCTTGTAGATGGCGCGGTGCACGATCAACTCCGTAGAGGCGAGCGCCACGCCGCTGTCGTTCTTCTCCAGGCCGGTCTCGATGAGGTCGTGCGGCTTGAGGCGGCCCAACATCGCGCCACGCCGCTTGATGATGATGCGGTCGCCGTAGCGCACGCTCACGTTGCCGCCGTGCGAAGAGATCAGACCGTGCACGTACATATCGCGGCCAATCTCGCGGAACATCTCGAAGACTTTCGGGTCGATCACGCCCCCACCTCCCATCTCAAACCGGCAATGGACAAGGGGGCTTAAGCCCCTCGTCTCCTGGCTCCATCGATCACGCCACCGACGCCGCCGCCAGGTCGGCCAGCCCCAACTCTTTCAGCTTCTCCGGCCTGGGCACGCCGTCCGCGTCCCAGCCGCGCCCGCGGTAATACTCGTCCAGCATCTGCGGCAGGTGGCTGACCTCCCCCGCGCTCGCGCCGGAGGCCGGCTCTTCGAGCAGGCGCGGCGGCAGGGTGTCATCGGCGCGCGTGAAGCCCTCGCGCAGGTTGTAGAGCCGCTCCAGGTTCCAAATGCGCTCGCCGGCGCGGATCATTGCGCTCGTGGGGAAGTGCACGCCCGTCAGCGAGGTGAGCGCGCGCGCCAGGTACTCCTCTGCGACCGCGATGTTGGTGAACTTGCAGATCACCAGCGAGTCGATCACGGCGGCGGTGTCCTGGTGCAGGATCACGAAGCTGGCCTTGCCCTGCACCTGCTGCCGGTCCACGAGCTTGGGCAGGCCCAACACCTCGACGCTGAGCATGTTGCCGCGCATGTGGCACGCGCCCCGGTTGCTCGTGGCGAAGAGCAGGCCCTGGCCCCTGCATCCCGCGCGGGTCGTAGGCCGGCATCTCCAGCCCCTTGACGCTCATCGAGAGTTCCGGCGCGCCACACGATGCGGCGAGTCGCGCGCTGCCCTCGGCCATGGCGTCGCCCAGGTCGCGCCGGTAGGCGATGTCCTCAACCGTCTTGAGCAGCAGGTCGGCGCGGCCAAAGCGCAAATCGGTGTCGATCAGGCCACGCTCCGCCAGCTCCATCGCGCACGCAATCGTCGCGCCGGTCGAGATCGTATCCAGCCCCAGGTCGTTGCACAGGTAATTCGCCTCGGCGATGGCCTCCAGGTCGTCGATTTCGCACGCCGCGCCGAATGCCCAGGCGGTCTCGTACTCCGGCCCTTCGCCCTCGGCCTTGCTGGTCTGCGTCACGCGCGTGCAGGCGATGGGGCACGCCCAGCACGCCTGGTTCTTGACCAGCAGCCGGTCGGTAAGCGCCTCGCCGCTGATGAGTTCCGCCCGGTCGAAGTGGCTCTGCTGGAAGTTGCGCGTGGGCAGCGCGCCGATGGCGTTGACGAGGTTCATCACCACCGAGGTGCCGAACTCCGGGAAGGCCTGCGAGGTGACCGGGTTGGCCTTGAGCATCTTGGTCGCCTCGTACTGCAAGAAGCGGAAGCGCTCCTTGTCGTCGAACTCAACCTTCTCCTTGCCCGCGACGACGATGGCCTTGAGGTTCTTGCTCCCCATCACCGCGCCGGGGCCGCCGCGCGCCAGCGAGCGCGTGGCGTCGTTCATGATGGCGGCGATGCGTACCATGTGCTCACCCGCCGGGCCGATGCAGAGCACGTTGCGCCGGTTGTTGTCCTGGCCGAGCGCCTCAGCAGTCTGCGCCGCCGTCATGCCCCACAGGTGCGCGGCGTCCTTGATCGCCACGCCCTCCGGCACGATCTCGATGTACACCGGCGTCTCGGCGCGCCCCTTGACGATGACGGCGTCGTACCCGGTGCGCTTGAGCTGCATCCCCCACCAGCCGCCGGAGTTGGCGTCGAGCACGGTGCCGGTGAGCGGCGACTTGGTGCTGACCGAGAAGCGGTTGCTGGTCTGGAAGCCGGAGGCTGTCAACGGCCCGGTCGCGAAGATCAACACGTTCTCCGGCGCGAGCGGCTCGACCTCCGGGCCGACCAGGTCCCAGAGCAGCCGCGCGCCCAGGCCGCGCCCGCCGACATAAAGCCGCGCGATTTCCATATCCAATGGCTGCGTTTCAACGGCCCCGCTGGTCAAATCCACCACCAGGATTTTGCCCATCCAGCCTTCCATAAGTCAGTGCCTTCCTCTGGTCGTCGCGGCGCGCTTCTGTGCAGAATATAAAGCCAAAGTCGGCAAAAGCAAAGGACGAAGGTAACGCTTTCGGGTGTGCATTGAGTCCGGAGGGTTTTGATGCTATAGTCTGTCCCGTTGCGCGTGGCGTGTATGAGGGTATCCGCTATGTCGTCCGCACAGGAGCCGGAGTTTCACTTCATGGTGCTCGCGCCGGGGCTGCAGGCCGCGTGGTTCTTCACGGCGGCGCGGCGCTACTGGCAGCGCTTCCGGCCTATCGTGCTGGAGGATATGGACCTGATCGGCGTGATCCCGGCGGACCGCAGCATTGCGATCACCACGCTGGCGCGCACCGACACCGCGCCGTTTCTGCGCGAGCGGGTGCAGCAGGACTTCCCGTACGCGCTGCACGACGAGCTTGTGCGCGACTCGCTCGACGAGATGCGCGCCCTCCTCGATAGCCGCGCCGAGTCGGGGCTGCGCTTCGGCTAGGCGGGGCGTATCATCGTACTCACCTGATAAGGAAGGGTCAAATGGCTGTCGATTTCGGTCTGTCGCTGCCCGCCGGGCCGCCGAAGGGGCAGGTCAACAAGTGGATGGATGACCTCGACGCAGTGATACCCCAACTGGAAGGGCGTTTCCGCAGCCTGTGGATGACCGACCATTTCCAGTGGGCGGACGCGCCCACCTACGAGGCGTGGACGGTGCTCGCGTACATGGCGGCGCGCTGGCCGCAGTTCGAGATCGGCCCCATCGTGCTGGGGCAGGGCTACCGCAACCCGGCGCTGCTGGCGAAGATGGCGGCGACCTTGCAGGCGCTCAGCGGCGGGCAGTTCATCATGGGGATCGGCGCGGGCTGGAAGGAAGACGAGTACCACGCCTACGGCTATCCCTATCCCAGCCCTGGTGTGCGCGTCGCGCAGTTGGGCGACACGCTCGAAATCCTCACGCGCATGTGGCGCGAACCCGGCCAGGTGACGTATCGCGGCGCGCACTACAGCGTGGTCGACGCCTGGTGTGAGCCGAAGCCCGACCCGGTCCCGCCGATTGTGGTCGGCGGCGGGGGGCGCAAGACGATGCTGCTCGCGGCGCGTTTTGCCGACATGTGGAGCGTGCCGGACACGCCCCTGGAGCGCTACACCGAGCGGATGGCGATCCTGCACGCGCACTGCGCCGACATCGGGCGCGACCCGGCGACGATCCGCAAGACGTGGTTCGGGCGGCTCGCGGTCGGCAGGACCGAGGCGGAGGCGCTGGAACTCGGCTATGGCAAGTGGACGCGCGCCAACGCCTTCGTCGGGACGCCGGCGCAGGTGGTGGAGGACCTGAGCCGCTTCGTCGCGGCCGGTGTGGACTACTTCATGATCGAGGTGCTTGGCCTGGCCGACCCGGACGTGCTCGGCATGGTGCTGGAGGACGTGCTGCCCAACGTGCAGTAAGCGCGCCCCGGCGCGCCGCTTACGGGACAGCGTGCACGTCCCACCTGGCAACCACGCTTTTCGCTTTTTGAGACCACATCATCAGTAAGGAGCAACAATGAGAACCCCCATCATCGCCGGCAACTGGAAGATGTACAAGACGCCTGACGAGGCCGTGGCTTTCGTCAGGGAGCTGGCACCCATGCTTGCGCCGTATGCGACCGTGGAGCGCGTCGTGTGCCCGACGTTCGTCTGCCTCCCCGGCGTGCGCGATGCGCTCAAGGGGACCGACATCGGCGTGGGCGCGCAGAACGTGTACTGGGAAGACCAGGGCGCGTTCACGGGCGAGGTCTCCCCGACGATGCTCGCCGGCCTGGTCGATTACGTGATTATCGGCCACTCGGAGCGGCGCGAATACTTCGGCGAGACCGACGCCACCGTCAATTACAAGATCAAGGCGGCGCTGGCGCACGGCCTCAAGCCCATTGTGTGCGTGGGCGAGAGCCTGGAGCAGAACCGGGCCGGCGAGACCGCCGCGTTTGTCGGCGCGCAGGTCCGCGCTGCGTTCGCAAACCTGGACGCCGGCCAGATGCGCGACGTGGTGATCGCCTACGAGCCGATCTGGGCCATCGGCACCGGCCTGACCGCCACCGGCGAGGACGCCAACGCCATCATCCGCGACTCGGTGCGCGGCGTGGTGGCCGATCTGTTCGGCGACGCGGTTGCGCAGGCGCTGCGCATCCAGTATGGCGGCAGCGTCAAGCCGGACAACATGGCCGAGTTCATGGCGCAGCCGGAGATCGACGGCGCGCTGGTGGGTGGGGCGTCGCTGAAGGCGGACAGCTTCACCGCCCTGGTGCGCGTCGCGGCGGAACTGAAGGGCGGCGCGTAACAGAGGCGCCGGGTCGTCCAGCGGCAGGGTTCGGGGCGCAGCGCGTCGTCAGGTGCGGCGGCGCGCTGCGCCCCGGTGGTTGGCGTGATGGCCGCAATGCGCTCACAAGAAGGCGAGGAGATCGATGGCCCAGCAGAAATGCACATTTGAGAAAGAGATCCACATTGTGCGACAGGTGCGGCTGAACTACCTGCTCTTCCTCCCGGAGGGCTACGACGCCGGCGGCGCGAAGCGCTGGCCGTTGATCCTCTTCCTCCACGGGGCGGGCGAGCGCGGGGACGACCTGGAGCGGGTCAAGATACACGGCATCCCGAAGGTGGTCGAGCAGCGCCCGGACTTCCCCTTTGTCGTCGTGTCGCCGCAGTGCCCGCGCCCTTCGTGGTGGACGGCAGAGGTCGATGCGTTGAACGCGCTCCTCGACGAGGTGATGGCGACGCACGCGGTGGACCCCGCCCGCGTCTACCTCACCGGCCTGAGCATGGGCGGCTTCGGGACCTGGGCGCTGGCGATGGCCCATCCGGAGCGTTTCGCTGCGATTGCGCCGGTCTGCGGCGGCGGTGACCCGCATCGGGTTGCCGCGCTCACGGGCGTGCCGACGTGGGCCTTCCACGGCGCGCAGGACGAGGTCGTCCCGATGTCGGAAACGGAGCAGATGGTCGAGGCGCTGCGCGCCGCCGGCGGCGACGTGCGCGCCACCGTGTACCCGGACGCGGACCACGACTCATGGACGGCGACCTACGGCAACCCCGAACTCTATGACTGGTTCCTCGCGCACACCCGGTGACGGGGCCGGGTTCCGGTCTGCGCCGGGCAACTTCTGCGCCGGACGTGCGTAGTTGATACTAGGCGAAGTCATTTAGGAAAGGAATTCCGCCCCTGAGGGAGGTGTGAGATGTCGCGCAGGTCCTCATCCATGTTCTGGCCGATCCTGCTCATCGGCCTCGGCGTGATTTTCTTGCTGGCGAACCTGATCCCCAACATCTGGAGCCTGGTGTGCCCGCTGGCGTTGATCGGCGCCGGCCTGTTCATGCTGTTTGGGTCAGGCGTGATCCCGGCGGGCGAGACCAGGACCGATCGCTTCACTGCCCCGGTGGGCGGCGCGACGTCGGCGCAGGTTGACATCGGCCTGTCGGTGGGCGAGGGGCACGTGTACGCGCTGGCCGACTCGGACAACCTGATCGACGCGGAGGTCACATACGTCGGCGCGATGGACTTTGCCGTTTCCGGCGAGACCGAGAAGCGCGTCCGGCTGCGCCAGGCGGCGGGTTCGTTCTGGGGCTGGCTGAACCCCGCGCAATGGTTCAGCGGCGCGAGCCGGGCGCTGCGCTGGCACGTGGGCCTCAGCCCGCGCGTGCCGATGGCGCTGACGGTCTCCGGCGGGGGTGGGCCGGACGCAGCTCGACCTCCGCGCCCTGCGCGTGACGGACCTGCACATCGGCGGCGGAGCCGGCGAGATGTCCGCCGTCCTGCCCGCGCCTGAGGCGGGCTATACGGCGCTCATCAACGGCGGGACGGGCCGGCTTGAGATCGAGGCGCCGGACGGGGCGTCGGTTGGTATGCGCGTGACCGGCGGCGCGGGCGCGGTCGCGCTCCGCATCGGGGAGGGCGCTGCCGTCAACGCCCATGTGTCGGGCGGCGTGGGCCAGGTGGTGATTGAGGTGCCACGTGACGCAGCGGTGCGGCTCAGGGCGCAGACGGGCCTCGGCGGTATCTCGGTGCCGGCGCATTTCGTGCGGCTGTCAGGGGGCGAGACGTCCGTCGCCGCATCGGGCGCGTGGGAGACGCCCGGTTTCGACGCGGCGGAGCGCCAGATCGATATCGAGTTCAGCGGCGGCGTTGGCGGGCTGACGGTGCGCTAACGCGCTGCCCGCGCCAACCCAGGTAGCGCAGATCGGTTGCCTACCCGGACAACCGATCTGCGCTCTGTGCGTATAATGTGTGCAACGGAAGTGCAACCACAAAGGGGGAGCGAAAGCCATGAATGAGACAACCAACGAACCGCGCCGCTACCGGTCGCTATTCTGGCCGGTGATCCTGATCAGCGCCGGCGTGATCCTGCTGCTGGGCAACGCGGGCATCATCACCTGGGCGAACGTTGTCTCGGTGCTGCGCCTGTGGCCGCTGCTGCTGATCCTGATCGGCATCGACCTGCTGTTTGGGCGGTCCTCGCCCATGGTGGGCGCGCTGATCGGCATCGGCGCGGTGGTGTTAATCGTGATCATCATGCTGGCCGGCCCGGCGCTGGGCCTGGCGGGCGACACGGAAGTCAAGACGTTCACCAGCAGCGTGCCGCTCGACGACGCCGAGGCCGCCGAAGTCTCGCTCAGTCTGTCGGTGGGGGATGTCACCATCCGCAGCCTGAGCGACTCCAGCAACGTGCTTGAGGCGGACCTGAACTACGTGGGCAACGATGCCGTTTTGGAAAGCTCCGGCGAGCGCATAAAGGTCGTGTCGCTGCATCAGGAAGCGGGGAGCTTCACCTTCTACGGCCCGTTTGAGTTCCTGCAGGGGTTCTTCGATCAGCCGCAACTCCGCTGGGACATCGGCCTCAGCGACCGCGTGCCGCTCGAGCTGCAGATCAGCGCCAGCGTGGGCAGGGGCGACTTCGACCTGCGGGACCTCAACCTCACCAATTTGCACGTCAACGCGAGCGTCGGCGACGTCACGCTGATCCTGCCCGCGACCGGCGCGCGGTACGAGGTCGTCATCGATGGCAGCGTCGGCAATTACACGCTCGTCATCCCGGAGCCGGCGGACATCGACCTGCGCATGACCGGCGGCACTGGCAATTTCATTGTTGAGACGCCCGCAGGCGCTGGCGTCCGTCTGAACGCCGAAACCGGCGTGGGCAACATCGAGGTGGAGTCCGCGCGGCTTGAGCGCGTGGGCGGGGACGACGACCGCTTTGTCGGCGACAGCGGCGAGTGGGAGACCGACAACTACGACGAGGCCGAGCGCCGGATCGATATTGACTTTCGCGGCGGCGTCGGCAACCTGACGGTGCGCTAGGGGCGCGACGCAACCCCTGCAACTGAGTGGTGTGGCCGGCCAGCGTGGATGCGCTGGCCGGCTTGCTTGCATCTCCCGCCGCTTTTGGGCATGATGGGCGTATGTTGGTTGAGACGATCATCACGCCCTGGATCCTCTTTGCAGCCTCGCTGGCGTTCCTCGTGTTCACGCAGCGCTGGCTACAGCGCCACCTGATCGGGCTGGCGTTTCTCTTCACCGACAACGAGGACGCGGCGGTGCGCCTGTATCACGCGCTGATGTTTCCCGGCGTCCTGCTGCACGAGCTGAGCCACTGGGTGACGGCGAGGCTTCTCGGTGTGGGTACGGGGCGCTTCGTCGTCTTGCCGCACCGCGACGAAACCGGCATTCTCCTCGGTCACGTGGAGGTCGAGGAGACAGACGTGGTGCGCGGCGCGCTGATCGGCGCGGCCCCGCTGGTCGCCGGGCTGCTGGTCACCGTCCTGGCGGCGGATCAGGCGCTCAACATGGCGGACCTGGCGGCGGCGCTCCCCACCGGCGACCTGACCGCCATCGGCGCGGCATTCGCGCGGCTGCTGCGCGCCCCAGACTTCTGGGTCTGGCTTTACCTCCTCTTTGCGGTCGCCAACGCGATGATGCCCAGCCCGGAAGACCGCCGCAGTTGGCCGCCGTTCATCGCCTTGATGGCGCTGGCCTTCGTCATCCTGCTCGTCGCGGGCTTTCAGGAAACCGTCGTGGGCGTGCTGGCCGGGCCGCTCCGCGACGCGCTCAACCTGCTTGCGGCGGCGTTCGTCGGCATCACGGCGCTCAACCTGGTCGTGATGGCCCCGGTCTGGATCGTCGAGGAGACGGCGTCCCGGTTGATGCGCCGGCGGGTGAACTACGGCCCGCCGAAAGCGCCGCCGGCCGAGACGCCCCCCGCGCCGCGCGCCGCTGGCGGCCCGGTTGCGCTGCACGAGCGCCCGCTCCCGGTACCCGCGCCGCCGCGCAACGCCCCGCCGGTTGACCTGGAGACGCCGCACGCGCCGTATCCCATGTTCGACGACGAGGCCGACGACGCCTTCGACTTGCTGGACGAGTAGGTGGGATGAGTGCAATAGGTGACGTGAAGGGCACTACTCAAGTTCTGAATTTGTAGTGCAGAGTGGTGACGCGGACTAGAGGGACGTCAGCATTTGCAGGTCTAGAAAGGGATGTCTTCTTCATCAAGGCCTGCGCAGAACTCAGCATCGCACTCCTCTATCTTGCGCAGACCGTCTCTGATCTGGCTTGCCCATTCCTTTGGCAGGCCCCAATAACCCTCGTCCATAGCTTCTTTTAATACCTCGTCCCCGTCTCGAATTGCTCGGAGGAGGTGCCGTACACAGACGTTTCTACTTTCCGCAGAATCGAATATGTGAGGGAAGACCGTCCGAAAATACTTCCATACATACAAACGCGAGCCACTATCTATGTCTAGAGTATCCGGTAATACTACCTCAAGTACGTATTTAGTCTCAAAGTATGGAATGAATCTTCTAGCCCAAGTTCCTAGAGCGCCTTTCTGCAATTCCCCCGAAAGCGGATCCACATACCCCTCTGCAATGGAATCTGTAAGCTTACTTTCTATCCGCATTTGAGCGACTTTATCAATTCGTGACCACAGATTGGGAGGCAGTATGCACAATATGTCAATCAACACACTCTCTTTATGGGTTGTGCGTAGTTCGTTTGATGCGATCCGAAGAAAATCGGAGATCTGATCATCTGAAAGCCGTTTGAGAATCGCACGAACCACATGCCCGACCTTGTTTCTGTGCTCTGCAGACTTTGCTCCATAGACCTCAACAAGACAATCGTAAAGCTTGTTAACCGGGATCTCCGCTACGAGCAACTCAGCGTAACTGTCCGTTTGCACAAAGTCGGGGTCCAGCACGCTCCCCAGGAATCTCTGAATCGTGAACGGTGCCTCTGAGCGACCCAGGATACCTGCTAGATAGTCAACAAAGTGGATTATCGCATCCGCTGTTTCTTTGGTATCCTGCATTGCCCCATGTGCGCGCGGATTCCGGATGGCCTGGTACAACCCCATCAAGATTTGCACAAATCCCTTTTGTTCGATGCGGTCACTTTCGGTTTGAAAGCGGTTGAGCTTCAGCTTGGGCGAATCGCCTCCGAGAGCTTGCCCTACAAGGCTTACCCCATCGCCATCAAGCCCCGATTTTTCACGGAGCACATCTGTCAGGTGGTAGATTGCTTCTCGAATTGCGTGGCTATATTTCTCGGCTTCGTACGAGTCCGCGATTGCAGACCAAAGTGCTGGATCAACCACCGTTTCCAGGTTCATGAGTCTTCACTACTTCTCTATGTCTCTTCGAATTCACCGCTTAGCGGTTTGATCGTAGGATACAACAAGTCTCACGCACGCGCCATCATCCTGCAAGAGATGAAGGGTCTAGGTCTTCTTGATTAGCGTTATTCGCGTTATCTGCGGTTCAATTCCTCTCCGTTTCGGTGATAGGGGCTGCTCGCCGGGGAGAGGACAGGCTTCCAGGGGGAATGGATACAATGTTGATACAATTACGATTATTTTAATAATTGTTTGACTTTTGTGGCTGCGCATGTTACACTACCGCTATTGATAAGGGCATACCGCCAGCGCCGCCCGGTTATCTGGCGTTGGCGGGCGTTACCGGCACGAACGGACGTTAATCATTTTTCATTGTGTCCGCGCCCTGGCCGCCAAACCTTGCGATCCACAAGCAATGAGACGCCGTAGCGTCGATCTGTTCCTGGCGCGAGTGAGTCTGCGGACACCGCCCCTCGCGCTTTTTCTTATTTCGGGCCGGGGCGCGGTAGGAGCCGCGACCATGCGTATCGAATTCATTATCCGCATCCTGGTAATGGTGGTCTTCGCCTTCCTGGCTGCCGCCCTGGGCGTCTCGGTGGCGGATTATCTGGGGCTTTCCGCCCCCCAGGGGCAGGCGGCGACCCTGCTCTTCATGCTCGCCGGCGCGCTCATCGGCTTGCTGACCGCCCCCTGGCTGACCGTCCGGCCGGCGCTCGCAGTGCGCCGGAAAATCGAGCGGCTCCCCTCCCACGTGCTGATCGCCTCGGTGATCGGCCTGCTTCTGGGCCTGCTCATGTCCGCGCTGCTGGCGGTGCCGCTCTCGTTCCTGCCCTCCCCGCTGAACGCGCTCCTGCCGATCCTGGCGACGCTCTTCACCTGCTACTTCATCACGTTCATCTTCTCCTCGCGCGCGCGCGATGCGCTTGAGCTGCTGGTCGTTGGGCGGCGTGGAGGCGGCAGCCCAGACCTGTCCACGCAGTTAGGGGCCGGGCGTCGCGTCTTGATGGACACAAGCGTCATCATCGACGGGCGCATCGCCGACATCGCGCGGCTGGGGTTCGTCGGGGGCACGCTGGTGGTCCCCCGGTTCATCCTTGCCGAGCTGCAGCACATCGCCGACTCCTCCGATGCCCTGCGGCGCAACCGGGGCCGGCGCGGCCTGGAAATCCTCAACCGGATGCAGCAGGACAGCAGCAGCCCGGTGTTGATCGTCGATGACGACATCGAAGGCGTGCGCGAGGCCGACGACAAGCTGGTGCTGCTCGCGAAGCAATACCGCGCGCCCATCATGACCAACGACTACAACCTCAACCGCGTCGCCGAACTCCAGGGGATTACGGTCCTCAACATCAACGAGCTAGCCAACGCCGTCAAGGCGGTGTTCCTGCCGGGCGAGGAAATGACGATCCGCGTGTTGCAGGAGGGCAAGGAAGTCAACCAGGGCGTGGGTTACCTGGACGACGGCACCATGGTCGTGATCGAGGAAGGCAAGCGCTACATCGACCGTACGATTGAGGTCGTTGTCACCAAGCACATCCAGACGCCGGCCGGCCGGATGATCTTCGCGCGTCCCGCCGACCTGATGGACAGCCCAAACCGGAGCTAGCCTGACACGAACGTTCCATAATCCTTCCCGCTGCCCGGCTTATTTGCTAAAATACTCTTTGTCCTACTGAACCTTTACCGTAAGGGAGATGGCGATGGCCCTGCAAATCTACAATATGCTGACCCGGCAGAAAGAAACCTTCGAACCCCTCCAGGAGGGTCGCGTCAACATGTACGTGTGCGGCCCGACGGTGCAGGACTACGCCCACATCGGGCACGCGAAAACCTATGTGGCCTTTGACGTGGTGGTGCGCTTTCTGCGCTATATGGGCAATGAGGTGCTTTACGTCCAGAACATCACCGACGTCGGGCACCTGCTCGACACGGGGGAGGACCGGATCCTGAAGAAGGCGCGCCAGGTCCAGGCGAAGCCGATGCAGATCGCGGAGTACTACACGCGCAGCTACTACGACGACATGGACGCGCTCGGCGTCGTGCGTCCCGACATCGCGCCGCGCGCCAGCGGCCACGTGCCGGAGCAGATCGCGATGATACGCGAGCTGATCGACAAGGGGCACGCCTACGTCGTCGATGGCAACGTCTACTTCGACGTGACCTCGTTCGCAGACTACGGCAAGCTCTCCGGCCGGCGGCTCGACGAGCAGGAAGCCGGCACCCGCGAGGCGGTGCGCGAGGAGAAGCGCCACCCGGCGGACTTCGCGCTGTGGAAGCGCGCCGAGCCGGAGCACATCCTGCGGTGGGACAGCCCGTGGGGCGAGGGGTATCCGGGCTGGCACATCGAGTGCTCGGCGATGAGCCGGAAGTACCTCGGCGAGACGTTTGACATCCACGGCGGCGGGGTGGACAACATCTTCCCGCACAACGAATGCGAGATCGCCCAGAGCGAGGCCGCCACCGGCAAGCCCTTCGCGCGCTACTGGATTCTGGTGGGGTCGCTGACCTTCGACGGCGTGAAGATGTCCAAGAGCCTGGGCAACTTCCTGACGATCAGGGATGCGCTCAGGCAACACCGGCCTGAGGCGGTGCGCATGTTCGTCCTGAACGGCCACTACCGCAGCCCGGTTGACTTCACCGAGGACGCGATGCACGCCGCCACCAGGGGGTGGGAGCGCCTGATGGGCGCGGTGCGCCTCACGCGCGAGCGGCTGCGCGCGGCCCAAGAGGCCCCCGACGGGACCGATGGCGTCGCTGCCTTTGAAGACACGCTCACCACATACCGGGCGCGCTTCATCGAGGCGATGGAGGACGACTTCAACACCTCGGCGGCGATTGCGGCGCTTCAGGAGTTGACGCGGGAGGTCAACACCCTGCTCAACAGCGGGGAGGCGGTCGGGCGCAGCACGCTTGAGGCGATTGACACGGCGTATCGTGAGCTTGGCGGGCAGGTGCTCGGCCTGGTGCCCGACGAGGAGACGCAGGCCGCCAGCGCCGAGCGCGAGGATGGCCTGATCCGTATCCTGATCGAACTGCGCAACCAGGCGCGGCTTCAGAAGCAGTTCGAGACCGCCGACCGCATCCGCGACCGCCTGGCCGAGCTGGGCGTCACGCTTGAGGACAGGCCCGAAGGGACCACCTGGCGGACCGCCTGAACCGGAGGCGAATCGACAGGCGTAAACGTCGTCGGGGCGCGGTATGCTGCGTCCCGACGTTTTGTTTATCCATTGATCGGGTGCCCCCCCCGGGGGGGGGGGGGGGGGGGGGGGGGGGGACACACCTCATCCCCGATCGTAGCTTGGATCAAGCACCCTGGGGCGGCGCGGCCTCTCCGCCCATGGCGAGGCCGAACAGCGCGGCGATGAAGAAGAGCGGTTCGAGGCCGGGCGCGAGCCAGTCGGTGCGAAAGATGATCTCGGCAATGCCGCCCCGATGGGGCACGGTCGTCGTCTTGCAGAGGCGCTTGCTGTCCGCGAGCACAAGCTCCAGCCAGGCCATCGGCCTATTCAGGCGCATCACGCCCAGCGGCAGGCCCTCCGCATCGCGCAAGGCCCACTCCAGGCGTGACACGGTGCTCAGGCTGCGCACATAGTCGATGTGCCAGCTTGTCTGCGGGCCATCGAGTCGTGCGGACAGCCCGGTCGTCTCGAACTGGAACGGCTGCCCCTGAACCGTCACGGTCTGCGACCGGGGCGCGAACGTCTCTCCGCATTCCCGCGCCTTCTTGAGGCTGGCGAGCATCCGGTTTGAGCGCGGGTCCTCCAGGCGGTAGTCCATATCCGCGCGGCCCGCGACCTGGGCGACGAAACGCAGCAGGATGGGCGGCCCGGACCGGCGGCGCTGCTCGCCGCCCAAGTGTGGCTCCAGGCCAGACCTGTCGCTGTCGCTCATCTGCGGTTCTCGACCGGTCGGTTTGGGTTCGTCGGGCATGGTGTTTCCGTTTCGGTGTTACCAGGCCGATTCCAGGATCGCCATCACGTCCTCGGCGGCGAGTGGACGCGGGTTATGCTTGAGCGAGCCGGAAGGCAGCGATTCCGCAACGATCACCGGAAAGGCATCCCGGTCAACATGCACGTCGCGCAGGCGGAGCGGCACATTGATGTCGGAGAGCATCTGCCGGATGCCGTCAATCGCGGCTTCCGCGTCCGCGAAGCCCATGAGTTGTGCGACGTGCGCGTACTTCGCTTCTGCATCGTGCAAGTTGTATGCCATGACGTGCGGCAACAGCAGCCCGCAGATCACGCCGTGGGGGATGTCGAACCGGTGGCCGAGCGGGTGCGCCAGCCCGTGCACGCCGCCGAGCCGCGCGTTAGCGAGCGCCAACCCCGCAAGCAGGCTGCCGTATAGCATGTCGGCGCGCGCGGCGCGGTTGTGCGGCTCGTGGTACGCGGTGGGCAGGGCGCGCCAGGTAAGCCGGATCGCTTCCGCCGCTAGCGCGTCGGTGGCGGGCATCGCGCCGATGGAAACGTAGGCCTCGATGGCCTGGCACAGCGCGTCGCTCCCGCTCCCGGCGGTGACGGCAGGCGGTACGGAGTACGTCAGCTCTGGATCGACGAGCGCGACGCGGGCGAACCAGCCATCGTGCCGGATGCTCTCTTTGGTGTGGCGGTCGGGGTCGCTGAGCACCGCGTTCTTGGTCACCTCCGCGCCGGTGCCGGCGGTGGTCGGCACGGCAATGAAGGGCAGCCCTGCGCCCGGCACCTTCCGCGCCCCGGTGTGGTATTCCTCGACCGTGCCGGGGTGGGGGAAAAGCCCGGCGATGGCTTTGGCCGTGTCCATGACGCTGCCGCCGCCGATGCCGACCACGACCTCTGCGTGTTCGGCGCGGGCCAGCGCCAGGCCGGCCTCGATATCGCCCGTGGTCGGCTCGTGATCGATGGGATCAGTTGCGAGCACGGCAATGCCCGCCGCTTCCAGTTGCGGCGTCGGGTCGGAGACGCGGGGCGCGCGGACCACGAGGGCGCATCGCCCGAAGCGAGAGACCACCTGCGGCAGTTGGGCGAAGCTGCCTTCGCCGGTGATGAGTTCGGTGGGGTTAAAATAGCGTTTGGTCATCGTTGCTCCGCGGTGTATCCACAATTCAGTGTACAATGACTCGCGATCATAAATCAACCTCCATGAAAAATAATCTTATCTTCCGGTTACGTTTTGTTCACCTTTGGTAAATGCGGGCTAGTGGATGAACTCGTGCGGGTTGACCGGCACGCCGCCCTGCCGGATCTCGAAGTGCACGTGCGGGCCGGCGGTGCTGCCCGTCGTGCCCAGCGTCCCGACGAGCTGCCCGCCGTTGACCCCCTGGCCGCAGCGCAGGCGGACCTGGTCCAGGTGCGCGTACAGCGTCCAGAACCCGTTGCCGTGATCCAGCACGACCATGTTGCCATAGCCCCAGTTGTTCCAGCCGGCGAAGATCACCGTCCCGTTGTCGGCGGCGCGGACCGGCGTGCCCGGCACGCCGCCGAGGTCGATGCCCCGGTGCCAGGGGTCGGCGAAATCCGCCCAGACCGAGAAGCTGGGGAGCGGCCATTGGAAGGCCCCGGTGCCGCCGTAGCTGGCGTGCACCCAGCCGCACGAGCCGGGGTGCCCCGGCGCGAAGCCGCCGCTTACCGCGCCGGGCTGGCCGGCGTCCTCCGGCGCACCTGCCTCCGCGTCCTGCACCGCCTGTTGAAAGAGGTCTTCGGGCACTTCGCCCTCCGCGCCGGGGATCATGATCTGCGCGCCTGGGCGCGGGCGGGAGTCGGCGTCGGCGCGCGCGAGGTTGTTGTACGCTGCCGTCAGGATCACCTCAAGCGCGACCTCATACTGCGCGGCGATCTCGGCCACGCTTTCGCTGCCGGAGGCGACGTGCAGCACGCCATCGACCGGCGGGATCGTCAGTTCCTGGCCGATGGCGAGCAGGTGCACGTCGGTCAGGGTGTCCTGGTTGGCCCAGAACAGGCTCTCCGGGCGCAGGTCGAAGTAGGCCGCAATGCCGAACACCGTGTCGCCCGGCTGGACCGTGTACGTGATGACGCCGTCGCGGGGCGGGGCTTCTTCGTCCGTTGGCGCGTCCACGTCGTCGCCAGGGATGCTGACTACGTCGCCGGGGTAGATCAGGCACGCGCCGTCCAGGTTGTTGATCCGCAGCAGCGCGCCGAGCGCGACGCCGTAGGCCTCGGCAATCGTGGAGCAGTTCTCGCCGGGCTGTACCACGTGGGTGGCGACGGGCGTTGCGGTTGCGGTCGGGGGCAGCGGCGCGGGCGTCACGACAACGACGGTCACATTTGGCGGGGGCGTTACCGTCGCGAAGACCATGACCGGCGTGGGCTGCTGTGGCGGCGCGGCGGCCGGCCGGGCGGCGCGCCAGACGAGCAGGGCCGCCAGCGCGGTCAGCAGCGCGACGATGATGTTGAGGACGATAAAGCCCAGCAGGTGCCGCTTCAACGGTATGCCCAATCCAGCTTGCTGGCCGAATGGCGTCTATTCTCCTACGACATGCGTTTTTACGAAAGGTCCGCGCGGCCTGACTGCCTGTGATTTGCGTTTCGCCTGGGCAGAAGAGTCCAACCACGAATAACGCGAATTACGCGGAAAATAAGGGATGAAGGGTCTCGCTATTCTTCTGCATCCGCGCTATCTGCGTTATCTGTGGTTCAATCCTCCTCCACCCTCTGGGAGCCTCTGTGTATCAGATGCCCCAATGGTTGATAATGCGTTAGAATAGTCCCGAATTCTCATTTTTCACAAACCTTTCTTTGCGTACTATAGAGAAGAACGGAGATGACACAATGAGCCGCGTGATCCGCGCGCCCCGTGGGACGGCCATCAGTTGCAAGGGCTGGCTCCAGGAAGCCGCCATGCGCATGTTGATGAACAACCTCGATCCCGACGTGGCCGGCGACCCTGACAACCTCATCGTTTACGGCGGGCGGGGCCGGGCCGCGCGTAACTGGGGGTGTTTTGATGCGATCATTGCGACGCTCAAAGCGCTGGAGGACGACGAAACCCTTCTCGTGCAGTCTGGCAAGCCGGTGGCGGTGTTCCGCACCCACCCGGACGCGCCGCGTGTGCTCATCGCCAACTCAAACCTGGTGCCGCACTGGGCCACGCAGGAGCTGTTCGATGACATGGAGCGGCGCGGCCTTATCATGTACGGCCAGATGACGGCCGGCTCGTGGATCTACATCGGCACGCAGGGCATCCTCCAGGGCACATACGAAACGCTTGGCTCGCTGGCGCGGCAGCAGGGCTGGGGCAGCCTCAGGGGTAAGTTCGTGCTCAGCGCCGGCCTGGGCGAGATGGGCGGCGCGCAGCCGCTCGCAGTGACGATGAACGAGGGCGTCGGGCTGATCGTCGAGATCGACCCCTGGCGCGCCGAGCGCCGCCTCAACACGCGCTACCTGGACGTGGTGACGCGCGACCTCGAAGAGGCAATGACGCTGGTCGAGGAGGCGGTGCGCGCGCAGCAGCCGCGCTCGATTGGCCTGATCGGGAACGCCGCCGACATCTACCCGCGCCTGGTGGACCTCAAGATCACGCCCGACGTGGTGACCGACCAGACCCCCGCGCACGACCCGCTCTCGTACATCCCGCACGGCATGTCACTTGAGGACGCGCTGGCGCTCCGCGACCGCGACCCGGAGGCGTTCGGCCGGCAGAGCATGGCGAGCATGGCGCGCCACTGCCGCGCGATGCTCGACTTCCAGCACGCCGGCGCGGTGGTGTTTGATTACGGCAACAACCTGCGCCAGCGCGCCTACGACGCGGGCGTCGCGGAGGCCTTCGATTATCCCGGCTTCGTGCCGGCCTACATCCGCCCGCTGTTCTGCGAGGGGAAAGGCCCCTTCCGCTGGGTGGCGCTCTCCGGCGACCCGGAGGACATCTACCGCACCGATGAGGCCATCCTGCGCCTCTTCCCCGAAGACGAGCACCTGGCGCGCTGGATCCGCATGGCGCGTGAGCGCGTCGCCTTCCAGGGGTTGCCGGCGCGCATCTGCTGGCTCGGCTATGGCGAGCGCGCGCGGGCCGGCCTGGCCTTCAACGACCTCGTCGCGCGCGGTGAGGTCAGCGCGCCCATCGTGATCGGGCGCGACCACCTCGACGCCGGCTCGGTCGCCAGCCCCAACCGCGAGACCGAGGGCATGATCGACGGCTCGGACGCGATCTCCGACTGGCCGATCCTCAACGCGCTGCTCAACGCGGTCGGCGGGGCGACGTGGGTGAGCTTCCACCACGGCGGCGGGGTGGGCATTGGCTACAGCCAGCACGCCGGGCAGGTCATCGTCGCCGACGGCACGCCGGCGGCGGCGGCGCGGCTCCAGCGCGTGCTCACCACCGACCCCGGCCTGGGCGTAGTGCGCCATGCGGATGCCGGCTACCCTGAAGCGGTGGACGCCGCGCGCCGGCACGGGATCAAGATGCCGATGCTCGAACAATGATATAAAATAGCGTTGTCGCCGAATTGTGTGAAAATAATTGCAGCCTGAGCTATACTGTAGCTATGTCCAGACTCGGAGCGAGGGGGCATAATGGTTCAGGAATACCGCAGCGAAATTCTCGAACGCACCCTCAGGAACCTGCACGCGGCGGTGATGGGCATTAAGGCCTCGGTAATCGTCAACATGGACGGCCTGCTGGTGGCGGCGTACCCGCCCGGCGACGACGAAGCCCCGCACCTCAACCCCACCAGCAGCCCGCAGGTGGCCGCGATGGCCGCCACGCTCATCGGCCTCGCCGAGCGCACGCTCGACCGGCTGGCCCAGGGCGAACTGGAGCGTCTCCTCATGGAGGGGGAATTCGGCGTGATGGTCGTGTACCCCGCCGGGCGCGCGGCGCTTGCCGTGCTCGTGGACAAGCAGACCAAGCTGGGCATGGTGATGTTCCAGACCAGCCGCGCCGCGAATGAGGTGGCCGGCATCCTGCGGTATTGACGCGCGCGACTCAGCATCGCGCTGTGGAGCGGGCGGGGCGCAGCGCGCCTCGCCCGTTTCTTTATTGGTTGCCCGACTCCGCCGCGCGCGCCTGCCGGCCCGCGTCGAGCGCGAGGATCAGGGCGACGGCCTCGGCCAGGTTGGGGACGATGTGGAAGGGACGCAGGCGGGGCGGCCCCGGCTGCGCCAACTGCGCCTGGCCGCGCCCGCTCAGCACCAGGATCGCCGTCGCGCCCGCCCGCTGGCCGGCTTCGACATCGCTGAGCGCGTCGCCGACCATGTACGAGTCGGCCAGCGACAGGTCCAGGTCGCGCGCCGCCTGGAGGAGCATACCGGGCGCGGGCTTGCGGCAGGGGCAGCCGTCTTCCGGGCCTGTGCGGGCAGAAGTAGATCGCGTCCAGCCGCCCGCCCGCCGCCTCGATCCGGGCGCGCAGCCGCGCGTGAATCGCCTCGACCGCCTCGGCGGTCACGAGCGCGCGCCCAATCGGCGACTGGTTACTCGTCAGCACGAGCCTGTACCCGGTCTGCGCCAGCCGGGCCAGCGCCTCCAGCGCGCCGGGCAGGATTTCGACTTCGTCCCAGGTCTTGACGTAGTCGTCCCGGTTCGCGTTGATCACGCCGTCGCGGTCCAGAAAGACCGCGCGCGCCTGCGTGTCGCTCACGCGCCCGCCGCCATGCGGTAGACGGCGGTGCGCGGCCACTCCGCCTGCGCGCGCGCGTATTTCTCCGGCGTGCCGAAGTCGATGAGGTAGGCGTCGGGCGGCATCGGGAAGCCGAACACCGGCCAGCCCTCCGCCACCAGGCGGGGAATCAGGTCGTGGCCGAAGTCGTAGAATGTGTCGGGCGGGATCAACTCGATCAGGCCCGGCTCCATGACTTGCACGCCGGCGTTGGCGAGGTCGCTGAAGATGTCGTCGGGCGGCGGCTTTTCGACGAAGCGCGTCGCCCGACCTTCGCCGTCCAACGCGATGATGCCGCACGACTCCGGGTTGGGCGCATGGTAAAGCAGCAGCGTCATGTGCGGCCGGCCGGCCCGCGCGCCGCGCGCCTGGTGGAAGTCGATCAGCGCACCGAGGTCCACGTCGGTGAGCACGTCGCCGTACACGACGACAAACGGCTCGTCGAAGAAGTCGATGAGCCGGCGCACCCCGCCCGCCGTGCCCAGGATTTCGCTCTCCAGCGAGTAACGGATGTGCACGCCGAAACGCGCGCCGTCGCCAAAGTGCGCGCGGACCACGTCGGGCTTGTGGTGCAGGTTCATGGCGATGTCGCGGATGCCGTGATGCCGCAGCCACGCCACCGTGTACTCAATCGCCGGGCGGCCCGCCACCGGGAGCATCGGCTTCGGGCGTTCCAGGGTCATTGGGCGGAGCCGCGTGCCCTCGCCGGCGGCCAGGATCATCGCCTTCACAGAGCCGGTCCCCGTCGGCCTGGGCCGTGCGGCCCAGAAGCAGGTCGATCTCCTGCATCTGTTCAGGCGTGAGCGGCCCGAACCGCATCGCGCCGCAGTTCTCCTCGACCTGGGCGACGGTCTTGAAGCCGGGGATGGGGATCGTCCTGCCGCTTCTGGCCCAAACCCAGGCGAGCGCCCCCTGGACCAGGGTGCGTCCGTTGCTGCGCAACACCTCGCGCACCGCGTCGAGCTTCTCAACGTACTCGCGGCGCAGCCGGCCATCTTTGAAATACCTGGCCCACTCGTGCCCGCTGCCCCGGAAGTCGTCCGCAGCGAACGTGGTCTCGGTGTCGTACTTGCCGCTCAGGCAGCCCATCGCCAGCGGGGTGCGGACGACACTGGCGAGGTTGTACTCGTCGCAGAGGGCGAGCATCGCGCCGGCATCCACAAAGACGTTCATCTCGTGCTGGACGGCGGCGCAATGGGGTTTGCCGGCAAACAGGCGGGCGGATTCGGGGTCGTCGGTACTCCATGCGTAGGCGCGGATGCGGCCCTCGGCCTGGAGTTGCTCCAGCGTGTCGGTGATCGCCTCGGCTTCGGCGGGCGACGCCCCGCAATGAAGCTGGTACAGGTCGATGTAGTCCGTGTTCAGCCGGCGCAGCGACGCCTCGCAGGCCTGATGGATGTAGGCCGGGGAGACATCAGAGCCTTCGGCGACCTTCTTCGCCTCGTCGAAGCGGAAGCCGAATTTCGTGGCGATGACCACGCGGCCCCGCTGGCCTTTGAGGGCCTGGGCAAGCACGCGCTCGCTGTGGCCCGCGCCGTACACGTCGGCGGTGTCGAAGAAGGTAACGCCGAGGTCGAGGGCGCGGTGTATCGCGCGGATCGACTCATTGTCATCTATGCTTCCCCAGCCGTCGGCTTTCCCTCAAACAGGAACGGCCCGCCGATGGCCCAGCATCCCAGGCCCATCGCGCTCACTTCGATATTGGAGCGTCCCAGTTGACGGGTGTAGAGTGCGCTCACGCGATCCTCCTTGCTTCCGGCGCCAACCTGGCTGTCGCAGCCCGCTCCAGATTGGCGCACCGGGTCCATCCGGCTGATTATACCACGCGCCCGTGCGCTACCCTCCCGTGCGGGCAAGGACGCGCGCGTATGCCGCCAGCGTCTGCTCGGCGGAGCGCACCCACGAGAAGCTGCGCGCCTGCTGCACCATCGCGTCGCCGAACCGGCCCCAATCCTCGGTCTCCAGGCGCGCGACCGCCTCCGCCACCGAGTCGTAGTAGTGGCCGTCCCGGTCCTGGCGCACGAACTCCGCCGCGCCGCCGATGTCGCGCGGGATCAGCACCGGCGTGCCGCACGCCATCGCCTCTAGGATGCCCAGCCCGAACGCCTCCAGCCGCGAGGTGGAAAGCAGCACGTCGGCGGCGTTGTAGAGTTCGGCCATGCGCGCCTGCGTCACGTGGTGGTGGAGCGTGACGCGGGGATAGGCGGCAAACTGCGCGATGTGGGCGTTGCCCTCGGCCCACGGGATCACGATGTCAAACGTGATGTGCGTCGCCGTGCGCTGGATGATCTCGTCGAGCATGTCCAGCCGCTTGATGGGCGCGTGCGAGCCGACCCAGAGCACGCGCCGCGCCCCCGCACCAGGGCGCGCGTGTGGCCTGGGCGCGGGCTTGAAGATCGTCAGGTCCACCGCGTTGTAGATAACTTCGTCGGCCACCCGGTTGTAGTGCGCCGCGATCAGGTCCGCGACGGTGTGGCTCACGGGCAGGATGGCGTCGGCGTGCTGCATCAGCGCGCGCTCCATGTCGATGGTCGGCGCGTGCGGGTTCAGCACCACCGCCGGCAGCTCGCCGCGCACGACGACCGGGCGGCGCGCCCCGCGCGCCCGCGCGGCGTAGGCCCACAGCTCGGCTTTCAACTGGCGCACTCGGCCACGTCGAAGCGGAGCGGGCCGAGCGCGTCGCTGACCTGCCGGCTGTAGCCGGCGGGGTCGGGTTCGGGCTTCGCGATGCTGATGATCTCCACGCCATCGACGCCCACGCCCGCCGGCTCGGTGGCCGTGACCACCGTGACGGCAGCGCCGGCCTGCGCGAGCGACTCCGCGATGTTGGCGTAGAGCGTGCCGAGGCCGCCGCCGCGCCCGTCGCTTGCGATCTGTCGCTGGCAGAGGACAACGCGCATAGGCTCTCCTGACTCCCTCCTATCCGCAAGGCGTCCACAATCTTAACCGATGCGCGCGAATCTGGCTTATAATTGCCCAAATGAGGCGGCGATACAGGTTAGGGGCGGGTCATGGCAACGCGCGTACTGGTTACAGGAGCCGGCGGGTTTATCGGCAGCCACCTGGTTGAGGCGCTGGTCCGGAGGGATGCGACGTGCGCGCGTTCGTGCGCTACAACTCCGGTGGGCGCACCGGCAACCTGGAACTGATCGCGCCGGAGGTCCGCAGCGCGGTCGAGGTGTACTTCGGCGACCTGCGCGACGCCGAGGCGGTGCGGAGGAGCGTCGCGGGCGTGGAGGCGGTCTTTCACCTCGGTGCGGTGATCTCGGTGCCGTATTCGTACCAGCACCCGGAGGAGACTACCGCCGTCAACGTGGGCGGCGCGCTCAATGTCCTCACCGCCGCGCGCGACCTGGACGTGGCGCGCGTCGTGGTGACCTCCACCAGCGAGGTCTACGGCACGGCGCAGTACACGCCCATCGACGAGCGCCACCCGGTCAACCCCCAGTCGCCCTACGCCGGCTCGAAGGCCGGCGCGGACAACCTCGCGATGAGCTTCTACCGGACCTACGGGCTGCCGGTCGCCATCGTGCGCCCGTTCAACACCTACGGCCCCCGCCAATCTGAGCGCGCGGTGATCCCCACCATCATCGGGCAGGCGCTCACCCGCGACGTGGTTGAGCTGGGCGCGCTGCACCCCCGGCGCGACCTGACCTACGTCATGGACACGGCGGCGGGCTTCCTGTGCGCGTGGCGCGCCGGTGAGGACGCGCTCGGCGCGCCGATCAACCTCGGCACGGGCGTGAGCGTCAGCATCGGCGAGCTGGCGCAGCGCATCATCGACCTGGTCGGGCGCGACGTGGCGCTCCGCTCGACCGACGCGCGCAAGCGCCCGGAGGGCAGCGAGGTGCTGGAGCTGCGCGCCGACGCGAGCCGGGCGCGGGCGCTCATCGGATGGGCGCCGGCCGTGTCACTGGAGGAGGGGCTGCGCCGCACCATCGAATGGGCGCGCGGCTATCTGGATCGCTTCCAGCCGGACCGGTACCATACCTGATTATTCACGAATCTTTCACTGCGCTGCGGCGAAGAGGTGCACTATAATAAATCCTGTCAGGTGATTGTTACCTGATGATCCAATGCCTCTTAGAAGCGCGTTAACCTTTTCGCAGCCTCACCATCAGGGGGTACGACCATGAGAAAACTGAACCACGCTATTCGCCTTGTCGCATTGCTTGTCGTGATCGCGACATTCGTGTTCGCCGCGCCTGTCGGGGCGCAGGAGGAAGGGCGGCCCAATGCCCGATCCTGTTGCGCATTACGCCGTAGGGGACTACAGCCAGATTGAAGAATGGATGGCCTGCACCGACGGCGTGGCCTACCGTGTGACCGGTTACAACGGTGACGTTGGTGATACGTGGTATAACGACATGGGCGTCGGGCCGGGCTACCTTACGGCCCCGTTCCTCCAGGCGACCGACTTCAGCCCGATGCCCTATGGCGCGTTCGATGTGTGGCTGGTGTATCACTTCGTGTCGACTTACGGGGCGGCGCTCCCGCTGACGCCGGGCACCCCGATCTACTTCGATGCGTGGCAGTGGGGACCGGATGACACGCCTGACTGGGTCCAGGACGTGCCTGTCGAAGATTGCTTGATCGACGAATGGCTGGCCGCACCTGACGAATGGACCACGTGCCGGACCAACATGCATATCTTCTCGACGGATGGCGCGCCGGCGGCGGGCGTGGTTGAGGTGCGCACGCTGTTCGGTGAGCAGTTCCGACCTGAAGGCTGGACAGAGGCTACCATCGCCGTCGCGGCAGGCCAGCGGCTCGACAACGATGTGACGGTCGGCTGCGCCCGGCATGTGCGGGTCTGGTTTACCCCAACCGGCGGGACGCCGACGCTGCTGCCGAGCCAGTACTCCCCGGACGAGTTCGGTTCCGGGTGGGACGGCACGGCCAGCTACCACACCAACTTCGCCGGCCGGGTCGCTCCGACCGACCCGCTGGAGGACCCCGGCACCTCCGAATAGCGTATCGCGGCGAACGTTGCCATCAACAGGGCGAGGCGCTGTGCCTCGCCCTGTCTGTTTTTGACCGCTGGCCTGCGTGGCAAACCAGCCGCCGTCTACTTGATGTACGCGACCTTCCGGCGCGTGCCGTCCCAGCGGATGTCGGGGATCAGCACTTCGCGCCGGGCTTCGATGCGCGTCCGGTACTCCATCAGGTCGCTCAGCATGATGCGCAGTTCGGCCTCCATGTCGTGCGTGGGCTGGTAGCCGAGGTCGAACAGGTGTTGGTGGTCGGGGTTGTAGTAGTGCTCTTCCATTTCCTTGCGCGGATTTTCCAGGTTGCGCACCTCAGCGCCTTTGAGGCCAAGCTCGCCAGCGACCTTGGCGACTTTCTCCGCGAGTTCGGTCACGTTGTACACTTCCTCGAACTGGTTGAACACGCGGTATTCGGCGGCAGCCGGCGGGTTCTCGATGGCAAGGGTGAGGCACTGCATCGAATCGCGCAGCGGCAGGAAGCCGCGCCGCTGCTGGCCCTTCCCGAAGGGCGTGAGCGGGTGCCCGATGACCGCCATGCAGGCGAAGCGGTTGATGGCAGTGCCGAAGCTCTGGTCGAAGTCGAGCCGGCTCAGCAGGCGCTCGTCGGTGCCCATCTCGTCGATGCGCGTGCCGTACACCACGCCCCTGCATGATGTCCGTCGAGCGCAGGCCCCAGATTTTGCACGCGAACATCACGTTGTTGGAGTCGTGCACCTTCGTCCAGTGATACCAGCTCCCGGCCTGGCGCGGGAAGGGCAGCGTGTCTTTGCGGCCCCGGTACTCGATCTCGAAGAAGCCTTCGGGGATGTCGATGTTGGGCGTGCCATACTCGCCCATCGTCCCCAGCTTGACCAGGTGCGCCTTCGGCGTGATGTCGCGCATGGCGAAGAGCATGTTGAGCGTGCCGACGATGTTGTTTGACATGGTGAACGCCGCATGGCGCACGTCCACCATGGAGTACGGCGCAGACGGCATCTCGCCGAAGTGGACGATGGCCTCCGGCTGGAACGCGCGGAAGACGCGCTCGACAAAGGCGTAGTCGGTCAGGTCGCCCTCCCAGAAGGGCGGGCGCGTGCCGAAGTTCTCCTCAAATGCTGCGAGCCGCGCCGGCATGTCGCTGATCGGGGTGGCGCTCCAACTCCCCATTTCCTCGACCCACTGGCGGCGCAGGAAGAAGTCCGCGCCGGCCACCTCGTGCCCGCGCGCGGCGAGATACTGCGCGAGCGACCAGCCCAGATAGCCGTCCATCCCGGCAATGAAAACGCGCATTTGCAGTCTCCTTGCTGTTAGTAGAAAATGAACCAGGCCGCGTGACCCTGTTACAGGCCAGGCCGACCGGTATTGTACCGCAGTTCCACCCGCACCACAGGGAACCCTGATGCCGACGCCCAGGCAGCCACGTTTCCAACTCCAGGTTTCTGAGCGGCGCGCCCTGCTCATCGCCGGCGACCTGATCGCCGTCAACGCGGCGGTGGTGGTGGCGCTGCGCATCTGGGCCGTGGTGGGCCAGTATGACTTCGACCTGGCGTTCCTGCTGCCGCGCCTGTACTGGTTTCCCCTCCTCAGCCTGCTGTGGATTGCGCTGGCCGGCCTGAATGGGTTCTTCGACCTGCAGGCCTCGGCGCAGTTCAGCGCCATGTTGCCGCGCCTGGTGCTGGTCACGCTCCAGCTTCTTGTCGTCTATGTGCTGATTTTCTTCCTCTCCCCGCCGGAGACGCTGCCCAGGCTGTTCATCCTGTACTATGCGGTCGCGTCCTTCTTCCTGATCCTCCTGTGGCGGTCGTGGCGTCCGTTCCTGATGGACTGGAGCGGCTTCCGGCGGCGGGTGCTGGTCGTCGGCACGGATTGGGCGGCGCAGACCATCATCGAGACGCTGAACGCAGAGATGCCGCAGGCGTATGAGATCGTCGGGCTGATCGGCGCGCCGGAGCAGGTTGGGCGCAAGCTGGAGGGCGCGCCGGTGTTGGGGAGCGGGCGGGAACTCGCGCAGATCGCCGTGCGTGAGAACGCGCGCGAGGTGATCGTCGCGACGCACCGGGAGCTGCCGGCGGATGTCTTCGAGGGCATCATGGACTGCTACGAACGCGGCATCACCATCACGCCGATGCCGCTGCTCTACGAGCGCCTGACGGGCCGCGTGCCGGTGGAGCACGTTGGCAACCAGTGGGCGATTGTGCTGCCGCTCAAAGAAAACTCGCTGTTCAACCTGTATCCGATGTTCAAGCGCCTGCTGGACGTGGCGCTGGCGTCCATCGGGCTGGGCGTGTTCGCCCTCATGCTGCCCGTGATCGTGCTCGCCATGCAGCTCGACTCGCCGGGGCCGGTCTTCTACGTGCAGGAGCGGCTCGGCAAGGCGGGGGCGCGTGTTCCGCGTGTTCAAGCTGCGCTCGATGATCCCGGACGCGGAGAAGGACAGCGGCCCGCTCTGGGCCACCGAGAACGACCCGCGCATCACGGCGGTGGGGCGCATCCTGCGCAAGACCCGCCTCGACGAGTTGCCGCAGCTTCTCAACGTGCTGCGTGGCGAGATGAGCATGATCGGCCCGCGCCCGGAGCGCCCGGAGTTCGTCGCGGCGCTGGCGGACGACATCCCGTTCTACCGCACGCGGCTGGTCGTCAAGCCAGGGCTGACCGGGTGGGCGCAGGTGCGCTACAGGTATGGCAGCACCCGCCATGATGCGCTCGTCAAGCTGCAATACGACCTGTACTACATCCGCCACCAGTCGCTGCTCCTTGACATGGTGATCCTCTTCCGCACCATCGGCAAGGTGTTGACGTTCCAGGGGACGTGAGCCTGCCGATCCGCGCGCGCTTTTGCTAGAATATGCCGTGAACGCGAGACGCTTTGCTTCGGGGTGCGATGGGCTACAGAATGAAGGCACAGCAATTGATCGTGATTGGCGGCGGGCTTGCCGGTTCGGAGGCGGCGTGGCAGGCCGCCGAGCGGGGCGTGGAGGTGGCGCTGTACGAGATGCGCCCCAAAGCGCAGACGCCCGCCCACGTCTCGGACCGGCTCGCCGAGCTGGTGTGCAGCAACTCGCTCGGCTCCAACCTGCCAGACCGCGCCTCCGGGCTGCTGAAGGAGGAGCTGCGCCGCATGGGCAGCCTCCTCGTGCGCTGCGCCGACCGCACGGCGGTCCCGGCTGGCGGCGCGTTGGCAGTGGACCGCGAGCGGTTCGCCGAGGCCGTGACCGAGGCGGTCGAGGGCACCCGCGCATAGCGGTCATCCGCGAGGAAGTGAAGGCCATCCCCGACGCGCCGACGGTCGTCGCCAGCGGGCCGCTCACCGCGAAGCCGCTGGAGCAGGCGATCGCCGCGCTCGGCGGCGAGGAGTACCTCTACTTCTACGACGCGATTGCGCCGCTGGTCGAGGCTGAGAGCATCGACATGACGGTGGCGTTCCGCGCCAGCCGCTACGGGCGCGGCGTCGAGGAAGCGGGCGACTACATCAACTGCCCGATGACCGAGGCGGAGTACAACGCCTTTGTCGATGCGCTGCTCCAGGCCGAGACGATCCCCCTGCGCGATTTCGAGCGCGAGGACCCGCGCTTCTTCGAGGGCTGCCTGCCCATCGAGCAGATGGCGGCGCGCAGCCGACAGTCGCTGGCGTTCGGCCCGATGCGCCCGGTGGGCCTCACCGACCCGCGCACCGGGCGGCGGCCCTATGCGGTGGTCCAACTGCGCCAGGACAACCTGGCCGGCACGCTGTACAACATCGTCGGCTTTCAGACCAACCTGCGCTGGGGCGAGCAGAAGCGCGTGCTGCGCATGATCCCCGGCCTCGAAAACGCGGCCTTCGCGCGCTACGGCATGATGCACCGCAACACGTTCATCAACGCCCCGGCGCTGCTCCGGCCCACGCTTCAGTTCCGCAGCCGCGATGACCTCTTCTTCGCCGGGCAGATCACCGGCGTCGAGGGTTACGTGGGCAATATCGGCACGGGCCTGCTCGCCGGCGTCAACGCGGCGCGCCGCCTCCAGGGGCAGCCGTTGTGGACGCTCCCGACGACGACGATGCTCGGCGCGCTGTGCGACTACGTGACGCACGCCGCGCCGCAGGACTTCCAGCCGATGAAGGCGAACCTGGGCCTCCTGCCGCCGCTCCACCCGCCGGTGCGCAACAAGCGCGAGCGCCAGCAGGCCTACAGCGCCCGCGCGCTCGCGGACCTGGAGGCGTTCCTGGAGGCGGCTGAGGTCGCGCTGTGACGGGCGCGGTCTGGGGGCAGAACTGGCCTCGTCCACGCGAATGTTAAAACTTCGGCTAACCCCTTGACATTCAACGAAAAACCCTGTAGACTGCTTCCTGGAATCCTGATGAAAGGAGCGAGGGATACATGGCCCACTGCACAAGAATGACCTCTCACGAGTGCGTCGTGATGATCGGTTTTGTTCCTTCTCGCAGTGCGCCTACTCGCCGGTAGGGTTTTGTAAGAGAACTCTTAAGGCCGTGGGCGCGCGACGAAGCCCACGGCCTTTTTGATTGCCTGACGCGCGCAGCGCGCGTCCTGGGAAGCCAGGGGGCCGTGGGTAGAGAACCACGGCCTTTTTCTTTTGCCACCCTGGCAACCCACGAGACGTGAACGCAGTCCGACCTGCCGGACAGGAAGAAAGGAGACAGCGGTGAATATGACAGGCCAGGTGTACCGGGAAGGGCCTTACACGCGCAGGTAGGCGGCGCAGGGCAACTGTGGGAGATGCCCGACGATCTCAAGCTCTCGGCGACCGCGCTGTGGCCCAAGAAGTGTGTGCCATGCCGAACCGGGCATGGTTCGGACAACGGAGGAGACCGATGACGATTAGGCCCAACACTGAAGCGGTCACCGAAGACGCAGCGTTACCGAGCATGATCGCGGCCCGCCAGGCGCGCCAGACACGCCGGGCGAGGCCACACCGAGGAGGCTAGTGATGTTAACGGAAAAAGACTGGCGCGTGCGCGACGAACACCGGCGCGACATGCTGCGCCGGGCGCACCAGGATCGGCTCGCGCAGGAGGCGCAGGCCAGCAGGCTTACAGCGCGCGTATGGTTGCACGGGCGGTTACTCGCCCGGCTTGGACGTGGGATGGTTGCCCTGGGGACATGGCTTGAGGCCCGTTATGGCGGTGCAGCGCACGCGCTCAACGCGGCGGGCGGCAAGCGCCTGGCTCCGGATCGCGGCGGCGGGTAGTTACGATGGGCGCATGATCGAGACGCCCGACGGTCTCATGCCCACGATGCCCGCGCCCCTCCGAAGGACAGGTTATGGGGGTTGACCATCAGAGCGAATGGTGTCGCATGTCAAAGACGCAAAACAGCCGAGAGAACAACGGCGAAGGGCATCTAGGATGAACACATACGAAACGGCGATTGCCGATATGTACGAAAAGCCGAGAAACAGCGAGATAGCTGACGGCGCGACGGCCCTGGTCGTCGAAAACGTGGTGAAGCAGTTCCACAAGGGCGGCAAAGCCCAATGGTGGCAGCGCGTCCGGGGGCGCCAGGCCGAGACCAAGCCGGTCGTGGCGCTGGACAGCGTGTCGTTGCAGGTCCGCCGTGGTGAGATCTTCGGGGTGTTGGGGCCGAACGGCTCCGGCAAATCAACGCTGGTGCGCGTCATCTCCACGCTGATGATCCCTGACAAGGGTCGGGTGACGGTGTTTGGGCACGACGTGCTCAAAGAGGAGATGACGGTCAAGCGCATGATCAACCGCGTCTCGGTTGACGCGGCGTTCTTCAAGAAGCTCAGCCCGATGGAGAACCTGATGTACGGCGCGCGGCTGTACGGCGTTTCGAGCGCCGAGGCCGGCCCGAAGGCGCGCGCGATCCTCAAGCGCCTCGGCTTGCGCGAGGACTCCCTCAACCAGCCGATGGAGGAGATGAGCCGGGGATGCAGCAGAAGGTCGCCATCGCGCGCGCCTTCCTCACCCAGCCGATTCTCCTGCTGCTGGACGAGCCGACCACCGGGCTGGACCCGCGCTCGAAGCGCGAGGTGCAGGCGGTCGTCGAGGAGCTGCGCGACACACACGACGCGACGATCCTCCTCACCACGCACGACATGAACGAAGCGGACACCCTGTGCGACCGCATCGCGATCCTGGACGAGGGCAACATCGTCGCCGAGGACACGCCAACGGGCTTGAAGATGCTGGTCTCGCCCAACGGCCACCAGCCCACGCTGGAGGATGTCTTCATGGACCTGACCGGCAAGCAACTGGTTAAGCCTGAAGATGAGGAGGCCGAGCCAGAGGAAGTTGCGGCCTGAGGCCCGGTCACGTAGAGCGGATAAGCAGAAGCACAGGTGATCTCCCTCTTGAGTGTTGTCGCTGAGGCACTTGGCTACTGGCTGGCTGCCTCACCCCCCGGCCCCCTCTTCACGAAATGGGGAGGGGGTTGGGGTGAGGTCAACCAGGCCACTTGATCGCACCAACGCTCACGGGGAGACGACTGAAACACAAGGAGGACGGATATGTCCCAAAACATCACACGAGCGGTCGAAAGGGTTGTTGTTCGCACAGGTTGGGCGCGCGCTGGCGCGCAGGCGGCTGTCGCCGCCTCGGTTTGGCAGAACCCCCTCTGCGCGAGGGGCCAGAGCATGATGAAGACGAATCGACCGCAGCACGACATCAACAAGAGGAAAACCAACGGTGAATCGCAACGCTTCTTTTATCGACGTGCGAGAGGCGGACCTGGATGAGCTTGAGGATTACGCAGCGCAGTTCGACCCGCTGAGGACAGATCGCAAGGCGCGGCGGAGGCGCAAGCCCAAGGCCAGGCACACGCCCAAGAGATCGCAATCGGAGGTTGTCACGGCACTGGTGGACGACGTTGCCGGCCTCGAAGGTGGTTTCGACACCACCTACCGGCCCTCGCGATACGAAGTGGAGTGGCTCCTGTCTTCGCTGCGCAGTTTCTACGACCAGGCGCTCATCACCGACGTGCTTGCCCTCATCAAGGGCGGCAAGGAGGCGAGCGTCTACCGGTGCGCGGCGCACCCCTCAACGGGTGTGGCATGGGTGGCCGCAAAGGTGTATCGCCCGCGCAAGTTCCGCCAACTGCGCAACGACCAGAGTGTACCGCGAGGGCCGCGACGTGCTCACGCCGGACGGCCGGCCTGTGGGCAAGGATGCGGACCGCGTGGCGCGCGCCATCGGCAAGAAAACGTCATACGGGCGGCAGGTCGCGCACACATCATGGCTGATGTACGAATACACCGCGATGCAGGCGCTGCACCAGGCCGGGGCCGCCGTGCCTCAGCCTTTCGCCGCTGCCGAGAATGCCATCCTCACGAGCTATCACGGCGACGCGCAGATGGCGGCTCCCATCCTGGCGGAGGTGGCCCTGGAACCGGACGAGGCGCGGCCCTCTTCGACGAGGCGCTGCGCAACGCAGCGCTGATGCTGGAGCGCGACCTGATCCACGGCGACCTGTCGGCCTACAACATGCTGTACTGGGAGGGAGCGATCACGCTCATCGACTTCCCGCAGGTGGTGAACAGCCGCAACAACCCGAACGCCTACTACATCCTGGAGCGCGACATCACGCGCACCTGTGAGTACTTCGCCAGGCAGGGCGTGGCGTGCGACCCTGCCGCAATCACTGAGGAACTTTGGTATCGCTATCTTGGCGCGCCGCCGCACGATCCGGCGGCGGAGGCGCTTTAGGAGAACGGAACGATGACGACGCTAATCCGAAACATGCGCATCGAACTGCGGCAGAGCTATGCGTTCGTTGCGCGGAACTTCAACCTGGTCAAGCGCTACTGGGGCTGGAGGTCGTGTGGCTTGCCTACTCGGTCGCAAGCTCCTCTCGGTGGCGTTCATCGGCGCGGGCATGGGCGCCATCACCGGCGACACGAGCATCGACACCGACTACCTGGTGCTCTACCTCATTATCGGCACGCTGGTCTGGCGTTTCGTCGGCCTCTTCGACAACGTGAGCGAGATGATCCAGTGGGAGCGCTGGGAAGGCACCATCGAATACACCTTCATGGCGCCGGTGCACCGCTTCGTGCAGATGGTCGGGCAGACGCTGTTCGCCATCATCTACATGCTGGTCTTCACGGCGGTGCTTGGCGTGGTGATGGCGCTGTTCTTCGCGCTCGATCTTTCCGTCGCCAACCTGTTTGGCGCAATGGTGGTGCTGCTGGCCGGCAGTTTGTCGTTCGTGTCGCTCGGCATCGTGGCGTCGGTGCTGCCGCTGCTCTACACGGAGCGCGGCGTGCAGATGACGCACATCGTCCAGGCGCTGCTGCTGCTGGTCTCCGGCGTGTACTACCCGGTCGAGGTGCTGCCGGCCTGGCTCCAGCCGGTCGCGCAGATCTCGCCCGCGACCTACGTGCTCGAAGGGATGCGCGCCGCGTTGCTCGAAGGCGCGGACCTGCCTGCGCTGACGGTCTACATCGTGCCGCTGCTGGCGATGGGCGTGGTGATGCTGCCGCTCGGCGTCTGGCTCTTCCGCCGGGGCGAGCAGTACGCCAAGCGCGCCGGTAAGCTCAAGCGCAACGGCTAGGCCGGCAAAAGGGCCTGGCTGATCGCGACTGTGCTCCCAGGGGGTCTCAGGCTCCCTGGGAGCTTCTTTTTGACCGCCTCCGCGCGCGACTTTATGAGATTGTTTACCAACCGTATACAGCCGGCGCGCAAAGCGTCTTATAATGATAGGTATGGTACGCTGGCAGCGTCATACTGGAACCGAGCTGGTGAAGACGGTCCGCGCCGTCTGCCTGTCCGTGGCGGAGATTCTCGTCAAGCAGGATCACCGCGCAGAGCACGAGGCCGAGTGGGAGGCGGTGAAAGGGCTGCCCCCCGGCGCGGTGCGTCACGCACTCTGGGGCGGCCCCTGGTGGCAGGAGTACATCACGGGTCGGCGCACGGTCGACTCCTACCATCGCGCGGTGGCCGAGGCGCTCCACATGCGCTTTCCCGATGAGGTCATGCGCTTTATCGAGCTGTTCTACGCCGGAGAGCAGGTCGACGACGCGCTGCTTGCGCTGGTGGCCCGGCTCCGGCCCCGCTACCGCGTGAGTCTGGTCACGGACGCCGGCCCGGAACAGCAGATCCAACTGCTGCACAAATTCGGCCTGGACACGCGCGTGGCGTCCGACGACCACCTGATCTCCGGCGTTGTCGGCGTTGCCAAACCGTCGCCTATCCTCTTCCAGTTGGCGTGCGAGCGCCTGGGCGTTGCGCCAGACGAGGCGGTCATGGTGGACACCGCCGCCGCAAATGTCGAAGCGGCGCGCAGCATCGGCATGCAGGGGGTTTTGTATGCCGGCCTGCCCGCGCTGTTGGAGGCGCTGCAAGCCCTGAGCGTGAACGTGTGATCCCTGGCGGCGCGGCGCTACTCGCCCCCCATCTCCCGGATTAGCCAGCCGAGCAACCCGCGAAAGGCCAGCTCCCTGGCCGCGATGATCGCGACCGGCGCGAGCACGGTGATGAGCGGCGTGAAGCGGAACATCGCGGCGGTGCTGCCCATAAGCAGCGCGTCGCGGACCACGCTCCCCGCCTGCGCCGGGTCGGCGGCCAGCGCGATGAGCACCAACAGCCAGAGCTGCACGAGCCGCATCACCAGCCCGGCGACCACCGCGCCCGTCGCGGCAATGGGCCACGAGCGCGCCACATACGACGCCGCGACGCCCAACAGAAAAGCCAGCGACGTTTCCTGCGCCCGCTCGACCGCGAACAACGCCACCACCCACACGATGCCCACAGCGCACAACGCCGAACTGATGCCAAGCTGCGCCAGCCGCAGCGCGTGCAGCGCCGCGATCACCGCCATGCAGCCCTGCACGAAGAGCGTGAATTGCAGCAGCCCCTCAAACCCCGCGAACGATGTCGCGATGGTGCCGGTGAGGATGTCGCGGCGCGGGTACGGCGTCGAGAGCACCGTATCCCACGAGCGGTGCTCGCGGTGCCGCAGGATCAGCGGGCTGACCAGGAAGGCCGCCAGCGAGGGCCACAGCACGCCGAGCAGGAAGATCGGGATTGCGGCGGCGCTGTTGCAGAACAGCGCGAAAGACGACTCGGCGCTGAGCGGGGCGCTGGAAAACGCGCCGGTGAGCGAGACGGTCGCGCAGAGAAAAGCCGGCCCGCCGATCAGCAGCGCGATCAAGGCCCACCGTACCACCTCCACCGTCTGCCGGTGCCAGGGCTGGCGCGCCCGGCGGAAGGGCGTTGACAGGTCGATGAGGTGGAACACGATGGTCACCAGAAAGCGGACAGACGACATGGCGTGACTCTGGCCCAGGTGCGTGTGGGGCGACTGTGTCACGGCGACACAGCGCGTGAGGTTCACCCCTTATTTGTACCTTCAGGTACGCGCTTGCTGCAACTTGAGATGCGGGGCGTTCCGCCTGACGCTTTCGCTTCGTCTGGGGAGGAAGGAAGTGAACCACGAATAACACGAGAATCGAATACCATTCACGCAAACCCCGCGTCACATCGTCGCACCCCCTCTGTATGAAGGTCTATGATAGCTTTTGAATCAGCGTCATCTGTGTTATCCGTGGTTCAAATCCTGTGAGCTTCCGGCTTCCGGAATGCGACCGATTCGGTTCTGTGCTACATATTGTATAATGAGGGGCGTAACGACAGGATATAGGACCTGCTATGGGGGAGCGGCCAAATGAAAGAGAAGCTACTGGCCGGCCTCGAGAGCGCGAACGCCAAAGCCCGGCTCAACGCGACGCGCGTGCTCGGCATGGTGGAAGAGGTCGGCGCGCTCGACGCGGTGCGGGCGCGCTACAGGGACGAAACCGACCCGGAGGTGCGCCGCGCGCTCGCATGGACCGGCCAGCGCCTCTACGCGGCGCAGCAGGCCGGGTACACGACGGTAGACGAGATCTTCCGGCGTTTCGGCATCGACCGCGAGATCGCGGCGCTGGAGGACGAAGAAGAGGCCAAACTGCTGCGCAAGTTGCAGGACGATTTCGATATGGACATGATCCGCCGCCGGGCCGACGCCGGCAAGACGGCGGCGGCGGTCACTGCGGCGGGCATCCTGATGGGCGGGACCATCATGGGCGCTTTGCAGCCGGGCGCGGGAGCCGCCGGTTCGAACCTCGGCCCGGCGCGCGAGCAGATCACGTCACAGCGCGCGCCGGCCGCCATGCCCTCGAACGCGGACATCAGCGTGTGGCTGAAGCGGCTGAACGACGAGACCGCGCCCGACGTGCGCGCAAACGCAGCGCGCGAACTCCAAACCCTCAACAACCCCGCCGCCCTGCCGCACCTGGCGCACCGCTTCCTCACCGATCCGGTCCCCGCCGTGCGTGAGGCGGCGGAGCGCGCCGGCAAAGCGCTGTACCTCGGCGCGGTCTACTGGCAGATGGAGCGCGACGGCTCGCTCGAAGCCGAATACCAGCGGCGCGTTGCGGCGGCCAGCAAGCTCAGGCAGACCCGTCCCGCCGCTGAGGGCGACGCGCCCCCGCCTTGCGCCGCCCCCAACCCAGAAGCAGGACATCAACGCCATCCTCCGCCAGGCCGAGGCCAACCGCCGCCGCCGCAAACGCTGAACGCCCTCTGTTTCAAGACGGTAACAGTGCGTTGCAGGGCTGTAACACGCCCGCAACGCTGCTGTTACCCGCGCCTGATACGGTTGAGGGTGGGTGATGCCCTGCAAAGCGATGGGTTGCCGGGTTGGCGACGCGAAGGAGGGAGTCATGCGCAGGCTCAGTGGTTGGGTACTGGCGTTGATCCTGTTGCTTGTCGTGTTTGGGTCGGGTTGGGGGCGCGAGGCGGCCTCGGCGCAGAGCGACGCCAACACGCCGCCTGCCATCGCCAGTTTCGAGAGCGCCCTCCCGGCGATCACCGTTGACGCCGCTGAGGCCGCCTCGACGCTGGCGCGCCTGTCGTGGCATGTGGTCGGGATGGGGGAACCCACCGGCTGGAGCTGGCGTATGCCCAGCTCAACACTTGGGTCGTCGTCCATCGCGCGCTGGAGCCGGTCGGTTCGGTGGCGGCGAATGTGCGGCATCCGCTGAACTTCGGCCCGCCGATGTTCCGCCTCGCGCTTTACGACGGCCGGCGGCTCGTGGATCAGTGGGTCCTCACGATCCCCTATGACGGCGCGCGCGGCGCACCGTCCATCCGGTCGTTCACCACCACGCTCCGGCAGATTGCGCACAGCGACCTCTATGGCGGCAGCGCGGCGAGCGCACGGGCGCCCGTTGCCTGGGATGTGGTCAACCGGGTGCCCCATTCCAACCTGGTCTTTGAGCAGGTGCTTGCCGACGGGCGCGCCGTCCCGGTCGAGCTGCCCCGCGCGCAGCGGTGGGTTTCGTCCAGCGGCGTGGGGCAGGTTGCGCCAGTGCCGCCGTTCGCCCCCAGTGCGCCGGCTGGCGAAGACGTGCACCTGCGCCTGCGGCTGGTGAACGTGATCACCGGCGAGATTTACGATCAGGAGGACCTGATGATCCCGGTCGTGGGTGCGCCTCCCACGCCGACGCCGACCGCCGTGGTACCGCCGCCATGCACGTACTTCTTCGGGCCGGCAGAAGGCTGCCCGGCGGAGGCGGTCAAAGACGTGCAGGCGGCCTACCAGACCTTCGAGCACGGCTACATGGTGTGGCGCGCCGACTTGGGCGAGGTCTACGTCCACCACAGCAACGGTCAGGCGAACCACTTCATCGAGTCCACGCTCGAATCGCTCCCGGATAACCCGGTCGCGGAGACCGAAGTCGCGCCGTCTGGCTATCACATGCCCGTCAGCGGCTTTGGCCGGGTGTGGGGCAACATCCCGGAGATCCGTAGCCGCCTGGGGTGGGCGACAGCGCCGGAGCAGGGCTATACCATGCGCGTCCAGCGTGTCGAGATCACGGCGTCCACTTTTGCGGTCTACTACCTCACGCTACCCGACGGGCGCGTGGTGGGCACGGGCTTCGGGCAGTGGCGGTTCGTCAACCCGTGAGGCCTGCCGACGCGGCGTAAGAAAGCGTCCACACGCGCCGTCATACGTATAACCGGGGACATCAGCGCGGCATGACGCTTTGTTAACACATTCTGGTTGACGTACACCGGTTGAGGGCTTATACTCCTGGTACGGTGTGAGTTACTGGGTGTGCGTGATGCGTTGGTCGGTTAGTCTTGGAAGAATTGGCGGGGTACAGGTCTATCTGCACGTGACCTTCGTGCTCACGCTGATCTGGGCGGCGTGGCAGGGCGCGCTCGATTACGGCGGCGTTATCGGCGCGCTTTTTGGTGTCGGCGCTGTCGGCTCGTTGTTCCTCTGCGTGTTGCTGCATGAACTGGGGCACTGCATGTGGGCGCTCTCGCGCGACGTTGCGGTGCGCCACATCACGCTGCTGCCGATTGGCGGCGTCGCCACGCTTGAGTCGCTCCCCGGAAACCAAAAGACGAACTCCTGATCGCCCTGGCCGGCCCGGCGGTGAACCTCGGCCTTGCGCTCCTGTTCGGCGGCGCGGCGCTGCTCGTGCTCGCGCCGGCCGGCGGCGCGCCGCTGGGCGCGCGGCTGGCGCAGGCGCTCCGCTACCCAAGCGTGCTGGGCCTGCTGCTTTACCTCACCGTGGCGAACGCGCTGCTGGTGGCCTTTAACCTGCTGCCGGCATTCCCGATGGACGGCGGGCGTCTGGTCCGCGCCGTGCTGGCGATGCGCCTGCCCTACATGCAGGCGACGCAGGGCGCGGCGGCGATGGGACAGGTCGTCGCCGCCGGCTTCATCGTGATCAGCCTGTTCGGGCTGTCGCTGCCCGAAATCGGCCTGGCTTCGAACCTGGGCCTGGCGCTGATCGGCGTCGTCGTGTTCGCCGGCGCGGTGAGCGAGGGCCGCCAGATGCGCACGCACGCCGCGCTCCAGGAGTTGACCGTCGGCGACGCCGCACGCCCCGCCCTGAAGACGGTGACGCCCGCCAAAGTGGTTACCGCCGACATGGCCGAGGCGCTCTTCGCGGCGCAGGCGGTCACGCCGGTGGTGGTGGGCCGGCAGAGCCGGTTGGTGGGCGTCCTGGTGCGGGACGACCCGCTGCCGGAGGGCGTGCCGGTCGCCGCCGTGATGCGCACCGCGTACCCCGTGATACGCCGGCAGGCGCCGCTCTCGGACGCGGTGGAGGCGCTGGACCGGTCTGCGTCTGACGAGGTGCTGGTCACCGACCGGGGCAACCTTTACGGGGTGGTCGGCTGGCCGGAAATCGTCCGCGCGACCGCCGCCCCGCCGCGCGGTCGGCGGCTTGCCGCAATGCTGCGCTCCGTGGGCGCGGGGCAGTAGATTCTCCCGATCACAGCGTAAGAGAAGCATTAGAGTCTGGCGCAGGGGCGTATGACCTGCTTCCTGTCTGCGCGAGGCAATGCTACAATCGCATCATCATGATGTTATTGCCGGACTTCCGGGTTCGCCAGCGCGACTACCTGCTTGAGATCAGCCGCGCCATTACCGAGCAGCTCGACCTCGATGAGGTGCTCCGGCGCATCCTGCGCGCGGCGGTTTCGATGCTCGCGGGGCAGGTGGGCCTGATCGCGCTGCGCGACGCCGGCGCGATGCGCGCGTGGGCGAGCTATGGCGTCAACCCCGCGCTGCTGACGCACTTTGAGCCGCTGCTCACCGACATGAGCATCGACGACGACGGCAGCCTGTTGATCCCCGGCCTGGAGCAGAAGCTGGAGCGCATCGCCAGCGAGGTGGACCTGCGGCTGCGGCAGGTTGTGGCGCTGCCGATGTCGGTCGGCGATGCGTTTGTCGGCGTCATCTACATTTTCCGCGCCTATGGGGGCAGCTTCTCGCTCAACGACCGGCGCGTGCTGGAGAGCTTCGCCGATCAGGCCGCGATTGCGGTGCACAACGCGCGCCTCTACCAGACTGCGGAGCGCGAGCGCACGCGGTTGGAGGCCATCCTCGAATCCAGCGCCGACGGCGTGATGATCCTCAGCCCTGGCCTGAAGATAGAGTCGTTCAACCGCGCGCTGAGCCGTATCACCGGTTGGCGCGCGGATCAGGCGATTGGGCAACCCCACGACGCGGTGATCGTCTGGCAGCGGCGCGAGCCGGGCGCCGACCTGGAGGAGGCGGTTGCGGGCGGCTGGCCGACGCTGCCCTCCGACAACAGGCCGGCGAGCACGCTCTACGTTGAAGGCGACCTGCGCCGGCCCGACGGCACGACGATCAGCGTCGCCATCACCTACGCGCCACTGATCCACCAGAGCCGGCTGGTCAACATCATCGCCAACGTGCGCGACATCACGCACTTCCGCGAGGCGCAGGAGGCGAAGAGCACCTTCATTTCCGTGATCTCGCACGAACTCAAGACGCCGGTTTCGCTCATCAAGGGGTACGCGAGCACGCTCCGGCGCGAGGATGCCGCCTGGGACCCGGCGACCATCCAGGCAAGCCTGCAGGTCATCGAGGACGAGGCGGATCGCCTCACCGAACTGATCGAGAACCTGCTGGAGGCGTCGCGCTTGCAGTCGGGCAGCTTCAAGCTGGAACGGTGCGATGTGCGCCTGGACCAGCTAGCCGAGCGCGTCGCGGTGGACTTTCGCACGCAGACCGCGCAGCATACGTTGACCGTGGACTTCCCGCCGGATTTCCCGGTCGTGCAGGGCGACGAGCGCCGTCTGCGCAATGTGCTCGACAATCTGGTGAGCAACGCGATCAAGTACTCGCCCGGCGGCGGCGCGGTGCGCATCTGGGGGCAGGCGCGCTTGGACGAGGTGCTCGTCGGCGTGAGCGACCACGGTGTCGGGCTGCCCCCCGACGAGCTTGACCGCGTTTTCGAGCGTTTCTACCGCGTCAATCACGACATCGCACGAAAGACCAAGGGTACCGGCCTGGGCCTGTACCTGGCGCAGGCCATCGTCGAAGCGCACGGCGGGCGCATCTGGGTGGAGAGCACGCCCGGCCACGGCGCGACGTTCACACTCGCCCTGCCAAGAGTGAGTCGGCGGACGCCTGCGCCCCCCTAGTTGCTGATTTCGAACAATTCGGTCGCGTGACTCTCGACCAGGGTGCGGAACTGGCCCGGCGTGAGCGGGCCGCCCTCCGCCGCCTTGATCTCGCCCTCGCCTGAGACCCATCCCAGCGGTATGTACCCATCTTCAGGGTGCCAGTAGCCCCACTCGACCGCCTCCTCGTAGGGCGTGGCGTGCAGCGCGCCGCCCGCCAGGCCGGCGGCGGGGATGTCGCCGAGGGCGAGCTGCGTCGTGTGGTCCACGCGCGTGAAGAGCATCCACGCGCCGTCGGGAGGTTCCGCCCAGGCGATCTGCCGCCAGCCGCTTGATTCGGGCGTGGTCAGGAACCGTTGCGCTGAGGGGTCGGCCTCAAGCTGTGCGCGGGTGTTCGCGTCGAGATAGACCATCGTGATGCCGTGCCTGTATAGAAACGTCTCCAGCGGGGTGAGCGCCGGCTTTCGATCCAGGAAGTCGGTGTAGAGGCCGCTGCACGCGCCGTAGGCGAGGTACCAGCAATGTACGCTGCTGTTCGGCCCCAGCAGCTTGGCGTCAGGAATGGCGAGCAGGCTCTGGAAGGGGAGGAGGCGGCTGTAGTCCTCAAGCATCGTGCGCGGGCGCGTGTACCGGGCGTTGGCGTGGAGGTTGGGCGCGAGCACGACCGCCGCGACCATCACGAGCGGCATCCATGACGAAAGGCGCTTCAACTGTGGGAAGCGCCCGGCGACGGCGTCGAGAATGACGAAAGAGGCCATCCCGATGAGCGCCAGCAGCGCGATGGTGATGGTATAGCCATACTTGTCGCGCACGGAGGCGAGGAAGATGATCGTGACCAGCGAGGAGGTCGCGAACAGCGCCAGCGCCAGCCATCCCCACGCCCGCGCTTGCAGCCAGCGCTGCCACCAGTCGCGCCGCCGGCGCGCCAGCAGGAACAGCCCTGCGGCGCAAACTCCAATGGCGGCGACGGTGAGGTTCCGCGCGACAAGGGAGTTTGTCTCGTGGTAGTGGATGTCCGGGTTGTATGGGTTGGACGTCGCGTTGAACAGGCCGATCTGCACCATGGTGGGCATCTGCTGGAGGTTCCACAGGAAGTGCTCGGCCATCGCCGTTGGGTTCGCCAGGAGCGCTTCGGTGAATGTGGGCAGGGGGGCGCCGAAGTCCTGCGCCATGATCTCGCTGCAATCCCACCAGGGGTTTCCGCCCCACTCGGGGTAGCGCTCGCGGTAGGCCGTCGCGTAGGTCTGGCAGAAGACGCCGGCCTGGCGACCGACCACACTGAAGCCCGTGTCGGGCGATTGGCGCGACAGGAAAGCCAGGACGATCACGGCGGCGACCCCCATCGGCGTGCCATAGGCAGACAGGTACGCACGCCACGGCAGGCGTCCGGCGCGGCGCGCGCGCCAGATCTCCCAACCCAGGCTGGCGACGGCGAGGCCGCCGGCGGCGAGGAGCATCTCGGTCCGCACCAGGGACGCCGACACGAACAGGATGCCGAGCGCGACGCCCCGCGTCCGTGGCGTCTGGGGCTTGCGGAGGAGCGCCAGCGTCGCGACCAGCACCGGGATCAAGGCGAAGAGGTGGACGGCGTAGCTCACGTCGATGACGACGGGGAGGCTGGCCCACCACGCCGCGACCAGCCACGCGACGCCGTGCGGCAGCAGACGCCGCATGACGGCGAGCACCAGGAGTGCGACGACGAAGAGAATGATAACGCGCTGCAGCACGATAATCAGGTGGGCGTCGAACGTGATGTTAAAGAAAAGGCCCATGTACGCAATGTAGAGTGGGGAGCGCATTGCCATACGGTTGAGTATCAGGTCGGTGTACCACTGGTAGCCCGCTCCGAAATAGATCGCGGAGTCGGCGGAGGCCAGGTCGCGATACTTGAAGATGCCCCAGATGACCTTGGTCTGAAGCAGCGCGAGCATCAGGTATGCGAACCAGGCGCTGTGGGTCCACCGGCGCACCTGGTCGATCAGGTTGCGCGCCGTGGCTGCTTGGTTCTTCGCGAGGAGGCGTGCCTGTGCTTCGGCGGCCTCAGGGGCGGCGGTGGCTGGCAACGGTTTCCCTTCTTGATGGTCTTCCTGCTGGCGTCTGGAGATCGGTTCGGGATTATAGAGTTTCGTCACAGGGGTGTCAACAGCGGGCAGCGCGGGCAGGCCTCCCCGTAGGGAGGCCTGCCACAAGAGAGAGGAAATAACCGGCCTGTCCAGGGGCGCGGCCCTGACGCGGCCTAGTTGCCGAGCGTGACCTCTGGGAGGCTGGCGAGCGCGGCCTCGACGGCTTCCTGCGGGTACTCGTAGTCCTCAAGCTCGCCGGCGAAATACCGGTCATACGCCGCCAGGTCAAAGAAGCCGTGCCCGCTCAGGTTGAATAGGATAACGCGCGCCTCACCGGCCTCGCGCGCCGCAATGGCCTCGTCGATGACGGCCCGGACCGCGTGCGCGGTCTCCGGCGCAACCGTGATGCCCTCGGCGCGGGCGAACGTCACGGCGGCGTCGAAGACGGGGACCTGGTGGTAGGCCCTCGCCTCGATGTGGCCGGCGCGATGCAGCAGGCTCACGAGCGCGGCCATGCCGTGATAGCGCAGCCCGCCGGCGTGGATCCCCGGCGGCACGAACTTGTGGCCGAGCGTGTCCATCTTGATGATGGGCGCGGTCGCGGCGCTGTCGCCATAGTCGAAGGCGTAAAGGCCCTTGGTCATGCTGGGGCAGGCCATCGGCTCGGCGGCGATGAAGCGCGTCGGCTTGCCCTCGGTGAGCCGCCCGCGCATGAACGGGAAGCTGGTGCCGGCGAAGTTCGACCCGCCGCCGGCGCACCCGATCACCACATCGGGGTAATCGTCCGCCTTCTCGAACTGGCGCAGCGCTTCCTCGCCGATGATGGTCTGGTGCAGCAACACGAAATCGACCACGCTGCCGAGGCTGTACATCGCCTCCGGGTCCTTGACGGCGGCTTCCACCGCCTCGCTGATGGCGATGCCCAGGCTGCCGGGGTGGTCGGGGTTCTCGGCCAGGAGCGACTGCCCGTAGTCAGTGAGGTTCGACGGGCTGGCGACCACGTCCGCGCCGAATAACTTCATGATCGAGCGGCGGAACGGTTTCTGCTGGTAACTCACGCGCACCATGAACACCTGGCACGCCATGCCGAAGAAGTTGCACGCCATCGCCAGCGCGCTGCCCCACTGACCCGCGCCGGTCTCGGTTGTGAACTTCCTGATGCCCTCTTCCTTGGCGTAATAGACCTGCGCGACGGCGGTGTTGGGCTTGTGGCTGCCGACCGGGCTGACGCCTTCGTACTTGTAGTAGATGCGCGCCGGCGTGTCGAGCGCCTTCTCCAGGCGGCGGGCGCGATAGAGCGGGCTGGGCCGCCATTGCCTGTAGACCTCCAGCACCGGCTCCGGGATTTCAATGAACCGCTCCCTGCTCACGGCCTGCATGATGAGCGCCATCGGGAACAGCGCGTGCAGGAAGTCAGGCGTCACCGGCTGTTTGGTCGCCGGGTGCAGCAGCGGCGGCGGGGGATGTCGGGCGGGAGGTCGGCGGCAAGGTTGTACCACGCCCTGGGCATCTCGTCTTCGGTCAGCAGATACTTGGTGTGCTCGGCCATTGGTCTGTTCCCTCCTCCTTTGGGGACTGCATAACCGGTACAAAACGTGTCGGCGGCGCCGATTCAGTCAGCGGAGTAGGCGGGTGCGCGGCCCGTGTACATCTCCGTCAGGGATGGGTAGACGACGCTCGTCAGGCCCATCGCCTCGCGCGCCAGGGTGAGCGTCTCCTGCGCGATGGGCCGCGCGCGCGAGAGACCGTTCCGCAGGATGTCGATAACGTCGTCAGGGCGGGCCTCAAGGTAGGCGCGCCGCGCGCGGAAGGGTTCCAGGAAGTTGTTGATCGCGACCGTCAGTTTCTGCTTGACCTCGACATCGCCGACCTTGCCCTTGCGGTAGCGGTCCTTGAGGTCGTCCACTTCCTCCTTGTTCGGGTTGAACGCATCGTGATAGATGAACACCGGGTTCCCCTCGACCGTGCCGGGGACGTCGGCGCGGATGCGCTTCGGGTCGGTGTACATGTTGAACACCTTCTGCTTGACCGCGTCCGGGTCGTCGTCGAGGAAGATGGCGTTGCCCAGGCTCTTGCTCATCTTGGCCTGGCCGTCGGTGCCCACCAGGGTCGCCACATCGCCGATGAGCGCCTGCGGCTCCGGGAAGACCGCGCCAAAGGTGTTGTTGAAGCGGCGCGCGATCTCGCGCGTGAGTTCGACATGACTTTCCTGGTCCTTGCCCACCGGGACGAGGTCGGCGCGCGGGGCGAGGATGTCCGCGGCTTGCAGCACGGGGTAGTTCATCAGGCCGGACGACGGCTGTTCGATGTGCTGGTCGCGCATCACGTCCTTCAACGTCGGGATGCGCTCCAGGCGCGGGACGGTGACCAGCATGGCGAACAAAAGCGTCAGCTCGGCGGTCTCCGGCACGTCGGACTGCACGTAGTAGGTGACTTTGTCCGGATCGACGCCCGCCGCGTAGTTCGCCAGCACGGCCTCGCGGATGTTCGCGCGCGTGCGCACCACGTCGGCCTTCTCAGGGTGGGTGGTCAGCGAGTGGTAGTCGGCGATGAGCAGAAACGTGTCGTACTCGTCCTGCAACTTCACCCGGTTCCGCAGCGTGCCGACGTAGTGGCCCAGGTGGAATTTGCCAGTGGGCCGGTCGCCCGTGAGGATGCGGCCCTTCTTCTTCTGGTGGTTGTCCGTCATGGCGTGCGCTCCTTGTGTGCGTTAGGTTGCCCTGTTTCCTGTCCAAAAAGAAACGCCCGTCCCTCTGTAGGGACGAGCGCTTTTGCCCGTGGTGCCACCCTGCTTAGGCCGCTCCGCCCGCGAACAAAAACCCGCCGGGTGACGGCGGGAAGGGGTTGAGCCAGCCTCACTCTTGCAGCGACGCGCCCTGGTGAGAGCGTATCGCCTCGGCCCTGATAACGGTGGCGTCTCCGGCGCGGACTACTGGCGCGTGCGCGTTTGCCCGTGCAACTCCCCGGCCCATTCAGCGTCCGCGTCACGTACCGCCTTCACAGCTCCCGGCAGCTCTCTGAACGCCGCCTGGACGCTTACTCTTCCGGTTCAACGTCTTTGTGTGTATCGATTTCCGGCCAGAATGGTAGCAGAGAACGCCCGGCGTGTCAAGCGCGAATCGGGCCGGCGGGCCGGGTGCATGCGGAATTGGAGGCGATTTTCTCTCCAGACCTCGCGATTGAAGTCGCGGGCCAATCTCCGGCCTGACTCGGCGGTTCTGTGGATTAGCCGCCGACTCATGCACTTCAACAGAAATGCGGACAACCCCTTCTCATGCTTCAATCCCCACATGTGGGAGGTAGGGGCAAGGCATGCCTTGCCCCTACACGGGAGGGTACGGCGAACGGTCGCGCCTCGAATGCGCCCTCGGGCCCCCCCTCAGGCCGTGACCTCCCACGGGTTGCCGTCGCCGCCCTCACGGTAGAGCACCGGGAAGTATGGCCCGGCGAAGGGGTCGCCATCCTTGCCGCTGAGCAGCGCCACGCAGTTGTGCGCCTCGGACGGCGTGCCGGCGCGGTAGCGCGTGCCGTCGGGCATCAGGTGGATGGCGAAGGAGCGCCGGGGCCTGTCGCTGAGGTTGGGCCGGCTCCCGTGGAACGTCAGACAGTGGTGGAAGCTCACCGCGCCTGCCGGCAGGATGCAGGGCGCGGTTTCCAGCGCCCGACCCGACGTGGCTTCGATGCGCTGTTGCAGCGCCTCAAGGTCCTGGTTGAAGAAGTCGCCCTCCGGCTGCAACCCCCAGCGGTGGCTGCCGGGCACGACCTCCATACAGCCGTTGCTTTCATCCACGTCGGTCAGCGCCACCCACGCCGTGATCATCTCGGCCGGCGCGGCGCATTGCCAGTAGTGGTAATCCTGGTGCCATCCCACCACGCCCGCGCCGCCCGTCTGCGGCGGCTTGTAGAGCAACTGGTCGTGCCACAGGCGGATCGCCTTCGCCCCGGTCAGCCGCGCGGCCATCGCGCCGATGATGGGGTTCACCGCCAGCCTGGCGATGGTCGCATCGCACCAGTAACTGTTATCGATCTTCACGAGCCGGTCCACCGGGACGTCCGGTTCGATGTTGCGCCCGGTCGGCGGGCGGCCCGACTCGTACTTGCCCTTGATCACGCGCCATTGGTGCTCAAGCAGCGCCGCAAGCGCGTCGTCTGAAAGGATTTTGGGTCCCAGCCAGTAGCCGTTTTCGCGGTAGAAGGCCACGTCAGCGTCGGTGGGGAGTCCGTCGAAGTGCTCTGCTGCCAACCTGTCATCTCCTCTTGCGTGAATTGCCGGATACGGTCGCACGGAGAAATTGTACCATAACAGTCCGATTTTTGTGCCCATTTTAGCGGCGGTTTCAGCCGTTTCCCCTCACCCCGCCGATTCTGCTATCAGACTTGCGTGACCCGACTCTGGCTGCTAGACTCAATCGGATGTCACGTTCTCGGCCCGTTGCAGGCCGCGAGAAGGCAGGGGAGCGATGCGCGGCAGGTTGATCTTGGCGCTGCTGGCGCTGGCCGCGGCCAGCGCGCTCGGCGTCGCGACGGCGCAGGATGGCGAGGCGGTCATCACCAGCCCCGCGCCCGGCGAGACGGTCTTTGGCGAGGTGCAGATCGTCGGGACGGCCTCCCACCCGGAGTTCAGGCGTTACCAGCTTGAGGTCGCCACCGCCGACCAGCCGGACGACTGGGTCCCGATTCAGGAGCCGGTCAGCCAGCAGGTGACCGAGGGCGTCCTCGGCGTGTGGGACACCACCGCCGGCCTGCCGGACGGTGTGTACCGGCTGCGGCTGCGCGTCGTCCTCCGCGACGGCGCGACGTTCGACGCGGTGGTTGACGACGTGCAGCTCAACAACACGCAGCCCACCGCCGTCCCGACCGCGCTGCCGCAACCGACCGCCGCGCGCACCACGCTCACGCCGACGCCCGGCCCGTCGCCCACGCCGTTGATCCAGCAGCCGCCGAGCGTCACGCCGCGCGCCGCCGCCGGCGCGAGCGCGCCGCCGGGCCGCACAGACCAGGGCGACGCCTGGATTACGAGCGCCGAGATTCAGGCGGCGTGCCTGAACGGCCTGTATGTTGCGCTGGCCGCCTTTGCGCTGCTGGCGCTGTGGCTGGCGGTGCGGCCTGTCGTCCGCCCGTGGCTGCGCCGGGTGTGGGATAACATCCGGCGTGGGATACAGTAACGGCTTCTGGTTTAGCGGCGCGTTCGAGATCGAGCAGGCAGGTAGTGGAGCGCTTTCTGATCGTCGGTCTGGGCAACCCAGACAGGGAGTACGCCAACACCCGGCACAACGTCGGCTTTATGTGTGTGGACGAGGTCGCGCGTGCGCACGAGCTGACTTTCGCGCGCGTGCAGAGCCAGGCCCTGGTCACCGATGGCGTGATTGCCGGCCAGAGGGTGCTGCTCGCCAAGCCGCAGACCTTCATGAACCGCAGCGGGCTGAGCGTGGCCGGCCTGGTGCGCTTCTACCAGATACCGCTTGAGCGCCTGATGGTCGTCTTCGACGACCTGGACCTGCCGCTCGGTGTGGTCCGGTTGCGCAAGAGGCGGCGGCGCGGGCGGGCACAAGGGAATGCACGACATCATCCAGCGGCTGGGCAGCAACGCCTATCCGCGCCTGCGCATCGGCATCGGACGCCCGCCGGGCCGCATGGATCCCGCGGCCTACGTCCTGCGCCCGTTTGACGCGGAGGCGTTGCCGGTGGTGGAGGAGGTGCGGTGGCGCGCGGTCAGCGCCCTTGAGACCTGGCTTGCGGAGGGCATCGAGGTCGCGATGACGCGCCACAACGGGCCGGGCGAGCAGCCTGACGATGCAGCGAACGATGCCGCCGAAGCCGAAGAGGAAAAGATTCAATCAAGAATAACGTCAAAGGCGCGGACCTATCACCGTCGCCACGGAGCGCCGCGCCAGGGAGAGAACTGAAACCATGAATGCTCCGAACCAACCTGTGACAGTGATCCTGGTCAGCAACGACGGCATGGGCAAGTCTACCGTCGACCTCCAGCACATCGCGGCGGATAAGTACTTCGGCCTGCTGGCAGCGCATGACCTGCTCCCGGCGGCGATCTGCTTCTACACCGACGGCGTGCGGCTGGTCTGTGAGGGGTCGCCCGTGCTCGACCACCTCCGCGCGCTCGAAGCGAAGGGCGTCCACCTCATCGTGTGCCAGACGTGCCTGGACCACCTCGACCTGAACGATAAACTGCGGGTCGGCATTGTCGGCGGCATGCCAGACATCATCGACGCGCAGTGGCGTGCGGACAAGGTCATTACGATATAGGGGCCTGAATGCCGGTCGATTTCAGGCGGGAGCGCGCCTGGTGGGACGCGAAAGCGCCCAACGAGGAAGTAGACTTCCTGGATGAGGCGGTCAACCGCGCGCTGCGCTGGCGCGAGATCGCGCGTCGCCTGGGCGGCGTGGCGTCGATTCTGGAGGTCGGCGGCGCGACGGGCGCGTTCTCGATCCCGCTCGCGCGGCGCGGGTATGCGGTCACGCACGTGGACTTCTCGCCGGCCATGCTCGACAGCGCGCGGGCGAAGGCCGGCGACGCGGGCGGGCTGCGGTTTGTCCAGGCGAACGCGGTGGCCCTGCCTTTCCCGGACCGCGCGTTCGACCTGGTGCTGAACATGGACGGCGCGGTGTCTTTCTGCGGCGAGATGGCGGAGCAGGCGATCCGGGAGGCGTGCCGCGTGACCGGCAGGATGCTGATCCTCTCCGTCTCGCACCGCGCGAGCTTGATCGCCGGGTGGGTGGAGCAGAGCGCGAAGGTGTGCGGGCGGCTGCTCCCAGCGGTGTATGCGATGTTCGACCGGGGCGCGTGGCGTCAGGACCAGTTCCCGGACAACCTGCACTTCAGCAAAGGGGGGACGCAGGATTACCTGGGCGTGCACAAAGCGTTCCTCCCTGGCGAACTGCGCGCCCTCCTGGAAGGCGCGGGGATGCGCGTGTTGCGGTGCGGCGGTCTGGGCACGCTGGCGAACCTGTGCGGCATGGACGCGGTCGAGGCGCTGCGCGCGGACGCCGACGCCTACACGGCGTTTCTCGACCTGTGCGAGCGGTACGACCTGGAAATCCTCCCCGACGGCCCTGGCACGTGGCGGCGCGCGGGGTTGATCGCTGTGGCTACGCTAGGAGGCGCAGGTGCACCCCAGAATCACTGACATCGTCGTGGGCATGTTTTCATGGATGCTCGGCGGGTACTTCGCCGGCCTGACGATTGGCTTCATGGTGTTCGATCCCGATCTGGATGTGTGGGCGCTGTTGGGCGCGGTCCTGGCGATTGCCGGTCTGCTGCTCGGCATTCTGCCCGCATTCCGTCGGCGCGCCGCCCTCGTCCTCACCAGCGTGGCGGGATATTTTGCAGGCATGTTCGTGGGGCTGCTTCTCTTCAGCGATGTGATCCACGGTGGCATGATCGAAGCGCTGCAGAATCCGGCTTCGGCAGTGTTGACCCTCGCCGGCGCGGTGATCGGGCTTATCGCCGGCATCCGGTTTGAACTGGCGCGGTTCCGTGTTCCGCTGTTCGCGTTCGTCATGGTGCATTCTTCACGCCCTTGTTGCTCATTGTCGTGCTGGGTGAGCAACGGGCCGGCGGCCTACTGCTGCTGGTTATCATCAGCGGTGTAGCCTGGGGTGGGCTGGCGCTGGCATTGCAGAATCGAAGCGGGCAGACATGAACCTATCGGGCCTGCTCGATCTCTTACACGAAATCCCGGCATACGCCGCGCTCCGTGAGGCGCTCGCCGCCGGCGGCGCGGCGGGCGACCTCGCGCTGATGCGCGCGGCGCGGCCTTACCTCGTGGCGGCGCTGGCGCGCGACCTGGCGCGGCTTGTGCTGGTGGTCACGGCGCGCGTGGACCGGGCGTACAACGTCGCGGAGCAGTTGCCGGCCTGGGCGCCGGGCGTGCCTGTGCTCCGGTTTGCCGAGCCGGGCCCGCTCTTCTACGAGCGCGCGCCCTGGGGCGAACGCTCGCGGCTGGCGCGCCTGCAGACGCTGGCCCGGCTCGCGCCGCCGGTCGGGCCGGGCGCGCCCGCACCGGAAAGCCCTCCGCCCATCGTCGTGACTTCGGCGCTGGCACTGATGTACAAGACGATGCCCGTGCGCGAGTTCCGCGCCGGGAGCCGCGTGCTGCGCGTGGGCCAGGAGGCCGACCCCGAAAAGCTGCTCCATACCTGGCTCGCGCTCGGCTATGAGCCGTCCTCGGTCGTGGCGGGGCCGGGCACGTTCAGCCGGCGGGGCGGCATCCTGGACGTGTTCCCGCCTGTCGCCGAGCAGCCGGTGCGCGTGGAGTTCTGGGGCAACACCATCGACAGCCTGCGCGCCTTCGACCCGGCGACGCAGCGTTCCGCCGGGAGCGTGCAGCGCGTGATCGTCACGCCCGCGCGGGAGGCGCTGCCCAGGCTCGCTGGGCCGCTCGCCGCGCGGCTGGCGGGCTGGTTTCGCGCGCAGCCCGACCCCGAAGAGGACGCCGCCTCCGCGCAGCCAGACGCCGCCAGCCTGGAGAGCGGCGCGGCCTTCCCGCTGCTGGAGTACTACCTGCCCTATCTCTACTCCCAACCCGGCAGCCTGGTCGATTACCTCCCGGACGGTGCGCTGGTCGTCGTCGAGGACTGGGAGGAGCTGCACGACGTGGTGGGCGACCTGGAGGCGCAGGCGCTCAGCCTCTACCGGGACAGGGCGGCCCAGGCGGAACTGCCGCCGGACTACCCGCTCCCCTACCACACCTGGGACGAAATCCAGGACGCCCTGAGCCTGCACCACCCGCTCCACCTGGGCGGGAGCCTGCTCGAAGGCGAGACGACCCTCGGCGATGCGTTCGCGCCTGGGCCGCGCTTTGGCGGGCAGATTCGCCCGCTGCTCGACCATCTGGCAGAGCTGCGTATGCGTGGCGTGCGCCCGGTGGTGGTCACGCGGCAGGCGCAGCGCCTTGCCGGCCTCTGGGGCGAGCGTGATGCCTACCTCACGCCGGTCGAGAACCTGACCGAACCGCCCGCGCCCGGCGCGCTGACGCTCGTCGAGGGCGCGCTCGCCGAGGGCTGGAGCCTCAAAGCGCCCCATGCCGACCTGCACCTCCTCACCGACGCCGAAATCTTTGGCTGGAAGCGGCCTGAGCCGCGCCGCCGCAAGCGCCCGCGCGCGGTCTCGCCAGAAGAGCACTTCGCCGACATGGCCCCTGGCGACTACGTGGTGCACGTCGAGTACGGCATCGGGCGGTTTCAGGGGCTGGTGCGCCGCGTGCTGGAGGGCACCGAGCGCGAGTACCTGCTCGTCGGCTATGACGGCGGCGACGCGCTCTACGTGCCCATCCACCAGGCCGACCGGCTGTCGCGCTACGTCGGCGCGGACGACCGCCCGCCGGCGCTCAGCAAGCTTGGCACGGCAGAATGGGATCGCGTCAAACAGAGCACCCGGCAGGCGGTGCAGGAGATCGCCGAGGAGCTGCTGGAACTCTACGCCGCGCGCGCGCAGACGGTCGGCCATGCCTTCAGCACGGACACGCCCTGGCAGCACGAGCTGGAGGCGTCCTTCCCCTATGTCGAGACCGAAGACCAGCTTCACGCGCTGCGCGAGGTGAAGGCCGACATGGAATCGCCCCACCCGATGGACCGGCTGATCTGCGGCGACGTGGGCTACGGCAAGACCGAGGTCGCGCTGCGCGCCGCCTTCAAGGCGGTGATGGACGGCCGGCAGGTCGCGATGCTGGTCCCGACCACGGTGCTTGCGCAGCAGCACTTCGCGACCTTCCACAGCCGGCTGGTGAGCTTCCCGCTCAACGTCGAGATGCTGAGCCGCTTCCGCAGCCGCAGCGAACAGCAGGCGATTGTCGAGGGGCTGCGCGCGGGCCAGATCGACATCGTAATCGGCACGCACCGCCTCCTGCAGCCCGACGTGCAGTTCAAGAACCTGGGACTGCTCATCATCGACGAGGAGCAGCGCTTCGGCGTGACGCACAAGGAGCATTTCAAGCGGATGCGCACCGAGGTCGATGTGCTCACGCTCACCGCCACGCCGATCCCGCGCACGCTCTACATGGGCCTGACCGGCATCCGCGACATCAGCATGATCCAGACCGCGCCGGAGAGCGCCTGCCGGTCATCACGCACGTGGGCCAGTACGACGCGAACCTGGTGCGCCAGGCGATCCTGCGCGAGCTGGATCGGGGCGGGCAGGTGTTCTTCGTACACAACCGCGTGCAGACGATCTACGCCACCGCCGACAAGCTCCAGCGCCTGGTTCCGGAGGCGTCCATCGAGGTCGGGCACGGGCAGATGGACGAGGCGAAGCTCGAAGAGGTGATGCAGCGCTTCGCGATGGGCGAGTTCGACGTGCTGGTGAGCACCAGCATCATCGAGAGCGGGCTGGACATCCCCAACGCGAACACGCTCATCGTGGACCGCAGCGACTGGTTTGGCCTGGCGCAGCTCTACCAGTTGCGCGGGCGCGTGGGGCGCGCCGCGCGCCGGGCGTATGCGTATTTCTTCCACCCGCGCGACAGCCGCCTCACGACGGAGGCGCGCGCCCGCCTGGAGACCATCTCCGAACAGACCGAACTCGGCGCGGGGATGAACATCGCCATGCGCGACCTGGAGATACGCGGCGCGGGCGAGGTGTTGGGCGCGCGGCAGAGCGGCCACGTCGCGGCGGTGGGCCTGCACCTGTACACGCGGCTGCTCACGCAGGCGGTGCAGGAACTCATGGCCGCCCGCGAGGGCAAAGCGCCACCGCCATCGCCCGATGGCACCGTCGTCATCGACCTGCCGCTGCCGGCCTACGTGCCGACCGACTACGTGCCTGACATGAACCTGCGCCTCCAGCTCTACCGCCGGCTCGCCGACCTGCACACCGACGCGGCCATCGACGACATGCGCTCCGAACTCACCGACCGCTTCGGCCCGCCGCCGCCGGCGGTCGAGAATCTGCTCTTCCAGTTGCGCGTGAAGCGCAAGGCGCTGGCGGCGCGCGCGACGGCAGTCACGTCGGATGAAGGCCAGATGAGCGTGCGCCTCCCGTACCTGGCGGAGATCGACCGGCCCGGCCTGCAACGGCGGCTCGGCGACGACGTGCGCGTGAGCCGGACGGCGGTCTGGCTGGCGCGCGACCTGTCGGCAGAAACGTGGAAGGCGCGCCTGCTGGAGGTCCTCTCCGATCTCGCTGCGGACGCGCCGGCACTGTATGGGTAGGGGTTGCACCGGAAGGCGGGTCAGGTGACAACGAACGCGAATCCGCTCCTCACGCATCTGGAACAGGGGTTGCGCGCCGGGGCGCAGACGCGGCATTTTGCGCCGGGCGATGTGCTCTTTTACGAGGGCGCGCCGGCTGACAGCCTCTTCCTGCTGACGGCGGGGCGCTGCGCGCTTAGCTTCGGGCGCGAGCCGCGCGGCGTGGCCGGCCCTGGCGACCTGCTCGACCCTGTGGCGACGCTCGGCGGGCTGCCGCACCGCGTCAAGGCGACCGCGACGGAAGCCGGCGCGGCGCTCTGCTGGCCGGTCGATGCGCTCTGGCAGTCGGAGGCGTTCGCGGCTGCCGCGCGCCGCTACCTGGCCGACGCCCTCCTGTCGAGCCAGACGCGGCTGGACGCGCTGGCCGCGCCCATCCATTACCGGCCCGGCGCGCCTGCCGAGGTGACCCCCGGCCCGTTTCTGTTCGAGGACGTGACGCTGATCTTCGCGTTCTGTGAGGCCGACCTCGACGTGGTGCGCGCCTGCCTGCCCGACGGGCTGAGCCTGTTGCGCCGCCCGGTGTTCAAGGGCGGGCCGGTCATCCTGGCGGTCGCCGACTTCCCCAACGCGCACCCGGAGGCCGACCCGGCGGCGCGGTTCGGCTACACCGAGACGACCTACTTCGTCCCCGCGCGGTTTGGGCGGCACTTCGGCCTCTTCGTGCCGCACATCTACCCCTCCACCTGGGAGCCGATCCTGCTGGGGCGCGAGATATACGGCTTCCCCAAACGGCTGGGGCGCACGGTCTTTGGCGCGAACCGGGCGTCGCTTGAGGTGGACGGCAGCGACTTCTTCAGCCTGACCTGGGAGGGCGCGGAGGCCGTCAGCGAGCGCGACCTGGTCGGCGCGCTGATGGACTGGGTGGGGATCGAGCGGCGCATGGCGTCGGCGGCGTTCGAGGCCGGCGAGGTTCTCCGCCGCGCGATGCGGCTGCCCCCTACCGCCGCGTGGACGTGTACAACCACAAGCGCATCCCGGCGGCCGGCGCAACGCACGACGCGCCCGCGTATGCGGTCGATTGCCTGACGCGCGCCACGTTCGGCGTGCTGCGCTGGTACCAGATCGCCCGGATGCGTGCGCCCATGCTGGAGATCGCAGGCGGCCCGTTCGCCGACGCCGGCCTCACGCTCCGCGCGGCCTACCGCACGCAGCTTGACCTGCGCCTGGGCGTCGGCCACGTCGTGCGCGATTACGCCGGCGCGTGAGCGCCCGCGCCTCCGGAGCTTCCTGGCCGGCGGCTCTCTACCCGGCGTCGCCCTTGCGCGCGACGTCCGCCACCGCCCCGCCGGTGACGGCTACCAGCGTTGCGAACGGGATGGGGAAGATGGTGTTGGGGGAACCCGCCGCCGCGTACACCGTCTCGTAGCGGGCAAGCATGTCGTCGATGTAGACCGGCAGCGCGGTGCGGTGCCCCACGGGCGGCACGCCGCCGGGCGCGTAACCGGTCACGGCGATGGACTGCTCCGCCGTCGCCATCCTGACCTTCTTGCGGCTCACGCCGCGCAGCGCCCCCAGCTTGCGCTCGTCCATGCGCTGGTCGCCGGAGCCGAGCACGATCAGCGGTTCGCCGTCGATGAAGAAGCACAGGCTTTTGACGATACTGCCCAGCGGCGCGCCGAGGGCGTCGGCGGCCTCCTGCGCGGTCGCGGTCGAGTCGTCAAACGTCTGCACGCGGACATCCAGCCCCGCCGCGTCGAGCGCGGCCTGGACGTGCTCAGGCGTGAGTGGCTGCATGGTGTTTCCTTAACGCATGTGGTGAGGAGGCGCGGTTACGGCTGGTAGAAGGCCAGCCCGACCGTCCCCGGCCCCGCGTGGACGCCAATCGCAGCGCAGATCTGGCTCACCATAAGCGTTTCCGGCGCGAAGCGCGCCCGCGCCAGCTCGACGATCCACTCCGCCTCTTCGGGCGCAGCGCCATGCATCACGCCCATGTGCACGGGCCGGCCAGGCGTCATGCGCGCGGCGGCAGTCTCGGGGAGGTTCGCCAGGGCGCGCTTGCGCGTGCGCACCCGCCCGATGCCCTCCACCGCGCCATCGACGACGGCAAGCACCGGCTTGATCGCAAGCGCGGTGCCCATCATCCACGACGCCCTGCCGATGCGCCCGCCCCGGTACAGGTAGTCGAGCGTGTCCACGGTGAACAGGGTGTGCGTCTTCTCCGCCACGCCGCGCGCGGCTGCGATCACGCCTTCCACGTCAGCGCCGGCGTCGCGCGCCTGGGCGGCGGCGATGGCGGCCATCCCCAGGCCGAGCGAGACGGTGCGCGTATCGACGATGTGCACCGGCACATCGACCAACTGGCGCGCGAGGTTGCACGCCGGCACCGCGCCGCTGAGCTGTTCGGAGACGAGCACGGCCACAACCTCGTCGGCCCCGGTGTCCTCGACGGCGGCGTTGATGGCGGCGATAAACGAATCGGTCGTGGGCTGCGCGGTCTTGGGGTGCTGCGGATCGGTCGCCAGCCGCTCGTAGAAGCGCTTGCCGTCGATGTCAACGCCTTCGACCAGCGTCTCTTCACCCCAGATGACGAGGTGAGGCACGCAGGGCAGCCGGTACTTCTCAAGCAGGTCGGCGGGCAGATCGCTGGTTGCGTCGGTGATTACGGCAACTGTCATGGGTGCACGCTCACTTTTGGAAGAAGCTGACGCCGACCACGCCCGGCCCCGCGTGCGTGCCGATGGTCGCGCCAACCTCGACCTGGTACATCGGGTCAGGCTGGAAACGGGCGGCCAGTTCCTGCGTGACCCACACCGCTTCCTCCGGTGCGCCCCCTGCCCGACCACGAGCGTGACCGGGCGGCTGGCGTCAACGCTCTCGCCGACCAGCTCGATCAGCCGGGCAAGCGCGCGCTTCTTGGTGCGCACGCGCTCCAGCGGTGCGACGTGCCCGTCCGCGATCTGCAGCACCGGCTTGATGCTCAGCGCCGTGCCAATGAAGCGGCTTGCGGTGCCGATGCGCCCGCCTTTGTGCAGGTATTCCAGCGTATCGACCACGAAATAGACCGGGACTTTGCCGATCATCGACCGGGCGACGGCGACGACCTCCTCGGCGCTCGCGCCCTGCCCGGCGGCCTCGGCGGCGGCGGTGACGATCAGCGTCTCGCCCATCGTGACCGTGCGCGTATCGACCACGTGCACAGGGAAGTCCACCTCGGCCTTGGCCGCGACCGCCGACTCGTAGGTGCCGCTCAACGCCGACGAGATCGTGAGCACCACGATCTCTTGCGCGCCGCTCTGCTCGCGCACGTTGGGATACGCCGCCACGAAGTCGGCGGGCTTGGGCTGGGAGGTCTTGGGGTGTTGCGGGTCCGTGGTCAGCCGGCGGAAGAACCCCTCGGCGTCGATGTCGATCCGGTCGCGCAGGGTCTCGGTGCCGAAGTGGATGTACAGCGGCACGACGAGGATGTCGTGCTCGGCAGCAAGGTCCGGCGGGATATCGGACGTGCTGTCGGTAATTATCGCTACCCGTCTGGGCATGGCGCTCTCTCCTCAAGGTGTGCGCGGCTATTGTATAGAGTAACACGGGAAGAGACGTAAGGATGTGCTTACGCGGGCGCATGCAACCGGCGCGCCGCGCACGGCCCGCGCACCCTGGGAGCTGCGGCCAGGCTGGGGCGCGGGCCGCCCTATTCTGCCACACGCGCGGCTATGGCGCAATCTCAATGAAGGCCGGCAGCACAACCTTGTCGTCTGGGTCCGGGTCCGCCGTCACCAGGCGGTCGCCGGTTTCGAGCAGGTATAGCCCGGCGGACACGATGTACTGCCCCGGCGCGAGGTCCGGCGGCAGGGCGATTTCGTGCGTGTCGCGGACGTAGCGTTCGGGCGACCAGCGCGTGGTCGGGTAGTCGCCGGGGTTCAGCTTATCCGACTGCGCGGCGGGGGTCACTGCGCCGAGCGGCGTCAGGTGCACAAAGACCTGGTAGTTGCGCTCGACTGGCCCAGCGGCGCGCCAGTACAGCGTGACCGTCAGGCGCGCGCCTGGGCGGGCTGTCCGGGTTGGGAGGTCGTAGGCAAGCAGCTCGATGTTGTCCGCGAAGGCCTGCGGGTGCGGCTGCGCGGCGACCTGGACCTCTCCGGGCGCGGAGCGGTGGTAGACCAGGCCCGGCTGCGCGTCCGCCACCGCCTTCAGCCCGACCAGGAGGCACCCGGCGGCGAGCACCGCCGCCGCCGCCCGGAGGCCCAGAAGATCGGGGCGCGGCGCGGGCTGCCTGGGCCGCCGCGCCAGCGTGAACGCGACGGCGGCGAGCGCCGCGCCAGACAACGCCGACAGCGCCACCCCCGCCGACCGCGCCGACGTCGCGCCGAGGAAGACGCGCACCTCGTGCGCGCCGGCCGGCACGTTCACCACGATGAAGCCCTCCGGCTCGGCAATCTCGATCTCGGCAGGCTGGTTGTCGATCTCGGCGCGCCAGCCGGGGAAGGCGAACGTGTACAGGCGCAGCGGGAAGGCCTCTGCGCTGCGCACCAGGAAGAGATCGTGAGTCGGGCCGTGTTCGAGCGCGTCCACGCGCGTCCCGGTGGGCAGCGTGGCGCGGTTCACCTTGTCGATGCCGCTGGCAGCCGCGTAGGACTCGATCAGCGTCGTCTGCGGGCCGGGCGGCGTCAGCACAGTGGCCGGGAGGAACTCCCCGCCGGCGGTGGTACCCAGCGCGACGCCCGATAGCTCGAATTCGATGTAGGCCTGCGGGGTTGTCGCGCCGAAGTCGGGGTCCCACGGCGGCGAGTAGAGCGTGGGCAGCGCCAGCACCAGCGGCACGGCGACCAGCGCCGCCAGCCCCACCGCGCGCGCGGTCGCGGGAAGGGGGCGAATCCACCGCGTCGCCGCGCCGGCCAGCACCGCCAGGCAGAACGCCGCCGGCCCCAGGAGCCGCCACGGGAACTGGATTACCGGCATGGCGGGGATCGCCCTCCAGATGATGTCCGACACCGGCAGCATGAGCAGGACGAACACCAGCGCCGCGAGGGCAAAATACGCCAGGTCGAGTGCGCCGCCGGGGGCGGGCGGCGCTTCGTCGAGCGCGCCCGCGCTAAACATCCGCCGCCAGCCTTCGAGCGTGGCGGCGCGCGGTTTGGGCGGCGTCTTCGGGCCGCGCGCCTGCGCGACCAGCGCCGCCCCGCCGAGCAGCGCCAGCGCCCACGCGGCCACGCCCAGGTTGAGCGCATACGCCGGGTTGGCCGCGCTCAGGTCGAGCGCCGGCGACGGCTGCAGCAGCGCGCCCACGCTGAGGAAGTGGTTCTGGTAGTCGAAGTGGCCGGGTCCGACAAGCCGGTCGAGCTGGACCGCGTTGGCCTCCAGCAGCACCGGCGCCCAGAAGAACCCCCGCCAGCCCCACGCCCAGCGCCGCCCCCAGCCACGTCAGGCGTTTGTGCGCCGCCTCCGTGAAGGCTGTCACCCAGAGCAGCCACCCGACCAGCAGCGCGGTGAGAAGCAGCGCCATGAGGTTGTGCGTGAAGATCAGCGCCGCCAGCAGCGCCGCCGCGCGCACGGCGTGCCAGCCGCGCCCCTCCTCCAGCAGGCGGTCGAAGGCCCACATCACGCCGGGGAAGACCGCGAGCGCAAACGTCTCTGCCAGGTCGCCGCGCATGTGCGGGTCCACCAGGATGATGTACGGGCTGTAGACGTAGACCACCGCCGCCAGCACGCCGGCGGGCGCGTTCCACCGGCGGCGCACGAAAGCGTATGTCCCCAGGCCGGCCAGCATAAACCCCAGGATGAACACGAACCGCGCGCCGCCCACCGGGCCGGTCCCGGTCAGCAGGCCGTAGCCCGCGCCCAGGTAGTAGGTCAGCGAGGCATAGTAGTTGAAGAACGGGTACCCGTAGCCGTACCAGAAGTTGGGCGCCCAGCGCGGGTAGATGACGCCTTCGCGGATGGCGTTGGTCAGCTCGGCGGTGCGGAATACGTGCAGCTCGGCGTCGGTCTGGCGCGGCAGGCCGGGGTTGGCGAGGAAGGGCAGCGCCGCCAGCAACGACAGCGCGAGCACCAGCACCAGGCCCCAGTCAATCGCACCGTGGTGGGGGTGCATCCAGTCGGGGAGTTCGAAGCTCTGGTCGGCGGGGAGTTCGTTCATCACAAGGCAGCCACAGGGACATGGCCGCGCCATGTCCCTGTCACGGTCCAGTCAGTGCGCCCGCGCCGGGCTTACTGCACCACAAACGTGCAGCCGAATTCCAGCGACTCGTTTTCCGTGCCCGGCCCGAAGTCCTCCTGGCCGTCGTTGACCGCCGCATCCCACGTGACGCGGTAGCCGATGCGGTAGGTGCCGGCGGGGAGTTCGCCGGCGTAGTAGTACCAGTAGAGCGCCGGTTTGCCGCCCTCAATCAGGTCGCGTGTCGTCAGTTGCCGCCAGTCGCCGATGGGGCGGTCGTTGAGGGTGATCTGGTAGGTGACGTGCGCCACATGCTCGGTGATCAGGTCGCGCGTGTCGGCCACCCAGCCCCAGTGGATCACCACCGGCCGGCCGGCGGTCACTTCGCGGCGGCCCTGGTTGAACTCCTCGCAGTTTGCCAGCACGTAGACCTCGTTGCCCTGGAACACGGTGGCGGCGGCGGGAGGCGTCAGCGCCGTGTCGCCGGTCTCATCGCCGGCCACGGTGGTCGGCGCGGGCGTCTCGCCAACCACGCGCTCCTCGATGTCCAGAAGGTTGCTCAACACCCAGCCGGTCGCCGCCTCCGAACCCTGAGGAAGGACGATCTCGACCCAGTCTTCGTTTTCCGCGTCGGGGCCGATGACGATCACTTCATCCCCAGGCTCAAGCAAAGCAACGGCCTCAAATTCGACGCCGGCGCCGCTGCTGCACGTTGACGCGGCTCGTGGTGTTGACGGTGCCGACTTGCTGGGGCGTCGGGGTGAGGGTTGGGGTTGGCGTCGTTGAGGGCGGCGGCGTATTCGACGGGAGAGGGGTATCGGTCGGCGTTGGGGTTACCGAGGGCGTCAGCGGTGTGGACGTGGGAACCGGCGTTTCAGTTGGCGCGCGCAGCGTGGCGGTCGCAGCAGGTCCGGTGGGCGTCTCGGTGGCTGCGACCTGCTCACCCTCGCCGTTGGTGCAGGCTACTGCCAGGAAGCCGACAAAGAGCAGTATCACGAGCGCACGGGTCTTTTCCACGCTTACCTCCCAGATGGCTGTGCGGTATCCCCCCTGGCTACCATTATGGACTTGAATCGCCGGGTACGCAAAGGTTGCAGAAAGCGGGCGCGCGGACAGAAGGCAACGCCCGCCGGTAGGGAGGGCGGGCGTAGGGCCAGGCGCATCGCCGGGTGTGTCAGTGCCGAGCACGTGACCTGACCGTGCTTTCTTGAGGTGCAAGAGTCGTGCCAGCCAGCCCGGCGCGCGCGGTGGCCGGGCCGCCCCTATCCACCAACCGCGTGCGACATCACGCGCACCTGGTCGCCGTCTTGCAGGGTATAGCCCTCCGGCGGGTAGGCGTTGTTGACCGTGGCGAACGCCACCCATTCTGGCTGGACGCCAATCGCTTCGTATAGTGATTCAAGGCCCGCGCCCGCGCGCACCCGCACCGCGCGCGTCGCCGGCCCGTCGAGCCAGCCGAGCTTCTCGCGCAGCGCGTAGCCGGGCCGCACGTGTACCTCTATCGCTGCCTGCACAGTCTCTTCCATCGCGCCGTGTCTGCCTCCGGTCCGGAGTATACCGGCATCCGCCCGCGCGCTCAAAGGAATCTCTCGCAGCCGCGCGCCGGCTGCCTGGAGTATGGTCGCGTTCTGGGCTGTGCGAAACTCTCCCAATAATTGGGGGCGCCCCCGGCGCGCTTTGTGCCTTATAGTACAGGTCAGATGAACCTGTACGCGCACGTGCGGAGGTGCATGATGACTGGCAACGCGGTTGTAGATCGGCCTGATCCCCAGGCAGGCGCACCCCGCCGGCCGGGCACGGCGCTCCTGGTCGTGCGCGCCGTGGTCGCCATGTTGATTCTGCCTGCTGTGGTCCTGTTCGCCGCTGCGGGCCGCCTCGACTGGCCGATGGCCTGGGTTTACGTCATTGTGCTGACCGCATTCACGCTTGGCAGCCGGCTTATCATTTTCCGCAAGTATCCGGACTTGGTCGCCGAGCGCGCCCATGCTTTGGAGAAAAAAGACACGAAGCCGTGGGACAGGGTGCTCGTGCCCATCGTCGCGATCTACGGTCCGATGGCCCTGCTGCTCGTCGCCGGCCTGGACAAGCGAAACGGCTGGTCCCCGGAGGTCGCAAGCGGCGTGCAGATCGCGGCGATGGTTGTCGTGGCGGCGGCGATCCTCTTCGCTGCGTGGGCGATGGCCGTGAACCGCTTCTTCTCCGGAACCGTCCGCATCCAGAAGGACCGGGGCCATACGGTCGTCACCGATGGGCCATACCGGTTTGTGCGCCATCCAGGCTACAGCGCCAGCGTCCTCGTGCATTTCGCCGCGCCGCTTGCGCTCGGTTCGCTGTGGGCGCTGGTTCCTGGCGTTCTGGTGGCGTCGGCCCTGGTGGTCCGCACGGCGCTTGAGGATCGAACGCTGCAAGAGGAACTCGACGGCTATCGGGACTACGCGCGGCGCGTGCGGTTCCGCCTGCTGCCGGGCGTGTGGTGATTGTGGCGGCTGGCCTGCGCCGCCTGATGAAAGGAGCAAGCGATGGATAAGAAGTGGGTCATTCTGGGCCTTGTGCTGGCAATCGCGCTCGTGGTGATCCTGTCCAAAGTGCGGGACGCACGGACCGAACACGCGCTGTGAGGCGCTTCGCAACGCGGCGGCCCTGTGCCACAGGCCGGACGCCCTCGCCTCTGCGGGTGTCCGACCTGTTTTGCAGAGCGCCTAAGGCCGTCGCCCACATCCCGCGCCGCGCCCCGCGATTCTGGAAGACTCGCGATGGGCGTGCGTTGTGAGCGTCTAGGAATCTGTCGCCGGAGGGTCGTCGTCCAGCCGCTTGCGGACGCGGAAGATGCCGGCGAAGCCGAGCAGCGGCAGCGTGATCGGGGCCATCAGGTAATTGCGGTGCACAACTTCCCAACCCTCAAGGCGGATGAGGGCAAACACCCGCTCGTTGTTCGACAGCGCGTCGGCGAACATCTCGCGCTTGCCGTGTTCGCGCGCGGCTTGGTACAGGCCGTGCGCCAGGTCAAGGGCGATACCGCGCCGCCGGAACTCCGGCGCGACGACCAGGTTGTCGAGATAGCAGTTGTCCGGCCTGACCTTCGGGCTGTTGAACAGCCGCAGCGCCAGCGTGGCCCACTGCGCGCGCGCGCGGCCCGCAACCGCCGCCATGTCGTGCAGCGCCGCGCGGCGACTCTCAGAGGAGATTGGCGCGTTATCGATTTTGAGCACGGCGGTGCCGGCAACCTGGCCGTCTTCCATGCGCGCCACATACAGCTTCCCCGGCGCGAGCGCGCCGTGCTTGAGCAACGCCTCGATGAGCTGGACGCGCCGGCCCGCATCGCCGCCCAGGGCAAGGCGGTATTTGCCCGTGTTGAAATTCTCGCCCAGCATGTGCGCGACGGCGGGGTAGTCGTCCGGCTGCGCTGCGACGACGCTTATCGAAATCTGTCGGCGTGTCTTTTCGGCCATGGCGTCTCAAGTATAGCGCGTCCCCTCCGCTAACGGGAGGGCGGTTGGCCGCGAGGCCGGGACCGGCGCGCTATGTTAGCACCCGACGGTGCGGTTACGCGCGGCGATGTCGTGGAGCATGTCGAAGCGCGCAAAGATCACCAACTGGTCGCCCTCTTTGATCACCGCGTCGGTGGCCGGGTGCACGTGCGCGCGGTCACCGGTGATGTGCAGGACCACGTCGACCGTCAGGTCTTTCTCGATCCCGGCGATTGTGCTCCCAACCAGGGGCGAACCAGGGCACACCTCCAGGCGCGCCATGCTGTACTCCTCTTCGCCCACGCAGAACGACTGCGCCACCTCGGTGCGCGTCGCTGCGCCCGCGAAGAAGGGCGCGGCGAGCATCGACGCGCTGTAGACCGCTTCGACGTTGAGCGTGGACCGAATCTGCGAGGCAAGCGTGTCGTCAAACATGCGCACCACGATGCGGATCCTCTGGTTGAGTTCGCGCGCGCGCAGGGTGATGGCGATGTTCGCCATGTCGTGGTTGGTGCAGACCAGCAGCGTATCGGCGCGCTCCACACCGGCCTCAAGCAAAGATTCTGTCTGCGTGGCGTCCCGGATGATGACGGGGACGCGCATTGCGCGCGCCGCCTCGACGCCCAATGCCTGGGGGTTGTTTTCAATGGCGACGACATCGAAGTTGAGCGCCACCAGTTGCCGGATGACGCGGACCCCCAGGTGGCCCACGCCGCACACGATGACGTGATTGCTGTACGTGCTTGCCAAGGTCACCTCCCATTCATCCCGGCGGGTGGACCGGTTGAGGAGCGCGGAGCCGAAGCTCACCACGCCGCCCACCACCGCCGAGAGGCCCAGCAGCGGCATCAGGAAGAAGAACGCCTCACGCAACAGGTCGCCGGGGAACTGATCGAGGCCGGCTTCCAGCACCATCAGTTCCAGCATGAAGAAGATGGAGTCGCCAAACGGCATCGGCGCCTCGCCGGCCTGCACGGTGAGGAAGTTGTAGACCAGCGCCCCGCCGATGAGGAAAGCGGCAAAAGCCATCAACGCCGTGCGAAACTGGCGGAACAGCACCCGAATCTCGCGCCACTCGGCGACGATGCGGCGCGAAATCCACTGCCGGCGTTGGCGCGGAGGCGGGATCATGCGTGAGGTCGGCATGTATCAACCTCGCAGGACGAGCACTACGCGGGATTATATGCCCGGCGTCGCTTTGAAACAACGCCGCCGGCGGCGCCTTGTCACAGCGCCAGCCGCTATGGTATGCTCAGACTGCAAGCGACGCCAGGCGGCCATGCCCGCCTTAGTGGGATGTCGGGCACGTGATCACGAAGGAACTCGGCGACGGCGCGGTCAAGCCCACCATCGTCCGCACGGGGATGGGGATCGGGAACCAGATCGGCCCCTATCTCCTGGTCGAGCGGCTGGGGCGCGGCGGCCAGGCCGACGTGTGGTCGGCGTGGGACACCCGCCTGAGCCGCACCGTCGCGATCAAGCTCATCAGCATGGATAACCCCGACCTTCCGTCGCTCTCCCGGCGCAAGTTCGAGCAAGAGGCGCAGACCGTCGCGCAGCTTGAGCACCCCAACATCGTGCCGCTCTATGACTTCGGCGAAACCGACCGCTACCGCTACCTCGTGATGCGCTACATGGCGGGCGGGTCGCTGCTGGCGCGCCTGCAGCGCGCCCCGCTCACCATCGGGCAGGCAATGCGCATCGCCTTCTCGCTTGCCGAGGCGCTCGACTACGTACACAGCCAGGGCGTGGTGCACCGCGATCTCAAAAGCGGCAACGTCCTGCTCGATCTGGAAGGCCGCCCCTACCTGGGCGACTTTGGCCTGGCGCGCGAAACCAAGACGCAGACGCTCGTGCTGCATTCACGCACCGGGACGCTGCCCTACATGTCGCCCGAACAGCTCAACGGGCGGCCCCTCACGTACAAATCCGATCTCTACAGCTTTGGCATCCTGCTCTACGAAATCCTGTGCGGCCACCTGCCCTTCGATGGTTCGGCGGCGCTGGCGGTCGTGCAGATGCAGACCGGCGGCGCGCTGCCCGACCCCGCCGAGTTCAACGAGGCGCTGCCGCCCGTCGCGGCGGAGGTGCTGCGCGCGCTGACCAACATCGACATCGACAAGCGCCCGGACAACGTCACCGGGGCGGTGAATCGCCTTGCGGAGGCCGTCTCGGTCAGCGCGGCGCATGTCGCCCCGTGGGAGGCGGCGCTTGACTGGCACGACACGCTCCTGCTCGACACGGCCGGCAGCGTCGATACCGCGCGCATCCAGGCGCGCGAGGCCCAGCGCCTGCTCCAGCGCGAGATCGAGCACTGGCGCGAAAGCGACGGCGTGGTGCGCCTGAGCGTGACCCATTTCGTCCTCATCGACCAGTTCTACGCCGAAGCCGACGCATACCACCTCGAAATCACCGACGAGATTGCGCGCTTCATGCTGCGCGCCGCCCTGCGGCATGACTACCACGTGCGGCACTGGTGGGACGCCGTCCCCGACCCCGGCGACCGGCTGCTCGCGTGTTGGGACGTGCTCCGCCAGGCGGAGGCGGAGACGATGCCGCGCCTCCTGGAACGGATCGTTGCCCTGGGGCCGGGCACGATCCCGACGCAGCCGATTGCCGACATCCTCGACCATGTCGCGGACGTCCTCGACACCGACGAGGGCCGCGCGCAGGCGCTCGCCTTCCTTGAAGAAGTCGGCGGCTCGCCCGCGATCTGGGAGGATGTCGCCTTCACGGAGCGCGTCGATCAGGCGCTCGCCGACCTGGCCCTCTCCACCGCGCCCGACGCGGACACCGCCGCTGCCCTTGTTGGCAAGGCGCGTAGTCTCGCCGCCGTGAGGGCGCTGCTGGACGCATTCAGGGCCGGCCACCCACGCGCGCGGCACGCGCTGGCGAACGTCCGCAATGCCGTCGATCACCTGCCGCGCAAGGCGCCGCTCTGGCCGCGCGCCGCCACACTGTGGACCGTGCTGTGGTGGCAGATCAGCGCCAGGTGGCAGCGGCTGGTCCTGTGGCTGGCGGCGGCGGTCATTGGGTGCGGCGTCGGGCTTGGAATCGTCCACTTCGCCCTGACCCCTTACCGCCCGCTGGTGCCGATGTTCCGCATTACCGACAGCCTGAGCGCCGGCCTCATTTTGGGGCTGACGGTAGGCATGGGTGTTGGACTGACGCAGATCGTCGTCAAGCGGTGGCGCGCGCTCCGCCCGTGGCTGCGGCTTATCGTGGGCAGCGCGCCGGGCTTCGCGCTGGTGTGGTTTGGCTTCTACCAGTACACCGTGCTCTTTCAGAAGTACGCGCCGCAGGGCTGGGCAATGCCGGCCGGCGCGCTGATCCTGGTGTTGGGGTTTGCGCTCGGTCAGGCATACGCGCGCCGCGCGTGGCTCCGGGCGGTGCTCGGGGCCGGCGGCATGTGGCTGGCGCTGTGGGGGCATGTGGCAGGTATACCTTGCCACCGCAAACGGCCCCACGCCCGTCGATCCGTTGATCTACCTCTGGTATGCCGATCCGGCGGCGTCGGCTTTGGTTCCGCTCCTGGGTGGGGCGGTGGCCGGCTTGATTGTGACCGCGCCCGGCTGGGCGCCTCGGTTGCGTCAACCGCGCTAAGAAATTCTGAACAAAACTCATATTCGATTCGAGTAGTACAAAGAGCTAAGATCGCCTATAATAGAATAAGTGAAGCCCCGGCAATTGTCCCCGTGCGACGTGCAGCGTTGGTGGGGGCACTGGGGTGTTACGGACAATGGTGACCCAAAAGCGCGCCTTAGCGACGGGTGGCTTTGGGCTGTTGACGTTTATCGCGATAGCCGTGTGACCGGCGACGCGATGCAGGGCGCGATAATGCGCCGGGGAATCGCCACACGCGAACCAAGGGGCGTCCATCGGACGACATATTGATCGGGTGGTTCAGTGTTGGGGCGCTGGCGCAAGACCTCCCCTGCGCACGTGAAGCTGACTGTCGACAGGATTGCAGACGAGACGCGGTATCCAGGAACAAACGACAACTCTCCTTCTCGGCAAGCGTGGCGGGCGCGGTGGGAAAGGGAGTTTAGGGTAAGGCTGGAGGGTGAGCCATGGCCCTGCGATGTGCAATTAAATGGACTGTCGTTGCAGCGTTTGTCCTCGCGGCATCGATGGGGACAGCAAGCGCGCAGGAAGCGGGCGACGAGTTTGACGCGCTTTGTCAGACAGTGCTGGCGCGCGCGATTGCGGTCACCGAGACTGACTGCGAACCCACCGCTCGCAACGAAGCCTGCTACGGGTATGCCAACGTTCTTGTCGATTATCAGCCCAACATTGACGCCAATGTGTTCCCCTTCGTCATTTCTGGCGACATCCTGCCCCTCAACACGGTCGAGTCCATCGCTACCGAACCGCTCGATCTCGATACCGGCACCTGGGGCATGTCGGTGCTCAAGTTCCAGGCGAACCTCCCAGACACCCGTCCCGGTGAGAACGTCACGTTCGTCCTCTTCGGCGACACGCACATCGAGAACGCCAGCGGCGACATGAGCGCCTTCTACCTCACCAACGGCCTCGGCGATCTGGTATGCAACGAGATCCCCCAGGACGCGCTGCTCATCAAGGTGCCCCAGGGGTTGGAAGTCACCTTCAACGTGAACGGTGTGGACATCACCCTCGGCTCCACCGCCATCCTCCAGGCGGCCCCCGCAAACCCCCTCTCCGTTGCAGTCGTGGAGGGGCATGGCACGATGCAGGTGGGCGCAGAGCAGCGTTTCATCCCGGCGGGTTTCCGCGCCGAGGTGCCCCTGAGCGACGATGGGCGCGCGCCGGCAGGGATGCCTTCGGCGGTGCAGCCGGCGCTGTTTGACACGCGGTACACCTCGCCGATCAGCGCCCTGGAGCGCTTCCAACCGGGCGCCATCCCGGATGGCCTTTATCCCTCCACCTGGAAGGCCCGATTGAGGCCATCAACACGGAGGACAATACTATCGCCGTCTACGGGTACACCGTCCCGGTCGATGGCGACCTTCTCTCGGCGTTTTCGGTCGGCGACTGGGTGCTGGCCGACGGGTACTACGACGGCGCTGGCATCCCGACTGAGATCGTCGCGGCGTCGGTCGAGCTGGACCCGCGCTACATGATCTTGCTTGGGGGCGCGGGCGAGCCGTTCTCGCTGTCGGGCGTGGCATTCGGCGCGGGCGGTTCGCAGGCGTCGGGTTCGTCGGGGTCGGGAGGGGCCAGGGGCCGGTGTCACGCCGACGGTCCCGGGCACCGCGACTACAACGTCAACCGCGACGTCGACCGCGACATCGACCGCAACGGCGACGCCGGTGCCAGCCGACACCATCCCGCCAGTGACCTCGGCTTCGCGCGATCCGGCCTGGACCACCGGCAAGTGGGGTTGGGACGTTGCGCCGCCCACCTGGACGCTCACCGCCACCGACGAGGACGGCTCTGGAGTCGCGCGCATCGAGTACCGGTTTGGCGATGGCGGCGACTGGCTGGCGTATGGCGGGCCGATCACGCTCGGCGAAGGTGTGTGGCACCTGTGGTACCACGCCATCGACAACGCCGGCAACGTGGAGTCGCCGCAGATGGTTGCCACGCTTGTGGACCTGACCGCGCCGACGGCGTCCATCGCTGACTCGTTCCAGGGCTTTGCCGGCGAGCCGGTTACGCTGTCCGTCCAGGCCAGCGATGGCACGTCAGGGATTGGGATAGTAACGTGGAGTACGGGCGGGTCGGGGGATGGCCTGACACAGATCGCGCACACCTGGGATGAGCCAGGCGCGTACGCTGTCAGCGTGCAGGTCCAGGACCGCGCCGGCAATACAACAGGCGTGTCAACAACGGTTTACATCGAAAGCCGGGAAGACACGGGTGAGGGGAGCGAGCAGGCCGATATCGAGCCGTGACGCCCGGCAGATGCTGCCTCGACGTGGTTCATCTTACCTGATCTGACGCGCGCACCACGAGAAAGCAGGAGCAAGTTGGGTTGCCTAACGAGACACGGGCGCGTTGCTCTGGTCTTTGGCGCCGTGGCCCTGGTGGTTTTTGGCGTCGCCGGCCAGCGTGTCGTGGGTGCGCAATCAGCGGACGTGCTTCTGGTCTACAGCCAAACGCGCTTTAGCATCATCAACACGAGCGAGGAGACCGTTTCCTTGTTGGGGCTGGCCTTCGTCCGCGAAGACGCTGACCACACGATTGCCCGTTTCGAGGCGCTGAGCTGGTTTCGGGATACCACGTCGCTCGCGCCGCACGAGTGCGTCCAACTGGTCTACGGGTTGGAGCGCCGACCCCTGCGCCCTGCAAGGTGTGACCATTTGCTCTCGTGGCGCGCGACGCGCGACAGCGATCACCTCTTCTGGCGCGCCGCCCCCGGTGAAGTCGATGCGGCCTTCCGGGTGTTTCAGGGTTCGAAGCGGATGGCGGTGTGTGCGATCGGCGACGGCGAGTGCGCCGTATCGCTTCCGCTCGACCCGCCGACGGTCCTGGTCGGCAACCTGATTCTGTTCTACACGCGCGACAAGCTGACGATCTTCAATGACGCCGCCAACACCGAGCCTCCGCTTGAGGGCCTGATGCTCACAACAGCGGGCGACCCGGCGCTGATGCTGGACGCGGTCGCGTGGGAGGTCGTATTCGACGAGTGGGACGGGGCGGTCCTGGGCGCAGGGCAGTGCCTGGCGCTCTACCAGGGTGAAGCGCCGCCCGACGAAGCCACAATGCGCTGCCAGGTCGTTGCCCAGGCTAGCGTGGAGGACGCGCCCTGGCGTGTCCCGTTTGGGGTCAGGGGTTCGGTGCTGGGCCGGACAGGTCTGTGCCCGGCGGCGCGCGCCGGCATGTCAACCCTATGTGTTGTCCCCCAATGAAGGTTGATTTTCACTACAAGACCGTGTATGATTTTCTGTAGTTGGCGG
>JAOSJO010000001.1 GCA_027494055.1 Anaerolineae bacterium | reverse complement strand
ATTGCTAAGGTTAAATCTGGCAACTGTGACACAAGACTCCAGCACCTCCTGGCCGACAACTGGCTCACTGCGCTTGGCGTTGGTGTTATTTCGCCACTGTCAATCACCCGCGCGGATGTTTCGCCCGGCACGGCTTCGCCCACGTAGCGATCAGGCGCCGCCATGCGGTGCGCGCCGGTGAGCACGTGGACGGCTGTTGCTGCCGCGCCTGGCTGCGGCCCGGTCGTGATGGGACCTCCCTGACGGAGGAGGGCGAATGTTACGGCAAAGTCACCCGGCTGACATCCTCATGCGCGGCGTCGAGGACGGAGGATCGGGGGAGGACGCTACCGCCATCCCTCGACAGTGGCAATGTTGGGTCGTTCCACACGCTTCAGCTTCCTACGGCTCGCGCGACAAAGTCCGTAGACTGGACTGGAGAATCCGCGTCCCGATCTGCAGGCTGGGTCGTGGCGGCGGTCGGCGGCGTTAGGGTCGGGCAGCTTGGGCTGCACTCAGTATGCATGACGACAGGCGCGCACGCCGCCGGGCTGGGCATGATGGTGCACGGTGATTGGGACCACGCGTCGCGGGGTGGGGCACGGCGCTGGTGGAGGCGGTGGTAGAGCTCGGCCGAGCCTGGATGGGCATCACCCGCTGGGAACTGAATGGGGTGGAAACGACAACCCGCCAGAATCGCCCTGTACAACAGAAGTCTGGGCTGCGGCCGCATCCCCGGCAGCTTTTTCCGGCGCGAGGGCCGGCCCTCCGAGAAGGCCATCCTCATCGCGCGCGTCACCGACCGCCCGCTGCGGCCCCTCTTCGACGAGTCGCTGCGCCACGAGGTGCAGATCATCATCACGGCCCTGTCACACGACCAGGAACATGAGGTCGATGTCGAGGCCATCATCGGTTCCAGCGCGGCCCTGATGATCTCCGACGTGCCCTGGAACGGGCCGGTGGGCGCGGTGCGCGTGGGCCTGATTGAGGGCAAGCTGCGCGTCAACCCGACCATCCCCGAAATGGAAGACAGCCTGCTCGACCTGCGCGTGGCCGGCACCCGCGACGCCATCATCATGGTCGAGTGCGGCGCGCACGAGGTCAGCGAGAGATACGCTCGTCGAGGCGCTGGACCTCGCGCACCAGGCGATCCAACCGCTCATCGACCTGCAATGGGAGATGCGCGAAGCGGTGGGCAAAGAGAAGTTCATCCCGCCGGCCGAGGTGGTCAACGAGGAACTGCGCGCCGCCAGTGCGCGCGCGTCACCGACCCGATCCGCGAGATCGTGGTCAACAACACCGACCGCCACAAGCTGAACGAGGCGGTTGATGCGCTGCGCGAGGCCGTCCTCGCCGAATACGCCGAGGATGAGACCGCGAGTCCCAAGGAGATCCGCGAGACGATCCTCGACGTGCTCAAGAAGGCCGTGCGCGACCGCATCCTCAACGAGGGCATCCGCCCCGATGGGCGCGACTACACCACCATCCGCCCGCTCTCCGCAGAGGTGGGCATCTCCCCGCGCGCGCACGGCAGTGGCCTGTTCCAGCGCGGCGAGACCCAGGTGCTCACCATCGCGACGCTCGGCACCCCGCGCGAGGCGCAGTCGCTCGACGGCCTCTCGCCGGAGGACACCAAGCGCTACCTCCACCACTACAACTTCCCGCCGTACAGCACGGGCGAAACCTGGATGGTGCGCGGCCCCAGGCGGCGCGAGATCGGACACGGGGCGCTTGCCGAAGCCGCGCTCGCGCCGATGATCCCCGACGAAGAGGAGTTCCCGTACACGATTCGCCTCGTGAGCGAGGTGCTCTCGTCGAATGGGTCCACATCGATGGCAAGCGTGTGCGGCAGCACCCTCGCGCTGATGGACACCGGCGTGCCCATCAAGGCCCCGGTGGGTGGGATCGCGATGGGCCTCATCAAAGAGGGCGACAAGTACGCGGTCCTGACCGACATTCAGGGCATGGAGGACCACCTCGGCGACATGGACTTCAAGGTCGCCGGCACGGCCGAGGGCATCACCGCGCTCCAGATGGACCTCAAGGTGGGCGGCATCTCCACCGCGCTGATGCGGCAGGCGCTTGAGCAGGCGCGGCAGGCGCGCCTCCAGATCATCGACGTGATACGCGCCTGCATCCCCGAACCGCGCGAGGAACTCAGCCCCTTCGCGCCGCGCATGACCGTGATCCACATCGACCCGGAGAAGATCGGCATGATCATCGGGCCGGGCGGCAAGACCATTCGCGGCATCCAGGACGAGACCGGCGCGAAGATCGACATCCAGGACGACGGGACCGTGTTCGTCGCGGCGGTTGACGGCCCTGCCGCCGAAGCCGCCATCGAGCGCATCATGGGGCTGACCGAGGAGCCGGAGGTAGGCCGCGTCTACACCGGCAAAGTCGTGCGCATCGAGCCATACGGCGCTTTCGTCGAGTTCCTCCCCGGCCATGACGGCATGGTGCACATCTCGCAGCTTGCCGACTACCGCGTCAACAAGGTTGAGGACGAAGTCAGCCTCGGCGACGAAATCATGGTCATGGTGACGGACGTCGATCCGGTGAGTCGCAAGGTCCGCCTGAGCCGCCAGGCCGTGCTTGAAGGCTGGACCGTTGAGGAAGCGCGCGAGCGCGACCGCGGCGTCAAGTCTGGCGGCGGCCGGCCGGGAGGCGGGCGGCCCAGCGGCGGGCGCGGGTCGCCGTGAGGGTGGGCGCGACCGGCGCTAGCGGCAACGCGCATCACAGGAAAAAACAAGCGGGCGCTCCTCGGTTACAAGGAGCGTCCGCTTCGCGAAGCGACTGCGCCGACGCAGGCAGGCATCACGAGGTGTGGGGATGAGCGCCAGCCCGACCGTCACGATACGCCCGGCGCGCGCGGAGGACTTCCCGCAGGTGCAGGCGATCTGCGCGCAGATATGGGAGGGGCACGACTACGTGCCCGACGTGTGGACGCAGTGGTTGGCAGACGCCGAGGGCGAGCTGGCAGTTCTGACCGTCGGCGACGCGGTGGGCGGCATCGGGAAGCTGACCCGGCTTGGCGCCGGGGAATGGTGGCTGGAAGGGCTGCGCATCGACCCGGCGCAGCGCAATCGCGGCTACGGGATGATGCTCCACCGGCACCTGGTCGAGGTGTGCCGGGCGCGCGGCGGCGGCGTGGCGCGCTTCGCGACCGGCTCGACCAACATCGCCGTACACACGATGGCGCACGAGATCGGCTTCAAGCGGCGGGCCGCCTTCGTGCGGTACGAAGCCGGCCCGCAGGCGCACGGCGCGGACGAGTTCCGTCCGCTCGCGCCGGCTGAGGCTGCGCAGGTGTGGGACTTCCTGAACGGGTCCGAATACTTCGAAGCCGCACAGCGCTCGTTCGAACTCCCGCGTAGCTGGACGTGGATGGTCGCCACCGAAGCCCGCCTGCTCGACCTGCTGCACGCCGGCCAGGTCTATGGGTGGTTTGGCGACCGGCGCGCCACGGCGCTCGACGGGGTCGTCATCGCGCACACGCCCAGCGTGGACAGGCACGACGGGCAGTCGCGCCTGAGCCTGGCGTACTTCGACGTGACGGTCGGCAATCTGGCAATCGCGGCGCAGATGTTCCGCGCCGTGGTCGGCCAGGCGGGCGTGGATAAGGTCCAGCTCAGGACGCTTTCGCGCCCGGAGCGCAAGGTTGCCCTGGAACAGGCCGGCTACCGCCGCGACAGCGACTACGAGACGTGGCTGTTTGCACTCGAAATCGAAGGAGCATGACGCAATGTCACACAACGAGATGGAAACCGAAGTGTTGGGCGAGACCGAGAATTTCTCCGTCTGGCGCGCCGAGGAGCCGGACGGCGAAGCGACCTATCACCTGGAAGTGGGCCAGGCCACCCTCCACTTCTTCGACGAGGAGTGGCAGGAGTTCCTCGAATTGATGCGGGCGCTGCTCAAGGAGCGCAGATAAGCGCCCCGCGCCTGACCCTCACCCGGCAAATGCGCCGAGCTTCCCGCTTGAGCAGGGCGATTGGCTCCACCGGGGTTGGATCGACGCCGCCGGCCATTGCCAGGTAGTAGCTCACATAGTCGCCGCAGCGCAGCGTCGAAAGCATCTGCGCCAGCCGGCTCTCGCCCTCCCCGCTGAACGTCTCAACCGGGACGTCCACGTCCCGCTGCTGGAGCAGGTTCCGCGTCTCCTCAAAGCGCTGCGCGATGCGCGGCGTATCGAAGGCGGGAGCGCAGCATCACCACGCCGACCCTCTCCCGCAGGCCGGCCGGCTGGCTGATGCCCACGACCGCATTGTGATCCAGCTCCGGCATCACCTCGAAGTGCGCCCAGAGCTTGCTGTTCTCGTTGAACTGGGTCTTCCAGCGGCGCGCCACCGGCGTCAGTATCCCCGCGCCGTACACGACGGGGGATGCGCCCGAACAGCGCAGCAGCCAGTTGCTTGGCAGGGTTCGCGCCGGTCGGGGTCTCTGGCCTGTACTGCGCCGTCTGGCCGCGCATGACGGCCACGGCCTCGGCCACCGCCGCGTCGAGGTCCCGCGCGAGGCCAAGACGGTGCGCCAGCGCGAGTAGCAGCGTCAGACTGAAGCCCAGCGCGGCGCGTGGCTGTGAGGCGTAATCGTAGGTCCAGGTGACAACGCCCGCTTCATCGGCCTGTGCGCGCAGCGCGCCGCCCGTGCAGATCGCCATGCGCTGCGCGCCGCGAGCGCCGGCCTGCGCAAACGCGGCGAGGGTCTCCTCCGTGTCGCCGCTGTGCGAACAGGCAACCACGAGCGTGTCTTCGCCGGTCGCAAAGGCCGGGAGGTCGTAGCCCCGGTTGACCATGATCGGCGCGCGGCTCTGGTCCGCCAGCGCAAAGGCCACCAGCTCCCCGCCGATGGCCGAGCCGCCCATGCCGCAGATGACCACCTTGTCCGCCTGCGCAAACCGGTTGGGAAGCGGAAGCGCCTGCGCGCGCGACCACGTCCGCTCGATGTGGTCGGGCATGGCGTTGATGTGCCCGATCATGTCCTGCGGGTCGAGTGCCTTGAAACGTGGGAGGTCGTCCAGGTTCATTGTGCTGCCCTCTCAGCCATACGATTACGACCATTAAGGGAATCTGGTGCGCGCCAATTATAGCATAGCTCGTTTGCGCGAGCGCCGGCACGTGGCCTATAATGCACTTCAGGAGGCGCGACGTGTCATACGGGAGCAGGCTCAGGCAGGTCGGCGTGGGGGTGGCAATCGCCCTCGTGCTCGCTGCTGCCGCCATAGCAGCGGCCCAGGAACCCGTGCGCTACTTCGACGAGTCGGGGCACAACGTCAGCGGTGCGTTTCTGGAGTTCTTCGACGCCAACGGCGGGATCGCCATCTTCGGCTACCCGATCACCGAGGCGTTTGAGGACGACGCCGGCCAGATCGTGCAGTACTTCCAGCGCGCCCGCTTTGAGTGGGACGCCGCAGCCGAGACGGTCCGCCTCGGCGACCTCGGCCTTGAGCTGCGCGCGCCAGACCCGCCGCAGCCGCCGGAGGCCTTCTCCGCCGCCGAGCGTTATTTCCCGGAGACGGGGCACGCCATCGGTTGGGAGTTCCGCGCGTTCTACGAGGCCAACGGCGACCGCGCCATCTTCGGCCTGCCGATCACCGACCTGCTCATCGAGGATGACATTGTCGTGCAGTACTTCGAGCGCGCGCGCTTCGAGTGGCGCTACCCCGAAACGCCGGCGCGCCCGGTGCGGCTCACCCAGATCGGCTCCTTCGTGTTTGCGCAGTCCGGCCTGGACCCCCGGCTCCGACAGCCTGGCCAGCTGCCACCAGGGCGCGTGCGCCGCGTGACGGCGCTGGACGGACAGGCGTCCGTCGCCCGGCCCGTGCTCGCGCCCGACGAGGCGCAGACCGTTTACGTGCGCGTCGCCGACCAGGTGGGCGAACCTGTGTCCGATGCGTCCGTCCGCGTCGAGGGGGTGGCGGAGGGGCAGACGCTGTTCGCGCTTGCCGTGCCCGCTGCGGGCGCGCGTGGGGACCTACCAGCTCACGCTTGAGGCCATCGACGCCGCGCCGGGAACCAGGGTCGTGCTGCGCGTCACCGCCGAGCGCGACGGCCTGACCGCCACCACCGAAACGTCGTTCCGCGTGTGGTGGTGAGCGCCTCCGCCCCACATCACGCAAGGTCGAACAACTCCCCCAGCCACGCCGCGATCTCGTCGCGGACGCGGCGGAACACCGCCGGCTGCGCGTCCGGCGGCGCTTTGGCCGGGTCGGTGAAGCCACGATGCACGCGCTTCGCCGGGCCGGGGAACACCGGGCACGCCTCGGCGGCCTGGTCACAGACCGTGAGCACGTAGTCGAAAGACTCTCCGACGAACGCCGTCATCGACTTCGAGGCGTGCCCGCTGATGTCGATGCTGATTTCGGCCATCGCCTGAACCGCGCCGGGGTGCACCTGCCCGGCGGGCTGGCTGCCGGCGCTGCACACCTCGAAGCGGTCGCCGGCCCTGGCGCGCAGCCACCCTCGGCCATCTGCGAGCGCGCTGAGTTGCCCGTGCACAGGACAAGAACCCGCTGTTTGCCCATAGCACCCGCACTCACGATGGCGTGGCAGCCGGCACCGTCGCGTCGCCCCGATAGAATCGGCGCCCCAGCCAGAGCGACACGTAGACCAACCCAATGAGGACCGGAACCTCGATCAGCGGCCCGACCACGGTCGCCAGCGCCTGCCCGGACGCGATGCCAAACGACGCCACTGCTACCGCGATGGCAAGTTCGAAGTTGTTGCTCGCCGCCGTAAACGAGAGCGTGGCCGTCTCGCTGTAGGCAAAGCCCAGCCGGCGCGACAGGAAGAAGCTGAGCGTAAACATCAGCAGGAAGTAGACCAGCAGCGGGATCGCGATCCGCAGCACGTCGCCGGGCTGCGCGAGAATCTTCTCGCCCTGCATACTGAACATCACGACAACCGTGAACAGCAGGCCGATGATGGCCGTCCGGCCCAGGCGCGGCGCGAACGTGTCGTCGTACCACGCGCGCCCCCGCTGGCGGATCAGCACGAACCGCGTCACCACGCCCGCTGCAAGCGGGATGCCCAGGAAGATGAACACGCTCTTGGCAATGTCCCACATGCTCACGCCAACCTCAGCCGTGTCCGCGCCAAACAGGCCGGGCACGACCGCCAGATAGAAGAAGGCCAGCGGGCTATACATGACGATCTGAAAGACTGAGTTCAACGCGACGAGCACAGCGCAGTCTTCGTTGTCCCCGCCGGCCAGCATGTTCCAGATCAGCACCATGGCGATACAGCGCGCCAGCCCGACAATGATCAGGCCGGTGCGGTATTCCGGCATGTCGGCCAGAAACACCCACGCGAGGACGAACATCAGCGCAGGGCCAATGACCCAGTTCTGAAGGATGGAGACGCCGAAAAGCCGCCACCGCCCGCGCAGCCGGCCCAGTTCCTCGTATTTCACTTTCGCGAGCACGGGATACATCATCCACAGCAGGCCGATGGCAATGGGCAGGGAAACCGTGTCGATGCGCAGCGTGTCAAATGTGCTCTGGATTCCGGGGAAAAGCGCGCCCATGATCACGCCCACCGCCATCGCCAGGAAAATCCACACCGGCAAGAAGCGGTCGAGGCGTGAAAGCCGCTGAAAGACAGCGCCGGTCTGTTGCGCCGAAGACGTGGTCATGGCCTGTTCTCTCCTTGTTCCTGCGCGGGGCGAGCGCAGCTAGATCGAAGAACTTCAATATAAGCGACAGAAAAAAACGCGCCATCTGCGCACATCCCACTCAGGGTATCTCACAGCCCCTTATGGGACAACCTACAGCGCCACCGGCGGCGCGCCGGCACTTGCCGTCTCGAACTCCCCCAGTAGCGCGCGCAGCCTGGCAATTGCCTCAGGCTGGATGTCGTAATACACCCACAGCCCGCGCTGCTCCGCCGCGACCAGCCCGGACTCGCGCAGGACGCGGAGGTGATGCGAAATCGTCGGCTGCGCAAGCGCGAAATGGCGCTCGATCTCACAGACGCAGACCTGCCCGCCGTACCGGCTGAGCAGTTCGACGATCTGGAGCCGCACCGGGTGGCCCAACGCCTTGCACGCCTCGGCAAGCCGGCCCGCCTCGTCCGCGCCAAGGCGCAACCGCACCGGGATATCGCCGGCCGGCGTGCAGGTGGTTTCTTCCGCCTGAGTTACGGTTGCTGGAGTGCGCATTAAGCGGCTTTCCAATGTCCTTTATGCGGTTGAAGTATACCAATATATTGAAGATCGTCAATATATGCCCTTCGAGTTCAGGGAATGCCTCCCGCAGAGGAGTGCGCTTATCGCAATCAGAACCCCATTATTGTACGAAAATCGAAACATCACATGAGAATTCTATGAGAAAGGCCAAAACGTTATTGACAACCTCCTGCAAAATCGCATAAACAGGTTGCGTGGGTCAAATCCCCCTGGGCCGCGTATCACTTCAGGGGATGCAGTGACCCACAACGTCCGGCACCTGTGGTGCTTGTGGTCGCCGTCATCGCGGCACTCGACCAGCGCGTGATGCCCGACCACGCTCGTGATGGAGGCTGCTGATCGGTTAGGTAACCACCTGCTGGCCGGCGTCGGTAGGTTCGTGCGGCGCTGGCGTCGCAAAAGTCCTTGTCGTAACACACGGTAGTGTCAGGAGGATGTAAGACATGCGTAGCGAGTTTCGGTTTGCAATCACGTTTGGGCCTGCCCTGGTACTGGCAATGGGCGCGATGCTGTTCGCGTCCCCGGTGCAATACGCAAGCGCCGCGAGCGGCGTACCTGTGGTCTCCGAGCACGACGAAAGCGGTGAGGGACCGCACGACATCGCCGGCGGCAGCGACCCGCGCCTGATGGGCGGCGTGCTGCACCAGTTCCCCTACGGCAACGTCACCGAGTGGGGCTACTGGAACGCTGAGTACGGTTACACCGTCCTCGGCTGGAGCGCCGAGGCCGAGCCGGGAGTCCTGCACCTCGACGTTCCTGAAGACGGCCCGATCACCGTCAGCCAGTTCCGTGAGGTGGTGCTCACGGTCGTCCCCGAATCGGTGACGGTGGTGGGCGTGAGTGAAGACGCGAGGAAGGACGCCGACAAGGAGCACGCGATGGAGGCCACCGACGAGGAGAGCGCCGGCGTCTCTGACCCGCGCCTGACGGGCGGCGTGCTGCGCTCCTTCGTCTATGGCCTCGTGACGGAGTGGGGCTACTGGAACGCCGAATATGGCTACACCGTCCTGGGCTGGAGCTTCGCCGACGAAAACGGCGTCGTCCACTTCGACACGCCGGAGGACGGGCTGGTTACGGCGCGCCAGTTGCAGGAAATGGTCGAAATGGCGGGCTAACCGCGCCGCAGCCAGACCGACAATCGCATAGCAAGCGACGGGCGGGGCATCTCCTCCGATGCCCCGCCTTTTCATGTAAGGTCAGCACACGTCAGCCGCCGGGGCTGCGCGGCGCGCCTACCACAGGGATTCGGGAAGGTGCTCACGCCGGCGTGGTGGCCCACGCGCTTGTACATCTCGACGTTGATCGCCTCGAAGTCGCGCCCCAGGATGCCGTCCTGGATCGCCCACGAGCGCCCGCGCAGGGTCCGCCAGGCGTCACGGGGGCGAAAAGGCGTCGAACCGTCGAGTTGGGCGTGCAGTTCGCCGCCAGGGCGGAACGCGCGGTCAATCCACACCATCTCCGCACGGCCACGCAGGTAGTTGAAACCGTGGCGCTCCAGGAGCACCGCGTTATGGTACGCCAGCGGCTCGGTCAGGTAGAGGTCGTGCGCCATCCGCTGGACAAACGCCTCAAAGTGCGGCAGCGTCTGCTTGATGGCGCGCAGGCCCCGGCGCACCTGCCCCGGCGCGAGGCCGAACGCCATCGCGCGCAACTCCTCGGCGACGTTGCGCCCGGCGGTGCCCAGTTGGGTTGACCGCCCCCTGCGCGTCCACGTCGATGTCGAACCGGGGGCTTGTGGGGTCGTTGATGACCACCAGCAGCACGAGCACCTGGTTGTTGAAGGTGTCGGTCAGGTGCATGTAGCAGAGCGGGTCCTCCGCGCCGGGCTGGTGGCGCACGTCGATCTCAGGCTGCGGCTCCCGGCTGGGCACCGGAAGTAGACCACACGCTCGCCGCCCACCGCCAGGGTCTCGCGGTCGATGCCGTAGCCCGCGAAAATCCAGTCCGGCAGCAGCGTACGGTAGATGGCTTCTTTCTGCGGGTACGGCAAATCGTTGATGCTGCGCAGCGAGGCCGACCAGGCATCGGGCGTGGCGCGGGTCGATTTTCGCATTGACGCCACTCTCTCCATCTCTGCCAGCGGGCGCGCCGGCGCGCGTCCGGCAACAACCAGTATAGAGGCAAACGCAGCGCCAATCCAAGTCCGGTCGGTGTTATACTCGTGCGCAACCCCCCCGTGGGAGGTGCATATTGGAGGCGCGCCCGGTCGTATATGAACTGCCACGCCCGCTGTTCGGGCGCGTTGCGCCGCTGTACGCGGCGACGTGGTTCGACCAGCCGTGCTATGACGCGGTGTTCGAAGGCCGGCAGGAGGCGCGGGTCTTCGTCGATGACGCCACAGCGCCAAACGCCGCGCTGATGTGCCGCACCTACGAGTACTACCCGGCGGGCGCGGCAGAGGTCGGGCTGCGCGCGTTTGTCCGCGACGCGCCGGAAGAGGCGGGCGTGTTCCAGGATTTCTACGGCTACGCGCCGCTCACCCCGGCGTGGGAGCGCGCGCTGCGCGAGGACCTCCCGCTGGAGGTTATCCCGCGCCGGAACTTCCAATGGCGCGCCGGGACGCCCGCGCCAGACTGGCGCGCCGGGCGCCCACTGACGCCCGGATCGTGCCGCTTGACCGCGCGCTGGCGGCCAGGGTGGACCGCGACCTGCACCCCGTCCCCTTCATTGAGATCGACTGGGTGGACTACGACCGCTACGCCCGGCACGGCTTCGGCTTCTGCCTGCTCGTCGGCAGGGCGATTGCGAGTGCGGTCTACGCCATCGCCGTGAGCGCGACGCACGCGATGGTCAACGTCTTCACGGCGGCGCGGTTTCGCCGGCGCGGGTTCGCGACGCGCGTGAGCGCGCGCTTCATCGCGCACTGCCTTGAGAACGGCCACCTGCCGGTCTGGGACTGCGACCGGGTGAACGTCGCCTCAGCGGCGACGGCGGCCCGGCTCGGCTTTGTCGAGGCGCGCCCGTTCGTGGAACTCGGCATGCCGGAGCGGTCCGGCCTGCAGATGTCGCGGGGGCGTGTGGGCGCGGGGCGAGCCGTCCCCGGAGGGCGTCGTCGCGTGGCGTCGCGCCAGGTCCTAGCCGGCTGAAGCAACGAACGGCGCCAATCCATTGACCCTGCCCCCGCTCCGTTACACTTGACATGCAACCGCAACCGGGCTGAATCGAGGCGCTCTGTGACCGAATCTCCCCTCCTGGCGGGCCTGAACCCGCCGCAACGCGAGGCCGTCACCGCCGGCCCCGGTCCCGTGCTGGTGCTGGCCGGGCCGGGCAGCGGCAAGACGCGCGTGCTCACCCACCGCGTGGCCTACCTGATCCGCGACTGCGACGTGAGTCCGTTCAACCTCCTCGCCGTGACATTCACCAACAAGGCCGCGCACGAGATGAGCGACCGCATCGCGCGCCTGCTGGGCGACACGCCCAGGGGCGTGCAGATCGGCACCTTCCATGCCACCTGCGCCCGCATCCTGCGCGTCGAGGCGGACTTCACGCCGTTCACGCGCGAGTACGTCATCTTCGACACGTCGGACCAGCGCGCCGCCATCCAGGCCGCCATCGAAGAACTGGGCCTCGACCCCAAACGCTACCGGCCCAGCGCCGTGCACAGCAAAATCTCGGCGGCGAAGAACGAGCTGATCGCGCCATCGGAGTTCCAGTCCGGCAGCTACTTCGACGAGGTTGTGGGGCGCATCTACGCGCGCTACCAGGAGTTGCTCGTCGAGAACAACGCGATGGACTTCGACGACCTGCTGTCGCACACGGTCACGCTGTTCCGCGAGCATCCCGACGTGCTGGCGCGCTACCGCCGCCGCTACCAGTGGGTGCTTGTCGATGAGTTCCAGGACACGAACACCGTGCAGTACGCGCTGCTCAAGCTCCTCACCCACGGCGAAGGGAGCCGCAACCTGTTCGTCGTCGGCGACGAGGACCAGAGCATCTACCTGTTTCGGGGCGCGGATTACCGCAACGTGCGCCGTTTCGAAGAGGATTATCCGGAGCGGGTCAAGATTCTGCTGGAGCAGAACTACCGCTCGACGCAGCACATCCTCGACGTCGCCAACGCCGTGATCCAGCACAACCGCGACCGCACGCCCAAGCACCTCTTCACCGAGCGCGAGCGCGGCCCACGCATCACCGTGCATGACGCCTACAACGAAAACGACGAGGCCGCCTTCATCACCGAAACGATCAAACAACTCACGCAGGGCCTGGGCAAGAAGTACGCGCTGCGCGACATCGCGGTGATGTACCGCACCAACGCGCAGAGCCGCGCCCTCGAAGACGCCTTCATGCTCGCGGGGCTGCCCTACCGGCTCATCAACGCCACGCGGTTCTACAGCCGGCGCGAGATCGAGGACCTGATCGCGTACCTGCGCATTGTGTACAACCCCGAAGACGCGGTCAGCATGGCGCGCATCATCAACACGCCGCCGCGCCGCATCGGGACCAAGACCGTCGGCATCCTCAAGGTCTGGGCCGACATCCACGACACGAGCCTGTACCGCGCGATCATGGCGCACCTGGACGGCCCGGAGCCGGGCGCAAAGGCGGACGGCGGGGCCGGCGTCGCGCCGCCGCCGCTCACCGCCGGCGCGGCCCGGAACGTGCGCGCCTTCGCCGAGCTGCTCGCGCGCTGGCAGGCGCAGCGCGCCGAGAAGGACCGCACGCCGCTTGACTGGCTCGACCAGATCATCGAGCAGGTTGAATACCGCGCATACGTCTACGACGGCACGGTCGAGGGCCAGGAGCGCTGGGAGAACGTGCAGGAGCTGCGCAACATCGCCGCCGGGTACGAGGGCGCGTCGCTGGGCGACTTCCTGGAGGAGGTCGCGCTGGTGTCAGACGTGGACACGCGCGACGACGAAGCCGACGCGCCGAGCCTGATGACGCTGCACGCCGCCAAGGGGCTGGAGTTCCCGGTGGTCTTCATCGTGGGCCTTGAGGAGGGGATGCTGCCGCACACCCTCTCGATGGACAGCCCGGAGGCGATGGCCGAGGAGCGCCGCCTGATGTACGTGGGCGTGACGCGCGCGCAAGACCTCCTGTACCTGAGCTACGCCTTCCGGCGGATGCGGTGGGGCGACACGGAGGTCAACGAGCCGTCGCGCTTCCTGAAGGACATCCCGGTTGAGCTGGTCGAGGGCAACGCGCGCCTGCATCTCACCAAGGCGAAGGAGCGCGCCAGCTACCAGGCCGAGGTCGCCTGGGAGCCAGCGCCCGCGCCGGCCTCGTCACAAGAGACCCAGTTCAGAACCGGCGAGCGCGTTAACCATCCGAGCTTCGGCGTCGGCGTCGTGGTCGAGAGCGCGCCGAGCAGCGGCGGCGACGAGATGGTGACGGTCGCGTTTGCCGACATCGGCATCAAGAAGCTGATGGCGAGCTTCGCCAAACTGAAGAAACTCTAGACGCCACGCACACGAAACGAGGACCGATGAACCGCGTAACCGAGGCGCGCAACGCCGACACGATGGACCTTGACCGGATGACGAGCCTGGAAATCGTGCAGGCGATGCACCGCCAGGACTTGCGCGCGATGGAGACGGTCGGCGGGGCGCTGACGTTGATTGCCGGGGCGGCGGACCGCGTCGCCGAACGCATGGGGCGCGGCGGGCGTCTGATCTACGTTGGCGCGGGGTCGGCGGGGCGCGCCGCCATGCTCGACGCCATCGAGTGCCCGCCCACGTTCGGCGTCGCGCCGGCGCTGGTGACGGCGCTCGTGGCCGGCGGCAACGCCGCGATGGTCGGCGCGGTGGAGGGCGCGGAGGACGACACCGAGGCCGGGCGGCAGGCCATCGCCGGCGCGGGCGTGACCGAGGTCGACTCGGTTGTGGGCATCGCGGCGAGCGGCAGCACCCCCTACACCGTCGCCGCCGTCGAGGCGGCGCGCGCGCGAGGCGCGTTCACCGTCGGGCTGGCGAACAACCACCCCTCGCCGCTCACCGAGGCGGCGGCGTGGCCCATCCCGATTGTGGTCGGGCCGGAGGCGCTGACCGGCTCGACGCGGCTGAGCGCGGGCACGGCGCAGAAGGTGGCGCTCAACATGCTCAGCACCGCCGTGATGGTGCGCCTCGGCCACGTCTACGGCAACCTGATGGTGGGGGTGCGCGCGACGAACGTCAAGCTGCACGGGCGCGCGGTGCGCATCGTGCGCGAGGCGACCGGCGCGGACGAAGCGACCGCCCGCGCCTGGCTGGAGGCCGCCGACTGGCACGTCAAGACCGCCGTGGTCATGGGCCTTGCCGGCCTCGACGCAGACGCCGCGCGTGCGCGCCTGGAGGCGGCGGGCGGGTTCGTCCGCCGCGCGGTGGAAGGCTGACGCGCATCAGCAAGGGATGTCACAAAGGAGCACACGATCACGATGCAAGCCGAACCCCTGACCCTGGGCCACGTCCGCGAGCAGCCGCCCTTCATCGAAGCCGCGCTCGCCGCCGCCCTGCCGCGCCTCCCTGACCTGATCGCGCGCCTGCGCGCGCAGCCGCCGCGCCACATCTGGGTGACCGGGTGCGCCAGCTCGCTCTTCGCCACGATGTGCGGCGCGTCCATCGTCCAGGAATTCGCGCGCCGCCCGGTCACGGTGATGCACGCCAGCGAGTTCGCCGCCTACGCGCCCGTGGACGCGGGCGACTGGGTGCTCATCGGCTCGCGCTCCGGGGAGACCGGCGATGTGATCGACGCCATCGACGCGATCAAGCAGGCGGGCGCGACGCTGGTCGGCATCGCCGGCGACGCGACGAGCACGCTGGCAACCGAGGCGACCGTCGCGCCTCCCGTTCGACTACGGCGCGGAGGTTGCGCCGGCGACCAAGAGCTTCCAGATCGAGGCGGTCCTGTCGATGCTGGTTGGCCTGGCCGTGGCGCGCGCCGCCGGTGGCGTCTCTACTGACAGGCTGGACGCCATGGAGGCCGGCCTGCTCGCGCTGCCCGGCCTGGCGTCGCAGGCGCTCGCCGCCGCCGATGCGCCGGTCCGCGCGCTCGCGGCGCAGTGCGCCGAAGCCACCGGCATGTTCTTCATCGGCAACGGGCCGAACTACGCGCTCGCGCTGGAAGGGATGCTTAAGGCGCGCGAGTGCGCGGGCGTGCACGCCGATGGCATCCCCGCCAACGAGATGCGGCACGGGTACATGAACGCGGTACGCGGCGCGATGCCGGTCGCGTTCCTCATCGGGCCGCCGGGACGGGGCCACCAGAGCGTGGCGAGCATCGCGCGGACGCTCGGCCGGCTGCCGGCGACGCTCATCGCGCTGGGGCGCGAGGGCGACTGGGACCTGCGCGGCGTCGCGGATACGTTCGTCGGTCTGCCGTTCGACGTGGACGAGTTCCTCGCGCCCGTGGCCTACGCGCCGGCGATCCAGCTTTTCGTTGTGTACCTCGGCATGGCGCGCGGCCAGAACGTCGATCACCCGGCGGAGTCCGAGATGGTGGGCAGCTATCGAGAAGTGGACGGACGCCTGGTATACTACATCGACAAGTTTGAGTGACCCGAAACGGATCGGACAAAACCAAGATGGCAGACATCACCATTACACGCAAGACCGACACGCTCACCGAGCAGGAGGCGCGCGCCGCCATCGCCGAGCTTGGCGGCCTGCTCTTCGCGCGCCAACTGACGAACACCGCCGGCGGCAACCTGAGTGTCCGCGTCGGCGACCGGGTGTTCCTCTCGCCGCGCTACGCCGGCAGCAAGTACCAGTGGCATCTGACGCCGGCGCAGGTCATCGCGGTCGATCTAAACGACCCCGACGCCGAAAGCACGCCGGGGTTCTCACGCGAGGGCAAGGCGCACCTGGGCCTTTACCGCGCCTTCCCGGAGGCCGGCGGCGTGATCCACGCGCACCCGCGCTGGGTGACGGTGTTCGCGTCGGCGAGCGCGTCGATCCCGCCGGTGCTGGAGTACACGCAGAAGTTCGGCGTGGTGGAGGCGATCCCCTACGCGCCTTCGCACTCGCAGACGCTTGCCGACAACATCGTGGCCGCCATGCTGGCGCAGAAAGAGCGCTTCAAGAAGAACGGCCTGGCGCTGGTGCTACCCACGCACGGCATGATCGCGATGGGCCGCGACCTCGCGGACGCCTTCGACGTGGTGGAGCGCGCCGACGTCAACGCGATGTGCGTGATTCTCGGCAGGTTGATTGCGTAGGCCGGCTGGAACAGAGGCTTCTGAGCAGTGAGGTGTAGGGGCAAGGCATGCCTTGCCCCTACTATGCGCCGATCACAAAACCTTGAGATGTAGGGGTCGTAGGGGCGACCCGGCGGGTCGCCCCTACCGCCAGATATGGCGGTTGGTAGGAATACAGCACGCCATGCTCCTGCAGGGCGGTCAGCGCATTGCCCGTGCAATCACTCAGCATCCACCAGTCGCGGGGTCAGACAACAATGCACTGTCCATTCCTCACCCGCGCCTGCCGCATCGACCTTGAAAGGCTCGTGTCATGATCCTGGCCGTCAACCCGAACACCGGCATTGACCGGGTGCTGTTTGTGCCGCGCGTCGCGTGGAACCGGACGCTCCGCGCGACGGCTTCGGCGTGGGGCATGGCCGGCAAGGCCTCCGACGCCGCGTGGGTCCTGGGCGCGCTTGGCTACCGGCCCACCCTGCTCGGCTTCGCCGCCGGCGAGACCGGGCAGCGTATGCGGGCCATGCTCGAAGCGCGCGGCGTGCGCACCGACTTCACCTGGACCGGCGGCACGTCACGGACCAACATCGTGATCGTCGACCAGGAGGACGGCACGCACACCACCATCACCGCCGAGGGACTGGAGGTGTTGCCCGAACACGTGGACGACCTGCGCGCGCGCTACACACAGGCGCTCGAACAGGCGACGTGCGTGATCCTGGCCGGGAAGCTGCCGGACGGCGTGGACCTGGCGCTCAACCCGGAACTGATCCGGCAGGCGCACGCGCGCGGCGTGCCCGTTGTCTACGACGCCAGCGGCCCGGCGCTTCCCATCGGCCTCGAAGCCGCGCCGACGATGGTCAAGCCCAATCGCGAGGAACTGGAGGCGCTGGTCGGGCGCGCGCTTCGCACGCAGGCCGACGTGCGCGCCGCCGCCCGCGACATCCTGGCGCGCGGCGTGAAGATTGTGCTCGCCACCCTGGGCACGGAGGGGCGCTCGCCGTCACCGAGGGGCGCGCGTACCACATCCCGCCGGTCCCGGTCGAGGTGGTGAACCCCGCCGGCGCGGGCGACGCGGTGCTGGCGGGTATGGCGGCGGCGCTCGCGCAGGGAAAGCCGTTTGAGGAGGGGCTTCGGCTGGCGTTTGCGGCGGCGGCGGCGGTCTGCCTCACGCCCGGCACCGCCGACTGCCGGCGCGAGGACGTGGAGCGGCTGCTGCCACAGGTACAGTTGATCCCGTTGGACTGAGCCGGGCGCGTCATCGGCGCGCTCAATCCGCCGCGATCTTGCCGAGGTCGGGCGTGTCAACGCCCAGCCACTCGACCGCCTGCCGCAGGCTCGTCAGGGCGTCGTCAACCAGCTTGAAAGCGTCGCGCACGATGTCGGTCGCGCGGTTGAGCGTGCCGTTGTCCAGGTAAAGCCGCGCCTCTTTGGACTTCCCGTGCGCGATGCGCAGCGAGGCGCGGCACCGCGCCAACTCCAGCCGGACCGCGAACAACTGGTCGTCATTGGCCGTGGCGAGGTCCTGGTAAGCGGCCTGGAGGTGCTGGCTGATGTTGTCGGCCAGCGCTTCGAGCCGCGCCTCGCCAGACTCGCGGACGTACAGGCTCAGGCTCGCGCACAGCTCGCCGATGTCATAGGCGTAGTCGCCATCGGCGGTGACGTTCTCCAGGTCGATGAACCGGAAGCGAAACGGCGCGTTGGCGTCGCCGGTGGTCCGCAGCATGATGTTGCGCGCGTGCAGGTCGCCGTGCATGTAGGTCGGGCTGAACTCGTTGAGCGTGCCCTCGTGCCCATGCAGCGACGCGAGCAACATACGGAAGTCGATTTCCATCGGCTGCGCCTGGCTGACCACACTGGAACCCTTGTCCTGGAGAAACTGAAATATCTTCGGCTCGTGCAGCAGGGGGAACACGCTGCCCAGGTAGCGCCAGGCCGGCTCCAGGTAGAGCCGCCGCGCCAGCCCCACCCTGGCCGGGCGCTCCGGCTGCAACTGCATTCCGAGCGTGTGAAAATCGCGCAGAAAGACGACCAGCTCATGCGCCAACTGCTCCTCGACGCCGCGATTGCGCGCCTTGGGCAGGAACTCCTCCAGCGCCTCGAACCCGACCAGGTCCTGGATCACGGTAAAGACCTTATCGCCGCTGCTGTGGATGATCTCAGGCATCGTGGCGAAGCGCTCGCGCAGGCGCTCCGGGAGCCGGCCACAGTTCTGCACCTCGGCTTCGATGTCCGCCGGCGAGCCGTACTTGACCACCAGGCTGTCCAGCCCCGGCAGCCGGAGGTGTTCGCGCCCGCCCTTGACGTTTGCAGACGGGATCGCCAGCCGGGGCCGCACGCGCACCACGTGCGCGCCCGAAAAGCCGCGCGTCAGGCGCTGGAAGTCCCCCTCGTAAGTGACCTTGAACCACTTCCGCATCGTCTCGATGATGCCCTCCTCGTCGAGGGCGTACAGCGGGCGGGCGGCCTCCTCCTGGTGGTGCGCGCTCGACTCGTCCGCCAGGTAGGGCACGAGCAGCGGGCTGAGCGACCCCAGGACCGCCTGCGCCGCGACCAGCAGCCGGCACGCAATCTGTATGTAGCCGTGGTCGCTGGGGAAGTATGTCCGCAGGTCCTCAAACGAATCGCGGCTCAGCACGTCGAGCAGTTGGCATGTCGTCTCCCGAATGGGCTTCACGACGTTGGGATACGCCTCGCGCAGCGGCATCAGGTTCTCGATGACGTAACAGGTGCCGACGAGGGCGGTGCGCCAACTGCGCTCGTTGTCGCCGATGAGGGCCGGCGCAAGGCCCTGCTCCAGGAAGCGAGGCACGAGGCTGCGCATGTCGGTCTGTTCGACGTCCCACAGGCCGCCGCCCGAATCTCTGGCGTCGAAGAGCTTGTGCAGGATGGCCTCGTCCTCCGCGTCCAGGCCGCCGTGGAGCCTGTACTTGAGCTTCAGCGCGAGGGCAATGTCCTTGTGCATGATGAACGGCCGGCCGGGCGCTTGCGTCGCCAGGCGGACGTGGTACGACAGCCCGCCGATGTCGGTCTTCAACGTCTCGTACACGCCTGCATCGGGCAGCAGGTTCTGGTCGGCGGCGGCGTCCAGCACCTTGATGGCCCACAGGCTGGCGAACGGTCCCGCGCCCCGGCTGATGCCGCCAATGATGTAGCTGCCATCGTCCCGGCAGGCGATAAGCGCCTCGATCAGGCTGCGCATCAGCTCGAAGGGCGGCGCAATGGAAAGCCGGTGTTTCGCGAAGTTCACGCGCAGGAGCGCCTCAAGCTGGTTCATCTCCTGCACGCCGAAGGATTGGCGGGACGGGAGGTTGGTGAACCACCGGAGCGCGCGTTCCAGGCTCGCGCCGCCGAGGCAGTCGCAGGCGACCAGGGCGGTGACGAGGTGGTGCGTGAGTCGCGCCTTGTAATGGTCGGCGGGTTCGATCCCCGCCGTCGCGGGCACCGAGCCATCGTCGTGCTGCTGCCGCAAGAGCGCAAGAAAGGTCTTGCCCAGCACCGGCCCAAACTCGTACCCGCCTCTAGAGTCGTCTGGCATGGCGTCCCCCACAAGTTGCCCACTCAGGAATCGACCTGCAACGCTATATTCCAATAGTATGTTAACAAAGTCAAGTGAAAACATAGCCATGATAGCATGACAAAGTTCGGGAACGGAGATGCACGCACCCAGATGCGTAACACGAAAGCACGAAACATGCGAAGCCTCGAAAGGATTGGGTGCTTTCTTTCGCGTTTTCGCGCCTTTCGTGGCTTCGTGTTTCGAATCTGCGCTGCCTCCCCGGACTCTGTCATGCAATGCATAGCCATGTCAGACTCGCACGCCGCAGGTAGGCGATTCGCGCGCTTCGTGTTACAACATAGAGCGCAACACCCGCACGCCCAGGGATACCCCATCCCTTTGACTTAAGCGCGCTTTACCATCAGGAGAAGAACCACAATGGCAGACTTTGAACTCACACGACGCCTTACACGCGCGTCAGGCGGCAAAAATCCTGCTGCTCATCATGGACGGCCTCGGCGGCCTCCCGGTCGAACCCGGCGGCCCGACCGAGCTGGAGGCGGCGCACACGCCCCACATGGACCGCCTCGCCGCCGAAGGCACATGTGGGCTGAGCATCCCGATCGCGCGCGGCGTCGCGCCCGGCAGCGGGCCGGCGCACCTGGCGCTCTTTGGCTACGACCCGCTGAAGTACGAGATCGGGCGCGGGATGCTGGAATGTATCGGCATCGGCATGGACATCGGCCCCAAAGACGTGGCGATTCGGGGCAACTTCTGCACCGTCGATGCAAACGGCGTCATCACCGACCGGCGCGCCGGCCGCATCCCGACGGAGAAGTGCGCCGAGCTGGTGGCGAAGCTGCGTGCCATCGAGATTCCGCCCTACGAGATCACCGTCGAGCCGGTGAAGGAGTACCGCTTCGGCGTGGTGATCCGGGGCGAGGGCCTGAGCGGCGACATCGACGACACCGACCCGCAGGTCACGGGCAAAGCCCCGCTGCCCGCCGTGCCACGGTCACCGGCGGCGCAGAAGACCGCCGACCTGGTCAACGAGTGGATTGCGCGCGTGGCGGCGATCCTCAAGGACGAGCACCCCGCCAACATGGTGACGCTGCGCGGCTTCTCGATGGACCCCAGCCTGCCCAAATACGCCGACGTGTACCGGCTCAAGGCGGCGTGCGTGGCCGTGTACCCCATGTACAAGGGCGTGAGCCAGCTCGTGGGCATGGACGTGATCGAGACCGACCCGCACGACGCGCCCGCCGACGAGTTCAAGCGCGTGATGCAGCAGTTCGAGGCCGGCTATGACTTCGTGTTCTGCCACATCAAGTACACCGACAGCCGGGGCGAGGACGGCGATTTCGCCGCGAAGGCGAAAGTCATCGAGTCGGTAGACGCGGCGCTGCCCGTCCTCCTGGGCGAGACGGGGCCCGATGTCATCGTCATCACCGGCGACCACTCGACGCCGGCCAAATACAAGGCGCATAGCTGGCACCCGGTCCCGCTGCTGCTGTGGGCGCCCGAAACACACATGCCCGACCGCGCAACCGCGTTCGGCGAGCGGGAGTGCATGGGCGGCGGGTTGGGCCACTTCCCCGCCACCGACATCATGCCGCTGGCGCTGGCGCACGCCAACCGGATGAACAAGTTCGGCGCGTAGCCGCGCGCCGCCGCGATCTCACCGCCACAAACGCAACAGGGGCGCGCGTGCGCCCTGTTGTCTTTCCGGTCCCCAGGCTTCGGGCGGGACCGGCGTCAACTCCCTGCGCCAAGCTCGACGCGCAAGGCCGGCCCCGCGCCCTTGCTCGTGCTGAGCTTGACGATCTTGCCTTTCTTGTTGACCACCGCGCGCGTGATGCGCATCATCGTGAGCGCCCCCGGCACCGGCGTCGGCACAGTGTAGATCAGCAGGACGTTGGGGGGCGAGGGCCGGACCTCAGGCTGGTGCGCGGCCAGCTCCGGCATCTGCTCGACCACGCGCTGATGGGCGGCCTCGATGAAGGCGTCGTCAATCGGGAACGGCATCATCTCGCCCTCCGGCGCGGACCCTGTAGGGCTGAACGGCAGATCATCTCCCATCTTCCTCTCGCGCTCCCCCGTGTGACATCGCTCGCCCCAACACGACGAATTTACGACCCGACATCGATGTTCGACCGGTGGCTCGGTCGATACGGCGACGGCGTACCCCGGCGGCGCAGAAACGCCGGCACCTCAAGCGAGTCGCGGCGCGCGGTTGCCCGCTGCGGCCCCTCTACCGGCCAGTTGGCGAACGGGTCCTCGTGATACGCCTGCGCCGGAGGTTCCGGCGGCGCGGGCGCGCTTTCGGCTTCGCGGGCCGGCTCGGCTACGGCCTCCGCTCGCGTCGGCTGGCGGCGCATGATCGCTTCGTTGGCCTCTTTGCCCAACACGTCGCTGATCGGGCGCGCGCCTACGCCGGTCGCGACCAGGATCGCCTGCACGCGGTTGGTCATCACCTTATCGACCGTGGCCCCACGTGGATGTCGGCATCCGGCGACGCCTCGGAGCGAACCAATTCAACCGCACTCTGGATTTCGAACAGGCCCATGTCGTTCCCGCCGGTGAAGTGGACTAACACCCCGCCCGCGTGCGCAATCGCGCCCACATCGAGAAGCGGGTGCGCCAGCGCGCGCTGCACTGCGCGCATCGCCTTGTCCTCGCCCTCGCCATAGCCAACCGAGAGCACCGCGCCGCCGCTCATCTGGATCAGGCGGCGGATGTGCGCAAAGTCCAGGTTGATGAGGCCGGGCCGGGTGACCAGCTCGGCGATGCCCTGCACGCCCTGGCGCAGCACGTCGTCGGCCACGCGGAACGCGACATCGAGCGACATGTCGCGCGGCACAATCTTGAGGAGCCGGTCGTTCGGCACACTGATGAGCGTGTGCACGTGCTCGCGCAGCCGGATGATGCCCTCCTGCGCGTTGCGGGCGCGGGTCGTGCCCTCAAACGTGAACGGGAGCGTGACCACGGCCAGGGTCAGCGCGCCGACCTCGCGCGCCGCGCGCGCCGCCACCGGGATCGCGCCGGTGCCCGTGCCGCCGCCCATCCCTGCGGTGAGGAACACCATGTCCGCGCCCGTCAGGACGCGCGCCAGCTCCCGGTAACTCTCCTCGGCGGCGCGCTCGCCGACCTTTGGCTTGCCGCCGGCCCCCAGCCCCTGCGTGAGTTGCGGCCCAAGCTGGATCTTCACCGGCGCTTCAGAGCGCGCGAGCGCCTGCGCGTCGGTGTTCGCCGTGATGAAGTCGATGCCCGCGATGCCCACCTGCATCATGCGGTCGATGGCGTTGCTGCCCCCGCCGCCCAACCCGATCACCTTGATCACTGTCTTCTTTGGCAGGTCGTCTCCGTTAATCATCATCGCTCTCCTAAATCACTCATTGTTGTTGGGCCGGTGGGCAAAGGTTGCGGGTGGGCCATAAGGCTCGCCGGCTTCGACGCGCGCCTGGAGTGCCTGCGCGACGGCGGCGCTGTCGGCCCCTTCAATGCGCTGGACAAGACAGCCGGCGGCACGGAGATCGGCTTCGAGTGTGGACGGGTCACCGACCTCGTCGCTGGCCGGGCCGCCGATAACGGTCACGTGGCGGGCGCAGGCGGCTTCGTGCGGCGAGAAGCCACACACCGGGCGGAACGCGCTCACGTAGCCGCGCACCGCCTCCCAGTAACCGCCAGCCCCGTTCTCCAGCGCGGGCAGGAGCACGTAGTGTTCCAGTGGCTTGTCCGGCGTGGGCGGGTCTTCAGCCGGGGCGTCGGTCGGTGCGCCGGTTGGCGCGCCTGGCGCGCCGATTGGCGCGTCAGCCGGTTCGCCGGCGTCCTGCGCCGCAGGCCGGTCGGCCACGCCCCCGCCAGTGATGGGCGCGCTCGCCGCCAGCGGTCCCGTCTCGGCGGCCCACGTCTCCAGCCGCGCCGCAGCCGGCAGCGGCGTGTCGCTGCCGGGCGGCCACCATGCCTCGTTGGCGGCAGGGCTGCCCGGCGTGGCAGCCAGCAGCCAGAACGCCGTGTTGAGCACGTAGGGCGGCATCTGACCGGCGTCCATGCGGCGCGCGATTTCCAGGTTGTGCTGGGCGTGCGTCAGCGGATCAACCGGCGGGTGTTCGGGCAGGTCCTGCGCGCCGAGCACCGCGCCGCCCTCGACCACCAACTGGTCGAGGCTCGCGCCCACGTGCCGCCGCACGATGGCGTCGATCCACTCGTAACGGTGAAAGCCGCGCTGGTCCTGCGCGCCGGGCGGCGCGAGATAGGGCTGGGCCGACGGCCACGCCTCCGGGCCGCCCTGGCCCCAGTCGAGCGGTCGGTTGCCGGTGAAGTGGTAAATCCCTACCGCCATGTCGCGCAGCGCGTCCTCGTAGCCGCGTCGGACGAGGCCCGCCAGCAGGCCGTCGAGAAAGGCCGTGTCCCAGTAGTCTCCCCCCCGCCACGAGCGGCGGGAGCACCGGGGTAAGGCCGGCAGCGCTCATCGCGTTGAGGACGGGCAGCAGGCAATCCAGGCACCGGTCTACCAGGGACGGGCGCGCCCAATCGGCGGAAGACCACGCCGCGCGGCTGTTGGCCTGCTCAAACAGGACCACGTAGCGCACACCCCACTTCTGATAGGCCTCGAAGACCGGGCGCAGGCCGCCCAGATCGAGGGCCCGGATGGGATGGGCGGGGATGCGGACCACTGGCTCGACCCCCGCAGCCAGCAATCCGTCAATGAAGAACTCCGGCGCCATGCGCTCCAGCGAGCTGCGCAGCTCTCAGCCACGACGCGCCCATCGCCTCCAGCCGGGGTAGCCAGGTGTCGAGGTCGGCGGCGGTGAAGTGATCCTGGTCGTCGTAGTAGTGAAAGCCAATGCGCTTGCCCATGCCTGGTCCTCGCTTCTCGGTTTCGCCGGTCCTCGCAGCCCGGTTGTTGCCTTCCGCTTACAGTAGCATCTCGTTGCAAGATACAGACCAGGGTGCGCACGGCCTCCGCGCCTGGTGAGGCAGCAGCGCGCCCTGGACAACACGGCTCATTTGCTCACCGTCATCTTGACGACCTGGCCGGAATCGGTCACCGCCACGCGCGCGATCTGCTGCCAGGACGGGACGCCGTCCAGGTGGTGCTCTTTGCGCAGCGTCAGGATGGCGCTTGGCGCGGGCCGCGCCTTGCTCTGCTTGTCCGTCGGGCACTGCTTGGCGAGCTTCGGCACGGAGAGCGTCACCTCCGCCTCGTGCACGCCGGGCAGGAAGGGCGCGATCAGCCCTTTGACCTGCTGCACGACCTCGTTGGAGAGCGTGTCCGGCGGCGCGGGTTCGGGCCGGCCCGCCAGTGTGACGTCGGGCGGCGCGGTCGCCGCGCCAGCCGCGCCCCCTTTGGGCATCGGCTTGCGCCGCGCCGGCTCCGGGTAGACCGTCGGGTCGCCGTAGAGCACGAAACTGATCAGGGTTTTGTAGTCTTCAGTGTCCAGGTAGCCCTGGCGGTACTGCATCTCCTGGACGAACCGCCGCTTGGCCTCACGGAGCGCGTACCCCTGGGCGTAGCCGGCGGACAGGCGCTCCCAGAAGTGCCGCGCGAGCAGGTCCGCGCCCACGAGCGGGCGGCTCACGCCGCCGTAGGCGATGGCAGTCGCGCCGACGAAGCCGAGGGTGCCGCACTCCAGGAAGCGCAGCGCCAGCGACTCGCGGGCCGACTTGCCCGCCACGCTCGCGCCGTAGCACGCGGCGGAGAACACCACGCGCGGCGCGCGCCCGCTGTTGACCACGTCTTCGGGGCGCAGGGCGACCGGGAAGTCCGGGTAGATCGACTCGCCGGGGTCGCGCTGCCCGTACCAGTACGGCGCGTTATCGAGGCCGTGCAGGTTGAAATAGCCGTAGCTGGCGGGGCCAATCCCGTCCGGTCGCCAGTGCGAGGCCGTAATCGGCGGCGAGGCGTGCAGCGCCGACTTCGCGCCGATCACGGCGTAAACGTCCTCAGCGGCCTTGCGCCACACGCTCGCGGTGTAGCCGAGGCTCGGCGTCGCGGCGGGCGCGCGGCCCAGGATGCGGCTGACCAGCGCCCGCCAGCGCGCGAGCAGCTTCTGCCGGGGCGGCGGTGCGCGCTGATGGCGCTCTCAATGGCGGCGGTCATCTCCGCCGCGCTGCGCTGCGGGAAGCGCCCCACCGCCCGGACGCCGACGAGCGCCTTGGTGTCGTCGTCGGTGGGCGCGATGCTGTAGAGCGCGTCGGCGAGGATTTCGGCGTCGCTGTCCTCGACCGGGTTGGGCAGCCGGTGGAATGGGATCACGTCGTCGTCGCCGACGATCAGCACCGAGGCGACCATAGCCTTGTCATCGAGCAACCTGGCGTCGATGTGGGCCAGAATCTCGGTGACGTTCTGCGGCGTCGGCGTATCGACCGGCGCGAGGTCATAACCCTTGAGCGAGTCGGCCTGATCGACGTAGAGCATCTCGGCCATCACGCCGAGATCGACCTCCGTGGCGCGCGCCAGCCGTTGCAGCAGCCGGTCGACCTGCACGGCGGCCTCCGCACCGAAGCGCGCCTCAAGCCGGCCAAAGTGGCTGACGATGACGTGCACGTCCGTGGTGATGTCGTCGGGCCGCACGCTCTTCGCGCCGACGATCCGCGCCGCCATATCGGCGAGATCGGCCTGGAGCGATTCGAGCGCGGCCCGCGCCGCCTCGGCAGCGTCCCCGTTGGCAGGCGCGCTGGAGGCGCGGATTCCACTGCCGGGCCGACGAGCGGCGACGGCGCATCCTGGCGCTTCTGGCGCAGCAACCGGCGCGAGCTGGTGACCTTGACCGGCGGCGCGTCGCTGTGCTTGGGGGCGAGCGCGCGCAGCCGGGGCCGCAACTCCGGCCCGTCTTCGGCGCGCTGCCGCTCCGACTCTTCCGGCACAGCGCGTTCCACCTCGACCGGGTCGGGCCGCCCGCTGTTGAGCCGGTCACGCCCCAGGACGGCGGCGACCGCCGCCGGCAGCGGTCCGGGGAGTTCGACGGACGGCGGCGGGGGGCCACAGGTGTCGATAGGGATGCCCCGGCCCCCCCAGGCGGCATGGCGCCTGCCCGCCAGGGTCCCGTGCGGCGGCCCCATGCAGCAGCGCCGCGCCCTGCTCGTGCTGGCCGTCGCGCATGAGCGCCGCGCCGAGCACCAGGTCGGGGAGGATCGCGTCCGGCCAGCGGCTGCGCACTTTCGCCGCAACCGCGCGCAGTTCGGTCCAGCGCGACGCGCGCCACGCCGCCTCCAGCAACGTAAGCCACGGGGCCGGGTGCGCGGCGAGGTCGTCGCCGTCGCGCGCGTCCGACAACGCCTGCAACGCCTGTAGCGCGCCCTGGCTGTCGCCGGTGTCGAGCGCGCGGCGGGCGCGCAGCGTGGGGTACAGCCACGCCGGCCACTGGCGCAGGTCGCCCTGCAGCCGGGGGGTCGTCAGGGCGCACCACGAGCGCGGCGGCCATCGCCTGCTCAGCCTCGGCGCGGCGGTCCTGCGCCTCGAAAAGCCGGCCCAGCGCCGCTTGCGCGTCCGCGTCCTGGCCGTCGGCGGCGACGACCCGCTTGAGCGTGTTGATCGCCTCCAGCGGGCGCTCCGGGGCCAGCGCGGATGCCAGGCCGCGCAGCGCCGCCAGGTCGTTGGGCCAGATTTCGAGCAACGCCTGCGCGGCGTCTCGCGCGTACTCCCAGTGTTGGACAACAAGCGCCGCATCGACGATGTTGAGCAGTTCTTCTCGCTTCACAGGTCCACCTCTCGGCTGATGAACGTGCATCGCCCTGAGGAGGTAGCAAGTTTGGTGCCAATACCGGCCCGTGGCTCGTGGTTGGGGCATGACTACACGAAAAATGTGGGGCGACCCGGCGGGTCGCCCCTCAGGCAATGGCGGATTGCGCCATTCCTATCCTATTCCGCTAAGGCCCAGGAAGCCTCCGGGATACAGGGGGTGCGATTTCCAGGTTGGAGAAAAAACCCGCTCCCCACACGCGACGGCGCGCGGGGAGCGAGGTATGCGCAGAAATCAGGGGGCGCGTCTACGCGCGGGGCTTCACCGCGCTCACGCGGACGCTTGATACCTTCACCTGGCGCGCCGGGTCCGGCGGCGCACCGGCGGCCTGGCCCAGATACGGCTCGGTGAAGTCGGCGCGTTCCACGACCTGCACGTCCTCGAACTCAGCCGCGCGCACGATGTCCAGATAGCGGTCCTCGTCAATCGCGCCGGCCACGCACTCCGCCCACGCCGTGAGGTCTGCCCTGACCGCCGGCGGGAGGTTCGAGGCGACAATGTCCGACACCAACAGCCGGCCGCCGGGCCGCAGCACGCGATTCGCCTCGCGGAAGACCCGCGCCTTGTCCGGCGAGAGGTTGATCACGCAGTTCGAGATGACCCAATCCACGCTCGCGTCTGCGATGGGCATGTCTTCCATCTCGCCGAGGCGGAACTCAGCAATCGCGCCGACGCCGGCGCGGTCGGCGTTGGCGCGCGCCTTCTCAATCATCTCCGGCGTCATGTCAAGGCCGATGGCCTTGCCATCTGGCCCGACGCGCTGCGCGGCGAGGATAACGTCCATGCCCGCGCCCGATCCGAGGTCGAGGACCACATCGCCCGCGCGCACGCCGGCGAACGCGAGCGGGTTGCCGCAGCCGAATGCGGTCTGGGTCATGCCTTCGGGAAGCGCGGCAAGCTCCTGCTCCGCGTAGCCGAGGGCGTGCAACGTCGCGTTTGGCCCCGAACTGCCACCGCAACACGACAACGCCGCGCCGGACCCGCAGCACGAGGCTTGCGTCTGGACACGGTCGGCGTAGTGCCTGCGCACCGCTTCCTTGATCTGCGCATCAGAGACTTCTGTCATCGAGAGTACCTCCTTGTAAGTCAGCGTAAACTAAGATTACGGTCAGCCGTCGAGCGCCGTGTTGAGCCTGGCGAGAAGCTCGCCCAGTTGCCGCACCTCGTCGGGCGCAATGCCGGGGCAGCAGCCCTCGAACATAGCCTCTGAATCGGGCGTGGCGTGCTTGAGCGCCTGCCCCTTCTCGGTGAGCCAGACCAGCAGGCTCCTCCGGTCGTCCAGGTTCGGCGCGCGGGAGACCAAGCGGTGCTTCTCCATGGTATCGACGATGCCGGTGATGGTGGACGGCGCGCAGCAGCACGCGCTCGCCAACTCCCCCAACGGCCGGCCGTCGCGCTCCCAGAGCATGTTGAGCACCGCGTACTGCGTCGGCGTCAGGTTGTCCGCCTCGATTGTCTGCCGCTGCAAGCGCCTGAGCTTCTTCGCCACAATGTCGATCAGCTCCGCGACACCGGCAAACGAGCCATATTCTGCCGTGACGCCCGGCGTGCCGGGCGCACACGGCGCGCAGGTCGCCTGCGGTCCGTTGCCGCGTTCATCCGCCACATCAGCACACATCGCCTCACCTCGCCGCCATGAATTTCGTTCGCTGCCAAATATTTCGTATCCTAATTATACTGGCCCGTAGTAATTTGTCAAGCGAGCGCACGCGATCTGCGCGCGCGACCCGCGCGCGTCGATAGCCGTACAAAGGCCGGAAGGCAGCGCGGAGTTGAAACGCAGAGTCATAAAGGCGCGACTCCGCGTTCTTCGCGCTTTCGTGTGCGGAATCACAAAGCCCGGCGACGTTGCGCCAGGCTCGAACGTTTCCACGCGCCCGGCCGCTCGCCTACGCGCCGCCGGCCATCGCCTGCAGGCGCTCGATCCGCGCCTCGACCGGCGGGTGCGTGCTGAAGAGGCCCGCCAGCCCGCCGGAAACCCCGCTCAGCGGGTTGACGATGAAAAGCGACGCCATGGCTGGGTTCGCCGCCAGCGGTTGCCGGCTGCGGCGCGCCATCGTGTCGATCTTCGCCAGCGCGCTGGCGAGCGCGAGCGGGTTCCCGCTGATGCGCGCGCCCTCCGCGTCGGCGTCGAACTCGCGCGCGCGAGAGATGCCAAGCTGGATCAAGACCGCCAGAACCGGCGCGACGAACATCAGCAGCAGCCCGCCGACCATACCGCCACGATTGTCGTCCCCACGGCCCAGGCCGCCAAAGAGCAGCGTCCACTGGAGCAGGTTCGCCAGGGCTGTGATCGCCCCGGCGATGGTGGCGACCACCGTCGCAATCAGGGTGTCGCGCCGCCGGATGTGCGCCAGCTCGTGCGCCAATACTCCCGCCAGCTCCTCCTGGCTCAACGCCTGCAGGATGCCGGTCGTGACGGCGACCGCGCCGTGCGCCGGGTCGCGCCCGGTCGCGAAGGCGTTCGGCAGCGGCGAGTCGATCACGTACACGCGCGGCGTCGGGATCCCCGCCTGCGTCGCCAGGCGCGCGACCAGGTCATAGAGGCCGGGCGCTTGCGCGGGGTCCACGGGCTGCGCGCCCGTCATGCGGATCGCGATGCTGTCCGAAAACCAGTACGCGCCGAAGTTCACGAGAATCGAGAACCCCAGCGCGAAGATCACGCCGCCCGTGCCCCCGACCCAATACCCGATCAGGCCGAGGAGCGCGGTGAGCGCCGCCATCAGTGCGACAACTTTCAACGTGTTGCTCGACGTCATCTCTTAACCCCAACCTCCAGAAAGGTTTGTTGTTTGTTCCAATTCGGTCCTGTTAACCCAGCATAAAACTAGCACGGCGGCGTTAAAAGGCCATGAGATTCGCATAGGAAATGCGTCAGAACGCCGGAAACGGCAGATGCGCGCACGTCAGCGGCCGGCCTGCTCGATCTCGGCCACGTCCACGGCTTCCAACCCGAACAGCGGCGCGCCCGCGTCCGCCACGGCGCGGAGTATCATCCCTTCCGCGATCATCGCGGCCAGCCGCTCGATGTCGGGATGAAGCGGGCGGTCTTGCTCGACCTTCGGCACGGCCTCGCGGATCGTGTCATACGCCGCCCGCACGCCCGCCCCTGGCGACAGCGGTTCGGTCTCCCAGCGGTGCATGTGCACGTCCTTGCGCCACGCGCCGCCTTCCTTGCGCCACGGCTCCTCGCGCCAGAAGTGCAGCCCCGCCAGCCGGAAGTCCAGCGCCTGCGCGGCGCACAGCATCTCGATTGCGACCACGTAGCGCGCGTTTTCCAGCACCTTCAGCGCGTGCAGGCCGGCGTTCATGCTCATGCTCACGTGGTCCTCCCAGTCCGCCGACGAGGGGATCGAGTCGACGCTGTCAGGGTGCGCCAGCGTCTTGCACTCGCTGACCAGCGCCGCCGCCGTGTACTGCGCGATCATCATGCCGCTGTTGAGGCCGGTCTTATCCACCTCCAGCAGCATCAGCGGCAGACCCCGGCTGAGCAGGTTGTCGGTGAGGCGGAACAGCCGCCGCTCGGCGATGCTGGCAAGCTCGGTGAGCACGATGGCGAGGAAGTCCAGCGCGAACGCCACCGGCTCGCCGTGAAAGTTGCCGCACGAGATCGCGCGGATCACGCGCGACGGGTCAAGCTCCGGGTCGTCCACGAACAGGAGCGGGTTGTCGGTCGCGGCGTTGATCTCGTCAGTGACCCGGTCCCACACGAAGGCGAGCACGTCGCGCACCGCGCCGAGCACCTGCGGTCCGCAGCGCAGCGAGTAGGCGTCGTGAATGGTCTCCTCCTGCGGCCCCTGCGCCACCAACACGCTGCCCTTGATGAGACGGCGCACATTCGCCGCGCTCACCTGCTGGCCGCGATGGTTGCGCGCGCGGTGGGGCAGCACGTGGAAGGCGTCCGCCGTCCCCCGGATCGCCTCCAGGCTCATCGCCAGCGCGATCTCCGCGTGCTTGACCAGCTCCACCGCGTCATGCACGATGAGGGCCGCCATCGCCGCCGAGACCGTCGCGCCGTTGTTGAGCGCCAGGCCCTCCTTCGCCAGCAGCCGCAGGCGCGGGATGCCCGCCGCCGCCATCGCGTTTGCGCCGGTCATCTCGTGCCCGTCGAACCACGCGCGCCCGCTCCAGTAGCCGAACGGGTCCTGCGCCTCGCTCTCGCCCTCCAGGGCGCGCTCAGCACCAGGGCCAGGTGCGAGAGCGGCGCGAGGTCGCCGCTGGCCCCAAGCGACCCCATCGACGGCATCACGGGGTGCACGCCCCGGTTGAGCATCTTGAGCAGCGTCTCCACCACCTCAGGGCGCACGCCGGAGTAGCCCTTCGCCAGCGTGTTCGCCCGGATGAGCATCGTCGCGCGCACCACGTCGGTGGGCAGGGGGTTGCTCACGCCGCAGGTGTGGCTCAGGATCAGGTTGCGCGTGAGCAGGTCCGCCTCGCCCGGCTCAAGGTGCCGGTTGGAGAAGATGCCAAAGCCCGTGTTGACGCCGTAGGCGTAGTGCACACCCTCGGCGATCAGGTTATCAACCCACGCCCGCGAGGCCTCCACCTTCGCCTGCACCGGGGCCGGCAGGCGCTCGTCAACCGCCCGCCCGGCGCGCGCCACCGCGACCACGTCCGGAATGGCGAGGTTTGCGCCGTCAATCTGCAATGCCGCGTCCATGTTGTCCTACTCCTCGTGCCTGAAGCGATATCTTACGCCCCGTAATGTAACACGTCACGGCCCGGCGTGTGGGGCGTTGGGGGAAAACTACCCCTCTCCTCTCTGTGTGGGGGGGGGAGCCGAAAGGTGGGGGGGGGAGGGGAATACGGGCACGAATTCACCAACAGCATCGCTCAACGCGGCGTCTCCGGCAAGATGGGCCGTTTTTTCACCAATTTGGCGTGTTTCCACGCCGTTCGCTATAATGCCGGTTGTCAGGCGCGCCGATGTTGGGGCCGGCCAGACCGCGCCTGAAGCATTCTGTAGAACACGGAGCCGCAGTCCGGGTCGCTGCGGCGTTTTTAGGCGCCGGGGTGCGCAGGTTTTGACCGAACACGACCGTTACGCTTCACCTTTTTCGTGGCGCTACGGCTCGGAGGCCATGCGCCACATCTGGAGTGAGCGGCGCAAACGCCAGCTCTGGCGGCAGGTATGGGTGGCGCTGGCCGAGGCGCAGGTTGAAGCCGGGCTGGTGACGCCGGCGCAGGCCGCCGAGCTGCGCGCCCACATGGACGATGTGGACATCGCCCGCGCCCTGGAAATCGAGGCCGAAATCCGCCACGACCTGATGGCTGAACTCAAGACCTTCGCGGCGCAGTGCGCCGCCGCCGGCGGCGTCATCCACCTCGGCGCGACCAGCGCCGACATCGAGGACAACGCCGACGCGCTGCGCCTGCGCGCCGCGCTTGACCTTATCGTCGCCTCCCTCGAAACCCTGCTAGAGGCCCTGGCCGACCAGATCGCGCGCTGGGCCGACACCCCCTGCCATCGCCTTCACCCATCTCCAGCCTGCCGAGCCGACCACCGTCGGCTACCGGCTGGCGCAGTACGGGCAGGACCTGCTCACCGACCTGGAAGAGCTGCGCCGCGCCCGTGCGGGCGTGCGCGGGAAGGGGCTGAAGGGCGCGGTCGGCACCGGCGCGTCATACGCGGAGCTGCTCGCCGGCACGGGCGTCACCGTCGATGCGCTTGAGGCGCGCGTCATGGCGGCGCTCGACCTGCCGGCCTTCCCGGTGGCGACGCAGACATACCCGCGCAAGCAGGACTGGCTCGTCCTCAACGCGCTGGCAGGGCTGGCGGGGTCGCTTTACAAGCTGGCTTTCGACCTGCGCGTGCTGCAATCCCTGCCCTTCGGCGAGTGGGCCGAACCGTTCGGGCACGCGCAGGTCGGCTCGTCGACGATGCCGTTCAAGCGCAACCCCATCGGCGCGGAGAACATCGACAGCCTGGGGCGGATGGTGGCCGCGCTGCCGCGCGTCGCGTGGGACAACGCGGCGCACGCGCTGCTGGAGCGCACGCTCGACGACAAGGCAAACCGCCGCGCGCTGCTGCCGCAGGCCTTCCTGGCGGCGGACGAGATGCTCTCGGTGGCGGTGCGGCTGGTGCGTGGCCTGCAGGTCAACACGCGCGCGATTGCCGACAACCTGGCGCGGTACGGCGCGTTCGCCGCCACCGAGCGCCTGCTGATGGCGCTGGGCCGCGCCGGCGCTGACCGCCAGCACATGCACGAGGTCATCCGGCGGCAGAGCATGGCCGCGTGGGCGGCGCTGGAGAACGGCCACGCCAGCCCGCTGCGCGACGCGCTCACGCGCGACCCGGAGATCAACCGGTATCTCGACGCCGGGGCGGTGAGCGCCCTGCTCGATGTGGAAAACTACCTGGGCCACGCGCCGCAGCGCGCCCGCGCGTTTGCACAGACGATACACGCCGCGCTGCCCATGCGCGCCGCCCAGCAAGGAGCGTGACCATGATCCCGAACAAGACCCAGGTCCTCGAAGCGGTAGAAGACGCACTGCTTGAGTTCGACCTGCCCGCGCTGGGCAGCAGGACGGCGGGCCGCACCCGCGACAGCTTCCTGCTCCCCCGACGGGCGGCGGCTCTCGGTGGTGACCGACCGCATCATCCATTTCAACCGCGTCGTCGGCGCGGTGCCCTACAAGGGCCAGGTGCTCAACCAGTTGGCGGCCTTCTGGTTCGAGAACACCGCCGACATCGTGCCCAACCACATGCTCGAAGTGCCCGACCCGAACGTGATGGTCTCGCGCCACCTCAGGCGCATCCCGGTGCAGTTGGTCGTGCGCGGCTACCTCACCGGCGTGACGCCCACATCGCTGTGGTACAGCTACGAACGCGGCGAGCGGGTGATCTACGGCATCCGCTTCCCCGAAGGGCTGAACAAAAACGACGCGCTGCTCAGGCCCGTCATCACGCCCATCTTGCGCACCGGGCCGGGCATCACCGGCGAGATGATCAGCGCGCAGGCGGTCCTCGAACGCGGCCTGGTCAGCCCGGAGGTCTACGACGCGATGGGCAAGACCGCGCTGAAGCTGTTCGACCGGGGTTCCGAGGTGGCTTCGGAGGCGGGCCTTATCATGGTCGACGCGCTGTACGAGTTCGGCGTCGATGAGGGCGGCGCGCTCATGCTCATCAACGAGCTGCACACGCCCGACGCCGCCCGGTTCTGGCGCGCCAATAGCTACGCGAGCCGCAAAGCGGCGCGCCAGCAGCCAGAACACCTGGACAATGAGTTTATCTACCTGTGGTACAACCAGCAGGGCTATGACGGCGAAGGCAAGCCGCCGGCGATCCCCGACGACATCACCTATCAGGCGACCGTGCGCTACATCGAAGCCTTTGAGTACCTCACCGGGCAGGATTTCCAGCCCGCGCCGTACCCCGCCACCAGGCGGATCGAGAAAGCCGTCAGGCCCTACGCAAAAGCGACCAGCAGACGTAAGAAGTAGGAGAAAAAGCCCATGTCCGACGCCCTGGTGCCCATTATCATGGGTTCGAAAAGCGACCAGCAGCACGCGCAGCAGATCGCGGTGGCGCTGGCCGGCCTGGGGCTGGAAAGCGAACTGCGCATCGCTTCCGCGTTTACCAGCCCCGGCCACCTGCTCACCATGCTGACCCGCTACGAACGCGATCCGCGCCCCAAGGTCTATATCGCGGTGTCCAGCCTGAACAACGCGCTCGCCGGCGCCATCGACGCGACGACCGCGTGGCCCGTGATCGCCTGCCCTCCGCGCGCTGAGGCGTTCGGCGGCGCGGACGTCTTCTCGTCGCTGCGCCTTCCCGGCGGCCTGGCCCCGGCGGTGGTGCTCGACCCCGGATCGGCGGCGCTGCTCGCCGCCAAGATTCTGGGCGTCGCGGACGCCGAGCTGCGCGAGCGGGTGCGCGAAGGGCAACGCGCCCGGACCGAGCGCCTTGTCGCGGAGGATGCAGAACTGCAAGGAGAGCCTAATGCGAACCATAACCCCTAGGAAGCAGCAGTACCACCGCGCCAGATCGTTATGTGCAACGCTCCTCGTCCTGGCGCTGGCGCTCGGCGCGCTGCCGGCCGGCGCACAGGAGGAGCAGCCCACGCCCACGCCCGAGACCGCCCCCGCACCGGAGAGCGAGGCAGGCCAGGCAGGGGAGGCAGGCGCGCCAGCCCCGCCGCCGGCCAGCCTGACGCTGGGCCAGCCGACGCAGCGCTTCACCTTTGACGCCGCCGGCGAGTGGCTCGTGGGCGCGTTCGACTTCATCGACGCGACCCAGGTGGACGGCCAGTACCAGCTCACCAGCACCGGCATCGCCGGCATCGTGTACTCCGGGATGCTCGACCTGGATAACTTCTACGCGCAGGTCGAGGTGTCCCCGCAGACGTGCCCCGGCAACGGCGCGTTTGGCGTCGCTTTCCGTCTGAGCACCAACCCGGTATCCGACTACTATTACTACTACGTGCGCTGCGACGCGACCTACTTCGCCGGCGTCCTCAGCGACGGCGCGGCGAACGACCGCGTCACCGGCGCGCTGGCCGAGCCACTGCGCATCGCGTCGGAGGACGCTGAAGCGGCCCCGGAGCGCCACGTCATGGGCGTCGAGGCGCGCGGCGCGGAGATCAACCTCTACTGGGATGGGCAGCGCATCGGCGGCTTCTCAGACACGCTCCGCACAAGCGGCGAGTTCGGCCTCAGCGTCTCACCGTCGAGCGACGACGAGAACGTCACGCTCCTGTTCGACAACCTGACGGTCTGGGAACTGCCGGCGGAGGGCAGCGCGCCCGCCGCCGAACCGACGGAGCCGGCAGCGGAGGCCGAGGCGGAGGCCGGCACGGTGCCCGGCGAGAAGCTGTACTCGTTTACGTTCACGGAGGCAAACGACTGGTTCGTCGGCGAAGACGCCTTTGTGCGCGCGGAACTGACCGACGAGCGGTACGTCATCACGCCGCTCAGCGGAACGGCGGCGCTGTTCTCAAACATGGTTGACGTCGATGACTTCTACGCCGAAGTCGAGATCGAGCCACTCTCCTGCCCGCCCAACGCCATCATCGGCTTTGGCTTCCGGCAGCAACAGCCCGGCTCGTACTACGTCTTCGGCATCCGCTGCCAGGACGGCGCGTGGCTGGTACAGAAGCTGCCCGCCGACGTTGCCCCGTTCGCCAGCGGCCAGTTGGATGCACCCCCTGCCGAGAGCGGCGCGCCGCACGTCATCGGCGTGCGCGCCGAAGGCCAGCAGTTCACGCTCTTCTGGGATGACGAGGAGATCGGTGCCTTCGAGGACGCCTCGTTCGCGCACGGCGACATCGGGTTCCACCTCCAGGGCGACCCCACCAGCGACGATCTCACCGTCGCCTTCGACAACCTGGAGGTCTGGGAGCTGGTCGAGGGCGCGCCAAGCGACGGCGCGGCCCCGGTAACTGGCGGCGCTGCGCCTGCGGTCGGCGCGCCTACACAGGCCGCCGCCGTCCAGGTCCCGATTGCCGTCGGGTCGTTGCGCTACGAGACCGAGTTCGAAGAGGCGCTCAACTGGGTCACGGGCACGACGAGCTATGTCGCTGCCGAGATCGTGGACGGGCGGTACGTGCTCACCAGCACGGACATCGTCGGCACGTTCTGGTCCGCGATGCTCAACCTGACCGACTTCTACGCGCAGTACGAGGTCACGCCGCTGGAGTGCCCCGCTGCCGCCGCCTTCGGGCTGCCGTTCCGCGTCAACCGCGATACCGCGAACGACTTCTACGTCGCCATCATGCAGTGCGACGGCAACTGGCGTCTCAGCAAGGTCTTCAGTGAGGTGATCCCCGCCGAACCGGTTGAGGTCGAAGAAGGCACCCCGACGCCAGCGCCGACGATCCAGGTGCAGGGCGAGGCGCTGGTGAGTGGCGCGCTGGACGCGCCGCTGACCGCCGGCCAGTCGTACACCATCGGCATCGAGGCGCGCGGGTCTGAACTCGTCTTCTACTGGGACGGCGTGGAACTGGGGCGCGCCATCGACACGACGCACACCGCCGGCGACATCGGCTTCCAGGTGCGCCCGGCCTTCCCGACCTACACCCCCTGAAGATCAGCGTGGACTACTATCGCGTGTGGTATCTGCCATAAGAGCCATAGGCCCGGAGCTGGAGACCGGTCGCCGCTGTGCGCACCGGTCTCCACTTTCGACAGCACGCACCAGGAACTGAGTACCGAACTATGCCCCGTGCACTCTTGAGCGCTCACGATACCACTGGCCTGGAACGGTTTGCCAGCGGCCTCGCCGACCTGGGCTGGCAACTGGTCGCCACCCAGGACACCGCCCTGTACCTGCGCGACGTCGGCCTCGCTGCCATGGAAGCGGCGACGATCACGGGCAGCCCGGCGCTGCTCGGCGGGCAGATCGCCACGCTGCACCCGGCGATCTACGCGGGGATCATGGCGCGAAACACGCCCGACGAAATGGCCGAGTTGAGCGGCCATCGCATCCCGTCCATCGACCTTGTGGCGTGCACCCTGCGGCCCTTCCGCGAGACGATTGCCATGCCCGGCGTCTCGCTGGAAGCGGCGCTGGCGCAGATCGACGTGGGCGGCGTGGCGCTGCTGCGGGCCGCGGCGCGGAATTTCGCGCGCGTCATCGTGCTGTGCGACCCGGACGACTACCGGCACACGCTCGCCGTGCTGCGCGCCGGCGGGCAGCTCGACCTGGACGCGCGCCGCCGCCTCGCCGCCAAGGCCTTCGCGCTCACCCGCGACTACGACACAGCCATCCACGCCTACCTGCTCGGCATTGACGACACCGACCCCCTCCCCGACGCCTTCTCGCTGGTGCTCTGGCAGCTCAGCGAGATCGAGGCCGAGAACCCGCACCAGGCGGCGGCGCTCTATGCCCACGTCCCCGACGCTGGCCCGCTGGGGGAAGCTGCTGGCGGGCCCCACGCTCACCTACGATGTCGCCATCGACCTCAACGTGGCGTTGCGCGCCATCGCACAGTTCGAGGAACCCGCCGTCGCGATTGCGCGCCACGGCCAACTGACTGGCCTCGCAATCGGCAGCCAGGCCGCGGAGGCGCTGCCGCGCGCGATTGCGTCCGACCCGGTGTCGGCTGCCGGTGGGGCCATCGCGATCAACCGGCTGTGCGACCAGCCCTTCGTCTGGGCGCTGGGGGACCTGTTCATCCACGCCATCGCCGCGCCCGACTTTGACCCTGTCGCCCGCGAAAGCCTCACCATCCGGCGGCGGAACTGCCACCTGCTGCGCGTCGAGCCGGAGGCTGCGCCGCCGCTGCGCGAGATGCGCAGCCTGCGCGGCGGCGTGCTGATGCAGACGCCCGACCAGGGCGACGCGGCAGCCACCCACTGGGCGCAGGTGAGCAAGCGCAAGCCCTCGCGCCAGGAAGAGGCGGCGCTGCGCTTTGCGTGGAAAGTGGTCCACCACGTGCGCACGAACGCCATCGTGCTCGCCACACCGAACGGCACGGTGGGCATCGGCAGCGCGCCCAACCGCCTCGACGCCATCCGGCTGGCGCTCTACCGCGCCGGCGACCGCGCGCAGGGCACGGTCATGGCCGGGGACGACTTCTTCGACTTCCCCGACGGCGTGGAAATGGCGGCGGAGGCCGGCGTCACCGCCGTGGTGCAGCCGGGCGGCGCGCTCCGCGACACGGTGGTGATCGAGGCCGCCGACCGGCGCGGCATGGCGATGATCTTCACCAAAACCAGCCACGTCCGCCACTAGGCAGCGCCGTGCGGCGCTGCGGCGCTTTGCTCCTTGACAGCGACGTGTGAGTGCGCTATTCTGTTCGCAGTTCAGCAGACGTGAGATTGGCGCCATGACCCGACCGACTTTCACCAACACCAACCCGCGTGATCGTCGTCCGAACCGTGCCCGGCCCCGGACAGGCCCGGCGTGGCGCCCGTGTACCTGCTGACCGACGCAGCATCATGGCTCCCAAGCCCCCGGACTCTGTCCGGGGGTTTTCGTTTGTCGCGCGTGCAGCATCACCACACACCAGGAGGTCCCATTCATGAGCGCGTACCCATCCATCAGCCAGAACTGGCCTTCCCGTCAGGTCGGCGCTGTCCCTGCGCAGAGCGCGACCCCAGACCACACCATCCGCAGCGCCCGCCCGGTCGATGTGGTGGACATCCTCGCGCTGACCAGCCCGCACGTCGCCGTCGGCAACCTGCTGCCGCTCGACACCAACTGCGTTCTGAAGGGGCTGAGCCAATGGGTGGTTGTAGAGCGCCCGGACAGTGTCCTGGTCGGGTGCGGGTCGCTGGTGCTGTATAACGGCGCGCTTGCCGAGCTGCGCTCGCTGGTCGTCGCGCCGGCCTACCACGGGCAGGGCATCGGCAGGAGATCGTCCGGGCGCTGCTGGACCGGGCGCGCACCCTCGGCCTGAAGGAAGTCTTCACGCTCACGCGGGTGGGCGCGTTCTTCACCCGGCTGGGCTTCGCGCCCGCGACGCTCGAACAGTTCCCCGACAAGGCGCGGATGTACTGCGCGCTCTGCCCCGGCAGAAGTGCTGCGACGAGGAGGCATTCGTCTATCATCTCGAACCGACTCATTGAGACCCGCAAGACCTATCACCGCCTTTAGCCTTTAGCCTTTAACCCAAGGAGTAGAAATCGGTGACCGACCAATCCGCCAAGAAAGTGGTGCTCGCCTACAGCGGCGGCCTCGATACGTCCATCATCGTGCCCTGGCTCATCGAGAACTACGGCTGCGAGGTGATCTGCTTCTGTGCCGACCTGGGCCAGGAGGACGAACTCGACGGCCTGGAGGCGAAGGCGCGCGCCTCCGGCGCGAGCAAGGTGTACCTGGAAGACCTGCGCGAGACGTTCCTGCTGGATTATGTCTTCCCCACGATGCAGGCCGGCGCGGTCTATGAGCGCAAGTACCTCCTCGGTACGAGCATGGCGCGCCCGCTGATCGCCAAGCGCCAGGTGGAGATTGCCGAGCAGGAAGGCGCGGACGCCATCGCGCACGGCTGCACCGGCAAGGGCAACGATCAGGTCCGCTTTGAGCTGACCGCGATGGCCCTCAACCCGCACCTGAAGATTATCGCCCCCTGGCGCGAGTGGGACATCCGCAGCCGCGAGGACGCCCTCGCCTACGCGCGCCGCCACAACGTGCCCGTCACCGCCACCGAGCGCAGCATCTACAGCCGCGACCGCAACCTGTTCCACATCAGCCACGAGGGCGGCCCACTGGAGGACCCCTGGCTTGAGCCGGAAGAGGCGATGTTCGTGCTCTCCAACAGCCCGGAGAACGCCCCCGACGAGCCGACCCTGGTTGAGATCACGTTCGAGAAGGGCGTGCCGGTCGCGCTGGACGGCGCGCCGATGCCGCCCGTGCCGCTGTTCGACCGGTTGAATGAGTTGGGCGGCATCCACGGCATCGGGCGCTCGGACATTGTGGAGAACCGCCTCGTCGGCATGAAGTCGCACGGCGTCTACGAGACGCCCGGCGGGACCATCCTCTTCGCCGCCCACCGCGAAATGGAGAGCATCTGCCTGGACAAGGCGACGATGCACTACAAGGACAAGATGTCGCTCGATTACGCCGAACTGGTCTACGACGGCATGTGGTTCACGCCACTGCGCGAGGCGATGGATGCGTTCGTCCGGTCCACGCAGGAGTGGGTGACCGGGACGGTGCGGCTCAAGCTCTACAAGGGCAACGTGATTGTGGTCGGGCGCAAATCGACCTACAACCTGTACCGCGAGGACTACGCCTCGTTCGGCCACATGGACGTGTACGACCAGCGTGACGCCAAAGGCTTCATCAACCTGATCGGGCTGCCGCTCAAGGTGCGCGCGATGGTGGACATCGAAGGCGGCGGCGTGAGTCGCTACCGCGCGCCGGACTACTCCAAGTTCAAGCGCGACTGATGTCGTGCGCGCCGGCCACGCGCACCCCGGTATGAACTGCCACAATCAATAGCTCCCCGCGAGCAACAACCTCGCGGGGAGCCGCAATACAGGACACTGTCTTCTGAGGACGAAAGGCGGCCAGGCCCTCTCCGCCGCGCGGGGCTGCGCCGTCAGGACGGCCCCTCCCACGTCACGTAGTACAGCGCGCCGTTCTCCGCCGCGAACGATAGCGCGCCACGCGCTGCCGCGCCGCCCGCCTCCGCGACGACGCGCCCTGCCGCATCGCGCACGCTCAGGCGCAGCGCGCCGCCATCGTCGGCGGCCCAGTCCAGGCGGACGTCCAGCCGGCCCTCCGCCTTCACCGTGTAGTGTACGTCGACGCGCACGCCGAAACCGCGCAGGTTGGTGATGCCGTAGGTCCTGCCCACCGCAAACATCGAGGGCGGCAGCGCCGGCGCGAGGATGAAGCCGTCACGGTCCGGTGGGGGCGGCGTGACCTCGCCCGGCAGCGGGTTCCCGATCTCGCGAAAGCCGATGAGGTTGCGCATCACCAGCGCGGGGAACGTCGCGCCCCAGCCGTAGTGCTCGCAGCCGTTGAGCACCGGGTGCCCTCCAGGTTCACCGGCCAGAATTCGCTTGCGACGCCGGGGATGCGGTAGTTGTACGGCGCGGGCAGCCGGTCGGGGTAGCGCGCGCTCGTCGGCGTGACCTCGCGGGCGTCGGTCTGCGCGTAGATGCGGTTCCCGACCTTCACCAGCTCCTCGGCGATGAGGTCGCGCAGCCCGGCGTTCCATCCCGCCTCCGAGAACGGCAGCCAGAACGACGGCCATTCCAGGAACGGCGTGGGGTTGTCGCAGAAGATCTGGAACCTGGGCTTGACGCCCTCGACCTGCGCCGGCGTGGCGACGCCCACGGAGAGCGGGACGAGCATCATCACGTCGTAGTAGTCCTCCAGCAGGAAGGGTCGGTTGTCCCGCCCGTCCCAGTCGCGGAACCAGCCATCGACGTACATGCTGCGCGTCCGGCTGATGCGGTCCTCCGCGAGGCGCTGCCACATCGCGACATCGTCCTCCTGCCCGGCGATGCGCGCGTAATCGACCATCGTGCGCATGGCCTGCGCCATGCCCGCCTCGATATCGACCGTGCGGACGAAGTGCGCCGGCGTGCCCTCCTGGGCGTCGCCGTGCAGGAAGCGCCGCGAGCCATCCTGCCCGGACTCCCAACTGTTGTCGGCGTGAAACCAGCCCGCGTCGTCCGTGCGGTTGGCGAGCCACCACTCGATGAACGCCTTCAGGTGCGGGTAGAGCCGCCGTATCCAGGCGTCGTCGCGCGTGCGCCGGTAAATCGACTCGATGACGAGAAACGGCAGGCCCCAGGTCGGCGCGGTGCCACACTCTGCGCCGCTCTCCCCCGATCATGTTCATGCTGCCGTCCTCGCGCGAGCAGGGGACGTTGGGCGCGGGGGCGTCGGCGAACGTGCCGTAGATCACCTGCTTCGCCAGTTCCACGTCGGCGTAACTCAGGCACAGCGCATCGAGGCACGCCTCACCCAGCACCGCGCGCGGCGTGTGAATCTGCATGGCGTCCCAGGGGTGCTTGTAGATGCCCAGCGGGCGGCGGATCGTCGCGCGGAGGGTTTCCAGGTCGTAGACCCAGCCGCGCTTCCACATGCCCGGCCAGTCGCCGACCAGCAGCGGGGCCTGGTCGTAGAAGCGCGCATCGTCCGCCAACTGCTGCGCGGCTTCGCGGCGCGCGCCCTGCACGCTCTCGGCGAACTGGCGCAGCGTAAACGGCTCGTTGACGCCGCGTGCCAGGCAGATCACCATCGCGTCAGACGCGCCGGCGGGCACTTCGAGCGGGTAGCTGAGCACCGTGTAGAGGGGATCGGTCGTCTCGTAGAAGCGGACGAGCGCGCCCGCGTTGGCGCTGAGGTCGTTGGCGTAAATCCACCGGTCCCACTGCGCGACCGACGAGGGTGGCTTTGTAGGCCGCGCTCTTGCGGTCCGCGCCGATCACCATCACGTCGCCATAGGCCCACACCTTGCTGACGCCCACATCGTCGCCGGGGTGGTAGTTCGAGGTCACGCCGTCGCGGCCCCAGTACATGTGGCCGGGATAGCCGTAGATGTTGGTGGCGTGGACGGTGACGCGCCGCGCCGCCGCGCCCGTGTTCTCGACCTCCAGGATGCAGACCAGGGCGTGCTCGTGGGCGAGGAAGTACCTGGCGCTAACGCTCACGCCGCCATACGACCAATCGTAGCTCATCATCGTCTTGGTGTGGTAGCGGGACACGAGCGGCACGCCGCGCGCCTTGAAGTCATCGGCGGCGTGAAAGACGGCGAGGTCAGCCGCATCCGAAGGCGCAGCGTCGCCGACGGCCACACTCAGGTGCAGAAACGACAGGTAGCTGACCGGCCTTTCCACATCCATGCCATACGGCCACGGCATCGACCGCGCCCACCATCCGAAGCCCATCGGCGGCACGGTGCGGATGACGCCGCTGCGGTTGAGCACGGCGCTGTGGTAGGGGTTGTCGATGTACCCGAACGGCGTGTAATCGTCCGGGGGGAACGACGCGGGCAGATCGATTTTCGGTGAAGCGGAAGCCGAGGAAACCACAGTGACCTGATCCTTTTGCTCTATTCTGTTGCGGTGGCGCGAACCGTGCGCGCCCTGGGGATACCCGCGCGTCAGCCCGCAGCCGTCAGCCCTTCACGCCAGAAAGCGCAATACCCGTGATGAAGTAGCGTTGCGCGAAGAAGTAGACGACGAGGACGGGCAACATCACCACAACCGCCGCCGCCATCAGGAGCGGCCAGTTGGGCTGAATGTAGGCGTTGGGCCGCACGCTGAAGTAGGCCAGACCCAGCTCAAGCGTGCGCATCCCCTGGTCGCGCGCGATAAGCAGCGGCCAGAGGAGGTCGGTCCACGTCCCCATGAACGCGAACACGGCGAGGGTCGCGAGGGCCGGGCCGGTGAGCGGGAGGAAGATCTGGGCGAAGATGCGCCACTCGCTCGCGCCGTCGATGCGCGCCGCGTCCTGGTAGTCGTTGGGGATGCCCAGGAATGCCTGCCGGAGCAGGAAGATGCCAAATACGCTGGAAATGCCGGGCACAATCAGGCCCGCAAACGAGTTGACCCATCCCAGGTTGTGCACGATCAAGAACAACGGAATCAGCGTGATCTGAAACGGGATCATCATGGTCGCCAGGTACAGGATGAAGATGGTGTTGCGCCCTATGAAGTTCAGCCGCGCGAAGCCATACGCCGCCATCGAACAGATCACAAGCTGGCCAATCACCGTGAAGGCGGTGACGATCACGGTGTTGAGGAAGTACTGGCCGAAGGGCAGCAGCGTGAAAAAGCTGCTCGTAGTTCGTGGTGTCGATCTCACGCGGGAGCAGTTCGGGCGGCCACGCAAACTCGGAGCCGGAGGGCTTCAGCGACGTTGTTAGCATCCAGATGAAGGGGACGACCATCAGCAGCGTCACCAGGAGCAGGACCGCGTAGCCCAGAATGCGCATCGGCAGGTCCAGCGGCCCCTTCTGGTTGACTATGTGGCTTTCCATCGTCTGTTCCATGTTCCAGCCCTCTCTAGAAAAGGATCTCTTCGCCCCGGCGGCGGTTGTACCACACCTGCAGCACCGTCGCGGTGAAGATCACGCCAAACAGCACCCAGGACTGCGCCGAAGCGTACCCCATGTCGAAGTCCTGGAACGCGCGCTGGTAGATGCGGTACACCACCACGTCGGTCGAGCCGAGCGGCCCGCCCTTCGTCATGACGTACACCGGCGTAAACACCTGGAATGACCCGATCACGCCCGTGACCGCGAGGAAGAAGGTGGTGGGCGCGAGCAGCGGGAGGGTGATGCGCCAGAAGCCCTGCCAGCGCGACGCCCCCGTCGATGGCCGCCGCCTCGTAGAGTTCCTGCGGGATGGCCTGCAAGCCTGCAAGCCAGATCACCATCTGGAAGCCCGCCCCCTTCCAGATCGCGATGAGCACCAGTGTGGGGAGCGCCGTATTGGCGTCTTGCAGGAATGGCACTGGTCCGAGGCCAACGAGGTCCAGCAGCCAGTTGATGATGCCGCTGCGCGTGTCCAGGAGCGTGACCCAGATCACCGCCACCGCCACCCACGAGGAGATAACGGGCATGAAGAAGAGCGTGCGGAAGATGTAAATCCCCCTGAGCTTCTGGTTCATGACCACGGCAATCGCCAGGCTGATCGCCATCCCCAACGGCACCGACATGAGGGTGTACTTGGCCGAGTTGAGCATGGCGGCCCAGAAACGCCGGTCGCCGCGCAAGAAGTCGTAGTTGCCCAACCCGACAAACGGCGCATCCTGGAGATTGACGCCGCGCCAGTCCGTGAACGAGAGATAGAAGCTGAACACCAGCGGGATGGCGAGGAAGATGATCGTGTGGACCAGCGACGGCAAGATGAACAGGTAACCAATGCGCTCGTTGGACCGGCTCCAGAAACGCTGCCAGAGCCTGGGGCCGCGCGTGGTGATCGCCTGGAAGAATCCCTGCGTTTGTCCCCCTGGGAGGGCGCGATCTTGTATGCTGCTCATGGGTACCTCAACCTCATCCATGCGGTAGGGCACAGCACACTGTGCCCCTACCTGATGAATCTATGCGCACTTGCGTGCTGATACGCGCGCGACTACTGGTTGGCGCGCTCAAGCTCGCGGTTGATTTCCTCAACCGCGATGGCGACCTCTTCCTCGATGTCGCCGCCGGCCAGGATGCGCTCCATCATGGAGTCGAGCGCGGTCTCGACCGTGGGCCAGTTGGCGTAGAGCGAGCCATAGGGGCGACGCCCGTACTGCGCTTCATCGACGAAAACCGCCTCGAGTTCAGGGTACTCGGCTGCCTCAGCCGCAGCGGCGGCGGAGTGCCGGTTCGCCGAGATCTCCAGGCCGGTGACGACCTTGGTGTCCTGGTAGCCGCGATCCGTGCCCGCTTCGATGAACTGGCAGGCAGCCAGGAGCTTCGCGGGGTCGTCCTGCGCAGCGGCGTTGATCATCCACCCGGACTCGTAGATGACGGTCGCGCGCTCTTCGTTCTGCGGCTGGCCGATCACGGCGACGCGCTCCGGCGTGAACTCAGAGTTGGCCTGCAGGCCGACCATCTCCCAGTGGCCGCGGTCGAACATCGCGAACTGGCCTTGCAGGAAGAGCGTGAGGAAGCCGGCTTCCTGGGTCATCTGGTCGAGCAGCGACGGCTCAGGCGACACGCCGTACTCAAGCATCAGGTCGCGCATGAAGGTGATCGCCTCGATGGTCTCCGGCGAGTCCAGGTAGCCGCTGACGGTGGTGCCGTCGGGCGAGATCACGTCCGAGCCGTTCTCCCACGCGCGGTAGATCCACTCGAACACATACTTGCGCACGCGGAAGCCCCACTGGACGACGTTCTCTTCGTCGAAGTCAGGGTCAAGCCGGTTGCGGCCCTCGGCGTCGAGGGTGAGGCGCTGCGAGATGTCAAGCAGGTCGTCCCACGTCCAGCCGTCCTGAGGCGGCTCGACGCCGGCGCGCTCAAACGATTCGGGGTTGTAGTAGATCACCATCGGCGTGCCGCCGTCGGGCAGACCCCAGATCGGGCCGTCCTCTTCGGGCTGGTGAATCCGGAGGAACGCGGGGGGTGAAGCGGTCCAGGTCCAGCTCCGGCACGAGGTCGAGGCACACGCGCACGTCAACGACGTTGCCGGTATCGACCAGCCGCGCGAGCGTCGAGGCGTCCTGGTACCAGATGTCCGGCGCGGTGCCGGCGGCCAGGTCAACGAGCAACTGGGTGTCGAACTCCGGCGGCGCTTCGAGCGACTCAATCGTGACGTTCGGGTGCTCGGCCATGAAGTCCGTGAGGACCTTCAGTTTGGCCTGTGCCAGCGGGGTGTCCTGCTCTTCGGGCGTGCTCTCAAAGCCGATGACGCGCAGCGTGACCGGCTCCGCTTCCTGGGCGATAACGGTCATCGGGGCGACGAGCGCCGCCAGCAGGAACAGGGTTACAAGAATTCTACGCATTTTCCTTTTTCTCCTTGTGACATGCGACTGTCAATGCGGACTGCCAGCGTTCTCTCCCGGTGCGGCGGTTGGCGCATCGCGCCGCGCCAGAGACGCACACCGCGACAGAAACGCTATCCTCATGGGTGCGGCTAGGGACTCTTCGTCGATATGCGGGCCTTCTTCCTCCTTTCAGCGTGCTCAGAAACGACCGACGCCAACACCTGCCGCGCGGTCGTCGCCGGGTACAAACTGATATATTCCTTTGAGACGGCCATGTATATACATTATAACGCAGTTCCCCCGCGATAGGGTATCGACAACAGACCAAGTATGCAAATTTCAGTATGAGGAGCGGGACCACACAGTAGGTTGAGGCGAGCGCTCATATCACTCCGACTGGTCGGAGATGGTGACGCGGTATGATGAGTAGTTGAGGGATGAGAGGAGTCAAGGTCGACAACGCAATGTGGGAAGAGTTAGAATGGCTGATAGCTATCAACCTACGGCATATCCCATATCCGTATTATAGGATCTCTGTAATCGCTAGTGCTGGCTAGATGTGACCCATCAGGCGACCACGCAACTGACAGGACCGAACCCTTGTGACTTAACAGAACGTTCAATTGATTACCACTGCTTACATCCCACAGTCTAACTGTCTGGTCCATGCCGCCGCTAGCCAAGTATCGCCCATCTGGTGACCATGTTACAGAATAGACCACATCGACGTGGCCTCTAAGAACTTCCTGCTGTTCCCCACTAACCGCGTCCCACACCCGGACTGTCTGATCCCCACCTCCACTAGCTAAGAACCGCCCATCCGATGAATATACCACTGACCACACTCCACCTTCGTGACCCTCAGGACGGTCAGAGTTGCTCCAGTAGACACATCTCGTATTGTTATTGTGCCGTCAAGGCATGCACTTGCCAATCTCGAACCATCTGGTGACCAGGCTACTGCCAGAACATCCTCCTCGTGACCCTCCCAGAAGGTTTCCCTACCATTAACTACATCCCATATCATTACCATATGACCTATACTATTAGCAGTATACATTCCCTTTGGCGACCACGCTACAGACCACACACTTCCGAATTCATATGGTATCATCGCCAGTTGCTTTCGATTATTCACATCCCATAATCGCACAGCGCTCTGATGATCGAGTATTACTTCATAATTTCCAGTAATCACATACATGCCATCCGGCGACCATGCTACCGATGAGACCACGCCATTATGACCTTCGAGAACGGTCAACTGTTCCCCACTGTCTGCATCCCATATCCGTACAGCCTCATCAAAACCTGCACTTGCTAGCCTCGACCCATCTGGTGACCATGCCGCCATCCAGACTCCGCCTTTATGTCCTCTAAGCGTCAGCACCGGCTCAGTAGGAAAGACAGGAGGCTGAGTGGGCTTTCCAATACTGTATATCACAATCACCACTATTAAGACCAAGCCAACAAGAAGCACTGATCTCCAACGTAGCCGGTTTTGGGCACTCGCAGAGACAAGTGAATCGGTGACGACCTGATCCGTTATGTCTGTGAGAATTGCTGATCTCACGCCGATTGAAGTATCGTAGGCAGCACGCTTCTCGGGATCGGTGAGCGTAGTGTGTATCTCTTTCAGCAGGAATAGAGAGCGTTTGCTTTTTCTCTGCTTCTCAAGGTCAGGACCAGCAGCTTGCCGACGGTAATACTCGTACAATTTTCTACAGGCTGTCTCAATCTCAACAACTGAAGCATCAGGTGGAACGCTCAGAAGCTCATAGTAATTGGGCATTGACACCTCCCAATCGCCACGATAGACCAAAATTATTATATTACCCTTAATAATCGCCTGTAAAGTAATAAATTTCTAACAACGAAACGTTGTCAATATAGGACCACCTTTACCCGCCAGTATCTGGGTTAGGATTTCACGCGCTTTGCCCGCCGCTGGCGCGCCTCTGTACCGGGAACGCCTCCATTGGCATGATCTTCTATGGCGTTCTCCCGCCTTGCAGCCGGTGACCTCACGGGGCCGGCGGCAGATTGGCCTCTGGCGGGTGAATCTGCCCCGACGGATCGGCAAGAGGGCCGTACAACTCCGGCCTGCGGTGGTGCTTGCCGTAGATGCCCGTTGCGCGGTGGCGCTCCAGCGCGTCGAGATCGACTTCGTAGAGCAGCAACCCCTCTGCCTCGCCCAGTTCCGCCGCAATGTCGCCCTCGAAGTGAAAGGCCATGCTGTGCCCGTTCTGGCGCGGCGCGGCGTGATTGACCATGAAGATGTACACCTCGTTCTCGAACGCGCGCGTGCGCAACAGGCAGCGGTGAATGTCTTCCGTCGGGCAGGTGCAGGCCAACGGGTTGAAGATGACGTCCGCGCCCTGCAACATGAGCAGCCGCGCGCTCTCCGGCACTTCGCGGTCATAGCAGATCATGACGCCGGCCAGCATCGCGCCGGTATCGGTGTCGAAGCGCCACACCGGAAACTCGGACCCATTGCGCCAGCCGCCGGGCGTCTCGTACTTGTTGATATGCACCTTGCGCATCACGCCCATCAACGCGCCAGTCCGGTCGAGGGCCGCCATCGCGTTGTAGAGTTCACCGTCGCGCAGTTCGGAGAGGCCGAGCAGGATGTAGATGTCAAGCTCGCGCGCGAGCGCGCTGAAAACCTCGGTCGCCGGGCCGGGGATCGGCTCAGCCACTGCGCGCTCGGCGCTGCCGCCGGTGAAGCCGGTTAGCGCCACCTCCGGCGTCATCACGATCTGCGCGCCCTGTGCAGCGGCCTGCCTGATGAGACTCGTCGCTGTCTGGATGTTGCGGGCCTTCTGCCCATGAAGTCCGGCGAATTGCGCGCCGCCCAGGCGGATGCAGCCTGCGCCCATGCTATGCCTTCTCCGCCGGAGCCGGCGATTCCATCCTCTCCTGCGGCACCACAATCCCCACCACGCGCTCGTTGCTGCCCAGGGCGATCACGCTCTCGCCGACCGTGCCGCGCTTCTTCTTCGGCGCGGTGCCCAGGCGCATCAGCTTGGGCTTGCCCTTGTCCGTGACCACGATCACGCGGTCGTCGGCGCGGCCCACCATCGCCGCCGCCACGCCCCCGGTACGGCGCGGGAGCTTCATCGCAATCACGCCGCCGCCGGCGCGCCCCTGCGTGGGGAATTCGTCCATCGGGGTGATCTTCGCCAGCCCCTCCTCGGTGATCGACCAGAAGTTGACGCGCGGGTTCACCACGTCCATGCCGACGACGCGGTCGCGCTGCCCCATCAGCTTGATGCCGCGCATCCCGCCGGCGGGCAGGCCGGTCGGGCGCACCTCGCTTTCCTTAAAGCGGATCGCCTGCGCCTCCGCCGTCGCGAGGATCACCTCGTCCTCCCCGGTCGTGTAGCGCACCCAGCCGAGCCGGTCGTCTGCGCCGACGTTCATCACCGTGAAGGCCGTGGCGCTCACGCCGGGCAAGTCCTCAAGGCGGATGCGCTTCACGCCCGCGCCGCGCGTCCCCAGGAACAGGTAGCCCGTCTCCACGCCCGGCGGCAGGGTCAGCGCGGCGACGATCTCCTGGTCGCGCTTCAGCGGCACGAGGTCGTAGACGGTCGCGCCCTCGGCGGGGTCATCCGCCTGCGGGAGCTGGTGCACCGGGATGCTCGCCGCCTGGCCGTCGGCGGCGAACAGGTAGAGTGTGTGCAGCGTGTTGGAGGCCATCATCGCGAGGGGCGCGTCCTTCATCGTGGTCGTGACCTTCGGCTCCTCGTCCTTGAAGGTCCGGCTCAGGCGCCCGCCCACGGTGAGCGTCACCCACACGTCCGCGTTGGGCATGAGCGCCGTCGCGGTGGCCCCGCTCACTGCCGGCCCGCCGACAATGGCGGTGCGGCGTGGGTCGGCATACGTGTTCTTGATCTCGGTCAGCTCCTCGCCGATCCTCTGGCGCATGAGCTTCGGGCTGCGGAGCAGCTTCTCCAGCTCGCGGATGAGCTGGAGCTTCTCTTTGTACTCGTCCTGGAGCTTCTTCCGCTCCAGCGCCGCCAGCCGCCGCAGTTGCATGTCGAGGATGGCCTGCGCCTGAATCTCGGTGAGGTCGAACTTCTTTATCAGGTTGGTGCGCGCGTTTTCGACCGTGCGCGAGCGGCGGATCGTGTCGATCACCGCGTCGAGGTTGTCCAGCGCCTTGAGCAGCCCTTCCAGGATATGGGCGCGCTCCTTGGCGCGCGCCAGGTCGAACTCGCTGCGGCGGCGCACAACCTCAAGCCGGTGCTCCAGGTAGACGCGCAGCGCCTGCTTGAGCGTCAGCGTGCGCGGCTCGCCGTCCACCAGCGCGAGCAGGATGATGCTGAACGTCGATTGCAGCGGCGTCAGGCGGAACAGGTCGGCGAGCACCCGGTTGGGGTCGGCGGTGCGGCTCAGCTCAATGACGATGCGCAGGCCCTGGCGGTCGCTCTCGTCGCGCATCTCGGTCAGCCCCTCCAGCCGGCCCTCGCGCGCGAGGTCGGCGATGCGCTCGATGAGGTGGCTCTTGCTGGTCTGGTAAGGGATCTCGCTGATCACGATGCGGCTGCGCCCGCGCGTCCACTCCTCAAGGTGCGCCTTGGCGCGCACGGTCACCTTGCCCCTGCCGGTCGCGTAGGCCTGCGCAAGCGCGTCTTCGTCCTCAGCGTCGCCGTTCGCGCCCTGGTAGATCACGCCGCCCGTGGGGAAATCCGGCCCTTTGATGAACTGCATCAGGTCAGGCACGCCCACGTCGTCGAGCTTCTCCCACTTCTGGAGCATGAAGTTGAGCGCGTCGCACACTTCGCCCAGGTTGTGCGGCGGCACGCTCGTGCTCATGCCCACCGCGATGCCCGACGCGCCGTTGACGAGCAGGTTCGGGAAACTCGCCGGCAGCACCGACGGCTCCTGAAGGCTGCCGTCGAAGTTGTCCTCGAAATCGACGGTGTCCTTGGCGATGTCGGTCATCATGTCCACGCCGATCCGCGCCATGCGCGCCTCGGTGTAGCGCATGGCGGCGGCGTTGTCGCCGTCGATGGAGCCGAAGTTGCCCTGCCCATCCACCACCGGGTAGCGCAGCGAGAAGTCCTGCGCCATCCGCACCATCGCCTCATAGACGGCCTGGTCGCTGTGCGGGTGGTATTTGCCCAGCACCTCGCCGACGATGCGCGCGCTCTTCTTGTAGGGCGTGTCCGGGTGCAGGTGCAGGTCGTGCATGGCGTAGAGGATGCGCCGCTGCACGGGCTTGAGGCCATCGCGGGCGTCGGGGAGCGCGCGCGACACGATCACGCTCATGGCGTAATCGAGATACGCCTCGCGCATCTCCCTGTCAATATCGACAAGTCGGACCAGACCAATTTCCATTTGGCGCTCGCTCTTTCCAGGGGGTCGGACTGCGTTTGCTCTGTTTCGGACTATGATAGGGGATTTGTCGTTTCAATGCAACAGATGTTCGGCGGGGGGTAGCGTGACTTACTCCCGGAATGGCGATGCACGCGCCAAAGATTCGTAACACGAAAGCACGAAAGACCCGAAGTCACGAAAGGGTTGGGCGCATGTTTCGCGTTTTCGCGCCTTTCGTGGTTTCGTGCTTCCAATCTGCGCCGCCTCCCGGACTTTGTCACGCAATGTCGGCGGGGCGTGCGCCCTGACTGGGCCGCCGGCGCGCGGTGGCTAGCGTTCCGCGCCCGCGTCCCGCTGCCGGCGCGTGTAGTCCGGCAGCAGCACCGGCGAGCGCGCTGCCTCGTCCGCTGCACCTGCTGCATCAAGCGCGACATGCCACGCGCGCAGGTGGTCCACCGTGAGGTCACCCGGCGCGGCCTCCTGCGCATACGCCGCCGCGCTCACGCCGGCCCGCCGCCCAAAGACGCACACGTCCAGCAGCGAGTTGCCCATCAGCCGGTTGCGCCCGTGGATGCCGCCGGCCGCCTCCCCCGCGACGTACAGCCCCGGCACGCCGGTCGAGGCGTCGGGCTGGATGGCGACGCCGCCGTTCTGGTAGTGCAGCGTGGGATAGACCAGGATCGGCTCCCTGGTGATGTCGATGCCGAAGCGCTGGAACTGGCGCACCATCGCCGGGCAGCGCGTGGGCAATCGCGCCGGGGCCGTGGATGAGGTCAATCATGGGCGCGTCGAGCCACACGCCCTGCTGCCCCGCCGGCGTGCTCACGCCCGCCCCCGCGCGCGCCGCACTCGCGCACGATACAGGCCGCTTCCACGTCGCGCGGCTCCAGCGGGTGGCAGAACTGCGCGCCGGCGGCGTTGCACACCTGCGCGCCCATGCCGCGCACCTTCTCGGTCACCAGCAGGCCCAGGATTTGCTCCGGGTAGGCGGCGCCGGTCGGGTGGTACTGCATGGTGTCGATGAACGCGAGCCGCGCGCCGGCGCGGTATGCCAGCGCCAGCCCATCGCCGGTCGCACCGTAGTGGTTGGTCGTCGGGAAGCCCTGGTAGTGCAGCCGCCCGCTGCCGCCGGTGGCGATGACGACGGCCCTGGCGCGCACCACGCGCGCCGCGTTCGTGTCCAGGTCGATGAGCACCGCGCCGGTCACGCGCCCCTGTCCGTCGGTGAGCAGCTCGACCGCCGGGTGGTATTCCAGCACGCGCACCGGCCGGCTGCGCACCCTCGTCGCGCAGCGTGCGCATGATCTCCGCGCCGGAGTAGTCGCGCGCCGAGTGCATCCGCTTGCGGCTGGTGCCGCCGCCGTGGATCGTGACCATCGTGCCGTCGGGTTCCTTGTCGAACATCACGCCGAGCGCTTCCAGCCACGCGATCACGCCCGGCGCGTCCATCACCAGCGCCTCCACCAGGTCGGGGTCGTTGGCGAAGCGTCCGCCACCGACTACGTCCAGGTAGTGCTCCGCCGGCGAGTCGCCCGGCTTGTCCGCCGCCTGGATGCCGCCCTGCGCCATCATCGTGTTTGCGTCGCCGAAGCGCAGCTTGGTCGCCAGGAGCACGTCCGCGCCGTGCTCCTGCGCGAGCAACGCCGCGCTCGCGCCCCGCGCCGCCGCCGCCGATCACCAGCACGTCACAGTCCGCGTCAACCTGCGTCAGATCGATGGCGTCCGGGTCCACCCACGCGCGCCCCTCCAGCACGGCGGCGAGTTCGCGCGGCGCGCGGTCGCCCTTGTTCGGCCCGACGCGCAGCGCAGCGAACGCCCCCTCGGCGTAATCTGGATGAAACGCGCGCAGCAGCGCCGCGCGCTCCGCCTCCGGGATGTGCGGGAAGGTCTCCTCCAGGCGGCGCGCCCGCGTCGCCTCAACCCTGGCGATGGACTGGCGCATCGCTTCGGTGTAACCGGTCATGGCGTCCCTCCGTCGGCGTCCAGTCGGTCAGTCGGCCCGCATCAGGTCGGCGGCGAGGGCCGCATAGCCGACCTCGGTCGCCAGGTCGAGCGTCTCGGCGGGCACGAGGTTGCCGTACATGCGCAGCATCGGCTGGTCGTCGAGGTAGCCCGGCCCGCCGTGAATCATCGTGGCGCGGTCGATGGCGCGCTGGAGCATCGCGGCGGCGGCAGTGCGCACCATGATCGCCTCCTTGCGCGCGTCCGCCCCCGCGCCGGCGGCAGAATCGAGGTGCGTCGCCGCGCGGTAGACGAGCAGCGCACCGGCCTCCACGTCGAGCTGCATCTCGGCGAGCATCCGCTGTGTCGCGGGCCGGCTGCCGAGCGGCGCGCCGAAGCTCTCCCAGTCGCGCGCATAGGCGGCGCTCATCTCCAGCAGACGCCGCGCCATCCCCAGGTAGCGCGCGCCGAGCTTCACCATGTCAAGCGCCATGTACTCCGCGCCCAGGCGCAGCCCGCCGCCCGGCGCGCCAAGCACGCGCTCCGCGCCCACCGCGCACCCGTCCAGGTGCAGCGCAAAGCCCCCGCCGGCGGGCCGCGTCGCGACGCCGTGCAGGCCGAGATCGACGAGGAAGCACGTCGCCGACGCCGCCGCGTCGCCCGCGACGCCCGGCGTCAGCGCGAACACCAGGTAGAAGTCCTCCTCACTGACCCAGGCGACCAGCTTCACGCCGTGCAGGTCGTACCCCCCGTCCGGCCTGGCGACGGCACAGGTGGTCCACGTCTCAGGCCGGTGGCCGCCCGGCTCGCGCAGCGCAAGCACCGGCCGGCGCGTCCCTTCGATGGCGGGCGCGAGGTAGGCTTCGGCCTGGGCGTCCGAGCAGGCGTAGAGCGCCGGCGGCACGTCGCCGATGCTGAGCGGGACGAAGGTCTGGCCCAATTCTTCCTCGACCAGGCAAGCGCTCAGCGCGTCCAGCCCCATGCCGCCCAGCTCCTCCGGCGCGGTCAGCGCCCAGAGGCCCATCTGCATCGCCTTGGCGCGCAGCGCGCGCTCAACGTCCGGCGGGAGGACGGGCGGGCCGGCTTCGTGCGCCGCCGCCTGGCTGAAGAGCTTCATCTCAAGCGGGCGCAGCTCTTTGGCGACGAAGCGGCGCATCATGTCACGGATCATCTCCGCTTCTTCGGGGATGGTGAAGTCCATCGTCGCGCCTCTGGTGTTGGGTCAGGGTTCGATTGTGCGCGCGGCGTACCGCTGCTTCAGCGCGTCTTCCGGCATGGCCTTCAGCGCGGCAACCTCTGCGTCCCACCGGCCGGCTTGCAACGCGGCGATGGCCTCGGCGAGATGCTGCGCGCGCGGCGCGATGTCGCGCGCGTAGAGCCGGCGCGCCAGCAGGGCGGCGTTCGGCGGCGCGAGGTCGGTCGGGCAGCGGCTCACGCACAGGCCGCACATGATGCAGTCGAAGCTCTTGTCCGCCGCCGCCGCAAGGTCCCCCGGATCAGGTCGGAAACGTAGTCCATCACGGCCAGGTCTTGCGGGCACGCCTTGGTGCACGTGTTGCACCCAAAGCAGCGGATCAGTTCCGGGTAGAGCGCCAGGACCTGCGCCCCGGTCGGCTCAAGGTCGGCAAAGTCGTAGTCAGGCCGTTGCGTGGGGTAGAAGGGATCTGCGTGAGGTACATGCCGTCCTCGACGACGGTCTGGCAGGCGAGCGCGAAGCGCAGGTGGTAGTCGTCGCCAACCCGGTAGACCGTGCCGCACGCGCCGCAGAAACCGCCCCGGCAGCCGACGCCGCGCACGAGCCGGTAGCCGGCGTATTCGAACGCCTTCATGATGGTCAGCGAGGCCGGCACGCGGTAGCGCTGCCCCATGATGTGGACCTCGACCATCTGCGCGCCGCCGTCCGTTATTTCGTCAGGCATCGAGGGCCTCCCGCTGAAGCATGAGGTCCAGGTACAGCGCCTCGTCAGAGGTCGCCCGCGCGAGCAACTGAGCCATGCCTTCGGCGAGGTGCGTGTGCACGACGTAATGCTTGATCGTCGTATCCACCTGCGGGCAGGCCAGCACGCAGTTGCCGCACCGGTCGCAGTCCGTGTGCACCAGAATCTCCAGCGCGAACGAGGTGCGGCTGTCGGTGCGCTGCCGCCGCGCGGGGTCGCGCATCAGCACCGGGCAGGCGTCGATGCAACTGCCGCAGCCAATGCACCCCCTTGAAGCCGGCGATGTCCTCCGTGACCTGGAGGGAGTGGCTCTCGCCGAACCCGCTGGAGAGCAGGCGGCAACGGGCCACCGGCGGCTGCGCCGTGTTGAGCACGACACGCAGCACGCGCTCCACGTCCTGGACGGTTGTCTGTCTTCGCAAAGGCATGTGACGTTCCTCCTCACGCACATCCCACCCACTATACATCAGATTGTTGCGCGCGCGTAATCTTTGTATGCAGCATCTTTACGCCCGGCTGACGCTGCTTGTGGCGTGTCAAGCTTCGTGCTAAACTAATGCCAACTTGAGGATTGATGTCCTAAATGCCCGGCAACCCACACACGTTTTGTCTGACCACGAGGCTCGCCAGGGAGAGGCTCCCCATGCGGGCATTTTCGGTTAGGGCAGAGGGACGCCTGCTGAAAGGAAGAACGAAGTGAAGAGGCTCTACGTCGGCAATCTGCCCTACCAAACCACCGAGGCCGACCTGCACGACCTGTTTTCCGAAGCGGGCGAGGTCGTGTCGGTCATCATCGTCGCAAACCGGGACACCGGGCGCTCGCGGGGGTTTGGCTTCGTCGAATTCGCCACTGAGGCCGAAGCCGAGGCCGCCAGGCAGCGCTTCGACGGCTTCGAATACGAGGGTCGGACACTGCGTGTGGACGACGCCCATGACCGTGACAACCCACGCGGAGGTGGTCGCAATACTGGCCGGCGCAACGCCTACTGACACTTGACTGCCGCGCGCCTTGTCGATCAAACGTGAACACGCCCACCGCCTGTTTCGCGTACAGGCTGGTGGGCGTTTTTGTACCAGCGCGACCGGGCGGGGCGTGCGCTGCATCCCGGCTGTGGTGGGGAGTCTGGCCTGTAAATCGCTATAATATTCACAATTGTCGTCCGCAACGGGCCGGCGGGTCCTGCCGGCCCCATGTCGCCGTAAAAGGAACATCATGACCAGATATGTGCGTTTCTGTCTTATCGCTTTGCTTGCTTTGATCGCTGGCCTCACCGCCCCCGCAGGGGCGCCCGCCGGGGCGCTCGCCCAGGACGCCCCCCACCAATCGACCTTGTTCCCTTCACCAACGCGACGTTCGGTGTCACGGGCGTGCTGCCGGCCGGCTGGGATGAGGCGTCGCCCGGCCTCTACGCGCGGCGCAGCACGGCGGAAGACCTGACGGCCATCGTGCAGTGGGCGCTGCCCGGCGTCACCACCGACCAGTTGGCCGCCGCACTCCTGCCGAGCTTCGGCCTTGAGACGCTGCCCGAAGCGGTGGGCGAATACGAGTCGGCGCTGGTGACGTGGGACCTGTACACCTTTCCGGTCGAGGCGTCCGAGCCGCCCCTGACGGTCGATCTGGCGCTGGCGGAGACCGACCCGGCGACGTTTGTCGTCCTGCTCCAGGCCGGGCCTGTCGAGCATGAGAGACTACACGAAGCGGTCTTCCTCCCCGCGCTGGACGCGCTCGACGTGCTGCGCTGGGGTCCAGACCTCGACTCGGCGTTTGCGGCGGATGCGGACGCCGCCGTGCCGACGCTGGCGCTGGAGGTGGTCGAGACGCGCCCGCACGACCCGGCGGCCTTCACGCAGGGGCTGCTCTGGCACGATGGTCGGGTCTACGAGAGCACGGGCCAGTACGGCGCGTCCACCCTGCGCGAGGTTGACGCCGAAACCGGCGCGGTGCTGCGCAGCGCCCCCGTGCCGGAGGCGTATTTCGCCGAAGGGCTGGAGCGCGTCGGCGAGCGCCTCCTTCAGCTCACGTGGAAGGAACAGGTCGCCTTCGTCTATGACCTGGCGACCTTCGAGCCAGTGGGTGAATTCTCTTACCAGGGCGAAGGCTGGGGGCTGTGCTACGACGGCGCGTACCTCTACATGAGCAACGGCAGCCCCATCATCACGATCCGCGACCCGGAGACGTTTGAGATCGCCTACCGGGGGCGCGTGACGTACCAGGGAACACCCGTGCAGCGGCTCAACGAATTGGAATGCGTCGGCGATTACATCTACGCGAACGTCTGGACAACCAACAGCATCGTGCAAATCGACAAGCGCGACGGGCGCGTCGTGGCCGTGATCGACGCTTCCGGGCTGCTGACGCCCGACGAGGCCGAAGCCGCGGACGTGCTCAACGGCATCGCCTACGACGCCGAGGCCGAGACGTTCCTCATCACCGGCAAGCACTGGCCCAAGCTGTTCGAGGTTCGGTTCGTCGCGCGGGACGGGTGAGCCGACGCGCCCGCGCTCCGGGCTGAACCGCCAGACTCCTCTTTGTGCGGAGTCCCGCCCTTAGAAGCCGTTTGAAAAGTCATCCTGAACCTGCACATGTGGTCAGACAGTGGGCTTAAGCCCACTGTCTGGCCGGGAATGGCTCCTCTTTTCAAACACATTCTCAGACTTTTCAAATGGTCTCTCAGTGATCGTGGTGTGGCGCGTCTTCCTTGGTGCGGTGGAGCGCGCCATCCGGGTGCTCTGGTGGCGTGTAGATGGTATAGAGCTTGAGCATCTCGGTGCGTGAGACGTTGGTGACGTTGTGTTCCGACCCTGCCGGAATCACAATGGCCGACCCGTCCTGAAGCGCGATTTCCTCGCCATCGATCACGGCCAGCCCTTCACCCGCCTCAACGCGGATGAACTGGTCAATATCGGGGTGCGTCTCCTGACCGATGTCTTCGCCTGGGCGGAGCGCCATAAGCACCAACTGGCTCAATGGCCCGGTAAAGAGCACCCGGCGGAAGTACTCATTTTCAAGCGTTGCCTCTTCAATGTTGATCGAATAACCAGCCACGTCGTTCCTTCCTTTCGGTTTTTAGCGCAAGACTACAGGACCTGAGCGCGCGTTGAGGGTGCCTATCACCCTCAAGGTTTTGAGCGTACTTGCGTGCATGTTGGGGGATCGCGCGCTCTTCTGAGCACGCAGGTGACTTCTATATACTAGAGGCGAAAACATTTTTCGGCAAACGCACGGTCGAACCGGATGCGTTCGGAACTGGGGGAGACCCTACGATCTCGATGTCGTGTGTCATAAAAAACAAAAAAGGCGCGATAGTCCGACGAATCGAGAAGAGATCGTCATCGCCTCAGCTAAGGTGGGCGAAACGAAAGCGATAGGCGGGAGCACCACGACGGCGCATTGGGTTACCACACGCCTCCTGATGCTCCCAACCTTCTAGTTCAAATCCTGCACGGTGATCGTGAAGGACACGGTGAAGTTGCCGGGGTTGCGGCTGCGCACGTTGTGCGACCCGCTGCCCCAGTTCGCGCCGCTGGTGAAGCTCGGATCGACGATGCCCATGTTGTCGTGATCGTCAAACGTCGGGAAGCCGGGATCGTCCTCCTCCACGCCTGTGATCAGAATCGCCAGGTTCTGGCCTTCGGTCAGGTCAACCGTGAAGGTCTGGTTTACGTTCAGCACCGCGCCGTTGGCGACGCTGCGCGTCCCGCTGGCCGGGAAGCGCCCGGTCCGCCCGCCGACGTTAATGTTGAAGCGCACCTCGCCATTCCCCTTGTGGGGCGGCTCGGAATTGTCGTGGATGGTGATCCGCGTGATGCGCACCGTCACGCGCACGCGGCGCGGGGGCGCCGGGCGCACCACCACGTTGCGGATCGTGCGGCTGTTGTTGTCCTCGCGAATTTCCTCAACACTGCCGTTCGGATCAACCGTCGCGATGGAGTCGAACGTGCCGGCAATGGCGTACGTGTGGGTGAAGCTGAACGGGCGCGATGCGCCCGGCGCGAGCGACGTGACGCCGTTGCGGAGGGGTTGCGACTGCGCGAAGGGCCGCCAGTGCACGTCGAAGTTACGCGCCGTTGTCTCGCCGTCGTTGCGGATCGTGATGGTGGCGGTCACGCTGCGGCCCTGGGTGGGCGACGACGGGCTGATCGAGAAGCCGGTAATCGTCAGGTCAGCGGGCCGGGCAGGGGGCGGCGGGTTCTCGATTTCCACCACGCCGCGCGGCCCTTCCGCGCCGTCGATCAGCAGCACCACGTCGAACACGCCGTCGGCCAGCGAAAGGCCCGCGACGTTGAGCGCGACTTCCCTTTCGCTCGAGGCCGTGATGGGTACATCACGCGGGCCGATCTTCGCCGTGATCGTCTTGCCTTCAGGCCGCAGGCCGACGCCGAACAGAGAAACGCTGCGGGTCGTGCCGATCACAAGCTTGCGCGGCTGCACGCCCACGATCTCCGGGCGCTGCTCTGTCACCCGGTCGAGGCGCTTTTCAAGCCCCAGCCCGGTTGCGTCCATGACGGCGGCGCGCGCCGGCGGCACGAAGGCCAGCGCGCCAAACGCCACGATGAACAGGCCCATCAGCGCCAGCACCACCACGCGCAGGCCGCCCTCCGGCAGCCGCCGGGTGAAGAACAGCCAGATGAAGATCAGCACGCCGACCCCCAGCAGCACCAGCGACAGGATCAGGATGATGTTGAAGACGGTCTTATCCAGCACGAAGACGACGCCTTCCGTGGCGACGACGACGAGGTTGGTGAGGCGCTGTTCCAGGTCGGCAGTGATGCGGCTGATCTCCAGGCCGGCGGTGGTGATGACGTTGCGCGTCTCTTCGCTGATCAGCCGGATGTCCGCCTGGATTTTCTCGTTGAGGTTCTCGATGAAGCCCTGAATCTGGACGAGCTTGTTCTGGGTCAGGAGATCCAACTGGTCGATGGTGAGGAACAGGTTGTCTTGATACGTCTGTTCCAGCGTGTTGATGAGGTCTTGCAGGTCGCCCTTGAGCTGGTCGAGCGTGCGGCGCACTTCCTCGCCGGCGGCGGCGATGGCATCCTCGGCGATGCTCTCGATCTGGTCGAGCGCAAACTTGCTGAGGGCGATCAGGCCGCCAATCGTCAGCGGGCCGAGCGCAAGCGCCGGGCGCAGCGGCATCGTGAACTGGGTGACGAGCAGGACAATCACCATCAGCAGACAGACGCCCCAGCGGAGACGAACCGAGGAAGTCGAGTTAGCGATCATCGTGGTTCCTTACTGATGGCTGCGCCTGCACGGGACAGGGTCGCATCTCGTCGAAATTGGGCTTTGGCCCTTAATATACTCGGATAAGACATTTTAGACAAGATTTATCCTTTGTCCAAATTGTGTTTACCCGCTGTTTGGGTGTGAAGTATGATACAATTGTGCGCTGTGCAGCAGCCAGCAGCCCCTGTGCGGTGATCTCGCGCAGCCTGGCCGCACCGGGGTTGACGGCGCTGTTCAGCTTTTTCGCGGTTGCAGACACGCGCCTTGCCGTGAGGAATCGCGCCCCTCCGCCAACAGAGCATCGCCTACATGAACAACACGAGTGCAGCGCCACACCTCAAGTGGTACATGCTTTCCCTGGCCGCCCTGACCCATACCCTGGTCGTCGCCATGCCGACCATGTGTATGCCCGTCCTGTTCAAAGAAATCTCCGAGGACCTGGGGTTGAGCCTCGTCCAGGTCGGCGCAGTATGGGGCATCGGTTCGTTGACGGGCATCTTTACCGGGCTGGTCGGCGGCTCCCTGGGCGACCGGTACGGGGTCAGGCGCACGCTGACGGTCATCTGCCTTCTGGCCGGGATGGCGGGCGCGCTGCGGGGGTTCGCGACCGACTTCGTTACGCTGTCCGCAACCATTCTTGTGTTTGGGCTGCTGACACCGGCCATACCGATGAACGTCCATAAGGTCTGCGGCGTCTGGTTTGACAGGCAGCAACTGGGGTTGGCAAACGGCGTCGTCTCGGCTGGCATGGCGCTGGGGTTTGTGGCGGCGTCAATGATCAGCGCCACAGTCCTGTCGCCCGCGCTCGGCGGTTGGCGGCACGTGCTCTTCCTCTACGGCGTGATCTCCGCTGGCATGAGCCTCCCCTGGGCGTTGAGCCGGAGCGCCCCCGGCGAGCGCGGGGCCTCGACGAGCGACGCCGGCGCCGTGTCGATCCCGCAGGCGCTGTCACACGTGATCCGCATCAGGAATGTGTGGTTCCTTGGATTCGCCCTCATGGGTGTGAGCGGATGCGTTCAGGGCGTGCTTGGCTACCTGTCCCTTCACCTTCAGAACATCGGATGGCCGGCAGCCAGCGCTGACGGCGCGCTGGCTGCATTTCACACGGTCAGCCTCATTTCGGCCATCCCCATTACCCTGTTGTCCGATCGACTGAGTTCGCGGAAGACGATTATTGTCACCGCCGTGTCGATGATCATTGCGGGCGCCGCCCTGCTGTCCGTCGCCAGCGGCCCGGCGGTCTGGGCCGCTGTGATCATCGCCGGCGCATTCAGAGACGGCTTCATGGCGGTCTTCATGACCACGGTGATCGAATCGGAAGGGGTGGGCGCGGCCTATGCGGGGACAGCCATCGGGCTGGTGATGGTTTTCTCCGGGCTGGGCGCGCTGATTTCGCCGCCGCTCGGCAACAGCCTCTCACAGATCAGCTTGAGCGCGCCCTTCGTCTTCTGGGCAGCCATCGCGGCGGTGGCCTCATGGACCTTCCGTTTTGTGAAGTGGCCGTCGCGCGAGCCGCTGCCGCAGATGGGGCACACATGAGACTGCTAACGCCCTGCACCTCAGCGACAAAGGCGCGGGGTGTCCTGGCTGTTTCACCCGTCCGAGCCAACATACGCTCATTGGTAGTTAGATTCCAGGTCCGCACTCTCCGGAGCGTGCGCCAATCCCTTTGAGGGTCAGATACACCACCCGTCCGGAGTCTGCTCGCGCTTGAAACCTGTGAGCCGTAGCGATTCCCGCCCTGGCTGGACGTGAGATCGGCGCTGATAACGGCTCCGATGCGTGCTTGGGTTGTCCCTCGACAAGCCGACCAGGCCGCAAACTGCAGGCGTCAAGGGTGCTCGCCTGCGCAGCCCGACATTGGGCATGGTCTGCTGTTCCGTTATGAGTCTCTCCCCTGCTATCACAGCCGTCGACGCTCGTATTACCATAATAATTGACAGCCATACATCAAAGTAGTACGATAGCGGTGATGCATCGCCGGGTCGCGGGCCATGCACAACGGCTTTAGTGATAGCAAGGCGTTGTCTAGGAGGCGCTTGAGCGCTTTCCGGAAGCGGCCGGCGCGTGCCTCATGATCGTTGTCGGCACCTGCAACACCGAAGAAGGCCGAGCTGAGGACATTCGAACGCTACGACTGTAAACACACCTGGGAAGTGCCCCACGGCGAAGGCGACACGGGAAAGGAGGCATCGGGAAGCGACTTCGCATACAGTAACCGGTGACTGCGCGTTTTCCTTTATCCTGAGGCTGTGCAAAGGAGCACTGAAATGTCGGGCAGACTCTCAAGACGCGCGTTTCTTCGACTCGCAGGTGCGGCAGGAGGTGCGCTCGCGCTTGACCCCAAACTGAGGATGTTCAACGTCATCCGGCGCCAGCGACCGGAGGTGAATCTGCTGTCGATTGGCGCCGACTGGCTGCTTGCGTCGCTGTGGGACTCAGCAACGGGCGAGAAGTCGGACCTCCTCCGGGAGTTCGAGGAGGAGTATAATATCACCGTCACGCTGGAAGGCTACTCAGAAGACGTTGGGCGCCAGAAGACCATGCTCGACCTGTCATCGCACACCGCCCAATATGACATCGTAACCAGCGGCGCCTATTCGATGGCGACCTATGCCGACGCCGGTTACTTGCAGTCGCTCGATGACCTGATCGCACAAGTTGGCGCCGACCCGGAGCTGTTCAGCCTCGATGACTATCTGCCCAGCTCCATCGAGGCCGCGTCGTATGAAGGCGTGATGTACTCGTTGCCCCTGTACACGTTCGGAGCCGCGCTGGTCTACAACAAGGCGCTCTTCGACGAGCACGGGGTCAAGGTGCCTGAGACGCTTGAGGAACTCGAGGAAGCCGCCGCCGCCCTGACGCTGGACACCGATGGCGATGGGCGCACCGATGTCTACGGCATCACCATGCGCGCCCGGCGCGGGGAGGAGCCGACGATTGACGTGACCGGCATGGCCTGGGCCTACGGCGGGACCTGGTTCGAAGGCAATGCGTACAACGCAGCCCAGATCCGCGAGAACAAAGCCCGCCCCACCGTCAACACGCCGGAATTCATCGCCGGCTATGAGGAATACGCGAAACTGCTGCAGGACTCGGGGCCGCCCGAAAGCGCGAACTGGGGCTGGGAGGAGTGCATGAACGCCCTGGCGCAAGGCAAAGTCGCCATGCACCTGGCGGCGTCTTCGGCCTACTGGTTCTGCCGCTCCGCCGCCACCGTCGACCCTGAGTCGATACGAGTCGCACCGTCGCCGATGGGGCCGGGCGGCCATCGCATGATGAACTTCTTCGACATGGCGCTGTCGATCAACATGGACAGCCAGAACATGGAAGCTGCCTGGACCGTGCTGCAGTTCGTCACGTCGAACAAGGTGCAGCGTGCCCAGGCTGCCGCCGGCATCACCTCGGTGCCTAGAGTCTCGCTGGTCATGAGCGACGAACTCAAGGCCATCTACCCTGAAGAGGACCTGCAGGTGATCCTGGATGCGTTGAAGGAAGCTGAACCTGAATACATGCCCAAGATCGCCGAGTACGTGGAACTCTGTGACGTTCTGGGCACAGCGTGTTCCGAGACGGTCGCCGGCATCCGAGAGGTCCCGGAGGCGCTCAACGAGGCTCAGGAGATGATCTCGGAGATTATGGAGCAAGCGGGCTATTACGCATAACCGACAGACCCAATAGCTGCCTGAGCCGTCAGGGATGAGATTGAGGGGCATAGTGGTTTTGCCACGTCAGCGGACCCTATGCCCCTCGCCGGATTGATGAACCGCGCCGCCGCTCTCCAAGGATGATTCCGTTGGCTGCTGAGAACCGCAAACTCATCTACTTCTTCCTGATCCCACCCCTTCTCATCCTTTTCGCCATCACCATCTACCCGTTTGCCTTTGGGATTTACAACAGCTTCCATGACTGGTTGTTATACAAACCCCAAATGGGCAAACCCTTCGTCGCGTTGGAGCAGTACCGCACCATCCTCACCGATGCCAACTTCTGGCAGGCGCTGCAGCGCACATTGATCTTCGTCTTTGGCAGCGTGGCGTTGTCCATGACGCTGGGAATGGTTCAGGCGCTGATCCTGAACCGCGATGACATCCGGGGCAAGGCAATCATCCGATCGCTGCTCATCATCCCGCTGGTCATGGCCCCCGTCGTGATCGGCTTTGCCTTCCGCTTCATGCTCGACTACGACCTGGGCGTGCTTCCCTGGCTGTTGGGAAGGGTCGGCCTCCACACCTACCGTATCCTGAGCGACCCCACTATTGCCCTGTTCGCCGTCATCCTGACCGACGTGTGGAACCAGACGCCGTTTGCGTTTCTGGTGTTCCTGGCGGCGCTCCAGACCATCAACCCGGAGTACTACGAAGCCGCCGCAATTGACGGATCCTCTGCCTGGCAGCGATTCCGCTATATCACGTTGCCTCTATTGCGCCCTGTCATCCTGGTCGTGTTGCTCATCCGCACCATCGATACTTTCAAGGCCTTCGACATCATCTATGTGATGACCGAAGGCGGGCCGGGGCGCGCCACCGAGGTACTTAACCTGTTAGGATACCGGCTGGCTTTTGTGGGGTGGCGCATGGGGACGGCCTCGGCGCTTGCGCTCATCATGTTCTACCTGGTTGTTGTTGTAGCCACGCTTTACATCCGCCTGATGCGCAGGAGTGAGGCGACGACGTGAACACGGCTGACCATTCCCCTAACCCGATCATCCCTCAGTGGCTCAGAAAGAACGCGACCCTGGCTGGCCTGTACTTCATCCTGGCGGTATTTCTCGTCTGGACGCTCTTCCCCGTCTATTGGGTTCTCTTGACCGCGCTCAAGACGAACGACCAGTTGCGGGTGATGCCGCCGCTGTTCTTCTTTGAGCCGACTCTCGCCAATTTCGAAACCATCCTGTCGGGCGACTTCCTGCGCTACTTCCTCAACAGCCTGGTCATCAGTTCGAGCACGGTGGTGGTCGGGCTGCTGGTGGGCTTCCCCGCCGCGTATACCCTTGCCCGTATCCGGTTCCGGCGCAGTGGTCAGGTTGACTTCTGGATTCTGTCGATGCGCATGGCGCCGCCTTTCGCCTTCCTTGTGCCGTACTATCTCACCTTCCGCACGCTGGGCCTGTTGGATTCGTACCCGGCCCTGGTCATCGTCAACATGACGTTCGTGCTGCCCTTCATCATCTGGATGCTCAAGAGCATGATCGAAGACCTGCCGTTGGAGATGGAAGAAGCTGCCATGGTCGATGGCTGTTCGCGCATCCAGGTGATCTACCGGATTGTTGCCCCGCTGATGGCGCCCGGCGTGGCGGCGACCGCGATCCTTGCGTTCGTTTTCTCGTGGAATGAGTTCTTCTTCGCCCTGATCCTGACCGGCAACAGGGTGAAGACGGTGCCGGTGGGCATGACCTCGCTGATCGGCCTGATGGGCGTGGACTGGCCCAAGATGGCAGCGATCGGGTTCCTATCCATCATCCCCACGGTGATCCTGTCCCTGCTGGTACAGCGGTGGATCGTCCAGGGGCTAACCCTGGGCGCGGTCAAGGCGTAGCCGTTGTGCACACATGAAGGGATGATGAGCCATGCGTCACTGTGACGACTCTCCCCGCTGGGGCGGGGTGTCCCCTCGGCACGTGGATGCGTAGTCGCCGCTAAGGGGAGACATCGTGGCGGTCGCCGTGCGTGGTGCTGCTGGTCAGTTCCCCACCGGCGACTCGGCCCATGCGCTGATTTCTATGATCTTTCCTGTGCCAATCCGGATGTAGTCTTCACCATCGGGCATGAAGTATGGCCTGGTCGCCCGGCTGATGTGATACCGAGTAGGTGGCGTACTACGCGGGCGCACAAGACGCTGCCGCAGCGCAGTTTGGATCTCTCTTCGCCAGAAGGATCAAAGATCGCTATCTGTGGGTTTCTCTCCATGTGATTGTTGCCGTTCTGGGCCTGGGGCTGATGGCAATCTCGGCATAGAACGGACCACCGGCACGGTCTGGGTCAATGCCGGCGCTGATACCCGGCGACACACCCGACCATGGCGGACCTGCTCGCTGACCTCCTGGAGGCTGTGCCGGGGGCGACAAGCCGAATAATCCCCCCGGCGACCCACGCCTGACCGTCCAACAACAACGGCCTCGCCGTTGCGGGGCCACCCCTCTCTGAAAGGAGGAGCGGGCGCCGCCCCCCCCCCCCCGACCGGACAGCTCCACTCGAACCTGCAACCAATTGATTAAGAGTCAACTGCTCTGCCTAATTGAGCTACGCGGCCATCGCCTTCAGCACGCCGCAGGCAGCCTGCGCCCTGCTGAACGCATGAAAATCTTAGCGCAGAATCCCACCTGCCGCAAGGATACCGCGCGCGCGTGGTATAATCGCGCAATCTCCGACGCGCCGCGTTTCAACCGGGCGCCTTTGATCGCACCCAGACAAGGAGCAACCTCGTGACGACTTATCGCTTCCCGGAAGGTTTTTTGTGGGGCGCAGCCACCGCCAGCTACCAGATCGAAGGCGCGTGGGATGCCGACGGCAAGGGCGAGTCGACGTGGGACCGGTTCGCGCACACGCCGGGGCACGTCGAAACCGGCGAGACCGGCGACGTTGCGTGCGACCACTACCACCGCTATGCCGAGGACGTGGCGCTGATGCGCGACCTGGGTCTGGGCAGCTACCGCTTCTCGATTAGCTGGCCGCGCGTGATCCCCGATGGCAAGGGAGCGGTCAACCCGGCGGGGCTGGACTTCTACGACCGGCTGGTTGACGCGCTGCTCGACGCCGGCATCGTGCCTATGGCGACGCTCTACCACTGGGACCTGCCGCAGGCGCTTCCAGGACGAGATAGGCGGGTGGGCCAGCCGGGAGGTGGTGCCGCACTTCAGTCATTATGCCGAGGTGATGGCGAAGCGCCTGGGTGACCGTGTGAAGCTGTGGACCACGCACAACGAGCCGTATGTCGTCGCGACGAACGGGCACTACACAGGGTCGAACGCGCCCGGCCTGCGGGACCTGGCGCTGAGCTACCAGGTCGCGCACCACCTGCTGCTCTCGCACGGGGCGGCGGTGCCGGCCATCCGCGCGCACGGCGACGCCGACACCCGCGTGGGCATCGTGCTGAGCCTGGCCCCGGTAGAAGCCGCGACCGGGTCGGCAGAGGACCAGGGCGCGGCGCAGCGGTACGACGCTTTCTACAACCGCTGGTACCTCGACCCGGTCTTCAAGGGCGCTTACCCCGAAGACTTCCTGGCCGAGCTTGACCGGCGCGACGCCGCCCCGACCGTTGCGAGCGGCGACATGGCGACGATCAGCGCGCCTACCGACTACCTGGGCGTCAACTACTACATGCGCTGGATCGTGCGCCACAACGACCAGCTCCCCTTCCCGCACTGCGAGCCGGTCAACCCGCCGGATGCGCGCCTCACGCTCGCCGGCTGGGCGATCCATCCCGAAGGCCTGTACGACCTCCTCGCGCGCGTGGATCGTGACTACCGCCCGCCCGCGCTCTATGTCACCGAGAACGGCGCGCCGTTCCCGGATGAGATCGGCGCCGACGGCGGCGTGCATGACGCCGACCGCATTGACTACCTGCGCACGCATCTGGCGCAGGTTCACCGCGCCATTGCGGAGGGCCTGCCGGTCCGGGGCTACTTCGTCTGGACGCTGATGGACAACTTCGAGTGGCGGCACGGCTACAGCCGGCGCTTTGGCATCGTCTACACCGACTTCGACCACGACCTGCGCCGCATTCCCAAGGACAGCGCCTACTTCTACCGCAGCATGGTCGCCGCCAACGGCTTCACAGATTGACCGGCAGCGAAGCGCCGCCTAGATGTGCGTCGTCTGCCCGCCGTCCACCGGGAGAACCACCCCGGTCACGAAGGCGGCTTCGTCGGAGGCGAGGAAAACCGCCGCCGCCGCAATCTCCGCCGGCGTGGCGAGACGCCCGATGGGCTGCGCGTCCCTGAACGCCGCGAACTCGTCCGGCGGGCGCGACGCCCGCAGGAGCGGCGTATCGGTCGGGCCGGGCGCAATGGCGTTCACGCGGATGTTCTCCCGCAGGTGGTCCATCGCCATGGCCTTGGTCAGCCCGGTGACGGCAAACTTGCTGGTTGAGTAGGCCAACACGCCGGGCGCGGTGCTGTGCCAGCCCACAGACGAGGTCATGTTGATGATGCTGCCGCCGCCGGCCTGGCGCATCAGCGGCACCGCCACCTTGCAGCAGTGGAAGACGCCCTTCAGGTTGACCGCCAGCACCCGGTCGAACGTCGCGGCGTCGAGATGGACGACGTCCTCACCCCGCGTGTAGGTCGCGGCGCTGCACACCAGCACGTCCAGGCGACCGTGGCGCGCGAGGACGAAATCGCGCATCGCCTCCACCGAGGGCATCTCGGCCACGTCGGTGTGGACGAAATCCGCCACGCCGCCCGCCGCCCGAATCGCCGCGACCGCTTCCTCCCCCGCCTGGCGGTTGATGTCGGCCACGACCACCTGCGCCGCCTCACAGGCGAACGCCTCGGCGACCGCGCGCCCGATACCCATCGCCCCGCCGGTGACCAGCGCCACCTTCCCCTGTAGCCGAAGCGCCATGCTCCGCTCCTATCGTTGCGGCGGGTAAACGAACGTCTCGCCCGCCTTGAGGATCACGGGCTGGGGCGCTCCCGGCTCGGCGGCGCGCGCCTGCAACGCGCGCGTGAAGCGCACCACGTCCTCGCGGCCCTCCGGGTTCAGGTAGTGGCAGCACAGCGCGTACTCCACGCCCAGCCACGCCGCCGCCAGCGCCCCTTCGTCGCCGCTCATCTCGTTGCCGTAGTGGTCGTGCAGACCGAGCGACAGCAGGTACTCCTGCTCCAGCTCGCACGCGCAGAGCAGCCCGACCGTTGGCCTGTAAAGTTCGCCGATCAACCTCAGGTCGCTGAAGATGGCCGAATCCCCGCTGTGGTAGATCCGCGTCGCCTCGTCCACATACAGGATAACGCCCATCGGCTGCCCGCAGAGCCACTTGCCGTCCGGCGCGAGGCCCATCGAACTGTGCATACTCGGCACGGCCCGCACGCGGATGCCCAGCGGGTTCACCTGGCCGTGCCACGGCACGGTGCGGAACTGGGCCTTGCTCACGCCCTCCTGCTGCATGAAGTAGGCCACCTCCTTGCCGCACACCACCGGGCAGCCGAACCGCCGCGCAATCGCGGAGGCGTCGCCCAGGTGGTCGGCGGCGAGGTGGGTGACGAGAAGCAAATCGACCTGTTCCAGGTCGTCCGGCTGCACCGGACTCGCGGGGTTCGCGCTGAGGCACGGGTCGATGACCACCACGCGCCCGTCCGGCAGCGTGATACGGTACGCGGCAATGCCCAGAAACTCTATGGCTGTGCTCATTGTCATCCTCATTCTGTCAGGGTTAAGGCACTATGCGCCAGCGCCATGCGCCCTATGCGCTGGCGTGCGGCAGTTCAGCCGGGATCGCGTGGATCGCTTCTGCGCGATCCTCGTGCACCAGCACCGTCCCACCGATGAAGGCCCCGCCAACGCCCGGCACGCGCACCGCCGGATGCAGCACGATCACCATGCCGGCCTCGACGGTATCGGCGTCGTCCACGCCGATGCGCGGCGGCTCCGGCAGGTCAAGCCCGATGCCGTGGCCGTAATCATGCTCGGAATGCGCGCCGAAGCTGTGCGCCTCCAGGACGCGCTCGGCGGCCTGCGCGATGGCGCCGAACGGCGCACCCGGCCGGCACGCCTCGACCTCGGCCTGGTAGGCTTCGTACACCGCGCGGTAGATCGCCTGCTGCGCCCTGGTCGGTGCGCCAGGGGCGAAAGCGCGCGCGACCTGCGTCCAATAGCCGTCCACCTCGACCGCCAGCTCGAAGATCGTTATGTCGTCGCCCGGCAACGCCTGGTGGTCCGGGGGCCGATCAGCTCCTGGCTGGCCCGGTGCGCAATCGCCGGCAGCCACGTCGTCGCGCCCGCAGAACGCGCCGCGCCTTCGGCGGCGGCCACGACGGCGAACTCGTCCACGCCCGGCGCCATCGCCGCCGACGCGGCTCTCCACGGCGGCGTCAGCGACCTGCGCGGACCGCCGCAACAGCGCGAACTCCGCCGGGCTTTTGACCCGCCGCACGTCCATCACAAGGTCGCGCGCGTCCACGAACGCCACGCCCGGCAGGTCGGCGGTCAACTGCCGGTAGAGCGTGTAGGGCATCTCATCCATCACGCCGTCGCCGGTGACAAGCCCGACCCGCGCGCCGTCACCCACACCCCGCCGGCGCAGGTCGCCGGCCACGTCGCCCCCGATGGCATTCACGTCGCCGCTGGCGCGCACATCCGCGAACCAGCACATGCGCTGCGCGCGCTCGAGGTCGAAGGGAAAGCGGATGTACATCGACGGCTCGCCCTCCAGCGGGACGACGACCGCCGCCACGTTGGCGACGTAGTTGGGCGCGTAGCCGGCTACATAGCGCACCTGGCCCCGCTTCCACGAGTAGACGATCACCGCGTCGAGCGCGCGCGCCGCCATGCGGGCGCGAATATCCGCCAGGCGCTGCCGGTATTCCTCAGTCCCGATGGGCATCACATCTCCCCTTCAGTGAGCGACGGAAGCGCCCCGCCGCGTTTCAGATCAACTGGTACGGGTTCTCAAGCAGGTCCTTCACCGCCGCCAGGAACGGCGCGGCCTCCGCGCCGTCCACCGCGCGGTGATCGACCGTCAGGCGCATGGTGAGCATGGGGCGGATGGCGACTTCCCCGGCGACAGCGACCGGCGTCTCCTGGATGCGCCCGCACGCCAGGATCGCCACCTGCGGCGGGTTGAGGACCGCGGTAAAGGCGTCCACGCCGTACATGCCCAGGTTCGTCACCGTGAACGTGCCGTCCCTGAGGTCGTCCGGCGTCAGACGGCCCGCCTCCGCCCGCGCGCGCAGTGCGTCCAGCCGCGCCTGGATGCCCTCCGCCGCCAGCCGGTCCGCGTCATGGATCACGGGGACCACCAGCCCGGCCTCCGACGCCATCGCCACCCCGATGTTGATCGCGCGGTAGCGCCGCAACTCGCCGCCGACCAGCAGGCTGTTGCACTGTGGGTGACGCCGCAGCGCGGCGGCGGCGACCCTCACGAGCAGCGTCGTGAACGAGAAGCGCCCCCCCGTCTTCGCGCGCCACCGCATCGCCTTGGTCATGTCGGCGGCAAGGTCCAGCACGAACTGGGGCGTCTCCTGCCACATCTGCGTGAGCCGGCGCGCTGTCTGGTCCTGCACGCGCGTCCGCGTCACGATCTCGTAGAGCGCCTCGGCGGCGGGCGGGGCCGGGGCGCGCTCGGCGGCGGCGAGCACGTCGGCGCGCACAATGCGCCCGCGCGGACCGCTGCCGCGCATCCCGCGCAGTTCGACGCCCTTTTCGCGCGCCACGCGCCGCGCCAGCGGCGTCGCGACCACCCGCCCACCCGCGCCCGGATCCGCCGCGTCGTGCGGCGCTGCGGCCTCTGCCTGCACCGGCGGCGGTGGGGCGGACTCGCCTGGCGCGGCAGCTTCCTTGGCGGAGGGCGGCGGTGGGGCGGCTTCCCCCGGCGTGGTGAGATAGGCGATGACCTGGCCCACCGCCACCTCGTCGCCGGGTTGGGCGATCACCCCGCTCAGGACGCCGTCGGCCTCGGCCTCGACGTCGGCGGTCGCCTTGTCGGTCTCCACCGCATACAGCACCTCACCGCGCTTCGTCGCCTCGCCCTCCTGCCTGTACCATTCGACGAAGACGCCCGCCTCCATGTCGTGTGTCAGCTTCGGCAACCTGATCTCAACCGCCATGGCAGAACCTCAGATTTCCAGGGCCACGAGCCTGCGCACGGCCTCGGCGATGTCCGCCGGGCGCGGCCACACCTGCGCCTCGAGGCTGTTGGCATACGGGATCGGGACGTCCGCGCCGGCCAGCCGCACGATGGGCGCGTCCAGCCAGTCAAAGCAGGCCTCCATGATGCGCATCCCCCAATCGGCGGCGACGCCGCCGGTGCGCGGGGCTTCCTGCACGAGCACGGCGCGGTGCGTCTTGCGCACGCTGGCGAAGATGGCCGCTTCATCCAGCGGCTTGAGCGTCCGCGGGTCGATCACCTCGGCGTCGATGCCCTCCGCGGCCAGCGCCTCGGCGGCCTCCAGCGCATAGTGGCACATCTTCCCTGCCGCAACGATGGTCACGTCCTCGCCGGCGCGCTTGAGATCCGCCTGGCCCAATGGCACGAGATACGCCTCCTCTGGGACAGGCCCCTTGTCTGCGTACATCGCCTTGTGCTCCAGGAAGATGACCGGGCTGTCATCCTGGATCGCCGCTTTGAGCAGGCCCTTTGCGTCGTAGGGCGTGGAGGGGAGCACGACCTTCAGGCCGGGGATGTGGACGAAGAGCGCCTCCAGGCTCTGCGCGTGGTGCGCCGCCGCCGACTTCCAGCTCAGGCCGCCCTGCGGCGTGCGCAGCACCACCGGGGCGGTGCACTGCCCGCCGTACATGTAGCGCACCTTGGCCCACTCGTTGAGGATTTGGTCCAGCGCAAGCCGGGAGAAGTCGGCGAACATGAACTCCAAAACAGGCCGCATCCCGGTCAGCGCCGCGCCAAGGGCGGCCCCCGCCAGGGTGTTCTCGGAGATCGGCGTGTCGAGCACGCGCGCCGCGCCGAAGGCCTCCCACAGCCCGCGCGTCACGCCAAATGCGCCGCCGTGCGCGCCGATGTCCTCGCCCATCAGGAAGACGCGCGGGTCCTCTGCCATCGCCTCGCGCAGCTCCTCGTTGATCGCCGCCAGATAAGTGATTTCGCGCATGGATTCCCTATGCGTACACGTAATCTTCGAAAGTCGCCGGGTCCGGCTCCGGGCTGGCGTCGGCGAAGGCAAGCGCCGCCTCGACGGCCTGGAGGGCGCGCGCCTTGCACCGGTCCAGTTCCGCCGGGTCCGCCCCCGCCTCGATCAGCCGGTCGTGCAGCAGGGTGATGGGGTCGTGCTGCTGGCGCTGCGCCTTGACTTCCTCGCGCGAGCGGTACACCTCTGGCTCGCCGAAGTAGTGTCCCTCGAAGCGGTAGGTCACAGCCTCGATGAACCCCGGCCCGCCGCCATCGCGCGCGCGGCCCACTGCCTCGGCGGCGACCGCGTGCACGCCTTCCACGTCCTGCCCGTCGACCGTCCACGCCGGCAGGCCGTAGGCTTCGGCCCAGCGCGCCTTGTCCGCAATCGCCAGCCCCCGTCGTGCCGCGTCGAAACCGCGAACTGGTTGTTCTCGCAGACGAACACCAGCGGGACCCGGCGCAAGGCCGCGAGGTTGATCGATTCGTGCAGCGCGCCCTGCGCCACCGCCCCGTCGCCGAAGAAGGCCACGACCACCCGATCCTGCCCCTGCATGCGCACCGCCAGCGCCGCCCCAACCGCAACCGGGATGCCTGCCGCCACCACCGGGAAGGCGCCCAGGCTACCCACATCGAACGCGGCCACGTGCATCGACCCGCCGCGCCCGCGATTGTAGCCGTCCGCCTTGCCGAGCAGCTCCGCCATCAGCCGGTTCATGTCCGCGCCCTTGGCGATGTGGTGGCCGTGCCCCCGGTGCGTGGACGTGATGAGGTCGTCAGGGCGCAACGCAAAGCACACCCCTGTCGCGACCGCCTCCTGGCCGATGCTGGCGTGGATGCCGCCCTTGACGCGCCCGGCGCGGTAGAGCGCGCCGGCTGCCTCCTCGAAGTGGCGGATGCGCCACATCGTTTCATACATCTGCGTGAGCGTTTCGACCGGCAGCGCCATCGCGCTAGGCCTCCACCAGGGCGGCGGGGTTCTCCGCGCCCATGCGGCGCACCTGCGCCTCCGTGAAGCCGCCGGCGAGGCACGCCGCCGCGAAAGCGCGCAGCCCCTCCACCGGCGAGGGTTGTCGGCCTGGCCGTAGTCGGTCGCGAGCGTGGTTGTCTCCCAGCCAACCTGCCGGATGTCGTCGAGGATGCGCGCCGGGCTGACGGCGTTCCCCGTCCGGTGCAGCAGCGGCGTCGTGAACACCCAGCACCGCTCGAAGAAACAGCCCTGCCGCGCGAGGTCCTCCTGGAGCGCGACCGGAAAGTCGGTGAAGGGCGCTGCCGGGTGGGTGATGAGGACGCGCTTCACACCCGCCGCGCGCGCCGCCGGGACCAGCGCGACCGTCTCCGCGACGCTGATGTGCCCGGTGCCGAGGATGATGTCTGCCGCGGCGATGAGGCGGAGGATTTCGTGCACGGCGTCTTTGACCTCGCCGGCGTCGTCCAGGATGGTCAGCGCCGTTGCGCCCCGCTCCGGGTTTTCGTTGCGCGTGTTGCGCGTCGGCATCCAGACCTCGCGCGCGCCGAAGGCAAGCGCGGCCTCGACCGCCGCCGGGTTCAGCCCGCCGACCGGGTCATTCAGCGCCAGCCCGCCCCACACCGCCACCTCGACGCCCGCGTGCGCCCGCGCGATGTCGGCGCGGTCGGCGGTCAGCGTGCTGTGGCTCTTGAGCAGCACGCCGCGCATCCCGGCGGCGGCGACTTCGCGCGCAAGGTCGATGTCGTCCAGTTTGCGCGGGGTGTTGTCGGGCGCGCTGTGTACGTGCAGGTCGATAAACCCGGACAGGTCAACTTCAGGCAGGTTCATGTCGCCTCCGGCTGCCTACATCACCGCGAGAGGTGGATCACGCTGTTCTTCGCCGCCGATTCGTAGCACGCGAACATCGCACGGAGGGTCTTCATGTTGTCGCTCGCGACCGTCTCCGGGTCCACGCCGGCGCGCAGGCAGTCGATGAAGTGCCCTTGCGCGGCGTCGTAGCTGGCCTGATAGGCGGCGGCGTTGTCCCCGTCGTGGGCCGGGAGCACGGTGATGCGATACGGCGAGCCAACCGGGCGCTCGCCGGGCCGGAGCAGCGTGCTGCCGCGCCAGTCGGTGATGCGGATCAGGTCGCCGTCGCCCTGGTTGGGCACCAGCGCGATGGTCCCCTCGTCGCCCTCGATCACAACGTTGTCCAGCACCGAGGGGAGCGGCGGCGGGTTTATGCTGGCCCAACTGATGTCGATGTTTGCCATGACGCCGCCGTAGTTGAGCATCAGGAAGGCGCGGTCTTCACCGGCGACAATGGGGCTGACCTGCTCCATATGCCCGAACACCCAGTCGATCTCGCCAAACAACAGGCGCAGCGTGTCGATCAGGTGAATTCCCCACTCAAAGACGATCAGCTTGGGCATGGTCTGCGTGTACGCCTGCGCGAGAAACAGGCTGCGCGGCGTGCCGTCCGGATTCGGCAGCGTCGCGTTAAAATGCGCGGCAATCCGCACATAGCGCACCCGCCCGATGCGGCCTTCGTCCAGCATCGCCTTGACCGTGCGATACCACGCGCGCCAGCGCCAGTTCTCGTTGACGCTCAGCAAGACCCCGGCCTTCTGGCACACATCGATCATGCGCTGCGCCTCTTCCAGCGAGTTCGCCAGCGGCTTCTGGCAGATGATGTCGATGCCGCGCGCGGCAGCGGCCTCGACCTGCATCAGGTGGACGGCGGGCGCGGTCAAGATGTCTACGAAATCCAGCGCCTCCTTGTCGAGCAGCGCCTCATGGTCGCTGTAGACGTGCGCCTGGTCAATGCCGAACTCGTCGGCTCGCTTCCGGGCCTTCTCGATGCTCCGGTTGCACAGGGGCAACAATCTCGACGCCGGGGATGCGCTGCCATGCCACCAGGTGGTGATACGAGATCGTCCCCGTGCCCAGCATAGCGCCGCGCAAGACCTTCTTGTCTGTCAAGCACCCGCTCCTTTGTTGAAAGGCGTCCGTCATCTGTGGCGAACACTGTCGCCGTGAGCTGCCTCAGAAAATCGATTACGTAATCGTTTTGCTGTACACTAGCACGGCTTGCAAACGGTGTCAAGTATACCAGGGGCCGGCGATCCCTGAAAGAAGCGTTGAGTGGTCGTGCGCGCGACAATGGATTCTTGTGTGTACATGATACGAAAATTGTGTATACTGAAAGTGCGAATTTTCGCACACCAAAGGGGGGACGCCGTGCGCCGCCCGGCAGCCTCCCCCCTCAATGGGGTTGCCATGCCCGACACGACGCGCCAGGATCTGGTCTATAACTCGCTCAAAGAGCGCATCATGAACCTCACGTACCGGCCCGGACAGCCGCTGGTGGAGGTCGAGCTTGCCGACGAATTCGGCGTCAGCCGGACGCCCATCCGCGAAGCGCTGCAACGCCTGGAGAACGAGGGCATGTTGGTCAACGCGGGGAGGCGTGGCCGGGTCGTCTACACCCTTTCCATCGCGGATACCCGCGAGCTTTTCGATATCAAGACCTCAATTGAAGCGCTGGTGTCGCGCCGGGCCGCCGAGCGCGCCTCCGAGAGCCAGATCGCGGCAATGCGCCGCGCCCTGGAAGACATGCGCGCAGCGGCGGCGCAGGAAGACGTGGATGTCTGGTTCCAGGCCGACAAGCGGTTCCACGATCACCTCTTTGACGCCGCCGCGATGCCGCGCGCCCAGGAACTCGTGCGCACCCTCAACGAGAAGTGGCACCGGCTGCGCGTCGGGTATACCGCCCTGGGGATGCGCATGCATTCGTCACTGGGCGAGCACCAGGCCATCATGGACGCCATCGCAAACCGCGATCCAGACGCCGCCGCGCGCGTTACCGCCGACCACCTTGAGCGGGTGGGGAAGACGGTGGTCGATATGCTTGAGAAAGTGGTTCTGCCCTTTATCGGCGATCAAAACGGACAATAGGCTTGACTTCCCGGCAAGAAAGCTTTATCCTAAAGGTCGTATCCGAGTTAAACGATTTTCTGCATACAAAGGAGGGTCTATGGCGTGAGGTTCGGGTCCACCGCAGCCTTTTGACTGAGGCGCGCGTATCGCTTGATGTAGCACGGAGGAGAAACATGTATCGCCGCCTGTTCGCCCTATTTGTGGTCGTTGCCACCGTGATGATGCTGGTGGCGCCGGCTGCCGCTCAGGAAGAAGAAGTCGTCATCAACTGGTGGAGCCACTGGGCCAACGAACCCAACAAGCGCGACGTGATCGAGACGTTCGCCGCCGAGTACATGGAAGCACACCCCAACGTCACGATCAACGTTGAGTGGTGGGACAAGCCAGAACTCTACCAGGCGCTGCGCAGCACCTTCACCGCTGGCGAGGGCTTCCCCGACATCTTCACCATGGACCCCACCGATCCCGGCGCGGACTTCGTGTCTGCCGGCTGGGTGCTTGACCTCGACCCCTACGTGGACTGGGAGACTCAGTTGGTTCCCGCCGGCGTGGACAACTACCGCTATCCCGCTCTGGGCGTTGAAGGCACATACGGCATCGCCGTCGAGTACATCATCGACAACGTCATCTTCTACAACAAGGGCGTCTTCGAGGAACTTGGCATCGAGGTGCCGGAGGACTTCACCTACCGTTCGATGAGTGGAAAGAGGTGATGCAGACCTGTGCAGACTGGCGGTATACGCCCCGCTCGCCGACGCCATCGGCAACCGCAACTACACTGGTCGGTGGCCCTTCCAGCAGGCGCTGATGGCCTACGCCGGCCCGGAGGGCTACGGCCTGTACCTGCAGGGCGTCAAGAACTGGGACACGCCCGAAGTGCGCAGGGCGCTGGAGACGCACATCGAACTGAGTGCGATCCCGGTCTGGCCGGAGGCCTTCGCCACCATGACCATCGACGAGTTCCACGCCTACTTCAACAACCAGGAAGCCGCCTGCGCCATGTACCTGGCGACCTGGTACACCGGTCGCGCGTTCAAGTCGCCTGACGAGGGCGGCCAGTCCGCCGACTTCGACGAGCGCCTGGGGATACTGCGCCCCATCGAATACCCGGACGCCGAGTATAACAACGTCGGCATCGGGTTGATCGGTTCCGGCTACGCCGCCGCAGCGCAGAGCGCCGCGCCCGACGTGGCGGGCGACATCCTCTCGGCCCTGGCGACCCCCAAATACGGCGCGATGTGGGTGGGCATGACGGCCAGCCCCACCGCCATCGTCTACGACGCCGCCGACGTCGAGAGCGAGTACGGCTGGTACTTCGATATCCTCAACACGGTCTACGACCCTGAGTTCGTCGCGGTCGCTGCGCCCGATGTCGTCCCCGCCTGCGGCGAGATCGAAACCGTCATCACCGAGGTGATTAACGAGGGCATTCCGCTTGGCGTTATCACCGATGTCGATGAGGCGATTGCGCTGCTCAACGAAGGCTTGTGCGAAGGCGCCGAGTAACGCCGAACGCAGGAGCGAGCTGAGCGGAGGGCCGGGGTCCCCGGCCCTCCTCACACCGGAGGTAAGTCGCATGGCAACGACCCGGTCTGCCCAGACCGTGGAAGCACTGCGCGCGCGCGTGCGGCCCACGCACAATGCCCGCAAACCGTGGGGTTCCATTGTCATGTTCATCGGGCCGACGATGCTGCTGTATGCCCTTTTTCTCATGATCCCCGTGCTGACCACGTTCTACAACAGCCTGCACCACATCGAGCCGACTGGCGGGCAGCTCATCACGACGTATGTCGGGCTGGAGAACTACATCGATGCCCTGACGAGCGATCGATGGTTCGGCATGGCGGTGAAGAACACGGTCATCTGGGCGCTTGCGGGGCCGGTGATCGAGATGTTCACGGCAACCGCGCTCGCCCTGATCCTCTACTTCCAAAGTGCCGTTTCACCGGATGTTCCGCGCCGTGTGGTTCACGCCGATTCTGATCTCAGGCGTGGTCGTCGGGTGGCTCTTCCGCTGGGTGTTCAACCCGGACTGGGGTCCGCTGACGACCATTCTTGAGAGCCTGGGACTCCATTCGCTGTCGATCAACTGGCTCGTGGACGCGCCGCTGGCCGCCGTGATCCTGGTCCACTTCTGGCGCACCTTCGGCTTCTCCATGGTGATCTTGCTCGCCGGTCTCTCCGCAATCCCGGACGAGCTGGTCGATGCGGCGCGCATCGACGGGGCCAACCTATGGAAGGTCACCAGCCACGTTCTGCTGCCGCTGCTGCGCGGCACGTTTGTCAACGTCCTCATCCTCTCCTTCATCGGCAAGATGAGCGCCTTCGACACCGTCTTCGTCCTCACGGGCGGCGGCCCCATGCACCGCTCGGAAACGGTCGCCACGTGGATCTATACGCGCACCTGGAACTGGCGCGGGCTGGACCTCGGATACCCCTCGGCGATGGCGGTTATCTGGTTCATCGTGATTCTCGCGGCAACGATCTTGCTCCGCCGCTACCTGAGCCAGCGCGAAATCCTGGAGTACTGACATGGCGACGACGGCATTATCAGGTCCTGAGTCACTGACGCAGCGCCGCCTGTGGCGCTGGCTGGCAGTCGGTGGGTTGATCGTGTTCACCGTGATTGTCGGCTTTCCCTTCATCTGGATGCTGCTGCTCTCATTCCGCAACACGACCGAAATCCTCACCGCACCCTTTGGGCTGCCCATTCCCTTCCGCGCCGGCAATTACGTCACGCTGTTCACCGACCCGCAGATCGATTTCCTGCGCTACGTGCTGAATACGGTGATCGTCACCGGGGGCGCGCTGCTGCTCAGCACCATGCTCTCGGCGCTGGCCGGGTACGGCTTCGCGCGGCAGCGTCTCAACTTCCGTGGCCGCGAACTGCTCTTCGGCGTCATGTTCATTTCGATCATGTTCCCGGCGCAGATCAGCCTGATCGCCCAGTTCCAGCAGATGGTCTCCTACCGGGTCATCCCGCAGATCAGCATTGTGGACGGTCAGTTGCAGTTCCTGGGCTGGGGGCCGCTCTACAACAACCTGCTGGCGCTCATCATCCTGTACGCCGCCACCCGCCTGCCGATCAGCATCTTCCTGCTGCGCACGTTCTACGCCCAGATACCGCAGGACATCGAGGACGCCGCGCGCATCGACGGCTGCTCGGACTGGAGCATGTTCTGGCAGGTGATGTTCCCCATCAGCCGGCCGGCCCTGGCGACCATCGTGGTGTTCAACTTCATCTACTGCTGGAACGAGTTTCTGTACGCCATCGTCATGGTGCCCACGCGCACGTCGCGCACCCTGCCGCTTGCGATTTTCAACTTCCTGGGCGAAAACCGCTCCGACTACGCGCTCGGCGCGGCCAGCCTGGTCGCCAGCACGCTCCCGGTGCTGGTGCTCTATCTGTTCCTCTCTGAACGGTTCATCGAAGGCATGACCGCGGGGGCGGTCAGAGGTTAGCTTATGCGCACACTCACACCCGAACAGCGATGCAACCTTGAAGAACACGCCTACCACATCCGCCGCCTCTCGGTGGAGATGATCACCTTCGGGCGGTGGGGCCACATCGGCGGCAGCTTCTCCGCCGCCGAGCTGCTCGCCGTGCTCTACTTCGACCAGCTTCGCCTCAAGCCTGAAGAACCCCATTGGGAGGGCCGCGACCGGTTCGTGATGTCCAAAGCGCACGCCTCCCCCGCGCTCTACGCGGCGCTGGCGCTGCGGGGGTTCTTCCCGGTGGAAGAGGTCTACACCTACTGCGAGCTTGGCGGTCGCCTGGAGGGCCACACCGACATGACGCGCACGCCCGGCCTGGAAGCCTCCGGCGGGCCGCTCGGCCAGGGGCTGTCGATCTGCGTGGGCATGGCGCTTGGCTTCGCGCTTAAAGAGAACTCGCACAACCGCGTGGTCTGTATGCTCGGCGACGGCGAGTGCAACGAGGGCCAGGTGTGGGAGGCCGCGATGAGCGCGGCGCACTACCGACTCGACAACCTCATCGCCATCGTGGACTACAACAAGGTGATGGCGAAAGGCTTCGTCCGCGACCTGATGGCGGTGGAGCCGCTGGGCGCGAAGTGGGCGGCCTTTGGCTGGGACGTGATGGAGATCGACGGGCACGACATCAGCGAGATCGCGGACGCGCTGCACCAGGCGCGCTACGTGCTCCCGCGCGGCAAACCGATATGCATCATCGCGCACACGGTCAAAGGGCGCGGCGTGGCGGAGTGCGAGTTCAACTACAAGTGGCACACCCACGCCCCTGAGCCGACGACCGCCGACCGCTTCCTGCGCGAGCTGGCGCGCAACTACGGCTTTCCCGAAAAGGGCTACAGCCGACTCGAAGAAGACCTTGAAAAAGAGACGTTCTACGGCGGGGGAGTAATGATAATGAGCGACGACGGAACCACCCCCCCTTGAGATGCGCGAATGCTTCGGGCGGACGCTGGTGGAACTCGGCGAGCAGCACCCCAACGTTGTTGTGCTCGACGCCGACCTGAACACGTCCAGCAAAACCGTCATTTTCAAGAAGCGCTTCCCCGACCGCTTCATCCAGGTCGGCATCGCCGAGCAGAACATGTTCGGCATCGCCGCCGGCCTGGCGACGCAGGGCTTCATCCCCTTCCCCAGCACGTTCGCGGTGTTCGCCACCAAGCGCGCGCTGGACCAGATCAGCATCAGCATCAGCTATCCCAAACTCAACGTGAAGATACCGGGCAGCTACGCCGGCATCCCGACCAGCCGCGCCGGCGGCAGCCACAACGCGATGGAAGACCTCGCCAACATGCGCGCGATGCCCAACATGCGCGTCATCGACCCCGGCGACAACCGGGAACTGCAATCGTGCATGCACGCGATGTGCACCGATCACGGCCCGGTGTACTTCCGCATCACGCGCTGGACACTGCCCTACATCCTGCCGGGCGACTACGTGTTCGCGTGGGGCAAGGGGCGTGCGCCTGCTGGAAGGCGACGACGTGACGCTGATCGGGACGGGGTTCCTCACCGCCTTCTGCCTTGAGGCCGCCGACATCCTGCGCGCCGACCGCATTCACGCCGAGGTGCTCCACATGGGCTGCATCAAGCCCATCGACACGGACCTGATCGCCGCCTCGGCGCGCAAGACCGGCGCGGTCGTCACCGCCGAGAACGCCAGCATCATCGGTGGGCTGGGCAGCGCCGTCGCCGAGACCACCGCCGAGTGCGCGCCGGCCGCGCTGCGGCGCATCGGCGTGCACGACCGCTTCATCGACAGCGGCGGCATCCAGGAACTGCTGGAACACCACCGCATGACGCCCGCCGACATCGCTAACGCGGCGAAAGAGGCAATGGCGCTGCGCGACCGGGGGCAGGTGGCGCGATGAACCCGCCGGTCGCCAACCCACTGCAACTGTTCGGCGACTACCTCAAGGTCACAGGGGTCGCGCACATCGACCCGGAGCCGGAGGGCGACCCGGCCCTGATCGGCAAGCGGCTGGGGCTGCTCAACGGCTCGTCCTGGGTCACGCTTTGGGCCAACTACTTCGGGCGGCTGTTCCTGCCTGGCGTGCACCTGGTCAACGTCGGCAACGAAGCGGTGCAGATGAACTTCATGCAGGCGCACCGGGACGGCCTCCCCACGCCGCCGCAGTCCAACATCGACGCCTTCACGCGCTACGCCAAAGACCTGGTCGAGCTGGCGCAGGTAGACGCCGTGCTCATCACGTGCTCCACGATGAACCGCGCCTACCCGCAGGTGCAGGCGGCGCTGGCGCCCTACGGCGTGCCGGTGGCGCAGATCGACCGTCCTATGATGGAACGCGCCGTTGCGCACGGCGGGCGCGTGCTGGTCGTCGCCACGCACGGCCCCACGGTCGGCAGCACGCAGGCGCTGTTGCAGGAGACCGCGGGCGCAATGGACCGCGCGGTCACGTTCTCCGGCCTTACGGTCGAGGAAGCCTGGCACCGGCTCGCGGTTGGCGACGTGGCCGGCCACAACGACGCGCTCGCGCAGGCAATCCGCAGCCATCTCGCGCAGGAAGCCACCGGCTGCGTGGTGCTGGCGCAGCTTTCGATGGCGGTGTTCCTGCTCACCTATCCCGATCCGGCGTCGGCGTTTGGCGTGCCGGTCTTCACGAGCGGGCAGTGCGGCATGGAGCACATGCGGGAGCTGCTCACCGGTGCTTAAGCAAGACGCCCTGGAGCGGCTCCCGCCTGAATGGCCCGACAACCTGCTCCCAGAAGTCCAGCGCCGCGTGCGGGCGACCGGCCAGAAGGTCGTTGTGCTCGACGACGACCCGACAGGCACGCAGACCGTGCACGACATCCCGGTGCTGACCGAGTGGCCGGTTGACGCGCTGCGCGCCGAGCTGGAGAGTGCACACCCGGCGTTCTACCTGCTGACCAACTCCCGCAGCCTGACGCTGCCGGCGGCGCAGGCGCTCAATCAATGAGATCGGGCGCAACCTCCTCGAAGCGGCGCGCCAATCGGGGCGCACGTTCGCCGTCGTCTCGCGCAGCGACTCGACACTGCGGGGGCACTTCCCCGGCGAGGTCGAGGCGCTGGCGGCGGCGCTGGAAACGGACTTCGACGCCTGGCTCATCATCCCCTTCTTCCTTGAGGGCGGGCGCTATACCCTCGGCGATGTGCACTATGTCGCCGAAGGCGATGCCCTGATCCCGGCGGGCGAGACTCCGTTCGCGCGTGACGCCGTTTTCGGCTACCGCGCGTCGGACCTGCGCGCCTGGGTGGAGGAGAAGACGGGCGGGCGGTTTCGCGCCGCGGGGATCGCGTCGGTGTCGCTTGACGACCTGCGCCTGGGCGGGCCGGGCCGCGTGACCGAGCGCCTCCTTGGGCTGCCAAAGGGCGGGGTCTGCGTCGTCAACGCCGCCAGCTATCGCGACCTGGAGGTGTTCGTGGCCGGCCTCCTGGATGCGGAGGCGCAGGGCCGGCGCTACCTCTACCGCACGGCGGCCTCGTTTGTGCGCGTGCGCGCCGGCATCCTGCCCCGCGCGCTGCTGGGCAAAGCCGACCTCGACCTTCCGGCGGCGGGGGGCGGGCTGTTCGTGGTCGGGTCTTACGTCCCCAGGACCACCGCGCAGGTCAACGCGCTGCTGGCGCAGCCAGGCCTGTGCAGCGTCCCGGTCGATGTGGCGAAGCTGCTCGACGGCGGCGCGCAGCGGGACGAAATCGCCCGCGCCGCGGACGCCGTCAACAGGGCGCTGCGGCGCGGCCAGGACGTCGTCGCCTACACCAGCCGCGAGCTGGTCACGGGCGAGGACGCGCAGCGCAACCTGGCAATCGGGCAGCAGGTCTCCGCCGGCCTGGTGGCGCTCACGCGCGCCATCGCGACGCGCCCGCGCTACCTGGTTGCGAAGGGCGGCATCACGTCGAGCGACATCGCGACCAGGGGGCTGGCGGTGCGGCGCGCGCTGGTCATGGGGCAGATCCTCCCCGGCGTCCCGGTGTGGCGGCTTGGGCCGGAGAGCCGCTATCCGGGCCTGCCGTACTGCGTGTTTCCGGGCAACGTCGGCGGCCCGGAGGCGCTGGCTGAGATCGCCCGCGCCCTGAGGCCGGACGCCGCCGCCTGACCCACGCCGCCCCTGCGCGCAAGGCCGGTGAAGTGAGAGGAGAGACGCCATGCTATCACCGCGTGACCGGGTGCGCGCCGTGTTCGCGGGTGAGCGCCCCGACAGGCCTGTCGTTGACCTGGGGGGACGGGTCGCCTCGCTGAGCACGCCGGCCTACCTGGCGCTGAAAGCGCACCTGGGCTACGGCGACGCACTCGACGGCGAGACCGTCACGCTGCTCAACACCATCGGCGCGTTCGACGAGCGCGTCCTGCAGCGTTTCGACGTGCCGTTCCGCCGCGTGTACCTGCGCCCGGCGGCGTCGTTCACGCTGGCCGTGGCGGCGGACGGTTCCTTCCGCGATGAGTGGGGCGTCGGCTACCGGCCAACCGGGCCGTACAACGAGCGCATCGGGCACCCGCTGGCGGAGGCGACCCTCGACGACCTGGAGGCCTTCCCGTGGCCCGACCCGCACGACCCCGGTCGCGTTGCGGGGCTGGCGGAGGAGGCGCGCCGGCTCTACGAAACGAGCGACTACGCGCTCGCGGCGGGCCACATCGGTTCGGGCGTGTTCCAGGACTGCTGGAACCTGCGCGGCATGGCGCGTTTCATGCTGGACATGGCCGCCGACCGCGATTTCGCCGAGGCCCTGCTCGACCGCGTGCTGGCAGTCCACGTCGGCATGTGGGAGCACTTCCTCGACGCGGTGGGCGATTACGTCGAGATGGTGGAAACCGCCGACGACCTCGGCGGGCAGGATGGCCTGCTCATCTCGCCGCAGATGTACCGCGATCTGGTCAAGCCCCGCCACGCGGCGCTGAATGAAGCGCTCCGCGCGCGCACCAACGCCCGGATCTTCTACCACTCGTGTGGGGCAATCATGGGCCTGATCGACGACCTGATCGAGATCGGCGTCCAGGTGCTCAATCCCATCCAGCCGCTGCCCGGCCACATGGACCCGGAAGCGCTCCGCCGGCGATACGGGGACCGGCTGGTCTTCCACGGCGGGTTGGACGTGCAGACGGTGCTGCCCGACGGCGCGCCCGATGACGTGCGGCGGCACGTGCGCCGCTACCTGGACGCCCTCGGCCCGGAGCGCTACATCATGGCCCCGGCGAACTCGGTGCAGCCGGGCACGCCACCGGAGAACATCATCGCCGCGTTCGACGAGGCCGCCGCAACTTCGTGAAAGGACGTCCGTGCATGGGCCCAAAAGAGAACCTGATCCAGGCCCTCACGCGGGGCGCGCCCGAACGAGTCCCGCACCAGTACGAGCCGACCTGGGACCGCCTCGCCTACGACGGCGCGCACCCGCAGGACTGGGCCGGCGACGAAGCGCTGTTCTTCGACCACTGGGGCGTAGGCTGGGAGCGCACCGAGGATGACTGGGGCGCGACGCCGTTCCCGGCGGTGCACCCGCTGGCGAACCTGTCGAAGCTTGCGACCTACAAGCCGCCCGACCCCGACGAACCCGGCTTCACGCGCGTGCTGGAAGGCCTGCGCGAGCCGGGCAAACTGCACCTTGCCCACCTGCCGCTCGGCCCGTTCGACCGCGCCTGGGCCTTAACCGGCATGGACAACTTCTTCGTGACCGCCCTGACCGACATCGACTCCGCGCGGCTGATCGTCGAGATGGTAACTGATTACATCGTGCGCATGTCGCGGCGGCTGGTGCGCGCCGGGCTGGAGATGTGCTGGCTCACCGACGACTATGGCACCGAGCGCGCCCTGATGATGAGTCCGGAGACGTGGCGCAAGCTGTTCAAGCCTGCACTCGCCGAAATCTTCAGCGTCTGGAAAGACGCTGGCCGCCTGATCGGGCTGCACTCGTGCGGCGCAGTCGGCGCGATTGTGGGCGATCTGGTGGAGATCGGCCTGGACGTGCTGCACCCGGTGCAGGCCAGTTGCAACGACGCCGCCGCGCTGAAGGCCCGCTGGGGCGACAGGCTCTCGTTTTGGGGCGGCGTGAGTTCGCGCGTCTTGCTGCAGGGCGCGCCCGCCGACGTGCAGCGCGAGACGCTCCGGGCGCTCAAAGCGCTGGGCCCGGACGGCGGCTACGTGTGCGGGCAGGACCAGACCATGCCCTACCCGGAGGCCAACATCGCCGCGCTCGCTGAGACGGTCGAGCGCTTTGGGGCGTACCCGCTCGACCTGCCTGAAGCCGTCCCGCCCACCGGCTGACGCGCGGTCATTCCCACGGCTTGAGGACGATCTTCGCCGCCTCACCCGACGCGGATAGCTCGAACGCCGCCTGAATCTGGCTCATCGGGAGCACGTGGCTCATCAGGAGTTCGACGAACGGCGACTCCTGAATGACCTGCATCACCCTGGGGAACAGGCTCAGGTTGTAGTGCCACGATCCGATGAGCGTCAGCCCCTTGCGCAGCATGTCCGGGCTGACGGTGATCGGCAGCGGGTCGCGGCACTCGCCGACAAAAAGCGACCTGCCCCTTGCGCCGCGTCGCGTCGATGCACAGTCGCTGCGCCGCCACGACGCCAGAGCACTCCACCGCGCAATCCACGCCCACGCCGCCGGTCAACTCCATGAACCGCTGAAGCGCGTCGCGCGCGCGGGGATCGACCACCGTCGCGCCCATCTGCCGCGCGCGCTCGGCGCGCCCCGGCGCAAACTCGGCGACGATGACGCGCACGCCGCGAAAGCGGGCGTTCACCACGCCGCCCAGCCCGACCGGGCCGGCCCCGGTGATGAGCACGGTGTCGAACGCGCCGACGCCCATCGCGTGGAGCGCGCCGAACGTCGGCCCCAGGGCGCAACATGCGAGCGAGGCGTGTTCATAGGACACGCCGTCTGGGATCGCCGGCAGGAGCCAGTCTGGCTTGAGGAGATACTGCGCGTAGGTCGCGCTCCCCTCCAGCGAGCCGGCCAGCGCAGCGAAGTCCACCATGTGCTCGCAGTGGATGTAATCGCCGGCAATGCACAGCCGGCAGCGCCCACAGGGATACGCCGGCATCACGACGACCCGGTCCCCGACCTGCACCCGCCCTGGCCGGGCCACCGCGACCACCTCCCCGGCGGCTTCGTGGCCGAGATACTCGCGCCTGTCGCCGGCGACGAACGCCTTGTACTCGGTGCACATCGGCGCTGCGTGGACCTTGACCAGGACCCAATCTTCCTGCGGTTGTGGCTCCGGCGCGTCGACAAGTGCCGCGGCGCGCACGCCGCAAATAACTGCTCGTTTCATCAGGATGCACTCCCCCGTCATGATGGCTTCAGCGCCAGATCGCTGAATCGATACCAGTACTGGTAGACCTCGCGAAAACCGAGTTGCGCGTAGAGGTGCAGCGCGGGCGCGTTGTCCAGCATCACCTGCAGGTACGCGCGCACCGCCCCCTGGGACCGCCCCCAGGCGAGCAGCCCCTGCATCAACTGCCGCCCCAGACCCCGCTTGCGCAGGTGCGCCGCCGTCACGATGTCGAAGATGCCCAGCCAGCCGCGCTCCACCACGCCGAAGCCCACCGCGCCCAGCTCGCCCCTCTGGTACAGCGCGATGAAGCCGGTCTCCGGCAGGATGCTGGCGAGCATATGCGCCATGGTCGCCGCGCGGGCATCGTCGATGTGGCTCAGCGCGCAGAAGGCGGCGCGCCAGGCGTCGGTCGGCTCGCGCGTGACGCGCATGTCGTTGCCCGGAGGCGGATCGGGCGTCGCGGGGATGTCGAGCGTCTGCACGCTGGTGGGCGCTTGCTTTACGTAGCCGCGCGCGCTCAGGGCCTGGTCGAGGCCTTGCGGGTGGGCGGCGGCGGTCATCTTGAAGATCGCGGGCAGGCCCCGCCGCGCGTAGACGCGCTCGCAGTGGTCGATCTTCGCCTCCAGGTTAAGCGTGGAGGGGTACAGCGGGTAGACGGAATTCGCGCGCCGCGTGTAGCCATCCGCAAAGCGCAGCACCCACCCATCGTAGAGAGTCGTCTGCAGCGCCGGCCACGCATTGCACGAAAGCTCTTCAATCAGGCGGACCATGCCGCCGCCTTGTGTGCGCACTGCGATCAATGGAGCGCACGGCGCGCGCGCAGGCGCGCGATGAGGTCGTCGTCGAAGCGGCGCGGGAGCTGGACCCGGCCGTCGCCCGCCCCGGAGGCGTAGATCGCCATGACGACCTGGTAGGAGAGCGCGGACCGCGCCATGTCCGAGACGTGCCCCACCGCCGGGTCGCGCGCATAGCGCGCCGCCGCGTCGAGGTGGGCCGCCTCGGCGTGCACGTAGTCCCGCTCCCAGCTTGAGTCCTCGACGACCGTGCGCCTATCGGCGTCGGTGGTGATCTCCAGCGTCTGGTTGAGCGTGACCTTGATGCGTCCTTTGGCGCCATAAATCTCGACGCCGAACTGGAACCACTTGTTCGCCTCGCCGGGGAGCCTGTGCCCGACGGACCCCATCGTCATCACGGCGCGGGCGTCGTTCTCGAAGCCGACCACCGCGACCGCAGCGCCCGGCGCGGGCGTGCGCGGGTCGTCCAGCGCCTCCAGGTCATCGACCTGCGCCATCACCCACTGCGCCGGGCAATAGCCGTTGAAGCACATCGCCATGTCCGTCAGGTGCGTGCCCTGCACCATGAGGTTGCCCTGGCAAGTCGCGCGCATGAACTCGACCGCGCCAATCGCGCCGTCTGCGATGGCGTCATGGGCCTTGCGCCACGCGGGCAGGAACTTCTTCTGGTGGTTGATCGTCAACAGCTTGTCGCGCTCCGCGCAGATGCGCTCGATCGCGTAGGCGTCGCCGGGCTTGAGGGCAATCGGCTTTTCCAGGTTCACCAGGCGAATGAACGGGAGACTCGCCGCCAGCCGCACGCCTTCGAGGCGGTAGGCCGGGTGCGCGGCAATGTCCAGGATGTCCGGCTGGACCTCGCGCAGCAGCGCCTCCAGGTCGAGGCTCCGCGCAGCGACGCCGTGTTTGTCGGCGAAGGCGTTCAACCGCGCGGCGTCGCTGTGGCTGCCCACCCCGACAAGCGCCACCTCGCGGCACTCGGCGTAGGCGGCGGCATGGGCGTCGGCCCAGTTGCCCGTCCCAAACAGCACCGCGCGCATCTTTTCCGTCATGGCATCTCCATTGTGTGTCTCGCCTGGGTAAAAATCACGGCGTCGGCGGCGGGGCGGTCGAGCCGCGCACGACGAGGCGGTGCGCCATGATGGCGCGCTCGCGCGGGGCCTCCTCGTCCTGCGTCATGCGCCGCAGCAGCAGGTCCGCCGCGCGCTGCCCCATCTGGTATTTGGGCTGGTGGATGGTCGTCAGCGGCGGCGTGGTGAGGCGCGTCGCCGGGATGTCGTCGAAACCGACCACGGACACGTCTTCCGGCACGCGCAGGCCCAGTTCCCTCAGGAGGACCAGCACGTCCAGGGCAACGACGTCGGCGGCGGCGAAGATGGCCGTTGGCCGGTCCGGGCGCGCCATCAACTGGCGGATGCCCTGGTAGTCGGCGGCCTCGCGGGACGACTCCTCGACGATCCAGTCGGCGTTGACTTCCAGGCCGGCGTCGGCCATCGCCTGCCGGTAGCCCTGCAGGCGCTGATGGAGCGAGGACGCGCTCATCGGTCCGAAAGCCATCGCCGTGCGGCGATGCCCCAGGCCGGTCAGGTGGCGCACGGCGTCGTAGGCCGCCGCGCGGTTGTCAACGCGCACCACGTCGAGGTCAGGATGGTCGATGTGCGTGCCGATCAGCACCGCCGGGATGCCCTGCTCCGCCAGAGGCAGCAGATCGGCCTCCTCGATTTCCGACGCCACGATGATGACGCCGTCGGCCTGCGCGCGCAGCGCCAGGTTCAGGAACTCCAGCTCGCGGCTGCGGCGGCGGTCGGTGTTGCCGACGATGATGGCATACCGCGCCCGGTCGAAAACGTCCTGCACGCCGCGCACCAGGGGCGGGAAGAACGGGTTGGCGATGTCGGGAATGATGAGCAGGATGCTGTTCGAGCGCTTGGTGCGCAGGCTCGCCGCGACCTGACTGGGCCGGTAGTCGAGTTCGGCGATGGCCTTGAGCACGCGCTCGCGCAACCCCTCGGAGACGTAGCGGGTCCCGTTCAGGACGTGGGAGACCGTCGCCGTGGATACCTTCGCAGCGCGCGCGACATCTTTGATCGTTGCCATGGCTGCAACCCAATCTTGATGCGTGCCCGGCGCATCTCACTTCAAGAAGAGTTCAATCACAGGCACCGCCGCATCGGGCTTCTGCAGCGGCAGCTCCAGCGTCAGCGTGTCCGGCGGCATGTCGGGCATGATGACGAACGCCTTGCGCTCCGCCGGCCCCTCCGGATCCAGGACCATCGTCTTGATCTCCGAGCCGTCGCTGAGCAACTGCGCATATTCTACCCTGTTCGCCAGGCCCGGCAGGTGGACGTGCCCAATCGGCCAGGCGAAAAGGTGCAGGTAGAGGCGCTGCCCGTTCTGAGTATAGCGGCAGTCGGGCGGCGGCGTAAACGCGCTGGCGGTGCAGCCGTAGATCGCCCGGCTGTGCCGTCGCATCCACGCGCCGATGCCGCGCAGCCGCTCAATCGAGTGACGGTCGAACGCGCCGCGCGGGGTCGGCCCCACGTTGAGGAGCAGGTTCCCGCCCTTCGAGACGGTATCGACCAGCAGGCGGACCAGCATGTCCACCGAAATCCAGTCCAGGTCGTCGCGGACGTAGCCCCAGGTCTTCCTGAGCGGGTGGCAAAGCTCCCACACGACCGGTTCGCCGTCCCAAGTGAGCCGTATGGGCAGTTGATACTGCTGCGGGGTGAAGAAGTCGCCGGCGTCGCTCCAACCGACATCAAGCCGGTCATTGATGAGGATGCCGGGTTGCAGCGCGCGCGCCATCGCCGTCAGGTCGTCGCCGCCCCACGCGTCCCGTCCCTTGCCCCTGGCCCAGCCATAGTCCCGCTCGGAATACGAGAAGTCAAACCACAGGATGTTGACTTCGCCGAACCCGGTGAGCAGCTCGCGCACCTGGCCGTGCAGGTACTGGCGGTACAGGGCGATGTCGCGGCCCTGCTCGCGCGCGCGGAACGCCAGGTCGTCGTGGCGCGGGTACAGCCCGTCGAGCGGGAACTGGGGGTGATGCCAGTCCACCAGCGAGTGGTAGAAGCCGATCTTGAGGCCCTGCGCGCGGAACGCCTCGACCATGGGCCGCAGCACGTCCCGGCCCCACGGCGTGTTCGTCGCCTTGTAATCGCTGAGCGCCGTGTCCCACAGGCAGAAGCCGTCGTGGTGCTTGGTGGTGACGACGGCGTACTTCATCCCGGCGTCCCTGGCCTCGCTGGCCCAGACGGTCGGGTCGTAGAGGTCGGGTTCGAAATGGTCGAAGTATCGCTGATAGTCCGCGTCCGTCATCCGCGCGTGGTATTTGACCCACTCGCCGCGCGACGCCAGTGAGTAGAGGCCCCAATGGATGAACAGGCCGAAACGATCATGCACGAACCAGGAAGCATCCCCGGTGGTTGGGTTGGATGGTGTCGTCACTTTGGCGCTATCCTTGTCGCGTTGTCCGGGCGGCGCATTGACGCCCGGCGCAAGGCGTGATAATGTAGAGCAAATCGATTACGTAATCGTTTTTTCGTCCCGGTTCATGATAACCCCCAAGCGTCCTGGTGTCAATTGTGCGCCAATCGGCGCAATCGGCGCAGTCTAGACGAGGCAGGCAACATGGCCCCCAGCATCGACCGCATCAAAACCCTGATGGACGAGGTGCGCGCCATCGAGGCGAGCGCCCCCAACCAGGCGCGCAAGCGCCTGTGGCAGGCGAGGCCGCACGCGGAGTTTGAACCCGCCTTCATTCGCACCCTGCCCTACGCACGCGCGCGCGGCGGCAAGATTCCGTTTGTCGTCGAGCCGGCGCTCGGCATGTGGGTCCACATCCTCGGCTTCGACCGGCGCGCCTACTACACCGATCCCGTGACGTATCTGACGGTCGAGCTGGAGAAGAAGGTCTATCACGCGCGGCTTTTCAGGGACGACACGTATATCGACAAGTCGTTCCGCATCCTCATCGCCACGGCGCTGGAGGCCAGCCTGGTGGGCGTGCCCTACGCCTTCACCGCCGAGGGACACCCCCTGCCGGATTACCTGCACCCGCCCGTCAAGGCGCCGTCAGACCTAGCCCGGCTGGACCTGCCGGACTTCCACCGCACGGGGCTGATGCCGACCATCATCCGCCTGTATGAAGAAATGCGCCGCCTGCTCGACGACGACTTCCTGGTGAAGTTCCCTGATTGGATCATGGGGCCGTTCGGCGTGGCGACAGAGCTGCGCGGCTTCGACGGCCTGCTGATCGACATGGTGCAGCGGCCAGGCCTTCGTCGAGCAGCTCTTTGCGTATGTCGTCGAAGCGCGCCTGCACTGGCAGGCGGCATGCGACGCCTACCTGGGCGTCAGGCGCACGCGCGGCCTGCTGGGCAACGACGACGTGAATACACCCACGCTCTCGCCCGGCTCTACCGGGAGATGGTGCTGCCGTGGGAGCAGAAACTCTGCGCGACCTACGGCGGCATCTTCTACTGGCATAGCTGCGGCGACACCTCGGCGCTCATCCCCGACATCGCCCGCATCCCGACGCTGGACCTGTTCCATGTCGGCCCCAAGACCGACATCGCACGGGCGGCCCAGGTCTTCGGCCCTCGCGCCATCCCGCTTGAGATCTGCCCCGACCCCATCGAGAAGGTGCAGCAGGCCACGCCGGACCAGCAGCGCGATCACCTCGCAGCGGTGCGCGACCAGATTCCAGCGGACGTGAGCTGCTGCATCAAGGTCGACTCCCTGGAAGTGCTGCGCAGCCCGGAGGCGGAACTGGCGACGATCCAGCAGTGGATCGCCACCGCCAGGGAGTTGCTGGGCTAGGCGAGGCGGAGCCGGCGCGTAGAGACCGCCGCCATCGTGCGGTATCATATCGTCATACGCTCAACCGGCGTAGCCGCCGCCCGCGCGGCGGCCGGCTGCTCATGACATATCTGTTTCGGCCAGAACTTGGCCTTCATGCGTCTGGAGGGTCTGCGTGCACAGGCTGCCTTCACCGTTCACTGTCATCAAGCAGGCTTTCAGCGATTGGTGGGACGAGCTGGTCAACGTCGCCGGCGTCAACCTGGTCTGGGTGGTGTGCTGGCTGACGATTGTGCTCGGCCCGCCGGCCACCTTTGGCCTGTACCATGTCGCCAACCGGCTCACATACGGGGAGAGCGTGGGACCGGTGGGGCTGCTCGAAGCCGCACGGCGCTACTTCGTGAAGAGCTGGCTGTGGATGCTGCTCAACCTCGCCATCGTGGTCGTCATCGCCGGCGCCCTGGCCTTCTACGCCCGGTCGAGCAATCCCCTGCTGGGCCTGCTGCAGCCGGTCGTCCTCATCTTCCTGGCAGCCTGGCTGATCGTCCAGTTTTACGTCATACCCTACATCATGGAAATGGAGCCGGAGCACCAGACGCTGCGGCTGGCGCTGCGCAACGCCGGGCTGACAGTCCTCTCTGCGCCCGGCTATACCATCTTCATCGCGGTGGTGGGGTTCGTGATCGTGGCGCTCAGCGTCCTGCTCATGGTTCCCCTCTTCGTCGGGGGCCGTGGGTGTTCGCCCTGCTGGGCAGCCGCGCGCTATCCGAATGGCTGAAGACCTACCACGCGATCAAGCGCGGGGACGCGCCGCCGGACAATGCCCCACGCGGCGGGGACCCGCACGGCGGCCCCGAAGACGGGGACTCGGAAAGCGGCGAACCTGCCGCGTGAGGGGCGGGGCGCGCCAGAGGCCAGGGGTGGCGGGACAGCGCGCCTCCGTGCTGCCACGCCACCCCTTCCAACCGGGCGGAGCGCCCTGCGCGGGATCGCTAGAGCGCCGTGCGCATCGCCGTGAGCTGGTCGTCGCTGAAGTTGCCGCCGGTGACAAACCCGGCGGCCCCAACCGACTTAATCACCGCGCCGACCTGCGCGAGTTCGTCGAGGGTCAGGTTCTGGACCCGGAACGGCGGCAGGAACGGCTTCGCACCGCTGAAGCGCGCCGCCGCCTTCTCGATCTCCAGCGCGAGGATTGCAGCAACCGGCACACCCGGTACCGGCATCCGGTCCTGCACCAGCTCGGCGACGGTGTGGGGCATCGGCAGTTGGTCGTAGCCGAAGAGGCGGTAGATCACGGTCAGCGCCGTCCGCTCGTCCAGCCCGTCCACATAAGCGCACAGCTTGCGCGCCCAAACCGCAAAGCTGTTCACCTGGCTCTCCACCCATCCCACGACCGGCCCCCACCCCGGCGTCAGCCTGTCAACCGCCCCTTCCCATGTGGGGAAGTCCTGGCCCGACAGGAACGCGATGGCCGGCGGGAACAGGTGCGAGTCCACCGGGCAGGCGTCGCCGACTGCGGCGTGCACCGCCTGGGTGAGCGCGGCCATGTGCTCGGCGACGACCTGGCTGCGGAAACGGAACCAGTCCAGGAGGCGCGTGTCGTGGCCGAGGAGGCTCAGGAAGTCGAAGAAGTTGTACGCGAGGCCGCCGGCTTTCTTGAAATGCGCCAGCGTCAGGCTGCTCATGCGGCGGCGCAGGTCAGACAGCGCGGCCACCATCGCCGGAAAGTCATACCCCAGGTCGCGCGCCCGCGCCGCGCACCGGGGGCAGCAGCATCCAAACAGGCTGGCGAGGCTCGCCGGCGGCGGGAAGTGGCCGTGATCGACGTCCATCGCCTTGAAGCCGTAGTGCCTGGCGATGTATTGCAGGCACTCGGCGGTCCAGTCGCGCACCGCGACATTGTTGGGGCAGATCGGCACGCCCCAGTAGAGGTATTCCTCGGCGATGGTGTTGCCCTGGTCGTCGTGCAGCGCCAGTTCTGGGAAGATGTCGCCGCCGTATCCCCACAGCCCCAGGTGCGCCCAGACCTCGACGCCCAGCTTTTCGGCCTCGTCGAGCAGCCGGAGGAGCTTGCTGTCGTCATAGGCGGGCGGGGCGATGCCGGGAAAGACCGGGGTGGCGTTCGGCCCGAGGCCAATGGTCTTGCGGTGGCGCTCCACCCGCACCGGATGATCCTGCCAGCGGGCAATCGGGCCGCGCTCCAGCACGTCGTCTGGCAGGCGAAAGCCGGAATGGTGCGGGGTGTAGTCGTCGGGTATCACGGCGGTCAGGCCGATACCGTCTTTCAAGCGCCGGATCATATCGGGCTGCATGGCGTCGATTGATCCGAACCAGGCGACGATAGGCATAGAGTAAACCTCCTCAGGAGAGTTGGGCGCTATGCGCCCATGGCTTCAACGAAAGCGGCGACGTTCTCTGTCGGCGTGCCCGGCGGGATGTCGCACCCACTGCTCATGATCCACCGCGCGCCGTCCACCGTGCGGCGCAGCGCGCGCGTGCTGGCGCGCACCTGTTCGGGCGCGCCGAAGCGGAAAAGCGCGCTGGGATCAAGGTTGCCTCGCAGCACGACCCGCCCCCGCGCGCGGGCGAGGGCCTGGTCCGCGGGAACCTGGTAATCCACATCCATGAAATCCACGCCCGTCGCGATTACGTCTTCGATGATGGGGAGCGTGTTCCCGCAGATGTGCATCCCGATCACCTGCCAGCCGGCCTGCCGCAGCGCGCGGACCAGCCGCCGGTGCTGTGGCAGCACCAGCCGGCGGTACATCGCCGGGGCGATGAAATTCGGCGAGCACGTCGCCTCGCCCAGGATCAGCCCGTGCGCGCCGCTTGCCCGCAGCCATGCGCCCAGCCGCGCCGCCACATCGGTCGTAAAGTCGAGCACCGCCGCCACGGCGTCCGGCGCTTCAACCATGTCGATCAGCATCGCCTCCACGCCGCGAAGCTGCGCGCCGGCCAGCAGAGGCCCGCGCAGCGTCGCCAGGATGAACGCCTCCTCGCCGATCTCGCCGGCCACGCGCTGCACCGCCTCGAAGAAGAGCGGCATCCGGCCTCCGGCTGTGGGGTCGCGCCTGCGCAGCGCCTCCAGGTTGCGCACGTCAGCCAGCAGGCGCTCCCGCAGCACCGGCGGCGCGTCGACGGGCTGCGCGACGCGCGCGCCCAGCGCTTCGGCCTCTCCAGCCACGCCCAACGAGAGCTGCACGCCGTCGAAGCCGAACGCGCGGTAGCCGCGCACTGTCACGTGGGCCATCACCTCCGCGCAGGTGAAGTACTCACCCAGCGCGACGCCAAACAGGGGCGCGAGGCCGGTGTGCATGATGGGCAAAACCGGCGGCCTTGCGCCAGGCTCGCCGGCGAACACCCGCGCGACGCGCTCCCGACCGTTCATGCCACCCTCGTCCACGTCGCCGCCACGGCGTCAGCGCATCCGCGCGACCGACTGGTACTGGTCCGGGTTGGGACCGAGCCGGCCCTTCAGCGCGTCGGTCGCGGCGGTGAGCGCGTCCACCACGTCGGGGGACAGGTGCAGTTGCGCCGCGTCGGCGTTCTGCCTGATCTGGTCCGGCGTGCGCGCGCCCGCGAGCACCGCCGTGACGCCCGGCTGGCGCAGTAGCCAGGCGAGCGCGACCTGCTCCATCGGCGCGCCAATGGCAGCGCAGATGCGCCGGATGGCGCTGACGGCGGCGAACGTCTCTGCCTCACACCCGTCCTCGCCGTGACGGGTCAGGCGTCGCTCGCTGGAGAAGAAGCGGGTGCGCGCCCGCGTTTCAGGTACGTCGTCCGCCGAGGCAAACTTCCCGGTCAGCAACCCCTGGGACAGCGGGCTGTAGCAGAGAATCCCGACGTCGTTGTCGATGCACTTCTGCCGGATCTCGAACTCAATCGCGCGCCAGAGCAGGCTGTAGGGCAGTTGGTTGGTCACGCAGCGGCCCAGCGCCAGCAGGTCGGTGAGGTCGCGCACGCCGAAGTTGGACACGCCAACCGCGCGCACCTTACCCTGCTGCTGGAGCCTGTCCAGCGCCTCGACCGTCTCGGCAAGTGGAACCTCCCAATTCGGCCAGTGTATCTGGTACAGGTCGATGTAGTCGGTGTTGAGGCGCTTGAGGCTGCGCTCGCACGCCTGCAGAAGCGCGTCGCGGTGCAGGTGCGCGTCGCTGACTTTGGTGGCGATCACGACTCCATGCCGCCGGCCGGCCAGCGCCTTGCCCAGCAAAGTCTCGGACGCCCCATCGCCGTAGGCTTCCGCTGTATCAAAGAAGTTTATCCCCGCATCCAGCGCGGCGTGGATGGTCGCAATGGACGCCTGCTCGTCCTGCTCGCCCCAGACCCAGTCGCCGGCGATGGCCCAGCACCCCATCGCCACCGCAGACACGGTGACGCCGGTCGTGCCCAGTCTCCGGTATTCCATACACGCTCCCCTTGCCGCTCAAAACGCCGTCGGCATGATCTCTTTGCTGATGCGCAGGTAGGCGGTCACGTCCATCGGCAGCGCCGCCGCCTGCCCGATGCGCGCGTGCCCGGCAGCGCCGATGAGGATGAACGCCTCCTCCCGGCTCATCGCCAGCCGCTGCGCCAGCAGCGTGGTCATGTCGCTGGTGGCCTGGCGGATCGCCTCCGCCAGCGTCGGCGCGCAGGCGCAGGTGCACCAGGCGTCGGGCGTCTCGATCACCGGCCAGCGCCAGCCCAGGCCCTTGTGCACGCTCACCTCCACCGTCACCTCGGCGTCGATGTCGAGGCCGCCGGCGTTCAGCTCGCCGTCGCCCATGCTGGCGTGCACGTCGCCAATGGCGAGCAGCGCGCCCGGCGCGGCGACCGGCAGGTAGATCGTCGCGCCGACGGCGTACTCGTTGATGTCCAGGTTGCCGCCGTGCGGGCCGGGATAGAACGTGTGCACCGGCTCGCCCGCCGGCGCAACGCCCACCACACCCACCATTGGGTGCGCGCGGAACCGGATGCGGTCGTTGAAGAGCACCATCCCGTCGCGGATCGGGGTGAGGTTCGCCACCGGGGGCCGCATCTCATCGAAGATCACGCCGCCGCCCTTGACACGGCCATAGCCGAAGTCGCCCAGCTTGATGTCGAGGAGCTTCACACCCAGCGTGTCGCCCGGCTCCGCCCCGGCCACGCGCACCGGGCCGGTCGCCGGGTTGCCCATCGAGGGCGGAATGTCAACGGCCAGCGCGTCGGCGTGCGTCTTGACCCGCCCGCCCAGCGCGTCCAGCGTCTCGAACACCGCCGCCTCGCCGGGGCAATCTCCGCGACCGGCGTCTGGCCGCGTGCGAACGTGTAGATAATGTGCTCACGGCTGATGCGTTTCATGCGCGATTGCCTTTCCTGGTATCCTGTTCACCTTCTGGCTCCCACGACTGAGGTCGCGGGTTATTTCGTATTCTTGCGGGCCATTTTCTGCGATTAACCGACGACTGAAGTCGTCGGGCTATGAAAAACACACCATGACGGACACCGGGTGGACAACGTGAACAAATGCCTTTCCTGTATCTGTATCAGTCGCCCGCGAACAGGGCTTTTACATACGCGATATCCTGCGCGACCAGGCGGTTCACCGAGGCTTCGTCGGTGTACTCCGCCGGCAGGCAGATCACGCCGGCGTAGCGCCGCCGCTTGAGTTCCGCCGCCGCGCGCGGCCACGACGCCAACCCCTGCGGGCCGGTGGTCCAGTAGGGCCGCCATTGCACGTCTTCGGCCTCCGGGCCGGTCGTGCGCCGCCAGAAGGCGTTCTTCAGGTTGACCATGCACAGGCGTGGCCCGATGATGTCAAGCGCCATCTCCGGGTCCTCGCCGTTGAGCGCGTTGTGCGCCACGTCCCAGACGGCGGCAACGTGCCTGGGGTCGTACTTGCCGATCAGGTGCAACAGCCCCATCGCGTTGCACACGAAACGGTCGCAGTGGTTCTGCACCCCGATGGTGACGCCGTGCCGGTCCAGCAGGGGCACGAGCGCATCGAACGCCGCCTGCGTCTGCGCCACCGTCGCCATGTAGCCGCCGTCGCCGATCGGGACCATCGTGCGGATGACCGGGACGCCGCACGCGGCGCACGCGGCGACGGTCTGCGCGTCGGCGGGGCCGGCTACGCTGGCGACCTTGAGGCCGAGCGCTGCAAGCGCGTTGACCGCCAGGGGCAGGTCGCGCGCGACGCGCTCCGGCTCGACCTGGAAGCCGGGCCGCACCGGGAGTTCCACGCCGTCGAAGCCCCAGCCGCGCACCATCTCCCCCAGTACAGGGATCGGCAGCGCCGGCCAGGGCTTGGTGAAAACGGTGAACGTCACTTGACTCATGGTGTGCCTGCCCTGCGACCGCTCAGGCGCAGTACGCTTCCCGCCGCTCCCGGATGCACTCAGCCACGGCGACCGACTGCCGCGCGCTTCTCAGGTCGCCGGCGGGCCGCTGGCCCGCGCGCAGCGCGTCGAAGAAGGCGGCGTTTTCGGCGTAGAACCCGTTGCTCACGAAGGGCGCGCCGCCGCCGCCGGGCACGCCCAGGCCGGTCACGTCGAGCCGGAGCGCGCCCCTCTCCAGATGTTGGAGCCGGCCCGGCGCGTCGAAAGCGTCCCAGATAGGGAGGTTCAGGAAGTACGTGTGATCGCGCGCGTACACCGTCGCGCGCTCGACGACCACGCCAGAGAGAGGGCAGAAGTCCAGGTGCGCGGTCGCCCCCGACGCGAATGTGCAATCCATGAAGATGTTGGCCGCTGTCGGGCCGAGTTCGGGGAACGGCTGGTAATGGAAGTCGATGTGGCAGTAGTCGCTGCCGGCCAGGAAGCGGGCGGTGTCAACCCCGTGTATCGCGGTCAGCGAGAAGTCGGCGTCGGCGCGCCCGACGCGCGTGAAGTCGTAGCGCACGTGCTGGAGCGCCGCCCCGTCGAGCCGGCGCTTCAGCGCGCAGACCAGCGGCGTGTAGCGCCGGTTGAACGCCACCTGGTTGGGCGCGCCGCTGGCGGCGGCGGCGGCGATCATGCGGTCGATCTCCTCCACCGTCCTGCCGGGCGGCTTTTCCATCAACAGTGGGTAGCCCATCTCCAGCACCTGGCACGCGAGCGCGCACGTCAGCGCCTCCGGCGCGATGAGGCACACCGCGTCCGGCTGCTCGCGGTCCAGCATCGCCGCCATGTCGGTGTCGTGCCGGGCAAAGCCGAACCGCGCGCGGAACGCAGCCGCCTTCGCTTCGTCGATGTCGCAGCAGGCCGCCAGCACAACGTCAGAATGCGCCGCGGCGTACCGGACATACGCGGGGCCGTGATAGTGCATCGCCATGTAGCCGCAACCGATCACACAGACCTTGAAGCTCACGGGATCCGCTCCAGCGCCTTCTCGGCAAACGCCCAGCCGCGCATCCGGTCGATGTCCCGGCGGCTGCGGTCGAGATAGTCGCGCAGCTCTTCCAGGCCGTATTCCCGCGCCAGCGCGCGCGCACTCACGCCAGGCCGGAGCGCCTTCAGCACGAACCACTGCTCGCGCCGCATCCACTGTTCCTGCGCCACGTCGTCGCCGCGCTCGGCCAGGAGCCGGTCGCGCTTGTCGATGTTGAAATTCTCGTGGTAGATGCCGCGATCCAGGTCCAGCGTGAGCCGGCTGACGTTGGTGTCGTCGCCCTTTTCGTAGAGGATTTCCTGCCCGTTGATGTCGTAGGCGATGCAGTCCACCTCTTGTGTCGAGGTCACAATGTAGTAGTGGTGGTTGATGGCGTGCGCCTGGAGCGACGTACCGGCGGAGTAGGCGCTGGACCACACCACAAGCTCGGCCCCCTGGTCGGCAAGCCGCTTCCAGACCTCCGGAAAGTTCACGTCGAAGCAGATCGCCAGCCCCACGCGGCCAAAGTCGGTCTGGTATACCGGCGCTTCCTCGCCGACTTTGACCGACGGCGTGACATCGAACTCCGACCAGTAGGGGTAGACCTTGTCATAGGCACCGACAACCGCGCCGTTCCGGTCAAGCAGCACCGACGAGTTGAGCCGCCGCGCGCCGTCCTGCCGGTCGATTGGGCAGACAATGTAGGTCCGGTGCTCCTTCGCCAGCGCCGCCATCGTCATGATGGTCGGCCCGTCAAGCGATTCGGGGATGTGATCGTTCTGGCCCAGCCAGGTTTCGGGCAAGGCGATGAGATCGACGCCGGCCGCCGCAACCCAGTCGAGCACGCCGGCGATCTCGGCCAGGGTCTTTCCGTTGGCAAAGCTGATGCTCGCCACACGCACAGGCCGCCCGGCCTGCGAATGCTTCTCTTCTGGCATCTCAATCCTCTCTCGTACTCCCAAGACTCTGCCGTTGCAGGGGCGCACCTACCGGCGTGGCGAAAGCCGGCCGTCCATCGCCTCCGAGCCGCGTTCGCTATCGACGGGGAACCGTACCGGCCGGCCATCGCGCTGCGCGCGGTAGATGGCGGTGAACAGCTCGACGGTCTTGCGCCCCTCGACGCCCGTAATCATCGGATCGCGGTCTTCGAGGATGGCGCGCAGGAAGTCCTGAATTTGCAGGGCGTGATAGTGCGTCGTCGGGTCAACCCGCTCAAACGTCGCCCTGTCCTCCTCCTGCCACTGGCCCAGCAGGTGCTCCTCGCCCGGCACGGTCCACAGGTCGTTGATTGGCGGCTCCGCCGCCGACGACATGCCTGAGATGAACATCGAGCCGCCGTCGGTCTGGACGCCCACCGACGCGCCGTTCGCGCCGTGGATGTGCACCTTCCCGTAGAGGCCGGGCTTCTGTGAGTTGCTCAACAGGATCGAGCCGAGCGCCCCGCTCTTGAAGCGCAGGGCCACGACCGCCGTGTCTTCGACCTCGATGTAGGGGTGGTTGAGGTTGTCCCAGTAGGCGAACACCGCGTCAATCGGCCCCATGAACCACTGGATCAGGTCGAGCTGGTGCGGGGCCTGGTTGACCAGCACGCCGCCGCCCTCCGCGTCCCACTTGCCGCGCCAGGGGTCGGCGCGATAGTAGGCCTCGTCGCGCCAGCCGAGCAGAGTGACCACGCCGAGGATGGGATTGCCGATCTTCCCGGCGTCGATGGCCGCCCGGACGCGCTGCACCGGCTCATACAGCCGCCGCTGGCTGATGACGCCAAGCTTGACGCCCGACTTCGCGGCGGCGGCGAGCATCGTGTCGCAGTCCTTGAGGGTGGACGTCATCGGCTTCTCGACAATGACGTGCGCCCCGGCCTCGGCGGCCTGGATCGCGGGCGTGGCGTGGACCGGGTGCGGCGTGCAGACCGTCACCGCCTGCACCCCGGCCTGTGTCACCATCTCGCCCACGTCGCCAAAGGCGGCGACGCCGTACTGCCCGGCGAAGGCCTGCGCGCGGGCCAGGTCCGTGTCGCAGACCGCGACAAACGCCGATTCGGGCAGCGTCGCGAGCGCCTGCGCATGCGTGTGCCCCACCTTCCCACAGCCTACCACCGCCGTCCTGACTTTTTCCATCGGTGCGCTCCTTTTTCCTGCGCCACGAACCTGCTACGGTTGAAGGATGACCTTCATCAAACCGGCCTCGCCCTGATAAAGCCGGTCGAACCACGCCGCGCCCTCGGTGAGCGGGGCGACCGCGCTCATCAGCGCGTCCACGTTGATCGCGCCGCGCGCGATCATCTCCAGGCAGGCGGGGTATTCCCCGTTGGACGCGCACGACCCGTAGAGCGTCAGCTCGCGCGTCACGACCGATTGCAGCAGCAGCTCGACCGAGGGCGTGAGGTTGCCCACCAGCGTGAGCGCGCCGCCTTTCCGCAGGCATTGCACCGCCAGCTTGACCGTCGGCGGGATGCCGACCACCTCGAAGGCCAGGTCTGCGCCGCGCCCGCCCGTGCGGCTGAGTACGTGCTGCACGACATCGACCGCGTCCGATTTCAGCCCCTCGTCCGCGCCGAGCGCGCCGGCCAGATCGAGCCGGCTCTGGTCGAGATCGACGGCGATGATGCGCCCGCAGCCTGCGGCCCGCAGCGCCTGTACCACCAGGAGGCCGATCATCCCCGCCCCGACCACGACCGCCGTGTCGTTGAGCGCGACCGGCGTGCGCGCGACGGCGTGCAGCGCGATGGACACCGGCTCCACCATCGCGGCCTGCTCGAACGAGATCGCGTCCGGCAGGCGGTAGAGGATGCGCGGCGGCACGACGACGTACTCCGCGAAGGCCCCATCCTGCCGGTACTCGCCGCACGACACGCCCAGCACGCGGCGGTCGTCGCAGAGGTTGAACGCCCCCCGCCGGCAGAAGAAGCATGCGCCACAGTAGATCGTCGAGTCGAACGTCACGCGGTCGCCGACCTGCCAGCCGCTGACCGCCTCCCCGACCGCCGCGACGACGCCCGCCGCCTCGTGACCCATGATGATCGGGGGATGCGCCGCCCGGAGCTGCCATCCATGCCGTGGATGTCGCTGCCGCAGATGCCGCACGCCCGCACCCTGACGAGCACGTCCCCCGGCCCGACCTGCGGCTCCGGCACATCGGTAAGGTCGAAATGCTTATACTGCGTCAGTACCAGCGCTTTCATCGACACACTCCTTTACACACGCACTCGCGCAAGCTCAACGTGCACCGCTTCCGCAATGTGCACCGACGGCAGCGCCGCCACCACGTACCCGCCCTGGACCGTGAAGGGGAGGCTGCGACCCGCGCGCAGCAACCGCACCGCCTTGACCTCCCGGCCCTCCGGCACGAGCACGCGCGCCTCCACGTTGGCGACCGGCGCGAACTCCTGGCGCATCCGCCCCACCACTGCATCCTGAACCCGACCGGCGCGAGCACCCACAGCATCGGGTCGCCGTTCACGGCGCGGCGCAGCAGGCCATACACGCCGCGCGGGGCCGCGAGGCCGAAGGGTTGTGGCGCGTCGTCGCCGAGCCAGCGCACGATGGACGCCAGCAGCCGGCGCAACGCTGCCACGCGGCTGACGGTGTAGTAATTCTCCAGGCTGCCGCTGATGTAGACTGCCTTGCCCTTGCCATACCGGTTGACCACAATCGCCGGCCCGCGCGACTGGTCGAAGCCCAGGTCCCACATCTCCGCCACCACCGTCGCGCCCGCGCGCACCCTGAGCGGCACGTTGCGCGCGTCGCCCATCACCTGCGCGCCGGGGCCGTACTCGCCGAGCGCCGGGTGCCGGTCGGTGACGCGCACGTAGCAGTCGGGCCGGCTGGGGAGCGGCGCGCCCGTCATCTCCACGCCAAGCACGTCGCGGAGCGCGCCGCCGTCTGCGCGGCGCACGCCATCCTCGTCGTAGAGGCCGGTGTCCCAGGTCGCCAGGAGCGCGCCGCCGTCCCGGACCCAGTCGGCCAGCAACGCCGCGTCGGCGTCGGAAAGGCCCGACGCGCCGCACAGCGCGATCACCCGCTGCCCCTTGAGCCACTCGGCGTTCAGTTCGGTGTTGGGGTACACGTCCACGCTGACGCGCGCATCCAGCATCGCCAGCGCAAAGCCCTCGCTCATCTCCATGTTGTATGTCGCGCCGCCGTGCTGCCAGAGGCGCAGCGCGTCCCACGACGTGACCACGGTCACATAGGGCGCGGGCGCGCTGTCTTTGATCAGGCGCTCGTGCGCCCGCATGAAGTCGAAGACTTCGCGCGCCGGCTCCGCGCTGCCGCTCCCGATGCCGTAGAAGAAGCGGTTCGCCATGCAGTAGAGCGGCGCGTTGCCGCAGGCCAGGCTCACCATCCCTCCATGCGGATTTCGTCGCCGTCTTCGAGGTTGGTGTTGCTCACCACCCAGCGCCCGCTGTGCGACGGCTCGTTGAAGTTCTTCACGTCGTAGCTGCCCAGGTACATCTGCGCGAGCTTCTTCGCCGGGCGCGCCATCGACGCGCCCATCAACCCGTGCACGATGCGCTGGTAGGTCTGGGTGCTGAACTCCACCATGAAGCCTTCGGGGATGCGGTACTGCTGCCGGAGCGCCTTGCCGTCCCACGTGCAGCCATTGTGGCACAGCATGAACTTGCCGCTGCCGTGGATGATCGCGCGGAAGTCGAGCAGGTCCTCCTGCGTGACCTTCTGCGTCCAGTGGAACCAGGCGAGCAGCGCCTCCCGGTCGTCAGGGTCGGCCAGACGGTCGATGTCCATGCCGCAGAAGTCCTTGAAGTTCCGGCGGCACGTGTCACAGAAGCAGAACTCGTTGTACATCGGCTGGCCGCACGGCGCGTCGAAGTAAACGCCGTCGATGTCGTGCGCGCAGTACTCCTCGACAATGGTGCGGATCGCCGCGCGGTAGGTGTCGCCCATGCGGTGGACGACGTGCCGCTCCGCCGAACCGTAGTGCAGGTTCACGCCGCGCGGCGTGCCGTCGGGATTGCGGCAGATCCAGTCCGCATATTCGGGGTGGTCGTCGGTCCAGCCCAGCTCCATGTGTGGGTGCGCGTAAGGGCAGTAGCAGTACAGGTGCAGGCCCGCCGGCCGGCACGCCGCCGCGACCTCCGCCATCAGGTCGCGCCCGTCCAGGTCAGGGTGCACGCGGAACGCCGCGCTGGGGTAGTACGCCCAGTAGCCGACGGGCTGGAAGCGCAGGGTGTCGGCCCCCAGGGCGAGCGCAATCTGCACCAGCCGCTCAGCATCGAAGTGCTTGATGTCGGGGTAGACCGGCGGGGAGTAGCCGTCGAAGCACACCGTGCGCGCGTATCGCAGCCACGCCGGCGCTTCGAACGGGTCGCGCGTGTATTCGGGGACACGGTGCGCCAGGCCGTATTTCTCGTAGAGGTTCACGCCATCCTACCTTCCTGAAGCGGCGTCGCACGCCGCGAAGAAATCGACGTTGGAGGGCGCTGAAACCGTGCACCTGCTCCACTTCACGGATCGCCATCTCGGTCGCGAAGCAGTTCGCCAGCGTGTCGGGGAACTCCACGCCCATCGTGGCGTCGCGCAGCAGGATCGGGTTGTAGCCGCGCGCCCGCATCGCGCGGACGCCGTAGTCGCGGCTCAGGATGCACCAGTTCGTCGCGTAGCCCATATAGATGAGGTGCAGCATTCCGCGCGCCTTGAGGAATTCGTGCATCTGCTGCCCGGTGGCGATGACGCAATCGTCGTCCCGAACCTCGACGGCAGGCGACATGCGCAACTGCGGCGCGACCCGGTCCCAGCGCGGCCAGACGCCGGGCGGTTGCTCGCGCGGGCCGCGATAGGCGTGGTATGCGCCCTCGCGCGCGTGGAACGCCGGCGGGGGCCAATCGTCCTCCGGCTCCGGCGGGGGCGCGGGCGCGTGGCGCTTCATGTGTTCAGGGTACTGCGGCGCAATCAGCGGCGAAGGCGCATGGATGATGCTCAGCCCCACCGCGCGCGCGGCGTCCAGCGCCGGCAGCAGCGCCCCTCGCGGTGACTTCCTCCACGCGCTCGATCCAACTGTCGATGTGGTGGACGCTCCACATATCGACCAGCACGAACGCGGTCTGATCGACGGGCAACCTCATCACGAACTCGCGGCGGATGAAGTTCTCTTCACGGCACGGCACGTCGTCCGGCGTGCTATCCTGAAAATACCTGACCCTCAAATCCAGCGCTCTCACGCTTTTCCTCCTGCAAAGTTTCCGTATGTCTGACAGACCTCGTGATAGGCGGCGAAGTGCGCAAGCGGAATCTCCGGGCTGATCGAGTGCGTGCCGATAATCACCCCGCCGTCGCGGCCCAGTTCGATGATCTCGCGCGCCTCGGCCTCGATGCGCGCGACCGGCCCGTTGACCAGCGTATCCGAGTTGCACATGCCGCCGGTCAGGATCAGCCTGGGGTAGCGCCGGCGCAATTCTGCCGGGTGCATGTTGGCGCGGCGCTCCAGCGGGTTGACGCCGTCGATGCCCGCGTCGATGAGCATGTCGAGCAGGGGGCGGATGTCGCCGTCGGAGTGCAGGATGACGTACTTCGCGCCGGCCTGCTTGTACGCCGCGACCATGCGCCGGTACGCGGGCAGGAAGACCTTCTCGAACGACGCCGGGCTGAACATCGGGCCGGTGTTGAACGCCATATCGTCGTAAATCCAGATGCCCGTCTCCTGCAACCCGCAGCGCCGGATTGTCTCGACGCCCACGCCGGCCAGGTGATCGGCCACCCGGTCCGCGATGGCCCGCGCCAACCCAGGGTCGCCGGCGATGTCCATCAAGAACTGCGCCTCGCCGCGCACGAAGGTCGAGCGCAGGTACGGCCCGCCCGTCTTGCCGAACACGCAATGTTGCCGCCGGGCCTGCGCCAGATCGCCCTCGCCGGCCTCGGACTGCGCCCGCGTGAAGCGGAGGTCGAGGTCGGGCGGGTCGAAGTGCACCGTGTCGATGTCCACGCCCGCCGGCACCGCGACCGCCAGCGTCTCGTAGAAGTACGCGCCTTCGCGCCGCCGGATCGTGCGCCCCCAGCCGTCAACCTCGTAGACCCACCCGCCTTCCTCTTTGAGCAGGCGCGCGCTGGTCGGGAACGGCGTCTCGTCGGGTATCCAGATGGCGAGGTCGCTGAGCGCGGCCGGCGGGCCGAGCCGCCGCCGCCATGTGTCGGGATACTCCCAGAAGCTATCGAAGCGCGGAATCCGGTCAGGCCGCTGGAACGCACACGCGGCCAGCACTCGCTCATGGGACGTAAGCACGCGGTTGCCTCGCTCCCTCTCTCACAGCTCAGCCGGGATGCCCATGGCATCGCGGGTTTCGAAGTAGGCCAGGATGTTCGCCAGCGGGATGCTGCCGGGGAGCTGCCCGCACGCGCTGATGATGAAGCCGGGGTATTCGCGCCCCTGCTCGATCACCTCCCTGGTGTGCGCGCGCACCGCCTCCGGCGTGCCGTGGGTGAGCACCCGCGTCGAGATGCCGCCGATGAAGCCGCGCCCGGCCTTCCCCACGTCTCCAGGACCCGCGCGAACGGCGTCGCCGGGTTCTCGAACATGATGCCGGCGATGGGGAAGTCAAGCAGCCGCTCCAGAAACGCATCGATGTTGCCGTCGGACACGAAGACGATCTTCTTGCCCGCCCGCACCGCCGGCTCCATGATCCACTCGTAGCGCGAGAAGATGTACTTCTCGTAGAAGCCCGGATGGAACACCGGCCCCGGCGTCATGGCGATGTCGTCGTGGCAGAAGATCACCTCTTCATCCATCGCGGCGAGCGTCTCGAAGTGCTTGCGGCTGATGTGCGCCCACGGCTCCCAGAGCGCCGCGTCAAACCGCTCCGGGGTCGGAGGCCGCCGCCATCATGAACGGCTCCCAGCCGAACGTCTCCACCGGCCACATGAACAGGGTGGTGTAGTACAGGTGATACATCACCGCCAGGTCACCGAAGTGCGTGCGGAACGCGGCGTTTTCCTGCCGTAGCTCGGCGATGCGCGCCTCGCGGTCGAAGTCGTGGGCCGAGACGTCGTACTTGAAAACCCAGTCGTCGTCATCTTTGCTGACCCCAGGCGCGTACTCGACCCGCATCCGTGTCGGGTAGACGCCGTAGTCGCTGTAGCGCCAGCCGTCCGCCTCCCAGGTGCCGCCGGGTACCTGGGGCCGCGCCGCGTTCGCTTTGGGCAGCGCCACGTGAATGTCGATGCCGAGCTTCCGCCACGCGATGTCGAAGGCGCGCGGCGTGTCCTCGTAGACATCGAAGCCGGCGACATGGTTGATGATGCCGGGATGGTCGAGCGTTTCCTTGCTCGGTATCTGCTTCGGGAAGCGGCCCGACAGCGCGTCGAGTACGTCTTGTTTCATCGCGTCGCACGCCCGTCAATAGATGCGCGACTCGGCTGCGGTCAGGTACATGTCCTGGTTCGGCCCCAGCGCGCGCTTGAGTTCGCCGGTCGCGGCGCTCAGCTCGGCGACGACCTCCGGCGGCAGTTCCAGGTCGGCAGCCTGCGCGTTCTGGATGATGTGCTGCGGCTTCCGCGACCCGGCCAGCACCGCCGTCACGCCGGGCTGGTGCAGCAGCCACGCCAGCGAGACTGTCGCCATCGACTGCCCGACCCGGGCCGAGATGGCGCGGATGCGGTCCAGCGTCTCGAAAAGCAGCGCTTCGCACCCATCCTCCCCGTGGCTGGCCTGCGGGCGGTCTTTGGAGAAGTGCCGCACCGCCGCCCGCGACGGCGGGACCGCGTCCGCGTTGGCAAACTTGCCGGTCAGGGAGGCCCTCCGTCAGCGGCCCCCAGCACAGAATCCCGATCCCGTGCTGGTGGCACAGCGGCACGATCTCGTATTCCAGCGCGCGCCAGATGAGACTATACGAAAGCTGGTTGGTCTCGATCTGCCCAATCGCGAGCAGCTCCTTGAGCTGCCTGACGCCGAAGTTGCTCACGCCGATGGCGCGCACCTTCCCCTGCGCCTTCAGCTTTTCGAGCGCGCCCATCGTATCGGCAATCGGGATATTCGGGTTGGGCCAGTGCACCTGGTACAGGTCGATGTAGTCCGTGTTGAGGTGGCGCAGGCTGCGCGCGCACGCCTCGGCGACGCCCTCGGTGGAGAGGTTCGCGCCGCTGACCTTGGTGGCGATCACCGCCTCATGCCGCCGCCCGGCCAGCGCCCGACCCAGCACTTCCTCCGACTTGCCCGCGCCGTAGCCCTCCGCCGTGTCGAAGAAGTTCACGCCCACGTCGAGCGCCGCCGCAACCGTCGCGATGGAGTCGCGGTCGTCCTGGTCGCCCCAGGGGTCGCCGCCCGCGAAGGCCCAGCAGCCCATCGCCACGACCGATACGTCGATGTCCGTCGTTCCAAGCTTTCGATATTGCACCGATGGCCTCCTGAGGATAGGGATTTTCTGGTGTCACACAGCCGTCCAGGGACGGGGATTCTCGTAGAACACGACGCACAGGTCAGGGAACTGGCCGCGCAGCCGGGCCGCCAGCCGTTCCAGACCCGGCGTGAGGCTGCGCGCGTGCCCGACGTGGATCATGGAGATGCCCATGTCGAGCGCCGCCCGCATCGGGTACTCATCAACCTCGCCGGTGATGATCGCGTCGGGGTTCAGGCGCAGGACCGGCGCAAGGCCGCCGGGGTAGTGCGCGCAGCCGGTGTTCCCCACAGCAACGCGACCCGGCGCACGGCGCGATCAAGGTCGCCGGAGGTGCGCAGCGCATCCACGCCCATCTGCGCCCGCACGCGCGCGGCCAGTTCGCGCGCCGGGATGGGGTCGATATGGTAGATGGGCGGCAGCGCGTCGCCAGTGACGGCCGGCGACGGCAGGCCCAACGCCTCAGCGAAGGCGTCGCGCATCAGCGCGTCGAGGCTGGCGCTGGCGCGAAAGACGGCAATGCCAGCCTCCACGAGCGCCGCGACGCGGGCAGCGTCACCCGGTCGCTCAGGTTGTGGTCGATCAGCGCGCCGCTGTAATCGGGCGGGAAGATGAACGAGTCGCGCGCCACGATCAGGTTACACCCCCTGCCGGCGCGCCGCCTCGATGGCGTCGCGCGTGGGCAGCCAGCACACGAGCACACCGGTCAGCTCGCCCTCCGGCGCGCCGAACCGGAAACCCTCGTGCGCCGCAAGTTCAAGCCCCTGCGCCGTCCAAAACGCGAGGATGTCAGACGCTCTCATACGCCAGCCCTCTCAGCGCCGCCCTCACCGGCAGGGAACAAGGCCCAGGGCCGGGGGTTCTGGAAGAACGCGGTGCGCACGCCCGGAAACGCCTCGGTGAACAGCGCCGCAAACACGCGCAGCCCCGGACTCTCGCTCTCCGAGTGCCCCGTCTCGATGAGGGGGACGCCCGCGTCGCGCGCCGCGTGCATGACGACCTCCTCGGTCTCGCCGGTAATCAGCACGTCGGGGTCGAACCTGAGCAGGGTCTGCACGCAGTTGGGGTTGGCCGAAATCGCCACGCCGCCCCAGGGCAGCGCCACGCGGCGCACGAGCCGGTCCAGGTCGCCCGCCACGCGCACCGTGTCCATGTTCAGGCGCGCCTTGACCTGCTGCGCCAGCGCCCGCACCGTCACCGGCGCGATCTCGTAGGTGCGCTCCCAGTAGTCGCCGTGGATCACCGGCGCGCCCAGGCCCAGCGCCTCACCGAACGCATCCAGAATGCACAGGCGGTCCAGGCTGGCGTGGATGCGAAAGACCGTGATCCCCAGCGCCAGCAGCCGGTGAATCCGGCGCAGCGTCACGCCCCCGGTGAGTTGCTCCTCGACCCGCGCCCCGCTGTAGACCGGCGGGAAGTTGAGTTCCTCGTGCGTGATGATCAGGTTGCAGCCAGCGTCGTGCGCAGCCTGCATCGCCGCAAGCGTGGGCTTCCAGCAGAACATGACGCCGGTCAGGTCGGCGTCGCGCGGCCCGAAGCGGAACCCCTCGTCGCCGTACAGCGCCAGGTCGTGCGCCTTGCAGAACGGTTCGATGTCGCGAATCTTCATCACATCCCCCACGCCCTACCCCCGCGAAGCGCCCGTAATGGCGCACGAGGTCCAGCACGCGGCGGTACTGCTCCAGGCTCACCAGGTCCGGCACGGAGTGGTCAGAATGGTAGATGTACCCGCCGCCCCGCATCGCGACGGGAATCTTGGTCGCAATCTCGCGCTCGATGACGCGCGGATCGGGGTCGCTCATCGCGCGGGTGTCGATGCCGCCCATGAAGGCCAGGACATCGCCATATTGCTTCTTCAGCGCCACCACGTCCATGCCGGCCTTGACCTCCAGCGGTTGCAGGCAGGCATAGCCGGCCTCAATCAGCCGGGGATCAGCGGGCCGATCTGCCCATCGGTGTGCAGGATGACCGGAATGCCCCGCGCGTTGAAGAAGTCGCACACGCGCTTGTCGTGCGGGAAGAACAGCTCGTCATACGTGCGCGGCGAGAAGAACGGGCCGGACCGGTAGGCCATGTCGTCGTAGACCCACGCGCCATCGAACTCGAACCCGGCCCCCATCAGCTCCTCTAGCGCCGGCCAGGTACAGATCCGCCTGCGCCTGGTACATGTCGCGGACCCACGCAGGGTTGTCCGCCAGCGCGTAGAGCATCGCCTCCGGACCGATGAGGGGCAGCGTCGCGTCCCACGAGATCGCGCCGACGTAGTACATGAACTTGCCTTCGGCCCGGCCCTCCGCGTAGGTGCGGCGCGCCGCCTCCCAGTCCACGCGGCTGCTGTTCCAGGCGGCGCGGTACTTGTGCGCCTCCCAGTCGGCGGGCGTCTTGATGAGGAAGTCGATCCAGTCCGGCGTGGACATCCGGTGCTTCCAGTTCCGCACCGTCTTGCCGTAGCCGTCCCGGACGATTGCGTATTCCTCGGTCTCTTCCACGGTGACGGTGGGCAGTTGCAGCGAGCAATCCGGGCGGATCTGCCGCATGTCGTAGTCGAAAAGCGTCTCCGGCGGCGCGCCTTCCGGGCATGCCTTCGCGCTGCCACCGTTCGAGCGTCGTGGACCAGATTGCGTCCATCACGCCCACCCGGTCGGCCTCGCGGTGGTGGAGCGCCAGCCAGACGCGCTCGCGGCCTGTCAATTCAAGCGGCATCGGGAGTCCTTCGCACATTCTCGCGCAATTGTGGGCGTCCGGTCATGGCGTGATTGGCTCGCAGCCCAGCCTGAAGAACTGATTGGGGTTGTTGAACAGCCAGTCCGCCGCGATGCTGAGGGCCGCGTCCTCGTCCAGCCAGCCGCGCTCCGCCAGGTCGGCCAGCGCGGAGGCGATCACATGGCGCGCGATCTTGAGGTGCGCGGCGCTGTACTCCGGCGCGTCCACGTAGTCGCCGCCGAAGCCGTGTACCTTGACGTGCGGCACGGTCACGACCGCGCGCTCCAGCATCTCCTCGGCGTAGAGCGGGTCGATGATGGGCAGCCAGCAGCAGTCGAGCGCGGCGTTCGGGTAGTTCTTGATGAGAAACAGCAGGTCGTCCATGTAGGGCCAGTTGCCGTGGAACAGGTCAAACCGGACCTGCTGATGCAGCTCAAGCACGGTCGTCAGGTGGGCGGCGTTGGCCTTGTCCACCCGGTTGTAGATGCCCGCCATGTGCCCGGTGTGGAGCTGCACCGGCAGGTCCAGCTCGCGCGCGAAGCGCATGTACTGGTGGAAGAGGAAGTCATCCAGCGGCTTGGCGTCGGGCCACCCGGAAGACGGTGCGCGGGTCGGCCAGCAGGCGGTTGAAGATCCGCTCCGCATCGGACCGGGGCGCGACATCATAGTGCAGCGACCGGACATACGCGCTCTGGTCCTGACGCCCACCGCGCCGCGCGCCTTCGCCTGCGCCATCACCTCGTAGACGGCTTGCAGGTATTCGTCCAGCGACGTGATGTGCCGGTCGGCGCAGCGCCCGATCAGTTGGACGCCCTCCCAGTCGCGCGCGCTGATGTCGTGCTCCTTCACGACGTGGAAGAATGGGAGCTGAATCATCACGCGCACCCGGTCAGGGAAGGTCTTCTCCCCACGCAGAAACTGCCGCAGGTCGTCGGGCTGCCAGTGCAGCACGTCGGACAGAATGAGGTGGATGTTCGCCTCGTCCAACATGCGGACGTAGAACGCCGCATCGCGCGCCGCCAGTTGCTCGCCAACGCGGCGCAGCGCAGCCAGCGACATCGCCGCCTCGCCGTAGACGTCGCGCAGCACGAGCCTGGTGACGCGGGCGTAGGCGGTGTGCTCGGTGCGCTTCCAGATCGCCTCGAAAACGGGCCACTTCTTTTCGGTGTCGCCCTCCGGGTCCTGGAGCATCAGCAGCGTGTCCGGGTCGGTGTACGCCGAGATCAGGTCGCTGGACAGGTAACCGAGAATCAGCGCGGCGATCGGCTCATGCACCACCGGCATGAACGCCGGCCCGGCCATATGCTCGTGACAGTCGATCACAGGCAGCGCGGCCACGCGCTCAGAGATGCGGTCAAAAACGGGCGATGGTTTGTGAAGCACGATTTCCTCCTGTCAGGCTCAAGGCGCACCAGCGCCGTCAGGCGTCGAGCGGCTCCAGCCAGGCCTCGAACACCGCTTCGACGTTCTCACGCGGCGTGTCGTTGCCCCATTCACACTGCGCGATCACCCCCGCCCTGGCCGTCATCGAGCGCGCGCCGCACACGCCGCACCGCCGCGCGCACGTCATCGGGCCCGCCGAAGGCCAGCGCGTACTGCCGGTCGATCTCGCCCCAGAAGGTGATCTTCCCCTTGTGTTGCGCCGCCAGGCCTTCGATGTCCATGCAGAAAAGCTGCGAGTTGATCGCATCGACGCCCACCTCGATCAGGTCCGGGTAGATGGACGAGATCTGCCCGTCGGAGGTGGAAGAACACGAACTTACCCGCGTCGTGGATGATGCGGCAGTACTCGGCGTAGAGCGGCTTGAACAGCCGCCGCCACTGCGCCGGCGAGATGAAAAGGTTGGCCTGCGTGCCCCAATCGTCCTTGAACTGGATGGCGTCGGCGGCGACCGGGGCCAGCAGGGTCAACTCGCGGACGTAGTACTCGTGGATGAGGCGGATCAGCGCCAGCAGTTCGTCGCGCTCCTCCCCCAGGTCAATCATCAGGTTCTCGAAGCCGCGCAGGAAGATCAGCCGCTGCCAGGGCTGCACGCTCGAATAGGCCATGACGAAGCGGTCGGTCTGCCTGTAGAAGTCATAGGAGCGGGAGAGGTCGATCCCATCGAGCAGTTCAAAGGGCGGCGCGAACGACCGCAGCCGGGACCAGTCGTCCAGCGCTGGCTTCTTGACCTCGCCGCACACGCCTTCCTCAAGCACCTCCCACACCGATCCCCACTCGTCGGTGTAGAAGCCCACGTCGCCAATGACGCCGTCGGCGACGGCGCTCTCGCCCCACCTGACCGGCGTACCGACAAAGTCGGAGGGGTAGCGCGCCAGGACCGCGTCCAGCTCTGCCTTGCGGTACTTGGGAATCGTGCCCAGCATCCACAGATCGCGCGGCGCGCGGTCGGGCTGCGCGAAAGTGAGCGCCCGGCGCACGCGCTCGCGGCTGGTCATGGCATCGGCTGCCGCCGGCGCGTCCTTTTCCCAAATACCCTTCGACCACTGGTGCATGAATTACTCCTGTGAAAACAGCGACCTGGTTTGCATCTCCCCACGAGCTTGAAGCTCGCGGGGAGCTACCGACGTTCTCCCGAAGCGTCGCCGGCGGACCGGCGCTTACCAGTCCGCGACCGCGCCGTCGCTGTGCCAGAGGCGCGGCGTCTCCCACGAGCCGTCGTCGTACTTGTCGGCCAATGCGTCCTCGTCCAGTTCGATGCCCAGGCCCGGCCCGGTCGGCAGCTCGATGGCGCCGTTGACGATCTCGAACGGCTTTTGAGGTAGCCCTCGCCGAGCGTGACGTGCTCCTGAACCAGGAAGTTCGGCGTGCAGGCGTCGAGTTGCAGGCAGGCGGCCAGCGCAATCGGCCCCAGGGGGCAGTGCGGCGCAATCGCAGCGTAGTAGCACTCGGCCATCGCCGCGATTTTCTTGCACTCCAGAATGCCGCCGGCGTGCGACACGTCTGGCTGCAGGATGACGGCGGCCTGCTTCTCCAGCACCTCGCGGAAGCCCCACTTGGTGAACAGGCGCTCGCCGGTGGCGATGGGGATGCTGGTGCTGCGCGCAACCGTGACCAGCGCATCGACGTTTTCCGGCAGCACCGGCTCCTCGATGAACATCGGGTGGTACGGCTCCAGCGCCTGCGCCAGCCGCACCGACATCGCCGGGCTGGACCGGCCATGGAAGTCGATCCCCACGTCCACCTCCGGGCCGACCGCCTCGCGGATGGCGGCAAACCGCTCGACCGCCTTCTCCACCAGGGCGGGCGTGTCCACGATCTGCACGGCGTCGAAGAGGCCGGTCTTGAGCGCAGTGAAGCCCGCGTCCGCGCTGACTTTGGCGCTCTCCACGTAGTCGCCGAAGGTCGCGCCGCCCTTCAGGTGCCCGTAGACGCGGATCCGGTCGCGCACCGCGCCGCCGAGCAGTTGGTAAACCGGCTGCCCCAGCCACTTGCCGGTGATGTCCCATAGCGCCTGCTCGATGCCAGAGAGCGCGCTGCACAGAACCGGCCCGCCGCGATAGAACTGCCCCCGGTAGATCGCCTGCCAGTGGTGTTCGATCCGGCGCGGGTCCTGGCCGATCAGGTACCGGCCAATCTCGTGCACGGCAGCCGCAACGGTCTGCGCGCGGCCCTCGACTATCGGCTCGCCCAGGCCGACGATGCCCTCATCGGTGTGCACTTTGAGGAACAGCCAGCGCGGGCTGACGAACAAGGTTTCCAGTCTCGTGATCTTCATCGACGATACCTCTATGACCCGGTTAGCGAGGCAGGGCGATGCGCCCGCCCCGGTCGGCGACCAGAATCGAAATGCTGCGCGCCGCCTCGTGGACGATGCGGCCCAGGCCCTCCTCTTCGATCTGCGACTCCATCCGGTAAGCGGGGCCGGAGACACTGATCGCCGCGATGACTTCGCCGTTGGCGGCCCGGATTGGCGCGGCCACGCAGTAGACCTCGTGTTCGCGCTCGCCCAGGTCGATGGCGTAGCCCCGCTGGCGCACCTCGTCAAGCTGTTCCAGGAGCGTGTCAACGTCTGCGATAGTCGTGGGCGTTATTTGTTCCAGCTTGTGCTCTGCGTAGTACTTCCGCACGTCCTCAGCCGGCACGTGCGCCAGGAGTGGCTTTGCCCAGCCCTGTGCAGTATGCCGGGATGTAGCTGCCCACGCTTGAGGACATGAGGCCAAGCGAATGGAACCCCGGCAGCTTCTCCAGATAGAAGACGCGCATCTGGTCGAGGACCGCCAGGTGCACCGTTTCCTGCGTGTGCTCGCGGAGTTCCTCCAGAATGGGCATCGCAGCCTGACGCACGTCGATGCTTTCCAGATACGCGCGCGCCAGCTCCAGGCAGGCCGGCCCGAGCCGGAAGTGGCTGCTGTCAGGGCTGCGCTGGACGAAGCGGTATTCCTCCAATGTCGCCAACAGGCGGAACGTCGTCGGGTTGCTCAGCTCGATGTCGGCGGCGATCTGCGTAAGGTTGCGGGGTTCGCCATCCACGAGCGCATAGAGGAGGCGAATCGCCCGCTCCAGCACACGGATCCGGTATCGGTTATTGCGCGACTTAGCCATCACAGACTCCTTCACAGATCGGCACTGAGTCGTAAATTACAACAATATCGCTACCGATACAAGATCATACCCCTGATTCCGCGCGACCGACCTGTTTAGGCAGAGCGCTTCACGACGCGCGCCCGCACGCAACCGCCTGCACGAACTTGCGCGCGCGCTCGGTGAGCGCGGCGAAATCCCCGGCGTCCAGCAGCTTCTGGTTGATCAGCGCACTGCCCACACCCACCGCCGAGGCCCCGGCCCGGATGAAGTCGGCGGTGTTGTCCACATCGACCCCGCCCACCGGCACAAGCTCGATCTGCGGGAGCGGCGCCCGGAGCGCCTTGATGAACTCAGGTCCGCCCACCGTCGCCGGAAAGACTTTCACCATATCGGCGCCGGCCTCCCACGCAGCGATCACCTCGGTGGGGGTGTACGCGCCCGGCATCACCGGGACGCTGTACCGGCGGCACAGTTCGACGACGGCGGGCTTGAACGCCGGCGCAACGACGAACTGCGCGCCGGCCAGGATCGCAGCGCGCGCGCTCTCGGCGTCCAGCACGGTGCCCGCGCCAAAGAGCACGTCATGATCGAAGCGCGCCGCCGCCTGCTCGATGACCGACAGCGCGCCGGGCGTCGTCATCGTCACTTCGATGGCGCACACGCCCCCCGCGCGAATCGCTTCGGCAGCGTGGAGCAGTTGCTCGGAGCTTTGGGTGCGCATGATGGCAATCACGCCGGTCTTGCGGATGAGTTCGAGGTTCTGTTGGTAGGTCACGAGTAATCCCCCTGGTTGTCAGCGTTCGGTGCGTTTCCCTCCGCCGGTCGCGTCCGCCGCCATCCGCGCCTGGATCTCGGCTTTGGTGAGGATCGGCAGGTCGTACATCAGGGTCTGCTTGAGGCGGGTCGCCGCGTCGCCGACGAGCACGCCCTTGCGGATCGCGTCGGCCCGGTCGGTCTCGGTGAGCAGGCCATAGTAGAAACCGCCGTTCCACGTGTCGCCGCCGCCCAGCCGGTCGGTCAACACGATAGAGCGGACCGCCGGCGAGCGGAAGAAGTGGCCCTCGCAGTCCATTGCTGCGCTCTCCCAGCGGTGCTGCTCGTGCGTGTCGGGGTAGCGGATGGTCACGCCGACAACCTGCAAGCGCATCATGTCGATCAACTGGCACAGAAATTCCTTGATGTCGTCGTCTTCCAGCCGCCCCATATCGCCGTTTACAATCGTCTCCGCGCTTACCCGCCCGCAGTTCATGCCGTAGAGCTTCGCCATATCTTCGATGGTCGTGATCAACACGTCCACGTGCTCGGTGATGAGCGGCGTCATGACCTCGCGACACTGCGCGACGCTCCAGAGCGTGCCCCGGAAGTTATAATCCAGGCCGACCAGGCAGCCCTCCGGCCTTGCCTGTAGCGCCTCCAGGAACGCCTCCAGCAGGTAGTTGCGTTCGTAGCCGCTGTGCGCGCTCAGGCCGAAGGTGATGCCGGAGGTATGGAAGAGCCGCGCGTCCTTGAGCGCCGCACCCCAATCCACCATCCCCGCGCCGAGCCGGCTTGCCGCCGAGAACCGGCGCTGGTACCATACCGCCCCTGCCCTGGGGGTGCGCCCCAGCTCATAGAGGAAACGCCCGATCGGCTCCGCGCGGTCGGCCCAGACAAAGTGCTCGGCGCTAACGCCCTGCTCGCGGGCCAGGTTGCGCAGCATCCAGCCGTATGGGTTATCGGGCACGCGCGTGATGAACGAGGCCGGGATGCCCAGCCGGCTCAGCATCACGGCCAGCGTCAGCTCGCTGCCGGCCATGGAGATCCACACCTTCCGGGTCCGTTCGGGGCGTTCATTGTCGGCGGGCATATCGCGCACCATGACCTCGCCAAAGGTCACGAAGGTCGCGCCTCCGTTCACGAAGGGGCTGAGGTCCTCTTTTACGATGTCGTAGTACGGTTCGGTCACGGACAGTCTCCCGTTGATCGGCAATATGAACCCTTCGCGGCGTGCCTGGCTCGCGCCCCGGCGCGCCCCGCTGCTTGCGCCCGGCTCCTCAGGGGCGCGTCTGGCCCGAATCCCGGCCAGGTCCCTATCTAGCCCCACCCATCCCTTGTGACTGAGAAGGCAAGCTCGTGGATCGAGACCGGCTCGCGCATCGTGGCGACGAACAGCGCCGCCTCAGCGACATCGCTCGCCTGCATCCATTCGGGGTGTTTGCCGAACTCGTCCGGGCGGAAGGGCGTGTCAGTCGTGCCGGGGTTGAGCAGCGTCACCCGGACGTTGTGCGGTTTCAGTTCGAGCGACAGGCAGCGGCTCAGGCCGACCAGCGCCCATTTCGAGGCGACGTAGGCCGTGCCGCCGGGGCCGCCCGGCACCAGGCCGGCCATCGACCCGATGTTGATAATCAGGCCGCGCCGGCGCGCGATCATGTCCGGGAGCACGGCCTGGCTGCACAGCATGACCGCCTTGACGTTGGTGTCGAACTGGCGGTCCCAGTCCGCTTCCGGCATCTCGACGACGGTGTTGGTGGTCGCGACGCCGGCGCTGTTGACCAGGATATCCACGGGGCCGAGCGCGGCGCGCAGGTGGGCGACCGCCGCCTGGACCTGCCCGCGCTGCGTGACATCGGCTACCGCCGGCTCGGCGACCCCGCCGGCCTCAGCAATCGCCCCGGCCACGACCTGTAAGTCCGAGGCGGTGCGGGCAATCAGGCCGACCCTGGCCCCTGCGCCGGCGAAGGCCGACGCAATGGCCGCGCCCATCCCGCGCCCCGCCCCGGTGATGACAGCAACCTGACCCTCAAGTGCGCCCACGTTACCCTTTGACTCCTGTGATTACCACGCCCTGGATGTACTGCTTCTGGAAGACGAAGAAAAGGATGACCAGAGGCACTGACATCATCGCGGCGGCGGCCATGGTGAGTTCGTCGCGGGGAAGCGCTCGCCCCACAGCGACCCCATGTTGCGCATGGCCGAGAGGCCGGTCGCGACGTTGCCCAGGTTCTCGAAGTCGCGGATGTAGAGCAGCGGCGTGAACAGGTCGTTCCACACATAGCCGAAGGTGAAGATGGCAATCGCGCCAAGCGCCGGCTTCGCCATCGGCAGGATGATGCGCCAGAACAGTTGGAAGTCGTTGCAGCCGTCCAGACGCGCCGCCTCGTCGATCTCGACCGGGATGGTCATCATGAACTGGCGCAGCAGGAAGATCGCCCAGGCCGCCCCAAAGAACGCCGGCACGATCTGCGGGTACCAGGTGTTGGTCCACCCGAAGACTTTCGTGAAGATCAGGTATTGCGGAATCAGAGTCACCTGGGCGGGCAGCATCATCGTCGCAAGTACGAGGAAGAACAGGAGGTTACGCCCCCGCCAGCGCAGCCGTGAGAAGCCGAAAGCGACGAGCGCGCTCGACAGCAGGATGCCGATTTCGACGAAAAACGCGATGATGAGCGTGTTCCGGATCAGCTTGGGCCAGAAACTCTCCAGGCTCACCTGCCCGGCGCGCATCCCACCGCCAGTTTCGAGGAAAAAGGCCGTGTAGTAGTTGCCCCACTGCGGCTCTGCAGGAAAGAAGGGTACCGGGACGGTATGCAGCTCGACGTTGGTCTTGAGCGAACTGAGGATCATCCAGGTCCACGGCAGCGAGATGACAACCGCCCCAATGAACAGGAGCGCATAGAGAAACACGCGCCAGGCGACCTTGTTGATCCGGTCACGAGTCCACTCGTTCGGCTGCGCAGGGGTCATGGAGGTTGATTGGGATTGCTTCTGCTCGACTGTGACGCTCATGATGATCCTCCCTTACGCGCCGCCGGTCAGCCAGTCGCTCTCGTAGTACACCCAGCGTCGCGAGGTGCGCACCACGATCAGCGTCAGAACCAGGATGATGCCAAACAGGAGCCAGGCCATCGCCGCCGCATAGCCCATCTGGAACTTCATGAACCCCATGCGGTACAGGTGCACCATGTAGACCGCGCCGATGTCGGTGTACGAGGTGTTACCCCACCCCTGGGTCATGACGAAGAAGAAGGAGAAACTCTGCATCGCGCCGACGATGCCCATAATCACGTTGTAGAACAACACCGGCGACATCATCGGCAGGGTGATCTTCCAGAAGCTCTGGAAGCGCCCCGCGCCGTCCACCTTGGCAGCGTCGTACAGTTCGGTGGGGATGCTCTGCAAGCCGGCCAGGTTGATGATCATGCCACCGCCGATGGTCCACAGGCTCGACAAGACGAACGCGATAAGAATCCAGTTCTCGTCGCCCAGCCAGTCAATGGGCTGCACGCCGAACAACCCCAGTGCGGCGTTGATGATCCCGTAGTCGCGGCTCAGCATCCACTTCCACAGCAGTGCGTAGGCGACAACCGGCGTGACCGACGGGAGGTAGTAAATAGACCGCCAAATGGACTGCCCCTTTGCGCCCTGATTCAGCAGGATTGCCAGGACCAGGCCGAGAAAGACGCCGAGCGGCACGCTCAGGCCGGCGTAGACGACCGTGTTCTTTAATGATGTAAGGAGCGACGGATCATCGAACAGCTTCAGATAGTTGCGCGTGCCGGCCCAGATCGGCGGCGTGAGCACGTCGTATCGGGTGAAGCTGAGGTAGAGCGAGAGAACCATCGGAATGGCCGAGAACGCCAGGAAGCCAATCCAGAAAGGCGAGGTAAACAAAATGCCCTTGATCTGCCGCCAGCGTTCGCGACGCTTGCGCGCCGCGACCAGTTCCTCCCTGGTCGGCATCACGGCAGTCGCGGAAATCGTAGCCATCGTTTTCTCCCCTTGGAGATACATGCGCAGTTCATTGACCCTGGAGAGGGGAGCGGACAGCCGTCGGCAACGAATGCTGGATGTACGCTGCCCGCTTCCCCTGCCAGGCCGGCAAAGGCGCCGGCTTTGTGGCCTTTAATCGTGGCCTTTACATGAAGAACGCCGCGTCGTCCAGGTCCCGCTGGACACGCTCGTTCATCTCGTCCTGCACTTCCTGGATAGGCCGGGTGTCGTTGCCCTTGAAGATGTCCGCCCACATATCGTACATGTAGCCGTAGAGCGGGTAGGGGTTGATGACGGGCGTGAACGGCGAGGGGATGCTGCCCTCGAACAGTTCCGTGAAGAACGCCGGCAGTAGCTCGTTGTCGAAGATCGGGTCGGCGGCGTCAGTGCGGGCCGGGAACTGCGGCGCGACTTCGTACATCTGGGCCGCTACTTCCTGGAATTCCTTCGTGAAACCGAACTTCATGAAGGCCAGTCCGGCGTCCATGTTCGACGTGGAGGCGTAGAGCGCCACGCCCGCCGAGTGCGCGATCGGGATGCGGCCCGCCGGCCCGGACGGGATGTAGAACATCTCCGGCTGGAATTCACCCGCCTCAAGCTGGGTCTTGTGCGCCCAGCCCCAGGCCCAGTCGCCGGCGATGACGGTGGCGCAGAGCTGGTTCGCCAGCGCCGCCGCGACCCACTGGCCGTCGCGCGTAGACTGGATGCCGTCGATCGCGCAGCCGTCCGCGACCATGCCGGCCACGTACTCGACTGCGGCGACGAATTCAGGCGTGTTGAGGAGCGCCTGCGTGCCGTCCTCGCTGAAGTACTGCCCGCCGAAGCAGGCCACGATGTCGCCCAGGCCCTGGTTGAACTCCATGTGGCCGAAGTAGCCGCCCATCTCGTCGTCGGCGATGGCGCAGTTCATCTCGCGGAACTTTTCCAGCGTGAACGCTTCCGCGCCCACGGCGGACGGCGAGTCCACGCCCTTCGCTGCGAAGCGGTCAGGGTTGAAGGAGCAGCACTCGGCTTCGGCGGCGGTGGTCAGCGCGTACAGTTCGCCGTTGTAGGTGTAGCCCGCGTTCATCGAGGGGATGAACGCCTCGACATCGGCCTTCCAATCCGGGTCCGCGTCGATGTGGGGCGTCAGGCTGACGAGCTGGTTGCGCGCCGCCCACGGCTGCGCGAGTTCAGGGTAGACGTAGATCAGGTCCGGCGCGTCGCCGGCGGCCATGCGCGTTTCGAGGGTGGTCGTGTCTGCCTGCTGGTATTCGTACTGGATCCAATCCAGGCCGGCCGCGTCCATAACCTCGCGATAGGCCTCGGCGATTGGCTCAAAGCCCGGCCCGCCGAGATAGAAGTCGTTGCTGGTCAGCGTGACCGTCTCCTGGCGCGCGGGGCTTTGAACGCATCGGCAAGCGCGCCGGCGCCGCCGCTGGCCGCAAGCGCCGCCCCACCTGCAGCACCCGCCATCTTCAGGAAAGTGCGTCGTGTAACTTTCTTGGCTTCCATAGGGTTCACCCTCCTCTGCTCAAGCCAAAACGTACAAGTGCCTTGTAATGCGCGGCCTCTCTCTGGTTTCTCCTACGTTTTTCTCCTTTCTCTCCGGGTAACACAGGGCTTCGCTGAGCATTCACGCAACGTGACGGTCACGTCGCGGTAACGATGTTGAGATACCCGTCCGAAGACACGACCAGAATCTCGGCCAGGCCGTCGCCGTTGATGTCGCCCACCGTAGGCACACCGAGCGACGCGGGCAATGTCATCTCAAACAGCACGTCTGCGCTGCCTTCGGGCGTGCCGCGCACCGCGTAAAGGTGGCCCAGGTTCGTACCGAACAGCACCTCTTCCCTGCCGTCGCCGTCGATGTCACAGACGACCATTTCGCTGGGGTTGCCGCCATCCAGCGCGACGGTCCATTTCCGCTTGCCGGTCATGCCCTCGTAGCAGCGCAGCCGGTAGTTGGGGATGTGGCACAGCACCTCAAGCGCGCCGTCGCCGTCCACGTCGGCCACGACCGCCTCGCGGTTGCGCGGCGGCGAGATGAAGCTCCGGGAGGGGCACCTCGAACGGCCGGCTCCAGATGCGCTGGCGCGACAGGTCGGTCACGCCGATGCCGCCCCAGACCCCCGCCATCAGCACCTCTTCGCGCCCGTCGCTGTCCAGGTCCACGAACACGGCGCTGCCGTAGTAGTACGTGCTCAGGTCGGTGGAGAGGATGCCGTTCAGGGTGGGCGTCTCGCCGATGCGCGCGCCCGTGGGGCCGCTGAGGAACTCGACAGCGGGTCCGGCGATCATGGCGATGTCTTCTGCGCCGTCGCCGTCGATGTCCATCGCGGTCGGGTAGCCGCTGTGCGGGTAGAGCGCCCGGTCGAGGCTTTCGGTTTCCATCCAGGCGGGCGCGCCATCCACGCCGCTCAGGATCAGGGACGCCCCGCCGGTCGAACCCCGGTTGCCGGCGACGTAGATGTCATACGTGTCTTTGCCCAGGAAGCGCCCAACCGTCCACATCATCACCGAGGCGCCAGGACCGTGCGCGGGAAGGTTGGCGCGCCAGCGCAGGGCGCCGGCCGCGTCGTAGACCACCATCTGGGGCGCGCCGGCCGCGTCGGTTTCCCAACCGATGATCTCCTTCGCGCCGTCCCCGTCCAGGTCCCACACGGCCACGCAATCTTTCGGCGCGGTCATCATGCGGACCGGCAGCCGCCACAGCTCACGCAGCGTCAGCGCCGCGTCTGTCTCTACGGCGAATGCGCGCTCGCCCACAACGATTTCGACGCGCCCATCCCCATCGAGGTCGGCCATCAGGGGCCGGGCCATGTACGCCCCACCTGTAACCTCTGGCCCGGCCCCGCCGCCGGCGCGCACAAAGCGCACCCCATCACGTGTGGCGATAATGAAGCTCACCTTGCCAGATGCGTTCAGATCGCCCACCCAGAGTATCGGGGCCTGACACGCCCCGCATAGTTCAACCACCTCAGGGCGCCGTCCGCCCCAGCCCAAGCCCGACGCGCTGGCCGGTTTCCCGGTCAACGCCGAGGAGTTCAGGCCGCCCGTCGCCGTCGAGGTCGGCGCGCATCAACCAGTTGCGGACGATGTACCCACCGAACGGGTAGTAGGTATTCGTCTCATGCAGCCCGTAGCGGCGCGTGGCATCGATGTGCAGGTCGTAGTTGCCCAGCGGCGTCTCGACGCCGGACGCGGGGGCAAGAATGCTGATCGCCCGCCCGGCGTCGCCCACGCGCTCCAGCACCAGTTCGGCCACGCCGTCGCCATCGAGGTCAAGCACGTCGAGCAGGCGCGCGCCCTCGATCTCCTGCTTGAGCGCGCCACCCAGCACATCGCGGATTTCCACATGCCAACCCTGACGGTCCGGGCGGTCGAAGCGCGCGCTGTACACCACTTCGAGCGCGCCGTCGCCGTCCACGTCCGCCACAGGCTGCGGCGTGCTTTCCAGCTCCAGGCTGACATCCTCCTGCCCGCCCAGATACTCGCTCCACACGACCTGTCCGCCGCCCTGGAAGTCGAGGCGCTCCGCATGGTACGCCACCCCGACGCTGAGCAACACGCCCGCCGGCGGGCTGTCCTTCGCGATCTCCAGCAACCCCAGGTAGCCGTAATTCCGGACCTCGCCGCTGACGTTCTGCCACGCAATGCGCTGCTTCTCGGAACCGTCCGCCGGGTCGTAGAGGGTCAGGCGGTGGTGCGCCATCAGGCAGACTTCGTTGGCGCCATCGCCATCCACGTCCGCCACAGCCGGCGCGGGCGGATACCCGGAGGAGTTGTCGGGGAGCGTCCACGCCACGTACCCGCCCTCAACGCCCTGGTCGAAGGCGAACATGAACGTGTCTTGCGCGCCGTAGGGGAAGAACAGAATCTGTTCGCCCGCCCGCGCCAGGTCAACCGGCCCGACTTTCAGCGAAGCCGCGCCGAAGCCCCCCACGAGCGGGATGTCGTATTCCCAGAGGGATCGCGCCGCTCGCCATGTCAAGCGCCGCCAGGCCGCCCCACTTCAGCACCACAAGCTGCCGCCGCCCATCGCCGGCCAGGTCATGGACGCCTTCGAGGAAACTCACATCGAGCAGGTCGCTGCGCCACATCTCAGCGCCCTCGGCGTCCAGGGCCACGACCCGCCCGCCACTGACGAAGAAAACCGCAGGTGGCGTCTCTCCGCCGGCCGGCGCAACCAGGAGCTGATTCACGCTGCTGCCCAGGAACGCGCGATGGCGCAGCGCCGACTGCGTGATCGCGCCCTTTAGCGGGCTGCGCGCCGTGCCCCGGTTGTCCCGGCGTGGCAGGGGCCACTCCGACGGCGCAATTGCGCTGTCCTGTGCCAGGCTTGAGGTGGGGGATAGGGTGGGTGCTGAAAGCGAGCGATCAGCGAGGGAGGGTTGGTGTCTTGTATCCGGCTGCCGCCCACGGTCGCCGCGCCGCTGGCGCCCAGCATCCGCAGGAAGGCCCGCCGGCTTAATCCCCTGGTGCGCACCGGAAACAAAATGCCCCTCTCCTTTTGGGTGCAGAGAACATGGCTTCAGCGTTGGGTAGAAGACGGCGCGAGATTGTTAACTGAGCGTTAAGTGTGGTCGATTGACCACCGCCATTGTATTTCATTTCTTTGTGTGTGTCAACATTTTCATGTAGTAAAAAGAATGTGCCGGCAAGAGTGCGCAGGCGCGCTTGCACGCGCGCACAGCACCCCCTGGAAGGTCGCGCGAGAGGGTCGCGGGGAAGGCAAGGCTGTGTCTGAAAGTGGGATCGCTGCCGCCTAGAAGGCCAGCTTCAGCAGCGTGTGGAGCAGGACGTTCGCCCCATTCACGACATCGCCCGGCGTGGTGAATTCGCGCGGGTTGTGGCTCATGCCACCCTGCGAGGGCACAAAGAGCATCGCGGTCGGCGTCACCGCGCTCATGACCTGGGCGTCATGGCCGGCGAAGCTCAACAGGCGCGTGTGTGAAAGCCCCAGTTCCGCAGCCGCCCCCTCGATGGCCGCCGTGACGGATTCGTGCATGAGCGCCGGCGCGCACCTTTCACCCGGCTCCACTTCGAGCTTGAGCCGGTATCGCTGCGCCGACTCGGCGGCGAGCGCGAGCAGCGCCGACTCCATCGCGTCGAGGTCGGCGTCAGCGCCGTGGCGGAACTCCAGCGCCAGGCGCGCCTCCCCCGGCACGATGTTGAACGCGCCCGGCGCAACGCAGACCTGACCGCAGTTCACCACGCCCGGCGCGAAACGCGCCATCACCAGCGCCCGCGCGCGCGTCGCGAAGTCCGCCGCGCCCAACAGCGCGTCGGCGCGGTCGGGCATCGGCGTCGTACCGGCGTGCGCCGCCTGCCCGACGAAGCGTAGCCAGCACGAGCGGATGCCGACGATGGCCGTCACAACGCCGATGTCGATGCCGGCGTCCTCCAGGCGTCTGCCCTGCTCGATGTGCAATTCCACGTAGCCAGCCAGGCTCTCAGGGCGGCGGCGGGCCGCCAGGATGCCCTCACGGGTGAGGCCGAGGCGCTGCATGCCGTCAGCGAGCGCCGCGCGCCCGCCGCGTGGGCGCTCCAGGTCTTCAGGCGTGATCTGTCCGGTAAGCGCGCGGCTGCCCAGCAACCCCAACACGTGCCCCTCTTCATCAGTGAACGCGATGGCCTCCAGGTGGACCGGCAGGCGAACGCCCGCCTCACGGAGGGTGCGCAGCGCCTCCAACGCCGCGAGCACGCCCAGCGCGCCGTCGAAGCGCCCACCGTCGGGCACCGTGTCGAGATGCGAGCCGGCCAACAGCGTCGGCGCGGACGGGTCGCTGGCGCGCAGCACCGCCGAGAGATTGCCCGCGCCATCCTGCCGCCATTCGAAGCCGTCGCCTTCCGCACGCCCGCGAAACCACGCGCGCCCTTCAAGGTCCGCCGGCGAGAGCGCCGGCCGCGAGACACCGCCGTCAGGCGTGCCCCCGATCTGCGCCAGCGCCTCAATGTCCGCCAGCAGCCGCGCCGCGTTGATGCGCAGCTTCATCCCCTGCACCGGACCCTCCCGACCGCACACTTTGGCTCAGCGCTGGTAGTCGTCTTCGACGCGCACCACGTCGTCAAGCTCCGGCGTGCTCACCTCGATCAGCCGGACATCCTCCAGAGCCGTGACCCGGTGCTTGCGGCCCGGCTTGTTCTCGATCACGTCCCCCGGCCCAAGCTCCAGCGTCTGCATCGCGCCCTGGTCGTCTTCCCACTCGACCTGGAGCCGGCCCCGGTCCACGTAGATGTGCTCGTGCTTGAACCGGTGGTATTGCAGGCTGGAACGGCTGCCCTGGTTGAACTCGATGATCTTGAGCGCGTACTTCGCGGTGTGCGCCACCCACAACTCCCGGCCCCACGGCTTTTCAATGATCTTCATTACACTCCTCCATATACACGCGGACGCCACCAGCCCCGCTCAGGCGGTCCCGCTCCGCACGGTCTCGATGAAGGCGACCATGTTCTCAATCGGGATGTCGCCAGGCATGTCATGCGATGGGGCGATGATGTACCCGCCGCCCTGACCGATCACGTCCATCAGGCGGCGCGCTTCGGCGCGCACGGTCTGTTCGGCGCCAAACGGGAGAACCTGCTGCACGCTCATGCCCCCATAGAACGCCAGTTGGTCGCCGAATTGGCGCTTGATCGCGGCGAGGTCCATTACCTCTGGCTGAAAGGGATTGAACACATCGACGCCGAGCTGGACCAGCTCAGGGAACAGTTCCTGTACCTTGCCGCAGCAATGGATGAACACCGCCTTGCCGGCCTGCTTGACCGCGCCGTACATCGCGGCGATGCGCGGCTTGATGTAGCGCCGCCACATCGCCGGGCTGAACAGGAGGCCGCGCTGCCCCGCCCAGTCGTCGCCGAACATCACCGCGTCGATATCATACCAGGTCACCTCCGCGATGGTGTGCAGGTTGAAGTCGGTGATCGCGTCCAGCAGCGCCTCGACCCACGCCGGCGCTTCCACCATGTCCATCAGGAGGTTCTGCATCCCGCGCATCGACCAGGCGCGCTCGAAGAGCGACTTGCCGAGGTTCACCACGCGGAAGCGGTCGCGGTGAGCGTCAATGAAGGCGGGAAGGTTTGCGTACCGGCAGGGCAGGAACGGATCGGGGAAGGCATACCCCGCCAGCGAGCGCGCCGCGAACACGCAGTTGGCGGGGGTGCCGATATCGGTCGCGCCGTCCCAGTCCCACACCACGCCGAACTCATCGCGCCAGAGGTTCGGGCCAACCGGCGTCAGGTAGTCCGCGCAGCGCGGCTTGTACTTCACGATGTGGTTGTTCAGGGCGGCGTCGAGATCGGTCGTACTGTAATAGGCCTCAAGTTTCCGCCTGGCCGGCGGCGTGTAGCTGAAATGGTAGGGCACGGCGTCCGGCGGGGCGTGCCGGATCGCCTGCCTGACCCGCGCGCGCGGCGTCATCGCTGCCATCTCAGGCCGCCGTCCCGATCACGCCACGCAGCCGGCGCGCAAGCCGATATCAGGCATCGAAGCCGTGCTCCCTCATGTAGCGCGCCACCGTGGCGCGGTCGGGGATGCCCGCCCGGCCCCCGTGGCGCGTGGCCTTGATGCCGGCCGCGACCGTCGCCACCTGCACTGCCCGGCTCACGTGCTCGCCCTGGGCGAGCGCCGCCGCGTAAGCGCCGTGGAACACGTCGCCGCAGCCGGTCGTGTCCACAGCCTCGACGCGGAGCGCCGGCACGTGACGCGCCGGCTCGCCGCGCGCAGCGTACCAGCAGCCACGGTCGCCGACCGTCACCACGCACCACGCCCCATTGCGCCGGGAGAGCGCCTGCGCGGCGGCGGCGGGGTCGGCTTCGCCCGTCAACTGTTGCGCCGCGCTGTCGCCCAGGATGAGGTGGTCGATCTGGCGCAGCAGGTCGGGCAGGTCTGGCCCGGCATGCGTCTCAACATCGCCGACCACAGGGATGTTGTGGCGGCGGGCAATCTCGGCAGCGCGCGCGCCCAGCACGGCCACGGTGCTGTCCACGAAGAGCACCCGGCACGCGGTGACGAGCGCCGGCGTAATCTGTTCCGGCAGCGGGGCCATGACGCCGGCGTGAGAATAGAGAATGCAGCGCTGCCCCGTGCTCTGATCGACGATGATGGCCGAGTACACGGCGCGCGCCTCTGGCCGCCGCAGGACCGGCGTGCAGTCCACGCCCTCGCGCTCGAACTCCCGCAGGCTGAACTGCGAAAGCTCGTCGTCGCCGAGCACGCCGCAGTAAGCGGCCTTCGCGCCGAGGCGCGCCGCCGCCACGAGCGCGGTCCCGGCCAGCCCGCCGCCCTGCCGTTTGAAGTCACGCAGCGGGACCTTCGTGTCGGGCGCGGGGTGGTGGTCCACATAGAACAGGTCGTCCACCGCGACCGCGCCCAGGCCCAGCACATCCCACAGCGTCATAGGTTGGCGGCCCTCAAGGCTTCCTGTGGGCTTCGCGCATCATGGATCACGGCCTTGAAGGCATGCACCGCCGCCGTGATGTTGCCGAAGCCCCACACGTTCCGCCCCACGGTCGCGCCGCGCGCCCCACTCTGGACGACCGCGGCCATCATCGCCAGCGCATCGGCGAGCGTCGCGCTCTGCGGGCCGCCGGCGGCGACGAGCGGCACCGGACACTCGGCGACGATCTGAGCGAACGCCGAGGGGTTGCCGCAATAGGGCGTCTTGACCACGTCCGCGCCCACCTCGACGGCGCACCGCACGGCCCAGGCGATGTCCTCCGGGGTGAACGAAATCTGCAAATCGCGCGTGCGGGGGTAGATGTGGCAGATCACCGGCAGGTCATAGCGCGCCGCCTCACGCACGCAGTCCGCGACGATTTTCAAGTACGCGCCCTCGGTCGCGCCGCGCACAAAAAGCGGCCACGGCGAAGGCGTCCGCGCCCAGAAAGATCGCGTCTTCAGGCGTCGCGATCAACTCGAAGGCGCTGTCGTCCGGTCGCCCGATGACGCTCTGCAGGATCATAGGGATGCGCCCGGCAAATCGCTGCCAGGCCGACGCCGCGACGCCCTTGTGCATGGTCACGGCGTCTGGAGCGCCGGCGACAACCGCCTCCAGCGTCGCCGCGATGTCGCGCAGCCCGTCGGGGAGGCCGTGCCCGTAGCCGATGAAATGATCGACCGCGACCGAACACAAACGCCCGGAGGGATGGGCGAAAAGCCGGTTCATGCGGACGAGCTTGCCTGTATTCATGTGTTGTATCTCTCCACATTGGGACGCAAGGCGACCAGACAGGCGTGATCTTGGCGAAGTCTCCGCCTCTCTGCCGCGAGAACGCGCCTGGGATTATATCAAAACGCAAAACACTGTCAAAAGATCACAAAGAATACGCGCCTCGGACTTCAGAAATCGGACATGAATAATAAAGGATATTGAGGCAAACAAACAGAGATGCATTGCCTTAAGCAGAAGACCATTATATAATTCGGCTGTCATTGATGTTCTTCATAAGGAGTTCGCGCGCCCGCCGCGATGACAGCTTTCCGGCAAGGCGGTATGGGATGACGCGCGCGAAGGTGACAGCCTATGTTTCGCGAGGAACGCCTGTGGGAGATCACGCAGACGCTGTTTGAAAAGCAGAAGGTGGTGAGCCGGGAACTCGCCAGAGAGTACGGCCTGAATGTCGCCACAATCCGCCTTGACCTGGCTGAGCTGGAGCGGCGCGGCGTCGCAAAGCGGGTCTATGGCGGCGCGGTCCTTGCCGACGCCGGGATAAACGGCGGGAAGGTGGCGATTGCCGAATCGCCTTTCGTCGAACGGCTGAACCTCAACCGTGCGGAAAAGGAAGCCATCGGAAAGGCGACGGCGGCGCTCATCGAGGACGGCGAGACGGTCATGATCGACGGGGGCTCGACGACCTACCAGGTCTGCGCGCGCCTGGGGGGGCGGCGCAACCTCACGGTGATCTCGTGCGCCATCCACGACCAGTGGGAAAGTCTGGTCTCGCAAACGGATTTACAGTTATTCCTCACGGGCGGCCTCCTGCGGCCAGAGAGTCTGTCGCTCGTCGGGGGTTCGCGACCGACATGCTGCACAGATTCCGGGCGCGCCGGGCCATCCTGGGCATCGACGGCATCTCGCTGGAGAACGGCTTCACCGCCCTGAACTTCCTGGAAGCCGACATCAAGCGCCAGATGATCGCCTCCAGCGAGGCGTTGATCTTCATCGCCGACCACACGAAGTTTGGCCGCGTCGGCCCCATACCGGTCGCGGCGCTCGACCAGGTCAGCAAGGTCGTCACCGATGCCGGTGCGCCTCCAGAGATCGTGGAGGGGCTGCGCGCCGCCGGCATCGAGGTAATCCTCGCGCGCGACGGTGCAGAGGGAGGCGCGGGCCGATACGGCAGCGCGCCATCCTCAACGCGCGGACTCCTGCGCGCCGGCGTTGAGGGCGCGGCGGATGTCGGCGGCGCGGTCGAAGATCGCCTCCCGGCTGACGCCCGCCTCCGCGTACATCGCGAAGATGTTCTCAAGCGGCGCTTCGGGCGGCACGGTGTGCGAGGCGGCAAGGATGTAGCCGCCGCCGTCGGCGGTCATGGCCTCGACCAGCCGCGCCGTCTCGCGCCGCACCTCGTCCACCGTCCCGGTGGGCAGAAGCCCCTGGGTATCCACCCCACCCATGAAGGCCAGGTCCGCGCCGAACTCGCGCTTCAGTTCGAGCGCGTCCATGCCGGGCGTGTTCGCCTGGATGGGATTGAGGACGTCCAGCCCCATCTCGATCAGGTCGGGGATGATGGGCCGCAGCGAGCCGCAGCAGTGATAGGCCACCCACAGCCCGTGCGCCTTGCCAACCTCGAAGATGCGCGCGAGGTGCGGGCGGATCGCCTCGCGCCAGTAGTCCGGACTCATCATCATTCCGCGCTGGCTGGCGATGTCGTCGCCGGTCCAGAGCCAGTCGAGCGGGAAGCGCGCGCAGGCGATCTCCGACAGGTGCAGGCAGAATTCCGCCGCGCGCTCGAACATGTGCGCGGCGAGCCTGGGGTTCGCGGCCATGTCGAGGAGCGTCTCTCCCAGGCCGCGCAACCGCCAGACCATCTCGAACAGGCACGGCGACACGTCGCAGCCGATGAAGTACTCGTCGGCGAGCGCAACGACGGGGTCCATGTTGCGCATGAGCGTCTCGACCTGGTCATAGGGGTACGCGTAGCGCAGGATCGCGTCTTCGTCCGCGTGCTGCAACGGGAAGCCGCAGACCTGGTTGAACGCGCCGACCTTCACCCACTCGATGCCCCAGACATCGACGTGGCCCTCGCCCTCGTGTTCGTGGACGATGCCCTCCATGGCGTGGTTGTTGCTCACCCACGTCTGGCACACGTCGTTGCCCATCGCCTCCGCGACGCGCGCCGGCGGAATCTCCAGCAGGTCGCCCAGCCGCCTGGCGGTGTCGGGCTGGAACCACATGTAGATCGGCACGCGGTCAACCGGCTCGCGCCGCAGAGCGGCATGGACACGCTCTTTTGCGTTCACTGTTGCTGACCTCCTTGGGCAGAACGCGCGGTGAGGGCGCTGTGTACGCGCCGATGGTAGTATACGCAAATCCGCGCGCCACGCACCACGGGTTCTTTACCTCACCCCCGCCGGCCCGGCAAGGCCGGACCGGCGAGGCCGGCAATAGTCAGGGAAACGCACGCCAGGATTCGTCGCACGGAAGCACGAAGGACACCGAGTTACAAAAGGGGTTGGGAATCTCCCGCGCCTGTCGTGGCCTCGTGTTTCAACCGCCCGCCGCTTCCCAGACTCTGTCGCGCGCTCCGCGACGATCAGGCGCTCATGCCGGGCCGTGAGGGTGCGGGTAGGTCGCGCGCCTGCGGTCCGGCGCGACTTCCACATCGGGCAGCGCCCCGTCGGGCGTGATGATCGCCGCGCCGTTGACGGCAACATCGGCCAGCGGCTTCTCGCTCTCGATGGCGACGCCCCGCCCCGCCGGGAGCGCGACGCGCAGGGAAAGCGCCTCGCCCTGGTCCCGCCACTCCACCGTAACCGGGCCGCCGGGTGTGGGTATGGTCCCGCTGGCCCACGCTAGGCCGCACGTGCGCGGCGCAACGCGCACCGGACCCGCGCCGGCCGCTGGCGTGACGCCGAGCACCTCCCGGCTCAGGAACCAGGTGGGGCTGGACGCCCACCCGTGACACAGGCTGGTATCCGGGTCGAAGTTCTCCCAGAAGGTCGTCGTCCCGGTCTGGAGCATGTGGCCCCACTTCGCGCGTATCTGGTCGAGCGCGTAGCGCCCCTGCCCGATGGCGAACAGCCCGCGCAGCACGTAGTACATGAAGTAGGGGCTGACGACCTGCCGGAAGAACGTCGGGATGGAGGGGTCGTCCCGGCAGAGGTGCGCCAACTCTGCCCGCAGGAAGTCGCACATGGCGCGCCAGCGCGCCGGCGGCGCGACGCCAAAGGCCAGCAGCAGGCTGTTGCCGTGGACGGTCGCGAGCGGCGACAGCGCCCCATCGCGGCGCGCGTCCGCGTAGATGCCACGGCCTGCGTCCCACAGGAGGCGGTTGATCGCGTCGGCCACCCGGTCGGCCAGCGCCCCGTAGCGCGCTGCGGCCTCGCCCTCGCCGACCTGCGACCCGATCTCCGCCGCGTCACGGAGCGCGCGGTAGAAGAAGGCGTTCACGGTCGTGAGCGCGCCCACGCGCTCGGTCTTCACCCAGTCGATCAGGGGGCCGACCTCGCCGGTGTCCTCCGCCGCCACCGCCCCGGACAGGATCAGGTCAGCCCAGGGCTGGCGGGTGTACGTCAGCCCCTCCGGCGTCAGCCGCGTCTCGAAGAACGCCAGCGCGCGCGCAACGTGCGGCCACAGACGGTGCGCGGTCGCCACGTCCCCGGAGTAGTGTACGTAATCGCGCACGGCCATGCACCAGATCAGGGAGTACTCCGCGATGCGCCCGCCCTGCCAGGGGATGGGGAACAGGCCGTTGACGTGCCCGTCCGCGCCCTGGCTGAGCGCGAACTGGCGCAGGCCCCGCGCCATCACCCGGTGATCGCCCAGCGACGCCAGGTTCGTCAGGTAGGTGATCTTCAGGTCGCCGACCCACTGCCCGCGCTCGCGCCAGGGACAATCGGTGAAGGCGTCCTCCATGCAGAGCCGGGCGGTGTGCGCGCCCACCTCCCAGATGCGCGTCAGCAGGTCGTCGCTGCACGCGAAGCGCCCCACCTGCGCCGCCGGGTAGGTGGCGTCGCGCACGCCAAGGCGGTGCAGCGTCAGCGGGCCGCGCGCCACCACGTGCACGAACCGGAACCCGCGCGCATCGAACGTCGTGTGCTGCTGCCGCCCCTGGGCGGTGACGTACCGGTCCGCGCTGAAGGTCGCCTGTTTGACCGCCATCACGCGCCCCGCGCTGAAGCCGGCGCGGCCCTCGGCGTCGGTCAGGTGCTCGGCGTAGCCAAGATCGACCGTGACGCCGGCGGGCGCTTCCACGTCGAGTTCCACGTGCCCAAGCGCCTCCCGGTCCAGCGCGAGCAGCGCCCAATCGCCGGCCTGCATGGTGAGCGGGTAATCGCCGCACGCCTGGTCGCCGGCCAGTTGTTCCGCGTCCAGAATGCGGGCGACGCTGCCGCGCGTGGCCGCCGGCAGGTGGGCGCGCCAGCCGTCGCCGGGCGTGGTGGGGCGCCTCAGCCGGCAGCGCGCCGACGAACTCCCGTGTGTAGAACAGGCCGTCGTGGTCCGGGTCGCGGTCGCTGGCGAGCTTCAGACCGAGTCGGTCCGGGACCATGAGCGTGAGCGTCGCCACGTCCGGGCTGGGCGCGACCGCAAACGCCACGTCCTGCCAGCCGGCGGAGAGGTCCAGCGTGACGGTATAGGCGAGGGGCTGGCGCAGCGTCGGCGGCGGCAGCGCCGGCTCGGCGAGCGGCGCCGCCGCCCCCTCCAGCCACGCCTGCAGGCGCGCGCTGCTGAGCGCGCGGAACGTGGCGCGCGTGGCTGCCGGCGCGTAGACGGCGGTATGCACCCAGTAGCCGCGCGGCGGGGCCTGCGCCGACCCCAACCACAGGTGCAGTTCATAGACCGCCTCCCCGCACTGGACGCGCCCCCGGCGCGCCGGTCGGGCGGGGAGGCGCGCCCCCAGCGTGAAAGGCGGCAGCGCGCGCCGCGCCAGCGGCCCCCAGGGCGGGTCGGCGACTGGCTCAGCCGCCGCCCAGGCGGCGTCGTCGTACGCAGCGTGCAGCCAGTCGCCGGCATCGCGGCGGGCGTCGTAGATTTCGGTATAGGCAAGCTGGAAGCCGATCCGGGGGCTGAGCGGCTCCCAGGCCGGCGCGACCCGCGCGCGCCAGGTGGCGTCGCTGGCGACACCCGCAACGCCGGCGTCGAAGATCAGGCCGCCGCGCGCGGGGATGTAGCGCGCGTTCGGCTCGCCCCAGTGGTGCACGAGCACGGCGATCACGTTGGGGCCGGCCTGCCACTGCACGGGGTAATGGTCGTATTCCGGGGCGTCGGGCGCGAAGCGCGCCGGCCCGCGCCCGACAAAAGCGCCGTTGACCCACAGCCAGTAACGGCTATCGGCGAAGATGCGCGCCTCGCTGCGCTGCGCGGTCGGGAGCGCGAACGTCTTGCGGAACTGGACGAACGTGTTGCGCGGCGCTGGCTCCAGGCCGGCCGGCCAGATGTACGGGATCGAAGCGGGGAAGCGGTCCGGCGGCGTCATCGGCTGGTCAGGCGGAGACGCCCGGTTTGCTGCGATGGTAGATCAGCGGCCACAGGCTGTCGTCGTCCAGCACATCGCCCACATTGAGGCGCGCAACCAGCGCGTCCGGCAGGATGTTCTTCTGCCCGTTGAAGGCGCTGCCATCGGGCATGTAGGCGCACGTCATGGCGCGGCGGTATCCAGGCGTCATGTTGGCGCCGGCGGCGTGCGCGACCAGGCCGTTATGGACGGAGCAGGAACCGGCCTGCATCGGCGCGGCGACGGCCCGCATCGTGGCCCACGCGGGGTACACCTTGAAGAGATCGCCCAGGTTCGGGCCGATGTCAACATTGTCATACGTGGCCTGTTTGTGCGTGCCCGGCAAGAAGCAGAGACAGCCATTCTCCAGGGTGGCGTCGTCCAGCGCGACCCAGATGCTGATCGCGTCGCGCGCGTAGAACGACCAGTAGGGGTTGTCCAGGTGCCAGCCGGTCGGGTTGCCCCCACGGCTGCTTGATCAGCGCCTGGTCGTGCCAGATGCGGATGCCCTCCACGCCGGCAAGCGCCGCCGCCATCGCGCCGAGGCGGCGGTCGAACATCAGCTTGCGGACGCCCTCGTGATCCTGCCAGAGGTTGATGCGCTGGATGAACACGTTGTCGTAGTACGAGTCGCCGCTGCGCGCGCTGCCGTTGGCCAGCTTGCGGTCGTCGCGCAGGGCGACCGCGTCATCAACGGCGCGCCGCCACGTTTCGAGTTCGTCGGGTGTGAGGAAATCCTCGATGACGACGAACCCGTTTTCGCGGTAGGCAGCGATCTGTTCTGGCGTCAGGCTGGTATTCACGGCCATGCCTCCACAATCTCATACAATGTCATACAACGGACGATACAGGCCGGCTCAGGCCTTGACCGCGCCGGCCGTCAGGCCACGGATGAAGTAGCGCTGGAAGAACACGAACACCACGATCAACGGCACGATGGTGATCGAAATCGCCGCCGAGAGTTGCACCCAGTCCGTCCCGAACTGGTCCTGAAAGCGAAACAGGCCGAGCGGGATGGTGCGCACGCTGTCGCTGCGGGTGGAAATCAGCGCCCAAAGGAACTCGCCCCAGATGAACAGGAAGTTGAAGATCACGCCGGTGGCAACCGCCGGCCACGAGAGCGGCAGCATCACGCGCAGGAAGATCTGCACCTCGCTGGCCCCATCGACGCGCGCCGCCTCCGCGATGTCCACCGGCAGGGTCAGGAAGTAGTTGTGGAAGATGTAGATCGTGAGCGCCAGGCTCCAGCCCGTGTAGACCAGGATCAGGTTCTCGCGCGTGTTGATGAGCTTGAGCGAGGCGATCAGCACGAAGAGCGGCACCAGCGTCGCCTCGGCGGGGATAATCAGCGAGCCGGCCATGAACGTTATCAGCGGGCGGCTGCCCGGCACGCGCAGCCGAGCAAGCGCGTAGCCGGCCGGCATCGCGAACAGGATCACCAGCGCCACGCTGGTGAGCACCACGTACAGGCTGTTGCCGAAGTACTCCCCCAGGTGGCCGCGCGTCCACGCTTCGGTGTAGTTCTCCCAGCGCAGGCTCTCGCCCGGCAGCCACAGGTTGTCGTAGAACTCCGGGTTGGTCTTGAACGAGGTCACGATCACGAAGTACAGCGGCGCGATGGTGACCAGCAGGAAGAACAGCAGGACCGCGTGTTTGGCGATCTGACCGAGGCGGTGTTGCAGAGTCATGCGCCGCTCCTATTCATTCAGCGCCGTCGCGCGCCCACTGACCAACCAGCGCGTGAGCAGCACCAGCGCCAGCCCGACGAGGAAGAACACCACCGCGATAGCCGAGCCATAGCCAAACGAGTTGTAACGGAAGGAGTTCTCCCATATCCAGATGGGGACAGTGAGCGTGGCCCGCCCCGGCCCGCCCATCGTCATCACGTAAACCAGGTCGAAGGTCTTCAGCCCAAAGGTCAATGAGACCACGAGCGCCAGTTCGAGGACCGGGCGCAGCATGGGCAACGAGATGTGGCGCACCTCCTGCCACCGCGACGCCCCCGTCGATGCGCGCCGCCTCGTACAACTCGTAGGGGATGGTCTGCAGGCCGGCGAAGAACAGCACCACGTTCAGGCCGAAGGTCTTCCAGATGTTGACGGCGATGATGCTGTAGAGCACGATGTTCGCCTCGCCCAGCCAGGCGTGCGTGAGGCTGGAGAGGCCGACGGCCTCCAGAAAGCGGTTCAGCAGGCCGTAGGTCGGGTTGTAGATGAACTTGAACATCACCCCCACGACCGCCAGCGGCAGCATCACGGGGATGAAGTAGACCGTGCGGTAGAGGACGCCCTTAGTCGCGCCGGTGGTGTAGAGCAGTTCCGCGAGCATGTAGCCGATGGTCACCGAGCCGAGCGCCGAGATCAGGCCGAGCTTGAGCGAGTTCGCCAGCGCCAGCCCGAAGAGATCGTCCTTGAACAGGAGCTTCTCGAAGTTCGCAAGCCCGTTGAACTCCGGCGGGTGCAGCCCGTCCCACTCCGTCACGCTGGCGACGAACGAGCGCGCCGTGGGGTAGATCACGATCAGGATAATCAGGAACAGCGCCGGGGCGAGGAGCGCGACGCCGAGCCGTATCTGCCGCCGCCGCAGGCGGCTCTGCGTTCTGCGGATGGAGGGCAGCGAAAGGGAGAATTCCATCGAGGCACCCAGCTTTCTGACAGGAAGACGCGCGTCGGGGGCACGGTCCGCGACCGTGCCCCCGCGTCGAAAGGCGTCTGCGCCGGCCTACCCTTCCAGGGCTTCCAGCCGCAGCTCCTCCAGGTCGGCGACGATCTCATCAACCGTCTTGCGACCGGTCCAGAGTTCGCTCACGCTGGTGTCGATGTAGCGCGAAATCTCAGGCGACACGCTGTAGAACTCGAACGGGTAGAGGTACTGGTTCCACTCGACGAAGCCGGCGACAACCGGGTCCTCGATCTCGACCTGCGGGTTGATCGGCGTCGTGCCGGCGTTGTCCAGCCACCACGCCTGCATTTCGGGGCTGGTCATGAACTTGATGAACTCGACGGCCTCATCGGGGGCGTCAGCGCCCACAAAGAAACCATCGGCGCCGCCGAAGAGGTAGTACGCGGGCGGCTCGACAATCGAGGGGAAGAGCATGACGCCGACTTCAAAGTCCGCGTTGTCCTTGATGCGCTGCACCTCGGAGTTGGTCTCGGCCAGGATGGCGACTTCCCGGTTGCCGAACGCGATTTCCACCTCGTCGCGGCTGATGCCGGCCGCGCCCTCACCGCCATAGAGGAACCCGTTGTCGAACCAGCGCTGGGCGATCTCGTAAGGGCGGCGGTAGATGTCTTCGGTCTCGCCAGCAGCGGGGATCTCGCCGTTCTTCCACGCCTCCCAGACGCCGGCCTCATCGGCCAGGGCGGGGAACATCCAGCGCACGATCCAGCCGGTCGTCCCGTCCTTGACCACCAGCGGCGCCATGTCGGTCTCGTCCTGGATGGTCTGCATCACGGCTTCGAATTCGGCGATGGTCGTGGGTTCTTCCAGGCCGAGTTCCTCGAAGACCTCTTTGTTGTAGTACAGCACGGCGTAGATCGACTTGAACGGCACGGCGTAGTAGCCGTCGTCGTACTTGCCCAGCTCCATGAGCGGCCCCAGGTCGGCGGCCCACGCGCCGTCATCGGCCTCGATGTAAGGCGTCAGGTCCTTGAGGGCGTTCAGTTCCATGAAGCTGCTCAGGTACATCGGCCAGTAGGTCGCCACGTCGAAGGGCGTGCCGCCGGCGATGTTGGTCTTGAGCACCGTCTCGGCCTCGTTCCACGGGGCGGTGGTGCGCTCGACGGTCACGCCGGGGTGCGCTTCCTCGAACATGGCGATGGATTCCAGCATGTACTCTTCCAGCTCGGTCCAGAAGTCCAGGTAGGAGATGGTCACCTCCTCCTCCTGCGCGCCCACGGGCGCGAGCGTGCAGACCATGCCGAGCAGGAGCAACAGGCTAATCAGGGGCTTGACGCGGCTCATCATGAGAAACCTCCTCAATCGTCAACGCAAAGGCGCACAGACAGAAAAACCGTATCGCGCAATCCCGCAGCATTGCCCTCCTCTCCGGTGACGCTACAGACAGCAATCCAGGGCGTCATCACCGCACTCCCGCCCTCCATATCAGGTATAGACGCCGTCCTCGCGGACCGCGTCCACAAAAGCCAGCACGTTCTCCCAGGGCACATCCGGCTGCAGGATGTGCGTTGGCGCGAGAAGCAGCCCGCCGCCCGCGCCCACCGTGCGCACGCGCTCGCGCACCACCTGGCGAATCGTGTCAGGCGTGCCAAAGGGCATCGTGGTCTGGGTGCCGACGGTGCCCCAGAACGCCAGCCGGTCGCCGTAGGCCTTCTTGAGCGCGACCGGGTCCATGCATTCGGGCTGGACCGGGTTCAGCACGGTGACGCCGATCTCGATCAGGTCAGGAATGACGGCCCGGCAGTCGCCGTCGGAGTGGTAGAAGATGATGAGGTCGGGCTTCACGGCCCTGGCGGCGGCGATGATCGACGCGAGGCGCGGCTTGAGCCAGTCGCGCCACAGGGCCGGACTCACCAACATGCCGCGTTGCGTGGCGATGTCGTCGCCCAGGCACAGCACATCGATGTCCGCCGCCGCCAGGGTCCGGGCCTGCCAGCGCCGGATTTCGGTGATGCGGTCGAGGAGGGCGGCGGCCAGGCCTGGATTCAGCACGAAGTCGGTGAGGAGTTCGGTCATGCCGCGCATGGCCCAGGCGGTCTCGAAAATCGTGATCCACAATTCTCCCAGGACCGCGAGGCCGCGCGCGTGAAGCGCCGCCGTCTCGGCGGGGAGGTGCGCGCAGGCCGCCGGCTGGGTGTAGTCGGGGAAGGGGTAGCGGACGATCTCGGCGGCGCTCTGGACGTTCTGCAACGGGTGGATCTGCCGCGTCAGGTGCTGGAAGTCGCCCGGCGCGCGGGCCACGCCCCACTCGTCGAGTTCCGTGCCCGGCGGGAGGTCGGCATGGTAGGCGGCCAGCCCCTCGGCGGGCACAGGGCGATAGCGCACCGGGCGCACGTCGAAGTTGAAGTACTCCGCCGGGTCCTGGTCGGAGCCGGTGCGCGCGCGGAAGGTGCGCATCAGGCCAGGGGTGAAGGCCCCGTAGCTGATCTCGAAGGGGACGCGGTCGGGCGTGCGCCGGTTGAGGGCCGCGAGCACCCCCTCGCGCGCAGACATGGGCGTCATGGTCCACTCACCTGGTACGGCCGGCGGGCGGCGCGGTTGAACTCCGGATGACGAGCCGGCACTGCACTTCGATCCGCTGCGGCGGCCGGCTGGGGCGCTTCAGGCGCTCGAAGAGCAGGCGCGTCACAATCCGGCCCGACTCCGCGCCGTCCAGGGCGACCGTGGTCAGCGGCGGCCACAGGTGCCGGCTCTGCTCGATGTCGTCATAGCCGACGAGCGATATGTCGTCGGGCACGCGCAGCCCTTTTCTGATACACAGCTTGCAGGGCGGCGGTGGCGGTGTAGTCGTTGATGGCGAAAAGGGCCGTCGGCGGGTCCGGGAGCGCCAGCAGGTGCAGCGTGGCCGCGTGCGCGTCCTCGAAGGTTGGGCGGCAGGTGTAGATCAGCGCGGGGTCTTCGGGAAGACCGGCTTCGGCCAGCGCGTGCCGGTAGGCGCGCAGGCGGGCGGTGCCCAGTTCGGGCGTGGCGACGGCCTGGATGAAGGCGATGCGCTGGTGGCCGAGGGCGAGCAGGTGCGCCATCAGGGCGCGCCCGCCGGCGTAATTATCGGGCAGCACCACATCGACGCCTTCGAGCATGTCCGTGCCATAGAGCACCACGGGCCGGCCACGGTCGCGGGCGGCCCGCAGCTCGTCGAGCAACTGGGCGCGGAAGATCGGCAGCAGGATCAGGCCGTCGGTCTGGCGCTGGTTGAGCAGCCGCAGGCAGTGCGCCTCGCGCTCGGCATTCAGGCCGGTGCTGGTGAGGATGATGCTGCACTGGTTCTCGTAGGCAACGTCCTCCACGCCGCGCGCGAAATCCCAGAAGAAGGGGTTGAGGTTGTCGGGGATGAGCAGGCCGATCACGTCGCTCCGGCCCCGGCTCAGGCTCTGGGCGCGCGCGTCCGGGTGGTAGCCGAGCTTCTGCACCGCTTCCAGCACGCGCTTTCGCGTTTCCTCGGTGATGGGGATGGCGCGTTCGAGGCGGTTGTTCAACACGGCGGAGACCGTCGCCTGCGATACGCCGGCCTCGCGCGCGACATCGGCCTGGGTCGGACGGCTCTTCGTGCTCATGTTTCCTGCACGGGTTTACGTTATCCGTATTACGTGATACGTATCGATTATACGATGGATCGGCGTTCGCTGTCAAGGGAGGTCCATGGCATCGCGGGGCGAGGCCACAAAGGTCGGCAGCGCCCTCACCTCCGCCACAGGGTCGAGTCTTGGTACGAGATGGGTGAGGTGTAGGGGCAAGGCATGCCTTGCTGAGGGTGCAGGACAAGATGAGCATTCACAATCGCGCCATCAGAGTAATAGATATTCTCGATCTGATTAGGCAGCGTTGCCCGGCGTTGCTATATTCGGTGATAGCGTCCGTACAGTTGTTGTTAAGGTGGAGGCATGAATGGATCCCTTCTGAGGAAGTACAACCTGTTGTGCATGTTAGGTGTTGTCGCGCTCCTGCTGGTGGGCACCGTCAGCGGGGCCAGCGCCCAGGAGGGCGGCGCTGCGGAGGCGACAGTCGTGTGCGACGGCGCGCTGACCACCGCGCTCGCCGAAGGGCCTCACTACCTCGCCGGCAGCCCGGAGCAGGCCAGCCTCGTCGAGGACGGCATGGCGGGGGTGCGGCTGCTGCTGACCGGCGTGGTCCTCGACCCGCAGTGCCAGCCGGTTGCGGGCGCGCGGGTGGACTTCTGGCAGGCGGACGCCGCCGGCGTGTACGACCTGCAAGGCTACACGCTGCGCGGGCACCAGTACACCGACGCAGCGGGCCGCTACGCACTGGAGACGGTGCTGCCCGCGCCGTATGGCGCGCGGCCGGCGCACATCCACGTCAAGGTCTTCGCGCCCGACGACGGCGCGGCCACCGGCGAAGAACTGCTGACCACGCAACTCTACTTCCCCGATGTCTCCCCACAGCAGACACAAGACCGCTTCTACGCGGCGGAGAATCAGGTGCGCGTGCTGGAGCCTGAAACGGATGGGCAAATGCACGCCGCCTATGATTTCGTGGTGGCCTACGAACAGGCCGCTGCCGCCGCGCCGGAAAAGGCATGTGGACGGGATTCTCGTCCGTAATCAGGCCAAAGCTCGTAAAGTGAAGATGGGAGTTGAAGATGATGAAAACACGTCTGCTCTTGATCGTTCCGCTGTTCCTGACGCTGTTCCCCCTGGCGGCCTCGGCGCAGGAGGCCGAAGGCATGGCTATCGAGAGCGCCGATGTCGAGGTGATGAGCGGCGGGCAGGCCTATCTGTCGTACCTCGCCGCGCCGGCGGAAGGCGGCCCCTACCCCGGCATCGTCCTGATCCACTCGTTCAACGGCCTGGAAGAGGGCTATCGCACCATGACGGACGCGGTCGCGGCGGAGGGGTTTGTCGTGCTGGCCGTCGGCTGGCAGACGTTCGAGCGCAGCCCATCCGATGCGACGGTCACGCAGCTTGTCCAGGACAGCATCGCCTTCCTGGGCGCGCGCGACGACGTTGACGCCGAGCGGCTCGGCCTGACCGGGTTCTGCGCCGGCGGGCGCTACACGATGCTGCTCCTCCCGCAACTGGAGGCGTTCGGCGCGGGCGTGGCCTGGTATGGCTTCCCCTACGGCGGCGACACGCAACCCGCCACCCTGGTCGCCGACCTGGACGCGCCCATGCTCATGATCCACGGGACGGCGGACGATCCCAGCCCGATCGCCGACATCTACCGCTACGCCACCGCGCTCGATGAGGCCGGCAAGTACTTCGAACTCAAGGTGTACTTCGGGGAACCGCACGGGTTCATGCTGGCCGACGGCCAGCTCCGCGACGATGAAGTGGCCCAGGATGCGCTTGAGCAGATGGTGACGTTCTTCAGGCGCAAGCTCGGATAGGCGCCACGGGCCAGAGCCGAAGTGAATTCACGAGTGGGGCGGGGTTGGAACCCGCCCCATTGGCTGGCCTGATGCGCACGAACGGAGTATATGGAGCCTGGAAAAGGATGAGGGTCGATGTTGTATAACCGGAAACGCACGCGCGGCAGATTCATCAGGTGGCTTATCGGATTGGCGCTTGTGGGAGGCGCGGCGATAGCCGTCGCGCTTCCCGTCACGGCCCAGGACGCGGCGGCGGACTGGGTCATGGAGGAGTACCCCGTGCCGGCCGGCGCGCGCCCGCACGATGTCGCCCCCGCCCCGGATGGCACGGTCTGGTACACCGCCCAGCGGAGCGGCGAACTCGGCCGGCTCGACCCGGCGACGGGCGAGACGTGGCACATCCCGCTCGGCGCGGGTTCCGCGCCCCACGGCGTCATCGTCGGCGCGGACGGCGCGGCCTGGGTGACGGACAGCGGCCTGAACGCGATTGTGCGCGTTGACCCGGACACCGAGGAGGTCACGGTCTACCCCCTGCCGGCGGGCACCCCCTACGCGAACCTCAACACCGCCGCCTTCGACGGTGAGGGCGTGCTCTGGTTCACCGGCCAGGGCGGGATCTACGGGCGGCTGGACCCTGAGAGCGGCGCAATCGCGGTGTTCGACGCGCCGCGCGGGCGCGGGCCGTATGGCATCGCCACCACACCGGAGGGCGCGATCTACTACGCCTCACTGGCGGGAAGCCACATCGCCCAGGTCGACATCGAAAGCGGCGAGGCCACCGTCCTGGAGCCGCCGACCCCGAACCAGGGCGCGCGCCGGGTGTGGTCCGATTCGGAGGGGCGCATCTGGGTCAGCGAATGGTCGAGCGGCAACGTCTCGGTGTACGATCCCGCTGCCGATGCCTGGCAGACCTGGCGGCTGCCCGGCGCGGATCCGCGCCCCTACGCGGTCTACGTGGACGAGAATGACCTTGTCTGGCTCAGCGACTTCGGCGCAAACGCGCTCGTCAGCTTCGACCCGGCCACGGAGGCGTTCACGGTCTTCGCGCTGCCCAGCCCGTCGGGCAACGTGCGCCAGATACTGGGACGTCCGGGCGAGGTCTGGGGGGCCGAGTCGGGCGCTGACAAACTGGTCGTCATCCGCCGCGCCGGCGATTGAGCAGCCGGCAGCGCGCCCGCGCCGTCACGGGAGGGCGTCCACAAACTGCTGTTGGTAAAGCTCCTGATAGAGCGACTTCTGCGCCAGTAGCTCGGCGTGGCGGCCACGCTCGACAATGCGCCCGTCCTGGATCACGCAGATCGTGTCCGCGTTGACGATGGTGCTCAGCCGGTGCGCGATCACGATGGCCGTCCGGTCGCGCAAGAGGCGTTGCAGCGCGTCCTGGATGAGCGCCTCCGTGACCGTGTCCACGCTCGCGGTGGCTTCGTCGAGGATGAGGATGTGCGGGTCGGCCAGCATCGCGCGCGCAATGCAGATAAGCTGGCGCTGCCCGACCGACAGGTTGACGCCATCCTCCAGAATCGCCGTCTCGTAGCCGTCCGGCAGCGCGGTGATGAACTCGTGGGCGTTCGCCATGCGCGCCGCCTCCTCGACGGCGGCGGCGTCAGCGTCAGGGCAGCCAAAGCGGATGTTGTCGGCAATGGTGCCGGCGAAGAGAAACGGGTCCTGGGGGACAAGCCCCATCTGCCGCCGGAGCGACTGCTGCGTGACGCCCCGCACGTCGTGGCCGTCGATCAGCACCGCGCCCTCGGTCACGTCGTAGAAGCGGGCGATCAGGTTGGCGATGGACGTCTTGCCCGCGCCGGTGGGGCCGACCAGGGCGACGGTCCTCCCCGGCGCGACCTCCAGGTTGATGTCGTGGAGCACGCGCGTGTCTCCCGGTACGCGAAGGAAACGTCGCGCAGCGTGATCTGCCCGACGATGGGCGGCATCTCCACCGCGTCCGGCGCGTCCACGACCTCCGGCGACGTGTCGAGCAGGTCCAGCACCCTTTCGCCGCCGGCCATCGCCGCCTGTAGCGTGGTGTAGAGCTGGCTCAGCTCCTGGATCGGCTGGAAGAAGCGCGTCACGTAGGCCAGGAAGGCCACGACCACGCCCAGGGTCAGCTCGTCGCGCGCGACGGCGACCCCGCCGAACCAGAGCACGACGCACGTCGCCAGCATCCCCAGGAACTCGACCGTCGGGAGGAAGATAAACGACAGCGACATGGCCGCGATGTTCGCATCGCGGTTCTCGCGGTTGACCTCGTCGAAGCGCTCGTGCGACGCTCCCTCCTGCGCGAACGCCTGGATCACGCGCATCCCGGAGAGGTCCTCCGCCAGGTCACCGACCACAGCGGCGATGCGCGCCCGCGTCTGCCTGAAGGCGACCTTGGCCCGGCGCGCGAAAAGCGACGTCGCCAGCGCCATCAGGGGCAGGACGCTGAACGTGAACAGGGCCAGCCGGGGACTCATGGACACCATCACGACCACGATCCCGCCAAGCAGCAGCGTGTCGCTCAGCAGCGTAACCAGGCCCTGCGACAGCAGTTGGTTGATGACGGCGACATCGTTAATCACGCGCGAAATCGTGACGCCGACGATGTGCGTGTCGTGGTAGCCGAGCGAGAGGACCTGCAGGTGCCGGAAAAGCCCGGCGCGCAGGTCCGCCAGCACGCGCTGCCCCACCCATGACAGCAGGTATTGCTGCACCGACGTGGCGACATACAGGCCGGCAATCGCAGCGGCCATCAAGACGGCGATGGTGTTCAGGCCCTCGAGGTCGCCGTGGGCGATGGGCTGGTCGATTGCCACCTTGACGAGATAGGGCGACACGAGCGACAGGGCCGACGCGACGAGCATCAGGGCGAACGCGAGCGCCATGCGCCGCCAGTACGGCCCGATGTATCGCAGCAGCCGGACCACGACGCGCAGGTTGAAGGCGCTCCCCTCAACCTCATCGCCAAAGCTTTGTATGGCGCCACGCGGCCCCATGTTCGGGCTGGTTGCGCCGATTGAAAAACCCATTCAGTGCCACCTTGCTCTACTGCCGGTCACAGGTCCGGCGCGTAACTGCGCGACGCCTGTGACTGGCGGTGATAGATTTCGGCGTAGAGGCTGGAACTGTGCAGCAGCGTCTCATGCGTGCCGCTCGCGGCAATGCGTCCTTTCTCGATCACCAGAATCAGGTCAGCCATGCGCATGGTGCTCAGGCGCTGCGCAATCACAAACGACGTGCGCCCCTGCATCAGCCGCTCCAGCGCGAGCTGGATGAGCCGCTCCGTCTCGGCATCGACGCTCGATGTCGCGTCGTCGAGCAGCAGGATACGCGGGTCTTTGAGCAGCGCCCGCGCGATGGCGATGCGCTGCTTCTGCCCGCCGGAAAGGGTCACGCCCCGCTCGCCCACCTCCGTGTCGTAGCCGTGCGGCGTCTCCGTGATGAACTCGTGCGCCTGGGCGGCCTTCGCCGCAGCGATCATGTCCGCTTCGGTCGCGGTGGGGCACCCAAAGACGATGTTCTCGCGGATGCTCGTCGCGAACAGGGTCGTCTCCTGCAGGACGATGCCGATCTGGTCGCGCAGCGAGTTCAGCGTCACGCGGCGCGTGTCGTACCCGTCAATCGTGATCCGCCCCTCGGTGGGGTCATAGAACCGTGGGATCAGGTTGATGATGGTCGATTTGCCGGAGCCGGTCGCGCCCAGCAAGGCGATCACCTGCCCCGGCAGCGCCTCGAAGCTGAGGTTGGAGAGCACGGGTTCGCGGCGGAAATAGGCAAACGAGACACTCTCGAAGCGCACGTGGCCCCGGACCGGCGGCAGCGGGACGGCATCCGGGGCGTCCTTGACCTCCGACTCGGTGTCCAGAATCTCCAGGATGCGCGCGCCCGCAGCGGCGGCCATCGCCAGCGCGGTGATAATCATGCCCACGCGGCGCACCGGCTGGACCAGTTGCGCGAGGTAGGTCGTGAACGCGACCAGCTCGCCCAGCGTCAACTGCCCGCCAATGACCAAAGAGCCGCCGTACCAGATGATGAGCACCGTGCTCACGCTGGCGAGAAGGTCAATGAGGGGCGTGTGGAGGGCCTCGGCGCGAACCGCCTCTGCGGAGAGGTTGAACCACCGGTTGTTCTCCCGGTTGAAGCGCCCGACCTCTGCATCTTCCTGCGCGAAGGCCTTGACCACCCGCGCGCCGCGCAGGTTCTGCTCCAGCACTGTCGTCAGCACCGCCAACTGCTGCTGAATCTCCGTCGAGAGCGGGCGGTAGATCCGGCCAAAGCGGAACGCAACGTAGACCAGCACCGGCATCGTCGCCAGCGAGAGCAGCGCCAGGCGCGGGTTCATCCACAGCAGGACGACGAAGGTCCCCAGCAAGAGAGTCACGCCCTCGAAGAGGCGGAGCATCGCCCGCCCGGTGAGGAAGCGGACGCGCTCGACATCCTGTATCGCCCGCGACAGAAGCTGTCCGGTCTGCGCGTGGTCGTGGTAGGAAAAGGAAAGCGCCGCCAGCCTGGCGTGGATGGCGTTGCGCAGATCGTAGGCCACGCTCTGCGAGGCGCGCTCGGTCCAGCGCCCCTGCAAGAACACGCAGACGCCCTTCAAGAGCGTCAGCCCCAGGAGCGCCAGGATCGCCTGGCCGAGCACGTCGGTCGCCTGGCCCGCAATCCCCACGTCCACGATCCACCGAATGAGTTGCGGAATGAGCACGGCCAGCGCCGTGATCGCCAGGCTGATGAAGTACGCGCCCGCCGTCAAACGCCAGTAGGGCCGGAGGTAGCCGAAACACCGCAGCAAGACCCGCACGCTGCCACTGTTGCGATTCGCGGCGGGGGTGGTTGAATGGCCCTCAGTCCTGGGGGAAGTTCCGAGCTTGTTTGCCTGCATCGATGTCCTGATAACGCTTGTGGGTCTGCGGGGGCGAGCCGCGAAAGGTGACACGGCGTGCAGCAGCGCAAGACCAGTCGGCGGATAAGCGGCCCGCTATTCTGCTGCCCTGGAGTATAACCAATCAGCCGGGGGCTGTACAAGCGCGCTGCCTTTCATGAGCTACCCGATGCAAGACAGGAATGCCGTTCTCTTCGGGAAGTCATCGGTGACCTCTGGAGGTAGGGGCGACCCGGCGGGTCGCCCAGGCTGGCCTTATCCCAAAACATCCACAGTCAGAAGCTTCCCGAAAGCCTGGAGCTTTCGGGAAGTTTTCCACCATCTCTTTTGCCGCCCGGCATTGACGAAATATGCTAATGGTGACTATAATTATGGCCGAGGTAATTCAGAGTCCGATTGTCGAGTTTGCGGAGTTGCATCATGACCGAAATTGCCAATCGCGGCTATGCCAGGCCCGATGTGCTGGTATCGACCGACTGGGTCGCCCAACACCTGAACGACCCGGACGTGCGCATCGTCGAATCGAACGAGGACCCGCTGCTCTATGCGTCGGGCCACATCCCCGGCGCGGTGGAGGTGGACTGGCTCAAAGACCTGAACGACCCGCTGCGCCGCGACTACCTGGACCGCGCCGGCTTCGAGGCGCTGATGTCGCGCATCGGCGCAACGCCGGACACGACCATCGTCTTCTACGGCGATAAGAACAACTGGTGGGCGACCTACGCCTTCTGGATCTTCCAGTTGTTCGGCCACACCAACGCGCGGATCATGGACGGCGGGCGGCTCAAGTGGGAGAAGGAAGGCCGGGCGCTGACGCGCGACGTGCCCTCGTTCGCCACGACGAATTACAAGGCGCGCGAGCGCGACGACAGCAGAATCCGCGCCTTCCGCGACCAGGTGCTCGCGCACGTCAGGACCGGGCTGCCGCTCGTGGACGTGCGCAGCCCCCAGGAGTACAGCGGCGAGCGGCTGCACATGCCCGACTACCCCAACGAGGGCGCTCTGCGCGGCGGCCACATCCCCGGCGCGAAGAACGTACCCTGGAGCCGGGCGGTCAACCCCGACGACGGCACGTTCAAGCCCGCCGAAGCGCTGCGCGCGATCTACGAGGGAGAGCAGGGCCTCTCGCCCGATGACGAGATCATCGCCTACTGCCGCATCGGCGAGCGCAGCAGCCACACCTGGTTCGTGCTCAGCTACCTGCTGGGCTACCCCAGGGTGCGCAACTATGACGGGAGCTGGACCGAGTGGGGCAACACAGTCGGCGTGCCAATTGAACGCTAACGAGAGATGGAAGCGCGACAACGATGCCTGATTATCCTGAAAAACTGGCGACAATCCTGGAAGACTTCAACTTCATCACTGACCCGCGCGAGCGCGCCGATTACCTGATCGCGTTCGCGGACCGCTTCGAAGAAGCGCCGGCGTACATCACCGCGCGCCCCGACTCGGAGCGTAACCGCGTCCCGGCGTGCGAGTCGGAGGCGTTCGTCTGGGTCGAGCCGCAAGAAGACGGGACGCTCCAACTGCACTTCGCGGTCGAGAACCCCCAGGGCCTTTCGGCGAAGGCGCTCGCGGCCATCCTCGACGACTGCCTGTCCGGCCTGCCCGCCGAGGAGGTCGCCAAGGTGGACCCGGAGATCGTGTTCGCGATCTTCGGCAAGAACATCGCGATGGGCCGGGGCCAGGGGCTGACCTCGATGGTGGCGATGGTGCGGAGCGCGGCGCAGCGCTACCTCGCCGAGCGGCAGCGTTAGCGCGCGTCATGCCCGCGATCTGAAAGCCGCGCCCGGCGTTCGCCGCTTCTGTGATACAATCAGCGCACGCAAGCGCAAACCGCACGAGGCGACGCGATGCCCGAAGGCCCGGAAGTACAAACCATCGTCAACGGCCTGCGCGCCCTCATTACGGGCCTGACCATCGAGGACGTGTCGTTTTTCGACGACGCGGCCAGGATGGTCTCGCCGGCCAGCGCCGATGAACTCACGCACGCGCTGCGCGGCCAGGCTGTCGTCGCGGTGGGGCGGCGTGGCAAGTTCATCGACATCGCGCTCGACTCCGGCATGCACCTGCTCATCCACCTGATGATGACCGGGCGCCTGCTCTTCCGGGACGAAGCGTACAACATCGCCCGGCCCCGCTTTCTGCGTTGCGCCATCGCGTTTGCGGGCGGCGCGGAGCTTTGCCTCGGCGACCAGCGCAAATGGGCCATGATCCTCTACCTCCCCGCCGCGCAGATCGACGCCGACAGCCGCTTCCGCAAGCTGGGCGTGGACGTGCTCGGCGACGACTTCACCTACGACCGCTTCCGCGCGCTGCTCACGTCGCGGCGCAACCTCCACGCCTTCTTGCTGGACCAGGCGCGGCTCTCCGGCCTCGGCAACATCTACGTCAACGAGGCGCTGTTCCAGGCCGGCCTGCACCCGCTGCGCGCGGCCAACACCCTCAGCGACGCCGAGGCGATGGCGCTGTATTACGCGATCTACCACGTTGTGCGCGAGGCGGTGCGGCAGCTCGGCACCTCGTTCTCCGATTACTGGATGCCGGACGGGACGCGGGGCGAGTTCCAGAACTTCCTGTACGTCTTCCAGCGGGCGGGCGCGCCGTGCCTGCGCTGCGGCGCGCCAATTGAGCGCATCGGGATGGCCGGCAGGGGCGCGTTCTTCTGCCCGCAGGACCAGCCGCTCGCACCACCGGCGAGGCCACCCGCGCCGCCCCCTGCCGACCCTGACGCGCTGTTGCCCAACCACATCTTCATTCTGAAGGGGCCGGAGGCGCAGCCGTGCGCCGCGCTGGCTGCGCACATCGCCGCGCACGTGCCCTTCACGCAGGTGGTCGAAACGGCTGCCGCCGACCGCCTCGCGGCGGCGCTGCGCGGGGGCAGCGACGCGCTGCTCTGCGTGCCCGATGCGCTGGCGGCGGCGGTTGTGGCGCAGCACCCGAACGCGCACGCGCTCGCGCTTGAGGCGCACGCGCCGGAGGCGGCGCTGCACGAGGCCTTCGACGCCATCTACGCGGTGCGCTGCCAGACGCCGCACCAGCACAGGGACGCCGCGCCCGCCGTCTGACGCCGGCGCGCCGTCGCGCGCCTCCCCGCCGGTATACCGCACAGGCGCAACCTGATGTATCATGTCTGGGAACGGTCGAAACGGTTTGGGAAAACACATGGGCGGTCCTTCGTCCCGTGACACCGGGTCGCCTGCCCACCGTGGCAGGCGATGGATCGACAAGTACGAACTGCTCGAACGCCTTGGGCGCGGCTGGCAGGGCGAGGTCTTTCGCGGCTTCGACCCGGACCGCAAGCAGCGCGTGGCAATCAAGCTGCTGCGCCAGGAGAACGTCCGCGCGCACACCACGATGGCGCAGTTCCAGGACGGCATCGAGGCCATCGCCGCACTCCAGCACCCGAACATCGCCCGCGTGTTCGACTTCGGCCTGGTCGATGACGTGTACTTCATCGTGATGGAACTGCTGGAGGGGCCGTCGGTGCGCGACCTGCTCGGCGAGCGGCGCGGGGGCCTCCCGCAGAACGAGGCGGTGTCGATCCTCAAGCAGATCGCCGAAGCGCTGAGTTACGCCCACGCGCGCGGCGTGATCCATGGCGACGTGCAGCCCGCGCACGTCATCTTCGCCGCCGACGACCGCCTGGTGCTGACCGACTTCAGCCTCGCGCAGGCGTTGGGCGATCCGACGCTGACAGGGACGCCGGCCTACCTCGCGCCGGAGCAGGCCAACGGCCAGCCGCCGACCGCGCGCAGCGACCTGTACGCGCTCGGCGTGGTGCTTTACGAGATGGTGACGGGCCGCCTCCCCTTCACCGGCGAAGACACGCAGACCATCCTGGAGCGCCACCGCACCGAGCCGCCGGCCGCGCCAAGCGAGATCAACGCTAGCATCAGCCCCCACATCGAGAGGGTCATCCTCCACGCGCTGGAGAAGGACCCCGCCGCGCGCTTCCGCTCGGTACGTGAGATGATCGCCGCGCTTGAGACGGGCGAGAAGTCGGATGACTACGACACCTTTGCGCTCCGGTCCGCCGCCCTGCGCGACGCCGACGCTGCACGCGCCCAGGAACTGGACGCAGCGCGGCGGCAGTTCCGGGCGGCGCGGCAGGCCAAACAGGAAGGCGAGAGAGCGGATACCGAGAAACAGCCCTCCGGTCTGCTGAACAGCCTGCTCAACCGCCTGCGCCGCCGCCAGGACGACGACACAACCGACTCATGACCGCAGCCGCGCTCTGGCTGGTCCGCGAAAAGGCGTGCCAGGGGTTGACGGCGAAGTAGCGGTCACAAACAAGTCAACCAGGAAAGGAGCAGGGCTTCAATGGCACGGATCGCGATCATCGGGACTGGGCGTATGGCGGTCAACCTGGGCGTCGGCTGGATGCGCGCCGGCCACACGGTCGTCTACGGCTCGCGCAACCCGGAAATGGCGCCCCACCTCGCGGAAGCCGCGCCCGGCGCGGCGCTGATGGGCCACAACGAGGCGCTTGACGGCGCGGACGTTGTCGTTCTCGCCATCCCCTTCGGGGCGGTGGAGGGCTTCGCGGCGCACCACGCGATGGCGCTCAAGCACACGCTGGTCATCGACATCTCCAACCCGTTCGACAACCTGCCCGACAACCGCATCTCCGCCGCCGAGATGACGGCGGCAGCCATAGGCGCGGGGGCGCGCGTGGTCGCCGCGTTCAAGGACAACTTCCACGAGACGCTGGCGGAACCCGTGGACAAAAACGGCGTGACCCGCGACGTGCACTACGCCGGCGATAGCGAGGAGGACATGCGCATCGTCAAGGGATTGGTCGAAGACCTGGGCTTCCACCCCGTCGATTGCGGCCCTCTCAAAAACGCGCGCGCCCTGGACGTGATGGTGCCCTCATGGTCGAACTCGACGCGCGCTACGGCGGCCGGCGCAGGTCGTCGTGGAAGTTCCTCACATGACCGGCGCAGGGATGCAGCCGCCGGCGGGTGATGAAAGCCCGCACCGCGCCAGCCAACCGCGCCACGCCGCGACGCCGTGGGTGTTTGGGCTTGTGGCCGGGATGGTCAGCGCGGTCGCGGGATGGGTGCGCCTGCGCCGCGAGATGGCGCACCGCCGCCGCGTGGTCACCGACCTGACCGGGCGCATCGTCACGCTGGAGGAGGCCGTCGTCCGCGCTGAGGCCGAGGCCGGCGCGCTGAAGAGCCTCGCCGAGCAGCGGCGTGCGGAACTCTCGGAGGCGCTGGCGCGCGAAGCCGAGCAGTTGGCGCTGTTCGAGCGGCTGTCCGGCCTGCTGGCGCAGCTCGCCACCCTGGAGCGCGCTGTCGCGGAGGGCGGGGGCGCGGTCGCGGCGGGCGACGTGCTGGCGCTGCTCTCGCCGCTGCGCCAGGCGATGGCGGACATGGGGTTCACCGCGATTGGCGAACCGGGCGCAGAGGTCGCATTCGACCCGCACCTGCACCAGGAGGCGCAGAGCGACAACCTGGCGCGCCGCGCGCTGGAAGCCGGCCAGCCTGTCCGGGTGCAGTTCGTCGGCTACCGGCGCGGCGACCACATCCTGCGGCGCGCAGAGGTCTCCGCCATATTGGTCGAAGATGGGGCGTAAAGTCGCGGTCGATTTCGGCGGCGCCAACACCGTACAGTGTGGAGCGCCTGGAAGTGGGCTATAGTGCCCAATCCTGAGCCATGCCGCCACACCCGATGGGAGTCTCAGGTGGGAGGTTCTTTATCAACCACAAAATCGTGTGGAGCGACTGCCCTGCCTGTGCCGCCCCGACATAGGATTTTTCGCGGTGGCCTGGTATAATTCTTCCGGCCCTGAGGGGGAACTTGCGCGCTGTATGTGCAAAAAGCATGAGGCGATATGACTCAACCAACCCCAGAACAGGAACCGCCCGGCACGTTCCGGTGCCCAATCTGCAGCACGTCGGTTAAGCTGGGGGCGCACCTGTGCCCGACCTGCGGCGCAGACCTCGACGAGCTGCTGTGGCACGCCGGCCCGGAAAGCCGGCCCACCCCGATCCCAAGGCCAAAGGACCAGCCGGCTCCTGCCGCGCCGGAGCCTGCTGCGCCGGCAGAAGCAAAGAGAGAAGCTGAAGCGCCCGCCCCCGAAGCGACAGCGCCGCCACAGCGCACCCCCACGTCAGGCCCGCCGACGCCGCCGCATGGCACGTCGGCCCCGTTCTCGCAGCCGGCGGGGATCGAAGAGCCGCCCATCACCGAAGAAGACACCAAGCCGCGCGCCCCTGTGGAAGACGTGGCGCTGGCCGAGCAGCCGCCGATGGAGCCGGAGCCGTATGAGTATGGCTACGGCCCGCCGGGCGAGCCGCCTGACGACGACGACGCCTACTACGATGACGAGGGCGGCATGCCGCCGCTGTCGTGGCGTCCCATTGTCGCCGGGATCGTCGTCGCCGCCATCATCCTGATTATCCTGGCGATCCTGGCCGGGGCTGGCATCTCGACGCCGGCCGCGCCCGCCGCGCCGACCTCGACGCCCACGAACACGCTCGCCCCGCTGCCCTCCGAGACCGCGACGCCCACCGAGACCCCGACCGAGACGGCGACAAGCGAGCCGACGGCCACGCCCACCGAGACGCAAACGCCCACGCCGGAGAACTGCTGCGTGGCGATTCAGGAAGGCGACGGCCTCATCCAGATCATCGGGCGCTGCGGGCACGACCAGTGGGACATCGTCGCGCCGACGGTGGTCGCGCTCAACGACCTGACCAGCGCGGACATTCTGCCGCCGCCCGGCGGGGAGATCTGCGTGCCGTGGCCGACGCCGGTTGGCGGCGCGCCCCCCGACGAACCGCCCGCCGAGAGCGGCGAGACCGGTGAAACCGGCGAGACCGGCGCAATCCCGGCCCCGACCGAGGTCGCCGCCGCGCCGACGGCGGTCCAACCCACGCCGGAGCCGCCGGGCGAGGTCGCAGACACGGCCCCGCCGCCGCCACCGAGCGAGACGCCCGCCCCCTTGCCCACCAGCACGCGCGTCGCGCTCGCGCTGAGCGCGCTGGGCGACGCGCCGGCCGCGCCGGCTGAGACCACGCCCTCCGCAACGCCGACGATCTTCGCCCAGGAGTATGTCGTGCAGTCGGGCGACACGCCCATCAGCATCGCGCTCAGCGCCAACTCAGACGTGGCGATGCTCGCCACGCTCAACCCGCAGGTTAACTGGTCTTCCTGCAACTTCTCCAACCCCGGCGGCGGTCCGGGGTGCAACCCGGCGCTTTTCGTGGACCAGAAGCTCCTGATCCCCGCAGCCACCTACACCCCCACGCTCTCGCCGACGCCGAGCGGCAGCGAGACGCCCACCGCAACCCCCACCCCCACGCGCCCACGCTCCTCAGCCCGGCGGACGGCGCGCGCTTCAGCGCCGACCAGCCGGTGACGCTTCGCTGGGTGCCCATCGGTGTGCTCGCGCCCGACGAGAGCTACCTCGTCCACGTCGAGGACCAGACGACGGGCCGAATCTACGAGCTGTCCACCCGCGCCAACCAGACCACGCTCCCGCCGTCGCAGACGGAAGTTGACGACGGAGAGGCGCACACGTTCGCGTGGACGGTGGTCGTGGTGCGGGAAGGCGAGGCGTCAGACGTGGTCAGTGGCGCGCACTTCGAGGCGCGCACCTTCACCTGGGGAAACCAGTAGCCATTCGCAGCCCGGCGCGCCGGACGCGCTTACTCGCGGCCAAACTCCTTCGCCAACTGCGCGGCGGTGATGTGGATCATCGTCGGGCGGCCATGGGGGCATGTGTGCGGGTTGGCGCAGAACTCAAGATTGGCGGATCAGCGCCTGCATCTCGGCGTGTGAAAGCACCTGTCCGGCCTTGATAGCGGCGGTCTTGCAGGCGCGGGCGGCCATCCGCGCCTCGACCGTGGCCTCCCCCGGCGCGGCCTCGGCCTCCAGGTCGTTGACGATGACGCGCAGCGCCTCCACCGGGTCCTGATCGGCGAGGATGTCCGGCACCGCGCGGATCAGGTACGTGCTGCCGCCGAACGGCTCCAGCACGAAGCCAATCGACGCCAGCGCCTCCAGGTTCTCCGCGACCAGCGCCGCCCCGCCCCGCCCCAGGTCTACCGTGACGCCATTCAACGCCTGCTGTGCGACCGCGCCCTGCGCGGCGCGTTCGGCCATGAACTGCTCGAACATGATGCGCTCGTGCGCGGCGTGCTGGTCCACCAGGTACAGGCCCGCCGGCCCCTCCGCGACGATGTAGCTCGCGCCCACCTGCCCGATCACGCGCAGCATCGGCAGCGTGCGCCGGCGGCCACCCGGCGCAACCGCATCGACCGGCGCGGCGTCCGCGAGGTCGGCAGAGCCGGCGTGCTGGCCCGGCTCAGACAGGGGCAGCCCCATCGGCATCTGGGCCTCTGCAGAGGGCAGCGCCCGCCGGGGCGTAAGTGCGTCGCCGGCCCAGGGTTGCGGCCCACCGGTAAACGCGCGCGACGTGACGGCGGTCACCGGGGCCTGGTCGAGCACGGCGGCGCGCACGGCGCGCTGCACCGCCGCAAAGACCGCGTCGGGGTTGCGGAAGCGGACCTCCGCCTTGGTCGGGTGCACGTTCACATCGACCGTGTCCGGGGCATCTCGATCATCAGCACGGCGACGGGATAGCGCCCGGAGGGCAGCAGCGTATGGTAGGCCTGCACGACCGCGTAAGTCAGGCTCGCGTCCTGGATCGGACGCCCGTTCACGAACAGGGTGATGTGCGCGCGGTTGGCGCGGTTGAGCGACGGCGCTGCCGTAAACCCGGCGACGCGGACCGGCGGCAGGTCTGGGCGGTCGGTGCGCGGCGGCGCATCGACCGGGAGCATCTGCCTGAAATCGTCCACGCCGTAGGCCGCCACGAGCACGTCGTCGAGCTTGCCGCCGCCGTTGGCGCGGAAGACCTCACGGCCATCCTGGGTGAGGACAAACCGCGTCGCGGGGTAGGCCATCGCGTAGCGCGTCACCATCGTGTCGATGTGGCGGCGCTCGGTGCTGTCCTTCTTGAGGAACTTGAGCCGGGCGGGGACGTTGTAAAACAGGTTCTCGACCGTGATGAGCGTCCCGGCCGGCGCGCCGACCGCGTTACGCCCCACGACCCGCCCTCCGTGCACGCGCACCGTGACGCCGGCGGCCTCGTCACGGGCGCGCGTGGTGAGCGCCACCTGGCTCACCGCCGCGATGGAGGCGAGCGCCTCGCCGCGAAAGCCGAGCGTGCCAATCGCGTCCAGGTCGTCGGCGGTCTGCAACTTGCTCGTTGCGTGGCGGGTGAACGCCAGCTCGGCTTCGGCGGCGGGGATGCCGCACCCGTCGTCGGCGACGCGAATCAGGCGACGGCCCCCACCCTCTGCGTCGATGGCGACACTCGTCGCGCCAGCGTCGATGGCGTTTTCGACCAGCTCCTTGACAACCGAGGCCGGCCGCTCGATAACCTCGCCGGCGGCGATCTTGGCGACGACGCTTTCAGGGAGAACGTGGATCGACATGGTTGACTCTGTACAACATTATGTACGCCACGCCAAGTTTACCGCAAACAGCGCCCGCCGTCGATCAGGTGTTCGCATCCTCGGCAGCGAGGGCGCGCAGGAAGTCCGTCGCCGCCGCCGCCGTCTTGAAGTTGTAGTTCTCGATGAAGAACGCAAAGCCGCGCCCACCGAGCGCGCGGACGATCTTGCGCGCGCCTTCAGGCGACACGCCAAGCTGGCACAGCTTGCCCGCGTCGCGGATGCGCTTGAGCAGCGGCAGCCACGCTTCCGGCAGCGGGCTGCCGTCGCCAGGAACCCACTGGATTCCGCGCAGCCGTTCCAGTGAAAGCAGCATATCCAGGTGAGGGATCTGCCCTTTGCCATCCATGTGATAGAAGGGATGGTCCAGGTAATCGCAGCAGGCGGCCAGGCCAGGCAGGACGAAGCGCTCAAACATGGCCGGCGAGATCATGTACGAGAAGTCGCACTGGAGCATGTAGCAGCGCCCCGGCGACCAGATCGGCGCCCAGGGCGTCGTGCCCCGGCCCGCCGGCTGGATGATCGCGTCGAGTTCGGCATAGAAGCGCAGCCATAGCCGGGTGACCTCATCGGCCAGCCGCGCCACTTCATCGGGCGCATCGCACAAATCGATGAGGAGCCGTTGCGTGTCGCGCAGCGAGGCGACAATGTCCAGGTTGTCGCCAAGAGATGTATGCGCCACCGACACGCGGTCCCCCCAGCGCGCAACCGCTGTCCGGGTGACCTCCTGCACGCGCCGCCACCAGACGTTTTCGGGGTCGTAGGTCAGGCGCATGTCGTGGATTGGTGTCTCTTCGACAGGGCGGAACCAGACGGTATCCGGCGCACAGACGATCTCGGCGCCGATGAAGCCTGCGATGATGCCGGGTCCGAAGGCGGGCAGCCACTTCGGCCAGGAGTCGCCAAAGAATTGTTTGGCCTCCAGCCAGGTCTGGTAATGATCGATCACCTGCTCGGCGGGCATCTCCAGCGGGAAGAAGATCGCTTCTTCCACGTAAGGGACGCCGTCCGCTATGCTGGTCATGACGACCAGCGGGCGTTCGAGTTCGCCCTCCCACCACGCCGTCCAGTTGCGCTCGTGGCGCGCCCAATCCTCGTCGGTGAAGCAGACCTGAATGCTCACGGCGTCGCCCCCTACCGAGAACAGCAGAGGGCGGGTCTCAGACCCGCCCCATGAACCTTTCGCAGATCCGATTACTTGGCGGTCACGCCCCGCTCTTTCAGGGCCGCGTGCGCCGCCGCGAGCCGCGCGATCGGGACGCGGAACGGCGAGCAGCTCACGTAGTCCAGGCCAGCCTCGTGGCAGAACTCGACGCTGCTTGGGTCGCCGCCGTGCTCGCCGCAGATGCCGACTTCCAGGTCGGCGCGGGTCTTGCGGCCCCGCTCGACGCCCAGCTTGACCAGGTAGCCGACGCCGTCGCGGTCGAGCACCTGGAACGGGTTCGCCGGCAGCAGGCCCCGCTCCACGTAGTCGAGCAGGAACTTGCCCTCGGCGTCGTCGCGGCTGATGCCGTAGGTGGTCTGGGTGAGGTCGTTGGTACCGTAGGAGAAGAACTCGGCGTACTCGGCCATCTCGTCCGCGACGATGCACGCGCGCGGCAGTTCGATCATCGTGCCGAACATGTAATGGACTTCGACGCCCTTCTCCGCGAAGACCTGCTTGACCACCCCTTCGAGCAACTCGCGCATGACCTTCAGCTCGTTGGAGTTGGCCGTCACCGGGATCATGACCTCCGGGTAGACATCGACGCCTTCCTTCTTCAGGTCGCACGCGGCCTCGAAGATAGCGCGCACCTGCATCTTGTTGATCGCCGGGCGCATGATGCCCAGGCGCACCCCGCGCAGGCCGAGCATCGGGTTCGCCTCGTGCAGCTTCTCGACCTCGGACAGCATGGCCTCGGCCTCATGAAGCCGCTGCGGGTCCTTGCCGGTCACGCGCAGTTCCGCCACCTCGGCCACCAGTTCGTCACGGCTGGGGAGGAACTCGTGCAGCGGCGGGTCGATCAGGCGGATGATAACCGGCAGGCCTTCCATCGCCTTGAGCACGCCGTAGAAGTCGCTACGCTGGAAGGGCAGCAGTTGATCCAGGTACTTCTGCTCTTCGGCGCTGCCCGGCTCGGAGAGGATCATCTTCTGCACGATGGGCAGGCGCTCCTGCTCGAAGAACATGTGCTCGGTGCGGGTCAGGCCGATGCCCTTCGCGCCGTAGCTGCGTGCGCGGCGCGCGTCGTGCGGGTAGTCGGCGTTGGCGCGCACGCCCAGGCGCTTGAACCCATCCGCCCACTCTAGCAGCGTGCGGAGGTACTCTTCCTTCTCGAAGTCCGGCGCGACGGTGGGCATCGCGCCAGGGAACACCTCGCCGGTGCCGCCGTCGATGGAGATCACCTCGCCCTCTTTGATGACAACGTTGTTCACCGAAAGCTGGCGCTTGTTGACGTCGATCTTCAGCGCTTCCGCGCCACTGACACAGGGAATGCCGAACTGGCGCGCAACCACCGCCGCGTGGCTGGTCGCGCCGCCACGGCTGGTGAGGATGCCCTTGGCGGCCAACATGCCGTGCACGTCGTCGGGCTTGGTCTCAGGGCGCACCATGATGACATCCTTGCCGGCCTTGCCCCACTCCTCGGCGAGGTCGGCGTCGAAGGCGGCAACGCCCACCGCAGCGCCCGGCGAGGCGTTCACGCCGACCGCCAGCACCTTGCCCTGATCGACGGCGTCCTTCTTGGCCGCAATGTCGAACTGCGGATGCAGAAGCTGGTCCACGTCCGCCGGCTTGACGCGCATCACCGCCTGCTCGCGCGTGATCAGGCCCTCTTCGGCCATCTCCACCGCGATACGGATGGTCGAGCGCGCGGTGCGCTTGCCGTCGCGCGTCTGGAGCATCCACAGCTTGCCCCGCTCGATGGTGAACTCCACGTCCTGCATCTCGCGGTAGTGCTTCTCAAGCTGCTCGGTGATGCCGGTGAATTCCTTAAAGGCTTCGGGCAGTTCCTCGCCCAACTGGGCAATCGGCGAGGTGTTGCGGATGCCGGCCACCACGTCCTCGCCCTGGGCGTTGATGAGGTAGTCGCCATAGAGGACCCGCTCGCCGGTGGCGGGGTTGCGCGTGAAGGCCACGCCCGTGCCAGAATTGTCGCCCATGTTGCCGAAGACCATCGTCTGCACGTTGACCGCAGTGCCCAGGTCGTGCGAGATGCCGGCGGCGTTGCGGTAGTCAATGGCGCGCTTGCCGTTCCAGCTCTTGAACACCGCCTCGGCGGCGAGCTTGAGCTGCTCGCTGGCCTCGCTGGGGAACTCGCGCCCGGTGTGCGCCTTGAAGATTTCCTTGAACTTGGCCGTAACCTGCTTCCATTCCTCGGCGGTCAGTTCGGTATCGGACTTGTAGCCCTTCTTTTCCTTAAGCTCGGTGAGGTAATCCTCGAAGGCTTCGTCCTCGATGTCCATCACCACCGAACCGAACATCTGCACCAGGCGGCGGTAGGCGTCGTAGACGAAGCGCTGATCGCCGGTCAGTCCGGCCAAGCCGGCGGCCACTGCGTCGTTCAGGCCGACGTTGAGCACGGTGTCCATCATGCCGGGCATAGAGAACTTCGCGCCCGACCGCACCGACACCAGCAACGGGTTCTTGGGGTCGCCGAACTTCTTGCCGGTCTTCTTCTCGGTTTCGGCCATTGCGGCTTCGACATCATGCCAGATTTTGTCGAGGAACGTCGCGCCCTCATGCTGGTACTGGATGCACGCGCGGGTGGTGATGATGAAACCCGGCGGCACCGGTACGCCGATGCGTGTCATCTCGGCGAGGTTGGCGCCTTTGCCGCCCAACAGCGCCCGGACGCCATCCCAGGAGCCGGCGACAGCCTCAGCCTTGTCAACTTCTTCGAAGAGGTAGACCCATTTCTCGGACATTGGTTGGTTCACTCCTTAAATGTTGATGCCCATCGTTCTGAACGCACGGAGCCTCGCCCCGGCAGTAGACGCCACAAATAGCCCAGCAGGGCGCTGGGCAATAGCGGCAAGTTTAACACACTTTCGCGGCGTTGACACGCGCTTAACGCGCGTCTCGCGCGCGTCCTGGCGGCTTGCCGATGTGCGGATGCCCCTTTTGGGTAGAATTTACCCTATCACGCGCCAAATTGGAACACACCGCGACGCGCCTGCACAGTGACGGTTAGCAGCGCTGCCTTTGCATGTTGTCACGTTCTGCCAGGGGGATGGCCGCGCGCGGGGCGGCAACGCGCGCGCCGCGATTTTCCAAAGCGCCACAGTTGATGTATGCTTGATGAAGCATCGGCAGGCTGCCAATGCAGCTCGGTGGGGATGATGGACGATGACCGGCGTTGACACCCTCGACCCGCGCGATGAGGCCTACGGCCTCACCCTCGAACAACTTGAGGGGCGGCTCTACCCGCTCTCGGCGAACGCCATCGCGCCAGACGATAACTTCAGCGGCGCCTCGCCCGACGGGTTCCTGTTGCCCGGCCAGCGCCTCAACAAGGTGCGCGCCGAGGACGACGCGCTGATTGCCGCGCACGGCCTCACCTGGGAGGCTTTGGGCAGCGCGCTGGAAAGGTTCCTGAAAAGCCCGAAGGAACGCCTCGACGCCCACGAGACCCGCGTGGGCCTGGAGGTCATCGGCGTCACGAAGGTGCCCGATGTGCTGCTGGACATGTTCGTCTACCTCGTCGAGCCGCGCTACCTGCTCTTTGAGCGCGTCGCGCTCGACATCCAGGAATGCCCCTGGGGGTGCCGCAACCCGCTGAAGAACATCTCCGGCGTGCCGGTCTACAGCGGCGCGGAATTCGCAGTGCTCAACATGGAAAACGGCTTCGGCTTCACCGCCGGGTCGATGATTATCCACCTGATTCGCGCGCACCAGTTCTGCGAAGGCCCCGGCACGCGCTTCCGCACCGAGCCAATCCTGATGGCCCGGACGCTCAACGTGCTCTCCAAGGGGACCGAGCCACTGACCCGCCTCCCGCTCTTCCGGCAGTTGCAGGACGCGGCGCGCACGCTCAACCAACTGCCCACAAACCTGGACTGGTTCGCCGACTTCCTCCGCCCGCGCGAACCTGGCTACGACCCCTTCGCCAACCTGGGATAGCGCTCTCCCCGCCGCGCCTTGACACCATGCTTCGCGCGGCTATCATTAGGTGCACTTGCACCTGACCGACAAGGGAGGACGGCCATGTCAGACTTAAGCGGGCGCGTGGCGCTCGTGACCGGCGCGGGGAAGGGCATCGGGCGCGCGGTGGCGCTCGAACTGGCGCGGCGCGGCGCGACCGTTGCGATCAACGACCTGACCGGCAACAACTGCGAAAGCACCATCCAGGCGGTGGAGGCGGTCGGCAGCGTCGCCGTGTGCGCCGCCGCCGACGTGAGCGACTTCGCCCAGGCCGAGGCGATGATCAAAGAGATCGTGGACGCCTGCGGCAAGCTCGACATCCTGGTCAACAACGCGGGCACCACGCGGGACAACCTCATCATCCGCATGGCGGAAGACGAATGGGACCTTATCATGCGCGTCAACCTCAAGAGCGCGTGGAACTGCGCCAAGGCCGCCGTCCGCCCCATGATGCGCCAGCGCTACGGGCGCATCGTCAACATGGCAAGCGTGAGCGGCATCGCCGGGCAGGCGGGCCAGACCAACTACAGCGCCAGCAAAGCCGGCCTGATCGGGTTCACCAAGGCGCTCGCGCGCGAGGTCGCCAGCCGCAACATCACGGTCAACGCGGTCGCGCCCGGCTTCGTCCTCACCGACCTGACGCGCAACCTGCCGCAACAGGTGGGTGAGAGCGCGATGGCGCAGCTCAATGCGGCCATCCCGATGGGCCGGTGGGCCGAGGTTGAGGACGTGGCGTATGCGGTCGCCTTCTTCTGCGCCGAGGAAGCAGGCTACATCACCGGGCAGGTGCTCTCGGTGGACGGTGGCATGGTGATGGGGTAAACTTGACGTAATGGCCGAAGTGACGCAAGAGCAAACCCACGATAAAGTGACCATCGCGCCCAGCGTGCTGCTGACCATCGCCCGCTACGCGACGCTGGGCGTGGACGGCGTGGCGCACATGGGCAGCACGCCCGGCGGCGTGGATCGCATCTTCCGGCGCAACCCGGCGGCCAGCGGCGTGATGATTGTCGTCAACAGCCAGGAGCGCACGGTAGCGTGCGACCTGTACATCGTCATCGAGCCGAATGTCAGCATGCGCGAAGTGAGTTACAATGTGCAGCGCGAAGTCGCGCGCGCCATCCATGACATCGTGGGAATGGACGTGCTCGCAGTAAACGTCCACATCGAAGATGTGGCTTACGACACGCATTGACCGGTCTCGTTGAGACATAGTCACTGCCAGGAAGCGGAACTTGAAACCACGGCGCAAGGCGCGCTGCGTCGCCTTGCAGGCACTTTACGAAATAGACTGTACCGGGCATCCTGCGGCTGACGTGATTGCTCAGCGGCTCGAAGACGACGCGCTGCCGGATGGGGTGCACACGTTCGTCTATCAGTTGGTCAACGGCGTGCTGGAGCATATAAGCATCATGAACGCCGTCATCCACCGCTACGCCCCGGAGTGGCCCCTGGACCAGATGGCGATCATCGACCGCAATATCCTCCGCATGGCGATTTTTGAATTTGCCGTCGGCGGCAAGACCCCGATCAAGGTCGCGATCAATGAAGCGGTGGAACTGGCAAAAATCTTTGGCTCCGACAGCGCGCCCCGCTTCATCAACGGCGTGCTGGGCACGCTCGCGAGCCGCCAGGACGAAATCGCACAGGCACTCAAGCGCAAAGAGTCGGACTCATGAATATCTTCGGCATCGGCGCGGCTGAACTCGTCATCATTTTCCTGATTCTGCTCGTCGTGGCGGGTCCAAAGCGCATGGTCGCCTGGGCCTACATCGTGGGCCGCGAGCTGTCGAAGCTGCGCGTCATGTGGTCCGAGACCATGGAGATGATCCAGACCGAGCTGGAGGAAGCCGGCGTCGAAGAGGTCAAGGAACTGCGCAACCTCGGCAAGCTGCGCAACTTCGACCTGAACCAGGAAGTGCGCAAGGCGCTTGAGGAGCCGCCCGCCGAAGGCGAAAAGAAGAAGCCCGCACCGAAACCAACCCCAAAGCCCAGGACCAAACCCACCGCCAGCGAAGCCGAGGAGGCGCTGTCGGCGGCTGTGCTGGCGGCCTCGCCTGACGATGCGCGCCCCGCCGCGCCCCATCCTGAAGCGCGCGCCATCGACGCCGACGCGCCCTCCGGGGAAGCCAGCGAGGCGGACACCGACGCCGGTAGCGACAGCGGCAACGGGGTGGCCGACGCGACCGACGGCGGGCCGGCGTCAGAACCCGCGCCTGAGCCAGAACCTGAGCCAGAAGACGAAGCAGAAACGCCGGCATAGGCGGGCACCAGACATGGCGACAAAGCTGAAGGACACCGAACCGAAAGAAATCCAGGAAGCCGGGGACGACGAGGACGACATCTCCTTCGTGGAGGGCGAAGGCCCGGTGATGAGCTTCCTCGAACACCTGGATGACCTGCGCAAGCACCTGATGCGCGCCGGGCTTGCGCTCATCATCACGACCGGCCTCTCCCTGTTCTTCACCGGGGAGGTTCTCCGCTACCTGCTGACCCCCTACGGGCCTGAAGAACGCCTCCAGATTCTCGGCCCCACCGAGTCGGTCGTAGTGTATTTTCGCGTGGCGCTGCTGGCCGGCGCGATCCTCGCCATGCCCATCATTACCTGGCAGTTGTTCGGTTTCATCCTCCCCGGCCTCACATCCAAAGAGCGGCGCTGGGTGCTGCTCTCGTTGCCGGGCGTCACGGCGTTCTTCCTGCTTGGCGTGGGGTTCGCGTGGTTCATCATGACGCCCGCCGCGCTCAAGTTCCTGTCTGAATTCCAGAGCGAGGTCTTTTACGTGGAGTGGACGGCGGACGCCTACATCGCGTTCGTCACCGCCCTGCTGTTCTGGATCGGCGTCGCCTTCGGAGGCGCCGCTGGTCTTGACCGTGTTGGCGCGTCTGGGTCTTGTGGGTCCCCGCACGCTGATACGCAACTGGCGGCTTGCCATCGTGCTGACGGCAGTGCTCGCCGCGTTGATTACCCCAACGATCGACCCCTTCAACATGGCGTTGGTGATGGGTCCGCTCCTGGCGCTTTTCGTGCTGAGCATCTTCATGACCGCGATTGCCTACCGCCAGTCAGGCATGGGCGAGGCCGAGAAGACGCGCATGACCAGGCGGAGGCGCAAGTCCCGATAGGCCGGAGCCGGAGCCAATTGCCCGCCACACCCGCACCGCACAAACCGATACGACCTGAGGAGAAACCGCGATGTCCAAGAAACGTGTCATCATCATGGGCGCTGCTGGGCGCGACTTCCACAACTTCAACACGTATTACCGCGACAATGCCGCCTATGAAGTCGTCGCCTTCACCGCCACCCAAATCCCCGACATCGAGGGACGTTCTTACCCGCCGGCGCTGGCCGGCCATCTCTACCCCGACGGCATCCCCATCCACGCCGAGGCGGAACTGGACGCGCTGATCGCGCGCTTCGACATTGACGAGGTGGTCTTCGCCTACTCCGACGTGTCGCACGAGTACGTGATGCACAAGGCCAGCCAGGTGCTCGCCGCCGGCGCGGACTACCGGCTGCTCGGTCCGAAGTCCACCGAACTGCACAGCGCCAAGCCGGTCGTGAGCGTGGGCGCGGTGCGCACCGGCTGCGGCAAGAGCCAGACCACCCGCCGCGTAAGCGACGCGCTGCGCGCGCTGGGATACACCGTGGTGGCGGTGCGGCATCCGATGCCCTACGGCGACCTGGCCGCGCAGGCGGTGCAGCGCTTCGCCGAGCACGCCGACCTGGACCGGTATCACGTCACCATCGAGGAGCGCGAGGAGTACGAGCCGCACCTCGACCGGGGCGTGGTCGTTTACGCCGGCGTGGACTACGAGGCGATCTTGCGCCAGGCCGAGGCCGAAGCCGACATCGTGCTGTGGGACGGCGGCAACAACGACCTGCCCTTCTTCAAGCCCGATTTCCACATTGTCGTCACCGACCCGCACCGCGCCAGCCACGAGCTGACGTACCATCCGGGCGAGGCCAACCTGCGCATGGCCGATGTGGTGGTCATCAACAAGATCGACACCGCAGACCTGGCGTGCATCGCCGAGGTGCGCCAGAACGTGATCGACACCAACCCCGACGCGGTGCTCGTGGAGGCGGCGTCGCCCATCTACGTCGAGGACCCGCTCGCGATCCGGGGCAAGCGCGTGCTCGTCATCGAGGACGGGCCCACCCTCACACACGGCGAGATGGCCTACGGCGCGGGCGTGGTGGCCGCGCGCCGCTTCGGCGCGGCGGAGATCGTCGATCCCCGCCCTTACGCGGTCGCGAGCATCGCCGAGACGTACCGCAAGTACCCGAACACCGGACCGATCCTGCCGGCGATGGGCTACGGCGACAAGCAGCGCGCGGACCTGGAGGCCACGGTCAACAACACGCCCGCCGACATGGCGCTCATCGCCACGCCGGTTGACCTGGGCCGCGTGATCAACATCGACCTCCCCTACCAGCGCGTGCGCTACGAACTCCAGGAGATTGGTCGCCCGGACCTGGCGGAGTTGCTGGCGGCGAAGTTCGGGCGGCGGTAGGCGCGCGGCGCAGCGGAAATTCAGTTGACAAAGTGCGCCGGACTCCCGTATAATCACGTCTGGTATTGGCGCAGTAGGGAGGCGAAAGATGTTGAGGACGACCGAGCGTTAACGAGACGCCCCAGGGCACCTTGTGACGTGAGGTTGTTCGCGTTTGCCTTTTGGATTCGCTTTCCATCGCACAAGAAAAGCCGTGGGCGGCTCGCCTGCGGCTTTTTTCTTTTCCTCCCTTCCTGAGTCACGTCCACTCCGCAGGCGGCGGCCCACTGCCGCACAACTCAGGAGGGCCGTATGCTTATCGTCAGCGGGCTTTCAAAACGCTACGGCGACCAATGGATTTTTAGAGACGTCAGCCTGACCGTCAACCCCGGCGAGCGCGTGGGCCTCGTCGGGCCGAACGGCTGCGGCAAGACGACGTTGCTGCGCGTGATCGTTGGTGAGGAGCCGCCCACCGGGGGAGCGTGGCGTTTGTCCCCTCAGACCTCCGCGTGGGCTACCTGGCGCAAGGGCTGGAGCCGCCGCCGGGCGCGACCGTGCGCGACCTGGTTGATCCACACGCGCGCCGGCTCGCCACGCTGGAAGCCCGGCTGGAGCGGCTCGGCGCGCGGCTGACCGACGACGCCGAAAACCCGGCGGCATCCGACGCCTACAGCGCGGTCCTGGCCGAGATCGAGCGCGTCAGCGCCGCCCGCCGGCCCGGCAGGAGCGACGCCGTCCTCGCCGGCCTGGACCTGGCCGACCTCGACCGCGACATGCCGGCGGCGCTGCTCAGCGGCGGGCAGAAGACGCGGCTCGGCCTGGCGCGCGTGCTGAACGGCGACCCGCAACTGCTCCTGCTCGACGAGCCGACCAACCACCTCGACATCGACGCGCTGGAGTGGCTGGAGGCGTGGCTCGCCGCGTTCGACGGCGCGGCGCTGATCGTCAGCCACGACCGGACCTTCATGGACCGGACGGTCAACCGCATCGTGGCGCTCGACCCCGAAAACATGACCGCCGCCAGCTACACAGGCAACTACACCGACTACATCGACGCCGTCGTCAGCGCACGCGCGAAGCAGTGGGGCCAGTACCGCGACCAGGTCGCCGAGATCGCGCGGCTGCGGCGTGACGCCCAGCGCACGATGGCGCGCGCGGTGCGCAAGGAGAACGCGCTCAAGGACAGCAAGCAGCGCCGCTATGCGAAGAAGGTCGCCAGGCGCGCGAAGGCCAAAGAGAAGCGGCTCGAACGCTACCTTGCGGACGACGCGCGCGTGGCGAAGCCCGGCCTCACGTGGCAGATGAAGCTCGACCTGGAGGCGGTTGACGCCGGCGGGCGCGACGTAATCGTCCTCGAAGACCTGGCCGTCGGCTACGACGCCGGCGCGCCCCTGCTCCGTGACATCAACCTGGCGCTGCGCGTCGGGGCGCGGGCCGCGCTGCTCGGCCCGAACGGGAGCGGCAAGACCACCCTGCTGCGCACCATCGTCGGCGAGCTTGCGCCGCTGGCGGGGCGCGCCCGGCTGGGCGCGAGCGTCCGCGCGGGGTACGCAGCGCAGGAGCAGGAGACGCTCGACCCGGACGCCGACGCGCTCTCTACCGTGCTGGAAGCCGCGCCCATGCCTGAGACCGACGCGCGGTCGTTCCTGCACCACTTCCTGTTCAGCGGCGACGAGGTGTTCATCCCGGTGCGCGACCTGAGCTACGGCGAGCGCGCCCGCCTGATGCTGGCGCGGATGGTTGCGCAGGGGTGCAATCTGCTCATCCTCGACGAGCCGATCAACCACCTCGACGTGCCCTCGCGCGAGCGCTTCGAGCAGGCGATGGCGGCATACGACGGCACGGTGCTGGCCGTGGTGCACGACCGCTATTTCATCGACCGGTTTGCGACCGAGGTCTGGCGCGTGGAGCACGGCACGGTCAGCCGCCACGTGGTCCAGGCCGACCACCGCGCCCGGCTGAGCGCGGCCAAGCGCGCGACCTTCGGGTGAGGGTGCGGAGCGCACGCCGCGCGACGCCGCTTTGACTTCAGGAGGAGTCACCAGGTTGGAGAGAGCACACCATGATTACCAGCCTGTACAACACACAGATCAAGAGCGTGGTCAAGCTGCGCCGCCCCCAGGAGCGCAACCGCCTGGGGAAGACGATCATCGAGGGGTACCGGGGCCTGCGCTGCGCCATCGACAGCGGCTACCCCGTGGAGATGATCTACTTCTGCCCGGCGCTCTTCCTCGGCGAGAACGAGTTCGCCCTCATCCGGCGGGCGCAGACGGCGGGCGTGCGCGCCATCGAGGTGGCGGAAGCGCCCTTCCGGCGGATGGCGTCTCGCGACCGCCCCGAAGGCCTGATCGCTGTCGCCCGGCAGCGGCGCGCCTCACTGCCGGCGCGCGCGCCGCACGTGGACGGGTTCTACGGCATTGTCGAAGCGATCCAGAGTCCGGGCAACCTGGGCGCGATCTTCCGGTCGGCGGATGCGGCGCGCGTGGATGGCGTCATCGTCTGCGACCCCTGCACCGACTCCTTCGGCCCGGAAGCGATCCGCGCGAGCGTAGGCACGGCCTTCGCGCTCCCGGTCTGGGAGGCGTGCACGGAAGAGGCGATTGCCTGGTGCCGCGCGCAGGGCATCCGCATCGTCGCGGCGACCCCACACGCCGACGCGCTCTATACCGACGTGGACATGCGCGGCGCGCTGGCAATCGCCCTCGGCGCGGAGCAGTACGGCCTGAGCGCAAAATGGCTCGACGCGGCGGACGCGCGGGTGCGCATCCCGCAGTTCGGGCAGGCCGACTCGCTCAACGTCGCGGTGGCGGCGACGCTGTTGTTCTACGAGGTGGTGCGCCAGCGCGGGCTTGCGCTGCCTACCAATTGATGAACACGAACCGCGCCTTGCGCTCGTCCAACCGGTGCAGCCCCGCCGCGCGCGCGATGCGCTCCGCCTCGGCCACCTCGTCACTGCGCACGGGCCGGTCAAGCGGCGCGATGTTCCGCTGTGCGACGCGCCACGCCGGGCGGTACTGCCCCATCACGTTGACGTAGGTGTCCGGCGAGATTTCTTCCGCCAGGAAGCGCATGATCGCGGCGGTGCCGGCGACATCGTGCGGCAGCACCAGGTGGCGCACGAGCAGGCCGCGCTGCGCGATGCCCTTCGCGTCGAGCGCCAGGTCGCCCACCTGGCGGTGCATCTCCCTGACGGCGGCGACGTTGTGCGCGGGGTAGTCGGGGATTTTGGAGTACTTCTGCGCGGTCGCCGCGTCGGCGTACTTCATGTCGGGCATGTAGATGTCGATCACGCCGTCGAGGAGCGCCAGCGCCTCCAGCGAGTCGTAGCCGCCGGTGTTGTACACAAGGGGGATCCGCAGCCCGGCGTTGGCGGCGATGAGCACGCCGGCCAGAATCTGCGCCACGACGTGGCTTGGCGAGACGAAGTTGATGTTGTGGCAGCCGCGCGCCTGGAGTTCGAGCATCATCGCCGCGATGCCCTCCGGCTGCACCTCAAGGCCCTCGCCCTCCTGGCTCACCTCGTAGTTCTGGCAGTACTGGCAGCGCAGGTTGCAGTGGGCGAAGAAGATCGTGCCGGAGCCGGCCCAGCCACGCAGCGGGTCCTCCTCGCCCAGGTGCGCGAAGTAGCTGGAGACCACCGCGTGCGCGCCGGTCTTGCAGAAGCCGACCTTCTTGGTGCGGTCCACGCCGCAGCGCCAGGCACAAAGGTTGCAGTCTTTGAGCTGGGCATACGCGCGGCACACCCGCGCGGCCAGTTCGCCGGTTTCGAGCAGCTTTCGGTAGGCGGGCGTGAACGTGTTCGCCATGGTGCGTCCCTCAGGTGTCACGACAAAATACATTGTATCATGAAGGGGACGCGCCCTGATACTGAACAATGTCACCCGCGCCGGGTCACGACAGGAGTCTAACCAAACACTTACCGCCCAGGTAGCGCCCCCGCTGATTTCGGTTATGCTTAGTGCAATGCGTGTCTATTCATGTTGTCCGCGCGGCGGCACGCTACGGTGTGTTTTTCGTAACCCGACGACTAAAGTCGTCGGCTAATCGCAGAAGGCGGCGCACAAGAATACGAATTAGCCCGCGACTTCAGTCGCGGGAACCCAAAGGTGAACAGTACCGCTATGAAACGTCGGCTGATCGTCCTCGCCCTCCTGTCGCTGGTCTGCGCCGCGCCCGCCGCCGCGCAGGGTGCGTTCACCGTGCTCGACTCCCGGCACGCCATCGACTTCGGGCAGCGGATCGCCTTCAGCCTGGAGGCGAGCGCGCCGGCGGTGATCGACCGGGTGGAGCTGATCTTCCAGGAAAACGGCGCGCCCATCGGCGTCACCGTTCCCGCCGCGTTCGAACCCGGCCGGCGGGTCAGCGCCGTCGCGACCATAGACCTCAACGCGGTGGCGGTCACGCCCTTCGCGCGCGGCTATTACTTCTGGCGCGTCGCCGACCGGTCAGGCGCGGAATACCGGACCGACCCCACGCCGATCCAGTACGACGACAACCGGTTTGAGTGGGAGCTTCAGAGCCGGGGGAACATCAACGTCTACGCTTATGACCGGCCCGCCGCGCAGATGGAAGACGCGCTCGCGGTGGCGGTCGCGGCGCAGGCGCGCATCACGCAGCAGTTGGGGATGCCCATGCCCGCCGTGATCGACATCTACATCTACAATGCGGTGGACGACATGCGCATGGCGCTGGTGCTGCACGGGCGCGACGCCATCGAGGGCTACGCCGACCCCAGGCACAACGTCATCCTCATCAGCCCCAGCCGCGCGTTCCCACTCCTCGACCTGCAGAGGCAGATCCCGCACGAGCTGGCGCACCTGTACATCGGCCTCGTGGACACGGGGGCCAACGCGCCGGCGTGGGTCGTCGAGGGGCTGGCGCTCTTCTTCGAGGTGGAGCCAGACCCCGACCTGCGCGCGCTCTTCGACGCCAACATGGCCGGCGGCGCGCTCTACACGCTGGAGGCGCTGTGCGCCGCCTTCCCGCTCGACCGCACCGCGTTTGCCCTCGCCTACGCGCAGAGCTACGAGGTCGTGCGCTACATCGAGAACCGCTACGGGCCGGCCGGCGTGCGCGCCCTGCTGGACGCCTACGGGCAGGGCGCAACCTGTGAAGGCGGGGTGGCGCAGGCGCTCGGCGTCTCGCTCCGCACGCTGGAAGGCGACTGGCTGCGCTCCGTAACGGAAGAGGGAGGCGCTGTCGCCTCCTCCCTCACGGTCTGGTGTGCTGTCCTGGATCGCCCTGCTGGCGATCTTCGCCCTGTGGCCGGCGCTCTTCCTCACGGTCAGGCGCCAGCGCGCCGGCGCGCCCTCCTGATCCGGCGCGCGGCTACAAGTCCGGGTTATCCTCCAGGTCGTCGTTCAGGTCGCCGCGATAGCCGTTGCCAAAGGCGTCGTCGAAGTCGTCGCCGTCGAAATCGTCTTCGTCGAAGTCGTCGAAGTGAAACATGTCGAACGGCAGGTCGCCGCCGATCAGGTAGGCCATGTTCAGTGCATCGTCAACCGCCTCGGCGAACGCCGCATCGGGCGCAGTCTCGGCGGCGTCTTCCAGCAGGCGGCGCGCATCCTTGCCGCCAATCTCCCCAGCGCCCACACCGCCATCTCCTGCACCTCGCGGTCCTCGTGGACCAGCAGGTTCCCCAGGTGGCGCACCGCATCGCGCAGTTCCAGTTCGCCGGCGGCGCGGGCCGCCTCATAGAGGATTTCTGGCTCCTCGCTCTCCAGCTCGTCCATGACGATGGTGCGCCAGCGCAGGTCGCACGAGCGGCCCATCGCGAAGAGCGCGCTCGCGCGCATCTTGATGGACGGTTCCATGTACGCCTCTTCGATCAGATCGGCCACGCCCTCCCGACCGCAGTTTGAGACCGCCTCAAGCGCCCGACGGCGCACGTCGAGGTCCTCATCGGCGTTGTTGAAAACATCGAGAGCGGTATCCTGCGCGAGCTGCGCGTCACGCTCAGGCAGCTTGCCGTACTCGCCCAGGAGGATGAAGCGCCCCAACGCGCCGACCGCCGCCGCGCGCACCGCGGTCGCGCTATCCGAGACGGCCATCGCGGTCAGGTGGCGCATGTGCGTCACCGATTCGTTCTCCCACAGCCCTTCGATGGCGGCGACGCGCACCTCTGCGTCGGCGTCCTCCAGCGCGAGCTTGTTCACCGCGTCGAAGTTCACCTCGAAGTTCATCTCGCTGGTCTCGCCCAGCCGGCGCACCAACTGGCGGCGGCGTTCGACGGGATACGTGGGCCACGCCAGCGCCAACCGTTCCAGGTTCTCGCTGGATACCTCCGACAGGTTGTAGATCATGGCTGCCGTCAGCGGCTCATCCGGGTCGCCGAGGGCGGCGATAATGGGCGATAGGTCTACCAGGGTCCTTTTCATCAGATTCACCTGCAAGCAGCCGGCACGGGCTGCGTCATCTTACAGTTTGTCCTAAACCGATTATATGAAAAATGCCCGCGATGTCTATAAGTAACCAGTAAACCACCCCGCAGAGGCCCGCCAGGTCAGGCGGGCGAGGCCCCCAGGTCACGGGCCTCCGCCGCCGGGCGCGCGAATGCCTCACGCGCCCAGGCGAATCTCAAGGGTGTCGCCCGCGCTCAAGGTCACCGGCTTGCCCGGCTCGATGACGGCCAGGCCCGGCGCGCGCCGCCACGACGCGCGGAGTACGCTCCCGTTCGCGCGCACCACCGCGCCGGCCATCTTCTTGTCGTCGGGCCACGCCAGCCGCGCCGACGCCAGCGCCACCGCGCCGTCATGCACCGCCAGCTTGAGGTTGACCCAGGCCGCGTCGCGCTCGTGGGTCAGGCGGCCCCACCCACTGCCGGCCACGAAGAAACAGCGCAGGTCCTCGGCGGCAAGCCGGGGCGTGACCGTGAGCGCCTGCTGCGTCGCGTCGTAGCGCACGCCGGAGGCGGCCTCCAGCAGCGCCCAACTGCTCATCGCGCGCACGTAGTGGTCGCCGCACTCGACCTCGTTCCACGGGCTGCGCTGCGTCCCGTTGTGGCGGGCGCGCACGCCCTGCACCATCGTCAGCGCCTCATCGACCATGCCCTCGAAAAGCAGCAGCGCCGCGACCTCGTACTCGATGCCGGTCCAGACCTCGTCGCTGTACAGCGTGGGGACGTCGGGCTTGCCGCCCTTCGGCCACGTGCAGTTGAGCAACCCCGCATCAGCGTCATCGACGAAGACGCGCGGCGTCTGCACGACGCCCGTGAAGTCGGTGCGCCAGTTGTGGAAGAAGATCGACTTCACCGCCTGTTTCACGTGCGCCTCCGGCAGGACGTAGCCCAGCCCCAGCACGTGCGCCCACCACTGGCCGAGCAACTGGTCGGCGTGGCAGCCCGTGCCCCACTGTTGCTCCGTGTGCACCGCCAGGTTCACGTCCTGCACCCAGTACTCGCCGTTCCAGAGCGCCTGGTCCAGGTTCTCGCGCCCGGCCCCGAAGCGCTCCCGGTAAGTCGCGGCCAGGTCGTCCTCGCCCTGCAACTGCGCCATCTCCTCGGCGGCGCGGAGCGCGGCCAGGTACAGGGAGCCGATGAACGTGTTCGGCCCGTAGATGCTAATGTCATACGTGTTCGGCTGCTCGCCCCGGATCACGCCGTCGCCGTTGACATCGTAAACGGTCATAATGTGCGCCATCAGTTGCTTGATGCTCGGCCACATCGCGTCAAGCCAGTCCTCCCCCGCGCCCCGGAGCGCCTCGCGGTAGGTCTTGAGCACCTCGCCGAGCATCCCGTCCAGCGCGGGCTTGTCCGGCCCACCGATCCCGCGCTCCCAGGCGCGCGGCAGGTAGGTGGGCAGCACCGTCCGGTGCGGGATGTAGCCGGTCGGGTGCATCTGCACCTGCAAATCCACCTCACGCATCGTGCGTTCCAGGCTGGGAAACAGCGCGCTCAGCGTCATTTCGTAGTTCCACACGTGCGTGCAGTCCATCGGGCAGCAGCCGCCCGTGCTCTGCTGGCCGGTGCTCGCGCCGCAGCAGCCCTCGAAGCCGTGGAACTCGCCGTTCTCGATCCAGAGGCACGTCGGCGTGCGGATGGTGCTGATCTGCGAGCCGGCGGCGTCGAGCAGCGGCGTTGGGAGCGTGCTGTCGTAGAACGCCTCGCGGAACGCGCGCGTGAGCGCGGCCAGGCGCTCGCCCTCGTCGCGGAGGTACTCCACCACCGCGAGCGCGCTGCCGAAACGGTTGTTGTAGGCGTTGCCGAGCCAGAACAGGCTCTTGCGGTCAGTGAAGCCGATCAGCCGCGCCTGGTCCCAGTTCACGTAGCGATTGGGGAAGTGCCACGCCAGCACGAACGGCACGGTCCGGCGCTCACCCGGCTCCAGGTGGAACCGGAGCGCAATCGCCCCGTTCCACGTCGCGCCCGGCTCGCTGGGGCGGCCCACCCCCGGCGGCGTCTCGGTGAGGCGGCCATCGCCCGCGAAGTCCGCCCAGAGCGCGCCGGGGTCGATCCACTGCGGCACGACGTAGGCCGCGTCGCCCTCGGCGCGCTCTTTGTGGAGCAGCGCCAGCGCCATACCACCGGCGAGCGGGTGGTTGGGCGGCAGCGTCGGGTTCGTCATGTGGATCGCGCTCACGTCGCGCAGCGAGGCGACCGCGTTGCTGTTGCCGCCATAGCCGGGGTTGCGCACCCCATCGATTGCGCTCAGCCCGTCCCAGCCGACCGCGTTCTGCAGCGTCGCCAGCAGGCTCACCTCGGCGGGTTGCTTCGGGTCGGGGTTGTGCGCGGTGAAGTTGAAGACCACCGCCGGGAGGCCGGAATCCTCCGGGTTCAGCGGCGCGAACGGCGCGAACGCCTCCAGGCTTAGCGCGACCGGCAGCGCGTCGTCGGTGTACTCAAGCTCGGCGATGGGGTACGCGCCGGTGAAGCGGATCGCCGCGACGCCCGGCAGTTGTTCGAGCAGCTTCCGCGCGCCGGGCGGGACCACGTGGTCGTTGACGCACTGCGACGGCGTGAAGAACGACTCGTCGTACTGCGCGTCGCTCATGAGCACGCGCGCCGCTGCGGGCCGGCCGCGTTGCGCCACCCACGCCGCGAAGAAGCTGTGCGGCACGTGCGCCATGTGGTTCACGGTGTTGCAGAGCTGCCACTGGCGCAAGCCCCCGTCGCCGCAGAGCGCCACGCTCCCTGCGCCGATGCCGCCCATCGGCATCGCAACCGCGCGCAGCGCTTCGCCTTCGTAAACGGTCCCGCCTTTGCCGGCCATGTTGTCTCCTTTGGTGTCGTGTGTAGGCTAATCGGACTCGACGCTTATGAGTGTGCCGCCCCATGTCCAGCGGGCAATTGGGTCTTCCTGATCTAGCCCCACATGCCATAAGAACCAATCAAAAGGGTCAGAGACGTATCCAGAGATAAAAACTCGCCTTCATCCGTCGCCCAGGCAATAGATACAACTTCCATGTGCTCTGTATCGGGCCGGTGGCTTTCCCAGACTGCGTTTCCACTTTCTGTATCAATCACGTGTGCGCAAGTATCTCCGGGCCAGGCACAGGTGTTGGATACCGCAAGGTATTTTCTGACGGAGACCAGACGAACTGATCCACGAAATTGACATCTAGCGACAGCAGATTCTCTTTCATAGCGGCTTCATTGGCATTGAAGACGGAAACACTCTGGCCGGTTCCTCCTCCGCTATATTCTCCTATCGCAACCTGCTCCATCTGCGGCGAGAACTCCCACCACATAAAAACGAGGTCATCGTCGTCGGATCTGAACAAGGTATCATAAGATCGAAACTGAGTCTCTACTGGGCCATCAGAGGTCAGAAGTATCTCACTCTTCTGCGTTCCGTCTTCCGCAAACCCGGCAATGGGGCAATAGAGGGCAAAGGCGCGCGTTTCTTCTGAGTAGACGATTTCGTTGCAATCCCAATACCAGGGCGTAGCCGTCTTCTCTTCGGTATCTACCAACCAAGAAAAGGTAACAACCGGTAAGAGCTGCTTATGGTATTTATCTTTTGCGTGGATTCCAGCCTTAACTAATGCAAAACGTTCTCCGAGGAGGCCACTGAGCATATACGAACGTTGGTTCAATATCCGGGCCTGCGGGGGTAATGTGATGTGAAAAGCAGAATCGGGGTATTCCAACTCAATGAGCCATACACCATTCTCTGGCACTTGTTCTTCTTGATTACCATCCCAATAAATCAAGAAACGCCTGGCCGGCGACAGCTTACCATCCCAACTTGGCATCGAGTCTAAGGCACTTGGAATCGGTTCATCTGTCCCATCAGTTGTGTTGAACCGTACAAGTCCCGTACCCGTCAGGATGATTAGCTTGTAGCCAGGTTCGCTCTCTTGGGCTTCGACAGCGGGAATCTGGATACGTGCAACCAGCAAAAGAAGACAGATGGCCCCTACACGTCCCACGATACTCATCGTGCGTTGTCCCTCAATTCCGGCAATGCACTCAGCTCGTTCGCGTGCTCGATCAGAAACGCCTTCAGCACATCCGGTTTGATGTCCAGCGCGCGCAGCGCCGCCGGGTCCAGGGCCGCCTCATACGGGAGGTACTGCCCCGCCCCGGTCGCTGAACTCCGGGCCGGTTCGCGCGTTCAGGTCGTAACCGACAAGGCGACAGACGAAAGCGTGCTGCCGGTGAACCGTGCCATCCACGTCCACGTCGTCCCACGTGAGGGCCAGCCGGGGCGCGTCGATCTGCCCGCCCAACTCCTCGAACACCTCGCGGCGCAGCGCCGCCTCCAGGCTCGCGTCCTCCGGCTCGACGCCGCCGCCCGGCGCGGTCCAGTAGACGGGCACGCCGGGCCGGACCCGCTGCATGAGCAAGAGCGTGCCGTGATCGGTGAGGAGCAAGGCGCGGACGCGCGCTTTGACGTTCATGAACCGCCATCATTCAGCTTCCCGAAAGCTGCGAGCTTTCGGGAAGCTACAAGGGTAGGGGCACGGCGCGCCATGCCCCTACCCGGACAACTCCAGATACAGCGTCCTGATCTGGTACGGCGCAAAGTCGAGCACGACCGCGCCGTCGGTCATCGGCAGCGCGGCCTCCGCCGGCTGCTCGCGCAGGTCGGCCTCGTACACCGCGCGCACCGCCGGCCCCGGCCAGAAGCGCACGCCGGGCTTGGGCGAGACGCGCTTGTTCACCAGGCGCAGGATCACCGCGTCGGCGGCGTCGGCGGGCTTGAACGCGCTCCACTCGATGTCGGGGTCGGAGACGGCCATGCTCGGCGGGAGATCGCCGCCGCCGGGCCAAACCTGCGTCACGATGGAAGGCGCCTGGTAGGCCGCGAGCCGATCCCACAGCGTGGCGCGCGTGATTGGCTCCGGGAGCACAGACAGGCTGTACTCGAAGGCGTGCACGCCCAGAAGCTGCGCCTCCGGTGTGGGGAGGCTCGGCCCCTGCGCGCCGGCGGGGCGCGTCTCCAGGTCATGCCACGAGAGCTGCCCCACGCAGCGCAAGAGCGTCAGCCACAGCGCGACGCCCTCCTCGGCGGGCGCGGCCTCGACTTCGCGCAGGCCGCGCGTCATCAACAACAGGGTGTTCTGGTTGTCGCTCAGCGCCGCGAAGCCGTTGATCGTGTGCGTGGGCTGCGGCAGCTCCGCCCAGCTTTGGTCGTGCGGCGGCAGCGCGATGGGCCGGCGGATCAACTCGAACTGACCGTCGCACCACACGTTCTCGGTCGCGATGGGCGAGAACATCCCCACGCGCAGCCGGTGATCGCGCGCGCGGTTGCGCAGCCGCGTCGTGAAGTCGATGCGGTCGATGCCGGCGTAGAGGCGCACGATAGTCTCGATGGCGAGCGGGAAGGTCTCGCTCAGGCGGCTGTAGCGGTCGGCGGTGAGGCCGACCGGCAGTTCGTAGGTGTAGCGCACGCGCCACGCGGCGTAGACCGGACCCTCGGCGATGACCTCCGCCTTGGCGGTGTCCGGGCGCGGGACCGGCGCGTCGCCGGGCAGCGGGCAGAAGGTGAACAGGTCGCCCCGGTCGCCCTCGTCGGCGAACACGTTCAGCGGGCCGAAGCGCCGCCCGGAGCGCCGGTCGAAGAGGCGCAGGCTTTCGCCGTCCCACGTCAGGCGGTAATAGGCGTTGGTGAGCATCCGGTCGTCGGCGGTGAGTTCGCTCGCGGGCGCGGCGGCCAGGCTGCGCACCATCGTGAAGGCGCTCACCTTACCGGGCGCGACGCTCTGCTGCGTGAACGTCACCCGGTGCGCATGGCCGCGCGTGTAGCGCAGGACGACCTTCACCACCTCCGGGTGCGCGTCGAGGAAGGCGCGGGCGGCCGGCAGCAGGTCGAGGTGCGGGTTGGGCTGCGGCCCCAGCACCAGCGTGAACACCGCCGAGCCGTCCTCCTGGCGGCGGAAGTGGCCCTTCTGCACGTGGAAGCCCATCACCGGCCCAAGCGACTGCGTCGGCGCGAGCATCGCCAGCAGCGCGTCGGGCGTGAGCGTCTGCGTGCGGATCACCTCTTCGCCCAGGTACTCAATCTGCGCGTCCGCCTGGACGCCCGTCCGGTCGCGCAGCTCGGCGCTGCGCACGCGCGTATCGGCGTAGAAAAGCCCCTCGCACACCTCCGCCGCCCGCGGCCCGGTGGCGTTGAACGCCGCGATCTGCGCGATGGTCTGCGCCGGCGGCTCCGGTACCGGCCACCGCCGGGCGAGCGCCTCCAGGTACTCGCCCACAAGCACGTCCATGAGCTGCCGGGCACGGAGGTAGCGCTGTTCGAGGTCGTACTGCACCTCGTCGCCGACGCAGCCCGCAATCGAGTAGTGCGACTGGTTGCGCAGCAGCAGGTTCCAGACGCGGCCATGCAGATGCCGGTCAACCGGCAGCCCGTAGAGCGCGCACCACGCGGCCAGCGGCTCGACGCGGGCTTCCATCTGGCGGGTAGCGATGAAGTCAAGCAGCTTGAGCGGCGCGCGCGCCGAAGCGACGCCGCTCTGCACCGGCGCGCGGCGCGACTCGCGCATCTCGCCGACGTGCGCGGGCAACTCACCGCCCTGCAGCGCGTCGCGCATCAGCGCCACGTAGTCGGTCAGCCGGCCGATCTCCCAGTCGAAGCTGCGTTCGGGGTAGTCCTGGACGGCGTCGCCCTCGACGAAGGCGGGCGCGGCGGCCTTGCGCAGGCGCAACCGCTCCAGCGCGGCCACGATCTCAAGCGGCGCGGGCGCGTGGTCATCGCCGCTGAGCACGAGCACGTTGGGCGTCGATGCCCAGGGCGCCATCTGCGCCGCGATCTCCTGCAGCCGCGCCGCCAGGGCGTCGGTATCGACCGGCAGGCGCGCGCCCAGCGTGTAGCCAAACGGGAGGTAAATCGCCATCACCTGCGAGCCGTCTGGGGCCTGCCACCAGAATTCGGAGCGCGTGATCGCCGACGGTGCTCCACGCCATACGACGGCGACATCCAGGCCGAAGCCGCGCAGGATTTGCGGCATCTGTCCGGTGTGGCCGAAGGCGTCGGCCAGGTAGGCGACGGGCATCGCCCCGCCGAGGCGCTCCGCGTCCGCGAGGCCGCGCGCCAGGTTGCGGATCAGGCTTTCCTGCGAGACGAGGAACTCATCGGGCAGCACGTGCCAGGGACCCACCGCCAGTCGCCCCGACTCGACCAGGGCGCGCACGCGCGGCTGGCTCCCCGGCGACGCCGCCAGGTAGTCAAGCGCCGGCGCGGACTGGCCGCCGAACAGGAACGCCGGCAGCCCTCCCGGCGCTTCCATCGCGTCGAGCAGGTCATCGACGGCGCGCACGAGCCGCCGCCGCAGGACCTCAAACGGCGCGTACCCCTCGCGGGGCCAGTGCGTGTGCGGGACGATAACCAGGTGGCGACTCAAATCAGACCTTACTCGCTGGTCAAGAGCGCTTCGACGGAGGCGGCGGTGGGCAGCGACGGCTGCGCGCCCATGCGCGTGGTCGTGAGCGCGCCGACGGCGTTCGCGTAGCGCGTCGCGCCGAGCAAGTCATCCGCATCGTAGGAGAGGGCGACGGCAAGGCCGGCGTTGAACCCATCCCCGGCGGCGGTGGTGTCCACCGGGTTGACCTTGAACGCCGGCACGTGCGTCATGCCCTGCGCGTTGGCGACGAGCGCGCCGTTCGCGCCCAGCGTCATCACCACCGTCTTGACGCCCCGCTCCAGAAGCGCCGCCGCCACCGCTTCGTGCGTGGCGTTGCTGTTCATGCCGGTCACGCGGCGCGCCTCGAACTCGTTGGGGGTCAGCACGTCAACGCTCTCCAGCAACCCCTGGGGGAGGTCCAGGGTCGGCGCGGGCGCGGGATTGAGAATCACGAGCACGTCCTGCCGCCGCGCGATGCGCACTGCGGCGGCGACGGTCTCCAGCGGGACTTCCAACTGCAACAGCATCACGTCAGCCTTGGCGATCAGCGCCTCCGCCGCGCCGATGTTCTCCGGGGTCAGGCGGCTGTTCGCGCCGGGCGCGACCGCGATGCTGTTCTCGCCGTTCTTCTCATCGACGATGATGAGCGCCACGCCGGAGGGCGCGGAGACGTCGCGCACGATGGAATCGACGTTGATGCCCTCCGCCCGGTAGCCCTCAATCGCCTGATCGCCGAACATGTCCGTGCCGATGCGGGCGATCAACGTCACCTCAGCGCCGAGGCGCGCCGCGGCGACAGCCTGGTTGGCGCCCTTGCCGCCGGGAACCGAGATGAATTCGCCGCCGATTACGGTCTCGCCGGGCGCGGGGATGCGGGGACAGCGGACGACCATGTCCGTGTTGGCGCTCCCCACCACAACCACTCGGTTAGACATAGCGCGCTCCTTCGTGCGAAAGGCAAACCCTTCGGCGCAGGCGGTGTCTGTCGGTGATTACGTTATGCAGCGGTGTCAGAAGTCCTGAACAATGATAGTGCATGTTGCGCCCGAACAGCAATTCGGCGCAAACGTCCCCCCTGAGCCGCACCGGACCTATTCCGAAGCGTCGTCCGGGGCATCGCCGACCCGCACATCAACCTGGCTGACAAAGCGCTGGCACCGCGCAAAGGCATGGGCGAGCGCCGTGGTGCTGTTGCTCGTCTCGGTCTCGCGCCAGATGCGCTCGGCGTTCGCCCACTCGAAAACCCCAGGGCTGGCGGCGGAGACCGCCGCCACGTCGCCAGCGTACAGGGTGAGGTAGATGTGTACGTGCTCGCGCTCAAGATGAAGCGAGCGCCGCTGCCAGGAAAAGGTCCAGTTGTATTCCTTAGAGTAGCCCATATCGATCGTCAATATCCGTTCGCCTGCCAGCATGATGCCGCCGGTCTCCGCTTCCGCCCTGGAGAACCATGCCGTCTCCAGGCCCAACAGCGCGTGCAGCGCGCGCGCGTAGGCGCCGTCGTAGCTTTCGGGCCGGCTGTCAACAATCAACACGTGGTCGCCGCAGGATACGTCCCAAAACCCTGTGACACTGTCGGTCTGCCTGATAAGCCAGCGGCCTTCCGCCGGATTGTAGACCATCCCCCACACCGCCCGGTGCGGGAGCGAGTGACGGGTGATAATGAACTCAGACTCAGCATAAAGAAATTCATCCGCATCAGAACACAGCGGCCACTTCTGTGGCTTGCGCTCCCCTGCCGGCGCTCCGTGTTCACCAGAATCTGTCATCAATTGCCTTTGAGCCTCCTCACGCCGGAGACGACGCTAACATTATAACCGCTGCATCGAAATTGGCTATGCGGCCCTCGCGTACCAGGGGCGGCGCGCCTCCCTCCGCCTTGACCCAGGGCGCACGGCGGCGTTAAAATCGACAGCGACAGCGCGCACCCGACGGGAGGCCACCTTGACACCGGTAATCCAGATCGCCGACATCGCAAACTACGATGGGCAGACTGTTACGATACGCGGTTGGCTCTACAACAGCACGCACAAGGGCAAGTTGATCTTCCTGCAGATCCGCGACGGCACGGGCATCGTGCAGTGTGTGCTCTTCCAGAGAGAAGCGCCGCCGGAGATTTTCGAGGCCGCCCTGAACCTCACGCAGGAGTCGTCCCTGACCGTGACCGGCCTTGCCCGCGCGGACGAGCGCGCGCCGGGCATCCCCGGCAAGTTCGAGATCGGCGTCAAAGACCTGCACGTCATCCAGTTGGCCGAGCCGTACCCGATCCAGCCCAAAGAGCACGGCATCGAGTTCCTGATGGACCACCGCCACCTGTGGGTGCGGTCCTCCCGGCAGTGGGCCATCCTGCGCGTGCGCGCGACGATCATCAAGACCATCCGCGACTGGCTCGACGCGCACGGCTACCTGCTGGTTGACACGCCCATCATCTCCCCGGCAGCCGGCGAGGAGACGACCACCCTCTTCGGCATCGACTACTTCGGCGCGCAGGCGTATCTCGCGCAGACCGGGCAGCTCTACAACGAGGCCAACATCGCCGCCTTTGGCAAGGTCTACTGCTTCGGCCCGACGTTCCGCGCCGAGAAGTCGAAGACGCGCCGCCACCTGTCGGAGTTCTGGATGTGCGAGCCGGAGATGGCCTTCTTCACCCTCGAAGACCTGATGGCGATGGAGGAGGCGTTCATCAGCTACATCATCCAGACCACGCTCCAGGAGCGCCGCGAAGAGCTGGAGATGATTGGGCGCGACGTGACCCGGCTCCAGAACGTCACCCCGCCCTTCCCGCGCATCAGCTATGACGACGCGCTGGACCTGCTCAAGCAGCGGCGCGAAGAGACCGACGACCCGGAGCAAAAGGCGCTCCTCGAAATGACGTGGGGGACCGACTTCGGCTCGCCGCACGAAACCGCCATCGCGGAGAGTTTCGACAAGCCGGTGTTCGTGTATCACTACCCCAGCGCCGCCAAGGCGTTTTACATGACGCCCGTCGAAGGCCGCCCGGAGGTGTGCCGCTCGGTTGATCTGCTCGCGCCGGAGGGCTACGGCGAGATCACCGGGGGCAGCGAGCGCATCTTCGACGTTGAGCTGCTCGAACAGCGCGTGGCCGAGATCGGCCTGCCGCGCGAAGCCTATGCGTGGTACCTGGACCTGCGGCGCTTCGGCGGCGTCCCGCACGCCGGCTTCGGCCTGGGGCTGGAACGCATGGTGGCGTGGGTCTGCGGCCTGAGCCACATCCGCGAGGCCGTCCCCTACCCGCGCACGCTGACGCGGCTGTACCCGTAACCGCGCCCACCGGACACGCTGAGGATAGGGAGGGAGTCCCATGGCGACCCAGATCCGAAACCTGACCGCACCGCCCACGCTCAACCCGAACGTGACCGTGTTCAAGAACTTCCTGTACATGGCCTCCCGGCGGCCCGACAACAACGAAGTCACCATCCTGCGCTTCGACGGCCGGCAGTGGGTGGAGCTTGGCTCCGCGCCGGGCGTGCGCACGCCGAGCCAGCCGGCGCTCAACACGTTTCAAGACAGGCTGTACCTCGGCGTCCGGGGGGAGGACAATTACATCTACCTGTCCGCCTTCGACGGCGTGAACTGGGGGCTGCCCAGGATCGTCCCCGGCGCGGGCAGGACTCTCGCCGGCCCGACGCTGAGCCAGTATGGCAACCTGTTGCACGTGATCTATTCCAGCGAGATGGGCGCGCGTGTGATGTGGGTGTCGTTCAACCCGAACTTCAACTACGGCACCTACACCGTCCAGCCCGGCCAGGCCAACCTCCGCGATGTGTCGCTTGCCCTCTTTGGCAACCCCAACCGCCACCGGGAACTCGCCGTGCTGAACCACATCCAACCCATCCCCGGCACCGACACTTACCCGGTCGCCGCCGGCGACATCCTGCTGACGCCGGCCGCCTGAGTCGGGCCGCCTGAGCACGCCGCTGCGAGCGATGGCGCAGATCCCCCGCACGAACATCCTGGGCGTTGGCGTCAGCGCCCTGAACCTGCCGCTGGCGCTGGAGACCATCGCCGGCTGGATCGAGCGGCGCGAGCGCCACTACGTGTGCGTGACCAACGTCCACGTCGTCATGGAGTGCGTCCGCGACCCCGCGCTGCGGGCGCAGGTGAACCGGGCCGGGCTGGTCACGCCGGACGGGATGCCGCTGGTGTGGCTCTCGCGCCGGGCGGGGCACAGCCACGTGGCGCGCGTCTACGGCCCAGACCTGATGCTCGGGCTGTGCGCGCTTTCCGCAGAGCGCGGCTACCGCCCGTTCTTCTACGGCGGCGCGCCGGGCGTCGCGGAGGCGCTGGCGGTGCGCATGGCCGACCGCTTCCCCGGCTTGCAGGTGGCCGGGACCGCCGGGCCGCCCTTCCGCACGTTGGCGCCGGCGGAGCAGGCCGCCGAGATTGCGCAGCTCAATGCGGCCCGCGCCGACATCCTTTGGGTTGGGCTGGGCGCGCCGCGCCAGGAACGGTGGATGGCCGCCCGCCGCCCACACCTGGACACCCCCGTACTGATCGGCGTCGGCGCGGCGTTCGACTTCCACACCGGGCGGGTGCGGCAGGCCCCGCGCTGGATGATGCGCGCCGGGCTGGAGTGGCTCTATCGCCTGGGCCGCGAGCCGCGCCGGCTGTGGCGGCGCTACTTGATCAACAACCCCTGGTTTGTGTATAACATCGTGTTGCAGCAGCTTGGCCTGCGGACGTGGACGCTGGAAACGGAAGATGGTACGCAAGTTTAGCGCGAGCTTCACCCTCTTTTTGATCGGCTCGGACGCCGTGCTCGTCGTCCTGGCGCTGCGGCTCGCCGAGGCGCTGCGCGCCACCGTGATGGTGGGCGTGGGAGGCCCCGACCAGGCCTGGCTGACCCCCGCGCCCGTCTACCTGATGGCGCTGGTGATCTGGCTCGGCCTCTTCAGCGTGCTCAACGTCTACAACCCGCGCCGCGTGTCTCACCTTCTCGACGAAATCCAGGCGCTCCTCGCCGGCAACGCGCTGGCGGTGCTGGTCTTTGCCGGCGCGCTCTATTTCAGCTACCGCGATTACTCCCGCCTGCAATCGGTCTATTTCGCGGTCCTGGTGATCGCGCTCACGCTGGGGCACCGGGTCGCGGTGCGCGCGTTCTTCCGGCTGCAAGGGGGGCGGACCTACGACAGCCGCAACGTGCTGGTGGTGGGGACCGGCGCGGTGGCGCGCCGCGTGGCCGAGATGGTGATGAACTATGCGTGGAGCGGGCTGTACCTGGTCGGCTTCGTCTGCGACCCGGAGGAGCCGCCCGCGCCCTCCAACGGCAAGGCGGGGCGCGAGGCGCTCCCCCGATGTGCCCATCCGTGGCGCGATTGACGACCTGCCCGACGTGATCGCGGAGCACAACATCCACGAGGTGGTGCTGGCGCTGCCGCTCCTCGCCCAGGGACGCCTGATCGACCTGGTGCGCGCACTCGACGCGCTGCCGGTCAATATCCGCGTCGTGCCCGATTACTCCGACCTGGCCTTCCTGCACACCACGGTCGAGGACTTCAGCGGGATGCCCCTCATTGGGCTGCGCGAGCCGGCGCTCACCGACCTGCAACGCCTCATCAAGCGCGCCTTCGACATCGTGATGTCGCTGATCTTCATGGCGCCGGCGCTGCCGCTCATGGCCGTCATCGCGCTGGCAATCCGGCTCGACAGCCCCGGCCCGGTCCTCTATTTCCAGGAGCGCATCGGCGAGGGCCGCAAGCCGTTCGTCATGTACAAGTTCCGCACGATGCATCGCGGCGCGGACGCGATCCCGCCGGAGGCGGTCGCCGTCGAAGACGACGAAGGCCACCTGATCTACAAGCACCCCGACGACCCGCGCGTTACGCGCGTCGGGCGGTGGCTCCGCCGCACCAGCCTGGACGAGCTGCCGCAGCTCTTCAACGTCCTGCGTGGCGAGATGAGCCTGGTCGGGCCGCGCCCGGAGATGCCCTGGCTGGTCGAGAAGTACGAGCCGTGGCAGTACAAGCGCTTCGAGGTGCCGCAGGGCATGACCGGGTGGTGGCAGATCAGCGGGCGTGCGGACCGCCCGATGTACCTCTACACCGAGGAAGACCTCTTCTACATCCGCAACTACTCGCTGATGCTCGACATCCAGATCATCTTCCGCACCATCGGCATTGTGCTCGTGGGGCGCGGCGCGTACTGATTGCGCCGCGTGGGTTGGGGTTTCGCGCCGCGCGTGGCATAATCCCGCGCATGGACGACAAACCTTTCTCGCTCGACAGGCCGGCAGACTGGGCCGTCGTCGCGCAGGTGATGGGGCTGACCGAGGGCGAAATCCTGGTGGGCCGCCTGCGGACGGCGGGCATCCCTGCCACCGTGACCTATGAGAGCGCCGGGCGGGCGATTGGCCTCGCGATGGGGCCGCTGGGCCGCATCGAGGTGATCGTGCCGACCGAGCGCTACGAAGAGGCGATGGACCTGCTCTTCGGCGAGGGCGAGGATGTCGACGCGGATGCGTGGCTGGAGGACGGAGACTCCGAACCGCCGGAGGAGGCCGACGATGGCGGCGACGCATAACGCACTGACCGACGTGCCCGGCATCGAAGTCGGGCACGCGCACGACGAGGCGGCGCTCACGGGCTGCACCGTGGTCCTGTGCCGGGAGGGGGCCGTTGCCGGCGTGGACCAGCGCGGCGGCGCGCCCGGCACGCGCGAGACCGACCTGCTGCGCCCAATGCACATGGTGCAGGAGGCGCACGCCGTCCTGCTCGCTGGCGGGAGCGCCTACGGCCTCGACGCCGCCGCCGGCGTGATGCGTTTCCTTGAGGAGCAGAACGTCGGCTTCGACGTGCGCGTGGGCAAGGTGCCGATTGTGCCCGGCGCGATCCTCTTCGACCTTGACGTGGGGCGCGCCGACGTGCGCCCCGACGCCGAGATGGGCTACCGCGCGTGCGCGGCGGCGGGCAGCGGTCCCGTCGCGCAGGGCTGCGTGGGCGCGGGCATGGGCGCGACCGTGGGCAAGCTGTTCGGCGTGCGCTTCGCCACCAAGAGCGGGATCGGCGCCGCCAGCGCCGACCTCGGCGGCGGGCTGGTGGTGGGCGCGCTGGTGGCGGTCAACGCCTTCGGCGACGTGGTGGACTACGGCGGCCAGATCATCGCGGGCGCGCGGCGTCCGCCGGGCGGCAAGCAGTTCACCAATATAATGGACACCCTCAAGAGCTTCGTCGGCAAACAGATCATGCGGTTCGCCAGCAGCACCGTGATCGGCGTGGTGGCGACGAACGCCCGGTTCACCAAAGAAGAGGCAAACAAGATGGCCCAGATGGCGCAGGACGGGCTGGCGCGCGCCATCCGCCCCGCGCACACCATGTTCGACGGCGACACGCTCTTCGCGCTCGCCACCGGGAAGGTGCGCGGCGACGTCAACCTCGTGGGTGCATACGCCGCCGAAGCGACCGAGCGCGCCATCCGCAACGCCGTGCGCGCAGCCAGACCCCTGGGCGGCCTGCCCACCGGGGCACAGGTTGTGAGCGGCGCGGTCGAGGGAGAGGCGTGATCCGACGCCCGCTGTCCGCGTCGCGCCGCAGCGGAGCGCCCGCGCTCCCTGGTGCGCGCAATCCCCACCCCCTGCCCACCACCGCCAGGCAACGCGCCTCCTTGCCGCGGTCGTGATCCTCGGCGCGCTCGCGGCGGCCTGTGCCCCGACCCTGGTGGTCGAGCGCATCCCGCAGACGGTTGTGGTCACACCCAGGGTACCGGAGGTCACGCGCCGGGTCACGGTGGCCGTCACCGTGCCGGTGACCGTCGTGGTGACGCGCGTGGCGCGCGAGACGGTGATCGTCACCGCCACGCCCATCCCCCCACCTGACGCTGCGATGGGCGACGCGGCGGCGTCGCAGGCGGCCATGCGTTGGCTCGTCGGGCGGCAGCGCAACGACGGCGGCTTCGGCAATATCCGCGACACCGCATGGACCGTGATGGCGCTGGCGGCGGCGGGCGTCGAGCTGGAGGACGTGCCCAGCCGGACGGGACGCACACCGGTGGACTACCTGGACGACGTGGCGCTGAGCGGCAGCGCGTCGGGCGTGGAGATGGCCGGGCTTGTCGCGCTCGCGTTTGCGGCGGCCGGCCGCGAGCCGCCCGGCGCACTCGACATCGCGGGGCTGCCCGTCCCGGCGAACTGGCCGGCGCTGCCTTTGCTCGCCATGGCGCGCGGCGCGGACGCACCCGCTGCCCTGGTCGATGCGCTCGCCGGGGCGCAGGCCGAAAACGGCGGCTTCGGGGACGTGCGCAACACGGCGTGGGCGGTTCTCGCGCTCACCGCTGTGAACGCAGACGCGCCAGTCGCGGGCGCGCTCGCTTACCTGCGCGCGCAGCAGCGTGCAGAGGACGCATGGCCCGCCAGCGAGACGGGCGAACCCGACGCGCTCACAACCGCGCTCGCGCTCCAGGCGCTCGTCGCGGCGGGCGAAAAACCTGGACGCATGGGGCGACCCATTGCACGCGCTGCTGGCGTTCCAGCAGGACAACGGCAGCTTCGGCGACAACGTCGTGAGCACCGCAGCGGCGGTGATCGCCATCCAGCGGGCGCGCGCGGCGGGCGCAGGCGCGTAAGCGGGGCTACTCAACCTCAACGGTCGCCAGCGCCAGGTAGTCGCCCGCGCCCTCCCCTCCAACCGTGACCGGCAGGCGCGTCGCGGGATCGTCAAGCGGATACAACCCCACGTACACACGGTACGCTCCCGGCGCGGCCCCGGAGGGGATTTGGAGGCCGTGGTTGTCGGTGACCGTCTCACCGGGCTGCCAGGTGTCGGTCGGGCGCAGGTCGGCGGCCGGCTCAGAATCGTGCTGCGCCACAATCGCGCCGTCGGGATCGACAAGGTGCACAAAGACCTTATACCGCACGCTCAGGCGCGTCTCGGCCTCCCAGCGCAGCGTCACAGCAAGGGCGTCGCCAGGGCGCGACGGAAGGCCCAGCGCGCGCACCGTGTGGCCGGTCAGGTGGATGTCGCCCTCTGGCGCGTGGAACCGCACCGCTGGCAGCGCGTCCGCCGCGTCGGTTGCGCCCGTCCAATCAATGTACGTCACGAGGCGCACGTCCTGGTACCACGTGGTCTCGATCACAGCCGCGCGCTCGCTCAGGTAGCTCTCGACCACGCGCGCCGGGTCGCTCTCGGCGTCGCCCCAGTAGAGCACAAACAGCCGGTCGTGCGCGGCAAGGATTGCGTCCAGTTCGGCGCGGGTCGCTGCCGTATCAACGGGGCGCGCGCGCGGGATGGGATAGACGGGCGCGTTGTCGCCCGTCTCGCGGTGGTAGTAGGTGAACACCTCCCACTGGTTCGCCGCGTTGAGCAGCACGGCGTCGCCGGGGCGCTGCACAGCGGCGATGTGCGCCGCAATGGCGCGGTAGTCGGCGCGCGCCTGCGCAGGGTCATTGTAGAGATGGTTCAGCCCCACGCCCAACTGCGCCGCCAGCCCCGCCGTGCAGAGGAGGGCGACCAGCGCCGTCGGGCGGCTCATCCGAAAGAGCGCCGCCAACCCCCACGCGACGAGCAACGCGACCGGCGCGTGCCCGATCAACAGCGTCTTGAGAAACGCGGGCCGGTACAGCCCCAGCGCGAACACCCCCGGCAACCGGCAGCAAGGCCCACGCCCAGAGCAGCGCCAGCCGCCAACCCGGCGCGTGCAGCGCCCGCCCGCGCGGCGGCTCGAACGCGCGCGGCAGCACGAGCGGGAGCGCGGCCACGATCAGCGGGATGCCCGCCGCCCAGATCGCCCGGCCCAGCCCCCACGTCTCAAGGTCGATCCCGTAGACGAGCAGCGCGACCATACGCTGCACAGCCTCAAGCAGCGACTCGTCCGCGCCGGTCGTGGGCCATCCCAACGCCTGGCGCGCCTCGACCACAAGCCAGGGGAGGTACAGGGCGACGGACGCCAGCAGCAGGCCGGCAAACACGGCGATCACGCGCCGCCGCCGGCTCCGCCAGAGCCACCACGCGGCGAACGCGACCGCCTGCGCCAGCATCACAACCGGGTAGGCGTACTGGGTGTACAGGCCGGCCGCGTTGAGCACGACCAGCGCCGCCGCCCACCGGTTCAGCCCGCCGGCGTCTGGCGCGGCGGACGCGGCGCACCAGCGGACCCAGGCGTACATCGACCCCGCCGCCAGCGCCGCCATGAGCGCGTACATGCGCGCCTCCTGGCTATAGTAAACCTGGAAGGCGTGCAGCGCCACGACCAGAGCGCCGAGGACACCCACCGTGCGGTCAAACAGGCGGCGACCGAGTGCGAAGGTCAGCGCGACGGTGAATAGGCCGCACATCACCGAGAACGACCGCAGCGCGAACGCGCTGAAGCCGGCCGGCAGCCGCCAGCCCGCCAGCAGGAGGTAGTAGAGCGGCGGGTGGATGTCGCCGGCGGCGGCCTCGACGATCAGCGCCGGCGTGCGCTCGATGATGCGCGCGCTGTTGCCCTCGTCGTTCCAGAAGCTCTGCGCGTCAAGGTCGTGAAAGCGGAGGAACGCCGCCAGCAGCAGCACGGCGACCATCACGGCAAGCGCGCGTCGCCGCCCTCCGTCATGCGCGCCATACGCGGCGCGGTGAGACCCGTCCGGTCGCCTGGTCGCAGTCACGTTACGCTCGTCTCCCAGTCAGAACCGGTTCAGCGACCCTGGGCAGCACGGCCTTTTACCTCACCCCCGGCGCGCCGGCAGCGCGCCTTCCCCCCTCTCCATCACAATGGAGAGGGAAGATTGAGGGAGGTGAGGCAGATCGCGGTGTGCGCACCACAAGGTCTATCTCCTGGCACTCAAGCCGTCGCTTCTCTAGTAGGGGTGATCGGTGATGTAGGCGCGCATGGCGTCGTACACCGGCAGCGGCGTGAAGTCCGGCTCGACCATGCGGAAGTAGTAGTAGGGCTGCTCCCGGTCCGCGTCCGACGCCGGCTTGAAGAACCAGAAGCTGATCACCCCGACCCACGGCCACGCCTCGCGGGCGCGCGCATACGCCAGCGGCGCCCATCGCGCCTGCTGCTCCAGCGTGACACGCCCATAGGGGTCGGGCATGCCCTCCGGCGCGGCGTTCCAGTTCATCTCGCTCAGCCAGATCGCCTTATCCGCGTCGCCATTGTTCACCATGATCTCGCGGACGTACTGGCTGCGCCCGTAGTTGACCGTCGTGGGCCGCATACGTTGGTCGGTGGGGCCACTGTTGAGGCCGTAGCCCTGCATCGAGAGCACGTCGAAGCACGCGCCCGCGCCGGCGTCGTACATGCGCTGAAGGAAGATGAAGTCGTTGAGGTCGCGCCGGTCCAGCGCCACCGTCGGGGCGAGCGCCCCGCTCACAACGACGATCTCCGGGTCAACCGCCTTGAGCGCGGCGTAGGCAGCGCACAGCAGTTCGGTATAGGCTTCGGGATCGACGGCCTGCTCGCCCCACTCCGGGTAGATGTTCGGCTCGTTCCACACCTGGAAGTAGCGCAGCCGGCCCTGGTAGCGCGCGGCGACGGCGGCGGCGTAGCGCGCGAAGTCGGCGAAGTCATCCGGCGGTGCGAATGGCCCGCCCGCATCGCCCGCGGCGCGGCTCCACGACGGCGGGTTGCTCAACCGGGCGAGAATCTCCAGCCCGTACTGCGCCGCCAGATCGACGATGTCGTCATACTTGGCCCAGGCGTTCACCGGGTCGGGCTGGCCGTCGCCGTCCAGGTCGTTGCGCCGGTCCACGAAGTCGCCGCGCCCGTGAATCTCGATGTCCTCCCAGGGGAACTCCTGCCGCAGCCAGTGGAAGCCCGCCTCGGCGATCATCTGCACCTGGCGCTCACGCTTCGCCGGCTCGACCTCCTGCTGCAGGAAGGTGTTGACGCCGTAGGGGTTCACATCGGCATGTGCGGGCCTGGTTGACGTGTCAAGCTGGGGCTGTTGGCGCGTGAAGTTGCCCAGGTACTCGACGAGGCCGCGCACCTGCGCCAGCGGCGCTTCCTCGCCGGTGAGGTTCCACAGCGCGCCCCAGACCGCGCCCTGCTGCGCGAGGTCGAGCGCCAGCAGCGCCGCCAGCGCCACGCCAATCGCAATTCCCGCTATCAGGACACGCCGCATTTGATCCCCCGCCCACCGTGCCGTGACGACATTGTACCCCGCGCCCGCGCCCAGGTACAGGCCCCCGCCGGCGGTGGCGCGCTCATCGTGCGGCGGGGGGTGAGATAAAACATAACGCGCAGATACCCCGCAAGGTTTGTGAATTTCCGAGACTTCCATGATAAGATGAACGTAACATAACTGCGACTGCGTGGCTCCCACCTGGAGAAAGGGGTGTGTCGATGGCATGGCGCGCCGGCACCTCTGAGGAAGGCGCGCGTCACTGGTCCCCCACCGAAGCCTATGCGCCCACAACCGTGCTCTTGCGAATGCTCAGCGATGGCTGGCAGGTAGCAGAACCCGTCGAAGCCACCCCGTACTGGTACAGCGGGGGGCGACGCGTGGATGTCTACACGTTCTCGCTGCGTCGCGGTGACGAGCGCCTCCGGGTGCCTGTGCTGGGGAATCCGGTCGTGCTCCGCCTCATCGACGAGCAGCAAATACCTGTGGTTCTCGACGCGCACGCCTCGGAGGCGCAGGACCTCTAGCGCCCTGCGCCTTGCTCAGGCAGCGCGCCCTCCTGTGGGCCGGGCGCTTGCCGCATACCGGGCAGGCGCTTTTGCACACACCACCGGCCTGCGGGTATCCGTCCGGTTCGGCCTGTTTCAACAAGACAAGGAACGCCATGAGCACCTGGCCGCAATTCCCCATCATCTACGAAATCGGCGTCGTTGTATGGCTACACGAATTGAGCGTGCGATACGGCCAGCCTGTCACCCTGGGCAGCATCCCGCCTGCCGAGCTGGACGCCCTCGCCGAGTGGGGCTTCGACGCCGTCTGGCTGATGGGCGTCTGGGAGCGCAGCGCGAAGAGCGTGCAGATCGCCCAGGCGCACCCTGGCCTTCAGGATGATTTCCGCCGCGCCCTGCCCGACCTCAAGCCGGAGGACGTCGCCGGCTCACCGTATGCCGTACACCGCTACGTGGTCGATGTGCGCTTCGGCGGGGCGGAGGGGCTGGCGACCCTCCGCGAAGCGCTGGCGCAGCGGGGCATGAGGCTGGTCCTTGACTTCGTGCCCAACCACGTCGCGGTCGATCACCCGTGGACGGTCACGCACCCGGAGTACCTGATCCAGGGGATCGAGACGGACCTGAGCAACGCGCCGGATGCGTTCTTCGTCGTGGAGGCGGAGGGCCGCCGCCTGATCTACGCCCACGGGCGCGACCCTTTCTTCCCGCCCTGGACCGACACCGCGCAGCTCAACGCCGCGAGCGCGGCAACCCGCAACGTGGTGGTCGAGACACTGCGCGCCATCGGCCGGCAGTGCGACGGCGTGCGCTGTGACATGGCAATGCTGACGACCAACGACATCTTCAGCCGCACCTGGCGCGAGCGCGGCCTCGCCGGCGACCAGCCCGAATTCTGGTCGAGCATCATCCCGCAGGTCAGGGCGGAACACCCCGACCTGCTGTTCATTGCCGAGGTCTACTGGGACCTGGAGTGGGCCTTGCAGCAGCAGGGTTCGATTACACCTACGACAAGCGCCTCTACGACCGCCTGCGCGCCGCCGACGCACGCCCGGCGCGGGACCACCTGCATGCGGAGATGGCCTACCAGGAGCGGCTGCTGCGTTTCATCGAAAACCACGACGAGCCGCGCGCCGCCGCAGCCCTTCGGCGTCCAGCGGTCGATGGCCGCCGCCGTGCTGTCGTTCACCGTCCCCGGCGCGCGCCTGCTCCACGACGGGCAGCTTGAGGGCCGGACGGTGAAGACGCCCGTGCAGCTCGGTCGCCGCATGGTCGAGCCGCCGCGCCGAAGCGGTGCGCGCGTTCTACCGCAGGCTGCTCGCCGAAGTGCGGCAGCCGATCTACAAGGAGGGCGCGTGGCGGCTGCTGGACGTGTTCTCGTGCTGGAAAGCGAACACGACCTACGCCAACCTCACCGCACATAGCTGGAAGCACGGTGACGCATACCGGCTGGTGGTCGTCAACCTGATGCCCACCCAGTCGCAGGGGATGGTGCACCTGCCCCGGCTGGAACTGGGCGGGCGGCGCTGGACGTTCCGCGACGTGCTGAGCGACGACGTGTACGAGCGCGACGGCGACGAGCTGGCGCTGCGCGGCCTCTACGTGGACCTGTCAGGGTATGGCTTCCACCTGTTTCGGGTGGAGGCGGGCCAGGCCGTGTGACCCGAAAGCAGCGCCGCCGGCGCATCCGGCGGCGCTATCAGGGATGCGACGTTACGGCTTAGTTGGGCGTCTCGGTCTTGCGAGCGTCTGAAACCGCGGCGCTATCCTTAGGTGGGGTGGGTGTGCTGTACTTGACGGTGCCGTCACTGATGCGGATGAGGGTCTTGCACGCGGGGCACACGGCAGACACAGCGTGCTCAGTGACTTCTACGGACTCGCCGCAGACGCAGGTTATGGTTTTCACCGCAAACCTCCTCTGCCACGACCATGTGCGAACTTCACTTTTAGCATAGGACGAGACTTAATGCCTGTCAAGGGGGTGCGGCCCACGCCCGCGCGGCGCGCCGCAACCTACGGCCAGAAGCCCACGCGCGTCCCGTTGAGCTGGTAATTCACGCCGGCGCTCGCCAGCGCAAGCTGCCCGGCCCACATCGCAAGCCAGACGGCGCGCTCCAGGCGTTTCACGGGGCCGGCGGGGTCACGCCCCAGAAGAAAGAGGGGAATCAGCGGGAACAGCGTCGGGATGACGATCCGGGCCGCCTCACGCGGCGTGTAGTACAGCGTGAGCCAGACCGAAACCGCCGTGAACGGCCACCAATACCACGCCACGACGCGGCGGCGCGCCAGCGCGAACAGGTAGGCCAGCCCCACGGTCGCGAACGGGATCGTCTGCGTGAAGACCACGTTGGAGTAGACGAGGATGAACGGCTCAAGCCGGAGGCCTTTGCCCAGGTTTTCGAGCAGGATTTGGAACCCCGCATACCTGGCCCACGTCGCGCTCTGGATCGTGTACGGCAGCAGGAAGGCGCGCGTCTGGGCGTAGACCCACAACTGCCAGCCAAGCCATACCGCCGCCGGCAGGAGCGCGAGCGCGGCCACATCGCGCCAGCGCGCCCGCTTGAGCGCCATGTCGATCACGAGGAGGGCCAGCATGAGCACGCCGAACGGCTTGCTGGCGACCGCCGCCGCGAGCGCAAGCGCGACTAGCCCAAAGCGCCGCCGGTTGTACAGGAACAGGCTGCCGCACAGCGCCGCGATGTGGAGCGGCTCTTCGAAGAACATCAGCCACACCACACCGGCGCCAAGCGGCGCTGGCGCGGTCATCCAGGCCGCCGCCCGCCACCCAAACTCCGGGCCGGCCTGGTCCGCCCAGTAGGCGTAGAGCGCCAGCAGCCCCAGCGCCACGCCCGCGCTGTGGACGATCCACATGGCGAGGCTGAGGTCGAGGCCGCCCAGGTAGAGGAGGCGCACCAGCCCGGGGAACAGGGGAACCGGCCCCACTCGCCGTTCGCGTACCACTCCCCCGCCACGTCCCTGATCTGGCTGGCGAGCAGGCTGTTGCGCACCGCGAGGCCGTCGGCGTACTCGCCTGGCAGGGAGGCCGCCACCGCCTGCGACCAGACCGCGCCAAGCAGCAGAATCCACGCCGCCAGCCCGACGACGTAGACCGCGTACCGCTGCGTTTTTACCTGCATTGGGTTCTGTCTTTGATGCGCGTCCTGAGGCGATAGGGCCGCTACGCGAACACTTCTTTCATCCAGGTGAGGCCGTAATAGCCGCCGAGCGCCAGCAGAATGCACCGGATCGTCTTGCCGGCGGCGCACGCCAGCAGGAACTGCCACACCGGCATGTGCGACGCGCCCGCGAGCACGCCGGCCACGTCGAAAAGCGGGTTGGGGATGAGGGCGAGGAAGAAGATCGCGAACGGGCCGAAGCGGTCCATCCAGCGGTCAAAGCGCCGGTAGATGGCGCTATCCTGCAGCGGCGCGGACCCGCCGTAGCCGGCGACATAGCCCGTCATCTCGCCGAGCGCCGCCCCGACGCCGCCCGCGATGCCCAACAGCAGCGGGTTGAGCACGCTCCCCATCGCGAACACGAACACGAACGCCGGCGCGGGCAGGATTATCGTCGCGCTGCCGATGAGCATAATCAGGAATGCGCCCAGATAGCCCAGCTCGGCAAAGCGCTCGATCTGCGGCGCGAAGGCGAGCACCGCGACGGTAATCAGCACCGACAGCGCAATCGCGGCGGCGGCCACCCGCAGCGAGCGCTTCTTCTTTTCGGCGGGGAGTGCTGCATGAGGGTCAGGCTGCACCGCCTCGTGCAGCTCCTCGCGGGTCATGACGATGCCTCGTCGAGGAGCGCCCGGATGCGCGTGGCGATCATGTCGATGGCGATGAGGTTGTAGCCGCCCTCCGGGATGATGACATCGGCGTAGCGCTTGCTCGGCTCCACGAACTTCATGTGCATCGGTCGGACGGTCATCATGTACTGCTCGATGACCGACTCGACGCTGCGGCCTCGCTCCGCAACATCGCGCTTGAGGCGGCGGATAAAGCGAATGTCCGGGTCGGCGTCCACGAATATCTTTACGTCGAGCATGTCGCGCAGTTGCGGCTCGGCGAAGATCAGGATGCCCTCGACCAGGATAACCGGCTGCGGCTCGACGCGGCGGGTCTGTTCGGTGCGCGCGTGCACGGTGAAGTCATAGACGGGGATATCGACCGCCTTGCCCTGCTTGAGCTGCTCCAAGTGGTGGATCATCAGCGAGGTTTCGAGCGAGTTCGGGTGGTCGAAGTTGATGATCTCGCGCTGCGCGCGGGGGAGCTGGCGCAGGTCGCGGTAGTACGCATCGTGCGGGATGATGGCGATGCGGTCCGCGCCGGCGCGCTCGATGATGGCCTTTGCAACGGTAGACTTACCGGCGGCAGTGCCGCCGGCGACGCCAATCGTAACCGGGTGCTGCCAGGCTGACGCTTTGCGCTCCACGTGGGGTTCCTCCGGCGCGCGCTCCATCCGGGAGAAGTATTGCGCACTTGGCCGGCGCGCGCAAATCCCGCAGATCGAGGTGAGAACGACCCCGGCAGCGCCGCCGCTACCGGGGTCAGAAGAAGCCACCCGAGGGAATTGAACCCTCAACCTGACGCTTACGAAGCGCCTGCTCTGCCGATTGAGCTAGGGTGGCAACGGGCGCATTATACCACAGGGCCGCCGTGGCTGCTAGACATCGAGTTGCCTCACTGAGAATCTAACTTTGGGAGGATAGGTTGCCTCATTGAGAATCTAACCCATATGGAACGAAATGGGGGTTCTCAATGACACCAGAAGGGAAACGCGAGCTGCTGGGAGCGACACGCGCGCGCTACCTGAAAGCCAGCAAAGCCGAAAAGGGGCGCATCCTGGACGAGTTCGTCGCCAACACAGGGTATCACCGGAAGTACGCCATTCACCGGCTCAAGCATGGTGCACCCGCGAAAGCGCAGCGGCGCGGGCGGCTGAAGTACACGCCCGACGTGGTGGCGGCGCTCGTGCAAGTGTGGGAAGCCAGCGGGTGCGTGTGCGGGAAGCGGTTACAGCCCTTCATCGGGGAACTGGTGGCAGCGCTGGAACGGCATGGGAAATCGTGTTGGAGGCGCGCATCAAGACCTTGCTGTGCCAGATGAGCGCGGCGACGATGGACCGGGCGCTGCGGCGGGCGAAGGCCGAACGCGGCGCGCGTGGGCGCAGCACCACCAAGCCGGGGACACTGCTGAAGCAGGCGATCCCGGTGCGCACGTTTGCGGATTGGGACGAGCACCGACCTGGCTTTGTGGAGGTCGATCTGGTCGCGCACTGTGGTGACACCACCGCCGGGCAGCATCTCCACACCTTGTGCCTGGTGGACGTGCACACGCATTGGTGCGAACTGGCGGTGCTGCCCAACAAGGGGCAGGCGGCCACCTTTGCCGCGCTCAAAGCCATGCGCCAGCAGCTCCCCTTCTCGCTGCTGGGACTGGACTCGGACAATGGTTCCGAGTTCATCAATGACCAGTTGTATCGCTACTGCCTGGCCGAGCACATCACCTTCACGCGCTCACGCCCTTACCGACGCAATGACCAGGCGCATGTGGAGCAGAAGAACTGGTCCGTCGTGCGCCGCACCATCGGCTATGCCCGCTATGAAAGCCCTGAAGCGCAAGCTCTCATCGACGCCATCTACATCGACTTGTCCTTGCACCTCAACTTCTTTCAGCCCACCCTCAAGCTGCGCGACAAAACCCGTGAAGGCAGCAAGGTGCACAAACACTATGAGCGCGCTCAGACCCCGTGCCAGCGCGTCTTGGCGGCGCCTGAGGTCGCTGAGGAAATCAAGACAGCGCTGCGCGCCCGGTTCTTGCTGCTCAACCCCCTTGCGCTGCGCCGCCGCATCGAGGCGAACCTGCGCATGCTTTGGCGTGTTAAAATCTAGTCGGTTAGGTGCTCCGATGCGGCAACGATACCTCTTCGGTTAGATTCTTCAATGAGGCAATACGGACATACGGGATCATTACCCGACCGTTGTCCCCTGGCCGGGGGCGCTCTCAATCGCCAACTGGCCGCCGTGCAGTTCCGTGAGGCGCTTGGCGATGACCAGCCCCAGCCCCACCCCCTGCTGTTCGTGCAGCTTGCGCTCGAACTGCACATACGCGCCAATCCCATCCACCTGCTCCGGCGTCATGCCGCGTCCACTGTCGGCCACCTCGACGACGAAGCCGCTATCGGAGTCCATCGTCCTGACCCGGACCGGGGTCCCCGCCGCTGAGAACTTGCAGGCGTTGTTCACCAATTCGGTAACGATTTTTCTCAGATCGTCATCGTTGATCGACACCGGGGCATCGCCGCCCTCGACCGTCAGCGCCAGGTCGCCCGCGCGATCCACATCCGCAGCCTGCACCCTGGCAGCCTCCTCAACGGCGGCTCCAGGGGCCGTCATCGACAACCTCCGGAGGACTTTACGCCTTTCGGCGTCCCCTGCAACCATCTCGATCTGCGCATACAGCAGGTAATTCTCCACAAGACGCCACAGGCGCATCCCCGCCTTGAGGATGCCATGCGCCATGCGCCCGATCATCTCCGACTCGTACAGGTCAAGGTCCTCGGCCAGCATCTGCGCATACCCGATGATGCCTGTGAGCGGCGTGCGGATCTCGTGGGGCACGGTGTGTACGATGACCTGGCGGAGCGCCTCCAACTCATGCTCGTGTTTGCGGGCAACGGCGGCGTGCTTTTCCAGCCGCGCGCGCACCGCCGCGAGCAGTTCATCGCTCCCAAAGGGTTTCGTCAGGTAATCGTCCGCGCCGAGGTCCATCCCTTTCCGCAGATCGGGGCGCGACGCTTTGGCCGTCAGGAAGATGAAAGGGATCGTGCTCGTGGCGGGATCGCTGCGCAACTCCAACAGCACGCCATAGCCGTCGAGCTGCGGCATCATGATGTCGGAGATTATCAGGTCCGGCGGCTGCGCGCGCACCGCCTCGACGCCGAGGCGACCATTCTCAACGCCGATGGCGTCGAACCCCTCAAATTGGAGGATTTCGAGGATCTCCTGCCGGAGAGGCGCTTCATCCTCAATCACAAGGATCGTGGTCATGGTCCATCTACTCCTTCAACACAAAGGGCAACACGACAGTAAAGGTCGTGCCCACGCCGACCTCGCTCTCGCACGTGATCGCGCCGCCGTGAAGATCGACCGCGCGCCTGACAATGGCAAGCCCCAGCCCCGTGCCGCCGACGCTGCCGACGTTCTCCGCGCGGTGGAACGGCATGAAGAGCCGCTTCTGGTCCGCTTCGGGTATGCCGATCCCCTGGTCGGCGACGCGCAGAATCGCGGTATGGCCGTCGCGCTGTAGATAAACCTGCACGGGGTTGCCCGAAGGGGGTGTACTTGAGCGCATTCGAGAGCAGGTTTGTGACGATCTGGCGCATCAGGCTGGCGTCGATGTTCGCCCCGTCGAACGCGCCCTCGCTGGTGTACGTCAGGCGCTGCCCCGCCGAGTTGGCGCCGCGAAACTCGTCCACGATGTCGCGGCAGAGGCGGTCGAGGTCGGTGGGCGTGGGGGCGAACTGCACCGCGCCGGCCTCCAGCTTCCCGATTTCGAGCACCTCTTCCATCAGGGCGGTCATGTGCTCGACCTGCGCCTTGATGCGGTCCAGGCGTTCCGTGACCTGCTCCTTGCTCATCTTCTCCATGTAATCCCTGAGCGCGTTGCTGGTGACGAGGATGGTCGCCAGGGGGTTCCGGTATTCGTGCGAGACCATCGAGATAAACCGCGTCTTGAGCTGGTTCAACTCGCGCTGCTTGTCCAGCTCCACGCGCAGAATCTCCCGCTCCCGGAGCGCCTCTTCCGCGTGCTTCTGTTCGGTGATGTTCTCGAAGAGGCTCAGGAGGCCGTTGATGTGGCCCTGGGCGTCGTACAACGCAGCAATGGCGAAGCTGCAATCGACCAGCGCCCCCGCTTTCGTGCGCAGGCGCATCTCCAGGCCGCTTCAACGCCGTGCCCTGGCGTGCAATATCGAGCAGGTCCGCGAAATCATCCGCGAGGTCTTCGGGCACGAAAGGCAAGGGACCGCCGCGCACGCCCTCCTCGCGCCAGCCGAAGATGCCTTCAGCGGCGGGGTTCCAGAGCCTGACGCGCCCCTCCAGGTCGAGCACGGCGATTGCCAGCGGCGACCCTGCGATGATCGCCTGGAGCGTCTGGTTCGTTTCAAGCAGCACATCCTGCATGGTTCTCTGTTCCGTGATGTCGCGGCTGATGCCCACCAAACCCACAACCTGTCCGATGCTGTCGCGGACCGGCACTTTGCTCGTGGAAACCCAGCGCGGCTCCCCTGTGTGCGGGTTGATGGAAGCTTCTTCGCGGTTGAGGATCGGCGTGCCGGTCTGCATCACTGCCTGATCGTCAGCGGAAAACTGGGCTGCCACTTCTTCGGGGACCAGGTCGAAGTCGGACTTGCCCAATATCTCGTCTGGCGAGGTCATATCCCGGTCGCGGAGTGAGGTGGCATTGACGAGCGTGAAGCGCCCCTCCAGGTCTTTGAAGAAAATGAAATCCGGGATATTGTCGATGAGCGTGCGCAACAGGTTGCGCTCCTCGGCGAGCGCGTCAAGCGCGCGGTGGCGCTCCTCATCCAGCTCGATGTCGTGCAGGGCAAAGGCGATGTCATCGGCGACCTCGGCGAACAAAGACGCCTCTTCTTCCACGTCCACGGCGGCGAAATCGGCGCTGACGTAGGCCGTCAATACGCCATAGACCCGGCCGGCGTGCTCCATGCGGACCGACATGCCCCCGCCGGCCACGTCTTTCCCCCTCACAGGGCAGTCCGCGCACAGCGATTCCGGCTCGGCGGCGACGACGACGCCGGGCTGCGCCAGCGCCCGCTGGACGCAAGCCGGTAACTGGCCGCCTTCCATCAGGTCTGAGACCGACCCCTCAAGCCCGGCCTGGGCCACCCGCACCGGCTTCCCGGTCTCATCCAGCAGGGCGATCCAGGCGTTGCGATAGCTGCGCGTCCCAACGAGCGTCTTGCAGGCGTCTACCAGCAGGCGGTCGCGGTTCTGTTCTCTGACGATCAGTTGGTTCACGTCGCGGATGGCGCGCAGCACTGCGTTGAGGTGCAGCGTCCGCGCCTCCGCCTGCTTGCGCTGTGTGACGCTCTCGTGCGCCACGACCACGCGTCGCGGGCCGTCACCCGGAAAGGGGCGTCACGCGCCCGACGAACCACCGCTGCTCGTCGGGCGAATGGCAGGAATACTCCATCTCGAAAAGCTCGACCCTACCGGCCAGCACCGCGCGCATCCCCTCGACGAATTCTGCCGCGCCTTCTGAGGACGGGCCGCGCGCGCCATCGCACACCTGGAAATAGTCCGCGCCTTCGCAGACGTTCATGGCGACCGGCGGGTTGGCGTCGGCGAAGTCACGCCACGCCTTGTTGACTGCCAGAATCGCGCCGGTTTCGTCAACGATGGCGATGTGGGCCGAAAGCCCGTCCAGTGTGGAACGGGCGAAGCGCTCCGAGGCGCGCAGCGCTTCTTCGGCCTGCTTCCGCTCGGTGATGTCCTGCGCCACGCCGTAGTAGGCCACCACCCGGTTCTCCTGCACATCCCAGACCGGGCGGCGGTATATGCGCAGCCAGCGCATCTCGCCGCTCTTGGTGATGATCCGGTATTCGCCGGTGACGGCCTCCCCCGCGCGCACCCGCTCCAAATCCCTGCTGACGGCGGGCGTGTCGTCCCGGTGGTAGAGCGCGAGCGTGCCGCGCGCGTGAATCTCTTCACCATTGTGAAGCCGGTGACGCGGGTAAAGGCGTCGGCAGTGCTCCAGTCAAGGGTCCGTGTCCCATCCGGCGCAACGCGGTAGGAGAAGGCGTAGTCCGAGATCAATTCCGAGATCACCTGGTACCGGTGCTCGCTGGCGCGCAGCGCCTCCTCCGCCTGCCGGCGTGCGGTGATGTCATCGGAGATGATCTGCACGCCCACCACGCTGCCGCAGGCGTCCATGATGCGCGAATAGGTCGAGCGGAACCATTTGTCACCGGACGGCAAAGGCACCAAATCCTCATACACCTGGCTCGCTTCCGAGCCGACCGCGGCCTCGATCCGCCCCATATAAACCGCCGCCGCTTCTTCTCCATGGAGGTCGACTAACGACTTGCCGGCAAAATCCCCCGGCTCGCCCCTCATGTACGCGGCGGCCACCTTGTTGAAGGCTATGGCCTGGCCCTGGGGGTGTAATAGCCAATTCCGAGGCCGGCATTGTCAAATAACAGCCGGTGCCTCTCCTCGCTCTCACGCAGCGCGTCCTCCGCCCACTTGCGCTCCGTGACATCGTTGAAGATGGCGACCACTTCTCCGGACGGGAGTTTGTAAACGTAGTTGTCGGCCCAGAGTGCAAGGCGCTCATCCTTGTAGAAAGAGACCGGGTGGCGTTGGGGCTGGCCGGTGCGCCACACCTCCTGAAGCACCTTGAAGAGACCAAACGCCTCGACTTGTGGAAATGCCTGCTTCACGCTCTTGCCGATGACCGCCTCTTTTTGCGTGTCGGTGATGCGTAGCCCTGCCCGGTTCATATCGCGGATGATGAAGTCTGCGCCCTCATCAGAGGCCTGATAAACCGCGACACCGCCCCTCATGTTGTTGATCAGCTCGCGGTATCGGGCTTCGCTTTCGCGGAGCTTTGCCTCCGCCTCCTTGCGCTCGGTGATGTCACGCGCGATGCTCAGCGCCGCCGGCTTCCCCATAGTCGATCAACCGGACGTTCGCCTCGATCGGGAACATGCTCCCATCCTGGCGGATGTGCAGCGTCTCGAAGAGCAGGTAGCCCTGTGCGCGCAAGGTGTCCATGCGCGCCGACAAGGAGGCTGCAAACTCAAGGGTGTTGAGTTGCGTGATGCGCATCTGTAACAGCGCGTCCCGGCTGTAGCCCAGGCGCTCGCAGGCGACACGGTTGGCGTCCAGGATCCGCCCGTCCATATCGAGCACGTAGATGGCGTCATTGGCGTTGTCAAACAGAGCGCGGTAGCGGGCCTCAGACGCCCGCAAGGCCTCCCTCGACCCTGCGGCTTTCCGCGCGCAGGCGCTTTTCTGCCAGGGCGCGGCTCACGGCCGGCGGCAAACGGTTCAGGCGATCCTTAAGCACATAATCGGTAGCGCCGATCTTGATGCACTCGACGGCCAGTTCTTCGCCGATGGTGCCACTGACCAGGATGTGGGGGATATCCAGTCCGCGCTCCTGCAACAGCTTCAGGGCGGAAACGCCGTCGAACTGCGGCAGTGCATAGTCGGCAACAATCACATCGAGTTTTGCGTCCAAATGCGCGAGGTAGTCTGCCTCGTTGTCCACCACTTGCCATTCCAGCTCGAAGCCCGCGCGTTGCAGCTCATACACGATCAGCTCAGCGTCGTCCGGACGGTCTTCGAGAATCAACGCGCGCAAAAGCGACCAGACATAACGCCCTCCTGGGCAGAACTGCACCATAACGACTGGCTACAACGTCGGCGGCTGGTTCAGCAACAGCCAGTAAAGCCCAACCTGGCGCACAGCCTCGGTGAATTGATCGAAATCAACTGGCTTCGTGATGTAGCTGTTGACGCCCAGGCTGTAGCTCTCCACGATATCACGCTCCTCGCGGGACGACGTGAGCATCACCACCGGGATACGCCGCGTCCGTGGGTCGGCCTTGACGCGCCGCAACACCTCCAGCCCGTCCACCTTGGGGAGCTTCAGGTCCAGGAGGATAACCCTGGGGCCGTTTTCGACGTTCCTGCCGGCGTATGCGCCGGTCGCGAAGAGAAACTCCAACGCCTCGGCTCCATCGCGGACCACCTCGATGCGGTTCGCCAGGTTGTGCTTGCGCAGCGCGTGGAGCGTCAACTCGACGTCATCGGGATTGTCTTCGACCAGAAGGATTTCGACGATATCCTGACCACTCATGTGTTTGCCCTTTCGCCAAGCGTGAAGTAGAACGTCGCGCCTTCGTTCACTTCCGCTTCCACCCAGATGCGCCCGCCGTGGCGGTGCACGATGCGCTGCACCGAGGCAAGACCCACGCCTGTGCCATCGAAGTCCTCGGCGCGATGCAGGCGCTGGAAAACCCCGAAAATCTTGTCGGCGTATTGCATGTCGAACCCCACGCCGTTGTCGCGGACGAAGTATACGTGCTGATCCGGCGCGTTGCCATCGGCATAAGCGCCGACTTCGATCACCGCAGCCTCGCGGGACGGTGGTGAACTTGAATGCGTTTTCCAGCAAATTGGCGAAGACCTGCCGGAGCAATGCCGGGTCGGCCCGGCAGCGCGGCAGATCGCCGACGGTGACGGTGATGTCTCGTGTCGGGTTCTGGGCGCGCAGGTCGTCCACCACCTGGCGCGCCAGAGCGCTCGGCTCGACCCATTGCTTCTCCACCGGCTGGCGGCCCAGGCGCGAGAAGGCGAGCAGATGGTCGATCAGGTCGCCCATGCGCTGCGCGTTCTCGCGCACGCGCTGCAAGTAGCGCTGCGCCTCCTCATGCAGTTGGGGGCCATGCTCCTCGGTCAAAATGCGCGAGAAGCCGTCGATGGCGCGCAGCGGCGCGCGCAGGTCGTGCGAGACGGTATAGGCAAACGATTCTAGTTCCTTGTTTGCGGCTTCCAACTGCGCGGTGCGGTCGCGGACGCGCTCCTCCAGCTCGGCGGCGTGGCGTCGCACCTGCGCGAACAGCCGCGCATTGTGTACCGCAAGCGCGAGCTGGTCCGCGATTGCCGTAAGGATCGGCAATTCGTCCTCCGCGTAGGCCGCCGGCTGGCGGCTGCCAACCGACAGCGCGCCGATGACCTCTCCATGAACGACGAGCGGCAGAAGCGCCCGCGAGCGCACCCCCTTCCTTGCGCAGGAGCGCCGTCTCCGGCCAGTCGCCCGCCTCCCCGATTTCGCGCTCCACGAGCGGCGCGCGGTGCGTCGCCAGCCATTCGATCACCGACCCCGCCACGGGCCGCCATTCACCGGCCTGGATTTCCGGCTGGTGCCGCGTCCACTGCCGGGCTATTTGCCACTGCGCGCCCGCCTCGTCCAGCGCCACGATGGAAGTCCGGTCAACCGGGACCATCCCGGTCAGCTCCTGCACGAAGCTGTCGTAGACCTGGCCGAGGTCGAGGCTGGACGTGACCACACGGTCGAGCCGGTTGATCGCCGCCAGGCGCTCAGCATAGCGGCGCAGCGCCTCTTCGGCCTGCTTGCGTTCGGTGATGTCGAGCGTAAGGATAAAGATCCCCTCCGGCACGGGCTGAATCGCAAATACAAACCACGCCCTGGAGGCGTCGGGGTAGGCAAACTCAGACTCTATGCGCTGCGCCGTGCGCTCTTCCATACAGCGCCGCAGCACAGCAAACAGCGCCGTGTCCTCAATGCCCGGATACCGCGCCATCACCGTGTGGCCCAGGAGCGCTTCCCGCTCCTGGCGGCCAAATCGGGCCGCAGTCTCGTTGACGTAGAGATACCGCCAATCGAAGCCAATGATCTGGCAGCCCTCCATCATGTTGTCGAGCACCTGATGGTAGCGCGCCTCGCTCTGGCGCAACGCCTCAACCGACGCCAGGCGCTCGCGGAAGAACTCGACGCTCTGCCGTCGCCAGAGGAGGAGCACGCCCGCGCCTGCGCCGAAGAGCAACGCCCCCCATGAGGAGGGCCATCTCCACCAGACGCTTGCGCAGCGGCGCATACACTTCCGCGATGTCGATCCGCGCGACCATGAACCACGGCGAGTTGGGGATGGGGCGCACGTCGGCGAGCACAGGGCGACCACCGTAGTCCACGCCCTCAACGATCCCCGTCGCGCCCAGAATCGCTTTCGCAGCCGGCAGGTTCGGGCTGTCCAGGGAAGCCGCAACACGAGGGCTGCGTTCCCCTGAAACCTGAGATTGTTCAGGAACAGCACGGCATCGCCATCCGGCGCACGATCAGGGTCTCCGCTGTCTCGCTGGGCACCGGCCAGCGATTGAGCAGGGGATAGAGATACGTTTCGGGATCAATCCTGAGCACGAGGACCCCGATGACCTCGTCACCGAGGGCTTCGTCACCGAGGGCCTCGTCGGTGTCCTGTGCCTCGAAAATGGGAACCAGGACCCCCAGGCGAACGGGCCAGTCTTCCGCATCGCGGTGGAAATCCAGAAAAGCGATTTGCCGCGACCGCAACACGTCGCGGACATCCTGCGACAGATGGCGCGCGGCCGGCTCAGGCGTACCAGGGACCGCCATCCGCTGGACGCCCTGCGCATCGATCAGGAGTATCCGGTCATATCGGTAGGACTCCTGGGCCTGGCGCAGCCACCGTCAGCAACAGCCCTTGCGCCTCCGCGTCCTGCGGGTTTTCGAAAAGACGCCGCACCAGGCGGGAGAAAGCGGCGTTCCGTGAAAAAACAGCGCCATCGCCCAGGCGCTCCCTGCGCCACTGCACGATCTCGCTCGCTTTGAGGTCCGCAATCGCCGAAAGCTGGTGCTCGACTTCCGCCCGGTACTGGGCTTCGTACTTGTGGTAATAGAGGTACACGATAGAAACGATGCCCAGCGCCAGGACGACAAAAACCAGCAGGGGCGTGTACAGCGCGCGCTGGCTCGTGCCTTCAGGGCATTCCTCACGCGACTTGGCCTCCGTTCGCGCCAGCGCCACGAGCGCGACTCCCAGCAGGATGAAGGCCAGGCTGGTGGGCAACGCCGGCGGGATGAACACCCCCCCGTAGAGCAGCGGCGGTCCAATCAGGTAGGCGAGGACGAGAACGTAGTTGACCGCGATGACAAGCCCCGCCAATCCAAGCGCCGCCCTTGCGCACCGAGGCTGAAGGCATGGCGATGGCGGCGACACCAGAAACGACAGGCTGGCGAGCGCAAACGAGAGACGCCGTCACCGGCGACATGTGTCCAATGGGCGCGCCGTTTGCCGTCTCCCCGGTTGGGAAGCCCAGGCGCTCCGCCTCCAGATAGACGCCCTGGGATGAGAGGACGAACAGCGCCAGGGCCGCCAGCCCACACAGGCAGCCAACAGCGATGCGCATCCGGCGCACAGCGCGGCCCGGCGGCAGGCGGGCGCGGAAGAAGATTGCAGTTCCAAGCAGCCCGAAGAGCAGGGCCGTGCTTGGGGCCATTGGTATCAGTTCTGGGCCAAAGCTGGCGAGAATTGGGAGCGCCAGAATCCACCCAAGCAGGGCGACGAACCCAAGGCAAGCCGCCAGCGCGCTGCACACTTGCGTGAGGGCTTTCAGGAGGTGACCTTCTCTTTCTTCGATGTGCGTGCGCATGAGCAAGCCTTCCTGACTCGCCGTGGTCTGGCGCCGGCAGTGCTATACCAGTCCGCCCATTGGCCCCCTGAGCGTGGGAAGCAATCGCCATGCCGTACCCGCCGTCACGCTCCCCCGTAGCGCAGTCGCCGAAGCCCCCATAGGGAGCGCGCCTTTCACTGCAATCACACGTGGTCAAAGCTTTAACCTTTTACGGACGGCGGAACCGCCACAGCGGTGCTCTGCGTGGCGCCAGCAATCAATCCTCCGGAGATGGTGCAAAGTCAGCGTGTTGCCGGATTTGGCTGGGGGCCTTCTCTTGCGTAACTGCCGCTTCCTGGGCCGCATCCTGAGATGCTGTATTGTGCCTGGAGGCGCTTTCTCTCACTGGTGAAAAAGGGCGGCGGTCCAACTCCTCTCACACCTGCCGGCAATTATAGGGATTGGGTATGTTCACACAGGAAACTTTGGCTGAGGTCCATAACCTTGCAGGCGCGAACCGCGCGCCAGGTACCGGAACGAGAAAACGAGAGATAGAGGTGCGGCTCAATTTTAAATCTCAACTGCCTCTATTGTACGGAAAAACATCCGGCGTGCAAACATTCCAGCCGGCAGGATCGCATGACAAAGTCCGTGAACGGAGAGGCGCAACCAAAGATGCGTAACACGAAACCTGCGAAGGCACGAAAGGATTGGGCGCATTAGAATCGCGCGCATGTTTCGCGCCTTTCGTGTCTTCGTGTTTCCAATCCGCGTTGCCTCTTGGACTTAGCCATGCAACGAGTCAGCGACAGAACCCGACAGCATGGCCCGAAGGTTGCATCACCGCCCATGTATGGGCTTTCAAACTCGGGGAACTTGCCGTATCATACAGCGCATGGTCAAGCGCATTGCGCCAGAGAACAACCCGGCCCCCAACGAAGGGGACTTCGAGCGCGCCCTTCGCGCGCTGCGCCACGCCGACCCACGCATCCGGTACCGGGCGGTGGCGCAGCTTGGGCGGCTGGGCGACCGGCGGGCGCTGCGCCATCTCGCAGCGGTCTACCGCACCGACCCCGACTCGCGCGTGCGCGCGGCGGCGGCGCGCGTCGGGCAGGCCATCCACGACGCCGCCCCGCGCCAGAACAGACCGGAGACGGCGGGCACAGCGCGCGCGGAGGCGCGCCCGGCGCGCGCTCAAAGCCGACGGCTCGCCAGGCGCGCCGCGCGCGGGGCTGGCTGACGCTCGCGGGCGTCGGCGTGGTCGTCGTCGCCCTCATTGCCGTCGCGGGGGTGACGCTCGCGCGCCGGAACGGGTCGGGCGCGACCGGGGAAGCTGCGGTCACGCGGGCGGCAGTGGACGACGCGCTGGCGTATGTCGCGCGCCTCCGCGCGGCGAGCCTGCCCGTGCTCGACCTCTGGGAGAGCGCTCCGGCAGGGCGAGGAAGTCATGTGCGCAGCGCCGTTCCCGGAAGTGCCGGAGCCATACGCGCTGGCGGACCGGGGCGCGCAGCTCCCGGAACTGGCCCAGCCGGCGCAGGCAGTCAACGAGGGGCGGAAGATGCTGCTGGCCGCCATAGACATCTGGACGCAGGAGTGCGCGAACCCACGCTACCTGGTGCCGGATGATGTGCGCGACGCGGGGGTACGCCGCCGCCCTGACAGCACAGGCGCGCCTGGACGAGGCCACACGCCTGCTGGAGGCGCTGCGCGGCGACGCCCAGGCCGGCAGCCCATCCGAAACGGGGTAGGCGGATGGGTTTGCTGCGCGCATTTGTTGCATGTATAGTTGAAGCTGGCCTGTCACCCCCGGCTGAGCGATGAAGATATCATCTTTCCGCACGTGCTTTATCCTGAGCACCGCCGTGCTGGTGGTCTCGGTCTTCTGCTGTGGCCTGCTGGTTGTCGTCCTCGCTTTCCAGCAGGGCGCGCCCGCCGCCGACGCGACCACGCTCGCCCGCCAACTGGAGGAGCGCCTGCTCGCCGCGCGCGTGAGCCACCAGAGCCTGGCCGACCTGTGGGGCCAACTCCAGACAGGCGAAGGCGCGCCGTGCAGCACAGCGCCAACCGACCCGCCGGACATCCTCCTGATCCGCCCGAACGAGGAACGGGACCACCCACAGCTTGCGCAGGCCGTCGCGCAGCTCAACCACGCCATCGACCGGCTGCACTGGGCCGCCGATGCCTGGCGCGCCGCCTGCAACGGGCCTGCCCCGGCCTCTGAGGCCGCCGGCGACGCCCAGGGTTACCTGGACGAAGCGCGCGCGGCGCTGGACAAAGTCGAGGCCATGCTGCTGGCCGGCGTCGGCGGCTAGCGCGCGAGCGGGCTGTTTCCCCCGTGCTGCCAAGCACGCTATAATGCTCCCTGGAGCAAGGCGCGCGCACGACAGGCGATGACCCGTTCCCCGGAGCACTGTCTCAGATGAGTGTGAATGCAGACAAAGTCCTTATTGTCGAAGACTCGGTCGAACTTGCCGAGATCATCCTCGCCGTGCTCGACGCCATGTCCCTGGAGGGGCATCACGCCACGCACGGCACGAAGGCCATTCAGATTATCCAGGAGCACGACCCGGACCTGATCCTCCTTGACCTGGGGCTGCCCGACATGTCCGGGTGGAAGATTCTGGAGGAGATCAAGGGCGCGGACGGGTCGTTCCGCGTCCCGGTGGTCGTGATTACCGCCCATGACGACCCGGCGAACCGGCTGATCGGCAAACTTCAGGAGGTGAGCGCCTACCTGGTCAAGCCGTTCACGCCGGACGAGGTCGAAGACATCATCCGACTGGCTTTGCATTAGGTCCCCCCATTGCCGGCGCGCGCGACGAATTCAGGAGAGGCCGCCTGTCGCCGCCCACCCGCCACGCGGCTGGTTTGGGCTGCCCTGGCGCTGGCGTTGATCGCCGCGCTTGCGGCGGCGCTCCTGGTTGCGCTCGTGTATGCGCATCACCTCGGCGAGGGCGACCGCGCGCTTGCCGAGGGCGACCCGGCGGCGGCGCTGGCCGCCTACAGCGTGGCGGCGGCAGCCGCCCCCTGGGACCCCGCGCCGCTCGACCGGGCCGCGCAGGCGGCGATGGCGGCGGGCCGTTATGCAGACGCGGAGCGCAGCCTGCGCCAGCTTGCCGGGCGGGCCGGCTGGACGGCTGACCTGCACCGCCGGCTGGGCGATGCGCTCCACGCGCGCGGCGAGGCCGGGGCGGCGGTCGCAGCATGGGAGGCCGCCCTCAGCGCCGACCCGGAGAACACGGGGGCGCTGCGCGCGCTCGCCGGTGCGGCCATACAGGCCAGAGACTGGGAGCAAGCGACGCTCCTGCTGCAACGGCTGGTCGCGGCAGCCCCCGACGACGCCGCCGCGCGCTATCACCTGGGCCTGTTGCTCGCGCCGTACCTGCCGGAACAGGCCGCGCCGCACCTTTGAGGTCGCGGCGGCAGACCCGGCCTATGCCGACGCAGCCGCCGCCGTGATCGACGTGCTCGGCGCGACGGCGAGCCAGACCGACCGGGCGTTCGCCAACGCGCAGCTTGCGCGCGTCCTCATGGCGCACGAGGCGTGGCCGCTGGCGGCGTATGCGCTTGAGCAGGCGCTTCTGCACAACCCGCGCTACGCCGACGCAATGGCCTACCTCGGCCTGGTGCGTGACCAGCTCGGCGAGGATGGCCTGCCCGCGCTCAACGCGGCGGTCGCGCTCGCCCCGGAAAACGCACTGGTGCGCTACGCCCTGGGCCGGCATTACGCCCTGGCCGGCGATTACGACTCGGCGCTGATTGCGCTGATTCAGGCGGCCTCGCTGGACCCGGAGAACCCGGCCATCCTCGCGGAGTTGAGCGCGGCGTACCGGGCCAGCGGCGACCTTGAGCGCGCCGTCGCCTGGCTGAAGCAGGCGGTGGCGCGCGATGAAGGGAACAGCGCGCTGTGGGGGCAGCTTGCCGCGCTCTACGCGGACACCGGCTACAACCTGGATGGGGCCGGCCTCGCCGCCATCAACGAGGCGCTGCTGCATGCGCCCGACCGCGCCGAGGTCCACGCCAGCCAGGGGTGGGCGCTGTACCAGCTTGGCCGGGAGGCGGACGCCCTGCGCGCGCTCCAGAAGGCGCTGGAGCTGGACCCTGCCGACCCGCGCGCAAGCTACTATTACGGCGTGCTGCTGGAAGTCACGGGCGACACGGAGAGCGCGGCGGCGGTGTACCAGAGCGTCCTTGAGGGCGCGCCGGGGTCGCGCTGGGCGACGCTGGCGGCGCGCGGCCTGGACCGCCTGGAATAGCCGCCCTTTCGCGCCTGCGGGAGGGGCACGGTACAATCGCCCGGCGGAGGGCTTTCGATGTCACTGCGCCGTGTGCCTTGTGCGCTGGCCGCGCTGGCGCTTGGGATGCTGGCCTGCAACCTGACGACCTACACCACGCCCCCTGCGCCGACGCTCACGCCGACGGTCATCGCCATTCCCGCGAGCACGTCAGCCGCACGCGCCGGGGCGTCCACGCCGCCGGGCGGGGGTAACGTGGTCTTTGTGGATGGTTTCGACACGCGCGCGGGCCGGTGGCGTCAGTTCGACGATGCGGACGCGGTCGCGTGGTATGAACAGGCGCGTTTTCGCATCGACGTGAAGCCGCCCGGCCACACGGCGTCGTCTGCGCCCGACGTTGACCTGATGGCCGGCGACGCCGTGTTTGCGGTCGAGGCGACGCTGCTCGACGGCGCAGAAAGCGCGCAGTACGGCCTCGCGTTTCGCCTGCAGGGTTCGTTCGACATGTATCTCTTCAGTGTCACCGGCGGCGGCGCGTACACCTTCTCCCGGCTGGAGGCGGGCGTCTGGGAGACCCTCATCCCGCTGACCGCTTCCGCCGCGGTGGCCGCCGGGCCGGGCGCGACGAACGTCCTGAGCGTCCGCGCGGCGGGGGACGCATTCACGTTCCTGGTGAACGAGACGCCGGTCGCCCAGGCGCAGGATGGCGCGCTGGCGGTTGGCGGCGTCGGTCTGGTGGTTGCGACGGGCGAAGTGGGCGGCGCGGCGGTCGCGTTCGACAACGTGTCGGTTGTCGCGCTCCCGTGAGATGATGGCGAGGTTGCCATGGACGCTACCCGGAAAATCACGTGGAACATCACACAATGGCGCACCAGGACGCTGCTGATCGTCGATCTTGGGCTGGCGGCGATCCTGATTGCGCTGATCTTCCTCATCCAGGCCGCCGGCACGGAGAGCGCGCCCGCGCAGCCCGCACCCGGCGCGCTGCTCTACGCGACGACCTTCGACGCCTTCAACGACGAGTGGGACCTCTACCCCGGTCGCAAGTCGGCGCAGGTCGTCGGTGGGCAGTTACAGGTGAACATCGGCGACACGAACGACGGCGCGTTTACCTGGCTCGACCGCCGCTTCAGCGACTTCGACCTGACGGTCGAGGCGACCCAGTTGGCCGGCCCCGACGACAACGGCTACGGCGTGGTCTTCCGGCACCAGGACGCGCAGCACTACTTCCACTTCTTAATCAGCGGCGACGGCTACTATCAGGTGCTGCGCCGCAACGGCCCAGACCTCCTTGAGGATGTGACGACCATCAGCGGCTGGCGGCGCTCGGAGCACATCAACCTGGGCCAGGACGCGCCGAACCGCCTCCGCGTGGTGGCGCGCGGCGACCGCTTCACGTTCTTTGTCAACGGCCACCAGCTCGAGCTGTGCCTGGGCGAAAACGCCATCGCCGAGACGTGCCAGGGCGGCGAGCTGACCGACGTGCTGATCGACCCCACCTTCGCACACGGCCACATCGGCGTCGCCGCGGGCACGTTGTCGCAGCCCGGCGCGCTCATCGGGTTCGACAACCTGGTTGTGGTCGGGCCGGAGCCGGCCCCGGCGCAATAGGCGACAGGCTGACGCTCAGGCCGGCGCGCGCCCGGCTGACTGCAACACGCGCTGGACGAACGGCGCTGCGCCCGCGCCGGGGCGGAAGCGGTGAAAGGCGCGCTCGCCCACGACGTTCGCGCCCCGCGCGGCAAGCATGCCGCCAAGTATGCGCAGGCTGCCGCGCGGATGGATGGCATAGGTGCAGAAGGCGCCGACCGGTTTGCCCTTCAACGGCGGGAGCGCCGGCGCCCACAGGTCCGCGCCGGCGGGCCTGACGGCAAACAGGATGAAGCCCTGAACCCACGTGCCCACAAAAAGCACATCGGCGTTTTCGACATCGGCGATCTGCACTTCGATAACGGACTTCACGACGGCCTCGTGGTTCAGGTCGCGCGCCGCCTGCGCGATGGCCTCCCGCCGCGCTGCGCGTATGACCACCCCGGCTCTGGTACAGCACGAGCACGTTCATTGTCGCTCTCCTTGATGAAGACAAAGCGGGCGCGATTCTTCCGCGCGTTCCGTGACCTGAGCGCGCCGGCCAACCCGCGCCGGCGCACCGACGCTTACCCCAAGCCGGCGCGATATGCCCGGATCGCCTGGAAGGCATTGATCGGGCCGGCGAACAACTGGATGACCAGCGGGATTTTGCCAATATCGTCGGTCACCCAGGCCAGGAGGAAACGCACCCCTTCCGGCAGGGCGTCCGCCAGGTGGCTGAAGTCGAACGGGAACACGATCAGGAACCACAGCGCCGCCAGCCCCAGAAGCAGGCCACTGGCGACCTCAAACGGGCGGGCTGGATTCCGCCGGCCGGTCACCGCCTGCACAACGAAGTCGATGATGCTGAGCAGGATCGGACCATAGAGGAGGATCGCCTCCATGGCCCCAAACCTGGCGGTGAAAAAACCGGTGTTCGTGGCCTGGTGAGCGACAAAAAAGCCGGCCAGCAGCAGCATCCCGGCGGCGATCAGCAATGCACCTACGCGCTGCCGCGAGTTCAGAACGTCCGCGCGCGGTTCACCTGTGCGCATCAAGCTGCCCTCCTCGCTTCAAGAGTATCCATTCACGTTGTCCGCTCGGCATCACGCTATGGTGTGTTTTTTGTAGCCCAACGACTGAAGTCGTCGGCTAATCACAGAAGACGGCAGGTAAGAATACGGATTAGCCCGCGACTTCAGTCGCGGGAACCAAAGATGAACAGATACTTTCAAGGCGCAAGTCGCTGCCCGACGCCGGTGCGACAATGCCTATTCTAGGCGCGTCGGGCGATTGAGGAAAGTGAGGAAGCGCCTGCTTCGTCTATGCGCCACGCTCGATGGCAGGCCGGCCGCTGACTGGTGACAAGTAACCGCTGCGGAGGTGATATTCTGCACTGTCTCAAACGTAACGTGAAGCCTTATGAATCTCAGGAACAGAAGACGAGAGAAACGAGCAAACGATGACCGCTGCAGAGATGACTCATCAGGAGAGGGTTCAGGACTTCCTCGCCCAGAAGCGGATCGCCGTGTCCGGGCTGTCACGCACGAAGGACAGCGGCGCGGGCGCGGTCTACCTGAAACTGCGCGATCACGGCTATCAGGTGTTCCCGGTACACCCAAGCGCCGAGACGCTGCATGGCGACCGGTGCTATCCCAATCTCGGCGCGATCCCCGGCGGCGTGGATGCCGTGTTCATCATGAACAGCCCGGACATCACCGAGATCATCGTGCGGGAGGCGCTGGACCTGGGCGTCAGGCACGTGTGGATGCACAACAACACGCTGATGGGGTCCAGCGTTTCGGAGAAGGCCGTCGAGGCGTGCCGCGCCGCCAACGTCAACGTGATTGAGGTGGGCTGCCCGATGATGTTCGTGGAGCCGGACTTCTTCCATAGCTGTATGCGCTGGTTCATCCGCGTGACCGGGCGCATGAAGTAGCGCGCTTCCCCACTTACAGCAGGGCCGCCTTGAGACACCGAAGGCCCTGGCAGCACCAAGACACAGAATCACCTGCGCGTATCGGGCAGGCATTTGAGTTTTCGCACTGTGCGTTCTGGGGCGATACTATACAGTGATTATCGGGAATCGGCATTGCGGGGTCGCACGCCAGGGCAATGCGAGTCTATCTCCACACGCTGGGATGCCGCCTCAACCAGGCGGAAATCGAGCGCATGGCGCGCCAGTACGCCGCCGCCGGCCATGACGTGGTGGCCGACGCCGCGGACGCTGACGTGTGCGTGGTGAACACGTGCGCGGTCACGGGCGAGGCCGCGCGCAAGAGCCGCCAGTTGGTCCGGCGCCTGCACCGCGCGAACCCGGCGCTGTCGATCATCGTGACCGGCTGCTACGCCCAGTTGGAGCCGGAAGCGGTCGCCGGGCTGCCGGGCGTGCTCCAGGTGGTGCCCAACGCGGAAAAGGACGACATCGCGCCGCAGCCGGACAACGCCCGCCCGGACGAGGCCCTGCCCACCTCTGGCACGGCGGGGCGGACGCGCGCCTTCGTCAAGGTGCAGGACGGCTGCAACAACCGCTGCACCTTCTGCGTGACCACCATCGCGCGCGGCGCAAGCCGGAGCCGCCCCCTGAGCGCGGTGGCCGCCGAGATCGACGCGCTCGCCGGCGCGGGGTACAAAGAGGTGGTGCTGACCGGCGTGCACCTGGGCGCGTATGGGCGCGACCTGGGTACCGACCTCTTCACGCTGGTGCGCGCCGTGCTCGACGGGACGGCGGTCCCGCGCCTGCGGCTCTCCTCGCTGGAGCCGTGGGACCTCGCGCCCGGCTTCTTCGACCTCTGGCAGGATGGCCGCCTGTGCCGGCAGCTTCACCTGCCGCTGCAGAGCGGGGCCGCGCGGACGCTCCGGCGCATGGCGCGGCGGACCACGCCCGCCGCCTACGCGGCGCTGGTCGAGAGCGCCCGCGCCCGCATCCCCGACCTGGCGCTGACGACCGACATCATCGTCGGATTCCCCGGCGAAACCGACGCCGAGTTCGCAGAGAGCGTGGCGTTCGCGCGTGCGATGGACTTCGCAAAGCTGCACGTGTTTCGCTACTCGCCCCGCGAAGGGACGGCGGCGGCCTCGATGTCGCCTCAGATCGACGAGGCCACCAAGCGCGCCCGCAGCGCGCAGATACAGGCCCTCTCGGATGAGGGCGGGCGGCGCTTCGCCGCGCGCTTCGTCGGGCGGGTGATGTCCGTGCTCTGGGAGGCCGACGCGGGCGCGCGCGGTCGCGTGTGGCGCAACACCGGGCTTACCGACAACTACCTCCGCGTGTGGCTCGACGCGCCGCGCGTCCTCACCAACACCATCACCCCGGTTCGCCTCGCCAGCGCGTGCGACGGCGGGCTGTGTGGCGAGCTTGTGGGCGCGTCCCCTGACGGTTTACTGAAACAAAAGCCGGGCTATGTCCATCCTGGTGGGCACGGGCTGGGGCCGCTTCCGGCTCAATTGACAAGTGTTGCCGCGTCGTTATAATCCCCCTGTCTGGTCGAATGCTCAGATGCACGGACCCTTGTGCGGAGATGGGTATGCACCCAAAGGCGCAACTTCAGGAAGACCTCAAGGCCGCGATGAAGGCCGGCGACCCTGACCGTCGCAGCGTCATCCGCATGGCGCTGGCGGCGCTCAAGAACGCGGAGGTTGAGAAGGGCGGCGAGCTATCGGAAGACGAGGCAACGGAGGTCCTGGTTGCCGAGGCCAAGAAGCGCCGCGATAGCATCGCCGAAATGGACGGCGCAGGGCGCGCCGCCCTGGCCGAGCAGGAGCGCCGCGAACTGGCGATTCTGGAGGGCTACCTCCCCCAGCAGCTCAGCGCCGAGGAAATCGCCGCCGAAGCGAGGGCCGTGATCGCGGAGGTCGGCGCTGCCGGCCCCAAGGACATCGGCAACGTGATGCGCGCGCTCATGCCGCGCCTCAAGGGGCGGGCCGACGGCCGGCTCGTCAACCAGGTGGTAAGGGAACTCCTGTCTTGACCTGGTGCAGGGCAGGATCAGCATCAACCGGGAAGGAGCGAACAGCAGAAGCGGAAACGGGGCTGTGTGCTCCAGGGAGTTGTTGATGGAGACGCAAAACAGCCGGAACCGGGGTGCATTACATTGGCTTAACACACCGGCTCATATTGTCATCGCTATCTTCGTGCTGGTCGCTTTCCTCGCGCTTGCAACCGTGGTCGTTGGATCACGCGGCTTCAACCCCAGCGCCAACGCCAATCTGGACGCCCTGACTGTCGGCGACGTGGCGCCTTTTTGACCTCGTTGCGCCACGCGACACCAGCTTCGAGAGCATCGTGCTCACCGAGCAACAGCGCCAGGAAAACGCCAGTGTGGTGCGCAATGTCTACAAAACCGACAACGACATTGCCCGCCGCCAGGTGAACCGCGCGCAATTGGTGCTGGACTACATCGAGCACGTGCGCAACGATCCCTTCGCCAGCCGCGCGCAGAAGGAGGCGGACCTGGCCGCGATGGAAGACCTGGCGCTGGAGAACGATGTCGTCTCCAGGCTGCTGTCGTTCAACGACGCCGAGTGGCGTCAGGTGCGCGACCAGGCCATCGCGGTGCTTGGCAGCGTCATGAGCGGCGAGGTGCGCGAGGACAACCTGGAGGCCATCAGACAGACCGTCCCCCGGCGCAGTGTCTTTCTTCCTGTCGAACAGGAAGCGGTCGTCACCAACCTCGTCAACCTGCTGACGAAACCCAACACCTTCATCGACCCGGAAGCTACGCAGTCTGCGCGCGAGATCGCGAAGGCGAGCGTGCCGCCGGTCGTCCGCTCGTTCCAGCAGGGCCAGGTGGTGGTGAGCGGCGGGCAGGTCATCAACGAGGCCGACATGGAGGCGCTGATCCAGCTTGGCCTGCTGCACGCCGGCGACACCAACGCGCCAGAGCTTGCCGCGGCGTTCATCGCTGTGCTGGTCAGCCTGGTCATGGTCGGGCTTTACCTCAACCGCTACCACCTGCGCAACTCCGAAGAGGTGCGCGTGATCCTCTTGAGCGGCCTGTTCTTCCTGGCGTTCCTTGCGCTGGCGCGCCTGATGGTTGACCAGCCGGGGAGCAACATGGTCGCCTATCTCTACCCCGCCGTCGCGCTGTCGCTCCTGCTCACCGCTCTCGTCGGGGCGCGGTTCGCCATCATGGCGTCGATAGTGCTGGCGCTGCTCGTCGGCATCATCTCCGCCAGCGTCGAGATGGTCACGCTGACGGCGATTGGCAGCGTCGTTGCGGCGCTCACCCTCCGCCGTGACGCACACATCAACGCCTTCTTCATCGCCGACGTCCAGGCGGGCGTCGCCAACGCCGGCGTGATCCTCGCGTTTGGCGTGACGGAGTTCAGCATCGATGGGTCGCTGCTGCTCCAGACCGGCCTGGGCCTGGCGAACGGCGTGCTGTCAGCGGCGCTCGCGCTGGCGGGGCTGTTCATCCTGGGCAGCGTCTTCAACATCACAACCGGCCTGATGCTTGCCGAGCTGGCGCGCGCCGATCACCCGCTGCAACAGAGCCTGATCCGCAAGGCCCCCGGCACCTACCAGCACAGCCTGCTGATCGCCAACATGGCCGAGAACGCCGCCGAGGCCATCGGCGCTGACGAGCTTCTGGTGCGCGTCGGCTCGATGTACCACGACATCGGCAAGATGTATGACCCGATCATCTTCGTCGAGAACCAGCACTACGGCGGCGACAACATCCACGACCGCCTGGAACCGGTGCAGAGCGCGCAGTACATCATCCGGCACGTGCCCGAAGGCGACCGCATGGCGCGGAAACACCGCCTGCCGGCGGCGGTGCGCGATTTCATCTGGGAGCACCACGGCACCACGACCGTGCGGTACTTCCTGCACAAGGCCATCGAGCAGGCCGGCGGCGACGAGAGCGCGGTCAACGTGGCGGATTTCACCTACCCCGGCCCCAGGCCGCAATCGCGCGAGACGGCGGTCCTGATGCTGGCCGACAGTTGCGAGGCGCGCTGCGCGCCAACCGCCCGACCGACGAGGAAGGCATCCGCGCCCTCGTCAACACCATCGTGCAGCAAAAGACCAGCGCCGGCCAGCTCGACGACAGCGGCCTGACGCTGAAAGACCTGAACCTCATCCGCGAGGCGTTTGTCACCTCGCTCAAGGGCGTCTTCCATCCGCGCGTCGTCTACCCGAAAGATGAGGACGCCGAGGAAGAGGAAGCGCGGCTCAGTGCGGCGGCTGCCGCCCCCGCGCCCGCCGGCGCGCAGGAGCGGCCCAGGACGTCCGCCAGCTTCCGGAAGGCGTTTGTGGGCAACGGGCAGCGCACGGGCATCGAGCTGGCGGCGGCTGAGATGGCCGCGACGCAACCGGCCGGCTCCCCCGCCAACAGCGGCAGCAAGGAACAGGCCGCGCCGACCGCAAAGGAAAAGGAGAAAGCGCCGCCGCCCCCGGCCAATGCCCCCAGGGCGCAAAATGGCGATGGGCACGAACCGCCAGCCGCGCATGAAGAGGGTGCCGAGCCGGCCGCGTCCGAGACGCCTGACGCCGAAACCACCCGGTCCGAAAAAAAGCGCGTGAGCGACGAACCCGAACCCTTCCACGTTGACGTACAGCCAGACCCGGCCTACGCAGTACCCACCGAGGCGCTGCGCCGGGCGGCGGAGGCCGCGCTGCGCGCACAAAACGCGCCCGCCGGGAGCAGCCTGTCGGTGGTGGTGACCGGCGACGACGCAGTGCGCGACCTCAACGCGCGCTATCGCGGCGTGGACGCGCCGACCGATGTGCTGTCGTTCCCCGCCGACCCGCCCCTGGCCCCGGAGGCCGAGCCTTTCCCCTACCTGGGCGACATCATCATCGCCTACCCGCGCGCCCACGCCCAGGCGAGCGCGGCCGGCCACACCGTTGAGGCCGAACTGCTGCTCCTGGCGGTTCACGGCGTGCTGCACCTGCTTGGCTTCGACCACGACACGCCGGAGGCCCGCGCACGGATGTGGCAGGCCCAGGCCGAGGCGCTGCACGCGGTCGGCGCGCCGATTACGTCGCCCGCAGAGGAACCATGAAACAGACGCACGACGCCTCCGGCCTGGAGCGCATCCGCGAGACGCGCCGCATCAACCCGGAGGACTACAGCCCTATCGTGAGCCGAAGCCGTTGGGCGAGCTTCACCTATGCGGCGGCGGGCTGTGCCTATATGCTGCGCCACCAGAAGAACCTGCGCATCCAACTGGCGGCGGCGGCGACGGTGGTCGTCATGGGGCTGTGGCTGGGCCTCGGCGCGCTGGAATGGGCGCTGCTCGTCCTCGTCATCGGCGTCAACTTCCTCATGGAGTTCATCAACGCCGCGCTGGAGGCGGCGGTGAACCTGGCAAGCTCCGAAATCCACCCGCTGGCGCGCGTCAGCAAGGATGTGGCCGCCGGGGCCTCGCTGCTTGCGGCGGTGATCGCCGTGATCGTGGGGCTGCTGGTGATGGGGCCGCCCCTGCTCGCCCGTCTGGGCTGGCGGTGAGGGCGGGGCCGGGGTAGCTCAACAATCCACGGTGACGCTATAATGGATACAGCATGGAGCAACAGCGGGATTGGCGCCAGGGAGTGCGCCTTAGCCGGCGATGAATGGTCTGTATGGCGACCCTGCGCGACGGCGCGGCGGCGGTTCGCCGCTGCTGCCGATGCTGGCCGGCGTGCTGCTCACGGTGGCGGTTGGCGCGGGCGTCTACTGGGTGGCGCTGCGCGCGCCAGAGCCGGCCTTTGTCCGGAACGCGGTGTGGCTCGGCGTGACCTGGGTCAACGACCCGCACGCTGACGAGGAAATCCGCCTGCTGGGCGAGCACCTCAGCGCGAACCACGTGCGCTACGCTTACGTCTACGTCAGCTACCTGCGCGTGGACCGTACCGAGTGGAACCCAACCTACGATCACGCGCGCACCTTCGTGCGCAAGCTGAAAGCCGCCGCCCCAGACGTCCAGGCGCTGGCCTGGCTGGGCGTGCCGGCGCGCACCGAGGACGGCACCTACCGCCTGGACAGCGCGGCGGTGCGGCGGCGGGTGGCGCAGTTCGCGGCGCGCACCGTCGAGCAGTTCGACTTCGACGGCGTGCACGTCAACGTGGAGAGCGTGCTGGACGGCAACGACGACCTGCCCCTGCTTCTGGAACAGGTGCGTGACGAAATCGGACCGGATGTGTTGCTATCTATAGCAGTACCGCCCGATTGGAACCCCGGCCTGCCTGAAGTGCCGGCCGGCGAGGCCGCCGACGTGGGCGCGGTCTGGAGCACCGAGTACAAGCAGCGCGTGGGCGCGCTTGTGGACCAGGTCGCGCTGATGGCCTACAACAGCGGCCTGGATACCGCCGCCGACTATGAGACGTGGGTGGCCTACCAGGTGGAGCAGTACAGCACGGCGCTGGCCGGGCTGGACAACAGCGTGGAATTGATTGTCGGCGTGCCGACTTACGCCGAGGACCCAGGGCACGACGAGCTGGCCGAGAGCCTGCGCGCCGCACTCGACGGGGTGCGCGATGGCCTGCAGCGCGCGGGGCCAGCGAGCAGCGTGGTTGGCGGCATCGGCCTGTACGCATTTTGGGACACAGATGCGGTAGAATGGGCACTGTACCGGGAACTGTGGCTGCAACCGCAGTAAGGGATACGCAGCGTGGCGAGTGATGGCCCAATCCGATAACAGCCCCTTCGGGCAGACCCTCCGCTGGGCGCTCCTTACCGTGGCCCTGCTCATTGTGGGCATCGCGGTCTGGCAGGTGCGCGATGTCATCCTGCTGGCGTTCACGGCGGTGCTGCTGACCGTCATGCTCACGTCGCCAGTGCGCTGGCTGGTGCGGCGGCGCGTGCCGCGCTCGCTCGCGGTGGTGATCTCGCTCCTGGGCATGGCGGGGCTTTTCGTCCTGTTGATGGCGCTGGCGCTGCCGCAGATCATCACCCAGTTCGGCCAGCTTATCGACCTGATCCCTCAGGCCCTCGTCGCGCTGGAGCAGCGCCTCGCCGACCTGGACCTGCCGCCGGGGTGGGACATCCTGCCCGAAGACTCGCAGACCATTATCGAGCAACTTGCCGCCAACCTGGGGGCGATCACGTCGTCGATCTTCCCGCAGCTTTTCCCGATCTTTGGCAGCGTGACCTCCGTGGTGTTGAGCATCCTCATCGTCGGCTTCATGAGTATGTACTTCCTGTTCAATCCGGGGATGCACGAGCGCGGCCTGATCTCGCTGCTGCCGATCCGGTACCGGCCTCGCGCCTGGGAGATCATCGCCAAGCTGGATCGGACCATGCGCGGCTACCTGCAGGCGAAAGCCACCTCGATGGTGTTGGTCGGGCTGGGCACCGGGCTGGGGCTGTACCTGCTCGGCGTGCCGTTCGCGCCGGCGCTGGGCGTGATTACCGGCCTGTTCTCGTTCGTGCCGAACTTCGGCCCGCTCGCGGCGCTGATGCCGGTGCTGGCGGTGACGATCATCAACGCGCCCGACCGTGTCCTGTGGGTGATCGTGTTGTACTACGGCATCCAGCTTGTGGAGAGCCAGTTCGTCGGCCCGCTGCTGGTCTCGCACGAGATCAACCTGCCGCCAGTGCTGGTGCTGATCTCGCAGATTGTGTTTGTCGTCTTCTTCGGCTTCCTGGGGCTGCTGCTCTCGGTGCCGTTGATCGCCATTGTGCAGGTGCTGGTGCAGGAGATCTACATCAAGGGCGTCCTCGGCGACCGGGGCGCAGAAGCGCCGCCGGCCGCAGCGCCGGAGCTGCCGGTGGTCATACCGGAGGCCGCCCGACCGGCTGCCGCTGAGGTTGCGCCCACGCCGCGCCCGTCCGCGCCCGCCCCTCGCGAAGCCGCGCCGCCCCCTCGCGCCGGCAGGAGACCGGCCCTCGAAAGAGCCGGCTCTAGAGCCGGCGCGGCCTGAGAGGGCCGAACCGGCCTCTGGCGAGCGCGCCAGCGGGGAGAAGACGGACGCTGCTGGCGAACAGCGCCGTTCCCCGGAGCAGGAGCCAGCCGCCCCGCCGCCGCCACAGCCCACGGTGACGCCCAACCCGCAGCCGCCGCGCCAGCGCCACTGAGGCGTCTCAACCCGGCCCGTATGACCGCTCAGTAGATATAGATCGGCGTGGACTCCACGATGTGGCCGGTGGGCAACGCCTCGGCTTCGTAGGGTGCGTGCGGGTACGTCCAGCGGTAGACCCAGAGCGCGGCCTCGGGCCGCAGGTTGACGCAGCCGTGGCTCCGCTGCGTGCCGAAGTCGTTGTGCCAGTAGGTCCCGTGGATGGCGAGGCCGCCCTCGTGGAAGAACGTACACCACGGCACGCCGGGGTAGTCGAAACTGCCGAGCGTGCCGCGCGACCCCATGTGGCGCGCCGGCGCTTTGAGCATGACGCGGTACGCGCCATCCGGCGTCTCGAAGTAATCGACGGTGCCATCCTCCCAGAAGAACGTATCGCCGACGGTCACCAGGGTGCGGAAGACCTCCTCACCGTCCTCAAACGCGATGAGGTGTTTGGGCGCCAGGCTGATCTCGATGCGCTTGGCCTCGACATCCGGGCTGAGCGGCGCGAGTTCCTCCGGGTCGATCACCCGCAGGTGCGCCGCCTGCGCCCAGTACAGTTCGTTGTAGCGCGGGTCGCTGATCTGATACCACCACGCGCCGTCAGCGGCCTCCTGCGCCTGCACCACGTGGTGGACCGAACTGTAGTACAGGCGATACATCGCCTTGGAGTCGGCGTGCGGTTCGGCGTAGCTATCGCTCCATGGAGCCACGACCTCCGCCCACACGCCCCACGCGCCCACGTCTTCGACGCGCGGCGGCTCGGTGTAGGGCTGCATGGGCACGACGTTGGCCGAATACACGTACCCGGCGTCGATCCGGTACCAGGTCCTGTTATAGCCGCCCTCCGCCTCCAGCACCTCGTAGATAGGCACCAGGTCATCCGCGCCCAGGTGGGCGACCTTCGTCGATGTATACGAGGGGCGCTCGAACACCCCGGCGTAGTCCACGGCGCGGCCCATGAGGAGGGGCGTGGCTTCTGCCGGCGGCGTCTCCTGGACCTGGGGCCGGCGCACCGAATCCGGAAGCCACACGCCCAGCGCGGAGACAGCCGCCCATTTCATGAAACGGCGACGCGATACCATGTACGACTCCACTCACGCTTGTACGTTCGAATCGATTCTACGAAGAACACCGGGAAGCGACAAGAAGCTGCGCGCGGCGGGGTTCAGTGCTCGCCCAGGTAGGCCCTGCGGACCATCGCGTTCTGCTGGAGCGCCTTCGCAGTATCGGCAAGCACGATGACGCCCGTCTGCAACACGTAGCCACGGTGCGCCACCGCCAGCGCCATCAGCGCGTTCTGCTCCACCAGCAGGATCGTCGTGCCCTGCTGATTTAGCTCGCGCACCGTGCGGAATATCTCCTGCACGAGGAGCGGCGCCAGCCCCATCGACGGCTCGTCGAGCAGCAGGATGCGGGGCCGGGCCATCAGCGCGCGGCCAATGGCGAGCATCTGCTGCTCGCCGCCGGAGAGCGTGCCGCCGAGCTGATTCTGCCGCTCTTCCAGACGGGGGAACAGCTTGAAGACGCGCTCCCGGTCCTCATCGATGCCATCCTGGTCGGCGCGGGCGTAAGCGCCCATGTCGAGGTTCTCTTTGACGGTGAGGCGGGTGAAAATCTTGCGCCCCTCCGGGGCCTGGTTGAGGCCCATCGCGGCGATCTCGTGCGGGGCCGTCCGGGTGATGTTGTTCCCCTCCAGGGTGATCGTCCCTGCGGAGGCGGGCGTGATCCCGCAGATCGTGTTGAGCGTGGTGCTCTTCCCCGCGCCGTTGGCGCCGATCAGCGTGACGATCTCCCCCTCATCGACTTCGAGGGAGATGCCCTTGAGCGCGTGGATCTTGCCGTAATAGGTGTGGATGTCACGAACTTCCAGCAGCGCCATTGTTGTCTCCCAGGTTGAGGGCTGCCATCGGATCGGCGGTGCCCAGGTAGGCTTCGATCACGCGCGGGTCGCTCTGCACCTCCGAGGGGGTGCCCTCGGCGATCTTCGCGCCGTAGTCAAGCACGGTCACCTGGTCCGAAATGGTCATCACCACGCTCATGTCGTGCTCGATCAGGAAGATGGTCAGGTCAAGCTCTTCCCGCAGCCGGCGGATGAACGTCATCAGGGTTTCGGTCTCCTGGGGGTTCATGCCGGCGGTGGGTTCGTCGAGCAGGAGCAGCTTGGGGTCGCTCGCCAGCGCCCGCGCGATCTCCAGGCGGCGCTGGCTCCCGTAGGGCAGGTTGGCCGCCATCACATCGCCTGCGCCTTCCAGCCCGACGAAGGCGAGCAGGTCGCGCGCGCGCTCGACGGCGTTGTGCTCCTCCTGGATCGTGAAGGGCGGATGCACAACCGCCCCCAACGGCCCGGACTGGAGCCGGGTGTGCATCCCCACCAGGATATTCTCCAGCGCCGTCATGGCCCGGAACAGTCGGATGTTCTGGTACGTGCGCGTGATGCCGAGCGCCGCGACCTGGTCGGGGCGCAGCCCGACGATTGACTCGCCCTCGAACATGATGTCGCCCTCGTCGGGCATGTAGAAGCCGCTCACGCAGTTGAAGAACGTCGTCTTGCCCGCGCCATTGGGGCCGATCAGGCTGGCGATGGACCGGCGCGGAATCTCCAGGTCGATGCTGCGCACGGCCAGCAGGCCGCCGAACCGCTTGGTGGCGTTGGCCGCGCGGAGGATGACGTTGTCCTCGGTCGAGGTGTGATGATGTGTCATGGCTGGACGCCCTCCTGCGCCGCCGGGCCGACATCGCGCTGCAGGCGGCGGGCGCGCGCGGGCATGAGGCCTTCGGGCTTGATGAGCATCATCGCGACCAGCAGCCCACCAAAGAGCATGATGCGATAGGCCTCGAAGCCGCGCAGCACCTCCGGCAGGCCGATGAGCACCAGCGCGCCGATAATCACGCCGGGGATGCTACCCATCCCGCCGATGATGATGAGGCTGAGCACGTCAATCGAGACGAAGAGCGTGAAGTCGGCGGGGAAGATGTTGTGCTGCCGCCCGGCGAAGAGCACGCCGCCAATCCCGGCGAAGGTCGCGCCGACCACGAAGGCAAGCAGCTTCGTCTGGACGATGTTGACGCCCGTCGCCTGCGCGATGTCTTCATCGTCGCGCATCGCGCCCCACGCGCGGCCCAGCCGCGAAGTCTTTGATCCGCGTCGAAAAGAAGGCCACGAACATGCAGCCCAACACGATCAGGTACAGCATCGCCTGCGGGTTCGCAAACTCAACATTCAGGAGCGCGGGCGACGCGATGAGGAGCACGCCCTGCGGCCCGCCGGTGAAGTCGCGGAGGTTGGTCAGCAGCAGGCGGACGATCTCGCCAAAGCCGAGCGTGACGATGGCGAGGTAGTCGCCGCGCAGGCGCAGCACCGGGAAGCCCAGCAGCATCCCGGAGATGCCCGCCGCCATCATGGCGACAACCAGGCCGATCACGAAGACGGGAAAGTCCTGGAAGCTCTCCATGAACGCGGTGCCGTCAAGCAGGCGGAGCGCCAGGAGCGTGATGACGACGGACGCAACCAGGATCGCGACGGAGAGCGCGCGCGGGTAGCGCGCCGGGCTGCCGCCCTGCGCGCGCGCCGGCTGCCGCCGTCGCCAGAGCGTCACCCCGACGATGACCACAAGCGGCACCACGACCAGCGCCGTGACCGTCGAGGCGGAGAGGCTGGCTCGCATCTCGACGTTGCCGGTAAAACGCGGCGCACTGAGGAAGGCATAGGCATACGCGCCGATGGCGAAGAAAGCCGCGTAGCCCAGGTCCAGCAGGCCGGCGTACCCCACGACGACGTTCAGGCCGAGGCCCAGCAGGATATGGATGCCGACCAGCCCCAACACCTGGTTCTGGTACTGGTCCAGGTAGAGGGGCGAGACGACAAGGACGCCAACCAGGATGGTCAGCGTCAGGGCGCGCTCAAACACGCGGGGGTTCCGCGCGATCTGGAGAAAAAACACCGCCGCCAGCACGCCGACGACAACCGCCAGCGCGCGCGCCGTGTCGGTCTGCAATTTGGCCCACGCCAGCGCGATAAACAGCACGACCGGCACGATCAAAATGGCCGCGCGCATCGCATAGCCGAGCCGCTCGCCCGCGCCGGCCTGCGGCGCGCGCACCGCGAAGAGCGCCGCCCCGACCATGAGGAATGAGGCGATAAGCTGCAAAACCTGCTCGGACGCGCCCAGCCCGATCACGCCCCACTCGGTGACGAGGATGAAGCCAAAGGCGATCAGGGGCAGCGCGACGGCAAGCCAGTGGACAAGCTCCTCCCGGCCGGTGGTGACGCCTGTGCGCCACGCGCGCACCCGTTCCACGAGGCGGATGCGCGCTGCGCCCACGTAGAGCGCCGCACCCACCAGGGCCGCCGCCACGAGCCACGCGCCGAGCATGGCAAGGCCCGGCATGGGGTCGGTGCGCAGCACCGTCGCCTCCGTGATCTGTTCGGACGGCGGGTTGGGGAACAGCTCGGCCACAGGCACGCCCGCGAGGACGCTGGTTGACCGCAGCGTCACCGAGTCGAACACCTGCTTGATGTTCGCGCCCTGGGCCTGGAAGTGGTTGATCGCGCCCATGAACAACAGCATCATGACGGCGGCGATAAGGCCGGCGATGAGCGTGTTCACGAGCACCACGGCGAGGCTGGATTTGCCTTCCTGGCCGCGCGCCAGAGCAGCCCCGGTGACCAACAGCAGCAGCAGCAGGATGGGGCGCGCCAGGTCCGGGAGGTATTCGGGCACGCCGATCACGAGCAGGAAGAGGATCAGGCCCCCGGCGATCAGGCCGAAGGTAACACCGGAGCGTAGCGTGTTCAGCGACATGGCCTACACCTTCTTCTCCGTGAGGACTTCGCCGAGGATGCCGTGTGGCCGGAAGATGAGCACCAGGACGAGCAGGCTGAAGGCGATGACGTCCTTGTACTCGGCGGGGAAGCCAAGCGCGAACGGCCCGAACGACTCGACCACGCCCAGGAAGAGGCCGCCGAACACCGCGCCGGCCACGTTGCCGATCCCGCCGAGCACGGCGGCGGTAAACGCCTTGAGGCCGGGGATGAAGCCGACGAACGGCGAGATCAGCTTGTTGTGAAAGCCCCACATCACGCCGGCCGCGCCGGCCGGGAGCGCGCCGAGCGCGAAGGTGCTGGCGATGACCCGGTCTACGTTCACGCCCATGAGCGCCGCCGTCGGCTTGTCCTCCGCGACGGCGCGCATGGCGCGGCCCAGCCGGGTGCGCTGCACGATGAAGAACAGGCCGGCCATCATGCCCAGGGATACGAGGAAAATCACGACGCCCGTCTTGCTGATCGGTATCTTGCCCAGCTCCCCCAGGTCGATCAGGAAGGTGCCGCCGATCAGTTCAGGCGTCTGGAACGACTTGGGCGAGGGGCCAAACATACGCAGCGCCACCTGCTGCAGGAAGAGCGACGCGCCGATGGCGCTGATGAGCGGGGTCAGGCGGGGGTGCCTTGCGGAGCGGGCGGTAGGCGACGCGCTCCAGACCGACGGCGAGTGACATGGACGTAATCATGCCGATGGCGGCGATAATAAGCAGGCCGACGACAGTGCCCAGGGCGTCATATTCGAGAAAGCCGTTTGAGATGAACACTTGCAGCGCGAAGTAGCCGGCATACGCGCCAAGCATAAGGACCTCGCCGTGCGCGAAGTTGATCATAAAGAGGATGCCGTAGACCAGCGTGTAGCCGAGCGCGATCAGCGAGTACATGCCGCCGAGCACCAGCCCGTTGGCAAGCTGGATGCCCCAGATCGCGATGGGGTATTCCTTCTCGAAGACAACCGTCGCGATCCGCTCCGAGAGCGCCCAGAAGATAAATACTGCAAAGATGCTGAGCATCAGCCGGTTGAATTCCACCTCGACGTGCCGGCCGGATGCCTGCCACAGGTAGACGGCGACGACGCCGAGCAAGCCCGCAACGAACAACAGGCGGATAACGAGGGTGGTCAGGTCGGCGATCGTATAGACAAACTCAGCGGGCGGGTCGCCGAGCAGTTTGGAGGTGAGCGCAATCGACCAGAGGATGCGCACGCTGGCCGCGATGACGCCAGCCCGAATCATCCAGGCGCCCAGCCGGTTCAGGTCGGTCGCGGGGGCGAAATCGCGTAGTGAGGCAACTGCTCGTGCCATGAGTAAGCTCCGCGTGATGGCGTAAACGAGTTGCAGGGGCGGGCAGATGCCCGCCCCCTGGCATTGATGAAAAGCGCAGCAGCCGCCACGCTAACGCCGTACTATGGGTACACGCGCACCCACGCGCCGTTTTGCACCTGGAAGACGCCGATGAAGCTCGGCGTGCACTCGCCGATGTCGCCCCCGACCTCGCAGCTCAGCGTACCCGTCAGGCCGGGGATGCCTTCGGTGGCGCGGATGGCCTGGATGAGCGCATCGCGGTCGATGGTGAGGCTGCCATCGTCGTTGGCGACAGCCACCTGCTCAATCGCGTTGAAGATGATGCTCATGGCGTCATAGGCGTGCGCATGGAACGGCCCCAGGGCGTCGGGCAGAACGCCGTACAGCTCGTTGTACAGGCTGTCAAACAGGCCGTTGGCAAGCGCCGTCGTCGGGTCGTCCACCGCGAAGCTGGCGTACTGGCCTTCAGCCTCTGCCCCACCGCTCTCGATGAAAGCCTGGGTGTACACGCCGTCGTCGCTGATGAAGATCACGTCTTCCATGCCAAGCTCATTCTTCTGGTTGACGATCAGGATCGCCTGGTCGTCGTACCCACCGAAGAAGATCGCTTCCGGACCGGCGGCGGCGACGAGGGTCAGGGTGGCGCGGTAGTCGGTGTCGTCGCGGTTGATGCCTTCAAAGGCGACGACCTCACCGCCGAACTCCTCGAAATTCGTCTGTACGATCTGGGCCAGGTTCAGGCCGTAGGTGTCGTTGTCGTGCATCAACGCGAGCCTGGTGATACCGAGCTCGTTGAAGAGGAACTCCGCATCAACGCGGCCCTGCTCAACGTCGCGGAGCGCGGTGCGGTTGAACACGTCCGTGCCAGGCGCAGCCTGGTCAACGGCGGGGCTGGTGGCGCTCGCCGAGACCATGGGGATGCGCGCCTGGTAGTAGATCGGGATGGCGGCTGCCGCGTCGCCGGAGCACATGTGGCCCATCACGGCCACGATCTGCGGGTTCGACGCGAGCAGGTTGGCGACATTCGTCGAGTCCGCCGCATCGCAGCGCGTGTCCTGGACGTCAATCGCGACCTGATGGCCCAGGATGCCCCCCTGGAGATTCTTCACGTACACAGCGATCTCAGTGCCGTGCACGATGTCCTGGCCCGGCTCGACCAGCACGTTCGACAGGTCGGCGCCGACACCGATCATGATCGGCGCGCCGGGCGGTACGGTCACCACGCCCTCCTGGGCTGTGGCGGCGGGCGCAACCGCAACGATAATGAGCAATGCGATGCCCAGATTAAGTAGCTTGCGCATGTCCTCTCCTCCTTAAATTGCCTCTTTGCTGTGAGCGCGCTTCTGCAGCGCTCTAGAGATTGCCGCTTCCGCGACGTGGGTGGGCGGCCCTGGACAGGCGGGAGCGAACGCCAAGGTCGAGACATAAGCCAATACGCCCAAACCACCCCCTTCCCGGTTGGTTTTCAGGCAACTTCATTTAGAAAGTGTACATGAGACTTTAAAAGGGCAATCGTACCCGACTTGCGGGAATTGTCAAGTGAATTCTGGAACGAATGCCCCTCTTACTCAATCCGGCCCACCCTGTATCTGTTCACCCTTTGGCCCCCGCGACTGAAATCGCGGGCTAATTCATATTCTTGTACGCCATTCTATGTGATTGACCGACGACTTCAGTCGTCGGGCTGCGATAAACACACCATCGCGGGGCGCCGAACAGACACCCCGCCCCTGCCGGTCACATCGCCACTCTCCCCTCAAGCGCGCGGATCAATGTGACCGAGTCCACGTAGTCCAGGTCGCCGCCGGTCGGCAGGCCGCGCGCCAGCCGCGACAGTTGGACGCCCAGCGGCGCAATCTGGCGCTGGATGTACATCGCGGTCGCGTCCCCTTCGAGGCCGGGGGTTGGTCGCAATGATGATCTCCTCGACCTCGCCGGTCTGCGCGCGCGCCACAAGCTCGCGGATGCGCAGGTCGTCCGGGCCGACGCCCTCCACCGGGCTGATCGCGCCGTGCAGCACGTGGTACAGCCCGCGGAAACTGCCCGTGCGCTCGATTGCCAGCACGTTGAGCGGCTCCTCCACAACGGCGATCACGCGCCGCTCGCGGTCCGGGTCGGCGCAGATGGCGCAGGGGTCGGTATCGGTGATGTTGAAACAGATCGAACAATAGCCCGTGCTGCGCTTCAGCTCAAGCAACGCCGCAGCGAGCGTCTCGGTCTGCTCGTCCGGCGCGCGCAGCAGGGAAATAAGTGAGCCGTGACGCGCTCTTCGGCCCGATTCCGGGCAGGCGCGAGAACTGCTCGATAAGGTGCGTGACCGCTTCGGGGATGGCTCTGCTCACAGCATCATCCTTAACCCAGCAACCTACCCAGGTCGCCGAGGCCCGCGCCGCCCATCATACCGGCCAGCGGCCCGGCGATATCCTGCATGCGTTGCGCAGCCATTTCCTTGCTTCGCTCGACGGCCTGGTTCATCGCCGCCACAATCAGGTCTTGCAGGTCGGTGAGCCATTCCTCGTCATCGAGGTCGATCACGTCGGGGTCGATGCGCACCTCGCGCACCTCCTGGTGCCCGGTAATGACGACGGTGATCGCGCCGCCGCCGGCAGTGACCTCGACCGTCTCATCGCCAAGCGCCTCCTGCGCCGCGAGCATGTCCGCCTGGATCTGCTGGATCTGCTGCAACATGCCGGTTGCGCTCGGCACCGGGCGCTCACCGCGCCCTTTGCGTTTTGCCATAGCGTTAACCTCCTCGCCTCTTGCGCCGGGCGCGCTCAGCCACGCGCGTCGAGGCTGTCGTCGTTGATAAGCTTCTGCTCGACCGACGTGATGGTCCCACCAAGCTCCTCGACTGCCGCCTTCAGGAGCGGGTCGCCGTTCAGGGTCTCATCCCGCGCCGGCGGGTTGTCGTGGGTCTCGCTGTCCTCGCTCACCACGACGCTGAGCGCCATCTGCACGCCAAACACGGCAGACAGCGCGTCGAGGAGCGCGTCCTGATACTCCGCGTCGTCGAACTTGCCCCGGAAGAAGGGGTTGGAACTCAGCACCAGCCGGTTTCCTTCCACCCGGACCGGCTGGAAGTTCCCCAGGCGCGCGCCCGCAATCGTGCTATAGCGCCGCGTCTTCTGGACGATCTCGTCCCAGCGCGCCACGACCTCCGCAAGGGTGACGGTGGCCGGCCCGCCGCCCGACGCGTCGGCCAAATCCCCTTCATCCGGCGCCGCTTCGACCTCCGGGGCTGGCGGCGGGGGCGCGGGCGCTGCCGGCCTGGCCTCCGGGGCCTGGGACGGCTTCTGCGCTGCGGGCGCGGGCGCTGTTGCCGGCGCTGCGTCCGCCGGTTCGGGCCGGAGCGTGCAGCTCACCAGGGCCAGCTCCAGGGGCAACTGCGGCTGCCAGCCGCCGTGCGCCTCCTGGATGGCGTCGTTGAAGGCGCGGATCGCGCGGACCAGCAGCGCGCGGTTCGCGGACTGCGCCTGCCGCGACAGCGCCTCGGCGGCCTTCTCGGACACGTCCACCATGCCCGGCCCGCCGACCGAGACCAGCAGCACGTTGCGCATCCAGTCCACGATCTCGCGCGCGAGCTGGCGCGGCTCGGCCCCGGCGCTGATCGCGCGGTTGATCGCCTCCAGGCCGGCGGCGGTGTCCATCGCCAGCACCGCCTGGACCACCTCACCGGCTGCCTCCCCGCCCGTGACGCCGAGCACGTCCTCGGCCATCGCCAGCGTGATCTCCGCCTCCGGGTCGGCGACCAGTTGGTCCATCAGGCTGATCGCGTCGCGCAGGCTGCCGGTGCTCTGCCGTGCCACCAGCTCCAGCGCGCGCCGCTCAACTTTCAGGCCCTCGGCGTCGGTCATCTCCGCCAGCCGCGCGACGATCTGGCCGTGGGGAATGCGCTTGAAGTCGAAGCGCTGGCACCGCGACTTGATCGTCGCCGGGACCTTGTCGATCTCGGTGGTCGCGAGCACGAACAGGGCGTGGGCGGGCGGCTCCTCCAGGGTCTTGAGCAACGCATCGAAGGCGGCCCCGGAGAAGCGGTGTACCTCGTCGATGATGTAGACTTTGTAGCGCCCCTGGCTGGGGCTGAAGGCAATCTTGTCGCGCAGGTCGCGCACGTCGTCAACGCCGGTGTGGCTGGCGGCGTCGATCTCGATCAGGTCAAGGAACCGGCCCTCATTCACCGCGACGCAGTGCGGGCAGGTGTTGTCCGGGCGCTGGGCGGGGTCTGGGTTCAGGCAGTTGACCGCCTTCGCCAGCAGGCGCGCGACGCTCGTCTTGCCGGTGCCGCGCGGCCCGCTGAACAGGTAGGCGTGGCGCACCTTTTCCTGCTTGAGCGCATTGCGCAGCGTGGTGGTCACGTGTTCCTGACCAACCACGTCGTCCAGGGTCATCGGGCGCCATTTAAGGTAGAGCGCCTGTGCGGGCATGTCTCCTCCGCGTGAATTGGTGGGTAGTGTAGCAGAGCCGTTATGCTTTGACAACCGGCGCTGGAAAAACGAAACGCGGCCTGTTCATTTCGTTACGAAACACCCTTTCCACGGTGGGATGTGTTATAATGCATGTGATCGCTGATGCAATCGCGTTGCAAGGAGCAGGTAAATGCCACACCTGGGGCCAACTGAGTTGATCATCATCCTGGTGATCGTGGTGATATTGTTCGGCGTGGGACGTTTGGGCCGCATCGGCGGCGAGTTGGGCACCGCCATCCGCGAGTTCCGGCGCGGCCTCAACGAGCCGGCGGGTGAAGACGAAACCGAGAAGAAGGCCGAGTAAGCCACGCCCCCATCGATTCGTTCTCAACTCGACAAGGTGCGACAGAACAAGGCCGCCACCGGGCGGCTTTCTTCTGCTTGGGGGACGTGCGCGTAGCGCGTCACGCCCGCCCAGGGCGGGTATCGTCCTCGCGCTCGCCGTCGTTTTCCCCGGCGAGCAGCTTGAGCGTGCGGTCCTCGGCGTGCCAGGCGGGCCAGCGCGCGAAACGGTCCATGAGTTCGCGCAGGTTCGGGTAACCGCTGTTGTACTCGCTGGTCCAGCCCTGCGCGAACGCGCCGCTTCTGATCTCCTCCAGGATCGCCTCCATCTGCCGGCGTATCTTCGGCTCAGCGAAGCGCTCATAGCGCGAGAGCACGCCGTAGCGGCTCGTGAGTGAGTGCGCCTGCGCCTGCTCGAGCACGCCAACCTGGGCGACTTTCTCAAAGATGAAGGCCAGCTCGCCGGAGAAATAGAGTTCGGCGCACGCCGCCTCCGGCGGGTAGCCGCGATCAACCAGCACCGAGATGGCGGTATTGAGCAACTGGTAGAGCGCGGCCATGAAACCCTGCTGCACGAAAAGGTCCAATTCGGCTTCCTGCTCGAAAGTCAGCGGCATCGCGCCGGCGCGCAGCGAGCCGATCCCCTTCGCCAGCGCGAGGGCCGTCGCCATGGCCTGGCCGCTCGCGTCGCGCTCGACGCCCACGAAGCTCAGGAAGCCCCTGCCGTCCAGGTAGCTCTCGCGCACGCCCGCGCCAATCATGCGCGGCGCGACCATGATCACATCGACGAACGTCGGCGGCTCGATGAAGCCAAACGCGACGTTATACCCGGAGGCGAACACCAGCGTGTCGCCCTTTTTGAGGCTGGGCGAGATCATCTCCAGGTACACCCTGGGCATCACCTCGTCGGGAACCAGCATCCAGAGCACGTTGGCGCGCTGCGCAGCCTGGTCGATAGTCAGCACCTCGAAGCCGTCGGTGCGCGCGCGCTCGGCGTAGATGTCCTCCAGGTTGCCGACCAGGAGGCGCAGGCCGCTGTCGCGCAGGTTGAGCGCGACAGGCCGGCCCAGGTTGCCATACCCGATCAGCGCGATGCGCTTGCGCGTCAGCAGGCTCAGGTTGGCGTCGTCTTCGCGGTACAGTCGTGTGACCATTTGCGGGTTTCATCCTTCGCGGACATGCGCCATCAAAGACAGCGATTGGCGCGAAACAGGCCACGCGCAAGCGCCAACCGCTCTTTTAACACCGGCGCTGCCCGCTGTCAACCAAAGCGCGGTAAAATTGGCGTCGTCATGGGAAAGAGGACCGGTATAACGCTTGACCATATCCACGCAGCCCTTGCCCTGCCCAACTTCGACGTGGACGCCGCACGCCAGCGCATGACGCCGCGCCCGCGCACCACCCGCCGCCCACCCTGGAAGCCGGGCGGCGCGCGCCTGGCGGGCGTGCTCGCGCTGCTCTTTCCGGGCGGGGAGGGCGACCTGTCCATTGTCCTGATGCGCCGCGCCGACCAGCCGCACGACGCGCACAGCGGGCAGGTCAGTTTCCCTGGCGGGCAGCACGAGAATAGCGAATCGCTGGTGGAGACGGCGCTGCGCGAGGCGCAAGAGGAGCTTGGCGTCAACCCGCGCGCTGTGCAGGTGCTCGGCGCGCTCGCCAACCTGCGCACCCCCAGCGACTTCAACATTTACCCCACGGTGGGCTACACGCCCGCCCGGCCGGCCTGGCGGCCCGACCCTGCCGAGGTCGCGCGCGTGATCGAGTTCCCGCTCGCGCAGTTGATCGACGACGACGTGAAAATGGCCGAGGAATGGAACCTCGGCGGGTACAGGCTATGGGTGCCGTACTATCGCGTGGATGGGGAGAACGTCTGGGGTGCGACGGCGATGATCCTCAGCGAGCTGGAGCACCGGCTCCGGGCGGTGATTGGCGCATGACGCGCCGGATGACGCGCCGCATGACGCGCCGCTGCGCTGCGCCTGCCGATTGCGGCGCTCTTGTTGTGCCTCGCACTCGCCCGCCCCGGCGTCGCCCAGGACCCCGGCGCGCTCAACCCTCGTTGGGCGCGTTTCACGCCGGGCAACAGCGGCCTTGCTGACCTGCGCGTGCTGGATGTCGTCGAAGCGGCGGACGGGAGCATGTGGTTCGTCCATCCCAACGCCGTGAGTCGTTTCGACGCGCGCATCTGGCAGACCTTCCCGGCGGATGTCGCCCTGCCGGAGGACGTCAGCACGCCGGTCGATGCATTCCCCGCGCCGCCCTGGGACGCTTTCGGCCTGGCGCCGTCGCCGGTGGCGCGCCCCGTCACCGACTCACGCGGCGCGGTGTGGCTCGCCACCGACGCCGGCGCGTTCCGGCTCGACCCCGACCGGTGGGAGAACGGCATCCCGGCTTACCGGGGGATGGCGCTCTACGAGGTGCGTGACGTGCTGCGCGACAGCTACGGCGTGCTGTGGTTTGCGGCCTACGACCCGGTCTCCACCGAGGGCAGCCTGAGCGGGCTGGACCCCTCCGGGCGGTGGCTCTTCTTCAACGCCGAGGTCGAAGGGCTGGTGAGCAACGACATCACGGCGCTGGCGGAGGACGCCGCCGGCGGCCTGTGGGCCGGCAGCGTGGATCGCGGCGTAAGCCGCTACCTGGGCGACGCCTGGCAGAGTTGGACTGCCGCCGACAGCCCCCCTGCCCGATGACCGCGTCATCGACCTGCAGCCGGCCGAGGACGGGCGCGTGATGGCCGTCGTCACGCGCGGCGGCGTCGCCGGCTACGACATCGTGGCGGAGACGTGGGACGTGCAGACCCCCCGCTCGACGCGGACACGCCCGGCGACTACGAGATCACCGCCGCGCTCGTGACCGGCGACACGATCTGGTTCGGCCTTCACGGCAGCGCAAACCTGCTCAGCGCGGGCGATGACGGGCTGATCGCGGTCAGCGCGCCGGTCGAGAGCATTGCGCGCCGGGCGCAGGATGGCAGCCTGTGGGCGGTGGCCGGCGACGCCCTCCTGCACAACGCGCCGGAGGCAGACGGATGGCGCGGCTGGGCCGAAACCCGGCTCCCATTCGCCGGGGCGAGCAGCGTCATGGCCGACCCGGCCGGCATGTTGTGGATTGGGACGGCGGAAGGCGTGGCGCGCTTCGACCCGGATACCGAAGCCTGGGTCGTTTTCAACGTGGAGAACAGCGGCCTGGCCGAGAGCCGGGCACACCTCACGCACGTGGACCGGGACCGGGGCGGCCTGCTCGTCTTCCGGACCGACCGCGTGTACGTCAGCACCTACCGCCCGGACCCGCCAACGCCGCGCCTGACCCTGTCAGTGGATGGCGGCCCCTCCAGACCCGTCTACGCAGAGAACATCGTCCTGCTGCCTGTGGGCACGCAGACGGCGACGTTTACGATCAGCGCGTCGGCATGGTGGCCCACCGGTGCGCTGACCTACCGCGCGCGGCTCGACGGCCCTGAAGGCCAGACGCGCGCCCTGTACCGCGCGGAAGACCTGGCCGCGCACGCCGCCGGGATCACGCTGGAGGCGCTGCCGCCGGGCGCGTACACCCTCTGCGCCCAGGCCGTCAGCCCGGTGCTCGACGCCTCGCCGGAGGTGTGCGCGCAGTTCGTGGCGCCCTGATGAGGCCGCGCTTAGCGGTCGATCTCCTCGACAAACAGGTTGTCGATCTCGAAGTGGCCTTCCAGGATGCGCACGCCGAAACCGCCTTCCTGCCACGCGCTGTTTGTCGCCTGAACGATGAGTTCGCCGTTGACCCGAAAGCGCAGTTGATCCTCAAACGCCTCGATGCGCAACGTGTTCCACCCTTCGATGTCGAACTCGACCGGGGGTGGGCACGGTGAGCGCACGCCATGACTGCCCGTCGCCATGCCAGATTTGCGCCTCGCCACGGCGCACGTTGACGACGCCCCAGTAGCCACGGCGCGGGTTCTGGTAGCGGATCAACAGCCCCACCCACCGTCCGTGCTCGTCCTGATACGCCTCCGGCACCAGGCGGACATCGGCGGTGATGGCGTAGTTCCTGCCGGGCAGGTTTACCCACGCAAGCGCCTCGCTGCCGTCGAAGAACTGCGCCTGGTCGAGCGCGCCGTCTTCGACAACCCAACCGCCGCCGGTGAACTCCCAGCCGTCCGCGAAGCCGTCTTCGAAATCGTCCAGGTAGGGCAGCGCGCCGGGCGGCGCGCCCTCAGGAGTCGGCGGCGGTGTGGTATCGGTGACCAGGATGTCGTCGATGAAGAAATGGCCGCGATTGGTCATGATGCCGAGCTGCCCCGCAGGGTGGGTGCGGTCGGTGGCCTGGACGACAATCTCGCCGTCGAGGTAGAGGCGCAGTTCCGCGCCGGTCGCCTCGAAGGCCAGCGTGTGCCAGGCCGTCAGGTCGATGGCCTCGTCAAGGGGGCGGTTGCCGAGCAGGGTCCACGCGCCGCCCTGCCGGACCAGGATTTGCACGTCGCCTTCTTCAAGGTCGATGGCGCCCCAATAGCCGTTCGAGAGGCCCGTCATGCGCAGCATCAGGCCGACCGTGCCGCCCGGCGGCCTGACCTCCTCGCCCGATTCGATGGGCAGGGGCTGGATGCGCGCCTCAACCCGGTAGTCGGCGAACGCGAGTTCGGGCATGTACGCCCACACCTCCCCCGCGCCGGTATAGGTCTGTTCCAGCGCGCCGTCGCGCACGCGCCACGCGCCGTTTTGCTTCCACCAGCCGTCTGAGTTGCCCCGGTTGAAATCGTCCACAAAGGGGAGCGTGGCCGGCATGGTGAGAGGAGTCACCGCCTCGATGCGCACGTTGTCGACGCGAAAGTGCCCGCCATTGAGCCGGATGCCGGTGAAGCCCTGTGTGTGGCGGCTACAATTGGCTTCAAGCTGGAGCGCGCCATCGACGTAAGTGCGGAGGAACGCGCCGCGCGCGACGACGCGCAGGGTGTACCACGAATCCTCCCAGAGCAGCAGCGACCGCGACGCCAGCGTCTCCCACTCGTTGTTGACGACCTGGTAGAGGATGACGCGATTCTCCAGCCAGTCCAGGGCGGCAAAACAGAAGTTGTTGACATCGCTCATCCGCACGGCCAGGCCGGCGATGCGACGGTTGGTGTCGTCATACGCCTCAGGGAGCAACCTGAACGCTGCCTGCGCGCCGTAGTCGGTGGGCGTCAGCGCGTTGTAGTAGGACCAGTAGGGGCCGCCCAGGCTGCTCTGGTCGTACTGGCGCTCGCGGATGCCCCACGCGCCGCCTTCAACCTGCCAGCCGTCGGCAATCTCGTCGTCGAAGTTCTCCTCAAGCAAGACGGTGACAGTCTCGGAGGCGAGGAGCGCCTCGTTCTCGGTCGGCGACGACTCGCGCGTGCCCGTCGGCGACGGCGCGGGCGTGTCGGAGACGGCGGGCGTGGCCGTCGGGGTGGGCGTCGGGGTGTCGGTCGGCGCGGGAGTCCGCGTTGGCGTCGGCGTGCGCGTCGGGACGGTGGCGGTGGCGGTGGCGGTGGCGGTGGCGGTCGCGGTTGCCGTGTCCGTCGGCAGCGGGCTTGGCGACGCCTCCAGCGCGGCCTCGATTGCCGTGGTCGCGGTCGCCGTTTCCGACGCGGGCGCGGTGGGCGTGGGCGTGAGCGGCGGCGCGCCGCAGGCGGCAAGCAGGCTGGCGGCAACCCCACCAAGACCAACATACACACACGCCTGCGAGTCAGCATTTACGGCCTCCTGACGTGCGGAAGCGCCCAGCCGTCAGCGCCCACTGCGGCTATACGGGCGGCCACGGGTAATTCGGCCCTGGCCCCGGCTGCGGGAAGCGCCCCCGCTTCAGGAGCCGGCGCACGCGCACCAGGGTCATCTCGACCTCTTGCGGCGCGAGCATCTCTTCCAACGCGCAGCGCAGCCCTGCGCCGGGTTCAAGCTGCGCCTCCAGCTTCCTCAGGTCAGCCAACATTGAGTCGGGCACCGGCCGGCCGGCGAAATCCCACAGGACCGTGCGCAGTTTGTTCGCCAGGTTGAACGTCAGCCCGTGGTCGATGCCCCACAGGTGGCCGTCAGGGGCGAGCAGGAAATGCCCGCCTTTGCGGTCGGCGTTGTTGACCACGACATCAAACGCGGCGAACTGCATGAGCCGGAAGACAACCCGCGCATCCGACTGCTCCCGGAGCGAGAAGTAGTTGACGGCGGGGTCGTGGTGGACGAAGAACTGGAGCGACCCGACACCGCGCGGCCCCCTCACGCAGCACGGTGGGCGGTACGAGGCCCCACCCTAACCCTTCCGAGACGAGATAGGCGGCCATCTCACGGTGGCAGAGCGTCCCTTCGGGAAAGTCCCACAAAGGGCGCTCGCCGGGCTTCGGCTTGTACACAGCCAGCATTTCGAGCGACTCGTCAGTGACGGAAACGAGAAAGGTGTGGTTTGACCCCCACCCCAGGAGGCCATGCTGTTCGGTGATCACGCCGTGCTGCAAGAGGTCAAGCACGCGCTCCAGAGATACAGTGACGGGTTTCTCCTGCGCTTCGCCCCCCTCATCTGGCGACGGTTTCGCGTCTGGTGATGCCATCACACCCAGTAATACGATATATTTCCGTTTTGGCGGGGGTCTGGCCGCCCCTGCTGGACGATGTCAAACGCGCGCTGGCTCAGCGCACGCATCTGCTTGCGCGACCCCCAAAAACGCATTACCTTCGGTTCCAGGCCGGCGGCTTCACCCTCTTCGAGCTGCAATTCCTGGGCCACCAGGACGACCGCATCCTGCTCCTCGTCGTAGCCCAGGCCCATATTCGCGACACGGAACTCCGGCAGGATCGGCTCGCGCAGGTCCATGTCGTACTCGGCAAGGTTGACCTGTTCGGTCGGCCCGACGCGCTCGACGAGTTCTTCGAGCATCTCATCCACCGCGTGCGAGAGCGCACGCGCCTGCTCCTTTTCCAGCACCAGCGTGACGATCTTTCCCGCCTGGCCGGCCTGAAGGTAGAAAACGCGCTGACCCTTCGGTCCTATCGTCCCGACGGTGAGGAAATCGACAGGATTTAGGTCAATTTCATCTGGCATAACATCCCCATTGTATCTGTGTATGGTGTGGCGCGGCCCTGTTTCGGCCTAGCCGGCAGGATCGTGCGCCGCGCCATCCCCCGGAGCCGCGTCCTTTTTCGGCGGCGGCGGGCAGTGGCTGGTGTCGTTCATCTGCACGACCATGGGGCGCAGGTGGTTCAGTTGCACCACAGAAATCGACGCCGGCGAGATCACAAGCCGCTGGAACGTGTCGAGATGGACGCCCAGGTAATGCGCCAAAACCAGCCGGATGATGTCACTGTGCGAGACGACGGCGACTGTCGCGCGCGGATGCTGCTGCGCGACCCACTCGATGGCATCGACGGCGCGCATCTGCGCCTGGCGAAAGGTCTCCCCCTGGGAACACGGCGCGGCTGGGATTGAACTGCACCATGCCCCACATCTTCCGCCGCGACACCGTCTTGAGTTCGGCGCCTTCCCATGCGCCCAACTGAAGCTCGTTGACGCCCTCAAGCACCTGCACGCGCAGGCCAGGGTGGTACGCGGCCACCGCCTGCGCCGTTTCGAGCGTCCGCTCCAACGGGCTTGAGTATACAGCCTGCAACGACACACTTTGCAAGGCGCGCGCCGAGCGCCTGCGCCTGCGCGTTGCCGTAGTCGTTGAGGTGGACGCCCGGAAGGCGGCCCGCAAGCCGGCCTTTGTCCACAAAATCGTTCACCGCGTGGCGGATGAGATAGACTTCAGTCATCAATCGGTCTTTGCACGTCCGGCACGGCGCATCGCTTGCGTCGTGCGACAACATCATCGAGCGGGGTACAATCCCCTCTGGCGCTGCAACACTATCAGATGATAGCACATCCCATGCCAATTCAGGAGTCCGCACCACTCTGGAAGCGAAGCCAACCTGACGGCGACCTGACGCTGGTGGACCGCCGGCGCTATCTCATCGCGCCGCGCGGGTGCGCGCTGGCGACCGGGGCGTTTCTGGTGGCGCTGGGCGTCACGGCGCTGCTGCTGTTCCTGGCCCGCGAGAGCTGGCTGGCGGCGTTCGGCAACTTCCTGGTCTACCGTGAAGCGCCACAGCCAGCGGACGCCATTGTGGTGCTGGGCGGCGGCGACGGCGCGCGCGCCGCGCTCGGTGCGGCGCTGTACCACGAGGGCTACGCCCCGGTCGTGGTGACCTCGGAGGGCAGCGAGGAAAGCTACGTGGTGTATCAAGAGGACACGCCGCGCGCGCGGCTCCAACGCGCCGGCGTGCCGGCAGCGGCCATCCGCGTGCTGCACCGGCCCCTCACGACCTACGAGGAGGCGCAGTTGGCGCTGCCGGCGCTCACCGAGCTGGGCGCGCAGCGCATCCTACTCGTGACCGACACGTTCCACTCGCGCCGCGCGCGCGACATCTTTCTGAGTGTCCTCGGCGGCACCGGCATCGAGATCGTCACGGTCCCCTCAGAGCCGGACTGGTACCGGCCTGAGGTCTGGTGGCGCGACGAACGCAGCGCGCTGGCGGTGATGAACGAATACGCCAAGTACATCTGGTTCTGGTTCGGTCGGCATGGCGCATAGGCCCGCCGGCCCTGCACAGCCTCACGACACGAAAGGAACGCGACTACTATGAGGAAACTGGCATCCCTGACGCTGCTGACAGGCGCGGGGTACTGGCTGTTCGCGCGCCCGCACATGCTGAAGTGGGGCACGCGCCTGGGCGAGAGCCAGCGGCGGCTGCCCGGCGATGATGTGGTGCCCGCGCCGAACCAGCAGATCACCCAGGCGGTGGACATCGACGCGCCGCCAGAGGCCGTGTGGCCGTGGCTGGCGCAGATGGGGCGGGAGCGCACGGGCTGGTACGGCATCGACCTGCTGGGGAACCGGGGCGTGCCCAGCGCGCGCTACCTCCGCAGCGACCTGGACGCCCCCCAGGTCGGCATGGTGACCGACGGGGGCTACGAAATCCTCCAGCTCGGCCCGCCGCGCCTGATCGTGTTTGGCGGCTACGACCTGGCGCTGGTGCCGGGCGTGAACGGCGACCTGAGCCTGGCGTATCTGCTGGAGCCGCACGGCGCACAGACACGTCTCATCGTGCGGATGCGGCTGTTTGCCTATGGCGCGGTCGGGAAGTGGGTGACCAAAGTCCTCTTTGAATGGGTCGATGCACTGGAACTCCACCAGCAGTTGCAGGGCCTCCGCGCGCGCGCCGAGGCCACTGAGCGGCAGATCGAAATCACGTAACGGGCGGGGGCTGAGACAGGTAACAGGTAAATGAAAGGGGCGCGGTGTGCGCCGCGCCCCTCCAACCGCGCCGGGTACCGCGCGCGGGCCTTACTGCGCCGACTGGTAGGTCACCACGGCGTCGAAGTTGCCGCTGGTGGTCCCGTTGGCGACGTCTTGACGCGAGAAGCTGATGATGTACCAGCCCGGATCGGTGAGTTCGAGCGAGACGACCGCCGCCTCGCCCTTCCGTGCTCTGGTCCGTCACCAGGGAGGTCCAGACATCGCCCTCCTCGACGAGGATGGCGACGAGCGGGAGCAGGTCGCCGTCGACTCGCGTCATCGTCACCGTGATCACGTCGCCGGTGTTGCCGGCAACGCGCCCGGAGAGCGCGAAATTCTGGTTGTCGATGAAGTCCTGGATGTGCACGCCGGGTTCGATGACCGGCACCTCGCTCCCGTCGGTGAACGTCGGGATCGGGCCATAGTCCACCGCCGGGAGCGGCGCAGCGCCACCGCCGCCACCCACATAGGTGAACGTCCCCTCGGAGGCGCTGCCCTCCGAGACTTCGCCGCTGAGCGTGTCCAACACGGCGCCGGCCGTGTCAACGACCTGGATGGTGAAAGGCACCGCGCCCGTCGTGCCGCACGGGAGCGAGAGCTGCACCATGAGACCGTAGTCGCCCGTCGGCGCGCTGGCCTCCCAGAAGACGACCTCCTGAGGCTGCGCGGCAGCGACCTCGCAGAAGTCGTTGCCCAGGGTGCTGTCGAGCACCCCGCCCGTCGGCGAGGTCGGCGCGTCCCAGTAAATCTGGTTGCCGGCCGGGTCGGTCACGATCAGGTCGAGGTCGGCGGCCCCGCTCCAATTGAGCACGAAATTCAGCGCACCCTCGGAGGCAACCGGCGGCGCGCCCGCCCCGGCGAAGGTGAAGGTCCCCTCGGCAGGGTTCCCTTCGGAGACGGTGCCTTCGAGCACGTCCAGCACCGCCCCGCCGTCGCCCTCGACGGTGATGGTCAGCGGCACCTCCCCGGTTGTGTTACACGCAAGCGAGAGCTGCACCATGACGGTGTAGTCCCCCGTCGGCGCGTTGGCCTCCCACGCGATGACCTCTTGAGGCTGCGCAGCAGCGACCTCGCAGAAGTCGTTGCCCTGGCTGCTGTCGAGCGCCCCGCCCGTCGGCGAGGTCGGCGCATCCCAGTAGATCTGGTTCCCCGCCGGGTCGGTCACGACCAGGTCGAGGTCGGCGGCCCCGCTCCACGACAGGACGAACCGCAGCGCGCCCTGGCCGGTGACGGCAGAACCACCTGAACCCGTGAAGGTGAAGGTCCCCTCGGCAGGGTTCCCCCTCGGAGACGGTGCCGTCGAGCACGTCCAGCACCGCACCGCCGTCGCCCTCGACGGTGACGGTCAGCGGCACCTCCCGGTCGTGTTACACGCGAGCGAGAGTTGCACCATGACGGTGTAGTCGCCGGCTGGTGCGTTCGCCATCCACGCAATGACCTCCTGGGGGCTGCGCAGCAGCGACCTCGCAAAAGTCGTTGCCCTGGCTGCTGTCGAGCGCCCCGCCCGTCGGGGAGGTCGGCGCGTCCCAGTAGATCTGGTTGCCGGCCGGGTCGGTCACGACCAGGTCGAGGTCGGCGGCCCCGCTCCACGACAGGACGAACCGCAGCGCGCCCGTCCCCGTCTCGGTGCCCAGCGTGGGCAGCGGCGGCGTGTCCCCGGCCCCACCCCGCATCAGGCTGACCTGGTAGCCGCCGGAGGTGCTGTCCAGCCCGCGCATCACGACGATACGATAGTCGCCGGTGGCCGGTATCGAGAAGTTCTCGATCAGCGAATCGGTGTTGCTGGGAAACTCGATGTCGTCATTTTCTGCCAGCACCGCGCCGCTGAGATCGAGCAACTGCACCTTGGGGTCAAGGTCGCCGGAGGTGGCGACGACCGAGATACTCACAAGGTCGCCGGCGGCGGCGCTGAACTGGTACTGCGCTTCGGGCGTTTTGGCGTTCAGGCTCCCGGTGAGCGTGTCCCCATACGTGATCGGGATCACGCCGGCCTGAGACAGAGGAGACGCAAGCGCCGATTGTACGCCGGCAATCGGCAGCAGCAGCATGAGCGCGAAAACGAACCGGATGACGTGCTTTGGACCTCTCGTCGTACCAATCATGAACCCTGCTCCTCGTGATAGTAGGCGGGATTATCAGTGCAGGGGACACTCCCCCTTTCTCTTATATCGCATTGTACGAGACCCTGATGCAGAGGGCAAGTGGTTTGCGCGGATCCGGCGATTATTGTGCTCTCTGAGCGTCGATGCTACGATAACCGCCTGAACCGTTCTGTCGCCGCAAAGGAACAGGGCCTTGGTTGCGCATCCCTGGCCGGTTGCCACTTGCTGCGTGCTCGCCGTGCCGAGCGCCGATGACGTTGGGTCGGCTGTACGAGACGCTCCAGCGCATCGCCGACATCGCGTGCGGCGAAGTCGCGCCTGAACCGCACGTGACGCTCGCTTACTACTACAACGTCACCGCGGTGCAGCTTGCGCCGCTGGGTGACGCCGTCGCGGACCTGGCCCTGCAGGCGGCCCCACTCGTGATGCAGGCCCGCCGCCTGATCCGCGATCCTGGTTTCTCGCCGGCGTATGATCCCTACGCGCTGTTCTTCGAGATCGACAAGACGCCGCCGATGGCGGTCGTCTACGCCTGGCTGCGCCGGCTGGGGACGCAGCAGGGCCTCGAAGTCTCGCCGGCGGGTGCACAGGCCTGGGTGCCGCACTTCAAGGTCGTGAGCGCGCCGGCGCCAGTCGCGGAAGCGACCAAGGACCAGATCGACCGGCTGGCGATGGCCGTGCACTTCACGACCACGCACCTCGTGCTTTCCTTCCGGGGCGATACGGATGACTGGAAAAACGTGGGCGCTTATCCGCTCGCCGACTGACGCCGCGCCAGGAACGCCAGCACCGCCAGCGCCGCCAGGCCCGCCGCCGTCGCCAGCGCGCCGGCCCACAGGGCGCGGGGGTTGTACCGGAACGTGATTTCGTGTGCGCCGGGTGGCACGCTCACCACGCGGAACGCCAGGTTCGCGCGGAGCGCCTCCACTGATGCCCCGTCAATCGATGCTTCCCAGCCAGGGTACCAGGTGTCGGCGAGCACCAGCCACGCCGGCCCGCCCGCAACCTCCACGCGCAGCCGCAGCGTGGTGTGCGCGTCCTCGATGATGGACACGGTCCCGGTCCCCCCCTGGGCCGGCAGCGCAGAGGGCGGCGCGCCCTCGAGGAGGACGGTCTGTGCGGGGTCCCACGCCGCTTCGAGCATGTGCGCCTCCAGCGCGGGCCGGTCTGGGAACCAGCGCGCCTCCGGGGCGATCCACGCGCGCGGGGCGGGTTCCGGCGCGGCGTACCGCGCGGACTCGCCCGCCCAACCGGGCGGCCCCACGTCGTTGTAGACCACAGACACGCCCGCCGCGCGCAGCAGCGCGCCGACCTGCGCCGGGGCCGCCGCCTCGATCAGCTCAAGGTAGCGCACGTACTCGCCGGGGCGCATCGGGTCGTTGTTGTTGAGTTGCGGCGCGCGGTCGAGCAGGTCGAGATTGGGCAGGTGCGACCGGCGGACCGCCGGCCAGTCGTCGCGCGCCACGCGGAAGTCGTTGAAGCGGAACCAGCCGGCCTCCTCCGTCGCGTCGTTGAACGCAACGAACTCGGCGTAGTCCGCGAACCAGTACGCGCGCCCGCCCGCCTCGCCGGCAACCGGGTCGTAGAACGCCACCGGCGCAGTCGGGTTGAAGCCGGTCCACGCCCAGAGCAGGTCAACCGCAATGAAGAGCAACGCCGCCGCCTGCCACCACCGCCGGCATGCCGCGCCGCGCGCCCATTCAGGATCGGGCTGCGCGAGCGTGAGGACCGCGCTGCCGGCGAGCCAGCTCCCCAGCGCGACCACCGCAGCGCTGAGCGTCGTCAGCGCCGCATTCTCCGGGATGAAGTTGGGCGCGAGCAAAGCCATCGCCGCAAGCCCCACGCCACCCGCCGTCGCCAGCCGGCACCAGAAGAACGTCCACCTCCCGCGCCCCCACGCGACCGTCCCCACGCCGGCCAGCACGCTCAGCGCGAAGACCGTCAGCAGGTGCCAGCGCGCCGGTCCCTGGAACATGGCGAACGTCGGCGCATTGTGATACAGGAAGTCGTACAGCGGCGTGTACCTGCCCAGCGCCAGCACGAAAGCGCCCGCGCCGAGCGCCGCAAAGAACGGGACCGCCGCCAGCGCCGGGCGCCGGTCCACACGCCGGCGGCGCTTGCGCCACGCGCAGACCGCCAGCAGCGCGAGCACGAATGGCAGAAAGCCGATGTACGTCGCGTCCTCCCAGTACGCGCCCTTGCCCACATAGCTCCCATCGGCCGGCGAGCCGAAGAAATGCGGCGTGAGCAGCGTCAGCGCGCGCAGCGGCCCGTAGGAGAAGTTCATGACGAAGTCATAATCCAGGCCGCCGGCCCGCTGGCTCGCGTGCAGCAGCTCCGCCGTCGGGGCGATCTGGACCCCTGCGATTGCCGCGCCGAGCGCGACGCCGGCGAGCGCCAATCCGAGCCGGCGCGCCGCGCGCCCCAGGCGCTTCCCGGCAGCTTCAGGCTTCCGGGAAGCTGACACCGCGCGCCACAGCGTATAGCACCCCGCGCCCACGAGCGCGTAGAACCCCAACTGCGCGTGCCCCGCGAGCAGCAGCATCGCCACGACCCCGGCCAGGGTCGCCGTGTCGCGCCAGCGGGCGCGCCGGCCAGGGTCGGTCAACCGGTGGACGGCCCAGAACAGCCACGGCAGCCACGCCGCCGCGTCCACCATCGGCGGGGTGCCCAGGCGCGTGACCGTGTACCCGGTGAAGGCGAACGCGAGCGCGCTCACGCCGCGCCCAAACGCCGGCACGCCGAGCGCGCCGGTGAAACGCCACATCCCCAGGCCCGCCCAGGTCAGGTGCAGCACGCCGACCACACCGAGCGCCACCGGCGCGGGGAGGAGGAGCTGGAGCCAGTTGGGGGATAGAAGAACGCGGTCTGGTAGTTCGCCAGGAGCGGCGCGCCCCCGCCGAGATACGGGTTCCAGAGCGGGAGCCGGCCGGCGGCAAGCTCGGCGAAAGCGAAATCGCGCCAGGGCACGAACTGCGTCGCCGGCAGGCCCCAGAACAGCGCCTCACCCATAAACAGAGGCGCGAACATGATGAGCGCCACCGGGACCACGAGCAACCACGCTGGCAGGCGGGACAGGCGCATCATCGCGCGACCTCAAAGATGGAATAGCCGTCCGCCTGGTAGGCCAGGCGAAGGTCAGCCGCCCAACCCGGCAGGGGCGCGCCCGGCGTCGCGCCCTCCTGCGGCCCGTAGAACACGTAGTCGATGCCGTGCGCCGCATAGAGCGCGGCGCGCGACTCCGCATCCAGCGCGCCGGCGAAGAAGGCCTCGACCACGCCGCGCTTCGCGTCGGCGTCCAGCGTCTCCGGGCCGTGGCCGAGGTACACGCGCACGTCGGCCCGCGCGGGGAGGTAGTTCCCGGTCCCGAACGCGGAGAGCACGACCGCCCCCGGCCGCGCGTGAGCGCCCAGCCAGTCCATCGCGGCGATCTCCCCCGCCGGGTGGAAGGCGGGCCACGCAGGGCGCGCCGCCAGCGCCGCGCCCCCGGCCACCACGAGGAGCGAGGTGGGCAGGATCAGCGCCAGGGTAACGCCGAGCGCCAGGCTCCAGGTGCGCCGCCGGCCCAGGCGCAGCCGGCGCGCGCGCAGCCATCGCGCCATCTGCGGGGCCAGGAGGCGTAGCCCGGCCACGGCCAGGACGCCCAGCGGCACGAAGACGCCTTCAGCGAGGCGGCGCTGCACGTTCACCGGCAGGTAGACCAGGACCGGCGCAGCGACGACCCAGGACACGAGCAGCAGGTCGCGCGTGCGCCCTCGCCGCCACGCCCAGCGCAGGCCCCAGAGCGCGGGCACGATGAGCACGATGTAACCCGCGAGGTAGTGGAAAGGGTGCGGCGAAATGAGCACGTTCTGCGCCGACCACGCCGCGAACACCGGGTTCGTGGCGAAGTGATAGGCGGTGTAGAGCAGGAGCGGCAGCGTCACCAGCGCGCCGGCGGCGGCGCGCCAGAACAGCGCCCAGGGAAGCGGCGGCGCTTGAGCCACACGCCCAGACCCCACACGCCCAGAATCGCGTACAGCACGGCGATGTAGAACGGCACGCACAGGCCCATCCCAACCCAGCACAGGCCGGCCAGGAGCGCGCGGGCGGGCGACCCTGCCTCTGAGAAGAGCAGCAGCAGGCCGGTGAGCATCAGACTGCGCGAGAGCGCCAGGTGCGGCAGGTGATACAGAATCAGGAAGGTGTAGCCCTCCGGCACGTAGAGGTCAACCGGCTGGGAGCCGAACGCATCGCCCAGGCCGGCCAGGCTCAGCAACCAGCCCAGCCCACCGCCCGCCGTGATGACGGCGGTCGCGGCCATGCGCGTCGCCGGCGTGGGGAGGAAGGCGGCGGCGAAGCGGTACGTCACCAGGATGAGGAGGACGCCGAAAACGACCCGTGCGACGTGAAAGACCACGACCATCGCGTCCACGATCTCCGGCGCGCCGGGGTCGGCAAAGAGGGCGGCGACCTTGCCCAACACGATATACGGCAGGAACAGGAGCGCGCTGTCGTGCGGTTCGGTGGTGTACACGTCGTGGAACAGCCACGCGCCGCCCGCACCCTGGCGCATCTTGGCGAGGTAGCTGTTGCCGTCGGTCACGCCGAGCACGCTCCCGCCGAAGCGCCAGGCGTCGGTCTGCGCGGCGGCGTTCACGAGATAGGGGACGCTGGTCAGCGCCATCAGCACCGCCGCCCAGATCAGCGCATTGCGCCACTCCCCGCGCGCGATTTGCACCGTCATCGCTCCTCGGTAAACGCCTCAGTAGATGCCCCGGTAGAGGCCTCAGGAGAGGTCTGTCCCTGCGCGCCGCGCCGGCCGAACCGAGGCCGCCGCCACCACAGGGCCGCACACACAATGAGCGCCGCCGCCGAGATCGCGACGCCGGCGTACTCAGCGGCGGGCGCGTAATCCAGCGTGAGGGACGGCGACGCAGCGTCGCCGTCCGCGCCCGTCGCGCGGACATAGGTCAGCGCGTCAGGCCCCGGCTGCACGTCCACCGCCGCGCCCAACTCCGCGCGGGCGCGCCATCCCGGCAGCCAGGGCACGCTCACGGAAAATTGCGCGCCCGCCTCTGGCGCGGCGTCAGCCTCGCCCAGCGCAACCTCCGAGGCTGCCGCGCCGGCCGGCAGCCCGCGCAGCGGCCACATCGTTCCCGCTGGTTGCACAGTGTTGCGGTACACGTACACGTCGCCGATGCGCCGGTCGAGCGCCCAGCCCTCCGACTCAATCGGGAAGGCCGAGACCGTGTGCGTCACGTGCCACTGCGCCATGCGTTCCGCGTCCGGCGTGACGCCGGCCCACATCGTCTCGACCGGTCCCGCGCCGGTGTAGGGCGGGATGGTCGGTGCGTAGCCCGCGCAGGGGATGCGGGTCGCCCGGCACGCCATCGCCTGGTACGCGGCGATCTGAAACGGGTCCACGCCGCCGAACAGGTTGATCTCCCAGTAGGCCGCCACCGGCTGCGGCAGCGAGTCCGACGGCGTGTAGACGCGGCTCGCGCCGGCGTCAACCAGGTACCCGGCCAGGTCCGCGTAAGGGTCGAGCCAGTAATCGCGCCCACGCCCTTCGACGAGCGTGCGGTCGAGCCAGAGCAGGTCGGCGAGTGCAATCACGAGCAGGAGCGGCGCGACGGCGCGACGGCTGAGCTTCCCGGCCAGCGCCAGCGCGACGACACCCGCCACCGCGAGCGCCACGGCCAGCGCCGCGAGCGTGGTTTCCGCGCCGAGCTGCCCGCTCAACATGAGCGCGCCCGCCCCGCCGCACACGACGCCCCCGCCGAGCAGGCTCGCCACGGCCAGCCGCGCCCGGCTCCCACCCCGCCACCCCGCCGCGAGCGCGTGCGCGCCCCACCCGGCCATGTAGGGCAGGGCGAGCGCAATCACGAACCACGCCCGCGAGGGCACCCGCAGCCAGCGCAGCGGCGGGAACACGCCCGCCAGCAGCGGCCACAGCGGGCCGTTGTCGCCCAGCGCATACAGCGCCGCGAGCGCGACCGCCGCCGCCCAGAAACCGAGCCGGCGCGGGTGCGCAAGCAGCCCGACAACGGCAAGGACGAGCACGGCAAGGCCGGCGTAGGTCATCGATTCGTGAAAGCCGCCGTGGTCGGCGAGCGCCATCCCCAGCAGGTGGCCCGGTTCGAGCGAGAACAGGGCCGCGTCCGCCTGCGTGAGCGCGCCGCGCGACAGGTACGGGCCGAGCGCCGCCAGCGGCGCCCACTGGACCGCCGTCAGCGCCAGCGCCGCGACGCCGCCGCCCAGCAGGGGGCCGCGCGCCGCGCTGGTGCGCGCCGACGCCAGAGCAGCCACAACCCATACGCGCCCGCCGTCACGAAGGCGAACGCGCTGACGCGGATGTCCGCCAGGAAGAGCAGCGCGGCAACCACGCCCAGGCGGAGGCTCGCGGGGGTGCGGCCCGCGCCGGGGTCGCACGCCCGGCGGACGGCCCACAGCAGCCACGGAAACCAAGCCATCGCATAGACGATGTCCAGGTGGCCCGCGCCCAGGTGTGCGATGACTTTGGGCGCGAAGGTGTACGCGACCGCCGCCAGCGCCGCCGGCCACGCCGCCATTTCAGACGCGCGCGCCCAGGTCCACAGGCCCGCGCCGGCCAGCGCCAGGTGCAGCCAGATCATCAGGTTGAGGTGCAGCGCCGGTTCCAGGATGAGCGCCGCCCACTGCGGCGGGTACCACGCCTTGGTGAGCGGGTTGGCAAGGAAGGGGATGCCGCCCATGATGCGCGGGTACCACAGCGCAAAGCCGGTCCGGTGCAGGTAGAGCGCGTAGGGCCAGTGGGTGATGGCCGCGTCCGAGTAAAGCGCGTCGGGGGGATAGGGGAGCGCGCCGGGAGTCAGCCCGACGGCCACCAGGAAGAGCGCGACGCCGACCGCGAGGCCGGCGATAGTCGCTGCGCCCGGCTGCCGGCTAATGAATGCGATAGAGCGCCACATCGCCGAAGGTCATCAGCGGCGCGCCGAGGCCCTCAACGCAGGCGCCGGCGTCAGCGCCCTCCCCCAGCGCGCGTTCGCGCGGACCGACCACGACGTAATCAACCCGCCAGCGCGTGTCCTGCCACGATTCGCCCTCAAGCAGATCGCAGTCAAGGCCGTTGTAAAAGTCCAGCACCCGCTGCCGCTTGTGTTCCGCGTCGATGGTCTCGTAGGGATGGCCGTAGACCACGCGCCGCCCGCTCCACCCCGCGACGAACATGCTGTAGTCCGGCGACGCCAGCACGACCGTGGGGCGCTCGCTGACCTCCTGGGGGACAACCACGCGCATCCAGATGAGGAGATTCGCGTAGTCGGTTTCAAGCAACAGGTTGTTGTCGAGGCCTGCTTCTTTGTCCGTCACCGTGCCCAGCAGCGAAACGCCCATCGCGAGCACGTTGCTGGGGATGAGCAGCACGAACGCAAGAATTATAGCGGGCCGCATGAGGCGCGGCGGCACGAGATTGCGCCAGTAATCCTCGGTCCCACGCACGGCGAAGTACACCAGGGGGATGAGGAGGCCAACGGTCAGCCGCCGCTGGTAGTTCGTCGGCACGTAGAGCAGCGCCGCATTGACGGCGAGCCACACGACCATCAACTGGTCGCCGTCCGGCTCGAAGCGGCGCACCGCGCGCGCGATCCCTGGCAGCGCGAGCACCAGGAGCAGCCCGTAGCCGGCCAGGTAGTACTGCGGCGGCGGCGACGGCGTGACGTTCTGCGCGTTCCAGGCGGCAAAGGCGGGGTTGATCTGCGTCACCACCAGGTAGTAGATGGCAAAGGGGGCCGCCGGAAACCAGAGCGGCACCGCCCAGGACGCCTCGTACAGCGGCGCTCTGCGCTCGCGGACCATGCGCACCACGAGATACACGGCCAGCGCGACGCCGATGGGTATGATCGCCTGGGGCATCACCACGGCGAGCAGCAGGCTGGCAACCGTGAGGAACAGCCCTTCATTGTAGACGGTTGGCTCTTCGTGCTTGCCGGGGCGGAAGACCTCGATGTAGATCGAGACGATGAGCGCCAGGAGACCGATGGCGAAGGGAAAGTGCGGGTTTGTGTACGCGGCGTATAACGGAAAGGCCTCCGGGATGGTCAGGTCCGGCAGCAGGCGGTTCGTCGTGGTGTCAAGCGCGGTCGGGTCGAGCGCCACCGCCAGCCACCCCATGCCGGAGCCGACCCCTACCAGGATGAAGAACGTCCGCCGGGAGCGGACGCGCGTCCACACCGCAGCGCCAAGCTGGTAGAGGGCAAAGTACATGAACAGCCCCGCCAGCACGCGCACGACGTGGAAGATAATCAGCGGCGGCAGGCTTGTGAGCCGGGCGAGGTGGCCCAGGAAAAGGTAGAACAGAAAGATGGCCGCCCCATTATGCGGTTCCGGCGTGTGCGCCAGGTTGTAGAGCCACTCGCCCTGGTAGCCCTGCTCCATCTTGGCGAGGTAGGTCAGGCCGTCCTGCGGGTTGGAGAGCAGACCCATGAACTGCACATCCGGCAGTTCGGCGTTGCTGGCAAGCGCCCAGGCCAGCGGCAGCAACGTCAATGTGACAAGCAACCAACTGACAATGATGACCCAGCGCCACTCCTCAGGGGGTGATATGCGGAGAGTTGGTATCGCGCAGCATCGGGTCCCTGCCTTGCCTGTTGCGATAGAATCGACTGTAGTATAATCCTAAAGGTTGAATTGGGGAATCCGGGGAAACATGGGCAAAGCCAATGCGCTTTACGAGCTGCAATCCCTCGATCTGGAGATCGGCGCAAAAAAGGCGCGCCTGAGCGACGTCAACGGCGCCCTCGGCGACGAGCGCCCGGTTCAGAAAGCCCAGGCCCAGCTCGCCAAGATCGAAGCCGACCTCCGCCCCCTGCAGACGCGCCACACCGACCTCGAACTCGAAATCAAGACGCTTGAGACCAAGGCCAGGACCGCCGAGGACCGGCTCTACAGCGGCGCGGTGACAAACCCGAAAGAGCTACAGGACATGCAGAGCGAGGTCGCCTCGCTGAAGCGGCGGCGCGCCGCGCTGGAAGACCAGCTCCTCGAAGTCATGATCCAAGTCGAGGAACAAACCGCCGCGCGGAAGAAGGCCGCCGCGCGCCTGGAAAAAGACGAAGCAGCGCTGGGCCGCCGACCAGACAAGCCTGCAAACCGAGCAGCAGACGCTCGAAGCGGAGCTGGCGTCATACGCCGCCGCAAGGGCGACCGTGTGGGGCGCGCTCGACGCGGAGAGCCAGGCGGCCTACGACGCACTGTGGGCGCGGACGCAGGGCCACCCTGTGGCGGTGCTCAACGCCGACGGGGCGTGCAGCCGCTGCGGCGTGACGCAAAACAGCGCCGCCGCACAGCGGGTGCGGCGCGGCGACGTACTGGTGAAATGCAGCGGATGTGGCCGCATCCTGGTTGCGGCTGAATCGTAGAAACCGCGCAGGTCCAGGGGGACGCGCATGGTTTTTGACGTTGTCTCATTTGTCATCGGCATCATCATCGGCCTGCTGGCTGCCATCATCCTCCCGGTGCGCGAGCGGCTTATCATGCTGCGCCGCGCCACCAAGGAGCGCGTGGGCGCGGTGCGCCGGTATGCCACGCGCAGCGCCGACGCGCGCTACCGGCGGGACCTCATCACCGACTGCCAGACGATGCACCTGGCGGGGACCGGGTCGCGCTGACCGAGATCGTCGTCGAGCCGCGCTTCCTGCCCGCGCCGCACCTGCCCGACCCCACGCTCGAAGAGGAGGAGCGCGGCAGCGTCCTCGACGTGGTGCCGCAACATCACGACGTGCCGTTCGGCTACGCGCCGTTCAACCTGGAGACCATCGCCGTCGATGAGCTGGCCGCCGGCGCGCGCCACCTTGCAATCCTGGGGATACCGGGCATCGGGAAGACGACGGCGCTCGCCGTGATTGCGCTCAACGCCCTGGGCGAGCTGACCTTCGAGACGATGGAAGACATCGCCGACGCGGTGGACGCCGCCGCGAAAGAAGCCGCGGGCGCGGACGACGAAGAGGCCGCGAGGCTCCGGCAGCGGCGCAAGGAAATCGAAGCGCGGGCGCTGGCGCGGCTGCGCGAGCTGCGCACGGGCGGCGACGAAGAGGCGGGGACGGCAGTCGAAGGGGCCGACTGGCGGGCGCTGACGCCCATGCTCATCCACGCCGCTGACCTCCCCCTGGACCCGGAAGTCGTCGGCGAGACGGTTGACCCCGCTGAATTGCTCGTGCGCGCGATCCAGCGCCGCGTCGGCCCGGTGACACAGCGCACCATCCCGCGCTTCGTATACCGGAGCGTCGCCGCCGGGCGGGCGCTGGTCCTGGTGGACGGCTTCGATGAACTCTCCGCCGCGTTGCGCGCGCAGAAACTCCAGTGGTTGCGCCGCTTCGTTGCCGCCTATCCAGACAACCTGATCTACGTCGTCGGCCCTGCCGAGGGGTACGGCCCCCTGCTCGACCTGGGCTTCACGCCGGTCTTCCTGCGGCCCTGGACCGACCACGATATGCGGACGGCGGTCGATAAGTGGGCCACCGCGTGGCCGGCGATGGCGGGGGGCGGTCGGAAGCGCCTCGCGCCCACGCCGGACGACCGCACCTTGCAGCGGGCAGCCGCCAACACCCGCGCGCGCACGCCGCTCGACCTCACGCTCAAGATATGGGCGACCTTCGCCGACGACGAGACTGAGGCCGGCCGGCTCGGCTGGTACGGCGCCTATCTGCGCCGGCAGCTTGGCGCCGACCTGCCCGACAGCGCACGGGACGCGGTTGAGATGGCGGCGGCACACGTGCTCGACGAGGGCGGCTTTGGGCTGCCCCGCACGCAGCTCCAGGCCTACCTGACCGGGCAACTGGCCGGCGCGGACGGAAAGCCGCCCATCAACGTCGATGACCTGCTCCGCGACCTGGCCGGCAGGCACCGCCTGATGGCCGCCTACGCCGACGGCGTCGTCGCCTTCCGGCACGGGCTGATATGCAACTACCTGGCCGCCGAGTGCATCGCCAGGGACGAGGCGCGCGACCCGGCGGACCTGCTCGGCCGGCCCGCATGGCGCGACGCCTTCCCCTTCCTGGCCGCGCGGACCAGCGTGGACAGGGCCGTGGTCGAGGTGCTCTCGGCGCAGCCTGACCTGCTGTACACGAACCTCTTTGAGGTTGCGCGCTGGCTGCCCGACGCGCCCGAAGGCACGGCGCGGTGGCGCGGCGAGGTCTTCAAGCGGCTCTCGCGCGCGCTCATGGCGCCGACGCAGTTCCCGGCGGTGCGCGAGCGCGCGCTCGCGGCGCTGGTCTCCGCGCGCGACCCGAACACGCTGTACATCTTCCGGCAGGCGCTCCGCGTCGAGGACGCGCGGGTGCGCACGCTGGCGTGCCTGGGGCTGGGGGCGCTCGGCTCGACCGAAGCCATCAAGGACCTGGCGTCGATGCTGGCCGACGACGCGCGCGACGTGCAACTGGCGGCGGCGCTCGCACTGGGCGCTATCGGCAGCGAGCGCGCGATGGAGATCATGGTGCGCGGGCTGGTCCAGGGCGAGGAGCAGGTGCGCCGCGCCGCCGCCGAGGCGCTGGCGGCAATCCCCACCGAGGGGCACAGCATCATCCGCGACGCGGCGGACGACGAAGACATGATGCTGCGGCGCGCGGCGGCGTTTGGGCTGCGGCGCATCAAAGCGCCCTGGGCGCTGGCCGCGCTCTACCGCCTCATGCTGGAGGACGCGCAGTGGTACGTCCGCTCCGCCGCCGAGGAGGCCTTCACGCAGGCGCGCGACCCGCAGGCGATCGGCCTGCGGCGCTACCCGCCCACCGACCAGATGCTCTGGCTGGTGAGCTGGGCCGCCGCGCGCGGCGAGGGCGTGCCCCCGGCGAGGCCGCCAACCAGGTGCTGATCCGCGCGCTACAACAGGGCGAGCCGAACATCCGCGGGGCCGCCGCCGACACGCTGGGCAAGATCGGCTACGTGCCGGCGCTCAAGCCGCTGTATCTCGCGCTGCGCGACCGGGAGCCAGCGGTGCGCGATGGGGTCTTCCGCGCGCTGGAGAACCTGCAGATGCGGGTGGGGGCGTCGCTGCCGGGCGTGTTCTAGCGCGCCTCGGCGTCCATCCGGTCGCGCAGCCGTTCGCGCAGCCCGTCAATGATCTCGCGCTGGCCGGTTTCAGGATCGACGTAATACCAGTGCGTCCACCCGTTGCAGGAGGGCGCGTTTTTTATCATCGCGCCGATCTTGTGGATGGACCCACGCCGCCCCTCGTAGAGCAGCGCGCCGTCGGCGGTGACGGTGGCGGTGGTGTTGCCCCCCTTGCCGAAGTAGAGGCGTCTGCCCCCGGCTGGAGCAGGCCGTGTTCCAGCAACGCGCCGAAGGGCACGCGCCGGAGGCTGCGCTTGCTCCTGGGCGGCTGGAAGACCGCGTCCGTGTAGGGCGGCGGGGTGATCGCGTCGATGCGCGCGCGCGCCACCTCGACGTAGGTCGGGTCGCGCTCGATGCCGATCCAATGGCGGTGCAGCTTCTTGGCGACCGCGCCGGTCGTGCCGGTACCGAAGAACGGGTCGAGCACCACGTCGCCGGGATTGGAGCTTGCGAGGATCACGCGATAGAGCAGCGCTTCGGGCTTCTGCGTGGTGTGCGCCTTCTCGCCGTCGATCTTGATGCGCTCCGCCCCGGTGCAGAGCGGGATCTCCCAATCGCTGCGCATTTGCAGGTCGTCGTTGAGCGCCTTCATCGCGTGGTGGTTGAAGGTGTACTTCGCGCCGCGCTGCTTCTGCGCCCAGATCAGCGTCTCCTGCGCGTTGGTGAAACGCACGCCCCTGAAGTTGGGCATGGGGTTCGCCTTCCGCCACATGAGATCGTTGAGAATCCAGTAACCCATATCCTGCAGAATCCTGCCCACGCGGTAGATGTTGTGGTAGCTGCCGATCACCCACAGCGTGCCCGTGTCCCGGAGCACGCGCCGGCACGCCGCGAGCCAGGCGTGCGTGAAGCGGTCGTATTCCTCGAAGCTGGCGAACTGGTCCCAGGCGTCGTCAACCGCGTCCACTTTGGTCATGTTGGGCCGCCAGAGGTCGTTTTGGAGTTGCAGATTGTAGGGCGGATCGGCGAAGATCAGGTCGATGCTGTTCTCCGGCAGGCGCGCGAGGACATCAATGCAATCGCCCTGGATGATCTGGTCGAGTGGCAACCCTGGTTGGTCGGTCATACGCGATCCCCTTGCGGGGGAGGATACACTGGTTTGGTGAGTTGGCAAAAGTGGAGCGTATACGCCATCTGCGCTAGAATCAACAGTCTAGTCGAACGGCAGTTCTAGTGCAAATCCACGGAAGGAGGCGCAACCGTGCCCCCCTTTCAACTCACCAGCGACTTCCAGCCCACTGGCGACCAGCCCCAGGCCATCACCGACCTGGTGCGCGGCGTCCACGAGGGCATGAAGCACCAGGTGTTGCTCGGCGCGACCGGCACAGGCAAGACCTTCACCATCGCCAACGTGATCGCGCAGACACAGCGCCCGACGCTCATCATGGCGCACAACAAGACGCTCGCGGCGCAGCTCTACTCCGAGTTCCGCGAGTTCTTCCCCAACAACGCGGTCGAGTACTTCGTCAGCTACTACGACTACTACCAGCCCGAAGCCTACATCCCGCGCAAGGACCTTTACATCGAGAAAGAGACCGACATCAACGAGGAGATCGAGCGCCTGCGCCTGGCGGCGACCGCCGCGCTCATGAGCCGGCGGGATGTCGTCATCGTCGCCTCGGTCTCGTGCATCTACGGCATCGGCAACCCGCAGGCGTATGGCAAGGTCATCATGGAGCTGGCGCGCGGCCAGGCGATCCGCCGCGACGTGATCCTGCGCCACCTGATCGACATCCACTACGCGCGCAACGACCTGGACCTCAAGCGCGGCACCTTCCGCGTGCGCGGCGACACGCTGGAGATCGCGCCGGCCTACGGCGAGACCGCGATACGCATCGCCATGTTCGGCGACGAGGTGGAGCGCATCACCGAGTTCGACCCCCTCACTGGCGAGGTGCTGGTCGATATGGAGAGCGTGCAGATCTTCCCGGCGCGGCACTTCATCACCGAGGAAGAGAAACTGCGCACCGCGATCACCGACATCGAAGAAGAGCTTTTCGCGCGCCTGCGCGAACTCAAGGCGCAGGACAAGCTGCTGGAGGCGCAGCGCCTCGAACAGCGCGTGATGTACGACCTGGAGATGCTGCGCGAGGTCGGGTTTGTCAGCGGCATCGAGAACTACAGCCGCCACCTGGACCAGCGCCCGCCCGGCAGCCCGCCGTGGACGCTCGTCGATTACTTCCCCGCCGACTTCCTGCTCGTGATCGACGAGAGCCACATGACGATCCCGCAGATCAGGGGCATGTACGGCGGCGACCGCAGCCGGAAGGAAGTCCTGGTCGAGTACGGCTTCCGCCTGCCGAGCGCGATGGACAACCGCCCGCTCAACTTCGGGGAGTTCGAGGCGCGCATGAACCAGGTGCTCTACACCTCCGCCACGCCCGGCCCATACGAGATGGAGCGCGCCAGCCAGGTGGCGCAGCAGATCATCCGGCCCACCGGCGTCGTGGACCCGATGGTGAGCGTGCGCCCGGTCGCCGGCCAGATCGAGGACCTGCTCGGCGAGATCAAGGGGCGGACCAGCAGAGGGCAGCGCGCGCTGGTCACCACGCTCACGCAACGCATGGCTGAGGACCTCGCCGATTACCTGCTGGAGATGGGCATCCACGCGCACTACCTCCACGCCGAGGTCGCCACGCTGGAGCGCATCGACATCCTGCGCGACCTGCGCCTCGGCGTTTACGATGTGGTGGTGGGCATCAACCTGCTGCGCGAGGGCCTGGACCTCCCGGAGGTCTCGCTGGTCGCCATCCTCGACGCCGACAAGGAGGGCTTCCTGCGCTCCGAACAGGCGCTCATCCAGACCATTGGCCGCGCCGCGCGCCACGTCGAGGGGCAGGTCATCATGTACGCCGACAACCTCACCGACTCGATGCGCCGCGCCATCGACGAGACCGAGCGCCGCCGCGCGATCCAGGTGGCGTACAACACCGAACACGGCATCGAGCCGGCGACTGTGGTCAAGCAGGTGCGCGACCTCACCGACCGGCTCGGTCAGATCGCGCGCGAGAAGGCCGAAGCCGAGGCCGCCCCGCTCAGGCCGGAGCAACTGCCCAAGGACGAGTTGCACCACCTGATCAGAGAGCTTGAGAAGCAGATGAAGGAAGCCGCGAAGGCGCTGGAGTTCGAGAAGGCCGCCGTGCTGCGCGACCAGGTCATCGAGTTGCGGCAGGCGTTCGTGCTCAAGGAGGCGCAGGCCGACGACGCGATCCCGGCGTTCGAGCGGCTGCGATTGTTGGATCATCAATAAGACTTAACCACGAATAACACGAATGGACACGAATGATTTGATCTGTATAATTCGTGTTATCTGTGTTTTTCGTGGTTTTTCTTTTCCTCTGAATCGCGCATGACTCTCGTCTACATCGCGCTCGCATGGTGCGCGGGGCTGGTGCTCGCCTCCTCGACTGTGCAGCCGTCCCCGGTGTGGTGGGCGCTCGCCGGCCTGGGCGCGCTGGGGATGTGGCTGGCGCGGCGCGCGCCGGCGTACCGGCTGGCGCTCGCCTGCCTGCTGGCCGGGGCGCTGGGCGCAATTCGCTTCGACGCCGCGCGCCCCACCATCGACGCCGGCCATCTGGCTTCCCACAACGACAGCGGCTGGCATACTTTAGCGGCGTGATCGTCGACGCGCCCGACGTGCGCGACAGCCACGTCAACCTGCGCGTCGCCGCGACGTGGCTCGACAACCCGCGTCAACCGGTAACGGGCGTGGCGCTGGTCCAGGCCCCCGCTACGGTGGATACGCCCACGGCGACCGCGTGACCGTCTCCGGCCAACTGCTCACCCCGCCGGAGTTCGACGACTTCTCGTACCGCGACTACCTCGCCCGGCAGGGCGTCGCCTACCATGGTCCCGAACGCGCGGGTGACCGTCGCCGGGAACGCAGGGCAGAGCGTGCTCTTCGACCTGCGCGTGCGCGCCGAGGACACCATCGACGGCGCGCTGCCGGAGCCGTCGTCCTCCCTGCTGAGCGGCATCCTCCTCGGCGTGGAGAGCGGCATCGCGCCCGACCTGCGCGACGATTTCAACGCGGTCGGCGCGACGCACGTCATCGCCATCTCCGGCTTCAACATGACGGTGCTCGCGATGGTGATCTCCCGCGTGACGCGGCAGCTCATCCCCTCGCGGCGCGCGGCGGCGGTCGCTGGCATCGCGGGCATTGCGCTCTACACCGCGTTCGTCGGTGCTGACCCCGGGTGGTGCGCGCGGCCATCATGAGCAGCCTGCTGATCGTCGCGCCGTTGCTGGGGCGGCGGACCTACGTGCCGGCCTCGCTGGCTTTCGCCGCGCTGCTGATGACGCTCGCCAACCCGTTCGTGCTCTGGGATGTCGGGTTTCAGCTCAGCTTCGCGGCGGTCATGGGGATGGCGCTGTTCGTCACGCCGCTGGAGCAAGGCTTCCGCCGGGCGCTCGCGCCCCTGTTCCCCACCACCGCCGCCGAGCGCATCGTCAGCATCCTCTCCGAGCCGCTCATCGTCACGCTGGCGGCGCAAATCACGACCATCCCGCTCATCGCGCTCTACTTCGGCCGGCTGTCGCTCGCCTCGTTTTTCGTCAACTTCCTCATTATCCCCGTCCAGGCCCCGTTGATGCTGCTTGGCGCGGGCGCGACCCTGGCGGGGTTTCTCGCGCCGGCCATCGCTGCGCCGCTCTTCTGGGCCGACTGGCTGCTGCTGACGTGGACTATCGAAGTGGTGCGCCTCTTCGCGCGGCTGCCCTGGGCCAGCGTCGAAACCGCCCTCGATGGGCGGATCGTGGCGCTCTATTACGCGGCGCTGGTCGCCTGGGCCATCCTCGCGGCGACACGCCCGGAGCGGCTGCGCGGGATGCGCGCGCGGCTCCACACCCACCGGGCGCGCGTCCCGCGCGTCGGCGTGGCGGTGGTGGGGCTGGCGCTTGCCGGCCTGGTCTGGGTGAGCGTCGCCAGCCTGCCGGATGGGTTGCTCCGCGTCGCGTTTCTGGACGTAGGCGGCGACCACGCGGTCTTCATCCGCACGCCCCAGGGAGCGCAGATTCTCGTGGACGGCGGGGCGTCACCCACGCGGCTGCTGACCGCGCTCGGCGACCGGATGCCGCTGTGGGATCGGGAACTGGAGCTGCTGGTCGTGTCGCAGCCCAAAGACGCCGCCATGGCTGCCCTCCCCGCTGTGCTGGAGCGGTATGGCGTGCGCGCCGTGCTCACGACAGGACAACCCGGCACGACCGAGGCGTGGCGCGCGTTTCAAACGGCGCTGCGGGCGTCGGGCACGCCAGCCGTGACCGTCTCGGCAGGATACGCCGTGACGTTCAGCGACGGCGTGCGCCTGGAGGTCCTGCATCCGGCGGCGCGGCCCTCGGCGGGAGCCGACCCCAACGAGACCGGCATGGCGCTGCGCCTCACCTACCGCGACGCGGCGTTCCTGCTCACGCCCGACCTCGTGGCGGGGGCAGAAGCGGCGATGCTGCGCGCCGGCGAGTGGTGCGGCGCGACGGTGCTGCAACTGCCCTATCACGGGTCGGCGCGGGCCTCCAGCCCGGCGTTCCTCGAAGCGGTCGCGCCGCAGGTTGCGGTGGTCCAGGTCGCGCCCGGCAACCGGCAGGGCTACCCCGCGCCGGAAGCGCTGGCGCGTCTCGGCGACGCCACGCCCGTCTACCGCACCGACCGGCACGGCGCTGTGGAGTTCGCCACCGACGGCGCGAGGCTGTGGATCACCGCCGAACGCGGATCATAGACGGGCGGCAGGCCGGCCACTCTTCAGTTATCGTTGATAAGAATTGAACCGCGAATAGCGCGAAAAACACGAATTCAGAAGACTATCAGGGGACCCATAGCCCAGAGGCAGCAAGACGCTGTGAAGGGCGCGGACTCTATCGCAATTATTGGCGTAATTCGCGTTATTCGTGGTTAACACGCTTCTCGCTCAGGCGGCGCGAAAGCGGTGGGCAGCCAGACCGCGCAGGGCGCTTTTGCGCCGTGTGTCGCGTAAGGTATAATCCGTCCACTTCTTTTGCCACAGGCATTGTCGCTAGTATGTAAGGAACAGGGCACGTAGGCACCTATGGAGATTACCTGGCACGGGTTGAGTTGTTTCCGCCTGACCGAGCGCGGACAGGCCAGCGTCGTCACTGACCCCTTCGACGAGAGCGTCGGCTACCCGCCGCTGAAAGTGCGCGCCGACATCGTTACGGTCAGCCATGACGCCCCCGGCCACAACAACGTCAAGGTGGTGCGCGGCGTCCAGCGCACGATCACAGGGCCGGGCGAGTACGAAATCGGCGGCGTGTTCGTGATCGGCGCGGCGATGGTCAACCCGAACCAGCGCAAAAAGACAACATCGTCCCCAACGTGGTCTACGTTTTCGATTACGACGGACTCACCGTGCTGCACCTGGGCGACCTCAACTATGTGCCCAGCCAGTCGGAAGTTGACCAGCTTGGCGCGGTGGACGTGGTCCTGGTGCCGGTCGGGGGCGGCAACGGCCTCGACTCGGCCAAGGCGGCGGAAGTCATCAGCCTGCTGGAACCGAGCATCGTCATTCCCATGCACTACAAGACGCCAGAACTCAACCTCAAGCTCGCGCCCGTGAGCAAGTTCCTCAAGGAGATGGGGGTCACCAACCCCCAGGAAGAGGAGTCGCTGAAAATCACGCGCAGCCAGTTGCCGGAACAGACTCAGGTGGTTGTGTTAGCCCACAAGAGCCAATCCGAATCGTGATTGCATTGTAGTTCCAAGGGACAGGTCATGCAGATAAAGTTGTTGATGACGTGGGACATCCAACAAGGGCGCGACCAAGAGTACTTTGAGTTTCTGGTGCGTGAGTGGGTGCCCGGTATCACCCGCTTAGGAATGCAGCCAACCGAGTCATGGTACACCCAGTACGGCGACTGCCCGCAGATCATGACCGCCGGCATCACCAAGGACCTCGACACCATGCGGCGCATCCTCAACAGCGAGGAGTGGTCTGACCTGCACAGCCGGCTGTTGCAATACGTCAACAACTATGAACAGAAGATCGTGCGCGCAACGGGGAGCTTCCAGCTTTAACCCGGTGCGCGCTGCCGGCTTTGCGCCCGATGCAACCAGGCCGGAGGCGCTCACGGCCTCCGGCGCTTTTTTCCCCTGCGCTTAAGATAGGACCTTCAATGAAAAAATCTTTGATCTTCCTTGCCCTGCTATTGATCTTGCTTGCCGCCAGTTGCGCGCCCGTTGCGCCCACCCCCGCCGCCGGCGGTCGCGACCGAACTGGCGCGCATGGACCAGGCCGGCGAGCGGCTGCCAGGGCGCTACGGAGTCTTTCTCGCCCCGGTCGATGCTTCGGAGATGCGGCAAATCTACGGCGGCAACCGGCTGCGCAACTACCTCCGCGTCTCGCCTGATGGTGAGTGGGTGGTCTATGTCGAGTACGCCTCCGACGAGAACGACGACGGTTATGCGAATCAGGCGGACATCAAAGGCACCGAAATCGGCATCATGCGCGTGGATGGCAGCGAGGCGCGCCTGCTCACCACCAACGACCGGGTGGACACGACGCCGACCTGGGCGCCTGACGGCGCGCATATCCTCTTCGCCTCTGACCGCGACAACGAAGATTACCGGTACGACCTGTTTGTGATGGACCTCTACGGCGAGAACGTGGTCAACATCACTAATACGCCCAACATCATCGAGGTCGATCCAAGCTGGGCGGGCACCACCATCGTGGCGATCCTGCTGCCCATCGAGGACGAGAACACCCCGCCGACCTTGCAGGCGATCTGGGCGATGGACTGCGACCTCGCGGACCTGGAGGCGTGCAGCACGAACGTGCGCCAGTTGACCTTCCCGAACATCGACAAACAGAGCGAAAACTACATCTTCGGCGACTTCAACCCGCGCATCTCCCCGGACGGCACGACCGTGGCGTTCTACCGGCACCGCAACGAGGACTGGAGCATCGCCAACATCCCCATCGGCGACATCGACATCATGACCATCCCGCTTGAGGGCGGCGCGGAGACAATCGTGAGCCAGGGCACCGAGGCCGATCTCATGCCGGCATGGTCGCCGGATGGCACGCGGTTCGCCTTCGCCGTGATCGCGCCCAGCGACGATGAGGAGAATCCGCTGGAAAACGCCAATGACCTCGTGGTGATGAATGTCGATGGCGGCAACCGGCGTCTGGTCGAGGGGTCGCTGGACCTGATGTTCGAGCAGATGCCCGACTGGGTGCCGGCCGGCGCGCTCGGCGACAATGATGAGGACTGGCTGATCTTCAGCGGCGAATGGTGGGACGGCAACCCGGAGCAGGATTGACCCGCACAGGCGTTGAGGAGAGGATTAGGGCGTGCCAACACGCAAACTCGCCAACCTGATCATCGTCGCGCTTTTCCTGGCGGCGTGCGCGCCGTCGCCAACCCCCACGCCGCGCGCCCTCTCGACGCCCATCATCCCGGTGGTGCTGACGGCGGCCCAGGTCCAGGAACGGATCAGCAGAGGCGGCGCCATCATCCTGGACGTGCGCGAGCTTTCCGAATGGACGGACGAGGGCCACATCGAAGGCGCGCGGTTCATCCCGCTGGAGGAACTGGACGAACGCGCCGCGCGCGAACTCAATCTGGAAGACGAGATTGTCGTGCTGTGCCAGAACGGCAACCGCAGCAAGGGAGGCGCTGGCCCTCCTCAGTGAGATGGGCTTCAGCCATCTGTACGAACTGTATGGCGGGATGACCGCCTGGGTCGCCGACGGGCGGCCCGTCACCTACGGAGAGTAGCCGGCGAGGTTCCGCGACCGGGCGACGGGAGGTAGCGCAATGGCCGATCCGTCCGTTGATGCGATACGCTTCTTGACTTCCGAGAACGCGCGGCTCAAGACGGAGAACCGCGAACTCCACGAGCTGCTCGCCGACCTGCGCGAGTTCGTGATGACGCTGCTCGATCTGGCGGCGGTGGCAGACCGGTTCACGCCAGATGGCAACGTGCTCAGCCTGCTCGACAACATCCTGTACAATACGCTGTCGGTGCTGCGCGCCAAGGACGGCTCCATCATGTTGCTTGACACGGAAACCGACGAGCTGGTCTTTACCGTGGTGCACGGCGACATGCGCGGCGCGCTGGTCGGCTACCGCATCCCGGTGGACACGGGCATCGCCGGCTGGTGTGTGCAGTTCCGGCAGTCGTGCATCGTCAACGACGTGCACGTGGACCCGCGTTTCTCCCCGCTCGTGGACCAGATGTTCACGTTCCGCACCGACTCGGTTGTGGCCGCGCCCCTCATCGGCGATGGGCGCGTGCTCGGCGCGATTGAGATCCTCAACAAGCGCACCGACGAGCGTTTCGACGAACTGGATCAGGCGCTGCTCGAACTGCTGAGTCGCTTCGCGGGCGAGGCGCTGGCTCAGATCGAAGCCATGCCCTTCCCGGAGGCCGACAGCCTCGAGGCCAGGTCCTTACCGGATGACGCCGACCCGCACGCCTAGAGCGTTGACCTTCCCCCGATTTCTCGGACACAAGAAATGTCGTAGACTGGAGAAATCAGGAGGAGCCATGGACAAGCGCTATCGGACGTACACGCAAGAGTTCAAGCTGGAAGCGCTGGAGCTGCTGATGCACAGTGGCAAGAGTGCGGCGCAGCTGGAGCGGGAGCTAGGGATCACCAAAGGGCTGCTGCTGAAGTGGCGCGACCGTTACCAGGTGCGACGGAGGGGGCGCGGTGAGCCTGGCTCCGACAGATCTGGCGGCGGCGCAGGCAGAGGTGCGGCAGTTGCGGCGGCAGTTGGCTATTGCCGAGCAGGAGCGCGACATCCTAAAAAAAGCGGTGAGCATTTTCAGTCGTCTCGAGGGCTGAAGTATGCCTTCATTGCGGGGCATGCAGGAGAGTACGCGGTACGACGGATGTGTCAGGTGTTGGGGGTATCGCCCAGCGGCTACTACGCGTGGCTGAACCGGCCGCCCAGCGCACGCCAGCAAACCAACGAACCGTTGTTGGCGGCGATCCGGGGGGAGTATGACGCCAGCCGCCAGACCTATGGCAGCCCGCGCATTCACGCGGCGCTGCGCCAACAAGGGCTGCGCGTGGGGCGCAAGCGGGTGGCTCGTCTGATGCGCAGCGCGGGCCTGGTGGCCAAGGGGCCGTGGCGGAAGCGTCCGCGCACCACCCAGCGTGCGCCCGAGGCGGTAGCGGCGCCCAACCTGCTGGGGCAAGACTTCACCGCCAGTCGTCCGAATGAGAAATGGGTGGCGGACATCACCTACATCGAGACGCTGGAAGGTTGGCTCTATCTGGCGCTGGTATTGGACCTGTTCAGCCGCGCTATCGTCGGCTGGGCGATGGCCGACCACCTGCGGGCCACCCTGGTTGAGAGTGCCTTGCAGATGGCGCTGGGTCGCCGCACCCCCGACGGCAACCTGCTCCACCACTCCGACCAGGGCAGCCAGTACACCAGCACCTGGGTGCAGACGCTGTTGGCCCAGCATCACATCCAGGTCAGCATGAACGGCGTGGGCAACTGCTACGACAATGCACCGATGGAAAGTTTCATCGGCACCCTGAAGACCGAGTGCGCCGACGCTCCCTTTGCTACGCGGGCCGAGGCGCGCCGGGTGATCTTCGAGTATCTCGAAGTCTGGTACAACCGCCAGCGGCTGCACTCATCCTTGGGCTATGTCAGCCCTGCCGCTTTCGATCAGCAGTATGCCGACGAAATCAAGACTGTCCGGTAAAACGGGCAGGTCACGTGTTATGCACTTTTGTAGCGCAAAGCGCTAAACTGGGGGCATGGTGAACGAAAACCCTACCCAGTGACGTAAGTGACGACGAATGGGCCTTTGTCGCGCCCTATCTGACGTTGATGACAGAAGGCGCGCCGCAACGTACGTATCCGCTGCGCGAAGTGTTCAACGGGCTGCGCTACATCGTCGCGGCGGCATACCATGGCGCATGATGCCCAACGATTTGCCGCCCTGGCACGCGGTGTATCAGCAGGCGCAACGCTGGTTGAAAGCGGGCGTGTTTGAGGCGATGGTGCATGACCTGCGCGCGGTGCTGCGGCTGGCCGCCGGACGCAACGCGCAACCCAGCGCGGCGATCTTCGATAGCCGGACACCGCAATCCAGTCCGGAGAGTGGGTGGACGGGCGGGCTACGATGGCGCCAAACGACGCAAAGGGGCAAGACCCACATGGCGGTGGATACGTTGGGACACCTGCTGGCATTGTACGTGACCGCCGCGGACGAGCAGGACCGTGCCCAGGTGGCGCACCTGGCGCAGGCGGTCCAGGAGGCACCGGCCAGACCGTTGTGGTGGCCTTTGTGGATCAGGGCTACACCGGCGCTGAGGCCGAACAGGCTGCGGCGGATGCAGGTATCCACCTGGAAGTCGTCAGTTGCCCGGCGTCAAGAAGGGCTTTGTGCTCTTGCCCCGCCGCTGGGTTGTCGAACGTTCCTTTGGCTGGCTGGACCCGGTTTCGTCGCCTCGCGCGTGATTATGAGCGCTTGCCAGACACCCTGAGAGGCTTGCATTTCCTCGCCTTTGCGATCCTGATGGCCCAGCGCTTCGTTCAGTTGATCGCCGGGCTTTTGTAAAGTGCATAACAGGCTCTAGAGCGCCGCAACCCATACGGCTGATTCGTGCCCGGTTTGGGTGAAGCCGAAGCGACGGTAGAGGTGCTGCGACGTATAGTTGTCGGCCTGCGTGTTGACCGTGACCTCGTCTTTCTTGCGCTTCAGGAAGAACTCGATCACCTCGCCCAGCAGCATCCCGCCCATGCCCATTCCCTGCAGCTCCGGGACGGTCGCCAGCCGCACGATGTGCCCGCTGTCCTTGTACTCGGTCGCAAGCTGGTAGCCCACAACCCGGCCGTTCAACTCGGCCAGCGTGAAGCGCGCCGCGATGCGGCTGGCGTCCTGCAGGTCACGCGCCGAGTACTGCCACAGCGGCGCGAAGGCGGTGTTGTCCACCGCAGCCACGGCCTCGAACTCCCCAGGCCGCACCGGGCGGATCTGCAGATCGGCGCGCAGCGGGGCGGCAGCCGCGCGCCGGTCCGCGCCAACGTGATGACGCGGTTGGTCTGGCGGAAGCCCAGGCCCGGCAGGTAGGCGAGAAGCCACGGGCGCACGATCAGCACGCCAACCTGCCTGACATTGTAGTCCGCCAGCGAAGCGCGCACCTGCGGCCACATCGCGTCCAGCAGGAGCGGGACGCTCTGATCGTCCGCGACGGCGATCAGCCGCAGCCAGCTCACGCCGTTGTAGGACGCGCACGCGGCCAGACAGCCCACCACCCGCGCGCCGGCGCGCGCGAGGCGGATCGTGCTGCCGGGGTCGTCGAGCCAGCCCTCGACCGACCGCCAGTCCAGGTGCTGATGCGCGTGGCGGCTCGTGGCGAACAATTGTTGCACCTCATCGCGGTCATAGCGGGTATAGCGGGTGACCTCAAAGGCCATGCACGCTCCTTGTTGGCGCTTGCGCCGGGAATCGCTCAGACTATACCACGTTGACAGGCGTTGTTATAATGGCCGGCAATGACGATTGAATTCTTTGCTACCTTCCTGCCCTGGTTCGGACTCGCCCTGGTCGTCCTCACGCTGCTGGCCTTCTTCGACCTGGCGCTCAACTATCGACGCAGCCGGCGCTGGCCCTATTACCGGATGCGCCGCATGGCCGCAACGCGCGCGTGGCGGCTGTTGCTCCTGTTCGTCGCCCTGGCGGGTTCGAGCTGCGTCATCATCTGGGCCTATCACAGCCAGGTCGCGCCGCAGATCGCGCTGCTATCCCCCCACCGAGACGCCGACCGCGACAGTGACGCCGTCGCCCACAGCGACGCCGTCGCCTACGGCGACGCTTACGCCCACGCCGTCGGTGACGCCGACCGCAACGGCGACCGCGACGCGCACACCATCGCCGACGCCGACTGCAACGGCAACCACAACGCCGACCGCGACGCGAACCCCCACCGCCACGCCGTCGGCAACGCCGAGTCCGACCCGCACGCCATCGGCCACGGCTACCGCCTCGCCAACCCCGACCCGCACACCCTCGCCGACGCCGTCTGCGACGCCCACGCGCACGCCGACCCCAACCCGGACGCCGTCGCCCACACAGACCGCCGCGCTCTCCGCCGAACCGCGCGCGACGCGCACGCCCTCCGCGACACTGAGCCAGACGCCCACGGTCACGCGGTCGCCATCGGCCACGCCGGGCTGGACCGCCACATCCAACCCGACGACCACCGATACACCCAGCCGCACGCCGAGCCAGACGCCCACGGTCACGCGGACGCCATCGGCCACGCCGGGCTGGACCGCCACAGTCACCCTGACGGCCACCGATACACCCAGCCGCACGCCGAGCCAGACGCCCACGGTCACGCGGACCGCATTGGCGACGCCAACCCGCACCGCCACATCCACCCCGACGGCCACCGCGGACCGCATTGGCGACGCCGAGCCGGACCGCCACGCCCAGCCCGACCGCCACCGATACACCCAGCCGCACGCCGAGCCTGACGCCCACGCGCACGCCAACAGCCACCCCCACCGTCACGCCAACCCGGACGCCGACGCGCACCCCAACCGCGACCCTGACGCCGTCGCCCACGCCGGTGCGGACCCTCACCGGCTTCGGGGTGCGCCTCACGCCGACCGCGCCGCCGATCATCCTGCTGCCGTTCACGCCGCCGACGACGGCTACGGCGACCCGCACGGCGACGCCGACCACCACCCTGACCCCGACGGTTTCGCCGACACCGACGACCACACCGACCGAGACCGTCACCCCCACGCCCTCCGCGACGCCAGCTGCGCCTGCCCGCGACGGTGACGCCGGTGCGTTCTTTCGTGACGCCGGACCCCGAAGCGAGCATGACGATCTACGCGCTCGCGACGCGCATCACCACGCGGCGCACGCCCATCGATCCCGGCACGCGGTTCGCGCCCGGCTTCACATGCATCTACGTGTTCTTCGAACACCGCGCGATTGACTGGGGCCTGTCGTGGACGTCGGTGCTCTACCGCGATGGCGCGCTGATCGGCGCGGAGTCGCGCCGGTGGAGCAGCGAGCGCGATGGGTGGGGCTTTTACTTCTTCTGCCGGCCCGAAGGCGGGTACGTCGCGGGCGACTACGAAATCCAGTTCTTCCTCACCGACACGCTGGCCGCCCGCGCGCGTTTCGTCGTCCGGGAGGACACCTAGTCGCGATGCGTGTCGCCATCAACGCCTGGTTCTGGGACCAACCCAACACGGGCAGCGGCCAATACCTGCGCAACCTGCTGCCCGCGCTGCTCGACCTCGCGCCTGACCTCCAGGCGACGCTGGTCGCCCCGCGCCCGCTGGCGGGCGTCCCGGAGCGCGTGTCGGTGCGCGTGCGCGCGCCCCGCATCGGCGGGCACCCCGGCAAGGCGTGGTTCGAGCAGCGCGTGTTCCCGGCGGCCTGCGCCGACGCGGACCTGATTCACGTCCCCTACTGGGCGCCGCCGCTGGGCGCGCCCGCGCCTTTCGTGGTGACGGTGCACGATGTGATCCCCCTCGCGCTGAAAGCGTACCGCGGCGGCCCCCTCGCGCGCGCGTACACCGCGCTGGTGAGCGCGGCCACGCGCGGCGCGGCTGTTGTGCTCACCGACTCGGACGCGGCGCGCGCCGACATCCTGGCGCGGCTCGGCGTGCCGGGCGCGCGCGTGCGCACGGTCTACCTTGCTGCCGGGCCGGGCTTCACCGCCGAACGCGACCCCGCGCGCGAGCAGGCCGTGCGCGCGAAGTACAACCTCCCGGAGACCTACGTGCTCTACCTGGGCGGGTTCGACGTGCGCAAGAACCTGGAGGCGCTGCTGGTGGCGTACAGCTACGTGCAGAAGGGCGTCGGCGACGACGCGCCGCTGCTGCTGGCGGGCAAGGAGCTGGAGGGGGCGAGCGCGCGCTTCCCGCCGCTGCGTCGGCACATCCGCGCGCTGGGGCTGGACGACTGCGTGCGCTTTATCGGCTGGGTCGATGAAGCGGACAAGCCCGCCCTGCTGCGCATGGCCCGGTCGTTTGTATTCCCGTCGCTCTACGAGGGGTTTGGCCTCCCGCCGCTGGAGGCGATGGCGTGCGGCACGCCAGTGATCGCGATGGACGCATCCGCCATGCCGGAGGTGGTCGGCGGGGCGGGGTTCCTCATCGCGCCGGAGGACAGCCGCGCGCTGGCCGGCGCGATCCTGGCGACGATCACGCAGGACGACCTCCACGAGAAGCTGCGCGCGGAGGGCCTCGCCCAGGCGGCGGGGTTTAGCTGGACGCGCACCGCCCGCCAGACGCTCGACGCCTATGCGGACGCGCTGCGGGGAAACCCGGTCTGATTGGTGTATAATTGGGTGGTGTAAGTTGAGGGTTTTTGTAGTACCATAACGCTCAGACACGTCGTCGCCGCCGGGCAATCCGGCGGCAGACCATGATCGTTAAGGAAGCTGTCTTCGGAGCTGACAATGCAGAAGCGCCGTGTCGTCCCTGTGATTTCACTGATTCTGATCGCATTCGCCGTCGCGTGCACCCCGGCGCAGAGCGCCGAACCGACCGCGCCGCCGAGCGCCACGCCCGATCCGGCCTCCACCGGCGGGGCCTTCAGCCTCGGCGGCACAACGACGCTCGACGGGCAGGCCGTCGCGCCGGGCGAGGGCGCAGTGTCGCTCGACATCGCCATACCGGAAGGGTGGCACATCAACACCGACGCGCCGCCATTCACGGCGGCATGGAAGGTCGATGGCAAGGTCGCCCAGATTGTGGCCGGCGACCAGGAAGTCACGCTCGTTGACCCCGTCTTCCCGGTTTCGGTGCCCGTCACCTTCACGCCCGGCGAGACTGAAGTCTCGGTGGATGTGGTTCTCTACTACTGCAACGACGACCAGACGATCTGCACGCTGGACCGGCGCACCGTCGTCGCGCCGCTGACGGTGACCGACGCCGCCGACAGCAGCCGCCTCACGGTGGCCTACGCCATCGTCCCGCCTGAGATGCCGTAAGCGGCGTCGGGGAACCGCGCCGGTGGCTTTCGCTGTGCTGCGAGTGAAGGGCAATGCCTGATGGAGCAACTCGATACCGGTCTTCCTGACGAAATCAGGGCGGCTTTCAAGGAACTGCGCAAGTTCGAGCGGTCGTTGCGTGGCTTCGGCCTCAAGCTCGACCAGTTGACGCCGCTGCTTGAGGTCCAGCAGTTGCTCAGCAACGCCGCCAGCCGCGCGGACTCGGTGGCGGGCGACCTGGCGGCGTACAAGGACCTGGCGCGGACGGCGGCGCTCGTCAACTCGTCGCTGGAACTCGACCGCGTGCTGAACGAGACGATGGACACGATGATCGCCCTCACCGGCGCGGAGCGCGGCTACCTCGTCCTGGTGGACGAAGAAACCGGCAAGCAGGCCGTCCCGGTGGCGCGCAACCTGGACCGCGAGACGCTCAACGCCGAGGACTTCGCCTTCAGCCGGAACATCGTGCGGCAGGTCGCCGAGGACGGCGAGCCGGTGCTGACGACCGACGCCACCGCCGACCCGCGCTTCAGCGGCTACGAAAGCGTGATGACGCGCAGCCTGCGCTCGATCCTGTGCGTGCCGCTCAAGCTGCGGGGTAAGGTCATCGGGGTGATCTACACCGACAACCGGGGCGTCACAGGGCGGTTCGGCGTGCGGCACCTTGAACTGTTGACGGCCTTCGCCAACCAGGCAGCCATCGCCATCGCCAACGCGCGCCAGTTCGGGCGCGTGAAGGACGACCTGGCGAAGGCGCAGCGCGAGGTCGAGACGCTGCGCATCCAGATCGACGAGGCGCAGCGCCGCGAGCAGGTCGCTGCAATCACCGAGTCGGAGTTCTTCCAACACCTGCGGGAGCGCGTCAAAGAATTGCGCGCGCGCCGCGAAGAGGCCGAGGGCTGACGCGCCGCCCCTGCGCCGCAACCACGCCAAACAAAAACGCCCCGCGCTCACAGAACGCGCGGGGCGTTGCCTGTATCGAGATGACCCTAATCCGGCGCAGGGCTGGCGCGCTCCGCCAGGAAAGCCTCCAGGTCCGCCAGCACCGCCTCCGGGTCGGCGATCCGCTTCTGCGCCAAGAGTTCGCCCAGGGTACCCCAGAACGCCTCGCCACACACCAGGCACACGATGCCGCGTTCCATCAGGAAGCCGATGGCGTCGGGATGGTCCTCGACGAGCGCCTCAACCCGCGTATCGAGGCCGATCACGTCGTCTCGACCTCCAGGATGTGGTACGTGTGGCGGATCTTCGCCGTCGGGCGGATCATCGCCTGCGCCGCGCAGTACTTCGTCTCCGAAAGCGCGATGGCGCGCTCGACCGCCGCCGGGTCGATGTCACGCCCGGTGACCACGTACTCCACCACGATGTCGGTATAGACCTTCGGGTGCTCCTCGGCGCGCTCGGCATACACGCGGACCGCGAAGTCCGTGACCTCCTGCCGCTTCTTCTGCAGGATCGAGAGCACGTCCATCGCGGTGCAGCCCGCCAGGCTGATGAGCGTCAGTTCCATCGGGCGGAACCCGCTGTCCTCGCCGCCGTGTCCGGGGCCGCATCGAGAGGCAGCGTGAAACCGGTCTGCGCGCTGCCTTCAAACTTCATGTTGCCCTGCCAGACCACGCTGGCGTCGGGCGTGCCGTAATCTTCGGTCATGGTCTCTCCTGGGTCAATCTGACAACCTGTAACGCCGCTTCCAATTCTTCCTCAAGTTCCTCAATTCGCAAAATCATCGCCGGCGGGACGGAATGCGCCGGCAGGCTGGCGCGCAGCGCGTCAAGCTCGCCTTGCAGCCTTGCGACCCGTTCCGGTGCCGCGCCGGCGTCCTCGTCCGGCGACCCTGGATGCGCCAACACAAACCCCCTTCACGCGACGCCGTCATAGGCGTGCTGCACCACTGCGCCAAACGGGCAGGCCGGCACGCAGATCATGCAGCCCCAGCACTTGCTCGTGTCGATGAACGGCGCCTCGCCCCGGTCGAACCGGACGAAGGCGTTGCCCCGGCACGCCTCGCCGGCCAGGCAGCGCCCGCACGCATGGCAGACGCTGTCGTCCACCTTCAGCATGAGGGTTGTGCGCGCGGTCCCACCGGTCATTGCGGTACGGACTCCAACGCCTGCCGGATGCGCGCGACGAACATCGGCTCCGGCGCAGCCCCTTCGATGAAGAGGTCGGCGTCGCTGTTGATGACCGTGCGCGGCACCCCCATCACGCTGTAGCGCATCGCAAGGTGCGGGAACTCGGTCGCCTCTACCATGTCGGCGGTCACATTGTCCGAGGCCAGCGCCATGTAGTGCGCGAGCACCACCGCGCTGGGGCAGTACGGGCAGGTCGGCGTGACATACACCTGCAGGTGCAGCGGCTGCTCCAGGCTTTCCAGGAAGGCGATTGTGTCCGGCTTCAGCGGCGTCTCCCCGGAGCTGACCATCTTGATCGCTTCCAGGAGCGACATGAACTCGTAACCGGAGGGGATGCCATAGAAGCGAATGCCGTAATCCTTGTCGTTCTCGCCGAGGACGACAACCGCCGGTATCTTATCGACGTTGTGGGCGTCGGCGACTTCCTTATCGGTGACGAAGTTGTAGACTTCGACCGCGATCTTGTCAGAAAGCGCGGCGACCTCTTCGGCAAGCTGGTGGGTTTCCGAACAATAATCGCACTCGAACGTCTGCGTGAACATCATCAGCTTCACCGGACCGGTCAGGTCGGTGAGGATTTCACGCACGTCGTTCTGTGTCTTTTCGTCCATTAAGGGCATGGGTTGGTTCTCCATTTCACGAATGATGTGGCTGTCTACACTCATTTAGATGCACGCGCGCGCGATTCGTTACGTCATCCGTCGATGAAATTATCCAGTTCTAACGCTTTGTACAGGCGCAGCTTCACCCCCTTCGGGCAAAGGCGCGGGCTGCTCCTCGCGGTAGAGCAGCACCGTGCGGCGCAGCGTGTCCACGACCACGCGGCAGTTCTCGCACGCGGCGAGGTGCTGTTCGATCTCGGCGCACAGCGCCGCCTCAGCCTCGCCGTCGATGTACGCCGACAACCCGGCCAGCAGGTGGCTACAGTCTCTGTGGGCGTGTTTCTCACTCATATCGCGTTCCTTCCATGTCGGCGGACGCCGCGCCGCCGAAGTAGGCGCTCAACCGCTCGCGCAGCGCCATCCGGGCGCGCATCAGCCGCGACTTGACCGCCGAGAGGCTAAGATCGAGTATGTCGGCGGTCTCCTGGGTGGAGAAGCCCTCCACGTCGCGCATCAGGAACACCACGCGCAGGGTGTCGGGCAGGTTCTCGACGGCGGCGCGCATCTCGTCGCGGACTTCCTGGGTCATCAGCTCGCTCTCCGGCAGGCAACACCAGTCATAGAACACCTTGGGGATCAGGTTGCCGTTGCCGGGTTCGGTGACCTCGTCCACCGAGAAAGACAGCGGCTGCCGTTTGCGCAGGCGCATCAGGGCGGCGTTCGTCGCGATGCGGTGCAGCCACGTGCTCAGGCTGGCGCGGCCCTCGAAGCTGTCGATGCTCTTGAATGCGCTCAAGAAGGTCTCTTGCAGCACGTCCTCCGCCTCGGCCTCGTCGCCGAGCATCCGCAGCGCCAGGTGGTAGATGCGCGACGAGTGCGCCTCGACCAGCTCCGCATAGGCGCGCTGGTCGCCGGCCTGGAGGCGTTCCAGGAGGGGGTCTCGTCAGTGTTCGTCACGCGGTCCTCATTGCTCGCTATCCGAAGCAGATAACACTATGGTACCAGGAATCCGCGGCCGGCGACGAACGCACGCTGCGCTTCCCGACCGCCTGAAGCTCCCGCGTAGCTCCCTGGGAGCTATCCGAAATCCCCTACTTCCGAACCACCCCTACAACGAGCGGATGCCCCTCGACCCTGTGCTCGGCCACGAAAGCGCCGTCTGGGGCCGGGCCGGCGACCAGCGCCTCCGTGAGCGTCTCGCGCTGGATGTAGTCCGCCCACGCGGGGATGACCTCCGCGAGTTCGCCGTCGGCCTGGTAGTAGGTCGTTATATAGTCCTCGATGCGGAAATCCGCGTCCTTGCGCGTGGTCTGGATGCGGCGCACGACCTCCCGCGCCAGCCCCTCGGCGCGCAGTTCCGGCGTAAGCCGCGTATCGACCGCCACCGTCACGCCCGGCTCGCTCGCCACCGCCAGCCCCTCGCGCGGGTCGGTCTCGATGAGAACTTCGTCGGCGGCCAGTTCCACGATCTCGCCGTCCACCTCCAGCGGGAGCGGCTGCCCGGCGCGCAGCTTCGGCGCCACCAGCGCGGCCTCGACCTCGCTGAGCGCGGCGCGCACCTTCGGGAACTGCGGGCCAAACTTCGGGCCGAGCTTCTTGTTGTCAGGCAGCAGGCGGTACGAGAGCAGCGCGCTCTCGTCGTCGACGAACGCCAGCGCCTTGACGTTCAGTTCGTCCACCACGACCTCGGTCAGCGCATCGCGCCACGCCGCACGCCCGCTCCTGTCCAGGTGAACCAGCGCCTGCGCGAGCGGCTGGCGCAGCTTGGCGTCGGCGGCGGCGCGGGCGGCGCGGCCCACGCTCGCGACCCTGACCGCCAGGCCCATGCTCGCCAACAACTCCGCATCGATGGCGGCCTCGTCCACGTCCGGCCAGTAGCAGTGATGCACGCTCTCCGGCGCGCTCGCGTCCACGCTGCGCACCAGGTTCTGATACATCACCTCAGCCACGAAGGGCGTCATCGGCGCGAGCAGTTTGACCAGCGTCGTCAGCACGCGATAGAGCGTCGTGTAGGCGGCGTGCTTGTCGGAGTCGTGCTCACTCTTCCAGAAGCGCTGCCGCGACCGGCGGACGTACCAGTTCGTCAGGTCGTCGAGGAACGCTTCGACCACGCGCGTCGCGGCGAAGGAGTCGTAGCCCTCCAGCGCCGGCGTCACGTCGCGGATCACCTCGTTCAGCCGCGCGATCACCCACCGGTCGAGCGGGTTGTCCGACTCAGCCGCGTCGCCGGGCGTCCAGCCGTCGATGTTGGCGTATGTGACGAAGAAGCTGTACACGTTCCACAGCGGCAGCAGGAACTGCCGCCGCACCTCGTCGGCGCGCTCGTAGGAGAACAGCAGGTCGTTCTCCGGTCTGTGCACGAAGTACAGCCAACGCATCACGTCCACGCCGATCTGGTCCGCCGCCTCGTTGAACTCGATCATGTTGCCCCAGCTCTTGTGCATCGGGCGGCCATCGGGACCGAGCAGCGTCGCATAGCTGAACACCGTCTTGAACGGCGGCTGGTTCTCCAGCACGGTGCTCATCGCCAGCAGGCTGTAGAACCAGTTGCGGAACTGCCCCGGAAACGACTCCGAAATCCAGTCCGCCGGGAACCACTTGCGCCAGTAGTCGGGGTTGGTGCGGTATTGCAGCGTGCTGAAGCTGACGATGCCGGCGTCGAGCCAGGGATTGCCCACGTCGGGGATGCGCGACATCGCGCCGCCGCACTTGCTGCACGCGATCTTCACCGCGTCCACGAAGGGGCGGTGCGGCGTGTGGCCTTCGAAGACATCCCAGCCCTCGACCGCGCGCGCTTCCAGTTCCTCGTGCGAGCCGATCACCTCGAAATGGTCGCACGCGCCGCACACCCAGATCGGCAGCGCCAGGCCCCAATAGCGCTTCTTGCTGATCATCCAGTCGTGCATGTTGCGCAGCCAGTCCAGCTCGCGCGCGTGGCCGAATTCGGGAATCCAGCGGATCTGGTCCACCACGTCCATGATCTGGTAGCGCAGGCTGCGCGCCTTCTCTTCGGCGGTCAGCGCCTCGCGCGGCTTGTCGTAGACCTCGCCCATGCTGATGAACCACTCGTCCACCAGGCGGAACACAAGCTCGGTCTTGCAGCGCCAGCAGACCGGATAGCGGTGGGTGTAATCGTGCACGTCATACAGCAGGCCCTTCACCTTCAGGCTGTCGAAGATCGGCCCCGCCGCCGCGCTGGCGCCCATCCCGGAGAGCCAGTCGAAGCCATCGACGAAGACGCCCTCCTCATCGATGGGCACGATGATGGGGAAGCCGTGCGCCTTGCCGATCTCGAAGTCCTCCGCGCCGCAGCCGGGCGCGATATGCACGATGCCCGTGCCCTCGGCCTCGCTCACGTCGTCCCACAGGATGACGTGATGCGCCTGCACGGCGCTCTGCTCGACGCCGGCGATCAGGTCGCGGAGCACGGTGAAGCCGCCCGGCTGGTTGGCCGCCGGCAGCTCGTCGAAGGGGCCGGTATAGGTCCAGCCCGCCATCGCCGCGCCCTTGAACTCGTCCAGCACCTCGTATTTGCCCCTGAGCATGTGCGTGGTGCCTTTGGAGAGGTAGAACACCTCATCGCCCTGCCTGACCTTGACATAATCCAGGGCCGGGCCGACCGCCGCGACCACGTTGCTGGTGAGCGTCCAGGGGGTCGTCGTCCACACCAGCAGCGACTCCCTGCTCTCGACCGGCTGGCCGTTCTTGCTGCGCAGCGGGAAGCGCAGCGTCACCGCCTTGTGCGTCAGTTCGGCATAGCCATCGGTGACGATCTCGTGCTGGCTGATGCCGGTGGCGCAGCGCGGGCACCAGGGCATCGAGTCCGCGCCCTTGTAGAGCCAGCCGCGCTCCCAGCAACGCTTGAGAAACGTCCAGATCATGTAGTTGTTCTCGTTGGAGAACGTGTAGTACGACCCACCGAGTTCCGGCAGGCCGAGCCGCCCAACGATCTGCTCCACCGTGTCGGTAACCGGGCCGGTCGGCCCTTGCACGGTCACCTGCTGCATTGGGTCGGCGGTCAGCCTGTCGGCCAGGTCGCGCAGCAGGTCGGTGTCGTTCCAGTCCATCCAGTAGCCCAGGCGGATCGACTGCTCGGTCTGGACGGCGGAATAGCGCAGCACGCGCGCCTTGCACTCGCGCACAAACCGGTCCAGGCCGTAGTCCTCGATGTCCTTCTTGGACGTGAAGCCGCGCTCCTTTTCGACCTCAACCTCCACCCAGAGGCCCTGGCAGTCGAACCCCTGCTGGTAGCGCAGGCGCCGCCCGCGCATGGTCCAGAAGCGGTTGTACAGGTCTTTGTATGACCGCCCCCAGCCGTGGTGCAGCCCCATGGGGTTGTTGGCCGTGATGGGGCCGTCAATGAACGACCATTTCGGCTCGTCCCTGTGAATCGCGCGCATCTTGTTGAAGGCGTCGGTTTCCTTCCAAAAGCGAAGGACCGCGCGTTCCTGCACGGGGAAATCAACGCTGCCGGGTACTTCTTTGAATGCCATCGACGGTTGCTCCTTCTCAGCTCACGGCAATCTGGCGGTTGGCCCCGCGCCTGACGGCTGGCTCAGGGCCGGCGCAGGCGCGGTTGCGACAACCACACGGCGGAGCGCGACCCGCTCCAAAGCAAAAACTCCCCGTCCAGCAAGGGACGAGAGCCGATCTCCCGTGGTACCACCCTTATTCCCCGCCTGGGGCGGGCGCTCTGCCGACCGCCGGCCTCCCGCGCACAGAGGCAGAGGGTCGTGCTGCGCTAACGTGCAGCAAGCCCGGCTCAGCTTAGTCCGGCGGGACGCGCCGTTTCGGCCTGCGGCTCCGGAGGGATTTTCGGCGGGTTTCGCGCGCCTGGCTCGCACCTCCCCAGGCTCGCTGGGCGCTAAGCCCCGCGTACTCGTCTCCATCACAGCCTTTAGTGTGCCGTAGCATACCATATGGCAGGCGCACGGTCAAGCGTTTTGCTGACCGGCAGAGTCGGCAATTGGCGGGATTACGACGCACTGAGGAGGTTTGTGACGGCGCCCCACGCCTCTTCGATGTCCACGCCCTCGCGCTCCCAGTCGAAGTCAGGCGGCGGCCCCACGTTGACCCCGCCTATCGCGCCGATCTCGCGCCAGACGTGGCGCACTCGCGCCGGCGGGGCATACGGGCCGTAGCGGCGCGGATCCGACGGGCCAAAGATCATGACCACGCGCGCGCCGGCGGCGACCGCCAGGTGCGAGAGCCGGTGTCGTTGCCAATGTAAAGCCGCGCGCCGCGCGCCAGCGCGCCCACCTCGCCCAGGTTCAACTGGCCGGTCAGGTCGATTGCGGGGACGCGCATCGCACGGAGCACCTCGGCGGTGACCGGCCCGTCTCCCGGCCCGCCGACGATCATCACGCGCAAGCCCAGGTGGGTGACGCAGCGCTCGGCGAGGGCGGCGAAGCGACGCGCCGGCCAGCGCTTGAGGGGCATCGCCATCCCAGGGTTGTCCCCGCCGCCGGGATGGAGGACGACGTAGGGCCGTGAGAGGTCCAGCTTGTTGGCGATGCGCTCCACGTGCGCCGCCGACGGCTCGAAGCGCACCTGGCAGCCCTCTACCTCCAGGCCGAGCGCGCGCCCGACCTCCAGATAGAGGTCGGCTTCGTGGCAGACGTTGTCGGGGTCAATCGGCGCGCGGATGGTGTAGCCAAACCCGCGCCCGGCGCTGTCGAGGCCAGCGCGGTGCGGCGCGCCAGAGCGCCACGCGGCCAGGCTGAGCAGGGGGCTGCGGTCGGGGACGACGAGCAGGTCATAGCCGGCCATCTGGCGGATCAGCCCGTGCAGGTGTGGCGCGGCCTCGATGGCGCGGTCGAGCGCCGGGTGCCCCTGCACCGCCTCCATGGACCACGCGCCCACCAGCCAGTCAATCGTCGCCTCCGGCCAGGCGCGGCGCAGGCAGTCGAGCAGCGCGGTCGCGAGCACCACGTCGCCAATGCAGCACAGCTTGACAAGCAACACGCGGTTCGGTGTCGTTCTGAGGGCTTTGGGGCGCACAAACGGGCGGATGGCGCGCCCTGCCAGGCCGATCCAGTCTAACATCACCAATCTCATACCCATAGAGTCTGGGCGCGCCAGGCTGCGGCAAGCTTATCATGCCGCCCAGGCGTTGTCAATCGCCCCCCGCTCCTGTCGCGCCCCGCGCGGGCGGCGCGCCCGCCTTCTCCGCCTCCAGCCACAGCGCCAGCGCCAGCAAGAGCGCGAATACGTAGTTCATATCGACCATGAAATACGGCGTGTCCACCAGGCCGTGCGCCATGAAGTGCGCCATCGCACCCATCAGGCCGGCAGCGACCGCCGCCAGCGCCAGGTCTGCGTGGCGCAGCCGGCGGAAAGCGCGCCACACGCGCCGCCAGAAAGCAACCTGTATCCCCGCAGCGACCGCCACGCCGAACACCCCCAGCCGCGCCCAGTGGTCGAGCACGAAGTTGTGCGCGTGCGCCAGGTTCGGCTCCTCCCAACCAGAGGGCAGGATGTAGCGGCTCCGGTACTGGTAGATGAACTGGTCCGGCCCCACGCCGGTGAGCGGGTGGGCGCGGATCAGGTTCAGCGTCCCCTGCCAGAGCTGGAGGCGGATGAACGTCGTCCCGGCGGTCAGGTCGGCGAGGCGGGCAAAGCGCGGCAGGCGCGACAGCGGGATCAGCGCCAGCACCGCGATCACGGCCAGGGCGGCGATGACCGGCACGGCGCGCCGCCCCCGCCACAGCAGGAGCACGGCAATCACGGACGCGGGCAGCCCCAGGAGCAGGTAGCCCATCGATTGGGTGAGCACGGCGGCGGCCAGGATCACGGCCCCCGCGAGCGCGTAGGCCGCGCGGCGCGCCCGCGCCCCGCCCATCAGCGCAACCGCCAGCGCGACGCCGAAGCACCCGCCCAGGAAAATCGCGGTGTTGTTCGGCGACCCGTACACGCTCGCGAGGCGACGCGCGCCCTGCTCGGCGACGATGACGTTGACATCGAAGATGAACTGGTACAGGCCGTAGAGCGCGACCGCGACGCCCGCCGCGACCATCGCGTCGAGCAGCAGCCACACCTCCCGCCGCGTGAGCCTGACCGTGCGCAGCATCACGTACAGCAACGCCGGCTCGACGACGATGACGCGAAGCTCGCGCAGCGCCTCGACGCGGAAGACCGACCACGTGACGCCGATGACGTTGAGCGCCACGAACGCGAGCATCATCCAATCCGCGAGCGTCAGCTTTGGGCGGCCTTCAGGGCGCGCGCCGCCCGCCCAGGCGACCAGCCCGCGCGCCGCCCACGCCGCCGCCGTGATGAGCAGCGTGATCTCCGCCATGCTGAACACGCGGTTGTCGTAAAGCTCCACCGGGAAGAGGTAGAAGGGCGCCCAGAAGACGACCAGGGCCAGGCCGTAGATCAGGCGCTGGTAGATCAGGAAGAACAGCACGGCGGCGCTGACCAGCGTCAGCAGCAGCGCCGGCGAGAAGTAGAGCAGCCCGGCGCTCGCCACGACCACCGCCAGCGTCGGCGTCTCGCCGGCGCGCCGCACCACGTTCGGGACCAGGCCGCCCCACGTGCAGAACAGGCCGAGCAGCAGGAAGAGAGACGTGAGCGCGGTCGCTGCCGCGTGCGCCGCCGGCGCGCGGCGCAAAGCCGCCGCGACAGGCGCGAACAGGCCGAGCCACAGGGCGCGCAGCGCCACGACGCCCACCGCGCCGACGACCGCCGTCACGGCCAGCACGAGCAGCGCCGCATCATAGCAAGCGAGGTCGGGCGGCGCGCCGACGCGGAACCCGCCGAGCACCCACTGCCCACCCCATGCCGCCTCCCCCGACGGCATGCATCACGTGCGGCGCGGGGTCCAGGCCGGCTGCGACCACGACCAGGTCCGTCGTGTGCGAGTCGTCGGGCGAGTTGAGCACGATATATGCCCGGCCCTCGGTGTCTTTCGGGAGCGCGCGCGCCGGCGCGCCGTCTACCGTGACGTAGAAATAGGCGTTGTAGACGTAGCGGCGCAGCTCCAGCGCCACCGACGGCGCGGCGAAGTTGAACGTGAACGCGCTGTCGCCGGCCGTGCCCATGTCGCCGCCGAACTCACTGAAGCTCCACACACCCGTATAGGCGACGTAGGGGTTGCGCGCCGGGTAGCGGCCCGGCATCGCGTCCGGCTCCGGCGGCGGGAACGTGTCCAGCAGCGCGCCCGGCCCGCCATCCGGCCCGACGACCGCAAAGCCCCACTGCGGGTCGTCCGTTGGCGCGTCCGGCTGCCAGTGGTGCAGGATCAGGCCGCCGAGCCAGGGCCACTCGTCGCGCGCGCGCGCGTAGGCCCCGGCGGTGTAGCTGGCCTGCGCCTCGGCGCTCACCGCGCCCCATATCGAGGGCGGCCCCGCCCAGCCGTCGGGCAGCGCGTTCCAGCCGAAATGGCTCCCCCAGACCGGCTTCTCACCGTCGCCGTGCTCGACCATGATCTCGCGCAGCAGGATGAGGCGCGAGAAGTTCAGCAGGCTCTCCGACACCCGGCGGTCGTAGGGGCCGTCATCGAAGCCGTAGGGCTTGCCTGCGGCGCCGTCGAAGCAACCCGCCGCGCCGTGGCCGTACATCGCACGCAGGTAGAGCGTGTCGCTCAGGTTGTCCGGGCCGGTCTCGGTGGTCGGCGCGAGCGCGGCGGCGAGCACGGTCGCCTCCGCGTCGGCGGCGTGGATGGCGTCATACGCGGCGCACAGCAGGTTGACGTAGCCGGCCGGCTGCGACGGGCGCTCCCCCCAGTGCGCCTTGAGGTTCGGCTCGTCCCAAATCTGGTACACGTCCACACGCGCGCCGTAGCGCGCCGCGAACGCGCGCGCGAACGCCGCAAAATCCGCCGCGTCGGCGGGCGGGAGGTACGGCAGGTCCGCACGCGCGCCGTCCGGAGCGTGGCTCCAGCCGGGGCTGTCATCCAGCACCGCGACGAGCTTCAGGCCGTGCGCATCAACAGCTTCGACGATGCGGTCCCACTGCGCCCAGTCGAACGCGCCGCGCGCCGGCTCGATCTCCGGCCAGGGGAAGAACTGGCGCACCCACGTCAGGCCGGCGTCGGCCATGAGGGCGAGGTGCCGGTCAAGCGCGTCAGGCGTGTATTGGGTCAGCTCAGCGTTGACGCCGGCCAGCGGGACGCGGTAAGGCAACGCGAAGGTCGTCGTCGCGTCCTCCCACCCGCGCGTGAGGCGCCCGCGCACGTCCAGCAGCGCCGCCGCGCCAAGCAGGCTGCCGATCAACAGGGCCGGTGCACACAAACAGGGCAATGCGGCCCCGCGCGGCAGGGGCGGGTCTGTGACCCGCCCCCGTTTCATGGCGAAGGTTGGCGTCGCCCGCCCCCATGTTCACTCCACCCAGCGCGGGTCGCTCGCGCTGCGGTCGGCGGTGAGGCGCTGCGTCGCGCCGCTGGCGACCTCGACGATCCACAGGTCGCCCTGGAAGATGAACGCGATATGGCGCGCGTCCGGACTCCAGGCGACGGTCTGCGGCGTCAGGCCGGGCGCTTGCGACCCTTCGGGGAAGACCACGCGCGCGTTGCTGCCGTCGCGGTCGGCGACCACCAGCTCGTACTGCTGGCTGTCCAGCGCCGACGCGCTCAGCCCGCTCCGGGGCCGGAGGTAAGCGATGTAGCCAGCCTGATTGCCCTCGTCGTCTTCGATCATGGGCGAGAACTGCGGATTCGCCCAGATGCCCGCCGCCGGAATCAGGTCTGCGATCTGCAGGGCGGCGTCTGGGGCGGAGATGGCGACGTTGAAAACCGGGCTGTCTTCCGGCGCATCGACTCCAGGCGGCGGGGCGTGGATCGTTGTCAGCAGCAGGTTGCTCTCCGGGGACCACGAGAGCGAAGGCACCCAGGCCCAGTCGCCGTAAGTGTTGTAGATCGGGAAGTCAAACAGCGGTGAGAGCGCGCGCGTGTTCAGGTTCACGGTGCCGACGCCATCAGGGCGCGCCCAGGCGAGCCGCCGCCCATCGGGCGACCAGTGGAACGACGTGCCCCACCACCCCAACAGCCCGCCGCTCGACTCCTCGACGAGGTTGAGCACCTGCAAAATCTCGGCGTCGTCCTCGTCGAGCGTAATCAGCCACAGGTCGTTCTTGGCCTGCCACCCCGGCGAGGCCGGGCGCGCGTCCGAGGTGGAGTACGAAAGCGTCGACTCCACGCCGGGCACCCATTCCGCGAACAGCACGTTATCCGGCAGCAGTTCGACGGCTTCCGGGTCGCGGTCGCGCGTGTCCATGATGACCCACAGGCTGTTGAAGAAATCGGCGTCGCTCTGGACCACGCGCGTGAACGCCAGGTGCCGGCCATTTGGCGAGAGCACGAACACGCGCCCATCCAGGCCGCCGTCGATGGTCAGGGGGCGCTTGGTGGAGCTGTTGCCGCGCATGATCCAGGCGTTGCCGTTCGAGAGGTAGGCGAGCGTGCCCTCGAAACGCACCGGCGGCGGCGGCGCGACCCCTCGGAACACGATCTCGTTCACCGGCTCCTCGACCACCACGCGGCTGACCGCCACGCGATCCACCTCCTCGCCGTTGACGGTCTCGACGCGGTAGCACACCTGCAACCGGCCGTTGCGTCCGGTCTGCGCCAGATGCTCCTCGCCGGGTTCCATCGCCTCGTTGGGCAACACCTCGCGGTCGAAGGGGATGACCGTCTCTTCGCAGGGCGTATCCACCGTGACGCGCGTCACCGTGATGACGAGGCCCTCGCTGATTGTCGTGTTCTCCGAGGGGTTGACCCGGTCGTCCGAGCCAAGCTCGATTTCCGCCTGCTCAAGAACATCCTTGACGATGGTCGGGCGATCCATCGTGACGATGCGGCGCGCCTCGGCGCCCACGTCGAGGAACACGCGGACCTGCTGTTCTTCCTCCTGCCGGCAGGCAGCGGCAAGCACAACGATCAGGAGCAGATTGAGCAGCAGATTCCGGGCGCGTAGTCTCCCCATTTCTGACACATCTGTTACCTCACCCCCCCCCGGGTGGGGCACCTCTTCTGTGTCAGTGACGCATCAAACCCCCCCCCTTGGCAAAACCACCCAGAGAACACCTCAGGGCGCGCCCTGGAGAATATGGTAGCACGGCGCGCCGCTTATGGAAAGCACGCGGCGCGACCACCCGTTCCCGCGCGCCCGCCGCTTCTTGACATGTGCGCGGCGCGTCTGCTATGCTCCGCGCGGAGCACAAGCAATGAGCGCACACACGCCGCCTCCCAGCATCACGCCGACGCCGCTTCCCGCCTCCGCGACAGGCAGCACGCACCGGGGTTCGCGCGTGTCGGTCCACCGGGTGCGCCTGGAACACCTGGCGGTCGAACTGTTGCGCGTGTCGGGCGCGCTGCGGCTCCCCGTGCCCGTCGAGGCGCTCTGGCAGCACCCGCCGCAGGGCCTGTGGGACCCGCAGTCGGAGAACTTCGCGCTCTACCCGTCCCGCCCCGGCGATGACCCGTACGCGGGGCGCTGGCGCATCGCCACGGCCATCGCCAACGCGGTCAGCGGGACGGCGTGGGTCAACAAGGTGCACCTGATGGGCGCGGTCCCTTTCAACGAGGCAGACCGGCAGGTTTTCGCGCGGGCGCTGCTGGTGCCGACGCCCCTGCTCAGCACCCTCTCCGAGCGGCAGAAAAGCCCGGAACGCATTCACAACATCTTTCAGGTACCGCTGGCGGAGGCGAAAGTCCGGCTGGAAGAGCTGGGCCTGTGACCGCCCCCGGAGAGTTGAGACATGGCAGCAGAATCCGAACCCACGCTGGACTTCCACCCCCTGACGCCGGCGCGCTGGGACGACCTCGAAAAGCTCTTCGGCCCGCGCGGCGCGGTCGGCGGGTGTTGGTGCATGTGGTGGCGGCTGAAGCGCGCCGAGTTCGACGCGATGAAGGGCGAGGGCAACCGCCAGGTCTTCAAGCAGATCGTCAGATCCGGCGAGCCGCCGGGCATCCTCGCGTATGCGGGCGCGGAGCCGGTCGGCTGGTGCGCGGTGGCCCCGCGCGCGGCGTACCCGGTCCTGGAGCGGTCGCGCATCCTCAAGCCGGTTGACGACGAGCCGGTGTGGTCGGTGGTCTGTTTCTTCGTCGCCAGGCCCTACCGGCGCAAGGGCGTCTCGGTCGGGCTGTTGCGGGCCGCCGTCCAATACGCCGCCGCGCAGGGAGCGCGCATCGTGGAAGGCTACCCGGTCGAACCCAAAAAGGACAGCGTCCCGGACGCCTTCATCTATCACGGCGTCGCGGCAGCCTTCCGCGAGGCCGGCTTCGTGGAGGTGCTCCGCCGCTCGGAGACGCGGCCCATCATGCGCTACACGGTCGAGGGCGCGCAGCCATAGGCTGCTGTGACAACGCAAGAGGGACACGGCATCTCCGCGTCCCTCGCTCACGCCGGATCGACCTAAGCCCCCAGCGCCTCCAGCGCGAGCTTGGGGCTGTCAGCCGGCTTGACGTTGCGCTTCACGTCCACGATCTTGCCGGCCTCGTCAATGACGAAGTGGCTGCGGATGTTGCCCCAGTACTTGCGGCCATACATCGACTTCTCGCCCCACACGCCGTAAGCCTCGGCGATGCGGTGATCTTCGTCCACGAGCAGCGTGAACGGCAGGTTGTACTTGCTCTTGAACTTCACGTGGCTCGCCTGCCCGTCGGGGCTGACGCCCAGCACGACCGCGTTGCGCTCCTCGATCACGTCGTAGCTGTCCCGGAACCCGCACGCCTGCGTTGTGCAGCCAGAGGTGTCGTCCTTGGGGTAGAAGTAAAGCACGACGCGCTTGCCGCGATAGTCGCTCAGCTTCACCGTCTCGCCGGCGTCGGTCTGCGCCTCGAAATCGGGCGCCATGTCGCCAATCTGTGGTTCTGCCATTGTCTCATCCCTCCTGTAAAAGTGTCGCTATCAGATGTTCACACATTTCGCCGCGCGTGGCAAAGAATCGGGCGCGGCGGGCGCAATCCATCTTGGGGGCGGGTCTGTGGTCCGCGAATACTCTCTCTGTTTTACCCCCCCTCCCCCCCCCTCCATGAACTAGCTACCGGACACTGAACAGAAGTTCGGTACGAACGTAAGCGGGATAGGGTCGTCGAGTGCCAGACACCGCTCGATGAAGTCCCAGCCGAGACGGAAAACACTCAAATCGCGGCGGTCATGGCGATCAACTGCATCGGTTTGGTGGGAGGCAATGGTGTGTTCACCGACCGCGACGAGCCAGACATAGAGGATGCACACGGCAAGGGTGAGCCGGGACAGACGTAAGAAATGCTGCAAGTGGGTCGCTTCGAGGTCAAAGCCATGCCCTTTCAGATCGCCGAACAGTTCCTCAATCCACATGCGGCGGCGGTAGAGCTTCAGCGCCGCCTGCGCGCACGGGAGGTTGGTGGCCAGGAACCAGGGTTGCGGCTCACCTTTGCGCCAATGGAGCACCAGGCAGGTCGGATAGGCGTTGCTCTTTGTCAACAGCACCCGTCCGATCCAGGCGGTAAGGCCCGGTTGCAGGGGCAGCAAGGCGTCCAGGCGCAGCCACCGGCCTGTGTTGTAGGGCTTACACAGGTGGTCGCCGGGTTGCCGCAGCGCGTAGTCCCACCCCCACACGTCCAACTGCTCCAGCAGCAACGCATTGCCAAACTCGCAATCCCCCACCAGCGAGGCCTTCACCCCAGGCGGGATCAATCCCTGCACGTAGCGGAGCAGTTTGATCTGCTTGACCGTCGTGCTGTGCCCCCGGCGATGACGCACCCAGGTCCACACCAGCGGCAGCGCGCGCCCCTGATACGCCACCACGACGATCAACAACTGAAACCCGAACCCGATCCTCGTGCCGTCGATGATGAGGTGCAGCCGTCTGGCGCTCGACGCCGCCGCGATCAGGCGCACCGCAATCGGGCGATACCACTGCCGGGGACGGATCGCGCCGTTGTTCAGCAACCGACGCAGACGCTTCTCCAGGCTCGCTTTCTTGGCGCGCACCGGCAGCTTGCGCGCGATCAGGCTCAGGTGCACGCTGCGCGCCTGAAACAACGCGACGAGCAACAGCACCATGTTGGTCAGCCGACTTTCACACCCATCGGGCGCCAGTTGCGCCAGGCGCTGACGCCAGATACGATGGAGTTGGGAGTTGTTCATCGGGCCGCTCCTCTGGATCAAGTTGTGGTTGGTGCTTCAACTTTACCAGGGGAAACCCTTTGTTCAACTCCTCGATCATTTGTTCAAGTGTCCGGTGGCTAGTCCATGAAATTGAGAGGGGGAGAATAAGAATGCTGTAAGTCCCCTCTCCACAAGTGGAGAGGGGATGTAGGGGTGAGGTTCTGTCTGCGCATGAAGTCGCCCTATCTTGGAATACACCCGAAGGCAGGCGCGCCCGCACCTTGCGCGCCGCTGAGGCCCCGCCGAGGCCTAGTCCGCAGGGGCGCTCAGGAGTTCTGCGTCCTCGACTGCCCCGCACATGAGGAGGCCCAGTTGCTCGCGCGTCGCCGTCGCCGCATCGACAATACCGACGATCTGCCCCTTGTACATCACGGCGATGCGGTCCGAGAGCGCCATGATCTCGTCCAGTTCTGCCGAGATCAGCAGCACGGCGACGCCGGCGTCGCGCTGCGCGATGATGTTGTTGTGGATGAACTCAATCGATCCCACATCGATGCCGCGCGTGGGCTGGGCCGCGATCAGGAGCTTCACATCGCGGCTGAACTCGCGCGCGACGATCAGCTTCTGCTGGTTGCCGCCCGAAAGCGACGAGACCGGCGTCTCTATCGACGGCGTGCGGATGTCGAAATCCTCCACCAGCCGGCGCGCGTAGGCCTCGATGGCTTTGGTGTTGAGCATGAACCCCTGTGTGAAGGGCGATTTGTGATAGGTCACCAACGCCAGGTTATCCTCGACCGGGTAGCCCAGCACGACGCCGTGTTTGTGGCGGTCCTCCGGCACGTGCGCGCTGCCGATTTCGGTGATGGCGCGCGGCGGCGCGTTGGTGGTGTCGATGCCGAGGATTTTGATCTGGCCCGCCTCGATGGCGCGCAGCCCGGTCAGCGCCTCGACGAGTTCGCGCTGGCCGTTGCCCTGCACGCCGGCGACGCCCAGGACCTCGCCCGCGCGCACGTCGAACGAAACGCCGTCTACGGCCATGTGGTGGCGTTCGTCGCGCACGCGCAGATCGCGCACCTGCATCACCACCTCGCCCGGAGTGGCGGGCTTCTTCTCCACGCGGAGCAGCACCTCGCGCCCGACCATCATGGTCGCCAACTCTTCGCGCGTGGTCTCGGCGGGGGTGGTCACGCCGACCAGTTGCCCACCACGCAGCACCGCGATCCGGTCGGCGACGTCCATCACCTCGCGCAGTTTGTGCGTGATGAAGATGATCGACTTGCCCTGCGCCGTCAGCGAGCGCATGATGACGAAAAGGTCGTCGGCTTCCTGCGGCGTGAGCACGGCGGTTGGCTCGTCGAGGATGAGGATTTCCGCGCCGCGATAGAGCGCCTTGATGATCTCCGCGCGCTGCTGGTCGCCGACCGGCAGGTCTTCGACAATGGCGCGGGGATCGACCTCCAGGCCGTGCTGCGCGGCGAGCTTCTCGATGTCGGCGATGACCCGCTCCTCGTCGAGGAACAGGCGGTTCCGGGTCTGCTCGACGCCGAGCATGATGTTTTCGGCGACGCTGAGGATCGGCACGAGCATGAAATGCTGGTGCACCATGCCGATGCCGTGGCGGATGGCGTCGTTGGGTTCGTGGATTTCGACGCGCGCGCCGTTGATGAAAATCTCCCCTTCGTCGGGTGTGTACAGGCCGTAGATGATGTTCATCAACGTGGACTTGCCCGCGCCGTTCTCGCCGAGCATGCCCAACACCTCGCCACGGTGCAGCTCCAGGCTGATGTGGTCGTTGGCGAGCACGCCAGGAAAGCGCTTGGTGATCCCCTCGACGCGCAGCACAGGCTCCGCGCGCCCGGCAGGGCGAGTTGATCCGTCGGTCATTGCTTCTCGTACACCTTGCCCTCTGCCGCCGGCGGGCGCACGCTGCCCACCAGCCCCGCCACAACGATGATAGTGAGGATATACGGCGGCAGGCCGAGGAACTGGAACGGGATTGTCGTGTCCGGTATCTGGGCGACGTAGGTGGTGAGGACGAGGAGCAGGCCCACCGCCGCCGAGATGATCTGCACCCAGGGTATCACGGTGCGGTCGCTCCGGTACCTGGACAGCGCCCAGATAGCCGCGACGATGAACAGGCCCCACCCCGCCACGACCATAAGCGTCTGCAACTGATTCACGTCGCCGAGCTGCAAGCGCACGCCCAACGCCTCAGACGCGCCGAAGAGCAGCGCGATGAAGAGCGCGTTGATGGGCCGCCAGTTGCCGGAGATCATGACCGCTAGGCCAATGAACCCGCGCCCGGTCGTCATCCCCGGCTCGAAACTGCCGACCGACTCCAGCGAGAGGAACGCCCCCAAGCCCTGCCAGCATCCCGCCAATCATGGTGTTGATGTAGCGCATCCGGTTTACGTGGATGCCTACCGTGTCAGCGGCGCGCGGGTGCTCGCCGATGGCGCGGGTGCGCAGCCCCCAGGGGGTGTAGAACAACGCCACGTGAAGCCCGAAGACCAGGACGAGCATGAAGAGGGTAATCGGCTGGCGGGCGAACAGGATCGGGCCAATGATGGGGATTTCGGACAGGATCGGGATGCGGATGGTCGGCAGCACGCCGATGCCCGACAGGTCGTTGTTGTCGATGATGACCACGGCAAAATACGAGGTGATGCCGGCGGCGAGGATATTGATCACCGTGCCGCCGATGATCTGGTCGGCTTTGTACCGGATGGAGAGCACCGCCAGGAAGAGGCCCGTGACCGCGCCGGTCAGCAGACCTGCGATCACACCCACCCCCAGGCTGCGGCTGAGAATGGCCGCGAGGGAGCCGGTGAACGCCGACAGCAGCATCATACCCTCGATGCCGATGTTGATGATGCCGGAGCGCTCGCACACGAGGCCCGAAAGCGCCGCCAGCACGATTGGGGTCGCCTTAACCACGCTCAGCGAGAGCAGGCCGATGACGAAGCGCTCGTCAAGCATGTCATTCCCTCCCGCTGCCCCAGCTCGCGCTGATCGAGACGGCTTCCACCTCTTCGGCCGGCCGGCGCAGCCGGAAGAGTTCGCGCGTCAGCAGCGGCGCCGCGACGAACATCAACATGAGTCCCTGGATGATGACGACGATGTCGCGCGGAACCTGTGTACGCAACTGCATGGTGGCCGCGCCGGCGTCCAGCGTGCCGAAGAGCAGCGCGCTCAGCATCACCCCAAAAGGCTGGTTTGCGCCGAGCATCGCGACCGCAATCGAGGTCAAAGCCCAGGCCCACGTTGAAGCCAGTGGTAAAGAACCCCTTCAGGCCAAGCACCTGCACCGCGCCGCCCAGCCCCGCCAGCGCCCCGCTGAAGGCCATCGTGAGGACGACGGTGCGCCTGACGTTGATGCCGGCGTAGCGCGCCGCCGAGTGGCTGAGGCCCACCGTGCGGATCTCAAAGCCCAGCGGCGTGCGCCAGATCAGCCAGTAGACCACGAACGCCGCGAGCACGGCGAGGATAACGCCAATGTGCAGGCGGGAGTCTTCGATGAGCACGGGCAGGCGCGCGGTATCCAGCACGCGGAACGTTTCGGGCAGCGGGTTGCGCGGATCGCGTAGCGGCCCCTCGCGGCTGATGGCCCAGTTGATGAGGCGCAGCGCGATGTAGTTCGTCATGATGGTCGTGATGACTTCGTGGGCGCCGGTCCGCGCTTTCAGGTAGCCGGGGATGGCGGCCCAGATCGCCCCGCCCAACGCGCCGCAGGCGAGCGCGAAGATCACATGCAGCGGGGCCGGCAGCGAGACCGCGTGGCCGGCGATCACGGCAGCGATGGAGCCGACAAACAACTGGCCCTCCACGCCGATGTTGAACAGGCCGCCGCGGAACCCGACCGCAACCGCCAGCCCGGCAAATATGTAGGGCGCGGTCTTGATAAGCGTCTCAATGATCGAGTTCGTCTCTCCAAACGCGCCCCGCCACAAGCCGGTGTAGCCAGCGATGGGGTCGCCGCCGGAGAGGAGGATGATGATGCCGCCAATCACCAGCGAGGTAATGACGGCGAGGACGGGGACAAGCAAACGCCGCAAGAGGCGCGCGAGGGAGTCCAGTAATGCTGAACGTTGGCTTGCTGCAGCCGTCGCCATAGGCTCTGCCCATCCCCACCTTGTCGTGCCTATGATTCGTAGAACGATAGCAGAAAACCGGCGACACAACAAGACAGGGGGAGGCAGACTCTCCCCCTGTCAGTCTGTCACACGAGAAGGTTACTCCTGGCTGGCGAGCCAGTCGATGACAACCTCGCGCTCTTCCTCGTCCAGTTGCGCGCCGGTGGCGATCATCTCATCGACGATCTCGGTCCAGAAAGCGGCGTCCTGGCCGTAGTTCGCCGTGATTTCGTTGAGGCCGTGGCAGACGGTGCACCGCTCATTCACCAGGGCTTCGCCGTCCATTTCCTCCGCCGCTTCTGCGCTCGGCTTGAAGCAGGCCACGCCCCAGTCAGGGTCGTCGGCGGGGCAGACCTCGACTTCACCTTCCGCAATCAAGGCCTTGATTTCTTCAATGGTCGCCTTCACCTCGTCGGGAATCTGGTCCTCCCACTCGTGGTAGGGCGCCAGTGTTGCGGGGCCAACCACCTCCGCCGCCCTCGAAGGTGCCTTCGGCGGCCATGATGATCTGCCCATAGACGGCGTTCACAAGGTCTTTCGTGGCGCTGGATATGATGCACGCCTGCACTTCGGGCAGGGTGATGTACTGGTCCTGGTCCACGCCGATCACGGGGAGGCCAGGCTTCGCAGCCGGCGATGAGCGCGCCGTTGCCTGTCTGGCCGCCCGCGCCGAAGATGACATCAGCGCCCTGGTCGATCATCAGCTTTGCAGTTTCAGCGCCCCACTGTGGATCGACGAAAGCCTGGTCGAGGGTGCCGGGGTGGTACGCACCCAGCGCCTGGACGTCCGGGTTGATGTAGCGCGCGCCTTCCTCATAGCCGAGGCGGAAGCGAACCACCGGTGTGATGATGTCGGTGCCGTACACACCGCCGATCACGCCGCTCTCGCTCATCGAGGCCGCCAGCGCGCCCGCCAGGAAGCCGGAGACGCTCTCATCGAAGACGATGCCGGCGACGTTGGGGATAGGATCGTAGTTCCGGTCTTCATCGAGCTGGGGCTGGTCGGTGCCGATGAAGAGCACGTCGGGGTACATGCGGCCGGCCTCGCGCATGGCCGTGGTCATCGCCTCGCCGGAGGTCACGATGATGTCGTACCCCTCGCTAATGAACAGCTCAATGTTGGGGATATAGTCGGCGGAGTCCTGGGTTTCGATGTAGTCGTAACACTCCTCCCCAAACCAAGCTCATCGGCCGCTTGCTCGATAGCGTTCCATGACGCTTCGTTGAAGCTCTGGTCGCGTAGCCGGCCCACGTCGGTAACGAGACCAATCCTGTGCGCGCACTCTTCTTGAGTGACGCCAGGGGCGACGCCGGCCAGGGAGATGGCCAGCACGACAAGCAGTACGGTGGCGCCAGTTCGCCGCTTGCGGAACATGTCTTCCTTTCCTCCTGCAAACCTGTGTGAGAACTTGCACGAATTGAGTATACAGGGAAACCGCATCTGCGTCTATAAAGTGTGTCGGTGCGCCTGCGCGCCTTCGGCGACGGTGCACAGGATTTGTATAGATTGCATTAGAAAGGCCGCTTCTTTGCCACGAATACTTGAACAAAACCAGATCATGCAGTTAACTGGCGCTGGCGTCGCAGAAACACACACCGGTTCCCTGCCTGAGAAGTAAGATCGGACGCCCGAAATGCCCCTGAACGGTTTGGGAAGTCATGTGCCGCAGCGCATCAAAGGATATAATGGACCTGTTTTGTGCGCATAACCAAGTGAGGGATTGTGAAAATGGCACCCAGCGCTGAAATGCCCAACAAGCTCGAATTCTGGCGAGAAAATGGTCACGGGAACGGGCATCGCCACAACGGCAGCCGTTACACTGAACTCGGCGAGATCGATCTGGTCGCCAACCACCCGGTGTACGTCGCGCCCGAATCGAAGAAGGCGATTGAGGACGCAGTGCGCCAGATTCTCATCAACGTCGGCGAGGATCCCGACCGCGACGGCCTGCTGCGCACGCCGCACCGTGTCGCCAAGATGTACAGCGAGCTGCTTGAAGGGTACACGCAGGACCTGGAGACGGTCATCAACGGCGCGCTCTTCGACGTGGACTACGACGACGAGGAGATGGTCATCGTGGCGAACATCGAATACAACGCCCTCTGCGAGCATCACATGCTGCCGTTCGTCGGCAAGGCGCACGTGGCCTACATCCCGCGCGACAGGGTCGTCGGGCTGAGCAAGATTCCGCGCATCGTCGATATGTTCGCCCACCGGTTGCAGGTGCAGGAGCGCATGACCAACGAGATCGCCGACGCCATAGAAGAGGCGCTCGACCCCCAGGGCGTGATGGTGGTGGTGGAAGGGCAGCACATGTGCGGCGCAATACGCGGCGTGAAGAAGCACGATGTCAACATGGTCACGACGGCGAAGCGCGGCGAGTTCCGCCGCAACCGCGAACTCCGCGATGAGTTCTACCGCCTGATCGGGCGCTGAGCCGCCGTCGGGGAGGGACCATGCCGGTGTATCTGTTCACCTTGCTCGTTCAGTGTCGCGCTATGGTGCGTTTTTCGTAGCCCGACGACTAAAGGATTTTGAATGATTACACGGGCGATGCTCTCTTGAGCGCCCTGTGAGGCATGGCGTACTGTGCCCCTATCCACCGCCATATCTGGCGGCAGGGGCGAACCGGCGGTTCGCCCCTACGATTCTACATCTCAAGGTCTGTGATAGGCGCATAGCCGTACCGTGACTCTCTGAAGAGATTACCAAGATAGCTTGTCAAATTGCATCAGTCGCGGGGACCAGAAGGTGAAGAGATACATGCCGGTTCAGGACAAAATCCTTGTCAAAGACCTGTTGCTGCGCGGCATCATCGGCCTTAACGAGTGGGAGCGCGAGAAGAAGCAGGACATCCTCATTAACCTGACGCTCTTCACCGATATGCGCGCGGCGGGCGCATCGGACGACGCCGCCGACGCGCTTAACTACCGCGCGATCACCAAGGCCATCATCGCCTATGTGGAGGCGTCGGAGCACTACCTGGTCGAGGCGCTGGCGACCGCGATTGCGCGCCTCTGCGTCGTCGATTACGGCGCGGCGCGCGCCATCGTGCGCGTGGAGAAGCCGGGCGCGCTGCGCTTTGCGCACTCGGTGGGCGTCGAGATCGAGCGCACGGCGGCGGATTTCGAGGCGTAGCTTGGGCGCCCTGGTCTTCGTCACGCTCGGCTCGAACATCGACCCGGAGGTGAACCTGCCGCGCGCGGTGCGCCTGCTGGCGGCGCGGCTGGCGCTGCGCGCGACCTCGCGCGTGTATCAGACCGCGCCGCTTGACGCGCGCGGCGACGTGGCGGCGGGGCAGGGGCCTTCCTCAACGCCGCCGCCCTGGTCGAGACGGACCTGCCGCCCGTCTCGCTCAAGTTCGACGTGTTGCGCGGCATCGAGGCGGAGATGGGCCGCGCCCGCACTAGCGACCGGTACGCGCCCCGCCCCATCGACCTCGACATCGCGCTCTATGGCAGCCTGGTGATCGACGACCCCGACCACCGGCTCACGATCCCCGACCCGGAGATCCTCACGCGCGCGCATGTCGCGCTCCCGCTGGCCGACCTCGCGCCCGACTTCGTGCATCCGGTCACCGGCCAGACGCTGGCGGCGCTCGCCGCGCCGTTTGTCGGCGCGCCCGGCGTCAGCCTGTTCCCGCTTTCCCTCCGCTAGCGGCCCCTCCCCCTTGCGCTGCCGGGCGGCGTCGCCATGCGGGGGCTGTTTGGATAGTATCTTTATAGGGAATGCCTGGTTCAAGGGAGCCGTCCATGTCGCGGGCGAACCGCCGGTTCGCCGCTACCCCCAGATGTGGCGATTGTTATTTCCATAGGAGGCGCACACGATGAGCACGACCATGAGCGAAGCCGAGGTCCAGGAGAAGCTTGTGCAGCACCCCGGCTGGACGCTGGGCGAGGACGGCCAGCTCCACGCAGAGTTCAGGTTCAAGAACTTCGCGCAGACCTTGCTGTTCGTCAATGCGGTCGGCCACCTCGCCGAGGCCGCCGACCACCACCCGGACCTGTTCATTCACGGCTACAAGTACCTCAAGGTCAGCCTGATGTCGCACGACGTGGGGGGCGTCACGGCGCGTGATTTCCGCCTCATCGCGCAGATCGGCGCGCTGCCGATGGGCCAGCCGACCGAGCCGTAGGGCCGGCCGCGCTTCCCGCGCGCCGTCCCTCCCTTGCGGGAAAGCGCCGCCTTGTCTAAGCTCTAGCCGAACCGGTCTGGTGTTGCGCAGGGTCAGCGATGGATTTGGGCGCGCAGCTCGCGACGTTTACGACGATCTTTCTGGGCATCTTCATCGAGGCGGCCCCGTTCCTGCTGCTCGGCACGGTCGCTTCCGGGCTGGTGGAGGTCTTCGTGCGGCGCGAGGACCTGATCCGCCTCATGCCGCGCCGCGCGCTGCCCGCGACGTTGCTCGGCGCGGCGTTTGGCTTCGCGTTCCCGGTGTGCGAGTGCGGCGTCGTGCCGCTCACCCGGCGGCTGTTCTCCAAGGGCCTCCCCATCTCCGCCGGGATTGCCTTCCTGCTTGCCGCGCCGATCATCAACCCCATCGTCATCGCGAGCACCGCCGCCGCGTATGGCTGGGGGCCGATGCTGTTTGCGCGCGTCGGCATCGGCCTGATCGTCGCCGTCACCGTGGGGGTGATCTTCTCCTTCAACAGGTCGCCCGCCAGCATCATGCTGCCGCGCACGGCCGGCCCCATGCCCATCATGGGCGGGTCGGGCGAGGCGCTGGCGCAGCCGGGCGCTGAGCCGCTGCGCGTCCGCGTGCAGCGCGCGCTGCGCGTCGCCGCTGACGAGTTCTTCGAGATGGGCCGCTACCTGGTCATCGGGTCGGCGCTGGCCGCGCTGATGCAGACCCTCGTGCCTCAGAGCGTCCTCACGTCGCTCGGCGCGGGGCCGCTGGTCTCGGTGCTGGTGCTGTCGGCGCTGGCGTTCGTGCTCTCGGTGTGCTCCACCGTGGACGCCTTCATCTCGCTGAGCTTCGTCAACACGTTCAGCGCCGGCTCGATCCTGGCGTTCCTGGTCTTCGGGCCGATGGTGGACATCAAAAGCACGATGATGTTCCTCGGCGTCTTCAGGCGCAAGATCGTGGCGTACCTCATCCTCCTCCCACTCCTGCTGACCACCCTGATCGCCGTCTTCATCAACCTGAACGTGCCGCTCTAGGAGGCGACGGTGAGCGAGCGCACCTACCTGGCCCTCAAAGCGCTGATCCTGGTCGGCCTGGCGATCTTCCTGGCTGACAAGCTGTTCAACGGCACGCTGTACTACTACATCGCGCCGCGCTTCGCCTGGCTCTCGCTGGTGGCGGTGGCGCTACTTATCGCGCTCGCGCAGTCCTACGGCCTGTTCGACCGCAGCGCATCCGACGATGCGCAGACAGAGGGCTTAAGCCCCCCGCATGTCGCGTCGGGGTCGCACGACCACGACGATCACGCGCACCACCATCACCACCACGGGCTGGCCCGGCGGTCGCTCTGGCCGCTGTTGATCGTGGCAATGCCGGTGATCCTCGGCGTGGTGGTGCCGGCAAGGCCGCTGGGGACGAGCGCCATCGCGAACCGGGGCGTCTCGACCGACATCGCCCTCGCCGCCGACGCCGCCGGGAGCACGCTCACGGTGATACCCGCCGAGCGCAACGTGCTCGACTGGGTGAGGGCGATGAACGAGAACCCCGCGCCCAACGCGCTCAACGGCGCGCAAGCGGACGTGGTCGGCTTCGTCTACCGCGACCCGCGCCTCGCCGACGACCAGTTCATGGTGGCGCGGTTCGTGCTGGTGTGCTGCGTGGCCGACGCGACGCCGGTCGGCCTCGTGGTCCAGACGCCGGACGCCGCCGCGTTCCAGGCCGACACGTGGGTGCGCGTCAGGGGTGTGTTCGCGCAGGGGCGCGGTAGACGGCGAGCCGATGCCGGTCCTGGTCGCCGAGTCGGTGGAGGCGGTCGCGCCGCCCCCGCAGCCCTACCTCTACCCATGAGCGCGACTCTGGTTCGGCGCGTCACGTCGGCGGGGAGGCAGGTCTCAGGGGGAGTAGCCCGACATTGGGGCGACTCCATGCGCAAGTATTACCTCACCCCTAAATCCCCTCTCCACTCGTGGAGAGGGGACTTACGCTATTCTTATTCACCCCCTCTCCATTTTATGGAGAGGGGCGCCGACCGAAGGTCGGTGGGGGTGAGGTAAAACAGGCAGAGCATCGGTGGGCTACAAGCGTGCCCCCACGATGGAATGCACCTGTCTCACGGTTGCGGTTGACAGGCCGGGCGGGGATGCAAGATGGATGCGTTTGACCGCCTCGTCCTGGGCGTCAGCGCGGCGCTGGTCGTGGCGCTCGGCGTGGTGCTGGCGCTTGGCGACAACATCGGCGTGCCCGTGCTCGATTACGCGCCCGGCGACGGCCAAAGCCCGCCCAGCACCGCAGCGGTGCGCGTCACCTTCGGCGAGCGGATGGACGCCGCGAGCGCCGAGGCGCACTTTGCGATAGCGCCGCCGGTCGCGGGTGGGTTTCGCTGGGCGCGCAACACCATGACGTTTGCGCCAGACGCGCCGCTTGCGCCCGGCGCGACCTACACGGTGACGCTCCAGGCCGGCGCGCAGAGCGCCGCCGGACGGCGCACGCAGGAGGACGTGGCGTGGTCCTTCACGCCGCGCGCGCCGCGCGCGCTGTACCTCGCGCTGGAGGAGGGGCATGTTGCGCGGCCTCTGGGAAGCGCCCATCGACGGCGGCGCGCCGCACGCGTTGTTCACGGCAGAGTACGGCCTCGACAGCTTCGCGCCCAGCCCTGACGGGTCGCAGATCGCGGTGGCGGTGCGCACCGCCACGCCCACGGTAGACATCTGGCTCATCGAGGCGGACGGCTCCAACCCGCGCAAGGTCGTGGATTGCGCGCCCGATGGCTGCGGCGGCCTGGCGTGGTCGCCCGACGGGCGGCTGCTGGCCTACGAGCTACGCGAGCGGGGCGGGCTGCCGAGCCGCGTCTGGCTCTACGACCTCGATACCGGCGAGACCGCGCCGGTCTTTCAGGACCGGCAGGTGCTGGGGTACGCGCCCACGTGGAGTCCAGACGGGAGCCGGCTGGCCTTCTACGACGCGAGCGTGGAGGGCATCCGCGTGCTCGACCTGGACAGCGGCGCGGTCGCCGTCATCCCGTCGCTGATGGGCGAGGTCGGCAGCTTCGCGCCCGACGGTGCGCAGATGGTCTACGCCGACATCCGTCGCGTCGGCCGGCAGTTCGTCCCGGAGCTGTGGCTCGCGGACCTGAGCGCAGACGGCGGCCTCGCGCCCCTGCTCGAAGACGGGCAGGACGACCAGGGCAGCGCGTGGTCGCCCGACGGCGGGCTGATCGCCCTTGGCCGGCACAACCTGGAGGAGGGCGCGGCCGGCGTCGCCACAGGCCGACAGTTGGTGCTCTACGATGTGGCGTCAGGCGCGCTGCGCCCGGTGACGAACGACCCCGCGTACAACAACACGCGCTTCGTCTGGGACCCGACCGGCGGGTGGCTGCTGATCCAGCGCTACCGGCTCACGGAGCAGTTCGCCAGTCCGGAAATCTGGGTCTACGATGTGGCCGGCGGCGTGCTGCGGCAGATTGCGGAGAGCGGCATCGACGGCGGCTGGCTGCCGTGAGGCATACCACGCCGCCGGGGTCGCGTTACGCGGTCTGCATGAAGGTGCGGGGCGCAGCGCGGCGCACCCTCCCGTTTGAGGCGTCTGCGTTTGTCTTGCCCCGGACGCGAGCGCGCTAGTCTGGCCGCCGCCCGGCCCTCAGGCTGCCTTGCAGCCGCTCCAGGCCCTCCCAGTCGCCTGCTGCAGCGAACCGGGCCTGGTCCGGCCAGGTCGCCGGCGCGCCGGGGATGATGCGCACGCCCGCGCCGGTGACGACCGCCTCGAGATGCTCTGGCGTGCTCGCCGCGACCTGCGCGAACGTCGTGATCCCTGCGTCCATCAGCGCGCGCGACACCTTCGGGCCGATCCCCTCAATCAGGCGGAGGTCGTCCGGCTCGGCTGAGGGAGCCGGCGCGGCTTCTGCCGCGGCTTCTGCCGCGGCTTCCGGCGCTGCGACCGGCTCGGCCACCGGGGGCGCGGGCGCTTCCTCGGCGACCTGCACGGCGGCCTCCGGCTTGGGCGCGAGCGCGGACGGTTCCGGCTCGGCGAGCGGGGCCGGCTCTTCCTCCCAGGCCGCCGCCTCCGGCTTCACGACCTCCGGCGCCGCCACCTCGCGCGCCGCCATCTCTGGCACCGGCGGCGTCCGGACGGGTTTGGCGTGCGGCTCGGCCTCTGGCTCCGCCCGCCTGGGGGTTGCTTCCCGTCCGGCTTCTTGCTTCGAGCGCGATGTGATGATCCATGTCACGATGGCCGCCGCGATCAGCAGACCGATGAACAACACTATCACAAGCGCGGTGTTGTCTTCACTCTCCTGAAGCTGGTAATCGTTCGTCGGCGTGGCCGTCAGCGCAAGCGGCAGAAACAGCGACAGAACGGCAAACATGGGCGTCTCTCCTTAAAAATATGAGAAAAGGGGGCGAAGGACATCCCAAATATAGCATATAATGCGCAGGAAGCCCTACCGCCCCCCCCAGGCCCTCCCCGACGGAAAGGGCCACGGCGCGCGCTCGTTGCGTCAGCTTGACTCCGGTCAGTAGTAGTACCAGATGCTCGCGTACTCTGCCGGGTCTTCGCCGATCTCTTCAAGCTGTTCGAGGTATCTGTGGATGCCGTTGTCCACGTAGAGCCACGGCTCGGTGGGCATGATGCCCTTTTCCCAGGGGTGCCAGAGGTAGACGCGCCGCCCGTCAGGCCGGATCGCGATCAGCTCGCGGTCCTGCCGCGCGCGGACGTGATTCTTTCCCAGGCGCGGCACATTGAACACCGGCTCGTCGGTGCGGAACATGCCGGGCAGCAGCCGGGCCTCTTCCTTGCGTTCCTGCAGGATGCGCGCGAGCGGGGTCACATAGTCGCGCGTCTCCTCCTTGCCTTTGGGGTAGAAGGTGTAGTACGGGTCCACGCCGATCTTCTTCATTGCCACGCGGTTGGCGACGGCCTGGAAGCGGCGGCTGGTGTGCAGAGTGAACACCTGCTGGTTGTAGAGGTGGAGGCCGCGCGACCGCAGCCGGTACGCGGCATCGGCCATCTCTGGCGTGACCTCGGCGGCGCTCTCGATGTGCGTGACCACGGAGACGTTGCGCCGTCCCGGCGCGATGTAGCGGCTGAGCAGGTCCGCCAGGTCGTCGGTGACGCGCATGGGCAGCGTCACGAGCGCGCGGGTGCCAAAGCGGATATTGGTGATGTGGTCCATCGCCGCCAGGCGGTCGAGGATGTGCTTGATGCGCCTGTCGCTGAGGAAGAACGGGTCGCCGCCGGTGACGAGCACCTCGCGCAGTTCGGGGTGCGCTGCGAACCAGTCAAGCGCGGCGTCGAGCTTCTCCCGCGCCGGGAAGCCGCTCGCTTCCATCGGGCCGGCGATCTCCCAGTTGCGCTGGCAGTAGACGCAGATCTGCGGGCAGGTGTCAATCGGCTTGAGGATGGCGATAGAGGCGTAGCGCCGCGTCACCAGGTCGATGGGCGAGGTGTCGCGCTCGTGCATGAAGTCGAACGCAAATTCGCGGTCTTGCTTGTGTTCGATCATGCGCCGGACGTAGTGCAGCGGCGGGATCACCTGCGCGCGGACCTGCGCGTCCTCACGGCGGCTGGCGGAGTCGAAGTCGAACAGCGAGAGGTAGTAGGGCGTGATGCCGAAGGGGATGCCGTTTTCGACCGCCAGGCGCACCGCGTCCTTCTCCGCCGGCGTCATGGGGATCAACTGCTCCAGTTGCGCGACGGCCTCCGGCCCCTGGATGACGTGCGCCAGTTGCCAGGCGAAGCTCTCCCAGTGCGCTGGGGTGGCGTCGAAGAAGTCGATGATGGCCTGCGCGTTCCGCCTGCGCCGGGCGACCACCTCCGGGTCGAGGCCGGTCGGGTGGCGGCTGACACGCGCCCACATGTGGGCCGCGGCCTGGTCGAGGAAGTCAGAGCGCGCGACGCCTGCGCGCCGGCCCTCCAGTTGGTTGAAGTCCACCAGCTCCGCGCCCGCCTCGGCGAGGGCCGGCCCGAGCCACCCCTGCACGAGTCCCGACTCGCCGCTGAGGCCCCTGAAGAGGTGCACGAATTCCAGGACAAAGCCCTCGGCGACCGGCGTGGCCTCTGGGTCGTCGCTGCGCACGAAGCGCCACAGCGTTTCGAGCGGTGCTGAACCCCGCCCGCGTCTCGTGGCGCGGCGCGATCAGGCTCTTGAGCACCCGGACGCACTCGCGCGCCGTGGCGTGCTCCAGCGGGTGCAGGGCGTTGTCTGAGAAGAAGAGCGTTTTTTCGCGGTTGCTGATATAGGTGAACAGGTTCTCGCGCGCCGCCTCAAGCGAAGGGCTGTCCCTCAAGAGGTCGAAGATACGCGGCGCTGCGCGTCGGAGCATGTCCAACGACTTTGGTACGCCATTTTTCTCCGGATTCGTTATCCCATTTGTAGCCAAACCTCCTTACACCGTCCGGCGCGATTGACGAAAAGTGAGCGACGTGTGAAAGGCCCATAAACGACGGCCCTTATTGCAGCGTCGCTCACACCTGTGAACATTCTAACAAAAAAACGCGCGCAGGGCAAGAATGATTAAGACATTGTTTAATAGCGACGCGCCCGGTGTTGCTGGCGGGCCGCGCCGCCGACGGGTTTTAACGGCGGTTTAACTGGAGGCTGCTATAATGTGTCCTGCGTACATCTTGAACACGAGGAGCTTATCGTGGCCGAGCGACCGGTTATCTTGCTGACGAACGATGACGGTATCCAATCGCCGGGGCTGTGGGCGGTTGCGGAAGCGCTCTCCGAGCTGGGGTGGGTCCAGGTTGTCGCACCGCGCGAGCAGCAGTCGGGCATGGGGCGGAGCCTGCCGGTCACCAGCGCCGGGCGCATCTACGCCGAGAAGGTGATGATCCAGGGCAAGCCCTGGACCGTCTACGCCGTCGATGGCACGCCCGCGCAGGCGGTGCAGCATGGCATTCTCGAACTGACCGACACGATGCCCGCGCTCGTCGTTTCGGGCATCAACTATGGCGAGAACACCGGCAACGGCGTGACGATCTCCGGGACCATTGGCGCCGCGCTGGAGGCGGCCAGCTTCGGCATCCCGGCGCTGGCGATCTCGCGCCAGATGCCCATCGGCATGCACCTCAGTTACGCCGAGGTCGATTTCACGGTGGCGGCGCACTTCGCCAGGCTGTTCAGCCGGTGGCTGCTGCGCACCGACCACATCCCCGACGACGTGGACGTGCTCAAGGTCGAGGTGCCGCAGAACGCGACGACGGAGACGCCCTGGCGCGTCACCCGGCTCTCGCGGCGGCGCGTGTTCTGGCCCACGCGCCCGGAGCGCGCCGTGCTCTCTGACGAGGCGCAACTCGGCTATGAGTTCAAGGCAGACCCAGCCCACGCCGAGCCGGACTCGGACGTGTACGCGCTGCTGCATGACGGCGTGGTTTCCGTGACGCCGCTGAGCCTGGATATGACCTCGCGCACGGACCTGTTCCGCCTGTGGCAGATGCTCCAGAGCGAGGCCAGCGGCGGCTGAGTAGTTCGTTTCAGGAGACGGAACATGCTACGCAACTGGACGGAAGTGATTCAGACCTGCAACCTGGGCCAGGGCAAACCGATGGACTTCGTGTCGCGCTGGCTGATCCTCACGCGCGCGTGCGTGTTTTCCATGACGCTGACTTCGGCGCTGATCGGCGGCATGCTCGCTGCCGGCGATGGCGCGTTCGCGTGGGCGCCATTTCTGCTTGCGACAGTGGGCGTGCTGCTGGCCCACGCGACCAACAACCTGATGAACGACTATTTCGACCTGGAAAGCGGCGTGGACACGGACGAGTACGCGCGTGCGCTGTACGCGCCCCATCCCGTGCTTGCCGGCCTGATCTCGCGGGAGGGCCTGCGGCGCGCGATTCTGCTTTTCAACGCGGTCAACATCGCCATTGGCGTGATCCTGACCGCGACGCGCGGCTGGCCGGTCGTGCTCTTTGCAGGGCTGGGGCTGTTTATCAGCGTGTTCTACGTCGCGCCGCCCATCCGGCTCAAGTATCGCGGCCTGGGCGAGGTGGGCGTGGCGCTGGTCTGGGGGCCGCTGATGATCGGCGGGACGTACTACGTCACCGCCGGGACGATCAACCTGAACACGCTCATCGCCACGCTGCCCTACGCGCTGCTGGTCACGACCGTGCTGATGGGCAAGCACATGGACAAGCTCGATCTCGACAAGGCGAAGGGGATCAACACGCTGCCGGTGATCCTCGGCTACAAGAACGCCGCGCGCCTGACGCAGGGCATGATGGTCGCGTTCTACGTCATCGTGATCGTGCTGGTGGCGGCGCGCATCGTCGGCCCGTGGGTGTTGCTCTGCGTGCTGGCGCTGCGCACGCTGGTGCGCGTGCTGGCGGCTTACAACAAGCCCAAGCCCGCCGAGCCGCCGCCGGATTACCCCGTGTGGCCGCTGTGGTTCGTGTCGCTGGCGTTCGTGCACACGCGGTTTGCCGGGGCGCTGTTCGTCGCCGGGCTGTTCCTCAACCTGCTCGTGCCGGTCGCGCTGCCCTGACACAAGTGCGGGCGGCCTGAGTCGGGCCGCCCGCCATTTCCCCCACCGCCCTAAAAGAAAACGCTCCGGGAGGGGGACTGACCCGGAGCGTGCGCCGTCGCGCTCGGAGCGTGCGGCGATCGACGCCATTTGGCTTAAGGCGTTTGTGCAGCCGTTACGCCGGGATGACGAGCCTCTGGCCGACGTAGATCAGGTTCGGGTTGAAGATCCCGTTGAGGGCGGCGATGGCCTGCACCGTCGTGCCGTAATATCGGGCGATGCGGTACAGGGTCTCCCTGGCTGCACGATGTGAATGTGCTGGCCCGGCGGCGGTGGCGGCGGCGATGAGCCGTCCGTGACCGGCAGGCTACCGATCGAATAGCTGGTGGCGATGTAGTAGGCATTCACCCAGCCCCGCCACTGCGACGCGAGCGGCTCGATCTGCACCCACGAGGCGGCGGCGTTGCGGCCCACCAACTTCACCTGCGTGCCGTATGACAGCACAGTCACGATCCCGTAGCCCACGCCAGGGCCGGTGCGCACGTTCAGGTAGTACGCATTCACGACGATCCCGCTCGCGACTGGCGGCGGGGGCGGCGGCGGCGGGGGCGCGCCATCCACGATGGGCAGGTCCCAGATGTTCATGCTGGGCGCCAGGTAGTAGGCGTTGACCCAACCCTGCCAGTAGGACCCGTCGATAGGCTGTATCTTCACCCACGACGCATCGGCGTTGCGGCCCAGCATCGTGACGTAGGTACCGCTCGCGAGCACCGTAACCCGCCCGTACCCGACGCCGGGGCCGGTGCGGACGTTCAGGTAGTAGCAGTTGGTGACAATCGCCGTTGCGCCACTGTTCGCCGAGGCGACGCCCGCTGCGGGCAGCAGGCTCGCGCCGAGCGCCAGCAGCACCAGGGCGGAAACCAGCGTGCGGCTGAGAATTGCGCGTCTCTTGTTCATTGCACCCTCCTTTGGACAGCCGCTGTAGTCTCATGCATGTTCGCATGGTCATTTCGACGCGGTAGGTTCTGTCCGTTGTTGTGCATAGAATAGCGCGGGCCTGTTACGAGGGAATGGCAGCGCTGTCACCGCTTCGAAACAGGGTGTTACGGTTCTGCAACAGGTCGGTTAGGTTTTTGTTTGGGGCTGTCTGGCGGTATCTGTTCACCCTGTCCATTCGGCTCGTGGGGTCGTGTGTCTTCTGGAACCCGCCGACTTCAGTCGCGGGAACCAAAAGGCGAACAGATACAGTCGGGGTGTGAGGCGCAACAAGCAATGCCGCGACGGACCCAGGTTTGTGCCCGCGCCGGGGCCGGTCAGATCAAGTCCTCCGGCGCGAGCAGCGGACCGGTACCGGTCAGCGCGGGGCGGAAGCCCGTCCAGTGCGCGAGCATCTCGCGCAGGCCGTCGGTCAGCCTGAACGCCGGCTGGAAGCCCAGGCTCAGGAAGCGCGACGAGTCCACCTCGTAGCTGACGTTGGTCAGCACGTCCTGGTCGGTGTAGCGCACGGCGACGTTGGGCGCCATCGCCCTGAGCGTCTCCGCGATGTCGTTGACGCTGTGGTTCATCGTGGCGACGTTGTAGACCTGCCCCTCGGTGCTCGCGTCGGCCAGGCACAGCCGCAGCGCCGCCGAAGCGTCGCGCACGTGGATGAGCGGGCGCACCTGCTCGCCCGTGCCGTGTATCGCCAGCGCGCGTCCGACGCCGGCGGCGTAGACAAACTGGCTCACAACCGAGTCGTGGCGCATCGCCGGCGCGGTGCCGAACGTCATGCCCAGGCGCAGGATGGTCGCGCGCAGGCCGCGCTCCTGGCTGCGGATCACTTCCTCCTCACCCTTGCGCTTCGAGATCGAATACGGGCCGATGGGGCGACAGGGGTCGGTCTCGCGGAATGGCCCGCCTGCCCCGTACACGCTCGCCGAGCTGCTGTAGACCAGCCGCGTGACGCCGGCGTCGAGCGCGCAATCGATGACCGAGGCCGTCCCCCACTGGTTGACCTGCCGCGTCCACTCCGGCTGGTCGAAGTGCATCGGCGTGGTGACGATGGCGGCAAGGTGCATGACGGCAGTCACGCCGCGCATGGCGCGCGCCAGGTTGCCGCGGTCCAGGATGTCGCCCTCGATGAACTCGTAACAGCCGTCCGCCGGCAGGTCCATCAGCCCGCGAAAGCGCCGCCGCCGCAGGTTGTCGTAAATGCGGATCGTGGCGTGCGCGAAGCGCGGGTCGGCGTGCAGGTCGCGGATCAACTGCGAGCCGATATAGCCCGCCCCGCCCGTCACCAGGATCACCGGTTCACCGTTCTCTCGTTCTGCCATCTTCCCTCTCCAAGCGTTCTTGCCCGTCCGCTGACGGGTCTATCAGGTCCACGTGCAGCCCACATTCCGTCTTATCGGCGCCCTCCCACCGCCCGGCGCGCTCGTCCTCGCCCGGCGTGACCGGTCGGGTGCACGGCGCGCACCCGACGCTCAGGTAGCCCTGCGCGAAGAGCGGGTGCGCGGGCAGGTCATGGGCGTTGATGAAGCGCCAGAGGTCGCGCCGCGTCCAGTTGAGCAGCGGGTGTATCTTCAGCGGGCGGCCAGGCTGCGCTTCGATGACACGCAGCGTGGCGCGGTGCGCGGTCTGGTCGCGCCGCACGCCGCTGATCCACCCACGCAGCCCCGCAATCGCGCGCTGCATCGGCTCCACCTTGTGGAGGTAACAGCACAGGTCGGGGTCGCGGCGGTACAGGCCCTCGCCATACTGCTGCAACATCTGGCTTTTCTCGATGGCCGGACGCGCCACGACGATATTCAGGTTGTACCGCGCCTGGAGTTCGTCGCGAAAGGCCAGCGTTTCGGGGAAGTGGAAGCCGGTATCGACAAAGATCACCGGCATCTCCGGACACACCTGCGACACCAGGTACAGCAGCGGCACGCTCTGCGTCTGGAAGGACGAACTCACGGCCACGTCGGGGCCGAGCGTCGCCCACGCCCACGCCAGGATGTCCTCCGCCGGCCAGCCCTCAAGCTGTTCGTTGAGGCGGGGAATATCGAGGTCGGTTCCGATGGGCCGGTCAGGTGGCGTCGCTGTCATTGAGATACCATCGCGCGTGCGCGAGGCCGTCCCTTTACACTCACCGGTGCGCTTCCAGGCACACCACGCCCTCCGGCCCAACGACCGCGTCGTGCAGCACGCCCGGAGGCAGGTCGAGCCGGTCGCCGGCGCGGAGGGTCACGCGCTCCCCTGCATCCGGCAGGCCGAACGTGATCGACCCGCGCACGACGTAGATCACCTTATGGTAGGCATGCGTGTGCGCGGCGTAGACATCGCCGGGCGCGTTGCTCCAGCGGTAGGGGTGCAGGCCCTCCTCAGCACAGCGGCGTTGCAACGCCGCCTCGGTCGGTGGCGCGTCGCCCTCCCAGGTTGTGATCACGACGCCAGAAGCGGGCATCCGCCGGTTCCTTTCGCCTTGCCCTTCCGGAGGCTTTACGCCAAATCGATTATAGCTCAATTCTGCTTCGTTGGACTTTCCCAGCTCCCAGGGAGCTTGAAGCTCCCTGGGAGCTACAGCGCCCTTGCTTCGGCACGTTGCCAGCGCGCGCGCCCGGACCTACAATACCGGGTGTCTCGACTCTGCGGACTGCGCACACAGGAGCAACCCGGCAATGATGAACTCCCGTGATCTGACCCAAGGCCTTCTGACCCAGGGCGACTTCGACCGCGTCGGCTTCTACGATTACTTCTGGCCGGAGACGCCCGAAATCTGGGTGGAACAGGGCTTCCCCACGCGCGTCGTCATCGAGGACGGGAAAGAGGTCGTCAAGCCGGAAGACCCGAACCTCCACTTCGGCGCGGACATGCACGCCGCCGGCGGCTGGGTCAAGCGCGAGCCGATCCTCGATTACGAGGAGATCCTGGCCGAGACCGACGAATGGTACATCAAGCGGACCGGCGCGGGCGCGTCGTTCAAGTTCTGGAAGCACAAGTCCGGCACGCCAGAGCACATCGACTTCGCGATGACCAGTCGCGCCGTCTGGGAGCAGGACTACCGCCCTCACCTGCTCGAGCTCGACCCGCGTCGCCTCGACCTGAAAGGCAACGCGGCGGAGCTGGCGATAGGCCGCGCCGCCGACAAGTGGACCTTCTACGGCGACGTACTCATCTGGGAGACCGCGCGGCAGAGCCTCGGCGACGTGTGCCTGTACGAAAGCCTGATCCTCGACCCCGGCTGGATCCACGACTTCAACCGCGTCTACATCGACTTCTTCAAGGCGCACTATCAACTTCTCTTGGAGCAGGTCGGCGTACCCGACGGCATCTGGATCTACGAAGACCTGGGGTTCAAGGACAAGCTGTTCGCCTCGCCCAAGACCTACCGGGAACTGATCTTCCCGTATTTCGCGGAGATGGTCGCCTTCTTCCACGAGAAGGGTCTGCCGGTGGTCTTCCACTCATGCGGCAAGACCACCGACGCGCTGCCGCTGATCGTCGAGGCCGGCTTCGACGCGCTCAACCCGATGGAGGTGAAGGCCGGCAACGACCTGTTCGCTTTCGCAGAGCAGTACGGCGACAAGCTGGCGTTCGTCGGCGGGCTGGATGTGCGCCGGCTCGAGACCAACGACCGCGACATCATCCGCCGCGCGGTGATCGAAATCGTCGAAGGCATGAAGGCGCGCGGCGCGCGCTACTTCTTCGCCACCGACCATTCGGTGACGCCGCTCGTGCGCTACGACAGCTATCGCTACGCCCTGGACGTGTACCGCGAGCACATGTGGTACTGAGCGCTGCGTCGGGTTTGTGTGTAACGACTACACGAAAAGCATAGCCCCGCCCGGAAATCGCCGGCGGCAGGGAGAACGCCCGTGATCGCGACGCTGCACAGAATCGGTCTGGACAAATTCCTCTACGTTTTGCTGGTCTTCGCGCCCATTGCGCTAATCGTCGACCTGAGCGGCGGCGACCCGGTGCTGGTGTTCGCCCTCGCCGGCCTGGGGCTGATTCCGCTCGCCGACCTGATCGGCGTGGGCACCGAGGAGCTGGCCGCGCACATCGGGCCGCGCTTCGGCGGCCTGCTCAACGCCACGCTGGGCAACGCCGCCGAACTCATCATCACGATCTTCGCCATCAGCGCCGGGCTGCTCGACCTGGTGCGCGCCTCGATCACCGGCTCGATCATCGGCAACCTGCTGCTCGTGATGGGGCTGAGCCTGCTGCTGGGCGGCCTCAAGAACGGCATCCAGACCTTCGACCGGCGGCAGGCTGCGGTAAACGCGACCCTGCTGGTGCTGGCGGTCTTCGCGCTGGCGATCCCGTCGCTGTTCAGCGCGGAGATCGAAAACGCCGTGACCGACGGCGCGCCGGCGCAGGTCGAGGAGGCCGGGAGCGCCGGAGAAAGCGAGGCCGCGTCGGAGGCGGCGGGCCTCACCCCTGGCGTGGCGCTGACCGCCGAGCTTGGGCTGAGCGAGGGCGTCGCGGTGGTGATGATCGTGCTGTACGCGCTGACGATTGTCTACTCGTTCACGTCGGGACGAGGGCTGGCGCGCGAGGCGGCGGCGCACACCGCCCGGTGGAGCGTGCGCCACGCGCTGATCGTCCTGTTGGCTGCGACGCTCGGCACGGTCTTCATGAGCGAGGTGCTGGTCGGCGCAGTGGAGCACGTGACCGAGGCGCTCGGCCTGTCTGAGTTCTTCATCGGCATTATCATCATTCCCCTCATCGGCAACGTGGCCGAGCACCTGGTCGCGGTCCAGGTGGCGCTGAAGAACCGCATCGAATTGAGCCTGGCCGTGTCGCTGGGGTCGAGCATTCAGATCGCGCTGTTCGTCGCGCCGCTGCTGGTGTTCATCAGCCTGTTGTTCAACCAGACGCTGCTGCTGATCTTCAACGCCTTCGAGTTGATCGCGCTCTTTTCGGCGTCGGTCGTGGCCGCCTTCATCGCGCTCGACGGCGAGTCGAACTGGCTGGAGGGCGCGATGCTGCTCGCGGTGTACCTGATCGTCGCGGTCGCGTTCTTTTTCCTGCCGGCGGGGGTGTAGGGCAGGCGGGTGCGGCGCGCGAATTCATTTGCCCGCCCCTCCAAAATCGTACACAATAGCTCCAGAGACGCCCGCTGTGCGAACCGCTGGCGCGAGGAGCCAATGACCCACCCAACCGTACTCATCCGGCATTGTGACGCCTACGATGCCGGCCGGCTGGCGCACATCCTCGGCGAGGGCATGGACGCGCTCGGCGCGCGCCCGCACGGGCGCACCATGATTAAGCCGAACGTCGTCGTCGCGGTGCGCGGGCGCTACGAGCTGGCCCACACCCGCGCCGAGTTCATCGAAGGGCTGTTGGCGGCGGTCAGGGCGCGCGACGGCGACGTGACCGAACTCGCGGTCGGCGAGCGGTCGGCGCTCACGGTCCCAACCCGCTTCGGCTTCCACCACGCCGGCTACGGCCCGGCGATCAAGCGCCACCGCGCCAAAGCGTACTACTTCGAGGAGTACCCCAACGTCGAGGTCCCGCTGCGCCACCCGGACGCGCTGCGGCCTTACGTCTACGTGCCGACGCCGGTCGCGGCGTGCGACTTCCTCATCAACGCGCCCAAGCTCAAGGCGCACGCCTGGTGCAAGATGACGTGCGCGCTCAAGAACTACATCGGCCTCCAGGACAGCGGACACCGCATCATCGACCACGACTTCCACCTGCACCAGAAGATCGTCGATCTGCAGGAGATCCTCACGCCCGGCTTCATCGCCGTGGACGCCATCACCGCCGGCGAGCTGACCATGATGTCGCCCACGCCGCGCCGCCTGGGCCTGATCGTCATGGGTACCAACCAGGTCGCGGTCGATGTGGTGTGCGCCCACATCCTCGGCCTCGATCCGCACGCGGTGGACCACATCCGTATCGCGGGCGCGCGCGGCCTGGGGCCGCTGGACGTTGCCGACATCGCGCTCGGCGGCGATGTGCCGTTCGAGGAAGCGCGGGCGCGCGGCGCAGGGTTCCAGCTCTCGGTCGAGAAGGTGGACGCGGCGCTGCGGCGCAAGACCGACCGCATCACCGTCCACCTCGGCCTGCCGCCAGATGCGCACGGCGGTGACTACTGCTGGGGCGGCTGCCCTGGCGCGCTCTGGGAGACGGTCGAATCGCTCCAGCGCGCGTGGCAGCCTGACGTGTACGAACGCCTCCGGCCCATGACCTACGTCTTCGGCGACTATCGCGGCGCGATCAACCCGAAGCCGGGCGAGCCGGTCATTTTCTTTGGCGACTGCGCCTGCTGGCGGGGTCGGCTGAACGGGAGGGTGGTCGAAGTCGAATCGACCTACACGCCGCACAGCCGGATCGACCCGCGCCGTCACAGGGCAAGCGTGGACGTGGTGCGCATCCTGCTGCGCTTCCTTTGGGACCGGGTGCGCCATTGGCGGCGGCCCTATCACCGCGTCTACGGGTGCCCGGCGTCGATGCACGAGCATCACGTGCGCCTCGCCTTCCTCGGCGGCGCAAAGAACCCCTACTTCGACGCCCGCCTGTTCCTCAGCTTCACGAGCCGGTACGTCTGGTCAAATCTCGTGCGGCGGTGGCGCATCACGGCGCACAGCCACCTGCGCCGCCCGGCCCCAGGGCCGCAGCGCGCGGCCCGCGCACCGCTCGACACGCGCCACGACCTGACCGGCCAGCCTTAGAGGAGACGAACGTGCGCATCCTTGCCGTCTCCGACGAAACCAACACCCCGCTCTACAACGCCAGCATCCTGCGCCAGCGCGCCGGCGACGCGCAGCTCATCATAAGCTGCGGCGACCTGCCGACCACCTACCTGGACTTCATCGCGTCGGTGCTGTGCCGGCCGCTGCTCTACGTGCGGGGTAACCACTTCTGGCAGGACTCGCGCCAGGGCGAGCGGCTGCATGGCCGCAACCTCGACAACCGCGTGGTCAAGGAGCGGGGTCTGCTCATCGGCGGGCTGGAGGGGTCGATGCGCTACAAGCCCGGCGCGGCGCAATACACCGACGGCGAGATGTGGGCCAAATTCGTGGGCATGATGCCCCGGCTCGTGCTCAACCGGCTGGTCCATGGCCGCGCGCTCGACATCCTGGTCACTCACGCCGCGCCCTTCGGCGTCCACGACCGGCCCGACCTCACGCACCAGGGGGTTCCGCGCTTTCCTGCGCCTCATGGAGTGGTTCAAGCCGAAGTACCTGATGCACGGCCACATCCACGTCTGGGACACGGGCGAAATCACGCTGACCCGCTACCTGCAGACGCTCGTGGTCAACGTGTATCCCTGGCGCATCATCGACGTTGACGACGCGACCGTCGCCCGCGTGCAATCGGTCAAGCGGTAGCCGGCGCACAGGAGGCGCGCCCTTGCCCTTCATAACCGTGCCACAGCCGGCCGGCCCGGCCCGCATCTGGTACGCGGACCACACGCCCCGGCAGCGCGCGCCCGGCCCGCCGCTGGTGCTCGTGCATGGGGCGGGCGGCGCTCACGTCGATTGGCCCCCGGCGCTGCGCCGGCTGCCGGGAGTCCGCACGCTCGCGCCTGACCTGCCTGGGCATGGGCGCGCCGACCCGCCGGGCCGCGACTCGATTGCGGACTATGCCGCGGCCCTCGTCCAGTGGCTCGACGCGGTGGGCGTCGCGCAAGCGGCCTTCTGCGGGCACAGCATGGGCGGGGCGATCTGCCTGGCGCTCGCCCTCGACCACCCCGCGCGCGTGGCCGGGCTGGTCCTCATCGGGACCGGGGCGCGGCTGTGCGTCGCGCCCGATCTGCTGGAGACCGCCCGCGCCGACCCGGAGGGCGGCAGCCGCCTGGGTCATGGACCGGGCCTGGGGCGCGGGCGCGCCTGCCAGCGCCCGCGCGGTGGGCCGGGCGCGTCTGCTCCAGACGCCGCCCGACGTGACGTATGGCGACTACGTGGCGTGCGCTGCGTTCGACGTGACGCCGCGTCTGGGCGATATCCGCGCGCCGGCCCTGGTCATCGGCGCGCCGGGCGACCAGCTCACACCGTTCCGGCTCAGCGCGGCGCTGGCCGCGCGCCTCCCCGACGCGGAACTCGTCGCCATCTCGGACGCCGGCCACATGCTGACGCTGGAGCAGCCTGAAGCCATCGCAGCGCACGTTGCGCGTTTTCTGAGCCGTCTTTCGGCATGAAACACATCAGGAGGCAGTGAGATGCACGTCTACATCGTGATTACGCACCCCGCCGAGGGGTCGTTCACCCGACAGGTGATGCGCGAGTTCATGCGCGGGCTGAAGGACGCCGGGCACACGTTCGAGGTCGGCGACCTGCACGCGACCGGCTTCCGCGCGGTGATGAACCGGGAGGAGTACCGGCGCGAGGCCGGCGTGGCCGGCGGGCCGCCGGCGCTGGAGGTGCAGTTCGAGCAGGAGAAGATCGCGCGCGCCGATGCGCTGGCGCTGATCTACCCGCTCTGGTGGGGCGACGCGCCCGCGCGCCTGAAGGGCTGGTTCGACCGCGTGTTCACCGTCGGCTTCGCCTACCGGTTCGAGGACGGCGCGTTCAAGCCGCTGCTCACGCTGAAGAAGGCGCTCGTCATCACGTCCGCCGGCGACACCAACGAGAACCTGGAGCGCGGCGGCCTGGCGGCGGCGATGCGCCGCGTCATGCTCGACAACCGGCTGCGCGGCTGCGGCGTCGCCGAGGCGGAGATGGTCATCCTCGGCGGGATGGAAGGCGGCGACGACGCCCTGCGCCAGCGACACCTGGAGACGGCGTACCGGTTGGGTAAAACGCTGTGAGAGTGCAGACTAACCCTTCCTAAGAAGTCAACGCACTTTGTCGCTCCAACTGTGCATCAAGTCAGCTAGAGCTGCTAGCCCAGCTTGTCGGTAGAAATGCTCGGCCTGTTTCCAACAAGCGAGCTTGTTGCTGATTTTCAATGCTTTCATCGAGCTTTGACAGCCAGAAGTAAGCGTTCCCCAGGCATTGCTGGGTCAGCGCATAGTTCTTTGGATCACTCTGCGCGTCTCGATACTGTAGCACCTCATGGAAGATAGCAATGGCGAGTCTGAGGTTTGTTCTCGCCTCTGGTCTCTGACAATTTCAGGTGCAACTCCCATATTGTGTCGCACCCTGGCAAAAACCGTTGGATTCTCCTGCCGGTTCAATGCAGCCAGTGCTCTTTCAAAGCTTCAATGCTCCGCTCCAGATTGAATTCCTTGTCTTCGATTTCTGATAAATCTAAATAGGTTCTGCCCAAACCATCCTCCACGATAGCATAGAGTGGAGTTCATCATCCGGATGACAGTTCAGCAAGGCTTGCTCAAAGCGCAAGTGCATGAGTTGATACTCGCCCCGATTTTCGACTCTGCCAGTTCACCATAGGCTTTCCCCAGACTGAATTTAATTGCAGAATAGGTGGCTTTGAGACTACCCGGAATACACTCGATCAATGCTTCTTGAAAAGCATCGACTGCATGTTGCAGGTTAGTCGCCATATTCTCTGTTTCCGCCAAGTCAAGGTATTCGTTTCCTCGGTTGATGAGCGGAATGACATTGGGCGGAACAATGGCAGAAGTGACGCGCGGTAAATCACCTACCTCAGACAGATTACACAATTCTGAGAGAACGTACTCGCCGATTCTGATTATGAGTCTCGTGTAGCCTCCCCCTTTTTGCCGTGCTCATAAATTGTGAAGGCACTCTTGATGAATTGAGGTTTCCCTCCAAGTTTTGAAAGAGATAAGTGAGCTGATTCATTGTTTCTCATAAGCTCAATGAGATTACGAATTGAGATATCTTCTCCATTTGACACTTGAATGATTTGTTCAAGCCACTCGGACAAGGTTCTAGGAGATGATTCATCAAATAGCGTGATGTGAATTCCCACCTCATCAATTTCCAAGGCGGCCAGTCCAGATCCATTGTACTCCTCGCTTCTGTCGTTCCGCTTTATCGCTTGGAGCGCCAAGAACTGGATGTAGTTTCAAGTCCGGGAACAGACGAGGCACCAGCGGCTGCCATATCTGTGATCCATAGCAACTTAAACATCTGTGTCGCAATCGGCATCCAGCATTCCCATTCTTCCGACTTATACGCACCAATGTTTACTTCATGACTGAAGGAATCCTTAAATGGCCAAGCAATTCATCCGAGTCTTCCTGCGTCTCATGGTCAAAGACTCCCAACTCTGCAGAATGATGGCATGGATACTTCCACTATAATGTACCATGGCCCCTTCAGAATGCCCCCCGCGGCCTCGCTGGTTCAGCCGGAGACGGCGGGTCAGGGGTGTGGTATAATCACGCCGCGCGGTAAATCGTAGTGACAGAGAAGGAGCAATGACCACCGTAAGCGCCAAACCCACAATAGACGAGCAAGTCGAAATCCTGATGTCGGGCGCCGACTATGGCGACCCGCAGATCAAGGAGACGATGACGCGGGAACTGCGCGAGCGCCTTATCGAAGCCGAGCGCGCCGGCCGCCCGCTCCGCATCTATTGTGGCTACGACCCGCGCACCACCGACCTGCACCTGGGCCACACCATCACCATGCGCAAGCTGCGCCAGTTCCAGGAACTCGGCCACGACGTGACCTTCCTCATCGGCAGCTTCACCAGCCTCATCGGCGACCCCTCCGACGTGGACAAGGCGCGGGCGCAACTCACGCCGGAACAGGTGGAGATCAACGCGCAGACTTACGCCGAGCAGGCGTTCAAAATCCTGGACCGCGCGCGGACGCGCGTGCGCTACAACGCAGAATGGCTCGCGCCGCTCACCTTCAAGGACCTGATCGAGTTCGCCAGCCACTTCACGGTACAGCAGTTCCTGCAACGCGACAACTTCAAGAAGCGCTTGGAGGCTGGCGAGCCGATCTGGCTGCACGAGACCTTCTACTCGCTGATGCAGGCCTACGACGCGGTGGCGCAGGAGACCGACGTGCAGGTGGGCGGCCAGGACCAGTTGTTCAACATCGTCGTCGCGGGCCGGCAGCTCATGGAGCGGCTGGGCATGAAGCCGCAGGTCGCCATCATCATGGGCGAGCTGTTGCCCGGCACCGACGGCGAGATCAAGATGAGCAAGAGCCTGGGGAACCACATCCCGATCATGTCCACGCCAGAGGACATGTTCGGCAAGATCATGAGCCTCCCCGACAAGGCGATGCCCATCTACCACAAGCTGCTGCTCGGCTACAGCCCGCCGCAGCTTGCGGCGTTCAACGCCGCCCTGGCCGACGGATCGCTGCACCCGCGCGACGCCAAGATGAACCTCGCGCGCCAGATCGTGACCATCTTCCACGGCCCGGAGGGCGCGGCGCGTGGCGAGGAACACTTCCGCACGGTGTTCCAGCGCGGCGAGTTGCCCGACATGCCCGATCACCCGGTCAACGGCGAGCAGCGCGTCGTCGACCTGATGGCCGACCTCAACATGGTGCGCAGCAAGGGCGAGGCGCGCCGCCTCATCGACCAGGGCGGCGTGCGCCTCAACGGCGCGAAGGTCGGGGACGCCGAGGCGACGGTCAGGCTCGCGCCCGGCGCGGACGCCGTCCTTCAGGTGGGCAAGCGCAAGTTCGTGCGGCTGGTGGGCGGGAAGTAGAAAACCTGCGGCGCAATACAGAGGGCGCGGCCTGGACCGCGCCCTTTTGATTCAGGCGACGCCAAACTCGCGCCCGGCAGCGACGAACGCCTCCACGTTCTCCGGCCTGGCGTTGAGCGGCGCGTCGCAGCCGGGGCAGAGCAGCAGCCCGGTCGGCCCCACGTCGCGGACCAGGTCGCGGACGTAGGCGCGGACCGCTTCGGGCGCGCCGTTGGCGAAGAGCGCCGAGGGCACGTCGCCCATGATCGCCATGTGGTCGCCGAGGAGCGCCTTCGCCTTGCGGATGTCGGTCATGCCGTCGAGGTTGAGGATGCACCGCTTCGCCGGCAGGTCGCGCAGCCGCGCCAGGTCGCGCGTCCAGTCGTGATCGAAGTGCAGCACCGCGCCGACGCCCTGCGCCGCCAGCGCGGTCACCAGTTCGCGGTAGTACGGGAAGACGAACGTCTCCCACATCGACGGCGAGAGCATCGCGCTCACCGCGCGCCACCCCCGACCCACACCCAGGGCACGCCGCTTCGGCGCGCGTCGTCGAGGCCGATCTGGATCAGGTCGGGCATGATGACGTCCATCGCCGCGCGCACCTTCTCCGGCATCTCGTAAAGGTCGAAGAAGAACCGCTCCAGCGACCGCCCGCCGCAGAAATACTCAAACGGGATCGTCGTCCCGCCGGTGGACAGGATGACGAACCCGCGCGCGCGGAACTGCGCGATGACGGCGCGCACGTTGGCGTTCACCCATGCGCGGTGCGCGTCGAACTCGTCGAGATCGACAATCTGGGGCAGATACCGGTCCATGAAGGCGCGCCACCCGTGCGCGATGATGAAGTCGTAATCGTCGCGCGTCATGACCTCGGCCTCCTGCACCTGCCAGAGGCTCTCTTCGGGCAACTCGCGCCCCGGTACCGCCACATGCGACAGCCACAGCGGACTCAGCGACATGTGGATGCGGCCAATCGGAATGGCGTTCGCGCCGTCCACCCCGCCGAACGCCTCCAGTCGCTCCATCGTGGCGAGGGTGACGTCGGCGGCAGCCTGCGGGTCGGTGCAGAAGCGCGCCATGGACATGCCCATGTAGCGCGGCGCGAAGGCGTAGCCGATGTAGATCACGGGGATGCGGTCCACCGGCTCCAGGTTGATGGCCTTCTGGATGCGCGTCAGGCGTTCCTGGTAGAGCGATTCCCTATCGATGCCGCATCACCTCCACCAGGCGCGGCAACACCTCGCCCGCCGGCCCTTGCAGGAACACGTCCGCCAGCGCCGTGATCGCGTCCGGCTGCACGTTCACGTCGATGATCCGTGCGCCGGCGCGCAGCGCGTAGTCGGGCAGCGCCGCCGCCGGCTGCACCACGCCCGAAGTGCCCACGACCAGCATCACCTCCGCCTGCCGGCTGACGGCGGCGGCGCGCGCGATGGCCGCGCCGGGCAGCGCCTCGCCAAACCAGACCACGTCAGGGCGCAGGTAGCTTTCGCAGTGCGGGCAGCGCGGCGGCATGTCATCCACAGGGGGCAGCGCCGCCTCCGGCGCGACGTAGGTCGGGTCGCCCTGGCAGTTGGCGAAGCACTTGTTGCGGCTCAGGTTGCCGTGCAGTTCGATCACGTCCGTGCTGCCGGCGGCGCGGTGCAGGCCGTCCACGTTCTGCGTGATAACGGCAACCTCCGGGACCAGCGACTCCAGCGCCGCCAGCGCGTAGTGCCCCGGATTCGGCGCCACCTTCGCCAGCAGTTCGCGCCGCCAGGCGTACCAATCCCACACGAGCTTGGGGTCCTTGCGAAAAGCGGACGGCGTCGCCAACTGCTGCGGGTCGTACTGCGCCCACAGGCCGCTCATCACGTCGCGGAAGGTCGGCACGCCGCTCTCTTTCGAGATGCCCGCGCCCGTCAGCACGGCCACAAGCCTTGCGCCGCGCAGCATCGCCGCCGCCTGTTCGATTGCTTCCAGGTCTAGAGTCATTGCGCCCGCCGCAGGGAACACACAGGCCAGTGCGCCAGTCCGCCCACGCGCCCTATTGTACCCCACCGCGCACGCCGGCGTATCCGGGGTTTGGGCAGCAGTTGTGCAACTTCCCGAAAGCTTAGAGCTTTCGGGAAGCTACCTGCCGGCGCGCGTCAGTCCTCGCGGCCCTCGCCCGGCTCCGGCCCTGGCGGGAGCGCCGCCGGTTCCCTGGGGCGCTGCAGGAAGCGCGGCATCCTGAGCCGGGGCAGCCGGCGTGGGCGCGCCGCGTCGCCCGGCTCAAGTTCCGTACCGGGAGCAGCCGTGCCCAGCACGATCACCTGGATGCGCCACCACAGCCGCAGGAGGCGCTCGCGCCAGCGCATCAGCGTGTAGAACACGCGCCGCCGTCGCAGCGACCACTCGCCCATCTCCGGCGGCAGCTCCTCCGGCCACTGGAGCGCCATCGCGCCCCACGTGAGGCCGCCACCAAACCCGACCAGCACCACGTAGTCGCTGGGCCGGATGCGCCCCTGATCCACCGCCTCGCACAGCGCGATGGGGATGGAAGCCGCCGATGTGTTGCCATAGCGGTCCAGGTTGGAAAAGAAGCGATCCACCGGCACTTTGAGCTGGCGCGCCGCTGCGTCGATGATGCGCTGGTTCGCCTGGTGCGGCACGATCAGGGACACGTCGTCGATCCTCAGGCCGGCCTTTGCCAGCGTCTCCGCCACCGAATCGCCGATGATGCGGCTGGCAAACCGGTAGACGCCGCGCCCGTCCATGCTCAGCTTGTGCGCGCCGTTCACGCTTGGGTGGGCGTGGGGCTTGTAGCCGTTGGGGATGGCGAGCAGGTCCGCGCCGGAGCCGTCCGAGCCGAGCACGCACGAGAGCACGCCGCCGGGCACGTCGCTCGCGCGCAGCACCACCGCGCCCGCCCCGTCGCCGAAGAGCACGCAGGTGTTGCGGTCGCCCCAGTCGAGCACGCGCGTCATGGTCTCCGCGCCGATGACCAGCGCCACATCCACACCGCCGGCGCGGACGCTCTGCGACGCCATCTCCATCGCGTACACAAAGCCCGTGCACGCCGCGCTCAGGTCGAACGCGCCGGCGTGTGTCGCCCCCAGCCAGCCCTGGATAAGGCTGGCGGTCGAGGGAAAGACGTAATCGGCGGTGGAGGTGGCGACGATAATCAGCCCCACGTCTTGCGGAGAGACATTCGCCACGTCGAGGGCCATCTGCGCCGCGCGCAGCCCCAGCGTCGCCGTCGACTCGCGCTCGCCGGCCATGCGCCGCTCGCGGATGCCGGTCCGGGTGCGGATCCACTCGTCTGAGGTATCGACGAAACCGCTCAGGTCGTCGTTGCTCAGCACCCGCTCCGGGATCGCCATCCCCCCAACCGACCACGTGCGCATAGCGCAGCGGCCGGCGTCCGTTATCCTGCGCCATCTTCCTGGTACTTTGTAAAAATCAACACGGCATTGTGCCCGCCGAATCCGAACGAGTTGCTCATCACAGTAGTGAGGTCGGCCTTTCGCCCGATGTTGGGGACGTAATCCAGGTCGCACTCCGGCAATTCTGGATTCTCCAGGTTCACCGTCGGCGGGATGAAGCCTTCCAGGATGGCCTTGACGCACAGCACCGCCTCCAGCGACCCCGCCGCCCCCATCATGTGACCGGTCACCGACTTGGTGGAACTGATCGGGATCTCGTAGGCGCGCTCGCCGAACACGCCCTTGATGGCGCGCGTCTCGCTGATGTCGTTGAGCTGGGTGCTGGTGCCATGCGCGTTGAGGTAGTCGATGTCCTCAATCCCGATGCCCGCGTCGCGCATGGCCTTGCGCATGCACTCCTGCGCGCCCTCGCCGTTCTCCAGCGGGGCGGTCACATGGAAGGCGTCAGACGTGCAGCCATAGCCGATCAACTCGCAGTAGATGCGCGCCCCGCGCGCCTTCGCGAACTCCAGCGCCTCAAGCACCAGCATGGCCGCGCCCTCGGCGACCACGAAGCCGTCACGGTCCTTGTCAAACGGTCGCGAAGCGCCCTTCGGGTCGTCGTTGCGGCGCGAGATCGCCTGCATGTTGTTGAAGCTCGCCATCGCCAGGCGCACGAGGCCGGCTTCCGTGCTGCCCGCCACCATCGCGTCGGCAGCGCCACGCCGGATCATCTCCGCCGCCTCGCCGATGGAGTTGTTGCCGGTGGCGCACGCCGTCGCGAGCGACATGCTGGGGCCGCGCAGCCCGTACTCCATCGAGATTTTGCCCGACGGCGCGTCGGGGAGCATCATGGGCACCACCAGGGGGCTGACGCGCGTAGGGCCTTTCTCGCGGATGGTGTCCATGCCGTCGAAGATCGTGTTGACGCCGCCCATGCCGCAGCCGATGATCGCGCCCACCGCGTACTGGTTGGACTCGTCCACCTTCAGCCCGGAGTCCTCCACCGCCTGGCGCGCGGCTTCCAGGCCCAGATGCGTGATGCGGTCCATCCGCCGCGCCTCGCGCGCCCCAAACGCCTCCAGCGGGTCGAAACCCCGCACCTCCCCGCCGATCTTCACCGGCAGGTCGGATACGTCGAAGCGTGTGATGTAGTCAATGCCGCTGATGCCATTCGCGGCCCCGTGCCAGTTGGCCTCCACGTCGTTGCCAAGAGGGCTGATCGCGCCAAGGCCGGTGACGACTACGCGCCTTCGTTCCACCGTTCGCTCCTTCACAAAACGCGACCCGAACAGGTCGCCAGAATAAGACAGGGTGAATTCAGAAAATTATAACACCTGAGGCCGCACATGGTCACGCGCAATTGCCGGCACGGCTTTGACGGACGCTCCGACAACTGGTACAATTTCCGTCGTCCGCCCCATTCGTCTAGCGGCCTAGGACATCGCCCTCTCAAGGCGGAAACGGGGGTTCGAGTCCCCCATGGGGCATAGACCTCATGCACGCTTTGCCTCCGGGCAAGGCGTGTTTTGTTTCTCCTCCGTGTCCGCCTCGACCGCCGGCTCCCCTTCGCCCGCATACCGGGCGGTGTGTCGGTGTTCCTGGCGCGAGACGACCTCGTCGTCCCTCCACTGAAGAAAGCCGCCGGTGTTAACCGCCCCGCAAAGACTTGAAAAAAGCGGCCTGCGGGACCACAATAGGGCTGGCGACGCGCCGGGCAGCGGACTTGTCTTTTTGGAGCCGTGATATTAGTGTTATTCGTGGTTTGATTGCCCGTAGCCGACCCTTGCCGCCGACCCCCAAGTCGCGTACCCTTACATGAACAAGCAGGCGGGACCATGCGCAAGCAGCTAAACCCACTCTTCCGGTTCCTTGAGGCCGGCGCGGTCGGATGGTTTCTCATCCAGGCGGCGCGCTTCCTGGTCGCGAGCCTCTTCGCGCACGCCTCCGGTGTGGAGGTCGGCGTGCGGCTCTACGGCGACCGGCTCCCCCTGGCGCGGTAACGCCGGATACGCTCACGGTGGAGGTGGCGGCGGTCGTGGTGGCGGCGCTTGCGCCGCTGGCCGCGCTGGTCCTGGGAAGCTGGTCGCTCGGCCCGACGGTGGCGGCGGGCGTGGCCGCGGCGGCGCGCGTGATGATGATTAACGACGACCCGCTGGTCCAGGCCGTGAGCGCGGCGGTGGCGCTGGGCGCGGGCCTGCTGTACTTCACCCTCATCGCGCGCCAGCACGCCGATTTCTTCCCGATTGGCCTCGCGCTTGGGCTGACCCTCGACCAGGTCGTGCGCGCGATGGGCGACACGATGGACCCCACGCTTGCCGAAGGCTTCCTCGCCGCGCAGACGGTCCTCTCGCTGCTGACGCTGCTCGTCGCGCTGCTTGCCTGGGCGACGCGGGGCGATGCCCAGGCCGCCGAAGGCGAGGCGGAGCCGCCCGAACCCGCCGCAGCGTTCACTGAACCGGAGGCCGGGGAACCCGCCAGTGAAGCCGCGCAACGCGAGGGGACGATCACGCTGTGGGGCGGGCTGGCGCTGGGCGCGCTGCTCTTCCTGGAGTTGGCGCTGCTTGCGCTCCCCAACGCGGCGGCGCGCTGGACCCACGTCAGCTATGCGCTCATCCTGCCGTGGATGGTCGCGATGACGGCGCTGCCGCTGCTGCCGGCGGTGCGCGGCGTGGCGCGGGGCTTCATCGCGATGTTCGACGGCCTCTTCCGGGGCTGGATCTGGTTCCTCCTGATCGGCCTCTGCCTGGTGGCGGGGACGCGGCTGGGCGGTCTGTTAGGGGCGGGCAGCCTGGCGCTGGCGCAGTTCTTCACGGTGCTGGCGCTGTGGTGGGTGGTCGAGCCGCGCCCCGCCGATGCGCGCCGCCGGCTCCCGAACTTCGCCGGGTTGGGGATGGTGGCCGGCGCGGCGGTGTTTGCGTTGTTCGTCGCCGGGAACCTGTTCACGTTCGTCTATGGCGCGACCACGGTCGAGCTGGTCGCCGCGTTCCGGGGGCTGGGGTGGGTGCTCTTCCTGGCGGCGGCGCTGTTGGGATGCCTGCCCATGATCCTGGCGCGCGTGCGCATCCCCTGGCGCGGCGGCTCGATGGGCGCTTCGCTGGCGCTGACGGGGTTCCTGGCGGCGGCGGTGCTCACCGCCGTGGTCGCCACCCAGCCGGTCGTCGCGCAGTCGCAGCAGGACGTGCCGCAGCTTCGCATCGGCACGTACAACATCCATAGCGGCTACACCGCGCTCTACCAGCCCGGCCTGGAGGAAATCGCGCGCCTCATCGACGAAACCAGCGTGGACATCGTGCTCCTCCAGGAGGTGGACACCGGGCGGCTGACAAGCGGCGGCGTCGATCAGGCGTGGTGGCTGGCGCGCCGCCTGCGCATGGAAGTGGTGTACTATCCCACCAACGAGGCCGTCTACGGGTTGGCGGTGCTCTCGCGGGTGCGCATCCTCGACGACGAGGGGTCGCTGCTCACCAGCAAGGGCGAGCAGACCGGCGTGCTGCGGGTGCAGGTCTGCACCGTGAGCGAGACGCCCTGCCCGCCGGAGGCGGTGATCGACCTCTACAACACGTGGCTGGGCCGCCCGGAGCGCGACACCGCGCCGCAGGCGATGGACCAGTGGGTCCAACTGGAGGAAGTGCTGCGCTGGGTGCGGGTGAACGCGGTTGGCGTGGCGCAGCCGTGGATGGTGGTCGGCGGCACGTTCAACAACACGCCCGAATCGCTGCTCTACGACCAGATGCGCGTCTACGACTTCGTGGACCCGTTCGACAACCCGGCGCTGCCGGCGGACCAGACGACGACCTGGTGCCCGGCTGACTGTCTGGCGCGCTATGACTACGTGTGGGTGCACAACCTGACGCCGCAGATCGCGGCGGTGATCCCGTCGGGCGGCTCAGACCACCGCATGGCCGTGGTCGAGGTTGGGCTGCGCCGGCCCGCGCTTCAGGAATAGCGCCGGCCCCTGCGGGGCAGGTTGTCGCGCGGTCTTTGCATCAGAGCGGAGGAACGGAGCGCGGGCATGAGCCAACCGGCAAGCGAAAACCTGCGTCCCGGCCTGACCCACGAGACGGCGACGCAGGTCACGGCGGAACACCTGGCGAGCGTGTGGGGCAGCGGCCTTGCGGAGGTGCTCGCCACGCCGGCGCTGGTGGCGCTGTGCGAGGCGTGTGCGTGGCGGCTTGTCGCGCCGTACCTGGAGGACGGACAGGGCACGGTCGGCACGCATGTGGACATCAGACACCTGGCGGCGACGCCGCCGGACATGACGGTCACGGTGCGCGTGGAGCTGGTCGAGGTGGACGGGCGGCGGCTGCGCTTCCGCGTCGAGGCATGGGACGACCTGGAGCGTGTCGCGACAGGCGAGCACGAGCGCTTCATCATCGATGAGGCGCGTTTCACGCGCCGGGTAGCCGAGAAGAAAGGCCGCGCCGGCGCGTAGCCGCAGCGGACGCGTCGTGTCGTTGTGTGTTTTTCGTAACCTGTCGACTGAAGTCGGCAGTTAATCGCAGCACCAGGCCGACAAGGGTACGAATTGGTCCGCGCCTTCAGTCGCGGGGACCAGAAGGGAACCGGTACCTGTGAGGCAACCGATCTTCCCCACCGCCTGACATGGCGCGCCAATATGGCGTGCGCCAATTTGGCGGCGCCAATTTTGCCATTGCGAGCGCCATTAACCCCGCGATATAATTGGACAGATATCGAATGCATGAAAACAGCGAGATACGACGCGCGTATCCCGGAGGTCCCAATGTCCGGACATAGCAAGTGGTCTACGATCAAGCGCAAGAAAGCCGCCGAAGACGCGAAGCGCGGCAAGGTCTTCACCCGCGTCACGCGCGAGATTGGCATCGCCGCGCGCGAGGGTGGCCCCGACCCTGAAACGAACGTCCGCCTGCGCCTGGCGATTGACAAAGCCAGGGCAGCCAACATGCCCAAAGACAACATCGAACGCGCGATTGCGCGTGGCGCGGGCATTGGCGACCGAAGCCGATGCCATTGAAGAAGTGCTTTACGAGGGCTATGGACCTTACGGCATCGCGCTACTCATCAACGTGCTGACCGATAACCGCAACCGCAGCCTCTCGGACATCAAGCGCGTGCTCACCCGCGCCGACGGCAACATGGCCGAGCCGAACGCGGTCGCCTGGCAGTTCCACCAAAAGGCTACATCACCGTGCCGTGCGACGGCTGCGACTTCGACGAAGTCTTCCTCATTGCCGCTGACGTGGGCGCGGAGGACGTGGTCCAGGGCGAGGAGTTCGTCGAAATCTACACCCCGCGCGACCGCCTCGGCACGGTGCGGGACGCGCTGGTCGAAGCCGGGCTGGAGATCGAAGACGCGCGGCTGGACTGGTTGCCCAAGATGGAAATCGGCCTGGAGCCAGAAAAGGCGCTCAAGGTGATGGGCATGATCGAACGGCTGGAGGAGCTGGACGACGTGGACCAGGTCTACTCCAACCTCACCATCACCGACGAGTTGATGGCGAGCTACGAGGCGGCGTGACCGTCGCGGCTGTGAGGCGAAGGCAATTACGCAGGCAGGTTGGGGCACGGCGCGCCGTGCCCTTTCTTTTAGCCCATGATGGCTGAGTCAACCCTCGTCCTCGGTCTGGACCCCGGCACCGCGATCACCGGCTACGGGCTGGTGCGCGAGGTGGACGGCGGCCTGCAGGCCGTCGATTACGGCGTCATCACCACGCCCGCCAGGACGCCGCTGCCGGCGCGCCTGCAGCAGCTCTACCACGAACTGACCGCCCTCATCGACTGGCGCACGCCCGACAGCGCCGCCGTCGAGAGCCTGTTCTTCAGCGCCAACGTCAAGACGGCGATGGCCGTGGGGCACGCGCGCGGCGTGGCGCTGCTGGCGCTCGCGGAGGCCGGCCTCTCCATCGCGGAGTACAAGCCCAACGAAGTCAAGCAGGCCGTCGCCGGCTACGGCGGCGCGGACAAGTTCCAGATGCAGCAGATGGTCGCCGCGCTGCTCGACCTCGACGCGCTGCCGCAGCCCGACGACGCCGCCGACGCGCTCGCGGTCGCTATCTGCCACCCTCAACACGTCGCACTTCCAGCGCCTGATCGACGGGTAGGCCCGCGCCGCCCGCCGCGCCAGGCTAGCCGGCCGCCTCCCCAACGGTCACGTCGGCGAGCGCCTCCAGCACGGTGATGACCGCGCTGTTGTCCAGCTCGCCGTTGCCCATGCTCACCATTGCCTCGTAGAGCTGGTGCGCGACCGCCGTCAGCGGCAGGGGGACGTTGTAGGTTCGCCCCGTGTCGATGCAGATTTTCAGGTCTTTGGCCTGCATGTAGGCCTTGAACCCCGGCGTGTGGTCGCGCTTGAAGAGCTTGGCCGGCTTGGTGTCCAGCGCCCAACACTGCGCCGCGCCCTTGCTGATCGCCTGCACCACGCGCGCCGGATCGACGCCGGCCTTTTGCGCCACAACCAGCGCCTCGACCATCGCGACCATCGTGCCGGCGACGACGATCTGGTTGGCGACCTTCGCGATCTGCCCCGCGCCGCTCTCGCCGACCCGGATGACGGTCGTGCCCATCGCCTCGAAGAGCGGCAGCGCCCTGTCGAAGGCCTCCTGCGGCCCGCCAACCATGATGCTCAGCGTGCCGTCGCGCGCGCCGATGGTGCCGCCGCTCACGGGCGCGTCGAGCGCGAGCACGCCGACCTCCGCCAGCCGCGCGGCAATCATGCGCGCGGTTTCGGGCTTGATGGTGCTGTTGTCGATGTAGATCATGCCGTCGCGCGCGGCCTCGATGACGCCATCCTCGCCCAGCACGACCGCCTCCACGTCGGGCGAGTCGGGCAGGTTGGTGAAGACGAAATCGCTCTGCGCGGCGACCTCGCGTGGGGAGGCAGCGGGGGTCGCGCCCTCGGCGGCAAGCTTCTCGACGATGGCGCGGCTGCGGTTGTGCACGACGAGCTGGTACCCGGCTTTCATCAGGTTGCGCGCCATCGACGCGCCCATCAGGCCGAGACCGATATATCCAACACGGGCCATGAGGGTACTCTCCTTGAGTGTGGCTAGAACGGTAAAAGGCCGTCCCATTTTAGCATATGCCCCGGCGTGCGAATCAAAAGAGCCTCCGCCAGTGGCGGAGGCCCCTTCGTGAATGGCCGTGTTCGGTGTTAGAGTTTTACGACGTTGACAGCCTGAGGGCCTTTGGGACTCTGCTCTACGGAGAACTCGACCCGATCACCCTCATCCAGGTTGCGACGGAAGCTGCTGTCGTCCTGGATGGCCGAGAAGTGCACGAAGATATCGCGCTCCCCGCCGTCGGGGGTGATGAAGCCGTAGCCCTTGGTTCCGCTGAACCACTTCACGGTCCCGGTAACACGTTCTGACATGGGTATTCTTTCTCCTTACCCTTAAAAAAGTATTACTGTAGAGCAAGGACGGCCTCTCAGTGGTAAAAAAGCCCGGCGTGATGCCGGGCCGAACTTTCTCACTAAAGTCTTACGTCCTGCATACTACAGGAGAAATTATGCCAGCTTTGGCGAATTCGCGCAAATTTTGGATGCACCGCCCGCGAGTGCAGACGGCCCGCGTCAGGTGTCGCCGGGGGCCGCTCAGCTCGCCGACACGACGAACCCCACCGCCAGCAACACGCTGAAGATCAACGTCAGGCGGGCCGTGTCTGCCAGCAGGGTGTTGAGCGCCGGGCCGGTGCGCGCGTAGATCGACTCGACCGCGCGCCACGCCAGCACCAGCGACCCCCACGGCAGGATCACCCACACGGGGAACGCGCCGCCCGCCCACAGCAGGCCGGGGATCAGATAGGCGGCCCCGACCAGCGCGGCGTACTCCAGCCGTGTCCGCCGCGCGCCGAGGATCACCGCAAGCGTGCGCTTGCCGGTGCGCCGGTCGGTGTCGATGTCGCGCAGGTTGTTGACCACGAGGATCGCCGTAATCAGCGCGCCGACCGGGAGCGCCGCAACGACCACGGTCGGCGTGAGCGCGCGCGCCTGCACGTAGTACGTCCCGCACACGCCGGCCAGCCCGAAGAAGATAAACACGGTGAGGTCGCCCAGCCCGTGCGAGGCGAGCGGGAACGGCCCGCCGCTGTACGCGAGGAGGGCGAAGATCGACGCAAGGCCGATGACGGCGACCGGCCACCCGCCCACGCTGACGAGGTACGCGCCGACCAGCAGCGCCAGCCCCAACACGGCGGCCAGACCCAGGCGCAGTTCTCCCGGCGCGATCAGGCCGCTGGCGGTGACGCGCGTGGGGCCGAGCCGGTCGGCGGTGTCGATGCCCTTCACGTAGTCGAAGTAGTCGTTGGCGAAGTTCACGGCGATCTGGAACAGCAGCGCGCCGGCCAGCGCCGCGAGCGCGGGGAGGGGCGCGAACACGCCGTCATGGTAGGCGAGCGCGCTCCCGACGATGACCGGCGCGACGGCGGCGGGCAGCGTCTTCGGGCGCGCGGCCATGAGCCAGGCGCGGGGTTTGGAGACGGGTTGGGAGGGGGTTGTGTCGCCATCAGTCGCCAGAATAACCCGCAAAGCAAATTTCATCGGGCACGCCGTCTTTGTAGACGATGACGTAGGTTCCTTGCCAGCGCTCCCGCAGTTCAATGAGATCGTCCGCTTTGTCCTCGACCATGCTATGGTCGGGTTGCCTAGCCCGAAGAGCTTCAGCAGTGCCTCCTCGAGAGTGGGGCATTTTCCCCAACGCAGGACTGTCTCCTACGCCCTTCGTCATGTCGAGGATCAGTGTGTCCTGAGTCCTCATTCCACACAAGGAGTTCTTCAATCGTTGTGGGTTCAGGTAATGCGTTCCTGTACTCTGCGTGACTCACGAGCGATGCGCCATCATCTCTTGCATCCAGGGCGGAGACTGCTTGATCGCGTCTTCAATTATCTCCATTTCCTGGTCCGACATTTCTCCACCCGCGGCAGCTTGTAGTACTCGCCGCGTTCAAACACATGCTGCCGGAGCGCTGTACGCGCTGTTGATGTCAGGCTGGTTGGCACAAAGTACGTCCAACCTGTCGCGCCCACGATTGCCTACTCCTTTGGTCGCGCACCCACATGCACCGCCATCGTGCCGAACATGAACGGGCGGTAGCGCACGTCCACCAGCCCCGCCGCGCGCATAATCGCGGCCAGCTCCTCCGGCGTCTTGAACGCCTGCGTGGACTCCGGGAGGTAATTGTACGCCGCGCTGTCGCCGGCCACCAGCCGGCCCAACAGCGGGATCACGTAGCGCAGGTGGATCATGATGAAGGGCCGTAGCGCGTTCTCCGGCGGCGGGGATGTGTCCAGGCACACCACGCGCCCGCCCGGCTTCACCACGCGCGCCTGCTCGCGGAACGCCGCCGTCGGGTCGATCACGTTGCGCAACAGGTAGCCGGAGGTCGCCGCGTCGAACGTCGCGTCAGCGAAGGGCAGCGCCAGCGCGTCGGCCTCCACCCAGCGCACGCGCGCGCCGCCGGGGCGCGCCCGGCCCCACGCGCATCATCGGCACGGCGAAGTCCGCGCCGACGGCGGTCAGCAACGGGTCGCGCGCCAGCGCCTCCAGCGCGATGTCGCCGGTGCCGGTCGCCACGTCGAGCAGCCGCCCGCCCGGCGGGAGCGCGGCCTGGTCCACCACGTAGCGCCGCCACGCGCGGTCGCGCCCGAAGGTCATCAGCCGGTTCATCAGGTCGTAGCGGCCCGCGATGCGCCCGAACATCTCCCGGACGTAGGCGGCGCGCGCGTGGCCTTGCAGATGCGCCACTTGTGCCCTCCAAGACGGTGCAGACTGACCACAGAGACACGGAGAACACAGAGAGAAAGTCACATCAATCTCTGTGTCCTCAGTGTCTCCGTGGTTTACCCCTCTTCCAGGTACAGATGCCGGTTCACGCGCCGGTCGAGCGCGTAAATGGCGAGATACAGCAAAAGCCCCATCAGGCTCATCGCCAGGATGCCGGCGTACATCTCCGTGTAGCGGAGCACCTGGTAATTGGTCGCGATGTAGTAGCCCAGGCCGTACCGCGTGAGCGACTGTTCCGCGATGTAGAGCACCGCAATCGACAGCCCTACCGAGACGCGCAGCGCGGTCAGCACGGCGGGCAGCGCCGCCGGAAGTACACATAGCGGAACAACGCCCGCCGCCCCGCGCCCAGCGACCGCACCGAGAGCAGCAGCTCCGGGCGCAGGCTGGCGGCCTCGTCGCGCACCACCACCAGAATCTGAAAGAACAGGATGAACGCGATGAGGAACACCTTCGACACGTCGGTGATGCCGAGCAGCACGTAGATCACCGGCAGCAGCACGATCTTCGGGATCGGGTAGGTGATGGCGATCAGCGGGGAGAAAACCCGGTCCAGGCCGCGCGCCTGCCCCAGGCCCAGGCCCACCGGCGCGGCGAGCGCGACCGCGAGCGCAATCGCGGCCAGCACGCGCGCCGTGCTCGCCAGGAAGTGCGCGCCCAACTCGCCCGGCAGCCGCGCGAGAAACACCGGGAGCACCACCCCCGGCGGCGGCATGATCGGGCGGTTGATGAGCCACGCCAGCGCCTGCCACAGCGCCAGGAACATCAGCGCGCCGATGAGGATGTCACGCAGCGTGAGGCGACTCTTCACGGTTCCGTACCTGATGTCTGAACCACGGAGGCGCAGAGCACACCGCGATCACCGTCGCTTTCTCCGTGTCCTCTGTGTCTCCGTGGTTGATCGCGCTCACGCCATCACGCCCAGCGCCGCGCGGAGTTCGTCGCACTTCGCCTGGAACGCCGCGCGCTTTGCGTAATCGGGCGCGCCCGCGCTGGGGTTGTCGATCACGCACGCCGCGCTGTTGGGCGGCAGGCGCAGCGCCAGAATCTTCTCGCCCAGGTAGACGGCCTCCTCGATGTTGTGCGTCACGATCACGCTCGTCAGCGCGGCCTCACGGCGCAGTTCCAGCGTGAGCGTCTGCAGGTCCTCGCGCGTCGCCACATCCAGCGCGGAGAACGGCTCGTCCATCAGGAGCAGGTCTGGCTGCATGGCGAGCGTGCGCGCGATGGCCGCCCGCTGGCGCTGCCCGCCGGAGAGCTGCGCCGGGTACTTCCCCGCCAGCGCGTCGATGCCCAGCCGCGCCAGCCAGTGGCGCACGCGCCGTGCCGCTTCGCCGTCGTCGATGCGCGCGCCGCGCGGGGCGTGCTTGCCGTCAGGGCCGTAGAACCGGCGCACCGTCCAGGCCGAGCATGGCATTCTGCCACACGGTCGCCCAGGGCAGCAGGCCGTGATCCTGCAGGATCAGGCCCGTCTCCGGGCGCGGGCGCGTCACCGGCTGCCCACCGACGCGGATCGCGCCGCCGGTAGGCCGGCGCAGCCCGGCGAGCAGGTAGAGCAGCGTGGTCTTGCCGCACCCCGACGGCCCGATCACGGCCCACGCCTCGCCGCGCGCCACGCGCCACGAGAAGCCGTCGAAGACCGGCGGCTGGCCGCGATAGGCGAAGGTCAGGTGGTCAACATCGATCATGTCACACACAATTATAACTCCCAGGGAGCGTGAAGCGCCCTGGGAGTTGCCCGTTCACCGCGACCCGCCGGGCCGCTACCAGCACCCTCAACCGCCATGTGCAGCCGGCGGCGTCTCTGTTTCAGGCGCTTCAGGCGTCTCTTCGGGCACTTCGGGCAGGAACGCCGGGTTGATCGAGTCCGCGTAGGCCACTTCCTCCTCAAGCAGGCCCTTGTCCGATCAGCCAGTCGAGCACGTCGGCCCATTGCGCTTCGGTCGGGAGGGTCGCGCGTGGGAAGGGCGGAAGCTCGTAGGTCTCCCTGCACGCTCTCCGGCACCGTCACTTTTTCCAGGAACAGCGCGCGGTAGGCCTCAGGGTCGGCGTTGAGGTCCTGCACGGCCATGTCCCACGCAAGTAAGAAGCGGCGGATCGCCTCCGGCTTGTTCTCGATGGCGTCCACGCTGAAGCTGAGCACGCTCAGGCTGTACGCCGGGTACGCCGCGTCGTCGATGACGTTTGTCGCGCCGGCCTGTATCGCGGCCTGCGCCAGTGGGTCGGGGAGGGTGGCGACCAGGAGTTGCCCCTGCATCAGCAGTTGAAACCGCTCCGGGATGGACGGGACGGACGCGAACGCGATGTCCTCAGGGGCGAGGCCCTCCGCCTCAAGGACGCGGCTGGTGACGTACTCGATCACGGTGTTGAGCGAGACGCCGATCTCCTTGCCGGCCAGGTCAGCCGGGATGGTGATGTTGCTGCGCGGCGCGGAGAGGACGCGGAAGATGGGGAAGTCCTCATAGGCGATGCGCGCGGCGATGAGGGCCTGTATCTGCACCCGCGTCACGGTTGAAGGTGGCGGTGGTGGTCAGCTCGTTGAGCATCCCGTCGATTGCGCCGGCCTGCATGATCTGGTCGCGCTCGACCGGGCTGGAGACGGGCACGGCCCCAACTTCGACCCCGACTTCTTCGAAGTAGCCGTTCGCCTCGGCGACGTAAAACGGCAGCGTATCGATCACGGGGAGCAGCGCAATCGACAGGCTGCCGATAGCCTCTTTGCCCTCCTGTGCGGCGAGCGGCGTCGCCAGTGCGAGGAGGGCGGCGACGATAAGGACTGTAAAGACGCTTCTCATGGTTCCGCCTTTCTACCGGGAGTCGCGAGTGAACCCGGCGCGCCGGCGTGCTGCCGGCCGCCGGGAACATTCAGATTGTTTTGAAAGTTGCTAACCTATTCTATCAGGTCGGGTCCGCTTGCTGCAACGGATTGTACCCGATGGCACAAGGCAAACGGGGCACACGGCCTCACAACCGCGAGGAAAGCCCCAGAATCCGCGGCCAGGGCGGTTGGGTCAAATCACACAACAGAAGTGGCAGTCAAAACTGCCACCCCAAGTCTGTCTTCGTATTCAATTTCACCCCGATTGCGCGTCAGCCAGTGCGCGTTCTCGTCACGCGGGAACGCCTCGACCCGACCGACGATCCCGCCCAGGGTGGGGCCAGTGGCGCGAAAGGTCCTCAGCTCACCGCCTTCTTCACGAGCGCGACGATTCTTGCCTCTTCAGCGGCGTTCAACGCCTTCAGCGCGAAGGAGGTCGGCCACATGGCGCCTTCGTCGAGGTTCGCCGTGTCGTTGAAGCCGAACGTCGCGTACCTCGAGTCGAACTTCGACGCAGCTGTGAAGAAGCAGACGACCTTGCCGTCCATGGCATACGCGGGCATCCCGTACCAGGTTTTCGGCGTGAGAGCTGGCGCGTTGGCTTTGATAAGTTCATGAAGTCGCGTAGCCATGGCGCGATCCGGCTCCGGCATCTCGGCGATCTTCGCAAGCACGTCCTTTTCCCCGGCCTCCCTGTCCTTCTTCGCGCGCGCTTCCGCCTTCAGCTCTTTGGCGCGCTCCTTCATCGCGGCGCGTTCCGCGTCCGAGAATCCCTCTGACTTCTGCGCGTCCTTCTTTGCTGTCTGGCTCATGGTAATCTCCTCTCGTACTGCCTAACATAACTTATGGGTTGAGATACGACGTGTCACGGCAATCTTGGGCAAGGCGCTCTAGCTACGCCCGCCGGCGGGGCTTGTCCTGAGCCAGCACCATGATGTTGCCGCTGTTATCCTTGAAGATGGCTTCGATAATCCCATACGGGCGATCTGTGGGGGGTTGCACGAACTCCACGCCTCTGGCCTTGAGCGTCTCGTAGGTCTGCTGGCAATCGTCGGTTTTCCACGGACCGATGCCAATCTTGCCCGCTTCCACGAGTTTGGTCAGTTGATCCGCTTCTTCCTGAGTAAGCAATACGCCTGGTTTCACCGCCTCCAGGTGAATTTCGATATCGGGCTGGTCTTTCAAGCCGACGGTTAACCAGCGATAATCGCCATTTGTGACATCAGCGCGGATTTCGAAACCGAGCTTTTCCGTATAGAAGCGTAGCGCCTCATTCTGATCCGTGACCCAAATGGTTGCAACCGAAAGTCTGTTTATCATCATTCATCTCCTCATCGGTATAGTTCGGAATCATAGCACAATTGTGCTGTACTGGCTTCTCGAAAATTGCTCTGTTTCAGAGATTGGGTTGATCCTCGATGCCGTGGAGGAAACATACACAAAGAGGAATGTATGTGGGGGTGCGAGTAGGGTGGCTGCTGACCCGATAAGCGCTGGGGGATATTCCGGCAACCTTGCGAAACAACGTACTAAATGATCCCAGACTTTCATAGCCAACTGCCGCGCAAATCTCCGTTATGCTGAGATCTGAGTTCCGCAAAAGTTCTTTGGCCCTGGCAATACGCTGCCCTACCAGGTATTGATGCGGTGTTTGCTTATAGACGTGCCTGAATGCGCGGATCAGGTAATACGGCGAGAGGGCTACCTCGCGACTCACATCCTCAATGGTAATGGGTGCGTCGTAGTTTCGATCCAGCAAGAGGCGGGCGAGACGAACTTGCTTGTGAGGGTTCAAACGCACAGAGGATTTCTCCCAACAGAAAGCGGTCGATGCAGTGACTGTAGCATTTTCCCAACATTTTTGCCAGATGGTTTCACCGTCTGGCAGAGACAAGCGCCAAACCATTTTGATGCGATTACCCTGAATCCGCCACGAATTTCTAGCACAACTGTCCTATTCCTGAGTATAATGGGCCTTTGCGTGTTCAATGCCTTTGAGTTGGCGGGGTAGATGCAGTGACCACTCTGGCGAAACGCGAATTCACGCTCGAAAACGAGTATACCTACAACCGGGCCGGCGCAGCGCGGTGGATCTTCTCGCACGTGCGCCGCTACCCGCTGCTGCCCCTCATCACGATTCTGGCGGCCCTCTTCAACAACATGGCCTACAGCCAGGTGCAGGTCTTCATCGGCGCGGGCTTCGACCAGATCGCGTCGTCGGGCTGGGAGGTCAACGCGCTGCTTGCCATCTCGCTCGGCGTGATGGTCGCGGCGACCCTGCAGGGTCTGACGGGGCTGATGCGCAACTTCTCGATGGAGTTCATCGCCCAGCGCGTCGAGCGCGATACGCGCGACGAACTCTACGTGAGCCTGATCGGCAAGAGCCAGACCTTCCACGGCAAGCAGCGCATCGGCGACATCATGGCGCGCGCGACCAACGACGTGCGCCAGCTCAATTTCATGTTCAGCCCTGGCGTGATGCTCATCACCGACGGCGTGATGGGCGCCATCGTGCCGATCCTCATCATCGCCCGGATGGAGCCGCGCCTGCTGCTGACGCCCCTGGTATTCCTCGCCCTGTTTGGCGTCACCCTGTACGACTACAACCGCCGCCTCAGCCCGGTCAGCATCGCGCAGCGCGATCAGTTCGGCGTGATGAACACCGGGCTGGCGGAGGCCATCGCTGGCATCGAGGTCGTCAAGGCCAACGTGCAGGAAAACTACGAGTGGCAGAAGTTCTCGCAGAACGCGGGCAAGTTCCGTGACTACTTCGTCAAGCAGGGCAAGATTCAGGCGGTCTATCTGCCGATGCTGATGTTCGCGCTCTGTTGGGCCGCCGGCTTCTTCCACGCGCTCACGCTCTGGGACGCGGGCGCGATCAGCCTGGGGCAGGTGGTGACCTTCATGGGGCTGATGGGCACGCTGCGCTTTGTGACCTTCATCTCGATCTTCTCGTTCAACCTGGTCCAACTGGGCGCGGCCAGCGCCGACCGCATCCTCCAGCTTCTCAATACCGAGACCGACCTGGACGAGAACGAGGCCGGCGTCGACCGGCCCATCAAGGGCAAGGTCGTCTTCGAGAACGTGTCCTTTGGCTACGACGCCGACACGCCGGTGCTCAAGAACATCAGCTTCACCGCCTACCCCGGCGAGACCGTCGCCATCGTGGGCCAGACCGGCTCCGGCAAGACGACGCTGACGCGCCTCATCAACCGCATCTTCGACGCCACTGAGGGGCGCGTGATGATTGATGACGTGGATGTGTGCGACTGGAGCCTGGAGGCGCTGCGCTCGCAGATTTCGACCATCGAGCAGGACGTGTTCCTGTTCTCGCGCACCCTTGCGGAAAACATCGCGTTCGGCTGCAACGGCGCGACGCCGGACGCCATCGAGCACGCGGCGCAGGAGGCCCAGGCCCATGACTTCATCATGAGCTTCGCGGACGGCTACGCGACCGAGGTCGGCGAGCGCGGCGTGACGCTCTCCGGCGGGCAGCGGCAGCGCATCGCCATCGCGCGCGCGTTCCTGACCAACCCGCGTATCCTCATCCTGGACGACAGCACGAGCGCCATCGACAGCGCCACCGAGGACCAGATTCAGAAGGCGATGCGGCGCATCAGCAAGCAGCGCACGACGTTCATCATCACCCACCGGCTGAGCCAGATCCGCTGGGCCGACCGCATCCTGGTGTTGCGTCGGGGCGAGCTGGTGGACCAGGGCACGCACGACGACCTGCTGGCGCGCAGCGAGGACTACCGGCGCATCTTCGCCCGGTATGATTAGGCGCGCGGGGCGTGTTAGGCGCCTCGCCTTGGCGAGTGAGTTGCTGAAGGTTAAGGACGATGGGCTTCATACTCGACGGGCTTGATACCGAAGACTACGACCGCCAGTACAGCGACCGCGACCTGCTCCGGCGGGTGATGGCGTACTTCCGGCCCTACACCCCGCACATGATCGTGGTCGCGGTGATGCTCGTGCTCAACTCGATCACGGGCGCGCTTGGGCCGGTGGTGGTCTCCTACGCGCTCGACCGGGTGAGCGTGGACCCCTCGCAGCAGTCCATGCTACTGATGTCCGGCGCGGTGATGCTGTTCGGCGCGAGCGCCTGGGCGTTCAACTTAATCCGGCAGTGGATTTCGGCGCGCGTCGCCGGCGATGTCGTGCTCAAGCTGCGCGAGGACGTGTTCAACGCCACCGTCAACCTCGATCTCTCGTTCTACGACCAGCACCCCTCCGGCAAGATCGTGGCCCGCATCACGTCAGACACGCAGGACTTCGCCGAGGTGGTCAACCTGGTGCTCAACCTCATCAGCCAGGTGATGCTCGTCGCCGTGCTCTCGCTCTGGCTGTTCAACATCAACGTGCTGCTGACGCTCATCCTGATCGGCATGTCGCCGTTCGCTGTCGTGATCGCGCTCAGCTTCCGCAACATCGCGCGCCGCGTGACGCAGAACGCGCGCCGCGCCACGGCGACGATCAACGCGCAGATTCAGGAGTCGATCAGCGGCATCACCGTCGCCAAGAGCTTCCGCCAGGAACACGCCATCTACGAGACGTTCAGTGCGAACAACAAGCTCGGCTACCAGACCGGCCTGCGGCGCGGCCTGACGCTCAACACGATCTTCCCGGTGATGGGCGCGTCGTCGGGCCTGGGGGTTGCGCTGCTCGTGTTCGCGGGCGGGCTGGCGACCCGCGACGGCTCGGTGAGTCCGGGCGACTGGTACCTGTTCATGCAGGCGGTGGGCTTCTTCTGGTTCCCGATGATGGGCATCGCCTCGTTCTGGAGCCAGTTTCAGGATGGCCTCTCGGCTGCGGAGCGCGTTTTCGCCCTCATCGACGCCGAGCCGGAGGTGATCCAGACCGGGGCCGAGCCGGTTGACGGGCTGAACGGCGCGGTCGAGTTCCGCAACGTGCACCTCAGCTACACCGGTGAGGAGGTCGTGCTGCCGGACTTCTCGCTCCACATCCGGCCCAAGGAGACGCTGGCGCTGGTGGGGCACACGGGCGCGGGCAAGAGCAGCGTGGCGCGGCTCACCGCCCGGTTCTACGAGTTCCAGGGCGGGCAAATCCTCGTCGATGGGCGCGACATCCGCACGCTGGACCTGGGCGCGTACCGCCGGCACATCGGCATCGTGCCGCAGGAGCCGTTCCTGTTCTCCGGGACGGTGCTGGACAACATCCGCTACGGCAAGCCCGACGCGACCGACGACGAGGTCTGCGCGGCGGCGATGCGCATCAGCAACGGCGAGTGGTTGGCCGACCTGTCCAACAACCTGGATACCGACGTGGGCGAGCGCGGCGCAAACCTCTCGATGGGGCAGCGGCAGCTTGTGGCGCTGGCGCGCGTGCTGCTCAAGGACCCGGCGATCTTCATCCTCGACGAGGCGACGGCGAGCGTGGACCCCTTCACCGAGACGCAAATCCAGGAGGGGCTGGAGACGGTGATGCAGGACCGGACTGCCATCATCATCGCACACCGGCTCTCGACGGTGAAGAACGCCGACCGCATCATCGTGATGGACCACGGCGCGATCATCGAAGAGGGCACGCACGACAGCCTGATGGCGCAGGGCGGCCATTACGCCGACCTGTACAACACGTACTTCCGCCACCAATCGCTGGCGTACATCGAGGGCTTCGCGAAATAGGCGCGCCGCCGACCTGGGGGCGCGACGTGGTCGCGCCCCTTCTCCAACCGCATCGCTTCGCACGTGCCGCCTCCGCTCAACCTCGTGCCCCAAAATGCGCGCGAAGATGATAGCCAGATTAATGCGGCGCGGCACTCCCTGTAAAATTCCACGAACCTGGTCTACAATACCTTTTGAGGGCGTTTGGGTGGTCTCCTCATGAAGTGTTAGTGGGATGATGGTTGGGCTTGGTTGACCTCACCCCCGCCGCGCTATGCGCGCTTCCCCCTCTCCATTTGATGGAGAGGGGGGCCAGGGGGAGGTGAGGGCAACCGAAACTGTCTCCTGGCTCGTCAAGCGAAACGCCGCAGCACAACACTCAAGAGGGAGACCAGTGGCGTTTGGAGTTGGCAAAAAGCCGGGGATGTGCAATTGTTGAGTCAAGGCGGCCAGGCTGTGAACTGGGAGCCTTTGACGAGAGGAGGTCGCGGCAGATGGCAGAACAGATTTTTGACACGGTGGATGCAGTGAAGCGGGCGCTGGAAGGGTGCCTGTACATCGCCTCGGATGAGATTGCAACGGTCGTCTACCTGGCCGAGAAGCTGGGCAAGCCGGTGCTCGCCGAGGGGCCGGCGGGCGTGGGCAAGACCGAGCTGAGCAAGGCGTGGGCGGCAGCGACGAACCGCCCGCTGGTGCGGATGCAGTGCTACGAGGGCCTGGACGAGAGCAAGGCGCTCTATGAGTGGGAATACGCCAAGCAGATGCTCTACACGCAACTACTGCGCGACAAGCTCGCCGACCTGCTGGCGGGCGCGTCCTCGCTCAGCGACGCCGCCGACCGGCTGGCGAACGAGGAGGATGTCTTCTTCTCCGAGCGGTTCTTGCTGCAACGCCCGCTGCTGCGCGCCATCAACAGCGACACGCCGACGGTGTTGCTCGTGGACGAGATCGACCGCGCGGACGCCGAGTTCGAGGCCTTTCTGCTGGAGGTGCTCAGCGACTTCCAGGTTACCGTCCCCGAACTGGGCACCATCGTCGCCCGGCACCACCCGACCGTGTTCCTCACCAGCAACAACACCCGCGAGCTGAGCGAAGCGCTCAAGCGGCGCTGCCTGTACATCTACATCGACTACCCCAGCACCGAAGAAGAACTCCAGATCGTGCGGCTCAAGGTGCCCGACCTGCAGCCGAAGCTCGCCCGCCAGGCGGTCGAGGCGGTCCAGGCGCTGCGCAATATCGACCTGCGCAAGAACCCCAGCGTCAGCGAGACGCTGGACTGGGCGCGCGCGCTGGTCACCCTCAACGCCCAGGCGCTTGACAAAGCGACGATGGAAAACACGCTCACGGTGCTGCTCAAGTACGAGGCCGACGTGGCGCGCGCGCGCCGGGCGCTGCGTCTGGAGGAGGAGGCGCGTCGTGGAAGAAAGGATTGGTAGGTTCATCGCGGCGCTGCGCGCCTCCGGCGTGCGCGTCTCGGTCGCCGAGAGCCAGGACGCCTGGCGCGCAGTCGAGGACCTGGGCGCCCGCCAGCGTGAGGCGTTCCGGCTGGCGTTGCGCACGACGCTCATCAAGGACGAGCCGAACATCGAGCGGTTTGAAGAGCTGTTCCCGATGTACTTCGGCACCGGCGCGCCCCCGCTGATGGACCCGCAGGCGGAGCTTTCGCCCGACGAGCAGCAGATGCTGCAACAGGCCATGCAGTCGCTGGCCGAGCAGCTCCAGCAGTTGATGGAATGGCTGCTGAGCGGGCAGGGACCCTCGCAAGACGAGCTTGAGGAACTGGCCGACCAGGCCGGCATGAACCGCGCCCGGCGACCTTCGCCGCTCCAACAGGCGTGGTACGAGCGCCGGATGCAGCGGCTGCTGGGCTGGCAGCAACTCCAGGAGTTGCTTGAGATGCTCTGGGAGATGCTCGCGCAGATGGGCATGGACCCGCAGACCATCGAACAGCTCCAGGCGCGCGTGGCCGAGAACCAGGCCGCGCTCGAACAGCAGCTCAGCGAGTTTGCCGGGCAGAAGCTGGTCGACAACATGATCGACGACTACCAGCAGCGCCCGCCCATCGACGAGTTGATGGAGCGCCCGTTCGGCTCGCTCACCCAGGCAGAGATGGACCAGCTCCGCGACCAGGTGCGGCGGCTGGCGGCGCGCCTGCGGAGCCGGGCCGCGCTGCGCCAGAAGCGCGGCAAGCGGGGGAAGCTCGACTCGAAGACCACCATCCGTGCGAACCTGCGGCACAGCGGCGTGCCGTTCGAGATGCACTTCAAACAGAAGCGGCTCAAGCCGAAGGTGGTCGCCATCCTCGACGTGAGCACGTCGATGCGCCCGCTGGCCGAGTTCTTTGTGCGCCTGCTCTACGAATTGCAGGACCAGATCCAGAAGACGCGGAGCTTCGCCTTTATCGACCACCTGGAAGACGTGACCGATGACCTGCTCGCGCGCCACATCGACGACGCGGTACACATCATCCTCCACAAGCTGCCCCCCGGCCACTACAACACCGACCTGGGCCACAGCCTGCGCCAGTTCGAGGCGGCGCACCTGGACGCGGTGGACCGGCGCACCACTGTGATTGTGGTGGGCGACGGGCGCAACAACTACAACGACCCCGCGATCCCCATCTTCAGCAAGATTTGCCGGCGGGCGCGGCGCGCCATCTGGCTCAACCCGGAGTATCCCGCGCAGTGGGGCAGCGGCGACAGCGATATGCTGCAATACGCCCCGCTCTGCACCGAGATCTACCAGGTGCGCAACCTCGCGCAGCTTGCGGACGCCATCGACCGGATGCTGGCGGGCTAGGAGAGGCGCACGCTTCTCCACGAGGCGGGGGAACCTCGCTTTGACGCCCCGTACTTTGGGCGGAATCTCCCTCTGTAAGGGTCAATCCCGACGCCCCGACTCCGCGTTCGTCCGTTATAATCGCAGGCGTTGTCTCCTCAGACGGGCCGCACGGCGCGCCCACCGGCGCTGAAGCCCCGGCGTTGTCGCGCCTTTGCGTGCGTTCCGGAGCGGTCGTCGAAGTGACCTCGTATTCAGACCGGCACTGCACCCAGAAAGGACAGCACATATGGCAACCCACCATCTGGTACCGGCAGGCCTCGAAGCCTACATCGAACAGGCGCGGCAGGATTGGAGTGCGCCCGGCCTCGCCATCGCGGTCGTCAGGGATGACGTGGTCGTCTTCGCCAGGGGTTTTGGCGTCCGCGAGCTGGGCAAGGACGGCCCCGTCGATGAGCATACGCTGTTCGCGGTCGCCTCCACCACGAAGGCGTTCACGGCGGCGCTGTTGGGGATGCTCGTGGACGAGGGCAGGCTGAAATGGGACGACCCCGTAACCAGCTACCTGCCCGGCTTCCAGCTTTACGACCCCTTCGTCACCCGCGCGCTGACCGTGCGCGACCTGCTCTGCCACCGGAGCGGCCTGTCGCGCGGCGACTCGCTGTGGTACGCCACCGGCTTCGACCGCGCCGAGGTGCTGCGTCGCGTCCGCCACCTCAAGCCAAGCTGGAGCTTCCGCGCGCGCTACGGCTACCAGAACATCATGTATCTGGCGGCGAGCCAGGTCATTGAGGCGGTGGCCGGCCAGAGCTGGGACGCCTTCATCAAGGCGCGCCTGCTCGCGCCGCTCGGCATGGCGCGCAGCGTCACCAGCGTCCACGACCTCGCCGGCATGGAGAACGTCGCCACGCCGCACCACCAGGACGAGGACAGCGGCGACGTGACGCCCATCCCCTACTGGGACGTGGACAACATCGCCGGGGCCGGGGCGCTCAACGCCAGCGCGGTCGAGATGGCGCAGTGGATGCGCCTCAACCTGGCGGGCGGCCTTTTCGAGGGAACGCGCCTGCTCAGCGAGGATGTGATCCGCGAGATGCAGACACCGCAGATGATCAACAACGACCCGGAGCGCCGCGAGATCGAGGCGAAGATCGACATCGGCGTGAACTTCAACACCTATGGCCTGGGTTGGGCGGTGTACGACTACCGGGGGCGGAAGGTGATTGCGCACGGCGGCGGCCTCGACGGGATGCGGTCGGAGGTCATGATGGCGCCGGCGGAGAAGCTTGGCGTGGTGGTGCTCACCAACCTGACGCGCGTCGGCGCGTACCTGCCCAACGCCATCGCCTACCGCACGCTCGACGCCTACCTGGGCAACCCCGAACGCGACTGGAGCCGCGATTACCTGAAGGCCGCCGGGGAGATGGCGGCGGAACAGAAGGCCGAGGAAGAGAAGATCATCGGCGCGCACGTCGAAGGGACAGCGCCCTCGCTGCCCCTGGCCGCCTACACCGGGACCTACCGCAACGCGATGTACGGCGACGCCGAGATCGTGCAGGAGGGCGACGCGCTGGTGCTGACGTTCTACCGCCTCGTCGGCGACCTGGCGCACTGGCACTACGACACGTTCCGCATCCACTGGCGCAATCCAGGCATGGACAAAGCCTACGCCGTGTTCACGCTGAACGTGAAGGGGCAGGCGGAGACGATGCAGTGGGAGGGCATCCCGGAGCCCATCGCGTTCACCCGCGCCGACGCCAGCGACACCGACGAAGCCGCGCGCGCATCCGACGCATGAGCGACAGGCAGCCGGCGACGCGGGGCGACGCGCCGCCCGGCGCACCCCAAAGGGCCGGCTGTGCTATAATCTGGCGCACGTTGTGATGCGTTGAACCGCCATGTCTTATCTCAATCTGTCTGTGGCGCATCAAGGAGGAAGCTGGCGGCGGCGCGCGGTGGCCGCCGTGTTTGCATAATGACTGCTCGATTCCAGGCGGCGCTGCGCAAGCGCCCCCCGTGGCAGCGCACGCTCATCATCATGTTTTTCTCCCAACTGACCTCGGCAGTGGGGTTTTCGCTTATCTTCCCGTTTCTGCCGCTCTACGTTGAGGAACTCAGCGCCGGCGCCGACCTGGGTGTGGCGTTCTGGTCGGGCATGGTCGTCTCGGCGCAGGCGTTCACGATGATGATCGCTGCGCCGGTCTGGGGGGCGCTGTCTGACCGACACGGGCGCAAGATGATGGTGCAGCGGGCCACGTTTGGCGGCGCGGTGATTATCGGCCTCATGGGGTTCGTCACATCGGCGGAGCAACTGGTGTTGCTGCGCGCCATCCAGGGGTTGGTGACCGGCACCGTCTCAGCGGCGAACGCGCTGGTGGCGGCGGTCACCCCAGGCAACACACCGGCGTCGCCATGGGCACGCTCCAGATGGGGCTGTGGACCGGCGTCGCGGTCGGCCCGCTCATCGGCGGCTTCCTCTCAGATGCGTTTGGCTACCAGATCACGTTCGTCATCACGGGCGCGCTGCTGTTCATCGCCGGCGTCACCGTCACGTTCGGCGTGAAGGAGCAGTTTGCGTCAAAACAGGCGGCGGCCCGGCGCACCAGCATCATCGGCGGCTGGCGGCACGTCTTCGCCACGCCGGGCGTGTCCGCGACGTTCTCGGCACGCTTCCTCAGCGGGCTGAGCCGCGCCATGCTCATCCCCTTCATCCCGCTGCTGGTCGCGTTGCTGATGCCCAGCGAGGACCTGGTGAATACCGTGACCGGCCTGATCGTCGGCGTTGCCTCCGGCGCGGCGACGTTCACCGCCGTGTACCTGGGCCGCCTGGGCGACCGGGTCGGCCACCGGCGCATCTTCATCGGGAGCGCGTTCATTCTGGCGTTTGCGCTCCTCCCGCAGAGCCTGGTGACGGACACCTGGCAGCTTCTCGTGTTGCGCATCCTGGACGGGGCCGCCAGCGGCGGCATTGTCGCCTCGCTGAGCGCGCTGCTGGCGGGGTACAGCACGCCCGGTGAGGAGGGCGCGGTCTACGGCCTCGACAACGCCATCGTGGCAGCGTCGCGGGCGGTCGCGCCGCTGATCGGCTCCGCCGTTGCGTTGCTGACCGGGCTGCGCGGCACGTTCGTCGCCGCCGGGCTGATTAGCCTGGTGACCGCGCTGCTGGCGCTCCGGCTGATCCCGGATCCGGGCCGCCTCGCGAAGAGCGAGGCCGGCGCGCCGACGCCTCCCCTGCCGGAACGCGAAGAGGGGAGCGCGGGCGGGCAAGGCCTGGGTGTGAAGCAATGCGGTAAGTGAGCCGGCCGCAATTCTTGCGCGCCGCGTGCGCCGATTGACCTTGCAGGCGCAACCCGGCGGTCTGCTCCGCTTGACCTCCCCCAGATCGCCACAAATCGTCGGTAGCATCCCGCAGGCTTGTCGCTTGCGGGATGCTACTCATTTCAGGTCCTGTTTGCGCGCAAAATCGTCCCTGCCCTGGGATGTGCCCGTTGCCGCACCCCACTTTCCCAGATCGCTGGCTCGGCATATGATAGGTGAGGATCAAGGCGAGTGAGCGACGAATTCCGGTTCGTATGAGGCGATAGGGGTAACTGCGCGTTATGTTTACCTTCCCCCGCCGCGCGGTGAGCGGCGGGGGTGAGGTAGATAGGAACCGAAAGCCCTGACGAGTGAGCGACATGGTGCGCATAACCGAGAAACAATGGGCCGACTATAACGGCTTTCAGCGTTTCCCGTTCGACCGGCCCGAAGCCGGCAACGAGGAGTTTGCCCGCCCTGAGTTCCTGAGCGCGTCCTTCGTTGCGCCGGGCAACTACGACCGCATCCTGGGCCAGCCCGACGCGCCGGTCACGGCGCTTGTCTTCGCCGCGCGCGGGGCCGGGAAGACCGCCTGCCGCGTCATGGCCGACTACGACTGCCGCGAGGGTCAGGTCTACCAGGGCGGGCAGTACGTGCTGAGCGTCCCCCACATCCACCTGCACCAGGTCCATCGCTTGGCGCAGCCAGCGCCCGCCGCGCCGGGATGCGGGGGCATCAGCGCGGAGCACCACGCTGAGGAAATCCTGCGTCGGGCCGTGCCGGCCTTCACCGAGTTGGTCGCCAGGGCGCCCGCGCTCCGCGAGGCGGTGCAGAACCTCTCGCCGCTTCAGCGGCTTGACCTGCGCTGGTTTGTCGAAACGTACAGCCATTACCTCACAGCCCCGCAGGCGATGTTTCTGCAAAACCTGATTGGCGACGCCCCGGTGGACGCCTCGCCCTGGCTGGCGACCATGCTTCAGAACCGCGCGCGCGCCGCGCCGGTCGCGCACCTCACGCTCTGGGCCGATCTCGTGCACCAGATTGGCGTCCAGGCGACCTACGTCTTCGTCGATGGCATCGACGAGTTTCAGGAGTCCGCCGGCGACGCGCGCGCCGCGTTCGTGCTCGTGCAGCCGCTCCTGTCGAACCTGGATCTGATGGACGGCACGCCGTACCTTGCGCTCAAGTTCTTCCTGCCGGACAGCATCGAACCCTTCGTCAGGCAAGACGCCGCCATCCGCAAAGATCGCGGGTTCATCATCGAACGGATCCACTGGCAGGAGGCGGACCTGATCCGGATCCTCCGGCGACGGCTGGACGCGCTCAAACTCGACGAAGGCAAGGCCCAGGACCGCACCATGTACGGCTTCGGCGCGCTGTGCGTGCCGGGGCTGCGCGGCGAGATCGAGACGAAGCTGGCGCAGCAGGCCGCGGGCAATCCCCGGCACCTGATGATCCTCTGCGGCCTGATGGTCAGCGCGCACTGCGCCAGGGAGATCGAGGGCAGGACGATCCCTACGAGCTGAACGAAGCGGATTGGGACGCCGCCAAAGCCGCGTTCGCGCAGCGGATCGGCCACCCTGCGCCGCCGCTTGCCGTCGGTGCCGCCACGGCTGCGCCCGCCCTGGCAGGCCAGGGGGCGGCCACCGGCGCGGACGATGACCCGGCCCCCCGGCCCCCGGCGGTCGCGGTCCCGCCGCTCGCCGAGCTGCTCACACGGAGCGAGGGTGCGCAGTTGGAGTTCAAAAGCAGCCTGCGCTGGGACTACCGGCAAAACGCCAGGAACGAAGACCTGCAGATTGCCGTCATGAAGGCGATATGTGGCATGTTGAACAGCCAGGGCGGTATACTGCTTGTCGGCGTCCAGGACGATGGCACAGTAATAGGCATTGAGCGCGATCTCAAGACCTTGCAGAAGCAGTCCGCTGACGGTTTTGAGCTGCTGCTGACCGACCTCGTCAAGAACTACCTGGGCCTCGAACACAGAAACCGCGTCCACGTTGACTTCGCGCGCGAAGGGGGGCGGCAGGTGTGCGTCATCGCCATCGAGAGAAGCCCGGCCCCGGTGTTCCTGCACATTGGAGGCCGGGATGAATTCTGGGTGCGCATGGGCAACTCGACGCGGCAGTTGGATGCAAAGGCGGCCCTGCACTATATCCAGGCACACTGGAGCGACGCCGGATGACAGAGCGCGACATGACCGGCCCCCTGCTGAACCGCAGCGCGTGGCTGGAGGCGCACGGTTTTGCGATTGACCCGTTTTCCGCCGAGGCTTTCCAGGCGGAGACCGACCCCTTGTTCGAGCACCCCGGCCTGCCGGCGTTTGTCGATCCGCCCAACTATGAGGAAATCAGGGGGCGGCCCGACCACCCCGGTTTCCGGTATATTTTCGCACCCAATGGCGTGGGGAAGTCAAGCCTGCGCCGGCGCATGAGGGTTGACTTCGACGCCAGCCTTGCGCACAACCTCTCGAACGCGCCGCGCGTCCTGGCCGTCGAGTACCTTGACCACAGCTATGCATCAGATCGGGCGAGCGCGCACGACCATGTGGCGCGGATTGTCGCGCTGCTTGCCAATCGACTGGCGATCTGGTATCCGCGCCTTGACTTTCGCCTGCCCACAACCGGTTCGGCGCACGACCTGCTGAGTAGGGCGGTCCAGGTGTGCCGAAGTGGGCGGCTCGACGGCGTTTGTATCCTGGTTGACAACATCCGTGACCAGGGCGGCGACCTGGAGAGCGCGTTCAACCGCGTTGCCGCGCTGGCATCGCAGCCGGAGTTGTTGAACATCCCAGGCGTGCTGTTCAAGTTCATGTTCCCCAACGCCATTTTCGAGACGGCGGCGCGGGTGCTGCCGTTGGAGCGCCTTTCTTTTCCACCGAATCGAGTGGGACGGAGACAGCCTCCGCGAAGTCCTCAACCAGCGGCTGCTCGCCTGCATGGATGCGTCGCTTCGAGACAGCACCATCCTGCCTTTCAGGGCGCTGTGTAACGAGATGTTGCAGCAGATTATTGAGGAGCGGCTGGTTGACTATGGCCTGAAGCTGAAACACCCCCGCGCCATGTGGCGGCTTGGTTATTTTCCGATCGAAGAGCACTTCAACCAGTTTCCAGAGCACCGCTGCACGGCTGACCGGGTGATCGTGCCTGATGCACTGGAGCGCGCGATGCGCCAGGCGGAAGCATTCGAGGCTGCCATTGCGCCCCGGCCTTCGCCGAAGGGCAAAGAGGACGCCACTCGCGACCAGCTTGTGAGAATCAGGGGGATGGTCGAGAATGGCGACCTGGAAGAGGCCATAGACGAGTTTCAGAAGACTGATCCATCACTGGCGCGCCGGATGAAAAGCCGGTATGCCCGGACCACCAAAGACAGGAGGAAAGGCACGATAACGCTTGATGAGTACCGTGCTCAAATCTTCGATTTGACCGACTGGCTTCTCCAGGAATTGGAGGAAAGGTTGGGCCGGACATGACCCCCCACTTTGCGAGCCTCATCAGCCGGCTCCACCGCCGCCTCCAACAGGACGAAACCCTGGACGCACTCGACGAGATTCTGAGCATCAGCGCTGCCGCGCCCAGGGTCTACAACGAAGCCGTGCTGCAGAAATCGCGCTACATCCGGTCGAGCGCGAACTCCGCAAGGGCCAGATCACCCACGAGGCGGCGTCGGTCGAGAAAACCGGATCAACGACGCGCTGGCGCAGTTGATCGACGAGCTGCCGGCGCGCCTCGCGCCCGAATACCTGCCGGTCGCGCCGCCGCCCATGGAAACGGCACCCGCGCCGCCGCCCCCGCGCGAAGGCCAGCCGCTGCCGGAGAAGATACTGGGCATCAACAACCTCCGGCAGATCGCGTGGATCGAGCAGGGGATCGTCGCGGCGCGCAGCGTCTGCCGGGTGCTCACGCCGGAGGGGCCGGGACCGGCTTCCTGGTGGGCGCAGACCTGCTGATGACGAATCACCACGTCATCCGTTCGGCGGAGGTCGCACGGGAGACGGTAATCGAGTTCAATTACGAGATCAAATCTGATGGCAGTATCGGTTCTACAACCAGATGTAAACTTGATGCCGGGCAACTTTACACTAACCCTGACCTGGATTATACTTTGGTAAGAGTGCAATCCGATGCGAATAGCGCGCCGTCGGCGACGTGGGGCCGACTCAGGCTCAACCCCCAGGCCGACCCGGTCCCCGGCGAGCACGTCTGTATCATCCAACACCCAAACGGCGGCTTGAAGCAAATCGTCATGACGGAGAACCGCGTTGTGAGGCTGCACGGCCCCTACCTCCTCTACACGACCGACACCATGCCAGGGTCGAGCGGTTCGCCGGTGTTTAGCGACGCCTGGCAGGTGATCGCCATTCACCACGCCGGGAGCGCGTTGAATGAGGGTGTCTTGATGTCGCATATCGTGCCGGACGCCCAAAAGGCCGGCTTCGAGCCGGCGCTATTCACGTAGAACAGGGGGCAACCATGCGGAACGATGATCTCCAGCAGCACGCCAGACAGACGCAGCGCCCGGCGCTCTCGTTGGCGGCGTTTGTCGACCGGCGCGAACAGGTCGATCAGTTCGAGGAAACCCTGGACCGCATCCGGCAGAAGCGCCCGGTCCCCTCGACGCTGTTTGAGTGGCACGGCGGTCCGGGCATCGGAAAGACCACGCTGATCCGGTTTCTGCGCGCCACGTGCGACGAACAGAAAGTCCCGTCGATCCTGGTCGATTTCCTTGCTACGGGCGGCCACGCGCGCAGGTACGTGGCCGACCCGGCGGCCCTGATCGAGGACATGACGGCGGACCTCGCCAAGAAGGCCGCCGTGGACGCCGGGCGCCTGCGGGAGAAGATCGCCGCCTACCGCGCGCTCCCGCGCCCGGAGGCTGTCGTTCCCGCCTGCATCAAGATGTCGCAGGAAGAGCGGCTGTACAGCAGCCCGGAATGGTACCTGGCGCTGCAGGTGGCGACGCAGCAGTTCCTCGACCTGGTGGGCCGGCTGTCGCCCGCGCAGGACGGCCAGCCCCAACCGGTGGCGATCTTCTTCGACGAGACCGAGCGGGTTGACGTTGAACTGGCTGACTGGATTGAGGAATGGCTCATCAACCCGCTGGCCCAGATGGGGCACTGCGTCATCATCTGGACCGCGCGCCGCCCCTGGCGTTGGAAGCGGCCCGAAATCCGCCGACGGCTGCACAGCGAGGCCTTGACCGTCTTCAAGGAAGACGAGGTAAAGCAACAGGTTGTGCAGTCGGGGAGCGCCGGCGCGAGCCTGGCCGAGGTGTTGTTCCAGAGCGTGCACCACGTGACCGGCGGCCATCCCTACGCCAACGCCGTCGTCATTGAGCAGCTCGACGCCTGGAACAAGGCCGGCCTGACGCCCACAGCGGAATACTTCTCGGCGCACCGCGCCGACGTACTCCGGGAGGTGTTCATCGGCTTCATCCGGGGCTACGCCCTGCGCGAGTTCACACCGCGCGTGCAGATCGCGTGCGAGCTTCTGGCAATGGTGCGCCTGTTCGACACGACCATGCTGCGCGCGGTGCTGGAGGCGCACGGCGGGGAGTTGTTCAAGGGGTGGAGCCAGGAAGACTTCGGCGACCTGCTGTTACAACTCAAGCGGACGCAGTTGCTGGTGTGGGGCAAGGGGTTCGCGCTCGACCCCTCGCTGCGCCACATCATCCACAACTACTTCCTCGTCTGCGAACCCGACATGTACCGCGCCGTGAACCGGACCGCGCTGGAAGTCTACCAGACCTGGCTGGACAAGCCGGTTGACAACCGGGGTCTCTTCGTCATCGAGGAACTCTACCACGAGGCCTGCCTGAACCGGGTCGGGGAGCAAATCGCGATTGAGGAGACCTTTAAGGCGCGCCTCAGTCAGTATCCCGTATGGATCACGGACCAGCAGGCGCTCCGCAGCGCGCTTGAGTGGCTGAAAGAAGAGCTTGCGCACGACGAGCAACTGGGTCGCCTCACCGACGATCCCTCGAACGCAACGCTCCGCGCACTGATTGAGGCGATGCAGTAGTCGCTGACGCCGCGCCGGCGCATCGCCTCAACTGAAACTGGCTGTCCGCCATGCACGTGTCTGCTCAGAAAGGGCGAAGCCATGTCTACCGAGCCGGATAAGCTGGGTCGCTTTGTCGGGCGAGAACGCGAACTCCAGCGCTTCGAGGCAATGCTCGACAACCCCAGGGGTGACAAGCGCGTCCTCTTCGTCCAGGGGGCGGGGGCATCGGGAAGACCATGCTCATCCAGCAGATGCTGGCGCGCGCCAAGGAGCGACAGGGCGTGCAGGTGGGCGGCCTGATCGACGCCTACTCCACCGCCTACCGCCACATCGACGGCATCCAGCGCGCGCTTGTCGAGCGGCTTGGCCCGGCGCACTTCGCGGCTTTCCTGCAACCGAGGGGCGACACGTCTGAGGTCTTCCGCACCTGCCTGGCGGACCTGTGCGCGAACCAGTGCGTCGTCCTCGCGTTTGACACCTTCGAGTACCTCAACCCCTACGTGACCGGCAGGTGGATCCTGCAGGAGAACCCGCACAGCCTGCAGACGCCCGGCCTGATCTGCCTCATCGGCAGCCGCGCGAAACCCTGGAGGTGGACGGTCACATTGAGCTGGTCGAGTTGGCCGGCTTCACGACCAAGGAAACGATGTCGCTCTACGTGCGCCAGACGCACGACAAACTCGACGAGACGTTCCACCGCTTTGTCGAACAACTGGTGAAGACCACCAACGGCCACCCGCTGAAGCTGGAGCTTGCCATCACGTGGGCCGATATGGGCCTGCTGAACCGCGAGGCGTTCACCAACATATCCCCAGACGAGTTTGACGCGCAGCTCATGGCGCGCGTGCGCCAGTTTGGCGAGGAGGGCCGGCTCGCCGTGGACGGCAAGGACGTGAGTGTCCCGGTGTACCAGACCATCCTGTGTATGGCCTACCTTAACCGCCGCTTCAACCGCGACCTTCTCCAACATGTTATCGACCAGGGATACATCAAACCGGAGGATGGGCCGCCGCCGGACAAGGAAGAACAGAAGAGAATTCTGAAGAAACTGGAGGAGTGCTTCTTCGTCAAGGTCCGGGATACGGGCGACATCCAGCTTCACGACGAGCTGACGCGGCTGGTGCTCAAGCACCTGTGGCCACAATACGAGTACCTTTGGCCCTGGGGCGGCTCGCTCAGTAAGAACCTGCCGGCGTTCAAGCAGATGGCCCTGCAACTGTACGACACGCTCACCGTGGAAACCGAGGCGCGGAGGGCGGAGGCGGTGGCGCGCGGCGACGTGGGGGCCGCCCAGAAGCTGGAAGCCGAACTCAACGCGCTCCTGGCCGAACAACTGCACTACACGCTCGAACACGACCCGGAGGCCGGCAAGCAGCGCTTCTTCGACCTCGCCGAGCGCCTCAACGAAGACCTGAACAAGCTGCTGGCCGGCGAGATCGAGCCGTTCATCGACAGGTTTGGGCCTCAGGATCAGTACGAAATCTACACGCGCCTGGGGCAGATCGAGGCGAACCTCCAGCGGCTGACGGACGCCTCCAACTACTATCAGCAGGCGCTGAAGGCGGCGGAAACGCTTGGCGACGACGAGAAATGGATTCACGCGCATCTCGCGCTGCACAACGTCACGTGGCAGCGCTCGCCGAAGCGGTCGCTGGAGGAATATCTGTGGCCGGCGCTGGAGCGCAGCCAGGCGCGCCACCCGCGGGCCATCCCCGCCGCGCAGTACGAGATTGGCTTCACCTACAAGATGATGCAGGACATCCACAATGCGGTGAAGTGGTACGAAAGGGCGAAGGAGAGCGTCAGGCAGCACGGCGGGAGCACGAAGCGGCAGGGCATCATTCTCAACGACCTGTACTTTGTGTACACCTACCTGGGCGAATACCGCAGGGCCGAGATCGGCATCAACGAGGCGTTGAAGATCAGGCACGGGGCGCTGCGCGACGTCCAGCGGCGGCTGCAGGAGTTGCGGGCGCGCATCGAAGCCGCCAGCCCGGAAGCGAAGCCGGCGCTGCTCAAGGAGGAGAACCGGTTCCAACTGGAGGAGCGGGACGCCGCGCTCTTCGTGGGCATGTCATACAGCACGCTCGGCGAAATCTCGCGCTACGAGAGCAAGCTGGACACGGCGGTCTACTGCTACACCGAAGCGCTGAAGATATTCGCGGCGCAGGAGGACTTCAAGTGGCAGGCAAAGGCGCTCTTCTCCCGCGCGGAGGCGCACCGGCGCATTGCGCTGGAGAAGCTCACCCTGCACGATCCGGCGGGCAGCGAGGCCGAGTGGAAGCTGGCGGAGAGCGACCTGGAAGACAGCCTGTACCTGTGCCGGCGCTACTACATCATCGACGAGCGAGACACGGCGCACCGTCGCAAGGGGCGCTACCTGCACGACCGGGCGGTGTGGCTCTACCGGGCCGGGCGCGTTGACGAGGCCAGACGCGCGCTCGACCATGCGCGCCAGGAGTTTGAAGAGGGGCTTCGCTTCGCCACGCGCACGAACGACGTGCTGGAGGAGTTCGAGAACCTGACCGAGATCGCCTTCCTCGCCAACGACCTGGTCACGATTGCCGGCGAACACCCGACCACGGTGCACAATGGCTATATCGACCGCCTGTCCGGCGCGCTTGATAAACACCGCGCGGACGAAGCGCGCCTCTTTCAGTTCGCGGTTTTCGAGAACCTGCTTCAGATCGAACAGGGCGCGTATCTCTTCGCAACGGGCGACCGGGATAAGGCGCTGGCGGCCTACCTGGAGGGCTTCGCCGGCCTGGCGTCGGACCCCGGCTACGGCACGACGCGCTACCTGATGCACTATAACCACCTGATTGAGCGCATCGAGAGCATCGACGACAAGCCGACCGCGCGCGCGTGGTGCGAAGCCTTCATCGACAAGTGGCAGACCGCCAGGGTCAAACAGCGGGGCGGCGAAGCGCTCACCCTCGCGCAGGTGCATCCGGACCTGATCGAGTGGTGCAGCCTGCAGATGCTCACGCGCAACCTCTGATCTCGTGCTGCGGCAAGACCGTTGCTTATCCAAAGAGAACGCAAATGAACGATCATAAGCCGCTCGTCCTGCTCTCCCACCACTTCCACCAGGAAGACGCCAGCGCCGGTCAAAGCCAGTGCGATTGCGCCTGCCCGGAAAACGGCTTTGCGCTGTCCGCGCCGCCGGTGTCGCGGCGCGCGCCTTTGCAGCACGCCCGGCTGCACATGCAGCCGCTCCCCGGCGACCACACACTGATGTTCAACGCGCAGCGCGAGGGCGGCGTCGCGGTCCTCAACCCACCCGCGCGCCAAATCTGGGAGCGTTTCCGCGCGCCGCGCACCCTTGACGCCGCCGGCGACGGCGACGCGCGCCGGGCGGCCCGCGTCATGGCCGAAGCCGGCCTCCTGGAGCAGCCTGACGCGACCGTGCAGCCGCGTGTGCGCGCGTCGCAGGCGCTCAGTGTGTGGCTGCACGTGACCAACGAATGCAACCTGCGTTGCAGCTACTGTTACATCAACAAGACGAGCGCGCGTATGAGCGCGGGCCACCGGGCGCGCGGCGATAGACGCGATCTTCCGCTCGGCGCGCAAGGGCAACATGCAGCGGGTCCGGCTCAAGTTCGCCGGCGGCGAGCCGACGCTGAACCTGAAGCTGGTGATCGACCTGCACGAATACGCGCGCGACCGGGCCGCAGAGGCAGGCATCGGGCTGGAGGCCGTCATCCTGAGCAACGGCGTCGCCCTGGGCGAGCGGTCCATCCGGGCGTTGAAGGCGCGCGGCATTCAGGTGATGATCTCGCTCGACGGCGTCGGCGCGGTGCACGACAGCCAGCGCCCGTTTGCGAACGGCACAGGCTCGTTCGCCTGGGTAGACCGCGCGCTGGACCGGCTGGACCGCCAGGGCGTGAGGCCGTTCGTGAGCGTCACCGTATCGGACCGCAACATCGACGGGCTGCCCCAGGTCGTCAGTTACCTGCTCGACCGGGATTTGCCGTTCAACCTCAACTTCTTCCGCGACAACGACTGCGCGACCCCGTTCCAGGGCCTGCGCGCCGAGCAGGCGCGCCTCATCGCGGCGCTGCACGAGACGTTCGACATCATCGAGGCCCGGCTGCCCGCGCGCAGCCTCCTGGGGTCGCTGATCGACCGGGCGCGGCTCGACCAGGCGCACGACAAGCCGTGCAGCGTGGGCGATTCGTACCTCGTTGTCACGCACACCGGCCACATCGCCAAGTGCCAGATGGAGGTCGAGCGCCCCATCACGGACATCGCCGCGGATGACCCGCTGCGGCTGGTCCAGATCGACCGCACGGGCGTCCAGAACGTCAGCGTCGATGAGAAAGAAGGCTGCCGCGACTGCGCGTGGAAGTACTGGTGTGGCGGCGGCTGCCCGGTGTTGACGTACCGCGCCACAGGCCGCTATGACGTGAAGTCGCCCTACTGCAACGTCTACAAGGCGCTGTATCCGCGCGCGCTTCGCCTCGAAGGGCTGCGCCTGCTGAAGCTGAGCGGCGCTCTCCAGTAGCCGGGCCGGCCCCCGTCCCCCGTTTCCCCGCACTGCCCGGCAGCAGGTTGGGCGGCGACAAATCGAACCACAGATAACGCGGATAGCGCTGATTCAGTAGTCTCCCCCGTGAAGCGTTGGCGCGTTGCCACGATCTGGTTGCCCCTATCGCTTCACGAGAACCGGAATGCCCTGGTCCGGTTTCCAGGAGCCGCTTGTCGAAGGGGGCGATTTGCTTATCATAGTGGGAGACTTCTCAAGGAGGGCCGCTTGTCGACAACGGACGACATCATCCAGGCGCAATTGCAGCAGGCCTACGAGAAACTGCGGGTCGGTTTCAAGCTGGGCGCGCGGCAGATCATCCGCGTGGTGATGCAGACCAACCCGCACAACGCAGACGCCTGGTACTTGCTGGCGCAGGCGGCGTTCACGCCCGGCGAGGCGCGGCGCGCGCTGGGCATCGCGCTCACCCTCGACGAGGGCGGCTACTGGGCGCAGAAGGCGCTGACCCGCTTCCAGCAGCGCTTCCCGATGGACGCTGAGACGCTTGAGGAACCGGCAGAGGAAGCGCCCGCCGCGCAACCCGCGCCAGAGGCGCAGCCTGCCGCTGCGGCGCCGGCGAGCACTGCGGCGGAGGTTGACCCCGCGCCGCCGACCCAGCCCGAACCGCTCCCGTGGGCCGACACCCGGCCCATTGCCGGGACCGGCGCGCCGGTCGACGCCGGCCCTGCGGTCCCTGCCGGCGTCACCCCGCCGGCGCAGCAAGACGAGGATGCCTGGGCCGACCTGGTGGCGACCATCAACGCGGCGGAGGCCGTCGGCGCAGCCGAACCGACCCCGGCGCAGCGGGAAGCGTCAGCGGAGCCGCCGCCGATGGTCCGGCCCCTCTCCCCGCCGCAGGCGGCGCGCGCGCGCCGCACCGACACGGAGGCCGAAGCCGGGGCGGACGACGACGAAGCGGCTTACGAGAAGGCCGAACGCGAGCTGGCGAGGCCGACATTTCCCAAGGCCAACCCCAACGCTACGCTCACGCGCGACCAGAAACACAAGCTCCGCGACGCCGAGAACGCCCTGCGCCGCGTGAAATCAACCGGCACGGCCCCGCTCGGCACGCGGAAGGCCGAGGTCGAGAAGGCCATCGCGGAAAGTGTCACGTTGTACCGCGAGGTGCTTTACACCGGGGCCGGCGAGGCCCGGCACTGGCTCGATTTGGCGAGCGCGCTGGAGCACCTGGGCGATCGCGTTTCCGTCATCGCGGAGGCGCGCGTGCCCAGGGGGTACACGCCGCCTGAGTTCGCGGCGGTCGCCAAAGTGCTGGAGCCGGCGCTGCACCGCCCGCCCGACTGGCAGGCGGTCGCCGACCTGTGCTTCGAGACGGCAGCGGCGTGCCGGGAAACGATCAAGCTCGGCCAGGGCCAGGGACGGAAGGAGCGCAAGCTCTGCCAACAGGCCGAGGCGAAACTGCAGGAGATGAAGACGGCTCTCTCCGAGATCCAGTCGTTGCTGTGAAGTGAAGATGGACCCGAAACCCGCTCCTGACCCGCCCGCGCCCACGCCAGACCTCACCCAACGCGAACGCAACACCACCGACGTATGGCGCTTCAGGCTGGAGAACGGCCTGCGCGTGTGGGCGCACGAGCGCCCGCGCTCTGGCACGCTGGCGCTGTTGATGCAGGTGCCGGTCGGTCTGCGGCACGAGACACGGCAGAACAACGGCGTCGCGCACTTCGTCGAGCACCTGGTGTTCACCGGCACCGCGAAATGGCCCGAAGAGCAGGCCGTCCTGGACACCATCCGGCGCGTCGGCGGGTACGTCAACGCGCGCACGAGCTACGAGGACACGGTGTACTACCTGCACCTCAAGGCGGACGACCTGGAACTGGGCCTGGAGTGGCTCGCGGAGGTGCTGTTCCGGCCCACGCTCGTGGAGGAGAAGTACGAGAAGGAGCGCGGCGTCATCCTGCAGGAGAAGGGCGGCGAGTTCGGGCGGCTCGGCAAGCTCTTCGAGTGGCTGGAGCGCAAGAACCTGGGCTACGACGTGTTCTGGGCGGTGCGGCGGCGGCTGTTCCCCGACTCGGCGTTGCTGATGCCCGTCATCGGCACCGACGGATCGCTGCGCAAGGTCGATTACCCGACGGTCGTCGCGTTCTACCGCGCGCACTACGTGCCCAACAACATGACGCTCATCGCGGTTGGCGACCTGGAAGTGGCACCGTTCAGGGCGGCGGTGGAGCGACACCTGGGCGGCTTCGCCGCGAGCGCCGCCCTGTCCGAAACCCAACCGCTTGAGATCGACGCGCGCCCGTTTGACGTGCGGCTGCACGGGCCGAGCATCAACGACCGGGGACAGATGCTCATCGGCGGCGTGCTTGGCGGCAGCAACCACCCCCGACCGGTACGCCTGGGCCGTGCTGAGCGAAATCCTCGACAACGCGCTTACCGAGGAAATCCGCCATCAGCGCGGGCTGGTGTACGGCATCAACGCCGGCGTGAGGCTCTACCGCGAGGCCGGCTTCATGGCGATCTACACCGCCGCTGACAGCGACCGGTTCGGCGAGATCCAAAAGGTGATCGAGAAGCACCTTCAGCGCGCCGCGACTGGGGAGCTTACGGCGGAGGAGATCGCACAGGCGAAAGGCCGCGCTGCGCGGCCAGGCCATGCTCGAGCTGGAAAGCAACCTCGATATGGGTTGGTGGCTCCGCGATGACGCGCTCATGGCGAGGGATGACGACACCGATCCGCTGCCGAACTATTTCGCCGGCGTCGCCGCCGTGACGGCTGCCGACCTGCAGCGCGTGGTGCGCGACGATCTCGCGCCAGAGAAGCGCTTCCGCGTCATCCACCGCCCGGCTGTCACCCCGAAGCGGCTCCGGCCCTGGCTCGCCGGGTTTGGCGCGGGGCTGTTGGGCGGCATGGCCGCGCTGGTGGCGTGGCGTGGCCGCCGCCGGCTGCACCTGTAGCGGCGCACGTGCGTGCGCACGGAGGAGCAGGCAACGCGATGAAAACACGCCTGATCGCGCTCGCACTCGGCGGCATCGTCCTCCTCGCTGCGGCCGGCTGCTACCGGCCCGCGCCCACCGCGCCTGATGCGGCAACCGTCGCCAACCCGCCTGGCGGAGCCACGCCGCCGCTGGCAGACACCGTCCTCGCAGACGGCTCGGCGCAGGTCGCGGCGATTACGCGGGCCGTCGCCGACGGGTTTCAAAACGCACAGCCAGCCGACGCTGCGGGGAGCGTTGCGGTTGAGGTCAACGCGGCCGGCCCCAGCGCCGGCTTCGCCCGCCTGTGCGGGGACGAGATCGACCTGACGCACGCGGCGCGCGCGATGGCGGCGGGTGAAGCAGAGGCCTGCGCCGCCAATGGCGTCGGATGGCTCGAAGTCGTGATCGGCTACGACGTGCTGGCGGTGATCGCCAACCCGTCGGATACGTTCCTCTCGTGCCTGACACTGGATGAACTCCGCGCCGTCTGGGGGAGCCGGGCGCGGCAGACTGGTCGGCGGTGCGGTCGTGGTTCCCGGAGCGCGCCATCGTGCCCATCGCCGCCGATCTGGAACCGGCGCAGGTGCGCTTCTTCGCCGAGGCGCTTGGCGTCGCGCTTCGCAGCGACGTGGCGCCCGGCGGCGACGACCCGGCGTTCATGGTGGCGGAGACGCCCGGCGCGGTTGGCTTCCTCAATTACGGGCGCTTCCCTGTGGCGGAGGCCGGCGCGCCGGCGGCGCAGCTCGTGAGCATCGACACGGGGGCGGGGTGCGCCGCGCCCACCGCGGAGCGCGTATGGCGCGGGCAATATGGGGCGCTGGCGCGCCCGCTCTACCTCTACGTGAACGTGGCGTCGCTGCAACGGCCGGCGGTGGCGCAGTTCGTGCGCTACTACCTCAGCGCCGACGGGCAGGCGCGCATCGACGCGGCGGGCTACCTGCCGGCCGCGCCGGAGACCTACGACGCCGCGCTCCAGGCGATGGCCGGGCGCTAGGGCGCGTCTACGGCCCCTCGCCCGCCTGGTAGAGCGCGCACACCGCGCCTGCCGGGTCCTGGATCACGCAGTAGCGCGTCCCTGGGCCTGTGCTCCTCGGCCCGGCGATAACCTTCCCACCCAGTTCAACGCAGCGCGCCATGCTCACATCCAGGTCGGCGACCACGATATAGATCAACCACTGGGCCGGCAGATCCGCGTTGACGCCCCGCGCCTGGCAGACGCCCGCCGCCGGCGTGTCGCTGCCGGGCGGGAGCATGTTGAAATCCTCGTAGCCGCCCACGTCCACCGGCGACGCCCGCCAGCCCGCCACCTGGCTGTAGAAGTCCCGCACGCCATCCACGTCTTTGACGGTCAGGTCCGCCCAGATGACAGCGCCGACCACCGGTTTCTCCCCGTCGCCCATCGATCTCCTCCATGTGGTCGATAGAAAACAGAGGCGGGCCACTTCTGACCCGCCTCACCCACTTCAGTTTAGCCGCCGCCGTCAGTCAACCTGATAGCGGCCCACAAGGTCGGCGATCCCGTAACCGTTTTGGCCGGCCTTCGCGCTCACCTTGACCATCTCGCTGAGGTAGTTGTCATCCGCGTCGTCCTGGTAGAACACGCCCATGTAGAGGTGATCGGGGTCCGACGCGAGGCGCATGGCGCTGTACAGGTCCTTCGGATCGTGCGTGTCGGGGATGGGCGTCTGCTTCTCCTTGACCATCGGGTAGGTATCGAAGAAGGTGACGCACGGGCTGTACACCTGCAGGAACGCGAAGCCGGGGTGCCGCACCGCCTGGATGATCAGGTCCGTGAGCGTGCGCGGGTCAGACGAGTTGCCGCGCGCCACGAACGAGGCTCCGTAGGAGAGCATCATCATCAGCGGGTTGGCCTGCCGGCCCACCTTGCCGTAAGGTGAGGCCTTGGTGCGGTGGCCGGTCGGCGTGGTGGGGCTGGGCTGGCCTTTGGTGAGGCCGTAGATTTCGTTGTCCAGCACCACGTAGGTAATGTCCACGTTGCGGATGGCCGCGTGCGGCAGGTGCCCCGCGCCAATCGAGAAGGCGTCGCCGTCGCCGCCGAAGGCGAAGACGGTCAACTCCGGGTTGCCGAGCTTGATGCCGGTCGCCAGGGGCACAGGCCGCCCGTGCACGCCGTGATAGCCGTACACCCTGGCAAACGCCGGGAAGCGCCCGCTGCACCCGATGCCCGAAGCAATCGCGACCTGCTCCGGCGGGAGGTTCATGTCGGCCAGCGCGCGCACGAAAGACGCCAGGACCGCATAGTCGCCGCAGCCGGGGCACCAGATCGGCTTGACGTTGCTCTTGTAGTCATTCGGTCGCCGCTTTTCGGTTTTTGGTTCTGCCACCTGAGTACTCACCATCGGTGTCTCCTTAGCATTCAACATTGCGCTGCGCGTCCCTACTTCGCCATCACCTCAAGCGCCTCGCCCGCCGGTTCGAGATCCAGCGCCCGGTAGATTTCATCGAGCTTCGCCTCGATCTCGCCCGGCGTGAACGGCAGCCCTTCGTACTTGTTCAACGTCTCACTCTCGATGCGCAGTTCGCTCAGCAGCAGCTTGGCAAGCTGCGCCCGCGCGTTCAACTCCGGCACCATCACCGCCTTGCACGCCTCCGCGAAGTCGAGCAGCTCCTCGCGGGGGAGCGGGTTGAGCACCTTCGGGACGAACGCGGCGACGCGGCGTCCGCGCATGTTCTGGCGCATCACTGCCTCGCGCACCGCGCCCTCCGTCGCGCCCCAGCAGATCACGCCGACGTCCGGGTCGTCCGCGCCGAAGCGGTCCCACATGTCGGGCCATGTGCGGTACTCCTGGTACGCGGTCTCCAGCTTGCGCCAGCGCTTGTCCATCATCACCCGGTGCTGCGCCGGCTCGTAGTTCGGCGCGCCGCTCTCCAGGTGTTCCAGGCCCTCGGCGGTGTAGTACGTCCCCGGCGTGCCGGGGAGCGCCATCGGCGAGATGCCGTCTTCGGTGATCCGGTAGCGCAGGTAATCGCCCTTGCCCTCGTGCGGGCCGGCGACGACGCGCTCCAGGCGCGGGATGTTGTCCAGGTCCCACGGCTCGATGGTTTCGACGCGCGAGGAAAGCGCCTGGTCGCTGAGAATGACGACCGGTATCTGGTAACGCTCGGCCATGTTGATCGCGTTCACCGTCTGGACGAAGCAGTCGCGCACGGTGCTTGGCGCGATCACGATGCGCGGCGGTTCGTCGTTGCCGCCGTAGACCGCCATCCACAGGTCGGCCTGCGCGGTCTTGGTCGGCATGCCGGTGCTTGGGCCGGCGCGCTGCACGTTCGCGACAACGACCGGGACTTCCGTCATTGAGGCGTGGCCCATCAGCTCAAGCATCAGGGCCATGCCGGGGCCGGAGGTCGCCGTCATCGCGCGCTGCCCGGAGTACGAAGCGCCCATGCACATCGCCAGCGCCGCCATTTCGTCCTCGGCCTGGACCATCGTACCGCCGAACTTCGGCAGCTCGGCGGCGAGGAACTCCATGATGTCGCTCGCCGGGGTGATGGGGTAGCCGGCGAAGAACTTCAGCCCCGCCGCCAGCGCGCCCATCGCGAGCGCCTGGTTGCCGGTCACGATCAGCCACTCGTCGTGGCGCTCGCGCACGCCCAGATGCAGGTCGTCCAGCGCGTGGCCGATGTTCTTCTCGGTCCACTCGTAGCCGGTCTGGAGGCCGAGCAGGTTCGCCTCAAGCAGGTCTTTGCGCTTGCCCAGGCGTTTGATCACCACCTGTCTGGCGACCTCGTGACTCAGCCCGAAGACCTGCGCCGCCGCACCGATCATAATCAGGTTTTTGCCCGCCTTTGCGCCCACGCCGATTTCCTTGGCGAGCTGGTTCATCGGCACCCCCGACGAGGCGCACCCGGTCGCGGGGCAGGTCGCTGTCGCGCACCGCGTCCGAGTCGTAGATCATGGCGCCGCCGTCGCGGATAAGGTCGAAGTGCTTGTCGGATGCTTCCTGGTTGAGGGCAACCACAATATCCAACTCGTCGCCGATGGAGTGGACCTTCTCGGAGCCGATCCGCACCTGAAAAACCACATGGCCGCCCAGAATCTCGGCGGGGAAGGTGCGGAAGGTATAAACCCAGTGCCCGCTGGCCCCGGCGACCCGCGCGATGATCTCGCCGACGGTGACGATACCCTCGCCCGACTCGCCCGCGATTCGGACGGAAAGACTTTCGTTTGCACTCATTGACTCAGGCTCCTCGGTGTCAATGGACAGAATTTTACAGTGACTTTTAACTTTATTCTTTATTATAGCTTCCGTGCGCGCGATTGTCGATCCTTACCCCCTTTCCGGCTGTCCGGCGGCCAGCGCGCGGTTGCCTGTGGTCGCGCCCGGCATCAGCAGCGGCGGCAGCACGTCCATCGCCTGCGCGAGGCGCGTACCGGGCCAGGTGAGCAGGTTGCCCGCAACGCAGTGGACGCGCCCGCTGCGCGCCGCCGGGATGTCGAGCGCCTGGATCGTCGCGACAGCATCCGGCGTTGCGTCGCCAGGGAGCAACACCACGCCAGGCTGCGCCGCCTCGACCTCCGCCTGGGTTACAGAGAAGAAGCGCGCCTCCCGGTCGGCGAACACGTTCCGCCCGCCGCACACGCGCAACAGGTCGTGCGCGTAGGTTTCTTTGTTAAACGTGCGCCAGGGATCCGGGCCGACCGAAGCAAACACAGCGCTGGCTTTGACGTTGCGGGCCGCACCCTCAACGTAGTCGAGCGTCCGGTCGATCAGCCGCACCCGCGGCACCATCGACGCCTCGTCAAGGGCCTTCATTATATCCCAAAGCAGGCTTACCGCATCCCGCGCTGTGCGCACGCGCGCGTACCAGACCGCCAGCCCCGCATCCTTCAGCGCGCGCACATCCTCGACCCGGTTGTCGTCCGCGCGCGCCAGCACGAGGTCGGGGCGCAGGTCAACGATGCGCGCCCGGTCGGGCGCGTGCGGGTCGCCCACGCGCGGCAGGCGCGCGACGCCGGCGGGCGGCTCGGTGCAGCGGTCGGTGACCGCGACCAGCCGGCTGCCCAGGTTCAGTTCAAACAGGGAGAGCGTGAGGCCCGGCGCGAGGGAGACGATCCGCCGGGGCAGCGGTTCCAACGGCGCGCTGGCGTCGTATGCGAAGTCGGCTTCGCCCATGTCCAGCCCACAGCCGGCCAATCGCGCGCCACGGTGCGGCGTTCAAGCAGGGGATAGCGGATGATCACCTGATCGCGCTCCGGCCCGACGCCGATCATCCACACCGGCACGCCCGCCAGTTCCTCGACGCGGCGCACGTAGTCCTGCGCGGCGCGGGGCAGATCCTCGAAGATGCGCACGTCGCCGATGTCCGCGCTCCAGCCCGGCAGCGTCTCGTACACCGGCGCGCAGCGCGCCAGCACCGCCGCGTCGGTGGGCAGGTCGCGGACCGGGGCGCCGTCGAAGGTGTAGCCGGCGGCGATCTTGACCGCGTCCAGCCCGCTGAGCACGTCGAGCTTGGTCAGCGCCAGGTCGGTCAGTCCGTTCACGCGCGCGGCATACTGGAGCACCGGCGCGTCGAGCCAGCCGCAGCGGCGCGGGCGGCCCGTCGTCGTGCCGTACTCGTCCCAGGGGTTCTCGCCGGTGCCCCGGAGCCGGTCGGCCAGCGGGCCGCTGAGTTCGGTGGGGAACGGCCCCTCGCCGACGCGCGTGCTGAACGCCTTCGCCACGCCGACGACGTGGCTCACGTGGCGCGGCCCGAAGCCCAGGCCGGTCAGCGCGCCGCCTGCGGTCGTGGTGCTGCTGGTCACATAGGGGTAGTGGCCGTGATCCAGGTCGAGCAGCGTGCCCTGCGCGCCCTCGCACAGCACCATCTCGCCCGCCGCGAACGCTTCATCGATGCAGCGCACGGCATCGACCAGGTACGGCTTGAGCCGGCGCGCGGCCTCGGTGTAGGCCGCCGCAGCCTGGTCCGCATCCACCGGCGGCGCGCCGTAGATCGCGGTGAGCGTGTGGTTGTCCTGCGCCACCGCCCGTTTCACCGCGTCGCCGAACGCTTCCGGGGCGCGCATCTCCCCCGCGCGGAGGCCGCTGCGCCGCGCCTTGCCGGTGTAGGCCGGGCCGATGCCGCGCTTCGTCGTGCCGATCTGCTGGCCGTCCTGCGCCAGCCCGTGTTCGCGCGCGCCGTCGAGCGCGAGATGCGCGGGTGTGACGATGTGCGCCGTCTCCGCGAGCGCGAGGCGGCCCGGCGACACGTCCACGCCCACCGCCGCCAGCCCGTCGATTTCCTCCAGCAGGCGCAGCACGTTGACCACCATGCCGCCGCCCATCAGGTTGCGCACGCCGGGCCGCACGATGCCGCTGGGGATCAGGTGCAGCTTGAACGAACGCGCGCCCAGCATCACGGTGTGGCCGGCGTTGTCGCCGCCGCCCCAGCGGGCGACAAGCCCGACACGGCCCGCAAGCCAGTCGGCGACGCGGCCTTTGCCCTCGTCGCCCCACTGCGCGCCCACCAGGATAATCGCCGGCACTATGTCCTCCTGAGTTGTTGGTTCGCCCCGTTGCGCCGGGCGACGCCGGCGCAGGGAGGCCGCCCGCCCGTCATGGCAGCACGTAACGCCCCACCGCCGAAGCCAGCGCCACCGCCGCGATGGGCAGCGCATCCTCGTCCAGGTCGAACCGGGGATGGTGGTGCGGGTAGTGCGTGCCTTTCGCGGGGGTTGCCGCTCCCGACGAACATAAAGCACCCCGGCACGCGCGCCATGAAGTAGCTCATGTCCTCCGCCACCATCGACCGCACGCAGTCGCCGAGCGCGTCCGCGCCCAACGCCGCCGCCACGGCCTCCCGCGCCTGCGCCGTGACGTCGGGGTCGTTGCAGACCTGCGGCGTCAACTGCAAGACTTCCAGCGTCGCCTCGCAGCCCAGCGCCGCCGCCACCCCGGTGACGATGGCCTCCATGCGCTCGATGAGGAGGTCGCGGACCTCCGGGCGGAAGGTGCGCAGCGTACCGGAGAGTTCGGCCTCGGCGGGGATGACGTTGAAGCCCTCGCCGGCGCGGACGTGGCCCACGCTCAACACGGCGGCGTCGGTGGGCGCGACGTTGCGGCTCACGATGGATTGCAGCGCGACGACGATCTGCGCCGCCGCGACGACAGGGTCGCGGGTCTCGTGGGGGAGCGCGCCGTGCCCGCCGGAGCCACGCACGCGCGCCACGAACTTGTCGGCGGCGGCCATGATCGGCCCCTCGCCGATGGCGACCCTCCCGGTCTCGACCGGACTCCAGAAGTGGACGGCAAAGCTCGCCGCCGGGTTCAGGTCGAGCGCGCCGTCTGCGATCATCGCCTTCGCCCCGCCGGCGATCTCCTCCGCCGGCTGGAAGACGAACTGCACCCGCCCGGCCATGCGGTCGCGGTGCGCGGCCAGCATCTGCGCGACGGCGAGCGCAACGGCGGTATGCCCATCGTGCCCGCAGGCGTGCATCTTGCCCGGCGTGCGCGAGGCGTAGGGGGCGTCGTTCTCCTCGTTGACCGGCAGCGCGTCCATGTCGGCGCGGACCAGAACAGTCGGCCCGTCGCGCGCGCCCTCCAGCAGGCCCATCACGCCAGTGCGCCCCACGCCGGTGCGCACCTCCAGGCCGAGGCCGTGGAGCGCGTCCGCCACGATGCCGGCGGTGCGCACTTCTTCAAAGGGTAGCTCTGGGTGCTGGTGAAAGTCGCGGCGGCGCGCGATCATCACATCGCGCAGCGCTTCCGCCTCGGCGCGATAGTCAACCGTCATGGCGCGTTCCCCTGACGCGGGCGCTGCCCCCGCGCGTTATGCCTCTCCGCCGCGCTTGCCGCACGTGCAGTTCTCGCCGTTGCAGCCGCCGTTCTTGAGCGCTTCGTACTCCTCCATCGGGATCAGGTCCTCGCGCTGCACCACGTGGCGCGTGTCGTCGATCAGCACGACGACGGCGTCCTGCAAGGGGAGCACGTCGATCACCTTGCCCTCGCCGTGCGGCGTCCCCACGCGCTTGTTGCGCTTGGGGAGCACCTTGCGCGCTTCGACGTAGGCCTGGTACTCATAGAGCAGGCAACAGCGCAGCCGGCCACACATCCCCGTGATCTCCGAGGGGTTGAGCGAGATGCCCTGCGCCTTCGCCATCTTGATCGAGATGGGGCTGAAGTCGGTGAGGAAGGTGCTGCAACAGCGCAACTCGCCGCACGCGCCGAAGCCTTCCAACTCCTTCGCCACGTCGCGCGGCCCGATCTGGCGCATCTCGACCCGCGTCTTGTACGTCCGGCGCAGCGCATTGCGCACCTTGATGGTATCGATCTTGTCCTCGGCGCTGTAGAGGATGACGAGCATCGACCCGTCAAAGTTGTACTCGGCCTTGATCCACCGCACGCCGTCGAAGCCGCCAAGCTCCTTGGCCTTCTCACTGCACGTGACGAGCGTCTCCATCTCCTTGCTCTTCCACATCTGCTGCATCACCAGATCCTGCGGCGTGGCGATGCGCACGATGGGCTTGAGATCGCGCCCGGCGTCGTTCTTCGGGAAGCCCATCACCTCGCCCAACTGGCGGCCCCGGCTGGTCTCCACGACCACCCAGTCGCTCTTGCGCAGCGTGGGGAAGGCGCTGCAATCGAAATGGTAGAGTTTGCCACACTTCTGGAACCGCACACCCGCGATGGTGTGCGTCTCGGTCATGCTTTCAGCGACATTTTCGGCGATGTCTTCGGCAACCATGTCTCCACCCTAACAACACAACTTCGTTATGACGATTGAAGATGTCAGATAGACGGGTCTATCTTACCGCGTCTTTGTCGATCACGGTAGCGGGCGTGGGGCAGCCCGGCGCGTGCGGGTGCGCCACAGCAGCGGGCCAGCCGGCCTCCTACGCGTAGACCTGCGGGTTGACGACGTGTGCCGGCCGCTCGCCGCGCAACACGGCAAGCACGCTCTCTGCGGCCATGACGCCAATGCGCCGCGTCGTCTGGTACGTCGTCATGCCAACGTGCGGCGTCGCGATGAAGTTGTCCAGCGTCAGGAGCGGGCTGCCGGCGGGCGGCTCGTGCGCGAACGCATCGAAAGCCGCGCCGGCCAGCGCGCCGCCCGCGAGTGCTTCGTACAGCGCCATCTCGTCCACCAGCCCCCGCGCGAGGTATTGACGAGGAACGCGGAGGGCTTCACCCGTTGCAGCGCGCTCCGGTCGATCAGGTTGCGGGTTTCGTCGGTCAGCGGGAGGTGCAGGCTGATGATGTCGCTCTCGGCCAGCAGTTCGTCCAGCGGGCACGCCGACAGGCCGAGGCTTTGCGCGAGCGCCGCCGGCGGGGGGACCGGGTCGTGGTATAGCAGCCGCATCTCAAACGCCGCCGCCCGCCGCGCGACTTCCTGCCCGATGCGCCCCATGCCGATCAACCCCAGCGTGAGGCCGGACAGCTCGTACCCGGTGATGCGCGACCAGCCGCCGCCCTTCACGACCATGTTGTGCTGCGGCACGTGTCGCGCCAGCGCCAGCATGAGCGCGATGGTGAGTTCGGCGACGGCGACGCTGTTCGCGCCGGGCGTGTTCGTCACCACGACGCCGCGCGCTGTCGCTGCCGCCAGATCGACGTTGTCAACGCCCACCCCAAAGCGGGCAATTACCCGGAGGGCGTCGGCGCGCGCCAGCACCGCCGCGTTGACCTCGTCCAGGCCGAGGATGACGCCAGCCACGCCGGGCACCAGCGCCGCCATGCCCGCCGCGTCTAGCGGCTGGTTGTGCGGGCTGTTGACAAGCTCCAGCCCGGCGTCGATCAACATCTGCTTGTGCGGCCCGTCCAGCTTGCGGAACGAGCGCGCCGTAACCAGGATTTTCCCTTCCACAATGCTCCCTTGCCGGTCAGCCGCCTGAAGCGCGGCGGCGCGCACCACGTCCGCTCATCCCTTGAGCGCGCCGGCGATCAGCCCTCTGGTGATGTAACGCTCAAGGAACAGGCCGATCAGGATCACCGGCACCACGGCGGTCAGCGTCAGCGCCGAGATGAACCACCACTGGATGCCGCGCGTGTTGTTCTGACCGACGATCAGCACCGGCATGGTGATGGCGTTGAAGTTGGTCAGCATCAAGGCGTAGAGATATTCGTTCCACGAGAACACGAACGAGAAGATCGCCACCGACACCAGACCCGGCGCGCTCAGGGGGAGCACGATTCGCACGAACGCCTGCCAGCGGGTCGCGCCGTCCACCAGCGCGCTCTCTTCGAGGTCGGCGGGCAGGTTGTTGAAGAAGTCGCGCATGATCCAGACGGCAAAGGGGATGTTGAACATCGTGTAGGCGATAATCAGCCCGAAGTGCGTGTCCACCAGCCCGACGGCGGAATACAGCATAAGGAAGGGCACGACAAACAGGGCCGGTGGCAGGAACCGCTGCGAGATCACCCAGAAGGCGATGTTGTCGTTTCGCCACCCCAGGCGCTTCCAGTAATAGCGGAACCGCGACAGGCCGTAGCCGGCCATCGAGCCGATAACCACCGACAGGGCCATGCTTCCCGACGCCGCGATCAGGCTGTTGCGGAAGTGCCGGATGGTGGTTTCGCCCTGCTCGCCGAACAGGTATCGCCAGTGATCGAGGGTGGGCTGGAAGTCCACGAACGGGATGTACTTCGGCCCCCGGCTCACCGCCAGTTGTTGTTTGAACGAGGTCGTCAGCAGCCAGTAAAACGGGAAGAGCACGATGAAGCACCAGAAGATCACGATGGCGTAAAGCGCCAGCGTCTGCCACCACTTTCGCCGGGTCATGATTCGCCCCCCTGCCCGCCCATTTGCGCGGACAGGCGACGCACGACAAACAGGAAGACCAGGGCGAAGACAATCACCAGGAGCAGCAGGATATAAGAAATCGCCGACGCATAGCCGAGGATTCCCGAACGTCAACGCCGTCTTGAAAATGTACATGGTGAGCGATTCGGTCGCCGACCCCGGCCCGCCGCCGGTGGTGACGACGATGATGTCGATGATCTTGAAAATCTCCAGCCCCCGGATGAGGACGGCGGTGGCCGACAGCGGCAGCAAGATCGGGAAGGTGATGCGCCAGAAAAGCTGCCACGACGTGGCCCCATCCACGCGCGCCGCCTCGTAAAGCTCGTCAGGGATGGCCTGCAGCCCGGCCAGCAGCAGCAGAATCATGAAGGGAATCCACTGCCAGCTATCGATGAGCATGACGGTGAAGCGCGCCCAATCGCCGTCGGTCAGCCACGGCGCGACAATGGGCCGCTCCAGGCTAAGCCAGCCAGAGATGGTACGCAAGAACTGCGCCAGCGGCGAGACCGACGAGTCGAACATCATGCGCCCGGTATAGGCCGCCGCCACCGGCGTCATCATCATCGGCATCAGGAAGATCACGCGCACGATGTTGCGCCCGAAGAAATTCTGATGGAGGACCAGCGCCAGCGCAAAGCCGATGACGTATTGCACAGCGACGCCGACGAACACGTAGAACAGGGTGTTCAGCGCGGCGGTGTGCAGGCGTTGATCCTCGACCATCCGGGCGTAGTTGCGCGCGGTGAGGTTGAAGTCCAGCCCCAGAAAGCCCGCGCCGGCCTCAGTGACTGTCGCGCCGCGCTGGATGTCGGTGAAGCTCATGCCCAGCGACCAGAGCAAGGGGAAAATGGACAGCAGCAGCAGGACGATGACCGCCGGCGAGAGAAACACACGCCGCATCAGGCGGTCTTCCTGTGTGCCTCCGGTGTAATCTGCCTGTTGCACGGCCTCCTCCTCTCATGAGTGTGGCCGCCTGAATTATAACGATAGGGCGCTACACCGCCCATACGATGTAGCGCCCTGAAGTGCCGGGCGGGTGGCCTACATGCCGGTCCAGCCCACCGCGTTGCGATACTGCTCCAACTGGGCTTCGCGGCCCAGGCGGTCGGTGATCTCGTCCCACTGTGTGGCGAGTTCGTCCAGCGCCTCCTGCGGGCTGACCTCGCCCGCCACGGCGCGGCTGACCGCAACGTCCAGCGTCTGCAGGTACTCGGCAGAGCCGATGATGCGCAGGTCAAGCACGGCGTTCGGGTGGTTGATGGTGTTCAGGATGGCGTCCAGGTAGTCCTCGGCGCTTTCCTGGTCGAAGCCGGCGTCAACCCACATCTGCACGTTCTCAAGCTGGCTGAAGCGCGACGGGTTGATGCCCGTGTCAGGCGCGACGGCCAGCCGGTTGACCATTTCGGGCGCGGCCATGTACGCGGCAAAGTCCAGCGCGGCTTCCTTGGCATCGCTGCCGGCCGCCACGCCGATGATCCAGCCGCCGAAGGCGATGAACGGGGCCGGGTTCGCTTCCTCGACCCACTCGCCCGTCTCGTAGTTCCAGTACCGGTCGCCGCCCGGCAGCGGGGCAAAGCCCACATCGCCCTTGATGACCGACCGGGTCTCGTCGATGGAGATCGTGCCCACGTCGCCCCAGTCGATGTTGAACACCGACATGCCGGCGGGGTAGTGGATGCGCGTGTCGGCCACGTCGTAGTTGATCATCTCCGCCGGGCCATACTGCGAGATGGCGACGTAGTCCTCAAGGGCCTGCACCCAGCCAGGGTTGTTGACCTGCGGGGTCATGTCCTCGCAGCTAAAGAAGAAGCACGGGTTGCCGGGAATCTTCCCGTAGCCCGCAGCGTGCGAGAGGAAGACCCAGTAGCTCTGGGCGTTGCGGCGCTGCGCCTCCAGCACGCCGTAGATCGGCGCGACCTCGCCAGCGGTCTCCACTTCCTTGCCGTTGAAGAACGCGGCCATATCCATGTACTGCGGCCACGTCGTCGGCTCGGCGAGCGGGTACCCATACTCGGCCTCGAACTCGGCCTGGTATTCTTCGTTGTTCAGCAGGTCCTTGCGGTAGTAGAGCATGTGGGCGTCGCCGTCATAGGGGAGCGCGTAGATGGCGTCGCCCCAGGCGATGATGCGGTCGCGGTACAGCGAGATGACGTCATCCATGTCGACCTTGTCGAGGATGTCCTGCGGGATTGGCTCCAGGTACCCCGGCCCCATGAAGTCGCCAGCCCAGTCAGCCGGGAACACGAGCATATCGTAGTCGATGGAGCCGGTCTCGAAGGCGGTAATCATCTTCTCGAACAGCTCGCCGAACGCGAACTGCTGCAACTCGACATTGCCGCCGGTCATCGCTTCCCACTCAGGCGCGTAGTCTTCGATGGGGCCGCCGATGGAGCGGCCTGTCTGGGTCACGACCACCACGGTCTGCCCCGCGAACGGCTGTTCCTGTGCGGACGCCGGCGCGATGCCGATCACGAGCAACGCCACCAGAAGGACGGCAGTCAACTTCCTCATGTCTTGACCTCCTCACGTGTGATAAGTTGAAGGAAATGCGGACAACGGACACCTGATCTGTACTGACTCTTCTGCATCAACCTCCCTTCGTAACACCGGTGCTGCTTCAGCAGTCCCAGCGCACTGCGCGCCGGTCCCTGGGTGTTGGCTAGCGCTCCTCGGTCTGGCGACCGCCCGACGGGGCGCTGATGACGCGGTTCCCGGTGGCAAACGTCCCCGGCGCAGGGCCGAGCACCGTCCGCGTGCTTCCCTGTTCCTGCACGCGGACCAACTCCACCTCAAACCGCGACCGGTCGCCCCGGTGGAGCGCGTGGTAGTACTCAATCGCGGTACCATCGCTCAGGTAGCTCACGCTGTCGAGCAGGATGAGCGGCGCGCCCTGCTTGATCCGCAGCAGGCGCGCCTCGTGCGCGTTAGCCGGCACCGCTTCGATGGAGCGCCGCCCATGCACAATCGTCAGGCCACACTGCCGCTCCAGGAAGGCGTAGAGCGATTGCTGCGACAGGTCGGCGTAGAGCAGGTCGGGACACAGCGCATGGGGATGTACGTCGTCACCAGCACGACCGGCTCGTCGAGCACGAAACGCAGGCGCTCGATCTCGATGACCGGTGTATCGACCTCGATGTTCAGATACTGCGCCACCTTCGGCGGGGCGGGCACGCTCTCCTGCTGGAGCGTCTGCGTCACCGGCGTGTAGCCCTGGCTCACCATGTCCTCGTGAAAGCCGGTAAGCTTCTGGACCAGGCTGCCGCTGATCTTGGGTTCGGCGACAAGGTCCCCCGCCCCTTCCGGCGGACAATCAGGCCCTCGTGCCACAGCTCGTTGAGCGCCTGGCGGATCACCGTCCGGCTGACGTCGAAAATGCGACACAGCTCCGGCTCGCCTGGGAGCTGGTCGTCGGCCTGCCACTCGCCCTGCCGGATTTGCGCCTGGAGCGCCTCCTTGACCTGGGCGTAGTAGGGGACAGGGCTGTCCTTATCGATCTGTCTCAACCTGTTATCCTGTAATCTTGTCATTACAGACACTTAGCATTATACTGGTAAAACGAATGAACGTCAATATATCTTGCCGCGCCGCGCGGGTTGGTGCCTCGCTGTTGCTTTGGCTGCACGACCACACCCTCAAATCTGTGGTAAGGGGGCACTGGCATGAATCGATCCCGCGCACACCGCTTAACCAAACAGGAGGAAAGGACCGTGGACTATCGCTTCATGGGGCGGACCGGCCTGAAGGTCTCGGAGCTGTGCTTTGGGACGCAGACGTTTGGCTGGTGCACTGAAGAAGCCGACGCGCACGTCATGATGGATCGCTTCGTCGAGGCTGGCGGCAACTTCTTCGACACGTCCAACATCTACAACGAGGGCCGGTCTGAGACGATCCTCGGCAACTGGCTCAAGCGCCAGGGCGACCGCGCGAAGCTCGTCATCGCCACGAAAGTCTTCTTCCCCGCCGGGGAAGGTCCGAACGACACCGGCCTGACGCGCAAGCACATTCACGACCAGATCGACCGCAGCCTGCGCCGCCTGCAAACCAACTACGTTGACCTCTACCAGATGCACTGCTGGGACGCCTCCACGCCGCTGGAGGAGACGCTGCGCGCCCTCGACGACCTGGTGACGGCGGGCAAGGTGCGTTACCTGGGCGCTTCCAACTACACCGCCTCCCAACTCATGCACGCGATCATGCTCAGCCAGATGCACTGCTGGGCGCGGTTCGACTGCCTGCAACCGGAGTACAGCCTGCTCGTGCGCAGCACCGAATGGGAGCTGCTGCCGCTCTGCCGCGAGCAGGGCATCGGCGTCCTCCCCTGGTCGCCGCTGGCCGGCGGGTGGCTCACGGGGAAGTACCGCCGGGGCCAGGACCCTGACCCGGAGAGCCGCGTCGGGCGCGCGGACCGCTGGGACGACCTGCCCGAACAGCGCGAGAGCGAGCACACCTACCGCATCATCGACGCCCTGGACGAGGTCGCGGCGGCGCGCGGCAAGACAGTCGCGCAGGTGGCGCTGAACTGGGTGCTGCGGCAGCCGGGCGTCACCGCGCCGATCTTCGGCGCGCGCACGCGCGAGCAACTGGAGACCAACCTGGGGAGCGTGGGCTGGGCGCTGACCGATGACGAGGTCGCCCGGCTCAACGCCGCCAGCGATGTGCCGCTGCCGTCGCCGTACAGCTTCATCAGCCGCTACACGCGCAAGCGCGCGTGACGCAGGCCGGCGCGGCTCTGGCCGGGCCGGATGCGCCGCAACACGTGGGGTAGATCACCATGAAAAGCTTTGTGCTCGCGCACGACCTGGGGACCACCGGCAACAAGGCGTCGCTCTACGACCGGGAGGGCGCGCTCGTGGGCAGCGCCCTCGCGAGCTACAGTACCGAATATGCCCATACGGGCTGGGCGGAGCAGAACCCGGACGACTGGTGGCAGGCGGTGTGTCTTGCCACCCGGAAGCTGCTCCACGAGACGGGCGTGGCCGCCGGCGACATCACCTGCATCACGTTCAGCGGGCAGATGATGGGCTGCGTTCCGTTGGATCGGGACGCGCGGCCCCTGCGCAAAGCCATCATCTGGGCGGACCAGCGTTCCGTTGAGCAGGAGCGCTGGCTGGGCGCGCGCGTCCCCCCGGAAGAGGTGTACCGCATCACCGGCCACCGACTGAGCGCCTCGTACTCGCTGTGCAAGATGCTGTGGCTGCGCGACCACCAGCCCGACGTGTTCAAGGCGGCGTACAAGTTCGTCCACGCCAAGGACTCGATTGTCGCCCGGCTGACCGGTGCGTTCGTCACCGACCCCTCCGACGGGTCGAGCATGAACCTCTACGACCTGGAGCGGGGCGTCTGGTCGGAGCGCATTATCGAGGCGGCGCAGATTGACCCGGCGCAACTGCCCGACCTGCGCCTGTCCATCGACGTGGTGGGCGAGGTGCGCGCCGGGGTCGCTGACGAGGTCGGGGTCGCGGCAGGGACGCCGGTCGTGATCGGCGGCGGCGACGGCGCGTGCGCGGCGGTGGGCGCAGGCGTCATCGAAGAGGGGAGCGCCTACAACTACATCGGCTCCTCGTCGTGGATTGCGCTCTCGACGCACAGGCCGATCTACGACCCGAACTTCAAGACGTTCACCTTCGGCCACGTGGTGCCGGGCATGTTCATGCCCACCGGCACGATGCAGGCCGCCGGCGCGTCCTACCAGTGGGCGCGCGACCAGCTCTGCCCGCTTGAGACGCAGGCCGCCGCGTCGCTCGGCGTCAGCAGCTACGAGGTGATGAACCTGGAAGCGGCGCAGTCGCCCCCTGGCGCGAACGGGCTGCTCTTCCTGCCCTACCTGATGGGCGAGCGCAGCCCGCGCTGGAACCCCCGCGCGCGCGGGGGCTTCATCGGGCTGACCATCCGGCACACGCGCGCCGACCTGATCCGCGCGGTGCTGGAAGGGGTGACGATGAACCTGCGCGTGATCCTCGACGCCTTCCGCGCGCAGGGCGCGGCGATCCAGGCGATGCGCCTCATCGGCGGCGGGGCGCGCGGGCGCTTCTGGAACCAGATCATGGCAGACCTCTACGGGATGCCGGTGCACCGGCTCTCGATCCTGGAGGAGGCGACATCGATGGGCGCGGCGCTGGCGGGCGGCGTGGGGGTGGGCCTGTATCCAGGCTTCGCGATGATCGAGCAGATGAACCAGATCGCTGAGACCATTGCGCCCGACCCTGCCGCCGAGGCGGTGTACGCGCAGGTCTACCCGATCTTCGAGGCCGCGTACCACGCCCTGCTGCCCATCTATGACATGATCGCCGAGGCCGGTTGACGCGCGCTGCGGCGCGGGCCGGCGCGGACCCCAACCCGCGCCGGCCTTGGTTTCAGGCGGCGGCGCTGGTAGAATACGCAGCGCATCTGGACATCCCGGACCATCCTGCCGACAGGAGCGCACAACTTGAAACGCCTCACCGTGGAAATCGCCGACCTCACCCGGCGCGCCATCGCCGACGCGCAGGCCGCAGGCGCGCTTCCCGCCTTCGACCTCCCTGACGCCATCCCGGTCAACCAATCCGACAACGAAGCGCGCGGCGATTACGCCGTGCCGGTGGCGCTGCAACTGGCGAAACCCGCCGGGATGGCCCCGCGCAAGGTCGCTGAGGCCATCGCCGGCCACCTGCCGGCGGCGGATTTCGTGGGCAAGGTCGAGGTGGCGGGGCCGGGTTTCCTCAACTTCTGGCTCAGCGAGGCGTGGCTGGCGCAGCAGACCACCGCCATCCTCGAAGAGGGCCGGAGCGCGTCGGCAGCATCGACGTGGGCGCGGGGCGCAAGGCGCAGGTGGAGTTCGTGAGCGCCAACCCCAGCGGCCCGATCACCATCGGGCACACGCGCGGCGCGGTGATGGGCGACACGCTCGCCAACCTGCTGACCGCCGCCGGTTACGCCACCGAGCGCGAGTACTACTTCAACAACGCCGGCCGCCAGATGGAAGTGCTGGGCAAGAGCCTCAAGGCGCGCTACCTGGAGATGCTTGGCGAGCCGTTCGACTTCCCGGAGGACGGCTACCAGGGCCAGTACCTGCGCTGGATCGCCGCCAGCGTGGTCTACGAGCACGGCGATGCGCTGCGGGGATGAGGACTGGCCTGCTTTCAAGGAAATCGCGGAAAACACCATCTTCGCGCACATCCGCAGCTCGCTGCGACGCATCGGCGTGGTGTTCGACGAGTGGTTCAACGAGAACTCGCTGTACGAGAGCGGCGCGGTGCGCGAGTTGATCGCGCTGTTGCGCACGAAGGATTACGTCTACGACGCGGACGGCGCGACCTGGCTCCGCATGACCCGCTTCGGCGCGGACAAAGACCGCGTGCTGATCAAGGGCAGCGGCGAGCCGACCTACGTCACGCCGGACATCGCCTACCACATCAACAAGCTGGAGCGCGGCTTCGACCGCATCATCGACATCTTCGGGCCAGACCACGCCGCCGAGTACCCGGCGGTCGCGGCGGGCGTGGCAGCCGCCGGCTACGACCCCGCGCCGATCCACGTCCTCATCCACCAGGCCGTGATCCTGGTCGAGGGCGACGAGGCCAGGCGCATGAGCAAGCGCAAAGGCCAGTTTGTGACCCTCGACGAGCTGGTGGACGAGGTGGGCCGCGACGCGGTGCGCTACTTCATCCTGGCCTACAAGCCCGACGCGCACATGGCCTTCGACCTCGAACGCGCCAAGGCGCAATCGGACGAGAACCCGGTGTACACGATTCAGTACGCCTACGTGCGCTGCCTGGGGGTGGCGCGGCAGGCGGCGGAGGCGGGCGTCACCGACGCGGACGCGGACGTGAGCTTGCTCACCGACCCGCGCGAGCTGCGCCTGATCCGCAAGCTGCTGGCGCTGCCGGAGGTGGTCGCGTTTGCGGTCGACCAGTTGGAGCCGCACCACCTGGCGGCCTACGCGCTCGACCTGGCGCGCGTGTTCCACAGCACCTACGAGACGGTGCGCGTGCTCCACTCCGAGACGCCGCCGGACCTGGCGAAGGCGCGGCTGCGCCTCTACAAAGCGGCGCAGGTGGTCTTCGAGCGCGTGCTCAAGCTCATGGGCATGACCACGCCGGAGCGGATGTAGGCCGCCCGCCCTGCCTGCCCCTGCACGTGACATTCCCGCGTTGTTCGCACGCCGGTTGTGGCGCGCCGCGCAATCGCCCTGCGCGGTCGCCTGTACTATACTCAACAGCGAGGCCGGCTCCCGCAGATGGGTAACGAAGAGCGAGGCGAAGATGCGCGTGCGTAATCTGGCAAAGCTGTTGATCCTTGCAGCGGTGGCGCTCGCCGCGTGTGGGCCGGAGCCTACCGCCACCCCGACCGCAACCCTCACCCCGACGGCGACCGACACCCCCACCCCGACGGCCACGCCCACCGCCACGCCGACGCCCACGGTCACGCCGACCGCGTCCACCACCCCACTGCCCCCACCGACCGGGCGCATCGTGTATGTGTCGGGGGCGAGCGGCGCGGTCAACCTGTGGATGGTGGAGGCGCGGTGCGCGGTCGCGCCTATCGACTGCGCGCCGGTGCAGATCACCGACGCGGCGCGCGACATCATCCTCGCCGTGCCGCACCCCTCCAGCCCCACGAAGCTCGCCTACCTGGGGCCAGCGCCCGCCGAGGCGCTGCCGGCCCCGCCGGTCCGCCACATCGACCGGCCTGAGCTGTACCAGGCGTGCCTCGACCAGCCGGGCGCGTGCAAGCGCGTCCTGCTCACGCCGGAGGAGGCCGCGCTGTACGTGCTGGAGTACCCCGACGACGCCTACGCCAACGACCTGTGGCGCGTGGACATCGCCACCGGGAACACGCAGCCGCTCCACGTGGAGCCAGGGCCGCCCGCGCTGCACGACGCCTACTGGATCCCCGACGGCGCGTTCGTCACCGAGTTCGACGCGCTCAACCGGTTCGTGCGCATCCAGCCCAACCCGGAGCCGGGCAGCGTCGCCGAGGAGATCGCGTGCGCGGCGTACCCGGAGGGCGGCATCGTGGTCGGCAGCGAGACGGCCTGGCTGAGCTGGTCGCCCGATGGGTCGCGGCTGGCGGCGGCGTGCCGCGTCACGCAGGACACGATCAGCGGGCCGACGTACATCATGGCCTCGGTGCTGAACGCCTACAACGTGGCGCAGCGCCGCCCGATCGAGCCGCTGCCGGACCCGCTCCCGGTCGCGCAGTTGGACGCGCTGCCGTTCTGGCTCCCCGACGGCGTGACCATCCTCTTCACCCGCGCCGACGTCTCGCGGCAGGACCTGCTCACGCCCGACAGCCTGATGACGCTGGGGCCGCGCCGGCTGTGGTACATCAACACCGAGACCGGCGACCGGGGCCTGGTGCTGCAGGGCGCTGACCCAAACACCAACTACGAGGCAATCGGCTGGATGGGCGACCGGCTGCTCGTCCGCCAGACGCCCTACCAGCCGGTGACGCTGCCGGCTGACGACATCTGGGCGTGGGAGGACGCGCTGCAGGCGAACGTCGAGGCGATCTTCTGGCTGATGGACCCGGAGACGTTCACGCTGGAGCCGGCGCAGCAGATCGCGCCGCAGGTGCCGGGGCCGCCGATCAAGGTGAACAGCGAGGACCGCTCGCCGGACGGCCAGTGGCGCGTGTTCGAGCGCGAGGGCGGGCTGTGGCTCGAAGACCCGGAGGGCGCACGTACAACCTGGCGGCGAACGCCTTCCGCCCGGTGTGGCTGCCATAAAGGCATTAAGACCATTTGACGCGCCCCAGGGCGCGCCGTATAATCGCGTCAACAGGGGCGGTTAGCTCAGTTGGCTAGAGCGCTTCCCTTACAAGGAAGAAGTCACAGGTTCGAGTCCTGTACCGCCCATAGAGACGCCACATGCAAAAGGAAACGCGAAGCGCCAACGGTGGCGTGGCGTTCTGCGTGGCCGGCCTGGCAGGGATGCCGGGCTTTTTTGTAGCGGAGGGCGCAGAAACGTGGGGTTTGGGGAGCGCGCCGGGAGACTGACTCCGACATGCACAGCCCCTTCTCAGCCATAGGCAAAACGCCCATACTGGAGTGGCAGCAAAAAGGGGGCGCGCGATGGAACGTATGAAGAGCATCCTCAAACTGTCTGGGGCGTTCTATTCTCGGTTGAGGGCTATCGCTGGCGGTATCAGTCTCGGGCTGATGATGGGCGCGGCGTTGGGGAATCGACGTTGGGGACATTAGTCCTACTGCGCTCGTTGTTCTGGCCTATGTTGCCTTGTTTGTGACGTGCATCAATGCAACTTGGAGGTTGGAACAGCTTCAGACGCCCAAGATTGAGGCTAAGCTTATAGAAGCCCTGCATTACCTTGAGGGCCCTGACGCGAAAGCAAGATGGCTGTTTGATATTGAGCGCGTCGACTCGAAGGCACAACTCGTGCTCAAGATGGTACTCGAGATTGCACCCAAGCCGATGCGGAGAGTTCACACTCAAATTTTCGATGCGCGACATTGCCTATGGCGGGATAGACTGCACAGGTAAGCCGCGAGTGGTGGTGGCAGGGTTCGGAGAGGAGAGGAAGCAGTACACGGGGCCGCATCCGCATAAAGATCCTGCTGCCACAATCGACACCTACCTGCCAGACGCAATGATCCTGTGTTATTTCAATCTGGAACCCAAAGCGCTTGAAGACTTCATACAGCAGGTTGTGCGTGCAACTGACTTCAGTTGTCTGCTGATAATCGAAACAAGGGGGGATAACGGCAAGGCCTTGCGTATACCCGTAACTGCGGATGCCAAGTCAATGAGGCGTAGAGCTCGCGAAGTTCTAGAGCACTATGCAGGGACAGTGCAGGACAAAGGCAAGCTCCTGAGTACATCGAGTTGCTCAGGGGCAACGAGCCTGAAGGCAAAAACTGAAGGCGGGCACTACAGCGGCGATTGTCTTTGCTTCGCCATTGTGGGAACATGGTTCCTAACACGAATTGCGCAGGAGAGGAGGTGACTCATGTCTGATGCGTTAGCCGGTGCCATAGTAGGAGCGCTTGGCCTTCTTGGCGGTGCCGTGATTGGTGGCGTCGGCGTGGCCCTTATAGGGTACGAACAAGTGCGGCTTCAAGTGCAGCATGAGAGAGCGCGAGAGTGGCGCGCAACGTACCATGCGTACTTGCTGGATCAAATGACGTTGCTGCGCAACTCATTCGTGGATTTTCAGCGGTTCATAGGCGAGCATGGCTATCAGGCAGTCGAGCCGCGAGAGCATTCCGAGATTATCGGTCGGGCGATAGCGGCATGTTGGGCTATACCTGATGCAACTTTGGAACACATAGGTAGAAAGCGCTTTGTGCCCTATCCTACTGCGAAAGAGCACCCCGAATACGGCAAACCCCTGACAGAAACCGGTCAGCCTACCTTGACGCCATGCAGCGTCTATCGACACTCATTCAGGAACTTGCCCGCTCTGGGGAATTGCCCGGTTCAGTAGAACTGGTGCCTACTGGGGAGCACGAGGCGCAACCTTGAAACTTCTTGACGCCCAAAACGCCCATCTATAGGCTGGGGGCGGCGCTTTCGGGAAGCTTTCGCGTTATTCGCGGTAAAACCTCTTCTTCCCCCTCCGGCGGTATCGCGCCGGCGTGCGCACGCGGTAAAGGTATACCTAACTTGTTGCTAAGTGGGATTCTTGTGGACATCAAGCGTGGCTGTGGGGCGCGGGCGGCAAGCTACCGCGCCGCAATCGCCCCGGCGATGTCCTCCGCGCGCGTGCCGTAGGGGAACGCCATCACCAGGCGGCCTTCCTGGTCCAACAGAAACGAGGCCGCGGTGTGATCGACCATGTAGTCGTCCCCGGAGCCGCCGCTGGCCCGGCGCGCGAAGTACAGGTCGTAATCCTCGCCGATGCGGCGGAGGTCGGCCTCGTCGCCCGTCAGGCCGATGAAGCCGGGATCGAACTGGTCCAGGTAGGCGGCCAGCACCTCCGGCGTGTCGCGCGCCCTGTCCACGCTGATGAACACGAAAGCCACCGCCTCCGTCTGCTCGCCGAGCGCATCCTTGACGCGCACGAACGTCGCCATTGTGTTCGGACACACGTCCGGGCAGTGCGTGAAGCCGAAGAACAGCAGCGCCATGCGCCCGCGCAGATCGCTGAGGCGGAACGGCTCGCCGGTGTGGCGCGTCAGCGTGAAGTCGCCCACGTCGTGCGGCGGGTCGTAGACCGTCGCGCTGGCCTCGTCGCCGCCGATGTCGCCGTGCCCGCTGTGCATGGGGGCGTCTCCGGCGCGGCGGCGAGCCGCACCACGACGTACACCATCAGCACGATCACGACGGCGTTGACGGCCACCACACCCCCACAGCAGGTAGCGCCGGGGCTTCTGCGCGCGTTGTTCGGGAACGGGTCGTTCGTCATGGCACGCTTCGCTTCTGCAACCCATTCGTCACAGGCCAGCGGCCTCCGCCGGGAGGCTGGCCGGCCAATTATAGCCAGCCGGCGCGCAAACAGACAGGCGCGTTCGCGCGCGGGTGCAGGCAAAAGTTGTCAGGCAGCTTGGGGCAAAGGGAAGGAGGGGGCGCCAAGCTGAGGCCAGTCGCCACCGAGAAACGGCGGCGCGCGCCTTTGCCACCTTGCACGCGCCCGCCTCGCTCCAACGGGCGCCCGCGATTTTGAGGCGTTGCAGGCCGATCTGTTTGCAGCCACTCCATCGTGCCAGAGCCAATCTTCAACCCCCTGGCGCGGAACCCGGCGTAGCGCATGCGGATGCGATTGTGGGCGAAGTAGACGCGCGCGCTGTGGACGGCTTCAGGGGCGCGGTCGGCAAGGCGCGCGGCACGCGCGCGCGACAGCGCCTAAGCGTCCCGCCCACAGGTGGGCTTGCTGCCGCTCCCGCCAGGCAAGGGCTGCGGGCGTCTCTTCACCAAAGGCGGCGTGGGCGACCGCCGTCAGGTAAGTGCAGGCATGATACCAATCCACGATCTGGACCGCGCGGGGGAAGTGCTGCTGCACGATGCGCCAGATCCACGCCGCGCCATCGGCAATGAAGATCAGTTCTTCCGCCTGGTCGGCGTGCAGCGCAAACCCGGTCGCCCACACCAGGTCCGCGAAGGCTTCCGCATGGGCGGTGTCCACGTAATACCGGCGCAAGCGCACCCGCGCGTGCGCATCCAGCGTCCACCACACGCCCGCTTTCATCTCGTGCCAGCCATCGGCGAAGGGGGCGAGAAAGCCATCGACCGAACCGTACAGGCGTTTCGGCTTGTCGGTGGCGCGCTTGTGCGCCTGCTGCGCCTCCAGGTCCTGACTGTGCGCAAGCTGCGCGGCTTCGGTCGCCATCACCGCTTCCCCCACCTGCTGACATGCCTTGCGGATGCTGTTCGGACTCAGGGTCCAGCAAGGTCGTTTGCGCCAGCAAATCGCTGCTGGTCCCGAAGGCGTCCTGCACCCCCACCAGCGCCGCCAGCTTGACCACTGCCGCGCTCATCTGTCCTGGCGTGATCCCTAAGCGCGCGTCCAGCGGGTAGTGCCCGCCGCCGCAGTGCGGGCACACGTAATACGCCCGCCGGTAGTACACCCGCCCGTGCAGGTGAGCGTCATCCCGCGCCGCTTGCGCACGTAGTTGGCGACCTCTCCGCAGGCGCATGGCTGCGTGTCCGCCGGGTACGGCTCATCCTGCGCTTCCAGCCACGCCTGTAGCACCGCGTTGCCCAACTCATGGACCATCTGTCGCACGGCGGTTTCCATCCCGGACAAGTCCTCGGCATCCAGGTCGCCTGGATACGCCTTGACGACCTCGGGCAGCTCGCGCAGCAGGCGCTCTTGCAGGTATGTGATAAAATCCATGTCTACCTCTCGCGTGGTGTGGAATTTGCTGGTCAGCTTCTTCCCTACCACGCTTGAGGCTCTTTGTCTACCTTTTCCCTGTCAACTTTTGCTCGCACCCTCTCCGCGCGCGGCGGGGGTAGGTAAACACGCATTTGCTGATGTTCTGATCCCCGCGACTGAAGTCGCGGGCTAATTCGTACTCAAATCCGCCACGTTCTGCGATTAACCGCCGACTTCAGTCGGCGGGTTACGAAAAAAACTCCATGCGCACCGGGAAGCCCTCCCGTGCTACAATTGGGTCTTGACTTAGAGCGCACTCTAACTTGTATACTTTGCTCACGAACACACAGGACGAAGGACTCACGATACAACAGGTCGCAAAAGCGGTCGGGCTGAGCGTCCATACGCTGCGCTACTACGAACGTATCGACGCTCAGACGCAAAAGGGGCAAGGCGCGCCTTGCCCCTGGCGTCAAACCGGTGACGAAATGGCTTCCGCAAACTGGCACAACGATGCGGCGCAGCGCCCGGCGCGGCTACCGCGCGCGGGCGTTCTCGGCCATCAGGTTGATGATGAGCGCCGCGATCACGCCGCCGACCCAGACGCCGGCGATGGTCAGGATCAGGACGATCAGGAACGCGCCGCAACCCCGGTCGATGACGGCCAGCGGCGGCAGCAGCAGGCACACGATTGCGCGTAGACAGCTCATAGAAGACTCCTCTATTCTCGCTTCCTCTCCGGCTCGCGTTTTTTCCTACCAATGAGTACGTGTCAACCGATGCGGGGTTGCGCGGGGGAACGCCGGCAGCGCCCCACGAGTAGGGGCGACCCGGCGGGTCGCCCGCGCGCCGCCAATTTGGAGCCGCATGGCGGAGTCGCTACAATCCGCGCTGGCGTCCCCAGGCCGGCCTGTACGCGCTACCGGAGCCGGGCATGTAGGGGCACGCAGCAGGGAGTGTTGGATATGAAACGCACAATCCTGGCGCTGGCGTTGCTGGCGGCGTTGACCGTCTCGCCGGGGGCCACGCGCGCTGACGGAGTCCGCCCGGCGGCGCAGGAGGGGCCGGCCACGCCGACGCCGTTGCCGTCGCCGATCATCCTCCCGCCGATCACGCCCACGCCGGACGGCACGCCGACCGCGACGCCGGTCGGGGGCGCGCTCCCCGCGCTGGAGCCGCTGCCGGCCGACGTGAACCCGCTCACCGGCCTCGTGATGGCCAACCCGGCCCGGCTCAACCGCCGCCCGCTCCTGGTCAAGATTTCCAACTACCCACCGCTCGTGCGCCCGCAGCACGGCATCAACCGCGCCGACCACGTGTGGGAGCACATCGTGGAGGGCGGCGGCACGCGCTTCACCGCCGTCTACCTCACCGAAGACCTGCAGCGCATCGGCTCGACGCGCAGCGCGCGCCTCGTCGATCTGTACCTGACGCCGATCTATCGCGGCCTGCTGGCCTACTCCGGCGGGAGCATCGGCACCATGCAGCAGATGCGCGCGCAGCCCTGGTTCGGCGACCGCACCTTCTCGCTCGAAGAGGGCGACGACTGCCCGATGTTCTGCCGCTACGAGATCGAGGGCGTGGACTTCTGGCACACGATGTTCGCCAGCGCCGCCGCCATCCGCGAGTCTGCGGCGGCGCTTGAGATCGATGAGCGGGTGGACCTGCGCGGCCTGACCTTCTCGGCGGAGCCGCCGCCGGGCGGGACGCCCTATTCCAGCATCGAAATCAGCTACCCCGGCACCAACAACTACTGGTTCTACAGCCCCTACGCCGGCAAGCACTACCGCTGGTCCGAGGGCCAGGAGCACCACGACGCGCTCGGCGACGCGCAGGTGGCCTACACCAACGTGGCGCTGATCTACGCCAACCACGTCGAGGACCGGAACGTCGTCGAGGATGAGGTCGGCGGGGCGAGCTACGCGGTGGACATCCAGCTTGAGGGCGAGGGGCCGGCGGTGGTCTTCCGCAGCGGGCAGCGTTACGACGGGCGCTGGGTGCGCCCTGCGCCGGAGGGCATGATCCGCCTGGTGGACGCCGCCGGGAACGACATCCCGCTTGCGCCGGGCACGACGTGGTTCCACCTGCTGCCGCTCGACCACACCGCGCTGTGGGTGAACTGACGCCCCGCCCTGAGGCCGATTCCCCCAACCCGCGCGGAACCTGTTATACTTGCGCCTGTCCGTGCACACTCAGCAATCGCTCATTATGGTGACCCGCGTTTATGGACTTCACTTTCCCTGAGATTGATATAAGGCTGCTTCTCGCAATTGCTATCGGAGTTTGGGCCATTGTTGGGGCTTTGGCTGGTTACTTTGTAACACCGATTGTTTTCAAGCGGCGAGGACACGACCCGCAGACAGGCGTCGTTGTCGGCGTGATTTGCGGCGTTTTTGGCAGCATCATCCTCTTGCCGATTCTGTGGTTGGTAATCGCGTTTCCGCGAGGCGTTGTGCTGACACTGACTCTGGTGTTGGCGCTGGCAGTTATCGTTGCCGGTGTGACACTGGTCCAGCGCCTCGTCGAAGACGCGCAGCAGGCCAGCGAGCAGGCCGCCCGCGACGAGGCGATCAGGCTCACCGCCACCGCGATGGCGACCGAACCGGAAGGGGCCGCGCACCGGGGCAAGCCGCGCGACCAGATCGTCCTCGCCGCCCGCCAGGACGCCTCGCCGACGGCGACCCCGACAGCGATGCCGCCGCCCACGCTGGCCCCGCTCTCCGCCGCGACGCTGCCGCCGACCCAGGTGCTTGAGCCGACCGCCCCGCCGCCCGCGACGGCCACCCCGACCGGTGATCTTCGTCGCGCAGCCCACGCGCCCCCGCCCCACCGTCGCCGGCCTGTTCGAGGACTACCCCGCGCCGGCGGAGCCGCCGCCCACCGCCATCCCCACGCGGATGCCGATGGCGAACAACATGGGCTACGACATCATCAACGTGCTGCTCATGGGCCTCGACACCCACCCGGACCGGGACGGCTCGCGCTCCGATACCATCATCGTCGTGTCCATCAACCGGACCACCGCGACGGTCAATATGCTGTCCATCCCGCGCGACCTGTTCGTCTACATCCCCGGCTGGACCATGCAGCGCATCAACACGGCGGCCTCGCGCGGCGACATCGTGGAGTGGCGCGGCGGCGGCGGTCCTGCGATGCTGCGCGACACGCTGCTGTACAACTTCGGCATCCCGATCCACTTCTACGCGCGCGTGGACTTCAACGGCTTCCGCCGCCTGATCGACATGGTGGGCGGGATCGAACTGCCGGTGGACTGCACGCACCAGGACTGGATACTCAAGGAACCCGGCCTCGACGAAGAGAACGAGGACAACTGGGCGCTCTTCACGCTGCCCATCGGCGTGCAGCACCTGGACGGGCACACCGCGCTGTGGTACGCGCGCTCGCGCCGCCGCACCTCCGACTTCGACCGGAGCCGCCGCCAGCAGATGATCCTGCGCGCGCTGTTCAACAAGGCCCGCTCGCAGGACATGCTCGCGCAGGTACCCGCGCTCTGGAACGAAATCAGCCAGTTTGTCGAGACGGACATGACCCTGGCCGACGTGCTCGGCATCGTGCCGACCGCGCTACAGCTCGACAGCAGCCGCATTCAGAGCTTCGTGTTGAATACATGGTACGTGCAAGAGTGGACCACGCCCAACAACGAGGCGGTGCTGCTCCCGGTCCCCGACCGCATGGAGATCATGGTGCAGAACCTCTACCTCCCGCCGACGCAGAACCAGCTCGTGCAGGAGCAGGCAAGGATCGAGGTGCTCAACGCGACGGCCAACGCCGACTGGGACCAGGTCGCTGCCGCGCGTCTGGCGTGGGAGGGTTTGTCCCGGTTGCGGCGGGCCAGAACGGGGAACTCCTCCCGGATACCGTGATCTATGACTACACCGGGCAGACCAAAGGCTCCAGCCTGAACAAGGTCGCCGAGGTGCTCAACGTGCGGCCCGACAACATCATCCTCCAGCCCGACCCGAACCGCACAGTCGATTACCGCATTATCCTGGGCGCTTCGTACAACTCCTGCACCTACAACGTCCCGCCGCCGGTTCCCACGCCCACGCCGGCCGTCGAAGCCGCGTCCAGCGAGTAACGTCGGCAGCCGCCCGGCCCGCGCGGCCGCGCCCAGCGCGGAATCAAGAGGGCGCGGTGCGCCGCGCCCCCTTGCAACTCACAGCAGTACGTCCCAAACGCGGCCTTAGCCGCCGCACGCCGGCCCGTAACAGAGCACCAGGTCCTTCGCCGCCTTCACTTCGTCCAGGCGCGAGACCGGCGTGGTATGCGGCGCGCCGTGCAGGATATCGGGGTCGGTGTGCGCCTCCTCGGCGATCTGGCGCATCGCCGCGACGAAGGCGTCGAGCGTCTCCCGGCTCTCGGTCTCGGTCGGTTCGATCATCAGCGCTTCGTGCACGATCAGCGGGAAGTAGTTGGTTGGCGGGTGCATCCCGAAGTCCATCAGCCGCTTGCTGATGTCAAGCGCGTGCACGCCCGGCGCGTCGTCCCAGCGGCCCTCGGCCACGAACTCGTGCATGCAGATGCGGTCATAGGGCACGTGGTAGATGTCGCGCAGGCGCGCGCGCACGTAGTTGGCATTCAGCACGGCGTGCTCACTCACCCGGCGCAGGCCGTCCGCGCCGTGCATGCGCATGTAGGTGTACGCGCGGACCATCATGCCGAAGTTGCCGTAGAACGCCTTCACGCGCCCGATGCTCTTCTCCGGCATCACCCAGCCATACAGCGGCGGCTCCTCGTCGCTGCCCTCCTCCACCATGTCCACCACCGGCCCCGGCAGGAACGGGAGCAGGCGCTCTGCCACGCCGACCGGGCCGCTGCCCGGACCGCCGCCGCCGTGCGGCGTGCTGAAGGTCTTGTGCAGGTTGAAGTGCATCACGTCCACGCCCAGATCGCCGGGCTTGACGATGCCCATCAGCGCATTGAAGTTTGCGCCGTCCATGTAGACCAGGCCGCCGCACCCCTGAACCGCGCCGATCACTTCCTTGACGTTCGCCTCGAAGAGGCCGAGCGTGTTGGGGATGGTGATCATCAGGCCCACGACGGTGTCGTCGCACTGTTCCAGCAGCGCGTCCATGTCCACGCCGCCGTCCGCGTTGCTGGGGATCTCGACCACCTGCAGCCCGCTCATGCTGGTGCTGGCGGGGTTGGTGCCGTGCGCCGAGTCGGGGACCAGAATCTTCGTGCGCCGGGCATCGCCCCGGTCCACGTGGTACTTGCGCATGATCAGGATGCCGCTCAGCTCGCCGTGCGCGCCCGCCGCCGGCTGGAGGCTCACGCCGGCCATGCCGGACGCCTCCGCGAGCCAGTCTTGCAGGTAGTACATCAGCGCCATCGCCCCCTGCACCTGGAGCGGGTTCTGGAGCGGGTGGATGCGCGCGAAGCCAGACAGCCGCGCAGCGTCCTCGTTGATCTTGGGGTTGTACTTCATCGTACAACTGCCCAGGGGGTAGAAGCCCTTGTCGATGCCGTGGTTGAGTTGGCTGAGGCGCACGAAGTGGCGCACCACGTCGATCTGGCTCACTTCCGGCAGCGGCACGTCGTCGCGGAGGAGGTCTTCCGGCAGCGCGGCTTCGGGCACGTCCGGGTCGGGGAGGGTCAGGCCGGTGCGCCCCGGCTGGCTCAGCTCGTAGATGAGCGGCTCGACCACTTTGCCGCTGAGGGGGGTTGCCTCGGTCATGACGTCACCTCCACAAGCGCTTCCGCAAGCGCATCGATCTGTTCCACGGTGTTCGCCTCGGTCACACACACGAGCATCTGGTTTGCGCGCGCCGGGTAATCGTGCGCGAGGTCGTACCCGCCCACGATGTCCCAGTCCCACATCAGCGCGTTGTTGATCTCGCTCACCGGCTTGGGGCAGGTGACGACGAACTCCTTCAGGAAGGGCCGGCGCATATCCACCGAAAAGCCCTTGAGCTGGTCGATCTTTTTCGCGGCGTAGTGGCTCTTGTGGTAGCAAAGCTCCGCCACCTTGCGCAGCCCCTGCTTGCCCAGCAGCGAGAGGTACACCGTCGCGGCGAGCATCATCAGGCCCTGGTTGGTACAGATGTTGGAGGTCGCGCGCTCGCGGCGGATGTGCTGCTCGCGCGTGGACAGCGTGAGCACGAAGCCGCGCCGCCCGTCCGCGTCCACCGTCTCGCCGGCGAGGCGGCCCGCCATGCGGCGCACGTATTCTTTGCGCGTGGCGAAGAAGCCCAGGTACGGCCCGCCGAAGCTCATCGGGATGCCGAGCGGCTGCCCCTCGCCCACGACGATGTCCGCGCCATACACGCCCGGCGGCTTGAACAGGCCGAGCGCAATCGGGTCGGCCACGACGCACAGCAGCGCGCCCGCCGCGTGCACGCGCTCGGCCAGGCCGTCCAGGTCCTCGACCTGGCCGAAGAAGTTGGGCGTCTGCACCACCAGCAGCGCCGTCCGGTCGTCGAGGAGGTCGGCCAGGTCGTCGATGGTGTTGGTGTCCGGCGCGTCGCCGACGATCTCCAGGTCCATCCCCTGCGTGTAGGTGCGGACGACCGCGCGGTACTGCGGGTGCACCGCCGGCGAGAGGATGACCTTCTTGCGGTCCTTGCCCTTCACCGTGTTGAGCGCCATGATGACCGCCTCGGCCAGCGAGGTCGCGCCGTCGTAGTGGCTGGCGTTGCTCACCTCCATCCCGGTCAGCGCGGCGATCATGGTCTGGTACTCGAAAATCGACTGGAGCGTGCCCTGGCTCACCTCCGGCTGGTAGGGCGTGTACGCGGTGTAGAACTCGCTCCGCAGCAGGATGTGGTTGATGACGCTGGGGACGTAGTGGTTGTACGTGCCCGCGCCGAGGAAGAACGCGAAGTAGTCCGCGTCCACGTTGGCGTTGCTCAGGCCTTGCAGCTCCGCGAGCGCCTCCATTTCGGAGAGCGCATCGGGCAGTTCCAGTTCAGGGAAGCGCGCCTCTTCGGGGATCGCCTCAAAGAGCGCCTCCATGCTTTTGACGCCGATGGCGGCCAGCATCGCCGCGCGGTCGGCCTCCGTGTGCGGTAGATATGTCATCGTCTGTTCTCCCCTGTCTCCCCGACGCAGGGTCGGGAGTTATCCCAAGATTTTGGGATATTCGGGTTCACTTTTTGGGATATTTTGGGTTTTTGACGTGGCCTATGCCCGGCGTCGCGCAGCTAGCCGCGCGCGTCGCAGTGCGCCCGGTACGCGGCGGCGTCCATCAGCTTCTCGACCTCCGCTGGGTCGCTGAGCTTCACCTTGACGAACCAGCCGCCGCCGTAAGGGTCGCCGTTGATCGTCTCCGGCGCGTCCTCAAGCGCGTTGTTGACCTCGATGACCTCGCCGCCGGCGGGCATGTGCATATCGGCGGCAGCCTTGACCGAACTCGACCACGCCGAAGGCCTCGCCCTGCGCGAAGGCGTCGCCCTCCGCCGGCAGCTCGACGTACACGATGTCGGAGAGCTGGTCCTGCGCGTAATCGGTCATCCCGATGACGCCCGTGTCGCCCTCAACGCGGATCCACTCGTCGTTCTCGGTATAGCGCAAGCCGTCTGGGGCTTTCCAGTCGCCCATGGGTAATCCCCCTTTCTTTGGGTCGATTGCACAAAACGAAAGGGCACGCAGCACCACCCGTGCTGTCGTGCCCCCTGTCGTTGACCTGAGAGATTCGCCTGGCGCATGGGCCGGCTTGCCCCGTTGGTGCTCCGGCAGCAGGAGCTTTCCAGAGGAGGGTCGCAAGCGCAGGGTCCGTTTACCTGAGAGTTTCGCCAGCGCCTCAGCCAGACGCCCGCTTGCCCCTTCGGTGCCCGCACAGAGCGGGTCTCTCCCCAACGCTTCCCTTTATGTTGTCGCTTGCTTTGTGGCGATTGTACAAAGCGCGTAAAACCCTGTCAAATGACGTTAATACCTTGTGTCCGTGATAAAGTGCGCCGCTTCGGTCCGCGCGGGCGCGCGGCGAGGTAATGCCGGAGCCGCGTGATCGCCAGCGCGAGCAGCGCCGCCGCCGCCCAGGTCGCCGCCTGGAGCAGACCGCTCCGGGCGAAGAAGTTGTCGCTGTCGCTGATGTAGTAGTAGCCGTCGGTGACCAGGGTGTGGTGGACGAGCGGCATCAGCAGGTAGGCGATACACAGCGCGGACGCAAACAGCGCCGCTGCGCCGGGGATGGTCGTGCGCCGCCAGACGCGCACGGCGCTCATGACCAGCAGCCACGCCACGCCCAGCACGAGCGCCACCACGAGCATCTGCACATACCACAGCGCGCCGTTCGCCAGCCAGCGGCCCACGAGATCGAGGCTGACGAGGTAAAGCAGGATCAGCGCCAGCCCAAACCCGTCAGACGCCAACAGCACCAGCCGGAGCGGGCGCGCTGCCGCCATCTCGCCCGGCAGCAGCGCCAGCGCCAGGCCGGCGAGCGTCACGAGCGTGACCAGCGCGGCGTTCGCTGCCGGCAGCACCGGCGCGTTGGCAGTCATCGTGATCAGGGGAAGGCCGACGGTCAGCGGAACCGCGCACGCGGCCCACACGCGCGGCCACCGTGGGGGCCGGTAGCCCCTGACAAAGCGGCCAAGCAGCCAGTTCGCCGCCACGCAGAGCGCCATCACAGCCCCGCTCGCGACCAGCCCCGCCATCCAGTAGCGGCTGCTCGTGACCCGGCTGAACGGCGATGTTCCGGGACGTAAGGCCCCATCTCGTGGTTGTACAGGAACACGATGTACCGGTCGCCGACGGCGAACCAGTAGTAGAACAGGTAGAGGACAAACGCGGTCACGGGCAGCGCGTGGAGAAGCGCACCCCGCCAGGCGGGCCGTGCGGCCTCGCCGTTCAGGTAGCCGGTTGAGTTGCCTTGCGCCGCCATGCCAACGGCACCTCCTTTCTCTGTCCGGGCGCATCCAATTTTGGGAGCGCACTTGTGGTCAGCGCTGTCCTGCTTGTTTTACCTCACTTCCCGGCCCTCCCGCCATCGCACGGCCGGCATTGCCCACAAATGGCGAAGGGCTGGCGCTGCCGGCGCAAGACACGACGAACCTGACTCCAACCACCACCTCCGGAAGAGCCGCCCCGATCCTGGAATACAAACCAAGTTTTGTTTAGTTTGCACAGCAAGCCCAACCTGAGTACAATGGATGCAATGGGCAAGGAACTTGCACCATTTACGGCGGGAGGGCGGCCTTGCATTGCTCCCAAACGCCGATTGTGCTACAGTTAGTGGAGCTTGACCTTCACGGCCATCCGGCCACAAAAGCCGACCCCCAGGTCTAACGCCAACTGAAGAAGGGCGTGCTATCGCGCCTCATGAAAGTGGTGAGCCATGCTTGTCAGGGCCTATCGCCTGTCCGACAGATTGGGCGTCACGTTCCTCAAAACCAACGGCTGGCTTGGGGCGCAACTGCTCGCGTATGCGGCAGCCCTCACCGGGCGGGTGTGGCAGGTCTTTGCCGCACTGCGCGGTGTCATCACTGCCGCCGCCGCGCGCGCGGAGACCGCCCGCGCCGCGCAGGTCCGGGTGCGCGAACGCGCGATATCGGCAACGGACCCCACCGCGCCGTACAAGGCCCAGGTTCGCGCGCTGAGCGCGTTCTCGGTGGTCGCGCTGACTGCCCTCATCGGGTTCGTCCTTTGGAGCACCGCGCCGGGCGCGCCCTTCAGCAGCGGAGGGGCGTCGCTGGGCCAGTTGCCGCCGCTCGCCACGCGCGTGCCGCCCGCGACGCTGGTGCCCACGCCGCTGCCGACGGCCACCGCCGTCCCGGACCCGCTGCGCGTGGGTGGGAGCATCGCCTACACGCTGCGGACCAACGGCCAGGACGACATTTTCACGGTGTCCATCGGCGGGGGCAGCCCCATCCAGCTCACCAACAGCGCCGCCGATGACCGCGACCCTTGCTGGTCGCCTGACGGCGCGCGGCTGGCCTTTGCGCTCCGATCGCGACGGCAACTGGGAAATCTACGTGCTCGACACCAACACCGGCGAGACCACCCGCCTCACCGACGACCCCGACTTCCAGGGCGCGCCGGCGTGGAGTCCTGACGGCCAGTGGATCGTCTACGAGTCCTACAAGGAAGAGAACCTCGACCTCTACATCGCCAAGGTCGATGGCAGCGAAGGCCCCTACCGCCTGACGTACCACCCCGCGCCAGACTTCGAACCCGCGTGGTCGCCGGGCGGCAGGCACATCGCGTTCACGACGTGGCGCGATGGCAACCAGGAGATTTACGTGCTCTCGCTGGACAACCCCAGCGAGGACGCCGCCATCAACCTCACGCGCACGCCCGACATCAACGAGGATTACGCCTCGTGGGCGCCAAACGGCGTGCTCGTCGCCTACAGCGCGCCGCAGCCGAACGGCCTGGAAATCGTCTACGCCAAGCCCTTCAACGACCCCGACGCGGAGCCGCTTGTGATCGGGCAGGGCCGCCAGCCGACCTGGGCGCCCAACGGCGCGAGCCTGGTCTTCGCCGCCGAGCCGCCCGGCCAGCAGCGCGACTATCTGGTGGCCGGCCAGTTCGGGACGTTCGGCGTCGCCTCGGCGGTGGCGGAGTTCCCTGGCCGCGTGAGCGACCCCGACTGGTCGGGCCTGGCGAGCGCCGAGAACCTCGGCGCGTGGGGCGGCGTGCAGGCCGCCCCGGTCCAGCTTTACGAGGAAGACATCGTCTATGAGGGTCTCGAAGCGCCGCGCTACCGCCTCAGCCCGCTCAACGGCGTGAACGCGCCCGAAGCGCTGCTCAGCGACCGGGTGGACCGGGCGTTCGACGCGCTGCGCACCGCCGCGCTCAGCCAGGTGGGGTTTGACGTGTTGGGCACGCTCAACGACGCCTGGTGGCGGCTCGACCGGCAGCCGGAGCCGGGCCAGCAGGCCAACAACTGGCACTACACAGGCCGCGCCATCGCGCTCAACCGCAACCTGACGCTCGGCTACCCGCCGACGCTTGAGGTCGTGCGCGAGGAGGTCGGCACCGACACCCACTGGCGCGTCTTCGTGCGCGCCCAGGCGCAGAACGGCCAGCTCGGCGAGCCGCTGCGCCGCCTCCCGTGGCAGTTCGCCTACGAACTCCCCCGGGCGCGCGAGAACCTCGAAGTCTACAACCAGGGGGGGACGTACAAAGACGCCATCCCGCCCGGCTACTACGTCGATTTCACACAGCTCGCCGCCGATTTCGGCTGGCGGCGAATGCCCGCCGACACCACATGGTCGCGCAATGTCAACGGCGTGCGCTTCTGGGAGTTCGTCAAGACCGATAACCTGACGTGGACCGAGGCCATGCTGGAAATCCACCCACGCGAGGCGTTGGACCCCTTCCTGGGGCCGTCGGGGGTCGCTTCTGGTGAGGGCGGTTCATGAGCGCGAGGCGGCGACGGCGCACCCTCCCCGGCCTGAGCCTGCGCGCGTTCCAGGGCCTGGCGATTGTCGGGCTGGTCGCGGGCGTGTTTGGCGCGCTGGTGGTCTACAACGCGCAGCCGGTGCAGTCGTTTGACCCGCCGGTGCGCCGCGTGGCCTCCGCGACGCCCACCGAATCAAACTGGCAGGCGCTCATCGCCACACAGTTCCTGCTCAACGCCACGCCGCTCCCGACCGTCGACGCCCAGGCGGCGACCTTCGCGCCGCCCACGCCCTGGTGGGCGTCCAACGCCACGCCGCAGGTGATCGCGCCCATCCAGTTCGCGGCGCTCTCGCCCGCCACCGTGACGCCCGCCCCGCCCGACGCAGCCAGCGAGACGCCCGAAGGCGGCGCGCCCACGCCGACGCTCACGCCGCTCGCGCCGGCGGCCACCGCCACGCAGCGCAACAACTGGAACCCGCCGCCTATCATGGGGCAGATTTCGCTCGACCCGCGCGACCACTTCTGGCTCGCGCGGCCCATCAACGCCGATCGGATCAACTACGGCCTGGAATGGTATCACTATGGGTCCAACGGCCTGGAGGACAACATGCGCGTCCACCGGGGCGAGGACCTTTGCCAACCCGCGCGGCGTGTCCGTGCTCGCCGCCGGCGACGGCGTGATCATCTGGGCCGACAACGGCATCTACTCCACCCGGCGCGACGGCACCACCGAGTTCATCTCGACCTACGGCAACGTCATGGTCATCGAGCACGACTTCAGTTACCGGGGCCAGAAGGTCTACACGCTGTACGCACACATGTCGGCGTTCACGATGCAGGTCGGCGACCGGGTGAACGCCGGCGACATCATCGGGCTGGTGGGCGCGACCGGCCTGGTGGGCGGGCCGCACCTGCACTTCGAAGTGCGCATCGGCTGGAACTCCTACCGCGAGACGCGCAACCCCATGCTCTGGATCGCGCCCTACGTCGGCACGGGCGTGATCGCCGGGCGCGTGGTGCGCGCCGACGGCGCGATGATCGAGGACAACCGCATTGACCTCATCGACCTGCGCAGCGGGAAGACCATCCGGCGGCACACCACCTACGGCCCCGGCGTCAACCCCGACGACGAGTGGAACGAGAACTTCGTCTTCTCCGACGTGGACGAGGGCGAGTACCAGGTCGTCTCGTGGATCGGCGAGCAGCGCGTCAGCGAGCGCGTGACCGTGATCCCCGGCACCACGAGCTTCGTCGAACTCTGGGGCGTCGGCGACGCGCCTCCCGCGACACCACAGAACGTGATCCCCTGAGCGCCCCGCCGCGAGGTTGCGCGGCGGCTATGATATCCCCTACCCGCGCGGCGTGGGCAGGTTGTGGGCGATGCGGAAATCGCGGAGCGCGGCGCGCTGGTGCGTGCGGATGCGCAGGTCAGAGCGCGCCTGCGCGGTGCAGAGGAGGATGAACCCGGCCTCGCGGTCCTGAGGAAAGTACCGGCGCGAGGCCGACTGGTCCCAGACGCCCTCGCCCTCGACGCGCCCAGCGCAGGTGACGCACCAGCCCTGCAAGCACATCGAAGGCAAAGCGAGACCCGCCCGGTAGGCGGCGTCGAGGAGGTATTCATCCTCGTCCACCTCCAGGCAGGTCTCCACTTCGTCAGGCAAGATAAACGTAACCCGGTGCGACGTCACGCCGCAGCCAGTCGTGCTTACGGATTGTAGAACCCGGCGTTCTTGCTGTACGGCCCCTCGCCGGGCATGCCACGGCGGAAGTGCCCCGACGGGCGCACCACGCCGTCGCGCTCCATGCTCAGCAGTTCGATGAACCACGCCTCGTGCTCGATTTCCTCCTGGAGGATGCGTGAGGCCATGTCATAGGTGCGCGGGTCTTTGCCGAACGTCAGGTCGCAGACCTCGCTCCACGTGCCGGACCGCGCAGCGCTCCGCCTCCAGCAGCACCGTGAGGATATTGGCGGCGGTGGGTTCGTCCGGGAGGTAGGCGTCCGGGCAGCCGGCGCGGTCGGCGAACTCGCGGATGTCGGTCGGGAGCGAGCCGCCCAGCTCATAGATGCGCGGCGTGATGAACTCGAAGTGCGCGCGGTCCTCCAGGCGGGCGTCCTCGCAGATTTCCTTGTAGTCCTCATTGCCTGCCAGGTACATGCGCAGAATGGTGTAGTAGTAATAGGTGGTAAACTCCGCGCCCGCTGCATCGATGAGCAGCTCGATCAGGCGATCGACATCGACGCCGCGCATCCGGATCTGCTCGACCCCGACGCGCCTGGTCAGGTCGCCGGCCCTGACGATGCCGTCGCTGGCGTGCTTCTTCTCATCCATTCCAATTTCTCCTTCTCGTGTGGGTAAAGGCGCAATCGAATGTTGTATCCGATCCTACGGACCAAAAACATCCAGCTAGTAGATTATAGCGCGTTCCATGCGCCGGCATCAAGAAAGAGCGACAAATTTCACAAACATAAAAGAGGGCACAGCGACCCGCCAACAGGCCGGGCCGCCGCGCCCTCTCGGCTGCGTGATGTCAGTTCAGCGCGACCGGATCAGTCCTCTTCCGGCAACGGCGGGATGAAGCCCTCGCGCATCATCATGGCGGTCAGGTCGCGCGACCCCTTGATGATCGCCAGCGCGCGCTCGAACTCCTCTTCGTAGGTGGTCTGGACGCGGGCCACGCCCTGCTCCACCGCCTTCATGGCGACCGCGGCGGCCTCGCGCGGGAAAACCTCCCCAGTCGTCCATGTTCGGGAGGATGCACTCTGGGCACAGCCGCTCGTCGATCATGAAGGCCAGGCTCTCGGCGGCGGCCATCGCCATCTCGTCGGTGATGGTGCGCGCGCGCACGTCCAGCGCGCCCCGGAAGATGCCGGGGAAGCCCAGCGAGTTGTTCACCTGGTTGTCGAAGTCACTGCGCCCGGTGGCGACCACTGCCGCGCCCGCTTCCTGCGCCACCCAGGGCCAGATTTCGGGGATCGGGTTGGCGCACGCGAACACGATCGGGTTCTTGGCCATGCTCTTCACCCACTCCGGCTTGATCGTGTCTGGCTTCGGCGTGCTCAAGGCGATAACCGCGTCCATGCCCTTCATCGCGTCGGCGATGTCGCCCTTGCGCTCCTCGGCGTTGGTGATCTCGCACAGGTGCCACTTCTCTTTGAAGATGGTCCGCTTCTCGCGCAGGTCCACCCGGTGCTTGCCCAGGATGCCGCGCGTGTCCACCATGACGCAGTTGGCCGGGTCCACGCCGTAGGCGAAGATCAGCCGCGAGCAGGCGACGTTGCTCGCCCCGCGCCGATGAAGGCGATGCGCAGGTCCTCAAACGGCTTGTCCACGACTGCGCGCAGCGTTGATCAACCCGGCGAGCGTCACGCACGCCGTCCCCTGCTGGTCGTCGTGCCAGACCGGGATCTCGGCCTGGTCGCGCAGGGTGTCCAGGATGCGGAAGCACTTCGGCTGCGAGATGTCCTCCAGGTTCACGCCGCCGAAGGCCGGCTGGAGCATCAGCACGGTCTCGATGATCTTCTCCGGGTCTTTGGTGTCGAGCATGATGGGCACGGCGTCCACGCCGCCGAGATGCTTGAACAGCATCGCCTTGCCCTCCATGACGGGCAGGCCGGCGTGCGGTCCGATGTCGCCCAGGCCGAGCACGCGCGTGCCATCGGAGACGACCATGACGGTGTTCCACTTGCTGGTGAACTCGAAGACCAGCTCCGGGTCGTCCTTGATCGCCATGCAGGGCGCGGCCACGCCCGGCGTGTACCAGATGGCGAAGTCGTTGAAGTCGTGCACGATGGCACGCAGGGCGGTCTGGGTCTTGCCCCGGTAGTAGGGATGGAGGCGCATCGCGTCTTCGGCGGGCTTCTTCGCCTTCGCCAGAAGCTGCTCCTCACTAATTGGCGGTTCTGCAACTGTCATCGTTTTCTCCTCGCGTCATAACCGTTTGCAGATTGCAGTGTGAGCGACGTTGCTTCGCCCTTCCAGGGTACACGCCCTGGCGGAAAGAATATAGTGTAAGTAAACGTTGAGTCCAGGTGATAAATATCCCGGTTTTGCCGGTTAGCGCCGCGAGTTGGCCGTCGCGGCACGCAAAGGCTACGGGCGCGCCGCCTCCAGCCAGGCGTGAACGTCGTCCATCTGGTAGCCGTGGTCGAAATGCGCGAGCAGCGATTCCCACATCTGGGGCATCGGCCACGCCGCGCCGTGCTGCGCGCTCAGCCGCGCCCACGCTTCGCGCAGGTCGTAGCCGAGCGCGTCCATCAGGTAGGCCATCACGAACGTCGAGGAGCGGCTGACGCCCGCATGACACGCGATCAGCACGCTGTGCCCCGCCTCGCGCTGCGCGCGGACGAACGCAACGCCGCGTTGCAGCATGTCCAGCGGCACGAACTCGCTGTCGTTGAGCGCGTTGTCGAAGACCACAAAGTCATCCGGCCAGGCCTGCTCAAGCGTGCTGAGCTTGAGCACGCGCGTGACGCCGGCGGCGCGCAGCGCGTCGGCATGGTCCACCGCCGGTGCGCCGCCGATGTAGATGCCCTCGACGACCTGGTCCACCGCCATCGTGCGCCTCTCCATGGCGACTCTGGCCGCATCGGCATCTTTCACGATCTGTGCGAGCACGGCGTCGTCGAAGGCCCGCCCCCTGCACCGGAACCGCGAACATGTCCATCACAGCCTCAGCGACGTAGATGGGGCAGCCCCCCCACGCCGCCAGCGCGAGCGCGTCGCTGGGGCCGATGTCCATCTCCCAGGCCACGCCATCCTTGCGCAGCGCGGCGCTGGCGTACAGGTCGATATGGAGGTACTCCGTAATCGTCACGCGCTCCAGCGTCGCGCCGGTGGCCTCGAGCAGGCGCGTCACAAACTGCGATATCGTCGGCTGCCGCAGCGGGAACTTCCGCAAGGCGATGTCAATCGACCAGTAGCTTTCCCACCACACCCAGACCGGCAGCGCCCGCCGGCCGGCTTCGTCCAACAGCACCACCCTGCGGTCGCGGTCCTCCGTGACCAGACCGGCGATGCGCACCTCAACTGACATGAGAATCGGATCCTTTCTTGCGAATGAGAAGATTTCCTGGAGAGAGGTCGCTGCACATCACAACGTAATCGATGCGAAACAACCTCCCGCGGCTGGACAAGGGGCTTAAGCCCCTTGTCTCTACCCCACCGGGTGGGCGGGTGAAACGGCCTGGCTCAGAACCGGGCGCGGCGCGCGGCCTACGGCTCTCTGACCAGCACGCGCGCGTCGCCCACGCGCCGGGTCACGCCAATCGCGTCGAGATGCTCCAGCAGCCCGATGGCGTACTTCCGCGTCGTGTTGAAGCGGTCACGCAGTTCCGCCGCCGTGATCTCCCCCTTCGCGCCCACGATCTCGCGCACCGCCGCCAGCATCTCGTTATATGTGGCCGGCGTCAGGAGCACGTCCGGCTGCACCTGCTTCAGCCGCCCCTGGCCGATGAGCGCGCGCAGCACGTCCTCGCCCACCACCTCCGGCAGCCTCTTTGTACGAGGGCGGCGTGTACCGGTTGGCGTCGAACTGCCCCATCAGGCGGTCGATGGCCGCCGCCTGCGCCGCGCTGAAGCGCACCGCGTGGTCCGGCAGCCGGGCGGTCGCGCCCTCGTCCACGAAGACGCCCTCCGCTGCGGCGCGCGCCATCAGGTCGTTGAATGGACGCGCCGCCAGCCCCAGCCGGCTGCGCAGCGCCTCGCGCGGCATGCCGGGCAGCAGCGGCTCCTGCGCGTGGAAGGTCGCCAGCTCGCGCCGCAGGCGCTCGGTGAGGCTGGCCCACGCCCCGGCGGAGACCAGCGCCGCGCCGAGTGCGAACACGCCCTCCGCCGCCTGCGCCTCGTCGATGGCGGCGCGCAACTCCTCCCCGCTCAGGCCGGCGCGCCGGCCGAGTTCCGCCGGATCGAGCGGCGTCCCGGCGGCGTCAAGCGCCTGGCGCACACGCTGGCCCGGCGAGCCGCGCGTAAGCGTCTCCAGGCGCGCGACCACGTCGGGCCTGAAGCGCCGCCAGCGCCGGCCCGGCGCGGGATCGATCACCACGCCCCCGCCGACGGTCTCCGGCGGCGAGGGATAGCGCAGGATGAAGCGGTCGCCACGCACGAGGGCGTTTCCCGCTCCAGGCGCAGTTGCAGCCAGCCCTCCTGTCCCGGCGCGAGTTCGGGCGCGTCCAGCAGGCGCGCGCGCGCCACCACCTCCGCCGCGCCGACGAACAGCTTGACCTCGGTGTTATGCCTGAGCGGGCGGCTGGCGTCGGGTAGGTGGCGGAAGCGCACGTCGGCCAGCACCGTGCCGCGCAGCCATCCGGGTATGGTGAGCAGGTCGCCGCGCCTGACCTGGTCCTTGCTCACGCCGCTCACGTTGACCGCGACCCGGCTCCCCGGCAGCGCGCGCTCGATCTTCGCCTTGTGCGTCTGCAGGCCGCGCACGCGGCCCCGCAGACCTTCGGGCAGGAAGACGACCTCCTGGCCGACCGCGAGCGCGCCGTCGGTGAGCGTGCCCGTCACCACCGTGCCGAAGCCGCTGATGGTAAACACGCGGTCCACCCACAGGCGCGGGCGGCCCCGGTCAGGGTGGGGCGGGCGGCCGGCCAGCGCGCTCTGCAGCGCCGTGACCAGCGCCTCCAGCCCCTCGCCGGTGTGCGCCGAGACCGGGATGATCGGCGCGTCGGCGAGGACGGTGCCATCGACCGCCTCCGAAACCTCGGCGGTCACGAGTTCCAGCCATTCGGGGTCGTGGATCAGGTCGCGCTTGGTGAGCGCGATCACGCCGCCCTGGGTCTCCAGCAGGTCGAGGATCGCCAGGTGCTCGCGCGTCTGCGGCATCACGCCCTCGTCGGCGGCGACCACGAACAGCGCCGCGTCGATGCCGCCGACGCCGGCGAGCATGTTCTCGATGAAGTCGCGGTGCCCCGGCACATCGACAATGCCCACGCTCTCGCCATTGGGGAGCGTGAGCCAGGCGAAGCCGAGGTCGATGGTCATCTCGCGCTCCTGCTCCTCGCGGAGGCGGTCAGGGTTGATGCCCGTCAGCGCCCTGACGAGCGCGCTCTTGCCGTGATCGACGTGGCCGGCGGTGCCGATAACGTGCATGGTCGGCCTCTTGTTCCGTTCCAGGTTGACCGGTTGATGTGGCGGCAGATTTTAACCACGAATAGCGCGAATGCCACGCATTGCAGAAAAGGCTCAGGGGCTTTCGATTCTCATGAAGCGACAGGCGCATTTCTCCCTTATCCATTGAACTCACCGCGCCGCGCGGCGAGCGCGGCGGGGGTGAGGTAGATACGAACCTGAAAGCCCTAAGAAAACTCCCCGCGCGCTTCATGCTCGCGGGGAGCTGCTCAGGTCCTGAACAGGCGGCGGGCTACCCGCCGTTGCCCCACGTCCGCGCCCCAGAGGGCGACGCCGGCGGCGCGGGCCGCGTCTTCTGGCCGTCGGGCTGGTCGTACTCGTTGAGCAGTTCCTGGAAGCGCTCGGAGTAGACGCGGGTGCGCTCGCGCTCCAACGCCCAGAGCCGGCGCAGGCTCTCTTCGATGGGCGGGAAGCGGTCGCCCAACTGGCGCAGCTCGCTCATGTCCTTCTCGTACTCCTGGTCGTGCTCGCGCCAGGCCTCGTCGTTGGTGAGGGTGAACTGCTTCCAGCGCTTCTGGTCGTCGGCGGCGAACTCATTCCATTCCTGGCGGAAGCGCTCCTCCGAGAGGCGCTGCATCTCCGCCACCTCGTTGATGCGGCGCTCCAACCGGTCGCTGATGCGCTCGAAGTCGTCCACGATCTTCTTCATCTGCCGGTACGTCTCCGACCAGGTCTCGAAGCGCTCCATGTAGCGCAGCATATCCTCGTCATAAGCGCCAATGCTGGTCGTGAGTTCCTGGATTTGCTGGTCGCGCTGATGGAGAAGGAGGGTCTGCTGGTCGATGAACTGCTGAATCTGTTCGCGCTGTTCGCGCTCGCTGCTCTGGATTTCGAGCAGGCGCTTCTCGTTGCGCAGCGTCATCTCTTCGAGCAGTTCCATCTTGGGCCGCAGTTGATCGATCTGCTTCTGGACTTCGGGCATCTCGGTCTGAATCTCCGAGATGCGCCGCGCATCCTGCCGGCGCTGCTCTTCGAGGAAAGCCAGGCGGCGGTCGGGTTCTTCGGCCAGGCGGTTGAGGTCGTCAAGCGACTGCTGTAGCTCCACAAACTGCGCACCCAGCCGCTCGGCCTCGATGCGCACAGCGGGCAGTTCATCGATAATGCGTTCGAGCTTCTCCATCCGGTCGCCCAGCTCGCGCACCGGGCGGATGATGCCGTCGCGCGCGATCTGGTTCCGGCGCTCGGATTCGCGCTCCGCGATGCTGCGCCGGTCCTCAATCTGTTCGATGGCCTGGCGCAGTTCGGTACGGTAATGCTGCAGGATGTCGTCGTAGCGGCCTGAGGGCATGAACATATTGCGCATGGCGTTCTGATCGCTCTCAAGGCCGTTGAGCCGGCGCGTGAGCTGCCCGATCAGCTCGTTCTGCTGCGAGATGCGCTCCTCAAGCCGGGCAATGGTCCCTTTGTCCTTGCGGCGCTCTTCATCCAACCATTCAATCATCTTGAGCGCTTGTTTATCGTCCACCGCTCCCCTCCATAGCCTACACGTGCTTCAGGGTACCAAAATTATAACACAGATAACGGCCCGCCCCGCACGCGCCCGGTCCGGGCAGGAGCGCGATCATAACGCATCACCGCAAAGCCGCAAGTCGCTGGCGTGTACCTTCTGCCCTCGTGTACAATGAGGCGGTGTGCAGACGGCGCGCCAGCGCTGCTGTCACAGAGCCTGCGCGCGCACCACCCGACAGAGGATGGCCCCCAAATGAACCTGAGCACCACACGCGAGCCGAATTTCGACCTGCTGCGCCGGGCGCTGACCCGGCAGGGCGCGCTTGAGCGCGCGCCGCTCCTGGAGTTGTTCGCCGACCGGGAGGTCATCGCGGCGCTGATGGGCGTGGACTATGCCCCGCCAGCCAGCGCCGAAGAGAGCGCGCGCTGGACCCGCATCGTCGTGGACTTCTGGCGGCAGTTGGGCTACGACGCCGTCTGGCTGAACACCGGCCCGGACCTCCCCATGAAGCTGGTTGCCACCGAAGACACCGCCGCGCTGAGGCGCGGACTGCGCTCCTGGCACGCCGCGTCAGTGGGCATCCTCCAGAACTGGGCGGACTTCGAGCGGTATCCCTGGCCGCGCGCCGAAGACGCCGACTTCTCGCAGATCGAGCTTGCCGGGCGCATCATGCCCGAAGGGATGAAGGTGCTGGCAAACGTGGGCGGCATCCTGGAGCCGATCATGTGGCTGATGGGTTACGAGCCGTTCGCCCTCGCCCTGTACGACGACCCGGCGCTGGTGGCCGCCATCGCTGAGAGGGTCGCGGCCATCGCGCTGCCGGTCGCGGAGGCCGCGCTCGACATGGACTGCGTGGGCGGCCTGTTCACCGGCGACGACATGGGCTTCAAGACCGCCACCATGGTCGCGCCTGAGCACCTGCGCCAGTACGTCTTCCCCTATCACAAGCGCCTGGCGCAGCGCGCCCACGATCATGGCAAGGTCTACGCGCTGCACGCCTGCGGCAACCTCGAAACCGTCATGGATGACCTGATCGACGATGTGAAGATCGACGCCAAGCACTCATTCGAGGACGCCATCATGCCGGTGACCGCGTTCAAGGCGAAGTACGGCCACCGGGTCGGCGTTGTGGGCGGCATCGACGTTGACTTCCTGTGCCGGGCGCGCCCCGATGAGGTCCGCGCGCGCGTGCGTGCGACGCTCGCGGCGTGCATGCCCGGCGGGGGCTATGTGCTCGGCACGGGCAACAGCGTGGCGAACTACATCCCGGTGGAGAACTTCCTGGCGATGGTGGACGAGGCCCACCGCTGGCGACCGGGCTGATGCGCCGGGCGCGCCGCCAGGCAGGCCCGGCGACACGGGCGATGGGACCAATTTCGCATTAAGCATCCTGCATGTGAATATGCTACACTAAGAACGCCGCTTGAACGGTCGCTGACACACCGCCGACGCGGTTGTCTTTGGTTGCGCTGCGCCGGTCGCGCCTGGCGCAGCCGTTGCAGGGGTGGGGAGATGTCACTCTCGGACATAGACTTCGAGATTGAGGCGCTGCGCACCAGGCTCGAGTCCAGGGAGAATGCCTTTACCGAACTGGACGCGGAGCTGGTTGACCTGCGCAATGAGCTGGCGCAATTCGAGCGCGACTACAACAACAAGGTCCGCTGGGTCGAAAACGAGATCAAGAAACTCGACGAGGAAATCCTGCGCCTGGAGCGCCAGCGCACGGTCAACCTCTACGGCGACCCGGACCCTCACGCCGACTGGCGCTTTGGGTGGAAGCCCCCGGAGGACTACGTCAACGCCTCCGAGCAGTTCCGGCGCGCCCGGACCCCGGCCCCGCCGCAGACGGGCGGCCTGATGGGGCGCATCAAGGGCGGCAGCGCCGCCACGGTCGATGAGACGGCAGTGAAAAAGCTCTACCGCCAGCTTGCGCGCCGCTTCCACCCTGACCTGGCCGAGACCGAGGCGGACCGCGCCTATCGCACGCAGATCATGGGCCAGGTCAACGAGGCCTACACCGCGCGCAGCCTGAGCGAGTTGAAGGCCTTCCTCGACGTGCCGGACCGCGCGCCCGCCCAGCCCGTGCAGCAGGAGCCGCCGGCGCACATCCGCCTGAAGCAGTTGCAGGCGCTCTATGACGAGCTGGGGGCCAAAATCGCCGCGCTGCAGCGCGAGCGCGAGCAGTTGATGTCCAGCCCGCTCATGGACCTGAAACTTGACGACCGCCTCGCGCGCAAACAGGGCCGCAATCTGTTGGACGAAATCGCCGCTGACGTGCGACGCGAGTTGAAGGAGAAGCAGCAGCGGGTCGAGCAACTGCGCCGCGCGCTGCATTGACCGCGCCGTCACGCGCCGCACTGGAGAGCAGGTGAGCCATGTCGGAGCCAAACGCCCAGCCGCACGCTGAACCGGGCAGTCAGGAACCCGCGCCGCCGCCAGCCGCCGCACCCGAAGCCGAAGAAGCCCCCTCCTTGCTGAGCAGCCCCGTCATCCGGCTGACGATTGGCGTCACCGTGCTGGCGGTCGTCGTCGTGTGTGTGGGGTTCATCGTCCTGAACCTGGCGCTGAACGCGCGCCGCCAGCCCATCGAGGTCGAGGCCTACCCCGATGCGTACTTCCTTGGCGGGGTCCAGGCGGAGCCGGGGCACGACTTCCTGACCTACACGACGACCGACGCCGCCGATACGGTGGCGGCGTTTTACCAGGAGCGCTACGACGCGGGCGAAGACCAGCGCTGCGTGCGCGTCGAGAACGTGGACGACGATCCCAACCTGCCGCGCTTCGAAGTGCGCTGCGTGATCGACAACTCCACCGTTAACGCCTACCAGGCCGCGACCATCACCGTCCAGCCGCACACCAGCGGCGAGTATGCGGGCCTCACCGTGATCCGTATCGAGCGTTTCTGGCAAGAATAAGCGCATTGGATGGACGAGCGCCCCGCACCGCCGCCGGAGGATCAGGCCGACGCGCCGCCGCGCGGCCTGCCGCTATGGGTGCCGCTGGTCGCGGCGGTGCTGGCAGTCGCGTTTGCGCTGGCCGTGGCGGCGCTCACGTGCGGGCCGCTGCTCGTGATCGTGAATCCGCCCATGCCGCCAATCTACCCTGACGCAACCCTGCTTGAGGCGGAGCACATCGACCACGGCATCGACACATGGCGCTACCGCGCCGACGCCGACGTTTGCGATGTCCTCGCGCTGTATGAGGCCGAGGCGCTGCGCTGCTCGCCCCTGCCGCCCGGCTTCTGCGCCGCGCCGCGCACACCCCCATCCGAGGCCGCGACGCGGTTCATCACGCAGTGCCGGGGGCGCGGCGAGGCCTGGCCCTTCTACTGGCTTTGGGAGATGGTCCTGCGCGAAGGCTACGGCGAGGACGGCGCTTACAGCGAGTTCGACATCAGCCGCACGGTCTACTGGAGCACCGGCGACTCATAGGGCGCGCTCCTGTCAGGTATCTATGCGCGTTGTCCGCTTGGCATCACGCTGTAGCGTGTTTTTCGCAAACCGATGAAATAAGTCGTCGGCTGATCGCAGAAAATGGCGGGTAAGAATACGAATCAGTAGGGGCAAGGCATGCCTTGCCCCTGGACTTTGGCAGTTTGAAGAGGCCGATGAGGGGGAGACAGCGGCCTTTGCTGGAGATAGAGGCCGGAGAAAGGGGCAAAACGCCTTAAGCGCGGGCGGAAGCGAAGGCGGCGTTGCGTAAGGCCAGGAGCAGGGCCTCTTTTTTCGCCCCAGTCATCCGTGGTGAGGGCGCAAAGGGGGCGAAAATCGTGGTCGCCCCACACGGTCGCGCGGAAAGCGCGCCAGAGGGTGTTGAGCGACCAGCGGCTGGCGCCACGCCACCAGCGCGTGGGCACGGGTGGCGCGGTGGACAAGCCCCAGGTGCGGTAGCCGGCCAGGAGCAAGAGCGCGTAGACCCAGGCGCTCCACTGGACCGAGGCGACGGCGGCGATGGGGTTCCAGCACTGCTTGTCGCCCAGACCGAAGTTGGCCTTGAGTTCGCGGTGGCAGACTTCGAGTTCCCAGCGCTGCCAGGCCCAGAAGAGCAAGGTCGCCAGCGGCAAGGGCAGGCCCCAGGCGCCGTTTTCATCCTGGACGGCGTTGACCAGGAAGGGGAGGGGGGCGGTGGGTGCGCGCGTTGCGCTTGCCGCGCACCACGATCAGCATGAGCGGGCGCTCCGGTGCACCCTGACGCAGAAACGGACCTTGCACCTTCACCTGCAGGTGGCGCGCTGTGCCGCGCACCATGAGGGTGAGGGGGCGCCAGCTCTGGCGGTGCTGCCAGAGTTGCTGGGGGATAAGGCGCGGGCGCCATATTTGCGCCGCCGTCCGCGCCCGCTTTGGACGCCGGGCAGATGGTACAGGACGCGGTTCCGGGCACTGCGCGCCAGCAAGATCACGCCCTCCGGCAGCCGCTGCCACAAGTCCAGCGTGTCGTAGTGGCCGTCGCCCACCATCAGCACCCTCTGGTGCGCCCGCCCGTGACGGGTCAACTCCTGCCGCACCCAGCCCAGAAACCGCACCGCCGCCTCCCATTCTGTGGCCGGCGGGTGCGCCACCGGCCGGGACTTCGCGGTGAAGGCGGGCAGCCAGCGCAGCGGCAGCGCGCGACTGTAGCCCTGCTCGGCGGGCAGCAGCCAACTGCCGTTGAACCAGCGCTGCGCCGCGTGGATGCCGGTCATGAACGGCGGCGTGCGTGGGTTCCGCAGCCACCCCGCCCCTTCCAGCGTGCGACTGCTGCGCGGCGTCTGTGTCGCATCGCCGCCCACCACATACACCGCATCCGGCGCCACGTGCTGCAGGGTCTGCGCAAACAACACCGCGCTGGCCTGTTGCGCGTTGAAGCGCCCCTGGCTGAACAGCCGGTACCACGCGCTCCAGTCCTGCTCCGTCAGACCCAACGCCATCAGCAGTTGCGTGATGGTGTGACGCGAAAACGTGAAGAGCTCGGCGAAGACCAGCGCCACCCCGCGCAGGTAGACCCGCTCTTGCTCAAAGACTGCGCGGTGCGCCTCCAACAGGCAAACAGATTCTGATCAGTTCAATGTTTTGTGGAATATTGGACATGGGATGGCCTTTGGCTCGCTTCGGTCTTGCACCCTTGCTTGCCCGAAGGTCATCCCTTTGCCAAAATAGCCAAGTCCAGGTAGGGCAAGGCATGCCTTGCCCCTACTACACGAATCCCGCCTGATGTGGGTGGGCGACCCGCCGGGTCGCCCCTACTCCCAGATATGCGGTATCGGGGTTTCGCAGGCATCACCCCACGACCGGCAGCGTGAACCCCTCCGGGCAGGTCAGGTCGTTGAGCAGGAACCCGGCAATCCACGCGAACGTGCCGTCGCCCAGGTCAAGCTGGTACCAGTCGCCGAAGCTGTTCTGCCCCACCACCGTGACCTCCACGCCGAAATCCAACAGGCCGACGCGGTCGCCGTCCGTGCTGGGGCCGGGCCGCAGGTTCGAATTCGCATTGGTGACCGCCATGCACACCGGGCGCGCGACGGGGAGTCGCCGTCGCCAGGACCACAGGCGGCGCTTCGGTTTCGTCTGGATCGGCGACGACCTGCACGCGCGCAAGGAAATCCCAGACCTGGATCGCGCCGTCGTAGCCGCCGCCCGCCAGCCGCGAGAACGTCGCGCCGGTTTCGTTGTCGGGCACCGGCATCGCCGGCGACCATGCCAGCGCCGTGATGTACGCCTCGGCCTGCGTGACGCTCACGCGCTCGCCGTTGTCGGCGCGCCACACCCACACCGTCCTGTCCATGCTGCCGCTCGCGATGTAGAGGCTGTCCGCAACCGCAGCGCCGGTCTCTGAAGGCACGGGCGACCACGCCACCGCGTTGACGTCGCCAGCGTGCCCGCGAAGCGCCACCGGCGCGCGGCGCGCGCCGCTTGCGGCCACGTCCCACAGGCGCACGCTGCCGTCCAGGCCGCCGCTCGCCAGCGCGGTCCCGCCGGGCGACCATGCCACATCCCACACCGGCCCCGCGTGTCCCTCGAACGCGACGCGCGCTGCGCCGGTATCGGCCTCCCAGGTGTGCACCACGCCGTCGAGGCCGGCGCTCGCGAGTGTGCGCCCGTCGGGCGACCAGGTGACCGCCCACGCCTCGCCCTCGTGCCCGGCGAACGTCTCCAGCGCCGCGCCGGTGTCGGCGTCCCAGGTCAAGACCGCCCCGTCCGCGCCGGCTGTTGCCAGCCGGCCGCCGTTGGGCGACCACGCCACATCCCACGCCGGCCCCGCGTGCGCCTCGATCACGGCCTGTTCCGCGCCGCTCGCCGCGTCCCAGATGCGCACCGTGCCGTCCTTGCCGGCAGCGGCGAGGCGCGCCCCGTCTGGCGACCACGCGACCGCAGTCACGCCGGCGGCGGCCCTTCCGAAAGTGCGGACCGTCTGCCACGCAGGGACGCCCTCCGCGCCGGTGACAGGCTCCCAGATGCGGACCGCGCCGTCCTCGCCCGCGCTTGCGAGGCGCGCGCCGTCGGGCGACCAGGCCACGTCCCAGACCGGTCCCTGGTGGCCTTCCAGCCGGCCCTGCGGGGGCGTCTGCGCGCCGGCTGCCGCGACCAGCGACACGATAAGCGTCACAACCGTCAGTAAGAGCAGATTACGTCTCACACCCCGGCTCCTTCTGCAGCGATTCGGTATCCGTTGCCGTGATGGCATGTCAGACCCGTGCCATGATACACGACCGCACCCCCCTTGACAACGTATTGCCACACGAGTACACTCGCTGAACAACTGTTCCATACTCTACCGATCATCTCCACAAGAATAGGAGCACCTATGCGTGAGATCACCGTCGCCCTCGTGCAGATGAAGCCCACTCTGGGCGAGCCGAGCGAGAACCTGGACCGGATGTCGGACCTTGTCGCGCATATCGCCACCGAACAGCGCGTTGACCTGATCGTCTTCCCCGAACTGACGACCAGCGGCTACGAGCTGGGCGTGCGCTTCACCGAGGTCGCGCAGCGCATCGTCGGGCCGACCGTCAACCTCATGGCGCAGCGCGCCAGCGAGTTCGGCCTGTATATCGCCTTCGGCATGGTCACGAAAGAGAAGGTGGAGAGCGTGCTCTTCAACGCCGCCGTGCTCGTCGGGCCGGAGGGTGAGCTTGTCGAGGAATACCACAAGATCCACCTGCGCGGCGAGGAGCGCATGGCGTTCAAGGAGGGCTTCAAGCTCCCGGTCACGCAGACCGAGTTCGGCGCGTTCGGCATGATGGTGGGCTGGGACCTGGCCTTCCCGGAGGTCGCGCGCAGCCTGTGCCTCGATGGCGCGGAGCTGCTTTGCGTGCTGGCGAACTGGGAATCCACCGAGATGGACGAGTGGAATACGTTCGTGCGCGCGCGCGCCTACGAGAACACGTGCTTCGTTGCCGCGTGCAATCGCGTCGGCGAGGACGTGACCGTCAGCTTCGGCGGGCAGAGCATGATAATCGGGCCGCGCGGCGAAGTCTTTGCGTCGCTTGCGGACCACAAGGACGAGAAGGGCGCGCCGCTCGACGGCTACTGCGTGGCGATCTTCGACCTCGACGACGTGCGCCGCTTCCGCGAGGAGCTTCAGACCATTCAGGCCCGCCAGCCGTCCGTGTATAAGTCTATCGTGCGCAAGTACTGATCCACCATGCAGGGCGACAGAGCACGCGCCTTGGAACAGGTCCCCCTGTTTGCGTCGCTGCCGCCAGAAGAGGTGCAACATCTGGCCGGCGCGCTCCGCCCGTTGCGCGTGCCGGCCGGTGCTTTGTTGTTCCGCGAGGGCGAACACGGCGCGACGTTTTACATCGTGCTCGAAGGCCAGGTCGAGGTGGTGAAGGCGCACGGCACGGCGGACGAGCAGTTACTCGGCGTGCGCGGGCCGGGCGAATTCGTCGGGGAGATGAGCCTGCTGAACCGCGACGACGTGCGCATGGCGAGCGTCTACGCGCGCGAACCGGCGACGCTGCTGGAACTGACCCGCGCCGAGTTCGACGCGCTGCTCACGCGCCGGCCCTTCCTGGCGTATGAGATGGTCAAGGTGCTCAGCGCGCGCCTGCGCTCCGCGCACGACGATGCCATCCGCGACATGCGCAAGAAGAACACGCTGCTGCGCGATGCATATGAGGCGCTCCGCGACGCCCAGGCGCAGATCATCGAAAAGGAGAAGCTGGAGCGCGAACTCGAAGTGGCGCACGATATCCAGATGAGCCTGCTGCCGCACACCCTGCCCGACTTCGCGCCGTTCGACTTCGGCGCGCGGATCGCGCCAGCGCGCGCGGTGGGCGGCGACCTGTTCGACTTCATCCCGCTCGACGACGAGACGATGGCGGTCGTCATCGGCGACGTGTCAGACAAGGGCGTGCCGGCGGCGATCTTCATGGCGCAGGTGCACGCCCTGCTCCGCGCGGAGGCCAGCGCCGCCGCCTCGCCGCGCGCGACGCTGCACGCGGTGAACCTCCACCTCCTCGACATGAACGCGCGCGGCCTGTTCGTGACGGTGCTCTACGGGGTGCTGAAGCAGCGCACCGGCGAGTTCGCCTACGCACGCGCCGGCCACGAACTTCCGATGCTGTGCAGCGTGGCGGGCGAGGTCACGGAAGTGGGGCGGGGGCGCGGGCAGCCGCTGGGTCTCTTCGATGCGCCACTGCTCGACGAGCAGACGATCACCCTCACCCCTGGCAGTATGCTCCTGCTCTACACCGACGGCGTCACCGACCCGAACGACCATAGCGGCCTTGCTTTCGATGTGGACCAGTTGAAGGCGGCGCTTTGCGCGTGCGCGTCGATGGCGGCGCAGGGCGCTTGCGACCATCTCATGCAGGCGGTGACGGCCTACCACCAAAACGCGCCCCAGCACGACGACATCACCCTCGTGGCGGTGCGCGCCGGGGGCCGCGCCGTAGCGCGCGCCTCCCCACCTGCGAATACTAGCGCCGGCTGGCCGACACGTATAAAGTATAGGGGTGCACAGCGCACCCCTATCGATTTCGGGACCTCTTCGGAGACCACATAGACGCAAGAAACGCAGGTGAACGCATGGACAAGATCGATCTGCGCAGCGATACCGTCTCCTGGCCCACGCCCAGGATGCGCCAGGCGATGGCGGAGGCCGAAGTCGGCGACGACGTGTACGGCGATGACCCCACGGTGAACCGCCTGCAGGCGATGGCCGCCGAGATGCTGGGCATGGAGGCGGCCCTGTTCGTCGCCAGCGGCACGATGGGCAACCTCTCCGCCGTCCTGTCGCACTGCACGCGCGGCGACGAGATGATCCTGGGCGACGTCTCGCACGTCTTCCTGAACGAAGCCGGCGGCTCGGCGGCGCTGGGCGGCGTCCACGCGCGCACGGTGCCGGTGCAGCCGGATGGCACGCTCCGGCTTGAGGACATCCGCCGCGCCGTCCGTGCGGACAATCCCCACTACCCGACCACGCGCCTGCTCTGCCTGGAGAACACGCAGAACACGGTCGGCGGGCAGCCGCTTGGCGCTGACTACATGCGCGCGGCCATCGATCTGGCACACGAGTTGCATCTGAGAGTCCACGTGGACGGGGCGCGCATCTTCAACGCGGCGGTGGCGCTCGGCGTCGAGGCGCGCGACCTGGTGAAAGGCGCAGACAGCGTGATGTTCTGCCTCTCTAAAGGGCTGTGCGCGCCGGTCGGCTCGATGCTGTGCGGGTCGGAGGCCTTCATCGCAAGGGCGCTGCGCGCGCGCAAGATGCTCGGCGGCGGGATGCGCCAGGCCGGGGTCCTCGCGGCGGCAGGGATCGTCGCCCTAGAGGAGATGGTCGAGCGGCTGGCGGACGATCACGCCAACGCCTGCCGCCTCGCCGAGGGGCTGGCGGCTATCGACGGCATCGTGATCGACCCGGCGCGCGTGCGCACCAACATGGTGCAGTTCGACCTCGCCGACTCGGTGGCGATCACGCCCCGGCAACTGGTTGAGGCGGTGGCCGCGCACGGCGTCGTCATCCGCGCCTCGTCGCCCTTCCGCCTGGTGACGCACTACTGGATCGGGCCGCACCACATCGACAAGGCGGTTGCGGCGTTTCGTGAGGCGCTTGCCGCATGAGCGCGCGCCCCCCTCGCCGCACGTCCGTCACCGAACGCCTGCGCAAAGCGCGCGGCGCGGAGCCGGCCGCGCCTGACGACGAAGCCCTGACGCCCGAAGATGAGGCCGGGTGGGAACCGGACGCGCGCGCCGGCGTGGACGAGGAAGGCGAGGGCATCCGCCTCACAGACCCGTTCTTCAGCTATCTGGTGGCGGTTGCGCTCAGCCTGGGCCTCCTCCAGGTCGAGACACAGACCCGGTACGCGATCCTGTGGACGGCGCTACTCGTGCTGGGCGCGGGGTTCTACCTCCTCAGCCCGCGCGACCGCACCGCCGACTCCGAGCCGGCGAACCTCGTCTGGGGCGGCGCCTTCGGCCTGTTGATCGGTGTGCCGGTGCTGGCGCTGATCGCGCCGGCGCTGGCCGCCACCTCCCACCAGCTCTTCCCGGAGATGTCCGACGCCTCCGCATACCTGGCGCTGGTCTTCGCCATCCCTGTGGGCGAGACGCTGTTCTTCCGGGGTGCGCTACAAGAGACGCGCGGCTTCCGCTTCGCGGCGGTGGCGGCAAGCGTGTGGTCGGTGCTGCTGTTCATTCCGAACCGCACCCTCGCCGAGGCCATCGCCATCGCCGTGACGCTGGTCGGGCTGAGCTTCGCCTACGCCTACGTCCGCCAGCGCAACGGCCTTGCAGCGGCGTGGGTGTGCCAGGTCGTGGTGAACGTGTGCCTGCTGTTTGTGCCGCGCCTGCTGTGAGGGGCGCGCACGCGCGGGATGCCCTGCCTGGCTTTATCCCTGATCTCCGCAAATCGGTGGCTTGAACTTCAGGTAGTCTCCCCCTGAAGTGTTGGTGCGATGCCACGTGCTGTGACCTCACCCCTCTGGCGCGTGGCTGACCGCGCGGCTTCCCCCTCCCCTCAAATGGAGAGGGGGCCAGGGGGTGAGATAGGCAGACGAAGCCATCTTCTGACTCGCCAGGTGGCGCGTCAAGTGACGCAGTAAACCAAACACCTCAGCAACAAGACCCAAGAGGGGAGACCAACGAACTTCACGGAGAGATCAAGAACAGGCGGTAAGGTTCCCCAAGGTGTGCGGCATGGCGACTGTCCCCGAAACGCCCCCGCCGGAAGTCCAGGCGCGCGGCCCGCCGGCGCGCAGCCGGCTCGTGTACGTAGCCGCGCTGCTCGTCGTGTGCGCCGTCGGGCTGCCCACGCGGCTGCACCCGGAGGCGGTGCATCCCTGTCTCGTCCAGTACGGCGGCGATGCAATCTGGGCGCTGGCGGTGTTCCTCGTCTTTGGCGTCCTCTTCCCGCGCGCCCGCACGCGCACGGCCTTCCTGGCGGCGCTGGCCTTTGCGTGGGGCATCGAGTTCAGCCAGTTTTACCAGGCCGACTGGATCAACGCGATCCGCGCGACGCGGGTCGGCGGCCTTGTCCTGGGCTACACGTTCCTGTGGAGCGACCTGCTGAGCTACACGGTTGGCGTCAGCGCCGGCGCGCTGCTGGAGCGCGCCGCCCTGCTGCGGCCTCCGCTGGCAAGGTAGGGGGCGCGGCCCGCCTCAAGGACGCGGCGCGAAGCCCTGCAGCCCGGTCCCGGCGGGGTACTGCGCCGAGATGGTCACCGGCAGCACGCCGCGCGGCGCGATGTCGCCGAGCAACAGGTCGCACACGGCCGGCATCGCCTCCAGCAGCGGCGCGTACACGGCCACATAGCCCGACACGTCGGGGAAGCTGGCGAGGTCATACGGCGAGCGCATCGCCACCACGACCGTCCGCTCCGGCGGCAGCGCCCTGACCAGCGCGGCCTGCTCCGGGACCGTGATCGCGTCATTGGTGAGCACGACGATGGTCTCGGCGAAGCGCGCCGCATCGACCACACGCGCGCGGTCGTCCTCGCCCGGCACGTAGGGGATGCCGGCGAGCCGCAGCGCGGGCATCCGGCGGCGGCAGTCGGTGGCGATGTCGCCGTACCACGTCAGGTACACGAGCAGGTTCGTGCGCGCCGGGTCGAGGGGGCAGGTGCGCGCCGTCGTCCTTGACCAGCGTCAGCGCCCTGGGGAACAGGTCGGCGACGAGGCGCTGGTGCGCGGCAACGTTCATGCGCGCGGCGGCGGTGTCCGGATCGACCGGCGACCAGCGCAACAGGCCGAAGCGCGCCTTCGTCTCCAAAATGCGCCGCGCCGACTCGTCGATGCGCGCCTGCGGGATCGCGCCGTCCTCCACCGCCTGGATGACCTCGGCAATCGCCGCCTGCTGGTCCTCCAGCGAGACCTGCCCGCCGAACGCGATCAGGTCCACGCCGGCCTGGACCGCGAGCCGCGCCGCCTCGCCATAGAAGAAACGCCGGTCGATGGCGTTCATGTCGAGCGCATCGGTCATGATGAGGCCCTGGTAACCCATCGCCTCGCGCAGCAGCCCGGTGAGCACCGGGTAGGAGAGCGAAGCGGGCCGCCCTTCCTCCGGCTCAAGGTTCGGGAACCAGATGTGCGCCGCCATGATCGCCGCCACGCCGGCGTCCGCCGCGTACTGAAACGGGACCATCTCCACCGCCCGCAGGCGCGCGGCGTCATGGTCGAGGACGGGCAGGCCGGTGTGCGAGTCCTGCGTGGTCGCGCCGTGGCCGGGGAAGTGCTTGGCGACGGCGAGCAGCCTGGCCTCCTGCGCGCCTTCAATAAAGGCCGCAATCGTGCGCCCCACCATGTCAGGGTCAGAGCCATAGGCGCGCCGTGCCACGACCGGGTTCTCGCGGTTGGTCTCCAGGTCGGCGACCGGCGCGAGGTTCATGTTGATCCCGACCGCGAGCAGTTCCTCGGCCATCGCGCGCCCGACGGCGGCGGCGTCCGCTGGGTCGCCGGTGGCGGTGACGAGCTGCCCGACCGGGAACACGGTGAAGCCGTTGTCGTCTTTGAGGCGCTGGATCAGCCCGCCCTCGTGATCGACCGCGATGAAGAGCGGCGGGAGGCCGCCACCGGCGGCGGCCTCTTGCAGCGCGTTGGTGAACCGCGCCAGCGATGCGGGCGAGCCGGTGTTGCTCTCGAACAGGACCACGCCGCCCGGCGCGGTCTGCTGGATGAAGCGCTGCCCGTTGATCGGTAGCTCTGGCCCCCACACACTCACCATGAAGAGCTGGCCCACGCGCTGCGCCGGCGTCATCGACGCGAGGAGGCGGTCAACTTCCGTGACCTGCTGCGGCGGCGCGGCGGCGATCACCAGGCAGAGGCACAGGCTGATGGGCAACAGACGGCGAGCAGCAGCGTGCATAGGGGCGACCTCGGATGCTGTGATGGCGCAGGGAATTATACACGCTTTCTGCGCGGCGCTGTCACATTCGCCCTGGGCCGCCGCGTGGTGTATCTTTCGGGGTGATGCGTAACTTCCCTGCTCCCTGGCTCGACCTTGCGCGCCACCGGCCCGTGCGGCAGGCCGGCGCGGCGCTGCTCGCGGCGCTGTACGCCCTCCGGGTGGCGCTTGAGTTCGCGCTGCCGCCGGTGGTCCGCCCCGACGACGCGCTGCCGCTCGTCCTGCTGGCGGCGGTCCTCGGTGGGGCGGCGGGCTTCGGCCTGGCGCGCGCCAGCGGCGTCGCGTGGCCGGCGCTGCTCCTGCTGATCTACGCGCTCTATCCGGCCATCAGCCCGGAGGCGGCCGGCGTGGCGTGCGTGCTGGCGCTGGCGGCGTGGCTTGCCGCGCGCGCGCTGCCCAACGGCTGGGCGTGGGATATGGCGGTGCTGCTCGTGGCGCTCGCCGTGTACGTGGGCGCCGCCGCGCCCGGCGTGCTCCCGGCGGACGCGGGCGAGTTCCAGCTTGTGGTCAACGAACTCGGCGTGGCGCACCCCCCCGGCTACCCGCTCTATACGCTGGTTGGGTGGGGGTTCGCGCAGTTGCCGTTGGGCAGCCCGGCGTACCGTGTCAACCTGTTCTCGGCGCTCACCGCCGCGCTGACTCTGGCCGTGGTGAGCCACGCCGTGCGCCGCGAGACGCGCGCGCCCGTCGCCGGGCTGGCCGCCGCGCTGGCGCACGGCGCGGCGACGAGCTTCTGGCTCACCGCGACGCAGGCGAGCATCCGCCCGATGGCGGCGCTCTTCACCGCGCTGGCGCTCGACGCGCTGCTCGCGTACCGGCGGGCGAAGCGCCCGCCCCATCCCGGCGGCCCTGAGGCCCCCGGCTCCCAGGCGGCGCAGGGGGCCGGCCGCGAGAACCGGATTCTGGCGCGCTTCGCGCTCTGCGTGGGCCTGGGCCTCACGCACCACGCCTCGCTGGTGTTCGTCGTGGCGGTGTTCGTCGCGGCGCTGGTCGCGGCGGACCGCGCGCTCCTGCGCCAGCCGCGCCGCTGGCTGAGGCCGGGGCTGGCGTTTGCGGCGGGTTTTCTCCCGTGGCTGTACCTGCCGCTGCGCGCCGGGGCCGTGCTCGCGCCGGCGGACATCAACACGTGGGACGGCTTCTGGAATCACGTGCTGGCGCGCGGCTTCGAGGGCGACCTGTTCGTGTTCGCGCCGCTCGCGCGCCTGCCTGTGATGGGCGAAGTGCTCACCTACCAGTGGCACGGCCTGGTGCTGGCCGCGGGCGCGGCGGCGGCGCTGCTGATGCTCTGGCGCGACCGCTGGCTGCTGGCGACGCTCGGCGGGGCGTTCGCGCTGCACACGCTGGTCACGGCGACGTACCGCGCGCCGCAGACGGTCGAGTACATGACGCCGGCGTATGTGTGCCTGGCGGCGGCGGTGGGGTGGGTCGTTGGGGCGCTGGCTTCCCGGAAGCTGGGCGCAGTAGTAGCTCCCAGGGAGCTTGAAGCGCCCTGGGAGCTACGGGAAAGCACCCTGGTGGGCGCGGTGCACGCTTACGTGACGCCGTTGGTGGCCGCCGTCGTCATCCTCGGTGGCGCGCTGACGTTCGCCGCCAACCTGCCGAGCCTGCTTTACCTCCACGCCGACGAAGAGGCGCGCGACTTCGCAACGCGCCTGCTCGACGCGACGCCGGACGGCGCGGTGCTGCTGGCGAACTGGCACCGGGTGACGCCGTTGTGGTACCTGCAGGGGGCGGAGGGGCAGCGCCCTGATGTGGAGGCGGTCTACGTCTACCCCGACGGCGCTGAGCCGCTGAGCGCGACCTGGGCGCGGCGCATCGGCGTGTATCTGGAGGCGGGCCGCCCCGTCGTGGTGCAGAGCTACTTCCCGACGCCTACGCCGCGACAGGCTACCGGTTCGCGCCGCAGGTCAGCGGGCCGGGCTGGATGGCGTATGCCGCGCCGCGCCGCACGCTGCCGGCGGGCCTCGCGCCCCTGGAGCCGCCCGTGCCGTTCGAGGGCGGCGTCACGCTGCGGAGCGCGCCGGCCCTCCACGCGCCGGGTGGCTATGCGCCGGCGACGGTGACGCTCGCGTGGGAAGTCGCGGCTGACGCCGCCGGCGGTGACGTGACGAGCTTCCTCCACGCCGTGGCCGGGGAGACGGTCGTCCGGCAGGACGACGTGCCGCTCCCAACGGCCAGGGCCGAACCCGGCGAGATCGTGGTGGCGCGGTACACGCTCGACCGCCCGCCGGGCGACCTGGCGCTGCTCGCCGGGCTGTACACCGCCGGCGCAGAGGGCGTCATGCCGCTGCGGGCAGAGGATGGCCGCGCGCGCGTCGCGGTGGGCGCGCTGGAGGCCGTCGCGCCGGTCCCGCTGCCGCCGCCGACCGAGCACCCACGCTACGACGCCTTTGCCGACGGCCTGGTGCTGACCGGCTATGACTACGACCTCTCGCTGCCGGGGCGGGCGCGTCTGTACCTGCACTGGACCTATCGCGGCGCGGGGTGGGCGGACTTCGACCTCACGCTCAGCCGCGCCGACGCGGTGCTGGCGACGGAGCGCTTCCGCGCGATGGCGGGCGGCCACTTCAGCACGGCTTACGACCTCCTGCCGGACGCGGCCGGCGTGCGTGTGGCAATCGAGGCGGCGGGGTGCGGCTGCCTCTCGCAGACGCTCGGTCCGTTCGGCGTCCGGACCGGCTACGGCGTGGACCTCCCCGGCCCCGAACCAGGCGCGCGCTATGTGCCGCTGGGCAGCGGTGTCGTGCTGACCGGCGTGCAGGTGAGCGCGCCGGCGGCGCTCCAGCCGGGCGACCGGGTGGAGGTGGGGCTGCGCTTCCGCGCGGCCTATCCGCTGCCGGAGGACGACGCGGTCAAGGTGGACCTGATCGGCCCGGGCTGGGCGTGGCGCGCGCAGAGCGACCACATCCCGCGACCGGCGCGATCCCCACGCTCAAGTGGGTGTGGGGGAGCGCGGTCACCGATTGGCACACGCTCACCGTCCCTGACGGCGTTGAGGCGACCGGCGCGCGGCTCGAACTCGCGCTCTACGACCACTTCACACAGCGGCCCCTGCCCATCCTCGACCCCGCGCTCGCGGCGCAGGGCAGACGCTCACGATCTGGATGGACGTGTTACAATAGAAACAAGCGTGTTACCGCGCAGGTGCGGCGGGACAGTCCGCCGCGCCGCCGTGGTTGACTCTGACGGGATGACGTGGTGAGACTGATCCTGACGCACGAAAACACCGACTTCGACGCCGTTGCTTCGCTGCTGGCGGCGCATAAGCTCGACCCCGGCGCGACGCCTGTGCTCCCGCGCCGGCTGAACCGCAACGTGCGCCATTTCATCACGTTGTACGGCGACGCCTTCCCCTTCGTGGCGATGCGCGACCTCAAGCGGCACAAGCTCGAATCGGTGACGGTGGTCGATACGCAGAGCATCGTCTCGGTGCGCGGGCTGAAGCCCGACACGCCGGTGTTTTTCATCGACCACCACCCGTTGAGCCGCGAGCTTCAGCCGCACTGGTCCTTCAGCGGCGAGCCGGTCGGCGCGAACACCACGCTGCTGTGCGAGGTCCTGCAGGAGCGTGGCGTCGCCATCACGCCGATAGAGGCGACGCTGATGATGCTCGGCGTGTACGAAGATACGGGCTGCCTGATCTACGGTACCACCACGCCGCGCGACATCCGCTGCGCCGCGTGGCTGATGGAGCAGGGCGCAGACGTGGACGTGGTGAACAGTTTCCTGCACCTGCCGCTGACCGAGGAGCAGCGCGATCTGTACGAGCGCCTGCTTGAAAACGCGCGGACGCTGGACATCAACGGGCAGCCGGTGGTGGTGACCAGCGCCGACGCGCCGGAGCTGGCGGAGGAGGGTATCGAGCATCGCGCACAAGCTCCGCGACCTGCTTGAGCCGGCGGCGCTGTTCATGCTGGTGGCGCTGCCCACGCACGTGCAGCTTGTGGCGCGCAGCACCGGCGACGAGGTCGATGTCTCGCAGGTGGCGGCGCGCTTCGGCGGGGGCGGGCACAGCCGCGCGGCGGCGGCCCTCATCCGCGACAAGGCGCTTGACGCAGCGGAGGCCGAACTGATCGAGGCGCTGCCCGGCGCGGTCCAGCCGCGCACCACCGTCGCCGACCTGATGTCCCACGGCGTGCAGACGGTGCAGGCCGGCGAGCCGGCCCGGAAGGTCGAGCGGCGGATGCGCCGCACCGGCCACGAGGGCTACCCCGTGCTCGACGGCGACCGGCTGGTGGGCCTGCTCACGCGGCGCGCCGTGGACCGCGCGCTCGACCACCAGCGCGGCGACACGCCCGTGAGCGAACTGATGGACGCCGGGACGTTCACCGTCGAGCCAGATGACTCGCTGGAGGAGTTGCAGCAGGTGATGCTGCGTTCGGGCTGGGGGCAGGTGCCGGTCGTGAACGGCGACGGCGTGCTGCTCGGCGTGGTGACGCGCACCGACCTCATCAAGCTCTGGGGCAGCGGGTGGACGGCGGCCTCCCCGCGCCGGCGGAGGTCGTCCGCAAGCTGGAGCACGCCCTCGCGCCGCAGACGATGCGCCTTGTGCGCCAGATCAGCGCGTCGGCGCAGGGGATGGACTTCGGGCTGTACTTCGTCGGCGGCTTCGTGCGCGACCTGCTGCTGGACCTCCCGATTGCGCAGGACATCGACTTCGTGGTCGAGGGCGAGGCCATCGCGCTGGTGAAGCAGCTCACGGCGCAGTATGGCGGCAGCATCCGCTCGCACGCGCGCTTCGGCACGGCCAAGTGGCTGCTGAGCAACGGCCAGCTTAAGGAGACGCCCGGCCTCCCGCCCGCCATCGATTTCGTGACCGCGCGCACCGAGTTCTACGAGCACCCCAGCGCGCTCCCGACCGTGCAGCACAGCTCGATCAAACAGGACCTGCACCGGCGCGACTTCACGATCAACACGCTCGCGATCCGCCTCGCGCCGGAGCCGTTTGGGCAGTTGCTCGACTTCTGGGGCGGCGGGCGCGACCTGCGCGAGGGCCTGATCCGGGTGCTGCACAGCCTGAGCTTTGTCGATGACCCGACCCGGATGCTGCGCGCGGCGCGCCTGGAGCAGCGCCTCGGCTTCCTGATCGAGGCGCGCACGCTGGAACTGATCGACAGGGCGCTGCCGCTGCTGGACCGCGTGAGCGGCGCGCGGCTGCGCCACGAGCTTGAGGCGATCCTGCACGAGGAGAAGCCGGAGGTGGTTCTGACGCGCCTCCACCGGTTGGGCGTGTTGGCGCAGATCCACCCGGCGCTCTCCGCCGACGCCTGGCTGACGGCTGCGATGCGGGCGCTGCGCAAGGCGCGCACGCGCCCCGTCTGGCCGGCGCTGGGCGGGTATGACGCCGAATGGTGGGAGCTTCCCGGCTTCATTCTGATGACGTTCTGCCTCAGCGGGGAAGACCGGCGCAGCGTTGTCAGGCGCTTCCGGGTGAAGCGCAGCACTGCCGACGCGCTGGAGATGGCGCAGGCCCTGCGCGCGCAGCTCCCGGAGCTGGCGCAGCCGCAGCGGCCAAGCACGCTGGCAAGCTGGCTCGCCCCGTTCAGCGACGCGGTGCTCGTCGCGGGCTGGGCGGCGGCGGAACCGACCGCGCGCGAGCAGATCGCCCACTACGCGACGCGGCTGCGCGACGTGCAGCCCATCGTCGATGGCAACGACCTCAAGGCGCTGGGCCTGAAGCCCGGCCCGGCGTTCCGCCGCATCCTGGACCGGCTGCGCGCTGCCTGGCTCGACGGCGAGGTAAAATCCGCAGAAGAAGAACACGAACTGCTCGAACGTTTGATTGTTGAAGAGGTCGAATGATGCAGCTTCGTCGCAATGGCAGGGCATGGACCGATATAGAGAACGCGCAGGAAATCGAGCTGCGCGTCAGGGCGACAATCCGCCTCGCGACCGAGGCGGACCTGCCGAAGCTCGAATGGTACGGGCAGTTCGCGCACTTCCGGCGGCTGTACCGGCAGACCTTCGCGCAGCAGGTGGAGGGGCGGCGGCTGATGCTCGTCGCCGACGTCAACGGCTTCCCGGTCGGCCAGATATTCGTGAGCCTTGAGGGTGGGTTTCTCAACCTCTACGGCTCGGAGCCACAGGGCTATCTCTACGCGCTGCGCGTGATGGAGCCGTTCCAGCGCAAGGGCCTGGGCACGACGCTGGTGCACGCCGCCGAGGCGGAACTGCGCACGCACCGGCCTCCGCAGCGCGACCATTGCGGTCGCGAAGGACAACCCCGGCGCGGAACGGCTCTACGCGCGCCTGGGCTACCACGTCTTCGGCGAGGACGATGGCCGCTGGCAGTACGTCGATCACGAGGGCGGACGCGCTTCGTCGAGGAGCCGTGCTGGCTGATGGAGAAAATGCTTTAGGCACGGCGGGCGCGACCGGGCACGGATGTTGCAGATGTCTCTGTTGCGCGTTTGCGCTGAAGCGCGGTTTTGGGGATACACTACCCTGGCAACAGGCGCATCCCACGCGGCGCGCCACAAACGACCCCCGATTTTACGCAACCGAATAAGCCGGCGCGTTCGGCGCACATACCCACGCGCGAGGGGGTTATGCCATGAAACGCTTTACGTTCTTCAAACGAGAGGCCGAGACGCCCGACGAAGAGGCCGGGGCAGAATCGCAGGCTGAAGTGGCCGCGGAAGCGGTCGCTGAAGCGGCTGCTGAAGCGGTCGAGGGGGCCGGGGCGCAGATCGCGGAAGCCGGGCGGCGGTTCCAGCTGCCGTTATTCCGGCGCGGGCAGCCGCCTGAGGGCGACCCGATCCCTGAGAAAGAGCTGGAGGAGCTTGACGCGATGCTGGCCGAGTCCATCGCAGGCGAGACTGCGCCCGCGGAAGAGGCGGCCCGCGCCGAAGTCGCGGCGCGCGCCCCGGACGCGCCGCACGTGCGGCAGGCCCGGCGGTTCCGGCTGCCGGCGCTGTGGCGTCGCGCCGGCGCAGAGGCCGGCGACGCGGACGAGGCCGGGGAGCTGGACGATCTGGAGGAGGCCGCCGCACCGATCAGGACCCGGCGCGCCCTGTTCCGACGTCGCGAGGCGGAAGAGGGTGAGGACGAGACCCTGGACGCGGCGGAGGCCGCCGAAGAGACGCCGCACGAGCCGTGGCGGCTGCGGGTCCCGCGCCTGCAGAGGCCGCGCGTGCGGGTCCGCTTCCCGTGGCGCGTGCGGCCCGGCGTGCTGCTCTTCGCGCTGGCGATGTTCGCCGTCGCCGCAGCCGGCGTCATGTTCAACCTGGGCGTTCTGCCGAGCCGGCTGGGCGACCTGTGGCCGCTTGCGCTGGCGGCGGCAGGTGCGGTACTCTTTCCGGGCGCGCTACGGCAGCACGACGGCGGGCGGCTGCTCATGGCCTTCGCACTGGCCGGCGTCGGCGTGAGCCTGTTGCTCGCAGAGACCGACCTCTTCCCGGTGCGGATGACGCTCTCGACGGCGCTGCTCGTGGCGCTTGGGTTCACCGCCATGGTGCGCGCGGTGCTGGTGCACGGCGCGGAGTGAAAACGCGGCGCGTGCGCCGCACAGGATGCGATAGGATGTCTGGAGCTGGCTACTTTGGGTAGACTGGATGCCTGACCCGCGAGAGACCACCCGGCGCGCGTTTCTGCGCGCGGTCGCCGGCGCTGCGGAAGCGCCGGCTTCGTTTCCGCGCCTTTCCCCTTATGCCGCGCCCGACCCGGTGTACGGCCAACAGGCCGACGACGCGCTGGCGCTCACCCCGACCAGCGATCTCTTCTCCGTGCACCTGGGCTACGTGCCGCAGATCGACCGCGACCGGTGGACGCTTACCATCGACGGCCTGGTTGCGCGCCCGCTCACGCTCGATTGGGGGGCGGTCCGCGCGCTGCCGGCGGTCGAGGCGGCGCGCACCCTGTTGAGCACCGGCAACCCGGTCGGCGGCCCGTTGATCGCCGCCGCGCGCTGGCGCGGGTGCGCGCTCGCGCCGCTGCTGGCGGAGGCCGGCGTGCGCCCGGAGGCGGCGCATGTGCGTTTCTACGCGGCGGATGGGTACGCGACCAGCGTGCCGGTGCGCCTGGCGCGCGACGACCGCACCCTGCTCGCCTACGCGGTGAACGGCGCGCCGCTCCCGGCGGCGCAGGGGTACCCGCTGCGGGTGCTGGTCCCCAGCCTGTACGATCACAAAGCCCCGAAGTGGCTCACCCGGATCGAGCTGAGCGACCGCCCCTTCCACGGCTACTGGGAGCGCCACGGCTGGTCGAGCGTGGGGCGCGTCAAGACGCACGCCATGTTCCGCACGCCGCCGCGCGCCGAGGTGTCGGGCGCGGTCTACCTGCAGGGGCGTCGCCTTCGCGGGGGATCGCGCCATCCGCAGCGTCGCGGTGAGCGTCAACGAGGGGCCGTGGCTGGAGGCCGAACTGGTCCGCCCGGAGTCGCCGCTCTTATGGACCCCGTGGCGCTTCTACTGGCAGCCCGACGTGCCGGGCGTGCATACCTTCCGCGTGCGCGCGGTTGACGCGGAGGGCCACACGCAGGCCGGGGCCGCGCCCCACCCCTTCCCCGACGGCGCGGACGCGCTCCACACCCTGACGCTGACCGTCAGAGCGTCGAAAAGCTCCCAGGGAGCTTGAAGCTCCCTGGGAGCTGCCAGGATGCTATCGTCAGCGGAGCGTGGGTCTACAGCTTGTCGGCGATGCTCTTCGCCTGCGTGAACAGGAGCAGGTAGTCGGGGCCGCCGGCCTTGCTGTCGGTACCGCTCATGTTGAACCCACCGAACGGGTGCACGCCCACGAGCGCCCCGGTGCACTTGCGGTTGAAGTACAGGTTGCCGACGTGGAACACGCGCCGGGCTTTTCCAGGTGCGCCCGGCTCCCGCTGTAGACCGCGCCAGTCAGGCCGTACTCGGTGCTGTTGGCGATGTCGAGCGCGTCGTCGAAGTCCTTCGCCTTGATGACGGCAAGCACCGGCCCGAAGATTTCCTCCTGTGCGATGCGCGCGTCGCGCGGCACATCGACGAAGATGGTCGGCTCGATGAAGTAGCCGCCCTCTGGCGTGTCGATCTTGCGCCCGCCGAGGACCAGCTCGCCCTCGCCCTTGCCGATGTCGATGTAGTTGAGGATGGTCTCCATCGCGCTCTTGTCGATCACCGGCCCCATGTAGACCTCCGGGCCGGCGTCGGTCGCGCCGACAGTGAGCTTCTCCGCGCGCGCGACGATCTTCTGAACCATGTCGTCGTACACCGCATCGACGATGATCGCGCGCGACCCCGCCGAACACTTCTGCCCTTGGAAGCCGAAGGCCGAGGTCACGATGCCCTGCGCGGCGGCGGCGAGGTCGGCGGAGGCGTCCACGACCACCGCGTCCTTGCCGCCCATCTCCAGGATGGTGCGCTTGATCCATAGCTGGCCGGGCTGCGCCTTGGCGGCGCGCTCGTGAATGCGCAGGCCCACCTCTTTGCTGCCCGTGAACGCGATGAAGCGCGTCTTGGGGTGGTCCACCAGCGTATCGCCGATGGCCCCACCGGGGCCGGGCAGGTAGTTGAGCACACCGGGCGGGAGGCCCTGGTCCCACAGCAATTCGCAGAACTTGTAGGCGATCAGCGGCGTGGCGCTGGCCGGCTTGAGGATAGTGGCGTTGCCGGAGACGACCGAGGCGGACGTCATGCCGCCCATGATCGCGCCGGGGAAGTTCCACGGCGGGATCACCAGCCCAACGCCGAGAGGGATGTACTGCAGGTCCAGCTCTTCGGGCGGGTAGGGTACAAGCTGCTTGCGCGCTTCGGTGAGGCGCATCATCTGGCGGGCGTAGTATTCGAGGAAGTCGATGGTCTCGGCGGTGTCGGCGTCGGCCTCGACCCAGCTCTTGCCCGCCTCCAGCACCATGATGGCGCTGAACTCGTGCTTGCGGCGGCGCATTTCCTCGCCGGCGACGAGCAGGTAGCGCGCGCGCTCGAACGGATCGACAAAGCGCCAGGTCTCAAACGCCTTGCTGGCGACCTCGATGGCCTTTTCGGCGACCTCGCGCGTGCCCTTGGCGAACGTGCCGAGGACCTCATTGGGCCGGGCCGGGTTCGTGGACGTGAAGGTCTGCCCGGTCTCAATCGCTTCCCCGCCGATGACGATGGGGTAGGTCGTGCCCGCCCACGACTTGACTGTGTCAAGCGCGGCGCGGAACGCCTTGACGGTCGCGGGGTCGCTGAAGTCGGTGAGCGGTTCGTTACGGAACTCCTTGAGCATTACGGCATCTCCTTATTGCTACGGCGGCCAACCGCCTGGGAGCAAGGATTAAAGGTGGCTCGTGTCAAGCCACGGGCGTGCCGCCGGCGCACCCTCTCCAGTCTAACACACCCGGCGCAGGCTGTTCAAAAGCGCATCAGGACGCCTCCAGGTGCAGGAAGCGCTCCAGGAGGCGCGCGCGCCACAGGTAGCGCAGCACGAGCGCCCAGATCACGGTAACGACGCCGATGATGGCGTAGTCCGCTGGGGTGAGCAGAATCAGCTCGAAGAAGTTGCGCAGCGGCTCGATCAACATGATGGCGACGAACGCCAACAGCAGGCAGCCGGCCAGGATCGTCGGGCGCTTGTCAGGGCTGAGCGCGTCGCCGCCCACGAAGAAAGGCGTCGGCGGTTCGACGAAGATCACCAGCACGATGCCGGTGATGATGGTGAAGGTCGTGAGCACGGTGCGCGCGGTCACGCTCGCCACCTCGAAGGCGTAGGCGTCCTGCGGATCGATGGCGTAGTCAATGCCGGCGTAGCTTTCGAATGCGGCGATTTCCGCCGGCGTCACGTTGACCTGGATCACCTCGTTGTACGCCACCGAAAAGTAGAACGTATAGAGCAACAGCCCGAACACGAAAATCGAAATCGCCGCCGGGAACACGAAATGCGTCACCGTATAGAGGATGCGCCTTTTCGGCGGGGCGGGCCGCGCCCAGACCGCCAGCGCGAACGTCGGCACGCCCACCGCCAGGAAGGTCAGCAGGGAGACGTGCTTGGGCACATAGGGGAACCCGATCCCGACGACGGCGACCGACAGGATGAGCAGCGCGGCGAACACCGCGCGCGTCAGGAAGAGGCGCAGGATGTCCTTCATGCCGTTGATGATGCGCTGCCCTTCCAGGAAAGCGGGCGGGAGCGCGGCGAACGAGTCGTTGAGCAGCACCATATCGGCCACGCCGCGCGTCGCGGCGCTGCCGCTCTGCATGGCGATGCCAAGCTGCGCCTTCTTGAGCGAGAGCACGTCGTTCACCCCGTCGCCGATCATCGCCACGTAGCAGCCACGCCCGCGCAGCGTCTCGACCAGCTTTTCCTTCTGCTGCGGCGTGATGCGCCCAAAGATGGTCGCCTCCTCCGCCGTTTGCGCGAACGTCCCGGCGTCCATCGCGTCAAGCTCCGTCCCGGAGACCGCGCGGAGGTCGCCGGGCAGCCCGGCCTGCTTCGCCAGCGCCGCGACCGTGTGCGGGTTGTCGCCGGAGATGACCTTGAGCCGCACGCCGGCTCTGGCGAATCCTTCGAGCGTCGTTTTCGCTTCGGGGCGCAGCTCGTCGCTGAAGCACAGCAACCCCAGCGGCGCGAGGCCGTGCGGCAGTTGCGGCGCGCCCTGCGCGTCGTGCAGCGTGGCGACATCGGGGCGGTGGGCGAAGAGCAGCACGCGCAGCCCGGCGTCGGACCATTCATCGACCTGCGCCGCGAGGTCAACGCCCGCCGGCAGATACGGCTCCAGCATCTCCAGCGCGCCGAGCGCGTACACGCCGCGCAGGTCGCCATCGTCGAAGGCGAGCGCGCTCCACTTGCGCGCGGACGAGAAGGTCACCTCATCGACCGCCGGGCGCGCCTGCCCGCTCAGCGCCGCGATGATCGCCTCGCCGGTGCGGTTGGTCACCGACGCGCTCCGCGCGAAATCGCCGAGGAGGCGCTCCAACGCCGCTTTGTCGATCCCGATGGGACACACATCGTCGTAGTTGATGCGGTTCGCCGTGAGCGTGCCGGTCTTGTCCATGCAGAGCACGTTCACGTTGCTGAGCGACTCGACCGAGTTGGACTGCTGGATGAGCACGCCGCGCGTGGCGATGCGCAGCGCGCCGAGCGCATAGGCCACGATGACCATGAAGAACAGCCCGTTCGGGACCAGCCCCGCGATCACCGCCGCCATCTGCACGCCGCGCACCAGCGGGATGGGCGAGACGACCGCCGAGATGAACATCAGAAAGCCGAGGAGCATCGCCACCAACATCAACAGCCGGATCACCAGCTCCACGTCCTGTTGCAGCGGCGTCTTGACCACGCGGAACGACCGCGCGCTCGTGGTGAGCTGGTTGGCGAAGCTCGCCACGCCGACACGCCGCGCCTCGTACAGCGCCGCGCCGGTCACACAGAAGCTGCCCGAAAACACCTCGTCGCCGGCGCGCTTCTGCACCTGGTCCGACTCGCCGGTGAGCAGCGACTCGTCCACTTCCATCTCGCCATCGCCCACCACAACGCCGTCAACCACGATCTGGTCGCCGGGACGGGCGACCAGGATGTCGCCCAGCACGATCTCGGCGGGGTCGATGGCCTTCTCCTGGCCGTCGCGGCGCACAGTCACTTTGGGCCGCGTGAGCAGCGCGATCCTGTCCAGTTGGCGCTTGGCACGGACTTCCTGGAAGATGCCGATGATGACATTGAGGAAGATCAGGCCGACGCTGGTCACGGCGTCGCCCACACGCCCAATGGCGACCATCACCGCGCCGATGGTGAAGAGAACGACGTTGATGAGGTTGAAGATGTTCTGACGCAGGATGTCGGCGTAGGAGCGGCTGGTGGGCAGACGAACGTCGTTACCCTGGCCGCGCGCCCGGCGGGCTGTAACTTCGCTCTCGGATAGGCCCTGAAGGGACGCCATGCATCGTTCCCGGCAGGTGGCCGCAGCCCCCTGGCATCACCCTGCCCGCGCAGGGTGGCGGACGTCTTATGCGCCGTCGCCGGTGGGCGACGCGAGCAGGCCGTCGGACTGGACGAAGGCGACGAACGCCTCCAGAGAGTCAAACACGCGCGTCGAGAGCGCGTTCACAACCCAGTTGTGGTTCAGAGGTGAAATGGTGTAGATGGGGACGCCCGCCCGGTAGGCGCTCCACATCTCCAATGCGGTGCCCATGCTGGCGCTGGGCAGGTAGGCGACCAGCGCGTCGGCCTGCGCCGCGAGGTCGATCTCCTCGAAGAGCACGCGCGCGGCGCGGTCCATGTCGTAATCGACCGCGTCAGACCAGATCGCCCAGGGGTCAACGACTTCCACATCGGGCCGCCACGCGCAGAGGGCTTGCGTGAGGCGCTGGCGATAGCTCTGGTCCTCGACGCCCTTGACATCAAGCGAGCCTTGCATCACGCCGGAGAGGAAGACGCGCATGGGCGGCCCCTCAGTCGTCAACCGCAGGGCGGATGCCTCGGTAAACCTGTGGCCCGGCAAGGGTGCGCAAGATGGTCGTAGGGGTGCGCCCGATGCGCTCGCCCAACTCCATTGGCGTGAGCGGCTTGTTGCCATTCGCCAGAAACATGCGGAAGACCGCATCGACCAGCGGGGTCTGCGGGTTGATGTAGTCCGGGTGCTCGGCGGCGCGCCGCAGCGCCTGTTGGAGCGCGTCCACACGGCGCACTTCCGCCGTCTCCGGGTCCACCCAGTCGGTCTCTTCGATCTCGTGGTGCTCGGCGAAGAAGGCGCGCTGTTCGGGCAGCAGGTGGCTGATCATGTAAACGCGCAGGTCACGACCCTGGCGCGACCACCAGTCGAAGTCGATGTGGAATTTGGTATCGATTGTGGGTTTGATTCGCCGGCTTGGCCGGCTCCCGATCAAACTCACGGCAGGTGCTCCAGTTGATGGCTCTTCGCAAGGCTGGTCAACGGTTTATGCGCCAGTAGCTATCGCCCACGTAGTCAAACTCTGGGCGCTCGATCAACGTCGCGAAAATCGGCCCCGGCGGGCAGCGGCGCAGCACGTTGACGCCGCTGTACAGGGTCTTCGCGTGCACGGTGCCCTGGGGGTTGAGCTTGGCGAGTTCCGGCACCAGATCGCGCAGCAGGTCGGCCAGCCTGCGGCCCCCCTTGTTCATCTCAAGCCACAGCGCCTCGACCGCGTCCAGGTCGTCGGCGCTGATGACCATCAGGTCGTCATAGCCGGCGCCGATAGACCGGCGCTGGATGTCGAACACGAGCCGGTTGCCCTCGACCTTCGCCATGCGGACCCACTCGGTGCGCGGGCGGCGCACGGCGTGAGTCACCATCACGCGCGTGGGGTCATCCATCTGGCTGAGCGTGATGTACGCGCCGACCGGGATGCGGTACTTCCGGTAGTATTCCATCAGGCCGAAGACGAAGCGCGGCTTGCGCACCACCCAGCCGGGGAACTCCTCGCCGGTCTGGCCGTCAACCAGGATCATGCGCACGCGCTCCGCCTGGTACGCGGTCGGGAAGAGCGGGCGCAGCTTGGCCGACAGCGGGAGCGTGCCCGCCAGGCGGTGTGGGTAGATCAGGGTGATCGTGGCCTCGTGCGTGTCGGCGGGCGCGTCTGGGAGGGGGGAGTGCTCATCGTCGATGTCGTCCTCCAGCACCAGCATCTCCGCCGTGAGGAGGCTCCGGTTGTACTCTATCGGCGTGTAGACGAGGCGCGCCGGCGGGTCCAGCACTTCGGGCGGCTCCAGGCGGCGCAGGTACCACATCACCTTACCTGCCGGGCCGACTTCATCAAAGCGGGCGTCCTCCTGCAGGGCGTAGTCGAGCGAGAAGATACGCAGGTTTTTGTTGACCTCGTCCGGCAGCCCCGCGTCCTTGAGCAGCGTCTCAGACGAGAGCGGCCCGCCGCCGGCCAGGTCGAGCACGGCTTCGGCCAGGTTCAGGTTGCCGACGTTGACTTCGATCAACAGCGAGCGCGGGAACCAGCGGTCCGCGATGGAGACGATGTCTTCCTCGCGCTCAAGGCGCTGCGCAAGCTGGAGGCGCAGGTTGTCGCCGTAGCGGTCGAGCAACTCCGCCGGGCTGAGGGTGGTGGCGGCGTCCACGATGTCGTCGCCGTTGACGTTGAGCGGGTGCGGCGTCTGGAGGTCGCTGGCGAACTCACGCCGCTGATTCGCGAACTCGACCTCAATCACGACGAAATCGCCGTGTTCGGGGTTGCTGCCGGGCCGCTCGCTGACAATGGTCCCGGTGGCGTAATTGAACGCGGGAAAGACGAGCGTCTGGCCGACCTTGTAGCGGTTCTTGGGTTGGAACAACTCGCCTTTCGCAAGCTGGCGCTCGAAGGATTCCTTTTCCTGGCGGATGCGGTGCTCAACCAGCGCAAGGGAGATTTCATCCTGGAAGAGCGGCGTTTCTTTTTCGAGGAGGAGATTGTAGATGAACTCTACGTCCTCGTCGGTGACGCGAAACTTCTCCCAGTATGCGACTGTCTGAGTCTGAAGGTGAAGCAAGTCTGGTGGCCTCCACGCAGTGGTAGATCGGCTATATTCTACCGGCTTTCAAACGGACTGCAACCGTTACGCGGCGCGCCCATAAAGAGAAGCCGCCTTTTGAGGCGGCTCCCCTTGCTGAGTAGCGGGGGCAGGATTCGAACCTGCGACCTCCGGGTTATGAGCCCGACGAGCTGCCACTGCTCTACCCCGCATCGTGGGCGCGATTATAAAACACTCGCGCCCAAAAGTCAACCGCAGTTTGTTAAGAGCTGTTCATAGCAGCGCGGCGACGCCACAAGCGAATGAAAATGCGTGGCGCAGGGGCCGAACCGCCAGCTCGCCCCTACACTTGACCTCCCCGAACCGCCAGGAGTTGAGATCAAGAGCGCAGGTGCAACCGCACGCGGTGTACCATCGCAGGCGCGTCCGACAGCCCAAGCGCGTCCAGGAGTTCGTCAGGGCGGGCGGTGCCGGCCTCGCCGAGCGAAAGCGTGGCGCGCAGCGCGCCGGCTGGCGTCACCGACAGGGCGTGGACCAGCGGGCGCAGGTCGTAGGTCTTGTCCCGGCGCGTCCGCTCGACGCGCGCCCGCGCGAGAAAGTCACGGACACGCGCGCCGAGGTCCGCCGCGCTCACGCCCTCGACCGCGATCACGTAGTCGGCGGCGACGACGAGCGTCGGCAGGGCGGGGCCGTCCAGCGCCGTCTCGGCGACGCTGTAGACCGCCAACCCCGCCGGCGCGACGGCCTCAAGGCGCGCCTCCAGGCCGTCCAGCGCGACCGGCTCCTTGAGCCACACGTCGATCAACTCCGCCTCGCTGCTGATGCCCAGCGGCAGGGCGTCGGCCAGTTGCAGCCGGGGGCGCGGGTTGAAGCCGTGCGAGTACGCGAGCGGCAGGCGCGCCCGGCGCAGCACGCGCTCCCAGGTGCGGAGCGTGTCCAGGTTGCCGGTGTACACCAGCGGGCCGCGCTTGCCGAAAACGACGCGCAGCCGCTGCCTGGGCGGCGGCGGGGACGCGCTCATGCCATCTCGTCTTCGAACGTGTCGTCTTCGGTGCGTGGGTGTTCCTGGCACGCCTGGCACATGCCGAAGATGGCGAAGTGCTCGATGCGCGGCTCGAAGCGGTAGGCCAGTTGCAGCGTCCGCCGCAGCCCGGCGAAGATCGCGTCATCCACGTCGATGATCGCGCCGCAGTGCAGGCACACCAGGTGGTGGTGCGGCGGGTGGCCGGCCAGCGCGTAGACGTCGCTGCCGCTGCCCAGGTCGGTTTGTGAGACGACGCCGGCGTTCTTGAGCCATTGCAGAATGCGGTAAACCGTGCTCTGGTCAAGCTTCACGCCATGCTGCGCGACGGCGGCGGCGACATCCTCACAGGTATGGTGCCGGGCGGGGTCGGCCATCAGCGCCTCAAGCACCAGCCGGCGCTGCGTGGTGATGCGCGTGCTGGGCCGGCGCTGGCGCAATTCGTCGAGGAGGCGGTCAAGGTCGCTCATGTTGGCTCCATGCCTAAGCGCGCGTGGCGGCTCCATGGTGGGGCGTCCACGCGCCACGCGCAGGGCCTATCGCCGGCCCTGTGCTATTGCAATAAGTTGCAATAATAGCGCGGAGTGAGTTTGCGGGCAACCTGCTACACGAATACGACTGGCAGGAGCCGGCGCGCACGGCACAGTTCCGCCCGTCCTGTAGACCAGATCGCCATTCTTGCTGAATTCGCGTTATTCGTGGTTTCAGTCTTGGGTCGTGGCGAGAAGTTGCCTGATACCTCCCCTCACCCCCGCCGACCTTCGGTCGGTGCCCCCTGTCCCACGCTCCGCCTCGCTGCGCGAGGCTGGGGAGAGGGGGCCAGACACCAGTGAGGCTGTAGAGGCAAGGCATGCCTTGCCCCTACACACAAACTTTGCATATGTTGATTGGCGCCTGGAAGTTCTGTTTGCCCGTCGGTCCCCAGCTCACCTGTTGGGAGGCGATGCGTCGAAGGCGCGGGGGTGGGGCGACAAGGGCGCCATGACAATCGTGCCGTTAGCCCTCCGGGCCGCCCTCCGCGCCGCCCTACGCCCCCACCACCCGCCAGTCGCGCGGGTAGGTCGTCAGGCTCTCCGCGCCGTCGGGCGTGATGACCATGTTGTCCTCGATGCGCACGCCGCCCACGCCCGGCAGGTAAATCCCCGGCTCGACCGTGAAGACGTTACCGACCGCCAGCGGCTCGGTGTTGCCCGCGTAGATGTACGGTCCCTCGTGTATCTCCAGGCCCAGGCCGTGCCCGGTGCGGTGGATGAAGTATTCGCCGTAGCCGCCGTCCTCGATCACCTTGCGCGTGGCGCGGTCCACCTCCTGCGCCGGGACCCCCGGCCCGCACGCCGCGCGGCCGGCCGCGTTCGCCGCCTTGACCAGCTCGTAGACCTCGTGCATCTGCGCGTCTGGCGCGCGGCCCATGAAGAACGTGCGCGTGATGTCCGCCGGGTAGCCGCCGACCATGCCGCCGTAGTCGATGAGCAGGTTCTCGCCCGCGCGCACGGGGCGGTCGGTCATGTTGCCGTGCGGCTGCGCGGAGGTGGGGCCGCCCTGCACCAGGATGAAGGCGACTTCCATGTCTCCGGCGAGAATTTCAGCCTGCAGAAGGTTGCCGATTGCACGCTCGGTCATGCCGGGGCGCACCTGGGCCAGCGCCCGGTCGAGCGCCTCCTGGCTGCGGTTGATCGCCTCACGCAGCAGCGCGATCTCCGCCGCGTCCTTGCTGCGACGCACGGCGTCGAAGGCCGCGTCGTCGGCCACGAAACGCACCCCCGGCGCGTGCTTCTCGATAAGCTTCATCTCCTGGAAGCGCATGTTGAGCGACTCCACGCCCAGCGCCGCCCCGGCCAACCCTACCACCGCCAGCGCCCCGGCGAAGGCCTCATCCGGGCCGTCGGAGTCCGCCCACTGGAAGCACTCGACCGGGTACGGCTCGGCGTCGCGGAGCTTGGGGTACTCCATTTTGGGGATCACCAGCACCGGCGCGCCCTCGGCGCGGATGAACGCCACCAGCGGGCGCTCCAGCTTGTCGAAGCGCACCCCGGTCAGGTAATGCAGATTCGCGCCGGGCATCACCGCCACCACATCGAGGCCGGCGCCCTGCATCGCGCTTTGGAAACGCGCAAACCGTTCGACCAGCATCGCTTATCCCTCCTGCCGCGAAATGTCCATGAAGGCGCGCACCGCCATGAAGACCGACACCACCGGCACCCACGCGAAGCCCAGCACGTAGAGCAGCGCCACCATCGCCGAGAGTTGCAGCGGCTCCGCCGCCGCGCCGATGGGCGGAATGATGTAGCCGAGGCCGCCGGCCACGAGGAAGCTCAGCGCCAGCGCCGTGTAGTGTGGCGCGTTGAACCGGGCCGGCGGCGTGAGGTCGCGCAGCGCCGACCGGCGGTAGCGCTCGCGGCTGAAGAGCAGCACGCCGACCAGGAAGACGCTCAACGCGACGAGCGCGCCCAGCCCCAGGGGCAGGATGCCGCCGCGCGCCAGACCGGCAACCAGGAACGCCCCCAGCCCGACGGCGACCAGCGCCCATTCCCAGGGCGTCAGCATCAGGTCGATCTCCAGGCGCGCCGGCCGCCGCTGGTACGCATAGGCCAGCACACCCATCACTGCAAGGCCGGCCCCCGCCGCGAGGGTCGCCGCCTCCAGCGGCGCGGGCGCGCCGCCCGCCGTCTGGGTGGGGAACCAGCGCACCCACATGCCCCACAGCAGCCCCAGCCCCGCCGCCGCGACCCCGCGCGGGAGCGTGTACCCCGCGCCGCGCAGCGCGATCAGCGCGGCGGCGACGCCCAACGCGCCGCCGACCAGCGCGTACCACCCCAGCGGCCTGAGCACCATGCCGCGAATCAGGTCCTCGCCGACGACCTGCGCCACCAGTACGCCGTAGGGCACGCCAAACACGCCGCCCACGACCATGATCCCCGGCACGTCGCGCACGTTGAAGCGCACGATCAAATCCACCGCGACCGCCGCCAGCAACAGGCACCCGACCGCGCGCAGCGGCCACTGCGCCGGGTCCGGGTTATCCCACAGCATCACCTCGCCCAGCGTGAAGAACCCCGCCCCGAACAGCGCGCGCAGCAACCACGCGGGCAGGCGTCCGGATAATGCCTTGCGCGCGTTCACGCAGACTTCTTTCCGAAGTAGAGCGGCGTGTAATCGAGCGCATCCGGGAGGCGGGCCAGCGCGGCCTCGTCGCCGGGGAGCAGGCTCGCGTCCGGGCGGAGCGCCCTGCGCCGCGCGACGATGTAGGCCTGGCGCGCTTCGTCCAGCGTGGGGCTATGCCAGGCCGGCGGGAGCGCCAGGCACGCCGCGAACGCGCGCAGCCGTTGCCCGGAGGGCGTCTCCCACAGCGACGGCGACGCGGCGAGCGCCCGCCGCGCTTCGGCGCGCATCTGCGAGGCCTCGCCGTCGCTCTGGCGGTCCAGTTTGGCGAAGAGCCTGTCCGTCCAGTTGTCGATCATGCGCTGCGCCCGGTCCATGTTGACGCGGCGCGACTCGGCCAGGCGTTGCACGTCGTCGGGGGAGCGCGGCGGGCGCATCGTCTGCGCCCATCGGCGGGAGCTGCGCGGGGTCGATCTCGCCGCCAAGCGCCTGCTGCACGTCGGCGAGCGACCTGCCGGGGCGCAGCAGCCCCGCCAGCGCCGCGACATCGACCGCGTCCGCCCCCTCCGCAAAGAGCAGGAAGCCCCACACGTCGCGCGTCAGCCACAGGTGCAGCGCCGGCGCGCCGAAGGCGGCCTGGGCGCGCTCAAGCGCGTCGGGCGGCGTCTGGCCCAGCACGCGCGTCCACCCATCGCGCGCCGGCGCGACGAACGCGCGGACCGTCTCCTGCCACAGCGCCGCCGGGCTGTCACCGCCTGGGAAGGGATCGTAGCGCGCAAAGCCCAGCGCCTCCAGCGCGCGCGCGAGGGCGCGGGCAATGACGGGGGCATCTTCGTGCCGGATGAGGGTCAGGTAAACGTCGTTGGTCATTGCCGGGCGCTCTGGATTTGGCAGGTGGATCAGGCGGGGGGCCGGTTGGTGTTGCGCGTGTTGTCCTCCGAAGCGCGGAGCCACAGCCAGCTCCGGCGGCGCTCGAACGGCACGCGCATCACGCGCCGCCCCAGCGAGGCGCACACGGTCGCAAGCGCCAGGCCGACAAACACAAGAATCAGGTTGCTCACAGGCTCCAGCGCGATTGAGGAAAGGACAGCCACAGCGAGGATGAAGACCACAAGGCCAATGATGGCCGCAAACAAACGTCGCCAGTAGGAGGGGGTCGGCTCAGGCACGTCGTTTTCTCCGGGGGTCAGCGATTGTATGTCTATTGTACCTCGTATCGCCGCGCGTGAGCGTATAGAATCGGTTACGCTCCGGTGACTGCCGGCTTAAAAAAGAGCGCCACGGGGGACAAGAGGCACAGTACCTGTAGCATATAACACCATTCCGACAAAAAAAGGTTTGCGCGAAACCCGCGCGGGGCGTAAAATCTGCCCACCTCAAGGGCGCACGTTTCTGAAGTCGAGACCCGAATCCCAACCTATGGACCTGACGAGACAACATGGAATGGAAGCGTCTCGTCTTTCGCCTTCGCCGGTCGTAACCGACCCGCTGCACCCTCACCGCCAAGCGAGCGCCGCCGGGCACGTGAAGCGCTGGTCGGCCAGCGCGGAAGACAGGGATGGACGTAACCGACGAGATCAAGGCGCGGCTCGACATCGTTGACCTGGTCAGCGATTATGTCCCGCTGAAGAAGGCCGGGCGCAACTACAAGGCGCTCTGCCCCTTCCACACGGAGAAGACGCCCTCCTTTGTGGTGTTCCCAGAGTCGGGCACGTGGCGCTGCTTCGGCGCGTGCAACGAGGGCGGCGACATCTTCAGCTTCGTGATGAAGGCCGAGGGCTGGGACTTCGGCGAGGCGCTGCGCGTCCTAGCCGAGCGCGCCGGCGTCACGCTCGAACAGCGTGGCCCATCGGAGCAGACAGAGCAGTACGACCGCCTGCGCGAACTTCTCGCCGAGGCGACGACGTACTATCACCACCTGCTGCTCAACGCGCCCGTGGCCGGCCCCGCGCGGGCCTACGTCCGGCGGCGCGGCCTCACCGGCGATACCGCGCGCGCCTTCATGCTCGGCTACGCGCCCGACAGTTGGGACGCCGCGCGCACGCACCTGCAAGCGCAGGGCTACAGCGAGCAGGACCTCATCGACGCCGGGCTGCTGATAGACCGCGAGGACGGCCGGCGCTACGACCGCTTCCGCAACCGGCTGATGATCCCTATCCGCGACAGCCGGGGGCGCACGGTGGGTTCGGCGCGCGCGCGCTCAACCCCGACGACAACCCGAAGTACCTCAACTCGCCGCAGAGCGCGCTCTTCGACAAGAGCCGCCTGCTCTACGGCTTCGACATGGCGCGCCGGTCCATCCGCGAGCGCGAGACCGCCGTCCTCGTCGAGGGCTACATGGACGTGATGCAGGCGCGCCAGGCCGGCTTCGACAACGTGGTCGCGCAGATGGGCACCGCGCTCACCGAGACGCAGTTGCGCCAACTCAGCAAGTACGCGCGCCGCCTCATCCTGGCGCTCGACCCCGATGTGGCCGGCGTGCGCGCCACCATGCGCGACCTCGAAGTGGCGCGCGAGGCGCTGTCCGAAGACACCGCGCCCACCTTCGACGCGCGCGGGATGATCCGCCTTGGGGGGCAGTTGGACATCGACATCCGCATCCTGCGGCTGCCCAAGGGCAAGGACCCCGACGACCTGATCCGCGAGCAGCCGGAGGTCTGGCAGCGGCTGCTGGACGAGGCGCTGCCGGTGGCGAAGTACGTGATCGAGCAGGCCACCCAGGGCCGCGACCTCGCCGACGCCTTCGACCGCGAGCAGGTCGCGCGGGAGCTGTTGCCCATCCTCTCCGCGACGGAGCGCCAGCTCCAGACCCAGAACAACCTGCAAGAGCTGGCGCGCGCCGTGCGCATCCCGGAGCGGACGCTGATCGCGTGGGCGAACGCGCAGCGCGCGCAGCCGGCGCGCCCGCGCCGCCGGCCAAAGGCCGAACCGCCGCCAGAGGCGGAGGCCGAGCCGCCGCCCGCGAAGGCCACCGCCGCGCCGCTTTCGGTGAGCTGGCAGGAGCGCTACTGCATGGCGGCCCTCCTCAAGCGCCAGGACTTGATCTACCACATCGACCGCTGCCTGCAGGCGCTGGACCTGCCGCGCCTGAGCGCCAACGACTTCACCCAGACGGCGCTGCAGGCGATCTTTCGCGCGTTCCAGGCGTCGCTGGCGCAGGACGAGCAAGACCCGATTGACTACATGCGCGCGACCCTCCCCGCCGTGCTGGCGGGCGAACTCGACGCCCTGCTCCAGTTCGAGCCGCCAGGTCACATCCTCAGGTCGATAGGGCACTTCATGCAGAGCCAGCCGCTGCACAGCGTGCTCCTGGACGCTAAAGGCATGGCCGACGCATTGGAGTTGCTGCTGGGGCTGCGCGAACGCCTGCTGCAGCGCGCGATCGAACAGCTCTACTTCTTGCAAGCCGAGGCGCAGGAAGATGGTGATTTGACAAGAGCGGCAGAACTGGGGACTATAGTAGACCAGCACAGGCGAGACCTCCAACGGCTGCATAAAGAAGGGATACTCACGATTCGGTCATTGTCAGGTTAGGTTGCGCATTTATGCGCGCCGTATTAACATAAAGCCCTCACCGCAAGGCCGCACGAGAGATTATGGCAGAACGTCGATCCCAGGAACCGCATAGCGAAGAAGGCGACCCACGCCCTCCTGTTGAGGTGCTTGTTGAGAAGGGCAAGCGCGAGAAGCAGCTCAACGAAGAGGAGATCATCGCGCTGTTCGACGACCCGGAGGGCGACGAAATCCAGGCGCTCTTCGACCAGCTGGAGGCGCTGGGCATCGAGATCATCTCCGACGACAACGGCGCGGATGACTTCGAAGCCGAACCCGACGAGGACGAGCTGGAGGAGATCGAGGACGAGGACGACGACGATGACCTCGTGTCGCTCGACAGCGCTGCGCTCTCTGACGACCCGGTGCGCATGTACCTCAAAGAGATCGGCCAGGTGCCGCTGCTGGACTCAAACCGCGAGACGTGGCTCTCGTCGCAGATGGCCGCCGTCAGCCTGCTCGACGCCGTTGCCGACTCGCTGGCTGAGTCCAACGGCGCGGTGCGCCCCGCCGATATTCTGCTGGCGCTGTACGCCCTGGTTGTCGAGCACTGGAACGATGTCGTCAAGCGCGGCGCTGCGTTCAAGGTCGAGATACCAGACCTGACGCGCCTGATCGATGAGATCCAACTGTTGCGCCATGACTGGGACGCCGACGTCGAGTCGTATGTGCGCACCTACCTGGACCAGCGCGAGTGGGGGCGCGACGAGGCCTGGACCACGCTGGCGCAGAGCCTCTTCGACATGTTCAGCGCGCTTTACCTGATGCCCGCGTCCATCCAGCGGCGCATCCGCGACGCCTACGCGCGCAAGGGCCGCCTCCCGACGCGGCGCACCGTCCAGAGCTGGCTCAAGCACGGCACGGACGGCATCGATGACCTGATCGAAGCCGAGTTCGCCGCCGCAGAGCGCCGCGCGGAGACGGCCAGCGAGGCGCTCACGCGCGCGAACCTCCGGCTGGTGGTGAGCGTCGCCAAGCGCTACATGGGCCGGGGCATCAGCTTCCTGGACCTGATCCAGGAGGGCAATATCGGCCTGCTGCGCGCGGTCGAGAAGTTCGACCACACGAAGGGCTACAAGTTCAGCACGTATGCCACGTGGTGGATCCGCCAGGCGATCAGCCGCGCCATCGCCGACCAGGCGCGCACCATCCGCATCCCGGTGCACATGGTCGAAACCATCAACCGGCTGATGCGCGTGCAGCGTATGCTGATCCAGAAGCTGGGCGCGGAGCCGACCGCCGAGCAGATCGCGCTGGAGATGGAGTTCCTGGAGCCACAGGAGATCAGGGCGATCCGCGACGCCTACGACCATGACGAACGCCCCGACCCCTCGCTGATGCGCAAGCTGCGCCGGGCTGCGAACAAGGTCCGCCGCATCATGCGCATCTCGCAGGAGCCGATGTCGCTCGATATGCCGGTCGGCCAGGAGGACTCCAGCCAGCTCGGCGACTTCATCGAAGACGAGACGATCATGGGGCCGGTGGACGCGGCATCGCGCCAGTTGCTCAAAGAGCAGATTCGCAGCGCGCTCAACGTGCTCAGCGACCGCGAGCGCGAGGTGCTGGAGATGCGCTTCGGCCTGCTGGACGGGCAGGACCACACGCTCGAAGAGGTGGGCAAGCACTTCGGCGTCACGCGCGAGCGCATCCGCCAGATCGAAGCGAAGGCGCTGCGCAAGCTGCGCCACCCCCACGCGCAGCCGCCAGTTGCGCGATTACCTCTCCTGACGCCTGACCGCAGGCGTCGCGCAAGCCTGTTGACTTCTCAGAATGTGATCTCACCTGTCCGCAGCGGTATCTGTGCATTATCGACCTTCACCCCGGGCCTCCGAAGTCAGAAGTTCTTGGCGCGAGAACGACCGTCAGAGGCAAGGCAATGCCTTGCCCCACTGGTGTTGAGAGGTTACGGGTTTTCCTGTCCGTCCCTGTTGCACGTTGTGGGAGAAGGGACGCCGACCGAAGGTCGGCAGGGGAAGAAGCGAGGGCGACCCTGGCAGTCACCACAAGCGTTCACCAAGATGGAATGCCGTGCGCGATAGCGGGCCGCTGAGACGAGCAGCGCGCCGACGAACGTGAGAAAGATCAGGAGGCTCGCGGCGAACTCGACCACGAGGCCGAGGAAGAATCCCTTCAGTGCCGCGCCGCCGACGTTGAGCGCCACGCGAAGCCTGCCGGCGCGCAGGAACTCGATCAGGATTGCGCCCACAACCGCACCGACCAGCGCGCCCACAATCGGCAAGGGGATCACGAACGCGCCGACCAGCCCGCCGAGGAGCGCGCCGACGATTGCCAGCCAGCTCCCGCCGCTGGTCCGCATCCCCAACGCCTGCATCCACCAGCCGGAGGTCGCGCCGGCGAGCATGAACACAGTCATGACCACGAGCGCCACGCCGGTCACGCGCTCGAAGCCGGTCAGGATGGCGTAGATCAGGCCGATGCCCCACACCAGCACCGGGCCGGGTACGAGCGGGATCACCGACGCCGCCATCGCAATCAGCATGAGGACGGCGGCGAGGATCCCCGACGCGGGTTCAGGCAGCCCGAACAAAGCGCACAGCCCTCCAGGTTGGCCGCACTTCACAGGGCGCGCGGCCCTGCGCCCGCATCATATTACGTTTCGGCATGGGGCGTGGTTGCGGGCGCGTCGTCGCGGACCTCGTGCGCGCGCAGTTCGAACGCGACCAGCCGGGACGGCTCCGGGTCGCTACAGCTCTGGTAGACCAGCAGGCCGGTATCGACCTGGGCGACCTCAAGCCGGTGCACGCGACCGCCCGCCGCGAACCGCGCCGCGAATCGCGCCGCGAATCGCGCCGCCGACCCATCGTCGCCGACGCGCGCCGTCCCCAGCCAGCGGAAGGCGTCCAGGCCGGCGTCGCCGGTCGCCGCGCGCAGGAGGTAGTCGGCGGCCTGCGTGACCTTGTCATAGCACGCGCGGCCCCGGTACCTGTCGAGCAGGATGCGCCCCGCGCGGTAGCTCTCCACCACCGGCGCGGCGTCGCCCGGTTCGAGCCGCCCGTAACACACGCCGTGCGGGAAGCACGCCGCCACGCCCGCGAACCGGTGCCCGCCCATGTGCGTCGATTGCCACACCGCGTCCCCGGCGCAGTCCGTCAGGGCGTGGTAGACCGGCAGGCCGAACTTGGCGCAGCAGCGGTCGCGCCGGCCGTTGGTGCACGCGAGGAAGAGCGGCGCTTCGCGGAGGTAGCGCGCATAGCCCGGCGCGCCCGCCACAACCGCGTCCAGGTCGAGCGCCAGCAGCGCGTCGTAGCCGTCGAGGTGAAACTCATACAGGGCCGGGTCGGCCTCCCGCGCGACCGCCACGAAGAACGCGACGCCCTCCCGCTGCCGGGGGCGCTCGTTCTCCTGCTTGATGAACTGCAGCCGCGAATCGGGAATGGCGTCGAGGTAGCCGGAAAGCCGTGCCTTCACGGGCGCGGGCAGGTCGCTCTCCTCGAAGGCCTTGCGGCCCCACACGCCGTTGTATTCCAGCAGGAACCACACCGCCGCGTGCGGGGCGGTGCCGAACATCGCCTCGCCGGCCTGCAACGAGCTATCGTGACAGAAGCATTCCTGCGCCATCGACGGCTCCGACGCCGGCGCTACTTCGCCGGCAGGGAGGATGCAAACTGCACGCCCTGCTGAACCCACGCTGCGAGCGCCGCATCCAACGCCAGCCCCTCCAGGGCCACCTTGACCATACCCCGCATCGGTCGCCCGCCGAGGTCCATCGCGTGGGCGTGCGGCTGCGCCAGCGCCTCGGTGTACTTCTCCGGGCCGACGCGGACCATCAGGCCGTCCTGTTGAATCCCACAGCACATATTTCCCCGCAACATGAAAGTCAGCCCGCCGAACATCTTCTTCTCTACCACGTCCGGGCGGTCCGCCAGGATGGCGCGCACCCGCTCCGCCAGTTCTTCGCTGTAGGCCATTGCCGTACCTCCCTTTCAGTCCAACCGTGCATCTTTTTATAGCGAACCCTGTAAAAATACCATCGAACGCCGATCTGCGCCAGCGGTTGCCCAGGAGAGCACAAAGCCGGGAAGCAGCACGGGATTGAAACACGAAGCCACGAAGGGCGCGAAAATGCGCCAACCCTTTCGTGACTTCGCGTTTCTTCCGAGCTTTCGTGCTACACGCCCCGATGCGCGCTTCCCCATCCCCAGACTTCGCCATGCTCTGGTTGTTCAACCAGGAGAGGCAAAGTTCGGCAATTGCGTGCTATACTTATGCGGCGCGTCTGCTGGCACTGGAGTTGACATGATCTTACTGCCCAACGTCACGCGCGAGATGCTGGACCCCGCGTTCTGGCTGGCGCGGGTCGCGGACCCCGATGCGCCCCCTCTTGACCCCGACGGCATCCGCGCCTTCAACGCCCGCGTGCTCGAAACGCTGAACCTCCCCGACCCGTTAGACCTGGCCGAAAGCATATCCGCGCCGGTGGTGTGCGGCGAGATGACGCCCCTCTCCGAAAACACGTACTACGACGTGACCGGCGCGGCCTACACCCCGGAGATGTGGGCCGCAATCCAGGCCAACGTCGCCGCCGGCACGGTCCCGGACGAGGCGCGCGTGCGGTGGGGGCTGGTCACGCAGCGCACGCCACTGCGCTACTATCCCTCGCTCGCGCCGGGGCTTTCCGCGCCGGGACAGATCGCGTTCGACCGGCTGCAAGGCACCATGCTCGATACCGGGTGGCCGGCGGCGGTCGTGCACACCAGCGCCGATGGGCAGTGGTATTTTGCACTCACGCCCATGTACTGGGGGTGGGTGCAGGCGGCGCACGTCGCCCTCGCCGATGACCGGGAGGCGGTGCGCCGCTTCATCGAGGCCGAGCCGTTCGTGGTCGCGGTGGCGTCGCAGGCGACGGCGGCCATGCCGGATGGCGCGCACGCGCTGGCGCAGATGGGCACGCGGCTCCCGCTCGCGGGGCGCGATGACCTGGCGCGCCGCGTTCTCGTGCCCCGGCGCGACGGCGCGGGCCGGCTCGCGCTCGTGGAGGGGTACATCGCGCGCGACGACCCGTCGTGGCATGAGGGCTACCTGCCGTGCACCGTGCGCACCGCCTTCACCCAGGCGTTCAGCCTGCTCGGCGAGCCATACGCCTGGGGCGGGATGCGCGCGGGGCTGTTCGGGCGCGATTGCTCGCGGCTGGTTAAGGACGTGTGGGCGGTGACGGGGTATGCCTGCCGCGCAACAGCCGCCAGCAGGGCCGCGTCGGCGTCACGGTGGTGCGCTTTGCGCCCGACGACCCGCCCGCAGCCCGCGCCGCGATGCTCATCGAGGGCGCGCCGCCGGGGGCGCTGCTGCTCCTCCCCGGCCACATCATGCTCTACCTCGGCGCGGTGGGCGGCACCCCCTTCGCGCTCCACAGCCTGTGGAACTACGACCACCCGGAAGGCAACGTCACCATCGTCGCGTCTGCGGTGGTCTCTGACCTGCCCACTGCGCCGAGCGCGAACCGGCGCACGCTCCTTGAACGCCTCACGCACGTACAGGCAATTGGCCTGTAACCGCGCAGGCCCGCACGCGCTTCCCAACCTCTGGTTGTCGGGATCAGTGCGGGATTCAGGCGCGCGTAGTATGCGCACGCATCCTGCCAACGGCGCACTTGGGGTAAAATGGGCGGCGAAGTAAGGAGAGTGTGATGCGTGCAGATTTCTGGGCCGAGAACATCATCCACACGTGCCTTCGTATCCGCAACGGCGAATCTGTGCTCGTCATTACCGATCAGCCGCTCCACGAGTTGCACGCCCAACTCACGGCGGAAGTGCTCAAGCTCGACCCGGCGGAGGTCTGGACCTACACCGTGCCTGACGCAGCGCGCCCGCTGCGCGATTTCCCCCAGGAATTGCTTGACGCGGCGGCGCGCGCGGACGTGGTCCTGGCGCTTCACGCCAGCCTGAACGCCGCGCTGGAGGGGCAGCGCATCCTCCACCTTCGGGATGCGCTCAGAGCCACCGGGCGGGGGCGGATGGCCGGCGGCTTCTATATCACGCCCGACATCCTGGCGCGCGAACTGGCCGCCGATTATGCAGCCATCGCCGCGACAACCGAACGCCTGGCCGCCGAGCTGGAGGCCGGCGGCGCGGCGCACCTCACCGCGCCGGGCGGCGCCGACCTGACCCTCACGCTGGCCCCGCGCAGCGTCCATGTCGAGACGGGCCTGGTACACCGGCCCGGCCAGTTCGGGAGCCTTCCGGGCGGCCTGTGCCACGTGTCCGTGACGCCCGGCGCTGCCAACGGCGTGCTGGTGATCGACCGCGCGCTGCAGGGCGCATTGCTCGCCGAGCCGGCGCGCCTCACCGTCGAGGCGGGCTGCATCGTCGCCGTGGAGGGCGGGGGCGCGGAGGCCGGGAGCCTGCTCGCGCGCCTGCGCAGCGACGACGCCGGGGCAGGGTGCGCCCTCGGCCAGGTGGTGGGCCTGGGCGTCGGCGCCAACCCGGAGGCCCAACTGCGCGGCAACCCCGCGACAGACAGCAAGGCGCTAGGTGCGGTGTCGGTTACACTGGCGCAAAATGGTTTCCTCAAGTACGATGGATGGGGGATCAACGCTCGCCAGTTGGTGGGCGTCATTGGGGAGTCGACCCTGGTCGTTGACGACCAGACGGTCGTGGCGCGCGGGGCGTGCCTGATCTGAGCAGAAGCGAACACGCACCCAGCCGGGCGCGTTTGCGCGATGGCCGGTGTCCGCCACGGCGTCCCCCTGGGGACGCGGCAGGGCGGTTTGTTGGCTGTGCTGTGGGTCGGGCGGCGTGATGGCACGCCGGGTTTCTTCAGCGCCACGGGCCGCCAACCGGGTTTCGCGCGCCATGCCATTGAGTGTGGATTCGTCATCGGGATGTCCAGGTATCTGACCCACGCCGCCAACCTGCACCCCGCGTCCTTGCGGGTCCGTAAGCGCCCGGCCGGCCACCCCGGCGGCGCGCTGATGGCCGTCCGCGCGCGCGCCGTCATCATCGCCGATACATCGCTGCGGGCGGTCGTCGTTTCCCGCGCGGGCCGGGTGGGATAATCGGGCGTGCGTGCTCTGGTCACCGGCGCAACCGGCTTCCTCGGTTCCCACGTGGCGCGGGCGCTCGTCGCGCGCGGCCATGTCGTGCGCATCTGGCGACGGCCCACGTCGAACCCGCGCGCGCTCGCGGGGCTTGAGTTCGAGGACCGCGCCGGCGACCTATTTGACGTAGACGCACTGCGGCGCGCGTGCGCCGGGTGCGATTGGGTCTTCCACACGGCGGCGGCGGCGCAATACTGGCGGCTGCCGGCACGGGAGGTGTACCGCGTCAACGTGGAAGGGACGCGGGCGGTGCTGGAGGCGGCGCGGCGTGCGGACGTGGCGCGCGTGGTGCTCACCAGCACGGGCGCGGCGGTCGGCGTGCGCCGCGACGGCGCGCCGGCGGACGAACGCCTCCCGTTCAACCTGCCGCCGAGGGCTTTCCCCTACGGGCACAGCAAGTGGCTCGCCGAGGAGGCCGCGCGCGCGGCGGCAGCCGGTGGGCTTCCCGTCGTGATCGTGAATCCGTCGGTCGTGCTGGGGCCGGGGGACCTCAACCGCGTGTCCGGCGACCTGGTCGTGCGCGTGGCGCGCCGCGAGGTGCCAATGGCCGCGCCGGGCGGCGTGGGCGTCATCGATGTGCGCGACGTGGCGGCGGCGCACGTCGCGGCGGCGGAGCGCGGCCGGCCCGGCGAGCGCTACCTGCTGAACGCGCACAACACCCCGACCCGCGACCTGATCGCGTTGATCGCGGCGGTGGCCGGGGTGCGCCCGCCCCGGCTCACGCTGCCGCGCTGGCTCGTGCGGCCGGCGGCGGCAGTGATCGACGTGGCGCGCTGGCTGCGCGTGCCGATGCCAATGGACGCGAACCAGTTGCGGCTCAGCGCGCGCTTCCTCTATTTCGACGCCGGCAAGGCGCGCCGTGAGTTGGGGTTAGTGGGCCGTCCTCTGGAAGAGACTGTGCGCGATACCTGGGCGTGGTATCGACAGGAAGGAATCGTATAGGTGACAGGCGACAGAGCGCGCGCCAGGGCGGGGAGGAACCTCCCTCTGGCGGCGGGTATTGTATTTGCCAACTTCATCCTCCTGGGCATCCCCATCGGGATGTTGGGCGTGGCGTGGCCGTCCATCAGGAGGACATTCGCGCTGCCCCAGGACGCGCTGGGCGTGCTGCTTCTGGTGCATACCATCGGCAGCGTGGCCGCGAGTTTCGTCAGCGGGCGCTTTCAAGCCATCCTAGGCCGCGCCACGTACCTTGCCGTCAGCAGCGCCGTGATGGGGCTGGGGTTCGTGTGGGTGGCGGTCACGCCAACCTGGCAGGCGATGCTCGTTGCGCTGTTCGTCGCCGGGATCGGGTTCGGCGGGCTGAACGCCGGCCTGAACACCTACGCCGCCACGCATCACGGCTCGCGGCTGATGAACTGGCTGCACGCCAGCTTCGCCGGCGGCGCGACGCTCAGCCCCATCGCCCTGACCGCCCTGCTCGTGGCGGGGCATTCGTGGCGCTGGGGGTACGCCATCGCCGGCGGGTTGCAGATCGTCTTCACCGGCGTCTTCCTTCTCACGCGCAGCCACTGGCGCGATGGCACTCACGAACAGGATCGCGCCGCGCGCGCGGCGTCGAAAGCGGTGCGCTGGCGCGATACGCTGGGGCTGCCGCTCGTGTGGCTTGGGATCGCGGTGTTCCTCATGTCCACCAGCGTGCAGGCTGCCGCCGGCCAGTGGAATTACACGTTCTTCACCGAGGCGCGCGGCGTGGAGGTGGTCACGGCCGGCGCGTGGTCCGGCTACTACTGGGCCGCCATCATGCTTGGCCGCATCCTGTTTGGCTTCGTTGGCGAGCGCATCGCGCTGGGCGCGCTGCTGCGCTGGACCATGGTTGTGCTGGTCGCGGGCGCGGTGCTGATGTGGTCGAACCTGCTAAACGAAGTGAGCTTCTTCGGGCTGGCGCTGATGGGCTTCGCCGTCGCGCCGCAATACCCCCTGCTCGTGCTGGTTTTGCCCCGGCAGCTCGGCGCGTCACACGCGCCCAACGCGATTGGCTTCCAGATCGCGGCCGGCGGCCTCGGCGCGGCGATTGGGCCGTGGCTGGCGGGCATGCTCGTGGAGCGCGCCCACCTGGAGGTCATCGGACCGTTCCTGTTGCTCAACGCTGTGCTGCTGCTGGCGCTCTACGAGGTCAGTCGCCGCCTTTCCTGACGGATCTCCCTGGCGGCCAGTTGCCCCCTGATGCCCTGAACCGGATAGCGTGCCCCTGGTGCGGGGCGAGCCGCCGGTCGGCCCCGCCTAGGTCGCGATGTAGGTGCGCGCGTCGGTCTCGCCGGGGGCGGCGGCGCACCCGCTGAACGAGAAGGCGTAGAGCGCCAGCCCCGGCGTGCGCACGCGCAGCGTCAGCTCGTGGCGCGCGAACCCGGGGTTGCGGACCAGGTTCACCATGCGCGGGCGCGTCACGCGCGCGATGGGCGCGGGCGTAAACGTCACGTCGCGCCCGGCGCTGTCGCGCGTGAGCGGCGCGCCGTCCTGCCACACCTCCACCTCAGCGACCGCGTCAGGATGCAGCGCGCGCTCAACGGCGTCTGCGTTGGGGCTGAGCACGGCGTTGACCTCCGCTGCGGCGTAGCGCAGGACCACGCTGCCCGTCTCCGCGCCGACGTATGCCATGTAGGTCTCGCCGGCCCGCCACGCGCCCTCGACGTAGAAGTGGTCCACCTCGCGCGCCTCCGGCAAGGTGTAGAGCGCCGTCGCGCCGGCGGCGTAGCCCTCCTGGTTGCCCAGGCTGCCGCGCAGGTAGCCGGCGTGGAGTTCGGGCGTGGGGCGGTAGCACACCGCGCCGGGCGCGTCCTCCGGGCGCAGGAGCGGGAGCGGGTCAGGCAGGTCGAGGTCGGGGCTGATCTCGCGCAGCAGCGCGCCGATGGCGCGTTCGGTCTCGTGGTAGTAGCCCTCGCCGTGGTTGCGGTAGCGGATGTAGCCCCGCGCGTCGATCAGGTACTTGGCGGGCCAGTACTGGTTAGCGTAGGCGTCCCACGTCTGGTAGTCGTTGTCGAGCAGCACCGGGTAGCGGATGCCGAACTCGTCCATCGCGGCGCGCACCGCGCGCGCCTCGCGGCCAAAGGGGAACTCCGGCGCGTGCACGCCCACGATGGTCAGGCCCAGCCGCGCGTAACGCTCATGCCACGCGGTGAGGTAGGGCAGGGTGCGGACGCAGTTCACGCAACTGTAGTCCCAGAAGTCCACGAGCGTCACCCGCCCGCGCAGCGTCGCCATGGTGAGGGGGTGTTCGGTGTTGAGCCAGTCGCCGGGGCCGAACGCCGGCGCACGCACAATGGGTGGGTCCAGGATCGTCATCTCGCGTCCTCGATGGTGGTGTTGCGGTGTGCAATTTTACATAACGGTGGCAGCGCGTGCAAGACAATGGCGCGCCGGGATAGGGAATTTGCAGAGTCCCTCGCGGCTGTTTCCTCTCACCCCGCCGACCTCCGGTCGGCGCCCCTCTCCACAGTGGGGCGAGGGGCATCGAGCGGGTTGAAGTCCCCTCTCCCCTTGTGGGAGAGGGGATTTAGGGGTGAGGGAAGAAGGCACAAAGCCATATGCTAACATGCCCTACCGACTTTGCAGAAGCGCTGCGCGCAGGCATTGCGCGCGGCGCAGGATTGGCTATCCTAGACGTGCGCGATACGGCACGCCTTACGTGACAATGGAGACAACTGTATGACTGAAGCGCAGCAATCCAACTCGACCGTTGCCGTGCTCGTCGGCGTGTACCTGATCCTGCTCGCCGCCGCCTCGCTGTGCATCAACGCGATCCTCGTCGGCTGCGGCGGCGTGCTGGGCGGGCTGACGGTGGGGCTTGCCGACTGGGTGGGTCAGAGCAACGCGCCTGAAGCCGGGGTGGGCGTGGTGGCGCTGGGGGCGATCAGCGGCCTCATCACGGTTCTCGGCATCATCGGTCTGGCGCTGAGCGTCGCGACGTTTGTGGTCGCTGCGGGCGTGTTTATGGTCAAGCCCTGGGCGTATATCGGCGCGATTGTGGTCAACGGGGCGTTTATCGTCCTCCAGGTGCTGACCACCATCGTGAGCGGCGGCGCGCTCGGCCCGGTGAACATTGTCCTTATCGTGCTCAGCATCCTGGCAATCGTCGGGCTGCTCGTCGATGAGAACACCAAGCGCGCGTTTGGCCGGGTCTAGCGCGCGTTCGCCGGGGGTTGGCGCGTCTCGGAATCGCTTCCTCAAGGAAAATGGCAGGCCTGTGTTGCAGCTTCCCGAAAGCTTGGAGCTTTCGGGAAGCTACTGGTTGCGGCGATTTGGGTAGGGGAGCCAGACCGGGCAACCCGCCGGGCCGCCCCCACACGCGGAGAGTTGCCTGCCTCGTCTCGTTGCGTGGCCTGCGCCGTCAGAATTCGAGGAGGCGCGCCAGCCGCTGTTCCAGCACGTCGAGCGAGAAGCGCGCCCTGGCGACGGCGAAGTTGTGCTCGACCATCTCACGCTGCCGGTCGGGGTCAGCCAGCAGCGCGCGCACGGCGCGCGCCGTTTCCGCTGTGGGCGCGCCGTCGATCTCGATGGCCTTCAGGCCGGTCGGCGCGATGTCGCGCACGTAGACCGGGTAGCGATTTATCATGAACGGCTTGCGGTAGAAGATCGTCTCCAGGAGCGCATTGCCAAACCCTTCGATGGCGCTGGGGTAGGTGACGAAGTCGGCGTGTACGTAGGCGTCCCACAGGGCATAGACCTTCTGCCCGCCGCGCACGCTGCGGCAATCGTCCAGCCGGTCGCCAATCCAGCGCACCTGCGCGTCGAGGCCCGCCTCGGCGATGCGCTCCAGCAGGAAGGCCTGGTAGTCGTCTGGCTCGTCGCCCACCGTGCCGGTGAGCACCAGCTTGTACCTGGGGTCGTCGAGCAGCCGCACCAGCGCGACCGCGCGTTCGATGGCCTTCCGGCGCACCACGCGCGTGGGCTGGAGGATGACCACGTCATCGGGCGCGAGGTCGAACGCCGCGCGGAAGTCGGCGTTGAAGGCGTCAACCTGGGGCGGGGCGGCGTCGAAGTCCCACACGTTGGGGATCAGGGTCGCTTCCAGGCCGTAGCGCACGCGCAGGCTCTCCACTTGCGCCGTGTTGATGACGCTGTGCCGCAGGTTGGGCAGGTCGTGCGGCGGGAAGGCGTCGCGCAGGATCGCGCCGATCCCGTTGACGGCGTAGCGGTCGCGCTCCCAGTAGAAGTCGTGGTGGTGCGCCAGCGCCGGCATCCCGGTCTCGGCGAGGTACTCGCAGATCGCCACGCCCAGCGGGATGTGCATGGGGATGGTGAGCGCGTTTTCGGGGATGAGCACGTGGATGTTGTATTCGGCGACAAACGCCGCAATCTCCGCCTTGAGATGGCCGGCCATGCGGCGGATGCGCGCGTGCAGTTCGGGGTGCCCGTCGGCGCGCCCAAAGGCCTGGTCGTGGATCCACGTCGCCTCCGGGTGCCTGAAGTGCATCTCCGGCACCAGGCGGCCCGGCGGCGCGCTCGGCTCAAGCTGGCCGGCGCAGTAGAACGTCTCGTGACCCAGGCGGCGGCAGACCGTCACCCACTTGAGCGCCTCCAGCGATACGCCGTCCACGCCGTCGAGCCGGGTCGCGATGAAGCCAACGTTGAGGGCGTGGCCGTTCCGCGCGGGGCTGCGCCGCGCCCTGAAGCCAGCGATCGGTTGTTCGGCCAGGGCTGTGGCGGCGGGGGCTGAGGTCGGGTCGGTAGGCGGCGGTTCGTCGGGCGGAGCGTCGGTCGTACTGGGGTCGTCGGTGATCGTGAGGGTGGGCGCCATGGTTGGGTTGTGTCCTCATGTCGGCGTAGCGCGGCTTGGCTAAGAGCGTAGCACAATTATCTTCCACGCGCGTGAAAGTGATGTGAAATAAGCGTGACAAAGGTCAAAGCGATTTCTATCTGCCGTCGCCGGGGGCGGAGACGGCAGATGTGCAGGGGTCGGTAAGTGGCGGCGACCACGCGGCGGATTCCAGTGGGGCGCGGCGTGTGGTCGTGAGCCTGTGGCTTCATTGTGCGCTGCGATGATGGCTACAACCTGTGCGTGTTGTTCCTTACGGTCAGGGTATGAACTGATTCAAGCCGGTGCAATGGCGGCGCTGTGCGCGTATCCGGTTCGACCTCACCCCCGTCTCGCCGCGCAGGGCGCGGCTTCGACTCCCCCTCTCCACAGTGTGGAGAGCGGGACAGGGAGTGAGGCGAAGTGCGAACAACATCAGTAGACGCTATCGTGGTTCCCACTGGGGAGTCTGAATCACTTCCGTGGCTGCCGGGCGGCGCTCTCGCATGGCGCGCCGCCTCACTGCACCGTGATCGTCGCGCCGTTGCTGAGGTACTCCCACTCGCCGGCTGTGGTGCACGTGGCAATGTCCGGGTAGCAGATCGACAAGCGGAGCAAGAACGTGCCGGCGCGCGGGATGGTCAACTGGTCGCGCCAGTTGAAGACCTCGCCGGGTCGGATCGTGGTCTCGGAGTAGCTGGTGTGGTACAGGTCCGGCTGGTTCTGGCCGTTCTCCTCGACCGCCACGCCAAGGCGGCCATAGCTCACCGGGCTGGTGGTGGGGTTGGTGATGGTGAAGTTGAACCAGATCGGCTGGTTGACGCCGAACCCCGGCCCGCCCTCGATGTTGAAGCTCGCCGTCAGCCCCTTGATCGACTGCGGCGGCGGAGGCGGGTTAGTCGGTGGCGGAGGCGGCGGGTTGGTGGGGCGCGGCGTGTTCGTCGGCGTGATGGGCGTCGGCTCCGGCGTGTCGGTGGCGACCGGCGTGTTTGTCGGGACGGGGGTATTGGTCGGGACCGGCGTGTCAGTGACCGGCGGCAGGGTGCTGAAAACGTAGAACGTGGGCGAGGCCGCCGACGTGGGCGGCAGCGTCTGCGTTGGGGCGAGCGCCGGCGCGGCGCTCTGCTGGCCGAGCAGCGCCACCACCCCAGACAGATCAGCGCCGCCGCAAACACGACGCCCACCAGGGTCATCCCGATCACGAGTCTTGTCTCACCTGACATAGGCCTGATCCCACCGTTTGCACTTGTCCGGATCGCGTTGCATCCGTGAATTCTAACCGGCAATGGCGCGGCGCGCCAAGTCAGTCTGCGCCAGGGGTGGCCGGGGCCGCCGCCCTGACGCCGCGCGGGACGCGCAGCGCCAGCCAGCACAGCGCCCCCGTGACCGGCAGGACGATCAGCGCCGCCTCGAACGGCGCCTGCGGTCCCAGCCCTGCATAGAGCCAGCCGGCGGTCCACGTGCCGGCCGCTGTGCCGAGCGAGAAGATCGACTCGACGGCGGCAAGGACGACGCCGCGTTGATCCGCCCGGATGCGCTGCACGATGGCGCTCTCGACGAGCGGGCGCGCCGCCATCACGCTGCCGGCGACGAAATAGCCGACGCCCACCAGCCCAAGGTCGCCGCTGAGCAGGAATAGCCCCGCCCCCGACCCCGATCAACGCCACCGCCGCGAGGAAGGCGCGCAGCGCGTTTGCATCGCGGCCCAGCGCCAGGTTCAGCAGCGTCATGCCGAGGGCGTTGATCGAGCCGAGCGCCCCAATCGTCGCCACGTCGAAGCCGCGCACGTCCTCCATGAACTTCGCCGTCAGCCCGGTCGTCGGCGCGACCAGCGCCATCGCAACGAAGGCCAGGGCCACCGGGAGGGCGGCCAGCATCAGCCAGCGCAACCTCAGCAGCCCGCCGTAGCCGGGGCCAGGCTGGCGCGCCACCGCCGGCGCGGGGCGCGTGCGCAGCACCGCGAGCACGGAGAGCGCAAACCACGCCGCCGAGATGAAGAACACCGGACGCAGCCCCAGGGCCGCGCCGAGCCAGCCGCCGACCGCCGGCGAGACGATCAGCCCGGCGGAGTAGGCCGCGTAGACGGTCGTCAGCACGCGGTTGAAGCTCTGGGTCGGGTGCGTTTCGCGCTCCATTTCGACGACGCGGTTGGCGTAGGCGGCGGAGACCGGCACGCCGTATCCCGACAGGCCGTAGACCGCGAACGCCGGGATCAGCCAGCGCCAGTCTGGGGCAAGCGCGATGAGGGTGACGCCGGCCACGCCCAGGAACCAGCCCGGCAGCATGATCCGGCGCGCCTCGAAGCGGTCGGCGAGCCAGCCCGCCGGGAGGTTGACGAACACGCGCACCAGCGCCATGACGCCCATCACCACGCCGATCTGCGCCGGGTCTGCGCCGAGGCCGACGATGTAGAGCGGCTGCACGTACAGCCAGAGGCCCTCCCCGATGCCCCAGAGCAGGTAGGAGAGCGCAAGCCAGCGGGTGTTATGACCGAGGTAGCTGAACAATGCCGGCCTCACGGTTGTGGGTGTCCATCAAGCAGCGCAGGCCCTATTCTAGCGGATCGTGATGCCCAGGTCACGCGCCACGCCGCGCACGTATCCCGCCGCGTGGGTGTAGTCCTCGGCGGCCTGGAGGTGTTCCAGCATGAGCGGCGTGTCCGGATCGAGCCGGTCCAGTTCGGCCAGGTAGGCGCGGTAATCCAGCGCGCCCAGGCCGGGCCGCACCTCGTCGAGGTGCACCGTGAGCGCGCCCTGAAGCGTGATGTCCTTGGCGTGGCAGCTTTTGATGTGCGGGCCGAGCTTCGCGAAGCACTCACGTATCAGCGCACCGTTGTTGAAGTAGCGCGCCGGGCTGTTGACGATGTTCACCGGGTCGAGGTGCACGGCAAACTGCGGGCGGTCGATGGCGGCAAGCAGCCGCAGGTAGGCGTCAGGCGAGTCGGGGTAGGCCCAGGGCATCGGCTCCAGGGTGTAGAACGCGCGCGTTGGCTTCACCGCGTCGATGATGGCGCGCACCGTCTCCACGATGAGGTGGAAGGTGTCGTCGGTGAGGTTCTGGGGATGCGGGCCGTCCCACTGCGCGCCGCGCGAACCGGCGATGTTGACGCAGCAGCGCGCGCCGATGCGGTCGGCGAGCGCCAGTTGTGCCTCGCACCGGGCGACCGCCGCGCGGCGGGTGTCCTCATCGGGGCTGAGCGGGTTGCTCCACGCACCCACCTCGGCAATGATGATATCCGCGTCCTGGGCCGCTTGCGCGTATGCCTGCGCGACGTCCTCGCCCTGGGCCGCGTCGACCGGGCAGTAGGCGGCGCTGTAGCCGCGCCGCCTGAGCGCCGCGATCCAGCCTTCAGGGTCGTCGAACGGATCAAGCACCGGTCCGCCAAGCCGCATTATTCGCCCTCCTCAAGGGGTAGAGAGAACCGCTGCGCCTGCCCATCGACCGCCCCCTCCGCGCCGACGCCGAGCCGCCAGGGGTGCGTGTAAACCGTGAGCCGGTCGCGGCGCACGTAGCCGACGAGGGTGATATTCCACGCCTCGGCCATCGTCACCGAGAGGCTGGTCGGCGAGGTGCGGCTCGCCACGACCGGCGCGCCCATATTGTGCGCCTTGCCCAACATCTCGGAGCTGACACGCCCGGTCGTGATCAGGATGCAGTCACGCGGGTCGATCCCGGCGGCGAGCGCCATCCCGTGCAGCTTGTCGAGCGTGTTGTGGCGGCCCACGTCCTCGGCGACCAGCAGCAGCGCCTCGCCCCGGCACAGCGCGGACGTATGCACGCCGCCCGACTGGTTGTGCAGCGCCGCCGCGGCGTAGAGCGCGTGCATCAGCCGCTGGAGCTGCGCCGGCGTCGCCGTGAGGTCAGACTGGAGCGGCGGGCGCGCCCGCGCCAGGTCGTCGAACGTCACCCCGCCGACGCAGCCGGAGGTGATGACCTGCCGGCGGGGCCGGTCGCTGATGTCGTAGGCGAGCCACACATCCACGCAGCCGCCGGCCTTGCACACATAGAGGGCGCGCACGTCCTCGCGCCGGCCGATCAGGCCCTCGTTGCGCAGGAACCCCAGCGCGAGCGCCTCCTGATCGACGGGGGTGCACATCAGGTTCACCAACTCGACGCCGTTGACGAACACGGTAACCATCGCCTCCGTCGGGATGGCGCGCGCCACGGCGTGGACGCCCTCCGCGTCCGCGAGAAGGTGCTGGTTTGGGGTCGCGCCGGGGATGCCGGCGTGCGCCTCGTCGCTCATGCAATCGCCCTGGGATGCCTTGCAGGTTGGGCTGACAGTGTACCGTCAGCGACCGGGCGCGGCAAGTGTGGCGGCAGGAGAAGACCCGAAGCCTGGAAGGCCGAAGCCCAAAGGCCTAATCCCCGACTGCGGTGGGCGTGATATCCTCAGGCGGCGCGGGCGCGCACTGTTCGGGCGCGAAGACGCAATCCCAGCCGCTGCCCGCCTCGTCGCACACGGCAAGGTGGTCGGCGGGGCACGACTCCGCGCCGCAGCCCTCCCCCCACTGGCCGGGGTTGCAGACCTGGGCGGGCGTCTCGGTTGAGGCCGGGGTGTCTGCCGCCGGCGGCTCGGGCGTTGCGGTGCGGCCAGCGCCCGGCGGCGACCCTGGCCCGGCGACGGCGGCGGTGGCGGTCGCCTCGGTGGTGGGGGGTGGGACGGGCGTCTCGTCCGCGAAGGCGATCCTGGCGTCGTCCGGCTTGACCTCCACCACCCACGACGCGATCCACGTCTCCCCGTCGCGGTCGTACTCCGGGTGTTCGACGCGATACCAGGCCGCGCCCTCTTCATCGTGCGCTTGCGCGACGATGTGGAACTGCGCGCCTTCCTCAAGCTGGGCAAGGATGTCGTACTGCATGCCCGGCCCCGCGCGCAGGTTGGTCGGCTCGTCGATCACAATGGCGATGGGGGCTTTGACCTCCAGCGCGCCCGGCGTTTCGGTGGTGCGCGATTGCAGCGTCTCGTTGCCCGCGCCCACTGCCGACGCCGCGCCGAATGACAGCAGGTCCTGCGCACGCTCGACGCCGAAAAAGGAGAAGATGGCAAACAGGCACGAACCAATGGCGGCCAGCCCCGCAGCCGCCTGAAGCACGGACTCCCTCATACTCTTCATGCTCTCCTGCCTCTCCCGCCCCGGCGCGCCAATACCCCCCTTTCGCCACGCGCGCCCTGGCCTGGCAGATCTTCACAATATTCATAAATGATCGGTCGCGCGGGGTAAATCCCCCCATGGTCATGGGGCGGTGACGCCGGCGGCTCAGGCGTCGCGGTCAAAGGCAACCACCGCGCCGACATGCGGCGCGGTGGTGCTGGACACGCTGATGGGGATGCCCTGCCCACCGTGCAGGTGGGCGAGCGACCTGGCGACGGGTTGACCGTCAGGCCCTCACACCGCCTGGCTAGTCGCCGGAGGGCGCGCCACCCGGCGGCGGGAACAGCCCCAGTTGGGTCATGAAGTACACGTTATCCCACTCGACCCACAGCTCGGCGATCAGGCCATCCTCGATGCGGAAGATCCCCAGGAAGGGCGCCTCGATGCTACCCCCGGTTGGCGGGATGTCACCCATAGGCCCATCCATCGTGCCCCTGAGGACGGCGTAGATAGCCACCAGGTCACCCTCCGCCACCATCATTTCAATCGTGATCTCCTGGTCCGGGAATGTGACCGTACTCCCGTGCATGAAGGCTTTCATCTCCTCCCGGTTGGTCACCACCGCCCCAGGGGTTGCCGAACTGTGGCGCTGGAAGTCCTCTGCGAGAATGGCATCGAGCGCGTCGTAATCGCGGCTGTTGTCGGCCTCAGTAAAGGCGCGCACCAGCGCCTTGTTCGCCTCCACGGTCGTCGTCTCCATGTCGCCTTCCTGTGCGTAAACCAAGCCAGTTGCGAGTGTGAGCAGAAGCGCTGCCCCCAGTGTACCATTCACCAGTCGCCGAAGAACCCGTGACATTGCAGACCTCCTTTTTGTCTGATTTAGATGACTTCAGTCTAATAAGTCTCTATCAGGAAAATGTCAGGAGACTCTTGGGTTATAATTGTTGGGAGGCAGCACGCGGGCTAGATGCGTATGGAACGCTATACACTCTCTCTACTTGGGCCGTTTCGGTTGCAGCACGGAATGCGAACCCTGACTCACTTCGAGTCCGACAAAGTGCGGGGGTTGCTGGCCTTTGTCGCGACCGAGCCGGGCGCGCACCGCAGAGAGACACTGGCGGCGCTCTTGTGGCCCGAGATTCCTGAGCAAAAGGCGCGACGCAACCTGAGCCAGGCGTTGTACAACCTCCGTCGGGTTATCGCCCCGGTCTCAGAAGCGATATTCGAGGTGACGGCGCGAACCCTCCAGTTTGTGCCAGATGCGTGCTTTGACGTTGATGTGCTTCATTTCGAGCAGATCGTGCGCTTTGTTGACCAGCATCCGCACCCCTACGCAATCCTGTGCGATGAGTGTCGCCGTCGGTTGACGTCGGCGGTTGGCCTTCACCAGGGTGAATTCCTGGCGGGTCTGAACGTTGCAGACAGCATCGTCTTTGACGATTGGATGAGACAGAAGCGCGACCTGCTGCAGCGTAAGCTCATTGAAGCGTTGAGGCTGCTTGCCGACAGCAGCGAAAAGCTCGGCGATCATGCGGCTGCCTTGCGGCACCTCCAACATCTGCTGGAAGTTGATCCTTTTGCGGAGGGGTCCTGCCGGCAATCTATGCGTTTGCTGGCCCTGTCCGGGAAGCGAAACGATGCACTGAGGCAATATGATCGGTTCCGCCAGATGCTCTGGGATGAGCTGGGCGTGGAGCCAGAGAAGGCAACCCAAGAACTCTACCGTCACATTCTGGCGGCAGACCAGCCGGATGATGCCCTGACCTCTCAGCGCGAGAGTACTGGCATGCCGGTGAACACCGGCGGTTCCTGGGGTGACGCACAGATTCACGAAGTCATCGGCGAGATGGCTCGAACCCGGGGACAGTACGTGAGCGCAAGGGAGGCCCATGAGCGCGCGCTGAGGGTCTGTCAGGAAGCCGGAGATCGACGCGGCACGGCGCGCAGCCTGTGTTTCCTGGGCCTGACAGCGCGCGATACGGGCGATTTTGCGCAGGCCATACAGCTCATCCAGCAGGCGCGCGCGATCTACGCCACGCTGGAAGACCGCTTCGACGCTGCTGAGGCAGATCTGGCCCTGGCCCGGCTCTTCTTCGTTTTGGGCGAGTTTTCGAACTCGATCAGCTTGCTCAACGTTGTCGTGCCGGTGTATCGCGACCTGGGATTGCAGCAGCGCGTGGCTTACCTTACTGTCGCGCTGGGACTGACCCAGACATTGTTGGGGCAGTACGCCGACGCGCGCGCAACAGTCAGTCACGGCCTCCAGTTGAGCTATACGGTACAGGACCGGCTGGCGATCTGTTTGGGCATGGCGACTCTCGGGATGATCGCTATCGCTGAAGCGCATTACGACACGGCAGAGCAGTTGCTCAGCCAGACGTTAGTGCTGGCGAATGCGGTTGGCCGCCCGGAGGAACTGGGCAGTGTGCTTGGGAGTCTGGGCTATCTCGCGCTGAGAAAAGGAAGCGCCAGGCAGGCGCAGGTGCACATTCGCGATGGCCTGCGGCTCGTACAGGACAGCCACAATGTTGTCGCCGCGTTATGCGTCTTGCCCACAGCCGCCCTGTACGTGAAATCGCGGGGTGACGCTGAACACGCGCGCGAATTGGCTTCATTGTGCCGGCGGTTCGCTTTCTTCCGCAACTCGGCTTACTTCTCGGCGCTTTACGATCCCCATTTTGGAGAACCCACCACCGCGAAACGCGAAACGCCAGAGACGGGCGCAGCAGCAGACGCCCTGTGGCGCGCGGCTGACAGCCTGATCGGTCAGATCTGAGCGGCACGGCGTGAAGGTGACGCGCGCTCGACGGGCTGACCTCAGAACGCGGTTGGGTTGCTGTCGTGCCGATCAGGTCCTGATGCCCGATATGCGGGCGTCAAGGCGGGTTTTGGACACTCAGTGATCTGAGGATCGTTCCAGGCCGCTGCAAAAGCCACTAACAGACTCGAAGCGCATCACTGACACGCCGCTGTGACGCACTTTTGTTCACCTTAATTTCATATCTCTTTCACGAGCATGGCGCGCGACTCATGTTACGCTGTTAGCGGCAAATTGTAGCCGGGACATATATGCACCAGAGTTTCACGCCCATGGCAACCATCCTCATTGTTGACGACGACCCCCAGGTCCTCGGCACTGTGCGCCGCATCCTCAGCCGCGAGTCACACAGCGTGATCGCGTTCAGCTCCGGCCCACTGGCGCTCAACCACGCCATCAAAAACCCGCCCGACCTGATTATCCTCGACATCATCATGCCGGACATCGACGGCCTCGCGCTGTGCAAGACGCTGCGCGCCGCGCAGCCCACCGCCAGGGTCCCGATCCTGTTCCTGACCGTCCGCAGCAGCGCACAGGAACTCGCCGAAGCGCTCGACTGCGGCGGGGATGACTGCCTGCGCAAACCGTTCGCGTCAAGCGAGCTGGCCGCGCGCGTGCGGGCGCTCCTGCGGCGCGCCGTGCGCGCCAGGCGTGCGCATCACGCGGACCCGAACTGGCCCGAAGTCGCGCCGGCCGCCGCGCTGCCGGCCTATACGCCGCCGCGCGCCGCTTTTCGCCTCATTCCAGAGCGCCGCGAGGCGCAGGTCGATGGGCGTTCCGTCACCCTCACCCCCGACCGAAATGCACCTGCTCAGGTTTCTCGCGCAGTATCCCGGCATCCTGATACCGGCTGATCGCCTGCTGCAAGAGGTGTGGGGCTACCCGCCGCAGTCTGGCGACCCGGCGCTGGTGCGCACCCACATCCGCAACCTGCGCCAGAAAATCGAACGCGACCCGGCGCACCCCGCCGTCCTGCTCTCGATGCACGGGCGCGGTTACACCCTGAATATTGAACAAAGCGACAAACCATCCTCTCACCGGGGCTAAACGGCCCCTCAACGTCTTAAGAGCCAGGTCCCATTCACAAATTCTTACTTTGTCCTTACACTTATCGACAGGACAGAATCACGCCCTGTGGTATGCTTAACACAGCAGGAAGCACGTCTTCCTCTGTGTTTGGTGTACGCCAAGAGAAGCGTAGACTGAGGGACTGCGGCCATGCATGAAGGACCTCAACAAACAACCCCCCAAGACGCCCAGGCTGCGCACGCTCCAGGCCGCGCTCAATGGGCGCAGCCGGCGCGGCCAGAGCCTGGTCGAGCTTACGCTGACCCTGCCCATCCTGCTCCTCCTGCTCTTTGGGCTGGTGGAAATTGGCTGGTACGCCAACAGTTACCTCACCCTGCTCGACGCCAGCCGCGAGGCGGGCCGTTTTGGCGCGAACCTCAACCCGCTTGAGCAGTGGCAGTTCGGCTGGACGGACAACGTCTACCGCCACAACTGCTGCTCCGGGCAGTACGCCCCGGAAACCTGCGTGAAAAACGACCGCTCGGACATGCCCGAACTCATCCGCGACCCGGTCAACGGCTACGAAGGCGAAATCCCGTTCGGCTACTACGACGCGGTGGCGTGCCGCGTGATCGACAACCTGCCGCCCCTGGTGTTCGACTGGGAACGCGACGAGGTGGTCGTGAGCGTCTTTTCATACACAGCCTACGACGCCGACCGCGTCGCCAGGGGCGAGACGCCCTTTACCCGCATCGATCCGCTGTACCCCGCCGCTGGCCGCTACCCGAGCGAGCGCAACCAGTGCGTCCCGGCCAGCCCGGCGACCGACACGACCGACCACCTCGGCTTCACCTTGAGCGCCCCCGGTGACACCGCCTGCGACCCTGACACTGGCGAGGGCTGCTCCAACCACCGCCGCGAAGACGGCTGCTGGGGTTCGGAGTGGGACCCCATGGAGGTCGAGGCCCGCCTCGACAAGAATTCGCCGGCGGGCGCGCTGGTGCTGGTTGAGGTCTTCTGGTATCACGATCAACTGCTCGGTCTTCCGTTCTTTAGCTCGCTGGCAAACCCGGCGGAAATCTACGTGTGGATTATGTTCCCCAACTCCGCCGCCGAGCCGACGCCAACGCCGATCCCCGTGCCCTGAGCGCACGCTGAGGAGGCTAACCTGACAATGAAACGAACCCTTAGCACCCTCGGTCGTCTCCTGACCCGGCGCAGCCAGGCGGGACAGTCCATCGTCCTGCTGGCGATTGCGATGATTGCCCTCATCGCCTTCGTCGGCCTGGTCACCGACATCGCGCTGCTCTTCGTGCGCTACAGCACCCTCCGGCGCGCCGTGGACTCTGCCGCTATCGCCGCCGCCGGCCCGGTACGCGAGGGCCGCGACTACCTCGACATCGTGGCCGCCGGCTACCAGTTCGTGCAGCTTCACGGCATCGGCGTGGATGCGATCAACGAAATCTTTGTCGAGACCTGCGAGTCCACCGGCAACCGCGACCCCGAACTCTGCGTGATGCCGCGCCGCAAGCTCGTGCGCGTCACCGCGCAGATCGACTCGCCCACCACGTTCCTGAGCCTGATCGGATGGGGTACCGTGCGCCTGGAGGCTACCGCCACGGCGGAGGCCGCCGTGGTGGACGTGGCGCTCGTGATCGACACCTCCGAGTCCATGTCCAAGGAGACGTGCTGGCGGGGCATCGGCAACACGGGCGTGGACTGTGGAGGCCGCTACCCAACCGACACGGGCGACGACTACAACGGCCTGGTGCCGAACCCGGCGGCCTATGACGGCCCGCCTGACCGCTGGCTCGTCGGCGCGCCCTGGAACGACCAGAACTGGGCGCGCTACTGCAACGACCCCAACGCGGACGGCTTCTTCGACGACCTGGTATGCCAGCCATTCAAGCAGGTGCGCGAAGCCGCCGCCGCGTTCATCAACCAGCTCGACTTCGTGCGCGGCGACCGGGTCGCCATCGTCACCTTCGACCGCTACCCGATCATCCACGACCCGGACTGCGTGCTCGTTGACCGCTACTATCCCCAGCTCGGCTGCGCCAGCAACGGCCCGCTGCCGCCCATCATCGACAACGAGGGGCTGGCGCGCGAGGTGCTCTTGGGCGACATCACCCACACCAACGCCGCGCACCCCGGCATTGGCGTCTACATGAACCCGCGCTCCAGCGACCCCAACAACGACAAGTGGGACCGCTGCTGGACGTGGGCCGAGGCGCTGGCGCGCGGCGAGCCGGGTTGGGACGACACCTGGGAGTATGAGGAAGTCGCGCCGTGCCCGAACACCGCCCTGGGCGGCGGCATCCGCGCCGGCGACAGCGCGCTGCGCGGCTACCATCCGAGCACCGGCGAGGATATGGGTACCGTGCGCCACGAGGCGGTGTGGGTGATGGTGCTCCTCACGGACGGGGCGGCCAACGTCACCGACTCCGCCGACCCGCTCCCGCCGTACAACGAATATGGCTACTGGGGCTACTGCCCGCACGACACGTTCCAGGATGACCCTGCCGCGCCGGGCCAGCGGGGCCTGCAACCCTGGTGCCGCGACGAGGACGCCTTCACGCGCCACGCCCCCGAAGACGGGGCTTATGACGCCGACGACTACGCGCGCGACTGGGCCGACAGCGCCGGCCTCTCGCCTGAAGAGGGCGGCGACTTCATCGCGATCTTCGCCATCGGCCTGGGCGCGGAAGTCGTCGCCGGCGACGGCATCCAGCCCTACCACGGCGAGGCGCTGCTGCGCTACATCGCCGACGTGGGCGACAACGGCCACCGCGACGGGAGCGGCGACCCGATCAACGGCGTCCCCGACCCCGACCCCGCCAGCGTCGCCGAGTGCGAGAGCGTGCCACACGGCACCCTCGGTGGGCCAGACCCGTCATGCGGCAACTACTTCTATGCGCCAGACGCCAACGGGCTGCAAGCGATTTTCTCTGAGATTGCGAGCAAGATGTTCACTCGCGTGGCTCGCTAACCATGCTTACCCTAACGAAAGGGGGCATAACCGATGCACGATGAGGATCAACTCACCCGCCCGAAGCATTCGCGCAGCCGAGGACAGACACTCGCCGAATTCGCCATCACCTTGCCCATCGTGCTGCTCCTGATCTTCGGCATCATCGAGTTTGCGCGCATCTTCCAGGCGTGGATCGTGCTCCAGAACTCGGCGCGCGCCGCCGCCCGCTACGGCGTCACCGGCCGGTGTGATACGTGCCCCGACTGGATTGCGACCTCGCAGCGCGGCGACAGCAGCGGGCGCTTCCTCAGTTGCGGCGACATACCGAGCAACCCGCCCGATGTAGAATCGCTGCGCTTTGAGGAGCACTGGGGCCACACCTGCAACCCCAGCAACGCCGACGACCAGGGCCTGGTCGCGGACTACACGCGCCTCTGGGAGATCGAGCGCGAGGGACGCGCGGGCGCGCCTGGCCTTTTGATCGATGACAGCCTGCAGGGGAACATCGAAGAGCGCACGGAAGACTGGGGGCCTGGCCCCGAAACGTGGCCGGAGACTGGCGGCCCGCGCGAGATGGTCAACCGCTACCAATCCGGCTGGTTCAACATCACCGTGTGCTCCAGCCGCCTGCAGATCCACAACGCCAGCAACGCAAGCCGCTACGCGGTTTGGGGGGCTGCACGGCGAGTTCGCCGACGACCCCGCGCGCGTTGAGTGCCGGCTGGGCAACGACTCCTTCTCGCCCGACAACCCGGACTTCTCGCCAGAACTCAACGCCGACCGCCGCACCTATAACCAGGAAGACCCCGGCGGCCCCGGCCAGGCCGTGCAGGTCGTCGCCACGTTTAACCACCCGCTCATCACTCCCCTGGGCCTGACCCAATACGTGCGGCTGCGCGCGACGCGCACCATGATCAACGAGTCGTTCCGCTCCTCGCGCGTGCTCGGCGTGCCGCCCGCGCCCGTGCCGCCGACCAGCACCTCGACCAACACGCCGCGCCCCAGCGACACGCCGCCGCCTACGTTCACCTTCACGCCGTCGGAGACGTACACGCCATCGCAGACCTCAACCTCGACCGAAAGCCCGACGCCAACGCCGACGCCTGCGTGCACGATGCTGTCGATCCAGAGCGTCAACTTCAGCAGCAACCGGCTTGAGGTGACGTTCCGCAACGACAACGAGGCGCCCTTCTACCTGAACGGCGTGTACCTGAACTGGAACAAGCCCATCCTGTACCCGTCCATGTACACCAACCGCATGTACATGAACATGCAGGTGCACTGGAGCGGCCAGGACCTCAGCCCGCCCACCCGCGCCGGCAACGTGAGTTCCCCGGAGGGCACGTGGGACCCCTCCGCGAACCGCTACGTCGGCGGCCAGAGCAACACGCTGTGGCGCGTTGAGTTCATCAACGGCCCGCGTAACCTGGCGGACTACATGGAAGTATGGGACTTCAACGGCACGGTGTTCCATTTCGAGCCGGGCGACTGCCAGCTCACCATCAACCAGCCGACGCCCGAAGCGCCCACCAACACGCCTACCAACACGCCGCCGTTCGAGTGTGGCTGGTACGTCCTTAACTTCGTCGCCTTCCGCGCCAACGGCGTGGTGCAGTTCCAGGTGACCAACAACGGCCAGACGCCCGTGATCGTGACCGAGATCAACCTGTACTGGGTCTCCTACTTCTCCGGGATGGTACTCGACTTCATTGCCTTTGGCGGGCCGTCGGCATGGGACCCGACGGCAATCGTGGTGTGGCAGGGCAACCACTTCGGCAGTCCCACCGGCGGCGACCAGGTTCTCACGAATACCAGCACGGTAGGCACCTGGCTCGTCGAACCAGGGCCGGTCATCAACCCCGGCGAGACGGTCAACATGTGGCTTGACTTCGACGGCACCTCCGGCAACCTGCAGGCGGAGTGGAACGCGCACCCGTCGGACTTCAACGATACCTACTTCATCTACGATAACGGCTGCTACAGCGAGATGGTGCCATACGCCACGCTCGCGCCGACCTACACGCCGAGCCGCACGCCGACCTTCACCATCACGCCGACGCCGAGCCGCACGCGCACGCCGAGCGTCACGCCGACGCCGAGCCGCACGCGCACGCCTGGCCCGACCCACACGCCGAGCCGCACGCCGACCCGGACGCTCACGCCGACACGCACGCCCGTTCCGCAACCGACAGACCCCGGCAGCGGCCAGTAACTCCACATCTGCGTCACGCAGCTACCGCAGCCCCGGCTCTGTTGAGCCGGGGCTGTTCTTTCCTGCGCCGGTCCCGCGCCGCGCGCGGAAAGCGACCAATCCGGTCAGATTCGCTAGGTTTTTCCCCACGGGCGATTTATAATCACGCCAGCAACGCGGACCTGCATGGCCCCCATGCACCCCGCGTTGCATTTGACGCCAGTCGTGGAATCTGGCTCGCGCTCTATGGGAGGCAAGGCAGGCATGAGACTTGAGGGAAAGGTTGCGCTCGTCACCGGCGCGGCGCGGGGCATCGGGCACGGCGTGGCGCTGCGCTTCGCCCAGGAGGGCGCGCGGGTCGGCGTCCTCGATCTGCATGAGGCGGCGTGCCAGCAGGTCGTTGATGAGATCTCCGCAGCCGGCGGCGAGGCGGTCGCGCTGGCGGCGGACATCACCGACGAGGCGCAGGTCGCGCGCGTGGTCGAGGCGCTGCGCACGCGCTTTGGCGTGTGCACGGTCCTGGTCAACAACGCCGCCGTGATGCCGGCCGGCCGCATCCACGAGACGCGCCCGGCGGACTTCGACCGCTGCGTCGCCGTCAACCTGCGCGGCGCGTACCTGGTCAGCCGCGCAGTGATCCCCGGCATGTTGTCGGTCAACCGGGGGAGCATCATCCACATGGCGAGCATCACCGGCGTGCTCGGCCTGCCGGGCATCGCCGCGTACTCCGCCACGAAGGGCGCGCTGATCGCGCTGGCGCGCGCCATGTCCACCGACTACGCCGCGTGCGGCATCCGCGTCAACGCGGTGTCGCCGGGCACCATCGACTCGCCCATGCTGCACGACTTCGTTGCGGCGCAGTCTGACCCGGAGCGCATCCGGCGCGAGTTCGACCAGATACACCCCATCGGGCGCGTCGGCACGATTGAGGAGGTGGCGAACGTGTGCCTGTTCCTCGCCTCCGACGAGGCGAGCTTCGTCACTGGCGCGAACTTCCCGGTCGATGGTGGCGTCGGCGTCAAGGGCGAGCAGCCACAGGACGAGGCCGAAGCGCCCTGTCCGTGAAAAACGACCTCGTTATGGGTTAAGCAGAGCAGAATGAAACCACGGATAACGCGAATAACACGAATTCAGAAGAAATGGAGAGAACGAACGTATCCATTCACGTTGTCTGCCCGGTATCACACCACGGTGTGGTTTTCGCAACTCGCCAACGCCAGTTGATGCCTGATCGCAGAAGATAGCGGGTGAGGAAACGAATTAGCCCGCGACTTCAGTCGCGGGAACCAAAAGGTGAACCGATACGAACGAACGGATGGGCACGATTCTAAATATTTATTATCCGTGTTATCCGTGGTTAATTTCCTCCTGCCCCAATGAAGCGAAAGTGACAGGCGGCCAGGAGGTAAACCAGAAAAACCGCGAAGGGAGGCGGAACCGATCATGGAAATCGCACCGGGGATTCATCGTATCAGGTGCACGTTTGGCGACAACCGCGTGGTTTTCGTCCACCTGCTGGTGGGCGACGAGGCGTCGATGCTGGTCGATACCGGGTGCGCGCACAACCCGGAGCAGGACATCCTCCCCTACATGCGCGCGGTCGGCTTCGACCCCAGGCGTCTGCGCTACCTGCTCATGTCGCACTCCGACCTCGACCACCAGGGCGGCAACCAGCCGATGAAGCAGGCCGCGCCGCAGGCGATCCTCATGGGGCACAACCTCGACCGCCCCTGGCTCGACAGCACCGAGGCGCTGATCCAGGGGCGCTACGCACAGTTCGAGGCCGATCACGGCATCGGCTACGGCGAGGAAGGCAAGGCTGGCATCCGCGCGACGACGCTGAGCCTCCCCCTGGAGATGACGCTGGAGGGCGGCGAGCAGTTCCGCCTCGGCCCGGACTGGTACGTGCGCCTGGTGCACACGCCGGGCCACACGTGGGGCCACCTGGCCGTCTCCGACCCGCGCAGCCGGGCGCTGATCGCCGGGGAGGCCGCGCTGTGGAACGCCAACCTCGGCGCGGACTGGCAGCCCGCGCTCCCGCCGACGTACTGCTACGTCGATACGTACCTCGCCACCATCGACCGGCTGCTGACGATGGACATCGAGACCTTTGCGCCGTCGCACTGGCCGGTCCAGCGCGGCCCGGAGGTGGCCGAGTTCCTGAGCGAGTCGCGCAACTACTGCCTGCACGTCGAGCAATCGCTGCTCGACCTGGCGCACGAGCGCCCCGGCGGCTTCACGCTCCGCGAGGCGATTGGCCTGCTGGGGCCGAGTCTCGGCAGTTGGCCGGAGGCCGCCAACCAGGACTTCAGCTACGCGATGCTGGGCCACCTGAACCGGCTGGCGCAGCGCGGCATGCTCAATGCCGGGCGCGACGCGAACGGCTACACGAAATGGAGCCTGACGCCGTGAAGATCACCGCGATAGAAAGCCTGCAATGGGACGAATACCCGCGCCTGCTGGTCGTGCGCGTGCACACCGACGCCGGCGTCATTGGCCTGGGCGAGACGGTGGACAAGGTTCCCGGCGCGAAGGGCGCGCTGCATGGCACGCTCGCGCCGCTGCTGCTCGGCCAGGAGGCGCTCGACATCGAGGGGTTGTGGCGCTTCGCCATGGACAACATCATGTACCACGGCTACGCCGGCGCGGAGCTGCGCGCGCTCTCGGCGGTGGAGATCGCGCTGTGGGACATCATGGGCAAGCACTACGACGCGCCGCTCTATCACCTGCTGGGCGGCAAGGTGCGCGACCGCGTGCCCACCTACAACACCTGCATCGGTTTCGGCCCGGTGCAGGATTACGCCGCCTGGCGCAGCGACGCCGGCGCGCTCGCGCGGAGCCTGCTGGACGACGGCATCCGCGCGATGAAGATATGGCCGTTCGACCCGTACAGCGAGGCGACGTTGGGGCAGTACATCAGTCCGGAGGCCATCGAGAACGGCCTCAAGCCCATCCGTCAGATTCGGGAGGCGGTCGGCGGCGCGATGGAGATCGGGATCGAGTGCCACTTCCGCTGGAACCGCTTCAGCATCGAGCGCATCGCGCGCGCGCTGGAGCCGTACAACATCCTGTTCCTGGAGGACGCGATGCCGGCGGTCTATCCCGACGAGATCAAGGCGTTCGCGCAGCGCACGTCGATCCCGGTGATCGGCTCCGAACTGCTCATGACGCGCTGGCAACTGCGCGACTGGCTGGTGAAGGGCGTCGCGCAAATCCTGATGACCGACCCGACGTGGACCGGCGGCATCGCCGAGACGCGCAAGATCGCGAGCATGGCGGAGGCGTTCGGCGTGCCCCTGGTGCTGCACAACATCGCCGGGCCGATCTGCCACGCGGCGTGTATGCACCTGGGCGAGCACATCCCCAACCTGTTCTTCGTCGAGTCGGTGCGCGCGCTCTACAAGACGTACTTCCCGGTGATGAGCAACCTCGCGCCGAAGGCTGAGGACGGCTCCATGGCGGTCCCGGAGGGGCCGGGGCTGGGCGTGACGCTCCGCCCGGATATGCTGGAACGCGCCGACCTGACGCGCGCGGTCTCTGAGGGCGCGGGGCGGGCGGAGGGCCGCCGCGCGATGGGCGATCACTGGGCGGTGGAGGAAATCCGTTGAGCGCGCTTCTGGCCGCGTGATCAGGACCGCCTAAGCCGGCTGCCCCACGCCGCCGGGTGCGACCGGTTCGACGCTCAGCCTGCCGTTTTCCAGCGCGCGGAGCCGGCCCGCCGGCCTGTGCGGCTCGTGCCCGAGAATCACCAGTGCGTCGTGCGCCAGCGCCCAGCGCTGCCAGCGGCGCTTGCTCTCGATGGTTTCCAGCGGCTCCACGTCGTAGGCCGTCACCCACGCGAGGTGCTCAAAGTTCACCGCGTAGGACGCCAAATCGGCGGTAAACAGGCCGTACTCCCCCTCGCTCGCGAACACGATCACCTGCATGGCGCGCGTGTGCCCGCGCGCCACCACGCAGTGCACGCCCGGCGCAACCGGCGTATCGCCGTCAAGCAGGCGTAGCTGCCCGGTGGCCTCCAGGGGCGCGAAGTTCGACGCGAAGTAGGTGTTGCGCGTGCGCTCGTTGGGGAAGCGCGCGTCGGCGTACTCCAGGCGCTGCACCCAGTACTCGGCGTTGGGGAAGGTCGGGCGGGCTTCGCCGTTTTGCACCCGCGTGTTGCCCCCGCAGTGGTCGGCGTGCAGGTGCGTGTTCACCACGATGTCCACATCCGCCGTCGCCACGCCGAGAGCCGCCAGCCGCCCAGGCAGGTCGCCCGGCGCGTCGATGCCCCAGAAGCCGAGCGCCTTGTCGTCCAGCTTGTCGCCGAGGCCGGTCTCGACCAGGATGGTCTTTCCGCCCGCGCGCACCAGCAGGCAGGTCAGGTCCATCGGGACCAGTCCGCGCGCGTCTGGCGGCATGACGCGCGCCCACAGCACGCGCGGCGTCACCCCGAACGCGCCGCCGGGGTCCACCCACACGCGGGTATCGACAACGGGGACAATCTCGATGCTGCCAATGCGATACATGCCGCGCCTATTCCCCTATTCCACGTCGATGAACCGCGCGTCTTCCTCCCGCGCGATGCGCCGGCCGGCTTCCTCGTCCACGCGCGTGAGCAAGAAGCCGCCCACGATGAACAGCACGATCAGCGAAAGCACCGCCGGGCGCGGCGAGGGCGTGCCGGTGGCGGCGGCGGTCAGCCCGATGACCAGCCCAAAGATGATCGGCCCGATGATGCCGGCGAACTTCTCGCTGACGCTGAAGAAGCCGAAGAACTCGCCGCTCTTGGCAGCCGGCGACATACTCGCATAGAGCGATCGGCTGAGCGCCTGGCTGCCGCCCTGCACGGTCGCGACCATAAACGCCAGCAGCCAGAACTCCAGCACGCTGTCGAGGACGAAGCCCCACGCCGCCACCGCCGCGTAAATCACCAGCGCCAGCAGGATAGCCCGCTTGGTCGTCATCGACGCCGCCAGCCCGCGCAGCGGGCGCTGGAGCACAAACCAGGCCACCGCCAGTCCGACGACCTCGTTGACGAGCAGGATGCCCAGCGGCGCGAGGATGTTCGCCTGGCGCGGCGGGGCCATCACCTCGATCAGGTCCACCGCCATGCGCACGCCGGTCGAGTCGGGATTGCGCGCGCCGGTGTTGCGGATCATGAGGGTGTGCACGCCGACATCGCGCGTCTCCTCGCCGGCCGCGTCGAGCGTCACCGCCTCGACAGTATACGGGTCGGCCTGGGCCACTTCGGGACTCACGTTGTCGAGCTGCACCGGCTGGAGTTCGCCGTCTACCAGTTCCGTCAGCGGCGCGCCGTCAAGCTCCAGCGCGGCGATGCCGTAGTCTGGCCCCAGCGCACGCGTGATGCGCACGCCGTGCCCGTTGAACGTGATGGCGATGCGCGCGTCGGGATCGTCGGTGACCATGTAGGTGGCGTTGCCGATGGGCGCGGCGCGCCAGTCGCCTTCGAGCACGACCATCTCAGCGGCCTCCCTCGGCCTGGTAGACGCCGCTACCGGCCGCAGTGGCGAGCGTCTCATAAGGTGGGAAGGGCGCACCGGTCACTTCGGCCGGCAGCGCCCGCAGCGCCGCGATGCCGAGCAGCGGCAGGCTGACGAAATTCCACAGGATGAAGCCCAGGAAGAACGCGCGCCGCGCGCTGTCCTTGCGCGGGATGCGCCCGAACATCACCGAGAACGGGATGCCCACGAACTGCACCAGCAGCAGCGCGCCCACGATCTCGACCGTGCCCAGGCCGAGCGCCGCGCCGTAGATCGCCGCCACGCCGATGATCGTGCCGATGCCGTCGTTGTAGATCCAGAAGGCGACGAGAAACTTGAGCAGTTCGCGGTAGCTGCGGATGGCGCGGAAGGTCTCGCGCAGGCGGCGGAAGCTGGCGATGACCGGGTTCTCGCGCCGGTCGCCGAGATCGGCGGCGGGCGGTTCAGGGATCACGCGCAGGACCGGGATCGTGAACACCGCCCACCAGACCGCCACGCTCAGGAACGAGAGGCGGATGCCCCAGTTGTCTTCGGGGAGGAGGAGGATCATGCCCACGTTGACCGCAAGGAGCAGGCCGCCGCCGAGGTAGCCCAGCGCGTAGCCCCACGTGCTCACCGTGTCCACGTCGTCCGGGCGGGCGACGTGCGGCAGCAGCGCGTCGTAGAACACGTTCGCCGCGCCGAAACCGATGCGCCCGAACACGAACAGCACCGACGCGAGCAGCCAGTCGCCCGTGCTGACGAGCGCGAGCAGCCCGGTCGCCACGATGCCGGTACCGGCGGAGATCGCGAGGAACCGCTTCTTGCCGCGCTTGATGTCGGCAATCGCGCCGAGGATGGGCGACACAATCGCGACGATGAACAGCCCCAGCGCGAGCGTGGTGCCCCAGTACCCGGCGGCGATGACGCGGCTCGCCTCGACGGTGGGCGCGATGCCGATGCCGGCCACGTCGCTGTAGTAGGTGGGCAGCACCGCCGCGAGGATGGTCGTGGCGAACGCCGAGTTCGCCCAGTCGTAGAGCATCCAGGCGCGCGTCCGCCGCCGGTAGGTGGCGTCGTCCAGCGCGGACGCGGGCACCCATGCACGTGCAGCCATGATGAAACCCTCCCCCTTTGGCGTTGGCTTCAGTTCGCCCGGAAGTTATAACACCGGAAAGACGTAAACGAAAGCGCCCGGTGGGGAAACGCTGTAGAGCCGGGCGCGTCGGAGCACGGGCGGTATGCCGTTGTCCGGTGTCAAGGTTCCTTACTCACCGCGTTGATTCGAAGCCATTCAACCAGTGCTCTGACCTGTTCCAGAGAGGCGCGAACGTTTTCTTCGGTAATGCCGGTTTCCATGATGAGTGGATATCGTTCAGCAAAGTAGAAAGCTGTGATCCTCTGGCACACATCTCGGAAACTGACCAAAGAAGTCTCGTATGCACTGACATCATCAAGAAGCGCTTCAAGGTCGTGAGTCCGTCGCAATTCCCACCCCTGGGAAATCAAGAAGGCTTTCAAGAACTTCTCGACCGCTTGCTGTAGACAAAAACCCGCTAATCCAGAATCATGCTGATCGAGAAGCCATGCTGCCCGCTCCCAGTCTTTTTCCGCAATCCGTAACCAGTCCGCCACGTAGGGCGACTCGTCAGGCGACATATAGGACTTCGCCCTCCTTCAGAATACCAGCAATGAACTGGTCTCCGATGGCTAAGCGCTCCTCAAGCTCCTGTGGCGTCAGTACGAGCGTGTCCAGCGGAATGGAGCGGTGCGTACCCGTCAGGATGCGCCGAACCGTAACCCAACGGTCGAGAAACGTCTCCGAGGTCTCCTTAACGATCAGCAAGTCAATATCACTATCACGATCAGCCGTACCCTCGGCATGTGAACCAAACAGGATGACTTTCTGTGGGGAATATTCGGCGACCAGTCTGGTGAGAATTGCCCGAATGGCCGCCCGTGCCAAATCAGTCATCGTTCTTACCTCAAAACGCCAACAACCCTTCGACCGAAATATCCTCGTCGATGTCTTCCCAGTGAATACTCACGCCCCGCCCGATCAGCCGCCAATCCTGCCGCTGCGCAGGCGTTGCGTCGCGCAAGCGCGGGAACCACTCCATCGGGACACTGATCTGGCGGCCATCGCTAAGCTGAACGTGGAGCATCTCATTGTCGCAGTGCGTGGATACCGCCAGAGCCGGACCTGCGGAGTCAGCGACTTCCCTGGCGCTCATACTACCGGCTCGACTTCACGCGCTCACGGTTTCAAACGACACGTGCAACTGCGCCGCCGCAGCCTCCGAGAAGTTCAACTTCTCGAAGCCGATCACTTGCCCGGTCCGATCCTTCATTAGAATTACCTCGTCGCCGGTCTCCTCACCAATATACTCGTCTTGTGGCTCACCAAACCAGACAGTCAGCGTGTTGCCTGTCCGGTCATAAAAGACTCTCACCCGGTCCATAGCGGTTCACCAAAGCCAAGGGGCGTATGCACCTCGAAAAGAATGTCGTCAGCCATGCTACCCAAAGGATAAGCGTATCAGAACCGCTTGTCAACGCCGCTGGCTGTGTCACTGCGCCAGTATCCGCGCCAACGTCGCCTCGTCCACCCTCAGCATGTCCGCCGCCGGGAGGCGCTCCGTCAGCGTGCGCCAGTTCGGGTCTTGCGCGAAGACCTCCTTGAAGATCGGCAGCGCCGCTTCCAGCCGGCCCAGGTTTGCCAGCGTCACCGCCGGCCAGTACCGGATTTCCAGGTTGCCGGGCAGCAGCGCCTCCGCCGCGCTGTACTCGCGCAGCGCCGTCTCGAAGTCCTGCGTCTCCATCGCCTGGTCGCCGGCGTTCATGTGCTCGTAGGCGCGGTGGACGCCCAGCAGGCGCTTCAGCTCCGGGATCGGCTCCGGGTGGTCCTCCACGCGCAGGTCGATCAGCCGTCCCTCCCAGGCATCCTCCAGCGCTTCGCCGCTCACCACCAGCAGCGCCGCCGACTGTCTGCCCCGGATGTCGCCGCCCGCCGCCTGCGCCGCCTCAAGCGCGGCCACCATCCGCTCGGCCAGCGGCCCCTGCGCGGCGGTGAACGCCTCCGCCATCGCCGGCCACACCGCCTCACTGAGCATCATGTTCGCCTGCACGGAGAAGTTCTCGCTGGCGTGATGCCCGGCGGCGGCGATGCACTTCGGGCCGGTGTACGCCGCCACGTTGCCGTCCGCGTCCACGATGGCCGCCTGCCGCATATCGCGGCCCGGGTCGTCGTCGAGCAGGGCGCGCAGCGCTTCGTCGGCGTATTTGCCGTCCCAGAGCAAATCAAGCCCTCTCGGACCGAATGCCACATTGACCAACGCCTGCGTCGCCACAGCGCCCACGCCGGCCTCGGCCCAACTGACGACCGAGCCAACTGAGAACCAGTGCGACTGCACCGCCACGCCCATCTCGCCGGTTTCGGGATCGCGAGCGACAATCGAGAACGTCATCTCAGCCTCCTTGCGTTCTCTTGTGTTTCGCCGTGCTGCCTCGATTGTATCCAAAAGTGACGCACAGCGCGCGGTCGGGCGCGGTGGACCGCGCTACATCGGGGTGTCGGTGTGGATGACGTGCACCGGCGCGTCGGGGATTGCCCGGAGCGCGCGCCGCAGGAACGTCGGGTACAGCGGGACGGCCTCCAGCGCGTCGCGCGCGTGCCAGCGGAAGCGCAGCCGCAGGTTGCCATCCTCTTCGCCCCAGAACTCAGGTTGTGTGTAGCACGGCGACCCAGGGGGAACGACATCAGGTAGAACAGCGCCAGCTCGTGGTAGGCCAGGGCTTCGTGCCCGTAGAAGTTCTCGACCACCCACAGCAGCCGCTCGACCCGCACCGCGACGCCGATCTCCTCGCGCATCTCGCGGCGCAGCGCGTCCGGCGAGGGTTCCAGCGGCTCCACGCGCCCGCCCGGCATTGACCAGAAGTCGTCGCCCTCAGCCTGGTGGAGCAGCACGCGCCCACCATAGATAGCGACGCCCACCGCGCGGTAGACGAAGCGCACGCCGCCGACATCAAAGGTGATCATCGTCGTCCTGCGCGCCAGCGCCGTCAGTCGAGGATGATGTCATCCAGCGCGCGTTTGGGCACGTGGTGCACGCCTTCGCGGTCGCGCCAGTACGCCGTGTTGCCGTCCTCGCCGACCGCCTCGATCACCACCTGCTCCGCCGGGACGCCGAGCGCGATCACGAGGAGGATCTGGTAGCGGTCGGAGATGCGCAGGCGCTTGCGGAGCAGCGAGCGCTGCACCGAGCCAACGATGCACCCGGCGATGCCCCGCTCGCGCGCGCCGAGCAGGATGGCGTATGCCGCGATGCCGTGATCCACGCTGAACGTGTCGGCGACCTGGGTGTCGCCGAGGATGATGATATAGGCCACCGGGCGCTCGCCTTCGGCGGGGCCGGCCCACCCTTTGAGGTGCCCCGCCCACCCCAGGCAGCCGAAAATCAGGCCATTCCGCACCGGGTCGTTCGAAAGCACGTATCTGAGCGGCTGCGCGTTCCCCGCCGACGGCATCAGCCGCGTCAGATCGACGAGTTCGCGCAGCGTCTCTGTCGAAACCGGCTCATCCTGTTTGAAGCGCCGGCAGGTTCTGGTCTTCTCGATCAGGTCCCGCAACATGCTGGCCTCCTTATGTCTCTGGCGGCGAATGCGGCATGTTATCACCGGGCAGCGGGGGATAGCTCTGCCCGCCGAGCAGGTTCGCGAGCGGCAAGAACAGCGGGGAGGGCAGCGCATCCCACGCGAACCACCCGACCTCGCTCATCTCCTCCGGCGCGTTGACCGCCCCTTCGCCGGCAGCGCGCTGCCCCTCGAACCACAGCGTGATGTAGTGCCGCGCCTCTGCCGCGAAGTAATCGTTGGTCACGCCCCTGAACCGGAGGTCAGCGACGGTCACGCCGGTCTCCTCGAAAGCCTCGCGGCGGGCGCACGCTTCGGGCGTCTCGCCGAAGTCCAGGTGGCCGCCCGGCGGCGACCACGTGCCCGCGCCGTGCGCGCCGCGCCGGTGGATAAGCAGCACGCGGCCGGCCTCGGTGATGAGCACGCCCACGCCGACACGCGGCAAGGCGGTGTTCTCGTTTGCCATATTAGCTTATCCAAATCCTCCAAATTCGCGCGGGGATAAAAGGCGCGGCGCGGGATGCGGCCCACCGCTGGCCGGCGCTCCCCCCTGACACGTCCGCACCCTGCCAGCGCGAGGCCACCCCCTTACTCCGCTTCCGGCATGGGGTGCGCCTCGAAAAACGCCCAGATCAGGTCGGTGGCGCGGATCGGCCCGGTTTCGCCGAGGAGCGGTATCTCAGCCCCGCCCGGCCACACATGCCCCAGGCCGTCGATGGTATAGAGCGTCACTTCCGCGCCTGTGTCGCATTCGTCCCACGTCTCCACGGTCACGTCGCCCTCGGCGTAAGGGGTGACCGCGACCGCCGGCGTCTCGGCGCAGCCATTGCGCGCCGCCCAATCCGCCGCCCACGCCGGCACCGGCGGGAGCGACAGGCCGGGGCTGAAGGTGAGCCGATCAACGCCGTCGTAGGGCACAATCGGGTCATCCGCGCCGTGAAACGCAATCACGGGCACGGGCCGCGCCGGCGCGCACTGGTCAGCGAGGGCGTAAGCGCCCGCCACCGGCGCGATGGCGGCGAACACGTCCGCCATGTCGCAGCCCAGGCGGTTCGCCATGCCGCCGCCGTTCGACATCCCGGTCACGTAGATCCGCGCCGGGTCGATGTTCAGCGTCTCCTGCAGGTGCGCAACCAGCGCGCGGATGAACACAACATCGGGATTCTGCGCCTCCCCGTCTGGACCTGTCTCCGGGGCCATGTTCCAGCGCGCGGGCGCGCCGCGTCCCTGTGGGTGCGCAACGATGAAGCCGGCCTCGTCCGCCTTCTCGGACATGCCGCTGAAGCCCTCCTGCTGCGCGGCGTTCGAGGCGAGGCCGTGCAGGTTGATCACGAGCGGCAGCGGCGGGGCGTCCGCGTCATAGTCCGGCGGGAGGTGAAGGTGATACGTCCGCGTCACCCCGCCCGACTCGATCTCGCCCGCGCTGTCGCCGGGGGCAGGGGCTGCGCCGTCGCGCTGAAGCCGGCGAAGCTCATCAAGAGGGCAGCGACAAGCGCCGCCCACACCGTCAGTCGCCACCGAGGTCGAACGCTCATGCGGGTATCCCCCCAATTCGGGTTGTGGTTCAGGATCGGATCAGACAACGCGGGACGCCAGCGGGCCGGCGTGCGCATCGCGCCCCTATTATAGCATCCCGCTTGGACCGCCCATTATTGCCCGGCGGCCGGCATCGGGTGCGCCGCAAAGAACGCCCAGATCGCGTCTGGGCCGGCGCCGCGCGGCCAGAAGTGCCCCCAATCGACGTAGGTCTGGAGCACCACATCGGCCCCGGCGTCACAGCCGCTCCAGGCTTCTACCATCACCGTGATGTCGCCGGCCAGGAAGTTGGCCGTGGTCTCGCTTTCGGCGGGCGTGGGGTCGCAGCCGTTGCGCGCTGCCTGGTTGCCCGCCATCAGCGGCGCGCCGAGGCGCGCCTCGGCGCCCTCGTAGGGCGCGGTGCCGTCGGCGCTGCCGTGAATGGCGATCATCGGCACCGGGCGGTCCGGCGCGCACGTATCCGGGTCGGGGTACCCGCCAGACACCGGCGCGACGGTGGCAATGCGGTCGTCCAGCTCGCAGCCCAGGCGGTAGGCCATCCCGGCCCCGTTGGAGGAAGCCCCGTGACGTAGATGCGCGCCGGGTCGATGCTTATCTTGCCCGACAGGTCGTCGATCAGATCGCGGGTGAACTGCACGTCGTCGGGACTCTCCTGGTCGGGGCGGGCGCTCCAGCCGCGCGGGCTGCCAGACCCCGCCGGGAACACCAGGACGAAGCCGGCCGCGTCCGCCGTGTCCAGAAAGCCGCTGGCGAGCGCGAAGTTCACCGGGTTGTCGCCAAAGCCGTGAAAGGCGATCACCAGCGGCGTGGGCGCGCCATGCTCGTAGCCCGGCGGGATGTGCAGGATGTACTCGCGCGTGAGGCCGCCGGACACGAGGTCGCCCGTGTAGTCGCCTGGCTCCGGCGAGAACGCCGGCTCGGCGGCCTCCGTCGCCTGCTGCTGCAATTCGTAGATGCGTTCCGCGGGCACGGCGATAGCCTCCGACGGTGCGTCAGGGAACGGGTGCGCGGTGAAGAAATCCCAGATCACGTCCGTCGCGTCGATGTCGGTCACAGTGCTCGCCGCTTCCAGCCCAGGGATGGGCCGCGAGCGCGGCCACCGGTGCCCGAAGCCCTCCAGCGTGTAGAGCGTCACGTCTGCGCCGTCGCGGCAGTTGCCCCACGTCTCGCCCGTGGCGACGCCGTCCTGCAACGTGACCGACGGCGTTGCGTCGCAGGCGTTGCGCGCCGCCCAGCGGGCCACCCAGTCTGGCGCGGAGAGCAGGCGGTCGGGCAGGCCGAGGTAGGGCTGTGTCTCGTCCGCCGCGCCGTGGAAGGCGACCACCGGCACGGGCCGCGCCGTGTCGCAGAACTCGACGCCGGCGAGGATGTCGTAGACGCTGGCGACCGTCGCGACAGCGGCAATCCGGTCGGAGAGGTCGCAGCCCAGCCGGTCGGCCATCGCGCCGCCGGCGGAGAAGCCCGCCGCGTAGACACGCTTCGGGTCGATGTTCAGCCGGTTCGCCAGATCGTCGATCAGGTCGCGGATGAACGTGACATCTGCAGGGCCGAAGGTCACCCTGGCCGGCCAGTACGACCACCCGCGTGGGTGGCCCACGCCTTCAGGGTACGCGCCCTCCGGGTACACGACGATGAAGCCGGCCGCGTCGGCTTTCGGCGTCATCTGGCTGGTGAGCGCCTGCTCGACCGGGTTGGAAGTGCGCCCGTGCAGGTTAATCACCAGCGGCGTGGGAACGTCGGGGTCGTAGGTCTCCGGGATGTGGAGCACGTACCAGCGCTTGCCGCCGACGGAATATACACTGCCAATGTAGTCGCCGGGCGTCAGCGCGCCGCTCTCGACCTCCGCCACGATGGTCCGGGGCATGGGGTGCGCCTCGAAGAACGCCCAAATCAGGTCGGTGGCGTTGGCGTCGGCGGTGGGCAGTTCGAACGACGTGCCCGGTATCTGGCCGGTGCGCGGGTAGAAGTGGCCGAACCCCTCGATGCTGTACAGCGTGACGTCCGCGCCGTCCTGGCAGTCGCCCCACGTCTCGCCGGTGATTGCGCCCACCTCGTAGGCGACGGCGGGCGTCTCGGCGCAGCCGTTGCGCGCCGCCCAGCCGTCGGCCCAGTCGCGCACGGGCAGCAGCGTGTCCTCGATGCCGTCATAGGGCAGCGTGTCGTCGCCCGTCCCGTGGAAGGCCACCACCGGCACAGGCCGCATCGGGAGGCAGATGTAGTCGTCCGGGACGACGTAGGTCCCGGCCACCGGCGCGATGGCGGCGACCATATCCGACAGCTCGCAGCCGAGCACGTGCGCCAGGCCGCCGCCGTTGGAGAAGCCGGTGACGTAGACGCGCGCCGGGTCGATGTTCAGCCGCTCCTGGAGGAGGCGGATCATGACCCGGATGAACTCCAGGTCCAGGCTCTGGCGCGTCGGGTCATCGCCGACGAACTGCCAGCGTGGGGGATCGCCGAGCGCCTGCGGGTAGGCAACCACGAACCCCGCCTCGTCGGCCTTCTCCGACATGCCGCTGATCGCTTCCTGCTCCGCTGGCGATGACCCGAAGGGGTGCAGGCTGACGACCAGCGCGGTCGGCGTTGCGGGATCGTAGCTTGCGGGAATGTGGATGCGGTACTCGCGCGGCAGGCCGGCCATGTTGATCTGCGCGCGGTAGTTGCCCGGCTCGACCGGCGCGTACCCGGCAGCCGGCGGCGGGGTCGGCGTGGGTGGGTCCTGCGCGCGCGCCGGGACCGCGCTCACCCACATGCTCAACAGAACAACACCCGTAAGCAAGCGCCAAAAACCGTACCGCATCGCCCGCTCCCTTTCAACAACCACGCGGCTGCACCCGGCGGGGCGGCAGACTACAGGAAAGACGCGCCGGATTGCGCCATCAACGTATTGCTTAATCATATCACATCAGGCGCGTTATGGGTCGCCTCACGCGCACGGATAGCATGATTGTCGCCTGCGCACGAAAACGCGAAGCCAAAAGCCTTGGCGCTTTTCGCGTTTTCGCGCCTTTCGTGGCCCGTGTCAATCTCCTCCTCCCTTTCGGCTTCCAATCCGCGCGACAAAAAAGCCGCTGACCGGTTCCGGTCAGCGGCCGTCGTGCGCCGCCTCACGCCGCGCCCATTTCCACGCCCTGCGCGGCGCGGCAGATGGCCGCCAGCCAGGGCAGCCCCTCGCCGGTGGCGGCGTTGGGCAGCCAGATGTGCACGCGCGACACGCCCTGCTCCGCGTATGCCTCAAGCATCGCCTGCGCCTGGGCCGGCGAAAGCTTGTGAAAGTCTGGCACCGCAACCGAGAGCCTGAGCGTGGCCGGGTCGCGGCCCACGGCCTCGCAGTGGGCGGCTTGCTTGGCCCTGATGTCCGGGATCGCCTCCGCGAGTTTGCCAGTCACGTTCGACTCGTCGGCGTACTCGGCGCAAATGCGCCACGTGACCTTCTCGCCGTTGCCGCCCACCAGGATGGGGATGCCGCCCGGCTGGAGCGGCTTCGGCTCGTTGATCGCGCCGTCCACCGACCAGCGCTCGCCGTAGAACGTCGCGCGGCCCGGCCCGAACATGGCGCGGCAGATTTGCAGCGTGTCGCGCAGCATGTCGAAGCGCTGCCGCAGTGGGGGGAAGTCGTAGCCATAGGCCAGGAACTCGTGCTCGTACCAGCCGGCGCCCAGCCCCAACTCGACGCGCCCGCCGCTGGCCGCGTCGAGCGTGCACACGATCTTCGCCAGCAGTGACGGCGGGCGGTACCAGGCGCACGTCACCAACTGCCCCAGCCGGATGCGGCGCGTCTCGCGCGCAATCGCCGCCAGCGACGTGAAGCACTCGAACACGGCCTCGTCCTCCGGCGTGGGTGTGGTGTGGAAGTGGTCGTACAGCCACAGCGACTCGAACCCCAGCGCCTCGGCCCGCTTTGCCGTGCGGATCATCGCCTCGAACTTGGTCTGGTCGTCGGGAAAGTCGGCCAGGTCCAACCGCCAGCCCTGCGGAATCAGCACCCCCTACCTGCATGGTTGCACCTCCTCACGGATCAGCCGTGTGCTCAAGCATAAGGGCGGCGCGGCGCTTTGTCAACGCGCGCCGGCTTCAACCGCCACTTGTCGGCGGTGCGCGCTCATGCAAAAATGGTTGTGACTGGCGCGCACACACCGCATGGAGCAGAAGACGATCATGGCATACCTGTTGAGCATCGACATCGGCACCTCAAGCGTCAAGACGCTGGCGCTGGAGGCGGACAGCGGACGGACGCTGGCAACCGCCGGGCGCGAGTACCCCATCGCGCAACCCCGGCCCGGCTATGCCGAGCAGAACCCCGACGACTGGTGGGAGGCGGCGGTATACACGGTGCGCGCCGCGCTTTCTGAAGCCGGGATCGATCCGGCGGGCGTGCGCGGCATCGGGTTTTCGGGGCAGATGCACGGAACGGTGTGCCTCGACCGCGCCGCGCGACCGGTGCGGCCTGCCATCATCTGGGCGGACACGCGCAGCAGCGCCCAGGTCGATGCCCTGAGGGCGCGCGCCGACCCGGAGGCGCTCGCAGCGCACGCGCCAGGGCCGCCGGCGGCCGGCTTCATGGGGCCGACGCTCATGTGGCTGACCGCGCACGAACCTGACGCCATCGCCGCGACCCACCGCGTGATTCTGCCCAAAGACTACGTGCGCCTGCGCCTCACGGGGGAGGCGGGCACGGAGGTCAGCGACGCCGCCTCGACCTGGCTGCTCGACATCGCCTCCGGGCAATGGTCGGACTGGCTGCTCGACCTCAGCGGCCTGGAGCGGCGCTACCTGCCGCCGGTCGCCGCCTCCGCCGACGTGGTGGGGGCGCTGCGCCCCGCCGCCGCCGACGCGCTGGGGCTGCCGGCGGGCATCCCGGTCGTTGCCGGGTGCGCCGACCAGCCCGGCACAGGCGCTCGGCTACGGGCTGTTCGACGCGGGGACGGCGCTGGCGACCATCGGCACGGGCGGGCAGGTGCTCTACCCGCTGCGCGCGGCCCGCGCGGACCCCCAGATGCGCTTCCACGTGTTCAACCACGCGCTGCGCGACCGCTGGTACGCGCTGGCAGCGATCCTCGCGGCGGGCCTGTCGCTGCGCTGGCTGCGCGACTTGCTGGGCCTGCGCGACCGGCCCGACGCCTACGCCTACCTCTCGGAGCAGGCCGCGCAGGTCCCGCCCGGCGCGGAGGGCGTGGTGTTCCTGCCCCACCTGGCGGGCGAGCGCACGCCGCACATGGACCCCGCAGCCAGCGGCGTGTTTGTGGGCCTGCGGCTGCGGCACGGCGTCGGGCACCTGGCGCGGGCCGTCATGGAGGGTGTGACCTTCGCCATGGCCGAGTGCCTGGCGCTCGCGCTCGACCTCGCCGGCGGTGCGGAAGCGGGCGTGCAGGTCATCGCGTCGGGCGGCGCGGCGGCGTCCCCGGTGTGGCGGCAGATCCAGGCCGACGTCTACAACACGCCGCTCCTGCTCGCGGCGGGCGAGAACCACGCCTGCGTCGGGGCGGCGCTGCTGGCGGGGGTCGGCTGTGGGGTGTACGCCTCCATCGAGGAGGCGTGCGCGCTTCTGCCGCCGTCCACCGTTGGCGTGATGCCCGACCCCGCGCGTGCGGCGTTCTACGCCGAGCGCCGCGCGCTGTACCGCGCGCTCTACGCCAGACTCAGGGACGACATGCACCGGCTGTCGGCGGGGTGAGCGCGGTCTATCCTCTGAGGCATGCCTTTGCCCCCACTGCTTGGCGCCAGGAAGTTTCGTCTGCCTATCCGCCCCCACCACCGCGCATTTTCGTCACTTTGTGGCGTCGCCTCACGCCGTGGACTGCTCCCTGGACGGTAAATAGACGTTTTATAGACGAATTGTCTGTATTATGTGGCCGTAATCAGACCAAAGTGAGTTCACGTGAGGAACGAACAGATGGCTACCATCGACACAACCATGACCGCCGCCAACGCAGCGCAGCACGCCGCCGAGCGCGACGCCTTTGTCGAGCGCGTGCTGCAATCAGTGGGCGGGGTATTCGATATGTTCACCATGTACATCGGCGACCGCCTGGGCCTCTACACGGCGCTGGCGGAAAACGGCCCGATGACCTCGGTGGAGCTTGCGGAGCGCACCAACACGCAGGAGCGCTATGTGCGCGAATGGCTTGAGCAGCAGACCGTCACCGGCGTCCTGGAGGTCGTCAATCCAGACGCCGGCCCTACAGCGCGCTGGTACCGGCTCCCGCCGGCCCACGCCGAAGTGCTTGTAGAACGCGACAGCCTGAACTACCTGGCCCCGATGGCTCAGCTTGCGGTCGGCGTGACGCGACCGGTGACGGCTGTCGTTGAAGCATTCCGCCGTGGGGGCGGCGTCCCCTTTGGCGCTTACGGCGCGGACGTGCGCGAGGGCCAGGCCGGCGTCAACCGGGCGGCCTTCCTGACCGAACTGGGCGAGACGTGGCTGCCGTCGCTGCCCGACGTGCACGCGCGCCTCCTGGCCGACCCGCCCGCCCGCGTGGCCGACATCGGCGTGGGCGCGGGCTGGTCGAGCATCGGCATCGCCCTGAGGTATCCCAAGGCCCAGGTCGATGGCTTCGACCTCGACGCGCCGTCTATCGAGCTGGCACGCGCCAACGCGCAGACGGTTGGCCTGAACGGGCGCGTGAACTTCCACGTGCGCGACGCGGGCGATTCTGCCATTGATGGCGCATACGACCTCGTGACCGCCTTTGAGGCCGTGCACGACATGTCGGACCCGGTGGCCGCAATGCGGACGATGCGCCGGCTCGCGGGCGACGACGGGGCCGTCATCGTTGTCGATGAGCGCGTAGGCGACAGCTTTACGCCCTCCGGCAACGATGTGGAGTGGATGATGTACGGCTGGAGCGTGCTCCACTGCCTGCCGGTGGGCATGGCCGACCAGCCCTCGGTCGGGACCGGCACCGTCATGCGGACCGACACGCTGCGCCGCTACGCGCAGGAGGCCGGGTTCCGCGACGTTGAAGTCCTGCCCATCGACAACTACTTCTTCCGGTTCTACCGGCTGGTCCAGTAGGAGCAGACCGAGCGTAAGTCGGCGCGCCCGCGCGGGCGCGCCGCTTCATGTCCATCGCCGGCTGGCAATCGCGCCGGCCAGAGGAGCAGGGGAAATGATCGGGAATCTGACGCTTACACAGACGAGTGGGGCCGCGACCGCGGCGCTGACCATCCGCGAGGGCACGCCCGACGACTCGTACACAGCGTTCCGGCTGTGCGAGGAGACGTTTCTCGACCTCAACCTGCGGTTGGGTTCGGGGCAGCCCACCAGCGCCGCCGACCCGGAGGCGCTCGCGGCCATGTGGGAGAAGCGCCGCGCGCTCTACGAACACCTGGCGCACACCGCCAACCAGTTCTGGATTGCCGAGCGCGACGGCGAGGCGATTGGCTACGCCCGCTCGATTGTGCGCGATGGCGTGCAGGAGTTGACCGAGTTCTTCGTCCTGCCCGGCGCGCAGTCTGCCGGCGTGGGGCGCGCGTTGCTGGCGCACGCCTTCCCGGCCAGTGTTGGCGCGCAGCGCCGCGTCATCATCGCCACCGCCGACCTCCGCGCGCAGGCGCGGTACCTCAAGACCGGCGTGTACCCATCGTTCCCGATCTACTACTTCGGACGCGCGCCGGAGGTCGTGGGCCTGGGCACCAACCTGGCGTTCGAGCCGATCTCGAAGACGTCCAAGACGCTGGCGATCCTGGGCGATCTGGACCGGGCGATCATCGGCCACGCGCGGGAGGCCGATCACGCCTGGCTGTTGACGGAACGGCAGGGGTTCCTGTACCGGCGGAACGGCCACGTGGTCGGCTACGGCTACATCGGTCCGAGCAGCGGCCCCTTCGCGCTGCGCGATCCGAACGACTTTCCGGCGGTGCTGGGCCACGCCGAGCTTCAGGCGGCGCTGCGCGGCCAGCGTCACTTCGGCGTCGAGGTGCCGATGATTAACCGCGCCGCGGCTGACTACCTGCTGACGCGCGGCTACCGGATGGACGCGCTGTTCGCGTTCTTCATGAGCGACGCGCCGTTCGGCAGGTTCGAGAACTACATCTTCACCAGCCCTCCGTTCATCATGTAGGCGCTGCGCGCAGGAAGACTCGCGTGTCCATGCGTAAAACGATCCGGCGGTGAGGGATCATAGCCGGACCGTATGATTCACGACCAGCACGGGGCGCGGCGATCAACCAGGATGGACAGAGAGGTTCGTGCTTTCAGGGGGACGGACAGCTACACAAGGAGAGATTGACGTGTTAAAGGGAATGCATATCGTGTGGATACTGGCCGGGCTGCTCGCCCTCGGCGGCGCGCTCGGCGTGGCGGCGCAGGAGGCGGAAAGCTGCCTGTTCGCGCCGGCCGTCGATGCGCCGCTCTACGCTGCGCCCGTCTTCGACGTGACGCAGCAGGTCGGTGTGGTGCGCGCGGGCGTGAGCTACACGGTCACGCTGCAAGCGCCGGATTACGTATACGTCCAGCTCGACCACGCCTACGGCGGCTACGTCGCGCGCAGCCAGGGCGCGCTGAGCGGCGCGTGCGGCATGAACATCCCGGTGGACTCCGCGCCGCTCCAGTCGCACCCGACGTTGTGCGTGCTGGTCACGTCCGACGCGCCGGTCGCGGTGTATGGCGAGCCGGCGCTGCTTACCCAGACGGACAGCCTGCTGCCCAACGCGGCCTACGCCGTCATCCGCCAGTCTGCGACGGGTTATTACGTCTACCTTGGCCCGAACAGCGGCGGCTGGGTGTCGGCGGGTGCGGGTGACGTGAGCGGAAACTGCGCCGCGCTCCCTAGCGAGCCGCCCGCCTCCACGGCGACCGCGCGTGCGAACGCGCGCGTGTGGTCCGCGCCAGACGTACACAGCGGCACGGTGCTCGCCACGCTGACGCCCGGCTCGGCGGTCACGATCACGGCGGGGCCGGTGCGCGGGCCGATCAGCTACAGTTCCGACGTACAGGGCGACTGGTACCAGATCAGCCAGGGCGACCTGACCGGCTGGGTGTGGTCCGAGCGCCTGTCGCCCTCCGCGCCGCCGCCGGCGTATCAGCGCGCCGTCGCGCTGGAGAACGCGCGCGTCTGGTCGTACCCAGACGTGCAGCAGGGCGCGGTCGTGGCGACGCTCGCCCCCGGCGCGGCGCTCGACATCGTGGCCGGGCCGGTCGCCGGGCCGATCCGGTACGATACGCCCGCCGTCGGGCAGTGGTACCAGGTGAGCCAGGGCGGGAGCGTGCTCGGCTGGGTGTGGTCGGGCCGGCTGTCGTTCGTGGAGTAGGCTGGCGTCCCGGCTTAAGAGCGTCGGTCCATCGCAAGGGGCGACGCATGGCGCGCCCCTTGCCTTTTCCCAAATGCCTTACGTGCCCGCTCCGGCGCGCACAGCGCCGGCCTCCGCCGGTGGCCTGTTGGTGAGGATCAGCGTCTCCGAGGGCGGGAGGTCCCGCACCGCGATGAAGGCCTTGCCGTCGGGCGTGCGCTGCACCGGTATGGCGGCTCCCACCGCGTAGGCCCCGAATATCCCGGCGGTCCGCCGCCTGCGCCGTGTTGAGCGCCACCCCATCGACGACCCCGCGGTTGACCATCCACCAGCACGTCCCCCCGCCCTGCGCCGTGTGCATTGAGCACGCCACCCCTCATCGTCCAGGATGCCGACCGCGACGATCTCGCCCGCCTAAACGTCGAAGGGCAGCCCCAGAACGAGACCCGGTATCCGCATGGCCAAGACCGGCGTTTCGCACGCAGCGAGCGCCCAACCCCCTAGGTTGGGCTGTCGCGTCGAAGCTGTGACCCCGCGGTACCGAAAGGCCCGACCCCGCAGTAGTCGGGCCGCGTCGCCCGCTGCGCCGGCCCCGCTCTGCGCGTGCCCGCCCAACATCGCCTCCGCAGTACTCCGAGCGCTTCCAGTCTGGCGCCACTGCCCTCGACTCAGGCCCGAGCTGCTCGGTACCGTATAGATGCAGGATCCCCAGGGTCGGAGGACGCGCCCTGCCGCCACCTGGATCAGACGCGCCTCGCTCGCGAAGCGGATTTTCCCCCCGTGTCATGGTCGTCCAGGATCGAGACATGGCGATTCAGGTTGCGTGCACCCCATCACCCAAGGCCGGGATCAAGCCGGCGAAATAGCCTGCGGGTGGATCAGGCCTTTGCCACGCCGTGAGCGGGGGCATCTCGCCGATATCGAGGCGCATCCAGGTTGCGGCCCAGGACGTCAGGTAGCGCTCCGCGCCGAGTCGCCGCCGCGACCTCGCCCACGAGGAAGAGTTCGCCTTGCCGAGTTAGCGCGAATTCCTTATCGTGCCGCAGAAGTTCCGCCCCCTTCAAAGGACACGTGCTTGAGCGTGTCGATGCGAAGCCGTCGCAATCGGTCAGGCGATCCAGTACTTGAAGCAGCGCGCGAGGTCGCTCAGCACGCCCGCGTTCGAGTTTGAAGTCGCGCAGTCGCCGAAGTCGCTGCGTTTGTGCTCCGTTCGGTCCCGATGTCGCCCGCGCCCAGGTCCCCCACCCCCGCGTGAACGCTCCCGTCCTGTAGCTCAGACCCACACCCGTCCTCATCCCCTGATGCTCGATGCTGCCCCCTCCCGACCCAGGCGCCGACGGTACCGCCTGTGGTGGGCCGGAACGCCCTCCGGCGTTTCCTGCGTACAGCCAGTTCGGGCCGGGTGGTTGAAGATGATGTCGAGGATGATGCGGATGCCGAGGCGGTGCGCCTCCGCCACCAGATCAACCAGGTCGCTCCGCCGCCGAAGTGGGATCGACTTCGAGAAGTCCTGAACCCCGTAGCCGTGATACGTGTTGAGGTGGCCCCTGCTTGAACACCGGCTGAGCCAGATCGTGGTGACGCCAAGCGCCTTCAGATAGCTGAGCTTGGGCTGACCCCTGGAGGGTGCCCCCTGCCACCGTTCCTGACCGACTCGCCCACATCCACCCAGGGTCGCCGTTTGTCGGCGCCTGAGTTCCGCCGTCGAGCAACGGCCTCGTCCGACCATCGCTGAACGGTCCACGACAGGAAGTAAGTATCTCGTCGCCCAATCCACGGCGAGGGTAGTACGGCTGGCGTCGGGCAGCGCCACGTCCCGCGACCTCCCCTCCCTGTTGCGCGCGCGCTCCAGAAACGCATGGGTTGACCCCTGAGACTCAGAGTTGCGGGCGATGCGGCGCTGGATGAGACTTTGAGGATTATATATCTCGGTAAAGCGCTGTCAATGGGACACCCACCCCCCCTCACCTGTCGCGCGGCGGTTCAGGCAGTCTCTTCGGGCGGGCGGCCCTCGCGATCCCAGCCCATCGCCCGGTAGAAATCGCGCAGCATGGTCTGGAGCGGGACCGTCCTGCCCTGCGTCGGGCCGTCGGGGATCGGCTCCTCGACGAACCTGTCGGGCAGGTCGTCGTCGCCGGGCGTCATGCCGCACACCAGGTTGAAGCGCCGCTCGGCGTTGACAATGCGCTCCCCGGCCTCGAAAAGGTCCTCAGCGGTCAGGTCCCAGCCAGACAGCGCCGACGCAAGCCGGGCCTCGTTCTCCAGGCTGAAGTCGCCCACGATGGAGAGCACCGGTATCTTGCACAGGCCGAGCGAGTCGAGCACCGCCGACACAACCGACGCATACCGGACCAGCGCGCCTTTGCCTTCGGGCGCGAGGCGCTCGACCGCCTTCGGGTCGCCGAGGATGTCCCGCCCTGCTCCGGGGACCAGAAGAACTCCTGTGAGGGGTAGACGCTGGTGAAGTCCGCGCCCCGGTTGGAGACCGCGTAGCCGAGCGCGGTGCCATACGCGCCGCGCGGGTCGTAGCCGGGCAGTTCCAGGCCTTTGGTGTGGTAGGCATAGTGCGCGGCCTCCCCCCGATGCGCTGCGCTGCTGCGCGCACGCCGTCGGCGAGGGCGTCGCCCAGCCCCTCCCGGTGCGCGATCTGGCGCATCAGCGTCGCTGCGGCTTCGGCGTCGCCCCAATTGAGCGCCAGGCCGCCGGTATCGTCGTCGGTGAGGATGCCGCGCTGGTAGAGGTCGATGGCGAAAGCGACCGCGCCGCCGGCGGAGATCACATCGAGGCCGAGTGTGTTCGACAGGCTGAAGAGGTAGAGCACCGCCTCCGGATCGTCCACGCCGATGCGCGGCCCCATTGCCATCAGCGGCTCGATGTCGGGCCGCTCGCCAAGCATCACGGCAAAGCGCCCGTGATCGACGCGGATTTCGGCCTTGCAGTGCACCGGGCAGCGGTGGCAGCTTTTCACCTTCGTCACATAGCGGGCAATCTCCACGCCGTCGATCTTCTCCGAGCCGTCGAACTGCGCCTCCTGGAAGTTGCGCGTGCCGAGGATGCCCATCTCGTTGGACCAGTTCAGATAGGCGGAGTTGCTGTACCGGGCGTAGATTTCGTACCGCTCCGCGCTGCGGATGCTCTGCGCGTAGGCCTGCATCAGGCTCCGGGTGGCGGGGTTCGGCGGGCGGCGGCTGGGCGTGTGCGTGATGACGATGGCCTTCAGCCGCTTGGACCCCATCACCGCGCCCAGACCGGTCCGGCCGGCGGCGTGCCCATCGGCCATGATGAGCGACGCATAGCGGGCCATGTTCTCGCCGGCGGGGCCAATCGTCATGATCTTGGCGTCCCGTTCGGCAGCCTGCGCCTTGAGCGCCGCCGCCGTGGCGCGCGTATCCAGGCCCCACAGCCCGGCAGCGTCGCGGATTTCGACACCGTTCGCGTCGATCCACAGGTAGACGGGTGCGTCGGCCTGGCCCGTGATCTGCACGGACTGGTACCCTGCGGAGCGCAGCGCCGCGCCGAAGTGCCCGCCCACGTTGGAGCTGCCCAGCAAGCCGGTCAGCGGGGAGCGCGCGCCGATCTGCAGGCGCGAGGAGACGGGCGCTTCGGTCCCGGTGAGCAGGCCGCAGCTCAGGATCAGGACGTTCTCCGGGCCAAGCGCGTCAACTTCTGGCCCGACAAGCTGCTGCAGTTGCCAGACGTTGAGGCCGCGCCCGCCCAGGTAACGGCGGGCCGCCGCACCATCGAGCGGCGCGGCGGTGACGGTGCGCGTGGTCAGGTCGATGTTGAGAGTCTCGCCAAGTAGGTTCATGCCCCCAGATGGCTCCTGTATGCGGTCCCCCACGCGGGGAATTCGGGCACTGTGTATCTTTATGGTCAGGATACCGCGCCAGCGCGCGCGTGCACAGTACCGGATATCACGTTTTGGCCTGACACACGGCCAGAACAGTTGTCCACCTCAAGAAACCCGCGCGAAGCGGGGCGAAGGCGACCAACGGTCAACCGATTCACACAACACCCTGCCAGGGGTGGTATACTTCAGACGCAGCGTCGGGATACTCTGCCATCATACGAAAGCGAGGTCAGCACAATGCCTGAGCTTTTTGGTCACACCTACACGCGGGATCAGCTCACCCGCAAGGTGGGCGATATGTCGCAGCTTGCGGGAGTCCGCCTGGGCAGTTTCGAGGAGGGCAACGCCAGGGGCGTGCGCGTCGCCGACGTGCACACCGGCAGCGGCCTGTGCTTCTCGGTGCTGCTGGACCGGGCGCTGGACATCGGCGCGGCAAGCTTCCAGGGTCGGTCGCTCGCGTGGCATTCCACCTCCGGGTGGGCCGAGGGCGCGCGTTACGAACCCGAAGGCCTGGGCTGGCTGCGCTCGTGGGGCGGCGGCCTGATGACCGGCTGCGGCATGAGCTGGATGGGCGCGCCTTCGGTGGACGGCGAGGAGGCGTTGGGGCTGCACGGGCGCATGTCGCACCTTGCGGCGTACCACGTCAACACGGGCGCAGCCTGGGAGGGCGACGCCTACGACATCTGGGTCGAGGGCGAGGTCAAAGAGGCGGTGACGTTTGGGGACAAGTGGCACCTCAAGCGGCGCATCAGCACGCAGCTTGGCGCGACCTGGCTGCGCATCCACGACCGGGTGACGAACATCGGCTATCAGCCAGCGCCGCACATGCTCCTGTACCACGTCAACTTCGGCTTCCCCGTGGTCAGCCCGGATAGCGAACTGGTCGCCGACATCGCCGAGACCACGCCGCGCACCGAGATCGCCGCCACGGGCATCGACGTCTTCCGGCAGTTTCAGGAGCCGACGCCGGGCTACGCCGAGCAGGTCTTCTACCATGTCCTCCGCACCGACGCGGACGGCTTCGCGCAGGCGGCCATCGTCAACCGGGCGCTCGACTTCGGCGCGTATGTCCGCTATCGCGCGGCGGAACTCCCCTGGCTCATCGAGTGGAAGATGATGGGCGCGCAGGATTACGTCTGCGGGCTGGAGCCGACCACCGCCTGGGCGGACGGGCGCGACAAGGCGCGCCGCGACGGCCAGTTGAAGGTCCTGGAGCCGCAGGAAGTGGTGGAATACGCGCTTGAGATCGGCGTGCTGCCCACGCGGGAGGCAGTTGAGGGATTCGCATCATGACCGACGCAGTCGTAGCCGGGCACATCTGCATCGACATCATCCCCACGTTTGACGACGACGCGCCGGGCGACCTGAGCGTTCTCGTCGCGCCGGGCCGGCTTACCGAGGTGGGGCCGGCCGCGCTCTCGACCGGCGGCGCGGTATCCAACACCGGGCTGAACATGGTCAAGCTCGGCATCGACGCCGCGCTGATGGGCAAGGTGGGCGAGGACCTGTTCGGCCAGGCCATCCTCGACGTGGTGCGCCGCTACGGCGCGGACCTGGCCGACGGCATGATCGTGACGCCCGACGCGGTCAGCGCGTACACCCTGGTCATCAACCCGCCCGGCACCGACCGCGCGTTCCTGCACTGTTCTGGCGCCAACGCGACCTTCAGCGCCGCTGACGTGCGCTACGAGCTGTTGGACGGGGCGCGACTGTTCCACTTTGGGTACCCGCCCATCATGCGCCGCATGTACCTGAACGGCGGCGAGCAGCTCGCCGCGTTGTTCCAGCACGCGCAGGCCACCGGCGTCACGACCTCGCTTGACATGTCGATGCCCGACCCCAACGCTGAGTCGGGCCGCGTGGACTGGCGCGCGGTGTTGGAGCGGACGCTGCCCTACGTGAACGTCTTTGTGCCCAGCGTCGAGGAACTGCTGTTCATGCTCGCGCGCGCGCGCTTCGACGAGCTGGAGGCGCAGGGCGGCGCGCTCGCGGGCCTGACGCCCACCGACCTGGAGAGGTTGGTCGATGCGGTGTGGGCGATGGGCAGCCCGGTCGTGATGCTCAAGCTCGGTGACCGGGGCGCGTACCTGCGCACGCCCGGCGCGCTGCACGATTTCGGGCGCGCCGCCCCGCCTGACCTCGAAGCCTGGCGCAGCCGCGAGCTGTGGGCGCCGTGCTTTGTCCCGCAGAAGCTGGTGGGCACCACGGGGGCCGGCGACGCCACCATCGCCGGGTTCCTGACGGCGGTGCTGCGCGGCATGGGGCCGGAGGACGCGCTCACGATGGCGACGGCGGTCGGCGCGTGCAACGTCGAGGCGGCCAACGCGCTCGACGGCGTGCGCACCTGGGAGGCGACCCTGGGGCGCGTGCAGGCGGGATGGGCGCGCCAGCCGGTCGCCAACCTCGAAGCGGACACGCCGCCCGGCTGGCACTGGGACGAGGCGCGCGGCCTCTGGCGCGGGCCGTATGACTTAGGATAGGCGCGAGAAGCTCCCGCCTGCGGATTCGACCTCGCTGGCACGCCGGCCGGCTGGCCGCGCCCGCGCCTCACGCTTTCGGTTGTACCTGGTTGCGTATGACGTCGGTGGCCTTGTACTCTTCGTAGACGTGGTCCAGCCCGCTCTTGATGCGCCGCTGGACCTCTTCGTATGAGTCCGTGACCGGGAACATCGGCAGGAACTCCGGCACCAGCGTCGTGGTGTCGGCGCGGGGGCCGCCCGGCGCGGAACAGGCTGTACACCCGCCGCCGCGCCACGCGCACGTACTCGGAGACCGGCTCGGTGGCGGCCTTGTCCGTGACCGGCCCGCGCCCCGGCACGATCACGTCGGCGGCAAACCGGGCGCGGCGCAGCGCCGTGAGGTTGTCGAGCCACGCCTTCGAGTCGGCGTAGCTCAGGTAAGGGTGCGTGCCGACCACCACGCTGTCGCCGGTGAAGACGATGCGCTCCTCCGGGAAGTGCACCCAGGCCGTGCCCGGCGTGGGGCCGGGCATGCTGATGACGGGTATCTCGCGCCCGCTGCGCTTGATCGACAGCCGGTCGGAAAACGAGATCGACGGCGGGACCAGCTTGAGGCCCGTGAAGCTGCGGCGCTCCGCCTGGTCGGCGGCGAGCGCCTCGACCGCGTTTTCGAGGAACGCGCCCGGCAGCGCGCGCACCGCCTGGTGCGTGTGCTCGTGCGCCACGACCAGCGCCTTGAACCAGCAGTTGCCCAGGATGCGGTCGCGGTGGTGGTCGGTGTTGATGATGAACAGGACCGGCAGCGGGGTCTTGCGCATCAGTTGCTCGCGCCAGTCATGGGCGTCGTCGGGGAAGGGCGGGGTGTCGATGAGCACCCACCCCTCGCCGGTGAGCACCGCGCCCACCGTCACAAGCCGGTATTTGGTCTCGACAAAGATGCCTGGGCTGATCTCTTTCACGTCGGTCTCGCTCCCTGTTCCTGTGCGGTTCAGTCTTCAGACGCGCTGAGGGCGCGCGCGGCCTCCGCGAGGGCCGCCTCGACCTGTTCCAGGCTGGCCGGCACGCCACCGCCGGCGGCGTACCCTGGCCGGCCGCCGCCCCGGTCCGTCCCCAGAACGGCGAGCGCGCGCTTGAGCACGCCGGTCATGTCCTGCGGCGCGTCGTCGGCGCGCGCCACGATCAACTGCGCCTTCTCGCCGGCCAGCCCCAGCAGCGCCACGGTGCGCGGGGTCTTGACCAGCTCGGCGGCGAGCTTGTTGAGGTCGCGCGCCTCCCAGTTCTCGAAGGCGCGCGCGATGACGCGCACGCCGCCCTGCTCCGTCGCGCTATCGCGCAGCGCCACGGCCTCGTATTCGACCTGCTGGGCGCGCGCCTGGTTCAGCGCGGTGCGCGTGGCCTTCAGCTCCGCCTTGAGCCGCGCCACCGCGTGGTCAACTTCCCACCCGCCGACGGTGAACTCGGCGGCGAGCGCGTTGACAATCGCGTTCTTCATGCGGTAGTCGCGCAGCGCACGCGCGCCGCAGCGAAACTCGACCCGCGTGGTGTCGGCGCGGCGCTCCAGCTTGAGCACCTTGATGACGCCCACCTCGCCGGTGTGCGTCACGTGGGTGCCACCGCAGCCGGTTGCGTCGAAGTCGCCGATCTGCACGATGCGGACCTTCCCAGCGACGGCCAGTTCCTTGCGCAGGGCGATGGCCGCCAGTTCCGCGTCGGTGGGGAACCACGCCCGCACCGGCAGGTTGCGTGTAACGACCTCGTTGGCGAGGTCCTCCACCGCGTCGAGCGCATCCGGCGCGATGTGGGGCCTGTCCAGGTCGATGGTCACGCTCTCCACGCCGAGGTGAAAGCCCACCGTGCTCGCGCCCGCGACGGTCACAAACGCCGCCGAGAGGATGTGCTGCCCGGTGTGGTGCTGCATGTGGTCGAAGCGGCGCGCCCAATCCACCGCGCCGGTCGCCCGGTCGCCCGGCAGGTCGCCCGCCAGCACGTGGATGACCATACCGTCCGCCTCGCGCGTCTCCACGCCCACGACGGCCACCCCGGCCAGCGCGCCCGCGTCGTGGGGCTGGCCGCCCCCGGTGGGGTAGAAGGCGGTCCGATCCAGCGCCACCGCCGGCCGCCCCTCGAGGGTGAGGCGCTCGACGACGGCGGCCTCGAAGGTCGTGAGGTAAGGGTCTTCATAGTAAAGGCGTTGTGTTGTCATGCGCGGTGACAGTCCCGTGTGTATGTCTGCCCGATGGTGCGCCCATTTTAACGCAAAAATGCGCCTGGTGGGCGACATAGCGTGCCCTGTGGAAACGCGCTAGAATGCAGTTGTGTCGTGGTTAATATTTTAACAAATGCGAGATTGTCATGGGAACGATAGAGCACTCCGTCCGCAAAGAGCGTGAAGGTTCGATCCGCATCGCCGAGCGACTGAGCGAGATCATCCTCGGCGGGCAGGACGGCCTGGTGAACGTGCTGGGGGTGATCCTGGGCGTGGCGGCGGCCTCGCAGGACCAGCGCATCATCCTCGCGGCGGGGCTGGCCGCCACGTTCGCCGAATCGATCTCAATGGCCGCGGTGGCGTATACGTCGCGCCTGGCCGACCTGGATTACTATCGGGCGCAGATGCGCCAGGAGCGGCGCGAGATCCACGAGACGCCGGACCTGGAGCGCGCGGAGATCCACAACATCTTCAGCGACTGGGGATTCGAGGGCGAGTTGCTGGAGCGCGCGGTCGATCAGGTCACGCAGCACGAGGCCGCCTGGATTGACATCATGATGGCGCACGAGCTGGAAATCCAGCCGGTGGACCGGAGCGGGCTGGTGCGGACGGCGATACTCGTTGGCGTCTCGGCCATCATCGGTTCGCTGATCCCGCTCGCGCCGTTCTTCTTCCTGGCCGTGGGGCCGGCCATCGCGCTCTCGCTGGTGGTGTCGGCGGTGGCGCTCTACATGGTGGGCGCGTTCAAGGCGCGCGTCACAGTGGGCAGCCCTCGCCGCAGCGGCGCGCAGATGGCCCTCATCGGGATCGTGTCGGCGCTGGCCGGCTTCGCGATTGGCGCGCTCTTCAGCGTGGCGGGATAGCCGTCCGGCGGCAGGGCTACAGCTTGAGCTGGCTGGTGGGCGGCGCTTCGATGGGGAGCGTGAACCAGAAGCTCGACCCTTCGTCGAGCACGCTATCGACGCCGATCTGGCCGCCGTGCGCCTCGACCGCGAGGCGGCAGAACGCCAGCCCCAGCCCCAACCCCTTCGGCGCGCCGTCGTGGCGCACGCGCGTGAACTTGTCGAACAGCGTGGGCAGCGCGTTGGCGGGGATGCCATAGCCGGTATCGCGCACGGCGAACCTCACGTAGCCGTCGCCGCGCCGCTGCGCCTCAACCCGGATCTCCCCCGCCGGGCGGCGTGTACTTGATCGCGTTTTCCATCAGGTTGATGAGCACGCGCTTCACCATATCGGCGTCGATGTACAGGTACGGCAGGTCGTTGGCGAGGTTGAAGCGCATGTCCAGGTCCTGCTCCCGCGCGATGACGTGCACCTGCTGCGCGGCTTCGGCCACGAGTCGGCTGACCGGCGTGCGCTCGCGCTGGAGGATCGTCTTGCCTTCCTCCAGCCGGCGCAGGTCGAGCAGCGAGTCGACCAGGCGCGAGAGCTGCCGCGACGCGCGCGTGCCGATCTCCAGCACGGCACGGACCTTCTCGTCCTCGGTGTGGGCGAGCGCGACGTTGAGCACGTCCAGGCTGGTGATCACGTTGCTGAGCGGGTTGCGCAGGTCGTGGTAGATCATGTCGCTCAGGTCGCTGCGCAACTGGTCCAGTTCCCTCTGCGTGGTCAGGTCGTGCTCGATCCATTGCACCACGTCGTTCTGTTCGCCCTGGATGCGCTTGGCGTGCACCTGCACGATGATTTCCTTGCCGCTGCGCGTCCACGCCGTGGTTTCGAACTTGACCTCCCTGCCGCGCTGGAGGTGGGCAAAGCGCTGGTGCCCCACCGGGCCGGTACCCATGCGGTGGATCGCGGTGATGGGCAGGCGCAGGAGGCTGGCGCGGTCGTACTCGAAGAACTGGCACGCGCGCCGGTTGGCCTCGATAATCATCCCCTCCATGTCGGTCAGGATGATGGGCACGATGCTGTCGTCGAACAGGTTGACGTACCGCGCCTCGGCGCGCTGCATGTCCCTGAACAGGAGCGCGTTGGCGATTGCCACCGCCGCCTGATCGCCCATGACGCTGATGAGTTCGACAAGGCCGGGGTCGAAGTAGGCCGGTGCCGGGTTGGCGAGCGTGAGCGTCCCGACGACCCGGTTGCCGTGGATAAGCGGCGTGGACAACGCCGACCCCCGGTCCGGCAGGCAGATATCGTTCTCGGCGATGTTGGTCCAGCGCGGGTCCTGGCTCACGTCTTTGAGGACCACAACCTCGCGGTTGTGCAGCACGTAACCGGGCAGGCCATCCTGGAGGGCGGGCGCGACGAGGCTCTCCGGCTCGCTCATGAACTGGCCCCGGCAGAGCACCTCTGCGCCGGCCATCTCGCCGTCGGCGGAGAACGCCACCACGCTGCCGTAATCGGCGCTCGCCGTCCCCACCGCGCTCTTGACGACGCGCCGCAGGATGTCGCGCAGACCAAGCTGCCCGCTGAGGCTGCGGATGAAGTTGTACAGGACCTCAAGCTGGACGCGCGCGTCAACGACCATCTGAGGATGCCTCCACCATATGATGTGCATATAGCATACCCCTAATCCGCTCTGACTACCGTAAGGGAGGTTACAACTCCGTTATAATCACGTTCCTGTCAGGATCGAATGGACGCGCGCCGCGCCGAGGCTGCCCTGGCCGCCGGTGACCGTTTCCGGGGGCGCGCCCAATCACCGGTGAAGCAGAGAACAATTGAACCGCCAATAACGCGAATAACGCCAATTCAGAAGTAGGTATGGCCCGGCATCCTGTGCAATCTTCTCTCGAGCCCCGCGACTGAAGTCGCGGGCTAATTTCGTAGCGATCATCACTATTGGCGACGATTAGGCGCTGACTTCAGTCAGCGGGCCGACTTCAGTCGGCAGGCTACGGAAAACGCAACATGACTTGCCTGGAGTGAACGAGGCTGGGCTAAGAGACGACGAGCCGCTACCGGATAATCTTACCAAGAGCTAAGCCCCTTGTCCTACGCTACCACGTGGGGCGGTCCGGCTCCGGACCGCGCCAATGCCCTCTACGGAGCGCGCGACACCATCTCGCCTATCCTGGAGTGCACCCTAGTACCGGAGTGTTGCTACCCAACCGACTTGAATTGTGTTAAAATTGTCTACGGATTGTTGCCGCATAAACGCTTGCGCCGCAAGTCGAATGGGGTATCCTGCTCGGTGAGCACAAAGCGCGTCCTCGTCATCGATGACTCCGCTGATATACGCAAGCTCCTCGCCGACTATGTGCTTAAGCCAGCCGGCTTTGAGATCGTCATTGCCGGCGACGGCGCCGAGGGCCTGCGGCTCGCGCGCGAGCTGCGGCCCGACCTGTTGATCCTCGACTGCGAGATGCCCCACCTCACCGGGTTGGAGGTCCTCGACCGGCTCAGCCGCGACGGCATCCGGATTCCCACGATCTTCACCTCCGCCGAGCGTTCCGAGAGCCTGATCGTGCGCGCGCTGCGCGTCGGCGTGCGCGACTTCGTGCCGAAGCCCTTCACCACCGAAGAGATGTTCGACGCCATCCAGCGAGCGAACAGCACCCATCCCCGCCGGAGGCCCCGGAGGCCGCCGCCCGGACGGACAGCGCGCCCATGCTGGATCGGCAGGAACTGGACGCCTTCAACCGTATCCTGAAGTCGCTGACGGCGCAGTTGGACCTGGAGCGGTTGCTCAACGACATCGTGGAGGCGGCAGTGACGCTCACCGGCGCAGAGGAGGGGTCGCTGCTCCTGGTGGACGAGGAGTCGGGCGAGCTGTACATGCGCGCGGCCAAGAACTTCGACGAGGCCATGGCGCGCACATTCCGCGTCAAGGTATCCGACAGCCTCGCCGGGGAGGCCATGCGCAGTCAGACGCCCATGACGCTCAGCGCCACCGGCACGCTCAAGATCGTCACCTCGTACATGGTGAAGGATTTGCTCTACGTGCCGCTCATCATGGACGGCGCGTCTATCGGCGTGCTGGGCGTGGACAACCGCATCGAGGCCCGCGCCTTCTCCACCCACGACGCGCGCCTCCCTCACGACGCTGGCCGACTACGCGGTGATCGCCATTCGCAACGCGCGCCTCTACGCCGAGGTGCAGCACGAGCGCGACACGCTGGATACCCTGCTGCGCAAGGTCAACGACGTGGTGATCGTGACCGACGTCGAGGGGAGGGTGATGCTGCTGAACCCCACCGCGCGGGAGGCCTTCGGCGTCAACGGGACCGAGATCACCGGCCGGCCCATCCAGGAGGTGATCGCCCACGACGACGTGCTGGAGTTGTTCGCGCGCGAGGGCGTGGCGGACCGCTCGCTCTCCGGTGAGGTCGCCCTCGACAACGGCGACACGCTTCACGCCCAGGTGACCATCATTGAGGGCCTGGGGCGCATCGCCGTGATGCAGGACATCTCGCACCTGAAGGAACTCGACCGCGTCAAGAGCGAGTTCGTCACCAACGTCTCGCACGATCTGCGCTCGCCCCTTACCGCGATCCTGGGCTATGTGGAGCTGTTGGAGCGCGCCGGCGCGCTGAGCGACACCCAGCGCAAGTTCGTGGACCGCATCGTCTTCAGCGTGCAGTCGATCACGGCGCTGATCTCCGACCTGCTGGAAATGGGCCGCATCGAGGCCGGCTTCGACGTGGCGCGCGAGCCGACGCCGATCAGCGTCGTCATCCGCTACGCCATCGAGGCGCAACGCTACAACCTCGAATCGCGCGCGCAGGCGCTCACCGTCGAGGTGCCCGACCACCTGCCGGAGGTGCTCGGCAACCCGCTGCGCCTCAAGCAGTGTTTTGTCAACCTGCTGTCGAACGCCATCAAGTACACGCCCGAAGGCGGCGGCGTCGGCATCCGGGCGCGCGCCACCGAAGACCTGGTCATCATCCAGGTATGGGATAACGGCATCGGCGTCCCGGCGCAGGAGCAGCCCCGCATCTTCGAGAAGTTCTACCGCGCCGAGAACGTGGCCGACATCCCCGGCACCGGCCTGGGCCTGTCGATGGTGAAGACCATCGTCGAGCAGCACGGCGGGCGCGTGTGGGTGGAGAGCCGGGAGGGCGAAGGCAGCACCTTCACGGTCATGCTGCCCGCCTGCCCGACCCTCGAACTGCCGGACCAGGCCGATCTCGCGAGCGTCAGCGCGCCGGTTCGCTAATCGTCCCCAACCGCCGGGATCACTTCACGGCCAAACTGCGCAATCCTGGCCGCCAGGTCGTCTGCGCTGTCGTGGGGCAGGTGGACGACGGGGTACGCCACGCCGGCGCTGAGGTACGCGCGCACGCGCGCTATCGCCGCCTCCGTCCCCGCGCTGAGGTCAACCCGGAAACGCGCGCTGATCGTCAGCCGCCGCTGGCCGGCCATCTGGCGCAGGCGCGAGACGGCGTCGGCGATGCCCTCCGGCTCGATGCCCCCGCTGGGCTGCCAGCCGTCGCCGAGGGTTGCCGCGCGCCGCAGCGCCGCGTCAGAGACGCCGCCAATCCAGATCGGCGGGCCGCCCGGCTGGACCGGCTTGGGGTTGAAGACCGCGCCGCTGAAGCTGACGGTCTCGCCGTGGAATTCGGCGTACTCGCCGGACTGCCACAGCGCGCGCATCGCCTGGATGTACTCATCCGCGCGCCGTCCGCGCCGCTTGAAGTCGGCGTTGAGGAAGCCGTACTCGGTCGCGTTCCAGCCGACGCCCACGCCCAGGGTCACGCGCCCGCCGGAGAGGTAGTCCAGCGCGGCGACCTGCTTGGCGAGCAGGACGGGGTTGCGCATCGGCAGCACGATGACGCTCGTACCGAGCCGCACCCGTTCGGTGCGGCCGGCCAGGTAGCCCAGTGTCATCAACGCCTCGGTGAGGTGCTTGTAGGGCGCGGCGCGCTCAACGTCCGGGACGAGCACGTGGTCGGTGGTCCACACCGAGTCGAACCCGGCGGCCTCTGCAGCCTGCGCGGCGGCGCGGAGGCCGGCGGGCGTGTTGGCGGGCGAGTCGTAGTTGGGCAGGATCAGGCCAAACTGGGTCATGCGTCATCCTCCATGGAAGGGGTCAGTGTGCCGCGAGCGTGATGGGCCAATTATACCCGGCCGGCCCCGCCGCCCATTCCTTGTATGCCGCCCTCGCCTCGACCATGGTTTTTTCCTCCGGGGTTATTGGCTATACTAGGCATCTGGCAGCCGTATCCCTGCGCGCCCGATCTGACACTGACCTCGCCGCGCGCGATGTCCGGCGCGCGGGCAACTTGTTTCAGCCAGAGGAGTCTGCTCTATGTCGAAGATCGTGTCCATTCACTCGTTCCGGGGTGGCACAGGTAAATCCAACATCACCGCGAACCTCGCAGTGACGGTCGCGAAGCGCGGCTACCGGGTGGGGGTGATCGACACCGACATCCAGTCGCCGGGCATTCATGTGCTCTTCGGCATGGGCGACAAGACGATGGACAAGGCCCTCAACGACTACCTCTGGGGCAAATGCGAGATCGAAGAGGCCGCCTACGAGGTCGGCGCGGGGCTGAAGCGCCAGAACCCCGACGAGGCGATCAGCGGCGTGATCTACCTCATCCCTCCAGCCTCAACGCGGGCGAGATCTACCGGATGCTGCGCGGCTACGACGTGGCGCTGCTGGACGACGGCTACCGCGACCTCATCGACCGGCTCAAGCTGGACTTCCTCTTCATCGACACGCACCCCGGCCTCAACGAGGAGACCGTGCTCTCGATTGGCCTCTCCGACATGCTCATCATCATCCTGCGCCCCGACAACCAGGACATGCTGGGATCGGTGGTGACGGTCGATGTCGCGCGCAAGTTGGACGTCCCCAACCTCTACCTGCTGGTGAACAAGGCGCTCACCAGCTACGACTTCGACGACATGAAACGCCAGATCGAAGCGCGCTTCGAAGCGCCGGTGCTGACGATCCTGCCGCTCTCGGAGGACGTCGTGCGGCTGGCGAGCGACGGCATCTTCGCCCTGCTCTACCCTGACCATCCCTGGTCCCAGGGCATCGCGAAGGTCGCCGACTACGTGTTAGCCGTGTAGGCGTCGAGGAAGCCCGCCGGCGCGCACGCGCAGCGAGGCCTGCTGATGGACGGTCGTTTTGATCGGCTGCAAGGCGATGAGGACGAAGGGCTGACCCTCCCTGACCTGATGGAGATGCCCGACGACCTGCGCCGGGTGCTGAACGCGCTCATCCGCATGGGCGGGTGCACCGTGGCGGACCTGTGCGCGCGGTTGCAGATCGATCAGGACGAGGCGCGCGCCCTGCTGCAGAAGCTCGCCGGGCAGCGCCTGGTGCAGAAGACGCTCTCCGGCGAGGGCGAGACGATCTACCGCACGCGCTACGCCACGAAGCGCCGGAGCCGGCTCCCTGGCAAGCTGCTCGACGCGCTGGACGACGCCGGCGCGGACGACGACGCGCCCTAAAGCGCGCGCCGGAATCCTTCTCTATTCGCGTTATTTGCGTTATTCGCGATTCGGTGGTCTCTCTCTTGAGTTGTTGAGGTGTTTGGCTTGACGAGCCAGAGGATGGCTTCCGTTTGCTTACCTCACCCCCCTGCCCGCCTCTCCATTTTGATGGAGAGGGGGGAAGCCGCGCGCAGCGCGGCGAGGGGTGAGGTCAGCCAGGCCGGATCGTCGCACGGCACTTCACGGTGAGGCTGCTCACGGTTCGAGAGTTCTCTGCATAGCCGGCAACGCGAGCGTGAGTCACGCCTACGCCGGCCGCGACTCCTCCGCCGGGGCGCGCAGCCGGCGCATCACCATCTGCGGGATCATGCGAATCTCCTCCATGCCCAGGAGCGCCCCCGCGCCGAAATACACCACGATGCCCACGCCGGCCGCGACGGCGATAGCCACGATGGTTGTCGCCAGGCCGGCGTCCTCCCCACCGACGCCCACCGCGCGCATCAACGCCTGCACGATGAGCACCGCCGCCGACATCACCAGCGACGCCGCCAGCGCGCGCATGCCGGTCCGCGCCAGCCGCGCCTGGTCGATGCCGGCCCAGCGCCGCTGCAGGATGGCGAGGAGCAGGATCACTTCGATGAGGATCGCGACCGAGTTCGCCAGCGCCACGCCGCCCACGCCCCACGGCCCGCTGAGCAGGAACGCCAGCGCCAGGTTCACCACCGCCGCCGCCACCGCCGTGAACAGCGGCGTCATCGTGTCCTTGTCGGCGTAGAAGCCACGCGCCACCACCTCAAGCGCCGCGTGCGTGATGAGGCCGAGCGTGAACGCCGCCGTCGTGCTGTACACCAGGTCGCCCAGCGCCGGGTCGAACGCGCCGCGCTCCAGCAGGCTGATGAGTGGCCGGCCCACCAGCAGCATCCCGAACCCCGCCGGCACCGTCACCGCCAGGATGTAGCGCATCGAGCCGGAGAGCGCGCGCCGCTTGCCCGGCACGTCGCCGAGCGCCGAGAGCGTCGCCAGCGTGGGGAAGATCACGATGGCGAGCGCGGTGCCCAGCAGCGTCTCCGGAATCTGCATCAACTGCCAGCCCCACGTGTACGCGGCGATGGAGCCTTCGGGCAGCCACGAGCCAATCAGGTTCGGGATGTAGCGCAGGTTGAACCAGAACACCAGCCCCAACCCAAGCACGCGCGGGATCATGAGCCGGACCACCAGGCGCAACTCCGGCAGGCTCCAGCCGAGCACGGGCCGCCAGCGCATCCGGAAGTAGATCAGCCCCGGCACCTGGACGAGAAAGTGGCACGCCGCGCCGATCACCGCGCCCCACGCCACGCCGTGCAGCCCCAGCGGTTCCACCAGAAAGATGATGCCGAACAGCAGCCCCGCGTCCTGAAAGACCGCCGCCAGCGCCGGCAGGAAGAAGTTCTGGTGCGCCTGGAGGATACCCATGAACAGCCCGCTCACCGAGAAGATGATGCTGCTCAGCAACAGGACACGCAGCAACTCCACGATGAGGGCCACCTGTTCGGGGTTGCTGGCGAAGCCGGGCGTGAGGACATTCGGGACCAGCCACGGCGCGAGCACGAACGCGACCGCCGCCAGGACCAGCGACACCAGGAACACGGTGTTGATCGTCGCGCTCGCCAGCCGCCACGCGCGCGGGCGGTCGGTTTTCGCGAGGAAGTCCGAGAAGACGGGCAGGAACGCCTGGATCAGCGCGCCACCGGAGATCAGGATCACGATCAGGTCGGGGACGCTGCTCGCCGCGACGTAGGTGTCCCACTCCGGGCCGAACCGGTCGGTGACGATGACGGTCTGCCCCAGGCTGATGGCCTTCGCCGCCGCCGAGGCGACCGCCACGATCAGCGTGGAGCGCACGATGCGCCCCAGGCCGGGCAGCTTTGGGGCGGAGCCGCCGTCTCCGGTTGTCGCCGTTTCGCTCGCGGTTTCGGGTTGGCTCATTGCTGTGCCGCCTTGTATCTGGTTTCCTGTTAGTGGGAGCGCGACAATGCCGCCTGCCGTGCGCCCGTGCGGGGCAGTGTAGCGCAAGTCAACGGCGGGGCGCAAAAAAGCCCGGCCTGCCGCCGGGCACGCCAGGGAAACAAAACGGGGCGGGCGCCACGCCCCACCCCGCAACCTGTCCGCGCGCCAGCAGCGCGCTAGAACGACATCGTGTCGCCGAAGGCGTCCGCTTCCTCTGCCGGCGCGGCGCCTTCCTTCTCCCACGAGGCCAATTCGAGCGTGAGCCGCTCGAAGACACTATTGGTCGGCATGGGGTCCGCCTGCGCGTAGGCCAGGTCCACGACGCGCGCCTGCACGCGCAGCGTGTTCGTTTCAAGGACGACGATGCCGTTGGGTTCGACCAGCACGGCCTCGCCCTTCGGGGCCAGCCGCGCCCGCATGTTCTCGTCGTAGTAGGCGTGCTCGCTCATGAGCACTTTGGTCACGGTGCGGATGTCGTTCTTGTCAAAGAGCCAGACCTCGATGGCGGTGACTTTCTTCGGGTCGCCCACGCCAATCGTCTCGGAGATGCCCGCGCCGGTCTCACCGAGGAATTCGCCGCTGTCTTTCTCCACGCTGAACGAGTCGTCGTAGAGGTCGTCGCCGATCAGGTAGGTGGTCATGTACTGCCCGACCGGCGTGCCGAGGTCGGTCAGCGAGTAGTCGATGGCCTGGGTGGCGGCGGCCTGCTGCGCGGCGCGCACGCCCGCCAGCCGCTCCGCAGACGACGGCCCCGTCTCGACCATGTCGCCGCTGCCGCGCATGAAGAGCAGCCCGCGCGCCATCGCGATCAGCGGTATGCTCATCAGCACGGCGGCCACGCCCCAGAGTATGATGATGACAGCCACCAACAGGACCAGCGCCGGGATGCCCGGACCGCCGCGCCCGTCGGAGGCGCGCTGCGTCGCCTGGGCGTCGTCCGCGACAGCGCGGTAGACGTCCTCTTGCAGCCGCGAGATGCGCGCCGCCAGCGCCGGGTCGGTGGTGGCGTTCTCGCTGATGAGCCTGTCGAAGGTCGGGCCAACGTCGCCCGCCGCGATGACCAGCCGCTCCGCCTGGCCGCGGTCGCCGGTTTGCTCATATTGCAGCGCCGCCAGCTTGATCCACTCTTCCTTGTACGAGTCGCTCAGTTGAACCGGCCCGGCGTCGGTCCACACCACCGGCGCGATCTGCCATGCCCACAGCAGACCCAGCAGCAACCCGACCAGGAACGGGATCCAGTATCGGGCCTGGCGGCGGAGGATGTCTATTATGGCGCTCATGGCTCTGGCCTTTCTCTATCACAAGGGTTGCGCCGCCGCGCGCCGGATGTGCGCTGCACGGCCCACCGCGAGTCATTGTACATGATCTGCAAACCACACACAAATGTGCTACTAACGCTGCTGCACATCTGCGCGAGTCGCGGCCAAGGCTGTCCCGTTTTTTCTGCCTGGGGGTCGGTTGACTCAGGTCCACGCCATGCGGCGGGGTCAACGCCACCCATTTAACACCCTTTTCCCTTTGAGTGCAAGAATCGCGCCAGTGGGCGCCCTGGCATGGCACCACGCAGTCCGAGGATGGGGAAGCGCGCATCGGTGTGCGTAACACGAAAGCACGAGAAACGGTCAGGCACGAAAGGGTTTGGCTCTTTTCACGCATCTATTCACGTTGTCCACCCGGTATCACGCTGAGTATGTTTTTCGCAATCCGACGACTGAAGTTGTCGGCTAATCGCAGGTAATGGCAGGCAAGAATACGAATTAGCCCGCGACTTCAATCGCGGGAACCAAAAGGCGAACGGTTACTTTTCGCGCCCGTGGTGGCTTCGTGTTTCAACCCCGCGCTGCTTGCGGAACGCCCTCGCGCTATCGTGCTCCCGCGCGCATTCGGCCCCTGGGCGTTTTTGAGTATAATAAAACTATTGGACAAGGGTTAACCCCAGGAGGTGCACGCAGTTATGGTTTCTTTACCGCGCATCCTGGTCGTCGATCATCGCCACGAGGTCAGCCAGGCGGTCCGCGCCACGCTCGACCTGCTCGGCTTTCCCGCCGTCATCACCGAAATCCCGTCCGGCGAGGCGGCGTTGCTGGAAATGCAGCGCGCCCCTGCCGACCTGCTCGTGATCGACTACAGGTTGCCGGGCATGAACGGCATCGAACTTGCCATGCGGGTCGCCGACGAAGCGCCACACATGGGCGTGATCGTCATCGCCGACATCGACGACCCCGTGCCAGAGGAGAACCTCATTGACCAGACGGCCTGCACCGTGCTGGTAAAGCCGCTCGCGGCAGAGCGCCTTGCCAGGGCGCTGCGCGTCGGCCTGGGTGAGGAGATCGAGGATGAGGCGCAGCCGGCGGCGACCATCCAGAGCCTGGGGCCGGTGCCGGAGGTAAATCTCGACGAACTGCGCACCATCATGACCGGGCTGCTCACCGACGTGGGCGCGATGGCGATTGTGCTCATCGACCGCAACGGCGACCTGCTCATCGAACAGGGCGCGGTCGGCTACCTGGACCGCGAGAAGCTGGCGCGCGTGCTGACCCCAAGCTTCGCTGCGATGCCTCTCATCGCCGAGATGGTCGGCGGCGACCCGTGGGGGATGTACTTCTGGGACGGCGACCAGTTCGACATCTACGGCCTTGCGTTCGGCCTGCACCACTTCGTGTGCCTGATTTTCGACGGCGCTTCGGGGAGCCGCGCGCTCGGCTCGGTGTCGATCTACGGCAAGCGCGCGATTGAAGAGATGCTCAACGTGGTCGGGAAGGTGGCTTTCGAAGTAAACAAGCCGGAGACAGCGCGGCAGAAGCCCGCGACGCGCCGCCCCGATGCTGCGCCAAAGGCCGCAACGCCCGCCCCGGCAGCGGCGACTCCCGCCCCCGCCCGCGAAGTTCGCGCCGCCGCGCCGTCCGCGTCGCCGCCCAGGCCCGCGCCCGCCAGCCCGGCCCCCGCGCAAAAGCCTGCGCCGGCGCAGAAGCCAGCGCCCGCGCCGCCCCCGGTCGAGGTGGACGACAAGGCGCTCTCCAACGCGCTCAACAAGCTGGAAGAGATTGACGTAGACGCCTTCTGGGATAGCGCGAGCCTCTCCGAAGAGAACAAGCTCGAAGTCGGGGTGAGCGATGACGCGCTGACGTTTGAGGAAGCGCTGCAGATGGGCCTGCTGCCGCCGGAACTGGGACCAGACGAGTAAGCCGGGCCGCCGAACCTTACGCCAGTAGCTCCTCCAGGGAGCGCACGACCGGGAACCGCGCCCGCGCCTCCGGGAATAGCCCCCATCGATCCACCAGGATCGCCCCCAGGCCGGCCTCCTGCGCGCCGAGGATATCCGTCCAGTAATTGTCGCCCACGTACACCGCGCGCGCCGCGTCGGAGACGCCGGCCAGATCCAGCGCGCGCGTGAAGATGGCCGTCTCCGGCTTCCACGCGCCGACCTCGCCAGCGGCGAGGGTAAAGTCGAAATGGTGGAGGATGCCCAACTCGTGCGTCGTCGCCGCGAGCGGGCGCTCGCGGTTGGAGACCAGCCCCAGGATCAACCCGGCGTCGCTGAGCTGGCGCAGCAGCGCGTCCGCGCCGGGCGCGAGCACCGCCACCGGCTTGTACTCGGCGGCGAAGCGCCGGTTGATCGCGCCGGCCAGCGCCTGCAGGTCGCCCGCCGAGCCGTCCGCGCCCATCACCACAAGCTGCCGCGCAATGTAGGCGCTCCAGAAGTCGTCAAGCGACAGCGCGCCGAGGTCGCGCGTCACCTGCTCGCGGTCCGACCAGTAGCGGTACGCAAAACGATGCGCCTCCAGCACGTTGTCCGCGCCGACCGCAACGCCCGCTTCACGAGCAAGCGCGATGAGCATCTCCACGTTGCCGGGCGTGGAGAGCTTGAGCGTGTCATCGAGGTCGAAAAAAAGACCGCGTCGCGGTCGCAGAAAACCGGGTTGAGCCTTGTCATGGCGGGCATTGTAGCAGAGGGACTCAAACGTGACAAACTCGGTACGCTATTACCTTAAAGATAGCGCTTCTTTAAGGTTCGCCGCCAAGGCATCTATTCACGTTGTTTGCTCGGCATCACGCCGTGGTGTTTTTCGTAACCCGACGACTGAAGTCGTCGGCCAATCGCAGATAATGACGGGGAAGAATACGGATTAGCCCGCGACCTATGCATTTTGGCAAATCACCTTGGTAATCTCTTCGCAGAGTCACGGTATGGCTACGTGCCTATCACAAACTTTGCGATGTAGGGGTCGTAGGGGCGAACCGCCGGTTCGCCTCTACCGCCAGATATGGCGGTGGATGGGAACAGCGTGCTGTGCCGCTACGGGCGGTCAAGAGAGCATTGCCAGTGCAATTATTCAAAATCCATCAGTCGCAGGAACCCAAAGGTGAACAAATACCCACCAAGCCTGCCCGCACACCCGTAGCCACAATCCCGGCAAGCGGGTAACATTGCCCGCATCTGCGCTTTCCTACTTATGACCCCGCGAGGAGATGCATCATGGCTTTCTTCGACATGCCCCTGGAGCAACTGCACCTCTACAAGCCGGAACGCGACGAACCCGCCGACTTCGACGCCTTCTGGCGGATGACGCTCGATGAGGCGCGCGCGCATCCACTCAACGCGCAGTTCGCGGCGGCGGACTTCGGCATGAAGACGGTGGAGGTCTACGACGTGACCTTCGCCGGCTACGGCGGCCAGCCGATCAAGGGCTGGTTCATGCTGCCGGCTGGCGCGTCTGGTCAGCGCCCGTGCGTGGTGGAGTACATCGGCTACGGCGGCGGGCGCGGCTTCCCGATCCAATGGCTGCCGTGGCCGAGCGCCGGGTACGCCTACCTCGTCATGGACACGCGCGGGCAGGGCTGCGCCTGGGCGCCCGGCGACACGCCCGACATCCCTGACGGCGCAAACCCCTTCTTTCCCGGCTTCATGACGCAGGGCATCCTCGACCCGAAGACGTACTACTACCGCCGCGTCTTCACCGACGCGGTGCGCGCGGTCGAGGCGGCGCGCAGCCATCCCGCCGTCGATGCGGCGCGCGTGGCGTTGACGGGGGCAGCCAGGGCGGCGGCATCACCGTGGCGGTGAGCGGCCTCGTGCCCGATGTGGCCGTTGCCATGCCGGACGTCCCCTTCCTCTGCCATTTCCGCCGCGCCACCGAGATCAGCGACGAGCACCCCTACCAGGAGATCGTGAAATACCTGCGCATCCACCGCGACAAGGTGGACACCGTGTTCAACACGCTGTCGTACTTCGATGGGATGAACTTCGCCGCGCGCGCCAAGGCGGAGGCGCTCTACTCAGTCGGGCTGATGGACACGATCTGCCCGCCCTCGACCGTGTTCGCCGCGTACAACCACCTCAGCGCGCCGAAAGCGATCCGGGTGTATACCTTCAACCAGCACGACGGCGGCGGCCCGCACCACATCATGGAGAAGATCCAGTTCCTCAACGCGCGTTGGGCCTAAGCCCGGCTTCAGGCCGGGCGCGCGGGGTCGCCTACGGCGCGTCGGTTCGGGCCGCGCGCCGTTTGGGCAGGCAACACTGTTTATACTTCCTGCCGCTACCGCACGGGCACGGGTCGTTGCGCCCGGCGGCGGCGTAGGCGCGCTCCAACGCGGCGTCCTGCGTGAGCATGTGCGCCATCACGTTGGCGGGGGCGCGCTGTGCGTGCAGCTCGGCGGCCATGAAGCGCATCGGCGCGTCGATGTGGTTGAAGAACGCCCGGTACCCCGCGCACAGGTAATTGAGGCCCGGCTCGCCGTCTGGCGTGCGGATGAAACGGTTCTTGGGGCAGCCGCCGTTGCACACGAAGCGCACCTCGCAGTCGCGGCAGTACTGGGGCAGCATGTCACGCTTGTCCTGCCCGAACTTGCGCTGCTTGGCCGACCCCGCCATTTCGACGAGCAGGTCCTCGCGGAGGTTGCCGAGCCGGTGCCGGGGTTCCACGAAGTGGTCGCAGGAGAAGAGGTCGCCGTTGTGCTCCATTGCCATCGCGGCGCCGCACGTCTCCTCGAAGATGCACAGCCCCGGGCTGTAGCCGGCCCACGCCGCCAGCGCCACGTCGAAAATCTGCACGTACACCCGGCCCACGTCGCGCCGCACCCACGCATCGAAGATGGCGATGAGGAAATCGCCGTACTGCCGCGCCGTGACCGAGCGGTCGGTCACGACATCCCCCTCCTGGAAGCCGGTGTCGTTGTCGCGCTCGACGATGGGGATGAACTGGATGAACTGCGCCTTCAGCGTGTCGCGGAAGAAGCGGTAGACCTCCAGCGGGTGGTCGGCGTTCCCGGCGTGCACGGTGCACAGGATGTTGAACGCGACGCCGTGCCGCTTGAGCACCTCCAGGCCGCGCATGACCCTGTCCGACGTCGGCTGGCCGCCCTTGTCCACGCGGTAGCAGTCGTGCAGCGCCGGCGGCCCGTCGATGCTGACGCCGATGAGGAAGTCATGCGCGCGGGAAGAACGCGCCCCAGGCGTCGTCGAGGAGGGTGCCGTTGGTCTGAAGGGCGTTGTGGATGCGCATCCCCGGCCGGCGATACTTCTGCTGGAGTTCGACCGCGCGCTGAAAGAAATCCAGCCCCATGAGCGTTGGCTCGCCACCCTGCCAGGCGAACGTCACCTCCGGACGCGCTGCGCCTCGATGTACTGGCGCGTGTACGTTTCGAGCAGGTCGTCCGCCATGCGGAAGCGGCTGTCGGGGTAGAGCCGCTCTTTCGACAGGAAGTAGCAGTACTTGCAGTCCAGGTTGCAGATTGCGCCGCGCGGCTTGAGCATGATGTGGAACGCGGGCGGCGGGATGATCTGGTCGCCGGTGGTCGGGAGCGTGGTCGCCTGTTGCGCCATGATGGAGCAGCCTTGCCTCTCCTGCCGTTCTGGTAGAGGACTGTTTCAAACCTGTTGATGTCAGCACTGTGTGGTGTGGTTCGACTCCCCCCCGTCTCCACAGTGTGGAGAGGGGGACGGGGGGAGGGAGAACGCGAACAACACCAGCAGACGCTGTCGCGGTTTCTACCGGAAAGTCTGCATTACTTCAGATTGTAAGAAGCGGGCGGCGAGAGTCAAAAAAGTGCAGGAGCGCGCCAGCGCAAGCCAATTCACATAATTCAACAGCCCGCATTTGGGGACGTGGCGCGCTCCCCCCGGCATCGCCGCATCTGGCGGTAGGGGCGACCCGGCGGGTCGCCCCCCCGAGTTAGTGGCGGGCTGCGCCGCTCCAGGTTTATTCCGTCTAGGTCCAGGCCGCGTGGCGCTCCCCTATACGAACGGCGGCACGACCCGCGCGCGCACGTCGAACAGGCCGGCGCGCACTGCATCGACCGGCGTGCGCCAATCGCCATTGGGGAGCGGCAGCCGCCACTGCGCGCCGATCACGTGCGCCGGCAGGATGGCGCGCACATGGTCCGGGATGGGGTCGGTGTACTGCACCGCCTTACCCCCCTCCATGCCGATGGCCGAGAGCACCACCGCGTGATCGATCGCCACCGTCGCCGACAGGTCGGGTACGTCGCCGGTGTGGCAGTCCAGGCCCGGCGCGAAGAGGTAGGCGGGCTGCGCCGGCTCGTAGGTGAGCAGGATCGGGCTTGCGTTCCCAGCCTCGGCGTTGTCGAAACAGCACACCGCAATCGCCCAGTCGGGGTACCACCGGTCGTAGGCATCGAACAGCGGCGCGTTGCGCGGCGGGCGCTTCGCCTCTGGCACCAGGTGCAGCGCATCCGGGACGGCGCGCGCGTGCTGCGCGAGGACGACCGTGTAGATGCCGTGCTCGAACACGACGACCTCCGGAACGCCGCGCCACTTCGGGAAGAAGCCGCGCGTCACCGGCCTGATGGCTCGCGCCATGTCCTGGAGGACGTGCGGGAAGGCGTCAGTGGGGATGAGGGCGTCCTGCGTGACCGTGCCTGGCGTCGCAGGGATTGGCAGGATCATCGCGTTCGGCCCGGAGAAGCTCAGCGGCCTGTTTTCGTAGCCCATCACGTGGACGCGCCGGCCGTTGAGTTCGGCCTCCGCCGCGAGGACGATGGTGTTGACGAGCTTCCCTGCCGCGATACATACGCACATGGCTTGCCTCCCTGGCCTGACTTATGCGAACCGCTCCGGGAAAAGCGCGCGCAGCGTCTTCGACTGCCGGTCCCGCTCGGAGATAATCATCTGCGCGCGGTCAATCGGCCACTGGATGTTCAGGTCCGGGTCGAAGAGCGCGATGGCCTGGTCGCCTTTGGGGTCGCGGTCCGTGTACCGCTTATCCACCGCGTACACGTAATCGACCGGCCCCTCGACCACGCAGAACGAGTTGGCGACGCCGCTCTCGATGAAGAGCGCGCCGCCGGCAGCGCCGGCATCCCTGCCGTGCCCCAGCAAGAAAGTCTCGACTTTGCCGAACGTGGGCGAGGCCGGGCGCACGTCGGCCAGCGCGCAGAACGCCACCCCAGAGGCGACCATCACCAGCTTGTTCCAATCCTCGGCGTGCAGGCCGCGGACGACGTTCTGCACCGAACGCGAGTGGTTGACCTGCACGACCCTGAACGGACGCCCCCACGCGCCCTCAATGTCGTCGATGGCGGCGACTTCCAGAAAGAAGCCGCGCGCGTCGGCGTTGGGCTGGTGCGCGATGTAGAACAGGCCGGGGATGCCGGTCCGGTAGACGCTGCCGCGCGCGTGCAGGTCGGGGTGAGGCGTGTAGGTGTGGGTCATGAGGCCTCGTCCGGGTGGGTCGCGGCCAGCCGCTCCGCCCAGGCGGTGCGACCTGTCTCGCGCAGCCGCTTCAGGTACGCGGGCAGCTCGCCGCGCGTGTGGTACGGCCCGCCCTCAGCCAGCACCGTCCGCATCGGGTCCTGAGGATGCGAGGCGGTGCGCATCATCTCCGCGTACCACGCTTCGAGCCGCGCCGCCGCCTGCCCGGTCAGGTCAGGGCGTGCCGGGGCGAGGTCGTGCTGCTCGTGCGGGTCGTTGGCGAGGTCGAAGAGCATCACATCGGGGAAGAGGTGATGGCCGTCGTGGTAGGAGCGGATGCAGAGGTAGTCGTCAAAGCGCACCGCGCGCTGGCAGCTCCACGCCCCCTGGGAGACCACGAGGTAATCGCGGCCGGCCTCCTCGCCCTGCTGGAACGCGCCCGCGAAGCTGACGCCGTCCCAGTTGGCAGGCACCTCGCCGCCGGCCAGCTCAATGACGGTCGCCGCGAAATCGACATGGTAGTGCAGCCCGCGGTACACGCGCGGCGCGACACCCGGCCAGCGGATGATGAGCGGAATGCGCGTCGTGAGGTCGTCGGCGGTGTGGTGGTCGCCGTAGATGTTCAGCTCGCCGAGGTTCTCTCCGTGGTCGGCGGCGATGATGATCGCCGTCTCTTCGAGCACGCCTGCGTCGGCCAGCGCGTTGAGGATGTAGCCGATGTGCGTGTCGGCGTAGCGCACGCCGGTATCGTAGCCGTCGAACATGGCGCGCACCGCCGCCATCGAGGTCGGCCTGCACCGGCTGCCGGGGATACGCATCGAAGACCATGGGCGCGTAACCCATGATCTCCTGTGCGGAGTGCGGGCCGCCGCCCGCCCAGTGCACCTGGCGCACCGCCTCGGTGAGCCACGCCGGCAGCGGTGTCTCCGCAAAGGGGTCGCCGAAGTCGGCGGGCGCGCGGTAGGGGGTGTGCGGGTCCCAAAGGTTGACGTGCAGGAACCAATTCTCGTCCCTGGCGTTGCGCCTGATCCAGTCGATGGCCGGGGGCGAAATCTCGTCGGCGCGCTCCAGGCCGCTCCTGCCGGGATTATAGACCTCGGAGAAGTTGGCGTACCAGTGCCACGCCGAGTGGCGCTCGCCGAAGGGGCTGACGGTCACGGTGCGGTGGCCGGCACGGCGCAGCGCGTGCATCCAACTGGTCAGGCCGAGCGTTGACTTGAAGCCGCGGCCCGTCCCCTCGACGAACGGGTCCGCCGCCGTGCCGCCGTGCCCCACCACCCCGTTGTGGATGCCAAACCGCCCGGAGAACAGCGCGGTACGGCTGGGGAGGCAGGGCGCGTCGGAGGCGTAGCAGTTCTCGAAGCGCACACCCTCGGCGGCGATCTGGTCAATGTTGGGGCTGGTATCGCGGTGGTAGCCGTAGCAGCCCAGGTGGTCAGGGCGCTGCGAGTCGATGTCAATGTACAGAATGCGCATCCTGGCGTGGTCCTTTGTGTGCGGTGCGAATGCAGCGGGCGCGGCGGCGGCTGCCGTGCCGCCTGCCGTCCATTATGGATTATGCTGTAAACTGCGCAAACCTGCTATACTCGCGGCACTATTCGCCCGCAACCATCCAGCATGAGGGGTGTTTTATCCCATGACGGCGCTCGATAACGATCGCGCGCTCGACGACGACCGCGCGCCTGACGACAGTCGCACGCACGAGGACATCGCGGCGCTGGTGGTCCAGGCAAAGCACGACCGCGAGGCGTTTGGCGCGCTGTACGCGATCTACGTCAGGCGGATTTACAATTACGTCTATTACCGGACGGGCAACCACCAGGACGCCGAAGACCTGACGGCGCAGGTCTTTCACCGGGCGCTGGGGCACATTGAAAACTACGACGAGCGCGGCGTGCCGTTTTCGGCATGGCTCTATCGCATCGCGCACAACCTGGTCGCCAACTGGCACCGCGACCGGAGCCGGCGCAACATCGTGCCGCTTGACGAATTCGTGCCGTCGAGCCACCCGGCGGAGGCCCCGGAGGCTGCCGCCGAACGCCTGGGCGACGAGGAGATGCTGCTGGAGGCGCTGCGCCGCCTGCCGGAAGACCGGCAGCAGCTCCTGATCCTGAAGTTCGTCGACCGGCTGTCGAACGCCGAGATCGGCGAGATCATGGGGCGCACCGAAGGCGCGGTCAAGTCGCTCTACCACCGGACGCTCGCCGCGCTCCGCGAGGAGCTGGGCGCGCACGCGCCGGAGGGCGCTTTGGAAGAACAGCCGGAAAAGAAACCGGCGCGGCGCTGGTTGCGCCGCCGCTGATGAGGACGATGGTGTTGAGGGACCCGCACATGGGCGAGAGCATGACCCAGGAGACTTTGGAAGACATCCTTGCCGCGCACGTGGACGCCCTGCTGCACGGCGACGACCCCACCGGCGCGCTTGTCGCCGTGTACGCTGCCGCGCGCGATCTGCTGTACCTGGCGCGCCGGCTCTACGCGGTGATGGTCCCCGTGGAACCCAACGCCCGCTTCGTCCGCCAGCTCAAGCGCGAGCTTGTCGGCAAACCGGCCGGCGTCGCCCTGTTTGCGCCGCGAACCTGGCTGCGCGCGCCCGTCCAGGTGCCGGCCTCGGTGAAGCTGGTCGGCGCGCTGGGGGCATCGCGCTTGGAGCCGGGCTGTCGCTCATCGCGCTGCGCCCCTACCTGGCGCGCCTGCTGGCGCGGGGCGCGCCCGCCGAGCCGCTCACCGCGCACGTCGCCCTCGACCGCTAGCGCCCTCAGACCGCTGCGCCCGCGCCTTCTCTGAGCCACGCGCGGAGCGTATCCACCCAGTAGTGCGTGATGCCGATATGGGCCGTCTCGACGTGCCCATAGTCGTCGCTTGGGATCACAATCGCCGCGTCGGCGATTTCGCTCAGCCGGCCGCCGCCGAACCCCGTCATCGCGAGGATTTTGCCCCCCGCCCCGCGCACGTCCTCGGCGGCCCTGAGCACGTTGGGCGAGTTGCCGCTGGCGCTGATCGCGACAAGCAGGTCGCCGGGGCGGAACAGCGCGCGTAACTGCTCGCTGAACACCGATTCGTAGTCCACGTCGTTGGCCCACGCCGTCAGCGCGGCGTTGTTGTCGCACAGCGACATGACGCGAAAGCGCCGGTAAGGCCCGGAAGTGCCCTTGGTCAGGTCGAGGGCGAACGCGCTGGCGGTGGTGGCGCTCTGGCCGTTGCCGATCACGTAGATGGTCTGGTCTGCCTGGTAGGCCGCCTGGAGGAGGGCGGTGGCGGCGGCCACCTGCGCTTCCGGGATGCGCGTCACGATGTCGGCCAGCACAGCGAAGTAGCCGGGGATATCGAGCATGAGTGCACTCCTAGTTGCTGGATAGGGTACCAACTATAGCCAAGAACCGGCGGGATGGGAAGAGCGCGCCGCCTTGACAACCCAACCGGGCGCGGTAAAATTCCGCGCAAGATCGCGCTGCCTGTTGAGAACGCCTGTTGCGCGTGTTATAATTTCATCCACGCGCCGACGTAGCTCAACAGGCAGAGCAACGCTCTTGTAAAGCGTAGGTTATGGGTTCAATTCCCATCGTCGGCTCCTTAAAAAATCATCCAAACATGGGTCGGTGTCCCGAGTGGCAAAGGGGGCGGACTGTAAATCCGCTGGCAGACGCCTTCGCAGGTTCGAGTCCTGCCCGGCCCACCTCGGCGGCTGCCAGCTATGGGCAGCCGCCTTCTGCTTATCCACGACATAGCGCCCTCATAACGACTTTGAGCCAACTGCCATATGTGGTATGCTGCAAGCGGATCGTAAAAAAGTTGAGGGTCTGGCGCACCAATGGCATCGTCTGAAGAAGGACAGCCGCGCCGCAGCCTCGGCGGGCAGATACTGGGCCTGATCGACCCGCTCGCCGCCATCACCCTGGCGTTGATGCTTGCGGGCGGCGGGGTTCTGTTCCTCATTGCCTGGCTCAACCGCGATGTCAAAGGCGCGCTGATCGGCTTCAACAACCTCCTCTCCTGGATGCTGGCCGGGGCCGGCGCGCTGCTGCTGGTCGATACGGCCATCCGGGTCGTGCTGTGGCCCTTCTTCGCGCAGGCCGTCTCCCCGTATTTTACCTTCATCGCCGGCATCGTGGCGCTGTCGCTTGGGGTCGGCGGCCTCTTCGACGTGGGCCTGTTCATCTGCTTCGTCGCCATCGACGCCGGGCTGCTGGTGTGGATGCTGGGGTTTTTCGTCATCCGCGCCCGCATCGACATCCGGGATGTCCTGCTCACGCGCCTGGGGATAGGCTGGCACACGTTCCTCGTGGCCGGCGCGGGCTTCATCGGTGGGGGGCTGCTGTTCTACGCCGCGTGGCGCGGCAGGGACGCCGCCCGCCCGCTCATCGCCTGGGACGACCTCGACCTCGCGCTGGGCGTCTGGGTGGGGGCGTGCCTGGCGATTGAGATCGTGCTGCACCTCGTGTTCAAAGACGTGAGGCCGCGCCGGTTCAGCCAGGTCACGTGGCGTCTGATCGTGCTGTTCGCGTACACGGCGGTCGGCGTGTGGATCAAGATCAACCCAGGCCTGGTGCCGCTCGTCGTGTTCGTCGGCGCGGCGGTTGTGACGCTGGCGCACTGGCTGACCATGCGTGGCATCCCGCGCGACTCGAACATGTGGCAGTTCCGGCCCAACTGGCTGACCGCATTCGTGCTGGCGGGGACGCTCACCGGCATTGGCCTCCTGACCCTCATCGCCTACCGCAACCGGGGGTTGAGGACGCCCGCATCCACTACGGCAACCTGGGCGTCGCAATCGGCCTGTGGCTGGTGCTGAGCCTGCTGGCCGAGGTTGTTCTGCGCCTGCTGACGCAGCGCAGCGCCGCACGCGTGATCCTGCACACCCTGGCGCTGATGGTCTATGCCGCCTCGTTCGTGGCGCTGGTGATCGACGTCCGCCTCGTCGTGCCTGTGTTGATGTTCGGCGCCGCGCTGATTATCGTCGTGTGGCGCTTCGGCGGGCGCGCAGAGGCCGGCGCTGTTTCAGAACAGTGACAGCCTGTCTCCGGTTCGCCACATCCGCGTGACACCCCTGCAACACCCAGCGGCTACACTGTCGGTGACAGACGCGCATGACGGCGCGCCTGGCGCTGTTTCTTCTTAAGGAGTCCGAAGGAGATGTTTCACCGACGTGCTGTCGTATTTCTTACCGTAATTGCCGCCGCGCTGCTGCCCGCCACGCCGGGGGTCGGCGCGCCCGCCGAGGCCGGCGGCCTGTGGTCGGCGTGGCTGTACGCCGACGACGCGCTGTCGTCCCCACCGGCCCCGGAGCTGGCGCGCGTCCACCAGGACGGGCGGGTCGAGCGCTTCCCGATCCCCATGCCCGCCGGCGCGACGCTCCAGGGCACGCCGCGCGCCTTCTCGGCGGACGGGGGGCGGGTCGCCCTCTGCATGAGGCGCGACGACCTCACGAGCGTGCGCGTGCTCGACATCTACGGCCAGGCCGACCTGGCCTATTACGAGCTGGGCCAGGTGAGCGGCTGCGACGCCAGCCCTGACGCCTTCAACCAGGGTAACGCCGCGCTGCTGGCCGTCGGCGTGGTCAACTACTTCCCCGGCGACCCCAACCGCCCCGCCGACGATACGCGCCCGATCTGGGAGCTGCGGGTCTTGAACCTGGACACCGGCGAGGTCGAGCACCGCCTGACCTCAGACGCGCCCGCGGTCGCGGCGCTCTCGCCCTACGGGAGCACGGAGCCGCGCGCCTTCATACCGCTCGTGCGGTACTTCAACAACGACGTGCTCGTGTTTGCGCTCGTCCCGTGGGGTACCGGCGGCGTGACCGACGCCGAGGCCTATCACTGGATCCTCGGATCGGAGACGGTCGCGCCCGTCGACGCCTACGGAAAGACGGGGCTGGACACCCTCGACGCGACCGGCGAGACCGTCTGGCTCACGCTGGACCAGAGCCGGCCGAGCGTGCAGCCGCCAATGCCGATCGGGCCGCTTAACGTGGTGATGTACGCGAACATGGCCGGCGACCGCTACCCGATCTTCCACCAGCCCACGAGCCTGATCGGATCGACGTTCATCGACAACGGGCGGCGCGTAGCGGTGCTGATAGTCGGCGCGTACAACCCGGAGACGGACAGCGCGCCGACCGAGTGGGTGGCCCTGGACCGGGCCGGTGCGGCGGTGAAGCTGTCGGCGCCGGCGGAGCGCGTGCAGCGGCTGGTGGGCGCGCCGGAGGGCTACGCCTTCCTCCAGCTCGAATTCCTGGGCGGCGACCCGCCGCTGTCGCAGGCGCAGCTCTACTATCACCGCTTCGTAGACGGTGGAACCGCGCTGGAGTCGCGGCTGCTGTGGGAGGACGCCTCCCAGCCCGGCTGGGACCTGGTGTGGAGCAGCGAGATGCCGGCCGCGCCGGGCCTCAACCCTTTCCCGGCCCTTGGGCAGTAGCAACCACAGCGGAGTCTTTCTATACTAGGGGCGCGCCCATCGCGCCCTTTTTTGTCCGGGTCACATGGGCAAGCGCCAGACCGGAATGAAGCGCGCGGTCTGCACGAAAAAGGCGGCGCGTGGGATTCTCATCAGGAGGTTATGTGATGCATCGTTGCCGGACCTTACTCGCAATCGCGGCGCTTGCCGGCCTGATTGCCGCGCCCGTGGGCGCAGCGGCCCAGGAGCCAGAAGCGCCGCCCGCGCTGACCGAGACCTTCACCACCGCGAGCGGCTTCACCTTCCGCTATCCGGAAGGGTGGACGGCGGTGGAACAATCCGACGACCACGTACAGCTTACCAACAACCCCGACCTGCTCGACGCCGCCACCGCGTCGGCCCTTGCGCCGGGCGATGTGATGGTCGCGGTGGCGTGGGACACCGCCGACGCGTTGGCCCCCGGCATCGAGGCGCGCGCGCCTAACCCCACGCCGGCGCAGGTGTTGCGGGCTTACATCGCGGACGCGCCTGACAACGTCGAACTGGGCGAGGTCGCTGCGCTGGCCTTCGGCGCGGTTGCCGGAGCGCGCGCCGAAGGGACCTTCGAGGGCAATGACGTGCGCGTGTTCATGTTCGACGCGGGCGAGGGCCACTTCGGCAACGTCATCGCCGTGACCGCCAGCGGCGAACTGGCGGCGCTCGACGCGACGATCACGGCCATCGCGGCGAGCGCGGCCGGCCTCGCGGACGGCGCGGAGGTCGCTGTCCTGCCCACGCCGACGCCCCTCCCGCCGGGCGAGGCCCTCCCGCTGACGGAAACGCACACCTTCGGGAGCAACTTCCGCTTCCGCCTCCCCGCTGGCTGGCCCTTTCAGATGACCGGACCAGACGGCGGCGAGTTCGCCAGCGACGCCGACGCGCTCAGCATCGACACGGAGGACGCCTTCGCGCCCGGACAGTTGCGCGGCGCGATTATCGGGGGTCCGGCGGACCTGCTCGTCGGCCCCAATGCAGACTTCGGCGACGACGCGACGCCAGCGGAGTTGCTGGCGGCGCTCATCCCCGAACCGAATGCCGAAGAAATGGGCCTGGGCGCGGTTGAGGACCTGACCATCGCCGGCCGACCGGCTGCGCGCCGGGTCGGCGCGCCGGGCGAAAACGCCTTCTGGATCGCGATTGTCAGCCTGGGCGACGGCAATTATATCGGCGTGGCCGCGTTCACGGCGGCGGACGCGCTGGCGCAGTTCGAACCGACGCTGCTGGCAATCGCCGAGAGCGCCGTCGCGCCGGGCGACGCGCCGCTGGCCGCATCGCCGGAGACCGAGACCTACGCCTCCGAGAGCGGCGTCTCGCTGACCTATCCGGCCGGCTGGGTGACGTTCGAGCGGGGACTCGGCAACTTCTTCATGGCGAGCAGCGAAGCGGCGGCGCAGCGCACCCTGTACGAGCCGTTCGCGCCGGGCGAGACGCAGATCTTCATGCAGTGGGGGCCGTCCGATATGATGGTCCCGCCGGCCGCCGGCCTGGACACCGGCCCCACGCCCCTGGCAATGCTGGAGATCATCGTCGCGAACATGTCTGGTATCCCGGAGATGCGCCTGGGGAGCCTTCGGCGATCTCGCTTGACGGGCGCGACGCGGCGCGCGTCGCGGGTGCGTTCGCAGACAACGGCGTGATCTTCCTCATCCTGGAACCGCGCGAGGGGATCGTCAGCATCATGTCCGCCTACTTCGCGCCGGGCGACCTGGAAGCGGTGGAGCCGACGGTGCGCGCCATCGCCGCCAGCGTGGCGTTCAACCGGTAGGAGGCGTGCGGCGGCGGGTAGCCTCCCGCGAGCGTGCTGAACTTCGAGGGGATTTGCCAGGAGCGGCGCAATCCGCCACCACTCGTAGGGGCGAACCGGCGGTTCGCCGCTACAACCGGGCGCGGCTAGCGCAACGGCTCAAGGCAGCCTGGCAACTCGTAGGGGTCGCGCGGCCAGGCGAAGCCGTAGAAATCCAGGTACTCGGCCACGTGGCTGGACCAGTACGCATCGTTGTGCTCGCCGGAAGGGTTGACGATGTAGTCGTGCTCGATCTGCCGGTTGCGGAGCGCGTTGAAAAAGCGCTGCACGTCGGCCTGCACGTAGTCCGCCGCGCCGTGGTCGAACATGATGCGCATCTGGTTAAGCTCGGCGGCGGGCTGGCTCGCCGCAAGCGCGATGGGGTCGTAGGCCTCCGGCACCTGGGGATCGAAGAACGGGCTGTGCCCCGCCACTGCCGAGAACACCCCCGGATGGCGGAAGGCGATCTCGAACGCCCAGAAGCCCCCGCGCGAGATGCCTGCGATCACGCGGCCCTGGGGCGCGCCCCACAGGCAGTAGCCGCTGCCCTCCGACTCGAGCGCCGGGATCATCTCCTCCAGGATCACGTTCTCGTAGGACTCGTCGCGCCCGAAGACGTTGCTCGCCGCCGCCTGGCCGCCATCCGGCATCACGAGCACCATCGGCGGCAGCCGGCCCTGCACAATCCCACGCTCCAGCGCGTCGATGATGCCCAGGTCGATCCATTGCTGGCTGGTCATGGGCGTCTGGCCGGGCGCTTCCAGGCCGTGCAGCAGGATCACATAGGGGTAGCGGCCCTGCGTCTGCAGGTAGCACGGCGGGAAGTAGATGCGGTAAGTGACTTCCGCTTCGAGGTACGCGCTCGCGAACGCGGCTTCAAACAGGATGCCCTCGGTCTCAAGGCAGGCTTCGCGCGTCGGGGTGGGCGGCGGCGGGGTGACGCTGGGCGTCGGCGTCACGGTGACGGTGGGCGTCGGCGAGGGGTATCGGTTGCCGTCGGCGGGAGCGGCGTCTCGGTGATCACGATGCTCTCCGCCGTCGGCACCAGCGGCTCGCACGCGATCAGCGCCGTCAGCAGGAGGGTGAGTAGCAGCAGCGCTTTCGTTTTCATGTGCAGCATTATAGCAGAAGCCCGGAAATTTACCTGTTCAGCGCGACGCCACCTGCACGGTCGCCAGCATCAGCAAGTCGCCGCCGTTGACGGGCAGCCGCGTCAGGTCGGGCCAGGGATACAGGCCAACCCAGAGCGTGTAAGCCCCCGGCGGCAGGTCGGCGGGGAGGGGCAGCGCGTGCCGGTCCTCGATTACCGCGCCGGCCGCCCAACTGTCGGTGGGGCGCGCCCCGCCGGCCGGCGCGCCGTCCACCTGCGCCACGAGGCGGCCCGCCCCGTCGAGAAGCTGGTTCGTCACCGTGTAGCGCGCGCCGACTGCGTCCAGGGCCTCCCAGCGCAGCACGATCCGCAGCGCGTCGCCGGGGCGCGGGTCGGCGGGGCTGAGCGCGTAGCCGGTGAGCCGGATGGCGTCGCCGAACTGCGCGCTCACCGGCTGCCAGTCGGGCGCGTCCGCCCCCATCAGGTACAGCGACACCGTCCCGCCCAGGAACGAGAAGAACTGCTGTCGGAAACCGTGCGCCGCCAGCCACGCCGCCGCGCGACGGTCGCGGTCGTAGCCGATGGGGTCGCCGTACTCGACCAGCCACACGCGCGGGGCGTCGCCAACCAGCGCGCTCAGGTGCGCGTCCGCGCTCACGTCTTCCACCAGGAGCGCCGGGTCGGTGAGCCGCGCCCGCACTTCAGGCGGGCGGTAGTAGTCGAACAACGCCATCTGAAGCGCGTTGCTCAACAGGATCACGTCGTCTGGCTGCGCCGCCGCCTCGACCGCGCGCAGCGCCGCGCCGTAGCCCGAACGGGCGTAGTCCGGGTTCGTGTACCACTGGTGGTTCGCCGCCAGCGCGCCCGTGACCAGCAGGGCCACCGCCAGCAGCGCCAGCGCGTGGCCCGCTGCGCCCGCCGGCAGCCGCGCGCGGAGATGCACCACGCCGGCGGCGACGAGCACGGTGAAGAGGGGCGCGCCGCCGATGACGAACCGCTCGTGGAAGAAGGGCATCGCCGGGTTCACCGCCCAGCTCATCAGCAGCGTGAACCCCACGCCGCCGCCCAGGAGCAACGCCCGCCAGCGCTCAGGGGGCGCGCCGCCGCCACGAGGCCGGCCAGCGCCAGCGCCGCCGCCATGACGGTCAGCGCCCCGGCGAGCGCGGCCTGCACGCCGGGCGTGAGGCCCACCGTCCAGCTCAGCGCGGCGCGCCGGGCGATCTCCCAGGCGTCCGCGAGCATCCAGGTCAGCGCGCGCTGGCCGCCCTGCCCCAGGAGGAAGGGCGCCTGCGCGACCGCCCAGGGAGGTACGCGAGCGCCAGCGCCGCCTGCCCGCCGAGCCAGCGCCGCCGCCGGCCGGCCCAGGGCTGGCTCAGCAGGGCGACGAGGTTCTGCGCCAGGAGGAGCCAGAAGGCGAGGTAGTGCGTGTACATCGCGGCGAGGGTCGCGCCCAGGTAGACGGCCCATCGCAGCCGCGCGCCGGACCGCGTCAGCGCGACGAAGGCGCTCACCGAGGCGACCGCAAGCGCGGTGAACAGGCTGTAGGTGCGGAACTCCTGCGCGTAGTAGACATAAAGCGGCCCCCACCGCCGCGAGCAACGCCGCGAGGCGCGCCGTCGACCGGCCAGGGCCGCGCCCGAACAGCCGCCGCGCCAGGTCGTAGGCCAGCGGGACCACCAGCACGCCGGCGAGCATCGGCGCGTAGCGCAGCGCGAACAGCGGCTTCTGGCCCACCCACGCCACCCAGGGCTTGTACAGCGCGCGGTGGAGCGGCGGGTGCGTCTCGCGCGCGGGTTCGAACGCCGCGCGCCACCCGTCCGTGATGATGTCCAGGCTCGCGGCCTCGTCGCCCCAGAGGTCGCGCCCGTCCAGCGCGTGGACGCGCAGCGCGAAGCCGATGAGCATGATGGCCGCGAGCACGAGGAGGTGGGCGAGCCGGGCGGGTGCAGGGCGTCTCATGACGGGGAGCTTAGCAGGGGCCGGGGCTTTCGCCAAAAACAGGGCGCGCGCCCCGCGGGGCGGCTTCGCCGGCGGGAGGGTTAAACCACGGATAACGCTGATTGCAGAAGAAATGATCGGCCCACTCCAGAGGGAGCGCGACAAGTGGTGCGGGCAGTCTTAATAATATTCTTATTATTCGTGTTATTGGTGTTATTCGTGGTTAATCTTCTTCTCACCCATGCGACAAAGCGGCAGGCGGTGAGGTAATCGGCTTCAAACGGAAACTATACAGATTCCTGACATTCACGCCGCGACGTGTGCGGCGTCCAATCGGTTTGGCATAGTGACCGCAAACAGCGCGCTCGCCCGCCCGGCTTGCCGAGACTGGACCGTGATGGTATGAATGGCAGGTGTGACGTCCAGCGAGGCTATGGAGACAGGCTGTGAGACAGACGGTTCAGACAATCCTTGCACTGGCGCTGATTCTCGTCGGCGTGGGTGGGGTCGGCGCGCAGGATGACGCCTGCACGCGCGAGGCGGTCATCGCGTCATTTGCCGAGGCGGCGCAGGCCGGCGACGTGGACGCCTGGGCGCAGCAATACGCTGCGAGCGCGTGCCCGCCAGCGATCAAGGCCGGGGCGCGCGCGCTGGCGGCGGTCTACGAGATGATGGGCGCGGAGGCCGACGCTGGCCCCGAAGCGCCGCCGCCCGCGTCCCCGACCAGCGCGCCCACCGACACACCGGAACCCTCGCCGACGCCAACCAGCGAAGTCCTTGACACGCCGGTACCCTCGCCGACGCCGGATGAAGAAGCGCTCGCCACGCAACCGGCTGAACCATCCGCCGACCCCGCGCTGCCGACCAGCTACCCGTTGCTCATCGACCGGAGCGGCGGCAACGGGCTGCACCTGCTCAACCTCGCGCCCGCGCCGTTTCCGCTGGCCGCGCTCAGCCTGGGGACCGGCGCAGACGCAATCACCGGCGCGGCGTGGGGCCTCGACGCGCTCCAGTTGCGCGAGTGCGTCGTCGCGTGGAGCGGCGCGGGCGACCTCCAGAGGCCGGCCGAGTCATGCCGGGAGGTCGGGGAGCGCGTGACGCGCGCCGATTCCCCGCTGTGGGAGGGCGCGCTCGATGTCTCCTATGAGGGCGTCACGGTGGGTCGCTGCGAGGCCGGGCAGCCGGCGTGTTTCATCATCGTCACGCTGCCGGTCGCGACCCCCGCCCCCCACGCCCGAAACGCCCGGCATCGACTGCCCTGGCGCGCCGCTGAGCCGGCTGGCGGTCGGCGAGGGCGCGCGGGTGATCGGCGGCAACCGCGAACTCTTCGACAGCCCGGCAGGCGCACCGGTCATGACGCTGTTGGAGACGGCCCCGTTCATCGTCGAGGACGGCCCCCAGTGCGCGAACCGCCAGGTCTGGTGGCAGGTGCGGACCATGAACGGCGTCACCGGCTGGATATCGGAAGGCGCGCGCGATGGCTACCGCACCGAGATGTGCCCCCATGGTCGGCGTGCCCGACCACAACCTCCAGTGCCCCGGCGCGCAGCCTTCGCGCGTGCGCGCGGGCCAGAACCGGCTGCGCGTCATCACGCAGGGGCTGCGGCTGCGGTCGCAGCCCAACCTGAGTGGCGCTACCGTGCGCAACCTGGACTTCTACGAACTGCTTGTCATCACCGGCGCGCCGGTCTGCGCCGACGGCGCGATCTGGTGGCCGGTGCAGGCGACCGGCGCGCGCCGCGAGGGCTGGGTGGCCGAGGCCACCAACCAGGAGTGGCATACCGTCCCCGATCCCTGGCTGGGGTGTGAGCCGGAGTGATATGCCGGCAAAGGCGTCCGTTTCGCGCCGTTTCGCGGCCCCAACGGGCCTTATAGGAAAGAGAGGTCAGCAACCATGAACCGACAGAAAGCCTTACCGGCCCTGATGGCGTTGGCTGTCATCGCGTCGATGCTCGGCGCGAGCGTGGCCGCCGCCGGTTCCGGCAGCAGTGCGGCTATCCAGCAGGACGGCGCCTGCCCCCACGACCTCGCTCACTGGCGGCAGAACCCCGGCGCGTGGCCGGTCGCCTCGCTCACGCTGGGCAATGACGTGTACGACCGGGCGGCGCTGCTCACCCTGTTCTTCACCGCCGTCAACGGCGACGCGAGCATCGCGCTGGCGCAGGAGCTGGCCGCGGTCAAGCTCAACGCCGCGCTGGGCCTTGACACCAGCGCCGTCGCCGATGCCATCGCCGCCGCAGACGCCGCGCTCAGCCAGCACGAGGGATGGCTGCCGTTCGGCATCGGCTACGAGACCGAGGCCGGCCAGTCGATGCTCGCCACGCAGGACGTCCTCAGCCTGTTCAACAGCGGGTCCCTGACGCCGGGGTGCGAACCCACGCCCCCGCCTCCGGTCGCGCCGCCCCCAGCGCCCCGCCCATCAGTGTCGGCGGCGGTGAGTGCCCGCTCTCGCAGGGCTTCTGGAAGAACCATCCTGCCGTCTGGCCGGTTGACGCGCTGACGCTGGGCGGCGCGGTGTACTCGCAGGCGGAGTTGCTCACGATTCTGCACACGCCGGCGCAGGGCGACGCGAGCATCATCCTGGCGTATCAACTGATCGCGGCCAAGCTCAACATCGCCGCCGGCAGCGATCCGACGCCCGTCGCCGACCTCATTGCGCAGGCCGATGCGCTGCTGGCGGCGTTCGATGGCAAGCTGCCCTACGGCGTCGCGCCCTCCACATCGGTCGGGCAGCAGATGGTGTCCATCGCCGCCACGCTCGACGACTACAACAACGAGCGGCTGACGCCCGACTGCGGTACGGCGATTGTCGTCGAAGGCCCGGTGACCGCGATTGAGTTGAACATCATCATCATCAACGAAATCCGCATCTGGCTTGGCCCCGACGACCCGCTGCTCACGGTGATCCAGATCGGCGATGTCCTCCGCGTCGAGGGCCACTATGAGGAAATCGAGGGCGTCGTGGTGCTGGTCGCGGCGGTCGTCCTCTTCGTCGGGCCGGAGGTCATCGAAGGGCCGGTGACGGAGATCAGGGGCAACATCGTCGTCATCAACAACATCGAAATCTGGCTCGACCCCGACGACCCGCTGCTGCTCGTCATCCGCATCGGCGACACGCTCCGCATCGAGGGCAACTACACGGTCAGGCGCGGCAGGCTCGTCGTGGTGGTGGTTGTGCTGCTCTTTGTCTTCGACGACGACGATGAGACGTACATCATCATCGACGACGATGACGACTACGACGAATGCAAGAACCCGCCGCCGCCCTGGGCACCCGCGCACGGCTGGCGACGCAAGTGCGGCGGGTAGGCGACAGGGCCGCTGCGCCGTAGCTCCTGGAGTCCCCGTGTCCCTTGTGGGCGCGGGGATTTTTGTTGGGGCATCGCGTGTGGTGGAGACGGTGGAAGTAGCTTAACCACGATACCACATATATCCGCTCGGCATTGGCATGCCTTGCATGAAGTCACATTATTGAAGATGGCAACTTCCCGAAAGCTAGAGAAGTTATCGTGCGGCGCCTCCCTTCACCACAACGCCGCCGAATGCGCGCTATCGGCCTCGTTATTCGCTTCGCGCGGCGCGCCGCTAACCCTTCACGACCCCGAAATAGTGCTCGAAGAAGCGTCCCGGCTCCACCGTCAGCGCGATGCGGTGCGGCATCTCCGGGCCGTCCTTGTCCCAGTACGTCATGCCCATCGCCCGCGCGCTGGCGAGTTCCACCGTCACCTGCCCGTGCTCGTAGCCGCACAGGTCGGGCGCGAAGAGGATGGCCGCCGCGAGCGGGTCATGGAAGGTCACGACCGGCTCCTTGCTGAACCACACCTCCGCCATGTCCGCCACCACATCGAGCGGGCCGCCCCGGAAGCGCGCGCGGAACACCTCCGCGCCGATCTGGCACCGGGTCGTCACCTCAAGCCCGACCGAGGTGTGCGCCGCGACCGGCGCGCGGTAGACGATGGCGGTCGCATGCGGGTCCAGCATGGCGTTCCATTCGCGCAGCCCCGCGCCCGCAACCCGGTTGGTGAACACGCCGCACATCATCACCAGCCCGCGCAGCAGGCGCGGTATCTCAGGGTCGAGCGCGAAGAGCAGCCCCACGTTGGTGAGCGGCCCAACCGACAGCAGCGTGATCTCGCCAGGCCGGCTGCGGATGGTGTCGCGCATGAAACTCACCGCCATGTTGGGCGCGAAGTCCTCATGATGCGGCCAACGGTCCAGCACGGCGGCCTGTTGCGCGATGGGCTGCCGCTGTTCGACCAGCAGCGGCGTCTCGGCCCCGCTGTAGATCGGTACGTCGTCGCGGCCGGCAGCGCGGCACAGCGCGTCGGCGAGCATGGCGCGTGCGCGCGCCTGCCCGCTCACCGTGGTGACGCCAACCAGTTCACAGCGCGGCTGTTTGAGCAGGTAGGCAAGCGCCACCGCGTCGTCGATGTCGGAGCCGATGTCGGTGTCAAAAAAGCACGGGGATCGTATCGCTCACTGGCGTCAACCGTCCTTTAACCATGCCAACATGCGCGCGGGGCTATGGAGCCTCCCCAAAACGCCCCAGGAGCCGGTAGATCGCCTCGGTCCCCCAGGCGATGGCGTCATAGGGCACGCGCTCGTTCGCCGCGTGGACCAGCGCCTTCCGGTTGAAGTCGGGCGGCAGGTCCATCGGCACGAACCCGTAGCTCTGGATGCCCACCTGCGCCAGGAAGCGCCCATCGGTGACGCCCGCCAGCAGGTCCGGCACGGGCATGCCGTCCGGGTCCATCTCGCGCAGCACGCCCGCCAGCGTCTCGAACAGGCCCATGTCCGGCGTGGTCGGGCCGGGGTCGTAACGGTAGACTTCAAGCGCGGCGTCGTCGCCGACGAGGGCGCGCAGTTCCGCCATCATGTCGTCGGGACCGTAGCCCGGCAGCAGACGCCCGTCCATTTCCACCTCGACCTCGCCGGGGATCACGTTCACTTTGTTGCCGGCGCGGATGATGGTCGCGGCGACGGTGTTGTGCAACTGCGCGTCGAAGAGGCGACCCCTGGGGCCGAGTTCATCGAGCACGGCGTCGGTCTGCGCCGGGTCGAGCAGGCGGCGGAGCGCCGCGCCTTCTGCGTCGGGGAGCGCGGCGGCCATGGTCTCGAACATGTGTCGCGCCGGCGGCGTAACGTGCACCGGGAGGCGCTGCCGGTCCAGCGCGTCGAGGAAGCGCGCCAGCCGCGCCATGATCCCGCCGCGCACGGGCATCGCGCCGTGGCCGCCCGGCCCCCGCAGGCGCGCCCGCAGCCAGCATACCTGCTTCTCGGCCACCTGAATGGGATAGAACTTCCGCCCGCTCACCCAGGTCGATGCACCGCCCACCTCGCCAATCGCGTAGCGGATGCCGGCGAACAGTTCGGGGTGCTCCCTGACAAGAAAGCCCGCGCCGTAGTCGCTGCCGTTCTCCTCGTCGCTGAGCAGCATCAGCGTCACGTCGCCCGGCGGGCTCAGGCCCTCGGCCCTGGCGCGGAGCAGCGCCGCCACCATCATGGCGACGCCGTTCTTCATGTCCAGCGCGCCCCGCCCCCAGATGAAGCCATCGGCGACGCGCGCCTCGAACGGCGGGTGGTCCCACGCCTGGCCCGCCGTCGTCACCACGTCCACGTGCCCGTAGAGCAGGAGCGGCGGCGCGTCGCCGCGCCCCGGCAGCCGGGTGACGAGGTTCGGGCGCGCCGGGTCGCGCGCGTAGGCGCGGGTCTCGAAGCCCGCCTCGGTGAGCAGGCCGTTGAGGTAGGCGATGCACGCCGCCTCGTTGCCCGGCGGGTTGGTCGTGTCGAACTGGATGAGCCGGCGCAACAGCTCGGCGGGCTGCTGGTAGATTGCAGCCAGGGAAGAAAGGGTGTCAGTTGATGCCACAGGTCCCTACTCTCGTTGTTCCGTGCCTGCGGCGCGCTGGTAGACAACCTCCCCGCCCGCCAGGGTCATCACGACGCCGCCGTCCGCGTCGAGCACGGTCAGGTCAGCGTCGAAGCCGGGCGCGATCTGCCCCTTGCGCGCCAGGCCGAGCACGCGCGCCGGCGTGGCGCTCGCCATCGTCACCGCTTCGGCAAGGCTGCACCCGGTGAACGCCATCATGTTGCGCACCGCCGCGTCCATGCTCAGGACCGCGCCGGCCAGGTTATAGCCGCCGTCCACCGCGACCCGCGCGGTGGTCTCGTCCACTTCCACGGTCCGCGTGCCGAGCGCATAGTGGCCCGGCGGCATCCCGAACGCGGCGATGGTGTCGGTCACGAGGGTGATGCCCGCCGCCCCCTTGAGCCGGTAGGCGAGCCGCACCAGTTCCGGGTGCAGGTGGATGCCATCGACGATGACCCCGACCGGCACCGCGCTGGCGAGCAGTGCGCCGAACAGCCCAAGCTCGCGGTGATGCAGGCCGCGCATCGCGTTGCCCAGGTGCGTGCCGTAGTTCACCCCCGCTGCGAACGCCGCCATCGCCTCGTCATACGTCGCCATCGAGTGCCCCGCCGCCGCGACGATCCCCCGGCGGCGCAATTCCGCCACCAGGTCGAGCGCGCCGGGCAGTTCGGGCGCGAGCGTCATGATGCGCACGAAGTCGTTGAGCATTTCCCGCAGCGCGTCGAGGTCTGGCGCGCGGAGAAGTTCGGGGCGGTTGGTGGCCTTCTTCTCCACGTTGAGGAACGGCCCTTCGAGGTGCAGGCCGAGCACGCACGCGCCGCGCGCCGCCCTGCCGGCCTCGGTGATGGCCGCCAGCCAGGGTGCATAGCGCGCGGCCGGCGCGGCCACGATGGTCGGGAGGAAGCCGGTCACGCCCGTCTCCGGGAGGCGGCGCGCGACCTCCACCACCGACTCCGGCGCGTTCATGAAGTCGTGGCCGTAAGCGCCGTTGATCTGCAGATCGATGAAGCCGGGGACAACCGTCCCTGCCGCCGGCATGTCTGCCGCTGCGGGCGGCGCGCCGGGCAGGACGGCGGCGATCCGCCCGCCCTCGATGGCGATCACGCCTTCGGTAACGGTGCCCGCCTGCGCGCCCATGGGCGACAGAAACGCGCCGAACAACCGTAACATGCGGACGCTCCTCGTTCTCTGCTGGGTGAAGCGCAGTTCAAGGCAGTACGGCGACTGCCCCTGGCGTTAGCGTAACACGCCGGGCGCGCGTGTCAAGGACTTTGGTGATTCTGTACACACGGGTGTTGGAGCCGCCGCGCCGCCGCGATAGAATGGCGCACGAGACAGAACAAAGAGCCTTGGAGGGGACGCACGATGGGCACAGACGCACCACGCCGCGCGATGATGATTGAACAAATCCGCAGCCTGCCCGCCCGGCTGGAGGCCGCCGTGAGCGGCCTCACCGACGCGCAACGGACCACGCGCTATCTCGAGGGCGAATGGACGGTGGCGCAGATCGTCCACCACATCGCCGACTCGCATCTGAACGCCTTCATCCGGCTCAAGCTCATCCTGACCGAAGACCGGCCCACGCTGAAGCCTTACAACCAGGAAGCCTGGGCCGAAACCGCCGAAGCCGTAGGCCCCGCGCTGGAGGGGTCGCTCGCGCTCATACGCGGGCTGCACCAGCGGTGGGTCGCCCTGCTGGAGAGCCTGGACGACGCCGACTGGCAGCGGGCGGCGCGCCACCCGGAGAGCGGCGCAATCACCGCGGACGACATCCTGGCAACGTACAGCCGGCACGGGGAGACGCACCTGGCGCAGATCGCCAAAGTCCTGGCGGCGGGGGGTTAGGCGGGCCGCCGCCGCGCCAGACCCTCAACAGACGCCCTACTTGACCGCGCCGCTGGTCAGGCCCCGGATGATGAAGCGCTGGAAGATCAGCGCGAGGAGCACGGGCGGCAGCGCCGCGAGCACGCCAGCCGCCGCCATGCGCAGGTATTCCAGGCCGAGCTTGGTGCTGAACTCGCCAATGAGGACGGGAACCGTCTTCGCATCGACGGCGGAATACACAAACGCATAGAGGTATTCGTTCCACGCCGCGATGAAGGCGAAGATGGCGGTGCTCGCCAGGCCCGGCCCGGCCAGCGGCAGCACGATGCGGAAGAGCGCCCCGATACGGGTCGTGCCGTCGATGCGGGCCGCGTCTTCGAGTTCCGACGGGATGGAGGCGAAATACCCCCGCAGAATCCACACCACCAGCGGCAGGATGAAGCTGATGTAGACGATCACCAGGCCCAACTGCTTGTCGAGCAGGTCCATCGCGCGGAGGATGACGTACAGCGGGATAACAATCGTCACCGGCGGGAGCAACTGGCCGGCCATCAGGATGAGCAGGTAGTACCGGCTGCCGGGGAAGGTCAGCCGCGTGAGCGCGTAGCCGGCGAACGTGCCCAGGACGAGGCAGATCGCCGTCGCGCCGAGCGCGACGATGAGCGAGCTCTTCAGCGCCGCGAGAAACTGCGCCGCCTGCTGCGCGGCCTCCCCGGTGCCCACCAGGAGGTCGGTGTAGTTCTCCAGCGTGATGCGCGTCGGAATCCAGCGCAGCGGGCGCTGGAGCAGGTCAACCTTGTACGACAGGGACGAGATGATGAGCCAGACGAACGGCGCGGTCGTCCAGATGGCGATGACGATTGCGGCGACGTAGAGCAGCACGCGGCGGAGCGGCGATGGTTGCATGGCTCAGTACTCCACCACGTTGCGGTACGCCGACCGGATGTAGAAGAACGCCGGCACCAGCAGGATAAGGCCGGTCAGGTAGGCCATCGCCGCGCCGTAGCCAAAGCGCAGCGAGCGGAACGTCATCTCATAGATGCGCACCGGCAGCACCTCGGTCGAGCCGAAGGGGCCGCCCTGCGTGACCACGTAGACCAGCTCAAACGTCTGGAAGCTCCAGATGGTCTGGAGCAGGCCGCACACGATGAGGATGGGGCGGAGCAGAGGCAGCGTGATCTGCGTCAGGCGCTGCCACACCGACGCGCCATCGACCTTGGCGGCGGCGTAGATCTCGTCGGGGATGCCCTGCAGCCCGGCGAGCACGAGTATGGCGGTGAAGGGCGTCTCCTTCCAGACGTTGGCGAGAATCAGCAGCGCCATCGCCCAGTTCGGGTCGGCCAGCCACACCTGATAGTCCGCGATAAGGCCAAGCTGGTGCAGCAGCGCGTTGAGCGCCCCGTAGTCGGCGTTGTAGATCCACTGCCACATGGCCGCGTTCACAATCGACGGCAGCGCCCACGGCAGGATAATGACCCCGCGCAGCACGCCCCGCCCCCGGAATTTCTCGTTGAGCACCAGCGCAATCGCCACGCCCAGAATCAGCTCAAAGACCATCGAGGCCAGCGCAAAGACTACCGTGACCTTGAGCGAGTTCAGGAAGTAACGGTCGCCGAGCAGGTTGGCGTAGTTGGTAAGCCCGATGAAGCCGGTCGTTTGGGGGCGGGCCAGATCGTACCGGGTGAAGCTGAGGACCAACGAGAACACAAACGGTATCACAAGCACGAGCAGAACGGTGACCACCGCCGGGAGCGCCAGCGATAACCCCAGCCATCGCTCGTTTTCAGGGTTCAGGCGTCGTGTCAGGTTCATTGCATCCCTTGTCTATGCCTGCCTGCGGGCAGGCACCCCGGCGTGACAGAGGCGGGCGGCTCGCCCTGCGCTCAGTAGGGCAGAGGGCGAGCCGCCGCACGAATACAGTCAGGTCAGGTCTGAGCGCACGATCAGGGCACGCACGAGAACTCGGCCAGGCCGTCGGCCATGGCGTCGAGCGCCTCCTGCGGCGTCTTCTCGCCGGCCAGCGCGGCGTGAACCTCGATCTGCGCGATGTCCACGAAGCTGCCGTACCACGTCAGCGTCGAGAGGCCGCGCGCGGTCTCAAGCTGCGCCGAGAAGTCCGCCCAGAAGGGATAGAGGGCGGTCAGTTCCTCGTCGGTATAGAGGTCAACCCAGATCGGCAGCACGCCGATTTCTTTGGCGAGGAAGATGTTGCTCTCGCGGCTGGTCATGTACTCGATGAACTGCCACGCGGCTTCCTTGTGCTGCGAGTTCGCCGGAATGGCATACGCTTCGGGGAGCGTCAGCGTCGCAGAGAGGCCTTCCTCAGCGCCGGGCACCAGCCCGACGGCCAGCTGGCCCGGCACGGTGGACTGTTCGGGGTCGTCGGCGTAGGCCATCAGGCCGGAGATGCCCTGCGGCATGAAGGCCGCGCGGCCATTGAGGAACACGTTCTGCGCCGCGGCCTGGTTGTAGGTCAGCCCGGCAGGGTCGGCGATGCCTTCCGCCTGCATCTGGACCATGAACTCAAGCGCGGCAAGGGTGTTGGGGTCCTCGTTCCAGAGGAAGCAGCCGGCCTCATCCACGATCTCCCCGCCGAAGGTGTATACCCAGAAGTGGAAGTCGTTGATCAACGACCACTCCTGGCTCCAGAACGGCGCGACGCCGTACTGCACAACACCCGCGTCCTGGAGAGTCCGCGTCTGCGCGACCATCTCGTCCCAGGTGGAAGGCGGCGCTTCGATGCCCGCCTCGCTGAGCATGGCCTCGTTGTAGAAGAAGAAGCGCGTATCGTTGTTCCACACCACCCCGTAGAACTGGTCGTCGGGGCAGGTGAACAGATCGACGAGGCCGGGGATCATCCCCTCGGTGAAGCCTTCGGGCAAGAACTCGTCGAGCGGGGCCAGCCAGCCCGTGCCGCACCACTCCGCAACCCAACTGTTGTCGAACTCGACCACGTCGTAGGCGCTGCCGCCGGTGGCGATTTCGGGCAGGATGCGGTCGGCGATCTGCTCCCAGCCGCCCTGGATGATCGTCACGCCGATGCCCGTCTCACTCTGGAACTGCGCCGCGCGCGCCGCATAAGCGCCCACCAGGTCGGCCTCGTGGCGCGGGAAGATCACCGTGATCGACTCGTCCTGAGCCAGCACGGGAATGCTCGCGGGCGTGGCAAGCGCGACCGCGAGGATCAGGCCGATCAAAACTAATCGTCTGTTCATCGATTTCCTCCTCATGAAAGTGGCATTGCTGTCGGTCAGATACGACCGTGTGGGGTAAGGTTTCCCTTTCTTAGACGCCTTCCTGCGTGGGGAACGAACTCAGGCTTTGGATCCTCCTTTCTCAATACTATGGGGAAAGCGTATTAGCAGGACTATACGGGCCTGCGGTGGCCCTAACCCATCATAGTCGCTGACGGAACGGGTGTCAAGAAATCGTTTTTCGTATCTGTTCACCTTCTGGTTCCCGCGACTGAACTCGCGGGCCAGTTCGTATTCTTGTTGCCTTATTCCGGATTCACCACCGACTTCAGTCGGCAGGTTACGAAACAAACAAGACGACACGTCGCCGGATGGACAAGGTGAACAGATATCGTTTTGGGCTTTCGCACGCCGGGCGTTAGAGTCAGCGGCGCGTAGAAACGCGGCGCGTGGCGCACTCAGGAGCGGTCGATGGAGCGCATCCTTGTCTCCGGCCTCACCAACATCGAGATCACCCTGCAGGTGGAGGGCTTCCCCATTCCCTACAGCCCGGTGCGCTACCCCTTCTTCGGCGTGAACAGCACCGTGTCGGGCGTGGGCTACAACATCGCCACGGCGCTCACCACGCTCGGCGCGCCGGTGGCCTTTCTCTCCATCATCGGGCGCGATTGGGCGGCGCGGGCGGTCATGGAGGCGCTCGCAGCAGCCGGCATCGACGGGCGGCGCGTCATCCAGGGGATCGCGCACACGCCGCAGTCGGTGATCCTCTACGACCGCGAAGGCCGCCGCGCCATCAACCTGGACCTCAAGGACATCCAGGACCAGACCTATCCCACTGACCAGTTTGCGGCGGCGCTGGGCGAGTGCGCGCTCGCGGTGCTGTGCAACGTCAACTTCTCGCGCCCCATGCTGCGGGAGGCGCGCCGCGCCGGCAAGCCCGTCGCCACCGACGTGCACACCATCAGCGACCTCGATGACGCCTACAACCGCGACTTCATGCAGCACGCCAACATCCTCTTCATGAGCCACGAGCGCCTGCCCTGCCCGCCTGAGCAGTGGGCCGGGCGCGTGCAACAGCGCTACGGCAACGACATCGTCGTGATCGGCATGGGCGCGGAGGGGCGCTGCTCGCGGTGAAAGGCGACAGCTTCATGGAGCGCGTCCCGGCGGTGCACGTGCGCCCGGTCGTGAACACCATTGGCGCGGGCGACGCGCTCTTCTCGGCGTTCGTCTACGCCTACAGCCAGACGCACGACCCCTACACGGCGATTCGGAAAGCGGTCGTCTTCGCCGGGCACAAGATCGGGTCGCGCGGCGCGGCGGAGGGGTTCCTCAGCGCGGGGGCGCTCGATGAGCTGTACGAGAAGCTCCGCTCCGCGTGACAGAAGCCTGTCGAGTTATGGATTGAGCGTCACCTGAATCTGAAACTCGGTCGCTGCCGGTTCGTCCGGCGGCAGTAGTTCGATACGGAACACACCGATAGTGTATTCCCCCGCCGTCGGTAACGTGAACACGGTTGAAAGCGTCTCCGACGTGACCAGACTCGCCTGAAACACGATCTTGTTGTCCGCCGAAACCACAGCGACGCCCAGGTTCAGGTTTCCGGAGAGTCGCGTATAGCTCAGACCCAGCCGGTCGCCTGCACTGGCGTCGAGTGTGTAGGCGACGACGCCTGTCGCACCCGGTGAGACGATGCCGCTAGTTTGACCGTTTTCAGGCAGGGGAAACAAGAACGCATTCGCAAAATCGACCGGCGGGGAGGCCAGGAAAGCCGACACCAGAAAACGTTTTAGGCGGTGGGGGTATAGTGCCAGGGACTTCTGCCACAGCCGGTGGAGCTGTCTCGCCAGGATTAATGACCGTACCGTTGCGGAGCGTGCAACCTACGTAAAGCGTGTAAAGACCGACACCACTATCTGTATGAGACCTAAGTTGTATCAGATAAGTTCCCCGTTCTGAAAGCGCGGCGGTTTCGACAGACGGAGTACCAGAGAAACCGCCGCGGTTTCTGTTAAAAGAAGGCCAATTACTGGCAGAAGTAACTATACCTCCCGTCGTAGGCGCATAAACTCCAATCGCGAAATTCAGGTAATCCCCTACCCTCTCCCCAGATACTCTTAGCCTATCTCCGGGCGCAAGATCAATATGATAATCCACAATTGCACTGTTTTCGGCGAACTCGCCATCAATAATGTAACCACATTCGACCATGTTTTGAGGGACCTAGCTACCGGACACTGAACAGAAGTTCGGTACGAACGTAAGCGGGACAGGGTCGTCGAGTGCCAGACACCGCTCGATGAAGTCCCAGCCGAGACGGAAAACACTCAAATCGCGGCGGTCATGGCGATCAACTGCATCGGTTTGGTGGGAGGCAATGGTGTGTTCACCGACCGCGACGAGCCAGACATAGAGGATGCACACGGCAAGGGTGAGCCGGGACAGACGTAAGAAATGCTGCAAGTGGGTCGCTTCGAGGTCAAAGCCATGCCCTTTCAGATCGCCGAACAGTTCCTCAATCCACATGCGGCGGCGGTAGAGCTTCAGCGCCGCCTGCGCGCACGGGAGGTTGGTGGCCAGGAACCAGGGTTGCGGCTCACCTTTGCGCCAATGGAGCACCAGGCAGGTCGGATAGGCGTTGCTCTTTGTCAACAGCACCCGTCCGATCCAGGCGGTAAGGCCCGGTTGCAGGGGCAGCAAGGCGTCCAGGCGCAGCCACCGGCCTGTGTTGTAGGGCTTACACAGGTGGTCGCCGGGTTGCCGCAGCGCGTAGTCCCACCCCCCACGTCCAACTGCTCCAGCAGCAACGCATTGCCAAACTCGCAATCCCCCACCAGCGAGGCCTTCACCCCAGGCGGGATCAATCCCTGCACGTAGCGGAGCAGTTTGATCTGCTTGACCGTCGTGCTGTGCCCCCGGCGATGACGCACCCAGGTCCACACCAGCGGCAGCGCGCGCCCCTGATACGCCACCACGACGATCAACAACTGAAACCCGAACCCGATCCTCGTGCCGTCGATGATGAGGTGCAGCCGTCTGGCGCTCGACGCCGCCGCGATCAGGCGCACCGCAATCGGGCGATACCACTGCCGGGGACGGATCGCGCCGTTGTTCAGCAACCGACGCAGACGCTTCTCCAGGCTCGCTTTCTTGGCGCGCACCGGCAGCTTGCGCGCGATCAGGCTCAGGTGCACGCTGCGCGCCTGAAACAACGCGACGAGCAACAGCACCATGTTGGTCAGCCGACTTTCACACCCATCGGGCGCCAGTTGCGCCAGGCGCTGACGCCAGATACGATGGAGTTGGGAGTTGTTCATCGGGCCGCTCCTCTGGATCAGTTGTGGTTGGTGCTTCAACTTTACCAGGGGAAACCCTTTGTTCAACTCCTCGATCATTTGTTCAAGTGTCCGGTGGCTAGTTGAGGGACAGCATCTTGAGCTTCAGCCATTGGAGGCTGAGTGCAGAACATTGTAACCAGCAAGAAGGTGACAAAGAACACAGGCTGTCTCTTCATCGCTCAAAGTCCTCCTTTATTCCGGACAGTCCATTGAGAATACGAGGTATTCCGCTACTATCCAACCTAGCACATTGTTTTCTAAGTTTGCTACTTGATACCATGTGTCTGATGGTGTTTCTCTTTTTGTCAAGACTATGATGGCCTGTCCAGGTCGAACTGGTTCCTGAAATGGCGCTGTGGTGGATGGGTATGAGCGCACGACGTTGAGCATGTTAGCAAGACTATCAGCAATTGTTGCACTGCATGGGTATCCTCGTGTCGCAGATGTGGCAGTTGGGGAAGGTGAAAGTCTATCGGTAGGAGACATGATCGGAGTTAGCGTCAACATTGGTGTAGATGTACTGGTAGGGGAATTCGAGAGCGTTGGCGTGGTGGTCGGGGTGGGTGTGGTAAGAGGCGGTGTCGGCGTCGGTCCAGGTATCGCCACTTGGTCGAACAGAATATCCGGTTCGAACCAGATGAGCGAAAGCCACGCATCCGTGTGGGTGAATTCGAGGTGCTCTGCCTCGACCCACCCGTCCTCCCACCCCCACTGGCTGGGGATGCGGACCTTGACCATCTGGCCCGGATGCCCCAGCTTGACGGAGGCGGTCGCCCAGTCCTCCAGGATCATGACGTACACGCCAGGGTCGATGCGGGTCACGACCTGCGTGCCCGGCGATGGCCCGATGTACACCTCCAGGCCGGCCCGGGTGGGCGTCAGGTGATGGTGCGGCTCGGCGCTGTCGCTATAGCCCACGTGCACCTCAAGTTCGAGGTGCGGGTTCAGCGCATAGCCGGTCCTGCCCACCGTGCCAAGCTGCGCGTTCGGCGGGAGGGCCTGCCCCTCGACCACGTTGATCGTATCGAGATGCGCGTACAGGCAGAAGACGTCGGCGCCCTCAAGCCCGCTCAGCGCCAGCGCGCCCCGCGTGGGGCCGGGGAGCTGCCGGTTGGGGGTAGCGCACGACGACGTAGTTCCCGTGACCCCACCCCCACGCCTCCGCGCGCAGCGCTGCGTCCACCGAAACGCCCTGATCGAGCGCGCTCGGCCCGTCGTCGGTGCAGGCGTCGCACGTGTGAACCTTGACCACGTACCCGCCGTTGGGTCCCGCGTAGACCGGCGCGCCCCTGGTCTGCGATCAGGTGCCAGTCGGTGAAGTGCCTGGGGCCGAGGTCGTCCTCGAAGCTCTGCTCGCCATCGCGGCCCAGATAGAAATCGTCGAGCGGCATGGGATAAGCGCCCTCGCCGAAGTCCAGCCCTACCGCCGCCGCCCAGCCTTCGACCTCGCCGGCGGTGCGCACCCGGACCCACGCGCCTTCCTCCCCCACCTTGAACGCGGCCTCGTCCCAGTCCTCCGCCACAGCCAACCGCGCGCCCGGATCGGCAATCGCGAGGAGGGGCTGGTCTGGCCCCGGTCCGTCGCGCACCTCAAGCGACGTGGTCGCGACCAGCGCGGGATCGTTGACGGCAGGCCGCCGGGGCAGCATGCCCGTCGGTTCTGGGAGCGGTGTGGCGGGCAGAGTCGCGGGAGGGCTGACAGATAGGACGATGGCGGCGACAACTGCGATGACCAGGATCAGCCCGCCGGCAACAAGCCACGTCCGGGCGGCGGGCCGTCGTTGGGGCGGTTGGGCGGCTTCGTCTGGGGCGGCGGGGGCGGGCGCGACAATCTTGTCGCCACCCACCTTGTCGCCAACGACTTTGTCGCCCGAAACGTAGTCGCCGAAGACCGTCCTTGCGCCCTCCGCCCGGTAATCTTCGCTGCGCGCGCGGCCCTCCGACGTGGGATCGTACCACCCGCCAGGGCGCACCCGCGCCAAGCCCGACGCGGCCAGTTCATGCAGCACGTCGCCCAGTTCGTGTGCGTCCAGGCCCAGCCGGCGGCCAATCACGTCCGGGAACCGCTGGTTGAGGTCGGTCTCGGCGTCGAGATATTCCAGGACGCGCCAGGCGCTTGCCGACATGTCCGGCATGGCACAATCCTCGACGGCACGGCATTTTTCGGGTTAGGGTGAGTATAAACGGCGCGCGTGCGCCAGTCAATGTACCGCCGGAGCGGGGATGCACTTCAGGAGTGGCGCACGCCGCCGTTACGCGCAGGGATGACCCGCCGGCCGCCCCTGTTCCATTGCCCCTGTGTAGTACACCGCTACGCGCGCAACTCCGCGCCGAACTGCCGGCTCAGCGCCTTGACGACCCGCTCCTGCACCTTCGCGACCGCCCTGTCGGTGAGCGTTTCCGCGTCCGACTGGTAGGTCAGCGCGTAGGCGAGGCTCTTCTTGCCGGCCGGGACCTGCGCGCCGGTGTACACGTCGAAGAGGCGCGCCTCGATGAGCAGCGGCGCGCCGGCGCGCATGATCGCCGCCTGCAGCGCGCCGGCGGGCAGGTCGGCGTCCACCACCACCGCGATGTCCTGATACACAGCCTGATAGCGCGAGAGCGGCTGCACTCTGAAGGTGGTGGACATCTGCGCCTTGATCGCTTCCAGGTCGAACTCGGCGGCGAGGACCGCCGCGCCGTCCGGCAGTTCGAAGGCGTCGCGCACCAGCGGGTGCAGCTCGCCGAACACGCCCACCGATGCGCCGGCCACGTTCAACGAGGCGACCCGCCCCGGATGGAAGGTGCTGTGCTCGGCAGGCGTGTACGTGACGTCGGGCAGGTGGAGCGCGCCCGCCAGCGTCTCGACCACGCCCTTGAGGTCAAAGAAGTCCATCGGGCCGGGGTCGGCCCGGTCGGCCCACGTGGGCGGGCGGCGCGGGCCGGTCATCACGATGCTCAAACGCGCCGGCTCGTCAGGGAGCGCCTCGCCCGCGACGGGCAGGAAGACCGCGCCCGCCTCGAAGATCGCCACCCGGTCGCGGAAGCGCAGGTTGGCGGCGGTCACGTCGAGCAAGCCGGCGAGCAGGGTATGGCGCATCGCCACCTTGTCCTGGCTGGTGGGGTTCGCCAGCCGCACGTAAGGCGCGTCGGGCCAGTCGCTGCGCGCGCCGGGCGGCGTGAGCAGCGCCTCGCGCTCCACCGTGGTGAGCCGGTACGTGATGACTTCGTACAGCCCGGCCTCGACCAGCACGTCGCGCACGCGCTCCTCGCGCTCCAGCGAGGCGTTGGCGCGCTGCGGCGGCAGCTCGTCCACGATGAGCGTGTTCGGGATGCGGTCGTAGCCGTAGATGCGCGTGATTTCCTCCACCAGGTCGGCGCGCGCCGTCAGCGGATCGTCCGGGCTGATGTCGAGCCGGTGCGGCGGGGTCACGACGTGCACGGCTGCCCCGTCGTCCGTGACCGTGCAGGCGAACTCCAGCCGCGTCAGGATGTCCACAACCTCCCCCATCGTGAGGGGAAGGCCGCTGATGCGCTGCACCATCGCCAGCGGCAGGTCCACCTCCGCGACCGGCGGCGGCATCGGGTAGTCGTCGATCACGCCCTGCGCGATCTGCCCGCCGCCAAGCTGGCGCATCATCTCGATGGCGCGCATGTTGGTCGGGAGAGCCAGGTCGGGGTGCACGCCCCGGCTGAAGCGCGCCCCCGCCTCGGAGTTGATCTCCTTGCCGCGCTCGCGCTGCGCCGCCAGCGTCCTGCGCAGGTTGATGAAGTTCCAGCTCGCGACCTCAAGCAGGATGTTGGTCGTGTCTGGCCTGATCTCGCTCTCCGCGCCGCCGATGATGCCCGCGATGCTGAGCACGCCCGCCGTGTCGCACACCATCTCGGTGAAGTCGTCCAGATCGCGGTGCACCTCGTCGAGCGTGGTGATGGTCTCGCCGGGCCGGGCGGTGCGGGTGATGATCGTCGGGGCCGTGCCGCCGGCGCGCGCAACGAGGATGTCGTAGTCGAAGGCGTGGATCGGCTGGCCGGTCTCCAGCATCACGTAGTTGGTCACGTCCACGATGTTGTTGATCGGGCGCATCCCGCACATGAGCAGGCGGCGCTGCAACCAGTAGGGCGAGGGTTTGATCTGCACGGCCTTGAGCAGCGTGGGAGCGTGAAGCGCGGGTTGAGTTCCGGCGCCTCGATCCTGAGGTACACCTGCCCGTCAATCGGCGGCCCTTCGGCGTGCACGGCGGTCGGCGGGTAGCGGAGTTGCTGGCCGGTCAGCGCGGCGACCTCGCGCGCCACGCCGACGATGCCCCAGCAGCGCGCCAGGTTGGGCGTCAGGTCGATGTCGAACACCACGTCGCCGAGGACGTCCTGCAGCGGCGCGCCGACCGGCGCGTCGGGGTCGAGGAGGATGATGCCCTCGTGGCTGTCGGAGAGGCCCAGTTCCTTCTCCGAGCACACCATCGACCGGTTCTCGATGCCGCGCAGCTTGCGCGCCTTCAACACCATCCGCGCGCCGTCGTCGGCGTACCCGTCGTAGAGTTCCGCGCCCCTCGAAGGCGATCACGGCCTTGAGCGGCGGGTCGATAGGGCCTTTGCCGGCGTAGGCGTGCAGGTTTGGCGCGCCATTGACGCACGGCTCCAGCGCGTTGCCGCCGTAGTCCACCATCGCGATGGTGAGCCGGTCGGCGTTGGGGTGCGGCCTCACCTCCACGATGGCGCCGACCCTGATCTTCTCGCGGTCCCAGACCAGGTGGTCGGCGGTGGGGTCCGGTGAGGGCACGCCATAATGATCAACCCTTGATACCTCCAGCCCGGCGAGCGTCAGGCGCTCGGCAAGCTCCAGCGGGGGTATGGTGATGTCCACATATTCTTTCAGCCAGCTTACGGGTACGCGCATAATGTCAACGCCTTTCTTTGTGGCAGCGGCAGGTTCCTTGCCGCACCCTGCCGTGTGTCAACGCTCAGAACTGCTCCAGGAAGCGCAGGTCATTGCTCCAGAAGTAGCGGATGTCCTCGATGCCGTACTTGAGCATGGTCACGCGCTCTGGACCCATGCCGAACGCGAAGCCGGAGTACACCGCCGGGTCGTAGCCGCCGTTGCGCAGCACCACCGGGTGCACCATCCCCGAACCGGCGATCTCCAGCCAGCCGGTGTACTTGCACAGCCGGCACCCCTTGCCGTCACAGAGGATGCAGCTCACGTCCACCTCCATGCTCGGCTCGGTGAAGGGGAAGTACGAGGCGCGGAAGCGGACTTCGCGATCCGCGCCGTACATCCGGCGCGCGAACTCCGCAATGGTGCCCTTCAGGTCCGTCATGCGGATGTTGCGCCCCACGGCCAGCCCCTCCACCTGGTGGAACTGGATCTCCGAGCGCGCGGTGATCTGCTCGTGGCGGTAGCACATCCCCGGCAGGATCACGCGGATCGGCTCCGGGTAGTACTCGCGCATCGCGCGAATCTGCCCCGGCGAGGTGTGCGTGCGCAGGATGATGTCTTTCTCGGTCGAGAAGAACGTGTCCTGCATGTCGCGCGCGGGGTGGTGCAGCGGGAAGTTGAGCAACTCGAAGTTGTGCGCGTCGTCCTCCACGTCGCGGCTGCGGTAGACCTGGAAGCCCATATCTGCCCAAATCTTGTAGAACTGCCGCAGCATCTGCGTGGCCGGGTGCAGCCCGCCCGTGACCACCGGGCGACCTGGCAGGCTCACGTCAATTGCCGCGCTCTCCAGCGCCTGCGCCAGCTCTGCGGCGCGCACGGCCTCGGCGCGTGCGGCATAGGCGTCCTCCAGCGCGCGCTTGATCTCGTTGGCGCGCCGGCCGAAGGCGGGGCGCGTCTCCTGGGCAGCTCACCGACACGGCGCAGCAAGTGCGTCACCTTGCCGTTGCGCCCGATGTAGGCCAGCTCCCACGTGCGCAGCGCCTCCACGCTGGCGGCCTGTTCCAGATCGGCGGCGGCCTGTTCGTTGAGCGCTTCAAGTTCGTCCAGCATGTGCCATCCCCTCTCAATAAATAAACTCCCGTCCCGGTCAGGGACGGGAGCATCATTCCCGTGGTACCACCCTGTTTGGTCAGCGCTGGCTGCCAGCCGCCGACCCACTCTTTGCCAACGGCAGCGTCAAAGACGCGCTGCGATTGACTGCCCGGCTAACGGTGGGCTTCCGGAACGGACTAGTTGCATCGCGGTCGCGGCGCGACCGCTGGCGTTCACCCGTCGGCTCAGGAGCGAACTTCGGCGGGGATCACCCGGACCGGGCTTCCAGTCTGCGGCTCCGGTCTCCCTGGCGGGGGACAGTCCCGCCTACTTTTCTCCGTCACAGCCTTTATCTTGGCGTTTGATTCGGTTGTACGATGGGTAATTATCCGCAGGAGCCGCCCGTTGTCAAGAAAAGTGCGCCACATGGAACGACAGAGGCCGGGGAGCCGCGCGGGGTTGAAACACGAAGTCACGAAGGACGCGAAAACGCGAAGAATACGCCCAACACCCTTTCGTGAATTTCGTGCTTTCGTGTTACGCATCCCGGTGCGCGCTGCCCTATCCGGGATTTTTTCGATGCTATGGACGCGCAAGATCGACCTATAGTGTCCGGAAAGCCGCGCGGGGTCCAAACACGAAGCCACGAAGGACGCGAAAAACACGCCCAACCCTTTCCTGACGGCGCGTTTTCGTGCTTTCATGTTCCTCCGTCCGCTGATACAATGGTTCCGGCGCGGCGCGCTCCTGCGCGGTTCGCATCCGTACCGACTCTTTCCCAAAGAGCGTTACCCATGTCCCCGAACATCTGTTAACCGCGTGTCCGGTCCATACTATAGGCACAGCGCGCGGGCGACAGGTGAGCCGACAGCGACCGAAAGCCCATCAGCGAGGTAAAACCTGATGCTACGGACACACCAACTGGCCTTCGAAGCGCCGTTCTTCCGCAAGCTTGCCGACGACCAACTGCGGCGCATTCACCAGGCGAGTCTTGAGATTCTGGAGCGAACCGGCGTGCGCCTGTTCGACGCCGACGCGCTGGCGCTCCTGGAGCGCGCCGGCGTCCCCGTGACCGACGGGAACCGGGTGCGCGTCCCCGCCCACCTGGTGGAGTGGGCGCTGGACCGCGCGCCGAAGCGGATCACCCTGTGTGACCGGCATGGCCGCCGCGTCATGCCGCTGGAGGGGCACAACGTCTTTTACGGCCCTGGCTCGGACTGCCCGAACGTGATCGACCTCGACACGGGCACGCAGCGCCCCGCCACGCTGGCCGACGTGGAAAGCGGCGTGCGCCTCTGCGACGCGCTGCCGCACATCGACTTCATCATGTCGTTCTGCATGGCGTGGGATGTCGAGCAACGCCTGCTGGCGCAGCACCAGATGCGCACGATGCTCGCCAACAGCCCGAAACCGAGCATCTTCGTCACCCCTGACTTCCCCGGCACAGTAGACGTGGTCGAGATGGCGGCGGCGGTCGTGGGCGGCGAGGCGGCGCTGCGCCAGAACCCGATCACCGCGTGCTACATCAACGTCACCGGGCCGCTGCGCCACAACCAGGACTCGCTGCAGAAGCTCATGTTCCTGGCCGAGAAGGGCCTGCCGTTTACGTATGTCCCGGTGGTGCTGCGCGGCCTCAACGGCCCCGTGACCCTGGCCGGCGCGCTGGCGCTCGCCAACGCGGGCGAGCTGGTGGGTGTGGTGCTGGCGCAGCTCAAGCGCGAGGGCGCGCCGATCATCATCAGCGGCGGCACCAACGACATGGTCGATATGCGCTCCCTGGTGGGCGTCTACGCCGCGCCGGAGAACCGCGTCAACTTCATGGAGATGGCGCACTTCTACGGCCTGCCGATGTTCGGCCTCGGCGGCGCGAGCGACGCCAAGCTGCCGGACGAACAAGCCGCCGCCGAAGCGGCGCTCTCGCTGCTCACCGAGACGCTGAGCGGCGCGCACCTGATCCACGACGTGGGGTACCTGGCGTCGGGCCGGACCGCCTCCCACGAGCAGACGGTGATCTGCAACGAGCTGATCGGCTGGATCAAGCGCTTTGCTCAGGGCGTCGAGGTCAGCGACGAGACGCTGGCGCTGGACCTGATCGACGAGATCGGCCCCGACGGCCAGTTCCTCGGGATACCGCACACAAGCGCGCACTACCGCGAGGACTGGTACCCGCAGTTGTTCGACCGTCAGCACCCCGACAACTGGGAGGCCGCCGGCGGCGCCACGCTGCGCGAGCGGGCGAACGCGCACGTGCGCAAGTTCCTTGCGGAACACGCGCCGGAGCCGCTGCCCGACGACACGCTGGCCGAACTGGACCGCATCGTCGAGCGGGCCGCCGCGCGCGGAACCCCGTAGGACGCGCCGCCTCTGGGGGCACCCCACACGCGCTGATCTGACACCTGCGACGCCGGCGTATCTATTCGCGTTGACCGCGCGGCATCACGCTATAGTGCATTTTTCGTAACCTGAAGACTAGAATCGTCGGCTAATCGCAGAATACAGCGGCGAAGAACACGAATTAGCCCGCGACTTCAGTCACGGGAACCAAAGGGGAACAATAACACGCCGGCAAACGGACACACGTGTGTTGCAGTTTCTTAATGTCAGATATACAATTCCCCCGATCCGAGGTTCATTGTTGAGGCGAGGGTGATGGCGGCTGAGGGTTATCGCCGATTGGCGCTGCAAAACGGCCTGCACGTGATTTTCGTGCCGATGCCGTACCTCCACAGCGCCTTGCTGAGCCTGTTCGTCAAAACCGGGCCGCGCTACGAGACCGACGACGAGCGCGGCATCGCTTACTTTGTCGCGCAGTGCATCTACGAGGGCAGCGCGGCGCACCCGACGCAACAGGCGCTCAACCAGGCCGTGCAAGGCGTCGCGGGCGAGCTTGACCAGGTCGTCTACCAGGATCACGCCGTCTTCTGGCTGCGGATGCACGCCGATTTCCTCGAAGAAGGGGCGCGCCTGCTCGCCGACGTGATGGGCCGCCCGCGCTTCGCGCCGGAGGCCCTGGAGCGCGTCCGCCAGATCGTGCTGCGCGACCTGGAACAGCTCACGCTCGACAACCTGCACAGCCTCGCGCTGGAGTTGATGTCGCCCGACCTGCCGCGCCAGATGATCGTGCCGGGCGAACTGGAGTGCGTCGAGGCTTTCGACGAGGCGGCGGTGCGCGCGCACTTCGCGCGGTTCTACGCGCCGAGCAACATGGTGCTGGTCGTCGCCGGCCGCTTCGATGAGGCGGAGGCGGTCCGCGCCATTGAAACGCACTTCGGCGCGCTGCAAGCCGACGCCCTGCATACCGAGAACCCGCCCACCGAGACGCCGGCGGCCACGTTCACGCCCGGCCCCCGGTGGGTGCTGCGCCCGACCAGCAGCCCGCAGGCGATGCTGCTGCTGCGCCACTGGGGGATGCGCTTTGAGGACGCCGGCGCGTTGCCGCTGAGCTTCGTCAGCGCGCTGTTTGAATCGGGCTGGCAGGGCATGGGCGCGCGGCTGTTTCGCCTTGACTCGGAGCTGACCTTCACCCACGACTTCAGCCTGTTTGACATCTACGCGCGCACGAGCGACGAAAACCTCACCCGCGCGCTCGGCGCGATCATCGCCTGGCTCGACCGGTGCATCCAGCACGGCATCAACGAGGCCGACATCGCGCGCGTGCGCACGCTCGCCCGCTGCCGCATGGAGTTCACCCAGGATAACCCGGCGGCACTCTCGGCGTGGGTGGGCACGCGGGCGCTGCTCCACCCCGACCGCGCAGGCACCCTTCAGGACGAAATCGCGCGCGTGCGCGCGATCACGGCGGAGGAGGTGCAGGCGGTGATGCGCGATGTCTTCGCGCCGGCGCGCCGCTACCTGGCCGTGCTTGCGCCGCAGACGCGCTACGTGCGCAAGCGTCGCGTCGAGCGGCTGCTGCATCAGGGGGCCGCCGAGTCGGCGGCAGTCGCGCGCCAGGCCGCCGAGGCGCTCGACTTCGCCGGCGCGCTGGAGGCCTACGAAGAGGCCGCCGTCATGGAACCGGACAACGCCGAGATCCAGTACGGCCTGGCCCGCGCCTCGCTCAAGACCGGCGAGACCGCGCGCGCGGTCTCCGCCCTGGAGGCGATCAGCAAGCTCGAAGGGGCCTCCCTGTGGCTGCGGCGCGTCGCCGCCGAGCCGGATTTCGCCCCGCTCCGCGACCTGCCCGCCTACCGGGAGCTTATCGGCGGCAATGACGAATAACGCATCCAGCGGCGAAGTCCCCTACACGCTGCACCAGGCCACCCTGAGCAACGGCCTGCGCGTGGTGGGTCTGCGCGCGCCGCACCTGCGCAGCCTGGTGATTTCCGCTTTCGTGGGCGTGGGCGCGCGGCACGAGCACGAAGACGACAAGGGCATCTCGCACTTCCTGGAACACATGATGCTCTCCGGCACCGAGACCTACCCCTCGATGAGCGAACTCTTCGGCGCGGTGGAGCGCATGGGCGGGATGCTCAACGGCGCCTCGACGTTTGACCACACCATCTACTGGATGCGGCTGCACCGGGATCACGTCGCCGACGGCCTGCACGTGATGGCCGACATCCTCACGCGCCCGCTGCTCGACCCGGACGCCATCGCCGCCGAGCGCAACACCATCCTCAACGAGATGGCGGGTATCAGCGGCGAGTCGGCGCTGGAGCTGATGCTGGAGATGATGTGGCCGGGCCGCTCCGGGGAATTCAACGTGCCCGGCAGCCTGGAGACGGCGGAGGCCTTCAATCGCGAGCGCCTGCTGGCCCACTACCGGCGGTTCTATGTGCCGGGCAACATGGTGCTCTGCGTGGTGGGCTGTTTCGACGTGGAGGCGACGTTCCGCCTGATCGACGCGACGCTGGGGCAGAAGGCAGGCGACCCGGCGCCGGAGCTGGTCGCGCTCGGCCCGGCGCAGCCCGGCCCGCAGTGGAACTCGCGCCCCGCCGGCGGGACGCAGGCCAGCTTCTGGCTGGCGCACCGCGCGTACACCGACACCGATCCGCGCCGGACGGTGTTATATGTATTGAACACGATGCTCGGCTGGGGCACGCGCTCGCTGCTCTTCGAGAAGGTGCGCGAGGAGGCGGGCCTTGCCTACTACATCGAGTCGGATACGCTGCTCAATGGCGAGTACGGCCTCTTTAACATCCAGTGCGAGCTGCCGGTCGAGAACCTCATGGATGCGATGGCGCTGGTCTTCGACGTGGTGCGCCGGCTCACCGACGCGCCAATCGAGGCCGACCGGCTGGAGCGCGCAATCGAGCTGATGCGCTGCCAGATCGAATTTCAGCTCGACAACCCCGAAACCCTGGCGCGCATCTACGGGCTTGGGGCGCTGCTGGGGCGCGCGTTCGACCCGCCGCTGGAACTCGCGCGCAAGGTCAGGGCCGTCACCGCCGAGCAGGTGACCGAGGTCGCGCGCGAGGTGTTCCGGCCCGACCGCCGCTACCTGCTGCTGTACGGTCCGGAGGGGCAGATGGTGCGCCGCCGCCAGATCGAGCGGTTGCTGGCGGTGGAGCCGGCCTGAACGCCGCCGCCAGGGACTGCCAGCGACTAACGGAACGTGGCCGATGCGCGTCGTTTACTTCACCGAGACTTTCCTTCCCAAGATTGACGGCATTGTAACGGTGCTGTGCCTGCTGCTGGACTACCTCCAGAAGCAGGGCATCCCCTCCATGCTGGTGACCGCCGAACGCGGCGTGACCCGGTATGCCGACACCATCGTGCACGGCGTGCCCGGTATGCCCGTGCCCTTCTACCCGGAGCTGCACATCACCCTCCCTGGGCGGGGGACGCTGGCCGCGATGCGCGCGTTCAAGCCCACGCTGGTGCACCTGATCCACCCCAGCGTGACCGGGATGCCGGGCATCCGGTTTGCGCGCAAGCTCGGCGTGCCGCTGCTGGCCTCGTTTCACACCGACGTGGTGCGCATGGCGCGCTTCTACCGGATGGGAATCATGGCCCCGTTCATCGCCGCCTACACGCGCTGGACCTACAACCAGTGCGACTACACGCTGGCGACCTCGCGCCGGATGCAGCGCTACCTGCACGATCTGCACATCCACAACGTGGGCCTGTGGCGGCGCGGCGTGGACCCGGAATTCTTCGGGTCGGGCGTGCGCAGCGAGGCCATGCGCGCGCAGCTCACCGACGGCCACCCGGAGCGCGTGATCCTGCTCTTTGTGGGCCGGGCCGCGCCGGAGAAGCGCATCGAGATGCTGCGCGAAGTGATTACAGGCGTGCCCAACACGCACCTCGCCGTGGTGGGCGATGGGCCGCACCTGCCCGCGCTGCGGGCGTACTTCGCGGGGACGCCCGCGACCTTTCTGGGGTACCTGACCGGACAGCCGCTCGCGGACGCCTACGCCTCGGCGGACATCTTCACCTTCCCCTCGGAGACGGAGACGTTCGGCATGGTGGTGCCGGAGGCGATGGCGGCGGGCCTCCCGGTGATCTCGACCCTGGTCGGCGGCGTCGATGACGTGCTGGAGGAGGAGCGCAGCGGCTTCATGGTGCCTGTGGGCGACGTGGACGCGATGGCGGCGCGGGTGCGCCTCCTGGCCGAAACGCCCGACCTGCGCCACCGCATGGGCGCGCATGGGCGCGAGGCCGCGCAGCGCCTGACCTGGGACGTGATCAACGAGGAGCTGCTCGGTGTCTATGAGGCGCTGATCGCCGGCCGCGAACCCGAACAACCCCGCCTCCCTGGCCGCACCCGGCGCGCCGGCCCGCGAGCAGCCATCCTCACTGATGCGGCCCCCTGGCCGCCCCTCACGGGTTCCAAACGAGTGGCGTTGCGTTTTGCGCAGCCCGCCGGCTGAAGGACATTGAAGAATTACACAGGCCATGCTCTCTTGACCGCCCGTAGCGGCACAGCGCGCCAGTCCTATCCACCGCCCAACCTGGCCGTAGGGGCGAACCGGCGGTTCGCCCCTACGCTCCCTACCATCTCAAGGTTCATGATAGGCGCATAGCCATGCCGTGACTTTGCGAAGGGATTACCAGGGAGATTTGCCAAAATCCGTCAGTCGCGCGAACCAAACGGTGAACAGACCCGGCGCTTCCCCTGGAGTCCAGACAGGTGTGTCCGGGGCTGGGTGTCCGGATCGTACCCCCTCCGACCGGCCTGACCCACACGCGCCCTTGTCGGCAGGGCGGTTCGCACTTATGATAGGTGGGCGCGCCCTGAGGGCTTCGGCGGCAGACGCGCCGCCGGCGCGCCGTCATCGTTCTGTGCGACGAGGATAAGGCAGACACACAATGCGCATCCTGGCAATCATTTCGGGCGAGTACGGACCGCGGCACGTGGACAACATCCGCGCGCATGGCCCCGACGACTGGACGACCGAGGTATGGCGCGCGCCGGCGGCGCTGCCGCTCATGATCGACTATCCCGAAGACCACCTCCCCGACGAACTCCCGCCCGCCGACCTTATCCTGGCGCTGCACGAACTCGCCGGCGTGGCCGAACTGGTCCCCGACATTGCGCGCATGACGGGCGCGACGGCCGTGATCGCGCCGGTGGACAACGAGACCTGGCTGCCGCGCGGCCTGGCGCGGCAGTTGCGCGGCTGGCTCGCGAAGATCGGCGTGGCGTGCGTCACCCCGAAGCCGTTCTGCACCCTCACCGAGACCGACTACGGCGTCGCGCGGCGCACGCGCCAGCCCTACGATGACCCGCGCATTGCCGCGTTCGCGCGCCACTTTGGGCAGCCGAAGCTGCGCCTGGTGGTGGACCCGCAGACGCGCGCCGTCACCGCCGCCGAGGTCGAGCGCGACGCGGCGTGCGGCTGCGCGCGCTACGTCGCTGCGCGGCTGGTGGGCGTCTCGGCGGACGACGCCGCACAGCAGGCGGGCCTGCTGCACCACCACTACCCGTGCCTCGCGAGCATGGGCATCGACGCCGACTACGGCGACACGCTCATGCACATCTCCGGCAACATCCTCAAGGATGATGTCGCCACGCAGGTGAAGCCATTCAGGCGCATGACCTACATCACGCCGGGCACGCGCAGCGAGTGATTGGGTTCCCGCGCCTGCGCGGGCCGGCCTGAACGCGACTGCCGCGCGGATACCGCCTTTGCCTCGGACCGAAGTAAAATGGGCGCATGACGACACAACGTACCCTCATCGCGGCCCTGCTGGCGTTTCTGTTGCTCGCGGTCCCGCCGGCTCCCACTGCGCCCGCCCAGGAGCGCGGCGCGCCCCACCCCCTCCTCGCCTACATTGCGCGCGTGACCGACACCACGCGCGACAACATCGTCGATGTGGACGACGCCGGCGTGCTTTACCTCGCCCGCGAGGGCGAAGCGCCGTTCGCGCTCACCGGCCCCGACTCCGACGTGATGGCGCTCGCCTGGTCGCCCGCCGGCTCGCGGCTGGCCTTCCACGCCTACTTCACCGACACCGACGGCGACCGCGCCGTGACGCGCGACGACAACGCCAGCATCTTCGTCTTTGACTTCGACTGCCTGGCGGCGCTCGAAGACTGCGCGGTCACGCGCGCGCAGCTCACCGACGCCGGCGCAAACGACCGCTTCCCCACGTGGTCGCCCGACGGCGCGCGGATCGCCTTTGCCGCGAACGACGGCGCGTCGGCGGCCATCGAGATCGTCGATGCCGGCTGCGCCGCGTCCGAAGCCGGCTGCGCGGCCAGCCGGGAGCGGCTCGCCGGCGGCGCGGGCCTGTACCTCGACCCGGTGTGGTCCCCCGACGGGCGGTACATCGCCTTCCTGGCTCTGGTCGATACCCACCCGGACGGCGTCCTCAGCCGCCTGCAGGACGCCGCCGCGATCTACCTCGCCGAGGTGAGCAGCGGCACGCTGCTCGAACTGGTCCCCGCCAACAGCCCCAAGGCGGGCCTTGCCTGGTCGCCCAACGGCGCGTGGCTGGCGTACACCGCCATCACCGACACCGACGGCGACGGCTTCATCGATTACCTCTACGACCACGCGCAGATTTTCGTCAAAGGCGTGGACGTCCCCGGCGCGCCGATCCCGCTCACCGGCCCGGAGGTGCACGCCAGCGACCCGGCCTGGGCACCCGACGGGCGGCGGCTCGCCTACAGCGCGCTGACGGACACCAGCGGCGACGGCTGGCTCGACGCGCACGACGACAGCCCGAACCTCTTCATCGCCGAGTTCGCCAGCGGCCTCGGCGCGGTGAACGCGCGCGCGCTCACGTCGCCGGATACGCTCGACTACGCACCGGCGTGGTCGCCCGACGGGTCGATGATCGCCTACGTCGCGCTGCCGGCGCGGGCCGGCGGCGGCGTGGGCACGGCGGTCAACCGCTTCGGCAACATCTTCGTGATCGACGCGGACTGCGCCACAGACTGCGCGCCGCGCCAGGTGTCGTCCGAGGAGGGGGACGATTTGGCGCTGCGCCCGCGTCGATGCCGCAGGCTGACGCCTGTGAAGGGAGGTCTGGCTCGCAACCCCCGCCAACCGCTCGTTTTCGAACCCTTTCGCCCGACGCGCAGCGCGCCCGGTCGCGCGCCTTCCTGGAGTGGTGCCACCCCCCGCGTGCGCATTTCTCCACTGCGCTGGTCCTTCGAACTGATCGAGAACCTTCGCGCACCCCCCTCCGGCGCAACCCGCACCGACGTTCGTCGGGTCGACCCCGTCAAGCTGCAGATGTTGGGCGATACCGGGATCTGCCGCACCACGTCTCCAAACGTGGATTGTTGGATCAAATCATGAATATCCAACAGTCGCGGGGATCAGAACGTCCCAACGCAGTTCTGGCTTCAAACGGAAAAGACCGCTTGTTTCCGCAGGCTTTTCAACCCCGCGGCAGGCCTTTGATGGTCAGGAGGCCGGCGTCCGTTAGCGCACGAACGTCAGCACGTCGATGAACTGCCCCACGTTGATGACGCCGGTCTGTGTGGTCACGACCTGGTTGTTGTTGCGCACCGTGATCGTGTACGTGGTCGGCCCCTCGCCAAAGCAGGGGCTGAAGTAGTGCACGCTCACGCCGTACTGGCCGGAGGGCGCGGTGCCGATGGGCCAGTAGATGTTCTCGATGGGGTTGCTGGTGGCGACGGTGCACGGGTTGTTGGCGTCGCGCTCCAGGCGTCCACCGTTGGGCGCAATCGGCTTGGTCGAGTAGATCTCGTTGCCGACGGGGTCAACGATGTGCAGGTCGAGGTTGGCCGTGTTGTTCCACGTGAGCGTGATCTGCACGTCGCCGGTCGCGACGGGCGGCTGCACGCCGGTCACAGCGACGGTGGCGGTGCGCGTCTCCTCCGAGCCGTCAAGCCGCACCACGCGGAGCGTGAAGATGCGCGTGGCGGTCAGGCACTCGGTGCGCGTGCCCGTCGCCTGCACCGGCTGGTTCTCGTAGTACACCGACTGCGCGTTCTGGACGTTCCAGGAGAGGTTGGTGCACTGCCCCGGCGCGACCTGCGGCGGGTTGGCGGTGAACGTGATCTCCGCGCCGGGCACGGGCGTCGGCAGGCCGATCTGCTGCCACGAGAGCTTGATGAGCGCGACCTCTTCCTGCTCGAAGTACTCCAGGCGCAGCGTGTGGTTGCCGGCCGTCAGCGTGCGCCGCACTTTGTACGTGTGCGCCCACTGCGGGTACCACTTATCGAGCACCAGTTGGTCGTCGATGTAGAGCCGCGCGCCGTCATCGGTGCGCACCGTGAACTCCCACTCGCCGGCGTCGAAGTAGACCGTCTGGGTGAAGCGCGCCGAGAAGTAGGCGCGGAACACCTCCGGCGCGGGCCGGCCGAAGCCCCAGTCGAAGTTGATCTCGGCGTCGGTGCGCTCAAGCACCGGGTTGCCGCGCAGGTAGATGTTGTTCCAGAATTGGCTCAACCACGCGCCGCTGGGCGCAGCGCCCTGGCCGGGCTGCGCGCCAGGCGACCCCGGCCCTGCCTCGCCGCGCCGCTCCGGGCCGGGCGCGCGGCTGCCGCTCTCGAACTTCCAGAACACCTCGATCTGATCCGGGCCGTCGGCGGAGAAGTACTCCACCGTGACCAAGTGCCAGCGGTCGGCGGAAACCGGGCGCAGCTCCGTGAGCCAGCCGGGTTGGTGCGGGAACCACTGGTCGATGATGGGCGCGCCGTCTACCATGACGCGGACGCCGCCGTTCGTGTTCGCCCAGAAGCTATACTCCCCTCGTCGAACGAGAACCAGCGCGTCCAGCGCACGGAGTAGTTGCCCTTGCTCACGGCGGAGCAGTCGGGCGGGCCGTTCAGGCCCCAGTTGATGGCAATGTTGACATAATTAAACTCACCGACGCACACCGGCGTACCGGAGAGGCCGGTGTTGCCGAAGTACTCCGCCCGCCAGATGTCGGCGCTCTGCGCGACAACCGCGTCGTTGGGCGCCAGCGACAGCGCGGCCAACATCACGGCGAGGGCGAGGACCAGGGCAAACCCCTTGCTGTTCATGGCATGTTCCTCCCGCCGGCTTGGGACCAGGCCGGCACGTATTCAACTTCAGCCAGGGGGGTCGGGTAAGTTGCAGTGTAGCACAAACGTCCTTTACGGGCAATTTGCGCAACCGGCGCAATTCCGCCGCGTGGGCGGTATCTGCTATACTCTGCGCCGGCTTTTTTCGTGCAAGTTCCGCGCCAGGGAGCGCGCCTGGGGGAGGGGTCTGCGCCGTGCGCATCGCCATTGACCTCCGGCTGACGTACTACCGACAGGGCGGCATCGCCCGGTACGGCGCGCAGATCGCGCAGGCGCTCCCGGCGCTGGACCCCGACAACCGCTACCTGCTGCTGCACAGCCGCAAGCACGCAGAGGCGCGCGCCGCGCCGCCGCCCGCGCCCAACGCGGCGCGCGCGTCGCTGTGGACCCCCGCCCACCACCGGCTTGAGGCGTATGCGCTCGGCGCGGAGCTGCTCCCGCGCCGCGTGGACCTGCTCCACAGCCCGGACTTCATCCCGCCGCACTGGGGCGCGCGCCGCTACGTCATCACCGTGCACGACCTGAACTTCCTGCACTACCCGCAGTTCCTCACCGCCGAGGCGCGCGCCTACTACAACGGCCAGATCGCGCGCGCCGTGCGCCAGGCGGACCACATCCTCGCTGACTCGGAGGCGACGAAGGCCGACCTGGTGGACCTGCTCGGCGCGCCGCCGCAGAAGGTGACGGTGCACATGCTCGGCGTGGACCCCGCGTTCGCGCCGCAGCCGGCGGCGGTCGTGGAAGCGGTGCGCGCCCGGTACGGCCTCCCCGCCGGGTACCTGCTGTTCGTGGGCACGTTCGAGCCGCGCAAGAACCTGCCCGGCCTGCTGCGCGCCTACCGGCTGCTGCGCGACGACCTCCCCGACGCGCCGTCGCTGGCGCTCGTGGGGCGGCGCGGCTGGCTGTACGCCGACGTGTTCGACCTGGTGCGCGCGCTCGACCTCACGGCGCACGTGCGCTGGCTGGAAGACGCGCCGGGCGCGGACCTGCCGGCGCTCTACAGCGGCGCGACGGCGCTGGTCATGCCCTCGTTCTATGAGGGGTTCGGCCTGCCGGCCCTGGAGGCGATGGCGTGCGGCGCGCCGGTGGTGGCGTCCAACCGCGCTTCGCTGCCGGAGGTGGTGGGGCCGGCCGGCGTGCTCGTCAACCCCGACGACGCGGCGCACATCGCGGATGGGCTGCGCCGGGTCGTGGTTGACTCCGAACTGCGCGCTTCGCTGGCGCGCGAGGGGCTGGCGCGCGCGCGGTCGTTCACGTGGCGGCGCACCGCCGAGGTCGTGCTGAGGGTCTATCGCGCCGTGCTTGGCCAGTGAGCGCGGCGGGCTAGGGCGCGCGCCCCATCAGCGCCAGCCGGACGGTGAACGCGCTGCCGCGCCCCACCTCGCTCTCGACACTGATCGTCCCGCCGTGCGCCTCGACGATCTCCCTGGCGATGGTCAGGCCCAGGCCAGTTCCGCCCTTCTCTTCCTGCCCTGCCCGAAAGAACGGCGTGAAGAGCTGCGGCAGCATGTCTGCCGGGATGCCTGGGCCGGTATCGCGCACGTCGATCACGGTAAAGGCGCCGTCCGCGTGCGCCTGAACGGTTACCGCGCCGCCGCTGGGCGTGTAGTTGATCGCGTTGACGACCAGATTGCTGATAACCTGGGTCATGCGCGCGGGGTCGGCATAGATGAAGAGCGGTTCCTCCGGCGCTTCGCACGTGAAGGCAATGGCTTTGGAGGCCGCGTGCGGCCTCTCCGCCTTGAACACATCGTCAATGAGGTCCTGGACGACAACGCGCTCGCGCTGCAGCGTCATGCTGCCATGCTCCAGGCGCGCGACGTCGAGGATGTCTTCGATGAGGCGGCGCATCCGGCGGGCCGCTTCTTCCGCCGCGTCCAGGTGTGTGTCTTGCTGTTCAGGTTGCCGGCGCGTCAGGTAAAGGCGCGTGATGATGTTGGAGAGCGGCGTGCGCAACTCGTGCGACACGTGGGCAATGAAGCGGTCTTTCTGCGCCTGGAGCGCCTTTACCTGGCTGACGTCGCGCATCACGACGACGTACCGGCCCTCCAGGCCCTCACCGAGTTTCGAGATTGTGTACTCGGCGTCGAACTCGGCGCCATCCTTGCGCCGCACCACGACTTCGCCGCGCACCGTGCCCGCGCGCTCGGTCTCCTCCAAGACCTGATTGCGCAATTCGTGGAATTGCGCCTCGCTGACCGCCAGGCTGCGGAACGAGGACGTGTGCTGGCCGACCAGCTCGTCCGCCTCGTAGCCGATGAGGGCGCAGAGGGCGGGGTTGACGTACAGGATTTTGCCGGCGGCGTCGGTGTAGTACACCCCCTCGCCCAGCGCGTCGAGGATGTGCAGCGACAGTGCGCGCTCGCGTTCGAAGGCGGTGGCGCGCTCGGCTGCGCTGCGCTCCAGCGCGGCGTTGAGCTTGCGCAACCGTTCCTCGGCGTCGCGCAGGCGGGCGATCAGGCGGGCGTTCTCCAGCGCAATCACGACCTCGTCGGCGATCAGCTCGGCGAGCGCTTCGTCGGTGGAGGTGAACGCGGCGGCCTGGGCGCTGCTGAGCGAGAGCGCCCCCAGCACCCGGTCGTCATAGATCAGCGGGGCGACCACCAGCGACCGCACGCGGCGCGGCATCCCCGCGTGGATGAAGCGGGGGTCTTCCGTCACATCGGCCACGTTGACGACGCGCCGCGCCGCAATCGCCGCGCCGGCCACGCCCACGCCGGGCTTGAAGACGGTCGCGCCCTGGCCCCCGCTGCCCATCGCGGTGCCCGCGACCGTGCGCACCGTCTCGCCGTCCGCGTCGAGCAGTTGTATCGAACCGCTGTCCGCCGCCGCGACCAGAAAGACCGCCGAGCGCACAGCCTGGTTCAGGAACGAGTCGATATCCTCACTGGAATTGAGCGTCTGGCTCAGTTGGAGCAGTTGCGCGAAGGTGCGCGCGTGCACTTCCAAAGAAGGCGTGTCGCGCGCCAGGATGCCCTCAAGTTCGGCGATCCGTTGGCGCGCGGCGTCGAGTTCCTGGGCTAGCGCCGCCCGGGGTTTGTCGGTGCGTTTCAAGCTGCGTCCCTGTGTCGATAGGCCTGAGCCGCTCAGGCGGTTCCTTGCGCGTCAATGTTAACGTTTGCCGCGCTGATACGCCAGAACGTATCACGGTTTACGGGCCTCATCGACAAAGGCAGGGAGGGTGAAGTAGAACGTGCTCCCCTTGCCGAACGCGCTTTCCACGCCCACCTGCCCGCCGAGCTTCTCGACGATGCGGCGGACAATGGACAGACCCAGGCCGTGCCCGCGCGCCCGCGCCTGTTCCAGCCGCGTGAAGGGCGTGAACAGCCGTTGCTGCTCCTCCGGGGTAAGGCCGGGACCGTTGTCGCGCACCCAGAAGCGCACCATCCCGTCAGGCTGGACGTCGGCCCCAACCTCGACGCGCGGCGGGACCGTATCGGTTCCGCCGTAGTGGATCGCATTGCCGAGGTAGTTGGACCACACTTCCTCGACCCACGGACCATGCCCTTCCGCCACCGGCCAGGCGTCGGGCATGATGACCTGCGCCTGGCGCTCTTCGATGAGGAGCGCGAGCCGTTCCTGCGCATCGAGCACAATGCTTGACGTGTCGAGGGGCATGATCTCGACCTCGTCCATCCTGCGCACGCTCGCCAACAGCAGCAACTCGTTGATGATGTTGCTCATGCGCACACTGTGGCGCACGATGGCCCTGATTGAGGCGTTGAGGCTCTCGCCCGCCTCTGTGTCCGCGCACTGGCAGTCCGCCGCAAGAATCTCGGCGGCCACCTGCGCGTGGCCGAGGATAATGCCCAGCGGGTTGCGCAGGTCGTGGGCGACGGTGTGGGCGTAGGCGTCCAGCTCTTCGTTGCTCGATTCCAGGTCGCGGTTGCGGCGGCGCAGTTCATCGACGAGCTGGGCGTTCTGGATGGCGATGGCCGCCGAGGCGGCGAGGGTTTCGATCACGGCGAGGTGGTCGGCGTTGAAGTCGCCGTTAACCGCTTCCAGCACACCCAGCACCGCGTCGCGCGCGACCAGCGGCACGACCAGCAGCGCCTCGGTCTGGTAGCCGGTCTGGGCGTCGATGTTGGCGGCGAATCGCGGGTCCTCGCGCACCTGATCGACCAGCGTGCTCTTCCGCTGCTGGGCCGCCCAACCGGCGATGCCCTGGCCGGGGGCCAGCGCCAACCCAACCAGCGACTGTTGCACCCCCACGTGATAGGCGGCCCGACACACCAGCCACCCTGGGCGGCTCTGTCCCACAGCCAGACCGAACCGCCTTCCGCGCCAACGACTTCGGTGATGGTTTCCAGCACCCGCTCAACGCACCTTGTCCACGTCCAGCGTGGAGGTGAGCGCCTGCCCCGCGCGGTTGAGCAGGTTCAGGTCGCGGTTGCGCTCCTGGAGGGCTTCCTCCATGTACTTACGGTCGGTGATGTTGCGGCTGATCTTCGCCACGCTGGTGACGTTGCCGTCGGCGTCGGTGAGGGGGAAGAGTTGATCGAGGAACACCAGGGGCTGCCCGCGCCACGCGATATAACTCTCGACCGAGAGGCTGCGACCGGTGGCGGCGACCTGCTCGATCTGATCGCGCAACCGCTCCGCGGTCTGCGGGTCGAAGAAGTCGGCGACGGTCCTCCCCAGGACTTCATCGGCTGAGACGCCATATTGAGCCGGGGCGTTGTAATACTGGACGCGCCCTTCGGTGTCGTAGAGGAAAATCATGTCCTCGGTGTTCTCGGTGATTGAGCGCAGCCGCGCCTCGCTTTCGCGGAGCGCAGCCTCCACGCGGACGCGCTCGGTGATGTCCTCGATGCTGTTGAACACATACCGGTCGGAGAGCCTGACATAGCTGGCGAGAAGCCAGGTGTTCTCTTCCGTTGTGCGCAACGTGTAATTAACTTCCGCCCGCTCGCTCTCACCGGTCGCGAACGTGCGCCGGATCCGCCCGGCGGTGATGTGGTCGTGCGCAAAGAAGTCGTCCAGCGTGGCGCCCTGGAACTCGGCCAGCTTCCCCCTGGAGCGTTCCAGCGCGGCGCGGTTGTACTGGCACAGCACGATGCGCCCATCAGGGAGGCGCTCCCAGAGCAGCGCTGGGTCGGGATGCAGGTGAAAGGCCGCCCGGAACAGGTCGCCGGGTATGTCCACCCCGGACCCAGCGCGTTCCTGCGCACTGCGTGCCCTATTCAGCGCGGCAAGCCTGGCGCGCAGTTCGGCCAACTCCGCGATCAGTTCGGCCTTGGTTTTTGCTTCGTCACGCATGGGCGACTTCCTGCACAACACGGCAAGGTCGGGGGCCGGGGTCGTCTAAAGGCGTGGTTGACTCAAATTATACTAAAAGATTGTGAATAAATAAACCATCCGCCACAATTCTTGACACTCCCTAGTCAGTGCCTATTACGCATATCCATGAAAGAGTTTACTTGGTTGCATCGCGGAAGGGACAGACAACAATCCACAGCGTGCTGCCTGCCGTGGCATGGGGAATGCGGCGCAGCACAAGGCGTCAGGCGTCGATTTCGGCGCTGCCAGGTTGGTGCACCGCGCCAGCAATGGCGGCGCCGACAATGCCGGCTTCGTTGAGCAACTGCGCGGGGATGACCTCGGCCTGTACCGTGAGGTTGGGCAGGAACACCTCGTGCTTCTTGCTCACGCCGCCGCCGATGATGAAGAGGTCCGGCCAGATCAGCTCTTCCAGGCGGCGCAGGTAGTCGTCGAGGCGGCGGCTCCATTTCGTCCACGAGAGCTTCCCGCGCTTGCGCGCCGCGTCGGAGGCCCACAGCTCGGCGTCGCCGCCGGCGACGATGATGTGGCCCAGCTCCGCGTTGGGCAGCAGGTGGCCGTCGGTGAACAGCGATGTGCCCAACCCGGTGCCGATGGTCACAATCATCACCACGCCCATGCGCCCCTTGCCCACCCCGAACGCCATCTCGGCAAGGCCGGCGGCGTCGGCGTCGTTGACCACACGCACCGGGCAGCCGGTCGCCTCGGAGAAGAGGTCAGCGGCGTGGGTGCCGATCCAGCGCTTGTGCACGTTGGCCGCCGTAAACGTGACGCCGCCGCGCACCACCGCCGGGAACCCGCAGCCGATGGGGCCTTGCCAGTCGAAGAACTGCGCGACCTGGGCCACGACCTCGGCGACGGCTCTCGGTTTGGACGGCTGGGGCGTGGGGATGCGGTACCGGGGCGCGAGCAACGCGCCGGTCGCCGTATCCACGGGCGCGCCTTTGATCCCGGTGCCGCCGATGTCGATGCCCAGGACTTCCATCTCTAAACCTCCTGCACCAGCCGACGCGATACCTGCTGAGGCGCAGCGATTATACATAAACGCAGCCCGGCGCACATAGCGCCCGCCGGGGGCGTTGCGGTCGTGTCAGTTCACCTTTTGGTTTCCGCGACTGGAGTCGCCGGCTAATTCGTATTCTTGCCCGCCGCTTTCTGCAATGGTAGCACAACATAATAGCGTGGTCGCCCTTTCGGTGCTCTTCTGCTGCCAGATGAGGGCGACCCGGCGGGTCGCCCTTACAGGTAGCATGTGATCCCGTGTCCTGTGTCTAGACCACGCTATTATGCAGACCTTCTTCTGCGATTAGCCGACAACTTCTGTCGTCGGGTTACCTCCCTGAAGTCGCCTCCGGCGGCGCCTCCGCCCTGAGCGCCTGCAACGTCTTCGTGAAGCGCTCGCTGCGCGTGACCCGTTTCGGCAGGCGCGCGTCCAGGTCCATAAGCAGCGTCGGCCCGTCGAAAAACGTCAGGCGGATGTGCACGCGGTTGCCGTTGGTCATGTAGAACGCCACGCGGCGCGGGAGGCGCACCGCGCTCCGCCGCCCGAACAGCGCCGAGATCGAGAACATCGCCGCCCGCGACTCCAGGTCCACGGCGGAAAGGTCCTTGAAGTAGAAGTACCACGCCCGCCCCTGGCCGATGTACTGCAAGTGGTTCTCGCCGATGGCAGTCAGCATCTGCCGGGTGCCGAGCAGCAACCGCCACCCGACGACGGCCAACAGGAACCCGATGACGGCGACATCGAGGTAAGGCGGTTCGGGGGGAGCGCGAAGGTCAACAGAATAAACACGGCGACGAACAGCACCGACCAGACGCCCACGGTCTCGAACCAGCCCTGCTGCGTGCGCTGGTAGATGATGCCGCTTTTGGTCGTGGTGCGGGCGGAAGGTTCCTGGCTCATGGGGTGATGCCCTGCCTCCTGTTGTGCGCCGCCTCATTATACCAGTTGATCCAGCGGGCGGCGCGGGCAGAGAAGGATTGAACTACAGGTAACGCGGATAACGCTGATTCAGCGGGAAGGGACGAACTGCCCCCCTGTCCCCTACGCCGGCGCGGGTGCGGCCATCCGGCCCGGACTGGGCGCGCGCAGTTGCACCGAGTCTGCCTGGATGTGGTCGAGGCCAAGCTCGTGCGGCGAGATGCGCCGCGACAGGTCGTGGAACACCCGGTAGGGACCAATCGCGCGCTCCTCGAACGTGACGCCGTGGTCGGCCATGCGCTGCCGGATAACGTCGTCCAGGATGGGGTTGTTGGCGGTGATGTAGACCACCGTCTCGGCCCCGTTGACCGCGTCCCGGTACGGGGGGTAACGGTCGTCGGCGGGGTTGTAGGTCAGGTCGGCCTTGTAGGGCAGCGCGGACCGGAGGATGATCGTCTCCTGCGAGAGGAACGCGAGCCGAAACGCGACCCAGTAGCTCGCGTAGCCCCGCGTGAGGTTGCGCTCGTGCAGGAAGGCCATGAGTTCGTCGTCGTGGTCGTGCGGGATGTGGCTGATGAGGTCGAACTGCGTGGTGATGCCGGGCGGCTGGCGCACCGCGGCGACCGCATTGCCGAGCAGCGCGAACGCGAGCAACCCGGCGGCAAGCGCATCAGCGCGCGCCGGTGACTGCCCGCGCATGTGGTCCAGCGCGCCCGCGACGAGCACCGCCAGCGGCGGGACGATGGGCAGAAAGTAACGGCCCGTTGGGTCGGTGCCGAAGGTGGAGGCGACGAAGATGACGCAGAACCCGACGATCATGATGGTGAGATAGGCGCGCGCGCCCGCGCGCATCCGGGGCGCATTGTGGCGGACCGCATACGCGAGCACGGCCACGTAGGCAACCGGCACGAGCACGGCCACCGGGAAGGCGAAGTAGTCGCCGCTCCACGGGAAGCGCAGCCCAATCGCCGCCGGCAGGCCGAGGAAGAGCAGCCCGATCAGGCGGTCGCTCGCCGGCGCAACATCGAAGCCGGTGCCGTCCGCGCGCCGACCCGACAGGAACACCTCAAGCGCCGCGTTGTTGTGCGTGAAGTTGTACTGCCACCACGGCGCGCTGAAGATCATGAAGCAGAGGAACGCCAGCCCATAGTACGGCGCGCGCCTGGGGGCGAGGTGGCGCAGCAGCATCAACCCCACCGGGAGGAAGTACGCCACGATCAGGCCGTTGGTCCACCAGCCCAGCCCGGCCAGCGCGCCGATGAGCGCCCACCGCCAGGCGGACCGCTCCCTGCCGTGGGTCACGTCGTACCCGTAGATCAGCAGCAGGTTGCCGAGGAGGAGCACTTCGTTGTAGCCGCCGAGTGTGGCGGTGGTGTAGAGCGTCATCACCACCGGCGGGACGGCGACCAGCAACCCCGCCGCCGTCGCCGCCCACGCGCGGCGCGTCAGCCGCCAGCCGAGCCAGAAGGTGGTCGCGACGACGCCGAGGTACAGGATCGACTGCACCAGGCGCACGGTCAGCACCGACTCGCCCAGCACCGCATAGCCCACGCTGATGAGGATGGCGTCCAGGCTGCCCATGTACGCCTGGCCGTAGAAGAACACCGGGAACTCCTGGCCCTGGTGGATGTGGCGCGCCATCAGCGCCACAACGGCCTCGTCGGCGTTGAAGGTGAAGGCGTCCGTCGCCAGCAGCGCCAGCCGCAATGCCGCTGCCACCAGCAGCACAGCGAGAAGGCGCAGCCACACGCGGCGCGCCGATCGGCGCGCCGCTGGCGTCGGGGCGGCCACAGCGGGGTTGTCTTCCTGTCGCGCGGCGGAGTCCTGGACGGCAGTCTGCATCTTCAGGGGTTGCCTCCCGCCAGGATTGTAGTCTGACACCGGACCGGGGGGCAAATGGCCCGGCGGGCAGCATTGCATGACATTGTCCGGGGAGGCAGCGCAGACCGGAAACACGAAGACACGAAAGGCGCGAAAGATGCCCCCAACCTTTTCGTGCTTTCAGCAAGCCGCAAAGCAGGTCGCTATATTCAGAGGAACGCGACAAAGTGACGGGGATTTTGTATAAATAGTATTATTATTCGTGTTATTCGTGGTTAAATTTCCTATTTATCCAGGCGAGACGAAAGCGACGGGCGGTCAACACCCCCGAACTGTATCACGCTATGGTGGGGAAACGGACACATCCTGTACAATAGAAGAAGCGGTATAATGAGAAATGTCAAGTTTCGTAGCGGTGCAGGCCCATGCGCACGATGACCACAGCGGACCGAGAAGAGCGCAACCGGCTACCCCGGCTTAACCTGCGGGCGTTGATCTACCGGTATGACGACCCGGTCTTCGTCATGCTGCGGCACTGGCTGGACGGGCGCAACCCGATCTTTCGCCAGGAAGTCGTGCGCGCGGTCCCGCGCATTTCCTTTAAAGGCACGCCGTTCGACAGCCGGGGCGCGCGGACGTTCTTCCGCTTCGTGGGCGACTGGGCCAGCGGCATCGGCTGCCTGCTCGCGCCGCTCTTCCTGCTTGCGCCGTTCATCCCCTGGCTGTGGCGCGTGCCGACGGTTCTTTCCGCCGCGCCAACGGTTGCGCGCGAGATCGAGGGGCGCACCTGGCTCACGCTGCGCAGCACGCCCTTCAGCACGCGCGAGATCCTGGAGGCGCTGCACGCAGCCGGCACCTACCGCGTCGCGCAGATCTGGGCCTACGTGACCAGTATGCGGCTGGCGGTCGTGGGCATCCTGGCGATGATGGTCATCATCATGACGTGGTTTCCGGGCCGCTCGTCGGTGCGCTTCGGCGTGCTCGACTGGCTGGCCTACCTGCTCGCCGGGTTCTACTTCCTCGCCGAGCCGCTCATCGACACGGCAGTGGACGGCGCGGTGGGCATCTTCGCCGCCACGCTCAGCAAGACACAGCTCACCGCCGTGATCAACGGCGTGCTGATGCGCGTGATCCTGTGGTCGTTCCAGGTGCTGGCTCTGCTGGTCGTCCTCCCCGTGACCAACAACCTCCTGCCCGCCAACCAGGCCTCCAACGTGCCAACGCTGATGCTTTTGGGGCCGGCGTACACGCTGGCGCTTGGGTTCCCCGCTGAGGCGGCCATTGTGCTGATCCTCGTGACGCTTGTTTTCCGGGTGGTCTGGCTTCGCCTCCTGATGGCGATTACCGTGTGGCGCGCCGAAACCATTTGAGCATTCGCCCGCTTCGTTGCGGCGAGAGGGATGCGCGATGACCACCCTTGACCGGCTGCTGCGCCGGGAAGCGCGCCCGGTTGACGCCGTCTTCCAGCGCGAGGTACGGCGCGCGCGCCGCTGGGAGTGGCAGGAGCCGCAGTGGCGCGGCTACATCCTGCTCCTCGTCAGCGTGGCGCTCGTGCTGCTCCTCGGCCCGCTGAGCGTCACGGCGCTGGCGATTGTCTCTCTGCCGGTGTTCGGCTGGGCGTGGCGCGTGCAGTTGGCGCTCTCCGCCAGCCCGATGATCGCAGGTGAGGTCGAGGCCGGCACGTGGGACCTGCTGCGCGCGCTGCCCTGGTCCACTGCCGAGCTGGTCCGCGCCAAGCACGCCGCCGTGCTCGCGCGGCACCGGCGTTTCCTCGGCCAGTACATGCTGCTCCGCTTCTTCGTCGCGCTGGGGATGCTGCTCATCGCGGCGACGACGCTCTGGTTTGACGCGGCGCTCGACGCCAGCGCGCGCTACAATCCCTGGCTGGTGATCGTGGCGCTGGCTCTCAGCATGGCGTACCTGCTGGGGGAGCCGCTGCTGGACCTGGCGACCGATGGCGCGCTCGGCATGGCGGCGAGCGCCTTCGCGCGCACGCGCGGCGAGGCCGCCCGGCTGGCCCTGGTTGCGAGCGTGGCCGGCCTGGCCGCGCAGCTTGCGCTCGCGGCGGCCCTGATCGGCGCGGCGGCAGGGCTTGCGCCCGGCTCCGGCAGCCCGCTCCAATTGTGGACCAGCGACCTGATGGCGCTGTGGGGGTTGGCGGTGTGGGGGCCGGGCGGCGCGCTGCTCTACAACGTGTCGCCGGGCGCGTGCCTGCTTTTGATTCCGCTTGCAGGTGTGCTACGCTATGGCGCGCTGCGCGGGTTGCTGGCGCTGGCGGCGTGGCGCGCCGCGCGGCGATAGCGCCGCTATAGCGCGCAATAGCCGAGGGGGGACGCACGATGACGACGGCTTACGTCACACACAAGCGCTACACCGCGCACACGCTGGACGGCCACGTGGAAAACGCCGACCGCCTGTACGCGATCTGGGCGCGGCTGGAGGCGGCGGGCGTGCTCGCCGACCTGACCGCGCTCGAACCCGCCGAGGCCAACCAGAGCCAGATCGAGGCGGTGCATCAGCGCCGGTACCTGGACCTGCTGGCGACGCGCTGGGACCACCCGGTCATGCTCGACCACGACACCTACGCCCTGCCCGACTCCTGCGCGGTGGCGCGGCTCTCGGCGGGGGCGTGTTGCGCGCGGTGGATGCGGTGGCGCGCGGCGCGGCGCAGAATGCGCTGGCGCTGGTCAGGCCGCCGGGTCACCACGCCACGCCGCGCCAGGCGATGGGCTTCTGCCTGCTCAACAACGTCGCCATCGGCGCGCGGTACGCGCAGCGCGCCCTCGGCATGGCGCGCGTGCTCATCGTGGATTACGACGTGCACCACGGCAACGGCACGCAGGACGCTTTCTACGACGACCCGGACGTGCTCTTCATCTCGACGCACCAGTACCCCTTCTACCCCGGCACCGGCGCGCTCCACGAAACCGGCATCGGCGCGGGCGAGGGCGCGACGATCAACATTCCGCTGCGCGCGGGCGTGGGCGACGCGGGCTACGCGCAGGTTTATGCGGACGTCGTGTGGCCGGCGGCGCGGCGCTTCGCGCCTGACCTTATCATGGTCTCGGCAGGGTTCGACGCGCACTGGGCCGACCCGCTGGCGAACATGCAGCTCTCACTGCACGGCTACGCCCACCTGACACGTGAACTGGTGGCGATGGCGGGCGAGCTGTGCGCCGGGCGGATTGTCTTCGCCCTGGAAGGTGGCTACAATCATGACGCGCTTGGCAACGGGGTGCTCAACGTGTGTTACACGCTGCTCGGCAGGGACGAGATCGCGGACCCGCTCGGCGCGTCGGATTGGCTGGAGCCGTCAATCGAGAAGGTCGTGGACGATGTAAGAAAGCTACACAAGTTAGTTTAGACAACGCTTACACACTTTTCTCTCAATCCACGCTTGCATTTCGTCGCCACCTATTGCATAATGCCCTTAGTCAGGTTAACGTAACGTCGGAATCGACGGTTAGTGAGCCATTCCTATGGCCGAAATCGCGCTAAAAACTTTCCTCCATGAACTGGACGCGCTGCTGGAGAATGAAGCCCACGAAGAAGTCATCGGACGCTGCAAGCACGTCCTGAAGACGTTCCCCAAACACCTCGACACCTACCGCATCCTGGGCAAGGCGCTCCTGGAGAAGAACCGCCATCAGGACGCCGCCGACGTCTTCCAGCGCGTGCTGAGCGCCGAGCCGCGCGACTTCATCTCCCACGCCGGCATGAGCATCGTCTACGAGGAACAGAACCAGCTCAACGAGGCGATCTGGCACATGGAACGCGCCTTCGAGCAGGAGCCGAACAACCAGGCCCTGCAAGAGGAGCTGCGCCGCCTCTATCGCCAGCGCGACGGCTTCGAGCCGCCGGCGATCCAGTTGACGGCCGGCGCGCTCGCGTCGCAGTACATGCGCGGCGGTATGTACGCCCAGGCCATCGCGGAGTTGCGCAGGACCCTGGCCGACCACCCGGACCGCATGGACCTGCAGGTGATGCTGGTGGAGAGCCTGTGGCAGGCGGGCAAACGCAAAGAGGCCGGCGAGCTGGCGGTGAAGGTACTGGAGAAGTTGCCCAACTGCCTGGTGGCGCACCGCGTGCTCGGCGAACTCTGGCTGAGCTATGGGCGCGGGCAGGAGGCGGTCTTTTTCCTCACGCGCGTGGAGACGCTTGACCCCTACCTGGTGCGTGAGATCGTCAAGCCCGGCATCCCGGTCACCGACGCCGCCGTGACCGTGCCCGAACTGGAATGGTCCGGCGCTGCGGCATCGCTGGCGGCCGGCGCGCCAGACTGGGTGGCCGCCGTCGGCGAGGCCTTCGCCGATGTACAGGAGGACGTCCCCGATTGGGCGCACGACCTGGGGACGAGCGCCGGCTCCACCATGTCGGTCGCGGAAGCGCTCGATTTTTGACATGGCCGATCTTGGGCGCGAGGCTGAAGAAGTCCTTCCCGATTGGGTGGATGACCTCGGCGGTGAGGCGCGGCCTGACCAGGGTCCCGCGCCGTTTGCGGCGGACTGGATGTCGGAACCCACAGACGACGGCGAGATCGAGCGCCGTCTGCCAGAAACAGACGCCACCGACCTCGACTGGATGCAGGACTTCGCGACTGCCGAGGGCGACTTCTTCGAAAGCCCCGCCGAAGAGACGCCGGGCCGCGTCCCGACCGGCCTGACCGATGAGTTTGGCGAGATGGAGGAGGAGCCGCCGGACTGGTTCCGCGAGCTGACCGCCGCCGGCGAGGAGGCCGCCCCCGGAGGAAGGGCGCGCCGCGCTGGAGGACACGTTCGAGGCCGAAGCGCCCGACTGGCTGACCGGCGGCGACTTCCGGCACCGGCGAGATGAAGGCCGCGCCCGAAGCGGCCCCGGAGGTCGAACCGGCGGACGAGTTTGCCGGCGGCTGGCTGGAGGAGGCCGGCGACGGCGAGGCAGCAATCAGCGAGGATGACTGGCTCGCCAGCATGATGGAGGACATGAGCGCCGAGGCGGAACCTGCCGCACCGGCTGCTGAGGGCATCCCCGACTGGCTCAGCGCCGCTGAACCGGCGGGCGCGCCGGAGGCGGAAGGCCTGCCGGAGGCTGAGATGGGCTGGCTCGCCGGCATGGCCGAGACGCCGGAAGAGGCGGCGCCTGAGGAAGCGCTTGACTCGGACTGGCTTGCCGATCTGACCGAGTCAGCCGGCGAGGTGGTCGATGAAGCGGCCGAACCGGGCGCGGAAGCGGACGCGCTCCCCTGGGCGGCCAGCGCAGAGGCGCAGCCAGAGGGAGCAGGCGACGTGACCGACGAGGGCGCGCCGCGCTGGACGGCGAGCCTGCACGCGCCGGAAGGTGAGGAAGGCGCCGGAACCGAAACCGGCGCGCCCCGCTGGACGGCGAGCCTGTCGCGTCCACCCGACGAGGCCGGCGAGCAGCCCGATGCGCCGCCGCGCTGGACGGCCGGCCTGCCGTCCATGGCAGAGGAGCCGACGGAGCCAGGCCTGGAGTGGATGGCCGATCTCAGCGCGCCCCGCGCGGCGTCCGAAGCGGGCGCGGAGAGCGAACCTGAAGCGGAAATCGCACGCGGCGAAATCCCCGACTGGCTGAGCGAGGCCGCTCCGAAAGAACTGGAGGCCGAACCCGCCGAGGCAGCGGGCATGGACTGGCTGACTGAGGCCGCGCCGGACGTCGAAGAGGTCGAGATCGAGCCGGGCGAGGTCCCGGACTGGCTGAGCGAGGCGGCTCCGAAAGAACTGGAGGCCGAACCCGCCGAAGCGGCGGGCATGGACTGGCTCACCGAGGCCGCGCCGGAGGTCTGAAGAGTCCCGTGAAGAAGCCGAGATCGAGCCGGGCGAGGTCCCGGACTGGCTGAGTGAGGCGGCTCCGAAAGAACTGGAGGCCGAACCCGCCGAAGCGGCGGGCATGGACTGGCTTACGGAGGCCGCGCCGGAGCGTCGAAGAGGTCGAGATCGAGCCGGGCGAGGTCCCGGACTGGCTGAGCGAGGCGGCTCCGAAAGAACTGGAGGCCGAACCCGCCGAGCCAGCGGGTATGGACTGGCTCACGGAGGCCGCGCCGGAGGCGGAAGCGGCACTTGAGGAGGCCGAGATCGAGCCGGGCGAGGTCCCCGACTGGCTGAGCGAGGCGGCTCCCCAGGAGCCGGCAGCCGAACCCGCCGAGGCGGCAGGTATGGATTGGCTGACTGAGGCCGCGCTGGAGCCTGCAGAGGAAGCCGAGATCGAGCCGGGCGAGGTCCCGGACTGGCTGAGCGAGGCCACTCCCCAGGAGGCTGAACTGGAAGCCGAACCCACCGAGGCGAGGGCGATGGACTGGCTCACCGAGGCCGCGCCGGAGGCGGAAGCAGAAGCCGAGATCGAGCCGGGCGAGGTCCCGGACTGGCTGAGCGAGGCCGCTCCCCAGGAGCCAGCAATGGAAGCCGAACCCACCGAGGCGGCGGGCGTGGACTGGCTCACGGAGGCTGCGCCAGAAGCTGAAGAGGAAGCCGAACTGGAGGCGGGCGAAGCCCTGGACTGGCTGGCCGAAGCCGCGCCGGCGGTCGAAAGCGCGGAGGCGGCGCCTGCAGAAGCGGCGGACATTGATTGGCTCGCGGAGGTCGCTGAAGAAGCGGACGCCGAGGAGCCGGCCAGCGGGCTGACCGACTGGCTTGTGGAAGCGGGGATCGGGCCGACCGAAGAGCACATCGAAGCGCCCGAAGTAGCCACAACCGGGATGCTCGCCGAAGTGGACGAGCTGGATTGGATGACGGCGTTCGAGCCGGACTTCGACCCGGAGTCGATACCGGAGACGCCCGCCGCCGTGGTCAGCGAGGGCTGGGAGGCGGACGAGGCCGCACCACCAGAGGAAGCGGCGGAGGCCGAGGCGGAAGAAGCGCCGTCTGACTTCCTGGCCGAACTGCTGGGGGTCGGCGAGGCAGAGGCGGCGGAAACCGGGCAAGAGGACGAGCTTGGGTTCCTGGATGCCCTGCTCGCGTCGGCGGAGGCCGAGGCCGAGGGGTGGTTCTGCGGAAGTTGAGCCAGCGGAGCTTGAGATCACGCCCAGGTGGATGGCCCAGGCGGCTGAGCCTGAGGCCGACCTTGGGAGGACCTCACCCCGCGCTGGATGCGCGCGGCGGAAAGCGCCGCCGAGGAAACGGGCGAAGACGAGGCGCTGCCCTTCAGGCCGGCGTGGATGGCGCGGGCTGCGGAGGAGGCCGTCGCCGACCGCGAATGGGAAGAGGCCGGGAACCGGCTGCACCGCCGGCTGACCTCGAAGCCGCCGTCGCGGAAGCGCCATGGCAGGAGGACGCCGAATCCGTCAGTTCTGTCGATGTGGAAGCGCCGGTTCCTGAAGCCGCGCCAGAACCGCCCGCGCCCGGCGTCGCGGCGTTCGACGCGGCGGCGCTCGAAGCGCTGATGCACGTCGCGGAACCGCCGGCGACCGCGCGCACGCCACAGGCCCGGTTTGCATTTGAGTGGCTGGACGGCCCCCCTGCCGACGGCTCTGCAACCGCGCAGGCTGGTGCGGAGGCAGTAACCGATGTAAACTTCGGCGTGTCAGCCGGCGCGCAAGAGGCAGAAGCCCCCAGCGAGGGCGAGGCCGCGGTTGCTGACGCGGGCGCGCCGGTTGAAGCGCCGCGCCGGGTGGCCGCGCCGGGTGGCTGCGCGCGCCGAAAGCCCATGACGACGAGAGCCTGGACGCGCCGCCCGAAGCGAGCGATGCACCTGAGACATTGTGAGGCGTGCGTGTGCGCTAACCGGCTCAACCATAACACCAACAGGCGTGTTGCCTGCTGTGGGAGGATGGTCTCATGACGCCCCCTGACAACACAGGCGGGGAAATGCCCAACTTCGACGAGATGAGTCCTGAAGAGGCCATGGCCTGGCTGGAGAGCCTGGCGAAGCGGCAGGGCGCTCGTGTGGACGAGCTGACCACTGCCGCCGACCTCAACATCCCCGAAATGCCCCGGATACCGTGGTCAATGAACCGGGCTACACGCCGTTCGACGCGGCAAGCACAGGGGAACCAGCGGCAGAGACACGCGCGGAGCCGGAACCCGAGCCTGAGCCAGAGGCCGAAGCCGAGGCCGGCGAGGTCGTCGAGGTCGATGAGGCCGACCTGGAATGGCTCACCGAGGTTGCTTCTGAGGCGACCACACCCATGGAGGCCGTGGCTGAGGCAGGCGAAGATGACCAGATGATGGCCGACCCCATGGCGTGGCTGGAGAGCCTCGCGCGGCGGCAGGGGGTGAGCGACGCCGAACTCACGACTGCCGCCGATCTTGACATCCCGGAACCGGCGTTCGATACCGTCATCGACGAGCCGGGCTACACGCCGTTCGAACCCGGTGGGCGCGCCGAGGTTGAAGAGGTCGAGCCGGAGCCGGCCGCGCCGCCAGAGATGGCCGCCGAGGCAGCGCCTGAACCCACCGCCGAACCCGAATTCGCTGCGCCGGCCATGGCAGAAGCCAGCCTCGACGCGCAGATCCTCGCCGACCCGATGGCGTGGCTGGAGAGCCTCGCGCGGCGGCAGGGGGTGAGCGACGCCGAACTCACGACCGCCGCCAACCTCGACATCCCATCGCCGCCGCCCGACACGGTGATCGACGAGCCGGGTTACACGCCATACGACCCGTTTGGCCGGGAACGCGAGCCGGTGGCCGAGGAGGCGGAGGCTGCGCGGGGAAGCCGCGCCCCCGCCCGAACCGGAACCGGAGTGGGAGGAGGAACTCCCCGCTGCGGAACCCCTGCCGGCCGATTTTGCCGCTGAGCTTGAGGCTGAGTTTGAGGCCGAGCTTGAGGCTGAGTTTGAGGCTGAACCGGAGGCCGGGTTTGAGGCGGAGATTGCGGCGGAGGCCGAAGGCGAGCCGGAGGTTCCGCCGGAGTTCGAGCTGGAGCCGACCATGATGCCGGCGTGGCTGCGCGCGGTTGAGTCGAGCCGGCCGCCCGAACCGCCCGAAATGGAAGCGCTCGAAGCCGAGCCGGAAGCGCTCATCCCCCAGGAAGAGGAGGACGCGCTCGCCTGGCTGGAGAGCCTGGCCGCCGAACAGGGCGCCGACATGGCCGAGTTCCTGGTGGACACCGACGCCATGCCGCCAGTCGCGCCGGAGTTCGACGAGGCGGAACTGGAAGCGGCCGAGGCCCTGCAGGATACCGTGCCCGCGTCCCTGGTCGATTGGGAGGAAGAGGCCGCGCCGGAGGACATCACGCTCTCGCAGGCGATGGCCGCCTTCGACGAGGACACGGTGCTGTCGCCGCCGGTCGGCGCGGAGGCTGAGATCGAGGCCGGGGCCGACCCGCTGGCGGGCCTGTCGGATGAAGACATCGAAGCGCTCATGGCGAGCGGCCAACTTACGCGCGAACAGCAGCAGGCGTGGCTTGACCGCCAGGCCGAGAGCCTGATCGCGCACCGCATGAGCGCCGAAGAAGAGGGCGAAGAGGAGCTGCCGCCGGCGGTCCCCGGCGAGCTGCCTGACTGGCTGGCCGAGCAGATGCCGGCCGATTTCGCGAAGCCGTCGGCTGAGCCGCCGCCGCTTTCAGAGGAGATCGTCTCGCCGCCCGCGCCGGCGGACCTGCCTGAATGGCTTGGCAGCCTGGCGGAAGAAGCCGCCGCCGAGGCGGAGGCCGAACCGGAAGGCGAAGCCGCGCCGCTCCCGGCGGCCTGGCTGAAGAGCCTCGCAGACGAGGTCGAGGCGGAAGCGCCGGCGTTCGCGCCCCCGGAGGAAGCCGCCGCCCCGCTCCCGGAGCCGGAGGCGGAGGCGCTGCCGGCGGGCGAACCGACCGCGCTGCCTGACTGGGCGGCGGCCTACGCCGAGGCCGTGGAGGAAGAACTGGCCGAGGTCGAGCCGGTTGCGGACGAGGCTCTGGGCTGGCTGGCCGGGGTGCAGGAAGAAGTCGAGGCCGAAGCGCCGCTTGAGCCGGCGATGGCCGCCGAGGACACGTCGCTGGACTGGCTGCTCGGCATGGAAGAGGAAGTCGCCGAGGCCGACATCGAGGCGGAGGACATCACGGCCTGGCTGCGCGAGCAGGAAGAAGCGCCGCTGGCGGCCCCGCCCGCCGAGGCGGAGGTCGTGCCCGCAGCGCCGGCGCCTGTTGAGGAACCGGTTCCGGAGGTCGCCGAGGAAGCGCCACCGGCTGTTGAAGAACTGGTCGCAGAAGCGCCGCCGGCCCCGCCGGTCGAGGAGGCTGTCCGGGTTGCGCCGCCGCCAACCCCCACGCCCGCCGCGCCGCCCGCGCGCGCGCCGTTGGAGCGGGCCTCGGCAGAGACGGTGGCTGAGTGGTTCGCCAGGGCGCGGCAGCTCAAAGAGGCGCAGGATTTCGAGCGCAGCCTGGAGGCATACGAGCGCCTGGTGCGCGCCGAACAGCGCCTGGACGAGGTCGCCGGCGACCTGGAAACCATCGCGGAGGTGCTCCCGGCCCATGTGCGGGTGCGCCGCCTGCTCGGCGACGTGTACATGCGGCAGAACCGGCTTCAGGCCGCCCTCGACACCTATCGCAGCGCGCTGGACCAGCTCTAAGCGCAGCCGCAGCTTTCACAGGTCCGATCCGGGGCACAGGTCGCCACGCGCGCTGTGCCCCGATGATTGTGTATCCGGGCGCGCGTGAGTGCCCCAATCTTCCCCAACCGTTCAAGGAGGTCCCGTGGAACGTACCCTCATCATCATCAAGCCCGACGGCGTGCAGCGCGGCCTTATCGGCGAGATCATCGCGCGCTTCGAGCGGTCGGGCCTGCGCCTGGCGGCGATGAAGTTCATGCAGATCACCCCGGCGCTGGCGGCGCGGCATTACGCCGTGCACGAAGGCAAGCGCTTCTACGAGGGCCTGATCCAGTACATCACCTCGGCCCCGGTCGTGGTGATGGCCTGGGAGGGCCTGAATGCGATTCAACTGGCGCGCAAGCTCATGGGCAAGACCAACCCGCTCGATGCCGACGCGGGCAGCATCCGGGGCGATTTCGGCGTCAGCATCGGGCGCAACCTGGTGCACGGCTCTGACGGCCCGGAGACTGCCGCGTTCGAGCTTGGCCTGTTCTTCGCGCCGGAGGAGTTCGTCACGTGGGAGCGCTGCACCGACGCGTGGATTTTCGAGGAAAACTGAGCGCCGCCGGCCCAGGCGGCTTCTACTGAGGTCAACCGTTGAACTCGTGCGGACAGGGGGCTTAAGCCCCCTGCCTTGGCGCGGCGTGGGCACTGCCTGTATTGTTGAGCCTCTACTGAATGCTCACGACCACGGTGGCTTCACGCCAGAAACCTTCGAGATCGTAGTAACTGCGCGTCTCTGGGGTGAAGGCGTGGACCACCACCACCCCGTAGTCAATCAGCACCCAGCCATTTTCGGCCTCCCCCTCGATGTGGTGCGGGAGGATGCCGTGTTCTCTCTTAGTCTCCACCGACACCGTCTCGACAATTGTCTTGAGTTGCCGGTCGCTTTGTGCGCTGCAAATGATGAAGAAATCTGCGATGATGGTCACCTTGCGCAGGTCAAGCAGCAGGATGTTCTCCGCCTTCTTGTCCTCGACCAGCGCGACGACGTAACGGGCTAAGTCTATCGGTTCCAGGGCCGCTGCCTCCGCTCAGTTGTGAAAGCCGGCGACAGGGGCCGAACGCGCCCCTGCCCCACCCGGCGACGTTCAGGATTCGGCATACGTTGTGGTGATTTTAGCACAGCTTGGCGCGCCGGGACAGTGCTCACTCCCCGACCAGCGCGAGGCGTGCGCCGTGCGTCCGCCCCAGGTCGAGCGCGCCCGCGCGCGCGGCTTCTGTGGTGTGTAGGCTCAGGGCGTAAGGGCCGTCGCCGCGCGCCGCGAGGTGGCCGCTCAGGGCCGCGTCGTGCGCGTCAGCGCCGGCCAGGTCGACCCACGCCGCGCCCAGGGGGAAGCTCAGGCCGGCCGCGCCCGCCGCCGGCGCGACGCCGAGCAGCGCCCGGTAGCGCGCCGCGCTCACGTCGAGGTCGTGCACCGCCACGGTGAGGCGCGCCACGCCGGTCACGCCGTTCGATGCACGCGCGCCGGGCCGTCGGGCACGCGGATGTTGCGCGGCGTCACGTCGGCGCAGAGGAACGGCAGGTCGAGGGTCTCCGGCACGCCGGTCTGCCACCGCACCTGCGCGCCATCCGGGCGCGTCCGCCCGCCGGGGGTCGGCCCCGCAAGCGCGAGGCCGCGCCCGCGCGCCGCGTCCAGGTCGGCGGCGATGTCGGTCGGGAGCAGCGCCCAACCCACCAGCCCCTCGCCGCCCTCGCCCCGGCGCAGAAAGCGGCGGTCGATGGCCGAGAGCTTCGGCGATGTGCGCGCCGCCGGGTCGGTGAACGCGATCAACTCCAGGTAGCTGCCGTCGGCCAGCGCGATGAGGGCGTTGTGGCTCATGCCGGTGGCGTGCGCGCCGCCCTCCACAACGGTGAAACCGAGCGCGGCGTAGTCGGCCATGGCGGCGGCGAGGTGATCCACGAGGATGACGACGTGGTCAATGGCGAAGCCCATCGGACTCTGCTCCTGAGTGACGGCGGCGCTTCCAGACCACGAATACCACCAATCGCCCGAATCGGCAAAAGAGGCACAGCACGCTATACCCCTATCCACCGCCATATCTGGCGGTAGGGGCGACCCGGCGGGTCGCCCCTACATCTGGCAGCAGAAGAGCACCGAAAGGAGCGACCACGCTATGTGTTGTTCTACCCAGTCGGCAGGTTACGAAAAGAAACACAATCGTGCGATACCGAGCGGACAACGTGAATAGATGCTCCCGCCCGGAACGCCCGCCACGCCCTTATCCGGCGGTAACGGCCTTGCCCCCTTCCCGCACCTTCTGCGGTTCGCGCGGCAGCAGCCGCAGCGGCTGCACGATCTGGCGGCGTTCGGGCGTCAGGCGGGCCAGGAGTTCGGGCGAGGGCTGGTAGCCGTGGCGGAAGTTGCCCCACGACGGCCCGTACCGGCATACGATGATGCGCCGCTCGCCCGGATTGGTGCGCTTCGCCGAGCCGTGCGAGATGGCATCGACGAAGAGCAGGGCGTCGCCCGCCCGCATGTGGACCTCAATCGCGCCGGCCACGTTGTCCACCGACGCCACCTCGCCGCCCATCCGATGCCTGGCGAAGTCCGGGTGCTCGAAGTTGGCCTTGTGGCTGCCGGGGATCACCATCGTCGCGCCGTCGCCAGGGCCAATGTCGGTCAGCGCCATCAGGATGTTGATCTGGCCGCAATGGAACCGGCCATTGTGAACCCGGAACTGGGTCCGCTTCACTCCTTCGTGGCCCCCGGAGTGGAGGCCGATGGCCTCGCCGGGTCCCCGGATGTTGGCGAAGTTCTCGTCGATGAACAGCGGCCCGTGGTTGTAGTCGAAGGTCCCCTCGCCGCCGACGAAGTGCTTCACCTTGTCGATCCACGCGGGGTGGTCGATAAGGCGCTCAAATGGCGCGCCGGCCTCGTAAACCTGCTGCAGGTTCGTGCCTTCGCTGTCGCCAAAGGTATGCCCGTGAACGTAGCCGTACCACTCGCCGTGCTTCAGGGGCAGGATGGCGTCGATCCCCGCGTTGAGCGCCGCCACCTCGTCCGCGCTCAGCGCATTTTCCAGAAGGAGATAGCCGCGTAGGTCGAACAGGTAGATGTCCAGGTCGGTCAACATGGTAAGTGCGCGCCTCCTTTGCCGCGTCTGCCGGGATGATCCACTTCATCCGCCTGTGGGGTATTCTATATAATAGGGCTATGGTGGTCAAGATTATCGTCAATAGTGACGCGCCCATCGTGCAGCGCGGCCACGCAAGCATCCTTTGCTGGCGTCTCGCGCTGAAAGGCGCTAAGCTCCGGCACGGCAACGTATCAAAGAGACAGGGGCCTGGACCCGCACGGGCTGCACCCCCAGGCCGGCCGCATGAGGTTGACGTGCTCCCGACACCCAAAATCCCCGCCCTGACCTTCCGCCCCCTGCGCCGTGCGGACGCGCCGGCCATGCACGCGCTCGAACGCGCCGCCTACACCTGGGGCGGCTTCCCGGTGGAGCCGCTGGCGGACTTCGAGGCCGCCTTCGACGCGCCGGCGGACCCCGCCGCCGACTCCATCGCGGCCTGGGACGCCGCCGGCCGGCTCGTCGCGTATGGCTGGGCGCTCGACCCGCGCGCGTCGGCGCGCGAGCACCGCATCGACCTGTGGCATCAGGTGGACCCGGATCACGACCGCCCGGCGTTGATCGATTTTCTGCTTGCCTGGATGGAAGCGCACGCCCGCCAGAAGGCCGCCGCGCTGCCGGACGACGGCCGGCCCCGCTGGCTGAGCGTGTGGTGCTACGCGGACCAGATCGACCGGGTCGCCCGTTTCGCGCAGCATGGGTACGCGCCGCGCTGGTCGGAGGTCTTCATGCAGCGCGACCTGAGCGCGCCCCTCCCCGAACCGGCGCTGCCGGCGGGGGTCGCGCTCCTGGGCTGGACGCCGGCGCGCGACGACCTGATGCGCCAGGCGATGACCGCAGGCTTCGCCGACCGCCCCGGCGAGGCCATCCCACCGGCGGTCTGGGCGCGCACCTACACCGGGGCCGCGAGCTTCTGCGCGCCGCTGTCGTTCGTCGCCGCTGTTGACCCGGCGGAGGGCGTGGGCGCGGTGTTGTCGCACGTCAACCCGGAGGCGAACGCGCGCAGCCCCCACACCGAGGGGCGGATCGGCCTCATCGCCGTGCGCCCGGACTGGCGTCGGCGTGGCGTTGCCGCGGCGCTGCTCCACGCCGCGATGCGCGGCTTCCGCGACCTGGGCCTGGAGTACACGACGCTGAGCGTGGATGTCAACAACACGCCGACGATCAGCGCTTACGCGCGCGTGGGGTTCACAGAGGGGCGGCGCTATATCAGCTTCAAGAAGGTGATCGGGTAGGGCGTCGCTGCCGGGTCGCCCCGTGACATGGGCGACTTCCACGAAGCCCCTCGCCGGCTAGACCTCGATATAGTCGAAGTCTTTGATCGCCTCAAACAGGCGCTGGCGTTCCCGGTTTCGTGGGTGTTCGAGGACGCTCTCCACGCTGACTTCGGGCAGCGCCGCCTCCCAGCCCCCGGCGCACGTAGATGGTGTTGAATCCATACTGGTTCGCGCCGACCAGACGGTAGCCCTTCCTGTCGGCCAGCTTCGCCATGGCGGGCGGCGATGCGCCATGATAGTGCGGGTGCTTCCCCGGAGGGACGTAGTCCGCGTCATAGGGCACAACGATGCTGCGCAGACCGAACTCGACGTGCGTTTCGATCATGACCACCTTGGGCGTGATGCGGTGGATTGCGTCCCAAATCCAGTAGTCGTTCCCGTCAATGTCGATGGACAGGAAATCGACATCGCCCGCGACGCCCGCCGCCTCCAACAGCGCGTTGACGTTCTCGCGCGTCACCGTGGCGCGGACGAACCGGGGCGGGTAGGCCCAGGTGTCGGGGTGCGTCGCGTAGAACTTCCGCCCCCGCTCGACGTTGGCGAGATCCGCATCGATGAAGACGCCATCCCACCCGAAATTGACGGCCAGGTTCGCGCAGTTGCTGTTGACGCCATCGGCGGCGCCAATGTCCACAAAGACACCGGTGTGAACGCCAAGCACGGCGAAGATGAAGAGCAGCCGGCCATCCTCATCGAACTGCGAGAAGACCCGGAACCCGGTCTCGTCTAGCGCGGGTATGCGCCGTCCGCCCGATAGAAGGTTGCTGTAGTAATGGAAAAGGGCCTTCTGGGCGACCTTGGTCTCCGGGGCGGCTTTGGCGTCCCTCCGCATCGACTGGTTTACCGTGTCCTCGAACAGGTTCGCCAGCCTGGAACGAACGAAACGCTTTGCCCTGCTGAACATGCGCCTCTCCTTGCGTTGCCGGCGCGCCGCAACGGCGGGCCTGATGTGCGCGCGCTGCGCCGGGTCTGCGCCGCCCTTACTTCCGCCGCAGGAGCGCCAGCGCCCCCACCGGCAGCAACAGCGCCACCGCGCCGGGGCACACGCCGCCCCCACCGCCGCTGTCCCCGCCGCCGGCCGGCGTGGGTGTGTTGGGCGGGCGCGGCGTGTTCGTCGGCGGGCCGGCGGTGGGCGTGACCGACGGCGTGACCGGGATCGGCGTCATCGCCAGCACGCCGAAGCGCGTGGCCGTGAGCGTGGCGGTGGGCGTCCCGGTGGGCCGGGGTGTGAGGCTGGGCGTGGGCGTGCGCGTCAGCGTCAGCGCGGGCGTGGGCGGGCTGTACGGCGTCCACGCGCCCATGGCCGCCGCCGCGTCGCTGAGGACCCACAGCCGCCACCGCGCAAGGTGCGCCCTGGTGTCGCGCCCGGTCGCGGCGGCCAGCGCCTCGTCGAACGTGGGGTGCATCGGGATCGCCCGCGCGACGCGCGCCGGGGCGTCCGGGCCGTACTGGTCGATCAGGTAGAGCATCAGGCTCACGCTCTGCGCGTACCAGGGGTCGCGCGCGCGGCCCTCCGGCGGCGTGGGCGCGGCCTGCAGCGCAGCGGCGGCGTAGTCCATGTTGGTCTGGACTGCGTTCTGCGCCAGGATGAGGGCGCTCGCGTGCGGCGACGTTTCGTAGAGCTGCGCCAGCCCTGCCGCGAACCACGCCGGGACCGTCGCCGCGCCCCAGGCGTCGCGCCAGGCGGCCTCCGCCATCCGGTAGCCGAGTTCGTCCACCAGCCACACCAGGTTCGCGTTTGGCCGGATGACGGCGATGAAGCCCGCGCCGGCATAGGCGCGCGCGACCGCGTCCGGGTCGCAGGCCGGCAGGGGGGCCGGCGTCGGCGTGCGCGCCGCCTCCGGCGTGGCGGTGGGCGTCGTGGGGTCGGGCGTCGGCGTGGGATCGGGCGCGGGCGGGCACCAGCCGTCGCCCGGCTCGTAAAGCGCCACCTGGAACGCCGGCGCGGTCGCCCTCTGTTCGCGCAGCAGGTCGAAGACTGGCTCCAGCCGCTGCATGAGCAGGGGGAGGTTCAACGTGGGCGAGTAGGCGTACAGCGTGAGCCAGTCGCTCCCGGCGGAGCGCCACGCGAAGCGGTCGTCCGCGTAGCGCGCCTCGCCGTTGGCGGCGGCGCGCGTCCCGTCGCGCAGCGTGACCTCCCATCGATAGAAGACCTGCGCCATCGGCGGGGGCAGGTCGGCAGGGTCCGCCGGGAAGAAGTCATACACGGCGTTGAAGCCCCACGCCGCCTCGGAGAAGTCGCGCGCCAGGTCGATGGCGACGGTCGTCTCCGGGCCACCCGCCTCCCAGGTCAGCGCGATGCGCGCAACCTGCGCGGGGTCCGCCACTGGGCCGAGCGTGAACCCGAACTGGAAGCGTATCCCCTGCCCCAGCGCGCTCTCCACGGTGTGGCCCAGGGGGAAGATTTCACTCTCGCCTTCGGGCTGCGCCCAGGCCGCCGCCGCCACACTCACAGCGAGCAGCACAGCGCCCAGCGCCGCGATGGCGCGCCTCACAGCCTACCCTCCACGATGCCGCCGCGCCGATCTCGATTTTAGCACATAGGCGGCGCGCAGCGGCAGCGCGCCCAGCGCCGCAAGCACCGCGATCCCGCCCAGGCACGGCGCGGGCGTCCCCGGAGGGGACGGCTCAGGACTTGACTCAGGCGGCGCGCTGCCGGGGACGGCGGTGTGCTCGGCGCGCTTGGCGATGGCAGCGGGCGTGGCGGTCCCGACGGCGGCGGACGTCGCGGTGGGGAGGTCGGGCGTCTGGCTCGGCGTCACGGTGACGGTCGGCACGGGCGTGCGCGTGACGTGTGGCGTCTGCGTCGGCGCGGGCGTGAAGGTCGGCAGGTCCAGGCCGAGCCAGACTTTCCACTCCCGCTCGAAGGTCCCCACGTCCATGTCGAAGCTGACGCGGACCGCGTCTTCAAACGTCATGCCCGGCTCGTCGAAACGCCCCAGGAACCCCGGCAGGCTCTCCGCGCCCCAGCGCGCGACAATGAACTCGAACACGCTGGCGGACTCGCGGTAGGCCAGAATCGCGATGTTGACGTTGGCGCTGCGGATGGCCGCGGGCAGGTCGGCAAGCGCGATGAGGTAGCCCAGCGCCGCCATCTCGCGCACGTGTTCCAGGGCGGCGGCGCGGTTGATCGCCTCGTTGTAGGTCGCCAGCCCCTCCTCCAACCAGATCGGCAGGCCGGGGCCGGTGGTGTAGTAGAGGTCGGAGACCAGGTGCGAGAGTTCGTGCGGCACCACGCTCGGGAGCCAGGTGTCGGGGTAGCCCGGCTCGATGAGCTGGAGCGTGAGGCCCAGGCCGGGGATGTACTGCCCGCCGACGTTGGGCAGTTCCACCCCGAAGCTCTGAAACTGGCCGAAGTCGTGCTGGCTGTTGAGCAGCACCACGCGCGGCTTGTACGTGGGGCGGACGCCGAAGAACGCCAGCAGCCGCTTGTAGGCGTCGCCGGCGATGCGCGAGAGGTTCTGGCCGAACGCCTCGTCGAAATCGTACCAGTGGACGACCACAAGGCCGTCATCGATAGACCGCCAGTTGTGCGAGGTGTCCTCGAACAGGACCGTGATCGGCGCGGTGGTGAGTTCGTTGTTCTGCAGGTCGCGGACGCGCCAGTAGTACGTGACCGGTGTGAACGGCGGGAACAGGTAGTTGCCGACGACGAACCGGCTGCTGATGGTGGTCCGCCGGGCGCGCTCGAACACGGTGACGATGGACGGTTCGAACGGGCCATCGATGCCGACACGCCGGTAGATCGTCGCGTTGCTGATGTTGGCCTCACTGCTGGCGACCGTGATGGCGAAGTCGATGTAGTCGGGATAGGCGCTCGCCACCTGTAGATCAACCAGCGCGATGGGGTTAGGCGTCGCCTGCTGCGCAGGCGCCGACCTGTGCTGAGACGCTGCGCGGACTGCGCGGGGCTGTGTGCAGGCGCCGGCAGCCGGCCCGGCGGCGCGGCGCGCCCTGCCCACCCGGCCGGCGTCAGGCCGGCCAGGGCGGCGAGCAGAATCAGCCAGAACGTGCGGCGCGCCATTGGTGCAGGAAATCGGGCAGGTCGTCGAACACGAAATCAGGCTGGACCGGCGACGCCGCCAGGTCCTCGCGGCGGTTGATGCCAGTGCACACCAGGACCGTGCGCAGGCCGGCGCGCTGCCCGCCGAGGATGTCCGTCTCCAGCCGGTCGCCGACCATGGCGGTGCGCGCAGCGGGCGTCTGCACCACGTCGAGCGCCTGCTCGAACATGGCGGCGTAGGGCTTGCCGATGATCGTCGGCTCCTGGTCGCTGGCGGTCGCAATGGCGGCGAGGATGGACCCCGCGCCGGGGGCGGGGCCGGTGGGCAGCGGGAAGGTGCGATCCGGATTGGTGCCAATGAAGGTCGCGCCCTCGCGGATAAGGCGGTTGGCCGTGGCGACTTTGGCATAGGTCAGGCCGCGGTCTATCCCCGCGACGACGAACGCCACATCTTCGTCGGCGATGGTAAGCCGACGTCTGCCATTGTCTGCACGAGGCCGGGCATCCCCACCACGTACACACGCGCGCCGGGGCTGCGCTTCTTGAGGTAGCGCGCGGTCGCCACCCCGGAGGTGATGATGCGCTCCGGCGGCGCCTCCAGGCCGAACCGCGCCAGCTTTGCGGCGTATTCGGCGACGGTCTTGCTGCTGTTGTTGGTCGCGAGCGCGTAGGGTATCTGCTGGGCGTGAAGGTAGTCGAACAGGGGCGTGAGGCCGGGCAGCGGCTGGTCGCCGCGCCACAGCACGCCGTCCATGTCCATGATGAGTGCGTCGATGTGGGCGAGAGTCATAGTGGGCCGGTTTTCCTTGTCGGTGTGCGCGCCACCGGGCGCGATTGACGCCCCGATGCTAAAATGTCCCAGGCTTGGAATTATAGCAGACGAGTCCGGGAGCGAAATATGGTCACACGCGCGATGGTGCGCGACTGGCTGCTCGCCTACCTCAACCGCGAGATCGACCGGGCGGCGCTGGTCGGTTGGGCGCGCCAGGTCAAGCGCGAGGGGGCGGTCTTCGCGCCCGACGCCGACGCGGTTGGGCCTGTGCTGGCGCGCATCGGGTTGACGGGTGTGGCCGGCTACGATCTGGCGTGGGACGATTGCTTCGACCTGTTGGCGGCCCTGGGCTACGCGCCGCAGGTCATCGCGACGCCGGTCGCCGACAGCGGTGAGGGTAAGTGACTCCATGCGTGGGCGGGACCTCACCCCACATCCTCTCTCCATTTCATGGCTTGGGGGGACAGGCAAAGAGACTGCAGGCAAATCAACAAATTCAGGTTTGTTAGGTAGGGCAGCATGCCTTGCCCCTACCTGTCCACCTCTGACCCATTTCATGGAGAGGGGGCCGGGGATGACGTAAAGCCGGGCATTGGCGGACCACAAACGTCCCCCAAGATGGAATGCACCGCGCGCGTTGGGCCGGCTTGCCGGCCCGGAGTCGGCGAGGTTATACTCATTGTGCGCCGGCGCTCCCTGGAGCAGGGTCAGGAAGGAGCAGCGATGAAGGTTAGCGTCATCATCCCGTGCTACAACGAGCGCGCGACCATCGAGAAGATCATCGAGCGGGTGAAAGCGGTCGGGCTGGCGAGCGAAGTCCTGGTCGTTGATGACGGCTCGACCGACGGCACGCGCGAGATCCTCCAGGCGCTCCCGCAGGGGGATGGGCTGCGCGTCATCTTCCATGACCACAACCAGGGAAGGGCGCGGCGGTGCGCACCGGCTTTCGCAACGCCACCGGCGACGTGTTCGTGATCCAGGACGCCGACCTGGAATACGACCCGCGCGACTACCCCCGCGCTCCTCCGTCCCATCGAAGAGGAGATCAGCAAGGTGGTATACGGGTCGCGCTTTCTGGGCGGCCCGCGCAAGACCATGTTCTTCTGGAACATGATCGCGAACCGCACGCTCACGTTCATCACCAACCTGCTCTACAACAGCATCCTCAGCGACATGGAGACGTGCTACAAGGTGTTCCGCGCCGAGGTGGTGCGCAGCATCCCGCTGCGGGCGCACGGCTTTGAGTTCGAGCCGGAGATCACGGCCAAAGTCCTCAAGCGGGGCTATCGCATCTACGAGGTGCCGATCTCGTACAACGGGCGCGAGTGGTACGAGGGGAAGAAGATCCGGTGGGTGGACGCGCCGCTGGCGCTGTGGACGCTGATCAAGTACCGGTTCGTCGATTGATGGGGCCGCGACGCGGCAGCAGGCTGGCGCCGGTGATCGTGCCGGCGCTGTTGATTCTGGCCGGTTTCGCGCTGCGCGCGGCGCCCATGACGGCGTATCGCTTCCACGTGGACGAGGCGCTGTACGCCACCCACGCGCGCGCGGTCGCGCTGGAGGGCGACCCGCTGCTGCTGGCCCACGCGGTCGATAAGCCGCCGCTCGGCGTCTATCTCACGGCGGCGTCGTTCGCGCTGCTGGGCGTGAGCGAGTTCGCCGCGCGCCTCCCCAACGTCCTGGCGAGCGCGCTCAGCCTGGCGGCGCTGTGGGCGCTCGCGCGCCGGCTGGACCGCGCTGCGTCGGACAGGCGCGCCGCTGCCGCCGGCCTTGCGCTGTTGCTCGTCGCGCTCTCGCCGTATGACGTGCTCTTCGCGCCGACGGTCTTCGCCGAGCCACAGGTCACGCTGTGGACCGTGCTGGCGTGCTGGGCGGTCGCCGGCGACCGGTGGGGATGGGCGGGCGTCGCGTTCGGGTTGGCGCTCGCGACCAAGCAGAGCGCGCTGTTCTTCCTGCCGCTGCCGCTGGCGCTGGGCGTCATCGGCCACGCGGGCCAGGGCTGGCGGCGGCTGGCGCGGCGGTTGGCGCGCCGGTTGGCGCGGTTTGCGCTTCCCGTGCTGGCCTGCGTTGCGCTGCTGGCGCTCTGGGATGCGCCGCGCGGCCCGGAGCAGAGCTTCTGGGCGTTGGGCTACGCACACAACGCCCCGGATCGCTGGATCCGCGCCGGCGAGGTCGTCCCCCGGCTGGAGGCGTGGGCCGGCTGGCTGCGCGCCTTCACCGGCTCGGACCTCCTGAGCCTCGCGCTGCTGGCCGCCGCCGTCGCGGGGCTGGCGCGACGCGCGCTGAAGTGGCCGCGCCGCCGCGATACCGTGATCGACCTGGCGCTGGCCGGGTTCGCGCTTGCGTACCTGGGCCTGCTCTGGCTGCGCGCGTTCAACACCTACGACCGCTACGTGCACACGCTGCTCCCGTTTCTGGCGCTGCTGGCAGCGCGCGGGGCCGCCGAGGCGATCCGCCCGCTGGCGGCGCTGGCCGGGAATGCATGGCCGAAGGCGGGCCGCAATCGCGCCGCGGCCCTGTGGGTGATCGCCACCGTCCTGATCGTTGCGTGCGCGGTAGGGCCGCTGGCGGCAGCGCTGCGCGGCGACGTGGCGGTGGGCGGCGACAAAGGCGACCACGACGGCATCGAGGCCACCGCCGCATACCTCAACACGCTCGCGCCGGGGACCCGCGTGTGCGACCACTGGCTCGGCTGGTTGCTGGGCTTCTACCTGGGCGGGGAGACCTCCGTGACGCTGGCGTGGGTCCCGCGCCCGGACGCGCTGGCGACGCACGCGCCGTGCTACCTGCCCGCCCCGGCGGGCGCGCCCATCGCGCGCTGGCTGGCGGTGGCCGATCAGGTGGACCTCAGCATGGAGCGGGTGTACCTGGCGCGGGACCGGTGGGGCGCGCCGTCGTTCGTGGTCTATCGCGTGGCGTGAACCGCGCGGCGCTACGGCAACGCGCGACGGATCGCCTCCAGCGTCGCCCTGGCCTGCTCCGCGTTCGCGAGAAAGGCGTTCAGGGTCTCACAGCCGTAGTCGTGGCAGTGCGCGCAGTTCACCACACCGCGCGCGACTGCGCAGGCGCGCACTCCGCATTCGTCACAGTACCCAACCTTGCGCCCATCGCCGGGGCAACCGTCGCAGATGCAGGCGGCGGCGGTGAAGGGCACGTCGTACTCCTGGCTCCATGTCTCGGCCAACTGCGCAAGCGCCGCCATGTCGTCCTTCTGCGTGGCGATGAGCGCGGGGCACTCCGAGCAGACGAGGCCACAGTACGCGATGAGTTTCTCCGCCATTTTGTCCCTGCCTTTCGGGGAAGAGAAAACGCGCATCATTGGTGAATTATAGAACATATTTTCTAATCGCGCAATGAAGTCGCCGGAATGCGTATCGACCGGGGCCGGGAGGTGCGGTAAAGTAAACGCGCCGTCGCCGGCTGCGCCCGAATCGCGTTGGCGCATCGGTTGACTTATGGTACACTGTATACGAACTAATAGTGGATGAGTTAACGGAACTGCAGCCCGCACCCTGGAACGAGCCGTATGGCACCGGACGAAACTGAACACGACGACGCCCCCACGCGCGCCGCGCTGCCTGAGATCGAAGAGGAAGCGGACCTGGTCCTGGACGACTCGCTGGGCTTGCCTGAGGAGCTGCCCATCCTGCCGCTGCGGGGCCTGGTCGTCTACCCGGAGACGACCATCCCGCTCATCATCGGCCAGCCGCGCTCGATCAAGCTGGTGGACGAGGTGGCGCTCGGCGAGCGCATGATCGGCATGGTGGCCGCGAAGGACCCGGACCAGGAGACGCCCGGCCCGGAAGACATCTACACTGTGGGCACCATCGCCGCCGTGCATCGCCTGTTCCGCGCGCCCGACGGCACCATCCGGCTGCTGGCGCAGGGCATGGCGCGGATGCGGGTCGAAGGGTACACCCAAAGCGAGCCATACCTGCGCGCGCGCATCGTCGCGCATCCGGAGAAGGTCGAACGCAGCCTCGAAGTCGAGGCGCTGATGCGCAACCTGGTTGATCAGTTCACCCAGCTTGCCGATCTCACGCCCAGCATCCCCAGCGAGCTTGTGACTTCGGCGATGAACCTGGAGGACCCGCTCCAACTGGTCTACTCGGTCGCGACCTACGTGCGCCTTGAGCTGAGCCAGGCCCAGAAGCTGCTGGAGATCGACAACCTCGAAGAGAAGATGCGCGTGCTCATGGTGCTCGTGGGCAAAGAGCTTGAAGTGCTGGAGCTGGGCCGCAAGATTCAGACCGAGGCGCAGTCTGAGATCGAGAAGGTGCAGCGCGAGTACTACCTGCGCGAGCAACTGAAGGCCATCCAGCGCGAACTGGGCGAGGGCGACGAGCAGGTCATCGAGGTCGAGGACTTTCGCAAGAAGATCGAGGCCGCCCGGATGCCGGAGGAGGCGCACCGCGAGGCGCTGCGCGAGGTGGACCGGCTCTCCCGGCTGCCCACCGCCGCCGCCGAGTACGGCGTGATCCGCACGTACCTCGACTGGCTGGTCAACCTGCCGTGGGACGTGAAGACGGGCGACAACCTGGACGTGGCGCACGCGCGCGATGTGCTCGACGAGGACCACTACGGCCTTGAGGACGTGAAGGAGCGCATCCTGGAGTACCTGGCGGTGCGCAAGCTCCGCGCCGAGCGCGCCGACGAACGCGCCGCCGAGACGTTCCGCGACCACGTGCGCCGCGAGCGCGAGGGCGTGATCCTGTGCTTCGTCGGGCCGCCGGGCGTGGGCAAGACCTCGCTGGGGATTTCCATCGCCCGCGCGATGGGGCGCAAGTTCAACCGCCTGAGCCTGGGCGGGGTGCGCGACGAGGCCGAGATCCGCGGGTTCCGGCGCACCTATGTCGGCGCGATGCCGGGCCGCATCGTGCAAACGCTGCGCCGCGTCGAGTCGAAGAACCCGCTCATCATGCTCGACGAGGTCGATAAGCTGGGGCGCGATTTTCGCGGCGACCCGGCCTCGGCGCTCCTGGAAGTGCTCGACCCGGAGCAGAACCGCGAGTTCCGCGACCACTACCTGGATGTGGCCTTCGACCTCTCGGAGGTGATGTTCATCACCACCGCCAACCAGCTCGAACCCATCCCAGGGCCGCTGCGCGACCGCATGGAGATCATCGCGATCTCCGGCTACACCGAGAACGAGAAGGTGCAGATCGCGCGCTTTTACCTGATCCCGCGCCAGATCAGGGAGAACGGCCTGCGCCCGGACGAGGTGCGCTTCAGCGAGGGGGCGCTGGTGCACATCATCCGCGACCACACGCGCGAGGCCGGCGTGCGCGAGCTGGAGCGGCGGATCGGGCAGGTGTGCCGCAAGATCGCCACGCGCGTCGCCGAACATGGGGCCGCCGCCGGGGAAGGCGTCGCAGAAAGCGCCGGCGGCGCTGACGGCGGAGTCGTGATCGACGACGCGGACGCGGTGCGCGCGTACCTGGGGCGGGCGCGCTTCGGCTACCAGGTCGAATTGCAGGAACGCACCGACCTTCCCGGCGTGGCGACGGGCCTGGTGTGGACGCCGGCGGGCGGCGATGTGATCTTCGTCGAGGCGACGGCGATGCCGGGGGCCAAGGGCTTCGAACTCACCGGCCAGTTGGGCGAGGTGATGCAGGAGAGCGCGCGCGCCGCCTACAGCTTCATCCGCGCCAAGGCGCGCGACCTGGGGCTGCCGGAGGATTTCTTCCAGGCGCATGACATCCACCTGCACGTGCCGGCGGGCGCGGTGCCCAAGGATGGCCCCTCGGCGGGCGTGACGATGGCGACGGCGCTGGCGTCGCTGCTGTCGGGGCGTCCGGTGCGCCATAGCGTCGCGATGACGGGCGAGCTGACGCTGCGCGGCCTGGTGCTGCCGGTCGGCGGCGTCAAAGACAAGGTGCTCGCCGCGCACCGCCTGGGCATCGACACCATCATCCTGCCGAGGCGCAACGAACCAGACCTGGACGACGTACCTGAAGAGGTGCGCGCATCGGTGCATTTCGTGCTGGTGGACCGCGTGGACGAGGCGCTTGAGGCGGCGCTTGATGCGGCGCTCGAAGCGGCGCCCGAAGCGCCCCAGCCGGCCGGCAATCGGCCCGCAACCCCCCAACGCGGCCGGCGACAGCAAGACCAGGAAGAGGAAGACGCAATCGGCTTCCTAGGCACGCGGGCGACGGCTCTTTGCGGCTGCAAGTCAGCCCGCGCGCCGCACGACAGGCAAGAAGGGGGATGAACGCCTTGCCAAAAGTGATGATTGTCGATGACGACCGCACGACGGTCAAGCTGCTCCAAACCCTGCTGGAGATGGACGGCTTCGAGGTGGCGTTGTGCCCGCGCGGCGGCCAGGTCATGGAGCGGGCGCGTGTCGATGCCCCTGACCTGGTGCTGATGGACTACCACCTGGCTGACGTGAAGGGTCTGGAGGTGCTGGTCGCCCTGCGCGCCGACCCCGAATTCGCCGACCTGCCCGTCGTGATGACCTCCGGCCTCGACGTAAGCGAAGAGTGCAAGGCCGCCGGCGCGGACGAGTTTCTCATCAAGCCGTTCGAGCCGGGGTCGCTGGGGGCGCTCTTTACCGCGCTCATCGACCGGCGGGCGTGTTAGCCCCCTGGGCGCGTCACGCGCCACATAAAACACAAAATACCCGGACAGGAGGCCTGAGGCCCCTGTTCCTGGACGAGAAAGTTAGGAAACAAAGAAAAGACAATGTCAAACACGAAAGGAAGACGTCCCAAGAGCCAGTGGTTCTTGATGGACCTACACCTGCATACCCCTGCCTCCGCCGATTACCAGGAGGAGGGCGTCACTTACCTGGACATCCTGCGCAAAGCGGAGACGCGCGGCCTGGACATCATCGCCTTTACCGACCACAACACGGTGCGCGGTTACGCGGAGATGATGGACGAGGTCGAGCAGTTGGCTTACCTGGACCGCCTGGGCCGCATCCAGGCGGACGAGAAACACCGCCTTGAGGAATACCGCCGCCTGCTGGACAAGATTCTGGTGCTGCCCGGTTTTGAGTTCACCGCGACGTTCGGCTTCCACATCCTGTGCATCTTCTCTCCGAAGACTACGGTGCGCGAGCTTGAGCACATCCTGCTCACGCTGCGGGTGCCGCCGCACGTGCTCGATGAGGGCAACTCCGACGTGGGCGCGTCAAGCGACGTGCTCACCTGCTACGAAGTCGTCAACGAGAGCGGCGGCATCGTCATTGCGGCGCACGCAAACTCGACGCACGGCGTCGCCGACCGGCGGCGCGACATCGGCGGGCAGACGCGCATCGCCTACACGCAGGACCGCAACCTGCACGCGCTCGAAGTCACCGACCTGGAGCGGCGTGGTCGCAACACCACGATGCGCTTCTTCGACGGCTCCAAGCCAGAATACCCGCGCCCGATGCGCTCCGTCCAGGGTTCGGATGCGCACCGCATCAACGCCGACCCGAAGAACCCCAAGAAGAACCTCGGCGTGGGCGACCGCGTCACGGAGGTGCTGCTGCCGGAGCGCGGCTTCGCACCCCTGCTGGAGATGTTCCAGGGCACCGACTTCGCGCGTACCCGGCCCTACCGCGCCACCCATGCCCCGTTCGACCATGTGCAGTCGGCGCGCGAGGAGGGCGAGAGCATTGTGCAGGCCTTCCACGATAGCGCCACGCGGCGCGGCGGGCGGCTGTACAACGTGGTCGCCGACATCTGCGCCTTCGCCAACACAAACGGCGGCACGATCTACCTGGGCGTGAGCGCCAACCCCGCTGAAAAGCCGGTCGGCATCGACAACCTCCAGGGCACGATTGATACGGTGCGCAACGAGGTGGACAAGCGCATCGCGCCGGCGCTGCCGGTGGAGATCGACACCATGGAGACGCAGGGCAAGATGGTGATCCGCATCCAGGTGCCGCGCGGCGACGACCCGCCCTACGTCATCGACGACAACAAGGTGTACGTCCGTGACGAGTCGGAGACCACGCTTGCGGTGCGCGACGAGATTGTGGGGCTGGTGCTGGGCAACCCGACGCACACGCAGCCCCAGGTCGAAGCGGAACAGCCCCCCGCCCAGGAGCCGGTCAGGGTGGGCAGCGTGGAGCCGCCGCGCACCGGCGTCGAGATCGTCGGCACGGAGGAGCGCCAGGGCGCGAAGTACCACATCATGCGCGACCTGCGCAACGGCAACATCGTCAAGAACGTGACGCGCGCTTCGGCGCGGCGGCTGTGGCACTACGCCATCAGCGAGAAGGAATCCAACCCGGTGGACCCCGCGAAAGTGCAGTGGCAGGGCGACATCGGCCTGTGGAAGAAGCACAAGCGCGGCGGCGCGACCCGCTACGACCTGGTGCAGCGCGACAGCGACGGCCTGCGCGTGTACTACGGCGTCACGAGCGACGGCGTGCACGGCTCGTGGGCGGCGCTGGTGGGCGAAGACGACGAGGACTGAGCGGCGCTGCCGCGCGCATCACGCGGACTCAGGCACATGACGAAGGTCGGCATCCTCTCGATCAGCACGCGCGCCTATCACGGCGTGTACGCTGACGAGAGCGGCGAACTCATCAGGCAGATCATCCATGAGGCGACCGGCTGGGAGGTCGCCTCATACCTGGTGCTCCCCGACGACGCGGCGCAGATCCGCGATCAACTGGCGGCCTGGGCGGATGACGCGCGCCTCGACCTGATCCTCACTACCGGCGGCACGGGCTTCGCGCCGCGCGACGTGACGCCGGAGGCCACACGCGCCGTCATCGAGCGCGAAGCGCCCGGCCTGGCCGAAGCGATGCGCGCCGCCAGCCTCCAGAAGACGGCACACGCCATGCTCAGCCGCGCGGTGTGCGGCATCCGGGGCCGCACGCTCATTGTCAACCTGCCGGGCAGCCCCAGGGCCGTCCACGAGAACCTGGACGTGATCCTGCCCGTGCTGCCGCACGCGCTGGCGCTACTGCAAGAAAACCCCGACGCCGAAGCCGGGCACCGCTTCGAAGACGCCAGCTAGCGCGCAACCTGGCGTCCCGCCAGCCAAGTTGTGATATGATGGGGTCTGACGCGACCGAGCAAGTGCACAGGAGACCCCTCATGCGCCGCTGTCCCGCCGCCGTGATCCTTGCTCTGGCGGTGGCGCTGGCCGTCCCCCTGCCGGGCCACGCCGCCGCACCCGCACCCGCGAATGTGGCATCGCCCGCGGCCTCGTGCGCGGGCATCACCGCCGACACCCTCAGCGACCCCGCCTGCGACGCCGCGATGGCGGCCTACCCGGTCCCCCAACGCCCAGCCGCTCGCGGTCGGCACGCTCTACCCGCGCGTGTACGTCGAGGTTAGGGGTGGACGGCGGTCTACGACGCGCCGGGCGGTTCGGTCGTCCGCGTCATCGGCAAGGGGTACACGTTCGCGTCGCTCGAACAGGCCGACGACGCGCCGGAGGGGTGGGTCAAAATCAACCGGGGGGAGTGGGTGCGCGCGGACCGCGTCACGCGCGTCCGGCCCTCCGCGCTGACCGGGGTGGCGCTGCCGGGGGCGCTCCCCTACCCGATGGCGTGGGTGCTGCTGGATACCTACACCAGCCCCTTCCCCGGCGGCCCGCCGCAGAGCGACCAGCTCGTCTACCGCTACGAGCGCGTCAACATCTTCGCCGCCGTGCCGCACAACGGCTGGAACTGGTACCTGATCGGCCCCAACCGGTGGATCCACCAGCGCCGCGTGGGGATCGTCAAGCACGCGCCGCGCCCCGCCGGGTCGGGCGAGCACTGGATCGCCATCGACCTGTACGAGCAGGTGGTGACCGCCTACGAGGGCGACCGGATGGTCTTCGCGGCGCTGATCTCGACCGGGACCAGCAACTACCCCACGAGCCAGGGGCTGTTCGCCATCGAGCGGCGCTATGCGTTCGACGACATGACGAGCGGGCGCGCGACCCACCTGGGTTACTACTACATCGAAGACGTCCCCTGGACCATGTACTTCGACCGGTATTCGGCGCTGCACGGCGTCTTCTGGCACAACGGCTTCGGCTTCCCGCAGAGCCACGGCTGCGTGAACCTCGCGCTCACCGACGCGGAGTGGCTCTTCAACTGGACCGCCGCGACCAACCCGCAAGCGCCCGTGCTGGTGTGGCACAGCGGCTGACCGGGGCCGGCGCGGGACGCTGAGGCGGGCAGCGCGCATTTGTCATCTGCCGGGACTTTGGGCATTATTGCGGCATCGCGACTCGGTACTATCCCCTGAGGAAACCACGCCATGAAAACCTGGCACAAGGTTGCCTACGCCGCCGGCTCGCTGGGCACCGCCGTCTCATACCAGGCGTTCGCCAACCGCATCCAGTTCTTCTACATCGACGTGATCGGCATCAGCGCCGCCACGGTGGGCGTCGTTTGGTTCATCTACGGCCTGTGGAACGCCATCAACGACCCGCTGATGGGCGACCTCTCCGACCGCACGCGCACCCGCTGGGGCCGGCGCATCCCCTACATCCGCTTCGGCGCGATCCCGCTGGGCGTGCTCTTCGTGCTGCTGTGGGCACCGCCCGGCGGCATCGACCCGGCGCTGGTGGTCGTCTACTTCTTCGTCACCATCTTCCTCTTCGACGGCCTCTGGAGCCTGATCGTCATCGCCTGGACCGCGCTCTTCCCGGAGATGTACAAGCGCGAATACGAGCGCGCGTTCGTCGCCGGACTGCGCGAGGGCTTCTCGGTGATCGGCCTCATCATCGGGATTGCGCTGCCGGCCGTGCTGGTCGCCAACTTCGGCTGGGTCGGAATGGGCGCGATCATCGCGGTCGTCACCGTCGGGTCGTTCCTCGTCTCGCTCCTCGGCAGCCGCGAGGACCCGGCCAACATCCCGGAACAGAACCTCGGCCTGCGCGCGTCGCTGCGCGTGACGCTCGCCAACCGCGCCTTTCTGTGGTTCATGTTCGCCAACCTGAGCAAAGAGATCATCTTCCTGCTGCTGGTGGCGGTGTTCCCCTTCTACGCCAAGTACGTCATCCACCTGACCGACGGCGCGGTCGTGCTCGGCATGACGATGGACGCCGCGACGCAGGAGACCTTCGCGCTGGGGGCGCTGTTCGTGCTCGCCATCCCGATGCTCTTCGTGTGGACGCGCATCACGCAGCGCATCGGCGGCCGGCGGGCATGGCAGGTGGGGTCGCTGCTGCTGGCGCCGGGGCTGGTCGTGATGTTCCTGGCGTCGGACTTTCACACCGCAATGCTCGGCATCCTGTTGATGGCGCTGGGCTTCCCGGCGCTGTTGATGACGCACAACCTGCTGCTCGCCGACCTGATCGACGAGGACGAACTCAACGTCGGGCAGCGCCGCGAGGGGGCGTACTTCGGCGTGAACGGGGCCATCATCCGCCTCGCCTTCGCCGTGCAGGGCATCCTGTTTACCTTCATCCTCCCGCTGAGCGGCTACATCGCGCCGCCTGAAGGCGTGGGCTACATCGAGCAGCCGGCCTCGGCGATCTGGGGTTTCCGCATCCTGGTGGGCGTGGTCCCGATTGTCTGCCTGGGTGTGAGCCTCTTCGCGCTGGAGCGCTACCCGCTGCACGGCCCGCGCCTGGAAGCGGTCCAGTCGCGCCAGGTGGCGCGATTCGCGGCGCGGTTCGCGACGCCGCCGGCGCAGGACGCGGCCCCGCCGGCGCGCCCGCGCACCTGATGCTCCCCGGCCTGCCCCTGGTTGCCGTGCTTGTCGCGGTCGCCGCCGGGCTGGCGTGGCGCTACCGGCCGGCCCGCCGCGCCGATGTGCTCGCGCTGCTCGCGCTGGCGGGCGTGCTGGCGGTGTTCTTCGCGCCGGTGCTCTTCGGCGGGATGTGGCTCCCCCCACGGCGGCGGCGACCTCGCCAGCTTCCTCTGGCCGACCTACGCCTTCGCCGCGCGCGAACTCAGGGCGGGCGGCCTCCCCCTGTGGAACCCGCACCTTTACAGCGGCGCGCCCTTCATCGCGGACAACCAGTCCGGCGTGTTTTACCCGCCCAACGTCGCCCTGTTCCTGCTCGCGCCGTCGGTCACCTACGAGGCGCTGGAGTGGCTGGTGATCGGCCACCTCTGGCTCGCGGGTGCGGGCATGTACGTGTGCCTGCGCGCGCTTGCGCCTTCATGGGGCGCGCCCGCGACAGACGGCGGGCTTCGGGAGGAGATTGCCGCCCTCTTCGGCGCGGTCGCCTTCATGCTCTCGGATGTGTTCGTCACCCACCAGGGCAACCTCAACCTGGTCGCGGTCGCCGCGTACCTGCCGCTGGTCTTCCTGTGTGCGTGGCGTGCGCTGATGTCCGCCGGTGTCCCACCCCAGCTCGCCGACGTGAGTGCGCTCATGGGCTGGCGGCCCCTCCCCGGCTGGCGTGGGCGGCGGCGGGCGGCGCGCTCTTTGGCGTGGCGACGCTTGCCGGGCACGCGCAGATGACGCTCTTCCTGGCGCTGACCGTCGGCGCGGTTGGCGTGTACGCGCTCGCGGCGCGCTGGCGGGAGGGCTGGCGGGAGCGGCTCCGGGCAGCGGCGTTCACGGCGTTGATCGGCGTCATCGGGGTTGGGCTGGCGGCGGCGGCGCTTCCTACCCGCTGCCGAGCTGACGCCGTACTCGCTGCGCGCGTCGATCAGCTACGAAGAGGCGGCGCGCTTCAGCCTGCCGCCGGCGGCGCTTGTCGGGCTGGTCGCGCCCTGGGTCTACGGGCGCGGGCCGGACGCCTTCACCGGCGATTGGGACCGCGTCGAGGTGGGCTATCTCGGCGCGATTGCGCTGCTGTTCGCGCTCTACGGCGCGTGGCAGACACGCGGCACGTGGCAGACACGCGGCGCGCGCCTCACGCGCTTCTGGGTCGGGTTTGGCCTGCTCGCGCTGCTGATGGCGCTGGGCCAGTCCACGCCGCTGCACCGGCTGGTGTACGAACTCCCGCTGATGAACAGCCTGCGCGCGCCGGCGCGTTTCGTCCTGCTGTTCGACTTTGCCGCTGCGGGATTGGCGGCGGTGGGGCTGCGCGTGGCTGCGCCCCGCCTGGGCAGCGCGGCGCAGCGCCTCCCGGCGCGGCTGGGCTTTCTGGCGGACCGCCAGGTTGTGGGCCTTGTCGCGGTGGCGCTGCTCGCCGCCGAGCTGGTCGCCACCGGCGCGGGCGTCGAGACCGACGCGGGCAGCCCCTACGCCGGATACGACCACCCCGCCGTGGTCGCGTGGCTGCGCGCGCAGCCGGGCCGCTTCCGCATCGAGGGGGCCGCGCCCGACTGGCAGCCCGACGCCGCCGCGTTCCACGGGCTGCACGACATCTACGGCGTCCACAACCCGCTCGCGCTGGCGGCCTACGAGTCTTTCTACTGGAGCGTGGGCGAGCGCGGCACGCCGCCGTACAACTATCTGGGCGCGCGTTACGTGATCCGCCCGAAGGACGACCCGCCCGCCGGCGACCCCTACGCTGCCGCCTTCACGCCGGCCTTTGACAACGACCCCACGCTCACGGTCTACGAGAACGCCGGCGCGCTGCCGCTGGCGCACGTGATACCACGCGCTGAGGTGGTGGCGCGCCCGGAGGCGGCGTGGGACGCGATCCACGCGCCGGATTGGGACCCGGCGGCGCTGGCCTACGTGGAGGGCGGCCCGCCGCTCAACTACCCGCTGCCGGAGGACGCGCACTTCAGCGTGGAAAATGTCGTCTACGAGGCGAACAGGCTGGAGTACACCATCGATGTCGCTGGCCCGGCGTACCTGGTGCTGAGCGAGGTGTACTACCCCGGCTGGCGCGCGACCGTGGACGGCGCGCCGGCGGTCGTCTACCGGGCGAACACGGCCTTTCGCGCGGTGTACGTCGGCGAGCCGGGGACGCATACCGTCGCGCTGGTCTTTGCGCCGGCGTCGTTCACGCTCGGCGCGGCCCTATCGCTGCTTACACTTGCGGCGCTGGCGGCGGGGGTGACTGTCGGGGTGTGGTGGCGGCGGCGTTAGTCGGGCCTACGTGATGGCCTCCAGCACGCGCCCGACCTTGAGCGCGAGGTGCAGCATCAGCCGGGTCTCCGCGTCCTCAAGGTCCAGCCCGGTGATGTCTGCGACGCGGCCCAGCCGGTAGCTGAGCGTGTTCCGGTGCACGCAGAGCGCGTCGGCGGTGCGCGCGAGGTTGCCGTTGTTGGCGAAGAAGGCCTCCATCGTGCGCGTCAGCTCGCCGTCGTGGCGCGAGTCGTACGCCACAACCGGCCCCAGCGACTCCTCGTAGAAGCGGCGCAGTTCCTGCCGGTCCTCCACCGAGAGCAGCAGGCGGTAGAGGTCCAGGTCGCCGAAGTAGATCGTGCAGCCGCCATCGCACAACTGCGCGCCCATCTGCATCGCGCGCTCGGCCTGGCGGTAGCTGTGGCGCAGGCCATCCAACCCCTGCGCGGGGCGGCCCACGCCGCAACACACCGGCTTGCCCAGGCGCACGCTCAGGTCGTCGCGGATGGCGTCGATCACCTGCAACGATGCGCTGCATGGCCGTCATGGGATAGAACACCAGCGCGCCGGGCGGCCCCTGGCCCACAATGCCGTCGATCTTGCGCGACTCCAGCTCGTGGCGCAGCAGATCCAGCGCGCGCGCGCACGCCTCCGGGTCGTCACAGCCGAACAGCGCGACCATGTACGTCGTTTCCAGGTCGATGCCGGCCTGCCGCGCGCCGTGCGCCAGCCGCCGGTCGTCTTCGGGGTTGCCGGCCAGCCACTGCTGCACCCAGTCGCCGCGCGCGCGATTCTCCGCGTCCACGATGGCTTTCTGCTTGGCAAGCTCCATCGCGCAGACCATCGCGCCGCGCTCGACCGTCACGCGGTCCAGGTCGTCAAACTGGCCGCCGTTGACCAGCGTGAGGTAGCCGGCGCGCTTGCCCTCGACGATGAGGGGCACGGTGTAACCCAGGCGGCTCTCGGTCCCGCTGCCGCGACCGTTCAGGCTCTGTTCGACCTCCTGCACGGGGAGGGAGGGACCTCGGAGACGGCGGTGTGCGCCAGCGGCTCGCCCGACTCGTCGTACACGATGGCGATCTTGCCGGTCGTGTCGGTGACGGCGTGCAGGATTGCCTCCAGGCCCCGGTTCTCGGCGGCGACCTCGGCCAGCTTGCCCGCGATCTCGTGGCCGCGCATCTCGATCTGCGTCTCGCGCTCGATCAGCACGCGCGTCACGGCGCGCTCAATCGCCATCAGGCTCACGTCGTGAGGGAGCGCGATCAGCGGCACGTTGAGGTCGTGGGCGCGGTCCACGCCTGCCGGGTCCGTGGGGCCTTGCACGCCAATCGCGCCGACCTTCACCTGGGCCAGCGCCTCGACGACGCGCACCAGCGTGAGGCGCTCGTCCACCATGTGCATCGTCTCCATGCTCAGCAGCGCGAACTCGCCGGGGTCCAGGTTGAGGAAGGCGGGGGGCTGGACCCTGGTCCGGCGCACCCAGGTGATGCGCGTCTCCGGGTCGCCGGTGAGCAGGCGCGAGCCGGGCGGCAACGCCAGCCGCAGCAGGTGTTTGATACTTACCGATGACATCTCCGTACCCTCTCAGTACCTAACCCTCAGGCCCTCGCTTCGTTACGCGGTGGGTTCCCGCCTGCGCTGAAATGGCGGTCTGGTAGCTCCCAGGGAGCTCTTCAGGCCCCTACCGGGACTTCATCCCTCACGGTCTCCGCAGGTCATGACGACTCACCCCGCGTACCGGTCCACGAGCGCCTGGTGCACCTGGCGCACCATGGCGACGACCGCATCTGGACATTTCGCGCCCGGCGCGCCGCCGGCGTCTTCGTAGGCCTGGCGCAACAACCGGCCCCAGTTGCCCTTGCCGGCGCGCGGCCCCCGGCCCAGGAACTCGGCGATGGTGTGCGCGCCCTCGCCTTCCACCGCCGAGATGAACGTGTCGTACACGCGCGCGATTTCCTCGTCGCCGACCACGTGGCCGATCTCGCGCTGCATGAAGGCGCGCTTCATGGCGTAGTATTCGCCCAGGCTCATCACGCCCGCCGCCGTCTGGATCGTGGCGTCGCTGGCTTCGTGGTCGCTGCGCGTCTCGTTCGCGCTGAGCGTCTCCAGCGAGAGCGGCCCGAACAGCGCCAGCCAGTCGGGCTGCGCGAGCAGCGGCTCCAGGTTGGCGCCGTGTCGGCGGAAGTACCCCTCCGCCGCCAGGTTGCTGAACTGGTGATCCATCATCGCCGCCGCGAGCCGGCCCGCGTGCGGCATCGCCGGCGGGGCGGTCGATTCGAGCGTGCAGTTGCGCGCCGCGCCAGGCGTGTCGGGCCGCAGCCGGCCCATCGGGTTGTGCGGCGCGGAGTAGAGGTAGCCCTCGTGGTAGACGGCGAGCATCGCCCGCGCCATGGTGTTGGCGAGGCCCGTGCTCACCAGCGCGCCGACCGTGTCCATCCCCCAGGGGTCGAGGTGCGGGCTGATCGCGCGGTCGATCCACGAGCCGGTGATGCCGGCGCTGCGCACCTTGCCGCGCAGGCACAGGCGCGCCGCGTCGCAGAAGCCGTCGATGAAGGGGCCGCCCTTGAGCATGGCCGTCACCGCCCCCATGCTGGCGCTGCGCAGCAGCAGCGTGAACGCCAGCAGCCCCAGCGGCTCGGAACGGCCTGCCAACTGCCCGTGGATGTGGAAACCCTGCGACCGGAAGAGCGGCACCGGGTCGGGCTGGCAGCGCGTGATCTGGTATTCGGCGGCCAGGTCGAGCAGGTTCTGGCGGTAGGGCGGCAGCGCGTCGCTCATGCCGGCCATGAGCGAGCCGACGTTGCGCACGTAAGGGTCGTCGGTGATCTGGAAATCGCTCTCCGTCGGGTAGACCGACAGCGGCGCGAGGAGCAGGTCTGCGTCCAGGGCGGCGCGCGCCATGCCCGTGAGCAGAAACGCGATGTGCTGCCGGGTCTGGTCGAAGGTGAGCAGCGGCGGCGTCTGGCCTTCGACCTGGTAGGCGGACGCCTCTTTGTCGAGCCGGGTGAGGCCCAGGCGCGCCGCGAACGCGGCGTAGCTTTCCCGGAAGCGCGCCAGCTTCGCGGCGGGGGGGTGCTCGCCGTCCAGATCGACCAGCCCCACCTCAAGCTCGCCGCCGACCGGTCGCCGCTCCAGGGGTGCAGCGCCAGCGCCGCGGGCGAGACCGCCGGGTTCAGGTTGTAGAAGCTGATGTCGCCGGCGTGGACGCCCTCCTGCGCGTGCCTGCGGAAGAGGCCGCCGCGCACCATGCCGACCACGAGCGGCCAGCCGTCATACACGCGCACCAGCACCGCCCCCTGGCCCGACCGCACGTCATCCCAGGTCTGGTCGCCGTGCAGGTGGAAGCCGGCGCGCGCCAGTTGCGCCGCGTCGATCTCCGCGCCCGCAGTACGCCCGTCCTTAAACGAGATCAGTTCGCCAACCAGGGCCTGGAAATCACGGTGCGCCTGGTCGATGGCGTCCCACGCCACCGGCGCGAGGGCGTCGGTGTTGGGGAGGGCGGTCAGCCGGGTCGCGCCGTTCTGCGCGGCGCGCGCGCCCGCCAGGGTCATGCTGGACTGTGCGATGAAGACGGCTGGGTTCATGGCGTGCTCCTCGTCGCAGTTGTGATGATGAAAAAGGCGCTTCAAAAAAAAAGCGTGGGCCTGTGCTGCTCCACGCTTGCTCCGGGTTGTGTTATGTCACGTTGCTCTCGCACCCCGTCGCCCCGCCGAAGCAGCACGCGCGCCCTCACGCATGTTGAAGGTGGCGTTGGTACGACCCATCTGCGGCTGGAAGCTCAGGTGCGCGCGCTTGCCCATGGTCTCGGTTCGCTGGTCTAGAGGTCTACGGTCCAAATACTTAGGGTAACTTTACCACAAAGCGTCGGGCAGAGTCAACAGCGAGTTTTCGCGCGCCGTCGCACCCTGGGCGGTGTTCGGCTGCGAATCCGGCTCAATCCCATGCGGCGCGCCGCGCAACGCGCACCGCCCAGGCCTGGACCGGAGGCGCGCTGCCGGGGGCAGGGCGGGCGCAACGCCCAGGCTTAAAGTTTTCACGAGTTTCCCCGAATTTGTTGACATCTCACAGCATATGTTGTATAGTGTCAATCAAAGCGAAGACACATCGACGCAAGACGGAGCAAGACCAATCATGCAGGTGACAGTGCTTCAGGAGAATCTGGCAAAAGGGCTGAGTGTCGTGCGACGCGCCGTCGCCAGCCGCAGCGCCCTGCAGGTGCTCTCCAACATCCTGATCAGCACTGACGCCGGGCGGCTGAAGCTGGCCGCCACTAACCTGGACCTGGGCATCACCTGCTGGGTCGGGGCCAGGATCGATGCGGAGGGTTCCATCACGGTGCCGGCGAACACCTTCGCCGACCTCGTGGGCACGCTCCCACCGGACCAGATCAGCATGAAGCTGGACGACGCCACGCAGACGCTCCGGCTCGTGTGTGGACCACGACGGCCAACATAAAGGGCATCAGCGCCGAGCAGTTCCCGGCCATCCCCGTCGCCGAGGAGAACGGCGCGGTGAAAGTGCCGGCGGGCGTGCTGCGCGAGATGATCCAGCAGACCGCGCTCGCCGCCGCCGCCGACACCAGCCGGCCGATCCTGACCGGCGTGCAGACCCGCCTCCAGGGCAGCACGCTGACGATGGCCGCCGCCGACGGCTTCCGGCTCGCGGTGCGCACCGCACAACTCCCCGCCGACGTGGATGCGGAGGCGAGCCTCATCATCCCGGCGCGCGCGCTCAACGAAGTGGCGCGCATCGGCGACGACGAGGAACGCGAGGTCGCGCTGAGCGCGCTGGCGGGGCGCAATCAAGTGCTCTTCCACATGGACGAGATCGACGTGGTGTCGCAGTTGGTGGAAGGCAACTTCCCCAACTACGAGGAGATCATCCCGCGCGGCTACAGCACGCGCGCGGTGCTCCCCACCGCCGAGTTCCTGCGCGCGTGCCGCCGCGCCGAAATCTTCGCGCGCGAGAGCGCCTACACCGTGCGGGTGCACCTCCAGCCGGGCGAGTCGGAGTTGGTGCCGGGCACGGTGACTGTGCGCGCCACCAGCCAGGAGACCGGCGACAACGAGGTCGTCATCACCGCCTCCATCGAGGGGCCGGAGCTGGAAATCGCGTTCAACGTGCGCTACGTCATCGACGCGCTCAACGTGATCAACACCGAGCAGGTCGCGCTGGAAACCAATAGCCCGCAGAATCCCGGCGTGCTCAAGCCGGTGGGCCGTGACGACTACCTGTACGTGGTCATGCCGATGCACATCCACGGCAGGTAGCTGAGTTTGTTGGGGGTCGGCTCCAGAGCTTTATGTTCTGGAGACGTGGAAACGCCTCGCCGGAGACGGTGAGGCGTTTTCTTTCGTGCGCGGTCTGGCTAATCGATCACGTCGGCCGGCCCATCAGCATGGCCCAGCCCTGCGAGACCCACCGGTACACGAGCGCGACGTATACCACGGCCAGCCAGACGAGAAAGACCGTCACGAGCAGCGTGAGCATCTCGACCCACTGCGCGCCCACCCGGCGCAGGCTGTTGGTCAGCGTCGTGACGTGCCGCGCGATGTCGTTGAGTTCGCCGGGCAGCGTCGCAATGCTGGCGACGGCGTTCACCACCGCCACGAGCTGGTCGAAGGCGTTCGAAATCGCCGTGATCGCGCTGTTCACCTGGCTCAGGCCGGGGATTTGGAGCAACGTCTGATCGATCTGGAAGTCGGTGAAGTCGATGCGGGTGCGGATATCGCCAACCGCGTCAATCGCGTCGTCGAGAATGGGGACCAGCACGCCCCGAATCGGGAGGTAGAAGGGGTTGGTGTTGACCGCGTCCCTGAAGTCCTCCAGCCAATCTGTGATCGCGTTCTCGATGTCCGACAGGCCCGGCACCGAGAGGTTGTCGGGGAAGTCGGGGATATAGTTCGCGAGGTCCACCGACGCGGCGATGCTGTTGATGAAGTTCCGCACGGCGTTGACCGCGTTCGTGACGGCGGTCACGTGCACGCCGAAGTTGGCGAAGGCGGCGCTGGCCTCGTCCAGCGTGCCCTTCATCGTCTCGATGCTGTCTTCGATGTTGGATAGCGGGACGTTGGCGGCGACGCGCACGTCGTCCAGGATTTGCCGCCCGACCCAGTAGCTCGCGACGCCGAGCGCAATGGGCATGAGCACTGCGGCGATCAGTACCAGGCCCATGAACCGTCTGACCATGTGTGCCCCCTCTGTGCGTGATCTGCTGCGCATAAACCCTAACAGCATACCACATTTTGTGGTCGTATTTGTCAGGATTGCGTGCGATGCAGGCGGCCCTGCCGCCAGGAGCACGTCTCCTGGAGCCACGCTATCGCCACCGTCGTGGTTTTGTGAGGCGCGCCGCGCCAGCCAGCCCCCACCCCCGGCTACTTGTCGCCTTACTCGCAGCATGATACACTCCCGCCGTAATGTGGGAGTGTGCATCGATGACATACGGCAGGCTCGATGTCTATTGGCCTGATGGCCCGATTGAAACCCATCATCTGGAGAAGACCTCGGCTGGCATCGGTCGCCAGCGGGGAAATGACATCGTCCTCGACACCAGCACCGTCTCACGATACCATGCCAGCCTGACCATCAAGAACAACGAGTGCTACATCCAGGACCTCGACTCCGTCAATGGCACCTACGTTGACGGCGTGCGCCTGGAACCCAACCAGCCTGTCCCCCTGCGCGGCGGCGAGGAAATCCAGATCGGCGACGTGCGCGCCATTTACCACCCGCCGGCAGACATGGACACCGCCGTTTCCGACACCGCAGACACGCAGTTGCTCGAACTGGTCCAGCCGACGTTCCAGGTTACGGTGGACCAGCCGGACCAGACGGTCACGCCGGGCGTGCATGGCCGCTGCCAGTTGCTCATCCAGAACGTCGGCGAGCAGGATGATACGTACTTCGTCGAGGTCGATGGCGTGTCCAAAGAATGGTTCCGCCTCGACCGGACGCAAGTCGCGCTCACCCCTGGCGCGCAGGCGCGGGTGACGATCAGTTTCAAGCCGCCGCGCCGCGCGGAGAGCGCCCCCGGCGATTACGCCGTGACCGTCTACGTGCGCGCGCAGAGCTTGCCCGCGCACACAGTCGTCGCCAAGCTCACGCTGCACGTGCTGGACTTCACCGCCTTTGGGATGCAGCTCGACCCGGCGGCGGGAAATCTCGAAGCCGGGCAGCCCTTCACCGTGTACATGCACAACCAGGGCAACGTCCCGATTACTGTCAGCCTGCGCGGGCAGGACCCCCAGAACACGCTGACGTACTACTTCCAGCCCAACGTGCTCAACCTGCAGCCGGGGCAGCGCGTCGGCGCGCTCGCTTCGATCCAGGCGTCCGCGACGCAGCGGCGCAATGGAGAAGGCGCGTACCCCTTCGCCGTCGTCGCCGCCAGCCACGACGCCGCCGCCTGGACGGCGGCCCTCCCCGGCAAGCTGCGCCCCACCGCCAGAGCCGGCGTCAGCCTCAACCTGCCGGGCGTGCTTGGGGTTGTCGGCCTGCTCGTGGTGCTGGCCGTGATCGTGGCGCTGGCAGTCGCCGGCGCGCGGCCAACCCCACCCGTCATCGTCCAGGACCTCACGCTGAGCGGCGCGTCCGGCGGCGCTGCTGGCGGTCCCTATCTCGCCGGCGACCCGCTGACGCTCTCGTGGGCGGCGCAGGACGCCGACCGGCTCCAGCTCGTCGTCAACCTGAACGACGCGCCGCACGACACGGTTGATCTGCCGCCGGACGCCACCGAGTATGCGTACAACCTGGACAACTCAGGCCAGTACCAGTTCATGCTCGTGGCGATCAACGACGACGCGCGCGTCGAGGGCGTCCCCGTCAGCGTGGAGACGCGCCCCCGGATCGTCAGCTTCAGCGCGAACGGCCAGCGCGCGCTGGTGCTGGTGCGCGGCGTGCAGCGCACCCTGACGCTCGACTGGGAGACGGCAGGCGCGACCGGCGTGCGCATCGAGGGGCCGGGTTGGCTGCTCACCGCAGACACGGTCTTCCCGCCGACCGGCAGCGAGTCGTTCGAGGTCTTTCCCACCGGCGAGTCGGGCACGCTGGCGCTCGTGGCGTTGGGCGACGGCGCGCCAGAGACGACCGACTCCTTTATGGTGGAGGTGGTTGACGCCGAGTGCACCATCTTCGCGGCGCGCGCGCCGCTGTTCGACGAGCAGGGCAACCTGCTCGCCACCCTGACCAGCGACCAGCCGGTCACGGCGGTGTCCAGCGACCTCTCCCCGCCAATGGATGCGCGTCACCGTCGAGGGCGGCCTCGTGGGCTGGGTCGCGCAGGAGGCGCTCTTCTGCAGTAACTTCGAAGAGGCGTTCCTGATTACCGACGGCACCATCCCGACCCCGCTGCCCACGCCGACCGCGACCGCCACCGCGACGCCGACGGCCACGCCGACGGCGACCCCGACGGCGACCGCGACGGCGACCCCAACCGCCACCCCGACGGCAACGCCGACCGCAACTGCGACGCCAACCGCGACCGCGACGCCGACGGCGACCGCGACCCGCACGCCGACCGCGACGCGGACAATAACCCCCACGCCGACCCGCACACCCGCAACGGGGTAAGCGCCATAGTGAACCTCCTGACCTCAGACCGGCGGCTGAGCGTGCGCGCGCAGGTGGTAGCTCTGGTGGTCATCGCCCTGGTGGTGCGGGTGGCCTTCGTCGCGCTCCTCCCCCATCCGATCAACGTGGAGGGCAGCGACGCCTGGTGGTACATGTATTTTGGCAAGGCCCTGGTCCGCGCCGCCGAGCCGCACCCCACCCCCCGCCGCGCCGGTCTACATCTTGTTCGTCGGGGCTGTCGCCAGCCTGTTCCCAGAGCCGGCCGTCATCCCGCTGATCCAGCTTATCCAGGCGATCCTGGGCGCGCTGACGGTCGGGCTGGTCTACCTGCTGGGGCGGGGCGTCTGGTCGCACGGCGTGGGCCTCATCGCCGGCGCGGTCGTGGCGGTCAGTCCGGCCTTTGTGGTCGAGACGGCCAACGTCCTGAGCGAGACGCTGTTCATCTTTCTGCTCATGGCCGCGCTTGTGTTCTACGTCTGGCGCGGCGGCGACGGGCGCGCGCGGACGCTCGCCGCCCTGGGCGTGATCCTCGGCGTGGCGACGCTGACGCGCGCGGCGCTCCTCGCCTTCCCGGCGGCGATTGTGCTGCACCTGGTGATGGCGCACGGCTGGCGGCGCGCGCTGCGGCCGGCGGCGGCGCTGCTGCTCGCCTTTGCGCTCACGCTCGCGCCGTGGACGGTCTACAACCTGATACGATGGGACCGGCTGGTCATCGGCGCGGAGGGGTTCGCCAGCTTCCTGTGGCTCGGCGCGCAGGAGGCGGGCTGGCGGGGGCCAGAAGCCACCGACGCGGCGGTGGGCGTCACCGCCGACGACCCGCTCAAAGACCCGAACTACGCCGGGCAGGCGGTCGCCTCGATTGCGTCGGACCCGGCCGGCTACGCGGCGCTGCGGCTGCGCAACTGGGCCGAGGCCATCATCCAGCCGCACAACACGGTCTACTACCCCGGCGAGAGTCTCAAGTCAGCCAGCGCGCGCTGGCTCGCCGAGGACCGCAGCCTCGGCGGGCTGGTCGCGCTCACGCAACTGGAATCCTTCTGGCCCAAGCTGGCCCTTTACGTGTTCCATTTTGCTGGCCTCGCCGCCGGGCTGGCCGGCATGGTCATCGCGGCGCGGCGTCCCAACGGATTCCGCGCGGCGTTTGTGTTTTACGCGGTGGTGGGCTATTTCCTCAGCGTCCACCTCGTCCTCTACGCCCTCCCGCGCTACCTCTTCCCCACCGAGGCGGTGTGGTGGCTGTTCGCGGCGCTGGCGCTTGCGACGGCGTGGGAATGGCTCCGCGCGCGGGAGGCGCACCGGCCGGCGCGCACCCCCGGCTGTCGCACTGAGGGATCAGCCATATCTGGCGGCAGGGGCGAACCGCCGGTTCGCCCCTACGGCTCCTACATCTCAAAAATGTGATAGGCGGATAGATATGGGGAAGCGGCCGAACGGGGCGGGATGTGCGCGCGCCGCAGCCGACATGAGCGCTTCGGGCGCGATGTGGCAATAGCACGACAGGTCCGGGAACAGCGCAGGTTTGAAACACGAAGCCACGAAAGCACGAAAACGCGACAGATGCGCCCAACCCTTTCGTGACTTCACGTCTTTCGTGCTTTCGTGTTACGCATCCTGGCGCGCGCTTCCCCATCCCGGGACTTTGTTATGTTATGCGATGTGGCGCAAAGCGAGTTGACGCCATACAATGGCGATCATACCGTTTCGCCGACTCGTCGTCGATGCTGCCCATGCCGACAGGCCACTCGCACTCATTGGAAGACATCATCGCGCATAAGCGCAGCGCCATCGCCCGGCGCAAGCAGGCGGTGCCGCTCAACGCCGTGCGCGCCCAGGCGCGGATGCAGGTCCGCCCGCTCGACATCATAAGTTGCCTGCGCGATGGCCGGCTCTCGGTGATCCCCCACCTGCAGCAGGCCAGCCCGGAGCTTGGCCTGTACGTGCGCCAGTACGACCCGGTGGGGCTTGCCCGCCTGTTCGAGCAAAACGGCGCGGCGGCGATCTCGGTGACGACCGAGGAGCGTTTCTACTACGGGCGGCATGGACCACCTGACGCTGGTCAAGCGCGCGGTGAGCGTGCCGGTGTGGGACCACGACTACGTCATCGACCCCTATCAGATCTACGAGGCGCCGCGCTGCGGGCGCCGACGGCATCCTCCTGTTCCCCTACGTGCTCAACGACGACACGCTGCGGGCGTTGATCTCGCTGGTGCAGCGGCTCAAAATGACGGAGATGGCGCTGGTGCGCAACGAGGCCGAGGTTCGGCGCGTCAGCGCGCTCGACCCGCGCGTGGTGGCGATTGCCACAAGCGACCCGGTCACGCAGCAGGTTGACATGGACCTGCCGGCCCGGCTGCGCCCGCTGCTGCCCAGCCACACGACCGTGCTGGCGATGGGGGCGTCCGCGCGGTCGAGGATGTGCAGCGCATCGCCGCCGCCGGGCTGGATGGCGTCGTCGTCGGGTACTGGCTGCTCACCGGGGGCGACCGGCTGGCAAAGCTCCGGGAGTTGCTGGGCCTTTCCGCTCACCCGCCTGAAGATCCGGCGGCGTCCTACCGGGTTGACAACAAGCCCTGAGAGGCGGCGCGGAGCGCCCTACGGGGCGATGCGGAAGCGGTACTGCGCCGGCGCGCGCGTGAACGGGGCGGTCGCGCTGATGGCGATCACCACGCCGTCGGAGCCGGCATCCACGGTGAACGTCGCCTCGCCCTGCCGGTCGGCGTCCAGCGTCACCGCCTGCACGGTCGGCGGGCCGTCGCGCCGCAGGTCGATGATGCGCACCGCCCAGCGCTGCGACACCTCAGCCGTTGCGCGCATGAACCCCTCAGCCTGCCACACGCCGCCCGGCGTCTCGACATCGTCCTGATAGCCCAGCTCCGGGATGCCAATATCGTCGATGAGGATGCCCGGCCCGGCGAAAGACCCGTCGGTGCGGTACTCGAAGCGCACCAGCACCGGGCCGCCGGCGTAGGGCGTCAGGTCCACGCGGTCGCGCACCCACCCGCCGGAGCGCCCGGTATAGTGCGGCCCGGCGGCCAGCCTGTGCGCCGGCTTCATGCGCTCGCCGCCCACGATCTCCCAGCGCTGCCCGCCGTCGGTCGAGACCTCGACGTGCGCCCAGTCATAATCCGGCTCGATGTCATGCCAGACGGCGTATTCGAGCGTGGCGCGCGCCAGCCCGGTGAGGTCGAACGCGGCGGTGAGGCGGGCCGCGCCGAGGTCGTTCCAGTAGCCCCACCACGCCCACGCCCCCGACGCAGGCGGCGTGGCGAGCAGCGGCGTGGAAGCCGCCCCCTCGAAAGTGAGCGTGTACGTGCCCGGTTGGGTGACGCTCAGGTAATCGACGCCATACTGGTTGACCGTCTCCTCGCCTGCCCACACGCCGCCGGGATAGGCGCGGCCTGCGGGCGGCGTGGGAGGGTGTAGGTCGCGTAATGGTAGCGCCCGTCCCCGGCCAGCGGATCGTCGAGGAAGTTGGCGATGGTCCAGTCGGCGTAGAGGTCGTCCACGCTTTCGGGGATGCCGCGCGCGTCCAGCGTCGCCTGCAGCCCGGCGAGTCCATCCCTCGGCTCGTGCGCCAGCGCCCGGATGAAGTCCGCGCCGAAGCGCTCGTACAGGTACAGCATGAACAGGTACGCGCTGGCGTAGGCCTTGTTCATCGCGGCGGCTTCGCCGAAGGGCCAATCGGTGAAGTTGAAGTCGGGCGCGTCAAGGTACTCGCGCACGCCGTCCCCGGCGATGTACCAGGGATCGAAGCCGTTGAGGTGCTCCGCCAACTGCGAGAGGCCCTCCTGCACCCAGCGGAAGTCGTTGCCGTCCACGTTGTAGCCGATCAGGTGCTGGAACTCGTGCGCGAGCGTGGTCAGGTGCTGGTCGGAGCCAACCGGCCCCCAGTCCAGGCCGACAAACATCATGTCCAGCTCGTTGGAGTCGGGGCACAGCGCCGCCGGGCACTGGTTGTACGGATCGAAGACGCCGACCGCGTCATGGCCGAGGTCGGTCAGGTGCAGGATGTGCACGCGCGCGTCGCCGTCGATGCCGGGCGTGGCCTCCGCGCCGAAGAGGGTGCGCGTCAGCGGGTAGATGTCCTCGTCAAAGCGGCGGACCGCGCGGGCGAGCCACTGCGCGCCGCGTTCGCTATCGTCGCCGCCCCCGGTCTCGATCCACCAGTAGGCGTGCGCGCCCACCGCGCGCAGCGTGGCCTCGACCGTGCGCCCGGCGTCGTAGGTGAACGTCTCCGTGTCGCCCTCGGCATACGCGCGCTGGCCGGTGTTGTACAGCGCCTCGCGCGCGGCCCAGCCCATCGCGATGCGCCAGTCGGCCTCGGAGCGGACCACCGGCACGTCCGGGGCGTCGCGCCAGTGCAGCCCGCCGCCATCCTGCCCGGCAGGGGACGCCGTGGGTGGCGTCTGGGTTGGCGTCAGGGCGGCGGTCGGCTCTGCCGGTGGCGTCGCCGCGCGGTACGCCGTCAGGTTGCACGCGAGCGCGGCCAGCACGAGCGGGATGAATAGAAGGAGGCGCAGGGCGCCGTGCGGGCGCGCGCCCGGCGCGGCATCCTGCACGCGGGGATCGCCCCTACGGAATCGCGCGGACATCGGCTATTCGGCCACCGGCTCGATGGCGTAGGTGTAGACCGCCATCTCGGTCGTGACGGGGGCCAGCCCTGAGACCACGACGACGACCTCACGCACGCCGTCGTTCAGCTTGATGTCCCACGTGCGGTGGGGCGGGTCGTCTGCATTCAGGATGCGGAACGCGCGTGCGGTCCCATCGTGGTTGAACTCGATCATCTGCACGATGAACCGCTGCGGCAGCACATTGTCGTGGCGCACCCAGCCCGCGCTCTCCCAGCCGCCGTCGCCCGCCTCGAAGTCCTCGAAGTAGCCGATCTCCGGAACCGCCACATCGTCGATGGCGATGCCGGGCTGGAGCGTGGAGTCGTCGGTGACGTACTCGAAGCGCACCAGGATCGGCTGGCCGGCATAGGGCGTCAGGTCGATGCGCTCCTGAATCCACACCGGCGCGCCGCCGCCGCCGCTCGCGCCGGTGTAGCCGGGTCCGTAGGCGTTGTTGTGCGGGTTCTGCGTGGTGGTGTGGGGCGTCTCCAGGACCGTCCAGGTCAGGCCGCCGTCGGTCGAGACCGCGACGTAAGCGTAGTCCCAGAGCGCCTCGATGTGGTACCACGTCCAGTATTCGAGCGTGGCGCGGTCCACGCCGGTGAGGTCGAAGGCGCGCGTGAGCGTGGTGTCGCTGTCGTCGGCGCGGTTGCCCCAGAACACGTAGCTGCCGCTGTGCGCCTCGGTGTCAAGCAGGCGGACCGTCTGCCGCCCGGCAAAGGCGAAGCGCACGCGCCCGTCGCCGATCAACTGGATGTAGTCGGCGGCGTACTGCGGCCATTCCCGCTCGTGGATGTACGTCGGGAAGGCGCTGTGCGCGTGCGTGGCCGGCATTGTGTCCAGGCCGCCGAGCCGCGTGTAGTGGTATCGCCCGTCGCCGAGGCTGGGGCTGTTGGCGTAGTTCGCGATCACCCAATCCGCGAAGAGATCCTCCGCCGTGACCGGCGCGCCCGTGTGCGGGTCGGTGGCGTTGATGGCGCGCAGCGCGTCCTCCACGCCGGCCATGCCGTTGGCCGGCTCCTGCACCACCTGGATGATGGCCTCCTCCCCGAAGCGCTCCAGCATATAGACGAAGAACAGGTGCCCCGCGCCGTAGTGCGGGATGGTGGAATCCAACTCCGGCCACGTGTTGAGCTGGGTGCCGGGGCTTGCCATGAACACCGGGATGTAGCCGGTGGGGTCCAGGCCGTTGAGCAGCGTGGAAAGCTCCGACAGCCCCTCGTTGACCCACGAGTCCTCGTTGCGGTCCACCGCCCAGTGAATCATGTGCTGGAACTCGTGCGCGATGATGCCGTCGAAGTAGTCTGACCCGATGTACGCGCCGGCGCTGGGGAGACTCATGAGGAAGATTTCGGCCTCGTTAGAGTCGGGCGCGACCTCGCGCGGGTACTCGCTGCTGCTGAAGAAGTACCCCGCGACGCCCGCGCCGATGTCGTTGGCGAGCAGGATGTACACGTGCGGGTCGTTGTCCACGCCCGGCGACCACTCGCTGCCGAAGTAGCGGCGCGTGGTGGGGTAGGTGAGGGCCTCGAACCGCTCGGCGGAGCGCGCCAGCCCCGCGCGGTCGATGCTGTGGCCCTGCTCCACCCACCAGTAGCTGTGGTCGGTGGCGTACATCAGCTCGGCGGTGATGGTGAACTGGCCGGAGGTTGTGTTATCGACAACGAAATCGCGCGTCGCGCCGACTTGATACGCCGGCGGCGGATCGGTGCGCGCGCGGGGGATGTCGCCCACGCCCCAGAAGCGCTGCGCCAGCGCGACCCGGTCGCGCATGGGGATCTCCACCGTGCGCAGCAGGTCGGCGGTCTCGCTGGAGGGCTGCGCCATCGCGACCGGCGTCGGCGCGGCGAGCGGCGCGCCCAGCGTGGCGGTCGGCGCGATGCGCGCCTGCATCCCGCCGCCGTTCGATGGGGCGGGGAGGGCGTCGCGGGGGGCGCACGCGGCGAGCGTGACGGCGATAATCAGGAACAGGGCGGCGTTGCGTCGGCGCACAATCCACTCCAGGCAGAGACCGGCAAGACCCGTACAGGGCACTAAGGGCGATTATAGTCGAATCGGGAAAGGGTACCCAACCGCCCGACACAAAGGCCGGAGGCACTTTTCGGTTGACCCCCGCGCGCTCTCGTAGCACAATAGCGACGACGACGCGCTACGGGTTTCAAGTGCCGTGCGCGCCGACCGCCATCACGGCTTCAGGAGCGCGACTCCGTTGCCGGCAAAGCGTGGATGAATTGAACCGCGAATAACGCGAATAACGCCAATTCACAATCCCGGAGTGTGCGATGCCCGCCTACGCCTTCTGCCCATACTGCGGCCAGATCCTCGCGGACGCGCGCGTCGAGGGCATGTGCGCCCGGTCTGCGCGCACGGGCACGTGATCTACCGGCACTCGAAGGTCGCGGTGGGCGCGCTCATCCTTGACCGCGCGGGGCGGGTGCTGCTGACGCAGCGGGCGGGGGAGCCGTTCGCGGGCTGGTGGGATGTGCCGGGCGGCTTCCTGGAGGCGGGCGAGCACCCGGCGGACGGCCTCCGGCGCGAGATGCGCGAGGAGCTTGGCATCGAGGTCGAGATCGTGCACTTCCTGGGGCATTTCATGGACGCCTACCAGGGCGAGGACGTGCTCAATATCGTCTACATCGCCCGCGCCGACGTGAGTCGCGCCGTCCCGCACGATGACGTGACCGCGTTCGGCTGGTTCGATCCCGCCGCGCCGCCGCAGAATCTGGCGTTCGCGTGCAACAGCGAAGCGCTCAAGGCGCTGGCGCGGGAGGTCGCCGCGCTGACGCCGGACGAGCTGGCGGCGCGCTACGGGTAGGCGGTCAGCCAGGTACGCCGCCCTCACGCCTCCGGCGGCGTGCAACCCGGCCCGCCAACCGGCCCAGCACGACAACGGCGAGCAGGCCCCAAACCCAGGCCAGATCAACCTCAAGCGGAGGCGGCGTCGGTTCGTCCGTCGGGTCGAAGGTGATCCAGTAGAACCGGCCCTTCTCAGCAAGAAAGGCCTCGCGCGTCACCGGCGCGCCCAGCGCCTCGGCCCAGCGCCGCATCGCCGGGCTGTCCTCGATGAAGGCGAAAACCTCGGCCAGTTCCACGTCATCGACGACGCGCCGCGCCACGCAGCGTTCCACGCCGTCTGCCGTCTGGATGGTCACGTGCGGGTCGGCGAGAAGGTTCCGGTACCACTGCGGGCGGTCGCCCCACCCGCTCGCGATGTACTTCCTGCCGCGCCAGGCATGGTATTCGACGGCGACGCGGCGCGGCAGGCCGGTCTTGCGCCCGGTGGTGGTCAGGATCAGGAACAGCCGGCCCAACACAGGGCCTAACCCCAGCCGCCAGAGCAGGATGGGCAACCTGAACGCCAGTTTGAGCGCGGGATTCGCCGGGTAGGGGAGGATGTCCTGCGCCGCTTCGACCTTTCCCTCTGCCATGATGGAATTGCCTTTCACTCCAACCCGCCGCGCGGGTGGCGGTCGATGGCGCCCATGAGCGCCTGCACGTCCTGTAGGCGCGCGCCCAGGCCGGCCGGCACGACCGCGCACGCCGCCGCCGAGACCGCAAGGGCTTCGGCGCGCATCGCCGCGCGCGCCGGCTCCAGGACGAGATCGCCGAGTACCACGCCGAGCGTGCCCACCACGATGCGGTCAGGGTTGAGGACATCGACCAGGACCGCCAGCCCGCGCCCCAACCACTGCCCCGCCTCACGGACCAGCGCCAGCGCGTCCGGGTCGCCGTCCAGCGCCGCCGCGACGATGGTGCGCGTGGCGAGCGGCTCCGCCCAGCGGCGGGGCTGGCGCATCCGCGCCAGGTAGACCAGCCCGACCCCGCTGGCGTAACCCTCCCACGTGCCAGACTTGCCGTGCGTCGATGGGCCGTCAGGGGCGATGCGGATGTGGCCGACCTCACCGGCCAGGTCGTTCACGCCGTAGAGCACCCTGCCGTCGATCATGATCCCTGCGCCCAGGCCGGTGCCGAACGTGAGGAAGACCAGGATGCGCGCGCCCTGCCCCGCGCCGAAGTGGTACTCCGCGAGCGCGCCGGTGTTGCCGTCATGCTCGACGTAGGCAGGCCGGCCGTAGCGCGTCTCCAGCCAGTCGCGCAGCGGCGCGCCGTGCCAGTTCGGGAGCTGTTCCGGTGTGGTGAGGAGGCCGCGCTGAATGTCGAGCGGGCCGCCCACCGAGACGCTGAGCGCTTCCACGCTGCGCCCGGCGGCCTGCGCGGCAGCGAGAACCTGGTCGATCTCGCCTTCCATGAAGGGCGCGGCCACGTCGAAGGGCCTGTCGGCCGGCGTCGTGAAGCCCCGGCGCTGGTAGATCTCCGCGTCGCGACCGCCCTCGACGACGGCGCTCTTCGTGCCGCCGATGTCCAGCCCGATGATCGTCCCGGTCACTTCCGGTTTCTCCCCGGCGCGGCCCTCTCTAGAAGTGGTCAAACAGGGGGAACCGGCGGTTCGCCCTGCTGCGCATTTGCATCTTACTGTGGAAGAACGGCTGCCCTCACGACCGTTCCGCGTATGCCTTGAAGAAGTGAATCGCCGTCTGGATGCCCTTTGTAGAACATCGCCAGCGTCATCTTCTCGTTGGGCGAGTGGATGTTGTCGTTGGGCAGGCCGTAGCCCATCATCACCGTCGGGAGGCCCAGCACGTGCCGGAACGTAGCCACCACCGGGATGGTCCCCCTCGCGCGTGAAGACCGGCTCTGCGCCGAAGCCGGCCTTGTAGGCGGCGACGGCGGCCTTCATCGCCGGCACGTTGCGATCCATCACCGCCGGCTTGCCCCGGTTCAGCTTGCGCACTTCGACCTCAACCGTGTCGGGCGCGAGCCGGTGCACCTGATCGCGCACCAGCTCGTAAATCTCGTCGGGGTCCTGGTCCGGGACCAGGCGGCAGCTCACTTTGGCGAGCGCCTTTGCCGGGATGATGGTCTTCGCGCCGGCCCCCGCGAAGCCTCCGCTCAGACCGTTGACCTCAAGCGTGGGGCGGACGCCAAGCCGCTCGACGAAGCTGTACCCCCTGCTCGCCCCAGGGCTTGGGCGCGCCGGTTTCGCTGCGCCATTTCGCCTCGGTCCAGGGGAGCTTCGCCAGCGCGGCGCGCTCTTCCTCGTCGATGGGGCGGACCCGGTCGTAGAAGCCGGGGACGGCGACGGAGCCGTCCGGGTTGTGCAGCGCGGCGATGATCTCGCACAGCGCCTGGGCGGGGTTGTGCACCGTGCCGCCATACGCGCCGGAGTGCAGATCGGCGCGCGGGCCGCGCACCTCGATCTCCATGTACGTCATGCCCCGGATGCCGTAGGTGATCGACGGCTGGTCAATCGCCCAGACCGGCGCATCGGAGATGAGCGCAACATCGGCGGCAAGCAGATCGCGGTGCGCCTCGATGAACGAGTCGAGGTGCTTCGAGCCGATCTCCTCCTCGCCCTCCAGCAGGAACTTGACGTTGACCGGCAGCGCGCCCTCCGCGCTGAGCAGCGCATCGACGGCCTTGACCTGGACGAAGAGCTGTCCCTTGTCGTCGGTCGCGCCGCGCGCGTAGAGATCGCCGTCGCGCTCGGTCGCCGTGAAGGGCGGGGAGGCCCATTCGTCCAGCGGGTCGGGCGGCTGCACGTCGTAGTGCCCGTAGACGAGCACGGTCGGCGCGCCAGGCGCGTTCAGCCACTCGGCGTAAACGACCGGGTACCCTCCGGTGGGCATGACCTCGGCGCGGTCCATGCCCACGCCGCGCAGGTGCGCGGCGAGCCACTCGGCGGCACGCTGCATGTCGGCGCTGTGTTCAGGGAGGGTGCTGACGCTGGGGATGGCGAGCAGGTCCTTGAGCTGCGCCAGGTAGGTGTCGCTCTGGGCCGCAGCATGTTCGAAGGCGTTCATGAGTGCTCCTGTCTTGGCTGTGAAACGAGACTAGTCCGATTGTATCCGAAAAAAGAGGATGATCAGTATGGCGAAGAAAATCGTCCCCAGCATCGCCGCCTCGACCAGGCCGATATACGGGATCACCACCCTGCCGGAAAACAGGAAGAACCAGTTGGCGACGGTGAGGGCAACGATGAGGAGAAGCTCTAGCCGCTGGCGGGGCGCAACGTGGAAAAGGTTGAACACCATCCCCAGGATAAACATCAGCCCGCCCGCGACGAGCACGGACCGCAGGTTTCCGGCTGCCAGGCCCAGAGCGCCGCCCAGCGTGGGGTCAATGTAGTCGAGGGTAATCATGAGGCTGCTGCTCACGATCAGCACGACGCTGACCCACACCAGGAAACTGGCGAACATCTGCACGGCCGGCGGCAGGAGGGCGCGCCGGCGGCGGGCCATCTTGTCGGCCTGATCGACTGCCCAGCGTGACCAGTACCGCCCCGGTGTGATCCCGACCTCTGTCCGGTCGGGGACCTGGGTGGGGTGGTCATCGACCGCCACCGGCGGCGGCGTGCGCGGCTTCGCCTCCACGCCGACCAGCGGGTCGGGGCCGAAATCGACAATCGTGGGCAGCAGCCCACCCGACGCTGGAGGCGGCCCCTTCGACGGCGTGGCGCTCTGCGCGCGCGTGGGGCGCTGCAGGTCCTCAAGTAGCTCAGGCGCGGTCTGGTACCGGCCCGCCGCCGACTTCTCCAGGCAGTGGGCAATGGCGTCATACCAGTTGGGGGCAGGTCCTTGCGGAACCACTCCAGCGAGATCGGCGGGTCCTGCAGGATCGCCCGGACCAGTTCGGCCTTCCCCTGGCCGGGGAAGGGCAGGCTGCCCGCGAGCATCTGGTAGAAGATCACGCCCATCGCCCAGATGTCGCCCCGGTGATCCTGGAGCGCCTGCATCTCGAACGCTTCGGGCGGCATGTAGGCCAGCGTGCCCATCGCCCCGCCGCCGAGGGTGATGGTCGAGAAGTTCGTCAGCTTCGCCAGGCCGAAGTCGGCAACCTTGGGTTCGCCATCGACGCCGAGGAGGATGTTGGTGGGTTTAAGGTCGCGGTGGACGATGCCCAGTTCGTGCGCGCTGCCGATGGCCTCGATGACCTTGCGGGCGATCTGCATGAAGAGGTCGGCGGGCAACTGCCCGTAGCTCTGCATGGTGTGGGCGAGCGTCCCGCCGCCCACGTATTCCATCACCAGATACATGCGGTCCTCAGAGGCGAAGGCGTCCACGTAGCCGACGATGTTCGGGTGATAGAGCTTGCGCAGCGCGGAGATCTCGCGCACGAAGCGCTTGCGGTGCTGGTCCGAGGCGTCGTCGGCCACCAGCATCTTGATTGCGACCGGTTCGCCGTACCTCAAATCGGTGGCGCGATAGACTTCGCCCATCGCGCCACGTCCAAGCCTCGCCTGAATGAGGTAGCGGTCTTTTAACGTATCGCCGATCAAAGCGCCCTTGCCAATACCATGAGATGACGCACGCGCCATAATTATAGCAACACAATCTTGTTTATGTAATCGCTTTCCCGCTCTCGGCAGCGACTTTGCAGAGTCCCTGTTCGCCGACTCTCCAAAAGCCCCGGCCCTTTCGGGCGCACGCGGCGACCCTGTGCGGCCATGTGCGGAGATGCTATAATGCCGGTACTCCCGCCCGGTTTCCAGGCACGAGAAGGACGCCATGGCCGACCAAACCCAGCCCACGAAGACCGAGCATCTCCAAACGCTCTACCAGATCACGCGCACGATCAATTCCAGCCTCGACCTCGACGTGGTGCTTGAGGAGGTGATCGACCGCGTGATCGAGGTCACGCACGCCGAGCGGGGTTTTCTCCTGCTGCGCAACGACGACGGCGCGATGGAATTCCGGGTGGCGCGCGGCCTCAACCAGGAAGACCTGAAAGAACCTGAGTTCCAGGTGAGCCAGACCATCCTGCGCGAGGTGGCGACTTCGCAGACGCCCCTCCTCACCAGCAACGCGCAGTACGACGAGCGTTTCAGGGCCGGCCACAGCATCGTGGCGATGAAGCTGCTTTCCATCCTGTGCGTGCCCATCATGGTGAAGGACCGGCTCATTGGGCTGGTCTACGTGGACAACCGGCTGCAATCGGGCGTGTTCAACGAGGATGACCGCGACCTGCTCGCCGCCTTCGCGAGCCAGGCCGGCGTCGCCATCGAGAACGCGCGCCTCTACCGGGTGGCGGTGGAGAAAGGCCGCATGGAGCGCGAACTCCAGATGGCGCACGACATCCAGCGCGGCCTGCTGCCCGACAGAATCCCGCACGCGCCGGGCTACGAACTCGCCGCCGACTGGCGCGCGGCGCGCGAGGTGGCGGGCGACTTCTACGACTTTATCGCGCTCGAAGATGGCCGCCTCGGCGTGGTGATCGCCGACGTGTCGGACAAGGGCGTGCCGGCGGCGCTGTTCATGGCGGTGGCGCGCAGCGTGATCCGGAAGCAGCGCGCTCCTCTCCGCCACGCCCGACGAAACGCTGCGCCACGCCAACGACCTCATGCTCCGCGACGCGCAGTCGGGGATGTTCGTCACCGCCTATTATGTGATTCTGGAACCGGGCGGGCTGGTCCAGTGCGTGAACGCCGGGCACAACCGCCCCCTGCTCTACCATGCCGCCACCGACGCGGAGGAGTATCTGGCGCGTGGCGGGCGCGCGATGGGCTGGTTCGACGACCTCCCGGTGAAGACGGAAGCCGTCCAGATGGCGCCCGGCGATGTGCTGGTGCTCTACACCGACGGTGTCACCGAGGCCGAAGACCGCCTCGGCGCGTGTTTCGGCAACGCGCGGCTGACCCAGGCGGTGCGCGCCGCGCGCGGGCAGACGGCGGCGGCTGTGCTGAACCAGATCAACGCGATGGTTGACGCTTTCGTCGGCGGCGCGCCCCCGTTCGACGACCACACGTTGGTGGTGATACGCTACGTGGGCGGCTAGTCCGCGCGAAGAGGCCCCGTGAAAGACGCGACACCCGTGCGGCGGCGCTGCGCGCCCCGCGCCGCCCCTTGCGACAAACAACAGACCACCCAAGGAGTGACGCAATGAAACTGGCTGTTATCGGCGGCGGATCGACCTACACGCCTGAGCTGGTCAAAGGCCTGACGGAGCGCGTCGATGCGCTGCCCGTCACCGAGCTGGCGCTGATGGACATCGACCCGCAGCGGTTGGAGATTGTCGGCGGGTTCGCCGGGCGGATGGTCGAAGCGACGGGCGGGCCGTTCCTCGTGACCCTGCACACCGACCTGCCCACCGCCGTCGCGGACGCGACTTTCGTCATCACCCAGTTCCGCGTGGGGCAGATGAACGCCCGGCGCGCGGACGAGCGCCTGGGGATACGGCACGGCCTGGTCGGGCAGGAGACGACCGGCGTGGGCGGCTTTGCGAAGGCGCTGCGCACCATCCCGGTGATGCTGGAGGTCGCGCGCACGGTCGCGGCGCTGGCCCCTGGCGCGACTCTGGTCAACTTCACCAACCCCTCCGGCCTCATCACCGAAGCGCTCTTCCGCCACGCGCCCGAAGTGCGCGCCGTCGGCCTGTGCAACGCGCCCATCGGCGTCGTGATGCGCGTCGCCGCGATCACGGGCGCGAAGCCGTCTGCGGTGGCGGTTGACCTGCTGGGGCTGAATCACCTTCACTGGGTGCGCGGCGCGACCGTGGACCGCGAGGACGTGTGGCCGGCGGTGCTGAAGGCCTACCGCGACGACTACGCCGCCCAGGGCGCGGACGCCTGGATCAGCCCGGTGTATCTCGACGTTTCCAGGATGGTACCGAGCAGCTATCTGCGCTACTTCTACCACACCGCGAAGGTGATCGCGAAGCAGGCCACGGGCGCGCAGACGCGCGCCGAGCAGGTCGTCGAGATCGAGAAGGCGCTGCTGGACCAGTACGGCGACCCTGGCCGCAGCGCACCCCCGCCGGAGCTGGAGAAACGCGGCGGCGCGTACTACTCGACGGCGGCGGCGGCGCTGATGGAAGCGATCCACAACGACAGGGACGAGGTGCACGTGGTCAACGTGCGGCACGGCGGCGCGGTGGCCGGCTGGCCGGCAGACTGGGTGCTCGAACTGCCCTGCCGCATCGACCGCGAAGGCGCGCACCCGATCCCGACCGAACCGTTGCCGCCGCAGTGCGCGGGGCTGCTGCACCAGGTGAAGAGCTACGAGCTGCTCACCGTCGAGGCGGCGGTGACGGGCGACCGCGACACCGCCATCATGGCGCTGCTGGCGAACCCGCTCGGCCCGGACCTGGATCACGTCGAGGCCGTGCTGGACGACCTGCTGCGCGTGCACGCCGCGTATCTGCCGCAATTCGCCTGACCTCTGGCACGGTCGTACCCTGCCCCGGTTGAGTGACGGACATGAGGAGGAACCCGATGAAGACCTTTGCGCCAGGAACAGTGGTCCGCGTCCTGCAAGAGGACTGGGCGCCATTCCAGAACATCTACAACACCACGCCCCGCTTCACCGAGCAGACCGGCATCCGGGTCGAGGTGAAGCTGAGCAGCATCCCGGAGCTTTGGGACCTGATGAACCGCAGCTTCGTCGAAGACCCGCCGCCGTTCGATCTCGTCGGCATGGACGAGATCATGCTGATGCAACACGTCCGCCTGGGGCGCGCCGAGCCGCTTGACGACCACATCGCGGCGGACGGCTACCCGCTGGACGACTTTGAACCCGCCGCGCTGGAGGCGGCTTCGTATCGGGGCCAGCTCTACGGCCTCCCCTACGCGGATGTGTCCAACGTGCTCATCTACCGCGCCGACCTCTTCACGCGGTACGGCATCCCGGTGCCGCAGACGATGGACGCGCTCACCGAGGCCGCGCTCGCGGTGCAGGAGGCGGTCCGCGCCGACGGGACGGAGGACTTCTACGGCATCACGCTGCGGGGCGCGCCAAGCTGCGGGCTGAACTTCTGGCACATCGGCTCGACCTGGATACCGGCATGGGGCGCGCAGTGGTACGACGCGGAGGGCCGCCCGACCATCGACAGGCCGGAGCACATCGCCGCGCTGGCGCACTACGTCGATCTGCTGCACCGCGCCGGCCCGCCGGAGACGCCCACGATGGGCTTTGTGGAATGCATGGAGGCCTACGCCAGCGGCAGGGCGGCCATGGTGATCGAGCCGGCGAACGAGGCGTCGATTGTCTACAACCGGGGCGGCGCGGTCGCTGAGGGCACGCTGACCACGCTCGTGCCCGCCGGGCCGCGCGGCACGCGCCACGCCGGCCTTTACTGCCCGCCCTACGCGATCCCGGCGCGCTCGAAGGTCAAAGAGGCGGCGTGGGCGCTGGCGACGTTCCTGTGCGCGCCGGAGCAGTTGCTCGACGACGCGGTGAAGAGCGGCTTCGTCGAGGTGGCGCGCAAGTCGGTGCTGAACGATCCGCAGTTTGCGGCGCACTTCCCCGCCAACCTCGTCGAGACCACCCGCGCCACGCGCGCGATTGCGCGCCCGGAGCGTCCCACGCCACGCCAGGGTATGCTGGTCGGCGACATCATCGGCGAGGAGGCGACGCGCGCGCTCGCCGGCGCGCAGACGGCGCGTGAGGCGCTGCAACGCGCTCAGGAGCGCATCGCCGCGCTGGGGTCGCCGGATTAGGCTGGATGCGCGCGGAGGTGAGAGCCTTGCCAATCTTCCTGGGTGTGGACGGGGGGTCGTCAAAGACGCACGCGCTGCTGGCCGACGCGCGCGGCCAGGCGCTGGCGTTGGGGCGCGGCGGCTGCGGCAACTGGGAGGGCATCGGCGTTGACGCCGCCTACGAGGCGCACTCCGCCGCCTTCCATGAGGCCATCGCGCGCGCCGGCCTCACCGCTGCGGACATCACCGCGTCCGCATTTGGGCTTTCGGGATTGGACTGGCCGAGCGATGTCCCGATCCTCGACGCGATGGTCGCCCGGCTGGGGATACCGGGGCCGAGGGTGCTGGTCAACGATGCGTTTGTCGCGCTCCGCGCCGGCACGACGCAGCCGTGGGGCGTGGCGATCATCGCTGGGACGGGTTCGATCAAGGCCGGGCGCAACCGGGCCGGCGAGACTGCGCGCACGCTGGGGTTGGGCGGCGGCGAGGGCAGCAACTGGGGCGATTGGGGCGGCGGCGCGGACATCACGCGCGCGGCGGTGGCTGGCATCGCCCAGGCCTACATCGGCCTGGGTCCGGAAACGATCATGAGCAACAGCCTCGTGCGCTTCGCCGGCGTCCCTGACGTGGAGAGCCTGCTGCGCGGCGTGACGCGCGAGGGGCTGCGGCTGCGCGGCGCGACGCGCCTGGTCTTCGAGGCGGCGGCGGCGGGCGACGCGGTGGCGCGGGCGGTGCTGGTGCGGTCGGCGCAGGCGATTGGCCGCAGCGCAAACCTCGTCATCCGCAAGTTGCACATGGAGGCTGAGGATTTCGAGTTGGTGCTCGCGGGCAGCGTGAGCCGCAACGCGCAGGGATCGGTCTGGATGGACACGCTGCTCGACGTGGTGCACAGCGTCGCGCCGAAGGCGCAGCCCCTCTTGCTGGATGCGCCCCCGGCGACCGGCGGGGGTGCTCCTGGCGATGGAGGCCGCCGGCTTGCAGCCCGGCCTGGAGGTGCGCGCCCGCCTGCTGGAAACGGCCCGCGCCCTGGAAGCGTGCTGAACCGGCGTCAGTCGTTACCGATCCTCTTGAAAGAGGGTATCGAGCGCCCCCACTCCTCACCGTCCATCTCCCAGTAGGGATAGACGGCAAAGCCGTCGATTACGTCGGGCCTGTCGCTTTGCGCTAAGCCGACAAGGACGCCGTAAAGCGCGTTTTCCAGATACTCCACAGCGGTCTGATGCGAAGGAGTCCACTCCTCCGACGCAGGGAGGCCGATCAACAGGCTGGCGTCCACCTCAGCCAGCGCTGCGCGCTGGCGCGCACCTGGTACGCCATCCATGCGCGATAGTCCGAAGGGAGAAACAGGCCAGAGTCGTAAGCCATGATCACGACCTGGTCGCTGTGTTCTGCGACGGTGCGGAGGTAGGCATCCGACCAATGCCCGGTCGGATACGGCGCAACGGTGATGCGCTCCGTTGGGCGCAGGGTGTGCGCAGCCACCGAGAGCGCTGTACCCGGCGGCAGCGCCTCGCAGAGTGCCTGCAGGGTAGCGATATAGGCGCCGTCGCCATCCGGGATCATCTCAGCGTTCAGATGCACCCCGTCATAGCCGAACTCCGTTACCAGACGCGCGCCAAACTCGGCGATGAGACGGCGCACTTCAGGATCAAGCAGGCGATTCTCCACACGGAGACCTGTATCGGCACCCCGACCCAACCCAGGATTGCGACCTCCGGCGCGGCAGCCGGAAGCGCGCGACAAACGACGCTGCATGGTCAAACGTCGGGTTGAAGACGTTGCCCGATTTGAGATAGCTCACGTATGGGAAGATGTAGGTGACGCCATGCGCCTGCAGGTCGTGCGCCAGCGCCTCGATCTCGGCGTTGGTGTGCGGGTCCATTGCCCAGGTCACGCCCAACCACGCCGCCTTCTCAGCGCGATAGCCGGCTGGCAGCGGCGGCGGCGATTCTACGAAGCGCAGCGGCCTGAATTCCCACGCAAGCCACACCAGCAGGAGGGCGAGCGCGCCGGCAGCGAGTAGCAATCCACGTCGTCGGGTCATCCTGTCACCGGCACGCCGCCAGGCGGTCAATCAGACGCGGTGCAGTCCGCCGGGCACATGATGGGGTCCTCAAGCGCCTCGTCGCACACCCCGTCGCCGCAGGTCCAGCCCTCTCCCTGGCAGTCGAGCGCGCAGTCGGCGTCGGGGTCCTGGCAGATGCCGTCGCCACAGGGGAGAAGCGCCTCGGTGGGCGTGGGGCTTGGCCCCGGCGTGGGCGTGCTGGGCAGGACGCTCAACTGCCCCTCGTTGAGGGTGGCGTACCACACGCTGCCCGCGTAACTGTAGACGATGTGCGCGCCTCCCCTGCCCGTCGACGAAGACCTGGTGCGCTGCGCCCGGCCCATCGACGACGGCGTTCTGCCACTGGCGGCCATCGTCGCGGGCGTAGCGCAGGCTGGTGGGGCCGTTGTACGTCAGTTGCGCGCGGCCATTCAGCCCCAGGGCCAGCGACAGCGGCGCGACGCCGTCAGGGAGGGGGCGCGTCGCGCCCATCTGGGTGAAGTACCACGCTTCGTCCTCGTATGCGGCCTCAACCACGCTTTCGTCTTCCAGGTCGTAGAAAGCCAGGTAGCGCCGCCCTCCCGCGCTCAGCGCCAGCGCCGTGTTGCAGCCGGCGCGCTGCGCGTAGGGGACCGCGATGGCGAACCATGCCTCGCCGTCGAAACGGCTGTAGCGGAGGGAGTCGTTCTCGCCGTCGATGTAGGCCACGTTGGGCAGCCCGTCGGCGTCGAGGGCGAGGGCGGGGCAGTAGCCCACGTCCCCCACCGCATCGACCGTCTCCACCGACCAGCCCACCCCGGCGCGCCGCGCCACCTTGAGGTCAAACTGCCGCGCGTCGAAATAGGCAACGACCGGCTGGCCGTCGCGGTCTATCACGATGGCGGGCCAGCGCCCCGCGCCCGGTCCGTCGGCGTTCTCCACCGACCAGACGTTGGTCTCGGCGTCGAGGGAAGCCACGCGCAGCGCCACCTGGGGTCGGCGCTGGCGTTGGCGGTGTAGGCGATGTAGGGGCGGCCGGCGGCGTCGAGCGCGAGCGCCGCGCCGGCCAGGTCGCCGCTGTCCACCGTGTCGATGGCCCAGCCTTCGTCCTGCTGCATGGCGTAGCGCAGCTCCACGCCGGCGTCAACGGCCACGGTGTAGGCGACAACCGCGCGCCCCTCGGCATCGACCGCGCCGCTGACCGCGCCCGCGCTCACGCCCTCCTCGACCAGGACCACATCCCACAGCAGGGTCACGTTCGCCACAGGCCGGACGCCGGGCGTGGGGGAGGGCGCGACGGTGGGCCGGGCCGGGACGGTGGGCGTCAGCGCCGCCTGATCGCCCCCAAACCCGCCCGGCGCGGGGGGCGTCGGCGCGAACGCCAGGTAGGGGACCGGTATCCGCAGGCTGGTGAGCAGGGGCTGGTTCGGGCGGAACTCGCCGAGCACGAAGGCGGGCCGGAAGGCATAGAGGCCGGTCACCAGCCCGGCGAGCAGCACGGTGACGAGGATGACGGCGGTCGGCGCGCGCCCCACGCGCCGCAAGCCGGCGAACAGGCCCGCGACCAGCCCCAGGACGGCCCCGGCGGCGGCCATGATGGCGAGCGCCACGCCGGTCGGGGCGGGGCCGGCGGAGGCCGCGCCCGCCGCCTCGATGGCGCTGGCGATGGTCGTGGTCTGGTAGTTGAGCAGCCGGAGCACGAAGCCCAGCGCCATCGCGCCGAGCGCGATGGGGATCAGCGTCACCACGCCGATCAGCGCCGAGAGCACAATCGCCGCAGCGACGTCGCGCGTCTTGATCGAGCCAAAGCTGATGAGGGCGACGATGAACGCCAGAATCACGTACACCAGCGGCCACGGCGCGTTCGGCAGGAGGTCAGGGAGCAGCAGCGCCGCGACCGACGCCGCGAACAGCCCCACCGCACCCGCCAGCGCCCAGGCCACCATCGCGCGCAGGATCGCCGCCCACTCCGTGGAAATGCGCAGCGTCACGTCGGTTTCGACGGTCTCAAACGGGGTGGTGACCATCAGCCGGGTGCGGTGACGCGCGCCGGCGGGCATGTCGCGCGTGTTGGCAGTGAGCGTGACCTCGGTGCGCGGGCCGGCGAAGTCGCGCGGCGTGAACGTGAGCCAGAACACGCCCGGCGGCGTGCGCAGCCGGCCGGTCAGGTGGCCGCGCGCGTGCTTGTTGGTGATGACCAGGCGCGTCTCGGCGGTCGCGTCGCGCGGCACCGCGCCGAAGTCGATCCGCCGGGGCGTCAGCTCCGGGCTGGCGTGGGGGACGTCGGCCCTGGCGGCGTCGCTGATCACGTTGACGAACAGCTCCAGACCCAGCGCGCGGTCAGCCGGATAGGCCTTCACGATGTCGCGCGCCTGGTCCGCCAGGACGCCGCGCCCCAGGGAGCCGAGCCAGTTGGCGAAGTCGCCCTCGTAAAGGTGCCGGAGGCTGGCCTCCCAGTTGCGGTCGATCAGGTACGCCAGGTCTTTGAGGGTGGCGGCCTGGTCCTCGCTGTCGGCAAAGCGGAAGATGGGCGCGTGCATCCCGCTCGCGGCGGCCTTCGCGCCGCAGTAGGCGCAGTACGCCACGTCATCGGGGACGACCTTGCTGCACGCCTCGCAACGCATGGCCTAGCTCACCTGGACGCCGCACGTGGGGCAGAACCGCGCATTGACCGGCATGTCGTGATCGCACTCCTCGCACAGGCGCGTCGTCTGCATGAGGGGGCGGCTGCACTCCTGGCAGTAGATCTCGGTGCGCCGGTTGGTCGCGCCGCACACGCGGCACACGGTGGTGTCGGTGACCTGCTGGCGGCGCAGGTCGGCGATGATGTCCTCCGCGCTCGCATAGCGGTCGTAAGGCGCTTCGCTCAGGTTGAGGGCGATCAGGTGGCTGAGCCACGGCGGGATGCGGTCGTTGATGCGGTGCAGGGCCTCCACGTCGGGTGAGGGCGAGAGCGGCGGCTGGTTGATGAGGAGCACCGCCAGCGTGGCGGCGAGGCTGAACAGGTCGGAGCGCGGCTCAGGCCGCCCGTCGAGGTACTCCGGCGCGGCGTAGCCGGTATCTTCGCGCTCCGGGGGCAGGCCGTCGGTGCGCACGCTGCGGATGAGGCCCAGATCGGCGACGCGCACACCCGGCCCGTCGGTGTACAGCGTCTCCGGCGCGAGGTCGCCGAGGACGTGGGGCGGCGCTTCGTCATGGAGGCGCGCGAGCAACTCGCCGAGGCGGAGGCCCCAGTCGATCACCACGTCCGGCGGGAACGGGCGGCTGCGCTTGTCCAGCGCGGCGCGGAGCGACTCGCCCTGCGGGGGGATGGCGACGAAATACAGCCGGTCTTCGCCGCGCTCGGTGAGGTCCTGGTAGAGGCGTGGCACGGCGGGCAGGTCTTGCAGCTTTGCGAGCAGGTTCACCTCGCGCGTGAACTGCTCGCGATAGTACGCCTGCGCCTCCGGGGACCAGCCCCGGTTGCGCCGCAACTCGGTGAGAATCAGGCCCGGCGGCGCGGGCGCGTCCGCTGCATCCGGCGCGGCGGGCGCGGCCACCCACTCCGAGTCGAGGGCGCGATAGCTGCGCCCGATGCCGCGCACGCCGGCCAGCTCCCGGATGGTGTACCGCCCCGCGAAGAACTCGCCGGGCGGCAGGGGCAGGAGTTCGGCGCAGTGGGCGCAGAAACGCGCGGAGGCCGGGTTGGCAGTCTGGCAGTGGGTGCAGTCTACGGTTTGGGCGGGGGACTGTCGTCGCTCACCAAGTTACAGACTGCTAATCGACCAGGTCAACTTTGAGCCAGGTGCGCCCCAGGCGGAAGAGGGTGCCTGGCTGGATGGGCGTCGCGTCGGTGATGCGCGTGCCGTCCTCAAGGTAGGTGCCGTTCCGGCTGCTGAGGTCGCGCAGGTACAGCCCGTCGCCGGACATCTCGATCTGCGCGTGGCGGCGCGAGATGCGCGAGTCATAGGGCACCACGACCTCGTTGCGCTCCTCACGCCCGATGGAAACGACCGTGGACGCCGGTTCGATTTCGCGCCCATCCTCTGCGCCGCTCATGAAGGTGACAACGATCTGCTTCGCCATACCCCCCAACCTGACCTGCAACCGCCCGGCTCACACGTCGTCCCGCTGCCGGGGGATAGACGCGGGCGGCCTGACCGGCGCGCCCTGGGTCTCCAGGGCAGTGCGGCTCAGCGGCGCGCGCTGAACCTGTTCCAGCATCGCCTCCAGGGCTGCGCCGCTGCGCACCAGCGCGCGGACCGGGAAGCTCTCGCCCTCGCCCAACAGCGCGGCGCAGAGATCGCGCTCGGCCAGGGTGTCGCGCCCTTCGCGCCGCGCCAGGGCGACCGCCGCGCCGATGATGCGCATCAGGCGGGGCGTCGGGCGCGGCCCGCTTGGGAAGAGCGCGCCGTCGCCGCGTCCAACGGAGTCGCTCACGTACTGGATCATCTCCTCGGCAGAGAGCCGGTGCTGGCGCAGGGCGCTGGCGAGAACCCCTTTCGGGCTGCGCGCCATCGAGATGAACAGGTGCTCGACGCCGAGATAGCCATGATTGAGCCGGGTCGCCTCCGCGACCATGGGCAGGTAGAAGCTGCCCAGCAGAGTCGGTGCCTCGTCAGTGGACAATGCTGCAACCTCACCGTCCTCGACCGCCGACATCGGCGCGGTTGCGTGATGAAGCCGGTCCACGTACTGCGCGACCGGGGCATAAGCGGCGGTAGGGCTGGAGCCGGACGCCTCGTAGAAGGCGGCCATCATCTCGCCCGCGCTGCTGTAGCGCTGCGAGGGGTCTTTGGCGAGGCCCTTCTTGAAGATCGCGTCAAACGCGGGGTGGTCGGGCGCGTCCGGAATCGGCCCCTCGATGTGCATGAGCACGGTCTCTACCGGGCTGTCGCCCTTGAACGGCACGCGCCCGATCAGCATCTCGTAGAGCATCACCGCCAGGGAATAGACGTCGGTGCGCACGTCTACGGGCAGGCCGCTGCACTGCTCCGGCGACATGTAGTCGGGCGTGCCGACCATCATGCCGGTGCCGGTGATGTTTGTGCTGTCGGCTTCCACGAGCTTCGCCAGCCCGAAGTCACCGAGCAGGGCGTTGCCGTCGTTGTCGATGAGCACGTTGCTCGGCTTGACATCGCGGTGGATGACGCCCCGGCTGTGCGCGTGGTCGAGCGCGCTGGCGACCTGGCCGCCCAGCCGCAGCACCTCGTCGAGTTCCAATTGGTGGTCGGCGCACGCGCGCAGCCTGTCGGCCAGCGTGCCCGACTCGATGAAGGGGACAACCAGGTAGGGGACCCCTGTGAATTCACCGTAGTCGTAGATTGGCAGCACGTGGATGTGCCGGAGCGCGCCCGTGGCCCTGGCCTCGCGCTTGAAGCGCTCCAGGAAGTCGCGCTGGCGCGTGTACTCGCCGAGCAACACCTTGATGGCGACAACCCGGTCGATGCTGGGCTGGTGCGCGCGGTAGACCGCCGCCATCGACCCAACGCCGATCTGTTCAATGACGCGATATTGACCGATGGTCTGGCCGGAGAGGTCTGTCACGGCTCTCAACCTGGTGAACTACGCCTGCCGCCATTGTATCACCGGTAAGAGAGTTTGGACAACGAATGCGCGCGGGGGCAACTTCACGCGCAAGCGCGGCCGGCTACCTCCCTGGGCGCTATGGGGGGCGGCGCGGCACGCCTATTCACACCCGACCCGCTCTGGTGGTATAATGGCAGGGCAAGCCGGGGGAGTGGCGAAATGGCAGACGCCGCGGACTTAAAATCCGCTGAGGGCGACCTCGTGTGGGTTCGAATCCCACCTCCCCTACCACAAGCTGCCTGAGATTGACAGAACAATCCAATAGAAGGGGCGCATCCACCGGGTCCGCCCCTTTTTCGTACCGGGTTGGTTATAGGGGCGCGGCGCGCCTCACCCGCCCTGCTGGAGCGCCATCTGGTACGCGCCGGCCCCGGCCTTCGCGCCCACAAGCACCGTGTACACGCCGGGGTCCGGCAGGCGCGTGTCGTACACCGACGGGATGTTTGGCGCAACCTCATCGTCATAGCGACCGAGCACGCTGCCATCGGGGTTGAAGATGTAGAAGTACAGGTCGAGTTCCGGGTCTTCGGGCGTCGCCTGCATGATGATGACCTGGCCGAGCGGCGCGGCGAACTGGTAGAGGTGGAAGGTAGCGGGCGCGTCCATCCGCGCGCTGATCGGCTCGCTCTCGAAGGAGGCAAACGTCCCGCCGCCAGAGCGCACCGCCGCCGGGAGGAAGATCAGGTTGCCCTGCATGAAGCCCTCGCCCGACGCCGCTTCGACGCGCACGTGATACACGCCGCTCACCGGGAAGGGAAGCGCCGCCAGGGTCTCGGCCTCGCCCGGCCCGTGCGCGTCGAGGCGCACCAGCTCGCGCTCGCCCGGCGCGACCACAACCAGCCGCAGGTCGAGCGCCTCGTCCTCCGTCGTGACGGTGATGCGCACCGCGTCGCCGACCTCCCCCTCAAGGGTGTAGAAGCCGTACATGCCGCCGTCGATGGCGTGCGCGAAGTCTCCGCCGCTCTGGAGCGAGCCGCTGCCGGGCGTGGCGGTGGGCGCGGTCGTCGGCGAGGGGGCTGGCGTCTCGGTCGGTGTGGGCGTCGCGGTCACGTCGGGTCTGGGGCTTGGGGTCGGCGTGGCCGGCGGCGAAGTCGGCGTCTCGGCGCTCTGCGCGCCACAGGCCACCAGGAACAGCACGCAAAGCAGCCAACCGTAGCGCCTCATGGTGAATCCCTCCCCTTGAAACTGCCGCCAGACCGGCCCAGCCAAAGCCATTGTACACCGATTCGGCGCGCGCGCGTTATCGGGGCTGTGGGGAGCCAGAGCTTCACAAGGGCGGATGCCGGCGCGCCAAGGCGCGGCCGCCAGGCGCGGCGCGCCAACATCTTTGGCCCAATTCAGGGGTATTTGTTACAATTTGCTGACGCAATTCTTATGTTCCGGTGCTATCTTTAAGCGCGGAAGAATTCCAGCAGCGTTGTGACAGGAGAACCGCGATGCCGTTGTACGAATATCGCTGCGATGAATGCGGGGTGCGCTTCGAGCACCGGCAGCACTTTAGCGACAGTCCGATCACTGAATGCCCGGAGTGCGGCGGCTCGGTTCATCGGGTGATTGGCTCGACGGGCGTGATCTTCAAAGGCTCCGGGTTCTACGTGACCGACAACCGCAAGAGCGGCGGTCGCACCGAGGCCAAGCCATCGGGCAGCGGCAAATCCGAGGGCGCGGAGGCCAAGTCAGAGGGCAAATCAGAGGCCAAGACGGAAGCCACCGCGACGAAGAAGGACTGAGTGTAACCGTTCATCCCGCTGTTGCCCCGGCGCACAGATGCAATTAACCCGGTATTAAGAAAAGGCCCCTACCGCAGCGGTAGGGGCTTGCTGTTGCCTCACGATAGACCCGCCGGGAAAGGGCGTGCGCGCCCAAATCTTTACGAAAGTGAGTCAACGTTGCTGTTGCACTGGCGGGAATGCGAGTACACTTTAGGAGAAATGGCATCCAGGGGTGTTTGTCGATGGCTCTGATCTGTCCGGTGTGTCGCCATGAGAACGAACCGGGCACAGTGTACTGCGCGCAGTGCAACGCACCGCTGCCCCAAGACGACCACACGCCGATTGTCAACGCGCGCGATCTGATCGACCAGGTGAAGGCGCACCAGCGCACCACCGAGGGGCTTGGGCTGTACGGCGCGCCCGCAACGGTGACGCTGTACGTCGAGGACGACGAGAGTCCGCTGCGGGTCAGCCTGCTGCACGAGACCACGCTGGGGCGCAAGGGGCCGCCGGGCGAACCCGGCCCGGACGTCGATCTCAGCCCATATGATGCACTGGACAAGGGCGTGTCGCGCATTCACGCGATCATCCAGAACCACGGCAACATCCTGACGTTGACGGACCTGGGCAGCACAAACGGGACCTCCCTCAACGGCGAGCGCCTGAACCCGCAGAAGCCGCGCATCATCAAGTCGCGCGATGAAATCCGGCTTGGGCGGCTGGTCATGCGCATCGAGTTTGAAGAGTAGCCGGCCAATTGCCCCGGCGCGCGCGTTGATGGTAATATCGTGTTGTGCCTGGCAAGAGCGATGCGGACGAGACGACGATGAACCCGCCGCCAACCCCTGACGAAGAGAAGCGCGCGCCGGAGGACGACGCCGAATCGGCCTCCAGCCAGCCGCGAACGAACCAACTCGGCCCCACCAAGGTCGAGTCCTGGATCCGCGAGCAACAGCGGATGCTGGAGGAACTGCGCGAGGAGGCCGAGACAGGCCGCCTCCCGGTGCCTGAGGGGCATATCGGGGGTGCAGATATTGGGCAAGGGCGAGCCGCTGATCCTCCCGCTGGAGACGGAGATCGTCCTGGGGCGGTTCGACGTGGCCCACCACGACGGCAAGCACCTGGACCTTACCCCCTACAACGCCTACGCGCTCGGCGTCTCGCGCGAGCACGCCGCCATCCGCCGCCAGGGTGACGCCGTCGTGGTGGTTGACCTGGACAGCACCAACGGCACCTGGCTCAACGGCGTGCAGCTCGCCTCCGGGCAGACCCCACCCCTGCGCGATGGCGACGAGATCGTCATCGGCGAGCTGATGATTACGGTCTACTTCTAGAGCAGGTCTGCATATAGCGTGGCCTAGATACAGAACATGGGATCACATGCAACCTGTAGGGGCGACCCGGCGGGTCGCCCCTACATCTGGCAGCAGAAGAGCACCCAACGGAGCGACCACGCTATTATGTTGTACTATCACTTCTAGCGCAGCAGCCGGACAGATTGTCCACCGGCCCTTCGGCGGAGAAGCCGCCATCCCCCATCAGGATTTCAAAGACTGCAAAAGACTGCCGACCGAGGCGTCCCGAATGTGCTCCCACCGCAGCGGCGCATCGGGGTTGACTGCGTAATGGTTTCGCCGCCCGATGCGCTGTTTGCGGACATAGCCCGCGGCTTCCAGGTCTTTGATGATGCGCTGCACGGAACGCTCGGTGATCCCCAGTTCCTTGGCGATCTCGCGCGTCGTGATCTGCCCGGTTCGGCTGATCAGGATCAGCACCATCCCGTGATTGGTGATGAAGGTCCATTCTGACATGCCATCCTCCAGCGGGCACAGGCCAGAGAACCTGCCCAGGCCCTTGACAGTCCGCACAATATACGATAGAACTTACCCGAAATCAAATTCGCGTTTTGTATGTCGCATTAAATGCCCGCATGGCTCAGCCCTGCCGGCTTCAGAGGAGAACCCGCCATGAAGAAATCGCTCCTGATCTTGATTGCGTTCCTGATACCCCCTGCTCGCGCCTGCGGTGCATGGCATCGCCCAGGAGGACGAGCCAGCGCCCCAGATCGCCTACTACCTCGCAGCCGACGCGGACGGCGTGCAGCAGGTCTACCAGCATCTGCTGGACGGGCAGAGCGCGCCGCGTCAGCTTACCCGCGCCGAAAGCGACGTCATCACCTTCAACGCGGCCCACGACGGCCTGAGCGTTGTCTACATCAGCGGCGGTCAGTTGTGGTTGCAGCCCATCCACACCGACGCGCCGGAAGCCCTTGCGCCGGTCGGCGCTTCGCACATCCTCCGCCAGCCCCGTATTCAGCCCTGGCGACCTGTTTGTTGCCTACCCCGATAGCGGCGTGTGGCTGCTGGACCTGGGCGCGCGCGAGACGCGCCAGTTGCTCGCCGACGTGCCGCTGGACGAAGGGGCGAGCAATGCGGCTGATTACCGCATCTACCAGCCGGAGCGGTTCGTGCTCGACGACGCGGGGCAGCCGGCGGCGTTGATTGTGGACGCTGGCGTCTGGGAGTGGAACACCGTTGGCGTGTACGATCTGGCGAGCGGCGCGCTACAGGAGCTGGGCGGCCAGCTTCACACCAGCCTGCTGCCGCTGTCTGATGGCCGCGTGCTCCTCTACGGCAACAGCGGCCTGGCGGGTGAATTCGCGCTGCATGTCGCCGAGAGCCTGGACGACATCAACGATTTCAGCGAAGTCCTCAGCTTCGGCGCGCTGACCGGCGCGACGCTGTTCGCGGAACAGGCGGTGGAGATCAGCCCCGGCATCGTGCGCGTTTTCGGCTCGGCGCTCTCGGAGCGGCCCGAAGAGGCGCTCGCGTTCTCCTTCGACTTCGATGTGACGGCGGGCACGGCGACCGAGGTCCAGTTCGTTACGCTGTCAGAAGGCGACGAAAGCAGCAACACAGTTACGGGCAGGCTGTCGCCGGATGGCCGCCTCATCCCGGTCTACCTGAACGCGCTCTGGACCGACGCCGGCAGCCTCTATGGCAACTTCGCGCTGCTCGACCTGGACACAGGCGCGCGCGTCACGGCGGAGTTCCCTGAAACGGTCGGCGTATTCCGCTGGCAGCCATAATGCCAGCGCGAGGAAACGGGGCGGCCTTCGGGCCGCCTTTTTGTTGCGACCGCCGACGCGCAGCCGGGGCCGGCGGTGGTGTTGACGGAGGACAGGGAGGGTGCTATAACGCACTTCATACACGGCCCGCGCAGATTGCCGGCGCGAGACGATCTCGCCCGCACGGGGTTGAATGCCTTTACGGTTCGGCGGCGATGGGACGCGAGGTGGCGGTCGCGAGGTGGCGGTCGCGACGGTGCGGGGGAACGGCGGCTTCACTCCGCCCTGAGTGGCCTGATGCCGTTGGCGCTCAAGGTCGCCTGGTCGAGCCGGTGGCCTCCAACTTAGTCAGCTAATGTGTGTCCAATTTCGGGGATCCACTCAAGTCGGTCTTGTTTCAGTGGCACAATCGGTGAGAGTTCTGATTGGTGAATGATCATGCATAAAGCATTGGGTTATATTGTCCTAATCCTGTCATCTGTCCTGCTGATATGTATGCTCTGTAGTCTGGCCGCATTGTGGCATTTTGGTCGATATCACATACCGATTAAGGATTTCTGCACCTTGGAAGATGAGGTCTTCCAGACTTTTAGGGCGAATCTTGAGGCGTGGATAGAAGATTTTCCGGCTGACTTACCTGACACGAATTCTCACAAATTTGCTGTACCAAGTGGGGAGAGAATACTTTGTTCACAAATCGTGGAATGAACAAGAGTTGATTGTTATCGTGGAATTGAGACGAGGCGATGCACTGGGCAGCAAGGGATATTACTACATATTAGAAGAAGATAACCTCAGAAATTCCGTTACCCGCGTCGAATATCTGAGTGAAGGTATATACTGCTATTGGAATGAATGATGTAGCCAACATTCAGGAATCTGATCTTGAGGCACTGCACAGTTTCCCGAAAGCTTGGAGTTTTCGGGAAGCTACCGATTGTGGCGGTCAGGATAAGGCCAGGCAGGGCGAACCGGCGGTTCGCCTCGCTCTCACCGCGCGGCGTTGTTCGCAGTTCGAGGCTTGTTGTTTGTCTTCGGTTAGGCAGGGCGCTTTCGCCGCGCCGCCGGGGATGCTATAATGCCGCTGCGCCATCATGCGCGCGTGTGGCAGGGAGCGCACGAGGTAACGCGATGATCCTGAGCCGGGAAGACGTGGAGCACGTGGCGGAACTCGCCAAGCTGGCGCTGACCGACGCCGAGCAGGAAATGTACCAGGCGCAGCTCTCCGCAATTCTGGAGCATTTCGCGACGTTAGCGCACCTGGATACGGACGACATCCCCGGCACGGCTTCGGCGCTGGCGCTGAAGAACGTGCTGCGCGAGGATGAGGTGCAGCCGTCGCTGCCGCGCGCGGCGGCGCTGGCGAACGCCCCCCGCACGGAGGCAGGCCAGTTCCGCGTTGAGGCTGTGTTGGATTAGGCAGGCAGCGCGGGCGCGCGTTTGGGAGCGATCATGAGCAGCAAGCGCCAACGTCATCGCATCCTCATCGTGGACGACGACGAGGACGTGGCAGAGCCGTTCGCGGCGTACTTCGCCGGGGAGGGCTACGCCGTCGATGTCGCCGCGGACAGCGGCCAGGCCCTGGCGGCGGCGAACCGCGCGCTGCCCTCGCTCATCATCCTCGGCGCGCGCCTCGCGGACACGGACGGCCTCGACCTGTTCAACACGTTCCGCGCCAGGCCGCGCACCGCCCACATCCCCGTGATCTTCGTCGCGCACCGCGCCGAGTCGGACCGGCGCAACGCGCTGCTCAGGGCGGGCGCGGACGACTTCATGGCGCAGCCCTTTGACATCGACATTCTCGGCCTGCGCGTGCGCAACGCCATCGCCCGCACCGAGCGCGAGGGCGTCATCGAGCCGCGCACCGGCCTCCCGACCGGGCGGCTGCTCCAGGAGCGGCTGCGCCGCCTGGCCGACGAAGACGGCTGGGCCAAGCTCGACATCGCCATCCGCGACTTCGACGCCTTCAGCGAGCGGTACGACTTCCTCACCGCAGATGAGGTGTTGTTGTTCACCGCCAACCTGCTCACTGAGGTGTGCCAGGAGGTCGGCACGGAGGATGACTTCATCGGCCACCGCGCCGGGCAGCATTTCGTGGTCGTCACGCACGAGGGCAGCGGCCCCGCGCTGAGCGCGCGGCTCAAGGCGCGCTTCGACGCGGAAGTCAAGGCGTTCTACAATTTCATGGATCGCGAGCAGGGCTACATCCTGATCGAGGACGGCTACGGCGGCACGAAAGAAGCGCCGCTCATGACCCTGGACGTGAAGCTTCAGGCCTACACCGAAGAGTGAGACAACATGACACACGACAGCGAAGGCACCATCCTGATCCTCGAAGACGACATCGACAGCGCCGAACTGCTCCGCGTGTGGTTCAACGAGCAGGGGTACGACGTGATGGTGGCGAAGAAGGGCGAGGAAGCGCTGGCGCTGGCGCGCCGCAACCCGCCCGACGTGGCCGTGCTTGACATCGTGCTGCCGGGCATGGACGGCTTCGAGGTGTTCAAGCAGATGCGCGAGCACGAGGAGACGCGCCACACGGCGGTGATGTTCCTCACCATCCGCGACGAGCGCGAAGAGGTGCTCAGGGGGCTGGAGCTGGGCGCAATCGACTACGTGACCAAGCCCTATGACCTGCAGACGCTCGGCCTGCGCGTGCGCAACCTGGTGCGCTACGCGCGCGGTCGCAGGGCCGAAGCGGGCGGGGTGTAGGGCAGAAGCTGCTCGAATCAGAAAAGCTGTGTGGTCCGGCGGGCGTTGCCCGCCTTTCTCGTTTGATTTCCCCGAAAGAAGGCCTTGCTTGTGTGGTGCATGGGGCCGCCGGCGCAAATCAGCCGGCGGCGTCACGCCGCGCCCCCGGAATCGTAACCCGCCCCGTCATGCCGTTCAGGTGCAAGTTGCTGTTGTCCAGGTCGGCGATCAGGTCGCAGTCCGGCGGCAGCGTCAGGCGCAGGTCGCTGCGCGAGAGACCGCCCACCAGCCGCTTGCGCAGCGCCACGATGTAAATCCCCGCCGCGTCCTGCTGCGTCGCCACGTCCAGGCCGGCGCTCACGTAGAGGTTCGCCTCCAACGACACATGCCGCCCCGCCCGGCGGCGCACGCTCACCTGCGCGCCCGTCGCCTTCACGTAGACCGTCGTCGGCCCGGAGACCTCGAACTGCTGCGCCATCACCTCGCGCGTCAGTTGCGGCGGCAGCGCGGTCCGCAGCAGCCGCGCGCCGACGCGCACCGCCCGCTCCAGCAGCGCGGCAGTGTCTTTGTCGATCACCGCGTCGATGGGGTCCTGATCTGCCCTTTTCGCCCATATGCGCCCCTCCTAGCCCGGCAGCGCCGCCAGGCGCTCGCGGACCTCCCACAGGTACGGGTCGGCGCGCAGCAGCGCCTCCGCCACGCGCCGCGCGTCGTCCCACGCGCCCGCCGCCTCGAGCCGGTCCAGCAACACAAGCCACGGCTCGTAGTCCGCACGCGCGAGCGCCGGCGTCCGCGCCTGGGGCAGCTCTTCGAAGGCCGCCGGCCGCCCGTACACCGCGATGCCGAAGTTCAGCGGCGTCGAGAGCGCCGGCGCGGCGCGGGCCAGCATGGCGTTTACCGCGTCCGCGTCTGCACCGTCGCGGGCCGCGAGCTGCGCCAGCACGTACCACGCGCGCGCTGCCCGCCCCTCGCTGAGGAACAGCGCCGCGCGCGCGGCTTCCTCGGCGGTCATGTCCAGCGGGTGCGCGACGCCGTCGCCCTGCAGGGCAAGCTCCGCAAGGAAGGTGTAGTCGCGCCCGTACTGCTCGCTGCTGGTCTGGCGCACGCGCTCGTAGTAGCAGGCGGGGCACGGCGCGACCTGCGCGTCGTCAACCTGCGCGGCCCACTGCGCCAGCGCGCGCAACAGCGCCTCCGACGCGGCCTCCGGGGCGATGGCCTGCGCGATCCCGGTGGCGGCGTCCAGGTCGCCCGCCGCGATCGCGACGCGCAGCGCGGTCTCCGGCCGGCCGGCGAAGTGGGCGGGCGCGCCGGCCAGCACCCCGGCCCGCTCTGGGTGGGCGGGGTCGGTCCAGAAGCCGGACGAGGCAAGTTCGGGGTGCCAGCGCAGCGCCTCGAGATAGGCCGCGCGGGCGGCGGCGGCATCGCCCAGCGCCTCGCGATACACGCCAAGCCGGAGATGGTATCCAGGCTTGACCGGGTTCCACGCAATCGCGGTCTCGGCGGCGGCGGCGGCGTCCGCATAGCGGCCCGCCTGCGCGTACAGCCCGCCCAGGTTGTGCCAGCCCTCGTCCCACGACGGATTGAGGTCCAGGCTGCGCTCGTGCGCGGCGATGGCCGCCGGCAGATCGTCGGGGTTGTCGGCGGCGCGCAGCCCCAGGATGTACGCCTCGTGCATCGGATACAGGTCGAGCCAGGGGTCTGCGGCGTGCGCGGCGCGCGCCGCCTCCAGCGCGTCTTCGAGCGGCGGCCCCGCCCTGAGCGCCGCCTGCGCGCGGCCATGCGCCAGCGTCCCGGCGTGCACCGGCAGGAAGGCCGCCTGCGTGCCGATGAGCAACGCCAGCAGCGCGTAGACCGGCCAGCGCCGCCCCGGCGTGGCCGGCCCTGCCACTGCCTGCGCGCGCGTCACGTGGCCCGCGACGACATAGGCGACGCAGACGATCAGCGGGACGTACATTGTGGTCAGGGGGAAGGTGTCGTAGATGTTGTGCACCGCGAAGACGACCAGCGCCGCGAGCACGCCCTCCAGCCGGCGGCAATGCCCGGCGTGCGGCGCGCCGCGCCACGCCTTCCACCAGAGCCATCCAAACACGGCCACCAACCCAAGCGAGACCGCGAAGCCCACCGCACCGCCCTCGGCGAGCGTGTGCAGCGGCAGGTTGTGGGCCGTCAGCAGGTGATCCTGGCTGCGCGACAGCGTCGGGAGGCCGTACCAGCGCAGCGCCGCCGGGTACTGGTAGATGCCCACGCCGACCACCGGGTGATCCACGGCCATCGCGATGGCGCTGCGCCACAGGTCCAGCCGGTTGACGTCGCCGGGGCGGGCGGTGTTCACAGAGAGCCAGAAGGTCACGGCGAGCGCGAGCGCGCCCGCCAGCGCCGCGCCGACGAGCAGCACGCGCCAGTCAAGCAGGGGGCGCAGCGCCGCCGGGAACCGCGCGCGCACATCCGCCCGCAGCAGCCAGAACAGGACCAGCACGCCCGCCGCCAGCCCCAGCCCGGCCAGCGCGCCGCGCGACTCGCTGAGGACCAGCACCGCGAGCAGCCCTGCCGCCACTAGCCAGAGCATGATGCGGTGGTCGCGCTCGCGCGCGGTCATCGCCCACGCCGCCGCCAGTGGGATCAACACCGCTGTGAAGCTGCCGACCCAGGTCGAGACGGTGAGCGCAAGCGAAAGCCTGTGGATCGCCGGCGGGAGGGTCAACCCAAAAGACCTGCGGCCAGCCCTGCACGAAACCCGGCACAAGCGGCAGGCCGAAGTACCACGCGGCAAGCTCGACCGCGCTCAGGACCACGACCGCGCCGCCGACGAGGAACAGCGCTTCCATCACCCAGCGCTGCCGCCCGCGCCGCATGATGTCCACCAGCAGGTAGAAGCCGAGGATGCGGACCAGCAGCGGCCAGAGGTGCTCGACGCTGACGCGCGGGTCGCGCGCCAGCAGCGCGATCACCAGCCACGCCGCCGCGTAGACCAGAAGGGGCATGTCCAGCCGCGTGGCGGGAAGGCGCGCCCGCGCCGCCACAGGTCCAGCAGCCACAGGCCGAACAGGAGCGCGGTGAAGACCTGGTGGGCAACGCGCAGGGGCGGGTTGTTCTCAGTGTAGACCGCGCCGCCGAACAGCACGTAATAGACCATCAGGAAGATGAGCAGAAGGCGTTGGATGCGCGGTGATAGGGTCATGGGTTCGTGCCTGGAACGGAAGCCGGCCCAACAACAAACCTGATGGCGTGCGCGCGTGGCGGCGGAGTCAGGTCAGCCGCCGGCCGCGCCTGCCTTTGCAAGCCGCTGCGCGTACTGCGCTTTGTAGTACTCCAGGTACGCGCCGGTCTTGATCTTGCGCCACCACCACTCGTTACGCCGGTACCACTCGACAGTCTCCGCCAGCGCCTCTTCAAACGTGTGCTGCGGCTTCCAGCCGAGCCTGTGCGCCTTCGTGCAGTCGAGCGCGTAGCGCCGGTCGTGGCCGGGGCGGTCTTCGACGTGGCGGATCAGGCTCTCCGGCTTGCTGAGCAGCTTCAGGATGAGGCGCGTCACGTCGATGTTGTGGCGCTCGTTGTCGCCGCCCACGTTGTAGACCTCGCCGGGCAGCCCGTCGTGCAGCACCCGGTCGATGCCGGCTGCGTGGTCATCGACGTACAGCCAGTCGCGCACCTGCATCCCATCGCCGTAGAGCGGGAGGGGGCGGTCGTCGAGCGCCTCGGTGATGAAGAAGGGCGCGATCTTTTCGGGGTACTGGTACGGGCCGAAGGTGTTGCTGCCGCGCGTGGTGGTGGTGTGCATCCCGTGCGTGACGTGGTAGGCGCGCACCATCATGTCGCTGCCGGCCTTGCTCGCAGCGTAGGGGCTGTTGGGTTCGAGCGTGTCGGTCTCTTTGAACGCGCCGACCGGGATGCTGCCGTAGACCTCGTCGGTGCTCACGTGGTGGAAGCGCGCGATGCCGGCCCTGTGGCCCTCGTCGAGCAGCACGTAGGTGCCAAACACGTTGGTCTTGAGGAAGGCATCGGGATCGAGGATGCTGCGGTCTACGTGCGTCTCGGCGGCGAAGTTGACAATCGTGTCGATGGCGTTGGCTTCCAGCGTGCGCCGCACGGTCTCGCGGTCGGCGATGTCGCCCCGGACGAACTTGTAGCGCGGCTCGTCCTGGACGGTCAGCAGGTTGTCCAGGTTGCCCGCGTAGGTGAGCTTGTCGAAGACGATGATGTTGTAGTCGTATTGCCTGAGCATGTAGCGCACGAACGCGCTGCCGATGAACCCCGCACCGCCCGTAACCATAATGTTCTTCATCAGATGCGTGCCTCCACGTCCAGAGTTGGTGTGCGTGTGATCTTAGCCCGCTTTAGGTCGCAAGGCAATGTGGTTGGTGGGGTGGGCGTGTTCGGACATGGGGGAGGAATTGAACCGCGAATAACGCGAATAAGGCCAGTTCAGAAGACGCCACAGGCGCTTCGTCCAGGGCCGCTGCTCGTGTCGTGGGGCGATGCCACAAGAGGTGGAATGCGCGGCGGTGGTCTTGATTCGCCATGAACTTCCACGTCTGGAGACACGGTGCGCCAACCTCCCGTATTGCCACATCTGGATGTAGGGGGAACCGGCGTTCGCCCTCTGGCTGCAAAGCATGCTCTACATTCGTGAGAGGCGCGCACCCGGCGGCCTATCGCCTTCACGCGCACAGGCGACGGAATGGCAGACGGAAGCCGCGAAAGGTCGAAAATCCGCCCCTGATCGTCTACAATCTACCCACCATGATAAACCTCTACGACCTCACCCAGGACCAGCTCCGCGACCTGCTTGCCAACTGGGGCGAGCCGGCCTACCGCGCCGGCCAGGTGTGGCGCTGGCTCTATCAGCACAAGGCCGCCAGCTTTGACCAGATGACCAACCTCCCCACCGCGCTCCGCGCGCGCTGGCCGCCGAGACGACGCTGGGCGCGCTGGAGCCGGCCGCCGAGCAGCACTCCACCGACGGTGAGACAAACAAGTGGCTCTACCGCCTGGGCGACGGCCAGCTCATCGAGAGCGTGCTGATGCGCTACGAGAAGCGGCGCACCGCGTGCATCTCTACGCAGGCCGGCTGCGCGATGGGGTGCGTGTTCTGCGCCACCGGGCAGATGGGCTTCGCGCGCCACCTCACCCCCGGCGAGATCGTCGCGCAGCCCGTCGCCATCGCGCGCCGGCTGGAGGCCGAGGGCGAGCGGCTGAGCAACGTCGTGCTCATGGGCATGGGCGAGCCGCTCCACAACTACGACGCGACGCTCCAGGCCATCCGCGCGCTGACCGACCCCGACGGCCTGGGCATTGGGCAGCGGCACATCACCGTGAGCACGGTCGGGCTGGTCCCGGCGATCCGGCGGCTCGCGGGCGAGGGCCTGCAGGTGACGCTTGCGGTGTCGCTCCACGCCGCCACCGACGCCGAGCGCGCGAAGCTCCTGCCCGTCAACCGGCGCTACCCGCTCGGCGCGCTGCTGGCCGCCGTCCGCGACTACAGCGAGAAGACGGGGCGGCGCGTCACCTTCGAGTGGGCGCTGATCCAGGGCGAGAACGACACGCCAGAGCAGGCGCACGCCCTGGGCAGGCTGCTCAAGGGGCTGCTGTGCCACGTCAACCTGATCCCGCTCAACCCGACCGGGGGTATGCCGGCGGCCCGTCGTCGCCGCAGCGCGTCGCGGCCTTCCAGGAAGTCCTGGAGGGCTACAGCGTCAGCAGCACGGTGCGCCTGCGCCGGGGCATCGACATTCAGGCCGGCTGCGGCCAGCTCAAGACCGAAGTGCTGCGTAAGAAAGCCGCCGCAACCTGACTCTAGAGTCAAGGGGGCGCGCGCGTTCCTGATGTACCACAAAGTCCGGAAACAGAGAGGCGCGACCAAAGATTCGTAACACGAACGCACGAAGGGATCGCGCGCATCAGGACTTCGCCCATTTCTCGCGCCTTTCGTAGCTTCGCGTTTCCAATCCCGCGCTGCCTCCCGACTTTGCCATGCAACGTGCGTTCCCTGGATACCTGGTAAAGGAAGATACAGGAAACTTTGCGCAAGTGGGTTGTATGGCCGACAATAGACCGACATTCCAGCCTTAAACGAAAGGGAAGCTCGTGAACCAACGTGTATTGTTAAGTGGGTTGACGGTGGCGCTGGTGGGGTTGACGGCGCTGGCGCTCGTCATGGCGACAGCCATGAATGTGCCCGCCGCCGCGCAAGAGGACATCGATCCCACCGCCGCACAGGCCACCGTCGATGCGGCGGTGCAGGAGCTGTTCGTCGGGACGGCGACCGCACAGGCCGCCTACCAGGCGACCGCGACCGCCCAGGCCGAAAACGCGCTGCCGATGACGGCGACCGTCCAGGCCGCGTTCGACACGGCGGTGCAGGCGACGGCGGCGGCGGTGGAGTTCGCGTCGGTCGTGCTGACGGAGCCGGGCGTCGCAAGCGCAGACGATTACTTCTACACCGAGGAGGGCGATCCCGCCGTCGGCAACCCGGACGCGCTCGTCACGCTCGTCGAGTATTCCGACTTCACATGCCCGTATTGCGGCCGCTTCCGAGGCCGAGACCCTGCCGCGCCTTTTGGAAGAGTACGGCGAGCAGATACGCTTCGTGTATCGCGACTTCCCCATCCTGGGCGATTTCTCGGTGGCGTCGGCGATTGCGGCGGAGTGCGCCGACGATCAGGCGCGCTTCTGGGAGTATCACGACTGGCTGTTCGCCAACCAGGGCAACCTCGACGTGCTCGGCCTCCGCGCCATCGCCTACAACATGGGCATGGACATGCCGGCGTTCGAGCAGTGTCTCTTCAGCGATGTGACCATCCCCGAACTCCAGGACGACTTCAACGCGGCGCGGGCGCTCGGCGCGACGGGCACCCTGCCTTCGAGATCAACGGCGAGTTCATCGCCGGCGCGCAGCCCCATGAGGTCTTCCAGCAGGCTATCGAGAATGCGCTTGCCGTCGCCAGCGGCGAGCCGCTCCCGCCCACGCTCACGCCTGACGGCCCGCAGCCGGTCATCGTCCCGCTGGAGGAACTGCCGCAGTGGGAGGCCCCGCCGGAGATGGCGCTTGACCCGGGACATGCAGTACACGGCGACCTTTGTCACCGCGAAGGGCGACATCGTTGTGGACCTGTTCGCCAGCGAAGCGCCGGAGACGGTCAATAACTTCGTGTTCCTGGCGCGCGAGGGTTCTACGACAACACGACCTTCCACCGCGTCATCGATGGGTTCATGGCGCAGGGCGGCGACCCCAGCGGGACCGGGCGCGGCGGTCCCGGCTACATCTTCGACGACGAGACGGACAACGGCCTCGTCTTCGACCGGGCGGGCCTGCTCGCCATGGCGAACGTCGGGCCGGGCACGAACGGGAGCCAGTTCTTCATCACCTTCGGGCCGGTGGAATGGCTCAATGGGCAGCATACCATCTTCGGGGAAGTGATGCAGGGGCAGGCCGTGCTCGACAGCCTGACCCGGCGCGACCCGGAGCAGAACCCCAACTACCTGGGCGACACGCTCGTCACCGTGGAGATCACCGAGACGAGCGCCGAAGAGTAGGATGCCGGGGACCTGGGGTCAGATGACGCCCAGGCCCCGCAAGATCACCAGCAGCACCGCGACGATGAGGATGCCGATCAGATAGGCGTTGCCGGGCAGCCGCGCCAGGAGCGGGACGCGGTAGCCGTGCGCGGCCAGCTTGCGCCGCAGCGCGCCCGCGGAGGGTTCCGTCAGCGTGCTCCCGTCAGGGAATACCAGCGTCGGCACGCTCTCGTAGCCGTGGTTGATCGCGCGCACGCGCTCCCGCGCGCCGGTGTCTTCGTGGATGTTGACGTACTCGTAGTCAGCGTTGGCCTGCTTGAGCGCCTCAAGCACCGGCGGGAGCATCCCGCACGCGGGGTGGGCATAGACCACGATCTTTTCAGGCATGGGGCCCCCTCACGCCATTCCTGACTTACCATGCGATAGCACGGCGCGCCGCTCAGTCGCCCACCGTCACGGGATGGTTATCGCGCGCCGCCTGGGCCAGGGCGTCGAGGACGCGCATGTTGGCGACGGCGTCCTCCGGCGGGAAGGCCAGCGCCGCCCTGCCCAGCGCCGCCTCGCCGAAGTGCTCAACCATGAGCTGGTACTCGTGCGCGCCGCCGGCGACCGTCTCCACCTGCGCCTGCGCGTCGCCCACCCGCTGGAGGCGGAACCTGGTCTCCTCGTCGAACACCACAAACGCATCATTGTCCGGGATGTCGATCAGGCCCGCCGAGCCGGCGATGGTGTAGCTTTCCTGGCGTGCGGTGGCGAAGCTCGCCTCCACGACCGCGAGCCGCGCATCGGCGAAGCGCAACAGCCCGGCGAAGCTCACGTCCACGCCGCGCCGGCCATATTCCGCGCTGGCCTGCACGATCTCCGGCTCCGCGCCGAACATCCAGCGCGCGAGGCTCACGCCGTAGCAGCCCACGTCCATCAGCGCGCCGCCGCCGTACTCCGGCCTGAGGCGGATATCGTCGGGGCGGTTGAGGAAGAAGCAGAACGCCGCGCGGATCAGGCGCGGGTCGCCGACTGCGCCCGCCTCCACCAGCGCCTTGACCCGCTGACTGCGCGGGTGGAAGCGGTACATGAACGCTTCCATCAGCAGCACGCCCGCCTGGTGCGCCGCGTCGGCCATCTCCTGCGCCTGGAGCGCGTCCAGCGCAAGCGGCTTCTCGCACAGCACGTGCTTGCCCGCGCGGACCGCGCGCAGCGTCCATTCACGGTGCAGGTGGTTGGGCAGCGGGATGTACACTGCCTGCACGTCGGGGTCGGCAATTACCTCGTCGTAGCGTTCGTACACCTTCGGGATGTCGAATTGCGTTGCGAAGTCGCGGGCGCGCGCGACATCGCGGCTCGCCAGCGCGTGCGGCGCGCCGTTGTGCGCGCGGACAATCGCGGGGAGCACCGCCTTCCCGGCGATGCGCGCCGCGCCGAGTACGCCCCACCGTACCTGCTCGTCAGCCATGAACCCCGTGCCTCCTCCGTCAAAAGCCCCTGGCGGCACAATCCTACCATACATTAACGCAATTGCTAAATCAAAAGCGCCCCGTCACCTGGGGCGCAGTCATGGCGGGCGCGGCCAGCGCAGCCCGGCGCGATGCGGCGTCAGCCCATCACTTGGCGGAACGGCGCGATTGGTCGCGGGTCATGGCGTCAACGAGGTCACGCCACCCGCGCCGTTGCGCGGTGTGATAGAGGACATACCCGATCACGAACGCAAGCGCCAGGCCAAGCGCCAGGCCGAGATCGAGCAGCGCGGTTACGATGACAAGGAAGATGGGGAGGATGTAGATTACCATTTCGATTCGCTTCGCCATCGCCGTCAAACCTTTCCCCAACGAAGCACCTACCCTTCATCTACCTGTATTACGTTCATCATACGACAAAAGTTCCGTCAGGATCACTAGCTCTTTAGGGGGATATGTTCGCCTTGTCCATTTGGCGTCGTGCCGATGTGTGTTTTTCGTAACCCACCGACTGAAGTCGGCGGCTAATTGCAGAACACGTGTGACAAGAATTCGAATTAGCCCGCGACTTCAGTCGCGGGGATCAGAAGGTGAACAGCTACCCCTAAAGGGACTACACCCCCGACACGGGCTGCATTCCGGTTTTGGCGCAACCTTGCATAAGCGCCAGCTATGGATGCAGCAATTCATGATTCTCCAACATGCGAATGAACTGCTGAATCCGCCGGGCGCGCGTCTCGGCTTTTGGCCGTCTGGAGCCTGTGAAGGATAGCGTATCGGTTTCGGCTATCCAGCGTGTCAAAGAAAGCTTTCGCCTTCGCGTTTCTATCCAGTTCTTCCTGAAAGTCGTCTGGCACGGTGGCCGTGCTGGGCGGATCATACGCCGCGTGCCACCGGCCATCCTGCCTGGCGCTCTCCACGGCCCTGAGGCCGGCCGGCTTCATCTGCCCGCTCCTGATAAGCGCCTCCGCTTTCTCCCGGTTGATCCTGGACCAGATGCTTTTTGGTCCGCGCGGCGTGAATTTCTGCAACCACCATGAAGCGTCATGGCGTTTCGCCTGGCCGTCTATCCACCCATAGCACAAAGCCACTTCCACCGCCTCGTCGTAGGATACGGACTCCAGGCCGGATGCCTTCTTCGCGAGCTTGAGCCAGACCCCAGATGACGCTGCATGGTTTTCGTCCAGCCACGTTGCCCAGTCCTCTTGATTCTTAAACACCATCACCGGCATTTCGTTAGCGGCGTTTGGGGTGGATGGCATTTGATCTTCTGTCCTCCTTACGCTTTCAGCGCTCAACGGTTCAGGGCGCACAACATCCTTCCAGAACGGCGGGCCGAAGCCGCCTGTCCAGAACCGATTTCACCGCTGCGCCTGTTAAGGCGGGTTCACTCCTGCGCGAACAGGGGCAACTGCTCCGGAGGTCTGCGCCCATCGAGCAGGATGTAGGGCGCGGCGCGCGCGACACCGACCACCCCGACCGCGCGCAGGTGCGCCAGGTCGGAGAGGCGGCCCCGGCGGCGCGCTTTGAGGATCGCGTCTGCGCCGCGCGGCCCGATGCCGGGGATGCGCAGCAAAGTGGTGCGGTCGGCGCGCATCACATCGACCGGAGCGTGGCGCAGGTGCGCCTCCGCCCACGCGCGCTTGGGATCGACATCGAGGCGCAGGTTCCCCACGCCCTCGAAGGGGAGGTCTTCCACGTCCCAGGCGTAGTCGCGGAGCAGGAAGCTCGCCTGGTACAGCCGCCGCTCGCGCAGGGGGTCGGTGGGCGGGAGATCCTCGAACGGCGTATCGGCGATGGGGCTGAACCCGGAATAGTAGGCGCGCTTCAGCCCCAACTGGTTGTACAGGCGGTCGCTGAGGCTGAGCAGTTCCAGGTCGGTGTCGCCCACCGCGCCGACCACGAACTGCGTCACCACGCTGGCGCGCACGCGCTCGCGCTGCCTGATCTGGTGCGCCCAGCGCAGCCGCTGAAACAGCTCGTCGGTGAAGTCCTTCTTGGGCGCGAGGGCGTGGAGGCGCGCCGGCGTTGGGCCTTCCAGGTTGATCGAGACGCGGTCCGCAAGCTGCATCGCGCGGCGGAGCTGGTCGAACTCCGCACCGGGCATGATCTTGAGGTGCACGTAGCCCCGGTAATCGTGCTTGCGGCGCAGAATCTCGATTGTGTCGATGATCTTGTCCTGCACCGTCGCGCCACCGTTGATGATGCCCGACGAGAGAAAGATACCATCGACGATGCCGGCGCGCTGCACCTGGGTGTATACGCGCGCCAGTTCGTCGGGCGAGAACGTCAGGCGGTGGGTGCTGCTCCGCCCGGCGCGGAAAGGGCAGTAGAAGCAGTTCTTCTCGCAGGCGGTGGTCACCATCGCCTTGAGCACGGGCTTCTTGCCCGTGGGCGTGGTCACGTGCGCGACGCAACGCAGCACCTGGTCGAAGTCCAGGCGGCTGCCCCGGCGCGCGGGTGTCTCCGTGAGGGGGCGCGTCGCCCGCCGGCTCGAATCGGGCCGCATCGGCGAGCAGAGTCAGCTTCTCAATCGCGTCGGGTTTCGTCTGTACGATCATAACCCTATTATATCGAACAAATGTTCAAGATGTCAATGGCGTCGCGGGTGTGGCGCGACCCGCCGGGTGGCCCCTGTGCGGCACCGCACAGCATGACAAAGTCCGAAGGCGGGGCAACGCGCATCGGGATGCGTAACACGAAAGCACGAAAAACGCGCTGTCACGAAAGGATTGGGTGCAATTTTCGCGTTTTCGCGCCCCTTCGTGCCTTCGTGTTCCAGACCCATACCGCGTCCGGGACACTGTCGTGCATCGCGATCCTACAGGGTCGCTTTTCAGATCACGCGCGGTATAATCGCCGCACTATGTTAAGCTTGCGCGCCTGGCGACATTTCGACTTCACTATGCTCGGCCTGGTGGTGCTGCTTTTGATCTTCGGCGTCCTGATGATCCGCAGCGCCACGATGGACGCCATCGACCCTGACCTGCAGAACCGCGTCCCGCGCCAGGTTCAGTTCGGGCTGGTGGGCCTGGCGCTGATCTTCATCCTCGCCGCCACCGATTACCGCCTGCTCGGCAGCATCCACAACTGGATTTACGGCTTCATGCTGGGGCTGCTGGGGTTGGTGGCGCTGTTGGGCGTGGTCGGCGCGGCGGGCGCGCAGCGCTGGCTCAACGTGGGCATCGCCGTCCAGCCCTCGGAGCTGAGCAAGGTGCTGCTCGTGCTCACGCTGGGGCAGTTTCTCTCGACGCGGTACGAACGCCTGGACCGCCTTTCGACGCTGCTCGGCTCGCTGCTGTATATGGCGATCCCGGCCGGCCTGATCTTTATCCAGCCTGACCTGAGCACGTCGGTCGTCATCATGGTGATCTGGTTCATCATGGTGTGGGGGGCCGGGCTGCGCGTGTGGCACATCATCCTGTTTCTGGTTATCGTGCTCGTGCTGGCGCCGCTCATCTGGGGCGCAATGGAGGAATACCAGCGGGGGCGCATCATCCAGTTCATCAACCCCGGCGCTGACCCCGACGCGCAGTACAACATCGACCAGGCGAAGATCGCGATTGGCTCCGGCGGGCTGCTCGGCAAAGGCTACACCAGCGGCACGCAGAGCCAGCTCCGCTTCTTGCGCGTCCGCCATACCGACTTCATCTTCTCGGTGATCGCTGAGGAGTTAGGCTTTGTCGGGGCGATGGCCGTGCTCCTGCTGGTCGGGCTGCTCGTGCTGCGCATCTTGCGGGCGGCGCGGATCGCGCGCGACGCGCTCGGCAGCCTGATCTGTTACGGTATGGCCGGGTGGATTTTCTTCCAGACGGTGGTGAGCGTCGGGATGAACCTGGGCCTGATTCCGGTGACCGGGTTGACCCTGCCCTTTATCAGTTCGGGCGTCAGTTCCCTGCTGACGGTGATGATGGGCATCGGCCTGGTGGAAAGCGTCATTATGCGCCACCGGCAGTCGGAGTTCTAGCATCTGGCGGCTGGCCGGCAGGGCATGATTCGGTTAACGCGCCGACGGCGTATAAGGGGGGAGACCTTGAGCGACGCCAATCACGAAGGACCCGTGCGGGTGCGCTTTGCGCCCAGCCCCACCGGCCCGCTGCACATCGGCGGGGCGCGGACCGCGCTGTTCAACTGGCTGTTCGCGCGGCATCACCGGCGGGGTGTTCGTCCTTCGCATCGAGGACACGGACCGCAAACGCTACTCGCCCGCAGCGGTGCAGGACTTCATCGACGGGCTGCGCTGGCTGGGCCTGGATTGGGACGAAGGGCCGGAGGTGGGCGGTTCCTACGGGCCGTACTTCCAGTCCGAGCGCTCCGCGCTCTACCAGGAGTGGGCGGCCTGGCTGGTCGAAAACGACCGGGCGTACCGGTGCTTCTGCACGCCGGAGGAGCTTGCGGCGCGCCGCACCGGCAAGGGCGGCGGCTACGACCGGCGCTGCCGTTACCTCCACGCCGGAGGCGCGGGCCGAGTACGCCGCACAGGGCCGGCCCTTCGTGGTCCGGTTCAAGATGCCGCTCGAAGGCGAGACGGTCATCGATGACCTGATTCGCGGGCCGATCCGCTTCCAGAACGACCAGTTGCAGGACCTGGTGCTGCTCAAGAGCGACGGCTACCCGACCTACCACCTGGCGAACGTGGTGGACGACCATTTCATGCACATCTCGCACATCCTCCGTGCCGATGAGTGGATCCCCACAGCGCCGGTTCACTGGCAGCTTTACCGGGCTTTCGGCTGGGAGATGCCGCGCATCGCGCACCTGCCGGTGATCCTGAACCCGAACGGCAAGGGCAAGCTGAGCAAGCGCACGCAGGCGTTCGACGAGGAGGGCCAGCAAATCCTGGTGCAGCTCCGCGAGTTCCGCGAAGCCGGCCACCTGCCGGAGGCGCTGGTCAACTTCCTGACCAACATCGGCTGGTCGTTCGGCGACGACCGCGAGGTCTTCTCCGTCGAGGAGACGATCCCACGCTTCACGCTGGACCGGATCAACCCGGCGGGCGGGCGCTTCCCCTACGAGAAGCTGGAGTGGCTCGACGGCCAGTGGATGCAGCGCCTCGACCCCGATGACCTGGCGAGGCGGCTGCGCCGACCGCTCGAAGACGCCGGCTACGAGGTCAACATGGGCGTGCTGCGCCGGATGATCCCGCTGTTGCAGCCGCGCCTGAAGACGCTCAACGACGTAGTGGAATGGGTCGGCTTCCTCTTCGCCGAGACGTTCACCCCGCCCGAACCGGCGGCGCTCATCCCCGGAAGATGGACGCCGCCTCGACCCGCGCCGCGCTTGAGGCTGCGCATGACGCGCTCGCCGCGCTGCCGGAGTTCGACGCCGGCGCGCAAGAGGCGGCCCTGCGCCAGCTCGCCGACGCGCTGGGCGTCAAGCCCGGCCAGCTCTTCGGCGCGGTACGCATGGCCGTGACCGCGCAGCAGGTTTCGCCGCCGCTGTTCGAGACCATGGAGATCATCGGGCGCGCGACGTGCCTGGCGCGCATCAAGGCGGCGAGCGCGAGCCTGGCCGAAATGGCCGAAGCAGCGGAATCCTGACGCGCCCCGCGTGGGCGTCCTCGCGCATAGCCAGCACCAAAGGTGAGAGAAGCGATGGGAAAGCCAGAGGAAGACATCAAAGACACGACCGAAGCTGCGGACGCCGCCCCGACCGCCGGCGTGAACTTCATCCGGAAGCTGATCGAGGAAGACATACAGGCCGGGCGGTTCGGTGGGCGCGTGCACACGCGCTTTCCACCGGAGCCGAACGGCTACCTGCACATCGGGCACGTCCGCGCCATCTGGATGGACTTCGGCGCCGCCGAGGAGTTTGGCGGCAAGTGCAACCTGCGCTTCGATGACACGAACCCGCTCAAGGAAGAGCAGGAGTACATCGACGCCATCATGGACGACATCCGCTGGCTGGGCTACGACTGGGAGGACCGGCTGTTCTTCGCCTCCGACTACTTCGACCAGCTCTACGAGTGGGCGGTGCAGCTCATCAAAGCCGGCAAGGCCTACGTCGATCACCTGAGCGCCGAGGAGATCCGCGAGTATCGCGGCACGCTCACCGAGCCGGGCCGGGAAAGCCCCTACCGCAACCGATCGGTCGAGGAGAACCTGGACCTGTTCGAGCGCATGAAGAACGGCGAGTTCCAGGAAGGCGCGTGCGTGCTCCGCGCCAAGATCGACATGGCGTCGCCCAACCTCAACCTGCGCGACCCGGTGATGTACCGCATCCTCCACGCCGAGCACCACCGCACCGGCGACCGGTGGTGCATCTACCCCACCTACGACTGGGCGCACGGCCAGTCCGACTCGATTGAGGGCATCACGCACTCGCTGTGCAGCCTGGAGTTCGCCGATCACCGCCCGTTGTACGACTGGTTCCTGGAGCAGCTTGGCGTCTACGCGCCCCGGCAGATCGAGTTCGGGCGGCTCAACGTGTCGTACACGCTGATGAGCAAGCGCCGGCTGCGCCGGCTGGTCGAAGAGGGTTACGTGAACGGCTGGGACGACCCCCGGATGACCACGCTCTCCGGGCTGCGGCGGCGCGGCTACACGCCAGAGGCAGTCAAGGCCTTCGTCGAGCGGACCAGCGTCTCACGCACCAACGTGACCGCCGAGTTTGAGTTTCTGGAACACTGCCTGCGCGAAGACCTGAACCAGCGCGCGCCGCGCGTGATGGCCGTCTTGCAGCCCTTGCGGGTGGTGATCACCAACTACCCCGAAGGCCAGGTCGAGGCGTTGGAAGCGGTCAACAACCCGGAGGACGAGAGCGCCGGCACGCGCACGGTGCCCTTCTCGCGCGTGCTGTACATCGAGCAGGACGACTTCATGGAGGACCCGCCGAAGAAGTTCTACCGGCTGGCCCCTGGCCGCGAGGTGCGGCTGCGGTACGGGTACTTCATCCGCTGCGAGGACGTGGTGAAGGACGACCAGGGCAGCGTCGTCGAGCTGCGCTGCACCTACGACCCCGAAACGCGCGGCGGCTACGCCCCGGACGGGCGCAGGGTCAAGGCGACGCTGCACTGGGTCTCGGCGGGGCACGCGCTTGAGGTCGAGGTGCGCCTGTACGACCAGTTGTTTACGAAAGAGAACCCGGACGACGTCGGCGAGGGCGAGGAATTCACCGACTACGTCAACCCGGACTCGCTGCACGTGCTGGAGCGCTGCTACATCGAGCCGAGCGTGGCCGGCGCAGCCCCCGGCGCGCGGTACCAGTTCGAGCGGTTGGGGTACTTCTGCGTTGACCCCGACTCGACCGCCGATAAGCTGGTCTTCAACCGTGCGGTGACGCTGCGCGACACCTGGGCGAAAGTGCAGGCGCAGCAGGGCTGATAGTGCAGCACCCCGCGCGCTATCTGGGTTCTCAGGAGTCGATCCCGCAATGGCCTCCGAGGTATCAGGCTTTCCGGTTCTTATCTACCTCACCCCTGGCTCCTCCCCCAAATAAGTCCAGGTGCGGACAGGGGTTGAAGTCTTGGCGCGGCATGCGTAGGGGCAAGGCATGCCTTGCCCCTACGCAGAACACCTTGAATGTTTTGATTGGCGCTTTGGAGTTTCGTTTGCCTGTCCGTCCTAACCCACATATAAGGGGGGGAGTGTTAAGCTGAAGAACGCCATATGTGGCGTCTGTTTTCTCTCTTCCCTTTGGGAAAGGGAACGCCGACCAGAGGTCGGCGAGGGTGAGGGAAGTGGGGCAACCCGGCAGGTAACCCGCGCAGCCCCCGGCGTTAGCCTACTGAAGCGGCTCAAACCGCAGCGACCACGACGCACCCACGGCGGCGACATCGAGCATGGCGAAACACCCCTCTGACGGGAACGACGCCTCAGCGCCCTCGACTGCCTGGCCGCGCTGAATGTTGAACAGCCGCCCCGACAGGCACTCGCCTTCGATGACCTCCACCTTGACCGTGCCCACGCCGGGCGTGGTGAAGGTGGCGCGGTAGACGCCGACGGGGAACGATACCGGGCCGAAGACCTGGCGGTCCGTCCCTTCGAACACAAGGCCGTTGCACATCGTCACGATGTCGTCGAGCAGGGCGCGCGCCCTCATGAGCTGGCGGAGCGCCGCGTCGGAGTCGCCGGCCGCCAGCGCCGACTCGGCCTCATCGAGAAACGCCCGGTTCTTCGCGATTGCGGCGGCGATCACCTCGTCGGCGCACGACAGGGGGTCGCCCACCTGCGCAGCGGCCGGCACAAGCACCGCCACCAGGACAGTTACCAGGATCAGCGTCAGGCGGCGCATCGAGTAGCTCCTTCCAGCAAGTTAGCGTATCTGTTCACCTTCGGGTTCCTGTGGCTGAAGTCGCGGGCTAATTCGCCGTTATCCACGATTAGGGCCAAGTGAGCAATCATCAACGCAATTGTCACACCTTCACACAGGAAATACTATCCCAATTCTGCGGGAGCCGCACCACTGCGCTGGGTACCGGCTCACGAAGAGAGGCCGCGCCCTGCGCACTTGCCCAAACGTGGCGTGTCCCTCCAGGGCCAGCCGAGGCAGTGGGCGGTCGAGCGCGTGCTGCTCTGGTCGGGGTTTCTGTCTCTCATCGGGGCGGCGATGCTGCTGTGGCGCCGGTCGCCGCAGCGGAAGGCCCAGGCCATGATGAAGGCGATCTGCTGCCAGGTGAGCGAGGCGGTTACGTATCAGGGCTATGATCGCGCTGGCCGCCTGTCACTTTTTCTGGGAGAAGACCCCGTTATTGGTTAAGCAGAGCAGAATGGAACCACGAATGACACGAATAACACTAATTCAGAAGAAATGTAGAGACCGTCTACCAGAGAGAGCGGAACGAACTGATGTGCGCGGATTCTAATATTATTCTTATTATTCGTGTAATTGGTGTTATTCGTGGTTGATTTTCCTCTTGCCTAAATGAAGCGAAGTGACAGGCGGTCAGATGATCGCGATGACGTCACGACGCGTGTTATGCACTTTTTGCCTCCCACCTGCCGCGTGGTAGGGGGTGAGCGGCTGATCGCTCCTCAAGGGAGCTGGGGCGATCCCGACTGAAGGCGCGCAGCAACCTCCGTTTCAGGCAAGTCAATCAGGCTTTCGATCCACCATGTCGCGCCTGCCGCCTTCCATTCCAGTAGCACTTCCTGCCGCTGTGCCGGCGCCAGGTGAGCGGACTTGCCCTGTATAACGATGTCAAACGGGGGAAGTCAGCGTGCGCTCTGCCTGCACAAAGGCCTGCACTTCACGCACATCAGCAGGAGTCACGTCTGCCTCTTGTCCCTCTGTGTTCCGCTTCTCCAGCAACACCCCATCGCACTTCAACACACGCCGCATGGATTTTTGGCTCGGCCAGATGCCGACCACCCACAGGGGGATGCGTGGCTGCTGGACGGGCCGTGGCGGATAATACATCTCGTCCAGCAGCGTGAGCTTAAGGTGAAAGTGCTGTCCTGCATAATCGAACGGTTTGCGCTGATAGAGAAGGGTCAGAATGTCGATGCTTTCATCGAGCATCTCGGCGCGGGCGCGCGTATCGGTCACCTCATCGGGGAAACCCTGCCAGCCCATCCACACAGCGCCCGCCCCCAGCCCCAGAATCAAGCGCCCATCCGACAGCCGATCCAGCGCCACCGACCTCGCTGGCGACCTTCCACGGGCGGCGCAGTGGCATTGGGATGACCATAGTGCCCAGATGAATTCGCTGCGTGACTATAGCAGCGGCGGCCAGCGCAATCATCGGGTCTTCACACCAGATGGCATCGCCCATGAAACAGCTATCCCACCCGGCTTCCTCGGCTACCTGGCAGAGCCTCGCCGTCGAACGCGCCGAACCATAGGGCAACGCGACGCCAAATTTCATGTATCACATCCTTCTAACACGTGTTCGCAAGCCATGAGTGCCGGCGCCTAATGGCGGTTTGCCCACGCCATGATCGCCCACAGGGCCGCGCCCCCGATGGCGAGCGCCTTGTCTGAGATCGTGAAACAGTGCGCGCGGACGCCGCGCGGGTCCACGTCGCCGATCTTGAGGCCGGCGCTCACCTGCCGCCCGTCGCGGATCAGGCCGCGCAACACGCCGGCGAACGGCGCACGGACCGGCGCGCCGTCTACCTCAGCGACCACCTCACCCGACGCCACGCTGTCGCCGATCTCGCGGCGCGCGCGCAGCACCCCATCCCGGGCGCGCGGAGTACGCGCGCCACATCGTGGCCGGCCACGCGGCCCGGCGTGCCCGTGTCGTCGAGCGCGCGGCCCTGCCAGTAGACGCGCCCCAGGGTGTGGCCGCGCTGCGTCTCGATCACGGCGTGGCAATCCGCGCCGGCCTCGAAGCCCGGCCCCAGCGCGACGACCAGCGGCGCGTCGTCGATGCGTGTGCCCGTGTTGACCTTGGACATGATCGCGTCCACGACCACGCGCGGGCGGAGCGCCGCCCGGCAGGACGCTTCCGGGTCTGCGAGCACCGGTATCGCGCGCGCCTGGATGGCGTCACGCGCCGCGCCCGGCGACGCCACGCGCACCGCCTCCACGCCCTCGACGGTGACGCGCCCCTCCCACACCGCCGACGCAAACGCCACCGCGCGGCGGATCACCAACGGGTCGGGCAGTTCGGTGATGACAACCGGGAACCCCGCGTGGTACAGCCGCCACGCGACCCCGGTCCCCAGGTCGCCCGCACCTTTTACCAGGACCAACCAGTCTTCACTAAACATCGATAGCGCCCCTGTCGGTTCACGTCACGGCCCGCCAGCGTCGATCTGCGCGCCGGGCGCGCCTCCTGCCAGCCGGCCCATAACGAACTGCCACACCAGCCCCACGCCGATCAGCGCCAGCCCGGCCAGCCAGACCTCGACCTCCACCCAGAAGGCGAGGAAGAGGCACGACGCCAGGCCGATCCACGCGATGTAGCGCGGGAAGAGCCGTTCCTGCGGGGCCAGCCGCAGCGCGGCCAGGTTCGTGATCGCGTAGTAGATCAGCACGGTGAACGCGCTGAACGACCACGTGGTGCGCACGTTGCCGATCAACACGAGCGCCGCAATCGCCACGCCCACGGCGACCACCGCCACCGGCGGCTTGACGCCCGCCCTGTCGAGCCGCGCGACGGCCGGCGGCATGTCGTGACGCCGCCCCATCGCCAGCAGCACGCGCGACAGGCCGAGGATCAGGTTCAGCAGCACGCCGAGCATGGCCGTCACCGCGCCGACGGCGACCAGCCCCGCTACCAGCCGCCCGTCGAACGCGCGCGCGGCGGCTTCCAGCGGGGCGGCTCCTGAAGCCGTCGCAGCCCCCAGCGCCGCCGACCCGACCGCGCCCACACCGACAAAGGCGACCGCGATATAGAGCACCATCGTCGCCGCCAGTGTGACAACCATCGCGCGCGGGATCGTCCGGCGCGGCGCGCGCACTTCCTCGCCCATCGTGGCAATGCGCCCGTAGCCGGTGTACGCGACGAACATCAGAGCTGTGGCGTGCAGCAGCCCCCGGAGGCCGTCATCGCCCGCGAAGAAGGGCGTGAAGTGCGCGCCTGAGACAGAAGGCAGCCCGGCGACGACAAACACCCCCAGCGTGAACAGCGTGACGGTCACGATGGCCGTGTTGGCCGTGTTCGAGCGCCGGATTCCGCTCAGCACCACCAGCGTCAGCGCAACCACCGCGCCCAGCGCCGGCGGCACGAGCAGGCCCTCCCCGGCGCGTCGAGCAGATCGAGCAGGTAGCCGGCAAAGCCGAGGGCGGCGGTCGCGGCGGAGGCACTCTTCGCAAGCAGGAAGGTCCACCCGGCCACGAAGCCCAGGCGCGGGTTCAGATAGCGGTAGCCGTACTCGTATGTCCCGCCGCTCGTCGGGTGGTTCGCGGCGAGCTGTGCACTGTTCAGCCCGTTGCACGTCGCCACCAGCGCGGCAAGCGCAATCGCGGCGATCACCGCCGTCCCGGCGATCCCGGCAGCGATGCCGACGCTGACGAAGATGCCCGTGCCGACGATGGATCCCAGGCCCATCATCGTCGCGCCGAACAGCCCCAGTTCGCGTTTCAGGTGTTGCGCCATGAAGATCTCACTGCCCCTCCCGGCCGGCGGCGAGAATGCCCACCGCGATCAGCGCCGTGGCCGCACCGAAATGAAAAGGCGCGCCCGGCCCATCCCGCGATTATCGCCCCCCTGGCGCTTCTGTCAAGCGCGGCGGGGCCTGGTCGCCCTCCTGGGTGTTGTTGCTGAGGTGGTTTGGTTTGATGCGTCACTTGACGCGCCACCTAGCGCGTCAGAAGATGGCTTCCGCCTGCCTACCTCACCCCCGCCGCACGTAGCGCGGCGGGGGTGAGGTCAACCAGATCGTGGCATTGCACCAACACTTCACCGGGAGACTACCCGGGAGGTTTTCGGCGGGTTTTTTGGGCTTTCGCGCCGGGCAGTGTAGAATCGGACTTGTGGCCGTTTCTGGTCAATATATACCGGAAACGTAGGAAAAAGAGCAGAGCGACTTCGAGGTAATCATGAACGAACACGCGCGCACCGAACGTCGAAAGCGGCTCATGATGTGGGGCCTGGCCGTCCTGCTCGCCGTGAGCGCGGGGGAGCGCAGGCACGGCGGCGGCCTTCCCTGCCGACCCGGTTGACCCCGACGCGCCCGACGTCAACTGCAACCCGGCCAGCGGGGAGTGCCAGTATGCCGGTCTTTCGCCCATCGAACTGCGCGCGGCGAACGCGGCGGCTGCCGCCGGGCAGGCGGTCCGAACCACCCCACTTGAGGCCAACCTGGGCGACTACCTCTGGTTCGACTACTGGCGGCTCATCGATGGCCCGGTCACGGTCTACGACGCGCCGCACGGCAACCCCATCGGCAGCATCGACGCGGGCTTCAACTTCGTCTCCGTGCTTTCGTGGGAAGGGAACGACTGGGCGCAGATCAACTACGGCCAGTGGGTGAGCGCGGCGCACCTCAAGCGCTCGGAGGTTTCGAGCTTTTCGGGGTTGCTCATCCCCGAACCGCCCGACCGCCCCTTTGGGTGGATGCTGCTGGACACGCACCCCACCTACGCGCCGGCGGGCGCGCGCGACCTCGAAACCTACGTCCTGCGCTACACGCCCATAACAGTCTACGCCTCTGCGGAGGTGGACGGCTGGACCTGGTACCTGATCGGGCCGGACCAGTGGGTCGAGCAGCGGCGGGTCGCGCTGGTGCATCCCGTGCCGCGCCCGGAGGGCGTCTCCGGGCGGTGGGTGGCGGTTGACCTGTACGAACAGATTGCGATTGCCTACGAAGACGACGAGATAGTGTTCGTGACGCTGGTCTCGACCGGCCTGCCGCAGTGGCCCACCTGGGAGGGGCTGTTCCAGGTATGGGAGCGGGTGGAGAACGGCAAGATGTCGGGCGCGGAGGGCCAGGCCGACTTTTACTACCTGGAGAACGTGCCCTGGACCATGTACTTCGACGACGACATCAGCCTGCACGGCACATACTGGCACGATGGCTTTGGCTACCGCCACAGCCACGGCTGCGTCAACCTCTCGATCACCGATGCGGCGTGGTTCTACGAGTGGACCGACCTGGACACGTGGGTCTACGTCTACAGCAGCGGCGAGTACATCAAGTAGTCCACCGGCCAAAGCCGGCGGCTGATCGCAGAACAGGACCGATAAGAATACGGGTTAGCCCCTAATGCATTTGGTGAATTACCCTGGTCATCTCTTCGCAGAGTCACGGTACGGCCATGCGCCCATCACAAACCTTGAGACGTAGGGATCGTAGGGGCGAACCGGCGGTTCGCCCCTACCGCCAGGTGTGGCGGTGGATAGGGGCGCAGCACCCTGCCCTCTACAGGGCGGTCAAGAGAGCAGTGCCCGTGTGACTACTCGAAGTCCATCAGCCGCGGGGTTAGAGTCGCCACGGTCAGGCTGTCACATTTTCTATTGGCAATTCCGATTTTGTCGAAACGAATCACTTTGATCCAAAAGGAGGTTTTAGGATGTCTGCAACGATCCCCGATGCATATAGAGACTTGCTTGAAGGCCCGGTTTACGCCGGGCTCACCACCATGATGCCCGACGGGCAGCCGCAATCCACCGTCGTGTGGGTCAACTGCGAAGGCGAGTACGTCAAGGTCAACTCGGCGCGCGGGCGGCAGAAAGACAAGAACATGCGTGCCAACCCCAAAGTGACGCTGCTCGCCATCGATCCCAACAACCCCTTCCGGTGGATCGAAGTGCGCGGCGTGGTTGATGAGATCACGGAAGAGGGCGGGCTGGAACACATCAACGAGCTGGCCCGGTTGTACGTGGGCGCGCCGGAGTACTACGGACACGCCGCGCCCGCCGAGCTAAAGGGCAAGGAGACGCGCGTGATCTACAAGATCAGGCCGGTGAGGGTGGTGACGTTCCCCGACTGACGCGCGCGTCGTGGACAAGGCTGAAGGGCGGCCCGGCGGGTCGCCCTTTTTGTTTGCGCGCCGTCTCAGCCAGACGGCGCGGAGTCGTCCGGCGCGTCCGGCGACTGGCCCCAGGCCGGCAGGGGCGCGCTGTGCGCGGGCGGCGTGCGCGGGGCGGCGAGGCGCGCCGTCAGCGCGGCGGCCCCTGTAGTGAGCGCGATGCCCATCACGCCGAAGCACAGGCTGGCGGTCACCGTGACGGTCGTCATCAGGTTCATGAGGGCATCGAAAGACATCTCATTGACCGCCTCGTACCCCTCCATCCCCTCGAAGCTCCTGAGGGTCTGCCGCCATGCCGCTTCGACCTCCGGCCCCAGGAACCCCGTGCTCATCGAGAACAGCGCGCCGATCAGCAACCCGCCGAGGACGACGCCCGCCGCCGCGCCAACACCCATGATGAGGCCGGCCACCGCGCCCGCGTTGGTCGCCTGTGCGGGGTCTGCTTTCACGCCGTCGTCGGTCTGCGTGACGATATAGCCGACCAGCAACCCGCCGATGAGGGTCACAGCCAGAGCCAGCAGCCCACCGATGATCGGCAGGAACATGTTGGCGCACGCGCTGATCGCGAGCGCGGCGATTGCGCCCAGCAAGCCTACCCAGTAGCGTCCCTTCATGGCACCCCTCCCTTTCGTGGTATCTGCTCACCTTTTGGCTCCCGCGACTGAAGTCGCGGGCTAATTCGCATTCTTGCGCGCAATCTTCTGCGATTAGGTGCCAATCGGCGTTGGCGGATTACGAAAAGCACACTCTAGCGTGATACCGAGCGGACAACGTGAATAGATACCTTTCGTGTCTACTCGTAACGCAGCACAGTGAGCGGCTTCTGGCGCGCCGCGCCGACCGCCGTGACGAGCGTGGCCGCCGCCACGACCAGCAGCGCCAGGACCATCAAACCGATGATCGACGGGATGGGCAGCGTCAACGTCAGCAGACCCTCAGTCATGCTGGCGCTCAGCCCAATCGCCGGGATCACGCCCAGCCCCACGCCGATCAGCCCGCTCACCAGGCCGATGATGAGGTTTTCGAGCAGCAGCAGCCCCAGCACCCGGCGGCCCTTCAGCCCCAGCGCCTTCATGATGCCGATCTCGCGGCGGCGTTCCAGCGTCGCCAGCGCGACGGTGTTCGCGATGATGACCCCGCCCGCGAACAGGGACAGGATCGACGCCAGCAGCGGCAGCGCGACCATCTGGTCGAGGATGCGGCTGATGAGCGAGTCGATCAGGCGGATGTCGAACGGCAGCGTGCCGAGGATGCTGCCCATATCGGCCAGCACTTCGTTGACATACGCATCCTGCACGTCAACGAACGTCATAGCAAAAAACGATGACGCAAAGCCGCCACGCTGCGGCAGCGCCTGGATGGGCGCGTAGGCCATGCGCCCCAGGATGCTGAACTCCAACTGGTTTTCGTCGGGCGCTTCGGTAAGGCCAATGACGGTCAGCGTGATGGTCGCGCCGTCCCGCGTCCGGTAGGTGAGTTGGTCGCCGGGGCGGAACCCAAAGTCACGGACCTCCCGCGTGCCGGGGATCACGATCACCGGCTGGTCCTGGTTGGCGACGCTCAACTGCGCGCCTTCGACCAGGTTGGGCAGCGGCGGGCTGCCGCCGATGGTCACGCCCAGGACCTGCTCCAGGTCGCGGCGCACGGTCCAGTTCCGGAAGCCCTCGCGCTCGACCGGGCTATCCAGCGCGGCCAGGTCCGTGTTGCCGTTGACGGCCACAAGGTCAAGCCCGCTGGTGTTGAACTCCAGGCGGATGTAGCCGTTCACGCCGGCTTCGGCATCCAGGCGGTTGTAGATGCCCTGCTGCGCGAGCGGGTTGAACGACATCACCACCACGTTGCCGCCCACCGCTGCGGACAGTTGGGTCTGCAGGATGTTCGATACGGTGCCGGTGATGAGCACGATCACGCTCAGCGAGGCCATGCCGATGATAAGCGCCAGCATCGTGCTCGCGTTGCGCGTGCGGTGGCCGCGCAGCGCGCGGATGGCGAGCTTGAGGTCCACGTTGCCGAAGCTGGGCAGATGCCCCAGCAGCCACACCAGGACCCACAGCAGGCTCACCAGGACGCCCAGGAAGAGCAGCGTCCCCAGAACGAGGGCGCTCCCCACGAGGAAGTTGGTCACGAACGGGGCCGGGCTGCCGCCGGTGGCGAGGTCGTTCATGGCCTGCGCGGCGGCCCTGCGGCTGGGCGCGGCAAACAGGTCGCCGCTCAACGCCGCGCCGAGGTTCATGATCTGCCCCACGATGGCCCCCAACACCACGACCAGCACGGCCAGCGCCAGCAGCGAGCGCAGCCGGCCCGCGCGCGGGATGGGCAGGTCGGTGGGGCGCAGCACCACCGCCGGGCGCACCTGCCCCGCCGCCAGGGTGGGCAGGAAGCCGAACACGGTCGTGATCGCGATGCCGAGCGCGCCGCCAATCAGGATCGGGTCGAGGTGGAACTTCCACACGATGGCGCGCGCGGCGATCAACTCGCCCACGCCGCGCAGGTAGAAGCTCAGCACCATGCCGACGAACGCGCCGAGCACGCTGCCCACGATGCCGAGCATCAGCGCCTCGAGCATGAACAACAGTGTGATCTGCCGCCCCTTCAGGCCGATGGTCTTGAGCACGGCGACTTCAAGCGTGCGGCGGCTCACCAGCACCAGCATGGTGTTGATGATGCCGATGCCGCCGATCAACAGCGACCCCAAACTCAGCACCAGCACCATGCGGTTGAGCACTTCGCTGCCGATCTCGCTGGCTTCGAGCCATTCCGTCGTCGTCAGGCTCGACCCATTCGAAACCCCGATCAGGTTGCGCACTTCGTGATCGAGGTCATCGACCTGCGAGGGGTCGGGCAGGCGCAGGTACAGCTCGCTGGGGGAGGGGTCGGTACCGAAAAGCGTGATCGCGTCGTAATCGTAGAACGCGAAACCGAGCAGCACCGCGAAGAAGTTGCGCATCCCGCCCTGGCTGGTCGTAGGCACGATCCCGCGCACCGTGAACAGGTCTTCAGCGGAACCGGCGCGGATCTGGTCGCCCACCTGCGCGCCAAGCACGTCCGCGAGGTTGCGCCCGATAACGATGTCGGTCGGGCTGTTCAGCAGCTCGGCGAGCGGCGCGCCCTCCGGGTCTTCGGCGAGGATGGTGTCGTAGAACGGAAACAGCTCCGGCTCGACAAAGAACGACTGGATGATGCGCGGCGCGCCGGGCCGCCCGTCGCGCACCACCGACGCGAGCATCAGGTTGTTGCCAAGCGCCTTGGTCACGTCGATGCCGCGCGTCTCGGCCCAGTCGTACACCTGCTGCACGGTCCTCTCGTCAAACGACCGGCCGGCGGTGCCCTCTTCGCCCACCAGCACGCCGATGTCGACGTTGACGAAAGCGTTGCGCGGCGTCAGCAGAATGTCGCCCCGGTTGACGGCCTGCGCGTTGCTGGTGAGCGTGTCGGTAATCATCAGGCCGAGCATCCGCAGCCCGACCACCGTCGCCACGCCGACCGCCACCGCAAACAGCGCGAAGAGCGTCAGCCGGCGGTTGCGCCCCATGTCGCGCAGCGCGTGCTGGAAGTAGAACCCCAGGCGCTTCATCGGCGTGCGCCCCCTGCCGGCCCGTAGCCATCGACCAGCCTGCCGTCCACCAGCGTGAGCACGCGCTCCATCTGGGACGCGACCTCGGCTTCGTGCGTCACCACCACAATCGTCGTGCCGATCTGGTCGCGGATGGTGCGGAACGCCTGCATCACCACCGCGCCGGAGGCGGTGTCGAGGTTGCCGGTCGGCTCATCGGCGAGCAGGATGGGCGGGTCATTCGCCAGGGCGCGCGCGATGGCGACGCGCTGCTGCTCGCCGCCCGAAAGCTCGGTGGGGCGGTGGTTGAGCCGCTCGCCCAGGCCGAGCATCGTCAGCAGGGCGCTCGCGCGCTTCATGGGGTTGAACTTCGACTTACGCGCGAACTGGATGGGCAGGGCCACGTTCTCGATGGCGGTGAGCGAGGGGATCAGGTTGAAGAACTGGAAGACAAAGCCGATCTTCTCGTTGCGGACCTCCGCCAGCCGGCCCTCGCTCATGCGGGTGATGTCCACGCCGTCAATCTCGATCTGGCCGGCGGTGGGGCTGTCCAGGCCGCCGATCATCCCAAGCAGCGTCGATTTGCCGCTGCCCGATGGCCCGACAATGCCGACCATCTCGCCTTCGTATATGGTCAGGTCCACGCCGCACACCGCGTGAATCATGACCCTTCCCAGGGGCAGGTCCTTGGTCAGCCCGGTCGCGCGGATGACAACGCGCCGCTGGTTGTTCCCGATGTAGGATGCGTTCGTCATGGATGTCTCACCTTGCACGGATAGCGTGCCCCTGTCAGGGACGTGCCTGTTGCGGGGGGAGTATAGCCTGTCCCTGCCGCCGGGCACAAACCGCCTCGAAAAACCCCATCGCGCCGATTGCGGGTACAATGGCATCGTAACACAATACGCATATCCCGCCCGGAGGTTTTACCGGGTTCACAACTGTGGAAGTCTACCTGCACATCCCCTTCTGCCGGAGCAAGTGCGCGTACTGCGCGCTGCATTCCTTCGCCGGGCGCGAACGCCTGATCGCGCCGTATGTCGCCGCGCTACAGCAGGAGATACGCTGCGTCGGGGCGGGCCAGCGCGTCGATACGGTCTACTTCGGCGGTGGGACGCCGTCGCTGCTCGCGCCCGCCCAGGTGGGGGCGCTGCTCGAAACGTGCGCGGCGGCGTTCTCCCTGGCGGACGGCGCGGAGATCACCATGGAGGCGCATCCGGCCACGGTGGACGCGGCATACCTGCGCGACGTGCGCGCGGCCGGCGTCAACCGGCTGAGCTTCGGCGTGGAGAGCGGCCACGACGACACCCTGCGGCGGATGGGCCGCACGCACACCGTCGCGCAGGCGCAACAGGCGGTGGCGTGGGCGCGCGCGGCGGGCTTCGACAACGTGGGCGTGGACCTGATCTACGGGCTGCCTGGCGACACGCGGGCGCGCTGGCGCAGCACGCTGGCGCGGGCGCTGGCATGGTCGCCGGACCACGTCTCGGCCTACGCGCTGGCCGTGGAGCCGGGGACGCCGCTGGCGCGCCGGGTTGCGGCGGGGCAGGAGCGCGTCGGCGACGGCGACCTGATGGCGGCCCTGTACGCGCTGGCCGGCGCGGCGCTGGCCGAAGCGGGGTTGCAGCAGTACGAGCTTTCGAACTGGGCGCGACCGGGCAAGGCGTGCCGGCACAACGTCAGCGTGTGGCGCGGCGGGGGCGTACTATGGCCTGGGCGCGGGCGCGCACGGGTACGTGGCGGGGGTCCGCTATGCGGTGGTCGGCGACCTGGAAACGTACCTGGACCGGATGCGCGCCGGGCAGCCGGGCGCGCCCGGCCTCTCGCCCGCCGTGGGCGAGGCGCACCGCCTCAGCGCGCGCGAGATGATGGAAGAGGCGATGTTCCTCGGCCTGCGCCTCACGGGGGAGGGTGCCGGCGGGCCGGTTCGCGGCGCGCTTTGGCCGCGGGCTGTGGGAGGTGTTCGGCGCAGAGCTGGCGGAACTCATCGCGCTCGGCCTGCTGGAGCAGCACGGCGACGCGGTGCGCCTGACGCCGCGCGCGCGGCTGGTGAGCAACCAGGTCTTCGTGCGCTTTGTCGGCGGCGCGTGAGGCGCGACGCGGTATGCTCAATCGTGTATAATGTGGGCTATCACCGATGGGAGTAGGCCGATGGCAAAGAAACCGAAGCGGGATTGGTTATTCATCTACGACACAGCAGGCGACTGGTTCGCGACCAAGATAGGCGACAACATCTTTGACACGCGCGGCGAGTGGGTGGGCTTTGTCGAGGGTTCCGAGGTCTGGACCGCCGCCGGCGAGTGGATTGGGAAGCTCCACAAGGACGGGCGCATCCTGCGGAAGCGCGCGGCCCCGCATCACCCGCTGCGGAAGGACGTGCCGCCGCGCCCGCCGAAGCCCGATGACCTGCCCGCGCGCGCGCCGCTCCCGCCGATGATGGCGTCGATGACTTACGACATCATCGACGTGCTCGAAGAGGAGCCAGACATCTTCCAGCGCGTCTCGGAAACCCGCCCGGATATGGACTGAGCCGCCATGGGTGACGCACGGCCCGACTACGCGGGCAAAGAGCAATCCGCGCTGCTGCGGCTGCTCAGCGAGGCGGGGGCCAGGCCGGTGCTCGGCGCGCCCCCGGTGGACCTCGGCCTCGACGAGCACCTGCCGTTTCCCTTCATGGCCGTGGTCGGCCAGTACGAGATGCGCCTGGCGCTGCTGCTGGCGGTGATCAACCCGGCGGTGGGCGGGGTGCTGCTCATCGGGCCGCGCGGCGTGGGCAAGACGGTCGCCGTGCGCAGCCTCAGCACGCTGCTGCCCGACGTGCTGGTGAGCGACTGCCCGGAGGGCTGCCTGCCGGAAGACCCCCACCGCCGAGGGCGGCGACGGCGTGTGCCCGGATTGCGCGGAAAAGCTGGCGCGCAACGAACCCATCGCCCACTTCGAGCCGGTGCGCCTGATCGAGCTGCCGCTCAACGCGCGGCTTGAGGACGTGGTGGGCGGCATCAACGAGCGCATCGCGGTGCAGCAGGGCCGCATCCGCCTTGAGCGGGGCATCCTGGCCCGCGCCGACCAGAACCTGCTCTACGTAGACGAGGCCAACCTGCTCGACGACCAGATCGTTGACGCGATCCTCGACGCCTCGGCGCAGGGCAGCTACACCGTGCGGCGCGGGGCGATGGTGGGCACGTTCCGCGCGCGTTTCGTGTTCATCGGGAGCATGAACCCGGAGGAGGGCGGCCTGCGCCCGCAGATCATGGACCGGTTCGGCCTGCGCGTGACCGTGCGCGGCCTGACCGAACCCACCGACCGCCTGGAGGTCTACAGCCGCGTGCGGGCGTACCGATCCAACCGGCGCGCGTTCATCCACAAGTGGTACGAAGCCACCGAGGCCGCCCGTGAAGAGGTGGCGCTGGCGCGCGCGTTGCTCCGCGAGGTGAGGCTGGACGACCAGGCGATTGACGTGGGCCTGGGGCTGATCAGCGCACTCGACATCGACTCGCACCGCGCCGAGTACACCATGTTCGAGGCGGCGCGCGCCCACGCCGCCGCCGACGGGCGCGACCTCGCCACGGTCGATGACGTGCGCGCGGTGGCGGTGATGAGCCTGCGCCAGCGGCGCAGCGCGTTCATGGTGGACTTCCTGGAGCACCAGGGCACAGAGGACGGGCAGATCAGGGGGAAGCTAGAGGAGCTGTCCCGCTCGCGAAGCAAGTCGGAGACCTGAATGAGCGTTGCGAAAGAGACCGCCCGCGCGCAGATCGCCGCACTTGTCGAGAAGTTTGGCCGCCTGTCAGCGAAGGACCGGGCAAGTTACAACGAGGCCCAAACCCGTCACAGCTTCATTCTGCCCCTTTCCGCGCCCTCGGCTGGGACACGGCGAACCCTGACGAAGTGACCGCCGAGGAGCAAATCTCGCGCGGCTTTGTGGACTTCGGCTTTACCTCGGCGGCGTGCCGGTCTTCTACCTGGAGACCAAGAAAATCCCCGAAAGGCTCGATGACCCGCGCTGGGCAACCCAGGCGATCAACTACGCCTGGCACAAGGACGTCACCTGGGCCGTCCTCACCCGACTTCGAAGGGTTGAAGGTCCTCAACGCCGAGTGGCAGGAGACCAACCCCGCCCGCGCGGTCGCGCTTGACCTCCGGTGGGAGCGGTATGCCAACGATGACTTCGAAGACCTGTGGCTGCTCTCCAGAGAAGCCATGCAACCGGCGAACTCAACCGGCAGGCGGAGCGCTGGGGCAAGAAGTCCAAGAAGCATCCGGTCAATGAACTCCTCTTCGCGCAGTTGACCGAATGGCGGCATGAGCTGTTCCGCCAGATTCGCGGCTGGAACCCCAACCTGTGGACGCAGGACCTCCGCGCCGTTGACAACGCCGTGCAACGCCTCATCGACCGGCTGATCTTCATTCGCACCGTCGAGGATCGCGGCATCGAGCGCCCCGGCTGCGCGCGCTGGTCCGCGAGTTCCAGGACAGCCGCAAGAAGGACAAGGACCTTTTTCGCCGACCTGCTGGCCCTGTTTCGCGAACTCGACACCGTGTACGACGCCAACCTGTTCGCAGAAAGCTCCCTCGACCACCTGGCATTGCACGATCCGTTGCTGCTCACCCGCATCATTGACGGGCTGTACGGCCTGCCGGGCGGCTACATCTCTTATGACTTCAACGCCATCGACGCCGACGTGCTGGGCGCGATCTACGAGCAATACCTGAGCTTCAAGGCGCAGGACCCCGAAGGCAAGGCCGTCATCGACCTGGAGAAGCGCAGCAAGCGCAAGGCGCAGGGGATCTATTACACGCCGCAGTTTGTGGTGCGCTACATCGTGCAAGAACACGCTGGGCAGGCTGCTGGAGGAAGGCGCAGACCCGCACGCGCTGCGCATCCTTGACCCCGCGTGCGGCTCTGGCTCGTTTCTCATCGAGGCGTTCGACGTGCTCGACCGCTGGCTTGCCCGGCACGGCACGGAAGAGGATAAGCAGTTCCCACGCCGCCGCCGGCTGCGCATCCTGCAAGAGAACCTCTACGGCGTGGACCTGGACGAGCAGGCGGTGGAGGTGGCGCGGCTGAACCTGCTGTTGCGCGCCGCCGGCGAGCGCGAGCGCCTGCCGATGCTGACGCACATCCGGCGCGGCAACAGCCTGATCGACGACCCCTGCCGTCGCGGGCGACGCGGCGTTCAAATGGGAGGAGGAATTCCCGGAGGTCTTTCAGTGGCGAACGCGCCAGTTGTGGCTGGTGACGTTTGGACGCACAACGCGCGTCTCGGAGCGGATGGCAGAAGTCGGCGTCAAGCGCGGCGAGCCGCTGATTTTCTCCCCGGAAGATCAGCTCCTGATCGCCGAGAAGATTGCGGAAGCCTGCCGCACGCACCGCATCGCCGTCGTTGCGTTCAACGTTTGCCGGACCACGTGCATATGGTTTTGGCAGCGGAGACCGAGCGGTGTTGAACGAGCACGTCCGCAAGATCAAGGGCTACAGTTCGCGCATTCCAGCGGGCGCGGGATTGGGAGCCGGGTCAGCATGTGTGGGCGCAGAAGTTCAATCGCCGCGCGATCCCTGACGAGCTTCTCTGTACCGCGTCATCGAATATGTGATGAACAACCACGTCAAGCACGTCGAAACCTGGGGAGAGACGCTGTGAGGACGTGGAGCGAGGGTCTGCCGGATCAAGACAAGGGCAGGACAAGGCGCAGGATGAGGGACTGGACAAGGGCTGGATGAGGGACTGGACGAGGGACTGGATGAGGGACTGGACGAGGGACTGGATGAGGGACTGGACAAGGGACTGGACAAGGCGCTGGATGAGGGACTGGATGAGGGACTGGATGAGGGCAGGATGAGGACTGGATGAGGGGCTGGATGAGGGACTGGATGAGGGACTGGACAAGGGCTTAAGCCCCTTGTCCAATCAGATCAACCCACCCGGCCCCTTGCGGAGATCGTGCGTTCGGTGTGCGTGACGCCGGAGGAGGCGGCCGCGCGCCGGGCGGCTTTGACGTGGTGATAGGAACCGCCTTGCTTTGGCTGTGGGGCGATTGACATGAGTCTTGGTTTCTTAGAAGTGTATACATCTGCGTATGGCAAGTTTGATCTGTATTATGTGTTTGTAGAGAGAAGTCTGCTTGCTTGGCCAGCGGTCACTTTGCATATCTCCCGAATAAATTCTTCCATACTTTCTCTTCTCGCTTAAGGGTTTTCTATCAACTCTAAAGCCCTTTCGCAGATCGGACTTTGGTGACACCAGTTTTTGAGGATGCAACCAATTACTCCTGCATACTTTAGGTGGTCAGGAACACAACTTTCATGACTACAAAAAGAAAGAGAACGCTTGGAGACTGTAGAAGAGTTCAGAAGTTGTATGGGATGGTTTGAGTGCCAGCATTTCACTTGAAACCAGGAGACAAAGGAGCTTTCGAAAAATTGAGCAGATAGGGATACCATTAGCTGACATCGTTGAGCGCTTCGGTAGGTGTGCAGAGTGGCAAGGACTGTTACTAGTCTACAACTGAGCGAAGCCCGCACACAATTTGGAGAATGACGTACTACAACCTTTTCTGAGGAAAATGTTCGAAGATATGCAGATTTGCCAAAGTATTTGATCTTTCCATATTCTCCCTGAAGATAGTTATCAAATTCTTGAGGAGGCGTGTTAGCGAGACAATATCCGAATAATATAGTACTTGGTAGATCAAGGAGATAACTCGGTGTCGATAAGGGGACAGAGGATTATAGTATTGGTATGGGATGATGTATCTCGATGAGGCAAGTGGTTTTTTCACATCTCCTAACACCGTCATTGAGTAACGGTCGAATTTTTATTGGTCAGTTTTTTTCGCTACTGGCACGCAGGATCACACGTATTAGTTCAAACATGGATGAAAATATCTACTATCTACTCGGTACTCTCAACTCCAGATTATTGAGTTCTACGCCGTGAGCCACAGCCCATCTTTGGTAGTTACTATAAGTTCAGCGCGCACCTAGGCAACTCCCCATCCGCACTATCGACTTCTCCGACCCCCCACGTCGCCCCACGACCGGATGGTCGCGCTGGTTGACGATGCTCACCTGACAGCACGCCACGCCAGTCGCGCTCACACGCGTCACGCGCTGGCGGAGAGATCGCGCACGTTGACCGGGAGATCGACGCGCTGGTGTATGCACTTTACGGCTGACGGCGAAGAGATCGCAACGTGGAGGAGCAAGGGTAGGCAGGCAGGGGCCTTTCAACTCCCTGGGAACTTGAAGCGCCCAGGGCGTTACCGACCATCGCCGAAACCCGCGCCGCGCTCGACCCAGACGGCGCAGGATGATGTTATACTCTGTGGTGATGAGGCTGATCTCGACCCACGGCGCGGGTGATGTTATAGGCCGTCGTGGCCGTGATGAGGAGCTAGACATCGATGAGCCAGCCGGCAGGCGCGCCGGGTGAAGTGTGTGTGTCCATCGTGATTCCGGCGTACAACGAGCGCGAGAGCATCGGCCCGGTGCTGGCGGCGCTCAAGTCGGCGCTGGCCCGGTCGCCGCTGGGTTACGAGATCATCGTCGTCGATGACGGCTCGCAGGACGGCACGGGGGAGGTCGTGCAGGCGCAGCATCAGGACGTGCGGCTGCTGCGCCAGCACGGCAACCAGGGGTATGGCGCGGCGCTCAAGGCCGGCATCCGGCGCGCGCGCCACAACCTGATCTGCATCACCGATGCCGACGGCACCTACCCCAACGAGCGCATCCCCGACCTGGTGCAGTACGCCATCGACCACGAGAGCGACATGGTGGTGGGCGCGCGCACGGGCGCGAACGTGGCGATCCCACTCGCGCGCCGCCCGGCGAAGTGGGTGATCGGCAAGCTGGCGAACGCAGCGGCGGGCGAGATAATCCCGGACATCAACTCCGGGCTGCGCCTCTTCCGGCGCGACGTGGCGCTCCGCTTCTTCAACCTGCTCCCGAACGGCTTCTCGTTCACCACCACCATCACCCTGGGGATGCTGACCAACGGCTACCTGGTGGGCTACGTGCCGATTGACTACCACCCGCGCGTGGGCAAATCGAAGATCAGGCCGGTCCGCGACACGCTGAACTTCGTCCAACTGATCGCGCGCATGGCGCTCTACTTCGCGCCGCTCAAGGTCTTCCTGCCGATCAGCGCCTTCTTCATGCTCCTGGCGGTCGCGTGGGGTGTGTTCAGCGCGACCGTGCTGGGCCAGCTCGCCGACGTGAGCACGCTCGTGCTCGTGATGACGGCGGTGCAGATCGCGATGGTGGGCCTGCTGGCCGAGCTGGTCAACCGGCGGATGCCGGGCTACCGCGAGGATGAGAATGCGCGCCACGAGCGCGCGCGCAACGGGCGCGAGGGCGAGGCGAGGCATGGCTGACCGGCGCACAAGCGACGCCGTGTTCGAGCGCCTCGACGCGGAGGTGATCCGCGCCGGGCTGTGCACGCACTGCGGCGCGTGCATCGGGCTATCGGGCGGGGCGCTGGTCGCGCGGCACACCGCGCGCGGGCCGCTGCCCGCGCCGGCCTCCGGGCGGGCGGCGGCGCTCGACCCCATTGCGTATGAGGTCTGCCCCGGCAGGGGCGTCAACTACCCGGCGGCGTATGACTTCGTGTTTGGCCGGCAGCCCGACAACTGGCTCATCGGCCCCTACCGTCGGGTCTATGTCGGTTACGCCGGCGACCCGGTGATCCGGCGCGCGGGGGCGTCCGGCGGCGTGATTACGCAAACGCTGGTGTACCTGCTTGAGCAGGGCCAGATCGACGGCGCAGTGGTGCTGCAACAGGGCCATCCCAACCCGTGGACGGCGACGCCCGTCATCGGGCGGACGCCCGAAGCGGTGATCGCGGCCAGCCAGAGCGTCTATGTGCCGTCCCCGGTGAACACCATCCTGCCGGAGATGGCGGACTTCGACGGCCGGCTCGCCTACGTGGGGCTGCCCGACCAGGTGGCGGCGCTGCGCCGGCTCCAGCAGCTCGGTTACCCCGGCGCATGCAAGGTCGATTACGTGCTCGGCCCCTACGTCGGCACGATGATGTACCTCGGCGCAATCGAGAGCTTCCTGCGCGCGCACGGCGTGCGTTCGCTGGCGGAGGTCGTGGAGTTGCGCTACCGGGCGGGCGCGTGGCCGGGCTATTTGCAGATCAAGCTGCGGTCGGGGCGGGTGCTGCGCGCGGAGAAATTCTATTACAATTACCTGATTCCCTTCTACATCACGCAGAGCACGCTGCTCTCGGTCGATTTCACCAACGAGCTGACCGACATCTCGGTGGGCGACGCCTGGCATCCCCGCTACGAGGCGATGGGCACGGGGCACTCCGTCGTCGTCGCGCGCACCGCGAAGGGCGAGGCGCTTCTGGACGCCATGCAGGCGCAGGGCTGCGTCGCGCTCGACGAAATCCCGGTGGATGAGGCCCTCGCGATGCACGGGCACATGATCGACTTCAAGAAGCGCGGGGCGTTCATCCGCATCGGGTGGCGCAGGGCGCTGGGCCGGCGCGCGCCCGACTACGGCTACCGGCCCCGGCGCATCCCGCTCGCGCGCCGTCTCGTCGAGGTCGTCATCGCGGGGCTGTTCTGGGCCTGCGGGACGTGGCCCGCGCGCCGCGCGGTCGAGTGGGTGCCGCTGCGCGTGATCGGCCCGCTGTTCGACACGCTGCGCAAGACCTGGAAGCGGGCCTCCCGGCCCACCAAGCGCGCCGGGCTGCGCGACGTGAGCTTTGTCCTTACGCCAGCAAAGAAAGAGGCAACCCCCATGACCGAAGCCGGCTTCATCGCGCGCGTGCGGGAGGAGATCGGCCACTTGCGGCGCGCGGACTGGTCGTTCGCCGACGTGGGCGCGCACTGGGACGCGACCGAGGACTACGACGAGATCAACGAGCACACCTACTCGTACTTCCGCCGCTTCACCGACGGCCTGCGCCTCAGCGACGTGGCGCCCGGCAGCCACGTGCTCGACTTCTGCGCGCGCACCGGCAACGGCGTCGCCTACTTCTACCAGAACGGCAAAGTCGGCTCCGCCGTGTGCGCCGACGTGTCGGCGAAGATGGGCGAAATCTGCGCGCAGCGCGTGCGCGCGGCGGGGCTTGAGGACTTCACGTGGGTGCAGGTCCTGGATTACGACTTCCCATTCGAGACGGCCACGTTCGACGCCGTGCTCTGTTTCGAGACGGTGGAGCACTTCCCGGAGCCGGAGCGCATCGTGAGCGAGCTGGGGCGCGTCATCAAGCCGGGCGGCGTGATGGTCCTGACCACGCCGAACGTGTTGTGGGAGCCGGTGCACGCGCTGGCGGCGATCCTCAACCTGCACCACTCCGAGGGGCCGCACCGGTTCATCCGCTATGGCCGCCTGCTGAGCATGGTCAAGGCGGCGGGCTTTGAGATCGAGCGCGTGGAGACCACCGTGCTCATCCCCGGCGGCCCTGGCTGGCTCGTCCGGCTGGGCGAGCGCATCGAGGCGGCGACGCGCCGCTGGCTGATGCCCCTGCTCGGCCTGCGGCGCGTGATCGTGGCGCGCCGGCGGTGAGCGAACCCGCGCGCGCGCCGGCCTGGCGGCGCTGGCTCAGCCGGTGGGGGATGCGCCTCCTCGGCCTGCTGCTGCTCGTGGCGCTGCTCGCCCGGCTCGACGCCGGGGCCGTCTACGAGGCGATGCGCCGCGCCGACCTGCGGCTGATCCTGCTGGCGATCCTGCTGGACGTGCCCCTCATCTTCCTCAAGACGCTGCGGTGGCAGGGCATCCTGCGCGCGCAGGCAATTGACATGCCGGTGTGGCCGGCGTTCCTGGCCTATTTCGGCAGCCTGTTCATCGGCTTCCTCACGCCGGGGCGGCTCGGCGAGTTCGTCAAGGCGGTGCACGTCACGCAGGACTGCGGCGCGTCGTCGGGGCAGGCCTTCGCGAGCGTGCTGGCGGACCGGCTGTTCGACCTGTATGCGCTGGTGCTCGTGGGCGGGGCGGCGCTGCTCGCGCTCAGCACGGAGGGCGCGCCGGCGCTCGCGCTCGTGGGGCTGGTCGTCGCCCTGACCGCGCCCCTGGCGTTGTTTCTGCACCCGCGCGCGTTCGGCTGGCTCCAGCGGCAGGCGGGCCGCCTGGGCGGGCTGGCGGCGCGCCTCTTTGCCGAGGGCGGCTGGCTGGCGGAGATGCGCGCCGGCATCACGCAGTTGCGCTGGCCCACGATGCTCACAGCGGTGGTGCTGACCGCGCTCGCCTACGCGCTCTTCTTCGGGCAGTGCTACCTGCTCGCGCTGGCGCTTGGGCTGCCCGTGAGCTACGTCACGGTCAGCTACGCGGTGGCGCTCGGCAGCCTGGTGACGCTCATCCCCATCTCGATCTCCGGGCTGGGGACGCGCGAGGTGATGATGATCGCCTATCTGGGCGCGGCCGGCATCGCGCCAGAGCCGGCGCTGACGTTCTCGCTGCTGGTGTTCGCGACCTTCTACCTGGCCGGCGGGCTGATGGGCGCGGTGGCGTGGTGGTTCAAGCCGGTGAACCTGAAGCGCGCTGAGGCGTTCGACCCGGCGGACCACTGAAGTCGCGCTAATTGAAAAACTTCTTCAATTGCTTGACCTGCGCCCCGGCCCTTGCTATACTCCGTAATTGAAACCTTTTTTCATTAACACGAGAACACGAGGGCGCCGCCCGGCGCGCCACTGGGAGGCAGAGCAGAGTGCACCGTGTCTCAGGTCTGCTGGTTATGTTGCTGTTGGCGGGCGCGCATCTCGCGCCGGTGGGAGGGCTGGCCCAGGAGGGCGGCGACCACCTCCAGGTTGTCGCGAGTTTCAGCATCCTCGCCGACGTGGCGCGCAACGTCGCGGGGGACGCCGCCGACGTGACTGCGCTGATGCCGCTAAACGCCGACCCGCACAGCTTCGTCCCCGCCCCGCGCGACCTGGTTGCGCTGGCTGAAGCGGATGTGGTCCTCACCGTCGGTGCGAGCTTCGAAGAGGGCATGGCGGTCTCCGTTGCCAACGCGGGCGAGGACGTGAACGTCGTCGTCGCCTCCGCGTGCGTGGCGATCCTGCCTTTTGGTGACGCAGCGGCGCACGGGGACGATGCCGCGCACGAAGAAGCGGCGCACGAAGACGATGCGGCGCACGCGGACGACAGCGAAATCGCCGCGCTGTGCGCAACGCACAAGGCGGAGTTGGCCGCCCTGGTTGGCGAGGCGGCGGACGCGCCGCAGGATGCCGCGCCGCTTGGGCGGCTCTACACGCTCGACTGTGGCGAGGCGCACGAGGCCGGGGGCTGTGACCCCCACGTGTGGACCGACCCGGATAACGTCATGCTCTGGACGATGATGGTCCGCGACACGCTCAGCGCGCTCGACCCGGACCACGCCGCCGCCTACGCGGACAACGCCACCGCCTACCTGGAAGCGCTCAACGCCCTGGTCAACGAAGAGATTGCGCCGGCGGTGAGCACGATCCCGGAGGCGTCGCGGAAGCTGGTGACGAACCACGCCGCCCTGGGCTACTTCGCGCACCGCTTCGGCTTCGAGGTCGTCGGCCTGGTGATCCCCGGCGCGAGCACGCTCGCCGAGCCGAGCGCGGCGGAGGTCGCCGGCCTGATCGACGCCATCCGCGCGGAGGGGGTGCCGGCGGTCTTCGCCGAGACCACGGCCAACCCGGACCTGGCGTGGCGCATCGCCGAAGAAACCGGCGTCCCGTTCTACACGCTCTACACCGGCTCCCTGGGCGAGCCAGACGGGCCGGCGGGAACGTACCTGGACTACATGCGCCACAACGTCCGCACGTTTGTGGCGGCGCTCGGCGGCACGGTACAATAAACCAAAAGTTTAACATTCACGGCGGCGTTGCCATGCATCTTCATAACACGCACGCACCTACGTCCGAAGTCCCCGTTGTCGCCGGGCCGTGCCCGGCGCTGGCGGTGCACGACCTGTCCGCCGGCTATCCCGGCGCGCGCGGCGCGATCCAGAGCGTGAGCTTCAGCGTGTGGCGTGGCGAACGGGTGGGACTGGTGGGTCCCAACGGCGCGGGCAAAAGCACGCTGTTCAAGGCGCTGGTGGGGCTGATCCCCCACGACACCGGGCACGTCTCGATCCACGGCGAGGATTGCAGCACCAGCCACCGCATGATCGGCTACGTCCCGCAGCAGGAGGAGATCGACTGGGGCTTCCCGGTCACGGTGCGCGACGTGGTGATGATGGGGCGCGCGCGCCGGATTGGCTGGCTGCGCTGGCCGCGCCGGCGCGACTGGGAGGCGGTGGACGCGATGCTCGAAAGCGTGGGCCTGGCCGCGCTCAGCCACCGGCAGATCGGCCAACTGAGCGGCGGGCAGCGGCGGCGGGTGTTCATCGCGCGCGCGCTGGCGCAGGCGACCGACGTGCTCCTGCTCGACGAGCCGTTCAGTGGCGTGGACGCCGCCGCCGAGGAAGAGATCATGGAGACGCTCGACCTGCTGCGCGCGCGGGGGGTGTCGGTGGTGCTCGCCACCCACGACCTGGGCATGGCGGTCAACGAGTTCGACCGGCTGCTCCTGCTCAACCGGCAGGTGGTCGCGTATGGCGCGCCGGCGGCGGTGTTCAATGCGGACACGCTGAAGCGGGCCTACGGCGGGCGTCTCGGCGTGATCGAGGAGGGGCAGCGGACTCTGGTCATCGTTGACGAGCACGGCTGCCCGGAAGGCGCGCCCATGCACACGGAGGGGGACTGAAGCCGTGGGCCTCGAATTCCTCCTGGAACCCCTCCAGTACGCCTTCATGCAGCGCGGCATGGTCGCGGTGATCCTGGTCGGCGTGGTGAGCGGCGTCGTGGGCTGCTACGTGGTGGTGCGCGGCATGGCGTTCTTTGGCGACGCACTGGCGCATACCGTTCTGCCGGGCGTGGCGGTGGCCTATGTCGCCGGCGGGAACCTCTTCATCGGCGGGCTGGCGGCGGGGGTCGCGGCGGCGGTGGGCATCGGCTGGCTGACGCGCGAGGCGCGCCTCAAGGAGGACACCGCCATTGGCGTGGTCTTCGCCGGGATGTTCGCGCTCGGCATCGCCATCATCAGCACGACGCGCAGCTACAGCGTGGACCTGACGCACATTCTCTTCGGCGACGTGCTCGGCGTCGCTGACGCCGACCTGCTCATCATGCTCGTGTTCGGCGCGCTCGTCATCGGGACGGTGGCGGCGCTCTACAAGGAATTCCTCGTGATGAGCTTCGACCCCGGCCTGGCGAAGACGCTCCGGCTGCCGACCGAGCCGTTGCGCCTGCTGCTTCTGGGGCTGCTCGCGGTGACAATTGTGGCGAGCCTGCAGACGGTGGGCATCGCGCTCATGGTGGCGATGCTGGTCACGCCAGCAGCGACCGCGCGGCTGCTGGTCAAGCGGCTGCACCACATGATGGTCGTGTCGGCGCTGGTGGGGGCGGTGAGCGGCGTGGTGGGCCTGTACCTCTCGTTCTACCTCAACCTCCCCTCCGGCCCGGCGATTGTGCTCACGACAACGGCGCTCTTCATTGTCGTCTTCGTGGCGGCGCAGGCGCGCTGGCGGCGGGGCCAGTAACGAATGTGACTTCAGGCAGAGCGGTGTTTGAGGAATTTGGCAGCAGTAAGTTGTGGTCGGCCATCCAGACACAATGCGGTCGCTTCCGTATACGTGATGGCATGGTTTGTCGTCAAGAACGTCATAGAAACAAGCTCAGAAATGCGCCCTAACAAGACCGAGGCGAAGAAGGTATGGCATCTGAAGTCAAATTCGCAGACTTGCCCAACCAGATACGGCTTCCCTATATTGAGCAGGGCGCTTCTTCCGGCGTTCCGGTAGTCTTCCTGCACGGCTTCGCCGATTCCTGGCGCGCTTTCCAGCGCGTGCTGCCTCACTTAGGGGCATCCATCCATGCCTTCGCTCTGACACAAAGAGGGCACGGTGATGCAAGCCACCCGGATACAGGCTATCGATCTCAGCACTTCGCTGCGGATCTGGCAGGTTTCCTCGACACCCTCGGTCTTCAAAGAGCGGTCGTTGTCGGCCATTCGATGGGCGCCTCAGTCGCCCTGCGGTTTGCCATCGACAACCCCGAACGCACCCAGGGGCTTGTCCTGGTCAGTCCACGTGCCCGTATGCGAGACAGACCCGGTTTGCTTGCGCTTTGGGAGTCTACCATCTCGAAATTGACAGATCCGGTTGATCCGGGATTTGTAGAGACCTTCGTTGAACATGCCTTCGTCCGGCCAGTTCCAGATGCCTTCCTGCAGACTGCCCTGCGAGAAGCGCTGAAGGTTCCCGCGCATGTGTGGAAGGGAACGTTCGGATCCGCTCTGGAAGAGGATCTACTGGCAGGCCTCGACACGATACAGGCGCCAACCCTGCTGGTCTGGGGCGCTGAAGATGCTACAGTTCCTCAAGTCGATCAGGATACAATCGCTGCCGCTATCAGCGGCTCACGGCAGGTTGTCTATCCTGGCGTCGGTCATAGTCCGCACGCGGAGGATCCAGACCGCTTTGCGGCTGACCTGGTAGCCTTCATTGGAGAATGTGGCAACTAAACAGAACCCGAGCCGGGGTTGGTATTATAGCGGCTTGCGATAGACCCGGTGGCGCTTGTAGACCTGCACGCCCATCGTCGCCAGGTCGCTGATCATGCGCGCGTTCTTCTCGTCGATCTGGACCGCCTCGGCGTGGCGGAACTGTGGCTTTGCGGTGACGACCTTGAATAGCTCGCTGTAGAGGAGCGCGTTCGCGCCCGCGCCCTGGTGCCGCTCGATGATGCCCGCGCCGTTGATGTCCACGCGGTCGGTGCGCGCCCGCGCCCACAGCAGCCGGATGAAGCCGAATGGGAACAGCCGCCCACGCGTGGCGCGCAGCGCGCCGGCCACGTTAGGGAAGACGAAGATGAAGCCGGCCATCTCGCCGTCACGGTAGAGCACGCGCGAGAGCGCCTTGTCGCCGATGGTGAGCAGGCGGCGGCCCAGCGCGTCGGCCTCGCGGTCGGTGATGGGCACCGTACTCCCAGTTCTCGGTGAACGTGTCCTGGTACATGGCGAGCAGCTCGTCCTTGTGCGCCCAGGGGTCCTCCCACGTGGCGGGCGGGACGACCTCGAAGTTCCGCCGCGCGCGCACCCGGTCGGCGATGGCGTGGATGCGCTCCGGGAGCCGGGCCGTGGCCGAGATGTAGCAGGAAACGAAGTCGGTGACCTTCTCGAAGCCCATGCGCTCCAGGAAAGGGCCGTAGTAGGCGTAATTGTAAATCTGGCCCAGCGCCGCCACGTGCTCGAAGCCCTCCACGAGGACGCCCATGCCGTCGCCCTGCAGGAACCCCTTTGGCCCGATCATCTCGTTCAGGCCGCGCGCTCGCGCCCAGCGCGCGGCGGCGTCGAACAGCGCCTCGGCGACGGCGAAGTCCTCCACCACGTCGAAGAGGTAGAACTGCGCGGCCTTCCAGCCCTTGTGCGCGTTGAGCCGCCGGTGCTCCATGATGCACACGCGGCCCAGCGTGCGCCCGTCGCTGCCGATAGCCATGAAGAACTCGGCGTTCGAGTGCGCGAAGAACGGGTTACGCAGCCGGTGGATCTGCTCGGCGGCGTCCATGTGGAGCTGCGGCACCCACTGCGGGCAGTCGCGGTACAACGCAAACGGGAAATCGATCCAGCGGCGGCGGTCGCGCCGGGAGGTGGGGTCAAGGGGGCGGACGTACATCGGCTGCTCTTGGCCTGTCTGCACTGGGACGGCGAAACGCCGCTATTGTAGCACATCTGGCCCGCTGGAGGCGCGCCGCCAGGGGCCGCACTGCACCCCCGGTGTGGAAGGCTCCCAGTACCAGGCATTGCATGGCAAAGTCCGGGGACGTGCAGATTGGAAACACGAAGACACGAAAGGCGCGAAGCGTGCGCCCAACCTTTTCGTGACTTCGTATCTTTCGTGCTTTCGCGTTACGAATCTATGGTGCGTGCATCTCCACTCCCGCACTTTGTCATGCTATCAGTACCAGGGGGTTATTCCCGCGGAATGAAAACATGCCCTATACTTAAGAGCAACAGCGAATATGTAAGCCCCCGGATGTCGGCTGTTTGCAACACCCGACGCTTACCGTAAGTGCCCCACACCAGACCACAGCCGGCGTACCATACGGGCTGTATGCCGGTTTCTGCACCAGTTGTGCAACGCCGGCAGTGCAGCCCGGTATTGACGGGGGGCCGGGCCGCCATCAGGCCCACGCAGGAGGTCTGGAACATGGTGTCGATGGAAGAAGTGCAAGGCTACAGAGAGCTGAAGCGGCGGGAGAAAACCGCCCTGCGCGACGCCGCGCAGAGAGATTACCTCATCACCCAGCCGGAGTTGAAGCAGCAGCAGCGCGTCTATGACCGCTGGTGCCACGAGCAGAACAAGCCGGCGGTGGAGGTCCACATGCGCGGTGAGGTGAGCGACGTCTACCTGCGCATGGGGAGCGTCGCCGACCCCTACAGCCGGACGGTGTTTCCCTTCAGCGGCGAGTACATCCGCGACCTCGACGCCATCAGCGACGCCCTCCGGGTGCGTATGCCGGTGGAGGTCAACACCACATTCATCAACGGCAGCCCGGTCACCTGTTTCGTCGGCGTCCCGGCCAACCAGGCCGAGAAGCTGGCGAAGGTCCTGCTTGAGATCGCGAACCGCCACGCGCAGCGCTGGCTGGCCGCGCAGGCAAAGGTCTACCGCAGGCAGTAACCGTCGCGCCCCCGCCCACAGGGGGCGTCAAGATGCCGGGGCGGTGACTCCCCGGCAACGTTTCGCACCTCTCGCATCACGTCGCGAAGTCCCAGGTAAAGGCGCAACACACCACGCACGCCGTGTGGCGGTAGGGACGACCCGACGGTTCGCCCTGCCTGACCTCCATGCCCAACGGGTAGCTTCCCGAAAGCGTAGAGCTTTCGGGAAGCTATCGGTTTGCTATTCTCAAGGGAGGTTACGCAGCGGCTATCGGGCGGGCGCGCAGCGCCGGGCTGGGCGCACCGACCTCCTTGAGGATGCGCTCGGTCGTCAGCCGCGCGGAGAGCAGCACCATCGGCACGCCGGTGCCGGGATGCGTGCTCGAACCGGTGAAGTACAGATTGCGATAGCGCGGGTGCCGGTTGTGCGGGCGGAAGTAGCCCACCTGCCAGATGTTGTGGCTCAGGCCGAAAGCCGCGCCCTTCGCCAGGTTGTACGCGCTCTCCCAGGTGCGCGGCGTGAAGCTGACCTCGGCGGTGAGATGGTCCGCCACGTCGGGTGCGCCGATGCTTGCCAGGCAGCGCAGCGTCGCCTCACGCGCGCGCGCCTTGAGCGCGGCCCAATCCTGCGCCGTCGCGTTGTCGAGGTGGCCGACCGGCACCAGCGCCATCAGCGTGTCGCGCCCCTCTGGCGCGGCGGAGGCGTCCGCGCGCGCCGGCGCGTGAATGTAGAGGCTCGGCGCGTCGGGGAGCGTGTGGTCGGCGAAGATGCGGTCGAAACTGGCGCGGTAGGCGTCGGCGAGGAAGACGTTGTGCACGCCAAGCTGGGGGTACACTTTGTCCACGCCCCAGTAGAACATGATCGCGGAGCTTGTGTACTGCTTGCGCGCGAGGCGGTCGGCGGCGGCCCGGTCGGGCAGCAGGTCGCTGTAGACGTAGGGCAGGTCGGCGTTCGCGACGATCAGGTCGGCGTCGAGGCGGGTCCCGTCCTCCAGGACGACGCCCGCCGCGCGGCTGCCGTCAACGTCGATGCGCGCGACCGGCGCGTTGTACTGGAAGCGCACGCCGTGCGCCTCGGCGATCTCGGCGAGGCTCGTGACGACGCGGTACATCCCCCCCACCGGGAACCACACGCCGCCGACAAGCTCGGTATATTGCAGCAGCGAGTAGGTGGCCGGCGCGTCGAACGGGCTGAGGCCCAGGTACATGTTCTGGAAGGTGAGGGCCGCCAGGAGGTGGGGGGTGATGGAAATAGCGGCGGGCGTTGTCGTAGTGCTTCAGCAGCGCCTTGATCTGGAAGATCAGCCACAGGTTGCGGGGCGTGAAGTAGTCGAGCAGGCTGTAGAAGTTGCGCCCAACGAAGTACTTGAGCGCGGCGCGGTAGTTGCGCCGCCCCTCGTCGATGTAACGCAGCAGCGCGCCGAAGCTGGCCGGCTCGATCGCCTCAAGCTGCGCTTCGAGCGCGTTGAGGTCGCTCGTGAGCGCCAGCGACGCGCCGTCGTCGAAGTGGATGCGGTACGTCGGGTCGATGCGGCGCAGGTCGAGGTGATCTTCCATACGCGCGCCGAGCGCGGCGTATGTCTCGGCGAAGACTTCGGGCATCAGGAACAGCGTCGCGCCGATGTCGAAGCGGTGCCCGTCGCGCACGAGCTGGCTGCACCGCCCACCGGGTGCGTCGTTCTTCTCCAACACGGTGACGCTGTAGCCGCTGCGCGCCAGCCGCGCGGCGGCGGCGATCCCGCCAACGCCCGCGCCAATTACCAGCACAGTAGGACGTGAAGCCATGGTTTTACTCCTCATTCCGATCCATTACTGCGTGCCCTCCCCACAGGTGAACCGCAGGCCCTGCGCACAGCGCGCCGCCGAAGCCGCCTGCCGGAGCAGCCCCGGCACGAGCGACGCCCCCACCAGGAGCTTCTCCCACGGGGAAGAGACGTGATCCAAAAAGCGAAAGATGCGGTCCGCGTCATTCCTCTCGAACATGGAAATGAACATCGGCTTCATCCACGCGCCGCACCGGTCCATGATCTGCAACATCCCCAGTCACACATGCGGTAGAACCAGGAGTCGGACGGCACATCGAACGGGTGCCCGTGCCGGAGCAGCGACGCGATGATGGCGGCGGAGTCGTCCAGGATGCGGATGAAGGCGTACCCGGTCGAGGGCTGGATCATCCCGCCCTTGATGCCGATGTTCATGATGCGGCGGCCGGCGCGCCGGCGGAAGGGGTAGTTCGTCAGCGGGCTGATGCCGCCTTCCTCGTTCAGCGTGATGTAGTCCTTGATCCCCATGACGTCGGCAATGTGCTCGCGCAGGTCCTGCTCGTATTTCGTCCGGCTGAGCACGACGTATTCGATGAGCGCGTGGCGCTCTGAATAGGGGAGCACGTAGTAGAAGCGCAGCTCCCCCTCCTGCGGGGTGCGGAAGTCGAAGAAGGTGGGGAGGGCGGGGTCGAAGTGCGGCGTCGCGGTTTCGATCTCCAGCCCCTTGAAGTGCTGTTGCAGCGCGCGGTAGCGCGTCGTGTCCGGCGCAAAGCGGGTGATTTCGAAGAGGCTGTCGAAGACCCACCCGCCGGTGAACGTCTGCCCTTCGACCACAATCGCCGCGTGGTCGCCCCGGTCCTCGACCCGGTCCACCGTGCCGAGGCGCATCGTCACGTTGGGGAGGGCGGCGAGCGCCTGCTGGATATAGTAATAGAAGTCAATCCCCCGTATCGTCTTGTAGCGATACTGGCGCAGGTCGAGCGTCCTGACGTAGCCGCCGTCGCTCACGATGTTGAAGGCATCCCACGCGCGGTAGACGATGTCATCGAAGGGCGTGGGCCGGTCGGCCCAGAAGCTCAGCGTCACGTCGTTGCGGTCCTTGACCTCCTCGTCCACAATCAGGATCGAGCGGTCGCGCAGCGGGCTGTTGACCAGGTAGTGGGCCAGGGTCAGGCCGGCGACGCCGCCGCCGGCGAGGATGATGTCGTAGTGTGGGTCGCTCATGGCACGCGCCACCAGATGCGCGGCAGCCGGCGCAGCTTGCCCCACGCGCCCACATACGCGCGCCGGTTGAACACGTCGTAGTCGTGCGCCGCGATGTCGTCCAGGATGGCGCAGTAGAGGCCGCTCGCCGCCGCGACCGCGAAGCGCCCGTTCTGGTGCAGCAGGGCGATGCCGGGTTGCGCCTCCGCGTAAAGGCGGCGGTTCCGCCGAATCTGAAAGCGCATGAAGGCGCGCCAGCGGTCGTCAACGCGCCCGGCGGCCAGGTCGCCCTCCGACAGGCCGAAGGCCTCCAGTTCCTCGCGCGGGAGGTACAGCCGTCCGGCGCGCCAGTCCTCGCCCACGTCGCGCAGGATGTTGGTGAGTTGCAGCGCCACACCCAGCTTGACGGCGTAGGGGATGGCGTCGGCGCTGGTGAAGCCGATGATGTGCATTGCCATCAGGCCGACGGTGGAGGCGACGCCGTAGGCGTAGGCGGCCAGTTCCGCGAACGTGGCGTAACGCTTCTGGTGCAGGTCGCGCGCCACGCCGTCGATAAGCTGCTCGGCGTACCGCTGCGGGATGCGGTAGCGCAGGCGCGCGTCGGCCCACGCGACGGCAACCAGGTCATCGGGGTCGGGGTCGGGCGAGAGCGCCCGCTGCCGCCAGTCCGCCAGGGCGCCGGCGACCGCGTCGGCGGCACTTCGCTGCGGGTCGTCAACGATGTTGTCGCTCAGGCGGCAGAAGGCATAGAGCGCGCGGACCGCGCGCCGCTTCGCACACGGCAGCAGGCGCGTCGCCAGGTAGAAGGACCGGCTATGCGCGGCGGTGAGGGCGTCGCAGTGGGCGTAGGCGCAGTCGAGCAGGCTGTCGTCGCAGGTGGGGACGGCAACGGGGGCCGCGAACGAATGCCACGCTTCATAGGCCCGCGACAGCAGGGCGTGCTCCCAGGCGCGGGCGGGCGTGATGGAAAATGTCGATTCCATAGTCGGTGTCTGCCTGAGCTTTCTGACGCGCTCCGGTTATGCAATCCATCCACCATAGATTACGTCGAAACGGGGTTTTTGTCTCTCCCACAATATAGGGGGTTGCCCTTGCCGCCATCACAATCACGTCTGCTGGGCCGGAGAGGTGCGGCGGTGCACGCCGCACGAGTATTGTAACACATGAGTCGCCACGGGCGTTTTCTGGCGTTCCCCGCTCCATCGGCGCGCCTCTGTGTTGTGAAAACGTTGGCTGTGGCCGGGATGACAACCATCACCGCCGGCCATGACAATAGACACTGGAGTGAGAGGGCGCTGCTGCGTTATCCTTTGCTAAGTGAAAATGCGAATTGTTCTCAATAAGGTTTAAGGTATGGCGATGGCGCAACAGGCTTCTGTAGATACGGCGCTTGAGACCCTGCGTTCGAAGGGGCTGCGCGTCACCCCGCAGCGTAAGCTCATCCTCCAGATTCTTGACGACGCAGACACCCACCTCGACGCCAATGCCGTGTACCAGCGCGCCCGCGAGCGCGACCGGGCTGCGAGCATGGCGACCGTGTACCGCACCCTCAACGTGCTGCTGGACGCCGGCCTGGTGCAGCAGCGCTTCTTCGACGCGAATCGGAACCGGGCCTACTACGAACGGAACGACAAAGAGCACTTCCACTTCACCTGCACCACCTGCGGCAAGGTCATCGAGTTCGAAACCAAGCTCGTCGCCCAGCTCTGCAACCAGCTGCGCGAGAGGTACGGCCTTTACACGCAACACGTGAGTTTGCAGTTGGAAGGGACATGTTCGGGTAAATTAGGGTGCGCTGACTGCCCAACGGACGAGCACCCGCTCTGCCTGAAGCTGTAGCTGCTGCAATGCGCCTCACGACATCGATCAAGGAGACCCACTTCATGCCACGGATGCGCACAAGAGCCATGACTGACGAATGCGCGGGCCGCGCTCACGACGTTGCCAACGGGGAGACGCCCCTGAGCATGGTGCCGCCGGGGGAAACCGTCGAACTCGCTGCAATCAGGGGCGGGAGAATGCTGCGACGGCGGCTCGCCGACCTGGGCTTCAACATCGGGATGACGGTGCGGGTGGTGCAAAACCCATACCGTGGCCCGTTGATCGTGGCGGTCAAGGAGGATGCGCGCGTGGGTATCGGGCGCGGGGAGGCGCACAAGATTTGGGTCAGACGGCGCAAGGGCAGCGCACGCTAAAGCCATACACGGAGGCCTACATGGAAGCCACGCTCACCATCGCCCTCGCTGGCAACCCCAACGTCGGCAAGAGCACCATTTTCAACGCCCTGACCGGCGCGCGGCAGCACGTCGGCAACTGGCCGGGCAAGACAGTCGAGCGGCGCGAAGGCATCACGCGCATCGAGGGGCGCGAGGCCCTCGTTGTGGACCTGCCGGGCATCTACAGCCTGACGGCCTACTCGATGGAAGAAATCATCGCGCGTGACTTCATCATTCACGAGCATCCCAGCGTGGTTGTCGCGGTCGTGGACGCCTCGAACCTGGAGCGCAACCTGTACCTGGTGACGCAGTTGCTCGAAATGGAAACCCCGGTGATTATCGCGCTCAACATGAGCGATCTGGCAGAGCGGCGCGGCCTGACGATTGACCCGGAGACGCTGTCCGCGCGGCTCGGCGGCGTCCCGGTGATCGCGACGGTCGGCACGCGCTGCGTCGGCATCGACGCGCTCAAGGAAGCGGTCGTGCAGATCGCCACCCAGCCCCAGCCGGCAGCGCCCAACCTGGTGCGCTACAGTGAGCGGCTGGAAGCGGAGATTGAGTCGCTGCGCGCGCGCATTGCGGTGGATGCGGCGCTGCGCCGCACCTACCACGCGCGGTGGCTGGCGATCAAGCTGCTGGAGAATGACGACGACGTCCGGACCCGGCTGGAGAACGCCGGCCAGGTGGCGCTGCTCCGGGCTGCGGGGGAGGCCATCGCGCGGGTTGCCGAGGCCGAGGGCGAAGAGCCGGAACTCTTGATCGCGGACCGGCGCTACCTGTTCGTCAGCGAGGTCGTCCACGGCGCGCTCACCCGCCCGGAACCGGGCGCGGAGACGCTCTCAGACCGGATCGACCACGTTGTGACGCACCGCATCCTGGGGTTGCCCATCTTCCTGCTGGCGATGTGGGTGGTCTTTCAGTTCACGGCCAACGTCAGCGCGCCGACGATAGATTGGATCGACGGCATAATCAGCGGGCCGATCACGCATTGGGTGGGGGCGCTCACCGGGGCGCTGGGCCTCGGCGGCTCGTGGATCGAGTCGCTCCTCATGGACGGCGTGATCGCGGGCGTCGGCGGCGTGATGGTGTTCGTGCCGGTGCTGGTCTTCCTGTTCATCGCGATTGCCGTGCTCGAAGATTCCGGCTACATGGCGCGCGCGGCGCTGGTGATGGACCGCTACATGCGCATGATCGGCCTGCACGGCAAGAGCTTCCTGCCGCTACTGGTGGGCTTCGGCTGCACCGTGCCGGCGGTGTACGCAACGCGCACGCTGGAAAGCGAAGACGACCGCAAGCTGACCGGGTTTCTCGTCAGTTTCATGAGCTGCGGCGCGCGCCTGCCGGTCTACGCCATCTTCGGCGCGGCGTTCTTTGGGGCCGGCGCGGGCAACCTGGTCTTCGCCATGTACGCCCTGGGGATCGGGGTCGCCATTGCGACCGGCCTGCTCATCCGGCGCACGGTGTACCGGAACAAGCCGGCGCAGCCCTTCGTCATCGAGTTGCCCCCTACCGGATGCCCAACGCGCGCAACGTGCTTCACATCGTCTGGCAGCGCACCAAGGGCTTTCTACACCGGGCGTCCACCCTGATCCTGGCGTGCGCGGTGGTCATCTGGTTCCTGCTTGCGATACCGGCATACCCCGGCGCGGGGACGTTCAGCGACGTGGAGATTGGCGACAGCCTCTTCGGGGCGGTGAGCAAGATCATCGCGCCGGTGTTCGCGCCGGCGGGCTTCGACCATTGGGAAGCAACCGGTGCGCTGATCACGGGGATGGTGGCGAAAGAGGTCATCGTCGGGACGCTGAACCAGGTCTACCTCGACGGGAGCGCGGCGGATGCGCCGGAGGAAGCCGCGCCAACCCTGGGCGAGGAAGTCGGCGGCATCATTACCGCGTTTGGCGAGGCCGTGGCGCTGACCGCACAGGAGGCGGTGAACATCGTCCCGCGCACGGTGAACCTCGTCCCCGGCGTGGCGCTACCGGAGGCGCGCTTCGTCGAAACCGCCGGGGAAGACGAAGGCGGCACCGCGCTTGAGGCCGCGCTGACCACGCGCTTCACGCCGCTGGCGGCGGTGGCGTTCAACGTGTTCGTGCTGCTCTACGTGCCGTGCATGGCGACGATCTCGGTGATGCGCATGGAGTTCGGCCGGCGCTGGACGTGGCACCTGATCGCGTACAACGCCGTGGTCGCCTGGGTGGTCGCCGTCGCCGTGTTCCAGATCGGGACGCTGCTCGGCCTGGGATAGGGGGACGCATGTCAAGCCTGCTGCGCGAGGTGCTCGCGACGTTCGAGAACGCCCCCGGCGCGCTGTCGGCGGCGCAGGTCGCGCGCGCGCTGGGCGTCACACCGGGGACGCTGGACGGCATGATCCAGTACTGGGTGCGCAAGGGCCGGCTCCGCGAGGCGGCGGACATGCCCGACTGCGGGACGTGCAACGTCGCCGGTTGCCCGTTCATCTACCGGATGCCCCGGCACTACGAACTCGTATCCGACGACGACCCCGTCCTGGCGGCCCCTCCGCCGGCCGGCGGCGCGTGCCGGCGAAACTGACTCGCGGCTCAGCCGTTCTCTTCCGCCGATTCGATCAACGCGACCTTGAGGTTCCACAGCCGCTCGGTGAGCGAGACGTGGTAGATGTGCGGGTTCAGCAGGCGGCGGACGCCCACGTCCAGCCGCTCGACATCGGCCTGGCGCTGCCGGCGCATGTCGTCAATCGACGGCATGTCGTAGACCAGCCGCCCCGCATTGAGTACTTCCACGTGCAGCGGCTCGATCTCCGAGATGGCCTCCTGGCTGAGCGTGCGGTAGGTGGTATGCTCCGCCGGGTGGTGGAGCAGGATTTCCGGCATCGCCCTGGGGTCCTCCTCGTCGAGGCTCAGCAGGTCGGCGGTGGCCTTGCCGCGCCGGTCGTACACGCGCCACGCCCGCTTCTGGCCGGGGTTCGGTATCTTCGCGGGCGTCTCGGAGACCTTGAGCGCCGGGAGCCACCCGCCGTCGTCGCCCTGGATGGCGACGAGCTTGTAGACGCCATCGAGCGCCGACGCGCCCCGTGACGTGATGAGCCGCGTGCCGACGCCGTAGACCAGCCGGTCGATGACGTGGTCGGCGTCCACGCCGCTCTGCGGCGCTTCCTGCTGAATCTGGGTGAGGATTTGCAGGATGGTCAGCTCGTCGAGCTGGTTGGAGAGGACAATGGAGACGTTCTCGAAGCCGGCCTCATCCAGCATCCTGGATGCCTGGACGCTGATGTACGCCAGGTCGCCGGAGTCGAGGCGGATGCCGACCGGCTCGTGGCCCTTGCGCCGCAGTTCCTCGAAGACCTTGATCGCGTTGGGGACGCCGCTCTCCAGCGTGTCGATGGTGTCCACCAGCAGCAGGCAGTCGTCCGGGTAGACGTCGGCGTAGGCGCGGAACGCGCCGAGTTCGCCCTCGCCGAGCGCCATGAACGCCTGGACCATGCTGTGCGCGTGCGTGCCCTTCGGCGGGTAGCCGAGCACGTGCGAAACCCCCGTGTTGGACGTGAAGTCCGCCCCGCCGATCAGCGCCGCGCGCGCCCCGGCGTTGCCGGCCCGCTCGTGCGCGCGCCGCAGCCCAAACTCCAGCATGAGCTGCCCGCGCCCCGCATCACGGATGCGCGCCGCCTTGGTCGCGATGAGGGTGGGGTAGTTGAGGTGGTTGAGCAGCGCCGTTTCGAGGATTTGCGCCATCGCCAGCGGCCCCTTGACCACGGTCAGCGGGACGTTGGGATGCACGACCCGCCCCTCCGGGATGGCGTACATCGTGATGCCGTCGAAGGTCCCGTTGGCGCGCAGCCAGTCGAGGAAGTCATCGGCGAAGAGCCGCTCGCCGCGCTGGCCGGTCTGCGCGCGCATGTAGGCGATGTCCTCGTCGCGGAAGCGCACCTGCTGCATCCAATCGACCAGCCACTCCAGCCCCGCGTTGATGCAGTACCCGGCCTTGTGGTTGCCGTAGTCGGGGTAGCTGCGGAAGAAGTGGTCGAACTGCGCCGGGCGCTCGTGCAGGCCCACGCGGTAATAAAGCTGCGCCATGGTCAGTTGGTATTGGTCGGTAAACAAAATGCCCTCGGCAATCTGGCGTTCTGATGGGTTCATTAGGGGCGTACCCTCCCTGGGCGGCCATGCAGTGCGTGATTTTGTCCAATTGTCATCCAAACTGCGCAGAATTTCCAGAAGTCCTGTGGACGCCGGAGCATGTCAAGGCCTGGAGATGGGGAAGCGCGCCGGGACTCGTATCACCAAAGCACGAAAGAACGCGAAGGCACGAAAGAGTTGCATGTATCTTTCGCGTTTTAGCGCCTTTCGTGGCTTCGTGTTTCAGATCCGCGCCGCTTCCCGCAGATTCTGTACCACCCACCGGAACACCTGTGCTATAATGGACCTGACGCCGCGCCGGGCCTCGCCCGCCCAGGCGACACGGGCGCGCGACGGCAAAGCGCGGTATAGTGCGGGGTCGCAAAATGCAGCGCTGGCGTGTCCGCGAAGTGCGCGCGATGACGGACACCAGGGAAGGGTAAACGTGCTCACCCAGGACTGGCTCATGCGCCAGATCACGATGCTGGCGCAGGTCTTAGCGCAGGTGCTCGCCCAGGTCCTCGGCCTGACCAAAGCCGGGCAGCACGTGCAGGCGCTCGCGGCCATCAACGAGGCGGTGCAGCGGATGCTCGGCCTCGACCTGGACGCGGTGGGCAAGCTCTCCGCGAGCGGGCTGCTCACCACGATCACGCTCGGCGAAAGCGCTGACGTGAGCCGGGCCAGGCGCGTGTTCCTGGCGGCGCTGCTCAAAGAGGCGGGGGAAATCCACAAGGCGCTGGGCCACGAAGAAGCGCGCTACGACTGCAATCTGAAATCCCTGTACCTGGCGCTCGACCTGGCGCTCGGCGACGACGCGGCGGAATGGCCCGACCACGCGCCCGACATCGAGGCGCTCACGGGCGCGCTGGCGGCGTACATCCTGCCGGCCGAGACGGGCGCGAAGCTCGTGCAGTACTACGAGCGCACCGGCGCTTACGCCAAAGCCGAGGATGTGTTGTTCGACATGATCGACGCCAACCCCGACGACCCGGACCTGATCGCGATGGGGGTCGCGTTTTACGGCCGGCTGTTGCGGCTGAGCGACGCCGCGCTGGAAGCGGGCAACCTGCCGCGCGCGGAGGTCGAGGCGGGGTTGGCGGAGCTACAGGCGTCGGGAGAGGACGCCTGAAGGAGCGCGCAATGGACGACTGGAAAGCCCAACTCAAGGCCGACCCCCTGCCCTGGCTGCTTGAGCCGGATGATGCCAACCCCGGCGTGCGGTACTTCGCGCTGCGCGACCTGCTCGACCGGCCCGCCGGCGACCCGGAGGTCGTCGCGGCGCAGGCAGCGGTGATGCGCACCGGCCCCGTGCCCGCCACCCTTGACGCGCAGGACCCCGAAGGCTTCTGGGTCAAGCCCGGCCCCGGCTATGCCCCCAAGTACCGGGGCACGCTCTGGTCGGTGATCTTCCTGGGGCAGCTTGGCGCGGACGGGCGCGACGCGCGGATACGGCGCGCGGTTGATTACGTCTTCGCGCACGCCCAGACCGAAGCCGGCGCGTTCTCGTGCAACGGCAAGCCCAGCGCGGCCATCCACTGCCTGTGGGGGAACGTGGCGCGCGCCATGCTCGACCTGGGCTACTGGGGCGACGCGCGGCTCAGCCGCGCCATCGAAAGCCTGGCGCAGTCGATCACCGGCGAGGGGTATAAGTACCTGCGCGGCGGCGTGCAGGGGCCTGGCTTCCTCTGCTCGGCGAACTACGGCCTCCCGTGCGGCTGGGGCGCGGTGCGCGCGCTCTGGGCGTTCAACCGCGTGCCCGCCGCCGACCGCACTCCCGCCGCCAGGGCCGCCATCGACGCCACGATTGACTTCCTGCTCCGCTACGATGTCGCCCGCGCGGACTATCCATATAAAGACCGCATCAGTTCGAGCTGGTTCAAGTTCGGCTACCCGCTCGGCTACGTCACCGACGTGCTGCTCAACCTCGAAGCGCTCACCGAGGCCGGCCGCGCCGCCGACCCGCGCCTGCGCGACGCCATCGACCTCGTGCTGTCGATGCAGGACGAAAGCGGGCGCTGGAAGATGGCGTACAGCTATCACGGTAAGATATGGATGGACGTGGAAAAGAAGGGCCGGCCCAGCAAGTGGGTGACGCTGCGGGCCTTGCGCGTGCTCAAGCGTGCGGCGGAAGCCGCCTGACTGCGGGGAGAGTGCTCTTTGGCTGAGCCACCCGCCGCAACCCAACCGCCCCATGCCCTGAGCCTGTCGCCACGCCTGGCGACGACCGTCGCCCTCCTCGGCTTTGCGCTCGCGCTCCTCGGCTGCTACCTGCCCTGGGTCGCGCACCCGGCGGCGGCGCTCGCGCCCAACATGCTCGACCTGGCCGAGTGGACCAGCCTGCACCCGGCGGTGCGCGGCAGCGCGCCGCCGCTGCTGCTGACCTTCGCGCTGCGCCTGCCGCTGGCGCTCGCCGGCGTGGGCATCGCCTATGCCGTCAGGTGGGGGTGGCTGCCTGGGCTGGTGATCGCGCTCACGCTGCTGCCGCCGCTGGAGTTCTTCCGGGCGCGTCGGGCGACCCCAACTTCCGGCAGGGGATGGCGCTCGCGGTGTTGACCGGCGCGCTCGTGCTGCTGGCGCTCGCGGCGCGACGCCTGCCGGCGCGCGTGCGCTGGGCGCTGCCGCCGCTCCCGGCGATTGCGGGCGTCGTGACCATTGCGCTCGCCTTGCCGGAGGCGATGCGGCTGATCAACGAGATGTACGCCGCCGGCTACGGGGCCGGCGGGCCGCTCGCGCTGGCGGGGTTCGCGCTTGCCGTGGTTGGCGCTGTGGCCGGCAGATTCAGTCCCCCTCGCTGGCCTGCGGCGCGGGGGTGACCGCCGCGCACGGCGGCGGCAGGGCGACCTCCGGCGGCTCGTCCAGTTCGGTGAGTTCGTAGTGCAGCGTCACCGTGCCGCGCGCGCCGCTCTGGCCGGGCACGTGGCCCTCGCCCTGCAGGTCGATCTGCACCACGCGCGGCGCGTCGCCGGTGGTGGTCCACACGTCCAGCGTGGCCGTCTCCAGCGTCGCGGTGCTGAAGCCCTCGGCGCGGAACTGCCACAGGGGGCGGCGCGCCTCCGGCGGCTGGACCTGCGTCACGAAGGCGAGCGCGGGCGTCTCGCCCGGCGGGAGGAACTCGTCAGGCGAGAGCGCATTGTACGCCAGCGGGTCGAACTGGTTGACGTACTGCGCCAGGCAGTTGGCCTCGCCGGTGGCGGCGACGCCGGTGACGTAATCCACGCCGCCGATATAGGTCTTGCCGAACGTGATCACCTGGGGGAACGCGCCGAACACGCCCGCATCCCCGCCGACCGAGACCGTCCCCTGCGCCGCCGGGCGCGTCATGTCCACGACCGCGTCCAGCCCCAGCGATCCGCGCTTCGCCACGCCGCCCACCGTCCCGGCGAAGCTGAGGGCGAGCACGGCGCGGTAGCGCTCCAGGCTGGAAAAGCGCACGCCGGGATACGCCAGAGTCGCCGGCGCGGCGAACTCGGCGCGGGCGGTTTCAGTCGCGGTCTGGTTGATGTCTACGAGTGTGGGCGGCGGCGCGGGTGCGCAGGCGGCGACGAGCGCCCCCAGCAGGGCAAGCAGCATAAGCAACGCAAAAGAGCGGGGTTTTGACGCCCGCGCCCCGCTCTCTCTCTTGCGTTTGCGCTGCGCACCCAGAGACGGCGCGCCGGTCCTGTCGTACACCGGAGCCTGGCCGCTGCGACCGCGCCCCCCGCGCAACGACGGGGGCCGCCCGCGTCCTATTCTGTCTCGGTTGCGCGCTGCTGAATGTACTCGACGGCCTCACCCACGGTGGTGATCTTCTGGGCCTCTTCGTCCGAGATTTCCCCGCCAAACTCGTCCTCGAACGCCATAATCAGCTCAACCAGGTCGAGCGAGTCGGCTTCGAGGTCCTCGCGGAAGCGCGCGTCTGGCGTGACTTTATCTGCATCGACGCCGAGCAGCTCGACGACGATGTCCGTGATCTTGCTCTGGATCTCCTCTTTGGTTGGTGTCCCCATCTAGTACCCTCCGAGTAGCGGTGTAATCAGTTCATGTGGCGTGATTATACCCAGAAGTGAGAAGACGCCAAAGCTCCTTGACATGCCCCTCCGCGTGGGTAGGATACGCCCACTCAAAACAGAGGAACACCGCCTTATGGGAAAAGTTACGGACGCCGGTCTGACCGAGAGCCGGAAAGCGGACCACATTCGCATCAACCTGGAAGAGGAGGTCCAGTTCCCCCGGCTCACCACCGGCCTTGAGCGCTACCGCTTCATGCACCAGGCGGTCCCGGAGCTGGACCTTGCCACGGTCGATACGTCGGTCGCCGTCTTCGGGAAGACGCTCGCCGCGCCGCTGCTGATTTCCTCGATGACCGGCGGGACGGGGGAGGCGCAGCGCATCAACCAGCGCCTCGCCGAGGCGGCGCAGGCGACGCGCATCGCGATGGGCGTCGGCAGCCAGCGCGCCGCCATCGAGAACCCGACCCTCGCCGCGACGTACCAGGTGCGCGACCGCGCGCCCAACGTCCTGCTCTTCGCCAACCTGGGCGCGGTGCAGTTGAACTACGGCTACGGCGTGGACCAGTGCCGGCGCGCGGTTGAGATGATCGAGGCCGACGCGCTCATTTTGCACTTCAACGCGCTGCAAGAGGCGGTGCAGCCGGAGGGCGACGGCAACTTCGCCGGCCTGCTGAAGAAGGTCGAGGCGGTGTGCCGGGCGTTGCCGGTCCCGGTAATCGCGAAAGAGGTCGGCTGGGGGTTCTCCGACCAGGCAGCGCGCCGGCTGGCCGAGGCGGGCGTCAGCGCGCTGGACGTGGCCGGGTCAGGCGGCACGTCGTGGAGCGAGGTCGAGTACCACCGCGCGCCGACCGCCTTTCACGCGCGCGTGGCGCGCAGCTTTGCCGATTGGGGCATCCCCACCGCCGAGAGCATCATCCTCTGCCGCCAGGGCGCGCCGAACCTGCCGATCTTCGCCAGCGGCGGCCTGCGCGACGGCATCGACGTCGCCAAGTGCATCGCGCTCGGCGCGCGCCTGTGCGGGCTGGCCGGCCCGTTCCTCAAGGCCGCCGCCGTCTCTACGGAGCAGGTGGGCGAGGTGATCCGCGAGCTGAGCGCCCAGGTGCGGATCGCCATGTTCGCCGTCGGCGCGGGCGACATCTCTGCGCTACAGGAAACGCCATTGGTGAAGGACACATGAGCCTGGACGCTTTCATGACGCGCTACCTTCCCCGCTTGAGGCCGAGATGCGGCGCGTGGTGGGGGCGCTGCCCGCTGAGCCGGACGATTACAGCCTGATGCTGCGCTACCACCTGGGCTGGGTTGACGAACGCGGCCGGCCCTGCGACGGCGCAAGCGGCAAGCGCGTGCGGCCCGGCCTGCTGCTGCTCTGCGCCGAGGCCGCCGGCGGCGACATGGAGGCGGCGCTGCCGGCGGCGGCGGCGGTCGAGCTGTTGCACAACTTCTCGCTGATCCACGACGACATCCAGGACGAAAGCCCCACCCGCCGGGGCCGGCCCACCGTGTGGGCGATCTGGGGGGCGGGCGAACGCCATCAACGCCGGCGACGCGATGTACACGCTCGCCTACGCCGCGCTGTGGGACCTGGTGGACCGGGGCGCGCCGCCCGTGCGCGCGCTCGACGCCTGGCGTCTGTTCACCGACACCTGCCTGGCGCTCACCCAAGGCCAGCACCTGGACATGGCTTTCGAGCACCAGGCCAGCGTGTCGCTGGAGGCGTACCTGCGCATGATCGGCGGCAAGTCGGCGGCGTTGATCGCGGCGAGCGCGCAGCTTGGCGCGCTGGTGGCCGGCGCGGACGCGGACCGTCAGGCGCACTTCGCGGCGTTTGGCCGCAACCTGGGGCTGGCGTTCCAGATCAGGGACGACATCCTGGGCATCTGGGGCGAGCAGGCCGCCACCGGCAAATCGACCCAGACCGACATCGCCACGCGGAAGAAGACGCTGCCCGTGATCTACGCACTGGAGCGCTGCGCGGACCTGCGCGCGCTCTACCGCCAGCCGGACGCCTTCACGCCGGAGGACGTGGCACGGGCGGCGGCCCTCATCGAGGCGACCGGCGCGAAGGCCTATGCCGAAAAGCAGGAGCAGGTCGCGCACCGCGTCGCGCTCGATGCGCTGCACGCCGCGCAGCCTGCCCCTGATCCCGGTCACGCGCTCGAAACGCTGGCGGGCTGGCTGCTGAAGCGCGCGCACTAGCGACGCTGGCGGAAACGAAACCGGCCACCCTTACGGATGGCCGGCGCTGGTGGGTCGTACAAGACTTGAACTTGTGACCTCCACGATGTCAACGTGGCGCTCTAGCCAACTGAGCTAACGACCCACGCACGCCAGATTATACGCACTTGGCGGGCGCTTGACAAGGCCGAATTCAGGCCACCCCAGGCCGGGTTCACGCGCGGGTTGATTTCGCCTCCCCCCTCTCCCGCCGCTCCAAATCGCGTTATTCGCGCTATTCGGCGGTTGTTCATCATCGACCACGATATGTGAGCTACTTATCCCCCGCGCCGCAAATCGGAGTGGAAGCGTCTTGACGGCGACACGCGGGCATGTTAGTATCGTAAATGCCACACGTTAGCACTTTAACGCTTAGAGTGCTAAATCTGGCGTGGGCAAAGCAGCGGAATGTCAGACGCGACCAACCCCCTGTCAGTTGAACTGACCGCACGCCAGGAGCACATCCTTGGCCTGATCGTGCGGGAGTTTATCAGTTCTGCCGCGCCGGTGAGTTCCAAGCAGTTGGTCGATGACTACAGCATGAACGTCAGCTCGGCCACGGTGCGCAACGAGATGGCGCGGCCGAGGCGCTGGGCCTCATTTATGCGCCGCACACCTCCGCCGGGCGCGTGCCCACCGAAGCGGGCTACCGCTACTTCGTGCAGCACCTCAGCAGCGACAGCGAACTCCCTCTCGACGAGCGCCGCATGATCCGCCACCAGTTCCACCAGGCGCGCCACGATGTGGAGCAGTGGCTGCGGCTTGCTGCGTCGGTGCTCGCCCGCACCGTGCAGGGCGCATCGTTGGTGACGCCGCCGCACGCCGGGACCAACCGCCTCCAACATCTGGAACTGATCCATACGCAGGGACGGCTCGTGCTGATGGTGCTTGTGCTGCGCGGCGGCGACGTCCGCCAGGAGATGCTTACGCTCGCCGAGCCGGTACCGCAGGAAGCGCTCAGCCAGGCGGCGGAGCGCATCAACGACGTGGCCACCGGCCTCACCGCGCATGAAATCCACACCAAAGCAGCGCAGCTCCCCCTGCTTGAGCGCGAGGTCGCTGAGGTCGCCGCCGATGTCATTGCGCGCGCCGACCACCTTCCCACGCGCCACGTCTACTACCACGGGCTGACCGAGATGCTGGCGGCCTTCAAAGAGGAAAGCGTCGGCGCGCTCCAGGCCGTGCGCCTGCTGGAGGAGCACACGTTCCTCGACGGCATCCTCAGCGAGGCGCTGGGACCCAACATCGGCGGGGTGCGCGTGGTCATCGCTGGCGAGGGGCGCTGGGAAGAACTGAGCCATTGCAGCATGGTGCTCTCGCGCTATGGCGTCTCCGACCAGGCGACCGGCGCGCTCGGCGTGCTGGGGCCGGTGCGGATGCGCTATGGCCGGGCCGTCTCGACGGTGCGTTACGTCGCCGGCTTGATGAGCGACCTGCTCCTCGACGTGTACGGCGAAGTCAACAGCGAGACTGGCCCGCGAAATGAATAAACGCTAACGAAATTCTATTGTTGCCCTGATAGACTAGGCCGGTATATGTCGTTCATGGTGCCTGCCGCCTACTGGCACGTGGATTGCATCAGAGAAAGACGACAGGGGTTTGAAGCTTGAGCAAAGAACAAGACATCACCGAAGAACTGGTCTCAGAGGGCGAAACGTCTGAGGAAGCCGCCACAGCGGCGGACGCAGGTACGGACGCGGAAGCGGCCACCGAAGCGGGCGCGGACGTCGAAGCGCCGGCTGCGGAAGCGACGCCGTCGCTGGAGGCGCTGGAAGCGCAGTTGGCCGAAGCCGAGGCGAAGGCAGCGGAGTATCTCGACGGGTGGCAGCGCGAGCGCGCCGAGCTGGCGAACTACCGCAAGCGCGTCGAGCGCGAACGCGCCGAGATGTACCTGAACGCCAAGCTGGAGATGGCGGGCCGCCTTTTCCCGGTACTGGACGATTTCGAGCGCGCGGCAGACAACATCCCTGAAGACGCGCGCGAAACCGAGTGGGCCAACGGCATCATGCTGATCTATCGCAAGTTGCAGAGCATCCTCGAAGCGGAAGGGATTGTCGAAATTGAGGCGCTGGGCCAGCCCTTCGACCCGGCCTTTCACGAGGCCATCAGCCAGGACGAGGACGACGCATACGAGGCCGATCACGTTATCGACGTGCTGCAAAAAGGCTATCGCCACGGCGACCGCGTCCTGCGGCCGGCCATGGTCCGTGTGGCGCGCTAGCCCCGGACAACCACTTACGGCATAGGAGATTATCATGGGCAAAATCATCGGTATCGACCTGGGCACCACAAACTCAGTCTGCGCGGTCATGGAAGGCGGCGAGCCTGTCGTCGTCCCCTCTGCGGAGGGCGCGCGCCTGTTCCCGTCAGTGGTTGCCATCAACCCCAAGACCGAGGAACGGCTTGTCGGGCAGGTCGCCCGCCGCCAGGCGGTCGTGAACCCGGAGAACACGATCTTCTCGATCAAGCGCTTCATGGGGCGCAAGTTCGATGACCCCGAAGTGCAGCGCGCGGTCAAGCTCGTGCCATACAAGGTCAGCGCCGCGCCGAACGGCGACGTGCGCGTCCACATGGGCGGGCGCGAGTACTCGCCGCCCGAAGTCTCGGCGATGATCCTGCAGAAGATCAAGACCGACGCCGAGGCCTACCTGGGCGCGACGGTGACGCAGGCGGTGATTACGGTACCGGCCTACTTCAACGACAGCCAGCGCCAGGCCACCAAGGACGCGGGCAAGATCGCCGGCCTGGAAGTGCTGCGCATCATCAACGAGCCGACCGCCTCCTCGCTGGCCTACGGCCTGGACAAGCGCAACGACGAGACCATCGCAGTCTACGACCTGGGCGGCGGCACGTTCGATATTTCCATCCTCGACGTGGGCGACGGCGTGTTCGAGGTCCGTTCGACCAACGGCGACACCTTCCTGGGCGGCGACGACTTCGACCAGCGCATTATCGACTGGATCGCCGACGAGTTTAAGAAGGAACAGGGCATCGACCTGCGCGGCGACCGGCAGGCGCTCCAGCGGCTCAAGGAAGCCGCCGAGAAGGCCAAGATCGAGTTGTCGTCCACCACGCAGACGGAGGCCAACCTCCCCTTCATCACTGCCGACGCCTCTGGCCCGAAGCACCTGAACATGACGCTCTCGCGCGCCAAGCTCGAACAGCTCACCGAAGACCTGGTCGAGCGCTCCATCGCGCCGTGCCGCCAGGCGCTCAAGGACGCCGGCCTGCAGCCGCACGAGATTGACCAGGTGGTGCTGGTCGGCGGCATGACGCGGATGCCGGCGGTGCAGGAGGCGGTGCGCAAGTTCTTCGGCAAAGAGCCAAACAAGACCGTCAACCCCGACGAAGTGGTGGGCATCGGCGCGGCCATTCAGGCGGGCGTGCTCGGCGGCGAGGTGAAGGACATCCTGCTCCTCGACGTGACGCCGCTCACCCTGGGCGTCGAGACGCTGGGCGGCGTGGCCTCCCCCCTCATCGAGCGCAACACCACCATCCCGGTCACCAAGAGCCAGGTCTATTCCACCGCCACCGACGGCCAGACGCAGGTCGAGATTCACGTGGTCCAGGGCGAGCGCCCCATGGCCGCCGACAACAAGTCGCTCGGCAAGTTCATCCTGGACGGCATCCCGCCCGCGCCGCGCGGCATCCCGCAGATCGAAGTGACGTTCGACATCGACGCCGACGGCATCCTCAACGTGACGGCGCGCGACAAGGCCACGAACCGCGAGCAGCACATCACGATCACGGCCTCAAGCGGCCTCGCAGACAACGAAGTTGACCGCATGGTCAAAGAGGCGGAGCAGCACCGCGCCGAGGACGAGCGCCGGCGGCAGGAGATCGAAGTGCGCAATACCGCCGATAGCGCGGTCTACACCACCGAGAAGTTCCTGCGCGAGTATGGCGAGCGCATCCCCGACAACATGAAGCAGACCGCCGAAGAGCGAGTCGAGGCGGTGCGCCGCGCGCTGGAAGGCAAAGACATCGACGCCATGCGACGCGCGACCGAAAGCCTGCAACAGCACCTCCAGGCCCTGGGCGCGTCGATGTACGAAGCGCCCCAGGCCGCGCCCGGCGGCGGTGCCGACAGCCCTGGCGGCGGCGACGGCCAGGCAGACGGCGACGACGTGGTCGAGGGCGAGTACACCGAAGCCTGAGGCCGCGCATAAGCCGGGCAAATGGGCCGCCGAGACCCGGAGCGCGCACACGCTGTGCGTTCCGCGTCTCGGCGGCGACGACAAACCGTCCGAAGAGAACGCCCTGGCGAGCATCGCGGGGTTTTGTGTTGAATGGCGACCAAACGCGACTACTATGAAACTCTGGGCGTCCCGCGCGGCGCGACGAAGGAAGAGATCAAGAAAGCCTTCCGTCAGTTGGCGCGCAAGTATCACCCGGACGTCAGCAAGGAACCGGACGCCGAAGTACGCTTCAAGGGAAATCAACGAGGCGTACAGCGTGCTCAACGACGACCAGCAGCGCGCGCGCTACGACCGGTTCGGCCACTCTGGCATCGACGACTCGTTTGGGTTCGCCGGCGGGTTCCCGGACATCGAGGACATCTTCGCCGACTTCTTCGGCGGCTTCCGCACCACCAGGGGGCGCACCCGGCGGCGGCGCGGTCGCGACATCCAGCACAGCCTCACCATCGACTTCGAAGAAGCCGTGTTCGGCGTCGAAAAGGAGATCGAAGTCACCCGCCAGGAGGTCTGCCCGGTGTGCAGCGGCAGCGGCGCGGGAACCGGGCACCTCCCCCGACGCTGCCCGGAATGCAACGGCGCCGGTGAGGTGCAGCAGGTCCGCCAGACGCTGCTCGGCTCCATGATCTACACCAACACGTGCCCGCGCTGCCAGGGGCGGGGCGAAGTGGTGGATACGCCGTGCCGCCACTGCATGGGCAGCGGGCGGGCGCGCGTCACGCGGCGGCTGAAAGTCAACATCCCGCCCGGCATCGACGACGGGATGCAGGTGCTGCTGGCCGGCGAGGGCGAGCCGGGCGACCCCGGCGTGCGCGGCGGCGACCTGTACGTCAACGTCAAGGTGCGCCCGCACCCCTACTTCCGCCGCCGCAACCACGACATCGTGCTCGAACTGCCTATCAACGTCGCGCAGGCGGCGCTGGGCGACAGAATCCAGGTGCCGACAGTGGAAGGCGAGCAGGAGTTGATCATCCCGGCGGGGACGCAATCCGGCAAGGTGTTGCGGATGCGCGGCCTGGGCGTGCCGCGCCTGCGCCGCGACGGGAGCAGCTCCGGGCGCGGCGACCAGATCGTCGTGATCGAAGTCGCCATCCCCACAAACCTCACCGAAGCGCAACGTCGCATCTTCGAGGAGCTGGGGCAGACGTTGGGCCGCAAGGTGACGCCCCAGAAAGCCGAAGACAAGGGGCTGCTCAACCGCGTGCTCGACTGGCTCAGCGGCGCTGAGTGAAGATTGTCACCCGCAACGGTGAGGAAAGTCACCCTCATATCGTTTGACAGCCAAATTATCAACCTCTATAATATGTTCAGTTTTTCACGGGGGAAACCGGAGATCGCCGCACTTGCCCGCTATCAGACCCTAAACCGGTTCTTTAGCATTGCGTTAACAGACCGAATATCAGATCGGCTGCGTGCGCTTCGCCAGAAGTGCGCTGTAGGCAGGTTTCCTCGAAAGCCACAGGTTCAACAGCTCGGCGCCCCTCAACCAGTCCATCTGCCAACCTGGGGGGACGCCGGGTTTTTGTTTGAACCACCCAAAAATCTTATCCTCAGGGGGCATAAAGCTCATGGATGCTTCAACCGTAGGCGAGGCCGATTTCTCTACCCTGCTCGAAGAGTGGTTCGATTTCGAGCAGCCCGAACGCGGCGACATCCTCACCGGTGTCGTCCTCACTGTCGACGATTACGGCATAATCGTCGATGTTGGCCTCAAACGCGATGGGGTCGTGCCGCGCTATGACCTCGACAAACTCGGCGCTGGCGTCGAATTCAACGTCGGCGAGGAGATTCAAGTCATGGTCGTGCACCCAGAAGACCACGACGGCAACCTCATCGTCTCGGTCTCGCAGGCGCGGCAGAGCGAAGACTGGACCCGGGCCGAAGAACTGCTGGACAGCGAAGAGGTCTGGCAGGGGACCATCGCCGACGCCAACCGGGGCGGCCTGATTGTGCCCTTCGGAGAACTGCGCGGGTTCGTGCCGGCCTCCCACGTCGTGGACCTGCCGCGCGGCCTGAACGAGTCGGAGCGCAAGGCGCACCTGACGAGCATGATCGGCCAGAACCTCAGCGTCAAGGTGATCGAGGTCAACCGTCGCCGCCGCCGGCTCGTCCTGTCACAGCGCGAGGCGCAGCGCGAGCGCCGCGACCAGCGCAAGGAGGTCCTGCTTGAGCAGTTGACCGAGGGCGAGGTACGCAAGGGCGTGGTGAGCGGCCTGCGCGACTTCGGCGCGTTCGTCGACCTCGGCGGCGCGGACGGGCTGATCCACATCTCCGAACTGGCCTGGCACCGCGTGCGGCATCCCAGCGAGGTGCTCAACGTTGGCGACAAGGTTGAGGTGTTCGTGCTCCGCCTGGACCAGGAAGGCAAGCGCATCGGCCTGAGCCTCAAGCGCCTCCAGCCCAACCCCTGGCTGTTGGTCGATGATATGTACCACGTGGGCCAGCTTGTCGAGGGCGAAGTCTCGCGCGTGACGCAGTTCGGCGCGTTCATCAGCCTGGAGCCGGGCATCGAGGCCCTGCTGCATACCAGCCAGATCTCAGACCCGCCACCGGCGGACCCGGCGGAAGTGGTCTTCGAGGGCCAGCGCCTGCTGATGCGCATCATCAGCATCGAGAGCCACCGGCAGCGGCTTGGCCTGAGCCTCAAAGAAGTCTCTGAGGACGAACAACAGCGCTGGCTCGCGGGCCAGACCCTCGAAGGCGGCGAGCTGACCGAAGCCGAACCCGAAGCCGAGACCGAAGTCGAGGCTGAAGCCGACATCGAAGCGGAGGCGGAGGACTGAGGCCGTTGAGGCCGTTGAGGCCGAGGCTGGCGTGGAAACCGCAGATGCAGTACAATCGGCCAGTCTGGACTGAAAGTCAATTGTGATTGCGCCGGCCCGAAAGTGAGCGCCGGTTGCCTGGATGGGAGTGAATGGCTAAGAAAGAAGACAAGATCGAAGTTGAAGGCACGGTTGTCGAGGCGCTGCCCAGCACGCAGTTCAAGGTCAGGCTGGACAATGGGCACGAAGTACTGGCTTACCTCTCCGGCAAGATGCGCAAGTATTACATCCGCATCCTGCTGGGCGACCGCGTGCGCGTGGAACTGTCACCCTACGACCTGACCCGTGGCCGGATCATCTATCGCCACCGACGCCACACTCCCCAACAGGAAGGACAAGAGGAAGCCAGCGGCTGATCTGTCGGCGGCAGGCGCAGAATGTAAGAGCCACGGCTGGGCGTTGCGACGCTCAGCCGTGTTTGTTTCGCGGAGTTGGGTACGATGGGCGGGTTAGCCCGGCAGCAGGGATTGTGGTCGCCCGGCCCAGGGCGCTGGATTTACGCGGCCTACCGCCGCATCGCCGACGCGCTGGGGCCGCGGACCGTGCGCATCGCCGGCGGGCCGCTCGCCGGGAAGACGCTCGGCGCGCGCTGGTCGCTGCGCCGCTCGCCTTACGCCGGCGGGGACTACGAACCGGCAGTCGCGGACGCGCTTGACGCCCTGGCGCGGTCGGGGAGCGTGGCCTTCGACGTGGGCGCGCACTTCGGCTATTTCACCCTGCTGCTCGCCAGGCGCGCCGCGCACGTCTACGCCTTCGAGCCAGCGCCGGCGAACTTCCGCGCCCTGCGGCGCACCCTGGCCGACAACCACATCGACAACGCGAGCGCCTACCCCCTGGCCGTCGCCGCCAGCGACGGCGACGACGTGCTCGCCATCACCGCCGCGTCGAGCATGTGCCGGCTGCATGGCAATACGCGCGCAATCCCGCGCGCCGGCGAGGGGGTGGTGCAACGCGCGCGCGTCGAGACGGTGCGCCTGGACAGCTTTGTGCAGCACGCGCGCGTCCCGCGCGTGGACCTCGTCAAGCTCGACGTGGAGGGGCATGAACTGCACGCGCTGCTGGGTATGCAGGGTGTGGTGCGCAGGTGGCAGCCCGCGCTCGTGATCGAAGTGCACCGCGAGCTTGCCGGCGGGGAAGACCCGCGCCACGTGCTGCACCTGCTCGACCGGTGGGGCTACGTCTGCCGCGACCTCGACGTCGGCGGCAGGCCGATTACGTCGCTTGCGCACACGTGGAGCGAACATCACATTCTGGCGGAACGTGGGGCCTGATAAGAGGGGTTATTTCCGGCGGCTGCGGTGACGGCTGCGATGATAGGCCGCCGGTCTGGTGTATTCAGTAGCGTCAAAGAGATTATAGCGCGCCGGGCGACACAAGGCCATTTCAATACAAGGTCGGTCCATTATATCTTTATAAGAAAAACGAAAAGAGGGCGGCCCGTGAGAACCACCCTCTCGCTTTGCGCTGAATTGGCGCGCCGGATCAGACGTCGGTGCGCTCGCGGCCTACGCGCAACGCCTGCTCGGTGGTCGCGTCGAACAGGTGGATGTTGTCCATGTTGAACGCGATGCTCACCGTGTTGCCGACCACAGGGCGCGTGCGCGGGTCGAACCGCGCGACCAGCGGGATCAGGCCCTCCCTCTGGGAGTCGGCCAGGTAGACGAGCTTCTCATTGCCCATCTCTTCGACCACGTCCACCTGGGCGGGAACCTGCGCTGTATGGATGCCGGGCGGCGTGTACTGCGGGTCGTGGATGTCCTCCGGGCGGATGCCGAAGACCACTTCCTTGCCGATGGCTTCGGGGAAGTGCCTGGCGTGGGCGGGCGGCACGACAACCTGGAAGTCGCCCGTGTCCACAACCATGTCGCCGTTCTCCTGGCGGACGGTGGCGCGGCGGAAGTTCATTGCCGGGCTGCCGATGAAGCCCGCCACGAACACGTTGTCCGGGAAGTCGTAGAGATTCTGGGGGCTGTCAAGCTGCATGAGCACGCCGGCGCTCAACACGCAGATGCGCGACCCCATCGTCATGGCCTCGGTCTGGTCGTGGGTCACGTAGATGAAGGTCGTCGCGAGGCGCAGGTGCAGGCGGCTGATGTTGGCGCGCGCCTCAACGCGGAGCTTGGCGTCCAGGTTCGAGAGCGGCTCGTCCATGAGGAAGACGGCCGGCTCGCGGACGATGGCGCGCCCGACGGCCACGCGCTGCCGCTGACCACCCGACAACTGGCGCGGGCGGCGATCCAGCAGGTCCTCGATGCCGAGGCTGCGGGCCGCCTCATGCACCCGGCGCTTGATCTCCTCCTTCGGCGTCTTGCGCAGCTTGAGGCCGAACGCCATGTTGTCAAAGACGGTCATGTGCGGGTAGAGCGCGTAGCTCTGGAAGACCATGGCGATGTCGCGGTCTTTCGGGGCGACGTTGTTGACGACGCGATCACCGATGAGGATGCGCCCCTCGGTGATCTCCTCAAGACCGGCGAGCATCCGCAGGCTGGTGCTCTTGCCGCAACCCGATGGGCCGACGAAGACCAGGAACTCCTGATCCTCGACCTCAATATCCAGGTCGCTGACCGCGGTGACATCGCCAAAACGTTTCGTGACGTGATCGTATGTCACGCTTGCCACTGTGAAACCTCCTGGGCATAAAAAAGGGTCGATAGAGGTTGTTCCTGTGCGGGCCGAGTTGAACCGCACCACACAGTGCAAACCAGCTACATTATGCCATCAGTTTCGCCTGGGCACAAGGACTTTTCATGGAAGAATGTAACGCGATTCAGGGACTTTGCGCGCCGGAATCCGCGCCGGAATCGCCGTCGTCGTCGCGCGCACGCCGCCGCTTGAGCAGGCGCGCCGCGAGGGTGCCCTCAGCGGCCTCTTCGCCAGCGTCGGGCGCGGCCTCCGGGGGCGCTGCCGGGGGCGCATCGCGGCGGACGCGGTACGCCGGCGTGGCGGGCGGCGCGCTGGGGCGCGGGTACTCTGGCCTGGGCAGGCGCTCGCGGCGCGCCTCCTCGACTTCGGGGGGAGCGGCGGCGTCAGGGGCGCGGGTGCTGGCGGCGGCGCGTTCCTTGGCGTCCCGCAACTGGTCGAACCGGCCTGAGTGCTCCTCGCCGACCGCAACCACGCCGCCCCTGCTGAAGAACCGGGCGACCGCCTCGCGCGCGCGTTCAACGTCGGTGCGCGTGATGATGAGCCGGCGCGCGGCCACGTCGAGCGGGAGGAGCAACGCCGCGACAAGCAGCAGCCAGGGCCAGAGCGGCGTCGGCGCGCGGCGCGCCACGAGGTTGTGGTCGAAGGCCTGGCCGGGGTTGGTGAGCTGGCGGCCCTCGGTGAGGCGGGCGATGCGCTCAAGCGCGCGCGGGTCTGCCTCCAGGTTGCGATACTCCGGCGAGTAGCTCAGCACCCAGCCGGTGGTCTGCTGGACAATGTCGGACGGCTCACCCTCCGCCCCCATCGCGCCGGAGACGCCGACGAAATACGCGCCCTCCTCGGTGGGGACGAAGGTGCCCTCGTAGCGGCCCGGCGCGACCTGCCGCAGCGTGACCGTCTCGGCGGCGAGGTCGGGCGCGACGACGTGCGCGCTGAGGTCCAGCCCGTTGAGATAGCGCTCCTGCCGGTCCAGCGCATCGACGCGCACGATGGCCCTGTCGTCGTGCCGCTCGACCGTCACCTCGATGGCCTCGTCCGCGCCCTCGGTGATGGTCCAGCGCACGGCCTGGCTCCAGAACCGCGCGAACTCATCCCAGTTCACCCAGTCCGCCGACCAGCGGGCGCGGGCGTCGGAGGTCCAGGCTACCGCGCGCCCCAGGCCGTATTGCCAGGTCGCAAGGATGGGGTCCTCCTGGTCGCTGCCGAGGATGACGCGCGCGGTATCCTTGGCGCTCGTCGCGACGTAGCCGAGCAGCGCCGGCGTCTGGGTGATGCCGGCCATGATGGGGCTGGGGGCCTTCTGCGCGGGGAAGAACGTCTCCTCGACGATGTACGAGCGCGAGGCGAGGATGGTCTCGGCGGTGAAGATGGTCGGGACGGTGGCGACATCCGGCGTGAAGTGGAAGCGCCCGCCCGTGTCCCGCGCCAGGTTTTCGATCCAGGGGGTGTAGTTCGCGCCGATGGCGACCACCGACGTGGTGACGGCGGCCTCCTGATACATGCCGTGCACGATTTCGAGCACGCCGGCGGGGTTCGCGCCGCCGTCGCTGAGCAGGATCACGTGCTTGATCGGGGCCGGGTGCTGCGGCAGCGCGCCCGCGACCGCCTCCACAGCGGCGAAAATGCTCGTCCCGCCGCCGGGCGTCATCGTACCGACCTGCGCCTTGATCGCGCCGGGGTTCGACACCTGCTGGAGGGGCACGACCCAGAACGCGCTGCTGTCGAAGCCGACCACGCCCACGTTGTCGGTCGAGTTGAGCAGGTCCACCGAGCGGATCACGGCCTCTTTTGCGAGGTCCAGGTGGGTGTAGCCGCTGGGTTCGGTGGCCGACATGCTGCCCGAACGGTCGATGACGAACACGAGCGCCAACTCTGGGAGGCGTTCCTGGTCGCGAATGCGCATCTCGACCGGCAGGGTTTCCTCAAGCGGGGTCTGGTAATAGCCGCCCACGCCGTAGCTGTTCGGCCCGCCGATCACGACCAGCCCGCCGCCCAGGTCGCGCACGTAGACCTGCAACACGTTCATGCGCCGGAGCGGCAGGTCGGTCGCCGGGACGTTGACCAGGACCACGCTCTCATACACGCTCAGCGGCCCCAGGCCGGTCGGCAGCCCGCCGGGTTCGATTTCGTCAACCGTCACGCCCGTCGCGGTGAGCGCGCGCACCAGTTCGGCGCTCTCCTGCGGGTCATTGCGCACGAGCAGCACGCGCGGCGGCCCGGTGATGCGGCTGAAGCTGCTGAGCGCGTTGTTCTGGTAGAACGTATCCGCGCCGAGCGGCTCCACGACGACGCGGAAATCGGTGAAACCCGATTCCCCCGCCTGAAGGCTCAGCACGAAGCTCTGCGTCCCCGCGCGCAGCGCCACCGGCTCCTGGTGCACGATCTCGCCGCCGGCGAGCACCGTGATGTTGGCCTCGCCGTCGAAGTTGCTGTCCAGCGTCAGGCTCAGGTCGAAGATCTGGCCCTCGTCCAGCGTCGCCGGCGTGTGAACGTTCGTGACGATCACCTCCGGAGTCTGCGCCCGCTGGAACGACACGTAGTCGATCTGCACGCCCGACGCCGCTGCAAGCCGCGCGGCGGCCTCGGCGTCCCCGACGGTCGCCAACCCGTCGCTGAGCACGACAACGCGCCGCGCCATGTCAGGCGGGAAGAGCGCCAGCGCCAGCCGGATCGCCTCGGCCAGGTTGGTGTTGAGCGTTCGCGGCGTGGAACGCACCGCGTCCAGCGTGCGCGCGTTCGAGAGCGGGCGCTCGACCAGCGCATCCGCGCCGAAGAGGATGACGCCCGCCTGGTCGTCCGGCCCCATGCTGTCGAGCGCGGCCTCAACGTAGTCGAGCGCGGCCTGGCGGCCCTCCGCGCCCATGCTGTCGGAGTAGTCCACGAGGAAGATCGTCGCCAGGCGGTCGGCGGCGAGCACGAGCTGCGTGCCGGCGATGCTGAAGACCAGCAGCGACGCGATGAGCAGGCGCAGCGCCAGGCTGAAAACGTCGCGCCCGCGCCGGAAAGGGGTGCGCGGCCTGCCATACCAGACAAAATACGGCAGCGCCACGAGCAGGATCAACGCCAGAGGGGCAGAGAACGTCATCCGATTACAGCGTCCAGGTCACCGATTCCAGAGCCAAAACCTCGCCTTTTTAGATGATAACGACTTTTGCGAAATTGCGCATTTCCTGAATGCCAGCGACGCGCCTGTGCGCTCGCCGCCAGGGAAAGAAGGCATTGAACCACGGATAACGCGGATAACACGAATACCGTTCGGAAACTGCCCGCATCACCTTCGTCGCGTCACCACTGATGAAGGGGCAATAATCGCCTCGATAATCGTCTCGCAATTCGCTTCCATAGCTTCCCGAAAGCTTGAAGCTTTCGGGAAGCTAGACGTTTGGTAGCGCAGAATTGGAGCACGGGAAGCAGGCCAAACCGGCGGGTCGCTCCCCACCTCTGCGCTTCTGAATTCGCGTTATTCGCGGTTCAATTCCAATGTCCCGCGCGCGTTCCCGCTACGGCAACGTGAACCACTGCGGCGCCCAGTTGTTGCCCGCCTCAGCGACCACGTTGACCGTGCCGGCCGGCACATCGACCACAAGCAGCGCCGTCGTCGCGCCGGCGCGTGGCTCGGCAACGACCGCAAACGTCTCCCACGCCGGATCGGCGGGGGCCGCGCCGCCCGCCTGCGGCATCACGCGAAAGTGCCCCGAATCCCACCACAGCGCGAGCCGGCCCTCCGGCCACGCGCCCGCGTAGAGGTCGAGCGCGCCGGGCGGGCAAGCCTGCCCCCTGAAGGCGCACGTCCACAGGAAGAAGCGCTCCGGGTACGGCCACACGGGCGCATACGCCGCGTAATCGGCGATGACGGTGATGGTGCGCCAGCCTTCGTCGCGGAGCGCGCCGGCCTGCAGCCCGGTCACCTGGATGGTGGCCGCATCAACCGGCGTCCAGAGCGCATACGCGCCGTCGGGCGAGAAGGTCAGCGGGCACCGCAGCGTCTGCGCGGCCACGCGCTGGGTGAACGCCTCCGGCAGGGGGATCAGGCGCGCCAGGCACGCACCGTTCGCGTCCGTGGTCGAGGCCAGAATCCAGCGCCCGTCCGGCGAAGCGCCGTCAACCCGGTAGGGCGTGTCGTCGCTGGCGACGAACGCCAGGATGTCCCGCCCGGTGTCCGCGTCGAGCAGGTGCACGCCGTCGGGCGCGGTGTAGGCCAGCGTGCGGCTGTCGGCGCTCCACACGGCGGAAGTGGGCGCGGCGTCGGCCAGGCGCAGGAAACGCGGCCCCGCCGGCCCGATTTCGTAGACGGTGAGCAGGGCTTCCGTCCAGAAGGCCAGACGCGCGCCATCGGGCGCGATCGCGAAGCCGCGCACGCTCACGCCCGGCCCGGCCTCCAGCGTGTCGAGAATGCGCTGGTTGGAGATGATCAGCGCGCGCCGGTCGGTGTGGGCCACCAGAAACGCGCCGCCGGGGTCGAGCGCGTAGCCCTGGATGCCCTCCGGCTCGTTCGTGATCCGGTTCGCCGCCGTCCCGTCGCCGGCGAACAGATAGACCTGCGCCGCGCCCTCCCGGTCGGAGAGGAAGTAGAGCGCGCGCGGCAGCGTCGGGCCTTCGGGCGTGGGCGGGGGCGTGACGATGAACAGGTCTTCGCCCCCTGCCGGGCCGCCATCGGGCGGGACCGCCTCCACGGTGACGACGCCAGGGGCGTAGGTGGGTTCAACCGGCGGGCCGGGCGTGGCCGGGGCGACAGCCGTCGCCAGAGCGGCGGCCGTCGCCAGAGCGGCGGGCGTCGGGGTGGGCGCGGGCGGGCCGCCGATGATGACCACCGTCTGGCAGGCAAGGCTTGCCAGCGCAAGAGCCGCAAGCGCCAGCACCAGACGGGCGCGCCGCGCGCTTCTCAAGTTCGGTCGCGCGATAGGGGCCTCACGCATCGTCACCTGCGCGCTCAGGCCCGCGCCGCGTGGCGTGGACGCCCACGTAGGCCGCCAGCTTCCGCGTGACGTTCCAGCGCGGCAACAGGCGATTGAGCGCGCCCAACTGCCGGTAGGCGTACTTAATAAACACGACGCTGCGCGGCTGCAACCCCACATCGATAAGGTAGTTCGCCAGCGACGGCGGGTGCGGGAAGACCTTGTGATCCGGCGCGCCCCTGTAGGCGCGGAGGTAGCCGTGGTCAAGCAGGTCGCCCTGCCAGAGATAGCGCAGCAGCTTCGTCAGGCTGAGCGGGTTCGGATACGTCAGGATGAAGCTGCCGCCCGGCTTGAGCAGGCGGGCCACCTCGTCGAAGACGCGGTACGGCGCGTGCAGGTGCTCGAAGACCTCAAGCAGCAACACGGCGTCGAAAGCGCCGCTCTCGTAGCCGGTGTCGAAGACGGACCTGCGCTCGTAGCGCAGGTCGAACCGCTCCTGGCGCTGCTGCGTCTTGGGATGCGCCAGAAACGCTTCGAGCCGCGGCGCGTCGATGTCGATTCCGGTCAGGCGGTCGCCATCCCGGAGCATATCGACGATGGCGTAGTGCACGGTCGCTTCGGCGTAGCTCCCGATGAAGCCGGCGTCCAGGATCGCCCTGCCGCCGGGCGCGGCCACCTGGGCGAGCACATCGTGTACGAATGCGGTGCGCGTCTCGTAGAAATGGCGCATGTCCCTATCTCTCTATGAAAGCTCACGTCCAGTCGCGATTTTAAGCTTTCTTCTTATTACTCACCCCCCCATTCCCTCAAGTGGGGGGGGTTGAAGGCCGGTCTAACCCCCCGCGAGTTCAACGAAGGAACAAACGGTCGGCGCGCCGCGCGCACGCCCACGTCAGTCGAAGTCCGTCGGCCACTCCGGGTGGCGGTAGTGCTCGAAGCAGCGCGCGATGAGCGCCGGCGTCACGCGGCCCAGCGAGAGCGGCGGGATGTCGTCCTCGGCAAAGAAGTCCACGCCGTCGGTCTCGACGCTGGTCGCGGGCGCGCCGCCGACCAGCGCGCACAGGAAGTAGACCTTGTAGATGTGGAAGAGGTGCGGGGGGTGGCCGTGCTTGTCGCGGTCGTAGAGCGCCAGCAGCTTCACCGCGCGCGTCTGGTAGCCCGACTCCTCGTACACCTCGCGCACCGTCGCCTCCGAGGGCGACTCGCGCGGGTCTGCCCAGCCGCCGGGCAGCGTCCACCGGCCATCAGAGCGCTCGCGCACGAGCAGGATTTTGTCGTCGCGGAACACCACGCCGCGCACATCGACCTTGGGTGTGATGTGGCCCTCCTCGGCGGCAAAGACCGCGCGGAAGTGCGCCACGTCGCCGTTGCTGTGCGCCGCCACGATCTCCGCCGCGACGCGCTGCACGTCCTGGAAGCGCAGTGTGTCGTAGGCGTCCCTGTCCCGGTTGTACGTAAGGCCGTTCTGCGCAATCGCCTGGAGTTCTCTGGCCCAGTCAAGCCACTTCGGGTTCATCTGCCACGCTCCTCATTACAGGGCGGTGAGCACCAGCGGGCGGTCGCCCTGGATGACGACCGTGTGCTCGTACACGGCGGAGAGCGCGCCGTCGCGGGTGCGCAGCGTCCAGCCGTCCGCGTCTTCGACGATGCTGCCCTCGCCGGCGGCGACGTGCGGCTCGATGGCGAGCACCAGCCCGTCATGGAGGCGCTGCCGGAAACGCCGGTTGCGGTAGTTGGGCACCGCCGGCTCCTCGTGCACCGAGCGCCCGACGCCGTGGCCGGTCAGCTCGCGCAACACCTTGAAGCCGCGCGCCTGCGCCTCCGCCTCGATTGCCGCGCCGATCTCGTAGATGCGCCGCCCGGCCCGCGCTGCGCCAATCGCCCTGTCGAGCGCCGCCTGCGCGCAGTCAAGCAGCCGCTGCGCTTCGGGCGACACGGGCGGCACGCCCACCATGATCGCGGCGTCGGCCATGTAACCGTCTAGTTCACCCGTGCAGTCCAGGTTGACCAGGTCGCCGGGCCGGATCACGCGCGCGCCGGGGATGCCGTGCGCCGCCTCGTCGTTGACCGAGATGCAGGTCGCGCCGGGGAAGTTGTAAACCAGCACCGGCCCCGACCGCGCGCCGTGCTGCGCCATGAAGCGGCGCGCGACCGCGTCCAGCTCAGCCGTGGTGACGCCGGCGCGCACGTGCGCCGCCATCTCGCGCAGCGTGAGCGCCACAATCCTGCCGATGCGCTTCAACGCCTCGATATCCTGTTCCGACTCGACGGTCACGTGTCCGCTCCTTCGGCCTCGGTTTCGTCAACGTTGAACCCCAACGCCGCCTTGACGCGCAGCGCGTTCGCGCGCGAGCAGCCTGCAACCTGCGACACGCGCAGGCGTCAATAGCGAAACACCGCCGCGATCAGCGCGCCGCCCGGCACCTGGTCCGGCGGGACCGCGTACACGGCGCCGTTGTTGACCAGCGTGTGAATCGCCGCGAAGTCGAGCAGGTCTTCGTCGTCCCGCTCGGCGTCGGTGTGCAGCGCGACCGCGCCGGTCTCCGGGTCGAAGCGGCCCCACTGCTGCACCCCAACCGGCACGAACAGCGTCTTGACCCGTCCGTGATAGGCCGCCGCCACCACCTCACCCGGCTGGTTGGAGGCCCGCACGTCGCCGCTGCCGGCGAGTTGCGCGTACTCAGCGGCGGCTTCGGCCTGCGCCTGCTTGAACAGCGGCGCGACGATGGCCCACGCGCCCTGGTGCAACGCCTGGTTGCTCAGCTCTTCCGGGTTCCCCTCGATGCCCTCGTCCGTGACGAGGTAGCCATAGCTGTTGGCGTCCTCGTAAATCGGGAAGAGAAAATCGACCGCCGCCAGCACCAGGGGCGCGCGCTCCCCGCTGAGCGCGGGTCGCAGGCGCTCGTCAACCCGGTGGAAGAACTGCCGGATGTGGGCTTTCTCCTGCGGTGTGACGTCGTGCCCGTGAAAAATGCCGCCGCCCTCCGCCTTGCTATACGCCCCACCGGAGCGCACCTGAACCCCTTCCTTCTCGTCGATGCCCAGCGCGTCGGCGAGGCTGGCGGGCATGTCGGGCACCTCGACCTCGTCCACGCTGTGGCGCGTGCCCTGCAGCAATCGCACCGCGTTCTGGCTGATCGCCAGGACGTAGAAGCGCCCATCGCCGGTGAACAACGGCAGGAGCGGCTTGACGTGGAAGCGGTCGGCGACGGTCGCCAGCTCGTCCAGATTGAGCGGAACCCGGTAGGAACGCACCAGGTCTTCAGCCAGGAAGACCGCCAGGCCGTCGCTCTGGTGCCACCAGAAGGCGCTGTCGGCGTGCAGCTTGCGCGCCGGTTCGAGGAGGGCGTTCACGTCGGGCCTGCGGAGGCCCCGCGCCAGGAGGCGCTCCTCCGCCTGCCGCAGCAGGTTCCGGAACCGGATGGGGTCTTGCTGTGTGTCCGCGCCGGCGCGGTGGGTGGGCATGAAGAGTGAAACGCACGGGCCGTCTTGTCGCTCAATCAGCGCCTTCAGATCGTCTATGGTTACACTGTCCATTCTCTCACTCCTTATGGTAAAGGGTCACAAAACCACAACCAGGCCAACTTGCAGGTTCAGGCATTGCCCTCAAGCTCCAGCTTGACCGCGCGGTACAGCGCATCGGCCTTCAGGTCGCCGAGTGTGTAACACGGCCCTTCGAGATGCTGCGCGAGCTGCTTCGCAAGGCCCTGGTCAAACGCGGCGTGCTCCATGTTGATGACCACCGAGCGGATGCCCGCCTCGCGAATCTGGGCGGCTATCTGGTGCGCCTCCTCCTGAGGCGGCAGGTCGGTCAGCGACACGTTGCCCGCGCCGTCGGTGAGCAGGATCATCAGCGGCATCACGTCCGGATGGACGTGCCGCTCGCGCATGAAGACCTCGTGCGCCATCAGCAGCCCGGCGGAGAGCGGCGTCTTGCCGCCCACCGGGATGTCGGCGAGCGCGGTCTGCGCCAGCTTGACCGAATTGGTGGGCGGGAGCACGAGCACCGCCCGGTCTTTCTGAAAGACCACCAACCCGACGCGGTCGCGGCGCTGGTAGGCGTCGGTGAGGAGGGACATGATCGCGCCTTTGGTCGCCGTCATGCGCTCGGCCACCGCCATCGACCACGATGCATCGACGACGAAGAGCACCAGGTTGGCGGCGCGGCGCACGCGCACCTTCCGCTGGAGGTCCTCTTTGTGGACGGCGAAGGCCACGTCCTTCAGGGTCGCCTCTTCTTTGCGTTCGAGCTGGTGAGGGGCGGCGGCGCGCAGCGTCGCGTCAAAGGCGATGTCTTCGGGTTTCTCGCCGGCCGGCCGGGCGCGGATGTAGTGGCCGCGCTTGCGGTCGGTGCGCGTCTGGCTGCGGCGGCCGGCGTGCTTGCGCGTCAGGCGGTCGAGGTCGGTGTCCAGGCGGCGCGGCGCGAAGGTGCTCCCCATCTCCACCCTGGAACCACCCTCCCACCACCGGGCGTCCTGGTCAGGAACACGTCTTGCGGGGCCGGGTCGGCCTGGTCCGGGTTGGGGGTACTCTCGCCTTGCGCCTCGCTCAGTTGAGAGACGGTTTTTTTTTACTCTCCGCCGCCATCTCGTCCGGCTCGGCGGCCTGCCCTGCCGACTCCACGTCCTGCGTTTCCTGGATCTCCTGGATGCGCTCTTCCATTTCGTGCATGCTGACCTGCACTTCCTGGAATGGCCCCTGGCGGATCCGGTGCGGCAGCGCCAGCTCGGCGGCGACCAGGATGTCGCGCTGGGTGATCGCGCGGCGGCCCTCGAACGCGGCGTGGGCGCGCGCGGTCTTGAGGATCACCAGATCGGCGCGGTGCCCATCGACGTGCAGGTCCGCCGTCAGTTGCGCGATCACCGCCAGGTCGCGGCGGTCGTAGGTCACGTCTTCGACGATTTCGCGCGCCTGGCGGATCTGCTCGGTGATCTGCTTCTCGCGCGGCTCCCACTCGGCGCAGAAACGGTCTGGGTTCTCCTCAAACGCGACGTGGCGTTCCAGGATTGCCATGCGCTGCGCCGGGTTAATCAGGCCGTGCACACTCACGGAGAGCGCAAAGCGGTCGAGCAACTGCGGGCGCAGGTCGCCCTCTTCGGGGTTCATGGTGCCGATGAGGATGAAGCGCGCCGGATGCTGAAAGCTGATGCCCTCGCGCTCAACCACGTTGATGCCCATCGCCGCCGAGTCGAGCAGCAGGTCAACCACGTGGTCGTCGAGCAGGTTCACCTCGTCCACGTACAGCAGGCCCCGGTTGGCGCTGGCAAGCACGCCGGGATCGAACCTGCGCTCGCCCTTCTGAATCGCGCTCTCGATGTCGAGCGTGCCCACAACGCGGTCCTCCGTCGCCGAGATCGGGAGGTCGATCATGCGCGTCTTGCGCCGGGCGGCCGGCAGGCGCTCGCCGCTGTCCAGCCGGTCGCGGCAGTTGTCGCACATCATGTCGTGGCGCGTCGGGTGGCAGCCAAAGGGACAATCCGCCACGACCTCGATCTCGGGCAGCAGCGCGGCCAGGGCGCGCGCAGCGGTGCTCTTGGCGGTGCCGCGCTCGCCACGGATGAGCACGCCGCCGATGCGCGGGTTCACCGCGTTGAGGATGAGCGCACGCCGCATCTGATCCTGGCCGACGATGGCGGTAAACGGGTAGATAATCCTCTGTCGCATCGCTTTCCTGAAAACCCCTACGCCTCAAGGATTCTCCATTCGCAAGCCGGTGCATTATACCTCACCATGTGTGTATGAGACAGGCTGCGTCGCAGAAACGCGAAATGGGAGCGCGCCGCGCCGCGATTTCTTACACAACGTTGATGTGTTTCCAACAGAGTCGCGCTATGATTGTACAGGATATTTTCTCAAGAAAGGTTCAAAACATGAACACAAACGCGGTACGGCAGGTCGTTACCCTGATCGCGGTGGTGGCGACCGTCGTCGTCAACCTCCTGGCGAACGCGCTGCCCATCAACGGGCAGACGACTGCCGAGATTTCGGACCGGTTCCCGGTCTTTTTGTGCCGGCGGGGTACGTTTTTTCCATCTGGGGGCTGATCTACCTGGGCCTGCTCGCCTACGGCGTGTTCCAGGCGCTCCCCGCGCAGCGCGACAACCCCCGCCTGCGACGCATCGACGGGCTGTTCGTGCTCGGTTCGGTGGCGAACATTGCGTGGATCCTGCTCTGGCACTATGAGCAGTTTCCGCTCACCCTTGTGGCGATGCTCGTGCTGCTCGGCGCACTCATCGGCGTTTACCTTTCGCTGGATATTGGCCGGGCGCGCGTGCCCAGCCGCGAGCGCTGGCTCGTGCACCTCCCGTTCAGCATTTACCTGGGGTGGATCACGGTCGCGACCATCGCCAACGCAACCGCGCTGCTGAGCTACCTGGAGTGGGACGGCTGGGGCATCGCGCCTGAGGTGTGGGCGGTGATCATGCTCGGCGCGGGTGTGGTCCTCGCCGTGCTGATGAGCCTGACGCGCGGCGACGTGGCGTACCTGCTGGTGCTGGTGTGGGCGTTTGTGGGCATCGCAGTCAAGCACGCGGACACGACGCTCGTCACGGTTTCGGCGCTGATCGCGGCGGCGCTGGTGCTCGCGGCGCTGGCGGCCGGCGTGATCCTCAAGGGCCGGCGCGGGGGCCAGGCGTCCCTGCCGACGGCGGCCTGAGCGCGCCCGCTGCCACGCGGCGCACTGCCGGGAAAGCACGAGGCGCGTCGCTGTGACGCGCCTCTTTGGGTTCAAATTGGCGTTGTGAAAGCGCGTTACTTCAGCGCTTCATACCGCCGCATGACTTCCGCCCAGTTGACCGTATTCCACCACTCGGTGATGTAGTCAGGGCGGCGGTTCTGGTACTTCAGGTAGTAGGCGTGCTCCCACACATCCAGGCCCAGGATGGGGGCGTCGCCGTCCATGAAGGGGCTGTCCTGGTTGGCGGTGGAGTAGACCTTCAACACGCCGCCGGACGAGACGACCAGCCACGCCCAGCCGCTGCCGAAGCGGGTCGAAGCCGCCGTGGTGAACTGGCTCTGGAAGTTTTCGAACGAGCCGAACGTGTCGTTGAGCGCGCTGGAGAGCGCGCCCGTCGGGCCGAAGCCGCTCAGGCGGTTGGCCGGCCCCATGATCTCCCAGAACAGGCTGTGGTTGGCGTGCCCGCCGCCGTTGTTGCGCACGGCGGTGCGGATATCCTCCGGCACGCTGTTGATCTCGCGCAGCAGGTCTTCCAAAGCGCGGCTTTGCAGATCAGGGTGCTTCTCCAGCGCAGCGTTCAGGTTGTTGACGTAAGCCTGGTGGTGTTTCGTGTGGTGGATTTCCATGGTGCGCGCGTCGATGTGCGGTTCCAGCGCGTCATAAGCATACGGAAGGGCTGGAAGTTCGTGAGCCATTACAGTTTCCTCCTGAATCACGTGAAAGCGAAAACGCGGCAATGTGGACGCCACATCGGGGTGGCGCGTCGATGGTGTACAGAAATTCTCAACAATTAGGATTATAACTGTCCGTTTTGCAGGTGTCAACGTCCCGGACTCAGGCCGGGCCATTTCTGACGCTTCTCTTATGCGCCGGCGGCGCGGCAGCGCGTTTACCGTTCGGGCAGCAGGCCGGCCGCGCTGCGCAGGATGCGCGTCAGCGCCTCCACCCCCTCCTGAAGCGTGTCGCCGAGGTACTCCCCCGGCATCTCCGCGCGCCATTCAGGCTGGTGGGCGAAGATATGGCCGCCGTAGGCCACCACCGGCCGGCCCGTTCGCGCCGCCGCCGGCATCCACCTGGGCCATTCGCGCAGGGCGCGCGCCGGTTCCTCGGTCATCGCCACCAGCACGACCGCAAGTGGCTTGATGTCTTTCACGAAGGCGGCCAGGTCGGGCAGGGGCAGCGACTGGCCCAGGTACGCCACCGGCCAGCCCTGCCGGCGCAGCAGCGTGCCCAGGATGAGCAGGCTGCCCTCGTGCAGCTCGCCGGGCGCGCACGCCAGCACCGTCGGCGCGGTCGTGTGCGGGGGCGGCCCGGTGTGCATCCACATCAGCAGGCGGTGGCGCAGGTAGTTGGTCGCCAGGTGTTCGGTGGCAATCGATATGCGCTCGTCGAGGAAAGCCTCGCCGATCTCCTCAAGCACCGGCGCGACCACATGGAAGATCACGTCTTCGAGCGGGAACACGGCCATCACCTCGCCGAGCGCCTGATCCGCTTTGCCCAGGTCGTGGTCAAGCAGCGCCTCGACGAGCCGCGCCTGAAAGGCCGCCAGGGAAGCCGCCACATTGCGCGAGGGCGGCGCTTGCAGCAGCGGCGCGGGTTCCGGGATGCGGCCCTCCGCCTCGGCGTGCTGCAAGGCGCGGATCGCCTGCCCGGTCTGCATCCCCTCGTCGATGCGCGCCTTCACCCACCGGAGGCGCATCACCTCCTTCTCGGAGTACAGGCGGTGCCCGCCGGGGGTCCGGGCCGATTCCGGGAAGTCGTAGCGGCGTTCCCACACGCGCAGCGTGCCGACGGGGATTCCGGTCATGCGCGCGACGACGCCAATGTTGTAGAGGGGGTCCTCACTCGCCATCTCTTTTCCTGTCCAATACGATCTCACCTTGTACACAACCTCTGCATCCAGAACAATCCACACTGCGGAGTCTAGCACCATCGCGCCCAAACGTCAATCAAAAGTGTACACAGCATAGTCAACAATTGTACATACTGCGCGGGCGGGGCGCAGAGCCAAAGGGGAGGCAACCCAATTTTGACTCTGCTCAATCTTGATATTGTCGGCCATTACAATCGTGTTTTAACGCCTGTTGTTGACGTTTCACAGTCTGTGTCGCTAGAGTAAGGCCAGTAATTGCAAACGATTCGCAGTAAGCATCTGGCGCGTTGCTGCGATTGCTATCACACCGCAGAAAAGGAGGCAACACATGCGCCGTTTCGTTTTCACTGCCTGCTTGATGCTGTCCGTCCTGCTCCTTGCGCCCCTGGGGTTGGCTGTGCTCCCTGCGGACGCACAGACGCTTGAGTCCATTGTGGTCTACTCTGGCCGCAGCGAAGAACTGATCGGCCCCCTCATGGAGCGCTTCACCGAAGAGACCGGCGTCGAGGTTCAGGTGCGCTATGGCGGCACCGCCGAACTGGCCGTCGCGATCCTCGAAGAGGGCGCAAACAGCCCCGCCGATGTGTTCATCGCCCAGGACGCGGGCGCGCTGGGCGCGCTCGCGGCGGAGGGGCGGCTCGCGCTGCTGCCCGGCGACATCCGCGAACGGGTCGCGCCGCGCTTCCAGTCGGAGGCGGGCCTGTGGGTTGGCGTCTCTGGCCGGGCGCGCACCGTCGTCTACAACACCGACCTCGTCAGCGCAGACGAACTCCCCGACTCGATCTGGGGCTTCACCGATCCGGCGTGGGCCAGGCGCATCGGCTGGGCGCCGACGAACGGCTCCTTCCAGGCGTTTGTGACCGCCGTGCGCCTTATCGAGGGCGAGGCGCGCGCGCGCGAATGGCTGGAGGGCATCGCGGCCAACGGCGCGCAGGCCTACGCAAACAACACGCAGATCGTGGCCGCCGTAGCCACGGGGGAGATCGCGGCGGGCTTTGTCAACCACTACTACCTGTACCGGACGCTCGCCGAGGACCCCGGCCAGCCCGTGCAGAATTACTTCCTGAGCGACGGCGACGTTGGCGCGCTGGTCAATGTCGCCGGCGCGGGCATCGTGGACACGTCTGCGCGCAAGGGGCTGGCGCAGCGCCTGATCCTCTACCTGCTCTCGGAGGGCGCGCAGCAATACTTCGCGCAGAGCACATACGAATACCCGCTCGTCGCCGGCGTGCCCGCATTCGAGGGGCTGCCTCCCCTGGCCGAGATCGAGACGCCCGACATCGACCTGACCGCCCTCGCAGACCTTGAGGGCACGCTGAGCCTGCTCAGCGACGTGGGGGTGCTGCCCTAATGCTCAACATCCTGCTCAGGACGGTCGGCCTCAGGCGGTACCCGGTCGTCCCGGCCCCTGCCTGGCCCCGCCTGGGGCCCTCCTGCCGCTGCGGGTTTTCGTGCTCGCGCTTGCCGCGCTGATGCTCCTGCCGGTCGGCTATCTCGCCCTGCGCGCGGTCGAGGGCGGCGCTGAGGCGCTCGAATACCTGGCCCGCCCGCGCACGCTCGCCATCATCGCCAACAGCGCGGTGCTGGCGGGGAGCGTCGCCGCCGCGTCAACCGCCATCGGCGTGCCGCTGGCGTGGCTCACCGTGCGCACCGACCTGCCGGGCCGGCGGTTCTGGGGGGTGGCGGGCGCGCTCCCATTGGTGATCCCGTCATATGTCAGCGCGTTCGCGCTCGTGGCGGCGCTGGGGCCGCGCGGCATGGTGCAGGGCCTGCTGGAACCGCTCGGCGTGGCGCGGCTGCCATCGATCTACGGGTTCTTCGGCGCGTGGCTGGCGCTCACGCTGTCTACTTACCCCTACGTGTTCCTGAGCGTCCGGGCCGGCCTGAAGGGCATCGACCCGGCGCTGGAAGAAGCCTCGCGCAGCCTGGGCGGGAGCGGCTGGCGCACGTTCTGGCGGGTGACATTGCCGCAGCTCAGGCCGTCCATCGTCGCGGGTGCGCTGCTGGTGGCGCTCTACACCCTCAGCGACTTCGGCGCGGTGTCCATCATGCGGCACGATGTGTTCACAAGCGCCATCTACGTGCAATACACGGCGTCGTTCAACAGGGGGTTGGCGGCGGCGTTGGCGCTGGTGCTCGTGGCGCTGACGCTTGTCGTGATCTGGATCGAGAAGCGCGCCGAGGGGCGCGCGCGCTATTACCGGTGCGGCGTGGGGGCGCGTCGCGCGCCGAAGCCCGCGCGGCTGGGCCGGTGGCGCTTGCCGGCGGCGCTGTTCTGTGGGGGCGTCACAGGGCTGGCGCTGGTCGCGCCGCTGGCGGTGCTGGCCTTCTGGCTGGCGCGCGGGTTGGCCGCCGGCGAGGTGTTGCGCGACGTGGGTGGCCCGGCGTTGCGCTCGATCTGGGTATCGGGGCTGGCGGCGGGCGCGGCGGGGCTGCTGGCGCTGCCGGTGGCGTTCCTGGCGGTGCGCTACCCCTCGCGCCTGAACGCCTGGCTGGGCCGCCTGACCTACGTCGGTTATGCACTGCCCGGCGTGGTGATTGCGCTGGCGCTGGTGTTCTTCGGGGTGCGGGTCGCGCCCGGCCTGTACCAGACCGTCGCCATGCTGGCGCTGGCCTACGTCATCCGTTTCCTGCCACAGAGCGTGGGCAGCGTGCGCGCGTCGCTGTTGCAGGTCAGCCCACGTCTCGAGGAAGCCGCGCGCAGCCTGGGGCGCGGGTCGCTCGGCGCGTTTGTGTCGATTACCGCGCCGCTGGTAAGGCCGGGGCTGGTTTCCGGGAGCGCGCTGGTCTTCCTCACGGCGATGAAGGAACTCCCGCCAACGCTGCTCCTGGCCCCCACCGGCTACGACACGCTTGCCACGCGCATCTGGTCCGCCACCACCGAGGCGTTCTACGCGCGCGGGGCGCTCCCGGCGCTGCTGCTGGTGGCGGTTTCGGCGGCGGCGCTCGGCGTGATGCTGGCGCGCGCGCAGGATCAGCGCTGATGGACAAGATGGCGTCGCCCTACGCATTGGAGTGCCGCGCAATCAGCAAGCGCTTCGGCGCGGTGCGGGCGGTTGAGACGCTCAGCCTCCGGCTGAGGCCGGGCGCGTTCCTGGCGCTGCTGGGTCCGAGCGGGTGCGGCAAGACCACCCTGCTCCGGCTGATCGCCGGCTTCGAGATGCCCGACGTCGGCGCAATCGTCGTCAACGGGCAGGCGGTGTTCGACGCCGACTCAGGCCTGAACCTCCCGCCCGACAGGCGCCGGGTGGGGATGGTGTTTCAGGAGTACGCGCTCTTCCCGCACATGGATGTCGCCGCCAACGTGGGCTATGGCCTGCCGCGCGGCAATGGCCGGGCGCGGCGCGTGGACGAGGCGCTGGCGCTCGTCGGCCTGGAAGGCCTGCACCGGCGGATGCCGCACGAGCTTTCGGGCGGGCAGCAACAACGTGTGGCGTTGGCGCGGGCGCTGGCCCCCCGGCCTGACGTGGTGCTGCTCGACGAGCCGTTCTCGAACCTGGACGCGGGCCTGCGCGCCCATGTGCGCGCGGAGGTGCGCGACATCCTGCGCGCGGCGCGCGTGACGACCGTCTTCGTGACGCACGACCAGGAAGAGGCGCTCAGCCTGGCGGACGAGGTCGCGGTGATGATGGGCGGGCGGCTGTTGCAGGCAGCGCGTCCGGACGCGCTCTACCGGCAGCCGGCCACGCGCGAAGTCGCGGCGTTCGTGGGTGAGGCGAACTTCCTGCCCGGCGAGGCGGATGGAACCCGCGCAATCTGCGCGCTGGGCGCGGCGGGGCTGGTCGCCCACACGGCGCCCGGCCCCGTGGAGGTGGTGCTGCGCCCGGAGGACCTTGAGTTGATCGCGGACGGGGAGGGCGCGGGCGTGGTGTGCGCGCGGGAATACTTCGGCCACGATCAACTGGTCAGCGTGCGGCTGGATGATGGCGCGCGCGTGTGGGTGCGTCTCGGCCCGTCGGAGGCTTTCGCGGTGGGCGCGCGCGTCGGCGTGCGCGTGCGCGAATCGGCGCAGGTGCAGGTCTTTCCCCGCTGATGCAGGCGGGACTGCAAGACGCACCGACCTGTTGGGCGGTGCGCCGGGGATAGTACCGGCCAATCAGCCGTTGTCTTCGTTGCGCGCCGCTTCAGCCTGGTCCAAATCTGTGATGTCCAGGTCCTCCGCCGGGGCGGATTCCGCCGCCGCGACCTCGATCATCTCCTGGATCACCGGGTCGCCCGAAGGCCGCTCCCACCGCTGCCGGAGTTTCTCGCGCTTGCTCCGAACCTGGCGCTCCACAGCATCGAGCGCGCCTTTCAGCGCCGCCACCGGGTTGTCCGCTTGTTTGATGGCTGCGACGTTCTCCGGCCTCACGTACACCACCACGGTCGCCTCGTACAGCGGCGGGGTCGTGCCGTGCGCGGGGAGCCTGATGGTGATGGCTGCGCCGGTGATGTCATCGTGCCCGGCTGCCAGTCGCTCGCGCAGCCGTGTGTCGGCCTCGCCAAACAGCGCCCTTTCCTCCAGCTCGCCCAGGGCATCCGTATGAAACTCAATCGCGAAATCCAGCTCATCCATGCGCGCACCTCCACAGTATTGACCAAACGCGCTGCGGTTCCTCAACCAAACCCAACTAATCAGGCATGGCGGCTTGCTGCCGCCGCGTTTCCGCTCCGCGATGCCTCACCGGGCGGTATAGCCGCCATCGACGAGCATGGCGTGCCCCGTGACAAACGACGCTGCGTCCGAACAGAGCCACAGGACCGCCGCCGCCACTTCCTCCGGCTTGCCTAGCCGGTTCACAGGGTGAAGCGCGACGATCTGCTCGCGCAGTGCCGGGTTTCCCAAGATGCCGGCGTGGTCAAGCATCGGCGTCTCGATGAAGCCGGGACAGATCGCGTTCACGCGGATGCCCTCCGCGGCGTATTCCAGCGCCGCCGACGCGGTCAGGCCCACCACGCCGTGCTTCGAGGCCACATACGCGGGCGAGCCGGCGAACCCCCACGTTGCCGAGGATGGACGACATGTTGACGATGGCGCCGCCGCCCTGGGCAAGCATCTGCCTGATCTCGTACTTCATGCAGAGCCAGACCCCGGTGAGGTTGATGCTGATCACCCGGTTCCAGGCCTCCTCCGAGTATTCCGCGGTGGGCGCCTGCTCGCCGCCGATGCCGGCGTTGTTGAATGCATAGTCCAGCCGGCCAAAAGCGGCCACGGTCTCCTTGACGAGCGCCTCGATTTCCTGAGCTTTGGACACATCGACCTTGATGAAGCGCGCTTCGCCGCCCTCGTCCGCGATCTTCTGGACGATCTTCTGCCCCGCCTCAAGCGCGATATCGCCGATGACGACCTTGCACCCCTCCCTGGCGAAGGCCAGGGCGGTCGCCGCACCGATGCCTGTGCTTCCGCCTGTCACCAGGGCAACCTTGTCTTTCATGGATTGCATAGTCACGCCTCCTGTTTCTCTGACACAATTGTGGTACAAGACGAATATAATATAGAGCAGGAGCGCCGCACAGCCATGAGACCTTGAGCGGATTTGGCTATGGGGAGGGTGGCGGAATGCAACATGGGTCAGATGGCTGGTCGCCGTTGCGGCGGTCGCCACGCGCGGCGGCAGCCCGGTCAGACGGCCTATGCCGGGTTCCACCGCCTGACCTACGCAGAAATCCCCGGTCTATCGCATGTAGCGGGCATCGCGATGTTTTATAGTGGTGTTAAGCTTTGCGAGTCCCTTCCAGGGAGTTGGGTAGCTTCCCGAAAGCGCAGCGCTTTCGGGAAGCCGCAAAGCAGTTCGCGATTTTCAGGGGAGATGTGACGATGTTTGGCAGTTTTCGTGTAGGCCGGGTTTTCGGCATCAACGTCCGTGTTGACTGGAGCTGGCTCCTCATCTTCTTCCTTATCAGTTGGAACCTGGCTGCCGGGTTCAGCCAACTTCACCCAATGTGGGACCCGCTGTTGAGCCTGGGCATCGCCGTGGGCGGTGCGATCCTGTTCTTCCTCTCTGTTTTGGCACACGAACTGGCGCATTCGCTCGTGGCGCAGGCGCGAGGTGTGCCTGTCCGCAGCATTACGCTGTTCCTGTTCGGCGGCGTGTCGAACATCGAGCGCGAACCGGACTCGCCCAAGTCGGAGTTTCTGCTCACCATCGTGGGGCCGATCACAAGCCTGGTCATCGGCGGCGTCTTGCTCTTGCTGGTCAACGCCGCCGTGCCGGTGGGCGACACCGTCGCTGCCCCGGAGGAGGCCCTGCGCCAGATGAGTCCGCTGGCGACCGTCTTCCTGTGGTTGGGTTCTGTCAACATCCTGCTTGGCCTGTTCAACCTCATCCCCGGCTTTCCTCTGGATGGCGGGCGCATCCTGCGCTCAATCCTGTGGGCAGTCACCGATAACCTGCACCGCGCCACCCGTTGGGCGGCGGCTGTGGGGCAGGCAATCGGCTGGCTGATGATCTTTGGCGGCATCGCGATGGTCTTTGGGGTACCCATCCCCTTTTTCGGGGCCGGCCTCGTGAACGGCGTGTGGCTGGCCTTCATCGGCTGGTTCCTGAGCAGCGCCGCGAGCCAGAGCTACCAGCAGACCGTGATGCGCGCCGTCCTTGAGGACGTGCCCGTCAGCCGCCTCATGCGCACCGACCCGCCCACGGTCCCGCCGCACATTTCGATCAGCAGCCTCGTCCACGACTACGTGATGAAAACGGACGAGCACGCTTTCCCGGTGCAGGAAGGCGAGCGACTCGTGGGTCTGGTCACGCTGGAAGACATCCGCGCCGTGCCGCGCGACGCCTGGGACGCCAGGACGGTCAGCGACATCATGACCCCCGCAGACAAGCTGATTACGATAGCGCCGGATAGCGACACCGCCGACGCGCTCATGCGGATGTCTCAGCGGGACGTGCGCCAGTTGCCGATTCTGCGCGACGACAGGTTGATCGGCCTGCTGCGTCGGCGGGATATTGTGCGCTGGCTGCAACTGGAGTCTGAACTGGGGGTGGGCTGATACCCAGCGGCATTGCGCGCTCAGAACAGGAGGAGGTCCATGCCCAGATTCGTGATCGGCCTTTTCATCGTGCTGCATGGCCTTGTTCATCTCTGGTACTTCGTGTTGAGCCGGGGCCTCGTGGCGTTCCAGCCTGAGATGGGCTGGACCGGAAAGTCGTGGCTCCTCGCGAAGTTCCTCGACGATGCAGCCGCGCGCGCCCTCGCCAGCGTGCTGTATCCATTGGCGACGATAGGCTTTGTCGCCGGCGGCCTTGGGATTTTCAGCCTGCAGGCGTGGTGGCGCCCGGTGGTGGTGGGCGCCGCCGTGTTCTCGACTGTGGTCATACTCCTGTTCTGGGATGGGGATACGCAGCGACTGGTGCAGAAAGGGGCGCTTGGCGTGCTCATCAACCTTGCGATTCTGGTCGCGCTGCTCGTGTTGCAGTGACCCCTGCCGACTTCTAGGCGCGCCACCGATTGCCGACGGCAGCGCGCGCCGCTAATATCACGTCGTATAGGCGATGGAAGCCGTGCGCGGTAGCCGCTGGCGCAGGCATCCACAAGGAACCAGGCTTCAGAAAGAGGGTGCGCAATGCGAGTCATCATCACAGGCGGTACGGGGATGATCGGGCAGGCGCTCGCCGCCGACCTCGCGCGCGACGGCCATGATGTCGTCGTGCTCACCCGCGACCCCGCGCGGGCGCGGGGCATGTCGGCGCGCGTGCGCGCTGTCGGCTGGGATGGGCGCACCGCGCAGGGCTGGGCCGACGAAGTGGAGGGCGCGGGGGCCGTTGTCAACCTCGCCGGGCAGCGCGTCGCCGGCATGAACCCGCTCGCCTACCGGTGGACCGACGCGCGCCGGCGCGCCATCTGCGAGAGCCGGCGCGACCCCGGCCTGGCGGTGGCGACGGCGGTCGAGGCGGCGTCGGAGAAGCCCGGCGTCGTGGTCCAGATTTCGGGCGTGGACTATTACGCGCCCACCGGGGAGATCGCCCGCGAAGACAGCCCGCCAGGGGGACGGCTTCATGTCCCACATCTGCGCCGTGTGCTGGGAGCCGCCGACCGCGCCCGTGGAGGCGTTGGGCGTGCGGCGTGTGGTGACGCGCATGGGGCCGGTGCTGCACCCCGGCGACGGGGCGCTCCCGCCGCTGCTGCTGCAATCGCGCCTCTTCGCCGGCGGGCGTCTGGGGAGCGGCCAGCAGTGGTTCTCCTGGGTGCACATCACCGACGTGGTAGCCGCCCTCCGCTACCTGATCGACACGCCCGAAGCGCGCGGCGTCTTCAACCTGTGCGCGTCCAACCCGGTGCGCAACGCCGCACTCAGCGCGACAATTGGGCGCGTGCTGGGGAGGCCGTCTTTATGGTCGTGCCCGCGTTCGCGATGCGCCTGCTCTACGGCGCAATGGCCGACACGCTCCTGAAGGGCGTGCGCGCGCTTCCGGGGCGCTTGCAGGAGCTGGGCTACCGCTTCAAATTCCCGGAACTGGAGCCGGCGCTGCGCGACCTCCTGGGCCGGTAGGGCGCGGCGGCGTCAGGCGCGGCGGGCGGCAGGTGGGTATGGATCGCATTCTGGGGACGCTGGTCTACTGCGTGCGCGGCGGCGCGGTGTTGCTGATGCATCGCCGCAAGGAGCCGAACCTGGACCTGTGGGTCGCGCCCGGCGGCAAGGTCGAGCCGGGCGAGTCGCCCTACGAGGGCGCGATCCGCGAGCTGCGCGAAGAGACCGGCTACCGGGCGAAGGCGCTGCACTTCCGCGGCCTGATTACCGAAGTCTCGCCGCGCCCGGACTGGCAGTGGATGTTGTTCGTCTACGTCGCCACCGACTTCGAGGGCGACCTGCGCGGCGACGGGCGCGAGGGGCTGTTGCGCTGGTGGCCGGCGGAGGCGGTGCCCGGCCTGCCGTTGCCGCCGGCGGACGCGATCTTCTACCCGCACGTGATCGACCTGAGCCAGCCCTTCTACCACGCGCAAGTACGTCTACGACGCCGCCCTGGCCCTCACCGACGTGATCGTCTACGCCAGCGAGGCCGGTTGACCTGGCCCCACAGAACTCATCCCTCCCCATCCTGAGCTGTAATCATTGATCGAACAATCCGGGTATGGAGACGTGGGTTCTATGTCCCCGGCATCACCGCATCTGGAGGTAGGGGCGACCCGGCGGGTGCCCCCGACGCGCAACGGCAGGTTGCGCCATTCCTGACCTGTTGAGGACCGAAACCCCGCCCCGTGCAAGGCTGCGCCGCCGCCGGGCGGGGTATAATCGGGGCGTCATTCATCTCGCGGGTGGGGTTTGTGCGCGCGTAAAAGAGAGGAAACAGACCATGAAAGTTGGTATTGTCGGCAGCGGCCTTGTGGGATCGACGGCGGCCTACGCGCTGGTGATGCGCGGCATCGGGCGCGAAATCGTGCTCGTGGACCTGAACGAGAAGCGGTCGCGCGCCGAGGCCGCCGACCTCCTGCACGCGGTGCCGTTCGCCGAGCCGCTGCAGATCACCGCCGGGGGCTACGAGCGCCTCGCCGGCAGCCGCGTCGTCATCATCGGCGCGGGGGTGGGCCAGCGCCCCGGCGAGACGCGCCTGCAACTGCTGAGCCGGAACGCCGCCGTCTTCCGCGACGTCGTGCCGCAGGTGCTCGCGCACGCGCCCGACGCGGTCCTCATCGTGGCGACCAATCCCGTAGACATCATGACGCACCTCGCGGCGCGCTACGCCGCCGAGCACGGCGTGCCCTCCAGCCGGGTGATTGGCTCCGGCACGACGCTGGACACGGCGCGTTTCCGCGCGCTGCTGGGCCTCCACATGGGCGTGGACCCCAAGCACATCCACGGCTACGTCGTCGGCGAGCACGGCGACTCCGAGGTGCTGACCTGGTCGCTTGTGACGGTCGGCGCGGTGCCGCTGGAGGACTTCTGCACGCAGGAGGAGTTGTGCGTCGATGAGGCGATGCAGCGCAACATCGACGACCAGGTGCGCAACGCCGCCTGTACGATCATCGAGGGCAAAGGCGCGACCTACTACGGCATCGGCAGCGCGCTGGCGCGCATCGTGGAGGTCATCCTGGGCGACCAGCGCTCGGTGCTGACCGTCTGCACGCCCGTCAGCGAGTTGGAGGGCGTGCGCGATGTCACCGTCTCGCTGCCGAGCCTGGTGGGCGGCGCGGGCGTGATCTCGCGCCTGCCGCTGCTGCTGAGCGCGCGCGAGCACGCGCTGCTCCGCGCCAGCGCGCAGGTGATCCGCGCCGCCATCGACGAACTGGAGGCTGCCGGTGTGTGACGCGCGCCCGGCCACAGGGAAGCAGCATACCGCTCCTGTCGCGGGGTGCATTCCATCTTTGGGGGCACCTTGGTCCCCAGTGTTCTGCCCGTTTTTACCTCACCCCCCGCCCCCTCTCCATAAATGGAGAGGGGGTGATAATCCTAAGTCCCCTCTCCACTCGTGGAGAGGATTAGGTGAGTGTTCTTGCCCTGAAGTTGCCCTATCTTGGAACATCCTGTCGCCGCGCTTGACAGGAGAGTAGACAATGGTCATCATAATGACCGTCATTGTGCCTAACTGTCACGACGAGGAGAAGTGTGATGAAAGTCGGTATCGTAGGTGCCGGGATGGTCGGCTCAGCGACCGCCTACGCGATGGCAATGCGCGGCATCGGGCGCGAGATCATGCTGGTGGACATCATCGCGGCGCGCGCGCAGGCCGAAGCCGCCGACATCCAGCACGCGGTCTCGTTCACGCCGAACCCGCTGCGGATCGACGCCGGCGACTACCCTGACCTGGTCGGCAGCGATGTGGTGGTGATCACCGCCGGCCTGCCGCGCAAGGCCGACCAGAGCCGCCTGGTGCTCATGGAGGCGAACGCGCGCATCTTCCAGGAGATGGTGCCCGCCATCGTCGCCAACGCCCCCGACGCGATCCTGGTTGTGGTCAGCAACCCGGTTGACGTGATGACCCACCTCACCGCGCGGTACGCCGCCGAGCACGGGGTCCCGTCGCACCGCGTCGTCGGCACCGGCACCGGCCTCGACACGGCGCGCTTCCGGGCCGCGCTGGGGCGGTACCTGGGGGTGGACGCCAAGCACGTCAACGGCTATGTCGTCGGCGAGCACGGCGACTCGCAGGTGCTCGCGTGGTCCTCGACCACGGTGGGTGGCGTGCCGCTGGTCACGTATTGCCAGCAGCGGGGCATCAAGATGGATAAGCAGGTGCAGGCCGAACTGCAAGCCGAAATCCGGCGCGGCGGCGCGGGCCATCATCGCCGGCAAGGGCGCGACCTACTACGGCATCGGCAGCGTGACCGCGACCCTCGTGGACGTCATCCTGCGCGACGAGCGCGCCGTGATGGCGGTGTGCACGCCCACGCCCGACGTGCAGGGCGTACTGGACGTGACGCTCTCGCTGCCGCGTCTGATCGACCGGTCCGGCGTTGTGGACACGTTCCCAGTGGACCTCGACGACGAGGAGTGTGCGGCGCTCGGCGCGAGCGCGCAGCTCCTCCGCGACGCAATCGACAGCCTGGATGCGGCGATGGCGCAGTGATGGCGGGCGCGGAGAGGGGCGAGGGCGGGCCGGTTTCTCTCGCCGGGATCGAACTCGGCATCGGCAACTGGGCCTGGGGCGACCGGACCTTCTGGGCGGGGCGCGGCGTGTACTCCGACGCGGACTCGCGCGCGGCGTTCGACGTGAGCCTGGCCCACGGCATCCGCCTCATCGACACGGCGGAGATGTACGGCTGGGGCCGCGCGGAGAAGCTGCTCGGCCAGTTCATCCGCGAAAGCGGCGCGTCGGTGTACGTTGCCACCAAGTTCATGCCCCTGCCCTGGCGGCTGACCCGACGCCGGCTCATCAACGCGCTACAGGGCAGCCTGCGCCGCCTGGGGCTGAACCAGGTCGAGCTGTACCAGATTCACTGGCCGGTCCCGCCCGTGCCCATCGATACCTGGGCGGAGGCGCTCGCCGACGCGGTCGAGCAGGGGCTGGCGCGGCAGGTCGGCGTTTCCAACTACAGCGCCAGCCAGATGCGGCGCGCGTTCGCCGTGCTCGCCCGGCGCGGGGTGCACCTGGCCGCTAACCAAGTCGAGTACAGCCTGCTGGAGCGCACCCCGGAGCGCAACGGGCTGCTCAGCGCGTGCCAGGAATTGGGCGTGCGCCTGCTGGCCTACAGCCCCCTGCGCCAGGGGCTGCTCACCGGCAAGTACACGCCTGACCAGCCGCCGCCCGGCATCCGGGGGCGGCGGTACGCCACGCAGTTGGCGCGCCTCGGCCCCCTCATGGAGGTCATGCGCGCGCTTGGCGCGGCGCACGGCGGTAGGACGCCGGCGCAGGTGGCGCTCAACTGGACCATCCGCAAGGGCACGCTGCCCATCCCCGGCGTGCGCGACGCGCGCCAGGCAGAGGAGAACGCGGGCGCGCTCGGCTGGGCGCTGACCGATGAGGAGGTCGCCGCGCTGGATGCGGCCAGCGACGCCGTCACGCGCGTGTGAGAGGGCGCGCGCTGCGCGGGGCCGACCGCTCAGGGCGATTGCAGCGGAGGTGTCTGTTCACCTTCTGGTTCCTGCGACAGTAGGGCTGCATAATAGTGTGGTCTAGATACAGAACGTGGGATCACATGCCAGATGTAGGGGCGACCCGCCGGGTCGCCCCTACATCTGGCGGCAGAAGAGCTACCCCGCGACTGAAGTCGCGGGCTAATTCGTATTCTTTTCGACCCTGTTCTGCGATAGTACGACCGCAAAATAGCGAGGTCAAGACCATCCAGGCGGGACAACCGCCATATGAGAGACATCCTTGATAAGAAGAACCACAGGTCGGGGCAAGGCATGCCTTGCCCCTACTCGTCGGCAGGTTACGAAAAACACACAGCGCCACGACGCCGACTGGACCAAGTGAACAGATAAGAGCGAAGAAAACGCAAGAGGGTACGGCGCGCCGTACCCTCTCTGCTTTCAGCATTTCGGGAGTCTGGGCGGGGGCGCGAGCGCCCGCGTCTGGGGCTACTCCTGCCAGCTTTCGATCAGCGCGACCACATTGTCGATCTCCTCATCGGAGAGCCGGTCGCCAAAGGCCTGCATCGCCGTGCCCTCGACGCCGTTGACGACAATGTCGCGGATCGCGTCATGGTCCATCGCGGCAATGTCCGGGTTCGCGAACAGGTCCGGCCCGACGACGGCGTTCTGGCCCTCCGCGCCGTGACAGGCCTGGCAGTTCGCCGCGTAGACGCTCAGCCCGGCTTCGAGGTCGGCTTCTGCGGCGGCCTCCGGCGCGGTGGTGGGTTCGGCGGTCGCTTCCGGCGTCTCGGCGGCAGCGCCACCCTCGCCACCCTCCCAGCTTCGGATGAGGTCGATCAGGCCCTCGATCTCCGCGTCAGAAAGCTCGTCGCCAAAGGCGCGCATTGCGGTGCCTTCAACCCCGTTGTGCACGATGTCGCGGAGTTCATCGTCGCTCAGCGCCGCGACCTCCGCGGAGGCGGCCAGGCTCGGCCCGACGGTGCCATTCTGCCCGTCCGCGCCGTGGCACCCCTGGCAGCTCGCCGCGTATACCGCCGCCGCCTCTTCCAGGCTGACAGCGGCGACCTCCGTCACGTCGCCGGTCGTCGCCTCCGGCGTGCTGGTCGCCTCCGCGCCTTCGACGGTCGCCGGGGCCTCGGCGGGCGCGGAGGTCGCTTCACGCGGGGCCAGCGTCGGGATGGACGTGTTCGGGGCGATACCCGGCCCGCACGCGCTCAACAGCAGCCCGAAGAAGAGGGCGAGCGACAGGCTAATCCAGATTCGTCTTGACACCACTAACCTCCGGTTGGTCAGTCAGCAATCCAGTCAATCCGCGTTCAGGCTCAGGACGTAGTTCGCCACGTCCCAGCGCTCGTCAGGGTACAGGTTCTCTGCGAGCGGGAGCATCAGGCCCCGCCCCTGGGTGATGGTCACGAAGATGCTCTCCGCCGTGCGCCCGGCCACGCGGTCGCTGGTCATGGCCGGCGGCGGGACGGCGAACTTTGCGCCCACGGGCGTGAGTTCCTCGCCCGCGATCATGTGGCAGTGCGCGCAGTGCAGGCTGAATAGCACCTCGCCGCGCTGGATCGAGTCCTCGGTCCCGGGGAGGGGCGCGGTCAGCGGCTGGTTGTTGACGACCGCCACGCCCTGTATCGGGACGCTCCCCTCCGGCGCGGGGTAGCGCGGCCCTTGCAGCGGCGCCACCACGAGCGACTCCTTCATCTGGTCCGGCCACCACGGCAGCGAGATCACATCGTAGAAGATGAGGAGCGTGAACAGGGCAAACGCGCCGCCCACCACGAGCAGCCCCGCCAGGATCGCCAGGCGCGGGTCGCGGTAGCGGCGGACTTCCATCTCCTGCAGGTGCTGCGCGCCGTGGTCGGTGAGCGATTGCTTCGTACGCGCAAACAGCACGTCGTCGTTGACCTGCGCAAGCACGCCGATGTACCCCTCGGCGATGCGCTTGTCGTAGAGCTTGGGGCCGAAATACGGGAACCCGCCCTCGATCAGAAAGCCGATGAAGGTCCCCACGATCACGCCGAGCATGGTCAGCTCGAACATGATGATGAGCGAGGGGGGATGTTCACGATGTCGCGCCCGCCCACGACGATGGGGTAGAGCTGCGGCATGATCACCGTCAGGAAGATGGCCCCCATGAAGCCCATCAGCGCGCCGGTGAGCGCAATCGGCATCAGGCGGTGGTGGCTGTGTTTGCGGCCAAGCATCTTCGGCGTGTAGGGAAAGGCCGACAACACGCTGATCTTCCGGTCAGATACGCCGAGTTTGCGCAGCGCCTCAATCGCATTGGCGGCGGGATCGACGTCTTCAAAAAGCCCGAGTACCTGGTATTCGGCCATATCTCAACTCTCTCCCTGGTGCGGGCCCTAGTGCGGGTCTGACTTGGCGCTCGTGAACGCCCGGCCCACCCTGCGCAGCCCATTGTACAACTGCCCCTCGGCGACCTCCCAGAGCGGGATGATGGGGAAGACGCGGGTGAAGATCCAGGTAGAACGACGCGACGAAGGCGAACGCGCCCACCGCGATGATCAGCTCCAGCGCGGGCGTGTAGCTGCTCCAGCGGAACGGCATCTCCGGGCGGCCAAGCATCACGCCGACGATGATGTAGCGCTCCAGGTACATCCCGATCTGCACGAAAATCGCGATGACGAACAGCACCCCCGGCGAGCGGCGCACCCGCCGCATCCACAGCAGGCCGACGGGCACGACGATGTTGCAGAACAGCATCAGGAACCAGAACGGGGCCGCCGCGCCATGCATGAGCAGGTCGAGGATTTCCATCTCCGGCGGCAGGTTGCCGTACCAGTTCGTGAGGACCTCGGCGAAGTAGAAGTAGATCCACGCGAAGCTCATCACCAGAAGGAACTTCGCCATCGCGTCGAAGTGCTCCGCCCGGATGAAATAGGCCAGCTTCATGAAGCGCTGCAACACCGCCATCACCATGATGACCGCCGCGACGCCGGAGAACAGGGCGCCGACGATGAAGAACGGCCCGAAGATCGTGCTGTGCCAGCCGGGCTGGATCGTCATGGCGAAGTCCCACGACACGATGGTATGCACCGAGAACATCACCGGGATGATGGCATACGCGAAGATGTTCGCAGCGCTTTCCTGGATCGACCACTCGCGGTCTGTGCCGCGCCACCCGAGCGCCAGCGCCCGGTACAGGACGCGTCGCCAGCCGGTGGTGCGCTCGCGCAGCATGGCAAGGTCTGGGATGAGGCTCAGGTAGATGAAGAGGATGCTCCCGATCACGTAAGTGAGGATCGCCGTGGCGTCCCACAACAGCGCCGACTGCGGGTTGGGCCACAGTTGCCGCTGGTTGGGATAGGGGATCATCCAGTAGGCCTTCCACATGCGGCCCAGGTGGATGAAGGGGAAGAGGGCCGCCGCCGCGAGCGCGAACAGCGTCACCGTCTCGGCGGCGCGCGCGATGGGCCGCCGCGTCTCGAACTTGAGCACGCGGAAGGCCGCCGAGATGAACGTGCCGGCGTGGCCGATGCCGATGAAGTAGACCAGGTTGACGATGTAGATGCCCCAGAAGATCGTGTTGTTGAGGCCGGTGACGCCGATGCCGGTCGCAATCTGGATCAGCCAGCTCGCCGCCGCCATGCCCACGCCGCCAAGCAGCACGACGACCACCGCCCACGTGAGGCGGCTGGTGCGCTGCATACTGGCAATCGCCTGCTGGTTGCTCTCCTCCAGCGGGCGCGGGTCGAGCATCAGGTGCGCGTCGCGCGCGTGCTCGACCTGCTGCTCCAGGTCAGGCGTCGTGGCCGGCTCGCTTGTCCAGGGGCGCGGTTCGATGCTCGTCTCAGACATTGGACGCACCGCCTTTCAGGTAGTAGACTGCCGGCTTCGTGCCGAGGTTGTGCAGCAGTTGGTATCGGCGCTCGTTGCCCTCGATCAACTTCGCGACCTGGCTTTCGGGGTCGCTGGCGTCGCCAAAGACGATGGCCTTGGGCGGGCACGCCTGCGCGCACGCCGGCTGCACTTCGCCGTCCTCCAGCGCGCGCCCCTCGACGGTGGCCTTCTGGTCGGCGCGGCGGATGCGCTGGATGCAGAAGGTGCACTTCTCCATCACGCCCGCGCTGCGCACCGTCACGTCAGGGTTGAGCTGTTCCACAAGCGCGCCCTCGAACTCCGGCTCGTAGAAGTTGAAGGACCGGACCCGGTAGGGGCAGTTGTTGGCGCAGTAGCGCGTGCCCACGCACCGGGCGTAGACCATGACGTTCAGGTTCTCCTCGGTGCTGTGGTACGTGGCGTACACCGGGCACACCGGCTCGCAGGGCGCTTCGCCGCACTGCTGGCACATCACCGGGAGAAAACGCGCCTTCACGTTCGGGTACGTCCCTCCCAGTAGCGCTCGATGCGAATCCAGTGGTTCGCCCGGCCCTGAATCACCTGGCCCTCGTCCGCGATGGGCACGTTGTTCTCCGCATGGCACGCGACCACACACGCGCCGCAGCCGGTGCATTTGTCGCTGTCAATGACCATCGTCCAGTGGCGGCCATCGGTTTCGTTTTCGCTCATCGGCTTACTCCCCAGATCGTTGTACCCTTTGCGTGTCTTGTCGCTCGTGTCTGGAGGGGCAAGGCATGACCTTCCCCCTACACTTCCACGACGGTGTATCAGAATGGCGGCTCGACCATCGAGCCTTCGGGATTCCCGTAGACCGCCAGCGGCTTGTGCTCCCCGGTGGGCGTGACGGAGACGCGCACGGTCGAGAAGGTCAGCGCGTTCCCCGCGTCCTCGATGACCGGGCCGAGCAGTTGCACCGCGTTGGCGCCGCGCCTCTCGGCGTAGCGGCCCAGTTCGCTGTGCCCCTGGCCGAGCGGGATGGCGACTGTGTCCGGGCGGATGGCCGGGTAGACGAAGACCGGCGCTTCGATGCTGCCATAGACCGACGCGACCTGCACCACATCGCCATCCGATACGCCGAGCGCTTCCGCCGTCACGGGGTTCAGCTCGACCCAGGTCTGCCACGCGACCGTGCTCATCGGGTCGGGGGAACCCTGCAACCAGGGCTGGCTCGCACCGCTCCCGTCGCCCAGGAGCACCGGCGTGTACAGGTGCAGGTGATAGGGCATCATGCTGGTGTCGCCCTGGAACGCCGGCCTTTGGACCGCGACCGGCTCCGGGGCGGTGGCTTCGGGGGCGGGCGGCGCGGAAGGCTCCGCCATCCACCAGCCGCCGTGCTGCAAAATGCGCGCCCATTGCACGTCGGGGTCGTCGCCGCCGAACGCACCGGCGGGCAGTTGCGTGAGCGTTTCCTTCAGGAAAGCGACCTCGTCCGCCCAGGGAGCGTGGCAGCGGCCGGCGGGATCGACCGGGAGACCTCCAAGACAACGTCGGCGGTGGAGCGCGCGTCGTACATCGGCACGACGACCGGCTGCTGGCTGCCGACGATGGCGGTCTCGAAGCCGGGCGCGGTGACCTCGTAGCCCCACGACTCAAGGTACGTGCGCGTGGGCAGGACAAGGTGCGCCCATACCGACGTCTCGTCGATCAGCGGCGTGAAGGTCGCCACGAACGGGACGTTCTGCACCGCATCGACAAAGCCGGTGGCGGGAGGCAGGTCGTAGGCGGGGTTGGCCCCACAGACCAGCAGCGCCTTCACCTCCCCGGCGGCCATGCGGTCGATCAATGCGACGACATCGGCGAGCGGGGAGACCGGGGGCTTCACCAACGCCGCGTGCGGCGCGTCCGCCGCCAGGCTCATCGCCGCCGCGCCCGCGATCACGTTCAGGGCTTGCACGGCCATGATCGCCTCGACGCCGAACGCGTGCCCCGCCAGCGCCCCGCCTGGAATCGCCAGGGGCTTTCGGCATTGGCGAAGACCTGCGCCAGTTGCGCCAGGTCCTCGACCGACAGCTCGCACGCAGCGGCAGCGGCGGCGATATCGACCTCTGGAGCCAGGGTGCGCGCCCGCTCGACCCGGTCCGCCGGGCCAAAGCCCTCATCGGCGATGAGGCGCGCGATGGCCCCCGCGACCAGCGTCTCGGTGGTGGGCTGGACCGGAACCCAGCGGTCGGCGCTGGCCCCGGTGATGGACATGCGCGACTCGAACTGGACCAGATAGCCGCGCTTGCCCAGGCCCTGATCGCGGAACCTGCCGTACTCGACGCCGTAGCGCACCGCCGACGTGCCCGTGCCGAGGAAGTCCGCGCCGAACGAGAACACGACATCGGCCTCACCCAGACGGTACGCGGGCATGGCGTCGGCGTCGAACAGCGCGCGGCTGGCGCTCTGCAGCGCGTGGTAGCCGTGCATGGCGGTGTACAGGTCATAGATCACCGGCGCGGGCGCGCCCACCGCCTCGGTGAAGCGGCGGAGCAGGTCGTACAGGTGGCCGGACATGGTCGCGCCGCCCCACACGGCCACGGCGTCGCCGGCCTCGCTGAGCCGGTCCGCCAGCATGGGGATGGCGTCTTCCCAATAGATCGGCGCGTAATCACGGCTCCCCTGCCGCGCCTGTTGCGCCGGGCCTTGCAGCCGGTCGGGGTTATAGAGCAGTTGCAGCCCCGACTGCCCGCGCGCGCACAGCCCGCCCCGGTTGAGCGGGTGCTCCGGGTTCCCTCGATCTTCACCGCGCGCCCGTTCATCGTGCGCACGATGATGCCGCACCCGGCGGGGCACTGGCGGCACGTGCTGGCGTACCACGTCGGCGTGCCGGCCACGGCCTCTTCCGGGGGGATCACGTAAGGCTCAAGCTCGACATAGCGCCGGGTCTGCTGGCAGCCGGCGAGCACGGCGGTCGCCGCGCCGGCGACGCCGATGCGCATGAAGTCACGACGACTGATCCCTCGCGTCATATCTGTCTCCTAACGATGGCAGATGGAGCAATCCATCAGTTCAAGCGCGTTGGGTTCGCGTTGGTGGCAACTGAGGCACCAGCCCATGTTCATCTTCTCGACCTGGTGGACCGCCTCCATCTCGCCCACGTTGCCGTGGCAGGTCTCACAACTGGCGCCGGCTTTGATGTGCACGTGGTGCGCAAAGTAGGCGTAGCGCGGCAGGAACGTGATGCGCTCCCACAAGATCGCCGTGCCGTTGGCGATGTACGTGCGCAGCGTCGCCAGCGCTTCCGAGCCGTTGTCGATCCCGCCGCCGGGGCGGCCCAGCGAACCGTCGGCCGGCGCGTGGCAGCCGGCGCAGAGCTGCATACTGGGGATGCCGGCCGTCGGCGAACGCATCACGCCGCTGTGGCAATAAACGCACGAGATGCCGTTCTCCTGGACGTGAATCTGGTGGTTGAAGACGAAGGGCTGCGCATCCTGCGCCTCGGAAGGCGTCGGGCGGAGGAGCAGCGCAGCGCCGAGCACGACCAGGAGCACGGCGGCCAGGCCACCAAGGACCCACAAGCCTCTGCGTGGTGTTTTGGTCAGCGCACTCACAGTCTCTCCTTTCCTGCGTCAGCCATCAAGCGCAGGTGAAGCGCCTGGCTCGTGATGGGATGGGTTCGAGACGAACACCGCCGTGCGCGTCCTTTCCAGGGCGGGCACGGCGTGGCAAACAGGGCTTAGCGAAAGCATATCACTATGCATCTGTTGCTGCGGTCCTGTGTTTAGGAGATGGATTTCTTCGCAGATGCCATATTATGCGCGCGATTGTACCATAGACCGCAAGCGGTGTCCAGAGCCGAGTAATAACAAATTATCAAAACAGAAAACCCTAATAAAAATGAACCAATATTGTCGCATATCAGAAACATGAAAAATATCACATTTATCGCAATACGGCGAAGAATCCTCGCGTTGCCGCCCCACAGGCGGACGCCAGGACACAGAATGCGCCGGTTGTTAACGGATCTTTAAAATTCTGTTAAGCGAAAGGTGCAAAGATCTTAAAGTTGCGCTAGACTAACCACATTCTGGCGAACCTCATGCACGGCATCGTATCGGTCTTATCTTGAGTCAGGCGTATGATCAATCTGCCACCGGAAGTTCTCGGAGTCATCGCTATCGCACTCGTCTATGATTACGTGAACGGCGTGCAGGATTCGGCGAATGTCGTGGCGACGGTAATCTCTTCACGTGCGATGCCGCCGCGCAGCGCGTTGGCGATGGCGGCAGGCGCGGAGTTCATCGGCCCGCTGGTGTTTGGCGTCGCCATCGCCAGCACTATCGGCGACAGGGTGCTGGCGAGCGCCGCCATGACGCTTGAGGTGATCGCGGCGTCGTTGCTGGCGGCCACGGTGTGGAACGCCTTCACGTGGTTCTTCGGCCTCCCCTCCTCCTCCTCCCACGCCCTGATCGGTGGCATCGTCGGGGCCGGAGCCGCCGGCTATGGGCTTGGCGCGGTACAGCCCTCCGGCCTGGCAATCGTACTCGTGGCGCTGTTTGTCTCGCCTCCGCTAGGCCTGATGGCCGGCTTTCTGTTGACCCGGATCATCCTCAGAGTCGGGCAGTATCTCACGCCGCAGGCGAATGTCTGGCTCAAGCGCGGCCAATGGCTGACGGCGTTCACGCTCGCGCTCTCGCACGGGACCAACGACGCACAGAAAACGATGGGCATGATAGCCGCTGCACTTGTGGCGGGCAGGGTGCTGGACACCTTCTCGGTCCCGACCTGGGTCATCCTCGTCAGCGCGGCGGCGATTTCGCTGGGGACGCTTACCGGCGGGTACCGGCTGATCCGCACGCTGGGCGCGAAGTTCTACAAGATCCGCCCAATTCACGGCTTCACCTCGCAGGCGGCCTCCACCGGCGTGATCCTGGGCGCGGCGCTGCTGGGCGGGCCGGTGAGCACGACGCAGGTTGTCAGCTCGACTATCCTGGGCGCAGGGAGCGCCGAACGTCTCTCCAAGGTGCGCTGGGGTGTGGCGCGGAACATCGTCTATGCCTGGCTGCTGACCATCCCGGCGGCGGCAGTGCTGGGCGCGCTGTTCTACACGTTGTTCACAGGATTGAGGAGTTAGCAGCATGAATGCCTGGTCACGTCTCCAGGAACGGATCAAAAAGCTCGGCCAGCGGCGTCGGCGCAATGACTTCATCGCGATGCTGGTTCACCAAGCAACCATCACCTCCGAGGGGATGGATGTGCTTGCGGAGTACGTGCGCAACCCCAACAACAAGAACGCCAAGAAGCTGCGCCAGTGCGAGAAGGACGCCGACGAGGTGCGCCGCATCCTCATCGATGAACTGAACCGCACCTTCGTGACGCCCATCGACCGCGAGGACATCTTTGCCCTCTCGCGGGCGATTGATGACGTGATAGACTCCGGCTATTCGACCATCCACGAGATGGACACGCTCGACATCGAGCCGAACGAGTACCTGCGCCAGATGATCGACCTGCTGCGCGACGCCGCCGAGAAGATTCAGCTTGCGATGGAGCGTCTCGAAGAGCACCCGGCCGTTGCGAACGACCACGCGGTTCGCGCCAAGGCAATCGGCAACCAGGTGGAGGTGATCTACCGCGAGGCCATCGCCGACCTCTTCAGCGGCCCGAAAGACATGGACCACATCGTGGAGATGCTGAAGCTGCGCGAGATCTATCGCCACCTCTACCACGCCGCCGACCGCAGCGACGAAGCCGCGAACCTGATCACCGATATCGTGGTCAAGTTCTACGCTTAGGCGGGGGCATTCCGGGTGCGCGCGCGGGCGCGCCGGTCTGGGGCTGGCGGCCTGTCATTCCGGGCCGCCAGGGCGTGAAGGAAGTCTACCACGGGCAATGCGCTCTTGACCGCCCTGTAGAGGGACAGCGTGCTCTGCCCCTATCCACCGCATACCTGGCGGTAGGGGTGAACCGCCGGTTCGCCCCACTCCCTTTATTCTAAATTGGCGTCACTCGTGGTTCATGCTTCCCGGCGCAGCCAATAGCGGGCGCGCTTCCGAAGAACGTGAAGGCGTTCACCGATCAAGGATGACTTTCACATATCTTTCAGGGACACTGCCCCGATTTCGCGTATAATTGTGACAGCTTATACGAACAATGGTCTGGCGCAAGCCATTGCGCGTAATGCAAATCGGTGTCACAATGCGCCGTAGGTGAAACCTTAAGTTATCCCTGGACTGTTTATCGACATCATCCTCCAGGAAAGCGCCCATGCCAACGTCTGAACTCAAGAACTTCTTCATGCACCTTCCCGTGTTCTACGAGCAAGCCGGTTTTGCGCGCTACAGCGAAGCGCTGATGCCGCGCCTGCTCACCCTGGCCCAGCAGAGCGACTGGATTGGCCGCCGCGTGATGGACATGGCCTGCGGCGTCGGCACCGCCGCCATCTGGCTCGGCCAGGAGGGGTTCCGCGTGACCGGCGTGGACGTGTCCAGCGAGATGCTGATCAAGGCGCGCATCAACGCGCAGGAGGCGGGCAGCTCGACCGTAAGCTGGCGTCAGCAGGACATCCGCGACCTGGACTACAGCCCCGGCACGCTCGACCTGGTCACGTGCCTGCAGGCGCTCAATTACATGCAGAGCCTGCGCGACCTGGAGCGCGTCTTCAGCAACGCCCACCGGGTGCTCGCGCCCGAAAAGCTCTTCATCTTCGACATGGAGACGATTGAGGGGCTGACGACCCGCTGGGGCACCGGGTGCCACGTGCCCTACGACAATGCGCAGGACCTCACCATCATCATCAACAGCACGTTCAGCTACGAAACCCTGATCAACACCCGGAAGTACGTCATCTTTTATGACCATGGCGAGGGCTGGCAGCGCGTCGAGGAAGAACACGCGCTGCGCGGCTATCCCCTGCAGGCCGTGACCACCCTGCTGGAGCGCGCCGGCTTCAGCGTGGAACGGGTGTTGAACCTGGACCTCGAAACCTTCAACCCCGCGCACGATCTGAACGGGCGCGCCATCATCGTCGCCAGGAAACCCGCCGGCTGACCGTGACGGCTGCACCGCACGCCCACCTGCTCAGACGCCTCTATCAGGACACCGCGCCGCGCTACGCGGCGGACATCGCGCCGGCGCTGGCGCGGCTGGCGGCGTCGGCGCTCGACGACCTGCCGCTGGGCGGCGGCGACACCGTCCTCGACCTGGGGGCCGGGACCGGCGTGGCCGCCCGGCTGGTCGCGTCGAGGGTGCGCGCGGTGGTCGGCGTGGACATCAGCGCGCCGATGCTGGCGACGGGCAGGGCGCGCGCCGCCGGGGTGGTCTTCGTCGGCGGCGACGCGCACGCGCTCCCCTTCGCCCCTGCGACCTTTGATGCAGCGGTCGCGACGTTCTGCCTCAACGAAACCCGGCCCGACGCCGTGCTCGCGGAGGCGCGCCGCGTGCTCCGCCCCGGCGGGGCGGCTGGCGCTGCTGGAGTGGGGTCCGCCGGACCCGCTCACGCGGCTGGTGGACGAGACCATCGCCGCGTATGCGGTCGAGGAGGCCGGCGATTTCCTTGCCGGGATGCGGGAACTCGCGGCGTGGTGGCGTCCCTGGGACAAGGCGGTGGAGGATTGCGCGGACATCGCGGACCTGCTGCGCGCGGCCGGCTTTCGCGCGGTCGCCTGCGAGGCGGTGATTGGACGCGCGTCGTTCGCCCGCGCGGAGGACTTCATCCGCTATGCGCTGGCGTGGTCGCCGCGCCGCGCCGAGGTGGACGCCATGCCTGCGCCGGCCCGCGAGGAATGCCTCGCGGCGCTGCGCGCGCAGCTTGGCGCGGGCGCGCTCACGTGGGCGCCGCCCCTGTTCCGCGCCTCGGCGCGCCGGTGACGGGCGGCGCAATGCGGCGCAATGCGCGTCAGGGCGTCGCCTCAGGGACGCCGTAGATGTCGGTGCGCAGCCACACGATGTAGCGCTCCGAAGCGAAGGCCGGCACATACGTCCGTCGCTGGAGCAGCCACCCCAACAGGCCCTGCGTCCCCAACGTGTCGAACCGCCACGTCCACCGCGTGACGAAGCTCTGCCCCAGGTAATCTGCGCCGAGTGAGGGTTCTTCGATCTCGGCCGGCAGGACGACGAGCGGCGTGGCGATATCAGGCGTCGCCGCGTCGGCGAACCGGAGGTTCGTGAAGTCGCGCAGCGCCCAGGCGAGCGCCCCATCCGGCGGGATCACCGCGACGACCTCGGCGGTGTTGGGCGCGCCTCGGTCGCGCTCGGAGCCATCCTGGACCGTCGCGCGCAGCATGTGGATCACGCGCGACGGGCGCTCCAGGTACCAGAGTTCGCGCGCGTCGTCGGCGCGCGAGACTGCCAGCCCCCACGCCGCGCTCACTGTATACGCGCCCATCACCAGCGCCGCCGCGAGCACCAGCCCGCGCACCGCCGCGCCGCTGCCCCACGTCGCGCCGACCAGGAAGAAGCCGATGACGATCAGCGCAAACGACAGCGCCGCAAACAACAGGTAGGGCAGGACTGTCGCCAGCTCCGGCGGCGCGGTGGAAGAGGACAGCTCGCGACCCACGTGGATCAGGTGGACGTACACCACCGCCAACAGCCCCACCACGCCGGCGATGTACGCCGCCATGCCCCAGGCGGGGGCCTCCCACAGCCCCTCCCAGTTGCCCGGCTCCGGCGGCGCGTCGCCTTGCGCGCGCGCATCGGGCGCGAGCCGCGCCGCCACGACCTGCGCGCCGAGCGCCGCCAGCGGCAGGATGAGCATGAGCGTGTGCGCCGATGTCGCGCCGGGGTAGACCAGGCCGACGACGACGGCGACGATTGCCCAGCCCGCGAGGAAGCGCCCCATCGCATTGCCCGCGAGGAGCGCGCCCACCACGCCGAACACGCCGAACACCCAGGCGAGCGGCTCGTAGACCAGCAGCGCCAGCAGCAGATGCGCGAAGGGCTGCCCCGCCGGGCGGGCGCTCAGCCCAGCGACGAAGCCGCCCAGGACCTCGCCGACCGCGCTGAGGCCGGAAGGGTACAGCAGCATGAGCGTCGCAATCGCCGCCACGGCGACCGCCGCCGCCACGAGCGTCACCGCCCAGGGAAGCCGCGCGCCGCCGCGCCGAACGCGGGCCGCATCGCCGCGTCGGTCAGCCAGAGGAAGGCCAGCCCGCCCAGCAGGCACAGCGCCATGAGAGGGCCGCCCGGCTCGACGAGCAAGACCAGCCCGGCGAAGGCAATCGCGAGGGCCGCAGCCCAGGGCGTGGCGCGCGTCGCGCGGTAGCGCCACGCCAGCCACACGATCAACAGCGCCAGCCCCGCCGAGAGGGTCGCGCCGTCGGTGGTGCGCGCGGCAGCGACGGCAGTGGGTGAAAGCGCCAGCAGCGCGCTGAAGAGCAGCGCCGGCAGCCGGCCGAGCTGCGCGCGCCACAGCGCTGGGGCGAGAACCAGCCCCACGCCGGCCAGCGCGACGAACAGCCGCGCGGTGGCCTCGCTGCCGCCGAGCATCCCCATCGTCAACGCCTGGCCGGCGAAGAGCGCCGGGCTGGCCGGCGGCAGGGCCGGCCCCGGCACGGTCGGGTTCACGGCGCGCAGCGCGGCGAGCGCGTGGTAGGCCTCGGCGTCGCTGAGCGGCATCGCGCCCAGGTCGATGAGGCGCAGCAGCGCGGCGGCGACGACGATCACGACGTAGGCGACCGCCTCGCCCGTAATCGTCAGCCGGGCGGCGACGGCGGCAGGCTGCCCGGCGGGCTGTTCAAGCGTGACGTTCATCGAAGCTGCTCCCGGTCGCGGTCGGTGGCGTAGACGACCGCCGCGTCATTCTGGCAGACTACCCTGAGACTCGCAAACTTGGCAAGGCCGGCCGGGTCGAAGTCCCGGCGCTCCAACGTGCCGACGAAGACATAGTCGATGCCGTACCGGTCGATGATGTGCCGCACGCCATCGAGGAACGGCTCGTTGTACAGCGTGGCGATGTCGGACTCGCGGCTGCCGGCCACCTCCCCGTAAGTGGCCCCGCGCCACTGGCTTTCATGGCCGGGCCAGTTCAGCACATTGGGGATGCCGCTGAGCGCCGCGACGCGACCGCGCTGGTTGTACGAGCCGCCAATCGCCTCCGCGACCACCGCGCCGTCGCCCTGCACGTGCGCGCTCAGGCACGCGATGGCGGCCTCGTCGTCCGGCAGGGCGAACATCGTGGGCGCGCCGTCCAGGTCCGGGCGGCTGATGGTCATCTCACCGGTGGGCGTCACTGCGTAGTCGCCGCTGAAGTAGCCGGTCTCGGCCAGCACGCCGCCAATCGGGAAGATCGACGCGGCGGCGACAAACACCGCGATGACCACGCCGAACGCCAGCCGCGCCGCGAGCGGCCTCAGCGGCGGGCGGCGCTCCGGCGCGCCGAAGGCGGCCAGCGCGAACGCGACGGCGGCCTCCAGAACGGCGTAGACCGCGAATAGCACGAGGCCAAGCAGGAAGGCGTGGGCCAGCTCGACCGTCGCAAGGAGAATCAGGAGCAACGCGCCGACGGCGATGCGCACCGCCCACCGCAGGCGCTGCACCGGCGGGGTGAACTGCGCGCGGCTCTCCGCCGCCCACTCGCCCAGGACCGAATAGACCGCGTAGGCGCAGGCGACGCCCCACATCGCCCACCCCTGGTAGTAGAACTTGAAGACGGTGTTCATGCGCGTGCGGAAGTTGTCGGCCACGTACATGTAGTCCGGCAGCAGCGTGAGCACCGCGCCCGCGCCGATCAGCAGGAGCGCAAAGCCGGCCTCGGCGGTATACGTGATCGACGGCGCGGTCTGCGTCCGGGCGTCCTCGGCGCGTTCGCGCAGCGCCAGCGCCCAGCGCACGCCGGTGTAGACCAGCCCGCCCAGCAGCACGCTCGTCATCAACGCGAACGCCAGCCCCAGTACGCTCACGCCCAGCCGCGCGAACAGGAACGTCCCGATGGCGGCGAGCACCGTGCCGACCAGCAACACCGCCTGCGCCCAGCCGGCCGGCTGCGGCGGCAGGTCCGCCGCGCCCTCGGCGGGGACGCGGGTGCGCCCGAACAGGCGCGCGACCACGAAGACGATCACCGCCGCGAGCGCCACCGACGTGAGCAGGTAAGTCGGGCTTAAGCGCCGGCCCAGCACCGCGAGGAACGCCTCAGACGGGCCGCCCAGGTCGGCAATGGCGACGTTGATGTAGCCCTGAACCACCGGGTCAAGCGCGGCGACGAGGCCCAGCATCGCCACCGCCGCGACCAGCCCGACCAGCACGCCCGCGCCGAACGAGAGCGCCAGGCTCCAGTTCATGTGCCCGCGCCCGCGCCACCACTCGACGAGCAGGAAGCAGGCGATGATGACGAGAAACGGGCCGAACATCACGAAGAACTGGCGGAACCGCGTCGGGAAGAGCGGGTTCGGCAACAGGCCGCCCGCCTGCGACCGGAACCCGATGAAGAACGGCAGGTAGAGCAGCAGGCCCAGCAGGCCGAGCGCCGCCCCGAACCCGGCGGTCTCCACCCAGTCGCGCCAGGTGAGTCGGCCCTGCGCCCTGATGAGGCGGCGCAGCGCCTCCGCGCCGAGCACGAGCGCGATGCCCAACGGCCCGTCGAGCAGGTTGAGGAAGATCAGCCCGCCCAGGCACAGCGCATAGCCGACGACCTGGAAGCGGTCCAGGCCGCCGGGGCTGCGCACCAGATTGAACGCCAGCCCAATCGCCAGCAGCGAGAAGGCCAGCGACATCACGTGCGGGTGCAGGTCGCCGAGCAGGAAGCTGAAGTTGGGGAACTCGTCGATCACCTCGCCGAACGTCTGCCCGGCGAAGTCCAGGTCGTGGACCACGCGCGACGAGCGCCACACCCACATCCAGCCCGCCTGCGCGTTCCACTGTGCGTGCGGTACCGGCTCAGCGGGCAGCGTCTGGTAGCCCCGGACGTCGAGCCACCGGAAGAAGTCCTCCGGCAGCGCCTGCTGGCTCCACACCACCTGCACCAGCCCGCCCAGGTTGCCGATGATGACGACGAAGAGCGGACCCAGCAGCGCAATGATCAGCGAGAGCATGAGCGTGCGCTGGTCGAAGCCGACGCGCACCCGCCGCCGGCTGTGGATCAGGTTGAACGCCACGCTGTAGGCTGCAATGCCGGCGAGCGCGAAGAACAGCGCCACGCTCAGGTTGAACGCGGTACCGCTCACCACGCCGGAGAGGTTGGCGAGCACCGCGACCATCACGTAGCCGAAGTAATAGTAGCTGATGGCGTAGCCCGACATCCAGGGGTCGGGCGGCGGGAACGCCTCGCTGCGGCGAATGGCGTTGATGAAGGCCATCTCCATCGGCTTCTCGGTGCCGGCGAGGTTCGGGTCGTAGGCGCGCACCACCGCCCAGCCGAAGAAGAGGACGAAGAACAGCAGCTCGCCCGCCAGGATCACGCGCCAGTGCTGGCGCACCCACGCCCCCATATCGGCAGTGTCGCGGTGGCGGCGGTTGAAGTAGACCGCCACCCCAATCGCCAGCACGATCACCCAGGCGAAAAAGGCGTCGCCCTGCGTGTTGCGCAGGAACCCCAGGCTGCCCAGCATCCACAGCACGTAGCCCACGCCGAGCATCCCGATGAGGCGCGCCACGTTGTAGCCCCGGTCGGGCAGGCGACGCAGCAGCCGGAAGGCGAGCGGCCAGGCAGCAAGCCCCGCAAGTGTCGTCAGCAGCCACCACGCCAGAATCTCGTGGCCGGAGCGGTAGAGCCAGATGCGGAAGACTTCCAGGTCGGTCATCACAACCCTTGTGTCCCTGTGACGGCGCCTCATAAGATACGCGCGGTGCGGGCGGTACGGGTTCAGCAGCTCCAGCGGGATGATGTGGTGCTCGCCCCGGAGCACCCGGCGCGCCAGCCACGCGCAGAACGGGTCGATGGGGTCCTCCAGCGCGTCCAACTCCTCAAGCGAGAAATACGCAGCCCTGTCCGTCTCATGGCCGTCAGGCGTCGGCTCGCCGCTGATGTGGCGGCACAGGAACAGGAAGTAAACGCGCGGTTCGCCCGCCTGAGTCGTGTGATTCTGCATCCCCAGCAGCCCTTCCACCTGCGCGGTAACGCCACCTTCCTCGCGCGTCTCCCGGAGCGCCGCCACGTCAGGAGGGTCGCCCGCGTCGTCGCCCTGCACATAGCCCCACGGGATGCTCCACTGGCCCTTCAGGCCGCCGTAGGTCTGCCGCACGAAGAGCGCCCGCGCGTCACGCAGCACCACAGCCCCGACGCAGGCGACAATGCAGGGCGGGGAGCCTGCCATCATCTCACGCGCTCCTTCGGTCGCCAGCGCGACAGCGCCAGATGCAGAGATACTCCAGACCCGTCACCGGCGGCCTCACGGCGTTCTGCGCGGGCCGCCATGCACGCGCGCGGCGCTCACTGCGTCACCTGGTAAATGGCCGTGCCGTCTTTATAGTATACCCGTTCGAGCAGACCCTGTTCGGCCATCGTGTCGAACTTCTCCAGGCCGGCCGGCTGGTACGTGACCTGCTCCAGCGTGCCGAGCATGATGTACCCGACCTCGTAACGCTTGAGCAGCCGGAGCGCCTCGGCGATGTCGGTGGTGTTGTAGAGCGTCGTCACGTCGGCGGCGCGGCCCCACACGCGGTCCTGCGAGATCGTGGTGCGCTGCTGGCGCTGGTGCCAGTTCCAGCCGAGCACGGTCGGCAGCCCGGTGTTGATCGACACGCGCGCGCCCCAGTGGTACTCCGGCAGTTGCGCCTCCAGGATCACCGGCGTGCCCTGCACGTTTTCCTGGAGCCAGCGGATCGCGTCGTAATCCTCCGTCAGCGTGAACCACTGCCCGTTCTCGCCGTGCGTGGCGTACCGCATATAGGCGATCCCGTCGAGCGTGTTCGGCGCTTCGGCGGACATGCGGTCGGCGAACTTTCCGCGCGTGGCCGTGATCGGGTAGAGCGCGCCGACCGTCACCAGCAACGCGAAGAGCACCGTCCACACGGTGCGCGCCGCCGGCCACCAGCGCGCGCTCGCGCGCCACATCCAGGCCACAATCGCGCCGCCGGCCACGCTCAGCAGCAGCCACACCTGGATGTAGAACTTGAAGATCGTGTTCATCCGCCCCACGTCGCCGACGAGCACGACGAACTCCACGCCCATCGTGATCGCGAGCGCCAGCGCAATCGCCGCGAGCGCGACCTGCTTCTCCCCTCCCTGGCCCGGCCTGAAGAACAGCAGCGCGGCCCACGCGATCAGCGGCGCGGCCACCAGCAGCGGGCGGTAGAGCTGCCGCGCGGGCGCGCCGTCCGCGCCGATACGCTGCGTCGGCAGGCCCACAAACGCGAGGAAGAGCACCGCCGCCAGCAGGATCACCGCGCCGGCGGCGAACGCGCCGAGCCACCATATCTTGCCGCGCAGCGCCGCGACGCGCGTCTTGTGCAGCCACACGACCGTCTCCCACGCCAGCAGACTCCCGACCAGGAAGAGGAAGATGCCGTGCATGTCGAGGTAGGCCCAGAGCGGCGTCGTGTCACCGCTCTGGTAGAACTGGACCGCGCTGTACGTGGTCCCAAACCACTGGTTGAACGGCAGCGCGACGAGCAGCGCCATGCCGAGGAACAGGACCGACCGCCCCACCCAGTCGAGCAGGAAGCGGCGCGTCTGCGGGCGGGGGTGCAGGAAGCCCGCGAGCACCAGCAGCGCCGTCGCGCCCCCGGCGAGCAGCATCCACGTGGTGAACGTGTTGGTGATGATGGTCACGAAGGTCACCGCGAGCAGCAGCGCGCCGGCCACCAGCAGGAACCAGGCGTTGCCCTCGGCGGCGGCCCACGCCCAGGGCCAGAGGCCGGTCTGGCGGCGCAGCGCCAGGAAACTGGCGAACGTCAGCGCCGCCACGCCCGCGACCATGTACGTCACCCAGTCCCAGTGATTGGTCGGGTCGAGCAGGCCGATGGTCAGCGCGCCGACAAACAGGCTCAACAACACAAGCGGCGCGCGCCGCCGGATGCCCGCGCTCTGCACCTCGCCGAGCGCCCACGCCATCGCCAGCAGCGTGACCGGCATCGCGATCATGTGCGCGTGCAGGTCGGCGTACAGGAAGGTGAAGAACGGGAACTCGTTGATCGCCCCGCCGGCGAAGGCCTCCAGCACGCGCGTGGGCATCCAGTACCAGCGGTGCGGCGCGACCGCAATCGCGCCGCCGGTGAGCACCGCGCCCAACCCGTCGAGCACGTACTGGAGCGAGAACGAGTCCTGCGCGGGCGACCAGCCGCCGGTGCGCGCGAGGCCGTCCCCGATCACGCGCAGCGTGTCCAGGTTGCCGAGGATGACGGCAAGCGCCAGCGCCGCCACGCCGGCCACCCACGGGCTGGCATGGCGGTTCACCCAACGGTTCAGGCCATCGCGCGGGACGCGCGCCTTCAGCCCGGCAACGAGGTTGAACGCCACCGAGAACGCCCCCATCCCGGTTAGCGCGGCCAGCGTGGGCACGATGAGGTTGTACGCCTTGAACGGCACCATCCCCAACAGCAGCACCGGCCCGCCGACGATCACGTAGCCGTAATAGTAGTAGTTGATGTACCCCCCGGCGAACCAGGGATCGAGCGGCGGGAAGACGGTGCTGCGCAGCACGGCGTTGAAGTAGGCGAAGTCCATCGGCTTCTCGCCGCCGAAGCTCTGGTGCCACAGGTCGGGGTTGCCGAGGCGAATCAGCAGCCACAGCCCAAACAGGCCGAGCGTGAGCGCGTCGGTGACGAGCATTCGCTTCCAGTGGCGGCGCACGTAGGCGGTGATGGCGTCACGCTGCGCGAGAAAGAGCGCAATCCCCACAAACGCCAGCAGCACGACCGTCAGCGCGATGCCCGCCGCGTTCCACAGCGCCACGCCCATGCTCGCCAGCACCCAGGGCGCCCACGAGATGAAGAGCAGGCCCAGCACGTTCGCCAGCGGGTATCCCCGGTCGGGCAGGCCCGGCAGCGCTGCGAACAGCACCGGGAAGGCGAGCCGGCCCACAATCAGCAGCAGCGCCCACCACGCCGCCACGGCGAAAAAATCGTTGGTGTTGAGCAGGCTCTCCGAGTCGTAGCGTTGCGACCACGTCCCGCCGCGCGTCTGCTCCTGCCAGAGCGGTTCGGGCAGGTCGAGCTGCGTGGGCGACTCGGCAACCAGGTCGGCGCGCGGGCGGCCCCCGGCGGCGATCTCGTCCATGTCGAACTGGCCCAGCAGGGCGCGCGTCCGTGCGGGGTCGTAATCGCCAGAGCGGCGGAACACCATCACGATGGGGTGGTCGTAGACGTGCCAGGCCTCCTCGGCCCAGCGGTCGTTGAGTTCAATCGGCCCGACGCTGGGGAACGACGTGAACATCGCAACGAGGTCATAGCCCAGCTCGCCGGCGAGAAGCGCCTGGTAGTAGCGTATCGTCATCGGCCAGCGGACCGGGTTGCGCGACAGCGAGTCGTAGAAGCGGTTGCTGCTGATGGTGAGGTAGTCGGCGTGGTCCAGCACCCAGGTCATGATGTCGCGCTTCTGGTCGCTGTCCTCCAGCGACATGAAGAGCCGGATGCTGTTGTAATAGCCCATGCCGAACCCGTCCCAGCCGTCCACGCTCACGGGCACGGGGTCGTCCCACGGGCCTTCGTCGCCGATGATCGCGCCGGCGGTGGTGATCGGCGCGCCGCTCACGGCCTCGGCAATGGCGTAATAGGTCTGGCCCGCCGACAGCGCAACCGGCGGGTCCAGGTCGATCACGGCGGCATCGCCCAGCGGGGAGCCGCCCTGGCCGAAGTCCCCGGTGACCGTCCCCGCGCCGAGGACGGTTTGACCGCTGGTGTCGGCGGCGATGGCGACGCGGAAGGTCTCAAGGCCGGCGTCGCGCTCCGGGTCGCCCAGATGAGGGATCACCACGCGCGAGGCCACACCGTCGACCGGCGCGGTGAACCCCATTGCCTTCGGCTGGCTGTCGTAGAACCAGGAGCCGCTCCGGATGAGTTCCTCGTCGGTGTCGATGACGTCATCGTCGCCGGTGCTCCAATAGCCGTTGGCGATGTTGAGGTTCACCAGCCGCTCTGCGCCGTCCGCGTCTTCGACGTAAATGCCGATGTCGCCGGGGATGTTGTCCCTGAACCACCGCGACGCCTCGACGCGAGTGAAGGTGTTGCGGTAGATGCCGGTAAAGCCATAGGCGTAGAGGTGCGTCCACACCAGCACGAAGACCAGCAGCGCGCCCGCGCCCACAATCGCCAGACGGCGCAACCCTCCCGCGCCCCCGCGCTCACTCAGGGGCGCGGCGCTGGAGCCACGCGCCAGCCCGCGCGCCAGCGCAATCAGCCGGACCAGCGCCCACGCCGCGAAGAGCGCGAGGAAGGGGTAGAGGATGATGTAGTAGCGCATACTCATCACCCACTGACGGCCCTGCCACCCAAAATAGACCAGTATCCACATGAAGGGCAGCAGGTGGCGCGTCCAGTCCGCGCGGCCCCGCAGGATGCGCCAGCCGGCCCACAGCCAGCCCAGCCACGCAGCGGCCCCCAGCGGCGCGCCCATGCCCCATTGGATCATGTTGCGCAGCGGGAAGAGGTACGGGGTGCGCAGCGCCCACTGGTGATTGGGCGGGAAGTCCACCTGCCCCGACACCTGCATCTGGACCGACTGCATCTGGCTCATCCAGCTTGGGTTGATGCCCACGTTCAGGACCGACGGGCCGGTGAAGGCGTAGGGCTGCGCGAGCCTGAACACCAGCAGCGACACCGCCGCGCCCAGCGCCAGCATCGCCGCCAGCCGCCCGACCAGCCGCCAGCGCGCGACCGGGTCATAGCCTATTTCGAACGCCGGCAGCATCCGCACCAGCGCCGCCAGCGCCAGCACCCCGGCGAGCGGAACCACGTTGATGCGTGAGGCCATCGCCGCGCCGAACGCCACGCCGAAAAGCGCGTAATCGTACCAGTGGCTCTCGTCCATCGCGCGGATGGCGAACCACATCGCCAGCGCGACCGGCAGGACCGTGAACGAGTCGGTGGTGAAGAAGTGCGCGAGCTGTATCGCCAGCGCCGACCCGGCGTAGAACACCGCGCCCAGCAGGCCGACCCACTTGCCGTACAGCCGCCGCCCGATGAAGAAGATCACCAGGATGGTCAGCAGGTCCGCAACCGCCGAGACGGTCCGCCCCACCAGGTGCACGCCGCTGTAACCCACGTAGCTGACATTGCCAGTGAGGTCGGCGTAGACGCTGGCGGCGGCCTTGACGGTGAACAGGGGCAGCGTCCCGTAGACGTAAAAGCCGTAGCCGACGTTGTTGGGGTTGAGCGGCGAGCTGTACGTGTCGAAGTAGCCGGCCAGGTCGGTCAAGCCGAGCGCCGAAGCGACCTGGGTCAGAAAACGCTCGTCGGGGTGCAGGTGGGTCTGTTCGTCCCAGTCCTGCCCGACGAAGCGATACGCGCCGGCCACGACCAGCGTGAGGATGAGCAGCGCCGCGACGATCACGTCGCTGCGTGAGGGCCGCGGCCTGGGCGCGCGCGCGCGGCGCGCACCAGCCGGGGGCGCAGCGCCAGCGGCCGGCGTTTCGGCGGCCTCTGCGTCCTCCATTAAAGCGACCGCGCCCGCTTCCTGGCCGGCCTGAAGCGGATCGACGCCAGCCGGCGCGCCGGCTGGCTCCTGGCCCCCGGCGTCGGGAGGCTGGTCTCTGAATTCAGGGCTATCGTGTTCAAACATAGGCTGCGTTGCGGGCGCGCAGCCGGCGCGCTGCGCGCCCCGGTTCACCCTCCTGGCGCACGTTCACACATAGTCGTTACACCGCCTTCCCGCTGTTTCCTCACCCTGGCGGTGGGGGCGGCGGCTCCGCCGGCGCTTCGTCCGGCGGCGGCTCTGGCGTCGTCAGTTCTGGCGGCGGCGGAGTCTGCTCCTGCGCATCGCCCGGCTGCTGCTCCGGCGGCGGCACGAGCGCCTGCGGGCTCGACTCAGGGCCGGGCACAATAAAGATGTAGAAGTCTTTGGCCGCGTCGCGCTCGGCCTCCGCGTAGCGCATCGACTGGCCCTCCGGGAACATCGCGTGCAGATACGCGGCGGTCTCCACGTCGGCGCGGTTGTAGAGCACCATCAGCGCCGTGTCCTGCACGGCGGGCAGATAGGCGTTGAGGTCGCGCACGTCGAGCAACCTGTCGCTGTTCACCCAGTTGATGTCGCCGGCCTCGATGCCCACCGCGCGGTGGTCGAGCCAGTGCGGGAAGGCGACGATGAAGGCCGTCTCCATGCTGCCGATGCTGTCGGCGAAGCCGCGCACCACCGCGCCGAAGGTGCTGTAGGGCTTGGCCGACCACGCATATGCCTCGCGGTAGGCGTCGAAAAACAACACGTGGTTGAAGCTGGCCGCGCCCAGCACCAGCGCCAGCGCCGTCGCGCCGGCGAGGGCAGTCGCCACCCCCCGGCGGAACGCCCCCTGGGTCATGGCGACGATCCGGTCCAGCGCATACGCCGCCCACAGGTAGACCACCGGGAGCGTGCCGCTGGCGCGCGTCGCGCTGGGGTTCTCGCTGGGGAAGGCCAGCGCCAGCGCCGACGGCAGCAGCATGACCGCCGCCACGAAGACCAGCGTCAGGTCCACCGGGTCGCGCCGCTGCGCCAGGCGCACGATCCAGGCGGCCAGGCCCAGCGCCAGCAGCGCGCCGGTCAGCGGGTCAAGCTCCGGCTGGTTGGGCACGTTGCTGATCCACTGCACGTCGCTCTTCCAGTTGTACATCCAGATCGCGCTGTTGTAGTTCTCAAAGAACTGGTTCACCGGGGCTTCCACGGGCAGGTCGGGTTCGCCGACCAGGCGACCGGAGGTGCGCATCCAGAAGAGTTCGGGCGATTCGAGCATGAAGCGCCCCATCGGGATGAAGACCGCCAGCGCGATCAGCACGAGCGCGACCATGTTGACCACGTATTGCCCGCGCGCGCGCCAATTCCGCGCGACGAACAGGAACGCCAGCCCCACGCCGATCACCACGAACACCGGGGCCATGCGCATCGCCTGGTACGCATACACGCCCACGCCGAGCACGACGCCGAGCTTGAGGAAATCCGCGCGGCGGTTGTGGCGCATCGCGCGCGCCAGGTAGACCAGCACCAGCGCCATGAACAGCGGCGTCAGCACGATGCGCAGCCCCATGCGCCCCAGGACGCTGTGCCAGTAGCTCACCGCCACCAGCGCCGCCACGATCAGCCCGGCGCGCCGGCCCACCAACTCCCGGCCCATCCAGTACATCAGCGGGATGGTGATGACCGCCTCCAGCGCCGAGACGACCTTCAGCAGGGTGAGGTTATAGGGCAGGCCGGTCAGCCGGTGCAGCAGCGCGACCAGATACATCTGGATCGGCTCGCGCCCGCCGTTGTTCGGGAAGAAGACCTGCGGCTCCGGCGCGTAGGTCGGCCCCAGGTCGCCGACGGTGCGCGCCGCGTCGAGCAGCTTCTCGACGTGGTCGCTCGTCATCTCCGGCGGCACGGCGTCCAGGTCGTTGAAGCGGAAGTAAGCGCCGACCAGCGTGATGACGACCAGCGCAAGCAACGTCCCGCTCACGCGCACGGTGAGCGTGGGGTTCTGCCGCCAGCGCCGCACCCGCCGGGGCCACGCGCCCCACGCGGCGAAGAACGCCCCCTGCGAGGCGGGGTCGCGCAGCGCCGCCCACCACAGGACGACGCTCAGGAGCCAGGCCGCCACGCCCGGCACGGTGAAGAGGTTGCCCGCCGCGCCCTCGAACGCCAGGAACGAGAGCAGCAGCGCCGCCTGCCCCGTCATCACGCGCGGCCAGCCGACGCCGAGGACCAGCGCGAGCAGGCTGCCGGTGATGTACAGCACCGCGAGCGCCACCCACCCGGCGATGCCGGCATCACGGATCGGCCTGACCACGAGCAGCACCAGCGCCGCCATGAGGAGCGCCGTCACCGACACGGCAATCAGCACGTGCGCGGGGACGCGCCGTCCTGCAAGCGCCTCGAAAAAGGCGGCGCGGCGCGGGCCGGCCTCCGCCGCGAGCGCGCCGGACGGCGCTTCGGCGAGCGCGTGCGCCGCCACCGGGGCGATCTCGCGCGCCGGCGGCAACTCGCGCACCTCGCCCTCCACAACGGCCTCTTCTGGCGCGTCCCCGGCCTCTGCCGCCTCCGCGACCTGCACCGCGCCCCCGGCGTCGGCGTCTTCCGGCGCGAGCGCGGCCCGCCTCGCCGTCCAGCGCTCGACCAGGGCTGTGATGGGCGCGCGCGGTCTGCGCGCGCCGGCGTTGGAAAGCCGCCACGCGACCGCAGCGACGACGATCCACAGGGCCATGCCGGCGCACAGGATGGGCGACCCGTCGTAGAGCAGCGCCTCCCCACGGTGCGCGCCGATGGCAGGGCCGGCAAGCACGCTATCGGCGGCGACGGCGAGCAGCAGCGCGCCCCACGCCCCCAGGAAGAGCATGTACAGGCGGTAACCGGCAATCCAGGGCGGCGCGAGGGCCTCCGCAGCGGGGCGCGCGCGCCCGGCCCGGTAGGCGAGGGCCGCGCCCAGCGCCAGGTTGAGGACCGCCATCACGCCCGCCCAGCCGGCGTAGTCCCCCAGGCTGACGCCGGTGAACGCCGCCCATCCCACCATCGCCAGCAGCGCCACCGCCGCAAAGCCCGCTTCCACGGCGCGCGCGGCCCGGCTCCGCTGGCGGCGGCCCCGCCACACGAGACCGAGCAGCACCCCGTTGCAGAGCAGCCAGGCCGCCAGAATCGCGAGCGGGACCTGGAAGTCCGGCCCGCCCGCCGTCTGCGCCCACTGGATGGTGGCGAGCAGCGACAGCAGCGTGAGGAAGGCTTCTGACGCCGGGTAGGCGCGGGTGGCCCACGCCTGCCCCTGCCACACGTCGTAGACGACGAGCGCGGTCACGATGAGCCACAGCCACAGCGCCATCTGCTGCACATAGAACGTCGCGGGCGGGGCGGCGGCGGCGAGCAACACGACCTGAAGCCACACGACGAACGCCGCCTGGATCGCGTAGGCCACGACGAACGGTTGAGCGAGCGGCTTCGCCCCCGCCGCCGACCGGGGCGCCGCCGGAACCGACGCTTCGACTTCGGGGCGCGCGTGGGCATCAGCCGGCGCTGCGCCGGCTACAGCATCCGCACCGGTGGGGAGGTCGCGCGCGATCTCAAGGATGCGCCGGAGGGTCGGGCCGGGGCGGCGCAGCAGCAGCGCCAGCGCCTCCCAGAGCGAGAGCTGTTCGAGGCGCGGCGGCTCCGCGCGCCCGCCGGAGAAGCCCGCTGCGCCCGGAGGCTCGTCGCCCATGATGCCTTCGGTCATCGCTCGTTACCTCAATCCGCAGATTTGCGCGCTTTGACGCACAGGTTCACGGTGGCGCGGCCTTCGGGTTCGTTGAGCTTGTTGGGCCGGTCGAAGAAGTTGAACACCGCCAGGCCCAGGTTGACCGGGTTGAGCACGCTGCCGCTGTTGGCCTCGAACGTCATGCGGTCAGCGGCGGTCGCCAGGCTGCCGGGGAGCCGGCCGCTCTCCAGCAGCGGTTTGCCCAGCCCGTACACGATGTTGTGGATGAACGGGAAGCAGAAGTGCGTAAACGCCCGCTCCTCCTCGACCTGGAGGCCAGCCCCGGTCACGGCAGTGCGCAGCGCCGCGCGCGTGTACAGCCGCTCGTGGTTCGCCCAGATGCCCGCCAGCGGCCCCCGGCTGATGTGCCGCCCCGTCGCCTTCTCCAGCACCTTGTTGATCGGGTCCCACCACAGCGGGTAGTGCGCGTTGGGCACGGTAATCGCGATCACGCCGCCGGGCTTGAGCACCCGCGCCAGCTCACGCAGCCCGGCGACATCGTCCTCCAGGTGTTCGAGCACTTCGGAGAACACGACCTTGTCGATGCTGGCGTCGGGGAACGGGAGCGCGTACAGGCTGGCGTTGAGCACGGTCACGCCGGGCAGGCCGCCGACGTTGCGCTGCGCTTTGTGCAGGATGTCCGGGTCAAGCTCCACGCCGTAGAGCCGGCACTGGCTCACGTAGCGGAACATGTTGAGATAGTAGCCGCGCCCGCAGCCGCCGTCGAGGATCACGTCGTCGTCCTGCGGGTCCAGCCACTCGAAGACGGTGCGCACGCGCTTCTTGAAGGCCATGTCGGCCTCGTTGCGCGTCATCAGTTCCAGCGTCGGCTCGTCGATCATCGTTTACGCAGCCAGGTCTGCATTGCCAGTCATCGCCGCGGGGCTACAATCCAGGCGCCTCGTACTCATGCCTCAGGATGCCATAATAAAGCGTGCCGCTGAGGGTCCCATCTCCGTTTTTCGTGTTCTCGCGCAGATGCCCTTCTTTAATGAAGCCACAGCGCTCGGCGACGCGACAACTGCGCGTATTGGTGTCGTCGCAGCAGAGGCGGACTCTGTGAGCGTGCAGGTGCTCGAAGATGAATCCGAGCGCCGCTCTGACCGCTTCGGTGACGAATCCTCGCCCTTCATGGTCCTTTGTCCACGAAGTAGCCGACCTCAAACTCCGGCAAATCCCAGTTGACGCACCCGATGTACACCTGCGCGACGAAAGCCCCGGTAGCTTTCGCCCACGCGCCCATGATGAAGTAGTTTCGAGCGACCCAGTCCGCCGCCATCTCGCGCATGAGGATTTCCGCATCCTCCTCGCTCTTCAGCCCCACCGCAGGGTTCTGGGCTTCGTAGCGCATCAGATGCTCCCGGTTCCGCTGGCTCATCGCATAATACCAGGGGCCGTCGCCCGCCCGGTAGCCGCGCATCAACAGGCGGTCGGTCTCCAGTTGCGCGGGAGGTCCAGCAGCAATTTATGCATGGGTCTGGTCCTGACGTTTTGGCCGGTGGATCGAGCAGGGACGCCGCGCGCAGCCTGCCCAATCTGCTCTGAAATCTCACTTACGAATGCCGCCCGCCGCCTCGCGGAAGACGCGCTCGTAGCGGTCTATCGTCTCCTGGAAATTATACGCCTGCTCGATTTCCGCGCGCGGCTTGACGTACTTCTCCCGGTTGGCGACCACGTCCACCACGGCGCGACCCAGCGCTTCGGGGTCGCCGGGCGGCACAGTGCAGCCCATCCCGGTGACGCGCACCGCCTCGCGCGCGCCGGGGATGTCGGTGTTGACGACGGGCGTGCCGCACAGCATCGCCTCCACCTGGACCAGCCCCAGGCACTCGGTGTCGCTGGGGAGCACCAGCACGTCGCACGCGGCGTAGAAGTCGGCCATGAACTGCATTTCGTCGTGGAGGCCGAGGAAGACAAGCTGGTCGCTGTACTGCCGCGTCAGTTCGTAATGCGTCTCCCAGGTGTCTTCGTACTTGATATCGTATTCCCCGGCGAACACGATGCGCGCGTCGGGGTAGGTCTGGTTGATCGTCGCCAGCGCGCGGATGAGCACGTCGGGGCGCTTTTCCTCCACGAAGCGCCCGGCGTAGCCGATGATGGGACCGCCGTTCTGCCCCCAGATCGCGCGCAGCCGCGCGGCGCGCTCCGGGTTCGGCGCGGGCATCTGCACCGGCGGGTAGATCACCGAGACCTTGTCGCGGAAGGGCCTGGCGTAGTACGAGTGGTCGGCGTAGTCGTGGCTGTAGGCCACCACGCGCGACGCATACCGGGCAAGCGGCTTGTAGAGTTCGAACATGGTCGTCTTGATGAACCGGTTGACGAGGCCGTCCGGCAGGACCAGGTCGCCGTGGTGCGTGACGACCACCGGCTTGCCCGCCAGCTTCGCCTCGGCGGCGATCAGCGCGGTCTCCAGCATCGGCGTGTGCACGCTGATGACGTCGCTCTGCCGGGCCAGGGCGTAGAACGCCCAGGGTAGGCCGGCATCACCATCCCCGGCTGACCTTGAGCGGCGCGAGCAGCCGGATCACGCGCACGCCGGCAATCTCGTCGCGCGGGAGCAGGTTGCTGTAGCGCGCGGTGAGCACGGTGACTTCATGGCCGCGTTGCGCGAGCGCCTCGGCGACGCGCTGCACGTAGATCGTCAGCCCGGTGCGGTGCGGGACGTAGTAAAGCAGACAGATGGCAATTCTCAGGCGGTCACCTGGCATCCAGGTCTCTCTCCGAAAGTCGGTTTAAGGGGACAGCAACGGCTGACCCCCTCACAAATAGAATACACACTCACCGCGTGGATGTCTACCAGTTCCATCCTGCGGCAACACTTCACGGGAGACTATCCAACCTGACAAAATAGAATACACTCACCGCGCGGATGTCTTTATCCGCTGCGCGTCCGATTGCTGGCTGGCGTCGATCTGGCGCGCGCCGCGCCCACCTGGCCGAGCGAGACGCCCTCCTGCACCAGCCCAATCGCGCCCATGATGGCGTATGTCGTGACGTTGAGCGCGTGCAGGATCAGGGCGAAGCTCAGCGCGATCGCCTGCGCCCTGGGGTCGTCCGCGCCCGCGCCATAGACCGCGACCAGCCCGACCATCACCGAGTACTCGAACGGGCCGACGCTGGCGAACGTCGCCGGCACCGCAATGGCGACCGACGCCAGCGCGATGAACAGGACCGCCGCATCCCAGCGCGGGTTGTCGTACAGGGTGTACATCAGCACGTAGCCAGCGATGACGCTGAACGTCCACGAGACCACCGTCCAGAACGCGACCGCCAGCAGGCCGCGCGCCGCGCCGAGTGGCTTCAGGCCGTCGAGCACGCGGTCGAGCAGGCCTCCCAGGTTCAGTCGCTCCAGGAACGGCGCGATCCGCAGCACCAGGTTGAGCAGCGCGTGCGCCCAGTCGCGCCGCCGCGCGAAGACGACCAGCAGCACGAAGATCACCAGCGCGGCGACGCCCATCGTCATGCCGATGCCGGTCACTTCGGGCGGCATATCGGGCAGGGCCAGGAGCGCCCCCGCCCAGCATGACGACGACCATCAGCATGTCGATGATGCGCTCGGCGAAGATGGTCGAGAGCGAGGTAAAGACCGGGATGGGCGGCTCCACGCGCGTCGCCAGGAACGCGCGCGCCACTTCGCCCAGCCGCGCCGGCAGGATGTTGTTTACAATGTAGCTGATGTTCAGGATGCTGAAGCTGCGGTTGAGCGGGATGCGCCCGTCGAGCAGGGCGCGCCAGCGGATGGCGCGGGTGAAGAGGCCCACCACCGAGAGCGCGAACGCCGGCAGCACCCAGACGTAATCCGCGCCGGCGAGCGCCGCTATCGCGTCGCTCAGGTTCACGCTGCGCAGCGCAAGGTACAGCGCAACGACGCTGATAACCAACCCCAGTAAGAGACCCTGCCATCGTTTCATAAGGCACACTGCCCGATCATAACCCTACCCGCCAATCAGCGGCACATTATATAGTACCGCTCCGCCGAACTGCAACGACCCGCGCGGTTGGTAGCTCCCCGCGACGGCAGTCACGGACGAATTCGTGTTATCCGTGGTTGTTTCTGTTCCTGCTCAAGCGAAACGACCGTGCCGGGCGGTCAGCAACCCGCACAGCACGCGCCCAATATGATAGAATAGTAGCGTCCATGGGTTATGGTTTTCGTAAACGCAACGTAACGGATTGCTTATCGCACGAGGTGAGCAAATGGACGCGCCACCTGAACTGACCGACCTTCGACCTTCGCCCATCGCCGGGATGTGGTACCCCGGCGCTGCGGGCCAACTCGCTGCCGAGATCGACCGCTACCTCGCGGAGGCGGACGCGGCGGCCCCTGTGACGGCCCCTTCGTTGGGCGCGATTATCGGCGTCATGGCGCCGCACGCGGGCTACCGCTACTCCGGACCGGTGGCGGCGCACGCCTTCAGGCTCGTGCGCGGCATGGCGGTCGAGACGGTGGCCGTCGTCTCCCCCATCCACCGGCCCGTGTCGCGGGCGCCCGTGTTCACGACCGCGCACCAGGCGTACATGACGCCGCTTGGCCCGGTGCGTGTGGACCACGCCGCCATCGAGGCCGTGCGCGCGGCGGCGAACGTCTCGATTGAGGCGACGCGCCACGACCAGGAGCACGCGCTCGAAATCGAGCTGCCCTTTCTACAGCGCGTGCTGGACGGCGATTTCGCCCTGACGCCGCTGATGCTGAGCGACCAGTCGGCGCACACCGCCGAGCGCGTGGGCCGCGCGCTGGCGAAGGCGCTGCACGGGCGGCGCGCGCTCCTCGTGGCGAGCACCGACCTATCGCACTTCTACGACCAGCGGACCGCCAACCACCTCGACAGCGTCGTGCTGGACCGGGTCGCGGCGTTCGACCCGGAGGGCGTCATCGCCGTCGAGGACGAGGGGCGCGGGTTCGCGTGCGGTCGGGGCGCGGTGGCGGCGGTGATGTGGGCCGCGCGCGACCTGGGCGCAGACGCCGCCGAGGTCGTGAACTACGCCACCTCCGGGGATACCAGCGGCGACTACACGCGCGTGGTGGGCTATGGCGCGGCGGTGTTCTACAAGCGCGGCTGAGTGAACGTATACCGAATTAGCCCGCGATTCATGGAATTTGGATTATTACCCGGGCGACCTCTTCCGCGCAGAGTCACGGTATGGCTATGCGCGCTATCCACAAACCTTATTGGCGAGGTCGTAGGGGCGACCCGGCGGTTCGCCCCTACCGACCAGATATCGCAGGTTGGTAGGAACACAGCACACTACGCCCTACAGGGCGGTCGAAGAGATTTCCCGTGTAATCATTCAAAATCCATCAGGCGCGGGAACCAGAAGGCGAACAGAAACCGCATGTGCGGCGTCCAGCACATGTTGGTGCTGGTTTAAGGAAAACAGGGGGCAATGAACGATTTTTTGGGGCTGGCGGTCGCTTTCGGGCTGGTGCTGCTGAACGCCTTCTTCGTGGCGGCGGAGTTCAGCCTAGTGAGCGTGCGCCGCTCGCGCATCGAGACGTTGATCGAAGAAGGCAACGCCACCGCGAAGGTCGTCGGCAGCGCGATTGGCAGCCTCGACCGCTACATCGCTGCGACGCAACTGGGCATCACGATTGCCAGCCTGGGGCTGGGCTGGGTTGGCGAGCCGGCGCTGGGGCATCTGGTGGAACCGGCCATCGAGGCCGTGCTGGAGCCGGTCCTGCACCTGCTGCCGGAGGGCGCGTCGGAGGCGATCAGCGGGGCGGCGATTGGCGGCGCAATTGCGTTCCTCATCATCACCACGCTGCACGTGGTGGTGGGCGAACTCGTGCCCAAGTCCATCGCGCTGCAGAAGCCAGAACAGACCGCGCTGTGGATCGCCCGCCCGACCGCGTGGGCCACGTCGCTGTTTCACTGGCCGATCCAGGTGCTCAACGGGACCGGCAACGCCCTGCTGCGCCTCCTCGGCTTCGAGCGGACCGAGGGTCACCCCGCGCTGGTCTCCTCCGTCGAGGAACTCCGAATCCTGGTGCACAGCAGCGAAGAACTGGGCGTCCTGGACGGGGACGAGCGCGACATCATCGACGCGGTGTTCAACATCCGCAACCTGCTGACCCGGCAGGTCATGGTGCCGCGCACGGAGATTTACATGGTCAGCGCCGATGACTCGCTGAGCGAACTGGTGCGCCACGCGATTGAGACGCCATACACCAAGTTCCCGATCTACGACCAGGACGCGGACCACATCATTGGCATCGTCTACGTCAAAGACCTGGTGCAGGCGCTGGCCTCCGGCGACGACCAGCAGACGGCGCGCGCGCTCGCCGCCGAGCCGCTGTTCGTGCCAGAGAGCCTGCCCGTGGTCAACCTGCTGCAACTGCTCCGCGAGCAGGGCAAGCACATCGCCATCGTGCACGACGAATTTGGCGGCACCGAGGGCATGGTCACGCTGGACGACGTGCTCGGCAAGATCGTCGGCGAGCTGCCCGACCGCTACGAGTACGACCAGCTTCACGCGCCGGAGGCGGTCCAGCAGGGCGACCGCTACCTGGTGAACGGGCTGATGCTGATCGAAGACTTCAACGAGGAATTCGGGCTTAACCTCTCCGACGAGAATTACAACACGATTGGCGGCTACGTCATGGGCCGGCTGGAGCGCATCCCGCAGGTTGGCGACGCGGTCGAGGCTGACGGCGCGTCGCTGCGCGTCGAGCAGATGGATGAACTGCGCATCGCCCTGCTGCGCGTCACCCTCACCAGGCCCGCGCGCAACGAGGAGACAGGCGAGATCGAAGCCCGCCACCCGAACAGCGACAACGCCCCTGCCTGACACGCGCGCAGGGCGGACACCCTCAGAACTCCCCCGTGTGTATCGATGCACGCAGATATGCACGCATTCCTGTGCGCTGCCTTGCGCCCCCCGCATGGAGCGCGCGTTGCGGAGGCGCGCCCCGCTTTGACACGATTTTCATGGTTTCTCACGCGATGATTCGTGAAATCCGCGCGATTCAGGGGTAAAATATTAGAAATCCACACGAAAGACAATGCCGCCAGCGGATGACTTGCTGGTGTTTCCACAAAAGGGCGTTATACTTCGCCATTTGTGCCGGCCGCATGGGCCGGCGCAGGAGTTAAAAGAATGACCGTTCCACCAAAACCACACGCGCCGCTCACGCTGAAGCGCCTGCTCATCGGCGAGCCGCTGCCGACGCGCGCGCTCGCGCACCAGACCGTCAACCGGGTCATTGGCCTGGCGGTGTTTGCGTCCGACGCGCTCTCGTCCACGGCCTACGCCACCGAGGAAATCCTCATCATCCTGGCGATGGCCGGCCTCAGCGCGTCGGTGCTGGGGCTGTCCATCCCCATCGCCGTCGCCATCAGCGTACTGCTCGCCATCGTCGCCATTTCCTACCGGCAGACGATCTACGCCTACCCGAACGGCGGCGGCGCTTACATCGTGGCGCGCGACAATCTGGGCGAACTCCCGGCGCAGATCGCCGGCGCTGCGCTGCTGACCGACTACATCCTGACCGTTGCGGTGAGCATCTCGGCGGGCGTCGCGCAGATCACGTCGGGCCTGCCCGAACTGACGCCATACCGGGTTGAGATCGCCGTTGGCATCATCCTCCTCATGACCATCATCAACCTGCGCGGCGTGCGCGAGAGCGGCTTCATCTTTTCGATTCCCACGTACTTCTTCCTAACCGTCATGTTCGTGACGCTGGGCATCGGGGTTGTGCGCATCCTCACCGGCTCGCTCCCGACTGTCGCCGGCGTGGAGCCGATGCATCACGTCGCGGAGCCGCTGACGCTGTTCCTGGTCCTGCGCGCCTTCTCAAGCGGCTGTGCGGCGATGACCGGCGTCGAGGCCATCTCAAACGGCATCACGGCGTTCAAGGAGCCACGCAGCCGCAATGCCGCGTCGACTCTGGTCTGGATGGCCGTAATCCTCATCATCCTGTTCCTGGGCATCACCCTGCTGGCGCACCAGATCGAGGCGGTGCCCAGCGAAGTCGAGACCGTCATCTCGCAGATCGGTCGGACCGTGCACGGCCAGGGTAGCGCGCTCTACGCGCTGACCCTCGGCGGCACCACCCTGATCCTGCTCATGGCGGCAAACACCAGCTACGCCGGCTTCCCCCGGCTCGCGGCGCTGCAAGCCGGCGACGGGTTCCTGCCGCGCCAGCTCACGCAGCGCGGCAACCGCCTGGTCTTCTCGTGGGGCATCGCGGCGCTCGCGCTCCTTGCGTCTGCGTTCGTGATCGTCATGGGGGCGCGCACCACCGCCCTGATCCCGCTGTACGCCATCGGCGTGTTCCTGAGCTTCACGATCTCACAGACCGGCATGGCGGTCCACATGCGCAAGATCGGCCGGCTCAAGCCCGGCGAGCGGGTGCAGGGCCTTGAGGCGATGCTGGAATATGACCCGCGCTGGCGCGTGAAAATGCTCATCAGCACGTTTGGCGCGATCTGCACCGGCATCGTCATGCTCGTGTTTGCCGTCACCAAGTTCACCGCCGGCGCGTGGTTTGTGGTGGTCCTGATCCCGGCGCTCGTCCTGCTGTTCTTCCGCATCCACTACCACTACAAGGATGTCGCCAAGGCCCTGAGCCTGCGGCAGACGCGCCCGGACGTTCACGCCTACTCGGTGCAGACCCTGATCCTGGTCGATGGCGTCCACGCGGAGACGGTGCGCGTCGTCAACTTCGCCAAGTCGCTGGGGCACCCCTGGAAGGCGCTTCACGTCGCGGTCAACCCGCAGAAGGCCGAAAAAGCGCGCGCGGATTGGGGTCGATACATCGGCGAGGGCGAGTTCGTCGTCATCCCGTCGCCTTTCCGCGCGCTGACCGGGCCGATCCGGGAGTATGTGCAGAACATCATGGACGAAAAGCCAGACACGTTCGTGCACGTCATCATGGGCCACCTGGTGATGGACACCTTCTGGGAGCAGGCGCTCCACCAGAACAGCGCCCTCATCTTCAACCTGGCGCTTGGCGACCTGGACCGCGTGGTCGTGACGATGGTGCCGTATCAAATCCACCGAAACGGCGGGGCGAAGCCAAACCACGCGAAGGACAAAGCCCCGGAGGGCGTCGGGATGCACGCGCCGGCGGCGGAAGACGCGCCCGACGGCAGCGATCAATAGCAGCAGCGCGCCGGGGAGCATAATGGACAGGGGGTTTTCGGCCCCTTGTCCGCTTTATAGGGTAGACTATGCCATACGGTAGGGTCTCTGTAGGGTCTCAAGGAGGCAGGGAATGTTAGCGGACCGCATCTTGATCGGCGGAAACGTGCACACACTCGACCCCGCCCGGCCCAGGGTGACGGCGCTGGCGTTGCAAGGGCGCTGGATCATCGCGGCCGGCGACGACGCCGCCATTCAGATGATGGCGCGTCCCGGCGCGCCGGTGCACGAGTTGGGCGGGCGCACGGTGATCCCCGGCCTGGTGGACGCGCACATCCACCTGTCGTGGTACGCGCGCGGGCTGGGGGAGAGTCGATCTGTTCGAGGTGCCCACCAGGGCCGAGGCGGTCCGCCGCGTGGCGGCGTTCGCGAAGGACACCCCACCCGGCGTGTGGATCCGGGGGCGCGGGTGGTGGCAGGAGCTTTGGGAGGGCCAGGCCTTCCCCACCGCCGCCGACCTCGACGCCGCTGCGCCGGACAACCCGGTCTACCTCACGGCGAAGAGCGGTCACGCGGCGTGGGTCAATGCGATGGCGCTGCGCATGGCGGGCGTGACGGCGGGCACCCCTGACCCGGCCGGCGGCCAGATCGTGCGCGATGGCCGGGGCGAGCCAACCGGCGTGTTGCTCGAAAACGCGATGGACCTGGTCGCCAATGCCATCCCCGACCCGACCGCTGAGCAGATCGCGGACTGGATCGAAGCGGCGCAGGCGCGGCTGTGGGCCGCCGGCCTGACCGGCGCGCACGACTTCGACGGGCCGCGCTGCTTCGAGGCGCTGCAACTGCTCCACGCGCGCGACGCGCTGGGCTTGCGCGTGCTCAAACACATCCAGCCGGCGGAGAACCTGGAACACGCGCTCGCGATGGGGTTGCGCTGGGGCTTTGGCGACGATATGCTGCGCCTGGGCGGGCTGAAAATCTTTGCCGACGGCGCGCTCGGCCCCAACACGGCGCTGATGGTCGAACCCTACGAGGGCCAGCCGGAGAACCGGGGCGTGTCCGTCACCGACAAGGAGACGATGTACGCCCTGGTCAGCAAAGCGAGCGCGGGCGGTATCCCCTCCGCGATCCACGCCATCGGCGACCGCGCGGTGCATGACGTGCTCGACGTGTTCGAGGCCGTGCGCCGTGAGGAACAGGCGCGCGGCGTCGCCCCCGACGCGATGCGCCACCGCATCGAACACGTGCAGATCATCCATCCCGACGACCGGCGTCGCCTGGGCCAGCTCGGCGTCATCGCCTCGATGCAGCCCATCCACGCGACGGGCGACATGGCGCCGCCGACCGCTACTGGGGCGACCGCGCGCAGTGGTCCTACAACTGGCGCGTCCAGCTCGACGCCGGCGCGCGGCTCGCGTTCGGCTCCGATGCGCCAGTCGAGCCGGTGGAGCCGCTTTGGGGGCTGCACGCCGCCGTCACGCGCCGCAAGGCCGACGGCCGGCCCGGACCCAACGGCTGGCGGCCAGAGGGCGGGGTCACGGTGCAGGAGGCGCTCGCCGCCTACACGACCGGCCCGGCCTACGCCGCCGGCCTGGAGGACCGGCTGGGCCGGCTCGCGCCGGGTTACCTGGCCGACCTCGTGGCGCTGGAAGACGACCCGCACACCGTCGAGCCGATGGCGCTGCGCGACATCAAGGTCGCGGGCACGATGGTTGATGGGGTGTGGCGCTACCGGGCGTTCTGACCGGCGCGCGGCCTAAAGCCGCTGCACGATGGTGAGGCCGAGGAACAGGAACACCATCCCAACCAGAATCTGCCCGGCGGCGTGCACCAGCGCCGGCCCCCACTGCGCGCTTCGGACCATGTTCCCGGTCTCGAAGATGAACGTCGAGAACGTGGTGAACGCGCCCATGAAGCCGGTGAGGATGATGAGGCGCATTGCGTTGCTGATCTCCAGCCGCTTCTCGGCCAGGGCCGCGACCACGCCAAAGAGAAAGCATCCCAGGATGTTGACGGCCCACGTACCCCAAACCGCGTCGCCGCTGATGCGGTGGACCGCGTTTCCCAGCACGTAGCGCGACACCGTGCCCAGCGCGCCGGCGATTGCCAGCATGATGATTTCTGCCATAGCGCGATTTCCCTCCCGGCGTCTCGCTGGGCGCGGCGACCCTAAGGACGCCGGCCCGTGCGGCAGGGTCCGGCGGACCCCGCCTGCGTGAGACTATTCTGCTGCTGTATCGTAGTAGGAGTCATCAGCCCGGAGGGGCGGTTGTGGCGAACTCCATCGCCATCCTGAAGTGCGGGCATTGTAGCGAACAAGAAGGTGTACTGCCAACCCAAACGGCCCGCACTTGCCATTCTCTACGGGCTGCGTCACAATTCCCCCGGCAATGGGGAGGGTGTGTATTTTATGTCAATGTCGCTGAAGTTTGCGGGTTTTCTGTTGTTGTTGGTTGCGTCACTCCTGGCCGGCTGCAACCCCGGCCCAGACCCCGCGCCCACACCTGTCGATGTCAACGCCATCGTCGAGGCGGCGAGCGAGGCGGTAAGCCAGGCGGAGAGCTTCCGCGTCATCATCGAGCGGCAGGGCGCGCCGGTGTACATCGACACGTCCGACACCAGCGGCGTGATCGAGTTCATGCGCGCCGCAGCCGATTACGCCGCGCCCAACCGCATCCGGGCGGAGGTCAAGATCAAGATCAGCGGCCTGGTGGCGGAGGGCACGTTCATCGCCATCGGGGCTGACCAGTACCTCGCCAACGCAACGCTGACCGGCGGGCGCTGGTGGCAGTATGACTTCGTGCCAGGGCTGGACCCCGCCGCCATCCTCGCCGAGGACGGCGGCCTGCGCGCGGCGCTGAGCACCATGCACGATCTGGAACTCGTCGGCGTCGAGGACGTGGACGGCGCGCAGAGCTACCACGTTCGCGGAACGGGCAACGGGCGCGACGTGGGGAGCCTGACGCTCGGCCTGATCGGCGGCGAAGACGTGGCCGTGGACGCCTGGATCAGGGCGGACGATATGCGCGTGGTCCGCGTCGCCGTGGTGGAGCCAAACCGCCCGCTCCCTGACGGCGTTGCCGAACCGCCCTCGTGGACCATCGAACTCTACGACTACGGCGCGGCGGTGGAGATCGAAGCGCCCGCCGATTACGTCGTCTCCGAGGCGACGCCGGCGCCGACAGCGCCCGGCACGGTACCCGGCCAGGGATCAAACTGACTTCGCCATGACCAACCGCCGTCGCTGGTTCATTCTGGCCCTCATCAGCCTGCCGGTGTTCATCGGCGCGCTGGACCTCACCATTATCTCGGCGGTGCTCCCCTCCGTCGTGATCGACCTGGAGATTCCGCTCGAAACCGGCCTCGATGACGCGGCCTGGGCGGTCAGCGGGTACCTGATGGCCTACGCCATCACGATGAGCTTCATGGGGCGCGTCTCCGACCTGATCGGGCGGCGCAAGGTCTACCTGCTGTGCCTGGGGATTTTCATCGTCGGCTCGTGGCTGGTAGCGACCGCCAACCACGGCCCCACCGACCTTCTGATACAGGCGGCGCGCGCGGCGGGCAGCCGCCCGGACCGCTCGGAGGCGGCGCTGGCGGCGCTGGTGATCGGGCGGGTGATCCAGGCCATCGGCGCGGGCGCGATGGTGCCGATCACGATGGCGCTGGTCGGCGACCTGTTCCCACCGGGGAAGCGCGCGCAGCCGCTCGGCGTGGTGGCGACGGTGGACACCGCCGGTTGGGTGCTGGGGCACCTGTACGGCGGCGTGATGGTGAAGTGGCTCGCCGACCTGCGCGCCGCCGGGACGCTGCAATCGCCGCTTTTCGGCTGGCAGATCCTCTTCCTGCTCAACCTCCCGGTCGGGTTGCTGGCGCTGGCGGCGGCGTGGTGGGCGCTGCGCGGCGCGACGCAGTCGCTCGACAGGGGCCGCTTCGATGTCATCGGCGCGGCGCTGCTCACGCTCGCGCACCTGGCGCTCATCCTCGGCCTGGGCGCGAACGTCGATACGGCGGGCGGGGTCCCGCTTGAGGAGTTAGGGCCAGCCGCCGCCCTACGCCGTGCCGTTGCTGGCGGCGAGCGCGGCCTTCCTGGCGCTGTTCATCTGGTGGGAGCTGCGCGCCCACGACCCGCTGCACAACCTGCGGCTGTTCAAGCAGCGGCTCTATGCGACAGCGTCCGGGACAAACCTGTTCGTCGGCTTCGCGCTGATGATCGGCCTGGTTTCGGTGCCCATCCTCATCAACGTGCGGCAGGATGACTTCTCCTACATCAACCAGGCCGCGCTTGAGGCCGGCCTGCTGCTCTCGGCGCTCACCGTGCCGATGGCGCTGGCGGCGATCCCCGGCGGCTACCTGACGGCGCGCCTCGGCTATCGGATTCCGGTTGTCGCCGGGCTGGCGACGGCGCTCGTGGGCTTCGCGGCGATGGGCCTCACGTGGACCGGGTACACGCCTTATCCGCGGATGGCGCTGCACCTGGCGCTGGCCGGCATCGGCCTGGGGCTGACGTTTTCGCCCGTCGGCGCGGCGGCGGTCGATACCGCCCCGGCGGACGAGCGCGGCTCGGTCTCGGCGCTGGTCATCATCATCCGGCTCGTGGGCATGACGGCCAGCCTCGCCGCGATGACGACCTTCTCGCTGCGCCGGCTCACCACGCTCATGGCGGCGGAGACCGGCTCCCCCGTCTTCGACTTCAACGCGGCGACGACGGTGGTCTTCGAATCGACGGTACAGGTCGTGCGGGAGGCGATGCTGATCGGCGCGGCGGTGTGCCTGATCGCGCTGGTCCCCGCCCTACTGATGGGGCGGCAGAAGGTGGCCGAACCAGAGCCGGAAGACGCGCCGATAGCCGGACGTTAGGAGATGCCCCCTAACCTCTGCTGTCGCGACTTCCGTACCCTATCTGACTTCCGGCCAACGCATTAAGCCACCGACAAACACCAGCACCGCACCAATCGCGACTACGTACAAACCGATACCCACACTGGCATAGATAAGCGTGTCTTCATTGGCGCTGGCAACGACGTCGCCCACGTTTGTCATGTCCAGTAGAGCAATAGCCCCCGCGATCAATCCAAATATGGAGTACGCCAGGCCAAGACGTTTGCCGGGCTTGGCTCTGGCAATCAATGCTCCTAAACCAACTATAAGACCAATTATCAGCGTGATGACACCATCGCCTGGCACACCGCTCCTACTTACGGACATGAAAGCCGTGGAGGCTGTAACCCAAGGCAGCATTGAGCCGACGACAAGCGCCACGGCTCCAAGCAGCAGAACCACACGACCGGCGGGCCATTGCGGCACTGGCTGTGGCGGATGCGAGGCTTGCTGTGGTGGCGGTTTGAGCGGCTCCAAGTGCCAGCTTTCTGAACCGTAATGAACTTTGAAGCCGGTCCCGCATTGTGTACAGACGACAGTAGTCTGTCCGTGCTGAAGAGAAATCGGCGCACCACAGACATTACAATGACCGCTAAGCATCAGTCACCTCCACAGGATATGGAACAAACACCTTCATCTTACCATAGAATTTATTAATAACGTATAATAGGAACTCTCAACGAGGCGATTGCCATACTGTGCAGCTTCCCGAAAGCTCAAAGCTTTCGGGAAGCGATCGACGTATCCCCTTCCACTTGTGGAGGCTCAGGGAGAAGGTCATCAAGCTGGGCGACCCGCCGGGTCGCCCCTACCACCCCTCCTTGTTGGCGTTACCGGAGAGAGTGGCAGGCATTCAGGGCGAAAGGGCAATAAAAAAAAGGCGGGAAGCCGCCGATGCGCTTCCCGCCGGAACGTCGCGTCCTACGTAATCCGCTACGGGCACGTACCGCCGACAAGCTGCACGATGGTCGGGCCGAGTGGCACGTCGCACCACAGGTTGCCATAGTCGATAATCATGACCGCAGCAATCGCCGCGACCACGCACAGCACCACCACAAAACCACACCCCAACAGCACGTACCGCAGCCTGTTGCTGCCCCCGCCCTCTTCGGCGTAATAGCCCGGCGGGTAATAGCCGGCTTCCGGCGGCGCGCCGGCCTGGGGCTGCTGGTAGGGCTGGGGTGGATACGCCTGCTGCGGGTACGGCTGTTGCTGGTACTGCGGCTGCGGCTGTGCGTACACCGGAGGCGGCTGCTTCGGCGGCTGCGGTTGCTGGCCCGGCGGAGGATAGCCGCCGGGATACGGCGCGCTGCTGCCCGGCGACGGCGCGCCGAGCACCGTCTGGTCACCCATCATGCCGGCGGGGATGAACGCGCCTTCAAAGGCCATCGTGACCGTTTCGCCCATACCCACCATGTCGCCGTTGGCGAGCGGCCGCGCGCCCGAAAGGCGCTGCCCGTTGACGAATGTGCCATTGGTTGAGCCGAGGTCTTCGAGTGTGTACCCTGTGCTGGTGCGCGTCAGGCGGCTGTGGTGCCGCGACACTTCCGGATCGTTAATGACGATATCGTTCGTGATGTCACGCCCGAGCGTCATGACATCTTTCGTCAGTTCGTAGACCTGGTTGGGTTGGGGGCCACGGCGCACAATCAACCGAAAGCTGCCGTTGCCTTGCTGCATGGGGGCCTCCTGCCGTGAGCACACATGATGTCGCAGTATACGGTTCCTACCGGCTCCTGTCAACAAATACTCGCAGCCGGGAACGCGCAGAATCGTATGCAACTGACATCAAATTGTAACAGGTTTTTGTCACAATGCCCGTGAATTCCGCCGTTTCGGGCGGAGCCTGCGCGCCAGCGCGCGCAGGATGTGTATCATTGCAGTTCTGTTCAGGGAGGTATTCCATGCAGAAGAAGCTCTTGACCACCGGCCTGCTCGTCGTCCTGGCGTTGAGTTCCGTCCTCACGTTGGGGGCGGCCCAGGCGCAGGAAGAGGAACCGCGCTGCGACGTGGCGGTGCTCAGCGTCGCCGCCGCCGCGATTGGCGTCACGGAGGACGCGCTGCGCGCGGCGCTGGCCGACGGCCAGACGATTGCCGAGGTCGCCGAGGCAAACGACGTGGACCCCGACGCCGTGGTTGACGCCATCGTGGAGCATCAGGTGAGTTGCGCGGGCGAACTGCCGGCGAGCGCGGCGCGGCGCTACCGCAACAACGCGGAGGCGATGGCGCTGGACCTGGTTTATGGCGACGCGCTGGGCGGAGTCCGGCTCAGGTTTGGTGGACTGGACACGCCGGAGATCACGATTCCCGACGTGTGGGGCGCGATTGAGACCCTGCCGGCGGGGCGCTTGATGTGGCACCAGCCGTGGATCGAGGCGGCGGCGGAAGCCATCGGGATCGAGGCCGACGCGCTCCTGGAGGCGCTCGGTGACGGGCAGACCATCGCCGAGGTCGCCGAAGCGAACGGCGCGGATCTTGACGCCGTGATTGACGCCATCGTCGCGGCGGAGACGGCGCGCATCACCGACAACGCCCGGTCCTTCGTCGAAGAATCCCTGGGCGTCTCGCTTGACATCGGGGCGGGGCGGTCGCTGCGCCTTGAGCTTGGTCAGGGGCGCGGCATGGGCTTCCGCTTCAACATCCAACCGTTCAGCGACCGGATCGAAGCCCGCCCGATGGTCGAAATCGCTATCGGCGGGATGGCAGACTGGCTGGAAGTGGCTGCGGACGCCATCGGCGTCGAGCGCGACGCGCTGGTCGAGGCGCTCAGCGACGGGCAGACCATCGCTGAGGTGGCCGAGGCCAACGACGTGAACCCTGACGCCGTCGTTGACGCCATTGTCGCGGCGGAGACCGAAGACCTTGCCGAAGAGGTCGCGGCGTTCGTGGAAGCGCAGCACCCCATGATGGCCGGTATCGCCGGGCGGTTCGGCTCGATGATGGGCCAGATGGGGCGGATGATGGAGGAACGCCTGCAGGAGGGGCTGCGCCGCTTCGACTTCGGGCGCGGCGGGCGCTGGGAGTTCGGTCAGGGCCGTGGGCCGCGCATCGAGATTTACCCCGATGAGGCGTTTGGCCCGTTCGGTCACGGCATGATATTCGGCATGATGGACCCGGCGGACCGGTACGAGGCAGCGGCGGACGCCATCGGGATCGATGTCGAGGCGCTGCTGGAGGTGCTGGATGACGGACAAACCATCGCCGAGGTGGCCGAAGCCAACGACGTGGACCCTGAGGCCGTGGTCGATGCGCTTGCGGCGGATATGGAAGCCGAGATCGACCAGGCGGTCGAGGAGGGCCTGTTCTCCGAAGACGTGGCCGACGCGATGCGCGCGCGCGCCCAGGCGTGGGCAGAGCAGTTCGTGATGGAAGGCGCGGGCTGGATGGGGTTCCACATGGGGCCGGGTGCCGGGTTCTTCGAATGGCGCTTCGATGAAGAGTCCGCGCCGCCGATGTGGCGCAACCGCCAGCCGGGCGAGGGCCGGCGCGGGACCATGCCCCGGCATCGCAGCTATTAGGTGATGCAGTAAGGTTACTGGATTACGCCGGAGCGGCGCGCGCCGCTCCGGTGTGCTGTCTATCTGTGTCGTATGCGGTTAGCGCTAAAAGTAAACGTGACAGATCAGGTTCGCCAGGCGGATTTCGTCGCCGCTGCTGAGCACGAAAGAGAGGTGCGCCGGGAGGGGCCTGCCGTTGAGAAACGTGCCGTTCGTGCTGCCGAGGTCGCGCAGGAAGAACCCGCCGCTCTCATAGGAGATGGTCGCGTGCTTGCGCGAGACGCCCAGCTCGTACCCTCCGCAGGCGTTCAGATCGACCGTTGGCAGGGTGGTCGTGCTGGGGTCCCTGCGCCCCAAGAGCGTCTCCCCGGCTTTCGAGAGCGCGACGGGCGCGGCGAGGCCCTGGACATAAAGCGCGGGTTCTTCCTGCCCAAACACCTGCGTGCTGCCCGGCGATTGCGCCTGGGGCGCGCAGCGCACCGCTTCGGGGGAGTCGCTGGCGGGGGCGCGCGGCGCGGGGCTTTCGTCAGCAAGCGGGCTGCCGCAGTGCGAGCAGGCGGGGCTGCCAGGGCGGTTGTGCGTGTAGCACGCCGGGCAGATGAGCGAGTCGGTGTCTTGCGCGTGATAGGGGGCTTCGATTGTCGATACGATGGACCTTCCGCACGCCGCGCAGAAGAACTCGCCGACGGTATTCTTGTGGCCGCAAACCGGGCAGATCGTCATGAAAACGCCAAAACTCAAGACAAACCCCCTGTATTGTAACACCGAAGGCGCTCTGAGTGGTTGGGAAAGAGGTCACAGAACCAGGACTTGACAGGGCGCGCCTTGCGCGTTATCCCCCTATAATAGGCGTAGGGGAACCGATCATGAGCACGCAGACGGTACTGGTCATCGAAGACGAGCGGCGCATTGCGCATTGGGTGCGCGCCTACCTGGAGAAGGCGGGCTATAATGCGCTCGTCGCCTACGACGGGCCGACCGGGCTGCACATGGCGCGCCGCGAGCGGCCTGACCTGATCGTGCTCGACCTGATGCTCCCCGGCATGGACGGCATGGACGTGTGCCGGGCGCTGCGCGCGGAGTCGGACGTGCCGATCATCATGCTCACCGCGCGGGGCCGCGAGAGCGAGCGCATCGCCGGGCTGGAGTCGGGCGCAGACGACTATGTGACCAAACCCTTCAGCCCTGACGAGCTGGTGGCGCGGGTGCGCGCCACGCTCCGGCGCGCGATGGGCCAGGTGCGTGCGCCGCAGGTCTTGCGCGCGGGCGACATCTGCCTGGACCTGGAGGCGCACACCTGCACGGTGCGCGATGAGGAAATCGCGCTGACGCCGACGCAGTTCGCCCTGCTGGAGACGCTCATGCTCAACGGCGGCCGGGCGCTCACGCGCGAGCAACTGGTCAACGACGCGATGGGTGCGACGTTCGAAGGGTTTGACCGCGCGGTTGACGTACAGATCCGCCGCCTGCGGCAACGGATCGAGGCGGATGCGTCCAACCCCCGCTACATTCAGACCGTGTACGGCGTCGGCTACAAATTCGAGGGGTGATCCGTGGCCGGCGGTCGAGGGTTGGTGGAGGGTGACGATGACAATTAGCCTGCGTTGGAAACTCGCTTTGGGGTTTGTCCTCACCGTCGTGATTGCGGTAGGGCTGACGGGCATCCTGGCGCGCGCCACAACCGCCCAGCGCTTCGACCTGTTGATCTCCGAGGCCGGGAGCGCGCACGCCCAGGCTATCGCGCCGTTGCTCGCCGCCGAGTACCTCTACTGGGGCGACTGGCAGGCGGTGAGCGAGCAACGCCTGGCGCGCCCCCAGGCGGAGGCCACAGGGGTGCAGTTCTTCCTCTTCCCCAATGCGTACCTGTCGGGGACCGAGCGCCTGATGCAGAACGTGATGCAGAACATGATGCAAGACATGATGGGGCGCGGGCGCGGGATGGGCCGGGGCGGAATCAGCTTCAACTGGGCGCAGAACGCGCCGGCGAACGACTGGTCTCGGCTGGCGCTGGAAGCCGCCGGCCTCCAGGGTGCAGGCGGTGAGGCGACCAGCAACGTGCAGTCCGGCTGGTCGCTGAACGACCTCGCCGCCGCCGAGGGCGAGGACCTTGACTCGATTGTGCAGGCCATCATCGGCGCGGAAGAGGAAGCCATCGAGCGCGCCGTGCGCACCGGGGAGGTCGAGGCGGAGGCTGCGGTAATCTACCTTGAGTCGCTGCCGGAGCAGATACGCGCCTTCCTGAACACCATGCGCGTCCAGCGGGTCGGCGCGAACGTCGAGGTCGTCAGCCCGCCACAGTTGACCGTCGAAGGCTCGAACTGGCTGCTGGAGGGGCTGCTCTTCGGCGGGGAGCGCCTGCTCGTGGCGGACGCCGGCGGCGCGGTCGTGATCGACACCGACGGGGAGTTGATCGGCGAGACGCTGGATGCCGGCGCGCTGGATGCCGGCGCGCCGGTCGAGATCGCCGGCAACCGCGTCGGGACGGTGCTCGTCGGCGCGGAACTGGGTCTTTACGACGCGCAGCAGCGGGCCTTCCTCGACGGGGTGAGCATGTCGCTGCTGTTGAGCGCCGGCGTGGCCGGCGCGGCGGCGCTGGTGCTTGGCGTGGTGATCGCCGGGCAGATCACGCGCCCGGTCCACGATTTAACCACCGCCGCGGAGGAGATCGCCGGGGGCGATTTGAGCCAGCGCGTACCGGTGCGCTCGCGCGACGAGTTGGGACAGATGACGGCGGCCTTCAACCGGATGGCGGAGGAGATTTCGACGCAGCGGATGTTGCGCAGCCGCCTCGTGGACGACATCGCGCACGAGCTGAACACGCCCCTGAGCCTGATCGGGCTGGAGATTCAGGCGATGGCGGACGGCATGCAGACGCCCGAAGAGGCGGCGGTGCAGCTCCGGCGCGAGGTGGCCGAACTCCAGGCGCTCACGTCGGACCTCGCCTACCTGGCCGACGCCGAGGCCGGCGCGCCGGGTTTCGAACGCACGCCGGTCCCGATGAACGAGCTGGTGCGGGAGATCAGCGACCGGTTCGCCAGCCAGGCGGCGGCCAGCGCCGTCGCGCTGGAAGTCCACCTGTGCGACGACGCCCCCATCCTCGCGGTGGACGAGGCGCGCATCGGGCGGGCGCTGTCCAACCTGCTGAGCAACGCCCTGCGCCACACGCCGGAGGGTGGGCGCATCGTGGTGCAAACCGCGCGCCAGGATGGGGAGTGGCAGGTCACGGTGCGCGATACCGGTGAGGGCATCCCGGAGGGCGACCTGCCGCACATCTGGGAGCGCTTCTACCGGGCAGACCGCTCGCGCAACCGCGCGACGGGCGGGCGCGGCCTGGGGCTGGCTATCGTGCGCCAGGCGGTAGAGTTGCACGGCGGGCGCGTCTGGGCCGAGAGCGCCGTCGGCGCGGGAGCACCTTCGGCTTCGCCCTGCCGGCCGCAGCCGGCGGGGGTCAATCCATCGGGTAGAGGCTGCACCCCCCATCGACCAGCAGCACCGAACCCGTCATGTAGCTGGCCGCCGCGCTGCACATGAACAGGAACGCATCGACAATCGACGCCGGGGGCTGCATGTAGCCCAGCGGAATCGCTCTGGAGACGCGCGCCCGGTAGTCTGGCTCGGTGTCCCACTGGCGTTTTGCCATCCCCACCTCGGCGATGCCCGGCGCGATGGCGTTCGCCCTGATGCGCCTGGCGGCAAGCTCGCGCGCGAACGACCGCATCAACTGCCGCATGGCGGCTTTGCTGGTGTTGTAAGCGCCGATGTCGGGCCAGGGCGTCTCCGCCACCCACGAGATCGTGAACAGCAGGTGCCCGGCGACCTGATCCGCGATCATGGCGTTCGCCGCCGTTTTCGCCAGCAGGAAGGCGGTCTTGACGTTGACGGCCATGACGCGGTCCCAGGCTTCGCCCGTCACCTCGATCAAGGGCGCGGAGAGCACCATCCCCACGTGGCACAGCGCCGTGTGCACCGGGCCAAACCGGTCGCGGGCGTGGGCGATGAACGCGGCGACCTCCCCTCGTCGGTCATGTCGCCCTTGAGGTACGCGACCCGGTCGCGGCGGACGCCGGCGGCGGCCAGACGTTCGTAGGCGTCGCGCTCTTCGAGGAGGTCGTTGATCGTCATCCGCGCGCCGTGATCGACGAGGCCCTTCACCACGGCCAGGCCAAGCGCGCCCAGGCCGCCCGAAATCACGATGTGTTGTCCTTCCAGTGCGTGTTCGTGGAATGTCTGCATGGTGTTATCCCCCAGTGTAGCGCCTCATTATAGCCCGGCGGCCCACTCCTGACAGGTGTTACGGACCGAAAAGATCAAAATTCCTCTCGCGACGCGGGCGGGCGCACGCGCCAGAATTTGCCACCTGCCCCGAAAGTTCCATAATTAGGGGGCGGAACGTTGACCCGCATCGGTTCGATTGCCCAGGGGGACTCAAACATGCCCCAGCTTCTCGCACGTATGGACGACTCCGGCTGGATGACGCCCGCCATGGCGGAAGTCCTCGGCCCGCTGCCCCCGCTCCCGTATGACGACGACTTTGTAAACGCCCAGGCCAAGACCCTCGAAAAGGTCCTGGGCGAGATCAAGGCGCCAGTGCGCGTGATCGGCCACGTGCGCCTGCCGTCACACACGCTGCTCGTCGTGCAGCCGGGCCACACCGGGCGGCTCGGCAACCGGCGGCAGGTCACGCCGGAAGACGTGAAGGCCGCGCTGTCGCAGGTCGGCGTGGCGCTTGAGGCCGAGGTCATCGATGTGATCGTGAACGTTGAGGGCGCGCCGGGCGCGTTCGGCGTGCTGGTGCGCAACGCCAAGCACCGCCCGCTCGTGCTGCGCAGCCTGCTGATGCAGCCCGGCTTCCAGCAGGCTGCGCCGCGCACCTCCCTAGTGTTTGGCCTGGACCTGATACAGTCTGTGGTCGTGGACGACCTTGTGGCGCTCGCGCACCTGCTCGTGCTCGGCGGTTCGGCGGCCAGGGTGCATTTTCTCCACACCTCACTCGCCACCCTGATGCTGTTCAACACCCCCGCCGAACTGCGCCTCACCCTTGCCAGCAAGGAGCCGCAACACTTCCGCGCGTTCGCCAGCGCGCTGCATCTCACCGGGCCGGCTCTCGGCAGCGCGGAAGACGCGCGCAAGATGCTTGAGGAGACCGACGCAGAGCTGGAACAGCGCGAGGGCCTGTTCGAACAGAAGCGCGCCGCCGACCTGGACGCCTACAACAGCCAGGCCGACAACAGCGACGAAACGCCGCTGCCGCGCCGGGTTGTGCTGCTCGATTGCCTCCTCGATGGCGTGAGCGGCGAGCCGCTCGCCCGGCTGGTGAAGCAGGGGCCGCGCGTCGGCATTCACCTGATTGGCGTCACGGAAAACGCCGACCTGCTCCCCGCGGAGGTCCGCGACAGTTTTGGTGCGCAGTTGGTCCTGCGCGGCGCTGCCGCCGAACTCAAGGGGCTGCCGCTCCAGGGCCTGCCCATGCGCTTCGTCGATGCGCTGTATCTCAAGGGTGAGGACGCCACGCCGCTGGAGTTGTGCGTCGCGCCGGCGGAAGAGGTCGCGGCCATCGTTGCCTATTGGGTCCGCGCCGGGCAACAGCGCGAGGCGCAGCGCAGCGCGCCGCCCGCAGAGGCGGCAACCAGCCCCGGCCTGCCGCCCAGCCCGGAGCCGTTCATCGCGATGGAGGTCGGCGAGGCGCAGCCCCCGCCGCTCATGGAGGCGGCGCAGACCATGGAGACCATCCTGCCGCGCGCGCGGGCGCTGGCCGCCTATCTGGGGTGGTTGAGCGCCGGGCCGCTGTGCGAGGTCCTGGGCCTCACCGAGAAGCAGGCCGCCAGCGTGATGGACCAGTTGCGCGCCGAGGGGCTGCTCGAACCGAAGGTTGCGCCCACGCTGCGCTACCGCCGCCTCGACACGCCGCCGGGCGAGTGAGGGCGCCTAGCCCGCCAGCCGGTCGCGGTACACGTCGATCTGGGCGCAGTGCTCGCGCTTGTGCCCGTAATACTGGTAGACGATGAAATCTTCCAGCGCGTATTCCGTGCCGTACCAGGGGAGCGTCCCCGGCTGACGGCGCGCCTCCACGGGCACCTGCGCGATCAGCGCCATCGTCTGCGCCTGCGCCGCGTTGTACTCCTCCAGCGTCTCGTCAACCGTCTTGCCCTTGCGCTTCTCGACCTCAAGGTCGTTGAACGCCGCACTCACTTCGAGATAGCCATCCAGGCAGGGCGTGGGGCCGCCGCCCAGAAGGCCGTTGAGAACGTCGATGAGCAGGTGTTCATACGAGGCAAGGTGGGCGATGATCTCCTTCACCGACCACACGCCACAGACCCCGCCGGCCTCCCAGGCGGACACCGGCACCCGGTCGAGGGTCTGGAGCACGGTCTGATGGCCGTACTTGAGCACGTCCACTGCGTTCATGGCTCAACTCCTCTGGCCTCCAGGGCCAGCGTCTACGCGCGCGGGTAGACAATTTCGCCGTCGTTCCATTCCGGCTCGCCTTCCAGCAGGGCGAGCATGTCCAGGTACCGCGCGTGTTGTTCCGGGCTTTCCGCGTTGGCGAAGTAGGCCGCCTTGCTCTCGAAGACGACCGCGAGGTAGTAGACGTTTGGGTCCGCGTCCATGCGATAGACATACTGCGCGATCATGCCCGGAATGCCCACCGCGTCTTCCATTTCCGCCAGCCGCATCACCGCGTCTTCCATGCCGGGCTTGACGCGCATCCGGGCCACTGTGCCATACATGTTGACCTCCTGAGTCGAACCGTGCGGGCGTGAAGTCAGGGCGCGATATGAGGTAAAAAGGCCCTATTTCTCCACATCATAGCACCCATTCAGCGGCGTGACAAGCAGGTGTTACCAATACCGCCAGGGTGGCGCTATGGGTCTGATAACCAGACAGCACGACGAATCACAAAGGCGGCGCGCCGCTTCTTTCGGGCGCTGTCCCTGGCGCGGGGTGCTGCAGGCGGATGCTGTTTTTGGCGGAGTTCCCCATGCCCTGGCGGTGGCACATCAAAGGGATGAAAGTGCGTGGTGGTAGGGGCGACCCGGCGGGTCGCCCTGCCTGACCTCCATGCCCAACCTTCCAAAGTGGAAGAGGAACGTTGGGAGCTTCCCGAAAGCTTAGAGCTTTCGGGAAGCTGCAAAGGAAGAACACGCATGCAGAAGATGCGCAAGGCCCGGCATCCAGCGGAAGCGCAACGAGGCATTGGAAGCCAGGCCTGAATGGACTGTCTACGCTGCCAGCGGCTACTGGCCCGCCGGGGGCGATTCCGGCGCCTGCCCGCCGGGCAGCTCGCCGGGCGCGACCTGAATCACCGCCTGCCAGGGCAGGTAGTGGCTCAGGAACGTGTCATTGCGGAGGATTTCGCCGTCCTGGTAGACGACCCGGCGCACCGTGACATCCGCGCCATCGACCGCGTAATCGACCTGGCGGCGCTGGCCCGGCGCGAGTTCCGAGTTGACCTCGTACTTGGTCGGGCCGTGCGGCACGATGCTGCTGATGAACGGCCCTCTTTGACCACCTGCCGGTTCATGCTGGTGCTGTAGAACTTGTACGTGAGCGTGGCGTTGTTGGCGTTGAAGTAGGTCTCGATCAGCAGGTAGTACGGCGTGTCGTTGACGAACTTCAGGTCCACAATCGGCTCGTAGACCGTCGCGTCCATGCCCGCGCCTTCGCCGGTCTCGTAGTAGCCGACGCGGTAGCCGTGCGGGTACCGCTCGGTGATCGGGAAACCGGCGTAGAACGCCGCCTGGAAGGCGGTGGTGCTCACCTGGCACACGCCGCCGCCGACGCCGCGCACGGTGCGTCCGTCGAAGATAATCAGGCCCTCCTCGTAGCCGCTCTCGGCGCTCACGTCGCCCAGGTACTGGTTGAACGAGAACTCCTGCCCCGGCGCGATCACCAGGCCGTGGAAGCGACTCGCCGCCAGCTTGATGTTCGCCTGCCGCACCGCCGACGACCCGGAGAAGTACGTCGTCGCCTGCGCCACCAACTCGCGGATGCCCAAGGACTCGGCTGTGGCCTCCGTGTGGACGACGGGGATAATCTCGTTGAACACCATCGGCACGTCGCGCCGGCTCGTCGAGAACGCCGCCTCTTCCAGGGCCGCCAGCGTCCCCTCGATGCTCAACGCGCGCCCGTTCACGCTCTCCGACAGCGGCTCAAGCGCGCCGGTCTCATCGTCGAACACGAACCGCGCATCCTGCGGGCGCACCGCCAACTGCGGCGCAAGCTCCTCCAGGTAGGCGCGCAGCGCGTCGGTGTTCAGGTGCGCCTCATAGTGCGCCGTCTTGCCGTCGGCGTTGGACACTTCGTCGATCACCAGCATCTGCGCGAGCGCCTCCGGCGAGGCCACCCACGGCTCCTGCGGGTCGCCTTCGCGCGGGTTGGCGATGTAGAGCGTCAGCGGCGCGGAGAGCAGCGCGTTGATCTCGGCGGCCACATCGGCGGCCTCCCAGACCACGGGCGGCGTCTCTTCAACGATCAACGGCACCTCCGCGCCGTCCAGGTTCATGACGTGCTCGCGCAGCACATCGAGCACCGGCCCAGCCTGCACCTCGCGGCCCACCGCGCTCGGCGTGGTGACGGCGCGCATTCCCTGCAGCCGGACCTCCGCGTCCTGCACCGGGCGGTCGATCTCGGCAGCAATCTCCGCGAGCACCTGCGCCGCGCGCGACTCGTCATAGCGCACCAGCGGCGCGACGGGCGCGCCGTTCAGCCACGTCTCAAGCTGCGTGAACAGGTCGCTCACCAGGTTGCCCGACCGCCCCATCTGGTAAGCCATCTCGGCGGTCGCGGCAGCGTCGAGCGAGACGCCCAGGTCGCGGGCGCGCACCTGCCAGTATCGGTCGCCGTCGCGCAAGGTGAACACCGCGTTGTCAGGGTAGGTGAAGGCTATTGAGAGGTTGGTGAACGCTTCCTGCGGCGTCTGGCCGCCGAGATCCATCCCCAGCGCCGAGACGCCGGGGTAGATGCGCCCCTCGAACTCAAGCTGGATGAACGCCACCCCAGCCGTCGTCATGAAAAGGAACAGCGCCAGCGTACACAAGGCCAGGATGGGGATACGCAGCAGCCACGGGCTGACGGTCCGCCGGCGCGGCGGGATCAGCGGTTGTGGGTAGGTCGGATGCACGGCCATGGCGTCTCCTGCCTTATCATGGGGGTCGGTCGTTTTGGGGGTCGTCTTTGTGCCATCATATCACGTTTCGATATATAAGACAATTGCAGTTGGATTATGGGCGCGGCGCCTTGTAGACAGGATGCTAACTGTGCGGTATGATAGCCTGGCTCCCAGGTCTGTCTGGCGGGGCGTGACGCCTTTGCCCCAATCAGACAGGCCCGTAGGGCGTAGTGATTTTCTCTCATGCACACTCTGAAGTAAACTAAAATCGCAGGCCCTTAAGTCAACCAGGAAACGATGCCAGAACGACAACTCCTCCCCGCTGATCTCTTCCCGCAGTACACCCGGCTTCGTCGGCAAGGCATGAACATCGATGAGGCGCTGGAGAGCCTCGCGAAAAAGGCCGGCGGGCTGACCCTCTCGCGGCAACAGGAACTCGCCAGCATGATTGGCGCGTGGGAAGTGGAGGAAGCCGCGCGGCAGGACCGCCGCGTGGAGCCACAGACCCTGCCGCCCGATCACGTCACCTGCTCAAATTGCGGGCGAGGCAACCACCCCAACGAGTTCTACTGCTACGCCTGCGGGCACATCCTGCCCCACGCGCCGGATACGCGCCGGTTGCAGGGCCGCTACGACGCGATGCCGCCGCACATCCGCTGGGGCACCGCCCGCTTCGCCGAGCACCAGCGCCTGGCGTTGATACCGCAGCACGGCGCGCCCATCGAGATCGGCCTCTCGGATGGCGGGGACATCATCATTGGCCGCATCTCCCGCGACCCCATTGCGGTTCCCAACGTTGACCTCACCCCCTACGATGCGGAGGCGCTCGGCGTCTCGCGCCTGCACGTGGCGATTGCGCGCCAGGAGAGCACCGTCACCATCACCGACCTGGGGAGCCTAAACCATACGTATATCAACGGGCAGCGCCTGTTTCCACAGGAAGTGCGCGCACTCCGCGACGGCGACGAGCTGCGCCTGGGGCGGATGGTGCTGCGGGTGCGCTTTATCTCTGCCGGGGGGGAGGAAGCAGCGGCAACCGCAGGGTGACGGTTGCCCCCGCGCCGGGTTCGCTCTGCACGTCCAGCGACCCGCCGTGCGCCTCGGCGACCTGATGGGCGACAAACAACCCCAGCCCCAACCCGGTCGCCCGACCGCTGACGGCCTTTGTCGTATTTCCAGGACGGAAAAGCCGCGTGATCACCTGGCGGTCAAACCCTGGGCCGCTGTCGCAGACGTTGATGGCGGCGTATTTCCCATTCACGCTCAGCCGCACATCGAGGCGCTTCGGCGCGTCTGACGGCAGGCGGGCCATTGCCTCGCCGGCGTTCACAAGGATGTTGGTCACCGCCTGCTGCACCTGCGCCCGGTGCCCTTCGGTCAATGCCGGGGATTCCGGGCACTCGATCGCGACCTCGCAGTCGTCCAGGTGCAGGCCCTCCTTCCCGTCAGACAGCACCTCGCTCAACACGTCGCGCAGGTCGAACTGGTCCGGGGACTCGCGGAAACGCGGCAGGTTGCGCAGGCTATCGGCCACCGCCGCGATGCGCTCGACCGCGTCGTGAATCTGGCGCACGTTGGCGAGCAAGGTTTCGTCGGATTTCAGCGTGTGCTCAAGGAGATACGACCGCACCTCGATCAGCGATACGGCGTCGCTCAGTTCGGGCAGCAGGTTGGCGCTCAGGTGGCTGGCGAAAGACAGGTTCGCTTCCGCCAGCAGCCGGCTCTGCGTGTTGCGCAGCGCGCTCAGGCTGAGCTGTAGCTTGTCCACGAGCTTGAGGTAAGCTTCGTTCTGGCGGCGCAGTTCCATTTCAAGCGCGCGCTTGGCCGTAATATCGCGCAGCACAATCGCGCCACCCAGGTACGCCCCGGCCCTATCCTGCACTGGCGTTGCATTACACAGCACGACCAGAGGCTCGCCACGGAAGTTGCGCAGCGTGCATTCGCGCTCGCGGATGTAGCGCCCGGCGTGGAGATCGGACAGGAGCCGCTCAAGCTCCCTGGGCGTATCCCAGAGCGCGGAGGGCAGCGCCTTGTACAGCACCCTCTCTGCCGACCCGGCGCCGATCATGTCCAGGAAGTGGGGATTGGCGTAGGTTACTTCGTCGCCGGCGTTGACGAAGATGACGCCCTCGCTGACGTTGTTGAGAAACGCCGCCTGCGGGTTGGTTTGTTCCAGGAACTTGAGCCGCGCCAGCGCCTCGTAAAGCTCCGCCCGCGCTTTCCCCAGCTCTGTCTCGAGCTGGCGCGTGCGCGCCGCCTGCGCGGTCGTCTCGTCCTGTCCGCCTGTCCCCAGGTCGGTGCGGTCGGGGCCAGACTCAGAGTCGGGTGGTTGGGTGAAAGCAGTATCCACCAGCTACGCTTCTCCAAATAGACAATTTGCGGCGACGCCTCTAGGTTGACACAGGCGCACACACACCCTACCAAATTTTACACCCGGCGCGGCTTGCACATTATGAAATTTTCCCAAAAACCCCCACAGGACGGACAAACGACGCGGTATCAGGCGCAGCGCCCCGCCCTATCCCGCGACGCAAGGCGAGACGTCCTCAGCGCGCCACCACGAGCATCAACAGGCCGACCAACGCCACCAGCGAAAGTGCAACAACCATGCCGGCGCGCTGCGTCCGCCGGCTGAGCCGGAGCGCCGCCGCGAACACCGCCCACCCCGCCGGCAGGAAGATCGCCGCCAGCGCCAGAAACCCCCCACTGCGTCAGCCGCAGCCCCAGGATTTCAGGTCGTTCCACCGCCCGCCTCCGCAGCCCGGTCCCACACGACCCGCCCGCGCTTGACGACCTGCGCGACGAGGTTGACGCCAAAGCGATACCCAAGCTGCCGGTAGTCGTCCACGGCCCACACCAGCAGGTCGGCCTGCTTGCCGGCCTCCAGGCTCCCGACGCGGTCCCCCCGGCCAACCGCGAACGCCGCGTTGACCGTAGACGCCGCCAGCGCCTGGCCCTGCGTCAGGCCGAGATAGCGCGTCGCCAGCGCCATGACCAGTTGCATGTTCTCGCACCAGGCCGTGCCGGGGTTGCAGTCGGTGGCGATGGCGAGCGCCGCGCCCGCCTCCAGGAACTTGCGCGCCGGGGTGTACTTCGGCTGCGCCAGCCCGAAGGGCGTCGGCGGGAGGGCCACGGCTACCGTGCCGGACCGCCCCACCGCCGCGATCTCCGCCTCCGACGTTTCGACAATGTGATCCACCGAGACCGCGCCCAGTTCCACGCCCAGCGCCACGCCGCCCAGGTTCTCGAACTCGTCGGCGTGCACCTTGAGCGCCATGCCCGCTTCGGCGGCGGCCTCCAGGATGCGCCGCGTCTGCGCAAGGTCGAACGCGCCGACCTCGCAGAACACGTCGCAGAACAGCGTATCCGGCCAGGCGCGTGCGCGCCACGCCTGCACCGCCGGGATCATCGCGCCGGTCACGAGATCCACATAAGCGTCGGCGCGGCCCGCGTACTCCGGCGGGACCACGTGCGCCCCCAGGAACGTCGGGACGACCTCGACCGCGTGCTGTGCGTCGAGGCACGCGAGCGCCTCCAACATGCGCAGCTCGGTTTCCGTCTCCAGGCCGTAGCCGGTCTTCGCCTCGACCGTGGTCGTGCCGTGCGCCAGCATCACGTCGAGGCGCGCGCGGCCCGCGCGCACCAGCGCGTCAAGGCTCGCCTGGCGCGTGGCGCGCACCGTGCGGTTGATGCCGCCGCCCGCCGCCATGATCTCCTGGTACGTCGCGCCGGCCACGCGCCGTTCGAACTCGTCGGCGCGGTCGCCGGCCCAGATCAGGTGCGTGTGCGGATCGACGAGGCCGGGCGTCACCAGCCGGCCCTGCGCGTCGATCTCGGTCGCGCCCCGGTAGGCGGCGCGCACGTCCGCGCCCGGCCCGACGGCGACGATCCGCCCCTCGTGCACGGCGACCGCGCCGCCCGCGATCAGCCCCAGGTCGCCGAGCGCGCGCCCACGCTGCGGGCCACCGTCATGGGCCGGCAGGGTGCAGAGCTGCCCTGCATTGTGGATCACCAGGTCGACGGACTGTCGCGCCATCGTGTCGCCCCATTCGTTTGCGCCCCGAATGTTAAATAGTATACCGCTCCACAGCCGCCCAATTGTCTTGATTTTCTCAAAAACACAGAAGCCGCAGGCCCTGTTCAGCCTGCGGCTTCGGTTTGACCTGAGCCGACAAGGCTACGGCGCCGGCTCCAGCCAGTAGACGCCGGCCTCGCCCTCGGCGGTCCAGCCGGTCACGCCCTGGTAGGCGACCAGCCACCATGCAAACCCCTCGGCGCACGTCGGGCCGCTGACGACATCGAAGACGCCACCGTCCGGGATGCGCGCCAGGATGCGGCTGGTCGTCGTGGGCGCGACACGGAGGCGGTTCGGCAGCGTGCCGGGCACCACCCGCCCGCGACCGCCGGCCGTCAGCCGCGACGGCGGCGCGCCGGGGCAGGCCGGCGCCCCACCCGCGTCGCCCCGGATGCGCCACGCTGTGTAGCCCCACGCAAGGCCAGACTCAAAGGCGCTCGTCCTGCCCTGCGTGCCGGGGATCAACACCGCCTGCCCGTTGCGCCAGATGTAGACCCCGCCCAGCGCGCCGTCATCGATGTAGGCGACGCCGGGCGTCCCCGGCGCAAGCGCAATCTTGTGCTGGAAGGCGGGCGCGTAGTCCACGCCGAGCGCCTGCGCCTGCACGCCGTCGGCGTAGACGCCATACCAGGGAAATTGCGCGCCTTCGCCGCCCGCGCCGGTCAACGCCGGCGCGACGTAGGCCGCGCTCAGGCTCCCGGCGGCAAGCTCCGGCCAGCCGCCCGCAACCTGGAACGCGCCGGTATACGGGTCCACCAGGCCGACCTGCCCGCTGTCGTAGAGCAGCACGCCGACGTGGTCCCGGCTCGCGTAACGCACCCAGCCGAACACCGAGGCGCTGACGTTGCCCAGCTCGAACGCGGCGACCAGCGCGCCGCTGCTGCTGTAAATCCACACCTCGTTGCGCGGCCCGGCCTCCGTGTAGCGAAAGATCTGCGTCGCGATGCCCGGCCCGCCCCACCACACGTCGAGCGCGACCGCGCCGCCGTCGGCGAATCGCTGCGGCAGCGACGGCACGATGACGCTGTAGGTATCCGTCGTGAAGTCGTAGCCGGCGATGCGATACGTGTAGCCCGGCAGCGCCACCTCGCTCCACACAAGCCGGCTGGCGTCAGGCGCCCACGCCGGCGTCGAGCGCAGGATGCCGCTCAGCTCGCCGCCGGGACCGAACCCCGCGCCGAGAGGCTGGTCGGCGGCGCGGAAGAAGTCGCCGGTGAGCGTGTCGCCCACCCAGATGTTGCTCGGCTGGTCGCCGGCGACGAACCGCCCCGACTCGACCACGAAGCGCGCCACCGAGTTGTAGGCGAAGTACCGCCCGGTCGGCGCAATGACCGGGCGCTCGTTGTAGCCCCACGTCGTGAGCTGGGTCAGCGCCGCGCCGTTCCATGACCAGATGTCCCCGTCCAGCGACATGTACAGCGGCGGCTCGGTGACCTGCGCGCCGGCCAGGCTCGCGCCCACAAGGCCGGGCACGAGCAGGCACAGCGCCATGATTGCATACAGTAGCCGTCTCATAAAACTGAACCTTTCGCGCTCACCAGGTTGACGATTGCACAGCGCCGCATAGCGCGCCTGGATGATACTATAGAAGCAAGATACAGTCCCGGCGGGTCCTGGCCGATTGCCTGCCGGGTAGCCGCCGCCCGCGCACCGGGTATAACCCAACCTTTCAGACACTAATGCTGAGGTCCTCCCACTTGCCCTTCTCGTCATAGTTCATTGAGCGCGGCCACCCAGATGCATTCCAGACCGCATCAAACGCCGGACGCATGAAGTCGGCAGCCTCAAGCTCGAAGCTCTCAACCGTCAATTCAGGAATCAGGAGAACATCTCTGTCAATTGGATGGGTATATTCTAAGCTCTGAAAGTGAAACCTATCTCGGACGTACATGACATATCCAGATACCCGAAGCAAAGTAAGCATAACAAATAGAGGTGGCTCGACTCCAACGAGGCTCTGAAGCGAGAGAAAACGATCCAACGCTTCAATTAGCATTTCCTCAAAATCATACCCCTTGACGCTTAGGATCTGTTTCTGCTCGCTTATATTGAGAAGGTAAGCTTCCACAGCTTCAATGATCCCGTTGCGAAACACCTGTAGATATGTGTGAGGGGACGGCAACTGGGCGAGCCGATCATAGATTACAAGACCGTCGAAGTTGTATCTCTCATTCTCACCGCGCCCCAGAATCGGCTTTCTTAATCGCAATGATGCGTTCTGTTGAAGAACAGAGAAATCAACTTTGGTCGTCGGATCAAATGCACCAAAAGGTACGATGTGCAAGACAATTCTGGCCCCTTCTTTCAGAGGCACTGGCGTTTCTTCAGCAATGATTCTCCCAAGACGTTCAGCTCGGAAATTCCTGATCCGTTCGACAGCGGTCACTGAAAGCTCAAAAAGCGTTCGTAACTCTGACACGTCCAGCGGGTACTTCCCGGCGGAGTTGCGCGAATAGAAGCGCCAATGTTTCTGAAACTTCACAACGTGAGGCGAGTTCCAACTTTTTGGGACACGAATTATAATGACTACTCGCTTGTTCTTGAGTGGGATAGCCTCGATCTCACCCCAAAAATCCGAGGCTCAATGCAGTCACGCATCAGGTTTTCGAGACGTAGCTTCTCAGGATCGATGTTGTCGATACCGTGTAGCCCCGCTGGGTTGGTTGGAACACCGTCCTTTGCTTCCATACCAAAGACCAGATCCCCACCGGCGGCATTGGCGAAGGACGACACATCAGCCAAGAATTCTCTCTTGTCATCAGCCGAGTTTCCAGGGAGCACCACTTTATATTCGATTGTCTTCCGCTCAGCATATAAGCTATCAACAAGAGCTTGAAGATCAGCTTCTTCCACAGCGCTTAATGGTTTGTTGTGTAGTGACATATCACACCTCCTGGTTCTGGGACTCTATCCCTCTCCCCCCACCATCGCCACCAGCAGCGTCTCCGTGAGTTGCTTCGTCTCCGCGCCGACCTCGCCCGGCGGCCCGACGCAGGCCGGGCAGCCCTCCGCGCAGGGGCACGCGCGCACCATGTCGAGCGCGTCGGCGAGCAGGCCCTCATGGAGCGCGTACAGCCTCTCGCTGAAGCCCAACCCGCCCGGCACGTTGTCGTAGATCGTGACCGTCGGCGCTTTCGTGTACGTCGCACGCTGCTCGATCACCACGCCCAGGTCTTCGGGCGCGCACATCAGGTGCAGCGTGCTCAGGTTGCGCAGCACGTTCCCCAGCCCGCTCAGCGCGGAGCGCGTGCGCTGCGCATCCTCGACCGCGCGGTGGCAACTCCGGCACAGTGTCGTCAGGTTGTCGAGCCGGTTCGCCTCCTTGTAGTGCGCGTTCACGTCGCGCACATAGCCGAACTCGCGGAAGGGCCGCAGGTGGTGCACGTCGTGCTGCCGGCCCGCCTCCGCCTCTGAGAGGCCGCACCGCTGGCAGCGGTAGCCGTCGCGGGCGCGGGCGGCGTCGCGCTGCTGCGGCCAGTTGGGGCCGTAGTCGTTCGGCTGTAAGATCACGCCCGCTTCCACCAACTGCGCCGTCAGGTCGGGCGTGAGGTAGAGCCAGTAGGCCGTCGTCTCGAACTGCTGCTCCGGCAGGTCGATCTGCCCCTGGCCCAGTGTCTCGTGCGTGTAGCGCCGGATGACGCGGTAGGTGGTCGCCTTCCACGTCACGCGCACCGCGCCGTGCGCCTTGACCGTGTCGCCCGCCACCGCGCTGTCATACGCCTCCAGGACGGCCACATCGGTCGCGGACCGCGCGCGCGTGTAGTAATCGACCGCCGCGCGGCGCGCCCGCGCCAGCCCGTTCGCCCAGTCCAGCGCCTCGATCAGGTACGACTCCCCTTCGTGCAGGTACACCGCCCCCTCGTAGACCAGGAGCGGCGCGGTCTCCCGGTCGATCTGGCCGATCACGCGCGGCTCCTCCAGCGTGACATCCTGGATCACGATGTTCTGCCCCGTCCCGGTGCGCAGGCTCACGCCGTCCGCTGGGTACGCGCTGTCGATCCAGCGGAACGTATCGCCCGTCGTGTGCAGCTCCCCCTCCGCCGCCATCGCCTCCAGCAGGGCGGTCACGTCCCCCAGCGCGCCGAACGCCTCGCCGCGCGCGAACGGCAGCTCGTAGGCGGCGCAGCGCAGGTGGTTGACCAGGATCACCAGGTTGTCGGGGTTGATGAGGCCGTGCTCCGGCGAGCGCTCGAAGAGGTAGCGCGGGTGCTGCGCGATGTACTGGTCGAGCGCGTTGGCCGAGCACACCAGGATAGCCGCGCTCACCCCCCGTGCGCCGGCCGGCCCGCCCCGCCTGCTGCCACGTGCTCGCGATGGTGCCCGGATACCCGGCGATCACCGCCGCGTTGAGCTGCCCGATGTCCACGCCCAGTTCGAGCGCGTTGGTCGCCACCACGCCGCGCACCGTCCCGTCGCGCAGCCCGGCCTCGATGGCGCGGCGCTCGTTGGGCAGGTACCCGCCGCGATACCCCCGCACCGCCGTCGGGTCGCCGCGCGCCCCGGCCACGCGGTCGCGCAGGTAGCCGAGCATCACCTCGGCGGTGAGGCGCGCGCGCGCGAACACCACCGTCTGCACGTTCTCGCTGAGGAACTCGCCGGCCAGCCGCTCCGCCTCGCGCATGTGGCTGACGCGGACGCCGAGCGCCTCGTCGATGACGGGCGGGTTGTAGATGATGACGTGCTTCTCGCCCTGCGGCGCACCGTCGTCATCGACCACCGTCACCGGCGCTTCGAGCAGCGTCTCGGCCAGCTCGCGCGGGTTGGCGATGGTCGCGGACGTGCACACGAAGCGCGGCGCGCTCCCGTAGAAGCGGCAGACGCGCCGCAGCCGGCGCAGCACGTTCGCCATGTGGCTGCCGAACACGCCCCGGTAGGTGTGCATCTCGTCGATCACGACGTAGCGCAGGTTGGCGAAGAACGCCGCCCAGCGCGTGTGGTGCGGCAGGATACCCTGGTGCAGCATGTCGGGGTTGCTGAGGATCACGCCGCTGGCCTTGCGGATGTTCGACCGCAGCCGCGCGGGCGTGTCGCCGTCGTAGGTGCTAACCGGCACGTCCCCGCCCAACGCCTTCACCAGCGCGCCAAGCGCGGCGGCCTGGTCCTGCGCCAGCGCCTTGGTCGGGAAGAGGTAGAGCGCGCGCGCTTCCGGGTCGCGCCGGCACGCCTGGAGCACGGGCAGGTTGTAGCACAGCGTCTTGCCCGAAGCTGTGCCCGTGACCACCACCACGTTCTCGCCGCGCAGCGCCGCCTCGACAGCGGCGGCCTGGTGCGTGTACAGCGGCGCGATGTTCAGCGCCCGCAGCGCGCCCGCCAGCGCATCGTCGAGCGCCGCCGGGAAGTCGGCGTAGCGCGCCGGGCGCGCGGGCCGCCGCTCCCACGCGACGACGTTGCGCATGAAGCCGGGGTCGCCCCACAGGCGGTCAAGCGCGTTCTGGATGCTCATCGCGCGCGCACGGGAACAGGTGTTCGCATGGGGTCAAGTATGCCATGCCGCGCGGCAGCGGGCAAGGGAGCGGCTGGCCGCCCGCCCCTTTCGTCTCGCCTGGGAAGAAGAAGCAGAACCACGAACTGCACGGGATCTGCTTCTGCATTCGCGTTCTCCGCCGCACCGGCCATCCCGGAGAGGGCGACCGGCGTTCATGTGTCGCGGCTAGCGATCAAGCGCCACGTCGGAGCGGGCGTAGGCGCTGCACAGCAGCCGGTAGCCCTCCGCGACCTCGAAGTCGTCGATGCTCAGTTCGTCGGCGTAGTCGGGATCGTGCTCCACGGTTCCGCTGAGGACGCGCGTCATGCACGCGCGGCAGATGCCGCTCAGGCAGCTATGCGTGATGAAGATACCCGCCCGTTCGGCGGCCTCCATGATCGTCTCGCCCGCTTCGGCCTCGAACTGCTCGCCGGACTGCTTCAGCGTGATGGTGTACACCGGCGCTAGAGTTCCTCCAGCACTTCCTCGTCCGCGACGACCGGCGCCCAGTTGATCTCCAGCCCGTCATCAGGAATATCGTACACCATTTCGGCCACAACATCGTAGAGCCGCTCGAAGTAGGGCGCGAGCCGGGCTTCGGGGTCGTCCTTGTGCTCGGTGACAAACCGCGCCATGATCGCGCGCGCCTCGTCGGTCAGGCGCTGAAGCTCCTCGCGGCCGGCCTTGTCGTCGCCCAGCAGGTGCTTGAGCCACTTGTAGCCGAAGCTCACGTGAATCGCCTCGTCGGCCCAGTCGTAATCCATGTCCTGCGCGCTGGCGCCGTCCTGCGCCGATTCCAGAATCCGCAGTTCGACCTGCTTGGTGCCGGCGCGCAGCAGCCCCTCTTCATAGAAGTAGAGCAGCGCCAGGCGCTGGATCGGCGGCATCGGGCCAAGCGCGTTGTAGGTCGCGTTGCCCCAGGGCACGAGGTCGGGCACGTCCCAGCCCCAGCCCTGCATCACGCGATAGCCCATCGTGCTGTGGCGCGTCTCGTCCCAGGCCCAGCGCGCCAGGTCCATGTAGAACTCCCACGGCTGGTCATCGAGGTCCCACATCGCCGAGGCCGGCGCTTCGGCGGCCCAAATCTCGTTGAAGTGGCTGATGGCCGACCACACCTGCATCGCCACGCGCTTGTCGAGCGCCTCCAGGCGCTTCCAGGCGCGCTGGCCCTCCGTGTCATATTTGTTCTCGTGCGGCAGGTGGAAGAGCGCGGGCCGCCAGCGCGCGTCGCGCACCGTCCGGCGCGGCGCCTCGTAATCCGGGCGGCCGGCGCACACGTGGCCGGTGGGCGGCGCGGCCTTTGCGCCGAAGCCGTCCATCCCGCCGATGCTGTCCAGATACTGCCGGAGGTAACCGCGCCAGGCTTCCAGCGCCTCCGGCGCGCCCGCAAAGACCTCCGCGCACAGCGCCCGCATCCGGTCGATCTGCGCCGCCACGTCCGCGATGATGTGCCGGAGCCGGTACGCCGTCGGCGCGTCGTCGAGCGGGTCGGTGCGCTCCAGGTACGCGCGGTAGGCGTCGCGCAGCGCCGGGAGCGCCACGTCATAGACGCCGGCGACGAACTCGCGGGGGTCGCCGGCCTTGGCGACCTCGGCCATGAAGGCCAGCATATCGGGGTCGTACTTGCGATCCACGTCGCGGCGCGGGTAGCGCAGCTCCAGCACGCGCGTGCGCAGCGCGTCGGCGCGTTGCGCCGTCTCCCACGTGTCTTGCGCCAACTGGCGCTTGAGGTCCCACTGGCTGGTCTGGACGAACCACGCCGCCAGCGTGCGCATGAGCTGGCGCTCGGCGACGTAGAACCGCTTCAGGACGCGCGACGCATCGCCGACGCGCGTGTGGCTGGGCGTTTCGCGCGATGTGGGCAGCACTTTGACCATCTCAGTCCTCCCAAACTCAGTTCTGCGAATTGCCGTGCGCGTCGAGCGCCATCTTCTGCTGCATCTTCACCGGCGTGTTCTCCATCAGCCAGGCTTCCGTGCGGGCAGCGATCGCTTCGGGGGTTTCCTGGTAGCCGTAGGTTTCGAGCAGCACCGGCGTCCACTTCTTGCCCCAACGGACGTGAAAATTCTCGTCGCTCCAGTCGTAGCTAACCGCCGCCGCCGAGATGTCGTCGTCGATGTTCTCCCAGTGCTCGCGGTTGGCGACCTTCTCCGGCATCCCGTTCGGCTCGATCACGGTGGTGAGGAGCGCGTACTGCTCGACCGCCGGCAGGGTCATCATCACGTTGTAAATCTGCACGACCTGCGGCACCTCTTCGATCTTCAGGCCCAGCTGCTGCACGCGCGTCTGCCCAAGCTGGCTGTGGCGCACCTCGTCCCACAGGTGGCGCGCGACGTTGTGCTGGTACTCCCAGGGCATCTCCGGCGTCATCCACAGGATGGAGCCAAGCGTCTCGGCGGCGGTCATCTCGTTGAGGTAGTGCTTGAAGCGCCAGAGGCGGTGCGCCTCCGGCTCGGCCTTGCGGTCCGGCTCGATGTCCACGGCGGGGTCGAAGATCGGCCAGCCGGGCATCCGCTGGCATTCGGCCCAGGGCAGCCGCAGCGGGTGCCCGGCGGGGCGCGGGAGGGCCGCGCCGGGCGGCTCCGCGCCGGTCACGCCGCCGTCGGCGGCGAGCAGGCTCGCGATGTAGTCGCGCCACGCCTCCCAGCCCGGGTAGTTCGCCGCGACGCCGGCGAAGAACTGCTCGGCCCACGTGACCTGCCGCGCCGTGACCTCGGCGAGGCGCTCGCTGACCACCTTCACGGTCGGGCGGTCGAACTCCGCCCAGGTGGCGTCGGGGTGCGCGCGATAGGCGTCGAGCAGCGCGCGCTTGACCACCAGGTACACCGTGGCGATGACCTCAGCGGTGTTCTGCGCGTGATCCAGCGCCTCGGCCAGCGCGTGCAGCCCGGCGCTGACGCCGCGCTCCGGGTGGTGGGCGCGCAGCTCGCGCAGGCGCGCGTGCAGTTCGTCAGCGGCGTGGGCGCTCTCCCAGACGTGCAGGCCGATCTCGTTCTTGGCCTCCCACTCCGGCACGCCGGGGAGCCAGCCCGCCAGCGTGCGCATACACGCGCGCTCCAGGAAGGCGTACCGCTTGAGGTACGCCACGTTCTGTTCGATGGTGATGCGGCGCTTCGGCGCGCGCGCGCCAGGCGATCCGTCCATGGTAGCCTCCTCGCTTTCTCTAACCGCTTCGCGCGGGGCGCGGTGCGGGTGGGCGCGGTATGAAGCGGCACAAAAAGGTATATACAACCCAATCTCTCCGCACCGCCAATTTTAGCCAAAGTGGATAGGCTTTGCCAATAAGAAGACTTGCGATACAGGATGCGTTGGCGAATTCGCGCTGCATGTCCCCTCACCCCTTCTCCCACGGTCGGGCGAGGGAGCGAACAGGCAAACGAGACTCCCACGCGCCAATCAGCAGATTCAAGTAGGGGCAAGGCACGCCTTGCCCCTACTCACCCTTTTCGCGCGAAGACGCAACCCTGTCCGCCGTGAACCACGGCGGGGTGAGAGGCAGTGTGCAACAGCATCATCCAGGGCTTTCCGTTTGTTGTCTGCCCCGATGTCGGGGCAAACCGGCGGTTCGCCCTGCCTGGCCCTATCCGCAACCCCACTGACCGATAGCGACCCGAAAGCTTGAGCTTTCGGGTCGCCACAGCGCAGGTTGCGCCTCTCAGAACGCGCCCCCATTTTGGCGTACCCTCCGCCCGTTGGGTTGACGGCAACGCGGAATCTGGACTACAATAGGGATGTCTAGACAATTCCACAAGACCGCATAGACATTTCATGATTGGAGCGCAGCACAGTGACCCTTGACCGTGGTGAAAACGCGCCGCCGCTTTACATCCAGGTCAGCGACATCCTCCGCCGGCGCATCCTGGAAGGCGTGTGGGAAAACGGCGCGGCGATCCCACCCGAACACCAGCTTTGCGACGAATTCAACATCGCGCGCGGGACACTGCGCCAGGCGCTCGACATGCTGGAGCAGGAGGACCTGGTACGCCGCGAGCAGGGGCGTGGCACGTTCGTCACCTGGACCAGGGCGCGCCGCCGGCCCAGCGGGCTGCCCGGCAACCAGATCGCCTTCATCGTGCCCTACGTGCGCGATACCTTCGTCGCCACCATCCTGCTCGGCCTGGAGCGCGGCGCGGAGGCGCACGGCTTCTCGGTGGTCTTCAGCCACGTCTCCAACAGCCCCGACGAGCAGCGCGCGGCGCTCGCCAAGTTCGCCGAGCAAGACCTGGCCGGCATCGTGCTCTACCCCGTCGACTCGGTGCACGTCGAGCCGGTGGACGCGCTCGTGATGAAGGGCTATCCCATCGTGCTGGTGGACCGGTACCTGCGCGGCGTGTACACCGACTACATCATCTCTGACCACTTCGGCGGGGCGCTGCGCGCCACGCAGCACCTCCTCGGCCTGGGGCACCGGCGCATCGCGTTCGCCTCGTGGAAGGACCCCGCCATCAGCATCGAGCACCGGGCGGCCGGCTACCAGCGCGCGCTGGCCGAGGCCGGCATCCCGTACGACCCGAAGCTGACCTGTGAGGTCGAGGGCTACCCCATCATCGACCCGAACTCATTCTGCGACCTGCTCGCCATAGATCCGCCCGTGACCGCCGTCTTCGCCGCCAACGACCAGATCGCGCTCGCCATCTACCGCGCCGCCGGCAAGTGCGGACGGAGCATCCCCGACGACCTGGCGCTGGTGGGCTTCGACAATCTGGACATTGGCGCGCACCTGGATACGCCGTTGACCACTGTCGCCCAGTCGCCCTATGAGATTGGCTTCAAGGCGGCGGAGGTGCTGTCCCGGCGGATCAACCACGAGGTCCACCATCCGCAGCAGATCATCCTCCCGACCACGTTGATCGTGCGCCAGTCGTGCGGCGCGCCCCCACCCGCTGAGAGCAGCCCTGCAGACGCCTCGCCCGTGCCGCCTGTCAGCATCAAGGAAGCCCAATGACCGAAGTGATCGAGATTGCCGTTCCCATCGAGGAAATCGCCGCGCGCGAGGCGCGGGTGACGAAGGCCAAACGCTTCGAGGAACCCGACCGCGTGCCCGTCCTCCCCGCGATTGCGCACCGCCTCATGGTGCCCAAGGTCGGGGTGAGCTTCCGCGACTACTACCGCGACCCGGAAACCATGCTGCACACGCAAATCCTGGCGCAGAAGTGGCTGATGGAAAACGTGCGCACCGACGCCTACAGCATCACCGGGCCGTGGACGGGCGCGTGGACCGACTTCCAGAACACGTTCGAGGCCGGCAGCCTGGGCTGCGAGGTGGTCTTCCCCGACGACGACATCCCTGGGTGGGACCGGGATGGGTCAGGACCGAGGACGACCTGGCGAAGCTAGAGGCGATGGACTTCGTGCACAGCGGCATCAACGCCAGGCAGATCGCGTACCGGCGCGCGATGATGGCCGTCGCCGAGAAGTACCCGGTGCGCTTCCAGGGCGGCGAGGTATTCTACCCCGGCGCGAACCCCGCACTCACGCACACCTCCGACGGGCCGTTCGGCGTGGCCGGCGACGTGATGGGCCAGACCGAGCTGTTCATCGCGTGCCACGAGCGCCCCGACTTCGTGCGGCGCTGCTGCGCATCATCACAGACAAGCTCATCGAATACCTGGACTTCTGCTGGGAGGAGGAAGGGCTGGGCGCGCGCGACCTGGCGTGGACCGACGACCTGGCCGTCAGCCTCTCCGCCGACATGTACCGCGACCTGGTGCTGCCCGAAGAGAAGCGCCTGCGCTTCCACTTCGATGGGTGGGCGATGCTCCACATGTGCGGCAGGACCGACCACCTGCTTGAGATTTTCCGCGACGACCTGCAGATACACGAGTACCAGGGCTTCGGCTGGCAGGTGGACCTGGACCGCATCGCCGAGGTGATGGGCGGCAGGGTGGTGCTCCTGGGCAACATCGACCCGGTGCTCATCCGCAACGGCACGCCGGAAACGGTGCGCGAGGCAACGCGCGTCGCCATTGAGAAGCTCGCGCCGCACAGGGGCTACATCGTGCAGGACGGGAACAACATCCCGCCCGATGCGCCGCTGGAGAACATCAACGCCATGATGGAAGCGGCGGAGCTATACGGACGGTACTGACGAGCCAGATGCTGGAAGCTAGAAGCTGGTTCCAGATACGTGACCATGAAGGAACACCTGAGACTGACCGAGGACATGCGAATTCACGAGCGCCTGCCTGAAACGATAGGGTCAGCATCCAGCTTCTAGCTTCAAGTATCCTGCTTCACGCAGCGATTGAGAGGGCGCTGTATCTATGACCAAACGTTACCACGCCACGCTTGTCAGCCACACGCACTGGGACCGCGCGTGGTACTGCACCTTCCAGGAGTACCGCATCCGCCTGGTGCGGCTGGTGGACCGGCTGCTGGCGCTGCTGGAGGCGCGCCCGGAGTACATCTTCATGCTCGACGGGCAGACCTCGATCCTTGAGGACTACCTGGAAGTGCGCCCGGAGCGCGCCGCCGCGTTGCAGGCGCTCGCGCAGGCGGGGCGGATTAGCGTGGGGCCGTGGTACGTCCTGCCAGACGAGTTCCTCGTCAGCCCGGAGGCCCTCATCCGCAACCTGATGTTGGGCCACCGCATGGGCGCGCCCTACGGCGGCGTGATGAAGGCCGGCTACGTGCCGGATGGCTTCGGCCACATCGCGCAGTTGCCGCAGATACTGCGCGGATTCGGCATCGACTCGGCGTTCTTCTGGCGCGGCGTGGGCGCGGAGGCGGACCACATCGGCGGGGAGTTCGAGTGGGTCGCAAAGGACGGCTCGCGCGTCACCGCCGTCTGGATGCCCTGGGGCTACCACAATATCAGCAACCTGGGCTACCCCATCCGCTGGGGCGATGTCTCGCAGATGGCATTCGACTGGGACCTCGCCATCGCGCAGATCAGGGACGCGCTGCGCGACCTGGAGCCGTTCGCCCACACCGACGCCTACCTGCTCATGAACGGCATCGACCACGCGGAGGCCGAGCCGCGCATCCCGGAGGTAATCGAGCGGGCGAAAGCCGCAATCCCCGACGCCGAGATCGTGCACGGCACGCTGGGCGACCACCTGGCGCGGGTGCGCGCGTCTGGGGCCAGGCTGCCGCAGTTCAGCGGCGAGTTCCGCTGGGGGCGCTACAGCGAGGTGTTGCAGGGCGTCTATTCGACGCGCATCTACCTCAAGCAGGTGAACCACCGCGTCGAGACGCTGCTGGAGCGCTACACCGAGCCGCTGACCGCCTGCGCCTGGCTCGCCTGCGCCACGCCGCCCGCAGGCACGCAGGACCTCGTGTGGACCGCGTGGCGCTGGCTGCTCAAGAACCACCCGCACGACGACATCTACGGCAGCGGCATCGACGAAATCCACCGCGAGATGATGTACCGCTTCGCGCAGGCGGAGCAGATCGGCAGGGCGCTGACGCGCGACAGCCTGCGCCTCATCGCGCAGCAGGCGGACTTCACCGCGCAGCCCGGCACGCCGGTGCTGGTCTACAACCCGCTCAACTGGCCGCGCCGCGCGGTCGCCGTCGGGGAGATCGACTTCGATTTCGATGACCCGACCGCCGGTGACTTCCTGCTTGTCGATGCGCAGGGCGCGCCGGTTCCGCACCAGGTCCTCAACGACGAAGAAGCCGTCTGGATGGAGACGCTCAAGCCGAACCGCAAGCGCAAGGTGCGGGTGGCCGTCCCGATGGAAGCGCCCGCCTGCGGTTACACGACGCTCTGGGCGCAGCCGCGCAGCCGGCGCGAGACGCCGCGCGCGGGCGGCGACTGGTCCTACAGCGCGCGCGGCGCGGCGAACCGCTACCTCGCCTTCGCCATCGCCGACGACGGCGGCCTGACCGTGACTGACAAGAGCACCGGCGCGGTGTACCCTGACCTGCACTACTTCGACGACGTGGACGACGCCGGCGACGAGTACAGCTATTGCCCCAGCCCGAACCGCGAGGCCTACAGCACCAGGAGCGCGCCGGCCGACATCGAGCGCATTGTCGAAGGGCCGAACGCGGTCAGCTTCCGCGTGTCGCGCACGTGGCGGCTCCCCGCCGGACTGACCATCGACCGCACGCGCCGCCAGCGCCGGCTCGTGTCGGTTCCCATCGTCTCCACCATCACGCTCTACCGGGACCAGCCGGGCCTGTACATCGAGACGCGGATCGTCAACAACGCCAAAGACCACAAGCTCACCGTCGCCTTCCCCACCGACCTCCGCCCGGAGCAGGCGCACGTCGATGCCGCGTTCCAGGTCAGCGCGCGCGATATTGCGCTGCCGCCGTCCGAGGGTTGGGTCGAGGACCCCACGCCGCTGATGCACCAGCGCGCCTTCACCGACCTGAGCGACGGCCGGCGCGGGCTGGCGGTGCTCAACCGGGGGCTGCCCTCGGTGGAGGTGGACCGGACGGAGGCGGGCACCAGCATCGCGCTGACGCTGCTGCGCGCGGTGGGCTGGCTCTCGCGCGACGACCTCAGCAACCGGCGCATCGCCGCCGGCCCGCTGGTGCCCACGCCCGGCGCGCAGTGCCCCGGCGAGCACGTCTTCGAATACGCCATCCTGCCGCACGCCGGCGACTGGCGCGCGGTCTACCGCGCCGCATACGAGTATGTGACACCGCTGCTCGTGGCGCGCGCCGACACGCACGAAGGCATGGAGCTGCGCGAGATGCCCTTCATCGGCGTCGATCTGGACTGGTATAATCAGGTTGCCAGGCCAATCCCCTGGCCGCGCGGCGGCCCCAATCCACCTGAACTCAGCTTCTTCACCCTGGAGCCGGAAACGCTGGTCCTGAGCGCGGTGCGGCAGAGCGCCGACGGCGGCGGGTTGGTGGTGCGCTTCTACAACATCGGCGACGATGAAGTCATGGCGCGGCTGCAATCCTGGCGACCGCTGAAGGCCGCCCACCGGCTCAACCTCAACGAGGCGCGGCTGAGGCAATCGCGCTGGCCGACGCGCACACGTTGACGGTACCCGTCGGCGGCGGGCAGGTGGCGACGGTGGAACTCCAGCCAGCATTGGAGGCAGGCGCATGATCGATCCCGGCGACCGGATGACGCGCAAAGAGCGGATGCTCACCGCCATGCACCGGCAGGTCCCGGACCGCGTGCCCGCCTGCCCGGACACGTCGGCGATGGTGCCCGCCCGCCTGACGGGCAAGCCCTTCTGGGATGTGTTCTACTACCAGGACCCGTACATCGGCGACGCCTACATCGACCTGCTCAAGTACTTCGGGAGCGACGGCTGGTACATCTACGACGAGCCGCCGTTCGGCAACGCCGCGCTCTTCGACGACGACGCGCCGATGGTCTCACTCGCGCCGTTCAGCGGCCACATCCCCGCCGCGATGCTGCATGAGGCCGTCGTGGGCCGCACCGCCACCGAACTGACCGTGGACGCGCGCATCGACACCCCGCTCGGCCCGCTCACCCGGCGGACCGTGTACCCGGTGGGCGACGTGCCCTGGCCGGAGACGAAATGGATCCAGGACGTGGAACGCGACTGGCCGCGCCTGCGCTGGCTCATGGGCGAGGAGTGGCGCTGGAAGCCGGTGTTCCGCAACCGGGACACGCTCGGCGACCTGGGTGTGTACTCGCTGATGCTCTTCCTGCCCATCGACTGGTGGTTCCACGTGCGCGACGGCAGCGGCGAGCAACTGACGTTCGACCTGATCGACCGCGCCGACCAGATGCACGAGATTTTTACGCACTACACCCGCTTTGCGCTGGCGCAACTGGACGCCTTCATCGAGAGCGGGGCCGCCGACGAGCTGCACATCCAGGGGTCGGCCTCCAGCCTGAGCATCAGCTCGCTGAACTTCTACAAGCAGTACAACCTGCCGTTCATGCAAGCCGTCACCCGGCGCTGCAAGCAGGCCGGCCTGCTCAGCCACGCGCACACCTGCGGGCGCTCCAGGGCCGTGGTGCAGTTCAATTACGACCTGACCGACCTTGACGTCATGGAGCCGCTGGAGGGTCCGCCCACCGGCGACGTGGACCTGACCCAGGCCAAGCGCGCCTGGGGTGACAAGCTGGCGTTGAAGGGAAACCTCAACACGTTCGACCTCATGCTCAACGGCACGCCAGAAGACGTGGCGCGGGTCGCAAAGGCGGCCATCGACGCAGCCGCCGAAGGTGGCGGGTTCGTCCTGTCCACCGGCGACCAGTGTGGGCGCGACACGCCAGACGCGAACCTCTTCACGCTCGTTGAGGTTTCCAAGAGCTATGGCCGGTACCGCTGAGCCATCATCGGCACTTGTGAGGAGTAAGGAGGTGCGCTTTCGAACGCTCGACGAATATGCCCCAAACTTTGCGCCCTGATTAGTGCATATGCAGGAGGAGTAGGACATGTCCGAAAAGAAAGGTCTCTCCCGCCGCGAGTTCCTCAAAGCCAGCGGAGCCGCCGCAGCGGTCGCCGCTGCGCCGAAGCTCTACGTCCCGCCGCTGATTAATCGCCGCCGCCAGAACACGGTCGTAATGCGCCAACAGCCGTTTGCATGGGATGCGATCAACGCCGTGTTGCCGGAGTTCGAGGAAGCCACGGGCCTGACGGTCCTGTTGGAACCTGGCGTGTCCTCCGGCGTGGATCACCTCACCGAAGTCACCACCGCTTACGCCGCCGGCGACAGCCCATGGGACGTGGTGAGCGACTCGGACGAGAGCGGCCCGGTGCTGGCACGCGCCGGCTGGCTGATGCCGCTTGACGACGTGATCCCGCAGGAGACGTGGGACGACTTTCCGCCGATCATGCTCGACGCCCTGGACTTGTGGCACAGGTACGACGGCGCGACCTACCGCATACCCCACGAGTTCGCCATCGCATACTTCTTCTACCGCAAAGACATCTTCGACGAGAGGGGCCTGCAAGTGCCCACCACCTGGGAGGAGATGCTGGAGGTTGGTCTGCAACTGACCGACCGCGACAACGGCGTGTACGCCACCCAGGACTCGCTCACCCGGAACGGGCTTATGTTCGTCTACTGCGCTTACCTCGCATGCCAGACGAACGGCCAGATCTTCGAGTTCGATGACGGCACAGCAATGGCGCTGCACCTGCTCTACAACATGATGCACACGCTCAAGATCTTCCCAGAGACGGCGCTCAACGATGTGTACGATCAGCAGAACGAGAACTACATGAACGACAAGGTCATGTTCATGCGCCAGTGGCCCTACTTCCAGAGCGTGGCCGAGGCCAACACCGCCTGGTACAATCCCGACAAGGTCGCAATCGCAGTGCCGCCGGCAGGGCGGCCGGGGCCTGGAAGCTGGTGGGGCGGCTGGGGTTGGACCATTCCAACGTTCGCGCCTAACCCCGACGGGGCGAAGGAACTCATCAAGTTCATCACCTCGCCGGAGATTGTGCCGAGGTTGGCGGAGGGCCAGAGCTGGTTCAACATGCCGCGCACATCCATCCTCAATTACTTCGAGGGCAAGCCCAACCCGGTCCTGGAAGCGATGGGTATGTACGCCGCAGCAGGCGTTCCGAGGCCAAGGCCCTTCCACGCGCGTGGGGCGGAAGCCCAGACCGTCGTGGATGATATCGCCTCACTATACTTGACCAAGCAAGAGACGTTACTGAACGCACTCAAGCTGGGCAAGGAGCGCATGGCAGACCTGGGCTAGTCTGCCAGCTCAAGCAGCGGTGGCAGGGGGCGCGCCCCCTGCCACCGCGCAGCACATAACATCAAGGTTTTGCGTCGCATACACTCATCAAGGAGCCAGGCATGGCAATCAATATCGGCCCGCCACAAGCAGAAGTGCGGCGCGCGCAAGGTTTTGCGCTCAGCTTTAACCAGCGGCGCTATCTGGCGGCGGCATTGCTCCTACTTCCCGTGATCCTGCTGCGGCTGTTCACAAGTTTCTATCCATTCGCCCAGACGATTCTGCTCGCCTTTCAAGAATATAATCCAGCCTTTCCGCCACGCGAATACGTTGGCCTACAGAACTTCTACAAGCTCTCCACCGACATGGTTGTGACAAGCAGCGTGGAATTCACCCTGATCTTTGTGTTTGGCTCCACCTTATTTCAAGTGGTTTTGGGTATCCTGGTCGCCAGCCTGCTCAACGCCAAATTCAGGCTGCGGAATCTGGCGCGCACGATCAACCTGATCCCCTGGGCTATACCGATGGTGGTCGCGGCGGTGGGCTGGCGGTGGCTCTTCGACGGCAACTACGGCATGATCCCCGACCTGTTAAGCCGAATTGGGATCGAGTATGACTGGCTGATCGACCCAACCGGCGCGCGGATCGCAGTCTTGATTGTGAGCATCTGGAAAAGCACGCCCTTCGTGGCGGTCACGCTGCTGGCGGGTCTCCAGGGTGTGCCGGAAGAACTCTACGAAGCAGCCAAAGTTGATGGGGCCAACGCCCTGCAATCGTTCTGGCGCATCACCATCCCGCTCATCATGCCGCTGATGGTGACCATCGGTATGTATATGCTCGTATGGCAACTGGCGGTTTTCGATCTGCCTTTCACCATGACTGCCGGCGGGCCGGGCTTCGCCACGAGCGTGCTGGCCTACAAGATTTACCAGGAGATTACCACCCTGAACTACGGCTATGCCTCAGCCATCAGCGTGGTCATGTTCGGCATCGTCGGTGCGATCGGCGCGCTTGGCCTGATCGTGTTCCGTCGCGTCCAGTTATCACTTTAGGGAGAGGGAAACGATGCGCGCGTTCTTTCGCCAGCGCGGCGGTTCAATCGCTAATTACGTGGGGTTTGTTGTCTTCGCGTTCGTTGTCTTGTTTCCGTTTTACTGGATCGTCATGTCGTCGTTTACACCGCGCTTCGAGCTTTTCCAGGTACCGCCGAGATACTGGCCGGCGAACCCAACCCTAGAAAACTACCCGAATATGATAGAGTCCATCCCTTTCTGGGAGTATTACGCCAACTCGTTGATCTTCGCGGGCGGCAGCACGATTGTGTCGGTGTTCGCCAGCGCGATGGCCGGCTACGCCCTGGCGCGGCTGAAGTTCCCCGGTAGCAACGCGGTGTTCTTCGGCTTGATCCTCTCGATTGCGCTGCCGCAGGTGGCGCTGCTCGTGCCGATGTATGAAATCTTCAACACGTTTGGCCTCAATCGCACCTACCACGGGTTGATTATCTTGATGTCCAGCCTAATCACGCCGTTCACGGTGTGGATCATGGTCTCTTTTGTCAATCAGATTCCGTCTGAGATTGAAGAGGCGGGCTACATCGATGGGGCCAATATGTTCCAGGTCATCACGCGCATCGTGCTCCCGGCCATGCGCCCGGCCATCGCCACCATGCTCATCATCAACTTCATCATCAGTTGGAACGAGTTGCTCTATCCCCTGGTATTTGCCAGCCGCAATACCAAGACGTTGAGCGTCGGCCTGGTGTCGCTGGGGCGCGCGTCGATGGGGGTGTCACGTCCGTGGGACCTGATGAGCGCTCTTAGCGTCCTGATGGTTATCCCGGTCATCATCCTTGTCATCTTCGGCCAGCGCGCGATTGTGTCTGGCCTCACGCGCGGCGCGGTGAAATGAGCGCATGAACGAAAACGCCCTCGCTGACACACTTGACCTCGGCGGAACGTGGGATTTCCGCTTCGCTGACCGCGCCGGCGCGATCGCGGTGCCCGGCGCATGGGAGGCGCAGGGCTACGACAGGCGCCTCGACGGGCCGGCAGTCTACCGGCGCACATTCCGCGTGCCCGCAGGATGGGCGGGCCGGCGGGTCTGGCTTCAGTTCGACGCGGTGAGCTACCACGTTGAGGTCGCCATCGACGGGCGCGCGGTCGGGACGCATCGCGGCATGTGGACGCCGTTTGAGTTCGACGTGACCGACCACGTCGCGCCGGGGGCGAACACGAACTGACGCTGACCGTCTTCAAGCCCGGCGATCGCTTCCCCCGTGCGCGAGTCGCTCGCGGGCTTCCTGCCCGACGTGTGCCTGCCGTTCGGGGGCGTGTGGCAGCCGGCGCGGCTGGTCGCGCACGCCGGCCCGGCCCTGAGCGACGTCCACCTCGCCGCCGACGCGGACGCCGGCACGGTGCGTGTCCGCGCCCAGGTCAACCCGACCGCCGGCCCCACGCAACAGCTCACTGCCACACTCGACATTCTGGATGCAGACGACCAGCGCGTCGCCACCGCGTCGGAGCCAATCCCGGCGCTCGACGGGCCGCACGCGCTTGACCTCACGCTGGAGGTCCCGGCGGCGCAGCGCTGGACGCCGGGCGCGCCCGCGCTGTACACGGCGGCGCTGCGCGTCACGCATGGCGGCCAGCCGCTCGCCACGACTGCGCGGCGGTTCGGCTTCCGGCGGCTGCACCGGGAGGGCGACATCCTGTGCTTCAACGGCACGCCCGTCTGCCTGCGCGGGCTGCTGAGCTGGGGCTGGTACCCCGACCTGCTGTGCCCCGCGCCCGACGCGGACACGGTGCGCGACGAGTTCCGGCGCGCGCGGGCGATGGGCTTCAACATGGTGAAGCTCTGCCTCTTCGTGCCGTCGCCGACGTACTTCGAGGTGGCCGACGAGGAGGGCATGTACCTGTGGCTGGAACTGCCGATGTGGCTCCCCCAGGTCACGCCCACGCTGCGCGCACAGGCCCCAGTCGAGTACGCCGACATCCTGGCGCGGGTGCACCACCACCCTTCCATCGTGATCTACAGCCTGGGTTGCGAACTTGACAGGACCGCCGACGCCGGGTTCCTGGGCCGGCTGGACGACATCGCGCGCGCGGCGGTCAGCGGCGCGCTTCTGTGCGACAACAGCGGCTCCGGGGAGGCCTACGGCGGCCTGAGCTTCGACTTCGCCGACTTCAGCGACTACCACCTGTACTGCGATCTGCACGAGTTCGACCCTCTCGTCGATAACTTCCGGCGCGACTGGCAGGCGCCGCGCCCATGGATTTTCGGCGAGTTCTGCGACAGCGACGACTACCGCGACCCCGAAGAGCTGGCCCAGGCGCACGGCGGCGCGCTCCCGTGGTGGTTCGGCTGGGACGGCGACATCCTCCGCCCCATCCGCGAGGCGCAGCGCGTGCAGCTTGCGCGCGCCGCCGAGGTGGGCCGCCCGCACCAGGCTTTGCAGCACATCTCGCGGCAGAAGTCGCACATCGTGCGCAAGACCATTCTCGAAAAGGTGCGCCGGCGCGCCGGCATGGGCGGCTACGTCATCACCAGCTTCCGCGATACGCCCATCGCGACCTCTTCGCTGTTCGACGACCTGGGGCGCGCCAAGAACCCGCCCGAAGCGGTGCGCGCCTTCAACGCCGACACCGTGCTCGCGCTCGACCAGGGCCGCTTGCGCATTTGGTTCCGGGGCGGCGACCGCCCCCGGCGGCGCGACCTGTTCAACCACGCGGCGGGCGATCCGGTCAACCTGCGCCTGATCGTGGCGCACGCCGGCCCGCCGCTGCACGGCGTGTCGGTGGGCTGGCGCGTGACCGACGCGGCGGGAAACGCGCTCGCCGCCGGTGAGCGCGCGCTGCCTGGGGAGCTGGCCGGCGGCCGGCCCGTCGAGGCGACGCCGGTCCACTTCACTGCGCCGCCGGTCGCGCAGGCGGTCGCGCTCACCCTGGAGGCGTGGCTGAGCGCGGGCGGCGCGACGGTCACGGCGAACCGGTGGACGCTGTGGGTCTACCCCAGGGTCGAAGTGTGGCCGGAGGGGATCGGCCTGTACGACCCCGCCGGCTGCCTGGATCGCCTCGCCGACCTGGCGGACGCCGCGACGCGCATCTGGGACCTGGCGCAGCCGCCGCGCTGGCTGATCGCCGCCGGCCTGCCGCCGGGCCTGGCGGAATACCTGCGCGGTGGCGGGCGGGCGCTGCTCTTGCAGACCGGGCCGGGGCCGCTGGCGGCGGAGGCGTGCCCGTTCTGGCGCGAGGCGATCATGCTGATCGAGCCGCACCCGGTCACGGACGCGCTGCCGCACGCGGGCTTCGCCGACTTGCAGTTCTACAGCCTGGCGACAGACTGGGCGCTCGCGCCGGACGCGCTGGAGAAGGCGCTGCTGGGCGTCGAGGCCGTGACGCCGGTGCTGCACCGGCTGGATGCGCGGCAGTTTACGCGCCTGCACTGGCTGGTCGAGGCGCGGCTGGGCGCGGGCCGGGTGATGGCCGCGACCCTGCGTTTCCAGGGTGGACTGGGCGATCAACCGGCCAGCTTGCGCGACAGCCCGGCGGGCCGGCACCTGCTGCGCTGCATCCTGGACCACCTGAGCGCCTGAGGCGCGGCGGACACTTCGCGGAGGCGCGACATCGAGGGGAACGCGAACGTACAGCCAGAGCGCCCATACGCGCAGTGCCCGCCACAAACACAGGGAGGCCGCGCCAGGCGTATGGTATTTGGTATTAAGGAGGTGCTGAGGGAGGATTGACTTCACCCTACGTAACGATCAACCGTTTCGTGCGCATATTCAGTCCAGGAGGAGAACAAGAGATGAAACGCAAGCTGTTTACTGTCCTCGGCGTTGTGGCGTTGCTCGTCCCCTTCGCCGTGCTGCCCGCTCAGGCGCAGGAGTGCGAGGGCGAGGTCGTGACCATTCGCGTGGACGACTGGTCGAGCGGCGACCGCGAGGAGTACATGAACCAGGTCATCGAGGCGTTCGAGGCCGAGAACCCCTGCATCGATGTCGAGCGCGTCCCCAACATCGGCGATGACCAGTGGACCCGCCGCCTGACCTGGCTTGCCGCCGGCACCGCGCCCGACCTGCTGACCATCGAGCCTTCGTGGACGCCCCTCTACGTGGAGTCGTCCACAGACGGCGCGTACATCGACCTGCTGCCCTTCGTCGAAGGCGAGAGCGGCCTCGACCCGGAGGCCGAGTTCTACCCCGGCATCTACGACCAGGGCTTCTACGACGGCAAGCTCGTGGGCCTGACCAAAGACTACAGCACCATGGCGTTCTACATCAACACCGCCCTGTTTGACGCCGCCGGCATCGCCTACCCCGAAGAGGGCTGGACCTGGGACGACGCGCTGGACATCGCCCTTGAGCTGACGCTCGACGCCAACGGCAACAACGCCAGCAGCCCGGACTTCGACCCGGACAACATCGTCCAGTGGGGCATGGACATCGTCAACGACCCGTGGTGGCGCGGCTTCCTCGGCTACGTGAAGGGGTGGGGCGTGACCACGATCAGCGACGACGGGACGACGACCCAGGGCTACATCAACAGCGACGCCGCGGTTGAGGCGCTGGAGTTCTACCGCAGCCTGATCTTCGAACATCACGTCGCGCCGTCGGCGACCACCATCGGCGCAACCGAGGGCGGACGCCTGCAAATGTTCCAGGACGGCCAGACCGCGATGGGTATGACCTATCACGGCCCGTGGTGGCAGGACGTCTTCAACGAGACTCCAGGCCTGGCGTGGGGCGTCGTGCCGGTGCCGGCTGGCCCGGCCGGCCATGCCAGCGTCGTCATGCTCCAGGGGTGGGGCATCACCGCGCAGAGCCAGCACCCGGCGGAAGCGTGGGAAGTGCTCAAGTGGCTCACCACCGAGCCAGGCCAGCGCGTCTTCGCGCTCAAGGCGCTCAGCCCCAGCCCCGCCGTCTCTGAGGAAATGCAGCGCGTGAACGACCCTTACTGGGGCGTCTTCATCGCCGAAACCGACTATCTGGCGGCGCTGGACAACCTCAACTCGCCGTTCTACGCCACCTGCGTGGACACGCCGGCCGGCCAGCTTGTCGTCCGCTTCCTGTCTGAGGGCGGCGACGAACTGGACATCAGGGCCGAACTCGATCAGTTCGCCGCTGACGCCGACGCCTGCCTGGCGGAGTCGGCAGAGGAAGCAGCGGCCGGCTCGTAACGCCGGCGCGGCTCGCGACCGGTATCGGTACTGAAGGACTTTGGGGGCGAGTCCGGACTCGCCCCCTTTTCCTGAGGGAATTGCTATGTTTGTCCGCCTGGCTAAACGTCTGGGGTTGAACTCGCCGATGGCGCGGCGCGAGGCGCTGACATTTTACATCCTCGTGTTGCCGTGGCTTTTCGGCTTTCTTGCGTTTCTCGCCTACCCCATGTTGCGCTCGCTGTACCTCTCCTTCACGAGTTACGACCTGCTCTCGCCGCCGGTCTGGACCGGCTTTCGCAACCTGGAGCGCGTGTTCAGCGATCCGGATTTCTGGAAATCGCTGCGCGTTACGACGATCTACGCGGTGTTCAGCGTGCCCACCGGCACTGTCCTGGCGATGGCTGTGGCGATGGTACTGTCACAACGGTTGCGCGGCATCAACTTCTGGCGGACGATCTTCTTCGTGCCCTCGGTGCTGAGCAGCATCGCCGTCGCGATCCTCTGGCTGAACATCTTCCGCCCTGAGGGCGGCCTGATCAACACCGCGCTCGCCGCCATCGGCATCAAGGGGCCGGGCTGGGTGCTCAGCGAGCAGTGGGCCTTGCCGGCGCTCATCGTCATGAGTTGGTGGACCATCGGCGGGCAGATCGTCATCTACCTCGCCGGCCTGAAGGGCATCCCCCAGGTGATGTACGAGGCCGTCGAGATCGACGGCGGCGGCAGTTGGGCGCGCTTCCGCTATGTCACGCTGCCGATGCTCAGCCCGACGATCTTCTTCAACGTCGTGCTGGCGATCATCGGGGCGCTCCAGGTCTTCGACGCCGGCTGGGTGATGACGCGCGGCGGTCCGAACAAGGCGACCTACTTCTACATGATTAACCTCTATGAACGCGCGTTTCAGTTCATCCAGATGGGTTATGCGTCGGCGCTGGCGTGGCTTCTCTTCCTCATCATCATGCTCATTACGCTGCTCGTGATCCGCTCGTCGGCGGTGTGGGTGTACTACGAGTCGGAGGTGCGGTGATCGATGACCACTGAGCAAACCTCCGCCACGATCACGCCGGCCCGGTCCGCCTTCAGCTTCGAAAATGTCCGCCGGACCAAGACCTGGCAGCGCGGCCTGCGCCACCTGTTCAGCTACCTTTTCCTCATCGCGGGTTCGTCTTTCATGCTCGTCCCGCTGCTCTGGATGTTCTCCGCCAGCCTGAAGCCGCAGTGGCAGATCTTCACCACGCCGATCATGTGGATTCCGCAGCACTGGGAAGAGGTGCGCGCCGGGGCCACCAACCGTATGATCCCGCTGTGGGTCACGGAAGTGGACGGCGAAACGCAGAAGGTCATCATCATCGGGGTGCGGCGCTATACCACCGCCCTCGACGCCGCAAACCTGCGCAACCTCCAATCCGCGCCGAGTGACGAGGTGGGCGACGCCGCCGCGATGCCGGTTGGCGACCTTTTGTTCAACGTGCGCCCCTGGACGACGGGCGGCGTCACCCGCGATGTCGTGGCGCTGGCGCGCGATGGCGACGACCTGATCGTTGCCGCGCTGGAGGACGTGCAGGCGGCGGCGATGCGCCTGCCGCTCGACGAACTGAACAGCGGCGACCGGATCAGCCCTGTGGTGGAAGATGTGGAGTTCAGAGGGCGCGAGGTCGAGATCGACGGCGCGACCCTGCAACTGATCCCCATCGGCCCGGAGACGGAACTTAACGTGGTCAGCGCGCCCGACGTCGCCGCCGGCGCGCTGCTCGTCCCCACCGAACGGCTCTCCAGCGCGGGGTTCGCCGAGGTCGGCGAGACGGAAATTGCGCTCTCGCGCATCGAGGGCGACGCGACCGACTACGTGGTCCTCATCAGCGAGCAGTGGCAGCCGGTGATCGACGAAGAGGAGGTCGATGCAAAGGCCTTCGTCGCGGCGCGCGGCCAGCTTGGCGAGCGCCGGGAGGAGGCCGTCAACGGGGTGACGATGCAGACGGCGCGGTACACGCCCGACGAGGGCGCGTCGCTGGACGTGGTGGTCCTCGTGAGCGGCACCGACCGGAGCCTCGTGATGCCGGTCGATCAGGTCGAGTCGCTCCGCCTGGCGCAGGCCGGCGGCCTGACCAGCGCACGCGGCGACTCCTATGAGCGCATCCCCTATCGCGTGCTCGACGGCTTCAGCGAAGGCGAGGAGACGTCGTCGGTGGCCCTGGTGGGCGACCCGCGCGACATGTCGCTCATCGTGGCGCGCGACGCGGTTGACAGCGCCTTCGACGTCAGCCCCACCGACCTTGAGCGGGCGCTGCACCCGCAACTGAGCTTCGACGGCTTCCGCGAGGTCCTGCAGACCAAGATCGCGGAGACTCGCTTCACCAAGTTCTTCGTCAACTCCTTCATCCTGGTCTTTCTCAACATCGTCGGGCACGTGCTCTCGTGCGTGATTGTGGCCTATGCCTTCGCGCGCCTCCGCGCGCCTGGCAAGAACTTCCTGTTCATCATTCTGCTGGGCACGATGATGCTGCCCTTCCCGGTGACGCTGGTCCCGGTCTACGAAATCTTCCGCGACCTGGGCATGATCAACACGTGGTGGCCGCTCTTCATGCGCGCGTTCTTCGGCAACGCCTTTCTGATCTTCATGCTGCGCCAGTTCTTCGCGTCGATCCCGCGCGAGCTTGAGGAGGCCGCACGCATCGACGGCGCGGGCGTGGCGCAGATCATCTGGCGCATCATCGTGCCGCTCAGCAAGCCCGCGATTGCCACGGTGGTCATCTTCACGTTCTGGTGGACGTGGAACAGCTTCCTGGAGCCGTTCATCTTCCTGAGCAGCCCGGAGTTGTTCCCGGTTTCGGTCGGGCTGAACTTCTTCAAGGACCAGTACGGCGCGGTCTATTACGACCGGCTGATCTCGGCCTCTGTGATGAGCATGATCCCGATGCTCGTGATCTTCTTCTTCGCGCAGCGCTACTTCATCGAGGGCATCCAGCTCACCGGCATCAAGGGATAGGCCGCGCCGACTGCCTGTTCGCTCTCGTTTCGCCTGGGCAGGAAGCGACTTAACCACGAATAGCGCGAATAACACGAACAACAAGAACGCTGTTCAGGAACCGCCCGCATCTAATGGCAAGTTTGGAAACACGGTGTGCCGGCCCCCCCAAGTATCGCCACACCTGAGGGTAGGGGCGAACCGGCGGTTCGCCCCTACGCGCGGCGGTCTGCCATTACCGCCGCGCGCCTTCATCCCTTTTGCAGCTTCCCGAAAGCTCCAAGCTTTCGGGAAGCTACCGACTATGGCAGTTCAGGGGCAGGTCAAGCACACCGCCGCGTGCCTTCATCCCTTTGGGGCGTCGCCCCGTGGCGAGGTTAAGTTAAGCAATAAGCGCGCACCGCGTATAATATAGACATGCTTAACCTGACGCCCTGGCAGCGTCGCTCCCTGCCGGCGCAACGACGACACACAAGGATTGCACACGATGGAGACAAGACCGAGAGTCGCGAACGCCCCCTGCTCGTGGGGCGTGCTCGAATTCGACCTGGAAGGCGAGACCGCCGGTTACGACCAGGTGCTCGACGAGATGGCCCAGGCCGGCTATGCCGGCACCGAACTCGGCGACTGGGGCTTCATGCCCACCGACCCCGGCGCGCTGCGCGCCGAACTCAAGCAGCGGGGGCTGGCGCTGCTGGCGGCCTTCGTGCCGGTGGCGCTCGCCGACCCGGCCCGCCACGCCGAGGGTGAGGCAGTCGCCGTGCGCACCGCGCGCCTGCTGGCCGACGCGGCGGGCGCGGGCTGCTTCATCGTGCTCGCCGACGACAACGGCAGCGTCGCTGCGCGCACGCAGAACGCCGGCCGCATCACGCCTGAACTCGGTCTGAGCGAGGCGCAGTGGCAGGTCTTTGCCGAGGGCGCGGACCGCATCGCGCAGGCGGTGCACGAACAGACCGGGCTGCAGACGGTGTTTCACCACCACTGCGCGGGCTACGTCGAGACGCCCGCAGAAATCTACAACCTGCTCAGCCTGACCGACTCCGACGTGCTGGGCCTGTGCCTGGACACCGGCCACTACATGTATGGCGGCGGCGACCCGCTCGACGCGCTGAAGCGCTACCGCGACCGCATCTGGCACGTGCACTTCAAGGACTGCCATCCCGGCGTCGCCGCCGAGGCGCGCGCGCAGGGTTGGGATTACTTCGAGGCGGTGCGGCACGGCGTCTTCTGCGAGCTGGGCCAGGGCGCCGTGGACTTCCCGGCCATCGTCGCGGAACTCCGCGCCAGCGGCTACGACGGCTGGATCGTCGTCGAGCAGGACGTGCTGCCGTCGATGGGGTCGCCGCTGGAGAGCGCCAGGCGCAACCGCGCATACCTGGCAAGTCTGGGGCTCTAGAGACTGGACAGGGGGCTTAAGCCCCTTGTCCCTATGAGAGTATGAGATAAGGCGGGCTTCAGCCAACCCTAAATGACCCGGGAAATGGCACCACGAAAGGAAGGTCCCTAATGGCAGGCATCGTTCGCGTTGGCATCATCGGCGCGGGGCGCATCGGACAGGTGCACGCCGAGAACCTGGCCTATCGCATTCCTGAGGCGGAGGTCGTCGCCATCGCCGACATCGACGAGCGCGCCGCTGCGGCGTGCGCCGCGCGCTTCGGCGTCCCGGCGGCGACCGACAACCCCCATGCGATCCTCGACAACCCGGCGATTGACGCCGTACTGATCTGCTCGCCGACCGAGACGCACGCGATGCTGATGGAAGCGGCGGCGGCGGCGAACAAGCACATCTTCTGCGAGAAGCCCATCGCCCTCAACCTGGCCGCCATCGACCACGCGCTCGCGGCAGTGGAGGAGGCCGGCGTCAAGCTGCAGATCGGCTTCAACCGCCGCTTCGACCCCAACTTCCGCCACGTGCGTGAGATGGTCGCCGCCGGCAAAATCGGGGAGCCGCACATCCTGCGCATCACCAGCCGCGACCCCGCGCCGCCGCCCGTCAGCTACATCAAGGCGTCGGGCGGCATCTTCCTCGACATGACCATCCATGACTTCGACATGGCGCGCTACCTCATAGGCAGCGAGGTCGCCGAGGTCTTTGCCGCCGGCGGCGTGCGCGTCGATCCGGCCATCGGCGAGGCGGGCGACATCGACACCGCGCTGGTGACGCTGCGCTTCGAGAACGGCGCAATCGGTGCGATTGACAACTGCCGCAAGGCCGTCTACGGTTACGACCAGCGTGTCGAGGTCTTCGGCGCGGACGGCAGCATTGCCGTCGCGAACAACACGCCGCACAACGCGGTCCACAGCGACGCCGAGGGCGTCCACGGGGCCAAACCGCTCTACTTCTTCATGCAGCGGTACACCGAGTCGTTCATCGAAGAGATGCGCGCCTTTATCGCCGCCATCGTCAACGACACGCCCACGCCCGTGACCGGGCAGGATGGGCGTGTGCCGGTGGTGATGGGTCTGGCGGCGTGGAAATCGTACAAAGAAAATCGCCCCGTGCCGCTGAGCGAGATTGGCTGATTCATTCAGGCCGCAGGGGCGCAGGCCGGCGGCGCTCCTGCGGGCGCTCACATCCGGCCAGGCGAAGGGCGCAGGCGGCCAGATATGCGCTCTCATGGGGCACAGCGCGCAACAATGACCAACAGCCTGGACCATTACCTGAAACTGTGGAACCTGCGGGAACCCGAACGCCTAGCACAGACCCCGACCAGCGATGTGTACGCCGTCACGCGTGACGGCGTCAGTCGCAACGGCGAGCGCGCCGTGCTGAAGCTGCTCACGCCCGTTGGGGCGGAGGATGAGCACGGCGCGGTGGCCGCGCTGCGCTACTTCGATGGTCATGGGGCGGTGCGGCTGCTGGCCCATGACGACCGGGCGCACCTGCTGGAATACGCCGGGGACGAGGAACTGGCGGAGATGGTGCCGCGCGGCGCGGACCTTGCGGCGGCGGCGGTGATCGCCGAGGTGCTGAACAAGCTGCATCGCCCGCGCCCGGACGCGCCTGCGCCACAACTGCAGACACTGCGGCGGCGCTTTCGTTCGCTTTTCAGGACGGCGGCGCAGGACGAAGCGGCTGGGGTAGAATCCATTTACGTGCGCGGCGCGCGGGTGGCGGAACGGCTGCTGGCGCAACCACAGGATGAATGCGTGCTGCACGGCGACATCCAGCACCACAACATCCGGCGGCACCCGGCGCGCGGCTGGCTGGCCTACGACCCCAAAGGGCTGTATGGCGAACGCGCCTATGACGCCGCGAACACGCTCTGCAACCCGGCCAATGCGCGCGACCGCGTGATGTCTGAAGCGCGGCTGCTGGAGGTGTCGCAGGCGCTGGCAGACGGGATGGGCGTGGATGTGGGACGGCTGCGGGCGTTCGTATTTGCCCATGCGTGCCTGAGCGCAAGCTGGCCCGACAAGCCAGAGGGCAGCGACATCGAACGCTGGTTCCTCACCGTCGCCCGGAACGCAGAACGCCACGCCGATTTCGCGGCCTGAGCGACGCACAGGCCATATCGGTTCACCTTGTCCGTTCGGGGTCGCGCCAAGGTGGTTTTTTATAATCCGACGACTGAAGTCGTCGGTTAATCGCAGCAAACGGTCCCAGGAACACGAATTGGCCCGCGACTTCAGTCGCGGGAGCCAAAAGGCAAATACGCACAGGCCGCTCTGCGCACGGCTGGAATACTCGCAAGTATCCGTTCGCACTTTGAATGTCGATGAGATGAGATGAGAGGAAGCATCATGCGCTATAACGAAGAGACCTTGCTTGTCCGCGCGAAGCACGCCGATGAGGACGGACACCGCCTCCTCAACCGGGTCACGGCCCAGGAGGCCGGCTGGGCGCTGCTCAACTTCGAGGCGCGGCGCATGGCAAAAGGGCAGACCTGGGCGCGCGCCACCGGCGAGCACGAAGCCGCGCTCGTGATCCTTGGCGGGCAGTGCAGCGTCCGCTCGGACCGGGGCGTGTGGGAGCGCATCGGGCGGCGGCCCGACGTGTTCAGCGGGATGCCCTACGCGCTCTACCTGCCGCGCCGCACCGCGTTTGAGGTCACCGCGCTCACCGACGGGCTGGAGGTGGCGTATGGCTGGACGCCGACCGACCAGGACCACCCCCCGCGCCTGATTACGCCCGCCGACTCGGAGATCGAGATTCGCGGCGGGCGCAACGCCACGCGGCAGATCAACAGCATCATCCCGCCCGGCTTCGACTGCCACCGCATCGTGGTGTGCGAGGTGTACACGCCCGGCGGCAACTGGAGCAGCTACCCGCCACACAAGCACGACGTCCACCGGGAGGGCGCGGACGGCAAGGTGATCGAGGCCGAACTGGTGGAGACGTACTACTACAAGATCGACAAGCCGAACGGCTACGCGATCCAGCGCGTGTACACCGACGACCGCGCGATTGACAGCGCGGTGGTGGCGCACACCGATGACATCGTGCTCGTGCCGGCGGGCTACCATCCAGTGAGCGCCGCCTACGGCTACGACTGCTACTACCTGAACATGCTCGCGGGGTCGGCGCAGTCGCTCGCCAACAGCGACGACCCGGCCCATGCCTGGGTCAAAGAGACGTGGACCGCCCTGGACCCGCGCCTGCCGATGGTGACGCACGGGATGGAGGGCTGAGCGTGCACACCGAGGCCGGCGCGCTCCACCCGACGCCGCCGTTCGACTTCGCCCGGTCGCTCGACTTCCTGCGCCGCTTCGAGCCGGTGCGCGGCGAGCAGGCCATCGCGCCGGGCGCGCTCACCAAGGCGGTGCGCATCGCGGGGCGCACGGTGGTCTTCCGCGTCACGGACGCGGGCGGGGACGTCGAAGCGCCGCGACTGGCGTACACGCTCTTCACTGCGACCCCCATCGACGCCGGGCTGAAGGCGGCGGCGGCGGACCGCATCGCCTTCTTCCTGAGCGTCGCCGACGACCTGCGCCCGTTCTACGCGGTCGCCAGAGACGACCCCGCGTTCGCGCCGGTCGTCGCGCGGCTGTACGGCTACCACCAGGTCAAGTTCCTGACGCCGTTCGAGAACGCGGCGTGGGCGGTGCTCGCGCAGCGCACGGCGCTGGAGACGGCGCACGCGCTCAAACAGCGCGTGCTCGCCCGGTTTGGCGGTAGCCTGGAGGTGGAGGGGACGGTGTACCGCGCCTTCCCGGAGCCAGCGCAGCTCGCGGAGGCGGGGGAGGCGGCGCTGGCGGCGGCGCTCGGCGACGCGCGCAAGGCGGCATACCTGCACGCGGCGGCGGAGGCCTTCGCGGGCGTGGACGAGCGCTTCCTGCGCACCGGCCCGTTCGAGATGGTGGAGGCGTGGCTGCAGGGCATCAAGGGCGTGGGGCAGTGGTCGTCGAACTTCATCCTGATACGCGGCCTGGGCCGCATGGAGCGCGTGCCGCAGGGCCGCGCGCTGGCGGCGGCGATTGCGAACGTGTACGGGCCGGTGATGTCGCTGGAGGCGGCGCAGCGCATGGTGGACCGGTACGGCCCTTACCAGGGCTACTGGGCGCACTACCTGCGCACGGCGGGCGACCTCAGCGCGGGGAAGGCGATACAGTGACCGGCGGGCAGGCCGCGCGGGGGCAGGCCGGCCTTTGCAGGGAGCGAAGAACTTGTTAAGCTACATATAAAGGAAACGTGGCCGTCCCAGACGCGCGTTTGCTGAATGTAAGTGCAGATACGTCAGGAGAGAACGTCATGACAATAGCCATAGCTTTCAAGAGTCCGCTGCACGAGATGGTCTCAACCACGGTCACCGACCTCTGGAACGACTCCTCGTCGGTGGAAGAGCTGACCTACGCCATCGAACACGGCGCGGTGGGCGCGACGAGCAACCCGGTGATCGTGCTGACGGTGCTCAAGAAGGAAATGCACCTGTGGCGCGACCGCATCCACGCCATCATCGACGAGAACCCGACCTGGTCCGAGGTGGAGATCATGTGGCAGATCTTCTCGGAGGTGAGCGTCAACGGCGCGAAGCTGCTCCAGCCGGTGTTCGAGCGCGAACAGCACAAGAAAGGCCGCCTGTCGATCCAGACCAACCCGGCCAACTACCGCAACGCGAAGGCCATCGTGGAGCAGGCGCGCGAATTCCACAAGCTCGCGCCCAACATGCAGGTCAAGGTTCCGGTGACCAGTGCCGGCATCGACGCGATTGAGGAGGCGACGTATCACGGCGTCAACATCAACGCGACGGTGTGCTTCACCGTCCCGCAGGCGCTGGCCGCCGGGGCGGCAGCCGAGCGCGGGCTGAAGCGGCGCGAGGCGGAGGGACACGACGTCAGCACGATGAGTCCGGTCATCACCATCATGGTGGGGCGGACGGACGACTGGATACAGGTCTTGGCCAAGCGGGACGGCGTGATCGTCGATCCGTCCTACCTGCCCTGGGCCGGCGTGGCCGTGATGAAGAAGGCCTACCGCCTGTTCCAGGAACGGGGCTACCGGCCCCGACTGCTGGCGGCGGCCTACCGGCACCAGTTGCACTGGACGGAGTTCATCGGCGGCGACCTCGTGCTGAGCATCCCCTCCGAGTGGCAGCGGCGCTTCAATGCGTCGGACGTGGCGGTGCGGGAGCGGATGGACGTGCCGGTTGATCCGGCCATCGTCGAGGGGCTGTACAGCCACTTCGAGGACTTCCGCCGCGCCTACGACGAGGACGGCCTGACCGTGGAGGAGTTCGACGCCTACGGCCCGACGGTGCGCACGCTGCGCAGCTTCATCGTCGGCTGCCACGACCTGATGGCGCTGATCCGCGAGGAGTTCATGCTGCCGAACCCCGACATCAAGCGGTAGCGCCCGGCGCGGCGCGCGCGTCTGTTGCGGGGCGGGGTGGCTTCTGACGCCCATCCGAGGGGACAAGGGGCTTAAGCCCCTTGTCTGGCCCCCTGTCTGGCTCCTTGCCCGGCGTTCCTGACGCCGGCGCGGTCCCCGGCCCGTCCGGGCGTGCGCCGTGCGTCGCGGGGAGGTAGGCGGTGCGGGGGAGGGTGGCGGCTTGGGGAGAATGAGGCACTTGACTTCTTTTGAGTCGCATGGTGGATTCTGAATGACTATGGAAGATTTGAAAGAGAGATTTGAGAGTGCCCAGTCTGAATACGGTTATCTGAAGAACATTGCTGAGGCAGAAGCTGTTCGTTGGGAATGGTGTTCAGGGGATCGCTATGACCCGCGACCCTATTACTATAAACGGAACCGTTTCGGCAGAGGGCGACGCCTGAAGAGAGAACCTGAAAACAAGAGTGGGTTTTGGCATCACTACGGGTTCGATGAACATAACCGTGTTGTTGTATGTCGAGTGTACAACACCTGGTTTGATTACCACGGCATATTCGAGGAAGAATTCTTCAATTGCGACGACAGAGTGATGGAATCGACGAGATGGTCTGGCCCACTAGCTACCGGACACTTGAACAAATGAGCGAGAGTTGAACAGCACAGACGGTCCCGATAAGGTTAAGTTGCCACACAAAAACCGGATCGGGAGGTCTGTCCAATGCTGTCCAACCCTCACCTGTATCATATATGGCGCCAGCAGTTGCATCAACTGGCGCCGGACGAGTGTGAGAGCCGAGTAACGAATATGTTGTGGTTGGTGGTCGGGCTGTTCCTGGCGCGCAGCGTGCATTTGACCCTGATCGCGCGCAAGTTGCCGGTGCGCGCGAAGAAGTTGAGCCTGGACAAGCGCATGCGACGTTTCCTGAGTAATGGCGCGGTGCGTGTGCGGCGATGGTATCACCCCCTGGCCGCGTGGCTGGTGCAGGCGGCGAGCGTCGCCGGGCAGGTGCATCTGATCATTGACGCGAGCAAGGTGAGCGCGGGACATCGTTTGGTGATCGTGGGCATCGCCTATCGGGGTCGGGCGCTGCCCCTGGCATGGACCTGGGTATGCAGCGCCTGCGGGCACAGCACGACGCGCAAGCAGGTCGCGCTGCTGGACTACGTACAGGGCTTGCTGCCACCCGGTGTGCGGGTATCGCTGGTGGGCGACTGTGAGTTTGGACGCCCACTGCTGCTGGAATATCTGGATTGGTGGGGCTGGGACTACGCGCTGCGCCAGCCCGGTGATCACCTGGTGATGACCAAAGGGGATCCCGACTGGCACCGCCTGGATAGCTTCCCCATGTCGCCCGGCACGCTGATCTGGATTGGGCGCGCCCTGCTGACCCGTGCGAGCGCTTATCCCACCCACCTGCTGCTGTACTGGCGCAAAGGGGAGCCAGAACCCTGGTATCTGGCAACCAACCTGATCGAACCGCGTGCCGTCCTGTGCCTGTACCGCCGCCGCATGTGGATCGAGGAACTGTTTGGTGACCTGAAGGGGCATGGCTTTGACCTCGAAGCCTCCCGCTTACGCCATTTCCTGCGCCTGTCGCGTCTGACCCTGGCCGTCTGCCTGGTCTACGTCTGGCTCGTGGCGATGGGTGAGCATGTCCTCAATACTCATCAGACCCACGAAGTGGACCGCACCGACCGCCGTGATCTGAGCATTTTCCGCTTGGGTTGGGACTTCATCGAACGCCGCCTCGCGCTTCATGACCCTTTGCCCAACCTGCTCGTCCCGAACTTCTGTTCAGTGTCCGGTAGCTAGTCTGGCCCAAATAAGCTCAAATATTTCACACGTCAGTACTATGAGCACGGCAGGATGGTCTTATACCAAGTAGCCTTTTGGGACGGTCGCGCGAAGGAAATAGGAAGTTGGGAAGAAGCCTATGAGTATGTTGGAAACAGGTTGTTGAGAATCAGGAACTCAGATGGTTCTGAAGTGATGTTCGTTTACGATGGGATCGGGCGGGTCGATTATATCCTTAGCAATCAATCTTACATCCTTTACCGGCGACCTCAAAAGGTCAAACCCTCAGTTACCTGATCGGCATGGTCAAGCAGTACTTGATCAAAGAGATTCCCCGATTGATTGCAAATTGGGCGGTGAGAGGGCCAGCTTACTGTGTAGCGCTGATGTATTGGCCTCAGCCTTGGAGTCTTTTCTCACCAATGATTGGTGTCGGCCTGGAAAGTGAGCGTGCAACCTGGGTCAAACAGTACCCTGAACGAACCAAGATGGTGCTCTGGAACCCGGTTGAGTTCATGCACAACGGGTACGTCACTGCTGACTCTGACAAGGATATTGGAGATGTCCTTGATCTGTTGGATCAGCAGATTTTCCTTACCGGACGACATGATTTCGGAATGGCACTTTTCGATAGGATCGTTATCGAGTTACAAAGGTTCAATTGGAGTGACATTCTTGATATCACCTCCGACTTCGTGGTAATCGTTACAGACTCGGATTACGAGATGTTCGATTCCCACCTCGCTGCGACTGTACCTGTACCTTTACTGGCTACTTTAAGAACCAAAGGCTATTTTGAACTCTCATAAGGAGCAATCACCATGACTCAACGTCTCACCACCGCCCAGGCCATCATCGCCTTTCTCAAGAACCAGTACGTCGAACGTGACGGGCGCGAAGTCCCGTTCTTCGCCGGCGTCTGGGGCATCTTCGGGCACGGCAACGTCGCCGGCATCGGGCAGGCGTTGCAGCAGAACCCCGACTTCCGCTACTACCAGACGCGCAACGAGCAGGCGCAGGTCCACACTGCCATCGCCTTCGCCAAGATGCACAACCGCCTGCGTGCGTTCGCGTGCACGTCGTCCATCGGCCCCGGCGCGACCAACATGATCACCGGCGCGGCGACCGCGACTGTCAACCGCATCCCCGTGCTGCTCCTGCCCGGCGACATCTTCGCGCGACGCAACGTCGCGCCGGTGCTGCAACAACTGGAGTCGCCCTGGTCGCAGGACATCTCGGTCAACGACGCCTTCAAGCCGGTGTCACGCTACTGGGACCGCCTCAACCGCCCGGAGCAGGCCATCACGGTGCTCCCCGAAGCGATGCGCGTGCTCACCTCCCCGGTGGACACGGGCGCGGTCACGCTCGCGCTGCCGCAGGACGTGCAGACTGAGGCCTACGACTACCCCGACGCCCTGTTCGCAAAGCGCGTGTGGCACATCCCGCGCCCCCGCGCCGACGAAGCCCTGCTCGCGCGCGCGGTGGCGTGGATCAAGGCGAGCAAGCAGCCGCTCATCATCGCTGGCGGCGGCGTGCACTACAGCGAGGCCAACGCCGCGCTCGACGCCTTCGCGCAACAGACCGGCATCCCGGTCGCCGAGACGCAGGCCGGCAAGGGGTCGCTGCGCTACGACCACCCGTGCGCACTCGGCGCGATGGGCGTCACCGGCACGCCGGGCGCGAACATCATCGGGCGCGAGGCGGATTTGATCATCGGCGTCGGCACGCGCTACAGCGACTTCACCACCGCCTCGAAGACCGCGTTCCAGAACCCGGACGTGCGCTTCATCAACATCAACGTCGCCGAGTTCGACGCGCACAAGCACGCCGCGCTCCCGCTCGTCGCGGATGCGAAGGTCACGCTGGAAGCGCTGGCGGCGGCGCTGCAGGGCTACCGCGTCGCAGACGAGTACCGCGCGCGCGTCGCCCGCTTCCAGGCGGAGTGGGAGGCCGAGGTAGACCGGCTCTACAACATCGAGCACGGCGTCCCGATGGCGCAGAGCGAGGTCATCGGCGTGGTGAACACGCTCTCGCGCCCGCAGGACGTGGTCGTGTGCGCGGCGGGGAGCCTCCCGGGCGACCTGCACAAGCTCTGGCGCACGCGCGACCCGAAGGGCTACCACCTGGAGTACGGCTACTCGTGCATGGGCTACGAGATCGCCGGCGGGCTGGGCGTCAAGATGGCCGCGCCGGACCGCGAGGTCTACGTGATGGTGGGCGACGGCTCGTACCTGATGATGGCGCAGGAGGTCATCACGTCGGTGCAGGAGGGCTACAAGCTCAACATCATCCTGCTCGACAACCACGGCTTCAGCAGCATCGGCGGGCTGTCCGGCTCCATCGGGAGTGGCGGCTTCGGCACCGAGTACCGCTACCGCAACCATGAGACCGGGCTGCTCGACGGCGACGTGCTGCCGATTGACTTCGCGGCGAACGCGGCCAGCCTCGGCGCGCACGTCATCACGGCGCGGAACCGCGACGAACTCGCGGACGCCATCGAGGCGGCGAAGCAGAGCGACCGGACGACCGTCATCGTGGTCGAGACCGACATCGCCGCGCGCGTGCCGGGCTACGAGTCGTGGTGGGATGTGGCGGTCGCGGAGGTGTCAACGCTGGAGTCGGTGCGGGCGGCGCGCAAGCAGTATGAGGGGATGCGCGCCAAAGAGCGGCACCATCTCTAACAACGACCTGGTCCTCAGAGGAATCTACCCACCTTCTACCCTCACCCCTCCTCCATAAAAGGGTGCAGGGGCAGACAGGGTTGAGTCTTGGCGGGAAATGGGTGAGTAGGGGCAAGGCATGCCTTGCCCCTACTTGAATGACCTTGCCCCGTTTTACCGGACAGTCTTGATTTCGTCGGCATACTGCTGATCGAAAGCGGCAGGGCTGACATAGCCCAAGGATGAGTGCAGCCGCTGGCGGTTGTACCAGACTTCGAGATACTCGAAGATCACCCGGCGCGCCTCGGCCCGCGTAGCAAAGGGAGCGTCGGCGCACTCGGTCTTCAGGGTGCCGATGAAACTTTCCATCGGTGCATTGTCGTAGCAGTTGCCCACGCCGTTCATGCTGACCTGGATGTGATGCTGGGCCAACAGCGTCTGCACCCAGGTGCTGGTGTACTGGCTGCCCTGGTCGGAGTGGTGGAGCAGGTTGCCGTCGGGGGTGCGGCGACCCAGCGCCATCTGCAAGGCACTCTCAACCAGGGTGGCCCGCAGGTGGTCGGCCATCGCCCAGCCGACGATAGCGCGGCTGAACAGGTCCAATACCAGCGCCAGATAGAGCCAACCTTCCAGCGTCTCGATGTAGGTGATGTCCGCCACCCATTTCTCATTCGGACGACTGGCGGTGAAGTCTTGCCCCAGCAGGTTGGGCGCCGCTACCGCCTCGGGCGCACGCTGGGTGGTGCGCGGACGCTTCCGCCACGGCCCCTTGGCCACCAGGCCCGCGCTGCGCATCAGACGAGCCACCCGCTTGCGCCCCACGCGCAGCCCTTGTTGGCGCAGCGCCGCGTGAATGCGCGGGCTGCCATAGGTCTGGCGGCTGGCGTCATACTCCCCCCGGATCGCCGCCAACAACGGTTCGTTGGTTTGCTGGCGTGCGCTGGGCGGCCGGTTCAGCCACGCGTAGTAGCCGCTGGGCGATACCCCCAACACCTGACACATCCGTCGTACCGCGTACTCTCCTGCATGCCCCGCAATGAAGGCATACTTCAGCCCTCGAGACGACTGAAAATGCTCACCGCTTTTTTTTAGGATGTCGCGCTCCTGCTCGGCAATAGCCAACTGCCGCCGCAACTGCCGCACCTCTGCCTGCGCCGCCGCCAGATCTGTCGGAGCCAGGCTCACCGCGCCCCCTCCCGTCGCACCTGGTAACGGTCGCGCCACTTCAGCAGCAGCCCTTTGGTGATCCCTAGCTCCCGCTCCAGCTGCGCCGCACTCTTGCCACTGTGCATCAGCAGCTCCAGCGCTTCCAGCTTGAACTCTTGCGTGTACGTCCGATAGCGCTTGTCCATAGCTCCCTCCTGATTTCTCCAGTCTACGACATTTCTTGTGTCCGAGAAATCGGGGGAAGGTCAGAATATGTTGATTGGCGCTTGGGGGATTCATTTGCCTGTCCAACCCCAACCCATAGAACGGTGAGGGGGAAGCGCCGGTGCTTATTCCACCCGCACGCCGACCGTCGCCATGTAGATCGTGAACTGCGTCTCGCCGTCCAGGTCGAGCAGGGCGTTCATCGCCTCGTCGTCGAAGGCGGCAATCGCGCAGACGCCGCACCCAATCGCCCCGGCGGCCAGGTAGAGGTTCTGGCAGACGTGGCCGGCGTCGAGGTGCATGTAGCGGTAGCCGCGCTCGCCGTAGCGCCACATCGTCCGGGCGGGGACCGCCGTCCAGATGAACGTGACCGCGCTCGCCTTGATGAACTCCTGTTGCAGCGCGGCCTCCACCAGCCTGTCGGCGATGTCGCGCGCCAGCGCGAACGGGACCAGCTTATGCTCGGTCGCCACGTAGCGGTAGATGCCCGGCTCCAGCCCCGTGACGCGGTTGGCGAGCAGGTACGTCTCGAAGGGGTGGCGCGCCCCGGCTGAGGGCGCCGTCCGCAGCGTCGCCTTCGTCCCGATCACTTCGCGCACGCCCTGCGTGCACCACAGCAGGTACGCGAGCGCCTCCAGCGTCAGGGGTTGCTCGGCGTAGTTGCGCACGCTGCGCCGCGCCTCGATGGTCGCGCGCAGGTCCGCGTGACCGAAGTCGATGTCGGGCGGCGCGGGCAGGTCGATGCGCGGCTTGTCGGCGTCGTAAGGCAGCTCAAGCGGCGGCTGCGGCAGCCCCTTCTGCTGGTCGGACTCGGTCATGTTGCGGTAGTACGTGCTGTGCATGAACGCACGGCCAATGCCCTGGGTCATTGTGCTTTCTCCATTGTGTAGATACAGGATAACAGGAAGACAAGCTGTTGTGCCTGCGCACGAATGAAGACGCCAAACGCATGTCAGGCAAATCCTGAAAACCGAGCCACGAGTATCCAGCTTCCAGTTGCCAGCTTCTAGCTTCGCGTTTCCAGCATCATCGCCGCCGCCCGCCGCCCGATCTCCACCGCGTAGTTCGTGCCCCGGTCCCAGGGGTAGACCTGGCTCATGCTCGCCCAGTACAGCCCGTCGATTGGCGTCTGGATCGACGGGATGCGCTGCGACTGGTTCACGAGCGGGACCGGCTGCGCATACGGCGCGCGGAACAGCCACCGCTTGCGCACCCAATCGGGCGAGAAGTTGGGGTTCACCTTCGTCAGCGACGGCAGGAACAGATCGGCGATCTCGTCCTCGCTCATGGTGAAGTACTCGTGATCGGGCGCGACGTAATCACCCAGGTACACGATGCGGTCGCCGCCGAAGTGCTCCGGCGGGAGGTAGTTCGTGTGCTCCACGAGCGCCAGGAACGGGAACGGGTTCTCACGCCGGTCCGGACTCTGCGCCGGCAGGTTGAGCCAGTACGTGCCGTCGGTCATCAGTTGGCGCCGCAGCGCCAGGATCAGCGCGATTGCGCCGATGCTGCGCAGGTCGCGCACCTGCGCCGCGTAGGGTCGGGCAGGTCGGGGACGAGCTTCAGCAGCAGGCCCGGCCCGGCAGTGACCAGCACCCGGTCGAACCGCCCGCCGTTCGCGCCCGCGTCCACTTCAAGCCCTCCAGACAACGGGCTTAAGCCCCTTGTCTCGCCCTCTGACTGGCCGGCCTGTTCGGGCCGGCGCTTGATAGACCCGACGCGCGTGTTGAGGTGTATCGCCACGCCCGCGCCGCGCACCGCCGCCGCGATGTCCTCCAATGCCGCCTGGAAGCCGCCGACGTAGGTGCCGAGCTGCGCCGTGCGCTTGTAGAGCCGCGCCCACATCCACGCCATGTTGACCTGGGCGTAGTTCTCGCTGAACTTGCCGATCAGCAGCGGACGCCAGATCGCCTCATACGCCGCGTCGCCCACCCAGCGGCGGAGCCAGGCGTCGGCGGTGTGCTTCTCCAGCGCGACGCCGTTCCTGTACAGCGTGAGCAGGAACCCCACCGCGCCGAAGCGCAGCTTCGCCAGCAGCGGCAGGTCCGGGATGCCCAGCACGTTGATCGCGCGCGAGAGCAGCGCCACCGGCGTCACCGCCTTGTCCATCGGGAAGATGCCGCGCGCGCGCCAGATGCTCGTCGTGGGGGTGTAGAAGCGCACCTTGTCCCGGCAGCCGATCTCGTCGAGCAGGCCGAGGATGGAATCGTCGTTCGAGAACCAGTGGTGGTAGAACTTCTCCAGCGACCAATCCCACGCTGGGTCTTTGAAGCCCGCCGCCAGCCCGCCGACCTCCGCGCCGGCCTCGTAGATGGCGACCTCATGCCCAGCGCACGCCAGGTCCCACGCGGCGGCCAGCCCTGCCGCGCCCGCTCCGATGATGGCGATGTTCATGCGTTGCTCACTCCGTTGTATCCACCGAATCACCGGTCCGCCGGGCGAATGCGCACCCGGTCCGCCGTCGCCGCCACGATTGCGCCCTCTGGGGTTCTCACGCGCCCGTCTCCAATGATGAGCGGTCGGCTGGAAACGCCGGGTTAGCGCGCCGTTGTGTCTTTGTCATATACCCAGATTGCGAGATCAACTTCCTGCACAAGCCATCTTAACTCGTCTGCCAATCGGCGGACTTCGCGGAGGTATCTCTTGTAATCCGCAATGGAGAAACCGTTCCTTTTTTCCTCACCGAACACTTGTCTCCATCCCCGAAAGTCAATTACAGCATACTTCTCAGGAAAAACGAGTGCGAGCACCGCAGACGCGACAGGTACGCCTACCCCTCGCAGCGCACACAGAATCCCAATACGCAGCTCAAGCTCATACTCTTCCTGAACCTCATCCTCAGCAAGAGTGATTGTCAGGGCTGCACCTGTGATTGCGCGGATCACTTCGTCCGTGTTGGCTTTGCGCCTTTCTCGTTGTCTACCATATTGCTGGTCCAGTTTCCAGTGCAGGATTTCATCAAACTCTTCAAATGTCAGATAGAAAGGTTGGCGTTCGCTACGCAAGCGTTGGAATCTAGATTTGAGATCTTCGGTCCAAACGTAGTCTTCGCCTGCACCCCGGTATGGAATCAGTTGAGCGGCTGTTATCATGACCAGACCTCCAGTAGGGGCAAGGCATGCCTTGCCCCTACCGCATTGGATTGACCGTCACAATTCGACCGTCGCAGGCGTCGTTTCAGACGGCGGCTCTTCGTCCGCGAGCTTCGCAGCGGCGGCCTGCGCGCGGTCGAAGTCGGCCCAGCGCATCCCCTTGCGCACGAAGTACCACGCGCCCAGCACGGTGATCGGCAGCCAGAGCGCCGCGTGCAGTACCAGCGTGTAGCTCGCCGCGACGTTGGCGTCCACGCCGAAGGCCGCCAGCGTCGCAATGCCGGGGCCGTCGAACGTGCCGATGTACCCCGGCGCGGAGGGGATCGTCGTCGCCAGGTTGACGACGGCGGTCATCAGCATGAGCACGAAGAAGCTCGTCTCGAACGGGAAGGCGTGCATCACGAACCAGTACTTCAGCGTCTCGGTGAGCCACACCAGGATCGACGTGAACAGGATCATGAGCATGTCGCGCGGGCTGCGCAGCGCCACCAGCCCGCCCATGAACCGGTCGGCGATCTCGCGCGTGCGCGCGCGCATCGGCGCGGGCACGAAGCGGTCGATGAGCCAGCAGTAGACGCACGCGGCGCGCTCAGGGCGGATCGCCAGGTAGAGGAAGACGATCAGCGCCAGGAAGAAGACCACCGTCGCCACGACCGACACCTGGATCAGCCACGCCGACCCCGCCTGATCGACGATCTCGCTCAGCGCGAAGGGCAGCGCCGCGAACACGAAGATCAGCATCGTCAGCCCGTCGAAGATGCGCTCGACGAGCACGGTCGCCAGGCTCGCCGGCATGTTGATCTGCTCGTCGCGGTAGAGCACGTAGCAGCGGATCACCTCGCCGGCGCGGAAGGGGTAGATGTTGTTGCCCATGTAGCCAATCGCGACCGCCGGCCAGAGGCGGCGCGTCGGCACGGGCTTGAGCAGGCGTAGCTGGTAGTGCCATCGCCACGTGCGGAACCACACCGCCAGGAAGTACACCGCCACGCCGGGCACAATCCAGATGTAGTTCGCGCTCTGGATGTCGCGCCACACCTGTTCCAGATGCAGGCCGCGCAGGCTCAGCCACAGGAAGACGGCGCTGATGAGAAGGCCCGCGCCCAACCAGAGCCAGCGTCGCCAGGACCGGGCGCGGGGTCGCGCCTTTTCCGTCATGCCCATGCCTCCCATATCCCTGCCCATTCTACCACGCCCACACCCAGAACTCACTCTTCACTCACGCTAAATACACGCTTAACGCCCGGAATGCGCACACCCGACAAAAAAAGGCGGGGGCCAAGCGCCCCCGCCCTGCAGCTCGCCAAGTTATGATAGGTTATTCGGACTCGCCGGGGCCGGGGACCATCCCCTGCAGGATGCGTTCGAGGGCGATGCGGTGGCTGCATACGCCACGGGTCTTAAAGTACTCGCAGTCACATTGCCACTTGTTATTCTCAAACATAAGCCGATGCGTGCCGTTCTCACCCCTGATTACCACCGCGAAGCTCTCGAACTGGATGCGCTGCTCGCGCTCGTCCACGTACCGCCTGGCCTTTTCGATCTTGCTGACCATGCCGTAATCCACTGGATCGCTCCTTTCGTAAATTCGGCAATAAAACAGAAGAGCACGCTGGGTCGCCCTTCGTGCTCTAGGGTAGCCTCTTCAATTGGTCGGCCTAAGACTCGCATGTCGGGTCTGTCTCCCGATTGTGAGCGTTACGTCAGTATACGAGATGTTCCGGGCGCTGTCAACCCGTTCTAACCTGCTTTTAACGTCCCGCCCGCGCGCAGCGTCTCGTCGTGGTGAAGCCGGGATGATCTGTTACAATGGGTGGGCATGGCCCTTGCAGATCAAACCACTGATGTGTGATCCCCGCGTTGTTGACCTGACTGATGGCGTCGCGATGGTCGTCACCGACCTGCACGGCGACTTCGACCTCTACCGCCGCTACCGCGACCGGTTCCTCAAGCTGCGCGCCTGGGGGTTCGCCCGGCGCCTCATCCTCTGCGGCGACCTGATCCACAGCGAAGGGCCGGCGCGCGCGGACCGCTCGCTCGACATCATGCTGGACGTGCTCGCGCTCCAGCAGACGCTCGGCCCTGACCTCATCATCCTGCTCGGCAACCATGAGATGCCCCACATCTACGGCGTGAACCTCGCGCGCGGCGACGTGGAGTACACGCCGCGCTTCGAGGCGGCCATGGGCGCGCACCGGGCGGCCATCGTCGCGCTGCTCAAGCGGCTGCCCTTCTACGTCCGCACCCAGGCCGGCGTCATGATCTCGCACGCGGGCGCGCCCCCCGCCGCGCTGACGCCCACTGGCTGGGACCGGCTGCGCGGCTACGACCACGACGCCGTGCTCGCCCAGGCCGACGTGCTGGCGCACGCCGAGCCGGAGGCCCTCGCCGCGCTCCGCGCCGACTACGCGAAGCTCGCCGGGCAGCCCTATGACACGCTCGCGCGGCGCTACCTCGCCGTCAGCGGCCCCGACGACCCGCGCTATGACGACCTGCTACGCGCGCTGATCGTCAGCGATAGCGAGGCGTTCAACTTCCTGTGGTCGGCGCTGTTCACGCGCAATGAGCTGGACATCGGCGAGGCGCAGTATGGTGCGCAGGTGGACGCCTTCCTGCGCGTCGCCTCGGAGGGCTTCACGCCGCAGCGCGTGCTCGTCGCCGGCCACATCCCCACCAGAGGCCGGCGGATCGTTGCGGAGAGGCAGCTCCGGCTGCACAGCGGGGCGCAAGACGGCGTCACGCGCGACTCGTGCTACCTGCTCCTCGACACAGCGCAGGCGGTCGACGACGCCTACGACCTGCTGCCCCACGTCTTCCGCATCGACGACGCCTAGCCACCCCGTCAGAGCATGCTCAGCTCGTAAGACCCGCCCTGAACATACGCGCTCACCACAATCGTGTACGTCCCGGTCTGCGGCAGCGTCACCCGGAGCCATGCGTTCATGTTGCCGTTGACGAGATCGATGTCGTCGTGCTCCCCCGATCAACCGCCCCCAGGGGTCGTAGAGGTACAGCACCGGGTCGAGTTCGCGGTCGCGCGCGTTCAGCGCGATCTCCAGCGTCTGGCCGGCGTTGCCGATGAACACCCACCCGTCATCCTCGCGCGCATCTACCGAACTGCGCACCGGCTGGCCGGGCGCGATGCAGCCCTTCACGCGCACGCCGAAGAAGCGGTCCATCTCGATCTCGTTGAGCGGCACGGCGATGGCATCGGGGCAGGTCACCGCGCCGGAGTCGCCCTGGCCCCGCACCGCGAGGACGACGATGAGCGCCAGGCCGATCACCACAACCACGCCGACCACGCCAATCGCAGCCATGGTGAGGTCGCTGCCGCCGCGCGCCTTGCGGGCGCGGGTTGCGCCTGGGCGCACCGGCGGCGGGGCCGGCTCCGGGGCGATCCGGGCGATGCGCGGCGCGTCGAATGCCGAGTCCGGCGGCTCTTCGAGCGCGCCCCCGGAGCGTCGGCGGGCGCTGCAGCGGGTGGCGCGGACGCCGGGGCTGCGTCCAGGGGAAAGCGCGCGTTGATCTGGTCGAGCAGCCGCCGCGCCTTCTCGTGATCAGGGCGCAGCCGGAGCACCTGCTCCAGCGCCGTCCGTGCGGCTTCGGGGGTGGGCGCGCAGTTTGCCAGCAGCCACCAGGCGTCGGCGTTGTCGCGCTCCGCCTGCACGATGGGCGCCAGACGCCGGGCGGCCTCGGCCCTCTGCCCGGCCTTGAGCAACGCGACCGCCTGCCTCAACTCGTGTTCTGTGTGCGACATTTTCACTTCTCACGCCGAAGCCATAACATTGAGGAACAGTAGCCCGAACATAATGTACAACAACACTGCCGGGCGGTTGTGAAGAAAGGGTGAAAAATTCGCCGCCGCTTGAAGACACCTCCCTCGCGCCCCCTTCGGGCGGGTGATTCCAGGATAGGAGCGACTTCATGCGCAAGCACGACCTCCCTGAGGATAAGTGAGCGGATTCACAGCTTCCCGGAAGGTGTGAGCTTCTGGGAGCTTACCGAGCCTTGCATCTTTTTGTTGCGTCACGCCGTGACATGGACAACTGCTGTGTTTGCTCCCAGGGGAGCGCTGGGGAAAACGCCGCCGCTTGAACGCAACGCCCCCTGCACTGCACAACGCGATTGTTCTTACTAAATGCGCAGGCTATAATCGCCCCGGCTGTTTTCAGGAAGGGGGAGAACCACGATGGAGCACAGTGTCGAGAGCGAGTACGGCCTCAAAAACCACGGCTTCTACAACCTGGGGCGTATCTACTGGAACCTGGTCACGCCGGCCTTGTACGAGCAGGTTGTCCGCTTTCGCGAGGGCATCATCGCGCACCTTGGCCCAATCGTCGTGCGCACGGGCGACCATACAGGCCGCTCGCCGCGCGACAAGTTCACCGTGCGCGAGCCGTCCAGCGAGGAACACATCTGGTGGGGGGACATCAACCGGCCCTTTGCCCCTGAGCAATACGAGAACCTCAAAAAGCGCATGATGGCCTACTTCCAGGGGCGTTCTGTCTTCGTCCAGGACTGTCACGCCGGCGCGGACCCCCGCTACCAGGTGCCGATCCGCATCGTGACCGAGGCCGCGTGGCACAGCCTCTTTGCGCGCAACATGTTCATCCGCGCCGAGCGCGAGACGCTACGCAAACACGTGCCCGCGTTTACGATCATCGACGCGCCCAACTTCCACGCCGTGCCCGAAATGGACGGCACCAACTCACAGACGTTCATCCTGGTCAACTTCGGCGCGAAAGAGGTGCTCATCGGCGGCACGGCCTACGCGGGCGAGATCAAGAAGTCGGTCTTCACCATCCTCAACTACATCCTGCCCCAGGAGTGCGTGCTTTCGATGCACTGCTCGGCGAATTACGGCCCAAGCGGCGATGTCGCGCTCTTCTTCGGGCTGTCGGGCACGGGCAAGACCACGCTCTCCGCCGACCCAACGCGCACCCTGATCGGCGACGACGAGCACGGCTGGAGCGACACCGGCGTCTTCAACTTCGAGGGCGGCTGCTACGCGAAAGTGATCCGCCTCTCCCGCACCGGCGAGCCGGAGATTTACGAGACGACGCGCCGCTTCGGCACCATCCTCGAAAACGTCGCCATCGGCGCGAGCAGCCGCCGCATCGACCTGAACGACGACAACTTCACCGAGAACACCCGCGCCGCCTACCCCATCACCCACATCCCGAACGCCGACCGCAACGGCTGGATCGACGCGCACCCGCGCAACATCATCATGCTCACCGCCGACGCTTTCGGCGTCATGCCGCCCATCGCCCGGCTCACGCCCGAACAGGGGCAGTACCACTTCCTCCTCGGCTATACTGCCAAGGTCGCTGGCACCGAGCGCGGCATGGGCAGTGAACCCAGCGCCACCTTCAGCCCGTGCTTCGGCGCGCCGTTCATGGCGCTGCACCCCAGCGTGTACGGCGAGATGCTGGCCGCCAGGATCATGGAGCACAACGTCGATGCGTGGCTGGTCAACACCGGCTGGACCGGCGGCCCCTACGGCGTCGGCCACCGCATGGAGCTGGGCCATACGCGCGCGATGATCCACGCGGCGCTGGATGGCTCGCTGGCCGACGTGGAGACGCGCGTCGATCCGTACTTCGGCCTCAACGTGCCGGTGCGCTGCCCCGGCGTGCCCGATGCGGTGCTCGACCCGCGCGGCACGTGGGACGACCCGGAGGCCTACGACGCCAAAGCGCGCGAACTCCGCGCCCAGTTTGACGAGACGTTCAGGCCGTTCGAGGCGTTCGTCTCGAACAAGGTCGCGCGTTCCTGCCCCTTTGCGGAAGAGGCGTAGGGCAGCGATCCGGCGGATCGCCCCTCTGGGCCATCACGGTATCTGTTCACCCCATGGAGCGCGCCGTCAGGGAGTTCGCGCAGCGGGCGCTTGCGCCGCAATAGCTCGATGACCTGCGCGACGCGGTGCGCCACGCGCGGCGGCAGCGTCTCGCGGATGCCCCACTCCGCGACCGCGTGCACCAGCGGCGCAAAGGGGCGCAGCAGCGGGTGGTTCACCGCGCGCACGACGCTCCGCGCGCCGGGCCGGTCGAAGACCTTCACGCCGAGATAGGGGTCGTAGTTCCAGGGGTACCCCTTCGGGCGCTCCGGCAGGTCGAACGGGCGCGCGTAGAGGTTGCGCACCACGACCGCGCCGTCGCCGGCAAGCAGCGTGAGCGTCACCGCGCAGCCCGCGGCGGCCTCGCCCAGGTCCCAGCCGGACGCATCGGCCACCTTGACGAGCGACCCCGCCGGCAGGTCGAACACGCGCTCGCCCGCCTCCAACGCCTGCCCGCTCCCGTCCTCGACGCGCCACTGCGCGCGCAACCCGTTCAGGGCGCGCGGCAGGTCGTTGACCGCCCACAGCGCCACCGCCGCGCGACCGTCGTGCTCCATGAAGAAGTGCACCGGCTGCGAGGCCGCCTTCAGCGCGTGGTAGCCGCCTTTGGGCCGACGCAGTGCGTCGAGCGCGCCGCACCCCACGCCCGGCGCGAGGTCGGCCAGCATGAAGTGGACGTATCCCCCACACGGCGCAAAGCGCAGCCGCCGGAAGTGCTCGATGTGATAGCGCGTCAGCTCGGCCTGGTAGGTCCACAGCCGGTCGTAGCGCCGCGCCAGGTGGTGCGTGCGCTGCCACAGGTCCGGCCAGGCGCGCAGCGTCTCCGGGTCGGCGGGGATTCGAAGCCAAACTCCGTGTTGAGGTGCGGCGCGTGGCCGTGCACGTCCGTGAAGCGGCGCGTCCAGATCGCGCCGTAGTAAGTATGCACGTCGCCGGCGCGCTCAAGGTCATGCGCGCGCTGCCCCGAACAGAGGAACACCGGGCGCGTGGGGTCCTGCTGTACCGCGTCCGTGTAGAGCGCGGGGGCTGGGCGCAGCAGCATGTTCTCGCGGTGGAGCAGGAGCATGGTCGGCTCGTTGTAGCAGCACCACGTCACGATGCTGGGGTGGTTGCCCAGGTGGCGGAACATCGCGCGTTGCAGCGCCAGGGCGCGCGCCTCGAACGCGGCGGAGTAATCGTGCAGCCAGTTGAGTTCGAAATCCTGCCACAGCATCAGGCCGCGCCGGTCGGCCATCTCGTAGAGCGCCTTCGGCGAAACGTGGACGTGCACGCGCGCCAGGTTCAGCCCGGCGTCCGTGATGAGGTCCAGGTCGCGCGCCAGCGTCGCCGGCGTGACGCGGCTCAGGTACAGGTCGGGGAGGTACGACGTGCCCCGGATGAACACCTGCCGCCCGTTGATGTGATAGGCGAACCGCTCTGCGCTGCGCTCCAGGTAGACCTCGCGCACGCCGAAGGTCTCGCAGACGCGGTCGAGCGGGTCGCCGGGGTCGCGGTAGAGCGTCGCCTCCAGCATGTAGAGGTTGGGCGCGCCCTGGTCCCAGGGCCACCACAGGCGCGCATCGCGCAGGCGCACCGCGTGCTCTACCTGCGTCACGCCGGGCGCAGCCTGCACCGGGATCACCGTCTCCAGGCCTGGCCCGTCGTGGTTCGCGGGGCGGAGGCTCAGCCGCAGGTTGAGGGCGCGCTCCCGGTCGGCGATGCTTTCCACCGTGAACGCCAGGCGCACCGCGCCGTTCGCCTCCGTGCGGATGCCGACGTGCCCGATGCCCGTCTGCGCCCCGGCCAGCAGGCGCACCGGCCCCCACACGCCGATGGGGTTCACGTTCGGGGGATCACGCCCTCCGCGTGTTCGTACAGCCCCTTGACCATCCCCCGGCGCACGTGGTCAACCGGGCTGGAGCCGCCGGCGGGCGGGTCCCAGGGCGCGCGGACGATCACGGCGAGGACGTTTTCGCGCCGGTGGTGGGGGCCGGCCCTGAGCACACCGGTCACGTCCAGCGTGAAGGGCACGAAGCCGCCTTCGTGGCCCCCGATGTAGACGCCGTTGAGCCACACATCGGCGTAGTAGTCCACGCCCTCGAAACGGAGGCGGTAACGCTCGGCGGGGGGCGCTTCCGCCGGGGCGATGCGCCGCCGGTACACCCACGCCTGCTCGTTGAGGCGGCGCAGGTGGTCGCCCCAGTAGGGCGCGTGAGGGAAGAAGTGCAGTTGCAGATGGGTGGCGTCAGGCACGGCCAGCCAGTCGCCGTCAGCGACATCCGGCGCGACGAACGGCGTCGGATCGTCGTCCAACCCGATCGGCAGCACGCGCCAGGGTCCCGTCAGCGTGATTTCGTGCATCATCCCCCCGGTGCAGTCGCCGGGCGTGGCGCGCCACAGCCCGCGCGCCCTCTCCTGAAGACTGATTGTATAACGGGGCGGGGGTTTCACCAACGCGGCGCGCCAGATGCATTGCATGACAAAGCCTGGCAGGCAGCGCAGATTGGAAACACAAAGACACGAAAGGCACGAAAGCGCGAAACATGCGCCCAACCTTTTCGTGACTTCGCATCTTTCGTGCCTTTCGTGCTGCGAATCTTGGGTGCGTGCATCTCCACTCCCGGGCTTTGTCATGCTATCCGCCAGATGCTCATCCGAGATTCGCCGTGGCTTTACGCTGGCGCGCAGAATACAGGCGCACAGACCTTGACAGAACGCTGCAAACGGGGCACATTCCCCGTAACTCAAGAAGAGATTGCGTGTTCCGCCATCTTGAGTAAGATCACCGCGCGAGAACGCAACGATGAGCGAGATCGAAGATTCTCCATGGCAATATTTTGAGCAGGCCCACCGCGACTGGGAGCGCGCGCGTCGCCAGGCGTCAGGTGGCATCCTTGCGATCTTCAACCAGCCGCAGCACGAACAACTCCTCTCGTTCGAGGACGTGCGCACGCGGCTGCGACTGTTCAACAAATTCTACAAGGGCGTGTTTAACGTCCCGCTCGACAAGATTGTCGGCAGCGTGGACCGCTATCAGGACTTCACGCGCGAGTTCCTCCCGCTTGTGGAGGAGGACGCCTCGCGCTGGCAGCGCGTCGCGATATTGCAGCGGTCCAGGGGCATCCCCCCCATCGAACTCTACAAGATCGGCGATGTGTACTTCGTGCGCGACGGCAACCACCGCGTCTCCGTGATGCGCCAACTGGGCGCGAAGGCCATCGAGGCGCATGTCTGGGAATATCCCACGCCCGTCAACATCACGGCGAAAGACGACATCAACGACATCCTCACCAAGGCCGAGCACGCCGAGTTCATGCGCCGCACCCACCTGGACGATCTCCGGCCCGGCAACGGCATCCGCTTCACCGCGCCCGACGGCTACGACGAGCTGGAACGCCAGATCGAGGTCTACCGCCAGAACCTGACCCTGATCGACGGCTACGAGGTCAGCTACGAGGAGGCCGTCACCGGCTGGTACGACATGGTGTACTCGCTTGCCGCCGAGACCATCGAGGAACTGGGGCTGCTCGACCAGTTCCCCGACCGCACCGTCGCCGACCTGTACGCCTGGGTTTACCGCCACCGCGAGGAACTGGCGCGCGAGGCGGGGCGCAAGGTCTCGACGAAGGACGCGGCGCGCGACCTGGTCAAGAAGGACGAGCCGCGCCGCCGGCGGCCCGTCATCGACGCGGTGCACCAGGTCGTCACCGGGGTCGAGCACCTCGCCGACCGCGTGCTCGACGCGCTTACGGGCGAGGTTGAGATCGCGCCCGTGCGGCAGCCGGAGGTTCCGGATGGCGTGACGCCGATGGCCCTCTTGAGCCGCCAGGTGCAGAGCACCGCGCCCGCGCTGGCGTATCCCAACGCCGGGCGGGAGGCGTGGGAAGAGTGGCAGCCAGAACTGCGCGCGAAGCTCTTCGAACTCCTGGGCGTGCGCCCCCGCAGCGGCGAAACCTGGGGGCCGCCCAAAGTCGAAGTCACCGAGCGTGCGACGGTGAAGGGCGCCACGCGCGAGCGCATCGTCATCACCATGGACGACGGGCTGCCGGTGCCCGGCTACCTATTCCTCCCGGACAAGCCCGCATTGGGCAAGAAAGCGCCGGCGGTGTTGATCTACGTCGGGCACGGCACCATCCAGCAGGCCGCCGGCCTGCAGAACTCGTATCACAACGGCAATGCGCTGGCGCTGGCCCAGGCCGGCTTCGTGACCCTGAGCATCGAAGGGCGCGGTTTCGGCGAGCTGGGCCAGGTCGATTACGCCAAGCTCGACGCCGCCGCGCGCCTGATCGGGCAATCCTGGGTCGGCCTGCTGGTCGAGGACGGGCTGCGCGCGCTCGATTACGTGCAGACGCGGCCCGAAGTGGACCCTGACCGCCTGGGCGTGGCCGGCGCGTCGGTCGGCGGCGCGCTGGCGATGTATACTGCCGCGCTCGACGAGCGCATCATCGCCAGCATCGTGGGCGATTACCTGGTCCGCTTCGACGACATCTCGCACCACGGGCCGCGCTACCGGCGGCTTTGCATCGCCGGCCTGCGCCGCTACGCCGAGGCGGGGGACATCGGCGCGTTGATCGCGCCGCGCCCCGTGCTCTACCTGCGGTCGGAGGCGGCGACTGACCAGAATCGCGGGTTTTTCCTGCAAACCCGCCTGCCCTTCGAGCTGTTGCGCGTCCCCGACCGGCTGCGCTACGAAGAGACCAGGCCGGGCCGCATGTTCGACAACCAGGCGGCGGCGCGCTGGCTGACGCGCTGGCTGGTCGAAGAGGAGGCGATAGCGCTGCTCAAGCTCCCATACGATCACGACTGAGTCTCGCCGATACTTGTTACTTTTGCTCAGGGGTGCGCTACGCCCCTGTAGAACCGCATGAGAGCCAGCTTCATATCAACTTTTGCTACGTTACGCCACCGGCCACTCATCCCGCGCGCACACCGCAATTTCGCCGCCGGGGTCGCGAACGGCGCGATGTTCAACCTGGTCAGCTCGCTGACCGACCCGTCGGTGGTGCTGGTGGTCTTCGTCTCGCACTTCACCGACTCGACCTTTCTCCTGGGCCTGATTGGGATGATCTCGACGGCGGCGTGGCTTCTGCCGCAACTGTTTGTGTCCGGCTACATCCAGAGCCAGCCGCTCTCCAGGCCGGTGTACCGCATCGCCACCCTCGTGCGCTCTGTATCGCGGCTGCTGCTCGTCATCGCGGTCTTCACCATCTCAGAGCCGGCGGCGCTGCTCATCGCGTTCTACATCCTCATCTCGGTCGAAGGGCTGGCCGGCGGCGTGGGCGGGCTGCCGTTCATGGATATGGTGGGCAAGGTCATCGATCCGGCCCGCCGGGGGCTGTTCTTTAGCTGGCGCATCGGGCTGGGCGGGCTGCTGGCGATTGGCGGCGGCGCGGTGGTGCGCGCCCTGCTCGACCCGGCGTCGCCCTACCCATTTCCGCACAACTTCGGGCTGCTGTTCGGGCTGGCGGCGGCAATCGCGGTCGTGGCGTTGATGATCTGGCTCATCGTGGACGAGCCGCCCGTCGCGCCGCGCGCCGGGCGCAGCGGCCCGGTCGGCCAAGTCAAAAAGGCGCTGCGCATCTGGCGCGAAGACGCCAACTACAGGGCCTACCTGCAGGCGCGCGTGGCGCTGCTGCTGATCCTTGTCACCACGCCCTTCGTCACCGTGTACGCCAAGCAGGTCTTCGACGTGCCCGTGACCACGCTGGCGATCTACCCCGCCGTGATCGCGTTCGCCACCCTGATGAGCACGGCCGGCTCCGGGTGGATCAGCTACCGGTGGGGCAACCGCCGCCTGATTCGCCTGGGGGCGGGGCTGGGGATGCTCACGCTGCTGCTGGTCGTCCTGGCGGGGCCGCTCAACCTCAGCGGCGACGCGGCGGGCGTCTATTTCCTGGGCGTGTTCGCTATCATCGGCCTGCGCGACTCGATGGTCAACATCGCGCTGGCGGCGTTCAACATCAACATCGCCCCGGAGGCCCACCGGCCCTCTACATCGGCTTCGCCAACACCCTGATGGGCGTGGTGGTAATGGCCGCGTCCGTGATGGGCGTGGTGGTGGACGTGGTCGGCTATCAGGCGTTCTTCCTGCTCATGCTCGCGCCGATGGTATTTGGCCTGTGGCGGCTGCGCAGCCTGCACGACCCCTCAGCGCGCTGAGGGTGGGGCTGGCCGGCCCGCTCGCGCCGCCGGCCCCCTGGCCTTTCGTGAATTTCTCGTTAAACTTCAGGCCAGCCGGCCCGGTCGTGGCCCCCATCCGGCGCACAGCGCGTATAATCTGGGGCAGATGCCGGGCTTTGCGCCAGCGCGGATTCATCGTCATCGCGAAGGAGTGATCGACATGGCACGTTTTACCCGCCTCGAAGTGCTCAACGCCGTCATCGATAGCGGCCTGGTGCCGATCTTCTACCACGCAGACGCCGAGGTCGCCAAGCAGGTCGCCAAAGCGGTTCACGCCGGCGGCGCGCGGGTGTTGGAGTTCACCAACCGGGGAGACTTCGCCTTCCAGGTCTTTACCGACCTCGCGCAGTACTGCGCGGCGGAAATGCCGGCCATGATCCTCGGCGTCGGCTCGGTCGTGGACGCGCCCACCGCCTCGATGTATCTGGCGAGCAGCGCCAACTTCATCGTTGGCCCCAACCTGAACCCGGAAGTGGCGCGCGTGTGCAACCGCCGCAAGGTCGCCTACATGCCCGGCACGGCCACGCCCACCGAAATCACCAACGCCGAGGAAATGGGCGTGGAAATCTGCAAAATCTTTCCGGGCGACAGTGTCGGCGGGCCGGGGTTCGTCAAGGCGCTGCTTGCGCCCTGCCCCTGGACGCGCATCATGCCCACGGGCGGCGTGGACGCCACCGAGGACAGCATCAAAGCGTGGATCAAGGCGGGCGCGTCATGCCTGGGCATGGGGAGCCGGTTGATTCGCAAGGACTGGGTCGCGGCGGGCGATTGGGACGCCATCGCCGACAACGTGCGCCGCGTGCTGACCTGGATTCAGGAGGCGCGCAGCGGCGCAGCCCCCACGAAGCGCGTCTAGCGCAGGGCCGGGGCCGGCGCTTAGGCCTCCTGGGGCTTCGTCTCCACCGCCACGTCCGCACGCGGTATGGTGATGTGGAAGGCGGTGCCCTCAGCGAGCTGGCTCTCCAGGCTGACCTCGCCGCCGTGCAGCTCGACCAGGCTCTTGACAATCGCCAGACCCAGCCCCGTCCCCTCGATGCCGTCCGTCTCGGGCCGGCGCACGCGGTAGAAGCGGCTAAACACCTTCGCCTGGTCTTCGGGCGCGATGCCCATCCCGTTGTCGATGACCGAGACGAGCACGAACTCGTCCCGCGGTTCGGCGACGAGGCGCACCGCCCCTTCGCGCGGCGTGTACTTGAGCGCGTTGCCAAGCAGGTTCGCGAGCACCTGCCGCAGCCGGGTGCGGTCGGCGCGCACCGGCGGGACGCCGTTCGCGACCTCAATCGAAACGGTGATGTCCTTGCCGGCCGCCACGCTCTGGAACGCCTCGATCACCTCGCCAAGCACGTGCCGGATATCCACCGCGTCAAACTCCAGGTCGATGCCCGACTCGATGCGCGCCATATCGAGCAGGTCGTCGATGAGTTGGCGCATGTGGACGATGGAGCGGCGGATCATATTCAGGTAGTGCGCCATCTTCTCGTCGGCGATGCCGCGCATCTCGATCAACTCGACGTAGCCGCCCAACACGTTAAGCGGGTTCTTCAGGTCGTGGGACACCGTGGTGACCAGCTCTGACTTGAGGCGATCCATCTCTTTAAAGTGCGTCACGTCCTGGATCACCGCAACCCAGCCGACGTTCTGGACGGGCGCAATGCGCACGTGATATGTGCGCGCGTCGGGCAGTTCGATCTCGTCGATCACGGAGCGCCCCCACTCCACAGCGCGGTTGTACAGGGCGAGGAAAGGTGTTTCGGCGAACACGTCGGCGAGCAACATGCCCCGGTACCACATCTTCGGGTCGAGCCGGAAGATCGACCGCGCCGCCACGTTCACCATCTCCAGCCGCCCGTCGATACCGACCACGACCACGCCGTCGGCGGTGCTGCCGAGAATGGTCGAGAGCTTCTCGCGCTCGCGCCGGGTCTCGTCGAAGAGGCGCGTGTTCTCAATCGCCACCGCCGCGCGGTCCGCGAGGCGCTCCGCAAACTCGATCTGCTCCTCTCGGAACGCCGCCGTCCGGGTGCTCTCCAGTGTCAGCACGCCCACCACGCGGTGTTCCAGCACCACCGGCACCGCAACCAGCGACCTGACATTGGGCGCCATCTCCACGCAGTCCGGGTCCTCGGCAGTGTCCGGGACAATCTGCATCTGCCCGGTCCGCACGACGCGACCGGTCACGCCGGCAGCCTCCGGCGCGACCGGGGCCAGCCGGCGCGCTTCGAAGTCGGAGCCGTAGCCATACCCGGCGACGAAGCGGAGCGCGTCGTCGTCCGCGTTGTAGAGGGCAATGGAGCCGGCGGCGGCGTTGGTGAACCGCAGCGCCCAGTCGATTGTCAGGGTCAGCACCCGGTCCAATTGCAGCGAGGCGTTCAACTCGCGGTCGATCTGCTGCTGGACGCGCAGTTCGGCAATACGGGCGCTCAACTGCTCGTCGGTCAGGCTGTAGAGGCGGGCGTTCTCCAGCGCCATCGCCATGCTCGTGCTCACTGCAGAAAGCAGCCGCTCGTCCTCGTCGGTGATCGGCTCGCCAGTGAACCGGTTGTCCACGATCACCACGCCGACCAGCCGGTCGCCCGCGAAGAGCGGCGCGGCGAGGCAGGTGGCGACCTCAAGGCTGTTGAGCATCCAGCCAAGCTGGCCCGCAGCCGGGTGCGCGCCATCGAGCGTGATGCGCGTGCGCTCGCCACGCTTCCACGCATCGATCAGGGACAGGTCGTCATGCGTCGCGGATTCCGTATCGAGCGGCAGTTGCAGGTTCTCCAGCCGGACCTGAAGCTCAGGCGATGGGGCGACGTGGCTCGCCTCGCCATAGACGAGCGCGTCACGTTTCTCATCCACCAGCAGCAGAAGCGCCCGGTCGAAGCGCAGTTGCTCGGTCAGCAGCGCCAACATCCGGGCCATCAGCGTCGGGCGGTCCAGCGTGCCGCCGAGCGAGAGCGCGAAGTCATGTGTCAGCTTCAGACTGTCCACCTGGCGCTGAAGCTCCGCGCTCGTCGCGTCAGCCGCCGGGAAGGGCGCGGGGGCGACTTCGATGCGCGTATCGCGCAACAACGACGCCATCGCGGCGCGCGCCTGCCGCTGGCGCGCCGCCCACTCGACAAAGACGCCCGCCGCCACAGGCAACAGCGCGACCCACGACAGGAAGCTGAGAGCCGGGACGCCAACCGCCAGAAGCGCCAGCCCCGCCGACCCCACCGCGCCGCCGATCAAGGCAGCCGGCAGGCGCGCCGGCTCGCGCCACGTCACCCGCCAGCGGAACCCTGGCCCGCCGTCGGGCGTCGCCGCTTCATCCTGGACTTCGGCGGGGGGCAGCCGCCGCGTCAGGCAGGGCAGCTCCTGCAGCAGCCGGGCAAACATCTCCCGGTACATATCCAGGTAGGGCTGGCGATCTTCAGGCGGGAGGGCGGCCATTTCGGCGTCGGCGCGCCACTCGGCAATGGCACAGTCGCCGGTCAGCGGCGTCACGCGCAGGTTGGTGCGCAAATGCGGGTGGAGCAGCCAGGGCAGCAGGGCATACGCCTGCTGCACGGTCATGCGCGCTACCGTTTCCTCCAGGGCTTGCGCGAGGACCCGCACCATGGCGCGCGCGGCGAAATCTGGCGCCCGGCTGAGACGCTGGCCGTATTCGTAGGCGAGGAAAGCCAACTGGTAGGAACAGCGCCACCCGCCTTCGAAGAGGCCATCCCCCTCCGGGAGCGCGGAACCACCGCCGACCGACTCACGCAGCAGCCGCAGCCAGACGGCAACCGCCTCGGCCTGCGCGGCGCGCACGTCCTCGTCGCGCGCTGCGGGATGCGCCGTGCGCACATGATCCGCGACCAGACTTTCGAGCGTCTCCTTTGCCGCTTGCAGGAAACGACCGCTCACGCTCGTAGCCCCAGGACCGAGCGGTGCGCGCATCATGGGACGCGGCGCGATTGCCGGGGGGTCCCACAGGCTCGTCAAAGGCAGCCTCCCTTAGCGCAGGCGCGGAAGCACACCCTCATTATAACCCTTTACATTATTGGCTGATAATTGATGACTATGAATTTAATCTGAATATGGTTTGTGACTCCCACGCTGGCCGCCCGTCGCTTTCGTCTGCATTCGCGTTATTGGCGTTATTCGCGCTTCAATTCTTCACTGCTCAACCGGCTACGGGGCCGCTTTTCTGGGAAACCGCGTGTGCATTGGCCCTCCCCCGGCGCAATACCAGGCGCGGGCGGGCGGCGCGAGACGCAAATTCAGCTTGCACAGTGCCCTGTGATATGCGAAACTACGTCCAGAGAAACGAAATGCAGATCAAGACCGGAAAGACCATCGTCGGTGCAAATGTGCCCTATGCCGGCCAGACCTGCGACCACCGCCCTAGCGATAGGGCGAGATCACAAGAGCGAAGCTTTGCCACAAAAAGATGCCGGCGTGCCCCTGAGCGCTAACCGTGAAGCGTTGGTGGAACGGCTGTATGAGACCCTGCAAGCGTCGTCGTCTGCCAGCCGGGCCGCCGCGCGCCCCGCGCACCTGAGGCGGATCGCGGCTGCCGAGGCCGACGCCTTCCTCGCCTTTCTTGCCGATGGGAACGTCGCTGCCGTCAAGGCCCAGGGCGCGCAGCGCGCCGAGCAAGGCCTGGGGACGTCGGCCATGCTCCGGATGTGCGCGGCGCTGAGGCAGTTCTGCCAGGCGCAACTCGACGGCGACCGGTTCCAGGAGGCGCTCGCCGCGCTCGATGAATACGCCGCTGCCCTGGTGGAGAGCTTCGTCGATGCGCGCGAGGCCATCATCGTGGCGGAACAGGAGCACATCCGCGCGGCGCTCCAGCGCGAACTCGAAGACCTGTACGAATCGGAGCGCGAACACCGGGTGCTCGCCGAGGCCCTGCGCGACTCTGCCGCCGCGCTCAACAGCACCCTTGACCTGAACGAAGTCCTGGACCGCATCCTCACCAATGCGGCGCGGGTCGTGCCGCACGACGCGGCCAACATCATGTTTGTGGAAGGCGGCGTCGCCTTCGTCGTGCGCGAGCATGGCTACATCACGCAAGATGTCGATACCTCCGGCCTGTGCTTTCCGGTCGCGCAAACGCCGACGCTGCGCCACATGACCGAAACCGGGCAGCCGGTGGTCATCCCGGACGTGCGAAGTTTCGAGGGCTGGGTCGATGTCGATGACGAGCTTTGGATTCGCTCGTATGCCGGCGCGCCGATCTACATTCGTTCGTATGCGGGCGCGCCGATTCGGGGCCGGTCGGACCTTATCGGCTTCCTCAGCCTGGACAGCACGAGGCCGAACGCCTTCGCGGAAACGGATGTTGAGGCCTTGCGCGCCTTCGCCGACCAGGCCGCCGTCTCGATAGAGAACGCGCGCCTGTACCGGGAGCTGGAAATCGCCAGCCAGAACCTGGAACAGATGGTGGAAGCGCGCACCGCCGAGCTGCGCCGACTCAAAGAAAGCGTGGAGACGATCATCAACAACAGCCCTGATGCCATCCTCTTCGTCAGGACCAACGGCTCGATAGAGGCCACCAACAGAGCCGTCCACGAGTTGTCTGGCTTCGAGCCGGAGGAGCTGATCGGCCGGCCCCTCCTCGACCTGATGGACCGGTCCAGTTCCGACGACCTGCAAGAAGCCTTGCTTGGCGCTCTGAACCAGGGGACGACGCACCGCCTGGAGGCAACTGCCCAGCGCAAGGACGGCGCAACCTTCGACGCCAACATCGCCCTCGCGCCCGTGGTGGAGGATGGCGTCCTCACCGGGCTGGTGTGCAGCCTGCAGGACATCAGCGCGCTGAAAGAGGTCACGCGCATGAAGGACGCCTTCGTGTCCAACGTCTCGCACGAGTTGCGCACGCCCATCGCCAACATCAAGCTGTACCACGACCTGCTGGAGCGCAATCCGGGCAAGGGCGTCACGTACATGGCGCACCTGAAGCGGGAGACGGCGCGGCTGTCGAACATCGTGGAGGACCTGCTGCTCCTCTCGCGCCTGGACCAGGGGCGCGTGGCGCTGAAGCGCACGCCGATCAACCTCAACGACCTGGCTGTACAGTACGTCACCGACCGGACCCTGCTGGCCGAGAGCCGCGGGCTGATTCTCTCCTTCAGCGGCGACCCCGACCTGCCCGATGTCCAGGGGGACCCGAGCCTGCTTGGGCAGGCCCTGGGCGTGTTGCTGACCAATGCGTTCAACTACACCTCCAAAGGGGGCAAGGTCTTTGTCAGCACGCAGACGCGCTGGCGCGACGAAGCTCGTTGGATCACGCTTGCCGTGGGCGATACCGGGCCGGGCATCTCTGTTGAGGAACAGCGGCACATTTTCGACCGCTTCTTCCGTGGCGACGCGGCGCACGAGACCAACACGCCGGGTACGGGCCTGGGTCTGGCAATCGCCAGGGAGATCGTCGAGCGCCATCGCGGGAAGATAGAGGTCATCAGCGAGGGTGTGCCGGGGAAAGGGACGACCTTCGTCATCTGGCTGCCCGTGAGCGCGTGAGGCCGCGCGCCGCTCCCCCCAATTTTGAGGGTCTCGCGACGACAATGTATTCACAACGATGGCGCACGCATGTTATAATCGAGTCAACCCATCGAGATTCTACGCGGAGAGGAAACTGTTAGATGGCAGAGTTGGTAGCGCCACAGACAATCGAGGACATCCGTGAACTGCGCGACAGGAAGGTTCGGCCCGTCCTGAACCCCTTCAGACCGGTTTGGCTGGTCGAGGAGCGCCTCATCCCCGAAGAGGACTCGGTGTTGTTTAACGTGGTGTTCGAAGACCCGCAGTACGGCTGGCTGAACCGGCGCTATCGCTACGACGCCTTTGACGACGTGCTCTACCACATGGGCGAACGGCGCGTCAGCGAGGCCGAGGTGTTGTCGATCCAGCGCAATGAACCGTACCTGAACGGCAACCTCGCCTGAGTGCGCCGGCTGCGAAAGCGACGCGCGACCCTGCCCCTGGCGGCAGGGTCGTCGTTTTTTCCGCCGCGCCCGCCCCGCCAAATTGGTAGAATAGTGCCGTGATCCTGCTCGCCTGAACCCGCGCACGTACAAGTAAGGAGCCAACCATGACCGCAGACCTGGTGTTGCTGCCCCAGCCGCAGCGCCTCATCCCTCTGGCGGGCGCGTGCCCCCTCGAAGACGGACGCCTTATCTTGCTGGCGGGCGACGCCCCCGGCGCGCTCCTGCCGACCGGGGAAATCATCCAGGACGCGCTCGCGCTGGCGGGGCCGCGCTGGGCGCTGACCGCCGCGCGCGGCGACCGCCCTGACCTGTTGGGCGCGGTGATCGCCGTGGACCCCGCGCAAAGCCCCAGGCCGGAGGGCTACACGCTGACGATCCTGCCCGGCGAGATCCGCATTGTGGCGCACGACGCGGCGGGCGCGTTCTACGCGGCGATGACGCTCGCGCAGATCGCGCGCCAGCACATCTTTGCGGGGGCGCTGCCCTGCCTGCGCATTGAGGACTGGCCGGACTTCCCCAACCGGGGCGTGATGCTCGACATCAGCCGCGACCGCGTCCCGACCATGGCGACGCTCTACCGGCTGGTCGACATGCTGGCGGCGTGGCGCGTGAACCAGTTCCAGCTTTACACCGAACACACCTTCGCCTACCGCAACCACCGCGACGTGTGGGCGCACGCCTCGCCCATGACGGGCGAGGAGGTCATGGCACTGGACGCCTACTGCCGCGCGCGTTTCATCGAGCTGGTGCCCAACCAGAACTCGTTCGGCCACATGACGCGCTGGCTGGTCCACCCGGCCTACACCCCCCTCGCGGAAGCGCCGGACGGGTTCGCCTATCCATGGGGCGGGCGCAGCGATGAACCGCTCAGCCTCGCCCCCCACCGAGCCGGGGTCGCTTGCGCTGCTCGCAGAGCTATACGACGAGCTACTGCCTCACTTCTCCAGCCGCCAGTTCAACGTAGGCTGCGACGAGACGTGGGACCTGGGCCAGGGAAAGAGCAAGGCCGCCTGCGCCGCGCGCGGCACGGGCCGCGTCTATCTGGACTTCCTGCTCCAGATTCACGGCCTCGTGCAGCGCCACGGGCGCACGATGCAGTTCTGGGGCGACATCATCAACCAGCACCCCGACCTCATCCCGGAACTGCCCGACGGCATCGTCGCGCTGGAGTGGGGCTACGAGGCCAAACACCCCTTCGACACGCACGGCGCGGCCTACGCGGCGGCGGGCGTGCCCTTCTACGTGTGCCCCGGCACCTCAAGCTGGAACGCCATCGCCGGGCGCACCGACAACGCGCGTGGCAACCTCTGGAACGCCGCCGAGCACGGCCTGGCGCACGGGGCCATCGGCTACCTCAACACCGATTGGGGCGACGGCGGGCACTGGCAACCGCTGCCGGCCTCGTTTCTGGGGCTGGCCTACGGCGCGGCGGTGAGTTGGGCGGCGTCGCCCAACCGCGACCTGGACCTCCCGCGCGCGCTCGACCTGCACGCTTTCCACGACAACAACGGCGTGATGGGGCGCGCGGTCTATGACCTGGGCAACGCCTATCTGGAACCGGGCAGTCTAGTCCATAACAGCTCAGCGCTGTCCCTCCTAATGCAATACCCCGAACGGTCGCCGGGGGAGATGGGGCTATCCATCGACGGCCTTGAGCGCGCCCGCGCGCGTATCGCGGGGGCCACTGCGGACCTCGGCAGGGCGAAGATGGCGCGCAGTGACGCCGACCTGATCGTCCGGGAGGTCGCCAACGCCGCCGGGCTGCTGGACCATGCCTGCAAGCTCGGCATCGCACGGCTGGAGACGCCGGGCGGCGACATCGCCGGGATCCCCGCCGGGACGCGCCAGGCGCTCGCCGCCGAACTCGAAGGCCTCATCGCCGACTATCGCGCCCTCTGGCTGGCGCGCAGCCGGCCCGGCGGCCTGGACGACAGCGCGGGCCAGTTGGAAGGGCTGCTGAAGCTGTACCGCGCCTGATTGGCGATAGCCGAGGACCTGCCTCCATTCACAAAGAACCGCCGAGGTCTCTTCGGATTTTCCGAATGAGGCCCAACGATCCGCGTTTGGAGACGTGGTGTGCCAAACACGCCGGCATCGCCACATCTGGAGGGTAGGGGCGACCCGGCGGGTCGCCCCTAAACCCGCCTAATTAAAAACCGCCGAGGGCTTTGAGGCCCTCGGCGGTAGGCTGCGCGCATCGCCTGGACAGGGGGCGTTTCAGCCCTCGTCCTGCGCCTCCGGGAACAGGCGGAACGCCGCCAGCGCGCCCGGCTCGGCCTCGCTCTCGGAGGCGCTGCGCGGCATGACGTGGCTCCACACCACGTAGGCCAGCGTCGTAATGCCAAGCACGACGAACCCATACGAGTAGAACCCAATCGCCCACGGCTGGAACATCCCGACCGTGCCGACCAGGATGCCGCCGATGATGACGCGCTCCACCAGGCTGAAGCGCTGGCGCGAAATTTTGTGGCTGAGCCTGGATGTCGTGAACATCGTCGCCGCAGCCATGCCGAAAATGAACAGGAGCAGGCCGATCACGAAGTACCCGACGGTTGTCACAGGATGCCCCTCCGTTGCGTCTGTCCGGCGCGGGTGGGCGGGGCAGCGTGCGCGCACGCCGCCCCGCCCGGCGTCCGCCTAGTACGTGCAGTCCACCTGCGTGCCGGTCCGGGCCGACTCGACGATGGCGTCAGCGACCACGGCCTGCCGGTAGCCATCGTCGAAGTCCGCGCCAAAGGGCGCGACCGCCTTGCCGTTGAAGATGCAGTCAAGGAAGTGGGCGATCTCGTGCACGAACGTGTGCTCCCAGCCGATGATGTGCCCCGCCGGCCACCAGTGTTCGAGCCAGGGGTGGTAGCCCTCGGTGATGAGCACATTATGGAAGCCGAGCGTCTCCTTGTGCTCTTCCTCCGCCCAGAACACGTTGAGTTCGTTCATGCGCTCCAGGTTGAAGTAGAGGCTGCCCTTCTCGCCGTTGACCTCGATCATCTCGTAGTTCTTGCGCCCGGCGGCAAGCCGCGAGCCTTCCAGCGTCCCGATGACGCCGTTGTCGAACTCGACGACCGCCGCGAAGGCGTCATCCACATCGACCTTGCCCAGGCCGCTGCCGTCGGGCAGCGGGCGCTCTTCGATGAAGGTGCGCGTCACCGCGCTCACGCTCTTGAACTCCGCGCCGAGCAGGAAGCGGCCCAGGTCGATGATGTGCGAGGCCAGGTCGCCAATCGCGCCGCTGCCGGCAACGCTCTTATCCATCCGCCACAGCCGCGCCGTGTTGAAGTGCGGCATGAGCCAGTCTTGCAGGTACATGGCGCGGAAGTGGTAGAGCCGCCCCAGCGCCCCGCTGGCGATCAGGTCGCGCGCGTGGCGCAGGGCGGGCACGAAGCGGTAGTTGTGCGCCACCATGTGCTTGACGCCGGCCTTCTCCGCCGCGTCGCGCATCGCCTTCGCTTCCTCGGCGGTGCGGCCCAGCGGCTTCTCACACAGGATGTGTATCCCCGCCTCGGCGGCGGCGACGCACGGCTCCAGGTGGACGTCGTTCGGGCCGCCGTTGTCGAAGAGCTTGATGCGGTCGTCCTCCAGCATCTTGCGCCAGTCGGTATAGTAACCCTCGTAGCCGAAGCGCTGCGCCATCTCGCGCGTCGCCGCTTCGTTGCGCCCGCAGACCGCGATCAGCTTCGGCACGGCCGGCGGCGGGTAGATCATGTAGGGCAGCTTCTTTAGCGCGTTCGTGTGCGCCCGCCCCATGAAGGCATAGCCCAACATCCCCACGCCGATCTCCGGCGCGTCAATGGACGCAGGCACGCCGGTGAACCCTTCCTGGCTCATGAATCCCTCCTCGCTTGTGATGTGGCAGTCTCCAGCCTCAGGGCGCGCGGGTCCCTCGCTTCAGACCGCGCCCCCTGCAGATATTACCCTATGTCAGCGCCTGTTCGGTCGCGCTGTCGAACAGGTGCGCCCGCGCCATGTTGAACTGCACCGACACGCGCGCTTCAGCATCCAGCATGAAGGTCGCCGGCGTCTTGACCCGCACGAGCGCCGGACCGATGCGCACATTGTACACGTTGTGGTTGCCCAGCGGCTCGGCTACGTAGACCTGGCCCTCCAGCGCGCCGTTGCCGGCCTCGGTCGAGAGCAGCACGTCCTCAGGGCGCACGCCCAGGATCAACTGGCCGGGGTCTTTGGACTTCTGCGCGCCCTCGCGCAGGCGGGGCGGGGCCGGCAGCGACCAGCCACCGTCGGCGCTGACCAGCGCGCCGGTATCGGCGATGAAGGCGCAGCGCAGGAAGTTCATCCGGATGCTGCCGATGAACGCCGCCACGAACAGGTCAGCGGGGTGCTCGTAAATCTCCTGTGGCGTGCCCACCTGGTGAAGCGTGCCGGCGTTGAGCACCGCAATCCGGTCGCCCATCGACAGCGCCTCAACCTGGTCGTTCGTGACGTAGAAGAACGTGTTGTCCAGCTCGCGCTGGATGCGCTTCAGCTCGCTGCGCATCTGCGCGCGGAGCTGGAAGTCCAGGTTGGTGAGCGGTTCGTCCATCAGGAAGGCGCGCGGGCGGCGGACCATCGCGCGGCCCAGCGCGACGCGCTGCTGCTCGCCGCCGGAGAGCTGCGCCGGCCGCCGGTCGAGCAGGTGATGGATGCGCAACATCCGGGCCGTGCGCTCCACCTCCGCCTTTATCTCCGCCGCGCTCAGGTTGCGCGCCTGGAGCGGGAAGGCGATGTTTTCAAAGGCGGTCTTGCGCGGGTAGAGGGCGTAGTTCTGGAACACGAACGCCACGTCGCGCTCCGCCGGGCTGACGCTGCGCACATCCTGGCCGTCGAAGAGAACCATCCCGTCGTCGGGCTTCTCCAGGCCGGCCACGCAACGCAGCGTCGTGGTCTTGCCCGCGCCGGTGGGGCCGACCACCACCACGAACTCGCGGTCGTCGATGTGGAGCGACAGGTCATTGACGGCCACGGTCGCGCCGAAGCGCTTGGTCAGGTTTTGGAGGGTGATACTGGACATCGCAGCGCCTTTCGTCACACCAAAGCGCGCTCGGTGGCAGCGTCGAAGACGCGCATCCGGGAGCGGTCGATACTCAGGCTGATGGCGTCGCCGACCCCGAAGCGCGTTGTCGGCGCGGTCGTGATCTGGATAAACTGCCCGTCCAACCCGACGCTGTAGAGCGCCTGGTCGCCCAGCGGCTCGCGCGTGGTGACCTCCCCGCGCATGTCGCCTTCGTCGCCGCCGGAGAGGGTAATATCCTCGGCGCGCACGCCCAATACCAGGCCCGGCCCGCTCTGCTTCTGCCGGATGGCACCCGCCACGTCAGGGGCGAGCGCCAGGCTCAGGTGGCCGCTGGCGCCCTGGAGCGCGTCGCCCTCCAGTGTCACGGGGATCAGGTTCATGGGCGGGTCGCCGATGAAGCTCGCCACAAACAGCGTCGCGGGATACTGGTAGACCTCCAGCGGCGTGCCGACCTGTTGCAGGTCGCCCAACTGCATCACGGCGATGCGCTCGCCCATGGTCATGGCCTCGGTCTGGTCGTGCGTGACGTACAGGGTGGTGACGCCAAGCTCGCGCTGCAGGTGCTTGAGTTCCACGCGCATGTCGCTGCGCAGCGCGGCGTCGAGGTTGGTGAGCGGCTCGTCCATCAAGAAGACCTGCGGGCGGCGGATGACGGCCCGGCCCAGCGCGACGCGCTGCTGCTCGCCGCTGGACATGCTGCGCGGGCGCTTGCGCAGCACGTGCTTGATGCGCAGCGTCTCGGCCACGCGCATCACACGCCGGTCGATCTCGTCCGCCGCGACGCCGACCGCGCGCAGCGGGAAGGCAATGTTGTCGTAGGCGCTCAGGTGCGGGTACAGCGCGTAGAACTGGAACACGAACGCGATGTCGCGCTCGCCGGGCGGCAGGTCGTTCACAACTCGTTCTCCGATGTAGATGTCACCCGACGTCTGCCGCTCCAGGCCGGCGACGCAGCGCAGCGTCGTGGTCTTGCCGCACCCTGAAGGGCCGAGCAGCACCAGGAACTCGCCGTCCGGGGCCGCCAGGCTGACGTCGTTGACCGCGCGCGTCCCGTTCGGGAAGACTTTCACCAGGTTTTCGATGCGCACTTCAGCCATGTTCCGCTTCTCGTTTCATGTGTCGCGTGATGCCGCGCGCCTCACCGGCGCACTGCGCCAAACGTGACGCCGCGCAACAGGTACTTGCGCACCAGGAAGGTGAAGATGACGATGGGCGAGACGAAGACCACCGTCGTGGCCGCCACGCGCCCCCACTCGGTGCGCCCGTAGCCGACGACGGCGTAGAGGAACGGCGTCACCGTGGTGTAGCCGAGCGGGTTGAGCAACTGCACGAAGACGAACTCGTTCCACGCCGTGATGAGCACAAACACCGCGGTCGCCAGCATCGGCGGGATGACTTCAGGGATGACGATGCGCCAGATCGCCTCCAGCCGGGAGTAGCCGTCGATCATCGCCGCCTCTTCGAATTCGTGCGGCACCTCGTCAAAAAAGCCCTTCATCATCCACACCACGAACGGCAACCCCATCGTGATGTACAGCAGCGTAATGCCGTGGAAGGTGTTCCGCATCCCCAGCTCGGTAAACATGAGGAAGAGCGGGATCACCGTCACCACAGGCGGCAACATGCGCGTGCTCAGGATGAAGAACAACAGGTCGCCCTCGCCCTTGATGCGGAAGCGCGAGAACGCATACGCCGCCAGCGTGCCCAGGATCACCGCCACCACCGTAGCCGTGCCGCTGATTATCACGCTGTTGAACAACTGGCCGAGGAAGGGACTCTGCTCTGTGGCCGTCCCGAACTGAGAGACCTCCATTTCGATCAGAATCTCATGGAAGTTGAAGGTCGTGGGCTGGAAGTCCACCCAGGGGACGAACCGGGGCGGCAGTTGCGTGATGTCGGGGCGGTCTTTGAAGGCGGTGATGAGAATCCAGTAGATGGGGAAGAGGAAAAACACCAGGATCAGCGCCGTGGCGATCCAGAACAGGATGCGCCCCAAGAGGGAACGGGTTTGCCGGTTTTGGACGTTCATGGATCTCCCCCTAGACCTCGGCGGCCCTGGAGCGGTTGATGGCGCGCACGAGCAGGTTCGCCAGCGCAATGATGACGACGAGCATGATGTAACCCAGCGCCGAGGCGCGCCCGGTGGCGAAGTCGCCAAATGCGATCTTGTACAGATGCACCGGCAGGACGCGCGTGCCCGGCCCGCCGCTGGTAAGCACCCACGCCAGCTCGAACAGCTTGTAGGCGTCCATGAGCCGGAAGATGATCCCAATCAGCAGCAGGGGCCACACCAGCGGCAGCGTGATATGCCGGAACTTAAACCAGGTCGAGGCGCGGTCCACGTCGGCGGCTTCGTAGAGATATTTAGGCACCGCCGTCAGCCCGGCGAGCGAGATGAGGAAGATAAACGGCGTCCACTGCCAGGTATCGACGATGATAAGCGAGATCATCGCGCTGGTCCGGTCGGTGAGCCAGAACACCGGCTGGAAACCCAACACATCGTGGATAAGATAGTTCACAATGCCGATGTCGGCCTGAAACATGAAACGCCAAAAAAGGCCGGCCACGAGCGGGGCAACCATCATTGGGATCAAGATCACCGTGGTGATGAGGCCGCGCCCCTTGAACTCGCGGTTGAATAGCAGCGCGATCCCAAAACCGAGCAGGAATTCGAGCGTTACCGTCGGCACGACAAACGTGGCCGATTCGATGAAGCGTTCCCACACGCGCGGGGTCGTCAGCATGTAGACATAATTGTCAACCCCAACCCACTTCGCTTCGAGCCAGCTTGGGTCGGAGTTGACGTTGTAGCTGGTGAAACTCAAATAGAGCGACCAGATGAGCGGAAAGATGGTGATGAACAGCAGCAAGAGCAACGTTGGCGCGAGAAACGTGCCGGCCAGAAGGCGGTCGCTCAGCCAGCGGAGACGCAGCCCGGGTTTCGCTGCCGGCCGGGTCGTTTCGGGTGTGATCGATTGCGTCGTCAACGGCAACCTCCAAAGACAGCTACCACGCAAGCCTTGCCCGATCCCTCTGCCCCCTCCCGGTGCAGGGAGGGGGCGGAGGGACGACCGATTTTGCCCCCTTCAGCCAGCCACACGCCTGAGGCGCGCGGCGCGGCGCATGAGGGGACAGAGGAAGCTCACTGGGCGGGCGGCCCGTCAGGATAGGCCTCGTCGATGATCGCCTGATGCTCCTCGGCGATCAGGTCAAGGGCTTCCTGCACATCCATCTGCCCGGTGACCGCCAGGTTCATGTACTCGCCCTGGAGTTCAAGCATCCGCTGGTATTCGGGCAGGTTCCAGAAGTCCTTCACAAGCTGGTACGCCTCGGCGAAGATGGGATTGTAGGGCGCGGCGCTCTGGAATTCCTCGGATGCGAGCACGTCAGTGCGCGCGCTATAGCCAAGGAGCTTCACCCACTCGATCTGGATGTCATACGACTGGAGCCACTTCATGAATTCGAGAGCGGCCTCCTCATTCTGAGAGTACGCGCTGACGCTGATGGGCTGGCCGCCCAGGCTCAGGTAGTGCTCCGTCTCCCCCGGCGGGACGGCGAAGCCGAGGTTCTCGGCCTGCGGGCAGCTTTCGGGGTTGACAAGGCTGGCGGCAAAGCCGACCCAGATCGCCGTCATGGCGGCGGTGCCGTTGCACATGCCATCGACCACTTCGTTATAGGTGAAGTTGCCGGCGCCTTCAGGGCCGGTCAGGTACAGCTCGCGCGAGAACTCCAGCGCGGCAGCGTTCTCCGGGCTGTTAATCACACCCTCGACGGCGTAGGTCTCCGGGTCCCACAGCTCGCCGCCCCATGACCAGATGATTTGGTTCACGGCCACCTGCAGTTGGTCACCGCACGCGGGCGCACCGCACCAGAACCAGGTCCAGCCATTCTCGACCAGGTCGGACTCCTTGAAGAACTTCGCCTGCTCCAGCGTCTCGGTCCAGGTCGCCGCCGGCTCAAAGCCGGCCGCCTCGAAGAGGTCCGTGCGGTAGACCAGCACCATCACGTCGGCGATCATCGGGACGCCATAGTAGTGGCCGGAGCCGAGCGGGTACTCGCCGTAGTAGGTGAGGGCGGCGGGCACGTAGGTCTCAACGTCCATATTTTCCTGCATCCAGTCGGTGAGTTCGATGATGTGATTGCCGGCCACGGCCTCACCGATGAACTGGCTGTCAAGCACGGGCAGGTCAGCGCCGCCCCTGGCGGCAAAGTCGGTGAAGATCTGGTCGTGCCACTGACCCCAGGGGATGCACGTCACTGTGATGTCGGCTTCCTCGTAGCTCTTCACCAGTTCCGCCAGCGCGTTGCACGGCGGCCACTCGAACCAGATGATGGACAGACTCGGCTTCTCCTGCGCGGCCACCGGGATGGCAGTCACGAGCATCAGGATCGCGACCAGCAAAAGGACTGACCTCTTCATTTTCTCCTCCTGTATACGTAGGTTGCGAACTCAAGGCGTGTCGTTCGCCGGTTCAACGCGCATAGGCAGCTTGTTTGGTTTGTTCGTCCGTATAGCCCTCCTCCCAGAGACTCAAGCGGCGACTGTCTGTACGTCCCCCGTTCCGGTGCGCCTCACTGCGGGGCGCTACAGCCAGGCCTTACGCCCAGAACATCTCGCCCGGCGGCTCGACGATGCACGCCTCCGTGAGCGTCGCGATGGCTTTTGCCAGGCCTTCGTCGGGGGACATGAGTGCATCCTCGTGCTCGATAGAGATCACGTAGTCATAGCCGATCATGCGCAGCGCGCTGAGGATGTCCTTCCAGTCCTTGAGGCCGTGGCCGTACCCGATGGTGCGGAACGTCCAGGCGCGCTCCGGGATGCGGTCATAGGGCTTGTTGTCGTTGCAGCCATTGATCAGCACATTGTACGGGTCCACGTAGACGTCTTTGCCGTGCACGTGGAAGATCGCATCGCCCAGTTTGCGGATCGCCGCCACCGGATCGACGCCGTTCCACCACAGATGGCTGGGATCGAAGTTCGCGCCGAGCACCGGCCCCACCGCATCGCGCAGCCGGAAGAGCGTGTCCACGTTGTAGATCAACATGCCGGGGTGCATCTCAAACGCGATCTTGATGCCGTGATCTTCGGCGAACTTCCCCGCGTCGCGCCAATAGGGGATAGCGACCTGATTCCACTGGTAGTCGAGGATTTCGAGAAAGTGCGGCGGCCAGGGGCAGGTGACCCAGTTGGGCTGTGAATCGCCCGGCGCGCCCCCGGCAGGCCGGAGAAGCCGTTGACCACCGGCACCTCCAGCAGTTGCGCCAGCCGGATCGCATTCCGCAGTTGTTCGTCGTCACTGCGCGCGCGCTCCGGGTTGGGGTGGATGGGGTTGCCGTGGACGCTGAGCGCGCTGAGGATCAGGCCGCGCTCGTTAATCGCCGCCATGTACCGCTTGCGCGCGTCCTCGCTGGCGAGCAATTCCTCCACCGGGCAATGGGGCTGGCCGGGATAGCAACCCGCGCCGATCTCGACCGCCGTGACCCCGGCAGCGACGGCCTTGTCGAGCGCCTGCTCAAAAGTAAGCTGTCCAAAGAGCGCGGTGAACACGCCGATTCGCATGGGGCTTCTCCTCTCTTGTCAAAGGTCCGCGCCGATAGGGGGTGGACGCCAGGTTGACCCTGCAAACGTCGTGTGCGGTTCATGCAGGTTGGCGCCAGATCGATTATATACTTCTCTTTATATGTCGTCAACGTTGTTTTTGTTTTATTCGTATACCTTTTGTTTATTCTACCTTTTGTGTCCTAAACAGCCACAACACGCAACAGACCTTCATAAATATCTTATGCGTTTACCTGCGAAGCGCCTCCCGTCACATCATCGCGTCCTGCTCGCGGCGCAGCCGCACCACCGTGCTCGCCTCGTCAAGCCGCACGTCGGCCCACCTCACCACCTCGCCTTTCGGCACGGGCCGGGTCACTGCCGCGCCGGGCGCCAACCCCACCGGGAGCGCGTCCAGCGCGCGGGCGACCTCGGCGCGGTCCATCACGCCGTAGAAGGTGTAGCCGCCGAAGTCGTCCAGCTTCTCGCCCGGCTTCAGGTCGCGCTTGGCGACCGTCATCGCCTCGGCCACCGGCGCGTCGAGCGGCACGAGCGTGGTCTGGCGGTAGAGATAGGCGCGGGCAATCGAGATTGGCGCTTCGAGGAACCAGAGGTGATAGGGGCGGAAGAAGGTGAAATACTTGCCCGTGCCGACCTTGAGGTAGTTGAGGTCGGCCTGGAGGCGCGCGTCGTCGATGCGCACGGTGACGAACACGCCGCCGGCCATCGCCCTGCCCTGCACGAAATCGACCGCGCCGGGGAACTTGCTGACACCGCCGTCCGCTTCGAGCGCGAAGATCGCCGAGACCGTCTCGAGCGTGGCCTCCGGGCCGACCATGCCGCGCTGCATCGGGCGGCACCCGGTGGCGTTGGCGGCGCACGTCATCTCGAACATGGTCTTCGTGCCGTCCACATACGAGGCCGTCTGGTACGGGTCTTTATCGGCCTTCCGCGCGGCCTCAGCGACGGTGTCCGGCGTGGCCGAGGGGTCGAGCGGGTTGTTCTTCCCCTTGCCGATCACGATGACCTCGTAGCCCAGGCTCCTGACGAAATCGTAGAGTTCCATCAGGCAGCCCGGCTCGTCGCCGGAGGAGACAGTATACAGGACGCCCGCCTCCGCCGCCAGCCGCTTCAGCCGCCGCCCAACCGTGACATCGGCCTCGATGTTGATGAGCACCACGTCTTTGCCGTGCTGGATGGCGGCGTGCGCGGTCTCCGCGCCAAGGGCCGGCGACCACGTGACATCGGTCACGATGTCCACCGCCTCCAGTTTGGCGATCAACGTCGGGTCGCCGGTGACCACCCGCCGGCCCGCGCGCAGCGCGTCCATGGCCGGGCCGGGCGCGCTGGCCTCGACGATGGCCTCCGGCGCGACGCCCGCCGCCACGAACGCCGCCCGCGCCTCGCCGGTGTCGGCGTTCGCCAGCACGTTGACCACCATGCCGGGCACGTGCGCCATCGCCGCGACGAAGCCGCTCCCCATCCAGCCGGCCGCGCTCGCGCCGATGCGGATCGGCGCCGGCAGTTGCTGCAACGCCTGGTGAATCATGCGCGCCCTGCCTTCTTCGCCTTCACCGCCGCGCGCGCGGCAGCGGCGATGTCCTCCGCCGTCAGGTGATACTTCCGCAGCAGGTCCCACGGGTCGGCGGACTCGACGTACACGTCGTCCAGGCCGACGAAGCGCATCGGCACGGGGTGGGTCTGCGCCACGACGCGCGCGATGTTGCTCCCCATGCCGCCCTGGAGCAGGTGCTCCTCCGCGCAGACAATCGCGCCGGTGTCGCGCGCGGCGGCAGCGATGGCGTCCACGTCCATCGGGCGGAGGGTGTGGAAGTCCAGCACGCGCGCCTCGATGCCCTCCGTCGCGAGCAGGGCGGCGGCGTCCAGCCCGGCGGCGACCATCATGCCGCACCCGATGATCGTCACGTCGTCGCCCTCGCGCACCACGTTCGCCCTGCCGATCTCGAACGGGCAGGCGTCCACCGGGTAGATGTGCGGCATGGCGATGCGGCTGGAGCGCAGGAACACCGGCCCCACGTGCGCGGCGGCGGCGTTCACCGCCGCGTGCATCGACGCCGGGTCGGAGGGCGCAAGCATCACGAAGGTGGGCATCCCGCCGACCAGGGCCAGGTCTTCGATGCCCATCTGGGTAGGGCCGTCCTTGCCGAGGGTGATGCCGCCGTGGCTGCCGACCACCTTGGCGTTGACGTTCGACATGGCGATGGACAGGCGGATCTGGTCGTAGGCGTTGCAGAGCAGGAACGACGAGAAGCTCACGATGAAGGGGATGAAGCCACAGGCGGCCAGCCCGGCGCCGATGCCCGTCAGGTTGCTCTCGGCAATGCCGATGTTGAAGAACCGCTCCGGGAAGGCATGGCGCACGTGCTCCGCCTTGGTGGAGTTGCCGAGGTCGCCGTCGAGCACCACCACCCTGGGGTTGTTCGTTGCCAGTTCGAGCAGCGCGTCGCCGAAGACATCGCGCATGGGTTTGGCGGGCTTGAGGCCCGCGATTTCACCGAGCTGCATCGAGTTCCTCCCGCGCTTTTTCGGCCTGTTCGGGCTTGAGCGCGCGCCCGTGGAAGGTGTAGTCGGACTCGACGAAAGACACGCCCTTGCCCTTGACCGTGTGCGCGATGATGATGGAGGGCGCGCCGGTCGGCTCGATAAGCTGCACCTGCCTGATCTTCGCCAGGATGTCCTCCAGGTTGTGGCCGTTCGCCTCGACGACGTACCAGCCGAAGCTCTTCCACTTCTCGACCAGCGGCTCCAGCGCCATCTCGCGCGCGATGGGGCCGGTTTCCTGGTACTTGTTGTAGTCGAGGATCGCGTGCAGCTTCCCGCACCTGAAGTGCGCGGCGGACATCGCCGCCTCCCACACCTGGCCGGCCTCGCATTCGCCGTCGCCGAGCAGCACGTACACGCGGTAGTCGAAGCCGTTCAGCCGCGCGCCGAGGATGTGGCCCACGCCGAGCGACAACCCCTGCCCCAGCGAGCCGGTGGTCGCCTCCACGCCGGGCATCGCGCCCTGGATGGGGTGGCCCTGCACCGGGCTGTCGATCTCGCGCAGCCGCCAGAGTTCTTCGCGCGGGAAATACCCCGCCCTGGCGAGCGCGGCGTAGAGCAGCGGCGCGGCGTGCCCCTTTGCTCATGATGAAGCGGTCGCGCTCCGGCCACCAGGGGTCGTCGGGACGGTAGCGCAGCACGCCGCCGAAGTACAGCGCGGTCACGATCTCGACGGCGGACCACGAACTTGACGGATGCCCCGACCCGGCCCGTGTCGTCATCTCCAAGATGTCGAGCCGGAACTGGCGGCATAGCGCTTTCAGGGTTGGGAGGTCACAGGTTTGCGGTTCGGCCATAGATGTCTCTTTTCTGTGCGTGTGGGGCGAACCGGCGGCGCGCCCCAACAATCGGATGGTGTCAGGGTTGTTGGGCAAGGAACGCTTCGACCTGCCCCGTCGTCGGCAGCGCCGGGATGGTGCCCTCTATCGTCGCGGTGAGCGCGCCGGCGGCGTTGGCGTAGCGCAGCGCCGCGCGCAGGCCATCGACCGTGAGCCGGCTGCGCCACGCGCCGCGCGCAACGCCGAGGACGAGCCGCGTCAACAGCGCCGCGATGAACGCATCGCCGCAACCCACCGCGTCCACCGTCTCGACCGGGAACGGTGGCAGGTACGCGCCGCCCGCGCCGATCTGGAAGTAGCTGCCGTGCCGCCCCAGCGTGACCACGACCAGCTCAGGGCCGTGCGCGAGCAGCGCCTTTGCGGCGGCCTCGATCTGAGGCAGGGCGCCCTCTGCCCCTGAGGACAGATCGATTTCTTTCTCGCCGGAGAGCAGCGCCAGTTCCACCTCGTTGACCTTGACGAGATGCACCTGCGGGATCATCTTCATCGCCCAGTCAAACGCCTCCTGCGGGGCGCGCCACAGGCTGGGCCGGTGGTTGACGTCGTAGCCCACGAGCGCGCCGGCCGCGCGCGCGATCCGCACCGCTTCGAGCAGGGCGCTGCGCGTGGGTTCGTGCGTCAGGCTCACCGAGCCGAACAGAAAGGCGCGGGCGTCCTGCAGCAGCGCGCGGTCGAGTTCCTCCGGGCGCAGGCGCGTGTCCGCACCGGGGTTGCGGTAGAAGACGAACTCCGCCGTGTGCGCGTCGGGCTTGGCGATGAAGGCCATCGTGGTGCGCGCCTCGGCGTCGAGCTGCATGGCGCGCGTCTCCACGCCCTCGTCTTTCAGCACCTCGATCAGGTGATGGCCGAACGCATCGTCGCCCACCTTGCCGACGAAAGCCGCCGCCGCGCCGAGCCTCGCCGCCGCCACCGCCACGTTGGCGGGCGCGCCGCCCGGCTTGGGATGGAACGCCGTGACCTCCGCCAGCCGCCGGCCCAGCTCGGCGGGGAACATATCGACCAGCAGTTCGCCCAGCGTGACGATATCCATGGCTCATTCCCTCCGAGCATCTGCCGGAAAAGCTGCGAAATCCTGATCGCGTCGGAAGTCCTGAAGACCTCGCGCCACGCTTCCTTCGGCACCCGGTCGAGCAGTTCGTAGCCGAACTTCAGGTTCTTGATGCTCTCGTCAACCGCCTTCTCCGGCGGCTCGCGGTACGGGAAGAGGTCGAGGCCGAACCAGCCGTCGTAGCCCCACTCGTCAAGCCAGAAGAGCGCCTCCAACGTCTCCCACAGGTTGGCCGTGCCGGCAATGATGTCGTCGTCGAACAGCTTCCAGTTGTCGTTCCAGTGCGTGTGGAACAGCTTCCCGTAGCGGCACGCCAGCGCGATGGACTCGGCGAGGTTCTCCTTCATGATGAGCGCGTGGCCCACGTCGATGTTGATGCCCAGGTTGGGCCGGTTGATCTCGTTGATGACCGTCATGCAGTGGCCGATGGTGGGCAGCATGATGTGCGTGCGCGGCTCGAAGGCCTTGTATTCGAGCGCGAGCTTCTGCTGGGGGTTGTAGTCGGCCCACTCCGCCAGCCCGCTCACCAGGTCGTCCAGCCGCTGGCGGTGATCGACCTGAAAAACGTAGTCATAGCCGTCCTGCGCCGGCCAGTACACCATGAGTTCCGCTTCCATGTAGGCGGCGATGTCGGTCGTGCGCTTGGCGAGGTCGATGGCTTCGCAGCGCAGCCTGGGGTCGGGGTTGCTGAACTGGCCGAACTGCCACTTGCGGTCCACCCACAGGTGCGGGCAGAACTGCACGATCTTGAGGCCCAGGTCGTCGGCCAGCCGCTTGAGGTCCTTGTAGGTGGCGTCCGTGACCTCGGTCGGGTAGTGCATCTCCAGGCCGCTGACGCCCTCGATGCTCGCCGCGAGCCTGAAGCGCTCTTCCATGGTCCGGTCGGCGCGATAGCCCTCTTTGACAAACCGGTCGCTCGTCGCGCCCAGGTACCAGACCCCAGCCGATACTTTGATGTCGCGCACTGATGCCCTCCTCGTTGATCGTCGGCAAAAGCAGGTTGTGCGGATTGGCCCGCTAGTCGCGCAGTTCGTTGTAGAGTGTGTACCGGTCGCCCCGGTGGTGAAACCGGATGAACTCAACCGGCGTGTCCTGCGCCGCATACGAGACGCGCTCGATCTGCAGCAGGGCAGCGTTGACGCGCACGCCGAGCTGCGCCGCCAGCGTGCGCGGGGCGTTCACGGCGCGGATGGTCTGCCGCGCGTAGACCAGCCGGAGGCCGTATCGCGCCTCCAGCGCGCGGCGCAGCGGCTTCTGGCTGTAGTCGTCGTCCAGCACGCCGGGACAGTACCGGTGCACCAGGTAGGATTCCTCCACGCTCATCGGCTCATTATCCGCCAGCCGCAGCCGCACCAGGTGCGCCATCTCCTCGCCCGGCTCGACCTGCAACCGCCGGGCGATGTCCTCCGAGGCCGGCGTCAGGCCCGCCGAGAGCACTTCGGTGCGCGGCTCCATCCCGCGTCGCTGCATGTCCTCGGTGAAGCTGATGATGCGGGTGAGCGCCTGCTCGATGGTCGGGTGACTGACGAACGTCCCCCGGCCTCGCTGCCGGTAGATCAGGCCCTCGGTCACCAGCAGGTCGAGCGCCTGGCGCACGGTGCTGCGGCTGACGCGGTGCTGTTCGAGCAGCGCGTTCTCGGTGGGCAGCATGTCGCCAGGACGCCACGCGCCGCGCAGGATTTCGGCGCGCAGAAGCTCGTAGAGCTGGTGATAGTACGGTATCTTACTCTCGCGCCGGATCATGCCGGTGGCAGCTCTCGGAAATCGGGACGCGCGGACAATATACTAATATTATAACATTCGAATAATGTCAAGAGGCAATTTCCCCAACGCGCGGGAGGAAGCGCCCGCGCGCGGTATAATGCCCTCCCACGAACCGCACCGCGCTTTGCGCCAGCAACGCATGACAGGAGACCGCCCACATGAACAGCCGAGAACGTGTCACCAGGACTCTGCGCTTCGAACACCCCGACCGCGCGCCGCGCGACCTGTGGTGCCTGCCGGGCGTCCTGATGTTCCAGCAGGACGAAGTCGATGCCGTGCAGGCGCGCTACCCACTCGACATCGTGGGCGCGCCGGGCGTGGACGGGCCATCGCGCCGCGCCTCCGGGACCCCCAACGTGGTCGGCACGTACACCGACGCCTGGGGCTGCGTGTGGCGCGTCGCCGAGCCGGGCGTGATCGGCGAGGTCAAGGGGCCGCCGCTCGCGGACTGGACGGCGCTGGAGACCTTCACGCCGCCCTACGAGGTGCTGGAGGGCGCGGACTTCAGCCGCGTCAACCCGTTCTGCGCGGAGACGGACCAGTTTGTGATCGGCCACCCAGGGATTCACCCCTTCGAGCGGATGCAGTACCTGCGCGGCTCGGAGGCGCTCTACATGGACCTGGCTTACGGCGCGAACGAGTTGCTGCGGCTGCGCGACATGGTGCACCGCTTCTACATGGAGAAGCTGGCGCGCTGGTGCGAAACCAACGTGGACGGCATCGGGTTCGCCGACGACTGGGGCGCGCAGCACAACCTGTTGATCGCGCCGCGCCTGTGGCGCGAGCTGTTCAAGCCGCTCTACGCCGAATACTTCCAGGTCGTCCACGACGCCGGCAAGTTCGTCTTCATGCACTCAGACGGTGACATCAGCGCCATCTACCCGGACTTCATCGAGATCGGCGTGGACGCGCTCAACTCGCAGTTGTTCGTCATGGACATCGAGGAACTGGGGCGGCAGTACAGGGGCAAGATCACCTTCTGGGGCGAGATCGACCGGCAGCGCGTGCTGCCCTTCAGCACGCCCGACGAGGTGCGCGCGGCGGTGCGGCGGGTGCGCGCTGCGCTCGACGACGGCAGCGGCGGCGTGATTGCGCAGTGCGAGTGGGGCATCAACGTGCCGCGCGCGAACGTCGAAGCGGTCTTCGAGACCTGGCTCGAATAGCGTGAGAGTTGCCCGGCGCTACAGCCGCGCCGTGATCCAGTCGGCCATCATCGCAATAACGTCGTCCTTGACCGCCGGCTCGTTGTGGATTTCGTGGTACATGCCCTCCCACACCTTCACCGTCTTGTCCGCAGCGGCGACGCCGTCATAGAGAATCTGCGCGCACGCCGGGTCGGTGATGCTGTCCTCGCCGCCGTGCATGATGAGGATGGGCATGGCAAGCCGGCCCAGGTTGGCGCGCACGTACTCGTTGGCGCGCAGAATCTCCGCACCGAGGCGGGCGCGCACCTTGCCGCGATACACCAGCGGGTCGGCGTCGTAGGCGACGTTGACCGCCGGGTCGTGCGAGAGCGCGGCGGCGGGCAGCGCCGCGACCGGGAGCTTCGGCAGCACGCTGCTCATGAGCTTCACGGTCGCCTGCACCAGGGGGGTGATCTCCGCGCCAGGGATGAGCGTGCCCCCGGAGACGATCAGGCCGTCCAGGTCCTGCGGGTAGCGGAGCGCATAGGAGAGGGCCACGGCGCTGCCCATGCTGTGCCCGTACATGCAGGTCCTGGGCGCGGGCGCGACGTGGTGGACGAAGGCGTGCAGGTCCTCGGTGAACAGGTCGAAGCGCTCCACGTAGCCGCGCAGCCCCTCCGAGCGACCATGCCCCCGGTAGTCGAGCGCCCACGCGGCACACCCCCGCGCCGTCAGCGCCCCGGCGACGTGCGCGTAGCGCCCGCCGTGCTCCGCCAGCCCGTGGCAGATGATGAGCCGCGCCTTCGGGTCGCCCTCCGGCAGCCAGCCCTGGTAGAAAAGCTCCAACCCGCCGATGCCGGTCAGTGCGCCAGTTGTGGTTTTCATCTCTTCTCCTGCCTGTCGATGCGCCATGGCAGCTCTCTGGGAGCTATGGGACCCGCTTCAGAGCCTCGCGACGGCCTCGACCGCCAGCCAGAACAGCGTCTCGCGCGTGGAGACGTGCCCGTGTATCCAATCGCGCTGGTCCCACACCGCACCGCCAACGTCGTCGCCGCCATACAGAATCTGCCCGAAGGGCACGCCCCGGAACTGCGCCACCGCGAAGAACGCCGCCGCTTCCATTTCGACGGTGAGGCAGCCCTCCGCCCTGCGCCGCGCGATCTTCCCCGGCGTCTCGCGGTAGACGCCGTCGGTGGTCCAGGTCTTGCCGACGAGGTGCGGCACGCCGCGCCTTTCGAGCGTCTGCCGGATCGCGGCGACGGCCCCCGCGTCGGCGGCGACCTCGCGCGCGGGCGGCAGGTAGTGGTAGGAGGTGCCCTCGTCGCGAACGGCGCGCTCCGGCACGATCACCTGCCCGGCGGCGATCTCGCTCCTGAGCACGCCCGCGCCGCCGCACGCGATGAACTTCTGCCCGCCGAGCACGATCAGCTCGTCGAGGAAGCCGCCGGCCAGCGGCGCGCCGACCCCAGGGTGGGCGACGGCGACACGCTGCCCGCCGTCCACCGGCAGCGCGTAGATCGGCTGGGGGCCTATCTCGCTCCTGAGTTGGCCGACGACGGGGGCATCGCCGCACACTTTCGCAATGACCTCCTGGAAGAAGCACAGCACGACACGCGCCGGCATGTCGGGTAGCGGCTGGAGGTGGTCGCCCGGCTCAAGGAGCGCCCTGGGCGCGCTGTCGTACTCCAGGATGGGGTAGTCGCAGTCCATGTCTCTGCCTCCAGGTCCGTTATGTCCACCGCGCCCGCATCCGCGCCGGCATGAGCGGCGCGAGCTGCGCCACCTCCGCCGGGCTGAACGGGCGCAGCAGCGCCAGCGCGCCCCCGTAGGCCACCGCGCCCACGAGCAGCGCCAGGAAAGCCTGCGCCGGCCACAGCGCCGCCATCACCACGCCCATCAGCGCCGTCGCGGTGACAGGCCGCCACAGGAGCGCCAGCCACGGCACTGGCGCGAGCGCCCGCCGCAGCAGCCAGTAGAACGCGCCGAGCAGCGCCAGCTCGGACAGAATGGTGATGACCGCCGCCGCGCGGTAGCCGTAGGTGGGCATGAAGGCCATGTTGGCGGCCAGGTTGAAGCCCACGCCGACGACGAACGCGCGCGTGAGCGGGCGCTGCTGGTCGAGCGCGATGAGGACGTAGTTGGTCACGCTGTTGATCCACCCGATGGGGATGGACCAGATCATCAGCCGCAGCGCCACCGCGCCGTCGGGCAGGTAGGCGCTGCCGCCGAGGATGCCAATCAGGACCTCGGAGATGAAGGTCGTCGCCATCGCCACCGGCAGCGCCGCCATCACCAGCAGCTTGACCGTGAGGTGGTAGCTCCGCTGGAGGCCGGGCGGGTCCTCTTTGGCCTGGCGCGACATCGCCGGGAAGATGCCGAGCGTGAGGAACGCGGGGATCACGTTCAGCGCGTCGAGCCACTTGTACGCCGTGCTGTACCAGCCCACCGACGTGTTGCCCCGGATGACCTCCAGCAGGATCACGTCCACGCGGAAGAAGATGGTCGCCAGCAGGTGGTTGACCATCAGCGGCCCGCCCTCGCGCAGCATGAAGCCGCGCAGCCCGGCGTCCGGCTCCACGCGCGGGCGGAAGAAGTGGCGCACGCACAGGTACCAGAGGATCGCCAGCGTGATCACGTTGATCGCCACCGACGCGCCGGCCAGCCCCACGATGCCGAAGCCGAGCACCAGCACCAGGATGCCCAGCGTGGCCTTGAGCATGGTGGCGATGGTGGTGATGGCGGCGGGATACTCCGCCTTCTCGTGGGCGTAAAACAGCGCGGTGAGGCCGTAGGCCAGGCTGTTAGGGATCAGCCCGGCGTAGAGCAGCAGGATGGCGACAATCGTGTCGGTCGTGAGCGGCGGCGCGAACAGGGCCTGGCGCGCCAGGAGGAAGCCGCCCAGAAACAGCACCCCCACGCCCGCCAGCCCCAGGCGCAGCACGCTGCTGTTGTACAGGTAGCGGTTGGCCCGGCTCTTGTCGCGCGCCACCTCGCGCGTGAGCAGGGTGTTCAGCCCGAAGTTGGTGAGGATGTCGAACCAGCCGAAGATGACGATGGCGTAATAGTATTTGCCCGCGCCCTCCGGGTCGAGGATGCGCAGCATGACGATGGCAAACGCGAAATCGATGCCCCGGTTGAAAAGCTGGAGCGCCATCGGCGCAAGGCTGTTGCGCGCCGCCGCCTGGATGCCCGTCTCGGTCGCGCGCTCGCGGTAGAAGTAGCGCCACAGCCACACGCCGAGCACGAACACGATCACCACGGCGGCCATGAATGTGGCAAAGCCGCCCACCTTGACGCTGTCCGGGCTGAAGCGGAAACGCACCGTCCACGCGCCCGGTTCTTCAAGGAAGACGCCGCGGAAGTTGCCGTTGACGCGCTCGACCGTCAGCGCCCGCTCCTGATCCTCGCCCGTGCCCTGGGGGCGCACGAAGGCGCGCCAGCCGGGGTAGTAGCTGTCGGCGAGGATGAGGTAAGACGGTTCGTCGATCTCGACATCGACGTAGACCGTGTTGATGTCGCGCCGCCCGACCTGCGCCGGGGTGTGGTCCGCGCCCTGCCAGCGCGCGACGGGCGCTTCGGGCCAGCACGCGCCGGGCTGCGCATCGCTCTGCTCGAACGTGAAGATCGCGTACTGCCGCACGTCGAAGTGCGCCACCGCGTGCGCGAACGCCTCGTCGCCGCTGCGCGTCTCGTCGCCGGTCACGCACACGTAAGCCGACGCCGGCAGGGTGAACGCGCGCGGCATCGCGCCGATGTTCTCGTAGATGCGGACGCTGTCATCCTCGTAGGCCAGTGTGTAGCGCGGGTTGTCGATCTCCCGCCTCCGGTGACGAGATAGCGCACGTTGAGCAGATCGAGCAGCGGCGAGTCGAGCGCTGCCGGGTGATCGGTGGGGATGGGAGCGACGCGGTTGAAGTCAAGCTGGTACTGCGGGTAGATCAGCGCCATGTAGCGCGTGTACTGCCCCCTGGATGATGCTGTCGTAGCCGCGCGTGTCCTCCAGGTCGAAAAGCCAGCCGGCGTTGGCGTGGAAGGTGTCGTCCCCCGGCGCGTTGAAGGAACTGAAGCGCCACGCCCCCTCCTGTTCGGCCAGCCACGCTGCAGAGGGCGGCGTGAAGTCGAGCAGCGCGGGATCGTTGGCGGGGGTAGAACCCCCAGCTCGCCACCATGAGGTCGATGGCGATCACCGCGACCGCCGCCAACTCCCACAGCGGCAGGCCGACAAGCTCCCAGCGGCTGCGGCTGAGGCGCAGCGCCACCCCCGCGCCGATGAGAAACACGGCCAGCACGAAAACCTGCCGGAACTCGAAGCTGTAGAACATGCGCGCGTCGGCGAACGCCTCCGGGGCGCGCGCCAGCGACCGGAAGATGCGGTCGATGGTCGGTTCCAGCGCGCCGTAGAAGAGGCGGCTCAGCACGAGCGCGGCGACCAGCACCCCCGCAACGGCGAACAGGACCCGCTCCACGCGGCGCACGAGCCGCCACGTCGCCTCGCCCGGCTCATCGCCCGCGCCCCACTCGGCGCGCGCCAGCTCAGGGGCCTGCCGCCAGGCGCGACGCATCCGCTGCACCGCGTGGACGCCGAAGCCGGCGAGCACCGCGACGCTCAGCGAGAAGGGCCAGATCCACCGGAAGGGCGAGTGCAGTTGGTTGACGCCGGGGATGCCGTAGTAGAGCAGGGCGTAGGTGAAGGTCCCGAACATGAAGCTGAACGAGAGCGCCGCCAGGACGAGGAAGATGAGCATGTAGCCCTCGCCCCTCCCGCCTCGCGCCTCCTGAAAGAGTGGGGACGGTCCAGCATGTGACACGTCCTCACCCGTCAGCGCACGCGGGGCGAGGGCACGCCGGCGCTCCACCCAGGCCGACAGCAGCCCGATCGCGGCCAGCACCAGCGTGAGGATGCCGAGGTACGCGCCGCCCTCGACGTAGTTCTTGATGCCCCAGTCGAGCGTGTTGGCCGGCGCGCCGAGCGCGTTAACCGTGACCGGGACCGTCTGCCCGGTGAAGACATCGTAGTAGCTGTGGTACGTCGAGTTGCCGAAGAAGTTCGGCATGACGAAGGCGATCAGCCGCCGCCAGGGCAGGGCCCAACCCTGCACCTGCGCCAGCGACGCCGACCCCTCGCGGAAGTTGTCGCGCACGGCCTCGACGAGCGGGAGAAGCTGCACCCCCGCCGAGCGCCAGGCCGAGCGCGCCCATCAGCGCCAGGGCGAGCAGCGGGCGTATCGCCTGCGCGGGGGCGCGGCGGGCCGCGCCCAGGAGCCGGAGCACGGCATAGAAGGCCGTAATCAGCGCCGTGTACAGGATGATCTCTGCGTGCCCGGCCAGGCACACCATGCCGAGCGCCGCCGCGCCGAGCGCCACCCAGGGGGCCGTGGCCGGCCGCCCGCCCAGCGCCGGCTGCTGGCGGATGATGTACTCGGCCATGAGCAGAATCAACGGCAGCCACGCAGCGGCGGCGATAATCATCGAGAAGACGACGCTGACGAGGTAGAAGCCGCACAACTGGTAGACGACGCCGGCCACCGCCGCACCCGCCCGGCTCACGCCCAGCCCGCGCGCGAAGAGGTACATCAACGCGCCGGCGAGGAAGAGCTGGCTCACGCTGAACCAGCCATACGCCTGCGCCAGCGGCATAACGTAGAAGATCACGCTGAACGGATAGGCCGCCGAGTGCTGCCCGGCGGCGAAGAACGGCACGCCCGCGAAGAGGTAGGGGTTCCACAGCGGGAGCTGGCCGGCGCGCAGGCTCTCGGTGATGAAGCGCTTCCAGGGGTAGTTCTCTAAGATCAGGTCGCTGATGAGGCCGTTGTGCGGCGTCGTGACGCCGAATTCGTCTGCGTGGGCGGCCCACGGCGCGAACGCGAAGAGGTTGTCAACGGGCAGCATGGTCTGCCCGCCGAGCGTAACCGGCGCGAAGAAAATCAGCGGCAGGACCAGCAGCCCTGCCACGATGAGGATATCAGGGAGTCGGTTGCGCATGTCGTTTCGTGCCGCAGGTTCCTCGCGATTACCGGCGTCAAGCTTACCGCTTGGCACGGGGCAGGTCAACCTGCGCCTGGGCGCCTGGCCGCTCAATTCCTTCTCGAATGCCAGGGTATACGCAAAGAAGTTGCGTAGCGCGCCTTCAGCCGGAAGCCGTTTTCGACACCAGACGATCAGGTGCTGGCGAGGGGTCGGGTCGGCAACAACTCGCTGAACGCAAGCGTGCCAGCGGTTTCAGCATGCGGCGGCGACCGATCGCCCGTCCTGGGTCGGTTTCTCCGATAACGCGATCAGGTAAACCACGTCAAACTCCCCCCTCGAACGGAAGATCGTACACATCCGCCACCGCCTCGATGTTCGTGATCCTCCGAACGCGCCCCCTCTCTACCCCGCGATCATCTTCGCTCGATATCAATCGCGACACCTTGCCCCGCTGCCCACCGCGCCCCCGCACCGTGTACGTGCCGTTGCCGGGCCGACATCACACGGTCATACCCGGTTCGATCCATGCCGCACGGCCAGCGCTCGGGTGGGTGGAGGAAGCGTCGGCGCAGCGATTGTCGATGGCATTCGCCAGACTCCGGCATGGGAACTTGTAGAGTGGCGCAGATCCGCGCGAGTTGAGCCCGCGACCGCCAGCGCCATCAGCCTCACGAACAGCCTGAACACACTCGCAGCTGGGCATCTCCTCTGCACCGCTCAGACTCTGCGACCGAGTGTGCGCCCTACGCGGAGGAGGCGACGCCTTCCCGCTCCTGACTCGTCGCCCGCAGCGACGGGTTCAGGCCCCGGTGCCGCCACCACACCTGCCACGTGCGCAGCGCCGCCTCGATCTTGATCGGCACCGCCATCTTGCTCTGGCCGATGCGCCGGTCCTCGAAGTAGATGGGAATTTCGAGCGTGCGGTAGCCGAGCTTCTCGGCTACGTAGGCCATCTCGGTCTGGAAGATGTAGCCGTTCGAGCGGATGCGGTCGAGGCCGAGGCCGCGCAGCGTCGCCGCGCGCCACGCCTTGAAGCCGGCCGTCGCGTCTTTGACGCCGATGCGCAGGATGAGGCGCACGTAGACGCTGTTGGCCCACCAGCTCAGCAGCCAGCGGCCCAGGCCCCAGCGCGCGTCGGTCTTGCCCCCCTTGACGTAGCGCGAGCCGATGACCACGTCGTATTCGTCGAGCCAGCGTAGCATCTGCGGGATGTAGTCCGGCGAGTGCGAAAAGTCGGCGTCCATCTGCACGACCGCCTCCGCCCCTTGTTCGAGCGCGCGCTTGAAGCCGGCGATGTACGCCGTGCCGAGGCCGAGCTTGCCCGCGCGGTGGATCACCTCCAGCCGGCCGGGATGCACCGCCGCCAGCTCGTCGGCGACCGCGCCGGTGCCGTCGGGGGAGTTGTCATCGACGACGAGGATCGAGAGGTCTTCGAGCGGCAGCGCCCACAGTTCGGCGCAGATGGCCGGGAGGTTGTCGGCCTCGTTGTACGTGGGGATGACGACGACGGTCTTCATGAAGGCAGTCTCCAGGGTAGAGGGCTATGGGGGATGCGCACGTGCGCCTTACCCGGCGCGCGCCAGGCGGTCCTTGAGGTCGTCCAGCCCTGCAAAGTCCCCGTCCTGGCTGGTGACTCTGTTCACGGTCACGTGCAGGCGGTTGTCCCGCATGGCCCTGAGCGCCTTCTCCTGGTCGCTCAACGGGTAGAGGTCCGCGCCGGTCTCGCACGCCAGCGCCTCGATGTGCGCGGCGACCGCGTCCACGTGCGCCAGTGTGGTGACCACCAGCAGGGCGCCGGGCGTCAGATGGCCGACGAAGCGATCGCCGGCGCTGGCGTCGCTCGCGGAGTCGCGCGCGATCTTGCTGACGGCGCGCAGCACGTCGTCGGCAGCCTTGAAGCCGAAATCCGCGCGGAAGGCCTCCAGGCCGTCAACGCTGACCACGAGGACGGCCCAGTCGTCTGTCTTGAGCATGTGCGCCAGGCGCTCATCCACCAGGTCGCCCTCCGGCAGCTCGGTGATGGGGTTGAACTGGCTGGCGGTGTCCGCGCGCTGGAGGGCGTTGCGCACGCGCAGGCGCAGCTCCTGGATGTCAAACGGCTTGGTGATGTAGTCCACCACGCCGAGTTGCAGGCCGGCCAGCTTGTCAACCCGGTCGCGCTTCTCGGTCAGGAAAATGATGGGGATGTGGGCCGTCCGGCGGTGGCTGCGCAGCCGGCGGCAGACCTCGTAGCCGTCGATGTCGGGCAGGCGGATGTCGAGCACCACCAGGTCCGGCGTCAGTTCCTGCCCAAGCCGGACGGCCTCCCTCGCCCCAGGCCGCAGCGGCGACCTCGTAGCCTTGGACTTTGAAATACGAGACGAGCATCTCGGCAAGGTCCAGATCGTCCTCAACAATGAGCAGTTGGGTTTTCTCGGCCAATGCGCCGTTCCTTAGCGTAAAGCTGAACCCCGCGTCCGATGGTCTGCGTCGCCGCCCTCAGCGATAACGCTCACCACGCACCGCCAATCGGTTGTTTGTCAATCGTGAACACGCACGCTTCGTCGCCAGCGGCGCGGCACTCGACCTCGACGACGCGGAACTCGCGCCCGCCGGTGATCCAGCGCATCCCTTCCTGGAACATGCCCGCGAGCGCGTGGCAGACCGGCTTGTCGGCGCGGCGCTCCCAGCACGCCGGCGAGGGTTGACGGTGCAGCGAAAGTGGTCGTCGCACACCTCGATGCTGGTCCCCTGGTCGCTGAAGCGGTTGAAAACCTCCGCCAGCGCCTTCAGGCCCACCTCGACGCGCACCGCGTGCGGCAGCGACCGGAAGGTCGGCGCGCCAAGCCCGGCGAGCGCGCCAAAACGGCGCAGCCCGCGCGAGAAGCAGGCGCGCCCACAGAGCAGCGCGATCCCGCGCCCGCCGCGCTGGCCGTATACCTGTTCGAGCGCAACATTGAGGGCTGTGAAGTCGGCGAAGTCAAACGCACGGTCGAGGTCATCTGGCGGGAGGGCCACCGCATACTCGTCGAAGCCAGCCGCGTTGAGGGCGGCGTTGAGGTTGTCAGTACCCATCACGTCCGCCATTGCCATGAGGAAGGCCCGGGCGAATTTGTTAGGATAATACAGCCCGCTCTTTACCCGCGCCACGACTGTCTCCCTGGCTTGCGGTGGAACACGCCACGGTGAGGCGTACTGTAGCACGGGGGGTAGGGCTTGTCAAGGAGGGTGCATTTGGGCCGCTTCAGCGCCAATCAGAGGCTTGAAAACGGGCGTTTATCGCAATAGACACGGCCAGGCTTCATATATGCGCATACCGTGGATAACAACACCCGCTGCGCCACCGGGCCGGACGGCGCTTCGCGCAGGGGTCCAATCTCGATACAATTGAGGGCGGGTTTAGGTTGGTCGCAACAGACAGGCGAACGCGCATCATGGCAGAAGCGTTTGGCGAACTTCACAAGAGTCTCAAACAGGCAGAGGAATGGGTCCCGATCCTCCGGGAGGCGAACGCCGACCAGGTCATGGACATCATCGTCGGGTTGGACAGCGCGCAGGCCCGCGTGAACGCGCTGCGCGCGCAGGGGCGCGCGCTACCCCGCCGAGGAAGTCCAGCGGATCGAGATGGTCGAGTCGGCGCTCCGGCGGCACATGGGCCGGGTGGCGCGCGTGCTCGATGGGGCGGGGATCTCGCTGGCGGCGGTAGCGGCGGAGCGCGCCCAGGTTGCCGACGGGTGGTGGTGGCGCATCCGCGAACTGGAGGCCGAACACCGCCGCCGCACCTTCCGCGCGTGGGCCATCCGCAGCGGGATCCTCATTGCGGCGCTGGCGGTCGCGGTGGTGCTCTATAACACGGTGCTCGCCCCTGACCCGCTCGTGGTCGCGCGCTCCGACGCGATCGGCTCGGCGCAGCAGGCGCTCTACGAGGGCGACTACGAGGGCGCGCTCGCCGCGCTGGACGCCGGCCTGGCGAAGATGGACGAACTCAGCGCCGGGCGCGAGGAACCGCCGGACACCGTCGATCTGCTGGCCTATCGCGGCGTGGTGCTCCAAACGCTGGGGCGCGAGGACGAAGCCGCCGCCGACTTCGCGGCCGCCGAGGCGCAGAACCCGGAGGCGATGTACATCGCGCGCGTGATGGCCTACCTGTATGTGGAAAACGCGGAGGCGGCGCTGGCCGACGCCCTGGTACTCGTTGACATCCTGCCCGACCACCCGGCGTCGTACATGTTGCTCGGCGACGCCTACTTTGCGACCGACCAGCGGCTGAACGCGGACCAGGCCTACGCGACTGCCGAGGAGATGTCGTTCGCCAGCGAGGACTACGCCAGCATCTACGTCCTGATCAAGCAGAAGCGCCAGGCGCTCTGGAACGCCGCGCCGGGCCCGTGAGCGCAACCGCTGACTTCGGCCGGCTGGCGGCAGCGGCGCAGGCCTGCACGCTGTGCGCCGGGGCTGACGGGCGGCGGCGCGTGCTGAGCGAAGCCAACGGCCCGCTGGACAGCCCGCTGCTGTTCGTGGCCGAAGCGCCGGGGCGCGACGGCGCCGACCGGACCGGCGTCCCCCTCTACGGCGACCGCACCGGAGACAATTATGCGCGCCTGCTGGCGGTGCTGGGCTGGCGGCGCGAACAGGTCTTCATCACCAACGCGGTGCTGTGCAACCCGCGCGGCCCTGACGGGCGCAACCGCCCGCCGAAGGTTGGCGAGCAGCGCAACTGCGCGCCCTTCTTGCGCGCCACGATTGACGTGGTGAACCCGCGCTACGTGGTCAGCCTGGGGCGTGTGGCGCTGGAGGCGCTCGGCGGCATCGAGGCGCACGGCCTGGAACTGCGCCGGGATGTGGGCCGGCGCGCGGCGTGGTATGGGCGCGCGCTGGTGCCGCTTTACCACCCCAGCCCGCGCGTGCTGGCAAGCCACCGCGACATGGCGGCGCAGGAGGGCGACTATCGCCGGCTGGCAGCCTACCTCTGCGCCGATGGCGTGTACCCGCCGGGCGAAACTTCTTAGGTCATTGTGCGTAACGAATCATACAGGGAGGGCGGAGGTGCGCGCCGCAAGGCCGCCGCATGCCGCGTCCTCCGTGCGCCACGCTTCGAGAGGGGAGATTGTCTGATGTCGGAGAGCTACAGACAGGGCAGGCGCCGCTCGCTGTTCTGGCCGGTGGTGTTGATCGGGGCCGGCGTGATCATCCTGCTCGACAACCTGGGCGTGTTTCCCGCCGGCGTCAGCCCGTGGGCGGTCATGGCCCGGTACTGGCCGCTGATCCTGATCCTCATTGGCATTGACATGCTGTTCGCGCGCTCCGACGCGGGGCTGAGCCGGGTGGTCGGGGCGCTGCTCGCGCTCGGCCTCGTGGGCGCGGTGATCGTGCTGGCGCTCGTCGCGCCGCCGGCGGCGGTGACGCACGACCGATGGACCCTGCCCGCCGACGGCGTGGAGGTCGCGACGGTGGCTATCGACTTCGCAGACTACTACGGCGTGATCGGGTCGCTGCGCACGGGCGGCAACCTGCTTGAGGCCGACTTCGAGTCGGTTGGCGGGGTGAGCGTCGATGAAAGCGAATCGGGCGGCAGGGTGGCGGTGACGATTGCGCCGGGGGCGGTTTCTCAGGCGACGGGTGGCTTAACCCGGCACGCTGGTTCGACAACGGGGGCCGCTACCAGTGGCACATCCAGCTTGCGGAGGACGTGCCCTTCGAGCGCCTGACGCTGCGCATGGACGACGGGGAGCACGCCTTCGACCTGGCGCGAGTGCGCGTCGCCGCGCTGGAGCTGGAAGCCGACGACGCCCGGATCGACCTGCGGCTGCCGGGCGCGCTGGAATCGGGCGACATCCGCCTCGACGACGGCAACCTCACGGTGCGGCTGCCGGAACGGTCGTCAGCCCTTGGCGTGCAGATCAGCGTTGACCTGGATGATGGGCGCGTGCACAACAACGTCCCCGACCTGGAGCGGGTGCGCAGCAGGGGGAACGGCGGCACGTGGGAGACAGCGAGCTTTGACGAAGCCGATCACAAAATCCGGCTGGCAATCGGCGCGGACGATGGGGCGATCTGGTTTGAGTAGCTCACGTCCAGGCGGGGGTGTGTCCCGGCAGTGTCGATCTCATAGGCCGCAATCGCGAGGATCAGCCGGCCATAGTCCAGGTCGCCGAGCGCGCCGTGCGTAACTTCCGTGATGGTGACGGCCTCCAGGGCCGATTTTCCCGATTCGCGCAGGGTGATGTACATCTCGAGATGGCGGTCGATGCTCATGTTGCCGTCCTGGTGGTTAGAATTTGGTTTATTATAGCGATTATCGGATAAAATGCATCCAAATTATTGTAAAGAATCTGTTAACTTTTGCAAACCAATGCGCGTGCGCTGGCGGGGACTATGCAAAGTCCCTCGCGGCTGTCTCCCCTCACTCCCCGCCGACCTTCGGTCAGCATTGACCTTCCCGATTTCTCGGACACAAGAAATGTCGTAGACTGGAGAAATCAGGAGGGGAGCTATGGACAAGCGCTATCGGACGTACACGCAAGAGTTCAAGCTGGAAGCGCTGGAGCTGCTGATGCACAGTGGCAAGAGGCGGCGCAGCTGGAGCGGGAGCTAGGGATCACCAAAGGGCTGCTGCTGAAGTGGCGCGACCGTTACCAGGTGCGACGGAGTGGGCGCGGTGAGCCTGGCTCCGACAGATCTGGCGGCGGCGCAGGCAGAGGTGCGGCAGTTGCGGCGGCAGCTGGCTATTGCCGAGCAGGAGCGCGACATCCTAAAAAAAGCGGTGAGCATTTTCAGTCGTCTCGAGGGCTGAAGTATGCCTTCATTGCGGGGCATGCAGGAGAGTACGCGGTACGACGGATGTGTCAGGTGTTGGGGGTATCGCCCAGCGGCTACTACGCGTGGCTGAACCGGCCGCCCAGCGCACGCCAGCAAACCAACGAACCGTTGTTGGCGGCGATCCGGGGAGTATGACGCCAGCCGCCAGACCTATGGCAGCCCGGCGCATTCACGCGGCGCTGCGCCAACAAGGGCTGCGCGGGGGCGCAAGCGGGTGGCTCGTCTGATGCGCAGCGCGGGCCTGGTGGCCAAGGGGCCGTGGCGGAAGCGTCCGCGCACCACCCAGCGTGCGCCCGAGGCGGTAGCGGCGCCCAACCTGCTGGGGCAAGACTTCACCGCCAGTCGTCCGAATGAGAAATGGGTGGCGGACATCACCTACATCGAGACGCTGGAAGGTTGGCTCTATCTGGCGCTGGTATTGGACCTGTTCAGCCGCGCTATCGTCGGCTGGGCGATGGCCGACCACCTGCGGGCCACCCTGGTTGAGAGTGCCTTGCAGATGGCGCTGGGTCGCCGCACCCCCGACGGCAACCTGCTCCACCACCCGACCAGGGCAGCCAGTACACCAGCACCTGGGTGCAGACGCTGTTGGCCCAGCATCACATCCAGGTCAGCATGAACGGCGTGGGCAACTGCTACGACAATGCACCGATGGAAAGTTTCATCGGCACCCTGAAGACCGAGTGCGCCGACGCTCCCTTTGCTACGCGGGCCGAGGCGCGCCGGGTGATCTTCGAGTATCTCGAAGTCTGGTACAACCGCCAGCGGCTGCACTCATCCTTGGGCTATGTCAGCCCTGCCGCTTTCGATCAGCAGTATGCCGACGAAATCAAGACTGTCCGGTAAAACGGGGCAAGGTCACATCCCCCTCTCCCACAGTGGGGCGAGGGGGAATTGAGCGGGCTGAAGTCCCCTCTCCCCTTGTGGGTTCAGGGGCGGACGGGGTTGAGTCTTGACTTGAAGTGGGTGAGGCTGTGTAGTAGGGGCAAGGCATGCCTTGCCCCTACAAAAACCTTGAATATGTTGATCGGCACTTGGAAGTTTCGTTTGCCTGTCCGCCCCCAACCCCCTTGTGGGAGAGGGGATTTAGGGGTGAGGGGAAGAAAGTACAAGGTTGTATACTAATATGACTCATCGACTTTGCAGAAGCCCTGCGGCAGCCGGCCAGATTGCGCCGCCGCGCCGGACTTTGTGGTATAGTAGCCACACCATAACAGACAGGAGATGTTTTACGGCTATGTCAGAAGAACTTCACAACCGGTTGATTGACCTCCGCGACACTGTGGATCACCTCACGGTGCGTCTTTGACCTGGCGGGCAAGCAATCCGAACGCGCACAACTGGAAGAACAGTCCGCCGCGCCCGACCTCTGGGACGATCCCAGGAACGCGAAGAAAGTGACGCGCCGCGCGGCCCGGCTGCGCGCCGAACTGGACCGCTGGCACACGCTCCAGCAGCGCATCCATGACGGCATCGAACTCGCGGAGCTTGACGACGCGTCGCTCGCCGACGACCTCGCGCAAGAGGTCGCCAGCCTGGAAGACGAAGTGGGCCACCTGGAGTTCCAGGCGATGCTCTCCGGCCCTTACGACGACGAAGACGCTGTGCTCGCCATCCACGCCGGGGCCGGCGGCACCGAGGCCCAGGACTGGGCGCAGATGCTCCTGCGCATGTACCTGCGCTGGGCCGAGGCGCACGGCCACGAGACGGAAATCCTCGACCAGACCGACGGCGACGAGGCCGGCATCAAGAGCGTGACCGTGAGCGTGGCCGGTGATTATGTTTACGGCTACCTGCGCTCGGAGCGCGGCGTGCACCGCCTCGTGCGCCTCTCCCCGTTCGACGCGGCCAAGCGCCGCCACACGTCGTTCGCGCTGGTTGAGGTGTGGCCCGATGTGGATAGCGACATCGACATCGAGATCGACGACAAGGACATCCATATCGACACCTTCCGCGCCGGCGGCGCGGGCGGCCAGCACGTACAGAAGAACGATACCGCCGTGCGCATCACGCACCTGCCCACCGGCATCGTGGTGAGCTGCCAGAACGAGCGCAGCCAGACGCAGAACAAGGAGCGCGCCATGCACGTGCTCAAGGCGCGGCTCCTGGCGATCGAACAGCAGAAGCGCGAAGAAGAGATGGCCGCGCTCAAGGGCGATCACGTCAGCGCCGGCTGGGGTAACCAGATCCGCTCTTACGTACTACACCCGTATCATATGGTGAAGGACCTGCGCACCGACCACGAGACGGGCAACACCACAGCGGTGCTCGATGGCCGCCTGGATGGCTTCATGGAGGCATATCTGCGCGCCCAGATGGGCGTGCACACGGAAACCGGGGAGTAGGGTCGCCCGGTTCCCGCAAGCCGCGCCGTGTTCCGCACACAGGAGTAAGGAATCGATGTCTGAAGAGATGTCCATCGCCGCCCAGGTTGAGGCGCTTGGCCGGCAGTTCGCGAGCCTCGCGCGTGACGCCAACCTCGAAGACGTGCGCCGCTACGTCGAGTCGTTCGAGTCCAAAGTGCGCGGCCTGCCGGCCAAGATCGAGGAAGTGCGGGCGCGCGGCTACCCCTACCGCAGCTTCCTGGAGAACAAGGCCCGCATCTTCGAGACGCAGTGGCAGGAGACCGCCGAGCGGGTATGGACGCAGGTCGAGGAAGAGTCGCGGGCGCTGCGCGCTGTGCTGGCCGACGTGGAGTCGCGCGTCGCCGCGCTGCGCGAGCAGGCCGACCCCGGCAAGGAGGCCGCTGGCGGCATCGACGCCGGGGCCGGCGCGCCCAAGAGCCGGCTCGGCGACGCGCCCAAGCCGTCGCTGAGCAGCGCGCTGCAGAAGTCGTCCCCCGCGCCGCCGGATAAGTCGCTCCAGGGCCGGCCGGCGAAGACCCTCGGCGACGCGCCGGGGCGCTCTCCGGCAGGACCGAACCGAAGTCAGGGGCGACGCTTGGCGGCGCGGAGGGTGGCGCGGTGCGCGCCGGGGTCGATGGCGTGCAGACCTCCCTCGGTGGGGCCGGCGCTGCGCCCAAGGCGCAGGCCGACGAGGTTGCGGCGCTGCTGGCGCAGGTTGAGGCCAAGGTTAAGGCGGCCTCGTCCACGGCGCGCAGCATGTTCGACACGCTCGCGCGCAACCTCGACCAGACCGCCCGGATGATCGACGAGATCAACTGGACGCTGAACCAGGCCGAGGAGGCGAGCTTCACCTTCCAACCGAACGAAAGCCCCGTCATCGCGGCGGAGGCGCAGTGGCACGTCCAGGGCGGCGACAGCCCCGAAGGCGTGCTGTACCTCACCGACCAGCGCCTGATCTTCGAGCAGAAGGAGAAGAAGGGCGGCTTCCTGGGTATCGGCGGGCAGAAGGTGCAGGACATCGCGTGGGAAATGCCGGTCGGCTACATTGAAAACGCCAAGTCCTACGATGAAGGGTTCTTCGGGCGCAAGGACATGATCGACCTGGCGCTCAGCGCGTCAGCGCCTTACGGCCAACTGGTCGTCGAGGTCAAGAAGGGCGACAACGACTGGTGGCTGCGCCAGATCAACCGGGCGCGCACCGGCACGCTCGCGAACGAGCGCGTGGGCAGCAAGACGTTGGGCGTGGATGAGGTGGTGCTGAGCGAGGCGCCCACCACCTGCCCCAACTGCGGCGGGGTGCTACCCGAAATCGTGAAGGGCATGACGCAGCTCCAGTGCGCGTATTGCAGCACGGTGATCCGGCTGTAGGGCCGCGCGCTACTTCACCTGAGGCGAGCGAGGCCGGCGTTTACCACAGGTCGGCCTCGTTGTCGTACACGCCGTAAGCGCCGTCGTCAGCAAAACCGTCACCGTAGAACGCGCCACCATAGGGCGCGCCATATGATGGCGCGCCGCCGCCGTAGAGCACACCGTCATCGTAGAAGGCTTCGTCGGCCTCCTGCCACGAGTCGCGCGGGAGGTAGACCACGCTGCGGGGCGGCGGGGGCGCGGGACGGGGGTGATGCGCCGCCCCGCGTCGGTACGCAGCCGGCGGCAGCGCGTAGCGCCCGTTGGCCCCTGCGAGCCGCCGCTGTGCGGGCGGGGGCGCGTAGAGTCGCCGCGCCGGCGCGCGCCGGGGCAGGTAGTAGGCCTCCGGCGGCGGGGCGTAGCGCCCTGGCGCGGGGGCTGCGGGTTGGCGCTCTTCCCCGCGAGCCACGCCACGATCACCAGCGCGGGGATCGTCCCCGCCATGGCGAGCATCACCCCCACGATCACACCGAGCGCGTCGGTCGAGAACCGCGTCAGGAGGATGACGACGACCACGCCGATCAACCCGACCACCATCAACATGAGCTTGTCTTTGATATTCACGCGCGCCTCCCAGACCCGGAAGGGCCTACAGGGATCAGAACTTGTGTTCTATATTGTAGGCGAGAACCGGCGATCAGGCAAGCGCGCACCGGCATTCGTAACACGAAAGCACGATAACCGCGAAGTCACGAAAGGGTTGAGCGCACTTTTCGCGCCCTTCGTGGCTTCGTGTTTCAAACCCACGCTGCTTCCCGGCCTTTTCGCGCTATCGGGTGCGCCGGGCCGACCAGAGAATATCAAAGAGGCGGACTCGGCCTAGGGGGTGCCAAACATCATGGATTTCAGTGACACAATAACCGGGCTTGCCGCGCGCTTTGCGGTAAGCTAACCCTGGGGCTGGAGGCGCTGCCCGCTTCTCGCGCGCCGCCGGTCCTGGTATACTATGGCGCGCCGCACGCGACGGCGCGCGCCCCACGCGGCAGCGCGAAGCAGCAGTCCCTACAGGGTATGCCCGATGACAAAACGACGCGCCCGACCTGTGATCTTCCAGCCCACGACCTCCCGCGGGATGCAACGCGGCATCAACCAGATCGTCGATGCGCTCCGCCCGACGCTCGGCCCGCGCCCGCGCACGGTCGCCATCGAGGGGAACGTCAAAGGCAAGGTGGAGTTGCTCGATAGCGGCGGCGTGATCGCGCGGCGCATCATCGAGCTTCCCGACCGGGATGCGGACGTGGGCGCGATGTTCCTGCGCCAGATGTTGTGGCAGGTGCACGAGGACGCCGGCGACGGCACGGCGACCGCCGCCGTCCTGTTCGAAGCGATCTACAACGAAGGCGTGCGCTACCTCGCTGCCGGCGGCAACGCGCAGCGTCTCCGCCGCCACCTTGAGGCGGGCCTGGACATCATCCTCGACACGCTGACGCGCATGACTGTCCCGGTCGAGGGCAGGGAGCAACTGGCCCACATTGCGCGCTCGGTCTGTTACGATGCGCCGCTTGCCGGGATGCTGGGCGAGATTTTCGACATCATCGGCGAGTTCGGGCGGCTGGAGCTGCGCAAAGGGCAGAGCCGGGAGCTGGTGCGCGAGTACGTCGAAGGCATGTTCTGGGATCGCGGCCTGATGTCGCGCGAGATGATCCTCGACCGGGTGAAGCAGATCACCCAGTTCGAAAACGCCGCCATCCTCATCTCCGACCTGAGCATCGACGACCCGCGCGACCTCGTCCCGGCGCTGACGGCGGCCTACAAAGACGGCCTCCGCGCGCTGTTGATCGTGGCCGGCAGCCTCTCCAGCAACGCGCTCGGCTTCCTGATTGCCAACAACAAGCCCGATCGGATGCGCCTGATGGCGGTGAAAGCGCCCGAAATCGGCGACGAGCAGCCCGCCGCGCTCATGGACCTGGCGATGCTCACCGGCGGACGCCCATTCCTGAAGGCCGCCGGCGACACGCTGCGCGCGGTCAACCCGGAGGACCTGGGCCGCGCGCGCCGCGCCTGGGCCGATACGCGGTTCTTCGGCATCGTCGGCGGCAAGGGCGACCCGCGCGCCCTGCGCCGGCACATCGCCGACCTGCGCGCCGCCTACCAGGGCGCAAGCGACCCCACGCTGCGCCAGAAGCTCCGCAAGCGCATCGGCAAGCTGATGGGCGGCTCGGCCACGCTGTGGGTCGGCGCCGCGACCGACAAAGAGGTCGAGGCGCGCAAGGAACTCGCCGAGCGCACCGCCGAGGCGCTGCGCGGCGCGCTGATGGCGGGCGTTGTGCCCGGCGGCGGCGTTGCGCTGCTGGCCTGCCAGCCCGCGCTGGAGGCGCGGCTCCACGCGAGCACGGAGACCGACGCGCAGGCGGCCTATCGCATGTTGCTCAAGGCGCTCGAAGCGCCAGCGCGCACCATCATCGCCAACGCCGGTTGTGACGCCAGCGCGGTGATGGCCGAGGTGAAACAGGCGGGTCCGGGGTGCGGCTTCGATGTCGTCTCCGGGCGCGTCGTCGATATGGTCGAGGCGGGCATCTTCGATGTCGCGCCCGCGCTCAAGGCGGCGGCGCACGGCGCGATTGCGAGCGCGGCGCTGGCGCTCACGGTCGATGTGATGGTGCACAAGCGCAAGCGCGAGACCCGATACGCCCCTGACCGGCGGCAGGTGAAAGCGGATGCCATGACCGACGAAGATGTGACCCCCTCAGGATGTCGTCTATGCCCTGGCGACCTCGCCCGACTTTGCGCAGGACGGCGTGTGCTTCGCCGCCCGCATGACCGGCCTGCACCGGTCCGACGATGGCGGCGCGACCTGGCGCAACGCCTACACGACGCTCGATTTCGAGGGGCCGCTGCCCACCACGGCGATTGCGCTCTCGCCGGGCTTCGCCCGCGACCGGGGCGTCTTCGCGGGCATCAACGGCGGCGTGGTGCGCTCGTCCGACGGCGGCGCGCAGTGGCGCGTCGCGGGGTTGGGGTCGCCGCCGCCGCTCGTGTCGGCGCTGGCAGTCTCCCCCGACTACGTCCAGGACAGCACGCTGCTGGCCGGCACCCTGGAGGACGGCGTCTTCCGCTCGGCGGACGGCGGTCGCCTGTGGGAGCCGTGGAACTTCGGCCTGCTCGACCTGCACGTGATCTGCATGGCGATCTCGCCGGACTTTGCGCGCGACGAAACCCTCTTCCTCGGCACGGAGACCGGGCATCTTCCGCAGCACCAACGGGGGCCGCGCGTGGCGCGAGGTGGGGTTCCCCATCGACGCCGCGCCGGTCGTGAGCCTGGCGCTCTCGCCGGGCTTCGCCGATGACGGCGTGCTCTTCGCCGGCGCGGAGGCCTGCGGCCTGTTCCGCTCGGACGACCGGGGGCGCACGTGGGCGCGTCTGGCCGCAGACGCCCTCACCGGGGCGGTGAACGCGGTGCTGCTCGCGCCCGGCTTCCCCGGCGCGGCGGACATGCTCGTCATTCACGAGGGCGCGCTGCGCCTCTCGCGGGATGGCGGCCAGACGTGGGCGGAAGGGGCCGGCGGCGCGCCGCTCCCGGCGGAAGTGACGGCGGTTGCTGCGCCGCACGGCCTGGACGCGGGCGCGCCCCTGCTGGTGGGCCTGGCCGACGGCACGGTGCGCCGTCTGGCTGCCTTGTGAGTTGACCACTTTGCAGCCAAAGCTCCCTATTATGACTCCATCTGTCCATTTATTGACGAATTGCGCTATTTGTCAAGACACTTGGCGATTCCGGCATTCGCTGGTAAACTGGACATGTGGAAATCCCCACTTCCGCGCGCTCAAATGCCGCGCGGAGCTATTCGCAACTCTGATCTAGTTGAGGAGGATCAACACATGAGGAAGCTCACAAGGTTTCTATTCCTGGGGTTGACGCTGGCGCTTGTTGCGTCAATGGCCTTGCCCGTCGCCGCCCAGGAGGCGGAACCACCCGCCGGCCCTGGCGAGGGCGGCATCATCATTGAGGGCAGCACCAGCGACCCCGGCAACTTCCATCCGTTCTATTGCGCCTCGACTTCCTGCCTGGACGACGGCCTTTCCTTCATGATGCCGGGTCTGCTCGGCGTCGATCCCGCCACGGCCACCTTCGTGAAGGCCGGGGATGGCGCGATGGCGCTGGACTGGGAAGTCGCCGAGGACGGCACGACCTTCACCTTCACCCTGCGCGAGGACATGTTCTGGAGCGACGGGGTCCCGGTGACCGCCCATGACTGGGAGTGGTCCTGGGATGTGAACGCCAACCCCGAGGCCAACACGCAGCAGTACTGGATCACGGACTACGTTGACGACATCGTGGCCCTGGACGACTACACGCTCCAGGTCACCCTCAAGTTCAGCGGCTGCAACGTCCTCCGCTACACCGACTACATGGACATCGCCCCGGCGCACGTGTTCGAGGGCGTCGCCCTGACCGAGCTTGAGGACCATCCGTACAGCCAGAACCCGAACGTCACCTCCGGCGTGTTCCAGTTCGGCGAGTTCCGCCCCGGCGAGCAGTTCAGCCTGATCGCCGACCAGGAATACCCAGACACCACCTACGGCTACGTGGTCCCGGCGGGCCGCATCGTGAGGAACGTGCCCGATGCGACCGTCCTGAAGGAGCAGTTCCTGGCCGGCGAGTTGAACGCCTTCCGCAACATCTCGGCGATTGACCAGGACGAGCTGCGTGAGGCGGCAGAGGCCGACCCCAGCATCAAGGTCTACGAGTTCGCCGGCAACACGTGGGACTACTTCGGTTTCAACCTTGCTGACCCCGCCAACCCGCAGGACGGGCTGGACGCGGAAGGCAACCCGGTCCCGCAGGACCCGCACCCGCTGTTCGGTGACGTGCGCGTGCGCCAGGCCATCGCCAAGGCGATTGACGTGGACGCCATCATCGAGGGCGCGGTGTTCGGCAACGGCGCGCGCATGCCGTCGTCCATCGTGGCGTCGTCGTGGGCCATCCACCCCGAGCTTGACCCAATCGCGTATGACCCTGAAGGCGCGCTGGAACTGCTGGCCGAGGCCGGCTTTGTCCCCGGCGACGATGGCATGTTGGTCGCCACCGAGGACGCGATGTATGTCGAGGCGGGCACGCCCCTCACGTTCCAACTGCTGACGAACGAGGGCAACACCCGCCGCGAGGCCATCGGCACCCTGATCCAGGACCAGCTCCGCCAGATCGGCATCCAGGTTGATTACCAGGCCATCGACTGGAACACCCTGCTGGAAATCAACGACAGCCAGGAGTACGACGCGGTGATCATGGGCTGGCGCGCCGGCTACCCGGACGACCCCATCGCCTCGATCTCGCAGGTCTTCGGCCCTGGCGCGGACGTGGTGGGCGCCTGCTCGAACTGCGGCTCCTACTACAACCAGGAAGTGCTCGACCTGCTGGATCAGGCGAACACCGTCGAGGGCTGCGCCACCGAGGACATGGCTCCGTACCTGTGGCAGGTCCAGGAGATCATGCAGGACGAAGTGCCCTACGTGTGGCTCTTCGCACAGAACGGCATGTACGCGGTGCGCGACACCGAGGGCTTCAGCCCGTACCCGGCCCAGATGTACTGGAACGTGGACGCCTGGGCAGTGACGGCTGACTAGCGCTCTCCCGCACGTATAAGCGCCGGGGACGTCCCCGGCGCTCCCTGCCCCCTCCCCAATCACCCTCTGAGGGAGGGGGCAGACTCACATGTAAGGTGTCGCGTTTCAGGCGACGTTTCAGATCAGGGTGAAGTAGACACGCCATGACCAGATACATCATTCGCAGGTTGATCCAGGCGCTGCCCATCATGTTCGGGATCACCGTGCTCTCCTACCTGTTGATGACTGCCGCGCCCGGCGGCCCGACGGCGGCGCTGGCGCTGGACCCCCGTCTCTCGCCCCAGCAGCGGCAGGCGGCGGCGGCGCGCCTCGGTGTGAACGACCCCTGGCCGGTGCAGTACCTCCGCTGGTTGCTCGGCGACGACTGGATGTGGGTTGATGTGGACGGCGACGGCATTCTTGATGAGCCGGGCACGCGCAGGGGCGTGCTGCGCGGCGACTTTGGCAATTCGTATACCTACCGCCAGCCCGCGCTGCAGGTCGTCGGCGAGCGCGTCCTGGCGACGCTGGAACTGGGCCTGGCTGCCCTGCTGATCGGCCTGCTGCTCGGCGTGCCGATTGGCGTCATCTCCGCTGTCAAGCGGGGAAGCTGGTTTGACAGCTTCGCCAGGGTGATGGCCGTCGTGTTCAACGCCGTGCCGATCTTCTGGCTCGGCCTGATACTGATCTTGATTTTCGGCTCGCTGCTGGGCGTTCTGCCGATGGGTGGCCGCTGCCCGACCACGCTCCTGGGTGGCTGCCCGCCGGTCCACGAACGCCTGAACTACCTCCTTCTCCCGACCATCGTGCTTGCGACGGGCGGCATCGCGGGATATTCGCGCTATCTGCGCGCCTCGACGCTTGAGGTGCTGGGCGAGGACTACGTCCGCACGGCGAAGGCGAAGGGCCTGCGCGACCGCCAGGTATACATGACACACGCCGCGCGCAATGCCCTTATCCCACTGGCGACGTTTCTCGGCCCGGCAATCACAGGGCTTCTGGGCGGCGCGGCGGTGACCGAGACGATCTTCTCCTGGCCGGGGCTGGGGCGGCTCGCCGTCAATTCCGTGCTCCAGCAGGATTACCCCGTCATCATGGCCGTCGTCATCATCTCAGCAATTGCGACGATCTTGGGCTATATCATTTCCGACATCCTGTACGCCGCGATTGACCCGCGGATCCGGTTTAGTTAGGGGTGAGATGCGATGGCACAGGCTGAAGCTTCCACACCGGTTGTCCAGCTTTCCACGCACGACGATGATGAGGTGGGTCAGTCGCTGTTTCAGTTGGCGCTGCGGCGGCTGCGCCGCGACAAGCTGACGTTGCTCGCTATTGGCGTCCTCGTGACCTTGACCGTGCTGTCGGTGACAGCCCCTTTCATCACCGGGACGATCCTGGGGATCGACGAGAACCTCACCAATCCCTATAACGCCTTCCTCGCCCCTGGTCGGGAGGGGCATATCCTGGGCACAGACGACCTTGGGCGCGACCAGCTTGCGCGCCTGCTTCATGCCGGGCGCGTGTCGCTGGGGATTGCCTTCACCGCCGCCGTGCTCTCGCTGCTCATCGGCGTCGCGCTGGGCGTCATCACTGGCTTCTACGGCGGGTTCATCGATGACTCGGTCAACTGGCTCATCACGACGATCAACTCAATCCCCTCGCTATTCCTGCTGCTGATCATCTCGGCGGTGCTCTCGCCGGGGCCTGGCTCGCTGGTGCTGGTGTTGGGCCTGCTCGGCTGGACAGGGACGACGCGCCTGGTGCGCGGCGAAACGCTCTCGCAACGCGAGCGTGAATTCATCACGAGCGCGCGCGCCATCGGCTGCTCAGACTGGCGCATCATGTTCACGCACATCGTCCCGAACCTGTTCTCGATTGTCGTCATCACGCTGGCGATTGACATCGGCGTGCTGATCCTCGTCGAGTCGTCGCTGAGCTTCCTGGGCGTGGGCGTCAAGCCGCCCACCGCCACGTGGGGCAACATGCTCACCAACGCCCAGACCTTCTTCAAGAAAGGCCCCCATCTGGTCATCTGGCCGGGTGTGCTCATCACGGTCACGGTGCTGTGCCTGTACGTCATCGGCGACGGCATCCGCGACGCCTTCGACCCCAAGACCGTCGACTGAGGCCGGCCGGGCAGCCGGCAGAGGTTGTCTATCCAGGGTGCGGCGCGCGCTGCACCCTTTTTGTTTTGCGTTGGCGAATGCGTGCGACGCGCCGGGGCGCGCCGCCCAATCTACATGAGGGCGGTCGGCGCGTCCAGGGGCTGGACGAGCGTGGCGTCGTCGTTGGCGGGCGTGTTGACGCGCGTCGAGACGGGGAACGCTTCCATCAGGTCGGCGGGGAAGGGCTGGAGGAGAGGCAGCAGCCGCTCAGGCGGGTGGTCGCCAGGGTCGATCCACGCTTCGTAGTCGTCCCTGTGCAGGATGACGGGCATCCGGTTGTGGTACTGCGCGGCGAGTTCGTTCGGCTCGGTCGTGATGATGGTGCACGAGATGATCGGGGCGGCGTCCTCGCCCTCGGCCGGGTCACGCCAGCGATCCCACAGCCCGGCGAACGCGAATGGCTCGCCCGACTTGAGCCGGATGTACATAGGCTGCTTGCGGCGTTGCCCCGGTACTTCGGTCCATTCGTAGAAGCCGTCAGCGACGATGAGACAGCGCTGCTTGCGGAACGCGGCGCGAAACGCGGGCTTCTCGTGCACGCTTTCGGCGCGCGCGTTGATCATGCGGTTGCCGATGCTGGCCTCTTTCGCCCAGAAGGGGATCAGGCCCCAGCGCGAGAGCGTGAGCGCCCGGTCGCCGTCGTTGAGCACGGTGGGCACCGGCTGCGTCGGCGCGACGTTGTACCGCGCGCCCGGCCAGCGCTCGAACTTCGGCTTGAGGCCGGGAATCAGGTCGAGGACCGCTTCGAGGTCAACCGTGAGCGTAAATCTTCCGCACATACGTTCGAATATACCTGATGTGGAGAGGATTTGTCAAATTGTAGGGACATGGCGTCGGCCATGTCCCTACGGGAGGGGAGGTAAGGCGGCCTGCTGTAACAGTAAACCCGGCAACGCGCGCAGGCCGGTCCGGCTGCGGGCTTATTGGATATCGCCGCGAATCTCGCCGCCGGGGAACTGGCTCGTGTGGACGTTGACGTAGGCCAGGCCGTCGGCGATTGCGGCGCGCAGGTCGTCGAACGTCATGCCGGCCAGCGGGCCAACCAGGTCGGCGGCGGTGACGGTGCGCTCGGCGACGACGCCATCAGAGCGCCCAGGGATCAACTGCGACGGCGGTCCGTCCGGGAGCAGCCACAGGGCGATCGGGCCGTTCGCGCCCGGCGCCGGCGCGATGTGGATGTGGGCCTGAGTGACGTTCTCAATGTTGGCGAGAATGAGCTTGTAGCTCAGCTCTGTCCCGTCCTTGCTGAACTGGAAGATCGCCTGTCCCTGGCCCTGGCTGTCAGTCCCGGAGGGGCCGCCTGAAAGGTGCGCACGGTAGTTGCGGCTTGCCGCCGCGCCCGCCGCTGTGGCCGAAAGCGCCAGCAGAACAACCAAAAGCAGCACAAGATACTGTCGTTTCCGCATCTCTTCGTCTCCTTTGGCTCAAGAATCGGACTGTGTTCGCTACGAGCGAGGCAGTCGCCCCGCTGCCAGATCATCCCCTCTCATGAGAAGATACGGGCGGGGCGGGATTTTGGATTTATCTTGTCGGGATTTGGTTGGTGTTGAGTCATTACCCGGCGGGCCGCCCGCCGGGGGTTTGGCACGCCGCGTCTTCAAACACGGATTGCTTGGCGCAACGCACCGCGTGTGTTAAAACTGAGCCTGTACGCGGGGGTGGTTGGGTCCCGGTGGGCTCCCCGGTCTTCAAAACCGGTGGCGGGTCGCGCAGAGCGGGCCGCGGTGGGTTCGACTCCCATCCACTCCCGCCTTCCCCCCTCTGCATCACCTGGAGGTCCAGAGGTCGCCCTGGCGGTTGCTATCGGCCCTGTGCTGCGCTACTCTCTGTGTCGCCGGGCGTCGCCGCCGGCACCGATGCCATCCGGCCAGTATCCTTCGTTACTCGTGCATAGGTGGGGAAAAGAGCCATGTCAAAGAACAGCAAGGTTGAGGCAAAAGGTCGCCGGGTCCGGATCCGGTTCAACCCGTTTAGCGTCGCCGTGGCCGCCGTCGGCAGTTGGATTCTGTACAGCCGGTTCTTCATCGACCACGAGGTGCCGCTGCCGCCCGCCGTCGACGCCGAGCGCGACACCATCACCGGCGCGACGACGGGCGTGCTCAGTTACTACGCGGACCGCCAGGCCGCCGGCCGGCCTCTGGTGCTGATCCACAGCATCAACGCGGCGGGTTGCGCCTATGAGGTCAAGCCCATTTTCGACCACTACCAGTCTGGGCGCCCGGTCTACGCGCTCGAACTGCCCGGCTTCGGCTTCTCGGAGCGGTCGGACCGCGTGTATTCGCCCGCGCTGTACAAGCGCGCCATTCTCGATTTCCTGAGCGCCGTGGTCGCGGAGCCGGCGGACGTGATCGCGCTCTCGCTGAGTTGCGAGTTCGCGGCGATGGCGGCGCACGAACAGCCCGACCGCTTCCACTCGCTGGCGCTGATCTCGCCCAGCGGCTTCACCGGGCAGCGCCAGGGGCGCTCATCGGAGCGCGCGAGTGAGAGCGGCGCGAGCGACGTCCTCTACAGAGCGTTCGCGTTCCCGCTCTGGGCGCAGGCGTTCTATGACCTCATCGCGACCCGGCGCAGCATCAACTTCTTCCTGAGCCAGAGCTTCGAGGGGCCGGTTGACCAGGGGCTGGCCGATTACGCCTACCTGACCGCGCACCAGCCCGGCGCGCGCTACGCCCCGCTGTACTTCGTGAGCGGCAAGCTGTTCACGCGCGACATCCGGACCGCGGTCTACGACCGGCTGGCGACGCCGACGCTCGTGCTCTACGACCGCGACGCCTTCGTCCGCTTCGACGAGCTGCCGGGCGTGATCGAGCGCAACGCGAACTGGCAGGCGACGCGCATCCAGCCCACGATGGGGCTGCCGCACTTCGAGCAGCCGGCGCAGACCTTCGCCGCGCTCGACGCCTTCTGGAACGGCTGAGGCGTCGGAGGGCCGGGCCGCCCTGGAGACACGGTGAAGCAGCGGGAACCCCGCCGCGCCCCGGAAGGCTGGCGCTTTCGGGGCGCGGCGGGTTGTACATGCAGCCTGAGGGTTTATCTCCAATAACCAGCACTGAAACAAGGAAAGGGGCCATGACCGCACGCACACGCTATGCGCTTGTTGGGACCGGCGGGCGCGCCAAGATGTTCATCGACGCCATCCTCGGCCCGTACCGCGAACACGCCGAACTCGTGGGGCTGTGCGACCTGAGCCAGGTGCGCATGGACTGGCACAACCGCACGCTGACGGCGCGGTACGGCGTCGCGCCACGCCCGACCTACCGCGTCACCAGCGACGACGCGCGCGCCTTCGACCGCATGTTGTCCGAGACGCGCCCGGACACGGTGATCGTCACGTCGATGGACTGCACGCACCACATCTATATCGCCCGCGCGATGGACCTGGGGTGCGACGTCATCAGCGAGAAGCCGATGACCATCGACCTGGAGAAGCTGCGCGCGATCTTTGACGCCATCGCGCGCACCGGGAAGCGACTCACGGTCACGTTCAATTACCGCTACGGGCCGGGGGCGACGAAGCTGCGCGAGCTGGTCATGCAGGGCGCGGTCGGGCGACCGCTCCAGGTCGATTTCTCGTGGGTGCTCGACGTGCGGCACGGCGCGGATTACTTCCGCCGCTGGCACCGCGAGAAGGACAAATCTGGCGGGCTGCTGGTGCACAAGGCGACGCACCACTTCGACCTGGTGAACTGGTGGATCGACTCGTACCCGGCGCAGGTGTTCGCGATGGGGGAGCTGAAGTTCTACGGACGCGCAAACGCCGAGGCGCGCGGCGCGCGCTACGCCTACGCGCGCTACACCGGCGCGCCGGAGGCGGCCGGCGACCCGTTTGCGCTCGACCTGTCCGCCGACGAGACGCTGCGCGGCCTCTACCTCGACGCGGAGGCCGAGACCGGCTACCTGCGCGACCGCAACGTGTTCGGCGACGACATCACGATTGAGGACACGATGCACCTGATGGCGCGCTACCGCAACGGCGTCATGCTGTCCTATTCCCTCATCGCCTACTGCCCGTGGGAGGGCTACCGCGTGGCGATCACCGGCGACGCAGGCCGCGTCGAGCTGGACGTGAACGAGGGCGGCGCGGTGTTCATCGCAGGGCAGGAGGAGGCGCGGCGGCTCGAAGCGGTCAACGCCATGATTAAGGGCGAGCGCATCACGGTCTACCCGCAGTGGGGCACGCCTTTCGACGCGCCGATCCCCAGCGCCGAAGGCGGCCACGGCGGCGCGGACCCGGTGATGCTGGAGCACATCTTCTCGCCCAACCCGCCGCCGGACCCGTTCAACCGCGCCGCGTCACACATCGACGGCGCGGCGTCGATCCTGATGGGCATCAGCGCCAACCGCTCGCTCGCGACCGGTGCGCTGGTCAACGTGGCGGACCTGTTCCAACTCCCCTGACAAGTAGGCGACGGCGCGCTCAGGGGGTACGACTACCGGATAGCGTGGAGCGACTGAAAGTGGTTTGAATGATAAATTCTGAGCCAGACTCCTCACCGGGTGGGATAGGACAGGGCTTAAGCCCCTGTCCTAGGCTAAGCCCCTGTCCTAGGCTTAAGTCCCCTGTCCAGCCTCAGGTGGGATGCTCTTCATCGACCACGGTATCGTGTGGAGCTACTGCTCAGGGCGACCGGTACCCCTGCGGTGTGTAGGGCGGCAGCGTCTGCGGCGCGAAGACCCGGTTCAGGCGCGCGAACTGCTGCCGCCCCGCCACCAGCGGGACCGCCGACCAGTCGCTGCCGATGAGCGGGAGCGCATAGCGCACGAAGTCGTCCGTCACGTCCACGCGGTCGGCGCTGAGCCACGCGCGCGGTAACTGCCGCGCCGAGTTGGCGACCTGTTCCAGGGGGACTTTGTCATACGTCACGCTGTAGAAGTCGCCGGGCTGGCGCAGGATCGTCGCCATGTAGCCGCCGCCGTCGCGCCGCGCGATCTCCACCGCCTTGCGACCCACGTGGTACGCCTCGTCCATGTCCACCGTCGAGGCGTAGATCATGTCGTGGCGCTGGATGGTCTCCGGCAGGTCGGTGCGCGCGAGGCCGGGCGCCGCCAGCCCCACCGCGTTCAGGTAATTGATGACGGCCTGCCCGACCTTCTGCCCGCTCGCGCCGTACTCGATGTGGCCGAAGGCGTCATGCACCGCGCCGATGTCGCCCACGTCGAAGGCCTCGCTCACCACGACGAGGCAGTGGCCGTCGGCCCGCAGCCGGTCGTTGACCAGGTCGGCCAGTTCCTCCAGCGTCAGGCCCGCCTCGACGGTGCAGATCAGGAGCGGGAACTGCCGGTCGGGGTCGGCGAGGCGCGCGGCGGCGGGGATGAAGCCGGCGCTGCGGCCCATCGCCTGCACGACGAGCACCGGGTCTGACGGGCTGGAGCCGGCGTTCTCTTCCATCGCGTTCTGCATCTGGAGCGCCCAGAAGCGCGCGGCGCTGCCGTAGCCGGGCGTGTGGTCGATGAGGGTGAACGCCTCGTCGCCCACGTCGTTGTCAATGGTCTTGGGCACGCCGACCGCCGCCAGGTCAAGGCCGCGCGCGGCGGCAAGCTGGCTGACCTTGTGCGCCGTGTCCATCGAGTCGTTGCCGCCAATGTAGAAGAAGTAGCCCACGTCGTGCGCCTTCATCACTTCGATGATGCGCTCGAAGTCCTCCTGCTGGCCGGCCTTGAGCTTGTACCGGCACGTGCCGATGAAGCCGGCGGCGGGGGTGGCGCGCAGCCGCGCGACCTCCTGCGGGTCCTGCGCCGAGAGGTCGATCAGTTCCTCTTTGAGCACGCCCTCGATGCCGTGCCAGCCGCCGTAGACCGTGCCGAACACGCCCGGCGCGTCGCGGCATGCCTCGATGACGCCGCGCAGCGAGTTGTTGATGACGGGGAGGGCCGCCCGACTGGGCGACGATGACGTTGTTGGGTGTGGGCATGGGACTAATCCTCAATGTGCGTCAGTAAGATATGAACCATACATACACGTTTTCCGCATCTGCGGTCAGGAGGAGGAGCTTTATCTTGCAGCCACTTAAGGCCATATGAACGTCCATAACCTGACAAGACAAACAGCTCATTGCCCTCGATCACATCCCATATCCAAACCCAACCAACTATCCAGTAGTCAACCAGGACAAGAGTCTGCTCAGGGTTCCAGTGTCTCTCAAATGGTTCAGCCGGAATCGACCCGCCCCGAGGTGGGCGTAACGTGAGCAGATTATCACTATGCTCCACAGACCAGACCCGTAGCCCATCCCAGCCCCATGTCAGAATCCTTGTTTCATCTCGATTCCACTCGGCTGTTAACAATTCATCCCATTCCGTAACATTGGGATGAACGGTCAGTAATAGCCTGCCCTCATCTGACCACACTTGCGCGGCATCCTCTTCGATGAGTGACCACGCGAGTATTCGTGTTCCATCTGTGCTCCATCGCGCCCAGTGAGCCTGGGTTATGGTGAAAAGCTCCTCACCGGAGGTTGACCACACTTTTCCTGTACCATCCCGTGTCCAGGTAAGCACGCGCGTTTCGTCAGGATTCCACGCGGCGCCCCATATTTCCGCGCCATGCGAGAGGGTTGTGAGCAGTTCTCCATCGGTTGACCATATTTGGGCTTGATGAACCCCATTCCGCACCGCATAACCTGAGTGCTGCTTTGCGGACCATCCAAATGGGTTAAAACAGTCTTCAGAGATGTAGTTGCATTCCACCCATATAGCCCAAAGATACTCGTATCTGAGACTCTCGTCGGCAATGAACGGAGAGTTGCTCCACGTCAGGATTTGAGTCTCATCAGAATTCCATATAGCGTTGTAAATCTCATAGTCGTGTACGAGAGTTGCCAGCAATTCCCCATTCACATCCCAAATGCGCACTTCGTAGACACAGTTTTCCGTGCATCCCGTCCCGTAAAGACAAATCTCCCCACATGCTTCAGGCCATGAGTTACTGACTGCAAGTATATGAGTTCCGTTGACGTTCCACTTTGCAGACACGTGTGAGTTATGGCGCAAGGTAGCGAGAGGATTACCATCGGCATCCCAAACATGAATCTCATACATGCAGTTTTCGCTGCAATAACGATCAGAGTTAAACTCAGTAAATGCGCGCGTGCCGTCAGTGTTCCATTTTGCATGCCAGCCAGGCAGTTCTGCCAACTCGCGCCCATTGGCATCCCAAAGTAACGTGTGACAGCCGCCCTGATAGCATATTACGGTGAATAAACGAGATTCATCGACGTTCCAGCGGGCCTCAGCAATCCAGCAGAACCCATACTCGCAAAGCTCGAGAGTTGCCAGCAATTGACCGTCGAGCGACCACAGGCGCGCAATACCGTGCACCGTGCCCCAGGTCAGGATGTGGTTGTTACTCCATGCAGCACCATGAAAATCGTCGTGACCATGTTCAAATGTGAGCATCGGCTCTATATCGCGGTTATCGTTATTCTGCGCAGCGACTGGGGTGCTCAGCAGGCTCAACATCATCAAGACGAGCAAAATGGACGTCAAGAATCGCGTGTTCATTTGTGATCACCTTGTGTCGTTATCGGCGCGTTCCCTGCCACCCGATCAACTTATGGCAAACTGCACCTTCATGCGCTTCGGGTCGCGCTCGGCCAGGTCCAGGCCCGCGACGAACTGGCTGAGCGGCAGCCGGTGCGAGATCAGCGGCTCGACGCGCACCGCCCCGCCCTGGATCAGCGCGATGCTCTCGTGGAACGTCCGGCTGACCGCGAAGCTCCCGATGATGCTCAGGTCTTTGCGGAACACGTCATACGGGACGAACGACGCGCGCGCGTCGCGCGGGCAGACGCCAAACACCCATATCTTGCCGCGCGCCCGCGCGTAGGAGAACGCCTGCTCCAGCACGTGCGGGAGGCCGGTCGCCTCGACGACCACGTCATAGCCGCCGGGGGCCAGCGCCTTGAGGCGCTGTTCCTGGCGGTCGTCGGCGAGGATGGTCTCGGTCGCGCCCAGCGCCGCCGCCTGCTCAAGCCGGTAGGGTGCGATGTCGGTGACGATCACGCGCGCCGCGCCGGCGTGCTTCACCGCCTGGAGCAGCAGGCAGCCCATCGGGCCGGCTCCGAAGATGAGGGCGCTGTCGCCGGGCTGCACCTGCACCCGCTTCAGCCCCCAGACCACGCACGCGAGCGGCTCGACCAGGGCGGCGGCGGCGAAGCTCATGTCGCCGATGGGGAAGATGTTGCCCTCCGGCGCGACGACGTACTGCGCGAACGCGCCGGCGCGGGTGACGCCCACCGCCGCCAGGTTCTCGCACTGGTTCGGCGCGTTGCGCTGGCAGGCAGGGCAGCGGTTGCACGGGATGTTCGGATCGACGGTCACACGGTCGCCGGGCTGGTAGCGCGTGACGCCCTCGCCCACGGCCACAACCGTGCCGCTGAACTCGTGGCCGGGGATGATGGGGTATGTGGCCTCGTACTCGCCGTGGAAGATGTGCAAATCCGTGCCACACACGCCGGCGGCGGCGACCTCGATGAGCGCCTCGCCGGGGCCTGGGGCCGGCTTCTCGACCTCGACGACGTGGGCTTTCTCCGGCGCGGTGATCTCTGCAGCTTGCATGGCCTTCTCCTCCGGGAGCTTCCGGGACAGTCATAGCGGCGCGCAACGGGCGCCGCACAACGGGCGCATTGTATTGTAGCGATTGTCCGGGCGTTTATCGACCTCCGGCCCCCGGCGGCGGCCCCTTCGGCCAATCTTGCCCATTTTCATCTTTTAAGTATGACAACACTCACTTGTGGCGCGTCACGTGCGGGTATACATTTCGAGCACAAAGCGTTCGCTACAGGCCACCATCCAGGGGGTGTTCTGTGGATGAACTGCTGCTGGCCCGGCTGCAATTTGCCGTCACGACCGTCTACCATTTCTTCTTCGTGCCGCTTACCCTCGGCCTCGGCCCGCTGGTTGCCATCATGCAGACGATGTACGTCCGTACCGGCAGGCAGGAGTACCGGCGCATGACGAAGTTCTGGGGCAAGCTCTTCGTCATCAACTTCGCGATGGGCGTGGTCACCGGCATCGTCATGGAATTCCAGTTTGGCATGAACTGGTCCGAGTACTCCCGCTTCGTCGGCGACATCTTCGGCGCGCCGCTCGCGATCGAGGCGCTGCTCGCCTTCTTCCTCGAATCGACGTTCCTGGGCATCTGGATCTTCGGCTGGGACCGATTCCCCGGACGGTGCACCTCTTCGCCATCTGGATGGTCGTCATCGGCTCGTGGCTCTCGGCGCTGTGGATCCTCATCGCCAACTCGTTCATGCAGGAGCCGGTCGCCTATACGCTCAACGGGGGCCGCGCCGAGATGACCAACTTCGGCGACCTGCTCACCAACCCGCATGTGTGGGTCCAGTTTCCCCACGTGCTGACGGCTGCCGTCACGACGGGGGCGTTTTTCGTGCTGGGCATCAGCGCCTACCGCCTGCTCAAGTCGCGCGGCGACAGGGAACAGCCCCTGCGCGATCTCTTCATGCGCTCGTTCCGCTGGGCGGCGGTCTACGGGGCGATTGGGGTGTTTCTCGTCATCATGGTCGGCCACCAGCAGGCGCAGCACATGGTGCAGGCGCAGCCGATGAAGATGGCCGCCGCCGAAGGGCTGTTCGAGAGCGAAGACCCGGCGTCGATGTCGCTGCTCACCATCGGAGACGAACCGGGGCGGCGCGACGTGTTCTCCATCCGCATCCCCGGCCTGCTCAGCTTCCTGGCGTACAACCGCTTCGAGGGCAGAATTGAGGGCATCAATGACCTGAACGCGGCGTATCAGGCGCAATTCGCCGACCAGTACGGCCCCGACGCCGACTACGTGCCGCCGCTGGCGCTGAACTACTGGTCGTTCCGCGCGATGGTCGGCGCGGGCTTCCTCATGCTGGCGCTCGCGCTGTACGCGCTCTATCTGCTGTACAAGCGCCGCCTCATGACCAAGCGCCGCTTCCTGCGCCTGATGGTGTGGGCGATTGCCCTGCCCTACATCGCCAACAGCACCGGCTGGCTGCTGACTGAGCTTGGCCGCCAGCCCTGGATCGTGTTCGGCTTGCAGCGCATCGAGGAGGCCGTCTCGCCCAACGTGACGACCGGGATGCTGCTCGCCTCGCTCGTGCTGTTCACCACGATCTACGGCATCCTGATTGCGGTGGACGTGTACCTGCTGCGCAAGTATGCGATGGCCGACCCCCACGCCAAAGAAGACGACGCCGCGCTCACGCTTGAGAGCGCCTTCTAGCCGAAAGGAGACAGACAAATGGACCTGGCATCTGTATGGTTCGTCCTCATCGCCGTGCTGTTCGCCGTCTTCTTCCTGCTGGAGGGGTTCGACTATGGCGTGGGCATCCTGCTTCCCTTCCTCGGCAAGGATGACCGGGAGCGCCGCGTGCTCATCAACGCCATCGGCCCCTTCTGGGACGGCAACGAGGTGTGGCTCATCACCGCCGGCGGCGCGATGTTCGCCGCCTTCCCGAACTGGTACGCGACGATGTTCAGCGGCTTCTACCTGGCGCTGCTCATCATGCTGCTGGCGCTGATCGTGCGCGGCGTGGGCTTCGAGTTCCGCAGCAAGGTCGCCTCCGCCCGCTGGCGGCAGACGTGGGACTGGCTGATCTTCACCGGCAGCCTGGTGCCCGCGCTGCTCTGGGGCGTGGCGGTCGCGAACATCGCGCGCGGCGTGCCCATCGACGAGTCGATGACGTTCACCGGCGACTTCTTCGACCTGATCAGCGTGTACACCCTGGTCGGCGGGCTGGTGACGTTGAGCGTCTTCCTGCTGCACGGCGCGCTCTACCTCAGCCTCAAGACCAAGGGCGCGGTCATGGAGCGCGCGCAGAAGGCGGCGATGCGCCTCTGGCTGCCGACCGTGGTGATCGTGGTGCTCTTTGTCGTGCTCACCTACTTCGAGACCGACATCTTCGCCCAGCTCGGCGTGAACCCCGGCGTGGACGCGCTCGGCGCGGGGCTGGCGCTGGTGGCGGCGGGTTGGCTCATCCGTGAGGGGCGCTTCGGCTGGGCGTTCGCGATGAACGCGCTGACGATCCTCCTCACCGTCTCGACCGTCTTCCGCGGCCTTCACCCGCGCGTGATGGTCTCCAGCCTCAACCCCCGAATGGAGCCTGACCATCACCAACGCCTCTTCGACCGACACCACGCTCGGCGTGATGCTCGTGGTCGTGCTCATCTTCCTGCCTATCGTGATCATCTACCAGGGATGGGCCTACTGGACCTTCCGCAAGCGGATCGGGCACGAAGAACAGCTTGAGTACTGACGCGAACCGGTGGGGGCGCGGTGCGCTGCGCCCCCGCTTCTCTCGCGGGCGCTGCCCACATGAACCTCGACAAGCGACTCCTGCGCCTGGCGCGCGACGTGCGCGCGGCGCTCGCGCTGACGGTGGCCCTGGGCGTCCTGAGCGGGGCGCTGCTGGTCGGGCAGGCGTGGTACCTGAGCCGGGTCATCAACCACGTCTTCATCGACAATCAATCCCGCGCGGACGTCGCGCCGCTGTTCGTGACGCTGGCGGCGCTGGCGCTGGCGCGCGCCGGGGCGGTCTGGGCGGTTGAGGTCGCCGCGCAGCGCACAGCCGGCCGCGTCAAGCAGGCGCTGCGCACGCGCCTGTTCGCCCACCTGATGGCCCTGGGGCCGGGCTACACGCGCGGCGAGCGCAGCGGCGAGCTGGCGAACACGCTCTCGGAGGGCGTCGAGGCGCTGGACGCCTACTTCAGCCAGTACCTGCCGCAGTTGGCGCTCGCGGCTCTGGTCCCGCTGCTCATGCTGATCCTCATCATCCCGCTCGACGCGCTCTCCGGGCTGGTGCTGCTCGTCACCGCGCCGCTCATCCCCCTGTTCATGGTCCTCATTGGCCGGCTGGCCCAGGCCGTGACGCGGCGGCAGTGGGGCGCGCTCAGCTTCATGAGCGCCCACTTCCTGGACGTGCTCCAGGGGCTGACCACGCTCAAGCTCTTTGGCCGCAGCCGCGCCCAGATCGACACCACCGCGCGCATCAGCGACCAGTTCCGCGCGCTCACGCTGCGCGTGCTGCGCGTGGCGTTCCTGTCGGCGCTGGCGCTGGAGATGCTCGCGACCATCGGCACGGCCATCGTCGCGGTTGAGATCGGCCTGCGCCTGCTCTACGGGGTGCTGAGCTTCCAGCAGGCGCTTTTCGTGCTGGTGCTCGCGCCGGAGTTCTACCTGCCACTGCGGACGCTGGGCGTGCGCTTTCACGCCGGCATCTCCGGCCTGGAGGCGGCGCAGCGGATCTTCGCGGTGCTGGAGACGCCGCCGCCGGTGCCGGCCCCCGCCGCCGGGGCGGCGGGCGAAGCCAGCTTCGAGGGGCCGCTGCACATCCGCTTCGATGGCGTGACCTTCGCCTACGACGGCGGCCAGCGCCCGGCGCTGCACGATGTCTCGTTCGCGATCCGCGCCGGGCAGCGGGTGGCGCTGGTCGGGCCGAGCGGCGCGGGCAAGAGCACGGTCGCGGCGCTGCTGCTGCGCTTCATCGAGCCGCAGCGCGGGGGATCACGGTGAACGGCGCGCCGCTGGCGCAACTGCCGCCGCGCGCCTGGCGCGCGCGCGTCGCGTGGGTGCCGCAGGCCCCCTACCTGTTCTACGGCACGGTGATGGACAATCTCCGGGTCGCGCGCCCGGACGCCAGCCCGGATGAAGTGGTCTGGGCGGCGCGGCAGGCGCAGGCGCATGACTTCATCGCGGCGCTGCCGCAGGGCTACGACACGCCCATCGGCGAGCGCGGCGCGCGGCTCAGCGGCGGGGAGGCGCAGCGGGTGGCGGTGGCGCGCGCCTTCCTGAAAGACGCGCCCTTCCTGCTCCTCGACGAGGCCACCGCGAACCTCGACCCGGAGCACGAGGCGCTGATTCAGGAGGCGATGGCGCGGCTGATGCAGGGGCGCACGGTGCTGGTGATCGCGCACCGGCTGAGCACGGTCTACGAGGCGGACCTGATCGTGGTGCTGGACGGCGGGCGCGTGGTGGAGCAGGGCGCGCACTGGGCGCTGCTCCAACAGGACGGCGTCTACCGGCGGCTGGTCGCCGCCTACGCAGGGTGAGTGGATGACGGGACGCCGCGCGTTTCTGCGATTGCTCCGGCTGCTCGCGCCGTACTGGCGGTGGGCGGCGCTGGCGGTGGCGCTGGGGTTCGGCACCATCGCCAGCAGCATCGGCCTGATGGCGGCCTCGGCCTGGATCATCACCCGCGCGGCGTTGCAGCCCTCGATTGCGGTGCTGCAGGTCGCCATCGTGAGCGTGCGCGCCTTTGGCATCGCGCGCGGCGTGTTCCGCTACCTGGAACGGCTGGTCGCGCATGAAGTGACCTTCCGGCTGCTGGCGGGGCTGCGCGTGTGGTTCTACCGCGCGCTTGAGCCGCTCGCCCCCGCGCGCCTGATGCAGTACCAGAGCGGCGACCTCCTCACCCGGCTCGTCGCCGACATCGAGACGCTGCAGGAGTTCTACGGGCGGGTCGTCGCGCCGCCGCTCACGGCGGTGCTGGTCGGGTCGTTCATCGCCGTGTTCCTGTGGGGCTACGACCCGCGCCTGACGCTGGTCGCCCTGGCCTTCTTCGTGGCGGCGGGCGTGGGCGCGCCGCTGGTCGCGCGCTGGCTGAGCCGCGCGCCGGGCCGCGACCTCGTGCGGGTGCGCGCGGCGCTCAACACGGCGTCGGTGGATGGCGTGCTCGGCGCGGCGGACCTCATCGCGTTTGGGCAGGAGGCGCGGCAGGTGGAACGCATCGCGGCGCTCAGCGCTGACCTGATCGCGCGCCAGCGGCGCATGGCGTGGATCGCCGGCCTGCAGAGCGCGCTGGGCAGCCTGGCCGTGAGCTTCGCGGTGCTGGCCGTGCTCTGGGCGGCGATCCCCGTCGTGGAGGGCATCGACCTGGCGGTGCTGGCGCTGGCGACGCTGGCGAGCTTCGAGGCGGTGCTGCCCCTGCCGGCGGCGTTCCAGAACCTGGAAAGCAGCCTCGAAGCCATGCGCCGCCTGACCGAGATCATCGACGCGGAGCCGGTTATCGTGGACCCGGCGACGCCCGCCGCCCTGCCGGCGGACCTGCATCAGGGGGCCTTTGACCTTACTGTCGAAGGGCTGTGTTTCCGCTACGCGGCGGGCGCGCCGCCGGCGCTGGACGGCGTGAGCTTCACCGTGGCGCAGGGCCGGTGCGTGGCCGTCGTGGGGCCGAGCGGCGCGGGCAAATCGACGCTGGTCAACCTGTTGCTGCGCTTCTGGGACTACGAAGAAGGCCGTATCGCGCTCGGCGGGCGCGACCTGCGCGCCTACCGCCAGGACGATGTGCGCCGCGTGATGGCGGTGGTCACGCAGCAGACGCACCTGTTCAACGCGAGCATCCGCGACAACCTGCTCATCGGCAACCCGGATGCGACCGAGGCGATGATGGTCGAGGCCGCGCGCGCGGCGCGGCTCCACGACTTCGTGTGCACGCTGCCGGAAGGCTACGACACGCGCGTCGGCGAGCTGGGGATGCGGCTCAGCGGCGGGGAGCGCCAGCGGGTGGCGCTTGCGCGCGCCCTGCTCAAAGACGCGCCGATCCTGATCTGCGACGAAGCGACGGCCAACCTCGACGCCCAGACCGAACGCGAGATCATGCACACGCTGCAGAGCGCGATGGCGGGCCGGGCCGCGCTCATCATCACCCACCGGCTCGTGGGGCTGGAGGCCGCCGATGAAATCCTCGTGCTGCGCGCGGGGCGGGTCGTGCAGCGGGGCCGGCACGCGGCGCTTATCGAGGACGAGGGCCTTTACCGGCGGCTGTGGACGCAGCAGAACCGTGTGCTCGCAGAGCGCGCCGCGCCGCCGGGGTAGGCCCGCTGCACTGCGGAAACGGTGACGTATCTATTCACGTTATCCGCTCGGTGTCATGCCAGGGTGTGTTTTTGCAGCCCGACGACTGAAGTCGTCGGTTAATCACAGAAGATGGCGGGCAAGAATACGAATTAGCCCGCGACTTCAGTCGCGGGAACCACAAGGTGAACAGTTACACGGTAACTTCCCGAAAGCTTGAAGCTTCCGGGAAGCTACCAAACCGCTGTTCTTAGAGCAGGTCAGCGCGCGGGCGAAGGTGGAAGCGCGGCTACCCGCCGAGATAGGCCTTCTGCACTTCGGGATTCTGCGCCAGTTCCGCGCTGGGGCCGAAGAGCTTGATCTCGCCGGTCTCAAGCACGTAGCCCCGGTGCGCCAGCTTCAGCGCCATGTGCGCGTTCTGCTCCACAAGCAGGATTGTCGTCCCCTGCTCGTTAATCTCCCGCAGGATGTCGAAAATCTCCTGCACCAGGATCGGCGCGAGTCCCATCGACGGTTCATCGAGCAACATGAACTCACCGCCCGTCACCAGCGCGCGCCCGACCGCGAGCATCTGCTGCTCGCCGCCGGAGAGCGTGTCGCCGAGCTGGTTGCGGCGCTCCTCCAGGCGCGGGAAGCGCGCGAACACGCGCTCGATGCGCTGGTCGAGGATGTCGCCGCTGAGCTGAAACCCCGCCAGCCGGAGGTTCTCATAGACCGTCAGGTTGCCGAAGATGCGCCGCCCTTCAGGGACCAGCGCCAGCCCCAACCGCACGATCTGGTGCGCGTTCATGCCCGACAGGCTGGCACCCTTGTAGGTGATCTCCCCTGAGTCGGACGGCTGCAACCCGGCGATGGTGTTGAGGATGGTGGACTTCCCCGCGCCGTTCGCGCCGATCAGCGTGACGATCTCGCCCTGATCGACCTCGAACGAGACGCCATGCACCGCGCGGATGGCCCCGTATGACACATGCAGGTTGTTGACGGTGAACAACATCAGGCGCCCTCCATCTCTTCGCCCAGGTACGCCTCGATGACTTTGGGGTTCTGCTGGATCTCGTCCGGCGTGCCCTCAGCGATGGTCGCGCCGAAGTCGAGCACCTTGATCCGCTCGCAGATGTTCATCACCAGGCGCATTTGATGCTCGATCAGCCAGATGGTCAGCGAGAATTCGTCGCGTATCCAGTGGATGAAGTCCATCAGCGCGCTGATCTCGCGCGGGTTCATGCCGGCGGCCGGCTCGTCGAGGAGCAGCAGCTTGGGCCGCGACGCCAGGGCGCGCACGATTTCCACGCGGCGCTGCTCGCCGTAGGGCAGGTTCTTCGCCGGCTCGTCGGCGTAGCGCTCCAGCCGGAAGAGGCGCAGCAGTTCCATCGCGTGCGACTCGATCTCCTCCTCTTGCTCGCGGTAGCGCGGCAGGTGCAGCAGCGCTTCGAGCAGGCCGTAGCGTATCTTGCCGTGGTGCGCCGCCCTCACGTTGTCGAGGATCGTCATCTCGTTCCAGAGGCGGATCGTCTGGAACGTGCGGCTGATGCCCAGGCCGTTGATGAGGTACGGCGGCTTGCCGACCAGCTCCTCGTTCTCGAAGCGGATGCTCCCCTCGGTGGCGCGGTACGCCCCCGTGACCAGGTTGAACACGGTCGTCTTGCCTGCGCCGTTCGGGCCGATCAGGCCGATCAACTCGCCCGTCTCCAGGCGCAGGTTGAAGTCGCCAACGGCGCGCAGGCCGCCGAAATAGTGGGTCAGATTATCAATCTCCAACAGCGCCATCGGTGGCCTCCGTCGGTTGGTAGTTTGGCTTGTGCGCGAACTTCCCGCCCAGGTTCAGGCGCATCTCGCGGTACCCGAACAGCCCCTGCGGGCGGTACAGCATCAGGATGATGAGGATCAGCGGGATGATGACCCACTTGAGCACGGCGAGCGGGCGCAGCGCTTCGAGCAGTAGCGTGAAGATGATGGCCGCGATGACCGAGCCGCTGATGCTGCCCATCCCGCCCAGGTAGATCATCACGAGCACTTCCGTTGATTTGAGGATGCCGAACGTGCTGGGGTTGACGTAGGCGAGCGCGTGGGCGAACAGCCCGCCGGCCACGCCCGCGATAAACGACGACACCAGGAACGCCACCATCTTGACGCGCCGCGTGTTCACGCCCATCAGGTCGGCGGCGATTTCGTCCTCGCGGATGGCGATGATGCCCTTCCCGAAGGTCGAGCCGACCAGGTGGTGGATTGCGATCAGCGCCAGGATGGTCGTGATCAACACCCAGTGCAGGTTGGTCCAGAGGGGCACGCCGTTGAGGCCGCGCGGCCCGCCGATGAACTCCATGTTGTTGATGACGCCCTGCACGATGAAGTTCACCGCCAGGGTCACGATGGCGAGGTAGTCGCCGCGCGTCTTGAACGACGGGAACGCCACGAGCAGCCCGGCGATCGCCGCCGCCACGCCGCCGGCGATCAGCGCGATGATGAACCCCGCCGCAATCACGACCTCGGAGGAGGTGTCGATCACCGCCGGCTTGTCGAACGCCCCGGTGAAGAAAAACATCGTCAGCACCGAGGCGACGTAAGCGCCCACCGCCATGAACCCCGCGTGCCCCACCGAGAACTCGCCCATGTAGCCGTTCACGAGATTGAGGCTCACGGTGAGCATGATGTTGATGCCGATGTAAATCAGCACCAGCTCGCGGTAGTCGTTCAGGTCGCCCCACACCCACACCGCTGCATACAACGTCACGACGTAGAGCACCGTGCTTGCCAGGCGCGGCAGGCGGTCCAGGACGCGCTTGCTCAGCTCGTGCAGCAGCAGGCCGACGACGATGACCGGGATTACGAACACCACGATATCGTAGATCGCGACGCGCAGCACCGAGTCGAAGAAGCCGGGGTTCCTGGCGCCCCTGGTAGGTCAGCGCGGTGACGAAATCGGTGATCAGTTTGCCGATGGCCTCGGCTGAGCTTTGCAGCGGCGCTTCGACCGCGCCAGTCGGCGAGGGGAACAGGGGGCTAAGCACGCCGGAGAAGTCCAGGTTCGAGAACGGATCCATGATGTCGATCACGCCGAACAGGTTTGGTATCCGGCGGAAGCCGATCAGCCGGGCGAACGCCTCGCCATACTGCACTTCCAGGAACACCGCCGCCACCATGCCCACCAGGTAGGCCAGCAGCGGGATGCGCCCCAACTGCGCCCGCACCCACGCGAGCGCGCGCCGCACGCGGTTGCCCTCCACCTGCGGCGCGGTTTGCGGCTCAGTTGGCACATCGACGGCGGCCTCCCGTGCCGGGTGGGGCATGAAGAACTGCACGATCAGGCCGACAACGCCGAGCAGCGCGATCCAGAAGCCCGCGCCGGCGTAGCCCAACCCTTCAGAATCGGACAGGATGAACACCGCGTAGTAATAGGCAAGCGCAAAGACGCCGGCCATCAGCAAGAGCCGGGGCACATGCCAGTACGCGAGTTCGAGCATCCCCAGCCGCCCCACACAAGGCCAATCAACCCGACGACGGGCACGACGGCCAGAAAGACTGTGGAGAACGCGCGCGGCAGTTCAAGCTCCGGGTCGGTGAGGAGTTGCAGCCCGGTGGCGCTGACGCCCTCATCGGGCACGCTGGCCCACGGCAGGAACAGAAACGCGACCAGAATCAGCGCACCGCAGGCAATTGCAACCCCGTTTGCGAGGGATACCGTCACCGGAGAGATACGTGTGGTCTCAGCCATGTTCTGCTCCTTGCCTCAGACCTTCTGCCGCCGCGCGACGCCGAAGATGCCGGTGGGGCGAACGACGAGGATGATGAGCAACAGACCAAAGGCGACCGGGTCGCGCCAGGTGGAAGAGATGCCCAACGGCTGGCCGAAGTACACGGTGAAAATCTCGACAAAGCCCAGAATCATGCCGCCCACTGCCGCGCCCCGGATGTCGCCGATGCCACCCACGACCGCGGCGATGAACGCTTTCCAGCCGATGCGCAGGCCCATGTACGGGCTGAGGACCGGGAAGGCGATGCCCCACAGGATGCCGGCGGCGGCGGCGAGCGACGCGCCGAGCGCGAAGGTCAGCGAGATGATCCGGTCCTGCGAGACGCCCATCAGCGGGACGGCAAACTTGTCGTAGGAGATGGCGCGCATCGCCATGCCCCACTTGGTGCGTTTGACGATGAAATAGAGGCCGAAGAAGAGCATGAACGCCAGCACGATCACGAGCACCTTCACGTTGCTGACGTTCACCGGCCCGATTTCGCTGACCGCGGTGGGGAAGAGTTCGTCCGGGTAGCTGCGCGGGTCGGCGCCGATGAGGGCGAGCATCCCGTTTTCGAGCAGCAGGCCGACGCCCAGCGCCGTGATCACCGCCGAGAGGCGCGAGGCGGCGCGGAGCGGCTTGTAGGCGACGCGCTCGATGGTCACGCCCAGCAGCGCCGTGAGCGCCATCGACAGCAGCAGCGTGGGCACGAAGCTCCAGCCCAGCACGGCAGAGCCAAACACGCCCACGAACGCGCCGAACATGAAGATGTCGCCGTGCGCGAAGTTGATCAACAGCAGCACGCCGTAGACCATGGTGTAGCCCAGCGCAATCAGCGCGTACAGGCTCCCAAGTTGTAAGGCGTTCATGAATTGTTGCAGAAAGGTGGAAAGGTCCATCGCGGCGTTCTCCGATCGGTTCACCGAACAAGACCTGAAACGATGGCGACAACGCCGCCGCAAGACGCGCCAGCGGCGTTGCGGGTTGGAACGGGAGGGCGTCCCGCACGGCTGCGGGACGCCCAAACCAGGTTGCCGGTTACTGGCTGGCGAGATAGTCGATGACGGCGGCGCGCTCCTCGTCAGTGAGCTGCGCGCCGTTGCTGATCATGCGATCAACCGTCGCTTCCCAACCGGCGTGGTCCTTTTCCGCAGCGTTGATCCGGTCGGCGTTGTGGCAGACGGTGCAGCGCTCCGCAACGAGCGCCTCGCCGCCCAGCATCCCCATGTCGCCGCCTTCCTCGTCCATGTCCTCAGGCGGGAAGCCAGGGGGGCAAGCCGAGTCGTAGTAGGTGAACGCGCCGTCCTTGATCTGGATGATGACGGCGCACTTGACCGGGTCGCCCTGCTCATCGAAGCTCATCACGCCGGTGACGCCCTCGAAGAGTTCGATGGTCGCCAGCGCGTCGCGGATGTCGGCGCGCTCAAGCGACTGCGCGCTCTCGATGGCGATGAAGAGCATCTGGAATGCGTCGTAGGTGAGCGCGGCCACGTCGTCGGGCTTCGCCCCGTAGCGCTCCTCGTAGGCGGTGATGAACGCCTGGGCGACCTCGGTGACGATGTCCGGCGCGTAGTGCGTGCTGAAGAACAGCCCCTCGCACGCATCGCCGCACAGGTCCAGCAGGTCTGGCGTGCCCCAGCTATCGCTGCCCACGATGGGGCCGGTGTAGCCAAGCTCGCGCGCCTGCTGCACGATCAGCGGCACTTCGTTGTAATACTGCGGCGTGAAGATCACGTCCGGGTTGGCGGCAATGATGTTGGTCAACTGCGAGCTGAAGTCGGCGTCGCCCGTGGTGAAGCTCTCGAAGGCGACAACATCACCGCCGCTGGCCTCGAAGGCGTCGCGGAAGTTCTCCGCCAGGCCCTTGGGGTAGTCGCTGGCGATGTCGTAAAGCACCGCCGCAGTGGTCGCGCCATGCTCCTCCTGGACAAAGCCAGCGACGACCGGACCCTGGAAGGGGTCGAGGAAGGCGGCGCGGAAGACCCACGGGCGGTCGAAGGTTGTGTCTGGGTTGGTGGACCACGGGCTGATCATCGGAGTCTCGCGGTCGTTGGCGACCTGCCCGGTGGGGACGGCCTGTTTGCTTGCCTGCGGGCCGATGATGGCGACGACTTCTTCATCGACGATCAGGCGGGTGGCGGCGGCCACCGAGGACTCGGCCTTCGCCTCGTTGTCCTCGACGATGATGATGACCTCGTAGTTCTCGCCGTCGATCTCAAGCCCACACGCGGCGTTGATTTCGTCGGCGGCCATCGTTGCCGCTTCCTGCGTGCTCTGCCCGACCTTGGGGATGTCGCCGGTGAGCGGGGCGATCACGCCGATGACGACCTCATCAACGAAGTCGCAGTCCTCTTGTGCGGCAACCGGCGCGAGGCCTAATCCCCCTAGAACCAGGGTCAACACGGCGGTAAGCACGACCAAACGCCTTGACATTTCATCTCCTCCTGCTAAACGCTGTTGAAATGTTGAAGCTGGCTGTCGATACAGCAAAACGCACGACCGGGTTGATTCACCGCACGCGCAAAGGGCACCACCTCCTTTCGGGCCGCTGTCGCATCTGTCGCGGCAGGGCGAATGCCTCTTAAGTACTGTAGTTGGGAAGGCGAACACTACAAGTATACAACGAATGTCGAAAACTTATTAACTGTTTGGGAGCCACCGGACACTTGAACAAATGATCGAGGAGTTGAACAAAGGGTTTCCCCTGGTAAAGTTGAAGCACCAACCACAACTTGATCCAGAGGAGCGGCCCTGATGAACAACTCCCAACTCCATCGTATCTGGCGTCAGCGCCTGGCGCAACTGGCGCCCGATGGGTGTGAAAGTCGGCTGACCAACATGGTGCTGTTGCTCGTCGCGTTGTTTCCAGGCGCGCAGCGTGCACCTGAGCCTGATCGCGCGCAAGCTGCCGGTGCGCGCCAAGAAAGCGAGCCTGGAGAAGCGTCTGCGTCGGTTGCTGAACAACGGCGCGATCCGTCCCCGGCAGTGGTATCGCCCGATTGCGGTGCGCCTGATCGCGGCGGCGTCGAGCGCCAGACGGCTGCACCTCATCATCGACGGCACGAGGATCGGGTTCGGGTTTCAGTTGTTGATCGTCGTGGTGGCGTATCAGGGCGCGGCGCTGCCGCTGGTGTGGACCTGGGTGCGTCATCGCCGGGGGCACAGCACGACGGTCAAGCAGATCAAACTGCTCCGCTACGTGCAGGGATTGATCCCACCTGGGGTGAAGGCCTCGCTGGTGGGGGATTGCGAGTTTGGCAATGCGTTGCTGCTGGAGCAGTTGGACGTGTGGGGGTGGGACTACGCGCTGCGGCAACCCGGCGACCACCTGTGTAAGCCCTACAACACAGGCCGGTGGCTGCGCCTGGACGCCTTGCTGCCCCTGCAACCGGGCCTTACCGCCTGGATCGGACGGGTGCTGTTGACAAAGAGCAACGCCTATCCGACCTGCCTGGTGCTCCATTGGCGCAAAGGTGAGCCGCAACCCTGGTTCCTGGCCACCAACCTCCCGTGCGCGCAGGCGGCGCTGAAGCTCTACCGCCGCCGCATGTGGATTGAGGAACTGTTCGGCGATCTGAAGGGGCATGGCTTTGACCTCGAAGCGACCCACTTGCAGCATTTCTTACGTCTGTCCCGGCTCACCCTTGCCGTGTGCATCCTCTATGTCTGGCTCGTCGCGGTCGGTGAACACACCATTGCCTCCCACCAAACCGATGCAGTTGATCGCCATGACCGCCGCGATTTGAGTGTTTTCCGTCTCGGCTGGGACTTCATCGAGCGGTGTCTGGCACTCGACGACCCTGTCCCGCTTACGTTCGTACCGAACTTCTGTTCAGTGTCCGGTAGCTAGACTTATTAACTGTTTACCGAAGCCGCGCGGGTTCTCGCGCACGCGGTTCGGCCTTTTTTTAATGAGGCCAGTACCACATCTGGCGTGACAATTTGCGACAAGTGTTATAAAATGGCGTTCAAGGCGGCCTTTGGCCCATCCGGTCGCCGTTCCACGCTACGCCTCACATATAAATCAGGAGGAGGATCGTGTCGAAACGAACCGCATTTGTCGTTGTGTCGTTGCTGCTGGCACTCGTCGTCTCTGTGCCCGGCACCGGCGGCGCGCAGGAGGGCAACGTTGACGTATACGGACGTCCGTTGCCCGAAGACGCCGCCCCCTACGAAATGCAGATATTGCAGGAGCTGTGCGACGCCACCGCCACGCAGACCACCTTCATGGCGGCAGTGTCCGTGTATGAGCGGCTCTGCAGTTCCGGCATGGGCGACCAGATGTCCGACTGGCCGATCTACCTGGACGTGAACATGCAGATGGTGCCTGGGGGGCTTCGAAAGCTGGGAACCGGCTGAAGACGGCCTCTCGTGGTTCTTCCATGTGCGCCCTGGCATGATGTGGAACAACGGCACGCCAGTGACCGCCACCGACTACGTGCGCACCTGGCAGTTCATGGCCGACCCGGCCCACGCCTACGACTTCGTATGGATGTGGCTGGGGATCATCGAGGGGTGGGACGAGGCCGTGGCCGGCGAGATTGCGCCGGACGAGATCGGCATGGTGGCCGTCGATGACATGACGGTCCAGGTCTTCACGCAGGGGACCATCCCCTTCACGCCCAACGTGTTCCACTTCTGGCCGCCGCTGCACGCCGAGTCGCTGGGCGAGCCGGGCAACTGGCACCCTGAATACCTGCTCGACCCCGCGACCGCCGTGTCTTCAGGGCCGTTCCAGCTCAAGGAATTCGTGCCCGGCGACCATATGGTCCTGGAAGCGAACCCGGAGTACACCGGCTTCATGCAGCCCCGCCTGCGCGAGCGCCGGGGCTTCTACGGCGACCCCAACACCAGCTTCCTGGCCTTCCAGAATCACGAAGTTGACACCGTTGACTACATCTGGCTGAAGCCGTCGGACTATGAGATCATCGTCAACGACCCGGTGATGCGCGAGAACCTGCGCATGCACTCCGGCGACTTCCGCACCGACTACCTGCTCTTCGACACCTTCAACCCGCCGTTCAACGACGTGAACGTGCGCCTGGCGTTCGCCAAGGCGGTTGACCGCCAGTCCATCGCCGACAACGTCATCAACGCCAGCGGCGTCCAGACTGCGCTCCCGGCGTGGTCGTTCCTCGCGCCTGGCTTCCCGGCGTGGGACGCAGAGGGCGACCTGGCCGACACCCAGACCTACGACTGCCCGGCGGCGCAGCAGTTGCTCGCCGACGCGGGCTACCCCAACGGCGAGGGCTTCCCGGCTCAGGACCTGAAACTGCGCAACGAGGGTGAGGGCATCCAGAGCTGGTACATCGCCGTGGCCGCGTCCATCAGCGAGTGCCTCAACATCGACATCACCGTCACCAACCTGGAGTACACGACCTACATGGATGCGCTGCTGGCGCGCCCGACCACGCTCCAGTTGGGCGGCGTCTCCTACGGCATGGACTACCTCGACCCCTCCAACATGCTGGGGGTGTGGCACTCCAGCGGGCGCCACTCCTGGCGCAACGCCGAGTATGACGATCTCGTCCGCCAAGCCAACCTGGTCGTGGGCGACACCGAAGGCCGCACGCAGATGTACAAAGACGCCGAGCGCATCCTGGTTGAGGACGTCGGCGGCGTCTTTCTCTTCTGGCGTCGCCTGGGGACTCTGTTCCAGCCGTACATTGCTGGTCCGGAGTGCTTCAAGCCCGACGCGCAGGGTGTGGAGGCGATGCACTGGGGCAACGAGTGGTGCTATAGCGACTTCTACATCACCAACGAAGTGGAGAACTACGACACCTATCGCACCCAGTAGCGTCACGCTGTACTGATCTGTACGCTGACAGAGCCGGTTCGGTCAGGGGCGGGCCTGAAACCGCCCCTGACTGATGCCTGGCTACCCGATGGTGCGACCCCTCATGTCTGGTAGAATGCTTTTGTTGCCCGCTTTGGAGCGTGCATGACCGGATACATCATCAAACGATTGACCTCGCTCTTGTTTGTGATGGTTATCGTCTCCATCATTGTTTTCACCATGATGAACCTCTTGCCCGGTGGGCCTTATGGCATGGGCGAGCGCGGCCATACTCAGGAGGCCCTGGAGAACCTCAAGCGCAAATACGGCCTGGACAAGCCGCCGCTTGAGCGTTATTTGATCTTTTTCACAAATGCGCTCCGCCTCGACTTCGGCAACTCCTTCTCCGTGGCCGGCAATCCCCCGTCACCGAAGTCATCGCGCGCACCTGGCCGATCACGCTCCATGTGGGCCTATACACCATCATCCTGGCTTTCAGCATCGGCCTGACTCTGGGGAATTATCGCCGCCCTCTACCGCAACTCGTGGATTGACAACCTGGTCACATTTGTCGCCACGCTCGGTATCACGGTGCCGAGCTTCGTTTTTGCGACCTGGTTCCTGCTGATCTTTGGCTTTCAGAGCGGTTGGGGCAAGGAGAACCAGTGGATCGTCGGGCCGGCCTTCGGGCAGGGGCCGGCGTTGCTCTCCAGGGACTACTTTCTGCCCGTGGTGACCTACGCCCTCGCGCCCCTGGCGCAGGTGGCCCGCTATACGCGCGCCAGCGTCGCCGACGCGCTCAACGCCGACTACGTGCGCACGGCGCGCGCCAAGGGCCTCACCGAGCGCCGCATCACGATACGGCACGTGCTCCGCAACGCGCTCATCCCGATGGTTACGGTGCTCCTGCCCATCGTCCCCGACCTGCTCACCGGCTCGCTGTTCATCGAGGTCGTCTACGGGATACCGGGGTTGGGCAAGTTCTTTGTCACCAGCATCTTCAACCGCGATTACCCGATGGTGATGGCGATGTTCTTGTTGATCGCCTTCCTTTGGGGCGTGACGTATCTGATTACCGACATCCTTTACACCTGGATTGATCCGCGCGTGCGCATCACCGGCGCGAGGAGCGCATGATGGCTGCCCCGGTCAACGCTGCAGAAGTGGAAGGGACCGCCCTGGCAACGCCCACTCTTCTGAAGGAGCGCACGCTGTGGGGCGATGCTGCGCGCCGTTTCAAGCGCAATCGCCTGGCGATGCTTGGGTTGGTGATCCTGATCGTGCTGTTTACGGTGGCCCTCCTCGCCGACATCGTCGCCCCCTATCCCTACGACAAGGCCGACTTCACCACCGCCTATCTGCGGCCCTTTGTCGATTCGAGGCACATCCTCGGCGCGGACGCGGTGGGGCGCGATTACCTGTCGCGGCTGATCTACGGCGCGCGCACGTCGCTGCTGGTGGGCCTGTTGGTGCCGGCGATTTCGTTCAGCATCGGGGTACCGCTCGGCGCGCTGGCGGGCTATCGCGGCGGCGTCGTTGATTACATTGCCCAACGCCTTGTGGAGATCATGACCGCAGTGCCAGGGCTGGTGTTTGCGCTCTTGCTGATCAGCGTGCTCGGCGGGGGTCTGGTCAACGTCATCATTGCGTTAAGCGTCACCTCCTGGATCATTCCGCTGCGCATCACGCGCGGGGAGTTCCTGTCCATCCGCGAGAAGGAATACACGACCGCGGCGCGCGCGATTGGCTCGTCCGACTGGCGCATCATCTTCACACATATCCTGCCCAATGCGCTCACGCCGCTCCTGGTGGCGTTCTCCTTCGCGGTGCCGCTGGCGATCTTCGCCGAGGCGTCGCTGAGCTTCCTGGGCCTGGGTATCTCGGAGCCAATCCCCAGTTGGGGTAGAATGGTTGGGTCTGGGGTCGGCACCTCGATTCAGGTGTACTACCACCTGGCGCTGTTCCCGACCATCCTCGTCGCCCTGACCATGCTGGGCTTCTCGTTTGTAGGCGACGGCTTGCAGGAGGCGCTCGACCCGCAGCGCTCGCGGTAGAGGCGCCGCAGGAGTGGAGAGAGATGAACATGAATCGAAAGCGGTTTGGCGCAATCGCCCTGATCGCCCTGGGCGCGCTGGCGTTGGCCGCGTGCGGGCAAGGCGCGACGCCGACCGCGCGCCCAACTGTCTCGCCCATCCCGATCTACGAGTACCCGACGCCGACTGAAGCGCCCGCGCTCGCCACGCTGGCCGCCGCCACCGCCACCGCCGCCGCTGCGGCAAGCACGCCGACGTCGGCGCTTGACCCCACCGCCGTCGCGCGCGGCCAGACCAACTGGGAGCGGCTGGAATGCGCCTCGTGCCACGGCGAGAACGGCGAAGGCGGCGCGGGCAGCATCGGCGACATCGTTGCGCCCCCGCTGGTCGGCCTCACCCTGACGCAACAGGAGTTCGTCACCTGGCTGCGGACCGGCGGCCCACTCGGCAACGCGCACCTGTTCTCCACCGACCGCCTCAGCGATACGGGCAGCAGAAACCTGTACCAGTTCGTGCTGTCGCTGGGCGAAGAGTGACCCCGGCGCGGGGCGTAGATGGCGAAGAAGAAACCCAGTCCAACCCGGCCCAAAGCGCGCGCCGGCGCGCCGCAGCAGCGCGCCGATTCGGCTTTTGTGCTGCGCGTGGCGGTCCTGCTTGTCGGAATCGTCGCCGTCGTGACCATCATCCTGGCGGCGGCGGGCGACACGGGCGGCTCTGAGAATCCGCTGGCGATAACGCTGACGCCGGCGGCGAACGGGCAGCTCTGAGAACCCGCTGGCGATGACGCTGGCGCCGGAGATTATCGCGAACCTCACGCGCCTCCCCCGAAGCCACGCCGCTCTCTGGCGAGGCCGCCGCCGAGTGGAACGCATTCCGCGCGACGGTGGATGCGTGCGGCGACTACCGGGCGGAACGACGCCGGCAGATGCACCAGCACATCGACTGGATCATCGACCCCTCAACCATCCCGGCGGACATCATCATCGCGCTGGGGAGCAACGCCAGCGGCAAGCTCATCTTCGGGATGGCGACGTACACCTCTTCGGAATGGCGGCTGGGTGGCCGCAACCCCGACTCCGTGCCTGGTGCCCATCGGGCGCGCGCTGAACGAGAAGCTCATCGCTGCGGGTGAGGCACCGTTCGACATCTACGACGCGACCCCTGCTTCATAGGCAAACCCAACATATGACCGACGACAACGCGCTTCGTTCTCAATTCCTGCTCGATCCCAACGTCACTTACCTCAACCACGGCAGCGCGGGGGCGTGCCCCAGGCCGGTGTTCGACGTGTACCAGCGCTGGCAACTGGAGCTTGAGCGCGAGCCGGTGGACTTCCTGGGGCGGCGCGCGCCTGGCCTGCTGCGCGAAGCCCGCACCAGTCTGGCCGCATACCTCCACACCGACCCCGGCAACCTCATCTTCGTCACCAACGCGACGACCGGCGTGAACCTCGTGGCGCACTCGCTGGCGCTGCGCCCTGGCGACGAGATTCTGACCACCGACCACGAATACGGCGCGATTGACCGCACCTGGGAGTTCATCTGCCGCAAAACCGGCGCGCAGTACGTGCGCCATCCTGTCGCCCTGCCGGTCACGACGCCAGCGGCGCTCGTCGACTCGTTCTGGGACGCGGTGACGCCGCGCACGCGCGTGATCTCGATCAGCCATATCACCTCGCCCACGTCGCTGATCTTCCCGGTCGCCGCGCTTTGCCGCCGCGCGCGTGAGGCCGGCATCCTCACCGTCATCGACGGGGCGCACGCGCCGGGGCAGATTCCGGTGGACCTTGACGCCCTGGGCGCTGATTTCCTACACCGGCAACTGCCACAGTGGATGTGCGCGCCCAAGGGGTCGGCGTTCCTATACGCGCGGGCCACAGCACCAGCACCTTGTCGAGCCGCTGGTGGTCAGTTGGGAGTATGCGGACGATCCGGCCTTCGTGCGCCTGAACCAGTGGCAGGGCACGCGCGACATCGCCGCCTATCTCGCCGTGCCGGTGGTGATCGAGTTCATGCAGACGCACGACTGGGACGCCGTGCGCGCGCAATGCCACGAACGCGCCCGCGCGCTACGCGCGCGCGTCGCCGCATGGTATGGCTGCCCGCCGCTGTCGCCGGATACCCCGGACTGGTACGCGCAGATGGTGTCGATCCCGCTCCCGGCGTGCGCCGCCGACGTGCTGGCCCGGCGGCTCTACGAAGAGCGCCGGATCGAGGCGCCTATCTTCCACTGGCACGACCGCAACCTGATGCGCGTCTCGGTGCAGGGGTACAACACGCCCGCCGACCTCGACACCTTGTTCAACGCGCTGACCGAGTTGCTCCCACGCGCAGAGGCCTGAGCGGGCGCTCAGGCCTGTGCGTCGCCCGGCAGCGACGCCACGAGCGCAACCTGCCCCATCAGCCCGTAGGGAACCAGCATGTACTCCGGCGTATACCGCTCGCCTTCTGAACGGAAGGAGCGCCAGTCGGTCCAGGCCTCGTCGCCGGGCTTGAGGTGCAGCGAGCCGAGCATGTTGCGCGGACTGCTGACGACCTCGATGTCGATGGCGTTCTCGCCCGCGCGCAGGTGCGGCGTCACGTCGAGGCCGTTGGCTGCGCGCCAGGGGATGTGGCCCGCCAGCGCGCCGTTGACGTGGACCGCGACCGTGGTCGCGGCGTAAGCGCCAAGCCGCAGCGTGACGCGCGCGCCGGGCTGGTGCGTGTACGTGGCGTGGTAGACGATGCTCCCGGTGTAGTGCGGGTAACCCTGCAGACACCAGTCACCGAAGCGCAGCGCCGCCGGCTCGGCCTCGATGGCGCGGTCAACGCCGACGCCGAAATCGCCGAGCAGGTAGCAGTCCTCGACCTCCATGCGCTCCGCGTAGGCGCAGGCCAGCGTCAGCGTGTTGCGCCCCGGCTGGAGCGCCGGCAGCCGCACCCGGTCGAAGCTCCGGTCCAGGTACCAGCCGTCCGGCGCGCTGGCGACCGGCTGGCCGTTGAACGCGATCTCGAAATCCTCGGCGTTCTCCACCAGCAGGTAGACCGGCGTCTCCGGCGCGGCGCGCACCGCGAACTCGAACCGGAACGCGACCGGCGCGCCGTCGTTGGGGTGCGGCGTGCCCACCCACGTATAGCGCTGCGGCAGGCCGTTGTAGTAGACCTGGCGCATCCCCAGCCGCTCGCGGAGGGCTTGCTGCGCCTGCCACACCGGCATGGGCGCGGACCATGCACCCTCCCCGACGCGATACGCGCACACGTCCAGCGTCAGCACGTTGGGGTCAGTGCGCGTGAACGCGCACACCGGACCGATGTAGCTCACGCGCTCGCGGCGCGGGGCGGCGTCCGGGGCCGCGTGACGGCCCGCCGGCGCGCCGTGGTGCAGTACGTAGAGCCGCGCGCCCGCCGGGCCGAACGTCGCGTCGAAGCGCACCGCGCCGTCGCGCGGCGTGGCCGCGACCGGGCGGACCTCCCCGGTGAGCGGGTCCCACTCTTCCAGCGCGCCCTGCCCCTCCAGCGTGATTGTGACGCGGTGCGCGCCGTCGCGGTCGTTGTTGACGACGAAGAGCGCGGTCTTGCTGCCGGCGCCGTCAGCATCGGCGATGAGGCGCTGTTGCGCAAGGAAGGCGCTGGCCTGCTGGCCGTGCGGCGTGGCGACGCTCACCCGCCGGGGCGCGGCCCTCTCCACCGCGGCCTGGATCTGGCTCGTGTCGTCGAGCACGGTGACACCCGCTCGCGCGAAGAGCTGCGCGGCGCGCGCGCTCGGCGCGGCCTCGACCCGCGCCGGCGTGGGCGTGAAGGCGATCACCTGCCCGCCGCGCGCGAGGAAGTCCTCCAGCAGCGCCACCGTGTGCGCGAGCAGGGTCTGCGTGCCCGGCGGGATGATGACCACCCGGTACGGGGCCTCGTTGACCCACAGCGTCGCGCCGTCCACCCGGCCCACGCGCGCCATGATCTGCTCGTCGCCGAAGTCGAAGTCGTAGTGCGTCGCCAGCACCGCTTTGGCAAATTCGTTCAACTGCACGCCGTAGGCGTTCGCCGCCGCCAGCGCCGGGGGCGTCGCGGGCCGGTGCCCCCCGCTGAGGAGGCCGCCGTAGCCGCCGACCATCATCCAGCCGGTCGCGACCGGGTGGAGCACGAGCACGTCACGCACGGCGCGCCCCTCGGTGAGCACCGCGCCCAGCCGCGCGAAGTAATCCTCCACCACGCCGTTGTACTGCCACCAGGTGGTGTTGTAGTTGAAGCACGGCGGGTAGTCGCGCTTGCGGCAGCCGCGCAGCGTGTAGAGCGCCAGATGCTGGCAGCGCATCGTCACGCCGAGCACGTACTGCCAGTCGCCGACCCACTTCTGCCCCTCGAACGTGAACGCCCACCCGGTGCAGCCGTAGGTCTCGGAGAGCACGAACGGCCGGCCGAACTGGTGCGCCACGCTGGTACACTGCTTGACGGTCAGGTATTCGTCGGTCCGCTCGCGCAGCATGTCGATGCCGGGGACCTGCTGGTGCTGGTAGTGCGGCATGACGGCCCCGCCGTACCAGATTGCGTTGCCGAACAGGTCCTCTTCCAGGAAGTGGCCCGTGAGGGCGAGGCCGTGCGCGGCGCACCACGCGCCCAGTTGTGCCGAGTACGCCTCGGTGAAGCGCTCGCTCACCGTCCACCAGTAGTCGTGCCGCGCCTTCGCCGCGCCTTCCCCCTCGAAGAAGAGGTAGGGCGCGACATCGAGCAGGTCGTAGCCGCGCCGCGCCTTGAAGTAATCGGCCAGCCCGTCGGTCCAAGGCACGAAGGGCAGCCCGGAGCCGAGCGTCACGTCGCTGATGTTCGGCTCGTCGGTGAAGATGCCCGGCACCAGCGCGCCGGAAATCGTCGCCGACCAGGCGGCGGTAGGCTTCGTGGGTGATGTCGATGAAGGCCGCCACTGCGTCGGGGTTGAGGTTGTCGGCGGGCGCGTCGTCGTTGTACCAGGGGGAGGGCTGTGCGACCTCGCGGCGCAGGATCAGCGCCGCCTCGCCGTCGCCGGGCTGGAGCGGCGCATCGACCGGGGCGCGCGTCACGCTCAGCAGCCGGTCGCTGTCCGGATGGACGGCGTCGAGCCGGGCGCGGTAGAGCGCGAGCACGTCTGCGCCGGGTTCGACCGGCGCGCGCGCGACTTCGAGCGTGAGCGCCTTGCCCCGGAAGGCGTCGCCGCCGCGCGCCGGCACCAGCCCGCCCGCCGCCCCGGAGGGCCACCGGTCCTCGTCATAGAGCCAGGCGTGCATCCCCACGCGGCGCGCCGCCTCGACCACCGCGCGCACGGCGCGCATCCACGCCTCGCCCATGTAGGGCGTCTCCAGCCCCTCGCGCGAGTGGATGAAGAAGCCGCCCATGCCGCGCTCTCGCATCGCCTCGACCTGGCGCACCAGCTCTGCCTCGTCGAGCCGGTCGTTCCACGACCAGAAGGGCGCGCCGCGATGGCGCGCGGTCGGGTTCTGGAAACGTTCGCGTAAGTCTGTCATCGCCGTGACGGTTGCCTCCCTCGTGCCCGTTATCCTGCGCCGGGCGGTTCGCCCGCGCGAAACTTCTCCAACTCGTGGGGGTCGTGCGCATTGGTCAACTGGATCGCGTCGCCGTGCGCGCGGCGCAGCGCCCGGAGGCGCGGCGCGTGTTCCCCGATCTTGCGAAACGGCCCGATCATCGCGAAGTAGGGCCGGAAGAGCCGGTAGTAAGGCGGCCTGAACGGGCGGTCGGGATCGACATCGCCGTGGAAGGTGTAGGCGTCGCCGCAGTGGAACAGCCAGCCGCCGGGCAGCCGCAGCGCCACACCGCAGTGCCCGCGCGTGTGGCCGGGCAGCGGGACGAGCGTAAACGCAGTCGCGCCGAGGTCAACCAGCGGCGTGCAGTCAAAACCAAACCAGCGGTCGCCCGCCAGCGCGTGCACGGCCCAGTCCGGCCTGTGCGCCCAGTGCTCCGGGCGATAGACAAACCGTTCGTAGATGTCGCGCGGTCGCATCACGCCGGCGTACTCTTCGTCGAAGATGTGCACCTTCGCCCCTGGGAAGTCCGGCAGCCCGCCGGCGTGGTCGAAGTGGAAGTGAGTCAGCGCGATGTGCCGCACGTCCTCCGGCGCGTAGCCCAGCCGCCGCACCTGGGCGACCGCGGTCTCTTCGGAGTCGCGCGGCAGCCCGGCAAGAGCAATGAACCACCGGTTCAACGGCGTGGGCGCGGCGTAGTCGCGCGCACCGGGGCCGGTGTCGATGAGCAGCAGGCCGTCATCGGTTTCAGCCAGCACGCAGTGGATCACGCCCGGCGCGCGGGTGCGCAGGCTACCCGTCCCGATCATCGCGACGCCGCCGAAAACGCGGATCGTCCCGCAGTTGAGGTGGTGGAGGCGCATACCCGCTCTCCGCTGCGCGCGGCCCCGCCGTGACGCATTCGAAAGGCGCTGGGCTTCGCTTGAGGAGAGTATAATGCCAGTCTTGCCTTAAAGCGAAGTCCCTCACGTCTAGAACTTCTCACGTGCATGGATGGTTGTACATCTCTGACGGAGTATCATAAATAAATATACAGAATAACATAGTCGAAATCATGTTATAATTTTACAATGATAAATTGTTGACATAGATTTATGATAATTATATGCTTTAAAAAGGTTCTGAATAAGGAGACCAATATCATGTCTAGATTCAAGGTTGCATTAATATTCATTACCATCGCCTGTTTGCTTGCACCACTGCCGACCTATGCACAGGAAGGGGAAATCAAGATGAGACAACTCCAGACAGGCCACAGGTCGTCGAGTACATTGTCATTTCCGAGGAAATGTCAATCTGCGTGCAGGGCCAGCACCAGCTTCGAGATAGTTGAGGCGTGTACCTGGCGAGAGCATAATGGTCTATGATGAAGAACCAGAGGTTGCGGGGTGGCTGAGACTGTACCGACCTGAATTGGATGATGCGTATATCGCCAATTTTCTGGTCGAACGCGCGCCAATGCGCTTTACCCGATCGACCAAGAGCCCTGCTTGAGGCTTCGGTCGCGGTGCCAGCTCACGGAAGTCTACGAAAATCCCTCAGGGCGCTACAGGATTGATGCCACAGTGGAGATCGGAGTTTCATCCTGAAAAGCGTTGTTTCGAGGAGACTGTAGAGACCAGAGCATCTTCAATGAACTGGACTTTGATGCAACAGCTACGTATAAGTGGCCTGTTCATTTCACGTGGGTGCTCTATCATCTTTGAGACAGACAATGTGAGTGGACCTTGGGAATTTGCTCTGCGAGATATCCTTGACGTTGACACCCTGATTGACAGCGTCTTGGAAATTGAGGCAGGGACCACGATATCGGCTTCGGGACGCGCCTCACGATGCCGACGATGTTACCTTCCGGTATCTGGACAATCGCGGCCACCGTCCAAGATAATTCGTTTATCCTGAGGCACAGGTCCTTAGCGGTGATTGTGACGATGGCTCAGTCTTCAATGAACTGGACTTTGATGCAGACGTGCTTGAAGTATCCCGTGTATATCGCAGCGGAGAAGATGGATGCATCATCTTCTGGGAAACCGAGAACGTGAAGGGTAGCTGGGAGCTAGAGTTCGATAGTATTCGCAGCCCGTCACTACTTGGGAAAGCGAACCGCCCTGACCAGGAGCCGGCCAGGGCGGTCGCGTGAAGGGAAGCCCTGTCAGCGCCTACCTGGCGGTGACGGCGGCGAAAACGTCCAACATGCCGTGGCCGAAGAACTGGCGGTTGCCCAGATCCTGCGCCGTCCGCTTGAGGATCGACTCGACCTGGTTCGGGTTGAGGCGCGGGTTCACGGTCTTGACCAGACCCGCTGCCGCCGCCACGTGCGGCGACGCCATGCTCGTGCCGCCCGCCCAGGCGTAGCCGAGCGCGCCCGTACCGACATCGACATAGGTGCTATACACCAGGTAGTAAGCGCCGGGGAACGGCCAGGGGGTGCCGTCAGGGCCGGTATCGCCGCCCGGCGCAACGAGCGTCACCGACGCGCCATAGTTGCTGTAGTAGGCGAGCACGTCGTAGGTCCCGACCTGTGGATAGGTCGGCTCCGGGCGGATGCCGGTCCCGCCGACGTTGATGATGCCCGGCAGGTCGCCGGGGATGTGCGCAATCGCGCCATTGAGGCTCACGCCGCCATTGCCGGAGGAGGCGACGATGGTCACGCCGGCGTTGCGCACGTAGTTGGCGACGCGGTTCCAGGCGGTCCAGACGGCCGCGCCGTCCGCGTGGCCGTCGGAGAAGAAGATGTAGCCGCCCAGGCTCATGTTGATGACCTCATAGCCGCGCGCGGCTGTGTCCAGCATGGCCGCCCAGATGGCCTCGTCCGTCGCGAGCACCGAGCCGTTGATCACCTCGAACACGTTGTAACTGGCCAGGCCCAGGTTTGGACCAACCCCCACGGCCCCGCCGCCGCCGAACGCCGCCGCAACCGTCCCCGCGACGTGCGTGCCGTGATAGGACAGCGTGGGATAGGGGGTGCATGTCGTAAAGGCCGCGAAGCAGGCCGTGTACACCACGTTCGGGGCCAGGTCGGGGTGATTCCACGCGATGCCGGTGTCGATGATCGAAACCACCACGTCGTGCGACCCGGTGGTCACGTCCCAGGCCCGGTCTGCGCCCACGCGGCGGATGTCCCACTGGTACGTGTAATAGCCGATGTCCACTGCCGGGTCAGGAGCGTTCGCCTGGAGGTCTTCGGACACCATCACCGAGGGGAGGGTGAACGCGCCGCTCGGACCGGCCTGCTGAACGCCCCGCACGCCCCTGGCGTTGGCGGCGAAGTTCGGGTCGCCCGATACCGCGATGCCGACGCCAATTTCGGGGAACGTCCTGACCAACTGGCCGCCGGCGGCGGCGATGGCGTTGGCGGCGTTGCCGGGGATGCGGTTGCCGTTGAAGACGATGACGTAGCGCCCGGACCCCTGTTGCGCGGACGCGACCGGGGTACCGAACGTCACGAGTACGATGGCGACGAGCGCCAGAATGCTGATGATGCGTTTCATGCCTGACCTTCTCCTTCGCTACGGATTACAGGTGCAAGTGATTTGCTGGTATACGGGACTGAAGTTCGTGTGTGGTGGGGTGCGCGTCACATCTCCCGGATATCCCCCCTCCTTTCACTCCGAGAAACGTCAGAGGCAAGCGCCCGCGTGGGCATTGCGGCCTTGTGGACCGCCTTAGGACTTAATTTTTATATGACAAGCTACAATACCGATATGTAAGCATCATTATCGCACAATTTTATGGCAGAAACATATAAAGCAAAATATAGAATTGCTTAGAAAAATGAAGATCGCGGCGCGCACCTGAGCCTCCCTCACCCTGGCGCGGGACGGACCAGGCCGGCGCGGGTCGCACAACGTGTGCATAAACGGTACACTCTTAGGCGGGTACGATCTGGAAAAACGTTAGCTGATGGAGCAAGCAATGCAGCAGAATGACAGAGTGCGGGTGTTGTTCGTCTGCCTGGGCAACATCTGCCGCTCTCCGATGGCGGAGGGCGTCTTCAGCCACCTCGTCAAGGAGGCCGGCCTTGGCGACCGTATCGTGGTCGACTCGGCGGGCACGGGCGACTGGCACATCGGCGAGCGGGCGCACCCCGGCACGCGCGACATCCTCAAGCAGCACGATATCGACTACGACGGGCGCGCGCGGCAGCTCACTGACGCCGACCTTGGGGCCTTCGACTACATCCTGGCGATGGACCGGAACAACCTCGCGGACCTGCGCGCGCGCGCCAACGGCGCCACGCCGGCCGAGATCCGCCTGTTCCTGGACTACGCGGAGGGCGTCAACGAGCGCGAGGTGCCCGACCCGTACTACAGCGGGCGCTTCGAAGAAGTGTACCGACTGGTCCGCGCCGCCGCCGAAGGGCTGCTGGACCACATCCGCGCGCGGCACGGCCTATGATCCCGCGCGACGTTCAGGACGCGCTTGAGGCCGCGCTGGGCGTGGCGGTCAGGGACGCGCGCACGGTCCACGGCGGCGACATCAACCAGGCGGCGCGCGTGACGCTCCGCGACGGGGCGACCGTGTTGCTCAAGTGGAACCGAAGCGCGCCGCCAGACTTCTTCACGGCGGAGGCGCACGGCCTGCGCGAACTCGCCAAAGCAGACGCGATCCGCGTGCCGGAGGCGCTCGCGGTGGGCGCCACGCCGGCCTACCTCGCGCTGGAGTGGATCGAGGAAGCGCAGGGCGGCATCGACCGGAACGCCTTTGCGGAGGACTTCGGGCGGGCGTTCGCCGCGCTGCACCGCGTCACCGCGCCGGAGCACGGCCTGGACCGCGACAACTACATCGGCGCGATCCCGCAGATCAACACGCCCTCGCCAAGCTGGACGACGTTCTACCGCGAGCGGCGCATCGGGGCGCAGATGCAGTTCGCCCGCAAGCGCGGACGCCTCCCGCGCGAGCGCGAGGACCTGCTCACGCGGCTGCAAGACTGGCTCGACGTGTTTCTCGACGACGCGACGATGACGCCCTCGCTGTTGCACGGCGACCTGTGGGGCGGCAACTACATGGTCGGGCCGGAGGCCGAGCCGGTCATCATCGACCCGGCGGTGTACTACGGCCACCGCGAGGCCGACCTTGCCATGACGGAGTTGTTCGGCGGCTTCCCGCCGCGCTTCTACGCCGCATACAACGAGGCCTACCCGCTCGACCCCGGCTACGACCAGCGCCGCGAACTCTACCAGCTCTACCACGTGCTCAACCACATGAACCTGTTCGGCGGCGGGTACGCCGCCCGCGCCGACAGCATCGCGCGCCGCTACGTGGGCTGACCGCGCCGCCGCGCGGGCCAATCTATTGCACTTTCATGACTATTTCGGTATGCTAGCGCCCTGACATGGTGCAGGCGCAGAAAAAAAGCCAGCGACGCAATGCTGGCTTTACTGTGGCGAGGGTGCGTGCAGCTTAGAGCTTCGAGTTCTTACTGAGTGTCTTGATGCACCGGGTGCAGGCGGTCTTGGTGACCAGCCGGCCCTTCTCGAAGACCTGGACGCGCTGAAGATTGGGCCGGAACTGCCGGTTGGTCCGCCGCTTCGAATGGCTGACGTTGTGCCCGAACATGGGCGTCTTACCACAAATCTCACACTTTGCCATTGGATCGCGCCTCGTTTCCGTCGTAAATGACAAGCCGGGCGCAATGCTAACACACTGCGCGCATTCTTGCAAGGGCAAGCAAGGCGAGAAATGATTGTCCAGAGCGACACCGTGCATGGAAAGGTCGAGGTGGCAGCGACGGCCATTGCGCGCGTTGCCGGCCAGGCCGCGCTGCGCAGCTACGGCGTGGTGGGGATGTCATCACCCAGCCTGGCGTCTGACATTGCCGCCAGCCTCACCCGCGACCCGACCCGTGGCGTGCAGATCACGTTCCGGGACGAGAAGCTTGTCATCGACATGTACATTATTATCGAGTACGGAACCCGCATCAGCACCGTGGCCCAGAGCCTGATCGACGCCGTGCGCTACGACGTGGAGAAGATCGTTAACATCCCGGTCGAACAGGTGAACGTCCACGTGCAGGGGTTGCGGGTGTCGGATATCGACGCCTAGCCGCTTATGGAAGAGACGCGCTCACCCGAATCCAACGTCGAAGGGGGGCAACAGGGCTGCGACGGCCAGCGCCTGAAGCGCCTGACCGCCGCTGCGCTCGCCTGGCTGGAGCACAACTACCAGAAGGTCGATGCCCTCAACGTCTTCCCCGTGCCGGATGGCGACACCGGCACCAACATGCTGTTGACCATGCGCAGCGCCTACAACGAGATCGCCGGGAACGACTCGGAGAACGTGGGCGAGATCGCGCGCGGCGTCGCGCACGGGGCGTTGATGGGTGCGCGCGGCAACTCCGGCGTGATCCTCTCGCAGTTGTGGCGCGGCTTTGCGCGCTTGATCGACGAGGCGACCCACTTCGACTGCCGCCTCTGCGCCGAGGCGCTGCGCGAGGCCTGCGACACGGCCTATAAGGGCGTCATCCGCCCCGTAGAAGGCACCATCCTTACCGTCTCGCGCGAGATTGCGGAGGAGGCCGAGGCCGCCGTCGAAGCGGGCGAGAGCGACCTCTCTGACCTGCTGGAGCGGCTGGTCAAGCGCGCATACGCAGCGGTGGAGCGCACCCCGGAACAGCTCCCGGTGCTCAAGAAGGCCGGCGTGGTTGACGCCGGCGGGATGGGCCTCACCTACCTGCTGGAGGGGATGCTGCTTCACGCACACGGGCAGACCTTCGAGCCATCCACCGAGGTCGTCGCGCGCGCCGAATCCGCCGGCGTCGTTGTGCCGGAGACGGGGCTGCACTACCCCTATGACGTGCAGTTCATCCTCAAGGGCGCGGACCTGGACGTGAACGTGATCCGCGACGCCATCGACGCGATGGGCGACTCGACGCTCGTGGTGGGCGACGCCAGCGCGATCAAGGTGCACGTCCACGTGCTCGACCCCGGCCTTCCGCTCAGCTACGGCGCGAGCATGGGGCGCATCACCGACGTGGTGGTCGAGAACATGCGCGAGCAGTACGAGGAGTTCTCGCGCACGCAGCAGGCCGTGCTCACCACCGCCAGCGTCGAGATCGGGCCGGGTGACATCGGCGTGGTGGCCGTCGTCTCTGGCGACGGGCTGACCCAGGTGTTCAAGAGCCTGGGGGTGGCCCACGTCGTCAAGGGCGGCCAGACCATGAACCCCAGCACCGAGGAGCTTCTCGGCGCGATCCACAGCCTGCCCACCCGGCGCGTCATCATCCTGCCCAACAACAAGAACGTCCTGCTCGCCGCGCGGCAGGCGGCGGAGATGGCGCGCGGCCAGGACATCGATGTCCGGGTCGTGCCGACGGTCACCGTGCCGCAGGGGATCAACGCCCTGATGGCCCTGAACCCCCAGGGCGACCTCGACGCCGTCTTCGACGCCATGGACGCCGCCAAGTACGATGTGTCCACCGCCGAAGTGACCACGGCCACGCGCAGCGTCGAGATCGACGGCGTGGTCGCCAAGGAGGGGCAGATCATCGGCCTCGTGGACGGCGACCTCGTCCAGGCGGGCGACGACCTGAATACCGTGGTGATGCAACTGCTCAAACAGATGCAGGTGGGCGAGCGCGAACTCATCACGCTATACTATGGCAACGGCGTCGCCGCCGAGCAGGCCGGAGGCGCTGGCCGACCACGTGCGCGCGCAGTTCACCGAGCAGGAAGTCGAAGTTGTCCACGGAGGACAGCCTCATTACCACTACATCCTCAGCGCCGAGTAGCTGGCCGTTTGTACAATTCCCGCAGCCGGTTCCGGCAGGGAGCGGCGCTTCCGTGCCCGTGTTTGGACGCGCGTTGTTCTGCGACGCACCAGGAGAAGTCCGGTTGGGTAAGGTCCGAGTCGTCACTGATAGCTCCGCCCACTTCCTCGACCCCGGCGTCATCGACCGGTATGGGATCACGGTCGTGCCGTTGCAGATTCACTTTGGCAACCAGCACTTCCTGGAAGGCGTGGACCTCGACGCGGAGGACTTTTCCACCGGGTGAGCCACGGCGGCCCGCTGCCGAAGGTCGTCACCGCCTCGGTCGCCGATTTCGCCATGGCTTACGAGCAACTGCACCGCGAGACGGACCAGATCATCTCGATCCACCGGTCGCGGCAGCTCGGCCCGACGTGGCAGAACGCCAGCGCCGCGTCGCGGAACTTCCTGGGGCGCTGCGACATCATCGTGATCGACTCGCTGACGACCTCGGCGGGGCTGGCGGTCATCGTCGAGGCAGCGGCGCGCGCCGCTGCGCAGGACGTGTCGCTGGATGCGGTCGTGCGCACCGTGCGCGGCGTCATCCCGCGCATCTACTCGGTGTTCTACGTCGAGACCCTGGACTACATCCAGCACAACAAGCTACTTGGCGACGCTCAGAGCATCCTCGGCACAATGCTGGGCATCAAGCCCTTCATCACCATCGAGGATGGGGTGCTGGTCCCGATGGAGAAAGCGCGCACGCGCACGCAGGCCATCGACCGGCTGGTGGAGTATGTCACCGAGTTCGCCAGCCTGGAACAGATGATGATCCTGCAGAACACGCCCTACCCCACCGAGCAGACGCGCATGTTCCAGGACCGGCTGGCGCTTGAGTTCCCAGGGCGCGAGTTCCCGGTGATGATGTACGGGCCGTCGCTCGCCACCTACATTGGCCCGGATGCGATGGGCGTGGTCGTGTTCGAAGGCGAAGAAGTCCTTGACCTGGGTCGCTCTGGCGACGAGGACGACGAGGACTTTGACGACCTGGGCGATTTCGAAGATGTGTAGCAGCGATTCCGGGCTGCCCCATGCTGGGCGCGTATCCTGGTGGAAGATGGGTCCCGGTAAGCAGATGGGCATGAAAGCGACGCCATGGCATCAGCGCTAGAGAAACTGGTCAAGATCCTCAAGCTTGAACAGGAGCAGGGGAACAAGAACACGGCAGTGATCGGCGGCCTGGGGAACTTCGTCGCCAAGTGGACGTCCGAGGCGCACGCCCAGGCCAAGAGGCCGGAGCATCACGCGCTCGTGGACGAGCTGGCCGCGCTCGTCGTCGAGTACGAGGCGCTTGAGGACCGGGGCGCGCGGCGGAGCGCAGTCAGGTTCATGCTCGACCGCGTCGTCAACCGGGTGCCGCCGCGCCAGGACCTCGCGCACCTCCATGAGGCGGCGGCGCAGCGCAGCGCCCCGCCCCCGCGCGAGGCCCCGTCGCCGGAACCAGAACCCGCGCTGCCGCCGGAACCGGCAGCCCCGGCGGCAGAGGCCGGCCCGGAGCCGGAGGCGAAAGCCCCACCGCCGCCGGCCAGGCCCGAACCGCAGCGCCCGGCGGCCCCGGCGGTGCGCGCCGTACACCGCAAGGCGCGCCCGCCGCTCGACCTGGAGGCGGCGCGCGAAACCCTGCGCGGCCTGGATGCCCCCGTCACGGTGCTGAACCGCGTGGGCGCGAGCATGGCCGAGAAGCTCGAAAAGCTGGGCATCCGCACAATCGGCGACATGCTCTTCACCTTCCCGCACCGCTACGACGACTACACGCGCCTGAAGCCGATCAACCACCTGCTGCCCGGCGAAACCGTGACCGTCATCGGCACCGTGGTGAAGGCCGACCTGCGCAACATCAGCGGCGGGCGCAAGCTGTTCGAGGTCGAGTTCGGCGACGGGGCGGGGACGCTCACGGTGTCCTGGTTCAACCAGCCCTGGCTGCGGAACCGGTTCAAGCCGGGCACGCAACTGGCGCTGCGTGGCAAGGTGGACCTTTACTTGGGCAAGCGGGTGATGACGAACCCGGACTGGGAACTGCTGGAGCGCGACCTGCTCTTCAGCGGGACGATTGTGCCGGTCTACCCGCTCACCAAGGGTCTCACCGCGCGCACCATGCGCCGCCTCATGCGGCAGACGGTCGATTATTGGGCGAGCCGCATCCCGGACTACATACCGCTCCCCACGCTGGAACGCGCCAACCTGGGCGACCTGGGCTGGGCGCTCCAACAGGTCCATTTCCCCGACTCGTGGGACGCGCTCGACCAGGCGCGAACGCGCATCGTCTTCGACGAGTTGCTGCTCTTGCAGTTGGGCGTGCTGGCCCACCGGCGCGAGTGGCAGTCGGTGCCCGGCGTGCCGCTCCGCGTGGGCGACGAATGGCTGCAGGCGTTCCGCGACGCCCTGCCTTACGCGCTGACCGGCGCGCAGCAGCGCGCGCTCGACGACATCCGCGCCGACATGGCCGCCGAAACGCCGATGAACCGCCTGCTGCAGGGCGATGTCGGCTCCGGCAAGACGGTCGTGGCGGCCATTGCGCTGTGCATCGCCATCGCCAACGGCGCGCAGGCCGCGCTGATGGCGCCCACGAGCATCCTCGCGGAGCAGCACTTCGCCAGTGTCCGCCGCCTCCTGGCCGAAAGCCCGGTCGCGGAGCGGATGAACGCGCGCCTGCTCACGGGCGCGACGCCCGACGCCGAGCGCGCGGAGACCTACGCCGGCCTTGCCGACGGCAGCATCAACCTGGTCATCGGCACGCACGCGCTCATTCAGGGCGGGGTGAACTTCGCCAACCTGGGCCTGGCCGTCATCGACGAGCAGCACCGCTTCGGCGTCGAGCAGCGCGGCGCGCTGCGCGGCAAGGGGACCAACCCGCACCTGCTGGTGATGACCGCGACGCCCATCCCGCGCACGCTGGCGCTCACGCTGTACGCCGACCTCGACCTGAGCATCATCGACGAGATGCCGCCGGGCCGCACGCCGGTCGATACCCGCGTCATCCTGCCGAAAGAGCGCGAGCGCGCCTACGCCTTCATCCGGTCACGAGGTCGAGAAGGGCCGGCAGGCGTTCATCATCTACCCGCTCGTCGAGGGCGAGGACGAGCAGGGCGAGATGTCGGCGGTGAAGCAGGCGGCGTTCCTGCAGAGCGAGGTGTTCCCGCAGCACAGGATCGGGCTGCTGCACGGACGCCTCCGCCCCGACGAAAAGGACGCGGTCATGGCCGATTTCGCCCGTGGCGATCTGGACATCCTGGTCGCCACGTCGGTGGTCGAGGTGGGCATCGACGTGCCGAACGCCTCGGTGATGATGATCGAGGGCGCGGAGCGCTTCGGCCTGGCGCAGCTTCACCAGTTCCGCGGGCGCGTGGGGCGCGGCGAGCACGCCTCGTACTGCCTGCTCGTGGCCGGCGAGGAGCTGACGGAGGAGGGCGTCGCGCGGCTGGAGGCGGTGGAGCAGACCACCGACGGCTTCAAGCTGGCGGAGATCGACTGGCAGATGCGCGGCCCCGGCGACCTGATGGGCACGCGGCAGGCGGGCGTCGGGATGCTGCACCTCACCGAGGTGATGAACCCGCGCCTCGTCGAAGTGACGCAGCGCGAGGCGCGCACCCTCTATGCCGAGGACCCGGACCTCGCGCGGGCGGAACACGCGCTGCTGGCGTACCGCATCCGCCAGTTGCAGGACGCCACCGCCGGCGCCGACATCAGTTGACCGTCCGCCGGCGACGTTCACCCGACCACCCCGCCGCAGCGCCAGCCGCTGGCCCGGCCTGCCCGGCGGCGCGATCAGCGGGGTGGGCTGTGCGTTTTGATCGCCCGTCGTTGCGGGCGCGTGAAAGCAATCAAGGAGCAACCTGTGCGCAAAGGCGTTTACCCCGGCACATTCGACCCCGTACACTACGGCCACATTGACATCGCGATCCGCGCCACCAGGCTATTCGACGAGGTGATCGTCGCCGTCTATGAGCGGTCACAGAAAAACATCCTCTTCAGCGTCGAAAAGCGCGTCGCGTTGCTGGAAGAAGCGGTCGCCGACCACCCCCGCATCAAAGTTGCGCAGTTTGGCGGGTTGCTTGTAGACTATGTAAAGCAAGTCGGGGCGTTTGCCATTATCCGGGGGCTGCGCGTCTTCTCGGACTTCGAGCTTGAGTTCCGTATGGCGATCACCAACCGGCGGCTTGCGCCCGACATTGAGGTGGTGAATCTCATCACCGATGAGAAGCACATTCACATCAGCTCCAGCACCGTGCGGGAGGTCGCCTCGCTGGGCGGCAACGTGTCATCGATGGTGCCGCCGCACGTGAATCGGGCGCTGAAGGAGCATTTCGCCCGGCTGGGCGACGACGGCCCCGATTCTGTGGACCTGATTTCCTTGCGCGATTAGGCGCGGCGGAGGACGGCGCAAATGGATATCCAACACCTGATCGACCGACTGGAAGACCTCATCGATGAGGGCCGCCACCTGTGGTTCAGCAAGCTCACCATGATCGACGAGGAGCGCGCGCTTGAGCTGATCGACCAGATGCGCATTTCCATCCCGGAAGAGATCGACAAGGCGCAGCGCATCACGAACCAGCGCGACCGGCTCATCGCGCAGGCCAACGAGGAGGCCGCGCGCCTCGTCGAACTGGCGCGCGAGAAGCGCGACGCCCTCATCGAGCGCGACGCCATCACGCAGGCGGCCAAGAGCCAGGCGGTCAACATCATCGAGGCCGCCCACCAGGAGGCCGAGAGCATCCGCGCCGACGCCGACGCCTACGTGCTCGACGTGCTCCGCAAGCTGGAAGGGCAGTTGCTCGACAACCTGAACGTGGTGCGCAACGGCATCGAGGCGGTCGCCCAGGAGCGCGAAGAGGCGCAGGCCCAGGCGCGCACCCGCGCCGCGCAGAAGCCGGAGCCGCCGCCTGAAGACACCTCCGAGCCGGAGCCGGAAGCCGAAGGCTCCACCGGCTCAACCGCGCCGGACGCCTCGGCGGCGAATTAGCGCCGCGTCTGCCCTCGACCCCCCACCAATCTCGCCCCACGGCGTGGCAGGTGCTGGCGCGTCTGCTACCCTCTGGTTGCTTGTACGTATAATGTCAATAGGAGAGCGCGCCCCGGTGGTGGGGCGCGGAACTGGCCGTCACGGTCAGGGACGATAGCGGCAAAAGCGGCCATAGCCATTATGGAGGTCTAGCGGCAATGAAGAGCGAGGCAGAGCGCAACGTGGAGCGCATAACCGTGGGGGCCATGCTGGTGCTGTTCGGCGTGGTGTTCCTGATCCGGATGCCGGGATGGTTCTTTCCCCTGGCTGGCGCCGTGATCCTGCTCGGCTCGGCGTACTACCAGCGCCAGCAGGGCTGGGAGGTGAGCTTCTGGACGTGGCTGTTCGGCATCCTATTCGCCATCCTGGCGGCGCTGGACATCCTCGGCGGGGTGCTGCGGCTCGCCTGGAACCTGACCTGGGCGCTGCTGCCCCTGGTCCTGATCGGGCTGGGCGTGCTGCTGCTTTTGAACATCTTCTCGAAGCGGTAGAAGCGGGATCCCGCCGCCTCTGGTAACGCGCCGCACCGCGACTTGCCTGTCCGGTGCGGCGCGGGCTTATAATCAGACATAAGGCCGGTGTTCCTGTAGACAAAGAGGGGGACAGTCCGATGGAAAAGAGTCAGGCCGAATATACCGTGGAACGCGCGACGTTCGGGGCGCTGCTCATCCTGTTTGGCGTGGGCTGGCTGATCAATCTGCCGAGCGGGCTGTTCCCGCTGATCGCCGCCGTGATCCTGCTCGGCTCGGCATTCTACCAGCGCCAGCAGGGCTGGGAGGTCAGCGGCGTGACGTGGTTCTTCGGCGTCGTGTTCGCCATCGCGGCGGCGGGCGACATCGTTGGCGACGCCTTCAGCTACCTGGGCGAATTCTGGTTCCCCATCCTGCTCATCATCATCGGCGTGGCGCTGCTCGTGCGCATGTACACCGAGCGGAATCGATAAGGGCGGGACCAGGTCCCGCCCCAGGGCGACACTATTCTATTTCCGGCGCAGCGCGCCGCGCCCGGCCTAGATCATCCGCTCGCGGATCGTCGCGCTCGCGTAATCCAGCACCGACACCACAATCGCAATCGCCAGCACGGCGACGCCCGCCTCGCGGTAGCGCAGGAGGTTGATCTGCTGGTTGAGCAGGAACCCGATGCCGCCGCCGCCCACAAAGCCGATGATGGTGGACATGCGCACGTTGATGTCCCACCGGTACATGGTAAACGCGATGTACGGCGGGACGATCTGCGGCACCACCGCGTAGACGATGGTCTGCACGCGGTTGGCCCCGGTCGCCGTGATCGCCTCAAGCGGGCCGCTGTCGATGCTCTCGATCTGCTCGGAGTACAGCTTGCCCAACGCGGCGATGGAGTGCAGCGTCAGCGCCAGCACGCCGGCGAACGGCCCAATGCCCACCCAGATCACGAACACGATGCCCATAATCAGCGGCTCGATGGAGCGCAGCGCGTTGAGCGTGGTGCGCGTGGTGTTGTAGATGGTCATGCCGACGGGGAAGGCGGCGTATGTGCCGGCCAGCCCGCCGCCCACCGCGCCGATCACCGCGCCGATGAGGGCCGCTGTGCCCAGGTACGCCTGGACGCTGATGACGCCCAGGTCCCACGTCGCGCTGGAGGGCAGCCGCCCGTCAATCACCGACCGGCTGAGGTTGAGCGCGCTGAAGGTGACGGCGAAGGCCACGGCAGCGCCAACGGCAAACGCGCCCCAACGGATCGCCTGCTGCGCCTGGCGCTTGTCACGCGGGGGCACGCGCAACACCCGCCGGTAGATCAAGACCGCGACCTCCCCGCCGAGCACGGCGGCCACCACCGGCGTGAGCAGCGTCGGCAGCGCCGCGAGGTTGCCGATGGCCGCCGTCGCGCCGAGCAGCAGCGCGCCGCCCGCCAGCCCCATCACGCCGCCGGCGAGGTGGCTCATGGGGATGCTCAGGTGGCGCAGTATCGGGGATGCGATGGCCGTCCCGAACGAGGCGACCAGGAACGCGCCGCCAGCCGCGCCGAAGAGCGGCGCAAGCGCCGCCACGATGGTTCCGATGGTGCTGACCATGTTGCCCAGGTAGTTGAAGACGGCCACGTCCATCGCGTTGAACCGCGCGCCGAGCCAGATGCCGAGGCCGCCGAGCGCGCCGGTCGTGAACACGACGACGACCAGCAGAATCACATTCATGACGATGCCGCGCAGCCGCAGCGCGCCGCCATCGAGCGGGACGCGGTTGACGATGCGCGTCACGACGCCGAAACCCACGATCGCCGCGACCGGCCCGACCACGCCCATGAAGAACGCCTCGCCCCAGTTGACGCCCAGTTCCGCGACCGGGCCGAGCAGCAGGTCGCCGAGGACCCACCCCACCGGCAGCAGGATGACGCCGACCAGGACCTTGCCGAGCGTCAAGCGCACCGGGCGCATGAGGTTGCGCGCGGCCAGGAAACTGAGCGCCACCGCGACCGGGATCGCGAGCGTGGTCGCCATCAGCGCCAGGAAGATCGTCTCCACGATCTTCTCAAGGACAATGTGCGTGGTGCTGCTGAGGTACGGCGTCCCGACCGCCCAGCTTGCCAGCACCTCGACCTCGGTGACGCCGCTCCCGCGTGCCTTGGGCACGATGGCCTGTGTCACGAATGTGCCGTCGCTGGCGACATCGAATATGTTGCTGGTCGCTTCGTCGCCCTCCAGTTCTGGGTGGGGAGGTTGAACGGCTGGCGTTGCCCGGTGTCCCGCACCAGCCGAATCTGCGCCACCGCGTCCGCGTGGAAGTTGTAGCCGGAGACGGTGATAATCTGCTCGGCATCGGCGCAGGCCGGCGAGAATTCGATATAGGGCGCGCCCTCGGTGCGTGGCGGTTGCTCAACCTCGCCCACGTCTTCGCAGTCGCCGATGTGCAGGTAGGCAACCGCCGCCTCGGTTTCCCGGTCCTGGCTGAAGATGTTGGGCGAGAGCAGTTCGCGCAGCGCGCGCGTCACCGCTGCCTGGCGCACCGGGTCCGTGGTCGTCTCCAGGCCGATGTTGGTGGCTTCCCAGCCGTAAGCGTAGACCACCACGGCCACGGCCACCCCCAGGACGATCAACAGCCGGCGCAGCGGGCGCTTTAGAAGCCGGCTTCGCGCCTTCTGCCCCGCCTGGGGCAGCGTCGGTGTTGGCGGTAGGCTCTGTTGCGCTCATGCAATCTCCACCCTGACGGCTTCCTCGCCGTAAATCTCGCGGAAGCGGTTGTCATCGATCTCTTTGGGCAGGCCATCGAACATCATTTTTCCATCCTTGAGCGCGATCACGCGGTCGCCGTAGGCGCGCGCAAGGCTGAGGAAGTGCAGCACGCAGATGACGGTGATGCCATCCTCTTTGTTGAGGAGCTGGAGGTACTTCATGATCGAGTGCGAGGTCGCCGGGTCCACGCTCGCCACCGGTTCGTCGGCGAGCATCAACTCCGGCTCCTGCATCAGAGCGCGCGCGATGCCAACGCGCTGCTGCTGCCCGCCGCTGAGTTCGTCCGCGCGCACAAAAGCCTTGTTGGCGATGTCCATGCGCGCAAGGTTGGCGAGCGCGGCCTCTTTGTAGCTGGTCGGGAAGTAGTTCAACAGGCTCCACAGGGGGTTGATGTAGCCGAGCCGGCCCGACATCACGTTGGTGATGACCTTCGAGCGCTTGACAAGGTTGAATTGCTGGAAGATCATGCCGATGCGGCGGCGGATGTGGCGCAACTCCTCATCGGGCGCGGCGGTGATGTCGATGTTGTTCCACAGGATGCGGCCCGCCGTCGGTTCGATCAGGCGGTTGATGCAGCGCAGCAACGTCGATTTGCCCGAACCGCTCAGCCCGATGATGACGAGGAACTGGCCGTCGGGCACCTCAAAACTGACATTATCGATTGCCTTGACGCCGGTGTCGTAGATTTTCGTCAGGTGTTCAATCTTCAGCATGGCGCTCCGCCTGTCAAACCGCTGGCCGCAGATGCAAAGCCCCGATATTTAAGGATACGGGCAGAAGGGACACCCCCTCTGCCCGCAAGTATAACGCACGTCTTCCTGGGAACGCTATTCGCCCAGTATGTCCTCTGAGGTCAGGCCGAGAATCTGGAACTGGAGGCGCACCGAGTTGAATGTGCTGTCGCTCATGGGTTCCAGGGTTGACCATTCGTAGAAGTCCGGGCTACCCAGGGACTCCATCCACGCCTCTGTCTCGGAGAACGCGATCAGGGCGTCGATGATTTCCTGGCGCAACTCTGCGGGGAAGTCCCGCCCGAAGCTCAGGGTGTCGTTGGGGATGGGGGCGCTGATTGCCAGGATGCGGACCTGATCGACAACGTCGGGCGCGGTCTCGCGGACCGCAGCGCGCGCGTCCATGACGCGGATGTCGCCGACGTACAGGTTGCCATCGTCGCCGAGATACGACTCGTCGATTGACAGGTCAAAGGGTTCGGGCAGGTCGCCGAAAGCCCATTGTGCGTGGCCTTCAGGCATCCGTGGCGGGCTGAAGAAGGTGGTGCCAAAGTCCACCTCGCCGTTGTACACGGACAGCACCGTCTGGTTGTGGCCGCCGGTCTCGACCATGTCGCCCGGCTCAATGCCCATCGCCTGAAGCTCGACCGAGGGGGACGATGAAGCCCGATGTCGAGCCAGGGTCGCCATAGCCCCAGGTCTTCCCGGCGAGGTCGCCCAGGACGTAGATGTCGCTATCGCGGCGCACAATGTACTGCGCCCAGTAGACCGGCCAGCCGAAGCGCACCGCCGCCGCCCCCACTTCGACGCCGCAGCGGTCATTGGCGAGCACAAAGCCCGCCGCCGGGATGAAGCCCATCGACACGTCGGGCGCGGCGCACATCGCCTCGATGGTGGCCGCATACGAGGTCGGCACGTGGACCTCGAAGCTCAGGCCGGTGGCGGCCTCAAGCGTTTCGGCCATGATCTCGCCGCCGGACACGATCACCTGCACGTCAACCGAGGGCACGAAGTAAACCTGGATGGGGTTGTCTTCGGTGCCCAATTCCTGCGCGAACGCAGTCGGCGCCGCGAGCAGCACAAACGCGGCAATCAACAGAGCGGACATCAACCTTCTGAGCATAGTTTTCCTCCTTGGACAATGCGGCCTATGCCTTGCCGAATGCACTGTGGGTCGGTCACCAAGCGTGATTTCCGGTCAGGGGCAATTGACGGGTCTCACCTCCTTGCTGAACGGGCCTTCTTCGGTTCTGGGTGTGTGGGCTTCGCGGCGTGCGCCGCGCGTTCAGGATAAGGCCACGATGGACGGGATAACACGCGGCGGGGAATTCGTGGCATCAGGCGCCAGCCCGGCATTGCACGCCTTTTTTGCTCCTCAGGATCCTCAACTGGAATTGTATAGCCAAACAACGGGCGCTGCAACCGACCGCGCACCCGGCTTCCCCACGCCGGAGCCAGTTGACGCCTCCGCGCCGGCGTGCTATACTATACCCCGGTAGGGTATATTCCAGCACACGAGGTTTGCCATGCCCATCTACGAATACCGTTGTGAAAACTGCGGCGCGCCTTTCGAGGTCTTTGTGCGCAGCATCTCCAAGGCTGTCGAGCCGAAGTGCCCGGCCTGCGGCAGCACCGACGCGCGCAAGGGCGTCTCGGCGGCAGCCGTGGCCGGCGCGCCCGCCGGGTCGGGCGGGTCGTCCATCGATTGCGGCCCCTCGTTTTGAGCGCCCCGGCGCTAACGTGAGCCGTGCGCTCACAGAAGGACAGCCCAGAAGTGGACCCGCTCAACCAGGATGAGGTCACGAAGGAACTGATCGCGCGCCTGCGGCGCATCGAGGGCCAGGCGCGGGGCGTGCAGCGCATGATCGAGGAGAAGCGCGACTGCAAGCAGATCATGGCGCAGCTTACCGCCATGCGCAACGCGACGTACCAGGCTGGTCTGGTGCTGGCGCGCGGCTATGCCGCGCAGTGCCTCGCCAGCGAAGGCGGCGCGGTGGACGTGGACGCGCTCGTCGCGCTCTTCAGCCAGGCGACATCGTAGGTTCATCGACGCCGCGCGCCGCCTTTCGGAGGCGCACGCCCGCCGCGATGCGGGCTGCGCCTCTTTTTGAATCCGACGATCCGCGTTTGGGGACATGGTGCGCCCCCCGGAATCGCGGGCGACCCGGCGGGTCACCCCTCCCCCCTGCATTGAAAGCTGCCGGGGTCCGCGCTATGCTTACGGCGGCTGACCGACCAGGAAATAGCCCGCCACGCAGGAGGTGAGAGCTTTGTACGCGCTATTGCTCACGCTACATGCGCTGCTGCGCTGGGTCGTCGTGATCGTGGGGATTCTGGCGGTGGGGCGCGCGCTCCTCGGCTGGCGCGGCGCGTGGCGCTGGACGCCGCTCGACGCCCGGCTGAGCATGATCTACCCCATCGTGGTCGATATCCAGGTGCTGCTGGGGTTGATCCTGTACTTCTTCCTGAGTCCTGAGCTTGCAGGCGTCGGCGGGACCCCGCTCGGCGACGTGCTCGCTGACGGCCGGCAGTTCTACTGGACCTTTGCGCACACGTTCGTCATGATCGTGGCGCTGGCGCTGATTCACATCGGGCGCGTGCGCATGAAGCGCGCCGACGACGACGCCGGCAGGTTCAGGCAGACGGCGATCTTCTACGGCCTGGGCACGCTGGCGATCCTGCTGCTCATCCCGTGGCCGTTCATGACGCCCTACGGACGCCCGCTGCTGCCGAGCCCGTGGACGTAGCGCCCCGGCAGGCCGGGCACGCCGCGCGTGCACAGTGCGCCGGTCGTCATCTATAATCGCCAGCATCGCTCGAAGCGCCGCCGCGCTGTGTTCGTGCGGCTCCCGTGCGGTCAGGCACAGGAGGGCCGCAGTGGAGGTCAACGTGCCAAAACATGTGCTTGAGGCAGAGGTCACAGTGGTGTTGCTGACGCCCGAAGGCGCGACGGTCTCGACGCGCCAGCGCGAGGCGCGCGTCACGTTCGCCGGCTTCGAGGGCGACCGCCACGCCGGCGTGACCATGCAGTCTGGCAGCAGGACGCCCCACTACCCGCGCGGGACCGAGATCCGCAACGACCGGCAGATCTCCATCGTCTCCGACGAGGAGTTGGCGGAGGTCGCCGGGGCGATGTCGCTGCCGGACATCCGGCCCGAATGGCTTGGGGCCAACCTGTTGCTGCGCGGCGTCCCCAACCTGACGCTGCTCCCGCCGATGACGCGGCTGCACTTCGAGCACGAGGCCGTCATCGTCGTGGGCGGGGAGAACAGGCCGTGCACCATCCCCGGCGCGGCGATCCAGGAGGCGTATCCGGAGCGCCCTGGCCTGGCGAACCTGTTCCCCAGTTGGCGGTCCACAAGCGCGGCGTGGTGGGCTGGGTGGAGCGGCCCGGCGTCATCCGCCCCGGTGACCGCGTGCGCGTGGAAGTGCCGGAGCAGGCGCTCTATTCGCCGGCGTGAGGGGGCGAGGCGCAACCATGCCCGAACTGACCTTTGCCGAAGCCAGCGAGGCGGACATTCCCGGCATCCAGCGCGCCGCCGAAGCGAGCTGGCGCGCCACGTATGCGGGCATCTTCACGCCAGACTTCATCACCGACTTCCTGGCGCGCGCCTACGCGACGGACCGCCTGCGCGACGCCATCCGCAACCTGCGCGCCGGTGGCCTGCATTGGGGTTTCCTGGTCGCGAAGGAAGGCAGCCAGATCGTGGGGTTCTGCCACTTCGGCAACCGGGGGCCTGGCATTGAGCTGTACCGCCTCTACGTCGTCCCGGAGCGATGGCGGCAGGGCGTCGGCGGGCGGTTGCTCGCGATGATGGAAGCGCGGCTGGCCGCGGCGGGCGTTGCGGAATACTTCTGTTATGTGCACAGCGACAACCGCATCGGCCAGGCCTTCTATTACAAATGGGGCTTCGTCCATGACGCAGCGCGCGACCAGCACGGAAGCCACTGTGAGTGGTTCATGGTCAGGCGGCTACGCGCCGCCGGGCCGCCGCCGGGCTGATTCTGGTATACTTGGGACAAAGCGCGCGTAAACACTTCGGAAGCAGACGCCGCGCCGCCCCTGGCATCCGGTGCGTCCTCCTGCCGTCAGATCGTGAGATGATCATGCAGCGGGGATTGCGGCCAAGCCTTGCGCGGCGCAGCGATCAATGAGGAGTCGGCGATGACGGACCACCTGCCACCCTCTCGACCCGGTTGACCCGGTAGAGCGCGGCCGGCAACTGCGCTCGAGTTACGTCTACAATACCGCCTGGCTGCCGTTCGACTTCGGCGACCTGACCTCGCTGCTCTGGCGGTACGACCAGGCGGACGCCGACGGCCTGCCGGTGCTCGCGGGCTACTACCGCGCCGCGTGGGAGGCGCTGCTGCGAGGGCTGGCGCTGGACAAGACCGAGCTGGGCCGCTGGCTCCTGGACGCACGGCCGCCGGTGATTCCGGCGCTGCCGGCCTTCGTGGAGCGCGAAGCGCCCTTCGCCGAGGACCTGATGGCGCGCGCCCAGGCGGTGGCGAACCTGCTCAGTCTCCGCGATTGGGTCATCCGCTTTGGGGCCGACGAGATCGACACCGACGCTGCCAGCTCCCCCGCCGCCGAGATTCAGGACGCGCGGCTTGCCCAGGCAATCGAAGACCTGTACCTCAGAAGTCTGCCCGATCACCTGGACACGCTGGGAACGGTCCTGCTCAACATCGACGCGCTGCTGTATGAGTTGCTGCTGGCGTGGCACCCGCGCGGCAGCCAGACGCTGCCCATCCTGATCTCACAATACGGCTTCCCCGACCCAAGCGCCCACCGGGAGAAGTTCGAGTTCTGAGGCGGGCGCCATTTCGCATCGCGCTGTGTTTCGCGCCGTTCAGATCCGGACAGAAAACATGCATGACGCACAGTGGTACGAGGAACAGGCGCAGCTTTCGCTCAAGCGCCTGCTGCACCACATCGACCCCATCATCACCGGCCCCGACGCGCGCCGGGAGTTCGAGGCACGGCTGGACCAGCACTTCACGCGCGCCTTCCGCCTGTTGATGTTGGTGTACGGCGACCGTTACGATTTCCTTTACCACCTCAGGGCCATTCTGACCAGCGTTGCCGAGATGTACGCCGTGCGCCCGCCCGAACTCAAGGCCCTGGACCGAAAGCGCGAGGCGGAGCCGTTCTGGTTCCAGAGCGAGAAGATGGTGGGCGGCGTGTGCTACGTGGACCGCTTCGCCGGCGCCCTGCGCGACGTGCAGGAGAAGATTCCGTACTTCGAGGAGCTGGGCCTTACGTACCTGCACCTCATGCCGCTCTTCCGCGCGCCGGACGGGGACAACGACGGCGGCTACGCGGTGAGCAGCTACCGCGATGTTGACCCCACCCTCGGCACGATGGACGAGCTTGCCGGGCTGGCGGCGGAACTCCGCAAGCGCGGCATCAGCCTCGTGCTCGATTTTGTGTTCAATCACACCGCCGACGACCACGACTGGGCGCTGCGCGCGCGCGCCGGCGACGAGGAATACCGGCAGTTCTACTTCATGTTCGACGACCGGACGCTCCCCGACCAGTACGAACAGCACCTGCGCGAGATTTTCCCGGACCAGGCGCCGGGCAACTTCACCTATGTCGAGCAGGTGGGCAAGTGGGTGTGGACGACGTTCCACAACTACCAGTGGGACCTGAACTACGCCAACCCCGCCGTGTTCAACGCCATGCTCCAGGAGATGCTTTTCCTGGCAAACCAGGGCGTCGAGGTGCTGCGGCTCGACGCGGTGGCCTTCATCTGGAAGCAGATGGGCGCCAGTTGCGAAAACCTGCCGCAGGTCCACTGGATCATCCAGGCGTTCAACGCGCTGGTCAAGATCGCCGCGCCGGCGATGCTCTTCAAGTCAGAGGCCATCGTCCACCCCGACGACGTGGCGAGCTACATCAGTTGGGAGGAGTGCCCGCTCTCGTACAACCCCCACAATGATGGCGCTGCTCTGGGAGTCGCTCGCCACGCGGCAGGTCAGGCTGCTGGAACGCTCGATGAGCAAGCGCTTTGCCGTGCCCGACGGCTGCTCGTGGATCAACTACGTGCGCTGCCACGACGACATTGGCTGGACCTTCGCCGATGAAGACGCCGCCGCGCTGTGGATCAACGGCTTCGACCACCGCCAGTTCCTCAATGCGTTCTATACCGGCCAGTTCGCGGGGAGCTTCGCGCTGGGGTTGCCGTTCAACTACAACCCGCGCACGCACGACATGCGCATCTCCGGGATGTGCGCGTCGCTGGCCGGCCTGGAGCAGGCGCTCAAGCTGAACAACGAGGTCTACCGCGAGCACGCGATCCGCCGCATCATCCTGCTTCACAGCATGATCCTGAGCGCCGGGGGCATCCCGCTTATCTACCTGGGCGACGAGATCGCCATGCTCAACGACTATACCTTCCGCGACGACCCCGACCGCGCCGAAGACAGCCGGTGGGTGCACCGCCCGTGTTTCGATTGGGACCGCGCCGCCAACCGCCACGACGAATCGACCATCGAGGGGCGCGTCTTCCAGACGCTGCGTCGCCTGATCGCCGTGCGCAAACAGACGCCCGCGCTCGCCAACGGGCAGACCACGTTCTTCGACACGCGCAACGCCCACGTGCTGGGTTTCGTGCGCGGCGCGAAGGTGCTGGTCCTGGGCAACTTCTCGGAATTCAGGCAGGCGGTATCGCGCGCGGCGGTGCTGCCGCACTGGCCGGCGGACAGGGCGATTGATCTCGTGACCGGACAGGAGCACGTGATTGGCGAGACCATTGGGCTGGGTCCGTACCGGTTCATGTGGCTGGAGTGGGCATGACGACGCCGCTGTACGACGCCTTCAGCACGGATTACGACCGCTTCGTCGATTGGCCGGCGCGGCTGGCCTACGAGATGCCGTTCATCGAGGCCCAGCTTGCCGCCGTCAGCGCGCGCCGCGTCCTTGATACCGCGTGCGGCACCGGGCAGCACGCGCTCGCGCTGGCGGCGCGGGGGTACGACGTGGTCGGCGCGGACGTGAGCGAGGGTATGGTCGCGCGGGCGCGGGAGCACGCCGCCGCGTCGCCCTACCGCGCGCGCTTCGAGGTCGCCGGGTTTGGCGCGCTGGCGGCCCGCGTGGGGCGCGGCTTCGACGCGCTGCTGTGCCTGGGCAACAGCCTGCCCCACGCCCTCACCGACGCGGCGCTGCACGAGGCGCTCGCCGACTTCGCGGCGGCGCTCCGGCCCGGCGGGCTGTTGTTGATCCAGAACCGCAACTTCGACGCGGTCATGGCCGCCCGCGCGCGGTGGATGCCGCCCCAGGCCCACCGGGAGGCGCGCGCGAGTGGGTGTTCGTCCGCTTCTACGACTTCAACGCCGACGGGACGCTGACTTTCAACGTGATGACGCTCGCCCGCGAGGACGGGGGCGCGTGGACGCAGCGCGTCGAGGCGACGGCGCTGCGCCCGCTGCGACGCGACGACCTGGCGCGCGCAGTCGCGGCGGCGGGGTTCCGCGACGTGGCGTACTATGGCGACATGGCCGGCGCGCCGTTCAAGGCGGAGAGCAGCGGCAATCTGATTGTGGTCGCGCGGCGCGGGGGCGATCCATAGCGGGGGGCGTGAGATTATGCCTGGCGCTTGGGGCGGTCCTGGATTGCTGCGGTTGGTTTGCTGCTGGGCAAAAAGTGACTTTGGCTCCTCCGCTCAGAACCTGATGAACAGGAATCCGTCTCAAGAAGATTGCATGAAGTTCGCCGGCTCAAGCTTATCACCTCTCTGCGAATCCTGGTTGCTATCGAGCAGGCAGTTGGTCACGATACTGTTCACGATCTGTTCGACGCGATTGCCCACGCAATCGTACTTATACGACGCCCCGCCTATGCTCAAGCTCTGGTTGGCGCGGTCCTAGGAGTACAATTCGTGCTGTCACTGGTGAGAGTCTGGAAAGTCAGCTTGATAATTTTGACACTCACGGCTCATTCTCCAAAACGTCTTGAAATCTGAATGCCCACGAATACGAATGTTCCACGCCTGAAACTGTGGTAGCTCTTATCGTCACCACATAAAAACCTGCTTCCAGATCCAACGGTGACCGAGTGCAAAGTGCTCAATGGACCAGTCCAACCTCCTATTATCTCCCCTCGTCGTTATACTCTGTCATTAAAGTCATTACTTCAAATGCACTTCAATAGATATCTAGATTAAGTATATTATTGATAGTATCGATTTGCAAAGATACGTTTATTAACTTCCAATGATGTGTTGTAATTGGTCAAGTGTTAGACTGAGTTTGTCTTGAAAGACCTTCCTGGTTCAACCAAGAATGCTCCTGATAATTCAGCGTTGCACATATCTCACCCACCTTCGATACAGCGTTCTGCCAATTCCTGTCGGGATCGGTGTCCATCAAGAAACCCGGTAGGGGTATGGGGTTATCCCAAATCTCAACCTCACCATGCTTCAGAGAACCAATGATGCCTGTTGACCGGCTAGCGACAATGTCCAAGACCAACGGCAGCACTCACACAGGCAAGGATGCAGGCGATAATTGAAGGCAGTGCGATTCTAAAGCGTTTCCCCAAATCCTTCATGGAATAGACGTCCAAACACCATTGCCGCAGAAGTAATATCCCATCTTGCGCCAGTTTGAATCCGTCCCCAACCTTTCCCGGTCAACTAAGCAACCATCTCACCACAGCTGCCGATGGCCCAATCCTGGATCGCCGCCGCCAGGTACGGCTTCCCATAGCGCCCAGGGAGCCGATGCGCCCTGGACGCCGCCAATCCCCTATTCCTGCAATGCGCTCCGAACCGCCGGTTCGCCCCTGCCGCCAGAACGCGATTACGCGCCCGCGTCCAGCAGGTAACGCGCGATGAGGTGCGCGGTGTGTTGCAGCGCCTCCCTGTGCGTGCGCTCGTAGGCATGCGAGGCGTCCACGCCCGGCCCGATGAGGCCCACGCGCGCCTCGCCGCCAGCGCGCCAGTACGTCGAGCCATCCGACCCGTAGTTGGGGTAGATGTCCAGCTTGGCCGGGATTTCGTGCGCCGCCGCGAGCCGCCGGAGCTTGTTCGTCATCTCGAAGTGATACGGCCCGGTGCTGTCTTTTTGACGCAAATGCTGGCCGAGAACTCGTCCGTTGCCTGCCCCTCGCCGATTGCGCCCATGTCCACCGCGAGCAGTTCGGCCAGGCCGGCGGGCAACCCTGACGACCCACCGTGCCCCGCCTCCTCGTAGTTCGTAATCAGGATCGTGGTGTCCTGCGCGGGGAGCACGCCCGCGCCTTTGAGCGCCATCATCGCCCCGTAGATGACGGCGACGCCGGCCTTGTCGTCGAGGTGGCGCGAGCGGACGAAGCCCGTGTCCGTGACCTCGACGCGCGGGTCGAGGAACACGAAGTCGCCCACCTCGATGCCGAGCGCGCGCGTCTCCTCGGCGCTGGTGGTGCGCGCGTCGAGGCGGATTTCCATCGTGTCCTCTTTGCGCTTCGTCTCGCTGATTTCGCTGTTGACGTGCACGCTGGGGTTGACGGGGAGCATGGTCCCCGGTAGCGGATGTTGTCGTGGGTGCGCACTGTCACGCCTTCGAACTCGACCGCGGTCCACATGTAGCCGCCGAGCCGGGTGGCCCGGACCCGCCCGCTGGACTTGATCTCCTTCACCATCAGGCCCAGCGTATCGACGTGCGCGGTCAACGCCCTGGGCGCGTTGCGCGCCTGGCCCTTCCAGGTGAGCACGAGCGCGCCCTTGTTCGTGACGCTGGCTTCAAGGCCAGGCGCTTCCAGCGCGTCGAACGCGCGGCGCACGAAGTCAATCGCCTCGACGTGGTAGCCGGTCGGGCTGGGCGTGTTCAACAGCCCGACGAGAAAGTCCACCATGGCTTCAACGTTGATGTCTAGCGTGGTCAAGTTGTCCTCCCAGGGGATGCGCGTGTCTGTACAAAGCATTCGGGCCGGCGCGAGGTCGAACCCCCGCCGCGCCGATTATACTACAGGACCGCCTGCGCCAGCGCCTCCAGGCCGTCCAGGTCGTCCAGGAGAAGCCACTGCAACATGACGCGCTGCACGCCCGCCGCCTCCAGCCGGCCCAACTGGTCCACGACCTCGCCGGGCGTGCCCACGACCGTCCCCCGCTCGCGCAGCGATTCCGCCGTGGCCTTGCTGTCGCCCGACGCGGCAAGGCGCTGCCGCAGGGCGGCGGCGTCGCGCCCAAAGACGATGCCCGTCATCAGCGAGCGGCGCACCTCGCCCGGCTGCCGCCCCTCCGCCTGGAGCAGTTCGTCCAGGCGCGCGGTGCGCGCGGCGAAGCGCGCCGGCGTGAGGTACACGCCGTTCCACTCCTGGGCGTAGTGCGCCACGAGGGGGAGCGTGCGCTGCAGGCCGTTGCCGCCGATGAGGAGCGGCGGGCCGCCGGGCCGCTGCGGGCGCGGCAGCAGGAGCGCGTCGCGGAGCCGGTAGAACGCGCCCTCGAACGAGACCGGCGCGTCGCTGCGCATGAGCCGGGTGATGACCTCAAGCCCCTCCTCGAAGCGCGCAAAGCGGGCGTCGAGGTCGAGCAGGTCGTAGCCAAACTTCTCGTGCTCGCGCACCTGCCAGCCCGCGCCCACGCCGAGCGTCAGCCGCCCGCCGGCGAGGTCATCGACCTGAAGGGCCATGCGCGCGAGGAAGACGGGGTCGCGGAAGGACACCGGCGACACCATCGAACCGAATTCGATGCGCGCGGTGTGGCCGGCCAGCCACGTCAGCGAGATCCACAGCTCAAGCGAGTCCTTGTCCGGCGGCCCCGCGTTGGTGAAGTGGTCGGAGCGGTAGAGGCCGGCGAAGCCCAGGTCTTCGACGGCGCGTGCGATCTTCTGGAACCGGGGCCAGTTCAGGCCGTCCTGCCCCTCAAGCATGATGGCGATTTCCATAGTCTGTCTCCTCAGCCTGTCGTCTCCTGGGGCCAACCGCCGGGGTGGGGCGCGCTGCGCCTGGCGGGTTCGCCCTGCTTCCGTTTGTTTGGCCGGGGCGCGCCAGCGTCACATCACGATCACCCCGCGCGCGACCGCCCCGCTGAGCATCGCCGCGTAAGCCTCATTGATCTGGTCGAGCGCGTATTCCTGCGTGACCAGTTCGTCGAGCTTGAGCCGGCCCCGCCATGTAGAGGTCGATGAACAGGGGGAAGTCGCGGTGCGCGTTGACCGTGCCGTAGTAGCTGCCCTTCACCGTCTTCTCCTGCCGTGTGATGACCGCGCCGGGGAAGTTCGTCGCCGTGCCCATCGGCGAAAGGCCGACCAGCGTCGCGACGCCGCCGGGCCGGATCGCCTCCAGCGTCATCTCCTGGACCGCCGGGACGCCCACCGCCTCGAAGGCGTGGTCCGCGCCGCGCCCGCCGGTCAGGTCGCGGATGGCGTCGAGGACGTGGCTTCCGGCCATCAGCGTGTGCGTCGCGCCGAACGCCCGCGCCATTGGCATCTTGGCTTCGTGCGCGTCCACCGCGATGATCGTCGATGCGCCGCACAGCGCCGCGCCCTGGATCACGTTGAGGCCCACGCCGCCGCAGCCGAACACGACCACGCTCTCGCCGGGGCGCACGCCGGCCGTGTACATCGCCGCGCCGACGCCGGTCGCGACCGCGCAGCCGACCAGCGCCGCGACCTTGAGCGGCGCGTCGCGCCGGATGGGGACGCAGCTCTGCTCCGGGATGACGGCGTACTCCGCGAAGCTGGCGAGGCCGCAGTAGTGGTAGACGGGCGCGCCCCGCCAGCGCAGGCGCGGCGTCCCGTCGAGCATCACGCCGGCCCAGATCGGCTCGACGAACGTGGCGCAGAGGTTGGGCTTGCCGCGCAGGCAGTAGAAGCACGCGCCGCAGTCCGGCGCCCAGTTCATCGTGACGTGGTCGCCCACCTGCACGCGCGTCACGCCCGGCCCCACTGCCTCGACCACGCCCGCGCCTTCGTGGCCGCACACGACGGGCATGGGGTGCATCGTCGCGCCGGTGACGAGGTGCCAATCGCTGTGGCACACGCCGCTCGCTGCGAGCCGCACCAGCGCCTCGCCGGCGCGCGGCCCCTCCAGGTCGAGCGTCTCGATCACGAAGGGCGTGTTCGGCCCGGTCAGGAGCGCGGCCTTGATCTGCATGTTCCCCTCCTTGATGCGACGATGCGTCGATGCGTCAGCGCCGGCGGAGCCAGCGCCGCAAGCCGCGCCGCAGCCGGCCCTGCCGGGGCGGGTCGCCCGTCTCCAGCAGCGCCTCCTCGCCGACGATCTTCACGAACGCGGTTTCGAGGTCAGGCGCGCCGGCCTGCGCGGTGAGCGCGTCTGGTGTCCCCTGCGCCAGGATACGCCCGTTGTGGATGATCGCCACCCGGTCGCAGAGCCGCTGCACCTCGTCCATCAGGTGCGTGGAGATGATGACGCAGCGGCCCACGTCGCGGAACTGGCGGATCATGTCGCGGACGGCGCGCGTGCTCACCACGTCGAGGCCAATGGTCGGCTCGTCGAGGATGACGACCTGCGGGTCGTGGATGAGAGTGATGCCCATCACCACGCGGCGCTTCATGCCCCGGCTGAAGCCCTCGGTGTCGCGGTCGGCGAAGGCGGCCATGCCCAGCGCGTCGATCAGGTAGTCGACGCGCCGCTCCAGCTCCGCGCCGTTGACGCCGTGTAGCCGGCCGAAGTAGCGCAGATGGTCGCGCGCGGAGACCTTGCGATACAGTCCCGCGTCCTCGACGAGCAGGCCGAGCGCCGCGCGGACCTTCGCCTTCTCGGTGCGGATGTCGTAGCCGTTGACCCTGGCCGTGCCGGCGGTGGGTTCGAGCACGGTGGCGAGCAGGCGCAGCGTGGTGGTTTTGCCCGCGCCGTTGGGGCCGAGCAGCCCGAACACCTCGCCGCCGCGCGCGGTGAAGCTCAGCCCATCGACGGCGGTGACGCGCTTGAAGCGCTTGACGAGTCCCTCGGCTTCGACCATGGGGCGATTATAGCGCACCGCCGGGCGCGCCCAAATCTGCGCGTGGGGGGGTGGAATTCGAACGCCCGTCACGATCCGGCGGGCATCCCGCTACCGGTGAGGTGGAGGAGTAATGGAACCGCGAATAACGCCAATTCAAAAGCGTCGCACTTCGGTAGCTGCCCGAAAGCCTGAGCTTTCGGGGACAAACAAAACAGCGCCGGAGGGTATCTGTTCACCTTGTCCGTTCAGTGTCGTGCTGTGGTGTGTTTATCGTAATCCGACGACTAAAGTCGTCGGTTAATCGCAGAAGAAGGTCCGCAAGAATACGAATTAGCCCGCGACTTCAGTCGCGGGAACCAAAAGGCGAACAGCTTATTACTCGTGTTATCCGCGTTATCCGTGGTTAATCTCCGCCGACCCACGCAACGCAACCCGACCGCCGGGGCCGCCCGGAATTTGCTCGAACAGACGTGCTAAGATATAATTAGAGGCGTCGTTTGCATCGCGCCGCATACGCGGTGCGCCAGAGGCTCACCGGGTGCCATGCGCGCACACCTGCCGAACCCCGACCGGCGTGATCGACTCGCTGCGGATGGGTTTCGAAACCCTGGCGGGCCAGCCCTTGCTGCTCCTCCCGCCGTTGCTCCTCGACCTCCTGCTGTGGATCGGGCCGCGCCTGTCGATCCGCACGTTCGCCGCACCCGCGGTCGAGGGGCTGGTGTCCGCGATGGGCGCGCCGAACCCGCAGACGCCCGCCGTCGCCCAGGCGCTCGGCGACATCGAGGGCACGCTGGAATACGTGGCGGCGCACTTCAACGCGCTCTCGATGCTGATCACGGCGCCGTTGGGCGTGCCGAGCCTGATCGGGCGTCTCGCCCCAGAGGTCACGCCGGAGGGCGTCACGCCGGCGGTGTGGGAGCTGGGCAGCATTTGGGTCGCGCTGCTGGCGATGGTGGCGCTGGCGCTGGTGGGCCTGCTCATCGGCGCGGCGTACCTCGGCATGATGGCGAACCAGGTGCGCCACGGCGCGCTGCACGGGCGGGCGCTGCTGCGCCTCCTGCCGCGCCACTGGGCGAACCTGTCGGGGCTGGCGCTGATCATGCTCTCGTCGCTGCTCGTGGTGGCGACGCCGTTCCTGTGCCTGGCCTCGTTCCTGGGGATGGTCAGCCCGCTGCTGGCGTTCGTGGTGCTCACGGTGGGGCTGAGCGTGGGCCTGTGGACCATCGTGTTCCTGCTCTTCGCGGCGCACACGATGTTGCTCAAGGACCGGAGCCTCTTCACCGCGATTGGCGAGAGCGCGCGCGTGGTGCAGTTGAACGTCGCGAGCACGATCATGCTCCTGTTGGTGATCGGGCTGGTGTATCTTGGGACGAGCGAGATTTTCCACCTGGTCACGCCCGACTCGTGGCTGATGGTCGTCGGGCTGGCGGCGCACGCCTTCGTGGCGACGGCGCTGTTCGTGGCGACGTTCGTGTATTATCAAGACCGGTACCGCCATTATCAGGAGTTTTTTGCGTATCTGGCGGCAAGCAAACAGATTTCGAGTGCTGGAGGACAGCGTGGCAGAGAAGGTTGAGCAACAAACCCGATACGACGAGAGTTCGATTCACGCGCTCAAGGGCCTGGAGCCGGTGCGCCTGCGGCCCGGCATGTACGTCGGCGGCACCGACTTGCGGGCGCTGCACCACCTGGTCTACGAGGTCGTGGACAACTCCATCGACGAAGCGCTCGCCGGGCGCTGCGATGAGGTCACGGTGACGCTGCACGCCAACGGCGCGGTCACGGTGGATGACAACGGCGCGGGCATCCCGGTCGGCATCCACCCGGAGGAGAAAGTCTCCACCCTGGAGCTGGTCATGACCACGCTTCACGCCGGCGGCAAGTTCGACCGGTCGGGTTACAAGATTTCGGGCGGCCTGCACGGCGTGGGCGTCAGCGCGGTGAACGCGCTCTCGAAGGGGATGGTGGTCCACGTGCGGCGCGACGGCGATCTCTGGGAGCAACGTTACGAGATCGGCCGGCCCGTCTCGCCCGTGAAAAAGGTGCGCAAGCTGCAAAAGGGCGAGCCAACCGGCACGCGCACCACGTTCCTGCCTGACGACACGATCATGCAGGAGACCGAGTTCAGCTACCAGACCCTGCTGCAACGCTTCCGCGAGATGGCGTTCGTCACGCGCGGCGTGACCATCCGCCTCGTGGACGAGCGCGCCCAGCCGTTTCCGCGCGCGATGACGTTCTACTTCGAGGGCGGCGTGCGCTCGTTCGTGCGCTACCTCAACCGCAACCGCGTGCCGCTCCATGACGTCGTGTACGCCGAGCGCGAGGTCGTCTTCAACGAGGGCGGGAAGAACGAGTACCGCATCGGCGTGGAGGTTGGCTTCCAGTTCACCGACGCGACCACGACGACCGAGCTGGCCTTCGCCAACACGATCAACACCACCGACGGCGGCACGCACCTCACCGGCGTGCGCACGGCGATCACGCGCTCGATCAACGACTACGGGCGCAAGGCGGGCATCCTCAAGGACAAGGACGCCAACTTCTCCGGCGAGGACACGCGCGAGGGCCTGACCGCCATCGTCAGCGTCAAGCACCCCGATCCACAGTTCGAGAGCCAGACCAAGGTCAAGCTCATGAACGTGGACGTGCAGAACGCCGTGACGCAGGTGACGAGTGAGGGCTTCCAGGAGTTCCTGGACGTGAACCCGCGCGAGGCGCGCAAGATCATCGACAAGTGTATGACCTCCAAGCGCGCCCGCGATGCCGCCCGCAAGGCGCGCGACCTGGTGCGCGCCTCCAGCCTGCTGGAGAGCACCACGCTGCCGGGCAAGCTGGCCGACTGCGCCGAGCGCGACCCGGACCGCAGCGAGCTTTACATCGTCGAGGGCGACTCGGCCGGCGGCAGCGCCAAGCTGGGCCGCGACCGCCACTTCCAGGCGATCCTGCCGCTGCGCGGCAAAATCCTCAACACCGAGCGCGCCCGCCTCAACCGCATCCTGGACAACAACGAGGTCAAGGCGCTGATCTCGGCCCTGGGGGTGGGCGTCGGCGACGACTTCAACCTGGACAACCTGCGCTATGGCCGCGTCATCATCATGACCGACGCGGACGTGGACGGCGCGCACATCCGCACCCTGCTGCTGACGTTCTTCTTCCGCTACATGACGCCTCTCATCGAGGCCGGGCACCTCTATATCGCGCAGCCGCCGCTCTACCTGCTCCAGCACCGCAACCAGAAGCAGTACGTCTACGGTTCGACCGAGGTCGCTGAACAGGCGCTGGCCGAGGCGTTGAAGAGCTTCCCGGAGCCGGGGCGCGTCACCATCCAGCGCTACAAGGGCCTGGGCGAGATGAACCCCGACCAGCTTTGGGAGACGACCATGAACCCGGCCAACCGGACGCTGCTGCAGGTGACGGTGGAAGACGCCGCCGAGGCCGACCGCACCTTCGACATGCTGATGGGCAGCAGCGTGCCGCCGCGCCGGCGCTTCATCCAGACCCACGCCAAGAGCGTGCGCAACCTGGACGTGTAAGATTGCAGCCATGGTCCCCTGGAGCTACCGAATGAGGCGTCGCCCCGCGACATGGACTACATTTCAAACGCAAAAGCGCAACCGGAGGCCGGTTGCGCTTTCAGTTTGCGCCCTAAATCGCCCGCCCAGGCTCAGGGGGCGGTGATCCCGGCATACGACCGGAACCAGTCCTCCGAGGCCGGCGGCGACGCGTAGAAGTCGGTCCACGGGCGGGCCAGGCTGCCGGCGATTGCGCACAGCGTCTCGGTGCGCGGGATGGCGACCTCGGTGAGGAACCGCTGCCGCTCGTCCGGCGCGAGCGGCACGATCTCCTTCCAGATTGCGCGCCCCGCCAGGAAGCCGCTCGCGCCGGCCTTGCACGCGGCGCGCGCCTGGCGCTCGAACGTCGCAAAATCGACGCCCGCGCTCAGCAGCACCCACGGGACGGCGCTCGCCTCGCTCACCGCCGCGCAGGCCGCCGCCCACCGGTTCGCGTCGTCGTCGAAGGCGGCATCTACCGGGAATTCCATCTTGAGCACATCCATGCCGAGCCGGGACAGCCGCCGCGCCGTCTCGCGCACGACGCCAGGCCGCGTCTCGGCAAAGGCCACGCTCGCTTTCGGTGTGCCGGCGTCGAGGCTGTAGGATACCGGCTCGACGAACAGCGGCAGGTCGTAGGCGTGGCACGTGGCGCAGATGTCGGCGATCAGCGCCTCGATCTCCTCGGTGAGCGCGCCGGCCTCCGGATGGTAGTAAACGAGCAGCTTCACCGCCGACGCGCCCATGCGCCTGATCTTGCCCACCGTCCAGTCGGCGTCGAACGCCATGCGGCGGTAGGTCGAATCGCCGGTATAGCCGCTCTCTTCGAGCGCCATGAGCAGGCCACAGCGCCCCGCCACGTGCAGCGCCGGCTCCAGCCCGTAGGTCGGGTCGAGGAGCACTGCGCTCGTGATCTGCGAGAGCGCGGTCACCACCTCGCGCTTGATCTGCACCGCCGCCTCATAGGGTGTGTCGGCGGGCAACATCTTGCGGTAGCTGTCGCGCTGGTCGAAGGCGAGGATGGCGAAGACGTTCTGGTCGGTGCTGGTCGTCTTCAGCCCGCGCCATCGCCCTGGGGTGAGTGTCTGTGTCATCTTTCCAACCCCTATCGGCTCAGTTGGCCGGGATTTCTTCGCGCGTGTCGTCGCGCGCGCCCACGATGTACTGCACGACCTCTTCGCTGTTCGTCTCGCTGGCGACTTTCTCCGTGACCTTGCGCCCCCGGCGCAGCACCACGATGCGGTCGGAAACGGCGAACACGTCGTGAATCGAGTGGCTGATAAGAATCACCGGCACCTGCCTGTCGCGCAGCGTGCGGATGAGCGAAAGCACCTTGCGCTGCTCGACCACGCCGAGGTTGTTGGTCGGCTCGTCCATAATCATCAGCCGCGCATCCCAGTACAGCGCGCGCGCAATCGCGACGGCTTGCCGCTGCCCGCCGGACAGGTTGTTGATCTCCTGTGTCAGCGAGGGGATGTGGATGTCCAGCGAATCCAGGACCTTCTCCGATTCGGTGAGCATGTGCGTCTCGTCCAGGACCTTCACCACGCCGCCGAGGTATTCCTTCTTGACCTCGCGGCCCAGGAAGATGTTCGCGCCCACGTGCAAGTTGCCGGCCAGCGCCAGGTCCTGGTAGATGGTCTCGATGCCCATCTCGCGCGCCGCTGACGGGTGCGCGATATGCACGCGCGCGCCGCCGAAGAAAATCTCGCCTTCGTCGGCCTGGTGCACCCCGGAGACGCACTTAATCAGCGTGGACTTGCCCGCACCGTTGTCGCCGACCAGCCCCACAACCTCGCCGGGGTAGACGTCAAGGTCCACCTTGTTGACCGCCGTCAGGCCGCCGAAGCGCTTGACGATCCCCCTGACCGAGAGCATGGGCTGGCGTTCTTGTGTAGTTTCTGCAACCATTGCGCACCTACTCCGAAAGCTGTGCTTCGGCGCGACCCTTGATGAGGTCGCGGCCCTGGTCGATCAGCACCGCAACAATGACGACGATTCCGACCACAATCCACTGCCAGAACGACTCGACGCCGAGCATGACCAGCCCGGTCTGCAACACCGCCATGATGAGCGCGCCGATTATCGTGCCCCAGATGGTGCCCACGCCGCCAAACATGCTCACGCCGCCGATGATGACCGCCGCGATGGAGGGCATGAGCTGCGCCTCCCCGGCGATGGCCGAGCCACCGTTGAAGCGCGCGGTGTGCAGAACCCCCGCAAGGCCGGCGGTGAACCCCGACATCACGAAGAGCAGGATCGTGTGCCGGTCCACGAGAATACCGGCGCGGCTCGCCGCCTCGCGGTTGCCGCCGATGGCGTAGGTATGCCGCCCGAACTGCGTCTTGCTCAGGAGAAAGATCCCAAACCCAACCACAATCGCCAACACCACGACCGGCCAGGGGAAGATGCGCTCCAGCACGCGGAGCTGCTCGCCCGCGGCTTCGGGTCGCTGGAGGAAGTAGAGGCCGCCGCCATCGCCGGGGATGTAGTAAAGGAGCGCCTCATTGCCGAACAGGCGCACCCCAGGCGGCTGCCCGCCGACAACGTTGCCGTCGGAGAGCAGGTAGCCCACGCCGCGCGCGACAAACGCCATCCCCAGCGTGACGATGAACGGCGTCACGCGCAGCTTGGCGACAATTAAGCCGTTGAGCAGGCCGGGGATGAGCGCCGCGACGATGCCGAGCGCCATGCCAACGAGGATGGCAAGGGTCTCATCGACGCCGTTGGCGACCAGATCGCGGATGACCAGCGCCATCACCACCGACGCCAGCCCCATCACGTAGTTGACCGAGAGGTCGATCCCGCCGGCGATGATGATGAAGGTCTGGCCCAGGCCCAACAACAAGACCGGAACAATGGCGACGAGAATGTTCTGTGAATTGCGCAGGGAGAGAAAACCGGTACCGGTGATGGAGAAGAACACGATCAACAAAAACAGAAAGACCCAGCCCCACACCCGGCTCACCGTGAGGACAAATTGCTGCATGCCGGTGAGCCGCTTTGGGGCGACAGGCTGCAAAGCAGCTTCCCTCTGGCTGTCAACTGCCATCGATGTGACTCCTTGCGGTTATGGGAACAAACCTGCCAGGGCGCACAGCGCGCATACCGGGTTGGCGCCGGATGGGGACGCCCCAAAGAGCGTCCCCATCCCGTTTATGGCAGTCTGCTCAGGTCACGGAACCTGGTAGATGAAGCGCGCGACCTCAGGATCGTCCACGTTCTCAGCGGTGATGACCGCGTAGCCCGTCGGGACGCGACGAGGCAGGCTGGTGACACCGCGCCAGTCGGCCATGGCGAACTCCACAGCCATGTAGCCCATGTCGAAGGGCTTCTGCGCGATCACCAGGGTGACGTCGCCGTTGCGCAGCATTTCGATGGCGAACTGGGTCGCATCGAAGGCCACGACCTGCACCGTGCCGCCGAGGCCGGCAGCGATGACGGCGTTGCCCGCGCCCTGCGCGCTGAAGACGTTCACGCCGAAGATGCCGCCCAGGTCGGGCACGCGCTGGAGCGTGGCCGAGGTCTGCTCAGCCGCCCTGTTGGCGTCGTCCAGGTTGTAGTCCATGCCGACCAGTTCCATGCCGGGGAACTCGGAGATGGCCTCAATGAAGCCCTCGCCGCGCTGCTCAGTGGTGCTCACGCCGACATTGGTGTTCTGGACGTACACCGTGCCTTCGCCGCCCAACACATCGGCCAGGGCGCGCCCCGCGATGCGCCCGCCTTCAACGTTGTCCGAGCCGATGTAGGAAAGCGGGAACGTCACCGGGCCGTCGATGTAGTCGCCATCGCCCAAGAAGGTATCGACCGTGATGACCTTGATGCCGGCGTCCACCGCGGCCTGGAGCGGCGCGATCATCTGGTCTTTGTCCACCGGGGCGGTGATGATGTAATCGAGGTCGCCGCGCGCGACATAGGCGTCAGGGATCGGGGTCTGCTCAGAGACGTTCCACGAAGGCGGATACTGGGTGATGACTTCGAGGTCGAAGTCCGCCACCGCCTGGTTGACGCCCAACTCCATCACCTGGTAGAAGGGGTCCACGACGCCGGGCAGGAACCCGATCTTGGGCTTGTCTTCCTGGCCGGTCGCCGGTACGAGCGAGATCGCCAGGAGTGCAACTACCAGAATCGCCAGTAGCTTTTTGGTCATTGCGCATTCTCCTCCATGCCTGTTAAGCGAGTAATGAGATTCGCTGAGAAAAGCGGGTCTTAATTGGGATGTCTGGCCTCCTTTCCAAGACTTCCAGGGCTTTGTACAAGAGTCGCATTCTGTCATGCGTGCGCGTGGCATCTGCAACTGGAAGAGAAGATTCCTGTTGAGGGGCGGCTCGTAGGTGGCAGTTGAAAGGAAAGAGGGCATCCGAAGGTCGCGCTCTCCCTCGACAGGGACACGTATCCGAGGCTGGATCATCGCCCAATGGGCGTCAACGAACCAGGGAACCGCTCGACGCACTTCTTCTATGCTGAAGGATACAAAGGGTGGGAGGCTTTGTCAAGCAATGTCGTGCGGTGTTGCGATAGATCGTTATCGCGATATTACAGCGGCGCTTGCGCGCGGGCGCTGGCGCACAACGGCCTGCTCCCCCGCCCCTGCCGACGCCCTATGCGAAAAAACCGCGACGGTGGTAAAGTAGAGTGACAAACCCGGTGTCGCGCATCTGGAGATAGGCAACATGGAAATGGTGTTCGTCCTCATCGCCAAGTTCATAATCGCCATCCTGCTCGCGGCGATTTCGGCCTACACGGGCATCTTCCTGTTTGACCGCGCGACGGGCGACATAGACGAATGGGCCGAGCTGCGTGCGGGCAACGCAGCGGTGGGCGTCACGCTCGGCGCGCTTGTGATCGCGCTTGCCATCATCCTGCAGAGCAGCCTGCGCGCGCCCGGCGTGCCCGAAGACCTCCAGCCCGGCCTCTACCCGCTCTACGCACTGGTCGAGTTGTTGATCCGCTTCGCGATTGGCTTCGTGGCCGGCCTGGTCGGTGTGTTGACCGGGATCGCCCTTTACGACCGCATGACCGGCAGCCTGGACGAGTTCGCGGAGATCAAGAAGGGCAACATGGGCGTCGCCATTACCCTGGCCGCCGTCATCATTGCGACGGCGCTGCTGATTGCACCGGTGGTGAACATCGCCGCGCAGTTTGTGAGCGAATTGCTCTTCGGATAGGCTGCGGGCCGCCGCGCCTGTTGCGCTTCCCGCGCGCGGCGTACAATACGACGCAAGAGACCCCGGAGACGGCTGGAATGAAGATCAGGCTCGCCTACGGCAAGCAAGGGCTGGACCTTACGCTTCCTGACGACGCCGACGTGACCGTCGTTGCGCCGGCGTTTGTGCCCGCCCTGCCCGACCCGGAGGCCGCCCTGCGTGACGCCATCGCGTCGCCGCTCGGCGCGCCGCCGCTGCGCGAACTCGTCTCGCCCAGCGACACGGTCGCCATCGTGTTCAGCGACATCACGCGCCCCGCGCCCAACCACCTCATCCTGCCGGCGGTGCTGGAGGCGATCAGCCACGTGCCGCCGCAAGACATCGTCCTCTGCAACGCGCTCGGCACGCACCGCCCGAATACCGACGCCGAACTGCGCCGGATGCTCGGCGACGCGGTTGTCGACCGCTACCGCATCGTACAGAACAACGCCTTCGACCCCGACACGCAGGTCTACCTGGGCGCGAGTTCGTGGGGCCATGAGGTCTGGCTCAACCGCGCCTACATGGAAGCCGATGTCAAAATCCTCACCGGCTTCATTGAGCCGCACTTCTTCGCGGGGTTCTCCGGCGGCGGCAAGGCCGTCATGCCGGGCATGGCCGGCCAGCGCACCGTGCTCGGCAACCACGATGCCAACATGATCGGCAACGCCAGGGCCACCTGGGGCGTCACGTGGGGCAACCCCATCTGGGAGGAGGCGCGCGAGGTCGCGCTGAAGACCGACCCCGCCTTCATCGTCAACGTCACCCTCAACCGCGACAAGGCCATCACCGGTGTCTTCGCGGGCGCGCTCGACGCCGCGCACCAGGCCGGGACCGCGTTCGCGCGCCAGACGGCGATGGCACCCATCGACGCGCCGTTCGACATCGTGATCGGGACCAACTCCGGCTACCCGCTCGACCTGAACCTGTACCAGACGGTGAAGGGGATGAGCGCCGCGTGCGAGGCGGTGCGCGCGGGCGGCGCGATCATCATCGCGTCGGAGTGCTGGGACGGCATCCCCGATCATGGGCTGTACGGCGCGCTGCTCCGCGAGGCGAAAGACCCGCGTGACCTGCTGGACAGGATATACGCCTACGACGAACCGCGCCAGGACCAGTGGGAGGCGCACGTCCAGGCGCGGGGTGCAGTTGAGGGCCGAGGTGCATGTGTACTCCGGCCACCTGACGCCGCAGCAGATCACCGAGGCGCTGCTAGAGCCATGCACCGACATCGCCGCCACGGTCGAGAGGCTGCGCGACAGGTACGGGCGCGACGCGCGCCTCTGCGTGATGCCCGAAGGCCCGCAGACCGTGCCCTACCTGAGAGGCGGGGGGAACGGGCGCGCATAGCTGCGCCCGCCAATGTAGGAGGACAAATGTCACAGGAGCGCCGCGTCAAGAACGTCAAGGTCGTCCGCTTTCAGCTCACGAAGACCGACTTCATCGAGCAGGCCGAGAAGGAACTCTCGCGCCTGCTGAGCCAGGGATGGAAGATCATCGCCAACGGCGGCGCCGGGAACTACGCCTACGTCATCCTGCAGATCGAAGTGTAGGGCGGCCCCCCGCCATCGGAACCCCCGCGCTTCAGGCAGAAACTCCGCGCCGAGTCGGGTCGCATCAGTAGGAGCAAGGCACGCCTTGCCCCTACAGGCGCTGGAAGTCTCCTTTGCCTGTCCGCCCGGTCCGGCGTCGCGCCGGCCTTAGACCACGCGCAGCGCCTGCTCCAGGTCGTCGAGGAGGTCCTGCGCGTCCTCGATGCCGACCGCGAACCGCACCAGGCTGTCCTTGATGCCCAGCGCGGCGCGCTCCTCCGGCGACTTGTCGTGATAGGCCAGCAGCGCCGACTGCTCGATCAGGCTCTCGACCCCGCCCAGGCTGGAGGCAATGTACGGGATGCGCAGCGCGTCGATGAAGCGGCTGGTGGCCTCCAGCGTCCCCGCAACCTCGAAACTCACCACCCCGCCGAAACCCTCCATCTGCGCCCTGGCGACGGCGTGATCCGGGTGGCTGGTCAGGCCGGGGTACCACACGCGCGCGACCTTCGGGTGCGCGTCCAGGTATTCCGCGACGGCCTGGGCGGTGGCGTTCTGCTGGCGCACGCGCAGCGCGAGCGTCTTCAGGCCGCGCTCAAGCAGGTAGGCGTTGTGCGGGTCGGCCACGCTGCCCAGGACCACGCGCGCCTCGCGCAGCGCCGCCATGAACGCGCCGCGCCCGACCACCACGCCGGCCAGCAGGTCGTTGTGCCCGCCCAGGTACTTTGTCGCGCTGTGCACCACGAGGTCGATGCCCCATTCCAGCGGGCGCTGGTTGACCGGCGTGGCGAACGTGCTGTCGATCAGCGTGCGGACGCCACGCCGCCGGCCGATGTCGGCGAGCCGTTCCAGGTCGGCCACGCGGAGGAACGGGTTGGTCGGGCTTTCGGAGAGGATGAAGCGCGTCTTGCGCGGGCGGATCGCCGCCTCGATGGCGTCATAATCGCCCATCGGCGCGACCGTCGTCTCAATCCCCAGGCGGCGCAAGAACGTCAGGCAGAACTCGCGCGTGTGCCGGTAGCAATCGTCGGTCATGATGATGTGCGCGCCGGTGGGGAGGCTGGAGAGCAGCACCGACGTGATCGCCGCCATCCCGGAACTGTAGAGGATCGCTTCGTCGCCGCCTTCGAGGACGGCGAGCTTGCGTTCCACGGCCTTGACGGTCGGGTTGCCGAAGCGCGCATACTGCTCGCGGTCGGTCGCGCCCTGGCGACGCGCCGCGCTGAACGCGCGCACGTCGGCGGTGTCGGCGAAGGTGTAGGTCGCGGTCTGGTAGACGGGCGTGATGAGCGGTGCGTCCTGGCGCGCCGCATTGCGCGCCGCATGGCGGGCGACGCCCCCATGCACCGCCTGGGTGGCGCGGCGCAGGGCGGGCGGCGCGGCCCTCTCTGGTTGCTCGGCCATGGCTCAGGCCTCCTTGGCCCGCCACAGCGGGCCGGTCTGTTCTGTCGGGCGGGATAGCGCGACCATGCGTGAGGTTAATTGGACAAAAATGGTAACAAACCGTGCGGCTCTGTCAAGGGTTGGCGCGCGGCGGCGCGCGCGTGGTATGATGGTCGCCACCACACGACATCGAGGCAGGGAGGCGGTCATGCGCGTTGTCATCATCGGCGGCACGGGTCACATCGGCACCTACCTGGTACCGCGTCTGGTCTCAAAGGGGTATGAGGTCATCGTCGTCAGCCGGGGCCAGCGGCGGCCCTATCAGGCCGGGCCGGCGTGGGCGCGCGTGCAGATGGTCGAGATCGACCGCGCGCGTGAGGAACAGTCGCACACGTTCGGCGGGATGGTGCGCGCGCTGGAAGGCGATGTCGTCATCGACCTGATCTGCTTCGAGCCGGGCAGCGCCCGCGCCCTGGTCGAGGCGCTGCGCGGCCACGTGAGCCACTTCCTGCACTGCGGCACGATCTGGGTCTATGGGCACACCGAGGTGGCGCCCATGACCGAAGACATGCCGCGCCGCCCCTTTGGGGAGTACGGCATCAAGAAGGCCGCCATCGAGGCGTACCTGCGCGAAGAGGCGCGGCGCAACGGCTTCCCGGCGACGGTGCTCCATCCGGGCCACATCGTCGGGCCGGGGTGGCCACCGCTCAGCCCCGCCGGGCACTTCAACATCGAAGTCTTCGCGAAGCTGGCGCGGGGCGAGGCGCTGACGCTGCCCGACTGGGGCCTGGCGACGGTGCACCACGTCCACGCCGACGACGTGGCGCAGGCCTTCGAGCACGCGATTGCCTACTGGAGCCAGGCGGTCGGCGAGAGCTTCCACGTCGTCTCTCCGGCGGCGCTGACGCTGCGCGGCTACGCCGAGGCGGTCGCGGGCTGGTTTGGCCGCGAGGCGAACCTCGAATACCTGCCCTGGGCGGCGTGGAAGGAGACGGTCGCCCCTGTCGAAGCGCAGGCGACCTATGACCACATCGCGCACAGCCCGTGCGCCAGCATCGACAAAGCGCGCCGGCTGCTCGGCTACGAACCGCGCTATACCTCGCTGGAGGCCGTGCGCGAGGCGCTGGCGTGGCTCATCGCCGACGGCCAGGTGGACGCGCCGGCCCTTTCGTGACTTCGTGTTTCCAATCTGCACTGCCTCGCCGAACTTTGTCATGCTATCTGCGCCGTCCAAAGGGTTGACAAAGGGCGGGACATTGATTATATAAGGCGTGCACAGAGGGCGTTTTGACACCCTTTGTTGGTCGGCGCTTTAACAAAGGCAAGGTAACCGATGATCGCGCGGACGGGCGCGCCAGCGCCAGAGTTCACAACCAAGGCGTTCCACCAGGGTGAGGTCAAGACCGTCAGCCTGGCTGACTACCGGGGTAAGTGGGTCGTGCTGGTTTTCTACCCCGCCGACTTCACGTTCGTCTGCCCCTGCGAGCTGGCAAGCATCGCGCAGCGCTACGACGAATTCGAGGCGCTGAACACCGAAGTGCTCGCCATCAGCATCGACACGGTGTACGCGCACCAGGCGTGGCACGACGCCGAGCTGGCGTACATGGTCGAGCGCGACGGCGGCATCCCGTACCCCATGCTCTCCGACCTGGGCGGCCCAATCGGCATGATGTACAACGTCTTCGACGAGGTAGAGCGCGTCAACCTGCGCGGCACGTTCCTCATCGACCCGGACGGCGTGGTCCAGGCGATGCAGGTGCTCAACGCAGACGTGGGGCGCAGCGTCGATGAGACGTTACGCGAGATCAAGGCCTACCAGGAATCGCGCGAGACCGGCCAGGTGATGCCGCCCGATTGGGAACCGGGCAAGAAGACCCTCACGCCGGGCGCGGACCTGATCGGCAAGGTCCACGACGTATGGAAGGTGGGCGAGTAGCGCCGGCGCTTGACCGATAGGAATACGAATTTGCCCGCGACTTTTGCATTTTGATAAATTTTCTAGGCAATCTCCTCGCAGAGTCACAGCATGGCTATGCGCCTATCACAAACCTTGCGATGTAGAGGTCGTAGGGGCGACCCGGCGGGTCGCCCCTGCCGCCAGATTGGCGGTGGATAGGGGACAGCACGCTGTGCCTCTACTGGGCGGTCAAGAGAGCATCGCCTGTGCAATTGTTCAACCCGCATCAGTCGCGGGAACCAGAAGGTCAACCGATACCCGGTAAAAGGCCTGGGGCGTCCCCAGGCTTTTTCGTATACGGTAGGGTTTTCCGGTTCTCATGAAGCGATGGGGGTAATTGCGCGTTATGTTTACCTCACCCCCCTGGCCCCCCTCTCCATCAAATGGAGAGGGGAAGCCGCGCGGCGAGCGCGGTGGGGGGTGAGGTAGATAGGAACCGGAAAGCCCTGCGGCAGCGCCCTAACTGCGTTGACCAAACCCTGCCGCTGCGCTATCCTCACCGCGTTGCGCCGGGCCGAAGCCATTGCCGCCGCGGGACAGTGCGACCATGACCGAATACGAAGCCGTCATCGGCCTTGAGATTCACGCCGAACTCATGACCAAAAGCAAGATGTTCTGCGGCTGCGCCGTGGTCGATACCACCGTCGCCGCGCCGAACACGCACGTCTGCCCGGTGTGCACCGCGATGCCCGGCGTGCTGCCGGTCATCAACCGGCAGGCGGTGGATTTCGGCATCATGGTGGGGGTGGCGCTCAACTGCGAGATCGCGCCGACGAACGTCTTCGCGCGCAAGAGCTACTTCTACCCCGACCTGCCCAAAGGCTACCAGATCAGCCAGTACGAGCAGCCGCTCGCCGTGAACGGCTGGGTTGAGATCGAGGCCGACGACGCGACGCGGCGTATCGGCATCCGGCGCGCCCACCTGGAGGAAGACACGGGCAAGTCCACCCACATGGAGGGCTACAGCCTGATCGACCTCAACCGCGCCGGCGTGCCGCTGCTGGAGATCGTCACCGAGCCGGAACTGCACGCCGCCGAGGAGGTGGAGGCCTTCGCGCGCAAGCTGCGCGCGATCCTGGTGTATCTCGGCGTCAACACCGGCGACATGTCCAAGGGCGTGCTCCGCTTCGAGCCGAACATCAGCGTGCGGCCCAGGGGGTCCAGCGAACTGCGCACGCGCACGGAGATCAAGAACCTCAACAGCATCCGGGTGCTGCGCCTGGCGACCGCCTACGAGATCGCGCGGCAGATCAGGATGTACGAGAGCGGCGGCTTCGTGGTGCAGGAGAACCTGGGCTGGGACGAGGCGCACAACCGCACTGTGGTGCAGCGCAGCAAGGAGAGCGCCGAGGACTACCGTTACTTCCCGGAGCCAGACCTGCCGCCGCTGGTCATCGACCGGGAACGGGTCGCGCGGCTGCGCGCCACCTCCCCGAACTGCCAGACGCCAAGCGCGTGCGCTTCGAAGCCCTGGGCCTGAGCCGTTACGACGCGGGCGTGCTCGTGGCCGACCGCGCGGTCGCGGACTACTTCGAGCGGGCGCTGGCCGCCGACGGCGAGCCGAAAGCGTTGGCGAACTGGATCACCGGCGAGCTTTTCCGCGCCATGAACCAGGCCGGCATCGAGCGCGAGGCCATCGGCGACGTGAAGGTGACGCCGGAGGCGCTGGTGAAGCTCATCGGCATGGTCGACCGGGGTGTGGTGACCTCCAACACGGCGAAGGCTGTGCTGTCGATCCTCTTTGCGGAGGGCGGCGACCCGGAGGCTGTGGTGCGGGCGCGTGGGCTGGGCCAGGTCAGCGACGCGGACGCGCTGGCGCAGGCGGTGGATGACGTGCTCGCGCGCCACCCCGACGAGGTGGCGCAGTACCTCAGCGGGAAAGACACCATCGCCCGCTGGCTGATGGGCCAGGTCATGCGCCAGATGCGCGGCAAGGCCAACCCGCAGATGGTGCAGGAACTCCTCGACGCGCGGCTTGAGGCGTTGAAGGCGGCCCAGGACTGACGCGCAGCGCGGCGCGCTAGCGGGTGAGGACCTCCACCCGGAACGCAATGCTGTCGCCCACCAGCGGCGGCGGCGTGATGCCCGCCTCCAGCAGCGGGACGGTGAAGTCCGCCACCACGTGCATCCGCCGGCCCTGAAGCAGCGCCTCGGTGTCCACGACCTTGCGCACCACCTCATCGGCGATGTGCAGCTCCGCCGGCAGCGCCACATACACGGTGACGCCCCTGGGGTAAAGCCCCGGCACGGCGTTGAGCGCCTCGCCGACGAACAGCGCGTTCGGGATCGCCTCGACCTGCAGGATGCCCCGCAGGATGCCGTCCAGCGCGCGGCTCCCCGTCTGGATCGACGCCATGTCGATGAGCATCTCGACGATGACGTGCGACCCGACCTCGCTCTCAATGAGGCTGACCGTTCCCTCTTTGACGCCCAGCGTGCCCGTCACCGCCGCGCCCATGAAGGGGATGGAAAAGTGGACAATCGACCGGGCGGGGAGCATCTGCAGCGTCGTCTCGTGGTAGCCGGGCGTGGTCGGCGGGTCGGTGGGCCAGGGCGGCAGGGTGGGGCGTGGCTGTGGGCGCGGTGGCAGGCGCGGGCGGCTCAGGGCTGCACATCACCAGCAGCCAGAGCGCCAGCGCAATGAGTCCGATGAATATGAGAGCCTGCCTGTTCATGCAGCATCCTTGGGCGTCTGTCCTGGTCGCTACTACAGGTGTGTACGCACGTCAGGCGCGCGGGTTGCAGGCATCCCGACACGCTGTGCCGCGCGCCGGCACCAAGGGGAAGGGGCGCGCACCGCGTCTCGCGCCCCTTCCGCCCCCCGGTTCAGGACCGCAGCCGTGCCGCCGTCCACGCCTGCGCTGTGGGAGCCTACCAGGCGAAGTGCTCTGGCGCGGTCTTGTAGCCGGGCCAGATCTCGTCGAGCTTCCTCAGCGCGTCGGTGTCGAGGTTGATTTCGAGCGCGCGCATCGCGCCAGTGAGCTGGTCCATCGTGCGCGGGCCGATGATGGGCGCGGTGACGGCGGGTTGGTGCAGCAGCCACGCGAGCGCGACGCTCGCCGGGTCCTCGCCCATCGCCTTGCAGAACGCCTCGTAGGCCTCGACCTGCGGGCGGACCTTCTCGACCCGCTCCTGCGTGCCCTCGCTTGCGCGGCGGCCTTCTTCGATCTTCCGCAGCACGCCGCCGAGCAGCCCGCCCGCCAGCGGCGACCACGGGATCACCCCGACGCCATACGCCTGGGCCGCGGGCAGCACGTCCATCTCGACCATGCGGTCGGCAAGGTTGTAGAGGCACTGTTCGGAGACCAGGCCCATGAAGTTGCGCCGCTGGGCGGCCTCGTTGGCCTGGGCGATGTGCCAGCCGGCGAAGTTGCTGCTGCCGACGTAGAGCACCTTGCCCTCGCGGACGAGTTGCTCCATCGCCTGCCAGATCTCCTCCCAGGGCACGCTGCGATCCACGTGGTGCATCTGGTACAGGTCGATGTAGTCGGTCTGCAGGCGCTTCAGGCTGGCTTCGCACGCCTGGCGGAGGTGGCGCGCCGAGAGGCCGCCGTCGTTGGGGCCGTCGCCCATCTTGCCGTAGACCTTGGTGGCGAGAACGACCTGCTCGCGCCGACCGCCGCCCTGCGCGAACCAGCGCCCGATGATCTCCTCAGTATGGCCGAAATAGCCCTTCTCGCCCCACTTACCGTAGCGGTTGGCCGTGTCGAAGAAGTTGACGCCGAGGTCGAGCGCCTTGTCCATGATGGCGAAGCTGTCCGGCTCCGAGGTCTGCGGGCCGAAGTTCATCGTGCCCAGGCACAGCGGGCTGACCTTCAGGCCGGTGCGTCCTAGGTTGACGTAGTCCATGCGTTTGCCTCCTCTTGTGCGTGTGCGCCTCCGCCTACCAGGCGAAGTGCTCCGGCGCGGTCTTGTAGCCGGGCCAGATGTCGTCGAGCTTCTTGAGCGCGTCGGCGTCGAGCGTGATTTCGAGCGCGCGCATCGCGCCGGTGAGCTGGTCCATCGTGCGCGGGCCGATGATGGGCGCGGTGACGGCGGGCTGGTGGAGCAGCCACGCGAGCGCGACGCTCGCCGGGTCCTCGCCCATCTCCTTGCAGAACGCCTCGTAGGCCTCGACCTGTGGGCGTACCCTGTCGATCCGCTTCTGCAGGTTGTCGCTGGCGCGGCGGCCCGCTTCGATCTTCCGCAGCACGCCGCCGAGCAGCCCGCCCGCCAGCGGCGACCAGGGGATCACGCCCAGCCCGTATTTCACGCTCGCCGGGAGCACTTCCATTTCGACCATGCGGTCGGCGAGGTTGTAGAGACACTGTTCAGAGACCAGGCCCATGAAGTTGCGCCGCCGGGCGGCCTCGTTGGCCTGGGCGATGTGCCAGCCGGCGAAGTTGCTGCTGCCGACGTAGAGCACCTTGCCCTCGCGGACGAGCTGCTCCATCGCCTGCCAGATCTCTTCCCAGGGAGTCTCGCGGTCGATGTGGTGCATCTGGTAAAGGTCGATGTAGTCGGTCTGCAGGCGCTTCAGGCTGGCCTCGCAGCCCTGGCGGATGTGCCGCGCCGACAGCCGCCGGTCGTTGGGGCCGTCGCCCATCTCGCCGTTGACTTTCGTGGCGAGGACGACCTGCTCGCGTCGGCTGCCGCCCTGGGCGAACCAGCGCCCGATGATCTTCTCGGTGACGCCCTCACCCTTCTTCCAGCCGTAGACGTCGGCGGTGTCGAAGAAGTTGATGCCGAGGTCAAGGGCCTTGTCCATGATGGCGAAGCTGTCCGGCTCTGTCGTGTGCGGGCCGAAGTTCATCGTGCCCAGGCACAGGGGGCTGACCTTCAGGCCAGTGCGTCCAAGGTTGACGTAATCCATTCGCTGCTCCTTTCATGCCAGAAACGATGATACCGGTGAAGTTACTCTGCGGCGCAGGGAGCACAATACCCGGCCCGCGCGCGGACGTGGAGTCGGCGCGATGGCGCTATGGCGCGGAACAAAAGAGGTCTCTTGTAAGACCTCTTCCTGCCGCCTGTGTTTGTCCCGGTCGGGCGTGCGATGCGGGTCCGGGCGCGTCTCCTCTTCCGGATCGAAAAACACACAAGCAACTCAGCTTGCTGTCGCCGGTTGCTTGGCCGCATGTGTTCTCGATTGTGCGTCAATAGTAACGCGCCGGGTGCGGGTTGTCAAACGGCTTTGCGGCTCCCCGTGCGCTTCAGGCTCGCGCGGACTACCGGGAGGGCGCGCGCCGGGGCTTCGTAACACGAAAGCACGAAAAACGCGAGGTCACGAAAGGGTTGGGCGAGTAACCGCGTTTTCCGCCTTTCGTGGCTTCGTGTTTCACACCCGCGCTGCTTCATGGACATGTTGCGCATTCGCGCGACGGAGCTTGCCCCGCCCCACCTCCTATGGACACGGCGGCGTCTGACGGCTATACTGGCATCGTGGGAAACGGAACCGAAGGAGACACAACGATGGCTGAATTCCCCGGCAAGGGTAAAGTGGCCGTACTCAAGACGCAGCCGGAGACTGTGCTGGAAGATTACCGCGAGTTGATGCGCCTCGCCGGCTTCCGCGAGGCGCTGCCCGTGGACAAGGAGACGCTGCTCAAAATCAACATCTCGTGGGATACGTGGTATCCCGCGTGCTCGACCGCGCCCTGGCAGCTTGAGGGCGTGATCCAGGAGTTGCAGGCCGCCGGCTACCCGCGCCTCATTGCCGCCCACAACGACACGGTGGTGGTCGATGCGCGCGTGGGCGAGCGCAACAACAAACACCTGTACGTCACCGAGAAGTACGGCCTCGACAACTGGCACCTCTACGAGCCGCAGTTCAACTGGGTGCGCTACGAGCCGAGAGAGCCTTTCCTGGTGCTCGACAAGGTGTACCCGGAGGGTGTGTACATCCCCGAATGCTTCTACGGGCGCAACATCATCCAAATGCCCACGGTCAAGACGCACGTCTTCACGACGATCACCGGCGCGATGAAGAACGCCTTCGGCGGGCTGCTGGGCCGCAAGCGCCACTGGACGCACAGCGTCATCCACGAGACGGTGGTTGACCTGCTCCAGATACAGCAGGACATCCACAGCGGCGTGTTCGCCGTGATGGACGGCACACTCGCCGGCGACGGGCCGGGGCCGCGCGCCATGCGCTGGCACGAGAAGGACATCATCCTCGCCTCCGCCGACCAGGTTGCCATCGACGCCGTGTCGGCCAAGCTCCAGGGCTTCGACCCGCTGTCGCTTGACTTCATCCGGCTCGCGCACGAGCGCGGCCTGGGCGTCGGCGACCCGGACAAGATCGAGATCGTCGGCTACGACATCCGCCAGGAGCCGGCGTGGGAATTCGTGCAGGAGGATACCTTCGCCAGCACGGGGCAGAAGATGATCTATCACGGCTGGCTCAAGGGCTTTGAGGGCCTGCTGCTGCGCACGCCGCTCGTGCCGTGGAGCTACTTCGCCTCCAACTTCTACCACAACGTCTACTGGTACCCGTTCGTGGGGCGGCAGCGCGTCGAGGAGGCGCTCAAGAGCAAGTGGGGGCAGTTGTTCGCGCAGTACGGCGACGGCGAGGTGGTGATGCCCGGTATGAACCCGCAGGCCGTGACCACGGCGGCGCTCGCCACGGCCGGCGTGGGCGCGCTGGCGCTCGGCGGCGCGGCGCTGCTGCTGCGCGGGCGGCGCAACGGCGAGTCGTAGCCGGCGCACCGCTCTTGGTGGAGGTTGTTCAATTTTTGTTTCTTTTTCTCCCTTTTTCCCTTGGAGGGGGGAGGAAGATAAGTCCCTCCCCCTCTTGGGGGGAGGGAGGGGGGTGTTTGCCCATCCAGGGCCGGGAATCAGAGGGACGCGGCGCGCCGCGTCCCTTTTCCGTACCTGTTCACCCTATGGTTCCCGCGACTGCTATGCTCTCTTGACCGCCCGGAAGCGGCACAGCGTGCTTGCCCCTATCCAGCGCCATATCTAGCGGTAGGGGCGAACCGGCGGTTCGCCCCTTCATCTCAAGGCTTGTGATCGGCGCATAGCCATGCCGTGACTCTGCGACGAGATTAGCAGGGCAACTCTAATGCTCCGCGCTTCGCGACGCCGGCTCAATTGTAGACGCCGTATTCTTTCACCGCTTCGTACAGCGCGACAAGATTCTCGGTGGGCGTCTGCGCCTGGACGTTGTGGATCGAGTTGAACACGAAGCCGCCGCCGGCGCCGAAGATCTCCATGCGCTCTTTCACCTGGGCGCGGATTTCTTCAGGCGTGCCAAAGGGGAGCGTGCGCTGCGTGTCGATGCCGCCGCCCCAGAACACCAACTGGTCGCCGAAGCGCTCCTTGAGCGTTTCGGGGTCCATCTCCGCCGCCGAGGTCTGCACCGGGTTGAGGATGTCGAACCCCGCTTCGATGAAGTCGGGGATGAGGCGGAGCACCGAACCGCACGAGTGGATGAACGTCTTCCACGGTGTGTTCTTATGGATCCAGTTGTTCACCTCGATGTGGAAGGGCTTGAACAGGTCGCGGTAGGCCTGCGGCGAGATGAACGGCCCCTGCTGCATCCCGAAGTCGGTGCCGGTGACGAAGGCCGCGTCCACCTTGTCGCCCACGACCGCATAGCACTTCGCCAGGTTCTCCAGCGCGATCTCGCACTGGCGCTCGAAAATCGCGTACACGTGGTCGCGGCGCATCACCGTGCTCATGTACCACTCGGCAATATCGCGGATGCCCTTGGGATGCTTGAGCTGCACCGCCGGCACGAGCGCGATGTCACCGAAGCCGGTGCCGCCGAAGTTGCCCAGGATGGCCTTGTCGGTCTCGTTGTGGAGGCGCTCCGCTTCGGTCTTGAACCAGTTGAGGTCCGCGTCCGAAATCGGGGCGAACTCCTCCAGGTTGTCCTCGACGCGCAGGGTCGCCTCGTCAATCAGCGGCTGGCGCACGATGGAGTCGAAGTACCACCCACCGGCAGGCAGCCGGCCGCTCGGCGGGGCCGACTTATCGCCCTCCGGGTACATGAGGATGTCGCCGTTGGGTTCGGGTTGGGTGTTGAACCCCTCCGGGACGAGCAGCGGCGTGCCGTCGTGGAAGGTCCATTCCTTCCAGCCCACGAACTCGTAGCCGAAGAAAGAGCGCGGCCCGTTCAGGCCCACCACATCGACGCCCAGCGCGTCCATCAGGTCGGGCTTGACCTCGCCGAGCATCTGGTATGGCTCGACGACCTTGACCGGCGTGCCGGGAGCGTCCAGCCCAAGCGCCTGGCGCAGCTTGTAGACCGAGGAGGCGTGCATCCCGGAAACCAGCGTGCCGCCCAGGTCGAGCGGGACGCGGTCTGGCTGCTCATGCCTCAGGGCCTTCCGTACACGTTCGCGCGATGTCAGCATTAGGTCCGTCCTCCTGCGTGCATGTCCACCAGTTCCAGCCGGCGCGCGATGGGCTGCGCCGCCGGGGCGAGAATGCTGCGTTTCTGTCCCCTTGCCCGCAATTCCCCCAGGTTAACTTTAAAGATACCATAATCCTGCCGGGCCGTGTTAGGCTTATGCGTCATATGTTGGGCGTGCCAGAACTCACAAAATACGCCGGGCGTGCCACCCATGCGCGCTGAAACCGTCCGACGCCGCGCGCTAAGCGGCGTGCTCGCGCTGGTGGGGCGGTCGGCGCTCGCGCGCCTCATCACCCTAGCCGGCATGGTCGTCGTGGCGCGGCTGCTGACGCCCGCCGACTTCGGCGCGTGGGAGCTGATCGCCTTCCCCACCCTGCTCGTCACCCAGCTTACTGAGGCGGGCCTCGCCGAAGCGCTGGCGCGGATGCCCGCCGCGCCGGACGCGCGCGACCTGGGGCCGCGACCCTGACGCGGCTGGCGCTGGCGCTGGCGGCGACGGCGGTGACGTGGCTGGCCGCGCCGCTGTGGGCCGGGCTTTACGCCCTGGAGGCCGACGCCGTCCCGATGCTGCGCGCGCTGGCGGTCATGCACCCCATCGCGGCGCTGGGCACCGCGCCGGGCGCGCTGCTGCTCCGCAAGCTGCAATTCGGGCGCATGGCGCTGGCGGAGGTCGCCGCCGTGCTCGCGGCCCAACTCGCCACGGTGGCGCTGGCCGCCGCCGGCTACGGCGTGTGGAGCCTGGCGGCCGGCGCGCTCGCGAGCACGGTCGTCGGCACGGCGGCGCTATGGCTGCTGCGGCCCGTCGGCGTCCGCCTGATGTGGAGCGGCGCGCGGGCGCGCGTTGCTCAGCTTCGGCGGGCCGTTCACGCTGCAGGGGTTGGTCCACCAACTGCGCGAGGGCGTGATCGCGTCGGTGGGCGGGGCGCGGCTGCCGCTGGCGGCGGTCGGCTACCAGCGCTGGGCCTACAACCTCTCGCGGGTGCCGCGCACCGTGGCGCAGGCGGCGCATCAGGTGGGGCTGCCGGCCTTCGCCCGGCTGCAGGGCGACCCGGCGGCGCTCGGCGGCATGGCGACCGACGGCGTGCGGCTGGTCGCGGCGGTGACGTTTCCGCTGCTCGCGGTCATGGCGGCGCTCGCGCCCTGGGGCGTGCCCGTGCTCTTTGACGCGGCGTGGGCGGGCGCGGCCCCGGCGCTGGCGGTGTTCGCGCTGCACGTGGCGCTGGAGTCGGTGGCGGCGGTGCTGTTGCCGCTGCTCAACGCGGTGGGGCGCGCGTGGCTCGCGCTCGGCTTCTCGGCGGGGTGGGCGGCGCTCACGTGGCTGGCGGCGCTGGCGCTGGTCGGGCGCGCCGACGAGACGACGGCGCTCGCGTGGGCGTTCGTCGTCGGGATGGCGGCGGCGCTGGGCGCGCTCGTGCTGGCGGCGCGGCGGGTCGCGCCGCTGGCGCTGTGGCGCGCTGTGCGGCTGCCGCTGGGCGGGTCGCTCGTGATCGGTGTGGGGCTGCGCGCGGCAGGGCCGGCGGTGGGGCTGAACCTGGCCGGACTGATCGGCGTGGCGGGCGTGGCGCTGGCGCTCTACGCCGCGCTCATGGCGGCGGCGGTGGAGGCGCGCGCGGGCGTGGCGCGGCTGACCCGGCCTATGCACGCATCGCCGCCAGCGCCTGCAACACGCCCAGGTCGCCCTGCGCCTGGAGCTTCCCGCTCACCAGCGCCTCCGCGCCGCTGAGCCTGCCGCGCTGCATGTCGCTGTAGTCCGCCGTGCTCATGCGGATCACGACCGCCGCCCCGGTCTCGCCGTTGTAGGTCGCCGTCGCCCGGTAGAGCGAGCCGTCGGCGCGCGCCAGTTCCAGGTGCACCGTGCCGCGCACCTCCGCCAGCTTCGCGCGCCGCTGCGCCGTCGCGCCCTGCGCCACCGGCGACAGGCCCGTGAACACGCGCCCGGTCACCGAATCGCGCCAGGACTCCAGGTCGGTGGTCACGGCGATGTCGGGCGAGGGCGCGGCCTCGCGCGTGACCCGCAGCGCGCGCCCATCGACGATGTGGAGGGCGTACACCGCGCCGTCAACCGTGTACTGCACGGTGAAGGTCGTCGCATCGAGCGCGTCGCCGGGCGGGTGCGCCGTGACGTAGGCGGCGAAGTCGCGCGGGAGCAGCTCGGTGAAGAAGCCCTCCGGCGTCACGTCGGGCGGCGCGGGCGTGATTGTGAAGTCGGGGCGGTCTGCGGCGGCGGCCTCGGCCTCCGCGCGCGCAAGCTCGGCGCGGCGCACCTTGCCGACCGCGTTCTTGGGCAGGCTCTCGCGGAAGATCACGCGGCGCGGAATCTTGTACGGCGCCATGTTCGCCTTGCAGTGCTCCAGCAGCGCCTGCTCCGTGACCATCGCGCCCGGCGCGAGCACGACGTAAGCCTCGATGCGCTGGCCCCGCGCCCGGTCGTCCACGCCGATCACCGCCGCCTCCGCCACCGCCGGGTGTTCCAGCAGGACGCTCTCGATCTCGCTGGGGTACACGTTGTACCCGGCAACGATGATGGTGTCTTTCTTGCGGTCCACCACGTAGAAGTAGCCGGCCTCGTCCATGTAGCCGATGTCGCCGGTGTAGAGCCAGCGCACACCCTGGGCGTCGGTGCGCAGCACGCGCGCGGTCTCTTCGGGCTGCTTCCAGTAGCCCTTCGCGAGTTGCGGCCCGCTGATGACGATCTCGCCGACCCCGCCGGGGGCAGGGCGCGCGCGCCGTCCTCGGCGTCCACGATCTTGAGCACTGTATCCGGGAAGGGCAGGCCCACGCTCTCGCGGTTTGGCTCGGAGAAGATGTGCCACAGGGTCGCCACCGGCCCGGCCTCCGTGAGGCCGTAGCCCTCGACCAACATGCCGTCCATCCGGGCCTCGTAGTGCATCATCAGGTCGCGCGGGAGCGGCGACGAGCCGGTGCCCACGAACTTCAGGCTCTTGACGCCGTCCGCCTCCGCCTGCCGCCGCCCCAGGATCGCGCGCAGCAGCGACGGCACGCTGTAGAAGTGCGTGGGCTGGTATTTGCGGATCACGTCGATGAGCATGTTGATGTCGAACTGCGGTACCAGCGCCATGCGGTAGCCGTGAAAGACGGCGCGGTTCATCACCGCGTTCATGCCGTAGGCGTGCGAGAACGGCACCACGCACAGGAAGGTCTCGTTGCCGTCGTTGGCATACGGGCCGGCCCACACTGCCGCCTGGACGATGTTCGCGATCATGCCGTAGTGGGTGAGCATCGCCGCTTTGGGCGCGCCGGTGGTGCCGCCGGTGTATTGCAGCACTGCCACATCCTCCACCGGGTCGATCTCGACGCGGAAGGGGCGCGGCTCGGTCTGCATGAGGTCTTCCCACCGGTGCAGCCACGGCGCGGCGGGGAGGTCCGCCCTGCCCTGCGCCTGCTGGCTTTCGACGTAGGCCGCCGCCGCCTCTTCGGGCATGTAGGCCTCCAGCCGCACCACGATGACGTGTGCGAGCGCGGCCCCGGCGCGCGCGCTGAGGGCCTTCGGCGCGAGCGCTTCCTCGACAAAGAGGGCGGCCATTTCTGCGCTTTCGACCACGCGCGCGACCTCGCGCTCGACCCAGAAGCGTGCTCATGTTGACGACGGTCGCGCCGATCCACTGCACCGCATAGTAGGCGATGACGTACTGCGGGCTGTTGGAGAGCATCACGCCGATGCGGTCCCCCTTGCCCAGGCCCAGATCGCGCAGCGCCGTCGCCAGGCGCGCGACCTCCGCGCGGAGCTGCGTGTACGTCATCTCGGCGTCGAAGAAGAGGGTGGCGGTGTGGTGCGGGTACACAATCGAGGCGATTTCGAGGAGCCGGCCCACGGGCATGCGCGGGGTAGTTGATCGTGGCGGGCACCCAGTAATCGTAGCGTTTGAGCCAGGGTCGGTCGTGTGCGGTTTCGCTCATGCGCGCTCGTGGGTCTTTTGCCGTCGTGCTTTGCGCCGACCAGTGACGGACAGGTGTCTCAGGCGTTGCCCGGGTATACGACAGCGCCAGGGCGGCGTCAACGCGGAGGGAGTTGGGCGCGCGCATGTTGTGCGTTTTCGCGCCTTTCGTGGCTTCGTGTTTCAAGTCCGCGCTGCCGCCCTGTCCGGGCGGCTTGTTGCCAGACAGCCGGGCGAGCGGGTATGCTCCGGGAGACGTTTCAATGTGCGGCGTGTGTGACCTGATGCAGCAAGGAGCAGACGTGAGATGACCACCGTGGAACTGGCGGCGCTTGAGCTGCCTGAATTCGGAATGCCCACGTCCGAGCCGGGCGTGCCGGCGGCGACCTACGAGGCGCGCGTCACGGCGGCGCGGCGGCGGGCGCGCGAGGCCGGGCTGGACGCGCTCGTGGTCTATGCCGACCGGGAGCACTTCGCCAACCTCGCCTACCTCACCCGGTACGACCCGCGCTTCGAGGAGGCGCTTCTCATCCTCACCGAGGGCCGCCCGCCGGCGCTGCTTGTCGGCAACGAGGGTTGGGACTACGCCGACGTCAGCGCCGTCGCGCACCGGCGCGTGCTCTACCAGACCTTCAGCCTGCTAGGGCAGCCGCGCGACGACAGCCCGGCGCTGGAGGCCGTCTTCCGGGAGGAGGGCATCGGGCCGGGCAGCCGCGTGGGCGTCGTGGGTTGGAAGTACTTCGACGCGCGCGAGACGCCCACGCCCGACCTGTGGCTCGACGCGCCCGCGTTCATCGTGGACACGCTGCGCCAGGTCACCGGCGACCCTGCCGCCGTCGTGAACGCGACGCACCTCTTCATGGACCCCACCGACGGGCTGCGCGCCATCAACGATGTCGATCAGCTTGCCGTGTTCGAGTTCGGCGCGACGCACGCCTCGCAGGCGATGCGCAATGTGATCTTCGGCATCAGGCCGGGCATGACGGGGTACCAGGCGGTGCGGCTCATGGGCCTGAGCGGCATCCCGCATTCGGCGCACCTCATGTTCAGCTACGGCCCAGGCGCGCTCGGCCTGTCGGGGCCGTCGATGCGCAAGATCGCGCTGGGCGACCCGCTGACCTTCGCCGTGCCGCTGTGGGGCGGCCTGAGCGCGCGCGCCGGGTTTGTCGTCCACGACGCCAGCGAGCTGCCCGACGGCATCCAGGACTACGTGGAGAAGCTGGTCGCGCCGTACTTCGCGGCGATCGTCGCGTGGTACGAGCACATCGGCATCGGCGTGACCGGCGGCGCGCTTTACGACATCATCCACGCGCGCATTGGCGATCCGTTCTTCGGCGTCAAGCTCAACCCCGGCCACCTGATCCACCTTGACGAGTGGATGAACGCGCCGGTGTACAAGGGATCGAACCGACCACTCAAGTCGGGAATGGCGATCCAGGTGGACGTGATCCCAGGCACGGGCACGCCCTACTTCACGACCAACATCGAGGATACGATTGTGCTGGCGGACGACGCGCTGCGCGATGCGTTTGCGGGCAAGTACCCGGAGGCCTGGGCGCGGGTGCAGGCGCGGCGGCGCTTCATGGAGGAGGCCCTCGGCATCCGGCTCAAGCCGGAAGTGTTGCCCTTCAGCAACATCCCGGCCTACCTGCCGCCGTACTTCCTCAGCCCGCACATGGCGATGCGCGTCGTGCGCTGACGCGCCGGGGTACCGGCGCGCCGGGGGTAGCGGGTCGTCCGCACATTCGAACGCGCCGCGCCAGCAGTGGGCCGGGCCGCCGCCTGTATCGTATAGTATACTCAGGGTAGAGGTCCCTGTTGCGTGGCTCCCCGCGCGCTACCAGCTTGCGGAGAGCCGGCAGAACAGGCTTGCGTGTTCCAGAGAAATCGCAGGCAGCTTCTCCGAAAGCTTTGGTTGGAGGTGCTCTATGTCGGACGCGGTGGAGATTTGGGAAAAACCAGAAGCGCGCCAGCTCTACATGATTGCCGGGTGGCGGCAGTGGGCGGACGCCGGCTCGGTCTCGTCGAGCCTGCCCCGGTACCTGGTCAGGCAGACGGGCGCGCGGCAGATCGGCGCCATCAACCCCACCGGCTTCTATCTCTTCCAGATCCCCGGCACGCATGACCTGGTGCGCCCGGTGGTGAAGTTCACGGAGGGTTACCCGGAGGCGCTCGACACCCCGCGCAACGAGCTTTTCTACACGGGCGATAGCGAGCGCGGCGTCGTCATCTTCGTGGGCGACGAGCCGCACCTGGACATCGAGCGCTACGCGACCGCGCTTCTCGACGCCGTGGAGGCGCTGGGCGTGCAGCGCATCATCGGCCTGGGCGGGGTCTACGGGGAGCTGCCCTATGACAGGGAGCGGATGGTCTCGTCGGTCTACAGCAAGCCCGAACTGAAGGACGAGCTGAGCGCCTTCGCCGTCGAGCTTTCGAACTACCACGGCGGCGCGAGCATCGGGTCGTATATCTGCCGGCGCGCCGGCGAGCGCGACATCGAATACGTCGCGTTCTACGCGATGGTGCCCACCTACGACCTCTCGAACATCACACAGTTGGGCAACAGCATCCGCATTGAGAACGACTTCATGGCCTGGCTCGGCGTGATGCGGCGGATCAACCACATGGTGAAGATGGACTTCGACCTCTCCGATCTGGAGGAGAAGAGCAAGCACCTCCTGCGGCTGATGGATCCCAAGGTGGAAGAACTCGACAGCGTCGCGCCGCAGCTTGGGGTGCGCGCGTATCTGCGCCGCCTTTCGGAGGAGTTCACCGAGACGACCTTCGACCCGCTGGACGACGTCTGGGAGGCGGAACTGCGCCGGCTGCTCGACGACAACGCCGACGACACGTAGCGCCGGCGGCGTTCTTATCTCACCCCCCGGCCCACCCTTCATAAGATAGAGAGGGGGCGAATAAGATTATCGTAAGCAGGGGCAAGGCATGCCTTGCCCCTACGACTCACCCATTTCGCGCCAAGACTCAACCCTGTCCGCCCCTGAACCCGCAAGGGGAGAGGGGGGTGAGGGGGAGACAGCCGCGAGGGATCTGCAGAGTCCCTGCCCAATCACGGCTTTCGCCTCCCCGGATCCGGGTTTTCTGGTACAATGGCGATTGTCTGGCGCGCTGTATCGAGTCTGTGCATATGACTTCGTCCTGCGCCGGACGACGCCAGGCGCGCACCCAGAGGCGGCTACACAGCGCGGTCCGCAACACCTCAGACGGCAAGCTCTCGGCTCATCGACCCAGGAGGCCTCCTTGCAGTCCGCAACCGGCGTGACCCATCTGCGCTACAGGCTGACCGAGTCGCCTGAACTGGTGACTCTGATCACGCTGATTATCATCTTCGCCTTCTTCTCCGTCGCGGCAGACAACTTCCTCACGATGTCCGCGCTGTCGAACGTGCTGACGTTCGCCAGCATCAACGGCGTGATTGTGCTCGGCGTTGCGACGTTGATGATCTCCGGTGAGTTCGACCTCTCGGTCGGCGCGACGCTGGCGGTGGCCGGCTATGTGTTCGTGATCGCGATCAACAGCGGGGTCGCCCCGCTGCTCGCGGCGGCGCTGGCCCTGGCCGTCAGCATGGGGCTGGGCCTGATCAACGGCATCGTCGTCACCCGGACCGGCATCCCGTCTTTCATCACGACGGTCGGGACCATGCTCGCCTTCCGGGGCATCGCGCGCGCCATCGGCGGGGGCAACATGATCGCCTACACGGGCGAGCGGCCGGCGCTGTTCCTCATCCTGAACGGGGCGGTCGCGCCGCTCAATGAGCAATTCCAGCCGCCGGCAAACTTTCGCGCCTCCACGGTCTGGTTCATCGGCCTCGCCGCCGTGATGACGTTCATGCTCATGCGCACGCGCTACGGCAACTGGGTCTACGCGACCGGCGGCAACCCCGGCGCGGCGCGCGCGCAGGGCGTCAACGTCGCGCGGGTGAAGATCACCAACTTCGTGCTGTGCGGGCTGCTGGCGGGGTTCGCCGGCGTGGTGCAGTTCGCCCACCGCTCCAGCATCGACCAGCTGCGCGGCGAGGGCCTGGAGCTGGTCGCCGTGGCGGCGGCGGTAATCGGCGGCGTCAGGCTGACGGGCGGGGTGGGCACGTTGCCTGGCGCGTGCCTGGGCGTGTTGCTGTTGAGTATGCTGGAACAGGGCCTCGTGCTGATGCGGCTGCCGATTCAGGTCTTCCAGGCGACGGCGGGGGCGATTCTCATCATCTCGGTGGCCGTCAATACGTATCTCAGCCACCGGGAGTGACCGCCGCGCGCAACGACTCGCGCCTGTGCTCGGAGAAAGGAGGGAGCCAGAAAGCATTGTCCTGCGTAATGACCGGGTTCGATTCGACCGCATGAGAAATCGGAGGAGATGAGAGATGAAAAAGGTTGTCTGGCTCACCATCGCAGCGCTCCTGATCCTGGCCGCCATCCCGGCCAACGTGACCGCCCAGGAGGAGCCACTTGAGATCTTCATGGTCCAGCACGCGCTGTGCGCGTGGGACTCGTTCTGGTGTGTCGTCGAGAAGGGCATCGCCGACGCGGCTGAGGACTATGGCGTCAACGTGACGGTGCTTGGCCCCGACGCCTTCGACGTGCAGAAGGTCGCGGAGCTGATCGAGCAGGCCGTCGCCGCCCAGCCGGACGGCCTGGGCATCACCGTGACGGACGCGGTGCTCTTCAAGGAGCCGCTCACCCGCGCCATCGACCAGGGCATCCCGGTGGTTGGCTATAATACGGGGCGCGGCCCGGCTGCGGACGACATCCCCTACCTGACGCACTTCGGCCAGGATGAGTACCAGGGCGGCTACCAGGGCGGCCAGCGCCTGGCTGCTGCGGGCGGCACGAACGGCGTGTGCATCAACCACCAGGTTGGCAACACGGCGCTCGACCAGCGCTGCCAGGGGTTCGTGGATGCGTTCACCGACGCGGGCCTGACCGCGCAGGTGCTGAGCATCACCAACGACCCCGCCGAGTCGCAGACCATCATTGACGACTTCTTCAGCGCGAACGCCGATATCGACGCCTTCCTGACCCTGGGGCCGAACGGCGCGAACCCGTTCTACGCCTTCGTCGAGGGCGCGGGCCTTGAGGCCGGCGGCTTCGTGCACGGCACCTTCGACCTCAGCCCGGAGATCGTGGCGATGATCAAGGACGGAACCACGCTCTTCGGCATCGACCAGCAGCCATACCTGCAGGGCTATCTGGCGGTGCAGTGGCTCGTGTGGGTCAACCGCTACGGTTTCACCCCGCCCGGCCCGATCACGCCGACCGGCCCTGGCTTCGTTGACGCCAGCAACGTCGCGCTGGTCGAGGAACTGGCCGGCACGTACCGCTAGCGCTGTCACTGACGCAATGACGCATGGTCAGGGAGGGCGCACGCCCTCCCTGACCCAGGGCAAGGCGACCGCACGGCGCGGTCGCACCTGAGAAAGCGACTCACCATGAACGTAGCGGCGCTCAGACGCGGCGAAATCCAGCGGCTGCTTGGCGGCTCCCCGGTGACCGGCCCCTTCATCAGCCTGATCGCCATCTTCGTGCTGTTTGGGCTTTTCATCCCCGGTTTCCTGTCGCTGCGGACGGTCTCCAACATCATCAACGCCACCACGATGGTGGGCACCGTCACCATCGGCGTCACGCTGCTGATGGTGAGCGGCGAGTTCGACCTCTCGGTCGGCGCGCTGGTGGCGGCGGGCGGCTACCTCTTCGCGTTCAACTCGACCGGGGACGGCTCGCCAGTCGTCGCGCTTGTGCTCGCCGTGTTGATCCCCGGCCTGCTGGGGGCGTTCAACGGCGCGATCCTCATCACGACGCGGATGCCGTCCTTTATCGTCACGCTGGGCACGGGGTCGATCTTCAGCGGCGCGGTATGGCTGCTCTCCGGCGGGTCGCTGTTCCAGACGCTCGAGCACCCGCCGTTCTACGACCTGATGAACGGGCGGTTGGACATCGTGAACAACCTCCTGGGGTCGGGCGCGAACTTCCGCGCGGCGGGGGTCTGGATTCTGGGCCTGGCGCTCGTTTTTCAGTACGTCCTCACCCGCACGCGCTACGGCAACCACATCTTCGCCACCGGCGGCAACCCCGGCGCGGCGCGCGCGCAGGGCGTGCGGACCAACATGGTCAAGGTGCTGAACTTCGCCATCTCCGGCGCGCTGTCCGGCTTCGCCGGCGTGCTGCTGTTCAGCCAGTTCCGGTCGGTGCGGGTTGCGACCGGGGAGGGCGTCGAACTCAACGCGATTGCGGCGGCGGTCGTGGGCGGTACCCTGCTGACCGGCGGGTCGGGCAGCATTCTGGGCGGTCTGGTCGGGGTGTTGCTCATCAGCACGCTGCGGTCCGGCGTCGTTCAGGCCAACATCATCCCGGCGGACAACTTCGAGGCCGTCGTCGGCGTGACTATCGTCGGCGCGGCGATTCTGAATCACTGGCTGCGCGGGCGCGCGTGATCGGCGTGCAGCATGGACCAGCTATGGACCTTCATTTTTTTTTATTTTAAGGAAAAGCAGCATGAGCAGCAACGGTGACGACGTTCCGGTCGTGCGCATGGAGAAGATCGTCAAGCGGTTCGGCACGGTCGTCGCGCTCGACGGCGTGGACCTGACGGTCAATCAGAATGAGGTGTTGTGCCTGCTCGGCGACAACGGCGCGGGCAAGTCCACGCTCATCAAGATCCTGACGGGCATCTACACCCCCACCAGCGGGCGGATCGCGTTCTACGGCGCGCCGGTGGACATCCGCACGCCGGCGGAAGCGCGCGCGCTGGGCATCGAGACCGTCTACCAGGACCTGGCGCTGGTCAATCTGATGAGCATCGCGCGCAACTTCTTCCTGGGGCGCGAACTCGCGCGCGCCATCGGGCCGGTCCGGTGGCTCGACATGCGGGCGATGAACGAGCGCACGCGCGCGGCGCTGGCGGATGTCGGCATCCACATCCGGTCCGCCTCCGAGAAAGTGGAGAAGCTCTCCGGCGGCGAGCGCCAGTCCATCGCCATCGGGCGCGCGCTCCACTTCGGCGCAAGGCTGCTGATCCTCGACGAGCCAACCTCGGCGCTGTCGGTCGCGGAGACGCGCAAGGTGCTCACCTATGTCACGAGCGCCAAGGAGCGAGGGCTGTCGGTCATTTTCATCACCCACAACATGCACCACGCGATGATGGTCGCGGACCGTTTCACCATACTGCGCCAGGGCCAGTTGGTCGGCAATTACGCGGAGGGAGAGGTCACGCAAGACGACCTCGCCGACCTGGTGATGGGACAGCGCGAAGTGTAGGCCGTCAGGCGCACGCAGGAGGCGACAGCATGGGGACAGTGGGCATCGGCGTGGTGGGCCTGGGGCGGATGGGCCGCATCTACGCCTTTCACGTCGCGCGCCAGGTGGAAGGCGCGCGGCTCGTCGCTGTGGCCGACCCGCTCCCCGAAGCGACGCAGGCGGTGACGGACCAGATCGACGGCGTGCGCGGCTTCAGCGACTATCACGACCTGCTCGCCAGCCCGGAGGTGCAGGGCGTGATCGTGGCGACCCCGACGAGCACGCACCACGACATCGTGATCGCGGCGGCGGAGGCGGGCAAGGCCATCTTCTGCGAGAAGCCCACCGCGCTCACGCTCGCGGCGAACGACGCCATGGCTGCCGCTGTCGCCAGGGCGGGCGTGCTCTACCAGGTGGGCTTCATGCGCCGCTTCGATAAAGGCTTCGTGGCGGCCCGGCGGCAGATCGAGGCCGGCGTGATCGGCGCGCCGGTGGTGATCCGCTCCATCAGCCGGGACCCGTACCGCACCAGCCTTGAGTTCGCCGACCCCGCGAGGAGCGGGGGGTTGATCGTGGATATGTGCATCCACGATTTCGACGTGGCGCGCTGGCTGATGGGCGACGAAGTGGCGCGCGTCTACGCCGAAGCGGGCGTGCTGGTGTACCCGGAGCTGGCCGAGGTCGGCGACGTGGACAACGTCATGATCTGCGTGCGCTTTGCGCGCGGCGGGCTGGGGAATGTCGAGGCCAGCCGGAACGCGCGCTACGGCTACGACATCCAGTGCGAGGTGCTCGGCTCGGAGGGCGCGCTCCGGGTGGGTTACCTGCGCGAGACGCCGGTGTTGACGCTGACGCGCGCAGGCGTCACGCACGATGTCGTGCCGTACTTCATGGAGCGCTTCGGCCCGGCGTACACGGCGCAGATCGAGCATTTTGTCGCGTGCGTGCGCGAGGACGCACCGCCGCGCGTCGGCCCGGAGGACGCGCGCGCCGCGTTGCAGGTCAGCCTGGCGGCCACGCGCTCGCAGCACGAGGGCCGCCCGGTCGAGGTCAGCGAGGTCGGGTGATCCCCGGCGGGCAGGGGAAAAAGCGCAGGGACGCGGGCTGCCGCGTCCCTGCTGTTTTGTGAAGGCGACGGTCGGAATCGAACCGACGAATGAGGGTTTTGCAGACCCTTGCCTTACCACTTGGCTACGTCGCCATTATTTCCGTGCGTACCGGCACCGGCCGTGCGGCACGCACCTGACCTCCTCATCATAGCGCGAATCGGAAGCCCTCGCAACCCGTTTTCGTGCCGCGCCGCGCACCGAGCCGGGGTCGCCCTGTTCCACAATCGCGGCGCGATTCGCGCAAGTCTTTACGCGGTTTTCACGGAGAACCGCTTGACGAATGCGCCATATCCAGTAGACTCGAATCGACATCTTTAGATGTGGGATAATATCCCGGAAAATTAATATTAAGCAATAGAGCAGAATTAACGATAATCACTGATCCACGCTATCACCTGATCCTCAACATCCCCCACGGGGTTGACCTGTTATGCCGAGGGGATTTGTGGGCGTTTTCCCCCGACTACTCTATTATCCCTGTCACTCGCGATAGAAAGGACGAGGCCCTCATGCGCACGCTTCCTGGAAGGCAACGGTTCCGACTGCTTGTGGCGCTGCTCACGATCCTGGTGCTCGGCTTCGGGTTGATCCCCGCCGCCGCCCAGGACGGCGGCGCGGCCCTCTTTGGCGACACCAACGTGCAGTTGGACGCCAACCCGCAGCGCGACCCGACCGTCGTGCGTTCGCGGTTCGTCACGGTCAACTTCGACCTGCTCGGCGGCGCGGCTGCCGACGCGACCGGCGCAAAGCGCGCGCTGCTGCTCAACCTGTTCAACGACGTGAACCTGAGCGCCGCGCTCGACCGCACCGAGCCGACCGCCTCCGGCGGCTATAGCTGGATCGGCCACGTGGCCGGCGCGCCGCTCAGCAGCGTGACGCTGGTGGTCAACCAGGGGATCGTGATGGGCAACATCGTCACGCTCGACGCGCACTACCAGGTGCGGATGGCCGGCGGGCTGCACGTCGTGCACGAGATTGACCAATCGCGCTTCCCGAAGGAAGCGCCGCCAAGGACGCCGCAGTTGCCGACGGTCGCGCCGCAGCTTGACCCGTCGCAGATGACAGACGACGGCACGATCATCGACGTGATGGTGCTCTACACCCCGGCGGCGCGCTTGGCCCAGGAAGGCACCGCCCAGATGAACAGCCTGATCGACCTCGCGGTCGTCGAGACGAACCAGGCCTACCAGAACAGCGGCATCAACCAGCGCATTAACCTCGTGCACCGGCAGGAGATCAGCTACACCGAGCCGGCGGTGAACCCGTTCGAGACCGCCCTCAACCACCTGACGAATGCGGATGGCGTGATCGACAACGTGCACACCTTGCGCAACACCTACAAGGCTGACCTGGTGTCGCTGTTCGTCGCGAGTACCCAGTATTGCGGCATGGCCTGGCACATGGCGGAGGTCTCCCCCGCCTTCGAAACCCATGGCTACTCGGTGATCTCCCGCATCTGTGCGACCGGCTACTACAGCTTCGCGCACGAGATGGGCCACAACATGGGCGCGCGCCACGACTGGTATGTTGACTCCGGCACGACGCCCTATGCGTATGCGCACGGCTACGTCTACACCGGCAGCCCCGCCTGGCGCACGATCATGGCCTACGACAACGCCTGCGGCGGCTGCACGCGGCTGCAATACTTCTCCAACCCCAACCGGACCTACAACGGCCAGCCTATGGGGGTGCCCGAAGGGCAATCTCAGCCCGCCGACAACCGGCGGACGCTCAACAACACCGCGTACACGGTCGCGAACTTCCGCACCGGCGGCTCCTCGACCATCACCAAGCCGACGCTGGTGACGCCGAGCGGGACGACGGGCGACAACACGCCGACGTTCACGTGGAACGAACCCTCCGGCGCCAACCGGTACTGGCTCTACGTCGCGCCGTCGTGCGATACCGGCAACCCGGTGCTCGACCCCTTCGTGCCCGACGCAGGCGGGAGCTGCAACGGCACGACGTGCAGCTACACCCCAGGCGCCGCGCTGCCGGATGACACCTACGTGTGGTGGGTGCAGGGGTACATGGACACGTTTGCGGGGCAGTGGAGCAGCCCGCTCAACTTCAGGGTGAGCACGTTGGGCGCGCCAGGCGGCCTGACGCCAAACAGCGCGGTGCTGACCTCCGCCCCGGTGACGTTCCAGTGGAACACGGTGAGCGGAGGGATGACGTACCGGCTGTACATCCAGGACGCCGGCGGGACGGTAGTGCACGACATGACGTACACAGCGGGCAGCGTGTGCAGCGCCGGCACGTGCACCGCAGCGCCGGGCGTGGACTGGGCCAACCAGGTTTACACGTGGTGGGTGCAGGTCCGCAACGGGGGCCAGTGTGGCGGCGGCGGCACGTGGAGCGGGCAGGCGAGCTTCACGCTGAACGTGCCCGCGCCGGGGGCGACGACGCTGGTCAGCCCAGCGGCGGGCGCGCAACTGGCGAGCTTCGCCAACCCGACATACCAGTGGACGCCGGTCGCGCACGCGACGTGGTACCGGCTGTACGTGGAAGGGCCGAGCGGCCCGATCAGCCAGTGGGTGACGGCGGACGCGGCGTGCGGCGCGTCCTCGTGCAGCCACGCGGCGGGCGTGACGCTGGCGGACGGGCAGTACACGTGGTCGGTGCGCACGTGGGGGCCGGGCGGCGCGGGGCCGTGGAGCGCGTCGCGCGACTTCACCGTCGGGCAGCCGCTGGTCGCGCCCACGCCCATCGCGCCGACCGGGACCGTGACCAACCCGCTGGTGAGCTTCCAATGGGGTGCGGTGACCGACGTGACCGAATACCGGCTGTACGTGGAGCGGTCCACCGGCGAGGCGGTGCTGAACACGCCGTACACCCCTGGGGAGTTGGGGTGCGCCGGCGGCGGAACCTGTAACGTTACCATCGACACCCTGGAGAACGGCGCGTACCGGTGGTACGTGCAGGCGGTGCGCGGCACGACCCGCGGCCCCTGGAGCGCAGGCACCGACTTCACGCTGAGCGTACCCGCGCCGGGGGCAACGACGCTGGTCAGCCCGGCAGACGGCGCGCAACTGGCGAGCTTCGCCAACCCGACGTACCAGTGGACGCCGGTCGCGCATGCGACGTGGTACCGGCTGTACGTGGAAGGGCCGAGCGGCCCGATCAGCCAGTGGGTGACGGCGGACGCGGCGTGCGGCGCGTCCCCCGTGCAGCCACGCGGCGGGCGTGACGCTGGCGGACGGGCAGTACACGTGGTCGGTGCGCACGTGGGGGCCGGGCGGCACAGGGCCGTGGAGCGCGTCGCGCAACTTCACTGTCGGGCAGCCGCTGGTCGCGCCTACGCCCATCGCGCCGACCGGGACCGTGACGAATATGGTGGTGACCTTTCAGTGGGGCGCGGTGACCGACGTGACCGAATACCGGCTGTACCTGGAGCGGGCCACGGGCGAGGGGGTGATGAACACGCCATACACGCCAGCGGCGCTGGGGTGCGCCGGCGGCGGGACCTGCACGGTCAACATCGACACCCTGGAGAACGGCGCGTACCGGTGGTACGTGCAGGCGGTGCGCGGCACGACCCGCGGTCCCTGGAGCGCGGGCACTGACTTCACGCTGACCATCCCCGCGCCCGGAGTGGTGACCGCGACCGCGCCGACCGGGACGATCACGAACCCGGTGCCGACGTACACGTGGAACGCTGTGCCGTACGCGACGTGGTACCGCCTCTACGTGAGCGGGCCGGCCGGCGTGCTGGACACGTGGCTGAAGCAGGTGGACGTGTGCAGCGGCGGATCGTGCGCGTACACGGCGACCGAGTTCCCGCTGGCGGCGGGCGCGTACACGTGGAACCTCCGGGCGTGGGGGTCCGGGGGCACGGGGCCGTGGAACGCCGGGCTGACCTTCACTTACACGACCGGCGTGGGCGGCTTCAACTCCCAGTTCAACAACGACGCGACCATGTGGTTTTACCACGGGTCCACGATTTGGTACATCGGATCGACCTACGTGTACGCTCCTGGCACGTCGAACTACTGGGCGAGCATAAGCTATGGCACCAACAATCCCGAGCGGTTCACGAACTTCGACTACAAAGCCCGCCTGTGGCGCGCAGGCGACAACGACAGCAGCAACAACCTCCTCGTCCGGGGGACTGCCACGCCCCTGCTCGACGCCGAACGGTGGAACACCGCCTACGCATTTCAGTACACGCGGAACGGCTACTTCTCGGTATGGCGCTTCAACGCCGACGGCACAGCAAGCCCGGTCCAGAGCTGGGCGTTCACCAACGCCATCGTCCAGGGAAGCGCGTGGAATGAACTGCGCGTGATCGCAAACGGCGGCGTCTTCTACTTCTACATCAACGGCGCGCTGGTCTGGACGGGCGCCGACGCGACTTTCAGCGTCGGCCATGTCGGGATCAGCTTTTACGCGCCGACCACAGGCGACACGCTGTACGCCGATTGGGCGACGCTCACGACGATTGCGGCGGACACGATCCTGACCAACGACGTGGTGAGCGCCGAGCAGCAGGCGCTCAACGTCAAGGCGAACGCCAACCCGGTTGGCGGCGTCACCGGCATGCCCGACAGCGGGTCGGCGCTGCCCAGCGAACCGCCTCCTGGCTTCACTGGCGGCGGCGCGCCCCTGCCGGCGCGGTAACCGCGCGCTGCATACCGCAATGCACCGGGGCGGGTCTTGGCAGACCCGCCCCTTCGCGTTTCGGGGGCGTTTCTGTCCGGTGTAGGTCCAGCAGCGGCCTCTGTTTATTGTTGGTTGGCGCAGCGGTTTCACAAACTGCCGCTCCCAGCGTTATATCAGATGTAGCGCGCTGCGCTCCGGCGTCATATAACCAGCAAAACGCTATTGACAGGTTAGAGCCTCCGCGATACACTCCATGCAACCCAATTACCGAGGTGATCCATGTCCCAACCGCAGCCGTCGCGCGTGTCGTTTCAGTTGACGTTGGTGGCGGCCTTCGCCGCCGTGTACACGATCTGGGGTTCCACCTACCTCGCCATCCGCTTCGCCGTCGAGACCATGCCGCCGTTCCTCATGGCAGGCGCGCGGTTCATCATCGCGGGCGGGCTGCTCATCGGGTGGGTGGTGCTGCGTGGCGGGCCGCGGCCCACCTGGGCGCAGTGGAAGGCCGCTGTGCTCGTGGGCGCCCTGCTCTTCGTGGGCGGGAACGGGCTGGTGTCGTGGGCGGAGCAGCGCATCCCGTCCAGCCTGGCCGCCTCGCTGATCGCCACCGTGCCGTTGTGGATGGTGCTTCTCGACTGGGCGCGGCCCGGCGGCATCCGCCCCAATCGCGGCGTGATCGCCAGCCTCGTGATCGGCTTCGCGGGCGTGGTGGCGCTTTTGGGGCCGGGCAAGGCAAGCGGCGACGACGCCATCGACCTGGTGGGCGCGCTCACCGTGTTGCTGGCGTCGGTGCTGTGGGCCGGCGGCTCGCTCGTGTCGCGCGACGTTGGGCTGCCGCGCTCGGCAACGCTCTCCAGCGGGATGCAGATGTTCGCCGGCGGCGCGCTGCTGCTCGGCGCAGGGACGGCGGCGGGCGAGTGGGGGCAGCTCAACCTCAGCGCGATCTCGCTCCAGTCGCTCCTGGCCTGGGCGTACCTGATCTTCTTCGGCGCGATTGTGGGCTTCAGCGCCTATGCCTGGCTGCTGCGCGTGAGCACGCCGGCGCGCGTCGCCACGCACGCCTACGTGAACCCGGTGGTGGCGGTCTTTCTTGGCTGGGCGCTCGGCAACGAGCCGCTGACGCCGCAGACGCTGCTCGCATCCGCGTTCATCATCGGGGCAGTCGCGGTTGTGACCGTCAACCGCACCCACCGGAGCCTGCGCCCGCGCCGCACCGAGGCCATCCCGGCGCAGGCCGCGCCTGTGGCCGGCGACTGCAAGTGACGCCCGGCGCGTTTCCGCAGTGTGTGGCGGGCGGGGACGCGCCGGCTCTGTTGGGGTCGGTTGGCGGGAGGGACGGAAGCGGGGTGTCAGTCGTCGTCGGATTTGCTGCCGTTGGACGCGCCGCGCAGCAGGTCGCGTGCGGTGCGCTGTGCCTGCGCCATGGCGATCAGGTAGCGGTTATGGTCAACGCCATCGACGGTATACCGCACCAGTGGCAGCCGCCGCAGCGCGCCATAGAGCGCCTTGGCCTTCCGCTTGGTGTAGCGCGCGCCGGCGACGTACGCGGCGCAATCGCGCTCATAGTACACGGGGTCCACAACCCGGTTGTTGACCTCACACCAGGCGTGTTCCCCAAGCACCCTGTCGCCGGGCTTGATGATCCAGCCTTCGACGTAGGTTGCCGTGTCGGGAAGATGGTCAAGCGCGTCAAGCGCGCTCTCGAAACATGCGCGGGGGCATGGGTCGATCTGCTGTGCAACCTCTGCCGACAACTCCCGATCTAACATCACGGACCGTTTCTCTCTGCCGTCCCAATCCTGCCTGACCCACCTATGGATTTTAACCGCCAACAATAAGAAGACTGTTTGAACGCCGCCTCCATCGTTTCATCGCGCGGACTCTGGATAGCGGCCGTTCTCAGGGCCGCCGAAACCTTCCGCTACACAAAAATGGCTCCCCGCGAGCGTCCGCTCGCGGGGTAGAAATGGGTGAGGGGGGCAGTCACAGGGCGCGCTGCCGCCGGGGGACAGGCGGCCACGCGCCCCGGTCGTGTTGCGCGGCGCTATCGCGCCGGCTCGGCGGGCTGTTTTAGAAGCACCTCGTAGCCGGAGACGATGACGAGCAGCGCGCCCAGGATGATGCTGGTCCACATCTGGGTTGCCTGGTCTGCGGACCTGAAGTTGAACAGGAAGGGCGCGAGAATCGCCACCACCCCACCCAGGCCGGCCGCCCAGTACTCCCAGTTCGAGGTTGATTGATCGACGGCCTCGATGATTGAGACGATCAGGATGACCGCGCCGAGGATGATGTGGCTCCACTGGGCGTTGGCGTCATCGCGGTAGTTCAGCACGAAAGGCGCGAGGATGAGGAGCACGCCCAGCAGGCCCGTAAGCCAGAACATCTTACTTTTCATCTGCCTACATCCGTTCTTCAGGCAGTCCGCGCTTGCAGCCTCACCCTACACCCAGAGCCATGGGCTGACCAGACCCAATTCTTGGGGTCCCAATTTTTTAGGGGGCAGGCTCACAGAATTGTCAGCCGAGGAGGGGCAGCGCGTTGTCGAGGGCGGTCAGTCGGCGCCCTTCAGCGGGACGGCGAGCGCCTCCGGCCCGCCGGGCGCGGGCTGCCGGCTGCGGTCGATGCGCTCCATCCAGGGGACTGCCGCCACCCACGCGGCGAGCGGGACGACGCTGGTGAGCGCCGCGACGAGCGCGATGATATGAATCTGCGCCGTGCCCACCGCCTGAATCATCGCCCCGGTGACGACCGTCCCGACAACCGTCGCGAGCTGGTTGGCGGCGTTGTCGAATGAGAAGATGCGGCCCAGGTAGGCATCAGCGACGCGCGCCTGCAGAATGACCGAGCTGTACGTCCAGTTGACCGAGCCGCCCATCGCCCTGAGCAGGAACGCCAGCGCCACGACGACCAGCGACGGCGCGCCGCTGAGCAGGCCCCAGCCGGCGGTCACCACCACGAACCCCCGGCGATCAGGCGGCGCATGACGCGCACCGAACCGTCGTTGACCCGGTTGAACAGCAGCGGGCCGAGCACCGCGCCGACGCCGTATGTGGCGTAGAGGATGCCGATGGAGCCGGTGCCGTCCTTGCCCAGTCGGAAAACGTCGGTCCCGTAGATGACGATCAGCGTGTCGGCGCCGACGATGCCCAGCCCCGCCTTGACCAGCAGCGTCGCCGCTGTCGTCGGGTGCGCCAGCGCGTAACGCAGGCCTTCGCGCAGGCCCCGGTCCGACGGCGCGACCGCCGGGGCTGCGGGGGGCGTCGCGGCATCGGGGGCGGTCTCCGCGACGTAGTGCGGCGCGCGGATCGCGCCGATGAACAGCGCGGAGACGACGAAAGTCGCGGAGTCGGTGATGAGCGCGGCCACCGGCCCGACCAGCGACGCCACCAGCCCGCCGAGGACCGCGCCGACCGCGAGCATCATCGACCAGGTGATGCTGCCCAGCGTGTTCGCCCGGACAAGGTCGCTGTGCGGTACCAGACTGGGGATGAGGGCGGACTGCGCCGGCCAGAAGATGGCGGATAGCGAGAACTGGAGCACGGTCAGGGCGTAGATCAGCCAGAGCGCCTCCGGCCCCGTCGCCAGGAGGTAGGCGAGCACGACGCCCGCGCGCGCCAGGTCGCTGAAGATGAGCAGCCGCCGGCGGTCGAAGCGGTCTGCGAGCACGCCGGCCACGGGGCTGATGAAGAAGGGCGGGAGCACGCGCGCCACGACCAGCAGGCTGACCGCCGGGCCGGAGCCGCCGCTGTACTCCGCCACCAGCGCCGAGAGCACGATCAGGTTGAACCAGTCGCCCATCAGGCTCACGACCTGAGCAAGCCACAGCCGGGCGAAGCCGGGGTTGCTCCGAAGCATTTGCACGTAGCCAGCCATACGGACCTCGGTTGCAGAGTTGTGCGCCATTCTATCGCAAGATGGGGCGCGTCACACTGCCGGGAGGTAAAGCGGCGCGGGACTCTGCAAAGTCCCACGCGACTGTTTCCCCTCACCCCGCCGACCTCTGGTCAGCGCCCCTCTCCACAGTGGGGCGAGGGGGCATTGAGCGCGCTGAAGTCCCTCTCCCCTTGTGGGAGAGGGGAGTTTAGGGATGAGGGGAAGAAGGCACAAAGCCACATGCTAACACAGCCTACCGACTTTGCGGAAGCCCTGGTACGGCGGCGCGGCCGGCCGTTGGACCAGAGGCGGGGGCGCGCCGGGCGGCGTCAATGCGCCCGCGAAGAGGGGTCGATCATCAGGTGCGCCTCCCCATGCCCCATGCTAAAATCGACACAATGGCGCCGCCATTTGGGGACACGCACACGGGGGAACCGCACGATGCCCAGATACATCATGGCCCTGGACCAGGGCACGACCAGCTCGCGCGCCATCGTCTTCGACCGGGACGGCGCGCCGGTATCCACAGCCCAGCAGGAGTTTCCACAGCTTTATCCACAGCCGGGGTGGGTAGAACACGACCCCGAAGCGATCTGGAGCACGCAGCTTGAGGTCGCCCGCGCGGCGCTGCAGAAGGCCGGCGCGTCGGCGTCCGACGTTGCGGCAATCGGCATCACCAACCAGCGCGAGACGACCCTCATGTGGGACCGCGCCACCGGCGCGCCGATTCACAACGCCATCGTGTGGCAGTGCCGCCGCACCGCGCCGCTGTGCGCGCAGCTCAAGTCGGAGGGCTTTGAGGCGACCGTCCGCGCGAAGACCGGCCTTGTGATCGACCCGTACTTCTCCGGGACGAAGGTCGCCTGGCTGCTGGACAACGTGCCCGGCGCGCGCGCAAAGGCCGAGGCGGGCGAACTCGCCTTCGGCACCGTCGATACATTCCTGATCTGGCGGCTCAGCGGCGGCGCACTGCACGTCACCGACGTGAGCAACGCCAGCCGCACGATGCTGTACAACATCAACGCGCGGCGCTGGGATGAGGACATCCTCGCGCGCCTGAACATCCCGCCCGGCGTGCTGCCAACGGTCGCGCCGTCGAGCGCGGTCTACGGTCCGACCGCGCCCGACATTTTCGGCGCGCCAGTGCCCATCGCCGGCGCGGCCGGCGATCAACAGGCGGCGAGCTTCGGGCAGGCGTGCTTCACGCCGGGCATGACCAAGAACACCTACGGGACCGGCTGTTTCGTGCTGATGAACACCGGCGGCCGGCCCACGCCCTCGCCCAGCGGCCTGCTGACCACGGTGGGCTGGCAGGTGGGCAGCGGCGGCCCGGTCGCCTACGCGATGGAGGGGAGCATCTTCATTGCCGGGGCGGCGGTGCAGTGGCTCCGCGACGAGCTGGGCCTGATCAAATCCGCCGCCGAGATCGAGGCGCTGGCCGGCTCGGTACCCGACACGGGCGGCGCGTACCTGGTGCCGACCTTCGTGGGCCTGGGCGCGCCATATTGGGACGCCTACGCGCGCGGGGCGCTCGTGGGCATGACGCGCGGCACGAACAAGGCCCACATCGCCCGCGCCACGCTGGAGAGCATCGCCTACCAGAGCCGCGACGTAATCACCGCCATGCAGCACGACGCCGGCATCGCGCTCGAAGCGCTGCGCGTGGACGGCGGCGCGGCAGTCAACGACCTGCTGATGCAGTTCCAGGCCGACATCCTGGGCGCGCCGGTGCAGCGCCCCAGAGTCATCGAGACGACGGCGCTCGGCGCGGTGTACCTGGCCGGGCTGGCGGTCGGCTTCTGGGAGTCGGCGGAGGAGATCGCCGCGCAGTGGGCGCTGGACCGCGAGTTCACTCCGAAAATGAGCGCCGACCAGCGCGAGGCGCTGTACGCCGGGTGGCAGAAGGCGGTCGCGCGGGCGCGCGGCTGGGCAGAGGCGTAAGGGCATTCACGCACCGGGCAAGAGAAATGGACAACACGTTCGTCAGAGCACTGGTCCTGGTTGTCCCTTCGAGCGCGCTGATCCTCATCGCGGGCGGCGGTCTCGATTTCCTGCGCCGGCCTGTTGGGGCTATCTATCTGGCCCTCTGGGCGCTCTGGTGGCTGGCGCTCGCGCTGGGGCGACCGCGCGGCGTCCGCTCGGCGTACAACCGCCGGCAGCGCGTGGTCGTGGGGTTGGGCGTTGTTGCTCTTGTCCTGCTTGTCGTCGGCCCGCCGTGGGAATACACGCACTTCGACGGGCCGATCCCACGTGATGGGCCGCTCGCCTGGCTGGGCCTGTTCCTTTTCGGAGCGGGGATCGCGCTGCAGACGGCGGCGCTGTGGACATTGCACGGCCTGTATACGTCGCGGCTGGGGATTCAGACGACGCATCGCCTGGTGACGCACGGGGTATATCGGGTTGTGCGCCACCCCGGCTACCTGAGCAACATCATGTCCATGACCGGCATTGGGCTGGCGTTGAGCAGCCTCGTCGGGCTGGCGCTGGCGATCCTGGTTGTGCCGCTCATCCTGTGGCGGATCGCGCGCGAGGAGGAAATGCTCATCACCGAGTTCGGCGACGCATACCGCGCCTACATGCAGCGCACGCGCCGGCTCGTGCCGCTGGTGTACTGAGTAGATCGGGACCTGTCATGCCAACCTCACACGAAACTGACGTTCTCGTCATCGGCGGCGGCTCGACCGGGCTGGGCATCGCGCGCGACCTCGCCAAGCGCGGCCTGGGCGTGATCCTGGCCGAGCAGGGCGACCTCCGCGAGGGCACGAGCGGGCGCTATCACGGGCTGCTGCACTCCGGCGGGCGCTACGCCGTCAAGGACCAGGAGACTGCGCGCGAGTGCATCGAGGAGAACTGGATTCTGCGCCGCCTCATGCCGCACGCCATCGAGGACACGGGCGGCTTGTTCGTCACCACCCCCGCCGATCCGCCCGAATTCGCCGACACGTGGTTCGCGGCGTCCCGCGCCGCTGGCATCCCCACCGAGGAGATACCCGTCAGCGCGGCGCTGAAGCGCGAGCCGGCGCTCAACCGGGGCATCAGCCGCGCGTTCACCGTACCAGACGCCGCGTGCGACTCCTTCGACGCGCTGGCGTCCGTTGCGCTCGCCGCCGAGGCCGACGGCGCGACCATCTTCACCTACCACAGCGTGGTCGATCTGCTCGTGGAGTGGCGGCCAGGTGGTCGGCGCGCGGCTGCGCGACAACAAGGGCGGGGAGGAGGCGACCGTCACCGCGCGCATGGTGGTCAACGCGGCGGGGCCGTGGGCCGGGCGGGTGGCGGCGCTGGCCGGCATCGGGGTCAGCATGAAGAACAGCCGGGGCGCGCTGGTGGCGCTCAACCTGCGGTGGGTGAACACCATCGTCAACCGGTGCCGTCCGCCGGGCGACGGCGACATCATGGTGCCGGTGGGGACGGTGTGCGTGCTCGGTACCACCTCCGTGCCCACCGACGACCCGTTCGACACGCGCATCGAGCCGTGGGAGGTGAGCCGCATCCTGGAAGAGGCGGAGCACATGGCCCCCGGCATCGAGCGGACGCGCGCGCTCCGCGCGTGGGCGGGCGTGCGGCCCATCTACGACCCCGGCAGCGCGGGCGTGGGCCGCGAGGCGAAGCGCACCTTCTCCATCCTCGACCACGCGGCGCGCGACGGCGTGGGCGGGTTTGTGAGCGTGGTCGGCGGCAAGTTCACGACCTACCGCCTCATGGCCGAGCAGACCAGCGATCTGATCTGCGCCCGGCTCGGCGTGAGCGCGCCCTGCACCACCGCCGACGAGATCCTCCCCGCGCCGCCCAACATGCAGGCCAAGCCGCACTTCCTCGGCGCGCGCCTCAGCCGGCTGGAGCACGGCGCGACGCCGGGCGCGCTGATTTGCGAGTGCGAGATCGTCACCCGCCCGCAGATCGAACGCGCGCTCGCGGCCTATGACCGACCGCCCGCGCTCAACGACCTGCGGCGCGACCTGCGCATCGGGATGGGACCGTGCCAGGGCGGGTTCTGCGCGTTCCGCGCCGGCGCGATCCGGCACGAGGTGTGCGGCACGCCGGCCTATGAGACGGTCGCCGCGCTCCGCGAGTTCGCGCAGCGGCGGTTCGGCGGCGTGTACCCCCTGCTGTGGGGGCACAACCTGCGCCAGGCAATGCTTGACGAGATGATCGCGCGCCGCGTGATGGGCCGCGTGCTCCGCGAGGGCGACCTGGAAAGCGCCGCCGCCCCGCGCCCGTGCCCCCCGCCGGATGATGCGCCGCCGCTGCCCTGACGGCGCGGGGAAGCGGATCGTCGTTGTGGGCGCGGGGCTGGCGGGCCTCACCGCCGCGCTCGTCGCCGCGCTGAGCGGCGCGCGCGTCCACGTGGTCGCGGCGGGCGTGGGCAAGACGCACGTCACGCCGGGGTTCGTCGAGCTGCTGGACACGTTCGACCCGCTCGACGGGGCGCTCACGGGCTTCATCGCGGCGCACGCCGATCACCCGCTCGCCCTGGCCGGGGCGGACGCCTGGCGCGCGGCGAAGGCGCTGCTCATCGCGGCGCTGGCCGCTCAGGGCGTGCCGTTCGCCGAGGGCGCGCCGACCAACCTCCTCATCCCCGCGCTGGCCGGCCTCACGCGGCGCGCGGCGCTGGTCCCCGCGAGCATGGCGGCCGGCGCGCTCACGCCCGGCGGGGGCGAGATGCTGATCGTCGGCTTCAAAGGCTGGCGCGACTTCTACCCCCACCGTGACCGCCGACAACCTCCAGATGCAGGGTTTCCCGGCGCGCGCGCTCTACATCGACCTGCCGCAGCAGCCGACCGGCGGCTTCGACTACTGGCCGGTGGACCTGGCGGCGCTGTTCGAGCGGCCCAGCTTCCGCGCCGACGTCATCCGGCAGGTGCGCCCGGCGGTGGGGTCGGCGGCGCGCGTGGGCTTCCCGGCGGTGCTGGGGCTTTATGACGCGGCGCGGGTGCAGGCCGTGCTCGCGGACGCGCTCGGCGCGCCGGTGTTCGAGATCACCACCCTGCCGCCCTCGGTGCCGGGGATGCGGCTGTACCACGCGCTGCGCGCGCGCCTGCTGAACTGGGCGCGCAGTTCACGGTGGGGCCGAAGGCGACACACGGCGTAGTCGAGGACGGGCGCTGCGTGGGCGTCGTGGTCGAGACCGCCGCATTGCGCCCGCGCGTGATCCGGGGCGACGCAGTGATCCTGGCGACGGGCGGGCTGTTCGGCGGCGGCATCGAGAGCGACCACAGGGGCGCGCTGTGGGAGACGGTTTTCGACCTGCCGGTGGACGGGCCGGTTGGCGACCGCACCGCGTGGTTCCAGCCGGAGTTGTTCCCCCGCCGGGCGCCGCCACCCCATCCACCAGGCCGGCGTCCGCGTCGATGCGCACATGCGCCCGGTGGCGGGCGCGCCGGAGGGGCTGTACCTTTGTGGGCGGCTGCTGGCGGGGTACGACCTGCTGCGCGAGGGCACGAGCGAGGCCGTGGACATGGCGACGGGCTATCGCGCGGCGGTGGAGGCGGTGGCCCCCTCACCCTGAATCTCTCTCCCACAAGGGAGAGGGTCTTAACCGCGCTGTTGTCCCTCGCTCTTAGCGAGCAAGGAGGCGGGCGGTGAGGAAAGCAAGCGACGTTGACAGAGAGACCCTGAGACTGGATGTGAGACAATCTTTCGTCCTGCGATGGGTATTCGTTTCGGTGGTTAGCATAATGGCAGTGCCGGTTGTGGGCGTTACCTATCTGCTTGCTCTGGGGATAGTGTTTCAAATCATGGTCGTTAGTTCAACTACGCTGTTCTGGAATGTTGTTTTCACAACTCATAAGTTTCCTGGGAACATCTTACAATTGCCCTGATGAGGGAATAACGCCCTGGCGGCTGCGGCACACTATTTCCTCAGTGCAGGCCCTTTGTCGATCCATCGAGGCTGGATCGAGATGAAGACCGCCTGCCATGAGAGAGCCAGATGAAGGAATGGATTGAGCAAATGACCGAGAGAAAGTCGTCGTAAGCGAACATCAAAGGTGCCACATGACCCACACACAAGTCATCACCCTCGAACACACCGAGCCGCGCACGGAGTTCACCGCCGACCTGTGCCTGAAGTGCAACATTTGTACGGCGGCGTGCCCCACCGCCGCCGTCACCGACCTGTTCCCCGGCCCGAAGACGGTCGGCCCGCAGGCGCAGCGCTTCCGTGCGCCGGGCGCAACCGGCGCGGAGTCGCCGGACAAGTCGGTGGATTACTGCTCCGGCTGTGGCGTGTGCACGCTGGTGTGCCCGCACGGCGTCAAGGTCATGGAGATGAACGCCAAGGCGCGCGCCGCGCTCTACGACGGCGACCGCGCGGTGCGCAACCGGCTGCCGCTGCGCAACCGCATCCTGGGCCGCTCGGAGCTGCTCGGCAAGCTGGGGCGACCCGTCGCGCCGCTGGCGAACTTCGCGTTCAACCTGCCGCTCGCGCGCTTCGCCGCCGAGAAGGTCCTGGGGATGCACCGCAAGGGGCCGTTCCCCGGTGGCAGCGCGAGACCTTCCGGCGCTGGTTCAGCCGGCGCGCCCAGCCCGACGGCGCGCGCGCGACGCACGGCACGGTCGCGTACTTCCACGGGTGCGCGGGCAACTACTACGAGCCGTGGGTGCCGAAGGCGGCGGTCGCCGTGCTGGAGCGCAACGGCTACGCGGTCACGCTGCCGGAGCAGAACTGCTGCGGCCTGCCGATGCAATCCAATGGCGAGTTCCACGCGGCGCGCGGCTACGCGGGGCGCAACCTGCGCTGGCTCGCGCCCTACGCGCGCGCCGGCGTCCCCATCGTCGGGCACGGGAGCAGTTGCACGCTCACCCTCAAGTCGGACTACCGCGAGATACTGGACATCCACACCGAGGAGGCCGCGCTCGTCGCGGCGCACACGTATGATGTCAGCGAGTTCCTGCTGCAACTGTACGAGGCCGGGGAACTCGACACCGACTTCCAGCCGGTCGAGGCGACCGTGCTCTACCACGCGCAGTGCCAGCTCAAGGCGCACAAGATGGGCCTGCCCGCGCTTGAGCTGATGGACCTGATCCCAGGGCTGAAGGTGCACCTCTCCGAAGCGGAATGCTGCGGCGTCGCCGGGACATATGGCTACAAGGTCGAGAAGTACGACATCGGGCAGGCGGTGGGCAAGCCGCTGTGGGCGCAGATCGAACGCCTCAAGCCGGACGTGATCGTGTGCGACAGCGAGACGTGCCGCTGGTGGATCGAGGCCACGACCGGCGTGCCGTCGATTCACCCGGTGGAGGTCTACGCCGCCGCGTATGGTTGATTGGATTGGGCGAGAGACTGCCCTGAGGCCAGACAGAGAGGATGATTGGATGACCAACCCCGTGATCGAGTCCTTGTTGGATCACCGGTCCATACGCAAGTTCACGTCGCAGCCGGTCGATGAAGCCACGCTGGACCTGCTGCTGCGCGCCGACGTCCGCGCGCCCTCGGCGGGCTGCCTGCAACACTATTCCCTCATCGTCGTGGACGATCCCACCCTCAGGCGGCCCTGCTCAAGGAGCAGATGTTCGGCGCGCCGCTCGTGATCGTCGCCGTCGTCGATGAGTATCGCATGAAGCGGTGGCTCGAACTCAACGACGCGCCGTTCTACAACAACCAGCCGGTCAACGTGTTCATCGCGTTTTGGGACGCGGTCATCGCGCTGCACAACGTCGTCGTCGCCGCTGAAAGCCTCGGCCTGGGGACGGTCTACATCGGCAACGTGCTCTCGCTCGACCTGGCGGCCATCCTGGGGACGCCGGAGTACGTCATCCCGGCGGGGATGGTGTGCATCGGCTACCCGGACGAAGCGCCGCCGCAGCGCCCCCGGCTGCCGCTGGAGGCGGTGGTGCACCGGAACTGCTACCGCATCCCGACGGACGACGAGGTCCGGGCGGCGCACCGCGAACGGGACGCGCACTGGGACGGGCTGCCCGAAGCGCGCCGGCAGGCCCTCCTGGCGCAGGGCATCACGAACACGGCGCAACGGGTGACGCTTGGGCACTACACCGAAGCCTTCATCGAGGGCGAGAGCCGGGCCATCGTGCGCAACCTCAAGCAGGCAAAGTTCAGACTGACCGGGATCGACTACGAGGAGGAAAGTCAAGCGTGAACGAGCGCGAGCGCCACAACGCCGCCCTGAACTTCGACAACCCCGACCGGATCCCCTTGCAGCCCGGCTACCCGCGCGAATCGACGCTGGCCGCGTGGCGGCAGCAAGGCCTGCCGCCCGACGCAGACTGGTACGCCTTCCTGATGGAGACGCTGGGCATCGACAACCCACCGCCGCGCACCCGCTCTGACCTGGGGGTGACGTTCCACATCCGGCCCACGTTCGAGGAGAAGGTGCTCGAACACCGCGACGGGCACTACATCGTGCAGGACTGGATGGGCGCGATCACCGAAATCTCCGACGCCTACGACTACACCTACATCCGCCGCGCGAAGGACTTCGTGACGCGCAAGTGGCACCGCTTCCCCGTGCAGAGCCGCGCCGACTGGGAGGAACGGATCCGGTGGCGCTACACGCTCGACCACCCCGAACGCTTCCCCGCCGACTTCGACGCGCGCTGCGCGCAACTGCGCGACCGCGACGACGTGCTGTGGCTGGATATCGCCGGCCCGTTCTGGCAACTGCGCGAGTGGGTCGGCTTCGAGAACCTGTGCCTGCTCATGGTCGAGGACCCGGACTTCGTGGACGACATGGCCGCGTTCTGGGCCGACTTCGTGCTGCAGATGCTGGCGCGCATCCTCCCGAAGGTCACGCCGGACGTGATCCAGGTCTCCGAGGACATGGCGTACAAGATGCACAGCATGGTCTCGCCGGCGATGACGCGCCGCTTCCTGATGCCGGCGTGGGTGGCCTGGACCGACGCCATGAAGGCCGCCGGCGTCCCGGTCAGGCTGGTGGACTCGGACGGCTACGTCGGCGAGCTGATGCCGCTGTTCATCGAGGCGGGCTTCAACTGCAACTTCCCGGTCGAGGTGGCGGCGGGCAACGACATCGTGGCGTACCGGCGCGCCTATGGCCGGCAGATGGCCTACCTGGGCGGCCTCGACAAGCGCGCGCTGGCGGCGGGCGGCGACGTGATGCGCGCCGAGGTGATGCGCGTTGTGCCGCCGCTGCTTGAGGAAGGCGGCTTCATCCCCGGCTGCGATCACGGCGTGCCGCCGGACATCTCCTGGCCGGATTTCGTCGCCTATTCGCGCCTGCTGGCGCAGCTTACCGGGTGGCTGTAGCGCGCGGAGGCGCAGAGACCATGCCAGACCGACCGCGCATCGGCATCACGACATCGCACGACACCGAGAACAACCGGCAGTGCCTCTCGCTGGCCTACGTCCGCGCCGTCGAGGCGGCGGGCGGCGTGCCGCTGATCCTGCCCATGCCCGCCTCGGCGAGCGGCGCGCGCGCGCTGGCCGCGCTCCTCGACGGCCTGATCATCGTGGGCGGGCCGGGGATCACGCAGAGGCTGGTCGGCGCGCTGCCCGACGACCTCCCGCCGGTGAGCGCCCTCCGCGACCGCACCGACCGCTGGCTCTACCGGCAGGCGCGGCGCAACGGCTGCCCGGTGCTGGGCGTCTGCTACGGGATGCAGTTCATCAACGCCATGTGCGGCGGCGGCATCTACGGCGACGTGATGCGCGACGCCGGTTCGGGGCCGCACTCGCCAGACCGGGGCCGTGACCGCCACCCGGTCAACATCGAGGCGGGGACGCGGCTGCGTGAGGTGCTCGGCGTGGCGGCGCTGGAGGTGAACAGCTACCACATCCAGGCCGTGGCGGAGGTCGGCGCGGGGCTGCGCGCCAGCGCGTGCAGCGACGATGGCGTGATCGAGGCGATTGAGTCGGAGGATGGGATGCTGCTCGGCGTGCAGTGGCACCCGGAGCTGATGCCCGCCACGCCCTGCGCGCGCCTCTTCGAAGACTTTGTGCGGCGGTGCGGGAACAGCCTGTAACCGCCTGTCCATTCGGCGTCGTGTCACGGTATGGCTATGCGCCGATCACAGACTCTGTGATGTGGGGGCGTAGGGGCGACCCGGCGGGTCGCCCTGCCCGTGTAATCACTCAGAACCAATCAGTCGCGGGGACCAGAAGGCGAGCAGATACACTTACGGGCAGAGCCAGCGCCCGGCGTCAGCGGTTGCTGACGGCATAGAGGATGTACGCTGCCAGCATGAACACCGCCGCCGCGTAGATCGCGTAGCGCGCCGGCCGGTTGCGCGCCAGAAAGGCCTGGAACCGGCTGTACGACGACGCGAAGAACAGCGCGATGATCGACGCCACGACCGCAAGCAGGTCGTAGCTGGCGCTGAAGTTGAAAATGGCCTCGAAAAGCTGCGCGCCAGAGAACACAAGCGCCGAGAGCGACACCGCGATCAGGACGCGCTCGTAGACGGAGAGAATTTCGAGGTGGTAGTGCCCCCGCCGGTCATAGACGAACGCCGGGCACGCCGCCACGTGCGGCGTGAAATCGCCGTCGGCGAGGTCGTGGTTGTAGATGTGCCGGGAGATGCGCTCCTTGCGCGCCTCAAGCCACTGGCACAGCGTGTCGTAAAGCGCCTGCTCGGTGTCCCAGCCGTGCAACTGCATGTCGGCAATCGCGAAGTACGGCTCGAAGTTCGAGACTTCGCGGTACGACACGAAGATTTCCTTGTCGAAAGCCACCGCCTCGCCCAACTCGAAGGCGACGGTTTCATTCTCCGCGAAGGGCGCTTCCAGCTTCCGTGAGACATCCGCCACGATGAATTCCGCGTGCTGGAGCAGCGCGGTCGTCCGCTGGCGGATGCTCTCAATGCCCGTCGCGTAGCGTTCGTCGTCGTGCGACCACAGGCACGGCAGCCCGGTCTGGCGCTCCACCGCAGCGCGGATCGCCTGCCGGGCGAGCGCGAAATCAGGCCGGACGCGCGAGAGCGCCACCGCATACGGCTCGGAAACCGCGCCCTGCGGAATGCGCCGCAGGTAGTCGGCGAAGCCCTCGATTTTGCCCTCAAGCTGCCTGTCGATTGGCTCCCGCGACGCCGGCTCAAACGCGAAGGCCCCATAGTAGTTCCGTCGCGATAGCGTCAGGTCGTCCTCGGTGAGGTGGAGCGTGCTCATGTCCAGGTTGGGGACGCGCAGGCGCACCGTCTCGCCCTCCTCTTCGATCTGGAGGCGCACGTCCGCCTCGACGAAGAGCGCCACCGGCAATCCCAAGCGAACCGCAATCGCCACCTCTTGCAGGATGTACTCCGAGGTCGAGAAGGGATTCTGCCTGGGCGGCAGCACGCACACCAGGCCGCTGCACCCGCCCATGATGCGGGCGATGCGGGCGGGGTCCTGCTGCGCCAGGCCGCGCACGTCGCCGACCGCGCGCACCTGGCAGCGATCCAGGTCGCGCACGACCAACCAGCTCGCCGACTGACCCACGTCACGCTGCCAGGAGCACGACAGGTAGATGTTCCTGATGTATGGGGCGTTGATGCGGATCACGGGTTCTTGAGCCATCGCGCGCGGCGCTCCTGCACTCGGTCACTACACACAGACCCAGGCCTGTGCACGGGATTAGTATACGCAAAACGGCGCGACAGCACACGCTGCGCCGCGCCGCCTATTCCACGTCGATGCTGACCAGCGCGAACTCGTGCCCGCCGACCAGCTCGAAATCGTCGCCGCCGCAGGCGGGGCACGTCATCTCCCCGAAGGCCCGCAGCCACGCATAGGCGAACGGCGCGTCGTCGCCTGAGTCCGCGAGCGGAGTCTCCGCGCCACACGCGCGGCAGCGCGCGACCGGCATCACCTTCTCGAAGCGCAGCGCCGCCCCCTCCGCGATGGTGCCCTTCCCGAGCAGGTCAAAGTAGAAGGCCACCGAATCGGGCACGATGCCCGTCAGCGCCCCGACGCGGACCTCCAGCCCGGCCACGCGCCGCGCGCCGGCCTTCGCTGCCTCGCGGAGGGTCAGGTCGAAGAGCGATTGTGTGACCGAAAGCTCGTGCATGTGCGCTACGACGGCGCGCTGGCGGCGTTGCCGGCCTCGGTGGCGCGCCGCTTGTCGGCAATCCGGGCGCGCAGCCAGCCCAGCCAGCCATCCAGGCCCGCGCCGGAGGTGCACGACAGCTCAAACACGACCAGGTTGGGGTTGATCGTCAGGGCGTTGGCGCGCAGCGTCGCGACGCTGGCGGGGAGGTACGGCGCGAGGTCGATCTTGTTGATGACGAACGCGCCCGCCGTCGTGAACGCGCCGGGGTATTTGAGCGGCTTGTCGTCGCCCTCGGTGAGGCTGACGATGACGACCTTGAGGTCCTCGCCGAGGTCGAAGCTGGTGGGGCACACCAGGTTGCCGACGTTCTCCACCACGAGCAGGTCGAGCGCATCGGGAAGCGCCCCGATCACCTCAGCGACCTGCCGCGCCTCCAGGTGGCAGCCGCCGTCGGTGTTGATCTGCACCGCCGGCACGCCGTGTCGCGCAATGCGGTCGGCGTCGAGCGAGGTCGCGAGGTCGCCCTCCACCACGCCGACGGCGAAGTCGTCCTTGAGCGCGGCGACGGTGTGTTCGAGCAGGCTGGTCTTGCCGGCCCCAGGGGGAGGCGATGAGGTTGAGCACCAGCGTGCCGCTCCCGGCGAAACGCGCGCGCAGCGCCCCGGCGTCGCCGACGTTGCTCTGCAAGATGTCTTTCATGATGTTGACGCGGGTCATGGTCAGGCTCCAGCGTGTGCTGCATGGCTGTTGCACGCGGCGCGCGCCCGGCATGGCAGCAGGGCAGCCGGCCACCGCCGCGCGATGTCCCTGTTATCGAATATACCCATAAGTGGAGGCCGCGCCAAAGCGCCTGCCGGCGCGCGCGCAAGATCGCGGGCCGGGCTGACCCGGCCCGCAGCGGCAGATTGCCTCGATGGAAACTTAACCCTGCGCCTCAGACCAAGCGTCGAACGCGCGCATTCAACAGACCATGCTGGCGAGTTGCGTGCGCGTGCTCGCCAGGCGTTCGCGCATCACGCTGACCAGGCGCGAGAGCGTCACGTAACCGAGGCGGCAGTCCTCTTCGAACAGATTGCGCATCCCCTCCCCGTCGATGGCGATCACCTTGGTCGGCTTGGCCGCCACCGCCGAGGCCGTCAGCGTGTGCGGGGCGACGAGGGCAGACCAGGCGAGGATCGAGCCGGCCGGCACCGAGGAAAGCTCCTCCTCCATCTCGCCTTCCTCGTCGATGTTGATGAGGATGGCGACCTCGCCCTCGACGACGACGAACAGGGCATCGGCTTCGTTGCCCTCTTCCAGGATGTACTCGTCAACCTCGTAGTCCTCTACCTCCGAGATCATGGCGATCCGCTTCAGTTGTTCTTCTGAGAGGCCGCCGAAGAACGGGTAACGGCGCAGCAGTTCAGGTGAAATCATCGTTTCCTCCTCGAAAACGCTCAAGCGAACGATTGCAGCAACGCAAGCACGCGGCGCGCAGCGACCGGGATGGCCGCCTCCACCGCCGGCGTGCACTGTTCCCCAAAGGTCAGCACGTCCTCGGCCTCGATGGCGATGATGTGGATGTCGGCGTCCTCTGGCAGCGGCGCGCCGAGCCGCCGCCCGGTCGCGAGCGCCGTCGCCAGGTTGACGTCGTGCGCCGACGCGGTGTTGAGTGTGCCGGGCAGGTCGTCCAGCGCGAGGGTGTACACCTGGCCAGGCGCGCCGCCGCGCGTCTTGATCGCGTCAATCAGCACGGCGCGTTCGTAGCCAACCATCGCTTCCATCAGCGCGAGGCCGCCCACGCTCAGTTCGGCCACGTCCACGCCGGCCGGCAGGGGGCCGGCGCGCAGCGCGCGCGCGACCTTGATCCCCGCCGCGTCGTCGGTGAGGATCGGGTTGCCGAGGCCGATCACGAGGGTCTTAGCGTCCATAGCCAGCCACGCAATCCCCGCGCTGAGCGCGCCGCTCAGGGAGCGAGCACGACATCGGCAAAGGCGTCGCCGAAGCCGCGCACAATGCGCACGATCCGGTCAATGTCCTCAGGCGCAAGCGTGTCCTGCCACCCGTAGACGCGCTCGCGCGGCGTCGCCCTGACGCGCGCTTTGGCAATCGAACTGCGGCTCGGCGTGTCCAGGACGCGGCGGATGGTGTCCATGTCGAAAGGCACCCCGGCAAAGGCGCACACGCGCGCGAAGCTGGCCTCCGGATCGAGCACCAGGTCTTCATAGCGGACGAGCAGGGGGTTGAAGTCGCCGCGCTCCGCCTGTGCGAAGGGGACGGCATACGCGATGCTGTAGCCGAGCGCCGCCCGCGCGAGCGCGTCGCGGTTTTCCGCCTGGATTCGGTCCATGTGCGGCGTCAGCCAGTCGTCGATGAGCCGGGGCTGGTCAAGGAACATGGCGAGAAACTGCCCGGCCTGCGGCCACCACGGCCACACGTGGAGCACGCTGTCAACCACGGCGCAGGGGTGCCGGTAGAGCAGGATGATCTTCGCGCCGAAGGTGTTTGCCAGCCACGCGGCGAACAGGTTCGCCTGCACGTCCTTGACAATGACCTGGATGGTCCGGTATGAGGCGGTGGTGCGGTTCAGGCGTGCGTATACGGTGTGCACGTTGCCCCGCAAGACATCGGCCATGTACGCCTCAAGCGCCGGGTCGCGCTGCGCCGGCGCGCGGTATGGGACGCCGGTCCGCCACCGCCTGCCGTCGTCCAGCGCGTAGACGTGCGGGTGCAGGAAGGACAGCGCCTGCGGGTTCAGGTCGGACGTCGGCTCGAACACCGACCGCCTGCCGCTCAGCGCGGCCAGGGCTTCGAGCAGAAACGTCGTGCCGCTCCGGGAGAAGCCGAGGATCACGATGGCTTTCCTGGGATCGGCAAACCGGGCATAGAGCGTGTCGAGCGCGTTGAAAAGCCTCGTCCTGAGGTGACGTCGTTTCCCGGCCAGCATCGCCTCACTCTCGCGTGCAGCCCGGCCTGGGACCCCGGCGGATGCGCTGCATCTCACCGGCCCGAACCCGGCCCGCAAACTGAGCGCTTCGACTCCCAAGTCTATCCCCACGCCCGCGATATAACCAACACCCGCCCCGCAGCGCCCGCAGGGTAGAAGAAGAATAGAGGCACAGCCTTCCTTTCGAACACCGTGCCTCTATTGTTCGCGTCCGTTAAGGCGCTGCGGCTCAATCCACGTACTGGCTCAGCCGTTTGAGCACGTTCCCACTGGCGTCCAGGACCTCGACTTCCAGCGGCATCTGCCCCGGCAGCGAGTGCGTGGCGCACGAGAAACATGGGTCGTAGGAGCGGAAGGCCATCTCGATCTTGTTGAGCAGCCCGTCGGTGATGACCTCGCCCTTCTTGATGAGCGCCTGCGCCGCCTGCTTGATCGACATGGTGATGGGCGCGTTGTTGTTCGTGGTGCCGACGATCAGGTTCACCATCGTGAGGATGCCGTTCGCGTCGGTGGCGTAGTGGTGCGTGAGCGTGCCGCGCGGCGCTTCGACGATGCCGATGCCTTCGGTGGGCGTCTCGGTGGGGATGTTGCGCACGTTCGGGTTGGTAATCTCCGGGTCCCTGGCGAGTTCGAGCATCCGCTCGGCGGCGTACATCATCTCGATCACGCGCGCCCAGTGGCAGGCCAGCGTGTGATGCACCGGCTTGCCGCCCAGCGTGGCGTAGAACTTCTCATACGCCTCCTGCGCCAGCGGGGTCGCCATGCCGTCAGCGGCGTTGAGCCGGCTCAACGGCGTGGCGGCGTAGACGCCGCTTTCCTTGCCGCCGACGAAGCCCTTCCAGCCCTTCGCCTTGAGGTACGGGAACTTCAGGTAGCTGAACGGCTCCACGTGCTCGGCGATGTGCTGCGTGTACTCGTGCGGCGCGTATCTGACGACCTCCACGCCGTCGGGATCGACCACGCGCACCTTCCCGTCGTAGAAGTTCACATGGTTGTTCGCATCCACCAGACCCATGTAGTGTATGGGCGTGGTATACGCGCCGCCCACGATCAGGTCAACGTAAGCCTGGTTCTTGAGCACGATGTCGTCCACGAGTTGCAGCGAGAACCTGGCAAACTCGACGTTCTCCTCAGCGATCCTGACGAGTTCGTCGCGCATCTCCGGCGTGACCGCGACGCTCCAGCCGCCGGGCAGCCCGGCGACCGGGTGGATCGCGCGCCCGCCGAGCATCTTGATCGCGTGGTGGTTGCGCTTGCGGCAGTTGATGACCGCCAGCCCCGCCTCCATGCCGGCCGCGGCAACCACGCCGAGGATGTTGCGCTCGGCGGCGGGCGCGTCTGGCCCGACGACAAAGTCCGGACCGCCCAGCGCGTAGAAGTGCGTGGTGTGGTCGGTGACGTAGAACGCCATGTAGAAAAGCTCGCGGACCTTGTGCGCGACCGGCGGCGCCTCCACGTGGAAGAGGTCGTCGAGCGCCTTGGTGGCGGCCATGTGGTGCGCCTCAGGGCACACGCCACAGATGCGCTGCGTGATGCGCGGCATCTCCTCCGCCGGGCGGCCCAGGCTGAACACCTCGAAGCCGCGCAGTTCGGGGATTTGGAAGTAGGCGTTTTCGAGGTCGCCCTCGTCGTTGAGGAAGAGGGTGATCTTGCCGTGGCCTTCCAGCCGCGTGATGGGGTCAATCATGATTTTCTGCATCGCTCGGCTCTCCCTTAATTCCCATCGCGTTTCGGCGCGTGCGCAACGTCGGTGCGATGCAGCATCGAGTGCGCCAGGCCAAAGCGGTAGAAGTAGCCTGCCGGGTCGGGCAGCGTATCGAGGATGGCGTCTACCTCTTCGTCGGTCTTCGCGTCCAGCACCGAGGCCAGGCCGGTGATCAGCCGCGCGCCGTGGTCGTCCACGCCTTCGTTGGGGCCGTAGCAGCCCCGGCACCCCATGTTGACCTGCGGGCACAGCGCGCCGCACCCGCTGCGCGTGGCGTAGCCGGCGCAGAAGATGCCCTGCTCCAGCAGGCAGGTGTCCGGGTCGGGGACGATCTCGTAGGGGCGGTAGAAGCGCTTGATCTTCTTCTCGTTCTTGGTGCGCGGGCACTCGTCGCACACGGTGTCCTTGTTGCCGATCACCGACCCCGGCGGCGGCAACTCGCCTTCCCCGGCCAGCGCCGCGGCTGCCGCCATGACCAGCGTCTCGGTCCACTCAGCCTCCGGCGGACAGCCGGGCAGGTAGTACTCGACCGGCACCACCTGGTCCAGCGTCTTCACCGTGTTCCAGAACTTCGGCAGGGGGGCCGGCCCTTCGGGGAAGGCCCAGTCCGGGTCTGGCTCCACGCCGTCAGGGTTGTCGGTGCTGGGCGAATTGTGGTAGATGAACTGCATCATCGCATCGCGGCTGGTGAAGTTCGCCAGGCCGGGGATGCAGCCTTCCATCGAGCACGAGCCGTAGGCCACCATGATCTTGGACTTGCGCCGCAGCAGGTGCGCCATCTCGGCGTTCTCGTCGTTGCGGATCGCGCCGTTGAACAGGCACACGTCGATCTCGCCGTCGGCCAGCGCCTCCACATCCTTGACCTTGAAGTCCATCACGCAGGGCCAGAACACGATATCGAAGGCGGCGGCCACGTCCAGTATCTTCTCGTGGATCGCCAGCACCGAGATCTCGCAGCCCCCGCACGAAGACGCCCAGTACAGCGCCAGTTTGGGCTTCGTATTGCCGTTCTGATTGCTCATAGTCAGGCTCCTTCGTGGACGTGTTCGCCGGCAGCGACGGCCAGGTTCACGGAGTCGTCAACGTTGCGCTGCTTCCAGTTCAGTGGCCCAAGCGCCTTGATCTGCGCGGTCATGTTCTGCACGATCTCGGCGAACTGGACGCCCTCCGAGGCCGACGCCCAGTGAAGCTGGACGCGCTCGTCCTCGATGCCCAGTTGCCGCAGCGTGCGCTTGAGCAGGTTCATGCGCCGGATTGCCTTGTAGTTCCCCTCGACGTAGTGACACTCGCCGGGGTGGCAGCCCACCACCAGCACGCCATCCGCGCCGTTGCGCAGCGCGTGGAGCACCCAGGCAGGGTCCATGCGCCCGCTGCACATGATGCGGATATCGCGCAGCGTGGACGGGTAGCCCATGCGGGAGGTGCCGGCCAGGTCAGCGGCGCGATAGGAGCACCAGTTGCACAGAAAGCCGACAATCACCGGTTTGAAATCGCCGTTATCGCTCATGCCGTATTCCCTCCCTGTTTAGTCCGCCGCGACTTCGGCTTCCGCCGTGACCGGGCGGTTGACATCGATGAGGATGCCGTCGATCTGCGCCATGACCTGGTCGTAGCTGTAGTGCGCGCCGGTGATGACCTGGCTGGGGCACGCCGCGACGCAGGTGCCGCAGCCCTTACACAGCGCCGGGTTGACGCGCGAGACCTGTAGCTCTTCGATGTAGTCGATGGCGCTGTAGGGGCACATCGTGTTGCAGATGCGGCAGCCGGAGCAGTGCTCCTCGTCGATCTCGGCGCGGATCGGCTCCAGCGCCACCTCGCCTTGCGAGATCACGCCGAGCACGCGCGCCGCCGCGCCCGCGCCCTGCGCCACCGTCGCGGGGATGTCTTTCGGCCCCTGGCACACGCCGGCGACATAGATGCCGTCGGTCATGGTCGCCATCGGGTCGAGCTTGGGGTGGCGCTCGATGAAGAAGCCGTCCACCGAGCAGCTAATGCCGAACAGGTGGCCGATCTCCTCCGCGTCGTGGCGCGGCTCCATGCCCGCCGAGAGCACGACCATATCAACCGGGATGCGGCGCTGCTTGCCGATGAGGGTATCCTCGCACTGGATGATGAGCTTGCCCTCTTCGCCGGGGCCGCGCGCTGCGTCGGTCACCTTGGCGACTCGCCCGCGCACGAAGCGCACGCCCTCCTCCAGCAGGCGGTGGTAGAACTCCTCGTAGCCCTTGGCCGGCGTGCGGATGTCCATGTAGAAGTTGTACACCTCTGCGCCGGTCCGCTCTTTGACCAGATGGGCGAACTTCAGCGAGTACATGCAGCACACCGCCGAGCAGTACTGGTTGTAGCGGCGGTCGCGGCTGCCCACGCAGTGGATGATGGCGACGCTCTCCGGCTCGGTCACGCCATCACGCAGCATGATCTTGCCGCCGGTCGGGCCGGTGGCGTTGACCATGCGCTCGAACTCCAGGCTGGTGAACACATTCGCCAGCCGGCCGTAGCCGTACTCAGGGATGCGGCGCGCATCGAACTGCTCGTAGCCGGTCGCCAGGATCACGTTGCCAACCTTGTAATCGACAACCTCGTCCTGCTGATCGAAGTCAATCGCCTCGGTCGGGCAGAACATCTGGCAGGCGCGGCACTTGCCGGTCTTGTAGTACGTGCAGCTTTCCACATCGATCACGGGGTACTTGGGCACGGCCTGCGGGAACGGGCGGTAGATGGCCTTTCGGTAGCCCAGGCCCGCCTCGTAAACGTCGTCCACGACCCGGATGGGGCACTTCTCCCAGCAGGTGCCGCAGCCGGTGCACTTGTCGGTGATGACCTTGCGCGCCTTCTGGCGCACGGTCACGACGAAGTTGCCGACATAGCCCTCCACGGCCTCGACTTCGCTGTACGTGAGCATGGTGATGTTGGGGTGCGCGCCCACGTCGAACATCTTGGGCGTCAGGATGCACGCCGAGCAGTCGAGCGTGGGGAAGGTCTTGTCGAGCTGCGCCATGTGGCCGCCGATGGACGGCTCGCGCTCGACCATGATGACCTTATAGCCCGCGTCGGCAAGCTCCAGCGCGGCCTGGATGCCCGCGATGCCGCCGCCAACGACCATCGTGGTCGGTTCGACCGGGACCTTCATGGTCTCCAGCGGCGTGTGATGGACCACGCGGTGCACCGCCGCGCTGACCAGCGCCTTGGCCTTCTCGGTCGCGCCCTCCTTGTCCACGGCGTGCACCCACGAGGCGTGCTCGCGGATGTTCGCCATCTCGAACAGGTAGGGGTTGAGGCCGGCCCGCTCGCACGCGCCCCGGAAGGTGCGCTCGTGCATGTGCGGCGAGCACGCCGCCACGACCACGCGCGTCAGGCCGAGCGTCTTGATGTCCTCCTCGACCAGTTCCTGCCCCAGGCTGGAGCACATGAACTCGTAGTGGCGGGAAACCTCGACGTTTGGCAGGTCCGCGGCCCACTCGGCAACCGCCTCCACATCGACGGTGCCGGCGATGTTATGGCCGCAGTGGCAAATGTATACGCCAACTCGCTCTTCTGCCATGGCTTACCCCTCCCTCTCCGTTGATGGCATCGGCAAGGCGCTCTTGTCGCGCCGTTTCTTCTTGGGCTGTACTGGAGGTTCGGCGGTGACCTTGGCGAGCGCAGGCCGGGCGTCCACGATTTCCTTGCCGATGGCGACCGCCTTGGGTTCCATCCCGAAGGCCAGGCCCATCACCTGGGTGAAGTAGAGGATGGGCATCTTGAAGCGCGTCCCAAAGCGCCTGTTGACCTGATCCTGGTAGGCGTCCAGGTTGAGCTGGCACATGGGGCACACGGTGACAATCGCGTCGGCCTCGTATTCGGTCGCGTTGTGCAACAGGCGGCGGATCAGTTCCAGCGCCACGTCGTCGCTGATCTGCGTCATGTGGCCGCCGCAGCACTCCGCCTTGAGCGGGAAGTCCACCACGGTCGCGCCGAGCACTTCCATGAGGTGGTCCATGGTGGTGGGGTATTCCACGTCGTCGAAGCCGGTGCGCGGGCGCACGATCAGACAGCCGTAGTAGGGCGCGACCCGCAGGTTGTAGAGCGGCTTCTTCACGGCGGCGGCGACATTGTCGAACCCCACATCGTTGACGACCACGTCGAGCAGGTGCCGGACCTTGACATCGCCCGCCCGGTACGCAAGCTTGCCGGCGGCGAGCGCGGCATTGACCTTCTCGTTCAGATCGGCGTGGTCGCCCATGTACTTGTCGGTCTTGTACAGGTTCACGTAGCACAGGCTGCACGGCGCGACGACCTGCTTCGCGCCCTCACTCGCCGTCAGCGCCAGGTTGCGCGCCACGAGCGCATACGCGGGCAACTGGTTGAGCGAGAAATACTCCGAAGCGCCGCAGCAGTTCCAGTCGGTGAGTTCGTTCAACTCGAAGCCAAGCGCCCTGGCGATGACACGGCTGGAGACATCGTAAGCGGCGGCGTTCTTGGTCAATGAGCAGCCGGGGTAGTAGGCATAGCTCCCGTTTGCGTTGGCCGTCATCAGGCACCTCCCGCCGACAGTTGCTTGGCTTTGTTGAGGATGGCTTGCAGTTGCTCGATGTTGTTGATGCGCTCTGGGGTGAGGCTCATACGTCCCTTTTGCAACAGGCTCAGGCCCATCCCGGTTGCCATGCCCACCATCTTCATCGGGTTGTGGAACAGATGGTAGCGCGTGGCAAGGCCCATCTCAAAGGCGCGCCCGTATGACTCGACGTATCCGATAAACGTCTCGGAGAAGTCGGAGGCGCGGCGCTGCTCGTAGCGACCTTCGCGGATCGCCATCTGCTTGAGGGTGTACATGAGGTCGGTGATGGGGATTTCCTGCGGGCAGCGCACGCTGCAATAGTAGCAGGAGACGCAGAACCACGGCGTGTTGCTCGACAACACCTCGTCTTTCATATCTGCGTCGATCATGGCGAAGATACGGCGCGGCGTGTGGTCCATATCCGCGCCCGAAGGGCACGATCCACCACATGTGCCGCATTGCAGGCACAGGGTGAGCTGTTCCCCTCCTGGTGTGGCGTCAATCACTTCGTGCTTGAAGCGTCTCCGCCCGTTTTGTGCAGTCATATAGGCGTGCCTCCCTACTCACGTGTGCCTTTGCATTTACCTGTCAAGCGCAGCGGCCCGCCCACTCCGATTTCGTGCGCAGCCTTCGGATTGGGATGTCCGGCGCTAATCGAAACCGGGTCCATGAGGATTTTGACGCAAGCTTGTGACGGAAATCACAAAATGGGCAGGAAACTGCCACGTTACTCCTACTATGAAAACATAGCCGGAACCCTCCATTAAGAGTAGTGACAGATGTCACGATCAGCAAGGCGGGGTCTCCTCATCCACACCTCCGGCCCTCCGGCGCAAAACAGGGCCACCAATCGGTGGCCCTTGCGCGAAATCCGGGCCATAATTGAGGCATGTCGCCCGGCCCGCGCCGCGCGCCATGCAGCCGCTTGCGCTCTTGGGCGCGCTTGCTACAATACCCGCACACAGGATGACGGACAAACGTTCTATGACACTCAGCTACAACGAAGCCATCGACTACCTGTACAGCTTCATCAACTACGAACTGAAGCGCGTTGAGCGCTACACGCCCGACGTAATCAGCCTCCAGCGCCCGCGCGCGCTCGCGGCGAAGCTGGGCGACCCGCACATGGCCTACCCCGCCATCCACATCACCGGCACCAAGGGCAAAGGCTCGGTGGGCGCGATGTGCGCCGCCGCGCTGCAGGCGGCGGGCCTGCGCACCGCGCTGTATACCTCGCCGCACCTGCAGGACTTCCGCGAGCGCTTCCGCATCAACGGCGAGATGATCCCCAAAGAGACCCTCGCCGTGCTGGTCGAGGAAATGCAGCCCGCCGTCGCCGCCGTCCCCGAACTCACCTTGTTCGAGCTGGCGACCATGCTCGCGTTCCGTTACTTCGCACACGAACGCGCCGACGTGGCGGTGATCGAGGTCGGGCTGGGCGGGCGGCTCGACGCGACCAACATCATCACGCCGCTGGTCTCGGTCATCACAAGCCTGAGCTACGACCACACCTACCTGCTGGGCGAGACCCTCGGCGCGATTGCCGGCGAGAAGGCCGGCATCATCAAGCCGGAGGTGCCGGTGGTCAGCGCGCCGCAGCACGCCGAGGCGCTGGCCGTGATCGAAACCGTCGCCGCGCGCAATCACGCGCCGCTCACCCTGGTGGGCCGCGACTGGACGTTCGCGCCCGGCCCGCTGAGCGACCACGTGGGCCAGTACTTCACCGCCGGCCCCGCTGGTGGCGCGCAACGCCCGTTCTTCACGCCCCTGCTGGGGGCGCACCAGGTCATCAACGGCGCGGTAGCGACCGCCGCGCTCGACATCGCCGCGCGAGACGGCCTGCCGGTCACGCAGGAAGCGATAGGCGTCGGCGTCAGCCGCGTGGACTGGCCGGGCCGCCTGGAAGTGCTGAGCCGCGCGCCCTGGCTGGTGCTCGACGCGGCGCACAACGGCGAGTCGGCGGGGCGGCTGCGCGACGCGCTGCGCGACCTGTTCCCCCACAAGCGGCTGTTTCTCATCTTCGGCGCCTCGTCTGACAAGGACGTCGCCGGCATGTTCGCCCAACTGCTGCCCATCGCCCACCACCTCACCACCGTGCAGGCAGTCCACCCGCGCGCGCTCGACCCGGACGAGTTGGGCGCGCTGGCGCGTGCGGCGGAGTTCGCCGGCCCCATCGACGGCATTCCCTCGGTCGAGGCGGCCCTCAAGCACGCCCACGCGCTGGCCGGTCCCGACGACCTGATCTGCGTGACGGGGTCGCTGTTCGTGGTCGGCGAGGCGCGCGATGTGCGTGGCCTCACGCCCGGCCACACCGCCCACTTCGACGCCGAGCCGGTTTCTCTGCCGGCTGCGGGGGTGTCCCGCAGGAGCAAGTGAGATGTTTGGGCCAAGCGGCAGGGACTTCTTCCACATCCCCGACGCCGAATTGGACGGCGACGGCCTGATCGAGGTGGGCGTCATCCCGCTGCGCGACAACGTGCTCTACCCCAACATGATCAGCCCCATGAGCGTCACGCGTGCGCACGAGATTGCGGCCATCGAGGCCGCGCAGCGCGCCAACCAGACGCTCATCGCGGTGGCGCAGGTCGAGGCCTCCCTGACCGACCCGCGCCCGGAGGAACTCTACAGCGTCGGCACCGAGATCGCGCCGGGCCGCGTCATCCGCCTGCCCGATGACACGCTCAACATGCTGGTCCAGGGCCGGCGGCGTGTTCAGATCGTCGAGGTGATGAGCGAGAAGCCCTTCCTCCGCGTGCGCGCGCGCCCGGCGGTGGAGGGCAACAGCGCCCCTGACGAAACCGACGCGCTGGTGCGCGCGGCGCTCAACCTGTTCCAGCGCTGCGTGGAACTCAACCCCTACCTGCCTGAAGAGGCCAGCATCTACGCGACGAACGTGAACGAGCCGGGCTGGCTGGCTGACCTCATCGCGTCGATCATGCCGCTCGCGCTGGAGGAGCGCCAGACGCTGCTCGAAACCTTCGACGTGGCAGAGCGGCTGCGCCAGGTGGGCCTGATTCTGGGGCAGGAGATTCAGGTCCTCGAACTGGAAGACCGGATCGAGATGCAGGCGCAGGAGGCGGTGGACAGCAGCCAGCGCGAGGCCTTCCTGCGCGAGAAGATACGCGCCATCCAGAGCGAGCTGGGTGAGAGCGACTTCTTCCAGCAGGAGATTGACGACCTGCGCGAGAAGATCGCGGCGGCGCGGATGCCCGACGAGGTCCACGCCAAGACGATGAAGGAACTGAGCCGCCTGGCGATGACGCCGCCGATGTCGCCAGAGGTGGGCATCATCCACACCTACCTGGAATGGTTGATCGAACTCCCCTGGTGGCGCACCAGCGAGGACAACCTCGACATTGCCCACGCCGCCGAGGTCCTGGACAGCGAGCACTACGGCCTCCCCAAGGCCAAAGAGCGCATCCTGGAGCACATCGCCGTGCGCCAGCTCGCGCCCGAAGGGATGCGCACCCCGATCCTGTGCTTCGTCGGCCCGCCGGGGACAGGCAAGACCTCGCTGGGCGAGAGCATCGCCAAGGCGCTGGGGCGCGAGTTCGTGCGCGTGAGCCTGGGCGGCGTGCGCGACGAGGCCGAGATTCGCGGGCACCGGCGCACCTACATCGGCGCGTTGCCGGGCCGCATCATCCAGACCATGCGCCGGGTCACGACGACGAACCCGGTGTTCATGATGGACGAGATCGACAAGCTGGGCGTGGACTTTCGCGGCGACCCGGCGGCGGCGCTCCTGGAGGTGCTGGACCCGGAGCAGAACCACGCCTACGCCGACCACTACCTCGACGCGCCCTATGACCTGTCGCAGGTCCTGTTCATCACGACCGCAAACCAGCTCGACCCCATCCCGCCGGCGCTGCGCGACCGCCTGGAGGTGATCGAGTTCCCCGGCTACACCGAGGACGAGAAGCGCGCCATCGCGCGGCAGTTCCTTGTCCCGCGCCAGTTGGCGCAGCACGGCCTGGAGGAGAGCGGGCTGGCCTTCGACGACCAGACGATCCTCCTCGTGATCCGCGAGTACACCTACGAGGCCGGCGTGCGCAACCTGGAGCGCGAGATCGCGAATGTGTGCCGCAAGACCGCGCGCCGCCTCGCCGAGGGCAAAGGGGTTCCGCGCGTCACCCCCCGACGACCTGCACAAGCTGTTGGGACCGCCGCGCGCGCTGCGGCCCACCCTGGCGAACGAGCCGGACGAGGTCGGCGTGGCGACCGGCGTCGCCTGGACCGCCGCCGGCGGCGACCTCATGGCGGTCGAGGTGAGCCTGATGCCCGGCAAGGGCGAGCTATTGATAACCGGGCAGCTTGGCGAGGTGATGCGCGAGAGCGCCCAGGCCGCCATGACCTTCACGCGCGCCAATGCGGAACGCTGGGACATCGCGCCGCAGGACTTCGCGGCGCACGACGTGCACGTTCACATCCCCGAAGGCGCGATCCACAAAGACGGCCCCAGCGCCGGCATCACGATCTGTGCGGCGCTGATCTCTGCGTTCACGGGGCGCAAGGTGCGGCGCAAGCTGGCGATGACGGGCGAGATCACGCTGCGCGGGCGCGTGCTGCCGGTGGGCGGCATCCGCGAGAAGCTGCTCACGGCGTACCGCGCCGGCATCCGGTCGATCATCATTCCGGACCGCAACGAGAAAGACCTGGACGAGATCCCGCGCGAGGTCATCGCCGACATGGAAGTGATGCTGGTGGAGCACATGGACCAGGTGCTTGAGGTCGCGCTGCACAAGCCGGCAAAGGCGCGCCGTTCGGCGCGGCGCAGCTCGCGCATCGCGCCCTCCGCGCCGGCGTGAGCGGTCAGGCCGGCGTCTCTGCCCTCTCTGTATCGGTGCACCTTGTCCACACGCCGCTTTGCTACATTGCTTTTTTCGTAGCCTGCCGACTAAAGTCGGCGGCTAATCGCAGATCAGAGCCGACAAGATTGCGAATTCGCCCGCGACTTTAGTCGCGGGAACCATGAGGTGAACCGATACCCCTCTCCGACAGTCCCTATCAGCGCGTCGCTTGTTAGAAGAGGCTGAGCTGCTGCGCCTGGTCCGGCGGCGCGTCGTCGCGCAGGTTCGCCATCTCTTTGAGGAGTTCGGGGATCTTGCTGAAGTCGGCCTCGACCTCCGGGCGGAGCTTGGGGTTGCGCAGCGCCGCCGCCGGGTGGAACATCGGCATGTACAGCCGCCCGCCGATCTTGCGCGCCTGGCCGTGGATCTGCGTGATCCGACCGTTGGGGAACCACTTCGCCATCGAGAAGCGGCCCAGCGTGATAATCATCTTGGGGTCGATGAGTTCGATCTGCCGGTCCAGGTAGCCGGCGCACGCCTCGATTTCGTCGGGGCGCGGGTCGCGATTGCCCGGCGGGCGACACTTGACCACGTTGGTGATATAGACGTCGCGCCGCTCCAGGCCGACGCCCTGCAGCAGTTCGTCCAGAAACTTACCCGACGCGCCCACGAACGGCAGGCCCTGCTGGTCTTCGTAGAAGCCAGGCCCCTCGCCGATGAACATGATCTCCGCCGTGACCGGGCCGCTGCCGGGGACGGCGTTGGTGCGGCTCTGGTGCAGCGGGCACCGGGTGCAGGCGTGCACTTCCTGCGCGATGGCTTCGAGTTCGGCCCTGCGTTCGTCCGTGTTCGACATCGGCGTTACTCCTCAGAAGGATTGAGCGTTTGTTGGTGCGCAGCCCGGTCCGGGATGCGGTGAGTATAACGGCCCGCGACGAGATTTCAAGGCGCGGGCGCGCTTGGCGCGCCATTTACTTTGTCCACCAGAGGCACGCGCGCCACCAGCGCGCGCCGGAGCCGCGCGAGCCGCGCCTGGTACGCCGCGTCCATCTGGCTGACCGCCATCAGCCAGGCGTCCTCGCGGTTGTCGTGATAGTAGTGCGGGCGCCGCCCGACGATCTCAAAGCCATACTTGCGGTACAGGTTGATCGCCACATCGTTGCTGACGCGCACCTCCAGCACCGCCTCGACCGCGCCCAGCGCGATGCCGTGCGCCAGCATCGCGGAGAGCAGCGCCTCGCCGAGCTTGCGGCCTCGCCAGTCTGGGTGCACCGCAATCGTGCTGATGTGCGCCTCGCCCACCGCGCACCAGAATCCCCCCATCCCACGACGACTTCACCCGGCGGCGGGCCAGACGGAGTCGCGTCAACGCCGGCGGCGAGCCGGTGCAGCCATTCACGCACCCCGGTCACGGCGGGGAAAGCGCCGTTCGGGGGCGGGGGACCGCGCCGGGGGCGGTGAGCACCAGCATCTTCGGAGTTCGCGTTGCGCAGAATCTCGTACTCGTAGGTGCGGACCGACCAGGGGATGGGGAACGAGCGCTTATCGACCTCCACCACCTGGGGCAGGTCGTCAACGGTCATATAGCGCAGGGTGAAACGGTCGTCCACGGGCGGAGGCCTCAGCTCAATGGAGATAGATCGGGGTCACGGTGAACGGGTCGTCCGTTGCGTCGGCGCGCAGCCGCGCCCACGCGATCTCGGCCAGGTGGCCGGCCCGCCGCAGCGCCAGCGCGCCCGACGCGGCCCGCACCGGGCGGTCGGTCTCGCTGAGCCGGCGGCGGCCTTCGGGGTCGATCTCGCCGCTGACAACGGTTTCCTTCTCGACCTCGGCGATCAGGTCGTCCCAGCCGCCCAGCGCCAGCTTGCCGCGAGGTCGCCACATCGCCGGCGGCGTGCGGCCCTTCCCGCGCCGCCAGGTGTACGCCTGCCAGCAGATGCGCCCGCGCCCCGCCTGGAGCACCGCCACCAGCCGGCCCCGCGTGCGCGGCTGCGCGGCGGCGACGATATCCAGCGTGGGCACCGCCACCAGCGGCAGTCGCCGGCTCAGCGCCAGCCCCTTCGCCACGCCCAGGCCGATGCGCAGCCCCATGAAGCTCCCCGGCCCCTGCGCCACCGCAAGCGCGGTCAGGTCACCCACCGTGAGGCCGGCCTGCGCGAGCATCGTCATGATGGACGGCGACAGCTCGACGGTGTGGTGGTTGGCGGTCCGCCACGTCAACTCGGCGTGGATGCGCTCGCCGTCGTGCAGCGCGAGGCTTATGGTGCGCGTGGCGGTGTCGATTGCGAGCAGCACAGTACACACAACTTCCTTCAGAACCAGAACGTCCGCCGGGACGCCCACCCGATGCGGGCGCGCTGGCCGCTAATCCGCCGGGACGACGCCCGGCGGCGCGCCAAACGCCCGGCGGCGGAACTCGTCCAGCAGCGCCTGGTGACGCTCGCCCTCCGCTTCGAAAAGCAGGTGACGCCGGTTCTCCTCGCCCTCCACGTCGATGTGGCTGAGCGTGATCCACAGGCGTTCCGGCGGCAGCGCGGCCTCGATCCGCTCCGGCCACTCGATCACGAGCGGTCCGCCCTGGTCGAGGATGTCGTCCCAGCCGAAGGTCCACAGCGCGGCCACGCCGTCCATCCGGTAGCAATCGATGTGGTAGAGGCGCAGCGCGTCGGCGGCGCGGGTGTGCTCGTGCACCATGACGAACGTCGGGCTGGTGACCGGCTCCAGCGCACCCCAACCGGCGGCGATCCCGGCGGCCATCTGAGTCTTGCCTGCGCCCAGCTCGCCGGCCAGGCAGATCACGTCGCCGCACTGGAGCAGCGCGCCGAGCCTGGCTCCGAGGCGGCGCGTCTGCTCGGCGCTGCGGCTGACGAAATCGAAAGCGCTTTCTTCGAAGATGGGCGACATGCGGTCCCCGGCGGGCTGGCGTCACTTAGGGGCGATTATACCAGCTTTCGGCGCGCGGTCATCACCCGCGTGTACGCCGAGGGCCTGTCGCTTTTTCACGGGAAGCGCCCCTATGCCAGTCAGGCAGAGAGGAATTGAACCGCCAATAACGCGAATGACGCCAATTCAGAAGCGCTGTCCATGTCGTGGAGCGACGCCACAAGAAGACAGAAGACCCGATAGCTTGGAGCTTTCGGGAAGCTGCCACTATCTTCCGCTTTTGTTCACTTTACCTCTCCATGCGGCATTGTGCTGCGTTTTCCGCAGCCTTGACAAGGTCGTATGCATGTATCAAAATATTTCTAATGAGTGAAATATCGACAATTACAGCAGCAGGCAAGTACTGGAGAAGCTCAGGAGATGAAGTCATTTTCACAGAGAAAAGGTCTCAAGCCGGTCAAAAGCGTTGTGCAAGTTGACTCAATGGATGATGATCTGAGACATAGTTTGTGGAACACCTTGTGTCATTATTTTTGGCGTGATGCGGGCATTGATAATCACAAGACGCTAGATTATATCAATATTGGATATTTTAAGAAACCAGCTGATATACCTTTAACATATCAAGGTGTTAGGAATATTTTCTTTCTTGCGAATGGAATGAAGTCTTCGATTTATTAGAATTCATTGTGCTTCTTACTGTTGAAACTGAATTATTCAGATTTAGGTATAGAAATATAGCCTTGTTTGTTGAGTCCTGCAATAGTGTTTTGGAGCGCGAATTGTCAGCCTACCGCCTCATTGGTGGAAAGTTTGTTCAGATTACGGATGAAGCAGAGATCCGAACTTTAGATGAAGCCCTGCACACTCCCATTCAACAGGTCAAAAGACCATTTGGCGGCCTCTCTCTCATTGCTGGCTGACCGAGAGAATCCTGATTATCGAAACTCGATCAAAGAGGCCATAAGCGCAGTCGAAGCCACCGCCAAAATCATCACCGGGGACAAGAAGGCGACTTTGCGACAGGCGCTAAAAAGGCTTGGGTTACACCCGGCCCTCGAGTCCGGCCTCAGCAGTATATACGGCTACACAAGTGACGCGGACGGCATCCGTCATGCCCTGACAGATGAGCCAAACGTCACCCATGATGACGCGAAGTTCATGCTCGTTTCATGCTCAGCTTTCGTCAACTACCTCATTGCACGGGCCAACAAAGCCGGGATACAGTTGACGTAACCGCTTCGCGCTTGCACTCCACCGCCTCAGACCTGCTCCCCCACCTTGTGGTAAAATCAGGTCCATCGACTCTGCAAGCCAGAATGGGCTGATGTAACCTCATGAGCGCCCGGCTGCGCGCCGACCAGCTTCGCCAGATTGCGATCCAACTGCGCCTGCCCGCGCTGCGCGACGTGGTCCGCTCGCCCATGGTCAGCGAGGCGCTGCGCATCACCGTGGCCTACGCCGAAGCGCCGCGCCGCCCGCCGGACCAGGTCGCCACGCTGATGATGGGCCACACCGACGTGTGGCAGGAGGTGCATTACCTGCTCCCCGACCTGCCGCCCGCGCCGCGCGAGCCGTTCCCCATGCGCCGCTACCGCGAACTCAAGCGGGCGCTCTTCCAGGCCGGCCTGGACCGGCTGGACGACCAGCCGGTGAGGTCGCAGGGGCGCGACCTGTGGCTGCTGGAGCGCGCCTCGGCCCACTACCACCGCGACCTTGTGCTGGTCCCCGGCGAGGCGTCTGACGTGCACCTGAAGCTCGTGGAGGCGGTGCGCCTGCACTGGCCTGAAGCGTTGCAGGAGCTACAGCGGTGAAGCTGGGGCTGATCGCCGACGTCCACGCCGACGTCGAGGCGTTGCGCCTGGCGCTCGACCGGCTGGACGCGCTCGGCGCGGGCGCGGTGCTCTGCGCCGGCGACCTGGTGGACTACGGCTTCTGGCCCGACGAGACCATCAGCCTGGTGCGGGCGCGGGACATCCCGTGCGTGCTCGGAAACCACGACCGCAGGCTCTTCACCCGCCCGCCGGAGAAGCGCAAGCCGCGCCATTCCGACCCGGACGCGATCACGCCGGAGAACCTGAAGTACCTGCGCGCGCTGCCGGCGCGCCTCGACCGGCGCTACGGCGGCCTCCGCGTCGCCGTCCACCACGGCGCGCTGACCAGCGACACCGCGCTCGTCCACCCGAAGTTCAGCACGCCGCGCGCCCTCGCCGAGATGATCGAGGCCTCCAGGGCGAACGTGCTGGTGCTCGGCCACACGCACGTGCCGGTTCACTTCGTCGCGCCCGCCGGCCGGCTCATCAACCCCGGCTCGCTGTTCGTCCATCACGACACGGGCCGGTACACGTCGCGCACGTTCGGCGTGCTCGACACCGAGACGCTTGACTACCGCCTGTACGACGTGGTGTCGGGCGTGGAACATCCCCAGACGACCTGGCTGTGGTGGAAAGACCAGACGCCGGCGGACGAGGCCTGAAATGAAGTTGGGGTTGATCGCCGACATCCACGCGGACGCGCCCACGCTGCGGCGCGCGCTCAGCCTGCTCGACGCGCTTGGCGCGGCGCAGGTGCTCTGCGCCGGCGACCTGGTGGATTACGGCTGCTGCCCCGACGAGACGATCAACCTGCTCCGCGCGCGCGACATCCCGTGCGTGTGCGGCAACCACGACCGGGAGGCGTTCACGCGCAAGCCGTCGCGGCACAAGCCCTACCACACCGACCCCGCCCGCCTCGCCCCGGAGAGCCGCGCCTACCTGCGCGCGCTGCCCTTCGACTACAAGGCGCGTTTCAATGGCCGGTGCGTCGCGCTCTACCACGCCGCGCCGACCACTGACCTGGAGCTGGTCCACCCGGAGGTGATGCCCGGCGGGGCGCTGGACGCGCTCTTCGACGAGGCCAGCGCGGACGTGCTGGTGCTGGGGCACACGCACATCCCCTCCACGTCGAGACGCCGCGCGGCGTCGTCATCAACCCCGGCTCGCTGCTGGCGCGCCACGAGACGCGCCTGCCCAGCTCGCGCACGTTCGGCCTGCTCGATATCGAGACCCTGGACTACCAGTTGTTCGATGTCGAATCGGGCCTGCCGTATGCCGCGACCAGTTGGGGCTGGAAGCCTACAAAATGGCCACTGCGGAGGCCACTGCGCGGCGCACCTCGGCGCGATTGAAGCGCGCCCATGCTTCGGGGAACGTGACGAGGAGCCGGTGCTTCTCGGCGGCGCGGTCCGCCATGTACTGGATCACGCGGTCGATGCTGCGCCGCTCCGAGACCTGCACCCGACCTGTTTCTTCTCATAGGTGGCGATAAAGTCCTGCAGGATTCGGCCGGCCACGTCCGCGTCGTTGAGGTCGCCGAGGTGGTCCTGCATGACCTTCACCTCGTTGATGACGTCGCGCGCCTCCGGCCCCAGGACCTCCTCGAAGAACTCCAGTGTGTAACGGAAGCGCTTGAAGTCGATGCGCAGCGCGTGGAGCGTCTCGATGGGCGCGGTGTCGAGGATGGTCTCGTAGCGGCGCACGGCTTCGAGGCCCTCGTACACCAGGCGAGGGACCACGTGCCGCACCAACGCCGCCTCATCCTGCGCGCCCGCGCCGGGCGTGGTGAGGAACTCGCCAAAGTCCGCGACGAAAATGCCGAAGTCCGGGCTGTCCAGGTGGCGGAGCATCCGGGCGCGGGCCTTCGCGCGCCGCCCCTGCCACGCCTCCAGCAGCGGTTCCATGCCGCCGCGCTCAGCTTCGGGCAGCGCGTCCTGGTAGTGCCCGACCTTCTCCATGAACACATCGAGGTCGCGCACGTCGCCCAGCGCGCGGCCTGTGGCCCTCAGCCCGGCGAGGTACCGCTTGAGCAGGCGATCCTTGTAGAAGCCGCCGAAGACCCGGAACGCGGCGCGCATCCGCCGCGTGGCGACGCGCATGTCGTGCAGCGCCTCGATGTCCGCGCCGAGCCGCGTGCCCGGCTCGTGGAACAACATGCGCTCGAAGTGAAAGTAGAGCACCTTGCGCCCGGCCTCGCTCATGGGGTCGCCGGCCTGGACGCCGGGCGACTTGCTCATCGTCAGCGGGCGGCGCGGCTTGTCTGCGCCGGGCTGCGGCGGCGGCGCGCCCTCAAGGGCGGCGGACTCGGACCCGGCGGCCTCCTGGTCGTCGAGCCGAGCCAGCAGCCGCTCGGAGAAGATGTCCAGGCGGCGGCGCACAAAGCCGCGCTGCCAGTAGCGCACGCGCCGGCGCGACAGGCCGAGGGCAAGCGCGATGTCGGCCACGTCGCCGCCGTCGGCGCTCATCAAGACAAGGCGGGCGCGCCGCGCTTCGTGCCGGTTCCCGATTTCGGTGATCCGTTCGAGCGCGGCGCGCTCGGAATCTTCACAGATGACTCTGTGCTGGACAGAGTCGGCAGAGTCTTGAGCCATAACCTGCCTGGCTTACTTCTTTTTTCTTCTTCTCTTTCTTCTCCTTCTTCTTGTCCTTCTTCCCCTTGTCTTTGTCCTTAGCCATTGCGATCTCCCTTCTGTGTGCACTGTGCAAGACTCAATTGGGCGATGGTGACTTCTTCTTCCTGGCTTTGGGCTGCCGGTCATTGCCCGCCCGCGCGACCCGACCGGGGAGCGGTAGCCCCGCATACGGGTCCTTGGGCAGGTCCAGCGCCTGCTCCAAAGCTTCGACAACCGTCTTGACCACCTTGACGCGCGCGTAGTACTTGTCGTTGGCCTCGACGATGGTCCACGGCGCGTAGGTGGTGCTGGTGCGCTGCACCATATCCTCGACTGCTTCGGCGTAGAGGTCCCACTTGTCGCGGTTGCGCCAGTCCTCGTCGGTCAGCTTCCACGACTTGTAGGCGGTGCGCGCCCGCGCCTCGAAGCGGGCGCGTTGCTCCTCCTGGCTGATGTGCAGCCAGAACTTGATCACGACCGTGCCGAAGTCCACCAGCTCGCGCTCGAACTGGTTGATTTCCTGGTAGGCGCGCCGCCACTCGGCCTCGGCGGCAAACCCTTCGATGCGCTCCACCAGCACGCGCCCGTACCAGGTGCGGTCGAAAATGGCGATCTGCCCGCGCGGCGGCAGCCGGCGCCAGAAACGCCACAGGTAGTGGTGTGTCGCGTCCTCGCCCTGGGGCGCGGCGATGGGATAGACCACATACCCGCGCGGGTCGATGCGCTCGGTCAGCCGCTTGATCGCGCCGCCCTTGCCGGCGGCGTCCCAGCCCTCGAAGGCGATGACGACCGGGCGCTTCTGGAAGTAGACCTCGCGCGCCAGCGTCATCAGGCGGACCTGGTACTCGGTCTTCTGGCGTTCGTAGGCGGCGCGCGTCAGCGCCACGTCGAGGTTGATGCTCTCAAGCGTCATCTTGCAGCGCCCTCCCTCACGCTTCCGCCGGCGCGGCGGCGCGCGCCGCTTCGACGGGGGCGTCCGCGTCGGCCTCCTCCGGCGAGATTTCCGGCGGCAGCGCGCCCAGTTCGTCCAGCCGGTCGCTCATGGCCCGGATCAGCGTGCGGTAGATGAGGTCGAGCATGTAGCAGCGGTCGGTGGCGGGCACGATGGTCCACGGCCCGAAGCTGGTATCGGTGCGTTCCAGCATTTCCTCGTAGCAGCGGAGCCATTTCTTGTAGCGCCGGTGGTTGCGCCAGTCCTCTTCGGTGACATGCCAGGCCTCCAGGGGGTCGGCCTCGATCTTCTTATAGCGACGCTTCTGCTCCTTTTTCGAGATGTGGAGGAAGAACTTGACCACGACATAGCCATCTTCGCTGATGAGGCGCTCGAACTGCACGATGTCGTTGTAGGCGCGCCGCCACTCTTCCTTCGACGCGAGCCTATCCATGCGCTCCACAAGCACGCGCCCGTACCACGAGCGGTCGAATATCGCCATCTGGCCGTAGTTGGGCAGCTTGAGCCAGAAGCGCCACAGCCAGGGCTGCTGTTTCTCGTAGGTGCGCGCGGCGCGAATGGGGTACACGATATAGCCGCGTGGGTCGAGGCGCGAGGTTAACTGGCTGATAGAGGTGCCCTTGCCGGCTGCGTCCCACCCCTCGAAGACAACCACCGTGGGCATACCGGCGTCGAAAGCGGCCTTTTCCAGGTCGTAAAGGCGCTGCTGGTACCAGGGCCGGCGCTGCTTCCACTCGGCGTTCTTCAGCCTGGCGTCAAGGTCCACGTGCTCAAGCATCGACCGCTCCTTTCCTCCGCCGGCTCGGCGCGCCCGGCGGCGCAGCCTGTGAGCGTCTCTGGGCGGGGCAGTTGCCTCATCGATGATGGCGTTCTGGAGGTCTTAATGATCTCTTAATATTTATAGCGCATTTCGTAGAATATGTCAAAATTCCGCTGCATAGGCGTCCTTACAGCCACGGCGCGCCGGGCGATGCCACGATCTGGTTGACGTCACCCCGCCGCGCTCACCGTGCAGCGGGGGTGAGGCAGATGAGAACCAACGCCCCCTTGACGTTTGCGGACAGGTTGTGTATACTTTGTGCTAATCCCCCCAGGGGGATGGGGTATCTGGGCGCGCTCAGGGAGGCGTGCGTGATGGAAGCGGAGACGAAACGCCAGGTCGTCAACCGGCTCGCGAGCATCGCCGGGCACGTCGAGGGCGTCAAGCGCATGGTGGAGCAGGACGTCTACTGCATCGACGCCATCCGGCAGTTGCAGGCGGTCCAGGCGGCGCTGAGCAAGGTCGAGAGCCTGATCCTGGACGGGCACCTGCGCACCTGCGTCACCACCGCCGTGCGCGGCGAGGACCCCGACGAGCGCGAGCGCGTGCTGCGTGAGATCACCGAGGTGTTCAACACCGCCACCAAACCCTGAGCCGGCGCAGCGCCACTATCGTCCGTTCTAGCGTGTGGAGGGGCGTCAATGCAGTTCATGTCAGGGAGGAACGCGACGCGGCGCAGGCGCGTCTATGGCTTAGGCCTGGTTGCGCTGTTGCTCGCGCTGCTCCAGGCCTGCACGAACGCCGCGCCGGCCGGGATCGAGGTCGGGGCGACCGCGCCCGACTTCACGCTCCCCTCGGCGACGGGGGGCGAGGTGTCGCTCGCCGATTACGCCGGCCGGCAGCCGGTCCTGCTCTACTTCCACATGGCGGTCGGTTGACCGCCGTGCATGCAGCAGATCGTCGATCTGCAGACCGACCCGGCCTTTCAGGCGCTCGACGTGGCCGTGCTGAGCATCGCGCTCGACAGCGCGGCGGAACAGGCGCCCGCCGGCGCGGAGCTTGGCATCGAAGCGCCCCTGCTCGTCGACGCCGACAGCGCCGTCTCGAAGGCCTACGACGTGCTGAAGTGGGCCATCGCGAGCGGGGAGCCAGGACACACGTTTATCCTGGTGGACGAAGAGGGCAAGATTGCATGGATTAAGGACTACGGCGCGCCCGACAACCCCAACCGCACAATGTACGTCCCGGTGGAGGAGCTGGTGCGCGAGATCGATGCAAGCCTTGACTGACCAATCCGGCAGCGCGCGCCCGCTCTGAGATGGGGATGGGCCGGGCGCTCAAACACACGATAACCTGAAGGAGTATCACGATGGCTGAGATCAAGACCGTGAGCGTTCCGAACATTAGCTGTGGGCACTGCGTCATGACGATTCAGCGCGAACTCGGCGCGCTGGCCGGCGTCCAGGACGTGAAGGCCGAGCAGGAGTCCAGGCAGGTGACCGTGACGTGGAACGAGGCGACCTCCTGGGACGCGATCAAGGCGACCCTGGTCGAGATTGGCTACCCGCCGGCGGAGTGACCCGCGCGCCGGCGCGCGACATGCTGGCGGGGGTTGCGACGCATGGCGCGCGCACGTAGAAGAACAACGATCTTACTGTTAGCGAGATTTCAGGAGCAGAAGCGTGAGCAAGCAGTCGCGTAAGGCACGAAACCGCAGCGCGCGCGCCGCCAGAGAACGCCGGCGACGGCTGTTCTGGATCGGGGGCGTGGTGACGGTGGCGGTGGTGGCGCTCGCCCTGGTGGCGCTCACGCGCGCCAGCGACGACGCCGCCCCCGGCGTGAGCATGCCGATACAGGGCCAGCAGCACATCCAGCCCGGCGAGGCGCACCCGCCGTACAACTCCGACCCGCCCACCTCCGGCTGGCACTACGAGGCGCCGCTTCCGACCGGCTTCTATGAGGAGCCAGCGCCCGACGAGCAACTCGTCCACAACCTGGAGCACGGGCACGTGGTCATCTCCTACGACTGCGACCGGCTGGACGACTGCGAGGCCGTGAAAGGCCAGTTGCGCGGCATCTTCGACCGCTACGACGGCTGGAAGGTCACGGCGGTGCCGCGCACGAACGCCGACGCCGCCATCGCGCTGACGGCATGGGGCCGCATCGACAAGCTGGAGAGCTACGACGAGGGGCGCATCACGGCCTTCATCGATGCGTGGCGCGACCGCGGCCCGGAACAGACGATGGAGTAGCCGGCGGGCGCAGTTCATGAGCCAAAGAGGTATCGACGCGACCGGGGCACAGCACGCTGTGCCCCTTCGCAACGAGAGGGAGGGCAACCAGGATGGCTGACACGCACGCACGCACACGAGGCCGGCGCGGCGCGCGGCGACGGACACGCGCACCACACGGACCACACCGGCCACGAGCAGATGTTCCGCCGCCGGTTCTGGGTCAGCCTGGCGCTGTCCATCCCGGTGCTGATCTTCAGCCCCTCGCTTCAGGCGTGGCTGGGCTACACCGCGCCGGAGTTCCCCGGCAGCGCGTGGATCACGCCGGTGCTGTCGGTGGTGGTCTTCCTGTACGGCGGCGTGCCCTTCCTGCAGATGGCGGTCCCGGAGATCCGCAACCACAAGCCGGGCATGATGACGCTGATCTCGCTGGCGATTGTCGTGGCGTTCGTCTACAGCCTCGCCGCGCTCGCCATCCCGGAGGGCAAGACGTTCTTCTGGGAGCTGGTGACGCTGATCGACGTGATGCTGCTGGGCCACTGGATGGAGATGCGCAGCGTGCGCCAGGCGTCGAGCGCGCTGGACGAACTCGCCCGGCTCATGCCCGACACCGCGGAGCGGGTCCTGCCGGACGGCGGCACCGAAGAGGTGGCGGTGCACAGCCTTAAGACCGGCGACCTGGTGCTCGTCCGGCCCGGCGCGAGCGTGCCCGCCGACGGCGAGGTGGAGCAGGGCGAGTCGGACGTGAACGAGGCGATGATAACCGGCGAGTCGAAGCCGGTATCCAAGCAGCCCGGCGACAGCGTCATCGCCGGCACGATCAACGGCGACGGCAGCCTGCGCGTGCGCGTCACCGCCACCGGCGACGAGACCGCGCTCGCGGGCATCATGCGCCTGGTGCAGGAGGCGCAGCAGAGCAAGTCGCGCACGCAGTTGCTCGCCGACCGGGCCGCCGGCTGGCTGTTCTACATCGCGCTGGCCGTCGCGGCGCTGACCGCCATCCTGTGGACCGTCGCCATCGGCTTCGACGTGCGCGTGATCGAGCGCGTCGCGACCGTGCTGGTGATCGCGTGCCCGCACGCGCTGGGGCTGGCGATCCCGCTCGTGGTGGCGATCACGACTTCCATCGGCGCGAAGAACGGCATCCTGGTGCGCGACCGCCTGGCGCTGGAGCAGGCGCGCGACATCGACGTGGTGATCTTCGACAAGACCGGCACGCTCACGAAGGGCGAGTTTGGCGTGGTCGGGGTCAAGACGGCCGGCGACGACGCAAATTGGGACGACGACGCGGCGCTGGCGCTCGCCGCTGCGGTCGAGGGCGACTCGGAGCACACCATCGCGCGCGGCATCCGCCAGAGCGCCGCAGAACGCGCGCTCGCGCTGCCGGAGGTCGCGGACTTCGAGGCGATCAAGGGGCGCGGCGTGCGCGCGATGCACGACGGGCGCGCGGTTCACCTCGGCGGGCCGCGCCTGCTGGAGATGCTGGACCTCGCGCCGCCGGAGGGGCTGCGCCAGTTCGCCGAGGGCGCCAACGAGAAAGGTCAGACCGTCGTCTACCTCGTGCGCGACGGGCAGGCGCTGGCCGCGTTTGCGCTCGCGGACGTGATCCGGCCTGAGAGCCGGGCGGCGGTGCGGAAGCTGCACGACATGGGCGTCGAGGTGGCGATGCTGACCGGCGACAGCGAGGCCGTGGCGCGGGCCGTCGCCGAGGAGCTGGGCATCGACGCCTATTTTGCCGAGGTGCTGCCGGAGCACAAGGATCAGAAGGTCGCCCAGCTTCAACGTGAGGGCAGGCGCGTGGCGATGGTGGGCGACGGCGTGAACGACGCGCCCGCGCTCACCCGCGCCGATGTGGGCATCGCCATCGGCAGCGGCACCGACGTGGCGGTGGAGTCGGCGGGCATCATCCTCGTCAAGAGCAACCCGCTCGACGCGGTGAAGGTGATCGGCCTGAGCCGGGCCAGCTACCGCAAGATGCGGCAGAACCTTGCCTGGGCGACGGGCTACAACGTGATAGCGCTGCCGCTGGCGGCGGGCATCCTCGCGCCGGTCGGCATCCTCCTCTCGCCGGCGGTCGGCGCGGCGGTGATGTCGGCCAGCACGGTGATCGTGGCGCTCAACGCGCAGTTGCTCCGCCGCGCGGATGTGTCGGCAGCGGCATAACATCGAGGGAACACATGAGCGAGAAACGTCTCGAACTACCGATTACCGGGATGCACTGCGCCAACTGCGCCAACACCGTCGAGCGCAACCTGAAGAAGCTCGAAGGCGTGCAGGACGCGGTGGTGAACTACGCCACCGAGCGCGCCACCGTGGTCTACGACCCGGCGCTGGTGGACCCGTCGAAGATGGTCGCGCGGGTGGAGCACGCCGGCTATGGGGTGGTGACGGCGCGCGCCGAGCTGCCCATCACGGGGATGCACTGCGCCAACTGCGCCAGCACCGTTGAGCGCAACCTCAAGCGGCGCGAGGGCGTGATCGACGCGGTGGTGAACTACGCCACCGAGCGCGCCACCGTGATCTACAGCCCCGACGTGGTGGACCGCGCCGCGCTGGTGCACACGGTCGAGGAGGCCGGCTATGGCGTGATCCAGGGCGCGGGCGGCCTGGACGCAGAATCGACCGAGGACGTGGAGCAGGCCGCGCGCCGCGCCGAGCTTGCGCACGAGAAGCGCCGCCTGCTCGTGGGCGTGCTCTTCACCGCGCCGCTGTTTCTGCTCAGCATGGCGCGCGACTTCGGCGTGCTGGGCGCGTGGGCGCACGCGCCGTGGGTGAACGTGCTGTTCTGGGCGCTGGCGACGCCGGTTCAGTTCTACGTCGGGTGGGACTACTACGTCAGTTCCTACCACGCGCTGCGCAACCGCACCGCCAACATGGACGTGCTGATCGCGCTCGGCTCGTCGGTGGCCTACGTGTACAGCGTCGCGGTGGTGCTGGGCCTGATGCCCGGCCACGTCTATTTTGAGACCTCGTCCGCGATCATCACGCTGATCGTGACCGGCAAGCTGCTGGAGGCGCGCGCGAAGGGCGACACCAGCCAGGCGATCCGCGCGCTGATGGACCTCCAGGCGAAGACGGCGCGCGTGCTGCGCGGCGGTGAGGAGGTCGAGGTGCCGGTGGAGGCGGTGCGCGCCGGCGAGTTCGTGGTCGTGCGCCCCGGCGAGAAGATCCCGGTGGACGGCGTGGTCACGTCCGGGCGCTCGGCGGTGGACGAGAGCATGATTACGGGGAGAGCCTGCCGGTGGACAAGGCCGAGGGCGATGAGGTCATCGGCGCGACGCTCAACAAGCAGGGGATGCTCACCGTGCGCGCGACCCACGTGGGCCGCGAGACCGCGCTCGCCCAGATCGTGCGGCTGGTGCAGGAGGCGCAGGGGTCGAAAGCGCCCATCCAGCGCCTGGCCGACCAGGTGGCAGCGGCGTTCGTCCCGGCGGTGATCGCCATCGCGCTGGTCACGTTCGCGCTGTGGTTCCTCGGCGGCGCGGGCTTCACCGAGGCGCTGGTGCGCCTGGTGGCGGTGCTGGTGATCGCGTGCCCGTGCGCGCTCGGCCTCGCGACGCCCACGGCGGTGATCGTGGGGACAGGCAAGGGCGCGGGCATGGGCATCCTGTTCAAGAACAGCGCCGCGCTCGAAGAGGCGCACCGCTTGCAGGCGATTGCGCTCGACAAGACCGGCACCATCACCAGGGGCGAGCCGGCGCTCACGGACGTGGTTGTGCCGACCTCAGCCCTGAATCCCCTCTCCACAAGTGGAGAGGGGACTTCGCAGCCTTCTGACTCTCCCTCCCCATTCATGGAGAGGGGGCCGGGGAGTGAGGTAAGCGAGGCGCTGGCGCTGGCGGCCTCCGCCGAGCGCGGCTCGGAGCACCCCCTCGGTGCGGCGATAGTCCGGGCGGCGCAGGCGAAGGGCGTGGCGCTGCGCCGCCCGGAGGACTTCGAGGCGGTTATGGGGCGCGGCGTGCGCGCGCAGATCGACGGGCGTGAGGTGCTGGTCGGCAGCCAGGCGCTCATGGTCGAGCGCGGCGTGCGGCTCAACGGGCTGGAGCGCGAGGCCGAACGGCTCCAGGGCGAGGCGAAGACCGCGATGTGGCTCGCCGTTGACGGCGACGCCCGCACCGTGTTTGCCGTCGCCGACACAATCAAGGAGGGCGCGCGCGCGGCCATCGACGCGATGCGCCGGATGGGCCTGGAAGTCATCATGATTACGGGCGACAACGCGCATACCGCGCGCGCCATCGCCGGGCAGGCCGGCGTGGACCGGGTGCTCGCGAACGTGCTGCCCGGCGGCAAGGCTGAGGCGGTCGCCGCGCTCCAGGCGGAGGGCGTGCGCATGGGCATGGTGGGCGACGGCATCAACGACGCGCCGGCGCTCGCGCAGGCCGACGTGGGCATCGCCATCGGCACCGGCGCGGACGTGGCGATGGAGACCGCCGACGTGACGCTCATCAGCGGCGACCTGCACGGCGTGCCGAGGGCGGTGCGCCTCTCGCGCGCGACGATGCGCACGATCAAGCAGAACCTCGGCTGGGCGTTCGGCTACAACGTGCTGTTGATCCCCATCGCGGCGGGCATCCTCGCGCCGTTCGACTGGGCGCCGGAGTTCCTGCGCCACCTGCACCCGGTGCTGGCGGCGCTGGCGATGGCGTTTAGCTCGGTGAGCGTGGTGGGCAACAGTATGCGGCTGCGGCGGGTGAAGATCGCGTGACATTGCCCCGAACATAGGCGCAGGTCTGGTTACCTGCGCCTTCACTTTCGAGAATAGGCAGAACGGCCAAGGGGAAAAACTTGACCTCTTGACCGTAAGAGGAGCAGATATGGCTAATCAACTTCGGGTGACGCTCGAAATCGGACCGAAAGGCAAGAAGGTGGCGGCTGTGGCGCCGGATTGGCCCGGTCTGGAGCGTGGTGCAAAGACCGAGGAGGCCGCGATTGAGAGGTTGCGATCCTATCTTCCACGCTATTCCCAGGTAGCGAAGCTGGCCGGGATGGATGGAGAGTTTGCAGCGATCACCACGGTTGACATTGTCGAGCAATATCCAGGCACGGGATCAACTGACTTCTGGGGCATCTCGTTTGCGTTCTCAAGCATCGACAGGCAAGACATGTCGAGTGGAGAATTGGAACGTGAACTGGCCCTGATGCGGGCGTGCTGGGCGTTCTTCGACGACGTGCGTGTGCGCGTGTCTGCTGAGATGCAGAAAGGTCCGCGAGGAGGCGGGCGGGATCGAGACCGCATCGTCCGCCATACACTTTACGCGGAGCAGGATTGGGCGAAGAAGGTCGGTGTGCTCACCCCCGACGGTGCGATGCTGACTGACCAGGGGCTGAAAGCGCATCGCGATGCCTATTGCCACGCCATACGGGACTACCACGCACAGGGCAAGCTGGCCGGCAAGGTGGCGAAATGGCCGCTCCGGTATCTGATCCGGCATACCGCGTATCACACACTGGATCACGCCTGGGAAATGGAAGACAAAGACCTGACGAGACCCCGATTGGACTGAGAGATAGACGCCGCCCTCAATCCACCGTCTGCCGGTCGATCACCGCGCCGAGCGCGCGCAGCTTGCCCTCGATATCCTCATACCCCCGGTCGATCTGGCCCACGTTGCGGATCACCGTGACGCCCTCCGCGCAGAGCGCGGCAAGCACCAGCGCAATCCCCGCGCGGATGTCGGGCGAGGTGATGCGCTCCGGCTCGCCGTGCAGCCGGGCGGGACCCTGCACGATCACGCGGTGCGGGTCGCACAGGATGATGCGCGCGCCCATGTACACCAGCTTGTCCACGAAGAAGAAGCGCGAGTCGTACATCCACTCGTGGAAGAGCACCGTGCCCGCCGCCTGCGTCCCCACCACGAGCGCGATGGACATCAGGTCCGGACGGGAAGGCCGGCCACGGCTGCGCCTTGATCTCCGGCACGCGGTCGCCGATGTCCGGCGCGATGGTGAGCGGCTGGCCGCGTGGAATGGTGATGTCCTGCCCCTCCGTGTGCCAGCGCACGCCCAACCGGTCGAAGACCAGCGCGATCATGTCCAGGTAGTGCGGGTCGGCGTGCTTGATCGTCACCTGCCCGCCGGTCACCGCCGCCGCGCCGATGAACGAGCCGACTTCGAGATAGTCCGCGCCGACGCGCGCCTCCGCGCCGTGCAGCTTATCGACGCCGTGCACCGTGAGCACGTTCGAGCCAATGCCCTCGATCTGCGCGCCCATCGCGTTGAGCATGTGGCACAGGTCCTGGACGTGCGGCTCGCTCGCGGCGTTGCGGATCACGGTGATGCCCTCGGCGGTGACGGCGGCCATCAGCGTGTTCTCCGTCGCCGTCACCGACGCCTCGTCGAGCAGGATGTTCGCGCCGATCATGCGCTTGGCGCGCATCCGGAAGTGGTCGCGGTCGTAGGTGATCTGCGCGCCCAGGCGTTGCAGCGCCAGCATGTGCGTATCGAGCCGGCGGCGACCGATCACGTCACCGCCCGGCGGCGGCAGGATGAGCTGCCCCTCACGGGCGAGCATGGGACCGGCCAGCACGATGCTCGCGCGGATGCTCTGCGCGTTCCGGCGGTCGATCTCGTGCGCGGTGATTTCCTTCGCGTGGAGGCGCAGCACGCCCGGCTCCACCCATTCGACGGAAGCGCCGAGGCTGCGCACGATGTCGCAGACCACGTGCACGTCGAGGATGTCGGGCACGTTGCGCAGGGTCACCGGCTCGTCGGTGAGCAGGCACGCCGGGATCATCTTGAGCGCGGCGTTCTTGTTGCCGCTCGCCGTGATGGTCCCGCCCAGTTCGTGCCCGCCTTCGATGACAAACTGTTCCATGATAATGGCTCGCCTCGCTGTGTTGATGATGACTCAGTCACTTGCGGACCGCGCCGCGTTGCCCGCCGCGCCGCTCAGCCAAAGCGGACCGCCACCGGGTCGCCCACCGCCACGCCGAGCGCGCGCGCCGCGTGGCCGCCGTTGATCGCAACCTCAAGCTGGCCGGCGCTGTTGACCAGCGCGAGCGCCGCGCCCGCCGCAACGTGGCCGTAGCTCTGCCGGATCCCCTGCACGGTGGCGCCCCCCACGCTGACCGCGCTCACCGCCGGGATGCGGACCGGCGGGCCGGCCGCGCCGAAACGCGGCTCCAGCAGGAGCGTCTGCGCGTCCTCCCAGAGAAGGCTCCCGACCGACGTGACCACGTTGCCAAAGCGGTCCACGTGGATCACCTCGCCTGCGACCCCGCTGCCGGTGACCTCCAGACGCGGCGGGGGCAAGGCGCCGATGGCGTCAACCGCCGGGCCGAGCGCCGCCGTGGGCACGCCGCGCGCCAGGTGCGCCGCCGCCGGCGCGAAGACGTCGCGCCCGTGGAAGGTGTGCGAGCGCGCCGGGAGCAGGTACGCCGGCTCCGCGACCTCCACCTGGGCGACGGGCCGCTGCCGGTCCAGCACGTAACTGCACAGGCCGTTGTCCGGGCAGACGAAGCGCCCGTGCGCCGTCTCGATGGCGAGGGCGCGCCGCGCCGTGCCCACGCCGGGGTCCACCACGGCGACGAAGACAGTGCGCGCCGGGAAGTAGGCGTAGGTCGTGAACAGCACGTAGGGCCGCCTGGCGCACGTCCTGCGCGTCGATTGCGTGTGTGATGTCCACGATGCGCGCCGCCGGCGCGATGCCCAGGATGACGCCTTTCATCGCGGCGACATAGCCGTCGGCCATGCCGAAGTCGGTCAGCAGCGCAATGATGGGCGGCTGCTCCGGTCTCCATAGCGCCGCAGATTGTAGCGCGGGTATGAGGCGTGGCAAACCGTGCGCGCGCGTTATAATTCGCCCATATCCATCACAGACAGGCTACAGGGGGAGCGATGAAGTACGCAACGGCAGAAATCGACGGCGCGCGCGTGGTCGGCGTGATTGAGGCGGGACGCCTCGCCCCACTGGAGTTCGACGGCGACATGCGCGCCTACATCGCGGCCGGCGCGCCCCAGGTGGCCGCCGGCGCGGCGCGCCCGCTGGCGCAGGTCAGGCTCTGCGCGCCGGTGGACAACCCGAGCAAGATGCTGGCAATCGGGCGCAACTACGCCGAACACGCCGCCGAGGAAGGCGTACCGCTGCCCGAAGCGCCGTTGATCTTCGCCAAGCTGCCCAGCGCCATCATCGGGCACGGCGACACGATCCAGTGGGACCCGGAGATCACGGCGGAGGTCGATTTCGAGGCGGAGCTGGCCGTCATCATCGGGCGGGAGGCGCGGGGCGTCTCCGAGGCGGAGGCGCTCAGCTACGTGTTCGGGTACACGTGCGCCAACGACGTATCGGCGCGCGACCTCCAGCGCGGCGACGGCCAGTGGACGCGCGCCAAGGGCCTGGACACCTTCTGCCCGCTCGGCCCCTGGATCGAGACCGACATCGCCGACCCGAACAACCTCAGCATCACGTCGTGGGTCAACCTGGACCGGATGCAGGACAGCAACACGGGCAGCATGATCTTCAAGGTCCCGTACCTGATTGCCTACATCTCGCGGATGTTCACGCTCTATCCCGGCGACATCATCCTCACGGGCACGCCCTCCGGGGTGGGGTTTGCGCGCAAGCCGCCGCGCTTCCTCGGCGACGGCGACAGCGTGCGCGTCGAGCTGGAGGGCATCGGCGTGCTGCAGAACGTGTGCGCGGTCGTCAAAGGTTAACGAAGCGCCCGGTCCAGCCGCATTCGCGGGCATGGAACGTGCATGTGACAGATCCGTAACAGCGTGTATCGAAATGGCTACAGCGCTGCTATCGCGGTGTAACGTTGTGTGATATATTCTAAATATAAGTAGTGTTGTGCAAACAATCACCGGAGGGATAAAGATGAATATGCACGGGAACGTCAGGTTTGCACATCTCGTGACCGCCATATTAGCGGCGGCGCTGCTCGTGATGGCCTTCCCGCCGGTCGAGACGGCCTCCGCCGACGCCATGCAGCAGGTGGGCGTGCTGGCGAAGGTGGTCAACACCGACCGGCTCAACGTGCGCTCCGGCCCCAGCCCCGCCTATCGCGCCATCCGGGGGCTGCGCTTCGGCGATGTGGTCGCCCTGGTCGGGCGGAACGAGAACGGCTCGTGGGTGCAGTTGGCGAGCGACGGGGGCCGCCAGGAGTGGGTGAACAGCTACTACGTCCAGACCTTCGACTTCTACGACATGATGCTCCTGCCCGTCACCAGCGCGACGACGCCGACCACGCCGCCGTCGAGCGCCACCGACATCAAGGCCAACGTTGTCAACGCAAACCGGGCTAACGTGCGCTCCGGCCCCAGCGAGGCGCACGGCATTGTGCGGCAGCTCCCCTACGGGCAGGAAGTCGTGCTGATCGGGCGCAACGTCAACGGCACCTGGGTGCAGTTGCAGAACCCCCATGGCCGCGCGGAATGGATCTACAACAACCTGGTCCAGGCGCAGGGCAACGCCAACATCATGAGCCTGCCCGTGACCAGCAACACCTACGGCGGCACGCCGGGGCCCCAGCCCGGCACGGGCGTGCGCGTGCACGTCGTACAGGCCGGCGAGACGCTGGGGACCATCGCCCGGCGTTACGGCACCACCATCTGGGCGCTGGCCGCGCTCAACGGCCTGAGCAACCCGAACTTCATCTACGTCGGGCAGCGGCTCATCATCAGCGGCAGTTCGGGGTACTATCCGTCGCCCGCGCCGCCGCCGCCAGCACAGCGCGTGCACGTCGTGCAGGCGGGCGAGAACCTGTACCGGGTTGCGCTGCACTATGGCGTCAACTACTGGACGCTGGCCGCCGCGAACGGCATCAGCAACCCCAACATCATCTACGTGGGGCAGCGGCTCGTCATCCCCTGACCGTCGCTCGACAGTCGGAGCAAACAAGAACAGCGCCCTCCAAACCGGAGGGCGCTGTCTTCAATGCGTAACGTCGCGCGCTCAGGATTCCGCCGCCGCTTCGGCGGTCGCCAGGGGCGTCGGGCCGTCCTCCACTTCCCTCATCGACGCGCCACACCGCCGACGCCCGGTCGATGAACAGGACGCCGTCCAGGTGATCGATCTCGTGCTGGAAGACGCGCGCGAGCCACCCCTCCGCCTTGATCCGCACCGGCTTGCCGTGGCGGTCCTGCCCGCGCACCTTGACCGACTCGGCGCGTTCGACGGTGCCGGCGTAGCCCGGAATCGAGAGGCAGCCTTCCGTCCCATCAACCATCTCGCGCGCAGCTTTGACGATCTCTGGGTTGACGACGATGTGCGTCTCGCCCGCGCCAGGGCCGTAGACTTCCTCATCTTCCGGCAGGTCGATCACGATCACGCGCTGGCTCACGCCCACCTGCGGCGCGGCGAGGCCCACGCCCGGCGCGGCCCGCATCGTCTCCAGCATGTCGTCGATGAGCGCCTGCAGGTCGCGGTCAAACGCGGTGACCTTTGCGCGCCTTGCGCCGCAAGACCGGGTTTTCGGGGGTGATGATTTCACGAATCGCCATGTCTCTATTGCCTGACTGCACGTCTATGCTACGCTCCCATCATAACCCAAAATTATAAGATTTGCCTAAAAAATTCCGCGCGCGGTAGCGCCACATCATGGCGGGGAAAGGGAGCTTACGGATTTTGAATAATTGCACAGGCAATGCCCTCTTGACAGCCCGGTAGAGGCACAGCGTGCTAGCCCCTATCCACCGCCATATCTGGCGGTGCAGGGGCGAACCGGCGGTTCGCCCCTACGATCCCTACATCACCAGATTGTGATCGGCGCATAGCCATGCCTTCGACTCTGCGAGGAAATTACCAGGGTCATTTATCAAAGCGCATAGGCCCTCAGTCCCTGGCGTCGAGCGGCCCTTGTGAACCCCTGCGCCTATTCGAGCGCCACCTCGCGGCCCGTCGCCGCCGAGCGGTAGAAGGCGTCCAACACCCGCACCGTAGCCAGCCCCTGTGACGCCGGCGCTGGCGGCGCGTCATCCATGCGGATCGCGCGGACGAAGTCGGCAAGCAGCCCCGCGTGCCCGGAAGGGTCCGGCGGGTGGAGCCGGGGCGTCGCCTCGACCGCGATGCCGTCGATCTCGGTGTAGAGGCGCAGCGTGTCTTCCTGCGTGTAATTGCGCACGTGCACCACGGCGGCGGCTTTGCTCCCGCTGAAGCGGAAGTACATGTCGTCCTCTCCGGGGCGGCGATGGTCGGCCCACGACGCCTCCAGCAGCATCGGCACGTTCCCCTCCAGGCGGAGCATGCCGACCGCGCCGTCCTCGACCTCATACCTGCTGCCGTCGCCGGTCTTTGTGCCCCAGGTCTTGCGCCCCGCCGGACCGAACACCGCGCGCGTCACGCCGCTCACGGTCTTGACGGCAGGGAAGCCCAGCACCCACAGGGCGATGTCGAGCACGTGCACCCCCAGGTCGATGAGCGGGCCGCCGCCGGACATTGCCTTCTGGACGAACCACCCGCCAGGGATGCCGGTCTCGCGCTTCCAGCCCGCCTCGACGTGGTAGATGTCGCCCAGGGTGGAGGACGCCACCGCGCGGCGCAACCATTGCGCGTCGGCGCGGTAGCGCTTGTCGTAACACACCGTCAGCTTGCCCCTGGCGCGCTCCGCCGCCTGCACAATGGCCTCGGCGGCGGCGACATCGACCGCCAGCGGCTTCTCGCACACCACGTGCAGGCCCGCCTCAAGCGCGGCAATCGTGATCTCCGCATGGAGGATGTTCGGCACAGCGACGCTCACAAGGTCGAGGCCCGCCTCCGCGAACAGCGCGTGGTAGTCGCTGTAGCGCGCCACGTTGGGGAAGAGCGCGCCGATCTGTTCGAGCCGGTCCGCGTTCACGTCACAGATGGCGACGAGTTCGGTGTCTTTGAGGTCCTGGTAGGCGCGCGCATGGTGTCGCCCGATGCCCATGCCAACAACGCCCGCACGCAGGGGTTTCACGCTCAGGTGGTTCATGTCCTCTCCGTAGTGGTAGCAAGTCGCGGCCGCAGAAACAGCGCGCCCCAACGGGGCGGTCCAAAACGCGGCGGCTGACCGTCGCGCACTTCAGCAGAGTCGCTTACGTCACCAGCGCGAACCGGGCGGTGAAGTGGCGCATCAGCGGGGCCTCCCACACGATGCGCATCCCGCGAATCGCGTCGGCGTGGTCCAGTGTGTGCTTGACCACCTCGACCACGTAATCGAGATGACGCTGCGTGTACACCCGGCGCGGGATCGCCAGGCGCACCAACTCGAGGTCGGGATACACCATCGCGCCCGTCTGCGGGTCGCGGTGGGCGAAGGTCACGCTGCCCAGTTCAACCGTGCGGATGCCGCCTTCGATGTACAGCGCGGTCACGATTGCCTGCGCCGGGAAGCGCTCCTGGGGCACGTGCGGCAGGACGGCGCGCGCGTCGATGAAGACGGCGTGCGCCCCCGGCGGCCACACCACCGGCACGCCCTCCTCGCGCAGCCGCTCGGCGAGGTAGCGCGTGTGCGCGATACGGTAGGCCAGGTAGCGCGCGTCGAGGCCCTCCCAAAGGCCCACTGCCATCGCCTCCAGGTCGCGCCCGGAGAGGCCGCCATACGTGGGGAAGCCCTCGCGCAGGATCAGCTCGTTCTGCACGCGCAGGAACAGGTCGTCATCGTTCAGGCACAGCAGGCCGCCGATGTTGACAATCGCGTCCTTCTTGGCGCTCATGGTGCAGCCGTCGGCGTAGCTGAACATCTCGTTGGCGATTTCCAGAAGCGGCCTGTCGGCGTAGCCCGGCTCGCGCTGCTGGATGAAATAGCAGTTTTCCGCGTAGCGGCACGCATCGATGAAGAACGGGATGCCGTAACGGTGGTACACCTCCGCCGTGGCGCGGATGTTCGCCATGCTCACCGGCTGGCCGCCGCCTGCGTTGTTCGTCACCGTAATCATGCCCAGCGGGATGCGCTCCGGGCCGGTCTGCTCGATGAAGCGCTCCAGCTTCGCCACGTCCATGTCGCCCTTGAAGGGCGTGTCGGCGTAGGGGTCGGCGGCGACATCGGCGATGAGGTTCTCGGCCCGCCCCCCGCGTGCGACGATGTTGCCGTAGGTCGTGTCGAAGTGCATATTGTTCGGGACCGCGTCGCCCGGCTTGAGCATCACCGAGAACAGCACGTTCTCGGCGGCCCGGCCCTGGTGCGTGGGCACAAAGTGTTTGAAACCGAAGATGCGGTCCACCGCCTCCTTGAGGTTGTAGAAGCTCCGTGCGCCGGCGTAGCTTTCGTCGCCGCGCATGATGCTCGCCCACTGCGCGTCGCTCATCGCGCCGGTGCCGCTGTCGGTCAGCAGGTCGATGAACACGTCTTCGGCCTTCAACAGGAAGACGTTATAGCCACATTCGGCCATCAGCCGCTCGCGTTCGGCGCGGTCGGTTGTGCGGATGGGTTCCACCACTTTGATGCGGAAGGGTTCCAGGGGAAACGCGGGCATCGCGATTGCTCCTCTCGTGGCGCGCCGTGGTGTCTCAAGCAAAGCCGAAACCACCGCCCCTTGTCAAGTGAGGGACGCGCCTCCCTCAGGTGACAAACGGCAACAAAAAAGAACCCGCGCGGCGCGGGCCTGAACAGCCAACCAGGGCCACCGGTTTCGCAGACCGCCCCTCACCGCTGAGGCGATGCGCCAGCAGCGTCCTGATCGCATTTCCAGAGAGAGCACCTTCCCGGCGGGCGCTGGCGGCGGCAGCCTGCCGGGGACGAGGCTATGCGGCTGTGGGGCGAGGCCGGGCAAGCCCGGCGCAGCCATTGGGCCTGGCGCGTATCTTTCACCTTTTCCACACGTTGCTTTGTTAATTGCGTGTTTCGCAACCTATCGACTGAAGTCGGCAGCTAATCGCAGATCAACGCCGGCAAGATTACGAATTCGCCCGCGACTTCAGTCGCGGGAACGAGAAGGTGAACCGATACCCCGGCGACACCAGGCCTGAGCACGGTCAGGCCTGGCAGCAGGCTAGTAGTACTCGTCGTCGTCGAGGTCTTCCTCTTCCCAGTCCTCTTCTTCCTCCCAGGTGTCCTCGGCGTAATCAAGGGTAAGCGGCTTCAAATCGACCACTTCCAGCCGGGTATCGCAGTGTGGGCAGGTGACCAGGTCCCACAACTCGACCGAATCTTTCAGAGGGACCCAGGATGCGCACTCAGGGCAACGCGCGCGGACGCGGGGCGCAACGCTTCTCCGGTTGCGGGCAGCCTGGCGGGCGTCCTCCTCAAACATGCTGTCTTCCTCCTAATCGCCTTTCGGCGGCCAGGACGCCAGTTTGCTGAAAAGGATATATCACCAAATCGAATTTGAGTCAATAGAGGGGCGCTGCCGCGCGCGACAGCGCCAGAGGTAAGGCCTGGGCCGCCAGCCGCCCGAGAATCGCACCCTGCTCGGCGGCGCGAGTCACGTGGGGGCGAACCGCCAGTTCGCCCCTGCCACTGCGCAATTCACCTGTTTGTGGTGCCGCCCTGCGACACGGACAGCCGCCCCTAGATGAGGCGCTGCACGGCCTGGATCACTTCGGCGTAGTCCGGCTCCTGCCCAATTTCGGGGACGATCTGGATGTAGCGGACGACGCCCTGCCGGTCGATCACGTAGACCGCGCGCGCCAGCAGGCGCATATCCGCGCGCAGCACGCCATACGCCTCGCCGAAGGCCGCCGCCTGGTGGTCCGACGCCAGCACCACGTGCTCGATGGCGTTCTCGGTCGCCCAGCGCTTCATGGCATAGGGAAGATCCATGCTGACGGTGATGATCGCCACATCGTCGCTGAGGCCCTCCGCCTCTTCCTCGAAGCGGCTGGTTTCGTTGGAGCACACCACTGTTTCGAGCGACGGCACCGCCGCGACGATCACGACCTTGCCGCGATAGTCAGAGAGCTTGACCGGCGACATGTCAGCGCCGGCGAGGGCGAAGTCCGGCGCAGGGTCGCCGACCTTCAGGTCGTTTCCAAGAAGCGTCACCGGGTTGCCGCCCCGCGTTACGAGACCAGTTCGTTCTGCCATTACGGTTCACCTCAACTGTGTGCGCCGGGCGCAAAGGGTATCGCGCCCGGATTGTAACCAATATGTATAGATAATATCCACAAACCGGCGCGCCGGCAAAAGGCCGGCGGCTCCTGGACACCCACAGGAGCGTGGCGATGTGAGGGGGTCAGCTCTCGTAGACGGTGACGTCGATCCCTGCCGCGAGCAGCGTTCGGCTGATGATGGGCGCGACCTTCTCCCAGCCGTTGAGGCGCGGCAGGTGCACCGAGGCGTTGAAATAGCGCGCGCGGTTGGCGACCGTGTTGAGGCATTGCTCCAGCGCGCCGTGGTTAACCGCGCCGGGCTGGATGGGCAGCAGCTTCACCCCGCGCTGCGCGATCATGTTCGCAATGAACACGTCCGAATCTTCAAGCTCGATCAATTGCGTCGTGCCCAGCGCCAGGTAGTTGCCGAGCACCCGGTACCACTGCCGGTAGGCGCGCTTCGCCTGCGGCCAGGCCTTGTCGATCTCGCCCGCAAACCCGACCCAGGGCCACACACCGGCGTCATTGCACACCACGCCGATGATCTTCTGCCCGTCGCCCTGCGGTTGGGGCCGCGCTGCCGGTCACGATTTGGAGGTTTCCAACGTCTGCCGAGGGTTCCATCATGACACTGCGTCACCCAAAACCGGTACGATTGCGTGCGCCTGCGCGTCGTCTCTTGCCAGACTGTATGATATTATCACACGGAGGGCGGGCGGGCCAAGCGCCGCCGCGCGTGGTTGACATTCGCCGCGCCGGATGTTACCTTCCACCGAACTCGTTGTTATATCATATGATTCGCGTACCGCACACGGCGCGCCCCTCGCCGGGCTTGCCGCGCTGTATGAACAGGAGCATAAGGATGGCCGATCTCTTTGAAAAAGATATACGAGGACCCGCGACGTGGGTTGATGCAACTCGCCAAGCAGTTGGAGGTGTACCCCTACTACCTCCCGCTCACCGACTCGGAAGGCACGGTGGTCCGGTTTGGCGACCAGGAAGTCATCATGTTGGGGTCCAACAACTACCTGGGCCTCACCATGCACCCGAAGGTGCGCGAGGCCGCCAAAGCCGCCATCGACCGCTGGGGCACGAGCTGCACCGGCTCGCGCCTGGTGAACGGCACGCTTGACCTGCACGTTGAGCTGGACCGCCGGCTGGCCGCGTTCGTCGCTAAGGAAGCCGGGCTGGTGTTCAGCACAGGCTATCAGACCAACCTGGGCACGATCTCGGCGCTGGTGGGCAAGGGCGACTTCGCCATCATCGACCGCGAGGATCACGCCAGCATCGTCGATGGGTGCCTGCTCGCGCGCGGCACCAACCAGATCGGCATCAAGCGCTTCTCGCATAACGACCCCGACTCGCTGGAGGATGTGCTCAAGCGGCTGCCCAACGACGCCGGCCGGCTCGTGGTGGTGGACGGTGTGTACAGCATGGCGGGCGACATCGCGCCGCTGCCGGAGATCGTCGAAATCTGCAAGCGGCACGGCGCGCGCATCATGGTCGATGACGCGCACAGCCTGGGCGTGCTCGGCGGGGGGCGGGGCACGGCGGCGCACTTTGACCTGACCGACGAGGTCGACCTGATTATGGGTACCTTCAGCAAGACGTTCGCCTCGATTGGCGGCTTCATCGCGGGCGACCCCGACGTGATCGAGCACATCAAGCACCACGGGCGCGCGATGATGTTCAGCGCCGCGCTGCCGGCCCACAACGTCGCGACCGTGCTGGCGGTGCTCGACATCATGGAGAGCGAGCCGGAGCACGTGGAGCGGCTGTGGGAGAATTCCGAGTTCATGCGCGCGGGGTTCAAGAAGCTGGGCTACGACACCGGCGCGAGCACCACACCCGTCATCCCGGTCTACTTCCGCGACAAGGCGATGCTCGACCGGGCGCTGGCGAACCTGCCGCTGCCGCAGGGGATCGGCGTGCCGCGCGAGGGCGGCGGTGTGCGCCTGGACGTGGCGCTGCCTGCTCGACGCGGGCGTGTATACCAACGCCGTCGTCCCGCCGGGCGTGCCGGCCACGCAGGCGTTGCTCCGCACCAGCTACATGGCGACGCACACGAAAGCGCACCTCTCCAAGGCGCTCGACATCTTTGAGCAGGTGGGCAGGACCTCAAGCTCATCGCGCCGGACGCGACCTGGCGCGCGAACGGGCACTGACCGCTCACCCACTGGCGCGAAAACGATCGCATTGCCCGCAGGCGGGGAAACAAATGGGGGACGACCAGGGTGTCGTCCCCCGTTGCGCGTTTGCGCGGGCCTCTCGAGCCGGGTTGTCGGGGGACGCGCTCAGCTCAGGAAGTCGCGCAGTTCGGGCTCGTGCTCCAGTTCGCGAAGTTTGTCCAGCGCCTCGTGCTGCAACTGGCGGATGCGCTCGCGCGAGTAGCCCATCATCTGGCCGATCTGGGCCATGCTGCGCGTCTCGCCGTCCACCAGGCCGTAGCGCAGCTTGAGGATGTTCGCCTCGCGCGGCGGCAGCGTCGCGAGGAGGTGCTCCACCTTCTCGGAGAGCAGCGTCTGCATGGTGGCCGTCTCCGGGTCCTCGCTCTCCACGTCGGCGAGCAGGTCTTCACGGGTGCGGTCTTCGTCCTCGCCCACAAGCTCGTCAATCGGCAGCGGCTCGCGCGCGGCGGTGACGGTGTGCTCGACCTGCTCCACCGTCAGGTCGGTGGCCTGCGCCAGCTCTTCGAGCGTGGGGTCGCGCCCCCAACTCCTGGAGCAGCGCCTCGCGCGCGCGGCGCAGCCGGCCCCAGCGCTGCCCCTGGTTGATGGGCAGGCGGATGGTCCGCCCGGAATCGCCGGCGGCGCGCGAGATGGTCTGCCGGATCCACCAGGTGGCGTAGGTGCTCAGCCGCACGCCCCGGTCGGGGTCGAAGCGCTCCACGGCCTTCATCAGGCCCAGGTTGCCCTCCTGGATCAGGTCGGGCAGGGGCAGGCCGAGGCCCTGGTAGCGCTTGGCGATGCTCACCACCAGGCGCGTGTTGGACATCAACAGGCGGGTGTGCGCCAGCTTGCCTTCGGCAGCCTGCCGCTCAAGGATTTCGCGCTGCTCGGCAGGGAGGCTGCCGTTCGCCTGGGCGATCATCCGCCGGGCGTGACGCCCCCGGCGCACCTGGCGCGCCAGGTTCTGCTCCTCTTCAGCGGTGAGCAGCGACGAGATCGGGCGGATGTCACGGAGGTAAAATTGGAGCAGGTCCGGGTCCTGCGCATAGCCTCTGTCGGCTGCGTCACCGCCATAGGCGTCGGCGGCAGGCCCTGGCGACTCCTCAGGATTGCGATTGGCGACCATCGTCTCTTCCTTCTACAGCAACTACCAACCAAATGCACTTAGCCTACCAACACAAGACATCTCAAGGGATGGCTCGGTCCTGGGCCTATTATAACAAATAATCTCTTTTTTATCAGCAAAATTGCGTTAAGATCCCTATGGTTGTTCAATTAATGTGGTCAATTGGTAGTCAGGTGGGGGAGCGGGTCACCGGAGCGGGGCCGGGGCAAGGACCTGCCCTATCGGCGTCTCGGTGATTTCGGGCCTTACGCTGCGCAGGAACGCTGCCGCCTCTTCCGGCGACACGGTGTTGATCATCACGCCGGTGCTCAGCTCAAAGCCCGCCGGCTTGGTGAGCTTGGGCCAGATTTCGATGTGCCAGTGGTAGTAGCGCGAGACATCGTCACGGTGGCATGGCGCGGTATGGATGTAGAAGTTGAACGGCGGGTTGTTCAGCCCGAAGTACAGCCGGGCCAGCACCTCGCGCAGCATATCGCCGAGTTGCGGCGCTTCGTCGTGGATGATGTCCTCGAAGTTGGCGACGTGGCGGCGGGGCAGAATCCACGTCTCGAACGGCACGCGCGACGCCCACGGGGCGAACGCGACGAACGAATCGTTCTGCCAGATCACGCGGTCCAGCTCCTCATCTTCCTGCTTGAGCAGCGCGCAGAAGATGCACTCGGCGCGCGTGTCATAGTGATAGCCCGCCTCGCGCAGCTCGGTGACGATGGTGCTGGGCAGCACCGGGATCGCCAGGAGCTGGCAGTGCGGGTGCCGCAGCGACGCGCCCGCCTCCGGGCCGTGGTTGCAGATGAGCGAGACGTACTCGACGCGCGGGTGGCGGGCGTGCTCGCGCATCCGCGAGCGGCACGCGCGCACCAGGTCGGTCGCCTCCCTGCGGCGTCGTCAGCGCCAGATCGCGCTCGTGGTCGCGCGTGTAGACGATGACCTCGTGCGCGCCCAGGCCGGCGGTCGCCTCGTACACGCCGCGCCGGTCCACATAGCGCTCGCCGGACATCTCGAACGCCGGGTATTTGTTCTTCAGGACGCGCAACGTCCACGTGTCGTCGCCGGGCATGCTGCCAGGGGGGCGGTAGGCGAGCAACTCGCGCTCGTCGTGCCCGCTGCCGGGGCAGAACGGACACCACGCATCTTCGGCTTCGAAGGCGGAAGGGGTGACGAAGAAGCTCTCCGGGCGCACCGCGCGTTCGGTGGCAATGGCGACCCACTGCCCGGAGATGGGGTCACGGCGCAGGTCTGGCATTTCGACTCTCGCAATAGGTGATGATTCCATCCCACAGTATACACCAGACTTGCGTATCGTGATAACGTTTACATGACACGAGCGTAGAGGAACTATGAAGGGAAACGGTTCGACTTATGGTTCCCGCAACTGATAGATTCTGAATGATTACACGGGCAGTGCCGCTCTGTAGAGGTAGAGCACGCTGCGCCCCTATCCACCGCCAAACCTGGCGGTAGGGGCGAACCGGCGGTTCGCCCCTACGACCCCTTCATCGCAAGGTTTGTGATAGGCGCATAACCATGTGAAAAGATGCAGTGAAAATGCCCCGCCTTTCGACGGGGCATTCTCGTTGAGGAGGATAGGAGGAGGATCAGAGGAGATCACACACCACCCAGGCTTTGGGTGGGGGAAGCATATGGGTGGTATGCTATCCTGGGCGGACTATACCTCCCTCCATTAGCGCGCGATAAGAGTTGTATAAGAAATGCATCACAATCGCCGCGCTACATGTTGTTGATCAGAGCCGTGGCGAACTCGCTGGTCTTGACCTGCTTCGCGCCGTCCATCTGGCGCGCGAAGTCGTAGGTCACGACCTTCTGCGCCAGCGTCTTCTCGTAGGCAGCCTCGATGATTTGGACGGCGTCCCACCAGCCCATGTACTCCAGCATCATGACCCCGCTGAACATCAGCGAGCCGGGGTTGACCACGTCCTTGTCGGTGTATTTGGGCGCAGTGCCGTGCGTGGCCTCGAACAGCGCCACCTCGTCGCCGATGTTCGCGCCGGGCGCGATGCCCACGCCCCCGACCTCGGCGGCGATGGCGTCGGAGAGGTAGTCGCCGTTGAGGTTGGGCGCGACCAGCACGTCGAACTCCGCCGGGCGCAGCAGCATGTGCTGGAACATGATGTCCGCGATGCGGTCCTTGATGACCACCTTGCCCTCAGGCTGCTTGCCGTCGTACCGGTCCCAAAGCTCGTCCTCGGTGATCGTTTGGTCGCCGAACGCCTCGGCGGCCAGCTCATAGCACCACTTGCGGAATGCGCCTTCGGTGAACTTCTGGATGTTGCCCTTGTGCACCACCGCGACGCTCTTGCGCCCCCGGTCGATGGCATACTGGACCGCCTGGCGCATAAGCCGCTTGGTGCCGAAGGCGCTGATCGGCTTGACGCCCAACCCCGACCCCTCGAAGAACTCCGCGCCGAACTCCTCGCGCAGCAGGCGGGCGAGCTTTTCGTTTTCGGGCGTGCCGGCCTCGTACTCGATGCCCGCGTACACGTCCTCGACCGCCTCGCGGAAGATCACCACGTCCACCATCTCCGGCTGCTTGAGCGGGCTGGGAACGCCCCGGTACCACTTGACCGGGCGCACGCAGGCGTAGAGGTCGAGCGTCTGGCGCAGCGACACGTTCAGGCTGCGGAAGCCGCCGCCGACCGGCGTGGTCAACGGCCCCTTGATACCGACCTTGAATTCGCGCAGGGCGTCGAAGGTCTCTTCGGGCAGGTAGTCGCCGTCGTACAGGTTCGCCGCCTTCTCGCCGGCGTAGATTTCCATCCAGGCGATGCGCCGGGTCCCCCCGTAGGCCTTCGCTACGGCGGCGTCCCAAATGCGTTTAGAGGCGGTCATGATGTCGCGCCCGATGCCGTCCCCCTCGATGAAACAGACGATCGGGTTGTCCGGTACGTTGATTTTCCCGTTGGCGAACGTGATCTTCTCGCCGTCTTCGGGTACCCTGGAAACGCGATAACCCATTGCTGAGACATCTCCTTGTGTGCGTGAAGTGTAAACAAGCGCCGAAAGCCTCACCGCGCGCGGCGGTCGTGCGCACAAGATCGGGCTGCCTGTGGCGCCGATTGTTGACAAACAACGTGGGATTATACCGCGTTTCCGCGCCGGGCAGGCAGGAATCTGGCGCATTGTGCAACGTGGCGCGCGGTCCGTGCATCTATACAATAGAGATTGCGCGCTGGCTGGAATCGCGCGTTCGTGTCGAAGGAGCCGCTTAAGGAGTTGCCATGTCCGAAGTCAACCTCACCTGGGTGCAGAGCCTGCAGTTCGTTGGCACCGACAGCACCGACCATTCCATCGTGATTGCCAGCCCCAAAGACGGGGTGGGCGTGAAGCCCTCCGGACCTGCTGCTGCTCTCCGTGGGGAGCTGCACCGGGTACGATGTCGCCAACATCCTGCAAAAGAAGCGCGCCAGGCTCATCGACCTGCGCATCAGGGTTTCTGGCGAACAGCGCGACGAAGCGCCGTGGTGCTTTGAGAAAATCCACATCCACTACGAAGTGATCGGCGTGGGCATCGACCCGAACGATGTCGAGCAGGCGATCACGCTCTCGGAGGAGAAGTACTGCTCCGTGGCGGCGACGCTCCGGCCCTCGGTCGAGATTACCTGGGACTACGAAGTCAAGGAACTGGACATAGAACCCGTGCGCGTGTGAGGCGCGACGCGCAACGGCGGGTTGCAGGCGTGGTGTTGCGTTTTCCTTAGCCCGCGACTTCCGTCGCGGGGCCAGAGAAGAATGCGCATTTTAGCTCACGACTTTCGTCAGGGCTTTTCACGCACGCGAAGCGAGCGTGACAGGTAGCCCGCTTGCCTGATGGCGTCTCAGGCGATATACAAGAGGCAGCGGGATGACTGACGGATGAGACGCCAGTGCAGACAAACCTCAGCTTGAGGCCTCTTGAAGTCGGCGTGGGCGAGGTGGCCGAGCGCGACGGCCTCGTCTACCTCCGGCTGCGCGATGCCACGCGCGCCGCCTACAGCAACGCCCAGCTTGACGACTACGCCGGCCTCCCGCGCAGCGCCTTCGCCTGGCGACCGCCGCTGCGCCTCACCGTGCGCGCGCGCGCCTCGCACCCGGCGGACCAGCTCAAGGGGACGGCGGGCTTCGGCTTCTGGAACAGCCCGCTCTCGCCGGGGTTGCGCCGCCTGCCGCGCCTGCCGCGCGCGGTCTGGTTCTTCTTCAGCTCGCCCCCCTCAGACATGGCGCTCGCGGCGGGCGTGCCGGGTCCGGGCTGGAAAGCCGCCACCTTCAACGCGATGCAGCCGGCTTTCTTCGCGCTCGCGCCGCTCGCCCCGCTTGGCGTGCTGCTGATGCGCGTGCCGGCGCTCTACCGGCGGCTGTGGCCGGTTGGGCAGCGCGCGCTCGGCGTCAGCGAGGCGCTGCTCCCGGTCGCGCTGGACGAGTGGCATACCTACACGCTGGAGTGGTGGCCCAGGCGCGCGGCGTTCTTTGTGGACGGCGCGCTCGTGCACCGCGCGCCCTACGCGCCGGCGGGTCCGCTCGGCTTCGTGGCCTGGCTCGACAACCAGTACGCCATCGTCACCCCACAGGGGCGGTTCGGCGGCGGCGCGCTCGACGCGCCGGGCGCGCAGTGGCTGGCGCTGGAGTCGGCGTGGGTGGAGCGGCTGTAGGCGCGCCTATTGCCCCTGCTGCGCCGCCTCGGCGCGCAACTGCGCGACGAACGCGCGCTCCGCGTCGGTGAGGTCCGCCGCCTCCAGCAGGTCGGGCCGGCGCGCGAACGTGCGGCGGATCGCCTGTTCGCGCCGCCAGCGCGCCACGCGCGCGTGATCGCCCGACAGCAACACCTCCGGCACGGCCAGCCCGCGGAACTCAGGCGGGCGGGTGTAGTGCGGCCCTTCGAGCAGCCCGCTCGCGTGCGAATCGTCCTCCGGCGCCCAGCGCGCCCCCAGCGCGCCGGGGATGAGGCGCGCCACCGCGTCGATGAGGACCATCGCCGGCAGCTCACCGCCGGTGAGCACGTAATCGCCGATGCTGATCTCGTCGGTGACGACCAGGGCGCGCACGCGCTCATCCACGCCCTCGTAGCGCCCGCAAATCAGCGCCAGCCGGTCGTGCGCGGCAAACTCGTAGGCGATGCGCTGGTTGAACACGCGGCCCTGCGGCGTGAGCAGGATCACCGGCACGCGGCCCACGTCCGCGCCGAGCACGCCCTCGACCGCGCGCACAATCGGCTCGACCTTCATCACCATGCCGCCGCCCCCGCCGTAGGGCGGCTCGTCGGTGACTTTGTGCCGGCCTTCCGCCCAGTCGCGGATGTTGTGCAGCGCCACGCGCAGCAGCCCGGCCTCCTGCGCGCGCGCGAGGATACTGGCGTGCAGCGGGCCGTCGAACATCTCCGGAAAGAGGGTGAACACATCGATGTGCATGGGCCACCTGCCGAAAAGCCGGCCGTCGTCCTACTTACAACGTGAGGGGCGCGGCATGACCGCGCCCCCCTGGAATGCTTCGAGAATGCCGCGCCGCCGCCGCGTCACTCCATCCTGCGCCGCAGGAAGGCGTGCATCGCGACCGAGACCACGATAATCAAGCCGAAGATGACCTGCGTCCCCATCCCGGTCGCGCCGATGGCGACGATGCCCGGCGGCAAGCCTGCCGATGATGAAGCAGCCGACCAGATGTCCCCAGGATTGGTCCCGGTGCCGCCGAACACCGACGTGCCGCCCAGGAAGACGGCGGCCAGCGTATGCATGAGGTAACCTTCGCCCAGCGTGGGGAAGAACGTGAAGACCTCCATGCTGGACAGCACCCCGCCGAACGCCGCCGCCAGCCCGACCAGGGCGAAGACCAGCATCCGCGTCCGGTCCACGTTGACGCCCATGAGGCGCGCGCTGTTCTCGTTGTCGCCAGTCAGGTAGACGTGCGCGCCGAATTTGTGGCGGTTCAGGAGGATCCATGTCGCAATGGCTATCAGCACCATCCAGACCATCTGCGCCGGCAGGTAGCCGCCGATGCGGCCCACCAGCGCCTCGCGGAAGGCCGTGCCGCGCGTCATGAAATACGTCTGGCTGCCCCTGCTCGCCGGTGATCACCAGGACAGCGCCGCGCCAGAAGAACATGGTGCCGATAGTGGCAATCAGGGAGGGGATACCGAGCTTCACCACGATCACGCCGTTCAGGAACCCGACCAGGAAGCCGACGAGCAGGCAGGCGATCAGCGAAAGCACGATGCTTTCCGTCGCCACGAAGACCAGTCGTAAACGTCGTCACCCCAATCGCCATCACTGACCCGAACGACAGGTCCATCTCACCCGTGATGATGACCAGGGTCAGCGGCAGGGCGACCACACGCCAGAACGGCACGGTGGACATCATGAACGCGGCGTAGATTTCTGAGAAAGGAACGTACCGGGCGCGCGCCAGATGAAGAAGAGCCAGATCGCAAAGAACACGCCGACAATCGCGATTTGCAACCCGTTCTTGCGCGCAAACACTGCCAGGCGCGCCCTGAACACCTGGCGCTGGTCCGCCGGGACCGGGCCTTTATCTTCAACGCGAGAGGTCATATCGAAGCCTTCCTTAGCAGTAAAAGAGTGTCCTCACGTGACTTGACTAGACCTGGCTGCCCCGCTCGCCTGGGTCAATCCAAGCTGCCGGTCTCGGCAACGCGGTACATCTTTTCCATGAGATCATCGAGCGTGATGTCCGCCGTCATGAACTCGCCCGCCACCCTGCCGCGATCCAGCACGACCACGCGGTCGGCGACCGAGTAGACGTGGAACACGTTGTGGTCGATGAAAATAGACGACTTCCCGGCAGACTTGATGTCGCGGCAGAAGTCCAGCAGCTTGCGCGTCTCTTTGAGCGACAGCCCCATCGTCGGCTCGTCGAGAATAATCAGATCGGCGTGAAAATAGAGCGCCCGGACGATTGCCACCCCTGCTTCTCGCCGCCGGAGAACGTCTTGACAACCGACTCGGGCGAAACCGCCGAGGAGGTGAACCCCATCGACTCGACCATCAACTGGTGCGTCTCTTCGCGCATCCGCTTGAGGTCGAGGAACCCGAACCGGTCCGACAACTCGCGACCGAGGAAGATATTGCGCCACAGGGTCTGCTGGTCCGCGAGCGCGCGCTCCTGGTACACCGTCTCGACGCCCAGGGCGCGGGCCGTCGGTACACTGAGGTTTTCCACCTTCTCGCCGTTGAAGTAAATCTCGCCTGAATCGGGCTGATAGTAGCCGGTGATAATCTTGATCAGCGTGGACTTGCCGGCCCCGTTGTCGCCCAGCAGGCCGACGACTTCATTGTGCCCTACCTGGAAGTTCACGTCGCGCAGCGACCGCACCTCACCGAAGGACTTGGAGATGTTGCGCATCTCCAATCTGTACTGGTGTTCCATGAAAGCGATCTCCTCAAAGAGCGAGGAGCAAACGGCGTTCGCCCAGGGCTTGCACCTGTCGGATTGGCCGTTTGCTCCTCAACGCGCTTAGCATGTCGATGGCCGCCCCAGCACGCTGCGACGGCGCACAGCGACGGCGCTAGCGGATCTGGCGCTCAACCAGTTCGGCGAGCACTTCGACGTTATCGGCATGGGCGAAGCCGGAGCCGGTGTCGATGTGCAGGCCGGAGAAGGCGAACTGCTTGGTCAGGCAGATCTGCAGGATCGGCAGATAGCCCTGGAGCCACTGCTGCTGGTCGATGACCAGGTCGGTCCAGCCGGCGCGGATCGCCTCGACGGTCGCGGCGGACAGGTCAAAGCCGGCGGCGAAGATGTCATCCGGCCCCTTGCTGGCGGCGGTGAGGTAGGTCTCCAGCGTGGCCGTCAGCGCGCCGTGGTCCGTGACGACGATCGTCACGTCCGGGTTGGCCGAGACGTAGCCCGCGAAGGTCGCCACGCCCGCAGCCGGGTCGGCGTTGGTCGCCGAGTCGATCTCAAGGTAGTCCACAACCAGGCCGGCTTCCTCGAAGGCGTCGATCACGCCCTGGGTGCGCAGGCCGCGCGTTGGCTGCGAGAGCAGGCCCCACACCATCGCCCGGTCGCCTTCCTGCGCGCCGGAGCGCCGGAGCGTCTCCTGGCCCAGCGAATAGCCGGAGGCGTAGAGTTCCTGGCCGACGTAGCCAAAGCCCTGGCCCTTATACTTGGACTCGATGCGGTCCAGGGTGGTGTTCTGGCTGGTGACGATGATGCCCTGCGCAACGGCGTCGTCGATGACCGGCTCAAAGGCGTCCTCGCCAGGGTGCCCCATCACGGCGATGCCGTCAGGATGGCAGTCGCGACGACCTCAACGAACTGGGTGACCATCTTCTCCGGGTCCCAGTCCGACCACACGTAGTCGACGTTCGCGCCCAGGTCTGCGGCGGCCTGCAGCGCGCCGTTGTACACGACCGTGGCAAACACGCCGCCCGGCGGCCCGCCGGGGAAGAACACGATGTCCACGCCGCTGCACCACTTCTCTTCCGTTTCCTGCGCCGTGACGATGCCCACCGACGCAGCGGGCACGACGAGCACTCACCAACAGCAACGCGAGAATAGACCAGATTCTCTTGAGCATTTCAGTTTCTCCTCCTGAACGGATGGATAAAAAGCGGACGGTGTAAACGGTTGCAGCCCTGTCGATACAGCCTCCTTTCTTTAGTGACGACGTGTCAGGGTACGCTAAGTCCCGAAGGGGGACCAAACATTGTCAATTGGAGCGTTCGCGGCGACATAGGACCTTGCGGTTGGCGCTGTCTTATCGCTGGTTTGATTCACTCTATTATGCGGGAGAGTTGACCAGTTGATGCCTAATAGATGTCACGACCAAACGGTGATGACCCTCCCGAATCAAGCCGTGTGGTATGGACATCATGACCACCCAGTCCCATCATAGCACAGAAAGGAGGTTTTCACATCTCTGTAAACTGCCCCGGCGGTGCGTTCGGAATTGGGGGCGAATCTTCAGGCGCAAGATCGCGTTTTTCTGGCAGCGCCCAGGGCGGTTGAAGCTCCCTGGGCGCTATGTGACACCCCGCAAGACGGGTGGCTGGCGGCGGCGCTGCCCCAGCCCTGCCGCCACATCAGTCGGTGGCGAACTTGAAGACGGTTGCGGTCGCATACCGCTCGCCCGGTCGCAGCACGGCGGACGGGAAGCCCGGCTGGTTGGGCGCGTCCGGGAAGCGCTGCGTCTCCAGGCAGAAGCCGTCGCTCTGGCGGTAGATGTGGCCGCTTGCGCCGACCAGCGTCGCGTCGAGGAAGTTGCCGGCGTAGAACTGGATGCCCGGCTCGGTGGTCCATACCTCCATGACGCGCCCGAACCCCGGCTCATACACGCGCGCCGCCAGCATCAGCAAGTCGTCGTGCGGGTCGGGCCGGTTGAGCACGAAGTTCTGGTCGTAGCCGCGCGCCACGACGACCTGCGGGTGGTTCGACCGCTGGCCGGGGCCGATGGCCTTGGGCACGCGGAAGTCGAAGGGCGTGCCCGCGACGGGCGCGAGTTCGCCGGTCGGGATCAGGGTAGCGTCCACCGGCGTGTAGCGGTCGGCGTCGATCATCAGGATGTGGTCGAAGATTGCGCCCATGCCTTCGCCGGCCAGGTTGAAGTAAGAATGGTTGGTCAGGTTGAGCACGGTCGGCGCATCGGTGGCGGCGGCGTAGTCGATGCGCAGCGCGTTGCTATCCGTCAGCGTGTAGACGACCGTCACGTCGAGGTTGCCGGGATAGCCTTCCTCCCCGTCGGGGCTGAGGTAGTGGAGGCGCAGCGCCACGCCTGCGTCGCTCGGCGTCTCGCTGGCCTCCCAGACGCGCTTGTCGAAGCCCACGTTCCCGCCGTGCAGGGTGTTCGGGCCTTCGTTGGGCGCGAGCGTGTACGTCTTGCCGTCGAGCGTGAAGGTGGCGTTGGCGATGCGGTTGGCGAACCGGCCTACGATGCAGCCGAAGTAGGGGTTTTTCGCCTCGTAATCGTGCAGGCTGTTGAACCCAAGCGCCACATTTGCCATGTTGCCATAGCGGTCTGGGACGCGGATCGCGGTGATGATGCCGCCGTAGGTGATGATCTTCACCTCCATGCCGTTGGCGTTGGTCATGGTGAACATATCCACGGCGACGCCCGCCGTGGTGGTCCCGTAGGGTTGACGGACGATTGTGCTTTGCGCGCGCGCTGTCATGGTTTCTGGTCCTATCCTGGTGCGGCTCAGGGTCATGCTGCGACACGAGGTCGCAGGGCCATATTTTGGCCCGCGCGCCGGAGTTGCGCAAGCGGCGGGCGCGGCGCGTTGCGCCCGACCCGCATCCTCAGCGCTTTGTCATGGATTCTGCGTATCGCACGTCAGATGTAGCGCCCCACCGGCTATGCTATACTGCGAGAATACAGCCCACCTGCACCGCGCGTCGCAATCATGAAAGTGCAAACCGATGACCTACGTCACTGACCGTGAAGCCGCCCTTGCCATTCACCGGCGCTTCCGCGCGGCCGGCGCGAGTTTCGCGCTGTTCTGCACCGCGTCGCACTGGAACACCGAGGCAATCCTGCTCGCGGCCCGGCGCTTCGCGCAGAAGCACGGCCTCGCCGAAGTCCCCATCTCCGTCGCGATGACGTACAACTACCCGTACATGCCACAGGCGCAGCGCATGACGTTCAGCGGCGACCCCGTCGCCGGCTTTCTCTCCAACGTGGGGCACCTGCGCGCGCTCTGCGACGGCCCCAACACGCCCTACGCGGATGTGGTCGTGCTGCCGCACCTGGACCACGGCGACCCGGAGCTTGACCGCTGGGCCTTGACCGAGGGCCTGCCCCACCTGGCGACGGTGATGTTCGACGCGCAGAAGTACCCTTTCGAGGAGAACCTGAGGCATGACGCGCGCCTACGTCGAGGCGCATGGCGACGCCGTCATGGTCGAGGGCATCATCGAGCAGCTTGCGGTCGGCGGCAAGCACGCGAAAGCCGCCGTCCAGCACGACGCCTACGTGGACCGCGCGGTGGAATTCATGCGGCAAACCGGGGCCGACCTGCTGGTGGCCGACCTGGGCACCGAGCAGCAGTCCGACCGGGTGGGCGGCGCGGCCTACCTCCAGGCGCGCGCGCGGGCGCTCACGGACGCGCTCGGCGAGGCGCGGCTGGTGCTGCACGGCACCTCCTGCCTGACGGACGCGCAGTTCAGGGGGCTGGCGGCGGACGGCGTGATCCGCATCAACATGTGGACGCGCATCGCGCGCGAGGCCGGCCAGTACGCCGCACGCCGGCTGGCCGACCGGCTGGACGCGATCAACGCCGGCGACTTCGAGGCGGCGGAGTCGCACCAGTACCTGATGGACTCCATCGAGGCGGCGGCGGGCATCATGGAGTCGGTGCTTGAGCTGATTGGCTACGACCGGTTGGTGGAGGCAGAGCATGGCATGGATCGACGAAGTCCTTAGTCCCCTGTCCGCTCCTGATGTGGCCGCGCTGCCGTTCTCCTTCGTCCTTGGGGGCGAGCCGTCTGCGCGGCTCATGCAGCGCTGGCGGTGGGCGCGCGAAGAGACGCGCGCGGCGGCGGAGACGCACACCACGTGCGCGTACACGGACCCTGCGTCGGGCCTGAGGGTGACGTGCCAGGTGCGGGCCTTCGATGCGTTCCCTGCCTGCGCGTGGCTCCTGTCGGTTGAGAACACCGGCGACCGTGACACGCCGGTAATGTCGGATATCCTGCCGCTGGACTACGCCTTCACATGCCCGATGGTGGGCGACCCCGAAGCCGACATGGGCCTCTGCGACCAGTTGTTGCCTTCGCACGCCATTCTCGAACACGAGCAGGTGCCTTACGTCCTGCACCGCACCAATGGCGCGCCGTCGAATCCGGGCGATTTCGAGATGGCGCGCATCGCGCTCTGCCCGAATGCAGCGGTTACGCTGGGCGGCGGCGGCGGCAGGAGCAGCAACCGCGATTTTCCCTTCTTCCGTGTCGATACGGGGCGGGGCGCGGCAATCGTGGCGGTCGGCTGGTCGGGCCAGTGGCAGGCGTCGGTTGCGGCGTCCTCCGATGGCGCGGCGCTGCGGGTGCGCTGCGGCATGGAGCACGCCCGGTTCTACCTGCGGCCCGGCGAGCGCGTGCGGATGCCCAGCATCCTCGTGCTGTTTCACGAAGGGGAGCGGCGCGAGGCAAACGCCCGGTTCCGGCGGCTGATCCACCAACACTACGTCCCGACCTACCAGGGCGCGGCCCCAGACGCATTCCTCTTCTGCAACACCGCCTTCACGCGCCGGGGGGTCTGGCTCAATCAGTGCAACGAGCAGAACCAGATCTCCCTGATCCGGGCGCTGCGCCCGCTTGGGGTCGAGGCCGTCATCACCGATGCCGGTTGGTTCAAGGGCGGCTGGCCGCGCGGGGCGGGGAACTGGGACCCGGACCTGAGAAGTACCCCAACGGCATGGCGCCGGTGGCGAAAGCGGCCAGCGAGATCGGCGCGCGCTACGGCCTCTGGTTCGAGCCGGAGCGCGTGGTCGCGGGCACGGCGGTCGATGTGGCGCACCCTGAGTGGGTCCTCTGGCGCAAGGACGAGCACACCACGGGGCTGCTGGATTTCGGGCGCGTGGAGGTGCAGGATTACTTTCTGGAGATTGTCGGTCGCCTCATGAGCATACCGGGGTTTGGCTGCTACCGGCAGGATTTCAACATGGACCCGCTCCAGTGGTGGCTGGACAACGACGCGCCTGACCGCGTTGGGATCACCGAGGCGCGGTATGTCGAGGGGCTGTACCGCTTCTGGGACAGGCTGGCGGAGGCCTACCCTGACGCCATCCGGGAGAACTGCGCCAGCGGGGGCCGCCGCATCGACCTGGAGGCGATCCAGCGCTTCCACTTCCACCAGAAAAGCGACCTGTGGTTCCACAACGTGGCCGACCAGTCGTCCCTGTTCGCCCTCAGCCAGTACCTGCCCAATGGCATCCTTTCGACGCCCATCGACCGGATGGACGTGACGACGTTCCATTCCGTCCTGCCCTCCTCGATCTCCCTGGGGTGGATCGCTGACGCCCCGGATTTCGATTACGACCGGGCGGTCCGGCTCTGCGCGCGCTTTCGGGAATTGCGCCCCCTGCTCGCCAAAGACTGGTATCCCCTCACGCCGTTCAGCCGCGCGCTGACCTCCTGCCTCGGCAGCCAGTACCATTCCCCTGAGGACGTCGCCGGGATGATCCTGCTCTTCCGCAGGGTGCATTGTCCGTACCCTGAGCTTGAGGTCAGCCTCGCGGGGCTTGACCCCGCAGCCGTCTACCGCCTCGCGTGGGAGGTCTCAGGGCGCACGGAAGAGGCCTCCGGCGCTGCGCTCATGGACGGCTTCCGGCTTGCGCTGCCACCCAGGGGGAGTCCGAACTGATTACGTACCGGAGGGTGTGAGACAAACCGATGAGTCTGCTAGGCATCGACGTAGGGACCAGCGGGTGCAAGGCGACCGCGCTCTCGGCTGAGGGCGCGACGCTGGCGACCGCTTACCGCGAGTACGACGTGGTCCGTCCGCAACCCGGCTGGGCCGAGCTGGACAGCCGCGCGGTGTGGGGCAAGATACAGGACGTGATCGCCGAGGTCGCCGCGCAGACCCGGCACGACCCCATCGTGTCGCTGTGCGTCTCGTCGATGGGCGAGGCGATGACGCCGGTCTCGGCGGCGCGCGAAATTCTGGGCAACTGCATCATGGGCTTCGACGCGCGCGGGGCCGAGACCGTCGCCCGGCTTGAGCAGATGGACCCGATCGAGCTCTACGAGATCACCGGCAACGTGCCCGCCGGCCTCTTCGCCGGCCCCAAGCTGGTCTGGCAGCGCGACAACCGGCCCGACCTGTTCGCGCGTACTGACAAGTTCCTCGGCTGGGCGGGGTTGGTGATCTACATGCTCGGCTGCGATCCTGTCATCGACTACTCGCTGGCGAACCGCACGCTGCTCTTCGACCTGCGCGCCGCGACGTGGTCGCAGACGTTGCTCGACTGGGTGGGTCTGCCCGCCGAGAAGCTGCCGACGCCGGTGCCGTCGGGGTCGGTGGTGGGGGAGGTCTCCGACGCGGTGGCGGCGCGGCTGGGGCTGCCGCGCGGCGTCAAGGTCGTCGCCGGCGCGCACGACCAGTGCGCGAGCGCGGTGGGGGCCGGCGTCACGCGCGCGGGGGATGGCGGCCTACGGCCTGGGGACGTACACCCGCATCACGCCAACCTACGACCGCATCCCGCCCGCCGCAAAGATGGCGTCGATCAAGCTGAACACCGAGCACCACGCGCTGCCGGGGCTGTACGTGAGCTTCTACTACAACCTGACCGGCGGCGCGCTGCTCAAGTGGTTCCGCGACACCTTCGCGCCGCTGGAGAAGGCGGAGGCGCAGGCGCGCGGCGTGGACGTGTACGACCTGCTGCTCGCCGAGATGCCCCCGGAGCCGACTGACCTCATGGTGCTGCCGCACTTCGCCGTGACCGGGCCGCCCTACTACGACGAGAACCCCAGGGGGCTGATCGCCGGGCTGACGCTGGAAACCTCGCGCGGGACGTTCATCAAGGCGCTGCTGGAAGGCGTGACCTACTACTTCCGCGAGGGCCTGGACGTGATGGCGAGCGCCGACATCCACATCGACGAGTACCGCGCGACCGGCGGCGGCGCGAAGTCGGACGCCTGGCTGCAGATCAAGGCCGACATCCTGGGGCGTCCGCTCGCCCGCCCGCGCGTCACCGAGGCCACCTCGCTCGGCGCGGTAATCCTCGCCGGCGCGGGCGCGGGGGTCTATGGCTCGGTGGCGGAGGCAATCGACCAACTGGTGCAGATCGAGCGCGTCTTCGAGCCGGACCCGGCGCGCCACGCGCAGTACGCGGCGCGCTTCGCCCGGTACAAAGACCTGTACCCGTTCGTGCGCGCGCTGTATGGCGCTGTTTGGTTGTGGGCCAGCGCCCCGTGCGCCTCAGGCGCGTGGGGCGACAATCCAGGTATCTGCCCGCCTGCTACCCTCACCTCCTCCCCTCTCCTCGATAAGAGGCGGGGATGAGGGAGGTGATATTGCATCTATAAAAAGGAGCTATCCCCATGAAGGTGCCAACAACGTTCGGCCTGATCGTCGGGAACCGGGGGTTCTTCCCCGGCCACCTGTGCGAGACCGGGCGCGCCGAGATGATCCGCGTGCTGGAAGCGGAGGGCTTCAGGGTCATCGCGCTTGGCCTTGACGACACGAAGTACGGCTCGGTGGAGAGCCTGAGCGACGCGCACAAGTGCGCGGATTTGTTCAAGCGGCACGCCGACGCGATTGACGGCGTGATCGTGACGCTGCCCAACTTCGGCGACGAGCGGGCGGTCGCCAACACGCTGCGCTTCGCCGGGCTGGACGTGCCGGTGTTGGTGCAGGCCTTCCCCGACGAGCCGGGCAAGATGGACATCGACCACCGGCGCGATAGCTTCTGCGGCAAGATGTCGGTGTGCAACAACCTGCGGCAGTACGGCATCCCGTACTCGCTGACCGCGCTGCACACCGTCGCGCCCGACTCGGAGAGCTTCCGCGCCGACGTGCGCCGGTTCGCCGCGACGTGCCGGGTGGTCCGGGGGCTGCGCGGCGCGCGCTTCGGCATGGTCGGCGCGCGCACCACGGCGTTCAACACCGTGCGCTTCAGCGAGAAGATTCTGGAGCGTGCCGGCATCAGCGTCGAGACGATTGACCTCTCGGAGGCGATTGGCCGCGCGCAAGCGCTCAAGGCCGACGAGCCGGCGGTCAAGGCCAAGCGCGCGCAGATCGAAGCCTACGCGCGCACCAAGGGCGTCCCCGACGAGGCGCTCGCGAACATGGCGCGCTTCGGCGTGGTGATGGACCGGTGGATGGCCGATAATGAACTGGTGGGCAGCGCCGTGCAGTGCTGGAGCGCCATCGAGGAGTTCTTCGGCATCATCCCGTGCACGGTGATGAGTATGCTCAGCAACGGCCTGATGCCCAGCGCGTGCGAGACCGACATCGCCGGGACGACGGCCATGTACGCGCTGCAACTGGCGTCGGGCAAGGCGAGCGCGCTGGTGGACTGGAACAACAACTACGCCGACGACCCGGACAAGTGTGTGTTGTTCCATTGCAGCAACTGGCCGAAGGATCTCCTCACCGACATCCCGGTGATGCGGAACAACGACATCCTCGCCAACACGATGGGCGAGGCGCGCACGTTCGGCCCGCTGTACGGGCGCGCCAAACCGGAGCCGTTCACCTACCTGCGCATCGAGACCGACGACGTGAATGGGCGTCTCGCGGCATACGCCGGCGAGGGCCGGTTCACCGACGACCCGCTCGAAAGCTTCGGTGGCCTGGGCGTGGTCGAGGTGCCGCGCCTGCAGGCGCTGCTGCAATTCATCTGCGACAGGGGCTTCGAGCATCACGTCGCGGTGAACCTCGCGCTGGTGGCGGACTCGATCACGGAGGCGCTCGACAGGTACCTCGGCTGGGAGGTCTACTACCACAAGTAGTGTCGCGCGCAGGGCAAGCGACATGGGCCTGACCTTTATGCCCAACGGTTAACTCCCCGCGAGCTTCAGTTCGCGGGGAGCCATCACCGGAAGGCTATTTTCATGAGGAGAACCGACGCATGAAGCACAGAGACCGCGTGTTGACCGCGCTCAACCACGAAGCGCCCGACCGCTGCCCGATGCAGGTGAGCTTCACGCCGGAGTTCGCCGACCGGCTGCGCGCGGACCTCCAGCTCAAGGGCCAGCAGGTGCACAACCCGCACGGCGGCGGCAACACCTACGAGCTGGAGCGCGCGCTCGGCGAGGACATGCTGCTCACCTCGGTTGGCTGGGCGAACTCGTACTACCAGGAGGCGGGCGACTACGTCGATGAGTGGGACGTCGGCTGGGCCTCGCAGACATACGAGACGCCCTTCGGCGCGGGCCGGTACACGGAGATCGTCGGCCACCCGCTCGCCGACGACGACGCCATTTCGTCCTACAAGGCCCCCGACCCGCACCGCCCCGAACTCTACGAGGAGGCGGCGCGCGTGCTCCGCACGTTCCAGGACGAGTACTGGATCGTGGGCGTGACCGTCACCACGATCTTCGAGACGGCGTGGGCGCTGCGCGGCTACGAGCGGATGCTCATGGACTTCGTGCTCAACCCCGACCTGGCGGACGCCATCCTCGAAATCCCGTACCGGTACCACCTGGCCGCCGCCAGACGGCTGACCGAGATGGGCGTGGACATGATCTGGACCGGCGACGACGTTGGGCAGCAGCACGGGATGCTGATCTCAAAAGACCACTGGCGCCGGTTCTTCAAGCCGCGCATGGCGAGCTTCATCGCCGAACTCAAGGCCATCAACCCCGATGTCAGGGTCGCCTACCACTCAGACGGCAACATCCTGCCCATCATCCCCGACCTGATCGAGATCGGCCTGGACGTGCTCAACCCGATCCAGCCCGCGTGCATGGACCCGGCGGAGGTCAAGAAGCGGTTTGGCGACAGGCTGTGCTTCTGGGGGTCGATTGACGAGCAGTATACGCTGCCGCTGGGCACGCCGGAGATGGTCCGCGCGGAGGTGATTGCGCGCCTGGAGACGATTGGCAAGGACGGCGGGCTGATTATCGGGCCGACGCACCACGTGCAGTTGGACACGCCGATGGCGAATTTCTGGGCGATGGTGGACACCGTCGTCAACACGCCGTACCCCGCGCCATGAGGCGGCCCCCGGCGTCGGCATCGACGGGGCGCGGAACGCGCGCCCCTTTTCTTTGCGCCCAATTCTGATATTTCGCATGGGAATAGACGATTTATAGACGCTAAACGGGTACCATGCAGGCCGAAGTAGAGCGCAATCTGCCGGGGGGCGAGGTCCCTCACGGCAGAATGGCAAAGGAGCATGGAAATGGTGTTGCCACAGTATCAAGACGCCGTGCAGAAAGAGCACATCAAGGACCTGCACGCTGAGGCCGCGCGCCGGCGGTTGATCGACCAGGCGAAGCAGGCGCGCCGCGCCGACAGCGAGCGCCGCGCCGCCGCGCCTCTCCTGCGCGCGTTCCGTGAGGCCCTGGCCGGCCTGCGCGTGACAGGGGCGGGCGAGCGCCTGCCGCGCCGGATTGAGCGCCAGCCGGACGCCGCCGGTTGCTGAGCGCACACAAACACCAGGGGCGCGCGTGCGCCCTGATGTTTCGCCTCTGGCGGCGTTACTTCCCCAGCCGCGCCCGCTCCCCCTCGATTACGCTCTCATCCAGCTTCTTGAACAGCGGCGACGGCTTGCGCAGCTTCTGGTCGGGCGGCAGCGCGCTCGGCGTCCAGCGCCCGGTGGCCGGCGTCGGGTCATAGGTCAGCGCGTCGTGCGGGCGCGCGCCTTCCTGATAGGTGACGATGTGCTGGTCGCCGAAGAGCTGGCTGTCGTAGCCGAGCAGTTGGTGCAGCCTCTCGCACGTGTGCGGCAGGTACGGCGCGAGCAACACCTTCAGGTTATCGATGGCGCGCAGCGCGGTGTAGACCGTTGTCGCGGCGGCCTGCCGGTCGTGCTTGATGACGCCAAACCAGGGCGCGCGGTCGAGGTAGCCGTTGACCTCGCGCGCCAGGGCCATCGCCTCCCCCAGCGCGGCGCGCAGCTTCACCCCGCCGAGCAGATCGCCCACCGTCGTGAAGCCGCGCTCGACCTGCTCAAGCAACGCCTGGTCGTCGGGGCGCAGCGCGCCGGGGTCGGGCACCGCGCCGTCGAAGTGCTTGTACGCGAAGCTCAGCACGCGGTTCGCCAGGTTGCCCCACCACGAGACCAGTTCCTCGTTGTTGCGGCTCACGAACCCCTCCCAGGTGAAGTCGGTATCGCGCGTTTCGGGCATCACCGCCGTGGCGTAGTAGCGGATCGGGTCGGGGTCGTAGCGGGTGAGGATGTCAGGCAGCCACACCGCCCAATTCCGGCTCTTGGAGAACTGCGCGCCCTCGATGTTCATGAACTCGTTCGCCGGCACGTCGAAGGGCAGGTTGAGGTGGCGCGACGGGTCGTCCTCGTAAATTCCGTCCACGCCGAGTAGCTCGGCCTGCCAGATGATCGTGTGAAACGGGATGTTGTCCTTGCCGATGAAGTTGTAAATCTTCGCCTCAGGGTTGTACCACCACTGCTTCCAGGCGTCGGGCTGGCCGGCGTTGTGCGCCCACTCGACGCTGGCGGTGAAGTAACCCATCACCGCCTCGAACCACACGTAGAGGCGCTTCTGCTCCCAGCCGGGCAGCGGCACCGGGATGCCCCACTCGATGTCGCGCGTGATCGGGCGGCCCTGCAGGCCCTGTTCGATGAAGTTGCGCGCGAAGTTGATGACGTTGGGCCGCCAGTGTTCTTTGTTGTGGTTGAGGTAGGCCGTCAGGCGCTCGGTGAACGCGGGCAGGTCGAGGAAGTAGTGCTCGGTTTCGCGCACCTCCGGCGTGGAGCCGTCGGTCTTGCTGCGCGGGTCGATCAGTTCGGTGGCGTTGAGCAGATTGCCGCAGTTGTCGCACTGGTCGCCGCGCGCCTCTTTGTAGCCGCAGATGGGGCAGGTGCCCTCGACGTAGCGGTCGGGCAGGAAGCGCCGCTCGGTCACGCTGTAGAGCTGGCGCTGCGTCTCGCGGTACAGGTACTTGTTTTCGAGCAGCCGCGTGAAGAAGTCCTGCGCGATGCGGTGGTGGTTGTCGGTGTCGGTGTGGGTGAACAGGTCGTAGCTGATGCCGATGTCCTTCTGGGTTTGCAGGAAGCGCTTGTGGTAGCGCTCGAAGACCGCGCGCGGCAAGACGCCTTCCTTGTCCGCCTGCACGGTGATCGGCGTCCCGTGCGCGTCGGAGCCGGAAACCATGAGCACGTGGTTGCCCTTCAGACGATGGTACCGGGCGAAGATGTCCGCCGGCAGGTACGCGCCGGCCAGGTGCCCGATGTGCAGGTCGCCGTTGGCGTAGGGCCAGGCGACGGAAACGTGGATGTATTCGGCCATGAGTGCTCCTCCTGATTGTGTTGTCGTGGTTGCGCGGCGCGCCTGTGCGATAAACAAAACCGCCGGTGCGGAGCCGGCGGTGTGACAATCCTCTGCCGTGGGTGTCGGTCAGGCGCGCCCAACCGACCATCGTCGCGCGCGCGCTCCGCGCCGCCGCGACCACGGCAGGCTGCACATGCCCATCATCCGGTAGCTGCGTACTGCCTTCATAGTGCCCGAAGTATATGAGATTGGGCCGGATGTGTCAAGAATTTGTCGTGCGGACAACAAGGCGCATTCCACGAGGGAAGCGTTCGGGCACGGGCGAACCACAAGCGCCCGCGCGCTGCGCCGCGTCCGCGTTTGGCGCTTTCGTGTTAAACTCCGGCCATGTACGCTGAAGTGGTCGTCAACGCGCCGGTGAGCGGGACGTTTCACTACCACATCCCGCCCGAACTGGCAGGCCAGGTCGCGCCGGGCTGCCTGGTCGAGGTCTCGTTTGGGCGCGAGCGCCAGCAGGCCATCGTGCTCCGGCTGGACGAACGCAGCCCCGTCGCCGAGACCAAGCCCATCGCGCGCCTGCTCGACGCCACGCCGGTCGTCGGGGCGGCGCACATCGCGCTTGCGGAATGGCTGAGCCGCGAGACGCTCAGCCACCTGAGCGACTGCCTGCGCCTGTTCCTGCCACCGGGCCTCGCCCGGCGCGGCGACATCGTGGTCACCCTCGTCGAGGCTGAGGCCGAACCCCGCACGGAGGTGCAGAAGCGCGTGCTCTCGCTCCTGCGGCGGCGCGGGCCGCTGCGCGGGCGGCAGATCGAGCACGCGCTGCCCAAGGCCAACTGGCGCGCGGCAGTCAACCAACTGCGCGCGCGGGGCGTGGTGCGCACCGCCCCCATCCTCGACCCGCCCGCCGTCCGCCCGCAGATGGTGCGCACTGCCCGGCTCGCCATCCCGCCGGACCGGGCGCCGGCGGTGGCGCGGTTCCTGGGTCACGAGAGCAAGCGCGCCGACGTGCTCGAAGTGCTCATGGCGGCGCAGGCGGCGGGCGACCCGCTGCCGGCGCTGGATCGCGTGTGCGCGGAGGCGGACTGCACCCCCGCTGTCGTGAAGGGGTTGGAGGCGCAGGGCATGGTGCGCATCTTCCCGCGCCGCGCGATGGTGGCGCTCGCGCCCGGCGCGGGGCAGGAGGCCGGCCCGGCGGCCCGGCCCTACCCGGAGCGCGCCGCGCGTGTGATCGCGCAACTGCGCGCGCGCCGCGCGCCGGTCCCGCGCAGCGAGATCGACGCCGACGCGAAGACGCTCAGCGACCTGGAGGCGGCGGGCGTCATCCAGCGCTGGGAGGAGCCGGCCACGGTGGGTCTGGCCCTCGCGCGTGAGGACATCGTTCCCGCCATCGTGGAATTGCGCGGTGGCGGGCGGCACCTCGCCGTGCTGGAGATGCTGGCGCGCGAGGCCGAGCGCACCGTCGAGTCCATCGACGTGACGTGGGTATACGCGCAGACCGGCGCGTCGCTGGATGACCTGCGGCGGCTGGCCGAGGACGGGTTGATCGTGCTCGGCGAAGAGGAAGTGTTCCGCGACCCGCTCGCAGACCGCGACTTCACTCCCTCGGAGCCGCCGTCGCTCACTGCCGCGCAGCACGCGGCGTGGCTCACGCTCCGCGCCGCCATCGACGCCGCCAACCAGCCCGACGGCGCGCCGCCCCGGCCCTTCCTCGTCCACGGCGTGACGGGGTCTGGCAAGACCGAGCTTTACATGCGCGCGCTCGACCTGGTGATCCACCAGGGGCGGCAGGGCATCATCCTGGTGCCGGAGATTTCGCTCACCGCGCAGACGGTGCGCCGGTTCGCGGCGCGGTTCGGGCGGCGGCTGGGCATCGTGCACAGCGGGTTGAGCGAGGGCGAGCGCTACGACACCTGGCGACGCGCCCGCGCCGGCGAGCTGGACGTGATCATCGGGGCGCGGTCGGCGCTGTTCACGCCGCTGCCGAACCTGGGCCTGATCGTGCTCGACGAATCGCACGACGACAGCTACAAGCAGTCGCCGCCGGTCGCGCCGCCCTACTATCACGCGCGCGAGGCGGCGGTCGCGCTGGGCCGCTTCAGCCGCGCGACGGTGATCCTCGGCACCGCCACGCCCGACCTGGTGAGTTACTTCAGGGCGCAGCGCGGAGACTACCGCCTGCTCGAACTGCCGCAGCGTGTGCTGGGCCATCGGCTGCGCGTGCGCGCCCAGGCCGACCGCCTCGGCGTGCAGGAACCCGCCTACCACGCCGAGCCGGACGAAACCGGCGCGCCCGACGCCGTGTTCATCGAGATGCCGCCGGTGCAGGTGGTCGATATGCGGCAGGAGCTGCGCGCCGGCAACCGGAGCGTCTTCAGCCGGGCGCTGCGTGGCGCGCTGGCGCAGGCGCTGGCGGCGGGCGAGCAGGCCATCCTCTTCATGAACCGGCGCGGCACGGCGACCTTCATCCTCTGCCGCGACTGCGGCTACGTGCACCGGTGCCTGCGCTGCGACACGCCCCTCACCTACCATGGCCCGGACCGCGCGCTCATCTGCCACCACTGCGGCCACCAGGAGCCGCAGCCGCGCGTCTGTCCCCAGTGCGGGCGCGACCGGATCCGCTATTTTGGCGTGGGCACGGAGTTGATCGAGCAGGCGGTGCAGACGGCGTTCCCGCAGGCGCGCGTGCTGCGCTGGGACCGCGACACGACCGGCGCGGTGAAGGGCGCGCACGAGCTGATTCTGGAGCATTTCATCAACGGGCACGCCGACGTGCTCGTGGGGGACGCAGATGATCGCCAAGGGGCTGGACCTGCCGCTGGTGACGCTGGTGGGCATCCTCGCGGCAGACGTGGGCCTCGGCCTGCCGGACTATCGCGCCGCCGAGCGGACCTTCCAGGTGCTCACGCAGGTGGCGGGGCGCGCCGGCCGGGGGCTGCGCGGCGGGCGGGTGGTGCTGCAAACCTACAACCCCGACCACTACGCGGTCGCCGCCGCCGCCGAGCATGACTACCACGCCTTCTACGCCCAGGAGATCGGCTACCGGCGCGACCTGGGCTACCCGCCGTTCGCGCGGCTGGCGCGCGTGCTCGTCCGCGACCCCCAACGCGCGCCGGGCCGAGCAAGCCGCCGCCCGCGTCGCGGAAATGCTGCGCGCCCGCGTCCGCGACCAGCGCCTGAGCGCGACGACGGTCACCGGGCCGACGCCGTGCTTCTTCACACGGCTGGCGAGCCACTACCGGTGGCAGGTGCTCGTCCGAGGCCCCGACCCCACGCGCGCGCTGCGCGGCCTGCCGTCCGACCCGGCGTGGGTCGTCGATATTGACCCGGTCGATCTGCTGTAGCGCTTCGCCTGCGCCCCGCTCAATCGCCGGTTTTAGGCCTGGTTATGGTCAAAGACTGGAAGTTGAACGTCAACACGCGCGGGTTGCCGTCGGCGTCCTGCCCCTCGATCACAATGCGGTCAATCAGGGGCGGCTCATCGACCTGCAGGCACAGGGCAAAGAGGTCGTCGAGCGACTCGAAATCTTGCGTCTGCTCGTACAGCCCGCGCGGCGGGGACCAGCAGCGGAAGATCACCCGGCCTTTGCTTACTTTGGGAGGCATGGGAGCGTCCTTTCGTCGTTGTCTGAGCCGCCTCCGCGATGCACGGCATTAAGTGTACAACGTGCTTCAGGCGCTGCAACATCTGGCCGGGGGAACCGGTTTGCAACTTCTAGCCGGCCCGTTGCGCTTGGACGCGGCCAACCAGGGTGACGCAATCCACCGTTGCCCGTAGGGGCGACCCGGCGGGTCCCCCTGCGTGACCTCCACGCCTAACCCCCTAAATTGTCCGGGGTAGCTCCCCGCGAGCATCAGGCTCGCGGGCAGATGCAAAACAGGCTGCTGTTTTCAAGGGAGGTCGACTGAGGAGGACGAGGGAGGTGAGGGATGCGTTTCCCCTTGACAACTTGCTTGGTTTCAAGTATAATGGTTTCAATGATATTGAAGTCAATATACTTGAATCGGACAGAGGGTGCACATGTGACAAAGCACTGGACCGATTTCTGGAAACAATGGGACGAACGGCGCGGGCAGGGCATGGCCTGGCGCGACTTCTTCCGCGAGTTCCTGGGCACGCCGCTGCCCAGCCACTGGGTGTTCGGCGGGCGGCGGTTCAAGCCCTGGCACATGGGCGAGATGGCGTTCAACCCCTTTGTCGCCACCATGCTCAGCAAGGGCGGCGGGTTGCTGCCGCTCTATGTCCTCCACTTGTTGAGCCGGGAGGAGCGCTACGGCAACGAACTCATGCAGGAGATTGCCGAGCGCACGCACCACCGGTGGGCGGCCAACCCCGGCGCGATCTACCCGCTGCTTACCGTGCTTGAGGAGAGCGGCTTCATCGAGGGCGAGTGGGAGGACCCAGACAAGCGCACCGTCCGCCGCTACCGGATCACGCCGGCCGGCGCAGAAGAACTCGCGCGCATCAAGGCGGTGATGCGCCCCCGGCTCAAAGAAGCGATTGAGGTCATGCGCGATATGGTCGAAGACCTCGATGACCGTGAGGAGAAGGATAATGCCTGAAAAAGTGCTCTTCAGCCTGCGCCTGGTCGAAACCGACGACGGCTACCGCGTGGAAACCGAGGGCGCCGTCCCCGGTGAGGCGTTCGCCTCCAGAGGGCGCGCGGGGCGGCGGCAGGGATGCTGGTTTGGCCCGCGCCAACCCTCCAAAGCCGAGCTGCGCGAGGCGCTGGATCGCTCCAGAGCCTCTACGACGATCTCTATGACGCAGAGTGACGGCGGGCGGGGCTTGAGGCCCACGGAGCGCGCGATGACGCCTGCCGGCTTTGCGAAGCGCCGCTACACGCCGCAGACCTTTGCGCGGGCGCTGGCCGATGTGGCGGCCCACATGCCGGACCTGCGGCGCGCGGCCCGCGACCGCCTCGTGAGCCGGGCGTTCGCGGAGAAAGATCATGCTTGCGGTGACGCAGGTCAACGACTGCCTGTATTGCAACTTCGCACACACGCGGTGGGCGCTCGCGGAGGGCGTCACGCCGGAGGAGATCGAGAGGCTGGCGGCGGGCGCAGTGGAGGCGTTTCCCCCGCACGAGGCGGTGGCGCTGTGCTTTGCGCAGCACTACGCCGAAAGCGGCGGGAACCCCGATCCGGGAGCCTGGGCGCGCCTGGTGGATTTCTACGGGGAGGACGCCGCGCGCGCGATCATAGCCTATATCCGCATGATCACCATGGGCAACCTGCTCGGCAACACGTTTGACTATGTCGTGCACCGGGTCGCCGGCTATGTGCGTCCAGGCGCGCGGCGTCGCCGCGCGACGGCAGACGGGGGCCGGCTCGGCGGGGGTGAGGTGAAGGCGCGGCAGTTCGCCGACAGCATCCCCGGCCCGCCCTGGGCATCGGCGCAGATCGGCTTCCGGCGGCTGCGCATGGCGGACCTGCCCCGGATGCGCCGGTGGCTCAACGCGCCGCACGTGCGCGCGTGGTATGACAAGGGCGGTTACACCTATGCGGACGTGGTCGCGAAGTACGCGCCGCGCATCCGCCGGCAGGCGCCGACCGACCCCTACACGATCCTGTACGGCGGAAGGCCCATCGGCTACATCCAGACGTACAAGATCGCGGACTATCCCGGTTACGCCGCGCAGGTGCAGGTCGAAGCGGGCGCGGCAGGCGTGGATTTGTTTATCGGTGAGGCGGCGTACATGCACCGGGGGCTTGGCCGCCTCATCATGGCAGCGTTTCTCAAGGAGGTGGTGTTCGAGCAGAGCGACGCTGTGAGTTGCATCGTGGACCCCGATATCGCGAATGTCCCTGCAATCAGGATGTACGAGAGCGCCGGTTTCAAGCCGGTGAAGCGTGTGGGCGCGACAGCGCCAGGTGAGCCAGGCGCGGAGAACCTCGTCATGCGCATCAGCAGAGAAGAAGTTCTGGCCACGCCGGCCTTCGAACGAGAGCAAGCAGTTCAATAAAGGAGCGAAAGCAAAATGGAAAAAGTCATTCAGGAGTTCAAGGTCGTCGAGACGGACGACGGCTTCCGCATCGAGATCAAGGGCGACAAAGAGAAGATGCGCGAGTTCGTGATGGGCATGGACCCCCGCAGGTGGGGCGAGTCCGGGTTCGGCCCGTGGGGCGGCTCCCGCCGCCGCCACCGCCGCGTGCGTGGCCCGTGGATGTTCGCCGACGGGATGCCCTTCTCCCCGCCCTGGATGTGGTGGTGCGGGGAAGAAGAGGAAGAGCCTGAAGCGAAGCACAGGGTCAAGGTGGACGTCGAGGGCGAGGACGTCGAGAACGTCTAGCCCGCCGGCTGACAGCCGTTGAGGTGCATCCCGGAAGCGCGACGCTTCCGGGATGTTCTTTTTTCCACGCGCCAAAGGACCGCAGCACGCTCGCGCACTTGTTCTACGGGCCGCGCGCGTGGTAACATAGCCCTCACACCCAGACGATTGTGAGGGCGCAATGATTCCCATCCGTCTGGAACTGCGCAATTTCCTCGCCTACCGCGAGCCGGCGCCGCTGGACTTCACCGGCATCCACCTGGCGTGCCTGGCCGGCCCCAACGGCGCGGGCAAGAGCAGCCTGCTCGACGCCATCACGTGGGCGCTGTGGGGCCGGGCGCGCGCCCGCCGCGACGACGAGCTGATTCACATCGGCCAGAGCGAGATGCGCGTGGTCTTCGATTTTGAGCTGGACAACAACCGCTATCAGGTGATCCGGCAGCGCGAACTCGCCGGCAGGGGCCGGAGCACGCTCGACTTCATGGTGTGCGACGGCGACGAGTGGCATACCCTCAACGAGCCGACCATGCGCCAGACTCAGGCAAAAATCGAGAGCGTGCTGCGCATGGAGTACGAGACGTTCATCAACTCGGCGTTCTTGCTCCAGGGGCGCGCGGACGAGTTCACGGTGAAGACGCCCGCCGAGCGCAAGAAGGTGCTGAGCGACATCCTCGGCCTCGACATCTGGGCGCGCTACGAGGACCGCGCGAAGGAGAGAATCCGGGCGCTCGACGCGACCTTTCTGGGCATGGAGGCGCAGATTCAGGCCATCGACGGCGAACTCGCCGAAGAGGACGCGCGCAAGGCCGCGTTCACCGAGGCGCAGGCCCGCCTCATCGAAGCGACCGCGCGGCGCGAGGCGCTGGACAAAGAGGTCCAGGCGCTCACCGTGGCGGAGATCGACCTGCGGCACAAGCAGAGCCAGCGCGCCGAACGGCAGCGCCGCACCGAGACCGGCCAGCGCGAACTCGAGGCGGCGCAGCGCGAGGCGGCGGCGCTGGAACCGCAGCTCCAGGCGGCGCGCGCGCTGCTGGCCGAGAAGGCGGACATCGAGGCGGGGTACGCGCAGTGGGTCGAGGCGCGCCAGCAGGCCGAGGCGCTCACAGCGGCGATAGACCGGGGTCTGCTGGAGGCCGCCACCGCGCTCAAGGAAGAGGCGGCAGCGCTCCGCGCGAACAACGAGGCGCTCAAGGCCGAGATGGAAGACCTGCGCAAGAGCCTGGACCTGATCGACCGGACCGGCGAGCCGGTGTGCCCGCTGTGCGGGCAGGCGCTCAGCAGCGAGCACCGCGCGGCGCTGGCGGCGCAGTTCGAGCAGGCCGGCCGGGACAAGGGCGACGCCTGGCGGGACAACAAGGCGCGCATCGACGCGGCGGGCGCGCAGGCGCAGGCCTACGAGGCGGCGCGCGCCGCGCTGAAGGCGGACGATTCCTTCAGGGAGCAGCCCGGCCTTGCGGACGCGCTCAGCGGCCTGGGCTTCGACCCGGCGCAATACCGGGCGGCGCTGGCGCAGGCGGCAGACCAGGCCGGCTATGAAAAGCGCCGCGCGGACCTGCAGGCTGCCGAAGAGAAGCTGCCCGACCTGAGGCGAGCGCGCAGCGCCTCGCGGAGCGCCAGCAGAAGTGGGCGGCGGAGCTTGCCGACGACCTGGCCGCGCTGGAGGCCCTGGACGCGGAGCTTGCCACGCTGTCGGCGCAAGTCGCTGAGGCGGTGGAACTGCGCCGGCAACACGCGGAGCGGGTCGCCGAGGAGAACCAGGCGCGCGAGGCGGCGGTGCGGGCGCGGCAGTTGGTCGAGGTGCTGGACCGGCAGCGCGCGCCGCCAGGAACTCGCCGCGCAGCAGGCCGGGCTGCGCGAGGAACGCGCTGTCTACGACGAGCTGCGCGCCGCCTGCGGCAGAAACGGCGTGCCGGCCATGATTATCGAGGCCGTTATCCCGGAGATCGAGACGTCGGCGAACGACCTGCTGCGCAAGCTCACGGCGGGGCAGATCAACGTGCGCTTCGAGACGCAGCGCGAGAAGAAGTCGAGCGAGGGCACCATCGAGACGCTGGACATCATCGTCAACGACCCGCTGGGCGACCGCGCCTACGAGATGTACTCCGGCGGCGAGCAGTTCCGCGTCGATTTCGCCGTGCGGATCGCGCTCTCGCGGCTGCTGGCGCGGCGCGCCGGCGCGCAACTGCGCACGCTCGTCATCGACGAGGGCTTCGGCACGCAGGACGCGACCGGGCGCCAGCGCCTCGTCGAAGCGATCAACGCGATCCAGGATGACTTCGCCAAGATCATCGTCATCACGCACATCGACGAGCTGAAAGACGCCTTCCCCGCGCGCATCGAGATCGAAAAAGACCGAGCAGGGTTCGCTCATCAGCGTGGTATAGCCGGCCCTGCCCTTTGCCGCGCGGTGCGCCACCCAGGGAAACAAAGAGCGGCCACGACGGTAAACCGCCGTGGCCGCAGTGCGTCCGATTGTGGGGCTAGTAGGCGTCGCTTCCCAGGTTAGCGGTGGGGTCAGCGCCGTTGTCGACACGCCGCAGGCTGAGGCCAAGCCGCCGCGCGGACCCGTCGATGTTGAGGATGCGCGCCTGCACCGTCTCGCCCTCCTGGACCACGTTGCGCGGGTGCAGGAAGTGCCCCTCGGCGAGTTCGGACACGTGGATGAGGCCCTCCAGCCCCTCCTCGATGCACGCGAACGCGCCAAAATCGACCACGTTGGTGATCACACCCGTCACGATCTGGCCGACCTGATAGCGCGCCTCGACGGTCTCCCACGGGTCGGGCTGCAGCCGCTTGAGGCTCAGCGCCACCCGGCCATTCGCCTGGTCGATGTCCATCACGTACACCCGGACATCCTGCCCGCGCCTGAGCAGGTCCTTGGGATGCCCGACGCGCCCCCAGGAGAGTTCGGAGATGTGGATAAGGCCCTCGACGCCGCCGAGATCGACGAACGCGCCGAAGTCGCATAGGTTCGTCACCCTGCCGGTGCATTCGTCGCCCACGTGCAGGCTGCCGAGAATGTTGGCGCGTGTGCCCGGTCCCACCTGGGCAGCGCGCTCCGACAGGATCAGGCGGTTCTGCGCCGGGTTGAGTTCGATGACGCGCAGGCTTAACTCCTGGTCCACGCGCCCCGCCAGCTCGTCACGCCGCACGACGCCGTCCTCGGATGCGGGCGCGTCGACCAACTGGCTGGCCGGCACGAAGCCGCGCAGGTTGCGCCAGGCGACCAGCAACCCGCCCCGGTTGTAGCCGATGACCGTGAGCGTCACGGTGTCGTCCGACTCGTAGGTGCGACGGACCTCTTCCCAGTCGTCGCTGATGCCCGCACCGTCGCCGTCGGCGGTCTCGGAGGCGGCTGCGGGCGTGCCGTAACCGTCCCACGCGCCCTCGTGGTTGCCGGGGTCGGGCGCGCCGCTGGCGAACTCGCCCTCGCGCAGCAGCGCCGCCCAATACGCCTCGTCTGGAGGCTGGGGCGGCGCCGACACCGTATTATGAAAACTTCGCCGTTGCAGATCGGAAGACATGGCGCTTCCCCCATTCTACCGCTACATGCTATCAATAACATCTCTTTTTCATCAAACGCTAAACATTATAAAACCCGCGCGGAGCTACGTCAACCCGCGCGCAGAAGCGCGTCAGCGCACCAGGTCGAAGTCGGTGAAGTCGGCGTGGTGGAAGATGATCGATTCCGGGCGGCGCTTGAACTTGTCGCCCTCCCAGGAGTGCGTGGCGACCACGTGCATCACCCCCTCCGGGAGGTTGTGCTTCCAGCACATGCCGACGGCGGTGAACGGGTGCCGGAGGTACTGGTACATCGGCGCGAAGCGGAAGCCGCCCGCGCCGTCCTCCTCGAACTCGATCAGCTTGCCCACATCGGCGAGGAGCGCGCCGGCCACCAGCGTGTCGTGATCGATGCTGACGCGCGCGCCGTAGGCTTCGACGAGCACGCGCGCCATCGCCATGCACATCCGGCACACGGTGCGCACGTGCTCGATGAAGCTCACCGGCACGTCCTCTGCGAGCAGCGTGAACGGCATCCGCGCCACGTCGGCGGCGGACCAGCCGCCCTGCGCCATCGCGTCGGCCCACACGTCGATGACCTTCGCCCGCAGGCTCGCGTCCTGGATTTCGCCCACTTCGGGGAGCAGGTCGAGAATCTCGTCTCTTGTCGTCACGTCGTCCCTCCTGATTGCATCAGCGTGTGCTGTGAACTTCGCCTGTGGCTCACTGCGGCTCGATGCGCAGCGACACCGCCACCTCCCAGAAGCGCCCGATGTCGTCGGCCTCCTCGGCGATCTGGCGCTGCACCTCTGGCGTGAAGGCGTCGAAGGCCTGGACGGTGATCGCCAGGCGCTTGCCCTGGCGTTTGTATCGCCACACGCCGGCGGCCTCGCCATCGACCAGCACGACGGGCACGGTCTGCCCGCCGTGATAGACCTCGCCCTGGCGTTCGGAGCGGACGAGGCGCTGGCGCTCCGCATAGCCCAGGATGTACGCATCGAAGGCCGGGAGAAGCTGCACCACCGCGCCAGAGTCCGCCGGCGCGCCCACCTCTGCGAGCGCAGACGCCGGCGTCAGCATTTCCAGGCCGTCGATCTGCGCGCCGGCGAAATCCGGCTCAGCGCGGATCGCCTCCCATGCGCGCCGTGCCGCCGCCATGCCCAGACCCGACCAGCCCACAAAGTCAGGCAGGCTCGCTGGGCCGTACCCCCTGACGTAGCGGCGCGCAAGCTCGGCCAGCGCGGCGTCTTCGGGCAGGGCGGTTGGCGGCCCGGCCCACGCCTCGAACAGCACGAACGTCTCCTCGCCGCGCGCTGTGTCGGGGCCGTAGCACACGAAGCCCTCCAGCGCCACGAGCCGGATGAGGTGAATCGGCGCCTGGCTCTTCCGGTCCAGCGCCACGCCGCGCGCGTTGAGCGCCGCCACCAACGCATCGCGCGTCATCGGGCCATGCTCGCCGAGCAGCGCGCGGATTTCGGCCACGCCGCGCGCGGCCTTCGCGTCATCCAGCCCAAGCTGGAGCCGTCGCCGCCGGCCCGCGCGGGCGAACGCCGGGCCGAGCAGCGGGATCAGCCAGCGCACGTCCTCCGCCGCCGAGAGATGCAGCGTCCCGCGCATCAGCGAGGTGCGCACCAGGTCGGGCCGGTCGTGGACCGCCCTCGTCACGTCGCCCAGCGTCAGGCCGGCCACGCGCGCGCGCAGCGCCAGCATCATCGCCGGCAGGGACTGCGCCTGGATGCCGACGACCGCGCGCACGGCGTCGATCAGGGTCGCGCGGGGCGCGCGTGGGTGTAGGCGCTGCGCGCGCAAGCGGAGCTTGCGTACCTGTTCCGGGGCGAGGTCGATCATCTGCGCTCTACCGGCCGGCCTGCCGTCAGCGTCCGTCCGGCAGTTCCCGCGCCGCCGGCCCGTCGTACACGTGGTCGGACGGGTGGATGCGGCGCATGGGGCGCTCGCGCGTCTGCTCCTCGTGGACATGGGCGACCAGCCCTGGCACGCGCGCCATGATGAAGAAGGCATTCGCCAGCGCCGGCGGCACGCCCAGGTCGAAGAGGACCGCCGCGATTGCGCCGTCCACGTTGATCGGCAGCCGGCGCCCGGTGTCCGCCGCGAGCGCCGCTTCCAGCGCGCGCAGCATCGCCATGCCGCGCCCTGCCACGCCCGCTTCCTCCGCGAGCGCGAAGAGCCGCGCCGTGCGCGGGTCGGCGGTGTGGACCCGGTGGCCGAAGCCGGCCATGCGCTTCTTGTCCTTGCGGTAGAGGGCCACCAGCCCGGCAGCCGCCACCTCAAGCGAGAGGTCGTTCGCTTCGGCGAGCGCATACGCCTCGTTGATGACGCCCATGCAGTCCTCAATCGCGCCACCGTGGTGCCGGTTGATGCTGAGCACCCCCGCCGCCACCGCCGCGTTGAGCGGCGCGCCCGTGCTCGCCGCCGTGCGCGCGGCCAGCGCCGAGGGCGGTGTCGCGCCGTGGTCGATGGACGCGACCAGCATCGCGTCCAGCAGCCGGCTGACGCCCGGCGCGGGCAGCTCGCCCATCAGCGCCAGGAAGATCGCGTCCGCGAAGCTGACGCGCGCCATCAGCTCGTCGATGCGGTAGCCGCGCAGCCGCACCTCGTTGGGCTTGATCTCGGTGATCGCGGTGGTCCAGTGTTGGTCGTCAGCCATTTTCCTCAACCTCCTGCCTGCGGCGTCACCACGCCCATCTCAAGCAAGACCTGTTTCGTCACCTTCGGGATGTCCGCAAACGAGTCCACCACGTGCGCGCCAACTTCGCGCAGCCGGGCGACCTTGCCCTCGTGCGTGCCGCGCCCGCCCTCGATGATCGCGCCGGCGTGGCTGAAGCGCGTGCCGCTCCGGGCCGCCTTGCCGCCGATGTAGGCGATCAGCGGCTTGGTGAATGCGCCGGCCTCGATCAGGTCGGCGACCTGCTCCTCCTGCGAGGTGCCAATCTCGCCGAACATGACCACCACCTTCGTGTCGGGGTCCTGCTCGAAGAGCTTCACGACCTCCGGGTGGGGGAGGCCCACCACCGCGTCGCCCCGACGTGCACCAGCGTCGTCGCGCCGATGCCCGCCTGCGCCAGGTAGTAGGCCATGCTGGAGGTGATCCCGCCGCTGCGGCTGGTCACGCCCACCGGCCCCGGCGGGAACCAGGCGCGCGCGCTCTCCGCCTGCCCGCCGATCATGCCGAGCACGCCCTTGCCGGGGCTGAGCACGCCGAGCGTGTTCGGCCCGACGAAGCGCGCCCCGGCGCGGTTGGCGGCGTCCACGATTTCGAGCACGTCGTAGATCGGGACCCGGTCGGGCACGATGACGAGCAGCTTCACGCCCGCATTGATGGCCTCCAGCGCCGCGCTTTTCACCAGCGGCGCGGGGATGAAGAGCACACTCACATCAATCGGGCCGACCGCCTCCCACGCCTCGCGCACCGAGTCGAACACGGGCACGCCTTCGACATCCTGCCCGCCCTTGCCGGGGGTGACGCCGGCGACGACCTGCGTGCCATAGCCTTTCATCAGGCGGGCGCGCGTCATGCCCTCGCGCCCGGTGATGCCCTGCACGAGCACCCGCCTGGTCTCGTCGATGAGTATGGACATGGCTGCTCCTCTAACCGCATGTGAACGCAATGCCGTAGCGCCATTATACCCTCACCACCGTCCTGCGGGCGTGATGGGCAACGCGCCATAGCGTGTCAACGTCCGGGGACGGAGCGACACGCACCTGGATTCGTAACATGAAAGCGCGAAAAACGCGAAGGCACGCAAGGGCCGGGCGCACTTTCCGCGCCTTTCGTGGCCTTGCGTTTCGACTCCGCCCTGCGACCCGACCTCACGCGGCTGCCGGAGCGGGGCGCGCGGGGCGGACACCGCCCCCTAGCGCGGCGTCACCACCCCCTCCGGCGAGATGCGCGCGACGCGCTCGCAGCCCGCATAGGCCACCGCGCGCAGCCACGCCGTGCGCGCTTCGCCGGGCGCGAGCGTCAGCGCATCGCCAGCCGCGACCGCGTTGGGCAGCGGGTAGTGGCCGGTGCTGAACGGCTCCAGCGCCACCGCGTAGACGCTGTTGAAGAACGGCGAATGGTCATCCCCGCGCGCCATCTGCCAGTACCATATCCAGGGGAACACGTCGAGCGGCCAGACCATGCCGAAGCCGACCTCGCGGCGCGTGTTCGTGAGCGCGTACCAGCCCGCGCCCGCCGCGTCCTCCAGGTCGTGGAGGAAGGCCATCTCCGCGCAGCCCTGCGCCTCCGCCGGGATGCGACTCAGGTCCACGCGCCCGCCATCGCGCGCCGGGACCACCGGCCACGACGCCTCGCCCGGCTGGCTGCGGCACGTGGCGTAGGCGTCGTCGCAGCGCACGCGCCGCGCCGGCGCGTCGATCACGCAGCTCTCGTCAAGGAAAGGCGGCCCGAACGCGGGGTGGTGGCCCCATGTCACTTCCAGGGGATCCCGCCCGCGTTGGTGACCCGCTCTTCGATGTGCAGCACCGGCTCCCCGCCGCGCAGCGTGAGCGTCTTCTCCACCGTAAACGGCGTGCGCACGGTGCGCACCGTCAGGCGCACGCTCACCACGTCGGGCGCGTCGTCCAGCACGTGCATCGACCAGGGCAACAGCGCCACCTCGCCGTGCTGGCCGAAGCTCGCGCCGCGATAGCTGAAGGCCGGCCCGCCCGCCGGGAACAGCTCCTGCCAGCCGCCCTCGTAGTAGTCCATGAAGTTGCCCCCGGCGCTCGCCACGGTGGGGACGAAGGTGGCGGGGTTGCGCAGGCCCCAGGGCGTGCGCCAGAGAAAGTCCACGTCGAGCGGCTTGTACAGAAACGAGAAGATGTCGCCCCCTTTATCGACCAGCACGCCGACGCGCAGCGCGGCGTTCTCCAGAAAGAGGGTGCGCATCCCTGATACGTAACTTCCATCAGACGGCATCCGTAGTGGCGCATGGCTGTGCTCCTTGTGCGTACCGGCGGAACGCCTCAATGATACTCCCCCTGCGCGCGGCCCGCGCCACCAGGCGGGAAGCGGAGCGCTTCCAGGATAGAGGCAACTTCTGGTAGCTCCCAGGGTAAGGGTAGCCCCAGGGGGGGGGTAGCTCCCAGGGAGCTTTTGAAGCTCCCTGGGAGCTATGGGAACGCACCCAGGAGCGGCGGCGGGCGGTCAAAATGACCGCGTGTGTGGTAAGATTAATTTAATAAATCAAATCTAAAATATCAGAGATCGTCGAGGCTATCGTTATGTGGGCAACCCGTTTTAGAGCGAAAGGTGGCAGCCATGAAGGGAAGACAGTTGCTTGGTGCAGGCGTCCTGGCGGCGGCGGTGCTGCTCGCCGGGTTGATTGGGCCGGCGATGGCGCAGCAAGGGACTAACGACTATTCGGGCACGGTCGAAGCGCCGCCCTTCCCGGAAGGGCTGGACTGGATCAACGTGCCCGGCCCCCTGACCTGGGAGGACCTGCGCGGCAAGGCCGTGCTGCTTGACTTCTGGACCTACGGGTGCATCAATTGCATCCACATCATGCCCGATCTTGCGCGCCTGGAGGCGGAGTTCGGCGACGCGCTGGTGGTGATCGGCGTGCACAGCGCCAAGTTCGACAACGAAGGCAGCACCGAGAACATCCGCCAGATCGTGCAGCGCTACCAGCGCGAGCACCCGGTCGTGAACGACAACCAGTTCCTCGTGTGGCGCGCCTGGGGCGTGCGCGCCTGGCCGACGGTGGTGCTGGTGGACCCGCTCGGCATGGCGTACTACGGGCGCTCCGGCGAGGGCATTTACGAGACGTTCCAGCCGCTCATCGCCGGGATGATCGCGCAGTTCGACGCGCAGGGCCTGATCGACCGCACGCCGCTTGAGATGACGCTCGAAACCGAGGCGCGCCCCGACACGCTCCTGGCCTTCCCCGGCAAGGTGCTGGCCGACCCGGCGGGCGGGCGGCTGTTCATCGCCGACACGAACCACCACCGCATCGTCATCGCCGACCTGGAAACCTACGAGGTGCTGGAGGTGATCGGCGGGATGGAACCCGGCAACGTCGATGGCGACTACAGCACGGCGCGCTTCCGCCAGCCGCAGGGGTTGGCGCTCAGTGAAGACGGCGCCACCCTCTACGTCGCCGACACCGAGAACCACACGATCCGCGCGGTTGACCTTGCAGCAGAGATGGTGACGACCATCGCCGGCACCGGCGAGCAGGTGTACAGCAACAACCCGCGCGGCGTCGGCACCGAGGTGCCGCTCAACAGCCCGTGGGACCTGGTCGTGGTTGACGGCGTGATCTACATCGCCATGGCCGGGCCGCACCAGCTCTGGCGCTACGACATCGAAACCGGCGTCATTGCGCGCCACTCTGGCAGCGGGCGCGAGGACGTCACCGACGCGCCGCACGCCGAGGCCGCGCTCGCGCAGCCCAGCGGCATCACCACCGATGGCGCGGTGCTCTACTTCGCCGACAGCGAGGCGAGCGCGATCCGCGAGTCTGACATCGACCCGGAGGGCGGCGTGCGCACCCTCGTCGGCACGGGCCTCTTCGACTTCGGCGACGTGGACGGCGTGGGCGACGCGGCGCTGCTCCAGCACCCGCTGGGCGTGGTCTACGTGGACGGCGCGCTCTACGTGGCCGACACCTACAACAGCAAGATCAAGGTCATCGACCCGGAGACGCGCGAGGCGGTGAGCCTGGCCGGCGACCCGGCGGGCGGCTATGTGGATGGCCGGCTTGACCTGGCGCGCTTCGACGAGCCAGGCGGCATCAGCCACGCTGATGGGATGCTCTACGTGGCCGACACCAACAACCACGCCATCCGCGTCATCGACCTGGAGCGGCAGACGGTGAAGACGGTCAGCTTCCCCAACCCGGAGGCGCTCCAGGCCGGGCGCGACCGGGTCGCGGTGGCTGCGCCGTTCAGCGGCAAGGAGATTACGCTGGAGGCGCAGCGCAGCGCGCCCGGCGCGGGGACGATTACGCTCAATGTTCTGCTGCCGGAGGGGTACAAGCTCAACGACCTGGCGCCCTTCAGCGCGGAGTGGCAGCCGGACGGCGCGGTCGTGCAGATCGCGGACGAAGACCGCCGCCAGGTCATCGTCGAGCCGCCGCTGCCCATCCTCGTGCCGGTGACGCTCGCGGAGGGCGAGGCGGAAGTGACCGTGGACCTCGACGTGTACTACTGCGAGGCGGTCAACGAGACCCTGTGCTTCGTGGAGCAGGTGCGCGTGCACGCGCCGCTCACCGTGGCGGCGGACGGCGCGGAAGCTGCCCTCCTGGTGGAGGTGCCCATCGTCCCGCCTGAAATCGAGTAGCGGCAGGCCTTCGGCGCGGCCCCGTCCTGTGACGGGGCCGTTTCCCCTCACCCCCGCCGACCTTCGGTCGGCATCCCCCTCTTCCCACGCTCCGCCGCGCTGCGCGGCTGGGGAGAGGGGGAATTGAGCGGGGTGAAGTCCCCTCTACCCTTGTGGGAGAGGGGACTTAGGGGTGATGAAAAGAAGAAGTAAGGCCATTTGCTAACATAGCCCACTGACTTTGCAGACGCCCTGGGCCGTTTTCTGTCCCGCCTTGGAGCGGCGGCCCTGGCAGGGTAGAATCCGGCCTGCGCGTCGCCGGTTTCAGAGAACTGAGCGTGATACCCACCCTGATCCGGGCCTGGTTCTGGCTGCACCTCGCCAGCCTGGCAGCCATCGCCTTGCAGCCGAGCACCCAGGGCGTCGTCCTGGGGCGCTACTCGACCTCAGCCGCGCTGGCGCTGGTCGCTTTTGTCGTCCTGACGCCCGTGGTCTGGTTCGGGACGCGCTGGCTCGCCGGCCGCGTTGAGCAGGTCTCGCTCTCGCGCCGGGGGTATGCGGCGGCGCTCCTCGCTGCGAGCGGCGCGCTCTTTGTGCTGTGGGCCTTGCCCGCCAGCCCGACGAGCAGCCACATCGTCATCCGCCTGTACCTCACGTTCGTCCTCTTCACGGCGGCGCTCTGGTCCCTTGAGCGCGTCCGCCTCCCTCCTGGACGCGCCACCTGCCGTGGGCGCTTGGCCTGGGGAGCTTCCTGGCGCTGCTGGCGCTCGCGACGCGCTTCCCCGGCCTGTTCTGGACCGACGAGGGCTTCATGGTCAGCGGCGCGCTGGGGACGATGCAGGTGGGCTACCCAAAGGTGCTGTATTTCCAGCCCTTCGAGATGGAAGCCTACTCGCTGACCTACTTCGGCCTGGGGGCGTGGTTCACGGCGTTCGGGGTGGACATCTGGGTTGGGCGGGTCTACATCTTCGCGCTTGGGCTGGCGAGTCTGGCGCTGGTATACGCAGCGGCGCGCATCGCGTACTCGCGCTTTGCGGCGTGGGTGGCCGTCATCCTGGGCGCATACGCCTTGAGCGCGACCAACGTGCTGCGCGCCGACATCGGCGCGATCTTCTGGCTCGCCGTGGCGCTGCTCGGCTTCGTGCTGGCGGTGTGGCGCGGGCGGCCCTGGCTCCATCTCGTGGTTGGCTATGCGCTGGGCCTCGCGCTGGACGGCCACCCCAACGCCTACCGCTTCGGGCTGGCGTTTGCGCTGGCCTACGCGCTCGACTATGGCCTGCTGCTCCGGGAGCGGCGGCGCTTCTTCGTGTACTGGCCGCTGGTCTACCTGGCGGTCGGCGGCGCGCTGGGCTTCCTCACCTATTTCCTCATCTTCGCGACCGTCACCCACCGCTTCCTGGACTACGCCGGCGACCCGTTCTTTGGCGCTGACCTTGCGGCGCTGCCGGGCGTGCTGCTGGAGCAGCTCACGTCGGCGCTGCGCCTGACGCCGTTGTTATTGGGCGCGGCGGTGGCCGGCATCGTTGCCGCACTCTGGCGGCGGCGCACGCTCTGGCGGCCCAGGCGCAAGCGGCGCGCGCTCGACCGGCTGCTCCTCGTCGCGCTGGGCGTCAGCGCGCTGGCGCTGGCGTCGCTCTACGGCTACTACCGCGATTACTATCTCGTGCAGAGCATCCCGCTGCTCGCGCTCGCTGCCGCCAACTTCATGCGCGCGGTCGAGACGCGCCTGCCGGCGCGCGCGCCCGGCGCGCTGGCCCTGGTGGTCGCCCTCACGTGCGCAGGATTGCTGGTCGCCCAGGTGCGGGCGGCGGGGTCGCAAAGCTACGACGAGGCGCTCGACATCGCGGACCGGCTGCGCGCCATCGTGCCCGACGACGCGGTGTTCGTGGGGCCAGACCCGCTCTACCACCGGATGCACGACTATGGCGGGTTCACCGAGATGAACACCGGGGTGCTGTACGCGGAGCAGGCTGGCATCGAAGAGGCGCAGGCGTGGGAGGAGATCGCGCCGGTCGCGGTGGCGTTGGTGCGGGGCTACCCCATCCCGCCGCCGCCGGCGCTGCTGGACTACATCGCGCGGCACGACTTCACGCGCGTGCGCTGCTGGTCCACGCGCCAGTTGGGAGGGGTGGAACTGTACATGCGCGCGGTCCCGGACGGCGTCACGCCCTCCGGCGCGTGCGATGACCTCCCGTAGCTTGGCGCGCTCCGCCCTCAGGCGTCGTGAATCAGCTCCGCCTCGGCGAGCGTGGCGCGCAGCACGGCGCGGTCGCTGTCTGAGACGGGCAGCAGCGGCGGGCGCACTGGACCGCCGTAGTAGCCGAGCATGTCCAGCCCGGCCTTGACGCCCGCCGGCCCCATCCGCGCCGCGATCAGGTTGCTGACCGGGATCAGGCGCGCCTGCAGCGCGCGCGCGGCGGCGTACTCGCCCGCCTCGCACAGCCGGACGATCTCGATGTACTGCGCCGGCGCGATGTTCGCCGCCGCCAGGATGCCGCCGACCGCGCCCACCATCAGCGCCGGGAAGAGCGTCGCGCCCGAACCGGTGACGGTGGCGAAGTCGTCCGCCGTCCGCGCTGCGATCTGCCCGACCAGCCCGACGTTGCCGCTGCTGTCCTTAATGCCGATGATGTTGGGGTGGCGCGACAGCTCCACCACGACCGCCGCGCTCATCTCCACGCGCGTGAAGCGCGGGATGTTGTAAAGCACGACCGGGATCGGCGCGGCGTCGGCGACGGCGCGATAATGCGCGGTGAGCGCCTCAACCGTCATGAAGGGGTGGAAGTATGACGGCGTGCCGATGAGGGCCAGGTCGGCCCCGGCCTCGGCGGCGCGTTTGGTCAGGGCGATGGTGGCGCGCGTGCTCTCCGCGCCCGTCCCGGCAATGAGCAGCCTGTCGGTCGGGATCAGCGCGCGGGCCGCCTCCCACAGGCGCGTGCGCTCGTCTATGTCGAGCGAGACCGCCTCGCCGGTCGAGCCGGTGACGACCAGCCCCGAAAGCCCAAGGCGCAGCCACTTCTTCGCGTTGGCCTGGAAGTGCTCCAGGGCGACCTCGCCGTGCACATCGAACGGGGTGACAACCGGTACAAAGATGCCGCGCACGATGGGTTTGCTCACGACCTTTCCCCTCCGAATAAGATAACGCCGGCTGCAAAGCGCCTGGATTCTAGACCACCGCGCGCGCGCGCGCAATTGCTCCCTGCCCCCGGCTGGGCTATGCTATCCGTGTTGACTGCGGCGAGACAGGAGCCGACGCCATGCGCCGCCTTGCCAGAGCGATTCTCGCGCTGACCCTGGGGCTGTTCGCCGCCGCCTGCGACGTCGCGCCGCCGCCCACCGCCACCCTCTCCCGCTGCCGACCGACGTGCCCACCCCCCTCGGCCCCGATGCAGCAGTACGCCGGCGACGGGTACGTGATCGACTACCCGGAGACGTGGGTCGTCGTGACGTCGGAGCACGCCGGCGACGCGGTCTACTTCGGGCCGGACGCGGCGCGCGGCCCGCTGGGGATGGCCGTCCACCGCGTGGACGCAAGCCGACGCGACCCCGACGCGCTTCTCGACGCCTACCGCGACCGCATCCTCGCCACCGTGCCGGACGCGAGCTACTCCGATGACCGGATGGACGCGCCCAACGGCGGGCGCAGCGACTACTATCAGGATTGGCGCGCCGAACCCCGGTTGCAGTACCAGGTCACGTTCTACGTGGGCGATGAAGCGACCTACCGCGTGGAGCAGTGGTCGCCTGTGCGCGACTGGGACCGGCTGTGGGTGGTCCTGTTCGAGGCGATGCTGAAGGGGTTCGCGTTCACGGAGCGCGCACCGTGATCTGCGCCCTCTCCTGGCGGTAGAGGCAACCCGGCGAGTCGCCCCTATATGACATCTCCGAACCTCTGCCGGTGGACGGGATCCCTGTCGCCTTCTTGCGCTGGGAGACGTCGGTAGCCCCGCGCGAGCCTGTTGAATTCTCATAATCGAATCCGACAATCCGCGTTTGGAGACATGGCGTCTCGGACCTCTCGGTATCGTTACATCTGGGGGTAGGGGCGACCCGGCGGGTCGCCCCTACATGACATCTCCGAACCTCTGCCGGTGGAAGGGACACCTGTCGCCTTCTTGCGCTGGGAAACGTCGGCAGCCCCCTATCCTGGTAGCTTCTGACAGTCCGGACGCCGTACAATCTGCTACAATCTTACGCGGTGGACATGTAGTGCAGGAGCGTTTGTCGTGCGCGATGTGAGCATTATCGGCGTCGGCCAGGTCAAGATTGGGGAGCTTTGGGACCAGTCCCTCCGGCAACTGACCAACCAGGCGATCCGCGCCGCGCTGGAGGACGCCGGCGTCGAGCGCCGGCAGGTGGAGAGCCTGTACGTATCGAACATGCTGGCCGGCACCACCAGCGGCCAGGCGCACCTGGGCGCGCTCGTCGCGGACAACGCCGGCCTGCGCGGCGTCGAGGCGGTCAAGATCGAGGCGGCGTGCGGGTCGGGCGGCGCTGCACTGCGCCAGGGCTACCTCGCGGTCGCGGGCAGGCGTCGCCGATTTCGTCGTCGTGTGCGGCGTCGAGAAGATGACCGACCAGCGCGTGAATACGGTGACCTCCGGCCTGGCGATGGCCGCCGACGCCGATTACGAGGTCATCCACGGGCTGACGTTTGTCGGCATCAACGCCCTGGTGATGCAGCGCTACCTCTACGAATACGGCGTGGACAAGGACGCCTTCGCGCCGTTCGCGGTCAACGCGCACCGCAACGCCGCGAACAACCCCTGCGCCATGTTCCCCACGCCGGTCACGGTTGAGGCCTACACCCGGTCGCGGATGATCGCGGACCCGATCAACCTGTTCGACAGCTCGCCCATCTGCGACGGCGCGGCGGCGGTGGTGCTGTGCCCGACGGAGGTCGCGCGCGGCTTCACCGACAGACCGGTGCGCATCCGCGCCAGTGCGAGCGCCATCGACACCATCGCGGTGCATGACCGGCGCATCCCCACCTGCCTTGACGCGGCGGCGGTCTCGGCGCAGAAGTGCTATGCCCAGGCCGGCGTCACCCCCGACGACATCGACTTCTTCGAGCTGCACGACGCCTTTGCCATCATGTCGGCCCTCAGCCTGGAGGCGGCGGGCTTCGCCGAGCCGGGCAAGGGCACGCACCTGGCGCTGGAGGGCGAGATCTTCCGCGAGGGGCGCATCCCCATCTGCACGATGGGCGGCCTCAAGGCGCGCGGCCACCCCGTCGGCGCGACCGGCGTCTACCAGGCGGCGGAAGCCACGCTGCAACTGCGCGGGCAGGCCGGCGCGAACCAGATCCCCGGCGCGCGCCTGGGGCTGGTCCAGAACATCGGCGGCAGCGGCGCGACGGTGGTCGCCCACATCCTGGAGGCCGTGGATTAAGCGCGCCGGCTGACCTGTTTTTTTCTACCTCACCCCCGGCCCCTCTCCTTAATTAAACTCTTGCAGCCCGCCGACTGAAGTCGGCGGCTAACCGTCGCCGAGATCCATGATCGCCAAGGAATTAGCCCGCGACTGAAGTCGCGGGATCAGAGAACAATGCGTAATGGATCTTCTTGCCTGCGCAATAAATCGTCCCTATCTTGGAATGCACCCGACGGTTCGAACTGCTTGACGCCATGCCCGCCCCGTGCTACGGTACATTGCACGCTCACGGGAGCGTGATAGCGCCTGCCTGCCCTCGGAGGGGTTGCGGATGGCGTCGAAAGCGCCCAACATGCGTGATGTGGCCCGGACGACGGTTCGGCTGGGGCTTGAGGTCCTGCTTGAAGAACGGCGTGACCTCGTCGCCGGGCGGCGGGTGGGCCTGGTCACCTGCGCCACCGGCGTGGACCGCGCGCTTGTGAGCACGGTGGAGCGGCTGCGCCAGTCCCCGGCGGTGGAGCTGACGGCCCTCTTCGGGCCAGAACACGGCCTGCGCGGGGACGCGCAGGACGCCGTGGAAATCGGGACTTCCACCGACGCGCTCACCGGGCTGCCGGTCCACAGCCTGTACGGGGAAACCTACCAGCCTACGCCCGACATGCTCCGCGACGTGGACGTGTTGATCTACGACATGCAAGACGGCGGCGTGCGCTTCTACACCTACATTGCCACGCTCTCCCACGTGATGCAGGCCGCCGCGCGCGCCGGCCTCCCGGTGCTCGTGCTCGACCGGCCCGCGCCGCTCAACGGCGTGACGGTCGAAGGGCCGGTGCTCGACTCCGCATACATGTCCTTCGTCGGGCCGCACCCCCATCCCCCTGCGCTACGGCATGACGGTCGGCGAGCTGGCGCGCCTGTTCAACGACGCCATTGACATCGGCTGCGACCTGACTGTCGTCCCGATGGCCGGCTGGCAGCGCGCCATGTGGTACGACGAGACGGGCCTGCCCTTCGTGCCGCCCTCGCCCAACCTGCCCACGCTCGCCGCGCTGACCGTCTACCCCGGCACGTGCCTGATCGAGGGCACCAACCTCTCGGAGGGGCGCGGCACGACCAAGCCCTTCGAGTACCTCGGCGCGCCGTGGATCGACGCGGACGCGCTGGCGGGCGCGCTCAACGGCCTGGCGCTGCCGGGCGTGCGTTTCAGGCCGGTTTACTTCACGCCGACCTTCAGCAAGCACCAGGGCGCGCGCTGCAAGGGCGTGCACGTCTACGTCACCGACCGGGACCGGTTCCGCCCAATCGAGACTGCGCTCCACCTCATCGCCGCCGTGAGGTCGATGCACCCCGACGCCTTCGCGTGGCTCGAACCTGTGAGGCCGGGCGGCCACCATTTTATCGACCTGCTCACGGGCAGCGACGCGGTGCGCACGCGCATCGACGCCGGCGCAGCCATCGACGAGATCGTTGAAGGGTGGCAGGCGGGGCTGCGGGCGTTCGCGCCGCTGCGCGCCGCCGCCCTGATCTACCCTGACTGAGCCGCCAGAGATGCGGGCGCGGGGGGATTGCGCTGGGGCTGTCTCTCTTGCTTGTCGCGCCCCTTTTTGGCCGGGGCGCTGACCGGACGCAAAGGATGAACCGCCATGCAGATCAGACCGTACCAGGGCGCCGACGAGGCCGGACTCCTCGACGTCTGGCACGCCGCCATGACCCACGACCGCATCAGCGCGGAGATCTTCCGCACCCAGGTGCTCCTCGATCCAAACTTCCACCCGGAGCGCCTGCCCGTCGCCGTTGCGGATGGGCGCGTGGTGGGTTTCGTGCTGGCGCTCGCGCGGCAGGTGCCGCTCTTCCTGCAAGGGCTGGAGCCGGAGCGCGCGTGGATCACGGCCTTCGGCGTGCACCCCGACTACCAGCGGCGCGGCATCGGGCGGGCGCTGTTCGGCCACGCGCTCGACCGGCTGGCCGGGGAGGGCCGCAAAGAGGTTGCCATTTCGCCCTACGTGCCCAACTACTTCGTGCCCGGCGTGGACGTCAACGCCTACCCCGGCACGCTCCCGTTCCTCAAGGGCGCGGTGGGCTTCGAGGAGCTGTACCGCGCGATCAGCATGGGCGCGGACCTGACCGGCTTCCAGATTCCGCCCGACATCCTGGCGCTGGAGCGCAGGCGCGAGCAGGAGGACGGCGTCACCATCCGGCCCGTGACCAGCGCCGACCTCCCCGACCTGATGCCCTTCCTCGTGGAGCACTTCGGCTGGGACTGGTTCCGCCACGCCCAGGAATACCTGCTCCAATACTTCGGAGGCGGCGGGGGTAGCCCGATCTGCTTCCTGGTGGCTCGGCAGCGTGGCGCGGTCGTGGGCTTCTGCCAGCAGCGCGGCGAGCGCTTTGGGCCTTTTGGCGTGCGGCCAGACTGCCGCAACCTGGGCATCGGGCGGCTGCTGCTGTTCCGCTGCCTGTCGATCATGAGCGCGCGCCACGTGTTCTACGCCTACTTCCTGTGGACCGGCGAGGACGCCGCGCGGCTCTACGCGCTGGCCGGGTTCAAGCGCCGGCGCGAATTCGCGATCCTGCGCAAGACGCTATGAACAGGAGCGACGCAATGCCCAACCACCTCATGGTCATCGGTGCGCACATCTCGGACGCGGAGAACATGGCCGGCGCAGCCATGCTCAAGCACAGGCGCGCGGGCTGGGAGGTGACCATCGTACATCTGACCGCCGGCGACAAGGGCCACCCCACGCTGTCGCCCGAAGCGTACAACCCGATGCGCATCGCCGACGCGCAGGCCTCGGCGGCGTTCGTCGGGGCGAACCTGGAAATCCTGCCCTACCAGGACGGCGAGCTTGAGGTCACCGATGACGCGATCTGGGCCGTCGCCGACCTGATCCGCAAGTACCGGCCCACGGTGCTGCTCACGCACTGGCGCGGGAGCTTCCACCGCGACCACAACAATACACACGAGATCGTGCACCGGGCGATGTTCAACGCCGCGCTGCCGGCGTTCATGCGCGCACAACCGGCGCACGCGCCCAGGGCGGTGCTCTACCCGGAGAACTGGGAGGACATGGAGGGCTATTCCGCCGACGTGTACCTGGACGTGTCCGACGTGTTCGACGACTACCTCAAGCTGCTCAAGACCCACGCGCTGATGCGCGAGGGCTATGCCAGCTTCCGCTACTACGATTACTACGAGGCGCTGGGGACGGTGCGCGGCGCGCTCGCGGGCTACCAGAAGGCCGTTACCTTGATGCGCCCGCACACGTTGCTCCACTTCACGCGCCAGCCGAGCCTGCTCCTCGACTGAAGCGTGCGCCACGCGCGGCGTTCCGATTCCATGGGGAAAACAGCCGTTGGATGAAGCGACTCACGCCATCCCAGACCGGCCCAGGGCGGCGGGAGGCGCGTTCCACCTGCTTGTGGTCCTCTTCGTCCTCTACTTCTGTCTGTTTGGCGGCGGGGCCTCCACTCAGACCAACTTCTGGCCCTACGTGCTGCACCAGGTCGTCACGACGGCGCTGCTGGCGGCATGGCTGATCGCGCTGTGGCGCAGCCGGCGGGGGTTCCCGCGCACGCCGCTCGACGGGCCGCTGCTGGTCTTCGGGTTGGCGCTGATCGTTAGCGCGCTCGCCTCGGCGCACCCGCGCGTGAGCCTGGCGCAGACCTGGACGCAGTTCGTGCACATCCTGGGCTTCTACCTGCTCGTCGATCTCATGCAACGCGGCTGGCAGCGGTGGGTCTTCGTGGGGCTGTTCCTGGCGGGCGCGGTCGCGGTGGCGACCAGCGCGGTCGAGGCGACCCGCTGGTATTTCGGCCTGCCGCCATTCGTCCAGAGCTGGCCCGCCGTTGGCGCGGGGCTGCTGCCGCCGGTGCTGCGCCGCGTGGGGTGGGCGATGAACAACGCCAACCTGCTGGCGGGCCTTGTCGCGGTGCTCATGCCCGTCACGGCGATGTGGGCGGCCACGGCGCGCAGCCGCGCTCGCCGCTGGCTGCTGTGGGCGCTCGTCGCGGGGCTGGCGGCGACGCTGGCGCTCACCCAGTCGCGCGGCGGGTGGCTGTCCGGCGCAACGGGCGCGGCGGTGCTGGTCGCGTTCTGGGCCTTGCGGCAGGCCGGGCTGACCCGCTGGCGCAGGGCGGCGCGCCCCCGGACCCTGGCGCTGGCGGCTGCGCTGGCGGTCCCTGTGATTGCCGCAGGGGTCTTCCTGCTGGCGCGCACCTTTGCCGGGCGCACGACCGGCGACACGGCGCGGCTCGACCTCTGGCGCAGCGCGGTCGAGATGGCGCGCGACCATCCTGTGCTCGGCGTCGGCCCCGCGATGTACAGTGCGGCGGTGCGCGCCTACCGCGAGCCGGGGCTGGTGCTGGATGTGGACTGGCTCCACAAGGCCCACAACCTGCCGCTGCACGTCGCCGCCGAGCTGGGGCTGGTCGGCGTGGCGGTGCTGGCGTGGCTGGCGGTGGCCGTGCTGCGGGCATGGTGGGCGCGGTGGCGTGCGGCAGGCGCGGCGCAACGCCGCCGCCTGGAGGGCTGCCTGGCGGCGGGCGTCGGCTTTGGCGCGCACAGCATGTTCGACCTGTTCGAGTTTACGCCGGTGGTGCTGCCGCTGCTCGTCTGCGGGGCGTATGTGGTCGCCGCCGGGGGCAGGGTCGGCGCGCGCGACCGGCGCTGGGCCGTGCCGGCGCTCGCGCTGCTGGCAGCCTACGCGGCGGCGTTCGCGCCCATCGACGCCGCGATGTTCAACCTGGGGCGCAGCGCGGCGCACCTCGACGCAAGTGCGCTGGAGGTGGCGCTTGAGGCCGCCGAGCAGGCGCAGGCCATCGACCCGGCGCTCGACCTGTACCAGGCGCACGCCGCCTACGTGTTGGGGCGGCTCGCGGCGGGCGCGCCGGCGGCCTATCTGGACCGCGCCATCGCCGCGCATGAGGGGGTGGTCGCGGCCCGCCCGACGTTTGACGTCGGCTACGCGAACCTGGGGGCGCTCTACGCGCAGCGGGGCGACTGGCCGACGGCCGTGGCGGCGCTGGAGCAGGCCTGTGCGCTGTACCCGCGCGAGCCGGCGTACTGGCTGGCGCTGGGGCGGTATCGCGAGGCGGCGGGCGCGCGGGCCGGCGCGCTCGACGCTTACGCGCAGGCGCTGCGCGAGAACCCGACGCTGGCGGATCCGCGCTTCTGGGCGGAGTCCGGCGCGGGCGTGGCGCACCGGGCCGTCGTCGAGGCCGCCATGCGTGGTGCGGACGCAGCCGACGCAATCGACCTGGCGTTGGCGGCGGGTGACCTGGACGCGGCGGCGGCGCTGCTGGCGGCGGGCGGCGTGCCCGACGAGGCGACCGGGCGCTACTACCAGGCTGTCGGCGATCACGGCAGGGCGCTGGCGTGGTTCGACAGCGCGATTGCGCGCCAGCCGGGGCGGTGGCAGGGATACTACTATCGCGCGGAGAGCGCGGTCGCGGTGGGCGAGTGGGAGGAGGCCGCGCGCGACGCGCGCACCGTGTTGTTCATCAACCCGACGCAAGGCGCGCGCGCCCGTTACATTCTGGCGCAGGTCGCCATCAACGCCGGCGACTGGGACCAGGCCGAGGCGCTGCTGGCGGCGAGCGTGCCCGCGCGGAACGTAGCGCAGAACTTCACCGTCGCGAGCTACGGGAGCATCTTCGGGATGCTGGCGCGCTTCGACCACCTGCCGCAACTGCGCGCGCCGGGCCTGGGCGCGTCCACTTACGCGCCGTGGCTGGACCTCGCGGCGCGGTACGAGGACACGGGCCGGCGGGATGAGGCCGCCGCGCTCTACGAGACGATTGCCCGGCTCGATCCCTACCTGGCGGAGGCTATAGCCGCGCGGCTTGCGGCGGATGATGGCTGACGCCGCCCGACGTGCCCAAACGCCCGCGCGTCTTGGCGCGAGATTTGCTCGGTGTTATATTGAGTGTGACCCTCGTTCTCTTTTGCGCATTGCACGATTCGACCGGGAGAAACCATGTCAACCAAGACCCAATGGATCGAGCAGGAGCTTGACAGCCTCAAGGCGCAGGGCCTGTTCACCAATATCCGCACCATCGAAAGCCCGATGGGCGCGTGGCTCACTGTCGATGGCAGGCGGGTGCTCAACTTCTGCGCCAACAACTACCTCGGCCTCGCCAACCACCCCCGGCTGCGCGAGGCGGCGCGCGAGGCCATCGAACAGTACGGCGTGGGGCCGGGCGCGGTGCGCACCATCGCCGGCACGATGAGCCTGCACGTCCAGCTTGAGGAACGGCTGGCGCAATTCAAGAGCGCGGAGGCGGCGATCACCTTCCAGAGCGGCTTCAGCGCCAACCTCGCCACCATCCCGGCGCTGGTCGGGCGCGGCGATGTGATCTTCTCAGACCGGCTGAACCACGCCAGCATCATCGACGGGTGCCGGCTCAGCCGCGCCGAGATCGTGGCCTACGCGCACAATGACCCCGCCGACCTGCGCGCCCGCATCGCGGAGGCGAAAGCGAGCGGCGCGTACAACCGGATGCTCATCGTCACCGACGGCGTGTTCTCCATGGACGGCGACATCGCGCCGCTGCCGGCGCTGGCCGAGATCGCCCAGGAGCACGACATCCTGCTGATGGTGGACGACGCGCACGGCGAGGGCGTGCTCGGCAGGGGCGGGCGCGGCATTGTCGATCACTTTGGGCTGCACGGCGCGGTGGACATCGAGGTCGGCACGATGTCGAAGGCGTTTGGCGTGATGGGCGGCATGGTGGCCGGGAAGCGCGTCATCATCGATTGGCTGCGCCAGCGAGGGCGGCCCTTCCTCTTCTCCAGCGCAATGACGGTGCCCGACGTCGCGGCGTGCCTCGCGGCGGTGGAGCTTTTGGAGGCGAGCACCGAACTGGTGGAGCGGCTGTGGTCCAACGCGGGGTACTTCAAGACCGAGATGCAGCGCCTCGGCTTTGACACCGGCCTGACCGAGACGCCCATCGTGCCGGTGATGCTCGGCGAAGCGCCGCTGGCGCAGCAGTTCAGCAAGCGCCTTTTCGAAGAGGGCGTGTTCGCGATGGCGCTTGGATACCCCACCGTGCCGCAGGGCAAGGCGCGCATCCGCGTGATGAACACCGCCGCCCACTCGCAGGACGATCTCGACACGGGGTTGGAAGCGTTCGCCAGGGTCGGGCGCGAGTTGGGCGTGATTTGATGCGGGCCGAATATCCCGCGCACTGGGAGTGGTTAGGGTCGTAGGGGCAAGGCATGCCTTGCCCCTACACATGGGTTCGGGTACGTTGTGTTATGCGACATGACCCCAATACACATCATCGTCGTTCGATTCGGTTGCAGGGATACGATTATGCGCAGGAGGGTGCGTATTTCGTCACGATCTGCACGCATCATCGGACCTGTCTGTTCGGGGAGGTCGTCGATAGTGCGATGCAGTTGAGCGGTTTCGGGGAAATCGTACAGGATTGCTGGTTCGATATTCCCGCACACTTCCCGTATGTCGAGTTGGATGCGTTTGTAGTGATGCCAAATCATGTGCATGGGGTCATCGTGATCGTTGATGAGGAGGGTAGGGGCAAGGTATGTACTGCCCCTACGTCGGGATTCGGCAGGTCTGTCGCCGGCTCGTTATCGGCCATTGTCGGTTCATTCAAATCCGCTGTGACGAAACAGATCAACGAAATACGCAAGACGCCCCGCATGACCATATGGCAACGCGGCTACTACGACCACGTTATCCGTGACGAGGAGGACCTGAACCGCATCCGGCAATACATCGTTGACAATCCCGCGCACTGGGAGTTGGACTCCGAAAACCCGGTGTGCGCGCGTGAAAAGACGTAGAATCGCGCGGTAGGGGCAAGGCATGCCTTGCCCCTACCGCCGCCACCTTGGACCTCACACAACAGGAGAAACGCTGTTCATGAACCTGCACGAATACCAGTCGAAATTCCGCTTCGGCGACTACGGCATCCCCATCCCAAAGGGCAAAGTGGCGCGGACCCCCCAGGAGGCCTATGACATCGCCAGGGCGCTCAGCGGCCCGGTCGTCGTCAAGGCGCAGGTGCTCACCGGCGGGCGCGGCAAGGCCGGCGGCGTCAAGCTGGCCCGGACGCCCGACGAGGCGCGCGAGCACGCCGCGCAAATCCTGGGCATGGACATCCGAGGGCACACCGTGGGCAAGGTGCTCATCGACCCGGCGCTTTCGGGCGAATGGTCTGAGATTTACCTCGGCGTGACCAACGACCGCCAGGCGCGCCGCCCGGTGCTGATCTGTTCCTCTGAGGGCGGCGTCGAAATCGAAGAGGTGGCGCGCCAGACGCCGGACCGGGTCTTCCGCGAGTACGTGGACCCCAACCTGGGCCTGTGCGATTACCAGATCCGCAACCTCGCCATCGGCATCGAGCTGCCGCGCGCCCACTGGCGGCAATTCAGCGAGATCGCCCACGCGCTGTACCGCTGCTACTACGAGAGTGACGCGACGCTCGCCGAGATCAACCCGCTGGCGCTCACCGAAGGCGGGTTGATCGCAATCGATGGCAAGATGTCGCTTGACGACAACGCGCTGTACCGCCACCCCGACCTGGAGGCGCTCCGCGACACCGAGGCCGAACCACGGGCAGAGACGATGGCGCGCGCGGCCGGCCTGAGCTACGTGAAGCTCGACGGCGAGATCGGGTGCCTGGTCAACGGCGCGGGGCTGGCGATGGCGACGATGGACATGACCAAGCTGTTCGGCGGCGCGCCGGCCAACTTCCTCGACATCGGCGGCGGCGCGCAGGCCGACCGGGTATCGGCGGCGCTCCGCATCATCCTGGACGACCCGAACGTCAAGGTTGTGCTGTGCAACATCTTCGGCGGGATCACCCGCGCCGACGAGGTCGCCAAGGGCATCGTCCAGGCGGTGCGCGAGGTGGGCATGGAAGCGCCGATGGTGGTCCGGCTGGTTGGCACCAACGAGGAAGAGGGCCAGCGCCTCGTCGAAGCGGCTGGCCTGCCGAACCTGATCTGCTGTGTGCCGACACTGGCCGAAGCCGCCGAGGTCGCGGTCCAGGCCGCCCGTGAAGGAGCGTAGACATGGCAATCCTGGCTGACAAGGACACACGCCTGATCGTACAGGGCATCACCGGGCGCGAGGGCCGATTCCACACCGCGCAGATGATCGACTACGGCACGAAAGTCGTCGCCGGGATGACCCCCGGCAAGGGCGGCGAGTGGGTCCATGGCGTGCCCGTGTTCGACTCGATGCGCACGGCGGTCGAGGCGACGGGCGGGAACGCCAGCGTGATCTACGTCCCCGCAGCCTTCGCCGCCGACGCCATCTACGAGGCGGTGGACGCCGGCATCAAGCTGATCGTGTGCATCACGGAGGGAATCCCCATCCGCGACATGATCCAGGTGCGCGCCTACCTGGACCGCGCCGACGCGCGGCTCGTCGGCCCCAACTGTCCGGGGTTGCTCACGCCGGGGCAGACCAAGGTGGGCATCATGCCCGGCCACATCGGCACGCCCGGCCCGGTGGGCGTGGTCTCGCGGAGCGGCACGCTCACCTATGAGGTGGTGGCCGCGCTCACGCAGGCCGGCTTTGGGCAGAGCACGTGCGTGGGTATCGGCGGCGACCCGATCAACGGCACCAGCTTCATCGACTGCCTGCGCCTCTTCGAGAACGACCCCGACACCGAGCAGGTTGTCCTCATCGGCGAGATCGGCGGGACCGACGAGGAGCGCGCCGCCGCGTTCGTCCGCGACCACATGACCAAGCCGGTCGTGGGCTTCATCGCCGGGCGGACCGCGCCGCCGGGCCGCCGCATGGGGCACGCCGGCGCCATCGTGGAGGGCGGCGCGGGCACCGCCGCCGACAAGATCGCCGCGCTGGAGGCAGCGGGCGTCAGGGTGGCGGCGCACCCGGAGCAGATACCGGAGCTGCTGGCACAGTAGCGTGCGCGCCGGCATGGTCGTGAGCGAAGTCTGAAACGGAGCGTTCAGGCAGGCCGATGATTGTCTTATCCGCAGGGATGCCCAAGTCTGGGAGTGCGTGGTATTTCAACCTCACCAACGACCTCCTCATCGCCGCCGGCCACGAGGATGTGCGCGACATCCGCGCACGGTACGGGTTGCAGTCGGTGTTGAAGCACCACAACTGCAACATCGATAAACACACCACGACCAATGTGCTGCGCGTGGTGGTCCCGCACCTCCTCGGCCACACCTTCGCGATCAAGACGCACGACAGCCCAACGCGGACCCTCCGCGCCCTCATGGCCGCGGGCGTGGTGAAGGCCGCGTACATCTACCGCGACCCGCGCGACGTGGCGGTCTCGGCGTTCGACCACGGCGAGCGGCTGCGCAGCCGGGGCGAAGAAGGCATCTTCACCCAGGCGACGAACCTGGAAGCGGCCATCCTGCTGGTCAAGCGGTGGCTGCTGATCTGGGAGGCGTGGATGCACTGCCCGAATGTGATCACCACGCGCTACGAAGACCTGCTGGCCGACCCGGCGCAGGCGCTCGCGCGCCTGGCCGCTTTCATCGGCCTTGACGTGCCTGAGGCGACCATCCAGCAGGTCGTGGACGGCTACGCGCCGGCGCAGCTCAGCGCGGGCAAAGCGGGCCACGTCAATTTCAACAAAGGGGTCGTCGGGCGCTATCGCGAGGTCATGAGCCAGCGCGAGCTAGACCTCTGCCAGGAGCACTTCGGTCCCTACCTGCAACAGATGGGATACGCGGGCTGAGGCGTTCCCGGTCGGCGCAGACGGGCGGGTTGCCCCGGCGGCGCGGGTTCCAGCGACCGTCACAGCACACGGCAGAGGGCGCGCCCGGTGCGCGCGCCGGCGTATCCCCAGGGTACTATTGTGTTGGTTAGAGAACGGTTATATTGTGAGCATACCATCAAGCGAAGGGAGGTGAAATCGCAATGCTGTACCTGCCACGTGAGGAAGGTCAGGGTCTTGTGGAGTACGCGCTGATCCTGGTGCTGGTCGCCGTCGTGGTGATCGTCATCCTGGCGCTGCTCGGCCCGGCCATCGGCAACATCTTCTCGGAGATCGTCAGCAGCCTGTAATTCGTCGCTCTCTTTCACATCATTCAGAGGCCCCGCGCGTTGCGGGGCCTCGCCGTTCATGACCCCTTACGCAAGCAGGTCGCCACTTGTGCAGAAGCCGTTGTATTCGTTCCTTTTGTTACGCCCCGGCAATTCACATTACCACACCTGCCGCTTGGGCCGGTACTGGATCGCCTCCGCCAGGTGCGGCAGCTCAAGCGCGTCACTGTCGGCCAGATCGGCGATTTGAATTGTGCAGAGGCGGGAGCGACGGGCGTGGTTCGCTGCTGGGCAAAATGTGCTCCTGGTTCCTCCCCTCAAGACCTGGTGGACAGGAGTGCGTCTCAAGAAGGTTGCGTGAGGTTTCCCGGCTCACGTTTTCACTTCGAGTGGACTCATAGGTTATGTTTGCAACGATGGGTCACTGCTATTCGTTCTGGGGGCGAATTTGTGCACCGATCCCCCATATCGAGAAAGCCGTGAGGAGAAACTATTCGCCTGCTGGCACGCCCCATAGCTGTACCGTTCCCTGCAGTTGTATTGTATCTCCCACAAAAGCCAGTAGGGTGCGATCAGGACTTAGCGACACCTTCACGTGTCCAAACTCGAATCCCGCTACCTCTGCTTCTTCCAGGATAAACAGTTGACGCCATGTTACAGTATCCCAGATGACATTGCCAGTGCGTAGCAATGTGCCATCTGGACTGAACTCCACTGGTTGTGGAGAATAGTCTGCAAATATCGGACTTCCATCTTCCTTTTCAAGTGTCGTTAAGATGTCCCATGTTTCTGTATCCCAGACAGTATTTCCAGAGACCAACAATGTCCCATCCGGGTCAAAAGCCACGCTGAACCCTGGGACATCTGGCTCAAGCGCTATCAATTGCTCACCCGTTTCTACATCAAATAATCTTACTCTCTCACCTCCAAAAACTAGAGATGTACCATCTGGGTGGAATGCGACGCCACCGCCACCGGTTCCGATCTCCATTACAATTAACGGCTTACCTGTTGCCACGTCCCATAGACGTGCTCCATCCCCTCCACCAACAGCGACCATCGTCTCATCAGGGCTAAAGACTATGTTCCGTAGTGCACCCAAATTGCCTGTGAGGACTTTTCGTTCTCCTGTTTCCAACGTCCATATTTCAGCATCTACTGACCTAGAAGCAGCTAACAGTGTTCCATCTGCATTAAACGTTAGGTCCCATACGTGACCTGATTCACTCTCCAGTGATTTTATGAGTTCGCCCGTTGCTACCGACCATAAAATGATGTCCCCATACGCGCTCCCAGAAGCCAGAATTGCCCCATCTGGGCTGAACTCAAGGTCCCAAATATCTAGGAACTGTTGTGGTCCCACTAACGTAGTGAGTTCTCCCGTCCGTAAATCCCACACATATATCTCGTGACCTCCATACTCCTTTACGGATGCGAGCAATGTTCCATCAGGACTGAATACCACTTTCCCATATGCCTTGCCTAAATCAGCCAAGTGTACGATTCGGATGGCATTCTCTGGCGTTATTGGCTCTAGGTCGGGTAATGGTAAGTCACCAGATTGACCCGTAGCAAGCGGTGCGAGCAGAAGCGTGGAAATGCAGAGAATCGTTCTTCCGATCATAAGTAACTTCCTTGATTGCACATATATCGATAGATTAACGATAAACTCCTACCACGAGTATCTACCAAGGCTCATGGCTCGCGCAGCCGTGCCTTCGACTGGGTCAAGCCTCGCAAACACCCCCAACTCCGGATTGAGATACCGCGCCCGCAGGTACACCAACTCATTCGCATCCGTCGGCTCACCGGTGAAGCCGTACACCATTTGCTCTGTCCCTTGCACTCCAAACGGCACGCCATACGGCGCGTACAGTCGGCTCTCCAGCATCGCCAGGTCTGTGTTAACCATCCCGCGCACGCTGCCCAACCCATCCTGCACTGAGTTGAATGCGTCCCTTTTGTTTCGCTCCTGCAATCCATATTACCACACCTGCCGCTTGGGCCGGTACTGGATCGCCTCCGCCAGGTGCGGCAGCTCAATCGCGTCGCTGTCGGCCAGGTCGGCGATGGTCCGCGCGAGCTTCAGAATCCGGTGGTAGCCCCGCGCGCTGAGCTGCATCTGCTGCAAGGTCGCGCGCAGGAGTTGCTGCCCGGCGGCGTCCGGCTTGCAGTGCGCGCGGATCTCGCTCGGCCCCATGTCGGCGTTGGCGTGCAGGTGTGGCTGCGCGGCGAAGCGCGCCCGCTGGCGCTGGCGCGCGCGTTCGATGCGCGCCCGGATCGTCCCCGACGGCTCGCCGCGCCGGTCGTCGGTGAGCTTGTCGTAGTCCACGCGCGGCACCTCCACGTGGATGTCGAACCGGTCCAGCAGCGGCCCGGAGATGCGCTTCTGGTAGCGGTCGATCAGGCCGCGCGAGCAGGTGCACGGGCGCTCCGGGTCGCCGAAGTAGCCGCACGGGCAGGGGTTCATCGCGGCGATGAGCATGAAGTTGGCCGGGAAGGTCAGCGTGCCCTGCGCGCGGCTGATAGTGACCTCCTTGTCCTCGATGGGCTGGCGCATCACCTCCAGCACCTTCTGCGAGAACTCCGGCAGTTCGTCCAGAAACAAGTGACAAAACCCAAACATGTCAGCCCTTTAACGTCGCCTTACTGCTCTATAGAAGCCAATTTCCCATCAATGAGGCCTTGCCCCAGGGGCAAACCGAGCTAGAGTCTTATGTTGCGTCCATTTGAATTGTGGGCGTGTGGGAACGACCGGGATCGACCACGAGCGTGTATACAGATTGTCCTTTTCGCGCCATGCCATGTCGTTCCCGATCGTTTCTACCATTCCGACGGAATCGCTGAAGTGGCAGCGTGGTCTGCCTTCTCTCCCAATTTCCTGCTTCTTTCTCTCGGTGCTGAATTGCTCTCACCACGACTACCGACGAATGATCTTGAATGCTGACATCCTGAAGGACGAGGCAAGTAGCCAACTCACCGGTTCGTTGCCGCGACGTTCTCGGTGGCATTCTTCACGACTACTACCGGGATCCAGCGTGAAGGGCAGTGCGGATAGGGTTTTCAACTGTACGAAGGTTTTTCAGCCTTACGAGAGTTTTCGGCCCCCACAGCCCTTTTCGTCCTGCGATGGCAGTGGAAGGGATAGAGCTTCCGGCCTCCCACAAGCATCCACGCCCCACACCAAATGCGCGTCAGGCACTCAGGCGCTTCGCCCAGCTCGCTGCAGAAGCTCGTTCACTACACCTTCGAGGTCGAGCGTGCGACCGCGCTCAAGCGCTTCCGCGAATACAGTGGGAGGCAAGGCGCCTTCCAACTTGACGCGCACCGGCTCCATATCGCCGCGCATCGTGAATTCATCCGTCGCGGGATGGTGAGCCACCAGGCCCACCAGTTCGGCTCCGCGCTGCGGCTGACCGTCCAGCAAACGCAGCCACGCGAACCCGACCAGCACATTGATCACGCGCGGAGTAGCGCCAATCTCGTGTGCGAGCCGAAGCGCCTCATACAGGCGTCCGCGCCCCCTCCTCGACCGCGCCCAGGGTCAAGTCAATCAGCGCCAGTTCATTGAGCGCTGCGACAACGCCCAGCCGTGGCCGATGGCGCGGTGCGCCTGCAGGCTTTCTTCGTAATGCTTCCTTGCCGCCGCATAGTCCCCCTGACGGACAGCCACGTTTCCCAAACCCGTAAGGCTAACGGCGACTCCGTGCTGGTGACCGATTTCGCGGAAGAGGGCCAGGCCGCGCTCATAATGCAACTGCGCTGCTGGATAATCATCGCGCTTCGTCGCGACATCGCCGAGGTTGCTGAGATTGGCCGCGAGGCCGTATAGGTTGCCGATCTCCTGGTTGATCCGCAGGCTCTCCTCAAGATAGGATTGCGCTGCCTGGTAGTCGCCTTGCCAGTTGGCAATGACGCCCAGGTTGGAGAGGTCGCCGGCGACGCCATGACGGTTGCCTACCTCGCGCTCTATCGCCAGGCTCTCTTCAAGGTAAGCACGCGCCGCCGCGTAATGACCTTGGTGAGCAGCGACGGTACCCAGATTATGAAGGCTGCTCGCCATGCCGCGCCGGTTGCCACTCTCGCGCCGTAGCTTCAGGCTTTCCTCAAGATGGGTCTGTGCTGCCGTGTAGTTGCTCTGATTGATGGCCAGGACGCCTAAGCTGTTCAGGTTGGCGGCGACGACCTTGTTGTCGCCGCTTTGCCGGGCCAGCGCCAGGCTTTCCTCGTGGTAGGCGCGCGCTGTTGCATAATCGCCCTGTCGCTCGCCAACCCGGCCCAGACCGTTCAGCGCTGCCGCGATATTGACCGTATCAGCCAGTTCTCGCGCGATTGCCAGACTCGCCTGGTAACGCGCTGTCGCCTGCGGGTACTCACTCAGACCTTCGTGCGCATCGCCCAGCAGCTTCAGCAGCAACATCTTCGTTCGCTCGTCGCCCATAGTTGACAGCAGCGCCAGCACGCGCTCGGCAAGAGCCGACGCCCCGCGGAAGTCGCTGACATCAAACGCCTGCCTGGCGGCGGCATGCGCATAGTGCACTTCTTTAGCGCTGTCGCCAGCTCCGCGCCAGTGTTCGGCGAGCGCAGCCGCCTGCGTCTCATCACCGGGGTAGACGGCTTCGATGGCCTGCGCAACCGCGCGGTACAAGGCTGGGCGCTCTGCGTCGGTGAGGTCCCGGAGTATGGCTTGGCGCAGTTTGTCGTGTGCAAAATGCCAGTTCCCGTCCTGGAAGTCCTAGCACGGCGACGTTGGCACAGACCGTGACCCACGCATCGAGATTTGCTCCAGGCGCTAGCGCCTCCAACACCTTCGCATCCAGCCGCCGCCCGACGACCGCCGCCGCTTTCAGCAGTTCCTTTGCGCTTTCCGGAACGCGCTGCAGACGGCGACGCACGACGGTCTGGATCCCTTCGGCGAAAACATGCCTGGGCAACGTGAGGCGCCCCACATCGCTCAGACTGCCAGCCTCCTCCGCCAGGGTGCGCACCACCTCCACCAAGAAAAAGACATTCCCCTCGGTCTCACGTTGCAGAAGATCGAGCACCTGCGGCCGCCGGCCCGCTTCACCCAGCATGGAGACACTCAGTTCGGCAATGCTTTCCGTATCGAGCCGTTCCAGCTTGAGCTTCTGCATACTTGGAAGTTCATCCGGCAATGTTGGACGTTCATCATCGCGGTAGCTGCAGACGATGAGAAGCGGCAGTTCATCCTTGATGAGGTTCAGTTGTCTGAGCGGCTCCAAGCTCTCGACTGACCATTGCAGATCCTCCAACAGCAACAGAACCGGCGCGCTTTGCCTTCGGAAGAGGTCTGCAATTGTCAACGTGAGGCGCTGCTGTCTTGCTTTCACTTCAAGTTCAGGCGCTTGCGCCACGGCCCGGCCTAGTAGGTCGCCAAGGTCACGCGCAATCTCCGCAAGTACGCCAACTTCGAGGTCACTGAGTTCGGTAGAGAGCGCCAGCCGGCGCACAGGCTCTCGCCAAAGCTGATACGGTGCGCCGCCCTCGACCACCTCCTCCCCTCGAAGCACCACCGCGCCCTGGACCAAAGCGCGAATACGCAGTTCATTCAGCAGCCGGGATTTGCCCACGCCGCTCTCACCCGCGACCAGCCATGCGCTTCCGCGCGCATCCGACGCTGCCCGAAGCGCGGCTTCGAGTTGCTTCAGTTCGGTTTTGCGTCCGACAAACCGGGAGGCCTGCAAGAAACTCTCACGGATTTCAGCTGTCTCCGCTGGCGGAGACCGGTCAACCGCTGCGCATAACGCGGTGATGGTCTCTTCGGATCCGTGTAGCGATCTGCCCGGCTTTTGCCAGCAACCGCTCCAGCACTTTCTCAAGCGCCGCGTTGAGGCCGATTTTCCATACATCGGCTGGCGTACTGAGAATGTCAGCAATCAATTGGGCAAGGTTATCAGTTCTGAAAGGATGCTGGCCGGAGAAGATCTCATACGCCATCACCCCCACCGCATACAGGTCCGCACCAACCCCGCCACGCTTCCCTTGGAATAGCTCTGGAGCCATGTAGGGAATGGTTCCGCTGAGTTCACCCGAGATATCCTCGTGCGTCTGTGTGCTGGCCACCGATAGGCCAAAATCCAAAGCCTTGACTCGCCCTCCGGCAACCAGCACATTCGCCGGCTTGAGGTCTCGGTGCACAACGCCGCGACGATGCAGGTATGCCAGCGCCTGAAGTGTTTGCAGGAGCAAGTCCACTTGCGCCATCAGCGATTGCCCTTGCCCGGCCTCCACAATGGTTCGCGCGCCTTCAAGCAGAGTCATCGTGAAGTAGGGTCGTCCGCTGTCGTCAAAACCATAATCCAACACCTCAATGATGTTGGGGTGGCGCAATGAGGCCAACATCTGGAACTCCTGCGCCAACGCCACACGTGGGTCCGAGTCCATATCACGCGACGCGAACTGTAGTTGCTCGGGTGGCGTCATCACCTGTTTCAGGGCGACCAGATGGCCCGTCAGACGGTCTGCCGCACGGTAGACCGCACCCATACCGCCGCGCCCTAGAAGATCCAGTAGACGGTAACGTTCACCCACAACGTCCAGAGGCGTCTCGCTCAGCACCGTCACACCTCACCGCAAACGAGGGCACTTCAACTGGAACTCCGAGCTAATTGTGGCTCACAGCGAAGAGATTGACAAACGCGCAGCCCAGCCAACGGCGCGCCACGCTGTTGAAGTAGCATCGGCAAGGGTTCAGACTATTGTGGCGGTGGAAGTCGAAAGGCAAAGCGCGGATAGCCGAAGAGACCATCGCGTTGATCCAGCAGATGGCGGTTGAAAACCGACGTTGGGGCGCAAAGCGCACTCGCGGGTAACTGCTGAAGCTGGGGATTCGGGTGAACAAGGGCACCATCCGGCACTACATGCCCCAAGCCCGGCGGACGCTGCCCCGCACCATCACGCTCAACGTTGGGCGACGTTTCTGGCCGATCATGCCGCGGCGATTTGGGCGTGTGTCTTTCTGCAGACCTACGGCCTGTTCTTCCGCACGATCTTAGTGGGTTTCCTGGTTGAGCACGGTTCCCGACGTGTGGTAGTGCACCAACGAATGCGTGAGGGGCGCAACAAGTGCGCGATGCAACGCCGTTCGGTGAAGGACCACGCTTTGAACACGCGGTCGAGGGTGCAGGCATTGGGATCATCCATACGCCCTTGCAAGCGCCCAAAGCCAACGCGATCCGCGAGCGCTTTCTAGGCAGTGTGCAGAGGAGTGCCTCGATCACGTGCTGATCCTCAGCGCGCGGCACTTGCTCCTGATCGTGCAAGCCTTCGTCGCCTGTTTCAATCATGCGCGTCCGCATCAGGGCATTGGATCACGCATTCCTGATCCGATCGCAGAGGTCACCCAAGGCGATGCGAGGATCATCGCCTTTCCGGTCCTGGGTGGCTTGTACCATGACTACCGCCGTGTGACGTGAACTACCCTCGGACGGGCTAAGTTGCCCTCACAGGGGAACCCCTGCCCACCGGCCGCGACCTGGCCGCCGGGGAGATCGCCGCGCTGATGGCCGCCTGCGAAGCCGACCCGACGCCGACGGAAACGCTTGACGCTGCTATCCCCGCGCCCCAGGCCGGCTGTGGGCTGCGCCGCGCCGAGGTGATCAGGTTGGACCGCGGCGACTACGATGATGGGAATGAGGCAGAGTGTCTGGCGGCGAATATGCCGCACCGTCGCTTCGGCAGATACTTTCTCGTCCTTGGCCATCCTCTTGCTCCCTTTCCAGATCCGGCTGGCTTTGGAAAGCATCTCCTCATTCTACCCCTCGATCTGTCTCACAGGCTCTGAACCGGAACAACTGCCGCGCCGCTCGCCGAAGTCGCACCGGAAGAGGTCCCTGATGTTCGCCGGAAGGTCGCAGCGTGATGCCCACAGATCCAGAACATTTGACAATATCTCTCCAGGATATAGCGGCTCTTCCATTCTGAAGAGGATTCTAGGCGTTACACTACCGGAGAAGTCTGCTCCGTGGCATACCTGTGTACAATTGTTAACGGGGGACTAGAAGCAATGGGCGAGCACACAACCATCAACTACAACTTCTTCTTCGTTCAGGGGGACGTTGGCCCTGGCGCGGTGATCGGTCCCGGCGGGAGTGTCTGGCAGATTCGATTGCAGGAGGCAGATATCAGTTTGCCCCCCTCGGAGCGGGCGGAGAGGCCGAAAACCGCCTCCCTCGTGACCGACGCCCGCCACGGCTGAAGCGACACTTTCGGGGGAGTATCCCCTAGATGAGATCAGCATTCGCGAAAGCGAACGCCAAACCCATTACGCGCCCAACCGAGAGCTCTTCCTGGTTCACAAGCTGGCAGCGTCCAAGATTCCAGGTCAGAAGTGATATCCTCATCTACCTGTTGCCGCATAAGGACGCCACTCTCGACAGCGTCGAGAGGGTTGAATACTACTTAGGTAAATACTGGGGATATCGGATCTTCACATCGGTAGATCGGTCGAACAAGTTCGCCGTTGCGACTGCGGCATATGGGTCCTTCGTGTACAGCGAAGCTGTACTTCACCAATGGAGAGACCACGACGGTTTGGCGCTACATCGACTTTGAAATGGGCCCACTGGAATAAGGGCCAGCGCGCGTGTAAGCTACCAGAACGCCTCTAGTCTCGCCGTAGCTGGTTTCAGATGGAGCGTGCCTTAGTCTCCCCGATTGTGCCAGCGCCGGTTGTGTTTGCACCCTCGCACCCCACCGTAGGGCTGCGGGGGAACCTTCTAGTTACATCGCAAATGGTCTTTTACGGCACACCCCATAGCTTGGTCTTCCTCAATTCTGAGCTTCCGAGCAGGAACATGTCCTTGGCTTTCGCCATGTATCACTCGCGCCTCCGCTTGCCTCACTGCCAGGTTCATCCTTTGCTCGCGCGACCCAATCGAGGCTTGCATCCGGGATAGCGTGCTGTCCGAGAAAGAGGCTCAGTTGGGCTGCGTGTTCCTGGACGTGGCGCAGATTGTAGAGCTGCAATTCCAGAAAGCTGATTTGCTGCCCCCTTTGACCAGGATACGCGACGGGGCCCGCGCGTCTGCTCGTCCGAAAGCCGGAGAAGCTGAGTGGCACTTCTGGCGCGTGGACACGAGATAGGCGCGCAACTCCTCTTTGGTATAGGGCGGTTCGGGCAGCTCCTCTACGGAATCAAGCTCCCCGTGGGCAAAGGAGCGGGGGCGCAAATTCCTCACTCCGGGACGTCTGAGAGACTCAGGTCGAGCCAGACAAGCGCATGAAAGGTGACATACCAGAACTCCGCGAACTGCGACGGGAACTCCGGTGGCGGGGCAGGCCAGCAGGGCGTTTTCAGTATATCGATGGCCGCGCCCAACCGCCGCCACAGAGCGGTGCGTAACGTCGTCTCCATCGGATGTTCGGCCATGACATGTGTTCGTCTCTGCTTCTTTTCTCGACATGCTACCGCCAAGAGCGGTCACAGCCTCGATTTCGTCGTCCACAACAGAGAACGATGTCCTGCGTCCCACGAACCACCCCACTGCTCTGACGACGTACAATCGAGCGCCGTCTCGCTCT